>NZ_LUKZ01000001.1:0-326468 GCF_001633105.1 Acidovorax sp. GW101-3H11
GGCACCACCGACCACTTCATCGCCATGGCGTTCCTGATCGCTGGAAAGCTCACTCACCTGCCGGGCAGTCCTTTGCAAAAAGCAAGGGCCTGACCATGGCTATGGTGGGGAATGTGGCTTTCCACCCGAAACGGAAGAGAGCCAAAAAATAGCCGCTACCGCCCGTCCATCAAGCGCTAGCAGCTATCAAAAGAGAAGCAAATCACTCCCACCCGGAGAGACGTTGAGGCGTTGCCCTCTGCAGGCACTGCCTATTTGGACAGGTCCACGGCGTACTTCGACACTCCCTTGCCCGAACCGTCATCGGCCGCCAGCAGCGTCACATTCGCCAGCCCTGCGGCCTGCGCCACGGCCAGCGCATTGGCGCCCGAGCTGAACACCACCGGCCCCGCCACCGTGGCCTTGGCAAAACGCCAGCTCTTGGCTGCGCCATTGGCCGCACGGGTCACCGCCGGGTTCTTGCGGATGTAGTCGATCACCACGTCGCGGTTCGCATCCGGCGCGGCCCAGATGGTGCCCGAGCCATCCAGCTTGTCGATAAAGCTCTTGCCGCTGGTGGCGCGGTAGTTGTTGGTGGCGATCACAAACTCCTGCGCCATGTCGATGGGCTTGCCCAGGTAGCTCAGCTTTTTGATGCGGCCGCCCACGGGCTGCGTCACGTCGATCTCGTACAACACGTCGGCCGTGGTGAACATGTCGAAGTTGTAGCCCGGGAAGCTGCTGATGAGCTGCTGCTCAGTGGTCTTGGCGGGGTCGATCTGGTTGAAGCGCTTGGCGGCGGCCTCCAGCCAGTTCTTGATGTCGCCACCGTTCACCTTCACCGCATACACCGTGTTGGGGTACAGGTACAGGTCGGCCGCGTTGTTGATGGCCAGCGGGCCCACGGCCACATCGGTGTAGTCGGAACCGCCCTGAAAGCCGCTCTTGAACGGCGCGCTCACCGACAGCACGGGCAGCTGCGCGTACTGCGGCAGGCTGGCCTTGATGTAGGCCGCCACATAGGCCTGCTGCGCCTGGTTCACGATCTGGATCGCACCGGGGTCGCCCACATCGGCAAACAGCGTGCTCATGCGGAAGTCGGTCTGGCCGATGGGCGTCTTCACATACTGGATGGCCGCCTGGTGCTGTGGCTCGATCAGCGGTGCCACGGCAGGGTCTGCATCCACGTACACGTTCGCACCCGCCGCGTTCTTGCTCTGGATGTTGCGCAGCTCGCTCTTGCTGGCGGACTTGTTGACCACCCATTTCGCGCCGTCCCACTGCAGTGCGAGCTGCACCACACCCAGCGACTTGCCCCACGAGCTGGCCATCACGGCAGGCACACCGTTCACGGTGCCCGCCTTGTGGTCTACGCCGGGCAGGTTGAAGCCGGGCGTGGCCGCCGTGTCGGGGAACACGCCGTGCTGGTGGCCCATCACCATGGCGTCGATGCCCGCCACCTTCGACAGGTGCAGGCCGGGGTTCTCCATGGTGGGCGAATACGCCGCGTTGTCCATGCCGCCGTGCAGCAGGGCCACCACAATGTCGGCGCCCTTGGCGCGCAGCTCGGGCACATACTTCGTCGCCGCCTCCACCGCGCCTTCGGTGCTCACCTTGCCTTCCAGGTAGCGCTTGTCCCAGTTCATGATGCCCGGCGTGGTGAAGCCGATCACGCCGATCTTGATGGGCAGCTTCACCTCCTTGCCGTCCGCGCCCTTGGCGACCAGCGTGCGCTCCAGCACCGTGTAGGGCTGTACCAGGGGCTTCTTGGTCTTGGTGCTGATCACGTTGGCCAGCACCATCGGAAAGCCCGCGCCCGCGCACTTCTTGCTCGCATCCACGCCATCCACCTCCAGCCCACCGCCCAGCACCTGGTTCAAAAACGGCAGGCCGTAGTTGAACTCGTGGTTACCCAGCGTGCCCGCATCAAAGCCCAGCGCGCCCATGGCCTTGTACATGGACAGCTGCTGCGTGCAGGGGATGGGGCTGATGGTGGCCTCGTAATCGGCCAGCGCCGTGCCCTGGATGGTGTCGCCGTTGTCCACCAGCAGCGTGTTGGCAAACTCCTTGCGCGCTGCGCGCACCAGCGTGGCGGTGCGCTCAAAGCCATAGCTCTTGTCCTCGGCCAGCTTGAAGTAGTCGTAGCTGCGCACGTTGAAGTGCAGGTCGGTGGTCTCCAGCACGGCCAGCGTGGCCGTGGCGCCTGCGTTGGTGCTGGCGTTGTCGCTGCCGCCGCCGCAGGCGGCCAGCGACGCAGCCAGCGCCACCAGGCCCAGTGCGGCCACGCGGCGCGACACATGCGAAGGAGAAATCAGAAAACCCTGTGTGCGTTCAGACATGAACAGTCCCAGTTGAAAACAAGGGACCGAGTGTCTGGGCCGGGTTTGACAGCGGTGTGACGTGGCAAGCTGGCCGCAACACCCGCGCCGCATGTGGCGGTCAGCAGGTCTTGCGACGGCTCAATCGATGCGGTGCACGTCGCCGTTGTGGGGCGAAGCGCTTTCGTGGAACAGGTCTTCCAGAAACTGCGCGAGTTCATGCTCTTCCACAAAGTCGGGGATCACGAAGCCTGCTGGCGTGCGCTTGCCGTCGCCGCCCACGCGGTAGGCCTGCCACAGCGCGCCTTCACGCCGCACTTCGACGATGCGGCCGAACACATTGAAACGGGGGTGCAGGGTCATGGCGCCACCGAGGCGATCAGGTCCACTTCCACCGTCGCGTTCTTGGGCAGCTGCAGCACGCCCACCGAGGTGCGCGTGTGCGCCCCGGCGTCGCCCAGCACGGTGAACAGAATGTCCGACGCGCCATCGGCCACCTCGCTTTGCTGCGTAAAGCTGGGCGCCGACTGCACATACACCGTGATGCGCAGAATGGACTGCACCGCATCGAGCGAACCCAGCGCACGCTGCAGCAGCGCCAGTGCCCGCATCGCACACACCTTGGCGGCCTTTTGGGCATCAGCGAGCGAGGCCCCAACACCCGCCGCGCCGGTCACGACCACCGTGTCGCCCACCCGCGGGATCTGCCCGCTCAGGTAGACATGGTGGCCATCGCGCACCAGCGGCACATAGTTGCCACCGATCTTGATTTCGCCATCGAAGCTGTAGCCCAGGGCCTGGGCCTGCTGCAGAAAACGTGCGTCGCGGGACATGAAACTTTGCTCCTTCACTTCACCACCACCAGCGCCCACCGCGCCGGGTGCGCGCCAGCCAAATAAACAATGCGGCCGTCAGACACCCTTGTTGCGCATCCAGTCCGCCGTGCCCATGAAGCTCTCCTTCAGGCGCGCGCGCAGCTCGGTGGGCACGCCCGTCTCGCCCATGGCCTGGTCCATGCAGGCCACCCACTGGTCGCGCTCCTTGATGCCGATGGCAAACGGCATGTGGCGCATGCGCAGGCGCGGGTGGCCGAAGCGGCTTTGGTAGTGGTCGGGCCCGCCCAGCCAGCCGCACAGGAACCAGAACAGCTTTTGCCGCGCGCTGGCCAGGTCGCTGCCATGGGCGGCGCGCAGCTCGGCGTAGGCGGGCTCCAGGTCCATGAGGTCATAAAACCGCTCGACCAGCGCATGCACGCGGTCTTCGCCGCCGATCCATTCGAAGGGCGTGGTGGGTGGGGCGGGAGGGGACGAGGCCTCTGGGGTACTCGATGCTTCAGAATTCATAAAAAAACAGGCCTTTGCGCGCGTCCATCATACCTTTGTAGCTATATTTTTAATAGCAAACAACACAACCACCACCTACTCGGCCGCGCGGCGCAAGGTGTCCACCACGGGGCGCAGCAGCACCTCGCGCAGGCCCCACCAGCCTGCCGCCAGCGCCAGCACGGCGCCAGCCACGGCACCCGCCAGCGGCACCCAGGGGGCGGCCGTCCAGGTGAAGTCAAACACAAAGCGCGCCAGCGCCCAGCCCACGCCCACCGCCACGGCGCTGGCCAAAAAGCCCGCCAGCAGGCCCACGCCCACCAGCTCGGCACGCTGCACCTGGCGCAGCAGGCTGGCGCGGGCGCCCACGGCGCGCATGATGGCGTATTCGCGCGCACGCTCCTCGCGCGTGGCCGTGACGGCGGCAAACAGCACCACCAGGCCCGCTGCGAGCGTGAAGGCGAACAGGAATTCCACCGCGCGGATCACCTGCTCCAGCACACGCTGCACCTGGGCAATGGTGGCGCCCATGTCCACGTTGGTGATGTTGGGGAATTGGCGCACCAGCGCGTTGTCAAAGCCGTGGGCCTCGGGCGCGCGGTAGGCCGCGAGGAAGGTCACCGGCACGTCTTTCACCGTGGCCACCGGGTACATCACGAAGAAGTTGGCCCGCATGGAACCCCAGTCCACCTTGCGCAGGCTGGTGATGCGCGCCTCGTTCTGCACGCCGCCCATGTCAAACAGCAGGCGGTCGCCCATCTTCAGGCCCAGGGTTTCGGCAATGCCTTCTTCGACGCTGATGGCGCCCTCTTCGCCGGGCGTCCACTGGCCCGCCACCACCTGGTTGTGAGGCGGCGCCTCCACGGCGTTGGAGAGGTTGAACTCGCGGTCCACCAGGCGCTTGGCGCGGTCGTCGGTGTAGTCGGCCGGGCCCACGGGCTTGCCATTCACGGCCAGCAGGCGGCCCCGGATCATGGGGTACCAGTCGTACTTGGCCACGCCGCTGTCCTTGAGCGTCTGCTGAAACGCATCCGCCTGGTCGGGCATCACGTTGATGACAAAACGGTTGGGCGCATCGGGCGGTGTGGCCTGGCGCCAACTGCTGATGAGGTCGGTGCGCAGCAGCACCAGTAGCACCAGCGCCAGCAGGCCCACGGCCAGGCTGCTGACCTGCACCACGGCATAGGCCGGGCGCGCCGAGATCTGCCGCGTGGCCAGCACCAGCCAGCGGGGGGCGGTGCTTTCGTTCACGCTGCGCCGCAGCAGCTTGACCGCCACCCACGACAGCCCCGCAAACAGGGCCACGGCCCCGGCAAAACCGCCCACGGCAATCAGGCCCAGCTTGATGTCGCTGCTCACGGCCAGCAGCAGCGCTGCAAACCCGGCCACGCCAATGCCCAGCACCGCCAGCGATGCAGGCTTGAGCCCGCCCACATCGCGCCGGATGACGCGCAGCGGCGGCACCTGGGCCAGTTGCAGCACGGGCGGCAGGCCAAACGCAAACAGCAGCGTGAGCCCCATGCCCATGCCGAACGCCACGGGCCACAGGCTGGACGCGGGCAGGGCCGACTCCACCAGCCCCGCGAGCAACAGCACAAACGCGTAGTGCACCGCATAGCCCAGCAGCACACCCAGCGCGCTGGCAAACAGGCCCACCAGCGCGAATTCGGTGGTGTAGGCACCGGCAATGGTGCGCTGGCTCTGGCCCAGCACGCGCAGCATGGCCGAGGCATCGAGGTGGTCGGCCGCAAAACCGCGCGCGGCCAGCGCCACGGCCACGGCCGAGAGCAGCGCGGCCAGCAGGGCTACGAGGCTCAGAAATTTCTGGGCGCGGTCCAGCGTCTGGCGCATTTCGGGGCGGCCGCTTTCGAGCGATTCGACACGCACGCCATGCACCTCGGGCTTCTTGGCTTCGGCCACCGCCCATTCGTTGAAGGCTTTGACGGCAGGCGCGGGGCCTACCACGGCAAAACGGTAGGTCAGGCGGCTGGCAGGCTGCACCAGGCCGGTGACGGGCAAGTCGCGCTCGTTCAGCATCACGCGCGGCGCAAAACTCATGAAGCCCGCGCCCCGGTCGGGCTCGATGACGATGATGCGCGCGATGCGCAGTTGTGCATCACCCAGCAGCAGCTTGTCGCCCATGGCGAGGTTGAGCGATTCGAGCAGCGGGGCATCGACCCACACCTCCCCCGGTGCGGGGATGTCGCGCGTGGGCTGCTCCAGCGCGCCGGGGGCATCGGCCACCGTGAGGCGGCCGCGCAGCGGGTAGCCGGGCTGCACGCTCTTGAGCGCCACGAGCTTGCTGGCGCCGCCCTGGGCGTCGCTGGCGCGGCCCATGGTGGGAAAACCCAGCGTGGTCACCGACTGCAATCCAAGTGCCTTGGCGTGCTCTACAAAAGCGGCGGGGGTGGGGTTGTCGCTGGCCACCACGGCATCGCCACCCAGCAGCTGCAAGGCATCGCGCTGCAGGCCGCCTTGCAGGCGATCGGCAAAAAAGCCCACGGAGGTGAGCGCGGCCACCGCCAGCGTGACCGCCACGATCAGCAGGCGCAATTCGCCCGCGCGCAGGTCCCGGGCCAGGGTGCGCCAGCCAAGGCGCAGAAATGACAGGTTCATGGCATGGGACCTTAGCGCAAAGCGAACGGGCTGGCGGGCTGTGGGGTGTTTGGGCGGGGCTTGTTACGGGGCGCGGACTGCGGGGGCAGACGCCACATTGCTGCCGCTGGCCTCGGGCTCCACCTGGGCGGTCTGCAGCCGCTGCTCCAGCGCCTGCAGCACCGGGGTGATTTGCTTGCCCACGCGGATCTGCGGGTTGGAGAAGCCATCGGCCTTGCCCGCCGCCACCTCGCGCTGCTGGATCAGTGGCACGGCCTTGGCAAACGCCTCGGTGAACGAATGGGTCTGGCGCAGCTGCTCGTGGAACACCGCGCGGCCAAAAAAGGTCAGCTCCGACAACCTGCCGCAGCCATACGAGGTGTGCGTGGCGTCGGCGGCCGTCATGATGAGCGTGCTGTCGGTGGCCAGGGGTTCGATCCAGCCACCCGAGAAGCAGGCCGACACCGCAATCACCCGGTTGCGGATGCCCGCTGCGTCCAGCGCGGCGCGCAGCATCTCGGGCGTGGCGGGTGCCACCTGCAGCGGCCAGTGCGAGGCCGCCAGCGCGTGGTCGCGTGCACCGTGCGAGGTGAGGTACACCACCAGCAGGTCGTGCTCGCGGTCCATGCGGGCTGCCAGCGCAGTGATGGCCCGCTGCAGGTTCTCGGGCGTGGCCCAGGCGTGGGTGTCGGCCGTCTCGGCGTGGTTGAGCAGGTGCAGTACCCGGCCCCGGGCGTCAAAACGCTCCTGCAGCAAGCTGCTGACCATGGTGCTTTCGCGGCGGAATACGTTTTCGTCGGCATAGGGGGCGAACACCAGCCCATAGACATCGACCACCCCGGGGCGCTGGGGCGCGAGCGCATCCACCTGCTGTTGCCATAGTGTTTGCTGCTCTTCAAACATCGCCTGGGTCAGCGCCAGCGGCACAGGCTCGGGCGCCTGCGCCTCATCAGCAGCTGCAGCCGTCTCTGCAGACGCATCGGCCAGGGCCTGCACATCCGGCTCCCAGGGCTGGTCCTGGAACTGCCACATGCCCACCCCGATCACCATCGCCATGGCCACCGAAAACGCCGCCGTGCGCCAACGCGACTGGATGAAGCGTGCACTCACCACCACCAGCGTGGCCAGCACCCACAGCATGAGCACCCCATAGGCCACCCAGAAAACGATGGCCGCCACCGTGCCATCCCACAGGCCGGGCCGGTGCACGGCCGTGGCCATCAGGGCATACAGCACCAGCAAGGGCGCGAGTGGGGCCCAGGCCGTCAACACATACCAGGCGGCCAAGCCCCCCGTGGGCGCAGGCACACCCGCCGACGCCACCGCATCCGGGCTGGCAGCGGCACGCTGGGCCGGTGCCATGGCCCACCAGGCCAGCCACAGCAGCACCAGGCCACTCCACATCGGCGTGAGCCAGCCGCGCAGGTTGAACTGCGCAGGCCCCACCACTTCCAGCCGCGAGGCGGCCACCAGCAAGCCCGCACTGACCAGCGACAACACCAGCAACTGCCAGGGCGTGGGCGCTGCGGCGGCCGTGCGGGGCGGCAGGAACAGCGCGGTACGCAGGCCCTCGCGCATCCAGCCCCACAGCGACAAACCTTCGGCAGCAGCATTCGCAGCCTCCGGGGCCGGTGGCTGCTGCGCGGGGTCTTGCTGTAGACGATTCAGCGGGACTTCCACCTTGGAATGGGTGTCGGCAAGCTCGGGCCCCCACTGGCTGGGCAAGGTATCGGCCCAGGTGCTGCTGCTGGCGTTCAGGTCTTTCATGCGCGGATCATGCCATTGGGGAGTGACGGATCAGGCACCAAGCCAGGTTAAACCTCTCCACCCGCTCTCACCGCAGGCACCACCGCCAGCTCCGGCTGCAGCACCAGCCGGTGCGCACCGCTATAACAAACAAAACGGCGGTTGGTGGCCCGCCCGATGGCGCACAGGCCCAGCTGCTGCGCCACCGCGTGGCCCATCTGGGTCATGCCGCTGCGCGAGACCACGATGGGCACGCCCATCTGGGCGGATTTGATGACCATCTCGCTGGTGAGGCGGCCCGTGGTGTAGAAAACTTTGTCGGTGCCGGACATGGGCGCGGCAGAAGCGTTGTCCGACGCCACTCCATCGGCTGCGGCAGCTTCCGGGTTCATCCACATCCAGCCCGCAATGGTGTCGATGGCATTGTGGCGGCCCACGTCTTCCACAAAGGTCAGTAGCTCCTCGCCCTGGAACAACGCGCAGCCGTGCACGGAGCCTGCGGATTTGTAGGTGCTCTCCTTGAGCCGGATGGCGTTGACGATGCCGTAGAGCTGGGCCTGCGTCAGCTGTGCATCGGGCAGCGCAATGCGGTCCACCTCGTCCATCAGGCCGCCAAACACGCTGCCCTGGCCGCAGCCGGTGGTGACCACCTTGCTGGCGGTGCGTTCCTCAATACGGGCAATGCCGTGGCGCGTGCGCACAGCGGCGGCGTGCACCTCCCAGTCCACAGTGATCGATTCGATGTCGAACACCGATTCGACCAGCCGCTGGTTGCGCAGATAGCCCAGCACCAGCAGCTCGGGCTGCGCGCCCAGCGTCATCAGGGTGACCAGCTCGCGCTTGTCCACATAGATGGTGAGGGGTCGCTCGGCGGGGATCTGCACCTGTTCGGTTTCGCCCCGTTCGTTGACGACCTCCACATGGTGGGTGAGCGGCGCCTGGGCCTGCGTGAGGCGCGGCAGCATGGGAAGAGAAGGTGTTTGAAGAGACGGCGATGAGCGGGTCATAAAAGGAATATACGCACTCCCGGCATTTTCAGAGCCCTTTGAGCAGTCTCTCCAGGTTCTTCTATGGTCAACAACCCGTCTTCAGCCACGAAAAGCCGGGCTCCACCACCCAACACCAGCACCTGGAACCACCGCTGTAAGCCAGGCACAGGGCCGATACACGCCACCGAGGGGAGAAAAAGCGGGCTGCGGCGGCATTCAAATGCTAGTCTCTGGCGACTGGGTCCTCCTGCTCGCGGCTTGGAGCGGCCCATCCCCCGCAGGTAGCGCAATTCGGGAGAGTTTCAATGCCATCAATGCGGCGCCGAGTCGTCATTCTGTACAGCATCGGGCTGGCAGCCATCATGGTGCCCATACTGGCAGCCATTTTGCTGGCGGCGTACATGAGCGTGGACCGGCAGCGCGACCGGGCCAGCGCCATGGCGGCAGACATTTTGCATCGCTCTCACAAGGTGAGCGATCAACTGGCGCATGTCTTTGCTGAGCTGAGCACCCGCCAGACGCCGGAGCCTTGCGCGGAGCCAAACCTCAATCTCATGCGCAAACTGGTGATCCAGTCGAACCTTCTTCTCGACGTGGGCTACGTTGCGGATGAGCAGCTCGTCTGCTCCTCATTCGGGTCGATCGGCTATCGCCTGGGGCCCAAATCCTATGTGAGTGCTGCAGGCTACAACATCTGGACCCAGTTCGAACATCCGCTGCTTCCGGGGTCCAGGCTGGTCGTTACCGGTGACACAAAGACTGGTTTCGCCGCGCTGGTGCATGAAGGGACTGTTCTTGATGGAGCAGCACTGGACAAAAAACTGACTTACGGTGTGCTGGGAGTGGGCCGCAGGAAGGAAATTTTCCACAACGGATTGTTCGATCCTTCATGGTTGGACAAGGTCGGCAACAAGTACGAGACCAGCTTCTTCGATGGCGCGAGCGTGGTCGCATGGAAGCGTTCAGACCGCTATGACTATGCCGCCTACGTGGCGATTCCGCGCAGTGAGATCGAGCACGATGGGTGGCGCGTATTGCTTGTGCTTCTGCCCATCGGCATCGGCGCAGCGGGGGTTCTGGCCTTTGTCGTCGCGCAATTGGTCCGCATCAACGGTGCTCTGCCTGCGGCCCTGCGCGTTGCACTGAAGCGCGGCGAGTTCTTCCTCGTCTACCAGCCCATCGTGGACTTGCGCACCAAGGAGTGGGTCGGTGCCGAAGCCTTGCTGCGGTGGCGCAAAAGCACCGGGGAATTTGTCAGCCCGGATGTTTTCATTCCCGTTGCCGAGCGCAACCGTCTGATCGAGCGCATCACGCAAAGAGTCCTGGAGCTGGTCGCCTCCGATGCAGCGGATCTGCTGCGCAAGCGGCCGGATTTTCACGTGGCGGTGAACCTCTCGGCGCAGGACATCTGCAATCCAGACATTTGTGCCCGCTTGCGCGCAATCACCACCACCATGGGCATCAACAACCAGTGCATTCATATTGAGGCCACAGAGCGGGTCTTCCTTCACGCGGAACAAGCACGAAAGTCCGTGGAAGCATTGCGCGCCCAAGGGCACCTGGTAGCGATCGATGATTTTGGTACGGGCTATTCCAGCCTTTCCTATCTCACCGAATTCAAGATGGACAGCCTGAAGATCGACAAGTGCTTTGTCGGCACCATCGGCCAGCACGCGGTGACGAGCCACGTCATCGGGCACATCATCGAGATGGCCAAGTCGCTGGAGTTGAAGATGATTGCAGAAGGCATCGAGACCGAGGAGCAGGCCGAGTATCTGCGCGCGCACGGCGTGCAATTCGGACAGGGCTGGCTCTTCTCCAAGCCCATGCCGATGCACGAGTTGGTTGAGCAGTTGGCCTCGCGCCGCTCACCCGAACGACCTGTTGGCTCCTAGATGCGAGAGACCGCGCTCGGCACACTGCCCAGTCTGGCCCGCCCGCGTCACTGGCCGCAGGGAGTAGCTGAAAAACAAAAGCCGCGCCACCAGCGGGGACGCGGCTTGTAGCCCAACGGGCTGATCAAGGGCCAGTGTGCTCAGGACTTGGATGCGGGCGTGGCCGCTGCTGCTGGCACCTGGGTGCTGGGTGGGCTGCTGGCCGTGCCGGGTGGCGAATGGGCGCCAGCGGCTTCGGCAGGTTTGGCGGCGGGGGGCGTGTAGGCAAAGGGGCCCGGGTCGGCACAGGCAGCGCCTGCGGCGGCAGGCTTGGCCGATGGCGTGGTCTTGCGGTAATGCGCGGCCACCTTGTCTTGCGAGAGGCAGAGCTTGTAGTTGTCCACCTTGCCTGCCCAGGCGGTCTTGGCAGCGGCTTCTGCAGCCTTGGCAGCGGCCTCGGGCGACGGGGCGGGCAGCTTGGCGGATGCCAGGGTGCACACACCTGCCGCGCACAATGCCAGCGCCAAGGATCGGATGATTCGTGTCGTCATGGTGCGGGTCCTCATACCTGTGCGGGCTGCTGGCCCGCAGATGCTGTGGCGGCATCGGCCGCTGGCTGGCTGGCGCTGCGCTGGCGCGGGATCTTGCCGGCCTGCACATCGTCGTACCAGAGTTCGTGGTGTTCCTTGGCCCAGCCTTCGCTCACATAGCCGGTGCGCATGGCCTTGTAAGCGCCCTTCATGCCCACCGTGCCGATGTAGATGTGGCCGCAGATCAGCGCCATCATCCAGATGGCCAGGGTGGCGTGGATCATGTGGGCGATCTGCATGTCACCACGCACGTCGCCAAAGCCAGGAATGAGCTTGTCGAGCACCAGGCCCGTGGCCACCACCAAGATGCCGGGGATGGTGATGCCCCACCAAAAGAGGCCTTTCTCGCCCGCGTTGAAGCGGTGCGAAGGCACCTCGTGGTCGCCCTTGCCCAGCATGCCACCGCCTTTGGCCAGCCAGACAACGTCGGCGCGGTTGGCAATGTTGTCCTTGATGAAGGTGAGGATGATCACCAGCAGCGACACGGCAAACAGCGGGCCCACAAAGTTGTGCACATTCTTGAGCGCATAGGTCAACCAGCCAAACAGCGCGGTCCCCAGGATGGGCAACAGGAAGAACTTGCCAAACGCCATCACGATGCCGGAGATGGCCAGCGCGATGAAAGCAAACGCATTGGCCCAGTGGGCCGCGCGCTCGAACGGGGTGAAACGCTCGATGCGGCGGGGGCCGGTGCCGTCGGGGTGCTCATGCCCCAGCGGACCCTTCACAAAGTAGAAGATGCCCAGGGCCAGCAGCACGATGGCAAACAGCGCCGCGCCGTAGGGAATGATCCAGTGGTTGCGCACCTGGCGCCATGCCTCGCCCGCGTTGGTGTAGCGCGAACCGGGGTACTGCACAAACGGCTGGATCAGGTTGCCCGCCTCGGGCGCCTGGGTTGTGGGCAGGCTGCTGTAGCCGGCCACGCCCTGCCCCACCTGGCGCCACATGGGCGCGTTGTTGCCGGGCTGCACCTTGGCGCGCTCGCCATTGGTCTGCTCAGCGTACTTGGGGTCGGCACTGGCGTCGGGTTTGACTTCGAAGATGTTCTGGCTCTGGATGCCACCGGGCGCAGGCGCTGCAGCAGGGGCCGCAGCCGCTGCCGCTGGCGCCTGCTGCGCAAACGCAGCACCACCCGACAACCCGGCCAGACCCGCCACCAGGGCCAAGGACCACACGATGTGTTTCATGGTGGGCCTCACTTGGTTTGGGTGCGGGTGTACTCGTTCTGGCCGTACTGCTGGCGGGCCTTCAGCTGGGCTTCCCAGCTGGCTTTGTCGCCCGCCTTCCAGCCCGGCTCGGTGAAGTTGCTGCCGGTGCCTGCGTAGGGCACGGCATCGCTGCGGATGCCTGCTCCGGTCTGCGGCTTTTCGCCGCAGGCAGTCAAAGTGCCCAGGGCCAGAGCGGCGATGGCGATGAGTTGAAGGCGATGGGTCATGACTTGCCTCCTGCAGGCTGGCCTGCCTGTTGCGAACCGTAGGCCGTGCCCCAGCCCCACACTTCGGCGCCCTTGCCACGCTGCACCACACGGTTGCGGAAGATGTCGGCAACCACGTCGCCATCACCGGCCAGCAGCGCCTTGGTGGAGCACATTTCTGCACAGGCGGGCAGCTTGCCTTCGGCCAGGCGGTTGCGGCCGTATTTTTCAAACTCGGCCTGGCTGCCGTGGGTCTCGGGGCCACCGGCGCAGAAGGTGCATTTGTCCATCTTGCCGCGCACGCCAAAGGTGCCTTGCGACGGGAACTGCGGTGCGCCAAACGGGCAGGCGTAGCTGCAGTAGCCGCAGCCGATGCACACGTCCTTGTCGTGCAACACCACACCTTCTTCGGTGCGATAGAAGCAGTTGACGGGGCACACGGCCATGCAAGGTGCGTCGCTGCAATGCATGCAGGCCACCGAGATGGATTTTTCGCCGGGCACACCGTCGTTGAGCGTGACCACGCGGCGGCGGTTCACGCCCCAGGGCACCTCGTGCTCGTTCTTGCAGGCGGTCACGCAGCCGTTGCACTCAATGCAGCGCTCTGCGTCACAGATGAATTTCATTCGTGCCATGTGTGTCTCCTTGCGTGGCGCGATCAGGCGCGTTCCACGTTGCAGATCGTGGTCTTGGTTTCTTGCATCATGGTCACGCTGTCGTAGCCATACGTCGTTGCGGTGTTGACGGCCTCGCCGCGCACCACAGGCGCCGCGCCCTTGGGGTAATACGCCAGCATGTCCGCGCCCTGCCAGCGGCCCGAGAAGTGGAACGGCATCCACACCGTGTCGGGGGCCACGCGCTCAGTGACCAGCGCCTGCACATTGAGCCGCGCGCCCGTGGGCGAGCTGAGCCACACACGCTCGCCGTTGCGGATGCCCCGGTCGGCAGCGGTCTTGGGGTTGATCTCGACAAACGACTCCTGCTGCAGTTCGGCCAGCCAGGGGTTGGAGCGGGTTTCCTCGCCGCCGCCTTCGTACTCGACCAGGCGGCCCGAGCTCATGATCAGCGGGAATTTCTCATGCACCTTGTCGGCCACGTTCTTCTCCTGCACGCTCTTGTACAGCGTGGGCAGGCGCCAGAAAGCCTTCTTGTCATCGTGGGTCGGGTACTTGGCCATGAGGTCGGGCCGGGTGCCATACAGCGGCTCACGGTGCTGCGGAATCGCATCGGGGAAGTTCCACACCACGGCGCGCGCCTTGGCGTTGCCAAACGGGTGGCAGCCATGCTTGAGGGCCACGCGGATGATCGCGCCCGTGGGGTCGGTCTTCCAATTCTTGCCTTCGGCCTTGGCCTTCTCGGCGTCGCTCAGGTCGTCCCACCAGCCCAGCTTTTTCAGCAGCACATGGTCGAACTCGGGGTAGCCCGTGGTGATTTCGCAGCCCACGGAGTGCGAGCCATCCTCGGCCAGCAGGTTGACGCCGTCTTTTTCCACACCGAAGTTGGCGCGGAAGTTGCCGCCACCCTCCATCACATGCTTGGAGGTGTCGTACAGGTTGGGTGAACCGGGGTGCTTGAGTTCGGGCGTGCCGTAGCAAGGCCAGGGCAGGCCGAAATAGTCGCCACCAAAGTCGTAGCCGGTTTCCTTGTCTTTGCCGCCCTTGGCCTTCAAGGTCTTCACGTCGAACAAATGCATGTTCTTCATGTGGGCCTTCAGGCGCTCGGGGCTTTGGCCGGTGTAGCCAATGGTCCAGACCGACTTGTTGATTTCGCGCAGGATGTCTTCGACCATGGGCTCGTCCATGCCCTTGACCTTCTGCATCTTGTAGTTCTTGGACAGCTCGGCCGCAAAGCCCAGCTTCTCGGCGAACTGGTGCATGATCATGTGGTCCGAGCGGCTCTCCCACAGCGGCTCGATCACCTTCTCGCGCCATTGCAGCGACCGGTTGGATGCCGTGCACGAGCCACTGGTCTCGAACTGCGTGGCAGCGGGCAGCAGGTACACCGCGCGGTTGGGGTTCAAGTCCTCGGCCTTGCCGGGCATGGCAGCCATCGCGGCCGTGGCCGACGGATACGGGTCCACCACCACCAGCAGGTCCAACTTGTCCATGGCGCGCTTCATTTCGAGGCCACGGGTTTGCGAGTTGGGCGCATGGCCCCAGAAGAACACGCCGCGCAGGTTGGAGTCCTGGTCGATCAGCTCGTTCTTCTCCAGCACACCGTCGATCCAGCGCGACACGGTGATGCCACTCTTGGTCATCATCGCGGGCGATGCGTACTGCTTCTTGATCCATTCAAAGTCCACACCCCACACGGCCGCGAAGTGCTTCCACGAGCCTTCGGCCAGGCCGTAGTAGCCGGGCAGCGAGTCGGGGTTGGGGCCCACATCGGTCGCGCCCTGCACGTTGTCGTGGCCCCGGAAGATGTTGGTGCCGCCGCCGCTCTTGCCCACATTGCCCAGTGCCAGTTGCAGGATGCACGAGGCGCGCACCATGGCGTTGCCGATGGTGTGCTGCGTCTGGCCCATGCACCACACGATGGTGCCGGGGTTGTTGTCGTGCAGCATCTTGGCGACCTTGAACATCTGGTCTTCCTTGACGCCGCAGGCCTCTTCCACCTTGTCAGGCGTCCACTTGGCCAGCACGTCCTCACGCACCTTGTCCATGCCATAGACACGGTCGTGGATGTACTTCTTGTCTTCCCAGCCGTTCTTGAAGATGTGGTACAGCAGGCCGAACAGGAACGGGATGTCGGTGCCCGAGCGGATGCGCACGTATTCATCGGCCTTGGCGGCGGTGCGGGTGAAGCGCGGGTCCACCACGATCATCTTGCAGCCGGTTTCCTTGGCATGCAGCATGTGCAGCATGCTCACCGGGTGGGCCTCTGCCGCATTCGAGCCGATGTACAGAGCGACCTTGCTGTTCTGCATGTCGTTGTACGAATTGGTCATGGCGCCGTAGCCCCATGTGTTGGCCACACCCGCCACGGTGGTCGAGTGGCAGATGCGCGCCTGGTGGTCGCAGTTGTTGGTGCCCCAGAAGCTCACGAACTTGCGCAGCAGGTAGGCCTGTTCGTTGTTGTGCTTGGACGAGCCCACAAAGTACACGCTGTCGGGGCCGCTGGCCTTGCGCAGCTCCTGCATCTTGGCGGTGATTTCGTTCAGGGCCGTGTCCCAGCTGATGCGCTCGTACTTGCCGTTGACCAGCTTCATGGGATAGCGCAGGCGGTATTCGCCGTGGCCGTGCTCGCGCAGTGCCGCACCCTTGGCGCAGTGGGCGCCCAGGTTGATGGGCGAGTCAAACACGGGCTCTTGCCGCACCCACACGCCGTTTTCGACCACCGCATCCACCGCGCAGCCCACCGAGCAGTGGGTGCAGATAGTGCGGCGCACCTCGATCTTGCTGTCACCGATGGCGACCTTGGCACCTTCGGCAGCGCTGGATTTCTTGACCAGCGCAAGCTGGGATGCGGCGATGCCGACACCGACCCCCAGGCCGGAGCGGCGCAGGAACGAGCGCCGGTCCATGGTGGGCAGGGCCTGGGACAGACCCCGGCGCAGGCTGTGAACAAAGGGCGATGCAGAGGCGCTGGTGCTCTGCGCGGCGTGGGAGGACTTCTTGGTTAGCAACATGGCACGCCCCGCTTCAGAGTTGGGTGGTCTTGTAGTACTGCTTCACGTGCGCAGACAGGTGGTAGCCACCGCCTTTTTCTGGCGCCACCCGAGCGGGTTCAGACACGACGGCATCTGAGGGAACTACATGGGGGAGTGCCACGACGGCTGCGGCTGCAGCCCCGACGGTGGCAGCGCCGGAGAAGAAGCTCCGGCGTGAGGAATTGGGCTGGCTGTTCTGCATGCTTGTCTCCAGAATGGCTGGCAGCTATGAAACGGAATTCATACAGTCTATGTCAGTGTGTAAAAGCCTGCAATCGAGCTTTACACCTCCCACTAAGACACTCATCTTTTGTAGCAACCTGAGCAGGCTTTTCGAGCCTCCCAGAGGTTAGTCGAGCATGTCGAAGCCCTGGGCCTCCACCGACACGAAGGCCCGTGTGAACTGGGCCAGCGCTGCATAGAAGCGCGCCTGCGGCTGGGCCGCCAGGGCATCACACAACTGCACAACCCAGGGCTGCAAATGCGTTGCAAAAAAGTCGCGCTGGGCCGTCAGGTTGCAGACAGCTGCGTCATCGCCCGCGATCAGGTAGCGCATCACTTCGCAGAGGTACGCGATGTGGTCTTCGGTTTCGGACATGGAATCGTCGCGTGCCAGTCCCAGCCGATCCAGGTCGGTGCGCAAACGAGCCAGTGGCTTTTCATTCAGAAAACCGCTCAGGTAATGCGAGCCATACAAAAACACCTCGGGCTTGCCCACACCGCCAAACAGGCGGTCAAACTCTTGCGCAATGGCCGCGTCGTCCTGCGCGCGTGCCGCGCCCACCAGCTGCTGCCAGGGCTCCTGCAGAAAGCCGCCATCGGCGGGCGCCTCGGTCACCGCCACGCGCAAGGCCGCCATCAGCTCGGCACTGGGCGCTGCGTAATACAGCTGCGACAGCAGGCCATACAGCTCGGCCCGCGCGGTTTCCTCGTCCAGTGCGGAGCTGCTGCCCGGGGATGTCAAAGAAGCAGAGGATGCGCTCACAGGTCGGTCACTTTCGTCTCGTTTTGTGCGGAATACAGGTCGATCACGCGGCAATCGCTGCACATCTTCAGGCGCTCCAGCGCGTCGCCCTGGAACATCGCGTGGCCCGACAGTTTGCCCAGCATGGCCTCGATGGCCTTGACGGTGCCAAAGGGCTTGCTGCAGCGCACACAGGCCCAGGGTTTGGCCTCGTTGAGCACGCGCAGTTGCGCACGCTCCGGCGCCAGCAGCAGGCGCGGCTGCAGGGTGATGGCGTCTTCCGGGCAGGTGGTGGCACACAGGCCGCACTGCACGCAGTTCTTTTCGATAAAGCGCAACTGCGGCAGCTGCGGGTTGTCCTGCAGCGCACTGGCGGGGCAGGCGCTCACGCAGCTCAGGCACAGGGTGCAGCGGTCTTTGTTGACCTCGATCGTGCCCAGGGGCGAACCCACGGCGGGCAAGCCGATGGCTGCGGGCCGTTCGGCCACGGGCGTCGGGGCCTGCTCGATGAGGTGGTCGAGCGCCATCTCCAGCGTGCTGCGCTTCTCTTGTGCCACCGCAAAACGCGCGGCCACGGCGGGTGTCTTCTGGCGCGTCTGGCCCAGCCCTTGCAATGCGGCGTCCAGCTCGGTGGGATGTGTGGCGCGCAGCAGCTGCACATGCGTGCCGGTGTAGCCCAGCCCGCGCAGGATGGCTTGCGCCACATCCATTTGCGCCTGCAGACCGTCCAGGTACTGCGGCGCCTCCTCCTGGGTGGTCAGCACAACGATCTGCGAGGCGCCGTAGGCGATGGCGCTGAGCCACAGGTCCACCCCGGTGCTGGCCGTGTGCCACAGCCCCACCGGGATCACATGGGCGGGCACGCCGTGCGCCAGTTTCAGCTGGGCGGCACGGCCCAGTTCTTCCACCAGCGCCTGGCCACGCTCCTGGCTGTGCAGCAGCAATACCGCATCCTTGCCACCGGCGGCGGTGTAGGTGGACAGCAGCGTCTTGAGCTTGGTGCCCTGCTCCATCGCACTGGGGTAGGCATAGGTCAGCGCGCCCGTGGGGCACACGGTGGTGCAGGCGCCGCAGCCCACACACAGGTTGGGGTTCACCTTGATTTGCTGGCGGCCCTTGTCGCTGCTGATGGCCTCGGCCGAGCAGATGTCCACGCAGGCGTTGCAGCCCACGGTGGCGTTGCGGCTGTGGGCGCAGAGCTTTTGTTTGTAGGCAAAAAACTTGGGCTTCTCGAACTCGCCCACCAGTTCGCGCAGCTTGAGCAGCGTGCCCAGATCCCGCCCGTCCCAGCGCAGATATCCCTGCGGCAACGCGTGCTGCAAAAAGGTGGGCGTGGCGGTGGGCGAACGCAGGTCCAGCACCAGGTCAAAGCGCTCGGTCTGCGCCGTCGCGTCGCGGGTGAAGTCGATGGCCCCCGCCACCTGACACACCTTGACGCAGGCGCGGTGCGACTGGCAGGTGGCCAGGTCGATCTGGTAGTCCAGGCCAATGGCGTTCTCGGGACAGGCCGCCACACAGGCGTTGCAGCGCGTGCACAGGTCCAGGTCAATGGGATTGTCGGCCGACCACTGCAGCTCGAACGCGCCCAGCCAGCCTGTGAGGCCCGTGATGCAGCCGCCCAGCACCGGGTGGCGCCGCGCCTGTGCGCCACCGGCATTGCCAGGGCCTTGGGTGAACAGGGTCACGTCCAGCACATCCGACACCAGGGCGGCGGCCTGCTCGGCCTGGTCCAGCGGGCCGATGATGAGCAAACGGCCCGTGCTTTTGTAAGTGACGGTGGGCACCGGCTCGGGCTCCGGCAGATGGGCAGCGGCCAACAATGCAGCGATCTTGGGGCTGGCCTTGGCGGCATCGCGGCTCCAGCCGCCAGTCTCGCGGATGTTCACAAACCGGATGGGCGAGACCGCACCCTCGGTCTGCTGACCCAGGTCGGCAAACAGGCGCTGCTCTTGCGTGCAGGCCACCACCACCTCCTGCCCGGACTGGATGGCTTTCTGAAACGCCCCTGCGTCACGGCGGCACAGGGTGGAGTGGAGGGTCAGGTCTTCATGCAGTGCCTCGCCCAACGCCTTCGCGTTGAGGGGCATCGTCTGGTTGCAGTCGCAAATGAGCGTCGTGGTCATCGTGGGTGTGGCTGGCTGGCGGGGCCACCCCCTCCTCTTCAGAACGGGCGACCCGCACAGGCTCGCTGGTGGGAACGCTAGGAACAGCGTTGCATACCCCGGACTGTGCCACGTCTGTGCGGCCGTCGGCCTCCGCATCATCCCGAGGCTGAGCGGCCTCCGGGGCTATTGCACCGGCACCGGCATCCGCATCCGCGCCACCGGCCCCTGCTTCGCCCCCGGCTTTCTTTTCATCGTCAAAAAAACCCATCGCATGCGCGCTGGCCATCTGGCGCAGCATGCCTGCGGGCAAGGGGTCGGGCTGGGTGTAGTCGTCGATGTAGATGTCGAGCCCATCCATCACATTGAAGTGCGGGTCGGCAAACAGTTTCTTCATCGCCAGGTTGCGCACCTCGGGAGAGACGGCGCGGGATACAAAGGGCTTGAAGTCGGACGCGGGGGTGAGCGCCTCGGCGTCCGCCAGCGTGGGTGCTGGAGGCTCGGCAGCGGGTGCTGGGGGGGTGGGGGCGGCGGGTGCTGGGGCCGGTGTCGCTGCCTGGGGTGCCAGTGCAGGCGCGGGCGGTGGAGGCTCCTCCACCGGCTTGCCCTCGCGCACGTCCTGCTTGCGGCGCGACCAGCGTCCCAGGAAGCCGTCAGCCATGGCCACGCCCTCCTCCGCCACCGCCCCGTTGCTTCTCGGTAGACACCGACGCCGGGTTGCCAAAGCGGTCCGTCAGCGACTGGAAACTGTCCGGCCGCTTGCGGCGTTTGGGCTCGGGCTGGTAGTGCTCGGCCACAAAGGCGCGCAGCGCCTCCAGCACCTCGGGGGCCGCAGGCACCTGCTCCACGGTTTCCTGCGCGTCGAGCCAGCGGCCTGCGTCGTGGTAGCTCAGGCTCACGGCCACGGGACGGGCCAGGGGGATCTCGCCCGTGCCCGTATCTTCATCGCGGCGCCACATCACAAACCAGCAAGGCGCGGGCGAGGTGAGGTTGAGGTGGTAGCCCTCGGCATCGTCACGAAACAGCTCCACGCGAAAGCCGGGAAACAGCCAGCGCTGCTCGCGCTCGTCCTGGATCAGCGGACGGGGTTCGGTGCCGAAGGTGGGTTCGTGGATCACCACCTCGGCCAGCGACCAGCGCCAGGGCTGCCAGCGGTTGTCGATGTGCTCGCACCGCATGATCACGGCAACGTCGGTGTAGGGGCGCTCTGTCATGGGCGCTGACTGTACCCCGGTGCGCGGCCAGGGTCAGCGCAGCCTGCAAAACCCTTTGATCGCCCTCAGATTGCAGCGCCTTCCAGCACCTCCACCGCCACCGCGCAGTACTTGAACTCGGGGATCTTGCCAAACGGGTCCAGCGCCGCGTTGGTCAGCAGGTTGGCTGCCGCCTCCACGTACGCAAAGGGCATGAACACCGTGCCGCGCGGCGTGCCGTCGTCGCGCCGCACGCGCACCTGCAGCATGCCGCGCCGCGAGCGGATGCCCACCAGCGCGCCCGGCTCCACCCCCAGCCGCGCCAGTTCGTCGCCATGCAGCGACGCGGTGGCCATGGGCTCGATGGCGTCCAGCACGGTGCTGCGCCGCGTCATGCTGCCGGTATGCCAGTGCTCCAGCTGGCGGCCGGTGATGAGCACCAGGGGGTAGTCCGCATCGGGCTTTTCTGCCGCCGGGATCACGCTGGCAGGCACGAGCTTGAGGCGCCCTGTGGGCGTAGGGAACTGCTGCGTGAACACGATGGGCTGGCCCGGGTCGTCGGCCGTGAGACAGGGGTAGGTCACGCTGGAGTCGCGCTCCAGCCGGTCCCAGGTGATGCCCTCGATGCTCGCGTGCATGGCCTGGCGCATCTCGTCGTACACGGCGGCCACGCCGGATTCTTCACCCTCGTAGTTCCAATCCAGCCCCATCCGTCGAGCAAGTTGCTGAATGATCCACAGGTCCAATCGCGCATCCCCCGGCGGGTTCAGCGCGCGGCGGCCCATCTGCACCATGCGGTCGGTGTTGCTGGCCGTGCCGGTTTTCTCGGGCCAAGCGCTGGCGGGCAGCACCACGTCGGCCAGCCAGGCGGTTTCGGTCAAAAAGATGTCCTGCACCACCAGATGCGAGAGGCTGGCCAGCGCGTGGCGCGCGTGGTTCAGGTCGGGGTCGCTCATGGCGGGGTTCTCGCCCATGATGTACATGCCGCGCACCTTGTGCGGGTCGCTGTCGTCGGCCAGCGCCTTGTGCATGATCTCCACCACCGTGTAACCGGGCGCTTCATCGAGTTGGGTGCCCCAGAAGTCCTCAAACCACGCATGTGCCCCGGCGTTGTCCACGCGCTGGTAGTTGGGGAACATCATGGGGATCAGCCCCGCGTCACTCGCGCCCTGCACATTGTTCTGGCCGCGCAGCGGGTGCAGGCCCGAGCCGGGTTTGCCGATCTGCCCCGTGACAGCGCACAGCGCGATCAGGCAGCGCGCGTTGTCGGTGCCGTGCACATGCTGGCTCACGCCCATGCCCCACAGGATCATCGACGCCTTGGATGTGGCAAATGCCCGCGCCACCTCGCGCAGCGCCTCGGCCGGGATGCCGCACACGGGCGCCATGGCCTCGGGGCTGCAGCCCAGCACATTGGCCTTGAGTGCCTCGAAATCGGTGGTGCGGTCGCGGATGAAGGCTTCATCCACCAGGCCTTCGTCGATCACCGTGTGGATCAGCGCATTGAGCATGGCCACGTCGGTGTCGGCCTTGAACTGCAGCGTGCGCCAGGCATGGCGGCCAATGTCGGTCACGCGCGGGTCGGCCAGCACGATCTTGGCGCCGCGCTTCGCAGCGTTCTTCATCCAGGTCGCCGCCACCGGGTGGTTGGCCGTGGGGTTGGAACCGATCACGAAGATCAGCCCCGCATGCTCCACGTCGTTCACCGGGTTGCTGACCGCGCCCGAGCCCACGCCTTCGAGCAGCGCGGCCACGCTGGACGCATGGCACAGCCGCGTGCAGTGGTCCACGTTGTTGCTGCCAAAGCCAGTGCGCACCAGCTTCTGGAACAGGTAGGCCTCTTCGTTGCTGCCCTTGGCCGAGCCAAAGCCCGCCAGCGCCTTGCGGCCGTGCGTGTCGCGCAGCCCCTTGAGCTGGCCCGCCGCCAGGTCCAGCGCCTCGTCCCAGGTTGCTTCGCGGAAGGTGCTGCGCCAGTCGGCACCGTAGGGCCGCACTTCCTTGGGCACGCCCGGCTTGCGGATCAGCGGCACCGTGAGGCGGTCGGGGTGGTGGGCGTAGTCAAAACCAAAACGCCCCTTCACACACAGGCGGCCCTGGTTGGCGGGGCCGTCGCGGCCTTCGACGCTGATGATCTTTTCATCGCGCACGTTGTAGGTGATGAGGCAGCCCACGCCGCAAAACGGGCAGACGGAATCGACCTGGCGGTCCACCTTTTGCGAACCGATGTGCGTCTTGGGGCTGAGCGCGCCCGTGGGGCAGGCCTGCACACATTCGCCGCAGGCCACGCAGGTGCTCTCGGCCATGGGGTCGTCGAGGTCAAAGACGATCTTGCTCTCAGCGCCGCGCAGCGCGTAGCCGATCACGTCGTTGACCTGTTCCTCGCGGCAGGCGCGCACGCAGCGGTTGCACTGGATGCAGGCGTCGAGGTTGACGGCCATCGCCGGGTGGCTGAGGTCCGGCGCAGGCTGCTCGCGGCGCAGTGCCTGAAGCGCTGGGCGCACGGTCACGCCAAGGCGGTCGGCCCAGGCGCTCAGCTCGCCGTGTTGGCCGATGGTGCCGGAATTTTTTGAATCAAATAGGCCCTTACCGCCTGATGGGTCTATGTTTTCAGCTATCAATTCAGGAGTATTAGCACCTCCATCGTTCCACCGGTAGCCCTGGTCCGGCATGTCCGACAACAGCATCTCCACCACCATTTGCTGGCTTTTGCGCGCGCGGGGGCTGGTGGCCAACACCTTCATGCCCTCGGTGGGGGCGCGGCAGCAGCTGGGCGCCAGCGTGCGCTCGCCCGCGATCTCGACCACGCAGGCACGGCAGTTGCCATCGGGGCGCAGGCCGTCGGTGTAGCAAAGGTGCGGAATCTCCACGCCGTGGCGCTGCGCGGCTTTCAGGATGGTTTCGCCGGGGTGGGCGGTGACGGGCTGGCCGTCCAGTTCGAAAGCCACGCCGGGGGTGTCGTGCGCCGCGCTCATGGCTTGCCTCCTGCGGGCAGTTGCTCGGCCAACGGGCTGTTGCGCGGCTTGGGCTGGTCGCCGGGCCAGGACCCCTCACCCACCTCGTGCGGGAAATATTTGTGGATGCAACGGATGGGGTTGGGCGCCGCCTGCCCCAGCCCGCAGATGGAGGCGTCGCCCATCACCTGCGCCAGGTCGTCGAGCAAGTCGCCGTCCCACTGCGGAGCCTCCATCAGCGTGGCTGCCTTGGCCGTGCCCACGCGGCAAGGCGTGCACTGACCACAGCTTTCGTGTTCAAAAAAGCGCATCACGTTCAGCGCCGCATCGCGCGCGCGGTCGTGCTGGCTGAGCACGATCACGGCGGCCGAGCCGATGAAGCAGCCGTAGGGCTGCAGGGTGTCAAAGTCCAGTGGAATCTGGTTGAGGCTGGCAGGCAGGATGCCGCCCGAGGCGCCGCCGGGCAGGTACGCATAGAGCTGGTGGCCGTCCAGCAAACCGCCGCAGTATTCGTCGATGAGTTCCTGCACCGTGATGCCCGCAGGCGCCAGCTTGACGCCGGGGTGCTTCACCCGCCCGCTCACGCTGAAACTGCGCAGCCCCTTGCGGCCGTGGCGGCCAAAACTGGCAAACCACTGCGGGCCACGCTCCACGATGTCACGCACCCAGTACAGGGTTTCAAAGTTGTGCTCCAGCGTGGGCCGCCCAAACAGGCCCACCTGCGCGATGTAGGGCGGGCGCATGCGCGGCTCGCCGCGTTTGCCTTCGATGCTCTCGATCATGGCCGACTCTTCGCCGCAGATGTAGGCGCCTGCGCCACGCCGCAGTTCGATGTGGGGCAGGGGGCATGGCGGCTCGGCGCGCAGGTCGTCCAAAGCCTGCTGCAGCAGCACGCGGCAGCCGTGGTACTCGTCGCGCAGGTAGATATAGATGGCCTCGGTGCCCACCACCTGGGCGGCGATCAGCACGCCTTCCAGAAAGCGGTGCGGGTCGCGCTCCAGATAAGTGCGGTCCTTGAACGTCCCCGGCTCCCCCTCATCGATGTTGACAGCCATCAGGCGCGGCGCGGGCTGGTCCCGAACAATCCGCCATTTGCGCCCGGCCGGGAAACCCGCGCCGCCCAGGCCGCGCAAGCCGGAGTCCTCCATGGCAGCAAGCACCGCCTCAGCGTCCATCTCGCCGTTGACCAGCGCGGCGGCCGTCTGGTAGCCGCCGTGGGCGCGGTAGGTGGCCAGGTCGGTGTGGGCGGGGCTGACCTCGCGAAGGGACGTGGGGATGCTTTTCTCCGCCAGTGCCGCCACATCAAAATTGATAGCTTTCAGCGCTTGCGGGTGGCGCGCAAGAGCCCTTTTTGGCTTGGATTCCACCACCTCCAGCACGGTATCGACCGTGGCGCGTGGCACGGGGCACTGGTGCACCACGGCCACAGGCGCCTGCTCGCAGCGGCCCACGCAGGGCACGGCCAACACCTGCACGTCGCCCTGACCGGCTGCGCGCAGGCGTTCGGGCAGCGCGGCCAGCAGCTCGCGGGCACCCGCCAGGCTGCAGCTCAGGCTGTCGCACACCCGCAGCACCAGGCGCGGCGCCTGGGCGTCGTCGCCACGCACGATCTCGAAGTGGTGGTAGAAGCTCGCCACCTCGTACACCTCGGCCATGGGCAGGTTCATCTGCTTGGCGAGAGCCACCAGGTGCCGGTCGTGCAGCACGCCAAAGTGGTCGTTCAGGCGGTGCAGGTATTCAATGAGCAGGTCGCGCCGAAAGCCGGTGGCCGGGCGCGGGCCCAGCAGCTGCGCCACGTCGGCCATCGCGGCATCTTCGGGCTGGCGGCCCTTGAGGCGGCTTTTGCGGCGGATGCGCTCGCGCATGTCGTTGACCGACACGGCGGCAACAACGGTTGCGGGGGGGGCTTCGGGGGCAAGGTGCATGGAGCGAAATCGTGGGATGTCTTGTTGTGCTTATGAAGCCGTCTGCATAAGGCGGCTGGGCGGTCGCAGTGTCGGCGAGGCACCCCGGTGCGTCAAATTGCGGATGCACATGGGTCGATCACAAAAACAAATGAGCTGCGCACCGTGGCATTGCGCTACACAGCGTGGGGACAACTCATCCGCCACCTGCACTGCCTGCTCTGCCCGTTGGCAGGTTCTCCAGCAACCGGCTCGCCAGCAGCGCCGCCAAGTCTTGCGCCGAAGGCATGGGCACAGGCGCGGTGGACAGGGCGCCATCGATCGCCAGGCTGGCCAGCCCGTGGGCCAGGCTCCACCCCGCCAGGGCCAGCTCGTCCGCCCCTTCGGCCGCATGAGCATGGGCGGCTTTGCGCAGCACCTCAAAAGACCCGTCCGCCGCAGTCTGCAACGCCGGGTGGTCGGCCTTGTGTTGCAGCAACGGGCTGAACATCAGCCGGAACGCGGCGGGGCGCGCGAGCGCAAAGGCCACGTAGGCGGTGCAGTGCCCCACCAGCCTGGCGGCGGTGCCCGCACCGGGATGTGCGGCCTCCATGTGGGCCGCCAGGTCCTGAAAACCGCGCGTGGCCACAGCAGCCAGCAACGCATCCAGATTGGAGAAGTGGTGGTACGGCGCCGCATGCGAGACACCCGCCGCCTTGGCCACCGCGCGGAGGCTGAGCGTGGCCCCGGACGCCAGCAAGCCCTCGGCGGCAGACACCAGTGCGGTGCGCAAGTCGCCATGGTGGTAGGTGGCGCGCGGAGTTTCAGCTAGGGTCATGGCAGCAATCTTGACACAGTCAAGATACACACCAACAATACCCAATCCTAACGCTGTAAAGATAGACCATGACCCGACGCCTGCTCCAAGCCACTACCGCCGTGATGACGCTGATCCCAGTTGCCACCGGCGTGCTGACGATGATGGGCATCTACGACCCGATCTACCACGCCAGCGGCCTGCCGCGCGATGCGCTGCTCGACGGCAACCTGCGATTTTTTGGCGGCGTGTGGCTGGCGCTGGGCCTGGCAATGGGGTCGCTGGTGCCGCGCATCGAGAGCGAGGGCCGGTTGTTTGCGGTGTTGTGGGGCGCGGTGTTTCTGGGCGGCGTGGGCCGGGCGCTGTCGATGGCCTTTCTGGGCCTGCCGCCCGCGCCATTTATTGGGTTCACGGTGCTGGAGCTGGTGGGTGCGCCGGCCTTCATCGCGTGGCAGCGGCGCGTGGCTGCCAGCACTGGGGCGGCCCGGCCCATCTAGAGCGACTCACAAAACTCCGCGCAGCGGCCCTGGTTTGGTGTTCCGTCGCAGGCATTACAAGCGGTACGACAAGACGGAACAATGAAGCCAGGGGAGTTTTGTGAACCGCTCTTAACGTGGGCAGGGGGCTGAGGAACAGGCGCTCTTACAGCGGCTCCGCCGCCAGCAACCCGCTGTGCGCGGCTGCGTGCTGCAGCCAATCGGGATCCTGCGCCAGTGCCAGCGCCGCATCCAGCGCACGCGTAGGCTGCACCTGCCGGTGGGACATGAATCCGATGGGCGTGGTCAGCACCGGCCCAGTGAGCGGCAGCGCCTCCAGCCCGTCATGGCCGCGCACAGCATCGACCAGCGCGCCAGGCAAAACACTGCACACATTGCCCGCCACCACACTGAGAGCCAGGGTCAGCACCGAATCCGTTTCCATCGCAGGCAGCACCGTGGCACCCGCGCTGCGAAACGCACCATCCACCAGGCTGCGGTTGTGCATCTCGGGGGTGAGCAGGCACAGCGGCAGCGCCGCCGCATCGGCCCATGCCATGGGCGGGCCGATCTGCAGTCCGCGCGCTGCGCCTTTGGGCGGCCGGGGCGCGCGGCGCAGCAGAAAGTAATGCTCCACATACTGCGGCCAGGCCCTGAGCGGCCCGCCGCGTGCGGGCATGCGTTCGGTGTAGCCCAGCGCGAGGTCGAGCGCAATGCTCTCCAGCCCCGCCTCCAGTGCCTGCGAACTCATGGACAGCACCACCGGCACGATGCCCGGGTGCCGCGCCTGCAGCTGCGCCGCAAACCGCGCGAGGATGGGCATGGCCGTGGGCACGGCGCCCAGGCGCAGCATGCCGCGCGGGTGGGCCGCGTCGCTGCTCAGGTCCTGCTGCAGCACCTGGTGCTCGTGCAGCATGCGCTGGGCGGTGGCCAGCACACGCTCGCCCTCGGGCGTGAAGCCTTCAAAGCTGCGGCCCCGGCGCACCACCACCACGCCAAACTCTTTTTCCAGCGCGCGCAGCGCGTTGGAGAGGGCCGGTTGCGTGATGTGGCAGGCCTGCGCCGCCCGGCCAAAGTGCCGGTGCTCGTGCAGCGCCACCAGGTAGCGCAGGGAGGCGAGGAGGTTCATGCGGTCATGCTTCTGGCTCGGGCAATTCGCTGCTGCCCATCAGTTCGCGCTCGATCTGAGCGATGCTGGGCAGGTTGGTCTTCAGCTCTGCGGGCAAAGACTCCAGAAGCTTGTATTCGGCAACCCCGAGCGGCTGCGCCGTATCGCGTAGCGCGTACTCGGCCACCACCTTGTTCCTGGATTTGCACAGCAGCAGGCCGATGGTTGGACCATCATCCGGGTGCTTGACCTGGGCATCCACCGCCGTCAGGTAAAAGCCCAGTTGGCCCAAATGCTCAGGCTTGAATTTGCCGGCCTTGAGTTCGATCACCACATAACAGCGCAGCTTGAGGTGATAGAACAGTAGGTCGATGAAAAAGTCGTCGCCGCCCACGTCCAGCAGCACCTGCCTGCCCACGAAGGCAAAGCCAGCACCGAGTTCCAGCAGAAATTCGGTGACGTGCTTGACCAAGGCACCTTCGATCTCGCGCTCGTGCGCCTCATCGGACAAACCCAAGAAGTCGAATCGGTACGGGTCCTTCAAGGACTCTCGCGCCAGGTCCGACTGCGGTTGAGGCAGGCGGGCCTCAAAGTTGGTGATGGCTTGGCCGCTGCGCTCCAGCCGACGGGTTTCGATGTGGATGTTCAGCACGTTTCGCGACCAGCCATGCGCAATAGCGTTTTGCGCATAAGCCAGCCGCAGCTCGGGGTCTTTAAGCTGAGTCAGAAGCACCAGGTTATGACCCCACGGCAATTGTCCAACAGCCTGTTGGACAATTTCAGCATCCGGCCAGGCCTGCGCAAACGCGCGCATGTACATGAGGTTGGCGCGGGAGAACCCCTTCATCTCCGGAAACGCCACCCGCAAGTCCTGCGCCAGCCGCTCGATCACCTTCGCGCCCCAGCCTTGCGCCGCCTGGCGCTGCAAAATGTCCCGGCCGATCTGCCAATACAGCAGCACAAGTTCGCGGTTCACCGCCAGCGTGGCGCGCTGCTGGGCACCGTGAATGCGCCCCTTCAGGTCAGCCAGCCAGTCGGCATAGCCTGCGGGTGGGTCAATCAGGCCGACGGGCTTTTCGCTCATGGTTTTTAAGCCTTTTTGGCCGCTAGCGCCTTACCATCAAGCGCTATCAGCTACTGATTCAATAGCAAATCCAATCAAGTGTTCTTGCTGACCGAGATCGTCGGGAACTTGCTGGAGAAGTCCTTGGCCTGCTGCGCGATCTTCACCGCCACATCGCGCGCCACCTTCTTGTAGATGGCGGCGACTTCGCCGTCCGGGTCGGCCACCACGGTGGGCTTGCCGCTGTCGGCCTGCAGGCGGATGCTCATGTTCAGCGGCAGCGCGCCCAGGTAATCCATGCCGTAGTCGGCGGCCATCTTCTTGCCGCCGTCGGCGCCAAAGATGTGCTCCACATGGCCGCAGTGGCTGCACACGTGGGCGGCCATGTTCTCGACGATGCCGAGGATGGGCACACCCACCTTCTCGAACATCTTGATGCCCTTCTTGGCGTCCAGCAGGGCGATGTCCTGCGGCGTGGTCACGATCACCGCGCCGGTCATGGGCACACGCTGGCTCAGCGT
This sequence comes from Acidovorax sp. GW101-3H11, assembly GCF_001633105.1. Classification (GTDB taxonomy): domain Bacteria; phylum Pseudomonadota; class Gammaproteobacteria; order Burkholderiales; family Burkholderiaceae_C; genus Acidovorax. Next base: position 29,555 of record NZ_LUKZ01000001.1, read on the forward strand.
GAGCTGGATGTCGCCGGTGCCAGGGGGCATGTCGATGATGAGGTAATCGAGGTCCTTCCAGTTGGTCTGGCGCAGCAGCTGCTCCAGCGCCTGGGTGGCCATGGGGCCGCGCCAGATCATGGCTTCGTCCTGGTCCACCAGAAAGCCAATGGACATGACCTGCACGCCGTAGTTTTCGAGCGGCTCCATGGTCTTGCCGTCGTCGCTCTCGGGGCGGCGGTTGATGCCCAGCATCATGGGCTGGCTGGGGCCGTAGATGTCGGCGTCGAGCACGCCCACGCTGGCACCCTCGGCAGCCAGCGCCAGGGCCAGGTTGGCGGCCGTGGTGCTCTTGCCCACACCGCCCTTGCCCGAGGCCACGGCGATGATGTTCTTGACCTGGGGCAAGAGCTGCACGCCGCGCTGCACGGCGTGGGCGATGACCTTGGTCGTGATGTTGACCGAGACGTTTTCGACACCGGCCACGCCCTTGGCGGCAGCCACAAGGCTGCGGCGCAGCTCGGGCACCAGGCTCTTGGCGGGGTAGCCCAGCTCCACGTCAAAAGCCACGTCGCCACCGGTGATCTGCAGGTTGCGCAGGGCACGGGTGCTGACGAAATCCTTGCCCGTGTGGGTGTCCAGCACGCTGGAGAGAGCGGCCAAAAGGCCCTGTTCGGTGACTGACATTCAATTAACTCCTGTGGGGCCGGTAGTCTATTCCCAAGCCCCCGCCCCCTGGCGCTGAAGGACAATGCGCACCGCATTGCATCGTTGCTCTCTCCAAAAAAGGCCTCCCGTGAAATTCAAGATGTCCGAAAACTCCCTGTTTGCCGTGCTGCTGCGCTCGCCGTGGTGGATCAGCTTTGTGGTGGTGGGCCTCATCACGCTGGCGGCCGGGGCGTTTTTGCCCAAGGAATACTTTGTGGTGGGCGCGCTGGCGGGTTTCCCCATTTTTGTGGTGGGCTGCATGGCCGCCTGGAAACAGTTGCGCGCCCCCAACCCCGCCAAGGTGGCCGAAATGCTCGACGCCGTGGCCAGCATGCCCTGGCGCAGCTTTGCCGACACCCTGGCCACAGCCTGGGAGCGCGCAGGCTACACCGTGGAGCGCCTGAACGCAGGCGGCAACAACGCTGCCGACATGCGCCTGACCCTGGGTGGCAAGACCACGCTGGTCAGCGCCAAACGCTGGAAAGCTGCCACCCACGGCGTGGAGCCCCTGCGCGAGCTGCAAGCCGCCATGGCGGCGGCCGACGCCTCGGCGGGTGTGTATGTGGCGGCGCTGGGGCAGGTGAGCGACAACGCCCGCATCTATGCCCGCGACCACGGCATCGTGGTGCTGCAGGGCGATGCGGTGGCGCAGCTGCTGCTCAAGGGCTGAGCACCACGAAACCCACGTGTGGCCGGGTGTGGCCCCGGTGTGGCTCCATGCGGGTTTTCCCACATGAAAGGCCGTGGGCGCCCCTCCACACTCAGGGCATCTGTTTGCACCACCCGCCATGCCCGCACCCACGCCCTCTTCCTCTGACATCCCCGGCGCAGCGTCCTCCATTCCCGCCACGGGCCTGCTGCTGACGGGCGGCGGCGCCCGCGCTGCCTACCAGGTGGGGGTGCTCGAAGCCATTGCCGATCTGCGCCTGGCCTGTGGTGAGGCGGACAGCCCCAACCCGTTCCCCATCATTACTGGCACCTCGGCCGGGGCCATCAACGCGGCCGCGCTGGCCTGCGGGGCCGACCACTTTGACCGGGCCGTGCGCCGCATTGCGCGCGTGTGGCGGCAGTTCCACGCCAGCCAGGTGTACGGCGCGGACTCGCTCAGCGTGATGCGCAGCGGCGCGCGCTGGCTCACGCTGGTGTCGATGGGCTGGGCGCTGGCGCGCTGGCGGCGCATGCGACCGCGCTCGCTGCTGGACAACACGCCGCTCGAAAAGCTGCTCGTCAAGATGGTGCCGCTGGTGCGCCTGCCCCGGCTGATCCGCAAGGGCCACCTCACGGCGCTGGCCGTCACGGCGTCGAGCTACAGCTCGGGCGAACATGTCACCTTTTTTGAAGCGGCCACCCCCGTCAAGCCCTGGGTGCGCTCGCAGCGCAAGGCCGCCAGCGACCGCATCACACACGAGCATCTGCTCGCGTCCTCGGCCATTCCGTTCATCTTCCCGGCCAAGGCCATCGAGCTGGATGACCATGTCGAATATTTTGGCGACGGCTCCATGCGCCAGTCTGCCCCCATCGCCCCGGCCATCCACCTGGGGGCCGAGCGCATCCTGGTGATCGGCGCAGGCCGCATGCACGAGCCCAAGGGGGACGCCGCCGCCAACCCCACGGCCACCTACCCCACGCTGGCGCAGATCGCGGGGCATGCGCTGTCCAACATCTTTCTGGATGCGCTGGCGGTGGACGTGGAGCGCGTGCAGCGCATCAACCAGACCCTGTCGCTCATCCCTGAAGAAAAGCGCCTGCACAGCGCGCTGCGCCCCATCGAGCTGCTGGTGATTGCCCCCTCGCAGCGCCTGGACGCCGTGGCCGCGCGCCATGTGGGCGACCTGCCGGGGCCCGTGCGCACCATGCTGGGCGCCCTGGGCGTCACATCCAACATGGCCGACGTGCGCGGCGCCGCGCTGGCCAGCTACCTGCTGTTCGAATCCGGCTATACGCAGGAGCTGATGGCCTTGGGCCGGGCCGACACCCTGGCCATGCGGGCCGAGGTGTGCCAATTTTTTGGCTGGACGGATACCGGTGCCGAGGTGCAGACCCGGCACCACGGGGAGCCACCGGAGGCGCCCCGGGATTGAGCCCTAGGGCTTGTTGGGCAACCAGCCCAGGCCGTGTGCGTGCAGGCTCTGCACATACAGCCGGTCGGCCGTCTCGGTGATGGCCGTGGTCTCGGGGTAGGCACCGCTCGGGTCCTGCAAATCGGCCACCACCTTGCCATCGTCGGTGAACGCGATCACATGGCCGTAGGGCTGGGGAATGGGCCACAGCGCACGCGGCAGGCGCAGGGTCAGGCTGCGCAGCCAGGGCTTGCCCGCCATGTTGTCGATGGCCGCCCCGCGCGGCTTGGCAAAACCCAGCCACACCTTGCCGCCCTGCCCGCGCATCAGGTTGTCGGGGTAGCCGGGCAGGTTGTCGAGCAGCACGCGGGCCTGCGGGCTGGGCTGAGCGATGTCCAGGTCATTCGCATCCACCGCAATCTTCCACACCCGGTATTTGCCGGTTTCGTTGACGAACAGGTGCTTTTCGTCCTGGCTCAGCGCCACGCCGTTGGCAAAGCTGATGCCCCGGGCCACCACGCGGGTGCTGCGGGTGGCGGGGTCGTATTCGATCACCCGGCCCGTGCTGGCCTGCTCCAGGATGTCGAGCACGCTGGCCTCAAACGTACCGCCCCAGTCCTTGGGCGCAAAGCGGGTGGAGGCGTCGCTCAGGTACATCTTGCCGCTCTGGGCCACCACCACGGCATCGGCGTAGCGGATGGGATCGCCACCCACCTTGTCGGCCAGCACGGTGACCTTGCCATCCGACGCGATGGACAGCAGGCCTTTGACCGCATCGGCCGCGATCAGGTTGCCCGCCGCATCAAAGTCAAAGCCCAGCACCCGCCCGCCCGTGTTGGCAAACACCTCCTGACCCGAGCCGTCGGGGTTCATGCGCAGGATGTTGCCGCTGAGCACGGTGGTGTAGAGCTTGCCGTCCTTGCCGAACGCAATGTGTTCCGGGCCCACCTCGCCCTTCAGGTCGATGATGTTCAGCTGGGCCAGGCGCTGGTTGGGGGCATGCACGCCCTGGTAGCCGGGCGCGGCAGGCGCCGTCCATGCCACTGGCTGAATGGGCACGGGCCATGCCGCCAGGTAGGCGGCCACCGCCACCACGGCGCCGCCCACGCCCCACCCTGCCCGCTTTACCCATGTTCCGGCCATGTGTTGTCTCCTGTTGGTTGTTGGAATGCGGGGCATTGTGGCGCCATCGGGGGCCAACACGCACGCCCTGATTGGCACCTGCGCGACCTGGGCAGGTCAGCGCGGCACCCGCCATGGCCAGGGATACCGCCAACCGCCTAAAATCGCGGGTTCCGCCTGAGAAAGCCGCTTTTCATGACGTCATCCGCCCGCAAACTCTTCGTTACCACCGCCCTGCCGTATGCCAACGGCAACTTCCACATCGGCCACATCATGGAATACATCCAGGCCGACATCTGGGTGCGGTTCCAGCGCATGCAGGGCAACGCGGTGAACTTTGTAGGGGCAGACGACACCCACGGCGCGCCCATCATGATTGCCGCCGAAAAGGCGGGCAAGACGCCCCAGCAGTTCGTGGCCGACATTGCTGCGGGCCGCAAGCAGTACCTGGACGGGTTTCACATCAGCTTTGACAACTGGCACAGCACCGACGCGCCCGAAAACCACGACCTGGCCCGCCAGATCTACCGCGACCTGCGCGACCGCGCCGACGGCAGCCTGATCGAGGTGCGCACCATCGAGCAGTTCTTCGACCCCGAGAAGAACATGTTCCTGCCCGACCGCTACATCAAGGGCGAATGCCCCAAGTGCCACGCCAAGGACCAGTACGGCGACAACTGCGAGGTGTGTGGCTCGGTCTATGCGCCCACCGACCTCATCAACCCGTTCTCGGCCCTGTCGGGCGCCAAGCCCGAGCTGAAGCACTCCGAGCATTTCTTCTTCAAGCTGTCGGACCCGCGCTGCGTGGAGTTTCTGGAAAACTGGACGCAGGACGGCAAACTGCAGCCCGAGGTGGCCAACAAGATCAAGGAATGGTTCACCGTCCGCACCAACCCCGACGGCACGCAAAGCGAAGGCCTGGGCGACTGGGACATCAGCCGCGACGCGCCCTACTTCGGGATCGAGATCCCCGATGCGCCAGGCAAGTACTTCTATGTGTGGCTCGATGCCCCCGTGGGCTACCTCGCGTCGCTCAAGAACCTGCTCGAAAAGCGCGGCGAAAGCTACGACGCCTACATGGCCGACCCGGCGATGGAGCAGTACCACTTCATCGGCAAGGACATCGTCACCTTCCACACCCTGTTCTGGCCCGCCATGCTGCACTTCAGCGGCCGCAAGACGCCCAACAACGTCTTCGTGCACGGCTTTCTCACGGTGAACAACGGCGAGAAGATGAGCAAGAGCCGGGGCACGGGCCTGGACCCGCTCAAGTACCTGAGCCTGAACATGAACGCCGAGTGGCTGCGCTACTACCTGGCCGCCAAGCTGAGCGCGCGCAATGAAGACATCGACTTCAACGCCGAAGACTTCATGCTGCGGGTGAACAGCGATTTGATCGGCAAGTACGTCAACATCGCCAGCCGTGCAGCGGGCTTTTTGACCAAGCGCTTTGACGGCAAGCTGACCGACCAATTTGGCACCACGGGCACAACCCTGCTGGCCGAGGTACGCGGCGCCAGCGACGCGATTGCGCAGATGTACGAAACCCGCGAGTACAGCAAGGCCACGCGCGAGATCATGCTGCTGGCCGACAAGGTCAACGCCTATGTGGACCAGAACAAGCCCTGGGACCTGGCCAAGGACGCTGCCAACAACGAGGCCCTGCACCAGGTGTGCTCGGTGCTGGTCAACGCCTTTGCCACCCTCACCCGCTACCTGGCCCCGGTGCTGCCGGGCCTGGCCCAGGCGGTGCAAGGCTTTGTGGGTGTGAACATGCAGCAGTGGACCGTGGCGGGCGACGTGCAGGCCATCCAGCCCTACCAGCACCTGATGCAACGCGTGACGCCTGAGCAGCTTGAGGCACTTTTTGAGCCCCCTGCGCCCGCTGCACAAGCCTTGGTAGCTACAGAAACAGTAGCAGCACCCGGCGGCGAAGAACTCGCCCCCACCATCACCATCGACGACTTCACCAAGATCGACTTGCGCATTGCGCTGATCGTGAACTGTGAGCCGGTCGAAGGCTCCACCAAGCTGCTGCGCCTGACGCTGGACGTGGGCGAAGGCCGCACGCGCAACGTGTTCAGCGGCATTGCCAGCGCTTACAAGCCCGAAGACCTGGTTGGCAAGCACACCGTGATGGTGGCCAACCTGGCGCCGCGCAAGATGAAGTTTGGCGTGAGCGAAGGCATGGTGCTGGCTGCGAGCCATGGCGACGAGAAGGCCAACCCTGGCATCTATGTACTGAACCCCTGGCCGGGCGCCACGCCGGGCATGCGGGTGCGCTGAGGCACAGCCGCCTTATGTAGGCTTGCCTGAACACATCAGGTACGTTCCGCCAGTAGAAGATGAGGCAAACTGCAAATGCAACTCGCATACCGAAGCGCTGTGTTGGTGACCCAACCTGTGGTGCCTCGCAACAAATGATTCATGTTAGATTCGCGCGCTTCGGCTGACTGAACCGCGAATATGCATAAGTGCCCCCATTGCAAAGAACGAACTATCAGCACTTGGAAAAAACTCAACCCAGGCTGGAATCCTCGCTGCTCAAATTGCGGGAAAAAGTGGAGGCTGTCCTATTTTGCTGCCCTGCTGGTATGGGCGAGTACCTTCTGCGCTGTACCGGTAATGCTCTTCCTGGTGTTTTCGGGTTACGCGCGTCCGTCAATCGGCGCTTTAGTGATGAGTTTTCTGCTGATTGGTGCCGTGGATATGTGTGCGCTTTACGTCATACCAGTTGTGAAAAAATAGATGCGCAGCAGGCGAGAACGAATTCGCAAGTGTCGAAGCTTTTAAGCGCGTAGCGACGGACCTTAACCGTGTTGCGGAAAGTCCCCGACACATGGTCTACGCAGACAAAGCAGCTAGTCCGCACACACCCTCTCAGGCATGTTTTAGCCCACCCATCGGTCAATGCCCCACGTACCGCCCTGGCCGGTGGCTGATCCACAAAAACCCGCTCATCACCAGCACGGCCAGCACCGAATACGCCACGCGCTCGGGTGACACCACAAAAAGCGCCAGCAGCACCACGGTGCCGTCAATCACCATCTGCACCTTGCCCGCCCGCATGCCGTAGCGGGCCTGCAGGTACAGCGACACCACGGTGGCGCCGCCCAGGCTGGAGCGGTGGCGCGCCAGGAACAGGCAGCCCGTGCCCAGCAGCAGGCCGCCCAGCAAGGATGCGAACAGCGGGTTGAGGTAGTCCACATGCATCACATGCGGGAACAGCTCGGTGAGCAGTGACAAGAGCGCCACACACACAAAGGTCTTGAGGGTGAACTCGCGGCCCATGCGCGTCCAGGCGAACCAGTAGAACGGCAGGTTGACCACAAAGAACAGCTTGCCGAACGAAATGCCGGTGACGTAGTGCAGCAAAAACGCCACGCCCGCCGTGCCGCCCACCAGCAGCCCCGCCTGGTTGAACAGCATGAGCGCCATGGCCACAAACAGCGTGCCGGCAAACAGGGCCTGGGCGTCTTCAAAAGCGCCGTGGCGCAGGGTGGCCGCCTGGGCGGCGGCGTCCACGGCAGCGGCAGGAGTGGGTGTGTCGGGCATGGGCAATTCAACCATCGTCGGCGGGCACAGAGGGTCTGCGCACTGAGAAAAAGTGCATGGCAGCGGGTAGGCCAGGGGCAGCAAGCAACATGCCAAGCCCCACCAAGGCGGCACCGGCGTGGAGGCCCGTGCGCATGTCGTATCTCAAGAACTACAAGCCTTTTTGGACCCTTGCGCCTGATGGTATTGCCTTTGCAGCTATAAAATATATAGCACCAACTCATTTCAGAGGGCCCGCGAGGCGGCGGCGCGGCATGCAACGTGCTTGGCGCCCGGGGGTTGGCTCCCTACACTGAAACCCGCCACCCCGCCCCGAAAGCACCCGCCACCATGCCGCTGAGCTTCGCCTTCCACCCCCGCCTTATCGACGCACTGCGCGGCTACGACAAAAGCCGCTGGCTGGCCGATGTGGGGGCGGGGGTCACGGTGGGCATCGTGGCGCTGCCGCTGGCCATGGCATTTGCGATTGCCAGCGGGCTCAAGCCCGAGGCGGGGCTGTGGACGGCGATCATCGCGGGCTTTCTGATCTCGGCGCTGGGCGGCACCAATGTGCAGATTGGCGGACCGGCGGGCGCATTCATCGTGATCGTCTACGGCATCGTCGAACGCTACGGCGTGGCCAACCTGCTGATCTCCACCGCCTGCGCGGGCGTGCTGCTGGTGCTGCTGGGCCTGTTCCGGCTGGGCACGCTGGTGCGGTTTGTGCCGGTGAGCATCGTGATCGGGTTCACCAACGGCATTGCCGTGCTGATCGCGCTGTCGCAGGTGAAGGACTGGCTGGGGCTGTCCATCGAGCGCATGCCGGGCAATTTTTTCTCGCAGGTGGGCACGTTGGCGCAGCACCTGGGCAGCTTCAACCCCTATGCCTTCGGGCTGGGCGCGGCCTGCGTGGCGGGCCTGTTCCTCTGGCCCAAGCTCACGATGAAGGAGTCGCCCGTGATGCGGGTGCTGGAGCAGCACACGGTGCGCAGCTTTGCGCGTGTGCCCGCGCCCGTGGTGGCGCTGGTCACACTGAGCCTGCTGGCCTGGGCGCTCCAGCTGCCGGTGGAGACCATCGGCTCACGCTTTGGCGGCATTCCGCAGGCGCTGCCGGTGTTTGCGCTGCCCGATTTTTCGTGGGAGACGGTGCGCCTGCTGGTCACGCCCACGCTCACCATTGCGCTGCTGGGCGCCATCGAGTCGCTGCTGTGCGCGCGTGTGGCCGACCAATTGGCCACTGACCCGCACCACAAGAAACACGACCCCAACCAGGAGCTGGTGGCCCAGGGCCTGGCCAACATCGTGGTGCCGTTTTTTGGCGGCATGCCCGCCACGGGCACCATCGCGCGCACGGTGACCAACATCCGCTCGGGCGCCACCTCACCGGTGGCGGGCATGATGCATGCGCTCACGCTGGCCGTGATCGTGCTGGTGGCTGCGCCGCTGGCGCTGCACATTCCGCTGGCGGTGCTGGCGGGCATCCTGCTGTTTGTGGCCTGGAACATGGGCGAGTGGCACGAGTTTGTGCGGCTCAAACACTTCAGCAACCACTACCGGCTGCTGATGCTGGGCACGTTTTTCCTGACCGTGGTGTTCGACCTCACGGTGGCGGTGGAGGTGGGCCTGTTCATGGCCTGCGCGCTGTTTGTGCGGCGCATGAGCGCACTCTTCCGCGTGGAGCGGCAGCCCGACCCGGAAGCCGCCACAGCCCCGCGGCACCCGGCTGCCACCTGGCGCCTGCACGGCGCGCTGTTCTTTGGTGCCGCCGCCAAGCTGGACACCATCATCCAGGCCGTGGAGGCAGGCCCGCCCGGCCTCGACGTGGTGCTGGACGCGAGCGAACTGGTGGCGCTGGACACCACGGGGCTGGATGCGCTGGCCCAGGTGCTCAAGGCCGTGGCGGCGCGTGGCGGGCGTTTGCGGATTGAGCACCTGCACGAGCAGCCGCGCTCGCTGATTGAGCGCTCGGGCTTTGCAGCGCGGCTGGCGGCGCAGCACGATCTGCCCGTTTGAGTCGCCTTGATGGGGAAGATGGCAGGCTGAAACGCCCTACTTGCCGCCCTTGAACTCCGGCGCATCCAGGTCCGCACCGGTCTGCGTGCGCAGCACCACATGGTCGGGCCCGTGGACCACCGTGAACACCTTGGCCTGGTTGGGCGCCTCCAGGTAGCGCCAGTCCACCCAGGTCTCTTTCTTCAGCTCGTAGGGCGTGGTCTTGGCAGGCTTGCCCAGCAGGCGGCGCACCTCGTCCATGCGCATGCCGGGCGACACGCGCGCAAAGGTCTCGGGCGTGAGCACCTGGCGCAATGCCGTCATGCGGCCGTCGGCGCCAATGGTGATCATGTAGTTGACCTGGCCTGCGGGTTGGCGGTTGTATTCGAAGGTGCGTGCGCCGCCGGGCTCGTCCCACACGTTTTCGGGGGCGCCAAAGCGGTCGCGCACGTCGGCTTCGGTCGATACGCCCTCCTTCAGCTCGCTGATGCGCTGGGGGTCGCAGGCGGTGAGAGCGAGCAGCGAAAAGGTGGCGGCTGCCAGGGCAGCGGCGCGATATATCAAGCGCATAAATTCGTCCCGGTAAAATCTTGGACCTTTGGTGCGTCACTGTGCCTGATGCGTTCCAAGAAAGAGATTCACAGTCCATGTCCATTTTCCGCCGCCCCGACTACCAGTCCGACGCCACCCAGTTCATCAACCAGCTCAAGACCAGCCGCCCCGAGCTGGACCAGCAGCAGCAAGCCGGCCGTGCCCTGCTGTGGGACAAGCAGGTGGACCGCAAGGTCTGGGGCGAATACCGCGAAGGCCAGGTGGCCCAGAAGCCCTACGTCTACCAGACGAATGCGGATTAAGCACCAAATTGGCCTTCTGCGCGCGTCCATCAAGCGCTGATAGCTCATATTTTTATAGCAAACCATGACCACCGCGAGCGCAGCCGACACGGCCGATTCGCCGGACATGCCCGCCCTGGATGCGGCAGGCATGCCCGACGTGGTGGACCAGGTGGCGCTGGCGCGCCTGTATGGCGAGCCGCTGTTTGCGCTGCCCAACGACCTGTACATCCCGCCCGACGCGCTCGAAGTCTTCCTCGAAGCCTTTGAAGGCCCGCTGGACCTGCTGCTGTACCTGATCCGCAAGCAGAACTTCAACATCCTCGACATCCCCATGGTGGGGGTGACCAAGCAGTACCTGGCGTATGTGGACGAGATCCGCAGCCGCAACCTGGAACTGGCGGCCGAATATCTGCTGATGGCAGCGATGCTCATCGAGATCAAGTCGCGCATGCTGCTGCCGCCCAAGAAGCAGGCCGAAGGCGAAGAACCCGAAGACCCGCGCGCCGAGCTGGTGCGCCGCCTGCTTGAATACGAGCAGATGAAGATGGCCGCCGCCCGCCTGGGGCAGCTGCCGCAGTACGGTCGCGACTTCCTCAAAGCCCAGGTCTACATCGAACAAAGCCTGCAGCCGCGCTTCCCCGACGTGCATGTGGTGGAGTTGCAGGAGGCCTGGCGCGACATCCTGAAGCGCGCCAAGCTGGTACAGCACCACCGGATCACGCGCGAAGAGCTGAGCGTGCGCGAATACATGAGCATGGTGCTCAAGACGCTGCAGGGCCGCCGCTTTGTGGAGTTTGAAGAACTCTTTGAGCCCGAAAAAGGCAGCACCGTGCTGGTGGTGACCTTCATCGCCCTGCTGGAACTGGCCAAAGAGACACTGATCGAGATCACGCAGGCCGAGGCGTTTGCACCCATCTACGTGCGCTTGGCGTACACGCCGGCCTAGGGCCGCCCCCTGTTCACCGCCCTGGCCGGTGGCCGTGGCGCTACCCCCTTTCCTCACCCGCAAGCCATGGCATCCCACGACTTCGACGTTCTCATCGTAGGCAGCGGCCTCGCAGGCCTCTCGGCCGCGCTGCACCTGGCGCCCACCCACCGCGTGGCCGTGATCACCAAGCGCACGCTGCAGGATGGCTCCAGCGGCTGGGCCCAGGGCGGCATTGCCGCCGTGCTGGCCGACGACGACAGCTTTGCTGCGCACATCGAAGACACGCTGGTAGCAGGCGCGGGCTTGTGCGACCTGGCCACCACCCGCTTTGTGGTGGAGAACGCGCCCGCATCGATTGCCTGGCTGCGCGAGCTGGGTGTGCCCTTCACGCTCGAAGGCGACCAGCTGCACCTGACCCGCGAAGGCGGCCACAGCGCGCGCCGCATCGCCCATGTGACCGATGCCACCGGCGCAGCGGTGCAGCGCACGCTGATTGACGTGGTGCGCAGCACCCCCGGCATCACGCTGTTCGAGCAGCACACGCTGGTGGACCTGATCACCACGCGCAAGCTGGGCTTGCCCGGCCACCGGTGCCTGGGCCTGTACGCGCTGGACAGTGACACGGACGAGGTCGTCACCTTCCGCGCACCACAAACCATCCTGGCCACGGGCGGCGCAGGCAAGGTGTACCTGTACACCACCAACCCCGACACCGCCACCGGCGACGGCATTGCCGCCGCCTGGCGCGCGGGCTGCCGCGTGGCGAACATGGAGTTCATCCAGTTCCACCCCACCGGCCTGTACCACCCGCACGAAAAGTCCTTCCTCATCAGCGAGGCCGTGCGTGGCGAGGGTGGGCAACTCAAGCTGCCTCCCTCTGCCGGTGGCACACGCTTCATGCTCGACCACGACCCGCGCGCCGAGCTGGCCCCGCGCGATGTGGTGGCCCGCGCTATCGACTTCGAGATGAAGAAGCACGGGCTGGACTGTGTGCACCTCGACATCTCGCACCAGAGCCCCGCTTTTTTGCAGGAGCACTTCCCCAACATCCTCGCGCACTGCGCGTCGCTGGGCATCGACATCACCAAGGAGCCCATCCCCGTGGTGCCCACGGCCCACTTCACCTGCGGCGGCGTGCTGACCGACCTGGCAGGCCGCACTGACCTGCCCGGCCTGTTTGCCGTGGGCGAGGTGGCCTGCACCGGCCTGCATGGCGCCAACCGCCTGGCCAGCAATTCGCTGCTCGAATGCATGGTGTTTGCGCGCGCCGCCGCGCAGGCCATTGCGGCCGCGCCCACAGCCACGCTGCCTGCCGTGCCCGCCTGGGACGACAGCCGCGTGCAGGATGCCGACGAGTCCGTGGTCATCTCGCACAACTGGGACGAGCTGCGCCGCTTCATGTGGGACTACGTGGGCATCGTGCGCACCAACAAGCGCCTGGAACGTGCCGCCCACCGCATTGCGATGCTGCAGGGCGAGATCCACGAGTTCTACGCCCACTTCCACATCACACGCGACCTGCTGGAGCTGCGCAACCTGGTGCAGGTGGCCGACCTGATCGTGAAAAGCGCTCAGCTGCGCCGCGAAAGCCGGGGCCTGCATTTCAGCCGCGACTACCCCGAGGTGGCAGCGCCTGCCGCCCCCACCATCCTTGTTCCGCCGGTGCCCCGATGACCTACAGCGTCAAAGAAATTTTCTACACCCTGCAAGGCGAAGGCGGCCAGGCGGGCACACCCGCCGTGTTCTGCCGCTTTGCAGGCTGCAACCTCTGGACGGGCCGCGAGCAGGACCGCGCCCAGGCCGTCTGCCAGTTCTGCGACACCGACTTTGTGGGCACGGACGGCACGCTGGGCGGCAAGTTCGAGACCGCTGCGTTGCTGGCGGAAACCATCGCCGCGCAATGGCCCGCAGGTGCAGGCCACCGCCTGGTGGTGCTGACGGGTGGCGAGCCCCTGCTGCAGGTGGATGCCGCACTCATCGACGCCTTGCACGCGCAACAGTTCCGCATCGCCGTGGAAAGCAACGGCACCGTGACGGCGCCCGAGGGCATCGACTGGCTGTGCATCAGCCCCAAGGCGGGTGCACCGTGGGTGCAGCGCAGTGGGCAGGAGCTGAAACTGGTCTGGCCCCAGCCCGGCTTTGACCTGTTGGCGCTGGAGCAGGACACGCAGTTCACCCACCGCTTTCTGCAGCCCATGGACGGCCTGCTGCAGCGCCAGAACACTGCCGCCTGCATTGACGCCTGCCTGGCCCACCCCGCATGGCGCCTGAGCCTGCAAACCCACAAGCTCACCGGCATCCGGTGAGCCGTTTTCCTTCTGGTTCCCGTATGTTGTTCACCATCTCCCAGCGCTTCTTCTTTGACGCCGCCCACACCCTGCGCCGCGAGATCGAGGCCGAAGGCAGTCGCCGCGTGCACGGCCACACCTACCACGCCGAAGTCTTTTTGAGCGGCCCACGCGACCCTGCCACCGGCATGGTGCTGGACCTGGGCCTGCTGCGCCAGGGCCTGGCCGTGGTGCGCGAGCAACTGGACCACCACATGCTCGACGACGTGCCCGGCTTGGGCACGCCCACGCTCGAAAACCTGTGCCTGTTCATCGCCCAGGCCCTGCCCGCCGACCTGCGCACCAGCGTGAGCCGCGTGCGTGTGTGGCGCGAAGCGCTGGGTGACAGCTGCGTGCTGGACTTCACCACGCCCTGAAGCGCCCGCCCAGGGCAAGCCCCCCCATTTCACAGACTTCACCCCAGGAAGCCCGATGTTCCGCACCCTGCTCAAATCCAAGATCCACCGCGTGGCCGTGACCCAGTGCGAGCTGCACTACGAAGGCTCCTGCGCCATCGACGAAGACCTGCTCGATGCCGCCAACATTGCCGAGAACGAGCAGATCCACATCTGGAACATCAACAACGGCGAGCGTTTTGTCACCTATGCCATCAAGGGCCAGCGCGGCAGCGGCATGATCTCGGTGAACGGATCGGCCGCACGCCGCGCGTCCGCAGGCGATCTCATCATCATTGCGGCCTTTGCGCAGGTGCATGAAGACCAGGTGGGCACGCACCAGCCTCAGTTGGTCTTCGTTGACGAGCACAACCGCCAGACGGAGCTGCGCCACGCGGTGCCCACGCAGGTGCTGTGATTTCACTTTGTCTTCAAACCTCCCCCCACCCGTTCACGCTGAGCCTGTCGAAGCGCCGCGCAAGGCTTCGACAAGCTCAGCCCGAACGGTTTTGGATGGAATGACCAAACGCAAATCCGCATGAGCGCATCCGCACACCTTGCACCCGACGCCCTGGCAGCCCGCAGCCTGGCCAGCGTCTGGCACCCTTGCACGCAGATGAAGCGGCACGAGGCCCAGCCGCCCGTGGCCATTGCCCGCGCGCAAGGCCCCTGGCTGATCGACACCGACGGTAAGCGGTACCTGGACGGCATCAGCTCCTGGTGGGTCAACCTGTTTGGGCACAGCCACCCGCACATCCAGGCCGCGCTGGTGGACCAGCTGGGCAAGCTCGACCATGTGATGCTGGCGGGCTTTACCCATGCGCCCGTGGTGGAACTGTCCGAGCGCCTCGCCGCGCTCACCGGCCTGGGCCATGCGTTCTACGGCAGCGACGGCGCGGCCGCCACCGAGATTGCGCTGAAGATGAGCGCGCACTACTGGCGCAACACCGGCCGCCCCGCCAAGAGCCACTTCGTAGGCCTGGCCGGTGGCTACCACGGCGAAACCGTGGGCGCGCTGGCCGTGACCGACATCGCGATCTTCCGCGAGGCCTATGCGCCCCTGGTGCGCCTGGCCGACACCGTGCCCAGCCCCGATGCACGCAGCGCAGCCCCGGGCGAAGCCGCACAGGATGTGGCCCGGCGCGCCGCCGCCGCGCTGGAAGCCTGGCTGCAGGAGCACCACACCACCACCGCCGCCTTCATCGTCGAGCCCCTGGTGCAATGCGCAGCGGGCATGGCCATGCACGACCCCGAGTACCTGCGCCTGGCACGCGCCCTGTGCAACCGTTATGAGGTGCACCTGGTGGTCGATGAAATCGCCGTGGGCTTTGGCCGCACGGGCACGATGTTCGCGCACCAGCAGGCGGGCATCCGGCCGGACTTCATTTGCCTGTCCAAGGGCCTCACGGGCGGCACGCTGCCGCTGTCGGCCGTGCTGACCACGGACGCGGTGTATGCCGCGTTCTACGACGACGACGTGGCGCGGGGTTTTCTGCATTCGCACTCGTACACCGGCAACCCCCTGGCCTGCCGCGCGGCGCTGGCTACGCTGGAGCTGTTCGACCAGTTGGATGCGCTGAACGCCAACAGGGCGCTGGCCCAGCACATCGACACGGCCTGCGCGCCCCTCACGCAGCACCCGCGTGTGCGGCATGCGCGCCGCCTCGGAATGATCTGGGCCTGGGATGTGGACACCACGCTGCCCGACTTTTCCCGCCGCTACCACCAGCACGCCATGGCGCGGGGCCTGGTGCTGCGGCCGATTGGGAAGACGCTGTACGCCATGCCGCCCTATGTGCTCGACAACGAGGCCGTGCAGTGCCTTGCTGGCGGCGCGCTCGATGCGCTGAACGCCACCCTGCAGGAGGAGATTTGATGATGGGATGTTTTGTGACCGGCACCGACACCGGTGTCGGCAAGACGCTGGTGTCCGCCGGGCTGCTGCATGCGCTGGCACGCCACCACCGCCGTGTGGTGGGCATGAAGCCTGTGGCGGCGGGCCTGGTGCCCTGGGGCGAGGACTGGGCCAGCGAGGACGCGATTGCGCTGCGCTCGGCCTCCACCCTGGCCGTGCCGCCCGCGCTGGACAACCCCGTGCTGCTGCCCGACCCACTGTCGCCCCACATCGCGGCCGCGCGGGCGGGTGTAGAGATCGACATCGCCGCCATCGTCACCAGCTACCAGGCGCTGGCGGCCCAGGCCGACGCCGTGGTGGTGGAGGGCGCGGGCGGCTTCCTGGTGCCGCTCACCGACACACTGACCGGAGCCGACCTCGCCCAGGCCCTGGCCCTGCCCGTGGTGCTGGTGGTGGGCCTGCGCCTTGGGTGCCTGAACCACGCCTTGCTCACGGCCGAGGCGATCCGTGCGCGCGGCCTCACGCTGGCGGGCTGGGTGGCCAACCGCATCGACCCGGAGATGGGCGCCGCCGACGAAAACATCGCCTACCTGCGCGCGCGCCTCAACGCGCCGCTGTTGGCCGAGGTGCCCTACCAGGACCTGCCCGAGCCCGGCAGCCTGGTTTTTGATTTGCCGAAGGACTGGCAATGACAACATCCACCGCACCCCAGACCTCCTGGTTGGACGAAATCCCCGCGCGCCTGGCCGACATCGAACGCGCCCACCTGCTGCGCCGCCGCCGCGTGGTCGAGCCCGCCGGTGGCGCCCGCCTGCGGGTGGACGGCCAGCCCATGCTCGCGTTCTGCAGCAACGACTACCTGGGCCTGGCCCACCACCCCGCGCTGGCCGAGGCGGCGCGCGAAGCCACCCACCACTTTGGCGTGGGCTCGGGCGGCTCGCCCCTGGTCAGTGGCCACAGCGCCGCCAACGATGCGCTGGAGCACGAGCTGGCCGCGTTTGTGCAGCTGCCCCGCGCGCTGTACTTCTATGCGGGCTATGCCACCAACACCGGCATCATCCCCGCGCTGGTGGGCGACGGCGATGTGCTGTTCTCGGATGCGCTCAACCACGCCTGCCTGATCGATGGCGCCCGACTGTCGCGCGCCACCATCCACCGCTATCCGCATGCCGACCTGGCCGCGCTGGAAGCGCAGCTGGCCGCCAGCCCCGCGCGGCGCAAGCTGGTGATCAGCGACGCGGTGTTCAGCATGGATGGCGACCTGATCGACATCCCCGCCCTGCTGGCGCTGTGCGAACGCTACGACGCGCTGCTGCTGCTGGACGACGCCCATGGCTTTGGCGTGCTGGGGCCGCAAGGGCGCGGCAGCCTGGCAAAGGCAGGACTGACGGGGGCCAACGCCTCGCGCCGTGTGCTCTACATGGCCACGCTGGGCAAGGCGGCCGGGGTGGCCGGTGCGTTTGTGGCGGGTGATGCTGCGCTCATCGAATGGCTGCTGCAAAAGACCCGCACCTACATCTTTGCCACGGCCGCCCCACCGCTGCTGGCCAGCGCGCTGCGCCAGAGCCTGCGGCTCATGGAGGCTGCGGATGACCGGCGCGCACATCTGGACGGACTCATCGCGCAGCTGCGCCGTGGCCTGGCCACGCTGCCCCCGGAGCTGGGCTGGCACCTGCTGCCCTCGCACACGGCGGTGCAGGCGCTCGTCATTGGCAGCAACGAAGCGGCCCTGGCTGCGATGGAAAGCCTGCGCCAGCGGGGCCTGTGGGTGCCCGCCATCCGCCCACCCACGGTGCCCGTGGGCACAGCCCGGCTGCGCATTGCGCTGTCTGCCGCGCACACGGCGGCGGATGTGGAGGAATTGCTGGCCGCGCTGGTGGCCCATGCCGCCGACTGCGTGGCGGCTCTTCAACAAGAAACTGCGGGCACCAGCGTGGCGCCTGCGGCAGTTCTCGCTTGAATCGCGTCTGAAGGCCCAGCTGCCCCCTGAAAACCAAGGGGATCGGCTGGCCGCAACCAAGTGCTTTCCCTCAGGATGCAGCCCTGCGCGTTGTGGTGCCCGCCTTGTGTGCCGGTTTGGCCGTTTCAAACAAGCCATGGGGCTCTCAGCCGCAGCCGTCCCCGGCGTACACCACAATCCCCTGCATGAAACTCTTGCTGGTGGACGACCACCCCCTGTTCTGTGTGGGCTTTGCGCATGCGCTCGCCCAGGCCCTGCCGACGGCGCAGGTGCTGACCGCACCCACGCTGGACGCGGGGCTGCAGGTGGCGCAGGCCGAACAGGACCTGGACCTGGTGCTGCTGGACCAGCGCCTGGGCGCCCACACGGGCCTGGAGGGCCTGCGGCTTTTTGCCGCGCAGTTCCCACTGATCGCTCGCGTACTGATTTCGGGCGACGAAGACCCTGCCCTGGCGGCAGCGGCCCGTGGCGCCGGGGCGAGCGGCTTTCTTGGCAAATCACAGCCCGTGCCGGCACTGGCGGCTGCGCTGCAGCACATTGCCGAGGGGGGCGTGGTGTTTGATATCCCGGCCCCTGCGCCAGCCAGCGCCGCCCCCACGCCCACCGCGCGGCAGCGCGAGGTGTTGCAGCTGGTGGCCCAGGGGCAGCCCAACAAGCGCATCGCGCAGGAACTGGGCATTGCCGAACGCACCGTCAAGCTCCATGTCACTGCGTTGCTGGACACCTTGCAGGCGCGCAACCGCACCCATTTGCTGGTGGTGGCCCGCGCGCAAGGGCTGCTGCAGCGATGACACAGCCCGCACCCGCTGCAGCGGCCGTGGACGCCGAGGCCCTGGACGCGCTGTACCGGGGTGCGCCCATGGCCGCCCTGGTCGGGGTGGTGGAGGCTTTTTTCCTCAGCGTGCTGTTCTGGCGCGATGTGCCCGCAGCCTCCATCGCCGGGTGGCTGCTCGCGTTCGCAGCCGTGCGCGGCCTGCGCATCGGCCTGGGCCTGGCGTACCGCCGTGCGGGGGCGCTGCAGCCAGGCGGCCATGCCTTCTGGGCCCGCTGGGTAGTGGCCAGCGCAATGGCCCAGGCGCTGGCCTGGGGGGCAGGCAGCTGGGTGCTGCTGGCCCCCCACAACGTGGTGGCCGAGATGGCCTTGCACATTGGCCTGGCCGCTGTGGTGCTGGGCAGTGTCGCCCACCTGGCCCACCACTTGCCCGCGCTGGCTGCCTATGCCGCCGGGGTGTTCGGCCCGCTGGCCCTGCGCGATGTGCTGGTGGGCCAGCCCCTGCACTATGCGCTGGCGCTGGCCTCGGTGCTGATGGCCTGGTATGTGTGGCGCAGTGGCCGGGCGCAAGCGCATGCCCTTGCGCAGGCCAGCGCACAGCGCCAGGAGAAGCTGGCCCTGATCGACGCCTTGCAGCGCGAAAACGAAGCCACCCGGCAGGCACGCGCCGATGCCGAGGCCGCCCATGCCTCCAAGGCCCGCTTTCTGGCCACCATCGGCCACGACCTGCGCCAACCCCTCAATGCGCTGGGGCTGCTCTCTCACACGCTGCGCCAGGCCCCCACGGCCGCTGCGCCCGAGAGGGTGCAGGCGCTGTCCGGCGCCATCGCCGAATGTGTGGGCAGCATGGGCGCGCTGGTGGAAGGCCTGCTCGAACTCTCGCGGCTGGATGCACGCACCCTCACGCCCCGGCCCACGGCCTTTGCGCTGCAGGGCCTGTTCGATGAAATGACCGGCAACTTTGCCGCCATGGCGCAAGAGCGGGGGCTGGACTTGCAGGTGGCCACCACCCCCGCCACCGTGTGGGGCGACCGCGCCCTGCTGGCGCGCGTGTTGTCCAACCTGGTGTCCAACGCCATCCGCTACACGCCCACAGGGTTTGTGCGCGTTGACGCTGTGCAGGAGGGAAGCGCCATCACCGTGGGCGTGCACGACTCGGGTGTGGGCATGGAGGCAGCCGAGTTGCCGCGCATTTTTGACGAGTACTACCAGATCGACAACCCACAGCGCAACCGCACTCAGGGGCTGGGCCTGGGGCTGGCCACCGCCAAGCGGCTGAGCGACCTGCTGGGGCTGGATCTCTCGGTGCACTCCATCCCCGGTCAGGGCAGCAGCTTCAGCCTGCGCCTTCCGGTGGCGGAGCCCACCCCGGCAGCCCCGTTGCAGGCACCGCCTGCCGAAGCCACCCCCACGCCCCTCGCGGGGCGGCGGATTCTGGTGCTGGAAGACGATGCCGATTCGCGCCAGGCGCTCTGCGGGCTGCTGGCGTCCTGGGGCTGCGCCGTGGTCGAGGCCAGCGATCTGGCCGCCGCCCTGGCGCTGCTGCCCGGCGCAGGCACCGCTGCAGCCCCTATCGATGCCCTGGTGGTGGATTTGCGCCTGCCCGGTGCAGACGACGGCATGGCGGCCATTGCACGCCTGCGCGAAGCCCTGGGCAGCCCCGTGCCAGCCCTGCTGGTCACGGCCGATGCCCACCAGGCCGAGGTGCAGCAGCGGGCCACAGCGGCGGGCCTGCCGCTGCTGTCCAAACCCATTGCGCCGATGAAGCTCCGAGCCTTTCTGCAAAGCCACCTGCCGGGCTGACCAGCCCACGGCGGGCGGCGTGCGCCACCCAGGTCCCCCCGTGCACAGCACTGTGGCGGGTGCACACACCTGCCCTTTGGTGCTATTGGCGCTGGTGCCGGGGCTTTCTAAGCTGGGGGCTTCTCTACCGACACCCGCCCCATTCACCCATGTCCACCCTTACCCTGGCAGCCACCACCCTGGTCACGCTGGCGCTGCTGCTGACAGCCCTGTCCCTTCACGTGTCGCGCCTGCGCCTGCGCTACCGGCAGACCTGGGGCGACGGAGGCCACAAGGATCTGGCGACAGCCATCCGCACGCATGGCAACACGCTGGAACAGTCGATGCTGTTTGGCCTGCTCCTGCTGGCCCATGCGCAGCTCCCCAGTGCAACGCTCGCGGCGCTGGCGGTGGCCTGCGCCGCGTTCGTGCTGGCGCGGCTGCTCTATTGCGTGGGCGCCTTTACCCGGCGGCTGGCGTGGCGGCAGGCCGCACACGCCATCACGCTGCTCGCCCAGCTCACGGCCACGGCGCTGCTGGCACACACCACATGGACCGCCTGACACCCGCGCTGCAGCACTGGCAGGCCCAGGGCGGCATGGTCGCGCTGGGCGGCCACCGCCTGTTCGTGGCGCAAGCGGGCCAACACGGCAGCGTGTTGCTGTTCATCCATGGCTATCCCACCAGTTCGTACGACTGGCATCCGCTGTGGGCACCGCTGGCCATGCGCTACCGCCTCATCGCGCCAGACTTGCTGGGCATGGGCTTTTCCGACAAGCCTGCAGACCACGCCTACGGCATCGAAAACCATGCAGACCTGCTGGAGGCGCTGCTGGACC
Source organism: Acidovorax sp. GW101-3H11 (assembly GCF_001633105.1). Classification (GTDB taxonomy): domain Bacteria; phylum Pseudomonadota; class Gammaproteobacteria; order Burkholderiales; family Burkholderiaceae_C; genus Acidovorax. Next base: position 50,644 of record NZ_LUKZ01000001.1, read on the forward strand.
GGCTGGGTGTGCAACAGGTGCACATCGTCGCCCACGACCTGGGGGTGAGCGTGGCCCAGGAGATGCTGGCGCGGCGGCAGGCCCACCCATTGGCGCCGCGCATCCTGTCGCTCACCCTGCTCAACGGCGGCGTCTGCCCCGAGGCGTACCAGCCGCGCATGCTGCAGCACCTGCTGTCGTCACCTTTGGGCCGCTGGATCGCGCCACGCATTCCGAAGCAAGCGTTCGAGCGCACCATCACGCGCCTTTTTGGCCCCCACACCCTTCCCTCCCCCGCGCTGCTGCAGGACTTATGGGCGCTGGTCAACCACCACAACGGCCGCGCCATCAGCCACAAGACCGGGCGCTTCTACATCGACCGCATGGCCCTGCGCGACCGCCTGGTGGGGCCGCTGCTGCAGCGCGTGGTGCCGGTGCGGCTGATCAACGGCGCGGCCGACCCGAACTCGGGTGCCCACATGGCGGCACGCTACTGCGCGCTGGTGCCCGATGCCGACGTGGTGTCGTTGCCCGGCATCGGCCACTGGCCGCAGATCGAGGCGCCTGGCCAGGTGCTGGAGGCGCTGGAAGCGTTTTTGCAAAAACACGACCAAGCCGGGTGACCCCAAATGCGTGGGGCGTGGGCCTTTAAACTGGCGCACTGCCCCAGACCGGAACCACCATGCCCCACCTGACCATCGAATACTCCGCCAACCTGCCCCACTACCCCGAGGCCGAAACCCTGACCGCCCTCAACGCCACGCTGTGCGCCCACCCCCAGGTGCAGGACGAGGCAGACCTGAAGACGCGCTTCATCGTGGCCGACAGCTTCGAGATTGGCACCGCCCCGGCCAACCGCGCCTTTGTGCATGCGCAGCTGCGCCTGCTGGCAGGCCGCACGCCCGAGGCCAAGACCGAGCTGGCGGGCCGCATTGCCGCCGTGCTGCGCGAACGCACGCCCCGGCCGCAGGGCGTGATGGTGCAGCTGAGCGTGGAAATCGTGGACATGGACCGGCCGAGCTATGTGAAGGAACGGCTCTGAAAATTGGATAGCTGCCAGCGCTTGATCCACGGGCGCTGGGGGCCGATTTCCTTCAAATTTTCTATCCCTCCAGCGTGGCCGCCAGCCAGCCGCGCAGGCTGTTGATGAAGGCCCAGCCCTGCACCCGGGGCACGTCGGCCACGCGCAGCACCGCCTCCACCACCCGGCCCTCGCGCAGCGCCACGGCGCGGCCCACGCCGGGCAGCAGGCCGCAGGACAGGGGCGGCGTCACCCACCGCCCGTCGATGAGCGCGGCAATGTTGCCGAAGGTGCTCTCGGTGATCTCACCCGCCTCGTTCCACAGCAGCGTGTCGAACACGCCGGGCGTGGTGGGCGCAAACGCCGCGTAGTGCGCGCGGCGCGTGGTCTTGTAGCGCACAAACTCGCTGTGGGCCTGTGCCAAGGGGCGCGTCGCCAGTTGCAGGCGCACGGGCTCGGCCGTGGGCAGCAGGGCCAAGGCTTCGGCCCGGGGTGTGCCCGTGGCGCCCAGCAGCAGGCGCACGCGCCAGGCGCCGTCGGCATGGTCTGCCGCCAGCGCCTGCAGGCATTGCGACACGGCTGCTGCATCCCAGGGCACGCCGAAATGGGCGGCGGCTGATTGCAGGCGCGCCAGGTGCTCATCCCGGTGCCGGAAAACGCCCGCCTGCAACGCCAGGGTTTCGAGCAGGTCAAAGGGCTGGCTCGCGCGCTCGACAAACGCGCGCTTGTGCTGCCACTCGCTCCACTCGGCATCGGCCAACGCGCCCGAGGTGATGCCGCTGCCGATGCCACAGGTGGCGTGAACGGTGCCGCCTTCGGGGCGCAACACCACGGTGCGGATCGGCACGTTGAAGGTCGCGGCCACCGCATGCTGGCCTTGCGCATCGGGCGGCCCGGCCGGGCGCACCACGCCCACGGCGCCGCAGTACACGCCGCGCGGCGCGCCTTCCAGCGCATGGATCATCTGCATGGCGCGCACCTTCGGCGCGCCGGTGACCGAGCCGCAGGGGAACAGCGCGGCAAACACATCGGTCAGCGTGGTGCCGGGCCGCGTGCGTGCGGTCACGTCTGAAGTCATCTGCCACACGGTGGGCAGAGCCTGCGTGGCAAACAGCACGGGCACGCGCACGCTGTGGGGCTGCGCAATGCGCGAAACGTCGTTGCGCAGCAGGTCCACGATCATCACGTTTTCGGCACGCTCCTTGGGCGCCGTGCGCAGGTGTACGGCCTGCTGCGCGTCCTCTTCGGGCGTGGCCCCGCGCGGGGCAGTGCCTTTCATGGGGCGGGCCAGGATGTGGCCGCCGCCTGGCGCATCGCGCCAGTCAAAAAACAGCTCGGGCGAGACCGACAGCACCTGCTCGCCCCCGGTGTCGATGTGCGCCGCATACCCACCCGGCTGGGCGCGCAGCAGCGCGGCAAACAGGGCCGGGGCCGCGCCCTGCAGCGTGCCGTGCAGGGGGGCGGTGTGGTTGACCTGGTACAACTCGCCCGCCGCAATCGCCTGCTGGATCTGCGCCAGCGCGGCATCGAAGGGGGCGCGGTCGGGGCTGTCGGTCCACGTCACCTGCGCGGGCGGTTCTGCACCTTGGCCGTCATCGCACGCGGGCCAGGGCAGCGGCGCGTCGTACACCGCAAACCAGGCCAGCGGGCCGTCGGCTGCGTGGGTCAGCAGCGCCGCATCGAAGGCTGCAGCCGCCTCGTAACGCACACAACCCACACACCAGCGGCCTTGCTGCGCGGCCGCGTGCACTGCGTCGAGCACGCCGCGCACCTCGTGCAGCGCATGGGCGGCCAGCACTTCGCGCGGCGTGCCGAAAACGTGGCGCAGGCGCGGGGCGCCAGGGTCCAGCGGCTGGGTGAAGTCAATGCGGGAAATCACAAACAAAAAGGCCCCTGGCGCCTGACCAGTGGGCATAGCTAGCTATCAATAACAGAGCAAACGACTCTACAAAACTCTCAGGCAGCGCCCAGGTGGGGCACCAGCGCCGCCGTGGGCTGCCCGTTCTTGAGCGCGGCCGTGAAGGCCAGCATGCGGTCAATTGGCTGGCGCGCACGCGGGATCAGCGCTGGGTCCACATGCACGGTATTCGCGCCGGTCTCCAGCACGCGGGCCACATCGGCCAGGCCGTTCATCGCCATCCAGGGGCAGTGTGCGCAGCTTTTGCAGGTGGCGCTGTTGCCAGCGGTGGGCGCTTCGTAAAAGGTCTTGCCGGGGTTGAGCGTGCGCAGCTTGTGCATCATGCCGTTGTCGGTGGCCACGATGAACTCGGTGGCATCCATCTCGCGCGCAGCCTTGAGAATGGCGCTGGTGGAGCCCACGGCATCGGCCAGGGCGACCACGTCGGCGGGGCTTTCGGGATGCACCAGAATCTTGGCGCCGGGGTGCTCCTTCTTCAGTGCTTCGAGCTCGAACGCCTTGAACTCGTCGTGCACGATGCAGGCGCCGTTCCAGAACACCATGTCGGCGCCGGTTTCTCGCTGGATGTAGGCGCCCAGGTGGCGGTCGGGCGCCCACAGAATCTTCTGGCCTGCGGCCTTCAGCGCGCTCACGATGTCGAGCGCGCAGCTCGATGTCACCAGCCAGTCCGCGCGCGCCTTTACAGCCGCGCTGGTGTTGGCGTAGACGACCACGGTGCGGTCGGGGTGCTGGTCGCAGAAGGCGCTGAATTCGTCGATGGGGCAGCCCAGGTCCAGCGAGCAGGTGGCGTCCAGGTCGGGCATGAGCACGGTCTTTTCCGGGCTCAGGATCTTGGCCGTTTCGCCCATGAAGCGCACGCCGCTCACCACCAGCGTCTGCGCTGCGTGGTCGCGGCCAAAGCGGGCCATCTCCAGCGAGTCGCTGACCAGGCCGCCGGTTTCCTCGGCCAGGTCCTGCAGGTCGGGGTGCACGTAGTAGTGCGAGACCATGACCGCGTTTTTTTCCTTCAGCAGGCGGCGGATATTGTCTTTCAGCGCCGCACGCTCGGCCTGCGAGGGCTCCGGCGGCACGCGCGCCCAGGCGTGTTTGGTGGAGCAAACGGCACCCGAGGTCGCCTCGTCGGGCTGCTCGTATTCCACATCGATGCGGTTCAGTACAGCGGTGGTCATGCCAGCTCCTGCAGGCGCATGGAAAAGTCCGTGGCCTTCACGTCCTTGGTCAGCGTGCCGATGGAGATGCGGTCCACGCCGGTCTCGGCCAGTTCGCGCAGGCCATCGAGCGTGACGCCGCCCGAGATTTCCAGAATCGCGCGGCCCGCGTTGATGCGCACGGCCTCGCGCAGCATGGGCAGAGGCATGTTGTCCAGCAGCACCATCTTCGCGCCTGCATTCAGCGCCTCGGTCAGCTGCTCCAGGGTTTCGACTTCGATTTCGATGAATTGGGCCTGTGACGCCACCTGCGCGGCAGCGCGCAACACGGCGGTCACGCCGCCAGCGGCGGCAATGTGGTTTTCTTTGATGAGCACCGCGTCGTGCAGGCCAATGCGGTGGTTGGTGCCGCCGCCCACACGCACGGCGTATTTCTGCGCCAGGCGCAGGCCGGGGAGGGTCTTGCGCGTGTCCACAATCTGCGCACGCGTGCCGGCCACAACGTCCACATAGGTGCGCGTTTTGCTGGCCACGGCCGAGAGCAGTTGCAGAAAGTTGAGGGCGGTGCGCTCGGCGCTGAGCAGCGCGCGGGCCTGGCCTTCCAGCTCCAGCACCACCTGGTCGGGGGCGCAGCGCTGGCCTTCGGCCACATGCCAGGTGATCTGCACCGTGGGGTCGAGTGCGCGCAGCGCGGCTTCGGCCCAGGGGGCGCCGCAGATCACGGCGGCTTCCCGCGCCAGGATGCGCGCGCGGGCGCGGCGGGCGGGGTCGATCAGGCCGGCGGTGAGGTCGCCGGTGCCCACGTCTTCGGCCAGGGCGCGGGCCACATCGGCCTGGGCCAGGGCGGCTACATCGGTGTCTCTCATCATGGTGTTCGCGGGGTGTAACGCTGCTGTCATGGGCCGCGAGCATACCGGGAACACAAAGGCCACTGCGCCGACACGGGCCGCTGGCCGGGGGGCCGGAAACCAATAAGTACACCCAGTATTGGTCGCATAGACTCGCGGCAATTTTTTGCCCCCACCGCGATCCATGACCGCCACCAGCCCTGTTTCCGCCACGCCCTACGGCACCCTGCCGCCCGCATCGCCCCTGCCCCAGCGCAAGCCCGTGAGCCTGCCGCGCCTAGCGCAGATGCGCGCGGCGGGCGAGAAGATCACCATGCTCACCGCCTACGACGCCACCTTTGCGGCCGTGGCCGATGCGGCTGGGGTGGAATGCATTCTGGTGGGCGATTCGCTGGGCATGGTGTGCCAGGGCCTGCCCAGCACGGTGGGCGTGCTGCTCGACACCATGGCCTACCACACGGCCAGTGTGGCGCGCGGCCTGCACCGCGTGCAGGGCACGGCCTGGCTGGTGGCCGACCTGCCCTATGGCACCTACGCAGAGAGCCGCGAGCAGGCGCTGCGCAGCGCCTGTGTGCTGATGCAGGCGGGCGCGCACATGGTCAAGCTAGAAGGCGGCGGCTGGACGGCGCCCACGGTGGAGTTTCTGGTGCAGCGCGGCGTGCCGGTGTGTGCCCACCTGGGCCTGACGCCGCAAACGGTGCACGCGCTGGGTGGCTACCGCGTGCAGGGCAAAACCGACGACGCGGCCCGCACGCTCCGCAAGGAGGCGCACGAGCTGCAAGACGCAGGCGCCGCCATGCTGGTGCTGGAGATGGTGCCCGCCGTGCTGGCCGCAGACCTCACGGCCGAGCTGCCGCACTGCCACACCATCGGCATCGGCGCGGGCAACGGCACGGCCGGACAGGTGCTGGTGTTGCACGACATGCTGGGCATGAACCTCGGGAAGATGCCAAAGTTTGTGCACAACTTCATGCAGGACGCGGGCAGCGTGCGCGGCGCCATGGAGGCCTATGTGCAGGCCGTGAAGCGGGGCAGCTTTCCGGACAACGCCCAGCACGCCTGGTAAGCGCCGCTCCGATCCTTCACCGAATTTCTTTCCTCGACCCTTCTCACCCCATGCTGATTGCCCGCTCCGTTGCCGACCTGCGCCAGGCCCTGGCCCCCTACCGCCGCCCCGCCTTTGTGCCCACCATGGGCAACCTGCATGAGGGGCACATTGCCCTGGTGCGCCAGGCCAAACCCCTGGGCGATGTGACCGTGGCCAGCATCTTTGTGAACCGCCTGCAGTTCTTGCCGCACGAGGACTTCGACAGCTACCCCCGCACCTGGGAGGCCGACTGTGCGCAGCTGCAGGCCGCCGGTTGTGATGTGCTGTTTGCACCGCGCGAGGCCGACCTGTACCCCGAGCCCCAGACCTTCAAGGTGCACCCCGACCCGCAGCTGGCCAACATGCTCGAAGGCCATTTCCGCCCCGGCTTTTTTGTGGGCGTGAGCACGGTGGTGATGAAGCTGTTTGCCTGCGTGCTGGGCGCCACGGGCGGCACGGCCGTGTTTGGCAAGAAGGACTACCAGCAGCTCATGGTGATCCGCCACATGGTGCGGCAGTTTGCGCTGCCCATTGAGGTCGTCGCGGGCGAGACCTGCCGCGCGGCCGACGGGCTGGCGCTGAGTTCGCGCAACGGCTACCTGGGCCTGGAAGAACGGCAGGAGGCCGTGGCCCTGTCGCAAGCATTGCAGCGGCTGGCGCAGCAGTGGCTGGGCACCGCCCCCAGCGACCGCAGCCTGCTGGAGGCACTGGCCCTGGACGCCCTGCGCGCACGCGGCTGGGCGCCCGACTACCTCACCGTGCGCCGCCGCGCCGACCTGTTGCCCGCCACGGCCAGCGATGCGGCGGGCACGCTGGTGGCACTGGGCGCCGCGCGGCTGGGCAGCACGCGGCTGATTGACAACCTGGAGTTTTGATTAGCTATTAATTTCATAGCAATCAGCGCATACCCATCGCGCGGTAGCGGCCAAAAAAGCTTCAAACCTAGGATCAAATCCACCCGTTGCGGCCCAGCCACTGCACCAGCAAGCCGGTCACCACCTCGGGCTGCTCCATGGTCAGCATGTGGCCGCTGCCCGGCAGCAGGTGGTGTTCGGCGCCGGGCACCAGCGCCGCGATCTCTGCCGAGCATTCCGGCGGCGTGAGCTTGTCGGCCGCGCCACACACCACCACCACGGGGCAGGCCACCTGCGGCAGATGCACCCGCGCATCGGGCCGCTGGATCACGGCGCGGTTCTGGCGCACCAGGTGGTCAGCGCCCGCATCCAGCACAAAGTCCAGATAGGCATGCACGAGGTCCGCCTTGGCGGCGTTGACGGGGTGAAAGGCCAGGGCCACGTTGGGCTCGATGACCTCGCGCACCCGGCCCTGTTCAAACAGCTCAATCGCGCCCTCGCGCAGGGCGCGCATGTCAGGCGTTTCGGGCCGCGCGGTGGTGCCCAGCAGCGCGAGCCCTGCAACCCGCTGCGGCGCCTGGCGCGCGGCCTCCATGGCGACCATGCCGCCCATCGACGCGCCCGCCAGCACCAGCGGCCCCGCGTGTTGTGCCAGCAGCCGTGCGGCAAAGTCTTCGATGCGGTGCAGGTTCACATCCTGGTGGGCGGTGGCGACCTCGGGGCGCAGCGCGGCGGGCAGCAGCGGCAGCACGCCGCGCCACATGCGTTCATCGGCGGCCAGGCCGGGCAGGAGCAGTAGTTGGGGAGAGATCGACATAGGCAAACAATGGGTTGTCACCAAGTTGGTGCTTGCTGTGAAAAGGCGCCGGGGCACCGCGCCACGGATTGTGAACAAGCCGTGAACCACAGGGCTGCGCGTCGGGAATTGTGCCCACGATGGCTCGGGACTTGCTAGCATGGCCTGCATATGCCCATCCACGCCGCGCTCCACCACGTCACGCATTACCAATACGACCGGCTGGTCGGCCTCGGGCCGCAGACGATCCGATTGCGGCCTGCGCCCCATTGCCGCAGCAATGTGATTTCGTACTCGCTCAAGGTCGAGCCCGCGCAGCACTTCATCAACTGGCAGCAGGACCCGTTTGCCAACTACCAGGCGCGGCTGGTCTTCCCCGAGAAGACGCGCGAGTTCAAGGTCACGGTGGACCTGGTGGTCGAGATGGCGGTCTACAACCCCTTCGACTTCTTCCTGGAGCCCGAGGCCGAAAACATCCCGTTCAACTACAGCAGCGATGTGCAGCAGGAGCTGGCCCCTTACCTGGCCACCGACCCGATGACGCCGCTGGTGCAAAAGTACCTGGACAAGATCGACCGCAGCAAGCAGCGCACCATCGATTTCCTGGTCCAGCTCAACCAGCAGGTGTCGCAGGACATCCGCTACCTGATCCGCCTGGAGCCCGGCGTGCAGACGGCCGAGGAGACGCTGCAAAAAGCCAGCGGCTCGTGCCGCGACTCGGGTTGGCTGCTGGTGCAGCTACTGCGCCACCTGGGGCTGGCGGCGCGGTTTGTGTCGGGCTACCTGATCCAGCTCACCCCCGACGTGAAGGCGCTCGATGGCCCCAGCGGCACCGACCACGACTTCACCGACCTGCACGCCTGGTGCGAGGTGTACCTGCCCGGCGCGGGCTGGATTGGCCTGGATGCCACCAGCGGCCTGATGGCGGGCGAAGGCCACATCCCCTTGGCCTGCACACCCCAACCCTCGGGGGCTGCGCCCATTGAAGGCGGCGTGGACAAAGCCGAGGTGGAGTTCAACCACGAGATGCGCGTGACGCGCATCTACGAATCGCCCCGCGTGACCAAGCCCTACACCGAAGACCAGTGGCAGGCCGTGCTGGCCCTGGGCGAGCAGGTGGACGCCGACCTGGTAGCGGGCGACGTGCGCCTGACCATGGGCGGCGAGCCCACCTTTGTGGCCGTGGGCGACCGCGACGCGCCCGAGTGGAACACCGACGCATTGGGCCCCACCAAACGCGGCTTTGCCACCGAACTCACACACAAGCTGCGCGCCGAATATGGACAGGGCGGCTTTCTGCATTTTGGCCAGGGCAAGTGGTACCCGGGCGAACAGCTGCCGCGCTGGGCGCTATCCATCTGCTGGCGCGCCGACGGCCAGCCCGCGTGGCAGAACCCCGCGCTGTTCGCCGACGAACGCAACCCCTCGCACTACACCAGCGCCGACGCCGAGCGTTTTGTGCGACACCTCACGCGCAAGCTGGGCGTGACGGACCGCTACATCCAGCCCGGTTATGAGGACACCTTCTACTACCTGTGGCGCGAACGGCGCCTGCCCGTCAACGTGGACCCGTTTGACGCGCGCCTGGACGACGAGCTGGAGCGCGCACGCCTGCGCCGCGTGTTCGAGCAAAAGCTCGACAGCGTGGTGGGCTATGTGCTGCCGCTGCAGGCAGGCGAAGGCGCGGGCACGCTGGCGGGCAGCGTGTGGAGTACCGGGCCGTGGTTCTTCCGCGATGACCGCATGCTGCTCATCCCCGGCGATTCGCCCATGGGCTACCGCCTGCCGCTGGACGCCCTGCCCTGGGTGAAGGCATCGGACACCGAGCACCTGATCCCGCAAGACCCGACCGCGCCGCAGGGCCCGCTGCCCGCTGCAACCACGCTGCGCGCGCGGTATTCCGTTCCATCCGGCCCAGTCACCGGCGACCGTGACCTGCCCTACCTGGCGGGTGCCACCGCGCCGGGCGAGGCACGGCGCGTAACGCAGGGCACCGCGGGTGGTGACCACGCGCGCCTGGCTGGGCAACCCGACCCGCATGCAACTGCGCTGCCCCCAGGCAAGTTCCAGTCGGCCGCAGGCCTGTCGCGCACCGCCCTGTGCGTGGAGGTGCGCGACCCGCGCCGCGCCAGCGGCCCCAAGGCCGAGAAGGTGGGCGAGAAATACGGCGTGCTGTATGTCTTCATGCCCCCTCTGTCGCGCCTGGACGACTATTTGGACCTGCTGGCCGCCATCGAGGCCACGGCCGAAGAGCTGGGCCTGAAGATCGTGCTGGAAGGCTACCCGCCCCCGCGCGACGCACGCCTGAAGGTGCTGGCGGTCACGCCCGACCCCGGTGTGATCGAGGTGAACATCCACCCCGCCAGCCACTGGAAAGAGCTGGTGCAGCACACCGAGTTTCTGTACCAGGCCGCGTGGGAGACGCGCCTGTCGGCCGAGAAGTTCATGACCGATGGCCGCCACACCGGCACCGGCGGCGGCAACCACTTTGTGATGGGCGGCGCCACCCCGGCCGACTCGCCGTTTTTGCGCAAGCCCGAGCTGCTGGCCAGCCTGCTGCTGTACTGGCACAACCACCCGAGCCTGAGCTACTTGTTCAGCGGCCTGTTCATCGGCCCCACCAGCCAGTCGCCGCGCGTGGACGAGGCGCGCAACGACCAGCTGTATGAGCTGGAGATCGCGCTGCGCGAGATCGAAACCAACCGCAACACCTACGGGCAGGACATGCCGCCCTGGGTGGTAGACCGCACGCTGCGCAACATCCTGGTGGATGTGACGGGCAACACGCACCGCAGCGAATTCAGCATCGACAAGATGTTCTCGCCCGACAGCAGCACCGGCCGCCTGGGCCTGCTGGAGCTGCGCGCATTCGAGATGCCGCCCCATGCCCACATGAGCGTGGTGCAGCAGCTGCTGCTGCGCGCCCTGATCGCCCGCTTCTGGAAGGCGCCCTACCGCGCCCCCGCCGCCCGCTGGGGCACCGAGCTGCACGACCGTTGGATGCTGCCCACCTTCATCCAGCAGGACATGCACGACGTGGTGGCCGAGATGAACGCCGCAGGCTACGCGTTCGACCCCGCCTGGTTTGCGCCACAGTTCGAGTTCCGCTTCCCCATGGTCGGCACGGTGAAATCGATGGGCGTGGAGCTGACCCTGCGCAACGCACTGGAGCCCTGGCATGTGATGGGCGAGGAAGGCTCCGCCGGTGGCACGGTGCGCTACGTGGATTCGTCGCTGGAGCGCATCGAGGTGCGCGTGACGGGCATGAACGAAAGCCGCCATGTGGTCACCGTCAACGGCCAGCCGCTGCCGCTGCAAAGCACGGGCACGACCGGTGAATTTGTGGCGGGCGTGCGCTACAAGGCCTGGAACCCACCCTCGGCCCTGCACCCGACCATTGGCGCCCACGCGCCGCTCACGTTCGACATCGTGGACACCTGGATGAACCGCTCGCTGGGCGGCTGCCAGTACCACGTGGCGCACCCGGGTGGGCGCAACTACGACACCTTCCCGGTCAACGCGTATGAGGCCGAAAGCCGCCGCCTGGCGCGCTTCTCGCGCATGGGGCACACGCCGGGGCGGCTGGCGGTGCCGCCCGCAACCATCGAACTGCCGGGCAGCCGGGAGTTTCCGTTCACGCTGGATCTGCGTCGCAAGATGCGGCCGTAGCCCCCGGCTTGCCCATCGCCACTAACAGACACCAAACCGTTCACGCTGAGCCTGTCGAAGCGCCGCGCAAGGCGCAGGCAGGCTCAGCCCGAACGGGCTTGAATGAAGGAGCATCCATGCGTGGAGACCACCTATGGCACCCGCAGGGGCAGCATACCGTTGCGGTGGGTGGCTCTTGTTCCGCATCTCTGGCCTGGGCCGCGCCGGTTTCGACGGGGGTGGGTAACCCGCAGAGTGCCGGAGACCAAATGCCCGAAAATCGAGTGCAGTGACAAACCCCAACGACCGCCTCTTGCCCACCGACCTCCCCGAAAGCGCCGCCCAGCTGGCTGCTGCGCTGGCGCCCACCGCTGCGGCCGGGCATTTTGACGAGCTGCGGGGCGTTGCGGCCCCCGCGCGCACGGCCCCCACCGACCGCATGGCGGGCGCCGCCTCCGCTCCTGTTTCAATAGCTAACAACCAAGACCTGTCGCGCCCATGGGCCGATTTTTTTGAACAACTGGGGCCCGAAGGCTTCCCCGACCTGGACCGGCGCATGGCGAGCCTGCAGCGCCAGGTGCGCGACAACGGCGTCACCTACAACGTCTATGCCGATGCCGACGGCCCGCAGCGGCCCTGGTCGGTGGACCTGTTCCCGCTGATCCTGTCGCAGGGCGACTGGGCGCACATCGAGCGCGGCGTGTTGCAGCGCGCGCGCCTGCTTGACCGCGTGATGGCCGATGTGTATGGCCCACAGGAGCTGCTGCGCACGGGGCTGCTGCCCAGCGCGCTGGTGCAGGGCCACCCCGGCTACCTGCGCCCCATGCACGGCGTGCAGCCGGTGGGCGGCACGCACCTGCCGATTGCCGCGTTCGACATGGCGCGCGACGCGCAAGGCGGCTGGTGGGTGGTCACGCAGCGCACGCAGGCGCCATCGGGGCTAGGGTATTTGCTGGAGAACCGGCTGCTCATCTCGCGCCTGTTCCCCGAGGCCTTCAGCCAGATGCATGTGCAGCGCCTGGCCGCCACCTACCGCGCGCTGCTCGACGGGCTGCGGCAGATGAGCCCGGCGGGGCAGGATGCGCGCATCGTGCTGCTCACGCCCGGCCCGTACAACGAGACCTACTTCGAGCACGCCTACCTGGCGCGCTACCTGGGCCTCACGCTGGTGGAGGGCAACGACCTCACCGTGCGCGATGCGCGCCTGTACCTCAAGACGCTGCACGGCCTGCAGCCAGTGCACGGCATCCTCAAGCGCCTGGACGACGAGTTCCTGGACCCGCTGGAGCTGCGCAGCGACTCGCGCCTGGGCGTGCCCGGCCTGCTGCAGGCCATCCGCGCGGGCAACGTGCTGGTGGCCAATGCACCGGGCTCGGCCTTCCTGGAGTCTTCGGCCATGCTGGGCTTCATGCCCGCGCTGTCGCGCCACCTGCTGGGCGAGGAGCTGGCCCTGCCCTCGCTGCCCACCTGGTGGTGCGGCGAGCAGGCGGCCCAGCAGGCCGTGCTGCCCCAGCTGCCGCACAGCGTGATCCGGCCCACCTGGCCCAGCCTGCAGCGCCCGCCCGTGCTGGGCGGCAGCTTGTCGCCGCAAGACCTGGCCCGGTGGACGGAACGCATCCAGGGCCAGGGCGACGAGTACACCGTGCAGGCCTATCTGCCGCTGTCGCAGATGCCCACCTGGCGCACGGAAGCTGGCAATGACAGCAATGGCGACAGCGGTAGCCATATCGCCCCGCGTTCAGTGATGCTGCGCGTGTTTGCTGTGTGCGACGGCCCCGGCTCGTGGCGCGTGCTGCCTGGCGGGCTGGCGCGCATCGCCACGGACGAGCGCGAGATCGCCTCGATGCAGCGCGGCGGCAGCAGCGCCGATGTGTGGGTGCAGACCGATGGCCCGGTGGACACCACCACGCTGCTCGCGCACAACCAGAGCGCCCCCGCCGTGGTGCACCGCAGCCGCCAGGTGACCAGCCGTGCGGCCGAAAACCTGTTCTGGCTGGGCCGCTACACCGAGCGCACCGAAAACGTCACGCGCCTGGCGCGCATTGCGCTGCAGTGCCTCAATGGCGAAGACCAGTCGTCCCAGCCGCTGCTGGCCTGGCTCAGCGCCCTGGCCGTGGGCCAGGGCCTGGTGCTGCCGTCGGTGCCGCCCGCCACGCAGGCCCGGCGGGTGTTCGAGCGCTCGCTCATCGCCGGGCTCACCCAGCCCGCGCTGGTGACCAGCGTGGGCTACAACCTGCGCGGCATCCTGGGCGCAGCATCGGCCGTGCGCGACCGCCTGTCGCAGGAGCACTGGCACCTGAGCGTGAGCACCGAAGCCGAGTTTTTTGCGCAGCGGGCGAATGGAGCTGGCGGCACCGACGACGGCGACTATTCACCGCTGGAGGCCCTGCGCCAGCTCGAAACCCTGAGCGGCCGCACCGCCGCCATGACGGGCCAGCAGACCGACCGCATGACACGCGACGACGGCTGGCGGCTGCTGTCCATCGGCCGCCACCTGGAGCGCCTGGGTTTTCTGGCGGCTGCGCTGGAGGGCGGACTGCAGACCGGCGCAGTGTTCGATGAAAGTGGCTTCGAGGCGATGACGGGGCTGTTTGACAGCACCATCACCTTCCACGCGCAGTACCAGCAGCGGCGCGACATGCCCGCGCTGCTGGACTTGCTGGTGATCGACCGGGACAACCCCCGGTCGCTGGCCTGGGTGGCGCAAACGCTGCGCGGGCGCATCGCCAAGATCGAGGCGGCCGCAGGCACGCCGGGCGAGTCGGCCGCCACAGGCATTCCCGAAGCGTCCGAGCTGTCACTGGCGGCCTTGTGCGCCCAGGACGCCGAGGGCCGGTACGCTGCGCTGGAACAGTACCTGGGGGCTTGTGTGCGGGGCGTGATGGGCCTGTCGGATCTGCTGGCCACGCGCTATTTCACCCATTCGGTGGATGCACTCCGTCACAGCGTAGGAGCCTGACCATGAAATTGCGCGTCATCCACGAAACGGTGTACCAGTACACGCCCGCAGTGCAGAACGCCCAGCACATGGCCCATTTGCGGCCACGCACCGGTGTGGTGCAGCGCGTGCTCACCCACGCGCTGCAGATCGACCCCGCCCCGGCCCAGTGCGAAGCCACGCAGGACGTGTTTGGCAACACCCGCGCGTTTTTCAGCCTGCCTTTCACCCACGAGCGGCTGCTTGTGCGTGCCGAGACCTTGCTGGAGACCACCCCGCCGCCCCCCGCCCCACCCGGCGAGCCCTGGGAGGCGGTGCGCGAGCGGCTGGCCTACCGGCGGGGCATGCCTTACCACCCGGCCACCGAATTCAGCTTTGCCTCGCCCTACATCCCCCGGCACGCCGACTTTGTGGCCTATGCCCAGGCGAGTTTTGCGCCGGGGCGCCCGCTGATGGAGGCAGCACGCGATCTGATGGCGCGCATCCACGCCGACTTTGCCTACACCGCCAATGCCACCGACGCGGGCACGCCCGCGCTGGAGTCGCTGCGGCTGCGCCGGGGCGTGTGCCAGGACTTTGCCCACGTGATGGTCGGCTGCCTGCGCAGCCTGGGCCTGGCAGCCCGGTATGTGAGCGGCTACCTGCTGACCGCACCCCCGCCGGGCCAGCCCCGGCTGGTGGGCGCCGACGCCTCGCACGCCTGGGTGTCGGTGTGGTCGCCAGCGGCCGGGCAGGACGGGAACACGCCAGACAGCGCGGCGTGGTGGGACCTGGACCCGACCAACGACCGCGCCGCAGGCGAGGACTATGTGACGCTGGCCATCGGGCGCGACTACGCCGATGTGTCGCCGCTGCGCGGCGTGATCCATGGCGGCGACCACCATGTGCTGCAGGTGGGGGTGACGGTGGAGCCCGTGGCCGCCACGGCCCCGGTGGCGCAGTCGCTAGCCCCCGCCCTCACGCCGCCGACGGCACCAGAAAATCCCGGCTGATCCGCGCGCCTAGGTCGTTCACCCGCTCCAGGAACTGCGTGAGGTAGGCATGCAGGCCGTTGGTGAAGATTTCGTCGATGCGCGCAAACTTGAGGTGCGCCAGCAACCGCCCCGCATGCCGCTGTGTCTCGCCCGACTGGCTGCTGCCCAGCATGTCGAGATTGCCCAGCACCTCCTTCATGCAGGCATGCAATGAGCGGGGCATGTCGGCCCGCAGGATCAGCAGCTCGGCCACGCGCTCGGGTGTGATCACGTCGCGGTAGACCTTGCGGTAGGTCTCGAAGCCCGAGACGCTCAGCAGGACGGCGCTCCAGTGGTAGAAGTCATGGTCCTGGTCTTGCGCGCTGGCCGCGCCCATGAAGTCGCTCTGCACCGCGTGGAACTTCACATCCAGCAGGCGCGCCGTGTTGTCGGCCCGCTCCAGAAACGTGCCCAGGCGCATGAAGTGCAGGGCTTCGTCCTGCAGCATCGTGCCCACCGTGACCCCCCGCGACAGGTGCGAGCGGAACTTCACCCATTCAAAAAAATGCGCCGGGTCGCTCTCCAGCGCGCCACTGGCGATCAGCCGGTTCACCTCCAGCCAGGTCTGGTTCTGGATCTCCCAGGCCTCGGTGTTGAGCGCTCCGCGCACGGCCCGCGCGTTCTCGCGCGCAGCCTGCAGGCAGGCCACGATGGACGAGGGATTGGCCGGGTCCTTGACCATGAAGTCGAGCACCTTGGCGGGTGTCACCTCGCCATGCTGGGCGGTGTAGGCAGGCAAAAGTTCGCTGATGGACAGCAGGCCCTGCCAGCCCTGCAGGGCCACCTCGGCGGACTGGGGCAGCAGCGCGCTCTGGTGGTTCACATCCAGCATGCGGGCGGTGTTCTCTGCCCTCTCGGTGTAGCGCGCCATCCAGAACAGGTGGTCGGCAGTGCGACTCAACATACAGCCTCCTTGTTCAACGGGGGCAGAGAACCCCGGGCGTGCTGGGCACGCTGGCGGTGTTGTATCGAAAGCCCTGCTGCGCAGGACTTTTCTGCCCTCTCGGTGTAGCGCGCCATCCAGAACAGGTGGTCGGCAGTGCGACTCAACATACAGCCTCCTTGTTCAACGGGGGCAGAGAACCCCGGGCGTGCTGCGCACGCTCGCGGTGTTGTGTCGAAAGCCCTGCTACGCAGGTCTTTTCTGCCCTCTCGGTGTAGCGCGCCATTCGGAACAGGCGGTCGGCAGTGCGGCTCAACATGGGGATGTCCTTCCTGGGGTCTGTGTCTCTGCTCGCACCAAGCAAATTCCAGGCCCCAACCACCCATACTGAGCAAAAACAGGCGCTACCGCCTGTCCCTATTCACTTTTTTGCTATCTTTTTAATAACAGATGAAGCCACAGGTGCAGGTGCCTGCAGCGGGGTGGCTGCCGCTGCTGCGGGAGCCGCCGGGCGCTGGCCTGCGGCGCGCACCACGTCGTGCACAAAACGGAGCTTGGCGAGTGCCTGCTCGGCCAGGGCAAAAGGGTAGGCATCCAGTTGCCCGAGGCTGCGCGTGAGGCTGTTGAGCAGCAGCGTGAGGGGCACGAGGTGGCGCAGCATGGTGTCGAAGTCGGGCGCCGGGGTGCCAAAGGGATCGACGGCGCGGCTGTGCTGCGCGCCGTAGATGCCGGGCACGGTGACCTCGGTGGCGTAGCTGGCCGATGTCTCCAGCAGGTCGATCATGTGCAGGTAATGGGCCCAGGTCTCGGCCCAGTCCTCCCAGGGGTGGGCGGCGGCATAGGCGCTGACGTGGTTCTTGGCCCAGTCGCCGCCGTCGTAGCCTTGGGCGTAGTGGGCCTCCAGCGCTGCGGCATAGTCCTGGCGCTCATCGCCAAACCGCTGGCGAAAGTTGTCCAGCCACCCGCCGTCCCGCACCAACTGGTCCCAGTAGAAGTGGCCGGACTCGTGGCGCAGGTGCCCGATGAGCGTGCGGTAGGGTTCGCCCAGCGCGATACGGCGGCGCGCACGCTCGTCATCGTCTGCCTCGGCCACGTTGAGCGTGATGGTGCCGTTGTGGTGGCCCGTGAGCACCGGCGGCCCACCTGGCACCTCGGCCAGCAGGTCGAACACGGGGCCACTGCGCCCGGGCGCGGGGCCTGCACGCCCCGGTGCGGGCGCGAGGCCCAGGCGCGCCAGGCTGTAGTACAGCCGCCGCTTGGCGCTCTCGATCTGCATCCAGCGGCCCATGTGGGCGGGTTCTGCCACATCGGGCATCAACCGGGTCTGGCGGCAGGAGGGGCACAGCGCCTGCGCATCGCCAGTGGGCACGGCAAAGTTGCAGGCCTGGTGCGCGGTGTGGTTCTGGCACATGCGGTAGAGCGCGCCGCCCCCGCCTGGCCCCACCCGCTGCCACAGCCCGGGGCCTTGCTGCGGCGCAGGCGCCAGGGCTGCCATGACCAGGGCATCGGACAAGAACGCCAGCGCATTGCCGCAGTGCAGGCACTGCACGCTGTCGAAAAACACCAGATGACCACAGTGGTCGCAATTAAATACCCGCATGGATTGAGCTTAACCTCAGACGCCATGTGACAGTGGGCTCAACAGAGGGTCTTCCATGCCAATGGAACTCCAGGCCATGCCGCAATGGCAAAGCCGGGCCCGCTGATTCGTCTTGTCCTTTGCAATGGGCACGGCCAATGCCAGTGCCCCCGCGCAAGGGCCGCCCCGCCGCGCTGGGGGCGTCCCCCTCCCAGATTGCGAAGCAATATGAGAGAGGGGTGAAGGCGCGCTGCGCCTCAGGGGGTGTCCTCGCTTACGGCCGCACAACAATGCTGTTGCGCACTTCGCGCACATGCTTGGTGTTGCGGGCGATGTTTTCGGCCTGGTTCTTCTCGGCCTGCGACTTGGCAAAGCCCGACAGCTGCACCGTGCCGTTGAGTGTCTCCACACTGATGGAGCTGGCCGATACGCTCTTGTCTTCGACCATCTTGGCCTTGACGGCGGTGGTGATGCCCGCGTCATCCACATAGGAGCCCACGGTCTGCTGTTCGCGGGCCACCGAGCAGCCCGTGGCCGTGACGATGGTGATGCCGGCAACAGCGGCGAAAGCGAGGGCACGTGCGTATTTCATGGTGTTTTCCTTGTTCAAGAAGGGTTGGGAACGCGGGTGCAGGAACATGTGCAGTCTACCGGTCTGTGGCACCCTCCGTCACCGGTGGACTGTGGAGAAAAGCCGGGCCTTCGCCCGATGGCGCCGTGCTCAGTAGGCGCGGCGGCGGCGGGACAACCACAGCGCCAGGGTGGCCACGGCGGCGCCCGATGCTGCGGCAATCACCAGTGACTTGCCGGGCTGTTCTGCCACATAGCGCCCGGTGGCATCGGCGGCGTGCTGGATCTGGCGGCGCGCACGGGCGCTGGTGTCGGCGCAATAGTCAATGCTGCGGGCCGCCAAGTCCTGGGCACGGGCGGCCAGGTCGTCGATGGCGGGGTCGGCCCGACGGCGCAGGGCGCGCACTGTGTCTTCGGCCTGGTCTAGCGATTGGTCTGCTGCGGCTTGGGTGGCCAGCACGGCTTCTTGCGCGCTTTGCAAAACGTCATCGGCCAGGTTGCGGGCGTTGTCGGTCAGGTTGTAGGTTGCGTTAGAAAGGCTCATCAAAAGCTCCTTGGAATCATGTGTTGGGGGTGATGGGGGTGATGGCCGCCGCTGCGGCCGGCAGGGATGGATGCAGGGACCTACCCCTTCTTGAGCAGCCCCAGGACAAAGGTCACCACGGCCATGATCACAAACACGAAGAACAGGATCTTGGCGATGCCCACGGCACCGGCGGCAATGCCGCCAAAGCCAAAGAGCGCGGCAACCAGGGCGATCACCAGAAAGACGACTGCGTAGTGCAACATTTTTTCCATCTCCTTGTGGGTGGCCGGAACACCGGCGTTGGGATGGCGCGAGAACCTCAGCGCCTGCACTCCACTGTAGGCAACAGGCCGTACCGCAGCTGCCGGTGCCCGGCGCACACCACTGTCGGCGCCGCTGCGGCGGCGATGTAGGACGGAACGCCACAGCCAGCGAGTACAGGCGCGCGATGGCGCAGCGGGCCTGGCAGGCTGCGCTGGGGCCCCTGTGGGCCCCATGGCCGTGGCGGGTTGGTGGAGCCTGAGAGGCGGAGGGTCTTCAGTCGCCCAGGGCAGCGATGGCCTGCACGGCCGCAGGCGCGCGCTGCAGCGGCAGCACTGCCGACAGCAAGGTGCCATTGCCGGGGCGCGAGGTGAGTGCCAGCCGCCCCCCTGCCGCTTCGACGCGGTGGCGCATGCCCGCCAGCCCATGCGAGGTGGGGCGCACGGTGGCGGGGTCGAAGCCCACCCCGTCGTCCCGCACCTGCACCGCCACATGGGTGGGGTGGGCATGCACCGACACCAGCACTTTCTTGGCCTTGGCGTACTTGCCGATGTTGGTCAGCGCCTCCTGCACCATGCGGTACACCGTGAGCTGGGTGGCATCGGGCAGCTGCACGGCCTCCAGGCTGGTTTCGACCTCGATGCCCGCACGTTCGGCATATTCGCGCGTCAGTATCTCCAACGCAGCGGTGAGCCCCAGGTTGGACAGGGACGAAGGGCGCAGGTCTTCGATGATGCGGCGCTTGAGCGCGATGCCGCTGTTGAGGGTGTCCGTGAGGTGTTTGAGGCGCTCTGCAACATCCGGCGCCGTGGCGTTGATCTTGGACTTGAGGCGTGCCACATCGAGCTTGGCAGCGGTCAGCAAGGCGCCCAGTTCGTCGTGCAGCTCGCGCGCCAGGTGCCCCCGCTCTTCTTCACGCACCTGCTGCAGGTGGTTGGCCAGCTCCGACAACGTGGCGGTGCGCTCGCGCACCAGGCCCTCCAGGCGGTCCCGCTCGCGCTCCAGCAGCGCCTGCTCGCGCAGGTTCACGGCCTGCACGGCCTGCGTCTGGCGCAGGTACATGTAGAAGGCCAGCAGGCCGATCACCGTGACGGTGGCAATGCCGATGCGCGACAGCGTGAGCGACTGCTCGATCTGCTGCTGGCCTTGCGACAGGCGCAGGTCGCTGCGCGCGATCAGCTCCTGCGCATGGGTGCGGATCGCCTCCATGTGCTCCTTGCCCACGTCGGTGTTCAGGATGAACTTCCAGGCGTCTTCATTGCCCTTGCGCCGCAGGCGCAGGCTCAGTTCCATCTCGGCGAGCTTGCGCGAGATCTGCCGTGACAGCAGCGCGAACTCCTGCATGTCGTCCGGCGAATTCATGAACTGGTTGCGCAGCCGGTCCAGATTGGTCTGCACGGTGGCCACGGCCTTGTCGTAGGGCTCCAGGTAGGTCTCGTTGCCGGTCAGCAGGTAGCCCCGCTGGCCAGTCTCCGCATCCAGCATGCTCTGCAGCAGCTTGTTCACATCGCCCCGGGTGGCCATGCTCTGGTCCATCTGCTCCAGCGCATCCTGCGACCGCATGTGTCCTGTTTCATTGATGCCCACCAGCACCATGGCGGCCAGCAAGGCCATGGGCAGGCTCAGCGCCATCTTGCGAACCTTGGGCAGCCAGCGCTGGGTGTTTTCCTGGAGATTCATAGGCTTATTCTGGATAATGGACCATCACCTGACCATGGTTCCGTCTGTGCTTGCACATGCCGGACCGCCGCACACCCACACGCACTGGCAGCACAGCAGCTGCCCCACGAAAGAAACACCAATGATCAAGATCGGCATTGTGGATGACCATGCAATTGTTCGCTCCGGCCTGCGCCAGTTTCTGTCGGAGCATGTAGACCTGCGGGTCGAAGGCGAAGCCGCCAACGGCCGCGAAGCCATCGACCTGGTGCGCAACAAGGAAATCGACGTGCTGCTGATGGACTTGTCGATGCCCGGCCAGAGCGGGCTCGATGCACTGGCCATGCTGCGTGCCAAGGCCCCCGACATGGGCATCCTGATCCTGAGCGGCTACCCCGAAGAACACTATGCGATCAACCTGATCCGCCAGGGCGCGAGCGGCTATCTGAACAAGGAGTGCGAGCCTGCGGAGATCGTGGAAGCCATCCGCACCATCGCGCTGGGCCGCCGCTACCTGACCCCCACGGTGGCCGAGTTGCTGGCGCAGCAGCTCAACCGCAAGGATGATGCACCGCCCCACGAACAACTGTCGGAGCGCGAGTTCCAGGTGTTCCTCAAGCTCGCCAAGGGGGAGACGGCAGGCGACATCGCCAAGGCCCTGTCGCTGAGCGTGAAGACCGTGAGCACCTACCGCACCCGGCTGATGGAAAAAATGAGCCTGTCGTCCAACAGCGACCTGACCTACTACGCGCTCAAGAACCGCCTGATTGATTGACATGGGAAGGGCTTCGCCTGGGGCCTGGGCAGCTACCGGCCCAGGCGAGGTTTGCTGAGGCTGGCAAGGTGAAGGGGCACGGGCTCCAGCAGGTGTGCTGCGTCTCACCCATGCGCCCGCAGCACGGGCGTCACGCGCCCGAAGACGGGCTCAAAGAACCGCTCGCGTCTGCGCCGGGCGGGTGGCTGCTGTGCAGCACACAGTAGTCCACCAGCGCATCGATTTCGTTGGACTTGTCGAACACGGCATCCACCCCCAGCTGCGCACAGCGCATGCGCACATCGGGGGTCGCATAGTTGCTCAGCACCACCATCTTCTGCCCCGGGCGGCGGGTGCGGCATGCGGCCAGCACCCCCAGCCCGCTGCCTTGGCGCAAGAACAGATCGACGATGGCCAGGTCCCACTGCTCGCTGTGGGTAGAGAGCCACTGCGTGCCCTCGTCCTCGGTTTCTGCCACACCCACGGCTTCCACAGACGCCAACTCTTCCAGAGTCCCGATCAGGTTCTCACGGATGGTTGCGTTGTCTTCAACAATGTAGGTGCGCAGCTTCACAGACGGGTCCATGTTGGCGATCAGCGCAGGGGCACGCTGCTCTCACCCCGAATTTAAGCGTTGGGGTGTCCGGATTCTGCCAGCGGCCACAGGCTGGGGTTGTAGGAGCAGTCCTACCGCGCCACACACACCGGGCAATGCGGAGCACGCTGCACACGCATGGTGTTCCACTCCATCGAGCGCCCGTCCAGCATCAGCAGCCGCCCCGCCAGCGAGGGCCCGATGCCTGCCAGCAGCTTGAGCGCCTCAGCCGCCTGCATCGCCCCCACCACGCCCACCAGGGGGGCGAACACGCCCATGGTGGAGCAGCGCGCCTCTTCAAATTCCGCGTCGGGCGCAAAGATGCAGGCATAACAAGGCGACTGTGCATCGCGGGGGTCCACCACGGTGATCTGGCCATCAAACTGGATCACCGCGCCCGCCACCAAAGGCTTGCCGTGGCGCACACAGGCGGCGTTGACCGCGTGGCGCGTGGTGTAGTTGTCGCAGCAGTCGAGCACCACCGTGGCGTCCTGCACCAGGCGCTCCAGGGCCGCCGCGTCCACGCGGGTCTGCAGCCGGGTCACCCGCACCTCGGGGTTGATGGCCGCAATGGCCTCGGCGGCCGAATCCACTTTAGGAAGCCCAACCCGCGCTGTGGTGTGTGCAATCTGGCGCTGCAGGTTGGTCAGGTCCACCACATCGTCATCCACCAACGTGATGTGCCCCACGCCGGCCGATGCCAGGTAGAGCGCGGCAGGCGACCCCAGCCCGCCCGCACCGATGATGAGGGCGTGCGCCGCCAGCACCCGCTCCTGCCCCTCGATGCCCATTTCATCGAGCAGGATGTGGCGGGAATAGCGCAGGAGCTGGTCGTCGGTCATGGGGAGTTGGGCGCCAAAAGGTGGCAGTGCGAAAACACGGAGAGGAAAGGAAAAAGGCTGAATTTCTCGCGAAATCCAGCCCGCAGAGCAGAGCGCGAAAGGCTCAATTCTCTTTCTTTTCTTCCTTGCGTTCCGTCAGGGTCTTGCTGACCAGCACCGGGCGGCCCTTGAGCTGGTTGAGAGCCTGCACCAGCTGGAAGTCCTTGTCGGTGCCGAACTCTGGGATCTTGCGGTCAGCGGCAGGCTTCTTGGCTTCCTCTTCCAGGCGCTTGCGGGCGTCCTCGCGGGCCTTTTCACGCGCCTCGTCCTTCTTCTCTTCGCCCTGGCCGCTGCCCAGGTGCTTTTCGAGATCGGCCTCGCGCATGCGCAGGGCGGCAAAGGGACTGCCCTCTTCCGACTCATCGATCATCACGTCGGGCACGATGCCCTTGGCCTGGATCGACTTGCCGCTCGGGGTGTAGTAACGCGCCGTGGTCAGCTTGATGCCGGTGTCCGGCCCCAGGGGGCGCACGGTCTGTACCGAGCCCTTGCCAAAGGTCTGGCTGCCCATGACGGTGGCGCGCTTGTGGTCTTGCAGTGCGCCCGCCACGATTTCGCTGGCCGAGGCCGAGCCTTCATTCACCAGCACCACCAGCGGCACGGACTTGAGCGCGGTAGGCAAGCGCTTGAGCGGGTCACCACCGCCCCGGCGCTGGTAGTAGTCGGGCGAGGCCTTGTAGGTGGCCTTGCTGTCGGCCAGCTGGCCGTTGGTGGAGACCACCGTCACGTTTTCGGGCAGGAAGGCTGCCGAGATCGCCACGGCGGCATCCAGCAGGCCGCCCGGGTCATTGCGCAGGTCCAGCACCAGGCCCTTGAGGTTGGGCTCCTGCTTGTAGACCTCTTCCACCTTGCGCACGAAGTCGTCCACCGTGCGTTCCTGGAACTGCGACAGGCGGATCCAACCGTAGCCGGGCTCCACCACTTTGCCCTTGACAGATTGGGTCTTGATTTCTTCGCGGGTGATGGTGACAGGGAAGGTGCGGCTTTCTTCCTTGCGGAAGATGGTGAGCGTGACCTTGGTGTTGGGCTCGCCGCGCATGCGCTTGACGGCGTCATTGAGCGCCAGGCCCTTGACGGCGGTGTCGTCAATCTTGGTGATGAGGTCGTTAGTCTTGAGGCCTGCACGGAAGGCGGGCGAGCCCTCAATGGGGGAAACCACCTTGATCAGGCCGTCTTCCTGCGTGATCTCGATGCCCACGCCCACAAAACGGCCGGAGGTGCCTTCGCGGAATTCCTTGAAGGACTTCTTGTCGAAATACTGGGAGTGCGGATCCAGACTGGACACCATGCCAGAGATGGCATCGGTGATGAGCTTTTTGTCGTCCACCGGCTCCACATAGTCGGTCTTGACCAAGCCGAAGACGGCGGACAGCTGCTGGATTTCTTCCAGCGGAAGCGGCGTCATGGCGCCACGCGCCACGGTTTGCAGTGACACCGTGGTGAGCGCACCGGCCACCACGCCTACCGACACCCATCCTGCAATCTTGAGTTTTTGGCCCATACAACACCTTTACCGCTTCAAAACCAATATACACCTTGGAAGGGCCAAACCCGCCGCAGTTCCGCATGGATGCTCACTTTGGCGGCGATCAGCGGGGTTTTTCCCCGCCTTTACCAACGATTTACGCCTTGCCCTGCGAAGCCACGGCGGCGGCGGCCTTGGCAGCTGCCTCGGCGTCACCCAGATAGTAGTGACGGATGGGCTTGAGGTCGGCGTCCAGTTCGTATACCAGTGGAATCCCGTTGGGAATGTTCAGGCCCACGATGTCGGACTCGGAAATGTTGTCCAGGTACTTCACCAGCGCACGGATGGAGTTGCCGTGCGCAGCCACCACGACGCGTTTGCCCGAGCGGATGGCGGGCGCCATGGCCTCGTTCCAGAACGGCAGCACGCGGGCCACGGTGTCTTTCAGGCATTCGGTCAGGGGCACGTTCTCGGCCGCCACATTCGCGTAACGGCGGTCCCCGCGCTCGCTGCGGGGGTCGGTGGCTTCCAGCGCGGGCGGCGGGGTGTCATAGCTGCGGCGCCACACCAGCACCTGTTCGTCGCCGTACTGCTTGGCCATGTCGGCCTTGTTCAGGCCCTGCAGGGCGCCGTAGTGGCGCTCGTTCAGGCGCCAGTCCTTCACCACGGGCAGCCAGGTGCTGTCCATCTCGTCGAGCGTGTACCACAGGGTGTGGATGGCGCGCTTGAGCACGCTGGTGAAGGCCAGGTCGAACTCGTAGCCCTCGGCCTTGAGCAGCTTGCCGGCCGACATGGCCTGGGACACGCCGGTGGGCGTCAGATCCACATCGGTCCAGCCGGTGAAGCGGTTTTCAAGGTTCCAGGTGGATTCGCCGTGGCGGATCAAAACGAGCTTGTACATGGTTTCCCCAGGAAAGGCGGGTCAAAGAAAAGCGGGCCAAAACCCAGCATTCTAGAATTACGCCGTTCGCCAACCCAAGGAAACTTCGTGAAATTCATTATCGACAACTGGTATCTGATCTTTGTTGCACTGGCTTCGGGCAGCATGCTGCTGTGGCCGGTCCTCAAGAACGCCAGTGGCGGCTCGCTGACACCCGCACGCGCCGTGCAGCTCATCAACCGCGAAAAAGCCGTGGTCATCGACGTCTGCGAGACCGAGGAATTCGCCGCTGGCCACGTGGGCAGCGCCAAGAACGTGCCTCTGGGCCAGCTCGAAGAGCGCCTGCCCACCGTGGTCAAGAACAAGGCCCTGCCCGTGGTGCTGGTCTGCGCCAGCGGCGCCCGCGCCAACCGCGCGGTGGCCATTGCCAAGAAGCTGGGCTACGACAACGCCCAGGCCATGGCCGGTGGCCTCAAGGCTTGGCGCGAAGCCAGCCTGCCTGTGGAAAAAGCCTGATCAATCCCCAGTTATTCGGTCAGCGCTACGCTTGCCGCTGGTTTTTCAGCCCCACAGGAAGAAAGAGGAAGGTTTGCCATGCAACCCGTGAAGATGTACACCACCGCCGTCTGCCCCTACTGCATTCGGGCCAAGCAGATCCTCAAGTCCAAGGGCGTGGAGCAGATCGAGGAGATCCGCATCGACACCGACCCCGCCGCGCGCAGCCACATGATGGAGATCACCGGCCGCCGCACGGTGCCGCAGATCTACATCGGCGACACCCACGTGGGCGGCCACGATGACCTGGTGGCGCTGGACAGCCGTGGCGAGCTGATGCCCCTGCTGGGCGCCGCCTGACCCCACCCCTGGGCGCTGCATAATGCAGCCCCATGTGCCCGCTGCGGGAGCTGCTCCCCGGCGGGTTTTGTTTTGCCAAAACCCCCTCGCAGAGAGACTTGTCAACCATGGCCGACCAAGAAAACCCCGTGTTCCAGATCCAGCGCGTCTACCTCAAGGACATGTCGCTGGAGCAACCCAACTCCCCCGCCATCCTGATCGAGCAAGAGCAGCCCAGCGTGGACATCCAGCTCGGCGTGGAAGCCACCCCCGTGGCCGAAGGCATCTTTGAAGTGTCCGTGACGGCCACGGTGCAGACCAAGATCAAGGACAAGACCGTGTTCCTGGTCGAAGCCAAGCAGGCCGGCATCTTCGAAATCCGCAATGTGCCCGAAGACCAGATGGGCCCCATCATGGGCATCGCCTGCCCCCAGATCGTGTACCCCTACCTGCGCGGCAACGTGGCCGACGTGATCAACCGCGCTGGCTTCCCGCCCGTGCACCTGGCCGAAATCAACTTCCAGGCCATGTACGAACAGCAGCAAGCTCAGGCCGCCGGCCAAGCCTCGCCCATCATCACGCAGTGATGTAAACACCCCCTGAGTCGCTTCGCGCCTTCCCCCTCTCTCTGCGCGCTGCGCGCTACGGGAGGGGGACGCAGCCAGCGGCCTGGCAAAGCCAGTTCCGCGGCTACCGCGCCTGGGCCGCGCCGGTTCCACGGACGGCCGACGAAGCACAGCGCAGTGGGTCCTTGAAATCAATGCCATTTTTGGCCTCTACCGCCTGATACATAAGCGCAAGCAGCTATGAAAATCATAGTACTAGGCGCTGGCGCCTGGGGCACGGCCGTCGCGATGAGCGCGGCCCAGCACCCCGCCGGGCATGCGGTCACCCTCTGGGCCCGCGATGCGGCCCAGGCGCAGAGCATGCGCACAGAGGCGCAGAACACCCGCTACCTGCCGGGCATCGCCTTTCCCCCTTCTCTTTCCGTGGCCGATGGCGACCTCGGCCCGCTGCTGCCCGGCGCCGATCTGGTCATCGTGGCCACGCCCATGGCGGCGCTGCGCGGCATGCTGCAGGCGCTGCGCGGCTGCACCGCGCCCGTGGCCTGGCTGTGCAAGGGTTTTGAAGCCGTGCCTGCGGGCGCCGATTCGGCCTCTTTTGGGCTGCTGGCGCACGAGGTACAAGCGCTGATGGCTCCTGATTTGATAGCAGGCGTGTTCAGCGGACCCAGCTTTGCGCAAGAGGTTGCACTGGGCCAGCCCACCGCCCTGGTGGCCGCCAGCCCCCATGCGCAGGTGCGCGATGCGCTGGTCAACGCCTTCCACAGCCCCAGCGTGCGCGTGTATGCCAACGAGGACATCGTGGGCGTGGAAGTGGGCGGCGCCGTGAAAAACGTGCTGGCCATTGCCACCGGCCTGTGCGACGGGCTGGCGCTGGGCCTCAACGCCCGCGCCGCGCTCATCACGCGCGGCCTGGCCGAGATGACCCGCCTCGGGCTGGCGCTGGGCGCGCGGCCCGACACCTTCATGGGCCTGTCGGGCCTGGGCGACCTGGTGCTAACCGCCACCGGCGACCTCTCGCGCAACCGGCGCGTGGGCATGCTGCTGGCACAGGGCCAGACCCTGGCGCAGGCGGTCGAGTCCCTGGGCCATGTGGCCGAAGGCGTCTACAGCGCCCGCACCGTGGTGCAGCGTGCGCAGACCCTGAGTGTGGACATGCCCATCGCCGAGGCCGCCGTGGCCCTGCTCGACGGCCACCTGCGCCCTGCCGAGGCCGTGGCCCAGCTCATGGGGCGCGGCCCCCGGGGCGAACTCTGACCCCAGGCGCTGGGAGCCTTGGGGTTCACCCCACCGACAGGCGCCGCAGCAGCCCCTCTTCATCGTCGGGGTGGAAAAAATACGGGTAAAAGCTGCGCTCCTCGGTCGATAGCTGCGGCTGGCCGCCAAACTGGTTGATCAGGCTGCGCCCCTTTTCCGCGCTGATGTGCAGCAGCACGGCCGGTGCGCCCACCCGCTCGCACAGGCGCTCCGGCCCCAGCAGGTCAAAACGCAGCATGCGCCGGTAGAACGGGGCGTGGCGCGGGTTCACCTCGATGACCAGGTCGGTGGCGCGCCGGGCGCGGAAGGCCGTGATCCACGCGATGTGAAAAATCGCGCCCAGCACATGCTTGGAGCGCACGCCCGGGTCCATAGCGAGCTTGCCCATTTCGCAGATGCGCGCACCCCGCTGCCGCAGCGCGGCGATGTATTCGGGGTAATGCTCTTCTGCCGCCAGGTAGCCATCGTCCATGCGGACCGAGATCGTGCCCTGGGCCTGCCCGTCGATTTGCACCACCAGGCTGCTCAAGTCGCAGTCGTGCGACAAGGTCGCCTGCATGTTGTAGCCCCGGCTGGCATACATGCGCGCCAGCAGGCCCTGGCCCTTGCGCGAGAGGCGGATCTTGCAGGTCTTGGTTTCCGCCTGGCCCAGGCGG
Organism: Acidovorax sp. GW101-3H11; assembly: GCF_001633105.1. Taxonomy (GTDB): domain Bacteria; phylum Pseudomonadota; class Gammaproteobacteria; order Burkholderiales; family Burkholderiaceae_C; genus Acidovorax. The sequence goes on from NZ_LUKZ01000001.1 coordinate 79,257, forward strand.
CTCAGGTATTCGCCGGGGTAGGCCAGCTCGACAATGGTCTGCTCTTCTGCGGGCATGACAGGCTCCGTGGACGGGGACTGGCGCCCCGGCAGACGACCAGCCGGGAGCGCAGCAAGCGGCCAGCGTAGCCGCATCCCGCACCACCGGCACCAGCACCCGGGGCAGCTCCTGACCAACGGTGGCGCCGCATTCGCCAATGGCAAGGCGGAGCCGCCCCGGCGGCCGTCAGCCGCGCATCACAGACCGATTTCGAGCGCCAGCAGCTCGTCCACCGTCTGGCGGCGGCGGATCAGGCGGGCCTGGCCGCCGTCCACCAGCACTTCGGCGATCAGCGGGCGCGTGTTGTAGTTGGAGGACATGCTGGCGCCATAGGCCCCGGTGTCATGGATCACCAGCAGGTCCCCCACCTGCGCGGCGGGCAGATCGCGCGGCAGCACCACGCCGCCGTCGCCCTGGGTGAACACGTCGCCCGATTCGCACAGCGGGCCCGCCACCACGCTGGGTTGCTCGGCCGCCTGGGTGCCATCGCGGCGCAGCACGCTCATGGCGTGGTAGCTGCCGTACATGGACGGGCGCATGAGTTCGTTGAAGCCGGTATCGACCAGCACAAAGTGGTTGTTGCCCGCATCCTTGGTGGCGCGCACCTGGCCCAGCAGCACGCCCGATTCAGCCACCAGGAAGCGGCCGGGCTCGATCTCCAGCCCCAGCTTGTGGCCCACGATGGCCTCGGCCTGCTGGCGTGCAGCGTCCCACAGGCCGTGGTAGTGCTGCGTATCGACCACGGGGTCGCCACTGCGGTAGGGGATGGACAGGCCACCACCGGCCGAGATGGCATGCAGGTCATGCCCGGCCGCGTGCGCCGTGCGCACCAGGTTGACCATGGCGCCACACACTTCCTGCAGGTGGCTGTAATCGACGCCCGAGCCGATGTGCATGTGCAGGCCCACCAGCTTCAGACCATGTTGCTTGATCGCGGCCAGCGCCGCAGGCAGGTCGGTGTGCCAGATGCCGTGCTTGCTGTGCTCGCCGCCGGTGTTGGTCTTGTTGCTGTGGCCGTGGCCAAAGCCGGGGTTGATGCGCAGCCACACCGCGTGGCCCGGCGAACGCGCGCCCAGCTGGTGCAGCATGTCGATGGAGCCTGCGTTGACGGGCACGCCGTGCTCCACCACGCAATCGAGCGTGGCGGCGTCGAACAGGTCAGCGGTGAAGACAATCTCCGACGGCTCGCCCCCCGCCACGTAGCCTGCAGCCAGCGCGCGCAGGATTTCGCCGCGCGACACGGCATCCACCTTCACGCCCTGCTCGCGCATGAGCTTCAGGATGTGGATGTTGGAGCAGGCCTTCTGCGCAAAGCGGATGGTCTCGAAATTGGACACCTGGGCAATGCGCTGGCGGATGGTGGCCGCGTCGTACACCCACAGCGGGGTGCCAAACTGGTCGGCCAGGGCCCAGAGCTGGGCGGGGGAGAAGGGGTTGGACATGGAAAGGCTCCAAAGGCACAAAGCGTGAACGATGCGCGGATGATGTCCTCATTCATGTATTCAGTCGAATGCTTTGATTTACGCCATCCATTCAATATGGATATGCTCCACCCATGACTGGCATGTCCGACCCCACCCTCACCCACCGCATCACCCACCGCCACATCGAAGTCTTCCGCGCCGTGATGACCGCAGGCAGCGCCACGGGTGCGGCCGACCTGCTGCACAGCTCACAGCCCACCGTGAGCCGCGAACTGGCGCGGCTCGAATCGCTGCTGGGCTATGCGCTGTTCGAGCGCGTGCAGGGCCGCCTGCGTGCCAACGCCCGGGCGCTGGCGCTGTGGGACGAGGTGCAGCGCTCCTGGCAGGGGCTGGAGCGCGTGGTGGACCGGGCCGTGGCGCTGGGCCGGCCCGACGCCGTGCAGCTCTCGGTGCTGTGCCTGCCTGCACTCGCGCACGCCTTGCTGCCCGGCGCAGCGGCGCGGCTGATGCAGCACCACCCGCAGGCGCGCCTGTCGGTCACGCCGCAAGAATCACCGCTGCTCGAAGAATGGATGAGCGCCCAGCGTTTTGACCTGGGCCTGTGCGAGCAGGCCAGCGCCCCGCCGGGCACGCGTGCCGAGGTGCTGCTCACGCTAGACGAGGTGGCCGTGCTGCCCGCCCGCCACCCGCTGGCCCGGCAGCGCAGGCTGCGGCTGGACGACTTTGCGGGCGAGTATTTTGTGAGCCTCTCGGCCGACGACCCCTACCGCCGCCTGATCGACGCGCGTTTTGCCGAGGCCGGGGTGGCCCGCACCCTGCGCATGGAAACCCACAGCGCCGCCGCCGTGTGCGCCATGGTGCAGCAGGGCCTGGGCGTGGCCATCGTCAACCCGGTGACGGCACTGGCCGCCACCAACGACCAGCTGGTGCTGCGGCCCCTGGCGTTTTCGATCCCGTTCAGCGTGACGGCGCTGCTGCCGCTGTACCGCCCGCCCCTGCCCGAGGTGGCGCCCATGCTGGAGGCCCTGCGGGCCGAAGCCGCCGCGATTGCGCAGCGCCTGGCACAACAGGATGAATAGCTATTATTTATATAGCTACAAACCCTTTGCCGTCGCACGGAAACGGCCATTTTCTTGCATAGAACGGGCCACCGCCCACAGAGCCGGTCAGCCCGGCACCGTCAGGCTGCGCACCTTGACCGCCAGCCGCTCCTCGACCGAGGGCGACACGAACTTGGTCACCTCGCCGCCCAGCACCGCGATCTCGCGCACAAAGGTGCTGCTGATGAACTGGTACTTGTCGCTGGGGGTGAGGAACACGGTTTCCACCTGCGGCATCAGGCTGCGGTTCATGCCCGCGAGCTGAAACTCGTAGTCAAAGTCGGTCACGGCACGCAGGCCGCGCACCATGGCCTTGCCGCCGCGCTCCACCACAAAGTCGCGCAGCAGGCCCGAAAAGGGCTCGACCTGCACCTGGGGATACATCTTCACTGCCTCGCGGACCATCTCGATGCGCTCTTCCAGCGAGAACATGGCCTTCTTGTGGTGGCCCGCAGCCACGGCCACGATCACGCGTTCGAACAACTGGGTGGCCCTGCGCACCACATCTTCATGCCCCAGGGTGATGGGGTCAAAGGTTCCGGGGTACACGGCGAGCACGTTCTGGGCCATGGCTGGTTGTCTCCTGTCTGGCGAATGACGTTGGCCCCCGGCCCCCGGGGCATTCCCCCGCAGGGCCCGCCGGGCCGCGTGGGCGCATTATGCAGTGCAGTGCAACATAAGCCCGGATGCCGCCCCGCCCGGCCGCCGCATCCTCCACCTGAACGATGCCAGGCGCGGGCTCGCGGCCTACCATCCGCAGCCCGTTTTGCTGCACGGTATGCCCCGCCTGTGACCTCTGCACCCACCACCCCCGCCCCGATCTACGACGCCCTGTTCGACACCTCGGCCTGCCTCAACTGCGGCGCAACCCTGACCGGGCCGTTTTGCGCGCACTGCGGGCAGAAGAAGGCGGCGCGCATGGGCACCCGCATGGTGCGCAAGGAGGCCTGGGAGCGGTTCCGGTGGTTTGAGTGGAGCACCATCCGCAACGCGCTGCGGGTGCTGCCGCAGCCGGGCACCATGGCGCGCGAGTATGTGCTGGGGCAGCGCAAGGACCACCCGCACCCGCTCACGCTGCTGTTCCTGTCCATCGGCTTTTTGCTCATCGTGCTGGGCCACACCGACTACCTGCGGCCCGAGCTGCCCAGCGAGGCGGCGCAGCGCATGTATGCACTGGTCACCGGGTATTCGAAGTGGTCGTTTTCGCTGGGGGCGGTGGCGGCGTTGGCCAGCACCTGGCTGGTGTTCCGGCGGCGCGGCTACAACCTGGCCGAGTTGCTGACGCTGGCGCTGTACTGCCAGGCGGTGTTCATTGCGCTGCAGATGGTGAACCAGCTGCCGCTGGTGCTGGCGCCTTCGCCGGAGCTGCTCAAGTGGCACAAGCAGTGGTCGCCCTGGTACATGACGGCGCTGCAGACGCTGATGTTCATGCTGGCGCTGCGGCAGTTCTTTGTGCTCAGCCTGCGCCAGGGCGCGGGCTGGCTGCTGCTGGCCGGTGCGCTGTTTGCCGGGCTCAAGTGGCAGGCCACGCAGCTGTATGCCCGGGGCGTGGTGGAGCTGGTGCTCTGGCAGATGGGCGGCTGAGCCACCCGGCGCCCCCGGAAAAATGTGAACCAATTCACGTTTGTGTGTCGGAGTGCCACCACATCCTTCACCTGAATGATGTTGCCCCGATGGCAACGCACCTACGATCCGCCGCAGTTCAACCCATTCAGCGAAAAGGAGGCCGCCTTGGCCGGTCAGGAGCGGGATATGCAGCATCTGGGGCAGCACCTTGGAATCCCTGGTTTTGAGGCCTTGATGGCCGAAAGCCTGGAGGCCCTGGGCGAGCCCGGCATGGTGGAGCGCCTGCTGCGCCGCCTGGGCGAGACGCTGGGCAGCCACAAGGTGGTGCTGTTCTGCCCCCTGCCCGGCTCGGACGACCCGCTGGCCGCCTACCAGTGGGGCATGCCCGACGACTTTCTGGCGCGCTACGCCAACCTCATCCAGGGCTGCGACGCCTGGAGCGAGGCGCTGGAGCGCCAGCAGGGCGCGGCGCTGGCGCGTGGCGGCTCGCTGAGCCAGCAGCTGGTCAGTACCCCGGCGCTGCGCCGGGGCGCGTTTTATGCCGACTACCTGCGGCCCCTGGGCATCGACGCCATGGTCAACAGCGTCGTCGAGGCCTCGTCCGAGGTGGGCATGCATGTGCTGGCGATGTACAACGACCTGGGCCAGAGCGAGTTCACGCCCGAACAATTCGCCCGCCTGCGCGCCGCCACGCCCTGGGTGCGCAGCCTCATGCGCGCCCAGCGCCGCTTGCAGCAGGCCCAGCGCCACACCAGCGCGCTGGAGCGCACGCTGGACCAGCTGCCCCTGGGCGTGATGCATGTGAACCGCCGGGGCGAGCTGCGCTACCTGAACGAACACGCCCGCGCCTGGCTGGGCATTGAAGACGCCTGCCGCATCCTGCTGCACAGCGCCACGGGCTGGCAGGCACGCCAGCCGCTGCAGCTGGCGCAGATCCACCCCGCGCTGGTGCCGCTGCTGGGCACCAGCCTGAGCACGCAGACACCCGTCTCCGCCCGCCTGCAGCCCCAGCACCCCGGCGCCCCCGCCACGCTGGTGGCCCTGGCGGCGCCCCTGCGCGGCGGTACGGCCCCTGCCACCGGCGAGGCGCTGGCCCAGTTCATCCTGGTGCCCGAGACACCGCCGCATGCGGGCGCCACCGTGTCGGTGTGCAGCGCGCTCTACGGCCTCACCCCCGCCGAAGCGGCCCTGCTGCCCCTGCTGCTGCAGGGCATGACACCGCGCGAAATGGCCGACAACCGCCAAGTGAAGATGCCCACGGTGCGATCGCAGCTGGCCAGCCTGTATGCCAAGACCGGCACCCGGGGCCAGGCGGAACTGGCCCAGCGCGTGTTGCGCGTTGCCGCGCTGGTGGCTTGACGTTCGTTTCCCTATTTTTTTGTCTCTGTTCATTTTTTGCGCGGCGCTGAACGCTGCATGAAAGGCCCCTGCCCATGACCTTGTCCCGCCACTCCCTGCCCCAGCTTCGCCAACTGCGCCCGGTCGCCCTGGCCTGCTGCGCCCTCGTCGGCCTGGCCGTAGGCGGCCTTGCCATGGCCCAAAAGAACGCCGCCGTGGCCAAGCCCAGCAAGGCGCAGCTGGTGGCTGACCTGGCTGCCACACTGCAGGCCTGCTCGTACGACGGCAGCCCGCTGGCGTTTTCGCCACCCGACCTGTCCAAGGGCGGCGGCACCGGCAAGCAGGTGGTGGCCGAGATCATGAAATACACCGGTCTGCCCGCCAACTTTGTGGTGGTGGAGGGCAAGGTGCCCAACGCGGCCGCCGTGATCATGCAAGGCCCCGACCAGGTGCCGCGCCGCGTGATTGCCTACAACCCGGCCTTCATGGGCCAGGTGATTGAGGCCACCAAGTCCAACAACTGGGCGCCCGTGAGCATCATGGCGCACGAGATCGGGCACCACCTCTCGGGCCACACCATCGTGCCCGGCGGCAGCCAGCCGCCCATCGAGCTGGAGTCCGACAAGTTCAGCGGCTTTGTGCTCTACAAGATGGGCGCGCCGCTGGCCGACGCCCAGCGCGCCATCGCCACGCTGATCCCCGAGAAGGACGGCGAAACCCACCCCGGCCGCAGAAAGCGCCTGGCCGCCATCGAGGCGGGCTGGAAGGAAGCCTGCGAGCTGCAGGGCGGCGGGCCACAATGCTCCGGCGGGCTGCCGGTGCGCACGGCAGCGGCGGCGCCTGCCGCGCCATCACCAGTGCAGGCGCCCGCTACCCCAGTGGCCAAGGCCCCAGCACCCACTGCTGCGCCCACCCCCACGCCAGCCACCCCTGCGGCCAAGGCGCCGGCCTCGGCCCTGGCAGCTGCCGCCGCCGAAACCCTGCCCAAGGTCGACGTGGCCGCAATCCCGTCCAAGGGCACGCAGTTCATCTACGACGAGTTCGGCATCCTGGACCCGGCCATCCGCGCCCAGTTTGAAAAGCAGATGTACGAGCATGCGCAGAAGACGGGCGTGGAGATCGTCACCCTGCTGGTGAAGGACCTGGGCGGCAAGAGCGCCGAGGACTACGCGCACGCCATGATGCGCCAGCTGCGCGTGGGCAAGCTCGACGTGGGCAACGGTGCCGTGCTGGTGGTGGCGCCTGAGCAGAACCAGGCCGCCGCCGTGATGGGCGCGGGCGTGGCGCTGGAGATGGGCAGCCACGACAAGGCCGAGCAGCTCAAGCGCTGGATGAACACAGCATGGGCGCTGTGCAAGAAGAAGAACGCCTGCGGCGGCTGGACGGAGAACCTGATGCTCGCGGCCGACCACATCCGCCGCGACACCCGCCATGCCGACTGGACCATTGCCTACAACACGCTGGGCGACCTGCACAAGGCCGACGCGGCAGAAAGCGGCAAGTCCGTCAAGCCACAGGACAGCAAGACCTGGCAGAAGATCACCCGCCTGTCGGGCACTGTGGAAAATCTGAACCCGCCCACGGGCGTCAAGAGCGCGTATGTGGTCGAGTCCAAGTTGAAGGACGGCAAGAAGGCCGTGCTGATGCGCAGCGCCGAGGGCCTGACCACCATGCTCTACATCGACCCGCGCACTGAGGCCATGATGCCCGGCGGCAAGCTGGTGCAGGGCAAGACCTACACCGTCATCGCACGCTCGGACTTCCTGTCGTGGAACCCCAAGGACACGCAGTCGCTGGACGTGCTGAGCTACAGCGTGACGGAGTAAGGCGCAGGTCCACCGCATGTCAACCACCACCCTCACCATGCTCCTGGCGGGCGGCGCCAACCTGCTGCCCGCGCTGTTCTTCATGTTCACCGCACTGGTGGGCAGCAACGGCATGAACTCCGCCCAGGGCGGACAGCTGCTGGGCACCCTGGCCGTGCTGCTGGTGCTGGGCTGGCTCGGCGCGCTGTGGCTGGCCCGCCACCTGGCGCACTGGTGCGAGGCGCGCGGCTGGTCCATCGTGGCCAGCGTGGCGGCGGCCACCGGCGGTGCGGTGGCCGCCTTCACCGTGCTCGCACTGCTGTCCACCTTGGTGGCGCTGCTGTGGGTGGGTGCATGAGCGGGCTGCGCCGCATCTGAGAGACCACCTATTGATCCGGCCTCTTTGAAACTGAAATATCCGTTCGGGTTGAACCCTTCGACAGGCTCAGGACAGGCTTATCGAAACCTTGCGCGGCGCTTCGACGAGCTCAGCGTGAACGGTTCAAGCAGGTTGGTGCCGGATCAATAAATCACGCCAGCAAAAAAGACACAGAAGGACACACCACCATGCACCACCGCCTCCTCCCACCCCGGCACCGCGCGGCCCTCGCGCTGCTGACCGCGTTCACGCTGCTGGCCGCTGGCGCGCAGGCCGTACATGCCGCCGAACACTTCTGCGGCCAGCGCACCGCCCACCCCATCGACAAGGCCCTGGGCGCCGCCTCCGAGCGCAGCGGCGGCGTGACGGTGGACCTGATCGACGCCCAGAACGCCGCCTATGCCGCGTGGGACAAAGAGCTGAATCGCATCTACGCCCAGGTGCTGAAAGCTGCTGGCCCCGGCAGGCGTGACACCCTGCGCGCAGCCCAGCGCGCCTGGCTGGCGTTTGACACCGCCCAGGGCCAGTGGGACAGCGCCGTGTTCGCCGACCAAGGCAGTTCGGCCGCGCTCAACATCGGAGGCGCGGCGCTGGAGCGCCGACGCGCCCGCGTGTGCAAGCTGAGTGAAGACCTGGACAGCCTGAAGGATTCGCCATGATGCGCCGCACCTGCCTGCAGCGCCTGCCCCTGTGGGCAGCCGCGTTGGCGCCACTGCTGTGCCCCACTGGGTCTCATGCGCAGGGCAGCGCCCAAGTGTGGCTGCGCGTGCGCAACAGCAGCCAGGAGGCCTTCACCCATGTCTGGCAAGGCCTGCCGCAGCAGGGCACGGATGTGGACCTGGGCCCGCTGCTGCCCGGCGACACCAGCCGCTGGCACGCGCTGCCCGCCACGCTGGCGCATTACCGCAAGACCCGCATCCAGATCGGCCAGCGCCAGTTCACCCATGTGACTGACCAGTCCTTCCCCGGTGGCCGCGCCACGCTGGCGCCGGGCCACTACACCTTCACCTACACGCTCGAAGGCGGCGCGCTGCGCCTGACCGTGGTGGCGGAGCCCAACACCTCCGGCCCCGGCGGGTCACATCAGAAACAATAGCAACAAGCGCTTACCAGACGCGCGCAAAGGCCGAATTTCATTCAAGAAAGCCGCCCATGAACCCTCTCAGCACCCTGCACCCGGCCCGCATGGCGCGGCTCTCGGCCCTGGCGGCCACCCTGCTGGCGTCGGCCTGCGGCGGCAGCGACACGAACACGGCCGAGGCGCCTGCGCCTGCGCCGGCGCCCATCCCGGGCAACGCCACCACGCCGGCACCCGCGCCGCAGCCAGGCAACCCGCCGGTGGCGCCTTCGCCCACATCGCCTTCGGCACCGGCGCCCTTTCCAACACCGGCGCCGTCACCGTCGCCAACGCCCGCACCCAGCCCTGCGCCTGCGCCCGCCAGCCCGGGCTGGACCGTGGTGTCGGTCAACACCACACTCGCGCCCCTGCCCATTGCCAGCGACCTCACGCCCAACCCCGGCCGGGGCTACCACCGCTGGCGCGCCAATCCGGCCGCCGTGCCGCTGGGCGATTCGGCGCCGCCGCTGGCCGCCTTCCAGCGCTACCGCTGGAACGAGCTGGAAGGCGCCACGCCGGGCCAGTACACCCTCAGCAGCCTGGTGGCCGCACGCGATGCCGCGCGGGTGGCGGGGCAGCAGTTTGCGTTCCGCCTGCAGGCCATGCGCGGCTATGGCACCGACACGCTGGATGTGCCCAGCTACCTCCACGGCGCAGGCACGGCGCGCCCCGAATGCTCCGCCCCCAACCCGGCCTGCGTGTGGTCTGCCCCCATGCCCGCCACCGTGCCCCCCACCCCGCCGACCCCGCCCACGCAGGTCCCCAACTGGAACCACCCCTACGTGCTGGCCCGCATGCAGGCCCTGCTGCAGGCCGTGGCAGCCGCGCTGGGCGACACCTCGGACCTGGCGTGGATCGACGTGGGCCTGTATGGCCAGTACGGCGAATGGGCGCAGAGCAGCACCAACGTGGTCTACACCCCGGCCGTGCAGGCGCAGGGCATCGAGGCGGCCACCAACGCCACCAAACGCAGCATTGCGCAGATGCACTTCGACGTGTTCCCGCATGCGCAGCACGCGATGTTCATCCCCTACTCCAACCTCGATGCGCTGCAGTACGGGCTCTTCCAGCAGACCACCACCACGCTGCCCGTGGGCCTGCGCTGGGACTGCCTGGCCCAGGCGGGCTACATGAACCAGTGGACCAATCGCCCGGCCGACTGGGCGCTGATTGCCGACCGCTGGAAAACCGCGCCCTGGGTGGCCGAGTTCTGCCCCTTTGGCCCCGGCGGCGCGCAGACCAACGCCGCCACGGCGCTACAGCAGGTGCGCGACTTCCATGTGTCCACCGTGGGCAATGGCAACCTGAATACGCCCTGGGCCAGCTTCTCGGCCAGCGAACAGGCCGACTTGGCCGCCGTGGGGCGCGAGGCGGGTTACCGCTTTGCGCTGGGGCCCGTCAGCGTCACCCCTGTGTCGGCCACCACGGTGCAGCTGCAGCTGCGCGTGGACAACACCGGCAATGCGCCGCTGTATGCGCCCTGGCAGCTGCAGGCCCAGCTGCGCAACGCCACGGGCCAGGTGGTGGACCAGCAGGTGCTGCTGAGCGCAGCCCAGGCGCGCGGCGTGCTGCCAGGCCAGCCCGCGCAGATCAGCACCGCCTGGACCCCGCCCAGCCTGCCCGCAGGCGACTACACGGTGCACCTGGCCTGGGTGCGCCAGCCCGCGCTGGCGGCGCTGCCGCAGACGCTGCGCTGGAACATGCAGGGCATTGAAGCCGATGGCAGCGCGCGGCTGGTGACGCTGAGAAGGTAGCGGGCGGACGGCAGTCGAGCCGCCGTCGGTCAGCCGCGCTTGAGCAGGTGTGCGTGCACCGCACCCGCCTTGAGGTGCCGGTACAGCACCAGGCCACTCGGGGCCAGCTCTTCGTCGGTCCAGGCGCGGGGCGCTTCGAGGTAGATGAAACCCTCGGCGGCCACGGCCTTGGCGGCGGCCTGCAGGGCGGGGGCAAACAGGTCGCCGTCAAACGGCGGGTCGAGCAGCACCAGGTCCACACTGGCGGGCGCGGCCTGCTTCAGCGCGGCCACGCCGTCGCCGCGCTGCACGCGCACGGCGCTGGCCTGCAGCTTGGCCTGCAGCACCTGCAGCTGGGCCACCAGCGCGGCGTCACTCTCCACCAGCTGCACCGATGCGGCACCGCGCGATGCGGCTTCGAGCCCCAGCGCACCCGTGCCCGCAAACGCGTCCAGGCAGCGCCAGCCGTTCAGGTCCTGGCCCAGCCAGTTGAACAGGGTTTCGCGCACGCGGTCGGGCGTGGGGCGCAGGCCGGGGCGCTGGGCCACGGGCAGGCGGGTGCGCTTCCACTGCCCGCCGATGATGCGGATTTCGCCCGCACCCTTGGGGGCGGCAGCGGCGGCGGGTTTGTCCTTGGCGCCTTTTTTGGGGGCCACGGGGGGCGCCGCAGCGGCGGCCTGGGCCTTGCGGATTTCGGCGGTGATGGCGCTGCCGCGCAGGGTCGATCGGCTCATGGCTGTTTACCTCCTACCACCACGGTGACCATGCGCTCGGGCTGCAGCTTTTTGGCCATGGCGGTGCGCACGTCGGCCACCGTCAGGGCTTCGACCTTCTTTGCCCACTGATCGAGGTAGTCGAGCGGCAGGTCGTTCCAGGCGATGTTGGCCACGTTGCCCAGCAGCTTCTTGTTGCTGTCGATGCGCAGCGCAAAGCCGCCGATGAGGTTGTCCTTGGCGGCGCGCAGCTCCGCCTCGGTGGGGCCTTCGGCCACAAAACGGGCGATCACGTCGCGCGAGACCTGCACGGCCTGCGCCGCCTGGTCGGGCCGCGTCTGCAGGCCCACGGTGAAGGCGCCCGCATGCAGGCCGGAGGCGAAGTAGCTGTAGACGCTGTACGAGAGCCCGCGTTTTTCGCGCACCTCGTTGGTCAGGCGCGAGACAAAACCGCCCCCGCCCAGGATGTGGTTGCCCACCAGCAGCGGCACAAAGTCCGGGTCCCGGCGCTGAAAACCGGGCTGGCCGATGAGCACATGGGCCTGGGCCGAGGTGAAGGGAATGTTCTGCTCGGCCGGGGCCGCGAGCGCGGCGATCTCAGCCACAGGCGGCAGCGGCGCACAGCCGGTGCTGGCGGGCAAGCGCGACAGCAGCGTGGCCACCAGCGTTTGCGCCTGGGCACGCGTCACGGCGCCCACGATGCTGACCTTGGCGCGGCAGGCGGCGATGTGCTGGCTGTGGAAGGCCTGCATGTCGGCCACGCTGATGCGCGCCAGGGTCTGCTCGGTGGTGCGCACGCCATAGGGGTGGCTGCCGTAGACCGCCGTGCCGAACGCGTGGGCCGCCACGGTGGAGGGGCGGGTGAGCGATTCCTTGATGCTGGCGCTCCAGCGCGCGCGGTCGCGCGGCCACAGATCGGCGGGCCAGCTGGGCTCGCCGATCTGGCGCGCAGCCAGGCGGGCGGCCTGGTCGAGCAGGGGTGGATCGGTGAGCGAGCGCAGCGTGTAGTGCAGCGCGTCGTTGTCAGCCGCCGCCTCGAAGTTGGCGCCCAGGTCGGCCCAGGCTTCGCCCAGGCCGTTTTCGTCCAGCGCGGGGGCGTTGCCCTGCGCCTTCACGCCCTTGCTGGCCATCATGGCCACGGCGCTGGCCAGGCCCGACTGGCCCGCCGGGTCGCGGCGCGTGCCGGCGTCAAAGTCGATCTGCACGTCCACCATGGGGATGACGGGGCTTTCGACCAGGTACACCTTGGCGCCGTTCCCCTCCGTCCAGTGCTGGATGGGCAGCAGCGCCCAGGCAGAATGTGAATAAAAAACGGCCCCTGCGCCCGCTAGTAAAGCGCGAGCAGCTATCTTTTTAATAGTAATCATGGATGAATGCGCAAATCGGTTTCAGTGGCGGGCCGCACCSGGCGCGGGCAACGCGCGGGGGCGGGGGGCGTCCAGCGGCTGGGGCAGCAGCGTGGCCACGGTGAGCTGGTCGTCACCAAAATATTTGGCGGCCACGGCCTGCACCTGGGCGGGTGTCACGGTGCGCAGCAGCGCCAGCAGGCGCTCGTTGGCGTCGAGCGGGAAGCCCTGCACCCAGTTGCCGCCCAGCTCCTGCGCCTGGCTCATCACCGAGTCGCGTTCGTACACGGTGGAGGCGATCCACTGCGTTTTCACGCGGGTCAGCTCGGCCTCGCTCACACCCCCCTGCGCCACGCGGGCCACCTCGGCGCGCAGCGCGTCTTCGACTTGCTGGGCGGTCTTGCCTGCGGCGGGCACGCCGCTGAGCATGAACAGGCTGGGGCCGCGCCCCGTCACCATCGCGCTGCTGCTGGCGCTGTCGGCCACGCGGTTGTCGCCCTGGGTCAGGGCGCGGTCCAGCCGCGCGCCGTCGTAGCCGTTGAACACGGCCGACAGCACCATGAGCGCGAGCGCATCGCGGTCGGCATCGGTGAGGTTGTCCACCCGGCGCAGGCTGGGCGCACGAAAGGCCAGCGCCACATAGGCCTGCTCGGCGGGGGCCTTGACGGCAATGCGGCGCAGGCCCTTTTGCTCGGGCTCGGCGCGCGGCTTGCGCGCGGGCAGCGCATGGGTGGGCAGGCTGCCGTAGTACTTCTCGGCCAGCGCACGCACCTGGGCCACGTCCACATCGCCCGCCACCACCACGGCAGCGTTGGTGGGCGTGTACCACTGCCGGTAGAAGGCGCGTACGTCGTCGGGCGTCATCGCGTCCAGGTCGCTCATCCAGCCCACGATGGGGCGGCGGTAGGGCGCGGCGATGAAGGTGGTGGCAAACAGCTGCTCGGCCAGCATGGCGCGGGGCTGGTCTTCGGTGCGCAGGCGGCGCTCCTCCTTCACCACTTCGATCTCTTTCTTGAACTCCTCGTCGGGCCACTGGTTGTTGGCAAACCGGTCCGATTCAAGCTTCATCACGTCTTCGAGCCGGTTGGACGGGATCTGCTGGTAATAGCCCGTGTAGTCGCGGCTGGTGAAGGCGTTTTCACGCCCGCCCAGGGCCGCCACGCGGCGCGAGAACTCGCCCGGCTGCAGCGTCTTGGTGCCCTTGAAGAGCATGTGCTCCAGCACATGGGCCACGCCAGTCACGCCGTCCACCTCGTCCATGGAGCCGACACGCAGCCAGACCATGTGCACCGCCGTGGGCGCGCGCCGGTCGGGCTGCACGATGAGCTGCATGCCGTTTTTCAGCGTGAACTGCTGCGCGCCAGATGCCGTGGCGGGTGCCGTCGCAGGCGCGGCTGAAGGTGCCGCAGCAGGCGCTGCAGCGGGGGTGGTAGGCACCGGTGGCGTTGCCGCAAAGGCAGCCCCGCACGAGAGGCAGGCCATGAGGCCCAGGAGGTTGAAAGCGCGTTTCATAGAATGGAGTGATTCTAAGAACCCTCCAATGTTCAGTTTCTTCAAGAAAAAACCCGCCCCCACCCCGGCCGATGCACCCGCCCCCGCCGAGGTGCCCGCCCCGGCCTCGCCGGTAGACGCCCAGGCACCCGCTGGCCCCGCACCGGCCCCCACGCCAGCCCCCGCAGCGCCCCCGCTGACCGCCGCGCCCCCTGCCGCACAGCCCACACCGCCGGTGGCCGCACCCGCCCCCTCGGGCTTTGGCTGGCTGCGCAACCCCTTTGCGGCCAAAACGCCCGAGGCCGAGGCCCCACCGCCCGTGGTGGCACCTGCCGCTGCGCCGGTGGTGGCACCGGTTCCGGCGCCTGTTCAGGCCCCCGTTGCCACGCCCGTTGTAGTGCCCGTGGCGGCCCCCACTGTCGCCGTGCCAGTAGCAACCCCCGTGGCGGCGCCCACCGCCGCACCCGCCATCGCCCCGGTAGCCCCGGCTGCGCCAGCCCCTGCGCCCATCGCGCCCCCGGCCCCCCTGCCCCCTGTGGCACCGCCGCCCGCCCCTCTCGTGCCCGCACCAGCAGCCCCGGTGCCCGCACCGGCCCCCGTGGCGGCCGAGCGCAAGGGCTGGCTCGACCGCCTCAAGGCCGGGCTGCGCAAAACCGGCAGCAGCATTGCCACCGTGTTCACCGGCACGCAGATCGACGATGCGCTGTATGAAGAGCTGGAAGAGGCCCTGCTCATGGCCGACACCGGTGTCAAGGCCACGGCCCACCTGCTGGCCGACCTCAAGCGCCGCGTGAAGGAGGCCAAGGCCACCGACCCCGCCGCCGTCAAGGGCCTGCTGGCCGACGCGCTGGCCGACCTGCTGCGCCCGCTCGAAAAAGCGCTGGTGATTGGCGAGCACACCCCCACCGTGATCATGGTGGCGGGCGTGAACGGCGCGGGCAAGACCACGTCGATTGGCAAACTCACCAAACACCTGGCAGACGAAGGCGCCGCCGTGCTGCTGGCCGCTGCCGACACCTTCCGCGCTGCGGCGCGCGAGCAGCTCGGGGTGTGGGCCGACCGCAACACCGTCGAGATCGTGAGCCAGGAAGGTGGCGACCCGGCTGCCGTGAGCTTTGATGCCGTCACCGCTGGCAAGGCGCGCGGCAAGGACGTGGTGCTGGTGGACACCGCCGGCCGCCTGCCCACGCAACTGCACCTGATGGAAGAGCTGAAAAAGATCCGCCGCGTGGTGACCAAGGCCGACGCCACCGCCCCGCACGAGGTGCTGCTGGTGATCGACGGCAACACCGGCCAGAACGCGCTGGCCCAGGTGCGCGCGTTCGACGATGCGCTGCAGCTCACCGGCCTCGTCGTGACCAAGCTCGACGGCACGGCCAAGGGCGGCGTGCTGGCCGCGATTGCGCAGGAGCGCCCCATCCCGGTGTATTTCATCGGCGTGGGCGAAAAACTCGAAGACCTGGAAACCTTCAGCGCCCGCGAGTTTGCCCAGGCTTTGCTGGCCTGAACCCGCCTTCAACCGCACCCGGACCGCAGCCCTGCAGGGCCTGGTTTGACATCAAATGGCCCCATCTGGGGCCATTTTCACGTTTACGGATCGCAACAATTCCCCCATGATGGGCCTTCCCCAGAAAAAGCACGGAGGCCCATGTTCATTGAGCTGGTCAAAGGCGTTGCCTTGCTGTTGGCGCTGTGTTTTCTGCACGGCTTCAACATCCGCCTGTGGCGCCATCGCCCGCTGGTGGGCCAGTTTTTTTCGGGGCTGATCTTTGGCGGCATCTGCGTGGTGGGCATGCTCACCCCGGTGGTGCTGATGCCCGGCGTGATCTTTGACGCGCGCTCGGTCGTGCTCAGCATGGCGGGGCTTTTTGGCGGGCCCCTGGTGGCCTGCATCGCAGCGGCCATGGCCGCCACGGGGCGCCTGTGGCTGGGTGGCGCAGGCGCCGAGGTGGGCCTGATGGTGATTGCGCTGTGCACCGTGATGGGCCTGCTCTACCGCGAAGCACGCGCACGCGCCAAGGTGGGTGTACGGCCGGTGCCGCTGGCCGTGTTCGGGCTGCTGCTGCACCTGGCGGTCATCACAGTGTTCCAGCTGCTGCCGCACGAGGTGGTGCAGCGCGTGAACCAGACCCTGGCCCTGCCCTTTTTGCTCACCTTCACACCAGCCACCGTGGTGCTGGGCCTGCTGCTGCGCGATGTGGAAGACCGCATGGCCACCGAACACACGCTGGCGGGCACGGCCGCCCGCCTGAACGCCATCGCCCAGGCCATCCCCGATGTGCTGCTGGTGCTGGACGCGCAGGGGCGCTACGTGGAGGTGCTTTCGCCCGACGACACGGCGCTGGCTGCCAGCGCGCCTGCGCTCATCGGCAAACGCCTGCACGAGGTGCTGCCCGCAGAGCAGGCCGATCGCTTCATGGCGCTGGTCCGCGACACCCTGCAATCGGGCCAGACCCACACCATCGAGTACGAGATGCAGACGCAGGCGGAGCGGCGCGAGTTCGAGGGGCGCGCACAGCCCCTGGGCGTGAAGGTGGGCGACCAGGCCGCCGTGGTGTTCCTGGCCCGCGACATCACCAAGCGCAAGCAGGCCGAAAGCGCGCTGCGCGAGTCGGAGCTGCGCTTTCGTTCGCTGCTGCGCAACATCCCGTCGATATCGGTGCAGGGCTACCTGGAAGACGGCACCACCAGCTACTGGAACCAGGCCTCCGAGCACCTCTACGGCTACACCGCCGATGAAGCACTGGGCGCCAACCTGCTCGACCTCATCATCCCGCCCCCCATGCGCGAGGCCGTGCGCAGCCATGTGGCGCACATGTTCAAGACAGGCGAGGTCATCCCGGCGGGCGAGCTGCAACTCAAGCGCAAGGACGGCTCGCCGGTGGATGTGTTCTCCAGCCACGCCTACATCCAGGTGCCCGGCCACCCGCCCGAGATGTTCTGCATCGACATCGACATCTCCGGCCGCAAGGCCGCCGAAGATGAAGCGCGCTACCTGGCGTTTTACGACGCGCTCACCCAACTGCCCAACCGCCGCCTGCTGGTGGACCGGCTGCAGCAGGTGCTGGTCAACGGCGCGCGTTCGGGCATGACCACGGCCGTGCTGTTTGTGGACCTGGACAACTTCAAGACCCTGAACGACACCCGGGGCCACGAGGTGGGCGACCTGCTGCTCAAGGAAGTGGCCCAGCGCCTGCGCGGCTGCGTGCGCGAGCAGGACACCGTGGCCCGCCTGGGCGGCGACGAGTTTGTGGTGGTGCTGCAGAACCTGAGCAGCGACGCCACCGAGGCCGCTGCCCAGACCCGCACCCTGGGCGAGCTGATCCTGGCCCAGCTGCGCCAGCCGTATGACCTGGCCGGGCACGAGCACCATTTTTCGGCCAGCATCGGCGCCACCTTGCTGCGCCACCACCGCGACTCGGTGGACGAAGTGCTCAAGCAGGCCGACATGGCCATGTACCGCGCCAAGGACGCGGGGCGCAACACGCTGCGCTTTTTTGACCCCGACATGCAGCAGGCCGTGAACCGCCGCGCGCTGCTGGAGACCGAGCTGCACAACGGCCTGCGCCAGGCGCAGTTTCTGCTGCTGTACCAGCCGCAGGTGGACAGCCAGGGCCACATCACCGGCGCCGAGGCCCTGGTGCGCTGGCGCCACCCGGTGCACGGCATGGTGTCGCCCGCCGAATTCATCCCGCTGGCTGAAGAATCGGGCCTGATCCTGCCGCTGGGCCACTGGGTCATGGAAACCGCCCTGCGCCAGCAGGCCCGCTGGCGGCACGAGCCACACTTCGCCCGCCTCAGCCTGGCCATCAACGTGAGTGCGCGCCAGTTTCTGCAGGAAGACTTTGTGGCCCAGGTGCTGGCACTGCTGCAGAGCACAGGGGCCGACCCCGCGCAGATCAAGCTGGAGCTGACCGAAAGCCTGCTGCTGGACAACGTGGACAACGTCATCGCCACCATGCGCGCGCTCAAGGCCCATGGGCTTGGCTTTTCGCTGGACGACTTTGGCACCGGCTACTCGTCGCTCAGCTACCTCAAGCGCCTGCCGCTGGACCAGATCAAGATCGACCAGGGTTTTGTGCGCGATGTGCTGCTGGACCCGAGCGACGCGGCCATTGCGCGATCCATCATCGGGCTGGCGGGCAGCCTGGGCCTGGACGTGATCGCCGAGGGCGTGGAAACCACCGAGCACCATCAGTTTCTGCTGTCGCACGGCTGCCGGGCGTTCCAGGGCTACCTGTTCGGCCGCCCGCTGGCGCTGGAAGACTTCGAGCGCCAGGTGCGGCAAGCCGCTTAGCCCCCGAGTCTTCGCGCGCCCCACAGCCCTGCCCGCACCAGGGTCAATCAAGTTCTTGCGCCCGCTGGCCGATATCTCCTTGTGGCAACCGCGGAGGTGTCCCATGAAGATCGAATCATCCGCCCTGCAGATGCAGGCCCAGCACGTCGCGACGCGCGTGCACACCCAAAGCAGCCGCTTTGAAGCCTGGGTGGGCGACCGCCGCCCCGCCAACGCACCCAGCCCCGCCCGAGCGGCCCCGGCGGTCCAGATCTCCAGCGCCGCCCGCCTGGCCCAGGCCGCGCAGGCCCGCCAGGCCACCACCACGGCCACCGAGGCCACGGAGGCAGCCCGTGACACTGACGCCGACGAAGGCCTGACACCCCAGCTCGCCCTGATGCGCGACCTCATCGCACTCATGACCGGCGTGCGGGTGCGCGTGTACACCGGCCCAGAAGCCTCGGCCGAAGCTCCCACCCCGCCGCAACGCCCCGCGCAAGCCCAGGCAGACTCCGCCCCCGGACGCCAACGCGCCGGTTTTGGCCTGGTCTATGAACAACGCGAGGTCATCGAAGAAACCGAGCGCACCCAGTTCAGCGCCCAGGGCGTGGTGCGCACCGCCGACGGACGCGAGATACGCTTCACCCTGCAGCTGGACATGCAGCGCAGCTACCGCCAGGAATCCTCGTTCAGCCTGCGCCTGGGCGACGCCACCGCCATCGACCCGCTGGTGATCAACTTCGACGGCACCGCCGCCCAGCTGCAAGACCAGCGTTTTGCCTTCGACCTGAACGGCGACGGTGAAACCGAAAACGTGCCCCTGCTCGCAGGCAACCGGGGCTATCTGGCGCTGGACACCAACCAGAACGCGCTCATCGACAACGGCCTGGAACTCTTCGGCCCCGGCACCGGCAACGGCTTTGCCGAACTGGCCCGGCACGACAGCGACGGCAACGGCTGGATCGACGAAGCCGACCCCGTCTACCAGCAACTGAGGGTGTGGACCCCGAGCGCCGACGGCACCGGCCGCCTGCAAACCCTGGCCGAACTCGGCGTGGGCGCTGTGCAGACCGCTGCATCAGCCACCACCCCGTTTGCCCTGCGCACCGCCGACAACACCCCCCTGGGCGCCGTGCGCTCCACGAGCGTGTACCTGCGCGAGGACGGAGGGGTGGGGACGGTGCAGCAGATTGATTTGAGTGTGTAAATCAACCGAAGGGGTGGCGGGCTCACACCGGCAACCCGGGACCCGGACAACCGGGTGGTGCCCAACCCGCCGTCAGGCCGACACCACGGCGTGGGCCACTTGCGCGTCCACCCAGTCGGCATACTCCGCCGAGCCCTGCAGCGTCTGCACCACCAGCTGCGGAAGCACATAAGGATGGTGCGCCCGCACAAGGGCCAACAGCGGATGAAGGGCCCGGGGTGCGGTTTTGTACACCAGCCGAAATTCGCGCTCCTCCTGCAGCGCGCCCTGCCAGGGGAAATAGGCGGTGATCGGCTCCACCTGCACACAGGCAGCTAGCCGCGCCTGCAAAACCCGCTGCGCCAGCTGCCGTGCTTCCGCTTCGGTGGCCACGGTGGTGGTGACAACTGTGATGTCGCAAAGGGCGGTCGGCTCGGTCATGCGCGTCTCCCGAAGGCGTTGGGCGCTGCAGTCTGCCATGGCGGAAGGGGCAATGCCAGCGCCGCAACCAGCCACACCCAAAGCGCGAAAAGACCGTTCCGTTTGTCGCAACAATCGACAAAACATGGCGCGCCAGTGCACGGAACCATGGGCTTTCTGCTTGCTCTGATACCAGGCGAACATCTGAAGTTGGATGGCATCATTGATAAAAACCCTTTTCAATCAATGGCTTACACAGCAACCCGGCGTTTTCATGCCCGTCACCCGAGACGAACACTCCGGCCATGGCGGACAGGCAACCTTGCGCACCCGCAGGGGAACTATGGATTTAGCACTCAATCACATGGAGTGCTAATATCTTGGCTTAGAGGAAAGGATTCCTGGAATGAACATTCAGTCTGGAACCGCGACGATGACCCTGGCTCCCGCCAACCCCTGGGCGTTGGTGCCTGCGCTGGGCAACCTCGACGCCTACATTTCGGCCGTCAACCGCCTGCCCCTGCTCACACACGAAGAAGAGCAGACCTATGCGCGCCAGCTCAAGGACAACAACGATGTGGACGCCGCTGGTCGGCTGGTGATGTCGCACCTGCGCCTGGTGGTCTCGATTTCGCGCCAGTACCTGGGCTACGGCCTGCCCCACGGCGACCTGATTCAGGAAGGCAATGTGGGCCTGATGAAGGCCGTCAAGCGCTTTGACCCGGACCAGGGCGTGCGCCTCGTGAGCTACGCCATGCACTGGATCAAGGCCGAGATCCACGAATACATCCTGAAGAACTGGCGCATGGTGAAGGTGGCCACCACCAAGGCCCAGCGCAAGCTGTTCTTCAACCTGCGCTCGATGAAGCAGGGCTTCAAGGCCGATGCTGCTGCAGCAGACGCTGCCACGCACCGCGACACGCTCTCTGACAGCGAGATCAGCGCCGTGGCTGCGCAGCTCAACGTCAAGCGCGAGGAAGTCATCGAGATGGAAACCCGCATGTCGGGGGGTGATGTGCTGCTGGACCCAGCCCCGTCGGACGATGGCGAGCAGGCCTTTGGCCCCATTGCCTACCTGGCCGATGGCTCGCACGAGCCCACGGCGATGATCGAGTCGCGCCAGCGTGACGCGCTGGCCACCGATGGCATTGCCACGGCCCTGGCCAGCCTGGACGACCGCAGCCGCCGCATCGTGGAAGAGCGCTGGCTCAAGGTCAACGACGACGGCACGGGCGGCATGACGCTGCACGAGCTGGCGGCGGTGTACGGCGTGAGCGCCGAGCGCATCCGCCAGATCGAGGTGGCCGCGATGAAGAAGATGAAAAAGGCGCTGGCCGAGTACGCCTGAGCCTGCGGGCGGCGGGGTTAATATCCCCGGCTGCAGAAGTTGCCTCACGGGGCCCCAGTTCTGGGGCCCCGTGTCGTTTTGGCCCCTGAATATTCTGGTTGAGGAGACCCCTTCCCATGTTGTCGTCACGCCCTGTTGTGTCCCGCCGTGCTTCTACGCTGCTGATTGCGCTGGCAGCAGCCTCCCCCTGGGCCCTGGCCCAGAACACGGCCAAGCCCGGCGCCGCCGCAGCCGCCGCCCCCCTGGCCTGGCCCACCAAGCCGCTCAAGATCATCGTGGGCTTCCCCGCCGGGTCTTCGCCCGACCTCACGGCGCGCACGTTCACCGAGCCGCTGTCCAAGGCCCTGGGCCAGCCCGTGATTGTGGAAAACAAGGTGGGCGCAGGCGGCAACATTGCTGCCGATGCCGTGGCCAAGGCACGCGACGACCACACCATCGGCCTGATGATCAATGGCAACATGACCATTGCCAAGCTGCTGAACCCGGCCGTGCCGTACGACCCGATCAAGGACCTGGCACCGCTGAGCCTGATCGGCACCTCCCCCCTGATCCTGACGGCGCCCGTGAGCCAGCCCGGCGTGCCTGCCAACAGCAGCGCCCGCGACTTCTTTGTGGCGGCCCGCAATGGAGGCGACAAGTGGAGCTATGGAACGCCTGGCGTGGGCACGGTGGGCCACATCGGCACCGAGCTGCTCAAGTCGCGGAGCAACATCAACCCGGTGCATGTGCCCTACCCGGGCTACCCGCAGGTGGCCACCGCCATGCTGGGCGGGCAGTTGCAGATGGCGCTGCTGCCCCCAGCCCTGGCGCAGGCCCAGGTGCGTGCGGGCAAGCTGCGCGCGATTGGTGTGACGTCTTCCGGACGCAGCCCGCTGGCGCCCGATGTGCCCAGCCTGGCCGAAGCAGGCATCGGCAACTTCAACCTGGAAATCTGGAATGCCTTTGCAGCGCCTTCCACCCTGCCCAAGCCCATCCAGGCCAAGCTGGCGGCGCTGATCAGCGAGATTGCCCGCAGCGAAGACGTGCGCGGCAAGCTGTTCCAGCAAGGCTGGCAGACGGTGGGCTCGTCGCCCGAGGGGCTGGCCAACCGCGTGAAGGCCGACACTAACCTGCTGGGTGGCGTGATCGCGATGCGCGGCATCAAGGCGGAGTAAACCCGAGCGGCGGAAACGCCGCACGCCCTTGCTACCAACAAACATCAACCCGGGTCTGGCCGATGCGCCTGCCCGGGTTTTTTGTTGCGGGTGCTGTCACACCAGCAGGGGGACTGGCGGGCACGGGCCCGCAGAAATCTCAGCCCGCTTCGGCGAGCAGGGTCTTGACGTCGGCGGCCAGGGCCTGGGCGCCGCTGCCGTAGCGGTTGTACACGCGCAAGCGCCCGGCGGGGTCATACACATAGCTGCCCGCAGAGTGGTCCATGGTGTAGCTGGTGGGCGTCTTGCCATCGACCTTCTTGTAGTAGATCTTGAAGTCCTTGGCGACGGCCGCGAGCTGCTCGGGCGAGCCACGCAGGGCCAGAAAGCTCGGGTCGAAGTTGGCCATGTAGGCCTTGAGCACCTCGGGCGTGTCGCGGTCCGGGTCCACCGTCACGAAGATGCCTTGCAGGCGGTCGCCGTCCTTGCCCAGGATCTGCTTGACCTCGGCCAGCTCCTGCATCGATGTCGGGCACACGTCGGGGCACTGCGTGAAGCCGAAGAACACCACCACCACCTTGCCCGCAAAGTCCTGGATGTGGCGTGCCTGGCCATTGTGGTCGGTCAGCGGGAGGTCACGGGCGTAGTCGGCACCGGTGATGTCCACGCCGCGAAACTCGGCCTTCTTTTTCTCAGAACACGCACCAAAAAGGCCTGCTGCGCCCATGGATAAAGCGCTAATAGCTATCGTTTTGAGAGCATTTCGTTTGAGCATGGAATTCACAGCACGTAGTGGTCCACCAGCAGGGCGGCAAACAGCACGCTCAGGTGGATGAGGGAAAAACGGAAGGTCTTGCGCGCCAGCGCGTCGGAGTAGTTGCGCCACAGGGCAAAACCGTAGCCACAGAAGCCCACCGACAGCAGCACGGCCACCACCAGGTAGATCCACGAACTCATGCCATACACAAACGGCATGAGGCAGCCCGCAAACAGGATCAGGGTGTAGAGGAACACCTGCAGCCGGGTGAACTCATTGCCATGGGTCACGGGTAACATGGGCAGGCCGGACTTGCGGTAGTCCTCCACGCGGTACAGCGCCAGCGCCCAGAAGTGCGGGGGCGTCCACAGGAAGATGATGAGAAACAGGATCAGCGCCTCGGGACCCACATCGCCCGTCATGGCGGCCCAGCCCAGCACCGGGGGCATGGCACCAGATGCGCCGCCGATCACGATGTTCTGCGGTGTAAGGGGCTTCAGGATCACGGTGTAGACCACCGCATAGCCGACGAAGGTGGCGAAGGTGAGCCACATGGTCAGCGGGTTGACCCAGAAGTACAGCAGCGCCGAGCCCGCAGCACACAGCACGGCCGAGAACAGCAGGGTCTGCGCGTTGGACAGCTCGCCCTTGGCCGTGGGGCGCCAGGCGGTGCGCTTCATCTTGGCGTCGATGCCCTGCTCGACGATGCAGTTGAAGGCAGCAGCAGCGCCCGCCACCAGCCACACCCCGGCGCTGGCCAGCGCCATGTGGCCCAGCTGCGCGGCGGTGGGCAGGCCGGGAACGGCCAGCACCATGCCGATCAGGGCGCAGAAAACGATGAGCTGCACCACGCGGGGCTTGGTCAGCGCATAGAACTGCTGAATGCGCGAGGGCAAGGCAACAACGTGGGGGGGGGCGACACTCATGCGGACACTCTCGATGCGCCAGGCGGCGCGGAAAACTCTCGGGAAACAGGCACGGTTGCACGGCTGGACACCAGGGCCCAGGTCAGCACCACCACCAGGGCCGCCGCGCCGCCGGTGTGCAGCACGGCGGCCACCAGCGGCCAGTCCAGGATCACGTTGGACAGGCCCGTGGCCAGCTGCAGCACCGACAGGCCCGCCAGCCACCGCGTTTGTGCGCGCAGCACGCCACGGCGGTGCAGGCGCCAGGCCAGCCATGCAAGTGCCGCCAGCACCACATAGGCCATGAGGCGGTGCACGTAGTGAATGGCGGTAAGGCCCGCAAAGCTGATGTGGCTGCCGTCCTGCAGCATGCCCAGCTTGCGCCAGACCTGAAAACCCTGGGCAAAGTCCATGGCGGGCCACCAGCTGCCCTGGCAGGTGGGGAAGGTGGTGCAGGCAAGAACGGCGTAGTTGGTGCTGACCCAGCCGCCCAGCACCACCTGCAGCGCCAGCAGCAACCCGGCCCAGGCCAGGCCCCGGCGCAGCGCGGGCGAGATCACAGCGGGCAGGCGGCCTTGTGCCGCGTGGGTATGGCGCACGGCCTGCACACACAGCAGCGCCAGCAGCACCAGCCCACCGATGAGGTGCAGCGTGACGATGGCGGGAAAGAGCTTCATCGTCACGGTGAGTGCGCCAAAGGCCCCTTGCAGGCACACCCACACCAAGGTGACCGTGGGCCACCAGGGGCTGAGCGGCGGCGCCTCGGCCGCGCCCCGCAGGGCACGGCGCTGCTGCACCCAGGACGACACCGTGAGCACGATGATGAGCACGCCCACGCCGGTGGCCAGGTAGCGGTGGATCATCTCCACCCAGGCCTTGCCATGCGTGACGGGGCCGGTGGGCATGGCTTCTTGTGCGGCCGCAATTTCTGCGCGCGCGCCCACCGGGCTGGCACTGCCGTAGCAGCCGGGCCAGTCAGGGCAGCCCAGGCCCGAATCGGTGAGCCGCGTGAAGGCGCCAAACAGCACCAGATCAAAGGTCAAAAACAAGGTCAGCACCGTGAGCGCCTGCAGGCGCCGCATGGGCGAGCTGCGGCGGTTGCGCACCCACACCCAGGCCAGCGGCCCCAACGCAATCAGCAGGCCCAGGAGCATCAGCTCCAGCACGGGCGCCAGGTCGTAGAGCGGCTGGGTGTCGCTCATGGCTGGCCCGGCCGCCCGGCGTCGTCCCACGACGAGGAGGCGCGCAGCAGGCGCTCCAGGTCACGCTTGGCCTTGGCGGCGCCGCTGGCATCCATGGCAGCAGGGAAGCGCATCATCCAATTGCCCATGGGGTCCACCACATACAGGTGGTCGGCCTGCTGCTGGCCCGCCGCCGGTGCGAGCCAGGCATTGAGTGCTGCGCCGTCCACCCGCAGCACCGTGGCCTTTTGCAGGGCCGGTGCCAGCGCGTCGGGGATGGCAGCGTTGTCGTTGACGAGCCAGACCCAGTCCAGGCGGTCTTTTTCCTTGCCCAGGCTTTCGCGCAGTTGCCGCTGCAGATACAGGTGGTTCTGGCACGGCGCATCACAGGCGCCACCAGCCACGCTGACCAGCAGCCACTGCCCCTTGAGCGAGGCCAGGGGCACCGGAGTGCCATCTGGTGTGGCAACGGTGAGCGCGGGCAGCGTGCGCTGGGGATCGATCAGCTCCCCATAGTTGCGGCGGCCTTCGGGGCGGATCACGTAGTAGGTGAAATACGAGGCGATCACCGGTGCCGCACAGATCGCCAGCACGCCCAGCATCTTCCAGCGGCCATGGCGGGTGCGCTGCGCGCTGACCACGGCATCTCCGGCCTCTGGCAGGGTGTGCACGGTCAGCCCCAGCGGGTGCTCGGCGTGGACTTCAGGGGGCAGGCTGGCTGCGCGGGCGAATGAACCGTCGGACGATTTGGAACCAGACATAAAGAAGTGCCATCAGGCCGCTGAGCCCGAACCATTGAAATGCGTAACCGTAGTGTTTATCGACGCCTGCGCCCACCACGGGCCAGTCGCGTTGCAGGCCGTCGCCCGCACCCACCGCCTCGCCCGTCTGCACCACGGTGAGCGGGGCGAGCGCCAGACCGGTTTCGGTGCGAAACGCGGCCAGGTCGAGATTTTGCCGGATGCGGGAAGACCCCTCGGCGCCATGGCCGCCAGCACTGCTTTCACCGCCGCCAAACTCATACAGCCGCGAGGGCGCGGCAGCCACGCGCCCCGCCACGCGCACCACCACATCCTGCGGGGTTGGCACCTGGGGCAGCTGGGTGCGATCCTGAAAATTGCGCGGCACCCAGCCCCGCTGCACCAACACCACCCCCGAAGGCGTGCCCACCAACTGCAGGGGCGTGAGCACAAAAAAGCCAGGGCGGCCATTCATCTGGCGGTTGTCGAGGTACACGGTGTGCTCGGGCACCCAGCGCCCCTCCAGCACCACCGCGCGGTGCACCAGGGTTTCGGCCTCTGTGGTTGCCATGGCGGGTTGCGACAGCAGCACACGGCCATCCATCGCGGGCATGCGGCCACGCGCGTCCAGCATGGCCTGCAGGGCCTCTTTCTGCGCCGCGCGTGACAGTTGCCAGCGCCCCAGCGACGCGGTGACCAGCATGCCCGCCACCGTGGCCAGCGTGATGAGCCAGAAACGCAGACCCAGGGGGCGGCGAATAGTGGTCACGGGATAATGTGCTCCATGAAATACCTTGTAGTGCTGGCGTTCATCGCCATATTGACCAGCCTCGCTTCGGCCTTGTTCTTCATGATGCGCAACGGCCAGGGCAGCCAGGACGACAAGCGCAGAGGCAACCACATGGCCAAGGCGCTGGCAGTGCGGGTGGGGTTGTCCATTGTGCTGTTTGTGTGCATTCTGATTGCCTGGCAGCTGGGCTACATCCAGCCTACCGGCCTGCCAGCAACCCGCTGACCGGGCCTGTTCCAGCGGGCGACCTCGCCCGCCACAGGCGGCGAACATCCAGCCTTCTGGCGGCTCGCACCTCCAACAAAAAAAGCGCCGCGAGGCGCTTTTTTTTGGGTGCCGTGGGGTGCTTACATCCAGTACACCAACACGTACAGGCCGAGCCACACCACGTCCACAAAGTGCCAGTACCAGGCGGCACCTTCAAAGCCGAAGTGCTTATCAGCGGTGAAGTGGCCCTTTTGCAGGCGCAGCGTGATCACCAGCAGCATCAGCATGCCCAGGAACACGTGAAAGCCGTGGAAGCCGGTCAGCATGAAGAAGGTGGAGCCGAACACGCCCGAGTTGAGCTTGAGGTTCAGGTCGGTGTACAGGTGGTAGTACTCGTAGCCTTGCACCAGCAGGAAGACAAAACCCAGCAGAACCGTGGCCCACATGAAACCAATCGTCTTGCCACGATGGTTTTCGCGCAGTGCGTGATGGGCAATGGTCAGCGTCACGCCCGAGGTCAGCAGCAGCGCAGTGTTGATGGTGGGCAGCCAGAAGGGGCCGACCGTCTGGAAGGGCTCGACGATGCCAGCAGGCGACGCCGTCACACCTGCTGCCACGCTGGGCCACACCGCCTTGAAATCAGGCCAGAGCAGCGCGTTGTCGAGGCTACCCAGTGCAGGCACCGAGTGCGAACGCGCCCACCACAGTGCCGTGAAGAACGCGCCGAAGAACATCACTTCCGAGAAGATGAACCAGCTCATGCTCCAGCGGTACGACAGGTCGATCTTGTGGCCGTACAGGCCACCTTCGCTTTCGCGCACGGCATCACCGAACCACTGGTACAGCGTGAACAGCCACCACACCAGGCCCAGGGCCAGGGAATACTTGCCCCAGTCATGGCCGTTGATCCACTGGCCTGCGCCGAGGATGACAAAGAACAGGCCTGCAGCCGCCATCACCGGGTGGCGTGACTCGGCAGGCACATAGTAGTACGGGGTTCCGCCGTGGGTTGATGCACTCATTTCAGCTCCTGAATCTCAAATCTTTGTTTTCAGTCTTGTCGTCGATACGGGTCCAACAACCCGTTCACACTACCCAATTCACCAAGGCCATCAGCCCCATCACCAGCAAAAAAACCGCGACCAGCCCCACCGCAATGATGTGCAGCGGGTTGAGTTTTTCGACATCCTGCTGGTACTCGCTGCCCTTGCGCAGGCCAATGAGCGACCAGGCCACCGCGCGCACCGTGCGCAGCAGCGAGCCCTTGCGCTCCAGCGGCTTCACCGCAGACGGATCGAGGGGCGCATTCATGAGCCAACCCCCGTCGCCAACACGCTGGGGGCGGACACTGCGTCGCCCACCGCAGCAGTGGACTCTGGTGCGGCTGGCGTCTTGCCACCCACTTCGAAAAACGTGTAGGACAGCGTGATGGTGGTCACATCCTTGGACAGGCGCGGATCAATCACGAAGGCCACGGGCCATTCCTTCTTTTCACCAGGCTCCAGCACATACTGGTTGAAGCAGAAGCACTCCAGCTTGTTGAAATGGGCTGCCGCCTGGCGCGGGGCATAACTCGGAATGGCCTGTGCGGCCATGCGGCGGTTCTGCACATTCTGGAATTCGTACATCACCGTGGTCAGCTCGCCGGGGTGCACCTGCACCGAGCGCTGGGCGGGCTTGAAGTCCCAGGGGCCACGCGCATTGGCATCGAACTCGACGGTGATGGTGCGGCTCTTGTCTACCTGCGTGTTCGCTGGCAGCTTCACGTCCTTGCCTGCCACGCCGTTGCCCGGCACCTGGCGCTCGGACAGCGACAGGATGTTGATGCCCGTCATCTCGCAGATGTGCTTGTAGATCGGGATCAGCACGTAGCCGAAGGCGAACATGCCAGCCGCAATCACGACCAGCTTGCCGACCATCTTGGCGTTTTCGCGGCGCAGGCTCATGGCAGGTGGGGCCTCAGCTCAACGGGAGAGGAAGAACACCTTGGCCATGAACCCGACGAAGAACACCACTGCAATCGACGCCAGGATCAGCGCCATCCGCAGGTTGCTCTTTTTCTGCTCGGGTGTCATGGGCGCGGTCCTCAGCCGATCACACGGGTGGCCGTGGCGTCCAGCTTGGGTGGGTTCTCAAAGGTGTGGAAAGGCGCAGGGGATGGGACTTCCCACTCCAGGCCCTCGGCACCGTCCCAAGGCTTGGCGGCGGCCTTTTCACCCTTGCCACGCATGGCGGGCACGATGACGGCCAGGAAGAAGTACACCTGCATCAGACCGAAGCCGAATGCGCCCACCGAAGCAATCGCATTGAAATCAGCGAACTGCATGGGGTAGTCGGCATAGCGGCGGGGCATGCCAGCCAGCCCCAGGAAGTGCATCGGGAAGAACGTGATGTTGAAGGTGATCAGCGAACCCCAGAAGTGGATCTGGCCACGGGTTTCGGAATACATCACGCCCGTCCACTTGGGCAGCCAGTAGTACACGCCAGCGAACATGGAGAACAGCGAACCGGCCACCAGCACGTAGTGGAAGTGGGCCACCACGTAGTACGTGTCTTGCAGCTGGATGTCAATGGGGGCCATGGCCAGAATCAGGCCGGTGAAACCACCCATGGTGAACACGAAGATGAAGCCCACAGCAAACAGCATGGGGGTTTCAAACGTCATGGAGCCGCGCCACATGGTGGCGATCCAGTTGAAGATCTTCACGGCCGTGGGCACGGAGATCAGCATGGTGGCGTACATGAAGAACAGCTGGCCGGTCACGGGCATGCCGGTCGTGAACATGTGGTGGGCCCACACGATGAACGACAGGATGGCGATGGACGACGTGGCGTACACCATGGAGGCGTAGCCGAACAGCTTCTTGCGGGCAAAAGCGGGCACGATCTGGCTGATGATGCCGAAGGCCGGCAAGATCATGATGTACACCTCGGGGTGGCCGAAGAACCAGAAGATGTGCTGGTACATCACCGGGTCACCGCCACCGGCGGGGTTGAAGAAGCTGGTGCCGAAGTGGCGGTCCGTCAGCGTCATGGTGATGGCGCCAGCCAGCACGGGCATCACGGCGATCAGCAGGTAGGCAGTGATAAGCCAGGTCCAGGCGAACATGGGCATCTTCATCAGCGTCATGCCGGGGGCGCGCATGTTGAGGATGGTCACGATGATGTTGATCGAGCCCATGATGGACGAGGCACCCAGGATGTGCATTGCGAAGATGCCAGCGTCCATGGAAGGGCCCATTTGCAGCGTCAGCGGTGCATACAGCGTCCAGCCCGCAGCAGGAGCGCCACCGGGCATGAAGAACGACGCCACGAGCATGATGGCCGCAGGGATCATCAGCCAGAAGCTGAAGTTGTTCATGCGGGCAAAGGCCATGTCGGATGCGCCGATCTGCAGCGGGATCATCCAGTTCGCAAAGCCCACGAAGGCCGGCATGATGGCGCCGAACACCATGATCAGTCCGTGCATGGTGGTGAGCTGGTTGAACAGCTCGGGGTTCACCAGTTGCAGCCCCGGCTGGAACAGCTCGGCGCGGATCAGCAGCGCCAGAACGCCACCTACCATGAGCATGGTGAAGGCGAACAGCAGGTACAGCGTGCCAATGTCTTTGTGGTTGGTGGCATACACCCAGCGGCGCCAGCCGGTGGGGCCATGGTGGCCATGGTCGTCGTGTGCGTGGTCGCCCGCGTGACCGTGGTTGTCGAGAACTGCGCTCATGTTGGATTCCTCAATACGTTGGGCGATGATTACTTGCCGCGCTGGGCCACGATTTCAGCAGGCTGCACCAGCTGTCCGGTCTTGTTGGACCAGGAGTTTTTCGTGTAGGTCACCACAGAGGCAATATCGGTATCGCTGAGCTGTGCCCAGGCAGGCATGGCCCCATTGGCAGCACCCTTGAGCAGGATCTGGATCTGCTTGGCGTGGTCGGCGTCCAACACCACAGCCGAGGCGTCCAGCGGCTTGATGGGGCCAGCGCCCTTGCCGTTGGCCTGGTGGCAGGCGGCGCAGTTCGAGGCATACACCTTCTCGCCACGTTTCATGATGTCGTCCAGCGTCCAGACCTTGGTCGGGTCGTCCAACTTGGCGGCAGCCTTCTTCTTCTGGTCGGCCACCCAGGCGGTGTAGTCTTCGGCAGACACGACCTTCACGTGGATGGGCATGTAGGCGTGTTCCTTGCCGCACAACTCGGCGCACTGGCCGTAGTAGTCGCCAATCTTTTCAGCACGGAACCAGGTGTCGCGCACAAAACCGGGGATCGCATCCTGCTTGATACCGAAAGCAGGCACCATGAAGGCGTGGATCACGTCATTGGCGGTGGTGATGATGCGGATCTTCTTGCCCACGGGCACCACCATCGGGTTGTCCACCTTGAGCAGGTAATCGGCGGGCGCGTCGGCCACTTTGCCGGTGTCGGACATCACGCGGTGGCTGCTGTCCAGCGTGGAGATGAAGGCCAGGCCTTCGCCTTCGCCGGTGATGTAGTCATAACCCCACTTCCACTGGTAACCCGTGGTCTTGATGGTGAGGTCGGCGTTGGTGGTGTCCTTCTGCGCCACCAGCACCTTGGTGGCGGGCAGGGCCATCAGGATCACGATGATGAAGGGGATAATAGTCCAGATCACTTCGACGGTGACGGACTCATGGAAGTTGGCAGACTTGGCGCCCTTGGAGCGGCGGTGCTTCCAGATCGAGTAGAACATCACGGAGAACACTGCAACAAAGATCACCGTGCAGATGATCAGCATCATCCAGTGCAGAAAATGCTGCTCTTCAGCAATTTTGGTGACTGGGGGATGCAGGTTCAGCTGGTTGACTGCAGGGCCGCCAGGCAGGTCCTGGACGGCATGGGCTGCGGAGCCCACCCATGCACCGGCAATCAGCAGCAGAGAAGCCAGCTTGTTGGAAATGCTCTTCATAGTTCTCACTTACTTCTAAGCCTCAATTTAACCAATCCCTTGTGCATGCCTGCGTGGGGTCAGGCGGCGCGCAAGGCCATGCGGATCTCCGATGCCAGGGCCGGTCGAAGTTCGGGGCGCACAAAGCGCCCCACTTCAACAGACCGACCCTGCGCAGACAGCATGATGAGCGAGTGATCTCCGGTCTTGGGTTCTACACGAACCCGGCTCCGGTCAAACTCTGCGCGCTCCAGCCGGCCTGCTGTCTCCCGTTCCACCACAAGGCGCGAGCCTTGCAGTGAAATCCTCTCGCCATCCGCCGCATGGCGACCGTACATGGCGAATGCAATTCCTACAGCCAAGATTTCGAGCCACGCAAAGGGCATCACCAGGTAGGCGCCGAGCATCCAGAAGCACGTTGCGATCCCCAGGGACACCAGGCACAAGGACAGATACATCCATCCCAACTGTGCCGGCGTGACCGAGCAATTCCGGGCCAAGCGCCAGTCAATGCGCTGCCCCGACACCGTGGCAAAACGTAAAACCAAGCCCGTCACAGGTCGTGCCCACAAGGCTGCTGGCGCACCGTTTGTGGGGCCTCAGGCACCACAGGCGCAGCCCGCAAATTTGCGCGGGAAGATGCCCGAAATCTCAATAACCCTGAATTGTAGCGTGCCTTGTTCCAAGTCATTGACACGGAGTTACAGGTTAGTTTTCTTTGCCGCCCTTGCGCAACATCAAACGCATGTCCTGCAGCGAAACCGTGCTGCTGGAGTCCATGCGCACCCTTGGCGCGGGCTTGAAAGCGTGGCCATAAATGATTTCAAAAGTCAGCGCCAACTGACCTCCCTGCTGCGGATCAGCAAGCCGCTCAGTCAGCACGGTATAGAGCTTGTCGCGCCAGCGCCGTCCGCGCAATGAGGGAAAGCGATCAGGGTGCAGATTGCAGCCCAGCTCGCGCAGCTCCTGCACCAGCCGCTCGGGCGTGGCAAAGGTGAGCGTGATGCGCTCCATGTCCATCACCGGCTCGGCAAAACCGGCGTGCACCAGCATGTCGCCCCAGTCGTGCATGTCGGTAAACGCATGGCCCGCCGGAGGCCAGCCCAGGGCCGCATACACCCCGTGCAACTCCCGCAGCGTGTCGGGCCCCAGGCACGAGAACATGAGGTAGCCGTCCACCGCCAGCGCGCGGTGCCACTGGGCGATCAGGGCCTGCGGGTCTGCGGCCGTATGCAACGCCATGTTGGCCCAGAGCATCTGCACGCTGGCATCGGCGGGCAGGCCCCACCGGGGACTCGCGGCGCTCCAGCGCGAAAGGCTCCACCAGGGCTTGGCCAACGCCTGCCGCACCACCGGCTCGCAGTGCGCGGCCGATTCAAACACCTGGCAACGGGCTTCGGGATAGCGGGCACTCACCAGCGCATGGGCCCGCAGCCCGCCACGCAAGGCATCCCAATGGCACCAGGACGCCGGGGCCTGGCGAATCCACTGCAGGCGGTCCTCCATGCGGCGGGCCACCTCTTCATGGAGCCAGGGGGACAAGGCAGGTGCAGCGGCCTGCCAGCGGGCAGCGGCAATGGGATCGATGGTGGGGGGACGCTCGGAGGACATGGCAGCTCACAGGGACGCGCGAGTATATTGATTCATGCTTTTTCACGGATTGCCAGGGCTTTCGCGCCACCTGCGGGGCTTGCGGGGCCTGACCGACCGCGTGCCCAGCCAATGCGCTGCCTGCCATGCCTGGCCGTCGCAGCGCATCTGCAACGCCTGTGTGGCCCGGTTCGCCCAGCCCGCCAGCCGCTGCCAGCGCTGCGCATTGCGCGTGCCCACGGGGGTGACCGTGTGTGGCGCCTGTCTGCAGCACCCGCCAGCCTTTGATGCATGCCTGGCCGCCGTGGACTACGCCTACCCCTGGTCTGCCGCGCTGGCGGACTTCAAGTTCCGGGCCGACCCCGGCTGGGCCCGCACGCTGGCCACCCTGCTGCGCAGCACGCCCTGGGTGGAGCCCGCAGTCGAGGCGGCAGACCGGGTGCTGCCCGTGCCGCTGTCTGCCGAACGCCTGCGCGAACGCGGCTTCAACCAGTCGGCCCTGCTGGCGCAGCACCTGGCGGGCGCCAAGGCCGATGTGCACAGCCTGCTGCGCCTGCATGCCACCGAGGCCCAAAGCGGCCTGCCACGCGCCCAGCGGCTGCGCAACCTGCAAGGTGCATTTGCCGTGGAACCCGCCCGCGCCGCCGCCCTGCAGGGGCAGCGCGTGGTGCTGCTGGACGACGTGATGACCACGGGCGCCACCGTGCATGCCGCCACGCTGGCCCTGCGCGAGGCCGGGGTGGCGCATGTGGCGGTGGTGGTGCTGGCACGCACGGCGCTGGACTAGGGCGTGTCATCAATCAATACCCCCACGCGAAAGCCAGCCAGGCCGTGCAGTGCTAGGCGCCCTGAGTGCCGTGTAGCGCAGCTACACAAGCGAAGGACAACGACGCAATGCGCGGCCTGGATGGCTTTCCCTCCGGGCTGTCCCCGCAATGCGGCGTCTGCTTTGTCGCGTGGCTTGACCATAGATGACTATGGGCTGCGCCCCGCTTCGCGCATCCATCCGCATTGCGGGGTCAGCGCGTGGGGGTATTGATTGATGACACGCCCTAAGCCCGCTGCGGCAGGCACTGCGCCCCACCCACGCCCGCCAGGCGGGATACTTTTGATTACGAGCGGTTGCTCAACTCACATCCGGGGCGAAGACAATAGCGGGCATGTTCCACATCGTCCTCGTCGAGCCCGAAATCCCGCCCAACACCGGCAACATCATTCGCCTGGCGGCCAACACGGGTTGCACGCTGCACCTGATCGAGCCCCTGGGGTTCTCGATGGAGGACCGGCTGATGCGCCGCGCGGGGCTGGATTACCACGAATACACCAGGGTGCTGCGCCACAGCGGCTGGACGGCCTTTTTGCGCGACGCGCAACCCGACCCCACACGCATGTTCGCCATGACCACACACGCCTCGCAGCCGGTGTTTTCCACCTGCTTCCTGCCGGGCGACTGGCTGGTGTTTGGTGCCGAAACCCGGGGGCTGCCCGCCGAGCTGCGCGAGAGCTTCCCGCCCGCCCAGCGCCTGCGCCTGCCCATGGTGGAGGGCCAGCGCAGCCTGAACCTGTCGAACGCTGTGGCGGTGACGGTGTTCGAGGCCTGGCGCCAGAACAGCTTTGCCATGCCCGACGGCCAGATCACCATCGAGCCCGAAGGCACCATCATCAGCGGCTTCGCGCAGCTCAGCTGAGCGAGCCGCGTACCCGAGCTACCCGCGCTTTTCCGCCATCGCCAGCGGCACCTGTTCCGTCAAGAAGTCCAAAAACACCCGCGTGCGCGCAGGCAGCATGCGGCCCGAGGGCAGCGCCGCATAGATCGTGTAGCGCGAAAAAATCCAGTCCGGCAGGATGTGCACCAGCTCACCCCGGGCCAGGTGCTCCTCGGCCAGCAGGCGCGAGGTGACGGTCACGCCCGCCCCGTCCACTGCGGCGCGCATCAGCAGCTCGGTGCTCACCGACTGCAGCACGGCAGGCGCTTCCACCTCTTCGTCGGGCACATCGGCCCGCAGCGACTGCAGACGCAGCTTGCGGCCCGGGCCCATCTGCGCACGCACGGGCGCGCTGGAGTCCCGCAGGTAGTCGTGGTTCACCAGGTCCTGCGGCTCGCGCGGTATGCCCCGGCGCTTCAGGTAGTCGGGTGATGCCACCACGATGGCCTCGCCCTGCACCAGCGAGCGCGCGACGATGTTGGCGTCAAAGTCCTCCCCCATCACCATGATGGTCACATCGAACTCGTCCACGCGGCTGGAGGCATACGCGTCCATGCTGATGTCCAGCATGAGCTTGGGGTGGTTGGCATGCCACAGCGCCACCATGGGCGCGAGGAAGTTGGTGGCCAGCACCGGCGCCGCCACAATGCGGATGGTGCCGCGCAGGTCGCGCGTGCTGGCGGCAGCCGCCGCCTCGGCATCGTCGATCTCGTGCAGGATGGCGCGCACCCGCTGCAGATAGGCCTCGCCCGCATCGGTCAGGGCCAGCTTGCGGGTGGTGCGCTGCAGCAGGCGCGTGCCCAGGTGCTGCTCCAGCTCGGCCACCATGCGGGTGACCACGGGGGGCGACATGTCCATGGCGCGGGCGGCAGCGGCAAAGCCGCCCTCTTCCACCACGCGCTCGAAAATTTTCATGGCTTGCAGGCGGTCCATCGTCAGCCCTCCCGTCCGGCCGCAACCACCGAAGGCCGCACGCAGCTCCCCTCGCCCCTTGCGGGAGAGGGGCCGGGGGAGAGGGGGTTGCAGCCCGGGCGCTGTGCCTGTGCAACCCCTCTCCCCCACCCTCTCCCACAAGGGGAGAGGGAGTCTGCGGGGCCCGTTACGCCGGGGCGCCGAAATTGCGTGCCAGCGATTCGGCCACGCACACCGGCTTGTCGCTGCCCTCGCGCTCCACCGTGACCAGCCAGGTCATCTGCATGCCATCGGGCGCCACCGGCTCGGCAGCCTGCAAGGTGAGGCGCGCGCGCAAACGGCTGCCCACCGGCACGGGCGCCGTGAAGCGCACCTTGTTCAGCCCGTAGTTCACGCCCATGCGTGCACCCTCGATGGTCAGGCCCGTTTCGAAAAACTGCGGGATCAGCGACAGCGTGAGAAACCCGTGCGCAATTGGCGCGCCAAACGGCCCGGCTTTGGCCCGCTCGGGGTCCACATGGATCCACTGGTGGTCGCCCGTGGCCTGGGCAAACAGGTTGACCTGTTCCTGCGTGATGGTGATCCAGTCGGTCACGGCGACCTCCTGGCCCACGCAGGCGCTGACTTCGGAATAAGAGCGGAAGATTTTCATCGTTGCAATGTAGCCCTGCGCTCCGGCGCGCCTTGTCTGCCGGGTGACAGGTGTTTTCCCGGGGGAATGGTGGTACGTCGTGCTTCACGCTGTCCTTCAAGAATTGAGCCATGCGCAGATACCCGGCCACTGCTCCAGGTCGCGCGCCACGCGGCCGGGCGACACGTCAAACAGCGTGAGGCCGTGGGCCGCCAGGTGCACATAGTTCTGCGTGTCGCGCAGGTAGCCCAGCACCGGGAAGCCCAGGCTGTCCACAAAGTGGTGCAACTGCTCAGCCGCCTTGGTGCGGGCATCCACGCGCATGCCGACGATGCCGATCTGCACGCCATCGGCCCGGCGGTGCTCGGCCAGCTGGTCCAGAAAGCTGCGCGTGGCAAAGATATCGAACACGCTGGGCTGCAGCGGCACGATGATCTTGTCGGCCAGCTTGAGCACATCGTTCAGGCGCCAGCCGTGCAGCCCGGCGGGCGTGTCGAGCACCGCATGCGTCGTGCCCTTGGGCGGGCGGCTGATCACGTCCGAGCTGGTGTCCCAGCCGCCAATCGCGCGCGCGGCCGGGGGGCGCAGGCCCAGCCACAGCCGGGCGGATTCCTGCCGGTCGGTGTCGCCCAGGATCACGGGATGCCCCTGGCTGGCAAAGTAGCCCGCGATGTTGGTGGACAGCGTGGACTTGCCCACGCCGCCCTTCGGGTTGGCGACAACAACTACTGGCATGACAAGCTCCTTGGAATCTGCAGGTCCATGAAAAATACAAGCCAAATCAGCCCTCTGCGCCTGATGGATAAGCGCTTCAAGCTATCAAATCAAGAGCATAAAGACACCGCCACACGCAAGCAACACGCCCTCAGGCGTGCTGGCCACCGCGCTTGACGAAGAACAACCCCGCCCCCACCGCCATCAGCAAGCCGCCAAACACGCGGTTCTGCGCGCGCACGGCGCGGGCGCTGCGCATCAGGCGGCGCAGCGCGCTGGCCCCAAAAGCGTAGCCGTGCATCACCACCACGTCCACCGTGACGGTGGTGGCGGCCATCACCAGCAGTTGCGTCCACAGCGGGCGTGTGTCGGTCATGAACTGGGGCAGCACGGCCACCATGAAGATGATGCCCTTGGGGTTGGTGGCGTTGGTCAAGAAGCCGGTAAGGCAGCGCTTTTGCCAGGTGCCCGCAGCCTCGTGATCATCGCCCTGCGCCATGGGCGCATCGCCCGCACGCCACTGGTTGAAACCCACATAGATCAGGTAGCACGCGCCCAGCACCTTGACCACACTGAACGCCACCTCGGACGCCAGCAGCAGCGAACCCACGCCCGCCCCGGCAATCAGCAGGATCAGCAGCAGGCCCAGTTGCAGGCCCAGGATGGTGGCGCCCGTCTTGCGCACGCCGAACGACAGGCCATGGCTCATCGACAACACTGCGCCCGAACCCGGCGACACCGCAATCAGGCACGATGCCGCAAAAAAAGCCAGCCAAGTCTGAAAGTCCATGAATCACCAAGCCCGTGTGCGAAGAAGGGCGAGCATCTTAACAACGCCCCCGTGTCGCTGCCATGATCTGGATAAAAATGCCTGCTAGCGCTTGACCATAAAGCGCTACCAGCTATCAAAATAGAAGCATTTCAATGGCATGCCACGCGCACCCCCGCATCGCTACGGCAATGCCAGAATCCTGACACGCCCACGCCCGCCCGTCCGCACCCCTGCGACGCCCCTCCCAACGCCACCACTATTGCCGCGCCTCCATGGAACACGCCCCCACCTGGCTCACCTACGGTTTCCTGTACCTCACCGCCGCCGTGCTGGCCGTGCCCATCGCCAAGGCGCTGGGCCTGGGCGCCATCATTGGCTACCTGGCGGCCGGCATCGCCATCGGGCCCTGGGGCCTGGGGCTGGTGAGCAATGTGCAGGACATCCTGCACTTTGCCGAGTTTGGCGTGGTGCTCATGCTGTTCCTGGTGGGGCTGGAGCTGCAGCCCAGCCGCCTGTGGGCGCTGCGCCGCCCCATCTTTGGCACCGGCACCGCCCAGGTGCTGGGCTGCGCGGCCGTGCTGTTTGCGCTGGGCGCGCTGGCGGGCCTGCCCTGGCGCGTGAGCCTGGTGGGCGCTTTAGGCCTGGCGCTGTCGTCCACGGCGATTGCGCTGCAGGTGCTGGCCGAGCGCAACCTGATGCGCACCAGCAGCGGCCAGGCAGGTTTTTCGATCCTGCTGTTCCAGGACGTGGCGGCCATCCCCATCCTGGCGCTGCTGCCAGTGCTGGGCGCTGCCGCAGGCGACGGCGCGGGCCACACGCCGGGCGACATGCTGCTGGAGGTGCTCAAGATCGTTGGCGTGATCGCCGCCATCATCCTTGGCGGACGCCTGCTGCTGCGCCCCGTGCTGCGCTGGATCGCCAAGAGCAACACCCCCGAAATCTTCACCGCCGCCGCGCTGCTGCTGGTGGTGGGTATTGCGTACCTGATGGTGCTGGTGGGCCTGTCGATGGCGCTGGGCGCCTTCCTCGCCGGCGTGCTGCTGGCCGACAGCGAATACCGGCGCGAGCTGGAGGCTGACATCGAACCCTTCAAGGGCCTGCTGCTCGGGCTGTTCTTCATCGCTGTGGGCATGAGCATCGACTTTGGCGTGATCCTGCGCTCGCCCGGGCTCATGGCCGCCATCCTGGTCGGCTTCCTCGCGGCCAAGGCCGTGGTGATCTACACGCTGGCCAAGATCGTCGGCATCCCCTACCAGGAGCGGCCGGTGTTCACCCTGCTGCTGGCCCAGGGCGGTGAGTTTGCGTTTGTAGTGTTCCAGGCCGCTGCGGGCGCCAGCGTGTTCCCGGCCGAGACCGCCTCGCTGCTGATCGGCGCTGTGGCGCTGTCGATGCTGATCAGCCCGCTGCTGCTGGTGCTGCTGGACCGTGTGCTGCTGCGCCGCTACGCCAAACTCAAAACCGCCACGCCCCAGGCCGAAGAAATCTCCGAGCCGC
Source organism: Acidovorax sp. GW101-3H11 (assembly GCF_001633105.1). Taxonomy (GTDB): domain Bacteria; phylum Pseudomonadota; class Gammaproteobacteria; order Burkholderiales; family Burkholderiaceae_C; genus Acidovorax. The sequence continues at coordinate 118,966 of NZ_LUKZ01000001.1, forward strand.
AAGAGGCGCCCATCATCATCGCGGGCTTCGGCCGCTATGGGCAGATCGTCTCGCGCGTGCTGCTGGCCCAGGGCATCCCCACCACCGTGCTGGACCACAGCGTGGACATGCTCGAAGTGGCGCGCACCTTCGGCTACCGCGTGTTCTACGGCGACGCCACGCGGCTCGACCTGCTGCGCATCGCCGGGGCCGAACACGCGCGCATCCTCGTGGTGGCCGTGGACGATGCCGAGCAGTCCCTGCAAATCGCCAAGCTCGCGCGCGAACACTTCCCGCACCTGCAGATCGTGGCCCGCGCGCGCGACGTGACGCACTGGAACAAACTGCGCGACCTGGGCGTGACGCTGGTGCAGCGCGAGTTGTTCGAGTCCAGCCTGCAAAGCGCCCACACGGTGCTGGAGCTGATGGGCCTGCCCCCCGCGCAAGCAACCGCCATCACCCAGCGCTTTCGCACCCACAACATCGCGCTGGCCGACCGCATGTATCCCCACCACAAGGACCGCGCCAAGTTCATCGCCGTGGCCCGCGAGGGCCGCAACCAGTTTGCGGAGCAGATGGCGCGGGAGCGGCAGGAGGGTGCGGCGATGAGTGCGGCGGGAGGGGCGTACCCAGGGTATGGCGGGGCGGAGGGTGCGGAGGATGGGGAAGAGGCTGCTTTCATCCAGAAATTGGATAAAAAATAGGCTATCCCGCGCGACCACCATGCCTTTTTAGCTATTTATTTGATAGCAATAGTCCTCAAACCGTGGGGGAACGGCTTCAGAAAATGGCGCGCAAACCTTTTTCGCGCCATTTTATTTGGCGCGTAAAATATTTTCGCGCCACTTTATTTGGCGCGATTCCGATTCGCGCCACCTGGAGCCTCGTTCATGCCACGCCTCACGCCGTCTCAAGAGCTGGACAAGCTCGCCGAATGGATCAACGCCTCACCGACCGAGGTGAGCATTGACACCCTCCTTGAGCAGCCAGGCGACAACGCCCCCCGCCGCACGCTGCAGCGCCGTCTGGCCTTGCTGGTGGAGCAACAACGCATAGGAGTGCGCGGTGTGGGCCGGGCCACCCGCTACCACCGCATCCCGCAGCCCAGCGCATCTGCGCAGACATCCACCGCTGCGGCATCAGCGGCGGTGGCCATCAGCACCGCAGACTACGTCCCCACCTCGGCAGAAGGCGCAGACATCCGCGCCGCCGTCTCCCTGCCCCGCCACCTGCGCAAGCCGGTGGGCTACCAACTGGACTTTTTGTCGAGCTACGAGCCCAACCACACGGCCTACCTGCCACACGACCTGCGCGAGCAACTGCATGGGCTGGGGCGATCCCCCGCCGACCAAACCCCCGCAGGCACCTTCGCCAAAGACATCCTCAACCGCCTGCTCATCGACCTGTCCTGGGCCTCGTCCCACCTCGAAGGCAACACCTACAGCCGCCTCGACACCGAACGCCTGATCGAGTTCGGCCAAGCCGCCGAAGGCAAAAATGCGCTGGAAACCCAGATGATCCTGAACCACAAACAGGCCATCGAATACCTAGTGCTCCAGCCTGAAAACGCACAGGTTCGTACTGACACGTTGATAGCGCTGCATGCATTCCTGTCTGACGGCCTGATGGCCGACCCCGCCGCCGTGGGCCGCATCCGCCGCCGCGCGGTGGAGATTGGCGGCAGCGTCTACCTGCCCATCGCCCTGCCCCAGCGGCTCGAAGAACTGTTCGGCATCGTCACGCAGATGGCCGCCGAGATCACCGACCCGTTCGAGCAAGCCTTCTTTTTGATGGTGCACCTGCCCTACCTGCAGCCATTCGAGGACGTGAACAAGCGCGTCTCGCGCCTGGCCGCCAACATCCCCTTCATCCGCCACAACCTGTGCCCGCTGTCGTTCATCGACGTGCCGCAGCAAGCGTACGTGGACGGCATGCTGGGCGTGTACGAACTCAACCGCGTGGACCTGCTGCGCGATGTGTTTGTGTGGGCATATGAGCGGTCTTGCCAGCAGTACGTGGCAGTGAAGCAGAACCTGGTGCCGCCGGATATTTTTCGGCTGCGGCATCGGCAGGCGCTGGCGGAGGTGATTGGGGCCATCGTTCGGCAGGGAGAGGCCGCTACGGAGGAGGCGGTGAAAGACAGGATGCCTGCGTCTGTACTCCCTGCTGACCAGGAGCATTTTGTGCAATTGGCGCTGTCCGAGTTTGGCGCGCTGCATGCCGGGAACGCAGTGCGGTTTGGGATTCGGCCGTTGGAGTTTGGGGAATGGGAGCGACGTTATCGGGATGGCGCGACGGATAAGAATGCCTGAGCCGAATTTCRAAAACGCCACCCGCCACTGAGCACGATGCATTGCTGCTGCGAAATCGAAATCTTGCCTTCCATTGGGCTACTTTAGGAGAAGCACTTGAAAACACAAAAATTCAGCGCCAAAGTAGGCCTCTACTTCGCAATTTCACTCTTAGGTTTTTTGGCCTTTTTTATCTTTGAGCGCCTCGGAGCAGACGCTCCGGCTTGGGCTCAACTGCCCATCGTCGGCGGCTTGGTCGGGGCGCTATTCCAGCTAGTCCGCGATGACGCAGCAGCAGATAGAGCAAAGCAACTGGAGCAGTACAAACAGAAATTTGTGTTCGGCGCACAGTCCCACATGGCTCAAACCATTTGGAACAAGCAAGTTGAGTTCTGCGAGGCTTACGCTTCTGAGCTTGATAAGTGCGTTGCGGTTCTGTACGCAGACGGGCCAGCAAAGAGCGCCGGAAACTGTGCAACTGCGCTATTTGCTATCCGCCGACGATACGCCGTGTGGGTTCCCGCAGACCTGGAAACCAAGCTCGATCCATTCGAAAAAGCATTACGAGATATCGGGAACAGCGCCCATGTTGCAGACAGAGCCCCAGGCGGCGGCAATCCTGAGTTGCGTCAGCAGCACATTGATCGTATGTATCGGGAGTTCGCCAAAGCTATGGGAGAAAGTGAGTGGCTAGGAGAACAACTGGCGGGGGAGGCAGGGCATGCAGTTGTCCTGAATTCATTGAAATCCATGCTCGGCATCGACGACATGAGTGCACTTTTGGCTACGCTGAAAAAGGATGCCGTTTCCGGCTTAGCGGGTGACAAACCTGCAGTGAACGCAGCCAGAAACCCATAGGGTCAAACGAGATCAGGCCCAATTTCCCAATAAACAAACAAGAATTATTCGCATTACAATTCACAACATCCCGCCAGCCAACGTCCCCCTGCAACGTGAGCCAGCGCCCCCAGCGTTTGTTGTCCGCTCACCTTCATCGGGACCCCCATGCCTTCTCAGCCCCTGCGCTCCGCGCACGCCGCGCGCTTGCCATCCATCCGCGCGGCCCGCTTCTTCACCCTGACCCCGCTGGCCCTGTGCCTCGCCCAGGCCGCCCTGGCGCAGCAGGCCAGCGCACCTACTGCGGACCCGGCAGTGACAGCCCCCCAGCTGCAGGAAGTCCGCATCAACGCCAGCACCGAAAAAGACATGGGCTTTGCGCCCGTGGAGGCGCAGACGGCCAGCAAGGCGCCCATGCGGCGGCTGGAAACCCCGCAGTCCGTCAGCGTGGTCACGCGCGAGCAGATGGAGTCGCGGCAGATCACCAATGTGCAGCAGGCGCTGCAGACCGTGGCGGGCGTGAGCCCGGTCAACTTTGGCCGCCGGGGGTTTGACGACCTGAACATCCGGGGCTTTCGCTCCACCGAATCGATCCTGGTCGATGGCCTGGTGCAGAGCCCGGGAATGTGGGCCAAGCTGCAGCCCTACGGCTACGAGCGCTTTGAGGTGCTCAAGGGCTCGGCGTCGGTGCTGTATGGCCAGGTGCAGCCGGGCGGCATCGTCAACGCGGTGAGCAAGCGGCCCAAGAAGGAAGCGATCAACGAAGTGGGCGTGGAGGTGGGCAGCTTTGGCCAGCGCACGCTGCAGGCCGATGTGAACCGGCCGCTGTCCGAGTCAGGCAAGACGGCGCTGCGCATCAATGCGCAGGTGTCGGATGCGGACGACCCAACGCAGTTCGTCTACCGCAAGGACCGGTGGTTTGCGCCGTCGCTGTCCATCGACCTGGGCGCGCAGACCGACCTGGTGCTGTTTGCCACCTACAGCAAGAGCGAGTGGATGCGCCAGCAGGGCATCACCCCGTACGGCACGCTGCTGCCCAACCGCAACGGCACCCTGTCACGCACCATGTTCACGGGCGACCCGAGCTTCGGCGTGTACGACGTGGAGAGCACCACGGTGGGCTATGCGCTGGAGCACAAGGTGTCCGACGCCATGACTTTCCGCCAGAACGTGCGCTACGAGACCGAGAAGGGCACGGGCAACTTTGTCTCCAACCAGGCGCTGCAGGCCAACCAGCGGCTGCAGAACCGCCAGGCCTCGCGCCAGTACATGGACTACGACCTGCTGGCCACCGACACCTCGCTGCTGTCGCGCTTTGAAGCGCTGGGCGTGCGCCACCAGCTCGTCACCGGCCTTGACGTGCGCAGCGGCCACAGCCTGCTGGCCAGCCGCACCTGCCGCATTGGCGCGCTGGATTTGTTTGCGCCCGTATACGGCATGCAGGCCACCTGCCCCGAGGCGCTGACCAGCGATGCACCCGCCAAGCTCACTGTGGCCGGGCTGTATGCGCAAGACCAGATCAAGTTTGGCCAAGGCTGGACAGCCCTGGTGGGCCTGCGCCGCGACTGGTCCACCAACGACACCAACAACCGCGTGGCCAACACACAAACGCGCCAGAAGGACAGCGCCACCACGCTGTCGGCAGGCCTGGTCTATGAATTCAAACCCGGCTGGGCGGCGTACGGCAGCTACGGCGAGTCCTTCCTGCCCACCTCGGGCCTGGCCTTCAACGGTACGCCCTTCGTACCCGAAACCGGCAAGCAGTGGGAAGCGGGCGTGAAATACGAGTCGCCCAATGGCCAGATCACCGGCGCCCTCGCCGTTTTTGACCTGGTGCGCGAAAACGTGACCACCGCCGACCCGGTGAACACCGGCTTCAGCGTGCAGACCGGCCAGCAGCGCGCACGCGGGCTGGAGCTGGAACTGGGCGCGGACCTGAAGAACGGCTGGAAGCTGACCAGCGCCTACACCTACACACAGACCAAGGTCACACGCGACAACAACGCCGCCATCGTGGGCCTGCCGCTCAACCTCACGCCGCGCCACACGCTCACGGCCTGGGCTACGTACAAGCTGCCGCAGTACCAGCGCGTGACGCTGGGCGTGGGCGGGCGGTATGTGAGCGAGCAGATCGGTTCCTACCCGTTCACCCTGCCTTCATACTTTGTGGCCGATGCGTCCATCAGCTACGTGGGCGAGAACTACCGCGTGACGGCGGGCGTGAAAAACATGTTCAACAAGGCGTACTACGACGGCGCGATCAATGCCAACGTGGTGTCGCCCTCGCTGCCACGCAACTTCAGCCTGGGCGTGACGTACTTCTTCTGACGCAGCGCGCCAACTCTGCCGCCCGCACGCCATGACCAGCCAGCGCACGCTCAACCGTCTCTTTACCCTGCACTCCTGGGCGGGCATCGTCACGGGGCTGCTGATGTTCATCGTGTGCTTCTCGGGCGCGGTGGTGGTGTTCAAGAACGAGATCGACCTGTGGGCCAATCCGTCGCTGGCCCAGCTGCCCCGGTCGGAGCACCCGGCGTCGCTGGATGCGGTGATGGTGCAGCTGCAAACGCGCTACCCAGGCGCCACGGTGGAAACCATCGCGCTGCCCGACGCGGTGAACCCGAGCTACTTCGCCTTCATCCGCGAGCGTGGGGCCCCGGCCAGCACGCGCACCAAGGTCGCCCTGCGCTCCGACACGGGCACCGTGGTGGGCCCGGTGGACAGCCAGCTCGGCCAGTACCTGCGCATGCTGCATGTGTTTTTGTTCTTCGGGCCACGCTGGATCGTGGGGTTCCTCGGCGCGGCCATGCTGGTGCTGATTGCCACGGGCATCGTCATCCACCGCAAGATCCTGGCCGAGCTGTTCACCCAGCGCTGGGGCCGCAGCTTTCGCGTGGTGATGTCGGACCTGCACAAGTCCGCAGGCATCTGGGGGCTTGGCTTTCACATCCTGATCGCGGCCACAGGCGCATGGATGGGGCTGGCGCCGCTGTTTGAGCAGGGCTACAAGTACCTCACCACCCCCGCCACGTTGACAGCCACCAAGCCCGCACGCAAAGCAGAGGCCAGCGAGCCCGTGCCCATGCAGTCGCTGGACGCTCTGTACGCCACCGCGCAGCAGGCCGTGCCGGGGCTGGAAGCGCGTTATGTGTCGCTGCGCCGCTGGGGCAGCAGCACGGCCGAGGTCGGCTTTACCGGCAACCTGCGCGATCACCTGGCCAGCACCGCGCGGGTGGACACCAACGCCGCCACCGGCGTGGCGAAAAAGGTGCACGACCCGCGCACGGCGGGCTTCTGGTCGCTGGTCAACAGCCTGATGGAGCCGCTGCACTTTGGCGACTTTGGCGGGCTGGCGCTGAAATGGCTGTATTTCTTTCTGGGCATGACGCCCGCGCTCCTGTCCATCTCGGGCACGCTGATCTGGCTGGACGCGCGCCAGCAGCGCAGGCGTGAGGCCGAGGCGGCGCTGGGCGCTGCGGGCAGCGTCGCGGCAGCAGGCTGACACCCACACCCAGCATCTCTCTCACAGCGTCATCGCGTCACAGCTTCGCCCTCCATGCAACGTTTCTTTCTGGCCCTGCACGCCACCACGCCCGCCGCGCTGATCGTGGCGGTGTTTGTGCACCTGTGGGGGCCTGCGGGCCTGCCCTCGCTGGCGCAGCGGCCCGTGTGGGCGGTGTGGGCCCTCATCGGCGTGTGGCTGCTGCTGTCGGCCCTGGCCGCAGGGGCGCTGCGCACGCTGGCACTGTGGCGCGTGGCACTGGGCGGCGCGGGCGGCCTGCTGGCCCTGGCGGGCATCACGGGCCTGGTGCTGGGCAGCGTGCTGGCGCCCGCCATGTTCGCCAGCCTGGTTGCCTTGGGCCTGGCCTGCGCAGGCATCGCTGCCTTTATCGGCCCCCAGCGGGTGCAAGCGCCCCGGCGCAAGGCAGCGCGCCATGCAGCGGCCACTGCAGGCACCAGAACACATCCCGCCACGGCCCGCCGCCGTTGGCACCCGCGCGGCTGGGGCCGTGGTGTGGTGCTGGCCCACGGGCCGTTCTGGCTGAGTGGTGTGCTGGCGGTGGAGTCGTTCCGCCTGGCGCACATCGTCGCGACCGAGCCCGCGCGCTCGTCGGGCATGCTGGGCCTGCTGCTCGCGATGTTGGTAGCCCTGCCCGCCGCCACCCTGCGCCACTGGGCACCCCGCACCACAGCCGCGCTGTGGCTGCTGGCCGCGCTGGCCTATGGCGGCCTGGCGGCCAAGGCGGGCCTGTGGCAGTGGGCGGCCGCAGCGGCCCTGTGCACGGCAGCCGCTGGTGCGCCCCTGCTGCAGCGGCAACACCTGCTGCGGGCGCTGCGGCGGCAGGCAGCACCGCCTGCCAAGCACCACACCTCGGGGGCAGCATGACTGCTGAACTCATTGGCACCACCGCCGCGCTGGCCTCGCTGATCGGCCTGACCCGCTGGGCACAGGCCGTGCCCACACGCGCCTGGGGCGACGGCAGCACAGGCCGCGCCCAGGCCTGGGCCGTTGCGCTGGGCGCACTGGCGCTGCAGACCGTGGCCGCCATCGCAGCGGCCGGGCCCACAGCAGGCGTGGCCCTGGTCATCGCCGCCTGGATGGCCCTGGGCTGGCTGCTCGTGCTGGCCATGAACCTGTGGCCGCAGGCCGCGCTGCGCTGGGCGCGGCGCCTGGGGGCGTTGGGGGGCACGGGTTGTGTGGTGGCGCTGGGGTGGCTGCTGGTGCGGGGGTGAGGTGGTGGGCGCATCTTTGCGGGTGCACCCAACCTGAGATATGAGCAAAAACAGGCTTTTGCGCCTGACCATCATGCCTTTATAGCTATATTTTTTATAGCAAATGCACGCACAACGACTCGCCTGGCTGCGCCGCCGCTGCACGGCACAATCGCCCCCATGGACCAGTTGCTCGACGCCCCCTGGGTGCACACCTTGCGCTTTCTTCTGGAGGTGGCTGCCACCATGGCCTTTGCGCTGTCGGGCGTGATCGCCGCCGCGCGCAAGCGGCTCGACGTGGTGGGCGTGTGTGTGGTGGCTTTTGTGGCGGCGTTCGGCGGCGGCACGCTGCGCGACCTGCTGCTGGACCAGCGGCCCTTCTTCTGGGTGCGCCACACGGGTTTTGTCTGGGGCATCCTGGCCCTGTGCGTGGGCGCCATGCTGTTCATGCGCCAGCGCCACTTCAAGCCCACCGAACGCGCCATGCTGCTGCCCGACGCCATCGGCCTGGGCCTGTTTGCCGCCGTGGGCGTGGACATTGCCACCGCCATCGGCATGCCCCCCATCATCAGCGTGATGATGGGCGTGACCACCGGCGTGTTCGGCGGCGTGCTGCGCGACGTGCTGTGCAACGAGGTGCCCCAGGCCTTCAGCGACCACCGGCCGTATGCCCTGTGTGCCTTTGCCGGTGGCTGGGCCGACGTGGCCCTGCGCCACCTGCAAGCGCCCGACTGGGCACCGCTGGTGGTCTGCGTGCTGCTCACGGCCGGGCTGCGCGGGCTGGCGCTGTGGCGCAACTGGGAGCTGCCTGCGTGGCGGGTGTGACAGGGGCATCGGGCCCCTGCCGCGCAGGGCTGGCGCGCCTGTGACAGCATCGGGTGCCCCGGGGCCCGCACACTGGCCTCCGTCCGACTTCAGGAGACACACCACAATGACCACCGCCCCCACGCCCGCCCACCTGCGTGCCACGGCCCTCATCGACAGCGACGCACCTTCCATCCAGGCCTTTGCCACCCAACACGCGCGCGGCGCCACCGACCGCGAACGCGCCGTGGCCCTGTACCTGGCCGTGCGCGACGGCTTTCGCTACGACCCCTACCGCATCGACCTCTCGCCCCAGGGCATGACCGCCAGCACGGTACTCGCCAACGGCTACGGCTGGTGTGTGCCCAAGGCGGCGCTGCTGACGGCCGCGTGCCGTGCGGCGGGCATCCCGGCGCGCATGGGCTTTGCCGATGTGCGCAACCACCTCAGCACCGAGCGCATGCGCGAGACGATGAAAACCGACCTCTTCATCTGGCACGGCTACACCGACATCTGGCTCGATGGCGCCTGGCGCAAGGCCACGCCTGCGTTCAACATCGAGCTGTGCGAGCGCTTTGGGCTGCTGCCGCTGGAGTTCGATGGCGAAAACGATTCGATCTACCACCCGTTCGACAAATCCGGCGCGCGCCACATGGAATATGTGCACCAGCGCGGCGCGTTTGACGACATGCCGCTGGCGCAGATCGTGGCGGACTTCCGCACGGTGTACTGCGGCTGGCTGCCCGAGGACGGTGCCACCCACAGCAGCCTGGAGGGCGCCAGCTTTGCGCAGGATGTGGAGAACGAGGCCCGCGCATGAGTGGTCACGTCGAAATCCCTCCAGGCTTTGCGCCGCTGCAGTCCGGCGGCCCCTTCATCCAGCACAACGGCCCGCTCTACCTGCGCCACGAAGGCAGCGTGGTGCAGTTCGGCTTTCGCGTGGAGCGGCGCCATGTGAACCCCATGAACAACCTGCACGGCGGCATGATGGCCAGCTTTTGCGACATGCTGCTGCCGCTGTCGGTGCACCGCAAAAGCAACCAGGTGGCCGACCGTTTTCTGCCCACCATCAGCCTGCAGATCGACTACCTGGCCCCCGCCCCGCTGGGCGCCTGGGTGCAGGGCGAAGCCGAGCCGCTGCGTGTCACGCGCTCGCTGGTGTTTGCGCAAGGGCTGGTCACGGCCGATGGCGTGCCCTGTGCACGGGTGAGCGGGGTGTTCAAGATCGGGCCTGCGGTGCCCAGCAACGCGGTGGAGTGAGCCCCGCAGGCTCTGCATTGCAGCGCGCGTCAATGTGTCCTTGTGCTGATGCCCCTGGTTGCATCGCCACACCGGCTGCTCTTCTAAATTCATAGATATGTATTTTTGACGAATTGTCATATATCTATGAATAATTCATACCATTCAGCTCCCCTTCTTCTGAGAACCGAAACTAATTCATAGATGTTCAAAAATAATCAATTGAACTAACATCTATGAATGCCATCCCAAAACACCAAGCCCACTGACTACCCCCAGGCAGTTCTTCAGCAAATTGCCTTGCTCGCGCAGAACATCGTGATTGCACGCAAGCGCCGCAAGGAAACGCAGGCCCAGTGGGCCCAGCGGCTTGGCGTGTCGCAGCCCACCATGGCGCGCATCGAGCGCGGCGACCCGTCTGTGTCCATGGCGTCGTATGTGATGTGCATGTGGCTCATCAACCAGGCCCAGGGGCTGGCCGATCTGATTGCGCCGCAGAACGACCTCGCATCGCTGGAGCAGGAGGTGGCGAGAGCCCGGCCCCGGCCCACTGCACGGGCTACGGCGCAGAAAGGCGCAAACACGGCAGCCAGCAACACCAGGCCTGCTGCCTTGTCACCCTTTGCAAACGCCCATGTGCCTACGCTCTCTGGGGCCGCACACCTTGCGAGAGAGGTAGAGGGCTCCTTTATCGGAACAGATTCTTCGGACGCAACAAAAAAGACAACTCAGAAGGCGATTGAGAAGGCAGCTGGGGTGGACCACGAGAAACAGATCAAGCAATCCCTGCAAGTCGCAGGGCTCGGCGCCCCCGAGCGCCAGCCCAACAGCACGGCAGCAGGCCTGGCCGCACTGATCGCGGGTCAAAAGAAAGCGCGGCCATGAGTCAACAACCCGACGCGCAGCAGGTCACGCTACGCTCCTACGTGCCGCAAGACACGCTCTATGTCTGGACCCTGGTCAACCCCGCCCAGCCCGTTCTGACCGGGGTAGTGGGCCTATCGCAGTTGGTGCCCAACTGCGCCACCTTCAGCTACGCAGCAGACTGGTGGCAGTTTGCGCTGAGCGAAGACCTGCCCCTGATCGCAAGCCAGATGTTCAGCGCAGGCCACAAAGACAGCGCGCCCGGCGCCATCGATGATGCGCGGCCAGACCGTTGGGGCGAGCGCATCATTCGCCACATCGACCGCCCTGCACGCCTGTCGATTCTGGAGATGCTGCTGTTCGCTGGCGACGACCGCTTTGGCGCGCTGGGCATCTCCACATCGGCCGAGCACTACATCCCGCGCCGCATCGGGCCCTATCCGCAGCTGCGCGATCTGGAGGCCATGGTGCGGGCGGTGGAAGACGTGCAGGAGCAAGCCCCTGTCACGCCCGAAATCCAGCGGCTGGTGCAGCCGGGCGTGACGTTGGGCGGGGCCCGGCCCAAGGCGCTGCTGCAAACCGACAGCGGGCCCTGCGTCATCAAGTTCAGCGAGCTGGATGACACCGTGGATACGCCTCTCATCGAACACGCCACCATGACGCTGGCGGCCCGGGCAGGCATCCGCGTTGCCACGACGGGCGTATTGCCAATTCCATCGCGGCTAAGCCGCGGACCACAGCGCCATGCGCTGACGATTGAGCGGTTTGACCGCGTTCAGACCGACCACCTCAGCCTGCGCGTGCACTGCATCTCTGCCAAGACGGCGCTGGCTGCCGCAGGCCTCGCAGAAAGCTACGGCGCACTGGCCACCGTGCTGCTGCGCCAGGCGCACCCCGACCGGCAAAAAGCACTGCGCGAGGAGCTGTTTCGGCGCATGGTGTTCAACATCCTGATGGACAACACCGACGACCACGAGCGCAACCACTGCCTGCGCCTGGGTTTTGACGGCTACTACGACCTGGCCCCAGCATTCGACGTGGTGCCCACGCTGCAAAACATGGGCTACCAGGCCATGGTGGTGGGCCGGCACGGCGCGCAATCCACGCTGGACAACGCGCTGACCGAGCTGAGCGAATTCGGCATCACGCGGGCTCGGGCTATCGCGCTGATTCAGGAGGTTGCTCAGGCGGTCGAGCAATGGCCTCGGCATTTCCTGCAGCACGGCGTCTGCGTGGCTGACATGGAGCAGTTGGCGGCCAGCATCGACCGCGATGCACTCCGGCGGCAGCGCCAGGCGTTCTGCTGAGCCCACCGCTGCCGCCAGCTTCAACACTTTTCAGCGCCCTTCCACCCCCAGCCTTTCCACCACAAACTCCACAAACCGCGCCAGCTTGGGCAGCTGCCGCCGGTCGGGCGCATAGACCAGCTGCACAGGGCGCGGCACGGGCAGACAGGACTGCATCACCGGCACCAGCGCGCCGCTGGCCAGGTCGTCGGCCAAGAGCACCTCGGGCTGCATGATGAGCCCCAGGCCGCGCAGCGCCGCCTGGCGCAGGCCATCACCCTGGTTGCAAACAAAGCGCGCGTTTTCGGGCCAGAAGAATTCCTCGTTGCCGTCGCGCAGCGTCCATTCCACGCGGCGCTGCCACACCGAGTGGCTCAGGCACTGGTGGCGGGCCAGGTCGGCCGCGCGCTCGGGCGTACCGTGGCGCTGCAGGTAGGCGGATGCTGCGGCAATCACCATGCGGTAGGGGCGCAGCGGGCGCGCCACCAGGCCCTCGTTCACCACCTGGCCAATCCGCACGGCCAGGTCAAATCCTTCGCCCGCCAGGTCCACCACGCTGTCGGTCAGTTGCAGGTCCACACGCACCTGGTCGTGGCGCTGCAGAAAGTCGGCCACCAGTGGCGCGATGACGTGGTTGCCCAGCGTGAAGGGTGCGCTCACGCGCAGCAGGCCCTGCGGCACGGCGCGGCTGCGTTCCACGGCGGACTCGGCCCAGCGCACCTGCTCCAGCACGCGTTTGCTGTCTTCGTAGAACGCGGCGCCCACCTCGGTCAAGCTGTTCTGCCGCGTGCTGCGCTGAAACAGGCGCGCGCCCAGGTGGACCTCCAGCTGCTGGATGTGCTTGCCCACCATCACGGCGGATATCTGCAACTGGCGCGCGGCGGCGGCAAAGCTGCCGGCCTCCACCACGGCCACCATGACTTCCATGTTGCGCAGCTTGTCCATGGCTCCTGGATATTCCTAATCAATAGTTAGCACAAGCATAACTTGCACGTACTTTATGCACTGATTGATTCGCAAAAGAATCGGATTGTCAGTTCCTCATCAACCCTTTTTGACACCCAAGGAAAACACCATGTCCAAGATTCTTCTCATCGGCGCCAGCGGCACCATCGGCCAGGCCGTGCAGGCCAACCTGGGCGCACGCCACGACGTGATCACCGTGGGCCGCAGCAGCGGCATGCACCAGGCCGACCTGGCCCAGCCCGCCTCGCTGGCAGCACTGTTCGCCGCCGTGGGCAAGGTCGATGCCATCGTGAGCACGGCGGGCAATGTGCACTTTGGCCCGTTGGCCGAAATGACCGCAGAGCAGTTTCACATCGGCCTGCAGGACAAGCTGCTGGGCCAGGTGCAGCTGGCACTGCTCGGCCAGCGCTACTTGAACGACGGCGGCTCCATCACGCTGATCAGCGGCATCCTGGGCACCGAGCCCATCCGCAACGGTGCCAGCGCCACGGCGGTGAACGCGGCCATCGAAGGTTTTGTGGCCGCCGCCGCCATCGAACTGCCGCGCGGCCTGCGCATCAACGCCATCAGCCCCACGGTACTGACCGAATCCATGGGCACCTATGGTCCGTTCTTCCCCGGCTTTGAACCGGTGCCCGCAGAGCGCGCGGCCCTGGCCTACCAGCGCAGTGTGGAAGGGGCGCAGACGGGGCGCGTGTACCGCGTGCATCCCTAAATGCTTCTATTTTTATAGCAATAAACCCATAACAGTAGCGCTGTAGGCTGCATTTTTAATCAAATTTCTGGAGCAACCGGGCCAAGGATCTGCCCGCCGGGCCTATGGCACACCGGCCGCCAGTTGCCCCAGCTGGCGCACGGCCTGCTCCAGTTCGCGCGTCCAGGGGCGGGCAATGTTCAGGCGCAGGTAGCTGGCGTACTTGGCGCTGGTGGAAAACAGTGCCCCGGGGGTGAAGGCCATGCCCTGCGCCACCGCGCGTTGCAGCAAGGCCAGTGAATCCACGGGCTCGGGCAGCTGCAGCCACAGCCACCATCCCCCGGCGGGGCTGTGCACCCGCGTGCCTGCCGGAAAGTGCTTGCGCACGGCCTCGGCCGCGCGCGGCGTGGTCTGTGCCAGTCGCTCGCGCAAGCGGCGCAGGTGGGGCTGCAAACCGCCAGAGCGCATGAACTCGGCCATCACCGCCTGCTCCAGCCACGGCGCCGCGAGCGAGGTGCTGAGCTTGAGCGACTCCATGCGCGCATGCCAGCGCCCGCCCGATGTCCAGCCCAGGCGGAACGCGGGCGCCAGGCTCTTGCTGCTGCTGCCGCAGTAAATCACGCGGCCATGGCGGTCCCAGGCTTTCACGGGCTGGGGGCGGTGCGGCGTGTGCGAGAGGTCGCCAAACACGTCGTCCTCGATCAACGCCAGGTCGTGCTGCTCTACCAGGCGCAGCAAACGGCGCTTGTTGCGGTCGGGCATCACATGGCCGAGCGGGTTCTGAAAGTTGGGCATGGCAACCACGGCGCGCACGCCGCTCTGGTGCTCCAGCGCGTACTCCAGCGCCTCCAGGCTCATGCCTTCGCCCGGCGTGCAGGGCAGCTCGATGGCGCGCAGGCCCAGGTTGCCCAGCATCTGCAGCAGGCCAAAGTACACGGGCGACTCCACCACCACCGCATCGCCCGGCCGGGTGACGGCGCGCAGCGCCACGTTCAGGGCCTCGGTGCTGCCGTTGGTCACCAGCAGTTCGTCAGGCTGCAGATCCAGCCCGTAGGTCGCCATCCAGCCCGCCAGCTCGGTGCGCAGCGCGGGCAGGCCGCTGCCGGTGGGGTAGGTGCCCAGCATCTCGGGCTGGCTGCGCAGCAGGCGCTGGGCGATGCGGGCCAGGGCTTCGGTGGGGTACCAGGCGGGCGCTGCGTTGGCCAGGTGCAGCCCCCACTGCAGAGGCTGTTGTGTGGTCAGCGCATACAGCTGGGTCATGCGGTGCTCCAGCGACACCAGTCGGTCGAACTCCACGGGCGGCGGCACCGCAGGCCGCGCGCGGGCCTGCAGGCCTGGCCCGCCGGAGGGGTCTGCGCCGTCCTTCGCACCTGGCGCAGCGCGAACCGGAGCGGGCTCTGCGACATACATGCCGGATTTGTGCCTCGCCTGCACCACGCCCAGCGCCTCCAGGTGGCGGTAGCAGCGCACCACGGTGGCCACGCTCACGCCCTGCGCGGCGGCCAGCGCGCGCACCGAAGGCAGGCGCTCGCCCGGTGCGTAGCGTTTCAGGGTGATGTCGCGGCGCACTTGCTGCGCAAGCTGCAGGTAACTGTGCTGCAGTACAGATGTCGATGGGGCCATCTGTACAGCATAAACCCCGGGCAGACTGTGCCCGCCCAGCGGGTGGCCTGCGGGCACCATGGCGGCATGACAACGCCCCAGCCCTACCCCACCCGCACAGCGTCGGCCACTGCGCCCGCTGCCCCGCGTGCTGCCAGCACCGCACCCGCCATCGCGCCGCCAGCGCGGCACGATGAAACGACTCGCACCCGCTGGATGGCCACGGCCCACGACCTGTTTCCCGCCGTGGTGGCGGGCCTGGTGGCTGTGCTGATCTCGTACGCGGGCCCCTTGCTGCTGGTGCTGCAGGCCGCACAGGCCGGGCACCTGACAGCGGCGCAGGTCACATCCTGGGTCTGGGCCATCTCCATGGGCGCCGGGGTGTGTGGTGTGTGGATGAGCTGGCGCCAGCGCGTGCCCGTGGTCTGCGCCTGGAACACGCCCGGCGCGGCGCTGCTGGCCAGCGCCCTGGTGGCCCTACCCTACAGCCAGGTGGTGGGCGCCTACCTGCTGGCGGCAGCGGCCTTGCTGCTGGTCGGGTGGACGGGGGTTTTTGACCGGCTGATGGCGCACATCCCCCGCAGCCTGTGCGCTGCCATGCTGGCGGGCATTCTGCTGCGGTTTGGCGTGGACGCGTTTGGTGCCGCCCGCAGCACGGTGGAGGGCGCGCCCTGGCTGGTGGGGGCCATGTTTGCGGGCTACCTGCTGTTCAAACAGCGCTCGGCGCGTTATGCGATTGCCCTCACCTTGCTGCTGGGTGTGGCGCTGTGGCAGGGGCTGGGCTGGGGGCAGGCAGCGGTACCGGCCGCCAACACCTCCACCTCCGCCTGGGGGCTGGCGTTGCCGGTGTGGACCGCGCCAGAATTTTCGTGGACCGCCCTCCTGAGCACCGCCGTGCCGCTGGCGCTGCTGTGCCTCACCGGCCAGCAGGTGCCTGGCGTGGCCGTGCTGCGCGCTTCGGGCTACACCGCCCACAACAACCAGCTCATCGCAGGCACGGGGCTGGCCAGCCTGCTGCTGGCACCGTTCGGGGCCCACGGCATCAACCTGGCGGCCATCACGGCCGCCATCTGCACCGGCGAAGAAGCCCACCCGCTGCCCGAAAAGCGCTGGGTGGCCGGCGTGGCCTGCGGGGCGTTCTATCTGCTGCTGGGTAGCTTTGCAGGCGCCATCACCTACGCGTTTGCGCAGTTGCCCGCAGCTCTGGTGAGCACCGTGGCTGGCCTGGCGCTGCTGGGCGCGATCCAGAACGGCTTGATCGGCGCCTTGGCAGAACCCAGCGAACGCGAGGCCGCGCTGGTCACCTTTGTGGTCACTGCCTCCAATGTGAGCCTGCTGGGGCTGGGCTCGGCCTGCTGGGGGCTGGCGTTGGGGCTGCTGACCTGGTGGACCCTGGGGCGGCGCTGAACGGCCACGCTGATAGCGCCACGTTGTAACTGGCGCGGCCAAAGCCAGGGCCCCCCGCGCTGGGGGCGTCCCCCTTTCAGGGGGAAGGCGCGCAGCGACTCAGGGGGTCAGTCCAAACTTGCACCCGACTCCTTGACGACCTTGCCCCACTTGACGGACTCGGCCTGGATGAAGGCAGCAAACTGCTCGGGCGTTTCGCTGGTCGTCTCGGCGCCCTGCTCGTTGATCTTCTTCTTCACCTCGGCCTGGTTCAGCACCTTCACCAAGGCCGTGTTGAGCTTGGCCAGCACCGGCGCGGGCGTGCCGGTGGGCGCAAACATGCCGAACCACGAGGTGGCTTCATAACCTGCCACGCCAGCTTCGGCGATGGTGGGCACGTTGGGCAGCTCGGGCGAACGCTTGGCGGTGGTCACGGCAATGGGCACCAGCTTGCCGCTGCGCACATGCTGGATGGCCGAGGGCATGTTGTCGAACATGATGCCGATCTGGTTGCCCAGCAGGTCGGTCACGGCCGGGGCGCTGCCCTTGTAGGGCACGTGCACCATGTCCACCTTGGCGAGGCTCTTGAACAGCTCGCCCGACAGGTGGATGGAGCTGCCGTTGCCCGACGAGCCGAAGTTGAGCTTGCCGGGGTTGGCCTTGGCATAGGCGATCAGCTCTTTCACCGTCTTGTAGGGCTGGGCGGGGTTGGCCACCAGCAGGTTGGGCACATTGGCCACGCGGGTCAGCGGCGCGAAGTCCTTGATGGGGTCGAAGGGCATCTTCTTGTACAGGCTGGCGTTGATGGCGTGGGTGCCCACCGTGCCCATGAACAGGGTGTAGCCATCTGCCGGGGCCTTGGCCGCCATGGCGCCGCCGATGTTGCCGCCCGCACCCGCGCGGTTGTCCACGATGACCGACTGGCCCAGCTCGGTGGTCAGCGCCTGTCCGATGATGCGGGCCAGGATGTCGGTGGTGCCGCCCGCGGCAAAGGGCACGACGATGGTGACGGGCTTGCTGGGATAGGCCTGGGCGAACGCAGCGCTGCTGGACATCAGCCCCGCGCCCAGCACGGCGGCAGAGGCGATGGCGCCGAGGGTAAAGCGGCGGCGTGCAGAGGTCTTGATCGGGTTCATGAGGCTTGTCTCCTTCAGGATGGTGGTGAAAAAATTGCGGTGGCGCGCCGAAAACTGGCCGTGCCATGGCCTCAACCGGGCGCGGGCGCCTGGGCGAGAACATCGGTGGATGCCCCGGTCAAGGGGCGGCGAAAGAAGTCGTCAGATCAGGTGCTAGACCGGCGCCACTCCCAGCGTGGTGCCTCCGCACACGTACAGAACCTGCCCGGTCACGAAACCGTTGTCGGGCGAGAGGAAGAACAGCGCCGCGCGCGCCACGTCGTCGGGCGTGCCCATGCGGCCCACGGCGATGCTGTTCAGGATGCGCTGCGTCTGCGGCGCGCCGTCGGGGTTGCTCTGGCGGAACAGTTCGGTGGCGATGGGCCCGGGGCCAATCGCGTTGACGGTGATGCCGTCGCGCCCCAGCTCCATGGCCAGCGTGCGCGTCATGCCGATCATTCCGGCCTTGGTGGCCGAATACACGATGCGGTCGGCCTTGCCCAGCGCGGCGCGCGACGACATGTTCACGATGCGGCCCTGGCCGCTGGCGCGCAGGCTGGGCAGGAACGCTTGCACCAGCAGCATGGGCGCGCGCAGGTGCAGGCCCACCACGTCATCCAGCTGCGCCGTGGTGGCGGTGTCGATGGTGCCGGGGCGCGTGGCGCCCGCGTTGTTCACCAGTGCGGTGACGTTGTGCTTGGCCGCGATCTCGGCCGCGCGTTCGCGGGTCGATGCCTCGTCGGTCAGGTCGCCCTGGTACGAGGTGAGTTGGGGGTGGCTCCAGCTGGGCCGCACGTAGTCCAGGTTGACCACGGCGTGGCCCTGGGTCAGCACGGCTTCGGCAATCGCGCGGCCGATGCCGTTGCTGGCACCCGTGATGACAGTGACCGGTGTGGGGTTGCGCTCAATCACGGTCACACGCGCTCCAGGATCACGGCAATGCCCTGCCCCACGCCGATGCACATGGTGCACAGCGCGTACTGGCCCGCATGTTCGTGCAGGCGGTTCACGGCGGTGGTGACCAGGCGCGCGCCGCTGGCGCCCAGCGGGTGGCCCAGCGCGATGGCGCCGCCCCAGGCGTTCACGCGGCCATCGTCGTCCTTGAGGCCCAGAGCGCGCAGCACGGCCAGGCCTTGCGCGGCAAAGGCTTCGTTGAGCTCGATCACATCCATGTGGTCGATGGTCAGGCCCGTCTGGGCCAGCACCTTTTGCGTGGCGGGCGTGGGGCCAAAACCCATGATGCGCGGCGCCACACCGGCCACGGCCATGCCCACCACGCGGGCGCGGGGCTTGAGGCCGTACTTGGCAGCGTTGGCTTCATCGGCCAGCAGCAGCGCGCAGGCGCCGTCGTTCACACCGCTGGCGTTACCCGCCGTCACCGTGCCATCGGGCCGCACCACACCCTTGAGCTTGGCCAGCGCTTCCAGGCTGGTCTCGCGCGGGTGTTCGTCCTGGCTCACGATGATGGCGTCGCCCTTTTTCTGCGGGATGTGCACCGGCACGATCTCGCGCGCCAGGTGGCCGGCCTTGATGGCGGCCACGGCGTTAAGCTGGCTGCGCAGGGCCATCTGGTCCTGGGCTTCGCGCTCGATCTTGAAGTCGGTCGCCACGTTTTCGGCGGTCTCGGGCATCGAATCAACGCCGTACTTTTCCTTCATCAGCTTGTTGACAAAGCGCCAGCCGATCGTCGTGTCGTACACCGCGCTGTTGCGGCTGAAGGCCGACTCTGCCTTGGGCATGACAAAGGGCGCACGGCTCATGCTCTCCACGCCGCCCGCGATCATCAGGCCGGCCTCGCCGGCCTTGATGGCGCGCGCTGCGGTGCCCACGGCATCCAGGCCCGAACCGCACAGGCGGTTGATGGTGGCGCCCGCCACCTCGATGGGCAGGCCCGCGAGCAGGCTGCTCATGTGGGCGACGTTGCGGTTGTCTTCACCGGCCTGGTTGGCGCAGCCGTAGAACACGTCGGTCACGGCCGCCCAGTCCACGCCGGGGTTGCGGTCCATCAGCGCCTTGATGGGGATGGCACCCAGGTCGTCGGTGCGCACGCTGGAGAGCGCACCGCCGTAGCGGCCGAAAGGGGTGCGGATGGCGTCGCAGATGAAGGCTTGGCGTTGTGTGCTCATGGTTTTGTCTCCTCGTTGCTTGGGGGGTGGATTCGTTCAGGCGGCAGGGCGGATGGGCAGGCCCACCAGTTGCTCCAGCTCAGTCTGCGACAGGCCGGGCACGGTGTCGATGAGCTGCAGCCCTGTGGGCGTGCAGGCCAGTGTGCACAGATCGGTGTAGATGCGCTTCACGCAGGCGACACCGGTGAGCGGGTAGGTGCATTGCGTCACGATCTTGCTCGCGCCCTGCTTGGTCAGCAGGTCCATCATCACCCAGGTCTGCTTGGCGCCGATGGCCAGGTCCATGGCCCCGCCCACGGCGGGGATGGCGCCGGGCTCGCCCGTGCTCCAGTTGGCCAGATCACCCGTGGCGCTGACCTGGTAGGCGCCCAGCACGCAGATGTCGAGGTGGCCGCCGCGCATCATCGCGAAGCTGTCGGCGTGGTGGAAGTACGCGCCGCCCGGCAGCAGCGTCACGGGCTGCTTGCCGGCGTTGATGAGGTCGTAGTCCTCCAGCCCCGCAGCGGGCGCGGGGCCCATGCCCAGGATGCCGTTTTCGCTTTGCAGGATGACCTCGCGGCCCTCGGGGATGTGGTTGGCCACCAGGGTGGGCTGGCCGATGCCCAGGTTGACGTAGGCACCGTCGTGGATGTCTTGCGCCACGCGTTTCGCCAACTCGTCTTTACTACGCTTTTGATAGCTACTCACGCTTACTCCTCAGGCGGTAGGTGCCAATTTCATGCGGATTTCTTGAATCCGCCCGCCTGCGTGGCCGTGCGGTCGATCTTCACGACATGCGTGACGTAGATGCCGGGGGTGACGATGGCCTCCGGGTCCAGCGCGCCCAGCTCCACCACCTCGTGCACGGTGGCAATCGTGGTCTTGGCAGCCGTGGCCATCACGGGGCCGAAGTTGCGCGCCGACATGCGGTAGGTGAGGTTGCCCCAGCGGTCGCCCTTCTCGGCCTTGATCAGGGCCACATCGCCGTGGATGGGGTATTCGAGCACGTAGTGTTTGCCATTGATCTCGCGCGTTTCCTTGCCCGCAGCCAGCTCCGTGCCATGCGCCGTGGGGCAGAAAAAGGCGCCGATGCCCGCGCCCGCAGCGCGCAGGCGCTCGGCCAGATTGCCCTGGGGCACCAGTTCCAGCTCCAGCTTGCCACTGCGATACAGGTCATCGAACACATAGCTATCGACCTGGCGCGGAAAACTGCAGATGATCTTGCGCACCTGCCCGGCCTTGAGCAGCGCAGCCAGGCCCTGGTCGGCATTGCCTGCGTTGTTGTTGACCACCGTGAGGTCACGCGCCCCCTGGGCGATGAGGCCATCGATCAGCTCGCCCGGAATGCCGGCCGTGCCGAACCCGCCTATCAACACCGTGGCACCATCCTTCACCCCCGCAAGGGCCTGGGCCACCGAGTCCGCCAGTTTGTTGATCATTGCAACGCTTTCTTGGTTTCTCTGTTGTCCCTTTGAAATTTGTTCGTATATAGAACAAATGTTCGCTTAAAGAATTATAGTTGGCATACGTATGAATTCCCAAACCCATGAAGCCAAAGACCCCAAACCGAGCGACAGCTATGTGCAGTCGTTCGCGCGCGGGCTGGAGGTGATCCGCTCGTTCAGTGCGGCTACACCGCAGCAAACCCTGAGTGAAGTTGCCGCGCAAACCGGCCTGACCCGCGCCGGTGCTCGCCGCATCCTGCTCACGCTGCAGACGCTGGGCTATGTGGAGACGGACGGCAAGCTGTTTCGCCTGAGCCCGCGCATCCTGGACCTGGGGTTTGCGTACCTGTCCTCGCTGCCCATCTGGAACCTGGCCGAGCCGGTGATGGAGGACCTGGTGGAAGAGGTGCGCGAGTCGTCATCGGCCGCCGTGCTCGACGGCCTGGATATCGTCTATGTGCTGCGCGTGCCCACCCACAAGATCATGCGCACCACGCTGGGCGTGGGCTCACGCCTGCCCGCGTGCTGGACGTCCATGGGCCGCATGCTGCTGGCCGGGTTGCCGGACGACGAACTGCAGGCCCGGCTGCAGGGCCACCCCATGCAGCGTTTTACCGAACACACCACCACCGATGTGGATGCACTGCTGGCCCACATCCGCCAGGCGCGGCAGCAGGGCTGGTGCCTAGTGAACCAGGAGTTGGAAGAAGGTTTGATCTCGATCGCCGCACCACTGACCAACCGCACCGGGCAGACGGTGGCGGCGCTCAACATCAGCGGCCAAGCCAACCGCACAAGTGCGGCGGTGATGCAGGAGACGCTGCTGCCTGCGCTGCTGAGCGCGGCACGGACCATCTCGCGGATGATGGGTGCGCCACGCGGCTGAGATCCGGCGACGGGTGTATCGCGCACTCAGCGCAACGAGCAGCCGGGGCTGAAACCCCGGTGGCCCTTGCCGTGCGTGGGTGCAAGGCGCGGGGCATCAACACCAACCGCTCGCTGCGCTGAATGGGCTGAGGCACAACGGGCCCGCGCCCCAAGACACAGGCCCAACGAAACGCCTCAGCGCTTGCGAAAGCCCAGCACCAGCACCACGCCGCCGATCACCATGGCGCCCAGGCTCATCCACTGCGGAATGTTGACGGACTCCTTCTCCTTGACGGTCAGCTCCAGCGGGCCCAGCTTGGCCTGGGTGCTCTCCTTGGTGAAACTGAAGCCCCCGGTCAGAAAACCGGCCAGGCCCAGCACCAACAACAGCACACCAACGATTCGCATTGCATTCATGGCATTTCTCCCCATGCCGGGTTTGAAGGACTGCGACAAAGCGGACCCGGCTCCGTGTCTTTGCGCCCAGCCAATGTAGAAGCCGCCCCGCCCAGGGCGCGTAGGACGCGGCCGCAGCACGGCGTAGCGCACAGGCGCGACCCTGCAGCCCCCAAGGCAAAAAGGCGCGTGCTACCCTCACGCCCCATGTTCAGCCCCTCCCAAGCCGATGTGCGCCGCTTTCTGTGCGGTGTGCACGCCAAGACCCAGAGCGGCGCCCCCATGGAAGCCATCGAGACGCTGGCCAGCCTGTGGATCGCCGAGCACCCCGAATACCACGCCGACCTGTCGGATGCCGATGCCGCTGTGGCGCGCAACTACGATGAGACGCCCGGCCAGACCAATCCGTTTTTGCACCTGTCAATGCACCTGTCGATCAGCGAGCAGTGCAGCATCGACCAGCCGCGCGGCATCCGACAGGCGGTGGAGCTGCTGACGGCGCGGCTCGATTCGCTGCACGATGCCCACCATGCGGCCATGGACTGCCTGGGCGAAATGCTGTGGGAGAGCCAGCGCGCAGGCCGCCCGCCCGATGGCGAGGCCTACATCGCCTGCGTGCAACGGCGCGCCACGCGGGACTGAGCCCCGCAAGGGGCCCGGCGGTCACAGCAACTTGAACGCCAGCACCGCCACCAGCGTGGGTGGCAACGCGCCCAGCAGCAGGCCGAGCGGGTTGATGACGCCCTGCGAGAACTTCTCCTTCAGGATCGATGCCCCGGCAGGATTAGGCGCGTTGGCAATCACAGTCAAGCCGCCGCCCGTCACAGCGCCCGCCACCAGGGCCACCTTGAACTCGTCGCTGAGGCCCTCGACCAGCGAGCCCAGATAGGTCAGCGCTGCGTTGTCGGTAAAGGCGGTGAGTGCGGCGGCACCAAAAAACACCGCATTGGCGTCCATCTTCATGAGCACGGGCTGCAACCACCATTGCTGCAAGCCACCCAGCACCACCAGCCCGGCCAGGAAGAACGCCACCAGCAATGCCTCGCGCAGGATCAGCGGACTTTGGTGGCGCCGGTAGGCCGTGGTGAACCCCATAAAGAACAGGAACAAGCCCAGGAACACGGCGGGATGGTGGGCAAACACCACCACCAGCACCAGGAACGCGAGGTGAACACCCGCTACGGTCCACGGCACGGGGGACTCGGAAGCAGGCATCTTGCGGCCCATATGGCCCAGCTGGTTGCGGAAGATCAGCATTGCAATGGCCGCATTGATGAGCACGGCCACCGCCGCCTTCCAGCCGAAGTTCGACATCATGAACCAGATGTCCCAGTTCCACTTGGCAGCCACCATCAGCACGGGCGGCGCCGCAAAGGAAGTGAGCGTTCCCCCAATCGAGATGTTCACGAACAGCACGCCAATGGTCGAATACTTGAGTCGGCTGGAGATAGGGTGGGAGAAGAGCGTGTCCCGCAACATCAGCGCAGCCAGCGTCATTGCCGCCGGTTCGGTGATGAAAGACCCGAGCAGGGGTACGAACGCCAGCACCACAAAGTACATGGCCATGCCACGCTGCGCGGGCAGCAGGGCTGCCAGCGCGCGCACCACAGCCCCGGCCAGCTCCAGGATGGGGCGGGTGGCAGCAATCACCATGATCGCAAACACGAACAAAGGCTCTGTGAAATTGCGCGAGTCCAGGTAGGCCGTGGCCTCCTGTTTTCCGCTGATGGAAAACATGAACAGCATGAGCACCATGGCCCAGAAGCCAAAGACAACCTCCACCTCACCCAGCAGATGCCAGATGCCCGCATGCCGTGGCTGCGTGTGCGCCAGATGCTCGAAAAACTTGGTGGAGAAGGTGTGGAGGATGGCCAGTCCGAACAGGACGGCGCCGATCACTTGGATCAGGGTCGGAGAAGAGTTCATGGGTCGCAGCGAAGCCGCGCGGCGGCCCGACCAGCGCATGAACCTGCCGAATCACCATGATTGCGACACCCGCGCCCATTTTACAAAGGCCCACCAAAGCCCCTTGTAGGCGCAGGGCGCGTTCAGGCTCGGGTTCGCCCAGGGACTTTGGTGAGGGAGCGCCTCCGCCAGCAACCGCAGCCCCATGAAAAAAGCCCGCCAAGGCGGGCTTCCGGGTGCATGGGCCAGGCAGCCGTATCAGCGAAAACGCGACTGGGGCACCACGTGCAGGTCGCCATCGACGCTGCTGATGTAGTTGGCCAGGGCCTTCAGCTCGGCATTGGTGAACTGCTTGGCCACGCCACCCATGATGGCGTTGTTGCGGCCCACATTGGCATTCTTCTCGACCTTGTAGGACTTGAGGGCCACAAAGAGGTAGTCAGCGTGCTGGCCTGCGATCTTGGGGTAGGAAGGATCGATGGGCTTGGCGAAGTTGTCGCCGTGGCAGGAGACACAAGCACCCTTCTTGAGCAGCTCGGCCACTTGCACGCTGGGCTCGCGGCCAGGCTTGGCGGGCAGTTCGGCGCCGGTCTTGCCGTGTTGTTCGTAGTAGGCCGACACATCGGCGATGTCCTTTTCGGACAGCGACTCGGCGATGCCGCGCATCGTGGGGTGCTTGCGCTCGCCCTTCTGGTAGGCCACCAGAGCTGCGGTGATGAACTTGGCGCTTTGGCCCGAGATCATGGGCACCTTGTGGATCTCAGGGAAGCTGGCCTGGTAGCCAACGATGCCGTGGCAGCCAATGCACATGGCAATCTTTTGCTTGCCGGCTTCCACGTCGCCCTTGGCTTCCTGGGCATGGGAGAAAGCGGTCACGGAAGCGACAGCCAGGGCAAATAGCGTGGTCAGCGTTTTGTTCATTTTGCGCGCACAATCTCGTGGAAGTTCAGCTCTGGGCTCTGATCAGCCGTTGATTATAGCCAGCGCCCTGTCAAGCCCATTCATCAACGATCCGGTGTTTTCCCCCATGAAATTCCAAGGCTCCCAGAACTACGTCGCCACCCAAGACCTGATGCTCGCTGTGAACGCCGCCATCACGCTGCAACGGCCGCTCTTGATCAAGGGCGAGCCCGGCACGGGCAAGACGATGCTGGCCGAGGAAGTGGCGCAGGCGCTCGATATGCCGCTGTTGCAATGGCACATCAAATCCACCACCAAGGCCCAGCAGGGCCTGTATGAATACGACGCCGTGAGCCGCCTGCGCGACAGCCAGCTCAATGATGGCGACAGCGCCGAGCGCGTGAAGAACATCCGCAACTACATCGTGCAGGGAGTGCTGTGGCAGGCCTTCACCGCCGACCGCCCCGTGGCGCTGCTGATCGACGAGATCGACAAGGCCGACATCGAGTTCCCGAACGACCTGCTGCGCGAGATCGACCGCATGGAGTTCTACTGCTACGAGACGCGTGAACTCATCAAGGCCAAGCACCGCCCGCTGGTGTTCATCACCTCCAACAACGAAAAGGAACTGCCCGACGCCTTCCTGCGCCGCTGCTTCTTCCACTTCATCAAGTTCCCCGAGGCCGACACCATGCGGCAGATCATCAACGTGCACTTCCCCACGCTCAAGAGCGAACTGCTCAGCGTGGCGATGAAGACGTTCTATGACGTGCGCAACCTGCCCGGCCTGAAAAAGAAGCCCTCGACCAGCGAGCTGATCGACTGGCTCAAGCTGCTGGTGGCCGAAGACATTCCGCTCACGGCCCTGCAAAGCGCGGACAACAAGGTGGCCGTGCCCCCGCTGGTGGGCGCACTGCTCAAGAACGAGCAGGACGTGAGCCTGTTTGAAAAGCTGGTGTTCATGAACCAGCGAAACCGCTGATTTTTCGCACAGGCCGCACCATGAGCGCCCCCAACACCCCGTCTCTCGCAGACGGCATCTCTGACGCCGTCGGTTTTGTCGGCGGCGCCCTCATCGGTTTCTGGCTGGGCCAGTGGCTCGGCCTGGACATCTTTGCCCCGGGCTATGGCACCCCGGCCCTGCTGGGCATTGCCCTGGTGGGCCTGGGCGGCGGTCTGGGCCTGCATGCGGCCAAACGCTGGCAGGCCAGCCGCCGCAGCAAGCCCGCCAAGGACTGAGGCAGCGCCCGGAGCAACACCCATGGCCTTTGTAGAACCCATCACCCTGCGCGACCGGGGTGTGCGCCTGGAGCCCCTGGCCCTGTCGCACGAGGAAGGCCTGCGCCTGGCCGCCGCCGACGGCGAGCTGTGGAAGCTGCGCGTGACTTCGGTGCCCGAACCCCAGGACACCCGCGCCTACATCGAAACCGCCCTGGCCACACGTGACCGCTTTGCATTCGCCGTGGTCGATGAGGCCACCAACGCCGTACTGGGCAGCACCAGCTACCACGACATCCTGCCCGCCGCGCGCCGGGTGGAGATTGGCTACACCTGGTACCGCCAGAGCGTGCAGCGCAGCCATGTCAACACCACCTGCAAGCTGCTGATGATGGGCCACGCCTTCGACACCCTGGGCTGCCACGTGGTGGGCTGGCGCACCGACAACTACAACTTCGCATCCCAAAAGGCCATCGAGCGCCTGGGCGCCAAAAAAGACGGTGTGATCCGTGGCCACGCGCTGCGCCGCGACGGCACCATCCGTGACACGGTGATGTACAGCATGCGCACGGGCGAGTGGCCCGAGGCGCGCGCCCAGTTGCTATACCTTTTGGAGCGCAACAAGCCCGCCTGACGCGCGCAAGGAGCCAAAAACATGCTGATCGACTTCTTCTACACCTTGCGCTCGGCCAAACTGCCGGTATCGGTCAAGGAATACCTCACCCTGCTCGAAGCCCTGCAGGCGGGTGTGGTGGGCCCCAAGTCGGACGACGCGTGGAGCCTGGACGACTTCTACAACCTCTCGCGCCTCACGCTGGTCAAGGACGAGAAGCACTACGACAAGTTCGACCGGGCCTTCGGCGCCTACTTCAAGGGCGTGGAGATGGTGGCCGACTTCACCAAGGAGATCCCGGCCGACTGGCTGCGCAAGATCCTGGAGAACGAGCTCACGCCCGAGCAGAAGGCCGCCATCGAGAAGATGGGCTGGGACGAGCTGATGGAGACGCTGAAGAAGCGGCTTGAAGAACAGAAGGAGCGCCACGAAGGCGGCAGCAAGTGGATCGGCACCGGCGGCACCAGCCCCTTTGGCCACGGCGGCTACAACCCGCAGGGCGTGCGCATCGGCGGCGCGGGCAAGAACAAGAGCGCCGTGAAGGTGTGGGAGCAGCGCGCCTACAAGGACTACGACGACCAGCAGGAGCTGGGCACGCGCAACATCAAGGTCGCCCTGCGCCGCCTGCGCAAATTTGCGCGCGAGGGGCATGAGCTGGAGCTGGACCTGCCCGACACCATCCGCAGCACGGCCGCCAACGCGGGCTACCTGGACATCAAGATGGTGCCCGAGCGCCACAACAACGTGAAGGTGCTGCTGCTCATGGACGTGGGCGGCACCATGGACGAGCACATCCAGCGGGTGGAAGAACTCTTCAGCGCGGTGAAGTCGGAGTTCAAGCACCTGGAGTTCTATTACTTCCACAACTGCGTGTACGACTTCATGTGGAAGAACAACCGCCGCCGCTTTGCGGAGAAGTTCCCCACCTGGGACATCATCCGCAAGTACAACCGCGACTACAAGCTGATCTTTGTGGGCGACGCGACCATGAGCCCGTACGAGATCCTGCAGCCCGGTGGCAGCGTGGAATACAACAACGAGGAAGCGGGTGCCGAGTGGATCCAGCGCCTAACGCACGCGTTTCCCAAGCACGCGTGGATCAACCCCGAGCCCCAGGGCGTGTGGCAATACCGCCAGAGCATCAGCATCATCCAGCAACTCATCGGCAACCGCATGTACCCGCTGTCGCTCAAGGGGCTGGAAGAAACCATGCGGCTGCTGTCGAAGTAAGCACAGCGGTTGGCGGCGCAAAGAGCCCATTGCGCGCCGCTGTCTGACACGGGCGGGATGCTTTTCAGTGCATAGTGGCGGCGGGCTGGCTTTTTAAACAGCGAGCCCCCACCGTCCAACCCCACCCTTTGTAGCCGTGCCCTTTCGCGTCCTGCGCTTCTTTGCCAATCCCCCAACGCCGGCCCCATGGTCGGCGTTGCTGCTTATCGGCGCGCTGTGCCTGCCGGGGTGCAGCCTGCTGCCGCGCAGTGAGAAAGGCGACAACAGTCAGGAAGCCTCCACTGCAGCCATTGCCGAATCCGCCACACCCGCATTCGACCTGCGGGTGCGCGCACCGGCCAGCGTGCAAGACACCCTGGAGCGCCACCTGGAGCTGCAGCGCTTTCGCCACCTGCCCGACCTGCATGCCAACGAGCTGCAGCGCCTGCTGGGCGCCGCCGACGCCAATGCCCGCGAGCTGCTGGGCACGATGGGCTACTTTGCGCCCACCATCACCGTGGAGCTGACCGAAACGCCTGACAGCCCCACCGCACCACGCGCCGTGGTCGTCACCGTGGAACCCGGGCCGCAGACCCAGGTGGCCCGCGCAGAAGTACTTTTCAGCCCTGGCAACACGGCAGCCGCCGAAGCCGCCAGTGCCCCTTCCCCGGACGCCAGCACCCGCCAGCAGCAGCGCGTGCAGCGCAACTGGTCGCTGACGCCCGGCCAGCCCTTCACCCAGTCTGCCTGGGACGCGGCCAAGAACGATGGCCTGCGACAGCTGCAGGCGCGCCGCCACCCCACCGCCCGCATTGAAAAAAGCCGGGCCGAGATCGACGCCGACAAACACGAGGCCCAGCTCAGCGTGACCTACGAGCCCGGCCCCGCCTACCGCTTCGGGCCGCTGCGCGTGGAGGGCAGCCAGCGCTACGACCCCGATGGCGCGCGGCGCCTGGCCCGCCTGCCCACCGGCGCCGTGTACGACGAGGCCGAAATGCTGGACGCCCAGCTGCGGCTGGCCAGCAGCGGTTATTACGACGCCGTGTTCCTCACGCTCGACACCGAGGGCACCGACCCCCAGGCTGCGCCCGTGGTGGCCCAGGTGCGCGAGGCCAAGGTGCAAAAGCTGGTGTTCGGGCCAGGGTTCTCGACGGACAGCGGCGCGCGCCTGTCGCTGGAACATATCCACAACCAGATGCCCGGCCTGGGCTGGCGCGCCGTGAGCAAGCTGGCAGTGGACCGCGAGACCCAGCAGGCCAGCAGCGAATGGACCGACTTGCCTGACGACCGGGGCTGGCGCTGGTTTGCTGGCGGCGAGCTGCAGCGCGAATCCACCGGCGACTACGACGTGAACAGCAGCCGCCTGCGCGCGGGCCGCAGCAAAAGCACCCGGCACATCGACCGCAACTACTTTGTGCAGTACGACTACGCCAACAGCCAGGGGCTGGCCGCCAACGCGCAGCTGCCCTCCGACACCAGCACGGCGCTGAGCCTGAACTACGGCTGGACGGGCCGCTACTTCAACAGCCTCACCGCCCCCACGCGCGGCCACGGCATTGCCGTGGAGCTGGGCCTGGGCACCACGCTGCGGCCCGAGCGCGACCCGTTTGTGCGCACCCTGCTGCGCTGGCAATCCTTCGTGCCCGCCGGGCGGGTGACCGACGATGCAGGCACCGGCCGCAATGCCCGGCTGGCCCTGCGGGCCGAGGCCGGGGCCGTGCTCGCCCGCGAGGGCGCACAGATCCCTGTGACGCAGCTGTACATCACCGGCGGTGACACCACGGTGCGCGGCTACGGCTACCGCAGCATTGGTGCGCGCACCGACAACGGCCAGCTCTATGGTGGCCGCTACCTGGCCGTGGGCAGTGTGGAATGGCAACGCCCCATCGTCTACAAGGGCCAGATGACCGACTGGGAGAGCACGCTGTTTGTTGATGCCGGGGCCGTGGCCGACAAGGTGGGCGACCTGAGCCCCCGCGTGGGCGTGGGGGCTGGGGTGCGTTGGCGCAGCCCCGTGGGGCCCCTGCAGGCCGACCTGGCCTATGGTGTCAAAACAAAGGAACTGCGGCTGCATCTGCGGCTGGGGTTCAGCTTCTGATGGCGATGAGCAGCACCCCGCCCCATCCCGCACCGCGCGCCCGCGCGTCCGACTTCAGCGCCGGATCGTCATCGGCCCAGCACCCCCGCCCACCGCGCCGACCAGGTGCCTACCGCATGCTGCGGGCCCTGGGCTGGCTGCTGGTGGCGCTGGTGGCCCTGCTGCTCACGGCCAGCGCGCTGCTGTGGTGGTGGGCGGGCAGCGGCACGTCGCTGGCCACCTCGCTGACCCGCGCAGCGCAGTACCTGCCCGCCGAGCAGCAACTGGAAAGCCGCGAGGTCACCGGCTCGCTGCGCAGCGGTGGGCGCATCGGCTGGCTGCGCTGGAGCAGCCCCAGCCTGTCCGTCGAAGTGACCGACCTGCGCCTGGGCTGGCAGCTGGCGCCCTTGCTGCAGCGCAGGCTGGAGCTGGGCGACGTACTGGCCACACGCGTGCAGATCACGCCACTGGGCGGCCCGCACAGTTCCGAGCCCCCCACGCCCCCCACCGAGCTGGTGCTGCCCTTGCACATCGGCGTGGCCTTTCGCGTGGACCAGTTGCAGTGGGCAGGCGCCCCGGCGGTGGAAGCCCGGGGCTTGGCGGGCGACTACCACTTTGATGGGCGCGAGCACCGCCTGAACATCGGCGGCGTCGAGCTGGCCCAGGGCCAGTACAACGCGCGGCTGACACTGCAGGCCCAGGCCCCACTGACGCTGAGCGCCACGGTGGACGGCACGGTGCGCACCGCCGTGCCCGGTGGCACATCCGCCATCCAGCTGGGCGCGCACGCCACGCTGCAGGGCACGCTGGCCACGGCGGCGGCGCAGCTGCAATTGCAGGCGCGCATCCAGCCCACAACTGCGCAGGAAACCCAGGCTACACAGGCACCGCCCGCCACCGCCGCCCCCATGCAGGCCGAGGTGCAGGCCACGCTGGCCCCGTGGGCCACACAGCCCCTGCAGTCGGCCCAGGCCACGCTGCACGCCGTCAACCTCGCAGCCCTGTGGCCCCAGGCCCCGGCCACGCAGCTGCATGGCACCGTCCAGGCGGGCCCCACCCCAGGCGCGGCCGCCAGCGGCACAGGCTGGGCCCTGCAGGCGCAGCTGCGCAACGACCTGGCAGGCCCGTGGGACCACACCCGCCTGCCCATCACCACCCTGCAGGCCGACGCGAAGTACGACGGCACCCGCTGGACGGTGCCCGGCGCCACGGTGAATGCAGGCACCGGCGCAGTCACGCTGCACGGCAGCTACACCCCCACCACCGGCGCGCTGGAAGGCCAGGCCGAACTGCGCAACCTGCGCCCCGACGCCCTGCACACCGCCTGGGCGCCCGCCCCGCTGGCAGGCCGCGTGGCGGCGCAGATGCAGGGCGATGTAGTGCGTTTTACGGCAGACATCCGGGCCACCGGCTCTGGCGTTGTGGCATCGGCCAAATCAACCACCCAGCGCGCCCCGCTGCTGCGCATCAACACGCTCGCCGCCCAAGGCAGCTGGCACCCGCCGTCGCCCACCCAGCCCGGTGGCAGCTTGCAGCTGGAGCGCCTGCTGCTGGACGCGTTGCAGGCGCGCGTCGAAGCCACACAGCTGCGTGTGGCCCCCGGCGATCTGTCGGGCCAGGGCCTGGTCACGCTGGCCGTGCCAGGCACCACAGCACGCGCGCAGGGCAGCATCGCCCCACAGACCGGTGCGGGCGACCTGCTCATGCAATGGACCGATGTGGGCCAGACCCAGCGCTGGCTGGCCAGCCTGCCGCTGGTGGGCACGCCGCTGCAACAGGCCCTGCAAGGCGCCACCGCCCAGGGCGCCGCACAACTGACCGCCCGCTGGAAAGGCGGCTGGCAAACGCTGGCCCGGCAGTTAGAATCCGCCACCGCCACCGGCACCGGCACCGGCACCGGTGTGAGCACCAGCACCCACAACACGGGCAGCACACCGCCATCTGACAAGGCCCCTTTCGAGCTGCAAGCCGCGCTCTCTACCCCGCAGCTGGACCTGTCCCTGCCCCCAGGCCAGGGCGCAGGTGGCGCCACCGCCGTGCAGCTGCGCGCCGTCAAGGCCGACCTCTCTGGCACCCTGGCGCAGGCTACGCTGGTGCTGGACGGCGAAGCGCGCCTCAACGCGTCCCAGCCCCGGCAGATGCAGCAGCTGGCCCTGCACACCCGCGCCACCGGTGGGCTGGGCACACCCGCACAAGGCACACAAGGCGCACAAAGCGCGCAGGTCCAGATCAGCACACTGCGGCTGGTGGCGCAAGATGCCGCACGCCCCGGCCCCTGGACGCTGCAGCTGGCCGAACCCCTGTCCCTCACCACGCGCGCCACCCCCAGCGCTGGTGCGTCGTCGCCAGCGGCGGGCTACACCGTGCAGGCCTCGGCAGGCCAGGCCCGCCTGACCGGCCCCCTGCCCGGCACCGCCACGCTGCGTTGGCAACCCCTGCGCGTGGCCACCGGTGCCAACCCGCTGCAACTGCAAACCCAGGGCACGCTGCAAGGTCTGCCCATGGCCTGGGTCGATGCCCTGGGCCTCGCCGACACACCCGCCGCCGCAGGCCGCCCCACCCAGCCGCTGCTGGCCCGCATGGGGCTGGCCACCAGCATCGTGCTGGACGGGCAATGGAACGTGGACACCACCCAGGGCCCCTTGCGCGCCAGCGCCAGCCTGCGCCGGGCCAGTGGCGACCTGCGCATCCTGGCGGGCGATGCCACCGCCATCACCGCTGTGCAAAGCAGCGGCCAGGGCACGGGCGCAGGCGCCACCACCGTGATCGCCACCGAGGCGTCGGCCAGCCCTGCGGGATCAGCCAATGCACCAGGCACCGCCGCCGGGGTGCGCCAGGCCGAGGTCACCATGGAAATCGACGGCGAAGCCCTGCGCGCCCAGCTGGCCTGGGCCAGCGAGCGGGCTGGCGAGGTGCAGGCCAGCGCCAGCACCCGCCTCACACCCGGGGCTCCGCCGGGGGCAGCCCTCGCCTGGGCGCCCGATGCGCCACTGGCTGGCACGCTGCGCGCGCGCCTGCCCGACGTGGGGGTGTGGTCGGCCCTGGCCCCGCCCGGCTGGCGCGTGCGCGGCACGCTGGACGCAAGCGCCACCCTGTCAGGCACGCGCAATGCGCCGCGCTGGGCCGGCACGCTGGGCGCCGACGACATGGCCGTGCGCTCGGTGGTCGATGGCGTGGACCTGCAAGCGGGCCGCCTGCGCGCCACGCTGCAAGGCAACCAGCTGCAGATCACCGAGTTCCGCCTGCAGGGCGGGCGCGGCAGCGGCGCGCGCATTGCAGGCTTCAGCGGCAACCGCACCGCCGCGCCACAAGACGGCGGCACGCTCACCGCCACCGGCAGCGTGGGCTGGGGCGACAGCGCTGCGGCAACCACCGGCCTGTCGGGCATCACCATGGCCCTGCAGGCCGAGGCCAAGGCCTTGCAGGTGCTGGTGCGCGCCGACCGGCAGGTCAGCGTGTCGGGCCAGCTGCAGGCGCAGTTGCAGCAGGGCCAGATCAGCCTGCGCGGCAAGCTCACCACTGACCGCGCCACCATCATCCTGCCCGACGAAACCGCGCCCAGCCTGGGCTCGGACGTGGTCGTGCGCTCTGCCGCCAAAGACCGCGAAGACCAGGCCCGGGCCCAGGCCGCCGCCAAGGCCAGCCAGGCGGCGGCGCAGGCGGAAACCGCCAAACCACCCGACATCGCCATCACGCTCAACCTGGGGCGCGACTTTGCGCTCAGCGGCCATGGCATCACCACCCGGCTCACAGGCGAGGTGGACATCCGCAGCAGCGCCGTGCCCGGCGCCCCGCCGCGCGTGACCGGCGAGGTGCGCACCGACGAAGGCCGCTACCGCGCCTGGGGCCAGATGCTGGACGTGGAGACGGGCCTGATCCGCTTCAACGGCCCCTACAACAACCCCTCGCTCGACATCCTGGCGCTGCGCCCCAACATCAGCGTGCGCGCGGGCGTGCAGGTCACGGGCAGTGCGCAGGCGCCCCGCGTCAAGCTCTATTCCGACCCCGACCTGCCCGACGCCGAAAAACTCTCGTGGGTGGTGCTGGGCCGCAACGCCACCGCAGGCGGCGCTGAAGCCGCTGTGCTGCAGCAAGCCGCTCTGGCCCTGCTCGGCCGCAAGGGCGGCAACACCGGCACCGCCAACATCGCCAGCCGCGTGGGCCTGGACGAGATCGGTTTTCGCGGCGCCACCCCGGGCGACGACGCCAGCACTGCGGCCCTCACCTTCGGCAAGCGCCTGTCCAAGGATTTGTACGTGACGTACGAGCGCAGCCTGTCCGGCACGCTGGGCACGCTCTACATCTTCTACGACCTCTCCCGCCGCCTCACGCTGCGCGGGCAGACGGGCGAGAAAAGCGCGGTGGACATCATCTACACGGTGAAGTACGACTGAGGCTTCGGCGGCCAAAGAGGCCCGCGCGCGCCACTACAATGCGCGGCGGCTTATCTCCTCGTAGTTCAATGGATAGAACGAGTGCCTCCTAAGCGCTAGATACAGGTTCGATTCCTGTCGAGGGGACCAAAGTTTTGATACAAAACGGCCCCTACCGCGCGACCATCAAGCGCTTATAGCTATTAAATTTATAGCAAACAACGTACCCACCTCCTGCGGTACGTGCCGATGGCCATCCCTGGCGCCCCGTTTCGCCGCACTTGCATTTGGTCACAAATGATGATGTTGACATGATATGTCTGCATCCCTATTCTCCTGATCCATGCAGGCACACGGAGCTTCCTCCGGCCGCCTGCCCCACCCGCAGGATGAAGGAGACGCCGTGGCCACTTTGCTGGAACAACTCAACAACCTGGACGTGCTGACCTCGGCGCTCATGGGCGGTGTGGCGGTGCAGTTGCAGCCCATTGCGGGTGATGTGCCCGTGGTGCAGGTCAGCATCGAGGGGCGCGACGAGCTGCCCATTTTCGTGACCTGCTCGGACATGCAGATGATCTGCCTGTGCTATCTGTGGACCGACGCCGACGTGCGGCCCGAGCGGCGGGCCGAGCTGATGGAAGCGCTGCTCGATTTGAATCCCTCCGTACCCCTGTCGGCCTTTGGCCGCGTGGATGGCCGCTTCGTGCTGGTCGGCGCCCTGAGCCGCGCGGCCCGCGCCGAAGATGTGGCGCACGAGGTGGCGGTGCTCAGCGACAACGCGCTCGATGCGCTCGATGCGCTGGCGGAATTCCTGCGCTGAGCTACCCGCGCATTCCGCCGCCCCACCTTTCTTTCCCCAAGCTCTTTCGACATTGACAGGAGAACACCATGTCGGTCATCAAGAAACTCGTCACCCTGCTGCGCGGCAGCGCCCGTGAACTGGGCCAGAGCGTGGTCGATGGCAACGCCACGCGCATCTATGAGCAAGAAATCATCGACGCCAAAAGCAGCATCACCGAGGCCAAGACCGAGCTGACCGGCGTGATGGCCAAGCAGATGCAGACGGCGCGCGACATCGAGCGCATCAAGGCCGATCTGCTGCGCCATGAAGACCTGGCCGTGCAGGCGCTGAACAAGGCCGAGGAAGGCCTTGCGCTGGAAGTGGCCGAGCGCGTTGCGGGGCTGGAAACCGAGCTGAACGCGCAGACCCAGGCCCATGCCAGCTACGCCATGCAGGTGTCGCGCCTCAAGGACCTGATCCGCGCGGCCGAAACCCGTGTGCGCGAGCACGAACGCGAGATCGGTATCGCCAAGACCACCGAGAGCGTCTACCGCGCCACGCAGAGCATCTCTGAAAGCATCGGCGCCACCGGCTCGCAGCTGACCAGCGCACGCGACTCGCTGGAGCGCATCAAGAAGCGCCACGAAGACCTGGCCGACCGCATGGCCGCCGCCGAGCAGCTGGACCAGGAGTTTGGCCACCGCGCGCTGGAGCGCAAGCTGGCCGACGCAGGCATTGGCGACAGCGACAAGGTGCGCGCCGCGCAGGTGATGGAGCGGCTGAAGGCGCGGCAGGCTGCAGCGGCAGCCGCCCCCGGCACAACCACCACCACGCCCCCCTCCGCACCATGAGCCCCGCAGCACCGCGCAAGCCGGTGCGTTGGCAGGGCTCCGAGCCCGCCCTGCGCGCCGTGCAGGTCGCCTTCGATGTGGAAGAAGCGGTGATGGAAGCCATCCGGGTCGCGGCCTTCCACGCCAATGTGTCCACCTCCACCCAGATCCGCAGCGTGCTGAACCTGCCCGTGGCCGCGCGCCCCAAGCGTCCGCGCCTGACCGTGACGCTGGACACGGGCGACTACACGCTGCTGGCCGGGCGCTATGGCCTGGCACCCGACGACCGCCTGGGCATCAAGGAGGCTGCCACGCGTGAACTGATCGCGTTTGTGGAGCAGGTGCCCGCTGCCCCCTCGCAGGCCGCGCTGCCCGGCAAGCCCGCCAAGGGGGGCAACATCAAAACCACGGAGCAGCCTCCCCCACCACGCAAGGGCAAAGGAAAAAGCGGGCCCTGAACCCGGCGCAGCTTTCATCAAACAGTCCTCGACACAGACACAACATACGAGGAACAGGAGGGAATTTCATGTTTGCCAATCTCATCGCGGCGGCCACCAGCTTTCCGACCGCCATCTACACCGTGCTGCTGGGCGTGGTGCTGGTGTATTGGCTGCTGGCCATCGTGGGCATGGTGGATTTCGAATCCAGCGGCATTGACCTGGACATCGAGGCCCACGCCGACGCCAGCGCCGACGACCTGGGCGCCATCGCCAGCTACGTGGTGGCATTCGGCCTGAGCGGCGTTCCGTTCTCCATCGTGGTGAGCCTGCTGGTGCTGGTGGGCTGGACGCTGTCGTGCCTGGCCGCCGTCACGCTGCAGGCGTGGATCCCTACCGACATCCTGCGCTGGCTGGCGGGCCTGGCCATCCTGGCCGTGTCGGCCGCGCTGTCGCTGGTGATCACGGCGCGCATCGTGCGGCCGCTGCGGGGCCTGTTTGTGCACCACACGGCGCAAAGCAATGCATCGCTGGTGGGCCAGACCTGCAAGGTGCTGACCGGCGTGGTGGACGAGCGCCAGGGCCGGGCCGAAGTGGCCCAGCGCGGCGCCAGCATCAATGTCCGCGTGTGGTCACCCAGCCCCAACACGCTCAAGCGCGGCGACACCGCCCTGATCACCGAATACGACGCAGGCACCCACCGGTACCTGGTGATGCCGATGCCCCCCGCGTGACCCTGCCCAGGCCCGAGGTCTGGGCAGCGCAACACACCGGTTGCCCTGTTTTCCGTTTTTCACTGTTTTCTTCAGTTCCACCCTTTCAGCAGAAAGTGTTCTCATGCAGCAATCCTTCATGGTCATCCTGATTGCCGTTGGCGTTCTTGTCTTCCTGATCCTGGCGATGTTCGCCATGTTCGCGAAGTTCTACCGCAAGGTGGAACAAGGCCACGCGCTCATCATCAACACCCTGCGCTCCGAGCCCGAAGTCACCTTCACCGGTCGCATGGTCTACCCCATCATCCACAAGGCCGAGCTGATGGACATCTCGGTCAAGACCATCGAGATCGACCGCTCGGGCGACCAGGGCCTGATCTGCGCGGACAACATCCGCGCTGACATCAAGGTGAAGTTCTTCGTGCGCGTGAACAAGACGGCCGAGGACGTGCTGCGCGTGGCCCAGGGCATTGGCTGCGCGCGCGCCTCCAACCACGAGATTCTGGAAGACCTGTTCTCGGCCAAGTTCTCCGAGGCGCTCAAGACGGTGGGCAAGTCGCTCGATTTTGTGGACCTGTACCAGGCGCGCGACCGCTTCCGCGACAAGATCATCGAGCAGATTGGCGATGACCTGTCGGGCTATGTGCTGGAAGACGCGGCCATCGACTACCTGGAGCAGACGCCGCTGTCCAAGCTCGATGCCAACAACATCCTCGATGCGCAAGGTATCAAGAAGATCACCCAGCTCACGGCCGTGGAACACGTGGTGACCAACGAGCTGCGCCGCAACGAGGAAATGCAGATCAAGAAGAAGAACGTGGAAACGCAGGAAGCCCTGCTGGAGCTGGAACGCCAGCAGGCCGACGCCACCGCGCGCCAGGCCCGCGAAGTGGCCACCGTGAAGGCACGCGAAGAAGCCGAAACCTCCAAGATCCAGGCCGAGGAGCGCACCCGCTCCGAAATGGCGCGCCTGCAGTCAGAGCAGCAACTGGCTGTGCAGCAGGAAAACGTGCTGCGCGAGAAGGAAGTGGCCGAGAACAACCGCAAGCGCGCCGTGGTGATCGAGCAGGAACGCGTGACCCGTGCGCAAGAGCTGGAAGTGGTGGCGCGCGAGAAGGAAGTGACGCTGCAGCGCATTGAAAAAGACAAGGCCGTGGAAGTGCAGAAGAAGGCCATTGCCGACGTGGTGCGCGAACGCATCGTGGTCGAACGCACCGTGGCCGAGCAGGAAGAAGCCATCAAGGAAGTGCGCGAAGTGGCCGAAGCCGACCGCACGCGCAAGTCCATAGTGATTGGCGCCGAGGCTGCGGCCGAAGAGAAGGTCATCATGGAAGTGAAGACCGCCGAGGCGCAAGAGCGCAAGGCCCGCCACAAGGCAGCCGAAGACCTGGTGCTAGCCGATGCGCGCCTGAAGGTGGCTGAACGCGATGCCGAAGCCAAAAAGCGCGATGCCGAAGGCATTGAAGCCCTGACCGCAGCGCCCGGCCTGGCCGAAGCCAAGGTGCAGATGGCCAGTGCCAGCGCCAAGCTGGCCACCATGGAGGCCGAAGCCAGCGGCAAGGAAAAAGTGGGCCGTGCCGAAGCCCAGGTCATCGAAGCCCAGGCCCAGGCCGAGGCCGTGGGCCTGCGTGCCCGCATGGAAGCCGAAGCCGCTGGCAAAGAGAAGGTCGGCCAGGCCGAAGCCCTGGTGCGCACCGTGGACGCCGAAGCCCTGGCCAAGATGGGCGATGCCGAGGCGCACAACATCGATGTGAAGTTCAACGCCGAAGCGCGCGGCCTGAAGGAAAAGTTCGAGGCCATGAAGGCCATGAGCCCCGAGACCCGCGAGCACGAGGAATACCGCATGCGCCTGGAGCGCGCACACACCGAAACCCTCAAGGGCATCGAGGCACAAACCGCCATCGCCAAGGAGCAGGCCGAGGTGCTGGGCGTGGCCCTGCAGAACGCCAAGATCGACATCGTGGGCGGCCAGGGCGACTACTTCGACAGCTTTGTGCGCGCGCTGTCGGTGGGCAAGGGCATCGACGCCACGGTGGGCAAGAGCCAGACGCTGCAGGTGGCCTTCAAGGACCAGCTGAGCGGCGAGCGTGATGTGGTGGAAGACGTCAAGCAGATCCTGAGCGCCGCCGGTGGGTCGGCCGGTGAGCTGCAGAACCTGAGCGTCTCGGCCCTGCTCACGCGCATTGCCACCCAGGGCACGGATAGCCAGAAGCAGGCGCTGCAGCAGCTGCTGCAAGGGCTTCGCAAGTAAAAACATAGCAGCCAGCGTTTAACGCACCAGAATTTCAAGCCTTTTGTCTTGAGACCACTGGGCACAAGCGCTGGCAGCTACCCATTGAGCAGCAGATGTTCGCCCAACCCTGGTTCTTGCCGGTCATCAGTTGCCTGCTCATGACCATCCCTGCCTTCCTGCTGCGACGCTGGATCACACGAAAAACCGGCCGAACGTCACTCCCCCTTAGTCACCCCTGGCAACTGCTGTTTGTGGCTGTGTGCGCCTACTTTGCGCCACACAACCTCTCCGATGCCTCTGCCTGGTGGCTGCTCTTTGGAGTCCTGCAAGCAGCGTCCGTGGCTGATCTGGCGCTGCAGTGCCTTGTTGGCAAAAGGGATCTGCCCGAAACGCCCCCACCCGCCCCAATGAACGATGCGCCATGACTACTGCACCTAGCAGCACTGATACCCCCGTCGAAGACGCCGCCATCGACACCAGCGTGGCCGAAAGCAGCAGCTACGAGTTGCTGAAAAAGCGCCTGGAAGCCCAGGGCGACCAGCTGCTGTCCAAGGCCCAGGCGCTCAATGCGGCACGCATTGAACAGTTCGGCCAGCGCGACCAGCAGCTCCTGATGCGCCTGCGCGCGCGCACCGAGCACAACTGCGTGGCGCGAGACCTGGCCTACATCGGTGGCAACCGGTTGCTGTTTGGCTACAACGTGTTCATGGGCCTCCGGCGCGAGACGCGGGTGGAGGACGTGTTTGCGCTGTACGAGCTGGCGCACCACGACACGAACAGTGAAGGGGTGGGCGCGCCCGAGAGCGATGAACTGGTGCAGGTGCCCATGGCGGGCAGCTTTCTGGACGACCCGCGTTTTGTGGCCGACTTCAACGAGCTGTACACCTATTACAAGCAGGCCACGCTGCAGCTGCTGCGGCCCACACCGGAGTTTCTGCTGGCAGCGTTCCAGATCGGACAGCAGGCGCAGGACATCCGCGTGTTCCGCTGGCGGCGCGAAAGCGATGGCTCGCTGAAGTACGTGGACAACCGGGGCGAGCGCGACCTGACGCCGCCGCCCAGCCACGACTTCAGCTGGACACCCCTGACGCGTGAGCACCATGTGGGCGGTGCCCACCCGCACATCAATGTGCTGGACACGGTGTTTGTCGAAACCGTGGGCGGCACGCTTACCGTGAAGGTCGAGAACAACACCGAGACCGGCCTGGGCATCTACGAAGAGCCCGTGGACGACGCCAACCAGGCGCTGGGCGACGCCGAGTTTGCCTATGCCAAGCTGGGCCTGTTGATCCTGCTGCAGGTGCGCCCCTACCGCGAGAGCACCACGCGCTACCTGGTGTTCAACCAGCGCACGCAGCAGGTGGTTCGCATCGACGCAATCGGCGCATCATGCATGCAGCTGCCGGAGGACCACGGCATCAT
This sequence comes from Acidovorax sp. GW101-3H11, assembly GCF_001633105.1. GTDB lineage: Bacteria > Pseudomonadota > Gammaproteobacteria > Burkholderiales > Burkholderiaceae_C > Acidovorax. The sequence goes on from NZ_LUKZ01000001.1 coordinate 160,266, forward strand.
CTTCCCCGGTGGCTACTACCTGCAGTCGGGCGAAACCAAGCGTTTTGACCTGCCCCCCGAGCTGACCGAGCAGCTGCGCTTCACGCGCATGAAGCGCTCGCCCAACGGCGAGGACGTGGCCTACATCTTCTATGGCACCGTGCCGCCGCCGCAGGGCAGCCCAGCCACGCTGGATGCGGGCTGCTACGCCCTCTTCACCTACAACCTCATCGAAAAATCGCTCGCACCGCCCATCCTGGCCGACGGGTACAGCACCTTCCCCGATGGGCGCATGCTGGTGTTCCAGGCCGCGCGCGGCGAGGCCACGCGCGTGCACCCCATGCAGCTGTGGCGCACGCCGTTTGCGACCGAAGAACACGCCAGCCGCCAGCCCGCAGGCACGGGCTTTTTCGGGCGCGTGGGCAATGCCGACCTGGTGCGCGGCATTTCGGACCTGCTGGGCATTGCGCGCATGGTGCGCGAACAGGTCCCCACGCGCACTGCGTACGAAGACCTGATCCGCCAGTGCCAGCGCGCACGCGACGCCTACTTCTGGCTCGACGCGGGCGAGGTGCAGAACGCAGCGGCCGACCTGGGTGGCATCGAGCAGGCCGCGCAGGCCACGCTGGGCGAGTTTGAAAAGGTCGAAAGCATCCGCCAGGACACCACCCGCGCGCTGCACAAGGCCGAAGGCCAGCAGCGCGAGCTAATGACCGCCATTGCCAGCCAGCTGTGGCGCAGCCCCAGCGACTTTGTGCAGGCGCTGGACCGCCTGCGCCAGCGCCAGGGCGAGCTGCACCTGCTGCGTGAACTGCGCTATGCCGACCTGGCCACCATCGATGCGATGGCCGCGCAACTGACGGCCGAGCAGCAGCGTGTGGGCGAGCGCGCGCTGCAGTTCCTGTCCGACGAAAAAGCCTTTGACGGCCAGCGCCAGGCCCTGGCCAAGGTGGCTACCGCCCTGCCCCAGGCGACGACGGCGGGGCAGTTGGCCGAACACCTGACCACGCTGGACACCGAAGCCGCGAGCCTCGACCTGCTCAGCGAACAACTGGGCAGCCTGCCCGGCGGCGATGCGGTACAGCGCACCACCATCCTCGACCGCATTGCGCTGCTGTACGCCGACATCAACCGCCTGCGCGCCGATGCCCGCGCGCGCCGCCGCAACCTGGGTGCGGCCGAGCAGCGGGCCGAGTTTGGCGCGCAGTTCAAGCTGTTCGGCCAGGCGGTGGAAAACGCGCTGGAGCTGTCGGACACGCCCGAAAAGTGCGACGAAGCGCTGACCCGCCTGCTCGCGCAACTGGAAGACATTGAAGGCCGCTTTGCCGAGCAGGAAGAGTTTCTGGCCGACATCGCCACCCAGCGCGAAAGCGTGTACGAGGCGCTGTCGGCCCGCCGCCAAAGCCTGGTGGATGCACAACAGCGCCGCGCCAAGGCCCTGGCCGACGCGGCCACGCGCGTGCTGGACGGCGTGCCGCGCCGCATCGCGGGGTTTGGCGAGCTGGCCCAGGTGCACAGCTACTTTGCATCCGACCCCATGCTGGCCAAGCTGCGCGAGCAGGTGGCCGAGCTGCGCCGCCTGGGCGCGGCCGTGGCGGCGGACGACATCGACACGCGCCTGAAAACCGCCCGCGACCAGGCCGTGCGCGCGGTGCGCGACCAGCGCGACCTGTCGGCCGGTACCGGAGGCGGCCTGAAGCTCGGCAGCCACACCTTCACCATCAACAAGCAGCCGCTGGATCTGACCCTGGTCGCCCACGGTGATGGCCTGGCCTGGCAGATCACCGGCACCGACTACCTGGCCCCGGCGCACCATGACCGGCTGGAGGCGCTGCGCCCCTTCTGGCAGCAGGCGCTGGTGTCTGAAGCACCGCAGCTGGCGCGCGCCGAATACCTGGCTGCTGAATGGCTGGAGGCCCAGCAGCGCGGCGAGGCCGAGCCTGGCTGGAGCGAGCTGCTGGTGCAGCTGGCCGAGCACGCGCGCACCGATGGCACCGATGGCACCGACGGCACCGAGCCCAGCACCGCGCCCGCCGTGCTGCTGGATTCGCTGCGCCGCTTTGCTGCCAGCCGCTACCAGGAGGGCTACCAGCGCGGCATCCATGACGACGACGCCCTGGCCATCGTGCGGGTGCTAGCGCCCATCCAGGACGCGGCTGGGCTGCTGGTCTATGGCCCGGCCGAACGCGCGCTGGCCAAGCTCTATTGGCACCTGGGCCTGCGCGAGGAAAGCCGCCATTCCCTGGCGCGCCGCGCCCGCAGCGCACAGCACATTGCCCAGCTGTTTTCAAAGACCCACCTGCGCGACACGCTGGAGGCCGAATCCGCGCAAGGCCTGCGCCAGTTTGTGGAGCAGCACCCCGTGCTGGCCGCTGAATGGCTGCCCGAACTGGCCCAGGCACTGAGCATCGGCGATGCGGAAGGAGCAAGCGACGAGGCCCTGCTGCGCACGCTGGTGGAAGAGTCCGGTGCCTACCTGGTGCGTGAGCTGGCGCAGACCGAGATCGGCACCGCCGAGCTGTCGCCCATTACACCCCAGTGGGTCATCAGCAACACCGGCGCGGACCTGGTGCAGGCCCTGCAGCGCGCGCTGGACCACGGCGGCCTGGCCAGCGCCTGGCTGCGCGATCTGAACGCGGCCGAGCCGCTGGAGCGCTGGCGCCTGGCGCGCGGCTGGCTGCGCGCGTTTGCGGCCACACAAGCCACGGCCGATGGCACCACACCGGGCCTGGCATGGATTGATGACGCGGCCACGGCGCTGACCTTCCAAGGCACGCGCCGCCGCATCAACACCACGCTGGATGCGCAGGTGGCCGGGCTGCGCAGCGAACACACGCGCATCCAGCACGGCGCGCTGGCGTTCAACCTCAACGACTTTCGCCGCCGCGTGCGCCACCACCGCAGCCACGCAGTGCAGGGCTTCACGGAGCTGCAGGCCCTGCGGCACGAGCTGCTCGTGCAAGAAAAAGCGCGCCTGCACCTGGCGCAGTTCCAGGCCAAGCCGCTGGCCACCTTTGTGCGCAACCGGCTCATTGACGAGGTGTACCTGCCGCTGGTGGGCAACAACCTGAGCAAACAACTGGGCGCCGCTGGCGACAGCGCACGCACCGACCGCATGGGCATGCTGCTGCTGATCTCGCCGCCCGGCTACGGCAAGACGACGCTGATGGAGTACGTGGCCAACCGCCTCGGCCTGGTGTTTGTGCGCATCAACTGCCCCGCCCTGGGCCACGGCGTGACCAGCATCGACCCCAGCACCGCGCCCAACAGCGCGGCGCGGCAAGAGCTGGAAAAGCTCAACCTGGGCCTGGCCATGGGCAGCAACGTGATGCTGTACCTGGACGACATCCAGCACACGCACCCCGAGTTCTTGCAGAAGTTCATTGCGCTGGCCGATGGCACCCGCCGCATCGAGGGCGTGTGGCAGGGCCAGCCTCGCACCTGGGACATGCGCGGCAAGCGTTTTGCCATCGTGATGGCGGGCAACCCGTACACCGAGTCGGGCGACGTGTTCCGCATCCCCGACATGCTGGCCAACCGGGCCGACATCTACAACCTGGGCGATGTGCTCTCGGGCCGCGAGGCGGTGTTTGCGCTGTCGTACATCGAAAACAGCCTGACCGCCCACCCCGTGACCCAGCCCCTGGCTGCGCGCGAGCCGCAGGATGTGCACCTGCTGGTGCGCATGGCCCAGGGCGAGGCCATCGACACCAACAGCTTCGCCCACCCCTACAGTGCGGTGGAGCTGCAAGAGCTCAAGGGCCTGCTGCAGCGCCTGTTCAAGGTGCGCGACGTGCTGCTGAAGGTAAACCTGGCCTACATCGCCTCGGCCGCGCAGGACGACCGCTACCGCGAAGCGCCGCCCTTCCGCCTGCAAGGCAGCTACCGCAACATGTCGCGCCTGGCGCCGCAGGTCACGCCGCTGATGCAGGACGATGAACTGGACGCGCTGCTGCGCGACCACTACCGGGGTGAGGCGCAAACGCTGACCACCGGCGCCGAAGAAAACCTGCTGCAGCTGGCGCAGCTGATAGGCCGCCCCACGCCCCAAGAGCAGGAGCGCTGGGACCAGATCCGGGGCGACTACCAGCGCCAGCGCAAGATGGGCGGCGCCGAGGATGACCCGAGCGTGCGCGTGACGCGTGGCCTGCTGGACATTGCCCGCAGCGTGGAAGCACTGCAGCCCCGCAAAGCCACCGAGCAGCTCACGCAGCACATCACCCAACATGTCGCCCAGCCCCTGGCCGCGATTGCGCAGCACCTGGCGCAGCCCACGCCCGCACAGCAGGCGCAAGGTGCGGCACTGACCCGCATCGAGCCCGCTCTGGCCGCCTTGGCAGAACTGGCCCAGCACCTGCAGCAAGGCACCACCCAGACCCAGGCCCAGATGCGCGCCAGCCTGGACGCCACGGCCCAGGCGCTGCAGGCCTTGCAGGCCAGCACACACACGCTGCACGCCCATAGCGACCAGGCCCAGGCCCAGCGCATGGTGGACGCGCTGCTGTCGCTGTCCGTCACCTACCGCCAGCTCATCATGCCGCTGGTGCGTGCTGTGGAAAGCCGCGTGGGTGCCGACGCCAAGATGCACCAGGAGGTGGAGCGGCTGGAGGGCATGATCGACAACCTGCGCGGCGCGCCGCCCGCCAAGTAGGCCGGAACAGCGCGCAAGGCGCTGCGTCTGCGCCGGTGCTCAGGCCGGTTGCGGCGCCGCCCCCGGCGCTGCGGGCGCACGCGCCGTGAGCGCGCTGCCCATCGAGGCGGCCATGATGCAGCCAATGGCCAGCCACTGCACCACGCTCAGGTGCTCGCTCAGCAAGGCCATGGCGACCAGCGCGGCCACGGCGGGTTCCATGCTGATCATGATGCCGAAGGCCTCCTTGGGCAGGCGCTTCAGGGCCATCATCTCCAGCGATATGGGCACTGCGCTCGACACCGCTGCCACCGCCACGCCGATCAGCAACAGGCTGGGCGAGAGCAGCGCCGCGCCCGCATGCGCCACGCCCACTGGCACCACCACCAGCGCTGCCACCAACAGGCCCAGCGACACCGAATGCCCCGCGTGCAAATGCCCCGCGCGTTTGCCAAACACGATGTACAGCGCCCAGAACACCGCCGCGCCCAGCGCGTAGGCCACGCCCACCGGGTCCAGCATGCTGCCGTTGAGCCCCAATGGCAGCAGCAGCCCCAGCCCCGCGATGGCCAGCAGCACCCAGACAAAATCCACTGCGCGGCGCGACGACCAGATGGCCACGGCCAGCGGCCCCGCAAACTCGATGGCCACGGCCAGGCCGAACGGCAGCGTGCGCAGCGACATGTAGAACATCAGGTTCATGCCGCCCAGGGCTGCGCCGTACAACACCACCGACTTCGCATCGGCCCGGCTCAGGTGCCAGCGCCAGGGCCGCCACAGCAACAGCACCACCAGCGCCGAGAACCCCACCCGCAGCGCCGTGGTGCCCTGCGCCCCTACGGCCGGAAACAGCCAGTGTTTGGCCCAGGATGTGCCAATGCCCAGCGCCGTCACAGAGCCAAGCACGGCAAGAAAGGGGAGAAAACGGTGGAACACCGCAGAGGTAGAGAAAGAAACTGGCATGCGCAAAAATATAGTTCGCTCACGCCGTGTTTTTGACTCTGATTTGAGGGGTCAAACGCAACTTTCACTCGCCCGTTCTCGCCCCGCACGAGGTTTCGCATGACCGCACCCGCCGTACTCGACCGCTTCGACCTCGCCATCCTGGACATCCTGCAGTCCGACAACACCACGCCCCAGCGCGTGATCGCCCAGGCCGTGAACCTCTCGGCCCCGGCCGTGCAGCGGCGCATCCAGCGGCTGCAGAACACCGGCGTGATCCGCGCCAACGTGGCCGTGCTCGACCCGGAAAAGGTCGGCAAGCCCCTGACCATCATCGTGGAGGTGCACCTGGAGAACGAACGCCCTGACCGCACCGCCCCGCTGCGCGCGCGCATCGCCGCCGAAGCGGCCGTGCAGCAGTGCTACAGCGTGACAGGCGAGGCGGACTACCTGCTGGTGGTGACGGTGGCCTCGATGACCGACTACCAGGCGCTGACGCGGCGCCTGTTTGAAGGCGACGACAACGTGCGCTGGTTTCGGACCTCGGTGGCGCTGGAATGCATGAAGACGGGGCTGCGGGTGCCGCTGGACACCGGCCCCGGCATCTGACTACACCCCCAGCATCCGCCGCATCTCTGCCCCGCCAAGCCGCAGCCTCGGCCCACCCAGCAGCTCGCACATGCGCGCATTCAGCGGCGCCGCCATGCCCTGCTGCGCCGCCAGCCGCACCACCGCACCGCACAGCGCATCAATCTCCGTCACCCGCCCGGCTTCCAGGTCGTCCCACATGGATGAGCGGGCGGTGGCGTCGATCTGCAGCATGCGTTTGGCCAGGCGGGTGAACAGCCAGTTGGGCAGGCGCAGTACAGAGGGCAGCATGGTGGGCGACACGGCCGTGACCTTTGCGGGCGTGATGCCTGCACGTGCCATCACGCCCAGCGCTTCGGATTGCAGGGCGGCGAACACGCGGCGGCAGTCGCGGTCGAGCAGCTCCTGGCGCAGGGGCAGGTTGGACAGTGCGTTGACCGGGTTGTTGAGGTTGAGCAGCAGCTTGCCCCATTGCACGGCACGGATGTCGGGCGGCAGCACGATGGCCAGGCCTGCGGCGGCAAAGACCGGTGCGACGCGCTCGGTGGCCGCATCGCGCTGCAGTTGCAGATAGCCAGCGGTGGCACGGTGCACCTGCGCGCCGCGCAGCACCACGTTGTAGGGCACCATGCCCGCCAGCACATTCAGGCCCGACGCCAGCGCCTGGGCGCGGGCCACGTTGTCCACGCCGTTCTGCAATGAGATGACGGGGGTGCCGGGCGCACAGGCCGCAGCCAGTTCGCGCGCGGCGGATTCGGTGGCGCCGCTTTTGACGCACAGCAGGACGATGCTGTCCGCACCCGGCGTCACCTCGGCCAGGGTGGCCGCCAGCCGCAGCGCCGAGGCACCAGCGGGCACCGTGTGGTCAAAGCCGTCCAGGTCGGTCACGCGCAGGCCCTGCGCCGCGATGGGCTGCAGTGCGTGGGCGCGGCCTACCAACGTGACGGCCTGGCCTTGCGCCGCCAGGCGGCCACCCACATAACAACCGATGGCGCCTGCGCCGAGAACGATGAAGTGCATGGTTAAGAGCCTATTCAAAGTCTTTTTGGAGTCACACAAGTCCCTTGCCCGAAGGGTTGGAGTGAAATCGGGCGATTGAACGCCCCGGCTGCTTGCATGGGCACGAGCCCATGCGGCGCATCCGAAGCATCCACTTCATCACGATGGCCCTCCAATGCGATCTCCAAAAAGACCTTGAACAGGCTCTAAGAATCCTTGGAAAGTGGGCCGGGTGCCGGTGGCATTGTGCAGACCGGGCGGCCCGCAGTCTGGCGCGCAGGCGACGCTGGGCCCATCCATGCCCTTCTTTCGCTGAAATTTATGGCTTTTTTGGCCTTCTCCGCGCGACCATCAAGCGCTAATAGCTATCAAATATATAGCAAATAACCCCATACCATCAGCTAAACCGCAGTGTCACCCGCAGCCCGCCAAGGTGCGGAGAGCTGTCCAGCGCCACCACCGCACCATGCCGCTGCGCAATGGCTTGCACGATGGCCAGGCCCAGGCCGCTACCGGGGGCGCCTTCGGCGGTTTCGCGCACAAAACGCTGCATCACGCGCTCGCGGTGCTCGGGGGCGATGCCGGGGCCGCTGTCTTCCACCGTGAGGAGGGCGCGGCCGTGGTCGGTGCTCACTTGCACATCCACCTGGCCGCCGGGCGGGGTGTATTTGATGGCGTTGTCGAGCAGGTTGCGCACCAGCATGCGCAACGCCTCGGCGTTGCCCGGTACGGTGATCGCGTCGGAGTCGAGCAGGCCCACGTCCATGCCCCGTGCCTGGGCGGCGGGCGCCACATCTGCCAGGGCCAGCTGGGCGACGGTGCGCAGGTCCACGGGCTCGGATGCCGTGGAGCTGGCTTCCTGCCGTGCCAGCGTCAGCAACTGCTCGACCAGGCGTGTGGCGCGGTCGATGCCGGCCGACAGGCGTTCGATGGCCTGGGCGCGCGCGGCATCGTCGCCCGCGCGCTGCAGGCCCTGCAGCTGCAGGCGCAGCGCGGCCAGGGGCGAGCGCAGCTCGTGTGCGGCGTCGGCCACAAAATGTTCCTGTGCTTCGAAAGCCCGTTGCACGCGTTCGAACAGCAGGTTGAGTTCGCTCACCAGGGGCTGCACCTCGTCGGGCAGTTGCGCGTCGCTCACGGGCGAGAGGTCGTCGGCCTGCCGCTGGGCGAGCTGGCGGCGCACGCGCTCCACCGGGGCCAGCGAGCGGCTCACGCCCCACCACACGGCCAGCACCAAGAGCGGCGCCATGAAGGCCAGCGGCGCCAGCGTGCGCAGCGCCAGGCTGCGAGCCATGCCCTGCCGCACGGCCATGTTCTGCGCCACCTGGATGACCTGCGAGCGCGTCTGCATCGAGAACACGCGGTAGGTGCCGCCGCGTGCCTGCACGTTGGTGAAGCCCAGCACCGCAATCTGTGGCAGGGCCGCGCCCACAGCGGATTCAAAAATGCGCAGCCCCTCATTGGTCCACACCTGCACGATGAATTCGTGGTTCTCGTCCTCCGGGTCCAGCCCCGGGCCCAGGCCTTGGGCGTCCACCGGCAGGCCCGAGCGCAGGGCCAGCGCGGTCTGCTGCATGTGGTAGTCGAACAGCGCATCGGCCTCGTCCAGCGCGCTGCGGTAGGCCAGCACGCCCTGCACCGCCCCGGCCAGCACGATGGCGGCCAGCAAAAACACCAGCAGCCGCATGCGCAAGGAGCGAGGGAGCAGGCCCCGCAAGGCGTGAGAGAGCTTGTCCATCACATTTTGGGTACGAGATGACCGACGCCGCGCACATTCAGCACCAGCTCGGGCCCCAGCTTCTTGCGCAGGCCGTGGACGTACACCTCCACCGCATTGCTGCTCACCTCATCGCCCCAGCCGTAGAGCTTGTCTTCGAGCTGCTGGCGCGACAGCACCATGCCGGGGCGGGCGATGAGCGGCTCCAGCACGGCCCATTCGCGCCCAGACAGCACCACGGGCGTGCCGCGCACCGTCACCTCGCGCGTGGCGGGGTTGATGCTCACGCCCTGGTGTTCGTACACCGGCTCGGCGCGCCCGGCAGCACGGCGCAGCAGGGCGCGGATGCGGGCCAGCAGCTCGTCCAGGTCATAGGGCTTGAGCACGTAGTCGTCCGCCCCGGCATCCAGCCCCTCGATGCGCTGGGCCACGGCGTCGCGCGCGGTGGCCACCAGCACAGGAGTGCGGTCCTTGCGGGTGCGCAGGTCGCGCAGCACGGCCAGGCCATCGCGTTTGGGCAGGCCCAGGTCGAGCAGCACGAGGTCGTAGGGCTGGGTGCGCAAGGCCGTGTCGGCGGCATCGCCATCGCGCGCCCAATCCACGGCGTAGTGTTCGGCGCGCAGCAGGTCTTGCACGGCTTCGCCGATCATGGGGTCGTCTTCAACCAGCAACAGGCGCATGGCGGCGATCTACGAGGAAAGAAGAGAGCATGGCGCGAGGATAGCGGCTGCCAAGCGCGGCGCTTTGATCCAATTCTGTAATAATAATTATTTTCATTCTCATTTGAAAATGACATACCGCCGAACCGCCTTGCGCAGCCCCGCCGCCCCTTCTTGCACCTTTGCGCCGACCGCGCTGGGCCTGGCGTGCCTGCTGGCCTGTGCGGCGGCGCAGGCTCAGGGCACAGGTGATGCAGCCGCCACCTCGGCCCAGCTGGCCGACGTGACGGTGCGTGCCACCGCGCTGGAGGATGCGGCCGACCTGCAGCTTCGCCGTCCAGTCAGCGGAGGTGCACTGGGGGAGCGCAGTGCGCTGGAGACGCCCTACTCGAGCCGCGTGGTCACGGCCGAAACGATTGAACAGACAGCGCCCAACAAGCTGGGGGATCTGTTCTTTACCGAGGCATCGGTGTCGGACAACAGTGCCAGCGTGGGTGCCTGGGCCAGCTACCTCACGGTGCGCGGGCTGGATCTGGACTGGCAGAACGCCTACCGCATCGATGGGCGCCCCTTCATCAGCTACGTGACCACGCTGCCCTACGAACACATGGAACAGGTGGAGTTGCTCAAGGGCGCCACAGGCTTCATGTATGGCTTCGGCAGCCCCGGCGGCCTGGTGAACTATGTGACCAAGAAGCCGCCCGCGAGCGCGGCGGCGGCCGAGCGCAGCGTGGGCCTGGGCATAAACTCGAAAAGCCTGTGGCGCGCGCACGCAGACCTGGGCGGACGTGCAGGTGAGGAGGGCCGCTGGGGCTACCGCCTGAACGCAACACATGAGCAAGGCAACACCTTCAACGACGGGCATTTGCGGCGCAACGCGGTATCGCTGGCGCTGGATGCCCGGCTCACGCGCGACCTGAGCTGGGAGTTCCAGTCGCTCTACCAGGATCGCCTCTCGCGCGATGCCGAGCCCACCATCACCACCGCATCCCTGGCAGGCACGCGGCTGCCTTCGCCCATCGCCAATGACAATGGCCGTCTGGTGGGGCCGGGCAACTTTGCAGACAACACGTTCCAATATGTCTCCACGGGCCTGAAGTACCAGATCGCACCCGACTGGCAACTGCGCAGCAGCTACAGCTACAGCTACAGCGGCACGCGCACGCGGCGCAATGAGACGGTGCTGGACCTGCTGGACGCCGCAGGCAATTACCGCAACGACCGCTCGGACTATGGGGAGTCCTACCAGTTCAGGCACCTCGACGCAGTGCTGCAGGGGCGCCTTGTCACCGGCGCGTTGCAGCACCAGATCGTTGCCGGCGCCGCATGGCAGGAGCAAGCCAACGACTACTCTGCCAACGGGTTCTACGGCACCGTGGGCACCGGCAACCTGGGCAGCCAGAACACCCTGGGCTACATCAGCCAAGGCGATCTGGCGAGCCTGGGGCTGTACCGCGCGGCGGAGGTCACGCAAAAGGCCGTGTTTGTGAGCGACACCATTGCGCTGTCTCCCCAGTGGTCTGTTCTGGCAGGCCTGCGCTACACCCACTACACGCAGCGCGGGTTTGCCACCGGTGGTGCAGAGACATCGCGCTACAGCAAGTCGGGCGTAATCACGCCGTCGCTGGCGCTGATGCACCACCTCACGCCTCAGACCATGGCCTATGCCAGTTTCGTCGAGGCCCTGCAGCCGGGCACCTCGGTGGGCAACCCGGCCTACACCAACTACGGCGCGCTGCTGGACCCGCTCAAGAGCCGCCAGTATGAGGTGGGCATCAAGACCGAACAGGCCAGCTGGGCAGGCACGGCGGCGCTGTTCCGCATCGAGAAAAAGGCCGAGTACGTGGCGGTGAACGGCGGCGCGAGCACCGTGGTGCAGGACGGGCAGTCCACCTTCCAGGGTCTGGAACTGGGCGCCACGGCACGCCTGGGCGCCCAGTGGCGCCTGGGCGGCAGCTTGATGCTGCTGGACAGCGAGTACGGACAGGGCAACGCCCACACCGGCAACCGCGTGGTGGGCGCACCCAAGACCGTGGCCACGGCCCAGCTGGCCTACCGGGTGGCACAGGTGCCTGGGCTGCAACTCACGGCGGGCATCAAGCACACGGGCAACACACCGCTGCGCCCCTCGGGCGAACTGAGCACGCCGGCCTTCACGCTGCTGAACCTGGGCGCCACCTACGACACACTGATGGGCGGCTATGCCACCACCTGGCGCGCGTCGATTAACAACGCGGCGGACAAAAAATACTGGCTTTACCAGTACGCCAACTACGTGAAGGCGGGCGATCCGCGCACCTTCAACCTGAGCGCCACGGTTCGGTTCTGACAGCGCGCGCAAGGATTACCCCAGGCGCACCGGCACAAAAATCTTGTTGCCGTCGCGCGCGATGAGCAGCGCCACCGACTTGCCTGCCTTGGCCATGGCCGCGCGCACCTGCTCGATGTTCTTGGCGGGTGCGCCGTTGATGGCCAGCAGCACGTCGCCCGGCTGCACACCGGCGGCCGCAGCGGGGCCACGCGCCTGCTCAATCACCAGGCCCTCGCTCACACCCACCTCCTGGCGCTCCTCGCGCTCCAGCGGGCGCAGCGACAGGCCCAGCTGGCCCTTGCCCACGGCATCGTCGTTGCGCGCCTGCTTGATCGCCTTGTCGCTGGCGTCGCCCAGGGTGGCGGTCAGCTCCACGGGCTTGCCCTGGCGCCACACCGACAGCTTGGCCTGCTGCCCGGGCTGGGCCTGGCCCACCCAGGCGGGCAGGTCGCCCGAGGCCACGATGGGCTGGCCGTCCACCTGGCGGATCACGTCACCCGCCTGCAGGCCCGCCTTCTCTGCGGGGCTGCCCTTGCTGACACTGGCCACCAGCGCGCCTTCGGGCTTGTCGAGGTTGAACGACTCGGCAAACGCCTGGTTCACCTCTTGCACCGCCACGCCCAGTTGCGCATGGCGCACCTTGCCGGTGGCGACGATCTGGTCCTTGATCTTGGCGGCCAGTTCGATGGGGATGGAGAAGGACAGCCCCTGGTAGCCGCCCGAGCGGCTGTAGATCTGCGAGTTGATGCCCACCACCTCGCCGCGCGCATTGAACAGCGGGCCGCCGGAGTTGCCGGGGTTCACCGCCACGTCGGTCTGGATGAAGGGCACCAGGCTGTCGTCGGGCAGCGAGCGGCCCTTGGCGCTGACCACACCGGCCGTCACGCTGTTTTCAAAGCCAAAGGGCGAGCCGATGGCCAGCACCCATTCGCCCACCTGCAGGTCACGGGTGCTGCCCAGGCGCACCATGGGCAGATCTTTGGCGTCGATCTTGAGCACGGCCACGTCGGTCTTGGGGTCGGCGCCCAGCACCTTGGCGCGGAACTCGCGCCGGTCGGTGAGCTTGACGGTGACATCGCTCGCGCCCTTGACCACATGGGCGTTGGTCAACACCAGGCCGTCGGGGCTGACGATGAAGCCGGAGCCCTGGCCGTGCGTGGGCACGTTGGGCTGTGCCTGGGGGCCCGCGCCGCCCGGAAAGCCGAACTGGCGGAAGAATTGGTAGAACGGATCGTTCGGGTCCATCTGCGGGCCCCGGCCCTGGCGCGCGGTGGGCTGGCCTTCGTCTTCGCCGTCGTCATCGGCCATCGCGGTCTTGGTGCTGCCCGTCACGCTGATGTTGACCACCGCCGGGCCATTCTGCGCGGTGATCTGCGCAAAGCTGGGCAGCGCGCCGCCAGGGGCGGCCGGGGTCTGCGCCACGATGGCGGGGGGCTGCGTCAAGGCGCGGGCCTGGTGCCCGGTGATGAGGCCCGCGCCCATGGCGCCCACGGCACCGGCGGCCACCAGGGCCAGAATGAGGCGGCGGGGGGTGGAGGTCAGCGTGGTCGTGTTCATGGTGGTATACCTTTTCCATCGGAGTTGCGATGGAAGGCAGTGTGGGCACGCACGCTTAGACGAAACTTAGGCGCCGCCAGGAGACACCGGGAGGCACCACGCAAGACCGGGAGAAGGCCGTGACGGCCGCAGGCTACGCCGCCCCGCGCCCCTTCTGGCTCTCGAAGTAGACCACCTTGCGCGCGCGCATCACGTCGCCCAGCGGGCGGTGCGCCGCCAGGGCCTGCCAGGGGTCGAACACGGCAGCCTCGACCTGCGCGGCCAATGTGGGGTCGGCTGCAGGGTCTTGGCGGGGCAAGGTCAGCCGGGCCACGGTGGTGTAGGGCGTGGGCCAGTCCACGCTGGCGTCTTCAATGGGGGTGCTGGCTTCGTCCACAAAGGGCTGCAGCTGCAGGTCCCACACCAGGTCCTGCTGGCGCAGGCGGGCGGAAAACTCGGCGTTCCAGTCGTCCTGCACCTGGGTGACCGGCGCGCCGTTGGAGACATGGGGCACCAGGCGCACACGCACCGCATACGGCCCGCACGCAATGGGCGCGGCGCTGTGCACGGCATGCGCGGCAAATCCGCCAAAGGGCCGCCCAAAGGTCTTGACCGTCTTGGCGATCTGCCTGGCGGCCCCCAGCAGCCCGTGGCGCTGCACCAGAAACTTGATCAGCGCGCCACCCCCATGCGATGCCGCCACCACAAAGTCCACGAACTCGCCACTTTGGGGGAAGGCAAACTTCTCCTGGTTGATGAGCAGGAAGTCCTGGCTTTTGGCGGGTCCGTTGCCCAGGGCGGAATCGCCCTGCACCCCCAGCACGCTGAAGGCAAAGCCCCGGATGTCCGGCTTGCGGTCGGAGGTGGTGTCCATGCCGCCATTGCTCAGCCGCACCCGCACTTCGTACGACCCGGGCTGCGCAAACAGCCCCTGGGCCGCAAACGCGGGCAGATCGCCCAGCACCTCCAGCTGGCCCCAGGCAGCTGTGAGCTGCTTGCGGTGCAGACCCCGCCCCTTGCCGTATTTTTGCGACTTGCGTGCCTGCAATTCGGCAAACTGGCGCGCATACCCGGCAAAGCGCTGCGCTTCGTCGGGAGCCACCACTTCTTTCCAGCCGGTGCTGGGGGTGTAGCGTGTGTCCATGGGCCACCTCTCGTTTGAAAGCCAGCGCGCATGGTAGCGCGCCACACCCCAAACCGGCACCCCCTGCAGCCGATGCGCTACAGGCTCAAGAACCGGTACACAATGGCCCCCTGCACCTCCTCGCCGGGTGCGAGCCACCGCACCGGAAAGGCGCGGTGGTTGGGCGCATCGGGGTACTCCATGGGCTCCAGGCAGATGCCGTCGCCCGGCTGCCAGAGCCAGCCACCCAGCCCTGCCCCACGCCCCCGGTCCCGCGCAGGATCGGCCTTGAGGCCATGGCCTGCGTACACCTGCACACCGGGCGCAGTGCTCCAGACCTCCATGGCGCGGCCACTCACCGGCTCGCTGAGCAGCGCGGCCAGGCGCAGGCCGGGTGGGGTGGTGGATGCAGCCGGGGCGGCATGGAATGCGCCCGGTTCATCCAGCACCAGGTAATGGTCCAGCCCACCGGCCAAGGCCAGTTGCTCATGGGGCTTTGCGATGGCCTCTTCCACACGGCGGGCCTGGCGGAAGTCGAACAGCGTGCCCGGCACACCTGCCAGCGCACCTGTGGGGCACACATCGGCGGCCAGTGGCACATAGCGGCTTGCGGGTACCTGCAAGCTGTGGCCATGGGTGCTGCCCTGGCCTGCCAGGTTGAAGAACGCATGCCCCGTGAGGTTGAGCACCGTGGGCGCGCGCAGCGCCATAGCCGTCCAGGCGATGTGCAGCGCGTTGTCGGCCGTGACCTGCAGGTGCAGCTGCACATGCACATCGCCCGGTACGCCATCGTCTTCGGTGCGAAAGGTGTGGCTCAGAGTGAGCGCATCGGCCTGCACCTCATCCACCGCAAACACCTGGAAGCGGCTGCCACGCGGCCCGCCGTGGTGGTGGTGTGGGCCGCTGTTGGTGGGCAGCTGCAGGTGCGAGCCATCGGGCAGGGTGAGCGTGCCCGCACGCAGCCGCCCGGCCCAACGGCCAATGAGTGCACCCATGGAGAGCTGGCCGTCCAGGTAGCCCTGCAGGCTGTCATAGCCCAGCGCCACATCGGCCAGGGCGCCCTGCCCGTTGGGCACCGCCACCTGCACCAGGCGGGCACCATAGTTGCTCACGGCCACCTGCAGGCCGCCCGCGCCGTGCAGGGTAAACAAATCGGTGCGCTGGCCATGCAGGTCGCGCTGGAATGCCTCGCGGGAGAGTGTGTAAGCCATGCACCGAGTCTATTTCGTGAAGCTGGCTGCGTCGCGCGTGACCAGCCAGATGCCCCCGCACACCAGCACCAGGGCCAGCAGGTTCTTCCACTCCACCA
Source organism: Acidovorax sp. GW101-3H11 (assembly GCF_001633105.1). Classification (GTDB taxonomy): domain Bacteria; phylum Pseudomonadota; class Gammaproteobacteria; order Burkholderiales; family Burkholderiaceae_C; genus Acidovorax. The sequence goes on from NZ_LUKZ01000001.1 coordinate 176,056, forward strand.
GCGCTTCGCCCAGGAACAGCGCTGACAGTGCCGCGCCGAAGATCGGCACCGTGAAGTTGAACACCGTGACCTGGCTCACGCGGTTGTGCTTGAGCAAAATGCTCCACAGCGAGAACGCGGCCGACGACAGCAGCGCCAGGTACACCAGCAGCGCGGCCGAGGCCCAGGTGAAGCCCGTGAGCGAACCACCCAGCGCCCAGCCGATTGCCAGCAGCGCCGCGCCACCCAGACCCAGCTGCCAGCCTGTCATCACCACCGAGTCCATGCGCTGTGACACCTGTTTGCCGTAGATGCTGGCAGCGGCCAGCACCAAGGCAGCAATCACCACAAAGCCCTCGCCCAACAGCGTGAAGTCCATGTCCAGCGTACCGCGCCCCAGGTTCACCACCATCACGCCCGCAAAGCCCACCAGGCAGCCCCACAGCTTGGCGTGGCTCAGGCGGTCGTTGTGATAGACCCAGTGGGCCAGCAGCACGCTGAAGAAGGTGCCGGTGGCGTTCATGATGGAACCCTTGACCCCCGTGGTATAGGCCAGCCCCACGTAGAAGAACACGTACTGCAGCGTAGTCTGCGACAGCCCCAGCACCACCAGCTGGCGCGCGCTGCCCGCACCCAGGTTCACGACGGCCTTGCGCTGGCTCAGCGCCCAGGCCAGCAGGATGAGCCCCGCCCCCAGGAAACGCCAGCCCGCGAACACCAGCTGCGAGGGGATGTCGGTGCGGGCAATGCCGAACCAGGCGTAGCCGGTCTTGATGGCGGGGTAGGAGCTGCCCCAGAGCAGGCAGCACAGCAGCGCCAGCGCCACCACGACCTTGCGGTCGGAAAATCGGGTGTGACCCATGGGATTCGTCTTTCTCAAGTGAAAAAGCCCGTGCAACGACGGGCTGTAGGGCTGAGGTTGGGGAAGACAGTCTCGTACCGATCTGCATCCCCAAAACCCCAACCGTTCACGCTGAGCCTGTCGAAGCGCCGCGCAAGGCTTCGACAGGCTCAGCCCGAACGGTTGGCTGGATGGGCGGGAGTTCCGATCAAGGCCCCTATCAGGTCACCGGCGCCGGATTGAACAGCACCAAGGCGTTGTGCAGCTTCCACTGCTCCGCCCAGGTCTTCTTGCGGCCACTGGCCACATCGAGCAGCAGGTGGAACATCTCCCAGCCCAGCTCCTCGATGGAGGCTTCGCCATCCGCTATCTTGCCCGCGTTGATGTCCATCAGGTCATGCCAGCGGCGCGCCAGGTCAGTGCGCGTGGCCACCTTGACCACCGGGCATTCGGCCAGGCCGTAGGGCGTGCCCCGGCCGGTGGTGAACACGTGCAGGTTCATGCCTGCGGCCAGTTGCAGCGTACCGCAGATGAAGTCGCTCGCGGGGGTGGCGGCGTACACCAGGCCACGCTGGTCGCGGCGCAGCTTTTCGCCGGGGGCCAGCACGTGCGAGATGGGCGCGGTGCCGCTCTTGATGATGGAGCCCATGGCCTTCTCGGCGATGTTCGACAGCCCGCCCGCCTTGTTGCCGGGCGTGGTGTTGGCGGCGCGGTCTACGCGGCCACGGTCCAGGTAGCGGTCGTACCAGCCCAGTTCGCGCACGATGGATTCGGCCACTTCGGGCGTGGCAGCGCGGCTGGTGAGCTGCTCCACGGCGTCGCGCACCTCGGTGTTCTCGCTGAACATCACCGTGGCACCCGCGCGCACCAGCAGGTCTGCGCAAAAGCCCACGGCCGGGTTGGCGGTGACGCCCGAGAACGCATCGCTGCCGCCGCACTGCACGCCCAGCACCAGCTCGCTGGCCCGGATGGTCTCGCGGCGGCGGGCGTTGAGGCGTTCGAGGTGCGGACGCGCGCTCTGCACGATGTGGTCGAGCATGGACATGAAGCCCACATGCTCGTCGGCCTGCAGGCACACCGTCTCGGGCCCCAGGGCTGCATCGCGCTCGTCGGCGATGGGGAAGCTGCCCGCGGGTAGGAGGCGGTCAGGCTGCAGCTTTTCGCAACCCAGGCTGACCACCATGACCTCGCCACCGAAATTGGGGTTGAGGCTGATGTTGCGCAGCGTGCGGATGGGGATGATGGCGTCCGGCGCATCAATCGCCACGCCACAGCCGTAGGTGTGTTCGAGGCCGATCACGTCGTCAACCTGCGGATACAACGGCAGCAGTTCGTCCTTGATGCGGCGCACCGCGTTGGCCACCACACCCGCCACGCACTGCACGGTGGTGGTGATGGCCAGGATGTTGCGTGTGCCCACCGAGCCATCGGCGTTGCGGTAGCCCTCGAAGGTGTAGCCTGTGAGCGGCTCCAGCACCGGCGGCTTCACCGTGGCCATGGGCAGGCCTTCGAGCGCGCGGGCCGAGGGCATCTGCAGCAGGCGCTCGTGCACCCAGCTTCCCGCCGGGATGGCCTTGAGCGCATAGCCGATGGGCACGTTGTAGCGGCGCACCACGTCCCCTTCGGCCATGTCCGACAACGCTACCTTGTGGCCCTGCGGCACCTTGTCACGCAATGTGATGCCTGCGCCTGGCACGCCGGGCGGCAGCACCGTGCCGGCAGGCAGGCCCCCGTCGTTGGCGACGATGGCGACGTTGTCATCCGGGTGCATGCGGATGGTGAGGGCGGGTCGGTTCATCGGTGGCGCGGTCTCGTCAATTTATGCAATCTCATCAGGCATCAGGCTGCATGGGCAGCACGGTGATCCAGTTCGGGTTGAGCCCCACATCGTGCTCGGCCACCTGGGTCAGGGCCCCGCTGCCAGGCGCGATCAAGTGCACACCCACGCGGTGGCTGATCTGGCCTGCGGCAATCAGGTGGCGCCCGTCCGGAGTGATGACAAAGCCCCGTGGCTGCAGTTGCGTAGACCAGTAGTCGATGGGGGCCAGCCGGCCGGTGACCGCATCGACGGCAAACCCGGCCAGGGTGTGGCTGTTGCGTTCGCTGGTGTACAGCCAGTGGCCATCAGCGCTCAGGTGCAGGTCTGCGCCCCAGGCCGGGCCTGTGGAGCCCGGTGGCAATGTGGGCAGGCTTTGCAGCAGCTCCAGGCCGCCGCTGGCTTCGTCCCAGCCCAGCACATGCACGCAGGCATCCAGCTCCCCCAGCAGGTAGATGCGGTCGCCCCGCGCGTTGAAGCGCAGGTGCCGAGGACCTGTGCCTGCTGGCAGGGCGAACACGGCAGGGTCGGTGGGTTGCAGCGCGCCCGTGGCGGCGTCGAATCGGTAACGGTGCAATTGCCCGCCCCCCAGTGAGGCGGCCAGCACGAAGCGGTTGCCGGGGCTGGCCAGCGCACTGTGGGCGTGGCGACCGGTGGCGTATGTGGTGGCACCACGTCCCGCAGCGACCACCCCGTCGGCAGCGATGGCCTGCACTGCGACCAGGTCTGCGCCGTAGGAAGCACTCAGCAGCCAGCGCCCCGTGCCATCGGTCGCCACATGGGCCATGCTGGCGGGCAACGCAGCCTCGCCCAACACCTCAGCCCGGCCCGCGCGCGCATCCACCGCCAGGGTGACCACGGCCAGCGGATCGCTACGGCGCGCCACATACAGGCGCTTGCCGTCCGGGCTGAGCGCCATGGGCATGAGCTGGCCGCCTAGCGCCAGGACCTGCTCAGTGCGCAGCAGCCCCGTTTCGGAGGACAGATGCAGTACGTGCAGTTCGCCGCTGTCCGCGCAGGAGACAAATACCAGGGTGTCGTTGTCCATGCCCGCTCACAGTCCCATCGCGCGGGGCAGCCACAGCGAAATCGCGGGCACGTAGGTCACCATCAGCAACACCACAAACAGCGCCACAAAGAACGGCATCATGGCCCGGGTCACGATGCCCAGCGGCAGCTTGGCTACGGCAGCCCCGGTAAAGAGCACCGTGCCCACGGGCGGCGTGATGAGGCCAATGCCCAGGTTGACCATCATGATCATGCCGAAGTGCACCGGGTCCACACCCAGCATCTTGACCACCGGCAACAGGATGGGCGTGAGGATAAGGATGAGCGGGGACATGTCCATCAGGCAGCCCAGCAGCAGCAGCATGATGTTGATCATGGCGAGGATGACGTACTTGTTGTCCGACAGGCTGGTGAGGAAGGCTGTGACCTTCATGGGGATCATCATCATCGTCATGAGGTAGCCAAAGGCCGCCGCAAAGCCGATGAGGATCATCACCACCGTGACGGTCTTCACGGTGCGGTGCACCAGCTTGGGCAGGTCGCGCCACTTGTAGTCGCGGTAGATGAACATGGTCACGAAGAACGCCCACACCACCGCAATCGACGCCGACTCGTTGGCCGTGAACACGCCCGACAGGATGCCGCCCAGGATGATGACCATGGTCATCAGGCCCCACAGCGCCTCCACACAGATCTTGAGCGCCTGCTTGAGCGGGATCACCTCGCCCTTGGGGTAGCCTTCCCGGTGCGCGGTGAACAGGCACAACGCCGCGAGCGTGAGCCCCATGAGCAGCCCCGGCAGCACGCCGGCCATGAACAGCGCGGCAATCGACACCGTGCCCCCTGCCGCCAGCGAATACAGCACGGCGTTGTGGCTGGGCGGGATCAGGATGGCCTGCACCGAACCGCTGACCGTGACGGCCGTGGCGAACGGGCGCGGGTAGCCTTTCTTTTCCATCTCGGGAATCAACACCGAGCCAATCGAGGCCGTGTCAGCCACCGACGAGCCCGAGATGGCGCCAAAAAACGTGGACGCCAGGATGTTGACCAGCGACAGCCCGCCTCGGATAAAGCCCACCAGCACGCCCGCAAACGCCACCAGGCGCCGCGCCATGCCGCCCTCGGCCATGATCGCGCCAGCCAGCACGAAGAACGGAATGGCCAGCAGCGAGAACTTGTTGACGCCCGAAGCCACCTGGATCATGACCGCGTCCAGTGGCAGATCGATCCACAGCGCGCCCGCCAGCGCAGACAGGCCCAGCGAATACGCAATCGGCACGCCGATCATCATGAGCACAAAGAAGGTGCCCAGCAGTACCAAGGTATCCATGATCAGGCGCCTTCCGTCAGTTCTTCAAAACGCACGATGCGCCGGTGGTTCTGTGGCCCGAAGACCATCTTCTCCAGCACGAACAGCAGCGTGACGGCCGCGCCGATGGGCAGCGATGCATAGGTGGCGCCCACAGGCAACCAGGGCAGCTCGGCAATGCCCTGTCCCCAGGTCTCGATGCACAGGTTGGTGCCGTACCAGGCCACAAAACCGCAGATGACCAACATCAGCACATCCACCAACACCGCCAGCAGCCGCTGCAGCGGGGCGGGCAATTTTTCGGTGAGCATGTTGACGGCAATGTGGCCGCCCGCACGGTAGGCCGCCGCAGCGCCGATGAAGGTGAACACCATCATCAGCAGGATGGCAATGGGTTCGGGCCACTGCGACCCAGTGCCCATCACGTAGCGGCTGAACACGCCCCACGGGATGATCAGCGACATGAAGAAGATGGCCGTGCCGGCGGCCCAGATGGTGGCCAGGTACAGGCGGTCCATCCAGCGCAAGAAGGGGTGGTCCATACAAGTGGGTCCAGGAGAGTTCCAGGGGACAAAGAAAAAGACGCAGACGCCCACCAGAAGCTTTGCCTGCGCAAGACTGGAGCGGTGCTTACTTCACCGCTTCGATGCGCTTCATCAGGTCCGCATAGTTGGCGCCGTACTTGGCGCGCACGGGGGCCGTGGCGTCATAGAAAGCCTTGGTGTCCACGTTGATGAACTCCACGCCCGCTGCCTTGAGCTTGGCGGTGTAGTCCTCCACGCTCTTGTCCCACAGGGCGCGCTGCTCCAGCTGCGCCTCGCGGCCAAACTTCTTGAGCAGGGCCTGGTCGTCCTTGCTGAGCTTGTCCCATGTGACCTTCGACACCACCAGCAGTTCGGGAATGATCAGGTGGTTGGTCTGCGTGTAGAACTTGGCGCCCGTGCTGTAGTGGTTGCTGGTGAAGAAGCTGGGCGCATTGTTTTCAGCGCCATCCACCACGCCGGTCTGCAGGGCAGTGAACACTTCGCCATAACCCATCGAGATGCCGTTGCCCCCCATGGCGTTCATGGTGTCCACAAACAGCGGGTTGCCCATCATGCGCACCTTCTGGCCCTTGAGGTCGGCGGGGCTGCGCACCGGCTTCTTGGTGTACAGGCTGCGCGAGCCTCCATCCATCCAGCCAATGGCCACCAGCTTGGCAGGCGATGCGCTGATCTTGGCCAGCAGCTCGTCTCCAATCGCGCCGTCGATCACCGCACGCATATGGTCCTGGCTGCGGAACACGAAGGGCATGTTGAACACGTTCACCTCAGGCACCACCGTGCCCACCGGGCCGAGCGAGGTGCGCAGGATGTTGATGGCGCCGAACTGCGTCTGCTCGATCATTTCCTTCTCGCCGCCCAGCACGCCACCGGGGAAGGTCTGGATCTTCAGGCGGCCATTGGTGGCCGCGTCGAGCTTCTTGCCCATGTTCTCCACCGCCACCACGTTGGGGTAACCAGCGGGGTGCACGTCGGCCGCCTTCAGCACCATGGACTGGGCCCGGGCGGCAACGGGAAGCATTGCCATCGCGGCCACAGCGGCGGCGCAGGCAGTCAGCAGGGATCGGCGAAAGGTCATGGTTTGTCTCCGGTGGAATGGTTTTTGAGAGATGCGGAATGGACGGGAATCCCGGCGCCGGGGGTCATTCGAAAGGGCCGGTGTGCACGAACGGACCGCCCTGGTAGATCACAGCGGGGTCGGTCAGGTCGGGGTGCGGATCGGCGACTTCGACCTTGGCGCGGAAGGGCTCGGAGCTGTCCTCTGGCCGGTAGCCGATGTGACGCGCCAGGGTGTTGTCCCACCAGGTGGTGGTGTTGTCGCCCATGCCATAAATGATGCTGTGGCCCACCACGGGCGCGGTGAGGCTGGCGACCACCAGGCGCTCCAGGTCGTCGTAGCTCATCCAGGTAGCGAGCATGCGGCGGTTGCGCGGCTCGGGGAAGGAAGAGCCAATGCGCAGGCAGACGGTTTCGATGCCGTAGCGGTCGAAGTAAAAGCGCGAGAGGTCCTCGCCAAACGCCTTGGAGACGCCGTAGAGCCCATCGGGGCGCGCCGGGTCGCGCAGGCCGACCACCTCGTCCTGGCGATAAAAACCCGTCACATGGTTGGAGCTGGCAAACACCACCCGTTTAACGCCTTGCTTGCGCGCCGCTTCATACAAGTTGTAGACGCCGACGATGTTGGCCTGCAGGATGGGTTCCCAGGGCTGCTCGGTGGACACGCCCCCGAGGTGCACCACGGCATCGACGCCCTCCAGCAGGCCGAGCACAGCGCCGGCATCTTCAAGGCGTGCGGGGCGCAGTTCCTCTCCTGCACCTTCATCGCCCAGGTTCGCGATGTCCGACAGGCGCAAGGTGGTGCAGTAGGCCTTCAGCCGGGTGCGCAGCTCCTGGCCCAGGCCTCCGGCAGCTCCGGTCAGCAGCAGGCGTTGAAAGCGAAGAGGCGTCGGGTGGCAAGGCATGGCGGTTACAAAGGCAGAGGTTCTTGGTACAGTGGAAGCACATTTGTTGAACGTCATCAGTTGTCGTACAACGAAATGCAATGTACTGCTTCTGCCCCCGGCGCCCCATAGGGATAACACCAAGAATGACCATTGACACCACCCTTCGCCGCAAGCCCCGCACCCTGGCCCTGGAGCTGGTGGAGTCCCTCGGAGACCGCATCCGGGACGGCCGCCTGGCACTGGGCGACAAGCTGCCCACCGAGGCGGCCATCATGGCCGAGTTCAGCGTCAGCCGCACCGTGGTGCGCGAGGCGATCTCCAAGCTGCAGGCCTCGGGTCTGGTGGAAACGCGGCACGGCATCGGCACCTTTGTGCTGGGGCTGGGCCAGGCACCTGGCTTCAAGATCACGCCCGACCAGTTCAGCACCCTGCGCGATGTGATTGCCGTCCTGGAGCTGCGTATTGGAGTGGAAACTGAAGCCGCCGCGCTGGCCGCGCAGCGCCGCACCGAGGCCAATCTGAAGGCCATGCGCGAGGCGCTGGACGCCGTGGCAGCCGCCGTGGATGCAGGCCGCGACGCGGTGGCGGCGGACTTCCAGTTCCACCTGGAAATCGCACGTGCCACGCAGAACAGCCACTTCGCCGAGCTGATGGGCACGCTGGGCAGCATGATCATCCCGCGCGCGCGTTTGGCGGCCATGGATTCGGCCAACGATGAGCGCAGGCAGTACCTGCGGCGCGTCAATGGCGAACACGAAAGCATCTACGACGCCATCGTGGGCCAGGACCCGGACGCCGCCCGCGCCGCCATGCGCACCCACCTGGCCAACAGCCGCGAGCGTCGGCGCCGTGCGCAGGCAGAAGCCGGCTGAGCATGAACGGCCCGCAGCGGCAACACCCCAGATGCCACCAGCCTAGCGCCCACCCCGCACTGCGGGACGGGTGCACAGGCAGTGGTCCCATGAGTAGTTACCCGCAGGCGCTCTCGACCATTTATGTTGTACGATGACATACAACAAAATCACTCCTGCCCGGCATGCGCCACGCACTGAGGCACTGACTGGGGTTGCTGGCGCCATGGCACCCCACCCTGCGCGCCGGGTGCGCCTTGGCGCGCTACGGGCTTTGTTCTGATTTCTTCAACCCACCACACACCACCACAGCCATGCATGCAAACCTGATTGGCGGCGCCTGGACCGACGGCGTCCGCACCTACCAGAACACCAACCCCTCTGACACGCGCGACGTGATTGGCGACTACGCCGTGGCCAGCCGCGAGCAGGCGCTGGACGCCGTGGCCGCCGCGCACGCGGCCTTCCCGGCATGGAGCCTCTCCACGCCCCAGCAGCGCTTCGACATCCTGGACGCCGTGGGCAACGAGATCATCGCCCGCAAGGCCGAGCTGGGCGACCTGCTGGCCCGCGAGGAAGGCAAGACCCTGCCCGAAGCGATTGGCGAAGTGGGCCGTGCGGCCGCCATCTTCAAGTTCTTCGCTGGCGAGGCGCTGCGCCCCGGCGGTGAGGTGATGCCTTCGGTGCGCCCTGGCGTGGGCATCGAGATCACGCGCGAGCCGCTGGGCACCATCGGCATCATCACGCCGTGGAACTTCCCCATCGCTATTCCCGCGTGGAAAATCGCGCCCGCGCTGGCCTACGGCAATTGCGTGGTGTTCAAGCCTGCTGAAGTGGTGCCCGGTTCCGCCTGGGCTTTGGCCGACATCCTGCACCGCGCGGGCTTGCCAGCGGGCGTGTTCAACCTGGTGATGGGCCGGGGTTCGGACGTAGGCGCCGTGCTGCTCGAAGACGAGCGCATTGCGGGCGTGAGCTTCACCGGCTCGGTGGGCACCGGCCAGCGTGTGGCCGCAGCCTGCGTGCCGCGCGGTGCCAAGGTGCAGCTCGAAATGGGCGGTAAAAACCCGTTTGTGGTGCTGGACGATGCGGACCTGAACGTGGCCGTGGGCGCGGCCATCAACAGCGGCTTCTTCTCCACCGGCCAGCGCTGCACCGCCAGCAGCCGCGTGATCGTGACCGAAGGCATCCATGACCGCTTCGTGGCCGCCATGGTCGAAAAGATGAAGACCCTGAAGGTGGACGACGCCCGCAAGGCCGGCACCGACATCGGCCCCGTGGTGGACGACCGCCAGCTGGCGCAGGACCTGGAATACATCGGCATCGGCCAGCAGGAAGGCGCCAAGCTCGCCTACGGCGGCGAAGCGCTGGAGAAGAACGCCGACGGCGCCCCGGGCTTTTACCTGCGCCCTGCCCTGTTCACCGAAACCACGCCCGGCATGCGCATCAACCGCGAAGAAATCTTCGGCCCCGTGGTCAGCGTGTTGCGCGCCAAGAACTACGAAGAAGCGCTGGCCCTGGCCAACGACACGCCCTTTGGCCTGGCCAGCGGCATCGCCACCACCAGCCTCAAGCACGCCACGCACTTCAAGCGCCACGCGCAAGCCGGCATGGTGATGGTGAACCTGCCCACGGCGGGCGTGGATTACCACGTGCCCTTCGGCGGCCGCAAGAGCAGCAGCTACGGCCCGCGCGAGCAGGGGCGCTACGCGGCCGAGTTCTACACCACGGTGAAGACCGCGTACACGCAGGCATAGCCCTGCAGCGCGCTTGCGGGAGGCGTGGCACCGGGCTCCCGCAATTGAAACAGAGTGCATCAACCCGCGCCTACCCCCCGCGCCCAACGCCTGCCCCCGCTTATGATCCGCCGCGCTTTGCCAAAGCGCACGACACAACAACGGGGAGATGGGTGGTGGTATGGCTCTGACACTGGAGGCGGTGGCCGCACTGGCGCCTGACGACGCCTCGGCCAAAGCGGCCAAAGGACTGACATCGGCCGCCAAATGGCCCACCCTGGGTGCCAACGACCAGACCGTCTGGGGCGAATGCCAGGGCAGCGGCTCCAAGCCCTACCAGACGCAGGTAGACCTGTCGGGCCCCGCATTCAAATGCTCCTGCCCCAGCCGCAAGTTCCCCTGCAAACATGGGCTGGCACTGTTGATGCTGCAGGCCCAGAGCCCCACCCTGTTCACCGCCACCGAGGCCCCCGCCTGGGTGGCCGAATGGGTCGCATCGCGCTCTGAAAAAGCCCAGAAAAAGGAAGAGCGCCAGGCAGAAAAAGCCACCGCCCCTGTAGACGAACAGGCGCAAGCCCGCCGCGAAGCCCAGCGCTGGCAACGCATCGAAAACGCTGCAGAAGAGCTGCAACGCTGGCTGGGCGACCAGATGCGCCAGGGCCTGGGCGCCCTCACCAACGAGGTGCTGCAGACCTGGCACACCATGGCCGCGCGCATGGTGGACGCCCAGGCCCCCGGCTTGGCCCAGCGTGTGCGCGCAGCCACACAGGGCGTGCGCCAGGGCGAGGACTGGCCCGAGCGCACCCTGCACCGCCTGGGCCTGCTGCAACTGGCCTGCGAGGCATTGCAACGCCGCAGCAGCCTCTCGCCAGAACTGCAGGCTGAGCTGCGGGCCGTGGCGGGTTGGCCGCTGGACAAGGCCGAGGTGCTGGCCAGCGGCGAACAAGTAGAAGATGCCTGGACCGTGCTCGGCTGCGCCCAGGAAGAGCGCGACGACAAACTCATCGAACGGCGCGTATGGCTGCACGGCCACCGCAGCGGGCGCCGCGCCTGGCTGTGGGACCACGCCTTTGGCGGCAAAGGGTTTGAGCAGGCCTGGATACCCGGCACCTGCGTGAACGCCACCTTGGCCTACTTCCCCGGCACCACCGGGCTGCGCGCGCAGCCCGTCAATGTGCACGGCGCCCCCACGGAGCCCCAGTGGCCCCAGAGCACCGCTGCGGACGAATGGGGTGCCATGGCACGCCGCGCCGCCGCCAGCCCCTGGGTGGGCTGGCACCCGCTGGTGCTGCCCGATGCCGTGTTGCAGCCCCTGGGCGCGCAGCCCGGCCTGCGCTGCGCAGACCGCTGGCTGCCGCTGCAGATGCCCGGCGACGACCTCTGGGTGCTGAACGCCGTGTCGGGCGGGAACCCGATCACGGTGGCGGGGGAATGGGATGGGCAGACCTTCGCCCCTCTCACCGCATGGCACCCGCACCCGCCCCAACCATCCGCCGCCCCCGCGTGGCAAAGGAGCCAGGCATGAGCAACGCTGTCCACTGGGCGGCCCTGCTGCCTGCCGCCATGGTCGGCACCGACCGCCAGCCCCTGGCGGCCACATCCCCGCTGCCTGGCCCGGTGGGTGCGCTGCTGAACGACACGCTCGCCCAGACCCCGGACAGCGCCACAGCCCTGCTGCGCGCTGCGGGCATCGTGGCCACCTGCAGCCTGGCGGGAGGCAACGGGCTGCACACCGGCGATGCGCCACCGGCCGCCGCAGCCCCGGACCAGCGCCCACCACTGCATGCCGGGCCTCTGATGGCCCTGCTGCCATGGGTGGTGGCAGAAGGCCCCCCTCGGCTGCACCAGGCCGTGTTTCAGGGCCTGGACCACGCTGGCCTGCAACTGCCGCCCCGCTTTTTGCCAGCGGCTTTGGAGCTGGGCCGCCGCTCGGTCGCCCTGCGCCCCTGGCTGGCCCCGGTGCTGGGCGAGCGCGGCCGCTGGCTGGCTGCGCAGCGTGACGAGTGGCGCTATGCCACTGGCGCCAGCGACACCGCGCCGCCAGAAACACTGTGGAGCGAGGGCAACCTGGAGCAGCGCAAGGCCTTCTTGCACGCCGAGCGCACCCACAGCCCCGACGCCGCCCGCCAGCGCCTGAGCGACACCCTGGCCGAGCTGCCCGCCCGCGAGCGGGCCGAGCTGACCGCCGTGCTGGCCCAAGGCCTGGGCCCGGCCGACGAGCCCCTGCTGGACCGCCTGCGGCAAGACCGCAGCCGCGAAGTGCGCAGTGCCGCGCTGGCCCTGCTGCTGCGCCTGCCCGACGCGGCATTCACCCAGCGCGCCTGCGCCCGCATCGCCGCGCTGCTCAAACATGAACGCGCCCTGCTGCGCAAGCGCTGGACCATCGACGCCCCCACTGCCCTGCCCGCCGATGCCAAGGCCGACCAGTTGGACACGCCCCGCCCCCAGCACGATGCCCTCGGCGAACGCGCTTGGTGGCTGTACCAGTGCGTGGGCCAGGTGCCGCTGGCCTGGTGGGAGCAGCACATGGATGTGAGCCCCGCCGACCTGTTGGCCTGGGCCCAGACCACCGAATGGGCCAAGGCCCTGCTGCGTGGCTGGCGCGATGTGCTGCTCAGCACCGCCAACCCGGCGTGGTGCCATGCCTTTCTGCAGGCACCCGCCGCCGCACGGCAGTTGAACGACACCGACACCCTGGTGGCCCTGCTGCCCCGCGCCGACCGCGAAGCCTGGTGGCAGCAGCAGCTCCAGCACGGCGCGGCCACGCACCTGGGCCACTTCGCATCGCAGATGCTCACCGGCTGCCCGGCAGGGGAGACCTTGTCACAGCCGCTGTCCCTGGCGCTTGCCAGCCTGCTGCGCGAGCGCGCTCAGCACAACACGCTGGCCGATGACTACGGCCTGCGCCACCTGCTGGGCGAGCTGCTGTGCATCCTGCACCCCGACGCGCTGCACCTGCTGGACCCGTGGCCCCGCCACGCCGACGAAACCCCTTCATTTGCCGCCATCGCGCACGGGCTGACCCAGGTCATCGCCACGCAGCGCGCGCTGGTGCACCTTTCCATCCACTCTTCTTCCACTGCCACACCATGAGCCCAACCGCCACCTCCGTGATGCGCCAGCACGCCGAACAACAGTTCGCCGAAGAGCTGGCCGAGCTGAAAAAGGCCGACCAGCGCCAGCGGCCCGAGAACTGGGCCCTGTCGCCCTGGGCCGTGGTGCAGTACCTGATGGGGGCCACACTGGACAACGGCTTCCAGGTGAGCGCCAAGTACATCGGCAGCCCCCGCCTGATGGAAATTGCCGTGGCCACCTTGGCCACCGACCGGGGTCTGCTGCTGTACGGCGTGCCCGGCACCGCCAAGTCGTGGGTGTCCGAGCATTTGTCCGCTGCCATCAGCGGCGACTCCACTTTGCTGATCCAGGGCACCGCAGGCACCAGCGAAGAACAACTGCGCTACGGCTGGAACTACGCGCAGCTGCTGGCCAACGGCCCGTCGGAACAGGCCCTGGTGCCCAGCCCGCTGATGCAGGCCATGCGTGCGGGCAAGATCGCCCGGGTCGAGGAACTCACCCGCATCCCCGCCGATGTGCAGGACAGCCTGATCACCGTGCTGTCGGAAAAAACCCTGCCCATCCCGGAGCTGGGCAGCGAGGTGCAGGCCGTGCGCGGTTTCAGCGTGATTGCCACGGCCAACAACCGCGACAAGGGCGTGAACGAGCTGTCGGCCGCACTCAAGCGCCGCTTCAACACCGTGGTGCTGCCCGTGCCCGGCAATGAGGACGACGAGGTGGCCATCGTGGTCAAACGCGTTTCGGAAATGGGCCGCGCGCTGCAGCTGCCCGCCGAGCCCCCGGCGCTCAAGGAAGTGCGCCGCATCGTGCAGATCTTCCGCGAGCTGCGCAGCGGCAAGACCGAGGACGGCAAGACACAGATCAAATCGCCCACGGCCACGCTGTCCACGGCCGAGGCCATCTCGGTCATCAACAACGGCATGGCGCTGGCCGGGCATTTTGGCGACGGCGTGCTGCGGCCGCTGGACATGGCCTCGGGCCTGATCGGCGCCGTGGTGAAGGACCCGGTGCAGGACCAGGTGGTGTGGAACGAATACCTGGAAACCGTGGTGAAGGAACGCGCCGAGTGGAAGGACCTGTACCGCGCCTTCCGCGAGCTGGCTTGAACGCATTGCTGCCCGCGAGCCGATGAGCGAACCCCACTACTTTGGCGTGCGCCACCACGGGCCCGGCTGCGCGCGCAGCCTGGTGCGCGCGTTCGAGGCGCTGCAGCCCGACTGCGTGCTGATCGAAGGCCCGCCCGAAGGCGACAGCCTGCTGCCGCTGGTCGTCCACGCCGGCATGCAGCCGCCCGTGGCGCTGCTCAGCCACGCACCCGACGACACCGGCCTGGCCGTGTACCACCCGTTTGCCGTGTTCTCGCCCGAATGGCAGGCCGCACGGTGGGCCGTTCATGCCGAGGTGCCCGTGCGCTTTATCGACCTGCCCGTGGCCCACGGCCTGGCCCTGGAAAAGGCCCGGCGCGAAACACTGCAGGCAGAGGATGCCGAAGCCAGCGGTGTGGGAGAAACGCCGGAAGCCACGACGCCGCCCACCGCCGCCGACAACACCACCGATAGTGCCGCAGACATTGCCGCCGACGACACCAGCGCAGACACCACCGAAGCCCCCCACCCCAGCCCCGACGGCGACCCGCTCACCTGGCTGGCCCAGGCCGCAGGCTATGCCGACGGCGAAGCCTGGTGGAACCACATGGTGGAAGAGCGCGGCGACGGCGAAGAACTGTTTGCCGCCATTGCCGAGGCCATGCTGGCGCTGCGCGCCGAATGGGGCGAGGAGCGCCACCGCAGCCCCGAGCACGCGCGGCGCGAAGCCCTGCGCGAGGCGCACATGCGCCAGTGCATCCGCGCGGCGCAGAAGGAAGGCTTTGAGCGCATCGCCGTGGTCTGCGGCGCATGGCACCTGGGCGGCCTGCAGGGCAGCAAGACCACGGCCAAGGCTGACCAGGCGCTGCTCAAAGGCCTGCCCAAGCTCAAGGTGCAAAGTACCTGGGTGCCCTGGACCTACCGGCACCTGGCCAGCGCCAGCGGCTACGGTGCGGGCATCGACGCGCCCGGCTGGTACGAACACCTGTGGCTCAGCCACGAAAGCCGCCAGCCCCGTGCCGTGGGCTGGCTGGCGCGTGTGGCGCGGCTGATGCGCGAGCGCGACCTGGACTGCTCCAGCGCCCACCTGATCGAGGCCACCCGGCTGGCCGATGCACTGGCCGCGCTGCGCCAGCGCCCTGCCCCCGGGCTGGAAGAACTGCACGAGGCCAGCCGCACCGTGCTGACCATGGGCGACGAATCGGTGCTGCGCTTTATCGAAGACGCTCTGGTCATCGGCGACCGCCTGGGCGCCGTGCCGCCCGATGTGCCCACCGTGCCCCTGCAGCGCGATGTGGAGCAGGCGCAGAAAAGCCTGCGCCTCAAGCCCGAGGCCACGCACAAAACGCTGGACCTGGACCTGCGCAGCGCCAACGACCTGGCCCGCAGCCACCTGCTGCACCGCCTGAACCTGCTGGACGTGCCCTGGGGCACGCTGGCTAAGGTGGGCCGCTCATCGCGCGGCACCTTCCATGAGGTGTGGAACCTACAGTGGCAGCCCGAGTTTGTGCTGCGCCTCATCGAGGCCAGCCAGTGGGGCCAGACGCTGGCCCAGGCCGCCACGGCGCGCGCCATCGACCACAGCCAGCGGGCGGACCACCTGGCCGAACTCTCGCAGCTGGTGGACCGTGTGCTGCTGGCCGACCTGGCCCCGGCCGTGGCCGCCGTCACGCACGCGCTAGAGGGCCGCGCCGCCCTCACCGGCGATGCGCTGCAGCTGCTGGCGGCCCTGCCGCCGCTGAGTAATGTGTTCCGCTACGGCAACGTGCGCCAGACCGATGCCGCCCAGGTGGGCCATGTGCTCGACAGCCTGATCGTGCGCGCCGCCATCAGCCTGCCACTGGCCTGCAGCGCGCTGGACGACAACGCCGCCGAAGCCCTGCGCGAAAAGCTGCTGGCTGCCCACGCCGCCGTGGGCCTGCGCCAGGGAGCCGAGCAAACCGAAGCCTGGCAGCGTGCCCTGGTGCAACTGGCGCGGCAGACCAGCGCGCACGAGTTGCTGCAGGGCGTGGCCGTGCGCCTGCTGCTGGACGAGGGCGCCTGGTCGGCCGACGAGGTGGCCAGCGCCCTGTCGCTGCACCTGTCGGCTGGCGCCGAGCCCGCGCGTGCCGCCGCGTGGCTGGATGGTTTTCTGAACCGCAACGCCGTGGTGCTGCTGCACGACGCCCAGGTGTGGCGCCTGGTGGACCAGTGGCTGGCCGGGCTGAACGAGGAGCACTTTGTGCGCGTGCTACCCCTGGTGCGCCGCACCTTCAGCGCCTTCGGCCCCAGCGAGCGGCGCGACCTGGCGCAGCGCACCAGCCAAGGCGCCCGCGCCGCGCCCACCGCCACGGCCCGCCCCACCTGGGACGAGGCCCACGCGGCCCTGCCCATCCCGCTGCTGCGCGACATCCTGGGACTGACTGCATGACTGCCGATTCCACCGATACCGACACCGCCAACGACACTGACACGGCCCCTATCGCCGCACCGCTTTCGCAAGAAGACCGCCTGCGCCGCTGGCGCCTGGTGCTGGGCAGCGAGGCCGCCACCCACTGCGGCGCCCTGACCGGCCGCGCGGCCGAGCTGGACCAGGCCCTGGCGGCGCTGTACGAAGCCGACGGCCCCGGCGGCCTGCAAGCCCGCGAGCGGCGCGGCGGGCGGGGCGGCTCGTCGCCCAGCGTGGCGCGCTGGCTGGGCGACATCCGCAAATACTTTCCCAGCTCGGTGGTGCAGGTGCTGCAGCGCGACGCCATGGAGCGCCTGAACCTGCGCGACATGCTGCTGCAGCCCGAGATGCTGGAGAGCGTGCAGCCCGACGTGCACCTGGTCGCCAACCTGATGGCGCTGTCGCACGTCATCCCTGCGGGCACCAAGGACACCGCGCGCATGGTGGTGCGCCGCGTGGTGGACGACCTGATGAAGCGGCTGGAAGACCCCATGCGCTCGGCCGTGAGCGGCGCGCTGGACCGCAGCCAGCGCAACCGCCGCCCGCGCCACGCCGAGATCGACTGGAACCGCACCATCCGCGCCAACCTGCGCCACTGGCAGCCCGACCTGCGCACCGTGGTGCCCGAAACCCTGGTGGGCTTTGGCCGCAAGGCGCGCCGCCCCCAGCGCGAGGTGGTGCTGTGCATCGACCAGAGCGGCTCCATGGCCAACTCGGTGGTCTATGCCAGCATCTTTGGCGCCGTGCTGGCCAGCCTGCCCGCCGTGGCCACCAAGCTGGTGGTGTTCGACACCGCCATCGTGGACCTGACGGAGCAGCTGGACGACCCGGTGGACGTGCTCTTTGGCGTGCAGCTGGGCGGCGGCACCGACATCAACGGCGCCGTGGGCTACTGCCAGTCACTCATCAAGGAGCCGCGCAACACTATCTTCGTGCTGATCTCCGACCTGTACGAAGGCGGCGTGGAAGCCAACCTGCTGCGCCGCGCGGCCGAGCTGGTGGACAGCGGCGTGCAGTTCATCACCCTGCTAGCCTTGAGCGACGAAGGTGCCCCCGCCTACGACCACGCCCTGGCCGCCAAGCTGGCCGCGCTGGGCGTGCCCTCGTTCGCCTGCACACCCGACGCCTTCCCCCAGCTCATGGCCGCCGCCATCCGCCGCGACGACATCAACGCCTGGGCAGCTACCCAGGGCCTGGTGACCAGCGCAAAGGCGCGGTGAAGCCGGGCGGAGCGCGCTGAGGCGCGGTGGGGTGATGCGATGCAATGCGCCGGTGCACGCGCACCCCGTGCGCCCACTGCCACCATGCGCCCTGCGAACCAGCGGCGCGGTGCATGTGCCGGAGAAATTCAAGCCAAATCGGCCTTCTCCGCGCTCCCATCATGCCCAAACAGCTATCATTTTTGAAGCATTCATCACCCCACGGAAGGGCAAAGCCACCACCAGGGCAAGGTATCATCGCGCCCCATGACCGCCCCCCAACGAACCTTTGCTGCGCTGCGCCTGTGGGTGCTGGCATGGTTCGTGGCATCGATGGGGGTGGCGATTGCATCGCCGCTGGTGAACCCGCAATCCTTTGAAGTGATCTGCTCGGGCACCGGCGCCATCAAGCTGCTGGTGCAGACCGACGATGGCACGGTGGAGATGGGCGCCATGGGCATGGACTGCCCCTTGTGCTCCACCGCCAGCGCCCCGCCACCGACACCGGTGGCCGCCGTGCTGCCACCCCACCCCCTGGCCCATGCGCTGCAGCCCGTCGAGGCCGCCCGCATCGCGGCCGCCACAGCCGCTCCACTGCCCGCACGCGGGCCGCCATCCCGCTCTTGATCTGAAGCCTGTTCGCAGCCCCTGAAACCTGGTGGGCGGGCGCTGCGCGTTTCCTTTTTCCGTGGCTTTCCAGACGGCGTCGCCCTGCGTGTTCTCCACGCGGGCCTGGCTGCGCTGTCGCTTCAAGACAAGAGCGTTTTCATGTCCCGTATCTCCTCTGCCTCGCGCAGCGCTGCGGCTTTCCCGCGCCTGCCTCTTTCTCCTCTCTGCATCGGTGTACTCGCCACCTGCGCGCTGGCCTCGGTGCCAGCCCACGCACAGACCCCCACCGCGCCCACACTCAAGGCCGTGGATGTAGTGGACTCCGCCGCATCGCCCAATGGCAAGCTCAGCCTGGACACGCCAGTGGACACCGGCAGCCGCCTGGGTCTGACGGCGCGCGAGAACCCCGCCTCCGTCACCGTGGTGGACCGCGCCACCATCGACGCACGCGGCGCGCAGGACACGCAAGAAATCCTGCGCGCCGTGCCGGGCGTGGTGGCGCACAACGCGCCGGGCTCGATGGCCGCCCACTACCGGGGCTTCACCAGCAACTCGGTGGCGCAGCTCTACAACGGCATCAACCCGCAGTACGGCAGCGCCACGCGCGCGGTCGATAGCTGGATCTACGACCGCGTCGAAGCCATCGGCGGTGCGTCGAGCTTCTTGTTCGGCTCGGGCGGCGTGGGCGGCTCCATCAACTACATCACCAAGACGGCCGAGCGCAGTGACTTTGCCGAGGGCCAGCTGCGCCTGGGCTCCTACGACCTGAAGGAAGTGTCCGTGGGCCTGAACCGCCGCATAGCGGGCGGCGACGGCACTGCAGGCCCCGCGCACTACGCGCGCATCGACTTCAACCACCGCAACGCGGGCAGCTGGACCGAGGGCACGCAAACACAGTCCACGCAGCTCGCCACGTCGCTGCTGTCGGACCTGGGCGGCGGCTTCAGCCACACGCTGGCCTACGAATACCAAAAGGACCATGTGGACCGCCCCTACTGGGGCACGCCGGTGCTGAACCCCGCCGTGGGCGCACTGCATATCGACCCGGCCACGCGCTTCAAGAACTACAACAGCGCCGATGGCATGTACGAGCACCGCGTGCAGTGGCTGCGCTCGGTGGCGCAATGGCGCGCGTCCGATGCGCTGCAGCTCAAGAACACGTTCTATGTGTACGACGCGCTGCGCGACTACCGCAATGTCGAGACCTACACCTTCAACGCGAGCAACACGGCCGTCACCCGCACGGCGCCCTATCTGCAACGCCACGACCAGACGCTGGTGGGCGACCGGCTGGAGGGCACCTACCAAGGCCAGCTCGCAGGCCGAAAGAGCGACTGGGCCTTTGGCCTGGACGTGAGCGTGAACAAGCAGACGCGTTTCCCGTTCGGCCCCTCGGTCACCGTGAGCACGGTCAACCCCTACAACTTCTCCACCGAGAACTTCTTCGCAATTCCCGGCATGTCGCCCGTCCTGAACCCGGACAAGGACAACAAGATCACCAATACCGCGCTGTACCTGGAAAACCGCACGCTGGTCGCGTCCGGGGTAAACCTCGTCACCGCACTGCGCCACGAGCGCATCGAGCTGGACCTGGTCAACCGCCGTGCGGTGACGGCCACATCACCCGCCACCTTCAGCCGCAGCTACCACCCCACCACCGGCCGCCTGGGCGTGGTGTGGGAGATTGCGCCCGGCGCCAACCTGTATGCGCAGGCCTCCAACGCGGCCGACCCGCCATCGGGTTCGCTGGCCTCGGCCTCGTTTGCCGATGTGCGCAACAACAGCGAACTGACCACGGGCCGCCAGGTCGAGGTGGGCAGCAAGTTCGACTTCTGGGACGGCAAGGGCAGCGCCACGGTAGCGGCCTTTGAAATCCGCCGCAAGAACATCGCCTCGCAAGACCCGTCCAACCCCAACCTCACGGTGCTGGTGGGCGAGCAGTCGTCCAAGGGCATTGAGCTGTCGGCAGGCATCCGCCCCACGCCGCAGTGGCAACTGCAGGGCAACCTGTCACTGATCCGCGCGCGGTATGAAAACTTTGTGCAGGGCGGTGTCTCGCGCGCGGGCAATGTGCCGCAACTGGTGCCGCAACTGGTGCCGCAGCAGGTCGCCAACCTGTGGGCGTCGTACGCGATCACGCCCACCGTCACCGCCAGCGCGGGCGTGCGCCATGTAGGCAAGGTCTATGGCAATGCGGCCAACACCAAGTTCTGGCCGTCGTACACGCTGCTGGACCTGGGCCTGGCGTGGAAGGTCAACAAGACCACCACCCTGACGGGCCGCGTGCGCAACGCCACCGACCGCATCTACGCGGCCGAGACACGCGACCAGGTCTACCTGGGTGCACCGCGCACGCTGGACGTGACGCTGCACACCGCGTTCTGACCCAAGCGGAGCAACAGACATGCCACACGCCAAACGCTGGCTGTACCTCGTCCACCGCTGGCTGGGCGTGCTGCTGTGCGCCTTCTTCGCCATGTGGTTCCTCTCGGGCGTGGTGATGATGTACGTCGGCTACCCCAAGCTCACACAGGCCGAGCGCCTGGCCCATCTGCCGCCGCTGCGCAGCGCCACGCTGGGCCCCGACCGCCTGCTGGAGCCCGCCGACGCCCTGGCGCGCGCGGGCCTGGCGGGGCCGCTGCAGGACCTGCGGCTGGCCGTGGCCAGCGGCGGGCGCGCGGTGTACCTGGTGGTGCCCGCCGCCCCCACCGGCGACGCCGCGCCACGCCCGCGCAGAGCACCTGCTGCGGTTGTGATCGACGCCATCACCGGCGAAAAACTGCAGCAGGTGGACACAGAACGGGCCATCGCCTCGGCCCGCACCTTCGCTCAGCAGCCCGATGCCACCATCGACTACCAGGGCACGCTGGACGAAGACGCCTTCACCCATTCGCGCGCGCTGGATGTGCACCGCCCGCTGCACCGCCTGCACCTGGGCGACAGCGCGAGCACCGTGGTCTATGTGTCGGGCACCACGGGCGAGGTGGTGCGCGATGCGCCGCTGCAAGAGCGCGCCTGGAACTACGCCGGTGCCTGGATCCACTGGCTGTACCCCTTCCGGGGCAATGCCTTCAACGACTACTGGACCGACATCGTCAACTGGCTGTCCATCGCAGGCATCGTGCTCACCGTGACGGGCACGGTGGTGGGCGTGCTTCGCTGGCGCTTCAAGGGCCGGTACAAGACCGGCTCGCGCACACCCTACCGGGGGTTCATGATGCGCTGGCACCATGTGTTCGGACTGGTGTTCGCCGCCATCACCTTCACCTGGATCTTCAGCGGCCTCATGTCCATGAACCCCTGGAAGATTTTCGACAGCGGTGCCGCGCCGTTGCGCCAGCAGGCCATGCATGGCGGCCCACTGGTGCTGCCCACGCAGGCCGCCACCGTGCATGCGCTGTTCTCGGCTGGGTCCCCCAACACCCGCGAACTGCGCTGGGTGCGCAGCGCAGGCCACACGCTGGTGCTTGCAAGCAGCCCCACCGGTGCACCTGCGGTGCTGGACGCTGCCACAGCCATGCCCCACACCTGGGCCATGGGCGCCGTGGCCCAGGCCGCCACGCAGCTGCTGCCCCACGCCGTGGTGCGCACCGACACCCTCACCGCCTACGACCTGCACTACTACGACCGCGCCGCCCACACCATGACCGGCGGCGCCGAGAAGCCTTTGCCGGTACTGCGCGTGGTGTTTGACGACCCCCACGCCACCTGGGTCCACATCGACCCCCACACCGGCGCCGTGCTCGGCCGCACCGACAGCCACCGCCGCACCAGCCGCTGGCTGTTTGCCATGCTGCACAGCTGGGACTGGCTGCCCCTGCTGGAACGCAGGCCGCTGTGGGACGTGCTGCTCATCGTGCTGAGCCTGGGCGGGGCGGTGATGAGCGTGACGGGGGTGGTGATGGGGTGGCGCAGGCTGGGGACCAAGCTGCGCCACCCTGCAATCCAGAACGCCCGCCCGTGACCGAGGTGGGCCGCCCGCCTATGATGCCTGCAGTTGCGTTTGGAAACACCTGCCCATGACGGCTCCTGCATCGCCTCCCGCCATCCCCTCCTTCGCGCACCCAGGGTCCGACGGCCCGCCACCGCCGTCCAAGCGGCCATCCAGCCTGCCCCTGCGCACTATGGTGGCATGGGGCACAGCCCTGGTCTTGCTCATGGCCTGGGCCACGGTGGCCATCCTGATGAATGTGTCCTGGCGCGATGCCATGAATGCGCAGATCCGCCAGAACAGCAACCTGGCCCTGAGCCTGGGCGAACAGACCGTGCGGGTCATGGCGGCGGTGGACCAGGCGACCATCCGCATGCGTGACGCGGTCCAGGCCAACGACTTTGAAAAGGCGGATTTCACGCGGTTTGCCAACGAAACCGGGCTGGCACCGCAAATCCTGACCCAGCTCTCTCTGGTAGGCCCCGATGGCTGGTTTGTCGGCAGCAACATCGATCCTACGGGCGAAAAAACCGGCCATGTGGAGCTATCGGACCGCGAGCATGTGCAGGTGCACCTGAACCCCGCAGCGGCAGCGGCGGCGCATCTGCAGCAAACGCCCAACGGATTGTTTGTGGGCAAGCCCGTGGTCGGCAAGGTGTCGGGCAAGGCCACCATTCAGCTGTCACGCAGGATTCCGGACGCCAACGGCGGCATTGCGGGCATAGTGGTGGCGTCCGTGAATCCCGGCTATTTTGAGGATGTCTATCGGGGCGTGCAGCTGGGGGGCGTCGGGGTGGTGACCCTTGTGGGCAACGACAGCACCGTGCGCGCCCGTGTCATCGGAGGGCAAAGCCTGGGCATGGGCAGCGTGGTGGCGCGAGCCGCCAACAACAACATGGAAGAACTCGGCCCCGGCGGCAACTATGTGCGATCCAGTGGCCTCGACGGCATCGAACGCATCTATGCCTACAGCCGTGTGGGCGACTATCCACTGCTGGTGGTGGTGGCCACCGGTACCGACGAGGCTTTGCAGGAATGGCGCGCCAGCCGCAACGTGGCCCTGTTCACCATGGCTCTATTCAGTGTGGCGCTGGTAGGCGCTGCGATCATTTTTGTGCGCAGCGTGCGCCAGCTGGAGAGCACCAACGCCGCCCTGCGCATCAGTGAGGCCGAGGCGCGCTCGGCCAGCCAGGCCAAAAGCGAGTTCCTGGCAGCCGTGTCGCACGAGTTGCGCACGCCCCTCACCAGCATCCGGGGGTTTGCCGAGCTGATGGAATTGCGGCTGGATCAGCCTCGCTAC
The DNA here is from genome assembly GCF_001633105.1 of Acidovorax sp. GW101-3H11. Taxonomy (GTDB): domain Bacteria; phylum Pseudomonadota; class Gammaproteobacteria; order Burkholderiales; family Burkholderiaceae_C; genus Acidovorax. Next base: position 199,705 of record NZ_LUKZ01000001.1, read on the forward strand.
AAGGAGCAGGCCGGACTGATCCGCAAGGCAGCCGATCACCTGAACGCGTTGCTCACCGAAATCCTCGACCTCGCCAAGGTGGAGGCAGGCGCCATGCCACACCTTCCCACGGAACAGAACGTGGCGGACATCGTGCAGTCCACGGCCGACTTCTTTGCCGTCACGGCCGCCAACAAGAACCTGGACATGCAGGTGCAGATCGCGCCCGATGCGCCCGCCACACTGGTGTGTGATGGCCTGCGCCTGAAGCAGGTGCTCAACAATCTGCTCTCCAACGCCATGAAATTCACCGATACAGGCGCCGTCACCATCGAAGTGGATGCCACGGCAGACGCTGTGCGTTTTCATGTGGTGGATACCGGCCCTGGTATCCCCGCCCACCTGCACGAGGCGATCTTCGAGAAATTTCGCCAGGGCAACGACCAGGTTAGCTACCAGCACGGCGGTACGGGCCTGGGACTGGCGTTGTCGCGGGCATTGGCCGTGCTGATGGGGGGCACGCTCACGCTGTCCTCCTCGGAGGGCCAGGGGTCGCGCTTCACACTCACTTTGCCCCATAGCCCGGGCACTGAGCCTCAGTAAGCAATATCGCTCTGAGGCAACGCGTACACCGCAGGGCCCACGCGGCCCGGCGCACTATGGCGTTAGGGGATCAGTTTCGGCTGCGCAGCGTCCGACTCAGCAAAATCACCGGCACCAGCCCCACAGCCACCAGCGCCAGTGATGGCAAGGCAGCTTCCCCTAGCCGCTCGTCGCGCGCCAGCTGGTAGGCCACCACGGCCAGGGTGTCGCTGTTGAAGGGGCGCAGCACCATGGTGGCGGGCAGCTCTTTCATCACGTCCACAAACACCAGCAGCGCGGCGGCTGCGGTGGAGCGTTTGAGCAGTGGCCAGTGCACGCGCGCCAGCAGGCCCGCGCTGCCAGTGCCCAGCATGCGGGCGGAGTCGTCCAGGCTGAGGGGGATGCGCGCGTAGCCGCTTTGCATGGACTGCAGGGCCACGGCACAAAAGCGCACCAGGTAGGCCCAGACAATGCCCAGCGCCGTGGCCGTGACCAGCGCGCCCACGCCCCACTGCGGCATGGCCGCCTGCAGCCAGCCCACGGGCAGCAGCAGGCCCACCACAATGACGGCGCCGGGCACGGCGTAGCCCACGCTGGCCAGTTGCACCACGCTGCGCGTCACGGCATCGGGCTGGCGGCGCACCGCAAAGGCCAGCGCCAGCGCAATGGCCACCGCCAGCACAGCGGTGATGCCCCCAAGGCGCACGCTGTGCCAGGCCCATTCCATGAAGCGCTCCCAGGGCAGCACCGACCAGTCGGCCGCCAGCGGGCGCAACATGAAGACCACCGGCGCCACAAAACCCATGAGCACGGGCAGCACACACACCGCCCAAGCCGCCCAGCGGCGCGCCCCGCGCAGGGCCAGCGGCTGCGCCTCGGCCGAGCCTGCGCGCCCGCCGCCAGTGGCAAAACGCATGCGCTTTTGCGCGCGGTGCTCCAGGTGCAGCAGCGCCATCACCACCACCAGCAGCATGGTGGCCAGTTGCGCAGCCGCCAGGCGGTTGTCCATCGAGAGCCAGGCCTTGTAGATGCCGGTGGTGAAGGTCTGGATGCCAAAGTAGCTGGCCACGCCAAAGTCGGCCAGGGTTTCCATCAGCACCAGCGCCACCCCGGCGGCCACGGCCGGGCGTGCCAGCGGCAGGGCCACGGCGCGGATGCGGCGCGGCAACGGTGCGCCCAGCAGGCGTGCGGCCTCCATGAGGTGGGCGGCGCGCTCGCCCAACGCCGTGCGCGCCAGCAGGTACACATAGGGGTAGAGCGAGAAGATGAACACCCACACCGCGCCGCCCAGGCTGCGCACCTCGGGCAGCAAGCGGCCTTCCAGGCCAAAGGTGTTGCGCAGGCCCACCTGCAGCGGGCCGCTGAACTGCAGGAAGTCGGTGTACGCATAGGCCGTCACATAGGCGGGCATGGCCAAGGGCAGCAGCAACAGCCATTCAAAGGTGCGGCGGCCCGGAAACTCGAACAGCGTCACGGCGGCCGCCGCCAGGGTGCCCACCAGGGCCGCGCCCAGCGCCACCAGCACGCTGAGCCACAGCGTGGTCCACACATAACCAGGCAACACAGTGGCGGCCATTTCGCGCAGGATGGCGCCCGCCTGCGCGTCGCCCTGCCCGGGCGCCGATAATGGCAGCCACGACGCCAGCACCGCCAGCACCGGCAAGGCCAGAAAGCCTGCAAACAGGATCAGCGGGACGCTGCGAAGGACAGAAGACGGGGTGCGGCGCAAGGCGGTGGGCTCGGCAGAAGGAGGAAAGCGCACACCTGCCGAAAGGCATGGGCACCCTAGTGCAGTGTTGCACGCTATCTGGCACTTTAAAACCGCGTCTTTTCGGCCAGGGCTGCGTTGCAAATCCTCGCGATACCTACAGGTATCGCTGTGGTTTGCGCCTTGCCCTGACCAAAAATCCATCGGTTTTCAATGTGCCATCCAGCGCGCAACACTACACCAGCGCCCAGGAATGCAAATGCGAATTTTAAGCATTCGCCCCTGCCCACCTAGAATCGGGGCATGTTTCTAGAGGTCTCCCAACTCGAAGTGCGCTATGCAGGCCGCGCACAGGCCGCCGTGCACGGCGTCACGCTCAGCCTGAAAGCCGGTGACATCGGGGTGCTGATTGGCCCTTCGGGTTGCGGCAAGACCACCCTGCTGCGCGCTGTGGCCGGGCTGGAGCCGGTGACGGGGGGCGAGATTCGCCTGACCAAAAGCGTGGTCAGCAGCGCCCAGCTGAGCCTGCCGCCCGAGCAGCGGCGCATTGGCATGGTGTTCCAGGACTACGCGCTGTTCCCGCACCTCTCGGTGGGCCGCAATGTGGCGTTTGGCATCCACCAGCTGCCCAAGGCTGAGCAGGCCGCGCGCGTGGCCGAGGTTCTGCAGCTCGTGGGGCTGGAAGGCAGCGAGCACCGCTTTCCGCACGAACTCTCGGGCGGGCAGCAGCAGCGCGTGGCCCTGGCGCGGGCGCTGGCGCCGCGCCCCCAGCTCATGCTGCTGGACGAGCCTTTCTCCAACCTGGATGTGGACCTGCGCGAGCGCCTGGCGCACGAGGTGCGCGGCATTCTGAAAGCTGCAGGCGCCACGGCCCTGTTCGTGACGCACGACCAGTTCGAGGCGTTTGCGATTGGCGACGTGATTGGCGTGATGCACGACGGCCATCTGCACCAGTGGGATGACGCTTACACCCTGTACCACCGCCCCGCCACGCGCTTTGTGGCCGACTTCATCGGCCACGGCGTGTTCGCCCCCGCCACACTGGAGCAGCGCGGCGACAACGTGGTGGCGCAAACCCCCTTGGGCGAGCTGACCGACCTGGACGAATGCCCCCTGCCCGGCAGCTACCCCGGTGGCGCCTGCGACGTGCTGCTGCGCGCCGACGACATCGTGCACGACGACCACGCGCCGGTGCAGGCGCAGATCGTGCGCAAGTCGTTCCGGGGTTCGGAGTTTTTGTACACCCTGCGTCTGGCCAGCGGCCACACCCTGCTGGCCCATGTGCCCAGTCACCACGACCACGCGCTGGGCGAGTGGATCGGCATCCGCGCCCAGGTGGACCATGTGGTGACGTTTCCACGCGCCTGAGGATTTTCTGCACGAATCGAGCGGCGAGTGTGCGCTGCAGATCAGGATGGGCTGCAAGGCGCGAAACGCAGCAATAGCCGCAGTTGCGTCCTACTCACCGAGGGCTGCGCGCCGGAGTTCGTGCCTAGCGCATGGAGGCATTTCCTAATGCAACGGATGAACCGCGCGAGAAGCCGCTGAAGGCAGGAGCGAACTCAGAAGGGTGGCTCTTTGAGTTTCTGAACGGCTTCGGCACGAAATGCCGTGAGCCCCTTGTCCACGATCTCCAACCATGCCCCATCGTTAGCTATTTGGCGCGATTCCTGAACCTGCACGCTCACCGTGGTATCCGCCTTCGTTCCCGACACGCTCAAAGTGGTCTCAATATTGGAGTTCAGCGTCAAAGCCCAGAACCCGGGCTGCATCCATGACCAGAATTTTTTGATCCGGACATCCACGATCAAGGGATTGCGGCCCGCGTTGGCCTCATCCGTCACACGATAGCCCAGTTGCTGAAAAGCGCTGGTCAAGTTTTCACGAACGAGTCCGCTGACCGACTGGCCCTCCTGCAGCAACACGTCGCCCATGGCTTTGCCGTAACTATTGCGCTTGCGGGCTATTGCACGCTCCTTGATAGCGACCGGTGCCTTGTCGGCACCTTCGCCTCCCAGAGACGGCGTGCTGGCCACCGGCGGCGCGTTCTCGAACACGCGATCATCCTGGACAGTCCGGATCACCACAGCACGGGCCTTCGTCACGGTGGCAGTGGTGGGCGCGGCAGCAGCCGCAACCTTGATTTCACTTCGACTGGCTGCGCAGCCACTCAAGACAACAGTCGCAGCGATCAAAAACGCAGTCACGCCATAACGCTTTGTATTCATATTTCTCCCGGGCAATTCTGATGTTGTACATGTGAGCCAAGCTTGCAAAAGCGAGGCGGGTGCAATGTATCACCGGATGGAGAGTGCTCTTGGATGGCAGTTCCCAGGCGCCCTGCGACACTCAATGCAAGGGCGCGTGGCACGCCGCGACGCAGTGGCCGCACGTAGCGCTCGACATGCATGAGGTGCAAATGATCCGGCGAATTCGAATCAGGTCGCCAAAACATGCCGGATTCTTGGCGCATAGTGGAGCTATCGCGCAGGCTATGGCGAGCCTTTGCTTGCGGCATGCTAATGGTTCTTGGCCGGATGAGCGGGCATGGCGGGTTCGTTCACCTTCTCAGGACTTGCCCTTGCGCTGCAGCCCCTCCAGCCCGTTCAGGTCCACCTGCGACATCAGGCCCTGTAACTCTTTCACACCGATCTTGTCACCTTCGATGCTGACCACCAGGCCGTTCTTGAGGATGGTCTTGAACTCGGCATGGCTGCCGTCTTTCTCGTAGCGGGTGTGCAGCGTGCGGCCACCTTCTTGCCAGGTCTTCTCGGCGCGGGTCTGGTCTTCTTTTTCACCCTGGGCCATGCCCATGGCCATCGCGGCCATCTGGCCCAGGCCGCCAATGTCCACGATCTCCAGGCGCAGCTGCTTGTCGTCGTTGCCATACTGCGCACTGGCCTGGCTGGTGGGCAGGCCCAGGGCCGCGCCGTCCTGCACGTCAAAACCGGTGCGGGGCAGGCCTGCCAGCTTCTCGGGCAGGGCCGCCTTGAGCGCCTGCGCCGCAATGGCCTGGCCGCCACCCAGCAGGCCCGCAGCGGCCTTAGCGGCGTCGCCCGTGGCAGCAGCGATCGCGGCCGGGTCCTGGCTCTTCTGGGCCTCTTCCATCTTGCGGGCGGCTTCCTCCATCTTCTTGCCTGCGGCTTCCAGGCCCGCCGTGTCGATGGACACCTTGCCGCCGGGCGTGTTCATGGTGATGGCCGGGGCCCCGGCACCACCAAACAGCGCCCCACTGCGCGGCATGAACAGCGCGCTGACAGCACCGATGACCACGCCCATCACGATGGCGGCAACGATGACCACCACGGTGTAGCCCACCGACTTCTCGGGCGCGCTGCGCATGAGCACGGGCAGGCCCGTATAGAGCAGGTAGATGGAATACAGCGCCGCCAGCAGCCCCAGCATGGACAGCGCGGGCAGCAGGCTGAAGATGCCGCCCAGCAGGGCCGCCGTGCTGGCGTACACCGCCACCTTCACCGCCTGGATCTGGTTCTTCTGGCCGCCAAAGGTGGGCGCCAGCGCATCGATGATCAGGCCCAGCACGAAGATGCCGACGAGACTGAGCACGTACGAAATGACCATGTTCATCAGGCCCGAGACAAAGGGCACACGGATGGTGACGCCAAAGCCCCCAAAGCCGATCAGCGACATGCCGATGAAACCGCACACGGCGGGAATGGCCGCGAGGACCATCGCATAGCGCGTGAACAGCGTGGCCACATCGGTGCTCTCGCCATCAATGGTGGCCCAGGTGTCCTTGGGTTGCAGAAGAATGCTCTTGGCGCGTTCGATCAGGTTCATGGTGTCCTCCCGGCAGTTTGGATGGACCTGCCGACGCATCTGCATGCACGACCAGTCCGAAAGACGCGGACGATACGGGACGAAACGCAGCTTTGAACGCCACCGGCAAATCATGCGCCCCCCAAAACGTGGAATATGCACGGTTTCCAACCGGCGGATTGCCCCAATGATCTGCAGCGGCGGGCCCGGCAATTCAGCGGCGTCATCCCACCGGGGATAGGTCCGGCGTCAGAACGATGGAGGCCCAACAAGATGGAAGGCCGCCGTTTGCGCCATGTCAGGGACGCCCAGTCCTCAGGATCTGCAAAATTTCATTTTTCTTGCGCTGGCGCTTCAGGTCCACAATAGGCGGATACGGCAAAGCAGTGGGACATACACCATAGGACGCACAAGGGGCTGGAGGAACCACTTCCGACAGGCTTTCTGCGGCCTCAAGGGCTGGCTGAACCGGAGCCTCGCGATTCATGCGATTCATGCGAACCTGCAAGGGCACACCCCGCTCCACCAAGAACCGCACCACGGCTGGCTCATACATGGAGATCGCAATGCCCAATGCACTTTCTCCCCAAGCAGTGGCCCCACCAAGGTCCAGTCCGCGTTCGTGCATAGCCTCCAGCACAGGCAGCGCCACCTCTCCCTGGCGGGCCACATGCACCACTACCTCGGCTACTTCCGAGATCGGCACCCCGTTGCGCACCATCCATATCTGGTTGGCGGCGATTCGGGTACCCCGCAAATTTGCTGGGCCCAGGCTATTGATATCGGCCCCTGCCTGCTTCATGAAATCAAGGACTTCCACACTGGCGTAGCTCACAGCCTCTTCCAGGGGGGTCGTTTCCGGGTTAGATCGATAGGTGCGCCCCTTGGCATTGATATCCAGGCCCCCATCGAGCAGGCGCTGCACATCGGCCACGGTCTGAAGCCGAGACGTGTGGAACAGCGTGGTGCCATGCACAGTCCGGCTCGCCAGATTGCCGCCCCAGGCCAGCAGGCGGTCCAGGACCTCTGGGCTGCCGCCAGCTTCGACGACCAGGTCTGCATCGATGAATCGCTGGGCGCCACCGGCAAGATAGGCCTCGACCACTGGGGCGTTACGGTGCGTCACCGCGCATTGCAAGCCCTCTCGCGTGCGGGATACCGCACCCGCTGCATGCAGCATACGGATGACAGCGGCGCGCTCAAGCACACTGCCCTCTCCCGTGCACGCTCCTTTCAGCAGCGCGTCTCGTTGAGCGCCCTCCAGAGAACGCCCCTCGCCGCGTAGCCAGTTCTTGAAGTAGTCAAACTTTCCGAAAGCCAAGGCCATTTGGGCAATTTCGATCCGCTGCAAGCGGGTGGTTGCTATGCCCGCGTGCGGCAAGCGTGTGAACAAATCATCCCGCCGCCTTTGCAATGCGATGCGGTACAGGCTGGGCACTCGCACCCATCCCGTGCGAGCGAGAGATCGGGCAACCACCATGGCAGAGTCGCCTTCCAGCGCGAGAAAAGACTGCACCCACCGCAAGTCAGCACAGTGACTGGAATGAGACCGGACAGAGTGATCACGCGTCGCCGGAAAAACCACTTCCATCTCGGCCCTGCGATTCTTTGCGCTGCCCTCGTCTGTGTTGTTGTCCGCAATAGGCTGGCGTGCGCCTTTGGCCTCGGCGTATACCCTGATGGCACCCCACTCTGTGTTGTCCGCAAACCATTGCTTCACAGCGAGCGCCCTTGCCATCGACAAGGCCTGTGCATTGCGTTCACGCGACGAGGCGTGCCCAACGACAATCAACACATCTATCGGCGTCGTTCCCACACGGCACTTCAGCCTGTCGAGCTGGTCTATTTGCTCGCCGTGGAGGACTGACGAGCCTGGTTCAAAAAAAACATCGGCCGCTATCTGGAGAGGGCTAGAAGCCCAAGAGAGAGACGGCACCAGCGCTATCGCCAGCAACGTTGCCTGTGTGAAGGTGCGAAGTACGAACAGCATGGCCACACTCTAATGCAGCGTGGCGGCCGTCAAAATTTGACCCATTTGAAACCATGGGTCGGTGCAAGTAGCCGCGTGTTCAAGCCCTGGAGCACGGTGGCCCTAGCGCTGATGATGAAGGCCAGGACCGCCTCACAGTGACGACGGGGGCTTTCCGCCCTCAGCTGCGGCGCAACCGGTCTACCGCCTGCTGGAGATCCTGCGTAAACACACGCCGATCGCGGTCACCGGGCAGCTCCGGCGGGCCATAGTGCACCACGGCCTCGATGGGCGGGGCGCTGAGCGTGCGCCAGATGGACCCTACCAGGGTTTCGTCGCCGATGTAGCTGGGTGCAAAGCTGGTGGCGCCCGTGGCCTGGTCGGCAAAGCGCAGGCCCACGGGCTGCACCGGTGCCTGCGCGGCCACGGCGGCCTGCAACAGGTTGGCGTGGAAGGGCAGCATCTCGCGCCCGTCGCCCGTGGTGCCTTCGGGGAACACGGCCAGCACCTCGCCGCGCGCGAGCGCCTCTTGCATGGACCGCACCATGCGCAGCGCGTCGCGGCGCGAGCTGCGTTCGATGTAGAGCGTGCCGGCGGCCGTGGCCAGGGTACCGATCAGCGGCCAGCCCTGCACGTCGGACTTGGAGACAAAACGGCAGTGGCGCGCCGCGTGCATCACCGGAATGTCGAGCCACGAGATGTGGTTGGCCACCAGCATCACCGGCCCGGCGACGGGCGGCTGGCCCAGGATGCGCAGGCGGATGCCCGCGTGCGCGAGCAGCTCCAGCGACCACGCCTGCACACGGGCGTGCTGCTGGTCGGGCGAAAGCGCCGGAAACCGCAGCGCCACGATGGCCAGCCCTTTGACGATGTGACCGAGCAGACGCAGCAGGCGCCAGCAGGCACGCAAAGACTTCACCGCAGGGCCCCGCAGCGTCGCACCACCTCAGCCTCGGTCAAAGGCGACCTGGCCGCCGACCAGCGTCATGCGCACGCTGCCGGGCAGTTCGTAGCCCGAGAAGGGGGTGTGTTTGCCCTGGCTGCGCAGCGCGTCGTCTTGCACGGTCCACGCGGCCTGCGGGTCCAAAATGCACAGGTCGCCCACGCCGCCTTCCACGATCTGGCCCACGCTGGCCTGCAGCGTGCCCAGGGCGCTGCCCAGCACGCGTGCGGGTTCGGACGTGACGGTGGCCAGCGCCCGCTGCAGGGGCACACCGCTGTCCCGCGACCACTTGAGCGCGAGCGACAGCAGCAGCTCCAGCCCCGTGGCACCGGGTTCGGCCTCGGCAAACGGCAGTGTCTTGGCGTCTTCATCGACCGGGTTGTGGTCGGACACCAGGGCGTCGATGGTGCCGTCGGCCAGCGCGGCATTGAGTGCGTCGCGGTCGCGCTGCTGGCGCAGCGGGGGCGACAGGCGCGCACGGCTGTCGAAGAAGCCAATGTCCACATCGGTGAGGTGCAGCGAGTTGATGCTCACGTCGGCCGTGACCTTCAGGCCCTCGGCCTTGGCGCGGCGCAGCAGCTCAACACCCGCAGCACTGCTGATGCGGCACAGGTGCACGCGGGCGCCGGTGGTTTTGAGCAGTTCAAAAATGGTGTGCAGCGCAATCGTTTCGGCCGCCACGGGCACGCCCGACAGGCCCAGGCGCGTGGCCAGCGGGCCGCTGGCCGCCACGCCCTTGCCCAGGTGCATCTCTTGCGGGCGCAGCCACACGGTGTAGCCAAAGGTGGCGGCGTACTGCAGCGCGCGCTGCAGCACCTGGGTGCTGGCCAGCGGCACCTCGGCCTGGCCAAAGCCCACGCAGCCGGATTCGGTCAGCTCGGCCATCTCGGTCAGCACCTCGCCCGCCAGGTTGCGGGTGAGCGCGCCCAGCGGGAACAGGCGCGACTGGTGCAGCTTTTCGGCGCGGAACTTGAGCATCTCGACCAGGCCCGGCTCATCGAGCACGGGGTCGGTGTCGGGCGGGCAGACCAGGCTGGTCACGCCACCGGCCACGGCGGCGGCCATCTCGGATTCGAGCATGCCTTCGTGTTCGTGGCCGGGCTCGCGCAGGCGCGCGGCCAGGTCCACCAGGCCGGGCAGCACGATGCAGCCGGAGGCGTCCACCACGCGCTTGGGCGCGAAGTCGGGCGGCACGCGGTTCACACCCACGATGCGGCCTGCGGCAATCGCAATGTCACCGGTCTGGTCGAGGCCCGAAGCGGGGTCGATCAAGCGGCCGTTCTGGATCAGTATCTTCATGATTTCAAGCCAAATTGGCTGCTTGCGCGCATCTGGCATACGCTAGCAGCTATGAAAACAGGAGCATTCATTCCAAACTTCATGCTTCGTTGCCAGCAACGATGGACATCACGGCCATGCGCACGGCAATGCCGAAGGTGACCTGCGGCAGGATCACGCTTTGTTTGCCATCGACCACGGCGGAGTCGATCTCCACGCCCCGGTTGATGGGGCCGGGGTGCATGACAATGGCGTCGGGCTTGGCCAGCTGCAGCTTTTCCTGCGTGAGGCCGAAGCTCTTGAAATACTCCTGGCTGGACGGCAGCAGCGCACCGCTCATGCGCTCGTTCTGCAAGCGCAGCATGATGACCACGTCGGCATCCTTGATGCCTTCTTCGAGCGTGTGGCACACGCGCACACCCATCTGCGCCATGTCGGACGGCACCAGCGTGCGCGGGCCCACCACACGCACTTCGGCGCAGCCCAGCGTGGTGAGGCCGTGGATGTCAGAACGCGCCACGCGCGAGTGCAGCACGTCGCCCACGATGGCCACCGTGAGGTTGCTGAAGTCCTTCTTGTAGTGGCGGATGGTGTACATGTCCAGCAGCCCCTGCGTGGGGTGGGCATGCCGGCCGTCGCCCGCATTGATCACGTGCACATGGGGCGCCACATGCTGCGCAATCAGGTACGGCGCGCCCGACTCGCTGTGCCGCACCACGAACAGGTCGGCCGCCATGGCCGAGAGGTTGGCGATGGTGTCGAGCAGCGACTCGCCCTTGCTGGCCGAGCTGCGCGCGATGTCGAGATTGAGCACGTCGGCCGACAGGCGCTTGGCCGCGATCTCGAAGGTGGTGCGCGTGCGCGTGCTGTTCTCGAAGAACAGGTTGAACACGCTCTTGCCGCGCAGGAGGGGCACTTTCTTCACTTCGCGGTCGTTCACGCTCACGAAGTTGGCGGCCGTGTCGAGGATGTGCGTGACGATGTCGCGCGGCAGGCCCTCGATGGACAGCAGGTGGATGAGTTCGCCGTTGCCGTTGAGTTGGGGATTGCGCTTGTGCAGCACGGTCAGGCCTCTTTGACTTGGAATTGGAAGATGCCGCTGTCGTCACGCGCCAGGGCCAGCGACTGGGCGGCAGGCAGGGCCACGCGGGCGGCGGCAAAGTCGGCCTGCACCGGCAGCTCGCGCCCGCCCCGGTCCACCAGCACGGCCAGGCGCACGCTGGCGGGGCGGCCATAGTCGAACAGCTCGTTGAGCACGGCGCGGATGGTGCGGCCGGTGTAGAGCACGTCGTCAAGCACCAGCACGTCAGCGCCGTTCACGTCGAACGGCAGCGCGGTCTGCGCGCTGGCCGACAGGCCGCGCTGGGCGAAGTCGTCGCGGTGCATCACCGACGAAAGCACACCGGCAGGGCCTTCGAAGCCCAGGTCTTTTTGCAGACGCTCGGCCAGCCATGCGCCGCCCGAGGCAATGCCCGCCAGGCGCGTGGTGGGGGTGAGCATGCTGCGCACGCCGCGCAGCAGTTCGCGGTACAGCGCTTCGGCGTCGAGCACCAGGCTGCCGGACATTCCGGGGGATGGGGTGGTCATGGGAGATTCCTCAAAAACTGTTCCAGGATGATGCAGGCCGAGGCGGCATCGGCATCCTTGGCGCCCCCGGCGATGGCTTCGGTGGTGCTGTAGCGCTCGTCCACCTCGAACACCTGCAAACCAAAACGGCCGCGCAGCTGGCGGCCGAACTTGAGCGCCCGCGCAGTGTTCTCGTGGCTGGCGCCGTCGGGGTGGTAGGGCACGCCGATCACCAGCGCGTCGGGCTGCCATTCCTTGATGCGCTCGGCCACCTGGGCAAAACGGGCGTCGCCCTCGGCCTGGATGGTGCGTTGCGGCGTGGCACTGCGCAGCATGCGGTTGCCCGACGCCACGCCCGTGCGCTTGAGGCCGAAGTCGAAAGCAAGAAAGGTCTGGAAATGCGCAGGAACGGCTGGCGGCTGGAGGGGCTGAGCGGGCGCGCCGGTCATGCGTGGCCCGCCTCGGGCGACAGCATCCAGGCCTGCAGGCCCAGCAGCGACAGGGCCCGGTCATAGCGCTCGGGTACAGGGGTGTCGAAAATCACCGACAGGTCGGCCGCCACGGTGAGCCAGGCGTTTTCGGCCAGTTCTGTCTCCAGCTGCCCCTCGCCCCACGACGAGTAGCCCAGCGTGATGAGCACGCGGCGCGGCCCGGCGCCGGTGGACAGGGCTTCGAGCACATCCTTGGAGGTGGTCATCTCCAGCCCGCCGGGGATGGTCATGGTGGAGGCATAGGCCGACTCGTCGGTCTCGGCCTTGTCCATGAGCATGGGTTCGTGCAGCACAAAGCCGCGTTCGGTCTGCACCGGGCCGCCCTGGAAGACGGGCTCCCGGGTGAGGTCTTCGCGCCGCAGCGACAAATCGACTTTGTCAAACAGGCTTTTGAGGGTGATGTCGGAGGGCTTGTTGATGATGAGCCCGAGTGCGCCACGTTCGCTGTGCTCGCACAGGTAGACCACACTGCGCGCAAAAGACTCATCTTCCAGGCCGGGCATCGCAATCAGGAAGTGATGCGTCAGGTTGATGGGCGCAGAATCGAAAGACATTCCTCAATTTTAACGGTGAACATGGCGCCCTCTTCCAGGCCTTGCGGACCTTCCGAGTCTTCTTACCTCAGCGGCCTTGTCTGGTTCCGCCGCGACCTGCGCACCGCGGACCACGCCGCCCTGTACCGGGCGCTGACGCAGTGCAAGCAGGTGCACTGCGCCTTCGTGCTGGACCGGGAGATTCTGGACGGCCTGCCCCGCAGGGACCGGCGGGTGGAATTCATCCTCGCGTCGCTGGAGGAACTGGATGCCTCGCTGCGCGCCCTGTCTGGCCAGCCGCAGGGCGGGCTCATCGTGCTGCATGCCGTGGCCAGCGAGGCGATCCCGGCCCTGGCGCACAGCCTGGGCGTGCAGGCTGTGTTTGCCAACCACGATGACGAGCCCCTGGCGCTGGCACGCGACAGCCTGGTGCGCACCCGCCTGGCGGCTGCGGGCAAGGCATTCCACACCTTCAAGGATCACACGATTTTTGAACGCAGCGAGGTGCTGACGCAGACCGGCAACCCCTACAGCGTGTTCACGCCCTACAAGAACGCCTGGCTCAAGAAAATCGATACTTTTCAGCTCACAAGCTACCCGGTGGAGCGCCACGCGCACCGCCTGGCGCCGCGCCCACCGGGACATTGCCACCCAGTGCCCGCGCTGGCGTCGCTGGGGTTCGAGGCCAGTGCATCGCCAGCCCCCGGGCTGCCCACCGGCGCCCGTGGCGCGCAGCAGCTGTTTGATGATTTTCTGGGCCGTATCGAGCGCTACGACCATGCGCGCGATTTTCCAGCCGTCAAGGGCCCCAGCTACCTCAGCGTGCATTTGCGCTTTGGCACCATCTCGCCACGGGTGCTGGCGCGCACCGCGCACGGGCTGGTGCAGGCGGGCAACCCTGGCGCCGCGACATGGCTGAGCGAGCTGATCTGGCGCGACTTTTATTTTCAGATCCTGCACCACCACCCCCATGTGGTGGGCCACAGCTTCAAACCCGCCTACGACGCCATCCAGTGGGAAACCGGCCCCGAAGCCGACGCCCTGTTTGTCGCCTGGTGCGAGGGCCGCACGGGCTACCCGCTGGTGGATGCCGCCATGGCGCAAATCAACCAGACGGGCTACATGCACAACCGCCTGCGCATGGTGGTGGCGAGTTTTCTGGTGAAGGACTTGGGGCTGGACTGGCGCCGGGGCGAGGCGTACTTTGCCACGCACCTCAATGACTTCGACCTGGCCGCCAACAATGGCGGCTGGCAGTGGGCCAGCTCCAGCGGGTGTGATGCGCAGCCCTATTTCCGCATCTTCAACCCGGTGAGCCAGAGCGAGAAATTCGACCCAGAGGGCAAGTTCATCCGCCGCTACCTGCCCCAGCTTGCGGCGCTACCGACGAAGGCATTGCACGCCCCCTGGCTGGCGCGCCCCCTGGAGCTGCAGGAAGCCGGCGTGCGCCTGGGAGACACCTACCCCTTGCCCGTGGTGGAGCACGATGCCGCACGGCAACGCACGCTGCAGCGGTATGCCGTGGTGAAGACGGCTGCAGGGTAGCAACACACGGCTCTGCGGATTGAAGCAGGCCACCGCCGTGCATTAGCGATGCGCCACGGGCGGTGGGTCGCCCGGTGGTGGTTCCTCTGGCGTCATCTGCATGCCCTCGCCACCCAGCGAGGCACCGGCTGCCAGCCGCAGGCGCAGGCGCACATCGGTGCGGTTGTCGGCATTGGCTATCGCTTCTGCGGGTGAGATGACACCCAACTCGACCATGGACAACAGGGACTGGTCAAAGCTCCACATGCCCTGCTCCCCGCTGCGGGTGATGGCCGTCTTGAGTTCGTCAATCTGGCCTTTCTGGATCAGTTCGGCCACGTAGGGGGTCAGCAGCATGATCTCTGTGGCGGGCACCAGGCTCCCGGCCAGCCCTGCGACCAGCCTCAAAGCCACCACCGCGCGCAGATTGAGCGACAGGTCCATGAGTAGCTGGCGGTGGGCATCTTCGGGGAAAAAGTTCAGGATGCGCTGCACCGCCTGGTTGGCGTTGTTGGCGTGCAGGGTGGACACGCACAGATGCCCGGACTCGGCATAGTGCAGCGCATGCTGCATGGTGGCACGGTCACGGATCTCGCCGATCAGGATCACATTGGGGGCCTCGCGCATGGCCCGCCGCAGGGCCTCGTCGTAGGACAGCGTATCCAGCCCCACTTCGCGCTGGGTGACCAGCGACTTCTTGTGGGTGTGCAGGTATTCAATCGGGTCTTCCACGGTCAGGATATGCCCGCCCGCGTGGGTGTTGCGGTGGTCCAGCAATGCGGCCAGCGTGGTGGTCTTGCCCGAACCCGCAGCCCCCACCGTCAACACCAGACCGCCCTTGAGAAACGCCAGTTGCTGCAGCACCGGGGGCAGGCCCAGCGTCTGCAGGTCGGGTATTTTCGCAATCACATGCCGTATCACCATGCCCACCTGTCCACGCTGGCGGTGCACATTGACGCGAAAACGCTCGCCCTCGGGGGTCTGGAACGAGAGATCGCACTCCATGGTGGTCTCGAACTCGTGCCGTTGGGCTTCCCGCAGGATGGAGTAGGCCATCTGCCGAACGTCGTCCGCCGACAGCATCTGCTGGGCAATCGGCGCAAACGCGCCCTGCCGCTTGATGGTGGGCGGCGCACCCGCCAGCAGGAAAAGATCGGAGGCCCGCTCCCTGGCCACAAAGGCCAGGCACGCCAGCAAGCGAGGATCGGCAGAGGGCGACGGCGCTGCCGGGTCCATCAGCACCCCTGCCCTCTGCAAAAGGCGGGCTGCAGCGGGCCAGCTGCGGGGCCGACMCCCCTACCCGCCATAGCGCCACCCACCACGGAAACATGGCACCCCCAAAAACCACAGCCCCGCCGGTGAAGGGCGGGGCTGTGGGTGGTGCGCATGGTCTGTCAGGCCTCGGCCGCTGCGGCTGCGGCTGCCGCGATGCGGGCGTAGTGCTGGATCAGGCTCAGCAGTTCTTCATCCGAATACGGCTTGCCCAGGTAGTGGTTCACACCCAGCTCCATCGCATGCTCGCGGTGCTTCTCGGCAATGCGCGAGGTGATCATGATGATCGGCAGGTCGCGCAATGCACCGTCTGCACGGATGTTGCGCGCCAGGTCGAAGCCGTCCATGCGGGGCATTTCGATGTCGGACAGCACCACGGTCGGACGCTCCTCCTGCAGCCGCTCCAGGGCCTGCAGACCGTCGGCCGCCAGGGCCACCCGGTAGCCTTCGCGCTGCAGCAGGCGCTGCGTGACGCGGCGCACGGTGATCGAATCGTCCACCACCAGCACCAGCGGCACCTGGCTGGGCCCCGCCAGCTGGGGCGAGACCACCTGCTTGGCACCACCAGCGCCACCCTCCGCTTCCGGGGCGGGCGCCATACCCGCACTGGCAGCACGCACCTGGTCGCCGTACACCGTGGCCAAAGCCACCGGGTTGTAGATCAACACCACGGCACCCGAGGCCAGCACCGACATACCGGCCAAGCCTGGCAGGCGGGACAACTGGGGGCCGAGGTTCTTCACCACAACTTCCTGGTTGCCCAGCACTTCGTCCACGTGCATGGCCACACGCTGCGCCGCACTGCGGAAGATCACCACGGGGCGGGTCTTGCCTGCGGGCTCATGGCTGCGGGCAGACGCCTGCAGCAAGGCACCGGACCAGAAGAAGGGCACCTTCTCCATCCCGTCGTCAAACACGCCGGTGCGGTAGGCTTCCTCGAGGTCGGCCGCAGAGGTGCGGCGCACGATTTCCACCACGTTGGCAGGCACGCCCACCGCCAGGTCGCCGGTGCGCAGCATCACCACCTGCGTCACCGCAGTCGTCAAAGGCAGCACCATGCGGAACGCCGCGCCCTTGCCCGCCTCAGTCGAGGTTTCGATGCGCCCGCCCAGGGCGTTGATTTCGGCACGCACCACGTCCATGCCGATGCCGCGCCCAGCCAGGCCAGTCACTTCGGATGCCGTCGAGAAGCCCGGCATGAAGATCAGGTTGGCGGCCTCGGCATCGCTGAGTTCCACACCCGCTTCCACGATGCCCTGAGACAGGGCCTTTTCACGGATGCGGGGCAGGTTCAGGCCCGCGCCGTCGTCGCGGAACTCTACCGACACGTCGTTGCCTTCATGGTGCAGATCCACAGTGATCGTGCCGGAGGCAGGCTTGCCCGCCGCCACCCGCACTTCGGGATCTTCGATGCCATGGGCCACACAGTTGCGCAGCAAGTGTTCGAACGCCGGGGTCATGCGGTCCAGCACGCCACGGTCCATTTCGATGGAGCCGCCGGTGATGTCCAGCTTGATCTGCTTGCCGGTCTCCTTGGAGGCCTGGCGCACCACGGCGTAGAGGCGCTCGGCAATGCCTTCGAACTCCACCATGCGGGTGCGCAGCAGGTCGCGCTGCAGCTCCCGGGCCTGACGGCCCTGGGCGATCAGATCGTCTTCGGCGCCTTCCATGGCGCGCTGCAGATTGCGCTGCACCGTCGCCACGTCGTTGACCGACTCAGCCATCATGCGGGTGAGTTCCTGCACACGGGTGAAGCGGTCGAACTCCAGCGGGTCGAAACCTGCGGCCGAGTCCTTGGACAAGGCCAGGCGCGACTGCATCTGCGATTCGGCCTGCACCTCGATGTCACGCAGTTGCTGGCGCAGCCTGTCGAGGTTGCCCGAAAGGTCGGAGAGCGAGCTGCGGAACTGCCCCAGGCGCACATCCAGGCGCGAGCGGCTGATCATCACCTCGCCCGCCTGGTTCACCAGGCGGTCCAGCAACTGGGCACGCACACGCACCGACTGGCTGGCAGCCACACGCAAGGGCGCCAGCTGCGACGGGCCGGGCAACCGGACTGCCGGAGCGGCCGGTGCGGCGCCAGCGGCACCCGCCACAGCTGCAGCAGGCGCCGTGGACAGCTCTGCGGCATCCGGACGGCCATGGGCGGCTTCGACGGGCAGTGTGACCACCGTATCGGCAGGCGTTTGCCCGATGGCACGCAGGGCGTCGAAGTTCGCCTGCAGGCCGTCAAAACTGGCCTGCAAGGGGTCGACCTGATCGGCGGTGACGGTCTCGGCATCGAGCTGCTCGATGGCCGACTCCAGCCGGTGGGCCATTTCGCCCAGACGCATGGCACCAGCCAGTCGCGAGCTGCCCTTGAGCGTGTGCAAGGCGCGCAGCACTTCGCTGCGTGCGCCCAGGTTGTCGGGCCGTGCAGCCCATTGGCGCAGGGCGCCCCCCAGTTGGGGCAGCAACTCGGCAGCCTCTTCCTCGAAGATCGGGAACAGGTCAGGGTCGATGACGTCAATCGCATCGATGTCGTCGTCCACATCCGAAGACAGTGCCACGGCGTGGGCGATCGCGTCGTCGATCAGTTGGTCCTGATCGTGGGCCACCACCGACAGCGCGGGCGCCACGTGGCCCTGCGGGATGATGAGCGGTGCAGGCTCCAGCGTCGCCTCGGCAAACGCCTCAGGTTCGTCGGCCAGCTCCGGCTCGGGTGCCGAGACCGGTTCGAGCTCGGGGGCCACTGGCTCCACCATCTCGATCGGGAAGGCTTCGGCAGCATCCTCTTCGGGCGGAGACAAGGTAGCCACCACCTCGGCTTCCAGAATCTGGCGCAGCTGCTCCAGAACCTCTTCGTTGGGCTCCTTGAGGAAACCCGCAGCAAATTGGTGCAACAGGCGGCGGATGTCCTCGGCCGCGCCCATGAAGGCCTGGGCCTGCTCCTGCGTGCCGCCGGATTGCAGCTGCACATGCTGCATCGCGTGTTCCAGTGCCCGCGCCAACTCCGACAAGGCAGTGAAACCGACCGTGGCAGAACTTCCCGCCAGCGAATGCGCCAGCGCCACCCCCATATCGGGCAGCGGCTCGTGCAACTCCAGCGACCACTCCTGGAGGCAGGTCACCAGACGGCGCGACCATTCGTCGGCCTCGTTCAGATAGACGTTGTACAGCGGGATGCTGATACGCAGGGTATCAATCACCTTGACCGCATCGTCGCTGGCGCTGCTGTCCTCTTGCGGCAGGGCGTCCAGAAGCCCGGCCATTTCAGAAGCCAGCTCAACATCGGCAGGCGCGGCCGCTTCATGGGCCTCAGCCACCACCGGCGCCTCAGCGGCAGCCGCTGCGGACTCTGCTTCCAGCAACCGCTCCAGGGCTTCGACATCCAGCGACGCGAGCGCATCCGATGCCTCTGGCACTTCAGCGTCGATGTCTGCAGGCACTGCGGTTTCTGGGGTTGCGCTGACTTCAGCTTCGGGCAAAGCGAACGCTTCAACCGGAGCGTCCAGGAGCGGCTCCGGTGCGGCGGCCACGGCCGCAACCTCGGCAACCGGCGCCACATCGGACAAGTCCAGATCGGGCAACTCCAGGTCGAGCACAAAATCGGCGCTGGACGGGTCCACCAGGGGCGCTGGGGCCGAATCTGCATTCAGGGCAGCGGTGAAGACGGAGAAGTCAATGTCCTCAGCCACCTCTGCCACACCGGGTGCAGCGGCCAGTTCAGGTACCACTGGCACCTCAACGGCTGCAGGATGTTCGGGGACATGCTCCGAAATTTCGGTCGCCTGGAAGTCCATCAGGCCCAGGTCGTCCTCTGGGGCCTCGGCGGCCTCGGCCACCACAGTATCAGCAGGCACGCTGACCGCTTCGGGCCCCAGCTCCACCAGGGCGTCGATCTCCGAAACAGCCACCAGGGGCTCGCCGCCCTCGGAGGGCACCACCAGAGGCAGCAGCGTGCCATCCAGGCGCATGGCATCCGCAGATTTGCGGAAAGACTCGGGGTCCCAGCCAGTCGCACGGCCTGCGGCAATGTCGTCGGCCCAGCGGCCAAAGGCCCGCAAGGCGTCCGAGGACAACGTCAACAAGCCCGGCTGCATGGGCTTCTGTTCAGCCAGCCAGGTGTTGAGAATCTGCTCCATCGACCAGGCGGCCTCGCCGAAGTCGTTGAGGCCCACCATGCGCGAACTGCCCTTGAGCGTATGGAAGGCACGGCGCAAGGTGGTTTGTTCGCTCAGATTGCCAGGCTCTGCCTGGAGCAGGTCGATGGCGGCCAATCCATTGACCACCACTTCGCGTGCTTCCTCCAGGAAAACCTCCAGCAGCTCGTCTTCCACATCGGGCACGGCTGCCTTGGCCGTGGAAGCGGGGGCCTCCGCAGCGGTGACCGCCGACGCCGGTGTCGCAGGAGCGGCCACATCGAAGGAGATGTCCGGAGCGAGGCTTTCGGGTTCTGCCAGGGCCACAGGTTCACTGGCGGGGGCAGCCCCCAGATCCAGGATGGGGGCAAAGTCCGTGGGTTCGCTGACAGGCTCTGCCACGGGGAAACGCGGCAGCACGTCAGGCACCAGCGTGTCGGTGCGCTCCTCCAGCTTGGCGGGAGCTTCCTCCATGGCATCCGATGCGCGCGCACGGGTCTTGCCCATGAGGATGCGCAACTCGCCAAGGTTCTCGTCATAGACAAAAAGCTTGCGCGCCATCGTGCGCTGGTAGCTCAGCATGTCGATCAGGAAACCCAGCGCACCCAGGCTGTTGCCGAGCTTCTCGAAAACAGCCTGACGGCCTTCTTCGGGCACCTCGTTGATGAGCAGGCGCTCGACCGTGTCGCGCATGCGCACCACCGCCAGCGAAGCCTGGTCCAACCCAAGCACCGACAACACGCCGCGCATCTGGGCCAGGTGCCCAGGCACCGTGGCCAATACAGCTGTGTCCTGGGGGTTGCGGAAAAACTGGTCGAGGGCCTTCTCGGCCTCGCCCAAAGTCACACGCAGCTCATCCACCACACTGCCCATGGTCTGGTTGTCGCTGACCCTGCGGTACAGCTCCTCCATCCAGGGCTCCAGAGGCTCGGGTTCGGCCCCCGCAGTCACTGCATCCAGGCGCTCAGCCAGGCGGGTCGCCCGCAGCTCCATCTGGTCGTCGGCCGCATCCAGCTCTTCAAACGCCGCTTGCAGGTACAACACCGAGGTCGCCACCTCCATCGCCAAGGCAGCCGACGGCGGCTCGCCCGCACGGGTGGTGGACTCCGTCGCCCGCGTGAGCGCCTGGGCCAGGTTTTCGCTACCGGGATGCAGCTTTCTCAGCGAATCACACACCAGACTGAACTGGTCCGCAGCCGGTTTGAGCTTGTTGCGATCACCACCCGCCAATGCCGACCAGGTTTCGGTGGCGGACGCGATGCGCTTGCGCGCCTGTGCCAGCACCGCCGGATCAAAACGCCCGAAACGGGCGGTTTCGTAGTCAACGGGCTTGAAGCGGTCCAGAGAGAACGCCTGGCGCACCGCGCGCAGCGAAGGCGCTGCCTCGGCAGGCAGATCGGAAGCTTTGGCCTGAGAGCAGAAAAAGAGCAGATCCTGCACCAGGCGGTCCGCGATGGTGGGATCTCCCTTGGCCAGGGTCGCGTACTGCATCAGTACCCGCGAGGCCACGCGCTTCACATACACGTCGGGCGCCAGCAGACCGGAGCCAAAGGCCTCGAAGAAGCCCGCGCAGATCTTCCAGAAGGCACGCGCCTGGCGGTCTGTCTGGGCCGCTACAAAACCAAGGCAGGTGTCTCGCAGGTTCAGCGCAGCCCGGAGATCGCCGGACTTGACGATGCGCAGCACGGCTGCATCCAGCCGCGCCCGCGCCTCGGGGCCATACGGCAATGGCGCAAGGGTCACCGTGCCTTCGGGCTCGCGGAAACGACGCTCCACAGGCCATAGGTCTGCGGGGTGTACACGGTCAGCGCCCGCCAGGGCCTGGGCATCACGGTACTGGGGGAACAGGGCGACGGGAGACACCGACTTGCCTGCCAGCACGGTCTCCAGGTATTCAATCAGCGCAAAGCTTGCGCGCTCGATCACGGCCGCAGCGTCGTCGCTGCAGGTTTCGGGCCGTTGCACAAACTTCTGGACGGCAGACTCCATGGAGCGCAGCACCAGGGCTGGCGGGCCCATGCCCACCATCTCCAGTGCGCCACAGGCCTGGTGCAGTTGCTGGCGCGCAATGCGCAGAGCCCCCGCATCCAGGGCCGCGAGATCGGATTCCCGCGCGACTTCCGCATCGCGCACGAAGCGGCGCATGGCCTTGACCGCACCGTCGAGTGACTTACGCAGTTCGTCAAGCACCCAAGCCAAAGGACCCAGGTCCTGATCTCCCTGGGTCCCTTCTGCGGCCGGTGCATTGTTGGCATCAATAGATGACATGGATTTGTCCCCGGCTGCAATGAGCCAGCTGGTTGATGACTACTGCTGTCAGGCGATCTTGAAACGTGCCACCGATTGGCGCAGTTCTTCGGCCATGTGCGACAACTCGCGCACCTGTTGTGCCGTGGTGCGGGTACCTTCACCCGTTTGCTCGGTCACCGCAAAAATGTGCTGGATGTTGTCGGCCACTTCGTTGGCCAGAACGGCTTCGCGGGAGGTAGAGGACGAAATCTGCTCAATCAGTTCAGCAAGGCGGCGCGACACGCGGTCAATTTCGGTCAGTGCGGTACCGGCGGAGTCGGACAGGCGGGCCCCTTCCACCACACCCTGCGTGGAACGTTCCATAGCGGCCACGGCATCCTGGGTGTCGGTCTGAATGGCCTTCACGAGTGCCGAGATCTGGCGCGTAGCGTCTGCGGAGCGTTCAGCAAGGCGCTGCACTTCTTCCGCCACCACCGAGAAGCCGCGACCGGCTTCACCAGCGGACGCTGCCTGGATGGCTGCGTTCAGCGCCAGCACGTTCGTCTGCTCGGTAATGTCAGAGATCAGCTCGGTGATTTCACCGATCTCCTGCGACGACTCGCCCAGGCGTTTGATCCGCTTGGAGGTGTCCTGAATCTGGTCGCGGATGGAGTTCATACCACCGATGGCGTTCTGCACGGCCTGCAGACCCGAGTCGGCAGCTTGCAGCGATTGGCGGGCCACAGTGGCCGACTCTTGGGCTTGTGTGGACACTTCGTTGATTCGGGTCGCCATGTCCAGAACGGAGCGGCCGGTTTCGCGAATTTCGCGCAACTGCTCGGTCGATGCGGCCAGCAGTTCGGTGGAGGTGTTGTCCACCTGCGCCGTCGTCTGCGCCACACGGGTTGCCGTGTTCTGCACGCTGCCCACCAGCTGGCGCAGTTCTTCCACCGTGTAGTTCACCGAGTCGGCAATGGCGCCCGTGATGTCTTCGGTCACCGTGGCTTCTTGCGTCAAGTCACCTTCAGCAACCGACTGCAGTTCGTTCATCAAGCGCAAAATGGCGGCCTGGTTGGCGTCGTTGACGCGCTTGGCTTCCTGCTCCTGGCGCTTGGCGTCTTTTTGCTGCGTTTCGGCAGCCGCCTGGCGTCCACGGCTGTCCAACAGCTGAACGCGCGAAATGCCGATACCGCACAGCAGCACGAACAGACCTGCCAGCGCCAGGGCGGCGAACTGGCCGGCACCCAGACCGGTCTGGGCAGACAGCTTGCTCTGCAGGCCTTCCAGCTGGCGGCGCAGCGGCTCGCTGTCGGCAATGATCGCGGACTGGGCTTCACGGGCAGACACCAGGCCTTGCAGGTTGCCCAGAATGGCGCTGGCCTGGGTACGGGTCTGCTCATAGAGCTTGACCAGGGCTTCGAGTTGTTCGCGGGTCTGGGCGTCCTTGGTAGCGGCCAGGCGCAGCTCCGGGCTGCCGTCCAGCAGGCCCTGTGCGATTTCCTTGAAGGAGTTCAAGTCCTTGCCCAGCAAGAACACGGCCTCGGGACTCACGCCTTCCATGGTCTGGAATTCGTTGGCCGACTTGCCGATACGCTGGGTCAACATCACCAACTGACCAGCGGCAGAAATTTCAGCGGCCGGGGCGTTCTGCTGGAGCTTCAGCGAGGACACGGTTTCGGCGATTTCCAGCAGGTCGGACGACTGGCGGTTGATGGTGCGCAGAGCGTCACCCACCTGGGTCAGGATCTTCTGCTGGCCCATCACCACACTGGCGTTGCGCTCGGCGCGTTCCATCAGGGGGTTGACGGCATCCAGATCCGGCTTGAACGGCTCGCCCAGCGACTGCACACCCAGTTCGCTGTCACCCGCATTCAGGGCGCGCACGTTGCGCGCCAGCACGCCCGAGCTTTCCACCACGTCCGGGAAGGCCTGGGGGCTGCCCACCAGGGCCTGCGACACCGACTTGGCCAGACGTTGCGACTGCATCAGCGATTGGCCGGTCGAAGCCAGCTGTTGTGCAGACCGATCCGCCTGCTGCAGCACCCAGAACGCAATCGCGCCCAGCACCAGCACACCCACCAGCAGCAGGGCCAGCAGACGGCGTTGGTGGCCTGCGGCCGTGGATCGCCCCAGCAAGGGCAGGGAAATCAGTTCTTCGTCCGTTTCCGAAGCCGCCAGCTCGGAGGGGTAACCATCCGGGTCCCCCTGAACGCTGTTCATGGCCTCTGCCTGGTAGGCGTCACGCAACTGCGCGCCATCCAGGGCGCCCGTGGCCAGGACATCCTGCCCATCGTCCGCCGTGCCGGCGGCCGCGCCTGCATCCGGCGTAGCGGGTTTCCGGTTGAACAGTTTTCCAAATTGATTGACGACGGACATGGTGCAGCCTTACAGAAAAACTCAAGCACTGATGCTCAGGAATGCGGGATGTTGGGACAGGATCTGCAGGTTCAGCTCCTGCCAGCGTGTGCCGCTGGAATCGATATAGGTGGTGCCGAAGAAGTTGGGCGCGTCTTCAGCCGGTGGCTCGGACGACACAAAGGCGTCGGTTCCGCGCAGGCCCGCGAGGCGGTCCACCAGCAAGGCCGCGTTGACATCCAGCGCGGCATTGAAGGCCAGCAGGCTGGACTCGGCCAGGGCCTGCTCGGTGCGGGGTGCTGCCGATCCCAGCAGGCCCGCCAGATCCACAACACCCACCAGACCGCCACGCAGGTTGGCAACGCCCAGAAACCAGCTCTGGGTGTAGGGCACAGCCTGGACGGAGGCCCAGGGGAAAATCTCCCCGGACTGCCCCAGGGGCAACAAGTAGAAACTCCCGGCGGACTCGACAGCCAGCCAGGATGACACAGAGGTCCCTTCGGTTCTTGCAGCCTGCAGGCGGCTGGCAAGTCGGGTCTGCAACTCTCGCAGGGCTTCGCGGTTGGCCATGAGCGCGCCGCAGCCTCAGTTCAGAGCGTCGATTTTGGCCTGCAACTCGGCGGGGTCCACCGGCTTGGTGATGTAGCCGCGCGCGCCCTGACGCATGCCCCAGACACGGTCGGTTTCCTGGTTCTTGCTGGTGCACATGATGATCGGCACATCGGCATACAGCGGGTCGCGGGTAATGGCACGCGTGAGCTGAAAACCATTCTGGCCAGGCATGACCACGTCCATCAAAATGAGGTCGGGCTTTTCTTCAGCGAGGCGGCGGAATGCTTCGTCGGCATTTTCTGCAGTACGGACTTGCATGCCTTTTTTCTGAAGCAGGTCCGTCAAAAACATCAACTCGGTCTTCGAGTCGTCGACGACCAATACTTTCTGAATGGGCATTACATGGCTCCTTGTTGGGAATTGCCAAACTGTTGAACTGCTTGCAACAGCTGGTCTTTGGTAAATGGCTTGGTGAGATATTCCTGGCAGCCGACCATGCGCCCACGCGCCTTGTCGAACACGCCGTCCTTGGAGGACAGCATCACCACCGGAGTATCTGCAAAACGGGCGTTGCGCTTGATGATGGCGCAAGTCTGGTACCCGTCGAGCTTGGGCATGAGGATGTCGCAGAAAATCAGCTGAGGCTGGTAATCGTTGACTTTGGCCAAAGCATCAAAGCCGTCGTCTGCCAACAAGACTTCGTGCCCCCCCTGCTTGAGAAAAATCTCGGCGCTTCGACGGATGGTGTTGCTGTCATCCACCACGAGCACTTTGAAAGATGCGCCTGTTGTAGTCAATTGTCACTGCTCCCGATGGAGAAAATAAACAACGCCGCAGCAAGTGGTGCTGAAGCGTCTCAGATCTGAACCATCTCGAAATCTTCCTTGCGGGCGCCACATTCAGGGCAGGTCCAATTCATGGGGACCTGATCCCAGGGCGTGTTGGGTGCAATGCCGTGCTCAGGGGACCCCTCTGCCTCGTCATAAATCCAGCCGCAAATCAAACACATCCAAGTTTTAGAGTCGGTCACAGCTTAAAGGGCCTTCACATAGAATGCAACGATTGTATCTAGTCATCTCCATGGGCTGCGGCTTCGGTGCCACCCCTCAAGCAGGATCTGGTCCATGACCATCAAAGCGTCTCCTCCCCCCTCAGAAATCACAGAGATCGACGATGACGGTGCGGAGGAAGCAAGCCCTGCATGTGTGCTTGTCTTCAATGCCAGCGACCCCAGCGGCGCAGGCGGGCTGACCGCCGACATCACCACGATTGCATCCGTCGGCGGGCACCCCATTGCCGTGGTCACAGGCGCCTACGCCCGCGACACGGCAGAGATTTTTGACCACTTCGGCTTTGACGACGAGGCCGTGGCCGAGCAGGCCCGGGCGGTGCTGGAAGACCTCCCGGTCCAGGCCATCAAGGTCGGCTTCGTGGGCAGCCCCGAGAACATCAGCACCATCGCCGAAATAACCACAGACTATGACGAAGTCCCGGTGATAGCGTACATGCCCAACCTGTCCTGGTGGCGTGACGAGCTGATCGACGAGTACCTGGACGCCTTCCGCGAATTGTTGCTGCCCCAGACCTCAGTGTTGGTTGGAAACCACAGCACCCTGTGGCGCTGGCTGCTGCCGGACTGGAGCGGCGAGCGCAACCCCACCGCCCGCGACATCGCCCGGGCTGCGTCCGAAATGGGCGTGCCCTACACCCTGGTCACCGGCATCCCGCTGCCCGAGCAGTTTGTCGAGAACGTGCTGGCTTCTCCCCAGACCGTGCTGGGCAGCGGCAAGTTCGAGCTGTTTGACGCCACGTTTGCAGGCGCGGGCGACACCCTTTCGGCCGCACTCACCGCCCTGGTGGCGGCGGGCAACGACCTGGGCGAAGCCACCAGCGAGGCGCTGAGCTACCTGGACCGCTGCCTGGACGCCGGTTTTCGCCCTGGCATGGGCCACATCGTGCCCGACCGCATGTTCTGGGCCCAGCCCGAGGACGACGAGTCCGGCGCGGAAGAAGAAGAAGAAGAAGAGACTCCGATCGACGAAGCACAGGCCCTCGAAGGCTTTGTGATGCCTCCCCATGACACCAAACACTGACCTCAACATCCCCCTGTTCGAACGCGCCAAGGCGCTCATCCCCGGCGGCGTGAACTCGCCCGTGCGGGCCTTCAAGGCCGTGGGCGGCACACCCCGTTTCGTGAAACGTGCCCAAGGCGCCTACTTCTGGGACGCCAACGACCAGCGTTTCATCGACTACATCGGCTCTTGGGGCCCGATGATCCTGGGCCACGGCCACCCCGCCGTTCTCGAAGCCGTGCAGAGCGCGGCGCTGGAAGGCTTCAGCTTCGGCGCGCCCACCGAGCGCGAGGTGGAGCTGGCCGAGGAAATCCTGGGCCTCGTGCCCTCCATGGAGATGATCCGCCTCGTCAGCTCGGGCACCGAAGCCGGGATGAGCGCCATCCGCCTGGCGCGCGGCGCCACGGGGCGCAGCAAGTTCATCAAATTCGAAGGCTGCTACCACGGTCACGCCGACTCGCTGCTGGTCAAGGCCGGATCGGGCCTGGCCACCTTTGGCAACGCCACCAGCGCCGGCGTGCCGCCCGAGGTGGTGCAGCACACCATCGTGCTCGAATACAACAACGTCGCCCAGCTCGAAGAAGCCTTTGCCCTGCACGGCAAAGAACTGGCCTGCGTGATGATCGAGCCCATCGCGGGCAACATGAACCTGGTGCGCGCGAGCGTGCCCTTCATGAAGCGCTGCCGCGAGCTATGCACCGAACACGGCGCGCTGCTGGTGCTCGACGAGGTGATGACCGGCTTCCGCGTGGCGCTGGGCAGCGCCCAAAGCGTGTACGCCAAGAGCATCCCGGGTTTCAAGCCAGACCTCACCGTGCTGGGCAAGGTGATTGGCGGCGGCATGCCGCTGGCAGCCTTTGGCGGCCCGCGCGCTATCATGGAACACCTGGCGCCCCTGGGCGGGGTGTACCAGGCGGGCACGCTGTCGGGCAACCCGGTCGCCACGGCTTGTGGCCTGGCCACGCTGCGCGAGATCAAGAAGCCTGGCTTCTTTGATGCGCTCTCGGCCCGCACCCGCTCGCTGGTCGATGGACTGGCCGCAGCCGCTGCTGCCGAAGGCGTGCCCTTCAGCACCGACTGCGAAGGCGGTATGTTCGGCTTCTTCCTGATGCCCGAGCTGCCCCAAAACTACGCCCAGGTGCTCCAAACCGACAGCGCGCGCTTCAACCAACTGTTCCACGGCCTGCTGGACCGGGGGGTCTACATTGCGCCGGCGCTGTACGAAGCGGGGTTTGTGAGCGCCGCCCACACGGCCGACGACATTGCCGCCACCGTGGCAGCCGCCCGCGAAGTGTTCAAAACACTATAAAAACGATAGCTATCAGCGATTACCCATAGCGCGGTAACTGCCTTTTTTATTCATATTTCCAGCAACAAGGCAGTCACAACAGCCCGCGCAGCTCCCGGGCTGCGTCTTGCAGCAGCGGCAGCATGTCGCGCTGCAGGCTGCCTTCATCGATCTGCTTGGGCGACGCCACCACGTTGAGCGCCGCCACCGTGTGGCCCTGCAGGTTGCGCAGCGGCACGGCCAGTGCGTGCACGCCCAGCTCGTGCTCTTCCACCGCCAGGCAATAGTCATCGCGCCGCGCCTTGGCAACCACCTGCCGCAGCGGCCCCACCTGGGTGATGGTGTGGGGCGTGAGGCGTTGCAGCGTGTGGCCCTTGAGCCATTGCGTAAGTTCCACCGGCGGCAACGCCGCCAGCAGCACCCGCCCCGTGGACGTGGGGTGCGCGGGCAGCCGCGCGCCCAGGTGCAGGCCATAGGCCAGCACGCGCGATGGTGCGCCATACACCCCGCTGCGCGCCACGATCACCACCTCGTTGCCATCCAGCACCACGGCCGAGAAGGACTGCTGCGTCTGCGCCGCCAGCCGGTTCAGCGTGGGCTGCAGCACCCGCGGCAGGCGGGCGGAGGCCAGGTAGCTGCCTGAAAACCGCAGCACCTTGGGCGCCAGCCAGAAGTAGCTGCCATCCGTCTCCAGATAGCCCAGGTGCGCCAGGGTGAGCAGATGCCGCCGGGCAGCCGCCCGCGTGAGCCCGGTGCGCTGCGCAGCCAGCGTGGCGTTAAGCCGCTGGCGCTCGGTGTCGAAGCTCTCCAGCACAGCCATGCCTTTGGCCATGCCTTCGATGAAGTCCGCCTTGGCGATGGGGGCAGCTGCCTGCACGATGGTCATTGCGCGATGATCGCACAACACAATCGACAATCGCACGCAACCGCCACGATGGCCTGCTCTCTTGACGCAGATCAACCTACGCTTCGCAGCATCGAACTTCACGAGATTGCCCCACCATGCGTACCCAGGTTGCCATCATCGGCGCAGGCCCCGCCGGCCTGCTGCTCGGCCAGTTGCTCTACAAATCCGGCATTGACGCCGTCATCATCGAACAGCGCAGCCCCGACTACGTGCTGGGCCGCATCCGCGCGGGTGTGCTGGAGCAGGTCAGCATGGACCTGCTGGACAAGGCCGGTGTCGGCGCCCGCGCCCATGCCGAGGGCCTGCCGCACGACGGCATCGAGCTGCTGTTCAAGGGCGCACGCCACCGCATCGACCTGCACGACCTGACCGGCGGCAGCCGCGTGACGGTGTACGGCCAGACCGAAGTGACGCGTGACCTGATGGATGCGCGCGCAGCGGAAGGCCTGACCACCGTGTACGACGCGCAGAACGTGCAGGTGCACGATTTCGACGGCCAAAGCCCCCGCGTGACTTACCAGAAGGACGGTCAGACGCACGAGCTGGCCTGTGACTTCATCGCCGGCTGCGACGGCTACCACGGCGTGTGCCGCGCCAGCGCCCCGGCCGACCTGCTCAAGACCTACGAACGCGTGTACCCCTTTGGCTGGCTGGGCGTGCTGGCCGATGTGCCGCCCGTCTCGCACGAGCTGATTTATGCCAACACCGAACGCGGCTTTGCGCTGTGCAGCATGCGCAGCGCCACGCGCAGCCGCTACTACGTGCAGGTGCCCAGCACCGACAAGATCGACAACTGGACCATCGACCAGTTCTGGGCCGAGCTGGGCAACCGCCTGGACCCCGAGGCCCGCGCCAACCTGGTCACCGGCCCGGCGCTGGAGATGAGCATTGCCCCGCTGCGCAGCTTTGTGGCCGAACCCATGCGTTTTGGCCGCATGTTCCTGGCGGGCGACGCGGCCCACATCGTGCCGCCCACCGGCGCCAAGGGCCTGAACCTGGCCGCCAGCGACGTGGGTTACCTGTGGACCGCCCTGACCGAGTTCTACACAGAGAAGTCCGCCGTGGGCATCGACACCTACTCCGACCGCTGCCTGCGCCGCGTGTGGCGCGCCGAGCGCTTCTCGTGGTGGTTCACCTCGCTGATGCACCGCTTTCCCGAGACCGGCGAATTCGGCCAGAAGATCCAGGAGGCCGAGCTGGACTACCTGGTGAACTCACGGGCTGCCTCGGTGTCGCTGGCGGAGAACTACGTGGGGCTGCCGATGAATTTCGGAACCTGAACCTCACCTCCACCCTGACAACGGGCATAAAAAAAGCGGCTTCCTTGGAAGCCGCTTTTTGTTGGGTGCCCGCCGCCGGTGGGATCAATGGCGGAAATGGCGCACGCCGCTGAAGACCATGGCCACGCCGCGCTCGTTGGCCGCGTCGATCACCTCGTTGTCGCGCATGGAGCCGCCGGGCTGGATGACGCAGGTGGCGCCTGCATCGACCACCACATCGAGGCCGTCGCGGAAGGGGAAGAACGCGTCGCTCGCCACCACGGTGCCCTGCAGCGACAGGTTGGCGTGCCCGGCCTTGATGCTGGCGATGCGAGCCGAGTCCAGGCGGCTCATCTGGCCCGCGCCCACACCCATGGTCATGCCGCCCTTGCAGAAGACGATGGCGTTGCTCTTGACGTACTTGGCGACCTTCCAGGCGAACAGCAGGTCTTCCATTTCTTCCAGCGTGGGCTGCTTCTGGGTCACGACCTTGAGGTCGATGAGCGATAGCTCGTGGTTGTCGGCGGTCTGCAGCAGCAGGCCCGAGCCGATGCGCTTGGCGTCCATGGCGTTGCGGCCGCGTTCCCAGTCGGTCTTGCCTCCGTGTGTTGGCAACGCGATCTTGAGCAGGCGTACATTGGCCTTGGCCTTGAAGATCTCCAGCGCCTCGGCCGTGAAGTCGGGGGCCATCAGCACTTCGACAAACTGCTTGCTCACCTGCTGGGCGGCAGGGCCGTCCACCACGCGGTTGAACGCGATGATGCCGCCGAAGGCGCTGGTGGGGTCGGTCTGGAAGGCCTTGCTGTAGGCGCTCAGCGCGTCCAGGCCCACGGCCACGCCACAGGGGTTGGCGTGCTTGACGATCACGCAGGCGGCGGCGTCAAAGCTCTTCACGCATTCCCACGCCGCATCAGCGTCAGCGATGTTGTTGTAGCTCAGTTCCTTGCCCTGCAGTTGCACGCCAGTGACCAGCGAGCCGGGCGCGGGGTGCAGGTCGCGGTACAGCGCGGCCTGCTGGTGGCTGTTTTCGCCGTAGCGCAGATCCTGTACCTTGGTGAAAATGCCGTTGCTCTGGCCGGGGAACTGGGTGCGCGTGGGCACATAGGTTTCCGACAGTTTTTCTTCTTCGAACGTGACGGACGAGAGGTAGTCGCTGATCGCGCCGTCGTACTGGGCGATGCGGTTGAACGCGGCCACCGACAGCGCGAAGCGCAGCTTGTCGCTCAGTTTTCCATTGGCCTTCAACTCGGCCAGCACCGCCTCGTACTGGTCGGCCGAGGTGATCACGCCCACGTCCTTCCAGTTCTTGGCGGCGCTGCGCACCATGGCGGGGCCGCCGATGTCGATGTTCTCGATGGCGTCGGCCAGCGTGCAACCGGCCTTGGCCACGGTGGCTTCAAACGGGTAGAGGTTGACCACCAGCAGGTCGATGGTGTCGATGCCGTGTTGCTTCAACGCGGCCATGTGTTCGGGCAGCTCGCGGCGCGCCAGCAGGCCGCCGTGCACCTTGGGGTGCAGCGTCTTCACGCGGCCGTCGAGCATTTCGGGGAACTGGGTGACTTCGGCCACTTCGGTCACGGGCAGGCCCTTGTCGGCCAGCAGCTTGGCGGTGCCGCCGGTGGACAAGAGCTTGATGCCCAGCGTGTGCAGCGCTTGAGCAAATTCGACAATGCCGGTCTTGTCGGAGACGGAGAGGAGTGCGTTCATGGCAGTGGTGGTGGGGAGGTTTTGAATAAAAAAGGGCCCTTGCGCCTGTCCATCAAGGGCTAGTAGCTATAAATTAGATAGCAATCAGCACAACAGCGTCAGAGCAGCTTGTGCTCGACCAGCTTCTTGCGCAAGGTGTTGCGGTTCAGGCCCAGCCATTCGGCGGCGCGCGACTGGTTGTTGTCCGCATGGGTCATCACCACTTCCAGCAGCGGCTTTTCGACCACACGCACCAGCATGTCGTACATGCCATCGGGCGTCTCGCCGCCCAGGTCGCGGAAGTAGCCCTGCAGGCTCTCGCGCACGCATTCTTCTATGTGTTTCTTGCTCATGCAGCCAATCCCTCTTGTTCTTCTGGTTCTGCGTCCACGCCCGTGGCGGCAGGCAGCCGGTCCATCTGCTGCCCCAGGGCATCCAGGTGGTCGGCCACGGCCTGCCACTGTGTGGTGCAGTCTTCGATCGTATTGATGTGTTGCCTGAAGGCCTCGCCGCCCGGCAGCGCGCGCAGGTACCAGGCAATGTGCTTGCGCGCACTGCGCACCCCGGTCAGCTCGCCGTACAGGCTGTAGTGGTCGTGCAGGTGGTCCAGCAGCAGGCGCCGCACCTCGGCCACCAGCGGCGGCGCCAGGTGTTCGCCCGTGGCCAGAAAGTGACCGATCTCGCGGAAGATCCACGGGCGGCCCTGGGCAGCGCGGCCAATCATGATCGCGTCGGCGCCGGTGGCGGCGAGCACGTCGCGCGCCTTTTCGGGCGAAGTGATGTCGCCGTTGGCCACCACGGGCACCTTCACCGCCGCCTTGACGGCGGCGATGGTGTCGTACTCCGCATGGCCCTTGTAGCCCTGCTCACGTGTGCGGCCGTGCACGGTGAGCATCTGGATGCCCACACTTTCAAACTGCCGCGCGAGCTGCACGGCGTTCTTGTGCTCCTGGCACCAGCCGGTGCGCATCTTCAGCGTGACAGGCACATTGAAGGGCGCACAGGCCTCCACCACCGCAGCAGCGATCTCCACCGCCAGCGCCTCGTTCTGCATCAGGGCGGAGCCCGCCCATTTATTGCAGACCTTCTTCGCCGGGCAGCCCATGTTGATGTCGATGATCTGCGCGCCGCGTTCCACGTTGTAGACCGCCGCCTCGGCCATCATCGGTGCATCTGTGCCTGCGATCTGCACGGCAATGGGCCCCGGCTCCCCGTCATGGTTGGCCCGGCGCGAGGTCTTGAGACTGTTCCACAGGTCCTTGCGCGAGGTCACCATCTCGCTCACCGCATAGCCCGCGCCCAGCGCCTTACACAGCTGGCGAAACGGCCGGTCGGTGACGCCCGCCATCGGGGCGACGAACAACCGGTTCGCCAAAGGAATGTGGCCGATCTGCATGGGAGGGGTGCGGGAGGGGGCGACAGCGAATGCTGAAAAAGGAGGCGGGATTGTACCTGCTCAAAATTTCAGCAAATGAAATGCTCCGGCAACGCTGGCTATCCCCGCGCAGGACCCCATTGGCGATGCACAAAAAGACTTTGAACAGGTGCTAGCGGGCCGCGAGATCGGCGCCATCGGCGGGCTCAGGGATGGCGTCGCCATGGCGCTGCGCAAAATGCCACCAGGCGTCCGGCAGGTTGTCGAACTGGTGGCGCGCCATGAGGGCGTGCAGCCACTGGCGGTTGTGCACCACGTCCGGCGAATGGCCCGGTGCCGTGACCGATGCCCCGGCTTGAAAGTTGCCGGATGGCGTGCCCATGTCCACCACCTGGCCGTCGGCCAGCGGCCCGCGCACCACCTGGCGGGCCTTCATGCCATCGACCACCAGCACCTGCACCACCCAGCCACCAGGGGCCTGGCAGGTGGCTTGCAGCGCCAGCCCCTGGGCCCGCAGCGCATGGGCAACGCGCCCGAGCTCTGCGCGGGTGGCAGGGTCGTCCCGGCACAGCGCCCTGTCTTGCCCGGTGCTGACCGCCACAGCGGGTCCGCCCGCCCCGGGGGCCCCGGCAGCGGGCACCGCCGCCTGCGGGTGGTGCGCACAAGCCGCCAGCAGCAGGGCCAGCGTGCCCCCTGCGCAGCCCGCCACGCGGGGCCAGGGGGTGAAACAGCTGGAGCGGCCGAAACGCAGGCGGGTGATGGGAGATGCAGCTGTGGCGGGCATGGGGTGCTCCTGTCGCGGGGTTCGGGGGTGACAAAGCTGCACCTTACAAAACCCCTGCAGCCTCGCCCATGCCTGGATAGCGCGGACCACTGTAGGACAGCGCCCCGGTGCCCCGCGTCCCCATCGGCCGGTAGCCGCGCCCTACACTCCCCCCATGGAAATCTGGATGCACCAGCTGCTGGAATGGCTGGCCCTGCCGCAATTCGGCCTGAGCACGGTCTTTGTGGTGTCGTTCGTGTCGGCCACGCTGCTGCCCATGGGGTCGGAGCCCGCCGTGTTTGGCCTTGTCAAGCTCAACCCGGACTTGTTCTGGCCCGCCATCGCCGTGGCCACCGTGGGCAACACGCTGGGCGGCGGCGTGAGCTGGTGGATGGGCCTGGGCGCACACCGGGCCGTGGACCGGGCACGCGGCAATGCCACGGAGCTGCGGGCGCTGAACTGGCTTCAGCGTTTTGGCCCGCGCGCCTGCCTGCTGAGCTGGCTACCGGTGGTGGGCGACCCGCTGTGCGCCGTGGCGGGCTGGCTCAAGCTGCCCTTCTGGCCCTGCCTGGCCTACATGGCGGTTGGCAAGTTCATGCGCTACCTGGTCATGACCACGGCGCTGCTGTACTTGATGCCGGGGCACGTGGGGGCATAGCAATGCTGGGGGCGCCCTCCCTCGGCCGGGCTACAGAAAAGCGTGGCCGCTGTGTTCTGAGAGCAGGGAGTCGCCCTTGGCGATGGGCTCTTCCACCACCACCTGGTTGCGGCCGCCCTCCTTGGCCATGTACATCGCCGTGTCTGCACGCGAGAAGAACTCCAGCACCGACTCGCCCAGCACGTACTGCGTCACGCCAATCGACACCGTCACGCGGCCCTTGAGCAGGCCCGTCCAGGCATGCGTTTCCACCTGGGCGCGGATCCGCTCGCAGGTGTTGAGCGCGGGCAGCAGCGAGGTGGCAGGGAAGATCAGCAAGAACTCCTCGCCGCCGTAGCGCCCGAACAGGTCGCCCCCCCGCACCCCCTGCTGCGCAATGCGTGCAAAGGTGCGCAGCACCTCGTCCCCGCCCAGGTGGCCCAGCTCGTCGTTGATGCGCTTGAAGTGGTCGATGTCCAGCACGGCCAGGCACAGCGGGATGCCACTTTCGTCGGCCAGCTGTTTCTGCTCCTCCAGAGCGGCCAGGATGTAGCGGCGGTTGAAGCAGCCCAGCAGCGTGTCGCGCTGCGCGTCCTCCTGGATGTTCTTGATCTTGCGGCTGGCCCGGTACAGGCTGCGGTACAGGTGCTGCACCCGGCCCATGAGCACAATGAATGCGGGCACCGACACCGCCAGCGCCAGCAGGTGCAGCAGCTCCAGGCGCAGCAGCGCGGCATTGTGCTGCTGGTTGTGGTGCAGCCCGATCACCGCCGCATAGGCCACCAGCACCACGGCCGTCAGCGCCAGCAGCGTGCGGCGGGGCACCGWAAAAATGCCATACGCCACCGCCACAAACATGAAGGGCGCGAACAGGATCTGCGTGACAGGGGCGAGATAGAACACCACCAGCATGCCGCCAATCGCGGTGGACACAATGGCCAGCTGCAGGTGCCGCAGCCGGATCTTCTGCTGCACGTCGGTACGCAGCACAACCCAGAAAGCCACAAAACCCACCACGGCCATCGCCGCCAGCACCGCCAGGGCTTCGCCCGCCACCATGTCCAGGGCATAAAAGCCCACCAGGGCCAGGGCGTAGAGGCTGATCAGGCCACCGACGGCCCACCACTTCTTGCGCTCATGCCAGTCCCCCCGGGGCCCCAGGCCGTCCACTGCACGGCGCCCGGGCCGCACAGCGGCGGAGGCCGCAGACGACGAGTCGTCGAACTCCAGCACGGCGTCCGTCAGGGGAAAGGCGTCCGTCGCCGAGAACAGATTTTTGCGTGCAAAGAACATGCGGGGGCAGGCACAGGCCTGGGTTTGTTCGGAAAACAGGGGGCCGAATGGCAAAGGGCCCAGGCGCGGATGCGCAGCACCGTGCAGACAATCCCTTGGAACCGCGCGCGATCTTACGTGGAACTGACACAAACAATCTGCGCGTTTTCCAGTAGCGCCACCGCCCGCCCTGCCCCGTTCAGGCCGGCACCACCCGCTGGCGCATCCACCAGCCTTCCAGGCTGTAGACCACCAGTGCCCCCCAGATCAGCACAAAACCCACCAACCGCGCGGGCTCGAAGGCTTCGTGAAAAATCCAGACCCCCAAGGCGAACTGCAGGCTGGGCGAGATGTACTGCAGGATGCCCAGCGTAGACATCGGGATCAGGCGCGCGCCCGCTGCGAACAACAACAGGGGCACGGCCGTCATGGGGCCCGCCAGCACCAGCCAGCCGATGGTGGCGGCGTCGCCTTGTACAAGGGCCCCCTGCCCTTGCCAGGCCCACCACCCCAGCACGGCGGCCGCCACCGGCGCAAGCATCAGGGTTTCCAGCGCCAGCCCTTCGAGCGCGCCCAGCACGGCCACCTTGCGCAGCAGGCCATAGAACCCAAAGCTCAGCGCCAGCACCAGCGCGATCCAGGGCAGGCGCCCGGCTTGCAGCGTGAGCCAGAGCACACCTGCAGCCGCCACGGCCACGGCCAGCCACTGGCCCGGGCGGGGGCGCTCATGCAAAAACACAAAACCCAGTGCCACATTCACCAGCGGCAGGATGAAGTAGCCCAGGCTGGCATCGACCACATGCTGGTTCTGCACGGCCCACACATAGGTCAGCCAGTTGCCGGACAACAGCACCGCCGACAACGCAAAGGCCCCCAGCACGCGGGGCTGGCGCACCACGGCGGCCATCCAGGCCCAGTGCCTGCGCACAGCCAGGAGCCCCAGCACCACCACCAGCGACCACAGCGTGCGGTGCATCACGACCTCCAGCGAGGGCACATCCGCCACCTGCCGGAAGTACAGGGGGAACAGGCCCCAGGCGATGTAGGCGAGCGCGGCGTAGAGAATTCCGGTGTTCATGGGCAAACCCGCTGGAAAGTGGAGAAAGAGACGCAGAGAGGCGCGAAAAAAATCCCTGCCAGCCAAGCAGCCGGACAGGGACGGGGCCATGGACCCATTCGCGGGCCCGCAGGCAGGTCAGGGGTGGGTCACACGTTGAACAGGAAGTTCAACACATCACCGTCCTTGACCACGTATTCCTTGCCTTCGGCACGCATCTTGCCCGCATCCTTGGCGCCTTGCTCGCCCTTGTAGTG
Source organism: Acidovorax sp. GW101-3H11 (assembly GCF_001633105.1). Taxonomy (GTDB): domain Bacteria; phylum Pseudomonadota; class Gammaproteobacteria; order Burkholderiales; family Burkholderiaceae_C; genus Acidovorax. The sequence goes on from NZ_LUKZ01000001.1 coordinate 237,160, forward strand.
GATGTAGTCATCGAAGGCGATGGTCTGGGCGCGGATGAAGCCGCGCTCGAAGTCGCCGTGGATCACACCGGCCGCCTGGGGTGCCGTGTCACCCACGTGGATGGTCCAGGCACGCACCTCCTTCACACCGGCCGTGAAGTAGGTCTGCAGGCCCAGCAGCTTGAAGCCAGCGCGGATCAGGCGGTTCAGGCCGGGCTCTTCCAGACCCAGCTCCTGCAGGAACATGTCGCGGTCTTCGTCTTCCATCTCGGCCATTTCGGCTTCGATCTTGGCGCAGATGGCCACCACGGGCGCACCCTGGGCATCGGCATAGGCCTTGAGCTTGTCCAGCAGCGGGTTGTTCTCGAAACCGTCCTCGGCCACGTTGCCCACGAACATGGCGGGCTTGGCGGTGATCAGGCAGAACTGCTTGAGCAGGGGCGCATCTTCCTTGCTCACGGCAATGCTGCGCGCGGGCTTGCCCTGGTCCAGCGCGGCCTGGATGGGGGTGAGCAGCGAAACGATCTTGGCGGCTTCCTTGTCGTTGCCGGACTTGGCCGCCTTGCTGTAGCGGTTGAGCGCCTTCTCGACCGTGGCCAGATCGGCCAGGCACAGCTCGGTCTGGATGACTTCGATGTCCGCAATCGGGTCCACGCGGCCCGCCACGTGGATCACGTTGGGGTCTTCAAAGCAACGCACCACGTTCACGATGGCATCGGTTTCGCGGATGTGCGCCAGGAACTGGTTGCCCAGGCCTTCGCCCTTGGAGGCCCCCGCCACCAGGCCGGCAATGTCCACAAACTCGACGATGGCGGGCACGATGCGCTCGGGCGTGATGATCTCGGCCAGCTTTTGCAGGCGCGGGTCGGGCACCTCGACCACGCCGGTGTTGGGCTCAATGGTGCAGAAGGGGTAGTTTTCGGCGGCGATGCCGGCCTTGGTCAGCGCGTTGAAGAGGGTGGACTTGCCGACGTTGGGCAGGCCCACGATGCCGCATTGGAGGCTCATGGCAGGGCTTTCTGGAATTCGGAGACAAACCGCCGATTTTACGGGGCCGCCAGCGGCTCCTCCGTTCCGCCCCAGGTTACTGCGTCATTCGAACCGCAAATCGGCCGCCACGCGCTGCCCCACGCGCAGCATCTGGCCCGCACCCTGGCGCACGATGGCGTTCATGCCAAAAGTGATGGCGCCATCCACGCGCTTGTCCTGGCGGTAGGTGCGCAGGGTGTCGCCCACCTCCGGGCTGGATGCCGCCGTGGCCGGATCGATGTCGGGGATGGGGCAGCGCTCGCAGGGCTTGACTGGCTGCAGGTGAATCTCGCCATCCGCCCCACCGTCCACACGCACCAGGTCCACCCGGTCTTCATCGTGGGCATCCACGCCAGCCAGCACTACGTTGGGCCGGAAGCGCTCGACCCCCACCGGGGCATGGCCTGCAGCAGCCAGCCGCCCATTGAGCTCCTCCATCGAGGCCTCGCTGGCCACCAGGATCGGGAAACCGTCTGCAAACTGGTTGGGCACCTCCACACCGTCCGTCCACTCCATGCTCGACAAACGCCGGTGTTCGGGGTCAAACCGCACCAGCCGACAGGGTTGCCCGAGGAAGTCCGTGAACCACTGAGCGGCTACGGCCCCCATGTCCCAGGCGGGCACGGTGTCGCGCCACACGGTCACGGTGGCCGGGGCCTCGACGGCATCCACCGCCACATGCAGGGCCAGCATGCCGGGCGCACGCAGCACCATCTCGTCGCTCTTGAGCTGCGGCCGGATCAGCGCCATGCGCGGCAGGGCGCGCTGGGTGAGGAACATGCCATCGGCGTCCACCACCATCCAGGCCCGGTCCAGGTCCAGCCCGGTGTTCGTGAGCAGGGCCTCCTGCACCTCGATGCCCGCACAGGACTTGATGGGGTACACAAACAGCCGCGCAATGGTGCCGGACAGATCGGAATCGGGGTTGAAGCTCACGGCCAGGGGTTCCTCTTGAGAAATGGCGACAGGGCGGAAACCGCAATTCTGCCTTGTGGCATTGGGGTGCAGGCGCCCTCCTACAATGGCCGCCATGGCCCAAACCTTTGATATCTGTATACGCGGCGCCGGCATTGTGGGCAGGACCTTGGCATTGCTGCTGGCACGCGAGCGGCTGAAAGTGGCCCTGGTGCCAGCCCCCGCCCCCGCCAGCACGGCGGCGGCCGACGTCCGGGCCTATGCCCTGAACACCGCGTCGCGCCAATTGCTCGAATCCCTGCGCAGTTGGCCGGATGCCGAGCACGCGACGGCCGTGCGGCAAATGCAGGTGCAGGGAGACCAGGGCGGCGCCGTGGTGTTTGACGCCGCGCCACAGGGCGTGGACGCGCTGGCCTGGATCGTGGATGTGCCCGCCCTTGAAGCCCGCCTTGCCGAGGCCGTGCGGTTCCAACCCCAGGTCGAGGTGGTAGAGGCCCCGGTGGCCGCGCCACTGACCGTGGTCTGTGAGGGCCGTGCCAGCAGCACGCGGGCCGAGTTCGGTGCCCGTTTTGATATCACACCCTACGCCCAGCATGCCATCGCCACCCGCGTACGCTGCGAACACCCCCATGGCCAGGTGGCACGCCAGTGGTTTCTGCCCGATGGCATTTTGGCTTTTTTGCCCCTGGACGGCGCCGAGGGGAACTCTGTGGCCGTTGTGTGGTCCGTCCCTCAGGAGCAGGTAGCGTCCTTGATGGCCCTGCCCCCCGATGCATTCACGGAGGCGCTGCAAACCGCCAGCCAGCAAGCGCTGGGCACATTGACCCTGTGCGCAGACCGTGCCACCTGGCCTTTGCAGCTGGCCAAGGCAGACCGCTGGTGTGGCAGCACACCCGCTGCCGGGGCCAGCCCCCGCAGCTTGGGCAGTTGGGTATTGGCAGGCGATGCAGCCCACAACGTGCATCCCCTCGCGGGGCAAGGGCTCAACCTGGGGCTGGCCGATGTGCAGACCCTGGCCGAGGTGCTGCGCACGCGTGACTACTGGCGCAGCGTGGCCGACCTGCGGCTGCTGCGGCGCTACGAACGCGAGCGCAAGGCGGCCCTGGTTGCCATGGGTTTGGCCACGGACGGACTGCAGCAGTTGTTTGCACGCCAGGAAGCCCCGTGGCAGGCGCTGCGCAACTGGGGCATGAAGGGCTTTGAACGCAGTGGCCCCCTGAAGGATTTTGTGACCCGCCGGGCGATGGGAATGCGCTGAAGACACGATGGGACGCCCGTGCGTCCTGCAAGGTATTGAGATTGAACGAGAACACCATGAAACTGACCAACCGCCTGCTGGCCATCGCCGCCATGTCCCTGAGCCTGAGCGCGACCGCGCAAGAGGCCACCATCCGCAAGGCGCTGGCCGAGCGCATTCCCCAGATGGACAAGATCGACGAGGTCCGGCCCACGCCCATGGCGGGGCTGTTTGAAGTGCGCATCGGCACCGACCTGTTCTACACCGACGCCAAGGGCAACTACGTGATCCAGGGCGAGCTGATCGACACCAAGGCGCGCCGCAATCTCACGGAAGACCGCATCGCCAAGCTCACGGCCGTCGATTTCTCGGCCTTGCCGCTCAAGGACGCGTTCACCATCGTGCGCGGCGATGGCAAGCGCAAGGTGGCGGTGTTTGAAGACCCCAACTGCGGCTATTGCAAGCGCTTCGAGCGCGACATGCAGAAGGTGGACAACGTCACGGTGTACCTGTTCCTCTACCCCATCCTGAGCCCCGACTCTGCCGAAAAATCACGCAACATCTGGTGCTCGAAAGACCAGGCAGGCGCCTGGCAGGACATGATGGTGCGTGACAAGTCGGTCGCATCGGCCAGCTGCGACACCAGCGCCCTGCAGCGCAACCTGATGTTCGGCAAGAAGCACAAGATCACCGGCACGCCGACGCTGATCTTTGCCAATGGCTCCCGCGTGCCTGGTGCCATTGGCGCGCAAGAAGTGGAAAAACGCCTGGCAGAAGCCAGCAGCGAGACCTCTGGCACAACCAACTGATTCCGAGCATCTCTGCCCAGCCGCCCATGCCCTCTCCACGCAGCACCCAGCCCGCCGAGGTTCACTACCACATCACCCCATCCGACCTGCATGCGCACCTGTTCAGCGTCTCGCTGACCATCGCCCGCCCTGCAGCGCTGCAGGAGGTGTCCCTGCCCGTCTGGATCCCGGGCAGCTATCTGGTGCGGGAGTTTGCGAAAAACCTGCAGGGGCTGAGCGCACGCCAAGGCAAACGTGTGCTGCCTCTGGCCCAGCTCGACAAACACCGCTGGCAAGTGGCCTGCACGCCGGGCAAGCCCCTGGAGCTGACGTACACGGTCTGCGCCTATGACAGTTCGGTGCGCACAGCATGGCTGGACGCCTCGCGTGGTTTTTTCAACGGCACCAGCCTGTGCCTGCGGGTGCACGGCCACGAGAAGCAACGCCACACGCTGGACATGGCCCGCACCGCTGCTACCGCGCAGTGGTCCGTGGCCACAGGGCTGCAGGCGCTGGCCACCGACAAGCAGGGCTTTGGCCTGTATGGCGCGGCCGACTACGACGAGCTGGTGGACTGCCCCGTGGAACTGGGCCCGTTCTGGGTGGGTCGTTTCAAGGCCTGCGGGGTTCCCCACCAGTTTGTGGTGGCCGGTGCGGCCCCTTCCTTTGATGGCAAGCGGCTGCTGGCCGACACCCAGAAAATCTGCGAAACCGCCATCCGTTTCTGGCATGACGCCGAGGGCAAGGCGCCGTTCAAAAGTTACGTGTTCATGCTCAATGCCGTGGCGGACGGCTATGGCGGGCTGGAGCATCGCAACTCCACGGCCCTGATTTGCGGCCGCCGCGACCTGCCCCGCCAGGGCGAGCCCCGGGCCAGCGAGGGCTACACCACGCTGCTCGGGCTGATCAGCCACGAATACTTTCACACCTGGAACGTCAAGCGCCTGCGCCCTGCCGAGTTCGCCACGTACGACTACAGCCAGGAGAACTACACCGGGCTGCTGTGGTTCTTCGAGGGCTTCACCAGCTACTACGACGACCTGCTGCTGCGCCGCGCCGGGCTGATCGATGACGCCACCTACCTGAAGCTCATCACCAAGACCATCAACCAGGTGCTGCAAACCCCGGGCAGGGCCGTGCAAACCGTGGCCCAGGCCAGCTTCGATGCCTGGGTCAAGTACTACCGCCAGGATGAAAACACGCCCAACGCCACGGTGAGCTACTACACCAAGGGCTCGCTGGTGGCCCTGTGCCTGGACCTGGCCCTGCGCCGCGAAGGCAAGACCACCCTCGACGCCGTGATGCGCGCCCTGTGGGCCCGCACGGCGGGCGGCCCGATGGCCGAAACCGACCTGCGGGCGGTGCTGGAACAACTGGCGGGCCGGCCCTTCGATTCGGAGCTGGCGCAATGGGTGCACAGCACCTCTGAGCTACCGCTGACGGATCTGCTGGCCGCCCACGGCGTGACCCTGAAGGCCGAAGCCCCCCAACTGGCCCAGCGCCTGGGCCTGCGCGTGGCAGAAAATCACAGCGTGCAGATCAAGACCGTGTTGCGCGGCGGCGCGACCGAAAAGGCGGGCATGGCGGCAGGCGACGAGTGGCTGGGCCTGGAGGTGCAAGGACAGGGCTGGCGCATTGGCAAACTCGATGACGTCACGTTCTACGCGGGCACCGAGACAGCCGTGACCGCCATCGTGGCCCGGGACGGGCGCTTGCTGCGGTTGTCGCTGGCACTGCCCTCCACCGCTGGCGGCAAGGCGGGTGCGGCCGCCACCACCAAGACACGCGGCAAAGCCGCCCCTGCGCAGCTGGCACAGCCAGCGGTGGACACGATCAGCCTCGCCCCCACCGACACAGCGGCGCTGGCGCGCTGGCTGGCCTGACGGCGTGGCCGGGTTGGGTATATTCCCTGCGCTGTCACAACAAACTACACAACCAGGAGATTTCATGGCCTACGAAACCATCGAGGTTCGCGTTGAAGCGGACAAGGTCGGCGTCATCACGCTCAACCGCCCCAAGCAGCTCAACGCGCTGAACGATCAGTTGATGAACGAGCTGGGCGCGGCCCTCAAGGCGTTTGATGCCGACGAGAACATCGGTTGCATGATCGTCACGGGCAGCGAAAAAGCCTTTGCAGCGGGCGCCGACATCGGCGCGATGGCCAAGTACAGCTTTGCCGACACTTACAAGGGCGACTACATCACCCGCAACTGGGAGACGATCCGCTCCATCCGCAAGCCCGTGATCGCTGCCGTGAGCGGCTTTGCGCTGGGTGGTGGCTGCGAGCTGGCCATGATGTGCGACTTCATCATCGCTGCCGACAATGCCCGCTTCGGCCAGCCCGAAATCAAGCTGGGCGTAATCCCCGGCGCTGGCGGCACGCAGCGCCTGCCCCGCGCCGTGGGCAAGTCCAAGGCCATGGACATGGCCCTCACCGGCCGCATGATGGACGCTGCCGAGGCCGAACGCGCGGGCCTGGTCAGCCGCGTGGTGCCTTACGACAAGCTCATGGACGAGGCCCTGGGCGCCGCCATCATCGTGGCAGGCTTCTCCCAACTGGCGGTGATGGCCGCCAAGGAGTCGGTGAACCGGGCATTCGAAGGCACGCTGTCCGACGGCGTGATGTTCGAGCGCCGCCTCTTCCACGCGCTGTTTGCCACCCAGGACCAGAAGGAAGGCATGGATGCTTTCATGAACAAACGCCCAGCCAACTTCACACACCAATAATTTTTGTTCTATAATCTTGGTCTTGCGGTCGTATAGCTCAGTTGGTTAGAGCGCAGCATTCATAATGCTGATGTCGGTGGTTCAAGTCCACCTACGACCACCAAATCAAAACCCACAGTGCGGCAACTCACTGTGGGTTTTTTCTTTGAGGCGCCTGCTTCGCGGCCCCGGCAGCCTGCCTGCGGGGCCCCGCCCACGGCGCCTCCCCCTAGAATCGTGACTTCAGCCCCTGGATGTAAACCATGAATCGCTGCAACACTCCCACCTCCGCCCCCATCTCCCGCCACCGGCACGCCTGGCTCATCGCCCTGGCCTGCGGAGCCCTGGTGTCTGTCGCCCTGCCTGCGGCCGCCCAGGTGGAGCCCGGGCTGGGCATGAACCGCCCCTTCCCGGAAGCCGCGCTGCGCGGCACGCTGACCCTCTCGACCACCGCCGAAGCCGTGCTCAACGGCAAATCCATCCGCATGGCGCCCGGGATGCGGCTGTTCAGCCCCCAGAACACTTTGATCATGGCGCACACCGTGCTGGGCCAAACCTTCAAGGTCAACTACGTGCTGGAAGCCAGCACCGGCATGCTGCACGCGGCCTGGATCCTGACCGAGCGTGAGGCGGCGCAGCCCCGCAAGGGCAGCGACAGCACCACCAGCAACATCACGACCGGCTCTGGCGCCGTTCTGAAGTAATTCCCACGGGTGCGGCCCTGGCGGCCACACCCCTGCGACCTCTACAGCCCCTCTCCGCGCCCTGCTGGCGGCGGTGACCATTTGCTATTTGCGATATTGCCATGGCCAAAAAAGTCTTTATCAAAACCTTCGGCTGCCAGATGAACGAGTACGACTCGGACAAGATGGCCGACGTGCTCAACGCCGCACAGGGCTACGAGCCCACCCAGAACGTGGACGAGGCCGACCTCATCCTCTTCAACACCTGCTCGGTGCGCGAGAAGGCGCAAGAAAAGGTTTTCAGCGACCTGGGCCGCATCAAGCACCTGAAGGCGCGCGGCGTGAAGATTGGTGTGGGTGGCTGCGTGGCCAGCCAGGAAGGCGCCGAGATCATCAAGCGCGCCCCTTACGTGGACGTGGTGTTTGGCCCCCAGACCCTGCACCGCCTGCCCGAGATGCTCAACCAACGGGAGCAACTCGACAAGCCCCAGGTGGACATCAGCTTCCCTGAGATCGAGAAGTTCGACCACCTGCCGCCCGCGCGCGTCGAAGGCGCCAGCGCCTTTGTGTCGATCATGGAAGGCTGCAGCAAATATTGCAGCTACTGCGTGGTGCCCTACACCCGTGGCGAGGAAGTGAGCCGCCCGTTTGACGATGTGCTGGTGGAAGTGGCCGGGCTGGCCGACCAAGGCGTGAAAGAAATCACCCTGCTGGGCCAGAACGTGAACGCCTACCTGGGCAAGATGGGCGGCACGGCCGAAATTGCCGACTTTGCGCTGCTGCTCGAATACGTGTCCGACATCCCCGGCATCGAGCGCATCCGCTACACCACCAGCCACCCCAACGAGTTCACGCCCCGGCTGATCGAGGCCTACGCCAAGCTGCCCAAGCTGGCCAGCCACCTGCACCTGCCCGTGCAGCACGGCAGCGACCGCATCCTGATGGCCATGAAGCGCGGCTATACCGCCATGGAATACAAGAGCACGGTGCGCAAGCTTCGCGCCATCCGTCCCGACCTGGCCATGAGCAGCGACTTCATCGTGGGCTTCCCCGGCGAGACGGAAGACGACTTCCACAAGATGATGAAGCTGATCGACGACATCCACTTCGACAACAGCTTCAGCTTCATCTTCAGCCCCCGCCCCGGCACCCCAGCGGCGGGCCTGCACGACGACACGCCGCACGAAGTGAAGCTGCGCCGCCTGCAGCACCTGCAAGGCGTCATCAACGCCAACATCAAGTCCATCAGCGAAAGCCGCGTGGGCACGGTGCAGCGCATTCTGGTGGAAGGCGCCTCCAAACGCGACGCCACCGAGCTGATGGGCCGCACCGAGTGCAACCGCGTGGTCAATTTTGTGGGCCAGCCCCGCCTGGTGGGCCAGATGGTGGATGTGACCATCACCGAGGCCAAGGCTTACACCCTGCGCGGCGAGGTGCTGGTGCGCGAGGGCGCCGTCCTCACGGCCTGACCCACCCCGGCGCATGGCCCCACACCCCACGAGCCCCCCGCAGGCTCGCCCGCACGGCCCATCGTTTCAGCAACTGCTGCTGCTCGCCTTCTTGCTGATTGCGGGGCTGCTGGGCGCCAGTGCCCTGCGGGCCGTGTTCACCCTCGAAGCCTTGATGGGCCAAAGCCAGGCCAGCGCCGCCCAAGCGGCCGCGCTGAACGTGGCGGCACAGGCGCTGAACCAGCGCGGCCAGGCCATGGAGCGGTCGGCCCGGCAATCCCTGGTGCTGAACGACCCCCTGCTGCGCCAGAGCTTTGATGACATGGCCGCCGATGCCCAGGGCATCGTGCGCCAGTTGAGCGACGCGGGCCTGCCGCCCCCTCAGGCCCTGCAGTGGCAGGCCCATACGCAAACCGTGCACGATTTGCTGCGCGCACCGCCCTGGCAGTCGCTGGAGAACGAACGCAGCGTGGCCGAAGAGTTCGTGGCGCTCGACACCCTGCACGCAGCCATCACGCAGTCAGTGCAAGAACTCAATGCCCGCCAGGCCAGCGAACTGCAAGCGCGGGTGGACGCCAGCCGCAGCACCGTGATGCACCAGTTGGTGGGCGCGATTGTGCTGGCGCTGGTGCTGGCGCTGTGGCTGGGCATCTGGCTGGCGCGCCCCTTCACGCGGCTGGAGCGCGCCATTCGCCGCCTGGGCGAGAACCAGCTGGAGCAACCCGTGGCCATCACCGGCCCCGCTGACGTGCGCCGCGTGGGCCAGCAACTGGAGTGGCTGCGCCTGCGGCTGCTGGAGCTGGACGCCGACAAGGCGCGCTTTTTACGCCATGTCTCGCACGAGCTCAAAACCCCGCTGGCCGCACTGCGCGAAGGCGTGGCCTTGCTGCAAGACGGCGTGACCGGCGAACTGAGCGAAGGCCAACAAGAAGTAACGCAGATCCTGCACCAGAACACCCTGGTGCTGCAAAGCGAGATCGAGGCGCTGCTGCGCTTTAACGCCGCCGCCTTCGAGGCCCGCCAGCTGCAGCGGCGCGAGACCGACTTGGTCGCCCTGCTGGAAGACCTGGTGGAGGCCCAGCGACTGCAATGGCAGGCCCGCAGCCTGCGGGTGGAGGTGAGCGGCGAGCGCACCGTGCTGCTGCTGGATGCAGAGAAAATCACCTCGGCCATGGGCAACCTGCTGTCCAACGCCATCCGCTTTTCGCCCGAAAACGGCACCGTGCGCCTGGCCGTGTCGCGCACTTCCGGCCAGGTGCAGGTGGATGTGACCGATGAAGGCCCCGGCGTGGCCCCCGCCGACCGGGCCCATGTGTTTGAACCCTTTTACCGGGGCGAGCGCCAGCCCGAAAACGCCGTGCGCGGCACTGGCATCGGGCTGTCCATCGTGCAGGAATACATCCACGCGCATGGCGGCCGGGTGCAGGTGCTGCAGATGCCAGGCGATGCTCCCCGCTCTTTTTTCCGAATTGAATTGCCCGATGTTTCCTGAACCACATGCCCTGCCGACCCGCCGCCCCGCGCGCCGGGGGATGCCCTGGTACCTGCGTGCCGCCCTGTGCGTGTGTGGGGCCTGGCTGGCTGGCTGCGCCACGGCCCCCATCCCGCCGAATGTGGCCCCGGTGACAACTGCTGCCCCTGCGATACAGCCAACCCCCGAGCCCGCCACCGCCCCGCCCGGGCCACTGGCCGCCGAAAGCGACGAGTCCACCACCCCGCCCAAAGACCTGCTGCGCGACACCCTCGCCTATGCCGACCGCACCCTGGGCGCCAGCAGCACCGAGCTGGCACGTGAGGCCGCCCGCCTGTCCGACCTGGACGAGAACAAACCCTCGCGCGCCATGCGCCTGGCGCTGGTGCTGGCCCAAACACGCCAGCCCGCAGATACGGCGCGCGCTCTGGGCCTGGTACAGCGCACCCTGACCAACCCCGCCGCCCAGGACCTGCACCCGCTGGCCCGCCTGCTGGAGGCGCGCCTGACCCAGCAGCGCCGCCTGGAAGAGCAGCTGGAACGCCAGGCCCAGCAACTGCGCGACGCCCAGCGCCGCAACGACCAGCTGAGCGAACGCCTGGAGGCCGTGCGCGCCATCGAACGCAGCCTGACCACGCGCCCCACACCGGCAGCCCCGGTCACACCGCCCCCGGGCGCAGCCGCCAGCGGCGCGGGCAACAACGGCAACGCCAAACCCTGAGGCACCACGCCATGCCAGCATCCACACGCCCCTCCGAGCCGCGCAGCAGCGCGCACCGCATCCTGGTGGTGGACGACGATGCCGACATGCTGCGCCTGCTGTCGCTGCGCCTCAAAGCCGCCGGGCACGAAGTGGTGGCCGTGGGCTCGGCCGAGGCCGCGCTGGCGCAGCTGGACGTGGCCCGGCCCCAGCTGGTGCTGAGCGACGTGCGCCTGCCCGGCAAGGATGGCCTGGCGCTGTTTGACGAGGTACATGCGCGCCACCCCTCGCTGCCGGTGATTCTGCTCACGGCCCACGGCACCATCCCCGATGCGGTCGAGGCCACCTCGCGCGGCGTCTTCACCTACCTGACCAAGCCCTACGACGGCAAAGAGCTACTGGAAAAAGTGGCCCAGGCCCTGGCCTTGAGCGCCCCCACCGTGCACCAGGCCCACGCCAACGAGGCCTGGCGGGCCGACATCGTGAGCCGCTCGGCCCGCATGACCGACCTGCTGGCCGAGGCCTACCTGGTGGCCCAGTCGGACGCCAGCGTGCTGCTGCTGGGCGACAGCGGCGCGGGCAAAGAGCTGCTGGCCCAGGCCATCCACCGCGCCAGCCCGCGTGCGGGCAAGCCCTTTGTGGCGGTGAACTGTGGCGCCATCCCCGAGGCGCTGCTCGAATCCGAGCTGTTCGGCCACGTCAAAGGCGCGTTCACCGACGCCGTGAGCAACCACAAGGGCCTGTTCCAGGCGGCCGAGGGCGGCACGCTGCTGCTGGACGAAATTGGCGACATGCCGCCCGCCCTGCAGGTCAAGCTGCTGCGCGTGCTGCAAGAGCGCGCCGTGCGGCCCGTGGGCGCGAGCCAGTCCATCCAGATCAATGTGCGCATCGTCTCGGCCACGCACCGCAACCTGGAGGTGGCCATGGCTGCAGGCCAGTTCCGCGAAGACCTGTACTACCGCCTGAACGTGGTGACGCTGCAACTGCCCACGCTGGGCGAGCGGCGCGAAGACATTGCGCTGCTGGCCAACCACTTTCTCGACAGGCTGGCCCGCAAGTACGACAAGCGCCTGTCGGGCTTTGCACCCGAGGCGCTCAAGGCCCTCACCACCGCCGCCTGGCCCGGCAACTTGCGCCAGCTCTACAACGTGGTGGAGCAGGTGTGCGCCTTGTCCACCACACCGCTGGTGCCGCTGACGCTGGTGCAGCGGGCGCTGCGCACTCCCTCGGCCCAGGTGCTGAGCTTTGCCGAGGCCCGCCAGCGCTTTGAGCGCGAGTATCTGGTGGGCCTGCTGAAGATGACCGACGGCAATGTGGCCGATGCCGCGCGCCTGGCGCAGCGCAACCGCACCGAGTTCTACCGGCTGCTGCAAAAACACGCGCTCACGCCCGGAAACTTCAAAGCCGACTCGCCCGAGTCCGACGACGTCGCTGATGAGCGACACGATTAAGTCGTTGATTTTTCTTAGTTTTTTACTGCGGCTTCCTCACTCCGTCGCCAGATGGCGACAAAAAGACCGGTTTTTGGTGGCTATCGGAGTCCCGCACAACTGCTTACATGCAAATGGCAGCGTAAGCCAATGATTTAAAACAGTTTTCCCAAGTTGGCACAGGGTTTGCCCTAGTGTCAGCATGCCCGCTGTTTTTTCTTACCGATTGCGCCCTTTCCGCCGCCCTCTGTGGGCTGCGGCAACGTTGGCCGCCACCTTGCTGGCCGGGCTAGCCCAGGCACAGACACCGGGCCCGGCCTTCGATTTCGACACCGTCACCCGCATCGCACGCGAGCGGGCCGAAAAGCCCTACCAGGCCGCCAGCGACACGCTGCCCGCAGACCTCGCCAAGCTCGACTACGACCAGGTGCGCGATATCCGCTGGCGCCCCGACCGCGCCCTGTGGCGCGCCGACAAGCTGCCGTTCGAGGCCATGTTCTTCCACCTGGGCCTGTACCAGAAAGAACCGGTGCTGATCAACGAAGTCACGCCCCAGGGCGCACGCCACATCAGCTACCGCCGCGCCGACTTCGACTACGGCAAAAACCAGGTGCGTCCCGAGGCCTGGGGCGACCTGGGCTTTGCGGGCTTTCGCCTGCACAACCACCTCAATACCAGCGCCTACAAGGATGAGCTGGTGGTCTTCCAGGGCGCCAGCTACTTCCGCGCTTTGGGCAAAGGCCAGCAGTACGGGCTGTCGGCGCGGGGGCTGGCCATCGACACCGTGGGCGGCAGTGGCGAAGAGTTCCCGCGCTTCACCGAGTTCTGGCTGGTGCGGCCCGACCCGCTGGCCACCCAGGTCACGGTGTATGCCCTGCTGGACTCGCCCCGCGCCACCGGGGCCTACCGCTTCGACATCCAGCCCGGCACCCAAACCACCACCACCGTGCGCAGCCGCATCTTTGTGCGGCCCACCACGGGCAAAGGCACGGACAGCGCCAGGCCCATCGCCACGCTGGGCATTGCGCCGCTGACCAGCATGTTCTTTTTTGGCGAGAACCAGCCCCACAAGGGGGACTTCCGGCCCGAGGTCCACGACTCCGACGGCCTCATGGTGGCCACGGGCGACGGCGAATGGCTTTGGCGCCCGCTGCAGAACCCCCGGCACACCCTGGTCACCTCGTTCGCCACCCACAACCCCAAGGGCTTCGGCCTGATGCAGCGCGACCGCCAGTGGGCCAGCTACGAGGACGTGGAGGCCCGCTACGAACGCCGCCCAAGCGCCTGGGTGCGCCCGCTGCACGACTGGGGCGCAGGCCGCGTGGAGCTGGTGCAGCTCCACACCCCCGACGAAACGCACGACAACATCGTGGCGTACTGGGTGCCCGCCCAGATGCCGCCCCCCGGCCAGCCGCTGGAGTTTGCGTACGAACTGAGCTGGCAGGGCGATGAGCAGCAACGCCCACCCAGTGCCTGGGCCACGCAATCGCGGCGCGGCATGGGCTACTCCAAGCAGCCCGCCGAGGCACTGCGCCAGCAGGTGCAGTACGTGGTCGATTTCGACGGCCCGGCCCTCCAGGCCCTGCCCGCCGACGCCACGGTGAAGGCGGTGGTGACCAGCGATGCTAATGGCCAGGTGCTGGAAAACATCGTCTACCGCAACCCCGCCACCGGCCTGTGGCGCATGACCGTTCGCATCCAGCGCCAGCAGGCCGACCGGCCCATCGAGCTGCGCGCTTTTCTCCAACACGACAACCACGCTGTGAGTGAAACATGGACGCACATCATTCTTCCCGAGTAAGCCCCCCGGTGCCCGCCCATCCGCCCCGCAGCCCCCTGCGCGAGGAGCGGCACCCCAATGCCGTCACCGCGCCCCCGCTGCAGCGGGGATCCATGGTGCCCCTGCCCTGGCGGGGGTTCTGGAACAGCATCGGCACGGCACTGCTGCTGCGGCTGACCGGCCGGGGCCGCAGCAATGCTCCCCACGCATCGCAGGCCGACCGCCCCCCACAGGCCTGGGAACAGGCGGCGCAGCGCCGCCGCTGGACCTTTGCCCTGCTCACCGTGCTGGCCACGGCGCTGGCGAGTTTTCTGTTTGCGGGTGTGCAGCCCGACTACGAAAACGCCTGGCTGGGCTACGGCCAGATTGCGCTGTTTGCGCTGCTGTCGGCCTGGGTGGTCACCGGCTTTCTCACCGGGCTGATGGGTTTCTGGGTGATGTTGCGTGGCGACCCCCATGCGCTGTCGGTGCGCAGCGTGGCAGGGCATGCGCTGGTCCCTGAGGCGCGCACCGCGATCATCATGCCGATCTGCAACGAGGATGTGGCCACGGTGTTTGCCGGGCTGCGGGCGACCTGCGAATCGGTCGCATCCACCGGCCACGGCGCCAGCTTCGACGTGTTCGTGCTGTCCGACAGTAACGACCCCGTCATTGCCGCCGCAGAGCGCGCGGCCTGGGAGGCACTGCGCAGCGCCCTGGCACAGCACAGCCCGCAACCCCAGGTGCAGGTGTACTACCGCCTGCGCACGCGCCGCACCCACCGCAAGGCGGGCAATGTGGCCGACTTTTGCCGCCGCTGGGGCAAGGACTACCGCTACATGGTGGTGCTGGACGCAGACAGCGTGATGAGCGGCTCCTGCATCGTCTCCATGGCCAAGCTGATGGAGGCCAACCCTTCTGCCGGCATCATCCAGACCGCCACGCAGGCGATTGGCCACGTCACGCTGCATGCCCGCGCGCAGCAGTTTGCATCGCGCGTCACGGGCCGCCTGTTCACGCTGGGCATGCAGTACTGGCAGCTGGGTGAGTCGCACTACTGGGGCCACAACGCCATCATCCGCGTGGCGCCCTTCATGCAGCACTGCGCCCTGGCGCCCATCCCCGGCAAAGGTGGCCTGGCCGGCGGCATCATGAGCCACGATTTTGTCGAGGCCGCGCTGATGCGCCGCGCCGGCTACCACGTGTGGCTGGTGTCCGACCTGGTCGGCAGCTACGAGCAACAGCCGCCCGACCTGCTGGCCGAGCTGCAGCGCGACCGCCGCTGGTGCCAGGGCAACCTGCAGAACGCGCGCCTGATGGCCGAGCCCGGCATCCACCCCGTGCACCGCTCCATGTTCGTCACCGGGGCCATGGCGTACCTGTCGGCGCCGCTGTGGCTCGCCTTCCTCACGCTGGGCACGGCGCTGTGGCTGTCAGGCGCCAAGCTGGTGGCCGACTGGCACATCCTGCCCGCCGAATTGCTGGCGCTGTGGGCATGGACGCTGTGCCTGCTGTTCCTGCCCCGCATTCTGGGCGTGGCCGCCGTGTTCATGCGGCGCGAGCAAAAGGAATATGGCGGCACCTTCAGCCTGCTCAAAAGCGCCGCGCTGGAGAGCGTGCTGGCCATCTTGCAGGCCCCCATCCGCATGCTGGCGCATTCGCTGTTTGTGCTGATTGCGCTCACCGGCCTGAAGCTGGAATGGAAGTCGCCCCCGCGCGAAGCCCATGCCGTGCCCTGGCGCCACGCGGTGCGCCAGCTGGCCCCGATGAGCGGGGTGATCGGCCTGCTGGCCCTGGGCGTGGCCCTGATCGACAGCAGCGCACTGCTGTGGCTGATGCCCGTGGGCCTGCCGCTGGCGCTGGCGATTCCGCTGGCGGTCTGGACCAGCCAGATCGCCCTGGGCCAGGCCTTGCGTGCTCAGCGCCTGCTGCTGATCCCCGAGGAATCCTGGTCGCCCCCGGTGCTGCGCCGCGCCTGGCTGCACGCCAGCCGCCTGGCCCGGCCCGCGCCGCTGGCGGCTTTGTGACAATGTGAAAAATCAGGCACAAACCACAAGCCGGTTTCCACACCGGCTTTTTCGCATTTACTATATATTTGATAGCAATAAAGTGTTTACCATCGCGCGCAGATGCCTTAGAAACCTTCAAACTTTGGGCCTCTATGCCGTGTAACCCGTGCCTGGCAAGTCGTTACGATGCGTGTCCTTTTCACCCGGCCCCTGCGCCCAGACCGTTCCGCCTGACGGTGGTCTGCGGCGCCGCGCGGCTCCGCTATCAATGCCACCTCTTCCGTTGCTCTTTGCCGCCCGCTGGCGGCTGATCCAGGCCAGCGCACTGGCCCTGACCCTGACTCTGGTGGGCTGTGCCCAGCCCACCCCGGCGCCGCCCCACAAGCCCGTCCCGATCGCCGCTCCGGCACCGCCGCCTCCGCCCCCCGAGCCACCCGGGCGCATCATCTTTGCGGGCTTTGCGATGCACTCGCAGGCCAAGGCGTTCCGCAACGACGTGCTGCTGGCCGAGCAGCGGGTCAAGGAGATCGACCCCAACGCGCTGATGCTCAAGCTGGCCAACCCCGCGCGCGACCAGCCCACCGACTGGCCCCAGGCCACGGCAGAAAACTTTGCGCTGGTGATGTCCAAAACGGCCGAGGTGGCGCGCCCGCGCGACCGCGTGCTGCTATTCATATCGACCCACAGCAACCCCGGCCTGCTCAACATCAGCGCGGGCGGCAAAAACCTGCAACCCCTCACGCCCCAGGCCCTGAGCGATGCGCTGGCGCCGCTCAACAAGGTGCCCGTGCTGGTGGTGCTGTCCGCCTGCTACAGCGGCGCCTTTGTCGAGCCCCTGAAGGCACCGAACCGCGTGGTGATCACCGCCACGGACGCACGCCGCACCAGCTTCCAGTGCAAATACGGCGGCAACCACACGCCTTTTGCCGAAGCCTTGTTTGGCCAGGCAGGCGGCGCCAGCCTTTCGGTGACCGACTGGATGGGCGAGGCGCAAAAGTCCATCGCAGCGCAGGAAAAGCGCCGCAAGCTCCCGGCCTCCCAGCCCCTCCTCTTTGTGGGTGAGGAGGCCAAGGCGTGGGCGAATCAGCCGCTCAAGCACTGGCTGCAGGCGCCATAAGCCCAACGGGGGCCCAGCCACCCAGGCAAGTGGCCTTGTTGCCGCCCTGAATACAAAAAACCCTGAAGAGGCCACGCCTCTTCAGGGTTTTTTTCATACCGACGCCAGGAGACTCGGAACGTCAGAACGGCATCTTGGGCATGCCACCACCGCCCAGGCCTTTCATGCCGCCCATGCGCTTCATCATCTTCATGAGGCCGCCGCCCTTCATCTTTTTCATCATGCCCTGCATCTGCTCAAACTCCTTGAGCAAGCGGTTGACCTCTTGCACATGCACACCCGCCCCGTTGGCGATGCGCTTCTTGCGCGTGGCCTTGATGAGGTCGGGCTTGCGGCGCTCCAGCGGCGTCATGCTCTGGATGATGCCTTCCTTGCGCTTGATGTCCTTTTCGGCCTTGTCCATGTCCATGGCTCCGGCCTTGGCGGTGAGCTGCGACGGCAGCTTGTCCATCAGGCTGGAGAGGCCGCCCATCTGCTTCATCTGCTGAATCTGGCTCAGGAAGTCGTTCAGGTCAAAGCCGTCACCGCTCTTGACCTTGGCCGCGAGTTTTTGCGCGGCCTCCATGTCCACCCCAGCCGTGACCTGCTCGACCAGCGCCACGATGTCGCCCATGCCCAGGATGCGGCCCGCATGGCGCTCGGCATCGAACACCTCCAGGCCGTCGATCTTTTCAGAGACACCGGCAAATTTGATGGGCGCGCCGGTGATCTGGCGCACCGACAGCGCCGCACCGCCGCGCGAGTCGCCGTCGAGCTTGGTCAGCACGATGCCGGTGAGGGGCAGCGCCTCCTTGAAGGCCTTGGCGGTGTTGATCGCGTCCTGCCCTTGCATCGCATCGACCACGAACAAGGTTTCAACCGGGTTCAGCGTGGCGTGCAGATCCTTGATTTCTTTCATCAAGGCTTCGTCAATGGCCAGGCGGCCGGCCGTATCAACCAGCAGCACGTCGAAGTAGTGCTTCTTGGCGTAGTCGAGTGCAGCGCGTGCGATATCCAGCGGTTTCTGGTCAGGCGTGCTGGGGAACCACTCGGCGCCCGCCTGCTTGGTCACCGTCTTGAGCTGCTCGATGGCGGCCGGGCGGTACACGTCGCCCGAGACGGTCAGCACCTTTTTCTTGCGCTTTTCGATCAGGTGCTTGGCCAGCTTGGCTGTGGTGGTGGTCTTGCCCGCGCCCTGCAGGCCCGCCATCAAGATGATGGCCGGGGGCTGGGCGGCGAGGTTAATGTCGGAGATGCCCTCGCCCATAGTGGCGGCCAGCTCGCGGTTGACGATGGAGACCAGCGTCTGCCCGGGCTTGAGCGAGCCCAGCACCTCCTGGCCCAGCGCCTTGTCCTTCACGCGGGCGATGAAGTCGCGCACCACGGGCAGGGCCACGTCGGCCTCCAGCAGGGCCATGCGCACCTCGCGCAGCATGTCCTGCACGTTGGATTCGGTGATGCGGGCCTGGCCGCGCATCTCCTTGACGAGGCGCGAGAGTTTGTCGGTAAGGGCGGAGGCCATAGGGGAAGTTCCGGTGTTGCCTGCGCGCGATCAACACAAGGTCGGGGGCGGGCAGGCCCGCCAGGGCGCTGGCGGTGGGGGCAAAAGGCTAAACTGTGACCCATGATTTTAGCGAGTAGCTCCCCCATCAGCTGGCTGCTGGCCCTGGCCGCCGCGGTGGCATATGCCGTGCCAGCCGCCGCAGCCTCGCGCCTGGGCGCCACAGCCGCCCGCAACGCCCTGCTGGTCGCCTGGGTGCTGCACGGTGCGGCGCTGGTGTGGGGCCTGTGGGGCGACACCCCCCGCTTTGGTTTTGCACCAGCCCTGTCGATGACCGCCTGGCTGGTGCTCACGGTGTATGCGGTGGAGCGGCAGCTGTTTCCGCAAATGCAATCCCGCTGGGTGCTGGCGGGCTTGGGCGCTGCAGCCATCGTGCTGGCCATGGTCTTCCCGGGGCAGCCGCTGCATGTGGCTGCATCGGCCTGGCTGCCGCTGCACCTGGCCCTGGGCATTGCCTGCTATGGCCTGTTTGCGGCGGCCGTGGTGCACGCCTGGCTCATGACACGCGCCGAGCGCCACATCCGCCAGGCGGAAGACCCGCACAGCGGCATCCCCTTGCTCACCCTGGAGCGGCTGACCTTCCGCTTCGTGACCGCCGGTTTTGTGCTGCTCACCGCCACCCTGCTGGCGGGGTGGCTGTTTGGCGAGGCCCTCTATGGCCGCAGCTGGCGCTGGGACCACAAGGCCATCTTCTCCCTGCTGTCGTGGCTGACGTTTGCCACCTTGCTGCTGGGGCGCGCACGGTTTGGCTGGCGCGGGCGCAACGCGGTGCGGGTGCTGTATGCCGGGTCGGCCCTGCTGCTGCTGGCCTATGTGGGCTCGCGGTTTGTGCTGGAAGTGGTTCTGGGGCGCAGCGCATGAAGTACCTGGTCTTGTTCGTGGTCCTGGCCGTGGCCATCGGTATCTGGCGCAGCCGCCGCGCACCAGACGATGCCGCGCCCAAGCCATCGCCTCCCTCGCCACGCGCGCTGCCACAGGACATGCTGGCCTGCGCGCATTGCGGCGTGCACATCCCCCAGGCAGAGGCCGTGATGCTCGGCAACCAGGCCTACTGCAGCACCGAACACCGGCAGCTGGGCCCGGCCTGAGCCATGCAAACCCTGCCTGCTGGCAACTACCTGGCCACGGTGGATGCGCCTTTTGTGCGCATGTGGCGCGGCTTCCTCACCGGCCGCGTCATGGTGGCGCTCGCCCTGCTGGTCCTGCAAGGCGCGGGGCAAATCATCAACCAGGTGGCCGACCCCACGGTGCTGGCACTGTGCGTGGCCTACCTGGTGGCCACCGTAGCCCTGCGCGTGCTGGCCCGGCAGGGCCCGCCTTCGCCCGGCGCGGGCCCCCAGTGGCTCCCATCCATCGGCCTCGACCTCGCTGCCATCACGGCCATGCAACTGCTGCATGCAGGCACGATGAACTACACGCCCCTGTTCGGCCTGCCCATCCTGATGGCGGCGGTGCTGGGCACGCTCACGCTGGCGCTGGGCACCACGGCAGGCGTCACGCTGCTGCTGCTGGGCTGGGCCTGGTGGATGGGGGCACGCACGGGCGAAGACGATGCACAGCGCTACTTGCAAAGCGCACTCACCGGCACGGGCTACTTCATCGTGAGCTATCTGGTGCACCAGCTGGCAACCCGGCTGGCGCGCGAACAGGAAGTGGCGCAGCAAAGCCAGGTTGCGGCCCGCGTGCAGACCCAGGTCAGTGCCTTGGTCATCCAGAACCTGACCGACGGCGTGCTGGTGGTGGACGAGAACGATGTGGTGCGCGTCGCCAACCCGGCCGGGCTGCAATTGCTGGCCAGTGGGGCCCCGCCCGATCTGCCATTGACCCTGCAGTCCGCCTCTCCCTGGAAGCCCCTGCTGATCCTGGCCCGGCGCACTTTTCGCCACGAACAACCCCAGACGGCGGATGTGGACCTGCTGCACCCCGGCCAAAGCCCGACCGGCCTGCATGTGCGCACCTGGCTCACATCGACCCGGGAGGCCGCCAGCGAGGCCCACACCGAGCGGCTGTGCGTGATGTTTTTGCACGATCTGCGCGAAATGGAAGCCCGCTTGCGCACCGAAAAACTCGCAGCCATGGGCCGCATGTCGGCCGCCGTAGCCCATGAAATCCGCAACCCGCTGGCGGCCATCGTGCAGGCCAATGCGCTGCTGGAGGAAGACCTGCACGACCCGGCGCAAAAGCGCCTGGCCCACATGGTCCAGCAGAACGCAGACCGGTTGGCGCGCATCGCCGAAGAAGTGCTCGATATCGCCCGTGTCCAGCACCAGATCAGCCACGCGCCCGCGTCCACCCTGCAACTGGACGAGACCATTGCCCAGATCTGGCACGACTGGCAGGCCCAGGACCCGGTGCAGCGCCGTGCCGTGGTCATGCTGGACACCCAGGCCACACAGGTGGAGTTTGATGGCGAGCACCTGCGCCGCGTGCTGGTGAACCTGCTGGACAATGCCTTGCGCTACATGGGGCCGGAGCCCGACTCCCTGTGTGTTGCGACGCGCACCACCCCAGCGGGCCAGGTCAGCCTGCAGGTGTGGAGCGACGGCGCCCCCATGGACAAATCCGTGGAGCGCCACCTGTTCGAGCCCTTTTTCTCGTCCGAGAGCCGCTCCAGCGGCCTGGGCCTTTATATTTGCCGCGAACTGTGCCAGCGCCATGGAGCGTCCATCAGTTACCAGCGGCTGAACCGCACCACACTGCGGGGCGAGACCGGAGGCAACGCGTTCACCGTGGGCTTCCGCCGCACCACCCGCCCTGCCGACGCCGCGACGCTGTTTGACACCATCGTGGTCTGAACCGGATTGCCATGAACGCCCCTGCCGCCTCCATCCTCGTCGTTGATGACGAACCCGATCTGCGCACCTTGTACGAGCTGACCCTGCTGCGCGAAGGCTACCGCGTGGAGACGGCGTCCAGCGTGCAGGAGGCGCGCGACCAGCTCAAGGCCCATCGCTTCGATGCCGTGATCACCGACATGCGGCTGCCCGATGGCTTTGGCATGGAGCTGCTGCAGGACCTGCGTGACCAGCAACGCCGGGAGCGCTGTGTGGTCATGACCGCCTACGGCTCCGCAGAAAACGCGGTCGAGGCGCTGCGCTCGGGCGCCTTCGACTACCTGACCAAACCGGTGGACCTGAAGCAGTTCCGCTCGGTGGTGGCCTCGGCGGTGCAAGGCAGCGGTGGGGTTCCTGCCCCCCGCGCCGCCCGCAGCCCCGGGCAGCAACGGCAACTGGCCACGGCGGCCGAGCATGCGTCGGGCAATGCGGCGCTGGACAAGCTGGTCGGCGCATCGGAAGCCATCCGCAACGTCAAGCAGCGGGTGGCCAAGGTCTCGCGCGGCATGGCGCCGGTCCTCATCCATGGCGAGTCAGGCACCGGCAAGGAGCTGGTGGCCCAGGCGCTGCATGCCAGCAGCCAACGGGCTGACGGCCCCCTGGTGGCAGTGAACTGTGGTGCGATCCCGGAGAACCTGCTCGAAGCCGAATTTTTTGGCGCCCGCAAGGGCTCGTACACCGGCGCCAACCAGGACCGGGACGGGTACTTTCAGGCCGCACGCGGGGGCACTCTGTTCCTGGACGAAATCGGCGATCTGCCCCTGGCCATGCAGTCCAAACTGCTGCGTTCCATCCAGGAACGCAGCGTACGCCCCCTGGGCTCCACCCAGGAGGAAACCGTGGATGTGCGCATCGTGAGCGCCACCCACCGGGATCTGGCGGCCGATGTACAGTCCGGCCGCTTCCGGCAGGACCTGTATTACCGGCTCAATGTGATCGAGATCGTGATCCCGCCACTGCGGGAGCGGCGCGAGGACCTGCCCGCGCTCTGCACGGCGCTGCTGTCCCGCATCGCCCAGGAATCCGGCATGCCCGTGCCAGCCCTCACCGACCGCGCGCTCGCCGCCATCGCCGCCCACCCGCTCACGGGCAATGTGCGGGAGCTGGAGAACCTGCTGCACCGCGCAGTGGCGCTCAGCGATGGCGAGGAGCTGCATGTGGACTGGCCCACCGGTGCCACCGACCCACAGGCAGTACGCCCGGCGGCATCGCCTGGGAGCCCCCCCCAGGCGCAAGCCGCAGATGCCACCGCTTCGGCCCCGCAAAGCACCACCTGTGCCGCGCCCCTGCCCAGCGACCTGCAGGCATGGCTGGACCAGCAAGAGCGCGAGATACTGATCCGCGCGCTCAAGGAGGCTGGGTTCAACCGGACGGCCACCGCCGCGCGGCTGGGCATCAGCCTGCGCCAGATCCGCTACCGCATCGCGCGCCTGAACATCGCCGCCCCGAACGACCAGGACCCGCATGACGACATGGGGTGACGCGCAGCGCGCCTCTGTCTGGGATGGCGGCTGGCACCGAGGCGCGCGCCGTCTGGAATCGCCCAACCACGGTGCACGCCCGGCAACAGCCCAGGCGGTGGATCTGATCGTGGTGCACTCCATCAGCCTGCCACCGGGAGAATTTGGCACGGGCGCCGTGCAGCAGCTGTTCACCAACACCCTGGACTGGGATGCGCATCCCTATTACCAGGGCATCCGGGGTCTGCAGGTCTCTGCCCATTTTTTCATCGACCGCCTGGGGGTGCCATGGCAGTTTGTGGACTGCGACCTGCGCGCCTGGCACGCGGGGCAGTCGTTCTACCGGGGGCGCGCTCAATGCAACGACGACTCCATCGGCATTGAGCTGGAGGGTCTGGAAGGCCTGGGCTTCGAGCCCCCTCAGTACCAGACCCTGGCCCGGCTGTGCCAGGACATCGCATTGCGCTATCCCATCGCCCATGTGGCAGGGCATGAACACATTGCCCCCGGGCGCAAGCAGGACCCTGGCCCTGGATTCGACTGGACCGCCCTGCAGAAAGAGCTGGGCTGGCCACGCCACCAGTTCCCCGAGGCCGCACAACCCCCCGCGCCTTTGCAGCACTGAAAAGCGCTGTCGCATCGGAGCGTCAGCCCGGTATTTTTCTTTGTGCATTTGCACATTTTTTTTTCATCCAGCCACCACGCGGCCCCGAAGGGACAAYCCGCCGCCAGCACCCGCCACTGCTGGGTTTGCAGAGCCCATCGCAACACCCGCAAGGGCTTCACGCCGGGTGCTCCGCCCGTGCACCGGGGGCCTAACACAGCTTGTTTCCCTTTTTCAGGCCGGTTCAGGCGGTACACTACCGGTAGTGTCTTGAACACACATGACACACCATATATAGTGTGCGACAGGCTAAAGTCCGGCGCACCACTTCCCCATCGCGGCGCCCACTTACGCCGCTCTCCCACCCCAGACAGCCCAAAGAAGAGGACACCCATGCAAGCTGCTTTGAACACGCCTTCCACCGCCCAGCCCGGCCCGGCAGACTCCAACGAATCCCAGGCCACCCCGGCGGCAACAGCCAGCAACGAGTTCGCACACCACCAGATCATTCGCCGCAATGGCGCTGTGGTGCCGTTCGAACCGCAAAAAATTGCAGTGGCGATGATGAAGGCCTTTCTGGCAGTCCACGGAACGCAGGGCGCTGCCTCCGCCAGCGTCCGCGAAGTGGTGGACACCCTGACCCACAACGTGACCCGGGCACTGGTGCGCTCGCGCCCCGGTGGCGGCACCTTCCATATTGAAGACGTGCAGGACCATGTGGAGCTGGGCCTGATGCGTGGCGGCCACCACGAAGTGGCCCGCGCCTATGTGCTGTACCGCGAACGCCGCACCCAGGAGCGCGCTCGCCAGAGCGAGCAGCAAGCCCCTGTGGCATCCGCCCCGCTGCTGCACGTGCTGGACGGCGATGCACGCATTGCCCTGGACCTCGGCCGCCTGCAGGCACTGATCGAGTCCGCCTGCGTGAACCTGGGTGCGGACGTCAAGGCCGACCCCATCGTGGCCGAGACCATGCGCAACCTGTACGACGGCGTGCCCATGGACGAGGTCTACAAGGCGTCCATCCTGGCCGCGCGCACGCTGATCGAGAAAGACCCCGACTACACTTACGCCACCGCACGCCTGCTACTGCACACCATCGTGCGCGAAGTGCTGGGCAAGGAAGTGACCCAGGCCGAGATGGGCCAAGCCTATCTCGAATATTTCCCTCAGTTCATCAAAAAGGGGGTGGACAACGAGCTGCTGGACGAACGCCTGCTGACGTACAACCTGCAGCGCCTGGGTGCCGCCCTCAAGGCCGACCGCGACCTGAAGTTCGACTACCTCGGCCTGCAGACCCTGTATGACCGCTACTTCCTGCACGTCAAGAAGACCCGCATCGAGCTGCCCCAGGCCTTCTTCATGCGCGTGGCCATGGGCCTGGCGCTGAACGAAACCGACCGCGAAGCCCGCGCCATCGAGTTCTACGAAGTGCTGTCGTCGTTCGACTTCATGTCGAGCACGCCCACGCTGTTCAACAGCGGCACACTGCGCTCGCAGCTGTCCAGCTGCTACCTGACCACCGTGCCCGACGACCTGGACGGCATCTACGAATCCATCAAGGAAAACGCCCTGCTGTCCAAGTTTGCTGGCGGCCTGGGCAACGACTGGACCCGCGTGCGCGCCCTGGGCTCGCACATCAAGGGCACGAATGGCGAATCGCAGGGCGTGGTGCCCTTCCTGAAGGTCGTGAACGACACAGCAGTGGCTGTGAACCAGGGCGGCAAGCGCAAGGGCGCGGTCTGCACCTACCTCGAAACCTGGCACCTGGACATTGAAGAGTTCCTCGAGCTGCGCAAGAACACGGGTGACGACCGTCGCCGCACGCACGACATGAACACGGCCAACTGGATCCCCGATCTGTTCATGCGCCGCGTGATGGAAAAGGGCACCTGGACGCTGTTCTCGCCCTCCAACGTGCCTGACCTGCACGACCTGTTCGGTGCCGACTTCGAGAAGGCCTACGTGGCCTACGAAGAAAAGGCAGCGCGCGGCGAGATCAAGCCCGCCAAAACGGTGCAAGCCACCGACCTGTGGCGCAAGATGCTGACCATGCTGTTCGAAACCGGCCATCCCTGGATCACCTACAAGGATGCCTGCAACGTGCGCTCGCCCCAGCAGCACGCCGGTGTGGTGCACTCGTCCAACCTGTGCACCGAAATCACGTTGAACACCAGCGACACCGAAACCGCCGTCTGCAACCTCGGCTCGGTCAACCTGCTGCAGCACTTGAAGGATGGTCAGATCGACCACGACAAGCTCAAGAAGACCATCACGGTGGCCATGCGCATGCTGGACAACGTGATCGACATCAACTACTACGCCGTTACCAAGGCGCGTGACTCCAACCTGCGCCATCGCCCGGTGGGCCTGGGTGTGATGGCCTTCCAGGACAGCCTGTACGAGCTGCGCATTCCCTACGCATCGCAGCAAGCGGTGGAGTTTGCCGACAAGTCGATGGAAGCCATCTGCTACTACGCCTACTGGGCGTCCACCGAACTGGCCAAGGAGCGCGGCAAGTATTCCAGCTACAAGGGCTCGCTGTGGGACCGTGGCATCCTGCCCTTCGACACGCTGGACATGCTCTCGCAAGCCCGGGGCGGTTATGTGGAAGTGGACCGCTCGTCCACGCTGGACTGGGACGCTCTGCGCAAGAAGATCGCGCAGGACGGCATGCGCAATTCGAACTGCGTGGCCATCGCCCCGACGGCCACCATCTCCAACATCATCGGCGTGGATGCATCGATCGAGCCATCGTTCGGCAACCTGTCCGTGAAGTCCAACCTGTCGGGTGAGTTCACCGTCATCAACGGCGGCCTGGTGCGCGACCTCAAGCGCCTGGGCCTGTGGGATGACGTGATGATCATGGACCTCAAGCACTTCAAGGGTTCGCTGCACCCCATCGACCGCGTGCCACAGGACATCAAGGCGCTGTACTCCACCGCCTTCGAGGTCGAGCCGCAGTGGCTGGTGGAAGCCGCGTCGCGCCGCCAGAAGTGGATTGACCAGGCCCAGAGCCTGAACATCTACATGGCTGGCGCATCGGGCAAGAAGCTGGACGACACCTACAAGCTGGCCTGGATCCGTGGCCTCAAGACCACGTATTACCTGCGCACGCAAAGCGCCACGCACGTCGAGATGAGCACCGTGAACACACGCCAGCTCAACGCGGTTTCCTCGGGCAACGATGGCGGCGCGTCCGCAGCATCCGCCCCCGCGCAGGCACAGCCCAGCGCACTCGAAACGGCGGCTGCCGCCGCTGCTGCGCAGTCTGCAGCGGTGCCCGCCACGGATGTGAAGTTCTGCGCCATCGACGATCCTGGCTGCGAAGCCTGCCAATAAGGACTTCGCGCACAACACCTCGGACTGATCCGAGGTGTTGTGCCGGTGCTGTGAAGCAACAAAACGTTGCTGCACAACGCTGCAGTGCTTTCCTTTTTGCAGCACTGCTTTCATAATCCGAACACTGGAAAATCTATGTTGTCCTGGGACGAAGAAGTCAAGCCCTCATCGCAAAATCAACTGGACGGTGGACTGAACAAGAGCCACCCGGCGGAACAGCCGCCCCTGTCTTTCCAGACCCCCTCCCTGCAAGCCGTGCATGCAACGATGACGGCCTCCGCCGTTGCTCCAACCGCTGCAGCAGCCACCGCACATCGCCGCGTCAACGCAGCCGACAAGCGCATCATCAACGGCCAGACCGACGTCAACCAGCTGGTGCCTTTCAAGTACAAGTGGGCGTGGGAAAAGTACCTTGCCACCTGCGCCAACCACTGGATGCCCCAAGAGGTGAACATGACGCGTGACATCGCGTTGTGGAAAGACCCCAACGGCCTGACCGAAGACGAGCGTCGCATCATCAAACGCAACCTCGGCTTCTTTGTGACTGCCGACTCGCTGGCCGCCAACAACATCGTGCTGGGCACCTACCGCCACATCACCGCACCCGAGTGCCGCCAGTTCCTGCTGCGCCAGGCGTTTGAAGAAGCGATCCACACGCATGCCTACCAATACATCGTGGAGTCGCTGGGCCTGGACGAAGGCGAGATCTTCAGCGCCTATCTGGAAGTTGCTTCGATCCGCGACAAGGATGAGTTCCTGATCCCCTTCATCGAAGCGATCATGGACCCCAACTTCCACACGGGCACCTTCGAGACCGACCAGACGCTGCTCAAGTCGCTCATCGTGTTCGCCTGCCTGATGGAAGGGCTGTTCTTCTACGTGGGCTTCACACAGATCCTGGCGCTGGGCCGCCAGAACAAGATGACTGGTGCGGCCGAGCAGTACCAGTACATCCTGCGTGACGAATCCATGCACTGCAATTTCGGCATCGACCTGATCAACCAGCTCAAACTGGAAAACCCGCACCTGTGGACTGCCGAGTTCAAGGCCGAGATCAAGGCGCTGTTCCTCAAGGCGGTTGAGCTGGAGTATCGGTACGCCGAAGACACCATGCCACGCGGCGTACTGGGCATGAATGCCTCGATGTTCAAGGGCTACCTGCGTTACATCGCCAATCGCCGCGCTACGCAGATCGGGCTGGAGACGCTGTTCCCCAACGAAGAGAACCCGTTCCCGTGGATGAGCGAGATGATCGACCTGAAGAAGGAACGCAACTTCTTCGAAACCCGGGTTATTGAATACCAGTCCGGTGGTGCGCTGTCCTGGGACTAGCGCCTTTTCGCATCACACCACCATGGATTTTTACACCACGCCCCAGACAGACAGCGCCACAGAGCGCCGCCGTGTGGAGCGTTCCCGTGTTCATGGAGATGGAGTTCTATTCCATCTCCATGGATCGCTTTCTGTCCACTGTAGACAGGAAGTGCTCTTTGCAAATTGACCCAAGGAGAACATGATGGCAACTGCGAAAAAACCTGCCGCCAAGAAGGCTGCACCCGCGAAAAAAGCTGCAACTGCGAAGCCCGTAGCAGCGAAGAAGGCTGCGCCTGCCAAGAAGGCAGCAGCACCGGCAAAGAAAGCCGCTCCAGCCAAAAAGGCCGTAGCAGCCAAGAAGGCCGCTCCCGCCAAGAAGGCCGCTCCCGCCAAGAAGGCTGCACCAGCCAAGAAGGCAGCAGCACCAGCAAAGAAAGCCGCTCCAGCCAAGAAGGCCGTAGCAGCAAAGAAGGCTGCACCCGCCAAAAAGGCAGCAGCACCAGCGAAGAAAGCCGCTCCAGCCAAGAAGGCCGTAGCAGCGAAGAAGGCCGCTCCTGCCAAGAAGGCAGCAGCACCGGCCAAGAAAGCCGCTCCAGCCAAAAAGGCCGTAGCAGCAAAGAAGCCCGCAGCCCCTGCCAAGAAGGCCGCTCCTGCCAAGAAGGCAGCAGCACCAGCCAAGAAGGCCACTGCCAAGGCTCCCGCCAAGAAAGCTGCTCCTGCCAAAAAGGCCCCCAAGGCGCCTGCCCCTGCGGCCGCACCCGCAGCGCAGACCACCCTGAACCCTCAGGCTGCCTGGCCGTTCCCTACGGGCAACAAGCCTTAATTCAGGCGTATCACACGCTCAACCCGGTGCCTGTGCACCGGGTTTTTTTACGCCTGCTGCACACCAGCCAACAAACAGGGAGGCCGCATGGGCCACACCTCGCAGCGGCAGCACATGGTCAAGTCGGCGCTGGACCGGGCTCAAACATCTGCTCAGGCCCCTATACCAACCCCGACCACGGCTTACTCCACCGCAAAATCCAGCGTGTAGTTCTGCGGCCCGCGCTGAGCGATCTTGAGGGCCCCCACACGGTTGCCCAGCGCCGCACAACGTGGCAGCGCCCAGCCCCGTTCCAGGCCGAACAGCAGCGCACCACGCCAGGCATCCCCACACCCCGTGGGGTCCACCACCTGCGTCGGCACCACGGCAGGCACATGGGTCTTTTCGCCTGCAACCCACACCTCACAGCCCTCGGCCCCCAAGGTGACCACCAGCCCCTCCACCTTGCGCGAGATTTCAGCCAGGGTCCAGCCGGTGCGGTCGCTCAGCATCTTCCCTTCGTAGTCGTTGACCGTGACCCAGGATGCCTGGTCAATGAACTTCGCCAGCTCTTCACCGCTGAACATGGGCAGCCCCTGGCCAGGATCGAACACAAAAGGAATGCCCGCCGCCACGAACTGGGCCGCATGCTCCAGCATGGCATCACGCCCATCGGGCGCAATGATCCCCACACTCGCCTTGGCGCCCACATCAATGCGGTTGGCATGCGCCTGCATCATGGCCCCCGGGTGAAAGGCCGTGATCTGGTTGTTGTCGCGGTCCGTCATGATCATGGCCTGCGCGGTGTAGGTGTCCTGCACCTGGCCCACGTGGCGGCAATCGATGTCCAGCGACTCCAGCCGCTGAAGGTAGTCGGCCCCATCGCTGCCCAGCATGGCCATGGGCAAAGGCTCACCCCCCAGGAGTTTGAGGCTGTAGGCAATATTGCCCGCACACCCACCAAAATCGCGGCGCAGAGAAGGCACCAGGAACGACACATTGAGGATGTGCAACTGGTCGGGCAGGATCTGCTCGGCAAATCGCCCCTCGAAAGTCATGATGGTGTCGAACGCCAGGGAACCACAAATGAGGGCAGCCATAGATAGTGAAACTCGGTAAGTTGTTGGGAGAAATCAGGGATAGAACGCCAGCAGCCGGTAGCCCGCCACGCGCGCGCCGCCCGTGGTCACGATCACCGATACCGAGGTGCTCCATTCGCCATGCGCTGGCAGCTCCGCCGGTGCAGCCATGTCGGTCGGCAGCAGCACCCTGCGCAACACCGGCTGGTCCTGGGCATCGGTCAAGGTCAACTCTACCGCTGGCATGGCCAATGGAATGTCCGCCTTGCTTTTCATGGCCAACGCCAGCTGGTAACTGTCGCCCCGGGCCTTGTTGAACGAGGAGCTGTCGATGACCACATCGGCAATCTGGCGCTGGGGAGCGACCTCGCACCGCAAAGGCTCGCACAACTGGAGCAGCCACGGCCTTGCACGCGGGTCCGTGGCGGCAATGCGGTCACGCTCCTGGACTGCGACCTGCAGCAACAGGCCCACAACCAAGACCAGCAATACAAGCACCAGCACAGCCCGCACCACAGGCTTGCGCCAGAAAGCCTTGCGCCGCGCAGCAACCACAAAACTGACCTCCGGCCCGGCCTCATGTGCACTCTCTTCGCCCTGCTCATCTCCATCCACCTGGCTGGCCACGGGCTTGCGACTGCGGGCCTGCAACACCGCAGCTGGAGAGTCATCTGCGACCAGCTCCAACGCAGCCGGTATCTCATCCACCAGGGGCCGCTGCACAAAATCCACCGACGGCAGGGGCTCAGGCACTGCCCCCGGAGTCGCAGGCACTACCGGTGGGACATCGTGATGGTCAGCACTCGGCAAGCCAGAGGAAAGCGCCTCTTCAGGGTGCTCCAGCACGGGCTCCGCTGCCAAAGAGCGCCCGGTCGCCCCGACCAATGCCTCGCCGACCCCGGCCAAGGAACTCTCCACTCCGATCTTCTCCGAGGTCACCAGGTCGTCAAGCCCGATGGAGTCATGCGGATCGGCAGCAGGAAGCTCGTACCCACCCCGCACGACCTCGGCAGCCCCAGTCACATCGGCATCCGCCACAGCTGTGGGCAGCACCGCCGCCTCAGCAGCCGCCCCCGCAGCAGCATCCAACACCGGCTTTGCCACGACCTCTTCCGTGGCCGGTCCATCAACTGCCGGCCCCGACAGTGATGGGCTGGAATCAACCGCCTCTGCCGCCCACGGCGTGGGGACGGGCCGCCAGGAAAACGGCGCAGTCGGCGCGAGGTCCAAGGTATTTGCATCGGAAGCCGCCGCGCCTACGGCCAGGAAGGCAGGCACAGTGGGCGCAGGAATATCCAGCACAGGCATTGCCGGTGCCAGGGGGGCGGCAGCCATGGGCAGTGAAGTGTCTGCGCGATGGACTACGGCATCAGCACGCACAGGGGGATGCGCAGCATGCGCAGCCATAGAAACCGCCTGAGCGCCTCTCTCCAACGCTGAGGGCGAAGGCGACACGGACCCGCCCCCCCAAGCACGTTCGGCATCGCTCGCTCGAGCGGTGGGCGCCGGGGGCGGCCGTACATCGGTCAGCGACACATCGGGCAAAAGGGCGGCCGGGGCCACTGGCAGCAAATGCGCAGAGGCATCAAACACCTCCTTGCATTGGCCACACCGCACCCATCCTTCCGAGATGCGCAATTGGTCTGCCACCACCTTGAAGGAGGTGGCGCAGGACGGGCAGCGAGTGATCTGGCTCATCAGCGTTGGATTGTAGGGGCCGTGCCACCCCGGCCCAGGCGGAACACGCGCAGGCTCAGCGCTGGGCGGTCATCAATATCCAGCCGTCTTCGGCATCCGCCACTTCCAGCCGAACCCATGGTGCATAGGCTTCCTTCAGCTCATCGGCCTGGCGCTCCAGGATGCCCGCGAGCACTAGGTGTCCTCCCGGCGCCACATGGGCACACAGCAAAGGCGCCAGCACCCGCAAGGGGGTCGCGAGGATGTTGGCCAGCACCGTCTGGTACTCGCCCCGTGCCTTGTCGGGCAGCCCGGCGCTCAGTTGCACGCCGTTGGCCTGCGCGTTCTGTGCCGTGGATTCCACAGCGGCAGGATCGATGTCCACCGCATCAATGTCCGTGGCGCCAAACTTGGCAGCGCCAATCGCCAGGATGCCCGAACCACAGCCATAGTCCAGCACCCGGCCCAGCGGGTTGTTGCCAGCCCCCGGCTGCACCGCCCCGTTGCGCGCAATCCAGCGCAGGCACATGCGCGTGGTGGGGTGCGTGCCCGTGCCAAAGGCCAGGCCCGGGTCCAGGCGGATGCTGCGCACCGCCTGGGCAGGCAGTTCGTGCCAGGTCGGCACAATCCAGAAATCCGGCGTGATGTCCACCGGCGCAAACTGCGACTGCGTGAGCCGCACCCAGTCTTGCTCGGCCACCTGCGCCACACCCAGCACCTGACAGCCCACAAAGAAGTCCTGCACCACCAGCAATTGCTGCGCTTCGCGCGCCGCCACTTCGGATGGGAACAACGCCACCACGCGGCTGCGCTGCCAGCCATCCTTGGGCGGCGGCATGCCCGGCTCGCCAAACAGCGCCTGCTCTGCGTCGGTCTGGGCATCGGCATCCTCGACCGACACGGAGAGCGCATCGAGCGCATCCAGCGCGTCGCTGACCGGCTCGATACAGTCCTCGGGGCACATCAGACTCAACTCAAACATAGACGCCTCTCAGAAAAATGAAATGCTGACCCCCGTTGCCAAGGGCCAGCATGTGAAACCGCTAGGAGCCGTCTTCAGCGCTTGTGCTGCGACAGCCACTCTTCCAGGTAGTGGATGTTGGTGCCACCGGCCATGAACTTGGCGTCCACCATCAACTCGCGGTGCAGCGGCACATTGGTGTTGATGCCTTCGATCACGGTCTCGGACAGCGCCGTGCGCATGCGGGCCAGGGCCTGCTCGCGCGTGTCGCCGTGCACGATGATCTTGCCGATCATCGAGTCGTAGTTGGGCGGCACAAAGTAGTTGGTATAGGCATGCGAATCCACGCGCACGCCCGGGCCACCCGGTGGGTGCCAGGTGGTGATGCGCCCCGGTGACGGGACAAACTTGTACGGGTCTTCCGCATTCACCCGGCATTCAATGGCATGGCCCCGGATCTCGATCTGGCGCTGGGTGAAGGGCAGCTTCTCGCCGGCCGCCACCATGATCTGCGTCTTGACGATGTCCACGCCCGTGATCCATTCGGTCACAGGGTGCTCCACCTGCACGCGGGTGTTCATCTCGATGAAGTAGAACTCGCCGTTCTCGTACAGGAACTCGAAGGTGCCCGCACCGCGGTAGCCGATCTTCTTGCAGGCGGCCACGCAGCGCTCGCCGATCTTCTCGATCAACTTGCGGGGGATGCCAGGAGCCGGCGCCTCTTCGATCACCTTCTGGTGGCGGCGCTGCATGGAGCAGTCGCGCTCGCCCAGGTACACCGCGTTGCGGTGCTTGTCGGCCAGGATCTGGATCTCGATGTGGCGCGGGTTCTGGAGGAACTTCTCCATGTACACCGCAGGATTGCCAAACGCGGCGCCCGCCTCGGCCTTGGTCATCTGCACGGCATTGACCAGCGCGGCCTCGGTGTGCACCACGCGCATGCCACGGCCACCGCCGCCGCCTGCCGCCTTGATGATCACGGGGTAACCGACGGCCTTGGCGATGCGGCGGATCTGCACCGGGTCATCGGGCAGTTCACCCTCGGAGCCTGGCACGCAGGGCACGCCCGCGCGGATCATCGCCTGCTTGGCCGACACCTTGTCGCCCATGATGCGGATCGATTCGGGCGTGGGGCCGATGAACTGGAAGCCGCTCTTTTCCACACGCTCGGCGAAGTCGGCGTTTTCGGACAGAAAGCCATAGCCGGGGTGGATGGCTTCAGCGTCGGTCACTTCGGCCGCCGAAATGATGGCCGGCATGTTGAGGTAGGACAGCGGCGAGGGCGCGGGGCCGATGCACACCGCCTCTTCGGCCAGCTTGACGTACTTGGCGTCGCGGTCGGCCTCGGAATAGACCATCACGGCCTTGATCCCCAGTTCGCTGCACGCGCGCTGGATGCGGAGAGCGATCTCTCCGCGATTCGCAACGAGAATCTTCTTGAACATGGGTGCCTTATTCGATGACGAACAGCGGCTGTCCGTATTCCACGGCCTGGCCGTTTTCGCCCATGATGCGCGTGACCGTGCCCGACTTGTCGGCTTCGATCTCGTTCAAGATCTTCATGGCCTCGATGATGCAGATGGTCTCGCCTTCCTTCACCTGGCTGCCGACTTCGACAAATGCCTTGGCGCCGGGGCTGGACGAGCGGTAGAAGGTGCCGACCATGGGCGACTTGACGATGTGACCGGCGGGCACTGCAGGCGGAGCAGGCAGCTCTGCCACAGGAGCTGCGGCTGCAGGTGCAGGCGCCACCGGGGCTTGCATGGGGGCCGGGACATACTGCTGAACCACCGCGCCACCGCTCTTGACGATACGGACTTTGCCCTCGGCCTCCGTGATTTCGAGTTCGGACACATTCGACTCGGACACGAGATCGATGAGGGTTTTGAGTTTTCGCAGATCCATGGAAGCTCCAACGGCTATAAAACTGAACAGGGCGCGAATTTACTCCAATTTCACCCTATCGCAGTCTTCCACATGCATTTTCCATGAACTCCATCATGGAAATAGACCGCCGGAACCCTCCAAAATCACCGCAACGACCCCCAAACAGCCGCCACAAACCTCACCGCAAGGGGGCCCACAGCTGCAGATCCTGCGGAGTCACTTGCCCCATTTTACGGTGCAGCACCCGCCCTTCCCCGCCCAGCACCACGGTAAACGGTAGCCCGCCCGTCAGGTTGCCCAGTGAGCGCCCCAGATCCGTCCCTCCCAAACCCGCCAGCCCCACGGGAAACTCCAGCGGCAGACGCGCCAGGAATTTGCGCACCGCCGAGGGCTGGTCAATCGCCAAACCCAGCACTTGCCAGCCTTTGGCAGCATGTTCGCGATAGAAAGCATTCAGCATGGGCAACTCTTCCACACAGGGCGGACACCAGGTGGCCCAGAAGTTGAGCAGCAGCGGCTTGCCGGAGAAAGACTTCAACGCAACCACGCCGCCCTCCGGTTTTTCAAACTCCATGCCCCACAGCGCCTGCTCCGCCCCCGCCTCCATGGCATGCGGCTGAAACTTCCACCACGCCAAGCCCGCCCCACCCACAGCTGCAGCCCCTGCCACACCGGCATACAACAGGCGGCGGCGAGTGGCCGACGGTGCCTGCGGCAGCACGGTCGGTGATACAGGCGCGGATTCAGGCAAGTCGGAGGGTGTCGTCTTCGTCATGGGGCACTGGTTTCCTGGAGCAGGCGGCGCACGGCCGTCATGTCACCGCGCGGGGTGCGGCCTTTGGCATCGGGCTTCAAGGCGCCCCGCAGGTCATCTAGGTCGTAAATCAGCAAATGCACGCCGATCATCTCATTGAGTTCCGGCGACTT
This sequence comes from Acidovorax sp. GW101-3H11, assembly GCF_001633105.1. Classification (GTDB taxonomy): domain Bacteria; phylum Pseudomonadota; class Gammaproteobacteria; order Burkholderiales; family Burkholderiaceae_C; genus Acidovorax. The sequence goes on from NZ_LUKZ01000001.1 coordinate 272,855, forward strand.
GCTGCCCAGGCTCAGGGCCTCGACCGATTCGCCATGAAAACCTGTCACCGTGCGGGGCTCATAGTCCACATGGTGATCGATCAGCGCGATCTCCGCAGATTTGGGGTCATCGCAAAACAACTGCAAGTAAATATCCGACAGGCGCGTGGCAGTGCCGTGCCACACCGCCCCCGCCAGATGCGGACGAAACGCCGCCATGCGCTCCATCCAGACCAGCGCCAGCTGGCGCAGCGCCCGCAACTCGCGCGGCTGCGTATCGGCGCAGAAGAGCTCGATGTACTCCCGCACCGCCGCTTCCACCAGATCGTTGTCAGGCAACGGGGTGCGGGCAGGCAACCCCATCTGGCGCAGGGCCCGGCGCTTGGCGGGCCCCCATTCAAGCCCTTCCTCGACCACCAGGCGTGCCGTGGTGTGGGCGATTTCTTCGCTCAAAGGTGTGTGCATGAAAGTGGAAGACAACGGAGGAGTCCGCATTGTGCGCGCGATCCATGACGGGCCGCCCTGCACCCCGCACAAGTCCCACGAACACCCCAGAAGCAGAATTGCCCCAATTGCTATATTTTTTATAGCTTTTAGGGCATATGCAGCGCGCGCAGAAAGGCATTTTTACCAAGATTTTCCGACATCGCGGCGGCTTTAGAATCAGCGCCCATGCACATACACATACTAGGGATCTGCGGCACATTCATGGGAGGCCTCGCAGCGCTGGCCCGCGAGGCAGGCCACCAGGTGACCGGTTGCGACGCCGGCGTTTACCCCCCCATGAGCGACCAGCTCCGGGCACTGGGCATCGACCTGATCGAGGGTTTTGGCGCCGATCAGATGGCTCTGCAACCCGATATGTTTGTGATCGGCAATGTGGTCAGCCGCGCCCGGCTGCCCGACGGCACCCCCAAGTTCCCGCTGATGGAAGCCATCCTGGACGCTGGCCTGCCCTACACCAGCGGCCCCCAGTGGCTGGCCGAGCATGTGCTGCAGGGGCGCCATGTGCTAGCCGTGGCAGGCACCCACGGCAAGACCACCACGACCTCGATGCTGGCCTGGATCCTGGAGAGCGCGGGCCAGCAGCCCGGCTTTCTGATTGGCGGTGTGCCACTGAACTTCGGCCTGTCTGCCCGGCTGGGGGCAACGCAACGCCCTGCGCCCGCCCCCACGCCGCTGGGCGCAGCGCCACTGTTTGTGATCGAGGCGGACGAATACGACACCGCCTTCTTCGACAAGCGCAGCAAGTTTGTGCACTACCGGCCCCGCACCGCCGTGCTCAACAACCTCGAATTCGACCACGCCGACATCTTTGACGACCTGGCCGCCATTGAGCGCCAGTTCCACCACCTGGTACGCACAGTCCCCCCGTCAGGCCGCGTCGTGACCAACGGGTTGGAGGAAAGCCTGGCCCGGGTGCTGCACACCGGATGCTGGAGCGAAGTGACCAGCTTTGGCGCGGCAGTGAGCGACTTTTACGCCGTAGGCGACCCCCAGGCATTTGACGTCATGCACCAGGGCCGACGCGTGGCCCGCGTGGAATGGTCGCTCACCGGCGTGCACAACCAGCTCAACGCGCTGGCCGCCATCGCGGCCGCCCACCATGTCGGTGTCTCCCCCGAGCAAGCCGCCAGCGCCCTCGCCACCTTCCAGAACGTCAAGCGGCGCATGGAACTGCGCGGCACCGTCGGTGGCGTGGCCGTATACGACGACTTTGCACACCACCCGACGGCGCTGCGCACCACCCTGGACGGCCTGCGCCGCAGCCTGGGCAGCAGCGCGCGGATCCTGGCCGTGTTCGAGCCCCGCAGCAACACCATGAAACTGGGCGCCATGAAAAGCCAGCTGCCCTGGGCCCTGGAGCCCGCCGATCTCGCGTTCTGCCACACGGCCGGGCTGGACTGGGATGCCGCCGAGGCCCTCGCCCCCCTGGGCGTAGGCCCGGGCCAGCGCGCACAAACCGCAGCCGACATCGACACCCTGGTGGCCCAGGTGGTGCAGTCTGCCCGGCCAGGGGATCACGTGGTGTGCATGAGCAATGGCGGGTTTGGGGGTATCCACGCCAAGTTGCTGCAGGCACTACAAAATTAATAGCTTCTTGCGCTTATCCAACGCGCGCCAACCGCCCTTTTTGCTCAAGAAAAAGCAGATCAGAACGTGACCGCCATGCCTGGCACATCCACCCGCACGATGGGCTTGGCCAGCGCAGCGCTGGCGGCGCGTGCAAAGTCGCGCGACCAGGCGGCGTCTTGCATCAGCGGCGCCCCCGCAGCACGCGCGACGGTGAGCACCTTGTCGGCCAGCAGCACTTTACCGCTGGCGCGCAATGGTTCGCAGTCCAGCGAGATGAATTGCTCATCCAGCCAGCGCCGACCCGCCTCGTGGCCCATGGGCTCGGCGCCCGCCAGGTCAAAACGGAACTCTTGATCTCCGGTCAGCTTGACCGACACTTCGCTATGCATGGTGACTCGCCTTTCTTCTGAACTGCGGACTTGCTCCAAGGGCCCCTCCAAGAGGCCCATGGAAGCCCGGAACTGCACGGGATGCGCAGTCTTCACGGGTCTCAGTTTAGAGCCAGTCGTGGCGCAGGCACTCAGCGCGCGCGGCGCGCTTTCACGGCGTCGGACAGTTCTGCCAGCGCCTGCAGCGAATCGTCCCAGCCCAGGCAGGCATCGGTGATGCTTTTGCCGTACTCCAGCTTGCTCGCATCGTCCTTGCCTGGCGTGAATTTCTGGGCCCCTGCCGTGAGGTGGCTTTCGATCATCAGGCCGAACACACTGCGCGATCCACCCGCCAATTGCGCCGCAACGTCACGCGCCACTTCAAGCTGCTTTTCGTGCTGCTTGCTGCTGTTGGCATGGCTGCAGTCCACCATCAGCGTGGCGGGCAGCTTGGCGGCTTCGAGGTCCTTGCAGGCAGCGGCCACACTGACGGCGTCGTAGTTGGGCGTCTTGCCACCGCGCAGGATCACGTGGCAGTCCTTGTTGCCCTTGGTGTTGACGATGGCGACCTGGCCGTTCTTGTGCACCGACAGGAAGTGGTGGCCCCGGCTGGCCGACTGAATGGCGTCGGTGGCGATGCGGATGTTGCCGTCCGTGCCATTCTTGAAGCCGATGGGCGCCGAGATGCCCGAGGCCAGCTCACGGTGCACCTGGCTTTCGGTGGTACGCGCACCAATCGCGCCCCAGCTGATGAGATCGCCGATGTATTGGGGCGAGATCACGTCCAGGAACTCGCTGCCTGCAGGCATGCCCAGGCGGTTGATCTCGATGAGCAGCTGGCGCGCAATGCGCAGGCCCTCGTCGATGCGGTAGCTCTCGTCCAGGTAGGGGTCGTTGATGAGGCCCTTCCAGCCCACGGTGGTGCGAGGCTTCTCGAAGTACACGCGCATCACGATTTCCAGAGTGTCGGCGTACTGGGTGCGCACGGCCATCAGGCGGCGGGCGTAGTCCACGGCGGCAGCGGGATCGTGGATGGAACAGGGGCCAATGATGACCAGCAGGCGGTCGTCCTTGCCAGCCATGATGTTGTGGATGTTCTTGCGGGTTTGGGTGATCAGCGTCTCCACCGGCGTGCCGCCGATGGGGAAGAAGCGGATCAGATGCTCGGGAGGAGGCAACACGGTGATGTCCTTGATACGTTCGTCGTCGGTCTGGCTGGTTTTCTCGACGCTGCGGTACCAGGCATCGCTGGTGGGGGTGTTGGAGACCGTCATGGTTGCTTCCTCGTGGAGTCGGTTGGAGTGGATGAAAAACGGGAGGGCTGAAAAACAAAAACCGCCGGGCTTTGCAGCGTCGGCGGTTGGTATGGGGAGGTTGTGTTTGCTTGCGCGTTTTCCTCTCATCCGCCGGGGACCGAGATAAAAAACCAAAAATAAAACGCGCTGCGAACTTGCATGGCAGCCAATGTAGCACAGGTGTGCGGCAGTGCAGCAACCCCAGGCTGTTGCGATTGCACGACAAACTGAATCATTTCAGGCCGAATGCCCAGGCTTGTGCCTCAGCTCCGCAAGCGGCGCAACCAGGCCTGCATGCGCTGCAGCGCAGACACCTTGCGCGGCGGTGCATCCTGCAGGTCGCTTGGGGGATCGCTCTGGTGTTCGTACATATCCACCAGCAACAGTGCCTCGCCCAGCGTGCGCCATGCCAGCAGCTCGAAGTGGTCAAAACTCGCGCTTTCGCGGGTGCTGCGGCGCTCCAGCATCTGCAGCCAGTCGGCAATGGCATTGCGCAAGTCGCGCAACGCGCGCTGGTAGGCACCAAACTCATACAGCGCATGCCAGGCAGAGCCCAGGCCCGTCAGGAACAGCTGGTGCTCTCGCGCGCAGTGCGACAGCGCCACAACGCGCCGCGTGATCTCGGCCGTGTCCGTGCTGGTGCGGCGGGCGCGAACCGCTTCGTCAATCTGCATGGACAGCGCGCCCAGGCTGTCCCGCAACTGGCGCGAGTCTTCGTCGGCCACACCTTCCCGCAGAAAACGGCTGATGTCCCCAAACGACTGGAGTGTCAGCAGTTGGCTGGGACGCGTGGCAGGCATGGTGATTGCATTTTGCGCTGCCTGCGGGTCGGTGCAGCGCTGGGCACGCACAGCAGGGCGCGGATGGTGGGAGCGCGCAACACATGGGCGCCCCCAGGGCCAGGATCAGGCCGTCCCACCCACCGTCAGCCCCTCGATGCGCAGCGTGGGCTGGCCCACGCCCACGGGCACGCTCTGGCCTTCCTTGCCGCAGGTGCCCACGCCGCTGTCCAGGCGCATGTCGTTGCCGATCATGGTGACCTTCTTGAGCGACTCGGGGCCGCTGCCCACGATGGTGGCGCCCTTCACGGGGTACTGGATCTTGCCGTTCTCGACCCAGTAGGCCTCGCTGGCAGAGAACACAAACTTGCCCGAGGTGATGTCCACCTGGCCGCCACCGAAGTTGCTGGCGTAGAGGCCCTTCTTGATGCTGGCGATGATTTCCTGCGGGTCCTTGTCGCCGCCCAGCATGTAGGTGTTGGTCATGCGGGGCATGGGGATGTGGGCGTAGCTCTCGCGCCGACCGTTACCGGTGGGGGCCACGCCCATCAGGCGCGCGTTGAGGCTGTCCTGGATGTAGCCTTTCAGGATACCGTCCTCGATCAGCACATTGCGCTGGCTGGCGTGGCCTTCGTCGTCCACGTTGAGCGAGCCACGGCGGTCGGCGATGGTGCCGTCGTCGAGCACCGTCACGCCCTTGGCGGCCACGCGCTGGCCGATGCGGCCACTGAAGGCGGACGAGCCCTTGCGGTTGAAGTCACCCTCCAGCCCATGGCCCACGGCCTCGTGCAGCAGGATGCCGGGCCAGCCCGAACCCAGCACCACCGTCATCTCGCCCGCCGGTGCGGGACGCGATTCGAGGTTGACCAGGGCCGCATTCACGGCTTCGTCCACGTACTTGCCCATCTGCTCGTCGTCGAAGTAGGCCAGGCCAAAACGCCCGCCGCCACCGGCCGAGCCCATTTCGCGGCGGCCGTTCTGCTCGGCGATCACCGTGACCGACAGGCGCACCAGGGGGCGCACGTCGGCCGCCAGGGTGCCATCGGCACGGGCCACCAGCACCACGTCGTATTCGCTGGCCAGGCCCGCCATGACCTGGGCCACACGCGGGTCCTTGGCGCGGGCGCGCTGCTCCAGCCGCTCCAGCAGCGCGACCTTGGCCGTGCTGTCGAGCGAGGCTATCGGGTCCACACCCGGGTACAGGCTGCGGCTCAATGCTACTTTTTTAGGAGCAATCTTTGCTTTACCAGCGCGCGCAGAGGCCGAAATAGACCGCACAGTGCGGGCCGCATCCAGCAGCGATGCCTCAGAGATGTCGTCGGAATACGCAAAGGCCGTCTTCTCGCCGCTCACGGCACGCACGCCCACGCCCTGGTCGATGCTGAAGGAGCCCGTCTTGACGATGCCTTCCTCCAGACTCCAGCCTTCACTGCGCGTGTACTGGAAGTACAGGTCGGCATCGTCCACCTGGTGGGCACGGATCTCGGCCAGGGCACGGGCCAGGTGGCTTTCGTCGAGGCCGAAGGGGGTCAGCAGCAGTTCACGGGCAACATCGATGCGCTGGCTGGTTGCCGCGCGCTGGGGGGCGGCAGTGGGGGTGCGGAAAGTCATCGCGGCATTTTAGGCGCCCGGCCATGCCCGCGCGGGCGCAGGGGCACGGGCAGCAGCGCCCGCACCCGGGCTCCAGCCCGTCAGCCCGCCGCTGTCAGGTCGCTGGTTGGCGCGCCAGATGCGTTCTGCTGGACGGACTCGATGCCTGCGTCGCGCGCCTTTTCGCCGGAGTACATCTGGCTTTGGCCGATCACCTGGCCGTTGGCCGCCTTGAGCGTGAAGTAGGGGGAGCCGTCCTTGGCACAGAGCCGTCCATAGCGGCCGTCGTTGGGCGCATTCTTCTTGACGGACTCGATGCCGTTGAGCGCGCTGGCCTTGGAGTCGTACATCTCGCTGGTCAGGATGACCTGCCCGTTGCCCGCCAGGAGGTTGAACACAAACTTGTCGTTCTTGGACTTCTTCAGCTCGAACTTCGACGCCATGGGAGTACCTCCAGAGGTTGCCAAAACACAGTTGGCAGCCGCTTTGTAACCGGAAGGCCCGGCGCATGCAACGCCGCAGAAACCCCTGCCACCGGCACGCCCTATATCGCCGCCCGGGGGTCCTTGGTGTCCTGTTTCTGCGCCCGCGCCACCGACATCAGGATGCCCAGCGCCAGCCCCAGCGTGACCATGGCCGTGCCGCCATAGCTGATGAAGGGCAGCGGCACGCCCACCACAGGCAGGATGCCGCTGACCATGCCCATGTTCACAAAGGCATAGGTGAAGAAGATCATCGACACGGCCCCCGCCATCAGGCGCCCGAACAGGCTGGTAGCGCCCACGGCAATCGCCAGGCCGCGCCAGACGAGGAGCAGGAAGCAGACGATCAGGAACAGATTGCCTGCCAGCCCGAACTCCTCGGAATAGGCGGCGAAGATGAAGTCGGTGGTGCGCTCGGGGATGAACTCCAGGTGGGTCTGCGTGCCGGCCATGAAGCCCTTGCCCCACACGCCCCCCGAGCCAATGGCGATCATGCCCTGGATGATGTGGAAGCCTTTGCCCAGCGGGTCGCGCGTGGGGTCCAGCAGCGTGCAGATGCGCTGCTGCTGGTAATCGTGCAACACGGGCCAGCGCACCCCGTCCGCGCACCACGCATCGCCCATGATCACAAGGACAGCAATGCCCACGCCGCCAATGACCACCGGCGGCAGCACCATTTTCCAGGACAGGCCGGCAAAGAAAATCACCGACAGGCCCGCCGCCAGCACCAGCAGCGAGGTCCCCAGGTCGGGCTGCTTCATGATCAGGCCCACCGGCACCACCAGCAGCAGCCCCGCCGCCACAAAATCCAGCGGGCGCAAGGTGCCCTCGCGCTTCTGGAACCACCAGGCCAGCATCAGCGGCATCGCAATCTTGAGGATTTCACTGGGCTGGATGACGATGCCCACGTTGATCCAGCGTGTGGCCCCCTTCTTGGTGATGCCGAACAGCGCCACGGCCACCAGCAGCGCCACCCCCGCTGCGTACAGCGGCACGGAGCAGGCCATGATCTTTTGTGGCGGCACCTGAGACACTACAAAAAGAATAGCACCCGCAATCAGCATGTTGCGCCCGTGGTCGGCAAAACGGGTGCCGTGGTCAAAGCCCGAGGAGTACATGGCCGTGAGGCCCGCACAGGTCAGCAGGGCCACCACCAGAATGAGGGGAAGGTCGAACCCACGGAACAGGGGAACAAGGCGCTGGGAGAGCGTGGGCTTTTCAAATACGACGGCCATCCCCCGATTATCAGATGACCAGGACCACGTGGAACCCGCCCCCTGCGCCGTCACCCCGCCTGCCGGAAGGCCATCACCGCCTGGTTGCGCAGGGTGCGCAGCAGGCCCAGGGCCTTGTCGTCCACTACAATGCCGCCCGCCACCGACTGGTCGGCATAGATCAGGGCAAAGGTCTGGCCCTTGATCTGCAGCGGCAGCAGCAGGAACGAGGGGGCATTGAGCCCCGTGCGGTACCACTGCGGCAGGCGCGCCTGCATGCGCGGCTCGGTGGCGTCGTTGATCAGGGTGTCGGCGCCGCGCAGGCACACGGCGGCAAACAGGTCGCCCTGGGCCTTCAACGGCACCTTCATGGCGCGCACGGCGGCCTCGCTGCCCTCGCCCAGGCCAAAACGGCCGGTCAGCACCTCCGTCTTGGGGTCGCGCAGGCAAAACACCATGCGCCGAAAGCCCAGCGCCCGGAACATGGTCTCCAGGATCATGCGCAGCACGTCGTTGAGCTGGAAGCTCTCGACCATGGCGTTGGTGATGTCCTGGATGCCCGCCGCCAGCACTTCGTTGACCTGCGCCACCGACACCGCACCGCCCGCCTGCGATTCGAGCACGGCCGGCAGGGGCGGGGTTTCGCTGGGGCGCAACTCGTGGGAGCCCAGGGCATCCTCAACCACTGGCTGGGCACCAGCAGGCTGTGGCAGCCGCAGCAGCCGGGCAGCAGGGGTGTCGGGCGCCACCCGCAGGTCCAGCGCCTCGGCCAGCGCCACCAGCTTGTGGCGCGCACGCAAAGTGGCCTCGGCAATCGACTCGGCCGACAGGCCCATGGTGCGGGCGTACCGGGTGCCAACCTGGCCCAGTTGGGCCTCCATCTGGGCAGGATCACCAAACAGCAGCGTGCTGGCCACCTCGTTGGCGGCCATGGCCGCCCAGCGCATGCGCTCCGCGCCCTGCTCGGGCGCGCGCTGCGTGGGCGACCCCATCGGTTTGCGCATGCAGCGCTGCAGGCTCTCGGGCAGACCCCAGACGCGGGCCACCCCCACACCCAGGTCCTCGAACCCCAGCCCCAGCACCTGCAGGGAGGCCGATTCCTCGCCCCCTTCCATGCGCCCCGAGGCCACCAGGCTGCGCACCTGTCGCGCCTCTTCCGGAAAGTAGAACTCGCACAGCATGCGCCCCAGGTTCTGGAACATGGCGCCGATGAAGGCTTCTTCGGCCGCCTGGCTGGCCCCGCACAGCTCGGCGGCCACCGATCCCGCCATCATGGCGCGCAGGAACTCCTCGCGCATCTGGCTCGCGTGCTGCTTGTCCTGCATGTGGTCCAGCAGCACCAGGCTCAGCGCCATGTTGCGCACCGCGTTGAATCCCACCAGGCTCACCGCGCGCGACACCGTGCTGATGGTGCCCCGACTGGCATGGGCGTAGTGCACGCTGTTGACCAAGCGCAGCAGCTTGTTGGTCAGCGCCACGTCCTTGAGGATCTCGTGCGTGAGGTCGCTGATGCTGTCGTCTTCCGAGTTGGCCACGCGCTGGATGCGCGCCACCGAGTCCGACAGCGCCGGGAAATCGCTCTTGTGCCGCATGCGCCGCAGCAAGAAGTCCAGCGTGGCATTGCTCGCGGCCGTGGGGGCACTCGCCGGGGCCGCCCAGGCGCGCAGCGCGTCGCGGAAATCCGCCGCCGAGGCGTAGCGCTGGCCCGGGTCGCGCGCCATGCCACGCTGCAGGATGGCGCGCAGGCCGTCGTCCACACCCGGCCCCAGGTCGTCGGGCAGGGCCAGGTCTTCATTCGCCAGGCTGTACAGCGCTTGCCAGGTGTCCTTCTGGTGGATCAGTGGCTTGCCCGAAAGCAACTCGACCAGCACCAAGCCGGCGGAGTACACATCCATCGCCGGGGTGGGGGCGGCACCCGCAGCGGCCTCCGGGGCCATATAGGCCGGTGTGCCGCTGGCCAGTTGCGCATCGGGCGCGGCCTGCACGGGGGCGGCCATGCCAAAGTCCATCACCCGCGCATGGCGCTGGGCATCGACCATGATGTTGGAGGGTTTGAGGTCGCGGTGCACGATGCCCGCCTGGTGCGCGGCCTGCAGGCCGTCGAGCACATCCACCATCAGCGCCACCGCATCGTGCGGTGTGCACCGCCCCTGCTGGGCCAGGTGCTCGGCCAGCGTGCGGCCGGGCACGTACTCGAACACGATATAGGGCTGCAGGCCCTGCACGTCGGCTTCGAACACCGGCACGATGTACGGATGGGCCAGGCGCCCCACGTGGCGCGCCTCGCGCAGCCACTGCTCCAGCACCGACGGGTCCTGGTCCTGCATGGGGCGCATGAGCTTGATGGCCACCTCGCGCTGCAGGCGCGGGTCCACCGCCAGCCACACCGTGGCCTGCGCACCCCGGCCCAGCTGCTTTTTCAGCTCAAAGCGGCCCAGCGTGGCGGGAGGCTTGTCGCCAGATCCGAGCGCCCAACGTCGGGTGGTGGAGAGCGGGGCAAAATCGGGCATGGTGCAGGGGGCGAATCAAGGCGCCGCGCTGCATGGCGCCCCGTGGTTACGATTTGATACCTCGCATCTTATGCCTGCGCCGCCCGGTCTGGAGCAGTGATTGCCCTGCCCCACGTTTTTCCCGTTTTTTTGTCTCCTGATGGCCACCACGCACCTTTTGTACCTGCACGGTTTCCGCTCTTCGCCCCTGTCGGCCAAGGCCCGCCAGATGGCGGCGCATGTGGCCCAGCACCACCCGGCAGTCACCTTCTGGTGCCCGCAGCTGCCGCCTTCACCACAGGCCGCCATGACGCTGGTGGCTGAGGGCATTGCCACCTGGCCGCGCGCAGCCATGGCGGTGGTGGGGTCGTCGCTGGGCGGGTTCTATGCCAGCTGGGTGGCCCAGCACGCGGGCTGCCCCAGCGTGATGCTGAACCCCGCCGTGGCCCCGGCCCGCGACCTGGCGCGCTACATCGGCGAACAGACCACCTGGCAGAACCCCGAGGAGCGCTTTTATTTTCTGCCCGAGTACATCGCCGAACTGCAGGCCCTGGACATGCGCGGCCGCCCCCGTGCGGGCCCGGAGCTGGCCATCATTGCAAAGGGCGACGAAGTGCTCGACTGGCGCGAGATGGCAGGGCGCTACCCCGAGGCCCGGCAGATCGTGCAAGCGGGCGGAGACCATGCGCTGGGCAACTTTGCCGAGTACCTGCCGCAGGTGGTGGAGTTTCTGGACCTGGCCTGAGCGTCAACCTGAGCCTCAACCTGAGCCTATTCCGGGGCACAGCGGAACCGCGTCAGGGCGCTGTCAACGCCCCCGACGCCCTGGATGCCCCCGGCCCCTTCCAGCGCTCGTACTCCGCCGGGTAGGCGATGCGGTAGCGCTTCATGTGGAACGCGGCCTCATCGTCTTTGCCCAGCAGCACGGCGCTCTCGATCAGCGCCTGGATGACGCGGGGTTCGGGCGAGAAATGCAGCAGCTCCCCCGCCAGCAGGTTGATCTGCGGGGCTGTCTCGCGCGTGAGCCCGATGGTGGACAACAACGCGAAATCCACCTGGTCCGAGAAAAACAGGGTGTCGGACACTTTCGACATGGTGTCCTCCTGGTAGGCGGCAGGCCGCAGAGGCATGGGGCGGTACAGCATGCCAACGCGGTAGTGCTCCCACAGCACCAGTGTGCCCACACCGGTGGCACCCGCCAGCACCAGCAGGGCGGCCACCTTGGTGGTGCGAGACCAGACCCAGGCAGGCACCGCCTGCGGCCATAGCAACAGGGCCACGGCCAACGCCGACGCCACCTGGAAAGGCCCGTACCAGAGCGGAAACTCCAGCATGCTGTGCACCCCCACAACGGCCAGCACACCCCAGGCCAGCTGGCGCACGGGATCGGTCTCGGCCCAGGGCCGTGCACGCGCCACCCAGGCCAGCACCACCGCACACACCAGCACGGCCACCGGCACTCCCAGCTCTACGGCCAACTGCAAAGGCAGGTTGTGGGCGTTGTCGAGCAGCACACAGAACCGCTCCCCCGGGAACAAGATGATGTAGTGCGCGTAGTCCAGCTCACCCCAGCCCCAGCCCAGCCACGGCTTTTGCGCGATCAGGTGCAGCACATTCGCCCACAGCACGCGGCGGCTGTTGCAGCCCTGCTCGTCTCCGAGGATGCGCGCGAAAAGACCATCGGTACTGAAGCCGGTCCACTCCAGCAGCAGGCGCGGCAGCAGCCAGGCCGCCGCTGTGTACATCAGCACCCCAACCAGCGACAGCACCAGAGCCACACGGCCCCCGCGGCGGCTCCATACCACCAGCATGCACACCACCAGCAGCCACTGCAGGGCACCTGTGCGCGATGCCGTGGCTGCACTGGCTATGGCAAGCAGGGCCAGGCCCCAGGCCAGCAGCAACCCCACCAGCCAAGAGGGCCAGGCGCGCCCCCCGCCGAGCAGGGCGCTTGGTGCCGCACTGGCCTGGTCGCCACTTGCGATCCGCGCCTGGAGCTGGACCACCAGCCACAACAGGGCCCACACCCCCAGACTCAGCAAAGAAGCCTGCTGGTTGCGCTGGCGCAGGTTGCCAATCGCCTGGCCCGGTGCAGAGGCGTGCACCCAGGGAGACAGCCCCAGATCGCCACCAAAAAACTGCGCCAGCCCAATACCGCCGCCCAGCACCCCCGCCAGCACCAACCCAAGCGCCAGGTGCGACGCCATGAAGGTCCGTGCATCCGCGCGGGCTGCGTATCCCCCGGCGGAGGCACGCGCATGCCACGAGCGGCCCCCCATCAGCACCACAAGCACCAAACCACACGACCATGCGGCCACCAAGGGCCAGAAATTGAAAATCGGGGCCTCTGTGTGGCCAAACACAAAAGGCAGCGTCAAAGCCACCAGAAACAGCGGTGCGGCAACAGCGTCAAAAAGCATGGGGCTCACTCAGAAGGGATTCAGCGCGGGGGCGATGCCGGCGAGGTGGTGCGCATCATAGGGGCTGGCTTGGGCGCCCCGCATCCGGGCGCCCGGCGCCGCCCATGGGACAATCCCTGCCATGCATGCATTGTTTGAAGAAGCTGGCAAATTTCTCGCCGGCCGTATCCTGTCCGAAGCCGATACCTCCGCCCAAGTGGAGCTGGACTCGGGCAAACGGGTCAAGGTCAAGGCCGCCCACATCCTCCTGAAGTTCGAAAAACCTGCCCCGGCGGAACTCATCGCCCAGGCCCAGGCCGTGGCCGAGACCATCGAGCTGGACCTGGCCTGGGAATTCGCGCCCGAAGACGAGTTCGGCTTTGCCGACCTGGCGCGCGACTATTTCTCCGAGAACGCCACCCTGGCCCAGCAGGCCGGTGCGCTGTTTCGCCTGTACGACGCGCCGCATTACTTCCGCCGCGCGGGCAAGGGCCGGTTCAAGAAGGCCTCGGCCGAGATCCTGCAGCAGGCCCTCGCCGCCATCGAGAAGAAAAAGGCCCTCCTCGCGCAAATCGACGAGTGGGCCGCGCAGCTGGGCCGGGGCGAATGCCCGCAATCCATCCGCGACCAGCTCTACAAGATCCTGTTCAAGCCCGACAAGAACGCGCCCGAATACAAGGCCGTGGTGGACGCCAGCCGCGCCACACACACCGCGCCGCTCGATCTGCTGCAAAAGGCCGGCGCCATCGACTCGGCCTACCAGTTCCACTGGAAGCGCTTCCTGTTCGAGAACTTCCCCAAGGGCACGGGCTTTCCGGCCGTCACGGCCCCCGCCATTGCCGACGAGCTGCCGCTGTCCACCGCGCAGGCGTATTCCATCGACGACTCGCAGACCACCGAAATCGACGATGCGCTGTCGGTACAAGGCCTGGGCACCGGCACCGTGGTGCTGGGCATCCACATCGCCGCGCCCGGCCTGGCCATTCAGCCGGGCAGCGCCATCGACCAGCTCGGCCGCGCGCGCCTGTCCACGGTGTACATGCCGGGCTACAAGATCACCATGCTGCCCGACGACGTGGTGCAGACCTACACGCTGGACGAGGGCCGCGCCAACCCGGCCGTGTCGCTGTACGTCACCATCGACGAAGCCACGCTGGAGTTCAAGGGCTCCGAGACCAAGCTGGAGCGCCTGCACATCGCCGCCAACCTGCGCCACGACCAACTCGACAGCGTGGTGACGGAAGAGTGGCTGTCCAACCCGGCGTTTGAGCATCAAAACGACCCCCACCGCCTGTCTGACTTGCGTGGACAGCTATCCTTTTTGCACCGCCTGGCCAAGGACCTCAAGGCCCGCCGCGAAGTCGTGCGCGGCAAGCCCGAGAACTTCAACCGGCCGGACTACAACTTCCGCCTCGTCGGAAACAACGGCGCCGAGCCCACGGGCGACGAGCAGGTGCAGATCAGCGTGCGCCAGCGCGGCGCGCCGCTCGATCTGATCGTTGCCGAGGCCATGATCGTCGCCAACAGCACCTGGGGCAGTTGGATGGCCGAGCTGGGCGTGCCCGGCATCTACCGCAGCCAGGCCAGCATGGCGCCGGGCGTGAAGGTGCGCATGGGCACCAAGGCGCTGCCCCATGCGGGCATCGGCGTCAAAGCGTATTCGTGGGCCACCTCGCCCCTGCGCCGCTACACCGACCTGGTCAACCAGTGGCAGATCATTGCCTGCGCCCGCCACGGCAAGACCGCCGCGCTGGCCGCGCCCTTCAAGCCCAAGGACGCCGACCTGTTCTCCATCATCAGCAGCTTTGACGCAGCCTACAGCGCCTACAACGGCTACCAGGGCGGCATGGAGCGCTTCTGGACCCTGAAGTACGTCGAGCAGAACGGCATCACCGAGCTGAACGCCACCGTCTTCAAGGAAGGCCCGGGCGGCAGCTTTTTGGTGCGGGCGGACGACATTCCGCTCGTCTTCCCGGTGCTGGGCGCGCAGAACCTGCCGCGCGGCGCGCGCCTGAAAGTCAAGCTGGGCGAGGTGGACGAGATCACCCTCGACATCCACGGCACTGTGATCGAGCGCCTGGACGACCCGGCCGACACCAGCGATGACGGCCCGGTGGAAGATGCGGACGAGGACGACGACACCGTGGCCGGCCCGATTGCGATTGCGGTGGATGTGAACGAGGCACCCGCCGAAGCCGCAGTGGCCGCTCCCGCCCCCTGACCACGCCCCCTGATAATTGCCGGCGATGAAACTCCCTGCCTTCCTCCGCACCGTCAGCACGCTGCAGCTCGCGCTGGGTTTCTCGGTGGCCGTGCACGCTGCGCTCATCTCCGTGCGCTTCATCGACCCCGAGGGCTTCAACCGCGTGTTCCAGGACACGCCGCTCGAAGTCATCCTGGTCAACGCCAAATCGAACGAACGCCCCGACAAGGCCCAGGCGATTGCCCAAGCCAGCCTGGCGGGCGGCGGCGATGCCGAAAAAGGCCGCGCCACCAGCCCCCTGCCCTACACGGCCCTCACGGCCGTGGGCGACGATTTCGAGGAAGCGCAGCGCAAGATGGACGCGATGCAGGAGCAGCAGGCGCAACTGCTGGCCCAGCTGCGCAAGCAGCTGGCCACCATGCCCGAGCCCGACCCGCGCAAGCCCAGCCAGAGCGCCGACCAGGCGAACGAACAGGAAAAGCGCCGCCAGCTCGTCAAGCTGCTGGCCGAGATCGAAAAGCGCATCAACGAAGAAAACTCGCGCCCCAAGAAGCGCTACATCAGCCCTGCCACGCGCGAAGAGGCCTACGCCATCTACTACGACGCGCTGCGCCGCAAGGTGGAAGACAAGGGCACCGAGAACTTCCCCGAACAGGCCGGACGCAAGCTCTATGGCGAGCTGACCATGATCGTCACCGTCAACCACGACGGCCGCGTGCTGGGCACCGAGATCGTGCAAGGCTCGGGCAACAGCACCCTGGACCGCCGCGCCGAAGCCATTGCGCGCGCCGCCGGGCCGTTTGGCAGCTTCGGCGCCGACATGCGCAAGAAGGCCGACCAGATCGCCATGGTGGCGCGCTTCAAGTTCACCCGGGACCAGACGCTCGAAACGAGTGTCAGATAACCCCCCTGAGTCGCCTGCGGCGCCTTCCCCCCAGGGGGACGCCGCCAGCGGCCTGGCAAAGCCAGTTCCGCGGCGGCTCTGGCCGAACCCCGCCCCCCTGCATGCAGCCCTTGTTGTTCAAATGACCTCTTCGTCTCTCCCCGCTGATCTTTACTGCGTGATGGGCAACCCCGTGGCGCACAGCCGCTCGCCCGCCATCCACGCCCGTTTTGCCGAACTCACGGGCGAGCCCATCGCCTACGAACGCCGCCTGGTGCCCATGGACGGCTTTGCCCAGGGCGTGCGCGACTTCGTGGCCGAGGGCGGGCGTGGCTGCAATGTCACCGTGCCTTTCAAGACCGACGCGCCCGGCCTGGCCACCGCCTGCAGCGAGCGCGTGCAACTGGCTGGCGCAGCCAACACCCTGACCTTCCGCGCCGACGGCAGCATCTACGCCGACAACACCGACGGCCTGGGCCTGGTGGCCGACATCACCCACAACGCGGGCGTGCCGCTGGCCGGGCGCGACGTGCTGCTGGTGGGGGCGGGCGGCGCCGCTGCGGGCGTGCTGGGCCCGCTGCTGCTGGCGGGGGCGCGCCACATCACCGTGGCCAACCGCACACTGGCCAAGGCGCAGGCGCTGGTGGAATCTCATCGCCCACTCGCTTTGCTACAAAAAGCAGAGCTAGAAGCGCTAGAACCAAGCGCGGTAACGGCCAATTTCGATGTAATCATCAACGCCACCGCCAGCAGCCTGGCCGGTGCCGGGGTGCCCGTGCCTGCCAGCGTGCTGCGCCCGGGGGCCCTGGCCTACGACATGATGTACGGCCCCGCCGCCCAGGAGTTTCTGGACTGGGCCCGCAGCCACGGCGCGGTGCCCCGCGATGGCCTGGGCATGCTGGTGGAACAGGCCGCCGAGGCCTTCTTGCTGTGGCGCGGCGTGCGCCCGCCCTCGGCCCAGGTGCTGCACGAGATGCAGCCATCCGCCACCGCCTGAGCCCCCGGGGACGCCACCATGAAAGCCGTGCTGCGCTGGCTGGGACTGCTGGTGATCGCCCTCGTGGCGCTGCAGCTGTTCTTTGTGCTGCGCATTGCCGCCATGGTGGCCATCAACCCCGAATCCACCACCTTCCAGCGCTCCGAAGCCTGGACACTGCTCGCCACCAAAGGCCATGCGCCCTGGCGCCAGCAATGGGTGCCGTACGCTGACATCTCGGACCACCTCAAGCGCGCGGTGATCGCCTCGGAAGACGATGGTTTTGTGAACCACGACGGCGTGGACTGGAACGCCATCGAAAAAGCCTGGGAGCGCAACGCCAAGGCCGAAGCCCAGGCCAGCAAGGCGCAGGCCCGTGCCCCAGAGCGCCCGGTGCGTGCCCCCAAGATCCGGGGCGGCTCCACCATCACCCAGCAGCTGGCCAAGAACCTGCTGCTGTCGGGCGAACGCACGCTGCTGCGCAAGGGGCAGGAGTTTGTGCTGACACTGGCGCTGGAGCAGTTGCTCTCCAAGCAGCGCATCCTGGAGATCTACCTCAACAACGTGGAATGGGGCGAAGGCGTGTTCGGCGCCGAGGCGGCCGCGCAGCACTACTTTCGCAAAAGCGCCAGCCGCCTGAGCACCGCCGAAGCCGCGCGCCTCGCGGTAATGCTGCCCGCACCCAAGCGGTTTGAGAAAACGCCCGGGTCGGCCTACCTGGCGGGGCGCACGCGCACGATCCTGGGACGCATGGGCGGAGCGGAACTACCTTGATGAAACTCACGCAAACCGAGCGGTGGCTGGGTGGTGCGAATATCACCTTGGTCGTGGTCTTTAGCACCTGGAGCTTCGGGGTAGCGTATGGCGTGATTCCGATTTCAGCGTGCTGTAGCGCCCCGGGCTACATAGAGGCCGCACTGGCAACGCTGAACTTCCCCTCGTGGATCCTTGCATCTCTGGCCGCGAAAGCTCTATTCGGCCAAGACTTCACCGCATTCGTTTCCCTCAAACAGCTGCTGTGGATCGCTCTCTGTTTTCCACAATGGTTTGCCTACATCTCCATATATCGGTTGTTCTGGAACCGGCAACGTCCCCGCCCATAGGAAGCTTTGGAGCGGGCTTGGGGTGCGAACTCCCATGAATTGAAACGTCTATCCCCTTCGTTCCAGCATCAGCGTTACTTGCGCTTCCGGCCGCAGCGTCACCTGCAACCGGGGCGCCCCCACGGCTGTGCCCTCCGGCAACCGCACCGTATAGCGCTGCAGCAACATCGCCGCCAGCAGCGTCATCTCCAGCATCGCAAAGTGCTGGCCAATGCACACGCGCGGCCCCAGGCCGAAGGGAATCCACACGCCCCGGGGGATGGGCGGCGCGCCGTCCAGAAACCGCTCTGGCGCAAAACGGTCCGGCTCGGCGAACCAGCGTGCATCGCGGTGCAGCACCCAGGGGGTGATGCGCAGCATGGCGCCCTGGGGCACCGGCACCCCGCCCAGCGTGATGGGCGCGGTAGTGCGGCGGCTCATCAGCGCGGCGATCGGGGGGTACAGGCGCAGCGCTTCCTTCAGCGTGGCGCCCAGCCAGGGCAGCTGGGCCAGATGTTCGGGGCCGGGGGTGCCGCCCTGCAGCACGGCATCGACCTCGGCCTGCGCGCGCTGCGCGGCCTCGGGGTGCTGGGCCATGAGCAGGGTCCACCACAGCAGCGTGGTGGCGCTGGTTTCATGCCCCGCCTGGAAGCTGACGATGCACTGGTCAAACACCTCCTGCGCCGACAAGGCCTCGCCGGTTTGCTCGTCGCGCAGGGCCAGCAGCATGTGCAGCAGGTCTGAGCGCGCCGGGGCACCGGGGGCGGCCACCTCGGCCTGACGTGCTTGGATGTGGCGCCAGACCAGCCCCTTCAACGACCGGATCGCGCGCCGCTTGGCCGCCTTGCCGGGCAGGGGCAGCCAGTCGGGCAGCGTGAAGGGCATGAACATCTCCCGGTAGGCCGTGGCCCCCAGCGTCTGCGTGGCCCAAGCGGCTTCGCGCGCATCAGCCTGCGCCGAGGTGCTGAACAGCGTGCGCAGGATCACGTCCATGGCCACATCGGTCCAGAGCGCATCCACGGCCACCTGGGCACCGGGCTGGCCCGGGGGCACGGCGGCGTCGAGCGCGCTGCGGGCGGCATCGGTCATCAGCTGCGCATAGCCCGCCACCCGCTTGGGGCTGAAGGCGGGCATCAGCATGCGGCGCTGGCGCTGCCAGGTGTCGCCTTCGGTCACCAGCACGCTCTGGCCAAACACTTCTTCGAACACGGCGATGCCCCGCTCCCAGCGGATGAGCTGGTCGGCATGGGTGATGAGCGCTTCACGCACCAGGTCGGGGTGCATCAGGTCCCACGCGTCTTCGTAGCCCAGGCGCATGCGGGTGAGGTCGCCATGCTCGCGCTGCAACTGGGTCACAAAACCCAAGTAGTCGGCGCGCATGGCACGCAGCAACGGCAAGCCCCACCAGCGGCTGCGCGGGCCGCCGGGTGTGGCTGGCGTGGGGTGGAGGGTGGGGGAGGAGGCCAAAGCAGTGGTGGTGGACGGGTTCATGCCCCGCATGCTGCAGCGCAGCAGCACGTCGGTATTGAACGATTGCGACAGGGCCTGTCGCCTACACTCGCGCCCCATGGCAAGCTTGGCCCCACCCTCCCCCCGGCACCCCGCCGGGCTGATCCCCTCGGGCGAGTTGTGGCTGCCGCGCGCCAGCCTCACGGCCTGCCTGCGCGCTGCCATGGCGCGCAGCACGGTGGGATACACGCTCAGCGATGCGCAGCGCATCAACCGCTTTCCGGCATCCCCCTTGTGCAGCCTGAGCTGGTGGTTTGAAGGCCGCAGCGAGGCCCTGGTGGCCGAGCGCCCCGACACCATGCCCACGCAGCACAGCCCGCGCGAGGCCTACCCCGGCCGCTGGGTGCTGGCGGGCCCGCAGACCCGCCCCACCTCCAGCTTCTGCGCCGGGCCCACGCACGCCATGATGGTGATGTTCATGCCCGACGCGCTGCACCAGCTCACCGGCGTGGACCCGGGCGCCCTGACCGACCGCATGGTGGACGCGCAATCGCTGCTACCACCCGACTGGCTGGCGCTGTGCGAAACGGTGCAGAACCTGCCCGACAACGCGGCCCGCCTGCAGTGCCTGGAAGAGTTTCTGGAGCCCCGCTGGCAGGCCTGCCGCCCCGCCCAGGCGCTGCAGACGCAGCGCTACGGCGACTGGGTCGCGCACCTGGCGCAGCGCGCCGCCCTGTCCGCCTCCGGCCGCAGCCTGCGCCAGCTGGAGCGGCGCATCAAGCGCTGGGCCGGGCTGCCCCTGCGCGAACTGCGCGGCTTTGGCAAGGCCGAGCAGGCGTTCTTCGACACCATCGCGGCCGATGCTGCGCAGGGCAGCGTCAAATGGGCCGATGTGGCCGCAGGCGCGGGGTTTTCGGACCAGTCACACCTGTGCCGCGTCACGCGGCGCATCACGGGCTATGCGCCGCAGGCACTGTACGACGGCATCTACGGCGACGAGGCTTTCTGGGCGTACCGCATCTGGGTGTAGGCGGGCGCTGCGGCACTGCAGCTGCCCACCACGACGCCGGGCGGCGCAGGCCATACCGCCCCGTATGATCCGCCCCATGCTTGCCAAGTTGATGAGTTTTATCCTGCTGGGGATCGTGCGGTTTCTGACCGGCTCCCAGGCCCGCTGGTATGGCTGCCCGCCCAAGGCCGAGCAGCGCATCTATTTCGCCAACCACCAGAGCCACGCCGACATGGTGCTGATCTGGGCCGCGCTGCCCGAGGAGCTGCGCAGCATCACACGCCCGATCGCGGCCAAGGACTACTGGACCAAGACGCCGTTTCGGCAGTGGATCACCACCGCCGTGTTCAACGCCGTGTATGTGGACCGCCAAGCCACGCCCGCGCGCCCGCCCGCCCCTGCGGCGACAGAGCCCGTGGGCGTGATCGGCGCCATGGCCACCGCATCTGCGGACGCCGACACCGCAACGGCGGGCGGCCCCGACCCCTCGCCCGACACGCCACCGCGCACCCCGACGCCCGAGGAACTGCGCGCCGCCCTGCCCGAATCCGACCCACTGGCACCGTTGGTGCGGGCGTTGGCCAGCGGCGACTCCATCGTGATCTTCCCCGAGGGCACGCGCGGCCATGGCGACGAGCCGCAGTCCTTCAAATCCGGCCTGTTCAAGCTGGCGCAGATGTTCCCGCAGGTGGTGCTGGTGCCCGCCTGGATCAACAACGTGCAGCGCGTGATGCCCAAGGGCGAAGTGGTGCCGGTGCCCATCCTGTGCTCAGTGACGTTTGGCGCGCCGATCCAGCTGGAAGCGGGTGAAGAACGCCGCCCCTTCCTTGATCGCGCACGCCGCGCGGTGATTGCACTGCGGGAAATTTGAATATGACCCCCACGCTCATCGCTTCGCGTATCGCTGCCCCCCAAGGGGGCGCGTCATTGCCTTCGGGCGGCCGGGCGGCAACGACATGAACAACTTCCTTCGCAACCTCACCACCACCCAGCAGATCGGCGCCCTCTTCATCGCCGTGTTCGGCATCCTGTCCATCGTCACCGTGTGGGCCTTTGTGCGCAATCTGCGCGAGCATGCGAGTGACGACCCCGAGTCCGAAGCCCGCATGCTGGAGGCCAAACGCTTCTGGGGCCTGCTCAAGACCTCGTGGATGATGGCCACCGTGTTCTGGGTGGGCTGGGTGCTGGGCGACACCGTGGCCACCGTGCTGTTTGCCATCGTGGGCTTTTTTGCGCTGCGCGAGTTCATCACCCTCTCGCCCACGCGGCGCGGCGACCACCGCAGCCTGGTGCTGGCGTTCTTCGTGGTGCTGCCGCTGCAGTTCTGGATCGTGGGCAGCAAGATGTTCGACCTGTTCACGGTGTTCATCCCGGTCTATGTGTTTCTGGCGCTGCCGGTGGTGAGTGCGCTGGCCAACGACCCACAGCGGTTTCTGGAGCGCAACGCCAAGCTGCAGTGGGGCATCATGGTCTGCGTGTATGGCATGAGCCATGTGCCCGCGCTGCTGCTGCTCGACTTCCCGGGCTACCGCGACAAGGGCGCGTTCCTGGTGTTCTTCCTCGTCTTTGTGGTGCAGACCTGCATGGTGGTGCAACACCTGCTGGGGCGGCGCTTTCCGCACACCCCCGTGGCGCCGCAAGTAAGCCAGAGCTTCCAGTGGGCCAGCTGGCTCGCCGGTGTGGCGGCCGGTGGTGTGGCGGGCGGGCTGCTCACCTTCATCACCCCGTTCAAACCCGGCCAGGCGCTGGGCATGGCGCTGCTGGCCTGCGTGGCAGGCAGCCTGGGGCATCTGGTGATGAAGGCACTGAAGCGAGACCGGGGCATCACGAGCTGGGGCATGCAGGGCATGTCCGTCACCGGTGCCGGTGGCCTGCTCGACCGGGTGGACGCATTGTGTTTTGCAGCCCCCGTGTTCTTCCACTCGGTGCGCTGGTACTTCGGACTTTGAGCAAAAATGGCCGTCTGCGCTCGACCACATTGCCCATATAGCTATTGAATTTATAGCAAATGCGTATCCTTGGCATTGACCCCGGCCTGCAGACCACTGGCTTTGGCGTGGTGGACGTTGACGGCCACAAGCTCAGCTATGTGGCCAGCGGCACCATCCGCACCACCACGCTGGCACTGGGCGACCTGCCCGGGCGCCTGAAGATTTTGTTCGACGGCATCACCGAGGTCGCAGCCCGCTACAAGCCCGATGTGGCCTCGGTCGAAATCGTGTTCGTCAACGTCAACCCCCAGTCCACCCTGCTGCTGGGCCAGGCGCGCGGCGCCGCCATCACCGCCCTGGTGGCCAGCAACCTGCCCGTGGCCGAATACACCGCGCTGCAGATGAAAAAAGCCGTGGTCGGCCACGGCCGCGCCGCCAAAAGCCAGGTGCAAGAGATGGTGCGGCGGCTGCTGCAGCTACCGGGCCTGCCGGGCACCGACGCGGCCGACGGCCTGGGCATGGCCATCACGCATGCACACGCCGGTGCGGCCATGGGGCGGCTGAGCGAGGCGGCCACGCTGAACCGGCGGCAGCATGCGATGTACAAGGGGGGGCGGAGCTACTGACCGCCAGGGGGCTGGCCATGCCCCACCACAATTACATCAGCGCCCCAGCCCGCGCTTGAGTTCCTTGAGCAACAACAGTACCTGGTTGGAGGCATGGCGGCAGCTGCTGTTGAGCAATTGCACCGCCTTTTGCTGCTCGCCCGACTGAAACAGCGTGACCACATCAGCGGCCTGCTGGTGGAAGTATTTGTGGCGGGCCACCAGCATCTCGAACGCCGGGTAGTGGCCGAGCCGCACACGCCCGGTGCCATACAGCCAGCGGCCCAGGTCGCAGCGGTCGTCGTGGCAGATGCGTTCGGGCCGCATGACCTCGTCCGAGCGGCCGTTGACCATGTCCTGCAGCTGCAGGCGCCAGCGCTCGTGGCTGGCAATGGCGGCATCGATGTCGATTTCGGTCATGAGGGTGGCCGCGTATTCCGCGTCCAGCACCAGCTCGCTGCCGTTGTCCTCCATGGCCCAGGTGGTGTCGGGGCTGGTCGGATCCTGCTCCTTGATCTTGAACAAACGGCTGAAAAAACCCATCGTCATCCCTTTTGCGGCCACAGTCCGCGCACACCGGAACATGCCCGCGCGGAAAAGTCTTGAAACATTCTGTGGCGCCGTCGCCGTTTTGGCTACCAAAAAATGGCCCGGTCGTGAAAATCGCGCAAGGCAACCCTTCGGGCCCTGCCAGCTCTGCCCCGGCGCCAGCACAAAGGCACCAGCGGCCAGACAATGCAGCCATGACTTCTACCCCCCGCCGCCCCGCCCTGTCGATGCTGGATCTGGTGGCCGTCCGCGAAGGCGGCACCGTGGCCGATGCCCTGCAGATTGCACTCTCCACCGCACAACACGCCGAGAAACTGGGTTTTGCCCGCTACTGGCTGGCCGAGCACCACAACATGGCAGGCATTGCCAGTTCGGCCACGGCCGTGCTGGTGGGCCACATTGCAGGCGGCACTTCGCGCATCCGCGTGGGCTCGGGCGGCGTGATGCTGCCCAACCATGCACCGCTGGTGGTGGCCGAGGCCTTTGGCACCCTGGCCGAGCTGTACCCGGGCCGCATCGACCTGGGCCTGGGCCGCGCGCCCGGCACCGACCCGGCCACCATGCGCGCGCTGCGCCGCAGCCGGGTAGAAACCGCCGACGACTTTCCGCAGGACGTGGCCGAACTGCAGCGCCTGCTGGCCCCCGCCGAGCCCGGCCAGCGCCTGATTGCCATGCCCGGCGCAGGTACCAACGTGCCGATCTGGCTGCTGGGCTCCAGCCTGTTCTCTGCGCAGCTCGCTGCCGAGCGCGGCCTGCCCTATGCCTTTGCCTCGCACTTCGCGCCGCGCCTGCTGCACCAGGCGATCGACCTGTACCGCAACCTGTACCGGCCCTCCGCCACCTGGCCCCAGCCTTATGTGGCAATCGGTGTGCCACTGATTGCGGCGCCCACCGATGAGGAAGCGGAGTTTCTGGCCAGCAGCACCTACCAGCGGGTGCTGGGCATTCTGACGGGCGACCGGCGCCGCTTGCGGCCACCCATTGAAAACTACGCGGTGCACCTGCAGCCGCAGGAGCGCGCAGCCATCAGCGACTTCCTGGCCGCCGCCGTGATCGGCGGGCCGGACACGGTGCGGGCAGGTTTAGCGCAACTCAGCGAAGCCACCGGGGCCGACGAGCTGATGCTGGTGAGTGATGTGTACGACCCGGCGCTGCGGCTGCGGTCGCTGGATATTGCTGCGCAGGCCCACGCCAAGGCGTGGGAGCGCAGTTAAAGACCTCAAAGACCTAGCTCTTCAGCCCTGTGTAGATGTAGGTCTGTTCCTTGCTCACACTCTGCCCCATGATCAGGATGGATCGGCTGGTGTTGTTGTACAAAACGACGTGATTGACAACAGAGCCATTGGCCACCGGGCAAGTGGTCCCATCAAAAGTCATCGGCAAGTCAAACACATTCCGGCCGCTGGCGCGTGGAACGAGGGTCCCACGAACAGAGCAGCCCGGGTAGGAGGTCGTCGAAACCAGTCCACCCGTGGTAACAGACAACGAGATCAGGGGTGCACTCACCTGGTTACCGATGCCAGTGCCCACATAGGTGCCCAGCAACTCACTCACGGCAGCAGGTTGCTCATACCGAACACCGTAGTTGCCAGAGTACTTCCAGCCATTGGAGGCGGTGACCTGGATCGAGTCCCGCACGGCATACCGGCCAAAGTAGCTCACAGACTCGATTTTGCGATCGGTCAGATGGGCTTGATCCACTACGTTGAGATAGCGGCCTGTGCCCGTGATGGCATCTGGGGCCGACGCCTGGATGTTGCCTTGTGAAAAGCCCACAACCGTGCCGTCTACGGCACTCACAATATTCCAAGTCTCGCCGTTCTCCAGCACGACACCTTGCACACTCAAGGCGATGGCATCAGGGGTCTGTCCAGTCCAAAGGCCTTCTGCGCCCGAGACGACGGTTGCTGGCGGTTTGGCGGGTGGAGGGGCTGCATCATCTCCGCTTCCACCGCAACCAGACAAGGCCACAGCGGCAAACAACCCTCCCAGGGTGATCATCTTGTTCATTTCTTCTCCTTCGTGAATGAATGCCGGGGATTGGCGCCATGGCACCCACCCCCTCCTAATTTCCCGCCACATCTTAAGCGCACGTGCCACCCGTAGAACAGCAATGGATTGCACGCCATATGTTTGCCGTTTCACCCGCGCTACATCAAGGAAGCCAGAAAAGCCCTTCGCCCAGAAACATGCCAGAAGCACTCCCCACGCGCCAAACCAAGCTGACCGCGCGCCAAGGTGCCGCCAGCCGCTACCATGGCGGGTTGTTGTTGCCCTACCGCCCACGCCCGCATGCCCGCTTTTTCCTTTGAAGCCCTGGACGCCCAGGGCCAGACCCGCAAGGGCCTCATGGAGGCCGATACCGCCAAGGCGGCACGCAGCCTGCTGCGGGCGCAGGCCCTGGTGCCGCTGGCAGTGGATCCGGTGCAAACCGGTCAGTCGCAGGATGGTCGCGCTGCCAGCCTGGGCCAGCGCCTGCTCACGCGGCCCGTGTTCAGCGCCACCGCGCTGGCCATCTGGACGCGGCAGATCGCCGGGCTGGTGTCGTCGGGCCTGCCGCTGGAGCGGGCGCTCACGGCGCTGTCCGAAGAAGCCGACGACGAACGCCAGCGCCACCTGGTGGCCGCACTGCGCGCCGAGGTCAATGCCGGCGCCACGTTTGCCCGCGCCTTGTCGCAGCACCCGCGTGAGTTTTCCGACATCTACTGCGCCGTGATCGGTGCGGGCGAGCACAGCGGCAACCTGGGCCTGGTGCTGGAGCGCCTGGCCGACGACCTGGAAGAACGGCAGGCGCTCAAGGCCAAGCTGGTGGGCGCAGCGCTCTACCCAGCCATCGTCACGCTGGTGGCGATTGCCATCGTGCTGTTCCTGGTGGGCTATGTGGTGCCGCAGGTGGCCAGCGTGTTTGCGGGCACCAAGCGGGCCCTGCCCTTCCTGACGGTGGCCATGCTGGGCCTGAGCGCGTTTGTGCGCAACTATGGCTGGGTGATGCTGGTGGCCGCAGTGCTGGCCGCCGTCGGAGCCCGGTGGGCGCTGGCCATCGACCCCGTGCGCGAAAAGTTCGATGCCGCCTGGCTGAAACTGCCGCTGGTGGGCAAGCTGGCGCGGGGCTACAACGCGGCGCGCTTTGCAGGCACGCTGGCCATGCTCTCGGGCGCGGGCGTGCCCATCCTCAAGGCCCTGCAGGCCGCCGCCGAAACCCTGAGCAACCGCGCCCTGCGCGCCGATGCGCTCGATGCCCTGGTGCTGGTGCGCGAGGGCGCCCCGCTGGCCTCGGCGCTGGCGCAGAAGAAACGCTTCCCCGGCCTGCTGTCGATGTTCGCGCGCCTGGGCGAACAAACCGGCCAGCTGCCCGTGATGCTGCAGCGCGCTGCGCGCCAGCTCTCGACCGAAGTGCAACGCCGCGCCATGGCGCTCGCCACCATCCTGGAGCCGCTGCTCATCGTGGGCATGGGCGGCATCGTGATGCTGATCGTGCTGGCCGTGCTGCTGCCCATCATTCAGCTCAACCAGTTTGTGAAGTGACCTTATGGCCGTGACCTTGGACGACAAGCTGGTGGTGGCGATCTCCTCGCGCGCGCTGTTCAATTTTGAGGAAGAGAACCGCGTTTTCGAGAAAGACAACGACCGCGCCTATGTGGACCTGCAGCGCCAGCGGCTGGATGTGCCCGCCGCGCCGGGCGTGGCGTTCTCGCTGGTGCGCAAGCTGCTTGCGTTCAACACGCCCGAGCACCAGCGTGTGGAGGTGGTGCTGCTCTCGCGCAACGACCCGGTCAGCGGCATGCGCGTGTTCCGCTCGTGCCACGCGCACGGCCTGCCCACCATCCAGCGCGGGGTGTTCACGCAGGGGCGCGATCCGTTCCGGTACCTGCGGCCGCTGGGCGCCCACCTGTTCCTGTCGGCCAACGAGGCCGATGTGCGCGAGGCCCTGCACCTGGGCTACCCGGCGGCGCGGGTGGTGACCGAATCCATGCAGGCGGGTGACGCCAACCCCGCCGAAGTGCGCATCGCGTTCGACGGCGACGCCGTGCTGTTCTCCGACGAGGCCGAGCGCGTGTACCAGGCCGAAGGTCTGGCGGCTTTTCAGCAGCACGAGACCGACAAGGCCGCCCTGCCGCTGCCCGACGGCCCCTTCAAGCCCCTGCTGGCCGCCCTGCACCGGCTGCAGTCCGCCGGGGAGGCGGGCAGCACCACGGGCATGCGCATCCGCACGGCCCTGGTCACGGCGCGCAGCGCGCCAGCGCATGAGCGTGCGATCCGTACGCTGATGGACTGGGACATCAACGTGGACGAGGCCATGTTCCTGGGCGGGCTGCCCAAGGGCGAGTTCCTGCGTGAGTTCGAGCCCGACTTCTTCTTTGACGACCAGACGGGCCATGTGGCCTCGGCCGCGCGCCATGTGCCCGCCGGGCATGTCAGCAGCGGTATCTCGAACATGGCGCCGGTGCGGGCTGCCGGGAACTGACCGCCCGGTTCGCGGTCTGTCAGGGTCGGGCCACCACCCGCATTCAAGGAGCCCCGTTTTGCACATCCCCACCCCCCGGGCCTGCGTGGCCGCCCTCTCCCTCTGGATCGCAGCCTGCAGCACAGCCTGGGCGCAGGCGCCTGACGCCGACACACAACAGCCCGCGCCCACCAAAGGCGAAGCCAAGGCCTTGCGTGATTTCAAGATGCTGGACTTCAACGGCGACGGCAAGCTCAGCCGCACCGAGGTGCAATTGTTCCCCCGGCTCGCGGCCGCGTTCGATGACGCGGACACCGACAAGGACGGTTATGTGTCGTACGAGGAAGTGCGGGCCTTTGCCGCCAAATACCGGGAGCAGCGGGACCAGCAGCGGGCCGCCGCCCAGGCGGCAGGTACCGCCTCATCGCCCCGGCCGTGAAGCCACAGCGAAAAAATACAAGCAAAATTGGCCGCTACCGCGCGTCCATCAATCCCTTATAGCTATTGTTTTTATAGCAAATCTCACAACCCGCCGGTGCGCTTGACCTTGGGATCTGAATAGGTAAGTGGCTCGTTCTTGACCTGCTGCGCCATGCGCTCCTGCAGGGTCATCTTGTTGATGTCCTGCGCCACCTCCACCGCCGTGCCACTGGCCCGCCACATCGACTGGATCAGTTCCAGCAGCTGCTTGTAGATGGGCTCCTTGGGCGGCTCGGGCGGTTCTTCTACCGTTTCTTTCTTCTTGACCTCGGTCCAGTCCCGGTTGGCGGTGTCCGGGGCAGACGGCTTGTCGGGCTCGCGCACGACGGCGCCCTCGCCCAGGCGGTCCATGGATTCCACCGGGTTGGGCGCATTGATGGGCCGCACCGGCGGCGCGCCGGAGGCGCCAGTGGAATACAAATCAGCGCCCTGAGGACGCCAACTCGGCGATCGATCGACAGGTGGCATTTGCATGGCAGTGGCCCCGGATGGTGAATGAATGTGTCTTGGCGTGCAGAGGGTTTTCCGCCGTCTTCGTAATTCATAACGGCAAAAAGAAGGGGAAATTTAGGTCTTTTTCACCGATTGGCCCAAAACAAGGGTTTTTACCTAGATTTCGGCAGGGGTTCAAGCCACGCACCAGCCTGATGTGGACTGAAAACACGGATTGAGCGCACAGGCGATCACAACCACCAGGCCAGCCTGTGGTTTTTGTGCGTGTTGGCCATGCGCCAAGGGGCGCCCAAAGGCGCCCGGAGGCGTTCAGCGCACCGAAAAAGAGAAAAAGAGAGGCCTCGGCTGGGGCTGCGGGGCCCCGAGCCGGTCAGAGAAAACGTTCCAGCAGCTTGCGCGAGTGCCGGTCCAGCGCGGTGGTGTCCTTGACGCGGAACTGCATGCCGTCGCCCCCGGCGATCAGCAGCCGGGTGCGCCCGCCCAGGCGGCGGATGTCTTCTTCGGCCTTGAGGACCAGGCTGGCCGGACCCCGGTCAGTCTCCACCTGCCAGGTGCTGGGCGTGGAAAAGCTCGACACAGCAACGATTTTTTCGATAGTAGGCACAAACTCGCGCACCGCCAGCTCCTCGTCGATGAGTTGCCGGGCCGGGCCCGCTACCTGGTCCACATGCGGAATCCACAACAACTCGTGGCCATCCGAGCCCACCAAAGACAGCCCCTCGCCAGGCGCGGCGATGGGAAAAGCACGCACAGGGGTGACGCCTTCATGCGCCGTGCCGTCAGGCAGCGTCAGAACCAGGCGGCCATGGGGGTTGCGCGCCAGCTGAAAGGCAGGCGCAGACGACGGGGTCAGGGGTGCGTTCATGGCAAGGTCGCTCACAACGGGTTCAAGGATTGCCCGCAGGGTGGGCCGGATGCAGCAGGCTGCTGTCGATGATGACCCCTGCGGCCTGGGCGTCTTCTTCGGCGCGGCGCGCCTGGGCTTCGTAGAGCCGCCAGTAGGCGCCCTGCTTTTCCATGAGTTCGTCGTGGGGCCCCACTTCCACCACCTCGCCCCGGTCCATCACCACCAGGCGGTCAGCCTTGCGCAGGGTGGACAGGCGGTGGGCAATCGCAATCGTGGTACGGCCCTGCACCAGGTTGTCGAGCGCCTTCTGGATTTCCTTCTCGGTCTCGGTGTCCACGGCCGAGGTCGCCTCGTCCAGGATCAGGATGCGCGGGTCAATCAAGAGCGCCCGTGCAATGCTGATGCGCTGGCGTTCGCCGCCCGACAGGCCCTGGCCGCGCTCGCCCACCAGCGAGTCGTAGCCGTGCGGCAGGCGCAGGATGAACTCGTGCGCATGCGCGGCTCGGGCGGCGGCCACGATCTCCTCGCGCGTCGCTTCGGGCTTGCCGTAGGCGATGTTCTCGGCGATGGTGCCGAAGAACAGGAAGGGCTCCTGCAGCACCAGGCCGATGTGGCGGCGGTAGTCGGCCACGGCAAAGCGGCGGATGTCGATGCCATCCACCTGGATGGAGCCGTCGCTCACGTCGTAAAAGCGGCTGATCAGGTTGACCAGCGTGCTCTTGCCCGAGCCGCTGTGGCCCACCAGGCCGATCATCTCGCCGGGGCGGATGTCGAGGTGGAGCCCCTTGATGACCGCGCGGCTGCCGTAGCGGAAGCCCACACCCTGCATGCTGATGGCGCCCTGCACCTTGTCCACCTTCACGGGCTGGGCCGGGTCGGGCACGTTGCTCACGTGGTCCAGGATGTCGAAGATGCGCTTGGCCCCGGCAGCGGCCTTCTGCGTGACCGAGACGATGCGGCTCATCGAATCCAGACGCCCATAGAACCGCCCGATGTAGGCGATGAAGGCGGTGAGCACCCCCACCGTGATCTGGTTGCGTGACACCAGCCAGATGCCGAACGCCCAGACCACCAGCAGGCCGATTTCAGTCAGCAGCGACACTGTGGGGGTGAACAGGCTCCAGGTCTTGTTGAGCTTGTCGTTGACTTCCAGGTTGTGCTGGTTGGCGTCACGGAAACGCTGGGCCTCGCGCTTCTCTTGCGCAAAGGCCTTCACCACGCGGATGCCGGGGATGGTGTCGGCCAGCACATTGGTCACCTCGGACCACACGCGGTCGATCTTTTCAAACCCGGTGCGCAGGCGGTCGCGCACGGTGTGGATCATCCAGCCGATGAAGGGCAGCGGCACCAGGGTGACGAGCGCCAGCCACGGATTGATGGAGAACAGGATGGCCGCCGTCATCATGATCATGAGCACGTCGGTCACGAAGTCCAGGGCATGCAACGAAAGGAAAACGTTGATGCGGTCCGTCTCCGAGCCGATGCGCGCCATCAGGTCGCCGGTGCGCTTGCCGCCAAAGTAGTCGAGCGACAGCCGCAGCAAGTGTTCGTAGGTGGTGGTGCGCAGGTCGGCGCCGATGCGCTCGGAGACCAGCGCCAATATGTAGGTGCGCGCCCAGGAGAGGCCCCAAGCGGCCAGGGCCGACAGCAGCAGGCCGCTCAGGTAGAGCATGACCAGGCCTGGCTCGATCTTCTGCCCGTTCTGGAACGGGATCAGGATGTCGTCCATCAGCGGGATGGTGAGGTAGGGCGGCACCAGCGTGGCCGCCGTGGAGGCCAGGGTGAGCGCAAACCCGGTGGCCAGCTGCTTGCGGTAAGGCCGGGCAAAACGCCACAGGCGCAGCAGCACCCAGGTGGATGTCTGCAGCGGCTGGGCGCGGGCGCAGGCGGGGCACTCTTCGGTGTCGGGCGGCAGGGGGGTGTGGCAGGTGGGGCAGGCGGGCTCGTCGTCTTCGTCTTCGGCGGCATTCCCGCCCCGGGCCACTTGCTGATCGAACCGCTGCACCAGGCGCAGGGCCTGGGCGTGGTGCGCCAGCGTGAAACGCCACAGCGCCAGGCGCTCCTGGGGGGCGTGCAGTTCGAGCGAGCCCACCCCGCCGTGGTCGTGCAGGCGCAGGGCCAGGCCGTCGCCCAGCGGCCAGCTGCGCCAGGCCGTGGTGCCGGGCTCGCAGGCCAGCAGACGCTCGGACGTCACCACCACCCAGCCGGTTGCAAACCGCAGCGCGGTGCTCAGGTCAACCTGTAACGCAGCCAGCACGTTCTCTTTGGAAGCGAGCATGGCCCGCAATTCGCCCCCCACGGGGCCAGAAAAGACACCCGAGGCGTCCACAGAATGGTGATGTTGCATTTTTGGTTGGGTTTTCCGCCACCGGCAGCCTGCGGTGGCCGAACTCGCGAAAGCGGGAATTCTCACCGATACTGCACGCCACGGTGCGACGGCATCCTCCTGTAACGTCTGCGGCAGCCATTTGGCTGACACTGCGAACAGGCCCCGGGCTGGCGCACAATCATCGTCCAACAAAGTCCCCCTTCGTCCCCTTTTTCCACGCAAAGCCCTCACAAGGCCGGAAACACACCCGCTGCAATCCATGGCGAAACTCAACGACATCCAACTGCTTCGCATCAACTACCTGCGGGGCCCGAATATCTGGACCTACCGGCCGGTCCTGGAAGTCTGGCTGGACCTGGGCGAGCTGGAGGACTACCCCTCCAACACCCTTCCCGGCTTCAATGACCGCCTCACCACGTGGCTGCCCGCGCTGATCGAACACCACTGCGGCGTGGGCGAGCGCGGCGGCTTCTTGCAGCGCCTGCAGGAAGGCACCTGGTGCGGCCATGTGCTGGAGCACATCGTCATTGAACTGCTCAACCTGGCGGGCATGCCCACCGGCTTTGGCCAGACGCGCTCTACCTCTCAGCGTGGCGTGTACCGCATGGTGTTCCGCGCCCGCGACGAAAGCGTGGCCCGCGTGGCGCTGGCCCAGGGCCATGCGCTCATCATGGCGGCCATCAACGACCAGCCTTTTGACGTGGCCGCCGCCGTGGCCCGCGTGCGCACCGAGGTGGACGACCAGTACCTTGGCCCCAGCACCGCCTGCATCGTCACCGCCGCCACCGACCGGGGCATCCCCCACATCCGCCTGAACGACGGCAACCTGGTGCAGCTAGGCTACGGAGCCAGCCAGCGCCGCATCTGGACGGCCGAGACCGAGTTCACCAGCGCCATCGCCGAAGGCATCGCCAGCGACAAGGATCTGACCAAGAGCCTTCTCCAATCCTGCGGCGTGCCCATTCCCGAAGGCCAGGTGGTCAACAGCCCCGCAGAAGCCTGGGAAGCCGCGCAGGACATCGGCCTGCCCGTGGTGATCAAACCCTCCGACGGCAACCACGGCCGGGGCGTGACGCTGGATTTGCGCAAGCAGGAAGACATTGAGGCCGCCTACCACGTGGCCTACCCCGAGGGCAGCGACGTGATGGTCGAGCGCTTCATCCCCGGCGACGAGCACCGCATCCTGGTGGTGGGCGGCAAGGTGGTGGCGGCTGCGCGCGGCGAGGTGGTCAGCATCACCGGCAATGGCCGCAACACCGTCAAGGAACTCATCGACAGCCAGCTCAACTCCGACCC
The DNA here is from genome assembly GCF_001633105.1 of Acidovorax sp. GW101-3H11. Taxonomy (GTDB): domain Bacteria; phylum Pseudomonadota; class Gammaproteobacteria; order Burkholderiales; family Burkholderiaceae_C; genus Acidovorax. The sequence goes on from NZ_LUKZ01000001.1 coordinate 306,062, forward strand.
GCGCCGGGGCTACGAAGAAGAGTACCCGCTCGAAATCATCGACCTGGCCACCGACACCAAGGTGCAGCTCGAACTCAAGCGCCAGGACCTGGCCGCCGACTCCGTCCCCGCTGCGGGCCGCCAGGTGGTGGTGCAGCGCAATGGCAACGTGGCCGTGGACTGCACGGACGATGTGCACCCCGAGGTGGCCTACATCGCCCAACTGGCCGCCAAGGTCGTGGGCCTGGACATCGCGGGCATCGACATGGTGGCGCGCGACATCGGGAAGCCCCTGCACACCCAGGGCGGCGCGATTGTCGAAGTGAATGCTGGCCCGGGCCTGCTGATGCACCTCAAGCCCGCCGTGGGCGCGCCCCGCCCCGTGGGCCAGGCGATTGCCGAGCATCTGTTCCCCTCCTCCGAAGGCGACGATGAGGGCCCCGTTGGCCGCATCCCCCTGGTGGGCGTGGCGGGCACCCGCAACACCGCCACCATCTCGCGCGTGGTGGCCTGGCTGCTGCACCTGAGCGGCCACCACACCGGCCTGGCCTGCCGCGACGGCCTGTTCCTGGACCGCCGCCGTGTGGAAGCCACCGACTGCGCCCATTGGGAAGCCGCCCACCGCCTGCTGATGAACAAGATGGTGCAGGCCGCCGTGATCGAAAGCGACGCCCGCACCATCCTGCGCGACGGCTTGGCCTACGACCGCTGCCAGGTGGGCGTGGTGACCGACATGGACGGCGTGGAAACGCTGGCCGAGTTTGACGTGCACGAGCAGGACCAGATGACCAAGGTGATGCGCACCCAGGTGGACGTGGTGCTGGCCGAAGGCGCTGCCGTGCTCAATGCCGCCATCGCCCAGGTGGCCGACCTGGCCCCGCTGTCCGACGGCGACGTGGTGCTGTATGCACAGGACGGCACGCTGCCCGCCATCGTGGACCACCGCGCCAAGGACAACGGCCGCGCCGTCTTCGTGAAAAACGGCCGCGTGGTGCTGGCCACCGGCAGTGCCGAGCATGTGCTGGGGGCCCTGTCGGACCTCACCTTCGGCCGCAACGCCGTGGTGCCCGACACCGAGGCCTTGCTGGCCGCCGTGGGTACCGCCTGGGCGCTGGACATTGCCCCCGACCTGATCGGCGCGGGCATCAAGACCTTCGAGCCCGAGCTGCCCGCCTGAAAGCTTGATAGCCCCACAGCCCCATTGACACAGCCACACACGCATTCGACTGGAACGCGGCCCGCGAGCCCCGACGACTACTGAAAGAAACCCCATGGATGTATCCCGCACCCGGGCCCTGCGTGGCCCCAACCTCTGGAGCCGCCACATGGCCATCGAAGCCGTGGTGGCCTGTTCGGAAACCGAGCGTGCCGTGGGCCAGATGGCCGGGTTTGAAGCCCGCCTGCGCGCCCTGTTCCCCGCCATTGGTGCGCTGCACCCCGAAACCGGTGGCGGCGATGTCTCGCTGGCCCATGTGCTGCAAACCGCTGCGCTTGCCCTGCAGGCCCAGGCAGGCTGCCCGGTGACCTTTGCGCGCACCACCGCCACCAGCGATGTGGGGGTGTACCAGGTGGTCGTCGAATACAGCGAAGAGGCTGTGGGCCGCAAGGCATTTGAATACGCGCAGCAGCTCATCGAAGCCGCGCTGGGCAATGGCAGCTTTGATGCCAACGCCGTGATCGCCGAGCTGCGCGAGCTGGACGAAGACGAGCGCCTGGGCCCCAGCACGGGCTCCATCGTCGAAGCCGCCGTGGCCCGGGGCATCCCCTACCGCCGCCTCACGCGCGGCAGCATGGTGCAGTTTGGCTGGGGCTCCAAGCAGCGCCGCATCCAGGCGGCCGAGGTCGATTCGACCAGCGCCGTGGCCGAATCCATCGGCCAGGACAAGGACCTGACCAAGCGCCTGCTGCACGCCGCCGGTGTGCCCGTGCCCCTGGGCAAGCCGGTCGAGAGCGTGGACGAAGCCTGGGAAGTCGCCCTCAAGGTCGGCCTGCCCGTGGTGGTCAAGCCGCAAGACGGCAACCAGGGCAAGGGCGTTACCGTCAACATCACCGATCGCGCCCAGCTCGAAGAGGCCTACAAGAACGCCGCCGACTACGGCACCGTGATGGTCGAGCGCTTCTTGCCCGGCCACGACTTCCGCCTGCTGGTGGTGGGCGACCAGCTGGTGGCCGCCGCGCGCCGCGAGCCGCCCCAGGTGCTGGGCGACGGCGAACACACCGTGCGCCAGCTGGTGGAGGTGGTCAACCAGGACCCCCGCCGTGGCGAAGGCCACGCCACCTCGCTCACCAAGATCCGCCTTGATGACATCGCCGTGGCCCGCCTGGCAATGCAAGGCCTCACGCCCGACTCGGTGCCCGAGAAAGGCCAGCGCGTCATCCTGCGCAACAACGCCAACCTGTCCACCGGCGGCACCGCCACCGACGTGACCGACGACGTGCACCCCGAAGTGGCCGCCCGCGCCGTGGCGGCTGCCCAGATGGTGGGCCTGCACATCTGCGGCGTGGACATGGTGGCCGAGACCGTGCTGCGCCCGCTCGAAGAACAAGGCGGCGGCTTTGTCGAAGTGAACGCCGCCCCCGGCCTGCGCATGCACCTGGCACCCAGCTACGGCAAACCCCGCAACGTGGGCCAGGCCATGGTGGACAAGCTGTACGCCCACGGCGACGACGGCCGCATCCCCACCGTGGCCGTGACCGGCACCAACGGCAAGACCACCACGGCGCGCCTGATTGCGCACCTGTTCACGGCCCAGGGCCTGCGCGTGGGCATGACCAACACCGACGGCGTATACGTGAACGGCCGCCAGATCGACAGCGGCGACTGCAGCGGCCCCAAGAGCGCCCGCAACGTGCTGCTCCACCCCGAGGTGGACGCTGCCGTGTTCGAGACCGCACGCGGCGGCATCCTGCGCGAAGGCCTGGGTTTTGACCGCTGCCAAGTGGCCGTGGTCACCAACATCGGCGCGGGCGACCACCTGGGCCTGAACTACATCACCACGGTGGAAGACCTGGCCGTGCTCAAGCGCGTGATCGTGCAGAACGTGGCCCCCACGGGCTACGCCGTGCTCAACGCGGCCGACCCCATCGTGGCCGCCATGGCCTCGGCCTGCCCGGGCAAGGTGATCTACTTCGCCAGCGACCGCCACCACCCCGTGATGGTCACGCACCGCGCCCAGGGCCACCGCACCGTGTACGTGGATGGCGACTCCATCGTGGCCTCCGAAGGCTCGTGGCGCGAGACCATCCACCTGCGCGACGTGCCCATCACGCGCAACGGCAAGATCGGCTTCCAGGTCGAGAACGTCATGGCCTCTGTGGCCGCAGCATGGGGCGTGGGCATGCCCTGGCAGACCATCCGCCGAGGCCTGTCGGGCTTTGTGAACGACAGCGACAACGCGCCCGGCCGCTTCAACATCATGGACTATCGCGGTGCCACCGTGATCGCCGACTATGGCCACAACCCCGACGCCATGCGCGCCCTGGTGCAGGCCGTGGACGCACTGCCGGGCAAGCGCCGCAGCGTGGTCATCAGCGGCGCTGGCGACCGGCGCGACGAAGACATCCGCGAGCAAACCGTGATCCTGGGCGCCGCGTTTGACGACGTGATCCTGTACCAGGATGCCGCCCAGCGCGGCCGTGCCGATGGCGAAGTGATGGCCCTGCTGCGTGAAGGACTGGCCGGTGCGCCCCGCACCACGCATGTGGAAGAAATCCGTGGCGAGTTCATCGCCATCGACACCGCGCTGGCCCGCCTGCAACCGGGCGACCTGTGCCTGGTGCTGGTGGACCAGGTCGAAGAAGCCCTGGCCCACCTGGCCCAGCGCTGCACCGAAGGCGAGGCCACCGCGTGAAGACTGCACACACGCTGGCAGCCACCACCGCCACTGTCGTTATGACGCTTGCCGCCCTCACCGGCGGCGCAGCGCAGGCGGCATCGGGCGAAAAGATCGGCACGGTGGACACCGCCTTCCAGTGGATCGGCCGCGACCACGACATCATCGTCGAGGCCTACGACGACCCTGCCGTGCAGGGCGTGACCTGCTACGTCTCGCGCGCCCGCGTGGGTGGCATTAAGGGCACGCTGGGCCTGGCCGAAGACCGTGCCGAGGCATCGATCGCCTGCCGCCAGGTCGGCCCCATCCACGTTCCTGCGCCACTCAAGCAGCAGGAAGAAGTGTTCAGCGAACGCATGTCCATCCTGTTCAAACGCCTGCGCATCGTGCGCATGGTGGACGCGCAGCGCAACACGCTGGTCTACCTCACCTACTCCGAAAAGCTCATCGACGGCTCGCCGCAAAACAGCGTGACCGCCGTGCCGGTGGACCGCGCCACGGCCATCCCGCTGCGCAAGTAAGGCAACGCGGGGCGGAGGCAAGACTCGCCATCAAACAAGGGGCCATTGGCCCCTTTTTATGAGAAAAAACAGCCCCCACCGTGCGTCCATCATGCCTTATAAGCTATTAAATATATAGCATCAACCCTGCGCCGCAATCTGCCGCAGCGCCTGTTCAAACACCTCCACCGGTTGCCCGCCCTGGATCAGGTGGCGCTCGTTGATGATGATCGCGGGCACCGAGTGGATGCCGTTTTGCAGATAGAACTGCTCGCGCTCGCGCACCTCGTCGGCGTAGCGGCCGGAGGCCAGCAGCGCACGCGCTTCGGCCACATCCAGCCCCACCTCGCCCGCCACACGCACCAGCACCTCGTGGTTGCTCGGGTCCTGCCCGTCGGTGAAATACGCCTTGAACAGCGCCTTCTTCAGCGCAGGCTGCACGCCCTTTTCTTCGGCCCAGTGCAGCAGCCGGTGCGCGTCGAAGGTGTTGTAGATGCGGCTGCGCTTGTCCATGCTGAAGGTGAACCCCAGCGCCGCCCCGCGCGCCGCGATGGCCTCGCGGTTCTTCTGGCTCTGCTCGGGCGTGGCGCCGTACTTTTCTTGCAGGTGCTCGCCGATGTCCTGGCCCTCGGGCGCCATCTGCGGGTTCAACTCGAACGGCTGGAAGTGCAGGTCCAGCGCAACGTCGCCCTGCAGCCGATCCGCCGCCTGCTCCAGCGCGTTGAGGCCGATGATGCACCAGGGGCAGGAGACATCGGAGACGAAATCGATTTTGAGGGTGGTTGTCATGGGAGGGGGTCCTAGGAGCGACAAGACTGAATGGTATGCGCGGCAGATTAACCGTGAGCTCTGGCTTGAACGACGAATTACCAATTCCGAATCCTAGAACAAGGATATAAGTTGATCATGTCAGAGTCACTCAATCACGCATTTCTCCCTTTCACTGCCACTGGCACAGGGAGAACGAGGATGAACCTCGCTTTGCATCACCTTCTTGCAGCATGTCGCTTCGCCGCGAGGACCTATGAACTTGAGCAAGAAAACTCAGGGCAACCATTCGGTGGATTCTGGGAAGAGATTCTCCACAACTCACTAGCCGTAGCGACCTTAACCGTCGCTTCACTCGAGAGTTACGCCAACGAGATGTACTTCGAGGGATCGATCCTCGGAGATTCTCTAAGCCCTGCGGCAGCTGCAGAAATTTCCACGCTCATCGACCGAGAATCAGTGCTGAAGAAGTACTCGCTAGCACTCGCCATTAGGGCTGAAAAGAGACTCGACTTCGGCTCATCTGCGGTGCAAAACGCAGACGCACTTATCAAGCTGCGCAACTCCGTTGTTCACTTTCGGCCCGAGTGGTTCGGCGAACAACAATCGCACGAGAAGCTTTCTAGACGGCTACAGCACAGATTCCAGCCTTCACCGTTCCTGCCGAATGAGCTGCTCTTTCCACGCAGCTGGGCGTCTGCAAGTTTCGCGTATTGGGCAGTTCAGTCCTCCGTGGCATTCATCAAAAACTTCTATGCCGAGATAGGCCTACCCTGTCCGCTCGACCAATTTGACGAGAAAATTGCGCTGCTCCTGAATCCAGCCTGATGCCATCGACGATAGATTCATAGAACGGGGAAAAGCATTACTGTTACTCCATCTCCCTTAACTCCGTCTTCAACACCTTCCCATAGGCATTCTTCGGCAACCCCTCCACCCACCGGTATTCTTTGGGCCGCTTGAACCGCGCAATGTGCTCCAGGCACAGGGCATCCAGCGCCGCATCCTCCACCGCGCCACCCTCACCTGCCACCAGGTAGGCCACCACCACCTCGCCCCATTCCGCATCGCGCTGGCCCACCACGGCGACCTCGCGCACCCGAGGGTGGAGCAGCAGCACCTCTTCCACCTCGCGCGGGTAGATGTTGCTGCCGCCGGAGATGATCACGTCCTTGGAACGGTCCTTGAGCGTGAGGAAACCATCGGCATCCAGCGCGCCCATGTCGCTGGTGTAGAGCCAGCCATCGCGCAGCGTCTGCGCCGTGGCCTCAGGGTTGTTCCAGTAGCCGGGCATCACGGTGTCGCCGCGCACCACCACCTCGCCGGTTTCGCCCGGGGGCAGGGGCTGGCCTTGGGCATCGACCACACGCACTTCCACCAGCGACTGCGCCACGCCGACGGACACCATGCGCTCGGCCCAGCGCGGGTGGTCGCGGTCGGCCAGCTGGGCGCGCTGCAGGGCGGTGATGGTCATGGGGCTTTCGCCCTGGCCGTAGATTTGTACAAAGCGGTTGCCCATCACGGCCAGGGCGTTGCGCAGGTCGTCGGCGTACATGGGGCCGCCGCCGTAGACGATGGTCTTGAAGCCGCTCACATCGGCGCCCGTGGCGCGCACATGGTCCACCAGGCGGTGGACCATGGTGGGTGCAGCAAACAGCGTGAGCTGGCCCACGCTGGCCGCGAGCTGTACCAGCTCGGCAGGCTCGAACCCGCCCGACAGCGGCACCACATGCCGCCCGCCGCGCAGCACCTGGGCGTAGTTGTAGAGGCCCGCGCCGTGCGACATGGGTGCGGCGTAGACCATGGCGTCGCCGGGCAGGATGTCGTCCACATCGGTGAAGTAGCAGGCCGTCATGGCTAGCAGGTTGCGGTGGGTCTGCATCACACCCTTGGGGCGGCCGGTGGTGCCCGAGGTGTAGAACAGCGATGCGAGGTCGTCCGGCGCGCGGTCGCACACGGGCAGGGGGGCGTGCGACACGGCGGCCTGGTAGGCCTCTGAGCCCAGCACCAGCGTGTGGGCGGGGTCGGCACCGGCCTCTTGCGCAGCGGCCGACAAAGCGTCGGACACCAGCACCATGCGCGCGCCGGAGTCGGTCAGCACATAGGCCAGCTCCTTGGCATGCAGCTTGTAGTTGACGGGCACGGAGACGGCGCCCGCCCACAGGATGGCGTGCAGGGCCTCCAGGTATTCCGGCGCATTGGCGGCGTAGATGGCCACGCGGTCGCCGGGCAACACGCCATGGCGCTCGCGCAGGCAGGCGGCCAGCGCGGCGGTGCGGGCGCCCAGCGCCTGGTAGGTGAACAGCAGCTGGTCGCCCTGCAGCACGGCGGGCTGGGCGGGGTAGAGCTGTGCGCTGCGGCGCAGCAGGTGGGCGATGTTCATGGTGTGCCCCGCGCCGGGGCACGGTGGCCCGCCCCACTTCCTGTCACTGCCTGCCGCATGCCGTGTCTCCTTCTTGGAACAAGGCAACCACTGTATGCAAACCTGGCGGCTGCGCACAGTCGATCAACTACGCAAGGAGAAACCCGCATCGGCTGCGCCCCCCGGCGCGGGCGCGATACAGCGGGTTACCAGATTCCGGCAATTCCCCACACGCTGTGGCGTTGAAAGCCTGCGGCCTAGACTGCATCTGACCGGAACATCCGCCCCGCAGCACACAACGGCCGTTGCGCCGCCTGCAGAACCGCTTCTTCCCACTCTTCCCACCGCCCTCCGGGCCCGCACCGCATGAACACCGAACAGCAAAAATCCATCCTCACCATTGCCCTGCTGGCCGCTTTTGCAGACGGCACCAAGGACGACGCCGAGCGCGAAGAAATCCGCCGCATTGCCCAGTCGCTCGCGGGCGACAGCGGCATGGCCGACCTGCCGCGCATCTACCAGGATGTGCTGCTCAAGCGCACCAGCGTGCAGGCCGCCGCCGCTGCGCTGAGCGACCCGGCCCACCGCCAGCTGGCTTACGAGATGGCCGTGTGCGTGTGTGATGTGGATGGGCGGCAGACGCCGGCCGAGGCGCAGTTTCTGGCCACGCTGAAGGCCGCGCTGCAGCTGGGCGCGCAGCAGACGGCGGCGTTTGAGCAGGATGCCGATGCGCTGGTGGATGTGGTGGAGAAGTCCGCCCCCTCGGCCACGCCTTGGGGGGCGGCGGGCATGGCAGGCGCAGGGGCCTATGCCGCCGCTGCAGCACCAGCCCCTGCAGCGGCCCCGACCGCCGCCACGCCCCCCGGCCCGGCCGATGCCGAGCTGGACAAATCCATCCTCAACTACGCACTGCTCAACGGCGCGCTGGAGCTGCTGCCGCAGTCCTGGGCGTCGATGGCCATCATCCCGCTGCAGGTGAAGATGGTGTACGGCATTGGCAAGGCGCACGGGGTGGAGCTGGACCAGGGCCACATCAAGGAGTTCATCGCCGCAGCGGGCGTGGGCATGACATCGCAGTACCTGGAGCAGTTTGGCCGCAAGCTGCTGGGCGGCCTGCTGGGCAAGGTGGCGGGCCGGACGGTCGGTGGGCTGGGCGGCGCCGCAACGGGCATGGCGTTTTCGTTTGCCACCACCTATGCACTGGGCCAGGTGGCCAAGCGCTACTACGCCGGGGGCCGCGTGATGAGCTCGGCCATGCTGCGCGATACCTTCCAGAACCTGCTGGGGCCCGCCAAACAGATGCAGTCGCAGTACCTGCCGCAGATCCAGCAGAAGGCCGCCACGCTGGACGCGGCCAAGGTCATGGCCATGGTGCGGGGCGGCTGAACGGGGCTGTGCGCGTGGCTTAAATGCTATATTTTTTATAGCAAACAATCGATACTGGATGCGCGGAAACGGCCTATTTTTTCAACATTCCAACGCTGAAACGGGATAGAAACCCCGGTCACTCGCCCACCGCACCTGCCTGGCGGCGGGCACGGTCGGCGTGTGGTGGCGGGCGCCCTGTGCGGCGGGGCCGCAACAGCGGGGCGCCTTGCGCCCAACCCCGGTGGCGCGCGCGGCGGCGCGTGACAGAATCGGCCCATGCTCGACCACACGGACCCTGTCGCCTCCATCATTCCGGCCATGTCGCTCGACTCCCCGTCCGACAACGCCATGACCGCGCTGTCCCGGCTGGCGCTGGGGCCCGTCAACACCGACTACTACCTGGCCGTCTTCGAGCGCTTTGACAGCACCGGCCGCACGACCACCACCTGGAACTGGGCCGCCTGCCTGGCCACGCTGAACTGGATGGTGTTCCGCCAGCTCTGGGGCGCTGCACTGGTGTATGTGGCAGCGGCCGAGGGGCTGGCGCTGATCGTGTTTGGCATTGGCCGGTCATTTCTGAACTGGCCGCCGGGCGTGGAGCTGGGCGTGCTGGGCGCGTTTGCGGTGCTGGCCTTTGCGGTGCCAGGGCTGTATGGCAATGCCATTCTGTATGCCGACATCCGCAAGCGCATCGCCCGCGCGCTGGCCGCATCGCGCACCGTGCCAGAGGCCTGTGCGCTGCTGGAGAAGCAGGCCAGCTCGCGCAAGCGCCTGCAGATGGTGGTGCTGGCCAACGTGGCGCTGGGCGTGGCCGCATTGATCGCCTACCTGGTCTGGTCGCCTTCAGACACCAAGCCCCTGGCGCTGGAGCCCGCCGTGACCGTGGCGCAGGCCACCGCAGCGGCCACCACACCAGCGGCATCGGCCCCGGCCCCGGCCCGCCCGCAGGCTGCGGGCCAGGTTGCATCCACGGCCGCCCCCATGCCCGAAGCGGCCCCCGAACCAGCCCCTGTGGCAGAGTCGCGGCCCGATCCCGCACCCGCACCCGCACCCGCATCAACCCCGCCCCCAGCACCGGCAGCAGCCAAGGCATCTGCAGCCCCCAGGGCCCCGGCTTCCACAGCGCCGCCCGCCAGGGTGACACCGCCACCGGACGAGCCCGCCCCGTCAGCACGGCCTGCTTCGGCCCCTGCCAGCAAGGCAGCCGCGTCGGCTCCCGCACCAGCCAAGACGGCCACACCCGCAGCATCCGCCCGCGCATCGGCCACCCCCAGCCCCGCTGCTTCGGCCGCCAGCACACCCGCCCCCCGGCGCGAGGCCGCCGCCAGCCGCGCCAGCGCCGCCACCAAACCCAAGGCACCGGCATCAGCCACAGCAGCGGCCGACAAACCGCTGCCCACCGTGGGCGCGGCGGCGGGCTACTACATCAACGTGGGCCTGTTTGCCGAAGAAGCCAATGCGCGCAAGACCCAGGCGCGGCTGCTGAACGAGGGCCTGCCCGCCTTCCGCCAGGAGCTGGACAGCGCCAAGGGGCGGCGCATCCGTGTGCGTGTGGGCCCCTACGACAGCCGCGCGCAGGCCGATGCGGCAGCAGAAAGCATCCGCGCCATGGCCCTGGACGCCGTGGTGTTCAAGCAGCCTTAACCGGCGCGCCGCCCGAGGGGTGCGGCGGGCGTGTTGCCCACTGCAGCACCTGCGCCACCACCCAGGCCGGGTCGTCCAGCGGCAGGTCGTGGCCCGCAAAGGGGTGCATCACCAGCGGCAGGTTCCAGGCAGCGGCCAGCGCTTGTGAACACCTGCTTGCCACCAGCTGGTCATGGCGGCTGGCCAGCAGCAGCAAAGGGGGCTGCGGGGCGGTGGCCGGGGCCCGGTAGCGCGCGGCAGCCAGCAGCTGGCGCAGCGCATTGCGGCCCGACACCGGCCGCTGCCTGCGCACGGCGGCCCAGTGCGCCAGCACCGGGGCGCGTGCTGCGGCCAGGTTGCTGGTCATCGCCAGCACCTGCTGCTCCACCGCTTCGGCCGGTCGGGGCCACAGCACCAGGCGCAGCAGGGCGCCGTAGTTCTGCGGCCGCAGCCGGTGGTAGAACGGGCTGAACGGGCGCAGGCTGGTGTTGACCAGCACGCCGCTGGCGACCTCCTGTGGCGCCCCCTGCGCCCATTCCACAGCCACCATGGCGCCCAGCGACATGGCCAGCAGGTGGTAAGGCGGCACCAGCCCGCGTGCCGCCAGGTCGGCGCGGCAGGCCTGTACCATGCCCTGCACCGTGGTGGGCGATGGCCTGTGGTGCCAGCAGCCGTTGCCGGGCAGGTCCACCGCCAGCACGGCATCGCCGGGCAGCGCCTGCTGCAGGTCGGCCACCAGCCCGCCCCAGTGGGCGGTTTCGCGGGTCAGGCCGCGCAGCAGGATCCATTGGCGCATAGTGCAGCGCTCCGTTTCAGTACCAGGCCGCGAGCGCATCGGCCCGGCGCTGCGCGCGCTGATCGGGCGCGGGCGTCCAGCGTGCATGGCTGCAGGCCGCGCGCGCCAGAAAGTCGAGCAGCGACAGGTGCCGCCGCAGCACGCGCTGCTGGCGGTGGTTGATGAGCGGGTTGAAGATGCCGTTGCGCGAAAACAGCTGGCGGGGGTTCTTCTTGATCCACAGCCACGAGCCCATCTCCAGCGTGAGCGGCAGGAAGGTGTGCGTGGGCCGGGTCTGGCAAGCTTGCAGGTACAGGTGGTCCCACAGGTCGCCATGCGCCAGGTACTGCGTGCTTTGCGGTTCGATGATGTAGGGGTGGTGGCTGTGGGCCTGCAAAAAGATCTCTTGCAGCGCATGCAGCTCGGCCAGGTGCGCAATGGGTTTGCGTGTGTGCGCAAACGGAAACCACAGCCGGTCCTTCACGCCAAAGCCCGAGTGGCAGTCGAGCGCCATGCTGAAGGGCCGCGCCAGCAGCTGGGCCGTGGCCACCTCGCACAGTGCCTGGCTCTCGGCCTCCATGGGGTCGCCCAGGCGCCCCCGGTACCAGGGCAGGCCCGCGCTGACCCGCTGCCCGCCCACCCACAGCGGCACCCGGTCCACGGCGTCCACCGGGGCGTTGCGCATCAGGTCCACCCCGCGCGGGTTGGCCCGCGTGGCCGACCACATGCCGCCCGGGTTGACGATGGGCATGAAGACCAGGCGCACCTGCTCCAGCTGCCGGTGCAAGGTGGTGTCCCACTGCAGGCGCATCACCACGTTCTGCAGGTAGGCGATGACCACCTCGGCCCCGATGCGCTCCAGCCCGTGCACACCACCAAAAAAGCCCACCGCAGGCACATCCGGCGCCGGGTTGCCCACGCCAATGGCGTAGACCGGAAACCGCTCGCCCGAGGCCACCTGCACCTGCCGCACCACCTGCACATCGAGGTGGGGCGCGCCCTGCTCCAGGATTTTTTCCAGCGCCAGAAGCTCGGGCAGCATGTTGCAGAGGGGCTTTTTAGAAGGGATGGCAAGGGTTCACCGCCGGAGGATAGCGCCCGCCAGCGCGCCCAGGTGAGCAAAAAAGAACGCAGCGGGGCCGCTGTTGGGTTCATGCGAACCGACGCAAAACCGTCACACAACGGCGGTACCTTGCCCTGCAGATCGCCACGATCTCTCTTCAACCTCCTTACGAAAGAGGCGCACCATGCTCTGGAAATTGCTCGGATTGCAGCGGCTGCTGGATCAGCTGTTCGATGAAGGGGGCTGGCTGAGCTTTGACCTGCCCCGCACCCACGAGTGGGCCTGCGACGGAGCCTATGACGATGCGCCGACCGCTGCGCAGGACTGAGGCCTACCGCTGGGCTGTAGGCCGGGGCATGCTGGTGTGCGCCCTGGCCTGGGGGCTGGTGGAGCTGCTGGCGCTGCAGCGCTCGCGCTTTCAGCAGTGGCGCCAGCGGCAGCAGGCCGCCATCCACCACCACTGAGCAGGCCGCGCCCAACGCCAGGCAGAACGCCTGGCAAGGCGCTCAGTCTGGCGACACCGAAGCGGCCACGGCCCGGTTGCGCCCGGCATTCTTGGCCTGGTACATCGCCGCATCGGCAGCGGACAGCAGGGCATCCAGCCCCCAGCCCCCGTGGGCCGAGTCCGCAATCCCCAGGCTCACCGTCACGCGCACCTCGGGGTCGGCCACGCCCATCACATGCGCTGCGGCCACCTTCTCACGCAGGCGATTGGCAAACTGCAGGCCCTGCTCCCGGTTGCAGTGGCTGAGCAGCAGCACAAACTCCTCGCCCCCAAAACGCGCTGCCAGGTCGCCCTCGCGCAGTTCGGTGCGCACCACATCGGCCACCGCCAGCAGCGCCTTGTCGCCCGCCGCGTGGCCCAGGCTGTCGTTGAGCTGCTTGAACCAGTCCACATCCAGCACCAGCACAGCCATGTCAACGCCATAGCGCGTGGCCTGCGCCAGGGCGGTGCGCGCCTGGGTGATGAAGGCCCGGCGGTTGGGCAGGCCGGTGAGGTAATCGGTTTCGGACTGCTCCCGGAGCTGTTCGATGAGCAGGTCGCGCTCGCGCTCCAGGTCCTGGCGCCGGCGGGTCTGGCCCTGCAGCGCGCGCACCGCACCGATGACGGCCGACATTTCATCCTCGGCCAGGGGGACGGGCAAAGGCGCCTGCAGGTCGTTGTTGGCCAGCGCCTTCAGGGCCCGCGTGGTCTTGGCCAGGGGCTGCAGCACGCGGTGCTGGATCACATACAGCGCACCCCCCAGCACCAGCAGCAGCGCCCCCGAGCCCGCCAGCGCCCAGACCAGCACCCGCAGCGCGCGCTGGTGCTCCTGCTGCGCGCGGTCGCGGGCCTGGGCCAGCAGCGCATCGCGCAGCGCCAGGATGGGGTTCATCTCGGGCACATACAGGGCCGCAAACTCGGCGGCCGACAGGCCGTAGTGGCCGTCCCCGTCGCCCTGCACCAGCACCTGGCCCAGCAGCGCCTGCGCCACGCCAAAGTACCGCGCCTCCACCGTGCTCCACGCCTGCGACACCGAGGGGGCCTCATCCGGCAGCTGCAGCCGCAGCTCCACCAGCGTGCGCAACTGCGCAATGCGCCCCCGCGTCTCGTCAATGGCACGGCGCTCGGCCGCAGAAAACGGCTGCGCCTTGACCAAGGCCGCCGTGAAGTGGGAGCCCAGCAGACCGGCGTATTCCCGCAGCGCTGCGGCCAGGCGCGCGCCCTGCACATCGTCGCCCAGCGCGGGATAGGCATGCTGGGCGGCACTGGCCAGTGGATTGGTCACCGGCGACAGCAGGGGCACCACGGCCACCATGCCCTGCACAGCGTCGCGGATGGCCTCGGCCGAGCGCTGCGCTTGCGGCAGCGCCAGCACCTGGTCCACATCTGCGCGGGCCTGCACCAGCGCACTGCGCGCGGTCTGCAGGCTCTGCACCAAGTGGATGCCGTCGGCGGTGGAACGGGGTGCGGCCGCCACGGCCTGCCGCAGGGCATCAAACGCCTGGTCGGTGCGCGCCCGCGCCTCCTGCAGCGCCTGGGCGCGCGGCTGCGCCATGGGCAAGGCATCGCCCAGCGCACCGTTGGTGGGCCCACGTTCGCGCGACACCATCTCGACCGCCACCAGCCCGCGTTGCAGCTGCTCCAGCAAGCGCAGGCTTTCCGACGCCTTGTGCACCGATTGCCATTCGGTAGTGGCCAGGCGCCCCACCAGCACCATCGTGGCCACCAGAACCAGGGCCCCTAGCAGGTGGAGCATTCGACTGAGTTGCATGAACAAACAAGCGCTTTGCGGGCACCACACCAAAAAAGGAAAGCTGCACCAGGCAGCGCAAGAAAGGCCGCCCCTGCGCGCTGCGGCCTGCCGGGATTGTATGAAGGCCGGTCTGGCAGGCGTTTCCCAGGCGGCCGGGGGCTGCTGTGGCCCCGCCCACCAGGCCCGCCGAGGCATCCGTTGGTGTGCGCTCAACGCACCGGGGCACGGCCCCCAAAACTGCCGCTGCGGCCCGCACCGCGCCCCTTGGCACGGAGCCACGCAGAAGCCTCAAACACTGGCAGGACATGCCCTCTATCGGTCTGGGCGTTCTCGCACCTAAAATCACGCAGGCTCTCGGCAAATTGAAGAGGGCCGATCGCAATCCAAACCAACGAAGAAACAATCATGGCAACTGCAAAAAAAGCTCCAGCACCCGCAAAGAAGGCCGCCGTCAAGGTCGCAGCACCCGCAGCCAAAAAGGCTGCTCCCGCCAAGAAGGCTGCAGCACCCGCTGCCAAGCACGCAGCAGCGGCCCCCGCAGCGCTCAAGCCCATCAAGACGGCTTTCAACAAGACCACGCTGGTGGCCCACCTGGCCGAGCAATCGGGCGTGGAACCCAAGGCCGCCAAGGCCGTGCTGGCCGCACTCGAAGCCGCCATCCTGGGCTCGGTGCACAAGAAGGGCTCCGGCGAATTCACGCTGCCCGGCGTGCTGAAGATCGGCCTGCAGCAAGTCGCTGCCAAGAAGAAGCGCTTTGGCAAGGACCCCTTCACCGGTGAAGAGCGCTGGTTCCCCGCCAAGCCCGCATCGGTCAAGATCAAGACCCGCGCGCTGAAGAAGCTCAAGGACGCAACGGCCTGATCAGGCCTTTGGTTCTTGCAGGCCAAAACCGGCCTGCGTGCATGGGCCCCGCCCCATGCACGCCCCCCSCCCCCTCGCCCCTCTCCCCGGACAGTCAGCCGGTGATCACACCCGCAGCAGCGGGTTCGGCGTAGAGCGCAGCCACCGCTGCTGCGCGGCGTGACAACACAGCCCCCTGGTTGATATAGCCCTTGTCGGTGATCTCCCCCGCGTCGGCATCGGGCGGCTCCCGCATCACCAGCGCCCGTGTGGGGCATTGCGAAGACCCCGCGCCCGCACTGCGCCGCGCACGCATCAGCGCGCGCAAAGCCGCTTCCAGCCTGCCCGTATCGGCCACACCCGCTGCCGATGGAAACACCAGCATTCCCACCTCGTCGCGGTTGTGGCCCGTGAGAACGATGTCCTGCACCAGGGGCGCGAGCTGCGACACCAGCTCCACCCGCAACGTGCCCACCGACACCCAGCTGCCGCTGGACAGCTTGAAATCCTCGGCCACGCGCCCGTTGAACACCACGCCCCGCTCGGGCCGCTCGGCGTCGGCCAAATAGCCCGCATCGCCAATGCGGTAGAAGCCCTCGCTGTCGAAGGCGGCAGCGGTTTCGCTGGGCGCGTTGCGGTAGCCTGCAAACACCGAAACACCTTTGACCCGCATCTCCAGCTTGCCGCCGTTGGGCACCAGCTTGAGTTCCAGCCCCGGCAGCGGCGCGCCAATGCAGCCTGCGCCCTCCAGGCGCCAGTGGGCGGTGGTGACGGCGGGTGCGGTCTCGGTGGAACCCCACGAGGTGGTCAGCCACAGGGGCCTTGCGGGGCGCACCCGGTGGGCCAGCGCCTCCAGCCGCTGCCAGGTGGAGGGCGCCAATGCCGCCGCTGCATAAAAGGCCAGGCGCACACGCGCCAGCACCTGCGCGGCCAGGGCCTCGTCGGCCTCCAGAAACGGCAGCAGCATGTCGAAACCCCGGGGCACGTTGAACAGCATGGTGGGCTGCACGTCGCGCAGGTTGCGCACGGTTTTGTCGATGAGCCCGGGCATCGGCCGCCCTTCGTCGATGTAGAGCGTGCCGCCGTGGCACAGCACCATGTTCAGGTTGTGGTTGCCGCCGAAGGTGTGGCTCCAGGGCAGCCAATCGACCAGCACCGGCTTTTCGTGGGCCATAAAACGCCAGGTCTGGGCCATCATCTGCTGGTTGGCACACAACATGCGGTGTGTGTTGATGACCACCTTGGGCCGCCCGGTGGAGCCAGAGGTGAGCAGGTACTTAGCATGGCCATCGGCGTCCAGCGCTTCAAATGCCTGGCGCACGGCGGAGGTTTCCTGCCCGCGCTGCAGCTGCTCAAACGCCAGCGCGCCTGCGCAGCGGTCGGCGTGGCGGCTGAACACCTTCACCACCTCACCGCCATATCCGGCCAGCGCTGGCGCGTAGACCTGCGCATCGGAGGCATAGACCAGGCTGGGCTCCAGCACCGCCAGCATGCTGTGCAGGCGGCTGGGGTCCTGCGAGCGCGCATAGGCACTGGACATGGAGCAGGGTGTGATGCCCACATGCATGGCCGCCAGCATGAGCACCGCATGGTCTACCGCGTTGTCGGACAGGATGGCAATGGGGCGGCCGGCAGGCAGCTTCAGGTCCAGCAGCGACTGGGCCACCGCACCCACGTCGCGGCGCAGTTGTGCGTAGCTCAGGCCGCGCCAATCTTCACCACTCGCATCGCGCTCGGCCAGGGCCAGCGTGTCGGGCGTTTCCTTCGCCCAGCGCTCCAGCCATTCGCCCACGCAGCGGGCATAGGGGCGCAGGGCCTCGGGAGAGCGCAGCGTGAACGAGCCATCGTCCAGGGACCGGCGCAGCGTGCGCGGCGGCGCGATCTGGTCTTCGTCGTCAAGGAATACAGGGTGCATGGTGTTGTCTCGCAGGATTTTTTCTGTGTGCAGGGCGCATCAGGCATCAGTCCAGCGCGCCCGACGATTGCTTGGCGCGCAGCAGCTCGATCAGCAGCGCGTCGCGCGCGCGGGCCAAATCAGCGGCTTGCCGCGTGCCCAACGCCTGCGCCACGCCATCGACCACCTGGTGCTGCAGGGCTGCATCCATGGACGGGGCGCCCAGGTCGCGCCACCAGTCCTCGATGGGCCCGCCCAGGTGGGCCAGCAGGTGCGCAATACCGCCCTCGCCGCCCGACAGATGCAGGTTCATGAACGGCCCCATCAGCGCCCACCGCAGGCCAGGGCCCTGGGCGATGGCGGTGTCGATGTCGCTGACGGTGGCCACGCCTTCGTTCACGAGGTGAAATGCTTCGCGCCAAAGCGCGGCCTGCAGGCGGTTGGCAATGTGCCCCTTGATCTCGCGCCGCACATGGATGGGGCGCTTGCCAATGTGGGCATAGAACGCCATCGCCTGCGCCACGGCCTCGGGCGCCGTGCGCTGGCCGCCGCCCACCTCCACCAGCGGAATCATGTGCGGCGGATTGAACGGGTGGCCCAGCACCACCCGCTCGGGCCGCGCGCAGGCCTGCTGGATGTCGCTGATGGCCAGGCCCGAGGTGCTGGACGCCAAGATCGCGTGGGCGGGCGCGGCCACATCCATGCGGCCAAACAGCTCCACCTTGGCGTCCAGCCGCTCAGGCCCGTTCTCCTGCACGAAGTCGGCCTGCGCCAGCGCGTCTTCCAGCCGGTCATGCCAGCGCAGGCGATCCAGGTGGGACCCGTCCGCCAGCCCCTGGCGCGACAAAGCCTCCCAGTGCGCAGCCACGGCTGTGCACAGGCGCTCCTGCGCGCCCGGCGACGGGTCCCAGGCATCCACGTCCAGGCCCCGCGCCAAGAAGTACGCGGCCCAGCTCGCGCCGATGACGCCGGTGGCCACCACGGCCACGCGCTTCATGGTCTGATCCATGCGATGGGTTCCTTGTGCAATCAAGACTCCGCCGTGAAGCCGATCTTTTTGACGAGTGGGCCCCAGCGCTCGAACTCGGCCTGCTGGGATGCCTGCATCTCGCCAGGCGTCGAGCCCTTGGCGATCAGCCCCACCACGGCCAGGCTGTCGATGACGGCCTTTTCCTTAATGGCGGCATTGATGGCCGCGTTGGCGGCCGCTACCACGGCTGTGGGCGTGCGGGCCGGGGCGTAGAAACCAAACCATTCCTCGGTCGTGAGTTCTGGAAAGCCCTGTTCGGCAAACGTGGCTACCTCGGGCGAGAACGGGGAGCGTGCCTGGCCCGAAGTCGCAATCAGCCGCAGTTTGCCGGCCTTGTGGTTGGGGATGAAGTCGCCACTGGGCGTGACCATGGAGACGATCTGCCCGCCCACCACATCCGTGACGCCAGGGATCGATCCCCGGTAAGGCACATGCTTGAGATCCACCCCGTTGTTCAGCCCCAGCAGGGCGCCAATGAAGTGCGGCGTGGAGCCTGCTGCGGGCGAACCATAGTTGGCCAACACCGGGTTGGCCTTGGCCCAGGCCAGGAAGTCCTTCACCGTCTTGACCGATGCAGGCACCAGCGGCCCTACGGCCAGCCCATGGTGCATCACCGCAGCAATCGACACCGGCACAAAGTCCTTCACAGGGTCGTAGCTCAGCTTGCTGTAGATGTGGGGGTAGATCGAGGTGCACGAGAACGGCGAGAGCGTGAGCACGGTGCCGTCCGCAGGGGCACCCTTGAGCGACTCCAGCGCAATGCGCCCACCCGCGCCGGGCTTGTTCTCCACCACGGCAGGGTTGCGCGTGTAGGGCGAGCCCGCCAGCTTCTCGCCCACCCGGCGCGCCACGCTGTCGCCCGCGCTGCCTGCCGGAAAGCCGTAGAGGACCTTGATCTGCTCCAGCGTCTGGGCCTGCGCGGCCAGGGGCGACAGGGCGGTGAGCGCAGCGGCGCTGCCGAGTTGGTTCATGAAGTGGCGGCGTGTGTACATCATCCTGTGTCTCCTGCGGGTGGTTTGTTGTGGCGATGAAAAAAAAGGGGGGTGTGGCTCAGTGGTGCGCCAATGCGGATCTCGCGGCCGACAGGCCACACCCTAAGCCAAGGGTAGTGGTGTCAAAGACTTTGCGTTGGGTCATCACGGTGTGTGGCGGAAAATGCTAGGGGCTGTTGAGAATCAAATTCAACAGATCAGGGCTATGGTGCAATAAGCGGATGAGCATTCGATGGGTACTGACAGACGCGCAATGGGCCAAGATGGAACCCCACTGCCTTGGCAAGCCAAGTGACCCGGGGCGCAGCGGCGCCANCTAGGGGCTGTTGAGAATCAAATTCAACAGATCAGGGCTATGGTGCAATAAGCGGATGAGCATTCGATGGGTACTGACAGACGCGCAATGGGCCAAGATGGAACCCCACTGCCTTGGCAAGCCAAGTGACCCGGGGCGCAGCGGCGCCAACAACCGCCGGTTCGTTGAGGCGGTGCTGTGGATTGCCCGCACAGGCAGCCCCTGGCGAGACCTGCCGCAAGAGTTCGGCAAATGGAATACGGTGTTCAAGCGCTTTCGGGACTGGGTCAAGGCTGATGTGTTTCAAGCCCTGTTCGATGCGGTGAGCGAGCAGCCGGACATGGAATATGCGATGGCGGATGCCACGATTGTGAAAGTACACCGGCACGGCCAAGGCGCAAAAGGGGGACTTCGGGCCAGGCCATCGGTCACTCGCGGGGAGGCTTGACCACGAAGATATTGGCTTTGACGGATGCGTTGGGCAATCTGGTGAAGTTCATCCTGATGCCAGGGCAGCGCCATGACATTTCAGGAGTGAAAGAGCTGATCGCCGATGTTCGCTTTGATGCCTTGCTGGCCGACAAGGCCTTCGATGCCAACTGGCTGATTGAGGAGTTGAACAGGCGCGGCGCACAGGTGGTGATCTCACAGATGCCGCGTCGGCGATCACCTTTGGAGATCGACCTGGAAGTTTACAAGTGGCGTCACTTGATAGAGAACTTCTTCGGCAAGCTCAAAGAGTTCAAGCGCATCGCAATGCGCAGCGACAAGACGGACACCAGCTTCTCGGCCGTGATCTATCTTGCGGCTGCTGTCATCAACTCCCGTTGATTCTCAACAGACCCTAG
>NZ_LUKZ01000001.1:326719-339173 GCF_001633105.1 Acidovorax sp. GW101-3H11
GATAGAGAACTTCTTCGGCAAGCTCAAAGAGTTCAAGCGCATCGCAATGCGCAGCGACAAGACGGACACCAGCTTCTCGGCCGTGATCTATCTTGCGGCTGCTGTCATCAACTCCCGTTGATTCTCAACAGACCCTAGTGCCCAGCCATTGTTTGCGCGTGGTGCCCAGCCGAAAACGCTGGCGGAGCCGACGTCAGCGCAGCCCCAGCCGCGTGAGCTTCTTGACCAGGCCCACGCGCGAGATGCCCAGGCGGCGGGCGGCTTCGGACTGGTTGCCGCCTGCGGCGGCCAGGGTGTCGCGGACCATGCGGGTTTCCAGCTCGGTCAGGGCGGCGTCCAGCGGGCCGGTGCCTGCGGGGGCTGGGGCGGTGTCTGCGCCGGGTGCCGGGGCCTCGGCCGCCATGTCGCCGCTGGCCAGTTGCAGCAGGGGCGCGTCCACCTCGCGCTCTGGGGGCATCAGCAGCGCACCGGCGGATTCGACCACCGCCTTCAACTCGCGCACATTGCCGGGCCAATCGCGCGCCATCAGCCAGGCCAGGGCGTCGGCCGACAGCCGGGCGCTGTGCGCCACGCGGTGCAAAAAGCGCGTAGCCAGCAGCGGGATGTCGGCGGGGCGTTCTGCCAGCGACGGCGTGCGCAGCACCACGCCCTTGAGGCGGTAGAACAGGTCTTCGCGGAAAGTGCCTTCGCGCACCATGGCCTCCAGGTCGCGGTGTGTGGCGGCCACCACGCGCACGTCGGCGCGCTTTTGTACGCGGCCGCCCACGGGCACAAAAGTGCCCTCCTGCAAAAAGCGCAGCAGCTTGACCTGCATGGGCGGCGGCATTTCGCCCACTTCGTCCAGAAACAGCGTGCCGCCGTGCGCGGCCTCCACCAGCCCCGCCTGGTCGCGGTAGGCGCCGGTGAAGCTGCCTTTCATGTGGCCAAACAGCTCGCTCTCCAGCAGCTCGGCTGAGAGCGCGCCGCAGTGGATGGCCACAAACGGCGCGGTGCGGCGGGCGCTGTGGGCATGCAGTGCGCGCGCCACCAGCTCTTTGCCGGTGCCCGTGGGGCCCAGCACCAGCACACTGACCTGGGTGGGCGCCACGCGGCGCACCAGCGCGCGCAGCTGAACCGTGGCCGCCGCCTGGCCCACCAGGCCCATGTCGTCCAGCCCTTGTGCATCCAGCGCCTGCCCGGCCCGCAATGTGGCCAGTTCGCCATCCAGGCGGGCCTTGTGCAGCCCGCGCGCCACCACAAACCGCAGCATGTCGGGGTCGATGGGTTTGGTGAGGAAGTCCCAGGCGCCCAGCTCGGTGGCGCGCAGGGCCAGCGCATGGTCGCCATGGCCCGTCAGCACCACCACGGGCACGGGGGCAAAGCGTGGAATCAGCTCCAGGCCGATCTCGGGGTCCATGTGCGGGGGCATGGCCAGGTCCAGCAAGACCAGCTCGGGGCGGCGCTGGGCAAAGGCGGCCAGGGCCTGGTCGCCATCGCCCGCCAGCGTGACCTCGTGGCCCAGGTTGCGCAAGAAGGCGCCGCCCAGGCGCTGGAAGGCGGCTTCGTCGTCCACCAGCAGCACATGGCCGTGGCCTGGTGCGCTGGTGATCTCGGAGTCACCCGCGCTGCTCTGCGCAGCAAGCGGGGCTGAAGGATCGTGGAAGGATGGGTTCATGGGGCGGACGAGCGGGGAAAGCTCAGCGTGAAACAGGTGCTCCAGGGCGCACGCTCGGTCAGCGCCACCGCGCCGCCGTGGGCCGCCATGGTGCGGGCCACGATGGCCAGGCCCAGCCCGGTGCCGCCGGGGCTGCGCGAGGCAAAGGGCTCGAACAGCCGGTCGCGGATTTCGGCGGGCACGCCGGGGCCTGCGTCGCATACATGCAGCAGCACGGTGGTGGCGGTGGTTTCGGCGTCGATGTGCACGTGGCTGTGGGTGCGGGCGGCCGCCGGGCCCTCTGCATCGTTGGCGGGGGCGGTGGCCATGCGCGCGTTTTCGAACAGGTTGGTCAGCGCCTGGTCCACGCGGCGCGGGTCGGCCTGCAGCCACAGTGGCTCGCTCAGCCCCGGCCCGAAGCTCACATCGGGCAGGCGCAGGGCGGCATTGCGCACCTGGGCCGCCAGGTCGATCGTGCTGGGGGCCAGCTTCCAGGGCTTGGCAAAGTCCAGCAGGTCGTGCGTGAGGTGCGCAATGCGGGCCACCTGCTCGGCCACTTCGCGCCGCGTGTCGCTGGGGGCGGCCGCGACCGCCATGGAGATGATGTTCAGCGGGTTGCGGATGTCGTGCGCCACCGTGGCCGCCAGGGCGCCCAGCTCGGCCAGGCGGGCCTGCAGCTGGCGCTCACGCTCGCGGGCGGCAAACTGCTGGGCCTGCTCCACACGCTCGGCGGCCTCGGCCACCACGGTGCCAAACAGCTCGGCCACATGGCGCGGCCCGGGGGGCGCGGCGTCCCAGCCCTGCAATGACACGGCCCAGCCCTCGCTGGCACGGCCACACACCAGCTGTGGCGTGCTGCTGGCGGCGGGCGGGGCATCGCCAATGTGGACCTCCACCTGCGTGCCGGTGCGTGCGCTCAGCAAGGCGGCGGCCTGTTCGCCCAGGGCCTGCGGCGTTTCGGCCGACCCCAGCGTGCGCCGCCAGGTGGCCAGGTCAGCGGCCGACACATCGGCGCCTGGGTACACCAGCCGCTCGGCCACCCGCCGCACGGGGCCGTTGAGCGCGAGCACACTGGCCGCCACGGCCAGGCCGCCGAGCCAGCGCGACTCCAGTGGCAGCAAGGGCGTGAGCGCCACTACAACCAACCCCAGCGCCAGCAGCAGCGCCCACACGAGGGCGCGGCGCGCCCAGGCGTTGGCCACAAACACCCCGTAGCGCAGGATGCCGTACACCAGGATCAGCGAATAGAACGGCAGGCCCAGCAGCGGAAACGGGTAGACCGGCAGATCGAGCACCGCAATGCCATAGCCCGCCAGGCACAGCAGGCCCCACAGGCACGACGCGGTAACGGCCGCAATTTGCCGGAACTTCTGCCCGTCGCCCAGGCGGCGTGCGCGCAGCAAGGCATGCAGCAGCACCCACACCCCGCCGATGCCCAGGATGACCCAGGCCATGCTGGCCACCATGCCCACCGGGTCGGCCACCGCAAGCCAGCCAATGTCGCGGTGGTGGATCAAGTGCCCGGGCACCAACAGGATGGAAACCACCGAGGCACCGCCGCCCAGCGCATAGGCCGCCGCCACGCCCCAGCGCCCCAGGTCCACACGGCAGAACACGGTGCAGAAGTGAAAGAACAGCGCCGACGTGAAGGGCGCCGTGGCCAGCAGGCGCATGGCCACCGGTTCCGTTGCAGGGCCGACCCAGTTGGGCAGCTCGTTGCCCACCATCCACAGCGAGATGCCGGTCAAAAACGCGGCCAGCAGGCGCGCGCCCGCCACGCGGTCGGCCCAGGCGAGCAATAAAGCCGCCAGCACCAGGGTTTCGAGCACCGAAAACCCAAGGACGGCGTGGATCAGCATGCAAGAACCAATGGGGTGGGAGCGCTGCGCATGGCGGGGACCTGTTCCTGGGGTTAACGGTTTGGGCTGCGCGCACTGTAAACCAAGTATGCAGGTCTGCAGGCGAATTCCAATGAAATCAAGCACTTGCAGTGCATTGAGACCCTGGCCCGGGTTTCGCAATAGAGAGTGCAACCGCCACTCTTGCCCAGCCCGCCATGTTTGCCCTTTTCAACCCCGCCCCTCGCCCTTGCGATGCCCCCCTGGCCCACCCTTCCCCCGCGCTGGACCTGCGCGCCATGGTGGGCGCCGCAGCCTGGGCGCGCCTGCCCGCCGCCGTGCAACGCCGCTTTGGCACGGCCCACGCCGATGTGGCCTATGAAGGCCAGATGGACCTGCGCTGCTCGCGGGTCGGCCATGTCTTTGCCGCGCTGACCCGGGCCTGGGGAGGCCCGCTGACCCACATCAACACCACCGCCCTGCCCGCCACCGTGTGCGTGAGCGACAACGGGCGGGGTGGCGTGGTGTGGGAGCGCTGCTTTCACACCGGCACCGACAGCGGCGCGGGCCGCACCGTGCGATCCACCAAGGAACTGGGCCCCGATGGCCGCCTGCTGGAGCGCACCGATGGGGGCCTGGCCATGTCGCTGGAGGTGCTGGAAGAAGACGGTGCGCTGGTGTTTCGCAGCCGCCGCTTCTGGTGGGTGCGGGTGCGGGGGCGCCTGCGCATCCCCGTGCCTGCCCTGCTGACCCCGGGCACCTGCCGCGTGGCGCACACCGACCTGGGTGGCGGGCGCTTCCGCTTCACGCTGAGCATGGTGCACCCCTGGTGGGGGGAGACCTTCCACCAGTCCGGGGTGTTCACCGACCCCTGCACCGAAGACGCCAGCCCTGACTATTCTTTGAACGCACTTTGAACAAGGACACCCGACCATGAGTGCCATGACCCCCGTTTTTATGCTGCTCTCCGTGCAGGCCGCCATGGGCGCGTTTGACAACTGGTGGCACCACGAGCTGCAGGCCCGGCTGCCGCATCGCCCATCGGCCCGGTATGAACTGGCGCTGCATGCGGCGCGCGAGGCGATTTATGGTGTCGTCTTCTTCGGGCTGGCCTGGTTTGCGTGGCATGGCGCCTGGGCAGTGCTGATTGCGGCGCTGCTGCTGACCGAGCTGGGCATCACCCTGGCGGACTTTCTGGAAGAAGACCGCACCCGGCGCCTGCCCTCGCTGGAGCGGGTGCTGCACACGCTGCTGACCATCAGCTACGGCCTGTTCCTGGGGCTGATGGCGCCCGTGCTGTGGGGCTGGCTGCAGCAGCCCACCGCCCTGGTGGTGGCGCCCCATGGCTGGGTGTCGTGGCTGTTTACCGCGTTTGCGCTGGGGGTATGGGCCTGGAGCGTGCGCAATCTGCGGGCCGTGTTGCGCCTGCGGCGTGCGGCAGCCTCAGCCCCTGCAGCCCAGCCCCAGGCTGTGCCGGGCGACAGCCAGCACCACACCGCCCCCGCCACGCTGGTCACCGGCGCCACAGGGTTTGTGGGCAGCA
This sequence comes from Acidovorax sp. GW101-3H11, assembly GCF_001633105.1. GTDB lineage: Bacteria > Pseudomonadota > Gammaproteobacteria > Burkholderiales > Burkholderiaceae_C > Acidovorax. The sequence goes on from NZ_LUKZ01000001.1 coordinate 331,734, forward strand.
CCCTGGTGGCGCAACTGGTGCAGGGTGGCCAGCGCGTGATCGTGCTGACGCGCGATGTGCTGCAGGCCCGCGCCAGCCTGGGCCCGGGCGTGTGGGCGGTGGACACGCTGGACGCGATCCCGCCAGAAACCCGCATCGACGCCGTGGTCCAGCTCGCCGGGGCGCGGGTGCTGGGCATGCCCTGGACGGCTGCGCGCAGGCGTGTGCTGCTGGCCAGCCGGGTGGACACCACCATGGCCGTTGTGGCGCTGATGCGGCGCCTGCACCACCGCCCCCGGGTGCTGGTCAGCGCATCGGCTGTGGGGTTTTATGGCGCTTCGCCCAACGCGTCGATGGAGCCGCTGCATGAAGCCGCGCCACCGCGCCCGGGCGAGTTCCAGTCCGACCTGTGTGCTGCCATCGAGCACGAAGCCCGGCGCGCCGAAGCATTGGGTGTGCGCGTGGTGCGGCTGCGCCTGGGGGTGGTGCTGGGCCACGGCGGCGGTGCCTACCCGCTGCAGGCGCTGAGCGCCCGCCTGGGCCTGGGCGCCGTGCTGGGCCACGGCCGCCAGGCCGCGCCGTGGATTCACCTGGCCGATGCGCTGGGCCTGATTCGGTTTGCGCTGGCACGCAACGATGTGCAAGGGCCCATCAACGCGGTGGCGCCCGGTGCCGTATCGCAGCGCGGCTTTGTGCAGGCCCTGGCCGCGTCGTTTGGGCAGCGCGTGTGGCTGGCCATGCCCGCCGCCCCTTTGCGCTGGGCACTGGGCGAGATGTCCACCCTGCTGCTGGATGGGCAGAACGTGGTGCCCCAGGCGGCGTTGGCCCTGGGTTACCAGTTCGTACACCCCGATCTGCCTGGCGCCTTGCGGGATCTCGCGGCACCTCGCGCAGAGGCTGGCGCCCAGTGATGCCGTGGCTGGGTGGCTTGCTACGGCGCCCGGCCCCACCCCAGCGCCACATGCTGCAGCAGCATGATGGTCTTGCCGTCCTGGATCGCGCCGCTGGCAATGCCCACCAGGGCATCGGCCAGCGGCATCTCGATCACCTCGATGTCTTCGCCTTCCCCTTCCAGGCCCCCGCCGCTGCGGATGCGGTCGCCGGGCTCGTATTCGGCCACGAAGAAGTGCAGCTTCTCTGTCACCGATCCCGGGCTCATGTAGGCCTCGAACACCTTGCGCGGCTGGCGCACGCGGTAGCCGGTTTCTTCCTCGGCCTCGCGGCGGATGCAGGTTTCGGGATCATCGCCATCGAGCAGGCCTGCGCAGGTCTCGATCAGCAGGCCGTCCGCGCAGCCGTTGAGGAACGCAGGCAGCCGGAACTGGCGCGTGAGCACCACCATGCTGCGGCGCGGGTCGAACAACAGCAGCGCGGCGCCGTTGCCCCGGTCGTAGGCCTCGCGGCTCATCGTCTGCCATTGGCCGTCGCGCCTGCGCAGTGAGCAGGTGACCTTGCGCAGCACATACCAGTTGTCGGAGAGCACCTGCACATCCAGCAGCTTCACGTGTTCGGTGCGGGCGTTCAGCTCGGCGATGGGGACATCGGGCACGGGGCGGCTCATGCAAGGCTCCCTTCGGGCTGGCTTGGGTGGCAACGCACGGCAGGCGCCAGCGTGAAGGCAATGTGGTCGGGTGGTAAGTGCACGGTTTTGATAAATTGAATTTACGCAATATCATGCACAAACATGCAAATTCGTGCAATCTCCTTGTCTAGCCGCTAATGCTGACCACCCAACGCAAACAGCTCCTGCTCGACCGCCTGCGGCAGGACGGCCAGATCGTGGCCAAGGCCTTCAGCGAGGAGCTGGGCATCTCGGAAGACACCGTGCGGCGCGACCTGCGCGAGCTGGCCGCCGAGGGCCGCTTGCAGCGTGTGCACGGCGGCGCCCTGCCCGCCTCGGCCGCTGTGGGCAATCTGCAGGCGCGCGAACAACTGGCCCCCGAAGACAAGCGCGCCCTGGGCCGCGCCGGGGCCGCGCTGGTGCTGCCTGGCCAGGTGGTGATCCTGGACGGGGGCACTACATCGCTGCAGGTGGTGCAGCACCTGCCGCTGGACTTGCGCGCCACCGTGGTCACGCACAGCCCGGCCGTGGCGGTGGCGCTGGCTGGGCACCTGCAGATCGAGGTGCTGGTGCTGGGCGGCCGGTTGTTCCGCCATTCCATGGTGAATGTGGGGGCCAGCGTGGTCGAGGCCGCTGCCCAGTTGCGGGCCGACCTGTACCTGATGGGTGTGACCGGCGTGCATGCCGAAGCCGGACTGACCACGGGCGATTTTGAGGAGGCCGCCGTCAAGCGCGCCCTGCACCAGCGGGCGGCAGAGACGGTGGTGCTGGCCTCGCTCGACAAGCTGGGCACGGCATCGCCTTTCAGCGTGGCCCCCTTGCGCGCACTGGCCGCGCTGGTGGTGCCCGCCTCCACACCACAGGCGCTGCGCAAAAAGCTGCAGGCCGCTGGCGCCAAGGTGGATGTCGCGGCGGCCTGATCAGCGCGCCCCATCCCCCGGCCGCAGGTGCGCCACCAGCGCCGCCGCAAAGCCCGTCAGCACCGCCCCCTTGCGCACGCAGATCTGCAGGTCACGCTGCGCCCAGGGCTCGTCCAGCTCCACCAGCACCGGCGGCTCACTCAGCCCCGCCACCTGCAGGGCCGCGCCCCGGGGCACCAGGCCGATGCCCACGCCCGCGCCCACCATGCGGCACACGGCCTCGAAGCTGCGCACCTGAATGCGCACGTCCAGGTGCCGCCCCAGCGCGGCGGCCGCGTTCATCGTGAAGGTGTGGATGGCCGAACCCGCGTGCAGCATCACAAAGGCCTGGTCCAGCACCTCGGCAAACCCCACATGGTCGCGCGCTGCCAGCGCATGGCCTGCGGGCACGATAAGCACCAGGCGGTCTTGCCGGTAGGGCACCAATTCCACCCCTGCGCCCGTGCCGCTGTCCGCCAGCACGCCCACCTCGATCTCGCCGTTGGCCACGGCGACCACAATCTCGGCGCTGGTGCGCTCCTCCAGGCTCACGCTGACCTGGGGGTGCCGCTTGAGGAAACCCGCCAGGTCGTCCGGCAAAAAGGTATGGGTGGCGTGTGTGTTGGCCCACAGGCTCACATGGCCACGAATGCCGGTGGCAAAGGGCGAGAGGTTGGCGTGCATCTGTTCGATGCTGGCCAGCACCTGGCGGGCGTTGCGCAGCAGGGCCTCGCCCGCGCGGGTCAGCGCCACACCCCGCGTCTGGCGCTCGAACAACGAGGTGTTCAGCGCCTCCTCCAGCCGCCGCAGCCGGTGGCTGGCCGACGACGGCGCCAGGTAGGCACGCGCGGCGCCGCGTGTGAGGTTGCGCTCTTCGGCAATGGCGACAAACAGGCGCAGGTCGGTGAGGTCGTAGTGCAAGGCGGGCTCCTTGTGTTCGCTGAATACGAACGCATGGTTGCAGGATCAGCAATTGTGCCCCGCAGCATATGGGCGCAGGATGCGAGCCATCCAATAGAAAGCATGCAAATCGTTCGGCCCAGCCGCATGAAATGCTCGAACCCACTCCATGCCCTGGAAAAACTGGTCCTCCGAACGCCTTGGTCTTGCCCTCGCCATCCTGGCGGCGCTGGGCTTCTCCTTCAAAGCCATCTTTGTGAAGCTGGCCTACGCCGTGCCCCAGGCGGTGCCGGTGGATTCCGTCACCCTGCTGTGCCTGCGCATGGCGTTTTCTGTGCCCGTATTCGCCTGGGTGGGCTGGCGCGCCAGCCGCCACCTGGCGCCGCTGAGCGGGCGCGACTGGCTGGCCATCGTGGCGCTGGGCCTGCTGGGCTACTACGGTGCGAGCATCCTCGACTTCATCGGCCTGCAGTACATCACCGCCAGCCTGGAGCGGTTGATCCTCTTCACCTACCCCACGCTCACCATCCTGATCGGTGTGCTCTTCATGGGCAAACGGGCATCGCGGCGCGAGCTGGGTGCGCTGCTGCTGTCCTATGCGGGCATTGGCCTGGCCTTTGCGCACGACCTGCATGTGGCTGGCGACACGCGGGCGGTGCTGATCGGCGCGGGCTTTGTGTTTGGCTCGGCCGTGTCGTATGCGTTCTACCAAGCGGGCAGCGAGCCCGCCATCCGGCGCATGGGCGCGGCGCGTTTCACGGCGCTGGCCATGCTGGTCTCCACAGGCGCCACGCTGCTGCATTTTGTGGTGTCGCAGCCTGTGGGAGCGCTGGTGCAGCCTGCACCGGTCTACCTGCACGCGCTGGGCATGGCTTTGTTCTCGACCGTGTTGCCGGTGTTCATGACCTCGGCCGCCATCCGCCGCATCGGCGCGTCCAAGACCGCGCTGATCGGCACGCTGGGCCCCATCCTCACCATCTTTTTTGGCGCATGGCTGCTGGGCGAGCCCTTGTCCGCCTGGCAACTGGGGGGCGCCGCCCTGGTGCTGGCGGGGGTCCTGCTGATCAGCAAAATCAGCATTCAAACAGGCCTTTTGCGCCTGATGGACAAGACTTTGTTGCTATATAAAAAGTAGCAACATATCTTCTGCACTCAACCCCCCAGGCAAACAAGGACGCAAAAAAAGCCCGCACGGGGCGGGCTGTGGGCCGAGCGCAGAAGCCTTTATCTCAGGCGCGCGGAACGGGTGCGCCGGAGTTCACGCACAGCGCCATGTTCAGTGCCTTGATGGCGGTCTTGTAGTCCTCGCGTTCGATCACGAACTGCATGTTCACCTGGCGCAGGGTCTGCGACACGCAGTTCACGTTGACCTGCGCATCGGCCAGTGCCTGCGCGGCCTTGGCGAGCACGCCGGGGATGCCGATGTTGGAGCCGATGGTGCAGACGATGGCACTGGGCTTGATCGTCACGACCTGGTAGTCCTTTTGCAGCTCGGCCACCAGCTCGGGCGTCACCTGGCTGTCCCACATCAGGTGTGCGATGGAGTTGGCGTTGGTCGCCTTCAGGATGTAGCTCACCTCGTGCTTGCAGAACACGTTCATCAGGCCCGCGTCAAAGCCCACGGTGCCCACCATGCTGGGGTCATGGATCTCGATCAGCGTGACCTTGTCGGTGCCGGTCACGATCTCCACGCGGGCGCGCTCGCCCACGAAGTCCTTGGTGATCAGCGTGCCGGGGTGGTCGGGCTCGAAGGTGTTCTTCAGGCGGATCGGGATGCCAGCCAGCTCCATCGGCTTGGCGGCCTTGGGGTGGATGGCTTCCATACCCACATCGGCCAGCTGGTCGGCCACGTCGTAGTTGGTGGCGCCCACCACGATGGCGTTTTCCAGGCCCACCAGGTTGGGGTCGGCGGACGAGAGGTGGAATTCCTTGTGGATCACAGCCTCGGCCGGGCGCACTTCCACCGCAATCTTGCTGAAGGTGACCTCGGAATAGCCCCGGTCGAACTCGCGCATGATGCCCTCAGTGCCCTTGGTGTAGCCCGTGGCCACCACCACCTTGTCGCTCAGGTCCAGGCCCTTGAAGCTGTGCGCGATGCGTTCGTCAATGGTCCAGGCTTCGTTGTCGTCAAACCCGGCCAGGTCCATCAGCACGGCCTTCACGCCGTTGGCCTTGAGGATCTCGACCGAGTTGAACGCACTGTGCGATTCGCCGATGGAGGCCAGCACCTCACGCGCGGCCAGCAGCACATCGTGGCGGCTCAGGTAGCCGCTGGCAAGCACGTGCTGCATGGCGCTCAGGTACTCGCGCGCTTGGCCAATGCGCTGGTCGATGAAGGCATCGGCCACATCCAGCGGCAGGCCCAGGTCGGCATAGCCCGCGTTGAGTTTCTTGAGGCTGGTCGCCAGGTTGACCAGCGCATCCTGGTAACCCTTGCCCTCGGCAAACAGCGCATAGATGCCACGCTCGCCCGTCTTCTTGTGCTCCAGCAGCTGGTTGGTCACGCCAGAGTAGGCAGACACCACATAGATCCGGCCATAAATGCGCTTGGGATCGTGCAGCATGATGTGGCGCAGCACATCGCCAAAGGCGGTCATGGAAGTGCCGCCGATCTTCTCGACAGAGATCTTGGAGTTTTGAACGTCTTGCATGGACTGACAGGCTCAGGGGAGCTAAAAAGTTGGAAAGCCGGACGGATGTTCTGCCAAGGGCTCAGCGGCAGGAAACCCTCTATTTTCCACGACTTTTGCCGGGGTACTTTGACGTGGGCCTGAAGGGCGAAGCCCTCGGCATGTACGGGGTCGAGGCCTCTACGCTTTACCGGGCCACCGCATCCGCCTCGGCCTCAGGCCACAGCTTGGGAAACAAGAAGCGCAGCGCGTGCTGCGGCAGCCCAAACCGCACCTTGCCTTGCGGCGAGTCGGACTTGAGCAAGCCGCGCCGCACCAGCGCGCCCAGCGCATCGGTAGCGCCCCGGTCGCTCATGCCCAGCATGGACTTGAAATCGCCGCGCGCCATCTCTTCGCCGCTCAGAAACAGGTAGTGCAACCCGCGCAGGGACTCTTGCCGGACGCCTGATTTTTCTACCGTGGCTTCGAACACCAGGCAGGCGGCAATGCGTGCCTTCAGGGTCTCGAAGTCCAGCATGTCGGCCATGAAGCCCACCTGGTCCAGGCAGACATCCAGCACATAGTCGCTCCAGGCCACCAGAGCCTGCTCGCTCAGGTTGCCGCGCCCGTCCAGGTCGCCCCGGCGCGGGCTGTCGGCGTCGGCCAGCAGCGCGTAGTAGTGATCGGTGCTGCGCGCGAAACCCCGCAGCGGCGACCACAGCCCCCCGGTGTAGCCCAGCGCACTCAGCAAGGTATGCGTGTGCAACCGCATGACACGCCCATTGCCATCCACAAACGGGTGCACCCAGCCCAGGCGCTGGTGCGCACACGCCAGGGCCACCAGCGCTGCCTCGCCCCGGCGCACGCTGCTGTAGCAAGATGCCCATCGCGCAAGAAACTGCGGCACGCTGGACCATGCTGGCGCCACATGCTGCCCCACCTGCACTTCACGCTGGCGCAAGGCGCCGGGAACAATGGGTTCGTTCTCTGCCGTGACCAGATCGGCGGCTGGCGAGCGGCCAAACAATGCGCCATGCAGCACCTGCACCGCGTCCACCGAATACAAGGCCTGCGCGCCCTCCAGCCCGGCATAGCGCTGCTCCAGCGCCTGCTCTGCCTCAATGTGCGCCACGGCCAGGCGCTGCTTGGCAGCCAGCACGGCATCTTGCGAAAAGTCTTGGCGCAGCGCCTGCTCGATCTCGTGCGGGCGCGTGTGCTGGCCCTCGATGCGGTTGGTGTAGTACGAGTTCATGCTGCGCAGCAGCAGGCGCAGCTCGGGCGGCACCCGGGTGCCTGCCAGCAATGTGGCGGAGCGCGACAGATCGTGCGCCTTGGCTAGGGCGTGTCATCATTCGGAGCCAGACAAAGCTCTGGGGTTACAGCCTCTCACGCCAGCCACACCATGGAGGCAGCCAAGTGAATCGCCCCCAGGAAGTTGCAGGCGGTCTTGTCGTAACGCGTGGCAATGCCCCGGTATTGCTTCATTGCTTCA
>NZ_LUKZ01000001.1:339685-460474 GCF_001633105.1 Acidovorax sp. GW101-3H11
CCAGGCTGGCCGACCTGACCGGGCAGAAGGTTCTTGATGCGTTCCCATTGAGCATCAAGTAGGGCGTATCTTTTACTCACGGCCACCACATGGGGCTGCAGCAGGCTCTTTCAACCATGTAGGGGCTTTGATTGATGACACGCCCTAGCAAAGGCTCCATGCGCGCATCGGATGGCAGCAAGGGCTCGAACTGATGGGGCGCGTTGTACATGACCCTATTTTGCCAACTTTAAAACCATTGTAAACAATTGATTTTATTAAATATTTTTAATTTACGCCGAGATTTTTGCCAACATATTCGCCAACCAAAATTTACCGCCATGCACCCCGTCTGCACAATGCGACATAGCCAAAGAAAAGCCGCGCAGTCCTTGCGGAATCTGCGCGGCCAGCTACTGAATCAGTAGCATTTTTCAGCGGAATATCGGCTTATTTCTTCTGCGGCGGCACATCCGTGCAGCTACCGTGCGCAATCTCCGCCGCCATGCCGATGCTTTCACCCAGCGTGGGGTGCGGGTGGATGGTCTTGCCAATGTCCACCGCGTCTGCGCCCATCTCGATGGCCAGCGCGATCTCACCAATCATGTCGCCCGCATGCGTACCCACCATGCCGCCGCCCAGGATCTTGCCGTGGCCGTGGGCCTCAGGCGAGTCGTCGAACAGCAGCTTGGTCACGCCTTCGTCGCGGCCGTTGGCGATGGCGCGGCCAGAGGCAGTCCAGGGGAACAGGCCCTTCTTGACTTTGATGCCCTGGGCCTTGGCCTGGTCTTCCGTCAAGCCCACCCATGCCACTTCGGGGTCGGTGTAGGCCACGGATGGGATCACGCGGGCGTTGAAAGCGGCAGCGGCCAGCTCCTTGTTGCCTTGCAGTTCACCGGCGATGACTTCTGCCGCCACGTGCGCCTCATGCACCGCCTTGTGCGCCAGCATGGGCTGGCCCACGATGTCGCCGATGGCGAAGATGTGCGGCACGTTGGTGCGCATCTGGATATCGACGTTGATGAAGCCACGGTCCGTCACGGCAACGCCAGCCTTATCGGCAGCGATCTTCTTGCCGTTGGGGGTGCGGCCCACGGCCTGCAGGACCAGGTCGTAGGTTTGCGGAGCCGGGGCGGTGCCGCCCTCTTCCGCTGCGGCGAACGTCACCTCGATGCCTTCGGGCGTGGCCTTGGCCCCCACCGTCTTGGTCTTGAGCATGATGTTGTCGAAACGCTTGGCGTTCATCTTCTGCCAGATCTTCACCAGATCGCGGTCGGCGCCCTGCATCAAGCCGTCCATCATTTCGACCACATCCAGGCGTGCGCCCAGGGTGCTGTAGACGGTGCCCATTTCCAGGCCGATGATGCCGCCACCCAAGATGAGCATGCGCTTGGGCACTTCCTTGAGCGCCAGGGCGCCGGTGGAATCGACCACGCGCGGATCGTCGGGCATGAAGGGCAGGCGCACGGCCTGGCTGCCGGCGGCGATGATGGCGCGCTTGAAGGCGATGACCTTCTTGGTGCCCGTCTTCTCCTGCGCGGTGCCGGTGGTTTCTTCCACTTCGAGGTGGTTGGCTCCGACAAAGGCACCGTAGCCGCGCACGGTGGTCACCTTGCGCATCTTGGCCATGGCGGCCAGGCCGCCGGTGAGCTTGCCGATAACCTTTTCTTTGTGGCCGCGCAGCTTGTCGATGTTGACTGCGGGCGCGCCAAAGTCCACGCCCAGGTCGGCCATGTGGCTGACTTCGTCCATGACGGCTGCCACGTGCAGCAGCGCCTTGGAGGGGATGCAGCCCACGTTGAGGCACACGCCGCCCAGGGTGGCGTAGCGCTCGACGATGACGACCTTGAGGCCCAGGTCGGCTGCGCGGAAGGCGGCGCTGTAGCCACCGGGGCCGCCGCCGAGCACGAGCACGTCGCAGTCCAGGTCAGCCGTGCCTGCAAAGCTGGATGCTACTGGATTGATAGCTACTTGGGCTTGCTGGACGGGCGCAGAGGCCGTTTTTTGTTCAGAAACTGCGGGCGCTGGGGCTGCGGCAGGTGCTGGCGCTGCCGCGCCTGCGCCCTGCACTTCCAGCGTCAGCACCACCGAGCCTTCGGCGATCTTGTCGCCCAGCTTGACCTTCAGTTCCTTGACCACGCCAGCATGGCTGGAGGGGATCTCCATGGAGGCCTTGTCGGACTCCACGGTGATCAGGCTTTGCTCGGCCTTGATGGTGTCGCCGGGCTTGACGAGCACTTCGATGATGGCCACTTCGGCGAAGTCGCCGATGTCGGGCACCTTGATGTCGATGATTGCCATGGTGTGTCTTGGCCTTTCGTTACATCACGATGCGGCGGAAGTCCGCCAGCAGCGAGGCAAAGTACACGTTGAAGCGTGCGGCGGCGGCGCCGTCGATCACCCGGTGGTCCCAGCTCAGGCTCAGGGGCAGCATGAGGCGCGGTGCGAACTGTTTGCCGTCCCACTTGGGCTCGATGCTGCTCTTGCACACGCCCATGATGGCGACTTCGGGCGCGTTGATGATGGGCGTGAAGTAGCGCCCACCAATGCCGCCCAGCGAGCTGATGGAGAAGCAGCCGCCGGTCATGTCGGCCGGGCCGAGCTTGCCGTCGCGCGCCTTCTTGGCCAGGTCGCCCATCTCTTGCGAGATCTGGACGATGCCCTTCTTGTCGGCGTCACGGATGACGGGCACGACGAGGCCGTTGGGCGTGTCGGCCGCAAAGCCGATGTGAAAGTAGTTCTTGAGCACCAACTGATCGCCGTCGAGCGAGCTGTTGAACTCGGGGAACTTCTTGAGCGCAGCCACGGCGGCCTTGATCATGAAGGCGAGCATGGTGACCTTGACGCCACTCTTCTCGTTCTCTTTGTTGAACTGCACGCGGAAGGCTTCGAGGTCGGTGATGTCCGCGTCGTCGTGGTTGGTGACGTGGGGGATGACGACCCAGTTGCGGTGCAGGTTGGCGCCGCTGATCTTCTTGATGCGCGAGAGGTCCTTGCGCTCCACCGGGCCGAACTTGGTGAAGTCCACCTTGGGCCAGGGCAGCAGGTCGAGGCCGATGCCGGAGCCACCGCCGCTTGCGGGTGCCTTGGCGGCCTGGGCCTTGGTCTGCACGGCGCCTGCCATCACCTGCTTGGTGAAGGCGGCCACGTCGTCCTGCGTGATGCGGCCCTTGGGACCGGTGCCCTTGACTTCGTCAATGGGCACGCCCAGTTCGCGGGCGAATTTGCGCACCGAAGGCGATGCGTGGGGCAGGCCTGCGGTGGGGGTGCCGGGCTGGTGGGCGGGCACCGAGGCTGTGGCAGCGGCGGGTGCTGCCGCAGCGACTGCAGGGGCAGCCACGGGGGCTGGTGCGGGCGCAGCAGCTGCAACGGGTGCGGCTGCAGGCGCTGCAGCAGCTGCCGCGCCTTCCAGAATTGCCACCAGATCACCGATGTTGACGGTGTCGCCAATCTTGACCTTGAGTTCCTTGAGCACGCCTGCGGCGGGCGACGGGATCTCCATGGAGGCTTTGTCGGACTCGACGGTGAACAGGGACTGCTCGACCTTGATGGTGTCGCCGACCTTGACCAGCATCTCGATGACGGCCACGTCTTTGAAGTCGCCGATGTCGGGTACACGCACTTCGACCGGGCCAGCGGCCGCAGGGGCTGGCGCAGCTGCCGCCACGGGGGCAGGAGCCGCCGCTGCAGGAGCTGGCGCAGCGGCCGGAGCTGCGGCAGCGCCCGCGTCAGCAGACTCCACCACGGCGATCACTGAGCCTTGTTTGACCTTGTCGCCCAATGCAATCTTGAGCTCCTTGACCACGCCAGCGTGGCTGGACGGGATCTCCATCGATGCCTTGTCGGATTCGACCGTGATGAGCGACTGCTCGGCCTTCACGGTGTCACCCACCTTGACCAGCAACTCGATCACGCCCACTTCGTCGAAGTCCCCGATGTCCGGGACTTGAATGTTGACCAATGCCATTGTTCTGTCTCCGTTCGATTTATGCGTAGAGCGGGTTGACCTTGTCGGCCTGGATGTTGTACTTGGCAATGGCCTCGGCCACCTTGGCCGCAGGCACCTTGCCTTCTTCGGACAGCGCCTTGAGCGCAGCCACAACGATGTAGTGGCGGTTGATCTCGAAGTGCTCACGCAGTTTGCTGCGGAAGTCGCTGCGGCCAAAGCCGTCGGTGCCCAGCACCTTGTAGGTGCGGCCGGCGGGGATGAACGAGCGGATCTGGTCCGCGTAGTTCTTCATGTAGTCGGTGGATGCGACCACGGGGCCCGTGGTCTTGCCCAGTTGCTCGGCCACGAAGGACGTGCGTGGCGCCTCGGTGGGGTGCAGCAGGTTCCATCGCTCGACGTCCTGGCCGTCGCGGGCCAGTTCGTTGAAGCTTGGGCAGCTCCAGATGCTGGCGGCTACGCCCCATTCCTTCTCCAGCAGCTCTTGCGCAAAGAACGATTCGCGCAGGATGGTACCGCTGCCCAGCAGTTGCACGGTGGGCGCATCAGCAGCCAGGGCGGGCGCCTGCTTGCACAGGTACATGCCCTTGATGATTTGCTCTTCCGTGCCAGGCTGCAGGCCGGGCATGGCGTAGTTCTCGTTGAGCAACGTGATGTAGTAGAAGACGTTTTCCTGGCGCTCGACCATGCGCTTCAAGCCGTGGTGCATGATCACGCCGACTTCGTGGGCGAAGGTCGGGTCGTAGCTCACGCAGTTGGGGATGGTGCCGGCCAGGATGTGGCTGTGGCCGTCTTCATGCTGCAGGCCTTCGCCGTTGAGCGTGGTGCGGCCCGAGGTGCCGCCCAGCAGGAAGCCGCGCGCTTGCATGTCGCCCGCTGCCCAGGCCAGGTCGCCAATGCGCTGGAAGCCGAACATCGAGTAGTACACGTAGAACGGGATCATGATCCGGTTGTTCGTGCTGTAGCTGGTGGCGGCAGCGATCCAGCTGGCCATGCCGCCGGCTTCGTTGATGCCTTCCTGCAGGATCTGGCCGGCCTTGTCTTCCTTGTAGTACATCACCTGGTCGCGGTCCACCGGGGTGTACAGCTGGCCCTTGGGGTTGTAGATGCCGATCTGACGGAACAGGCCTTCCATGCCGAAGGTGCGGGCTTCGTCCACCAGGATGGGCACCACGCGCGGGCCCAGGGCCTGGTCGCGCAGCAGCTGCGTGAGGAAGCGCACATAAGCCTGGGTCGTGGAGATTTCGCGGCCTTCGGCGGTGGGTTCAAGCACGGCCTTGAAGGTGTCAAGCGAGGGCACGGTGAAGCTCTCTTCGGCCTTGGGCAGGCGCTTGGGGAGGTAGCCGCCCAGGGCCTTGCGGCGCTCTTGCAGGTACTGCATTTCCGGCGTGTCGTCGGCCGGCTTGTAGTACGGGATGTCGGCCAGCTGGCTGTCCGGGATGGGGATGTTGAAACGGTCGCGGATGTACTTGATGTCTTCGTCCGACAGCTTCTTGGTCTGATGCACGGTGTTCTTGCCTTCACCGGCCTTGCCCATGCCGTAGCCCTTGACGGTCTTGACCAGCAGCACGGTGGGCTGGTTCTTGTGCGCGTTGGCGGCGTGGAAGGCGGCATACACCTTGGCGGGCTCGTGGCCACCGCGGCGCAGCTCGAAGATCTCTTCGTCGGTCATGTGCTCGACGAGCTTGGCGGTCTCGGGGTACTTGCCGAAGAAGTTCTTGCGCACGAAGGCACCGTCGTTGGCCTTCATGGCCTGGTAGTCGCCGTCCAGCGTTTCCATCATCAGCTGCTTGAGCTTGCCGGTCTTGTCGCGCGCCAGCAGGGTGTCCCAGCCGTTGCCCCACAGCAGCTTGATGACGTTCCAGCCCGCGCCACGGAATTCACCTTCCAGTTCTTGAACGATCTTGCCGTTGCCGCGCACCGGGCCGTCCAGGCGCTGCAGGTTGCAGTTGATGACGAACACGAGGTTGTCGAGGTTTTCACGCGCGGCCAGGCCAATGGCGCCCAGCGATTCGGGTTCGTCCATCTCGCCGTCGCCGCAGAACACCCAGACCTTGCGCTTTTCGGTATCGGCAATGCCACGGGCGTGCAGGTATTTGAGGAAGCGGGCCTGGTAAATGGCCATCAGCGGGCCCAGGCCCATCGACACCGTGGGGAACTGCCAGAACTCGGGCATCAGCTTGGGGTGCGGGTAGCTCGAGAGGCCCTTGCCATCCACTTCCTGGCGGAAGCTGTCGAGCTGCTCTTCGGTCAGGCGGCCTTCCATGTAGGCGCGGGCGTAGATGCCGGGGGAGCTGTGGCCCTGGATGTACAGCAGGTCGCCACCGTGGTCTTCACTCGCAGCATGCCAGAAATGGTTGAAGCCGGCGCCGAACATGCTGGCCACCGAGGCAAAGGAACCGATGTGGCCGCCCAGGTCGCCACCGTCGGCGGGGTTCAGGCGGTTGGCGCGCACGACCATGGCCATGGCGTTCCAGCGCATGTAGGCGCGCAGGCGCTTTTCAATCGCGATGTTGCCGGGGCAATGGGCTTCCTGGTCGGCCTCGATGGTGTTCACGTAGCCAGTGTTGGCCGAGAACGGCATGTCGATGCTGCTCTGGCGGGCGTGCTCAAGGAGCTGCTCCAGGAGGTAATGGGCGCGCTCGGGGCCCTCTTTGTCGATGACGGCGGACAGGGCGTCCATCCATTCACGGGTTTCCTGTTGATCGGCATCCGTGCCGATGCCGAAACCGGCCTGAGGGTCGGGCTGAGCTGACATGCTTTGTCTCCTGTAGGTGTGGCAGCAAATTTAGTACGTTGGCTCTAGTTTCGCACATTTTTTAAGAATTTCAAATGGTGCCAATGCATTTCATATTACGGCATTTTGCTGCAAGCGCACATCCGCAGAATGGAGGATTGCAGCGCACGGCTCCCCTACACTTGCAGGATGGATTCGATGCCCCCTGCCCCCTCCCCGACGGCGCCGACCGTGGCTGCGCCGATACGCTGGTGGCGCAAGTGGTGGCGCGGCTTGTCGCCCACCCGGCAAGACCGGTTTGCGGCACTCGCCCCGCTGGCGGCGGTGCTGATGTTTCTGGCCGCGATAGTTGCGGCGTTCTGGTATTTGCGTGCCGAAGAGGCCGAGCGCGAGCAAGAAGCCCTGCGGCGCGATGTGGAATACGCCCAGCAGCGCGTGCGCCTGCGCCTGCTGGAACGCCAGGAACAGCTCATGCGCATTGCGCGCGACCTGTCCAACCAGGACCTGGGCCGTGCTGAATTTGTCATCCGCGCCGAGGCGCTGATCAGCCAATACCCCGAACTGCAGGCCATCACCTGGATCGATGACCGCCGCCGCATCCGCGCCAGCCATGCCGCCCCCACCCTGGCCAGCAGCGAGCTGCGCATTGCGGGCGAAGTGCTCAAACCCGGCGACACGGCCGACACCTTTGGCCTGGCGCGCGACCTGCAGCAGCCCGTGTATGCGCAGCCGGCCGCCACCTCAGGCGACGCCACTCCGCTGCTGCAGCTGCAGGTGCCGCTCAACAACCAGGGCAAGTTCAGTGGCGTGGTGCTGGGCGAATACTCCATCGACAGCCTGCTGCGCTACGGCACCCCCACCGAGGTGCTGGCGCGCTATGCGGTGACGCTGCTCGACAGCAAGAACCAGGTGCTGGCCGGTACGCCCCTCGGGCCACGCAACAAAGCCACGCAGCTGCTGCCCTGGACGCCCAAGGCCAACGAATACGAGATCCCCGTCTCCCCGGTCGGCAACGGCCTGGTGCTGCGCGCCCAGGCCTACCGCACGTCGCTGGGCGTGGTGGGCAGCGGCCTGTTCTGGCTGGTGGGCACCCTCAGTGCGATGACCGCCTGGATGCTGATTGCCACCTGGCGCCACACCCGGCGCCGCATGCAGGCGCAAGAGGCGCTGGTGGCCGAGACCAACTTCCGCCGCGCGATGGAGAACTCCATCCTCACCGGCATGCGCGCCCTCGATATGGAAGGCCGCATCAGCTATGTGAACGCGGCCTTCTGCCAGATGACGGGCTGGAGCGCCGAGGAGCTGGTCGGCCTGAAAGCGCCCTTTCCCTACTGGCCAGAGGCCGATCACGAAACCCTGCAGGCCAAGCTGCGCGACGAGCTGCGCGGCAACACCATGGCGGGCGGATTCCAGGTGCGCGTCAAGCGCAAGAGCGGCACGCTGTTTGACGCGCGCCTCTATGTGTCGCCGCTGATCGACGCCCACGGCCACCAGACCGGCTGGATGACGTCGATGACCGACATCACCGAGCCCAACCGCATCCGCGAGCAGCTCTCTGCCTCGCACGAGCGCTTCACCATCGTGCTGGAGTCGCTGGATGCCTCGGTGTCTGTGGCGCCGCTGGGCAGCGAGGAGCTGCTGTTTGCCAACAAGCTCTACCGCCAGTGGTTTGGCTCACAAACCGGCGGGCACCTGCAGCTGGTGGCACAGGCGGGCGTGGTGCCCGTGGCGGGCAAAGAGCAGAGCGGCATGGACGATGAAGACGGCCTGATGGGCCTGCCCACCGACCCGCTGACCAGCGCCCGCACCGAGAACGCCGAAATCTACCTGCCCGACCTGGGCAAATGGCTGGAAGTGCGCTCGCGCTACCTGAACTGGGTGGACGGCCGCCTCGCGCAGATGGTGATTGCTACCGACATCACACCGCGCCGCCTGGCCGAAGAACAGGCCGAGCGCCAGGCCGAGCGCGCCCAGTCCGTAAGTCGCCTCATCACCATGGGCGAGATGGCATCGAGCGTGGCGCACGAGCTCAACCAGCCGCTCACTGCCATCAACAACTACTGCAGCGGCATGGTCTCGCGCATCCAGAGCGGCCAGCTGACCGAAGAAGCCCTGCTCACCGCCCTGCAGAAAACCGCCCACCAGGCCCAGCGCGCGGGCCAGATCATCCAGCGCATCCGGTCCTTCGTGAAAAAGAGCGAGCCCAACCGGACACTGGCCGACGTGCACTCCATGGTGAACGAGGCCGTGGAACTGGCCGACATCGAGCTGCGCCGCCACAACGTGCGCCTGACCCACTACGTGGCCGCCCGCCTGCCGCCCGTGATGGCCGACACCATCCTGATCGAGCAGGTGCTGGTCAACCTGATGAAGAACGGCGCCGAAGCCATCCAGCACGCCAACCGCCCCGCCGCAGGCCGCAGCGTGGAGCTGCGCGTGGTGCCCAAGCAGATCGAAGACCGGCAGGTGGTGGAGTTTTCGGTGCAGGACACCGGCAAGGGCCTGGCGCCCGAAGTGCTCGAACGGCTGTTCGAAGCTTTCTTCTCCACCAAGGCCGAAGGCATGGGCATGGGCCTCAATCTGTGCCGCAGCATCGTCGAGTCGCACCAGGGCCGGATGCAGGCGGAGAACCTCTACAATGGCCCGGAGGTCATCGGCTGCAGGTTCTCCTTCTGGCTGCCGCTTGCCAAGCCTGCCGATGGCACTGCAAATTCTGTAGCAAACGTACAAAACCCAAGGACTGTTGCATGAGCTTGATCCCGAAAAAAGGCACTGTTTACGTCGTAGACGACGACGAAGCCGTCCGCGATTCCCTGCAGTGGCTGCTGGAAGGCAAGGACTACCGCGTACGTTGCTTTGATTCGGCTGAGACCTTCCTCTCCCGCTACGACCCGCGCGAAGTCGCCTGCCTGATCGTGGACATCCGCATGGGCGGCATGACCGGCCTGGAGCTGCAGGACCGCCTGATCGAGCGCAAGTCCCCCCTGCCCATCGTGTTCATCACCGGCCACGGCGACGTGCCCATGGCCGTGAACACCATGAAAAAGGGCGCACTCGACTTCATCCAGAAGCCTTTTGACGAGGAAGAACTGGTCGGCCTGGTCGAGCGCATGCTGGACCACGCCCGCGAGAGCTTCGCCGGCTACCAGCAGGCCGCCAGCCGCGACGCCCTGCTCTCCAAACTCACCAGCCGCGAAGCCCAGGTGCTCGAACGCATCGTGGCCGGCCGCCTGAACAAGCAGATCGCTGACGACCTGGGCATCAGCATCAAGACGGTAGAGGCGCACCGCGCCAACATCATGGAAAAGCTCAACGCCAACACCGTGGCCGACCTGCTCAAGATCGCCCTGGGCCAGAACGCTCCCAAGGGCTGAGGTTTACTCACTTTTTAATAGCTTCTTGCGCTTATCCAGTGCGCGCAGACGGCATTTTTGACTTGTATTTTTGATATGACAGCACAGCTCATCGACGGCAACGCCCTCTCACGCCAACTGCGCGCCGATGTGGCGCAGCGCGCGGCGGCCCTGAAAACCCGGGGCGTCATGCCCGGGCTGGCCGTGGTGCTGGTGGGCGACAACCCGGCCAGCCAGGTCTATGTGCGCAACAAGGTCAAGGCCTGCGAAGACAGCGGCCTGCACTCGGTGCTCGAAAAGTACGACGCCGACATGACAGAGGCCGCGCTGCTGGCCCGCGTGGACGCCCTCAACAACGACCCGGCCATCCACGGCATCCTGGTGCAGCTGCCCCTGCCCAAGCACATCGATGCGCAGAAGGTCATTGAAGCCATCTCGCCCGCCAAGGACGTAGACGGTTTCCACATCGCCAGCGCGGGCGCGCTGATGACCGGCATGCCCGGCTTCTGGCCCTGCACGCCTTACGGCTGTATGAAGATGCTGGAGAGCATCGGCTACAGCCTCAAGGGCAAACACGCCGTGGTCATCGGCCGCAGCAACATTGTGGGCAAGCCCATGGCGCTCATGCTGCTGGGGCAGAACGCCACCGTCACCGTCTGCCACAGCGCCACGCAGGATCTGAAGGCCCAGACGCTGCAGGCGGATGTGATCGTGGCCGCCGTGGGCAAGCGCAATGTGCTGACCGCCGACATGGTCAAGCCCGGCGCCGTGGTGATCGACGTGGGCATGAACCGCAACGACGAAGGCAAGCTCTGCGGCGACGTGGACTTTGACGGCGTCAAGGAAGTGGCGGGCTGGATCACCCCCGTGCCTGGCGGGGTTGGCCCCATGACCATTACCATGCTGCTGGTCAACACCATCGAAGCCGCCGAGCGCACCGCTGCGCACTGAGCCCGCCGCTCAGTGCCCCCGAGGTCGGCGTCGGCCGCTTTGCAACTTGAACCTGTGCCACCTGGCGCCATCTAATTTCGCATGAGCAACGCCCTTCTCGACTTCTCCGACCTCCCCCTGTTCGACCGCATCACGCCGCAGGACGTCGCCCCGGCGATGGATGTGCTGCTGGAGCGCGCCAACCAGGCGCTGGAGACGGTCACCGCCCCGGACTTTCCGGCCCGCTGGGATGCTATTGCCAAGGTGCTGGATGTGGCCACCGAGCAGTTGGGGCGCTCCTGGGGCGCCGTGAGCCACCTCAACAGCGTGGCCGACACGCCCGAGCTGCGGGCCGCCTACAACGCCGCCCTGCCCCGTGTCACCGAGTTCTGGACCCGCCTGGGCGCCGATGAACGCCTGTATGCCAAGTACAAGGCCATCGACCCAGCCACCCTCACGCCCGAACAGCGCCAGGCCCATTCGAATGCCGTGCGCAATTTCGTGCTCAGTGGTGCCGAACTGACCGGTGCCGCCAAGGAGCGCTTCGCCCAGATCCAGGAACGCCAGGCCGAGCTGAGCCAGAAGTTCAGCGAAAACGCGCTGGATGCGACCGACGCCTACGCCTACTACGCCACGGCCGAAGAGCTGGAGGGCATCCCGCCTGACGTGCAGCAGGCCGCCCTGGCTGCGGCGCAGGCCGAGGGCAAGCCGGGTTACAAGCTCACGCTCAAGATGCCCTGCTACCTGCCGGTGATGCAGTTTGCCGCGCGCAGCGACCTGCGCGCCAAGCTCTACCGCGCCTATGTCACCCGCGCTTCCGAGCAGGCCGAAGGTGACGGCCGCAAATTCGACAACTCCGCACTCATCGGCGAGATCCTGGCGCTGCGCCGCGAAGAGGCCCAGTTGCTGGGCTACGCCAACTTCGGCGAAGTGTCCGTGGTGCCCAAGATGGCACAGTCGCCTGCCGAGGTCATCCGCTTCCTGCGCGACCTGGCCCGCCGCGCCCGCCCCTACGCCGAAAAAGACGTTGCCGACCTGCGTGCCTTTGCCGCCGAGCACCTGGGCCTGGCCGATCCGCAGGCCTGGGACTGGCCCTACATCTCCGAAAAGCTCAAGGAAGCCCGCTACGCCTTCAGCGAGCAGGAACTCAAGGAGTACTTCACCGCGCCCAAGGTGCTGGCGGGGCTGTTCAAGATCATCGAGACACTGTTCGAAGTGTCAATCCGCCGCGACTCTGCCCCCACATGGCACCCGGCGGTTGAGTTCTACCGCATCGAGCGCAACGGCCAGTTGGTCGGTCAGTTCTACCTGGACCAGCCCGCGCGCACCGGCAAACGCGGCGGCGCCTGGATGGACGACGTGCGCACCCGCTGGCAGCGCCCGGACACCGGCGCGCTGCAGATGCCCGTGGCCCACCTCGTCTGCAATTTTGCCGATGGCGTGGATGGCAAGCCGCCATTGCTGACGCACGACGACGTGATCACGCTGTTCCACGAATTCGGCCATGGCCTGCACCACATGCTCACGCAGGTGAACGAGCGCGATGTCTCCGGCATTGGTGGCGTGGAATGGGACGCCGTGGAGCTGCCCAGCCAGTTCATGGAGAACTTCTGCTGGGAATGGGACGTGCTCAAGCACATGACCGCCCATGTGGTTACGGGCGAACCCTTGCCCCGCGCCCTGTTCGACAAGATGATCGCTGCCAAGAACTTCCAGAGCGGCATGGCCACGCTGCGCCAGATCGAGTTTGCGCTGTTCGACATGCTGCTGCACACCGAACACGACCCGGCGCAGGACTTCATGCCGCTGCTGACCCAGGTACGCCAGGAAGTGGCCGTGCTGCAGCCGCCACCTTTCAGCCGCACGGCCCACACCTTCAGCCACATCTTTGCGGGTGGCTACGCCGCCGGGTACTACAGCTACAAGTGGGCCGAGGTGCTCAGCGCCGATGCCTATGCCGCGTTTGAAGAAACTACCGGCAGCGACGGCCTGCCCAGCGCCGAAACCGGACGCCGCTACCGCGAAGCGATTCTGGAAGCGGGCGGCAGCCGCCCCGCCATGGAGTCTTTCAAGGCCTTCCGGGGCCGTGAACCCAGCCTGGACGCCCTGTTGCGCCACCAAGGCATGGCGGAAGAATTGACAGCTTGAGGCCCCACGGCGCAGCCCACAACGAACTGGAATAAGGAGAACAACCATGCACAAGCCCTTGTTGGCCCCCCTGTTGGCCTCGTTGCTGATGACCTTGGCTGGCGCCAGTGCCCAGGCGCAAGGCGTGTACCGCATCGTCGGGCCCGACGGCAAGGTGACGTTCTCCGACCGCCCTCCCGCCGATGCACCGGCCCAAGCGGCACGCACCACGGGTGCGGCGCCAGCCGCCGCCAGTGGCAATGCCACCCTGCCCTATGAGCTGCGGCAGATCGCCACGCGGTTCCCGGTCACGATTTACACCGGCAATGACTGCGCCCCTTGCACAGGCCTGCGCAACGCCTTGGTGGCGCGGGGCGTGCCGTTCACCGAACGCACGGTGACCACCAGCGAAGACGCGGCAGCATTGCAGCGCCTGAGCGGATCGGCCAGCCTGCCCTTTGGCAGCATTGGTGGCCAGCAGCTGGTCGGGTTCTCGGACGCGGAATGGACGCAGTACCTGGACGCGGCGGGCTATCCCAAGCAGTCACAACTGCCGGCCAACTACCAACAGCCCACAGCGACTCCACTGGTGGCGGTCAAGTCGGCTGCAACGGCTCCTGCGGTAGAGAAGCCAAAAGCTGCAGCCCCTGTACGCCCCGCACCGGTGGCACGCCCTATTGACGGCCCAACGCCCAGCAACCCAGCAGGAATCCGCTTCTGACGAGCACCATAACGCCGCTGCACCGGCCAAAAGAAGGGGTCCCATGGGACCCCTTTC
Source organism: Acidovorax sp. GW101-3H11 (assembly GCF_001633105.1). Taxonomy (GTDB): domain Bacteria; phylum Pseudomonadota; class Gammaproteobacteria; order Burkholderiales; family Burkholderiaceae_C; genus Acidovorax. Next base: position 353,536 of record NZ_LUKZ01000001.1, read on the forward strand.
TTTTTTAATAACGCTTCTGTGCCATCGCACAAACGTTTGTCGGCAGGCAACTCAGCGGGAATAGTCCAGCGTCTTGACCCCCTGGGCCGTCCCCAGCAGGCACACCGTGGCCTTCTGGTGGGCGAACACCCCCACGGTCACCACGCCCGGCCACTGGTTGATTTGTGACTCGAACGCCAGCGGGTCGGTGATCGACAGGCCCTTGACATCCAGGATGTGCTGGCCGTTGTCGGTCACCAGCGGCTGGCCATCTTTGAGCCGCAGGCTGGCCTGGCCGCCCATGGCTTGGAAACGGCGCGCAATGTGATTGGCTGCCATGGGAATCACTTCGACGGGCAGGGGGAACTGCCCCAGCGCCTGGACGAGCTTGGACTCATCGGCGATACAGACAAACCGCGCGGCCAGGGCGGCCACGATCTTCTCGCGCGTCAGCGCCGCACCGCCGCCCTTGACCATGTGGCCCTGGCCGTCGATCTCGTCGGCGCCGTCGATGTAGACGGAGAGCGCCGCCACCTCGTTGGCATCGAACACCGCAATGCCCAGCGCCTTCAGGCGCTCGGTGCTTGCTACGGAGCTGGACACCGCACCTTTGATCTGGTCCTTCATACCCGCCAGCGCGTCGATGAACTTGTTGACCGTGGAGCCTGTGCCCACCCCCACAATCTCGCCGGGCACCACATACTGCAGCGCGGCTTGGCCAACCAGGGTCTTGAGTTCGTCTTGGGTCAGGGGATTCATCGTCGTCATGGGAGAAAATCGGGGGTAATCCTGAATTATCCCCCCATGTCCCTGATCCCCTACGCCCTCACCCGCCCCTTTCTCTTTGGCATGGACGCCGAAGCCGCCCACGAACTCACCATGGACATGCTGGCACGCGGGCAGCGCACGCCGCTGCAGTGGGCCTGGTGCAATGAAACGATCCATGATCCCGTCGCGCTGGCGGGCCTGACCTTTCCCAACCGGGTGGGCATGGCGGCGGGGTTGGACAAGAACGCACGCTGCATCGACGCACTGGGCGCCATGGGGTTTGGGTTTGTGGAGGTGGGCACCGTCACCCCCAGGGCCCAGCCCGGCAACCCCAAGCCGCGCATGTTCCGCCTGCCTGAGGCCCGCGCCCTCATCAACCGCCTGGGCTTCAACAACGAAGGGCTGGAAGCCTTTCTGCGCAACGTGCAGCAGGCGCAGTTTCGCAAGCAAAACCGCCGCAACCCCATGCTGCTGGGCCTGAACATCGGCAAGAACGCCACCACCCCCATCGAGAACGCCACCAGCGACTATCTCACCTGCCTGGAGGGCGTGTACCCGCATGCGGATTATGTGACGGTCAATATCAGCTCGCCCAACACGCAAAACCTGCGTGCCCTGCAAAGCGACGCGGCGCTGGACGCCCTGCTCTCCGCCATCGCCGAGCGCCGCGAAGCCCTGGCTACCCGGCACGCCAAGCGCGTGCCCGTGTTCGTGAAGATTGCCCCCGACCTGGATGAAGCCCAGGTGGCGGTGATTGCTGCCACGCTGCAGCGCCACGGCATGGACGGCGTGATCGCCACCAACACCACCATCAGCCGTGCGGCCGTGCAAGGCATGCGCCACAGCGAAGAGACCGGCGGGCTCAGCGGCGCGCCAGTGCTGGAGGCCAGCAACCAGGTCATCCGGCAACTGCGTGCCGCCCTGGGCAGCCGTTTTCCCATCATTGGTGTGGGCGGCGTGATGAGCGCAGAAGACGCGGTGAGCAAGGTCCGCGCGGGCGCGGACGTGGTGCAGATCTACACCGGACTCATTTACGAAGGGCCCGCATTGGTCGTCAAGGCGGCCAAGGCCATCAAGGCCATGGGCTAAGACCGGCCCAAGGGATTTGCTTTTCTCTTGACTCAAAAAAAGAGCCACTGTGCAGTGGCTCTTTTCATGGGAAGGCCCGGCACAGCCGGGTGCTTATCGCCGCAGGCGCAGCAGCATGGGCAGCAGGATGCCCGCCCAGCGGATCAACCGCCGTGGTCCGGCCACCACGGCCACACCCGCGATGGCTGCCACAGCCATGGGGTGCTCGCGGGCAAAGCCTGCGGCGCGCAACGCCAGCGAGTCCTCAGTGCCCCCTGCGGCGGCAGGCTGGCTGTCCGCCAAGGCCTGCGCCTGCGCCCGCGCGGCACGACGCGTACGCAGCCGTTCGCGCTGCAAGGCAATGCGGTCCAGAATACGCTGTTGCTGGGCCGTAGGCGCGGGCAGCACAGATCGGGTGGGCTCCGGCACGACGGGCCGGGAAGAGGTAGACGGGGTACTCACAGGCGCTCCTTGATGTCGCGCCAATCCTGGGCCAGTTCGCGGCGCGTCAATGCAAAACCATTGCCTGCACGCTGAGCCACCGACACCAGCGCCACCAGGGCGGCCACCCACCCCAGCGTCCAGACGCCCGCCACCAGCCAGGCGACCAAGGTGCGCTGCGGCGTGTCCCAGAAGTGCACCAGCACGGCGATCGACAGCATGATCAGCGCCACCACCGTGAGCCCGGTGACCACAATGGTCAGCACCAGCAGTTGCTGAAACCGCTGCTTCAGATCGGACCACTCCAGGCGGGCCAGGTCCACGCGGTCTTCCACCGCAATGGCCCCTTCGATCACGTTGGCGCGCCAGCGGGCCGCCAGGCCCTCCAGGCCCAGAAGCGACAGCCAGTTCATGCGGGGCGGCCCTCAGGGCCCGCCATGGTCAGCGTGCGCATGGCGCGGCGCTCAGCGGCGCGCCAGCAGAAAACCGACCAGGGCGCCCACAGCCAGTGCAGCGCCTGCCACACGCCAGGGTTCGTCGTGGGCATAGCGGTCGGCCGCAATGGCTGCATCCTTGGCCTGGCGGGCGGCGTCCTGTGCGGCACGCACCGCAGATTCGCGCACGTTGTGCATGCCATCGTCCAGGCGCTGGCGCAGCAGCTTGATCTCTGGCACCGTGTCCAGGTCCTTGTTGGCCAGCAGGCCGCGCAGATCGGAAACCAGTTTTTCCAGTTCGCCTTGGGTGGTGGTGGTGTCGGAAGCAGTCATACAAGCAGCCTTTCTTTCAATCAACAAGCGGTTTGGAAAACCCCAGAACAGGGACCTCGGGCCATCTTAGCCACCCGCCCAGAGACCCCTCGTAGGACGGGGGCGCAAGAGGTTACCGATTGCAACGAATTTGCCCCAGATCAACGTTCAAACCAGCGCGGCCACATGCTCCGCAATGGCCAGGGAACTGGTCAAACCGGGCGACTCGATGCCAAACAGGTTGACCAGCCCGGGCACGCCATGGACCGCAGGCCCCTGGATCACAAAATCGGCCGCAGGCTGGCTTGCACCGTGGATCTTGGGGCGGATGCCTGCATACCCCGGGGCCAGCGCACCATCGCGCAGACCGGGCCAGTACTTGCGCACCTCGGCATAGAAGGCATCGCCCCGCGCCGGATCCACCAGCAGGTCGTCGGCCGATGTGACCCACTGCACATCCGGCCCGAACTTGGCCTGGCCGCCCAGGTCGAGTGTGAGGTGCACGCCCAGCCCTGCGGCCTCGGGCACCGGGTAGATCAGGTGGCTGAAGGGAGCTTTGCCGGTCAGCGTGAAATAGCTGCCCTTGGCAAAGTGGGCCGTGGGCACATGCGCAGGGTCCAGCCCCACAAAACGGGCAGCCAGGGCCGGTGCGTACAGGCCCGCCGCGTTCACCACCGTGCGGGCCTGCAGGCGCGTGCCGTCAGATGCTTCCAAATTAATAGCACCTTCCGCAATATGGGCGCGCGCAAGAGGCGAATTAACTGCCACAAGTCCCCCCGCGTTCTCCAGATCGCCCTGCAAGGCCAGCATCAGCGCGTGGCTGTCCACGATGCCCGTGCTGGGTGAATACAACGCGCCCACACATTCCAGCGCGGGCTCCAGCGCCAGGGCCTCGTCACGGCTGAGCCACTGCAGGTCGAGCACGCCATTGGCCTGCGCACGCGCCTGGATCGACTCCACGCTGGCCAGCTGCGCGGCCGAGGTGGCCACCAGCAGCTTGCCGCAGCGCCGGTGCGGCACCCCGCGTTCGGCGCAATAGGCGTAGAGCAGCTCCTTGCCCCGCACACACAGCTGGGCTTTGATCGAACCGGTGGGGTAGTACAGCCCGGCATGGATGACCTCGCTGTTGCGCGAACTGATGCCCGTGCCAATGGCATCGGCCGCCTCCAGCACCATCACCTCACGCCCCTGCAAGGCCAGCGCACGGGCCACGGCCAGGCCCACCACACCGGCGCCCACCACCACACAATCCACCGCATCGGTCATTCGTTCATCCCTTTCACAACAGGCCGCCTTCCCTTGCCCAAGCGGGTGCTATGCCTGCTCAAAGCCATCCAGCACATTGACGGCGTTGGTCCCCAGCTCAGCGGCGGCATACCCGCCCTCCAGCACAAACATGGTGGGCAGCCCCAGGCGGGCCAGGCGCCCGCCCAGACGGGTGAAGTCAGCGGATGCCAGCGCGAAGCGGGAGATCGGGTCACCCTCGAAGGCATCGAGGCCCAGCGAGATCACCAGCGCATCGGCCTGGTAGCCTGCGATGCGGGTACAGGCCTGCTCCAGGGCGTCGAACCAGGTGGCAGCGCTGGTGCCTGCAGGCAGCGGCAGGTTCAGGTTGTAGCCCGTCCCCTTGGCCTCCCCCACTTCGTCCGCATGCCCCAGGTAGAACGGGTATTCCGTGCGCGGGTCGCCATGGAGGCTGACGAAAAGCACATCGTCGCGGGCGTAGAAGATGCTCTGCGTGCCGTTGCCATGGTGGTAGTCCACATCCAGCAAGGCCACGCGCCGGGCGCCCTGGTTGCGCAATGCCTGCGCTGCCACGGCGGCGTTGTTCAAGAAGCAGTAGCCGCCCATGAAGTCGGGGCCCGCGTGGTGGCCGGGCGGCCGCGTGCAGCAAAAGGCGGCGCGGGCGCCCTGCGCCACGCGCGCGGCCGCGCTCGCAGCGCCATCGGCACCGGCCTTGGCCGCCGCCCAGGTGCCTACAGCCATGGGCGTGCCGTTGTCCATGGAATACAGCCCCAGCCGGGCCACAAAGTTGTCTGGCTCGACATCGCTGCGCAGCGTGCGCACTGGCCAGACGGAGGGAAATGGCTGAATCGTTGCATTGGCAACAGGGTCCAGCGCCAGCCACTGCTGCCAGGCGGTCTGCAAAAAGGCGAGGTAGCGCGGTGCATGCACCTGGGCCAGCACGGGGCTGCTGTCCACATCCGGTGCCACCATGCCGTGGCCGCGCGCGCGCAGGGCCTCTTCCACATAGTCCACCCGCGCGGGTTTCTCGAAACAGGGCACCCGCTCGCCCCGGAAGAATTCATGGACGGGAGCATGCCCCTGGTGCAGGGGATTGTGGAAAGTGATCATGGGGTTGGCGCCAGCAAGCAGTGGGGAAAAGCGCAGCGGGCACGCGCCGCTGCAATCCGTCAAGCCCACCACTGTAGCGGCTTGGCAAGGCGCGCCAGCCAAGTGGCACCCGCATGCCCGCAGGCAAGAAAAAACCCCTGCGGATCAGAAATCTGCAGGGGTTTGGTGTTGGTGGGTGATACATGGATCGAACATGTGACCCCTGCCGTGTGAAGGCAGTGCTCTACCGCTGAGCTAATCACCCGTCGCACCCGCCTTGAAGCAAGGCCGTAGCGCGAAAGTCTGTCAAAAGCGTGGTAGGTGATACATGGATCGAACATGTGACCCCTGCCGTGTGAAGGCAGTGCTCTACCGCTGAGCTAATCACCCGTGTCGCTGTGACAAGCCTTAGATTATGGCACAGCTTTTCAGGCCTGCTGAGAAGTTCGCCAAATTGTTTTGCCTCCGCTGGCCTTGTCGATCTGCGTGAGCACCTCGGCATGCGCCGTCTGCTCCTGCTCGCTGGCGCGCAGCACCGGCAGCACCAGGCCACGCAAATCGATGGCAGCGACCTTCACGCCGTCGGCACCCTCCTGGGCATCGTCGGCCATGAGCAGTGCGTCCTGCCCGCGCGTGAGGTTGATGTAGACATCGGCCAGCAGCTCGGCATCCAGCAAGGCGCCGTGCAGCGTGCGGCCCGAGTTGTCCACGCCCAGGCGGTCGCACAGGGCGTCGAGCGAATTGCGCTTGCCCGGGTACATCTCCTTGGCCATGGCCAGCGTGTCGGTCACGCTCTCCACGTAGGTGCGGAACGCGGGGCGGCCCACCAGCTCCAGCTCCTTGTTCAGAAAGCCCACGTCGAACGCCGCGTTGTGGATGATGATCTCGGCACCCTGCAGGTACTGCAGGATGTCGTCCACCACCTCGACAAACTTGGGCTTGTCCTTCAGGAACTCGTTGCTGATGCCGTGCACCTTCAGCGCGTCTTCATGGCTGTCGCGGCCCGGGTTGAAGTACAGGTGCAGGTTGTTGCCGGTGAGCTTGCGGTTGAGCAGCTCCACACAGCCCAGCTCGATGATGCGGTCGCCCCCCTCGGCCGACAGGCCGGTGGTTTCGGTGTCGAGAACGATCTGCCGTGTCATTTCAATGGTTTTCCTTGGCGTGGTTGATCGTGTACTTGGGGATTTCCACGGTCACGTCGGTTTGCGCCAGGATGGCCTGGCACGACAGGCGCGACTGCGGCTCCAGGCCCCAGGCGCGGTCCAGCAGGTCTTCTTCCTCTTCCTCGGCCTCGTTCAGCGAATTCAGCCCCTGGCGCACGATCACGTGGCAGGTGGTGCAGGCGCAGCTCATGTCGCAGGCGTGCTCGATGTTGATGTGGTTGTCCAGCAGCGCCTCGCAGATCGACGTGCCTGCGGGGGCCGTGATTTCGGTGCCTGCGGGGCAGTATTCAGGGTGAGGAAGGATCTTGATGACGGGCATGGGGTGGTCTTTTTTCTTGTTCGGAGAGGTGCGCTCGGCGGTATCAGAGGGCCTGCACGTTCTTGCCGGCCAGCGCCTGCTGGATGCCCCGGTTCATGCGCTGGGCCGCAAAGGCTTCGGTGCCCTTGGCCAGGGCGTCGGTAGCGGCTTCGATGACGGCCGCATCGTCAGCATCGCGCTGGTGGCGCAGGGCCACCATCAGGGCATCGATGGTGGCGCGCTCTTGCGGGCTCAGCACATCGCCATCGGCATCCAGCGCGCTCTGGGTGGCGAGCAGCATGCGGTCGGCGTCCACACGGGCCTCGACCACGGCGCGGGCCTTCATGTCCTGCGCGGCCGTGGCAAAGCCGTCCTGCAGCATGCGCGCGATCTGCTCATCCGACAGCCCATACGACGGTTTCACGTCGATGCGCGCCTCCACGCCACTGCCCTGCTCCTTGGCGCTCACGCTCAGCAGGCCATCGGCATCGACGGTGAAGGTCACGCGGATGCGCGCAGCCCCTGCGGCCATGGGCGGAATGCCACGCAGCTCAAAACGCGCAAGGCTGCGGCAGTCCTGCACCAGGTCGCGCTCGCCCTGCACCACATGCACCGCGAGCGCCGTTTGCCCATCCTTGTAGGTGGTGAAATCCTGCGCCTTAGCGGTGGGAATGGTCTCGTTGCGCGCCACGATGCGCTCGACCAGGCCCCCCATGGTTTCGATGCCCAGCGACAGCGGGATCACATCCAGCAGCAGCAGGTCGCCCGCCGTGTTGTTGCCCGCGAGCTGGTTGGCCTGGATGGCGGCCCCCAGGGCCACCACTTCGTCAGGGTTCAGGTTGGTCAACGGCTCTTTGCCAAAAAATTCGGCCACCGCGCGTTGCACCTGGGGCATGCGGGTGGAGCCGCCCACCATCACCACGCCCTGCACTTCATCACGCGCGAGGTGGGCGTCGCGCAGCGCGCGGCGCACGGCGGCCATGGAGCGCGCCGTCAGCGCGGCGGTCACGGCTTCAAAGTCTGATTTTTTAACGTCAAAATGGGCCTCACCGCGCGACAGTATTGCCTTGAAAGCTACCAAATCAGTAGTAGTCAATGCTTCCTTGCATGCGCGGGCCGCCATGCGCACGGCCGATTTGTCGGCAGCGGTGACGGCCTCCAGCCCCAGTTGCTGCAGCACCCAGTCGGCCAGTGCGGCGTCGTAGTCGTCGCCCCCCAGCGCCGAATCGCCACCCGTGGCAATCACCTCGAACACGCCCTGCGTGAGGCGCAGGATGGAGATGTCAAAGGTGCCGCCCCCGAGGTCGTACACGGCGTAGACACCTTCGCTGGCGTTGTCCAGGCCATAGGCAATCGCTGCCGCCGTGGGCTCGTTGATCAGGCGCAGCAGGTGGATGCCCGCGAGCTTGGCCGCATCCTTGGTGGCCTGGCGCTGGGCGTCGTCGAAGTAGGCAGGGACGGTGATGACCGCGCCATACAGATCGTCGTTGAAGGTGTCTTCGGCGCGGTAGCGCAGCGTGGCCAGGATCTCGGCACTGACTTCAACGGGCGACTTGTTGCCGTCCACCGTCGCCAGGCTGACCATGCCCCCTGCACCCGCGTCGCTGGCGGTAACAAAGTCATAGGGCAGCTTGCCCGCGTCCGCCACGTCTTTCAGGCCCCGGCCCATGAAGCGCTTGGCCGAGGCGACGGTATTGCGTGCGTCCTGGGCCTGGGCGGCCACGGCGTCGTACCCGATCTGGCGCCCGCCGTTCTCCAGGTACCGCACCACCGAGGGCAACAGCACCCTGCCCTGCGCGTCGGGCAGGCATTCGGACACACCATTGCGCACGGCGGCCACCAGAGAGTGGGTGGTGCCCAGGTCGATGCCTACGGCAATGCGCCGCTGGTGTGGGTCGGGGGACTGGCCGGGTTCGGAAATCTGCAGAAGCGCCATGAAATTTCGGGTCTCAACGTGGTGGGGCCTGCCGTCACGCAAACAGAGGCCCAGGGGAAAGCAAAACCGCTCTATTGTCCCAGTTGCTCTCGGCGACGTTCAATGTCGTCGGCAAATCGCGCAATGAACATGAGGGCTCTGACCTGGCGGGCTGCGCCCGCGTAGTCCTGCTGCTGGTCGATGAGCTGCCCGCAATGCGCCAGCGCGTCACGGCGGGCCTGGCTGACACCGTCATCCAGCGCATCGAATTCGCTCTCGGCACGGGCCTCTTCCAGCGCCTCGCGCCACTCCATCTGCTGCATGAGGAAGGCCGCTGGCATGGCCGTGTTGTCTTCGGCGTTGATGGGCGCGCCGTGCAGCTCGCACAGATAGGCCGCGCGGCGCATCGGGTCCTTCAGGCGCTGGTAGGCCTCGTTGATGCGCACCGACCATTGCATGGCCACGCGCTGCGCGGCCGCGCCCTGCGCCGCAAACTTGTCGGGGTGGGCTTCGCGCTGCAGCTCTTTCCAGCGCGCGTCGATGGCGCTGCGCTCCTGCGCAAAACGGCGCTCAAGGCCAAACAGTTCAAAGTCGTCGGATTGCAGGTTCATGCGCGAAAGGGGCGAGGCAAAAAGTGCAAGAAAAAACCGCCAGCACAAAGCGCGTTGGCGGTTTCACGGTGCAGCGCAGCGGGCTGGCGAGCGTTCACACCTTCTCAGACGCGGAAGCTCTCCCCACAACCGCAGCGGTCACGCTCGTTGGGGTTGTTGAACTTGAAGCCTTCGTTCAGGCCCTCGCGCACAAAGTCCAGCTCGGTGCCATCGATGTAGGCCAGGCTTTTGGGGTCGATGAGCACCTTGACGCCGTGGTTTTCAAACACGATGTCCTCAGGCTCGCTGTCGTCCACATACTCCAGCTTGTAGGCAAGCCCCGAGCAGCCGGTCGTCTTGACCCCCAGGCGCACGCCCAGGCCCTTGCCTCGGCGGGCAAGATAGCGGTTGACGTGCCGTGCAGCGGCTTCTGTCAGCGTGATGGCCATATCGCTCTCGGTGGATCAGGCTGCGGTGGCGGCAGTGGCTGCGTGCTTGGTCTTGTAGTCCAGCACGGCCGCCTTGATGGCGTCTTCGGCCAGGATGGAGCAGTGCACCTTCACGGGCGGCAGGGCCAGTTCTTCGGCGATTTCGCTGTTCTTGAGCGCTGCCGCTTCGTCCAGCGTCTTGCCCTTGACCCACTCGGTCACGAGCGATGACGAGGCAATGGCCGAACCGCAGCCGTAGGTCTTGAAACGCGCGTCTTCGATCACGCCGGTCGCGGGGTTCACCTTGATCTGCAGCTTCATCACGTCGCCGCAGGCGGGCGCGCCCACCATGCCGGTGCCCACCGAATCGTCACCCTTGTCGAAGGAACCCACGTTGCGGGGGTTTTCGTAATGGTCAACCACTTTTTCTGAGTAAGCCATGATGTGTACCTCTTCAATGCTTCAAAAATCTTCGGGGATTCAGTGCGCAGCCCACTGGATGGTGCTGATGTCGATGCCGTCCTTGTACATCTCCCACAGCGGGCTCAGTTCGCGCAGGCGGGCCACGTTCTCGCGGATGGTGGAGATCGCGTAGTCGATCTCTTCCTCGGTCGTGAAACGGCCGATGGTCATGCGCAGGCTGCTGTGGGCCAGCTCATCGCTGCGGCCCAGGGCGCGCAGCACATAGCTGGGCTCCAGGCTGGCCGAGGTGCAGGCTGAACCCGACGACACCGCCAAGCCCTTGATGCCCATGATGAGCGACTCGCCTTCGACGTAGTTGAAGCTCATGTTCAGGTTTTGTGGCACGCGGCGCTCCATGCTGCCGTTGATGAACACCTGTTCGATGTCCTTCAAACCGTCCAGAAGCCGTTGCTGCAGCGCGTGGGCCTTGGCGTTGGATTCGGGCATTTCTTCCTTGGCGATGCGGAAGGCCTCGCCCATGCCCACGATCTGGTGCGTGGGCAAGGTGCCCGAGCGCATGCCGCGCTCGTGGCCACCACCGTGCATCTGCGCTTCCAGGCGCACGCGGGGCTTGCGGCGCACATACAGCGCACCCACGCCCTTGGGGCCATAGGTCTTGTGGGCCGTCATGCTCATCAGATCGACGGGCAAGGTGGCCATGTCGATGGCAATGCGGCCCGTGGCCTGAGCGGCATCCACGTGCAGCAGGATGCCCTTTTCTCGGCACAGCGCGCCGATGGCGGGGATGTCCTGGATCACGCCGATTTCGTTGTTCACGAACAGGATGCTCACCAGGATGGTGTCGGGGCGGATGGCCGCCTTGAGCGCATCCATGTTGACCAGACCGTCTTCCTGCACATCGAGGTAGGTGGCTTCAAAACCCTGGCGCTCCAGCTCGCGCATGGTGTCCAGCACGGCCTTGTGCTCGGTCTTGAGGGTGATGAGGTGCTTGCCCTTGCCTTTGTAGAACTGGGCAGCGCCCTTCAGGGCGAGGTTGATGGACTCGGTGGCGCCACTGGTCCAGACGATTTCGCGAGGGTCTGCACCGATCAGGTCGGCCACCTGAACACGCGCCTTCTCGATGGCCTCTTCGGCCTCCCAGCCCCAGGCATGGCTGCGCGATGCCGCGTTGCCGAAATGCTCACGCAGCCACGGGATCATGGCGTCCACCACACGGGGGTCCACCGGGGTCGTGGCGCCATAGTCGAGATAGATGGGGAAGTGCGGGGTCATGTCCATGGCTGGCTCAGTAAGGGTGTCTGGCTGGCAGATTTACGAGAAAAAGGTCGATGTTCAGAAAATCGCGTTCAGGGCGGTGCCGACCCCAAGGGTCGGCGCGGGCTCTGCGGGTGTCAGGATTTCGCGAAAACGTTGCCCAGCGCAAACACCGAATTAGGGGCGTTGACGCGAATGGGCTTGACCACGGGTGTCGTCGAGATCGCGCGGCGCACCACGGGTTTGTCTTCGATCTGTACGCCCTTGGCGAGTTGTTCGTCCACGAGTTTTTGCAGGGTCACGGAGTCGAGGAACTCCACCATGCGCTGGTTGAGCGAGGCCCACAGCTCGTGCGTCATGCAGCGGCCGGCTTCGCCCAGGCAGTTTTCCTTGCCACCGCACTGCGTGGCGTCAATCGGCTCGTCCACCGACACAATGATGTCGGCCACCGTGATGTCGCCTGCCTTGCGGGCCAGGGTGTAGCCGCCGCCGGGGCCACGGGTGGATTCCACCAGTTCATGGCGGCGCAGCTTGCCAAAAAGCTGTTCGAGGTAGGACAGCGAAATCTGCTGGCGCTGGCTGATCGCAGCCAAGGTGACGGGGCCGTTGTTCTGACGCAGTGCCAGGTCAATCATGGCAGTGACCGCAAAACGGCCTTTGGTGGTGAGACGCATTGCAAGCTCCTTGTGCTGAGGCTCGTTCGTTAAAGAAACTGCCTGCGCTGGCTAGTGGTCAGCACGGGCACCGTCTCCGCCCCTTACTCCACACAGCGGTCTGCGCGGAGCCCTTCATCGTTGGGCTTTGTTCTTGAGTGTTTTGTGCAAGTATAACACAAATCCCTATTGAATTTGTCGGGATAAAAAACCAACAGGTCGCAATTTGGTCTGGATTGTATTTTTTGGCCTTTCACCACCCCGATCACAAGGCCACCGAGTCGCCTCCGTGTGCGCCAAACGCCTGGTCTTTGAGCCTTGTCAGCTGGTCGCGCACCCGTGCGGCCTGCTCGAACTCCAGGTTGCGTGCATGCTCCAGCATGAGCTTTTCCAGCCGCTTGATCTCGCGCGCCACATCCTTCTCGGACATGTCCTCCACCTTCGCGCGCTGCAGGGCTTCCTGCTCCAGCCGCTCGGCGTCCTTGCCCGCTTTTTCGCTGTAGACCCCGTCAATCAGGTCTCTTACCCGCTTGACAATGCTGCGCGGTGTGATCCCGTGTTCCTCGTTGTGTGCAATCTGCTTGATGCGGCGGCGTTCCGTCTCGCCCATGGCTTTTTTCATGGACTCAGTGATGCGGTCGGCGTACAGGATGGCCTTGCCATTAAGGTTACGCGCCGCACGGCCAATGGTCTGGATCAGGCTGCGCTCGGCGCGCAGGAAGCCTTCCTTGTCGGCATCCAGGATCGCCACCAGCGACACCTCGGGGATGTCCAGCCCCTCGCGCAGCAGGTTGATGCCCACCAGCACATCAAACGCGCCCAGACGCAGGTCGCGGATGATTTCCACGCGCTCCACGGTGTCCACATCGCTGTGCAGGTAGCGCACCTTCACGCCGTTGTCGGTGAGGTAGTCGGTCAGCTGCTCGGCCATGCGCTTGGTCAGCGTGGTGATAAGCACACGCTCCTCTTTCTCCACCCGGATGCGGATCTCCTGCAGCACATCGTCCACCTGGTGGGTGGCGGGGCGCACCTCCACGATCGGGTCCACCAGGCCGGTGGGGCGCACCACCTGGTCCACGATCTGGCCGGAATGGGTCCGCTCATAGTCCGCCGGCGTGGCGGTGACAAAAATCACCTGCCGCATGCGCTGCTCGAACTCCTCGAACTTGAGCGGCCGGTTGTCCAGCGCCGAGGGTAGCCGAAAGCCGTACTCGACCAGCGTGGTCTTGCGCGCGCGGTCGCCGTTGTACATGGCGCTGAGCTGGCCGATCATCTGGTGGCTTTCGTCCAGGAACATCAGCGCATCGCGGGGCATGTAGTCCGTCAGCGTGCTGGGCGGATCGCCGGGCGCGGCGCCCGACAGGTGCTGGGTGTAGTTCTCGATGCCCTTGCAGTGCCCTACTTCGCTGAGCATCTCCAGGTCAAAGCGTGTGCGCTGCTCCAGGCGCTGGGCCTCCACCAACTTGCCGTCGGCCACCAACTGCTGCAGGCGTTCGGCCAGCTCGATCTTGATGGTCTCCACCGCCGCCAGCACCTTGTCGCGCGGGGTGACGTAGTGGCTGCTGGGGTAGACAGTGAAGCGCGGGATCTTCTGCTTGACGCGCCCCGTGAGCGGGTCGAACAGCTGCAGGCTTTCCACCTCGTCGTCGAACAGCTCGATGCGGATCGCCAGCTCGGAATGCTCGGCCGGAAACACGTCAATCGTGTCGCCCCGCACGCGGAACTTGCCGCGCGAAAAGTCCGCCTCGTTGCGCTGGTACTGCATGCGGATCAGCTGGGCAATCACGTCGCGCTGCCCCAGCTTGTCGCCCACGCGCAGCGTCATCACCATGCGGTGGTAGCTCTCGGGCTCGCCAATGCCATAGATGGCCGACACCGTGGCCACAATCACCACGTCCTTGCGCTCCATCAGGCTCTTGGTGCACGAGAGCCGCATCTGCTCGATGTGCTCGTTGATGGCGCTGTCCTTCTCGATGAACAGGTCGCGCTGTGGCACATACGCCTCGGGCTGGTAGTAGTCGTAATAGCTCACGAAATACTCCACGGCGTTCTTGGGGAAGAACTCGCGAAACTCGCTGTAGAGCTGCGCTGCCAGCGTCTTGTTGGGCGCAAAGATGATGGCCGGGCGGCCCATGCGCGCGATCACGTTGGCCATGGTGAAGGTCTTGCCCGAGCCCGTCACACCCAGCAGGGTCTGAAAAGTCTCCCCGTCATTGAGGCCCTCCACCAGCTTGGCAATGGCCTCGGGCTGGTCGCCTGCAGGCGGGTACGGCTGGAACAGCTCAAAGGGAGAGTCGGGGAAATGGACGAACTCGCCGTCTTGCTTTTCAGTTATGACTTCGGTGATATCTGGCATGGGACGTGGTCAACGGGTCGGGCAGACGGGCCGCTAAAATCGGCGGAACCCGGCACAGTACACCACGCCCGGATTCTTCGCTACTGACAACCTTTCAAGGATTTTCATGTCTCTGTTCACCGCCGTCGAAATGGCCCCCCGCGACCCCATCCTGGGCCTCAACGAGCAATTCAACGCCGACACCAACCCCAACAAGGTCAACCTGGGCGTCGGCGTTTATTTCGACGACAACGGCAAGCTGCCCCTGCTGCAATGTGTGCAGGCCGCAGAAAAGACCATGATGTCCACCCCCACGGCCCGTGGCTACCTGCCTATCGACGGCATCGTGGCTTATGACAACGCCGTCAAGAGCCTGGTGTTCGGTGCCGACAGCGAACCCGTGACGTCCGGCCGCGTGGCCACCGTGCAAGCCATCGGCGGCACCGGCGGCCTGAAGATCGGTGCTGACTTCCTGAAGAAGGTCAGCCCCAGTGCCAAGGTACTGATCTCCGACCCCAGCTGGGAAAACCACCGCGCGCTGTTCACCAACGCCGGTTTTGAAGTCGATACCTACGCGTACTACGACGCCGAAAAGCGCGGCGTGAACTTCGAAGGCTTCCTGGCCAGCCTGAACGCTGCGGCCCCCGGCACCATCGTTGTGCTGCACGCCTGCTGCCACAACCCCACCGGCTACGACATCACCGCCGCCCAGTGGGACCAGGTCATCGCCGCCGTCAAAGCCAAGGGCCTGACCCCTTTCCTGGACATGGCCTACCAGGGCTTCGGCCACGGCATCGCCGAAGACGGCGCTGTGATCGGCAAGTTTGTGGCCGCTGGCCTGAACTTCTTCGTCTCCACCTCGTTCTCCAAGAGCTTCAGCCTGTACGGCGAGCGCGTCGGCGGCCTGTCGGTGCTGTGCGCCGACAAGGAAGAAGCCAGCCGCGTGCTGAGCCAGCTCAAGATCGTGATCCGCACCAACTACTCCAACCCACCCATCCACGGTGGCGCAGTGGTGGCCGCCGTGCTGAACAACCCCGAGCTGCGTGCGATGTGGGAACAAGAACTGGCCGAAATGCGCGTGCGCATCAAGGCCATGCGCCAGAAGCTGGTCGATGGCCTGAAGGCCGCTGGTGTGAAGCAGGACATGAGCTTCATCACCACCCAGATCGGCATGTTCAGCTACTCCGGCCTGTCCAAGGACCAGATGGTGCGCCTGCGCAATGAGTTCGGCGTGTACGGCACCGATACCGGCCGCATGTGCGTCGCGGCCTTGAACAGCAAGAACATCGACTACGTCTGCCAAGCCATTGCAAAGGTCGTCTGAGCAGGATGACAAAGCGGCGCTCGCGCGCCGCTTTGTGAGCGAAACGCTCCAGAACCCGCACAACGCGGTCCTTCTGGAGCGTTTGCCGTTTCTGGGCCTGCCCGATGCGTGGCTGGTCGCAGGCTGCCTGTTCCAGACGGTATGGAACCTGCGCTCCGGCCTGGGGCCCACGGCGCACATCAAGGACTACGACCTGTTCTACTTCGACGGCGACGACTTGTCCGAATCGGCGGAGCAGCAGGTGCAAGCCCGCGTCTCCACTCTCTTCGCCGACCTGCCCATCACCGTGGAAGCCAAGAACCAGGCGCGCGTGCACCTCTGGTACGAGCGCTGGTTTGGCTACCCGTATGCGCCACTGCAATCGGCCCGCCACGGGATCGAGCGTTTTCTGGTGCCCTGCACCTGCGTGGGTTTGCAACCTGGCAACACAATACAAACCCCACCGTTGCTGTACGCTCCCTACGGCCTCGCGGAGCTGTATGCCGGGCTGATGCGCCCCAACCCGGCCTGCCCCCACCTGCCGCTGTTCCAGGCCAAGGCAGACAGTTACCGGGAGCGCTGGCCGTGGCTGACCATCCAGCCGATGTTGCCCGCCACCGGCGCACGGCCTGAGAATTTCTAGCCTTTTCGGCCTCTTCCGCCTGATGGATAAGCGCTAACAGCTATCAATATCAGAGCAAAACACCCAAAGCGGCATCGATGCAACCTGTCACCCCCACAGCACCGACCGCATCGAGATCGACGCCGACTGGTAGCCGGTGTTGAAAAAGCGCGGCATCTCGCTGGACTCCACCGCACCGGCGGCGTACAGCAGCGGTAGGTAGTGCTCGTACGTGGGGTGTGCCTGCTGGGCCATGGCACCCAGCTTCTGGAAGTCTTGCAGGGCGCCCAGTTGGCCTTTTTTGATCTGCTCCTGCACTACGGTGTCGAACTCGGCAGCCCAGTCATACGCCTCGTTGGCCGCCGTGCCCCGGCGGGTGAGGCGCAGGTTGTGCACAATGTTGCCGCTGCCCACAATCAGCACGCCGCGCTCGCGCAGGGCCTTGAGCTGCTGGCCCAGCGCATAGTGCTCGGCCGGGGCGCGGCTGTAGTCCATGCTCAGCTGCATCACCGGGATGCGCGCCTGGGGGAACATGGGCTTGAGCACCGACCAGGTGCCGTGGTCCAGGCCCCACTCACCCTCATCCACCCCCAATGCGGCACCGGTGGCGGGAGATTTCAGCTCCTTGGCCAGGCTGCGCGCCACGGCCGGGGCGCCCGGCACAGGGTACTGCTGGTCAAACAGCGCCTGGGGGAAGCCGCCAAAGTCGTGGATGGTTTTGGGGTTAGCCATGCCGGTGAGCTGCCAGCCGCCGCGTGTGAGCCAATGGGCCGACACACACAGGATAAGCTGCGGCTGCACCGCGCGCGCCATCAGCTCCGCGCCCATGGCCTGCCAGCTGCGGCGCCAGGCGTTGTCCTCGATGGCGTTCATGGGGCTGCCGTGGCCCACAAACAGCACGGGCATGCGGGGCGAGGGCTTGAGCGCCTGCAATGCCGATGCCGTGGCGGCGCTGCTCAGGGACGTGGTCATGAAAGCTCCCGGAAAGGCGGCCAGGCCCGTGAGGGCGGCCAAAGAGGTTCTGCGTTGCATGGGTCAGGGAGCGTAACAAATTATGTATAACGCAGGGAGTGAGCCCGCGCGCCCAGTGAAGTTCCGGCGCCACACCTTCCGTCCAAAACCACAACACCGAGACAACCCAGAGCCCATGACCACCGCCCTGCCCCAGCCCCTGCGCAACGCCCGCGTCCTCAGCCTTGCCCTCAACCTGCCCGGCCCCGCCGCCCTGATGCGCTGTGCCCGCATGGGCGCCGAGTGCACCAAGCTCGAACCGCCCCCGCCCCCCGGCCACCCCAGCGCCGACCCCATGGGCATCTACAGCCCGGCGGCCTATGCCACGCTGCACCAGGGCGTGCGCGTGGTGCATGCCCACCTCAAGATACCCGAAGGCCAGGCCGCGCTGCACGCAGAGCTGGCCCGCACCGATGTGCTCATCACCTCGTTCCGCCCCTCGGCGCTCACCAAGCTGGGCCTTGGCTGGGAGGCCCTGCAAGCGAAGTACCCGCGCCTGTCGCTGGTGCGCATCGTGGGCGCAGCGGCAGAGCGGGCCGAGGAGCCCGGCCACGACCTCACCTACCTGGCCGATGCGGGCCTGGTGACCGGCACCGAGATGCCCCCCACGCTCTACGCCGACATGGGCGGCGCCCTGATGGCCAGCGAAGCCGTGCTGCAAGCCCTGCTGGAGCGCGCCCACACCGGCAGCGGCGTGTGCATCGAAGTGGCCCTGGCCGACGCCGCCGCCTGGCTCGCCCAGCCGCGCGACTGGGGCCTGACCACGCCCGAGGGCGACGTGGGCGGCCACCACGCGGGCTACCGCATCTACCCCTGCGCCGACGGCCGCGTGGCCGTGGCCGCGCTGGAACCGCACTTTGCCGCCAGCCTGTGCGCCGCTGCGAGCCTGCCCGCCACGGGCGACCCAGAAGTGCTGCGCGCCCCGGCCACGCACGCCGCCGTGGCAGCCTTTCTGCACACGCAGACCCGCGCCCAGCTGGACGCGCTCGCCGTGGCGCAAGACATTCCCCTGCACACCCTCGCCTGATCCCTTTTTTACCGATGCAGAAACAAGGCACCGTCATCCGCTGGGACGCGACGCGCGCGTTCGGCTTTATCCGCAGCCCCGACACATCCGCCGACGTGTTCTTTCATGTGCGGGACTACCGGGGCAGCGCAGCTCCCCGCGAGGGGCTGGCTGTGGTCTACGAAGAAATCCACGTGGGCGGCAAGGGGCCCCGGGCCATGGCGGTGCAGCCTGCGGCCCAGGCCGGGGGCGCAACCCGCCCAGCCCCCAGCGCGCCTGCAACGGCGCCGCCGCGCAAGGCGCAGCACGCGCGCGCCCCTGCACCACCATCCGCCCCGCGCCGCGAGCGCCCGGCAAAAACGCAGCCGGGGGCCAATGCCCCGGCCCTGCCCACCCTGCTCCTGATGCTGGGCTGGGCCGCACTGCTGGCCTGGGGCGTCTGGGCGGGCAGGCTCCCTCTGTGGTCACTGGGCGCTGCTGCAGCCATCAACCTCCTGACCTTTGTCACCTATGCCATGGACAAAAGCGCAGCACAAAACGGCCGGTGGCGCACACCAGAAAAACACCTGCACCTGCTCAGCCTGGCAGGGGGCTGGCCGGGTGCGTGGTGCGCGCAGCAGTGGCTGCGGCACAAGTCGAGCAAGCAGGAGTTCCGCACCATGTACTGGGCCACGGTGGTGCTGCATTGCGCGGTGCTGGGGGCCTGGGTGGGCGGGTGGCTGCGGTAGCGGCTCCAAAATGCTTCTATTTTGATAGCGTAAAGTGCATGATGGGCGCGCGGCAACGGCCATTTTTGCTTGTATTTTGAGCACCCGTTGCACTATAGAGGCCACAGCACGGGCCCGGCAACCGCCGCCACGTCGGCTGCTGTGCGCCCCGTCTGAACGGACAGCACTGGCGCACCAGCCCCAAACGCCCACAGCAGCAGACGGCAACAAGCACACCCCTCCGCTTGCCAAACTTTGCATGCGTCTGCCAATTGATCGCTATATAGTGGTTCGCAGGCATTGCACTGCAGCACGATCCACCGATCTGGGGTTCCAGCCACGGCGAAGTCGGTTCACGCACGGTGCAGGCACAGCAAAGCAAAGCAAAGCAGCTAGGGATGTCCTGCATAACCCTCGCGAGTCGGTGGTGGTGCGGATCGGGATGGGCCGCAAGGCGACTTTTTGCAGCCAATAGCTCGGCTATTGGCAAGAAAAGCAACGCAGCGGACCGCCCGAGACCGCGCTATCACGGACCGCAGGGAGTTATGCAGGACATCCCTAGGGCACGCTGGCCACGGCCAGCGCCCGGCAACGAAGCATGAGGCGGGGGGCCAATCCATGGATGTGTTGCAGCAGCCAGAGCAGCCAGTCGAGCGAAAACCGGTGCCGTTGACCCTGCGGGTGACATGGCCCTTCATCGTGATGGTGCTGCTGCTGGCCGCCTGTGCCACGGCCAGCCTGCAGGTTCTGTCCGGCGTGCGCGCCTTTGTGGCGGGCGAAAGTCTGTGGACCAAGGGGCAGAAGGACGCCATCTACCACCTCCACCAGTACGCGATCAATGGCTCGCCCCAGGCGTTTGACGGGTTTGTGCGCGCCATGGACATCCCCCTGGGCGACCGGGCGGCGCGGCTGGCCCTGCAGCCCGGCCAGGTGCAGACCGATGTGGCGCGCGAGGGCTTTTTGCGCGGCGGCAACCACCCGGACGACATCGACAGCCTGATCTGGCTGCTGCGCTACTTCAACCACCTGGACCTGGTCAAAAAACCCGTGAGCCACTGGCTCATCGGCGACGAATACATCAACGCGCTGCGCGAGCTGTCGCACGAGATCCACCAGCGCAACACCGACGGCACGGCGGACGCCGCCACCCGGCAGCGGTGGCAGGACACCATCCACGAGATCAACGCCGGCGTGACCCCCGCCGCGCGCAACTTCAGCGAGGCCCTGGGCGAAAGCTCGCGCCAGATCGTGCTGCTGCTGATGTGGACCAACATGGGCATGGCGGCCGTGCTGATCGTGCTGACCCTGTGGCACACCCACGGCCTGCTGGAGCAGCGCCGCCGCGCCGAGCAGGCCCTGGAGGCCGAACGCGAGCAGGCCCGCACCACCCTGACCGCCATTGGCGACGGTGTGGTGACCACCAACACCCAGGGCCAGGTGCTCTACATGAACCCCGCCGCCGAGGCCCTGCTGGCCCGCCCGGCCATCGAGGCCACCGGCCAGCCGCTGGCGCAGCTGCTGGTGTTCGATGGCGAGGCGCCGCCCCTGTCTGCCGACACGCTGGTGCAGAACATCCTGCGCAGCAGCAGCGCGGCCTTGGGCAATGTGCACACCACACTGGTGCGCCCGGACCAGACCGTCGTGCCGGTCAAGCTGGTGGGCTCGCCCATCCGCCACCGCGATGCACTGACCGGCGCCGTGCTGGTGCTGCACGACGTGACGCGCGAGCAGCACTATGTGGAGCAGCTGTCGTGGCAGGCCAGCCACGATGCGCTCACCGGCCTCGTGAACCGGCGCGAGTTCGAGCACCGGCTCGAAGCCCTGCTGGCCCAGCCCCGCCCCGTGGGGCGCGAGGGCTCGCTGCTGTATGTGGACATGGACCAGTTCAAGCTCATCAACGACACCTGCGGCCACCAGGCGGGCGACGAGATGCTGCGCGAGGTCTGCCGCATGCTGCAAAGCCACCTGCGCGAAGGCGACACGCTGGCGCGCCTGGGCGGCGACGAGTTCGGCATCCTGCTCAAGGACTGCCCGGCCGGGCCTTCGGCCCGCATCGCCGAGCAGCTGCGCCAGGCCGGGCAGGAGCTGCGGCTGACCTGGGGCGGCCAGCAGCTGCGCACCGGCCTGTCCATCGGCATGGTGCAGCTCATCCCCGCGCTCACTTCCATCCAGGAGGCCATGCGCGTGGCCGACATGGCCTGCTACCGCGCCAAGGAAGGCGGGCGCAACCGCGTCTTCATCTACCAGACGGAAGACATCGAAATGAGCCGCCGCGAGGGCGAGATGGACTGGGTGCGGCGCCTGCGCCTGGCGCTGGAGCACAACCAGTTCCAGCTGCACGCCCAGGCCATTGCCCCGCTGCAGCCCAGCGGCGAAACCGGCTTGCACATGGAGGTGCTGCTGCGCCTGCGCGAGGATGATGGCCAGCTGATTGCGCCCGGCGCCTTCATCCCGGCCGCCGAGCACTACGGCATGATGACCTCCATCGACCGCTGGGTCATCCGCCACACGCTGGAGGCTTTGGCCCGGCACCAGCACCAGCCGGGCCTGCCGCCGGTGCACACCTGCGCCATCAACCTCTCGGGCGCCAGCCTGGGGGACGACAGCCTGCTCAAGCTGATCCGCAGCGCACTGGCCGATTCGGGGGTAGACCCGCACATGCTGTGCTTCGAGATCACGGAAACCAGCGCCATCTCGCACCTGCCCAATGCCGTGCGGCTGATGAAGGAGCTGCAGCAGCTGGGCTGCCGCTTTGCGCTCGATGACTTTGGCGCGGGCATGTCGTCCTTCAACTACCTCAAGCACCTGCCGGTGGACTACCTCAAGATCGACGGCAGCTTTGTGAAGGACATGCTGCACGACCCCGCCAACCGGGCCATGGTGGAGATGATCCACCACATCGGCCACGTGATGGGCAAGCAGACGATTGCGGAGTTTGTCGAATCCCAGGCCATCGTGGAGACCCTGCGGGAGATTGGCGTGGACTATGCGCAGGGCTATGCGCTGGCGCGGCCGGTGCCGCTGGAGGACTACCTCGCCCTTGGCAACACCCCCAGGCCAGAGCCTGCGCGGGGTGCCGGTGTGGCACAGGGCCACGCGCCGCCGCACAGCACGCCCTTCCCCCAGCAGCGCCCTGCCTGATGTTTCCTTGAGGGGCCAGGGCGCGTTCCGCGCACCCGGCGGCGGTCAGCGCGCTTTCTTGAACGCCTTGCCGTTGCCAGCGGGCTTGGTTTTGGAGGCAGAACCCGTCACACGCGGCGGCAGCCCGGTGTGCTGGGTCAGCATGCGCCCCGGTTGGGGGGCCGTGCCACGAAAACGCACATCGCCCTTGGGCTCGTTCAGATCCTGCGGGCGGGGGCGCAGGGCAACGGCCTTGCCATCCTTGTTGATGGTGTAGCCGAGACCTCCGCCGCCCGTGGACGCGGTGCTGTTCTTCTTGCGCGCGCTCTGGTAGCCACCATCCGTCAGCGGCTGGAAGGTGGGGATCAAATGCTGCTTGCCATTGCCGATCAGGTCCGCGCGGCCCATGGCCTTGAGCGCTTCGCGCAGCAGCGGCCAGTTGTTGGGGTCGTGGTAGCGCAAAAAGGCCTTGTGCAGGCGGCGGCGCTTTTCACCGCGCACGATGTCCACCGACTCTTCCGCTTCGTCGCGCATCTGGCGGCGCACACGGGTGAGCGTGTTGCGGCCCGAGTGGTACATGGCCGTGGCCGTGGCCATGGGGCTGGGGTAGAAGGTCTGCACCTGGTCGGCGCGAAAGCCGTTCTTCTTCAGCCAGATGGCGAGGTTCATCATGTCCTCGTCGCTGGTGCCCGGGTGCGCGGCGATGAAGTACGGGATCAGGAACTGCTTCTTGCCCGCCTCTTCGCTGAACTTCTCGAACATCTGCTTGAACTTGTCATAGCTGCCGATGCCCGGCTTCATCATCTTGGTGAGCGGGCCCTGCTCGGTGTGCTCGGGCGCGATCTTGAGGTAGCCGCCCACGTGGTGCTGCACCAGCTCCTTCACGTACTCGGGCGACTTCACCGCCAGGTCGTAGCGCAGGCCCGATCCGATCAAGATCTTCTTGATGCCCTTGAGCGCGCGGCCACGGCGGTAGATCTTGATCAGCGGGCCGTGGTCGGTGGTGAGGTTCTGACAGATGCCGGGGTACACGCAGCTAGGCTTGCGGCAGGCAGCCTCGATCTCGGGCGAGCGGCAGCCCAGGCGGTACATGTTGGCCGTGGGGCCGCCCAGGTCGGAGATGGTGCCGGTGAAGCCCTTGACCTTGTCGCGGATGTCTTCGATCTCCTGAATGATCGAATCCTCGGACCGGCTCTGGATGATGCGGCCTTCGTGTTCGGTGATGGAACAGAAGGTGCAGCCGCCAAAGCAGCCGCGCATGATGTTGATCGAGAAGCGGATCATCTCCCACGCGGGGATCTTGGTCGCGCCGTCGTGGCTGCCGTTTTCGTCGGCGTAACTGGGGTGCGGGCCACGTGCGTAGGGCAGGTCGAACACGTAGTCCATCTCGGCCGTGGTCAGCGGGATGGGCGGCGGGTTGATCCACACGTCGCGCGCCGTCACGCCCTCACCGTGCGCCTGCACCAGCGCGCGGGCGTTGCCGGGGTTGGTCTCCAGGTGCAGCACGCGGTTGGCGTGGGCATAGAGCACGGGGTCGCTTTTCACCTGCTCGTAGCTGGGCAGACGGATCACGCTCTTCTCGCGCGGCGGCACCTTGAGCTTGGCCTTGAGCGCGGGGTTGGCCACGAACAGCATGGGCTGAATGGCGGGGTTGGGGTCGGATTTTTCAGGGCTTTTTTGGCCGTTACCGCGCGTCCCATCTGCCTTGATAGCTACAGAATCAGGAGCATCCTCCTTGCTGCAGGTGCTGCCCTGAGCGGCCGCCTGCTCGCTGGTGGTCATGTAGGGGTTGATGTGTGCTTCCACGCGGCCGGGCTCGTCCACGGTGGTGGAGTCGATCTCGAACCAGCCCTTGCCGCTTTCGTCGTCGGGCCGGCGCACAAAGGCCGTGCCGCGCACGTCGGTGATGTTCTCCACCGGTTCGCGCGCCGCAATGCGGTGGGCCACCTCGACCAGCGCGCGCTCGGCATTGCCGTACAGCAGCAGGTCGCACTTGCTGTCCACCACGATGGAGCGGCGCACCTTGTCGCTCCAGTAGTCGTAGTGCGCAATGCGGCGCAGGCTGCCTTCGATGCCACCCAGAATGATGGGCACGTCCTTGTACGCTTCGCGGCAGCGCTGGCTGTAAACGATGGCCGCGCGGTCAGGGCGCTTGCCGCCCACGTCGCCGGGGGTGTAGGCATCGTCGCTGCGGATCTTCCGGTCGGCGGTGTACCGGTTGATCATCGAATCCATGTTGCCCGCCGTCACGCCCCAGAACAGGTTGGGCTTGCCGAGCGCCTTGAAGGGCTCGGCGCTTTGCCAGTCGGGCTGGGCAATGATGCCCACGCGAAAGCCCTGGGCTTCGAGCGTGCGGCCGATCACGGCCATGCCGAAGCTCGGGTGGTCCACATACGCATCGCCCGTCACCAGGATGATGTCGCAGCTGTCCCAGCCCAGTTTCTCCATCTCGGCGCGGCTCATCGGCAGGAACGGGGCCGTGCCAAAGCGCTTGGCCCAGTACGGACGGTAGCTGGTCAAAGGCTTTGCGGCGCGCGCAAAAAAGGAGACGTCAACGGGGGCGTTCATGCAAAGGGGGTCGCGGCCGCCCCCGGTGCAATGGGGGCCTTCGTGGGGCGCGTCTGTGGTGAGTAACCTGCGATTTTACGTTGGCAA
This sequence comes from Acidovorax sp. GW101-3H11, assembly GCF_001633105.1. Classification (GTDB taxonomy): domain Bacteria; phylum Pseudomonadota; class Gammaproteobacteria; order Burkholderiales; family Burkholderiaceae_C; genus Acidovorax. Next base: position 378,355 of record NZ_LUKZ01000001.1, read on the forward strand.
GCGGTTTTTGTCGCCTTCGCAGCACTTGCCCCTCACTGTTACAGGCTTGATGGTCGTCAAGCATATACTTGCCTTTGTCAATTAATTAACTGACAAAGGCATTTATGAGCACCGCCACGCCAGCCCCTTCGGCCCGGACCTCCACCCCTGTCCCAGCCAGCGCCGTGAAAGCGGTGCGCCGCTTCAACCGCTTCTTCACCCGCCGCATTGGGGTGCTGGACCCGTACCTGGGCAGCAACCTGTCGCTGACCGATGTGCGCGTGCTCTACGAGCTGGCCCACCGCGAAGCCCCCGTGGCCAGCGAACTGGCGCGGGAGCTGGGGCTGGACGGCGGTTACATGAGCCGCATCCTGCGCCGCTTCGAGCAGGCCGGGTGGATCAGCCGCAGCACCAGCGCGCAGGACGCCCGGCAAAGCGTGCTGACCCTGACGGAGGCCGGGCGCGCGGTGTTCGAGCCGCTGCAGCAGCGCTCGCGCGACGAAGCCACCGCCCTGCTCGCCCCCCTGCCCCCCGCGCGCCAGCAGGAGGTGGTGGACGCCATGGAACGCATCGAAACCCTGCTGGACCCGGCCTCGGGTGCAGGCGCGTCCCCGCGCATGGCCGTGCTGCGCGACCCCGTGCCCGGCGACATGGGCTGGGTGGTGCAGCAGCACGGCGAAATTTACTGGCGTGAATACGGCTGGGACAGCCGCTTCGAAGCCCTGGTGGCCGACATTGCCGCGCAGTTTCTGCGCAAGTTCCAGCCCGAATGGGAGAAAGCCTGGATCGCCGAGCTGGACGGCGAGCGGGTGGGTGCGGTGTTTGTGGTGCGCAAATCCCCCACCACGGCCCAGCTGCGCATGCTGATCCTGGCCCCCAAGGCGCGCAGACTGGGCCTGGGCGCGCGGCTGACCGACGAATGCCTTGCCTTTGCGCGCGCCAAGGGCTACAAGAAGATGGTGCTGTGGACCAACAGCTGCCTGGCCGCCGCGCGGGGCATCTATGCCCAGCGCGGCTTCCGCCTGACCAAGTCGGAGCCCTACGACGGCTTTGGCCAGCAACTGGTGGGCGAAACCTGGGAACTGAAGCTTTAACAAACACCTGCTGGCACCGCACACCCACAAGGCAGCCACCATGACCCCCAACCCCCGTCCCACGATCCGCCAGGTCACGCCCGAGGATGATTTGGTGCGCCTCACGGCACTCATCCACGCCGCCTACGCGCCCCACGCCCGCCTGGGCCTGCGCTACTGGGGCACCCACCAGTCGGTGGAAGACACGGCCAAGCGCTTTGCGTCAGGCACCGGCCTGGTGATGGTGGACGGAGACGACTACGTGGGCACGGCCACCTTGCGGCCGCCCCAGCCGGATTCCACCGTGCCGCTGTACCGCGACCCCACGGTCTGGTCGCTGTGCCAGTTCTGCATCAGCCCCCAGGCCAAGGGCCTGGGCTATGGCAAAGAGCTGCATGCCCATGCCACCGCATTTGCCCGGCAGGCAGGCGCCCGCACCTTGGCGCTGGACACAGCCCAGCCTGCGGCGGCCTTGATTGCGATGTATGAATCCTGGGGCTACCAGCTGGTGGGCGAATGCGACTGGCGGCCGCTGACCAACTACACCAGCGTGCTCATGGCGCGCAGCCTGGTGGACCTGCTGATTGACGGCGGCCCGGGCGGCGGCTGAAGTCCAAGGCAAACAGGGCTCCAGAAATGGCAATGGCCCCAAAAGGGGCCATCGGTGGCAAAGCCGGGATCGGGCCCCGCACCGCTTACCACTCGCCCACTTCCCGCACGCGCTGGGCCAGGTCGGGCAGGTCGTCTTCTTCCTCCACCGGATCGTTCACCACGGGGGCCGCCATGGGCTTGTGGGCGGCGGCCGGGGCCGACCGGGACATGAACCGGCCAAACACCTGGCTGGCAAAACGGGGGGACACGGGGGCGGAGAACGGGGTGGCAAACATGGCAGTTCCTTTTTTTCGGGTGGGCCTGGTGCTTTCAAAAACGTAGCGCCAGCGTAGGCCACCACAACATCTGGGCAGTGTAGGAATGCACGCCGCTCTGGCGTGTGACAGAACGCACACTCCCGGCCCCGGCGCCCATCCCACGGCGCGATGACAACGCCGGGCGTGACATTCGTCACACAGTGCGCGCCGTACACTCGCTGCCCCATGCCCCACACCCTGGCTGCCCCCGCGCACAGCGAACTCATCATCAAGAAAAGCCGCTTCATCGGCTGCGTGCAACCCATGGCCGACCGCGCCAGCGCCCAGGCGGCCGTGGATGCGCTGTGGAAGCAGCACCCCGGGGCAGCCCATATCTGCTGGGCGCTGCTGGCGGGGGGCCAGTCGGCTGCGGTGGACGATGGCGAACCCGGGGGCACCGCCGGGCGCCCCATGCTGGATGTGCTGCGCCACCAGGACCTGGAAGGCGTGCTGGCCACCGTGGTGCGCTACTTTGGCGGTGTGAAGCTGGGTGCGGGCGGCCTGGTGCGCGCCTACACCGACAGCATTGCCCAGGCTTTGCTCACCGCCCCCAAGGTCACGCTGCAGCGCATGGCCACACTGCAGTGCCAGGTGCCCTATGCGCTGGAAGGCTTCGTGCGGCGCGAGGTCGAATCGGCCAGCGCCGAGCTGGTGGACGTGCAGCATGGCACGCTGGTGCAGTTGCAGATCCGCCTGCCCGAGGCACAAGCGGGCGCGTTTGTGCAGCGCATCAACGATGGCGGACAAGGCCGGGTGGGCTGGACGGACAACCGGTCCTGACCCCAGCCCCGCCTTGGGAGGTGTAACACCCCTCAAGCCCGCCGCCGGGATGCCGATAAACGGCCATTACCCCAAGGAATCGCCATGGACGTCGCCCTCACCAACAGCATCGTCAGCACCGCCACCAACCTGGCCAGTGCCAAAACCTCGGACGCGCTGAACATGGTGGTGCTGAAAAAGGCGCTCGACATGCAAGCCGTGTCGGCCGCCACCCTGCTGGACGCCATGCAGCAGTCCATGCCCCAGCCCCAGCTGGCCACCAGCGGCACGCTGGGGACCAACGTCAACACCTTCGCCTAAGTTTCATGGCATCGGTGGCGGCGCCACCCATGGACCATGAAAGTTATTTCACACTAAGGGGCTGAGCCCCTCCCGCCTAGGCACCTCAGCGCAAACGCGCGGGCGAGAGCCCTTCCACCCCCACACCCTCGCGCACCAGCTCCTCGGCCAGCGGCTCGCCCCGCAACAGTTGCCGCGCCAGCAACGAGGCGCCCGCCGCGCTCTGAATCCCATACCCGCCCTGCCCGGCCAGCCAGAAGAAGCCGGGCACATGGTTGTCCCAGCCAATCACCATGTCGCCATCCGGCACAAACGAGCGCAGCCCGGCCCAGGTGTGCGACGGGCGGCGGATCTGGAAGCGGGTCATTTCCTCGATGTGATAGATCCCGGTGGCCACGTCCAGCTCTTCAGGCACCACATCGTGCGGGTGCGTGGGATCCGCGTTGGCCGGTGAGCCCAGCAGTTGCCCAGCGTCGGGCTTGAAGTAAAAACTCTCGTCAATGCCGATCACGGCGGGCCAGTGCGTGGCGTCCATGCCTTCCGGAACGGGAAAGGTAAAGGCCGTGCGGCGGCGCGGCTCCAGACCGATGGGCGGCACGCCCGCCAGCCCCGCAATCACATCGGCCCAGGCGCCCGCTGCGTTGACGATGGTGGGGGCGGCAAACAATCGCCCATCGGCCAGCATCACCTGCCACACAGTGCCTTCGCGGCGCACGGCCGTGACCTCTGCGTTCGTCAGCACCTGTCCGCCGTGCTGGCGCAGGCCCCGCAGATAGCCCTGGTGCAGGGCGTTCACGTCAATGTCGGCCGCCTCAGGCTCGCTCATGCCTGCGGCCACGGCCTCGGGTTTGAGGCAAGGCAGCATCGCCAGCAAATCGGCCCGCTCCACCCACTGCACATTGGGCGAGGTGGCATGCGCTTCCTCGTAGGTCTGCTTCAGCAAATCCAGCTGGTCCGGCCCGGCCACGTAGACCACGCCCCGGGGCGAGAGGATAGGGACGGCGCCAAACTCGGGCGGCGGGGCGTCGTAAAACGCGCGGCTGGCCCGGGTCAGCGCCTGGATGTTGGGCGTGCCATAGGTCGCCATGTACAGCGCAGCAGAGCGGCCTGTGGTGTGGTACCCAGGCTGGGACTCACGCTCCAGCAGCAGCACGCTGGCGCCCTGCCCGGCGGCACTGTGCTGCACCAATTGCCAGGCCACAGAGGCCCCGGCAATGCCCGCGCCAATCACGATGGTGTCTACGGATTGCATGGTCGGTGTCTCCTGCTCAAACAGCGGATACCTGCGCAGCCGATGCCGCTCGGTCGTCGCGCGGCAGGCTGCGGGCATCGCGAGGGTCGGGTGCCACGGTCACGATGGAGGTCAGCGCGGGTTCGGCGCGCGTCTGTACCAGCTTGGCGATGTCGGGCCTGGGCCGTGCCAACCCTGCAATGCCCTTGAACGCCTGCTCCAGCGCATGGCCCACGCCCAGCGTGTGCCGGTCGGCGCGGAAGCGGCCCACGATCTGCAGGCCAAACGGCATGCCAGCATCGTCCAGCCCGCACGGCAGGCTCAGCGCCGGGTGGGTGGTGAGCGTACTCACATAGGTCAGCGCCAGCCAGCGGTAGTAGTTGGCCTGCGGCTCGCCGTTGATGTGGCTGGCGAACAGCTCGGTCCATGCGAACGGCGACACGGGTGTGGTGGGCGCGAGGATGATGTCGTAGTCCTCGTACAGCTTCTGGAACCGCGCCAGGATGCGTGTCTGCTCGGCCTGCGCCCAGGCGCTGTCCAGCAGCGTCATGGCGGCGCCCATTTCGTAGTTGGCGCGGGTGTTGGGGCCCAGGCTGGCGGGGTCGCGCTCATAGGCCTCGCGCGTGCTGGCCACAAAGGCCTCGGCGCGCAGCACGTCAAAGCAGCGGTGCACATCGCCCAGGTCGATGTCGATGGCGTCGCAACGGGCAAACAGGTGCTTCATGGCCTGCACCTTGCGGCGGAACACGGTGCGGATGCCGTTGTCCACAGCGCATGCGCCAAAGTCCTCGGTGGTGGCCACGCGCAGGCGGCTCAGGTCCACGGTTTCAGGCAGCAAGAAACTCATCGGGTCCAGCGGGTAGCTCAGCGGGTCACCCGCCGACATGCCCGCCGATGCGGCCAGTTGCAGGCAGGCCTCTTCCACCGTGCGGCCCATGGGGCCCACCACTGAAATCGGCGTCCAGCCCAGCAGCTTGCGCGAGCTCGGCACCACACCGGGCGATGGCCGAAAGCCCACCACACCACAAATGGACGCCGGAATACGCAGCGACCCGCCCGTGTCCGATCCCGTGCACACCGGCAGCATGTCGCACGCCAACGCAGCGGCCGAGCCGCCCGACGAGCCCCCGGCGTTCAGGTTGGGGTTGAACGGGTTGCCCGTGGCGCCCCACACCGTGTTGCGCGAATTGGCGCCCGCGCCCATTTCGGGGATGTTGGTCTTGCCCGCCACGATCGCACCCGCAGCGCGCAGGCGCGCCACCAGCACGTTGTCCTCGGCCGGAATGTGCTCGCGGTAGATCTGCGATCCATAGGTGGTCAGCAAGCCCGCCGTGGCCTCCAGGTCCTTCACGCCCATGGGCAGACCATGCAGCAGACCCAGCGGCTCGCCGCGCAGCACCGCCTGCTCAGCCGCCTTGGCCTCGGTGCGGGCGCGGTCGTAGCAGGTGGCGGTGACGGCATTCACATGCGGGTTCACGGCTTCGATGCGGGCAATGCAGGCGTCGAGCAGCTCCACCGGCGAAATCTCGCGCGTGCCGATGTGGTGGCGCAGTTCGTTGGCAGTCAGTTCGACCAGGGCTTGGGGGCTTGTTGTTGTCATCTCGGGGGTGTCTCCTTGTCGGGGCGGGGTCAATCTACGGTGATGCTGGCCCGCAGGGCAATGGCACGCATCAGCGGCAGCTCTTTGTCGATGAGTTCGCTGACGGCCTTGGACGAAGCATAGGACGGTTCAAAGCCCGTGGCGATGAGCTTGTCGCGCGTTTCCGGGTCGGCCACCACCTGGGCCAGCGCCAGCTCCAGCCGCGCCTTCACGGCCGGTGGCAGGCCGCGCGGCGCCACCATGGCCAGCCAGGTGTCCATCTCCAGGCCCGGGTAACCGCTCTCTGCCAGCGTGGGCACCTTGGGCAGCAGGGCCGAGCGTTTGCCGGAGGTCACCGCAATGGCCTTGATCTTGCCGTCCTTGAGCTGCGGCAGCGCGGCCGATACGGTGTCCACCGTGAACGGGATCTGCCCGCCGAGCAGGTCGGTCATCGCAGGCGCGCTGCCCTTGTAGGGCACATGCTGGATCTTGAGGCCCGCCGCGTGGAAAAACATCTCGCCCGCAAACTGCGAGGTGGTGCCCGCACCGAACGAGCCATACGAATATTTGTCCGGCCCCGCCTTCACCAGGGCCACGAACTGCTTCACATCCGCTACCGGCACGTCCTTGTTGGCCAGCAAGATCAGCCCCGTGCGCCCGGCAATGCCAATGGGCTCGAAGCTTTTGACCGGGTCATACGGCAGCTTGGCGCGCACCGCCGGGTTCACCGTGAAGGTGGTGCCCGAGCTCATGAGCAGCGTGTAGCCATCCGGCGCCGCCCGCGCCACCGACGTCGCGCCAATCACCGTGCCCGCCCCCGCGCGGTTGTCGATCACCACGCTCTGGCCCAGCTTGTCGCCCAGCTTCTTGCCAATCAGGCGCCCCAGCACATCGGTGGCGCCACCGGGCGGGAACGGAATCACCAGTGTGATCGGCTTGGTGGGGAACGCCGCCTCTTGCGCCATGGCCGGGGCCCATGCGGTGGCCCCCAAGGCAGCACAGAGGGCGGCAGACAAAAGCAGTTGCTTGCGGTTCATGGGGTTCTCTCCAAAGGGCACAAAGGTTGGGGGAATCGGGGAATGAGAAGAAATCAGCCCTGCGCAGTCAGCACGGCCCGCCCGCGCTGCACAAAGCCCTGGTACTGCGCATCGGGCACCAGCAGGCCACCCGTGGTCCACACCAGGTGGGTGGCCTGGTGCAACACGGCGTCGATGCCCGTGCTGCGCAGCCAGGCCTGCCCGGCGGTAGTGCCCGTCAGCAGGGCCGGGCCGCTGAAGCCTGCCGCAGCCGAGGGCTCGATGCGCTCGCCCAGGGCATCCAGCACCCGCACCAGGTGCGCAAACAAGGTGTCATCGGCGACAGTGAACACGCCCGACAGCAGCGGCTGCATCAGCTCGGCTGCCAGCAGGGATGCGCGCGGTACGGCCAAGCCATCGGCCTCGGTGCGGTTGGTCAGGCCCCAGTCGTACACCGAGGGATGCTCCCCCTGCCCGGCCATCATTTGCACCAAAAAGCACGGCGACTGCACCGGCTCGGCAAAAAAACAGTGCACATGCGGCCCCAACACCTGCCGCAGGCCGAAGGTGATGCCCGCTGGCGCGCCACCCACCCCACAGGGCAGGTAGACGATGAGCGGGTGTTCGGCATCCACCGCCACGCCCTGCTCGGCCAACTGCTTTTGCAGATGCAGCGCCGCCGCGCTGTAGCCCAACAGCAGCGAGAACGATTGCTCGTCGTCCACAAAGTGGCACAGCGGGTTGCTGGCCGCCTCGGCGCGGCCCGCAGCCACGGCGCGCTCGTAGTCGCCCGTGTGTTCCACCACCAACACGCCACGCTGGCGCAGGCGGTCTTTCTTCCATTCCTTGGCATCGGCCGACATGTGCACCGTGGCCTGAAAACCCAGGGCAGACGCCACCACACCAATGCTCATGCCCAGGTTGCCGGTGGAGCCCACCGCCACCTGGTAGCGGCCCAGCACCTCGCGCGCCTGCGGCGTCGCGAGCGCGCGGTAGTCGCCGCCGGGCTGCACCAGCCCATGCTGCAGCGCCAGCCCCTCGGCAAACTCCAGCACCTCGTGCATGCCGCCCCGCGCCTTGATGGAGCCCGCCACGGGCAGGCTGTGATCGGCCTTGATGAACAGGCTCCCTTGCGCTTCGGCCATGCCCAGCGCGGGGGCCAGGGCCGCAGCAGGCAGCAGGGGCGACTCCACCACGCCCCCGGTGGCGGCGAGCTCGGGGAACACCTGCGCCAGCAGCCCGGCAAAACGTGCCAGGCGGGCAGCCGCTGCGTGCGTATCATCCAGACTAATGGTCCTGCCCAGTGCAGGCAGCGCGGCGGCGGGCTGTGCCTGCCGCGCCGGGTTGGTCCACAGGGCGGGCTGGGCGTTGCGCAGGCGAGTGGCCAGCAAGGCATCGATGGCAGGTTGGGGTTCGGCAATCGTCATGGCGCGTTCATCTCGAAAAGTCTTGCCCTCATTTTTCGCCAGTCACGCCTCCGTCACAAGCCATTTATATTGAGCGCATCATTAGTATTAATAATGGATATTCGCCTCTCCCCCTCCCTGCTCGCCTGGCTGCGCAGTTTTGATGCAGCCGCCCGCCACGGCAGCTTCACCAAGGCGGCGGCCGAGCTGTGCATCACCCAGGGCGCGGTGAGCCAGCAGGTCAAACAGCTTGAAGACTGGCTGCGCCGCCCGTTGTTCCTGCGCACCCCGCGCGCGCTGGTGCCCACGCCCGAGGGCAAGTGGCTGGCCGTGGTGCTGCGCGAGAGTTTTGACGCCATCGAAAGCACCCTGGCCCAGATGCGCCAGCCAGCAGAGGCCGCCACCGCCACGCTGAGCTGCTCGCCCTCGTTTGCCATGAGCTGGCTCACGCCCCGGCTGGGCGACTTTTTCCGCCAGCACCCCCACACCGGGCTGCGCGTGTTTGGCGAGTTCCACACGCTGGACCGCACCCGCATGGTGCGCGACGGCGTGGAAGCCGCCGTGCGCTTCGACCTGGGCGGCTATCGCGACCTGAACGCCACCGTGTTCCTCGACGAATGGCTCATCCCCGTGGCCAGCCCCGAGTTCCTGGCCCACCACCCGCCCATCACCCAGCCGCAAGACCTGCACGGCGACTGGCTGCTGCACGACGGCAGCGCCTGGGACGGCGCCGACACATACGAAGAATGGCAACACTGGTTTGCGCAGAGGGGCGCCACGCCACCGCCCTGGGCGGGCGGCCAGCAGTTCAACCTGTCGCAACTGGCCCTGGGCGCCGCGCTGGCTGGCCAAGGCATTGCCATGGGCCGCGCCGCGCTGGTGCTGCAGGACGTGAAAGCCGGGCGGCTGGTGCCGCTGCTGGGGCGCAGCGTGCCGTCACGCGCGGCCTATTCGTTTGTGACCACCACACACCCGAGCCCCGCCATGGAGCTGGTGCGGGAGTGGCTGGGGGACGAGGCGCGGAAGTTTGGCGAGGAGCGGGCGCAGGTGCTGCCGCCGCTGGCGTGACGCCCTGCTCCATTGCCGTCACGCATGCCACAGCGTCAGCGTGCCCAGCACTAGCATCAATAACACCACTCCCGCTAGCCGTGCGGTTTCTACAGGCCCACGACGGCTGAGGAAATCAGCAGCCCACCTTTTCAGCGGATGTTGCTCAGGCAAGAGTTTGGCCCCCGCGAACACCAGCACGACAACAACAAGCCCGGTGATCAACACCATGAGTGAGATAGGAAAAGACGGGTTCACAGAGCAAGCTCCCTTTCAGCGGCGTTGACAGCCCGGCTGCCACGAAACGGATCAACAAAATCTGCGCAGGCTACCAGAAGCACCCTGGGCCACTGCACGTATTCTCTATTCGCCAGAATCTGACCAAAAAAAGCCCTTTGCGCGCATCCATCATGCCCAAGCAGCTATCATTTTTGATCATCCCGCAACATTGGCCTGAAAACCGACCCCTCGGCACAAACCGCCCTGCCCGTACCAGCGCCGCCCCTACCCCTGCCCCCGCAGCCATCCAATCAAGGCGCGCAGTGCCGGGCTGACCTGCTTGCGCCCGGGGTAGTACAGCGCGAAGCCAGGCTCGGCCGGGCACCAGTCGGCCAAGGCCTGCACCAGATGGCCCGCGCGCAGTTGGGGCTGGGCCATGGCTTCGTACACGTAGGCCCAGCCTGCGCCCCCCAACGCAGCACGCAGGGCCAGGCGCTGGTCGTCCACGGTGAGCGGGCCTTCCACGGCCAGGTCAAAGGCCTGGGCGCCCTCACCCGGGGGCACAAATTGCCAGCGGTACAGCGCCCCGCTGGGGAAGCGCTGGCGCACACAAGGCCGCTGCAGCAGGTCGTGCGGGGTTTCGGGTACGCCCAGGGCGGTGGCCAATGTGGGGGCGGCCACCACGGCAAACCGCTGTGGCGGCCCGATGGGCACGGCCACCATGTCCTGCGGCAGGGCTTCGGGGAAGCGGATGCCCGCATCAAACCCCTCGCGCACGATGTCCACCAGCCCGTCCTGGGTGCACACCTCCAGCGCCACGCCGGGGTGGGCTTTCAAGAATCCGCCCAGCAAAGGGCCCAGCAGCAGGTCGGCGGCGCTGCGCGGCACATTGAGCCGCAGGGGCCCGCGCACCTCCTGGCCCCACTGGGCGGCCTCGGCCAGTGCGCCGTCCAGCCCCTGCATCACCGGCGTGAGCTGGGCCCGCAGCTGGGTGCCCGCCTGGGTCATGGCCACGCTGCGCGTGCTGCGCTGCAGCAGGGGCACGCCCAGCCGCTCTTCCAGCGTGCGCACGGCCTGGCTTACCGACGACGGCGACAGGTTCAGCGCCCGGGCCGCGCGCCGAAAGCTGCGCCACTCGGCCACGGCCATGAAGACGCGCAGGTGCTGGAGGTCGGGGGGTGCGGGCATGGGGCGGATTGTTCCACACCCACCGGTCCGCAAAGGGCGGCATGACGCGGCCATTGTGCGGCCTGGCCGGACAGTGCATTCAGGCCAGAAGCGCTTGCGGGAGGATGCTCACAGGAAGAACATCCACCTCTTTGTTGCAGGCACCCGCCACCACCCCAAGGAACCATATGGCCGAACCAAACAATCCCTCCAACAACACGCACCCGCTGCCGCGCCCGCTCGGGCAGCGCCAGGTCCACCCGCTGGGGCTGGGCTGCATGGGCATGAGCGAGTTCTACGGGCAGACCGACGATGCGCAATCGCTGGCCACGCTGCACATGGCGCACGGCCTGGGCGTGAATCACTTCGACACGGCCGACGCCTACGGGTTTGGCCACAACGAATCCCTGCTGGGCCGCTTTCTGCATGAACTCTCCCCCGGCCAGCGCGCAGAGGTCACGGTGGCCACCAAGTTCGGCATCGTGCGCGAGCCCGGCCGTTACGAGCGGCGCATTGACAACTCGCCCGCCTACATCCGCCAGGCCTGCGATGCATCGCTACAGCGCCTGGGCGTGGAGCGCATCGACCTGTACTACTGCCACCGCCGCGACCCGGCCGTGCCACTCGAAGACCTGATGGGCACCCTGGCGGACCTGGTGCGCGCGGGCAAGATTGCGGCCGTGGGCCTGTCGGAGGTGAGTGCGGAGAGCCTGCGCACCGCCCACGCACTGCACCCGGTGGCGGCCGTGCAAAGCGAATATTCGCTGTGGGAGCGCGGCGCCGAGCAGGCCGTGCTGCCCACCGCCCAGGCGCTCGGCATTGCGTTTGTGGCCTACAGCCCGCTGGGCCGGGCCTTCCTGACCGACCAGCCGCCCGTGCTGGATGCCCTGGCCCCCGACGACTTCCGGCGGGCGCTGCCGCGCTTCAATGGCGCCGAGGGCCAGGCCAACCGCAGCCTGCAGCAAGGCCTGGCGCAACTGGCGCAGTCCGCAGGCCTGCCGGTGACCACGCTAGCGCTGGCCTGGATGCTTAACCGCCATCCGCATGTGCTGCCCATCCCCGGCACCCGGCGCAGCCAGCACCTGCAGCAGAACCTGGCAGCGGCGCAGGCCACGCTGCCCGCCGAAGTGATGGATGCGCTGGACGCTCTGTTTGCACCGGGCCAGGTGGCGGGGGCCCGCTACACGGAGGCGGGCTGGGTGGGGATCGAAGCCTCTGCCACGGCCTGAGGACCGATTCAGGGTGCGCCTTCGGCGACCGATTGGCGCACCCGCCGCTTCTGCGCACAATCCGGTGCCACCACGCCCCTCTGCCCGGCCCGCCGCACCATGAGCCTCTCCACCGTCTTCAAGATCACCATCGCGCTGCTGATCGCGTTTTTTGCCATCGAGAAGCTGCGGGTGCACCGGGCCGACCAGCGGCTGCGCAGCCCGGTGGGCACCACACAACAGCAGCCGTTTGCCGACAGCCCTGTGCAGACTGCCACGCGCGATGCGCCGTTTGTGCGGCAGGGGTACGAGATCAAGCCGCTGGCGAACTTTGCCGTGCGGGCGCGGGTGCTGTCGCGCGAGGACTATGTGCTGGGCAGGGAGGCAGACCTGTCGCGCACCGACCTGGCGCTGGGTTGGCAGCGCATGGCCGACCCGGCGGTGTACGGGCTGCTCAACATTTCCCAGGGCAGCCGCTGGTACCGCTATTCCTGGCGCGACCAGCCACCTATCCCGCTGCAGGAGATCATCGAGTCGTCTGCCAACATGCACATGATTGCGGCCGACGCCACAGTGGAGCGCGCACTGGGGAAGGTCCGCAAGGGGCAGTGGGTGCGCATCACCGGCAAGCTGGTGGAGGTGAGCCATGCGAGCGGTTGGCGCTGGACCAGTTCGCTCACCCGCAGCGATTCGGGCGCCCGCGCGTGCGAGCTGGTGTGGGTGGAGTCGTTGCAGGTGGAGGACTGACGGTGCTGGTTGGGCTACGGACCAAACTCCGCACCGCTGCGAAATCAGTAGCTATCAACCCATGACCATAGCGCGCAAGCGGGGTTTTCTGTTCAAATCCCCAGCGCACCGTACGGTCAGCGCCCCGCCGTGCAAGCCCAGCCCGGATACTGCGGCTACAGGGTTTGCCCAACGGGCAGACCACCGGACTCCCCTGAACCCCAGCAAAGGACGCCCATGGCCAAGATCCTGGAAGTGAAGTATGAGCACCAGGCCGATGCCCGCGTGTGCGAGGTGGCCCACAAGAGCCAGGCCGACCTGTGCTGGCACGAGGTGCACTACCCCGCGCAGGCCAGCGGCGACGCGATCTGGTTCATGGTGGCCTATGCGAACCAGGCCAGTTTCAAGATCCTCCGCGTCAAGCACGCCAGCCTGGCAGACCTGACGATCTTCAAGGTGGCGACCCCCGAGGAGGCGGGCTGGAACACCAAGGACCACTTGCTGATCGGCAAGCTGGGCAAGTAGGCGGGCTAGACGTAACCCACCTGGGCAGTCAGCTCAGCTCAACCCCCCACGCACTTCTGCACCTGCTCGCCCAGGCCGGTCGCGCCCAGGCGCATCACGTCGCCGGGCTTCAGGAACCAGGGCGCGGGCTTCTGGCCCAGGCCCACGCCGGCGGGGGTGCCGGTCAGGACCAGGTCGCCGGACTCCAGCGTCATGAACTCGCTGATGTACGACACCACCGTGGGCACATCAAAAATGAAGTTGCGGGTGCTGCCGTTCTGCACGCGGCGGCCGTTCACCTCCAGCCACAGATCGATGGCGTGCGGGTCGCCCACCTCGTCGGCGGTCACCAGCCAGGGGCCGATGGGGGCGAAGGTGTCGTGGCTCTTGCCTTTGTCCCACTGGCCGCCACGCTCCATCTGCCAGGCGCGTTCGGACACATCGTTGGCCAGCACATAGCCCGCCACATGCTCCAGCGCCTGCGCCTTGGCCACATTGCGCGCGCGGGTGCCGATGACGATGCCCAGCTCCACCTCCCAGTCGGTCTTGACCGCGCCGGCGGGGATGCGCACATCGTCGTGGGGGCCGCTCAGCGCCGTCACGGCCTTCATGAACAGCACAGGCTCGGCGGGGGGCTGCAGACCGGCCTCGCGCGCGTGGTCGGCGTAGTTCAGCCCCACACACACGATCTTGCCCACGCCCCCCACCGGGCTGCCCAGGCGCGGTGTGCCGTAGACAGGCGGCAGGCGGCTCGCGTCGATGGCGGCCAGGGCCGACAGGGTGCGCGGGTTGAGCTGGGCGGGGCCGATGTCGGGCAGCAGCATGGACAGGTCGCGCAGCGTGCCGGTGGCGTCGAGCAGGCCGGGGCGTTCGGCGCCGGGCTGGCCGTAGCGGATGAGTTTCATGGCGGGGAGTCCTGGTGGATGGTCTTGTGGGTGATCGATGGAGGGGCTGCGCAGGCATCAGGTGTCCGGCACCCGGCAAAAAATGGGCAGGTGCCTTGCGCTGCCCGCTGCGCCCATTGCGCAGCATAGCGGCCTGCCACCCCCTGTGCAGACGCAAATCACCGCCCCTGCCTTGCCACAACGCGACGCCAGCGCCCCACCCGCAGCCCTCGCCCGCCGCGCAGCACGCGTAACATGGCGCACGGGGCGCGCTACCCAAGGCCGCCCCACCAAATACTCCTGATTTGATAGCTATTACCGCAATACAGACGCGCGGTAACGGCCATTTTTAGCACTATTCACCATGGCCCCTGCCGCCAACCTGCCCTCCGCGCCCCCCGCCTCCCCCGAGCCGCCTCCCCGGCCCCAGCCGCGCAACCCGTCCGACCTGTTCTGGTCTTTCACCTGGCTGGCCTTGCAGGGTTTTGGCGGCGTGCTGGCCGTGGTGCAGCGCGAGCTGGTCGAGAAAAAACGCTGGATGACCAACGAGGAGTTCGTCGAGGACTGGGCCGTGGCGCAGATCATGCCGGGCCCCAACGTGGTCAACCTCAGCATCATGATCGGCGACCGCTACTTTGGCCTGCGCGGCGCGTTTGCGGCGCTGGCGGGCATGTTGACCTTTCCGCTGATCCTGGTGCTGGCCCTGGCCGTGGTCTATGCGCAGTTTGCCAGCCACCCGGCCGTGGCCGGTGCGCTGCGCGGCATGGGTGCGGTGGCCGCCGGGCTGATCGCCGGGGTGGCCATCAAGCTGTTCACCTCCATCAAAAGTCACCCGCTAGGCCGCCCGCTGTGCGTGGCCTTCCTGGCGCTGACCATCGTGGCCATGGTGGTGCTGCGCTGGCCGCTCTGGTGGATCCTGCCGGTGATTGGCGGCGCGGCCTGCGTGCTGACCTGGAGGAAGCTCGCACCATGAACAGCCTCGCCCTCACGCTCAGCCCGATGGACTGGCTGAACCTGTTCCTCTACTACATGTCGCTGTCGCTGCTGGCCGTGGGCGGCGCCATTGCCACCGCGCCCGACATGCACCGTTTTCTGGTCGAACGCCAGGCCTGGCTCACCGACCCGCAGTTCAACGCCTCCATCGCCATCGCCCAGGCCGCCCCCGGCCCCAACGTGCTCTTCATCGCCCTGCTGGGCTGGAACGTGGGCATCAACGCGGGCGGCCCCGGCGTGGCGGGCTGGCTGCTGGGCGCCCTGGGCATGGCGGTGTGCATGCTGGGCGTGATGCTGCCCAGCAGCCTGCTCACCTGGCTGGCCACGCGCTGGGGCCACCGCAACCGCGAACGCCGGGGCGTGCGCGCCTTCAAGCAAGGCATGGCGCCAGTGGTGATTGGCCTGCTGCTGGCCACCTCGTGGGTGCTGGCGCGCGCCCACGGCGGCCCCGCCGAGGCCTGGCCCCTGTGGCTGCTGAGCGGCGCCACTGTGCTGCTGGTGTGGCGCACCAAGTTGCACCTGCTGTGGATGCTGGGCGCGGGGGCGGTGCTGGGGGCGTTGGGCTGGGTGTAGCCGGTGGCAGAGGTGCCGCGCTAGGCACCCCTGCGTGAAACGGGGCCGGATCAGCTGATGCGGCGCCCGTTCTCCGCATACACGGCCAGATAAATCGCGTCCGAGCCGATGTAAGGCGCCTTGTTGCCAAAGCCCACGTTGAAGTCACCAAACGACAGCGCGCGGATGCTGGCCAGGCCTGCGCGCAGGCGCTCGCGGGTGGGTTCCTTGCCTGCGTTTTTCAGGCCCTCGATCATGATCTGGGCGTTGAGCCAGCCTTCGAGTGCGCTGCCGCTGTTGAGGTAAGCGGCGTCGCCGCCGGTGGCTTTCAGGGTGCTCTGGAACTTGCGCACCACCACCGACTTTTGCGAGTTGGCGTCGGGGAACACCTGCACCAGTGCCAGGCCGCGCGTGGATGCGGCCAGCTTGGGCAGTTCCGACGAGATCACCGTCACCGATAGGCCCGCCAGCGGCACACCCTGCGCCTTGGCGCGGAAGGCCTGCACAAAGGCCGTGTTGGCCGTGCCCGTGGTGGCCAGCAGCACGGCACCGGGGCGCTCGGCGGCCACCTTGTCGGCCAGCTCGGCGCCGTTCTTGCCGTCCACGGCCAGCGCAAATTCGCCGCCGCGCTCGACCTTGATTTCATCGAGCGCTGCGGACATGTCCTTGAGCACTTCCTTGCCGAAGGGGTTGTCCAGGTACACCACGGCAATGCGCTTGAGGCCCATGTCCACGATCTGCTTGACCAGGCGCTGGGTTTCCTCGCGGTAGGTGGGGCGCAGGAAGAACACATGCTTGTTGCCAGGCGCGCGCAGCGAGGTGGCGCCCGTAACGGGGCCCACGGTGGGGATGCCCTTGGACTCGACGAGCGGCAGGATGGAGGCGGTGTTGGCCGTGCCCAGGGGCGAGATCAGCGCAAACATCGACTGCGCCTCGATCATTTCGGTCACGTTCTTGAGCGTGCGCGCGGCCACGTAGCCGTCGTCCTTGGCATCCACTCGGATCTCGCGGCCATGCACGCCGCCTGCGGCATTCACCTCGGCAAACGCTGCCTTCATGCCTGCGAGTTGCTCGATGCCGGCCTGGCCCAACGGGCCGGTGAGCGCGATGGAGCAGCCCAGGGTGATGGAGCGGGCGGTCAGCGCTTCTTCAGCGGCCAGGGCGTGGTGGGCCCAGGTGGGCAGACCGGTGGCAGCGACAGCCTGGGTGGCGCGCAGCAGAAATTGACGACGGCTCATGGTGGTGCGGGGGCCTGAATGGATAAAAGTGGCGCAGGCTACCGGCCACCGCGCGCGCCCACTGTCCGCTGCGCGACAAAAGCCGCCGCACGGGCCCCAAACCGGGGGTTTTCACCGAGCCAGCCGGGTTGCCAGGGCCTAGAGCGGGGCCCGGAGCACGCTACGGGGCGCTGGTGTCAGCTGCCCAGCAGTTGCGGCAACACGCTGGCAGCCGTGCCGCGCAACAGCGCGTGCGCCGTGTCGTCCAGCGCGCTGGGTGCGGGGTTCAGCACCACCACCTGGGCACCCGCTGCCCGCGCCTGGTGCGCCAGGCCCGCTGCGGGGTAGACCGCACCGGCGGTGCCCACCACCAGCATCAGGTCGCACTGCCGGGCGGCGTTCTCGGCGGCTTGGAGCGTGGCCCAGGGCAAGGCCTCGCCAAACCACACCACGCCCGGCCGCACCAGGTTGCCGCAGCGGTCGCAATGGGGCGGGTGCCCGGCCACGGCATGGTCGAGGTGGCAGCACGGGCGGGGGGTGTCGAGCCAGCGGTTGCTAGCAATGTCGCCGTGCAGGCACAACACGCCGGGGCTGCCTGCGCGCTGGTGCAGGCCGTCCACGTTCTGGGTGATCAGGGTGAGCCTGCCCGGATGCTGCTGCGCAAAGCGGGCGAGTGCATGGTGCCCGGCGTTGGGCACCACGTCGGCCAGCAGGCCGCGCCGGTACTGGTACCAGTCCCACACGCGCTGGGGGTGGGCGCGGAAGCCCTCTTCGGTGGCCATGTCTTCAGGGCGGAACTGCGCCCAGTAGCCGGTCTGCGCGTCGCGAAAGGTGGGTACGCCCGATTCGGCGCTCACGCCTGCGCCGGTGAGCACGGCGATGTGCCCTGCTTCGTGTACCCAGCCTTGAACCGTCTCCAGCATGGCTGTGCGGGTCAGGTCCTCTGGCGCAGGGCCTCGTACAGGCACACGCCGCTGGCTACGGACACATTCAGGCTTTCCACCGCGCCCTTCATGGGGATGCTGACCAGCTCGTCGCAGGTCTTGCGCGTGAGCTGGCGCATGCCGTCGCCCTCGGCGCCCAGCACCAGGGCCACGGGGCCTTTCAGGTCCACCTGGTAGATGGTCTTGGGCGCATCGTCGCTGGTGCCGATGCACCAGATGTTGCGCTCCTTGAGTTCGTTCAGGGTGCGCGCAAGGTTGGTGACCATGAAGTACGGCATGGTCTCGGCCGCGCCGCTGGCCACCTTGGCCACGGTGGCGTTGATGCCCACGGCATGGTCCTTGGGGGCGATGACAGCATGCGCGCCCGCGCCATCGGCCACACGCAGGCAGGCGCCCAGGTTGTGCGGGTCGGTCACGCCGTCCAGCACCAGCAGCAGGGGTTGCTCGATGCCAGCGGCTTCCAGGTCTTCCAGCAGCTCATCCAGCGAGGTGGCCACCTTCACGGGCTCGACCCGCGCAGCCACGCCCTGGTGGCCGTGGCTGCCTGCCAGCTTGGCGATGCGCACGCTGTCGGCTTCGATGAGGCGGGCACCGGCCTCGCGGGCGCGGTCGAGAAACTGGCGCATGCGCGCATCGCGGCGCGTGGCTTCGTAGTAAATCTCGATGATGGACTTTGGCGCGGTCTTCAGACGCACGCCCACGGCGTGGAAGCCGAAGAGAACTTTGGGGCTGGACATGCGGGGATTATCCGCTGGCCAGGGGGCCGCCCCGCTTCACACTATGGATTTAATAGCTATCAAGGCAATACCATCGCGCGGTAGAGGCCAAAAAATCTCAAAAAAATTTGCCTTCTCAAACAACACGCCCCGCGTCGATGGTGATGCGGTGTTCGCACTGCGCAGCGATGGCGCGGTCATGGGTGACCAGGACCAGCGTGGTGCCCAGCTCGCGGTTCAGCTCGAACATGAGCCGCATGATGGTCTCGCCCGTTGCAAAGTCCAGGCTGCCCGTGGGCTCGTCGGCCAGCAGCACGGCGGGCTGCACCACAAAGGCTCGCGCCAGGGCCACGCGCTGCTGCTCGCCGCCCGACAGCACCTTGGGGTAGTGCGACAGGCGCTGGCCCAGGCCCACGCGGGCCAGCATCTCGGTGGCGGCCTTGCGTGCGTTTTTGCGCACCTCTGGGCGATTGGACAGCTCCAGCGGCAGCATCACGTTCTCCAGCGCCGTGAGGTTGCCCATGAGCTGGAAGCTCTGGAACACAAAGCCCACCTTCTGCGCACGCAGCGCGGCGCGCTCGTCCTCGTCGATGGCGAACAGGTCATGCCCGTCCAGCCGCACCGTGCCGCGCGTGGGGGTATCGAGCCCCGCGATGATGGACAGCAGCGTGCTTTTGCCCGAGCCCGAGGCACCCACGATGGCGGCGGTTTCCCTCGCGGCCAGGCGGAAATCGATATCCCGCAGAATGTCGAGAGTGCCGGTGGAATCGGTCACCGACTTGAAGACATGCTCCACGGCGATGATGGGGGTTGCGGACGATGCCTGCGGCAGTGGGGAGGATTCGGACATGAAAGGACTTTTGCTTTGATTCGATACCTACGTCGGCGCCACTTTATCGTGAGCGCAGCCACCGGCGCGCTGGTGGGGCTTTGTGCCCCCGCCGCCCTCGCCCAGGCCAAGGCCCCGGCACAGCCTGCGCGCGCACCTTTGCTGCTGGTGCTGGGCGACTCGCTCAGCGCCGAATATGGCCTGGCGCGCGGCACCGGCTGGGTGGCACTGCTGGAAAAACAACTGGCGCAGGACAAGCTGAATGTCACCGTGGTCAACGCCAGCGTGAGCGGCGAAACCACCTCGGGCGGCCGCTCCCGCCTGGCGGCGCTGCTGGCCCAGCACAAGCCCACGCATGTGGTCATTGAGCTGGGCGGCAACGATGCCCTGCGCGGCCTGCCGCTCAAAAACACCGAAGAGAATCTGACCTGGATGACCCAGGCCGCGCAAAAAGCAGGCGCCAAGGTCTTGCTGGTGGGCATGCAGGTGCCGCCGAACTATGGCACCGACTACGCGAACAAGTTTGCAGGTTTGTTTGCCACCGTGGCGCAGACCCAGAAGGCGGCCGTGGTGCCCTTTCTGCTGAAAGGGGTGGCGGATGAGCCAGACCCAACCCGCCTGTTCCAGCCTGACCGCATCCATCCGCGCGCCGAGGCGCATCCGCAGATGCTGGCCAACGTGTGGCCGGAACTGAAAAAGCTGCTGCGCTGAAGATAAACAGCCCCAGGCAGCTCCAGGCTGTCAGGCGCTGGCGGGGCCCCCAGGCTGGCCGGGGGCAGCCGCATCACCCGCAGGCTGGTCGTCAGCGGGCTGGTCTCCGTGCGGCTCATCCGGCCTGCGGTGCGCTTTGGCCCTCAGCTTCTCTTCTTTTTTCTGTTTTTTGGCGAGTTCGCGCTGGCGCTTTTCGTATCCGTAGTTAGGTGTTGCCAAGGTAATTGCTTCCTGAAGTAGAGGCCCACTGTAACAGCATGCTCCTGCCCGTCACGCCGCAGCGGGCCGCAGCGGCACGACGGATGCGCGGTAGGCATGCCAGCTCGCAAAGCCCAGCACCGGGCCCGCCAGCAGCAGCCCCACGCCCCAGAACCAGAGCGATGCCGCCACGATGGTGGTGATGAGCGCGCCCCACAGCAGCATGACGAGAGGGTTCTCCAGCACCACGCGCATGCTGGTGATGCCTGCGGTGAGGGCATCGGTGTCGCGGTCCAGGATCATGGGGATGGACACCACCGAGGTGGAGAAGACCAGCGCGGCGAACACGCCCCCCACCACGGCGTACACCGCCACAAAACTCCAGTTCTGCGCGTTGAACACCGCCTGCAGCACACCGGTGGTGGACGGCATACCGGTGTTGAAAAACACCGCAAACACCACCAGCGACGCGCGGCCCCAGAGCAGCTCCAGCACCACGAGCACCAGCACCAGCATGCCCATGCTGCCCATGTGGCTGTCCCAGCAGGTGAGCGATTCGCTGAGCTGCGGCTTCAGCTCCGCCTCGCGCCGGCGGCTGGTGTCATACAGCCCCATGGCCAGAAACGGCCCCAGCAGCAGGCAGCCGCTGGCCATGGACATGGTGTATTCGGGCCGCGTGCGGAACACCCAGCCCAGCACCACCGCCATGCCCCAGAAGCACAGGCCATAGAACAGCGCAATGCCCGGCGCGGCGCGCACGTCGCCCAGGCCCCGCAGCAGCCACCGGAAGGGATCGGCCAGGCCCAGCGGCTGCAGCTCGACGGGCTGGGCCGTCTGGGCCTTTACGCGGTTGGCAATGGCCTCGGCGTGCTGGGATTCCGACGGGTCTGGCGTGCTGAGTGCGTCTGGCGCGGGCTTGGAGGATGTCACGGTCATGCCGCCACACTAAGCCCGCCCGTTCGGCCGCGCCACTGAGGAAAGCCCGTATCCCGGGCGGCATCCACCGCCGGGCTGCGGAGCCAATGCTGTTCAGGCGGCGGGGAAGGCCCGCTCCATGGCCTGCTGCAGATCGCGTTGCAGGTCTTCCACCGCTTCGAGCCCGATGGAAAAACGCACCAGCGTGCCCGGCTGCAACTGCGGCGAAGGGCGGCTGCGCATGCTGCCAATGGTGTAGGGCACGACCAGGCTCATGGGGCCGCCCCAGCTGTAGCCCAGCTTGAACAGGCGCAGGCCGTCGCAGAACGCATCCACCTGCTGCTGGGTGTAGCGCGCATCGATCATCACACTGAACAAACCCGCCGCCGCGCCCTGCCCGCCCTGGGCCGCGCCACACAGGGCCTTCCAGTGCGCGTGGCCGGGGGCGCCTTCCAGCGCGGGGTGCAGCACCTGCGCAATGGCCGGTTGCTGCTGCAGCCAGCGCGCCAGCACGCGGGCGGCTTCGTCATGGGCGCGGTAGCGCAGGCCGATGCTCGGCAGCGCACGCAGCACGGCCTCAACGTCGTTCACCCCCACGCCCAGGCCCAGCCGCATGTGGGTGAGCTTGATCTTCATGTGCAAGCCCAGGTCGCGCGTGATGACGCTGCCCATGAGCACGTCGCCGCCGCCGCTGGGGTACTTGGTGAGCGCATGGGCCGAGATGTCCACACCCAGGCTGCCGTCGCCGGTCAGGTCAAACGGCGCAAACGCCAGGCCTGCGCCCCAGGTGTTGTCCAGCGCCGTGGTCACGCCCCGCGCGCGGCAGATGCGCACCTGCTCGCACAGGTCGGGGAACTCCATGCTCACCGAGCCCGGCGCCTCCAGCCACACCAGCCGGGTGGCGGGGGTGATGCGCGCGGCCAGGTCGGCCGGGTCCAGGGGGTCATAAAACACATGGGTGATGCCAAAACGGGCGAGTTCGCCGTTGGCGAAATCCTTGCCGGGGCCGTAGGCGTTGTCCGGGATCAGCACCTCATCGCCGGGCTTGAGCAGGGCCAGCCCCACGTTGGCGATGGCGGCCAGGCCGCTGGGCACCAGCACGCACTGCAGGCCGCCCTCCAGCGTACACAGGCGCTCTTCCAGAATGAAGGTGGTGGGTGTGCCATGCAGGCCGTAGGTGTAGCCGCTCTTGTCCTTCCACTCGCGCGAGCGCATGGCTGCGACGTTGGGGAAGATGACGGTGGACGCCTTGTAGACCCCGGGCTGGGGGGCTTCAAAACCGGCGGGTGGCAGGTAGCCGTGGTGGACGATGCGGGTGGCGAGATCGGTGTCGTGGTCTTTCATGGCGGCCATGGTAGCGCGCCGCCCGGGGCCAGCCTGGGCGACGCGGTGCATGTGGGCTGCCGCGGATTGCCGCAGGTTTAGCTGGCGTTTACCACCAGCTGGTTGTTCACCGAGGTGACGCCGCTGACCGCCTTGGCAATGGTCTCGGCACGGTCACGGGCCACGGTGGAAGGTGCAGGGCCGTTCAGCGTGACCTTGCCGTTCACGGTGTCCACATTGATCTTGACGGCGCTGAGGTCGGGGTCCTTGGCCAGGCCCGCATTCACCTGGGCGGTGATGGTGGCGTCGTCGATCGCCCCCTTGGCGGTGTCGGCGGCCTGCTTGGCTGTGGCTTCTGCGCTGGCAGCGCCCTTCTCCATCTTGGTTTCAGCGCTCTGCATGGCGGCCTCGGCCTTGGCGCGGGCGTCCGCCGCAGCCTGCTCGGTCTTCTCGACAGCGGAGTCGAGCCGCTGGCCCACCGTGGGTTCTTCGGTCTTGTTGCAGGCGGCCAGGCCCAGGGCCAGGGCGCTCACGGCCAGCAGGCTGGCGACGCGGTGGGCGGGGTGGAAGCTGGTTGTTTTCGCGTTGTTCATGTCGTGACTCCTTCAGGTTGGAACATGGGCCCCACTGTAGGCAGCCCCCCAAGGCCTGCGGGTCGGACAGGGCCGAAGTGCCTGTAGGACGGTGCCGGGCGGCTCTGCCGGGGCGTTGCCCGTGCCAAAGGCATCACCCCCGCCTTGACACGCGACAATCGGGCCATGATTTCGCCGTCGCTGACCCGCTGGTTTCCGTTTCTCGCCTGGCCCCGCCCCGACCGCCACCTGCTCAAAGGCGAGTTCTGGGCCGGCATGACCGTGGGGCTGATGCTGGTGCCCCAAGGCGTGGCCTATGCCGCGCTGGCAGGCATGCCGCTGGTCACGGGCATCTACGCCTCGCTGATCCCGGCGCTGATTGCCGTGTTGTTCAGCGCCTCCACCCGGCTGGGCGTGGGGCCCACGGCCCTCACCAGTTTGCTGATTGGCGCGTCGCTCACGGGTCTGGCCGAGCCTGGCAGTGCCCAGTGGGTGGCCATGGCGGCGTGGATGGCCATGCTGTCGGGCCTGTTGCAGCTGGTGATGGGGCTGGCGCGGTTTGGCTGGCTGCTCAACCTGGTGACCTCGCCCGTGCTCAACG
Organism: Acidovorax sp. GW101-3H11; assembly: GCF_001633105.1. Taxonomy (GTDB): domain Bacteria; phylum Pseudomonadota; class Gammaproteobacteria; order Burkholderiales; family Burkholderiaceae_C; genus Acidovorax. The sequence goes on from NZ_LUKZ01000001.1 coordinate 401,932, forward strand.
GTTTTACGCAGGCGGCGGCGCTGCTGATTCTGGGCTCGCAGCTGGGTGCACTCACCGGTCTCAGGGCCGCAGAGTGGAGCACCCTGCTGACCACGCCCTCGCCCGGCCTGTTTGACCTGACGGCGGCCGCCTTCGGGCTGGGCAGCCTGGCGCTGCTGATGCTGGCACGCCGCTGGCGGCCCAACTTTCCGGCCGCCATCGTGGTCGTGGGGGCGGCGGGCGCACTGAGCTGGGCCCTGGGGTATGCCGACGCAGGTGGCGCGGTGGTCGGCACCCTGCCCTCGGGCCTGCCCGCCCCGTACTGGCCGGGCGCCCTGCCCTGGTCCAGCTTTTCGGCCCTGGTGATGCCGGTGCTGGTGGTCACGCTGGTGAGTTTTCTGGAGACGGCATCCAGCGCCAAGGTTGAAAGCCAACGCTCGGGCGAGCAATGGAACGAAAACCAGGACCTGATCGGCCAGGGTCTGGCCAAAATCAGCAGCGGCCTGTGCGGCAGCTTCGCCACCAGCGCGTCCTTCTCGCGTTCGGCCATCAACCTGTATGCCGGCGCCAAAAGCGGCTGGGCCACGCTGTTTGCGCTCAGTCTGGTGCTGGTAGTGCTGCTGTGGCTCACACCCGCGCTGTACCACGTGCCGCAGTCGGTGCTGGCAGCGGTGGTGGTCACGGCCGTGACCAGCCTCATCAAGCCCGGCACGCTGCTGCGGCTGTGGCGGGTGTCGCGGGTCGAGGCCGTGATCGGCGGCATCACCTTTGCCCTGACGCTGGCCACAGCGCCGCGCATGTACTGGGGCGTGCTGGTGGGGCTGCTGGTCAACCTGAGCCACTTCCTCTACCAGCGGCTGCACCCGCGCATCATCGAAGTGGGCCTGCACCCCGATGGCAGCCTGCGCGACCGCCACCTGTGGCACCTGCCCCCGCTGGCGCCCCGCCTGCTGGCGCTGCGCATGGATGCCGAGCTGGACTTCGCCTCGGCCAGCGCACTGGAGCGGCGGGTGGCCGAGCACCTGGCCCACGACCCCGACGTGGTGCACCTGTGCCTGCTGGCCCAGCCCATCAACCGCATCGACGTGACCGGGGTGGAGACCTTTGCGCAGCTGCTGGCGCTGATGCAATCCCGGGGGGGAACCCTGCACTTGAGCGGGCTCAAACTGCCCGCCGAGCAGGTGCTGCGGCAGGCGGGCCTGCTGGAGCCCCGCGCCGGGCTGGCCATGTACCGCACCGACGCCGACCTGCTGGTGGCCATGCAGCAGTTGCCCGAACCCACGCCCAGGGCGTAGAACAGCGCCAGACAAGCCCCTGCGCGGGTTTTACCTACACCCCGGGCAAGCGCTGGCCAGCCCGTGCCACTGGTACACTGCGCAAACTCTCTTTGCTCGATTTGTGTCTGACTCTGCGGCCTCTCATCTGGTAGATCTGCGCGAACTTCGCCTGGATACTGCTCACGCGCTGGTGGCTCAGGCCGGCGGCAGCGAAGCAGCGTTGCACCGCGAAGTCCCTTCGCGCTACTTGCAAGGCCTGATCGACGGCTTGTGCGAACTGTCCCTCAAAGACCCCCTCACCGGCCTGGCCAACCGTCGGCATTTCCGTGCGGTGCTGGAGCGCGAGATCGACCGCGTGACACGCTCAGGCGAAGCCGCCCTGCTGCTCATGCTGGACATCGACCACTTCAAGAAAGTGAACGACACGCATGGCCACCTGGCCGGTGACGTGGTGCTGCAGTCGGTGGCGCGCACGCTCAGCGCTTGTGTGCGCCCCATGGACACCCTGGCCCGCTATGGCGGCGAGGAATTTGCCGTGGTGCTGCCCGCCTGCCAGGCGGCGTTTGGCCGCGTGGTGGCTGAACGCATCCGCCGGGCCGTGGCCAACAACCCCATCCAGATCTCGCCAGGAGTGGATCTGAACGTGACGGTGAGTGTCGGGGGCGCTTTTGCCATGCAGTGGATCCGCTCCACGACCCTGCTCTGGACCGACCGGGCCGACCACCAACTCTACCAGGCCAAGTCGGCCGGACGCAACCGCGTCAGCATTGAGGAGCAACCCGACAGCACCGTCAGTGCCGAAGAGAAAAGCCTGTTGTTTGGCCCGCTCTACACCCCCTCGGGTTGGGGCGACCTGCCTCCGCTGGACCCCAACCCCACAGGCAGCGCCTACTGAAAGTTAGATGATGAGCGACGCGCTGACCCCTCAACCCACCACGCCTGCAACCCCTGCAGGCGCCGCCACCCCCACGGCCCCCGCCCCGGATGGTGCCCGCATCATTGCGGTCACCAGCGGCAAGGGCGGCGTGGGCAAGACCTTTGTCTCCGCCAATCTGGCGGCCGCCCTCACCCGCCGGGGCCAGCGTGTGCTGGTGCTGGACGCCGACCTGGGCCTGGCCAACCTCGACGTGGTGCTGAACCTGCACCCCAAGATCACCTTGCACGATGTGTTCACCGGCAAGGCCGCGCTGGACGACGCCGTGATTGCCGCCCCCGGCGGTTTTGACGTGCTGCTGGCGGGCTCCGGCATGGTGGAGTATTCGCGCCTCACGCCCGAGGTGCGCAACCAGTTTTTGAGCGTGATCCAGGCGCTCACACCACGTTACGACGTGGTGCTGCTGGACACCGGCGCGGGCATCTCCGATGTGGTGCTGTTCTCGGTGTCGCTGGCCTCCGAGGTGCTGATCGTGGCCACGCCCGAACCCACCTCGCTGACCGACGCCTACGCAGCCATCAAGGTGCTGGCTATGCAGCAAAAGCGCCAGCATGTGCGCATGGTCATCAACCAGGCCGCGCGCCCGGGTGATGGCCGCGCCATCACCAGCCAGCTGCAGCAGGTGCTGGACCGCTTTGTCACCACCGAATCCGGTCGCCCCATGCGCCTGATCCACATGGGCGATATCCCGGCCGACCCCTCGGTGCGCGACGCCGTGATGCGCCGCCAGCTGCTGCTGCTGCAAACCCCCGGCTGCCCGGCGGCACTGGCCATTGCCCAGCTGGCCAACAAGATAGAGACCACGCTGCTGTCACCTGCAGCCTGACCGGCATATGCCAGGGCGCGCCTTGGCCACTGTGCCAACCTGAACCACAGGCCCGCCAGCGGGCCTTTGTGCATTTTTACTGCCGTGAACACCACCCACACCGTCCTCAACATCTCCTGCTACAAGTTTGTGCCGCTGCCCGACGCCGCCGCGCTGCGCGAGGTGCTGCACGAGCGTGCGGGCGCCGCGCAGCTCAAGGGCACCATCCTGCTCGCCGAGGAAGGCATCAACTTCTTTCTGGCGGGCCCGGCCGATGCCGTGCGGGGGTTTGTCGCGCAGCTGCGCACCGATGCCCGCTTTGCCGACCTGGAGCCCAAGGAGAGCTGGTCGGCCACGGTGCCCTTTCGCAAGATGCTGGTCAAGGTCAAGCGCGAGATCATCCGCATGGACCACCCCACCATTCGGCCCTCAGAAGGCCGCGCCCCGTCAGTGGACCCGGCCACACTGCACCGCTGGTTGGCGCAGGGGCATGACGACGAAGGGCGTGAGGTGGTCACGCTCGACACCCGCAACGCCTTCGAGGTGGACGCGGGCACCTTCGACAACGCCATCGACTGGCGCATCGACAAGTTCACCGAATTTCCGCCCGCCCTGCGCGCCCACAAGGCCGAGCTGCAGGACAAGACCGTGGTGAGCTTCTGCACCGGCGGCATCCGCTGCGAAAAAGCCGCCATCCTCATGCGCGAGGAAGGCCTGCACCATGTCTACCAGCTGGAGGGCGGCATCCTGAAATACTTTGAACTGACCGACGGCGCGCACTACCACGGCGGCTGCTTTGTGTTTGACGAGCGTGCCGTGCTGGCCACAGACCTGCGCGCGGCAGACGACGAATAGCTACCAAATGAAAAGCTATCAAATCAATAGCTATAAAGCCATGCCCATCGCGCGGTAACGGCCATTTTTGCTTGAATTTTTGACCTGTTTCCTCAGCCACCCTGCAGCGCCTGCGCCAGATCGGCAGCACAGGGCTGCTGCTGCAGGATCTTGCCGTACTCCCCCGACTGGCGCAGTGCCTTCAGACCCCGGTTGAAGGCCTCCAAGCGCTTGGCGCTGGCGGGCAGCTTCTCGCTCATCATCAGGTGGGTCGTGAAGTCGGGCACAAACAGCTTGGGGTGCGCCCGCACGCGGTGCGCCTGCTCGCCCGTGAACTTGGCGCCCAGCAGGTCGCAGGCCACGTTGCGGTCCAGTGGCACCACGTCCACGCGGCCCGCCAGCAGCTTGTTGAGGTTGCTCACATCGTCGGGCGCCACGTCTGCGCGCAAGGTGCCGTCCTTGACCATGCGCCAGAACACGGGGGTGTAGCTGTAGTCGGCCACCACGCCGATGCGCAGGCCCGCCAGGTCCTGCAGGCTGCTCCAGGTGAAGTTCCGGTCGCTGCGATAGAGGATCTGCCACTGCTCGGTCAGCACGTTGTCGCTGACCAGAAACCCCTTGTCGCGCTCGGCATTGCGTCCCCAGGCGGCGGTGGCGTCCCACTTGCCATCGCGCGTCTCGACCAGGGCCCGGGTCCAGGGCAAAAACACATACTCCACCTGCACCCCGGCCTTGGCAAACGCCTGGCGCACGATGTGCAGGGACATCCCCTGGTCGGCCCGGTCCGAGCTGGCATAGGGCGGCAGCTCGCCGGTGGCGATGCGCAGCGTTTCGGCCCGCACGCTGGCCCCCCCCACGCACGCCAGCAGCAAGCCCCACAGAAGGCAAAGATGGCGTCGCATGGTGTGCTCCTTTTTTTGACCACAGAGGAAAACAACGTAACCAGCTGTGTGCGTTGTGTCAATGTTCAGGCGCCGACATAATGACCCAACCCCGCTGGCAAGATCATTGCTTGCCCTTCTGACAACCCGGCCGTGCAGTCATGGCGCAGGTCCCCCCTCAGCCTACGGCCCCATGCGTTTTTTCAAGCCCTCTTCGCTGACCGCCAAGACCCTGGCCTGGGTGGTTGTGGCCAGCCTGGTGGCGTTTGCCGCCATCACCGGGGTCACCGTCTGGCAAGAGCGGGCCCTGCTGCTGCAACGGGCCCATGAGCAGGCCCAGCGCAGCGTGCAGCAGAACCTGCCCGCACTCAGCGAGAGCCTCTGGAACTTCAACAACGCCGGACTGCGTGCCCTGCTCAGCGGCATGGTGGGCGAAGGCGCCATCGTGCGCGCCGACATCCTGGACGGCGAACGCACGCTGATGACGGTCTCGCGCCCCGGCGAGGTGCCGCCCATCGACACCACCTGGACCACCCCCATCGCGGACCCGACCCACCCCGGCGCTGGCCAGCCGCCCCTGGGCGAGATCCGCGTGTACGAGTCCTACGCCGCGCTGCGCGCCCAGCAGGCCGAAACCGCGTGGCGCATCGCCATCGCCCAGCTGCTGCAGATCGCGAGCATTGCCGCCATGCTGGTGGTCATCGTGCGCTGGCTCATCATGCGCCACCTGTCGGCCCTGGCGCGAGCCGTCACCGGGCTGAACCCGCTGGACCACCAGGACCGCATCCGCCTGCAACGCCGGGCCAGCGGCGCACAGCCCGACGAGTTGGACGCGCTGGTGGATGCCCTCAACCGCTTCCACACCGAACGCGCCACCGAAGCCGGGCTGCGCCTGCGGGCCGAACACGCACTGCGAGCGCGCGTGCAGGAGATCGAGGCCACGCTGGGCGCGCTCAGCGACGGTGTGCTGGCCCTCAACGGCTCGGGGGAGGTGGCCTATGCCAACGGTGCCGCAGCGCGCCTGCTGGGCATGGACGAGCCCGCACTGCAAGGGCAGCCCTGGCACAACCTGCTGCGACTGCTGGACGAAGCCAGTGGCGAGCCGCGCGGCGAATGGCTGGAGCAGGCCCGCCTGTCCGGCAAACCGCAGCGCGTGCGTGGCGAGCTGCGCATCGCCCCGGCACACGCACGGGCCTTTGTGGCCGAACTCAACGCCGTGCCCCTGCACAGCCCGGGGGACGTGGTGCTGCTGCTGGTGCTGCGCGACATCTCTGAAGAAATCGACAAAGAGCGGCAGATCGTCTTCCAGGCCTTCCATGACCCGCTCACCGGCCTGGGCAACCGCTCCAAGCTGGCACGCGACCTTCCGCAGGATCTGGCCCGCGCGCGGGCAGCCCAGGGCCGCCTGGCCCTGCTGTTCATCGACCTGGACAATTTCAAGGACATCAACGACACCCTGGGCCACCAGGTGGGCGACCTGCTGCTGCGCCAGCTGGCGCTGCGCCTGCAGGCCAGTGTGATGCCCCCGGCCTGGGTCACGCGCCATGGTGGCGACGAGTTTCTGGTGGTGCTGCCGCAACTGGGCGGTGACGAGCAGGCCATTGCGCTGGCGCAGGAACTGATGAACCAGATCCGCCGCCCGTTCACCCTGGAGGGCTACCAGCTGCATGTCACGCCCTCGGTGGGCATCAGCTTCTTCCCGGACCACGGCAGCACCCCGGCCGAACTGGTGAGCCGTGCGGACATGGGCATGTATGCCGCCAAGAAGCTCGGGCGCAACACCTACTGTGTCTTTGACGACCGGCAGCTGCAGGAGTCGTCGCGGCGGCTGAACGTGGAGAACGGCCTGCGCACCGCGCTGGCCCAGGGCGAGTTCTGGCTGGCCTACCAGCCCAAGGTGGACCTGGCGACCGGCCGGGTGGCCGGTGTGGAGGCCTTGCTGCGCTGGGAAAGCCAGCAGCTCGGCCGCATCCCGCCCGCGAGCTTCATCCCCATTGCCGAAGAAAGCGGCCTGATCATAGACATCGGCGACTGGGTGCTGCGCGAGGCCATTGCCGCCGCCCGGCGCTGGCGCGACATGCTGGGCACCGAAGTGCCCGTGGCGGTGAACGTGGCGGCGGCGCAGTTCCGCAGCCCGCGCCTGCTGCAGGCGCTGCGCGCCATCGCCGCCGAAGACCGCGACATCCCGCGCCTGATCCAGCTGGAAGTGACCGAAAGCGCGCTGATCAGCGGGCTGGAGGACGTGACCGGCAAGTTCATCGCCCTCAAGGAGCTGGGCTACAGCATCGCCATCGACGATTTCGGCACCGGGTACTCCTCCTTGTCATACCTGAAGAACCTGCCGGTGGACACGCTCAAGATCGACCAGGCCTTCATCCGCGACCTGCACCGCAGCACGCAGGACGTGACCATCGTCTCGGCCGTGGTGCGCATGGGCCAGAGCCTGGGGTTTGCCATCGTGGCCGAAGGGGTGGAGGAAGCGCGCCATGTGCAGATCCTCCAGGGCCTGGGTTGCGACCAGGGGCAGGGCTACCACTTCAGCCGCCCCGTGCCCGAGGCGGAGCTGATCCCCCTGCTCAAGGAGGGGTGTGGCACGGTCAAGGCCTGAAGCCTGAAAGGCGCTGCTGGCCGCAGGCGGTTTCAGTCCGCCTTGAAGCGCTGGGGCGGCAGCGGGATGAACTCCGTCTCGCCCGGCACCGGGTCAAACCGCTGGGCCTCCCAGTCCTGCGCCGCCTGCACGATGCGCTCCTTGCGGCTGGACACAAAGTTCCACCACATGTGGCGCGGTGCATCCAGCGCATCACCGCCAATCACCATGAGCCGGGCCGCCGTGTCGGCCGGGGCCGCCAGGTGCATACCCTGCCCGGCCTCCACCACGCCCAGCAACTGCGCATCGAGGGGCTGGCCGTTAAGCTGCACTGGCTGGTCCACCGTGTAGACCGCCATTTCCTGCGCCAGCGCCGGGATCTCCAGCTTGGCGCCTGCGGACAGTTGCACATCCAGGTACAGCGTGGGCGACAAGGTGGCCACCGGCGAGGTCTGGCCAAAGGCCGTGCCGATGAGCACGCGTACCGTGGCGCCTGCGGCACCACCGGCTCCGGCCACATGCACCTCGGGAATGTCGGCAGCGGGCGTGTGCACAAAGGACGGATCCGCCTCTTCATGCACCACCGGCAGCGCCGTCCACAGCTGGATGCCGTGGTTCACATAGGGCTGGTTTGCCAGGCTTTCGGGGCGCCGCTCGGAATGCACGATGCCCCGGCCCGCCGTCATCCAGTTGATGGCGCCGGGCTCGATCTGCTGCACGCAGCCCAGGCTGTCGCGGTGCATGATGGCGCCAGAGAACAGATAGGTCACCGTGGCCAGGCCAATGTGCGGATGGGGCCGCACATCGTGGCTGTCGCCCGGCAACACAGTCACCGGACCGAAGTGGTCGAAAAACAGGAAGGGCCCCACGGCCTTGCGCTGCACGGCGGGCAGCAGGCGGCGCACGGTGAAGCCACCGCCCAGGTCCTTGGCGTGGCCCTTGAGGGGCAGGAAGGTGGGCGCTTCGCTCATGCTGCACGCTCCACCGAGGTGCTGATCTCGGTGGTCRCCGTGGTCATCAGCTTGTGCACGGGGCATTTCTGCGCCACGGTTTCCAGCTCGGCGATCTGGGCATCGGTGAGGTCACCGCTGACCTGCAGCCGGGTCACGAGGCGGTAGACGCCCGTGCGCTCGGCCGATGCATCGCGCTCGACCACGGTCTGCACATCATCCACCGGCAGGCCCTTGCGGCGTGCGTACCACAGCACCGTGAGCGCCTTGCAGGCCCCCAGTGCGGCGTCATACAGGTCATGCGGGCTGGGGCCGCTGTCGGTGCCGCCCTCCTCCACACTGCCATCGGCCACGAGCTCGTGCGCGCGGATGTGCACGGTCTGGGCCATGGGCGCGCCGGGGACGCGCCGCAATTCAACTGCCATGGGGTGTTCTCCTGGTTGTGCTGGGGCGCGCCACTGTAGCGCCAAAAGGGGGCTTAACGGTCGAGTCGGCGGGCCACGTCGGCCACGCGCTGGCCGAACTGCTTGCCCGTCTCCAGGTCGCCAGGGAACATCTCGGCGGCCGAGGCGTCGGACGGCGACTGCGCCATGGCGCCGCTGAACGAGCCGATCCAGTTCACATCGTTGCGCGTGGCGGCCTTGGAGTTGGCGGGCATCATGCCGTTGCCCACCCAGATGCCGCCGTGCTGCATGGCCAGGTGGAACAGGTAGTCCAGTGTGATCTGCTTGTCGCCGTTGGTGCTGGCGCTGTTGGTGAAGCCTGCGAACAGTTTGTCCTTCCAGGCCTGGCTGAACCAGGGCTTGGACGAGGCATCGGCAAACTTCTTGAACTGCCAGCTGGGGCCGGCCATGTAAGTGGGCGAGCCAAAGATGATGGCGCTGGCGGCGGCCAGCGTCTCCCAGCCGCCTTCGGGCAGGTTGCCCTCGGCATCAATGGCGACCAGCTGGGCGCCCGCGCCCTCGGCTACGGCTTGCGCCAGGCGTTGTGTATGACCGTAACCCGAGTGGTAGACAACTGCGATCTGTGCCATGAGAAAACTCCTGTTGAAACGAGGGGGGAACGACGAAAGACAAAAAAACTAACCAAGGCGGATTGAATGCCAGAACCTGCAGCCCTGCGGGCTGCAGGCCCATTCATTCACACAGGCCGGATCAGCGGCCTGCGCGGCGTGCGTCCAGGCTCCAGGCACCCGCGCCAAACGCAGCCAGGGCCAGCAGACCGCCGGTCACGCCCACGTTCTTGAAGAACATGAGCTGCTGCATCATCTGCTTGTCGGCGGGCAGACTCCAGTAGGCATGAAAGAAGAAGCTGGCCACCAGCGTGAAGAAGGCCAGAGCCAGTGCCGCAAACCGGGTGCCCACGCCAAAGATCAGCGCCAGGCTGCCCAGCACTTCCACCGCCGCCGCAATGGCGGCCGCCACCGTGGGCATGGGCAGGCCCACCGAGGTGATGTAGCCCACGGTGCCGGCAAAGCCGGTGAGCTTGCTGATGCCCGCAGGCAGGAACAGGGCGGCCAGCAGCAGGCGCGATGCCAGGGCCAGGGGGTTTTGCAGGGATGTGAACATGGTGAAGAACTCCTGAGTGAAAAGGGTTGAGAAGTAAACGATCCAGAGATCAGGCGGCCAGGTCAAACACCAGCACCTCGGCGTCGTGGCCATCGGTCAACGACAAGGTGGTTTCCTTTTCCATCAGCAGCGCATCGCCGCCCGACAGGGCCTGGCCGTTGGCGGTCAGCGTGCCACGCACCAGGTGCACATAGGTCTTGCGGGTGGGGTTCAGCGCCAGCGTGGCGGATTCCGCGCCGTCCAGCAAGCCTGCGTACAGGGCCGCATCGGCATGGATCTTCACCGAGCCCTGGGCGCCGTCGGGCGATGCCACCAGGCGCAGGGCGCCGCGCTTTTCCGCCTCGGCAAAGGTCTTTTGCTCGTAGCTCGGCGGAATGCCGCGCACATTGGGTTCGATCCAGATCTGCAGGAAATGCGTGGTCTGGCCCGCAGCGTGGTTGAACTCGCTGTGCTGCACACCGGTGCCTGCACTCATGCGCTGCACGTCGCCGGGCGGGATACCCTTGATGTTGCCCATGCTGTCCTTGTGGGCCAGTTCGCCCGACAGCACATAGCTGATGATTTCCATGTCGCGGTGGCCATGGGTGCCAAACCCGGTGCCCGGCGCAATGCGGTCTTCGTTGATGACGCGCAGGTTGCCAAAGCCCATGTGGGCGGGGTCGTAGTACCCGGCAAACGAGAAGCTGTGGAAGGAATTGAGCCAGCCATGGTCGGCGTGGCCCCGGTCTTGCGATTTACGAACAGTCAGCATGGTGATGGCTCCTTTGATGACTCGACTGTAGGACTGCAAGCCTGCCTGCGGGGGCAGATGAATTGATGGCAATGTTCAAATAATCTGAATTAACATGGCACCACCATGCAAAACGCCCGCGATGTCCTCACCCCCGATGCGCTGACCATGCTGCAGGTGATTGCCGAGGCAGGCAGCTTTGCCGCCGCCGCACGGCAACTGGGCCTGGTGCCCAGCGCCCTCACCTACCGCGTGCGGCAGATTGAAGATGCGCTCGACGTGCTGCTGTTCGACCGCAGCGCACGCCAGGCCCGCCCCACCGAGGCGGGGGTGGAGCTGCTGCGCGAAGGCGCCCGCCTGCTGCAGGACATCGACGCCGTGGCCCACCGCGTGCGCCGCGTGGCAACAGGCTGGGAGCCGCAGCTCACGCTGTCCATCGACGGCATCATCTCGCCCTACACCATGCTGGAGCTGGTGGACGCGTTCTATGCCATGCAGCCCCCCACACGCCTGAAGCTGCGCGACGGCATCATGACCGGCACGCTGGAGGCGCTCAACTCGGGCCGTGCCGACCTGGCGATTGGTGTCTCGGTGGCGAGCAACAACGTGGCAGGCCTGCAGCAGGCCTTGCTGGGCGATGTGCTGTTCATCTACGTGGTGGCGCCGCACCACCCGCTGGCCACTGCGCCCGAACCCATCTCCGACGCCACCCTGCTGGAGCACCGCGCCGTGGCCGTGGCCGATTCGGCCACGCGCGGCGGCGCCACCATGGGCCTGCTGGGCGGGCAGGATGTGCTGACGGTGGACACCATGCAGGCCAAGGTGCAGGTGCAGCTGCGTGGCCTGGGCGGCGGCTTTTTGCCCGAGCCCATGGTGCGCCCCTATGTGGAAGCCGGCCGCCTGGTGGCGCGCCGCGTGGCCCGGCCCGAACGCAACGTGCGCGTGCACTACGCCTGGGGCGGCCCGGGCTTCACCGCGCCCGGCCGGGCGCTGCAGTGGTGGCTGAACCAGCTGCAAAGCCCCGCCACACGCCGCGCTCTGCTGGAAAACCACCATCATTTCTGATCCCGATCAAGCGCCCGTACCTGCTGGGCGCGTGTAGAGTGGTCACCGTTGGTTCTGTACTGCATTTCATCCGCCGACCGTCACCGAAAGGCCTCCCATGAGCACACCCGATCCTCGCCCCGCCAAACGGCTCCGACGCACCAGCGCCCCGACCTCCGCCCCCGTTGCGGCCCCCGCAGCCCCCACCACCCCATCTGGCAAACCCCAGCGCCACTTCGCGATCATCGGCGCGGGCATGGCGGGCATTGCCTGTGCCCGCACCCTGGTGCAGGCCGGGCACCGCGTGACGGTGTTCGAGAAATCCGCCCAGGCCGGTGGCCGCACCGCCACCATCGACACCCCATTTGGCAACTTTGACGCCGGGGCCCAGTACTTCACCGTGCGCGACCCGCGTTTTGCCCGCGCCATCGACACCGTGCCCGGCATCTGCAAGCGCTGGAGCGCCAATTCCGTCCAGGTGCTGGACGCCGCAGGCCGCGTGGCCGCTGCGGGCCTGCCCCACCGCGAGGCGCACTGGGTGGCCAGCCCCGGCATGCAGGCCCTGGTGGGCGCCTGGGCCGAGCCGCTGCGTCAGGCGGGCCAGCTCCTCACCGACACGCGCGTAACCCGCATCGAGCCCGACCCCCTGAACACCCCCGGCTGGCAACTTCGCACCGAAGGGCCCGGCGGCAGCCAGCATGTGTATGCCGGTTTTGACGCCGTGCTGCTGGCCCAGCCCGCCGTGCCCGCGCAGGCACTGCTGGCCAGCTCGGCCGTGGACACGCCACTGACCGACGCCCTCTCCAAGGTGGCCATCGCCCCCTGCTGGACGCTGATGCTGGCCTACCCGCAGGCCGTGCGCCCGGGCCTGACCACGCTGGGCCCGCAGTGGAACGCGGCGCGCAGCACCCACCACCGCATCGCCTGGCTGGCACGCGAATCGTCCAAGCCCGGCCGCAACGTGGTCGAACGCTGGACGGTGCAGGCCAGTCCCGCCTGGTCGGCAGAACATCTCGAAGACGACGCTGCCCGCGTGCAGGCCAAGCTGCTCAAGGCCTTTGCCGAAGTCACCGGCATCCGCGCCACCCCCGCCCATGCCGACACGCGCCGCTGGCGCTATGCACAAACCACCCACCCCCTGGGCAAGAGCCACCTGTGGGACACCGCCATGGGTCTGGGCGCCTGCGGCGACTGGTGCCTGGGGCACCGCGTGGAAGACGCCTTCGTGTCGGGCCTGGAGCTGGCACTCGCGGTGGCATGACGGAGCGCGCGGCCCCGGAACCCAGCGGCGCCGCCCGGTACATCGGGCGCTTTGCCCCCTCCCCCACCGGCCCGCTGCATGCGGGCTCGCTGGTCGCGGCCCTGGCCAGTTGGCTGGACGCGCGCGCCCATGGCGGCCAGTGGCTGGTGCGCATCGAAGACGTGGACACCCCGCGCTGCGTGCCAGGCGCCGACCAGTTCATCCTGCAGCAGCTGGCCACCTGCGGCCTGGTGCCCGACGCGCCACCCGAGTGGCAGTCGGCCCGTTCGGCCCACTACCAGCGGGCGCTGGACCAGCTGGTGGCCCAGGGCCACGCCTACCCCTGCGCCTGCTCGCGCAAGGACGTCGAAGACGCTCAGGCGGCACTCGGCCATGCGCGCGAGCGCCATGCCGCGCTGCCCTACCCCGGCACCTGCCGCCACGGGCTGCGGGGCCGCACAGGGCGCTCGTGGCGCTTCAACGCCACAGATTTCAAGCAAAAACAGGCCCTACCGCCTGATGGATACGCCTCATCAGCTATTAATTCAATAGCAAACAACACCCTACACTGGCATGACCGCCGCCTGGGCCTGCAGCAGCAGGACGTGGCCCGCAGCGTGGGTGACTTTGTGCTGCACCGGGCCGACGGGCTCTGGGCCTACCAGCTGGCCGTGGTGGTGGACGACGCGGCCCAGGGCATCACCGACGTGGTGCGCGGCGAGGACCTGGCAGACAACACCCCGCGCCAGATCCTGCTGCAGCAGGCCCTGGGTGTGCCCACGCCCCGCTACCTGCACACCCCGCTGGTGTGCGGCGCCAATGGCGAGAAGCTCTCCAAGCAGAACGGCGCCCGTGCGCTGGACCTGGCCGACCCGCTGCAGGCCCTCTCGCAAGCGGCCCTGGTACTGGGCCTGCCCGCACTGGAACATCCGCACAACAATCACCTGGGCGACGCGCAAACACAGTGGGTTGCGGCGTGGCGACGTCACTACAATGGCTCACCGTGATTGAACCGACCCTTGCTTCCGCCCCCGCGAGCGCAGCACCCGCTGCCGCTCCCTCCGCCCCCGGCGCTGCGCCTGCGGGCGTGACCCACCCCAAGACCATCAAGAGCTTTGTGCGCCGCGCAGGCCGCACCACCACCGGCCAGGCCAAGGCCTTTGAAGACTTCGGCCCCCGTTTTGTCCTGCCCTACGCCCCGGCGCCGCTGGACGCCACCACCGCCTTTGGCCGCAGCGCCCCGCTGGTGCTCGAAATCGGCTTTGGCATGGGCGAAGCCACGGCCCACATCGCCCGCGTGCGCCCGGACGACAACTTTTTGTGCTGCGAAGTGCATGAGCCCGGCGTGGGTGCGCTGCTCAAGCGCATTGGCGAGCAGGAGCTGACCAACATCCGCATCCTGCAGCACGACGCCGTGGAGGTCATCGACCACATGCTGCCACCCGGCGTTCTCGACGGCGTGCACATCTTCTTCCCCGACCCCTGGCACAAGACCAAGCACAACAAGCGCCGTCTCATCCAATCCCCGCTGGTGGCCAAGCTGGCCGCCCGCCTCAAACCCGGTGGCTACCTGCATTGCGCCACCGACTGGCAACCTTACGCAGAGCAGATGCTGCAGGTGCTGAGCGCCGAGCCCCTGCTCCAGAACTCCGCCGCTGGCTTTGCACCGCAGCCCGACTACCGCCCCCTTACCAAGTTTGAGAACCGCGGCCTGCGGCTCGGACATGGGGTGTGGGACGTGGTGTTCGTGCGACGCAACCAATAGCAGCACCAGCCACCATGCCCCGACAGGCCCGCCAAACACCGCCTATGAAACCCATCCTGCAAAACCTGGTGGAGATGACTGGACACCGCGACCACCTGCGGTTGGAGGTGTCGGTGTTGTCCACGCTGCAAAAGCTCAGCAGCATCACCGAAGTGCGGGCCCTGGAGCTTTTCACCGACTCAGGCGTGCCCTATGTGCGCCCGCGCACCTGGGTAGACAACGGCCAGCTGGTTTCCACCGACTCGGAAGCCGCTGCAGACCCCCGTCGCGAGCCGCTGGAGAACTACCCCGCGCTGCGTGGCTGCGTGGACACCCACGGCGAAAGCGCCCTGGCCTCGCCGCGCAAGGGCCGGTATGTGCTGTGGCTGCCGGTGTGGATGCATGACAAGGTCAGCACCTGCCTGGAAATCACGCAGTCGCGCCCCTTCTCGGCCCACAAGCTGGATGTGCTCATGGGCGTGTTCCAGGTCTACCAGAACTACCAGAGCCTGCTCGACTACAGCGAGCGCGACGCGCTGACCGGGCTGTTCAACCGCAAGACGTTTGACGAGCAGTTCTCGCGCCACACCATGAGCGGGCTGGCCAGCCGCACGAGCGCCGCCAACGAATCGCTGGTGGCCGACGAAAGCCCGGTGGCCAACGAACACGAACCCGTGCAGCAATGGCTGGCCGTTGTCGATATCGACCACTTCAAGCAGGTGAATGACCGCTTCGGCCACCTGTATGGCGACGAGGTGCTGATCCTGATCGCCAACATCCTGCGCAGCTCGTTCCGCAGCCACGACCGCATCTTCCGCTTTGGCGGCGAGGAGTTTGTGGTGCTGCTGCGCTCCACCACGCTGAGCACGGCCCACAAGGTGTTCAACCGCTTCCGGCTGGCGGTGCAGGAGTACAACTTTCCGCAGGTGGGCCGGGTCACGGTGAGCCTGGGTTTTGTCTGCACCAACAAAGGCTCGCCCGTCGAAATCCTGGGCCAGGCCGACCAGGCGCTCTACTACGCCAAGGAGCACGGCCGCAACCAGGTCTGCTTCTATGACGACCTGGTGGCCAACGGCCACCTCACGGCCAAGGTCGCCAACGACGACGTCGAACTGTTCTGACGCAGCCGGGCTGGGCACTTGCCTGGCCGCAGCTGGTGCAGCACCCGCCGGGCTTGCTCAGGCCAGCGACGCCAGGATGGCGTCCACATCCACCGCATCGCGCTGCGCAGGCGCCAAAAACTGCTCTGCATACTCACGCCACACACCGCTGGCAAGGAAAAACCGGAACACCTCGGCATCGATGTGCCGGTCGCGCACCATGTGGGCCATGATCTTGAGCGACTCGGACAAGGTCTTGGGCGGCTTGTAAGGCCGGTCGGCCGCCGTCAGTGCCTCGAAGATGTCGGCCAGGGTCATCACCCGGTCGGCCAGGGTCAGCTCGGTGGCCTTCAGGCGGCGGGGGTAGCCCGTGCCATCCAGCTTTTCGTGGTGCGAGCCCGCAATCATCGGCACCCTCGCCAGGTGGGGCGGAAACGGCAGGCTGCTGAGCATGATGATGGTCTGCACGATGTGGTCGTTGATCTTGAAGCGGTCTTCCGCCGTGAGCGTGCCGCGCTGGATCGACAGGTTGTGCAGCTCGCCCAGGTGCGCCTCCTGCGGCGGCAGCACCATGTCGAAGCCCCAGCGGTTGGCCGGGTGCCCCGCCTCCACCGGTGGCCTGCGCGTGCCCCAGGGCACGATGTGCTCGGGGCGGTCGGCCAGCAGCGGCTCGTTGGCTGGCAGGGGCCGCACCGGCACATTCGCCAGCCGCCCCCTTTCGGTGGCCGACAGGCCCAGGCGGTCGTCAAAATGCCGCTGCCACACTTGGCGGCCAATGGCCTTGAGGCGGGCAATGTCAGCCTCGGCCATGAACTCGCCGCCCACATTGCTGCGGGCCACAAAGGCAAAGTCTTCCAGCAGCTGCTCGCGCCGCTGCAGCAGCTCGCGCTGCAGGCGCACCGGGTCCACACCCGCCACCTGCTGCTTCCAGTAGTCCAGCTCGGCATCGCGCCACAGCACCTCGAAGCGCATGCGCACCTCGTGGATGCGGTTGTAGAGCGTCTCCAGCTTGGTGGCCTTGTCGATGATGTGCTCGGGGCTGGTGACCTTGCCGCAGTCGTGCAGCCAGGCGCCCAGGCGAAACTCGTAGCGCTCGGCATCGGTCATGCTCACCTGCGCAAAAGGCCCTTCGTCGGCCTCACACATGCGCAGCATCAGCGACTCGGCCAGCTGCGGCACCCGCTCGCAGTGCCCGCCGGTGTAGGGGCTCTTGGCGTCGATGGCGTCGGCCAGCAGGCGGATCACGGCGTCCAGCAGCTTCTTCTGCCCTTCAATCAGGTTACGCGTTTCAATCGCCACCGATAGCGTGCCCGAGAGCTTCTCGACAAAGGCGCGGAAATGCGCATCGTCCTGCAATGCATCGGCCACATACCGCAGCACCAGCAGCCCCAGGGGCTGCCCGTCGCGCGTGCGCAGCTGCACGCGCAGCACACGCACAGGTTCGGCGCCGTCATCGTCTTCGTGCTGGTCGCCTTCCTGCACCTGGGTGTGGTTGATGAAATGCACCATCGCCAGGTGGTCGGGAAAGCGTGACTGCTGTTCGGGGTCTTCGCAGTAGCGGGCGGTGCGCAGCAGGCCTGCACGCTGGGGCTCCACCATGTAGACCGCGCCGCCCGTGCAACTGGTGGCACGCACCAGCTCATACAACACGCTGGACAACATCAGGTCGGTGCGCGATTCGGCGCTGATGTGGTGGGTGATGTGCAGAAACTCCTGGATGGTGTCCGACATGCGGTCCATCACCTGCCCGAGGTCGCGCACCTCGCGCACGGGCGACAGGGAGCGGGCCGCACGCCGGAAGTCGAACCGCGCCAGCGCCCGCGCCTGCGACGCCAGGCCAAACAGGCTGCGCCCCACCCGCCGTCCGGCCAGCCAGCCCACGGGCAGCATGAGCCCGATGAGCGACACCGACAGCCACACCTGGCGCCGCAGGTTCTCGTTCACATCGGCCAGCAGCGCCTGGGTGGGGATGGCCATCAGGATCTGCAGCCCCCGCCAGCGCATGGATTCGAGCGGCAGGGCGCGCGTCAGCCACTCCTCGCCATCGGCCACCAGGCGCTGCGACTTTCCGCTTTGCAGCCCGGGCCCCTGCATGGCCTGCAGGCTGCTCACCCCCAGGTCGCCCAGCGTGCGCAGGCGCAGGCTGGACGTTGCACCGTCGCGCATGATCACGCGGGACATATCGGGGTAGGCCAACACGCGCAGGTCCTTGTCCACCACCGCGATTTCGGTGCGGGGCATCAGGCGCAGCCCAGCAATCTCGCGCCCCAGGTCGGTCAGCGCCACATCCAGGCCAATCACCGCCCGCCCGTCTTCGCTGGGCTGGCTCAGCGTGACGCCCACCTCCTGCGTGGTGAAGAACACATACGGGGCGGTGAGGATCTGGGTGTTCTTTTCAGCCGCCTCGGCATACCAGGGCCGGGTGCGCGGGTCATAGCGGTACTCGGGCCGCACGGAGGAGTCGATCTGGCGCAGCGCGGCGTCGTAGTAGCTCCAGCGCCCCACCATGCCGCTCATGCCCCGCTCGCGCGCCATGGACTGCACCAGGAAGGCCGTCTCACGGGGCGCATCCAGCCGCAGGCGCATGGCCTCGTCGCGCACGGGGCGCACCAGCAAGAACTGGCCGTCGGGGTAGCCGATGAACACGGCCGAGAGCAGCAGGTTCTGCTCCAGCAAGCGCGCCAGCACCGGCAGGCGGCGCATGCGTGTGGGCAGCGAGGTGGCCGAGGCAATGGGGTCGAACGCCAGCAGGCGGATGGCCGCGTCGGCCGGGTCCACGATGCGCTGCACCCGCTCGCCCACCAGCTGGCTGATGTGCTGCGCGCTGTCGTCGGACGCCGCAATGATGGCCTGGCGTGCGCTGGTGCTCACCTGGTAGACCAGCAGCGCCGTGAGCAGCAGCATGGCTGACACCACCACGGAGGCGATCAATACCTCGAACGGCACGGTGATGCGCCGCCACCACGGCAAGTCGGCCGCCACGCCCTGGCTGAGCAGGGTCGGCGAGTCGTCAGGCACGGTGGGCTTGGGCGCTGGCGGGCTTTCGCGCATGGTGTCGTCCATGCGGCTGAATGTAGGGGGAAAGCCCTCCGCGCGTCATCCCCTTTTTGGCCACACCACCCAGTCGGCCAGCGCCGCCGGGGTGGTGCCGGGTATCAACCCAGCTGCTGCGTGACCCAGCCGGTCACCGAGGCCAGCGCTGCGGGCAGCTTGGAGGCATCGGTGCCACCGGCCATGGCCATGTCGGGCTTGCCGCCGCCTTTGCCACCCACTTGCTGGGCCACAAAGTTGACCAGCTCACCTGCCTTGAGCTTGCCCACGCTGTCGGCGGTGACGCCTGCAGCGATCTGCACCTTGTCGCCGTCCACCGCAGCCAGCACGATGGCGGCGGTCTTGAGCTTGTCCTTGAGCTTGTCCATGGTGTCGCGCAGGGTCTTGGCGTCTGCGCCGGGCAGCGCGGCGGCCAGTACCTTCAGGCCCTTCACATCCACGGCCTGGTTCACCAGCTCGTCGCCCTGGCTGGAGGCCAGCTTGCCCTTGAGCGCAGCGACTTCCTTCTCCAGAGCGCGGGCGTTGTCCAGCGCCTGGCTGATGCGGCCATTCAGCTCAGCCACCGGCGCCTTGAGGGTGCTGGCGGCCTGGTTCACGGTGTCTTCCAGGTTCTGCAGATAGGCCAGCGCGTTGGCGCCCGTCACGGCCTCGATGCGGCGGATGCCCGCAGCCACGCCGCCCTCGCCCACCACCTTGAACAGGCCGATGTCACCCGTGCGCTGCACGTGGGTGCCGCCGCACAGTTCACGGCTGGTGCCGATGTCGAGCACGCGCACGGTTTCGCCGTACTTCTCGCCAAACAGCATCATGGCGCCGGTCTTCTGGGCCGATTCGATGTCCATCACACGCGCCTGCGTGGGCTGGTTGGCCAGGATTTCTTCGTTGACGCGGCGCTCGATCTCGCGGATCTCTGCGGCCGTGACGGCGCCGTTGTGCGTGAAGTCGAAACGCGTGCGGTCAGCATTCACCAGGCTGCCCTTTTGCTGCACATGGCTGCCCAGCACTTCGCGCAGCGCCTTGTGCATGATGTGCGTGACCGAGTGGTTGCGCACCGTGGCGGCGCGCACGGCCGTGTTCACCTGGGCCTGCACCGTGTCGCCCACGTTCAGCGTGCCCTCTTCGAGCGTGCCGTGGTGGCCAAATACATCGGCCTTGATCTTGAGCGTGTCGCCCACTTCAAAACGGGCGGAGCCGCTGGTGATGACGCCTTCGTCACCCACCTGGCCACCGCTTTCGGCGTAGAACGGGGTCGTGTCGAGCACCACCACGCCGTTTTGACCGGCTTTCAGGGCTGCTGCGCCCGTCCCATCTACATAGATTGCTACGATTTTTGCAGTCTCTGCCAGATGCTCGTAGCCAGTGAACTGGTTGGCCACGCCGGTGTATTCCAGCGCCTTGTCCATCTTGAACTTGCCAGCAGCACGGGCCTGGGCCTTCTGCTTCTCCATGGCGGTCTTGAACCCGGCTTCATCCACCTCGACGTCGCGCTCACGGCACACGTCGTTGGTCAGATCGAGCGGGAAGCCGTAGGTGTCGTGCAGCTTGAAGGCCACGTCGCCCGGCAGCACCTTGGCGCCGCCGTCCAGCGTTGCGTCCAGGATTTCCATGCCGTTGGCCAGCGTTTCAAAGAAGCGCTCTTCCTCGGTCTTGAGCACGTCGGTGATGCGCTGCTCCTGCGCGCGCAGGGACGGGTAGGCATCGCCCATCAGGCGCACCAGGTCGGCCACCAGCTTGTGGAAGAACGGGGTCTTCTTGCCCAGCTTATAGCCGTGGCGAATGGCGCGGCGCACGATGCGGCGCTGCACATAGCCCCGGCCTTCGTTGCTCGGGATCACGCCGTCGCTCACCAGGAAGGCGGTGGCGCGGATGTGGTCGGCAATCACGCGCAGGCTCTTGTTATTGAGGTCGGTCACGCCGGTCTCGCGGCCAGCGGCCTTGATCAGCGCGTCGAACAGGTCGATCTCGTAGTTGCTGTGCACGTGCTGCAGGATGGCGGCCAGGCGCTCCAGGCCCATGCCGGTGTCCACGCAGGGTGCGGGCAGCGGCGTGACCGAGCCGTCTTCGGCCATGTCGAACTGCATGAACACGTTGTTCCAGATCTCGATGAAGCGGTCGCCGTCTTCATCGGGGCTGCCAGGAGGGCCGCCAGCGATGTGCGGGCCGTGGTCGTAGAAGATTTCGCTGCAGGGGCCGCAGGGGCCGGTGTCGGCCATCATCCAGAAGTTGTCGGACTTGTAGCGGCCACCCTTGTTGTCGCCGATGCGGATCACGCGCTCGGGCGGCAGGCCGATTTCCTTGGTCCAGATGTCATAGGCCTCATCGTCTTCCTGGTACACCGTGGCCAGCAGGCGCTCGGGCGGCAGCTTGTAGACCTCGGTCAGCAGCTCCCACGCCCACTTGAGCGACTCGCGCTTGAAGTAGTCGCCAAACGACCAGTTGCCCAGCATTTCAAAGAAGGTGTGGTGGCGCGCGGTGTAGCCCACGTTTTCCAGGTCGTTGTGCTTGCCACCGGCACGCAGGCAGGCCTGCACGGACACGGCCCGGTTGTAGGGGCGCTTGTCGGTGCCCAGGAACACGTCCTTGAACTGCACCATGCCCGAGTTGGTGAACATCAGCGTGGGGTCGTTGCCCGGCACCAGGGGGCTCGATGCCACAACGGTGTGGCCCTTGGAGACGAAGAAGTCCAGGAAGGACTTGCGGATGTCGGCGACAGAAAAAGTGGGTGTGCTGCTCATGGTGTGGTGGAGTGGTTTCACACAGTGGGGCGCCGTGCAGGCCGATGCCTGCGGGCGGCCCAGCGGGACCAACCTTTCATTATAGGTTTGGCGCCTAACAGCCCGTGGCAGCGGAGCGACACCGCCCGGCTGCCAGCCTGTGCCCGCTCCAGCCCAACCGTCCCGATCGCAGATGCCTGCCGCCACCCCACGCCACACGCACTTTGCAAAAAGATGAAAACGCCCATTGCATTTCAAATATTTCTTTAATATATTTACAACATACTGAAGTTTCTCACCCACCCCGGAGCACGTTCCCATGAATCCCCAACCCCGCTGGCAAGGCATCTTCCCCGCCATCACCACCAAGTTCCACACCGACGAGTCGATTGATGCCGAAGGCACGGCCCGCCACATCGACTTCCAGATCCGCAACGGCATCCACGGCCTGGTCACCTGCGGCTCGCTGGGCGAAGCCAGCACGCTGAGCCTGGAAGAAAAGCTCCAGGTAGCAAAGATCGCCCTGGAAGCCGCCGACGGCCGCGTGCCCGTGCTGGCCAATGTGTCCGAAACCAGCACCCGCGAGGCCCTGCGCTACATCGACGGCGCCAACAAGCTCGGCGTGGCGGGCTACATGGTCATGCCCTCGGTGATCTACGTGGCCGATGCGCGCGAAGCCATGGCCAATGTGCGCGCCATGGCCGCAGCCGCCCAGCGCCCGTTGATGGTCTACAACAACCCCGTCGCCTACCGCGTGGACCTGAAGCCCGAGCACATGCTGGAGCTGGCCGACTGCGAATGGATTGCCGCCATCAAGGAAAGCACGGGCGACATCCGCCGCATCACCGACCTGCGCAACACCGTGGGCAACCGCTACCAGCTCTTCCTGGGTGTGGACGACCTGGCCTATGAAGGCCTGGCGCTGGGCTGCGACGGCCTGCTGGCGGGCGTGGGCTGCGCCTTCCCGCGCGAAACCGTGGCGCTGTACGACCTGATGAAGGCGGGAAATTTTGCCGAAGCGCTGCCGCTGTACCAGTGGATGACGCCCATGCTGCACCTGGATGTGTCGAACAAGCTGGTGCAGAACCTCAAGCTCATCGACGTGCTGGTGGGCGTGGGCACCGAGCACATGCGCCGCCCCCGCCTGCCGCTGGTGGGCGAAGAGCGCGCGTTTGTCGAACGCGTGGTGCGCCAGGCGCTCGAAACCCGCCCGACCAAGTACCAGTCCGTGGCCTGACGAGCCACCACGTCCCTGTCACCGGGCCGGACGAGACACCGGCCCTTTCCATCACGCACACACAAGAGGTTTTCCATGACACGTGCATCTTTCGGATTTCGGACGCTCACGCCCGCTGCCATTGCGGCCCTGCTGCTGGCGGGCCACGCCCCCCACGCCAGCGCGCAGGAGCAGGTCATCAAGATCGGCCACAGCGGCCCGCTCTCGGGCCCCAATGCCTTTGCAGGCAAGGACAACGAGAACGGCGTGCGCCTGGCCGTCGAGGAACTCAACGCGAAAAAGATCGTGGTCGAGGGCAAGGCGCTGAAATTCGAACTCGTGTCGGAAGACGACCAGTGCGATGCGCGCACCGGCGTGAGCGTAGCGCAGAAGCTGGTGGACAGCGGCGTGAAGTTCGTCATGGGCCCGTACTGCTCGGGCGTGGCCATCCCCGCGTCGCGGGTCTACAACGACGGCGGCGCCATGGTGTCCACGGTGGGCACCAACCCCAAGGTGACGGAAGGCGGCTACAAGAACCTGTTCCGCATCATCGCCAGCGACACGCAGATCGGCTCCAACATGGCCGTGTATGCCGCCCAGGTGCTCAAGGTCAAACAGGTGGCCGTCATCGACGACCGCACCGCCTTTGGCCAAGGCGTGGCCGAGCAGTTCACCAAGGAGGCGAAAAAGCAGGGCCTCACGGTGGTGGGCCAGGAGTTCACCACCGACAAGGCCACCGATTTCCTCTCCATCCTCACCAGCCTCAAGGCCAAGCAGCCGCAGGCCATCTTCTTTGGCGGCTACGCGCCCCAGGCCGCGCCCATGGCACGGCAGATGAAGCAACTGGGCCTTACCGCCAAGCTGCTGGGCGGCGACACCCTGTGCAGCCCCGAGGTGGGCAAGCTCGGCGGCGACGCGGTGAACGACACCGTGTTCTGCGCGCAGGGCGGCACCATGCTCGACAAGGTGGCCAACGGCCCGGCCTTCAAGGCCAAGTACAAGGCGCGCTTCAAGCTGGATGCCGACGCGTATGCCGCCTCCTACTACGATCAGGTGATGTTCATGGCCAACGCGATGCAAAAGGCCAACTCCACCCAGCCCGCCAAGGTGGGCGCACAGATGCTCCAATCCAGCCACCAGGGCGTGGCGGGCACCTACGCCTACGACGACAAGGGCAACCTCAAGCAGGCGCCCATCACGGTGCTGACCTTCCGCAACGCGGCGCCCGTGCCTTTGGCAAGTTACTGACCCCGTTCTCAGCCCTCACCCCTGAAACAACTCCATGAAACGCATCCAGATCCTAGATTCCCACACCGGTGGCGAGCCCACGCGGCTCGTTATCGGCGGCTTCCCTGACCTGGGTGCGGGCAGCATGGCCGAGCGGCGCGAGCGGCTGGCGCGCGAGCACGATGCCTGGCGCGCCGCCACGGTGCTGGAGCCGCGCGGCAGCGATGTGGTGGTGGGTGCGCTGCTCTGCACACCGCAGGACCCAGCCAACGCGGCGGGCGTGATCTTCTTCAACAACAGCGGCTACCTGGGCATGTGTGGCCACGGCACCATTGGCCTGGTGGCATCACTGGCCTACATGGGCCGCATCCAGCCTGGCGAGCACCGCATCGAAACACCGGTGGGCACCGTCACCACCACCTTGCACACCGATGGTTCTGTCAGCGTGCGCAACGTGCCCGCCTACCGCCTTCACCACCAGCTGGCGGTGGATGTGCCCGGCTACGGCCGCGTGGTGGGCGATGTGGCCTGGGGCGGCAACTGGTTCTTTTTGATCTCCGACCACGGCCAGCGCGTGACCAGCGACAACCTGGAGGCGCTGATGCACTACAGCTGCGCGGTGCAGCAAGCGCTGAAGGACCAGGGCATCCGTGGCGACAATGGAGGCGAGATCGACCACATCGAACTCTTCGCTGATGATGAAGCGGAGGAACCCGCCGATAGCCGCAACTACGTGCTGTGCCCTGGCAAGGCCTATGACCGCTCGCCCTGCGGCACCGGCACCAGCGCCAAGATTGCCTGCCTGGCCGCCGATGGCAAGCTGGCGCCCGGTGCCGTCTGGCGCCAGGCCAGCATCATCGGCAGCCAGTTCGAGGCCAGCTACACGCTGCAGGACGATGGCAAGCTCATCCCCACATTGCGTGGCCGCGCGCACATGAGTGCGGAAGCCACGCTGCTCATTGAAGACAGCGACCCCTTCGGCTGGGGCATCCGGCTGTAAAGCGCCTCTTTCCATCCGCACAGGCCCTATGCAAACCACCGATGTCCTTGTGATTGGCGCTGGCATCGTCGGCGCCACCTGTGCCCATGCGCTGGCCCTGGCTGGGTTGTCGGTGCGCGTCATCGACGCGCGGCTGGGCGGGGCCACGGCAGCGGGCATGGGGCATCTGGTGGTGATGGATGACAACCCCGCCGAACTGGCGCTCAGCAAATCATCGCTGGACCTCTGGCACGCCTGGGCACCGCAGATGGATGCGGGCTGCGCCTTCACCGCCTGCGGCACGCTGTGGATCGCAACCAATGACGAAGAACTGCAGGCCGCGCACACCAAACGTGCCACCCTGCAGGCGCAAGGCATTGCCTGCGACATGCTGGACGCCGCCGCGTTGGCCCGCGCTGAGCCCGCGCTGCGCCCCGGCCTGGCGGGCGCGCTCAAGGTGCAGGGCGACAGCGTGGTCTACGCCCCGCGCGCCGCGCAATGGCTGCTGGACCAGGCCGCAGCGCATGGGAACGTTGTTTTTGAACAGGCCGAAGCCACGCAGATCGAGGGCCACACCGTCACCTTGCGCGATGGCAGCCAGCGCAGCGCAGGCGCCATCGTGCTGGCCAGCGGCATCCAGGCCCCGCAGCTGTGCCCCGGCCTGCCGCTGCGCCCCAAAAAGGGCCACCTCGTCATCACCGACCGCTACCCCGGCACCGTGCACCACCAACTGGTGGAGCTGGGCTACATCACCAGCGCGCACCACAGCGATGGCACCTCGGTGGCCTTCAACGTGCAGCCCCGGCCCACGGGGCAGTTGCTGATCGGCTCGTCGCGCGAGTTCGACACCACCGACCCGGCTGTCAACCACGCCGTGCTGGCGCGCATGCTCCAACGCGCGCTGACGTACCTGCCCGGCCTGGCAGACCTGAACGCCGTCCGCACCTGGACAGGGTTCCGTGCCGCCACGCCCGACAGCCTGCCCATCATCGGTCCGCACCCCACGCACCCCCACCTCTGGCTGGCCGTGGGCCACGAAGGCCTGGGCGTGACCACCGCGCCTGCCACGGCACAGTTGCTGGCGGCGCAGATCACCGGGGGCATGCCCCTGATCGACCCCAGCCCCTACGCAGCGCAGCGTTTTGATTTGCAGGTCGCGGCATGACATCCACCCCCAACACCCCGCGCACCGTGCAGATCGCCGTGAACGGCGTCCCTAGGCAGGTGCCAGCGGGCACTAGTGTGGCCGCCGCGCTGGCGCAGCAACCGCCGGGCACCACCCGCACCTCCGTCACCGGCCAATTGCGCGCGCCGCTGTGTGGCATGGGCGTGTGCCACGAATGCCGCGTGCGCATCCAGGGCCGCATCCACCTGGCCTGCCAGACGGTGTGCGCCGAGGGCATGGCCATCGACACCGATGCAGGCACCGCCCCCGGGAGCGCCATGCCATGCCCCTGAACCGCACCACCCCCATGCACGAACGCTGCGACATCCTCATCGTCGGCGCGGGCCCGGCGGGCATGGCCGCAGCCCTGGCCGCCGCACCCAGCGGTGCGGCCATCACCGTGGTGGACGACAACCCCCACCCCGGCGGGCAGATCTGGCGCGATGGCCCACAGGTGGCCCTGCCGCCACTGGCGCAGCAGCACCGCGCGGCCCTGGCCCAGCACGCCAACATCCGCGTGTTGACCGGCACCCGGGTGGTGGGCCTGGGCGCATGCCAACCCACCGACAAGGCCCCCGCCCTGCTGCTGGAAGACGCCGACCGGGGCTGGACCCAGCACAGCCACCGCATCGCGCTGTGCACCGGCGCGCGCGAGCTGCTGCTGCCCTTCCCCGGCTGGACCTTGCCCGGCGTAACGGGCGCGGGTGCGCTGCAGGCCCTCATCAAGGCGGGGCTGGACGTGCGTGGCCAGCGCATCGTGATCGCGGGCACCGGCCCGCTGCTGCTGGCGGCCGCCGCCACCGCCACGCAAGCGGGCGCCACCGTGGTGCGCATTGCCGAGCAGGCCTCCTGGGCCGCACTGGCGGGCTTTGCGGCGCAGCTGCCGCGCTGGCCTGCCAAGGCGCTGCAGGCCCTCACGCTGCTAAATACTGGTTTGCGTGCCAACACCCATGTGCTGGAGGCACAAGGCACCACCCAGGTGCAGTCCGTGCGGCTGCGCAAGGGCACGCACGCAGAAGAAACCATCGCCTGCGACCGCGTGGCCTGCGGCTTTGGCCTGGTGCCCAACACCCAGCTGGGCCAGTTGCTCGGTTGCGCGCTGGGCGGGCCGCTGAGCGATGGCCTGGGCCTGGCGGTGGATGCGCAGATGCGCACCACGGTGGCAGGCGTGTTGGCTGCCGGTGAAAACACGGGTTTTGGCGGCAGCGAACGTGCCCTGGTGCAGGGCGCGATTGCAGGCCATGTCGCAGCAGGCCACGTGCAGCAGGCCCAGGCATTGCGCGCACAGCTTGCGCGCTGGGAAGGTTTTGCCCAGGCGCTGCAGACCTCGTTTGTGCTGAACGACCAGCTCAAGGCCCTGCCCCGCCCCGACACCCTGGTGTGCCGTTGCGAAGACGTGGCCTATGCCGACCTGGCCCCGCGCCAGGGCTGGATCGACGCCAAGCTGCACACCCGCTGCGGCATGGGCGCCTGCCAGGGGCGCATTTGCGGTGCAGCCACGCAGCACCTGTTCGGCTGGGCACCTGCCGCGCCCCGGCACCTGCTGGCCCCCGCACGCATCGCCAGCCTGGCCGCCTGTGGCGGGCCCACGCCGGAAGCCCCCGGCGCAGCGCCGCCTGCCTGACCCGCAGCCTTTTCTCCAGCCCCGCAGCGCGACGCCCCTGCCCAGCACCAACAGGCATTCATCTTGCTTTCAAATATATCTATCAGATATTAAAAATCCAGCATTACCAAGCCGCCTGCCCAACCCCCTCCACCCCGCGCACCGCACCATGCCTTCACCCCACAGCCCCGCCCCACCACCCGCTGCCACGCCGCGTGCCCCTGTTCGCTGGGTGCTGGCGCTGTCCTCACACATCCTGCGCACCGAGCGGCAGGTGCTCACCGGCCTGATGACCTTGCTGGTGCTGCTCATCCTGCTCAACGTGGTCACGCGCTACACCGGCATGCCCATCTACTGGGTGGACGAGGCGGCGGTCTACACCGTGGTGTGGCTGACCTTTGTGGGCGCCTCGGTCATGACGCGGCTGCGCATGGACTTTGCTGTGACCATGCTGACCGACCACCTCGGCGCGCGGGGTGCCCAGGCGTTCAAGGTGGTGGCCACCTTGGGCGTGCTGCTGTTTGGCCTGGCCATGCTGGTGATGTGCTGGGTGTGGATGGACCCCATCGGCATTGCGCGCTACGGCTTTGATGCCAAGGAGTTTGCGGCCGAGAGCTTCAACTTCCTCTACACCGAGCGCACCCAGACGCTGAACTGGCCCACCTGGGTGCTGCAGCTGATCCTGCCGATTTTCTCGGCCACCTTCAGCGTGCATGCGCTGGCCAACCTGCTCGAAGACATGGGTGCCGCAGAGCGCGTGCAGCACGCGGGCTTTGACGTGGTCAACGCCGACGCCGTGAACTGAACGCCCCCGCGCCCCTCCGCACATCCACCCCACCCGAGCCCGACCATGATCACCACCCTGTTCTTCCTCGCCGCCTTGATGGTGGGTGTGCCCATCGGCGTGTGCCTGTGCCTGTCGGGCGCGGTGTACATCCTCAGCATCGGCAGCCCGGTGCTGTTCCAGTCCTTCCCCATGCAGATGTTCGGCGGGGTAGACAGCTATGGCCTCATCGCCATTCCGCTGTTCATCCTGATCGGCGAGATCATGAACAGCGGCGGCATCACGCGGCGGCTGGTGGACCTGTCGATGGCCTTCATCGGCTCGGTCAAAGGCGGGCTGGCCTACGTCAACATCCTGGCCAACATGCTGGTGTCGTCCATCATTGGCTCGGCCACCGCACAGGTGGCCATCATGTCGCAGGTCATGGTGCCCGAGATGGAGAAACAGGGCTACGACAAGACCTTTGCGGCGGGCCTCACGGTGTATGGCGGCATGCTGGGGCCCATCATCCCGCCCTCGGTGATGTTTGTGGTCTACAGCGTGCTGGCCCAGGTGGCCGTGGGCGACATGCTGATTGCAGGCATCCTGCCCGGCGTGCTGCTCACGCTGCTGTTCTTTGTGGTGATCGCACTCATGGGTTTTGTCTACAACTACCCGCGCAGCGAAAAGCGCACGCTGGCCCAGCGCGCGCGCACCGTGGTGCAGGCCAGCCCCACGCTGCTGATCCCCATCATCATCGTCGGCTCCATCCTGAGCGGCCTGGCCAACCCCACCGAATCGGCTGCGGTGGGCGCACTGGCCTCGGCGCTGGTGGGCCGGTATGTGACCAAGGAGTTCCGCTTCAGTGCCATGCCCGCCATCCTGCTGCGCTCGGCCATCTACTCGGCCATCGTGCTGTTTCTGGTGGCGGCGGCTGCGGTGTTCTCTTGGCTGCTGATCTACGGCAAGGTGCCGCAAATGGTGGCCGCGTGGGTGCAGACGGTGGCGCATGACCCGGTCACCTTCCTGCTGCTCACCAACGTCATCCTGCTGGTCATCGGCACTGTGATCGACGGCATCCCGGGTCTCATCATGACCGCGCCCATCCTGCTGCCGATTGCCACCGAGGTCTATCACATCGACCCGCGCCACTTTGGCGTGGTGATCGTCGTCAACCTGGTGCTGGGGCTGATGACCCCACCCGTGGGCCTGAGCTTCTTTGTCGCATCGGCCGTCACCGGGGCCAAGCCCGGAAAGATGTTCATCGTCACCTTGCCGTTTTTCATCATCAGCTGCGTGGCGCTGGTGATGTTGTCGCTGTTCCCCAGCCTGTCGCTCGGTTTGCTCAAGTAGCAGGGCATGCCGTTCAACAGATCCGTCCCCCTCCCAACGTTCTTTCACACGGAGTTCACCATGACGACCCAGCCTGCCCGCCCAGTCTCCCGCCGCCACTTCATCCAGCGCCACGCCGTGGCCGCAGCCGCCGTCACAGGGCTGGGTTTTCCAGCCCTGGTGCGTGCGGCAGATGCCAAGGAGTTTCGCCTGGGCCTGATCACGCCCGCAGGCCATTCGTGGAACCGCGCCGCGCTGCAGTTTGGCGAGACGCTGAAGAAGGAAACCGATGGCCGTCTGAGCGTCACCGTCTTCCACTCGGGCCAGCTGGGCAACGAGGCGGCGATGATGCAGCAGCTGCAGTCCGGCGCGCTCGACATGGGCTGGATCCAGGCGGCCGAGCTGGGCTCGCGCGTGTCGAGCATCGCGGCCATCAATGCGCCCTACCTGGTGCGCTCCACGCCCGCCGTGGCCAAGCTGGTCAAACACCCCGCCGCCACCAAGCTGCTGGAAGTACTGCCGCGCGAGACCGGCACCATCGGCCTGGGCTGGGGCATCACTGGCATGCGCGCCGTGTTCTCCACCAAGGACATCAACCTGCCCACCGACATCAAGGGCATGAAGCTGCGCATCAACCCCACGCCCGTGTACCGCGACTTTTATCAAATGCTGGGCGCCGCGCCCACACCCATCCCCACGCCGCAGGTGTTCGATGCGATGAGCAACGGCCAGGTGGATGGACTGGAGGCCGACATCGAGTTCTCGTGGAACCAGCGCTTCGACAAGGTCGCCAAGACGCTGCTGCAGATGAATGCGCTGTTCATGCCGTTTGCCCCCCTGGTGTCGGGCCGCATCTGGCAAGGGCTGGACGCCAAGGACAAGGACATCATCCGCAAGCTGGTGGCGCAGTCGCTCGACGCGCAGATCAACGACATCGTGACCACCGAGGCCGGGCTGATCGAGAAGTTCAAGGGCACGTCCATCGCGTTCAAGACAGCAGCCGCCTTCAACCCCGACAGCACGATCCAGGAGTTCGACAAGCTGTGGCTGCCCAAGGCACCGCAGATTGCCGAGCTGCGCAAGGCGGGCGCCAGCCTCGGCTGAAGTTGAGGGAGTCGCGAACCACTAAGATGCGGTCCGCGACCCCACCCCAGCCCCAACCCAGCCCCCCATGACCACCCGCAGTGCTTCCCCCCAGCGAGACCCCGCGCCCAAACGGCGCGCGGCCGACGTGGCCTATGACGCCATTGAGGCCATGATCTCCACCCTGCAGCTGCAACCCGGCTCGCCCGTGGTGGAGGCCGAGATTGTGGAAAGCACGGGCCTCGGTCGCACCCCCGTGCGCGAGGCGCTTCTGCGCATGGTCTCCATTGGGCTGATTGCGCAGCAGCCCCGGCGCGGGCTGCTGGTGTCGCACATCGATCTGGCCGACCACCTGGACGTGATCCAGACCCGCCGTGTGCTGGAGCGCCTGATCGCGTCGTGTGCCGCGCGCCGCGCCACAGCGCCGCAGCGACAGGCCATCGTGCAGTGCGCCGAGAAGATGGTGGAAGCCGCCGCACGCGGCCACCTGGACGACTACATGCAGGCCGACCACGCACTGGACGTGGTGGTGCACCAGGCCAGCCAGAACCACTCGGCCGTCAAATGTGTGCAGCCGCTCATCGTGCAGTGCCGCCGCTTCTGGTATGCCTACCAGCACGAGGGCGAGGTGTCGGAAGGCGCCCGCGCCCACCTGCAGCTGGCCCAGGGCATTGCCAGCGGCGACGAAGCCCAGGCCATGGCCGGGGCCGAGCAGTTGATGGAGTACCTGGAGCGGTTCGCGCGGCGCATCATTGACCGCTGAGGCGCCCAGGCAGCCGGGCCGCCGGGCGTTCGCGCCGCGCGGCCTGATTGCTATATTATTTATAGCAACAAAGGCATACCCAGAGCGCGGTAACGGCCTGAAAACCTTCAAAAAAATCGCCCATCACTCCGCCACCTGCTGCCCCAGCAGGATGCGCTGCTCCAGAAAGCGCCACAGCCGCTCGTCCTGGCTGAACGACACGTTGAAGCGCAGCCAGCCCGTGGGGCGCGGCTCCACCAGAAACAGCTGGCCGGGGCCGAGCATGATGCCCGCGCCCGTGGCTTCTTTCGACAGCTCGGCGCTGTCGGGCAGATCAGGGTGGCGCGCCCACAGGTACATGCCCGCCTCGGGCTCGTGAAACAGCTCAAACCCCAGGTTCAGCAGCCGCCTGCCCACCGCGCGGTGCGCCTCGGCCAGGCGCTCGCGCAATGATTTGAGGTGCTTGCGCCAGCGGCCATCAGTCACCACACCAAAGGTGATGCGCTCGGTGATCTCGGAGGACGTCAGGCCCGAGATCATCTTGAGCTGCACCAGCTCATCCAGCAGGTCGCGCCGCGCTGCCACAAAGCCCGTGCGCAGGTTGGGCGAGATGGTTTTTGAAAAACTGCCGATGTAGACCACGCGGCTCAGCTGGTCCAGGCTGGCGAGCGAGGGGCGCACAGTCGAATCCATGTCGGCGTAGATGTCGTTCTCCACCAGCACAAAACCATGTTGCTCGGCCAGTTGCAGCAGGCGGTGCAGGTGCGCGACCGACGCCATCGAGCAGGTGGGGCTTTGCAGACGCGGCTGGGTGAAGAACACCGTGGGCCGGTGCGCGGCCAGCAGGGCCTCCAGCGCGGGCAGGTCGTAGCCCGTGGCGGTGCGCGGTACACCCACCACCTGCGCGCCCGCAAAGCGCAGCATGAAGTGCAGGTTGGGGTAGCCGGGGTCGTCCACCAGCACCACGTCGCCGGGCTTGACCAGGCGGCGCGCCACCAGGTCCAGCGCCTGGCTGGAGCCCTGGGTCAGCAGCACCTGCTCGGCATCCACCGCCAGGTGGTGCTCGGCCAGCGACTCGGCCACCACCATGCGCAGGGCCATGTGGCCGTGCGGCAGGCCATAGCCGTCCAGCTCAGGCCCGTCGGACGACAGCTGGCGCATGCTGCGCTTGACCGCATCGCCAAACAGCCAGTCGTGCGGCAGCCAGCCGCAGCCCGGTTTCATGGGCAGGTTGCGGTTTTCAAAAATTTGTTTGAGGTACCAGCGCGCATCAAAACGGGGCACCGGCCGTGCTGGCGCACCAGCCCCGGGCGCCACGCCTTCGTCGCCCCGCCGCTTCACAAAAAAGCCCGCATTGGCGCGCGACACCAGCCAGCCCTGCGCCACCAGGCGGTCGTAGGCCTCCACAACAGTGAACACGCTCACGCCGTGCGCAGCGGCAAAAGCGCGGATGGACGGGAGCTTGCTGCCGGGTTTGAGCACCTGCCCAACGATCAGGCCCCGCAGCCCATCAACGATCTGGCTGACCAGCGGTGTCTGCAGGTCCGGGCTGAGAGTGAGCATCAGGAGGGAGAAAAAGGAGGCGAATTGTGCACCGGCTTGGCGCACACCAAATCAGGGATTGCCTGTACAGGATTTTAGACCTGCACAGTGCGCGCCAAACAGCGCTGCTCTGTACATGGACGGTGTGTGGCGCGACTTCCAGAATCCGCCCCATTCCTTCATTTCCTCGTCAACCACCACGCCCACCACCATGCAGCAAGACCGCCACTTCACCAACGCCGCCCTCCTCACCCGCCGCCACGCCGCCGTGGCCCGGGGCGTGGGCCAGGCCCATGACCTCTTCATCCAGAAGGCCCGCAACGCCGAGCTGTGGGACGTGGAGGGCCGCCGCTTCATCGACTTTGCGGGGGGCATCGCCGTGCTCAACACCGGCCACCTCCATGCGGGCGTGATCGCCGCCGTGAAGGCGCAGCTGGACCTGTACACCCACACCTGCTTTCAGGTGGTGGCGTACGAGCCCTACGTGGAAGTGTGCGAGCGCCTGAACACACTGGCCCCCGGCGCGTTTGCCAAAAAGAGCCTGCTGCTGACCACCGGCGCCGAGGCGGTGGAAAACGCCATCAAGATTGCCCGCGCCTACACCAAGCGCCCCGGCGTGATCGCCTTCACCGGCGGCTACCACGGCCGCACGAACCTCACGCTGGGCCTCACGGGCAAGGTCGCACCTTACAAGATCGGGTTTGGCCCCTTCCCGGGCGAGACCTACCACGCCCTCTTCCCCAACGCGCTGCACGGTGTGAGCGTGGAGCAGGCACTGCATTCGGTGGAGCTGATCTTCAAGAACGACATTGAGCCCGAGCGCGTGGCGGCCTTCATCGTCGAGCCCGTGCAGGGCGAAGGCGGCTTCTATGTGGCGCCCCCCGAATTCATCAGCGGCCTGAAGACGCTGGCCGACCGCTACGGCATCCTGCTGATTGCCGACGAGGTGCAGACCGGTGCAGGCCGCACCGGCACCTGGTTTGCCAGCGAGCAGTGGCCCGTGGCGCCCGACCTGATCACCACGGCCAAGTCGCTGGCAGGCGGCTTCCCGCTGGCAGGCGTGGTGGGCCGGGCCGATGTGATGGATGCGCCCGCCCCCGGTGGCCTGGGTGGCACCTACGCAGGCAGCCCCGTGGCCTGCGCCGCCTCGCTGGCCGTGATCGAGGCCTTTGCGCAAGAGAAGCTGCTGGCCCGCAGCCAGGACATGGGTGCGCTGCTGGTGCGCAGCCTCAAGGACCTGGCCGCCCGCATTCCGGCGATTGGCGACGTGCGCGGCCTGGGCGCCATGGTGGCGATCGAACTCTTCGAGAACGGCGACCTGAGCCGCCCCGACGCCGCCCTGACCAAACAGGTGGTGGCCGAGGCCGCGCGGCGTGGGCTGATCCTGCTGTCGTGTGGCACGCACGGCAACGTGATCCGCATCCTGGTGCCACTGACCGCCTCGGACGAGTTGCTGCACGAGGGCCTGGCCATCCTGGCCGACAGCCTGGAGGCCGTGGCCACGGCCGCGAACTGACATGCGCCCGGCCCTTCACTCCACCTACCAGGCACCACCCGCCATGAACCCGCCTGCCGAACCCCTGGTGCGCTTTACCGGCGTGCAAAAGACCTACGACGGCGAGCAGCTGGTGGTGCGCGCGCTGGACCTGGACATCCAGCGCGGCGAATTTTTGAGCCTGCTGGGCCCGTCGGGCTCGGGCAAGACCACCACGCTGATGATGCTGGCCGGGTTCGAGTCACCCACGGCGGGCGACATCCTGCTGGACGGCAAGCAGATCACGCGCACGCCGCCGCACAAGCGCAACTTCGGCATGGTGTTCCAGAACTACGCGCTGTTCCCGCACCTCACGGTGGGCGAGAACGTGGCCTACCCGCTGACGGTACGCAAGGTGCCCAAGGCCGAGCAGGCCGAGCGCGTGAAGAAGGCGCTGGACATGGTGCGCCTGACCGGCATGGCCGACCGGCTGCCCGCACGCCTATCGGGCGGCCAGCAGCAGCGCGTGGCCCTGGCGCGTGCACTGGTGTTCAACCCGCAGCTGGTGCTGATGGACGAGCCCCTGGGTGCGCTCGACAAGCAGCTGCGCGAGCACATGCAGATCGAGCTGAAAGAGCTGCACCGCCAGCTGGGCGTGACCTTTGTCTACGTGACGCACGACCAGGGCGAGGCCCTGACCATGAGCGACCGCGTGGCCGTGTTCAACGAAGGCGTGATCCAGCAACTGGCCGATGTGGAAAGCCTGTATGAAACGCCCAGCAACCGCTTTGTGGCGGGTTTTGTGGGCGACAGCACCGTGCTCTCGGGCACGCTGCAGGGCGCAGGGGCTGACGCCGCCATCCAGATGCCCGGCGGCTTCCTGCTGCCCGGCGTCAACGTGAACCAGGCTCCCGTGGGCGCACGGGTGCAGGCCTGCGTGCGGCCCGAGCGTGTGGTGCTGCTGCCGCAGTCCGAATACCCCCGGCCCAACGCCATCCCCGCCACCGTGGCGCGCACCATTTACTACGGCGACCACCTGCGCCTGATCTGCGACCTGGGCCATGGCCAGGAGCAGGCCACGGTCAAGCGGGCCCTGTCCCCTTCAGGCGCGGGCGCCAGCCACCCGCAGCCGGGCGACCCGGTGCTGCTGGAGTTCCCGCCCAGCGCCACGCGCATCTACGCCGTGTGAGGGCGTTGCCCAGCCCCGCTCCCATCACTTTCCCTGCTTCCCCTCCTATTCCCGTTCCCGTTCCTGTTCCTCCACTACCCAAGGAAATCTGCACCATGAAAAAGAGCCTCATCGCCTGCGCCTCCCTGGCCGCCTGCCTGGTCGCCCTGCCCAGCTTTGCACAGCAGCAGCTCACCGTCGTGAACTTTGGCGGCGCCAATGCCAATGCTCAAAAGAAGGCGTTCTACGAGCCCTACGAAAAGCAGGGCACCAAGATCGTGGCCGTGGAATACAACGGCGAGCAGGCCAAGGTGAAAGCCATGGTCGAGACCAAGAAGGTGACCTGGGACGTGGTCGAGGTCGAATCGCCCGACGCCGCACGCGGCTGCGATGAGGGCCTGTACGAAAAGCTGGACTACAGCAAGATCGTGCCCAAGTCCGACCTGCTGCCCGCCGCCGTACACGAATGCGCCGTAGGCATCTTCGTGTGGTCCACTGTCATGGCCTACAACGGCGACAAGCTCAAGACCCCGCCCACGAGCTGGGCCGATTTCTGGGACACCAAGAAGATCCCCGGCAAGCGCGGCATGCGCAAGGGCGCGCGCTACAACCTCGAATTTGCGCTGCTGGCCGATGGCGTGAAGCCTGCGGACGTGTACAAGGTGCTGGCCACCAAGGACGGCGCCGACCGCGCGTTCAAGAAACTCTCCGAACTCAAGCCCAGCATCCAGTGGTGGGAGGCCGGTGCCCAGGCGCCCCAGTTCCTGGTCGCAGGCGATGTGGCGCTGACCACGGTGTTCAACGGCCGCATCGACGCGGCCAACCGCGAAGGCCGCAACCTCAAGATCTACTGGCCCGGCGGCATCTATGACCTGGACTACTGGGCCATCCCCAAGGGCACGCCCAACAAGGATGCAGCCGTGAAGTTCATCGCCTTCACCATGCAGGCGCCCCAACAGGCGGCCTACGCGCAGAACATCGCCTACGGCCCGGCCAACACCAAGGCCCTGGCATCGCTGGACAAGAAGGTGCTGGACGACCTACCCACCTCGGCCACCAACGCCAAGGAGGCGCTGCAGTTCAGCGTGGGCTTCTGGGCCGACCAGGGCGAGGCGCTGGAAAAGCGCTTTGCCGCCTGGGCCACGCAGTAAGCGCCCTCGAATGCACTTGTGAATATGCCCTTGTGAAACGCTGAGAGCAGGACACCCGCATGCAAGCCACCCTGGCCCATCCCATCGCCAATGCCCCCACCGGCAGCCCCCCCGGTGCGCTGCGCCAGGCCCTGGCGCGCGCCGAATCGCGCCGCAAATGGCGCGCCTTTGCGCTGACCTTGCCCCTGCTGGTGTTCCTGCTGCTCACGCTGCTGGTGCCCATTGCCGCGCTGCTGCAGCGCGCAGTGGAAAACCCCGAAGTCGCCAACGCCCTGCCCACCACCATGCGTGCGCTCGGCGGCTGGGACCGCAAGGACGCACCCGCTGCCACGGCCTACGCCGCACTGGCGCAAGACCTGGCCCGCCTGCCCGAGAGCTCCGACGCCGGGGCGCTGGCGCGGCGGCTCAACACCGAAGTGCCCGGTGCGCGCTCGATGGTCATGGGCGCCTACCGCGCGCTGCCGCTGGAAGGCACACCGGAAGCCATCCGCGCGCAGCTGGTGGACAAGGACCCGCGCTGGGCCGAGGCCCCGCTGTGGCAGGCCATTGCCAAAAACGGCGCCCGCTGGACGCCCGACTACCTGCTCGCCTCCGTAGACCTGCAGCGCGACGCACTGGGCCATATCGAACGCATGCCCGAGGAGCAGCGCGCGTTTGGCGGCATCCTGCTGCGCACCTTCCACATCAGCCTGGTGGTCACGCTGGTGTGCCTGCTGCTGGGCTACCCGCTGGCCTGGTGGCTGGCGTCGCTGCCCGCGCGCCCGGCCAATGTGTTGATGATTCTGGTGCTGGTGCCGTTCTGGACCTCCATCCTGGTGCGCGTGGCCGCATGGATCGTGCTGCTGCAATCCGAAGGCCTGGTCAACCGGGGCCTGATGGGCCTGGGCCTCATCGAGCAGCCGCTGGCGCTGCTGTTCAACCGCACGGGCGTGGTGATTGCGATGGTGCACATCCTGCTGCCCTTCATGATCCTGCCGCTGTACAGCGTGATGAAAAGCGTGCCGCCCACCTACCTGCGCGCGGCGGTGTCGCTGGGCAGTTCGCCGATGGCGGCGTTCTTTCGCGTGTATGTGCCGCAGACCTACCCGGGCATTGGCGCAGGGGTGCTGCTGGTGTTCATCCTGGCCATCGGCTACTACGTCACCCCCGCGCTGCTGGGCGGGGCCGACGACCAGATGCTCAGCTACTACATCGCCCGCTACACCAATGTGGAAGTGAACTGGGGCATGGCCTGTGCGCTGGGCGCCCTGCTGCTGGCCGCCACGCTGGTGCTGTATGGCGTGTACAGGCGCTTTGGCAAGGCCGAACTGAGCCTGGGCTGACCCTGGGTGACTCATCTTCTGACGCAGAAAGCCGCTGACCATGTTTCGCCTTCCCTCCTTCCCCCTCTATGCCACGCTGGCCGACAAGCTCGGCTGGTGGGCCGTGCGCGCGCTGTGTGTGGCCGTGCTCGCCTTCTTGCTGGCGCCCATCCTCGTCATGGTGCCGCTGTCGTTTTCCGAGAGTTCGTTCCTCGCCTACCCCATCCACGGCTGGTCGCTCAAGTGGTACCAGCACCTGTTCGAATCGCCCGAATGGGCGCGCGCCACGCGCAACAGCTTCATCGTGGCGCCTGCAGCCACGCTCGTTGCCACGGTGCTGGGCACCCTCGCGGCGGTGGGCCTGTCGCGGGCCGACTTCCGTTTCAAAGGGCTGCTCATGGGCATCCTGATCGCGCCCATGGTGGTGCCCATCATCGTGGTGGGTGTGGCCACCTACCTGTACTTTGCGCCGCTGGGCCTGGCCGACAGCTACTTCGGCCTCATCGTCGTGCATGCCGCGCTGGGCGCCCCGTTTGTGCTGACCACCGTGCTGGCCACGCTGGCAGGCTTCAACCACAACCTGGTGCGCGCATCGCTCAGCCTGGGCGAGACGCCGCTGAACACCTTCTTCCGCATCACGCTGCCGGTGATTGCACCGGGCGTGATCTCGGGCGCGCTGTTTGCGTTTGCCACCTCGTTCGATGAAGTCGTCGTCACGCTGTTCCTGGCCGGGGCCGACCAGTTCACCCTGCCGCGCCAGATGTTCAACG
Source organism: Acidovorax sp. GW101-3H11 (assembly GCF_001633105.1). Lineage (GTDB taxonomy): Bacteria > Pseudomonadota > Gammaproteobacteria > Burkholderiales > Burkholderiaceae_C > Acidovorax. Next base: position 440,886 of record NZ_LUKZ01000001.1, read on the forward strand.
GCATCCGCGAAAACATCTCGCCCACCATTGCCGCCGTGGCCACGCTGCTGATCCTCTTCACCACCAGCCTGCTGCTGGCGCTGGAGTGGCTGCGCGGCAGCAGGGCCTGATATGCCCCTGGCCGCCCGGGAGTTCACATCGGCGACATGCGGCCGTCGCCCAGGCGGCCGACAATGCCCGCTGCCGCTTCATGCGTGAACTTCGATCTGCCCACGTTTAGCCCCCATTCTCAAGGACCATCCCATGGACATGAAGACCTCCCCCCTCGCCCTGCTGAACGACCCCACCCTGCTCAAGACCGACGGCCTCATCAACGGCCAGTGGGTGGTGGGCAGCAGCCGCTTTGACGTGAACGACCCGGCCACGGGCCTCAAGCTGGCTGACGTGGCCAACCTGGGCCCAGCGGATGCCGAAGCCGCGATTGCCGCCGCCAACGCCGCCTGGGGCCCCTGGAAAACCAAGACCGCCAAGGAGCGCAGCATCATCCTGCGCAAATGGTTCGACCTGCTGATGGCGAACCAGGACGACCTGGGCCGCATCATGACGGCCGAGCAGGGCAAGCCCCTGGCCGAGGCCAAGGGCGAAGTGGCCTACGGCGCGAGTTTTGTGGAGTGGTTTGCCGAAGAGGCCAAGCGCATCAACGGCGAGACCCTGCCCCAGTTCGACAACAACCGCCGCCTGATGGTGCTCAAGCAGCCCATCGGCGTGTGCGCGGCCATCACCCCATGGAACTTCCCGCTGGCCATGATCACGCGCAAGGTCGCGCCCGCACTGGCCGCAGGCTGCCCCGTGGTCATCAAACCCGCCGAGCTGACGCCGCTCACCGCCCTGGCCGCCGCCGAGCTGGCGATCCGCGCAGGCATCCCGGCCGGTGTGTTCAACATCCTGCCCGCCGACAGCGACAACTCCATTGCCATCGGCAAGGTGCTGTGCGCCAGCGACGTGGTTCGCCACATCAGCTTTACCGGCAGCACCGAAGTGGGCCGCATCCTGATGGCGCAGTCGGCCCCCACGGTCAAGAAGATGTCCCTGGAGCTGGGTGGCAACGCGCCCTTCATCGTGTTCGACGACGCCGACATCGACAGCGCCGTGGAAGGCGCCTTTGCCAGCAAATACCGCAACGCGGGCCAGACCTGTGTGTGCACCAACCGCTTTTATGTGCAGGAAGGCGTGTACGACGAGTTCGTGGCCAAGTTTGCGGCCAAGGTCAAGACGGCCAAGGTGGGCAACGGCTTTGAGGCTGGGGTGAACCAGGGCCCGCTGATCGAGGAAGCGGCACTGACCAAGGTGCAGCGCCATGTGGACGACGCGCTGGCCAAGGGCGGCCAGGTGGTGGCCGGCGGCCAGCGCCTCACCGCCCTGGGCTCAGGCCAGTTCTTCGAACCCACGGTGGTCGCCAACGCCACGGCCGACATGCTCTGCGCCCGCGAGGAAACCTTTGGCCCCTTCGCCCCGGTCTTCAAGTTCAAGACCGAGCAGGAGGCCATCGACGCGGCCAACAACACCGAGTTCGGCCTGGCCAGCTACTTCTACAGCCGCGACGTGGGCCGCATCTTCCGCGTGACCGAGGCGCTGGAATACGGCATGGTCGGCGCCAACGTGGGCATTCTGGCCACCGAGCATGTGCCGTTTGGCGGCGTCAAACAGTCCGGCCTGGGCCGCGAGGGTTCGCACCACGGCATGGACGACTACGTGGAGATCAAGTACCTGTGCCTGGGGGACATCCAGAGCGGCAAGTAGCCCTTCGCTTTCCTTCCCTTCTCCGCCCTGCTCACCGCGCACCGCCCACAGCGCAATAGCTATTATTTTTATAGCTACTTACGTAGATGGGGTGCGCGGAGAGGGCAAAAAATCTCAAACTTTTGGTCACCCCACACCGCCGCGCACCTACACGCAGCGGTAGGCCACTTCAAACCGGCTGACCTGCACAGCCAGCTCTGCCTGCAGGCCATACCGCGCACAGTGTTTGTCGGCCGCCTGCTGGGCGCCGTCCGGGCCCAGCGTGGAGTTTTCCCAGTTGATGGACACCACCTTGTCGTTGCCCACAACGATGAACGGCGCGGGCGGTGAATAGGCGCAGCCGCACAGGCCTGCGGCCATTACCACCAGCCAGCGCCGGGCCATCGGGGTCATCGTGTTCATGCGGGTGCCTGTGCGGGAATCCATGCGGGCCGCAGTTTATCGGACGGCCCTTCACGGCCCTCGTCAGAGCACGGTAGGCCATACCCGCTTGAGCCGCAGCCCCGCCCACACGGCCGCAAATACGGCCGCCCCAAACACCCAGCCCGACAGCGCCCCCGCCATGCCACCCGACAGCAGCGTGCCGATGGTGCAGCCCAGCCCCGTCATCGCGCCCCAGCCCAGCAGCACACCACCCGACAGGCCTCGCACGGCATCGCGCCAGGTGGGCCAGCGCGGCGCAAATTGGCGGCTGGCCAGGGCCGCAACAAAAGCGCCCACCACCAGCCCGGCCAGCAGCAAGGCATTGGGGGTGAACCAGGTGGACTGCGGCGCGGTGGCGCAGCCTGCAAAACCATCCAGCCCATCGAGCCGATCGGGAATCCACCCCTCTCCCTGCGCCCACTGGCGTGCCGCACTGCCCAGCGTGGCCGTCACGCCCAGCGGCCGCATGCGCACAATCGCAAACGCGCCAATCAACCCCACGGCCAGGCCGCCCACCCAGTAGGGCCAGCGCCCAGCCCACAGGTTGCGCCACACGGCATACAAGCTGGGCACGCTCCCGGGCGCAGACCCGGCAGCCGCCTCGCGTGCAAAGCCGCGCCACAACCAGGCCGCCACCAAGGCCAGCCCACCCAGCTGCACCAACAACGCCCCGCCATACCCCAGGTGCGCGGGCAGCCACACCACGGGGGCATCGGCCACGCTCAGGCTGTACAAGGGGTTCCAGGTGATGAAGCCCAGGATGAAGCCCAGCGCCGAACCCATCAGCGCAAATGGCGACACCGGCGAGCCCTCGGCCAGCCGGTACCAGTGCGCGCTGATGCACGAGCCCGACACCACCATGCCCGCGCCAAACGACAGCCCCGCCGCCACCAGCACCCAGCTCACCGGGCCAATGTGCATGTCGGGTGGCAGCTTGCCAGGCTGGGGCACGGGCAACCAGCTGCCCAGCACCACGGTATAGCCCACCACACCCACAGCCAGCGCCAGCACGATGGCCAGCAGCCCGCGCGGGTTGCCATCTTCAAACCAGTCGCGCGCGTGGCAATAAAAACAGAAGCGCGTGCGCTGCAGCACCAGCCCCAGCACCGCTCCCGTGGCCAGCGCAAACACCAGCGTGCGCCCGCCAGGCAGCGCCTGCACTGCATGGGCAGCAACACCCAGCGCCACCACCAGCGCCAGGGCGCCTGCATGAGAAAAATTGACCTTGAACGCCATGAACTCCCCAGGCATAAAAAAGCCCGCACGAAGCGGGCTGTAAAAGAGACCCCCTACCAAAAATCAGAAACTCTCTTTGTTTTGCATTGCACCTTCTTCCCAAAAGGTTCTGTCAGCAAACCCCATCACTTGGCGGCCCAGATGGTGCCCGCCGGGTTGGTGATGGGCACGCCCACCGCGTTGCCATATTCCGTCCACGAACCGTCGTAGTTCTTCACGCTGTAGCCCAGGATCTTGGACAGCGCAAACCAGGTGTGGCTGGAGCGCTCGCCAATGCGGCAGTAGGTGATGATGGGCTTGCTGCCATCCACGCCGGCGCTGGCATAGAGCTTCTTCAGGTCTTCGGCCGACTTGAAGGTGCCGTCTTCCTTCACCGCCTGGCCCCAGGGCACGTTGGCCGCACCGGGGATGTGGCCTGCACGGATGCTCAGCTCGGGCACCCCGGCAGGCGCAAAAATCTTGCCGGAGTATTCGTCGGCCGAGCGGATATCCACCAGCTTCGCGTTGCTCTTGCCCTCGGCCGCCGCCAGGGCGTCGGACAGGCGGGCGCGCAGGTCGGTGTTCACCTTGGTCACCTTGTAGTTGGTGGCGGCAAACTCTGGCACGCGGTTGTTCAGCGGCTGGTTCTCGGCCTCCCACTTCTTGCGGCCGCCATCGAGCAGCTTCACGTTCTTGACGCCATAGATGTCAAACACCCACGCGCCCCAGGCGGCAAACCAGTTGTTGGTGTCGCCGTAAAGCACCACCGTGGTGTCTTGCGATACGCCTGCCTTGGACAACAGCGCCTCAAACGCCTCCTTGCCCACGATGTCGCGCCGCACCCGGTCGTTCAGATCCTGGTGCCACGAAAAGTTGACGGCGCCGGGCACATGGCCCCGCTCGTACAGGCCCGGGTTCACGCTCACCTCGACGATGCGCACCTGCTGGTTGTCCAGGTTCTGCGCCAGCCATTCGGTGGTGACCAGGGGGCCAGCGGGGATGGGGGTGGCGGCCCAGACCGCGCTGCAGACCAGCATGGCACCGCCCAACGCCGAGGCACGGAGCCGTGCGCGCACGGTGTGCGCAAAAGTGGTTGTTTGTGGTGCGCTGAGCATCGTCTTCCTTTCCGTGTTGCTGAAATGCCGGGGCTTGCGGCACCCGATGCACAGAATTTAGAAGAGACCGGGCCCCGGCCCAAGCAAGCAAAACGACTATGAATATGCGGAACGGGCGCTTGCAGGAATGCGCCAAGCGAGAGCGGGCAATCTGCGCGGCACACGCAGTGCTGACAGTGGAAGCGGAGGGGGATTTAGCTCAGCCAACAAGGGCTGGAGCGGGTGAAGGGAATCGAACCCTCGTATGAAGCTTGGGAAGCTGCCGTTCTACCATTGAACTACACCCGCCTTCTGTAACCCGTTGATGGACAACGGGATTTCAGTCTGGCGATTGAAACCGCTCCATGGCGTTCGCCATTTCAGGGTTTCAACGTGGCGCTATTGTAGCCACGCCAACGCGCTTCCCGACTGCCCCCCAGGCAATGGTTCTGCTGGGGAGTTTTGGCACCGTTGGCAAACGCTCTGCCGAAAGCAGCACAATAAAGGGTTCACCACTCCCAGCGAAAGAAGGAAAAGCTCCATGCAACTGAGCGACGACCGCACACAGGCCACCCTGGCAATCAACAAGACCCTGACGGCCCCCGAGATCGAAAGTCTGATCCGAGAACTGGCCACGTTGCGCTCGCAGATGACGCCCGAAGTCACAACAGCCCCCAAAGACAGCAACGGCGACGGGGTGCCTGTGATGCGGCAAGACAACCCCACGCTCGCCATCGAATACCCCTTGGAAGAAGCCTACGTCACCGTGTACCTGCGAAGCCTGGGGCTTGGCTGGACAGCGTGGCGCCTGCACCCCGACGTTCAACGGGGACTGGCCACCTTTTTCAACTCGCGGCTGCCACAAGCGGCGCCGACGCCCGCCAAACCCATCCCATTTCGGTGATCGGTTTCCCATCCGGTGCTTGAGTGAGAACAACAGACGCTCAATACCGGAGCCGGTGACAACGATCCTGTAGCCGCCGCAGGGGTCAGTGCCGCCCCTCGCCGCCGCCCAGGTTGAACCGCGCAATCACCTCCACCATCTGCTGCGCCTGCGTACGCAAGCTGCTGGCGGCGGCGGCCATTTCTTCCACCAGGGCGGCGTTCTGCTGCGTGGTCTGATCGAGCTGTGTGACGGCCTCGCCGACCTGGCCCACGCCTGCGGTCTGTTCGTTGCTTGCGGCGCTGATCTCTGAAACCATCTCTGCCACGCGCTGGATTGAGCGGACCACCTCCTGCATGGTGGTGCCTGCCTGATCGGCCAGCACCGAACCCTGCTGCACCATCGCGCTGCTTGCGCCAATCAACTCCTTGATGGCCTTGGCCTCAGCAGCCGTGCGCTGGGCCAGGTTGCGCACTTCTGCCGCCACCACCGCAAAACCACGGCCTTGTTCGCCCGCACGGGCGGCCTCCACGGCAGCGTTCAGCGCGAGGATGTTGGTCTGGAACGCAATGCCGTCGATCACGCCGATGATGTCGGCAATCTTCTGGCTGCTGCTGTTGATGTTCTGCATGGTGCTCACCACCTTGGACACCACCTCCCCGCCCTGCTGCGCCACGCGGCTGGCGCCCACTGCGAGCTGATTGGCCTGGCTGGCACTGTCGGCGTTGTGGCGGATGGTGGCGCCCAGTTGCTCCATGCTCGCCGCAGTCTGCTCCAGCGCGCTCGCCTGGCTCTCGGTGCGGCCCGAGAGATCCTGGTTGCCCTGGGCGATTTCTGTGCTGGCGGCCGAGACGCTGTCGGCACTCGTGCGCACGGTGCCCAGGCTTTCCACCAGGCGGGCGCGGAAACCCTCCATCGCCTGGGCCAGCGTGCCAATTTCGTCGCGGGACCGCACCGACACCGCATGCGTGAGATCGCCCTGCGCCAGGTAGGCCAGCGCGGTGCTCAGCTGCTGCACCGGCGCGCCCACCAGGCGGCGGGTGGCCATCACCAGCACCACCGTCAGCAGGGCCAGGGCCACCACCACCCCCAGCCACAGCCAGGTCAACACGTTGCGGGCCTCGTCCATCATTTCGGTCAGGGGCGCCTCGGCCACAATGGCCCAGTTCCAGGGCTTGTAATGCTCCACCGCCAGGTAGCGCGTGGCGCGGTCACCTTCGCCGCTGCGGCGTGGGGACCAGTCCGACTCCAGATCCCCCGCCTGCCCCACCGCCGCCAGCGCCGCCATCCAGGCCTTGGCCTGCTCGTCCTTTTCGTCCACCTTGAGGGACTTGCCCGCGCCCGGCAGGCCAAAAATGTTGCCCCGTGCAGGGCCCGCCGAGAGGTTGACCGCATAAACCGCCCCGGTGGCAAACAGTTTCTGCCCCGCCATCACCGTATCAAGCTTGCCCAGGATGGCGCCCATGTCGGAACCGATGAACAGAATGCCGATGGTGCGGTTGCCCTCGCGAATGGGCTCGTACACCGTCATGTACTCGCGGCCAAACAGGCTGGCGCGACCGATGTAGGTCTTGCCCTCGTTCATCAGGGCATAGGCCGGGTGCTTGCGGTCCAGCAGGGTCTTGTAGGCGCGCTCGCCATCCTGCTTCTTGAGCGATGTGGTCACGCGGATGAAGTCCTCCCCCGTGCGCGCAAAAATGGTCGCCACCGCGCCCATGCTGTCCTTTGAAAAGCGGTCCACCACTTCAAAATCGCCATTGACGGCCGCCCCCTGGAACGACAGCACAGCCTCGGGTTTGCCGTCGGCGCCCGGCGCCTCGGCCACAGAGAACTGGCCGGGGAAATTCGCCTTGAACAGAGAGAAGTCCCGCTTGGCCTGCTCCTGCGCGGTTTCGTCAAAGGTCTGCACCAGCGTGCGCACCTGGGCCGCGTACTGCGTGGCATCGTCCCGCGAGAGGCGGCCAAAGTCTTTCCAGAGCAGGCCGCTGACGATGCCCATGGTGGCCAGCAGGACCACCAGCAGGCTGAACAAGGCGGTTGCCGCGAGTTTGAACGCCACGGAATGGCGGGTGTTTGACGAAATCATCTGGTGCTTTTCTGTAATTTATGCAAAGGCATGCATATACGACAACAAAGTACCCGATCTGCGGCCGAACGCCAAACAGCGCAACCACCAATGGCCCGCCCAAACCAAGGGAAAACCCTTGCATTGAACGGCAATGGCCTGCAGGCACGCCTGCACTCCACCGGCCCCATCGTGCGTGAAGCGCCCACTACCCGCCCGTGGGCAGGTTGAGCGACTGTCGGCTTTCGAACACCCGCTGCGCCCCCGTGACCGGGTCCACAAACGCCAGCGACCGCGCCAGCAGTTGCAGGGGCCGCGAGTAATCGCCCTCGGGCGGGTCGTTGACGACCGGGTAGAACGGGTCATTGCGCAGCGGCAGGCCCAGGGCCGCCATGTGCACGCGCAGCTGGTGCCGCTTGCCGGTGATGGGCGACAAACGGTAGCGCGCCCAGCCGCCCGCCACATCCAGCACCTGCATGTGGGTATGGCTGTTGGGCTCGCCGGGCACCTCCTGCATGCGAAAGAACTGCGGGCTTTCCTCCAGGCGGCTGACATGCTCGCGAGGAAAGGCCATATCCGCACGCCAGGGCGCGATCGCGTCGTAGTGCTTGGTGATTTGCCGGTCGCGGAACAAGGCCTGGTAGGCACCGCGCGTGCACTGCTGCACCGACAACATCACCAGCCCGGCCGTATCGCGGTCAATGCGGTGCAGCGGCGACAGCTCGGGCAGGCCCAGCTGGCGCTTGAGCCGCACCAGCAGCGTGTTGTGCAGATACCGGCCCGAGGGCGTCACGGGCATGAAATGCGGCTTGTCGGCCACCACCAGGTGCTCGTCCTGGTACAGCACCACCTCGTTGAAGGGCAACACGGGCTCTGCAGGCAGGCTGCGGTAGTAGTACAGGCGCAGCCCGCCCTCAAACGGCCGCTCGGGCACCACCGGCTGACCGCGCTCGTCCACCACGTCGCCTGCCAGCATGCGCTGGCGCCATTCATCGCGGGCCACCACCGGCAGCCGCTGGGCCAGAAAGTCCAGCATGCTGCCCTGCCCGTGTGTGGGCAACACCACGCAGCTGGGGCTGACGCCGTCGCGCACGGGCAGGACGTGGGGATGGTGGGGGTTGTGCATGGCGCGGGGATTTTAGGGTGCCCCGCGCTCATCGCCTCAATAACAAGGCGCCATGCACTACTGCCAGTTTGCGGCAATCACCGGGTTGAGTGCTGTTTGGTAGCCAGCAGGCAAAGTGGTCTGCCCGGCCGACGGCGGAGAGAACGCGGCCATCGCGTCAACCAGTGACTGCACCTTGGCATCGGTGAGCACTTTGCCATTGGCCCAGATCTGCTCCACACGACGACTTGAGCCGACGTACCAGTCTTTGACAATTGCTTTGTCGCTTGTCCCAATAACGCTCACTTCCAGGTTATTGCCCGCTTTTCGCAACCAGATCTGGTCATGCCGAACATTCGAGCCCCACTGCAACAAGTCACTGACGTTGGAAGTGCTGGGGGTGACGGCGCGCTCCGCACTAAGGCGAGTGACGGCATCGGCGATCTCGTTTTTACCGAATGTGTATGTCTGTCCCGTAATTGGACTGATTGCTGTCAGGTGCTTTTCTATGCTCAATTCTCCTTATTGCATTGGCGAAAAAAAATGATTTGAAGACCGCCGCCATGGCTGCTTGACCCAGTTGCTGCCAGGAATCGACGCACAGGCATTGCGCATGGCGATCTGGCACCACTTGCGCGCATCGGCTTCGTCCTTGGGTTGTCCGCGTTCGGGTTTGCCGTTTGCGGCCGCTATACAAAGCCACACTTGAGCTTGCGCATTGCCACCTTCAGCTGCAATCTCGGCCCACTTGCGGGCCGAAGAAATTGGCAGGAGTTCTTCGGGGGCGCATTTGCCGTCAGGCATCCATTCGTCAATGCAAATTGACGGTTTGGTACTCTGGCCGTAGCGTCCATTGGTCAGTTCCATCAAATGGGTAGCCGCCCAAGGGTTGCCCTCTTCCTCTGCCGCTGCCATCGCGGCACGCAAATAGGCTTCATGCGTGACACGATAGTGCCCGTTGGGGTGCATGATGTTGGCCAACTGCCAACTGCCAGGTGGCGGACTTGCGGCCCTGAGCTTGGGCCTTTTCTAGCCACTGGATGTTATAGCTGCCGTCCAAAGGTGCCGTCCACAGGCCGTCGCGGGTCTTGCGTATCAAACCTAGTCGCAGTTGCAAGCCAGCATCGCCCGTTTGTTCTGCCTGTCTTTCCAGATACTTCAGAAATCCGAGTGTGGCCACCGAGTCAAACCGACTTCGGTTGATCCAATCAGCTTCGCAAGGAATGCCACCGGGCGGCGCTATTTGCTCGCTGGCTGAAGCCAGCAAAGTGATGCATGTGGAAGCAGCAAGGATGACTTTAGAGAAAAAGGTTCGGCTGGTTTTCATGCGATTTCCATGCTTGACGAGGATGCGCTGGACCAAGCTGCGCTCCAGGGGCTGGATGACTTTGGTGCGGTCGCTCACGATGATGCGGCCTGGGGCCATTGCTACGGGCCCAGTATTGCTCGTGTTGGCCCGGTGTTGATTGTTTGTCATCCATCGTAGTGCGAGCGATTTCCGGTGATTGCAACAATGTGCGTCACTGAGTGCCGTCAGCATCAGCTCCCCGGTTGTCCTGTCACGCACCTGTCTCTGCCAACCGTGGTGCGCCGTTCTCACCCCGCTGGCTCAATGAAAATCCCGGCTGCCCTGCAGCGCCTGGGCCATGCGGCCGAGCAGCGGGGTCAGGTCCTTGAAGCGCTGGGCGACCAGGTGGCGCACTACGGCGGGTGCCTGGCCTGAAGGGGKGGAATGCGCGCTGCTGCCCTCGGGCACGCTGCACTGCCACAGGCCTTCCACGGCCAGCAGCTGGGATCTGAGCAGGGCGTTGCGCCAGCGGTCCACCATGGCGGGCCAGACGATGACGTTGACGGGGCCGGTTTCGTCTTCGAGGGTGACGAACATGGTGCCCTTGGCGGTGCCGGGGCGCTGGCGCACGGTGACGATGCCGCAGGCGCGCACCTGGCGGCCGTGGGGGGTGGCCACCAGCTGAAGCGCTGTCTGCAGGCGCCAGCGGGCCAGGCGCGGGCGCAGCAGGGCCAGTGGGTGGCGGCGCAGGGTGAGGCCGGTGGCGGCGTAGTCGAACAGGATTTCTTCGCCCTCGGGGGCGGCTGGCAGCGCCAGCGGTGCTTCGAGCACGGGCACATCGCGCAGCAGGGCCGGGGCGCTGTGCTGGGCGGCGGCGTCCCACATCTGCTGGCGCCGGTGGCCTGAGAGGCTGGCCAGTGCGTCGGCGGCGGCCAGGGCCTGCACATCCTGCTGGCTCAGTTGGGCGCGCAGGGCCAGGTCTTCGGTGGTGCTGAATGGCGATGTGGCGCGGGCCAGCACCAGGCGGTCTGCCGCGCCTTTGCCCAGGCTGCCGACCAAGCACAGGCCCAGGCGCACAGCGGGCTGCGGCTGCTGTGGCCGGGGCAGGCCCTTGGCAGGCAGCAGGTGTTCGGCGGGGCCTTCCAGCGTGCAGTCGTGGTCGCTGTGGCTCACGTCAATGGGCAGCACGCGCACGCCGTGGCGGCGTGCGTCTTGCACCAGTTGCGAGGCGGTGTAGAAGCCCATGGGCAGCGAGTTGAGCAGCGCGGCCAGAAAACACGCGGGCTCGTGGCACTTGAGCCAGCTGCTGGCGTAGGCCAGCAAGGCAAAGCTGTGGGCGTGGCTTTCGGGAAAGCCGTATTCGCCAAAGCCCAGCATCTGCTGGAAGATGCGGTCGGCAAATTCGGCCGGGTAGCCGTTGGCCTCCATGCCTTGCTTGAGGGGTTCTTCGAACCGGTGCACGCCGCCCTTGCGCTTCCAGGCGGCCATGGACCGGCGCAGGTCGTCGGCCATGCCGGGCGTGAACCCGGCGGCGATCATGGCGATCTGCATCACCTGCTCCTGGAAGATGGGCACGCCCAGCGTGCGTTCGAGGGCTTCTTCCAGCTCGGGCTTTTCCAGCTCCAGCGGCAAACCCTGCCGCCTGCGCTCGCGCGCCTTGAGGTACGGGTGCACCATGCCGCCCTGGATGGGGCCGGGCCGCACGATGGCGACTTCGACCACCAGGTCATAAAACTCGCGCGGGCGCAGGCGGGGCAGCATGCTCATCTGGGCGCGGCTTTCGATCTGGAACACGCCCACGGTGTCGGCGGCGCAGATCATGTCGTAGGTGGCAGGGTCTTCGTGCGGGATGTTCTTGAGGCTCCAGTGCTCACCGCGCAGCGCGGCACGCAGCTGCAGGCAGCGGCGCAGTGCGCTGAGCATGCCCAGGGCCAGCACATCGACCTTGAGCAGGCCCATGTCGTCGAGGTCGTCCTTGTCCCACTGGATGACGGAGCGGTTGTCCATGCTGGCGGGCTCGACGGGCACCAGCCGCGTGAGCTTGCCCTGGGTGAGCACGAAGCCGCCCACATGCTGGCTGAGGTGGCGCGGAAAACCCTGGAGGTCGGCTGCCAGCTCCAGCCACAGCGTGGCGGTGTGCCGGTGCAGCGCGGCGCCGACGGCCTGCGCCAGCTCCTGCAGGCGGTCGGCGGCGAAGGTCTCGTCAAACCAGTGGTGGTCCTTGGCAAACGCATCGACCAGCGCGGGCGCCACGCCCAGGGCCTTGCCCACGTCGCGCAGGGCGCTGCGCGTGCGGTAGCTGGTGACGACGGCGGCGATGGCGGCGCGGTCGCGGCCGTATTTGTCGTAGATGTACTGGATGACCTCTTCGCGCCGGTCGTGCTCGAAGTCCACGTCGATGTCGGGCGGCTCCTTGCGCTCCTTGCTGATGAAGCGTTCGAACAGCAGGTGGGTGTTTTCGGGCGGCACGGCCGTGATGCCCAGCATGTAGCAGACCACCGAATTGGCTGCCGAGCCGCGCCCCTGGCACAGGATCTTCTGGCTGCGGGCGTAGCGCACGATGTCGTGCACGGTGAGGAAGTACATCTCGTACTGGCAGTGCGCGATCAGCTCCAGCTCTTTGCGGATCTGGTCCAGCACCCGCTGGGGAGCGCCCTGCGGGTACTCGCCTTCCACGCCGGTCTGCACCAGCCAGGCCAGCGCCTGGGCGGGGGTCATGCCTTCGGGCACGGTCTCTCGCGGGTACTGGTACTTGATCTCGTCCAGCTGAAAAGTGCAGCGCCCGGCCACCGTGAGCGTAGCCGCCAGCAGGTCGGGCGGGTAGATGCCTGCCAGCCGCACGCGCTGGCGCAGGTGGCGCTCGGCATTGGGCTGCAGCGCAAACCCGCACTCGGCCACGCTGCAGCCCAGGCGCACGGCGGTGATCACATCCTGCAGCGGCTTGCGCGAACGGGCATGCATGTGCACGTCGCCCGCCGCCACCAGCGGCAGGCCCAGCTGCGCGCCCACACGCTGCAGCGTGGCGAGCCACAGGCCGTCGTCGGGGGCCAGGTGCAACTCGGCCGCCAGCCAGATGTGGCCGTCAAAATCAGAGCCAAAACAGGCCTTTGCGCGCAACAGATAAGCCTCAATAGCTATTAAATCAGTAGCATCAAAGCGTTTACGGCAAGGCGCCAGCAGCAGCTCGCACCCCTGCAGCAGGTGCCAGGGGCTGGCCGGGCCCACGTGGTACTGGCCCTTGGGCGCTGCGCGGCGCGCGGCCGAGATGAACTCGCACAGGTTGCCCCAGCCCTCGGCGTCCCGCGCCAGGGCCACCAGCCGCAGGTCGCCCCACAGGAACTCGCTGCCCACGATGAAGTGCAGGCCCGTGGACTGGGCGGCCTTCCAGGCGCGCACCACGCCAGCCACCGAACATTCGTCGGTCAGCGCCAGGGCCTGGTAGCCCAGCTTGGCAGCACGCTCGACCAGCTCGTGCGGATGCGATGCTCCGCGCTGAAAGCTGAAGTTGGACAGGCAGTGCAGCTCGGCATAGCCCGGCAAGAATGCAGTCATCTCCATTCTTTCCCTATGGCGCTGCGCGCCACCCACCGGGCTTGAAACTGGCGCGCCCCAGGCGGGGGCCGCCGCACAGGGGCTGCCCCGCCGCGCTGGCGGCGCCCCCCTGCCCGCAGCGCACAGCACTGCGAGAGCGGGGGAAGCAGTTCAGGGGGTGTTTCAAAACACACCATGCAGAAACCAGCGGGGGGGCCGCGCCCGCCCCTGCGCGCCATCGGGCAGCGGCGCCAGCCGCTCGCGGAACACCCACACCAGGCCCGCCACCGCGTTGTGCGCCACAAAGTAGTCGCGCAAGGCCAGGCCGGTGCCGGGGTGTGCAGGGTCGGCCCCACCCTCGGCCGCAGACCACCAGCCCGCCTCGAAGCGGTGGGGCCCGGCCAGCAGGCGCAGCAGGCCGTGGTGGCAGGGGCGGTTGCCCTGCACGGTCAGCCGCTGGGGGGGGTTCAGCAGCCAGGGGGGCAGCAGCAAGGCATCGGGGCTGGCGTCCAGCGCGGCCTCGGCCCCGCCGCCTGCGGTGGCGGCGGCAGAGCGCCGGGCGGGCGGGCGGCCCAGCACCTCGGCGGCAGGGCGCCACTGCTGCATGTGCTCGGGGCGGTGGTCGGCCATCAGCACGGGGGCCTGCACTTGCTCGGGCCCCAGGCGGGCCGACAGGCGCTCCAGCAGCTGATGCAAGGCTTCGCCTGGGGGCGCGGGGTCGTCGGCCCCGCCAGGGCAACCGCCGCCATGGTTACCGGGCGGCAGCAGGCTGGCACTGCGGTGCGGCAGCGGGGCCGACTCCAGCAGGCGCAGCGTGATCTGGTTGGCCGGTGCGGCCAGGGCGGTGCGCGCCAGGTTTTCAGCCAGCAGGCGCCGCAGGTGCGCCATGTCCTGCGTGGCCTGGGCGGTGCACACCTGCAGGGCCTGCGTGGGGGCGATCACCACCCCGTCGATGCGCCGCAGGTCGTGGCGCCAGGCCAGCTCCAGCGCCAGCGCCCCCTGCTGGCGCGCCTGCAGCCAGCCCTGCAGGGCCGTCAGGCAGCGGTGGGCGCTCCACAGCAGGGCATCGGCCGAAGTGGCCAGCGCGGGCAGCTCGGTGGTCAGCACAAACTGCTCGGGCAGCTCCAGCCAGGCATGGGCTTCGGGGGCTTCGCCCAGGGCCTGGTCCAGCACCCGCAGCACCCCGGCCCCCAGGCGCCGGGCCAGCCCGGCACGCGGCAGCGCCCGCAAGGCGCCCCAGGTGCGGCAGCCCATGCGCTCCAGGCTGGCCACATGCGGGCGCAAGGCGGTCAGGGTGTGCAAAGGCAGGGTGTGCACTGCAGGCCCTTGTTGCCTTGGCCGTCCTTCTTGCCCTTCTTGCCACCGTGGTGCCTGACCGGCCAGCGCCATGCGCAGCCAGGCCTGCGCCACCAGCGCGGTGGGGCCGCTGCCCCAAGGGGGCAACATGCCGGGGGGTTGCGGCAGTGCGCCCTGCCCTCCGGCGGCTTCGGCCCAGGCCTGCAGCACCAGGGCCAGCAAGGCATCTCGCCCGCCCCAGAGGCGTTCGGTGGTCGAGACCTCCAGCAGCACGGTATCGCCATCCGCCAGCGCCACACGCGGGGTAAAGCGCAGGGCCCACCAACCGACGGCGGGCGCAGCCATCGTGTCAGCAGCAACCCCCACCCCGGGGTCGGCCGGGCTGGTTGCAGGTTCATCCCGCCATGGCAGCGGCAATGCGATCCAGTGCATGCCCCCTCCCCTGCAGCGCCACCATCGCGGGCTCCGGGCGCATGGGCGCCGCCTGCTCCCCCAAGGCCGCTGCGTTGTAGCGCGCCACCATGGCGCGGGCCACCACCTGCGCGGCGTGGCGGCGCTCGGCCTGCGCCGCCAGGGCCTGCGCCAGCCGGGGGTGGCAGCCCGGCAGATCGAGCGCCTGCACCAGGGGCGGCCCCCGGCGCTTGAGGATCTGCACCTGCAGACCCGGCGTGGTAGGTGCAGATGCCCCGGCAGGCAGCCCCTGTACCTGCAACCGCAGCAAGGCGGGCGACGCCTGGGGTGCAGCGCTGACCGGGCGGAACACCCACAGCAGTTGCTGTTGCTGCGCCGCCGCCAGCTGCAGCCTGCGCAGGGCCGCAGCGGGTGCCTGCGGCAGCCAGGCCATGACGGCCAGCACGCCATGGCAGCGCAGCGCCTGCTCGGCCGCCCAGAATGCCGCACGGGCACTGCCTGCGCGCACCACACACAGCCGCTCGGGCGGCAGCCCCTGCGCCTTCAGCGCCGGGCCAAAGGGCTCACAAGGGGGCGCCACCGCCACCACGGCCCCGGTGCGGCGGGCCGTGGCCTGTGCCAGCGCGGGCAGCACCAGCTGCCATTCGTGCAGGCCCGCCAGGGGCTGCAGCACCTCGCACAACGCCCCCACCGGCCAGCCCCCGCCGGGCAGTTGGGCGTCTAGCAGCGCATGCCCCGTGGGCTGGGCCGCCTGTGGCCCCGCCCCCAGGGCATCGGCATGCCAGACACCGGGCACGGCAGAGGGCAGATCGGGCGCAATCCGCAAGGACAGGCTGGGCGCGGGCATGGCGGGGGCAAGGCTTCAAAGAACAGGAATACTGTAAATATAACCAGTATTTTGAGGCATAGCGAGCCAGAAAGGGAAGGCGCCAGGGTCTGAGGGGGTACGGGGGCGCTAGCGCTTGAAGGCAAGGCCGAAAAAGCCCGTGGGCCCCTCGCCATGGTCAGGCCAAGCCTGTCTACGGCATGGCGACGGGACAGCGATTCACCGTTCGCCGCAGGCGAGGAGCCACCAGCGCGCCCTCTGCACACGCCTTGGGGCGTATCAGAGCCGCTGCAGCGCCCAGTCGCACCAATCGGCCACGGCCGCATCCATGGGCGTGGCGCGGTCCGACAGCTGGGGCCAGCGGCGGTGGCTGGCATTCAGGATGCTTTGCAGTTGCCACAGCGCCTCGCGCCCCACCAGGGCCACTTCGGCCATGCCGATGGCATCGCCCTGCAACTGCGCCAGTAGTTCGCCCTGGTGCTGGGGGTGGGAACCCGCTTCAATCAAGGCCTTCTGCAAGGCCAGCAAGGGGTGATCTCACTTTCGGTGCAGATTACCCGGTTAGGACGGTCGGGTTAACCCTAGATTTGTGTTTTCTGAGGTCAGGTGGTCTGCCCTCCTGGCAGTCTTTTCAAAGTGTGGTTTGAAGACGAGCTGTCAGTTGTGAACCGGTGGCCTGCGTGAGTCCCGTTCGCCCATCGACCAAAAACAACGACTTGCAGAACGGCCGATAGAGCCACGATCGATCATCCACCGCCACCCATCTGCGATGTGGCACATCGTTGGCCCAAAGCCAGGCATGGCACTCGGCCTCCCGCTCGTACCCCACCAGCGTATTCGGGACGTTCGTTAGATCGCAATATCTGGGGGTAACGCCTTCGATCATGGCGGCAATGTCCGGAGAGAACCTTTCCAATAGATCCTCATAGGCCTGTTCCAGGCGCCAGGTGCTGGTGATCACGATCTGGCACTCGGGCACCTGTCGTAACGCATCTTCCAAGATCGATAGGCAACAGAAGTGCTTCGACTCATGGCAATGCTCTGGGTGTAGGACCCCGTCAAAATCTAGAAAGAGTATGGGCACAGTGCTACTTCAGAAACAGATTTCCAATAGGTCTGAATATTTTTCCGAGTTAGCGAGCCAATGAGACTATTTGGTCGTGGTCTTTTTAGTCCCATTGGACGGAAATCGGGTGGATGTCTTCCCGAAAGCGTGTTCCACCCCAAGCCGACTTTGGTCGGGCGCTGCAGCAATTGCGCGCGGCACGCGGCTTAGTTCAGGAGGACATGTTGCTGGCAACGAGCCGCCGACACATCAGTCGCATCGAGCAGGGACATCAAGTGCCCAGTATCCGCACCATCGAGGTTTTGGCCGAGCAGATGCAGATCCACCCTTTGACCTTGATTGCTACCGCGTACTGCCCAGACCTGGACACGAACTTGGTCAATGAACTCCTCAGGACCGTCAAAGCGGACTTCAAGGGCATCATTTCGGACTAGGCTTGGCATTCCGATTCGGCCTGTTCCTTGGCATACTGAACCAGCATTTGAAGCCCTTGTATCAGACCGGTGCCAATGGGTGTGGCATCTTGGCGGTGCAGCATCCGATTGACGATCTCCCGATCCACAGCAGTGCTGAGCAAGCACAGTGCTTCTTGCAGAGTTTCGAGGCCCACTTCCAAGCTGTCGCCTGAACGTTTGGCTCCCGCCTTGGTCAGAAGCAACAGGGCGAGCGGTAAGGCTGCACTAGCGGGATCGTGATCCCCGCTCCAATCCGAGCCAGACAGAAGGTCTCGGAGTTGGTCTGACATCAACAATAGGTGGTTGTCATCCAGCGCATCCGGCAGGATGGCTTCCCAACCCCGTGACGTGATCAGGCGCAACATGTCCTGTGCTCCAAATTTTCCTAGGGTCGCTTTTTCCAAACGCAGCATCATTCTTCATTCAAGTTAATATGAGACTAATTGGTCCCGTTTGGGGCCGTGACGTGCGAAGATAGCTGAATGGAATGCCATTTTTGTTTTCCAAGTGTGCCCG
This sequence comes from Acidovorax sp. GW101-3H11, assembly GCF_001633105.1. Classification (GTDB taxonomy): domain Bacteria; phylum Pseudomonadota; class Gammaproteobacteria; order Burkholderiales; family Burkholderiaceae_C; genus Acidovorax. The sequence continues at coordinate 458,800 of NZ_LUKZ01000001.1, forward strand.
TCTCCCAATGGAAATAAACCGGTTGCCCAGATCTGCTTAAAGAGGCAACCAGTCTGTTGCCTCACGCGTTTGCCCCCTTGAAAAACCGCCTGGATCTCACCCGCTTGGCCGAACTTGATCGGCAGTTTTGCGATTTCGCGAAGCTGCAGCGGAATGCCACGCCCAGGTGTGGCTGGGCAAAGACGGTGAGATTGGCCTTGGGCATGAGTTCCAAAGCGCTAGGTGAGCGCTTGGGCATGACGGCGCAGGGAGTCCGCAAACTGGAGCAGGCCGAGGCCAACGGCACTATCACGCTGAATACGCTTGCACGTTTGGCTCATGGCCTGGACTGTGAAGTGCACTACATGTTTGTTCCCCGAACCAGTTTGGTGGAGCAGGTGCTCAACCGTACTCAAGAGATCGCTGGAATTGCGTTGCCGTCCACGTTGAAGGGGGCGGAGGTGCTGACAGATGCAGAGACGCTGATGGCCCTTACGAGTGCGCTGGTAAAAGTGAGCAAGCGTGGCCTTTGGTGAGTCAGCGCTGGTTCTCCTACCGATACAACCCCGCGATGAGTTTGAACTTCGTTGCTATCATTAGCGCAAAGCAAGCCCCCGGTGCGACCTCTGCGAAAGCATGCCCCCGGGGGCGACGTTTTTCTGAGAGGTACTTTGATGAAATCTCTCTCCGAAGCTCGCGACAGCTCTTGAGAGATCACCGCGCCATGGAATTGCACCGCACAGGTCAGGCTGCCCGCAAGGCGAAGCGCGTCATCACAATCAAGGTCATGCACGCTCTTCCTGTCATCACCGCAAGGGAATATGCGCGCTCGGGCGATGCAACCAAAGATCCGACACTCAGGCGACGCCGCTGTGCCATTGTTAACGGGACTGATCGGTAACTTGTGGACACGAATTCTGCCCCCATCGCCCTAGAAGACCACATCGCTATTCTCACTATGCTTGTGCGGCGCATGGTTGATGAGTCTGGTGACCCAACTGGTTTCGACGCACAGACCTGGCTTAATCACTGGCTCGTGGGGGTGGTCCCAGCGTTGGGTGATCGAAGGCCTCTCGATGTGCTCAAAGAGCCCGGCGGCCTTGAGGTGGTGCGGAGCTTGCTCATGCGTGTCCAGTCTGGTGCGTTCTCGTAGGAATACGCACGTGGCTGGCAAGTTCTGAGTCCGCTCTGGCCCCGCCGTCCTCCTTGACTATATCCCCACCAAGCACAGTCCAGTCCCAACATATGGCTCTGTCCTCTGGCCAAATTTCCCCATATCTCCCTGCGTCCACTCCACGCAGCGCGGACGTCGTCCTGTACCTCGATCTCGATGGCGTTGTTCACCATGAAAAAGTGCTCTGGCATCCACGCAAGGGCATCTACATGAGCCCGTATGAGGCTGCAGGACATTCGCTGTTCGAATGGGTTCCATTCCTGGAGTCGGTGCTCCAACCCCACCCGGCAGTCGCCCTGGTACTGAGTAGCACCTGGTGCATCCGCCCAGGGTACAGCGCAACCCTTAAGCGCCTTCCGGCGTCCTTGCGTGCTTGAATCGCCCCGGGTTTTGAGGAGGCTCTTTTCTCTGAGAGGATTGAGCCATGAAGAAGTCAAACAAGTTCTCGCCTGAGGTGCGTGAGCGTGCGGTGAGATTGGTGCAGGAGCACCGGGGGGAGTACCCATCCCTTTGGGCAGCCAT
>NZ_LUKZ01000001.1:461391-470077 GCF_001633105.1 Acidovorax sp. GW101-3H11
GTTCAACCATCACAGGCTGCTCGAACCCATCGGGTACATCCCGCCCGTAGAAGCTGAGGCAAACTACTACCGGCAACTCGCCAGTCAGACTGCCATGATGGTGGCCTGACTTAAACCAACTGGCCTCCACGAAAGCCGGGGCGATTCAGCTCGGTTTATTGGCGGGACCTACCACAGACGTGTGCATGGCGTGAACCCATGGAACCTGTCCATGTTCCGCACCACACCCCGGGGCGTGCAAGTTCAAGAAGACGCTCAGCGCAGAAAACCCCATCAGTGGATAGCACTCGATGATGATCTGGAAGATTGGCCTGACTCCTGTCGGCAAAACCTGATCGCATGCGAGGGAACTACGGGCTTGTCAAACCCCGAGGTACAACACGAACTGAGGGAGAAACTGCGCAGCTGTCATGTCGCCTTGTCGGCCAGAACCCCATAGCAGCTCGCGGGGCACGGTGGACTTAAAAACGGTCTAACTATCGAACCTTCATTCGAAAAATCCCCTGCCGCAAGTGTCTTGGATGCAAGGTTGGACGCATCCTGAATGTACATTTGGACGAGCCCTCAATGTACATTTGGACGGTAAACGCACCATTGCTTTCCCATGCATAGTCCGACCATCCCGTTTCGCCTAGTCTCCACGCAGCGCGAAGAGCAATTGGCTCAATTCAACGCCAGGAAAGAAATTGCTTGGTTTGGGTTTAGGGGGGCGTTCAAAGAGCCAGGCTTGGCGATCATCAATTTCACCAAAATCGAATCTGGCCTTCAGGGAGGTGGAGGAACCTCCGCAATCAATGGCGGTGTTATCGCCGCAGGTTTTGATGCAGCCTTCGTGCTTGCCGGTTTGGGTCACTACGATTCCAAGGTCGTCGTCACTCTGGAGTTGTCGGTCAAATTTTTGTCCCTTGCACTTGTCAACGAGTCGCTTGCATTCCAAGCGCATGTGGTTCGATCTGCTAAAAACTTCTCGTTCGCCGAGGGCTTTCTCTCTCAGGCAGGTACGGGGCCAGCCCAGCATTTGGCAATTGCCACCGCTATGGTGGCGCCTGCGCGCTAGGCACGCGGCGGGAATGCGCAAGGCGCCAAAGGTGTCCTTCCCCTCGGCTGAGATGGAGATTTTCGACGGTCGTTCACCCAAGGCGCGAGCGTTCTAACTCGTAGAGACACCACCAGTAATGGGCTCGTTTGCTGCTTTCCGAGCTTATATGCCGATTGAATTCCGTGAGGCATTGACCTTCCCACCGTGGCAAGGTTCATAGTCAAAACGTGAATCAACCAAAGGAGGCTCAAATGGTCCATATCAATGTTCCTGATATGACGTGCGGCACTTGCGCCCAGCGCATTGGTCGTGCAATAGCTCAGGCCCAACTGCCTGGGGGCGTCGAAGTAGAAATCGACGTAGCTACACGTCAGGTACGCATCCCGGCGCAAGCCGGAGAAAGCACCGTGGAGCTTGTCCGCTCAGCGATTGAGCGTGCTGGATATAAAGCAGACGCGGCGGTGAGTCCTGCATCTCGCCGAACAACCGGTGGCTGCTGCTGTGCGTCTCGGCCCGTAGCCCCTGTTGACGTGGATCAAGACGGTGCAAGGCAGACGTCGTCATGCTGCAGTTGAACTACCAAGGAGACCATCATGCGTCTGAACATCGTCGCTGGGCTGTTGACAACCCTATTCGTGGCAGGCTGTGCCGTCGCGCAATCGCCAAAACCTGAGGACGAACACGCAGGCCACCACCCCGGAGATGCACAGAGCGGCGGCGTCACAACCCAGTCTGCCCCGGCAGCCACTGCCGCGTCTGCACCGGACGCCTTTGATCGTCAGATGAAGGCGATGCAGGAAATGCACAAAAAAATGCAGGCGGCCAAGACTCCCGCCGAACGCTCAGCGCTGATGGAGGAGCACATGAAGCTCATGCAGTCAGGCATGGCCACGATGGGCGCGGGTAGTTCTGGTGGCATGGGGATGGGAATGATGCAGCAAGGGGCGCAGACCAAACCTGCCATGCCTGCAGCCTCCGGAAACTCGGGTATGGGAGGCATGATGGGCATGCACGCTCAAATGGAGCGCCGTATGGCCATGATGGAGCAGATGATGCAAATGATGGTGGACCGCCAAGCAGCCATGCCATCCAAGTAGTCTCACCGCGAACGTTCTTTGCGGGGGAAGCTATCACTATTCCAAACGCTGGTGAGCTGCGCGAGGCTTGGTGACTCAGTCACTAACCACTGTGCAGTTGCGCCCGAGCGCCTTTGCCCTGTAAACAGCTTCATCAGAGCGTTTTAGCAGCCGGGCGAGGAAATCCGCTCCGGTTTGGTGTACTGCACATGCCAGCCCGACACTGACCGTTACTGGCCCCGCCAATGAGCGAACCCGTCTGGCGCATTTGTGCACCCGCTCCGCGATTCGGGCAGCGGCTTCTGCGTCCGCATCAGGTAACCAGAGGACGAATTCTTCCCCGCCGTATCGCGCCACCAGGTCCGAACCACGGGCGCCTGCCTGTAACTGGCGAGCAAAGTTCACCAGCACCCGGTCGCCCTCGGGATGGCCATGCGCATCGTTGATCCGTTTGAAGTAGTCCACGTCCACCATCAACAACGACACGGAACTCTGTCGAGAGGCCGTCCGTTGCCACTCTTGCACGGTCAATTCCAGCGCACGGCGGTTTTTAAGACCTGTAAGCGGATCAGAGAGACTCAGTTCCGAAAGCTGGCGATTCTGCAATTCAACCTGTTCATTGCTGGCGGCCAAGCGCTGGGCAAGACCCTGGGCCTCTGCACGGGCCTTGATCAACTCGCCTTCGAAACGGCTGCGTTCGCGGGCCACAAAAAAGGCCCATACGATGTGGTCGCCCGTCTCCAGGCGCTTGCTGACCGCATTGACCATGACAGGAACAGTCTCGCCGCCAACACCGCGCAGGTGGAGGAATACTTCGCGCGCACTCTTGGCGTGATGCAGCGTGGGAAACAGGTGGGTCTGGCTGAAAATTCGAGAAGCTGGTGTCAACAGTTCATCCATGGAGTGGCCGAGCCAAAAAGCCTCTGTGCCCCCGATCAGTACAAGGAACTCCCTGTTTATCCGCACGATGTGCCCCTCCGGGTCCGTAATCATCATCGCGCAAGGGATGTCATCAACCGCCAGCATGTTCCGCCCTCTCGGTTTCGCTCACGCTAAGGAGAGATATCGCTGCATGGCGGCCGTCACCAAGTGAGGATGACTCATGTGGGCGCAGTGTCCGGTCACGTCCAGCACTTCCAGCGTGCTGTCCCTGAGCTTCTTGTGCATGTATTCCCCCACCGAATGGGGCGCCAACGCATCGTTGCCATGCTGCAAGATCAGACTCGGCCGGGTCACGCGCGACAGCTCCTCTCTGGTATCCGCAAAGAAGGTTGCCTGCGCAAAGATGCGGGCCATCGTAGGATCGGTTGAGAAGAAACTCTCGGACAGCTCTCCGCCCAGACTGTCTGCCTGCGGCGCTCCCGCCACAATGGGTGCGAGGTAGCTGGACCAGCCCATGAAGTTCTGGTCCATGAGGTCCAATAGGCCATCCAAATCCTTGCGCTCGAATCCTCCAAAATAATCCGGTGCGTGATTGAGGTAGCAAGGCGACGGGCCAACCAGAATCAGGCGGTCAAAAAGCGTAGGTCGCTCGATGGAGGCCAGCAGGCCGATGCTGGCGCTGACCGAATGTCCAACAAAATGCACTCCGCGCTCGATGCCCAATGCGTCGCATACATCCAGCAGATCTTGCACTTAGCCTTTCAGACTTGCGTACTTCACGGGGTCAAAGGCGGCCAAGTCTGATTGGCCGCAGCCGACGTAGTCGAACAAGACCTGGTGGCACTTACCTTCAAAGGCCGGAGTGATGTGTCGCCACATATGCTGGCTACACCCAAAGCCGTGCGCATAGACGAGCACGGGGACGTCCGGGCGAATTGCATCGATCACATGCACGTTGTTGCGCTTACGAATTTCCACTGTTGTTCTTTCCGGGCGGTCAGTCCGCAGATTTTGCACGCCTGACGCTTGCACCGTGCGCAAAATAGCATGCAAGCGTGCGCGATTGGGAGTGAGAAACAACTGGTTTATCGCTAGCACCAGCTTGCGCAACGCAGCGTTCAGCCTCCGGATGCCTCTGTTTTCACTCTCCTTGGCTTACGCATCAGCACATAGGCCGCAGGAATCACGAACAAGGACAGCAGCGGCGCCGTCACCATGCCGCCCAGCATAGGGGCCGCGATGCGGCTCATGACCTCCGAGCCCGTCCCACTGCTCCACACGATGGGCACCAGGCCCGCAAGGATGACAGCCACGGTCATGGCCTTGGGTCGCACGCGCAGCACAGCACCTTCCCGGATAGCATCCAGCAGCTCTTCCAGCGTGGGCTGCCTGCCGTCTGGACACCTCTCTGCGAGTGCCTGCTTGAGGTAGATGAGCATGACCACCCCGAACTCAGCCGCGACCCCCGCCAGGGCGATGAAGCCCACACCGGTGGCGATCGAAAGGTTGTAGTTCATGAGGTACAGGAACCAGATGCCCCCGGTGAGCGCAAATGGCAGCGTCGCCATGATCAGTCCCGCCTCACCCATGCGCGAGAAGGTCAGGTACAACAGCACGAAGATGATCAACAAGGTGGCAGGCACCACTACTTTCAGGCGGGCATTAGCCCGCTCCAGGTACTCGAACTGGCCTGAGTACGTGATGCTGACCCCGGGCTCCAGCTTGATCTGTCGGCTCACGGCATCGCGCAGCTCATTGGCCACGGAAGCCAGATCGCGCCCCCGCACATCGACATATACCCAGCCCGATGGGCGGGCGTTCTCGCTTTTGAGCATGGGTGGCCCATCGGTGATGGCGATGCTGGCCACCGTACCCAGCGTGATCTGCTGCCCCATGGGGGTGGAGATGGGCAATTGGGCCAAGCGTTCGGGCGAGTCTCTCCACTCACGCGGATAGCGCAGGTTGATCGGGAAGCGGGCCAAGCCCTCGACCGTTTCCGAGATGTTTTCACCGCCAATGGCCCCGGAGACTACGGCCTGGATTTCGCTCACGTTCAGTCCGTAGCGCCCTGCGGCTGTGCGGTCGATGCGGACATCGACATAGCGCCCCCCGGTCAGGCGCTCGGCCAGTGACGAAGTCACTCCCGGAATGCCCTTGGCGACCTGCTCGACTTGGGCAGCGATCCCGTCGATCACCTTCAGGTCGTTGCCGGTCACCTTGACCCCGATGGGACTCTTGATGCCGGTGGCCAGCATGTCAATCCGGTTGCGGATGGGTGGAATCCAGATGTTGGACAGGCCAGGAATCTTGACGGCCTTGTCCAGCTCCTCGATCAGACCCTCGGGCGTCATTCCTGGACGCCATTGGTCTCTGGGCTTGAGCTTCACCGTGGTCTCGAACATTTCCAGAGGCGCTGGATCGGTGGCGGTCTCGGCCCGGCCCGCCTTGCCAAAGACGCGCTCAACCTCGGGAACCGTCTTGATCATGCGGTTGCTCAGTTGCAGCAGTTCGGTGGCCCGCTGTGCCGAAAGGCCCGGGAGCGCCGAAGGCATGTACAGCAGATCGCCTTCGTCCAGCCTGGGTAAGAACTCGCCGCCTAGCCGGGAGAGCGGCCAAATCGTGGTCGCCAGCGCCAGCACGGCGATAGCCAAGGTGGATTTGGGACGATGCAAGACCCACTCCAGGCAAGGTCGGTACACGACGATCAGCGCACGCGTGATGGGGTTTTTCTGCTCGTCAGGGATACGCCCCCGGATCCAGTAGCCCATGAGGACCGGGATCAGCGTGACCGAGAGTGCCGCAGCTGCGGCCATCGCGTAGGTCTTCGTGAACGCCAGCGGTCCAAACAAGCGGCCTTCCTGTGCTTCCAGCGTAAAAACGGGCACAAAGGACAACGTGATGATGAGCAGCGAGAAGAAAAGCGCAGGCCCAACTTCCTCGGCAGCTTCGGTGATCACTTTCCAGCGCTCTTCACCGACCAACTGCTGGTCGGGATGCTTGTGCTGCCAGGCCTCCAGCTTCTTGTGGGCGTTCTCGATCATCACCACGGCTGCGTCCACCATGGCGCCCACAGCAATGGCAATGCCGCCCAGGGACATGATGTTGGCGTTGATGCCCTGGTAGCGCATCACCAGAAACGCAGCCATGATCCCCAGAGGCAGAGAAATGATGGCGACCAGCGCAGAACGCAGGTGCCAGAGGAACAAGACACAGACCACCGCCACCACAATGAACTCCTCTACGAGTTTGGTGGTGAGGTTCTGGATCGCCCGCTCGATAAGTGCGCTGCGGTCGTAGGTGGTGACGATCTCCACGCCCTGGGGCAGGCTGCTTTGCAGCTCGCTGAGTTTGGCCTTTACGGCCTGGATCGTTTCCTGGGCGTTCTTGCCAGATCGCAGCACGACCACGCCTCCAGCCACTTCCCCCTCGCCGTCGAGTTCGGCAATACCGCGCCGCATCTCCGGCCCGATCTGGAGCGTAGCGACATCGCCCAGGCGCACCGGAATCCCGGCGCGCGACACGAGCGGGATGGCCCGGAAGTCGTCCAGCGTCTTGAGGTAGCCGCTGGCGCGCACCATGTATTCGGCCCCGGACAACTCCAGCACCGACCCACCCGTTTCCTGGTTAGCGCCCTGGATGGACTCGCGGACCTGTGCCTGAGTCAGCCCCTGGGCAGCGAGCTTGATGGGGTCAAGCACCACTTGGTACTGCTTGACCATGCCGCCCACTGAGGCCACTTCCGCGACATTGGGCAGGCTCTTGAGTTCGAACTTCAGGAACCAGTCTTGCAGGGCACGCAACTGGGCCAGGTCGTTCTTGCCGGTACGGTCCACCAGCGCGTACTGGTAGATCCAGCCGACCCCGGTGGCGTCGGGGCCAAGCGATGACTTTGCCGTGGCGGGTAGCCGCCCCTGCACCTGGTTCATGTATTCCAGCACGCGGGAACGCGCCCAGTACAGGTCCGTGCCGTCCTCGAACAGGATGTAGACGAAGGAGTCGCCAAAGAACGAGAAGCCACGCACCGTCTTGGCGCCCGGAACGGACAACATGGTGGTGGCCAGTGGGTAGGTCACCTGGTTCTCCACAATCTGCGGAGCTTGACCTGGATAGGAGGTCCGGATGATGACCTGGACATCCGACAAATCGGGAAGAGCGTCCACGGGGGTACTGCGCACGCCCCACACGCCCCAAGCGGTCAGCATGACAGTCGCGAGAAGCACCAGGAACCGGTTCGCCACCGACCAGCGGATCAGACGCGCGATCATGGCTTGATCCTTTCCACGGCGATGATCACGAAGTCCTTGCCTTGCTGCTGGAAGGTGAACCTGACCTGCTGCTCGGGTTTCAATGTCTTGGCCAGTTCAGGACTCGCCAGCTTGAAGGGCATAGTCATGCCAGGCCACTTCAGTTCAGGCACGGCATCATGGGTCAGAGTCAGCTCGGTCGGTGTGACCTCATCGACCACTCCCCGCACGGTAAAGCTCTTGGACGCCGGAGCAGCAGAGATCGAAGAACCCTGTTCACTGATTGGTTGTGCGCTGCTGCCTTGAGACTGTGCAGGCAAGATGCCTCGCAGGCTGGCTTCCGAGTCAATCAGGAACTGTGCCGAAGCGACCACCTGTTGTCCTGCGGTCAGCCCGCCTTGAACGACGAGGCGGTCATCGATTTCTGCGCCGAGTTGGACCTGGACGGGGTGGTACTTGCCGGGGCCATCCACCACGTAGACCAGCGCCCGCTTGCCGGTGCGGATCACCGCTTCGCTGGGCACCAGCAGCGCTGGTTGTGTCCGTCCGGCCAGAACGATCTGCCCGGACATGCCAGCCTTCAGCCGCTGGGCGGGGTTGGGTAGCTCCAGCCGCACACGCACCGTGCGGGTGTCCCGGTTGGCCTCAGGGAGGATGCTCACAACCCGGGCTTTGAGGGTTTCGCCCGGAAACGCGGCCAGGCGGACCTGGGCGTCCTGCCCCAGCTGCAAGGGCCCGCTTTGCGCTTCGGGAACGGCCGCTTCGATCCAGACGCTGGCCAGACCGTTTACGCGGACCAGGCTGGCCCCGGCAGAGACCGTCATGCCTTGGCGCACCATCAGTTCGGCCACCATCCCAGCCTGCGGGAAGGTCACCGTGTAGCGGCCTTGAGGTTCGCCCGTGCGCTCCACCTGGGCCACCAGCGAGGCCGGCATACCCAGCAGCAGCAACCGCTGGCGCGCGGCTGCCGTCAGCGACTCGTCCTTGAGCTCCCGGACCGCGAGAAATTCACGCTGCGCAGCCACCCATTCGGGCAGTAGTAGGTCGGCCAATGGCGCGCCTGCCGCCACCACGTCGCCCGGGGCCCGAGCATAGACACGCTCCACAAATCCAGCAGAACGCGCCTGGACGATGCTCACATCCCGGTCGTTGAGCTGGACCGTGCCCAGCACGTCCACGTCGGACCCAATGTCGCGCTGCTCCACCGTGGCTGTGCGCAGGCCGAGGGCTTGCACTGCCTGCGCAGAGACGCTCAGGCCGGAGCTTTCCTGAGTGTCCTCATCCGCATACTTAGGAACCAAGGCCATGTCCATGTAGGGGGACTTGCCTGGCTTGTCGAACTTCTGCGTCGGCGACATCGGGTCGTACCAGTACAGCACCTTGCGGTCGGCTTTTGCTGCTTCTGTCGATGCGGGACTGGCTCCCACTGCGTGGCTGTTCGCGGT
>NZ_LUKZ01000001.1:473127-493262 GCF_001633105.1 Acidovorax sp. GW101-3H11
ACACCATCCACAGGAACCTTCTCGCCAGGCCGCACGCGCAAGAGGTCTCCCACATGGACATGGGACAAGGGAACATCACTCTCCTGACCGTTGGTGTCAATACGCCGCGCGGTCTTGGGGGCCAGGCCCAGCAGCGATTTGATGGCGGCTGAGGTCTGGGAGCGTGCTTTCAGCTCCAGCATCTGGCCTAGCAGCGTGAGCGAGATGATGACGGCTGCTGCTTCGAAGTACACCGCCACGCGGCCCATGGCCTGGAACGAGGCAGGAAACACCCCGGGCGCAACGGTGGCGACCACGCTGTAGACAAATGCGGCGCCCGTGCCCAGGCCGATCAACGTCCACATGTTGGGACTGCGGTTCGCAATGGACTGGGCACCACGCACAAAAAAGGGCCAGCCAGCCCACAGCACGATGGGGACTGTCAGCACGAGCTCAATCCAGCTCTGGGTGCCCATCTCGAACCACTGCAGCCGGTGTCCCACCATGGCCAGGATGGTGACTACTACGGTAAGTGGCAGCGTCCACCAGAAGCGATGCCGGAAATCCACAAGTTCGGCGTTTTCTCCCTCATCCAGCTTGGGGAGCATGGGCTCCAGCGTCATGCCGCACTTGGGGCAGTTTCCGGGATGGTCTTGCTGCACCTCCGGGTGCATGGGACAGGTGTAGATGGTACCGGGCTGAGTTGCTTCAGGCTCGGTCCCAGATTTGCCTTGAGCGCCCGGTGCGTACTTCTGGGGCGCCTCGACAAATCGCCCCTGGCACTTGGCGCTGCAAAAGTAGTAGTTGTGGCCTTCGTGGAGGGCGGTGTATTGGGACTGGGTCGTCACCGGCATACCGCAGACGGGATCCTTCAACGCCGCCTTGGACGGAGGTGCGTGTCCTTCATGGCCTTCATGAGGCTGATGCCCGTGATGAGCATGTTCGTGGGGCGCTGCAGTAGCCATGGTTGCGATTCCTGAAGGTGAGTTTCGTGTGGCGCAGGATTAGTTGCGACCTGATCCGCCGCCATGCGAACCGTGGCCCCCATGTCCATGGAAGAGGTGCATTAGTGGGCAGGCCAGCAAGAGTAGGTAAGGCCAATAGCCAGCGATGTGCGACCAGTGCTCTCTAAGCAGAAAAAAAGCACCAATCAGTCCAAGCATGACCACTGCGCCGATCAATTTTTTGCGGCTTCCAGACGGATTTGTAGCGTTCGAATGCTCTGTGGTGTGGTCGTGGTTCATGGTGTTCTCCAACAAAAGTCATCAGTGGTAGACCTTGTGGGAACGATAAGGCTTAACACGGTGGGAGTGTCAAGCAGGAACATTCGCCACCCTTGACATCGATCAAGGGCTTTCACTGCGACAAGCTTGGGCGCACTTGAGACAAGCCTGCGCATAGGCCTTGCAGTGGTTAGCCTCATGCTTGGCGCACTCATCGGCGCAAGCCTTGCAGATCTGCGCACACAGCGCGCAAATTGCAGCCGCATGCTCGCTGCAGCGCGCCACGGCGTCGGCCGCAAAGCTACAAGCCGCTGCTCAGTCCGCGTTCAGGGCAATACAGCCTGCCATCATTTTCACGTCCTCTTCCTTGAGGCAGGCAGCAAAGCACTGGTTACAGGCCGTCGCGCACGACAGGCAAGCCTCAATGCCCGATGTATATCAAAAGAGTAATCAGCAGGTCACCGTCCTGTTCGGGTGCGATTTATAGACTTCTCTCCGTGGCGCACAAAACGCCACCTGGATGGACCATATCGGGCATCCGGCGCCACAGGAGACCATCATGAAAGTTCGTACCGCAATCCTCGTCGCCAGCCTTGCTGCATCCGCCACAGCTTCTTTCGCCACGTCGGTGTATCACACCAGCCCAAGCCAGGAAGAAGGCGTGAGCTTGGCTCCCGACCATCTGGGCAACGCAGTTACCCGCCAGTCTGTTGAAAGCACCGTTCTCGCGGCACAGAAGGACGGCTCGTTGTACTGGATCAGCCGTGGCTACCCCGCCACTTATCCACTCGTCCCAGGCCCCAAGCTGACGAAAACCCGCCAACAGGTCCTGGATGAATTGCAATCGGCCAAGCGCAATCCCGTGGGGCGCGACGGTGTGCGCGACATGGGCGGCGAGGCAGGCTGGGTTGACGCCCGACAACTGCCCTGATCCCCGCTCAAGAGAACCACGGCTGTGCGCCACTCCCCGAACTGGCATACAGCTCTACACACCCAATCCATCATTTTCTCAAAAAGGAAAAGTTCATCATGAAACTCAAGTCCACCCTCATCGTCCTCTCCTTGATCGCCGCTCCCGCGTTCGCCTCGGATCAGGCAATCAGCAAGACGCGCCAGCAAGTTCAGGCGGAGCTGACACAGGCCATGCAAAGTGGTGACATGCTTGCCTCTGGCGAATCCGGCCTGACGCTCAAGCAACTCAACCCCAGGGCATATCCTGCAACGGCTACTGCGCAATCCCCGAAAAGCCGCGAGCAAGTGCGAGCTGAACTGGAACAGGCAATTCGATCGGGTGAAATGCTTGCGGCGGGAGAGTCTGGTGCCAAGCTCAATGAACTGATGTCGCGGCGCTACCCCGTTGTGGAAGCCAAGTCCTACAAGACCCGCGATCAGGTCAAGAGCGAACTGGCACGTGCCATTCGCGAAGGTGAACTTGTAGCGGTGGGTGAGGATGGCCGCAAACTCAACGAGATCTATCCAGACCGCTACCACGCGGCACACCATGCCGCTGTGGCGACCAACGTAGATACTTCGGCCAAGGATCCGCAGTTCTAAACTCTCTTACCGCCCGCTGCAGAGGCCCGAGGAAAAAACACTTGGCCTTGGCAGCAAAATGCTTGCAACCAAGCAGCGTCCGGCGAGATATCGGTTGCCCGCGCAGTGGCGGGAGAGACCTCAGTTTGGCTCTTTGCGGCAGAGGCAGTAGATGAATCTCTGCACCGTTCCGAATGGCGTTCGGTGCTCTTCGCGCTCTTGCTGCAAAAGCGTGAACGGAGCGCCAAACTCTGCATGCAGTCCATCCGCGTTGTAGCGCATCACTTCTAGCCCGCTGCACTTTTGCGGCCCGTCCTCGGCAAAGGTTGCCACGACGACGTGCCCTCCAGGCTTGACTGCGTGCAGAACCGACTCGACATAGGCCTTGCGCTTCTGGGGCGATGTCAGGAAATGAAATACTGCCCTGTCATGCCATACATCGTAGGCGTGCCGTGGGAGTTCCAGTGTTGTGATGTCGCCCACCAGCCAGGAAACCTTGGTGGCGAGGTCCCCCAAACGTGACTGCGATGCCGCCAGCGCTGCCTCTGATAAATCCAAGACCGCGATTTTCCTGTATCCCCCATCGAGCAGATCGTCCACCAACGTCGAAGCGCCACCGCCCACATCAATGATGCTGGCGTCAGGGGAGGCGCCCGTTTGCTGAATCAGCTGCACCGACTGCCGCGCGTGCTCCTGGAACCAACTCACGCCGGAGCTGGCCTTTGTCGTGTAGACCTGCTCCCAATGATCCTTGGACTGCATACCAATCTCCTTTGTGGATACTTGTGCCTTCCGATGCGCCAAGCCTGAGTTCGCCCATCGTATCAAGTGCCGCTATTTGGCACCGCCGCCTCACTCACCTTGCCGGATGCAGCTTCAAACCTGCATGTTCATTACGTCGGTGTAGGCCTGAACGAGACGGTTTCGGCTTTGGAGTGTGGCCTGAAATGCAATGTTGGACTTGACCCCGGCGAGCATCGATTCTTCAAGACTCACAGTAGAGTTCTCAAAAGTGACCTCGCGATTAAGACGGCCTGACTCCGCCTGCAACTTGCTCGTGGTTGAGAGGGCCTGCTTCATCGCTTCCAAAAATCCGCCGCCTTGAACGCTGGATGGTTTTAGCGCCGACAGACCCACCTGGGTGACTGTCCGTAGTGCGTCGATGGGGTTTGTGGTTACGCTCATGCTGGCTCCGCTGCTCTGACGACGAGGATCGCGTGCGAGCAATGGTAAGTCCCGTTTGCCAACCCGTAAGCCTTCGGACTGGGACGCCCGCCCTCCAATTGCGCAGCTCGGTATTGCAAGAAAATCATCTTGCTGACAGCACCAGGCAGGCCCATCGCCAACGGCGCGGCCAGCACCTCGTGGACACGCGCGGCTTTGGCTGACCAGACGGCCTACAGCCGTTGCGAAATCTCAAGCAGCGGCTTGATGCTGGAGCCAAAGCGGCTCATGGACGCATGGTGCTGCTCCAGCTGACTGTAGGGAAGATAACGAATCCCCAGTTCCGAAACGCGGGAGAAGGCCGGTCTTTGAAGTTGCTCCGCCACCTTGTCGCGGCGATTGTCCGGGGCCACCAGAAACAGCGCACATTTTTCTGCGACGGGGGTTCCCAAAGCCAGGTCGAGCATGCGCACTATCCCTGAATAGATAGACGTGGTGTGCTCCACCTCAAACGCAGCCGCAACGCGGCTGGTGTGGGTATCGACCCACACAACGTCAATCAACCGCACGGATTCCAGACCACCATCTGCCATGGCGGGCAGTTGGTCCATGCACCCGTCTCCCAGCAGGCCGCTGCCGTGCACCCGTCCTCGGTCGTTGGAAGCAATCCAGACATCAAACCCCAGGGCTTTTCCGAGGTCCCGCAGCAAGGCCTGGACGCCCGTATGGGTTGCGTCGCTCTCGCGGGCCAGAGCCAACTCCTTTTGCATGGCAGCGGACTCCTGCCGCACTCGCTCCAGATCTTTTCTCCAGAGGTCGATCGCGGTACCGTCCATTGCGGCGGGCGGCGCTGCATAGCGGCCAGCGCCAACGTCAAACATGAGTCCAGCTATCGCTCCCAGGTCATTGGAGAGCTTCAGGCGGTATTGCTCATTCAGACGCAGCAGGCCTTCACGCATCGAGAGATAGTGGTCCCAGCGGCCAAGCTTCACCCCACCTCCGGCGACAGCATTGAATCCTTTGACGATGGCTGTGTTGAAGGGGGCAACCAGCGTAGGGTGGATGAAGTAAAGCAAGTTCGCTACAGCCGGGCCCAGGCCTTTGATGCCAATGGCGTCTATACGCTGTATCGCCGCCACCACGTCTTGTGCACAGTTGCAGTGGTCGCAGGCGTGCAGCAAATCGGCAAAAAGCGTTTTGGTTGCTGGCGTTCTCATAGATATCGGGGATGCGCAGTTTGGGCTTCCATAGAAACGCGTGGTCCGCGCCCTTGAATATCTGACGCTGATCCGCGACCGAACCTACCACTGTCTCCAGCGAGGAACCTCGGTAGGCGTTGCCAAAAGTCCCAGCGCGAATATCCACCACCACCTGTGCAATCCCTCGGCGGATTGAGCGGAAGTTCTTTATCCGCTGGTCCCACAGAAACCAGGTGTTGTAGGTACTGCCTGGATCCGCTTTCCAGCAGTCGATGAGTTCGGCAAA
The DNA here is from genome assembly GCF_001633105.1 of Acidovorax sp. GW101-3H11. Classification (GTDB taxonomy): domain Bacteria; phylum Pseudomonadota; class Gammaproteobacteria; order Burkholderiales; family Burkholderiaceae_C; genus Acidovorax. The sequence continues at coordinate 478,512 of NZ_LUKZ01000001.1, forward strand.
TGGATCATGCACCTGTTGTCGGGAGCTTTCCTACGATTCTCGTGCTGGGGAAGTACATCGAGAAACAGGTCGTGCCGCTTATCGAACTCACGGAAATGCGGCCGCGATGCGCGTGAACGATGGCCTGGGTAATGGACAGTCCAAGACCTGCACCATCGGAGTCGAGTTGCTTGCGCGACTTGTCAGCCCGAAAAAACCGGTCAAACAGCCTGGGGAGCAGCTGCGCATCGATGGAGGGCCCTTGGTTGATCACATTCACCGTCGTTCCATGCACATCACCCTGAATCTCAACGGCAATCTGCTCACCGGGCGGGGTGTATCGAATGGCATTGGACAAAAGATTGCTGAGCGCCCTGCGCAACATCAATCGATCGCCGCAGACATCCCCTTCGCCAGACAGCCTCAGGTGCACCTGCTTTTCTTCAGCCAGTGCTTCATAGAACTCAAACAGGGCACTTGCCTCATCGTGCACGGCGATCCTCTCCGTACTGGGCAGGATGAGTCCATGATCAGCCTTTGCCAGAAACAGCATGTCAGCAACCATGCGTGCCAGGCGCTGGTATTCCTCGGCATTGGACGCGAGGATGTCCTGATACTCGGCTGTAGTCCTGGCCTGGCTGAGCGTCACTTGCGTCTGTGTCATCAGATTGTTGATCGGGGTGCGCAACTCGTGTGCCAAGTCCGAGGAGAACTCGGACAGGCGGTCAAATTCTTCTTTCAGGCGCCGGAGCATTTCGTTCAGAGTCGTCGCAAGGTCAGCCATCTCAATGGGAAATGCGTGACTGGGAATGCGTTCGTCCAGCCGTTGTGCCGTGATGGCCATTGCGCGCGTGCGCATGGTCCTAAGAGGCGCCAAGCCATTTTTGGCGGCCCACCAGCCCAGGGCTCCCGCCACCAGCGTCGCCAAGGCCACATAAGCCACCAGCGCCTGGATCAGGCTGTACATGAAGTGCTTGTGGTGAGCAATATCCAGAGCTACCCAAATCTGCAACGGCATTTCCGAGGCGTCGGGCATGGACACGGATTGGGCCATTCCTCGGTACGCATGCTTCTGGGTTTGCCATGATGCAACCCCCAGCCGGGCTCTCAGAGTCAACTCAACCATGTTGCCCGGGAACTGGAAATCAGGAGTTGAGTACAGGGACTCTTGGCCGCGAAGGACATTGACAAAAAGCCCCTCGTGGCTGTGCAGAACATCATCCAGGCGGGTTTTGAGATCCTGAGGAGACGTCGCCTTCCCCATCACTTCGCGGGTCAGGTGAATCTTGTCCCGCAAGGCATCGCGGTCGAGCTCTACAAAATGGCGGTCAATGGAGATGGCAACCAAACTGCCCAGTCCCACCAGGACGAAAGCAGACGCAAGGGTAAAAAAAGCCGTCAACCGCGTGGTCAGCGAATACCTGGAGTTCACTCTTACACCTCGGGCGCTTCAAGCACGTATCCCATGCCGCGCACTGTCTGGATGAGCTTGGTGTCGTAGGCGTCGTCGATTTTTGCGCGAAGCCGTCGCATCGCCACCTCAACCACGTTGGAATCGCTGTCAAAGTTCATGCCCCATACCTGGGAGGCAATCAGAGAGCGGGGCAAAATTTCCCCCTGGCGACGCATGAGCAATTCCAACAATCCGAACTCTTTTGCCGTGAGGTCGATGCGCTTGCCCGAGCGGATGATGCGTCGGCGCAGCAAATCCAGTTCGAGATCGGCGACCTGCAGCACCGTCACCTCCGTGCCATTGCGCCCGCGCCGCAAGATGGTCCTCACGCGCGCAAGCAACTCCGCAAAAGAGAACGGTTTGACCAGATAGTCATCGGCGCCCAACTCCAGGCCTTTGATGCGGTCGTCCACATGGTCCTTGGCGGTCAGGAACAGCACCGGCATTTCTTGCCCATTGCGGCGCAAGCTCTTGAGCACTTGCCATCCATCCATTCCTGGGAGCATCACATCCAGGATGATCAGGTCGTGGTCGCCTTCCTGGGCCATGTGAAGGCCATCCACGCCGGTGCGGACCAAATCCGCGTTGAATCCCGCTTCCCGAAATCCTTGGCGCAGGTACTCGCCGGTTTTGATCTCATCTTCGACGATCAATATCTTCACGGGATTCTCCTTGACTCAGATGTAGCGGCAAGTGTGCCCGCAGATCCCTTTCCTTTCTTCAACATAACAAAGATGTAACCAACATGTTATTCCGGCGGAAGCAAGGTCCGCACAGAATGCCCTACATCAAGAAACGCATGGAGCACCTATGAAAAATCCTTGGACTTCACGACCTAAATCAACCCAACTTCTGGCAGCCGCGCTGTTGGCTCCTTCCCTAGGTTTCGCCCAATCGGCGGCGCCTGAAATGGCAAACCCGGACTATCAGCTGTCCTATCGGTCAGCGTTCACGAGCTATGAACCCTACCAGGAGCAAAAGGTGCAGTCTTGGCGGGAGGCCAACGACAAAGTGGGGGAGATCGGCGGATGGCGTGCCTACGCCAAGGAAATGCGCCAGGTTGCTCCAGCGTCTGGGCAAGAGCCGTCCGCTGCGGGTCATGATGCACACCATGGGGGCAAGCAATGAACCGCAAACTGCGCATGCCCCCCACCAAAATCGTTTTGGCTGTCGCCACTGTCGCCATTCTGTCTGGCTGTGCCAGCGTGAATCTTGAGCAGAACCTCTCCAGCGCCAATGCTTCGACAAGCGGTTTCACCGACGGGAACCTCACTCTCGCGAGGGACCAGAACGAACGGGATGCCTTGCGTCAGCGCGCTTCGGAGCTGCTGAGCAAACCCCTCAGCCAGAAGGACGCCGTACAACTCGCCCTGGTCAACAGCCCATCGATGCAGGCCATCGTGGCCCAGAATTGGGCGGATGCCTCGACTGCAGCCCAGTCCGGTCGGATTGCCAATCCCCTTCTCAGCCTGGAGCGCGTTCGCCTGGGCAGCGAGACGGAGATCGGCCGCCTCCTGTCCTTCGGGCTGCTGGACCTGCTGACCTTGCCTACGCGCAAAGGCATCGCCGAGCAGCGCATCAAGCAGACCCAGTTGCGCCTGAGCAGCGATGTAGTGGACCAAGTCACGCAGGTACGTCAGGCCTGGGTACGCGCCGTTGCCGCGCAACAGACGCTGGCCTACACCCAACAGGTCGTCGCCAGCGCCCAAGCCAGTGCCGAACTGGCCAAGCGCATGCAATCGGTGGGCAATTTCAACAAGCTTGACCGTGCACGCCAGCAAGCGTTCTATGCCGACACAGCGACCCAGCTGGCCAGTGCGCAGCACCAGGTCACGGCAGCCCGTGAGGAGCTGGTGCGGCTGCTGGGTCTGGACGACAGCCAAGCCCAACAGCTCAAATTGCCTGAACGCCTGCCCACACTGCCCAAGGAGCCGCTGTCTGCATCGGACGCTGGCCGTCAGGCATCCAAGGGGCGGCTGGATCTGCTGATCGCGAAAGCCGACTACGACGCAGCTGCACGCGCGCAAGGCTGGAACAGGATCACGACCTTCACAGACATCGAGTTGGGCGTGCGGCGCGACTCTGTCTTCGATGCAGCAGAGAACACCCACTCCACGCGGCGCGGCTTCGAGATCAGCCTGCAGCTGCCGATCTTCGACTGGGGGGGCATGCGGCGCGACGCCATGAATGCGCAGACCCTGGCTGCGGCCAACCGCCTGGAAGCAACTGCACGCGCGGCGGGTTCGAACCTTAGGGAGAGCTACTCCGCGTACCGCACTGCATATGACATCGCGCGTCACCACCGCGACGAGGTGATTCCCCTGCGAAAAACCATCTCCGAAGAAAACCAGCTTCGCTACAACGGGATGCTGATCAGCGTTTTCGAGTTGCTCGCCGATTCTCGCGACCAGGTGAACTCGGTGATGGCGGCCCTGAACGCCGAACAGCAGTTCTGGCAGGCGGATGCGGCCCTTCAGGCCTCTCTCATCGGCAAGCCCACCAGCGCTGGCGTCTCGGGCGGCGGCGCAGCCGCTGCCGAAGCTGGTGCAGGCCACTGATCCCCTCAAGGAAACCAACATGAATTCAAGAAGAGATTTTTTCCGCTTTGCAGGCATCGCCGGAGGAGCTGTCGCTGCCGCAAGCGTAAGCCGAGTCGCGATGGCGGCTTTGCCAGAGCCCATTTTCCAGGGCAGCGCCGACACCATGGCGCCCCTGGTTCCCAACTCCGGGCGCCCCTACAACCCGGTAGTCACGCTCAACGGCTGGACGCTGCCCTGGCGCATGAACCAGGGGGTCAAAGAGTTCCACCTGGTGGCAGAACCCGTCGTGCGCGAAATGGCCCCTGGCTTCAAGGCCCACCTGTGGGGATACAACGGCCAGAGTCCCGGGCCCACCATCGAAGTGGTGGAAGGCGATCGCGTTCGCATTTTTGTGACCAACAAGCTGCCCGAGCACACCAGCATCCACTGGCATGGACAGCGTTTGCCCAATGGCATGGACGGTGTGGCGGGATTGAACCAGCCCGCAATCCAGTCGGGCAAGACCTTCGTCTACGAGTTCGTGGCGCGCCGCCCGGGCACCTTCATGTACCACCCGCATGCCGATGAAATGACCCAGATGGCCATGGGCATGATGGGCTTCTGGATCACGCACCCCAAGGCCAAGCATCCGCTGATCGACGAAGTGCACCGTGATTTCTGCTTCCTGCTCAGTGCCTATGACATTGAGCCAGGGGCCGCGACGCCCAAGGTTGCAGAGATGACGAACTTCAATCTGTGGACATGGAACAGCCGCATCTTTCCTGGCATCGACTCCTTGAACGTCCGGCTCAACGACAAGGTGCGTATTCGCATCGGCAACCTCACCATGACCAACCACCCGATGCACTTGCACGGTCACGAGTTTTTGGTCACCGGCACGGATGGTGGTCCTACACCCAAGAGCACCCGTCTCTATGAAGTGACCACCGACGTGGCCGTGGGCCAGATGCGCCAGATCGAGTTCCTCGCGGACGAAGAAGGTGACTGGGCATTCCACTGCCACAAGAGCCACCACACCATGAACGCAATGGGTCACGACATTCCCACCATGATTGGCGTAGACCACCGGGGCGTGGCCAAGAAGATCAACAACCTGATTCCCGACTACATGGTCATGGGCGAACGGGGCATGGCGGACATGACCGAGATGGAGATGCCCATTCCGGACAACACCGTCCCCATGATGACCGGGGAAGGCCCCTTCGGCTCGGTGGAGATGGGTGGCATGTTCAGTGTCCTGAAGGTGCGCCGCGACCAGAAGCCAGGCGACTACAAGAACCCGGGTTGGTACAAAAACCCGGAGGGCACGGTGGCGTATGAGTACACCGGTCCGATGGCGGAGCCTGCCCGCTTCAAAGCCGAGGGCGGCCAGTCCATGCCCCGCAAAGAGAAGTCCAGTTCGGACACTGTCGTCAAGGTCAAAAAGCCGTCTTCGCACAGCGGCCACTGATCGCCTCCTTTCCTCATCCACAACCCAAGGTAACTATGAAACGCACTCTTTCCCTGATCGCCGCCTCCGCCCTGGTGGCCCTGTCCTTCAACAGCTTCGCCGGTGGCAACCACGGCGGTGGCCATGACGGCGGTGGCGCCCACGGCCACGGCAGCGCTGAATCGGCCATTGGTCAGCCCGGCAAGGCTTCCCGTGTTAGCCGCACGATCAACGTGGACATGACGGACAACATGCGCTTCACGCCCGCTGCGATCACCGTCAAGCAGGGCGAAACCGTCAGGTTCGTGATCAAGAACAGTGGCCAGGTCAAACACGAGTTCAGCATGGGCACCGATGCCGAACTCAAGGAACACTACGAGACGATGAAGAAGTTCCCGGACATGGAGCATGACGAACCCAGCAAGGTGTCGCTGGCCCCCGGCAAGCAAGGCGAAATCATCTGGCAGTTCACCAAGGCTGGTGAAGTGAAGTTCGCCTGCCTGTACCCAGGCCACTACGACGCTGGCATGAAGGGTCAGGTCACGGTGGTCAAGAAGTAATCGGGGAATCCCTGCACGCAATTGAACAAGGAGCTCGTATGAAAAACGCAAACACTTTATTGATCGGCGCTATGTTGTCGCTGGTCACTCTCATGCCGCTGTCGGCCGTGGCGCAGGCCGCTGGAGACGCCGGTAAAGCCGCAACCACGACCGCAGCCTCCATGACCGATGGAGAGGTGCGCAAGATCGACAAGGACGCCGGAAAAATCACCATCAAGCATGGCGACATCAAGCACTTGGAGATGCCGGGGATGACCATGGTGTTTGCTGCCAAGGACAAGGCCCTGCTCGACAAGGCGCAGGTCGGCGACAAGATCCGCTTCATGGTGATCAACGAGGGCGGAAAGATGGTGGTCACCGCCATCGAGCCTGCCAAGTAAGCGCAAAAAGTGTCTCGATACGCCCTCAAGAAAAGGGGGCGTTCTTCTGTTCGCACGTCAACCTACCAAGGAAAAATCATGAGAACTCTCCTTATCGCCCTGGCCATGACCGCCGCATCGTCCGCATTCGCCGCTGGCGACACCCAAGAGGCCACGCCCTACACCAACTCCAAGGCGCAAGCGCATGGCGAGGAACACAAAAAGGCCCGTCCTGCGACCGGTGTGAAGCGGACCAAGGATGGCAGTACGGCGCGGGGTGAAGGCTCTGGCATCGCCGACACCAGCAAGGCCGAAGCCCGTGGTCAGGAAAAGGCCAATGCGCGTGAAGCCATGCCGCACAAGGAAGCCACTCCGGGCTCCACGCCTAAGTAATGCAAACGGGTGGGCCACAAGCGTGGCCCACCCAAGTACGGGCGGGCCGCAATCGTGGTGCAAGGTGATGGCTTCGCAAGCCCCCCTCAGGGCCTAGTTCAGTGCCCGCTCCGATGTACGTGGACTCCGCGCATCCACGTCATAAGGTCTAGATGGCTGTTCGTCGGCGTGTCGGTCACACCAGAGTGCGCTCTGGAAACCTTGGCTCCGCGCCGAGTCGGCTTGACGAAACTTGCGTTGTGGTTGGGCTTCGAGGGACTGTCCGCCGCCAGGTTGTCAAGAATTGCGCAGTTCGAGTGGTCGTCGCCAGCGCACACAGAAACCAACTGCTCCAAGGCTGATTTCATCTCGATAATCTCCCGCAGCTTCTCCTCCAGATCCGCCAGATGGCGCTCCGCAATCGCCTTTACCTGCCGACTGGTGCGGTGCGTGTCACCCCATTGGCCGATCAACTCCGCAATCTGGGGCATGGAGAACCCGAGGCGGCGCGACTGGCGGATGAAACGCAGTACCGAAACTTCGCGCTCACCGTATTTTCGATAGCCAGACTCACTGCGCTCAGCTTCTGGCAACAAACCTGTTTGCTCGTAGTGGCGGATCATCTTGGCCGATACACCTGCCGCTTTGGCCGCTTCGCCGATGTTCATGAGTGTGGTCATGGATGCTCCTGTGCAATGGAATAACACGGTAGCAAGGACTTTGGCCCTTACCACCGTGTCAATGTCAAGCGCTCCGAATACTACGTTTTGTAAAGCCTAGATCAGGCGGGCGGATATCCAGCCTCGGTCAGCGCCTCGACCAGTGTCTTGCGATCTTCCGCGCTTTGCACAGTGACCATGCGTTTGGACATGTCCACCTGCACTTTACATTCAGGGTCTGTCATCTGAAGCGTCTGGCTCACCATCCCAGCACAGTGTCCGCAGGTCATGTCGGGGAGTTGGAATTCATGCATTTTTCGCCTCTTGGAAAAAGTTAAGAGGCTTTCAGTCTCCGGTTTGCCACTGGGGCAAGGTCAAGTGGCCAGATAGATATCCAAACAAGGAGCGGCGGCTCGCTTGCGTCTCCCATCGTGTCAACCCTGAAAGTTCGAACTCTGCCGGCTAACGCCGGAGTTGAACACCACATGGAGATTACTATGAACACCTCTGCCCATGAAGCGGGGCCGTCCGCCTCACTATCTATCGCACTCCTGAATCTTCCGATACTTGGCATGACCTGCGGCTCTTGCGTTGGACGGGTTGAAAAGGCCCTCAAAGCCGTCCCTGGGGTCCGTGAGGTGACCGTGAATATTGCTACTGAGCGCGCCTCCGTGGTTGCCGCCTCCACGGTGCCGGTCCCGGCCTTGGCTGCGGCTGTCGAAAAGGCTGGATACGCAATAGCGGAAGAGTCCGTGGAGCTTTTGATCGGTGGGATGACCTGCGCGTCGTGCGTGGGACGTGTCGAAAAAGCGCTGAAGGGTGTACCAGGCGTCAAGCATGCGGAAGTCAATCTAGCCACGGAGCGTGCGCAGGTTCGTTTCGATGCAGGATTGCCTCCCGAACGCCTGGTAGCCGCCGTTGTAAAGGCGGGCTATGAGGCGCAGGTGGCGGATACGAACACTCCCACTGAACACGACAAGCAGTCGGCGCCCTGGTGGCCTGTCGCTCTAGCCGCTGGTCTGTCCTTCCCCCTGGTATTGCCCATGCTTGGCATGCTGTTCGGTCAAGACTGGACACTCAACGGCTGGATTCAACTGGCCCTGGCCACGCCTGTGCAGTTCTGGCTGGGCGCGAGGTTCTACCGCGCTGGCTGGAAGGCTCTTCGTGCAGGCGCAGGCAACATGGATCTGCTGGTCGCATTGGGTACGTCGGCCGGGTTCGGTTTGAGCCTGTACCTGCTGGTCAAGCACGCTGAGCACGGCACACCCCACCTGTACTTTGAAGCCTCCTCTGTCATTGTCACGCTAGTGCTCCTCGGGAAGTGGCTGGAAGCCCGAGCCAAGCGACAAACCACCGAAGCGATCCGGGCGCTGCATGCGCTGCGCCCAGAAATTGCACGTGTGCGCGCTGATGCCGGTGACATTGATCTACCACTCTCACGCGTGAAAGTAGGTGATACGGTGGTTGTCCGCCCAGGGGAGAGAGTCCCGGTAGACGGCTCGGTGATCGAAGGCGCAAGCCAGGTGGATGAGTCATTGATCACCGGGGAGAGCCTGCCTGTGGCGAAGCACGTCGGTGACAAGGTGACGGGAGGCTCCGTGAACGCGGAGGGCTTGTTGTTGGTACGGACGACTGCGATAGGCGCAGAGTCAACTCTGTCGCGCATCGTGCGGATGGTTGAGTCGGCGCAGGCGAAGAAGGCTCCCATCCAGCGGATTGTGGATGAAGTGAGTGCGGTCTTTGTGCCCGTGGTGCTCGGCCTTGCTGCCATCACACTGATGGGCTGGGGCTTTGCCACTGGCAACTGGGAACAGGCGATCCTCAATGCTGTCGCGGTACTTGTCATTGCGTGCCCTTGTGCGCTGGGTTTGGCTACTCCCACCGCGATCATGGCGGGCACCGGCGTTGCAGCACGCCACGGTATTCTGATCAAGGATGCAGAAGCACTGGAGGTTGCCCACCACATCGACACCGTGGCGTTCGACAAGACCGGCACCCTGACCGAGGGGAAGCCCACTTTGACGGCTGCGATGCCTGCCGAAGGCCTCCAGGATCAGTTACTGCCGTTTGCTGCGGCCATTCAGAACGGCAGCGAGCATCCACTGGCCAAGGCCGTGATGGACGCTGCACGCACCCAGGGTGTGACCGTTCCTCGTGCCACTGAGGTCACAGCGGTAGCTGGCAGAGGCATGTCTGCTGTCATCAAAGGACGCCAGATCCGCCTCGGGAGTACACGTTACATGGAGGAGTTGGATGTCAACATGGCCAGTCTGACCGGGGCTGCAGTACAGATGCAACAAGAGGGCCGCACAGTATCCTGGTTGGCTGACGTGACCGATGCGCCAGAAGTGATGGGTTTATTGGCATTTGGAGACACAGTGAAGCCCAGCTCACAACAGGCCATTGCCCAACTGCATGCTCTGGGCATCCAGACCGTCTTGGTCACCGGGGACAACAAGGGAAGCGCAAGCGCAGTAGCCAGCGCGTTGGGCATCGATCAGGTTCGTGCTGATGTGCTGCCGGAAGGCAAGGCGGATATCGTGGCGCAGCTCAAGTCAGGTGGCAGGCACGTTGCGATGGTGGGTGACGGCATCAACGACGCGCCCGCTCTGGCTGCGGCGAATGTGGGAATTGCCATGTCCACGGGCACCGACGTGGCCATGCATGCTGCGGGGATCACGCTGATGCATGGTGACCCCGCGTTGATCGCAGATGCCATCGACATCTCTCGGCGCACGTACGCAAAGATCCGTCAGAACCTTTTCTGGGCATTCGCGTACAACGTGGTCGGGATCCCCTTGGCTGCATTTGGCCTGTTGAATCCCATGGTGGCGGGAGCAGCTATGGCCCTCAGCAGCGTGAGTGTGGTGACCAATGCGTTGCTGCTGCGTTCTTGGAAGAGGTAAGGACTAGCGCCAGATCCGACAACGGATCCTGTCAGATGTAGACCGCGTATGTCCATCGCTATCCGGTCGAACTCAAGAGGTTCTGTGAACGTGCTGATGGTGCACATCTGGTGCGTGGGGGTGAGCGTGGGTCATAGGCTCATGGGTGTGCTCGTGACCATGGCTTTCCGCCAAACGCAGCACCACTCGCGCCAGCATCACAACTCCGCCCGGCAGCATCAACAATCCCGCAGCACGCTCCCAGAATACTGCTAGGCAGAGACGCACAACTGGCCTTCAAGCATGGTGGCATGACGGCAGGCACTTTCGCGGCGCCCCCGCTGCTTTCGCGGGGGGCTGTGCGTATATTTTCTGGGCGGGATACTGGCGCCCATGGCCTTCGCAGCGCCCCCTGAAACCAAGCTAAACACGGCGCAGATCCGTTAAGCGGTGGGCGGGCACCATGTCACCGAAGGGCGCCATTGGAGCGATGACTACTTCCTGGATGTTCGCCTGAGGCGTTCAGAAAACGGCCGCACAAGCGCCGGACGCTGTAGCGCGCAGAACAATCAACGCTGCCTCTTGCTGCCCAAGGTCAACAAGGAGTCCCCAGTCTGCTTTGATGTGGTGCGCGTGGGCGACAAACTGCAGTACCGCGATGCCAGGCGCGTGGTGTATGCGGGCCCGGTCAGAAAGAGCTTGCCGCCACCTGCTCGATGACGAGTCTCATCAGCCTCTACGGCGCACGCTCCGTCATAGGCCCTTTAGGAGCCTTGGCACCAATTGAGGTTGGTCACAGTCCCATGCGTTGTAGTAAACCTCGTCGCCCACTGCGATGCCGGAGTCCGGGTCCACTTTGGCGAAGTGCCCGCGCGCTCGGGTCACTTGCCTTTGGATGAATGCAAAGCGGTCATTGGGGCGAATCTCCATTCCCTGGCAGCGAGGGCTACCTGTCTTCAAGAATTCTTCTGCGGTGACCAGTTTGGTGACCTTGCCGATTCTCCAGCCTTCGGACACAGCGTATTGGTTTTCATAGACTGGGGTGCTACAGCCTGAAAGCACCAGCAAAGCCAGCGCAGTAGCAATCGACAGCATCGAGTTTTTCATCGTCAAAGTTCCTTTGCCACAGTCTTGGGACATCTGGTCTGGTCAATGCCTGTGCTGGTGGTGAACATCCGGCGCATGGGGATGGGCGTGGGTGACCGGCTCATGGAAGTGCACATGGCTGTGGCTCCCCGTGGGCATCACGTCATGAACGTGCGAATGGTGTCCATCGTCATGACGGTGGGCGTGCTCATGCTCCATCGGCTCGTGCGTATGTTCATGCCCGTGGCTCTCGGCCAAATGCAGCAGCACCCCCGCAAGCATCAGAAGACCACCGAGCAGCATCAGCCACCCCGCAGACCGTTCACCGAAGCCGAACGCTACAGCCGCACCGATGAAAGGTGCAAAGGCGAACACGGAGCCAGTCCGCGCCGCCCCAAAAGCNAGCAGCACCCCCGCAAGCATCAGAAGACCACCGAGCAGCATCAGCCACCCCGCAGACCGTTCACCGAAGCCGAACGCTACAGCCGCACCGATGAAAGGTGCAAAGGCGAACACGGAGCCAGTCCGCGCCGCCCCAAAAGCCCGCTGCGCCAGAAGGTAGAACCGAAGACTCAAGCCATACCCCGTGGCCCCCACGGCAAAGAGCCCTAGAGCTGCCTTCAGGGAGGGCAAAGGCTCGCCCCACGCAATGGCAAGACATGCTGTCGCAGCGGCACCGAGCAAGGCCTTCGCCATCACGACCTGGCTGGGATCGCGCTCGGCCAGTCCCCGGGACAGGGTGTTGTCCACGCCCCAGGCCACCGTCGCCAGTAGCACCGCAAGCAGACCGAGCAGCTGCGTGCCGCCCTGCAGGCCCTGGTCCATGACCAAAGCCATGCCACCGGCCAGCAAAAGAAGCATGGCAGCCCACACACGGCGGTCCATGGTCTCGCTGTACAGCCACCACGCCAGTGTGGCAGTGAACAGGGCTTCCAGAGTGAGCATGAGCGAGGCACTGGCACCACTGGTGTGTTGAAGGCCCCAGGCCAGGGCGACAGGACCCAGAGCGGCACCGAACCCCGCCATGGCGATGAGGCGCCCGGCGTCGGATCTCTGCAACCTTGCCTCGTGAGCAGCGGTCCGCAGGGACAAGGCACCCACGACAGCCGCCCCTGCATACAGCAGCGCGGCCGTTGTGAACGCGCCCAGCCCGGCACCCAAGCGTTGAACCAGCGGGGTGCTGATGCCAAACAGGGCTGCAGCCAGCAAGGCCAGCAGACCACCTTGCAGTGCAGGCAAAGACAGAGAGCCGCGCGCCATGGGTCTTATTTCACCGTGAATCGAACAGTGACGTTCTTTTTGCTGTTGGTCGTGATCAGCGCAACCACCTTTGTCCCCTTGACCAACTTCACGCCCTTGGCCTCCAGCTTGTTGCCGCCTGCAGATTTCAGGGGCGCCTCTGCCTTTTCGGTGCCGTTGAGCACGGTGATCTTGCCGCCAAACTTGGATGCGTCCGCATCCTCGTCGTGGTCCACGATGTAGATTGCCGCGCCGTCAGCGGTGGCGACCAGCTCGAATGACAGATCGGAGGCGGTTTGCACCACGCCGCCGTGAGCAGGCTCGGCTGCACCATGGGCCATTGCAGCAGGCGCACTTGTCAGGGATGCCATCACGATTGCGGTGGCTGCCATCAGTTGGGAGAAGTTCTTTTTCATGGTCATTTGGGTTTCCTTCCGTTGAGTTTGTTTCACTGGCGCGCTTCAAAAGGCAGCGCACCAAGGCCTATCAAAAAGTGGGTGAGAATTAAGCTGGAGCCTGGAGTCAGAAGGCCTCCTGGCCTATGGATTCGCTTTCGGCTTGTGCGGTGCTGCCCTCAATCAAGCGCCGGGTGGCACCTTCGCCAAAAAGCCAGAACATCACGGGCGTCAGCAGCGTGTCCAGCAAGGTCGAGCTGACGAGTCCGCCGAAGATCACGACCGCCACCGGGTGCAGGATCTCCTTGCCGGGAGCATCGGCGGCCAACAGCAGCGGCGTCAGTGCAAAGGCTGCAACCAGCGCCGTCATCAAGACCGGAGTCAACCGCTCCAGCGAGCCGCGCACGATCATGGGTTGGCCGAAGACCTCTCCCTCGAACTTGCACAGGTTGATGTAGTGGCTGACCTTCAAAATCCCGTTGCGCGTGGCAATGCCCGCCAGCGTGATGAAGCCCACCATGGAGGCCACGGACAGGCTCACCCCTGCCAGCCACATCGCTGCAACACTGCCAATCAGCGCGAGCGGAATGTTGGCCATGATGATCCCGGCCAGCACGGCCGACTTGTAGCGCACATACAGCACAAGAAAGATCATTGCCAAAGACACCAGCGACAAGCCGACGATCAGTTGCATCGCTTGCTCCTGGGCCTGGAACTGGCCTTCCAGACTCAGAAAGGTCCCCGGTGGCAATGGCGCCTTTGCCATCACCGCACGAATGTCTGCAATAACGCGGCCCATGTCGGAGCCGTCCGTGTTGGCGTAGACAACGATGCGCCGACGGCCGTTCTCTCGGCCGATCTGGTTGGGACCATCGGTTTCCTGGACCGTGGCGATGGCAGACACCGGTATCTGTCCCGCAGGCGTGTCGATCAGCGTGCGCGCCAAATCCTGAGGACTGCGTTTGTCATCGGGCAGGCGCAGCACCAGGTCATAGCGGCGAAGTCCATCCACGATCTGCGCACCATGAGCACCATCCGTCAGGGCCTGCAGGACCCGCACAGCCTCCCCCGGGGACAGCCCGACCTGCGCAGCCTTGCGGTGGTCCAGCCGTACCGTGATCTGGGGGATCAGCACCTGCTTTTCCACCGTCAGATCCACCAGCCCTGGAACGCCCGAGAGTCCCTGACGCATCTGCTCGGCCAGGCCTCGCAACGTGTCCGTGTCGTCGCCGAAGATCTTGAGCGCTATCTGTGCACGCACCCCTGACAAGAGGTGATCAAGGCGATGGGAGATAGGCTGGCCAATGGCCACCTGGGCTGGAAGGACCGCCAAACGGGCCCGGATGTCCGCCATCACAGCCTCTCGGTCCCGGGCGGACCGCTTCAGGTCCACATCGATCTCGGCCGAATGCACGCCTTCTGCATGTTCATCCAGCTCGGCGCGTCCCGTCCGGCGCCCGACCTGGGTGACCTCGGGAACCTCTGCGATCAACGTCTCGGCCAACGCGCCCATGCGATTGGCTTCCGCCAGCGCAGTGCCCGGGTTGAACACCATGCCAAGCACCAGCGAACCCTCATTGAACGCCGGAAGAAATGCGCGCGGGAAAAACGGGACACTGGCCGCCGCTGCCGCCACCGCCAGTGCGGCGACAGCCATCAGCACCTTGGCGCGAGAAAACGACCAGCTGAGCACTTGCGCATCCCGCCGCTTGAGCCAGGCTACCAACGTGCTGTCACCGTGGTCCAGCCGTTTCATCCCCGGCAACAGGTAAAGGCACAGCACGGGCGTTACTGT
>NZ_LUKZ01000002.1:0-29264 GCF_001633105.1 Acidovorax sp. GW101-3H11
GGTACCACTCCTTCCCATCCCGAACAGGACAGTGAAACGACTTTGCGCCGATGATAGTGCGGGTTCCCGTGTGAAAGTAGGTCATCGTCAGGCTCTTACAGCCCAGAAAACCCCAGTCAGTATTGACTGGGGTTTTTTGCTTTGCAGGTGCACAATTTTGCTTAGAGGCATCTGCAATAACTGGATTGCCTTGACTCTCACAGCGCCTCGCTGATTCACTCTGCTTTTGTCATGCAACTACAAGAGATTCTGTATTCCCAAGGGTTTGGCACACGCCGCGTCTGCGCTGGACTGGTGCAACAGGGTTGGGTGGCTGTGCGTGAGCCGACTGCGAGTGCGGGTGAGTACGAGTATCGCCCTTGTACCGATGCGACCTCTGACTACGACCCCGAAGGGCTGGTTCTGCGGGTTCAGGGCATTGACTGGCCCTACCATGCCAAGGCCTATGTGCTGTTGCACAAGCCTGCCGGGACTGAATGTTCCCAGAAGCCGTCCACCTATCCCAGCATCTACACGCTGTTGCCTGCGCCATTGCGGCAGCGGCCCACAAAGAGTGCGGTGCAAGGGGTTCAGGCTGTCGGGCGCCTGGACCAGGACACCACCGGCATGCTGCTGTTGAGCGATGATGGGCAGTTCATTCACCGCATGAGTTCGCCCAAAAAGCATGTGCCCAAGGTCTACCAGGTCACCACCAAGCACCCGGTAGATAACGCCCAGGTGACTCAATTGTTGGCGGGGGTGGTGCTGGATGACGATCCCAAGCCAGTTCGCGCAGCAGGTTGCGAGGTGGTTGGCAGTCACCGCCTGGACCTGACCCTGACAGAAGGCAAGTATCACCAAGTCAAGCGCATGCTAGCGGCCGTGGGCAACCGGGTGGAAGGGCTGCACCGTTCCAAAATTGGCGGCATGGATTTGCCTGCGGACCTGGTGCCTGGTGCCTGGTGCTGGCTCGGCGAAGATGAGATGCGGTTGTTGACCCAAGTTGGCTGAAGGTTGGGGCCGCGCAGCGACTCATCGGCGCATCCGCGCTGGCTGGCAGGGTGGGGCGAGCCGATCAAAAGGCATGTTGGCGCATGACCTTGCTCAAGGTTCATGCCTGACGCGCCACGTTACTCCTGCAATAGCCGTGTACGGGTGGGCGGGACGCTACACTCGCAGACTGTGTTGAAAGTGGTTCTGTGAAGATTTTTTCGATTGCACGTACATGTGTTGCCCTGTGTGGGCTGTGGCTGTCCATGGGGAGCGCTGGGGCTGCGGTGCCACCTCTGTTTGTTCTCAATTCGCTGGAGGCCAATGTCAGCGTCATTGACCCGGCGACCTGGACGGAGACGACCCGGATTCCCACCGGCAAAGAGCCGCACCACCTTTACCTGACACCCGATGAAAAGTCGGTGATCGTAGCCAACGCCTTGGGCGACACGTTGACGTTCATCGACCCGCGTACGGCCCAGGTACAGCGCACGGTGCGTGGCATTGTGGACCCGTACCACCTGCGCTTCAGCCCTGACATGAAGTGGTTCATCACCGCCGCCAATCGGCTGAACCATGTGGATTTTTATCGCTGGGATGGCAAAGACCTGACGCTGGTGCAGCGTGTTGCCACATCGCGCACGCCCAGCCATCTGTGGATCGACAGCCGCAGCACCACGGTGTACGCCACCATGCAGGACAGTGATGAGCTGGTGGCCATGGACCTTGCCACCCAGACCATCAAATGGCGCGTCAAGACCGGCACCATGCCGGCAGATGTGTACGGCAGCCCCGACGACAAGCGCTTGTTTGTCGGCTTGACTGGAAGCGACAGTGTCGAAGTGTTTGATGTCTCGGGGCGTGAGCCGGTCAGCATCCGGAAGATCAAGACGGGCAATGGTGCCCATGCATTCCGCGCTGCAGGGGATGGCCGCCATCTCTACGTGAGCAACCGCGTGGCCAATTCCATCAGCAAGATCGATATGACAACTTACCAGGTGGTGGAGTCGTATCCTGTGCCGGGTGGCCCTGATTGCATGGATGTGTCTGCCGATGGGCGCTTCATTTACGTGAGTTCGCGTTGGGCCCGCAAGCTGTCGGTGGTGGATACCGAAGCCAAGAAGGTCGTGCGGCAGGTCACGGTGGGCAAGTCACCCCACGGCGTCTGGACCTTGCACCACGCACCGCGTTGAGGGCGAGGGTGAAGGCCGTGGGCGCAAGGCTGGGCCACAAACCAATGTCGGGGTGGCAGTTTGCTATATTATTTGCAGCTATAACCGCATGCCCATCGGGCGCAAGCGCCCAAAATGATTGCAAGAAACCCCTGTATTTGACGTTCGATACCGGCCACATGGAGGTGGCCCCCCTGGTGGCCGATGTGCTGAGCCGCCAGCAGGTGCGGGTGACTTTTTTTGCGGCCAACGAACGCACCAAGGAAGGCGATGGCAGCCTGGGCGACCACTGGGCACCCTGGTGGCGTGCGCGCGCGGCGGAGGGCCACGAATTCGCCTCACACACCTGGGACCACACCTACTGGCGTGCGGATGTGGGCACGGCGCAAGCCTCGGTGTTTCGTGTGCGTCCTTCTGCGGGTCCTCGGGAGGGGCAGAGCTTTCAGATGTCGGCTGCCGAGTATTGCGCGGAGATTGGCCGTGCTGCTGATCGCCTGAAGGTGGTGACGGGCAAGGCGCCGCTGCCTCTGTTCCGCGCCCCCGGCGGAAAAACATCCCCCCAGCTCATCGCCGCCGCGCAGGCCTGCGGTTATGCGCATGTGGGCTGGTCGCCCGCAGGTTTTCTGGGGGATGAACTGCCCAGCGAGAGCGCCAGCAATGCGGCCCTGCTGCGCAAGGCCTTGCGTGACGTGCGCAGCGGCGACATTCTTCTGGCGCACCTGGGCATCTGGTCGCGCAAGGACCCGTGGGCGCCAACCGTGCTGGAGCCCTTGATCGTGGGCCTCAAGCAGCAGGGTTTCTGCTTTCGGACCTTGCGGGAACACCCCCAGTATGGGGTGGCCCGCTGATGGACAACAGGGCGGCGGGTTGCGCGGATGCCGATGCAGGCGTTTGCTGCGTGGCCTGTTGCAGCGCAGGCATGGGAGCATGATGTGATGGGATCGCTGGGCAGTTGGTTCGATGGCGTGCAGCAGTGGCTGTTTGAGAGCGTGCTGCAGCCGCTGATGTTCTCGCTGGGCCTGAGCAGCGTGCTGGAGACTGGCTATGAGGCCGCAGGCTGGCTTCTGGTGGGATTGCTGCAGCTGGCAGTGATCGTGGCCGTGATCGGCCCGATGCAGCGCCTGTGGCCGGTGGAGCCGGTGACCAACCGTGCCACCATCCGCACCGACATCCTTTACACGCTGATCCACCGGCTGGGCGTGTTCCGCCTGGCCTTGTTCTTCACGGTGGACCCGCTGGCCGACTCCCTGTTTGGCGCCTTGCGCGTGGCGGGGGTCAGCACCTTCCAGCTGGACGGCATCTGGCCGGGGATCACGGACATCCCCTGGGTGAGCCTGCTGCTGTATCTGGTGGTGTTCGATTTTGTGGACTACTGGATCCACCGGGGCCAGCACCACTTTGAATGGTGGTGGCGCCTGCATTCCATGCACCATGCGCAGCAGCAGATGACCATGTGGAGCGACAACCGCAACCACCTGCTCGACGACCTGCTGCGGGACACGATCCTGGTGGTTGTCGCGCAAGCGATTGGCGTGGCCCCGGGGCAGTTCATTGCCATTGTGGCCATCACCCAGCTCAGCGAGAGTTTTCAGCACGCCAATGTGCGTCTGTGGTTTGGCCGCTGGGGCGAGCGCTTGTGGGTCAGCCCGCGTTTCCACCGCCTGCACCACAGCATTGGCATTGGCCATGAAACGGTGAAGCCTGCGGTGGCTGCCGCCGACGGTGCGAAGTCCGAAGGGCCCCGTGTGGTGCTGGGCGGCCACAATTTCGGGGTGCTGCTCCCCTGGTGGGACATGCTGATGCGCACAGCCAACTTCGAATGGCGCTTTGACCCCACGGGCGTGCGCGACCAGGTTGAGCCTGACGCGAAAGGGCGGTTGCGCGACTACGGCCAAGGGTTCTGGTCCCAGCAATGGCGGGGTGTGCTGAGGTTGTTCGGCAAAGCCTGATGTGTCGCCCTCCCATAGGCACCCAAGGTATGCTTGCCGACATGGGACTTCTGCTTGACTCTTTCTGGCGCGCTGCGGTCTATTGCCTGCGGCCGCGTGTTGTGGCCCTGTCGGTCTTGCCGTTGCTGCTGATGGTGGCTTTGGCACTGGGCCTGGGTTATTTCTACTGGGATGCGGCGGTCCAGGGCATGCGCGCAATGCTGGACGCCTCCACGTTGCTCGCCAGCGTCTGGAGCTGGCTGCAGGGCTGGGGCCTGGGGGACGTGACTGCCGTGATGGCGCCCCTGATGGTGGTGCTGGCCGTGGCGCCCGTGCTGGTGGTGGTGTCACTGCTGGCGGTGGCCGTGCTCATGACCCCCGCCCTGGTGGCCTTGGTGGCCGAGCGGCGGTTTCCCGATCTGGAGCGCAAGAAGGGCGGCTCCTTCATTGCCAGCGTGGCCTGGTCGGTGGGCTCCACCGTGCTGGCCCTGGTGGCCCTGGTGGTGTCGGTGCCGCTGTGGCTGGTGCCACCGCTGGTGCTGGTGCTGCCGCCCCTGATTTGGGGCTGGCTCACCTACCGGGTCATGGTGTTTGATGCTTTGGCCGACCATGCCAGCAAGGAAGAGCGCCAGGAGATCTTCCGCCGCCACCGCAGCAGCCTGCTGGGCATTGGCATCATCACCGGCTACCTGGGGGCGGCGCCCAGCATTGTCTGGGCCTCCGGGGTCGTGTTTGCAGCGGCCTTTTTCATCCTGGTTCCGCTGGCCATCTGGATCTACACCCTGGTGTTCGCGTTCTCGTCGCTCTGGTTTACCCACTACGGCCTGGCGGCGCTGCAGCGCCTGCGGTCCGAGTCTGCCGGGCTGGCGCCCGTGGCTGCCGCAGCCAATGTGGTGGATACCGCCGGGCCTCTTGCGATGGCAACACCTGCGTTACCCGCCGCATCCTCTGCGGCCACCTTGCCTATGGCTCCATCACCGTCCACCGAGAACCCCGCACCATGACCCCCACCTTCGGCCTCATCATCGTGGGCGATGAAATCCTGTCGGGCAAACGCGCCGACAAGCACATGCCCAAGGTCATCGAGCTTCTGGCGGCACGGGGCCTGTCGCTGGCCTATGCGGACTACGTGGGCGACAGCCCTGACCGCATCACGGCGACCCTGCAGCGTGCCTTTGCATCGGGCGACGTGGTGTTCTCGTGCGGGGGTATTGGCGCCACGCCCGACGACCACACGCGCCAGTGTGCCGCCCGCGCCCTGGGGCGCGAACTGGTGCTGCACCCCGATGCCGAGGCCCTGATCCGCGAACGCATGCAGGACGTAGCGCGGGAGCAAGGTGTGCCCTACGAGGCCGACCGGCCCGACAACATTCACCGGCTCAACATGGGAGTGTTTCCGGCAGGCGCCCGCATCATCCCCAACCCCTACAACAAGATCCCCGGCTTCAGCTGCGAAGGGGCTGGCGGAGGAGCCGTGCATTTTGTGCCTGGCTTTCCCGTGATGGCCTGGCCCATGATCGAAGGGGTGCTGGACCAGCACTACGCGGAATTCTTTAACCGCACACCCCAGACCGAGCAGTCGGTGGTGGTCTACGGCGCCATGGAGGCCGCGTTGACGCCTCTCATGGAACGCATCGAAAAAATGCATCCGCTGGTGCGGGTGTTCAGTCTGCCCAGCGTGGATCATCCACAATACGGGCGGCATATTGAGCTGGGCGTCAAAGGGCCTGCACCCTCGGTTCCTGCCGCATGGCAGGAGCTGAAAAAAGGATTGCACAATTTTGGTGCAAATTGCGGCCCCGAATTGGTGCGCAATCTGTGATGTTCAGGCTTGATCCAAGGATTGCACTGTTTTGGTGCTTATCGGCGGGTGCCGTGCCAACCCGTAGTCTGCGGCGCTCCTTCATAGTGCGGTAGTGCACTCGGCTGGCACGCAAACTGCTTTTATTTCGGCAAAATCTTTTTTCAACAAGCGCTTTACCCAGGAGAACCTGATGGCCAAGACCGTTGCAGACGTGATGAAGATGGTGAAGGAAAACGAAGTCAAGTTCATTGACTTCCGTTTCACCGATACCCGTGGCAAACAACAGCACACCACGGTGCCCGTCTCTCACTTCGACGAAGACAAGTTCATTTCGGGCCACGCCTTTGACGGTTCGTCGATTGCCGGCTGGAAGGGCATCGAAGCCTCCGACATGCAGCTGATCCCCGATCCCAGCACGGCCAACATCGATCCTTTCTTCGAAGAAACGACGCTGATCCTGACCTGCGACGTGATCGAGCCCACCGACGGCAAGGCCTACGACCGCGATCCCCGCTCCATCGCCAAGCGCGCTGAAGCCTACCTGAAGGCCTCCGGCCTGGGCGACACGGCCTACTTCGGTCCCGAGCCAGAATTCTTCATCTTCGACGGCGTGCGCTGGAGCACCGAACCCAACCACACCTTCTACGAAATCGAAGAGTACGAAGCCCCCTGGAACACCGGCGCCAAGCTCGAAGGCGGCAACCGTGGCCACCGTCCCACCGTCAAGGGCGGCTACTTCCCCGTGCCTCCCGTTGACAGCACGCAAGACATGCGCGCCGAGATGTCTCTGATCCTCGAATCCCTGGGCATCCCGGTCGAAGTGTTCCACCACGAAGTGGCGGGCGCTGGCCAGAACGAAATCGGTACCCGTTTCAGTACGCTGGTTGAGCGCGCCGACTGGACGATCCTGCAAAAGTACGTGATCCACAACGTGGCCAACGCCTACGGCAAGACCGCCACGTTCATGCCCAAGCCTTACCACGGCGACAACGGCTCCGGCATGCACGTGCACCAGTCCGTGTGGAAGGACGGCAAGAACCTGTTCGCTGGCGACGGCTATGCCGGTCTGTCGGACTTCGCGCTGTACTACATCGGCGGCATCATCAAGCACGCCCGTGCCCTGAACGCCATCACCAACCCCGGCACAAACAGCTACAAGCGCCTGGTGCCCCATTTCGAAGCCCCGGTGAAGCTGGCCTACTCGGCCAAGAACCGTTCTGCCTCGATCCGCATCCCTTACGTGGCCAACCCCAAGGGCCGTCGCGTGGAAGCCCGCTTCCCCGATCCACTGATGAACCCCTACCTGGGCTTCGCAGCCCTGCTGATGGCCGGTCTGGACGGCGTGGAAAACAAGATCCATCCCGGCGAAGCCGCCACGAAGGACCTGTACCACCTGCCTCCAGAAGAAGACAAGCTGGTGCCCACCGTGTGCCACAGCCTGGACCAGGCCCTGGAGCACCTGGACAAGGACCGCGCGTTCCTGACCAAGGGTGGCGTGTTCACCGACAGCATGATCGACGCCTACATCGATCTGAAGATGAACGAAGTGACCCGCTTCCGCATGGCCGTGCACCCTGTCGAGTACGACATGTACTACTCGCTGTAATCGTCTGCCTGCAGACCATTGCTCAGAAAAAGGCGGCGCGAGCCGCCTTTTTTCATGGGGCCGAAAACATCTTCATGGCCTGTGGCGGAACCAAGGTGGCGGGTGTTGCATCCTTGGATAAACCCCTGCCCAGGTCCGCCCTTGCTTGATTGGCGATGTGTGGCGATTGGTGGATACTCCCTTCTCTCCTGCATGTCCATGCGAGGAACCTGAATGAAAAAAACGCTCTTCACCCTGCTCCTCATTGCATCCACGCCTTTTGCCGCGTGGGCACAAGACCGCATCTACCGCTGCGGCAACGAATACACCAACAACGCCACCCAGGCCAAAGAGCGCGGCTGCAGGCTGGTGGAAGGGGGCAATGTCACCGTGGTGCAGGGCACCCGGCCTGCATCGGGTGCGGCGCCTGCGCCATCGTCCTCTGCGGGTGGTGGGGCGGCCACGTCGCCTTCCTCGGCGCCCAAGGTCAGCAACAACGACCAGAAGGCCCGCGACTCCGATGCACGCGCCATTCTGGAGTCCGAGCTGCGCAAGGCCGAATCACGCCATGCCGACCTCGTCAAGGAATACAACAACGGCGCCCCCGAACGCAACGCGCTTGACCTGCGCAACCCCCAACGCTACACGGAGCGCACGGCCGAACTCAAGGCCAGCGTGGCCCGCAGCGAAAGTGACATCGCCGGCATCAAGCGCGAGATTGCCCGCCTGCCAGCGCCCGCCAATTAACCAACAACCACCCCTGCGTGTGAGTGTCCCTTCATCCCCTGAACTGCCCGGCACCGACACCGGGCGTTTTCATTCGCTGGACCTGATGTCCACTCTGGTGGCTGTGCTGCGCGCCGATGGCGCCGTGCAGTTTGCCAACGCCGCCCTTGAAAACACGCTGGGCCTGTCGCGCCGCACCCTGGAGGGCGCGGACTTCTCCACCTTCTTCACCGACCCTGCCTTGCTGCAGACCGCCCTGGCAGGCGCCCGCGGCAAGGACTTTGCCGCGCTGCGCTACGAGGCTGGCCTCAAGCGCCTGCACCAGGACCCGGTGCCCGTGCATGTCAGCGTGGCCGACGCTGAACAGGTGGGTGAAATATTGGTGGAGCTGTGGCCGCTGGAGCAGCAGGCCCGCCAGGATCGCGAGGAGCGCCTGCGCGACCAGGCCCAGGCCAACAAGGAACTCATCCGCAACCTGGCCCACGAGATCAAGAACCCGCTGGGCGGCATCCGGGGCGCAGCGCAGCTGCTGGAGATGGAGCTGGACAACCGCGAGCTCACCGAATACACCCAGGTCATCATCCACGAGGCCGACCGCCTGCAAAGCCTGGTGGACCGGCTGCTGGCGCCCCACCGCCACCCGCACCTGGTGGGCGACGTGAACATCCACGAGGTGTGCGAGCGTGTGCGTTCGCTGGTGCTGGTCGAATACCCGCAGGGCCTCAAGGTCCAGCGCGACTACGACACCTCCATCCCCGAGTTCCGGGGCGACCGCGCCCAGCTCATCCAGGCGCTGCTGAACATCGTGCAAAACGGCGCCCAGGCGCTCACCGACCGCATTGCCGCAGGCGATGCCGTGATCACGCTGCGCACCCGCGTGGCCCGCCAGGTCACGTTCGGCCGCCAGCGCTATCGGCTGGCACTGGAATTGCATGTCATCGACAACGGACCGGGCGTACCCGACGCCATCAAGGAACGGATTTTTTATCCACTGGTGTCGGGGCGGGACGGCGGATCAGGGCTGGGGCTGACGTTGGCGCAAACCTTCGTGCAGCGCCACCACGGGTTGATCGAATGCGACAGCGTACCGGGTCGCACCGACTTCTGCATCCTGATCCCCTTGCCTTGACAGCGCACGACGGTCCCTGACACGCAACCACAGGGAAGGTTAGAAAAACATATGAAGCCGATCTGGATAGTAGATGACGACCCCTCGATCCGCTTCGTCCTGGAGAAGGCGCTGGCCCGCGAGAACCTGCCCACGCGCAGCTTCACGCACCCCCGCGAAGTGCTGGACGCACTGGCCGATGTCACCGCAGGCGACCCCGCCCGCCAGGGCCCCCAAGTCCTGGTGAGCGACATCCGCATGCCCGGAGGCTCGGGCCTGCAACTGCTGGAGAAGGTGCGCGAGCTGCAGCCCGGCCTGCCCGTCATCATCATGACGGCGTACTCCGACCTCGACAGCGCGGTGTCGGCCTTCCAGCGCGGCGCGTTCGAATACCTGCCCAAGCCCTTCGACTTGCCCAAGGCGGTGGAGCTGATCCGCCGCGCGGTGGAAGAAAGCCAGCGCGAAGAAGTCACCGAAGAGCGCCAGACCGCGACCCCTGAAATGCTGGGACAGGCGCCCGCCATGCAGGACGTGTTCCGCGCCATCGGGCGGCTGTCGCAAAGCCAGGTCACGGTGCTCATCACCGGCGAATCGGGTTCGGGCAAGGAGCTGGTGGCGCGCGCGCTGCACAAGCACTCGCCCGTGGCAGATGGCCCCTTTGTGGCCATCAACACGGCCGCCATCCCCAAGGACCTGCTGGAGAGCGAACTCTTCGGCCACGAGCGCGGCGCCTTCACCGGTGCGCAGACCCAGCGGCGCGGCCGCTTCGAGCAGGCCGAGGGCGGCACGCTGTTCCTCGACGAAATCGGTGACATGCCGTTTGATTTGCAGACGCGCCTGCTGCGCGTGTTGTCCGACGGCCAGTTCTACCGCGTGGGCGGCCATGCAGCCGTCAAGGCCCATGTGCGCGTGATTGCCGCCACCCACCAGAACCTGGAGCAGCGCGTCAAGGAAGGCGGCTTCCGCGAGGACTTGTTCCACCGCCTCAACGTGATCCGCCTGCGCCTGCCCGCGCTGCGCGAGCGGCACGAAGACGTGCCCATGCTCACGCGCCACTTCCTGCAGCAAAGCGCGCGGCAGCTGGGCGTGGAGCCCAAGCGCATTGCCGATTCGGCGCTGGCGCGGCTGGAGCAATTCGCCTTCCCCGGCAACGTGCGCCAGCTGGAGAACATCTGCCACTGGCTCACGGTGATGGCACCTGCGCAGGTGATCTCGCTGCAAGACCTGCCGCCCGAAGTGCTGGAAGCCCCGGTTTACCAGCCGCCCCTGCGCGCCACGCCGGGCGCAGAACCTGCGGCCACGGTCACCTCCATGCCCGTGGCGCCGCTGGCCGCTGTGGTGCCTGTGGCGCAGGCCGCCGCCGCACCGCTGCCCCCGTCCGACATGGTGGGTGGGCTGCACCCTGCGGCTCCCGTGCCTGCTTCTATGCCTGCCGCCGTGCCATCCTGGTCGGCCGATGCAGCCGCAGTGGCCCCCGCTGCGGCGGTCCACAGCTGGGAGCAGGCCCTGGAAACCGAAGCGCAAAAACTGCTCGCAGGCGGCCAACCCGAGGTGTGGGATGCGCTCACGCGGCGCTTTGAGTCGCGCCTGATCCGCACGGCCCTGGTGGCCACCCACGGGCGCCGCATGGAGGCCGCGCAGCGCCTGGGCATTGGGCGCAACACCATCACGCGCAAGATCCAGGAGCTGGGGCTGGACGCACCCGACGAGGCGTGAGCCCAGCCCGAAGGCCCTGTGGCTTTGCGACCTTAAAATTCAGGCAAAACGCCTGATCAGGTTGCCTCAGGTGGCTTCTCCCTCTCCCCTCGCGGGAGAGGGCCGGGGAGAGGGGGGAAACTGGCGCGGTGCGGGTGTAGCCCCCTCTCCCCCACCCTCTCCCGCGAGGGGAGAGGGAGTCAAGTCTGGGCGCCGTTGTTGGCGCACAGGCTGATGTCCCCATGTGAGGTATTTTTATAGGGGAAAAGGCCGTTTGCGCGCGCCCCTATTACCTTGATAGCTATTGAATCAGTAGCAAATCAACCCAGAGTCACCACCACCGGCGTGTGGTCGCTGGGCTGCGGGTTCTTGCGTGGGGCGCGGTCCACCACGCAGGCCGTCACCGTGGGCTTCAGGGCATCGCTGACCAGGATGTGGTCGATGCGCAGGCCCCGGTTTTTCTGGAAGCCCAGCATGCGGTAGTCCCACCACGAGAAACTCTTGTCGGGCTGCTCGAACATGCGGAACGCGTCCGTCAGGCCCAGCCCCAGCAGCGCCTGGAAGTGGTTGCGCTCTTCGGTGGTGTGGTGGATGGTCTCGCGCAGGCCCTCGGGGTCGTACGAGTCGCGGTCTTCGGGGGCCACGTTGAAGTCGCCCACCAGCACCAGGCGCGGGTGGGCGGCCATCTCGGCGCGCACCATGTCCTGCAGTGCCTGCAGCCAGCGCATCTTGTAGGCAAACTTTTCCGAGCCCGGCTCCTGGCCGTTGACGAAGTAGCCGTTGAGCAGGCGCAGCGGGCCTGCGGGCGTGTCCAGCGTGGCGGCGATGACGCGGGCCTGCTCGTCGCCAAAGCCGGGGATGTTGCGCACCACATCGCGCAGCGGGTGGCGGCTCAGGATGGCCACGCCGTTGTAGGTCTTCTGGCCGAAGGCAACAGCTTCGTAGCCCGCCTCTTTCAGCGCGTCGTGCGGAAACTTGTCGTCGGTGAGCTTGAGTTCCTGCAGGCACAGCACATCGACCGGGTTGGCGGCCAGCCAGGCCAGCACCTGGGGCAGGCGCACCGACAGGGAGTTCACGTTCCAGGTGGCGATTTGCATAGGTTTTTTGGCCCTTTGCGCCCGTCCATCAAGCGCTAGTAGCTATCAATAAGTGAGTAAGAGGGCGGCGGTTCTCAGGCCGCGCGCACGTAGGTCACAAAGCTGAACGGCAGTCCGTTGCTGCCCACATGGCGGCTGCGGGCCGATTCTGCCCACTCCGGGCCCAGCGTGGGGGCGTAGGCATCGCCGTCGAAGGGCTGGTCGATCTCGGTCACTTCCAGGCGGTCGGCCAGGGGCAGGGCTTCGGCGTAAATCTGCGCGCCACCAATCACCCACACGGTCTGGCCCGCATCGCATTGCGCCAGGGCTTCGGCCAGGCTGCCTGCGCGGTGGGCGCCATCAGCCTGCCAGCCCGCCTGGCGCGTCACCACGATGTTGGTGCGGCCGGGGAGGGGGCGAAAGCGCGGGGGCAGCGAGTCCCAGGTCTTGCGGCCCATGACCACCGGGCAGCCCTGGGTGAGCTGCTTGAAATGCGCCATGTCCTCGGCCAGGTGCCAGGGGAGCTTGTTGTCTTTGCCAATGACGCCATTCGCGGCGCGGGCGTAGATAAGGTGCAGGGGCATGGGGCTCGGTGCTTTGTGGGGGTTGGTCCGCTCAGATGTGCAGGGCGGCGAGCGCGCCCACGCCCAGGCCCACGGCGGCCACGCCGTACATGCCGTATTCGAGCCACTTCTTTCGGGTCAGCAGCGCAATCGCGGCCAGCGCAATCGCCACCTGCAACGCGGTGGTGGCCTGGGCCCAGCGGTGGTGCTGATGCATCTGGGCTTCGCTTTTCTGGTCGAATGCGTGGGCGTCGGCCTCCAGCTTTTCGGCCACGGCCTTGATCTCGTTCTTTTCCTTTTCGTAGCGGTCGATCTTGCCCTGGTACTTGGCCTTTTCGGTCTCTGCCGGGGTCAGGTCACGGGCCAGCTCGGCCAGGCTTTGTTTGGTGCTTTTGGACTGGAAGTAATTCCACTGGTTGGAGGCCTCGGTCTTCTTGATGGCCGCGTCGTTCTTCATCAGGCCCGCGTTGGCCTGCGTGGCACCGCCCATGTAGGCAAAGATGGCGCCCACCGTGGCCACGATGGCCGTGAACATGGCGATCTTGTTCATGGACGAGCCGTTGCCCTCCGCGCCATGGCTGGAAGCGTGGTCGCCGTGGTGGCCATGGGTGGCATGCTCGACTGCGTGGTCGTGGGGGCCGTGTACGTGAAATCCGCCGGAAGACATGGGTAAGTGTGGGGAGGTTGTGGTGATGGATGCCAGGCAAGCGCTGCTGCGCTGGCCGGCGGGAACGGGTTTCAGTGCTGGTGCGGGCAGCGAGCGGCTACACCGCCACGGGCGCCTTGATGGCCGGGTGGCACTGGTAGTCCAGCACTTCAAAGTCTTCGTACTGGTAGTCGAAGATGCTGTCCGGCTTGCGCTTGATGTTCAGCACGGGGTAGGGGTAGGGCGTGCGTGCCAGCTGCGTCTCAACCTGCTCGTGGTGGTTGCTGTAGATGTGGCAGTCGCCGCCGGTCCAGATGAAGTCGCCCACGTCCAGGTCGCACTGCTGCGCCACCATGTGGGTCAGCAGTGCATAGCTGGCGATGTTGAAGGGCACGCCTAAAAAGATGTCGGCACTGCGCTGGTACAGCTGGCAGCTCAGCGTGCCACGCCCGCCGGGCGCTTGCGCCGGGGCCACGTAGAACTGGAAGAACGCGTGGCAGGGCATGAGCGCCATCTTGTGCAGCTCGGCCACGTTCCAGGCGCTCACGATGATGCGGCGTGAATCGGGGTTGGTTTTGAGGGTTTGGATGACGTCGCTGATCTGGTCGATGTGCCCGCCGTCCGGCGTGGGCCAGCTGCGCCACTGCACGCCATACACCGGGCCCAGGTCACCGTCTTCGGGCGCCCATTCATCCCAAATGGTCACGCCGCGTTCTTTCAGCCAGTTGTTGTTGCTGGAGCCGGTCAGGAACCACAGCAGCTCCTGGATGATGGATTTGAGGTGCACCTTCTTGGTCGTGACCAGCGGAAAGCCTTCCTTCAGGTCAAACCGCATCTGGTGGCCAAACACGCTCTTGGTGCCGGTGCCGGTGCGGTCCGACTTGTCCACGCCCTGGGTGAACACATGGCGCATGAAGTCTTCGTACTGGGAGCGCACGGGGCGGGTGGGCAAGGCAGGGGCTGCCACGGCGGCAGAAGGCTGGGTCATGGGATCGATCACTCAGAATGGGGCGCCGCCATCAAAGGGTGGCCGTTGCCGACTGCGGATTTTATGCGGAGCGGGAGAATGCGACGCTTACCTTTCATCCTCCGTCTTTGACATGACAACGCCTGCCACTCCCGTCACCGTCCGTCCCCTCCAGACTACCGACTGGCCCGCCGTATGGCCCATCCTGCGCGCCACCTTCCAGGCGGGCGACACATATGCCTTTGCCACCGAGAGCACCGAGGCCGAGATCCACAAAGCCTGGGTAGAACTGCCTGCCGAGACCTTTGTCGCCCTGGGCGCGGGCGGGGAGATTCTGGGCACCTACTTCATCAAGCCCAACCAGGCCGGGCTGGGCGCCCATGTGTGCAACTGTGGCTATGTGGTGGCCCCGGCCGCGCAGGGGCAGGGCGTGGCCTCGTTGATGTGCGAGCACTCCCAGCAACAGGCCGTGGCCATGGGCTTTCGGGCCATGCAGTTCAACCTGGTGGTGGCCAGCAATGTGCGCGCCGTGCGGCTGTGGCAGCACCTGGGCTTTGCGATTGTGGGCACGCTGTCCGGGGCCTTCCGGCACCACACGCTGGGCTATGTCGATGCCCACGTGATGTTCAAGACGCTGGTGGCCTGAGCTTTGTGACCATGCAAAAAAGGGCTCCCACACGGAAGCCCTTTCAGGAAGTCAGGGAAAAACACTCCCCATGGCAGCAGCACCCCGCCAACGCGGCGTGCCACCACCATGGGAAGGCCCGCAACTGCGTCAACTGATTACATGGCGCTGAATTCGCCCGAAGGGATCTGGCCCGTGCGCAGGGCTTCGGCAGCCTGGGCACGCACAGCAGCGCGGTCAGCCGTGGACTTGTAGGTCACCACGCGCGAACCTGCTGGTTCGATGCTGCGGGTCTGGGCCACGGTAGCGGCTTCAGCAGCCACTTCAGCRCGGGTGCGGTTCGTGTCGAACTTCAGGGCAAATTGCGAGCTGTCGGCTTCATCAGCGTGGGCGCCGAAGGCAGAGAAAGCAGCCACAGCGGCGATGGAGAGGATGCGAGCGGTCTTGTTCATGGTGAAACTCCGGTGAAATTCAAATTCACGGGTGCGGTTCGTGTCGAACTTCAGGGCAAATTGCGAGCTGTCGGCTTCATCAGCGTGGGCGCCGAAGGCAGAGAAAGCAGCCACAGCGGCGATGGAGAGGATGCGAGCGGTCTTGTTCATGGTGAAACTCCGGTGAAATTCAAAAAAGAGGGATGTACTGGGCAATACGAAACAGGAAGRGCGGTGGATTCAGCGAATCAGGCGCTGACCAATCAACCACGCTCGCCGTAAGCGATCTGGCCGGTGCGCACAGCGTCAGCCGCCTGGGCACGCACAGCAGCGCGGTCAGCGGTGCTCTTGTAGGTCACCACACGCGAACCAGCGGGTTCGATCGAGCGGGTCTGGGCGACGGTGGCGGCTTCGGCGGCCACTTCGGCGCGGGTGCGGTTGGTTTCGAACTTCGTGGCGAACTGCGAAGCATCGGCTTCGTCAGCGTGGGCGCCAAAAGAGGCGAAAGCAGCGACAGCGGCGATGGAGAGGAAACGTGCGGTGTTGTTCATGATGAAAATCCTAGAAGTTAAAAAGCGTCTCAAAAAAGCCGGGTCAAAAACCAATCCTGAACCGGGTTCGGTGAGTCGCCTTGCGGGTTCGGCTCATCGATGGGTTGAACTGTACGCCGATGGTGTTCAGGGAAAAACCACTTAGTCGCGAACTGACTGTTCTAGTATTGGAAACAATCGCGACTAACTGCAGGCGAGCGCAGGTTGGCGATGTGCCTCGGCGCCGGAAATCCCTGGGTGGGTAAGGAGAAACCCAGGGGCAAATTCAGAACGCCAGGACAGCAAACCGTGAATAGGCGGGACTGGGTCTAGTGGTGCGCAATGCCCCCGACAGATGGCGCAATCGGCCGAAGGGTTGGCCGGTGGGCACGAGGTGCTAAGCCCCTGACGGCCCCACTGGTGCATCCGAAAGTTCGTTGTCCTGCTCAGCGCCGCCCGTGCGGGGGAAATGCCGGGCCAGGCGCTGCGAGACGGCATCAATGGCCTGGATCAGGCCTTCTTCGTACTGCAATTGCTGGAAGCGGGTGGACATCTGCTGCACCAGCCCTTGCCATTCCTGCGCTGGAACATGCCGTGCCAGACCCCGGTCGGCCACGATCTCGATGGCATGTTCGGGCATCAGCAGGTAAATCAGCACGCCGTTGTTGTGCTCGGTGTCCCACACCCGGTATTTGCTGAACAGCATGATGGCGCGTTCGCGCGGGCTGGCCTGGCGGCGCAGGTAGCTCCAGGGCAGGCTGCCCTCGGCCACGACCCGGATCTGGCCTGTGTGCTGCTGTTCGCTGGCGCTGACCTGTGCGCCCACGCGGCGCAAGGCTTGTGGCGACAGGGCGCGGCGGGAGGCGGCTTCGGTCCAGCGGTGCTGCAGCAGGCGCCGCAGGGCGCGCAGTGTGCCCAAAAAAGGTTTGCTGCCGTTGCTGCTGTCCATCACCAGTCTCCCGAGGCGCCGCCGCCGCCAAAGTCGCCACCACCGCCGGAGCTGAATCCGCCGCTGTCGCTGCTGCTACTGCTGCTGTAGCCGCCACCACTGCCGCCGTGCCCCCAGCTCCCGGACGTCCCGCCGCCCTGGCCCAGCGCCACCGGTGCGCTGCTGCCCCCGAAGATCCAGGTGTAGAGCAGCGCAATCACGCCCGCCCCGATGGACAGCAACAGGCTGGCGGTGAACACAAACGCCAGCACGCCCACACCACCCCCCACCAGCAGCCCACCTAGCGCACTGCCAAAAATGCTGCGCGCCAGCGGGCCGGCCACCATCACGCCAAAGAACAGGAAGATGGCGAAATCGGTCCAGTCAAAAAAACTGTGGTCGTTGATGCCCTGGGGGGTGTGCCCGGCTTCGGGTGGCGGTGGCAGGGCTTCTGCGCCGATGCGCGCGGCGAGTTGTGTGGCCGCTGCGCTCAGGCCGCCTGCGTAGTCGTTCTGCTGAAAGCGCGGCTTCATTGCGCTGTCGATGATGCGTGCTGCGGCGATGTCGGGGATGGCCCCTTCCAGCGCTTTGGCCACCTCGATGCGCATCTTGCGGTCGTTCTTGGCCACCAGCACCAGCACGCCGTCGCCCACGTCCCGGCGGCCGATCTTCCAGTGGTTGCCCACGCGGTTGGCATAGGCGGCGATGTCTTCGGGCGCCGTGCTGCCCACCATCAGCACCACCACCTGCGCGCCCCGGGTCTGCTCCAGCGCGGCCAGCTGGGATTCGAGGGCCTGCGTGTCTGCCGTGCTCAGGGTGCCCGTCTGGTCGATGACGTGGCCGCTGAGGGGCGGGATGGGTTGCAGCGTGCCCTGGGCCCATGCGCAAAAGGGTGTGATTGCTATAAATAGTATAGCTACCAGCGCCCGTCCAATGCGCGCAAGAGGCATATTTTCTTCAGATTTCTGCTGTGGGCAGGGGCGCAGCCAGGGGCATCAGGGCTTGGCTTTGGAGGCGCCAAAGTCCACGGTGGGGGGCACGCTGATCTGCGCCTCGTTGGCCACGGTGAAGCTGGGCTTGGGGGTGTAGCTGAACGCCATGGCCGTGAGGTTGGTGGGGAAGCTGCGCGCCAGCACGTTGTACTCCTGCACCGTCTGGATGTAGCGGTTGCGGGCCACGGTGATGCGGTTCTCGGTGCCCTCCAGCGTCACGCGCAGGTCGCGGAAGCCCTGGTTGGCCTGCAGGGTGGGGTAGCGCTCGGACACCACCATCAGCCGCGACAGCGCGCCCGACAGCTCGCCCTGGGCCTGCTGGAACTTGTTGAATGCCTCGGGGTTGTTCAGGGTTTCGGGCGTGACCTGGATGGCTGTGGCCTTGGCGCGGGCCTCGACCACGCGGGTCAGCGTCTCCTGTTCAAAATTCGCCTCGCCCTTCACGGTGGCGACGATGTTGGGCACCAGGTCGGCGCGCCGCTGGTACTGGTTGAGCACCTCGCTCCAGGCGGCCTTGGTCTGTTCGTCCAGCCGCTGGAAGTCGTTGTAGCCGCAGCCACCCAGGGCCAGCGTGGCCAGCAGCAAGGTGCCAAGGGCCAGGAAACGTCGCATCGTCATCATCATGGGTGCCTGCCAAAAAAGGAGAATGGGCCGAATGTGCCAGAAACCCGGCGGCGCGGGGAGGCCGGACGCCGCAACGCAGCCGACTCGCCCGGCAGGGCCGCCGTGCGATTCCCATGCGATTACCGGGAGATCGTGAACCGACGCCAAGGCCGTGGCCCAGCAAAGCCCTTGGTCATCGTGGCGTTCGCGGCCCGCCGTCGGCGGGCTGAACGCACAATAGCCGCCTGGCGTGTTGTGCCTTTGTGGCCTCGTCTGCCGACTCACCCCCACCACCACCCGGAACGACCATGCCCCGCGCCCGCTCCAAAGCCGCCACCCTGGGTGGCTCGTCGGATGACACCGAATCTGCGTTCTACGAAGCCCTGCAGCGTGGTGACATCGACCTGCTGATGTCGTGCTGGGCCGATGAGGACGACATCGTCTGCGTGCACCCCGGCGGGCCGCGCCTGCTGGGCGCGGGCGCGATCCGTGCGGCGTTCGAGTCCATGTTCGCGAACGGCACGGTGCGCGCGCGGCCGGTGCAGGTGCACCGGGTGGTGGCGCTGTCGAGCGCGGTGCACAGCGTGGCCGAACAGGTGGAGGTGATGCTGCCCGATGGCCTGCACCAGGCGGTGGTGCTGGCCACCAACGTCTACCACAAGACCCCGGAAGGCTGGCGCATGGTGGCCCACCACGCCAGCCCCGGAGTGGCGCCCGACGCGCAGGTCGTGGCGGCCCAGCGGCCCGTGCTGCACTGAGCGCAGCAAAGCGGAGAAATTTTGAGCTTTTTTGCGCCCTTGCGCGCGATGGTATTGCCTTGATTGCTATGAAATATGTAGCGCCTCGATGGCTGCCCGGCGGGCAGCTGCAGACGATCTGGCCCGCGCTGTATGCGCGCCGCGTGCTGGGCCCCCGGCCTAAGTACCGCCGTGAGCGCTGGGACACGCCCGACGGCGATTTTGTGGACGTGGACTTCCTGCAGGACGGCATCGACGCCCGCGTGCCACGCCCGCTGCTGGTGGTGTTCCATGGCCTGGAGGGCTCCTCGCGCAGCCACTACAGCGAGGCCTTTGCCGACCTGGCGCGCCAGCGCGGCTGGGCCTGTGCGCTGCCGCATTTCCGGGGCTGCAGCGGCGAGATCAACCGCGCGCCGCGCGCCTACCACTCGGGCGACCATGCCGAGATCGGCTGGATGCTGCAGCGGCTGCGCGCCGCCCACACCGGGCCGCTGATGGCGGCCGGGGTGTCGCTGGGCGGCAATGCGCTGCTGCGCTGGGCCGCCGAAGTGGGCACGGACGCCGCGCGCAGCGCCGACGCCGTGGCCGCCGTGTGCTCGCCCATCGATCTGGCGGCCGGTGGGCACGCGATCGGGCGCGGCTTCAACCGGCAGGTCTACACCCGCATGTTCATGCGCACCCTGGTGCCCAAGGCGCTGCAGAAGCTGGCGCAGCACCCGGGGTTGTTCGACCGCCAGGCGCTGCTGGCCGCGCGCGACCTGTACGCCTTTGACAACGTGTTCACCGCCCCGGTGCATGGCTACCGCAACACCGAGGACTACTGGCTGCGCGCCTCGGCCAAACCGCTGCTGCACCAGATCCGCATCCCTGCACTGGTGGTCAACGCCCGCAACGACCCGTTTGTGCCCGCCGCGAGCCTGCCCGGGGCGCACGAGGTGGGCCGCTGCGTCACGCTCTGGCAACCGGCGCACGGCGGGCATGTGGGCTTCCCGCGCGGGCGCCCGCCCGGCCATGTGCGTGCCATGCCCGAGGCCGTGGGCGGCTGGCTGGCCGAGCAGGCCGGGGCAGGGGTCCACCCGGGAGGACAATCGGCCCATGGATGACATCGTCAAACAGGCCCTGGCCAAATGGCCCAACGTGCCGGACTGCTATGGCTGGCTGGGGCTGGACACGCGCGGCCGCTGGTACCTGCGCGACGATGCCACGCAGGCGGCGGGGCCCTTTCCGCAGAGCAAGGGGCAGTTGCTGGAGCACGACAAGCTCATCGCCTTCATCGCCCGCAACTACGAGGCCGATGCCGAGGGGCAGTGGTTCTTCCAGAACGGCCCCCAGCGCGTGTACGTGGAGCTGGAGGCCACGCCCTGGATCTGGCGCGTTCAGCCCGACCTGACGCTGCTGTCCCACACGGGCCAGGCGGCAGAAGGGGGCGATGCCCTGGTGGACGCGCAGGGGCGGCTGTACCTGGCCACGGCCCTGGGCGTGGGCCTGGTGCACAGCATGGATGTGGCCCTGGCCGCCGAGGCGGTGGAGTCTGGCCGCTGGCCGCTGCAGGAGGTGCAAGCCAGCGACCTCCCGGCCCGGTACCGCTATGTGCCCAGCCCGCAGGCGCGGATTGCGGGGCGGCAGGCGGCGGGCGAGGGGCTGTGAACGCCGGGGTGGGGCCGTGGGCCGCGACCACAAAAAAGCCGACGCATGCGTCGGCTTTTTGATGGGTGAGGGCGCCAGTCGCCACAACCTGTGGGGCCCCGCAAACCGCCGCTCGGTGAATAGCTGGCAGTCGGCCGGGAGCTGCACAACTCCCGGTGGGGCTGCTCACCACCGCGCCGGTGGCTGAGCGGGGAGCGGAAGGGGCGGCTGAATCAGCGCGAAGCGGCGGGAGCGGCCGCTGCGGCGGCATCACCACCGGCGGCCGCAGGGGCGGCGGGTTCGTCGAACTTGCCACCGCTGGCGTTGGCCATGTAGGCCACGGCGCGCGCAATTTCGGTGTCGTTGAAGTCGCCACCACCTTGGGGGGCCATCGCGCCCTTGCCCTTCAGAGCGGACTGGACCAGGGTTTCGAAGCCGGTCTTGATGCGGGCCGACCAGGCTGCAGCGTCACCCACCTTGGGGGCACCAGCGGCGCCCGACGTGTGGCAGGCCGTGCACTGGGCCTTGAAGACTTCTTCGCCACCCTTGAGGGGGCGGTTGGCATCACGCACTTCTACCATGCCCACCTTCTGGATGCGCTCGGCAATGGCCTTCTCGGGGTTGACGGCGCCAGCGGCAGGCTTGTCGGCGGACGTCACGTAAATGACCAAGCCGATGATGGCAAAGATCGGGATCACGAACGAGAAAAAACTCGCCAGCAGCAGCTGCTTGGGAGTCTTGATGGGGCCGGTGTGCGCTTCTTCGTGGTGGTTGTCGCTCATGACGTCCTCTGGTTATCGGGGGGCTTTGATGAAATCAACCTTAAATTATATCTACGCCCCCGGGAACTTCGGCTGTGCGCCCGGCCCGAGGGGGCCGGTGTCGCCCGCGTACAACCCGTCACACATGGCTTGGGCGGGACGCGGGGCCCTGCCTCAGCGCATCAGGAGCTGGGCTGCGTGGGCGCCGGGGCACCGCCGCCCAGGGCCTTGTACAGCGCCACCTGGTTTTGCAGCTGCGCCAGCCGCACCTGCACCACGGCCTGCTGGGCCGTGAACAAGGAGCGCTGGGCGTCCAGCA
Source organism: Acidovorax sp. GW101-3H11 (assembly GCF_001633105.1). Classification (GTDB taxonomy): domain Bacteria; phylum Pseudomonadota; class Gammaproteobacteria; order Burkholderiales; family Burkholderiaceae_C; genus Acidovorax. The sequence continues at coordinate 21,792 of NZ_LUKZ01000002.1, forward strand.
GGTCCAGATAGCTGGACACCCCATTGCGGTAGCGCAGGTCGGCCAGCTGCAGGCGCGCACTTTCGGCCTCGGCCTGCCGCTGCTGGGCCAGGGCCTGCTCGCCCAGCGTGGCCTGCCCCGCGAGGGCGTCCGAGACTTCGCGGAACGCGGTCTGGATGGCTTTTTCGTACTGCGCCACGGCAATGCTGCGGCTGGCCTGTGCACTTTCCAGGTTGGCCTGGTTGCGGCCCGCATCAAAGATCGGCAGCAGCAGCGATGGCGCAATCGTGAAGCCCCAGGAGCCGTTCTTGAACAGCCCCGACAGCTCGCCGCTGGCCGTGCCCGCCTGGGCCGTCAGCGAGATGCGTGGGAAAAACGCGGCGCGGGCAGCGCCAATGTTGGCGTTGGCGCCCACCAGTTGCTGCTCGGCCTGGCGGATGTCGGGCCTGCGGGTGAGTAGTTCCGATGGCAGGCCTGCAGGCAGCGAGGCCATGGCCGGGGCGTTGGCCAGGCGGCTGCCCGCCAGGCTGGCAGCGATTTCGCCGGGCAGGGCCTGGCCCAGCAACAAGGCCAGGGCGTTTTCGTCGAGTGCGCGCTGGCGCTGTTGCTGCGCCAGCGTGGCGCGGGCGGCCTGAGTGAGGGATTCGGCCTGGCGGAAGTCCAGCTCGGACGCCACACCGGCATCCAGGCGCATCTTGGTCAGCCGCACCGATTCTTCGCGCGAGGCGAGGGTTTGGCGGGACAGGTCCAGCAGCTCTTCATCGGCCAGCAGGGTCAGCCAGCCGTTGGCGACGGCGGCCACCAGGCTCACCTGCGCGGCGTTGCGGCCTTCTTCGGTGGCGAGGTACTGGGCCAGGGCCTGTTCCTTGAGGCTCGCGAGGCGGCCGAAGAAGTCGATCTCCCAGGCCGAGATGGCCAGCCCGACGCTGAACGAATTGGTCAGGTCGCCGCTGCCCGAGGCGGGCGCACGGCTGGCGTTGGCGGCCAGGCCCACGCCCGGGTACTGGTCGGCGCGGCGCACCTGGTAGGTGGCTCGCGCCTGCTCGACATTGAGCATGGCCACACGCAGGTCGCGGTTGTTGGCCAGCGCTGCCTCGATCAGCTGCTTCAGCCGGGGATCGGCAAAGTAGTCCTGCCAGGGCGCCGTGGCGGACGTGCCCTGGGCGGTGGGTGCCATTGCATAGGTGGTGGGCACCGGGGCGGCCGGGCGCTCGTAGGTGGGGATGAACGAGCAGCCTGCGAGCAGCAGCGCAGCCGCTGCCGCCGTGAGCGCGAGAGGGGTGCTGCGGGGATCAATCATGGGTTCCAACTCCTGCTTCTTCTGCGTGGCGGCGATTCATTTCTGCCTGGCGTGCACTGCCCTTGAACAGGCTGCGCACCACCACGAAGAACACGGGCACAAAAAACACGGCCAGTAGCGTACCGGTGACCATGCCACCCAGCACGCCGGTGCCGATGGCGCGCTGGCTGGCAGAGCCTGCGCCTGAGGCAATGGCCAGCGGCAGCACGCCCAGCCCGAAGGCCATGGAGGTCATGATGATGGGGCGGAACCGCAGGTGGGCGGCTGCCAGCGCCGACTCGATCACGCCCTTGCCCTGGGCCTGCAGGTCCTTGGCAAATTCGATGATCAGAATGGCGTTCTTCGCCGACAGGCCGATGATGGTGATCAGGCCCACCTGGAAGTACACGTCGTTGGCATAGCCCCGCATCAGCGTGGCCAGCAGCACACCCAGCACGCCCAGGGGCACGACCAGGATCACCGCCAGCGGGATCGACCAGCTTTCATACAGCGCGGCCAGGCACAGGAACACGGCCAGGATGGCAAAGCTGTAGAGGATCAGCGACTGGGCTCCCGCGAGCTTTTCTTCGCGCGATTGGCCCGTCCACTCAAAGCCGAAGCCTGCGGGCAGCTGCCCTGCGAGTTTTTCCATTTCGGCCATGGCGGCGCCGGTGCTGAACCCGGGCGCGGGTGCGCCTGAGATTCGCATGGCCGGATAGCCGTTGTAGCGCACCGTCTGCTGCGCGCCGTTCACCCAGCGGGTGGTGGCAAATGCCGACAGCGGCACGGGCTTGCCCTGGCTGTTGGCGGCATTGATCTTGAGCAGATCGTCCGGCTGCATGCGGGCAGGCGCATCGGCCTGCACCACCACCCGTTGCAGGCGGCCCTGGTTGGGGAAGTCGTTCACGTAGCTGGAGCCCAGCGCGGTGGACAGCGCCGAGTTGATCGCGTCAAACGGCACGCCCAGGGCGTTGGCCTTGTCGCGGTCGATGTCGATCTGCAGCTGGGGCGCATCTTCCAGGCCGTCCGGGCGCACCTGTGCGAGCACCTTGCTTTGCGAGGCCATGCCCAGCAGCTGGTTGCGCGCCTGCACCAGGGCAGCGTGTCCGGCGCCGCCCCGGTCCTGCAGGCGGAAGGTGAAGCCGCTGGCGTTGCCCAGTTCAGGGATGGGTGGCGGGCTCAGCGGGAAGATGAATGCATCACGGATGCCCATCAGCCCGCCAAAGGCACGGTTGGCCACGTCCTGCGCTGATTGGCCGGGGCCGTGGCGCTCGCTCCAGTCCTTGAGGGTCACGAACGCCAGCGCGGCATTCTGGCCCTGGCCCGAGAAGCTGAAGCCCAGCACGCCTACCATGCTTTGCACTTCGGGCTGCTTGAGGATGAAGCCTTCAACCTGCTCCATCACGGCCAGCGTGCGCTCCTGGGTGGCGCCGGGTGGCAGTTGCACGTTGACGATGATGTTGCCCTGGTCTTCGCTCGGCAGGAACGAAGTGGGCAGGCGCATGTAGACCACGGCCACGGCGCCCACGATGGCGGCGTAGATGACCAGGTAGCGTGCGGCGCGCTTGAGCATGCGGGCCACAAACCCTTCATAGCCCTTGGCGGTGCGCGAAAAGCCCCGGTTGAACCAGCCGAAGAAACCGGTCTTCTCGTGGTGGTGGCCCGCTTCCACGGGCTTGAGCAGTGTGGCGCACAGTGCAGGCGTGAGCGACAGCGCCATGAAGGCCGAGAAGCCGATGGAAGCCACCATCACCGCCGAGAACTGGCGGTAGATGTTGCCGGTGGAACCTGCAAAGAATGCCAGGGGCACAAACACCGAGATCAGCACCACGGTCACGCCGATGATGGCGCCCGAGATCTGGCGCATGGCCTTGCGCGTGGCCTCCAGCGGCGACAGGCCTTCCTCGCTCATGATGCGCTCGACGTTCTCCACCACCACGATGGCGTCGTCCACCACGATGCCGATCACCAGCACCATGCCGAACATCGTCAGCACGTTGATCGAAAACCCGAGCGCCATCAGCGTGGCGAACGTACCCAGCAGGGCAATGGGCACCACGATGGTGGGGATGATGGTGTAGCGCCAGTTCTGCAGGAACAGGAACATCACCAGGAACACCAGGGCCACGGCTTCGAACAGGGTCTGCGCAACCTGCTTGATGGAGATGTCCACAAAGCGCGAGCTGTCGTAGGGAATGCTCCAGCCCATGCCTTCGGGGAAGTAGCGCGAGAGTTCATCCATCTTGGTGCGCACGGCCTTGGCGGCTTCCAGGGCATTGCCGCTGGGCGACAGCTGGACGCCAATGCCCACGGCGGGCTTGCCGTTCAGGCGCGCAGCCGTGGCATAGGCCTGGCCACCCAGCTCCACGCGCGCCACATCCTTGATGCGCACGGTGGAGCCATCGGTGTTGGCGCGCAGCACGATGTTGCCGAACTGCTCCACGCTGCTGAGCTGGCCGTTGACCACCACGGTGGCGGCAATGCCCTGGCCTGCGACGTTGGGCAGGTCGCCAATCGTGCCGCTGGCCACCTGCGCGTTCTGGGCGCGGATGGCAGCGGTGATCTCGGCGGCCGAGAGGTTGAAGCTCACCATCTTGGCTGGGTCGATCCAGATGCGCATGGCGCGCTCGGTACCAAACAGCTGGGCCTGGCCAATGCCCTGCAGCCGCTGCAGCTCGGGCACGATGTTGCGCGAGGCGTAGTCGCCCAGAGCCACGGTGTCGGTCGCCGGGTTGGTGGACGACAGCATGGTGAACAGCAGGAAGTTGGAGCGCGATTTGTCCACGCGCACGCCCTGCTGGGTCACAGCCGAAGGCAGGCGGGGGGTGGCGCGCGACAGGCGGTTCTGCACGTCCACCTGCGCCAGGTCGGCATTGGTGCCGGGCTGGAAGCTCAGGGTGATGCTGCCCGAGCCGTCAGCCTGGGCCACCGACTCCATGTAGATCAGGCCGGGCGAGCCGTTCATTTCGCGTTCGATGACGGACAGCACGCTGTCCTCCAGCGTCTGCGCCGAGGCACCGGGGTAGGCGGTATTGATGACGATGGCGGGCGGGGCCACCGGCGGGTACTGGGCGATGGGCAGCTGCGTGATCGCCACACCGCCCATCACCATGATGAACAGGGCGATCACCCATGCAAAGATGGGGCGGTCGATAAAAAACTTGGCCATGCTGGGGTGCCCCTTATGGCTTGGCGGCGGAAGCCGGTGCGGAGGCCGCGGGTGCTGCGGCCGCGCCAGGTGCTTGCCATGGGACGGGTTTTACCGGCGTGCCGGGCGGCAGCATCTGCAGCTTCTGGAAGCCATCGACCATCACCTTTTCGCCCGCCTTGAGGCCGTCGAGAACGACCCAGCGGTTGTTCTGCGCGGCGCTGATCTTGACGGTGCGCGCGGCCACCTTGCCGTCGTCGCCCACTACGCTGACCGTATCGCCTTGTTGCGTGCGTGTGACCGCCTGCTGGGGCAGGGTGATGGCGTTGCTGGCTTGCGCCTGCTCGATGCGCACCCGCAGGTACAGGCCGGGCAGCAGCTCGCCCTTGGGGTTGGGCACTTCGGCGCGCAGTGTGACCTGGCCGGTGGTGGCATCGACCGACAGGTCGGTGAACAGCAGCTTGCCGGACTGGGCGTACTCCGTTCCATCCCCGAGCACCAGCTTGACGCTGGCAGCTTCGGTGTTGCCCGCGCGTTTGAACTGGCCGCTTTCCATCGCGCGGCGCAGCTGGAAGACATCGCTGGCCGATTGGGTGAAGTTCACATACACGGGGTCAATTTGCTGCACCACGGCGAGCGCGGTGGCTTCGCCCTGCCCGACCAGGGCGCCTTCGGTCACCAGCGCCCGGCCAATGCGGCCCGCAATGGGCGAGGTCACGTTGGCATAGCCCAGGTTGATGTCGGCGGCGCGCACCGCTGCCTTGGCGGCTGCCACGTCGGCCTGTGCCTGCTTTTCGGCAGCTTCGGCGTTCACGAAATCTTGCTTGCTGATGGCGTTGGCGCTCACCAGCGGGCGATAGCGTTCGACCTGGGCGCTGGCCTGGGCGAGGTTGGCCTGGGCCTTGGCGAGGCTGGCGCGGGCGCTTTCTGCTGCTGCGGCGTAGGGCGCTGGGTCAATGCGGAACAGGGGCTGGCCTGCCTTGACGTCACTGCCTTCCTTGAACAGCCGCTGCTGCAGGATGCCGGCCGCGCGGGCTCGGACCTGTGCCACGCGCGAGGCCTCGACGCGGCCGGGCAGCTCGGTCACCAGCCCGACATCCCCGGGCGTTGCGGTGACCACGCCGACTTCCACGGGAGGCATTTGGGGCCCACCCGCCGCCGCTTTGCCATCGGTTTTGCCGCAGGCAACCAGGAGCACAACAACGGCACTGGCCGCCACAAAGGTGAGTGTTTTTCGGCTGTAGGCCGAGGAAAGGGGCGGGATGACGGATGCGTCACGCAGTTTGGGCATGAGAGTCCTTTTGATCGGCGTCAAGAAATGGGGTTGTAGGGGATGGGTTGCCTGCCACAGGCGGCCCAAAACAAGAGCCCGACAAAACAAGTGTGCAATTATACATACAAACATGAATGTATAATTGTGGCGAGCGGATGTCGGGGTGCGATGCCGTTGGTGGAGTGGAGTGCCTGAAAGAGGAGACACATATTTATGGCGCGTCGAACCAAAGAAGATGCGATTGCCACGCGCAACAGCCTGATTGATGCGGCTGAGAGGGTTTTTTGCGAAAAAGGGGTGGCGCGGGCCTCGCTGAGCGACATTGCCCAGGCTGCAGGCGCGACCCGGGGGGCCATTTACTGGCACTTCAAGGACAAGGTGGATCTCTTCGGCGCCATGATGGACCGGGTGACGCTGCCGCTGGAGCAGGGGTTTGGGGCGCTGGAGGAGAGCACTTGTCCGGATCCTGTGGAGCGGCTGCGTGCGGTGCTGGCGCTGGTGCTGCATGGGGTGGCGTCGGACGAGCGAACCCGCAGGGTGTTTGAGATTGCGCTCTACAAGGTCGAATACGTGGGGGAGCTGATTGGTGTGCGTGATCGGCACATCGCGGCCTCAGACGGATTCACCAACCAGCTGGCGCGCGACTTCGAGTTGGCCGCCCGGGCGCAGTGTGTGGTTTTGCCGATGACGCCCGTGGAGGCTGCGGTGGGGTTGCATGCCTTGTTCGATGGCTTGATCCGCAACTGGATACTGGGTGGCGGGGCGTTTGATCTGGAGCGGGTGGGGCGGGTGGGGACCGATGCGTTCCTGGTGGGGTTGGGCTTGACCTTGCCAGTTGCTGCAGAGCTTGCGGGGGCCGGTGTGGCTGTGTAGTGGTTGGGGTGTGGCTGGCTCGGGTTGTTCTGGCAGCTGTGGTGTTGTGCCGTGGCGGGTTGTTTCCAATTGAGGTCGGCTGCGTGCGATAATTCAAGGCTGTACCGGTTCAGTCCAGCGGCTGTAGCTCAGTGGATAGAGTATTGGCCTCCGAAGCCAAGGGTCGTGGGTTCGATCCCCGCCAGCCGCACCAGTGATGTTTGCCGTTGTGTGCCCTGCTGTTTGTGGGGCGAATCTGCAAATTCTTGGAATTTTTCTGGACTGCAAAAAACTGGTGCTATAATTCGAAATTCTCCGGAGGGGTGCCCGAGTGGCTAAAGGGGGCAGACTGTAAATCTGTTGGCTTACGCCTACACTGGTTCGAATCCAGTCCCCTCCACCAGTGAGTAGTAGTGTTGAGAGTGATGCTTGATCCCGCCTTGGTGTGGTGTTGGGTGCGCAAAGGTCGTTGGCCGATGCGGGAGTAGTTCAATGGTAGAACCCTAGCCTTCCAAGCTAATGACGCGGGTTCGATTCCCGTCTCCCGCTCCACTGCTAGTTCGTGCTGGTTTGTTGAGATAGAAATTTTGAGGTCGTGCAAGCGGCATCAAGTTGCCCATGTGGCTCAGTGGTAGAGCACTCCCTTGGTAAGGGAGAGGTCGCGGGTCCGATTCCCGCCATGGGCACCACTTTCAGGTGCGTCCGGATCTGGTTGCGCCGAGATCCTGTTGTGTTGATATAGATTTTTTTCGGAGTCGGAAAAATGGCAAAAGGAAAATTCGAGCGTACCAAGCCCCACGTCAACGTGGGCACGATCGGCCACGTGGACCATGGCAAGACGACCCTGACGGCAGCCATCGCTACCGTGCTGTCGGCCAAGTTCGGCGGCGAAGCCAAGGCCTACGACCAGATCGACGCAGCGCCCGAAGAAAAGGCAAAGGC
>NZ_LUKZ01000002.1:30006-168390 GCF_001633105.1 Acidovorax sp. GW101-3H11
TTCTACTTCCGCACGACCGACGTGACTGGCGCCATCGAGCTGCCAGCCGACAAGGAAATGGTCATGCCTGGTGACAACGTGTCGATCACTGTGAAGCTGATCAACCCCATCGCCATGGAAGAAGGTCTGCGCTTCGCTATCCGCGAAGGTGGCCGCACGGTGGGCGCTGGCGTCGTGGCCAAGGTCATTGCTTAATTAGCAAGGTATACAGGGGTATAGCTCAATTGGCAGAGCGTCGGTCTCCAAAACCGAAGGTTGTAGGTTCGATTCCTACTGCCCCTGCCACTTGAAAGTGGCCCACAACAAGCCCGCCAGGCCCTGGCGGGCTTCGGTGTCTTAAGTGATGCCGTGAATCGGAAGCAGGAAACACTCAAAGATGGCCACATCACAGGTTGAAACTGTCAATACAGGCGCAGACAAGGCCAAGCTCGCAGCGGTGGTGGCCTTGGTCATTGCGTCGGTGGCGGGCTTTTATTTGCTGGGCAAACAAGGTGCGCTCGTGCAATGGGCTGCGCTGATCGTTGGCTTGGTTGCGGCGGCGGGTGTTTTCCTGGTGTCGGAGTCGGGCCGTCAATTTGTCGCTTTTGCAAAAGATGCATGGCGCGAAGTCAAGAAGGTCGTCTGGCCGACCCGCAAGGAAACCCTGCAGATGACTGCGTATGTGTTCGCCTTTGTGGTGATCATGGCGCTGTTCCTGTGGTTCACTGACAAGACCCTGGAGTGGGTTTTGTACGACTTGATTTTGGGCTGGAGAAAGTCATGACGACCGCTGCGGAAATCACTGGAGCGGAAGCTCCTGCAGGCGCTTCTGCTTCGGCAAATCCCGATCTGCGTTGGTACATTGTTCACGCCTACTCTGGCATGGAGAAGGCTGTGGAACGCAACATCCAGGAGCGCATCAGTCGCTCGGGGATGCAGGACAAGTTTGGTCGCATTCTGGTGCCGACCGAAGAAGTCGTTGAAATGAAGAACGGCCAGCGCAAGACGACAGAGCGTCGTTTGTTCCCTGGCTACGTGTTCGTTGAAATGGTGATGGATGACGACACCTGGCACTTGGTGAAGCACACCAACAAGGTGACGGGTTTTGTGGGTGGCGCCAAGAATCGCCCCGCCCCGATCTCTGAAGACGAAGTGCAGAAGATCGTCAGCCAGATGCAGGAAGGCACCGACAAGCCCCGCCATAAGATCGAATTCATGGTCGGTGAGCTGGTCCGCGTCAAGGAAGGCCCATTCACGGACTTCAATGGCTCCGTCGAAGAAGTCAACTACGAAAAGAGCCGCGTGCGTGTCTCCGTGATGATCTTTGGCCGCTCTACGCCAGTTGAGCTGGAATTTGGGCAGGTCGAGAAGACCTGAGCCTTTCGATCCGAGGCTTGGCTTTTCAGGTTTTCGTGTTCAAAAAAATGGATGCTGCACTTTTCGACTCGGTGCGGACATCGTGAAAGTGAGTCGTTAACCCCGGGGAGCCGGTGGCTGCATGGTGCAGCGCAGGCGTTATGACCCGTAAGGAGTAAAACATGGCGAAGAAAATCGTCGGTTTTATCAAGCTGCAAGTTCCAGCTGGTAAGGCCAATCCATCCCCACCAATCGGTCCCGCACTGGGCCAGCGTGGCCTCAACATCATGGAGTTCTGCAAGGCATTCAATGCCCAGACCCAAGGTGTCGAGCCCGGTCTGCCACTGCCCGTGGTCATCACGGCCTTCGCAGACAAGAGCTTTACCTTCATCATCAAGACGCCGCCTGCGACGACTCTGATCAAGAAGGCGATCAAGCTCGAAAAGGGTTCTGCGAACGCACTGAAGATCAAGGTTGGCAAGATCACGCGCGAACAGCTCGAAGAGATCGCCAAGACCAAGATGAAGGACATGAACGCTGCCAACGTAGACGCCGCTGTGCGCACGCTGGCTGGCTCTGCGCGCTCGATGGGCGTGACGGTGGAGGGTTTGTAAGATGGCCAAGCTGACCAAGAAGCAAAAAGCCCTGCAAGGCAAGGTTGACAGCACCAAGCTGTACGCGTTCGCCGACGCAGTTGTGATCGTGAAGGAAGCCGCTACGGCCAAGTTCGACGAATCCATCGATGTGGCCGTTCAGCTTGGCATTGATGCCAAGAAGTCCGACCAGGTGGTTCGCGGCGCCGTGGTGCTGCCTAACGGCACTGGCAAGACGACCCGCGTGGCCGTGTTCGCTCAAGGCGCCAAGGCTGAAGAAGCCAAGGCTGCTGGCGCCGACATCGTGGGTATGGACGACCTGGCCGCCATGGTCAAGGCTGGTGACATGCCTTTTGACGTGGTGATCGCTGCTCCTGACGCCATGCGCGTTGTGGGTACGCTGGGCCAGATCCTGGGCCCACGTGGCCTGATGCCTAACCCCAAGGTGGGCACCGTGACGCCTGACGTCGCTACGGCTGTGAAGAACGCCAAGGCAGGTCAAGTGCAGTTCCGCGTGGACAAAGCCGGTATCGTGCACAGCACGATCGGTCGCCGTTCGTTCGACAACGAAAAGCTGCAAGGCAATCTGGCTGCACTGATCGAAGCCCTGAACAAGGCCAAGCCCGCAACCAGCAAGGGTCTGTACCTGCGCAAGGTTGCTGTGTCCTCCACGATGGGCGTTGGCGTCCGTGTGGATACGCAATCCATCGCAGCGTAATTGCGATAAGAAATCTTCGGGCCTGTCAAAAGGCCTGATGTGGTGGGCTGGGGGTGCTGTCGCAGGTGCTTCCAGGCCATCCAAGACCGTTGGTGTGCAACTTGTTTGTGCTTAATCCCTCTGGGGCCAACGCAGATGGCGATCCCGCTGCAGATGGAATCCGTTCCGAAACAGTTGGTCGCTGCAACAAGAGCGCGCAGGAGGGTGAGAGCCCGAATGTGCAATTTAAGGAGTAGACCTTGAGTCTTAATCGCAGTGAGAAAGAAGCGGTCATCAGTGAAGTGACCAGCCTCGCCGCTAAAGCTCAAACGCTTGTGATCGCGGAATACCGTGGCATCACGGTCGCCGACATGACCAAACTGCGCGTGGAAGCTCGCAGCAAGGGCGTGAGCCTGAGTGTTCTGAAGAACACCCTGGCCCGCCGTGCTGTGGCTGGCAGCCAGTTTGACGTGGTGGCAGACCAGATGACCGGCCCCCTGATCTATGGCTTCTCCGAAGACGCCGTGGCAGCCGCGAAAGTGGTGGCCGATTTCTCGAAGACCAACGACAAGCTGGTGATTCGTGGCGGCGCTTTCGGTGGTAAAGCCCTGGACGTCAACGGCGTTAAGCAACTGGCCAACATCCCTTCCAAGGAAGTGCTGCTGGCGCAGATTTGTGGCTTGCTTATGTCCCCCATGTCGCGTACGGCCGTTGTGCTGGGCGCACTGGCGGCGAAAAAAGGCGAAGGCGCAGCCGCTCCGGCCGCCGAACCTGTCGCAGCTTGAACGCTCGGCAGTTAACCAACAAAATTGTTAGGAAATCAAAATGGCATTCGACAAAGACGCATTTTTGACCGCGCTGGACAGCATGACGGTCCTGGAACTCAATGACCTGGTGAAGGCCATTGAAGAGAAGTTTGGCGTGAGCGCTGCAGCCATGGCTGCTCCTGCTGCCGCTGGTGGTGGCGCTGGCGCTGCTGCTGCTGAAGAAAAGACGGAATTCAACGTGGTGCTAACCGAAGCCGGCGCCAACAAGGTGTCCGTCATCAAGGCAGTGCGTGAAATCACGGGTCTGGGCCTCAAGGAAGCCAAGGACCTGGTGGACGGCGCTCCCAAGAACGTCAAGGAAGGCATTGCCAAGGCTGACGCCGAAGCTGCTGTCAAGAAGCTGGTGGAAGCTGGCGCCAAGGCCGAACTCAAGTAATTCGGTCCCGCTCAAGGGCTGGAGTGCTCCTCAAAGGGCCTCCAGCCTTTGGTGCTTTCAGAGCGCACCCGCAAGCCCCGCCCATTGTTGGGGTTTACGAGTGTCTTCTGTCAATCCCGACAGCAGAAGACGCCTTGGTTCGGGTGATGTGCAACGCATCACCGTCCGCCATGGTTGGTAGTGGCCAACCGCCAAGCCCGCAAAGACAGCGCTCCTTGCGGGTCAGTCGTCGAAGACCCAGGACTCATGTCTTTGCCCGGAGATCTCATGGCCTATTCCTACACCGAACGCAAGCGAATTCGCAAAAGTTTCGGCACCCGCGATAGCGTGCTCGAAGTTCCTTATCTGCTGCAGATGCAGAAGGATGCCTACACCGCTTTCCTGCAGGCTGATAAAGCACCCCAGAAAAGAACCATCGAAGGCCTTCAGGCTGCATTCGACGCTGCCTTCCCTATCGTCTCCCACAACGGTTTTGTGGAGATGAAGTTCATCGAATACAACCTGGCCAAGCCCGCGTTCGACGTGCGTGAGTGCCAGACCCGTGGTCTGACCTTCGCCTCGGCCGTGCGTGCCAAGGTCCAGCTGATCATCTATGACCGCGAGTCTTCGACGTCGCAGTCCAAGGTGGTCAAGGAAGTGAAGGAGCAAGAGGTCTACATGGGCGAAGTGCCCCTGATGACCGACAAGGGCTCTTTCATCATCAACGGCACCGAGCGTGTGATCGTCTCGCAGCTGCACCGCTCGCCCGGCGTGTTCTTCGAACACGACAAGGGCAAGACGCACAGCTCGGGCAAGCTGCTGTTTTCGGCGCGGATCATCCCGTACCGTGGTTCGTGGCTCGACTTCGAATTCGACCCCAAGGACATCCTGTATTTCCGCGTGGACCGTCGCCGCAAGATGCCGGTCACGATCTTGCTCAAGGCCATTGGCCTGAACCCCGAGTCCATCCTGGCGAACTTCTTCGTCAACGACAACTTCCGCCTGATGGACAGCGGCGCGCAGATGGAGTTTGTCTCCGAACGCCTGCGTGGCGAAGTGGCCCGTTTCGACATCACCGACAAGTCCGGCAAGGTCGTTGTGGCCAAGGACAAGCGCGTCACGGCCCGCCACACCCGCGAACTGGAGCAGTCCGGCACCACGCACATCAGCGTGCCCGAAGACTTCCTGATCGGCCGTGTGGTGGCACGCAACATTGTGGATGCCGACACTGGCGAAATCATCGCCAAGGCGAATGACGAGCTGACCGAAGCGCTGCTCAAGAAGTTGCGCAGCGCCGGTGTGCAGGATGTGCAGTGCATCTACACCAACGAACTCGACCAGGGCGCGTACATGTCGCAGACCCTGCGCATCGACGAAACGGTGGACGAGTTCGCTGCCCGCGTGGCCATCTACCGCATGATGCGCCCCGGCGAGCCACCGACCGAAGACGCCGTGCAGGCCCTGTTCCAGCGGCTGTTCTACAACCCCGACACGTACGACCTGTCGCGCGTGGGCCGCATGAAGTTCAACGCCAAGATCGGCCGCGACGAATCCACCGGCCCCATGGTGTTGTCCAACGAAGACATTCTGGCCGTGGTCAAGATCCTGGTGGATCTGCGCAACGGCAATGGCGAAGTCGATGACATCGATCACCTGGGCAACCGCCGCGTGCGCTGCGTGGGCGAACTGGCCGAAAACCAGTACCGCACTGGCTTGGCACGTATCGAAAAGGCCGTGAAGGAACGTCTGGGCCAGGCCGAGCAAGAGCCGCTCATGCCCCACGACCTGATCAACAGCAAGCCGATCTCGGCCGCCCTGAAGGAATTCTTCGGCGCGTCGCAGCTGTCGCAGTTCATGGACCAGACCAACCCGCTCGCCGAAATCACGCACAAGCGCCGCGTGTCGGCCCTGGGCCCAGGCGGTCTGACCCGCGAACGTGCAGGCTTCGAAGTGCGCGACGTGCACGTGACCCACTACGGCCGCGTCTGCCCTATCGAAACGCCTGAAGGCCCGAACATCGGCCTGATCAACTCCCTGGCCCTGTACGCCCGCTTGAACGAGTACGGCTTCATCGAAACGCCGTACCGCCGCGTGGCCGATGGCAAGGTGACGAACGAGATCGACTACCTGTCTGCCATCGAAGAAGGCAAGTACGTGATCGCGCAGGCCAACGCCACCCTGGACAAGGATGGGCGCCTGACGGGTGAGCTGGTCTCTGCCCGTGAAAAGGGTGAATCCATCCTGTGCGGCGCAGACCGCGTGCAGTACATGGACGTGTCGCCCGCACAGATCGTGTCGGTGGCTGCCTCGCTGGTCCCGTTCCTGGAGCACGACGATGCGAACCGCGCGCTGATGGGCGCCAACATGTCGCGCCAGGCTGTGCCTGTGCTGCGTCCTGAGAAGCCCCTGGTGGGCACGGGCATCGAGCGCGTGGCCGCTGTGGACTCGGGCACTGTGGTCACCGCCAACCGTGGCGGTATCGTGGACTACGTGGACGCCACCCGCATCGTGGTGCGCGTGAACGACGACGAAGCTGTGGCCGGTGAAGTGGGTGTGGACATCTACAACCTCATCAAGTACCAGCGTTCTAACCAGAACACCAACATCCACCAGCGCCCCATCGTCCAAAAGGGCGACAAGCTGGTCAAGGGTGACGTGGTGGCCGACGGCGCATCGACGGACTTTGGCGAAATCGCCATTGGCCAGAACATGCTGATCGCGTTCATGCCCTGGAACGGCTACAACTTCGAAGACTCGATCCTGATCTCCGAACGCGTGGTGGCCGAAGACCGCTACACCTCGATCCACATCGAGGAACTGGTGGTCATGGCCCGCGACACGAAGCTGGGCGCCGAAGAAATCACGCGCGACATTCCGAACCTGTCGGAGCAGCAACTGAACCGCCTGGACGAGTCCGGCATCATCTACGTGGGCGCCGAAGTGCAACCCGGCGACACGCTGGTGGGCAAGGTCACGCCCAAGGGCGAGACCACCCTCACGCCCGAAGAGAAGCTGCTGCGCGCCATCTTCGGCGAGAAGGCTTCCGACGTGAAGGACACCTCGCTGCGCGTGGACCAGGGCTCGTCGGGCACCGTGATCGACGTGCAAGTGTTCACCCGCGAAGGCATCCAGCGCGACAAGCGCGCCCAGCAGATCATCGACGATGAACTCAAGCGCTTCCGCCTGGACCTGAACGACCAGCTGCGCATCGTCGAGGCCGACGCCTTCGACCGTATCGAAAAACTGCTGACCGGCCGTGTGGCCAATGGCGGCCCGCAAAAGCTGTCCAAGGGCACCAAGCTCGACAAGGCGTACCTGTCGTCGGTGGAGAAATTCCACTGGTTCGACATCCGCCCTGCGGAAGACGAAGTCGCCACCCAGCTCGAATCCATCAAGAACGCGCTGGAGCAAACGCGCCACAGCTTTGACCTGGCTTTCGAAGAAAAGCGCAAGAAGCTCACGCAAGGCGACGAGCTGCCAGCGGGTGTGCTCAAGATGGTCAAGGTGTACTTGGCCGTCAAGCGTCGCCTGCAGCCTGGTGACAAGATGGCCGGCCGCCACGGTAACAAGGGTGTGGTTTCCAAGATCGTTCCGGTCGAAGACATGCCTTACATGGCCGACGGCACCCCTGCCGACATCGTTCTGAACCCGCTGGGCGTGCCCTCGCGGATGAACATCGGCCAGGTGCTGGAAGTCCACCTGGGCTGGGCCGGCAAGGGCATTGGCCAACGCATTGGCGACATGCTGCGCGAACAGGCCAAGGCGGCTGAGCTGCGCACGTTCCTGGAAGAGGTCTACAACTCGCGCGGCCGCAAGGAAGACCTGTCGCAACTGAGCGACGACGACCTGATGGCCATGGCGGAAAACCTGACGAGCGGTGTGCCTTACGCCACCCCCGTGTTCGATGGTGCTTCGGAAGAAGAAATCAAGGACATGCTGAAGATCGCCTACCCGGACGACATCGCCGAGCGCAAGGGCCTCACGTCCACGCGCACCCAGGCGTACCTGTTCGACGGCCGCACGGGCGAGCGCTTTGAGCGCCCGACGACCATCGGCTACATGCACTACCTGAAGCTGCACCACTTGGTGGACGACAAGATGCACGCCCGTTCGACCGGCCCTTACTCGCTCGTCACGCAGCAGCCGCTGGGCGGCAAGGCCCAGTTCGGTGGCCAGCGTTTCGGGGAAATGGAAGTGTGGGCGCTGGAAGCTTACGGCGCCGCCTATGTGCTGCAGGAAATGCTGACCGTGAAGTCCGACGACGTGGTGGGCCGTACCAAGGTGTACGAATCCATCGTCAAGGGCGAACACGCCATCGAAGCCGGCATGCCGGAATCGTTCAACGTGCTGGTCAAGGAAATCCGTTCGCTGGGCCTGGACATCGAGCTGGAACGCTCCTAAGCAGAAAAGGAAAGAGTCACTATGAAATCGCTACTCGACCTGTTCAAGCAATTCACGCCGGACGAGCATTTCGATGCCATCCGCATCGGCATGGCTTCGCCCGAGAAGATCCGTTCGTGGTCTTTCGGCGAAGTGAAGAAGCCCGAGACCATCAACTACCGCACGTTCAAGCCCGAGCGCGACGGCCTGTTCTGCGCCAAGATCTTCGGCCCCATCAAGGACTACGAGTGCCTGTGCGGCAAGTACAAGCGCCTCAAGCACCGTGGTGTGATCTGCGAGAAGTGCGGCGTTGAAGTCACGCAGACCAAGGTGCGCCGCGAGCGCATGGGTCACATCGATCTGGCCGCGCCCTGCGCCCACATCTGGTTCCTGAAGTCGCTGCCATCGCGTCTGGGCCTGGTGCTCGACATGACGCTGCGCGACATCGAACGCGTGCTGTACTTTGAAGCCTACGTGGTGACCGACCCCGGCATGACGCCGCTGAAGAAGTTCAGCATCATGTCCGAGGACGACTACGACGCCAAGCGCAAGGAATACGGCGACGAATTCATCGCCAAGATGGGCGCTGAAGGCATCAAGGACCTGCTGGAATCCATCGACATCGACCTGTCGATCGAACGCCTGCGCGGTGACCTGACCGGCTCCGAAGTCAAGGTCAAGAAGAACGCCAAGCGCCTGAAGGTGCTGGAAGCCTTCAAGAAGTCGGGCATCAAGCCTGAGTGGATGGTGCTGGAAGTGCTGCCCGTGCTGCCACCGGACCTGCGTCCGCTGGTGCCGCTGGACGGCGGCCGCTTTGCGACCTCCGACCTGAACGACCTGTACCGCCGCGTCATCAACCGCAACTCGCGTCTGCGCCGCCTGCTGGAGCTGAAGGCCCCTGAAATCATCGCCCGCAACGAAAAGCGGATGCTGCAGGAAGCCGTGGACTCGCTGCTGGACAACGGCCGCCGTGGCAAGGCCATGACGGGCGCCAACAAGCGTGCCCTGAAGTCGCTGGCCGACATGATCAAGGGTAAGAGCGGTCGCTTCCGCCAGAACTTGCTGGGCAAGCGCGTGGACTACTCCGGTCGTTCCGTGATTACCGTGGGCCCGACGCTCAAGCTGCACCAGTGCGGTCTGCCCAAGCTGATGGCGCTGGAGCTGTTCAAGCCTTTCATCTTCTCGCGCCTCGAAGCCATGGGCATCGCGACGACGATCAAGGCCGCCAAGAAGGAAGTCGAATCCGGCACCCCCGTGGTGTGGGACATCCTGGAAGAGGTGATCAAAGAGCACCCCGTGATGCTGAACCGTGCGCCTACGCTGCACCGTTTGGGCATCCAGGCCTTTGAGCCCATCCTGATTGAAGGCAAGGCCATCCAGCTGCACCCCCTCGTTTGCGCGGCCTTCAACGCCGACTTCGACGGTGACCAGATGGCTGTTCACGTTCCCCTGTCGGTGGAAGCGCAGATGGAAGCTCGCACGCTGATGCTGGCCTCCAACAACGTGCTGTTCCCCGCATCGGGCGAACCCTCCATCGTGCCTTCGCAGGACGTGGTGCTGGGTCTGTACTACGCCACCCGCGACCGCATCAACGGCAAGGGTGAAGGCCTGGTGTTCGCTGACACCGGTGAAGTGCAGCGTGCTCTGGACGCTGGCCAGGTCGAGCTGGCCGCCAAGATCACGGTGCGCATGACCGAGTGGAGCAAGAACAAGGAAACCGGCGAATTCGAACCATCGACCTCGCTGGTGGAAACCACCGTAGGCCGCGCGCTGCTGTCCGAGATCCTGCCCAAGGGCCTGCCGTTCTCCAACATGAACAAGGCGCTCAAGAAGAAGGAAATCTCGCGTCTGATCAACGTGTCCTTCCGCAAGTGCGGTCTGAAGGAAACGGTGGTGTTCGCCGACAAGCTGCTGCAAAACGGCTTCCGTCTGGCCACGCGCGCCGGTATCTCCATCGCCATCGACGACATGCTGGTGCCGCCGCAAAAAGCCGGCATCATCGAGCGCTCCGAGAAGGAAGTCAAAGAGATCGAACAGCAGTACGTGTCCGGTCTGGTCACCTCTGGCGAGCGCTACAACAAGGTGGTGGACATCTGGGGCAAGGCCGGCGACGAAGTGTCCAAGGTGATGATGGCCCAGCTGTCCAAGCAGAAGGTCATCGACCGCCACGGCAAGGAAGTGGACCAGGAGTCCTTCAACTCCATCTACATGATGGCCGACTCGGGTGCCCGGGGCTCTGCAGCGCAGATCCGCCAGGTGGCCGGTATGCGGGGTCTGATGGCTAAGCCTGACGGCTCGATCATCGAGACGCCTATCACCGCGAACTTCCGCGAAGGTCTGAACGTGCTGGAGTACTTCATCTCCACCCACGGTGCCCGTAAGGGTCTGGCCGATACGGCGCTGAAGACCGCCAACTCCGGCTACCTGACGCGCCGTCTGGTGGACGTGACGCAGGACCTGGTCGTGACCGAAGAGGATTGCGGCACTTCCAATGGTTCGCTGATGCGCGCCATCGTGGAAGGCGGTGAAGTGATCGAATCGCTGCGCGACCGTATCCTGGGCCGCACTGCTGCCGAAGACGTGCTGCACCCCGAAAACCGCTCGGTGCTGGTGCCTGCTGGCGTGATGCTGGAAGAAGACCTCATCGAGGAACTCGAAGCCGCTGGTGTGGACGAGGTGAAGGTGCGCACTGCGCTGACCTGCGAAACCCGCTACGGCCTGTGCGCCCGATGCTATGGCCGCGATCTGGGCCGTGGCGGCCTGATCAACCTCGGCGAAGCCGTGGGTGTGATCGCTGCCCAGTCCATCGGTGAACCCGGCACGCAGCTGACCATGCGTACGTTCCACATCGGTGGTGCCGCTTCGCGTGCTGCCATCGCATCGAGCGTGGAAGCCAAGTCCAACGGCGTGATCGGCTTCAACGCCACGATGCGCTACGTGAGCAACACCAAGGGCGAGCTGGTGGTGATTGCACGTTCGGGTGAAATCATCATCCAGGACGAGCATGGCCGCGAACGCGAACGCCACAAGGTGCCTTACGGCGCGACGCTGACGGTGAAGGCCGACCAGACCATCAAGGCTGGCACCATCCTCGCCAACTGGGATCCGCTGACGCGCCCCATCATCACCGAGTTCGCCGGTCAGACCAAGTTCGAAAACGTCGAAGAAGGCCTCACCGTTGCCAAGCAGGTCGATGAAGTGACCGGCCTGTCCACGCTGGTGGTGATCGACCCCAAGCGCCGTGGCGCTGCCAAGGTCGTGCGTCCCCAGGTGAAGCTGATCGATGCCCAAGGCAACGAAGTGAAGATCCCTGGCACCGACCACTCGGTGACCATCGGCTTCCAGGTCGGCGCGCTGATCCAGGTGCGCGATGGCCAGGACGTGGGCCCCGGCGAAGTGCTGGCCCGTATCCCGGTCGAAGGCCAGAAGACCCGCGACATTACCGGCGGTCTGCCCCGCGTGGCCGAGCTGTTCGAAGCCCGTACGCCGAAGGACAAGGGCACGCTGGCCGAAATGACCGGTACCGTGTCGTTCGGCAAGGAAACCAAGGGCAAGGTCCGCCTGCAGATCACCGACCCCGAAGGCCGCGTGTTCGAAGAACTCGTGCCCAAGGAAAAGAACATCCTGGTGCACGAAGGCCAGGTGGTGAACAAGGGCGAATCGATTGTGGACGGCCCGGCCGACCCACAAGACATCCTGCGTTTGCTCGGCATCGAGGAACTTTCGCGCTACATCGTCGATGAAGTGCAGGACGTGTACCGCTTGCAAGGCGTGAAGATCAACGACAAGCACATCGAGGTGATCGTTCGCCAGATGCTGCGCCGCGTCGTGGTCGAGAACGTCGGCGAGTCGAACTACATCGCTGGTGAACAGGTCGAGCGTTCCGAGATCCTCAACACCAACGATGCGCTGCACTCCGAAGGCAAGATCGCCGCTACCTACAGCAACCTGCTGCTGGGTATCACGAAGGCATCGCTGTCCACCGACTCGTTCATCTCGGCCGCTTCCTTCCAGGAAACGACCCGCGTGCTCACCGAGGCTGCCATCATGGGCAAGCGCGACGAGCTGCGTGGCCTGAAGGAAAACGTGATCGTGGGCCGCCTGATCCCTGCCGGTACCGGCATGGCCTACCACCAGGCACGCAAGGCCAAGGACGCCATGGACGACGCCGAGCGCCGCGCCATCGCCGAAGCCGAAGCGGCTGAAATGGCTGCCCAGTCCGACGCCTCCGAGGCCGACGGCAGCAGCGTCACCGCAACCGACGCAGCGGCCGACTAAGCCTTCCGGCTGTCACTGAAACGCTCCCGCCCTGTCCCCTGGCAGGCCGGGGGCGTTTTTCATGGAACGCCGGAACACCCTGGTTCTTTCTCTTTTTCTCACCCCTTTTCCCGGGCTGGAGCGCGTGCAACCCGCGCCACCAGCAACTGCGCATGTTGTGGTCGTCGCCCCTTTTCTGGATCGCCTTTGCCGTCCTCCTGTTCTGGGCCCTCGGGGCCTACAACCGCCTGATGCGGCTGCGTTCGGCGGTGGTGCAGTCGTTTGGCAGCTTCGACGCCCACATGGTGCGCCTGGTGGCGCTGCTGGGCGAGTTTGATGCCGCCATCGCCGTGCAGCGGGGGCGCCTGCTGGCCGGTGCGGGCGAGCAGGAGGTGGCGGCTTTGCAAGGGGCCACCACCCAGCTGAGTGCCTCGCTGGCCGTGGCGCGCGCGCGCCCGCTGCAGCCCGAAGCCGTGGCGGCCCTGGCGGCAGCGCGCGATGTGTTGCTGGCCACCTGGCTGGGCGCTGTGGGCGTGGTGCAACCCGCCACCGGGGCGCCAGACGCGGATCCCGCGCCGGAGGCAGCGGTGGAGCCCGCCGTCACGGCCCTGTCGATCTGGCAGATCCGCTGGGATGAGCACCAGCAGCAGAACACCCAGGCCATCCAGGTGTTCAACGATGCGGTGCAGCACTACAACGCGGCCATTGCGCAGTTCCCGGCCAGCCTGCTGGCCTGGGTCTTTGGCTTCAAGGCGGCGCGCGCGCTGTAGCGCGGCCGCCGCAGCCGGTTTTCAGGACCACGATGAATCCTCCTTCTTACCCCCGCCCGGGCCGCCCTGGCGGCAACCACCCCTCCCGCCCGCCACGCCCGCGTGCCAGTGGGGCCCCTGCGGGGGCGCCAGGCACGCCATCCGGCGCCACACCGCCTGGCACGGTAGCGCTGTGGCAGCAGTTGACCGCTGTGGCGGGGGCCTTGCAGGCCATCCGCAGCGGCCAGTCGGGCACGGCGGCCCTTGCGGCGGTTGATGGGGGGCTGCGCCCTGGGGTGCAGGCCCTGCTGTTCCAGGTGCTGCGGCAGCTGGGCCGCGCCGATGCCCTGCGCCGCCAGCTGGCCGCCCGCACGCCCCCCCCGGCTGCCGATGCCCTGCTGTGCACGGCACTGGCGCTGGGTTGGAACCCGGACGAGGCGCCCTACGAAGCCTTTACCCTGGTCAACCAGGTGGTAGAGGCCGCCAAGCACCATCCCGCCACGCGGGCCCAGGCGTCGTTCATCAACGGCTGCCTGCGCCGCTTTCTGCGGGAACGCGACGCACTGGTGGCCGCCACCGACAACGACCCGGTAGCCCGCTTTAACCACCCGGCGTGGTGGATCCAGCGGCTGCGCAAGGACCACCCCCAGCACTGGGAGCAGATCCTGCGGGCCAACAACGCCCATGCGCCCATGACGTTGCGGATTAATCAACAAAAATGCACGCTACCGCGCTACCAGCAAGCGTTGAATGCTATCAATTTAGAAGCTTTTCCCGCAGGTGGCACGGGCTTGGCCCTGCAGCACCCTGTGCCCGTGCCATCGCTGCCCGGCTTTGCCGAGGGCTGGGCGTCGGTGCAGGACGCCGCCGCCCAGATGGCGGCGCCCTTGCTGCTGCAGGGGCTGGACCTGGCGCAGCCCCTGCGGGTGCTGGACGCCTGCGCCGCCCCCGGCGGCAAAACCGCGCACCTGCTGGAAATGGCCGCCCCCGGCGCGCCGATGCATGTCACGGCGCTGGAGATTGATGCCACCCGCAGCGCCCGCATTGGCGACACGCTGCAGCGACTGGGGCTGAGCGCCCAGGTGCTGGTGGCCGACGCTGCACGCCCGCAGGACTGGTGGCAGGCGCATTGTGGTGGTGCGCTGTTCGATGCCATCTTGCTCGACGCACCCTGCACCGCATCCGGCATCGTGCGCCGCCACCCCGATGTGCGCTGGCTGCGCCGGGAGAGCGACATCGCCCAACTCGCGGCTTTGCAGGCACAGCTGCTGAAGGCCTTGTGGCCCCTGCTGCGCCCCGGTGGGCGCCTGCTGTACTGCACCTGCTCGGTGTTCCGCGCCGAAGGCGACGCCCAGGTGCAAACGTTTCTTGCACACAACACCGATGCGCAATTGCAGCCGTCGCCGGGCCATTTAATTCCCGGCAACGCGGACAAGGGCGGGGCAGTCCCGGACAATCAGATCGGTGACCACGACGGATTTTTTTACGCACTGTTGCAAAAATCGCTGTAATGAGCCCGCTGGGGCCCATTGGTTGCTGTTTTGCGCCGCAGTTTTGTGGCTGTGTCTGTGGGCCGGGCTCCTGGCCGCCCCCGCCACCGCCGCTCAGGCTGCCAATGCGGCCAATGCCGAAGTGGGCGAGCTGCGCCTGGAGCGCGCCGAAGACGGCCTCTACCTCGGGGCCAACCTTCAGTTTGACCTGCCAGAGCTGGCCGAAGATGCGCTCTACAAAGGCATCCCGATGTTTTTTGTGGCCGACGCGCAGGTGCTGCGCGACCGCTGGTACTGGTCCGACCGCCTGGTGGCCGAAACCACGCGCTACTTCCGGCTGAGCTACCAGCCGCTGACCCGCCGCTGGCGCCTCAACATCTCTGCCGTGCCCTTTACCAACAGCGGCCTGGGGGTGGTTCTGGGGCAGAACTTTGACAGTTACGATGAAGCGATGGCGTCCATTCAGCGATTTTCGCGCTGGAAGATTGCAGAACGCGATGTGATCGAGTCCGATGCAGTGCACACGGTCAACTTCCGCTTCCGGCTCGACATGTCCCAGCTGCCCCGTCCCTTCCAGATCGGCGCCGTAGGGCGCTCGGGCTGGAACCTGCTGGTGTCCCGCAGCCAACGCTTGGGCGCGGAGCAGGCCAGGTGAGCACGGGCGACACCCCGGCGGGCGCACCGCCGTCCACCCACACCACCGCGCGCCAGTCCCGCGCCGTGCGCTGGGCCGTGGGCGTGGGGGCGGCCATCATGTCGGCCATCGGCATGGTGCTGATGTTCCTGCTGACCCTGGCCACCAACAACCGGGCCCTGTACGAGCGCAACTACGCCTGGCTGTTCGGCGTGAACGTGTTTGTGGCCCTGCTGCTGCTGGGCGTGCTGGTCTGGGTGGCCGTGCGGCTGGGCATGCGGCTGCGCAAAGGGCGGTTTGGCAGCCGCTTGTTGGTCAAGCTGGCCGCGATCTTTGCCGTGGTGGGGCTCATGCCCGGCCTGCTGATCTATGTGGTGTCTTACCAGTTCGTCACGCGCTCGATCGAAAGCTGGTTTGACGTGAAGGTGGAAGGGGCGCTCTCGGCCGGGGTCAGCCTGGCCCGGGTGTCGCTGGATTCGCTGGCCGCCGACATGGCAGCCAAAACCCGCAACGCCAGCACCCAGGTGGCCCAGGTGCCCGACGCCACGGCGGGCCTGGTGCTGGAGCGCATCCGCGACCAGCTGGGCGCCACCGACGTGGTGCTCTGGAACGCCGCAGGCCAGGCCGTGGCCAGTGCCGGGCAGTCGCGCTTCAGCCTCAACCCCGAGCGGCCGGGTGCATCGCTGCTGCGCACCGTGCGCCAGCAGCGCGCCACGGCACAGATCGAAGGGCTGGACGACATCGCCGACCCGGCGGCCGCCCAGAATGCGCGCGTGAAAGTGCTGGCGCTGGTGGCCAGCCCCAGCGTGGGGCTGCTGGTCGAGCCCCGGTATTTACAAGCCACGCTACCCTTGCCGCCCGCGCTGGTGGCCAACGCGATCGCGGTGCAGGAGGCCAACCGTGAGTACCAGGAGCGCGCATTGGCGCGCGGCGGTTTGCGGCGCATGTATGTGGGCACGCTCACGCTGAGCCTGTTCCTCGCGGTGTTTGGCGCTGTGCTGCTGGCCGTGCTGCTGGGCAACCAGCTGGTGCGGCCCCTGCTGGTGCTGGCTGAAGGCGTGCGCGAGGTGGCTGCAGGCAACCTCAGCCCCAAAGCCGCCTTGCAGGGCAAGGACGAGCTGGGCGGCCTCACGCGCTCGTTTGCGCTCATGACCCAGCAGCTGGCCGACGCGCGCCAGGCGGTGGAGCTGAGCATGGGCGAGGTGGACGCGGCCCGCGCCAACCTCCAGACCATCCTGGACAACCTCACGGCCGGGGTCATCGTGCTCGATGCCCAGGGGCTGATCCACTCCTCCAACCCCGGCGCCACCCGCATCCTGCGCGCGCCCATGGCCGCGTTCGAGGGCCGTCCGCTGTCGGAGGTGCCGGGCCTGGCCGAGTTTGCCGCCGCCGTGCAGCGGCATTTCGACGCCTTCCTGGGCGACCACGAACGTCATGGCTTGGACCACTGGCAACAGCCGTTTGAGCTGCACGCCTCGGCAGGCGGGGCCGGGCAACACGCCACCAGCCTCGTCGCGCGGGGCGCGGAACTGCCCGATTCGGCCCGACTGTTGGTTTTTGACGACATTTCTGAAATCGTTTCTGCCCAGCGCGCGCAGGCCTGGGGCGAGGTCGCGCGGCGTCTTGCCCACGAAATCAAGAACCCCCTGACCCCCATCCAGCTGTCGGCCGAACGGCTGGAAATGAAGCTCTCGGGCAAGCTGCCCGGGCCTGAACAGGCCATCCTCGCCAAGTCCGTCAAGACCATCGTGGACCAGGTCGATGCCATGAAGCGGCTGGTCAACGAGTTCCGCGACTACGCCCGCCTGCCCGCAGCAGAATTGCACGCGCTGGACCTCAATGCCCTGGTGGCCGACGTGCTGCATTTGTATGGGGAAGAAAACGCCACCGTCCCCGTAGAAGCCGAGCTGGACCCGCGCTGCCCCTGGATTGCGGGCGATGCGCAGCAATTGCGCCAGGTCGTACACAACCTGCTGCAGAACGCCCAGGACTCCACCGAACAGGCCCGCGCTGGGGTCCTTGAGCCCGTACCACCGGTGCGCATCAGCACCCGCTGGAGCGAATCTTCACGCCGCGTGCGGCTCACCGTGTCGGACAGCGGCGGGGGCTTTCCGTCGCACATCCTGCAGCGCGCGTTCGAACCCTATGTCACAACCAAACCGCGTGGCACCGGCCTGGGTTTGGCAGTGGTCAAAAAGATCGCAGATGAGCACGGAGCGCGCATCGAACTGTCCAATCGCACCGAAAACGACGTGGTGCGCGGCGCTCAAGTGTCGTTATCATTCGCCCCTGTACCAGCGGTGGCGTGATAACAACACCGCCCCGCAGTCTCTCCCCAAGGCGCTTCAACACACATGGCAAACATTCTGGTGGTCGATGATGAGCTCGGCATTCGTGATCTGTTGTCGGAAATCCTGAACGACGAAGGTCACAGCGTAGACCTCGCAGAAAATGCGACCCAGGCCCGAAGCGCCCGCGCTGGCAACAGCTACGACCTCGTGCTGCTGGACATCTGGATGCCCGACACCGACGGCGTCTCGCTGCTCAAGGAATGGGCCACCGCAGGCGTGCTGACCATGCCCGTGATCATGATGAGCGGCCACGCCACCATCGACACCGCCGTAGAAGCCACCCGCATCGGGGCCTTCTCGTTCCTTGAAAAACCCATCACCCTGCAAAAGCTCCTGAAGGCCGTGGAGCAGGGCCTGGCCCGCAACGCCGCCCACCAGGCTGCCCCCGTGGCCGCGGCCCAGGCGCCTGCCGCCGCACCGGCCGACCCCACCTTTTCACAGTTGCCCGCCGTTGCAACCGCCATGGCCGGTGTGGACGCCGGCCCCCATGCACACCAGGGCTTCGACCTGGACCGCCCCCTGCGCGAGGCGCGCGACGGCTTCGAAAAAGCCTACTTCGAGTTCCACCTCGCCCGCGAAGGCGGCTCCATGACCCGCGTGGCCGAGAAAACCGGCCTGGAGCGCACCCACCTGTACCGCAAGCTGCGCCAGCTGGGCGTGGACCTGGGCCGGGGCAAACGCAATTAATTTCTGCAAACTTCCAAAAGCCTCCAATTTTCTGGCTATAATTTGAGGCTCAGGCCCGGTAGCTCAGTCGGTAGAGCAGAGGATTGAAAATCCTTGTGTCGGTGGTTCGATTCCGCCCCAGGCCACCAAACAAAAGCCCTTGATTTGAAAGAATCAAGGGCTTTTTCAATTTCACGCATCGCCACGACGGTGCCGGTGGTGGGGCTGGCCTCTTTTCTTGTGTCGCCTGCCATCGGGCCGGTGTTGCCTGCGCTGCGCAGGCATGGCGGACGGCTTGGTCCGCCGTACCCGTTCTCCTTTCCGTCTCTCTCGCACGTTTCCCATGCCCCTTCTGCACGACACCACCCTCGGTATCGACTTTGGCACTTCCAATTCCGCCATGGCGGTGCGACAAGGCGCGGGCCCTGCGCGAATGATTGCGTTGGAGGGGGCGGCGCACACGCTGCCGACGGCACTGTTCTTCAATGGCGAGGACCACAGCACGCACTTTGGGCGCGATGCCGTGGCGCAGTACTTGGCGGGCACCGAAGGGCGCCTGATGCGTTCGCTCAAGAGCCTGCTGGGCAGCGCGCTGCTGCAGGACAAAACCGCCGTGCACAACAGGATGGTGAGCTACCAGGACATCATCAGCCTGTTCCTGCACATGCTGGCGCAAAAGGCCCGCGACGAGCTGGGCGGCCTGCCTGGCCGCGTGGTGATGGGGCGGCCGGTGCATTTTGTGGATGGCGATGCCGAGCGCGACCAGCAGGCCGAAGATGCGCTGCGCCAGGCGGCGCTGGGGGCGGGTTTCAAGAACGTGTCGTTCCAGTTTGAGCCCATTGCGGCGGCGCTGGACTACGAGCAGCGCATCGCGCACGAGTCGCTGGTACTGGTGGTGGACATTGGCGGGGGCACGTCGGACTTCACCGTGGTGCGCCTGGGCCCCGAGCGCATGGCGCGCGCCGACCGCAGCGCGGATGTGCTGGCCACCACGGGGGTGCACATCGGCGGCACGGACTTTGACCGCCGCCTGAGCCTGGACCTGCTCATGCCGCTACTGGGCTTTCGCCACACCGGGCCCACGGGGCGCGAGGTGCCGAGCCGGGTGTTCTTCGACCTGTCCACCTGGCACCTGATCCAGTGGTTGTATGCGCCCCGGGCCTTGCGCGATGCGCAGAACTTACGCACCGACTATGCCGACGCGCGCCTGCATGGGCGGCTGATGTGGGTGCTGAACGAGCGCCTGGGGCATCGCCTGGCCAACACGGTGGAGCAGGCCAAGATTGCGGCCTCGTTGTCGGACGCTGATGCGCCCATGCCGCTGGACTGGATCGAGCCCGACCTGGCGGCCGCAGTGACATCGCAGGGGCTGGCGCAGTTTCTGGAACAGCCGCTGGCGCAGGTGGTGGCCTGCGCGCAGGACTGTGTGCGCAGCGCCGGTCTGGCCGGGCAGGGGCTGGAGGCGATTTATCTCACCGGGGGCTCGTCGGCGCTGCGGCCGTTGCGGCAGGCGCTGAAGGCCGCCTTCCCGGGTACGCCGCAGGTCGAGGGTGATCTGTTTGGTGGGGTGGCGGCGGGCCTGGCGGTGTCGGGCTGAGGCCCCTGTGGCGGGGCTTTGGCGGTGGGATTGCTGGTGGGTTGATTGCTATCAAATATATAGCTATCAAGGCATGATGGTCGCGCGAAGACGGCCATTTTGACCAAGATTTTTTAGCGCTGCCACCGCCGACACCCGTGGTGGGGTCAGTCTGCGGCGTCGGAGTCGGCGTCGGTGCCGTTCGCTCCGTCGCGCTTCCACGCCAGGGCCGTGTCGTACAGCACGTTGCGTGATGCGCCGGTGATGTCGGCTGCCAGGCGCACGGCGCTTTTCAGGGGTAGTTCGGCCAGCAGCAGGCGCAGCACCCGCAGGCTCTCGCCGTCGTTGCCCGCCACGGGCACGGGGTGCAGCAGCACCACAAATTCGCCGCGCGAGCGCTGGGGCGAGCCATCCAGCCAGGCGGTCAGGGCCTGGGCGGGCTGGGTGGTGATTTCTTCAAACTGCTTGGTCAGCTCGCGCGCCAGCGTCACGGGCCGCGTGCCCAGCACGGCCAGGGCCTGGGCCAGTTCGCCGATGCGGTGGGGGGCCTCCAGCAGCACCACACAACGGGGCTCGGCGGCCAGTTGCTGCGCAATCACGCTGGCGCGTTCCGCATTCTTCACGGGCAGAAAACCGGCAAACACAAAACCGCCATGTTCGGCGCTGTGGGCCACGGCTCCGGCCGCACTGAGGGCCGTGGTGATGCTGCTGGCACCGGGCAGGGGCAGGGCGCGCAGGCCTGCGGCGTGCACGGCCGCCACCAGGCGGGCGCCGGGGTCGCTCACGCCGGGGGTGCCTGCATCGCTCACATAGGCCACGCGCTGGCCTTGCTGCAGCCGCTGCACCACGGCCTGTGCAGCCTCGGCCTCGTTGTGCTGGTGCACGGCCAGCAGCTGGGCCGTGCTTTTGTCGATGCCGTAAGCGCGCAGCAGGGCCTGGGTGTGGCGCGTGTCCTCGCAGGCCACGGTGTCGGCCAGCTGCAGCACATGCAGCGCGCGCAGCGTGATGTCGGCCAGATTGCCAATGGGCGTGGCCACCACGTACAGGGCACCCTCGGGATAATGCTGCGCAGCCGCTGCATCGCGCGCGGCGCCCAGGGCTGAAGCGAAAGAGGCGCTCAATGAAATTCCTTGAAAAAAGACAAGCAGACAGCGCACCAGGCCGGGTCGCCCAAGCCGCTGCGACCACCCCAGCCGCCACGACGCGGGATCGGGGCAATGCCGCCGAAGACCAGGCCCTGGCCCACTTGCAGGCGGCGGGCCTGCAGCTGGTGGTGCGCAATTATCGGACGCCCGGGCGCGGTGGGGGCGAGATTGACCTGGTGATGCGCGCACGGGACGGCACGCTGGTGTTTGTGGAGGTGCGCAGCCGCAGCAGCCAGGCCTTTGGTGGGGCGGGCGCCAGCATCAGCGCCACCAAGCAGCAGCGCATCGTGTTTGCGGCGCGGCAGTACCTCACGCGCCTGCCATCGCCGCCGCCGTGCCGGTTTGATGTGGTGCTGGTGCAGGGCGCCTCGGTGTCGTGGCTCCAGGCGGCGTTTGATGCGCAGTAGCGTGCATCCGGGCCCGGCCGCCGCGCAGGGTTTTATGCCCCAGAGCCATGCAGGTGGCTACGGTTTGCTACAAAAGCTGTAACACGCGGCGGGTATCATCGGGCCCTCATGCTTGAGCAACGCATCCAACAGCATTTCATCGACAGCGCCGACCTGAAGTACCAGGCCGCGCAAGCCCTCAGCCACCCCATCGCTGCCGCCGTGCAGGCCGTGCTGGCCTGCGTGACCAGTGGCGGCAAGGTGCTGGCCTGTGGCAATGGCCCCTCGGCCGCCGAAGCCCAGCAGTTTGCCGCCTTCTGTGTGGCCGGGTTTGAGCGGGAGCGGCCCGAGCTGGCCGCCCTGGCGCTGACCGCCGACAGCACCCTGCTGACGGCCGCCACTGCGGCCAGCCAGGATGTGGCCCAGCAGTTTGCCCGCCAGGTGCGGGCGCTGGGCCAGGCGGGCGATGTGCTGCTGGCCCTGTCGGTCACCGGCAACGACGCCAACCTGCTGGCCGCCACCGAAGCCGCCCACGAGCGCGACATGACCGTGGTGGTGCTGACCGGCCGCACCGGCGGCAAGCTGGCCGCCCTGCTGCGCGAGACCGATGTGCTGATCAGCGTGCCCCACGACCGCGCAGCGCGCGTGCGTGAAGTCCATGCCCTGGCGCTGCACTGCCTGTGCGACGGCGTGGATGCCCAGTTACTTGGTGAACAGGAGATTCCGTGATGAACAACCCAACCCTGACCCGTACCCGCCGCACCGTGTGCACGGTGCTGGCCGCCGCTGCGCTGGCCGCCGGCCTGTCGGCCTGCGCCCCGTTGATCGTGGGGGGGGCCGTGGTGGGCGGCGTGATGGCCGTGGACCGCCGCACCACCGGCACCCAGATCGAAGACGAGGGCATCGAGCTGCGTGCGGCCAACCGCATCCGCGAGACCCTGGGCGACCGCGTCCACGTCAACGTGACCAGCTACAACCGCCAGGCACTGCTGACCGGCGAGGTGCCCAATGCCCAGGACCGCCAGACCGTGGAGCAGATCGTCTCGCAGGTGGAGAACACCCGTTCGGTGGTGAACGACCTGGCCGTGATGCCGAACACCACGCTGGGCCAGCGCTCCAACGACACCTTCATCACCGGCAAGGTGCGCGCCAGCCTGGTGGACGCCCAGGACATCTCGGCCAACTCCTTCAAGGTGGTGACCGAGCGCAACATCGTGTACCTGATGGGCCGCGTGTCGCAGCGCGAAGCCAACCGCGCCACCGAGATCGCCCGCGGCGTGAGCGATGTGCGCAAGGTGGTGCGTGTGTTCGAGATCGTGTCGGAAGAAGAGCTGCGCCGCATCGCGCCCCAGCCCGCGCCGGTGACGACGGACACCCAGCCTGCTGGAGGCTGAGGGCGACTGCATCTGGCACCTGATGCCAGGGTCAAAGTCCCGAGCCGCGTCGCGTGGCCCGGGACTTTTTTGTTGGGCTCTGTGCGCACAGCACGCAGCGTGTGAAACTGGCGCGGCCAGTGCCAGTGCCCCCGCGCAAGGGCCGCCAAGCCGCGTAGGCGGCGCTTCGCTTGCGTGCGCCGGGGGCGTCCCCCCTTGGGGGGATGGCGCGAAGCGCCTCAGGGGGGCTTCCTACTTCAACCGCTTGATCAGGCTGGAGGTATCCCAGCGGTTGCCGCCCATCTGCTGCACATCGGCATAGAACTGGTCCACCAGCGCCGTCACCGGCACGCGCGAGCCGTTGCGCTTGGCCTCGTCGAGCACCAGGCCCAGGTCTTTGCGCATCCAGTCCACGGCAAAGCCGAAGTCGAACTTGCCGTCCACCATGGTCTTGCCCCGGTTGTCCATCTGCCAGCTCTGGGCGGCGCCCTTGCCGATCACGTCCAGCACCTGTTTCATGTCCAGCCCCGCGTTCTGGCCAAAGGCCACGGCTTCGGACAGGCCCTGCACCAGCCCGGCAATGCAGATCTGGTTGACCATCTTGGCCAGCTGGCCCGAGCCGCTCTCGCCCAGCAGCGTGAAGGCGCGCGAAAACGCCGTGGCCACGGGCTGGGCTGCGTCAAAAGCGGCGGCATCGCCACCACACATCACCGTGAGCTGGCCGTTCTGCGCACCCGCCTGGCCGCCCGAGACGGGCGCATCGACGAACTGCAGGCCCAGGGCCTTGGCGGCCGCATACAGCTCGCGCGCCACTTCGGCCGAGGCCGTGGTGTGGTCCACAAAAATGGCGCCGGGCTGCATGCCCGCAAATGCACCATCGGCCCCCAGGGTCACCGAGCGCAGGTCGTTGTCGTTGCCCACGCAACAGAACACGATGTCGGCGCCCGCAGCCGCCTCGCGCGGCGTTGTGGCATGTTTTGGGGCCTTTGCGCCCGCGTATTCTGCGCACCATGCTACTGATTTGGTAGCGGTGCGGTTGTACACCGTCACTTCATGCCCGGCCAGGGCGAGGTGTCCGGCCATGGGGTAGCCCATCACCCCCAGGCCCAGGAAGGCGACCTTGCGGGATGGGGTGGCGTCGTAGGTGCGGGGATTGGTGCTTGGCATGGCGGTAGCGGAGAAGGGTTAACGGGTTCGTGGAAATGAAAACCCGCCCAAGAGGGCGGGCGAAAAGGGGGTGAAGCAGGGGCGACGGGGCCTGAGAGTCGGGCAGCCCCGGTCAGACAATCGCGAAGTGCTCGGTGCCCTGGGCCAGGTCGGGCGACTTGGCGCGCTGGCTGTTGAGCTTGATCTGCAGGCGCAGGTCGTTGAGCGAGTCGGCGTTGCGCAGCGCGTCTTCGTAGCTGATCACATTGGCCTCGTACAGGTCGAACAGCGCCTGGTCGAAAGTCTGCATGCCCAGGTTGCGGCTCTTTTTCATGATCTCCTTGATCTCGTGGACATCGCCCTTGAAGACCAGGTCCGAGATCAGGGGTGTGTTGAGCATGATCTCCACCGCAGCCGCGCGGCCCTTGCCATCCTGCTTGGGGATCAGGCGCTGCGACACCATGGCGCGCAGGTTGAGCGACAGGTCCATCAAGAGCTGCGGGCGGCGCTCTTCGGGGAAGAAGTTGATGATCCGGTCCAGCGCCTGGTTGGCGCTGTTGGCGTGCAGTGTGGCCAGGCACAAGTGGCCGGTTTCCGCGAAGGCCACGGCGTGTTCCATGGTCTCGCGGTCGCGGATTTCGCCCATCAGGATCACATCGGGTGCCTGGCGCAGCGTGTTCTTCAGGGCGGCTTCCCAGCTGTCGGTGTCCAAACCCACTTCGCGTTGCGTGACCACGCAGTTCTTGTGCGGGTGCACAAACTCCACCGGGTCTTCTACCGTGATGATGTGGCCGAACGAGTTCTCGTTGCGCCAGTCCACCATGGCGGCCAGCGTGGTGGACTTGCCCGAGCCCGTGGCACCCACCAGGATGCACAGACCGCGCTTGGTCATCGTCACTTCCTTGAGCACCTGCGGCACGCCCAGGCCGTCAATGGTGGGCAGCGTGAGCGGGATCGTCCGCAGCACCATGCCGACCCGGCCTTGCTGGACAAAGGCGTTGACGCGGAAGCGGCCGATGCCGGCGGGCGAGATCGCGAAATTGCACTCCTTGGTGCGTTCGAAGTCTGCCACCTGCTTGTCGCTCATCACAGCACGCGCCAGCGTAAGCGTGTGGGTGGGCGTGAGCGGCTGGGGCGACACCTTGGTCACCTTGCCATCGACCTTGATGGCCGGGGGAAACTCCGCCGTGATGAACAAGTCGCTGCCATTGCGGCTGACCATCAGCTTGAGCAGGTCGTTGATGAATTTACTGGCCTGATCGCGTTCCATCAGAATTTCTCCCGGGGGTGGTCGTCGTCTGTCGGACGCTCATGGGTCTGGGTCTTGGGTTGCTGCATCACCTGCATCACTTCTGGTTGTCGCTCAGGCGGGCACTCACGACGCGCAGGCGCAGCGACAGCTTGCGGGCCAGCAGCGCAATCAGGCTGGCGGCGAGCTGCGGGTCCTTGCTCATCATGTCGTCCATGGCCTCGGCGGAGAGCACGGCGATCTCGCAGTCGGTGAGTGTGGTGCAGGCCGAAAAGCGGATGCCGCTGTCCAGCAGCGACATCTCGCCCAGGATGTCGCCGGGCCGCGTCTCGGCAAGGCGCAGCTGCTCGCCCCAGGGCTGAACCCGGTCCACTGCAATGGTGCCGGTGAGCAGCACCACCATGAAGTTGCCGTACTCGTCCTGGCGGATCACGTCGCGGTTGGACGGGATGGCCGCAAACTCGAAAAAGCGCTCCATGCGCTCCACGGCGTCCTTGTCCAGGTGCGCCATGTACTTGTCTTTGGCCCACAGGCCCTGCAGCAGCTTGCCGCCCCGGCTGGTGGGCAGGCGCTTGGCGCCCACTTCGACGGCGCGGGCCTCCCAGGGCACCAGCATCGAATCGTCCACGCCCTGGCCCGCAAACGCGGTGGAGAACAGCACGGAATCCGTGTTGTCGTCCCCCGTCTTGCCGCTGCGGGTTTTCATTTTCAGAAGGCTCAGAATGCCTTTCATACGGTGCTCCGGTATGCGGCCGTTGGTGGGGCTGCAAAGTACATGGATGGGCGCGGATCAGCCAGGGAAATTCTCGGGGATCTTGGCCTTGGCGCGCGCCTCGGCCGGGCTGATCACGTTGCGCCGGACAAGGTCGGTCAGGTTCTGGTCCAGCGTCTGCATGCCCACGCTGTTGCTGGTCTGGATGGTGGAGTACATCTGCGCCACCTTGGCCTCGCGGATCAGGTTGCGGATGGCGCTGGTGCCCAGCATGATTTCGTGCGCTGCCACACGGCCCGAGCCGTCCTTGGTCTTGCACAGCGTCTGCGAGATCACGGCCTGCAGCGATTCGGACAACATCGCGCGCACCATTTCCTTTTCTTCGGCGGGGAACACGTCAATGATCCGGTCGATGGTCTTGGCGGCGCTGGACGTGTGCAGCGTGCCGAAGACCAAGTGGCCCGTTTCTGCGGCCGTCATGGCCAGGCGGATGGTTTCGAGGTCGCGCATTTCACCCACCAGGATGGCGTCCGGGTCTTCGCGCAGTGCGGACTTCAGCGCGGCCGCGAACGACAGCGTCATCGGCCCCACTTCGCGCTGGTTGATCAGGCACTTCTTGGACTCGTGCACGAATTCGATCGGGTCCTCCACCGTGAGGATGTGGCCGTATTCGGACTCGTTGAGGTAGTTGACCATCGCCGCCAGCGTGGTGGACTTGCCCGAGCCCGTAGGGCCGGTCACCAGCACCAGGCCCCGTGGCTTGAGGGCCAGGTCGCCAAAGATCTTGGGGGCGTTGAGCTGCTCCAGCGTCAGGATCTTGCTGGGAATCGTCCGGAACACGGCGGCCGCGCCCCGGTTCTGGTTGAAGGCGTTGACGCGGAAACGGGCCAGGCCTTCGATCTCGAACGAGAAGTCCACCTCCAGGAATTCTTCGTACGTCTTGCGCTGCGAGTCGCTCATGATGTCGTACACCATGGCGTGCACCGTCTTGTGTTCCAGCGCATCCACATTGATGCGCCGCACGTCGCCGTGGACCCGGATCATGGGCGGCAGACCGGCGGAGAGGTGCAGGTCGGAGGCCTTGTTCTTGACGCTGAACGCGAGCAGTTGGGTGATGTCCACGGAGTCCCTCTATCGTTTGGTACGCTTGCCAAACATTATGACCACGATTGCTAACAACCTCCAACAGGTTATGGACCGGATCGCCCAGGCGTGCCGGGCCGCCGGGCGCGATCCGGCCAGCGTCGGCCTGCTGGCCGTTTCCAAGACCTTTGGTGCCGACGCGGTGCTGGAGGCGGTGGCCGCTGGCCAGCGTGCCTTTGGCGAAAACTACATCCAGGAAGGCGTGGACAAGATCGCCGCTGTGCGCGCCGCCTTGCCCGGCGCAGCGCTGC
The DNA here is from genome assembly GCF_001633105.1 of Acidovorax sp. GW101-3H11. Lineage (GTDB taxonomy): Bacteria > Pseudomonadota > Gammaproteobacteria > Burkholderiales > Burkholderiaceae_C > Acidovorax. The sequence goes on from NZ_LUKZ01000002.1 coordinate 57,322, forward strand.
AGTGGCACTGCATCGGCCCCATCCAGAGCAACAAGACCCGCCCCGTGGCCGAGCACTTTGACTGGGTGCACACGGTGGACCGCCTCAAGATCGCCGAACGCCTGTCGGCCCAGCGCCCTGAGCTGCTGCCACCGTTACATATATGTATCCAGGTCAATATCGACGGCGGCCCCACCAAGTCGGGCGTGGCGCCCGCCGAGGCGCTGGAGTTGGTGCGGGCTGTCGCAAAACTGCCACGCCTGGTGGTGCGGGGGCTCATGGCCATCCCCGACCATGCTCCTGAGTTTGAAGCGCAACTGGCAATGCACATGCGCGCAAAGGCACTTTTTGACCAAATTTCCGCGCTGAAGGAACCGGGCCTGGCACAGTTCGACACCCTGTCCCTGGGCATGACGGCCGATCTGGAGGCCGCGATCCAGGCGGGCAGCACGCTGGTGCGTGTGGGCACCGGCATCTTCGGTGGGCGCGGATAGAGGACAACCCCCTGAGGCGCTTCGCGCCTTCCCCCTTCTCTCGCGCGGCTGCGCCGTGCGGGAAGGGGGACGCCGCCAGCGCGGCGGGGCGGCCCTTGCGCGGCGGCCGCTGGCCTCGGCCGTGCTTGTGCTGCCGTGGGTGAACTGCTTCAGCCTTCTGCAGGAGAGGACCGGCCGACCGCTCAGTGACCCGTGAAGCGCGCCACACAGTCCAGCGCAGCGGTCACATCCGCCTCGCTCACATCCAGGTGGGTCACCCAACGCAGCCGGGTCGCTCCACCATAGAGGCTGCTGGTCACACGCACGCCGTGCTGCGCCAGCCACGCGGTGAAGGCCGGGGCCACCTCTGCGTGCAGGTCGGTGAAGAGGATGTTGGTCTGCCACGGCAGCACGGTGATCTTGTCTTTCAGCACGGGATGGCTGCGGTTGGCTTCGGCCAGGCCCTGCGCCAACCGGTCCAGGTTGGCGTGGTCATCGGCGAGGCGTCGCACGTGATGTTGCAGCGCGTAGCTGCCTGCGGCAGCCAGCACCCCGGCCTGGCGCATGCCGCCGCCCAGAATCTTGCGCGTACGCCGCGCCTGCCGGATGAAGTCCCGCGAGCCCAACACCAGCGAGCCCACGGGCGCGCCCAGGCCCTTGCTCAGGCACAGCGACGCGGAATCAAAGTGGCTGCACAGCGCGCGCGCTTCCGCATACACATCGGTGCCGTTGCGCGCGGCATTGGCTGTGGCCGCGTTGAACATGCGTGCGCCGTCCAGGTGCATCGCCAGCCCCCGGCTGCGCGCCAGCTGCGCCACATCGGCGATGTAGGCGGGCGGCAGCACCTGGCCGCCGGTGGTGTTCTCCAGCACCACCAGGCGGGTGCGGGCAAAGTGCGGGTCGTCGGGCTTGATGGCGGCCGCGATGTCGGCCACGCGCAAGGTGCCGTCGGGCTGCGTCTCGACCGGCTGGGGCTGGATGGAGCCCAGCACCGCCATGCCGCCCGCCTCCCAGCGGTAGGTGTGCCAGCTCTGGCCCACGATGGCTTCATCGCCACGTTGGCAGTGGCCCCACAGCGCGATCAGATTGGTCTGCGTGCCCGAGGGGGCGAACAACGCTGCCTCGAAGCCCAACAGCTCGGCCGCATGGTCCTGCAGTGCGTTCACTGAAGGGTCGTCGGCAAACACATCGTCGCCCAGCGGCGCCTTGAACATGGCCTCGCGCATGGCGGGCGTGGGCTGGGTGACGGTGTCGCTGCGAAAGTCGGGCATGGGCGCGGTCCTTGTGGGTCGGGTCAATGAATGCAATGACCGGCCATGGTAGCGGCGGCCTGTGGCGGTTGCCGCTGTGGGGATTTCGGCGCCCTTCGGCGCCGTGGCATCAAGGCCGCGTCATCTTGCACTCGGTGCCTTGGGCTATTTCATTGCCGGTGTAGGCCGCATCGGTGCGAAAGCCATAGTTCGTGCCTTCCCAGCCCACCTTCACGGCCTTACCGTCCACCGGCGCGATGGTGTTGACCACCTGGGGCAGCAGCAACTGGTGGTCTTCGCCTCGCATGCGCACCGGGCCCACCACCGAGTCGAGTGTCAGATCTTCCAGGGCGCGCGCCACCTTCACCGGGTCGGTGGACTGGGCCTTGTTGATAGCTGCGGCGAGGAAGCGGGGCGTCATCTCGATGCGCGGCGCGAGGAAGTCCTTGCCCGTCTTGGCCTTGTAGGTTTTGGCCAGCGCGTCCACCTTGGGGGTGTCGGCCTGGCCGGGGTGCCATTCGGCCACCCAGGTGAGCTGGCCCTGCTTGGCCTGTGACACCGCCAGCACCGTGCCGGGGATGGAGCCTGCACTGTGGTTGAAGTAGCGCAGGTTGTAGCCCGCATCGCCCGCCGCCTTGAGCAGCAGCGTCATGTCCTGCCCCCAGTTGCCGGTGATGACCGAATCGGCCTCCGTGCTCTTGACCTTGGCGAGGTAGGGCGCAAAGTCCTTCACGCGGCCGATGGGGTGCAGGGCCTCGCCCACAAACTGGATGTCCGGCCGTGCCAGGCCCACCATCTCGCGGCCGTAGTGCGCCCACTGTTTGCCATGCGCGTAGTCCTGGTTCAGCAGGTACACCTTCTTGATGTCCGGCTGCTTCTTGATGTAGTTGGCAATGGCCTTCATTTTCATGGCCGTGTTGGCCTCGAACTGGAAGTGCCAGAAGTTGCAGGCCTTGCCCGTCAGCTCGGGGTCGATGGAGGAGTGGTTCAGCACCAGAATTTCCTTGCCCGGGTTGCGCTGGTTGTGGCGTGCCGCTGCCTGCACCAGCGCCGTGACCACGGACGAACCCGAGCCGCCCGTCACGATGGCCTTGGCGCCCTGGTCGATGGCGGCCTGCAGCGCGCTCTGGCTCTCCTGCGCCGAGAGCTTGCTGTCGAACTGCAGCAGCTGCAGCTTGGTGCCCTTGAGCACGCCGCCCTTGGCGTTGATGTCCTCGATGGCGTACTGCGTGTGCGTGAGCATCAGCTCGCCCACGTTGGCAAACGGGCCCGACAGCGGGTCGATGTAGGCGACCTTGAAGGTCTCCTGCGCGCTGGCGGCCGTGCCGATCAGCAGGGCCGCCGCGGCGGCCAGGGGGGTGAGGAACACGGTTTTCATGGATTTTGTCTCCGGTGGTTGTTGTGCTGGGTGTCGGGGTGCTGCGGTGCGCGTCAGGCTGGGTTGCGCTTGCGGGTTCGCCGCAGCCCCAGCACACGCCAGGCCAGCTGCGCCAGCTCCTGCGCCACCTCGTCTTGCGACAGGCGGCCGTCAGGGCGGTACCAGTTGTAGAGAAAGCCGGGCAGGCTGCAGGCGGCCAGGGCGGTGATCTTGGTGTCGTTGAACTCGAACATGCCGTCGTCGCGGCCCTGTTCGAGCAGCGCGCACAGCCGGTCGTAGAAGTGGTTCGCCAAATCCTTCTGGGCCGCCAGGTACTCGGGCCGGTACACCTGCGGCTCGCGGTAGGGGAAGAAGGCTGAGGGGTGGTGCTCCAGCGTGGCGCGGATCAGCCGCTCGATGCCCTCCGTCACCTTCACATGCGCAGGCCGGTCATCGTCCGCCGCAAAGTCCATCGCAGTGAAGCAAGCCACAGCAGGCGCCCAGGACAGCGTCTCGAAGATCTCCTGCTTGTTGCGGAAGTAGTAGTACACGAAGGGCTTGGTCACGCCCAGCTGCTGCACGATCTGCTCGATGGTGGTGTTGGCGTAGCCCTGCGCATCGAACAGCGCCTCGGCCGCACGCAGGATGCGCTCGCGCTTCTCGTCCGACCCGGCCGTGGCGGCCTTCTGGCGGCCGCTGGCCTGCACGGGGGGCTGCTGGTTCATCGGTGTCCTTTGCGTGACGTTGAGGTTATACCCATGGGTAGCATTGTTCTACCGAGCGGTATATATTGGCAAGACGCTGGCCGGTGCAAGCACCTAGCAAAAACCCCAAGAACCAGCGATTCCAGACACCTCGGAGACAACGCCATGCCTTCTGCCGCACCGCAGCTGCCGCTGCACGAACACCTGCGCCGCCACGCGCGCGAAACGCCCGACCGCATCGCCTACCTCTGGTACGGCCAGCCCCTCACCTGGGCGCAGCTTGATGCGGCCAGTGATGCATTTGCCGCGCGCCTGCAGGCGCTGGGTGTGGCCAAGGGCGAGCCCGTCGCGCTGTTCATGAACAACTGCCCGCAGTACGTGATGGCGCACTACGGCATCCAGAAGATCGGCGCCATCGTCTGCCCCTGCGGGCCGCTGAACAAGGAGCACGAGCTGGAGTACCAGCTCACCGACCTGCAGACGCGCGTGATCGTCGCGGCCGATGTGCTGCTGCCCGTGGTGGACAAGGTGCGCGCCAAGACGGCACTGCAGCACGTGTTTGTGGTGCGCTATGCCGAGCTGCTGCCAGACGGCACGCCCAGCATCGACGTGCCCGCCGAACTGCTGAACATGCGCACCGCCATGGGCTCGGTGCCTGCGGGCTGCGAAGATTTTCTGGCCGCCACCCGCACCGGTGCGCGGCCTGCGCCCGTGGCGCTGTCGATGGATGACATCTCGCTCATGACCTACACCTCGGGCACCACCGGACTGCCCAAGGGCGCGATGCTGAGCTACGGCAACGCCACCTTCAAGACCGCCGCCTCGGCCGACTGCAACGGCATGACGCCGCACGAAACGCTGCTCGCCGTGGCCCCTCTGTACCACATCGCCGGCATGGTGATGGGCGTGAACCTGCCGGTTTACACCGGCGCCACGGCCGTGCTGCTGTACCGTTTTGACCCGCTGGGCGTGGCCCAGGCGCTGGAGCGCCACCGCGTGACCTGGTGGTACAGCATCGCGCCCATGAACGGCGCCCTGATGCAGGTGCCCGGAGCACGCGACATGGACTGGAGCGCGCTGCGCCGCAACCCGGTCACCAGCTTTGGCATCACCTTCACCGAGGCGCTGGCCCAGCAGTGGCAGCAGTTCGCGCCGAATTGCATTGCGCACGAGGCGGCCTATGGCCTCTCTGAAACCCACACCGTGGACACTGCCATGCCGGTGGACGCCATCCGCTGGGGCACCCAGGGCCAGCCCGTGCCGGGCAATACGATCCGCATCGTGGATCCCGATACCGGCGCGCCGCTGCCCACGGGCGAGGTGGGCGAGATCACCATCCACGGCCCCGGCAACTTCAAGGGCTACTGGAACAAGCCCGAGGCCACGGCCAAGACGCTGCGGGATGGCTGGGTCTACACCGGTGACATGGGCAAGATCGATGCGGACGGCTACCTCACCTTCATCGGCCGTTTCAAGGAAATGATCAAGGTCTCGGGCTACAGCGTGTTCCCCGAAGAGGTCGAGACCCTGCTCATCAAGCACCCCGCCGTGGCCCAGGCCGCCGTGATCGGCGTGCCCGATGCGGAAAAGGGCGAGGTGGCGCGCGCCTTCATCGTCAAGAAACCCGGCCAGGATTTGGATGCCGCCGCCCTGGTGGCCTGGTGCCGCGAGAACATGGCGCCCTACAAGGCCCCGCGCGAGGTGCGTTTCATCGACGCGCTGCCCGCTACGGGCGCGGGCAAGGTGCTGCGCCGCCTGCTGCGTGATATTGCTTGATTGAATGAAAAATTGGTCGCTAGCGCCTGATGAATATGCGCTGGTAGCTATAAAAAATAGAGCGACTTCCCTATGCCATCTTCTGTTCTGTTCACCAAAGTGCTGGTTGCCAATCGGGGCGAAATCGCACTGCGCACCGTGCGCGCCCTGCACGACCTGGGCGTTGCCAGCGTGGCCGTCTATGCCGATGACGACGCCGCCAGCCCCCATGTGCAGGCGGCCAGTGCGGCCGTAGCGCTGGGCGCCACCGGCCCGGCCGCGTACCTGGACGGCGCGCGCCTCGTTGCCATCGCCCAGGCGCAGGGCTGCGATGCCGTGCACCCAGGCTATGGCTTTTTGAGCGAGCGCGCTGACTTTGCCCGGGCCTGTGCAGAGGCCGGGCTGCGCTTCATTGGCCCCACGCCCGCGCAGCTGGCGCTGTTCGGCGACAAGGCGCAGGCCCGTGCGCTGGCGCAGCAGCAGGGCGTGCCGCTCATGCCCGGCACGCAGGCGGCGGTGACTCTGGAAGAGGCGCAGGCATTCTTCGCGCAGCACGCCCATGCCGGCATCGTGATCAAGGCCATCGGGGGCGGCGGCGGGCGCGGCATGCGCGCGGTGGCGTCGGCCGATGACGTGCCCGCTGCCTACGCGCGCTGCCGCAGCGAGGCGCAGGCCGCCTTTGGTGTGGACGGCGTGTACGTGGAGCGCCTGATGGGCAACGCCCGCCACATCGAGGTGCAAGTGCTGGGTGACGGGCGCGCGGTGATCGCCCTGGGCGAGCGCGAATGCACGCTGCAGCGGCGCTTTCAGAAGGTGGTGGAGATCGCACCCAGCCCCTCGCTGCCGGGCGCATTGCGCGAGCGCATCACCACGGCCGCGCTGTCCATGGCGCGCGCCGTGGACTATCAGGGCCTGGGCACCTTCGAGTTTCTGGTGGACCTGGCATCGAACGACCTGCCGTTTGTGTTCATCGAATGCAACCCACGCCTGCAGGTGGAGCACACCATCACCGAAGAAGTCACCGGTGTGGACCTGGTGCAGGCGCAGATCGCGCTGGCGGCGGGCCGCAGGCTGCAGGACATCGGTCTCGACCCTGCCGCACCGCCTGCAGTGCAAGGCTTTGCCGTGCAGTGGCGCATCAATGCCGAAACGCTGGACGCGCAAGGCAACGCCACCCCTGGCAGTGGCACGCTCCGCCGCTTTGACCTGCCCGCAGGCCCCGGCGTGCGCGTGGACACGCACGGCGCAGCGGGCGCCACGCCATCACCGCACTACGACACGCTGCTGGCCAAGCTCATCGTGCACACGCGCAGCCCGCGCTTTGCCGACGCACTGCGCCGCTCGCAGCGCGCACTGGCCGAGTGCCGCATAGACGGTGTGGCCACCAACCTCGCGCTGCTGCAGGCGCTGGCCGCGCGGCCCGAGATGGAAAGCCAGCAGGTGCACACGCGCTGGCTGGAGTCGGTGCTGTCTCAATTGTTGGGTGCTATTAAAAATGTAGCTATTGAGGCATATGCAGAGCGCGGAGAAGGCCAAAAAACCTTAAATTCTTCAGCCCCACCACCCGCAGGCGCCGTGCTGGCCCCCATGCCCGCGCGCGTGGTGCAGCTCAGCGTGGCCGAGGGCGATGTGGTCGCTGCCGGTGCCGAGCTGGCCGTGCTCGAAGCCATGAAGATGGAGCATGTGCTGCTGACCCCGCACGCAGGCCGCGTGGGCGCGCTGCTGGCCGTGGCCGGTGGCTACGTCGCGCAGGGGCAGCCACTGCTGGTGCTGGATGCGATGGACGATGCAGCCGGTGTGGAGGTGCAGGGCAGCGCTGCGAACGACCCGGACCACATCCGCGCCGATCTGCAGCGCGTGATCGACCGCCACGCCTTCACGTTCGACGCCGCGCGCCCCGAAGCGATTGCCAAGCGCCACGCGCAAGGCGGCCGCACGGCGCGCGAGAACATTGCCGACCTGTGCGACAACGGCAGCTTCATCGAATACGGCGCCCTGGCCATCGCCGCGCAGGCACGCCGCCGCAGCAAGGAGGACCTGATTGCCAACACGCCCGCCGACGGCATGGTCACGGGCATTGGCGGCATCAACGGCGCACTGTTTGGCGACGAGAAATCCCGCGCCGTGGTCATGTCCTACGACGCCACCGTGCTCGCGGGCACCCAGGGCGCACGCAACCACGCCAAGACCGACCGCATGCTCGGTATTGCCCTCGCGCAGAAGCTGCCCGTGGTGCTATTTGCCGAGGGCGGCGGCGGCCGCCCGGGCGATACCGACATGCCCATCGTGGCCGGGTTGCACGTGCACACTTTCGCCAGCTACGCTGCGCTCTCGGGCCAGGTGCCGGTGATCGGCATCGCTGCGGGGCGCTGCTTTGCGGGCAACGCGGCGCTGCTGGGCTGCAGCGACGTGATCATCGCCACACGCGGCAGCAACATCGGCATGGGCGGCCCGGCCATGATCGAAGGCGGTGGCCTGGGCGTCTTCAAGCCCGAGCAGATTGGCCCCAGCCGCGTGCAGCATGCCAATGGCGTGATCGACGTGCTGGTCGATGACGAGGCCGGGGCGGTGCAGGCCGCGCGCCACTACCTTTCGTTCTTCCAGGGCCGCACACCAGAGTGGTCCGCACCGGACCAGCGCCTGCTGCGCGCCGTGGTGCCAGAGAACCGCCTGCGCGTGTACGACACCCGCACGGCGATGGCCGGCCTGGTGGACGACGCCAGTCTGCTGCCGCTGCGCACCGGCTTCGGCGCCGGCATCCACACCGCGCTGGCGCGCATCGAAGGCCGCCCCGTCGGCCTGCTGGCCAACAACCCGCAGCACCTGGGCGGTGCCATCGACGCCGACGCGGCCGACAAGGGCGCGCGCTTTATGCAGCTGTGCAACGCGCATGGCCTGCCCATCGTGAGCCTGGTGGATACGCCCGGCTTCATGGTCGGCCCCGAGGTCGAAGCCACGGCCCAGGTGCGCCACGTAAGCCGCCTGTTCGTCACCGCCGCCAGCCTGCGCGTGCCCACCTTCAGTGTCGTGCTGCGCAAGGGCTACGGCCTGGGCGCCATGGGCATGACGGCCGGGGGCTTCCATGCGCCCGTGTTCACCGTGGCGTGGCCCACGGGCGAGTTCGGCGCCATGGGGCTCGAAGGCGCCGTGCGCCTGGGCTTTCGCAAGGAGCTGGAGGCGCTGCCCGAGGGCGCCGAGCGCGACGCGCTGTTTGCCAAGCTGCTCGCCAAGTCGTACGCCAATGGGGAGGCGATGCACATGGCGGCCACGCTGGAGATCGATGCGGTGATCGACCCGGCCGACACGCGCGCGTGGCTGGCGCGGGGGCTGGCGTCGGCGCAGGTGGCGCCGCAGGGGCACCGTTTCATCGATACGTGGTGATAAGCTGGCCCGCTGATTTGTTCAACGGAGAGACTGCCCATGCCCGGCCTTTTGCCCGATATCGACCCCGATGGCCTGCTCGAATTCTCGGTGGTCTACACCGACCGCGCGCTCAACCACATGTCCAAGCGCTTCACCGGCGTGATGCAGGGCATCCTGGCGACGCTGAAAGAGGTCTACCACGCCCACACCGCCGTGCTGGTGCCCGGCAGCGGCACCTTTGGCATGGAGGCCGTGGCGCGCCAGTTTGCCAACAAGCAGAAGGTGCTCATCGTGCGCAACGGCTGGTTCAGCTACCGCTGGAGCCAGATTTTTGATGCCGACACCGGCCTGGGCGGCGGCGCGGTGGTGTGCAAGGCGCGCCGCCAGGGCGATGGCCCGCAGGCACCCTGGGCACCGTGCCCGGCCGGGGAGGTGGCGGCCACCATCCGTGCCGAAAAACCCAAGGTGGTGTTCGCGCCGCACGTGGAGACGGCCAGCGGCATCATCCTGTCGGACGACTACATCCGCACGCTGACGGCCGCTGCCCATGAGGTGGGTGCGCTGTTTGTGCTCGACTGCATTGCCTCGGGTGCGATGTGGGTGGACATGCAGGCCACCGGCGTGGACGTGCTCATCAGCGCGCCGCAAAAGGGCTGGAGCGGCTCGCCCTGCTGCGCCATGGTGATGCTGAGTGAACGAGCGCGCGAGGCCATCGAAGGCACCACGAGCAGCAGCTTCTCGTGCGACCTCAAGAAGTGGATGCAGATCGCCGAGGGCTACGAAAAGGGCCAGCACGCCTACCACACCACCATGCCCACCGATGCGCTGGTGCGCCTGTCCGAGGTGATGACCGAGACGCGCGCCTACGGCTTTGCCAAGGTGCGTGAAGAGCAGATGGAGCTGGGTGCCAAGGTGCGCGCGCTGCTCGAATCGCGCGGCTTCCCCAGCGTAGCCGCAGAGGGCTGGAAGGCGCCTGGCGTGGTGGTGAGCTACACCACCGATCCCGGCATCCAGAACGGCAAGAAGTTCCTGGAGGTGGGGCTGCAGACCGCTGCGGGCGTGCCGCTGCAGTGCGACGAAGGGCCTGAGTTCAAGACCTTCCGCATTGGCCTGTTTGGCTTGGAGAAGTGGCACAACGTGGACCGCAGCGTGGGCCATCTGTCGAAGGCGCTGGACAAGGTGGTGGTCGGATGACAGTGCGTCCTGTGTCTGCGGCTGTGCCGTTCGGGGCATTGCGGGAGAAGGGTTTCGATGTCCTCTTTCTCTCGCATGCGAGGCCTATTCTAGAAGGCGAGTTTTCCGATGCGCTGCAGGAGTTGGAGCGTGTCCTGGGTGCCATCGAACTGCCGATCTCCGAGATCATCGGATCGGGAGGGGGGGAGACCCAGTTCACCCAGCGCCTGCGCAAGGCGCTTGCGCACCTCGGTTGGGAAAAGCACATCTTCGAGATCGGCAAGACCATAGACGGCGTGCCACGTGAGTCTACTTCGCACGAGGTCGATCACGTCAAATATGGGAGCACAGGCGTTCTGGCTTTGGAAGTCGAATGGAACAACAAGGATCCGTTCTACGACCGCGATCTGGAGAACTTCAAGCGCTTGCACGCCGAAGGTGCCATCAGCGTGGGCATCATCATCACGCGGGGCCGTTCATTGCAGGAAAGTCTCTGGGATGCCGTGCACCGCTTTGCCATGGAGCGCAGCATCGACTCCATGGAGCAGCTGACGGAAAACGGCGTCACGCCCACACCCAAGCAGCGGGCCAATATCCTCAAGCGCGTGCAGCGTGTCAAAGACCCGGTGCCTCTTGCCATTGCTTGGACAGACAATTTTGTTTCCAACAAATTTGGTCAGGCTACCACGCATTGGGACAAGTTGATGCACCGGGTCGAGCGAGGTGTAGGCAATCCATGCCCGCTGCTGCTGATCGGGTTGCCCGCCTCAATCATTGCTTTTGATGCTGCTAAGGTTGAGCCGATGTCCGAGGAGGACGTGGTGGATTAGGCGAGTGCTAGTTGCAGACCAGCGTCTGCCTGCGAGTGGTTGGTGTATGTGGGCCAGTCTGGTGTGTAGCTTTCGTCAGCTTGGTTGCCCCAGATTGCCCAACCCTCGCGCCTGCCGCGGGCAAACATTTCCAGGTAAGGGCCTGGACTGCATGAGGTGATCAGCGGATATTGCTCATCGGGCTTGCGGGAGTGCTCGCGCTTGCGGGTGCTCATGATGTTGACTTGGGTGCGCCCCGGCTGTAGCGTGCGAGCGCCTTTCCCGCGTGTTCCAAAAAGCAGGATCTCGGTCACGTTGCGAAAGTAGAAACCGACTCCTCTGCCGTCTGGCCCGCCGTCTTTGCGAATTTTTTGCCAGATGATGTTCGACTTGTACTGGAAGCCCCAGGCCTGCATAACCGAGAGTCCTTCAGGCAGCAATGCATTGGGTACCCAAAGATAAAGATGCGCCGTGTCTGCGGCTGCCTCGGCCACTGGAAGCGCCTTGATGTCATCCAGCGTCAGGGTGCCATATCGGTTGAGTCGCTTATGTTCTGGCGCAACTTTTCCGGTGCGGTTCTGGAACTGCCAAGGAGGGTCCGCAAGAATCGTTTTGAATTTGCGCCCCGCAATGAAGCTCGAAAAATTCTGGGCGGCTGATTCTTGTGTCATGACAGGAGGTTTCTTGGGGCGGTAAGCGAAATTACTGGATATAGATCCATGTGTCAACGCTCAGATAGGGCATGAACCATACCACCGCACCGATACCCCCGGACGGTAGTTGGCTGCTGCTTGAAACCCCTGCACTGGGGTCTGCGCCCGAGTGCTTTGTTGTTGCCGAGTGCGAGAACAGACTCAAAACCTTGGCAACGCCGGATGCCTGATCTGCCCCCCCCGCACCAGCATCTTCCCGTACTCCGCACACCGATTCAACGTCGGAATCACCTTCCCGGGGTTCAACAACCCCGCCGGGTCGAACGCATGTTTCAGCCCGAACATCTGCGCGTTTTCCTCGGCGGTGAACTGCACGCACATGCTGTTGAGTTTCTCCACGCCCACGCCATGTTCGCCCGTCACCGTGCCGCCCATGGCCACGCTGGTTTCCAGGATGTCGGCGCCAAACAGCTCGCAGCGGTGCAGCTGGTCGGCGTCGTTCGCATCGAACAGGATGAGAGGGTGCAGGTTGCCGTCGCCCGCGTGGAACACGTTGGCGCAGCGTAGCTGGTACTTCTTTTCCATCTCCTGGATGGCGAGCAGGATGTCGGCCAGGCGCTTGCGCGGGATGGTCGAGTCCATGCACATGTAGTCGGGGCTGATGCGGCCGCTGGCGGGGAAGGCGTTCTTGCGGCCGCTCCAGAAGCGCAGGCGCTCGGCCTCGTCGCGGCTCACGCTGATGGCGGTGGCGCCTGCGGCGCGCAGCACCTCGCTCATGCGGCCGATCTCTTCTTCCACTTCCTCGGGCGTGCCGTCGCTCTCGCACAGCAGGATGGCTTCGGCCGTAAGGTCGTAGCCTGCGTGCACAAAGTCTTCGACGGCGGCGGTCATGGGCTTGTCCATCATTTCCAGCCCGGCGGGGATGATGCCCGCCGCGATCACGGCGGCCACGGCGTCGCCTGCTTTGCGCACGTCGTCAAAGCTGGCCATGATGCAGCGCGCCAGCTGGGGTTTGGGGATCAGGCGCACCGTCACTTCGGTGATCACGGCCAGCATGCCTTCGCTGCCGATCACGGCGGCCAGCAGGTCGTAGCCGGGGCTGTCCAGCGCCTCGCTGCCAAACTCCACGGGCTCGCCTTCCACCGTGAAGCCCTTGACCTTGAGCACGTTGTGCACCGTGAGGCCGTACTTCAGGCAGTGCACGCCGCCCGAGTTCTCGGCCACGTTGCCGCCGATGGTGCAGGCGATCTGGCTGCTGGGGTCGGGGGCGTAGTACAGGTTGTGGGGGGCCGCCGCCTCGCTGATGGCCAGGTTGCGCACGCCACTCTGCACCACGGCCGTGCGGCTTTCGGGGCTCAGGTTCAGGATGCGGTTGAATTTGGCCAGCGACAGCGTGACGCCCATCGCGTGCGGCATGGCCCCGCCCGACAGGCCCGTGCCCGCGCCGCGCGCCACCACGGGCACCTGCAGCCGGTGGCAGGCGCGCAGCACGGCCTGCACTTCGTCATAGGTCTCGGGCAGGCACACCACCAGCGGGCGCTGGCGGTAGGCGGTGAGGCCGTCGCATTCATACGGCGTGGTGTCTTCGCTGTGCCAGAGCAGGGCATGTGCGGGCACGGCCTGGCCCAGGGCCTGGACAACTTCGGCCTGGCGCGCGGCGCGCTCGGCCGGGGTGGGGCCCGCTGGGGCGGAAGAGGCGGTGTTCATGGCCGCCACTGTAGGGGATGGCCGGGCGCCCGGGCTTGAGCTTTTTTGCGCGCTGCCGTGAAAAATGCTGCAGCGGGCCTGATTTGCTATAAATTGTGTAGCTATAACGGCATGCCTGTTGCGCGCAGAGGCCGGTTTTTGTTTGAATTTTTGCCTACGCCATGGTCTTGCGCAGCCACTCGGCGAACGCGGCGCATTCCCACCGGTCCATGGTGCCGGTGCGCCAGCACAGGTAGTGCGCGTGGGGGCTGGGCGCATCGTGGGCAAACAGGCGCACCAGGGTGCCGTTTTCCAGCCAGGGCGCGCCGAGCTTGAGGCGCACCAGCGCCACGCCCATGCCCGCAGCGGCGGCGTCGCACATCAGGCCGATGTCGTTGAACTGCGATCCCTCGTTGGGCTCGGCCCAGTCCAGACCCGTGGCGGCAAACCAGGTGCGCCAGGGCTCCAGCGGGCTGCGCAGCAGGGGCACGCCCTCCAGGTCCTCGGGGCGGTCGAACGGGCCGTGTTCGCGCACGAAGGCGGGCGAGGCCAGGGGCGTGACTACGTCGCGGGCCAGCTCCACATGTTCCACATCGGCATAGTGGCCGGGGCCAAAGCGCACCATCAGGTCGGCGTCTTCGGCCACTACGTCCAAGAGCGGGATGGAGACCTGCAGCGCCAGGTCGATCTCGGGATACGCCTCGGTGAACTGGCGCAGGCGCGGGATGAGGATGGTGCGCGCAAATGTGGGCGTGACGGCCAGCTTGAGCCGCCGCCGCCCGGGTGCCGCCGCCTGGCCCGGAAAGCGCTGCAGCGCGGTGAGCCCTTCGCGCACATGGGCGAGGTAGGCGCTGCCCTCAGTGGTGAGCGAAAAATCCGCCCGGCCAAACAGCTGTACGCCCAGGATCTGCTCCAGCTGCTTGACGCGGTGGCTCACGGCGCTGGGCGTCACGCACAGCTCGTCGGCCGTCTGCGTCACGCTGCGCAGGCGGGCCAGCGCCTCAAACGTCAGCAGGCACTGGATGGGCGGGATGCGCCGGGCCGCGCTGCTGAGGAAGGACGACGGGAGTGCCGTGGCCATGGGGCTGCGCAGAGTGAGTGCTAACGAAAGATGACGGTCTTGTGGCCGTTCAGGATCACGCGGTGCTCGCTGTGCCACTTCACGGCGCGGGCCAGCACCTGGCTTTCGGTGTCGCGGCCCCGGGCGGTGAGGTCTTCCACCGTGTCGGTGTGGTCGGCGCGCGCCACATCCTGTTCGATGATGGGGCCTTCGTCCAGGTCGGCTGTGACGTAGTGGGCGGTGGCGCCGATCAGCTTCACGCCCCGGTCATGCGCCTGGTAATAAGGCTTGGCGCCCTTGAAGCTGGGCAGGAAGCTGTGGTGGATGTTGATCGCCCGACCGGCCAACTTTTGACATAGGTCAAGAGAAAGTATCTGCATGTAACGCGCCAACACCACCAGTTCGGCCCCTTCGGCCTCGATAATCTCGAACTGTTTTGCCTCGGCCTGGGCCTTGGTGGTGCCGGTGAGCGGGATGTGGTGGAACGGCACGTTGTAGCTGGCCGCGAGCTGGTAAAAGTCGCGGTGGTTGCTGATGATGGCGCGGATGTCGATGGGCAGCAGGCCCGATTTCCAGCGGAACAGCAGGTCGTTGAGGCAATGGCCTTCCTTGCTGACCATGAGCACGGTTTTCATGGGCGCGGCCGTGGCGTGCAGCGTCCAGCGCATCTGGTGGGGCTCGGCAAAGGCCGTCAGGCGGGACTTGAGGGTGGCGTGGTCGTGCTGGTCGCAGGCAAACTGCACCCGCATGAAGAACAGGCCGGTGGCGTGGTCGTTGTACTGCGCGGCTTCTTCGATGTTGCCGCCGTGCTCCAGCAGGAAGCCGGAGACAGCGTGCACCAGCCCCAGGCGGTCGGGGCAGGACAGGGTAAGGATGTAGGCGTTGGTCGTCATAGCCGCGACATTGTCGCAGCAAGGGCCCGGCGCCGTGGAACCGTGTAAACACAAGCCAAGGAGTTCGATGGGCGAAGAGGGGCATGCCCCACCACTGGTCCCCTGGCGGGGCATGCTGCTGTACCTGGTGCTGGGTGTGGCCTGGGTGTTCGTGGGCGACGCCCTGTTGGCCCACTGGGTCACCGACCCGGAGCTGCTGACCCGTTTCCAGACCTGGAAGGGCTGGGGCTATGTGGCGCTGACCAGCGGCCTGGCCTGGTGGCTGCTGCGGCGCATACGCCGCGCCGAAAAGGTGCGCATGGCCATGGCGCGCGAGCTGACGCAGATTGTGCGCCACGCCCCCGCAGGCATCGCGCGCGTGGCGCCGGACGGGCAGTTTCTGTGGGCCAACCACCGCCTGGTCGAGATGCTGGGGGGCACGCTGGCGCAGGTGCTCAGCCTCAATTTCCGCGACGTGATGGTGGCCCAGGACCGCGACTGGGCCATTCGCCAGCTGGAGCGCCTGATGGCGGGCGAGATCGACCACTACGTGGGCGAACGCCAGTGCCAGCGCCTGGATGATGGCCGCCTAGTGCCTGTGTTGTGCACCGTGACCCTGGTGCCGGTGGACAGCGACGAGCCCGCGCACCTGGTGTGTGTGGTGCAGGACCTGGACGAGATCAAGGCGGCCCGCGCCGCGCTGCAGCGCAGCGAGGCCCGCCAGCGGCTGGCGGCCACCGTGGTGGACAACACCATGGAGGGCGTGGTGGTGACCGATGCCCACAGCCGCATCCTGTCCGTGAACGCCGCCTTCACGCGACTGCTCGGTTACACCGAGGACGAGTTGCTGGGCAAGACCCCGCGTGTCTTCAAGTCGGGCCGCCACGACCAGGCGTTTTATGAGGCCATGTGGGCGGCGCTGCTCGACACCGGCCACTGGCAGGGCGAGATCTGGAACCGCCGCAAAAACGGCGAGATCTTCCCCGAGCACATGTCCCTGTCGGCCGTGCGCGACCCGGCGGGCGAGATCACGCACTACGTGTGCATGTTCACCGACATCTCCGAAGAAAAGGCCCAGCAGCGGCGCCTGGAGTTTCTGGCGCACAACGATGCGCTCACTGGCTTGTCCAACCGCAGCTGGTTCGGGCACCAGCTGGAGCAGGCCGTGCAGGAGGCGCGCGCCAGTGGCGAATTCATCGCCGTGCTGCTGCTCAATCTGGACCGCTTCAAGGACGTGAACGACAGCTACGGCCACACCATCGGCGACGAAGTGCTCAAGCACATCGCGCGGCAGGTGCAGTCTGCCCTGCGCCCGGGCGATGTGCTGGGCCGCATGGCGGGCGACGAGCTGGCCGTGGTGGCGCGCCACCTGCGCCATGCCGACGGCGCAGCCGCCATGGCCCGCCATCTGATCCGGGCCGTGGCCGAGCCCTGGCGCTCGCCCGACGGGCTGGAGGTGGTGGCCGGGGTGAGTGTGGGCATCTGCATGTTCCCCGACCATGCCCACACCACCGAACTGCTGCTGCAGGGCGCCCACGCTGCCGTGTATGGCGCCAAGGCGCGGGGGCGGGGTGCCTGGTGCTTCTTCCATGAGGCCATGACCCAGGCTGCGCGCGAGCGGCTGGAGCTGGAGTCGCGGCTGCGTCTGGCGCTGATGCAGGGCCATCTGCAGATGTACTACCAGCCGCAGGTGGACATTGCCACCGGCCGCATCCTGGGCGCCGAGGCGCTGGTGCGCTGGAACGACCCGCAGGAAGGGCTGATATCGCCCGCGCGTTTCATTCCCGTGGCCGAGACCTCGGGCGTGATCGGCCCGCTGGGCGAATGGGTGCTGCGCGAGGTCTGCCGCCAGGGCCAGGAGTGGCGCGATGCGGGCCTGCCCGAGCTGATGCTGGCGGTGAACGTGTCGCCGCGCCAGTTCCACCTCACCGATCTGGCGGGATGTGCGTCAGCGGCGCTGGCCGACTCGGGCTTCCCGGCCCGGCTGCTGGAACTGGAGATCACCGAAACCGCGCTGGCCGAGCGCACCGAGGAGGCCCGCCAGGTGCTGGTGCGCCTGCGCGAGCTGGGGCTGCGCATCGCGGTGGACGACTTCGGCACGGGTTATTCGTCGCTGGCGCAGCTCAAGCGCTTTCCCATCGACGTGCTCAAGATCGATCAGGGCTTTATCCGCGACATTCCGCAGAGCGAAGACGACATGGCCATCAGCGCCGCCATCATCGCCATGGGGCACAGCATGGGCCTGTCGGTGCTGGCGGAAGGGGTGGAGACCGAGGGCCAGCTGGCCTTCTTGCGCGAGCGGGGCTGCGACACCTACCAGGGCTACCTGTGCAGCCGCCCGGTGCCCGCCGAAGGTTTTGCCGCGCTGCTGCGGGCGCAGCCGCCGCTGCCTGCGCCGCCCGCGTTGCCAACGCCCGCGCCTGCGGTGCCGTAGGCCTGCAACACGCGCTCAGCGCTGGCCGCGTGGTGCCGTGCGCCACTGCTCGCGCAGCTCGGCGCAGGCATCGCGGGGTGGCAGGGCCGGGGTGTCGATCACCGCATCGGCGTCGGCCGGAGCATGGGCGCCCGTGTCTGTTGCCTGCAATGCTTCTTTTTTGATAGCTGGTTGGGCTTGCTGGACGCGCCCAAGGGCCACTTTTGACCTCAAAGTGTCGGGCCAGTGTGTGGGCACGCCGATGCTGCGCAGCACATGGCCGCCCCCGGCCACCAGCAGCACGGTCTGGCCCGGGCGCAGCGCCTGCTGGGCGGTGCGGGCCATGCTCGCGTCGCGGGCGATCTGGATGCGCGCCATGGGCGCGAGTTGTGATTCGGGCAGCAGGCCGCAGTGGCCGTCGCGCAGGGCGGTGATCTGGCGCGCCAGCGCGGCGGGGGGCAGGTGCTGGTCCCAGGCGGGCTCCTGCATGGCGGCGCGCATCTGGGCGCGGGGCAGGTTGCCGCCCAGCACGGGCACCCCCGCTGCCACGGCGCCCATCACCACCGGGCCATAGGCCTTCCAGGGCCAGGCGGCGTCGTTCCACTGCAGGGCGGCCTGCACCTGGGCTTCGGTGGCGCCCGGCGGCAGAGACTGGGTGCTGTGCCCGCTCTCGGCCATCTCCAGCACCAGGGCCGCCAGCTGGCCGCGCGCCGCCAGCCACAGCACGGCCTCGCGCTGCAGGCGCTGGTGGTCGGGCGCGTCGTGCTGCTCGCCCAGCAGCAGCACATCGGCGGGCAGCAGGGTGTGCAGGCGCTCGGGCCAGGGGGCGGCCTGTATGGTGGCGGGCGGCAGGGTGCCTGCGCAACCCGCCAGCACCAGCAGGGTGCAGCCCAGGGCGGCGGCGCGTGTGCCCTCGGCCCATCGGGAGCGCAAGAAAGAAGGAAGGGGTCTTTGCATGCGGCGATGCTACGCGGCGCGGACTTGACGCAGGTCAAGAAACGCCGCGCGCCCCCTGCCTACACTGCGCCGATGAGGACCAAGCCCACGCTCACCACCAAGCTCCTGGCCCTGGGCGCGGGCTTCTTGCTGGTGGCGCTGGCGTCCATCAGCCTCACGCTGTGGGTGACCTGGAAGCTCGAAGGCGGCGCCGCCGCCGTGAACGAGGCAGGCCGCCTGCGCATGAACATGCTGCGCATGGTGCTGGTGCTGCAGACCGAACCCGCCGAGGCCGTGCAAGAGCGCGCCCGCCTGTTCGACGCCAGCCTGGAGCTGCTGCGCACGGGCGACCCCTCGCGCCCGCTGTTTGTGCCCTGGAGCGACGAGACCCGCACCCGCTTTGAATCCATCCGCAGCCAATGGGCGCAGGCGCGCAGCGGCTGGGTGGCGCCGCAGCCGCCCGGCCGCGCGCTGACCCTGGCCCAGGCCGATGCCTTTGTGCTGCAGGTGGACGGCTTTGTGGACGCCATCGAACTGCAGATCGCGGGCTGGACCGCCGCGCTGCACCTGTTCCAGCTGTTCATGATGGCGCTGGCCATCGTGGCCGCCGTGACCTTCATGGCCGTGAGCTACCTGCTGGTCATCAACCCCGTGGCGCGCCTGCAGCAGGCCCAGGCCCGCCTGCGCCAGGGCGAGCTGGGCACACGCCTGCCAGTGGAGACCGACGACGAATTCGGCCAGCTCTCGGCGGGCTTTAACCTCATGGCCCACGCGCTGCAGGCGTCGCACGACGGGCTGGAGCACAAGGTGCGCGAAAAAACGGCCAGCATTGCGGTGCAGAACCAGCGCCTGGCTGCCCTGTATGAGGTGAGCGCACTGGCCAGCACGGCGGGCAGCCTGGAGCTGCTGGCCCAGGGTTTTGTGCAGCAGATCCGCCGCGTGGCGGGCGCCGATGCCGCCGCCGTGCGCTGGTCCAACGAGGCCAACGAGCGCTATGTGCTGCTGGCGGGCGACGGCCTGCCCGAGGCCATGGCCGAGGGCGAACATTGCCTGCACACCGGCAGCTGCCTGTGTGGCCAGCCGCAGGCGCAGGCGCGCACGCGCGTCATTCCCATCACGCCGTCCACCCACGTCGCTTTGCCCCACTGCCGTGAAGCGGGCTTTGAAACCATGGTCACCATCCCCGTGCAGATGCAGCTGCGCCTGCTGGGCGAGGTGAACCTGTTCTTCCGCGCCCCGGTCGAGATGACCGACGAAGTGCGCGAACTGCTCGAAGCCCTGACGCGCCACCTGGCCAGCGCCATGGAGGGCCTGCGCGCCACCGCGCTGGAGCGCGAGGCGGCCGTGTCCGAGGAGCGCAGCCTGCTCGCACGCGAGCTGCACGACTCCATCGCGCAGTCGCTGGCCTTCTTGAAGATTCAGACCCAGCTGCTGCGCGACGCCGTGGCGCGCGGTGACGAGGCCAAGCGCGACCGCAGCATCAGCGAGCTGGACGTGGGCGTGCGCGAGTGTTATGCCGACGTGCGCGAGCTGCTGGTGCACTTCCGCACCCGCACCAGCGAGGAAGACATCGAATCCGCCCTGCGCGCCACGCTGTCCAAGTTCGAGCACCAGACCGGCATCGTCACCACGCTGGGCATGGTGGGCCACGGCTTGCCGCTGGCGCAGGACGTGCAGATCCAGGTGCTGCACATGGTGCAGGAGGCGCTGTCGAACGTGCGCAAGCACGCCGCAGCCACGCGCGTGGACCTGCTCGTGCACCGCCACCCCCGCTGGCGCTTTGAGGTGCAGGACAACGGCCAGGGCTTTGACATCGCGGCCGTGCCGCCCGACTCGCTGCACGTGGGCCTGGGCATCATGCGCGAGCGCGCCCACCGCGTGGGCGCCGTGCTGCAGGTCGAGTCCACCCCGGGCCAGGGCACGCGGGTGTGCATCGAGCTGCCCACCGGCGCGGCCACGGGGGCCGACCTGCCACCGGCGCCGTCGCCCGCTGCCTGGATGCCTGCGGCCACGGGCCATCTACCTTTCACCACCACGCCCGGCAGCGCCCCTGTGGCTGCGCCCGCGCTCTAATTTCTGTTCGCACCCGCCCATGTCTTTTTCTACCGCCCCCGCGCCCTTGGCAACACTCCCGCAGGCCCTGGCGCCGCAGCCCCCGGTGACGCTGCTGGTGGTGGACGACCACACCCTGTTCCGCCGAGGCCTGATTGCGCTGCTGGGGCAGGACCCCGGCCTGCTGGTGGTGGGCGAGGCGGGCGATGCCGCCGAGGCCCTGCGCCTGGCGCCGCAGCTGTTGCCCCAGGTGATCCTGCTCGACAACCACCTGCCCGGAGTGATGGGTGTGGACGCCATCCGGGGCCTGCGCGAGGTGGCGCCCGCTTCGCGCGTGCTGATGCTCACCGTGAGCGAAGACGGGCAGGACCTGGCCGCCGCGCTGCGCAACGGCGCGCAGGGCTACCTGCTCAAGACCATCGAAGGCGACCTGCTGGCCGAGGCCATTCGCCGCGCGGCGCGGGGCGAGCCCGTGGTCAGCCCCGAACTCATGGGCAAGCTGGTGGCAGCGTTCCAGTCGCAGGGCGCGCCCGAGCCGCAGCCCGCTGCGGCCGCCTCTGTGCTGCCCCTGGCGGCGCAGACGCCACCCCCGCCCGATGCCTCGGCCGCCGTGGCGCAGCTGTCCCCGCGCGAGGAAGACGTGCTGCGCGAGATTGCACGCGGCGCCAGCAACAAGGAAATCGCCCGCACGCTGGACATCGCCGAGACCACGGTGAAGATCCATGTGCAGCACATCCTGCGCAAGCTGGGCCTCAGCTCGCGGGTGCAGGCGGCGGTCTACGCCTCTGACCGCCAGCGCGCGGAGTAGGGCGGGCCGCGCTGCAGCGCAGCGCATGCTGTGGCGCTTGTTTGCTATTAAATATATAGCTAAAAGGGCTTATCCATAGCGCGGTAAGCCCCATTTTTCCTTGCATTTCACACCGCCCGCCGGTGTGTGGGCCCGCGTTCGCGCCCCGGGGTGGCCCCGCTGCGGTGTCCCCACCTACTCCTTTCGAACGATGCCCCCGCCTTTGCCGTGCGGGGGGACTACTCCTTCTGCCGTGGCCGGGCTGTGCTTGTGAAGGATGTTCAGCGCGGGGCTGAAAACCGACCATAGCGCCATACCCTAGAGAACCCAAGAGAAGAAGAGGAACCGCGCAATGGCACACACCACATTGCCCCCGGGCGACAGCCCACAGCGCACCCGCCAGGCCTGGTCGGTGCTCATCGTCAGCACCTTCGCCTTCACCGTCTGCTTCATGGTCTGGATGATGTTCGGCGTGATCGGCATCCCCATCAAGAAGATGCTCAACCTGAACTCCACGCAGTTCGGGCTGCTCATGTCCATGCCCGTGCTCACGGGCTCGCTGGTGCGGGTGCCGCTGGGCATCTGGACCGACCGCTTCGGTGGCCGCATCGTGATGGCCGCTGTCATGGCCACCACCGTGCCCGCCATCTGGATGATGAGCTACGCCACCGAGTACTGGCACTTCCTCACCATCGGTCTGTTCGTGGGGCTGGCGGGCGGCTCGTTCTCGGTGGGTACACCCTATGTGGCGCGCTGGTTTCCAAAGCACCGCCAGGGCACGGCCATGGGCGTGTACGGCGCGGGCAACTCGGGTGCGGCGGTGAACAAGTTCGTGGCCCCGGTGCTGCTGGTGGCCTTTGGCTGGACCATGGTGCCGCAGGTGTACGCGGCCATCATGCTGGGCACGCTGGTGCTGTTCTGGCTGTTCAGCCACAGCGACCCGGCCCACCGGGTGGCCAGCAACGTCAAGTTCACCGACCAGCTCAAGGCGCTCAAGGACCCCAAGGTGCTCAAGTACTGCCAGTACTACAGCATCGTGTTCGGCGGCTACGTGGCGCTGTCGCTGTGGATGGTGCAGTACTACGTGGGCGAATACGGCCTCGATATCCGCGTGGCGGCGCTGCTGGCGGCCTGCTTCTCGCTGCCCGGCGGCGTGCTGCGCGCCATCGGCGGCATGCTCTCTGACAAGTACGGCGCCCACAGCGTGACCTGGTGGGTGATGTGGGTGAGCTGGATCTGCCTGTTCCTGCTGAGCTACCCACAGACCGACTTCACCATCCTCACCGTCAACGGCCCGCAGACCTTCCACATCGGCCTGAACGTGTACATGTTCACCGGCCTCATGTTCCTGCTGGGCATTGCCTGGGCCTTCGGCAAGGCCAGTGTCTTCAAGTACATCAGCGACGACTACCCCCAGAACATTGGCGCCATCAGCGGCATCGTGGGCCTGGCCGGTGGCATGGGCGGCTTCATCCTGCCCATCCTGTTCGGCGCGCTGATGGACCTCACGGGCATCCGCTCCAGCGCTTTCATGCTGATGTACGGCGTGGTCTGGGTCTCGCTCATCTGGATGTACTTCACCGAAGTGCGCCGCACGCCCGTCATGGGCACGCAGGACACCGCCGCAGCAGCGGGTGCCCGCTGATTTTTCCTCAAGGACCTCACCATGTCTGCCACCACCACCAGCGGGCGCCAGGGGCGCCTGCTCACCCTCTGGACGCCAGAGGACAAAAATTTCTGGGAGCGCGAAGGCGAAGCGGTCGCCAAGCTCAACCTGTGGATCTCGGTGCCCGCGCTGTTCCTGGCCTTTGCCATCTGGCAGGTCTGGAGCGTGGTCGCCGTGAGCCTGCCGGGCCTGGGGTTCAAGTATTCGACCAACCAGCTGTTCTGGCTGGCCGCCGCACCTGCGCTCTCGGGCGCCACGTTGCGCATCTTCTACTCGTTCATGGTGCCGCTGGTCGGCGGCCGCCGCTGGACGGCGATCTCCACCGCCTCGCTGCTGATCCCCGCCCTCGGCATCGGCTTTGCGGTGCAGGACAACACGACCGCCTACCCCACCATGCTCATCCTGGCGCTGCTGTGTGGCCTGGGCGGCGGCAACTTCAGCTCCAGCATGGCCAACATCAGCTTCTTCTTTCCGAAGGAGCGCAAGGGCTCGGCGCTGGGCGTGAATGCGGGCCTCGGTAACCTGGGCGTGTCCGTGGTGCAGTTTCTGAGTCCGCTGGTCGTCACGGCCGGCATCTTTGGCATCTTTGGTGGCGAGGGCCAGACCATCGTCAAGAACGGCCAGACCCTGCAGGTCTGGACGCAGAACGCCGCCTTCATCTGGGTGCCATGGATTGCCATCACCGCGCTGGCCGCCTGGTTCGGCATGAACGACATTGCCGATGCGCGCGCCTCGTTCGCCGCGCAGGCCGCCATCTTCCGGCGCAAGCACAACTGGCTGATGTGTGTGCTGTACCTCGGCACCTTCGGTTCGTTCATTGGCTATGCCGCCGGTTTCCCGCTGCTCATCAAGAGCCAGTTCCCCAACATCAACCCCCTGGCCTATGCCTGGCTGGGCCCGCTGGTGGGCGCCGTGATCCGCCCCTTTGGTGGCTGGCTGGCCGACAAGCTCGGCGGTGCGCGCGTCACGCTGTGGAACTTCATCGTCATGGCGATCGCCGTGATGGGCGTGACGGTGTTCCTGCCCTCCGCAGGCAACGAAGGCCAGTTCTCAGGTTTCTTCGTGTGCTTCCTGGTGCTGTTCCTCACCACCGGCATTGGCAACGGTTCGACCTTCCGCATGATCCCCGTGATCTTCCTGACCGAAGCCATGCGCGGCGTGGACAAGAACGACGCCGCCGCAGTGGCCAGCGCCAACAAGGAAGGCAACACCCTGGGTGCCGCCACGCTGGGGTTCACCGCCGCCATGGCCGCCTACGGTGGCTTCTTCATCCCCAAGAGCTACGGCAGCTCCATCGCGCTCACCGGCAGCCCCCATGCCGCGCTGTGGACCTTCTTCGCGTTCTATCTCGTGTGCATCGTGATTACCTGGTGGTACTACGGCCGCAAGAACGCCGAGATGCCTTGCTGAGCCGACCCACAGAACCGCACAGAAAAGACAAGACAAGGAGCCCCCGATGAGCCATTTCCTCGATCGCCTCACCTACTTCTCGCAACCGCGTGAAACCTTTGCGGACGGCCACGGCCAGACCAACGGCGAAGACCGCACCTGGGAAGACGCCTACCGCGACCGCTGGGCGCACGACAAGATCGTGCGCTCCACCCACGGCGTGAACTGCACGGGCTCTTGCTCGTGGAAGATCTACGTCAAGGGCGGCATCGTCACCTGGGAAACCCAGCAGACCGACTACCCCCGCACCCGGCCCGACCTGCCCAACCACGAGCCCCGTGGCTGCGCACGCGGCGCCAGCTACAGCTGGTACCTGTACAGCGCCAACCGCGTGAAGTACCCCATGGTGCGCGGTCGCCTGCTCAAGCACTGGCGCGCCGCCATTGCCCTGGCCAAGAGCCCGGTCGATGCCTGGGCCAGCATCGTCGAGAACAATGCCGCGCGCAGCGAATGGCAAAAGCAGCGGGGCCTGGGCGGCTTCGTGCGCAGCACCTGGGACGAAGTCAACCAGATGATTGCTGCGGCCAACGTCTACACGATCAAGAAACACGGCCCGGACCGCATCATCGGTTTCTCGCCCATCCCGGCGATGTCGATGATTTCGTACGCCGCTGGCTCGCGCTACCTGAGCCTGATCGGCGGCGTGTGCATGAGCTTCTATGACTGGTATTGCGACCTGCCACCCTCCAGCCCGCAGGTGTGGGGTGAGCAGACCGACGTGCCCGAGTCGGCCGACTGGTACAACAGCTCGTACATCATTGCCTGGGGCTCCAACGTGCCCCAAACACGCACACCCGATGCCCACTTCTTGACCGAGGTGCGCTACAAGGGCACCAAGGTCGTGTCCATCACGCCCGACTACTCCGAAGTGGCCAAGCTGGGCGATTTGTGGATGCACCCCAAGCAGGGCACCGACGCTGCCGTGGCCATGGCCATGGGCCACGTGATCCTGAAGGAGTTCTACTTCAAGGACGGCGGCAAGGGCCGCAGCACCTACTTCGACGACTACGCGCGCCGCTACACCGACCTGCCGCTGTTGGTGGTGCTCAAGGAAAAGACGCTGCCCAATGGCAGCACCGTCATGGTGCCTGACCGCTACGTGCGCGCCAGCGACTTCCCGGGCCAGCTTGACCAGTCGAACAACCCCGACTGGAAGACGGTGGGCTACGACGAGCTGGGCCAGGTCACGCTGCCCAACGGCTCCATCGGTTTCCGCTGGGGTGCCGACGGCCGCGCCGACCAGGGCCTGTGGAACCTGGAGAACAAGGAAGCCCGCACGGGCAACACCGTCAAGCTCAAGCTGTCGGTGATCGAAGACGGCGCCCAGGCACATGACGTGGCCAAGGTGGCTTTCCCGTACTTCGGCGGCGTGCAGTCGCCCAACTTCACGGCCAACGAACAGGGCAGCGACGTGATGGTGCGCCCCGTGCCCGTGACGCACCTGGAGCTGGCCGGCCACGATGCCCAAGGCAAGGTGATGGTCGCCACGGTGTTCGACCTGCTGGCCGCCAACTACGGCATCGACCGGGGCCTGCCGGGTGAAGAGCCCGGTGGCAGCTACGACGCCGACCGCCCCTACACCCCCGCCTGGCAAGAGAAGATCACGGGCGTGCCGCGCGACCAGATCATCACCGTGGCGCGCCAGTTTGCCGACAACGCCGACAAGACGCATGGCAAGTCCATGGTCATCATCGGTGCGGCCATGAACCACTGGTACCACTGCGACATGAACTACCGCGGCATCATCAACATGCTGATGTTGTGCGGTTGTATCGGCCAGAGCGGTGGCGGCTGGGCGCACTACGTGGGCCAGGAAAAGCTGCGGCCCCAGACCGGCTGGACGGCGCTGGCCTTTGCGCTGGACTGGATCCGCCCACCCCGCCAGATGAACAGCACCAGCTTCTTCTACGCCCACACCGACCAGTGGCGCTACGAGAAACTGGGCATGGAGGAAATCCTCTCGCCCCTGGCCGACAAGAAGGCCTACCACGGCGCCCAGATCGACTACAACGTGCGCGCCGAGCGCATGGGCTGGCTGCCGTCGGCACCCCAGCTCAAGACCAGCCCGCTGCAGGTGGCCAAGGACGCCGCCGCGAAGGGCATGGACGCCAAGGACTACGTGGTCAAGTCACTGAAGGATGGCACGCTCACGATGAGCTGCGAGGACCCGGACCATCCCGACAACTGGCCGCGCAACATGTTCGTGTGGCGCTCCAACATCCTGGGCTCGTCGGGCAAGGGGCATGAGTACTTCCTCAAGCACCTGCTTGGCACCACCCACGGCGTGCAGGGCAAAGATTTGGGCAAGGACGAAGCCAAGCCCGAAGAAGTGCAGTGGCACGCGAATGCGCCCGAAGGCAAGCTGGACCTGCTGGTCACGCTCGACTTCCGCATGAGCACGACTTGCCTGTACTCCGACATCGTGCTGCCCACGGCCACCTGGTATGAGAAGAACGACCTCAACACCAGCGACATGCACCCCTTCATCCACCCGCTGTCCACCGCAGTGGACCCTGCCTGGCAGGCCAAGAGCGACTGGGAGATCTACAAGGGTTTCGCCAAGGCCGTGAGCGAGGTCAGCGTGGGCCACCTGGGCGTTGAAAAGGATGTGGTGCTCACGCCCATCATGCACGACACCCCCGGTGAAATGGCCCAGCCTTTTGGTGTGCGCGACTGGAAGAAGGGCGAGTGCGAACTCATCCCTGGCAAGACCGCGCCCCAGGTCACGGTGGTCGAGCGCGACTACCCCAACCTGTACAAGCGCTTCACCGCCCTGGGCCCATTGATGGACAAGGCGGGCAACGGCGGCAAGGGCATCGGCTGGAACACGCAGACCGAAGTCGGCCAGCTGGGCGACCTGAACGGCCGTGTGAAGGAAGAGGGCGTGACGCAGGGCATGCCCCGCATCGTGACCGACATCGACGCCACCGAAGTGGTGATGATGCTGGCGCCCGAGACCAACGGCCACGTGGCCTGCAAGGCCTGGGAAGCCCTGGGCAAACAGACCGGCCGTGACCACGTGCACCTGGCACTGCACCGCGAGGACGAGAAGATCCGCTTCCGCGACATCCAGGCGCAGCCGCGCAAGATCATCAGCTCGCCCACCTGGTCGGGCCTGGAAAGCGAAAAGGTCAGCTACAACGCGGGCTACACCAATGTGCACGAGTACATCCCATGGCGCACCCTCACGGGCCGCCAGCAGTTCTACCAAGACCATCCGTGGATGCGCGACTTCGGCGAAGGCTTTGTGAGCTACCGCCCACCGGTGCATTTGAAGACGCTGCACGAAGTCGAAGGCAAGAAGCCCAACGGCAACAAAGAGATCCAGCTGAACTTCATCACGCCGCACCAGAAGTGGGGCATCCACAGCACGTACAGCGACAACCTGATGATGCTCACGCTGAACCGGGGTGGCTCGGTGGTGTGGCTGAGCGAAGACGACGCCAAGGTTGCCGGCATCGTGGACAACGACTGGGTGGAGCTGTTCAACGCCAACGGCGCCATTGCGGCCCGCGCGGTGGTGAGCCAGCGTGTGAACCCCGGCATGGTGATGATGTACCACTCGCAAGAGAAGATCATCAACACCCCCGGCTCCGAGATCACCGGCACCCGTGGCGGTATCCACAACTCGGTCACTCGCATTGTGCTCAAGCCCACCCACATGATTGGCGGCTACGCGCAGTACAGCTACGGCTTCAACTACTACGGAACCATCGGCACCAACCGCGACGAGTTTGTGCTGGTGCGCAAGATGGACCGCGTGGACTGGCTCGACGACGAAGCCCCCGCATCGGCCCAGCACGCTTGAAGCCGAAGACAAGGAGAAACACGATGAAAATTCGCGCACAAATCGGCATGGTGCTGAACCTGGACAAGTGCATTGGTTGCCACACCTGCTCGGTCACCTGCAAGAACGTCTGGACCAGCCGCCCCGGGGTGGAATATGCCTGGTTCAACAACGTCGAAACCAAGCCCGGCATTGGTTACCCCAAGGAATGGGAAAACCAGGACAAGTGGAACGGCGGCTGGGTACGAAGCCCCGACGGCTCCATCGCCCCCCGCCAGGGTGGCAAGTGGAAGCTGCTCATGCGCATCTTCGCCAACCCCAACCTGCCGCAGATCGACGACTACTACGAGCCCTTCACGTTCGACTACGACCACCTGCAGTCAGCGCCTGAAAGCAAGGCTGCACCCACGGCCCGCCCGCGCAGCCTGATCACCGGCAAGCGCATGGAGAAGATCGAGTGGGGCCCGAACTGGGAGGAAATCCTGGGCGGTGAATTCAGCCGCCGCAGCAAGGACAAGAACTTCGACGATGTGCAAAAGGACATCTACGGCCAGTTCGAAAACACCTTCATGATGTACCTGCCGCGCCTGTGCGAGCACTGCCTGAATCCGGCGTGCGTGGCATCGTGCCCTTCGGGCTCGATCTACAAGCGCGAGGAAGACGGCATCGTGCTGATCGACCAGGACAAGTGCCGCGGCTGGCGCATGTGTGTCAGCGGCTGCCCCTACAAGAAGATTTATTACAACTGGCAGTCGGGCAAGGCCGAGAAGTGCATCTTCTGCTACCCCCGCATCGAAGCAGGCCAGCCGACCGTGTGCTCGGAAACCTGCGTGGGCCGCATTCGTTACCTGGGCGTGCTGCTGTACGACGCAGACCGCATCCAGGAAGCTGCCAGCGTGGAGCGCGACCGCGACCTGTACCAGGCGCAGCTCGACATCTTCCTGGACCCGAACGACCCGGACGTGATCAAGCAAGCCCGCATCGACGGCATCCCGGACAGCTGGATGGACGCCGCGCGCAACAGCCCCGTCTACAAGATGGCCGTGCAGTGGAAGGTGGCCCTGCCACTGCACCCCGAGTACCGCACGCTGCCCATGGTCTGGTATGTGCCACCGCTCTCGCCCATCACGGCCGCTGCCAACGCGGGCCATGTGGGCGTGAATGGCGAGATCCCCGACGTGTCGCAACTGCGCATCCCCGTGCAGTACCTGGCCAACCTGCTCACCGCCGGCGACACCGGCCCTGTGGTGCGGGCGCTGGAGCGCATGCTGGCCATGCGCACCTACCAGCGCGACAAGCATGTGGAGCAGCGCCAGAACCTGACGGTGCTCAAGCAGGCGGGCCTGTCGATGGCCGAGGTCGAGGAGATGTACCACGTGATGGCGATTGCCAACTACGAGGACCGCTTCGTGATCCCGTCGGCCCACCGCGAATACGCCGAGAACGCTTTTGACATCCGGGGCGGCTGCGGCTTCTCGTTTGGCAACGGCTGCTCTGATGGCGCCACCGAGACAAGCATGTTCGGTGGCAAGAAGCCACGGACCATCCCCATTAAAGCGACTGTTTGAGCGACACGGAAGGAAACACCATGTTCAAAAAGAACCCGACCTCCGTGCGCCTGACCCTGCGCGCCCTGGGCTACCTGCTGAGCTACCCCGATGCGCAGCTGCGCAATGTGATGCCGCAGCTCATCGACGCACTGCAGGCCGAGCAGGCCCTCCCCGTAGAGCGCATGGAGGAGCTGAAGGCCGTGTGCCAGCACCTCGCGGCGCTGGACCCGCTGGAAGCCGAAGCCCGCTACGTGGACAACTTCGACCGGGGCCGCCAGACCTCGCTGCACCTGTTCGAGCATGTGCACGGCGACTCGCGCGACCGGGGCCCAGCGCTCATCGACCTGATGCAGACCTACGAAAAGGCCGGCCTGCAGTTCGAGGCCGACGAGCTGCCCGACCACCTGCCGGTGGTGCTGGAGTTCGCCTCCACCCAGCCACCCGAAGTGGCCAAGGACTTCCTGGGCGAAATGGCCCACATCCTCAACGCCTTGTTCAGCGCCTTGGTGGCACGCAACAGCCCTTACGCCAGCGTGATCGCTGCCGTGCTCGAAGTGTCGGGCCAGCGTGTGCAGTCGGTGGCACTCACCCCCGAGCCCGAGATGGACGAGGTGTGGGCCGAGCCCGAAGCGTTTGGGGGTTGCAGCACCCAGGGCCAGTCCAAGCCTGACCAGCCGCAACCCATGCATTTTGTTCGTACCCCCCGCGCCGAGCGGGCACCAGAAGGAGTCTCAGCATGACCACCTGGCTTGATACCCTGTTGTTTGGCATCTATCCCTATATTTGCCTCGCCGTTTTCTTCATTGGCAGCTGGGCCCGGTTTGACCGCGACCAGTACACCTGGAAGAGCGACTCGTCGCAGTTGCTGCGCACCGGCAGCCTGCGCTGGGGCAGCAACCTGTTCCACATCGGCGTGCTGTTCCTGTTCTTCGGCCACACCGTGGGCATGCTCACGCCGCACTTCTTGTATGAGCATTTCATGAGTGCGGGTGCCAAGCAGATCATGGCCATGGTGTCGGGTGGCATTGCAGGCACGCTGGCCTTCATTGGCCTGTCCATCCTGCTGCACCGCCGCCTGTCGGATGAGCGCATCCGCGCCACGTCCAAGACCAGCGACATCCTGATCCTGGTGCTGCTGTGGCTGCAACTGGCGTTGGGCTTGGCGACGATCCCGCTGTCGGCGCAACACCTGGATGGCTCCATGATGATGAAGCTGGCCGAGTGGGGGCAGCGTGTGGTGACCTTCCGCAGTGGTGGCGTGGAGCTGCTGGCCGAAGCCGGTTGGATCTTCAAGGCCCATATGTTCCTGGGCATGAGCATCTTCCTGGTCTTCCCGTTCACCCGCCTGGTGCACGTGTGGAGCGGCTTCGGCACGCTGGCCTATGTGCTGCGCCCCTACCAGGTGGTGCGTGCGCGCCGCCTGAACCTGCCCGCAGGCCACATGCAGTCTCAAGACCGCCGCGCCTGAAGCCCACTGTTTCCCCAGGATACCAAGGAGCACACCATGAGCGGATGTGGAACCGGGAGCTGCGGCTGCAGCTCCACTGACAAGAGCACTGCGGCCCCGGCCAGCACACTGACCCCTGCGCAGACAGCGGCCTACGAGGCCCTGGTTGCAACGATGGCCGATGCGCCCCAGCAGGCCACACCGGCGCCCCAAGCGGGTGCCCTGGGTGGGATGGGCGCGGCGGTGGCCGAGGTGGCGCGTGTCAATGGTGTGGCCCTCAACGCACCACACGAGCTGCTGGACGAAGAGACCCTGCGCCAGCGTGCGTGTACCGAGCTGCTGCGCCAGGCGGCGCAACAGGCCGGTCTGCTGCCCGCCAGCGATGTGCCGGGTGCCCTAGGCGCCATCAGCGTGGAGGCGTCCAACGCCATCGAGCAGCTGCTGGAGCGCGAGCTGGACCTCCCGGACCCTTCCGAAGAGGCCTGCCGCCGTTACCACGAGGCCCACCCTGCGGCCCACGCCCAGGGCGAGCGCGCACAGCTGCGCCACGTGTTGTTTGCGGTCACACCGGGTGTGGATGTCAAACAGCTGCGCCTGCGCGCCGAGGCCCTGTTGATCGAGTTGCGCTGTGCCGACGATGGCGGTGCCCAATTTTCCAAGGCCGCCGCACAGTGGTCCAACTGCCCCAGCGGCCAGCAGGGCGGCGACCTGGGCTGGCTCACCCGCGCCGATTGCGCCCCCGAGTTCGCTCGCGAGGTGTTTGGCGGCGCCGAGATCGGTGTGCTGGCACGCCTGGTGCACAGCCGCTTTGGCCTGCATGTGGTGGAGGTGGTGGCCCGCGACCCCGGGCAACAGCCCTCGTTCGAGGAGGTGCGCCAAGCCATCGCGCTCACCCTGCGCCAACAGGCCTGGGTGAACGCGCTGCGCCAATACCTGCAGGTGCTGGCAGGTGCCGCTGTGGTCGAAGGGGTGGCGCTCGACGCTGCCGAATCACCGCTGGTGCAATAGGCGCGAATAGCCGCGCAGCTTTTTCCGATTGCCACCTTATGCCTGACGAACTGCTGGACCGCCTGCGCCGTTTTCACAACGACGCGTTCCCCCAGTACCGCGAGAAGTTCCAGACGCTGGTGGACGAGGGGCAGCACCCCACCACCTTGTTCATCGGCTGTTCCGACTCGCGCCTGGTGCCTTACCTGCTGACGGGGGCGGGCCCGGGCGAGCTGTTTCTGGTGCGCAATGTGGGCGCCTTCATCCCGCCCTACGACGGATCGCACGGCCACCATGGCACCACGGCGGCCATCGAGTTTGCGGTGCTCAACCTGCAGGTGCACCGCATCGTGGTGTGCGGCCACAGCCACTGTGGGGCTATCAAGGCAATGTATGGTGAGGTCTCGCCCGAGGCCCCCAACCTCAACCACTGGCTGGACCTGGGGCGCGAGGCCTTGCTGCCCATGTCGCCGGGCCCCGAGGTGCTGCGCCGCACCGAGCAGCGCGCCGTGGTGCTGCAGCTGGAGCGCCTCATGGAGTACCCCATGGTGCGCAGCCGCGTGCAGTCGGGCCAGATCAGCCTGCATGGCTGGCATTACGTGATCGAGGAGGGCGAGGTCCATGTGTTCGATGTCAGCACCGGCGGTTTTGTGCCTGCCTCGCGCGCGGACAACAGCGGCACAGGCCCCTACCAGCCCTATGTGGAGCATGACGGGCAAGTGCTGGTGGACGAGTGATAAGTCCCTGCTTGCCAGGAGCCGGCATTCGGAGTGGAATGAGCGCTCCTTGACGGAACGCAACCCCGTTTCAGCCTGAAACCCAAATCATCGGCCCCCATGAAACGCGAACCTCAGCCCCCCCTCCGCACACCATCCGCCCTGCAGCCCATCAGCCTGGATGTGCTGCGCGAAAAATATCTGAAACCGGGCGAGACCACTGCCGACGAGCTGTACCAGCGCGTGGCGCGCGCCCTGGCCTCGGTCGAAAAGCCGGAGCTGCGCGAAAAATACGAAACCCTGTTTCTGGCCAACCTCCAGGCGGGTGCCATTGGCGCGGGCCGCATCATGAGCGCCGCAGGCACCGACATCCAGGCCACGCTGATCAACTGCTTCGTGCAGCCCGTGGGTGACTGCATCCAGGGCGTGGACGACGAGGGCTTCCCCGGCATCTACGAAGCGCTGCGCGAAGCGGCCGAGACCATGCGGCGCGGCGGCGGTGTGGGCTACGATTTCTCGCGCATCCGGCCCAAGGGCGCGCATGTGAAGGGCACGGCCTCCATGGCCTCGGGGCCGTGCAGCTACATGAACGTGTTCGACCAGTCCTGCTCCACCGTGGAGAGTGCGGGCGCACGCAGGGGCGCGCAGATGGGCGTGCTGCGCATCGACCACCCCGACGTGCAGGAATTCATCACCGCCAAGCGCACACCGGGGCGATGGAACAACTTCAACGTGTCGGTGGGCGTGTCGGATGCCTTCATTGAGGCCGTGCAGAACGATGCCCCGTGGGAGCTGGTGCACAAGGCGGCCCCGGGCGCCGCGCTGTTGGCACAGGGCGCCCACCAGCGCGCCGACGGCCAGTGGGTCTATGCCACCGTGCAGGCGCGGCAGCTGTGGGACACGATCATGAAGTCGGCCTACGACTTCGCCGAGCCCGGCATCCTGTTCCTGGGGCGCATCAACGAAGACAACAACCTGCACTACTGCGAGGACATCGCGGCGACGAACCCTTGCGTGACGGCAGACACCTGGGTGATGACCAGCGACGGCCCGCAGCAAGTGGCTGACCTTGTGGGCAAGCCGTTTGCAGCCGTGGTGGATGGGCGCGCCTACCGTGTGGAAAGCCAGGGTTTTTTCAAAACTGGCACCAAGCCCGTGCTGGAGCTACAAACCCGGGAGGGGCATGCCCTGCGCCTCACTGCGGACCACCGCGTGCGCCGCGTGGCGCGCAAGACCCGCTATTGCCTGGAGGTGGAATGGACGCCAGCCGCGCAGCTGCAGCCCGGCGATGAGGTGCTGCTGCACGACCACCGGGCTTTTGCGGGCTGGGGCGGTGCGGGTACGCAGGAGGAGGGCTATCTGCTCGGCCTGTTGATTGGCGACGGAACGCTGAAGGCTGACAAGGCCGTGATTTCGGTGTGGGCCCCTGAACTCAAAGCCGTGGGGCAGGGCACCGTGGCTTTTGCCGCCACCGGGGCGGACGGCATCATGCGGGCCGCCACATCGGCGGCGGCCACGTTGTCGCACCGTGCAGATTTCAAAGGCTTTCAGCGGCCTGTGGCGGGGCGGGGCGAGGCTCGCCTTGCCAGCGCAGCGATCTGGAAGCTTGCGCACGATATGGGCATGGCGCCAGGCCACAAGACCATCACGGCCACCATGGAGCAGCAGTCGTCAGCCTTTGTGCAGGGGCTGCTGTCTGGCCTGTTCGATGCTGATGGATCGGTGCAAGGTGCGCAGGACAAAGGTGTGAGCGTGCGTTTGTCACAGAGCGATGAGGCGCTCCTGCAAACCGTACAACGCATGCTGCTGCGCATGGGGATCGTGTCCACGCTGTACCGTAACCGCCGCCTTGCGGGAGCGCGTGACTTGCCCAACGGCAAAGGAAGCACGCAGCCCTACCTCACCCGGGCGCAGCACGAGCTGATCATCAGTGGTGACAACCTCGCGTGGTTTGCCGAGCGTGTGGGCTTTTGCGACACAGAAAAGTCAGCGCGCCTGCAGGAAGGGCTGGCGCAATACCAGCGCGCGCTCAACCGAGAACGTTTTACCGCCACCGTGCAGGCGCTGGTCGATGCGGGAACGGAGGATGTGTACGACGTCACCGTGGCCGATGTGCATGCCTTTGATGCCAATGGCCTCGTCGTACACAACTGCGGCGAGCAGCCACTTCCGTCCTACGGCTGCTGCGACCTCGGCCCCATCATCCTCACGCGCTTCGTTCGCCACGCCTTTGGCTTCGGCGGTGTGGCATCGTTTGATTTCGACGCCTTCACGCAGGCGGTGGCGCTGCAGGTGCGGGCGCTCGACAACGTGCTCGACGTGACCTTCTGGCCGCTTGCGCAGCAGCGAGACGAAGCCATGGCCAAGCGGCGCATTGGAGTGGGTTTCACGGGCATGGGCAACACGCTGGCCATGCTGTGCCTGCGCTATGACCTGCCCGAGGGGCGCACCATGGCCGCGCGCATTGCCGAGGGCATGCGCGATGCGGCCTATGCGGTGTCGGTGGAGCTGGCACGCGAGAAAGGCGCGTTTCCGAAGTTCGATGCCCGGGGCTATCTGGCGGAAGGCACCTTTGCCAGCCGTTTACCCGAGTCGCTCAAGGCGTCGATCCGTGAGCACGGCATCCGCAACAGCCACCTGCTGTCGATTGCCCCCACGGGCACGGTGAGCCTGGCATTTGCCGACAACGCCTCCAACGGCATAGAGCCGCCGTTTTCGTGGATGTACAAGCGCAAGAAGCGCGAGTCCGATGGCAGCACCACCGAGTACGCGGTGGAAGACCATGCCTGGCGCCTGTACCGCGAGCAGGGCGGTGATGTGAACGCGCTGCCGGACTACTTTGTGTCGGCGCTGGCCATGTCCGCGCAGGACCACATCGCGATGATGGAAGCGGTGCAGCCCTTTGTGGACACGGCCATCTCCAAGACCGTGAACATCCCGGCGGATTACCCCTACGAGGGCTTCAAGGACCTGTACCTGCAGGCCTGGCGCGCGCGGCTCAAGGGGCTGGCCACCTACAGGCCGAACAGCATCCTGGGCTCGGTGCTCGAAACCCATGCGGAGCCTGCGCCAGCGCCTGCTGCAGTGGCAGCGCCTGCGCCCGCCGCGCCGCCTGTGGACCCGATGCGCACCGTGATCGAAAGCCGCCCGCAGGGCGGCCTCTCGGCCGTGGCCGAAAAGCTTGAGTACTGGACGCAGGAAGGCCACAAGACCCTGTACCTCATCGTCTCCTTCCTGCCCGTTCCCACCGGTGTGAGCGGCCGCACCGTAGACCGCGCGATCGAGTTCTTCATGCCCGTGGGCCAGAGCGGCGAGTCGCAGCAGTGGATCACCTCCAGCATGCGCATGCTCTCGCTCGCAGCACGCGGCGGTTTCCTGGAGCGGGCCCTGAGCGACATGCGCAAGGTGGCCTGGGACCGGGGCCCCGTGCGCCTGGGCCAGCACCGCAAGGACGACGGCACGCTGGTGCCGATGTGGCACGACTCCGAAGTGGCGGCCATGGCCTATGCCATCCAGAACAT
Organism: Acidovorax sp. GW101-3H11; assembly: GCF_001633105.1. Lineage (GTDB taxonomy): Bacteria > Pseudomonadota > Gammaproteobacteria > Burkholderiales > Burkholderiaceae_C > Acidovorax. Next base: position 93,767 of record NZ_LUKZ01000002.1, read on the forward strand.
CCTGTCGCGCCGTGTGGCCGACCCGGTGCAGCAGCTGCTGCCGCTGGACGAGCCCGCACCGCCGCCCGTGGCCGTGCCGCAGGCCATGGCGGGCAAGAAGTGCAGCGAATGTGGTGCCCATGCGGTGATCCGCAAGGACGGCTGCGACTACTGCACGCAGTGTGGTCACCTGGGGAGCTGTGGGTGACGCCCCCCCGCACCACCATTCCCCTGGGGGTCGTTGCGGGCAAGCCCTCGGCCGAGGCGCTGGCGCAGCTGGACCGGCATTGGCGCTGGCGCCATGTGATGCTGGCGCCCCACCGGCTGGGCTTTTTGCTGGCCATGGTGGTGCTGGTGGCCTCGGGGGTGTGGTGGGCGCTGGTGCAGCTGGACCGTTCCACCGGGTGGCTGGGCCTGGCCTGGGCGCTGCCGCCCCCGCTGGTGCACGCGGCGGTGATGGTGTTCGGTTTCATCCCGCTGTTTTTCTCGGGCTTTCTGTTCACGGCGGGCCCCAAGTGGCTCGGGGTGGATCCTTTGCCTCCGCAGGCGCTGCGCGGCCCCTTGCTGGCGCAGGCCGTGGGCTGGCTGCTGTGGCTGGCTGGGGCGCACCTGCATGCGGTGGTCGCGCTGGCTGGGCTGGCGCTGGCCTGGGGCGGGCTGGTGGCGATGACGCTGCAGTTCTGGGGGCGTGTGCGATTGAGCGAGGCGCAGGATCAGCTTCACGCCCGGGTGATCGCGGGGGCTTGCACGCTCGGTGCCATCAGCGTAGGGGGGCTCTGGCTCAGCCTGGCATGGGGAGCACCGGCCCTGGCGCGGGTCTGGGTGTTCTCCGGGCTGTGGGGGTTTGTGGTGGTGGTCTATGTCACGGTGGCGCACCGCATGATTCCGTTTTTCACCTCCAGCGCCATGCCCATGGTGCAGGCCTGGCGGCCGTTTTGGGTGCTGTGGCTCATGCTGGGCGCGGCGCTGCTGCAGGTGCTGGCGGCGTGGCTCGACTGGGCGGGCGTGCCCGCCAGCGCTGCAGGCCCGGCCTGGGGGTTCGCGCACGGCGCGCTGCAGCTGGTGGTGGGCGGTGTGCTGGTCTGGCTGGCCTGGGTGTGGGGGCTGGTGCAAAGCCTCAAGAACCGGCTGCTGGCCATGCTGCACATTGGCTTTCTGTGGCTGGGCGTGGCCTTCCTGATCGGTGGTATGTCGCAATGGCTGGCCTGGGGGCTGGGCATGGGGGCGCTGGGGCTCGGGGCCTTGCATGCGCTCACCATGGGCTGCCTGGCTTCGCTGATGCTGGCCATGGTCACGCGCGTGTCGTGCGGCCACAGTGGCCGCGCGCTGGTGGCCGACCGCATCGCCTGGACGCTGTTCTGGCTGCTTCAGGCGGCCACGCTGCTGCGCATCGCTGCGGCGGTGCCGGGCGTGCCCGGGGTGGCGTTGCCCTGGCTGCTGTTGCTGGCTGCAGGCCTGTGGGCTGGCACCATGGGGGCCTGGGGCGTGCGCCTGGGCCGCTGGTATGGCTGCCTGCGGGCCGATGGGCGCCCTGGTTGAGCCCTTTGAAGGATTGTTGTCATGGCTGTCATCCCCTGGCCTCTGAGCCCTGCTTCCAAACCTGCATCCGCCGCGGCGCGTGCACCGGTGTCCGACGATGTGGCAGGCATGGCGGCGGCGCTGATCCAGTCGCGCCAGACCATCCTGCCCAAGCGCCTGGGCGCGCCGGGCCCCAGTGTGGCCGAGCTGGCGCAGATCCTGAGCGCTGCCGCGCACGCCCCCGACCACGGCCAGCTGGTGCCCTGGCGCTTTGTGTTGGTGCCTGAGGCATCGCGCACGCCGCTGGCCGATGTGTTTGTCCAGGCCCTGCTGGAGCGCGACCCCGCCGCCACGCCCGAACAGGCCGAGCAGGCGCGCGAGAAGGCCTACCGCTCGCCCGTGCTGCTGCTGGCCGTGGTGGATGCCGAACGTGGCGACGCCGACATCGACCTGGCCGAGCGCACCGTGTCGGCCGGTTGTGCGGTGCAAAACATGCTGCTCATGGCCACGGCGCAGGGCTACGGCTCGGCGCTCACCAGCGGCAAGGCGCTCAAGGCCGACAGCCTGCGGGCGTTGTTCCAGCTGGCGCCGTCCGAGTTGGCCCTGTGTTTCGTCAGCATTGGCACCGTGTTGTCGCGCAAGGCCGTGCGCGCGCGGCCCGTGGCCAGTGCCTATGTGAGCACGCTGGACGCCAGCCGGGGCGTGGTGCCCGGCTTTTGACTTGATTGCTTTGATCTGTTTTTTGACTGCGAGACTTTGTGATGGAAATTGCCAGCTTTGACGATCTGCTGCATGCCGCCCGCATGCAACCCGAGCCCCAGCGCCTGTTGTTTGTGTTTGCCGCCGCCGAGCTGCCCGACGACGCCACCCCCGCGCAGCGCACGCGTTTTGAAGCCGGGCAGGGCGGTGCGCTGGTGCCGCTGATGTGCGTGGACAAAACACCGCAGGAGCTGGCCTCGTTCAGCGCGCTGGTGGAAGAGGCACAGCAGTTCACCGCCCCGGGCCACGACTGGGCCATGGTGTTTGCGGCGGCGCTGCCCGGCACCTTGAACCAGGCGCCCACCAGCGCCGATGCCGAGGCGCCCCTGCAGCGCATGGTGGACGCCATCAAGGGCGGCGCACATGGCGCCTACATCCCCTTCAACCGCCAGGGCCAGCCTGTGCGCCTGGGCTGAGGCCGTGTCCGCCACCCCTTCGGGCCCCACCGCCCGCCACCTGCCGGGCTTCAGCGCCCCGGCCGTGGGTTTCGAGCAGCCCTTTGCCATGCTGGAGGCCTGCCACGAACGCGTTCAGCGCACCCTGGCCCTGCTCGCACGGCTGCGCGCCCATGTGCGCCAGCACGAGGCCGACACCGATGCCCGCCAGGCCGCGCGCGATGTGCTGCGCTACTTCGACATGGCCGCACCGCTGCACCACCAAGACGAAGAACTGCATGTGTTCCCGCTGCTGCGGGCCCAGGCCAGCCCCGAGGTGCAGGCGCTGGTGCAGCGGCTGCAGCAGGACCATCTGGCGATGACGGCCGACTGGGCGGCGGCGCGTGTGCCCTTGTTGGCGCTGGCCGAGTCTGCTGTGGCCCCGTTCACGCCCGGGGACGAGGCTGCACTCGACCGGTTTGCCCAGCGCTACGCAGACCACATCGCGGCGGAAGAGGGCACGGCCTACCCCGCCGCGCAGGCGCTGCTGGCCCCCGCTACGCTGGGGGCCATGGGGCAGGAGATGGCTGCGCGGCGCGGTGCCTGATGTTTGCTATAAAAAATATAGCTATAAGGGTATGTTGGTCGCGCGCAGAGGCCTGTTTTTGCTTGAAGTAGCCGCCTGAAAAGCAGGCGCCGCAACGGTTTCTTTCTGGCGATGCCTGCCATGCTGCCTGGGCAGGGCCCGGCAGCGGTGGTGCCAAGGCGGTGGCGCGATACTTGGGAGCATCGGTTGCCGCGCGCGAAGACACCGGCCCCGGCAGGGGGGCTGCTGGATCACGGCGCGGCTTCGCTGCTCACCGTCCGCTTTCCACCCCCAGCCCACCGCCCTGTCCGTATGCGTTTCCCTTTTGTTGCCCGTGTCCTTGCCACGCTGGCCCTGGCCTGGGCGGCAGCCGCCGCCTGTGTCGCGCTTCACACCCCGCTGCCCTGGATGATCGGCCCTCTGCTGGCCACCTCGCTGGTGTCGATCGCTGGCGGGCCCACCGAAAGCTGGGGCCCGCTGCGCAATGCCGGTCAGTGGACCATTGGCGCGGCCCTGGGCCTGTACTTCACGCCCGAGGTGGTGGCGCTGATTGGGGGCCTGTGGTGGGCCATCGTGCTGGGCATTGTGTGGGCGCTGCTCCTGGGCTGGCTGTTTGGCGCGTGGCTTTACCGCGTGCACGCACCGCGCATGCATGGTGTGCCCGCGCCCATGCTGCGCGCCACCAGCTACTTTGCGGGCGCGATTGGGGCAGCGTCCGAGATGACCTTGCTGTCCGAACGTGAAAACGCGCGCACCGACCTGGTGGCGGCGAGCCACAGCCTGCGCCTGCTCATCGTCACGGTGACGATTCCGTTTGCATTGCAGTGGAGCGGCTTACACGGCCTCGATATCCTGCCGCCCACGCTGCGGGTGGTGAGCTGGCCTGGGCTGGCGTTGCTGGCGCTGATGACCGGCGTGGGGGCGGTGGTGATGGACCGGCTGGGCCGCGCCAACCCCTGGTTCATGGGCGCGATGCTGGTGTCCATGGGGCTCACCATGGCGGGCCTGGGTCTGTCGGCGGTGCCACAGGGGCTGGTGAATGCGGCGCAGCTGGTGATTGGTGTGAGCCTGGGCGTGCGTTTTCGCCGGGAGTTCTTGCACACCGCGCCGCGCTGGCTGGCCTCGGTGGCCGTGGGCACGCTGGGGCTGATGGGGGTGTGTGCGTTGTTCGCCGGGGCGCTGGCCTGGGCCACGGGCCTGCCCTGGGTCACCTTGCTGCTGGGGACTTCACCGGGTGGCATCACCGAAATGGCCATCACGGCCAAGGTGCTGCAGCTGGGCGTGCCGGTGGTCACGGCGTTTCAGGTGTGCCGGTTGATTGCGGTGCTGATGCTGGTGGATCCGTTGTACCGGCGGATCTATCCCAGGGGCGAACACCAGGCACTCAAGGTTTGAAAAGAAGAACTGCACGACAAAACCGGCGCGCCCAGGGCCAGGGATGTCAAGCAAGGGCCGCCCCGCAGCGAGGGCATCGTCCCCCTGCCCGCGAAGCGCAGCGTAGCGAGAGCGGGGGGAAGCCGCGCAGCGGCTCAGGGGGGTGTCTTAGTGCACCACCACCGGGTTCTGCGCCAGCCCCGCATAGCGGTCCAGCGCGTCTTCCACTTCTTCCTGTGTGGGGGTGTCGCGTTGCCAGGCCAGGATCTGCTCCTGGAACATCTCGGCCCAGGAGCCGTCCAGATACACCTCTTTGCCCGAACGCTTGTCCACAATTTCGAAGCCGTGGCGGGCGAGCTGGGGAATGGCGGGGGCGGTGTCGTTGAGTGCCTGGGCGCTCTTTTTCTCCACGGCGTCGGGCAGCATGTGGACCACCACGAAGGATTCTGAGTCGTAGAGCATGTGCATCGTGTTCCCCTGGTTGATTTGAAATTCAGATGACACCAGTCACGCAGAGTTCAAGCCCCGGGGGCGGCTTGCGGGGTATCCCGGCGGTGGGGTGGTGTCTTGCCAGACCCTGAGAAGGCCTGCCGACCAGAACACCTGCCGCACCGCATCAACCCTGTTGCAACCAGTATTTCACGAAAACCGCAGTGCGCCGGGCTCGCGGGGCTTTTTTGCCCCGGTGGTGTGCGGCCGCAACACTTGGCGCGGGATCCGGTCTGGCGCCGTTCAGGGCGCGCCGCTCTCGCGCAGCAGCAGGTCGGCAAAGTCGCCATTGGCCTGGGTGAGCTTGATGCGCACCGGCAGGTAGCCCAGCGCCGGGGCCACCCACAGCTCGGCCTTCTGGTCGTAGTCCTTGCGGGGCAGGCGCTGCAGCTTGAGGGCCGGGGTGGCGCCCGAGGGCAGGTCCAGCGTTTCGGGGCCTTCGATGGTGAAGGTCCAGCGGTCGGCGCTGCGGGCGCTCACGGTGGTGAGGGTGATCTGGGTGCCGGGCACAAACCGCCCCGGGTCGGCCGCCAGCAGCGCGCCGAGCTGGATGAACACGCTCAGGCGGTCCTGCACGCCGGGGCTGGCCGGGGCCTGCGGGGTGTTGGCGCTGAAGGTGACGCGGCCCTGGGCGTAGTCGAAATGCGCGGCCTGTTCGCTGCGGGATTTGTCGGAGAACTTCTCGGGCAACAGCCCCTGGGCCGTGATGGCGCCCACGCTGCGCTGCGTGCGGGTGCCCACCAGGAAGGCGCTGATCTCCTGCCGCGCCTCGTAGCGGTTGCCGTCGTGTTGCCACAGCAGCTCGGCACGGGCGTTGTAGGCAAACTTTTTGGCCTGCCCGCTCACGTCAAACGCGAGCCGCGTGGGCGGCGGCAGGCGGGCGGGGGGCGGTGGCTGCGGGGGCGTCTGGCCGGTGCCTGCGCCCGGCGGGGTGATGTCCACCCCGGTGGTGGCTTCGGCCGGGGAGGCGGGGGGCGCGGCGGCAGATGCGGGGGCATCGGGGGCGGCCGCCGCTACTTCGGCGGGGGGCGCTGGTGAATCGGTGGCAGTGTTTGGCGCTGTGTCAGTGCCCACTTCGGTGCCGGTGCCGGTGCCGGTGCCTGTGGCCATGGCTTCGGCGGGCAGTGGCGGCGCAGCGGGTGTTGCGGCGGGGGAGGGGGCAGGCGTGGTGCGGGCCGGTGTTTTTTTGCGGGCGGCGGGTTGCGGCGCCGCGGCTGGGGCGGCCTTGGCTGCTGGTGCTGTGGCCACCGTGGGCACGGCAGCGGGCGGCGGGGCGGCAACGCTGCGGGTGCTGAACACCTGGCCCGTGGGCTGCGCCGGGCTGTCCCAGGCCAGCGGCACGCCACTCAGCACCAGCCAGTGCAGGGCAAGCACCAGGGCGGTGATGGCAACCAGCGTGCGGCGGGGCATGCGGTGCGGTGGCGGCGCAGGTCAGGCGCTGCCCGCGCCCAGATCGCGCGAGAGCTGGCCAGCGGCCGCACGCAGCGGCGCGTCAATGGCGCCGCCCCATTCGGGGTCGAAGGTGGCAATCGAGCCCAGCGTGGTGATGCCCAGCTCCAGGTGGCCGTCCGAGTCGAACACCGGTGCGCAAAAAGCCACGATGCCGGGCAACAGCGTATCGACCACGCGCGCGGCGCCGCGTTCGCGCACCTCGGCCAGCAGGGTTTTCACCTCGGCCATGGTGGCGGGCAGGTCGGTGCGGCGCATCTTCACGGCGCGCGCCAGTTCTTCCTTGATCAGCGGCGCCACCACCTCGGGCGACATGAAGGCCGCAAAACACCGCCCCGTGGCCGACGACAGCAGTGGCATCACGTCGCCCAGGCGCAGGTTGGCGGTCACGGCCTGGGGCGATTCCTCCCAGTGCACGATGGTCGGGCCATGGTTGCCCCACACCGCCAGCGCCAGCGTGTGGCCAATGGTTTCCATCAGCGCGGGCATGCGCTCGCGGGCCAGGCGCACGGCGTCCAGCCGGGCCAGCGATGCCAGCCCCAGCTTGAGGGCCGCCGGGCCCAGGTCGTAGCGCGCGGTGCGCGGGTCTTGTGTGACCAGGCCCAGGCGCTGGAAGCTCACCAGATACCGGTGCGCCTTGGCCGCGCTCATGCCGGCCGAGGCCGCCACATCCTTGAGCATCAGCGGTCCGCGCGAGCGTGTCAGCCCCTCCAGCAGGGCAAAACCCACCTCGACCGATTGAATTCCTGCACGTTCTTTGTCCATGTGCACTAAAATTTGCGAGTTTTGTTTAGTTAAATCAATTTACCCAAGCGTAATTCGTGTTGGGTGAAGCCTTCAACCTCTTGAGACAAAGGTCCTGCCACCATGAAACTCGCTACCTACAAAGACGGCTCGCGCGACGGCCAACTGGTTGTCGTCTCCCGCGACCTGGGCACAGCCCATTATGCGACCGGCATTGCCAGCAAGCTGCAGCAGGTGCTGGACGACTGGGGCTTCCTCTCGCCCCAGCTGCAGGACCTGTACGACCAGCTCAACAGCGGCCGCGCGCGCCACGCCTTCCCGTTCGACCCCGCCCAGTGCATGGCCCCGCTGCCCCGCGCCTACCAGTGGGCCGACGGCTCGGCCTACATCAACCACGTGGAGCTGGTGCGCAAGGCGCGCAACTCCGAAGTGCCCGAGAGCTTCTACACCGACCCCCTGATGTACCAGGGCGGCAGTGACGACTTCATCGGCCCCTGCGACGACGTGGTGGTGCCCAGCGAAGCCATGGGCATCGACTTCGAGGCCGAGATCGCCGTGGTCACGGGCGACGTGAAGATGGGCACCAACGCCGACCAGGCGCTGGACGGCATTCGCCTGGTGATGATTGCCAACGACGTGAGCCTGCGCAACCTGATCCCGGCCGAGCTGGCCAAGGGCTTTGGCTTCTTCCAGAGCAAACCCGCCACCGCTTTCGGCCCCGTGGCCGTCACGCTGGACGAGCTGGGCGACGCCTGGGACCATGGCCGCGTCAACCTCACCGTGCAATCGACCTGGAACGGCCGCAAGGTCGGCATGTGCGATGCGGGCCCCGAGATGACCTTCCACTTCGGCCAGCTCATCGCCCACGTGGCCAAGACGCGCAACCTGCGCGCGGGCTCCATCATCGGCAGTGGCACCGTGAGCAACAAGGGCATCACTGACGCCAACGGCCGCACCGAATGGCCCAAGGGCTACAGCTGCATCGCCGAAAAGCGCTGCATCGAAACCATCCAGGACGGCAAGCCCAGCACCGACTTCATGAAGTTCGGCGACACCATCCGCATCGAGGTCAAAGGCAAGGACGGCGCCAGCATCTTCGGCGCCATTGACCAAGCGATTGCAGCCCCGGCTGCCTGAGCACTCGATCGGCAAAAAATTGAATAAAAAAGGCTGCTTGCGCGCGATGGATAAGCGCAAGCAGCTATCAAATCAATAGTATCAAGGAGACAGCCTCATGCAACGCAGAACCCTCTTGTCCGCCCTGGCCGCCGCAGGCGCCACCACCGCCGCGCCCTGGGCCGCTGCCCAATCTGGCTGGCCCGACCAGCCCCTGCGCTGGGTCGTGCCCTACCCGGCAGGCGGCGGCACCGACGTGCTGGCCCGCACCGTGGCCGAAGCCATGCGCCAGACGCTGGGCCAGCAGATCATTGTGGACAACCGCCCCGGCGCCTCCACCAACATCGGCGGCCAGGCCGTGGCCACCGCCAAGCCCGACGGCAACACCTTCATGTCGGCCGACAACGCCATCCTGGCCTACAACGAACACCTGTTCACCAAGCTGCCGTTCAACCCCGAAAAGGACTTCAGCTACGTGGGCGGCATCAGCCGCTTCCCGCTGGCGCTGGTGGTGCACCCGTCGTTCGAAGCCAAGACGGTGAAGGAATTTCTGGACTACGTGCGCGCCAACCCCGGCAAGCTCAACTACGCATCGCCCGGCAACGGCTCGCCGCACCACCTGGCGATGGAGATGTTCAAGCACCGCACCAAGAGCTTCATCACCCACATCCCCTACCGCGGCGCCGCGCCCGCGCTGCAGGACGTGATGGGCGGCCAGGTGCCCTGCATGTTCCTGGACCTGGCCGCCGGCCTGCCCGTGATCACCTCGGGCAAGGTGCGCGCCCTGGCCATCGGCTCGGCCAAGCGCGTGGCCGCGTTGCCGGACGTACCCACCCTGGCCGAAGCCGGTGTGCCCAACACCGAGGTGTTCGCGTTCCAGGGCATCCTGGCGCCCGCAGGTCTGCCCGCCGCGATCACCACGCGTTTGAATGCCGAGCTGAACAAGGCCCTGCTGAACCCTGCCGTGGTCAAGCGCATGACCGACTTCGGCATGGAAGCATTGCCCGGCACGCCCGAGCAGTTCCGCGCCATGGCGCGGGCGGAGTCCAAGCGCTGGGGCGAGATCATCAAGGCGGCAGGCGTGAAGCTGGACTGATCCAGGTTGATGGCGCAGGCCTGGCTCGCTGCCGGGCCTTGCAATGTCAACGACGGCAGTTGGTGGGGCCAGGCATCCGAGGCCTTGGCCACACGTCATTCCTACCTGTTCACAGTCGCTTCCACCTGTGCTTCCGCGTCTGGGTCCAATGGCATGCCGGAACCGGCGAATGGACGGGTGAAGGGCGTGCCGTTGAAGGTGTGGGTGCAGCATCGGCACAGTGGTACCAAGCTGGACGGGCCGACCAGCGGATCGACCTGCTGCAGTGTCCCCGCCTCATCCACATACAAACCGTTGTAGAAACTGGACTCGCCGATCAACACATAGCGCCGTCGCTCATGCGGTTGTCGCGCCACCAGCCAAAAAATCGGGTCGGGGCGGTCCAGCCGCGCTACGGCTTCGCTAAACACGTCGTCCCAGCGAGTGCCGACCTTCGATATCAGGAACCGGAATAGTGGGGTGTAGTCGAGCCCCAGCTTGCGCCGCCCGTGCATGGGGCTGCGAGCCGTCTCATCGGTCTTAGTGGTTCACGTATTCCGGTCATCGCTGAAGTCGCCACCCTGGCCATGGTGCACGCGGTGTGCGGTGGTGTTCACCTTGCGGTATAGCGGCTCCTTCTTGCGCGGCCGCCTGTGGGTTCTCTCGTCGGGGTTCATCGTTGGGGGGCCTCCTCGGGTTGCCGCTGCTGGCGGCGCCGATTGTGACCTTTCCCGGCAAAACGCGGCCGTCCTTACTGTCTGGCAGGGGCGCGCACCGGGCGACTTGTTGAGGTTCACCGTTCTAAGCGGTGCCGCTCCGCCTACTCCGGCAGGTGGCACACCGCCTCAATGTTGTTGCCTTCCGGATCAATCACGAAGGCGCCGTAGTAGTGTGCGTGGTAGTCGGGCCGGAGGCCCGGGGCGCCGTTGCCCTTGCCGCCTGCTGCGATGGCGGCGGCATAGAACGCATCCACCTGCGCCCGGTTCTGGGCGCGCCAGGCCAGGTGGCAGCCTGTGGTGGCGGGCGGGCCGCCGTAGGGCGAGGGGCCGTCGATGAACCACACATCGGCTTTTTTGCCGTCAGGCTCAGCAGGGTCCGGGTAGGCAAAGCCCAGCATGTTGGCGCCGTAGTTGCCTTCAAAACACAGGCTGTAGCCCAGCGGCGCAAGGGCGGCGGTGTAGAACGCCTTGGCGCGGGTGATGTCGGTGACGCGGAAGGTCATGTGGTCCAGCATGGGAGGGGCTCCTGGGGTTGTTGTGTCCGGTTTTATAGCTGAAATACTGATATTAAACACAGTATTTTTCACCGGGATACAGAACCCACCGCGCCTCAGAAGCCGTCCCGCCGCTGCCTCGGACTCAGTGGGCTGGCATCCTTCAGTTCCACCCTTCCAGCACCAGCTTGCCCCGCGCCTTGCCGCTCTCGATGAGCGCATGGGCCCGCTTCAGATTGGCCGCATTGATGGTTCCAAACCGCTGGTCCAGCGTGGTGCGGATCAGCCCCGCGTCCACCAGCTGCGCCACCTCGGTCAGCAGGCGGTGCTGGCCGATCATGTCGGCGGTGCCGAACAGCGCGCGGGTGAACATCAGCTCCCAGTGCAGCGACACCGACTTGCGCTTGAACCTCGTCACGTCGAGCGACACGGGGTCGTCGATCAGCGCGAACTGGCCTTGCGGCGCGATGGCCTCCACGATCTGGTCGAAGTGCGCGTCGGTCTGCGTGAGGCTCACGATGATGTCCACCGTGGGGTGGCCGATGCGCGCCAGCTCTTGCGTCAGCGGCAGGCTGTGGTCGATGACGTGGTGGGCGCCCAGGTCGCGCACCCACTGCTGGGTTTCGGGGCGTGATGCGGTGCCGATCACCGTAAGGCTGGTCAGCCGCGCCGCCAGCTGCGTGAGGATGGAGCCCACGCCGCCGCTTGCGCCGATGATGAGCAGGGTCTTGTTCGTGGGCTGCTTGCCAGCGGCCACGCCCAGGCGGTCAAACAGCAGCTCCCACGCGGTGATGGTGGTCAGCGGCAGCGCGGCGGCCTCGGCAAAGTCCAGCGACCTCGGCGCGTGGCCCACGATGCGCTCGTCCACCAGGTGCAGCTCGCTGTTGGTGCCGGGGCGCGCGATGGAGCCCGCATACCAGACGCGGTCGCCGGGCTGGAACAGCGTCACCTCCGGCCCCACGGCGCGCACGATGCCGCTGGCGTCCCAGCCCAGCACCTTGTAGTCGGGGCCATCGCCGCTGCGCGAGCTGCTTTTGCGCACCTTGGTGTCCACGGGGTTCACCGAGACGGCATGCACCTCCACCAGCAGATCGTGGCCGGTGGCCACGGGGTCGGGTTGGGTGATGTCGAGCAGCGCTTCGGGGTGGTCGATGGGGTGGGCGGTTTGGTAGCCGATGGCTTTCATGGCGGGTCCTGGGTCTGAAAGGAGATGCCCCGATGATTGGCCTTGTGGATCTATTTTTAAATAGGTGAAGAGTTGAATGAATATTCAATCAATGTTTGAAAATAAGGCCAGTACCACCCCCAACCGCCATGAAAAGCCTGCAAGACCTCGACATCTTTGTGCGCACCGTGGACAGCGGCAGCCTGTCGGCCACGGCCCGTGCGCTGGACCTCACCCCGGCGGCGGCCAGCGCGGCGCTCAAGCGGCTGGAGGCCGAGCTGGGCGTGCTGCTGTTCGTGCGCTCCACCCGCAGCCTGCGGCTCACGCCCGAGGGCGCGTTGTTTCTGGAGCACTGCCGCCCCGCGCTGGCCGCGCTGCAGCAGGTGCAGGGGCAGCTGGCCAGCGGCCGCGCGGGTGCGCTGAGCGGCACGCTGCAGCTGGCGGCGCCGTCGGACCTGGGGCGCAATGTGCTGCTGCCCTGGCTCGATGCCTTCCAGACCGAGCACCCGGGCATCACCGTGCGTTTGCAGCTGTCAGACCGCATGGCCAACGTGTACAGCGAGCCGGTGGACGCCGCCTTTCGCTATGGCAAGCCGCAGGATTCGGGCCTGGTCGCACTGCCGCTGGCGGCCGAGCACCGGCGCGTGCTGTGTGCGGCTCCGGCTTACCTGGCGGCCCACGGCGCGCCCCCCACGCCGCATGCGCTGGTGGACCACGACTGCCTGTGCTTCATGCTGGGCGAGGATGTGCACGACCGCTGGCACTTCTGGGACGCGGCGGGCCAGGAGGCGCAGGTGCGCGTGCGCAGCCACAACGTGGCCAATGACGGCGACGCCGTGCGCCGCTGGGCCGTGCTGGGGCGCGGCATTGCCTACAAGTCGTACTTTGACGTGGCGCACGACCTGGCCGCAGGCCGCCTGGTGCCACTGTGCCCTGGCTGGACCACCGAAGCGGTCCCGCTGTTCCTCGTGGCCCCCAGCCGCAGGCAGCTCACGCCGCTGGTGCGCGCGCTGCGCGACTTCATGGCCGCGCGGCTGCAGGCGCTGCTGCTGCAGCAAGAGGGCGCCTCCTGATCTTGGTCTTTAGCGGGCGGGGGAGGAGAGGGGCGGGGATGGGGCGCACCACCGGCCGCCAATCGGTGGTCCGGATTCAGCGAGTGCCCGGGGCGGGGCGGTTTTACGCTCCTGCCGGAGTGGGGCGCCAAGCCATCGCTCGCCCGGCTGGTGGCGCATCTGGCGCCCGGCACTTCTCTTCAAGACCCAAAGGCATTTTCATGAATATCGTTCTTTTGCACGGCAGCTGGCACGGCGCCTGGTGCTGGCACAAAGTGGTCCCGCTGCTGCAGGCCCGGGGGCACCAGGTGCATGTGCCTGACCTGCCCGCCCATGGTCGCCACTGGCGGGTGGCGCGCGGGCGCACCACGCTCTCGGCCATGGCGGCGCATGTGTGCCGGGTGCTCGATGCGCTGGACGGCCCGGCGCTCATCGTGGCGCACAGCCGGGGCGGCATTGTGGCGTCCACGGTGGCTGAGCTGCGACATCACAAGCTGGTGGGCGTGACCTACCTGGCGGCCTACATGCTGCGCCATGGCGAGCGGGTGACGGACTTCTTCCGCCAGGACAAGGCCTCGCTGGTGGGGCGCCACATCCATGTCAGCCGCAGCACCTTGACCGACCACCTGGCGCCCGAGGCCTACCGCCCCGCGCTGTACGCCGATTGCTCGGACGCCGATGTGGCGCTGGCCCAGGCGCTGCTCACGCCCGAGCCCTCTCTGCCCGCGCTCACGCGGCTCAGGCTGACAACGCCGCGCTACGGCAGCGTGCCCCGGCACTACATCGAGCTGACGCAGGACCGGGCCGTGACCATCGACCTGCAGCGCAAGATGATCGCGGCCTCGCCCTGCGCCACGGTGTCGTCCATCGAGGCGAGCCACTCGGCGTATTTCTCGCAACCCCAGCGGCTGGCGGACACCGTGCACCAGATCGCCGGTTTTCGCTGACGGGCCCGGGATGAGCGCGGCGGCCGCAGGGCTATCGCCCACGCGACGCCGCCGGGGCGCGGGTGCGCCGCACAATGCGACCCCCCACGGCGCATGCGCCGGCCCTGCCCAGAAAGACCCCCATGCTGAATTTCGACTTCCACAACCCCACCCACATCGCCTTCGGCCAGGGCCGCATTGCCGACCTGGCCAAGCTCGTGCCCGCAGCCGCCAAGGTGCTGATCCTGGTGGGCGGCGCCAGCGCCGAGAAGACCGGCACCCTGGCCGAGGTGCGCGCCGCGCTGGGCGAGCGCCCGCACGCCACCTTCAGCGGCATCGAGCCCAACCCGAGCTTTGAGACCTCCATGAAGGCCGTGGCGCAGATCCGCGAAGGCGGCTTTGACTTTCTGCTGGCCGTGGGCGGCGGCTCGGTCATCGATGCCGTCAAGTTCATTGCGGCCGCCGTGCGCTTCGAGGGCGATGACCCCTGGGCCATCCTCGAAAAACATGGCCGCAACATCCAGGACGCCATGCCCTTCGGCGCCGTGCTCACGCTGCCCGCCACGGGGTCGGAGATGAACAATGGCGGCGTCATCACCCACCGCGCCAAGGGCGCCAAGCTGGCGTTTGGCAGCCACCACACCTACCCCGTGTTCTCGGTGCTCGACCCCACCAAGACCTACACCCTGCCGCCCCAGCAGCTGGCCAACGGCGTGGTCGATGCGTTTGTGCACACGGTGGAGCAGTACCTCACCTACCCCGTCAACGCGCCCGTGCAGGACCGCTTTGCCGAAGGCATCCTGCAGACGCTGATCGAGATCGGCCCGCGCCTGCTGACGGCGCAAGAGCCGGTGTACGACGACCGCGCCAACCTTATGTGGGCCGCCACCATGGCGCTCAACGGCCTGATCGGCGCAGGCGTGCCGCAGGACTGGGCCACGCACATGATCGGCCACGAGCTCACAGCGCTGCACGGCATCGACCATGCGCGCACGCTGGCCATCGTGCTGCCCGCGCTGCTCAACGAACGCCGGGTGGCCAAGCGCGCCAAGCTGCTGCAGTACGGCGAGCGCGTGTGGGGCATCACCACCGGCACCGACGACGAACGCATCACCGCCGCCATCGAGCGTACGCGCGACTTCTTTGAAAGCATGGGCATCGCCACGCGCTTGTCGGGCTATGGCCTGGGCGGTGACACCGTGAACGCCGTGGTGGCGCAGCTCGAAGCGCACGGCATGGTCACACTGGGCGAGCAGCGCGAGATCACACCCGCCGTGAGCCGCCGCATCCTCGAAGCCGCGCTGTAACCCGGTGCGGGCAGGGGCGGGGCGGGCATCCGCTCCCGCCTTCCGTTCTGCATTTCGCGCCGCACAGCCGCGTTTCGTCGCAGGGCGCTGGAGCCTGCAGCGGGCGCTGCCTACAGTGCCGTCAAGCCGCCACCCCGGGCGGCCATTGACGAAAGGCGCACCGTGATCCTCATCCTTCTCCTGGCCCTCCGCACCACATGGCGGTTTGCCCGTGCCCCGCTGCTGGCAGCCTTGGTCGCGCTGCTGGCCTGGGCCGCCCCCGCATCGGCGCAATACGCCGGGCTGCGCACCCTGGTGGTCCCGGGCGCCGAGCCCGTGACCGTGGCCTTGTACTACCCCACCCCCGCCGTGGCGCGCACCCAGCCCATGGGCCCGTGGCGGCCCGTGGTCACGCCGGGCGCGCCGGTGGCCGCAGCGCCGCTCAAGGGCCTGATTCTCATCTCGCACGGCACGGGCGGCCATGAGCTGGGCCACCACAACCTGGCCACGCGCCTGGCGGCCGATGGCTACCTGGTGGCCGCGCCGCGCCACCCGGGCGACAACTGGGAAGACCGGTCGATGATCACCTCGGGCCGCTACTTCAGCGAACGCCCGCGCCAGGTGAGCCGCGTGCTGGACGCGTTGCTGGCCCACCCCGAATGGGGCCCCCGCATTCCTGCCGGGCGCATCGGCGCCGTGGGGCACTCGGCTGGCGGCTACACCGTGCTGGCCCTGGCCGGTGCCCAGGCCGAACCCGCCCGCGCCGCCCAGCATTGCCGCAGCGTGGCGGATGACACGGGCTTCTGCAGCCTGGGCAAACTTTCCTCGGGCCGGGGCGACAGCAGCCCCTCTGCCCCGCCCGCTACACCGGGTGCTGCACCGGCGGGTGCGCAAGATGGCCCGCTGGTCTCGGTGGCCGACCCCCGCATCCGCGCCGTGGTGGCCCTCGCGCCCATGGCCGTGGTCTTGACGCCCCAGAGCCTGGCCGCCATCACCGTGCCGGTGAAAGTGATCATGGCCGAGCGCGACGTGGTGCTGCAGGGCAAGTACCACGGCCAGCATGTGGCGGCCCATGTGCCCGGGGTGGACGCGAGCACCGTGCCGGGCGCCGGGCACTTTGCCTTCATGGCCCAGTCCGTCTGGCCCCTGGTGTCAGACGCAGGCGACGCCGCCGCCAACCCCGAGGGCTTCGACCGCGTGGCCTACCACGCCACGCTGGAGAACCAGGTGGCGGAGTTTCTGGGGCGGCAGTGGCGGTGAGTGCAGCGGATTTTTAAGCAAAAAAGGCCGTCTGCGCGCAATGGGTGTGCCTTTTAAGCTATAAAAATAGTAGCAAACTGAGGGCCGCCGCAGCCACTCAGGCAGGGAGCGCCGCCTCGGTGGGGCGGGCCTCCACCTCCACCAGGCAGTCATAGAACGTGGGCGCCCGCCCCAGGTCGGTCAGCGCCTGGCTGGTCACCTCGTTCACGTTGGTGCCTTCCAGCCCCATCTTGCGCCACCAGATGCCCAGGCCGTTGACCACACCGGGCCGTGCGCGGCGCGACACGGTGGCGTGGCACAGGTAGCTGCCCCGGTCGTTGAACACGCGCACCACGGCGTCGTTGGCGATGCCACGCGCCTCGGCGTCGTCGGGGTGGATCTCCAGTACCGGGCGGCCTTCGATGTTGCGCAGGCTCTGCACATTAACGAAGGTGGAATTTAAGAAGTTGCGCGCTGGCGGCGAGATCATGGCCAGCGGGTAGCGCGCATCCGTGCCCTGCAGCTCGTAGTTGGGCAGGTGGTCGGGCAGGCCGTCCAGGCCCTGTGCGGCCAGGCGGGCGCTGTAGAACTCGCATTTGCCAGAAGGGGACGGGAAGTGGCCCTCGGCAAACGGCGCATCGGGAATGGCCAGCGTGGCAAAACCCTGGGTTTCGAGCAAAGCGTAGTCCACCGCGTCGCCAAACGCCTGGCGGCACAGGGCTTCGTCGCTGTCGGCAAACCCGGGCTCGGTGAAGCCCATGCGCGCCGCCAGGTCGCGGAATATCTGCGCATTGCTGCGTGCCTGGCCCTGCGGTGCAATGGCCGGGCGGTTGAGCAGCACGTCGGTGTGGCCGTAGCTCAGGTGCACGTCCCAGTGTTCGAGCTGCGTGGTGGCGGGCAGGATGTAGTCGGCGTAGTCGGCCGTGTCGGTGCGGAAGTGCTCCAGCACCACGGTGAACAAATCTTCGCGCGCAAAGCCCTGCACCACCTTGCCGGAGTCGGGCGCCACGGCCACGGGGTTGCTGTTGTAGACCACGATGGCCTCGACCTGGGGGCCGAACGCGGGCGAGGCCGCGCGCAGCAGGTCGTCGCCAATGGTGGACATGTTGATGGTGCGCGGTGTCTTCGCGGGCATCAGTTCGGGCATCTGCAGCACGCCGCGCTGCGCGGGGAACTGGCCTGAGCTGGACAGCAGCACGCCGCCCGCGCGGTGGCGCCAGGCGCCCGTGAGCGCGGGCAGGCAGGCCACGGCGCGCACCGCATTGCCGCCGCCGCGCACGCGCTGCATGCCGTAATTCAGGCGGATGGCGGCGGGCTTCGTGGTGCCGTAGTCCTGGGCGAGCTGGCGGATCTGCTCCACCGGAATGCCGCAGACCTCGGCCGCGCGCTCGGGCGGCCACTGCAGGGCGCGTTCGCGCAACTGCTCCCAGCCCAGCGTGTGGCGCGCGATGTAGTCGTGGTCCAGCCAGTCGTGGGCGATCAGCTCGTGCATCAGTGCCAGCGCCAGCGCGGCGTCGGTGCCGGGGCGCAGGGCAATGTGTTCGTGGCACTTGTCGGCCGTCTCGCTCTTGCGGGGGTCGATGCACACCAGCTTGGCGCCATTGCGTTTGGCCTGCTGCGCGTAGCGCCAGAAGTGCAGGTTGCTGCCGATGGAGTTGCTGCCCCAGATGACGATGAGCTGCGATTCGGCAAAAAACTCCACCTTCATGCCCACCTTGCCGCCCAGGGTCTGGATCAGCGCCTCGGCCCCGGCGGACGCGCAGATGGTGCGGTCGAGCTGCGATGCGCCCAGCTTGTGGAAGAAGCGCCGGTCCATGCTCTCGCCCTGCACCATGCCCATGGTGCCCGCGTAGCTGTAGGGCAGGATGGCCTCGGGCGCGCGCGCGGCGATGGTTTGCAGGCGCTGGGCGATGTTGCTCAAGGCTTCGTCCCAGCTGACCGGGGTGAATTGGCCGCTGCCCTTGGGGCCGCTGCGCTTGAGCGGGGTGAGCACACGCTCGGGGTGGTAGCTGCGCTCGGTGTACTTGCTCACCTTGGCGCACAGCGCGCCGTCGGTGTGGCGGTGGTCGGGGTTGCCCTGCACGCGGGTGGCCACGCCCTGTTCGTCCACCGTGGTCAGCAGCGCGCAGGTGTCGGGGCAGTCGTGCGGGCAGGCGCCGCGCACCTGAATCGGTGTGGTTTGAATGGGATTGGCGGCGGAGGGCGTGGACATATGCGGGCTGATCGTTAAACTGCCATCGGGGTTGGAACCGGCGTGCATACCCTTGCGGCTGGGCCAAGGAGGCTGCCTACCGGCAGCGCAGAGGGATCGCCCTCGATTCACAGCAGAGAGAGCAGGATTTCACCATGAAGCAAATGGCACTGGGGCGCAGACAGTTTTCCGTGGGCCTGGGGGCGGCTGCGCTGGGGGGCTTCCACCTGGCCCGGGCGCAAAGTGAGGGCCGCATCGTGCTGGGCCAGTCGGCGGCCTTCACCGGCCCGGCCGCCCAACTGGGCGTGCAGTTCAACCAGGGTGCCAAACTGTTTTTTGACCAGCTCAACGCCCAGGGTGGCGTGGGCAAGCGCATGGTCGAGATCCGCACGCTGGACGATGGCTACGAGCCCGACCGCTGCGCCGAGAACACCAGGAAGCTGATCGCCGACGAGGTGTTTGCGCTGTTTGGCTACATCGGCACCCCCACCAGCCTGGCGGCCATGCCGCTGTTCAACCAGGCCAAGGTGCCGTTTTTTGGCCCCTTCACCGGCGCCGAGGCGCTGCGCCAGCCGTTCAACCGGCTCATCTTCCATGTGCGGGCGTCTTACTACGACGAAACCGCGCTCATCGTGCGCCAGCTCACCAACCTGGGGCTCAAGAAGATCGCGGTGTTCTACCAGAACGATGCCTACGGCAAGGCCGGGCTGGACGGGGTGACCAAGGCGCTTACCGAACTCAAGCTCGCCCCCGTGGCCACGGCCACGGTGGAGCGCAACTCGGTGGACGTGAAGGCGGCCGTGGACAAGCTCGTGCCCGCCATGCCCGACGCCATCGTGCAGATCACGGCCTATGCCTCGGCCGCCGCGTTTGTGCGGGCGGCGCGCAAGGCGGGGTTTGGTGGCACGTTCTACAACGTGTCGTTTGTGGGCACGCAGGCGCTGGCCGACGAGCTGGGCAAAGACGGCGCCGGTGTGGTGGTGTCGCAGGTCGTGCCTTCGCCCTACCAGCCTTCGCGCCAGATCACGCGCGAGTTTCTGGAGGCCATCAAGAAGGGGGGCGACAAGGTGCAGGCCAACTACTCCAGCATGGAAGGCTATGTGGCTGCCCGGGTGTTCACCGAGGGCCTGCGCCAGGCCCAGGCCAGCGGCAAGATCACGCGCGAGAGCTTCATCACCGGCACCGAGTCCATCGGCAGCCAGGTGATCTCGGGCTTTCCGGTGTCGTTCAGCGCCACCAGCCACGCGGCGTCGAAGTTTGTCGAGATGTCGATGCTGACAGGGGATGGCCGGGTGCGGACGTAGCCCCCTGAGCCGCTTCGCGTCTTCCCCCTCAGGGGGACGCCACCGGTGGCCTGGCAAAGCCAGTTCCACGGTGGCACGGGTCTGCATCGCGCCCAGCGCAACCCTCGCGCGCCTTGCGTTGGCCTGACCTGCTAGACGCTGGCCGCGAGTCAGCCGAACGACTTGGTGCGCGCCAGCCCCTGCATGAACGCCTCGCAGCGCGCGAGCTGCTCCAGGCTCACATACTCATCCGGCTGGTGCGCCTGCTGGATGCTGCCGGGGCCACACACCACGGTGGAGATGCCCGCATTCTTGAACAGCCCCGCTTCGGTGCCAAAGGCCACCAGCGTGGTGCTCTTTTCGCCCGACAGTTCTTGCGCCAGGCGCGTCACGGGGTCGTCCTTGCTGCCCAGAAAACTCGGGATTTCGCAGATGGTCTCGAACGCGAAGCCTGCGGCAGGCGCCACCTTCTTCATGGCGGGTTCCAGCGATTTGGCGTAGGCCACCACTTCGGCCTGCATCTGCGCGGCGTTGGCCGTGGGCAGGTCGCGGAACTCGTAGCGGAACTCGGCGTCGCGCGGCACCACGTTGTCGGCAATGCCACCGTGGAACTGGCCCACGCTGCTGGTCGAGAACGGCACGTCAAAGCCCTCGAAGCGGGGCTCGTTCTTCTCAAAGCCTTCCGCCATGTCGCGCACCCGGCCCACCACGCGGGCAGCCATCTCGATGGCGTTGACCGAATGGGGCGTGAGGGAGGAATGCGCCTCCTTGCCGCGCACGCAGCACTTGTAGCGGTACACGCCCTTGTGCGCGATGGCGGGGACCATGCTGGTGGGCTCGCCCACGATGCAGGCCAGGGGCTTGATATTGGCGTCGCGCAGGTCGGCGATGAGTTCCTTCACGCCAAAGCAGCCAATCTCTTCCTCGTAGCTGAACGCCAGGTGGATGGCGAAAGGCGCATCGCTGTGCAGGAACTGCTCGGCGTGCGAGACGGCAATGCCGATGAACGCCTTCATGTCGGCGCTCCCGCGCCCGTACAGATTGCCGTCTTTCACCAGCGCGCTCAGCGGGTCCATGGTCCAGTCCTGCCCGTCCCACGGCACCGTGTCGGTGTGGCCCGAGAGGATGATGCCCGCTGGCTTGCCCTCGCCCAGCGTGGCGAACAGGTTGGCCTTGGTCTTGTCCTCGTTGAAGGTGAGGCGGCTTTTCACGCCCAGCTTGGCGAGGTGGTCGCGGATGAAATGGATCAGCTCCAGGTTGGAGTGGTGGCTGACGGTGTTCATGCGCACCAGGGTTTGCGCAAGTTCGAGGGCGTGCGGGGAGAGTGTCATGTTGCAGTGCAAATAAACCCGGAGTGGCGCAAGGGACGGCCTGCGGGCTAGACTGTGAGATCGTAAGGACACATATCATGAACGTTATTGACTCCATCGTCACCCAGGCGGCCAGTATTGCAGCGGTGCGCCGGGACATTCACGCCCACCCCGAGTTGTGCTTTGAAGAGGTGCGCACCGCCGATGTGGTGGCGGGCAAGCTCACCGAATGGGGCATTCCCATCCACCGCGGCATGGGCACCACGGGGGTGGTGGGCATCGTGAAGGGGCGCGATGGGGGCGCCAGTGGCCGTGCGATTGGCCTGCGCGCCGACATCGACGCGTTGCCCATGCAGGAGTTCAACACCTTCGCCCACGCCAGCAAACACCAGGGCAAGATGCACGCCTGCGGCCATGACGGCCATGTGGCCATGCTGCTGGCCGCAGCGCAGCACTTTGCCAAGCACCGCAACTTCGACGGCACCGTGTACCTGATCTTCCAGCCCGCCGAAGAAGGCGGTGGCGGTGCGCGCGAGATGATCAAGGACGGCCTGTTCGAGCAATTCCCCATGGAGGCCGTGTACGGCATGCACAACTGGCCCGGCATGCCCGTGGGCCAGTTTGCCGTGAGCCCCGGCCCGGTGATGGCGTCGAGCAACGAGTTCAAGATCACCATCCGGGGCAAGGGCAGCCATGCCGCGCTGCCGCACAACGGCATCGACCCCGTGCCGATTGCCTGCCAGATGGTGCAGGCCTTCCAGACCATCATCACCCGCAACAAGAAGCCGGTGGATGCGGGCGTGATCTCGGTCACCATGATCCACGCGGGCGAGGCGACCAACGTGGTGCCCGACAGCTGCGAGCTGCAGGGCACGGTGCGCACCTTCACGCTGGAGGTGCTCGACCTGATTGAAAAGCGCATGCAGCAGATTGCCGAGCACACTTGTGCCGCGCATGACGCCGTGTGCGAATTCGAGTTCGTGCGCAACTACCCGCCCACCGTTAACTCCGCCCCCGAGGCCGAGTTTGCGCGCGCGGTCATGGCCAGCATCGTGGGCGAATCCAACGTGCTGGCGCAGGAGCCCACCATGGGCGCCGAAGACTTCGCCTTCATGCTGCAGGCCAAGCCAGGCGCCTACTGTTTCATTGCCAACGGCGACGGCGCCCACCGCGAGATGGGCCATGGCGGCGGCCCCTGCACGCTGCACAACCCCAGCTACGACTTCAACGACGACCTGATCCCGCTGGGCGCGACCTACTGGGTCAAGCTGGCCGAAGCCTGGCTGGCCCAGCCCGCCAAGGCGGCCTGATACCCGTCGAAATCCATCGAGCCTCTCCACCCGGGCGCACGCAGCGCGCGTGCCCGGGTTTTCTTTGCCTTCCCCCACTGATCCCTGAAAGCCACGTCCATGATCGGAATCGTTGAAGCCTTCTCGCCCAGCTACGCCCAGGCGCGCAAGAAGTTTCTGGAGGCCGCCGCAGCCGCCGGCCTGCCCATCGAATCGCACGCCCATCCGCTCAAGGGCCGGGACGGTGAAGACCTGGCGATGGACGTGGTGCGCGACGGCCCGGCGGATGCCAAAAAGCTGCTCGTCGTGAGCAGCGCCTGCCATGGCGCCGAAGGCTACTGCGGCAGCGGCGTGCAGGTGTTTGCACTGCACGACCAGGAGTGGCGCGACAAGGCGCATGCGGCGGGTGTGGCCACGCTTTATATCCATGCGCTCAACCCCTACGGCTTCTCGCATGTGCGCCGCTTCACGCACGAGAACGTGGACCTGAACCGCAACTTCCAGGACTTCAGCCAACCCCTGCCCGTGAACACTGCCTACCGCGAGGTGCAGCCCCTGCTGCTGCCCGAGCAGTGGCCACCCGGCCCCGACAACCTGGCCGCTGTGCAGCAGTACATCGACACCAAGGGCGAGGCCGCGTGGCAGGCCGCCATCTCGCAGGGCCAGCACGAGTTTCCGCAGGGCATCTTCTTTGGTGGCACCGAGCCCACCTGGAGCAACCGCACGCTGCGCCAGGTGCTGCGCCAGCACGGCGCGGGCGCATCGCACGTGGCCTGGATCGACCTGCACACGGGCCTGGGCCCGAGCGGCCATGGCGAGCGCATCTATGCCGGCAAGGACGACGCCGTGGCCGTGGCCCGTGCGCGCACCTGGTGGGACGGCGGCGGCGCCACGCCCGTCACGTCGATCTATGACGGCTCGTCCACCTCGGCCTTCCTCACCGGGCTGATGTGGACCGCCATCTACGACGAATGCCCCCATGCCGAATACACCGGCATTGCCATGGAATACGGCACCGTGCCCGTGCTCGACGTGATGAACGCCATCCGCGCCGAGCAGTGGCTCAACCTGCACCCCGGCGCACCCGCCGAGCAGCATGCACAGATCAAGGCCCAGATGCTCGCCGCCTTCTACACCGACACCGATGTGTGGAAGGGCCAGATCGTGAGCCAGGCCCGGCAGTCGATGTTCCAGGCGGTGGATGGCCTGGCTGGTTGAATGGCAGAGAAATGTGCATAAAAATGGCCTTCTGCGCGCGTCTATCAAGGGCTTTTAGCTCCTGAAAAGATAGTAACTGTCTCCCGGTGCACCAGGCGGCACATGCCGGGGTGGTGGTAGGGCGGTGCCCCGGTGGCGGCTACCATCGCCCAAAAAAACCAGGAGACACCATGGCCCTTGCATCCCACGCGCTCTGCGACCCCTCCGCCCCCCGGGTGGTCGCCAAACGCACAGGCCCATGAGCCCGCGCACCGCCCTGCAGGTGCCGCCTGCCGACCCGCTGCGTGCGCTCAGCCGCAGCCTGCTCCTGCTGTCCGAACAGGCCCAGCAGGCACCACCGCAAGACCTGCTGCACCAGGCGCTGCAGACGCTGCGCGGGCTGGTGCCTTTTGATTCGGCCTGGTGGGGCGAGGTGTCAGCCGGTGAGTCTGGCGCAGGGGGTGAAGCGCAGGCCGCACCGCGCAACTGGCTGCACGGCAGCATCGGCCTGGCCCGCGGCTTTGCCGACGAATGGAATGCCCTGGCAGCGGTGGACGACTTTGGGCTGGAGTCCATGCGCCGACTGGGCGAAGTGATCCGCGAGCGCGACGTGGTGGGTGTGGCGCCCGAGGATCCGCAGGTCGTGGCCTTCTCTGAGCGGCATGGCTTGTACCACTGCATGGCCCTCACGGCCGAGCTGCCGCACAGCGGGCTGCTGTTTTTTGTCTCGGTCTACCGCCCGCAGACACGCACCGAATTCACCGACGCCGAAACCGTGCTGTTCGGCGAGTTTGCGCTGCACCTGCTGCAGCACTGGCACCACCGGCTGCAGCGGCTGCAACACGAGTCGCCCCGCCGCCCCTGGGACAGCTTTGCGCTGGCCCAGCCCACGGGCGAGCTGCTGTTTGCAGGCCTGCGCATCAGCCAGGCCTTGCGCGCTGCCTGCCCCGATTGGACCGGCACCCGCCTGCCCCCGGCCGTGGTGCAGGCGCTGCCGGGCGCACCTTGCAACCTGGTGCTGGGCAAGGCCTGCCGCCTGCGGCTGGAGCCCTGCGGCCCGCTGGTGGCGCTGAGCATCGCATCGCGCCAGCACAAGCAGGCGCTGGCCCCGCGCGAGCTGAGCGTGGCCATGCTCTATGCCCAGGGGCAGTCGCACAAGGACATTGCGGCCACGCTGGGCCTCACGCCCGCCACGGTGCGCACCTACCTGCGCACCGCCTACGCCGCGCTGGGCGTGCGCAACAAGCTGGAGTTGGTGGCGGCGCTGCGCAACGCGTAGGGCGGTGGCCCGCCGCTGCGCGGGCTTAGGGGTTTCCCGCTCCCTCTGCATTTGCAGAGGCTGCAGCAGCGCCTTCTTTTTCTATCGTCCGCACCGGAGCCATGGGCGCCTTTGCACGGTGATTCGTGCTGAGGATTCCTATGGGCTGCGGCGCAGATCGGGCCGCGAAGCCCGGGCTCCTGAAAAAAACACCACCACAGGAGACTTTCCGCATGTTCCCGACCCCCACCCGCGCCGCCCTGGCGCCCACCGATCGCGCCGTGCACCCCACCGGGCGATGGGCCACCCGCACCCTGGCGACGGGCCTGGGCACCATCGCTGCCCTCGCGCTGACCGCCTGCGGCGGCGGCAGCGACGCCCCCGCGCCTTTGGCGAGCAAGCCGATGGCCGAGGCCTGTGCCGCCTACACCTCTACCGCCTTGCCCCATGGCGCCAAAGTCATCCGCACCGAGCTGCGCAAGGCCGAGGGCACCTTGCCCGACGTGTGTATCGTGCGCGGCCAGATCGTGTCCTCGCCCGACTCCACCATTCACTGGGCGGTGGAGCTGCCGACGCTGGCGCAGTGGAACAGCAAGACGCTGACCATCGGCGGTGGCGGCTTCGACGGCTTCATCCCCACCGACGACCCGTGGTACCAGCAGCTGGTGGGCCCGTCGGCCAATCCGTACGTGAAGATCAGCTCTGACTCCGGCCACCAGATCCAGGGTTTTGCCTGGGGCAAAAGCGATGTGGCGCTGCGCAACCATGCGTTCGACGCCAACCATTTTGTGCTGGAGGTGGGCACGGCGATTGCCACCGAGTTCTACGGCAAGCGCCCCGTGCTGCGCTACCACATGGGCCATTCCAACGGCGGGCGCTCGGGCCTGATCTCCACGCAGAAGTACCCCAAGGACTACGACGGCGTGGTGGCCATGGAGCCCGCCATCGCCCAGCAGGCGCACCAGGTCAACCTGGGCCCCACGGTGCTGCGCCACATCTTCAAGAGCCGCGAGAACTGGATGAGCCCCGCCAAGATCGCGCTCTACGCCAAGGCCGAAACCGCAGCGTGCGACGGCCTCGACGGCCTGAAGGACGGCATCATCGGCAACGCCTTGGCCTGCAACTACGTGCCCACCGACCTGCTGTGCCAGGGCGCGGACAACGACAGCTGCCTGACTGCCGGGCAGATCGAATCCATCCGCCTCATCTACAGCGACCACAAGACGCCCGCGACCCTGTCGCGCGGTGCGGTGGGCTATCCGCGCTTTGGCCTGGGCGGCGCGTCCACGTCCGATTGGCAGTCGTACATGTTCGGCACCAGCTTCGATGCCCCCGATTCGTTCAACCACATGGCCGTGACGGCGGCTGCGCGCCTGGTGGAGGGCAACCCCAACGCCAACATCCTGAGCCACGACCCCACGCAGTACCAGGCGCAGTACAGCCGCCTGGCCGAGATGATCGACGGTACCGACCCGGACATTGCTGCCTTTGCCGACAACGGCGGCAAGCTGCTGATCTGGTACGGCGCGGGCGACACCTGCGTGTCGATGTACCGCACGGTGGAGTACCTCGACACGGTGAAGCAGCGCCTGGGCGCCAGCAAGGTGCAGAGCTTTGCGCGCATGGTCACCTCGCCCTCCAACGGGCATGACCTGGATGGCGTGGGTACCGAGCCCCGCTCCATCGACCTGCTGGCCGCCATGGATGCCTGGGTGGAAAAGGGCGCGGCGCCCGACAAGCTGGTGGCCACCAAGTTCGCACCCGGTACCACCACGCCCGTGGCCCAGCGCCCGGTGTGCGAGTACCCCAAGTTCCCGCGCTACAACGGCACGGGTGACGTGAGCAAGGCGGAGAGCTTTACCTGCTCGGCGACCTGAGGGTGCACGGGGCGGATGGCGGGCTGCGCTGCGGGTGTTCTGCAGCGCAGCCTGCGATCTGGAGGCTCATAGCCCCAGGTCGCTCAGCCCCGGATGGTCGTCCGGCCGGCGCCCCAGGGGCCAGAAGAACAGCCGGTCTGCCGCCTGGATGGGGCGGTCGTTGATGCTCGCGTGGCGCACGGCCATCAGACCATCGTCGTTGAACTCCCAGTTCTCGTTGCCATAGCTGCGGTACCACTGGCCCGCGTCGTCATGCCATTCGTAGGCGAACCGCACGGCGATGCGGTGGCCGCTGAACGCCCAGAGTTCCTTGATCAGCCGGTAGTCCAGCTCGCGCGCCCACTTGCGCTCCAGCAGCTGCCGGGCGGCCTCGCGGCCCACGGGGAACTCGGCGCGGTTGCGCCAGCGCGTGTCCTCGGTGTAGGCCAGGGCCACGCGCGCGGGGTCGCGCGAGTTCCAGCCGTCTTCGGCCAGACGCACTTTCTGGATGGCGGTTTGCAGGGAGAAGGGCGGAAGAGGCGGACGGGTTTCCATGGGCAGCACCTTGGGGGAATAGGTCGATAGGGTTGAGGGTGTAGACAGATCTGTCTACATCGCATCATAACGAAATGTAGACAGACTTGTCTACAATGCCCGCATGATTCCCCTGCCGCCTTCTGACTGGAAAGACTTGCCCGCCCGCGACCGACTGCTGCAGACCGCGCATGCGCTGTTCTACCGCGACGGTATCCGTGCCACGGGCATCGACCGCGTGATCGCCGAGTCGGGGGTCACCAAGGTCACGTTCTACCGGCATTTCCCCAGCAAAAACGATCTCATTTGCGCCTACCTCGAATACCGCCACGCGGGCTGGATCGCATGGTTTGCTTTGGCCCTGGAGCGCCACGGGGCTGCAAAGCGTGCTGGTGCAGCAGGCCTGAATGCGCTGGTGGCCACGCTGGCCGAATGGTTTGGCCGCGATGACTTCCGGGGCTGCGCCTTCATCAACAGCGTGGGCGAGCTGGGCGGCACGGTGCCGGAGGTGATGGAGATTGCACAGCGCCACAAGCGGGAGATGACGGACCTTCTGGCCACCCTGCTGCCCCCCGGCGCCCACCGGGCGCAGGCCGCGCAGGCCGTGACCCTGGTGGTGGAGGGCGCCATCGTGCGTGTGCAGATGGGCGAGCCGGTGAAGGCGGTGCTGGGCAGCATGGAGCGCCTGCTGGCGGGCCTGGCCGCGTAGCCTGCCTGCCCGGCGCTGCGCATCACCTCATGCGTATTGCGCCAGGCCGTGGCCGAAGGACCAGTTCTCCTTGGCCACTTCGACGATGTTGATGAACACGTCCTCGGGCCGCAGGCCCGGCCTCTCGCCCAGCAGCTGCGCGGTGCGCGCAAACAGCGCCTTTTTCTGCTCCAGGCTGCGCGTGTTGTTGGCGGTGATCTGGATGAACACCACGTCGTCGCTGCGGGCCACGCCCAGGTAGGTGGGGCTGTAGCGGAAGTTGGCGGCGTCGTGCTCGGTGATGGTCATGAACTGGTCGTCCTCGGGCACGTTGAAGGTCTCGCGCAAGGCGCGGTACAGCGTGTCAAAGATCGCCTGCCGGTAGGCCTCGGGCTTGCCGGCATGCATGGCAATGTGGATGAGGGGCATCGCAAGATCCTTTCTGAACAAGATGCTGGCGAAATCCTATCCATATGAATATGCTATGGATATCTATTTCAGAAATATCAAATTCAAATGGTTGAGCGATCCCTGGACCTGGACGCCGTCGAGGCCTTTGTGCGCATTGCCGAGCTGGGCAGCTTCACGCGCGCGGCCGAAGCCATGGGCACGGTGCAGGCCGCGATGAGCCTGAAGCTCAAGCGGCTGGAGGACCGGCTGGGCTGCAGGCTGATCGAGCGCACGCCGCGCCACGTTCAGCTGTCGGCCCGGGGTGCGGCCTTTCTGGAGCACGCACGGGGGCTGCTGGCCGCGCACGACCGGGCGCTGGCCACGTTCGCTCAGACCCGCCAGCGCCTGACCATCGGCATCAGCGACCATGTGGCCGGGCCGGAGCTGCCCGCGCTGATCGCCCGCATGAACCAGCAAGACCCGCAACTGCTCATCGAGATCCGCATCGGCTCGTCGGGCGACCTGCTGCAAAGCTACGACCGGCGTGAGCTGGATGCGGTGCTGGCCCGCATGCATGTGGGCCGCAGCGATGGAGAGCTGCTGGCCGAAGAGCCCTTTGGCTGGTTTGCCGCCCCCGGCTGGCAGCACCGTGCGGGCGAGCCCTTGCCCCTGGCCACGCTGGCCGAGCCTTGTGGTGTGCGGGCGATGGCAGGGCAGGCGCTGGATGCGGCGGGAATGGCCTGGGCCGAGGTGTTTGTGGGCGGAGGTGTGGCTGCCGTGGCGGCGGCCGTGATGGCCGGGCTGGGCGTGGCGGCACTGGCGCCGCGCATGCTGCCGCTGGGGGCAGTGGATGTGGGTGCCCGCCTGGGGCTGCCCGCGCTGCCGCGCCTGCCGGTGCTGCTGCACACACGCAATCAGGGAGGTCGCCCGCGCGATGCGCTGGCAGCGTTGTCGGCGGCCTTTCGCAGTGCGGTGCGGGGTTAGTTCACCGAATCAAAGAAATCGGCGGCGCGCCGGGGGCGCGGACGTAGGGGCTCCCGCGTTCGGCGTGCTGGGCGTCCTAGCGCGGCAGGCGATGCCCGCTTGCGCACATCCACTGCCGTGGCGCCCCGCTCACTCGCCCCAGGGCAGCATCAGCGTAAGCAGCGACAGCTGATCAAACTCGGGTGCAAAGGCGTCGATGATCTGCTGCGGCTCGGGGCACAAGGTGGTGTCGGTGATCACGCCAAACTGCACGCCGCCGCCGTAGCTGAGGATGGACACCCCCAGGCCAATGTCGCCGGACTGCGGCACCCAGAACATGCACTGCGTGACGCGCGATCCGCACAGCGTGAGCTGCTCCTTGGGGCCGGGCACATTGGTCATCACGGCCGTGGTCTTGCGGCCAAACAGGTTGAGCAGTGCGTCCTGCGCGGGCTTGATCATCAGGCCCGCCACGGCCAGCATCGCAAACGCCAGGATGGGCTGGGTGCTGCCTTTGAGCGCGTTCATGCGCTTGCGCACTTCGTACACGCGCTCGATGGGGTTGGCCACGCCAATCGGCAGCACCAGCGGCACCAGGCCAAAGCGGTTGCCCAGCTTCCAGGCCTCTTCCATGGGACGCAGGTTCACGGGGATCATCGCGCGGATCTCCTGGCCTGTCGGGTCGTCGCCCTGGCCGCGCAGGTAGCCGCCGATGGCGCCCGCCACACAGGACAGCAGCACATCGTTGATGGAGCAGTTCAGTGCCTTGCCAATGGCCTTGACCTCTTCGAGCGGGATCGGCGGGCACCAGGCCACGCGCTTGGCGCTGCCGGGCTGGCCCTTGAGGCGCGTGGGCGAGTCGTCGGGCATGAGCGCCAAGGCCGCCGCATCGCTGACAAGCTGGTAGGCCACGCGGGCCATGTCCACCGTGCCTGCCAGACCGTTGTGCATGGCTTTTTCAGGGTCGCCCAGCATCTGCAGCGACTTGGCCGCGCTGTCGCCCGCCAGGTCCAGCGCCTTCACAGTGAGGCCGGTAAAGGGCTTGATGAGCGCGTCGGCAATCCAGTCCTCGGCCGTTGCACCGTCCTTGTCGGCGCGGGGTTTGCGCTTGGGGGGCTCGGAGCCGCCATCGACCAGCGACATGGTCACCGAAATGAGGGCGATGCCATCGGCGATGCAGTGGTGGATGCGCACGATGAGCGCGCTGCCCTTCGCGCCGTCGTCACCCACAAAGTCTTCGATCAGGTGCATCTGCCACAGCGGGCGGCGGGTATCGAGCGGCTGCATGGCAAGCTCTCCCACACGGTCCTGCAGCGCGCGCTGCATGCTCTGGCCCTTGTGGTGGGGCAGCTTCTCGCGCAGCACATGGGCGGCAATGTCGAAGTTTTTATCCTCCACCCAGGTGGCGCCTGCGGCGTCTTCCACCACACGCTGGTGAAAGCGCGGGTACTGCAGCAGCCGTTGCTGCACGCGTTCGCACAGCGCCTCCCAGGTGATGCCGGGCGAGAGGGTCCACACGCCGTTGATCATCATCAGGTTGCTGCTCGAATCCATGCGCAGCCAGGCGGTATCGACCTTGCTCATGCGTTCGCCGGACAGGCCCAGCATGCCCGTGGCCGCGCGGCGCACGTTCTTCTGCACCACAGTGGCGGCTTTGCGGGCTGCGGGGGGCAAGGCCTGGGCGGCCTTGCGTGCCACCTCGGGGGCCTGGTCGCGCACCGCGCGCAAGGGGTTTTGGCCAATGCCGGGCGCGGCTTTGCCGGGGGCTGAAATGCGGGTCACCATCAGATGTACACCTATTGTTTGATTTTTGGGGGCTTGCCTCTATGGATTGAGCGGCCCCGGGCCGTGCTCAGCCCGTAAGATACAACGCAGCAAACCCTTGCCGATACCGTTTTTTCCCTCCCCCCAAACATTCCCAGGAGCACACTGACATGGCCGACCTCAACGCCACCTTCGAAGCCGCTGTGGCCAATTCCAAGAACCTGAGCGAGCGTCCCGACAACGCCACGCTGCTCAAGATCTACGCGCTGTACAAGCAGGCCACCGCAGGGGACAACAGCGAGAAGAAGCCCAGCTTCTCCGACATGGTGGGCCGCGCCAAGTGGGACGCCTGGGAAAAGCTCAAGGGCACGGGCGCCGATGAGGCCAAGCAGCAGTATGTGGACCTGATCACCTCGCTGAGCTGATACGGCGTTCTGCCCAAAGAAAAAGGCGACCTCGGTCGCCTTTTTCTTTGGGGACAACGGCGGTCTAACGCTGAACCCACCCCTTGGGCAGCCCGGCTTCCGGCGTCATGCCGTAAACCGGCTCGCCCGGCAGCCCCGCCTGCAGCGGCGCGCGTGCGGCCATCAGGCGCTCCAGGTCCACCCCCGTGGTAATGCCCATGGCCTCGAACATGAACACCAGGTCTTCCGTCACCACGTTGCCCGACGCGCCCGGCGCATAGGGGCAGCCGCCCAGGCCGCCCAGCGACGCATCAAAGGTGCGCACCCCCACGTCGTAGGCCGCCAGGCAATTGGCCAGGCCCAAGCCCCGGGTGTTGTGCATGTGGGCTGCCCCGGCTTTGGCGCCCAGTTCGGCGCGCAGGCGCGTGAACAGGCGGCGCACCTGGGCCGGGTTGGCCATGCCGGTGGTGTCGGACAGCCCCACCTCGTCCGCCCCGGCCTCGGCGCACAGGCCAGCGAGCCAGAGCACATCGTCCTCGGGCACCGCGCCTTGCAGCGTGCAGCCAAAGGCGGTGGACAGCCCCACCTCCACCAGCGTGCCGGGTGCCTGCGCGTCGCGCAGTTGGGCCACGGCGCGCACCTCTTCGACCATGGCCTCGCGTGTCTTGCGCACATTGGCCAGCGAGTGCGCAGCACTGGCCGACACCGGCAGCGTGACCTTGTGCACCCCGGCCGCCAGCGCCGCCTCGGCCCCGCGCAGGTTGGGCGCCAGCGCCATTACGGTGATGCCGGGGTGGGTGAGGGCGTGGCGCACGACCTCGGCCACATCGGCCATCTGGGGTAGCAGGCGGGCGGGCACGAACGAGCCGACTTCGATCTCGCGCAGCCCGGCGGCCACCAGGGCGTCGATCCAGCGCAGCTTGTCGGCCGTGGGCATGGTGGCCTGGACGGACTGCAGGCCGTCGCGCGGGCCGACTTCGCTGATGAGGATTTCTGGGGGCGTCATGGTGCGGGGCGAATCAAGCCGCAGAGGATAGCGCGGGGCGGCTCCGGGAGCCGTCCTGGGCTTTTGAGCAAAGTGGCAATTTCGGCTGACATACCGGCAAACGGCCTTGCAATAAGTAGCATTTTGAGCGATTCCTATTGTTTTTGCGCTTCGGGACACTGCCTGGAGACACATTCATTCGCATCCGGAGACAAACACCATGGCTGCCCCTCAGCACTTTTCCACCCTGTACCTCAGTGCCCCCGATGTCATCGCGCTGGTGCAGCGCAAGGGCATCGAGCCCTGCCTGCGCGGCATCGCCGACTACATCCATGCCGACTTTCTGCGCTGGGGGGCCTTCGACAAATCAGCGCGCGTGGCCAGCCACTCGCGCGACGGCGTGATCGAACTCATGCCCATTGCCGACGGTGAGACCTATGCGTTCAAGTACGTCAACGGCCATCCCAAGAACACACGCTGGGGTTTGCCCACCGTGATGGCGTTTGGCGTGCTGGCCGATGTGGCCACGGGCGCGCCGCTGCTGCTGAGCGAGCTCACGCTCACCACCGCGCTGCGCACCGCCGCCATGTCGGCCGTGGCCGCCCGCGCCCTGGCGCGGCCTGGCAGCCGCACCATGGCGCTGATCGGCAACGGCGCCCAAAGCGAGTTCCAGGCGCTGGCGTTCCACCACCTGTTGGGCATCGACACGCTGCGACTGTTCGACACCGACCCGGCCGCCACCGCCAAGCTGCAGGCCAACTTGAAAGGCACGGGCCCGCGCACCGTGGCCTGCACTAGCACGGCCGAGGCCGTGCGCGGCGCCGACGTCGTGACCACGGTGACGGCCGACAAGACCAACGCCACCATCCTCACCCCCGATATGCTCGCGCCCGGCATGCACATCAACGCCGTGGGCGGCGACTGCCCCGGCAAGACAGAGCTGCATGCCGACGTGCTGCGCCAAGCGCAGGTGTTTGTGGAGTACGCCCCGCAGACGCGCATCGAAGGCGACATCCAGCAACTGCCTGCCGACTTTGCTGTGACCGAGCTGTGGGAGGTGCTGGCAGGTCAGCACGGCGGACGCGCCAGCGATGCCGCAGTGACAGTGTTCGACTCCGTGGGCTTTGCGCTGGAGGATTTTTCTGCGCTGCGGTTCTTGCGCGATGCAGCGGCCGAGCTGGGCATGGGCCAGCCCATCGAGCTCATCCCTCAGCTGTCAGACCCCAAGAACCTGTTTGGGCTGCTGCACACCCGCAGCCCCTTGCTGCGCGTCGTGGCCTGACGCCTGATCAATCACCGTTTTCAGTCCCGCCACACCACGCTGCTGGCCGGATCGGCGCGCGTGGTGCGGAAATGGTTGGCTGCGTGCGCGGGGTCTGCCCTGCCAAACGAGATGCCACACACGATGCTGCGGTCCTCGCCAATGCCCAGCACATCGCGCAGCACGCCCGGGTAGGAGGCGAGTGCGGCCTGTGCAATGGAGCCCACGCCCAGGCTGTGCGCCGCCAGCATGAAGTTGCTCACGTACGCGCCGCAGTCCACCGCGCCATACACGCCCAGCGCCTCGTCGCTGGTGACGACGGCCACATGCGGTGCGCCAAACATGGTGAAGTTCTGCGCTGCCTGGCGGGCCGAGGCTTCGCGGTCGCCCTTGGCAATGCCCAGGGCTTCGTACAGGCCCCAGCCGCATTCGCGCCGCCGCTCCTGGTACACGCCCCGGTATTCGCGGGGCCAGGGCAGGTCGGGCTGGGGCGCAGCGGCGAGCATGAGGGACTGTAGGGCACTGCGCAGGCGCTCCAGCGTGGCACCGCTGGCAATGGTGAGCTGCCAGGGCTGCGCGTTGCACCACGAGGCCGTGCGCTGCGCGGTGGTCAGGATGGCTTCGATGGTGCTGCGTGGCAACGGCTCGGGCAGAAACGCGCGGCAGCTGTAGCGCGTATGAAGCAGCGTGGAGAGGGTGTCAAACGCCGGGCTGTGGGCGCTGGCCGCGTTCGCGGGGGATGTCATGGCGGTGGCCCGGGCTGCTAGGCCTTCTTGGCCTTGGCGGTGGGCTTGGCCGCAGCCTTGGGGGCTGGCTTGCCAGCATTCGAGTCTGCCGCCGGTGTCTTCTTGTCGGCGGCGGGCTTCTTGGCGCCGGGGTGGGGCGCATTGAGCAGCGCGTCCAGCTGTTCGCCAATCTCTGCCTCGATGCGGTCCTTGAAGGCGCCCAGCAAAAAGCCCAGCTGGGCTTTCATCTCGAACTGGTGGGCATCCACCAGCAGCGTGCCTTTGACGCCGGTACGCGTGAAGGTGAGCAGGTCTTCTTTCTCGCCCTCTTCGTAGGTGCATTCCATGTCGAACTTCTCTTCGGCTTTTTCGGCCCAGGAGAAGGCCACTTTGCGGGCCTCCTTGAAGCCCAGGTGGTGGTCGCGGTGGATGTGGATGTCTGGCATGGGGTGTCTCCTTATGAGGGCGTTGTCTGGGGTGGCCGCAGTGCGCGCAAGGCCTCGTGGCGTTGTGGCTGGGGCTGCTGCGTCAGTTGTCGTACGGCATCATAAAACCGGGGCCAGTCGCGGCCCTCGCGTTCAAACAAGGCCTCGAATGCGGGCACCAGTTCGTCGTAGGCGGCCTGGGCCGCAAAGCTGGCGTTGTTGGCCTGGGCCACCCAGCGGTCGTAGCCCGCCACCTGGGCGGTGGTGGCCTGGGGCGCGGCGCCGCCCTGTGGTTGCAGCCAGCGCTCGCGCAGCGCAGCGTAGTCCGCTCTGAAATGCTGCATTGCTTCACTTTTGATAGCTACTAAGGCTTGCTCATCGCGCGCAGAGGCCTCTTTTTGTTCATAAATGGCAGCCAGGTGGGCGCGTGTGGCGCGTGTCAGGGCGCGAAAGGCGCCGCGCCGTGCCTCGCTCGTAGCATACGCCTCGCGCGCGGCGGGGGTGGACTGCGTAGCCAGCCACTGCGCTACACCGATGCGCTCCACTGCCGTGGCAAAGGACTCGTTGAACAAGGTGTCGTTCTTGGCGTACACCACCTGATGCGCCAGCTCGTGGAACAGCAGGCGCACAAAGTCGCCCTCGGGCCAGGCGATGAAGGTGGACAGCAGCGGGTCGCCGCCCGCCCAGTTCATATAGCCCAGTGTGGAATACGCGGGCACGCCGTACACCTCCACTTCCAGGCCCTGTGTGGTCAGCTCGGCCGCCTCGGCCTGCGCAGCGGCTTCGGTGAAATAGCCCCGGTAGCCAATGCAGCCCGTGACCGGAAAGCACCAGGTGTGCAGCGTCAGCGAATAGGGCGGCGCGGCGACCACGTTCCACACGGCGGCGGGGCGCTTCAGGTCGGCATAGCGGCGGTAGCTGGCGTTGTCGGGCAGGCCGAGTTCTGCCACTGCAAAGGCCCGCGCACGTTGCGCCAGCTGCAGCCGCTCGCGCAGGGCGGGCGAGATGTCTTTGCGCGCCACCCAGTCGTCAATGGGTTCTGCGGCATGCAGGATCTGCATGTGCCCGCGCAGCGACTGCCAGTAGTAGCCCAGCGCGTTGGAGGGGCCGGTGGTGCTGGCGCAGCCGCCCAGCACCAGGCAAAACATCAGGCTGACAGTGGCTCGCAGGCGGGTAAGTGGCTCACGCATGCAGTGCAGTTTATGGGCAGATTGGGCCCTTGGTGCTCGCCCTGTCAGCAGCCTGGCTGTGGTGCTTTCTAGAATGCCGCGCATGACCCCTCCGACTGCTCAAGATCCTGCTCGCCCACCCGCACTGGCCGACGGCCTGTTTGCTGACGAAGCCGGTTGCCCGCGTTGCACCTGGTGCCAGGCCACGCCGCTGTACCGCCACTACCACGACACCGAGTGGGGCTTTCCGGTGGCGGATGACCGCAGGCTGTTCGAGAAGATCTGCCTGGAGGGTTTCCAGTCCGGCCTGAGCTGGCTCACCATCCTGAACAAGCGCGAGGGTTTTCGCGCAGCGTTTGCGAACTTCGACGCCGAGCAGGTCGCCGCCTTCGGCCCGGCTGACGTCGAGCGCCTGGTGCAGGACGCGGCCATCGTGCGCCACCGGGGCAAGATCGAGTCCACCATCAACAACGCGTGCCGTGTGCTGGAGCTCAAGCGCGAGTTCGGCTCGCTGGCGCACTACGCCTGGCGCTACGAGCCTGCGGCTGCCGACCGGCCCGAGCGCATCACGCGCGAAGTGGCGCGCACCCTGTCCACTTCGCCCGCGTCGATTGCCATGTCCAAGGACCTGAAAAAGCGCGGCTGGAGTTTTGTGGGCCCCACCACGGTGTACGCCTTCATGCAGGCGATGGGGCTGGTCAATGACCACCTGGAGGGGTGCCATTCGCGCGTTCTCGCTCTGAAAGCCCGGGCAAAGTTTGTGGCTCCCTGAAGGGGCAGGGCACTGTTGATCTAGCATGGCAGGCCAACCATCCCCCGCCAGCATGAAGCACCTTTGCCCCCACTGCCAGAAACCCGGCGTAAGCAACGCAGCGCTGCGCTGGTCCACGCGAGAAAGCCCTGCGCAATGCGGTGGATGCGCAGGGCTTTCGCATGTGTTGGCCAGTACGTCCAGCGGCATTGGCGTGTTCACGTGGATGACGTTGCTCGTTGGCCTGGTACTGGGTGTGAGCCTTTCGTCTTGGTTGATCGTGGCGGCGGGGCTGCTGCTAGCGGTTTTCGGCAATATATGGATGTGGCGCCGGTGCGAGTTGTTTCCGATTGACAGAAAGACTGCAAAAACGGCCCATCGCGTCGGCTGGGTGGCCACGATTTTTGCTGTGGCGACGGCATTTTTCGGTTGACCCCGTCGCCGGTTGGAACGGGTTCTTGCCACCTCTGCCTATGGCCGCGCTACCGGCCGCAGCACCCACAGTGCCGCCAGCGCCGTGAGCCCCAGCACTGTGGTGGCCCACAAGGCCGCAGCGCCCATGCGATCGAGCAGCATGCCAAACAGCACCGGCGCAAATGCCTGCGCCACACGGGCGGGCACCATCATCAGGCCCTGGCGCGCGCCATAGCCCGCAGGGCCAAACAGCACCAGCGGCAGCGTGCCCTTGGCAATGGTCAGGATGCCGTTGTCCGCGCCATGCAGCAGGGTGAACACCGCCGCCGCAGGCCCGCCCAGCACCATCAGCAGGCCCGCGCCCACGGGGTGTGCGGCGGCAGCCAGCTGGGCCGACAGCAGCGGGTGCAGGCGGCGCAGCAGGCCAAACTCCAGCAGGCGCGCTGCCACCTGTGCCGGGCCCACCAGCGCGGCCAGGGCCACTGCCGCCTGCAGCGACGTACCGCTGGCCTGCAGCAGGCGCGGCAGGTGGGCCGCCATGGCGGTACTGGTGAACCAGGTGACCGCAAACACAAACGACAGCAGCACGGTGGTGCGCAGCGGGTGGGCTGGAGTGGGCGGGGCGGATAAGGCCGGTTCCGCTGTGGGCGTCGCGGTGGCGTCCGTTGATGGTTCAGGGGCCTTTTCAGCAGCGCCAGCGCGCGGCAGCCAGCCGTTGAGCGGCACGCCCACCAGCAGGTGCAATGCGGCCCAGCCCGCGCACGCTCCGCGCCAACCCCACTGCGTCTCCATCCAGGCCGACAGCGGCCAGCCCACGGTGCTGGCAAACCCCGCGATCAGCGTGATGCCGGTGATGGCGCTGCGCGCGCCCTGGCCGTACAGGCGCACCAGCGTGGCAAACGCAGCCTCGTACAGGCCAGAACCCATGGCCACACCCATCAACACCCAGGCGGCAAACAGACCCACGGGGCCTTGCGCCAGCGCCATGCCCGCCAAGCTGGCGGCAAACAGTAGGTTGGAGCCCACCAGCACCGGGCGGCCGCCGTGGCGGTCGATGGCGCGGCCCGCGAAAGGGCCGAGCAGCGCCGACACGATGAGCGCCACCGAAAACGCTGCGAACACGGTGGGTGTGGTCACACCCAGGTCGCGCGCCATGGGCGCGGCCAGCATGGCAGGCAGGTAGCAGGACGAGGCCCAGGCCAGCGTCTGGGCCGTGCCCAGGCGCGCCACGGTCCAGCGTTGTGACGCGGCGCTCATGCCGCGCGGTGGGCCATGGCGGGGGCGCGCGAGGTTGCCTTAGACACGCTGGCCCTGCGCGTTGATGACGACTTCGCCATCCTCCTTGGTGAAGGCGCCCTGCAGGGGGGCGGGCAGGATGTCGAGCACCTTCTCGGACGGGCGGCACAGCCGCGTGCCCAGGGGCGTGACCACGATGGGACGGTTGATGAGGATGGGGTGCTGCAGCATCGCGTCGATGAGCTGTGCGTCGGTGACGCCCGGCGCGTCCAGCTGCAGCTCGGTGAAGATCGCCTCCTTGGTGCGCACGGCGTTGATCACCGGCTCGCCCGTGGCGGCAATCAGCGCCACCAGCGTGGCACGGTCGGGCGGGGCTTTCAGGTATTTGATGACCTCGGGCTCCAAGCCGCTGTTGCGGATCATGGCGAGGGTGTTGCGGGACGTGCCGCACTTTGGGTTGTGATAGATCGTGATGGTGGTCATGGCGTGCTGGAAAGTACGGAAACAATGGGCGAAAGTTTGCCACTGCGCTGGGGCCAACCCGGTAAATTTTCCAAAGCATTCAGCAGCCGCAGGCCCGCATTGCCCAGCGCGCCGTCGTTGTGCACCTCCAGGCTGGCGGCACCCGGGGGCGGCGTGTAGGCCAGCGCGCGTTGTACCCGGGCTTCCACTTCATCGCGCGTCTCGCGGCCCCGTGCCAGCAGCCGCGCGCGCAGCACCTGCGGGCTGGCGGTGATGTGTACAGCCACTAGGTTCGGGAACCGTGCCAGGGCCTCGGGTAGGTAGGCGCGCGATCCATTGAGCAGCACCCAGTGGCCCTGCGCCAGCGGCGCCAGTTGCGCATGCCGCACGCCGTAGCCCAGGCCATTGGCCTGCCAGTGCAGGGCAAAGGCGTGTTCGCTGCACAGCGCTGCAAACGCTTGGGGGGAAACGCTTTCATGCGCTTCGCCGCCGGATGTCGCGGCACGGCTGATGGTGCGCTGCGCCCAGTGCACGGGGCAGGGCTGGGGCAGGTGCGCGCGCAGCCAGTCCAGCAGGCTGTCTTTACCCGCACCCGAGGGGCCTATGCAGTAGACCAGCCGACCGGTGGTCATGCGCCCATCTCCAGGTGGTCCAGCAGCACAAAGTCCGCGCCGGGCGTGGGCTCTGCGAACAAGGCGAGGCTGTTGAACTTCAGGATGGGCAGGTCCGAGAAGAACTCCTGCGCGGCCTCGAACACCAGCGACTGCGTGGGTGCGTCCACCTGCGCCAGGCTGCCAGTGAGCGACATGTGAAAGCGGAACTCATCCAGCACAAACGGGTAGCCCCATTGCTGCAGCAGCGCGTCCTGCCGGGCGGTGAGCCCGGCCGCACGGCGACGGGCGAGGTCGGCGTCGGACAAGGGTGCGGCCAAGGGCTGCAGCGCCGTCACGCAGGTGGCGGCGGTCTCCTGGATCTGCGCATTGGCGGGGTGCAGCGCCGGGGGCACCAGCGCCAGAAAGTCGTCGATGCGTTGCACCTGCAGGGGCGGAAGCACAAAGGGTTGCAGCCCGCGCGCCACGGACTGCACGGCCTGGTGCAGCGCGATCCAGTCGGTGCCGGGCGCCAGTGCAAACGGCGCCTTGAGCGTGGCGTGCCAGCCGTAGCGGCGGGGCGCCGCCGTCAGGCGGTGCAGGTCGTCCGCCGCCACGCCGTCGATGGCGAGCTGCTGCAGCGGCTGCAGCAGCGCGGCGCAGCGCCCCAGCCAGTGGCTGCCGGCCAGCCAGCCCAGGCTGCCCGGGTTGGGTGCGAAATAGACCGCATAGCGGTGGTGGGTGGGTGGCATGTCAGGCGTGTTCATCGTGGTCAATGGTCAGTTTCACGCGGTCGCCCGCAAACCAGGCGCGCGCCCATTCGATGGGCGTGCCTGCCAGGTCCACGTTCAGGCTCTCTACCTGCAGCACGGGGCGTGAGGTGGGCTGGCGCAACTGGGCGGCCACTTCGGCGCTCGGCAGCTCGGCGGTGATGCGGCTTTCGCGGCGCGTGTAGTCGGCCACGCCGTGGACGGTGAAGCCTGCGGTGATGGAGCCCGTTTCGCGCACCACGGCCGCCAGGTTTTCAAATCGGGGCAGGGGAAAGTAGCGCTCGCTGATGTGCAGGGGCTGGCCTTCGGCGTCGCCCCGCACGCGCAGCGCCAGCAGCGGGCTGCGCGCGGGCACTTGCAGCGCCTTCGCCAGCGCCGCCGTGGCGCGCGTGGTCTGGGCCTGCAGCACCACCAGGCTGCCGCGCAGACCGGCCTGTGCCAGGCCCTGCTGGTGGCGCGTGCGCTTCCCTAGCACCAGGTCCACCGCAAAGTCTTCCACATAGGTGCCGCTGCCCTGCGTGATGCGCACCAGCCCCTGGCTGCACAGGCTGGCGAGCGAACGGCGGATGGTGTGGCGGTTCACGCCGAACTGCTCGGCCAGCGCGTGTTCCGAGGGCAGTCGCTGGCCGGGCGGATAGACGCCGCTGCCGATGGCCTCGGCCAGCTCGGCGGCTATGCGCGTCCAGAAGCTGTCGCGCGCAGGGCGCAGTGGTGGTGCTTGCGGGACCTGTAGCGGGGTCGTGAGAGAGGTGGTGCTGGCTGTCATGAAACCTACATGCGCGCTCTTTAAGCTGGCGCCAGTTGTTCAATTTGTCTATACAACTTTCAGGGTACCACTTCCATGTTTCAAGCCTTTGACAACCCGGGACCGGGCCGCCCCCTGGGCCGCGCGCAGTGGATGGCGCTGCTGGCCCGGGCGCCGCTGGGGCTGCTCGAATCTGCCTTGCACGCGCATGCCACGCGCCCCGCGCGCTGGCTGCGTGCGCCAGAGACCGGCCTGATGATGGTGCAGGGCCGCGCCGGTGGCACGGGCGAGCGCTTCAACCTGGGCGAGGTCACCGTCACCCGCTGCGCGCTGCGCGTGGCCGACGCATCGGACGCCGCCGAGGCCACTGTGGGTGTGGCCTACGTGCTGGGCCGGTCGCACCGCCAGGTGCAGCTGGCGGCCTTGGCCGATGCGCTCCTGCAAGACCCTGTTCAGCAACCGGTGCTGGACGCACAACTGCTCGAACCCGTCCGCAACCACCTGCGCAACACCCAGGCCGAGCGTCAGGCGCGTGCTGCCAGCACCAAGGTGGACTTCTTTACCGTGGCGCGCGAGAGCGGTGCCTACAACGACGAGGACACCGAATGAGCACGACCCCCTTGGCATCGCTGGGTGCCGGATTCTCGAACGAAGCCTTTGGCAGCCAGGCGGTGTTCCGCGCCGTGCTGCAGGCGCTATCGCACCCCGGCCGCACGGTGGCGGTAGAACACGACGCGCAAGCTCCTGCCGTGGGGCACGCCGCCTCGGCGGCCGTGCTGCTGGCGCTGCTCGACAGCGACTGCACCTTGTGGCTCTCGCCCAAGCTGGCAGCCAGTGATGCCGGTGCCTGGCTGCGCTTTCACACAGGGTGCACCTTGGTGACCGATCCGGTGCAGGCCCGCTTTGTGTGGGTCGCGCAGGGCGACGAATGGCCAGCGCTCGGCAGCCTGGCCTTGGGCACCGACGTCTACCCGGACCAATCGGCCACCTGCGTGGTCGATGTACCGCGCGCCACCGCCACCACGGCGGACGCCATCAATGCGTGGCAATTGCGCGGGCCGGGAATTCAGGAGATGGCGGCCTTGCAGGTGGACGGCTTGTCCGACGACTTCGAGACCCAGTGGTCTGCCAACCACGCAGCGTTTCCGCGCGGTGTGGACTTGTTGCTGGGCACCCCAGACCACATCGTGGGCCTGCCACGCACCACGCTGGCGACGCGCAGCGCCGCAGCCCTTCAGGAGGCCTGAGCATGTACGTAGCCGTCAAAGGCGGAGAAGCCGCCATTCTCAACAGCTACCAGTTGCTGGCTCGCCAGCGCCGGGGCGATGCCGCACAGCCTGAACTCTCTGTGGCGCAGATCCGCCAGCAGCTCAAGCTGGCGGTGGACCGCGTCATGACCGAGGGATCGGTGTACGACTCCGAGCTTGCGGCCCTGGCCATCAAGCAGGCAGCAGGCGACCTGGTGGAAGCCATCTTTTTGCTGCGCACCTACCGCTCCACGCTGCCGCGCCTGGGCACCACCTGCGCGCTGGACACCAGCCGCATGGCGCTGGACCGGCGCATCTCCGCCACCTTCAAGGACCTGCCGGGCGGCCAGGTGTTGGGCCCCACCTACGACTACACGCAGCGCCTGCTCGACTTCAAGCTGCTGGCCGAAGGCCCGGTGGCGCCGCCTGCCGCTGCGGCAGCGGCGGTGCCACCCGGCCCCACGCCGCGCGTAGTGGACCTGCTCAACCAGGAAGGCTTGATCGAAACTCGCCCCGTGCCCCCGGGCGACCCGGCGCCCACAGACCTGACCCGCGAGCCACTGCGCTTCCCCGCCAACCGCGCCACACGCCTGCAAAATCTGGCGCGCGGCGATGAGGGCTTCCTGCTCGCCATGGCGTATTCCACGCAGCGCGGCTATTCGCACTCGCACCCGTTTGTGGGCGAGGTGCGCTTGGGCACGGTGGCGGTGGAGATCGAACCCGAAGAGCTGGGCTTTGCCATCGACATTGGCGACATCGAGATCACCGAATGCGAAATGGTGAACCAGTTTGCAGGCAGCAAGAGCCAGCCCCCGCAGTTCACGCGCGGCTATGGCCTGGCGTTTGGCCACAGCGAGCGCAAGGCGATGGCCATGAGCCTTGTGGACCGCGCCCTGCGTGCGGATGAGCTGGGTGAGCCGGTGGAGTCGCCCGCGCAGATGCAGGAATTTGTGCTGAGCCACAGCGACAGCCTCGAAGCCTCGGGCTTTGTGCAGCACTTGAAGCTGCCGCACTACGTGGACTTTCAGTCCGAACTGGAGCTGGTGCGCAAGATGCGCGCCGCTGCCGCCCAACCCTCAACCCCTATCGACGAGGACGCCGCATGAACGCGCCCATGGAGCCCGCCGTGATGGGCCTGCCCGCCGACGCCGCGCCGGTGGACGGCCACTTCAACTTTGCCTACCTGGACGAGCGCACCAAGCGCATGATCCGCCGCGCCATCCTCAAGGCCGTGGCCATCCCCGGCTACCAGGTGCCGTTTGGCTCGCGCGAAATGCCCCTGCCCTACGGCTGGGGCACAGGCGGCATCCAGGTCACCGCGTCCATCATCGGCCCGCAGGACTGCCTCAAGGTCATTGACCAGGGATCGGACGACACGGTCAACGCGGTCAACATCCGCCGCTTCTTTGAGCGCACTACCGCTGTGGCGACCACCACCCGCACGCGCGAGGCCACGCTGATCCAGACGCGCCACCGCATCCCTGAGACGCCGCTGGCCGAAGGCCAGGTCATCGTGTACCAGGTGCCGGTGCCCGAGCCCATGCAGCGCCTGGAACCGCGCGAGACCGAAACACGCACCCTGCACGGCCTGGCCGAGTACGGGCTCATGCACGTCAAGCTCTACGAAGACATAGCGCGCTATGGCCACATCGCCACCACGTATGACTACCCCGTGCTGGTCAATGGCCGGTACGTGATGGCGCCGTCGCCCATCCCCAAGTTCGACAACCCCAAGATGCACATGAACCCCGCGCTGCAGCTGTTTGGCGCGGGCCGCGAAAAGCGCATCTACGCCGTGCCGCCCTACACGCCGGTGGAGAGCCTGGGCTTTGAGGACCATCCGTTCGAGGTGCAGCGCTGGGACGCCGAGTGCGCGCTGTGCGGCGCCACCGACAGCTTTCTGGACGAGGTCATTACCGACGACCAGGGCGGGCGTATGCATGTGTGCTCCGACTCGGACTACTGCCAGGAGCGCCAGGCGCAGCAGGCTGAGACTGCGCAGGTGGAAGGCGGCGCCGCATGAGTACCGCGCACATCCGCGAAGCCCGGCAGGCCGACCTGGAGAGCGTGCTGGCGTTGTATGCCGCCATTGAAGACAGCCCTGCCGACGTGCTGACCCTGGAAGAAGCCCAGGCCGTGTGGGCCCAGTTCGCCAGCTACCCCAGCTACCGCCTGTGGGTGGCCTGTGACCCTGCGCAGCACGGCGCGGTGGTGGGCACCTATGCACTGCTCATCATGCACAACCTGGCACACCAGGGCGCGCCCTCGGCCATCGTCGAAGACGTGGTGGTGGCGCAGGACCAGCAGGGCCGTGGCATTGGCCGCCAGATGATGGCCCACGCCATGCAGCAGGCACGCGACGCGGGCTGCTACAAGCTCGCGCTCTCGTCCAACGCCCTCCGCCAGGGCGCGCATGCCTTCTATGAATCCCTGGGCTTTGCACAGCATGGCCTGAGCTTTGTTGTCGAGACCCTCACATGAACCACCCCGATCCTTCTGCGCCGCTGCTGAGCGTGCGCAACGTCAGCAAGCGCTA
Source organism: Acidovorax sp. GW101-3H11 (assembly GCF_001633105.1). Taxonomy (GTDB): domain Bacteria; phylum Pseudomonadota; class Gammaproteobacteria; order Burkholderiales; family Burkholderiaceae_C; genus Acidovorax. The sequence goes on from NZ_LUKZ01000002.1 coordinate 138,554, forward strand.
TGGCGACCGCGTGGCGCTGCAGGGCGCGTCCTTTGACCTGTGGCCCGGCGAGGTGCTGGCCGTGGTGGGTGAGTCGGGCTCGGGCAAGTCCACGCTGCTCAACGCCATTGCGGCGCGCAGCGCGCCGGACGAGGGCACGGTGCAGTTCCGCCAGCGCAGCGGCGAGCTGCAGGACATCTACGCCATGACCGAAGCGCAGCAGCGCCTTTTGGCCCGGACCGACTGGGGCTTTGTGCACCAGAACGCGGCGGATGGCTTGCGCATGGATGTGTCTGCCGGTGCCAACGTGGGCGAGCGCCTGATGGGCCTGGGCGAGCGTCACTACGGCCGCCTGCGCGCCACCGCCACGGAATGGCTGCAGCGCGTGGAGATTGACGCTGCACGCATTGACGACGCTCCGCGCACGTTTTCGGGCGGCATGCGCCAGCGCCTGCAGATTGCGCGCAATCTCGTCACCCAGCCACGCCTGGTGTTCATGGACGAACCCACCTCGGGCCTCGATGTGTCGGTACAGGCGCGCCTCCTGGACCTGCTGCGCCAGCTCACGCGGCAGATGCAGCTGGCAGCCATTGTGGTCACGCACGACCTCGCCGTGGCGCGCCTGCTGGCGCACCGCATGGTGGTGATGCAGCGCGGCCGCGTGGTGGAGGCTGGCCTGACCGACCAGGTGCTCGACGACCCGCAACACCCCTACACCCAGCTCCTCGTTTCTTCGGTACTGCAGCCATGAACCAGTCTCCTTCCATTGCGCCCATTCTCCAGATGCAAGGGGTGGCCAAGCGCTTCACCCTGCACCACCAGAACGGCATCGAACTGCCCGTGCTCGCCCAGGTGGACCTGGCCGTGCAGCCCGGTGAATGTGTGGTGCTTGACGGCCCCTCTGGCATGGGCAAGAGCACGCTGCTGAAAATGATCTACGCCAACTACCGCGCCAATGCGGGTCGCATCACCGTGCGCTCGGCCGATGGCACCGTGGTGGATGTGACGCAGGCCACGCCGCGCGCACTGGTGCAGCTACGGCGCGACACCGTGGGCTATGTGAGCCAGTTCCTGCGGGTCATCCCGCGTGTGTCAGCGCTGGATGTGGTGGCCGAGCCACTGGCCGAAGACGCGGGTGACGATCCTGCGGGCATCGAGGCCGCCCGCGAGGCAGCCCGCCAGTGGCTGAACCGCCTGCGCATTCCTGAGCGGCTGTGGCACCTTCCGCCCGCCACGTTCTCTGGGGGCGAGCAGCAGCGCATCAACATCGCCCGCAACATGATCAAGCCCAAGCCCCTGCTGCTGCTGGACGAGCCCACCGCATCGCTCGACGCGGCCAACACAGAGACCGTGATCGCCATGATCCGCGAAGCCGTGGCGCGCGGCGCGGCCCTGGTGGGCATTTTTCACGACGCGCAGGTGGGCGCCGCCGTGGCCACGCGCCGCGTGAATGTAGGCGACTTCCGGGGGGTATCGGCATGACCGCGACCGTGTTCAAGAACGCCCGCATGGTGCTGCCGGGTGAAGTGGTCCAGGGCAGCCTGCAGGTGGAGGGCGGGCGCATCGCGTCGCTGGACAGCGGGGCCACCTCAGCTTTGCAAGGCATCGATCTGAGGGGCGACTACCTGCTGCCCGGGCTGGTCGAAATCCACACCGACAACTTTGAGCGCCACCTGATGCCGCGCCCCAAGGTGCAATGGGCCGAGATGCCTGCGCTGCTGGCGCACGACGCCGAGATTGCGGCCGCAGGCATCACCACCGTGCTGGACGCGCTGGGCGTGGGCGAGGCCGATGTCGACAGCCTGCGCGGCAGCGCCTGGAACCGTGTGCTCGACACCATCGACACCTGCACCGAGCGCAACCTGCTGCGCGCCGACCACCACCTGCATGTGCGCTGTGAGCTGCCCGCGCCCAACACCATTGACCTGTTCGAGCCCTTCCACGGCCACCAGCGCCTGTCGCTGATCTCGCTGATGGACCACACCCCGGGCCAGCGCCAGTGGGAGAACATCGAGCAGGCGCGTACTTACTACACCGGCAAGAAGGGCTGGAGCGCCGAGAAGTTCGAGCGCCAGGTGGCGCACGCCGCCACGCTGCAGGCGCAGTACGCCGAGCCGCACCGCGCGTATTTTGTGGATTACTGCCGCACGCACGGCATCTCGCTGGCCAGCCACGACGACACCACGGTGGCGCATGTGGAGCAGGCCCATGCGGAAGGGGCCGCGATGTCGGAGTTCCCGACCACACTGGCCGCAGCCCAGGCCGCGCACGAGCGGGGGCTGCTCACCGTGATGGGCGGGCCCAACGTGGTGCGCGGTGGCTCGCACTCGGGCAATGTGGCTGCGGCTGATCTGGCGCGCAGGGGCTTGCTGGACATCCTCTCGTCCGACTACGTGCCCGGCAGCCTGCTGAGCGCGGTCATGCGACTGGTGCAGGACGACATCCTGCCCCTGCCGCAGGCTGTGGCTACCGTCACCCGCAACCCGGCCAAGGCGGCGGGCATGGTGGACCGGGGCGCGCTGGCGCCCGGCCTGCGCGCCGACCTGGTGCAGGTGCACATGGCGGAGCTGCCCGATGGTGGCCGCCAGGCCGTGGTGCGTGGCGTGTGGCGCGAAGGGCAGCGGGTGCTCTAGGGCCACCTCTGACATCCAAACTTCTCCCAACTGTCAAAGCACTGTCACGCCCAGCAACCACACTCCGGTTGTCTAGACGACTTATTCCGTTTCCAAATCATCCGTGTCGTTGTTGCTTCGCCTTGCCGTGCTACAGCACTGTCTGCGGCTTCGCGCCTAGACACGAATGATTTGGAAACGGAATGAACCCACCCCCCCAAGGAGGCTGCCATGACTGCCGCACTGCACATCCACCAACTGAACAAGCATTTCGCCAACGGCAAACACGCCCTGCGCGACATCAACCTCACCGTGCAGCGTGGCGAGATGGTGGCGCTGATTGGTGCCTCGGGTTCGGGCAAGTCCACCCTGCTGCGCCACGTGGCGGGCCTGGTGGTGGCCGATGCGTCCAGCGATTCACTGATCGAGGTGGATGGCCGCTGCGTGCAGCAGGGCGGGCGCATCCACAGTGACATCCGCAAGGTGCGTTCGCAGGTGGGCTTTGTGTTCCAGCAGTTCAACCTGGTGGATCGCTTGCCGGTGTTGATGAACGTGCTGGTGGGCCTTCTGCACCGCACGCCCTGGTGGCGCGGCTGGTTGCGCATGTTCAAGCCACAGGAGCGCGCGCTGGCGCTGGAAGCGCTGCACCGCGTGGGCATTGCCGAGTGCCATGCACAGCGTGCGTCCACCCTGTCCGGCGGGCAGCAGCAGCGCGCGGCCATTGCCCGCACGCTGGTGCAGGGCGCCAAGGTGGTGCTGGCCGACGAGCCCATCGCCTCGCTGGACCCGGAGTCCTCGCGCAAGGTCATGGACATCCTGGCACGCATCAACCGCGAGGACCGCTGCACGGTCATCGTCTCGCTGCACCAGGTGGATGTGGCCATCAAATACTGCCCCCGCGTGGTGGCCTTGCACCATGGGCAGGTGGTGTACGACGGCCCCTCGTCCGCACTCACGCCCGCATTGCTGCGCGGCCTGTACGGCGTGCAGGCCGATGAAATCCTGTCGGATGCATCCAGCGCCCACCCTGCACCGGCGCATGCACCCATGCCTGCGCCGCAATGGTCTCCCGCCATGGTGCAGGCCGCCTGAGCGGTGATTCGGTTCTCTTCATTTCCTTTATCTGGAGCTTTCAACATGTTCAAGAAACTGTGTGCTGCCCTGACACTCGGGCTGGGATTGACCACGGGCGCGTTGGCCCAGGACATCAACTTCGGCATGATCTCGACGGAGGCCTCGCAGAACCTCAAGGCCGACTGGCAACCGCTGCTGGACGACATGGCCAAGCAGACCGGTCTGAAGATCAATGCCTTCTTTGCATCCGACTACGCAGGCCTCATCGAAGCCATGCGCTTCAACAAGATGCAGGTGGCCTGGCTGGGCAACAAGTCGGCCATGGAAGCGGTGGACCGCGCCAACGGCGAAGTCTTCGCGCAGATGGTGAACGCCGACGGCACCCAGGGCTACTACTCGCACCTGATCGTGCACAAGGACAGCCCCCTCAACACGCTGGACGACGTGCTCAAGAACGGCAAGTCGCTCAACTTCGGCAACGGCGATCCCAACTCCACCTCGGGCTTTCTGGTGCCTGGCTACTACGCTTTTGCACAGAACAAGATCGACGCCAAGACCCATTTCAAGGTTGTGCGCAGCGCCAACCATGAAACCAATGCGCTGGCTGTGGCCAACAAGCAGGTAGATGTGGCCACGAACAACAGCGAAAACCTCGAAAAGTTCAAAGAGCGCCAGCCTGAGAAGTTCAAGGACATCAAGATCGTCTGGACTTCGCCATTGATCGCTCTGGACCCGCTGGTGATGCGCAAGGATCTGCCCGAGCCGCTGAAGGCCAAGATCAAGGATTTTTTCTACAACTACGCCAAGACCGATGCGCGCGAAAAAGAGATCGTGATGAAGATCTCCAAGCTCTCGGGCTTCAAGCCCTCGACCAATGCGCAGCTCACGCCCATCCGCCAGCTAGACCTGTTCGGCAAGCGCAACAAGATCGAGGCCGACGCGACGCTGGCTGATTCTGACAAGAAGACCCGCCTGGCCGAGATCGACCAGCAACTGGCGTCGCTGAAGTAAGCCGTTGGTTCGTTGTTGCAGCCCAGGTGTCCGCATGTCCTCTGCTCTGAATCCCTCGCTGGCCCAGCTGGCCAGCTCTACCGCGCCCAAGCGCAGCCTGGGCTGGTACCTGTCGTGGGGCATCCTGCTGGTGCTGTTGGCGGCGTCGTGGAAGGGCGCCGATATGCGCCCGCTCGACCTGTGGAACGACTCGGGCAACATGGTCAGCTATGCGGCGGAGTTCTTTCCACCCAATTTTGCGCAGTGGCAGATCTATGTGCAGGAGATGCTGGTCACGCTGCAGATCGCGCTTTGGGGCACGGCACTCGCCGTGATCACCGCCGTGCCGCTGGCGCTGCTGGCCTCGTCCAACATCGTGCCCTGGTGGGTGTACCAGCCGGTGCGACGTGTGCTCGACGCGTTCCGCGCCATCAACGAAATGGTGTTTGCCATGCTGTTTGTGGTGGCCGTGGGCCTGGGGCCCTTTGCGGGTGTCCTCGCCCTGTGGATCCACACCTCGGGTACCTTGGCCAAGCTGTTCTCTGAGGCCGTGGAGGCGATTGACCCGCAGCCCGTGGAAGGCATCCGCTCCACCGGGGCCAGTGCGCTGCATGAAATCATCTACGGCGTGATCCCGCAGGTGATGCCGCTGTGGATCTCGTACACCCTGTACCGCTTTGAAGCCAATGTGCGCTCGGCGTCGGTGGTGGGCATGGTGGGCGCGGGGGGCATCGGTGTGGTGCTGTGGGAAATTATTCGCGGCTTCCAGTACGCCGAGACCTGCGCGGTGATGCTCATCATCGTGGTCACGGTCAGCGTGATTGACTTGGTGTCAGCGCGTATCCGCAAGGCCTTGGTCTGATAAGGAAAGACGATGGCATTGAGCCTTGAAGACATCACCCAACTGCTCGCTACCCGGGGTGTGAACCAATACGGCCGCGAGGCAGTGAGCCAGCTGGAGCACGCACTGCAGTGCGCGCAGTGGGCCGAAAAGTCGGGCGAAACCCCTGCCACCGTGGTGGCCGCCCTGCTGCACGACCTGGGCCACCTGCTGGCGCCGGGGGGTGACACGGCCGAGCAGGATGACCTGCACCAGTACATGGCCATTCCGTTCCTGCGCGGCCTGCTGTCCGACGCGGTGCTGGAGCCCATCCGCCTGCACGTGGACGCCAAGCGTTACCTGTGCACCATGGAGCCGGGGTACTGGGAGACGCTGTCGCCCGCGTCGCAGCACAGCCTGGTGCTGCAGGGCGGGCCCTTCACACCCAAAGAGGCGATGCAGTTTGCGGCCCAGCCCTTTGCGCAGGAGGCCATCCGCCTGCGCCGCTACGACGACCATGCCAAGGTGCCGGGGCTGGTCACGCAGCCGCTGGGTTACTACATGGCGCTGGTGCAGCGCCTGGTGCAGGCCCCGGCAGTCGTTGCCGTTGCGGCGGACCTTGCCCCTGTGGCCGCGTAAACAGCGGCGCGGTGGGGCCGGGACAGGCGCCCCGCGTCAACCGCCCTTGTCGCCATTCACCCAGCCCAGGTCCAGCGGGCGGTCCTCGAACTCGGTGTTCAGCACCACGGTGCTGGTGGTGCGGGCCACGCCCGCGATGGCCTTGATTTCATAGATCACGTCTTCCAGCGCACGCGCGTGTGTGGTGCGGATCTTGGCAAGAAAGTCGTATTCGCCCGCCACGCTGTGCAGCTCTTCGACCTGGGGCATGGCGCGCAGGCGGGGCGCCACATCGCGGCAGTGGATGCCGCCATCATTGCGGATCGCCACGAACGCGGTGAAGTTCAGGCCCACGCGCTCCGGGTCCACGCTGATCGAAAACCGGCGGATCACACCCTTGTCCAGCAGCTTCTTCACGCGCTCGTGCACAGCGGCGGTGGACAGCCCCACTTCAGCCCCTACGTCGGCGTACGAACGTCGGCCATCCGCCCCCAGTGCCGAAATAATTCTGGCGTCCATGTCATCCGTCTGAATATTTGCTTGCATAGCCGCTCGATTTTGGTAAAAATTCCGAAAACCTCGCGGTTTCCATAAATTATTCGGTCAGGTGAAGAATATGCTGGCAATTTTCAATGCGCAAGCCCAATCACAGCGCAGCTGGGCGGTGGCCCTGGCGCTGCTGCTGGTCTACATCGTCTGGGGCACCACCTATTTTGCGATTGGCATTGCGGTGCAGACCATGCCGCCCCTGCTCATGAATGCCATCCGGTTCCTGTGCGCGGGCGGCGTGATGCTGCTGATTGCGCTGTGGCAAGGCCATGCTCTGCCCACGGCGCGGCAGTGGCGCAACTCGGCGGTGGTGGGGGGCTGCATGGTGTTTCTGGCCATGAACCTGATGGGCTTTGCGCAGAAGCTGGGCATTGGCTCGGGCTTGATGGCCACGGTGGTCACCACCATGCCCATGTGGCTGGCGCTGTGGTCGCGCTGGGGCGGCGAACGGGTTTCGGTCACCAGCTGGATCGGCCTGGCCCTGGGCGTGGTGGGCGCGCTGCTGCTGGCGCTGGAGGGCGATTTTTCAGCCACCTGGCTCGGTGCGCTGCTGGCCTTTGGTGCGCCGCTGTGCTGGAGTGTGGGCTCGTATGCATCGCGCAAGCTCTCTTTGCCCGCACCTGCCATGGCCTCCGCTGCGCAGTGGTTTGCCGGGGGTGCCATGGGGCTGGTGGTGGCGCTGTGGTTCGAGCCGCTGTCGGCCCTGGGCCAAGTCAGCGCCAAGTCGTGGGCGGCGTGGGTCTATCTGCTGGTGTTTGGCACCTTGGTGGCGCTCAATGCCTACCTGTGGTTGCTGCAGAACACGTCGGCGGCGCTGGCGGGGAGTTACTCGTTTGTGAACCCGGCCGTGGCCTTGCTGGTGGGGGTGGCGCTGGGTGGGGAGTTGCTCACCGGCTGGGTGTTTGCCGCGCTGCCGTTGATTGGGGCGGCGCTGGCGTTCATTCTGTATGGGCAAGCGCTGCAGCAGTGGCTCGTCCGTGCACAGTACCGGTGGCGCAGCGCGTAGTACAGGCATGGCCTGGGCGAGTGCCACCGTGGAACTGGCTTTGCCAGGCCACGGGTGGCGTCCCCCCTTGGGGGATGACGCGAAGCGGCTCAGGGGGGAATCATTGCTGTGGCTTCAATCTCGATCTTCGCGCGCTCTTCCATGAGCCCGGCCACCTGCACGCACGCCATCGCCGGGAAGTTCTTGCCCAGCACCTCGCGATAGACCGCGCCCAGCTCCTTCAGGCGGCTGTTGTACTCGTTGCGGTCGGTCACGTACCAGGTCAGCCGCACCAAGTGTTCGGGGCCTGCGCCACCGGCTTCGAGCACCGCGCGCACGTTCAGCAGCGTCTGCTTGGTCTGCGCGATGAAGTCGTCGCTCTCAAACTGCTGCTGCGCATTCCAGCCGATCTGGCCGCCGGTAAAGACCATGGTGCCGCGTGCGGCCACGCCGTTGGCGTAGCCCTTGGGGGTGACCCAGCCTTCGGGCTGCAAAAGGGTGTTTTTCATCGTCATGTCGTTGTTTTTGTGGGGGAGTGCGATGGCGAGGCGCCAGCACCCTGGCGCAGCTTGAAGCGTTGCAGCTTGCCGGTTTCGGTGCGCGGCAGCGCCGCCACAAACTCCACCACGCGCGGGTATTTGAACGGGGCGATGGTGGCTTTCACATGGTCCTGCAGCGTCTTGACCATGGCCGCATCGCCCGTGTGGCCGGGCTTCAAGACGCAGATGGCCTTGACCACCATGCCACGCTCCTCGTCGGGCACGCCGATCACGCCGCACTCGGCCACAGCCGGGTGGCGCAGCAGTGCGTCTTCCACCTCGGGGCCGCCCACGTTGTAGCCAGCGGTGATGATCATGTCGTCGTCGCGCGCCTGGTAGAAGAAGTAGCCGTCGGCGTCTTGCGTGAACGCGTCGCCCGGGTAGTTCCAGCCATCCTTCACATACTTGGCCTGGCGCGGGTCGTCCAGGTACTTGCAGCCCGTGGGGCCGATCACCGCGAGTTTGCCCACGGTGCCGCGCGGCACCTCATGGCCGTCATCGTCCACCACCTTGGCGGTGTAGCCCGGCACCACCTTGCCCACCGCACCGGCGCGGCTTTCACCCCCCGCGGAGGAGATGAAGATGTGGAACATCTCGGTGGCGCCGATGCCGTCCGTCATGTCCAGGCCGGTCGCCTCCCTCCACAGCTGGCGTGTGGCGTCCGGAAGGCCTTCGCCCGCGCTCACGCTGGTGCGCAGTTGGGGCAGGCCGATCTGCCTGGCGAACGGTGCCATCTGGCGGTAGAAGGTGGGGGCGGTGTAGCAGATGGTCACGCCCGCTTCGCGCATCAGCCGCACCATGGTTTCCGGCGTGTAGGGCTGGTCCGGAAAGTACACGCTGGCCCCGGCCCACATCGGGAACACGAGCAAGCCGCCCAGGCCAAAGGTGAACGCCAGCGGTGGCGAGCCCGCCACGATGTCATCGGGCGTGGCCTTGAGTACATGGCGCGGCCAGGCCTCGCAGCCTGCGAGCACGTCGCGGTGCGTGTGCACGGCTGCCTTGGGCGCGCCCGTGGTGCCCGAAGTGAACGCCATCAGCGCGATGTCGTCCGCCGACGTGGGGCAGGGGGGCGTGGTGCCGGGCTTGCCCTGTGCGCGCTGCAGCAGGTCGGCCGCATCGGGCGCGGTGTGGAACGGCACGATGGTGGTCAGCACCGGGTGCTGTGTCTGTGCCGCCTGCAACTCCGCCAGCAGGCGGCCGTCGCACAGTGCCAGCGTGGGCTGGGCGCGGTCGATGATGCTGCCCAGCTCCACCGCGCGCAGCAGCGGCATGGTGGCCACCGCCACCAGCCCCGCGTAGACGGTGCCCAGCCAGGCCAGCGCCATCTCCACCGTGTTGCCGCCGCGCAGCAGCACGCGGTTGCCGGGCACGAGGCCGTGGTCCTGCGTCAGCACCTCGGCAATGCGCGCGGCCTCGGTGCGGGCGTCGCGGTAGGTATAGGTGCGGTGCGGGCCGCGCAGCAAGGGGCGGTCGCTATGGCCCGCACGTTCGGCCTGATCGAAAAGGGCCTGTACCAGGTTGGCCTGGTCTGCGATCTGCAGCTCGGGCAGGTCGTAGCGCAGCGTGGGCCAGGCCTCGGGCGGCGGCAGGCGGTCGTGCACAAAGTGGTCGGGCTGTGCGGACGGGGCTTTCATGCGATTACTCCTGCAAAACGGCCTTGCCGATGATGAGTTGCTGCACCTCGGTGGCGCCTTCGTAGATGCGCAGCGAGCGGATGTCGCGGTACAGCGACTCGACCTTGCTGCCCACCTCCACGCCGCGCCCGCCGTGCAGTTGCAGCGCCATGTCGATCACGCGCTGGGCGTTTTCGGTGGCGGTCATCTTGGCCATCGCCGCTTCGGCAGTGACACGCGCCTGGCCGGTGTCGCGCAGCCAGGCCGCGCGGTAGGTGAGCAGCGCGGCGCTGTCCACCAGCGCGGCCATTTCACCGATCTTGGCCTGCGTGAGCTGGAAGTCCGCGAGCGTCTGGCCGAACATGCGGCGCTGGCGCGCGTGGTGCACGGCCTCGGCCAGCGCGCGGCGCGCCATGCCCAGGGCCGCAGCGGCCACCGATGCGCGGAAGATGTCGAGCGTGCGCATGGCCAGCTTGAAGCCGCCGTTCTCTTCGCCCAGCAGCGCCGTTGCAGGCACGGTGCATTGGTCGAACTGCAGCGTGGCCAGCGGGTGCGGCGCCATCACATGGATGTGGCGCGAGGCATCCAGGCCCGGCGTGTTCGCATCGACGATGAAGGCGCTGATGCCCCGCGTGCCACCGGCCGGGTCGGTCTTGGCGAACACGCAGTAGAAGTCCGCAATGCCCCCGTTGCTGATCCAGGTCTTGGTTCCGGTCAGAGAATATGAATCTTTTGGGCCGTTCCCGCGCGATAGATAAGCGTTTTCAGCTATTGTTTTCATAGCGCCAACATCCGAACCTGCCTCGGGCTCGGAAAGTGCAAACGCAGCGATCAGCTCGCCGCGTGCCACGCCCTGCAGGTAATGCGCCTGCTGCGCGGGGCTGCCCGCCAGCGTGATCGCGCCGCTGCCCAGCCCCTGCATGGCAAACGCAAAGTCGGCCAGCGGCGAGTGGTAGGCCAGTGTCTCGCGCAGCAGCACCAGCGCGCGCGAGTCCAGTGCGGGCAGCGCGCCACCGTGTGCTGCCGGCACGCAGTAGCGCAGCCAGCCGCCCGCGCCCAGGCGTTTCACCCAGTCGCGGCAAGCGGCGCGGTCATCGGTTTCATCGACCTCTTGCGCGGCCGCCCAGGGCACCAGGCCCTCGGCCAGCGCGCGGTGGGCGTCGTCAAAAAAGGGCAGGGCCAGGTGCGCCGTCGATGGCGGGCGGGGAGCTGGGGGCGTTGCGACGTGCATGGTGGATGAAAGGGCCTGTTTGAATTTCACACCCGTTCGGGCTGAGCTTGTCGAAGCCTTGCGCGGCGCTTCGACAAGGCTCAGTGAACGGTTCGTGGGGTTGCGTGCCTTTCCTAGTCCCCCTGGAACACAGGCTTTTGCTTGGCCGCAAACGCCTCGTATGCGCGCCGGAAGTCTTCCGTCTGCATGCAGATGGCCTGCGCCTGTGCCTCGGCTTCGATGGCCTGCTCGATGGTCATGCTCCACTCCTGGCTGAGCATGGTCTTGGTCATGCCATGGGCGAAGGTGGGGCCGTCGGCCAGCGTGCGCGCCGTGGCCTGCACGTTGGCCAGCAGGTCGGTGCTCTCGTACAGGTCGTTGAAAAAGCCCCAGGCCAGGCCTTCGTGTGCGGTCATCGCGCGACCGGTGAACAGCAGTTCGCTGGCGCGGCCCTGGCCGATCATGCGGGGCAGCAGAGCGCAGGCACCCATGTCGGCCCCGGCCAGGCCCACGCGGGTGAACAGGAACGCGGTCTTGGTCGCCTCAGTGCCGTAGCGCATGTCGCAGGCCAGCGCCATCATTGCGCCCGCACCGGCGCAGATGCCGTCGATGGCGCCCAGCACGGGCTGCGGGCAGGCGCGCATAGCCTTGACCAGATCACCGGTCATGCGCGTGAACTCCAGCAGTTCGGGCATGGTCATGGTGGTGAGCGGGCCGATGATCTCGTGCACGTCGCCGCCCGAGCAGAAGTTGCCGCCCGCACCGGTAACGACGATGGCCTTCACGTCGGTGGCAAAGCGCAGCGCGTAGAAAAAGTCGCGCAGCTCGGCATAGCTCTGGAAAGTCAGCGGGTTCTTGCGGTCCGGCCGGTTGAGCGTGACGGTGCCCACGCCAGCATCAAAGCTCCAGGCGAAATGCTCGGCCACGTAGCGGGCCTCTGGGTTGAACTGCTCGCGCATGGGGTTGCTCGCCCCGATGAAGTGTTTCATTCGGCTGTCTCCAAAGAATTGTTTTGTGTGTGCTCTTTCACCTTGCCCAGCAGGCGGTACAAGGTGGCGATGTCGCGCTCGCCCAGCGTGGCGAAGGCCTCGACGATCCATTGCTCGTGCTGGCGCGCCATGGTGTTGAACTGCTCGCGGCCCTGCGGCGTCAGGCGCACCAGGTACGCACGGCGGTCGCCCTCCACGTCCATGCGCTCAACCAGCCCTTCGGCAACGAGCTGGTCGGTGATGCCGGTGATGTTGCCGCTCGTCACCATCATGCGGCGCGAGAGTTCTTTCATCTTCATGCCGTCTGGCGCGCGTTCGAGCTGCGCCATCAAATCGAAGCGCGGCAGCGTGGTATCGAACTGCGCGCGCAGGTGGCTGCGCACCTGCTTTTCGATGAGCTGCGTGCAGGTGAGCAGGCGCAGCCACAGGCGCAGGGCCTCGGGGTGCTCGCTGGGGGCTGCGCCGTGCAATCGGGCTTCAAGGTCCATGGCGGTTTACTCGATGGCTGCGGGTTTGCTGGATGCCTGCGCCGGTGCGGCCAGCGCGGCCATCTGCTTTTGCTTGGTGATCTCGCGCAGCATCTGGTCACGGCCGCTGGTGTATTGCGCAGGCCAGTCGGTGTGCGCTGCAGCCACGGGGCTCAGCTGCGCGGCGGCGTGCAGCGTCCAGGCCGGGTCGGCCAGGTGGGGGCGGGCGATGGCGCACAGGTCGGCACGGCCGGCCGCGACGATGCTGTTGGCATGGTCGGCCTCGGTGATCGCGCCCACGGCCATGGTGGCAATGCCTACCTCGTTGCGGATGCGGTCGGCGAACGGGGTCTGGTACATGCGGCCGTACACCGGGCGTGAGTTGCGCGTGGTCTGGCCTGAGGACACGTCGATCAGGTCCGCGCCAGCGGCCTTGAAGAGGCGCGCGATGGCAATGGCGTCGTCGGCGGTGTTGCCGTCGGGGAGCCAGTCGTGCGCCGAGATGCGCACGGAGAGCGGCTTGTCGGCGGGCCACACGGCGCGCAGCGCCGTCAACACCTCCAGCGGGTAGCGGCAGCGCTTGTCCAGGCTGCCACCGTATTCGTCCGTGCGCTGGTTGGTGGCGGGGCTCAGGAAGCTGGCGAGCAGGTAGCCGTGTGCGCAGTGCAGCTCCAGCCAGTCAAAGCCGCAGGCCACGGCGCGGCGGGCGCTGTCCACGAAGGCGGCGGTCACGCGGTCCATGTCGGCGCGGGTCATGGCGGCAGGCGTCTGGTTCTGCGCGCCGTAGGCGAGGGGGCTCGCGGCCAGCAGGGGCCAGTTGCCCGAGTCCAGCGGCTCATCCGTGCCTTCCCAGCCGACGCGGGTCGAGCCCTTGGGGCCGCTGTGGCCCAGCTGCAGGCCGATCTTGGCCGTGCTGCTGCCGTGCACAAAGTTCACGATGCGCGCAAAGGCTGCTTGCTGTGCGTCGTTCCACAGGCCGGGGCAGGCGGGGGTGATGCGGCCCTCGGGCGTGGGGCTGGTCATCTCCACCATCACCAGCGCCGCGCCGCCGAGTGCGCGCGCGCCCAGGTGCACCAGGTGGAAGTCCTGTGGCGCGCCCTCGACCGCGCTGTAGGTGGCCATGGGCGAGACGACGATGCGGTTCTTGAGCGTAAGGCCTTTGAGCGTGAAGGGCGTGAGCATGGGCGGAATCGCGGCCTTGCCACCCGCGAGCCAGGCCTCATAGCCCTCCAGCCATGCGGCATCGCGCAGCCGCAGGTTTTCGTGGCTGATGCGCTGGCTGCGCGTGAGCAGCGAGTAGGTGAACTGCTCCACGGGCATGCCGGCGTAGCGCGCCACGTTTTCAAACCACTCGGTGCTGTTGCGCGCGGCGTTCTGGATCTTGAGCACCTCCACGCTTCGGCGCGCCTCGTAGTGCTGCAGCACCTCGTCAATCGGCAAGCCCGTCGCAAATTCGTTCGCCAAGTCGATCGCGTCTTCCAGCGCCAGCTTGGTGCCGCTCCCAATCGAGAAATGTGCGGTGTGCGCTGCGTCGCCCATCAGCACGATGGGCACCTGCTTGCTGTCGATGGCTTCGCGGTGCACCCAGGTGTTGCAGATCACGCGTGGAAAGCGGATCCAGTTGGCCGAGCCGCGCAGGTGCGTGGCGTTGCTGATAAGCGCGTTGCCGTCCAGGTATTTCGCAAACAGCTTTTCGCAGAAGGCGATGGCCTCGGGCTGCTCCATCTGGTCCAGGCCGTGGGCCTTCCACACGGCTTCGGGCGTTTCGACGATGAAGGTGGAGGTATCGGCGTCAAACTGGTAGGCGTGGGCCTGGAACCAGCCGTGTTCGGTCTGTTCGAACGCGAAGGTGAAGGCGTCGAACTTCTTCTTGGTGCCCAGCCACACGAAGCGGCACTGGCGCAGATCGATGTCGGGCTGGTAAACGCTGGCGTAGCGGGTGCGGATGCGGCTGTTGAGGCCGTCGCTGGCGATCACCAGGTCGGCGTGGTACTGCGCGGCGAGCGCCTGGTCGTCGGCCACGTCGGTCTCGAACACCAGCTCCACGCCCACGGCCAGGCACCGGTCCTGCAGGATGTTGAGCAGCCGCTTGCGGCCGATGCCACAAAAGCCGTGGCCGGTGGAGCGCACGCTGCGCCCCTTGAAGAACACCTCGATGTCGTCCCAGTGGTTGAACGCATCGCCGATCAGCGCCGCCGTGGGGGCGTCGGCCGCCTGCAGGTTGGCCAGCGTCTGGTCCGACAGCACCACGCCCCAGCCAAAGGTGTCGAACGGCCGGTTGCGCTCCACCACGGTGACGCGGTGCGCGGGGTTCTGCTGCTTCATCAGCAGGGCGAAATAGAGACCGGCGGGCCCGCCGCCAATGCAGAGGATGTTCATGTCAAAATAGTTTAGATCTAAACAAAATGCTGTCAATGGGGGGTTCCCGTGCGGGGCTTTGGGCGCCATCCCCGGCCCGCCCGGCGCACAATCTGCCCATGGGGCGCGCCTTCGCGCGCTCTGCTGTGTTGACCTGACCCGAGAAGGCTTTTCAATCCCATGCTTTACAAATTCAAGTCCCGCGCCGCCGCCGATCTGATCATGCTGGAGCCCCAGGGGCGGCAGATCGTGACCATCATGGGCAAGACCCCGGGTGCCAGCGGCATCGTGACGGCCGCGCAGATCCCGGGCGCCATTGCCGCGCTGGAGGCCGCCGTGGCTGCTGAAGAAGCCCGGCCACCGGTGAACGAGGCGGGCGAAGAGCTGACGGAGCAGGAGCGTGCCGAGGCGGTGCGCCTGCGCCAGCGCGTGGCGCCCCTGATTGAAATGCTGCGCCGCAGTGCCGCCGAGGAGGTGGATGTGGTCTGGGGCGTGTAGCCTTGGCCCCGGTGTTGCCACCCCTGGCCGTGGTGCAGGCGCAGCTGGATGCCTACAACGCCAAGGACATCGACGCGCTGCTGGGGGTGATCTCACTTTCCGTGCAGAAAACCCGGTTAAGAGCTACGGGTTAACCCGCGCTTTTTTATTGTCTGGAATTATCAGTAGCGAATACGTAGACTGCAGCAGGCTTGCGACCACGCCAGCCACGGGAGGACCAGCTTGTCTAGCTACTACCTACGTTTCGTTGGCGCCGATACCCTGCCCAAATCGCTATCTAAGCGGGAAGTCGAAGAGTGCTTTGGGCTGAGCATTGAAGACATCCAGGAGCTGCGCCCGCCCCGGTTCAGAGGAGGGCAAGCCAGGATACGGCCAGTTTTGACTCATAAGCCTTTTGGTTATTAAAGAATCGTCATTTATTCCTTCTTGTATTGACGTGTCACCCTTGACTCGCCAGAAGCTTGCTCACTTGACCTCTGGCGCTTCACCACCACGCTTTTTACGAGAAGATTTCTGCGTCGGTCTGAACTGCTCCACCAGTTCACGCAAGGTGCCAGCTTCGGCCTTGTGCTGTGCAACTGCCTGAAGAGCTTGCTGTAGCTCGGCCGATTGCGCCTGGTGCGCCCTGGTGATTTCGGCCAAGGAGGCGCGAGCACCGTCTGTTTCTGCCGCCAACCTGCTCTGTGCAGCATTGGCTTCGAGTAGTTTGGCGTGACAGTCGCGTTCGGTCTCTGCTAGCTTGCCTCGCAATTGCTCCAATTGCTTTTCCGTCTGGGCACGCGCGGTTCGCTCTCGGTCAATTTCCCGAAGCGCCCGGTGCTCCGCTTCGGTAGATCGCTGGGTGGCTTCATCAATAGCTGCACGTCCTTTTTCCAACTCGGCGCTGAAATGCTGCCTGCTCTTCGATTGCTCCAGCTTCAGCTCATCCACATGCCTGGACAGCGCCTCACCTCTCGCTGTACTCGCAGCGTGCGCACGCCGTTCTTGCTCAAGCTCTGCAGCAAAGGTCTGAGCTCGGGTCTCCAGTTCGGTGACTTTGGTCTGTGCGGTCTGTATCTGGGTCTCCAGGACGGCGCTTCGCTGCAGAGCTTCCTGCAGGTCTGCCTGTGCACTCTGGGCCTCTGCGTGTGCCTCGACGCGCAGGACTGCAAGCTCCTCGCGCGCCAACTCCGTTGCCTGGGTCCACAGCACGCTGACCGCCTGGCCTGCGGCCACTTTAAGCGCCTCCGGTAGATCGGGGTGATCGATCTCCACCCGAGCCTTGCCGCGCAGATCCTCCCAGAACTTGGCCAGCGCTTCGGCCGGGGCGCTCATGGAGCCCTTGCGCACATGCTGATAGAGCTTGCTGGCTGTGGGCGTGATGCCGTATCGGAAGAACAGCAACGCGCAAACCTCGCGGTACAACGCTTTCGTGTCGCTGAAACGCTCCCGCAGGGCCTCAACTTCGGCTTGGATTTCTGATTCTTCGCTCATTCGCAAATAATACAACGTATAACGTATATATCAATGAGATAATTTTCAATCTCTGGACATAATTACTCTAATGTCCATAGAATTTGGCTCATGAGCAGTTTGATCGTCCCACCGGCCGTTTTGGCGCATCTTGAGCCTTTGGAGGGCTTGGTGCTACCCCTTCACCTGTCAGGCGAGCGGGGGCGCAATCGGGGGCAGGGTCTACCCCAAGTCGCAGCCAATGACGACCGTACTGCGGTTTTGGCCTGGCTCGCGCGCNCACCGGCCGTTTTGGCGCATCTTGAGCCTTTGGAGGGCTTGGTGCTACCCCTTCACCTGTCAGGCGAGCGGGGGCGCAATCGGGGGCAGGGTCTACCCCAAGTCGCAGCCAATGACGACCGTACTGCGGTTTTGGCCTGGCTCGCGCGCTACAGGGATTCCCCGGCCACGCTGGCCAGCTACCGCAAGGAGGCGGAAAGGCTGTTGCTCTGGTGCGTGCACCAGCACGGTAAGGCCCTGTCCGATCTGACCCATGAGGACTTCCTCGCATACGAGAGCTTCCTTGGAGACCCACAGCCGGCCGACCGCTGGGTCATGCAAGTCGCCCAGAAGGCACCCAGGTCCTCGCCCAACTGGCGTCCTTTCGCCAAGCCGCTGGACCGGCAGAGCCAGCGCCAAGCACTCTCGATTCTTAACGGCCTGTTCAACTGGCTGGTTCAGGCGGGGTACTTGGCGGGAAATCCCCTTGCCCTTAGGCGTCGCAAGACAGTCGTTGGGGCGACTAAGACGAGCCGCTTCCTGCCGCACGAACAKTGGGCCCAAGTGCGTACAACGATTCAGATGCTTCCTACGGCAACACCGCGCTTAGCATCGCAGGCGGCTCGCTACCGCTGGCTGTTCTCATTGCTGTACATCGCAGGACTTCGGATTTCAGAGGTTTGCGATCACACCATGGGGGACTTTTACTGGCGAAGGGGCGCCGATGGCAAAGAGCGTTGGTGGCTTGCAGTGCGCGGCAAGGGAGAAAAAGATCGGAGCATTCCTGCCACGGATGAGTTGGTCTTGGAACTGATGAGATACCGCAGCGCGAACGGGTTACCGCCACTTCCGCGCGAGGGGGACCCGCTGCCTCTACTCTTGCCGCTGATTGGAGGGGCTAAACCTATGGGACGTAGTGCCGTCCACGAACTCATCAAGAACGTGTTTCGCGAGACCGCGACGCGCTTGCGCGCCCTCGGACCCGATCACGAGGCGACTGCGGCTCATGTGGAGAAAGCCTCTGCGCACTGGATGCGGCATACAGCAGGCACCCATCAGAGTGACAACATGGATTTGAAGGCTGTGCGCGACAACCTGGGCCATGCCAACATTGCCACTACAAGCATCTACATCCACACGGAAGACGATAAACGGCACGACCAGACCTCTAAAGRGCACAAGCTCGGGTGGATGCACCCGTGAGATTCACTCGCTTACATGAATGCGGATCATTTTTTTCATATGGCGAATGAAAATGTCTCTGTGCGTAGCAGATGGCGCCCATGGTGATTCAATTTTCCACTAAACTGAATCATTAACGATGTTGACCCGTGGAACACCTTTCTGAAGTCCTCAAGATCCTGGATGGCGCCCTGAAGTCCAACCAAAGCATGGCTGCGAACTATGCGGGCCTTCTGGCAGACAAGCTCGAACGCAGTGGCAGCCGTCGCGAAGCGTCCGCCATCCGTGAGCGTTTAGCGCGTGTGCCCGCTGCGCTCATTTCAGCGCAGCGCGGCGCACAAGCCCCTGGGTCGTTGGGCGGACTTCCTGTGGATGGCGACAGTCGCTTGAACACGGTAGATGTCAGTCGTCCTTCCGTCGGCGAAGTCCAGTTGCTGCTGCCAAGTGGACTTCAAGCAAGACTGCAGGAATTYCTTTCGTCGGTTTTGCACCATGACAAGCTGCAGGCGGCCGGGGTTTCGCAGCCCCATCGTTTGGTGATGCATGGCCCTCCTGGTACTGGCAAAACCCAGACAGCCAGGTGGATCGCTGCCCAACTGCATCTGCCCCTTCTGACGGTACGTTGCGATACCTTGATCAGCAGTTTACTGGGGCAGACCAGCCGCAACCTTCGACGSGTATTCGACTACGCGCAGGAGGTTCCTTGCGTCCTTTTCCTTGATGAGTTCGACGCGCTAGCGACCGCACGCGGCAACGAGCGTGATGTGGGTGAGCTTCAGCGCGTGGTGATTGCCCTGTTGCAAAACATTGATGCGCTACCTGACGAGACCATTCTCTTGGCTGCGACCAATCACGATCAGCTCCTCGACTACGCCATCTGGAGACGCTTTACGTTCCGGCTCGCCATGCCGATGCCGGATCAGGAATTGCGAGAGCAGCTATGGGCTCAGTTCCTCGGAGCTTATGTACCTTCCCAGTTGAGCGTTGACCAACTGGCTCAGCGCTCGTCAGGACTTTCAGGCGCCGCCATTGAGCAAGTATGTTTGGATGCCAAGCGGGCGGCTATTCTTGCCGCTAAACCGCAGGTCGAGGAGACAGAGGTGTTTCGCCGGCTTGGATTGATGATGGCGATGATGGAAGGTCAGCGCCTGCATAGTTTGAAATCGGAGATCCAATGGCTGCGCCGTTGGCATCCCAGGTTCTTTTCTCAGAGGGTACTGGCCGCTGCTTACGGGGTGTCGCAGCGACAGATAAGAAATGCAATCGAGGAGGAGGATGGCCATGGCGACCAAGGAGATGAAAGCGCCACTTAGCGCGCAAAGTACCAATCCGTTTCATCGGATTCCCTTTCAAAATGCGGATCTTTCCGCACCAGAAAACGGCGGTGGCAGCCTCCGGGAACTGGTCCCCGTAACAGCAGAGTACCGCGAAGCGCTCGTGGGCACATTGGAAAATGCTGCCAGTGCGCTACGCCCGGAGATTGAGCGCTATCCGCACTCGCCAGGGGTGCTGATTCTCAAGTTGCGAGACACCGCGATCGCAAAATCCCACCGACCAAATACTCTGGCAGCAGAAGCTGGTCTCCAACCTGCCGGTGTCGGACGTATCGAGGAGATGCTGGTTGCTGCAAACGYAGCTAGCGTCCAGGCACTCGCCCGGGTTATCCGTACCCGCGAGACGCAGCAGATCAAGGCCAACCTCTCCGCGATTGAGAAAATTCACGCTTGGGACAAAACGCGCCGCATGGTGGGCACGGTTGCAGAATTGCGCGCTCGTGGTCGAGTGTTGCTGAGCCTATTTCGCTACCATGCAGCGGACGCTACGGCACGCAACGTGGATGCGTTGCGCGCCGTTCTGCTGCAACACAACATACATTCAGTGGAGATCCCTCAGCGTTGGGGCCCTCCTGTCATGCGCGTTGACCTGGCTGCAATCGGTGATCAGGCGATGGAAGCGCTGAGCATGTTTCCGGGTCTGAGATCCATCTTTCCCGAACCGAGAATACATACCAGTGCGGCTGCCTTCGGCATTGGTCCTGGTCCGCTGCCGCAGCCGCCAGCCGGTGTCGAGCATCCTGTCGTGGGCGTCTTCGATACCGGGACTGCCGCCAGCGCGACGAGTCTGAGGCCGTGGATCGCTTCCACGACTTCGTACGTGCTCCCTCCGGACACAGACTATGTACATGGAACGGCTGTCGCGTCACTGGTAGCTGGCGCCAAGATCCTCAACGGGGACCATGCATGGCTTCCAACCACAAGGTGCCAAGTGCACGACACATGCGGATTGGAGGCGGCTGGAGGCAACACGACGGATCTGATAGTTCGCCTTGCGGAAGCGGTTCGCAATGCGCCTCATGTGAAGGTATGGAACCTCTCCCTGGGAGGTGCTCAGATTGGGGACCATGAGTTCAGCTACTTTGCGCAACAATTGGATGCGCTGAGCGATGAACATCAGGTCCTCTTCGTGGTCGCAGCTGGGAACTATACAGGCTTGCCTCGCCGAGGCTGGCCAGTCGCCGACCTGCATCTTGAGGACCGGCTGAGCAGTCCGGGCGACTCCGTGCGCGCCCTCACGGTCGGTGCCGTTGCGCATCTCGATTCGCCCGGTGCGATGGTGGCAGCAGGCCATCCTGCGCCTTACTCCCGTCGGGGCCCGGGGCCTGTATTTACACCCAAACCGGATTTAGTCCACGCTGGAGGTGGTGTGCATGAACAGTGGGACGYTGGACCGAGCAGCTTGCAAATGCTCCACCCTTTTGACGCGCTGTACGGCAGTTTCGGAACAAGCTTCGCCACGCCGATTGTGAGTTCGGTGGCCGGTCACGTGTGGCAAAGCCTCGATGGAAATCCCGACGTAGCAGTCGCTCCTCACATGGTGAAGGCACTGCTGATCCATGCTGCGCGCTTGGCTTCTCCAGACTATGGCGCTCTAGAAAGGCGCTACTATGGGTGCGGTATTCCGCAAGACGCGTTGTCCGCCCTTTATGACAGCGATGACTGCTTCACGATGATGTTTGAAGCGTTGGTGGTGCCTGGCTTCAAATGGCGCAAAACTCCTTATCCCATCCCCGCCTCGTTGATGCACAACGGAAAGCTCAGGGCCGAGGTGATCATCACTGCTGCCTACTCGCCACCGTTGGACCCCAATGCCGGGGCCGAGTACGTACGTGCCAATGTCAACGTGAGTTTTGGTGTGCTGGATGGCTCGCGGATTTCCGGAAAGGTTCCCATGGAGGGTGAAGCGGGGACCACTGGTTACGAAGCCGCTCAAATCGAGCACGGCGGCAAATGGTCTCCGGTCAAACTGCACCGCAAGAAATTCCCGCAAGGGGTGGCAGGTGATCAGTGGGCCATCCAACTAGACGCGTTACTGCGGGCTAACGAGCCACCTTTGGCCGAACCCTTGAATGTCGCCCTTGTCGTAAGCCTACGTTCACTCGACGCCAACCGCCAAGTTCATGCCGACGGGGTGCGTGCTCTGGTTCAATCCAATTGGGTCCGTCAGCATTTGCCTGTCAGAGTTCCCGTTCAGGTGTGACCAGTCGGCTGCGCATTGAGGGCATGGTGTATTCGGGCGGCTTTGTACCGCGATCACTCGCCAGGATCGAGCACTGAACGCGAAGCCCTAAAACGGTACGTCGTCCAGAGTTGGCTGCAGATGCTGCTGCAGGTATTCAAGCTTGACCAGCAGTTCGTCAAAGGTGATCACCTCCACATCCTTACAGGCGTTGCGGAACACCTCAAAGCAACGCAGTTCATTCTCTTCTACTGGCCGGCGTCCAGCGAGCACTATGCATCTGACGACATCTGCTCGGGAGGAACGCAAGGTCGGATTGTCAAAGGCGTGTTCCTTCCATCGCATGCGCAACTCGCTTTGCTGATGCAACACTTGCGTGATAGCGCCGCTCAGCTCCGAGTCTGGTCCAAATACATTCGGTGGCCTATAGGCTCGGGAACGCATCAAGGGAGCATCTGGAGTTTTGATTTCCACAATGGCGAGCGCCAGGCCTTGCTCTCTGAATAGAAAGTCACCAATCTGTGCTCCCGTTCCCGCAAGCGTAGATCCTTGGGCGTGAAACTGGGTGTGAGACAGCTCGACGGGCCGAGCGAAAGCCAGGCTCAGGACRAACTTGTGTTTCTCAAAGAAGCGTTGCCACTGTGCTTCCTTGAGGCTCTTGTTGAGCATTTCCCGGTACTGCCCAATCATGGCGGTCAGCGTAGCTCTTTCGATTTCCGCGTGCAGTCTCAGTAACTCAKWAGGCGCCTCGGCAGCCAGCACATCGACCTGCKTTTGTACGGATTGAATGCTAGCGCGCCGCTCCGCGCGCTCGCGATACGCGGTCTGAACTGCGTTCTCTCTTCGTACCTGCACCAATGGCGGTGCTTTGCGCTCAATCCGCTGGAACCTGTCAGGGGCGATCTCTGCGAGCACCTGGTCATGTACCAAGCTGTGCTTGGAATGCTGAATGAGTTGCCGTCCCCTAGTTTTAGTCCGGTTGAAGGCCCTGCGCAGGCTATCCACTTTGTTCTGGTCGATGAACACCGTCCGTCCGTCCAAGCGTAGTCGGATCTTTTTGCCGATCACAAGGACGTCAGCCTGCGGTATCAACGATAACGACTGCCAAACCGAATCAAGATCCTTGATGAGGCCAAGCCCTTCACTGGGTTGATCAAAAATGTTGGATGCCAGTCTCAACGCCACGTGCGCCGCCACGTCTTGTGGATCGTTTGGCAACGTGTCATCCGCGTNATCAACGATAACGACTGCCAAACCGAATCAAGATCCTTGATGAGGCCAAGCCCTTCACTGGGTTGATCAAAAATGTTGGATGCCAGTCTCAACGCCACGTGCGCCGCCACGTCTTGTGGATCGTTTGGCAACGTGTCATCCGCGTCATCTTCGTAAATCACGGTCTTGAAACGGCCGTGTTTCGGTGTGAGATAGCGTTTTGTGTGCGGGTTCGCATGTATTGGATACATGACGATGCTGTTTGGAAGGATCGTTGCCAACAAGGGCCATTCAGATTCAGGGCGCTCTTGCCAAAGAAGAATGTCTCGGTCAATCAGCTCGAACGTCTTGAGGTACAGCTTCTTAGCCGGCTCACCTTTTTCAGTCGCGTCGTGAACCTTGAATTGAGCCTCCATGACTTCGTTACCACTCAGAATTGCAGGACCTCCAGCGTCCTCGCTCGTATCTGTATCCATACCGTGTCCCTCCTGATCATTCTTGAATTGGTCCTCATCACAGGTGCTGATGTTAGTGGTCAAAGTCCGGGAGCAAGGCCCGCGTTTCATGTGGGTTTCAGTTCACATCCACTCGGTGTCGCTATGATCGCGTGCTAGTTTTACCTGCAAGCTCTTTAATACATGCGCCGGCTGCTCGCAGTCATCCTGCTGCTCTCCTTCTTCTGTCAGGCCTTTGCAACGGCCCGTCAGTTGGTCGTTTTCGACCACGAGGGAGCTTTCCAGGCTGCGCATGCTGAAATGCATCTGGAAGGCTCCGCCCACCACCATGATGAACACGGTGTGGCGTACCAAGACGATTCCCAGGAGTCCATCCAGCACATGCTGGCGGAGGCAGGCCCAGGGACCGCAGCACTTTTCCACTTCCCCCAGCTGTCGCTTCTTCTCGACCGCTCGCCCCCACCGGCCGTGACCGCCGAATCCGTCAGCCCGTCCCCTCATCTGGACGGTTTACGACGACCTCCCCGACTGATTTCCTGATCCACCCTTAGCGCCGCGCTTTCCACACGAAAGCGGGGTTGTTCATCGGTGCGGTACTGCTTTGATCAGGCGCTGATGCGTCAACGATCCTGGTTAGCCGCCTTTGATCGGTCAGGAATCACGTGCGTTTTGTTATTTCCAGGCTTGCGGTGCGTTGTGCCGCAGGCTGTGCTTTGAGCTGCGTCCTCGGTGGCGCTGCGGTTGCGCAGTCCAATACCGCCCCATCACTTTCAGCCACGGCATCGCCCGTGGCTCCCACACTGGCACAAGCTGTCGAGTCTGCATGGCAGCGCACCACGCAGGCGAGAGAAGCAGAAGGTCAGACACAGCGGGCTGCTGCTGAACGGGTAGCAATCTCCAGCCTTTGGGCGGCCCCCCCAGCACTGGAGTTTTCCTACAGGGATGACCGCTGGCAAACTTCGGCGGGACGCAGAGAGGCCGAGGCCGGCCTGGCGTGGCCGCTGTGGTTGCCGGGGCAGCGCAATGCACGCGGCGCTGCTGTGGATGCCGACGTAGAGCTGTCACAGGCTGCCGTTCAAGCGGGGCGCCTGCATTTCGCGGGATTGATGCGGGAAGCCGCCTGGGGCATTGCCGCGCAAAAGGCCGAGTCCGACCTGGCGGATGCCCAGGTGCGATCTCTGCAGGAGATATCCAACGACGTACGCCGCCGCGTCAAAGCGGGTGATCTGGCCCACGCGGATGCGCTGGCTGCTCAATCAGAGGCGCTGGCTGCGCAATCTGCACAGTTGGCCGCACGCCAGCGTCTGAGCGCCAGCCAGTCGCAATGGATGACCCTGACGGGCATAGCCCTGGCGCCTGATCTCACGTCTGTCCCGGTTTCTGAGGGGACCGCAGTCTCACCGGGTGGGGCGCACTTCGCCGTTGAAACGCACCCGGATGCGCGTGTCGCAGCATTGACGGTGGAACGCGCTCGCAAGCGGCTGGACGTGGTGGCCGCCACGCGGCGCGACCCTCCAGAGCTTTTGCTGCGTATCCGGCAAGACACCCCCGGGCGGGGTGAGTCGGCGCAAAACAGCATCGGCGTCGGCGTGCGCATTCCCCTGGGCACAGCGAGCCGCAACCAACCGCTGCAAGCTGCCGCACTGAGTGAGCTGGATGTAGCGCTGACCACGAAACAGCGAACTGAGGAGCGGCTGGCTGCTGACGCAGCGATGGCTTGGGCTGCGGTGCACACGGCAGAGCAGCAACTGGAAGCGGAGCGCCAGCGCTCGGCACTCCTGCGGGAGCGTGCCACGCTCATTGATCGGTCTTTCAAAGCTGGAGAAACGCCGCTGCCGGAGTTGTTGCGCGCGCTCGCTGCAGCTACCCAGGCCGACACCAGCTTCGCGCGCCAGCAAGTGGCTCTGGGCCTGGCCCGCGCCCGCCTCCAGCAATCTCTCGGAATCCTTCCATGAATCTCTTGAATCTATTCACCTCTCGTTACCGTCTCTCATTGCTGGGTGCAGGCTTGGCCGTGCTGGTGCTTGCCGGTACACCTAGCTATGCCGCGCCAGGAGCGCACGGCCCCAATGGTGAGCACCTGGATGCCCCCGCTCAAGCAGGTGTCAACAGCGGCCCCGTGCCTAGTTTTGAAGCGCGCTCGGAAGCCTTCGAGTTGGTGGGCCGACTGCAAGGCGGAGAGTTGTCCATCCTGATCAACCGCTTTGCCACCAACGAACCTGTGCTCAACGCCACGGTCGAAGTGGAGACGGGCAATCTCAAGGCGCCTGCCAAGTTCCACGCGGACATGGGGGACTACGCGATCGACGATGCCAACATGCTCAAGGCCCTGGCGGCGCCCGGTGACCATCCCATGGTGGTCACCGTACTGGCGGGCAATGACTCCGACCTTCTGGACGGCACCCTCACGGTCGCGGGCGCCGCGCTTGATGACCATGGCCACTCCCACGATGGCAACGGTGCCCATGGGCTCTCCCGAACGGCCTGGTTAGCTCTGGCCCTGGTCGTCCTGGCAGCGGTCGGTTGGTTCTTTGGCCGCACGCCGAAGGCTGCAGGTAAGTCCTCCAAAGGAGGTGCGCTGTGAACTCATCAATCCCAAAAAACAAGGCGACCCGCATGCTTCACGTTCTCGGCCTGACTGCCATCATGTGCATCGTGGCGATGCTTCCACCGTCTGCCGTTGCCGCGCCGGGGGCCCATGGACCGAACGGTGAGCATCTGGATGCCCCCACGGCGGTCAACGCGTCCGGGTTGATGCGGTTGCCAGACGGTAGTGTCAACGTTCCGATGCTCGCTCAACGGCGCCTTGGAATCCGCACGCAGTTGACCCCGGAAACCCAGGCCGCCGCCACCATCGAGTTGTCAGGCCGTGTGGTCGTGGACCCCAATGCGAGTGGTCGTGTCCAGGCGATCCATGGGGGACGGATCGAAGCGGGACCACGCGGTCTGCCGGTCGCCGGCCAGACCGTGCGGCAAGGAGAGGTGCTGGCCTATGTGGCCCATCACGCCCGCCNCGGTATCAACGATAACGACTGCCAAACCGAATCAAGATCCTTGATGAGGCCAAGCCCTTCACTGGGTTGATCAAAAATGTTGGATGCCAGTCTCAACGCCACGTGCGCCGCCACGTCTTGTGGATCGTTTGGCAACGTGTCATCCGCGTTATCCTCGTAAATCACGGTCTTGAAACGAGCATGTTTCGGTGTGAGATAGCGTTTTGTGTGCGGGTTCGCATGTATTGGATACATGACGATGCTGTTTGGAAAGATCGTTGCCAACAAGGGCCATTCAGACTCAGGGCGCTCTTGCCAAAGAAGAATATCTCGGTCGATAAGCTCGAACGTCTTGAGGTACAGCCTCTTAGCCGGCTCACCTTTTTCAGTCGCGTCTTGAACACTGAATTGAGCCTCCATGACTTCGTTACCACTCAGAATCGCAGGACCTCCAGCGTCCTCG
Organism: Acidovorax sp. GW101-3H11; assembly: GCF_001633105.1. GTDB lineage: Bacteria > Pseudomonadota > Gammaproteobacteria > Burkholderiales > Burkholderiaceae_C > Acidovorax. Next base: position 165,386 of record NZ_LUKZ01000002.1, read on the forward strand.
CTCGTATCTGTATCCATACCGTGTCCCTCCCGATCATTCCTGAATTGATCCTCATCACAGGTGTTGATGTTAGTGCTCAAAGTCCGGGAGCAAGGCCCGCGTTCCATGTGGGTTTCGGTTCCCATCCACTCGGTGTCGCTATGATCGCGTGCTAGTTTTACCTGCAAGCTCTTTACTACATGCGCCGACTGCTCGCAGTCATTCTGTTGCTCTCCTTCTTCTGTCAGGCCTTTGCAACGGCCCGTCAGTTGGTCGTTTTCGACCACGAGGGAGCTTTCCAGGCTGCGCATGCTGAAATGCATCTGGAAGGCTCCGCCCACCACCATGATGAACACGGTGTGGCGCACCAAGACGATTCCCAGGAGTCCATCCAGCACATGCTGGCGGACGCAGGCCCTGGGACTGCAGCACTTCTCCACTTCCCGCAACTGTCGCTTCCTCTCGACCGCTCACCCGCACCGGCCGTGACCGCCGAATCCGTCAGCCCGTCCCCTCATCTGGACGGTTTACGACGACCTCCCCGACTGATTTCCTGATCCACCCTTAGCGCCGCGCTTTCCACACGAAAGCGGGGTTGTTCATCGGTGCGGTACTACTTTGATCAGGCGCTGATGCGTCAACGATCCTGGTTTGCCGCCTTTGATCGGTCAGGAATCACGTGCGTTTTGTTATTTCCGGGCTTGCGGTGCGTTGTGCCGCAGGCTGTGCTTTGAGCTGCGTCCTCGTTGGCGCTGCGGTTGCGCAGTCCAATACCGCCCCATCGCTTTCAGCCACGGCATCGCCCGTGGCTCCAACACTGGCACAAGCTGTCGAGGCTGCATGGCAGCGCGCCACACAGGCGAGAGAAGCCGAAGGTCAGACACAGCGGGCTACTGCCGAACGGGTGGCGATCTCCAGCCTGTGGGCGGCCCCCCCCGCAGTGGAGTTTTCCTACCGGGACGACCGCTGGCAAACGTCGGCAGGACGCAGGGAAGCCGAGGCCGGCCTGGCGTGGCCGCTGTGGTTGCCTGGGCAGCGCAATGCACGCGGCGCTGCTGTGGATGCCGACGTAGAGCTGTCGCAGGCTGCCGTTCAAGCGGGACGCCTGCATTTCGCGGGCCTGGTGCGGGAAGCCGCCTGGGGCATTGCCGCGCAAAAGGCCGAGTCCGACTTGGCGGATGCCCAAGTGCGATCTCTGCAGGAGATCTCCGACGACGTACGGCGCCGTGTCAAAGCGGGTGATCTGGCCCACGCGGATGGGCTTGCCGCTCAATCCGAGGCTCTGGCTGCGCAATCTGCACAGATGGCTGCACGCCAGCGTCTGAACGCCAGCCAGTCGCAATGGATGACCCTGACGGGCATAGCCCTGGCGCCTGATCTCACGTCTGTCCCGGTTTCTGATGGTGCCGCAGTTTCACCAGGCGGGGCGCACTTCGCCGTTGAAACGCACCCCGATGCGCGTGTCGCTGCACTGACGGTTGAGCGCGCTCGCAAGCGGCTGGACGTGGTGGCCGCCACGCGGCGCGACCCTCCAGAGCTCTTGCTGCGCATCCGACAAGACACCCCCGGGCGGGGTGAGTCGGCTCAAAACAGCATCGGCGTCGGCCTGCGCATTCCCCTGGGCACAGCGAGCCGCAACCAACCTCTGCAAGCTGCCGCACTGAGTGAGCTGGACGTAGCGCTGACCACGAAACAGCGAACCGAGGAGCGGCTGGCTGCTGATGCAGCGATGGCGCAGGCTGCGGTGCACACGGCCGAGCAGCAACTGGAGGCGGAGCGCCAGCGCTCGGCACTGCTGAGGGAGCGCGCCTCCCTCATTGACCGATCTTTCAAGGCTGGAGAAACCCCGTTGCCCGAGTTGTTGCGCGCGCTCGCCGCAGCTACCCAGGCAGACACCAGTTTCGCGCGCCAGCAAGTGGCACTGGGCCTGGCCCTCGCGCGCCTCCAGCAATCTCTCGGAATCCTTCCATGAATCTCTTGAATCTATTCCTCATCGGCTACCGCAGCATATTGCTGGGGGCAGGCTTTGCCGTGCTGGTGCTTTCAGGTACACCCAGCTATGCCGCGCCAGGCGCGCACGGCCCCAATGGTGAGCACCTGGACGCCCCCGCTCAAGCAGGGGCCAACAGCGGCTCCGTTCCCAGTTTTGAGGCCCGCTCGGAAGCCTTCGAGCTGGTGGGCCGGCTGCAGGGCGGAGAGTTGTCCATCCTGATCAACCGCTTTGCCACCAACGAGCCCGTGCTCAACGCCACGGTCGAGGTGGAGACGGGCAATCTCAAGGCGCCTGCCAAGTTCCATGCGGACATGGGGGACTACGCCATCGACGATGCCAACATGCTCAAGGCCCTGGCGGCGCCCGGTGACCACCCCATGGTGGTCACCGTACTGGCGGGCAATGACTCTGACCTGCTTGACGGCACCCTCACAGTCGCCGGTGCCGTGCTCGATGACCATGGTCACTCCCACGACGACGGTCACGCCCATGGGCCCTCCCGCACGGTGTGGCTGGCTCTGGCCCTGGCCGTCTTGGCAGCGGTCGGTTGGTTCTTTGGTCGCAGGCCCAAGGCTGCAGGCACATCTTCCAAAGGAGATGCGCTGTGAACTCATTGATCCAAAAAGCCAAGGCGACCCGCATGCTTCACGTTCTCGGCCTGACTGCCATCGCGTGCATCGCGGCGATGTTCCCACCTGTTGCCGTCGCAGCGCCAGGTGCCCATGGGCCGAACGGTGAGCATCTAGATGCCCCCACGGCGGTCAGCGCATCCGGTTTGATGCGGTTGCCAGACGGCAGTGTCAACGTTCCGATGCTCGCCCAACGGCGCCTGGGTATCCGCACACAGTTGACCCCTGAAACCCAGGCCGCCGCCACCATCGAGCTGTCAGGCCGTGTGGTCGTGGACCCCAATGCGAGTGGTCGTGTCCAGGCGATCCATGGGGGACGGATCGAAGCGGGACCACGCGGTCTGCCGGTCGCCGGCCAGACCGTGCGGCAAGGAGAGGTGCTGGCCTATGTGGCCCATCACGCC
>NZ_LUKZ01000002.1:168732-207809 GCF_001633105.1 Acidovorax sp. GW101-3H11
TGTCAGGCCGTGTGGTCGTGGACCCCAATGCGAGTGGTCGTGTCCAGGCGATCCATGGGGGACGGATCGAAGCGGGACCACGCGGTCTGCCGGTCGCCGGCCAGACCGTGCGGCAAGGAGAGGTGCTGGCCTATGTGGCCCATCACGCCGAGCCTTATGCCCAGGCCAACCAGCAGGCCCAGCTGGCCGAGTTGCGCAGTGGCCGGGAACTGGCCGCACAGCGGGTGCAGCGGCTGCAGTCCCTTGAAGGCACGGTGCCGCGCAAGGAGATCGAGGCCGCACGTGCTGAGCTACAGAGCCTCACCGCGCGCGAGAAAAGCATTGGAGCGAGCCTGGCTGCCAGAGAGGCCTTGCTGGCTCCCGTCTCCGGCGTGATTGCCAGAGCCGACGCAACCAAAGGCCAGGTGGTTGAGGCCCGCGAAGTGTTGTTCGAGGTGATTGACCCTGCACGAGTGTTGGTGGAGGCCACTACGGCAGATCCTGGCTTGCCCGCACGCACGGGTACAGCCCACTTGCAGGGGGTGCTTGGCGTCAAGCTGCAGCTGATCGGCGCAGCGCGCAGCCTGCGTGATGGCGTCCTCCCGATGACTTTCAGGGCCGTCCCGGAGCAATCGGGCACAGCCTTGCCGCTGGCGGTCGGACAGCCCGTCACCGTCGTGGCCTCGCTGAACGAGCAGGTGAAGGGCTTCGTCCTGCCTGCGCAGGCCGTCGTGCGCAACAGTGCCAACGAGCCGGTGGTCTGGATCAAGTCCGGTGCAGAGCGCTACATTCCCCAGCCGGTGCAGTACCGGTCCCTGGACGCCGCCACGGTGGTCGTCACGCAGGGCCTGGGCGCTGACAACCGCGTGGTGGTGCAAGGTGCGCCGCTGATCGCACAGATCCGCTGAACGGAGCCCACGCAATGTTCAATTGGATCGTAAGGAACAGCCTTCACAACCGCCTGTTCGTCCTGGCGGTCGCGGCGCTGCTGATGGTCTACGGGGCCATCACCGCATGGCGCACGCCGGTCGATGTGTTTCCCGACCTCAACAAACCCCTGGTCACCGTCTTGACGGAAGCAGGAGGTATGGCACCCGAAGAAGTCGAGCAACTGGTGACCTTCCCTCTGGAGACCGCGCTCAACGGCATGCCGGGGGTCACGCGCGTGCGCTCCACGTCCGGCGTGGGCCTGTCCATCCTCTATGCCGAGTTCGATTGGGGGACGGACATCTACCGCAACCGCCAGCTCGTGGCGGAGCGCCTGGCACTGGTGCGGGAGCAACTCCCCGGAGGCATTACGCCCGTCATGGGACCGGTGTCTTCCATCATGGGCGAAGTCATGCTCATCGCACTGCCGTTGGCAGCAGGCGATGGTAAGGCCGCCGCAGCGACACCCATGCAGGCCCGTGAGTACGCGGACTTCGTGCTGCGCCCAAGACTTCTGTCGATTCCAGGGGTGTCTCAGGTCATCCCTATCGGCGGTGAAGTACGTCAGTTGCGGGTGGAGCCTGATACCGCGCGCATGGCGCAGTTCAGGGTGACATTGACGCAGATCGAGCAGGCCCTTCGAGGCTTTGCGGGGAATGCGGGAGGTGGCTTCATCGACCTCAACAGCCGTGAATTCCTCATCCGCCACATTGGCCGCACCAGCCGTGTCGAAGACCTGCAGGGCGTGGCCGTAGCCTGGAAGGACGGCCGAGCCATCTTGCTGGAACAGGTGGCCAATGTCCGGTTCGCTGCCGCCATGAAGCGCGGTGACGCCGGATACAGCGGCGTGCCTGCCGTCATCGTCAGTGTGCAAAAGCAGCCTGCGGCCGATACCGTCAAGCTCACCCACGCCATCGAAGCGGCGTTGGGGGACCTCAAACAAGGGCTGCCCGTGGGTTTGGCTGCTCCGAAGGTGTTGTTTCGCCAGGCGGACTTCATCGAGGCGTCTATCGGCAACGTGACCGAGGCTCTGCGCGATGGCGCCATCATGGTGGCCATCGTGTTGTTCGCCTTCCTGTTGTCCGCGCGAACCACTTTGATCTCGCTCGTGGCGATACCCTTGTCGCTGGCCGTGACAGCCATGGTGTTCCGGTTGATGGATCAGTCCATCAACGTGATGACCCTGGGCGGCCTGGCCATTGCCATTGGCGAACTGGTAGACGATGCGGTGGTGGACGTGGAGAACATCCTGCGCAGGCTGAAGCAAAACCGTGCCCAGGGCAATCCTCTGTCCATGCTGGAGGTCGTGCGCCGGGCGAGCGTGGAGGTCCGCTCGGGCATCGTCTACGCCACCGCCATCGTGGTGCTGGTGTTTGTGCCGCTGTTTGCGCTGCCGGGCATCGAAGGGCGCCTGTTCACGCCCCTGGGCATCGCCTACATCGTGTCAGTGCTGGCCTCGATGCTGGTCTCGATGACAGTAACGCCCGTGCTGTGCCTTTACCTGTTGCCGGGGATGAAACGGCTGGACCACGGTGACAGCACGTTGGTAGCCTGGCTCAAGCGGCGGGATGCGCAAGTGCTCAGCTGGTCGTTTTCTCGCGCCAAGGTGCTGATGGCTGTCGCNACAGTAACGCCCGTGCTGTGCCTTTACCTGTTGCCGGGGATGAAACGGCTGGACCACGGTGACAGCACGTTGGTAGCCTGGCTCAAGCGGCGGGATGCGCAAGTGCTCAGCTGGTCGTTTTCTCGCGCCAAGGTGCTGATGGCTGTCGCTGCACTGGCGGTAGCTGCAGCAGCTGCAAGCGTCCCGTTTTTTCCACGCGCCTTTCTGCCTGCCTTCAATGAGGGTTCGCTGGTGCTGGGCATGGTGTTCAACCCAGGCACTGCGCTGGCGGAAGCCAATCGCATGGGCGCGTTGGCGGAGACGCTGATTGCTGAGGTCCCCGAGGTCACCCAGGTGGGGCGCCGGACGGGGCGGGCCGAGCTGGATGAACATGCCGAAGGCGTGCATTCGGCCGAGATTGATGTGGACCTGAAGCGGTCCGCCCGGGACCGCGAGGCCGTGATGGCAGACATCCGTGCCCGTTTGGCCGTCCTTCCAGCCCAGGTGGCCATTGGCCAGCCTATCTCCCACCGCCTGGATCACCTCTTGTCAGGGGTGCGGGCGCAGATCGCGCTCAAGATCTTCGGCGACGATACGGACACCTTGCGGGGCCTGGCCGAACAGATGCGCCAGGGACTCTCGGGCGTTCCAGGGCTGGTGGATCTGACCGTGGAAAAGCAGGTGCTGATCCCCCAGATCACGGTACGGCTGGACCACCGCAAGGCCGCGCAGGTTGGGCTGTCTCCTGGCGAGGCGGTGCGGGTGCTGCAGGCCCTGACGGATGGTGCCCATGGTGCGCAGATTGTGGACGGCCTGCGCCGCTATGAACTGGTGCTGCGCCTGCCCGATGACAAACGCAGTCCTCAGGATCTGGCTCGCACGCTGATCGACACGCCTGCGGGGCAGATACCGGTGTCTGCCATCGCCACGGTCCAGGAAACCGATGGCCCCAACCAGATTGGCCGAGAAAACGGTCGTCGGCGCATCGTCGTTTATGCCAACACGGACGGCTCCGACATGGGCCGAGTCATTGCAGACATTCGTGCGGTGATGGCAAAGACGCCATTGCCACCGGGGACCTTTCTGAGTCTGGAAGGCCAGTTCCAGGCCCAGGAGCAAGCGATGCAACTGATCGTCGGCTTGTCGCTGGTGTCTTTGGCAATGATCTTTCTCGTTTTGTATGTACGCTACAAGTCGGCGGTGTTGGCCGGGATCATCATGGCCAACATTCCGCTGGCGCTCATCGGCAGCGTGGCCGCGATGTGGCTGGCGGGGGTGAGCCTGTCCGTGGCCTCCATGGTGGGCTTCATCACGCTGGCGGGCATTGCCACACGCAACGGGATTTTGAAGGTCAGCCACTACATCAACCTGTGCAAGTTCGAGGGTGAGGTCTTCGGCCAACCCATGGTCGTGCGCGGCTCGCTGGAGCGGTTGACCCCGGTGTTGATGACGGCGCTGGTGGCTGCCTTTGCGCTGACCCCGCTGCTGCTGGCGGCCGATGCACCTGGTAAAGAAATCCTGCATCCGGTGGCGGTCGTGATTTTTGGTGGACTCGTCAGCTCGACCTTGCTGGACACGCTGCTGACGCCCGTGATGTTCTGGCTTTTCGGCGAAAGTGCCACCCGGCGCTTGATTGAGGGCAGCAGCGCGCAAGCCGAAAGCGAACCCATAGGCCAGGAGGCCTTCTGATCCCAGGCTCCAGCTTAATTCTCACCCACTTTTTGATAGGCCTTGGTGCGCTGCCTTTTGAAGCGCGCCAGTGAAACAAACTCAACGGAAGGAAACCCAAATGACCATGAAAAAGAACTTCTCCCAACTGCTGGCAGCCACCGCAATCGTGATGGCATCCCTGACAAGTGCGCCTGCTGCAATGGCCCATGGTGCAGCCGAGCCTGCTCACGGCGGCGTGGTGCAAACCGCCTCCGACCTGTCGTTCGAGTTGGTCGCCACCGCTGACGGCGCGGCAATCTACATCGTGGACCACGACGAGGATGCGGACGCATCCAAGTTTGGCGGCAAGGTCACCGTGCTGAACGGCACTGAAAAGGCAGAGGCGCCCCTGAAATCTGCAGGCGGCAACAAGCTGGAGGCCAAGGGCGTGAAGTTGGTCAAGGGCACAAAGGTGGTTGCGCTGATCACGACCAACAGCAAAAAGACCGTCACTGTACGATTCACGGTGAAGTAAGGCCCATGGCGCGCGGCTCTCTGTCCTTGCCTGCACTGCGAGGCGGTCTGCTGGCCTTGCTGGCCGCAGCCTTGTTTGGCATCAGCACCCCGCTGGTTCAACGGCTGGGTGCTGGGCTGGGGGCGTTCACGACGGCTGCGCTGCTGTATGCAGGGGCGGCTGTCGTTGGTGCCTTGTCCCTGCGGACCGCTGCCCACGAGGCAAGGTTGCAAAGATCCGACGCCTGGCGCCTCATCGGCATGGCGGGGTTTGGCGCTGCCCTAGGTCCTGTCGCCCTGTCCTGGGGTCTGCAACACACGAGTGGCGCCAGCGCGTCGCTCATGCTCACGCTGGAAGCGCTGTTCACAGCCACTCTGGCGTGGTGGTTGTATAGCGAGACCATGGACCGCCGTGTGTGGGCAGCCATGCTTCTTTTGCTGGCCGGTGGCATGGCTTTGGTCATGGACCAGGGCCTGCAGGGCGGCACGCAGCTGCTCGGTCTGCTTGCCGTGCTACTGGCGACGGTGGCCTGGGGCGTGGACAACACCCTGTCCCGGGGACTGGCCGAGCGCGATCCCAGCCAGGTCGTAATGGCAAAGGCCTCGCTGGGAGCCGCTGCGACAGCATGTCTTGCCATGGCGTGGGGCGAGCCTTTGCCCACCCTGACGGCAGCTCTAGGGCTCTTTGCCGTGGGGGCCACGGGGTATGGCTTGAGTCTTCGGTTCTACCTTCTAGCGCAGCGGGCTTTTGGGGCGGCGCGGACTGGCTCCGTGTTCGCCTTTGCACCTTTCATCGGTGCGGCTGTAGCGTTCGGCTTCGGTGAACGGTCTGCGGGGTGGCTGATGCTGCTCGGTGGTCTTCTGATGCTTGCGGGGGTGCTGCTNGCTTTTGGGGCGGCGCGGACTGGCTCCGTGTTCGCCTTTGCACCTTTCATCGGTGCGGCTGTAGCGTTCGGCTTCGGTGAACGGTCTGCGGGGTGGCTGATGCTGCTCGGTGGTCTTCTGATGCTTGCGGGGGTGCTGCTGCATTTGGCTGAAAGTCACGGGCATGAACATGCGCATGACCCGCTGGAGCATGAGCATGCCCACCGTCACGACGATGGACACCATACGCACTCCCATGACGTGATGCCCACTGGGAGCCATAGCCATGTGCACTTTCACGAGCCGGTGACTCATGCCCATCCCCACGCGCCCGATGTGCACCATCAGCACAGGCATTGACTCATTGAGCGGTACCGAGACAGCGGCTAAGGAAATTTCATGATGAAAAAATCAATGCTCTTGTCAGCTGCTGCGCTGACATTCCTTGCGATCTCCGGCTGCAGCACACCTGTCTACGAGGACCGGTACGCTTGGTCCGAAGGCTGGAGGGTCGGCAAAGTTACCAAATTAATCCAAGCGGACGAATTCTTGAAGGTGAGCGGCTCTCGCTGCCGGCAAATGGAGCTCGGCCCCACCGACCAGATTGCAGTCATCCGATGGCGGGAAGTCACCCGAACCCGTGGGCACTTCGCCAGAGTTGACGCGGGCTCCGGCATGGCCGTGGGCGATGAGGTTTACTTCAACGCGTGGAAGTGTGACCAACCTCCAATAGTGCCGAAGGCCCCGCGTGGGGCCAAGGCGGGGCAAACGCCGTAGAGACTGACGAGGAGCCTCAACGAGACGGACTCTTTCTGACCGTGCCTGCGTACACCACACTGCCCGCATCGCGATACTGCAATTCCTCCCCCACGCGCACCACGTCAAAGCAGACGGGCGAGACCTTGCTGACCTCGGGCAGCAGCAGGCAGAGTTGGTTGTTCTGCGTGCTCCAGCGTCCGGCGCGTGTGCGGCCGTTTTCTGAACGCTCTAGGCGGCCGTCCAGGAAATAGTCATGCCCCCAATGGCGTCCGTCGGTGACATGGTGCCCGCCCAGCGTGGCGCGGATCTGCGCGGTGGTCAGTTTCGTTTCCGGGGGCGCCGCGCAGGCCAACGGAGCAAGCGTCATGCACAGGAAATGCGCTCACAACGCCTTGGTAAAGCGGCTGAGCCACCGCCTAGCACCCGCCGTCATGCGGCCATACTCGGGGGCCAATTGTGGGTTTCTGCCTAGCAGGACTTACACCAAGCATGGAGCGCGTTGTACATCACCATGCCATGCCCTAGCATCTCAAGGTCATCGCTGAAGGTCTTGCACAGGCCAAGCGACAGCGCCTAGAGGCCCGCAGACTGCGGCGCCAGGTCCAGCCTGGATGTGTCTGCGCCCCGCACGATCACGGTCAGTTGCTGTAGGGCGGGATCGGTGAGTTCGTACTTCTTGAGAAAGGCGTCAAAGCTGCACAGGTCACCGTCGTGGGTCAATTCGACGCCGCGCACGTCGTAGGGGATCGCTCCCGTGTCCTGGGCCACCTGAAGCACCGAGGCTGTAGGCTTATAGAGGAATTCCGGCTCTTTGTCGATGAACCGGGCAATCAGCCAGGGGCAGGCAATGCGGTCGATCTTGGGCCGCTCGCGGGTGACCCATTTCATGCGGCACCTCCTTGCGTTTCCAGAGGCAGGGCAGCGGCTTGCCAGGCCTCGATGCCGCCCACGTGGTAGCGCGCGTTCATGCCGCGTGCCCGCAGCGCCAGGAACGTAGAGCGGCCAATGTCCTTGCCGCGCAAGCAATACAGCCGCACAGGTTTCGTGGCGTCCAGTTCCTGGCTCCACTCCAACACGCGCGACGGATCGCGCGAGGACACTCCGGCAATGACCTGCGGGCTCTGCAGATAGTCCTCCTCAAGTCGCAAGTCAAACGCACCTGCCGCACCGGCCAGCGCAGAGCCTGTGTCGATGCCAAATGCCAACGCATCCGCCTCGACAGCAGCGCCTTAGCGCTTGTAGACCTTGTCCCACTGGATTTCGCCATGTAGGCATCCACATAGGCGCCCGCCTTGGCCCCGAAGTCCAGTTGGTACGCATGCTCGTACATGTCCAGCGCCAGTACGGGCGTTGCGCCGGCCAGGAGGTGCGTGTGGGTCGGCCGCCCAGTGGTTGATGAGGCGGCTCTCGCGGGAGGACCAGGACAGCAAGGCCCATCCCGATCCGCCCCCCATGGCCTTGGCCAGCCCAGTGAACTGGCTGCGCCAAGCGTCCACGGAGCCAAAGTCACGCGTGAGCGCAATGGACAACCCGCAGGAAGGCAATACACCGTTGCCCCCCAGATTGTCGAAATACTGCTCGTGCAGGAATGCTGAATTTGCGGCGATCAACTCCCCGCGCTTGAGGCCATTGATGGTGAAAGTTGCAGCATTGCTCCAGTCCAACGCTGCGAGTTCGTTGCGTATGGCATTCAGGCGCTTGACCGCACCCGAGTAGTTGTTTTCGTGGTGGCTGGTGATTAGACGGTTCGAAAAGCCAGAGAGTTGATCGGGGTTCAGCGTCAGCGGACGGATTTGGTAGTTCATGGGGTTCTCCGTCAAATGGTCAGGGTTGGACGTGGGCCACAAGCGGATACACGGCCAGACCCATCAAGGCAGCGGCAAGCAACACCACAGGCGCGGGCAGCTTCTTGAACCGCCACAGGACGGCAGCGGTGGCAAGAAACAGCGCAGCTGTGGGTAAATCCACAACGGATCGCTGGCCCAACACCACCACCGCACCGGCAATGGCGCCCACGGCAGCAGCAGTCACTTCGTCAACGAACGCCAGCACACCAGGATGTTTGCCATGCTTCTCGAAGTACGGCGCGGGAATCACGGTGAGCAAGTAGCAGGGCATAAAGGTTGCCAACGCCGCGACGACCGCGCCCCAGAAGCCGCTGATGAGGAAGCCGATAAATCCTGTCGTGATAACCACCGGGCCGGGGGTGATCATGGCCACGGCCACGGCGTCCACGAACTGGCGATCCGTGAGCCATGCGTACTCCTTAACCACGGGAGTGGTACTGCACTTGGCGGAAGGCCATGGTCACGAGCACACACACGAAGTGCTTGAGCATGAGCATGCCCACCGGCACGACGATGGGCACCATTCACATGTGCACGATGTGATGCCAAAGGGCAGCCACAGTCACAAGCACACCCATGAACCTATGACCCACGCCCATCCCCATGCTCCTGACGTGCACCATCAACACGTTCACTGAACCCCCGGTATTTTTTTGTCTGCTCCCCCGAGGTCACTTGACCGTCAGGTCGGCGACCAGGCGAGCCTTGTAAGCCCTTTCCCGAATTGCATCCTCGCCGTCAGTCGCCCATACAAACGTGCTCTTCCATGCCCAAACCGTTCCATCGATCCGAAGAAATCGTAGGTCACCAGCTTTACCATCCACGGTTGCGACTTGACGCTCTCCTTCGAAATCCAAGGTGAACGTATGCGTTCCTGGCTTCAACTTGAAGCGCACCATCGTGTTGGGGAGAGTCTCGGCGGCCATTGCGTTATCCGCGCTGATCTTCACAAACCGCCCGCCATCTCCCCAGTTGCGCCGTACGACGTAGACGGTGAGCGCATTCGGATCGGGAGTAAAGCGCTTCGCCTGAGCGTCGGCATTCAGGCTGGGGGCGGGTACCCGAGTGCACGCGACTACTCTGCCCTTACTGGTCTTGTAGCAGTATGGCGCTTCGGCGGAGGGATCGGCCCCAGTAGAGGTAGCACAACCCGCCAGCAGGCTAGCTGCCAGCACAGAGCTGAGGATCACGGAGAGGCGGCGGGTGCCTGAATATGCAGGTATTTTTGTCATGGATCTGTTTTTTTGCTGTGGAGGTTGTTGCGTATTGCCTGAAGCTTCATCAGCGACCCCGGTACCGTCACCCACGGTCTGCCTCCTTGGATTGCATATGGCGGTGCCGCGATTTCGGTGTTTTTCGGTGTTTGAAACGCATTGCCTGTCGATCCCTCAGTCTCTTGGCCAAGCGTCGGCTGTACTTGACTCTCACCGCCATTGGCGGGTGGCGTTTGAGCCAGATACGCCGCAGCCTCCAAAACACAAACACGGAGGTCAACAAGCCGATCCAAATCCAGAACAGCTTGGCAAAGAGCGCGACCTGTGCAGCCTGCATTGACATGGATCGCTCCTTTTTTGGCCTCCAGCACAGGCATGTTGCCGATGGGCGGTCCGAACTCGCCGATATGTAGTCAGCTGCTTTGACGTGAACGGACTGCGGAAAGTGGGATCACTTCTGGAAGCGTTGCGAAGGCAATCCCCCCAGCCGGCCTTCGTGTACTACTTCAGCGTGAAGCGGACGGAGGCAATCGACTTGCCAGCCTTCGAGACGGCGACGACGACTTTGGTACCGGCGGGGACTTTGAAGCTGCCCGTGGCTTCCAGCTTGCCGTCACCGGCTTGGAGCTGGACATCCTGTTTCTCGCTGCCTGCCAGCAGCGTGACCTTGGCGGTCATTCCCGCAACGGCAACGGGCTTTCCATGGTCGCGCATATAGAGCTGCAGCTTGTCGGCGCTGGCAACGAATTCGTACTCGACCTCCTTGGCTTCTGCGACAGCACCACCGTGCATCGGCTTTAGGTCGTGGCCGTGATTGTCCGCAGCGAAGGCTGCGCCCGAGATCGACACAGACAGGGCGAGAATGAGTTGGGAAAGTTTCATGACAGTTCCTTTGGGGGTGGAGAAAAGGGACGGCCCCACGATCAGCGAGCGGGACCGTTTCAACTACGCGGACGCGGACACGTCTGGGGGATGCGAGGGCTCAGCGGACACGTCCTCATCTTCCTCATCGGGCCGGTGGGCCAGACGGTAAAGAATCGGCAGCACGAGAAGCGTGAGCAGCGTGGACGAGAGAATTCCGCCGATCACCACGGTGGCCAGGGGACGCTGGACTTCAGCGCCGGTGCCTGTCGCAATGGCCATTGGAATGAAGCCCAGCGAGGCCACCAGGGCAGTCATCAGAACCGGCCGTAGCCGGGTGAGCGCGCCGTCACGGATTGCTTCGTCAAGACCAACGCCGCCTTCCCTCAAGCTGCGGATGTACGAAATCATCACCAGACCATTGAGCACGGCCACCCCAGAAAGCGCGATGAAGCCGACAGCCGCAGAGATAGACATCGGAATGTCGCGAAGCCAAAGCGCCAGGATGCCCCCCGTCAAAGCGAATGGGATGCCAGTGAAGACCAGCAGACCATCCTTGACGTTGCCGAACATAGCGAACAGCAGCACGAAAACCAGCAGCAGGGACACCGGCACGACGATCTGCAGGCGCTGCGTGGCCGACTGCAAGTTCTCGAAGGTTCCGCCCCAGCTCGTCCAATAGCCGGTAGGAATCTTGATCTGGGCCAGGCCTTTCTCAGCCTCTGCGACGAAAGAGCCCACATCGCGCCCGCGCACGTTGGTGCTCACGACGATGCGGCGCTTGCCGTTTTCTCGGCTCACCTGGTTGGGGCCAGGAGCAAGCTCGAATGTTGCTACCTCGCCCAGCGGGATGAAGTTCGTTTTGGCCTCTGTCCCATTGGCAGAACGCGGCAGCGGGATAGGAAGGCGCTTCATCCCTTCGAGATCGTTGCGCAGGGATTCAGGCAGACGAACCAGGATGTCGAATCTGCGGTCGCCCTCGAACATAGTGCCGGCCTCGCGTCCACCGATAGCGGTGGCCACGGTGTCTTGAATGTCGGCAACGTTCAGACCATAGCGAGCAGCCTTCTGGCGGTCGATGTTCACGGTGAGCATCGGAAGCCCCGTCGTCTGCTCAACCTTCACCTCAGAGGAGCCCTGAATCTTCTGCAGCATTGCGGAGACTTCTTCTGCGGACTTGTTCAGGACATCCATGTCGTCACCGAAGATCTTCACGGCTACGTCACTGCGCACCCCGGAGATCAGCTCGTTAAAGCGCAGCTGAATGGGCTGGGAGAACTCATAGTTGTTGCCCGGGATTTTCCCGATGACTTCCTGAATCGCCGCGAGTAATTCGTCGCGGGTTTTTCGAGGTTCGGGCCATTCGGCCATTGGCTTGAGCATGATGTACCCGTCCGAAATGTTCGGCGGCATGGGGTCCGAGGCAATCTCCGCAGTACCGGTTCTGGCGAAGATGCGCTCGATCTCGGGGAATTTCTCTTTCAAGGTCCTTTCAATTTGCTGCTGCATTTGGACTGACTGGGAAAGGCTGGTGCCTGGGATGCGCAGCGCCTGGATCGCAAAGTCGCCTTCATTGAGATTGGGTACAAACTCGCTGCCCATACGCGTGGCGATCAACCCGCACAAGATCACCGCAACTGCAGCTGCGGTCAGTACGACCGCCTTGGCGGCCATGACACGGTCGAGCAGTGGACCATACAAGCGCTTGGCATGGCCCAGCAGGAAGTTTTCCTTCTCGCTGACCCGATTGCCGATGAACAGGGCCACCGCTGCGGGGATGAATGTCACCGACAGAACCATGGCGCCCAGCAGTGCCGCGACCACCGTGAATGCCATGGGGTGGAACATCTTCCCTTCAACGCCTGTCAGCGCGAAGATGGGCAGGTACACCACCATGATGATGAGCTGTCCGAACAGCAATGGACGCCTTGACTCCTGGGATGCCAAAAACACCTCATGGAAGCGCTCAGCCCGCGTCAGTGGCCGACCGTGGTGCGCTTGTGCATGGGCAAGTCTCCGTACGCAGTTCTCAACGATCACCACCGCTCCGTCGATGATGATGCCGAAGTCCAACGCTCCCAGGCTCATCAGGTTGGCGCTCACCTTGTACTGAACCATACCCGTGAAGGTAAAAAGCATCGACAAGGGGATGACCATTGCCGTGATGATGGCGGCACGGATGTTGCCCAGAAAGAGGAACAGGATCACGATCACCAGAACCGCGCCTTCCAGCAGGTTCTTCTTCACCGTACTGATGGCTTTGTCAACAAGCACGGTACGGTCGTAGACAGTCACCGCGTGCACCCCCTCTGGGAGGCTCTTGTTGACTTCCAACATCTTCTTGTCCACCGCCTGCGAGACAGTCCGGCTGTTCTCGCCGATCAGCATGAACACCGTGCCGAGGACCACTTCGCGTCCGTTGTCTGTTGCAGCACCTGTGCGCAGTTCCCGGCCAATGCCAACTTCTGCCACGTCGCGAACGCGCACAGGAACACCGTTGGCGCTGCTGAGGATCACGTTACCGATGTCTTCCAGCGACTTCACCTGACCAGGTGCACGAATCAGATACTGCTCGCCACGCTTTTCGATATAGCCCGCGCCCACATTGCCGTTGTTGCGGTCCAGCGCAGTGACCACATCCTGCAGTGTCACGCCCAGAGAAGCCAGGCGTTCAGGGATGGGCGCGATCTGGTATTCCTTGGCAAAGCCGCCAATGGAATTGATCTCGGTCACGCCAGGAACATTTCGCAGCTGTGGCTTGATGATCCAGTCCTGAATCTCGCGCAGGTCTGTTGCGGTATAGGGTGAGCCATCGGGCTTCTTCGCCCCGTCCTTGGTTTCGACAGTCCAGAGATAGATTTCGCCCAGCCCGGTCGAGATGGGCCCCAGCGCTGGCGTGATGCCGGCAGGCAGCTTGTCGCGCGCCTCCTGGATACGCTCGTTGACGAGCTGCCGAGCAAAATAGATGTCGGTTCCGTCTTTAAAAATGACGGTCACCTGCGACAGACCGTACCGCGAAAGCGACCTGGTCTGCTCCAGGTTTGGCAGGCCAGCCATGACCGTCTCAATGGGGTATGTAACCCGCTGCTCAGTCTCCAAAGGCGAGTAGCCTGCGGCCTGTGTGTTGATCTGAACCTGGACGTTCGTGATGTCAGGGACCGCATCGATAGGCAGCTTTTGGTAGCTGATGACGCCAAGCGCCGCCATGCCCAGGGCCGCTAGAAGCACCAACCATCGCTGCTCGATCGAGAATCGAATGAGTTTTTCAAACATGTATGCGCTCCGCGATCAGTGCGTGTGTTCGGCAGATCCCTTGCCGAGTTCAGACTTCACGACGAAGCTGCCGGTCGAGGCGTAGGGCATACCGGCTTTGAGACCCGAGAGGACTTCGACCCGCTTGCCATCGCTTCGGCCCAGCTTCACGGGTTGAGCGATAAAGCCTCCATCAACCTTGAGGAAGACCACCGGCTTTTCCCCGACGTTTTGGACGGCGTCGGCCGAGATGGTTACAGGCGCTGCCGTTTCTTCGGACACCACCTCAACATTGACAAACAGGCCGGGGCGCCAAGCGCCCTTGGGGTTGTCAAGAACCACGCGGGCTTTTGCCGTGCGGGTTTGCTCGCCAATGAGCGCTCCTACAAAAGCGACAGTGCCTGTAGCGGAGGCGTCAAAGGCGGTGGCCTTGATCGTGACCTTTTCGCCCACACGAACCGATGGCAGATCTTTCGCCGGAACATTGATCTCAGCCCACACCTGGGAAAGGTCCGAGATGGTGAAAACCGCAGCATCTTCCTTCACGGCTTCGCCGAGACTAAGGTGCTTCTCGATGACAATGCCATCAAAGGGCGCTCGCAACTCGATACGGTTCAGTCCTGCTACCGACGAGGCGGACAGGCCCATCGCGCTCAGTTTCTGATTGGCGTTGGCTACTGCGACCTCTGCTTCGCTCAAGGCCTGCTTGGCCTGCAGGTAGTCCTGCTCGGCAGACACCTTCTGCTCCCACAGCTTTTTTTCTCGCTCGTAGGTGGTCTTTGCCAGCGATAAGCGCTTTTGGGCCGTCTGCAGCTCGCTGCGTTGCTCGGAAGCAGTCGGGCTCGCGATCACCGCCAAAACTTGCCCTTTCTTGACCACTTGGCCCAAGCTGGCATTGACGCTTTCCACGACTCCCGCAAGCCGGGGAACAACGTGAGACGTGCGATCTTCGTTCAAGCGTATCTCCCCGGGAAGGAGCAACGCCGTCTTGATGTTGGCTTTCACAGCAGCGTCCAGGCTGATGGATGCAGCCTTTATCTGGGCATCGGTCAGTTCGATCTTTCCTTCTTCCTTGCTCATCACGAACATGAAAGGCTCTGTGGCAGTCTGCGCAATGATCTCGATGTCGAAAGCATGGGGTTCAGCAACGATCTCTCGGCTGACAAGACTGTCTTTTTCAGCGGCAAACGTCAGTTTCTGCTTTTCATCTGTCGGGCGGGTCACAGTTGCCGTGACCGTTGCAGCATTCAGGGGCAGCGGTTTATCTTTGTCGGACAGCCAGATTCGCAGTCGAGGCTCGCCACCGTCTTCAGACAACAATGCTTCCAAGCTGAAGTCGCCTTCCTTGAACACGGTACCGCCATGTGGTCCCTTGGCTTCGCTCTTTTCATGGTGTTCACCATCGGCATGCCCCTTGTCATCGTCGTGGCCCTTTTCGCTACCCTTGCCATGGTGCTCGCCGTCGCCGTGTCCCTTGGCCTCGGTATGGCCGCCGTGACCGTGGCCATCGTCCTCGGTGGCTGCGGCTTTGGGCTTGCCGCCACCTTGCAAGATGAAGGTTCCCGCGCCGCCCCCTATTGCGAGGACTACTGCAATGGCGATCAGGTGTTTTTTACTGATGGTGGATTTGCTGGAGTTCGTGTTCATGGTCATGCTCAGTGTTGCGTTGCGATCAGGCCGGGAACCATGCTGGCCCCGAGCAGGCGGTCGATATCAGCCGCTGCACGGTGTGCTTCGCCAAGGGCTTTGAGGTACTGGGATTTGGCTGTGAAGTAAGTGCGTTGGGCATCGAGCACTTCCAGGAAATTGAACTTACCGTTCTCGAACCCAATGGTGGCGGCGTCATAGGCCGACTTCGCACCGGGCAGAACTTCCTGCTGCAGTGACTGAACCTCTGCGGTGATCGTGGAAAGGCGCTCTCGTGCCTGCGCCACTTCGCTGTGCAGGCGCACGGTGGCTGCTTGCAGCTCATCGCGGGCCTTGTCCTCAAGTTTCAGCGCCTCCAGGAGGTTGCCTTGGTTGCGGTCGAAGACGGGAAGAGGCACAGAGACCCCGAAAAGAAGGACGTTGCGCTGCGTTTCGTTGCTGCGCTGCATGCCGACGCTGACGGTGACATCGGGCACGCGCTTGCTTTGCTCCAGGGCGGTCAATGCCTTGCGCCGATCCACCTCGATTCGCGCAAGTACCACGCCTGGCGCAGAAGAAATCAAGGGCTGGAGATCGGCGAGGCTCGGGACCGAGGGCAGTTTCTCGGCCTTGCCCTCCAGCACGGTGTAAGGCGCATCGATCTGTCCCAACAGCGCGAACAGGCGGGACAGAGCATTGCGTTGTTCGCTCGCGGCCTGGGCGAGTTCGACGCGAACGCCGGCTTCTGCAACCCGGGCCTTGGACTCTTCCACAGGGGATACTTTGCCAGCGGCTACACGCTTTGAGACGGTATCCGTTGAGGATTTGGCCAGCGCTGCGCTGTCTCTGGCCAGTACCAATCGTTCCTGCGCAGTCAGAACATCAAAGTAAGCGGCAGCGACATTGGCCCGCACGGTGGCTTGCAGCTCGGCGAGTTGGGCTTGTGCTTGCTCGCGCGTTTTTTCGGCCGCCTTAGTGCGTGCCGCACGCTTTCCACCCAGTTCTACGGGAAGATTGAGTTGCCAGCTTTGCGTACGTGTTTTGGAGCGTGTGTCTTCCAGCGAGTACGCGAGCTCTGGATTGGGGCGCGAGCGTCCTTGAAGAACCTGTCCTTCGGTTGCCTCCCATTGGCGCTTTGCCGCAGCCACCTCCGGATTTCCCTCCAGGGCCAGTTCGATGGCCTTGGCCAGCGACAAAGGCTCAGCTGCGGCCGCTGCAGCAGACTGAGGTGCTCGTTCGCCAACGGCTGGCCCTGGTGGCAGGCCCTGGGAAAAGGCACCGCCCGAGGCGCTCAGCCATATAGCTGCGGCGCCTGCCGCGAGCTTGATCTTTCTACCGCCGCGCCATGCGTGCGGCATCTCTTGAAGGTAAGTACCCTTGAACATCCGATTCTCCAGTGATTTCAAAACACGAGGGAATCGGCGGACTGGCAACCGTGCAGCTGCCTGGCAACTCGTCAGTCACTCCAGCTGCAACACACGCAACTGCTTCGGCCGCGATGGCGGACAAGACTGAAAAAGAAAAGTGAGATGCCCCCGCCGATCAGGCGAGGACGGACCACTGAGGGCGGTCTGGGGGCGTGGGGGTTACAGCCAGCAGGCGCTTGCCTGAAGGAGGCTCCACGCGGCTTTCATGGATGAAGACTGGCTTTGCATCTGACCAGTTCAAGGCCCCGATACCCGCGCCATGACAGACTGAGCAGTCAACATCAAATGCATCGGCTCCCTGGCTGGACTTTTCGGCCTGACCAGTCCCGCCTTTGGCTTCATGCTTGTGTTCGTGATGCCCAAGGTGCTGCGACTGCGCGGTTGAGCTCTCATGCATGCAATAAGCAGCCACCGCAGACCAGCTGAACTGGAACGGAAGCAATGCAAGCATAAAAACAGCGATCAAGCGGCGCATTTTTGAAGTCTAGCATGCGTCATGAAGGGCGTACTGAGGCTTGGATGGCCGCTGAAGGGCACTGGGTTGGGAAATCAGCGAGCGCCGCCGTTCATGTCCAGAAGCGCCTTCTTTTCAGCTGCCGACATGTTGAGAAATTCCTGTTGGACCTGCTCACGCGTCTTTGTTGAGCCTGTTGCTTTGACTGGCAGCGCACCCCCGCGCGAAAGGACTGCCAGCGTGCCATCCTTGCGCGCTACTTCGACAGCCTGAAGCACATCGCCACGGGACATTGCGCTTTGCATGTGGTCGGGATGTGTGGTCATGCCCACTTCGCCACCAGCAGGATGGTACAGCGACGAGGCAGATGAAAATCCTGGAGCCGCAATTGTGAAGGCGATCAGAGTGAGGGCGAGGGGTTTGCGAACAGTCATGGTGTTGTCCCTTGATATCAGTTAGCCCTCGGCGATCTGCCGGGACTATGCCTTTCGACACGGAGACACTGTAAAAATCCGCGCGCGACACGGCGCCAACAGCCAGATTACAAATTTGTAAACTACCAACTGGCCGCATTCTTCGAGAATGGCGGCATGAAAATTCTGCTCATCGAAGACGAAGTCAAGCTGGCCGAGTACCTGCGCAAGGGCCTGGGAGAGGCTGGCTACGTGGTGGACGTTGCGCACAACGGGGTAGATGGCCTTCACATGGCTCTGGAAGGCGTGCACGATCTGCTGGTCTTGGACGCGATGCTCCCAGGGATCGACGGCTTCAGCCTTTTAACGGCCTTTCGCAAGACCAAGCAGACTCCGGTCTTGATGTTGACAGCAAGGGTCCGCGTCGAGGATCGGGTATTGGGACTCAAGACGGGTGCCGACGACTATCTGGTCAAGCCCTTTGCGTTTTCCGAACTGAGCGCCCGCATCCAGGTGCTGCTGCGGCGGACCCATGGCGCGCGGGATGCCGCAGAGCCCACGCAACTGCGGTTGGGCGACCTGGAATTAGACCTGGTACGGCGCAAAGCGTCCCGGTGTGGCCAGCGCTTGGAGTTGACTGCGAAGGAGTTTCTGCTGCTGACTCTGTTTCTGAGAAGAAAAGGCGAAGTGCTTTCTCGCACTGAGATCGCTGAACAGGTGTGGGACATGAACTTCGACAGCGATACCAGCGTGGTGGAGGTCGCGATCCGGCGCCTCCGTACCAAGATCGATGTGCCGTTTGACACTACGCTGCTCCATACTATTCGCGGCATGGGATACGTGATGGAGGACCGCAACGGATGAAGGAGCTGGCCCAACATCGCTCATTGCGCCAGCGGTTGTCTTGGTGGCTGGCGCTGCAGAGCTTTGCCGGACTCGGGGTGGTCTGTCTGGCGGTGTATCTGGTGACCGAGTTCAACTTTCGTGATCGGCAAGAGGAAACGCTGGCGCAAAAGGAAAACGTCATTCGGCACTTGCTAGTGGATGGCAAGGAGCATGGGGATTCGGAAGACCTTGCGCACAAACTCGATGACTTCCTTGTTGGGCACGGAGATCTGTCGCTCGAAGTCGCGCGGGCGGACGGGATTGTTCTCTACGCCCACACCCGCAACCAGAATGCGAAGACGGTATGGCGCCAACGGCAGTTCGAAGTAGCACAGACTACGGACCAGACTCCCTCAAAGAACTTGCGCGTTCAGCTGTCGCTGGATATCCAAACCGACAACCAGTTGTTGCACCGACTTGCTCTTACCTTGCTGGTCGCAGCCATCGGTGGGGCCGTCGTTGTATCGCTAGGCGGATTCTCCCTGGTCAACTTGGGCCTGGCGCCCGTCCGAAGACTGGCCAGTCAGACGCGCGCAGTGTCGGCTGACAATCTGCATCAACGTCTCGACAGCGCCGAGCAGCCCCTTGAGCTCGTGCCTTTGATCGACCAGTTCAACGCGCTCCTTGCTCGCATTGAGAAGGCCTATTCCCAGATGGAAGGCTTCAATGCGGACGTGGCGCATGAGTTGTGCACGCCTTTGGCCACGCTCATTGCCAACAATGAACTGGCTTTGCTGCGCCCTGAGCAGGCGGATATTCGCGAGGTGCTGGCGTCCAATTTGGAGGAGCTGCACCGCCTGACGGGCATCGTCAATGACATGCTGTTCCTGTCCCAGGCGGATCGGGGTGTGGGAGCACGTCGGGCCCCCGTTGCGACTCTTGCATCAGTGGCTGCTGACGTACTGGATTACCACGAAGCGGCACTGGCCGAGGCTGGTCTCACCGCTAAGGTGGTCGGCGATGCGCATGGCGCTTTCGACGTGCCGTTGTTGCGCCGGGCCCTGTCGAACTTGCTCGGCAACGCCACCCGATACGCGAACCCTGGCTCAATCGTCCAAGTCAACCTCAGAACTATCGATGAGGGCCGTGTGTTGATCAGTGTCACCAACTACGGCAGCACTATCGATCCCGAGCTACTCCCGCAGCTGTTTGACCGATTCTTCCGTGCAGATCCGGCTCGTAGTCATGGGCAGAGTAACCATGGCCTTGGGTTGGCCATAGTAGGAGCTATTGCACGCATGCACCAGGGAAAGCCCTTTGCATCGTCAGAAAACGGGGTAACGAATGTGGGAATCGAAATCCCCCCGAATTGATGTTGTTTTTCGACGGGGTGGGGTCGATCCTGTGCCCCTGCGACTGAGTACGGACCGTTAAGAAATCCGATTTACCCAGGACAAAGCAGCCATATTCTTTTTTGCTGCTTGACTTTAAAGCTACTTGAAGGGTTCCAATTGGGCTATGAAATCAGAAACAAGCACACCTCCCACCACTGTTGACACCTGCTGCTCCTCGGGCTGTTCCAGTACCGCAGCAGTGGTCCCTGCAGCCACAAGCAGCCCGGGCCAGGGCAAGCTGTTCCGAATCGCCACCATGGACTGCAGTGCCGAAGAGTCGGAGATCCGGCGGGCTCTGGAACCGCTTGAGGGAATCCGCTCGTTGGGTTTCCAGCTCGGCGCGCGCACGCTGAAGATCGATGCGGAGGATCGCGCCTTGCCCCTTGCGCTCGATGCCATCCGCAAGGCGGGTTTCGATCCACAGCCCGTGGTCACTGCGGCAAACACCCAGGGTAGCCTAGGCCGGGTGTTTCGCATTGCGACCATGGACTGCAGCGCCGAGGAGGCGGAGATTCGCCGAGCGCTGGAGCCTCTGGATGGGATCCGCTCTCTGGGCTTTCAGCTCGGCGCGCGGACGCTCAAGATCGATGCCAACGAAGGCACCTACCCGTTGGCACTCGACGCCATGCGCAAAGCGGGCTTCGATCCGCAGCCAGTTCCAGGCGCCAATGGCTCCGAGGGCGGACAGGCGGGCGAACCAGCCGAAGGCGACGACCATGGACATGGTTTTGCAGGCGGCATCTCCCGGCTGGTAGCCGCGCTGGTGTTCGCCACAGGCGCTGAGGTACTTTCGTTCTTCGCGCCCGACCATATGGCCTGGAAAGTGGCCGGCATGGCGATTGCCGCTCTGGCTATCTGGCTGGCCGGCATCGACACCTACAAAAAAGGCATTGCGGCGCTGCTGCGCGGCAAGCTGAACATCAATGCGCTGATGTCGGTGGCCGTCACCGGCGCATTCCTCATTGGTCAGTGGCCAGAAGCCGCGATGGTGATGGCTTTGTACGCGATTGCGGAGCTCATCGAAGCCAAGGCAGTGGACCGGGCCCGAAACGCTATCAAGGGCTTGCTGGAACTGGCGCCCGAAGAGGCTTTGGTACTGGGCACCAACGGAGCATGGACCGCTACACCGGTGGCTTCGGTCGCCATCGGAGCGACCGTGCGCATCAAGCCGGGCGAACGCGTGCCGCTGGACGGTAAGGTGACCAAGGGCAATGGCGCCATCAACCAGGCCCCCGTGACTGGCGAGAGCATCCCCGTGGACAAGGCACCTGGCGACCAGGTGTTCGCCGGCACGATCAACGAGACTGGTGAGCTGGAGTTCGAGGTCACAGCCCTGTCGAGCAACACCACCCTGGCCAGGATCATCCAGGCCGTTGAGCAGGCGCAGGGCACGCGCGCTCCGACGCAGCGCTTTGTGGATCGGTTCGCCTCCATCTACACCCCCGCAGTCTTCGCCATTGCCGTGGCGGTGGCGGTCCTCACTCCTTTCCTGATGGGCCTTACCTGGCTGGAGGCGCTCTACAAGGCCCTGGTCCTGCTGGTGATCGCCTGCCCATGCGCTCTGGTCATTTCCACGCCGGTCACGGTGGTCAGCGGATTGGCCGCAGGAGCGCGCCGTGGGATCTTGATCAAGGGCGGAACCTACTTGGAAGATGCCCGGCTTCTGAAGGCGGTGGCGCTGGACAAGACCGGCACCATCACCGAAGGCAAACCCAAGCTGGTGAAGTGGCAGGTGTGGGGTGCCGGTAACGAGGTAGCAGTCCAGCAAATGGCTGCCAGCCTGGCGGCTCGCTCCGATCACCCGGTTTCAAAGGCGATTGTCCAGGGCTTGGACGTAAAGGACCCAGAAGCAGAAAGCTTCAAGGCCTTGCCTGGGCGCGGTGTCGAAGGCATGGTCAATGGTATGCGCTTGATGCTGGGCAATCACCGTTTGATCCATGAGCAAGGACTGTGTGGTCCGGAGCTGGAGGCGGAGCTGGTCATCCACGAAAAGCAAGGCCGCACGGTAACCCTCCTGGCTGACGATTCGGGCGTCCTGGCGCTGTTCGCGGTAGCGGACACCATCCGTGAGACATCGAAACAGGCCATCGTCGATCTCAAGGCACTGGGTGTGACCTCGGTGATGCTGACCGGCGACAACACGGCCACCGCAAAAGCCATCGCGGCGCAGGCCGGCATTGATGACGCCCGTGGAGATCTGCTGCCCGAAGCCAAGCTCGATGCCATCAAGGAAATGCAAAAGCGCTATGGCGCTACCGGCATGACCGGCGACGGCATCAACGATGCGCCGGCGCTGGCGCAGGCCGACATCGGTTTTGCCATGGGTGCAGCGGGAACTGACACGGCCATGGAAGCCGCCGATGTAGTCATCATGAACGATGACCTGCAGCGCGTCGCCGAGACAGTGCGTCTATCCAAGCGCACCCACGCCATTCTCTGGCAGAACATCACCCTGGCACTGGGCATCAAAAGCGTCTTCCTGGTGATGGCTGTCGTTGGCACGGCCACTATGTGGATGGCGGTCTTCGCGGACATGGGGGCCAGCTTGCTGGTGGTGGGCAATGGCCTGCGCCTTCTTCGAAGGGTACGAGGGTAGCCAGACCGCATAGTTGGCTGAACATGCTCACTTCCACGAGCTAGTTTCGGCGCTATGAGCCGACCGCCTTGGCTCTTGAGCGGAAGCGTTGGCCACACAAAAAAACCAAGACTTCATACTATCCACTGCAATACGCACCAAAATGACAACGGCCATTTCGGGAAGTCTGTTGCGGGAGGTCGCCCGTTTGTTCACACAATCGCAAAGTAGGTCAGTGGAACGCAACAGCAAGATGAACAGCCAATGCAATCTGCTCGCCGAACTGGAGCGCTCCGGGACGCTTGCGATGACTGAACTGGGCAGGCGGGTTGGACGCGAAAAAAGTTGGGTGTCGCGTTCTGTTGACGCACTTGCGACCCGTGGTCTGGTCGTCAAGGAGCCCAATCCCGCCGATTCCCGGAAATGGTTGGTCACGCTCACCGACGAAGGGTTTCAGTCAGTCAATCATTGGAATGCTGCCCTGGATGACCACGCAGTGCAATTGCTTGCCTGCCTGAGTGAGCGGGATCGTGCCGCAGTCGAGAAATCCCTTCTGTTGTTGTTGACGGCCCTGAGAGAAGACCAATCAGTCTACTGACTGATTCCTTCAATCAAGGATTTCGGATGCAAGCCGCCACCCCTGACCGATGCTGGCGCCTTTTGGACTGCGTACCTCGATGGTCGAGCCAGGGTGTGTGATTTTGGAGCGTGCCACTCATCACGGCCATTGGGGCGAATCGCATTTCCCGAGCCGCCACTCGCCATGCAAATAGGAGTGGATTTAGCCGGCTTATATTTCAATAATTGGTGTATTATTGAGAAATGAATGAGCCTGAAGTTGTCCGCTCGCTTGCAGCGCTTGCTCAAGAGGTACGCCTCCGTGTCTTCCGCGCACTCGTCGTGGCAGGCAAGGATGGTCTCACCCCTGGCGCAATCTCCGAGCAGCTGGGAGTAGCCTCCAACACCCTGTCGTTTCACCTCAAAGAGTTGGCCCATGCTGGCCTGGTGAGCCAGGAGCGCCACGGGCGCAACCTGGTGTATCGCGCCTCGTACCAGACCATGAACGGTCTGCTGGCCTACCTGACAGAAAACTGTTGCCAGGGTGCGCTATGCCTCACTGAAGAGGCCGCCTCCTGCAACTGCTGAGGGTTCCCTGTAGGGCAATCCATGCCCCAAGCGCCTGTGCGCTCAGCCCAGATTCACCTATCTCACCACCATTGACCCTGGAGTTCACCATGAGCGCAACCCCACAACCCTTGAAAGTTCTCTTTCTTTGCACACACAACTCGGCGCGCAGCATCCTGGCCGAAGCGCTGCTCAATGACATGGGTGCCGGTCGGTTCAAGGCCTACTCCGCTGGGAGCAGCCCACGCGACAACCAGCAGCCCAACCCCCTCGGACTGCAGGTGCTGCAAAAAGCAGGCATTTCCACCGAAGGCCTGCGCAGCAAGAGCTGGGATGAGTTCGCCACGCCCGACGCGCCCCAGATGGACCTGATCATCACGGTGTGCGACAACGCGGCGGGCGAGGTCTGCCCCATCTGGCTAGGCCACCCCGCCACAGCGCACTGGGGCTATGCAGACCCCAGCGAGGGCGACGGCACGGACGAGCAGCAACTTGAAGCCTTCCGCCAGACGCTGCACGCCATGAAGCGTCGGCTCGAACTGCTGGTTAGCCTTCCCGAAGACAAGCTGGCCAAGGCGGTGCTTCAGACCACCGCTCGCCAACTGGTCACAAACTGAGAAACGGGATGCAGAAATCCAGCATGAGCGTGTTCGAGCGCTACCTCACCGTGTGGGTGGTGCTGTGCATCGTGGTGGGGATCGGGTTGGGCCAGGTGTTTCCTGGAACAGCACGCGCGATTGGTGCGTGGGAAGTCGCCCGCGTGAACATTCCGGTGGGCCTGCTCATCTGGGTGATGATCATTCCGATGCTGCTCAAGGTGGACTTCGCCGCCCTGGGCGAAGTGCGCAACCACATGCGCGGCATCGGGGTCACCTTATTCGTGAACTGGCTGGTCAAGCCATTCTCCATGGCTTTTCTGGGCTGGCTGTTCATACGTCAGTGGTTTGCCCCATACCTGCCAGCTGACCAGATCGACAGCTACATCGCTGGCTTGATCCTGCTGGCCGCCGCCCCGTGCACCGCCATGGTGTTCGTGTGGAGCCGTCTCACGGGGGGCGACCCGCTGTTCACGCTGTCCCAGGTCGCGCTGAACGACAGCATCATGATCGTCGCGTTCGCGCCGCTCGTGGCTTTCCTGCTGGGCCTGTCGGCAATCACGGTGCCGTGGGACACGTTGCTCACCTCTGTCGTCCTGTACATCTTGATTCCCGTTGTGCTGGCCCAATGGTTGCGCCGGGCACTGCTGGCCCGAGGTCAAGCCGTGTTCGACGCTGCGCTGCATCGCATTGGTCCCTGGTCCATTGCTGCGCTACTGCTCACCCTGGTGCTGCTGTTCGCGTTCCAGGGCGAGGCCATCCTGCAGCAGCCCCTGGTCATCGCATTGCTGGCCGTACCCATCCTGATCCAGGTGTTCTTCAACTCGGCACTGGCGTATTGGCTCAATCGCGCAGCGGGAGAAAAGCATGCCATTGCCTGCCCATCAGCATTGATCGGTGCTTCCAACTTCTTCGAGCTGGCCGTGGCGACAGCCATCAGCCTGTTCGGTTTTCATTCGGGTGCGGCCCTGGCCACGGTGGTGGGGGTGCTCATCGAGGTGCCGGTCATGCTGCTGGTGGTCAAGGTCGTGAACTCTTCAAAGGACTGGTATGAATCCGGATCTTCCCAACGTTGATGCCACGCTCTTCGAGCAGGCCGATCTTGAGCGACTGGTGCCCGCACAGCGTTCTACCCATGCACCCCGCATCCTGCTGCTCTACGGCTCTGTGAGAGAGCGCTCCTATAGCCGATTGCTGACCGAAGAGGCTGCGCGACTGCTGCGCGCCCTCGGTGCTGAAACCCGCATCTACGATCCGCGAGGGCTGCCACTGCCGGACGCAGAGCCCGACAGCCATCCGAAGGTGGTGGAGTTGCGAGAGCTGGCCCAATGGGCGGAGGGCATGGTCTGGACCTCACCGGAGCGCCATGGCGCGATGACCGGCATCCTGAAGATGCAGATCGACTGGATACCTCTGTCCGTGGGGGCCGTGCGGCCGACCCAGGGCAAGACCCTGGCGGTGATGGAAGTCTCGGGTGGCTCGCAGTCGTTCAATGCCGTCAATCAGATGCGGGTACTGGGTCGGTGGATGCGCATGATCACCATCCCCAACCAGTCGTCGGTCGCAAAAGCCTTTTTGGAGTTCGACGAAAGTGGCCGCATGAAGCCATCAAGCTACTACGAGCGTGTGGTGGATGTAATGGAAGAGCTGGTGAAGTTCACGCTGCTGACCCGCGATAGTGCAGACTATCTGGTGGATCGGTATAGCGAGCGACGCGAGAGTGCAGACGCGCTGTCAAAGCGGGTGAATCAGCGCAGCATTTGACTGGCAGTGCTCAGGGCGCCGGCAGGCAGCTGGAGTACAGCTCCTCCGTGCGAAGAATCCTTGTCATTTGCTTGATATTGCTGGGCAGCGTTTTCCTGACCCAGACGGTATCGGCAAATCGAACAACCTTAACACTCCAGGCCCCAGATCAAGGAGTGGATCGGCCAATGCAATGGGGTGACACACGCCGTCGGCAGTTAAAAGCGATAGCCGAGCGCCATTTGGCGGAAGCTACGGGAAATTGTCGAGATGAAATCGGCGTTAGAGCAGTTGGTTTCTGTGTGCGCAGGTGACGATCATGCCCATTGCGCGATTCTGGAAAACCTCGCCGCAGACAGTCCCTCGGCCCCCAATCACAGTGTTAGCTTTGTCAAACCGAAGCGTCGCGGTGCCAAGGCCGCCCCCGCTCACTCTGGGGTAACCAACAAGCCGACAACCAGTCATTTGGATCTCATGACATGGATGCGTGGCGTACACGTGCATCAGAGCGGGCATTGAACTAGGCCGTGAGGTAGCTTGCAGAGCCATCACCTTGCACCGCGATTGCGGCCAGCCCGTACTTGGGCGGGCCACGCTTGTGGCCCACCTGTTTGCATTACTTAGGCGTGGAGCCCGGAGTGGCTTCCTTGTGCGGCATGGCTTCACGCGCATTGGCCTTTTCCTGACCACGGGCTTCGGCCTTGCTGGTGTCCGCAAGGCCAGAGCCTTCACCCCGCGCTGTACCGCCATCCTTGGTCCGCTTCACACCGGTTGCAGGACGGGCTTTCTTGTGGTCTTCGCCATGCGCTTGCGCCTTGGAGTTGGTATAGGGCGTGGCTTCCTGGGTGTCGCCAGCGGCGAATGCGGACGATGCGGCCGTCAGAGTCAGAGCAATAAGGAGCGTTTTCATGATTTTTCCTTGGTAGTTTGAGGTATGAGCGAAAGCGCACCCCTTCTTGGGGGCGCCGTGAAACACTTCTATCCCTACTTGGCAGGTTCGATGGCAGTGACGACCATCTTTCCACCCTCGTTGATCACCATGAAGCGGATCTTGTCGCCAACTTGCGTCTTGTCGAGCAGGGCCTTGTCTTTGGCTGGGAACACCATGGTCATCCCCGGCATGTCTAGATGCTTGATGTCGCCATGCTTGATGGTGATTTTCCCCGCGTCCTTGTCGATCTTTCGTACCTCTCCATCAGTCATAGAGGCCGCAGCCATGGCAGCTGGCTTGCCAGCGTCGCCCGTGGCCTGTGCCGTGGCCGACAGCGGCATGAGGGTGATCAGCGACAACATCGCGCCGATTAAAAGACTGTTTGCGTTTTTCATAGGAACTCCTTGTTCAATCGCGTAGAAGACTTTTCAGCTTACTTCTTCACCACCGTGACCTGGCCCTTCATGCCCGCGTCGTAATGACCTGGGTAAAGGCAGGCAAACTTGACTTCACCAGCCTTTGTGAACTGCCAGATGATTTCCCCTTGCTTGCCTGGAGCCAGCGACACTTTGCTGGGTTCGTCATGCTCCATATCCGGGAACTTCTTCATCGTCTCGTAGTGTTCCTTGAGTTCGGCATCGGTACCCAGGCTGAATTCGTGTTTGACCTGACCACCGTTCTTAATTACGAACTTGATAGTCTCGCCCTGCTTGACGGAGATTGCCGCGGGCGTGAAGCGCATGGTGTCAGCCATGTCAACATTGATCGTGCGGCTTACCTTGCTTGCTGTACCTGGCTGTCCTATGGCTGACTCCTCGCTTCCGTGGCCGTGACCACCGCTGTGAGTACCACCTGCCAGGCTATTGAAAGACAGAGCCACCAGGGTTGAGGCAGCGATCAGGGAAAGAGTGCTTTTCATAGTTACCTTACGTTGTGAATGAGGAAAGGGGGCGATCAATGGCCGCTGTGCGAAGACGGCTTTTTGACCTTGACGACAGTGTCCGAACTTGACTTTTCTTTGCGGGGCATGGATTGGCCACCTTCAGCCTTGAAGCGGGCGGGCTCAACCATCGGGCCGGTGTACTCGTAGGCCACCGTGCCCTCCGGGTTTTTGTACCAACCCGGGTTTTTGTAGTCGCCCGGCTTCTGGTCGCGGCGTACTTTGACGACGCTGAACATCCCGCCCATTTCGACCGACCCGAACGGGCCTTCCCCCGTCATCATGGGAATGGTGTTGTCCGGAATGGGCATCTCCATCTCGGTCATGTCTGCCATGCCCCGTTCGCCCATGACCATGTAGTCGGGGATCAGGTTGTTGATCTTCTTGGCGACGCCGCGATGGTCCACTCCAATCATGGTGGGAATGTCGTGACCCATTGCATTCATGGTGTGGTGGCTCTTGTGGCAGTGGAACGCCCAGTCGCCTTCTTCGTCCGCGAGGAACTCAATCTGGCGCATCTGGCCCACTGCCACGTCGGTTGTCACTTCATAGAGACGGGTGCTCTTGGGCGTGGGACCGCCGTCCGTGCCCGTTACCAGAAACTCGTGCCCGTGCAAATGCATCGGGTGATTGGTCATGGTGAGGTTGCCGATGCGAATCCGCACCTTGTCGTTGAGCCGGACGTTCAAGGAATCGATGCCAGGAAAGATGCGGCTGTTCCAGGTCCACAAATTGAAGTTCAGCATTTCCGCGACCTTGGGTGTCGCGGCGCCGGGCTCGATGTCGTAGGCGCTCAGGAGGAAGCAGAAGTCCCGGTTCACTTCGTCGATCAGCGGATGTTTGGTCTTGGGATGCGTGATCCAAAAACCCATCATGCCCATGGCCATCTGAGCCATTTCGTCGGCATGGGGGTGGTACATGAAGGTCCCCGGACGGCGCGCAACGAACTCGTAGACGAAGGTTTTGCCGGACTGAATCGCTGGCTGATTCAAGCCCGCCACGCCGTCCATGCCATTAGGCAATCGCTGCCCGTGCCAGTGGATACTGGTGTGCTCGGGCAGTTTGTTGGTCACAAAAATGCGGACGCGGTCGCCTTCCACGACTTCAATGGTGGGACCGGGACTCTGGCCGTTGTATCCCCACAGGTGGGCCTTGAAGCCAGGAGCCATTTCGCGCACCACGGGTTCTGCCACCAAGTGGAACTCTTTGACCCCCTGGTTCATGCGCCACGGCAGCGTCCAGCCGTTGAGCGTGACCACGGGGTTGTAGGGGCGCCCCGAATTGGGCACCAGCGGCGCCATGGTGTCCGCACTCGTCTGGAACACTGGCTCTGGCAGAGCGGCCATCGCCACCCGGCTCACACTCGCTGCGGCCACAGCCCCCCCAGCAATGCCAGCAAATCGGAAAAAATCTCTTCTTGAATTCATGTTGGTTTCCTTGAGGGATCAGTGACCTGCACCAGCTTCGGCTGCGGCTGCGCCACCGCCCGAGACACCTGCGCTGGTGGGCTTGCCGATGAGGGAGGCTTGAAGGGCTGCGTCCGCTAGCCAAAACTGCTGTTCGGCGTTCAGAGCCGCCATCACTGAGTTCACCTGGTCGCGGGAGTCGGCAAGCAACTCAAAGACGCTGATCAGCATCCCGTTGTAGCGAAGCTGGTTTTCTTCAGAGATGCTCTTACGCAGCGGGATCACTTCGTCGCGGTGGTGGCGCGCGATGTCGTATGCCGTGCGGTACGCGGAATAGCTCTCGCGCAAGTTCGAGCCCGCCGCGCGGGCTGTGGCCTCCAGGCGGTTGGCAGCGGCCAGGGTTTGCGCGTTCATGGAATCGCGTCGCATGCCCCCCCAATCGAAGATCGGCAGCTGCAGACTGATCTCGAAGCCGCGCCGCGTCGAGTGGGTGTTCTCGGCTGCATCGAAGACAGAGTCGCGCCGTACACCCAGTTCAATGTCCGTGAAGGTCGTGATCGTGTTCCAGCCTTGCGCGCGTGCGGCTGCGTCATAGTCGGCCTTCGCGATCTGAAGATCCAGCCGCCCCTTGGATGCCTGACGGCCAGCATCTGCTGGGGACAGCGGCTCCTTGGGCAGCGTCGGCAGGCGCTCAGGCAACTTGAGCTGCTGGGCTTGGTTGTCATCAAGGCCCAGCATCCGCACCAGCTCTTCACGGGCCGCTGTGACCCCGTGCTGGGCGGTGGCCAGCTGGGTCGCTGTGTCGGCATAGAACGCTTGCTGGCGTGCACGGTCAAGCTTGTTGAAATTACCGACTGCCTGCATGCGCTTGGCCAACTCGGCGCTGGCTTGGGCGCTTGCGACAACCTGTTGGGTGTAAGTCAACGTCTGTTGCGCGGCAACAGCGCGGACCCAGGCTTGGCGTACTTGGGTCACCTGGTCCACTACATCGCTGCTGAGGCGCAGCTGAGTCTGTTTGACACGCTGCTCGGCGATACCTTTGCGCATGGGCAAGGTCAGCAGGTCAAGCAGACCGAAGGAAAGGAGGCGTCCGATCTCCGTCTCGCTGCCTAGCCGAACGCGCTCCAGGCTCAGAATAGGGTTGGCGATGCGGCCGGACTGGGCCGCCGTGGAAGCGTCCGCCCAGTTTTGAGCCACGATGGCTTGCAGGGACGGGCTATTGACCAGAGCGAGTTGAACGGCATCTTGTTGACTGAGCGGTTTGGCCAACAAGTCCGAGGCGCGTTGGCGCAAGGCATCTTGCTCATTCCGGTCCCGGGCCAGAGTAAGTCCGCCGTCCGTGAAACCGCTTGTCGCCGCGTTGGCGCTGGAGAGGTTTTGCTCCAGATTCACGCTGGCGCAGCCAGACAAGACCGCCACTGCGGCAACAGCGATCACTAGTTTGGCGCGGGGCATGCGAAGGGTACGGATCATTGTTTGCCCCCGTGGTGTGCGTCATGGCCTTGGGCTGGTTGGCCCTGGTCCGCTGCGGGTGCGGGCTGGCGCATTTCCTTGGCATAGGCGCGCCATCCTCCAATTTCGCCCACCTTGTCGTTGGCAGCCTTCCAGGGCTGGACGGCTTGCTCTTTGTAGACCTCATAGCCCGTCAGAGCTGATCGGTACGAAAGTTGGTAGTCCACTTTCGGGGGGGCACCGTCCGGCATCTGAGCAAAGGCCAGCGAAGGCGCCAGCAGTGCAGCGGCCAGCCAGGGGATTGAGTTAAGTCGTGAAAGCCAGGAATTTCTCATAGATTCACCATGCGTTTTGATGCAACGCATTGTGTGAGTCAACGGCTTCCAAATAGATAACGTCTCAATTACATCTTTGTCATGTTCAAGAAAGGCGCAAATCTGCGGGCACACTGGCGGCCACTCGCAGCGCCAAGGAGGTCTCGTGAAGATACTGATCGTTGAGGACGAAATCAAAACCGGGGAATACCTGCGCCAAGGCTTGCGTGAAGCGGGATTCAACGCTGATCTGGTTCACAACGGTGTCGATGGCCTGCGTCTGGTTCAAGAGGAGGATTACGATCTCGTGATCCTGGATGTGATGCTTCCTCGGATGGACGGCTGGCAGGTCCTCACCAATATGCGTCGCCGTGGCCTTGAGATGCCCGTGCTATTTCTCACGGCCAAGGACCAGGTTCAGGATCGCGTCAAAGGCCTAGAGTTGGGCGCAGACGACTATCTGGTCAAGCCGTTTTCTTTTGCCGAATTGCTGGCAAGGGCACGGACCATACTGAGGCGCGGCCGCAGTGGCGCCGAGGTGACTATTCTGCAGGTGGCAGATCTTGAACTGGACCTTCTGCGGCGTCGAGTCAGCAGGTCCGGCAAACGCATCGACCTCACACCCAAGGAATTCGGGCTGCTGGAGCTGCTGATGCGTCGCCAAGGGGAGGTTTTGCCTCGCTCTCTGATCGCGTCGCAGGTGTGGGATATGAATTTCGACAGCGACTCCAACGTGGTCGAGGTGGCAATGCGCAGGCTTCGGGCCAAAATTGACGATGCCTATGACGCCAAACTGATCCAGACGGTGCGAGGCATGGGGTATGTGCTTGAAGCGCCACAGGAGATTCCGTGAAAGCCCGGCACTCGCTGACGACACGGCTGACGGCCTTTTTTACGCTGGCTTCTGGGCTTGTGCTCGTTGGCTTGGGGACCATCGTCGCCATTTCTATCGATCGCCATTTTGTGGAACTGGATCGCGATGCCCTGCGCGACAAGATCCACCTCACACGTGAGGTGATAGGAAAATCCACGTCACCTGAAGACCTCAAAATGCGTCTGGACGACGTCTTGCACAGCCATGAGGGCCTTTTTGTCAGCGTTTTCCGTGACAGGGCCACGCTTTACGCGACCACGGATTTCCAGTTTCCAGATGATCTCCATGCCCTGGCCCAGAGGGCCCGCCTGGGGGTTGCCTCCTGGAAAACGAAGGGGCGGGAATACCGAGGGATGTCGGCACTCGTGACGTTGCCGGGTTCCGCCGAGCCGCCGCTGCAGGTCTGGGTAGCTGTAGACATTGCCCACCACAAGCACTTCATGTACGAATTGATTTGGGTGCTTGTGGGCTATGTGGCGTTGGCCACTCTAGTGGCCGGGGTCCTGGGCTGGTGGGCCGCAAAGAATGGCTTGGCCCCCCTTCGGGCCATGAGATCTCGCGCCATGGCCATCACGGCACAGCGACTGGACGAGCGGATGCCAACCCAGGAGTTTCCAGTGGAAATGGCAGACTTGGCGACCACTCTCAACGAGATGCTCCGGCGGCTCAAGGAGGAGTTCGACCGGCTGTCCGAGTTTTCTTCGGACCTGGCTCACGAGCTGCGAACGCCCATCAACAATCTGATGACGCAGACCCAGGTCACGCTTAGCCAAGCTCGCTCCTCCGAGGAGTACCAGGACATACTGGCCTCCAACGCCGAGGAGTACCAGCGTTTGGCCCGCATGGTGGCTGACATGTTGTTCCTGGCCAAGGCTGACCACGGGCTTATTCTTCCCAGCACGGAGAGAATCGCAGTTCATGATGAAGCACAGGCCTTGTTTGATTTCTACGAGGCCCTTGCCGAAGAAAAGCGGGTCCGGCTGCAACTGATCGGAACGGCGGAGATCACTGGCGACCGGTTGATGCTTCGCCGGGCGCTGAGCAATCTCCTGTCCAACGCCGTTCGCTACACCCCCCCTGGAGAACAGGTGGTCGTTGACATTCAAGGGGACGTTCACGGAACCACCGTGGATGTAGTCAACACTGGACCTTCTATCGATGCGCAGATGATCCCCCGCCTGTTTGACCGTTTCTTTCGGGCAGACAAGTCGCGCAAGCAACTGGATTCCGACGGTGCAGGCTTGGGCTTGTCCATCACCCAGGCGATTGTTCATGCACACCGGGGCCGCATCTCAGTGAGTTCGGCCGATGGCAGGACCTGTTTTTCGATGTATTTCCCCAGTGCACAGACCATTGGCAAGCACTTCACGACAAATGCATGACCCCTTTGCAACCCTTATTGACTGCTGGAAGGCGGATCCGAGCAGCACCTACAACAGCTGGTTCCTGTGGGATCAGAGGATCAAGAACTTCCGCTCCATACGCAGAGGCATGGCACAGGTGGTGGAGGACATCCGGGGAGGAACGTTTGGCAACGCCTACCGAGGCTCCTCGCTGGAGACGATCGTGGGTTCCGTGGCAGAGCAGCGCCAAATTTTCAAAGGTGCGGACCACGCGTTCCTCTGGAAACCCAAGCTGAGGATTCCGGACATCTACGAAAACACGAGTAACCAGCTCGCCTTCGCAGATCTCCTTCACACCTGCGATCACTGCGATTGCGCAGAAGACGTCGTTGCCGCCATACAGCGCATCGATGCAATCGGCATCAAAGGCTTGGGCCCAGCAGTCGCCAACTTGCTGTATTTCATCCACCCAACGCTGCTCTCTCCCTTTAACACTGCCATTGTCAATGGTTTCAACGCAGTGACTGGCGGGCGCGTGAAGCTCGGACGTTGGGACCACTATCTCTCTATGCGGGAGGGCTTGCTGCGCTTGAACGCGCAGTACCGGCTGAAACTATCGAATGATCTCGGTGCGATTGCGGGACTCATGTTTGACATTGGCAGTGGCCGATATGCAGCGCCGCCACAAGCAATGGATGCGGCGACGGCGACACTCTGGCAAGAAGACCTTGAACGTGTGCGGCTGGAATCCACCGCATCGCAACGGGAGATGTCCCAGGCGACCGAAAGCGATGCGACCCACACGGGTATTCAGGCTTCATTGCGCGATCTGGGCAAGTCTCTCGGGTTTGATGTCTGGATAGCGTCCAACGACCGGGGTCGCTCCTACGGCAGCGGCCTTTTGGGAGACGGATGTCTGGCGCAGTTGCCTGCCAGCGTGGACAGGGGACTGGAGTCGATTCGACTCATTGATGTCGTATGGATTGATACTCAGACATCGCAGGTCGCGGCCGCATTTGAAGTCGAGCACACCACGTCCATCTATTCGGGGATCGTGCGAATGCTCGACCTGGCCTTGGGCACGTCGGTTGCAGTCAACTGTGCATTGTTTCTTGTGGCTCCAGACAATCGCAGAGACAAGGTCGCTGAACAACTTCAAAGGCCTGCATTCTCCCGCGTTTCGGAGTTGGGAATCCGGTACCTGCCGTATAGCCAACTGGAGCAGAACCACGCTTTGATGAGCCGTTTTGGTTCCAGTATCAAGCCGCTGCTGGAGATTTCGCAGCGGC
Organism: Acidovorax sp. GW101-3H11; assembly: GCF_001633105.1. Classification (GTDB taxonomy): domain Bacteria; phylum Pseudomonadota; class Gammaproteobacteria; order Burkholderiales; family Burkholderiaceae_C; genus Acidovorax. Next base: position 202,929 of record NZ_LUKZ01000002.1, read on the forward strand.
TGTGAGACCCGGTTCTTTGGCATGGTGCGGTTCGCCTGGGTCTGGCTCCTTCGGCCTCGGGTTCGATTCACGGCGATGTCGGCAAGATGAAGCGCCTGTTATCCCGAACGGGGGGACTAGCTGGTAATAACTTGCGCTGCGAAAGCTACAGGTCTGGCGCCAGAAACTACGATGGACCATCACCTTGGTAGAGATCTCCAAGGCGGCACTTCGCAAATTCTTCGTCCAACCATGAGGTCCTCGACATGAACGTCACTACCAAGCCATTGGATGCTCTGTCGCCAGTCGGTTTGTTGGGAAACTCTGTGTCCACAGCACCGAGCATCCAAGGGGGCGGTTTTCTAGACGCCATGAAGCAGGCGCTGACAATCACAAGCCAATTGCAAGGTGAATCGGGTCGGCTGAGTCGAGAGGTCACACTTGGCAACCCCACGGTCAGCTTGGAAGGGACCATGCTCGCTGGAGTCAAGTCGAATATTGCGTTCCAGGCGACCTTGCAAAGCCGCAATCGAATTGTCCAGGCCTACACCGATGTGATGAACATGCAGGTCTGATCCTGAGCGAGTTGTAAGACAACGGTCGTGCGCACCTGCTGTCGGGGCCGTGGGCATGCTTTGCATTCAAGCTGGAGGCGGCCCTTTTTTGGCAAGGCTCCTCCAGCTCAGCCGCTGACCCCCTGGGAAAACTCACTGCAACCGTGGCGCCTTGGAGGATTCGTCCGAGGTGGTGGCCATGGCCGCATGCTGCGCTGCGTGATAGCGGTCCGGATAGATTTCGTTGAGCTTGCGGCCGTCTTCGCCCACAGCGACGACTTCGCCTTCGCGGATGGCGCGTGCCAGCTCGCTCTTTACCTGGTCACGTGTCTTCAGCGATTTGCCTGTCACGATGGGATAGCGGCCTGACATCAGTTCATTGCGTTTGACGCCGAATTCACCGGCCACCATGATGTCGCCTGTACGGATAGCCTGCTCCAGCTCGTCCCGCACTTGCTCTCGGGATTTGCCGACCTGAGTCGAAGTAGCCACGGGATAGGCGCCAGGATTGATCTGCTTGAGCGTAAGACCCGATTCGCCAAAGGCGAGCATGTCGCCGCTCTGCTGAGCCTGCGCCAATTCAGCACGGACTTGCTCGCGCGTCTTACTGACCACTTGGTCCGAAGCAAATGCAGGGGCTGCGATAAGAGAGAGGACGATGAGGGTGGACTTGAGTTTCATGATGGGATTTCCTTCTTGATAAATGGAGATGGTTTGAGTGCAGCTGCAGGCCGGTCTTGGAGATTCGCGGTAGTGGGGATGGTTCGGGGTTCAGGGCAGTTGGCTGGCGTTGACCCAACCTGCCTCGCCTCCGAGATCGCGCATGCCATCGCTGGTCACGGGATTGCGCTTGGCGGCCTGCAACTCATCCAAGACTTGCTGGCGGGTCTTTGTCAGCTTGGGGCCAGGGACGAGCGGATAAGTAGCCGGGTAACCACGGCTGATCCAGTACAGAGAACCGTCCTTTTGCGCGGCCAGTACGGTGCTTTCGACAGCTTGACGGCTGACTGCGTTGCCCAGGTGGTCGGGGGCCAGACTCACGCCTTCTTCCTGACTTGGGCTTGCGTGGTAGACCGAAGTAGCGAAGGACGCTGTAGCGAATGCAGCGAGACTGGCGACGAGGATGGCAGTACGAATTTTCATGATGGTCTCCTGTGGCGCCGGATGCCCGATATGGTCCATCCAGGTGGCGTTTTTCTGCGCCACGGAGAGAAGTCTAGAACCCGCACCCCTACGAAGCGGTGACCTCCCGATTACGCTTTTGACAGGTTTGGGGCGAGGTGAAAAGTGCAGAGGGATCTGGTTCGAGATACGGTCTATGCCTCCTCACCGGGATGAAGCACCCGATGAACATTGCATGTTCCGTATATTTCGAAAACGTCATCCGCACTACAGCTTCTCGTTCGTCCCCGTAGCCCAAAATCCTCTTCCACACGCCGCCCATTGATGTCTTGTATCCGCGTGTAGCCGTCGGCCCAGCTGACGTTTTAATGACTGATGAGGAAAGTAAGACCATGTACAAAAAGATGATTGTGTCTATGTTGGTCGCAGCAGCGTCGCTGGCGTCTGCGACCACGTTTGCCGCACCTACCGACAACGAGGTGCGCGTTGAAGCGTCGGCCACCAGAGTTGCGACGGAGGATGGAAAAACGCGCTACTGGAGCCATCCAAGATTGGGCATGATCAAAGTCGATGCCGCAGGCCGCATGCTCGCTGCGCGATCAAACACTGGGGAAGCCGAACCATCTGGCGTTCTTTCTGGCATCCGATCGTCGCGTGTGCGCTGACGCCTTGTGGCGTAAGAGGTACCACAGCTGGGCCCGTAGTGCACTGCATGGTGGTTACGTCAGCTTTGAAGGGCTGTGATTGGACGGCAGCCGTGCGAATAGGCGTAACAAACAGCCTTGGCGAAGACTACTTGGTCGAATATGACATCTAGATTACGACCCTGAAACCTCTTCGTCATCTTGCACCGAAATTGCGGCAAATTGCTCGAAGGCTGAGTCAATCGTCGGCGCGAGCCTACAGAACCGAATGCTTCTCGCGGCGGAAGATGGATGCTCCTTGCAGCCCGCTGCGTAGGATCAAGTTCAACTTTTTGAGCCATCCAAACCTATCAGGAGATCCAGATGAATCACACCCCGAACCCCTACATGTCTTGCATCAATGCTTGCCGGTCGTGCGCGACGGCTTGCCATCAGTGTTTCGCAGAGTGCCTCAAGGAGGAGGACGTCAAGATGATGGCCCGCTGCATTGCGCTGGACGCGGACTGTGCGGCCGCTTGCAGCTTAGCTGCCGATGTGATGGCGCGCCGAAGCGAATACGCCGAGGCGATTTGTGCGCTGTGCGCGCAGATCTGCAAGGCCTGCGGCGATGAGTGCGCTAGGCACGAAGCCGAGCATTGCAAGGCATGTGCCGCCGCTTGCCACAAATGCGCTCAAGAATGTGCCGCCATGGCCCACGCAGATTGACGCTGTTCAAGGAGCCCACCATGAGATTTCTGCACCCACCCTCGAAAACCGTCTCGGCAACCGCCTTTCTTGCATGCGCGTTGGTGGTTCCCTTGTCGTTGCACGCCCAGTCTGCCCCACACGCTGGCATGAAAGGCGCTGCCATGGATCAGACGATGCCTGCAGGCAAGATGGACATGAAGTCCATGATGAAAGAGAACAACGACAAGATGGCGTCCGTGAAGACGTCAGGCAATCCCGATGTGGATTTCGCGCAAATGATGCGCATCCACCATCAAGGTGCCATCGACATGGCGCAGAGCCAATTGCGCGATGGAAAAGATCCCCAACTACTCAGCATGGCCCAGGACATTATTTCCGCGCAAAAAAAGGAAATCGCTGTGCTGGATGCGTTTCTCGTTCGCAATGGCAAGCAACCCACAGCACCCACGAAATAGTTCTCTGTACTCAGCGATCGCTGCCCTGACCCTTGGACCGCTGTCGGGGAATCAGGGCAGCGTTACTCAGACGCCGTTTGCAGTGCGCATGGGGGCTGAGCAGGCACATGATCCACGTCAAGAGGACTTGTCATCAGTTTGACATTGCCACCGTGTTAAGCCTTATTGTTTCCATACGGCTCGTCACTGTCTCGACGACCTCATATGGAGAAAACCATGAACCACGATCACAGTACAGGACAATCGGATAAGGCCAGCGCTTCAATGGGCAGAAAGAGACTGATTGGCGCAGTCGTCATGCTCGCTTTCATTGGCATGTTTTTTCTTCTCAAAGAGCACTGGTCGCATGTCGCGGGCTACTGGCCGTATCTGCTCTTGCTGGCTTGCCCCCTGATGCACCTTTTCCACGGACACGGGGGGCACGGCTCCCACAACGTCGATTCGAGCAAGAAGTAATCTTGCACGGCCAAAACACCCAGGGAGGCTATCCATGTCGAATGCGCAACCGCACGAACACGTCCATCATGACCACCAGCATCATGAAGGGCATCACACGCATGTGTCGTTGCCCACGACGGGACTAAAGGATCCTGTCTGCGGTATGGATGTGACGGAACAATCGCATCACTCGACAGAGCACGAAGGGCGTCCTTACTACTTTTGCAGCGCCAAATGCAAAGCACGCTTCATGGAAGCGCCGCAAAAGTTTCTCTCGACTCCCATCAGCGAGCGCGCGCCTCAGCCTGAGCCCGAAGCGGCGCAACCGGGCACAACCTATACCTGCCCCATGCACCCTGAGGTGCAACAGGACCATCCTGGAAATTGCCCCAAGTGCGGCATGACACTGGAGCCCATGCTGCCCACGCTGGATGAGGGAGAAAACGCCGAGCTCGTGGATTTCCGACATCGCTTCTGGTGGACGCTGCCTCTCACTGTGGTGGTTACCGTCCTGGCCATGCTTGGGCACCGGTTGCAGTGGTTCGAGATGGTCACACAGAGCTGGATTGAACTGGTGCTGACGGTACCCATCGTCCTGTGGGCGGGCTGGCCCTTCTTCTTGCGCGGTGCGCAGTCGGTCGTGAACCGCAGTCCCAACATGTGGACGCTGATTGGTCTGGGAACGGGCGCAGCATTTGTCTATAGCGTGGTCGCGACCGTTGCGCCGGGGGTGTTTCCCGCCTCGTTCCAGGCCATGGGGCGCGTGGCGGTGTATTTCGAAGCTGCAGCGGTCATCATCTCGCTCACGCTGCTAGGCCAGATGCTGGAGCTCAAGGCACGCTCGCAGACCTCGGCCGCCATCAAATCGCTGCTGGGCCTGGCCCCCAAGACCGCGCGGCGTATTGACACCAACGGTCAGGAGAGTGATGTTCCCTTGTCCCATGTCCATGTGGGAGACCTCTTGCGCGTGCGGCCTGGCGAGAAGGTTCCTGTGGATGGTGT
>NZ_LUKZ01000002.1:207950-300754 GCF_001633105.1 Acidovorax sp. GW101-3H11
GCCGCCATCAAATCGCTGCTGGGCCTGGCCCCCAAGACCGCGCGGCGTATTGACACCAACGGTCAGGAGAGTGATGTTCCCTTGTCCCATGTCCATGTGGGAGACCTCTTGCGCGTGCGGCCTGGCGAGAAGGTTCCTGTGGATGGTGTGGTGGTCGAGGGGAGCAGCGCGGTGGACGAAGCCATGCTCACTGGCGAGCCGGTGCCCATCGTCAAGGGGCCTGGCGATGCCGTCATCGGTGCCACCCTCAATACCAACGGCGCTCTGGTGATCCGGTCCGAGCGGGTGGGTTCGGCCACCATGCTGTCGCAGATCGTTCAGATGGTTGCGCAGGCACAGCGCTCACGGGCCCCCATGCAGCGCATGGCTGACCAAGTGGCGGGGTACTTTGTCATGGCCGTGGTGGGTATCGCATTGCTCACGCTGTTCGCGTGGGGCCTGTTCGGTCCAGAGCCACGCTGGGTCTACGGCCTGGTCAATGCAGTTGCGGTGCTGATCATCGCGTGCCCTTGTGCGTTGGGCCTGGCAACGCCCATGTCCATCATGGTGGCCACAGGCCGGGGGGCGACCAGCGGCGTGCTGTTCAGAGACGCGGCTGCCATCGAGAACCTGCGCAAGGTGGACACGCTGATCGTTGACAAGACAGGCACGCTCACCGAGGGTAAGCCTTCCTTTGAATGTGTGGTGGCCATGCCTGGTCTGTCCGAGGACGAAGTGCTGCGCCTGGCAGCCAGTCTGGACCAAGGCAGCGAGCATCCGCTGGCCGATGCCATTGTGCAGGCGGCTCGTTCCAAGGGCCTGGTGCTGGACAAGCCCGAGGACTTCGAGTCCGGATCGGGCATCGGTGTGCGCGGACAGGTCGCTGGTCGCCAGCTCGCCCTGGGCAACACAGTCCTCATGGAGCAGGTCGGCGTTTCTGCCAATCCACTGCTTGCGCAGGCGGAGGCCTTGCGTGCCACAGGGGCCAGCGTGATGTATCTGGCTGCTGACGGGCAACTGCAAGGACTGTTGGCAGTCTCGGATGCCGTCAAGGCGAGCACGCCCGAAGCTCTGGCTACCTTGCACGCGGCGGGGCTTCGCATCGTCATGGCCACGGGTGACGGCATGACCACTGCCAAGGCGGTAGGTGCTAAGTTGGGGATTGATGAGGTCCATGGCGAGGTCAAGCCTGCGGACAAACTAGCCTTGGTGTCCCGACTACAAGCCGAAGGCCGTGTCGTTGCCATGGCAGGGGACGGGATCAACGACGCGCCCGCTCTGGCCAAAGCGGATGTGGGCATTGCGATGGGCACAGGCACCGATGTGGCGATGAACAGTGCCCAGGTCACCTTGGTCAAGGGCGATCTGCGGGGGATTTCCACAGCGCGGGAGCTGTCGGACGCAACGGTGGGCAACATGAAGCAGAACCTGATGTTCGCCTTCCTCTACAACGCGCTGGGCATACCGATTGCCGCAGGGCTGCTGTATCCCTTCACCGGCTGGCTGCTGTCGCCGATGATCGCTGCCTTGGCGATGAGCCTGAGTTCGGCGTCCGTGATCGCCAATGCCCTGCGGCTTCGCAAGGGCTGAGATGGCTCGGCAGGCCCGGATTTGATCTAGGTTAAGTCCGTGGCCACCGCTGGGGATACCATGCGCACCATGACCTTCGCTAGAAGCACCGTATCGCGCCAAGGACGCTGGATAGCCAGCGTTCTGATTGCGGCGTTGCTTCTGATGCAGTTCGCGTTGGCCGCCTATGCCTGTCCCAAGCTGGACTCCGCAGCCCATGCGGCGTTGATGCAAAAAGCGGGCATGGCGATGGAAGATGCCGTCGGCATGCCCTCCATGCCCGATTGCCACGCGATGGCGGGCACCATGGATGAGCAAGATCCCCAGCTGTGCCGAGCCCATTGTGATGGCGACAGCTTGTCTTCCCCCTCGCTCCAAGGTCTCGATCTGCAGGCGCTCGCTGCGCACGCCATCTGGGTCGCCTATGTGCTGCCTGCGATTCTGGACTCCGAGCGCCATGTTGACCCTCGGGCTGTCTACGCGGATCTGGACAGTCGAGCAGGCTCTCCCCCCATCTATCTCACCCATCAGGTCTTTCGGAATTGATCGTGCACGTCTTGCGCGCTGCCTTGCAGCGTTTGCGCAAGTCTGACTTCGTGCCCCTTCATTTCGAGGACCATCATGCCCATCGTCTCCTTTGGCGCTCCCTGCGAGCGCCCGTCTGCGCACCAGCGCATTCATCCCATCTCGCAGCGCATCCAGGTGCGCGAACTCTACCAACTGCGCCTTGGCGCTCTCGGGTTGCTGCTATCCGGCATCGTCTTGGCTGGCAACCAGGCCCACGCCCTGGGCTTCTCCGAGGCCTTGGATCTGGCAGAGCAGCACAGCCCCCGCATCGTGGCCCAGCGGCTGCAGGTTGATGCGGCCAGCAGCTCTCAGAAAGCGGCTGGAACCCTGCCGGATCCCAAGCTCTCAGTCGGGATCGAGAACTTTCCCATCAGCGGCATGGACCGCTTCAGCCTCACACGCGAGTCCATGACCATGCAGCGCCTGGCGCTGATGCAGGAGGTGCCGAACCGGGCCAAGCGCGATGCCCAGATCGCCAGTGCACAGGCCAAGGTGGAGCGTGAACGCGCCACCCTGGCGGTCCAGCGCCTGCAGATCCGCCAGGAGCTGAGCCAAGCGTGGATCATGACCCAGGCAATTGAACAGCGCGACCAGGTACTTGCCGGTTTACTGAGTGAGAACCAGCGCCTCCAAGACAGCCTGCCTGCCCGCATTGCGGGGGGGACGGCCCAGGCGGGAGACCTCCTGATGGCCAGGCAGGAGGCGCTTGCGTTGTCGGACCGCAGGGACGATCTGCAGCGGGAGCGGTCCAAGGCCAGGGCGATGTTGCGGCGCTGGGTTGGCGCCCGTGCCGACGAGGCACTGCAGGGCACTCCAGGGTCCTTGAGCCGCCCCTTGGACCAGCTGCGCTCGGAGGTACACCGCCATGCCGAACTGGCGCTGTACCCCGCCATGCAGGGCATGGCCTTGGCGGAGACGCGCGAAGCCCAGGCAGAAACCAAGGGTGATTGGTCCTGGGAAGTGGCCTACAGCCGCCGCGACCGGCGCTGGGGCGACATGGTGTCCTTCCAGGTGACCTTTGACCTTCCCTGGCAACAGGAGCGACGCCAGGCACCTCAGATCAAGGCCAAGCAGCTGGAGCTGCAGCGCCTGGAAGCAGAGCAGGAAGATGTGACCCGCAGGCACCTGCAGGAGCTGGAGGACAGCGCCTCAGAGCTGGCGGCACTGAACAGTCAGATCGAGCGGCTGCAATCGGCTGGCATGGGTCTGGCACAGGGGCGTGCTGAACTCGCGCTGGCCAATTACCAGTCTGCCAAAGGCGACTTGAGCGCCGTGCTGGCGGCTCGGGCCCAAGTGCGGGAGACGCACTGGCGGCTCATTGATCTGCAGGCACAGCGGGACACCGTGATTGCCCGCCTGAACAGCCTGATTGCCGACTGAAGGGAGAACCACATGACCAATACCGTTTTCAGAAAGACCGCTGTGGCCGTGGCACTGGTGGCTGCTGGCATCGCCCTCGGTTGGGGCGTCTCCCAATGGCGCACCGCGAACAGCCACGCAGTGGGAGCCAGTCCCGCATCGACAGAAGCAGCAAAAGCCGACCGCAAGGTGCTGTACTGGTACGACCCGATGTCGCCGACGCAGAAGTTCGACAAGCCAGGCAAGTCCCCCTACATGGACATGGCCTTGGTNACCGCGAACAGCCACGCAGTGGGAGCCAGTCCCGCATCGACAGAAGCAGCAAAAGCCGACCGCAAGGTGCTGTACTGGTACGACCCGATGTCGCCGACGCAGAAGTTCGACAAGCCAGGCAAGTCCCCCTACATGGACATGGCCTTGGTACCCAAGTATGCGGATGAGGACAATCAGGAAAGCTCCGGCCTGAGCGTCTCCGCCCAGGCGGTGCAAGCCCTCGGCCTACGCACGGCCGCCGTGGAGCAGCGCGACATTGGATCCGATGTGGACGTGCTGGGCACGGTCCAGCTCAATGACCGGGATGTGAGTATCGTCCAGGCGCGTTCTGCAGGATTTGTGGAGCGTGTCTATGCCCGGGCCCCGGGTGACGTGGTGGCCGCAGGCGCGCCATTGGCCGATTTACTGCTGCCTGAGTGGGTGGCTGCGCAGCGCGAGTTCCTCGCTGTCCGGGCGCTCAAGGAAGAGTCGCTGACGGCCGCTTCGCGTCATCGGTTGTCACTGCTGGGCATGCCTGCCTCGCTCGTGGCCCAGGTGGAGCGCACGGGCGAACCTCAGGGCCGCTACACGGTGACCTTCCCACAAGCAGGGATGGTGGCCGAACTGATGGTGCGCCAGGGCATGACGGTCTCTGCGGGTGCCAGTCTCGTACGCGTAAACGGTCTGGCCAGCGTCTGGATCGAAGCGGCCGTTCCTGAAGCGCAAAGCGGTCCCTTGCAACTGGGGCAGGACGCCCAGGTCCGCCTGGCCGCGTTTCCGGGCGAAACCCTCAAAGCCCGTGTCGTGAGCATCCTCCCAGAGGCCAACCGGGACACCCGCACGGTGCGCGTGCGCCTGGAGCTTCCCAACCCCACCCAGCGCCTGAAAGCAGGGATGTCCGGGCAGATTGTCCTGGCGGGACGCACACAGCCAGCGTTGCTGGTGCCCAGCGAAGCAGTGATCCGAACCGGTAAGCGGGCACTGGTTTACGTGGTGGACGGCCCCGGCAAGTACCACCCCGTCCAGGTACAACTTGGCGCGGAAATCGATGACCGACTCGTCATTCAAAGCGGACTCACCGCAGGGCAGCAGGTGGTCGCCTCGGCGCAGTTCCTGATCGACTCGGAAGCCAGCCTGCGAGGCATCATGCCCGCTCAACCTCCCGGCAGCAGCGCACAACCCATCGCTGAACAGGGTTCCTCGGCCTCTGCGGCTCCGGCGTCCAAGAGCTTTACGGTGCGAGGGGTGGTCGATGAGGTCACGCCAACCGAGCTGACCCTTACCCACGAGGCCGTGCCTGAACTGAAGTGGCCCGGCATGACCATGCCATTCAAGCTGGCAAACCCAGAGCTGGCCAAGGCCCTGAAACCGGAGCAGCAGGTCAAGTTCACCTTCCAGCAGCAAGGCAAGGACTTCGTGATCACTGCCGTGGAAAGGGTCAAGCCATGATCGCACGTCTGATCCGTTGGTCGGTGGCGAACCGATTCCTGGTTCTGCTGGCAACCGTGATGCTGAGCGCTTGGGGTGTGTGGGGCGTGCGCAGCACCCCCGTGGACGCTCTTCCCGATTTGTCGGATGTCCAGGTCATCATCCGCACCTCCTATCCCGGCCAGGCGCCGCAGATCGTGGAAAACCAGGTGACCTACCCACTGGCCACCACCATGCTGTCCGTCCCGGGCGCCAAGACAGTGCGCGGCTTCTCGTTCTTTGGCGACTCCTTCGTCTACATCCTGTTCGAGGATGGCACGGACCTGTACTGGGCGCGTTCTCGCGTGCTGGAGTACATGAACCAAGTGCAGGGACGACTACCCGCCACGGCCAAATCGTCGCTCGGCCCCGACGCCACCGGGGTCGGCTGGATCTACCAGTACGCGCTGGTGGACCGCACCGGAAAGAACGACCTGGCCCAGCTGCGGGCCCTGCAGGACTGGTTCCTGAAGTTCGAACTCAAGAGCCTACCCAATGTCGCGGAAGTGGCGTCGGTGGGCGGCATGGTCAAGCAGTACCAGGTGGTGCTTGATCCGATCAAACTCGCAGCCCAAGGGCTGACCCAGGGGCAGGTGCGTGAGGCCATCATGGGAGCGAACCAGGAAACGGGAGGATCGGTGCTGGAGTTGTCCGGGGCCGAGTACATGGTGCGCGCCAGCGGCTACCTCAAGACGCTGGACGACTTCCGGGCCATCCCGCTGGTGTCACGCGCCGGCATTCCCGTGCGCCTGGGCGATGTTGCAACACTCCAGATCGGACCGGAGATGCGGCGCGGTATCGCCGAACTCGACGGCGAGGGCGAGGTGGCCGGTGGCGTGGTGGTCCTGCGCTCGGGCAAGAATGCCCAGGAAACCATAAAAGCCGTCAAAGCCAAGCTCAGCGAACTGCAAAGCAGCCTGCCGCAGGGTGTGGAGATCGTCACCACCTACGACCGCAGCGCACTCATTGAGCGGGCGATCCAGAACCTCACCACCAAACTCGTGGAGGAGTTCATCGTGGTGGCTGTGGTCTGTGTCTTGTTCCTCTGGCACCTGCGTTCTGCGCTGGTCGCCATCATTTCTCTGCCGCTGGGGATCATGGCGGCGTTTCTGGTGATGCGCTACCAGGGCATCAACGCCAACATCATGTCCCTGGGCGGGATTGCGATTGCCGTGGGCGCCATGGTTGATGCGGCGGTGGTGATGATCGAGAACGCCCACAAGAAGCTGGAGGCCTGGCAGCACAAGCATCCCGACCGCCAACTTGTGGGGGAAGAGCGCTGGAAGGTAATCACCGAAGCCGCCGAGGAGGTGGGCCCCGCGCTGTTCTTCTCGCTGCTCATCATCACCTTGTCCTTCGTGCCCGTCTTCACGCTGGAAGCACAGGAAGGTCGCCTGTTCGGACCGCTGGCGTTCACCAAGACCTATGCGATGGCCGCAGCAGCGGCTCTCTCGGTCACGCTGATCCCCGTCCTCATGGGCTACTGGATCCGAGGGCGTATCCCTGACGAGCAGAAAAACCCGATCACGCGCGCGCTGATTGCCGTGTACCGGCCTTGCTTGGAATGGGTTCTGCACCGCCCCAAATCCACACTGGTCATCGCCGTGCTGGCGCTGACGACCACGATCTGGCCACTGTCGCGGCTTGGAGGCGAGTTCCTGCCCAGGCTGGACGAAGGCGATCTGCTGTACATGCCGTCGGCGCTCCCGGGTCTGTCGGCACAGCGGGCAACGGAGCTTCTGCAATTGAGCAACCGGATGATCAAGACGGTGCCCGAGGTCGAGCGCGTCTTCGGCAAGGCTGGCCGCGCGGAGACCGCCACCGATCCGGCACCACTGGAAATGTTCGAGACCACGGTGAAGCTCAAGCCCAGAGACCAATGGCGTCCAGGAATGACGCCCGAGGGTCTGATCGAGGAGTTGGACAAGGCCGTCAAGATCCCCGGCCTGTCCAACATCTGGATTCCGCCGATTCGCAACCGGATCGACATGCTCGCGACGGGCATCAAGAGTCCCATCGGGGTCAAGGTGACCGGCAACGACCTGAAGGTGATCGACGGGATCGCTGCCCAAGTCGAGCAGGTCGCCAAGGGCATTCCGGGAGTGACTTCGTCGTTGGCAGAGCGCCTGACGGGGGGGCGCTACGTCGATGTCCGCATCGACCGCACGGCCGCAGGGCGCTACGGGCTGAACGTAAGCGAAATCCAGGCCGTGGTCTCCGGGGCCATCGGTGGTGAAAACGTCTCGGAAACGGTCGAGGGCCTGGCCCGCTTCCCAATCAACCTGCGCTATCCGCGTGAATGGAGAGACTCCCCAGAACGCCTGGCCCAGTTGCCCATCTCCACCCCCATGGGTCAGCAGATCACGCTGGGTACGGTGGCCAGCATCTCCATCACCGATGGGCCGCCCATGCTCAAGAGCGAGAACGCCCGCCCATCGGGCTGGGTGTATGTCGATGTGCGGGGGCGCGATCTGGCATCGGTGGCCAATGACCTGCGCGATGCGGTGAGCCGCCAGATCAAGCTGGAGCCCGGGGTCAGCATCACGTACTCAGGCCAGTTCGAGTACCTGGAGCGGGCCAATGCCCGCCTGAAAGTAGTGGTGCCTGCCACCTTGCTGATCATCTTCGTGCTGTTGTACTTGACCTTCTCGCGCATGGGCGAGGCGGGACTGATCATGGCGACACTGCCATTTGCGCTCACTGGGGGCATCTGGTTCCTGTACCTGATGAACTACAACCTGTCCATCGCCACCGGTGTGGGCTTCATCGCTCTGGCGGGGGTCGCGGCAGAGTTCGGGGTGGTCATGCTCATCTACCTCAAGCAGGCACTCGCAGAGAGATGTCCAGACGGCAGGCAGCCCACGCTGGAAGAGCTGCTGGATGCGATCCGGGAAGGTGCTGTGCTGCGCGTGCGCCCCAAGGCCATGACCGTGGCTGTCATCCTAGCGGGCCTGGTGCCCATCGTGTGGAGCAGCGGGACAGGCTCGGAGGTCATGAGCCGCATCGCGGCCCCCATGCTGGGCGGTATGGTGACAGCGCCGCTGCTGTCCTTGTTTGTGATTCCTGCGGCCTATGTGCTGATGAGAAAGCCGAGAAAACGCGATCAGCCTGACACTGAGGCTTCGTGAGGCAGGCTTAGGGCGGCCCCCTTAGGGGCGTCGAGTTTGCTGATCGAGAGGCTGCGTGGCTGTCATTTTCAAAAGACAACAGCACGAAATATCAAAAGTCGGCCGCACGGTCTTTTCTGACGTTGAAGCACCTCAGAAAACGGAAAATAAAGCACGCTAAGGCGTAGCTCCCTCGGCTACACCGCGTTGGCACTGCGCGGTTCTTTCTCCCCTTGCAGCGCAGCAATCAGCGGACATGAAACGTTCCCTTGCCGCGCATGACAGGCGCACACCAGTTCAGACAGCACGCTTTCCATGCGAGCCAAGTCGGCCATCTTCTCGCGCACATCCTGAAGTTTGTGCTCGGCCAGGCTGCTGGCTTCCTCGCAGTGGGTGCCGTCATCCAGCCGTAGCAGCTCGGCGACCTCGTCCAAGCTGAAGCCCAGCCGCTGGGCTGATTTCACGAAGCGCACCCGCGTTACATCCGCCTCGCCATAGCGGCGGATGCTGCCATAGGGCTTGTCCGGCTCCAGCAACAAGCCCTTGCGCTGATAGAAGCGGATGGTCTCCACGTTGACCCCGGCCGCCTTGGCGAAAAGGCCGATGGTCAGATCCTTCAAATTGTTCTCCATATTGCTTGACTCCGTACATTGGTACGGAAGTAAGCTTAAGCTATCCAATTCAGATTCGAAAGGACAAGCGTATGCCTGAACCTCAAAACGGGCGCGGCGCCCTCTTCACTGGAGGGCTGGCCGCCATCCTCGCCTCGGCTTGCTGCCTCGGGCCGCTGGTTCTGATCGCCTTGGGGTTCAGCGGCGCTTGGATCGGCAACTTGACGGTGTTGGAACCCTATCGCCCCATCTTTATCGGCGTGGCGCTGGTGGCGCTTTTCTTCGCCTGGCGGCGCATCTACCGCCCGGCGCAAGCCTGCAAACTGGGTGAGGTCTGCGCGATTCCCCAAGTGCGCGCTACTTACAAGCTCATTTTCTGGGTCGTGGCCGCGCTGGTTCTGGTCGCGCTCGGATTTCCCTACGTCATGCCATTTTTCTATTAATCACAGGAGTTCACTATGAAAAAACTGTTTGCCTCCCTCGCCCTCGTTGCCGTTGTTGCCCCCGTGTGGGCCGCCACCCAGACCGTCACGCTGTCCGTACCGGGCATGACTTGCTCCGCTTGCCCGATCACCGTCAAGAAGGCGATTTCCAAGGTCGAAGGCGTCAGCAAAGTTGATGTGACCTTCGAGACGCGCGAAGCCGTCGTCACCTTCGATGATGCCAAGACCAGCGTGCAGAAGCTGACCAAGGCCACCGGGGACGCGGGCTATCCGTCCAGCGTCAAGCAGTGAGTCACTGAAAACGGCACCGCAGCACATTTGACGTCATTGCCTGGCGCCACAAACGATAAAGGATCTGTTGCATGACCCATCTAAAAATCACCGGCATGACCTGCGACTCGTGCGCGGCGCACGTCAAGGAAGCGCTGGAAAAAGTGCCCGGCGTGCAGTCGGCGCTGGTGTCCTATCCGAAGGGCACAGCGCAACTCGCCACCGAGGCGGGCACGTCACCGGATGCGCTGACTGCCGCCGTGGTCGGACTGGGCTACAAAGCAACGCTCGCCGATGCGCCACCGACGGACAACTGCACCGGGCTGCTCGACAAGGTGAGCGGCTGGATGGGGGCCGCTGATGAGCGCAGTGACGGTGAACACCAGTTGCAGATCGCGGTGATCGGCAGCGGTGGAGCCGCGATGGCCGCGGCGCTGAAGGCCGTCGAGCAAGGCGCGCACGTCACGCTGATCGAGCGCGGCACCATCGGCGGCACCTGCGTCAATATCGGTTGTGTGCCGTCCAAGATCATGATCCGCGCCGCTCACATCGCCCATTTACGCCGGGAAAGCCCATTCGACGGCGGTATCACCGCGACTGTGCCTGCGATTGATCGCAGCAAACTACTGGCCCAGCAGCAGGCCCTCGTCGATGAACTCCGCCATGCCAAGTACGAAGGCATCCTGGACAGCAATTCAGCCATCACCGTTCTGCATGGTGAAGCTCGTTTCAAGGACGACCAGAGCGTTGTCGTCCGTTTGAACGAGGGTGGTGAGCGCGTCGTGATGTTCGACCGCTGCCTGGTCGCCACGGGTGCCAGTCCGGCCGTGCCGCCGATTCCGGGCCTGAAAGAGTCACCGTACTGGACGTCGACCGAGGCGCTGGTCAGCGAGACCGTTCCCGAACGCCTGGCCGTGATCGGCTCGTCGGTGGTGGCGCTGGAACTGGCGCAAGCCTTTGCCCGGCTGGGCAGCCAGGTCACGATCCTGGCGCGCAGAACGCTGTTCTTCCGCGAAGACCCGGCCATCGGCGAGGCCGTTACCGACGCTTTCCGTGCCGAAGGGATCACGGTGTTGGAACACACGCAAGCCAGCCAGGTCGCGCATGTGAACCGCGAATTCGTGCTGACCACGGGGCACGGTGAAATACGCGCCGACAAGCTGCTGGTCGCTACCGGACGGACACCGAACACGCGCAGCCTGGCACTGGACGCGGCGGGGGTCACCGTCAATGCGCAAGGGGCCATCGTCATCGACAAGGGCATGCGCACCAGCACGCCGCACATTTATGCGGCTGGCGACTGCGCTGACCAGCCGCAGTTCGTCTATGTGGCGGCAGCGGCCGGCACCCGTGCCGCGATCAACATGACGGGCGGAGATGCGGCCCTCGACTTGACCGCGATGCCGGCCGTGGTGTTCACCGATCCGCAAGTGGCGACCGTGGGCTACAGCGAAGCGGAAGCGCATCACGACGGGATCGAGACCGACAGTCGCACCCTGACCTTGGACAACGTGCCGCGTGCGCTTGCCAATTTCGACACACGCGGCTTTATCAAGCTGGTCATTGAGGAAGGTAGCGGAAGGCTCATCGGTGTGCAGGCGGTGGCCCCGGAAGCAGGCGAACTGATCCAGACGGCTGTTCTCGCAATTCGCAACCGCATGACGGTGCAGGAACTGGCCGACCAGTTGTTCCCCTACCTGACGATGGTCGAGGGCTTGAAGCTCGCGGCGCAGACGTTCAGCAAGGACGTGAAGCAGCTTTCCTGCTGCGCCGGATGAGGGAAAAAGGAGGTGTTCAATGAACGCCTACACAGTGTCCCGGCTGGCCCTTGATGCCGGGGTGAGCGTGCATATCGTGCGCGACTACCTGCTGCGCGGACTGCTGCGGCCGGTGGCGTGCACCCCAGGCGTTCGATGACGCCGCCTTGCAACGCCTGTGCTTCGTGCGGGCCGCCTTCGAGGCGGGCATTAGCCTGGACGCACTGACGCGGCTGTATCGGGCGCTGGATGCTGCGGACGCCAACGAAGCGGCCACGCAGCTTGCCGTGCTGCGCCAGTTCGTCGAACGTCGGCGCGAAGCGCTGGCCGATCTGGAAGTGCAGTTGGCCACCCTGCCGACCGAGCCGGCCCAGCACGCGGAGAGTCTGCCATGAACAGCCCCGAGCGCTTGCCGACCGAGACACACAAGCCGTTCACCGGCTACCTGTGGGGCACGCTGGCCGTGCTCACCTGTCCCTGCCATTTGCCGATTCTCGCCATTGTGCTCGCGGGAACAACGGCCGGCGCGTTCATCGGGGAGTATTGGGGTATTGCAGCCCTCACGCTGACCGGTTTGTTTGTCCTGTCTGTGACGCGGCTGCTGCGGGCCTTCAGGGGGCGATCATGAGCGCTTCCCAACCCATTGAATGGACGGTGGCGCAACTGGCGCTGGCGCTGGCGCTGGCGGTTGCGGTTGCGGTTGCGGTTGCGGTTGCGGGCGGTCAGCTTGATCTGCACTACCAGCCGATTGTCGATTTGCGTAGTGACCAGATTGTCGGCGCGGAAGCCCTGTTGCGCTGGCGTCACCCGATGCTCGGACTGTTGCCGCCGGGCCAGTTCCTGCCCGTGACCGAATCGTCTGGCCTGATGCATGAAATCGGTGCTTGGGTGCTGGGCGCAGCCTGCCGTCAGATGCGCGACTGGCAGGCGCTGGCATGGCAACCGTTCCGGCTGGCCGTCAATGTTTCGGCGAGCCAGGTGGGGTCTGACTTCGACGGGTGGGTACCAGGTCAGCGGCGCCCCCCCTGTCGCTATCGCTGAAAACTGAAGATCCGATAAGAGCACCGTCGCCGCCATCAATGGCACCCAATTGAGCTATCGATCAAGCATGGATGCAAAGGAACCGAACACATTCCCACTTCTGAAATGCGTAGTGCTTGCGGGCGGCAGTAACGGGCTCAGGGGGAACGCGCCTTGCGCTGGTCGATTCAGGAAGGTGGTTTACAGAATCTCAATGAGATTTTGTGGCGAGCGCCCCTCAGGACGCTCGCGGGGGAGGCTACCTGGATGGCATGGCCGCCTGGCGGTCCACCATCATTTGCATCATTTGTTCCATCATGGCCATGCGGCGCTCCATTTGAGCGTGCATGCCCATCATGCCGCCTCCCATGCCCGAGTTTCCAGATGCTGCAGGTGCGGCAGGTTTGGCCTGCGCCCCTTGCTGCATCATCCCCATACCCATGCCACCAGAATTACCTGCACCCATCATGGTCATACCGGACTGCATGAGCTTCATGTGTTCATCCATCAGCGCAGAACGTTCGGCGGGAGTCTTGGCCGCCTGCATTTTTTTGTGCATTTCCTGCATCGCCGTCATCTGACGATCAAAGGCGTCCGGTGTCGGCGGGGTGGTAGCTGCCGGGGCAGACTGGGTGGTTACGCCACCGCTCTGCGCATCACCGGGGTGGTGGCCTGCGTGTTCGTCCGCAGGTTTTGGAGATTGCGCGACGGCACAGCCCGCCACGAAAAGGGTTGTCAACAGCCCAGCGACGATATTCAGACGCATGATGGTCTCCTTGTTGGTTCAACTGCAGCATGACGACGTACGGTTCGCAGCACCTTGATTCACATCAACAGAGGTTGTGGACCGAGACGAACAGCAGCAGCCACCGGTTGTTCGGCGCGATGAAGTCGCCACCACGGCGTCTGCTTTGTATCCGGCACGCTCAATTGCAGAGCGAACAAGCTCTACAGTGTCGTCTTCGGCTTGCCCAGGAACGCGGACCTGCCGCGCGGCCACATCGATTTCTACTTCGACGCCTGCTGGCAGTTGGGCCTGAGCTATTGCTCGACGAATACGCTGAGCACAACCGCCGCACGTCATATCAAGAACATTGAAATGGACCATGTGAGCCTCCTTTGGTTGATTCACGTTTTGACTATGAACCTTGCCACGGTGGGAAGGTCAAGGTCTCACGGAATTCAATCGCATAGAAGACCGGAAAGCAGCAAACGAACCCAGTGCTGGTGGTGTCTCTACGAGCTAGAACGCTCGCGCCTTGGGTGAACGATCGTCGAAAATCTCCATCTCAGCCGAGGGGAAGGACACCTTTGGCGCCTTGCGCCTTCACGCCGTGTGCCTAGCGCGCAGGCGCCACCATGGCGGTGGCAATTGCCAAATGCTGGGCTGGCCCTGTACCTGCCTGAGAGAGAAATCCCTCGGCGAACGAGAAGTTTTTAGCAGATCGAACCACATGCGCTTGGAATGCAAGCGACTCGTTGACAAGTGCAAGGGACAAAAATTTGACCGACAACTCCAGGGTGACGACGACCTTGGAATCGTAGTGACCCAGACCGGCAAGCACGAAGGCCGCATCAAAACCTGCGGCGATAACGCCGCCATTGATTGCGGAGGTTCCTCCACCTCCCTGAAGGCCAGATTCGATTTTGGTGAAATTGATGATCGCCAAGCCTGGCTCTTCGAACGCCCCCCTAAACCCAAACCAAGCAATTTCTTTCCTGGCGTTGAATTGAGCCAATTGCTCTTCGCGCTGAGTGGAGACTAGGCGAAACGGGATGGTCGGACTATGCATGGGAAAGCGGTGGTGCGTTTACCGTCCAAATGTACATTGAGGGCTCGTCAAAATGTACATTCAGGATGCGTCTAACCTTGCATCCAAGACACTTGCGGCGGGGGTTTTCTCGAATGAAGATTCGATAGTTGGACCGTTGTTAAGTCCACCGTACCCCGCGAGCTGCTATGGGGTTCTGGCCGACAAGGCCACATGACAGCTGCGCAATTTTTCCCTCAGTTCGTGTTGTACCTCGGGGTTGGACAAGCCCGTAGTTCCCTCGCATGCGACCAGGTTTTGCCGACAGGAGTCAGGCCAATCTTCCAGATCGTCATCGAGCGCTATCCACTGCTGGGGTTTTCTACGCTGAGCGTCTTCTTGAACTTGCACGCCCCGGGGCGTGGTGCGAAACATGGACAGATTAGATTCCACGGATCCACGCCATGGACACGCCTGTGGTACGTCCCACCAATAAACCGGGCACGCAATGAGGCCGGAAGGCGTTTGAGTGTCGCGCTGTATCCGGGACGGATGCACCAGGTGCTACTCAGTACCAGGGCGACTGCCGGGTGGGGTTGAAGCACTGACTCCAGGATTGGAACCCATTCGAACAGCGAATGTCCTGCAGCCTCATACGGGCTCATGTAGATGCCCCTGCGGGGATGCCAGAGCACTTTTTCATGGTGAACAACACCATCGAGATCGAGGTACAGGACGACGTCCGCGCTGCGTGGAGTGGACGCATGGAGATATGGGGAATTTTGGCCAGAGGACATAGCCATATGTTGGGATTGCGCTGGGTGGCGATTTAGCCAAGGACGACGGCAGGGCCAGGGCGGATTCAGAACTCGCCAACCACGTGCGTAGTCCTACGAGAACGCACCAGACTGGACACGCATGAGCAAGCTCCGCACCACCTCAAGGCCGCCGGGCTCTTTGAGTACATCGAGAGGCCTTCGATCGCCCAATGCCGGGACCGCCCCCACTAGCCAGTGATGAAGCCAGTCCTTTGCGTCGAAACCAGTTGGGTCGCCACACTCGTCAACCATGCGCTGCACAAGCATAGTGAGAATAGCGATGTGGTCTTCCAGGGCGATGAGGGCAGAATCTGCGGCCATGATTTACCGATCAGTCCCGCTAACAATGGCGTAGCGGCGTCGCCGGAGCGTCGGATTTTTGGTGGCATCGCCCAGGCGCGCCCATTCCCTTGCGGTGACGAAAGGAGGAGCGTGCTTCACCGTGATTGCGATGACGGGCTTCGCCTTCCGGGCCGCTTGAGCTGTGCAGTGCAATTCCACGGCGAGGGGATCTCTCAAGAGCTGTCGCGAGCTTCGGAGAGAGATTTCATCAAAGTACCTCTCAGAAAAACGTCGCCCCCGGGGGCATGCTTTCGCAGAGGTCGCACCGGGGGCTTGCTTTGCGCTGATGATAGCAACGATGTTCAAACTCATCGCAGGGTTGTATCGGGAGGAGAACCTGCGCTGACTCACCAAAGGCCCCGCTTACTCACTTTTACCAGTGCGCTGGTAAGGGCCATCAGCGTTTCTGCATCTGTCAGCGCCTCCGCCCCCATCAACGTGGACGGCAACGGAATTCCAGCGATCTCTTGAGTACGGTTGAGCACCTGCTCCACCAAACTGGTCCGGGGAACAAACATGTAGTGCACTTCACAGTCCAGGCCATGAGCCAAACGTGCAAGCGTATTCAGCGTGATAGTGCCGTTGGCCTCGGCCTGCTCCAGTTTGCGGACTCCCTGTGCCGTCATGCCCAAACGCTCACCTAGCGCTTTGGAGCTCATGCCCAAGGCCAATCTTACCGTCTTTGCCCAGCCACACCTGGGCGTGGCATTCCGCTGCAGCTTCGCGAAATCGCAAAACTGCCGGTCAAGTTCGGCCAAGCGGGTGAGATCCAGGCGGTTTTTCAAGGGGGCAAACGCATGAGGCAACAGACTGGTTGCCTCTTTAAGCAGATCTGGGCAACCGGTTTATTTCCATTGGGAGAGAGGCACACTTGGAAAACAAAAATGGCATTCCATTCAGCTATCTTCGCACGCCACGGTCTCGAACGGGACCAATTGGTCTCATATTAACTTGAATGAAGAATGATGCTGCGTTTGGAAAAAGCGACCCTAGGAAAATTTGGAGCACAGGACATGATGCGCCTGATCACGTCACGGGGTTGGGAAGCCATCCTGCCGGATGCGCTGGATGACAACCACCTTTTGTTGATGTCAGACCAGCTCCGAGACCTTCTGTCTGGCTCGGATTGGAGCGGGGATCACGATCCCGCTAGTGCAGCCTTACCGCTCGCCCTGTTGCTTCTGACCAAGGCGGGAGCGAAACGTTCAGGAGACAGCTTGGAAGTGGGGCTGGAAACTCTGCAGGAAGCACTGTGCTTACTCAGCACTGCCGTGGATCGGGAGATCGTCAATCGGATGCTGCAACGCCAAGATGCCACGCCCATTGGCGCCGGGCTTGTACAGGGACTTCAAATGCTTGTCCAGCAAGCCAAGGAACAGGTCGACTCGGAATGCCACGCCTAGTCTGAAATGACGCCCTTGAAGTCCGCTTTGACGGTCTTGAGGAGTTCATTGACCAAAGTTGTGTCCAGGTCCGGGCAGTACGCGGCAGCAATCAAGGTCAGAGGATGGATCTGCATCTGCTCGGCCAACACCTCAATGGTGCGGATGCTGGGAACTTGATGACCCTGCTCGATACGGCTGATGTGTCGGCGGCTCGTCGCCAGCAGCATGTCCTCCTGAACCAAGCCTTGTGCGGTGCGCAATTGCCGCAGCGCCCGACCAAAGTCGGCTTGGGGAGGGACACTCTTTCGGGAAGACATCCTCCCGATTTCCGCCTAATGAGACTAAAAAGACCACGACCAACTAGTCTCACTTGTTCGCTAACTCGGTAGAAATTTCATCCTTGTTGGAAATCTGTTTCTGAAGTAGCGCTGTGTCCATACTCTTTCTGGATTTTGATGGGGTCTTGCACCCGGAGCATTGCCACGCGTCCAAGCATTTTTGCTGCTTGCCGATCCTGGAAGATGCGCTACGGCATGTACCCGCGTGCCAAGTTGTGATCACCAGCACTTGGCGCCTGGAAAAATCCTTTGAGGATCTACTGCAGAGGTTCTCTCTGGACATTACCGCCTTGATCGATGGCGTCACTCCCAGATATTGCGAACTGGTGAACGTCCCGAATACGCTGGTGGGGTACGACCGGGAGGCGGAGTGTCATGCCTGGCTTTGGGCCAACAAACTCCCACATTGCAACTGGGTGGCCGTGGATGACCGATCGTGGCTCTATCGACCGTTTTGCAAGTCGCTGTTTTTGGTCGATGGCCGAACGGGGCTAACGCAGGCTACCGGTTCGCAACTTGCAGCGCGTCTTCAAAGCCTTTTTTGAAAAAAATCAGGAGGGTAGACAACATGAGCTTTGTAAACAAAGGGCTAGGGTTTACCCGGAACTCCTAACCGGGTGTTCTGCACCGAAAGTGAGATTACCCCTGCTGGCGACCTACGCCCCCGATGCCGAGCAGTACGTGCTGCACGGTGAGCGCCTGGCGCAAGGCCATGCGCAGATGCGCGAGCGGTTTCTGGCCCGGTTTGCCGAGCCCGACCTGCATGCGCGCCTGCTGTCGCGCACCGTGGTGGGTGCCATGGTGGTGGATTGCGAGCTGATCACCCGCAACTTCCCCGAGGGCCTGGGCACGGTGGAGATGTTGTGTGTTTACGAGGTGGTGGATGGGTGCATCCAGCGGGCATCGTTCGCCACTGGGGCAAGGCGCCTGGGGCCCTCTGTGCTGCCTGCAGGCTGATCGCGCACCCTGACGGGGCCGTGCCCCCTGTCTGTATCAGTCCACCTTGGCGCCCGAGGTCTTTACCACCTGCGCCCATTTCCGGTGTTCGTTGTCGATGTGTTTTGCAAAGTCGGCCGGGGTGTTGCCGCCGGGGATGGCGCCCTGGGCCAGCAGCCGTTCCTTCATGGCCGGTGTGGCCAGGGACTTGGCGACCTCCTGCTGGATGCGGTTCACGATGTCGGGCGGTGTGCCCGCCGGGGCCAGCAGGCCGAACCAGGAGCTGGCCTCATAACCCTTGAGCGTGGGGCCGCCAGCCTGCTCCACCGTGGGCACATCGGGCAGGGCGCTGGAGCGCTCGGAGCTGGTCACCGCCAGCGCCGTGAGCTTGCCCGCCTTGATCTGCGCCATGGACGAGGGCAGGTTGTCGAACATCACATCGGCATTGCCCGCCACCATGTCCAGCAGCGCCGGGCCCGAGCCCCGGTAGGGCAGGTGCAGCATGAAGGTGCCCGTCATGCTCTTGAACAGCTCGCCTGCCAGGTGGATGGAGGTGCCGTTGCCGCTCGATGCCATGTTCATCTTGCCGGGGCTGGCCTTGGCCACGCGGATGAAGTCCTGCACGTTGGTCACGCCCAGGGCCTTGGCCTTGTCAGTGTTCATCACCATCACGTTGGGCACGGCGGCCACCAGGGTGATGGGCACGAAGTCCTTGATGGGGTCGTAGGGAAGCTTGGCATACAGCGCGCGGTTGATGCCGTGCGTGCCCACCGTGCCCATGAGCAGGGTGTAGCCGTCGCCGGGTGACTTGGCCACCATTTCGGCGCCCACATTGCCGCCAGCACCTGCGCGGTTGTCCACGATGAACTGCTGGCCAAACGCCTTGGACAGCTCCGGCGCCATGGCGCGCGCCAGGATGTCGGTGGTGCCACCGGGGGCGAATGGCACGACGATGCGCACGGGCTTGGTGGGCCAGCCCGCACCCGCAGGGGCGGCCGCCTGGGCATGGGCCGTGCCCGGTGCGAGCAGCGCACCGGCGGCGGCCACGGCCAGTGCGCCCAGCGCGCTCAGGGTGAAGGCCAGGGCCACGGCCTTTCGGCGGCTGCGCGCATGGGCGCGGGCCTGGATCTGTGCGCTGGAGCGCGCCGGGGTGCGGAAGTCGTGTGCTTGTGCCATGGAAACCATTCCTCGTTGAAACCGGTGGAAGCCTGCGCCGCTGCCTGTGCTTGTTCGGCGTATCTGCCCTCTGTTCTACGCGGGTGCGCGCGGCCCGGGCAGATGGGATTACCCGAAGGTGTCGCGGCCTTGCAGGTTGCCGCGCGTGTCGCCGTGGTGGGCCAATCGGGGTGGCGCAATGGTGCGTCAAAAAAAGAAAGCCACCGGGCCATGTGGCGCGGTGGCTTGGGGGCGGGCGGTGGAGTGATGCCGCACCGCCCGGGTGGGCAGCGATGTTGCCGGGTCAGTCGGCGTAGGTGCCGGCAGCCTTGATCACGGCGCCCCATTTGTCGATTTCGGCGGCCACAAACTTCTTGTGCTCAGGGCCGTCCACGCGCTTGTCGGTCACGACCACGGCGCCCAGGGCTTCCTGCTTCTTGATGAACTCGGGGTCCTTCAGAGCGGTCTTGAGGGCTTCGTTGATCTTCTTCTGCACATCGGCAGGCGTGCCCTTGGGCGCGTACAGGCCGTGCCAGATGCTCACGTTGAAGTCCTTCAGGCCCGACTCCGCCAGCGTGGGCAGGTCCTTCAGCGCGGGCGTGGTCAGGCGCTTGGCGGTGGTCACGGCGTAGGCCTTGACCTTCTTGCCTTCGATCTGCGACGTGGTGTTGGTGGTCTGGTCGCACAGCAGGTCGATCTGGCCGCCGATCAGGTCGGTGATGGCGGGTGCGGTGCCCTTGTAGGGCACGGCGGTCATGTCCACCTGCATGGCGCTCTGGAACATCAGGCCGCACAGGTGCGACGCAGCGCCCAGGCCCGCATTACCCAGGTTGATCTTGCCCTTGTTCTGCTGGATCCAGGCCGTGAGTTCCTTGAAGTTGTTCGCGGGCATGGTGGGGCGCGCGATCAGCGTCATGGGCACTTCGTTGACCATGCCCAGGTATTCAAAGTCGTTGGGCACGCTGAACGAGAGCTTGCGGTACAGCGCAGGCATGGTGGACATGCCAATGTGGTTGAGCAGCAGCGTGTAGCCATCGGGGGTGGCGCGGGCCACGCGGGCGGCGCCGATGGAACTGCCTGCACCGGCGGTGTTGTCTACCACCACGGTGGCGCCCAGGGGCTTGCGCAGTGCTTCGGCCAGGTCACGGGCCACGCGGTCGGTCGGGCCACCGGCGGCAAAGGGCACCACGATGGTGACGGTCTTGTCCTTGGCGGGGAACTCTTGGGCACTGGCGCCAAAGGCAGCGGCTGCGGCGGCAGCAATCAGTGCGAGTTTCAGCATCTTTTTCATGGTCTCTCCTGTAAATGACGGGCCATGATAGCGAGGGGGATTTGCGGAAACATTGCGGATAGTACGTAGCACACTGGTGACATGGTTTTCAAGCGCAAGAGGCCTGTTGTGCCTTTCTGTATTGACTTGTTTGCTATCAATAAAATAGCGATTGTTAGGGTAAACACTGCGGTTCCCCGGCGCGCCAGATGGGCATGTCTTGCGCTGCCGCAAACCCGCTTCCCCCGGCGCCAAAACCCGCAGCGGGCCCTTGAAACCGGCACCCGCCAACGCCAGAGCCACCGTGGAACTGGCTTTGCCAGGCCGCGGGTGGTGTCCCCCAGGGGGACGGCGCCGCAAGCGGCCCAGGTTACCGATAACTCCGCGCGTCCTCGATCACCTTGCCGTCGTTGGGCAGCGTGCCCGGGGCCACCATCTGCACGTCGCCGCGCAGCTTGGTCACTTCGCGGATGGCGTCGCCCAGCTGGTGGGCCAGGCCCTCGGCGGTCTCGGTAGTTTCGACCTGCAGCACCATCTGGTCGTTGGCCATTTCGCCGCTGACCACCAGGCGCGCGCGCAGCACCTGCGGAAAGCGCCGCGCAATCGTGGCGATCTGCCCGGGGTGCACAAACATGCCGCGCACCTTGGTGGTCTGGTCGGCCCGGCCCATCCAGCCCTTGATGCGGGTGTTGGTGCGGCCGGTGGGGCAAGGGCCAGGCAGCACGGCCGAGAGGTCGCCGGTGCCAAAGCGGATCAGCGGGTAGTCGGGGTTGAGCGTGGTTACCACCAGTTCGCCCACCTCGCCCTCGGGCACGGGGTCGCCGGTCCCGGGGCGCACGATTTCGACGATCACGCCTTCGTCCAGCACCAGGCCCTCACGGGCCGAGGTTTCGTAGGCAATCAGGCCCAGGTCGGCGGTGGCGTAGCACTGGTAGCCCGCAATGCCCCGCTCGGCAAACCAGTCGCGCAGGCTGGGCGGAAAGGCTTCGCCCGACACCATGGCCTTGGTCACGCTGGGCAGCGCCACGCCCAGCTCGGCGGCCTTCTCGACAATGATTTTCAGAAAGCTCGGCGTGCCGATGTAGCCCGCAGGCTTGAGCTCCGCCATGGCCTGCACCTGCTGCTCGGTCTGGCCCGTGCCGCCCGGGAATACGGTGCAGCCCAGTGCATGGGCGCCGGTTTCCATCATCGAGCCTGCTGGCACGAAGTGGTAGCTGAAGCTGTTGTGGATCAACTCGCCGCCGCGAAAGCCTGCGGCGTGGATGGCCCGCGCCATGCGCCAGTAGTCGGGCCGCGTGCCCTCGGGCTCGTAGATGGTGCCGGGGCTGGCAAACACGCGCGTCATGCCGGGGCCAAAGCCCAGCGCGCTGAAGCCGCCAAACACATTGGTGGCGCGGCCGGCCTGCTGGCGCTCCAGCAGCTCGTACTTGCGCGTGACGGGCAGCCGCGCCAGCGCCGCGCGGCTGGTGACGGACGACGCGTCCACTCCGGCCAGGATGCTGGCAAACGCGGGGGATGCCTTCTGGGCATGTGCCACCTGGGCGGGCAGCGCGGCCAGCAAGGCGGCCTCGCGCTCGGACGGATTGCGGGTTTCCAGGGCGTCGTAAAACGTGCTCATGCCATGGGTTCCTATGCGGTGGTTATGAATGAAATAAGCCTTATGCGCCTGTCCATCAAGCGCGATTGGCTATCAAAATAGGAGTGACTTTGTATTTCTAGGTACCTGGGTAGCGCTATCGCCAAAACCGCCACAGCCGCCATCTCAGCGCACCCGTGGAACTGGCTCTGCCAGGCCACTGGGTGCGTCCCCCTGAGGGGGAAGGCGCGCCAGCGCCTCAGGGGCACCTTAAGCAAGCCAGCGCTTGCGCCGCTTGTAGCTCTTCACATCCTTGAAGCTCTTGCGCTCGCCGCCGCCCACGCCCAGGTAGAACTCCTTCACGTCCTCGTTGTTGGCCAGGTCGCTCGCGGCACCGTCCATCACCACACGGCCGCTTTCCATGATGTAGCCGTAGTCCGAATACTTCAGCGCCATGTTGGTGTTCTGCTCGGCCAGCAAGAAGGTGACCTTCTCCTTGGTGTTCAGGTCCTTCACGATGTTGAACACCTCCTCCACGATCTGCGGCGCAAGGCCCATCGAGGGCTCGTCGAGCAGCACCATGCTGGGGTTGGCCATCAACGCGCGGCCAATGGCGCACATTTGCTGCTCGCCGCCCGATGTGTACGCCGCCTGCGAGGTGCGGCGTGTCTTCAGGCGCGGGAAGTAGTTGTAGACCTTCTCCAGGTTGGCCGCGATCTCGGCCTTGCTGGTGCGGGTGTAGCTGCCCGTCATCAGGTTTTCTTCAATGGTCAGGTGGGCAAAACAGTGCCGCCCCTCCATCACCTGCACCACGCCGCGCTGCACCAGGTCGGCGGGCGAGAGGTTTTCGATGCGCTCGCCGCGCAGCTCGATGGAACCCTTGGTGACCGCGCCCCGCTCGCCCTGTAGCAGGTTCGAGATCGCGCGCAGCGTGGTCGTCTTGCCCGCGCCGTTGCCCCCCAGGATGGCCACGATGGAGCCCTGCGGCACCTGCAGTGACACGCCCTTGAGCACCAGGATCACGTGGTTGTAGATGACCTCGATGCCGTTGACGTTGAGAACAATGTTTTTTGAGTCCATGGTGTTGCCTTCGCTGTGCCAATCCAAAAAGCTGCTGCAAAGGCAACTCTTTGGATTGGCGGCTGCCCCACAAGGAGCAACCACAAATCACAGGCCGCAAACACTGTCGCAGCCCAATGCCAGTGCCACCGCGCAAGGGCCGCCCCGCCGCGCTGGTGGCGTCCCCCTTCCCGGCGAAGCCGAGAGAAGGGGGAAGGCGCGTTAGCGCCTCAGGGGGATGACCTCAAGACTGGCAGTCTTCCGGCGTACGCGGCGTCAGCTTCTTCTCGGCTGCGTACTTCGCCGCCGTCGCCTTCACCAGCGGCTTGATGATCTGCTCGTCAGCCTGCAGCCAGTCGGATGTGAACTTCCAGGCCTTGCCATCCCAGGTGTGGATGCGGGCCCAGGCGGCGCCCATGTGGTCGGTGCACGAGGTGCTGATGGGGCGCATCACGCCCGCAAAGCCCAGCGCATCCAGCTTGGGCTGGGTGAGGTTCAGGTTTTCCAGGCCCCAGCGCACTTGCTCGCCGCTCATGACCTTGCCCTTGCCGAAGCGGTCCTGGGCAGCGCGAATGCCTTCCACGCCCAGCATCGCGCTCATGGCGCCGCGCATGTACAGCACCTGGCCCACTTCGTCCTTGGGGCCTGTGCCCTGGCCCTTGTCGTGCAGCTGGGCCAGCACGTCCTTGACCAGCTTGGACTGGGGTTCGGCGCCGTGCTGCATGGTCACAGCGTTGTAGCCCTTGGCGCCGTCGGCCACGTCCTTCACGTCGGGCTCGGCACCGGCCCACCACACGCCGTACATCTTCTCGCGCGGGTAGCCGGTGGCCTGTGCTTCCTTGATGGCTGTGGAGTTCATCACGCCCCAGCCCCACAGTGCCACGTAGTCGGGACGGGCCTGGCGGATCTGCAGCCAGGTGGCCTTTTGCTCCACGCCGGGTGCCGTCACGGGCAGCAGCTGCAGGTCAAAGCCGTGCATCTTGGCGCGCTCTTGCATCAGCGGGATGGGCTCCTTGCCGTAGGGGCTGTCGTGGTAGACCAGAGCGATCTTCTTGCCCTTGAGCTTGTCCAGGCCGCCTTCCTTCTTGCCGATGGCCTGCAGGATGGCATCGGCCGCCACCCAGTAGGTGCCTGCAATCGGGAAGTTCCACTTGAACACGCTGCCGTCCGCGCTCTCCGAGCGGCCATAGCCAATGGTCACCACCGGAATCTTGTCGGCTGGGGCCTTCTCGGTGATGGCAAACGTGGCGCCCGTGGACAGGGGCTGCACGAACGACGCACCCTTGCCCTTGAGGCGTTCGTAGCACTCCACGCTGCGGGCCGTGTCGTAGCCGGTCTCACATTCTTCAAACGAGAGCTTCACGCCGTTGATGCCGCCCCGGGCATTCACCAGCTTGAGGTAATCCACGTAGCCATTGGCCCAGGGTGCGCCGTTCGGGCCGTAGGGGCCCGTGCGGTACGACAGCACCGGGATGAACTGTTCTTTGGCCTGCGCGAAGGCGCTGGTCGATACGACCGATGCACCGGCGGCCACAGCGGCCACGGCCAGAACCAGGGTACGAAGCTTCATGGTTGTCTCCTGTCAATAAAGTGGTTGAAGCACTGCGAAATCACATGGGCCTTCAGTCAAACAACAATCGCTGCAGAACGCATCGGTGTTATCGAGCAAGCCTCTTGGTGGATATGGAAAAAGTCGGGGCAGCCGCTCAATGCGGGAAGGGCCACAGGCGCAGCTTCTGCTTGCCCATCGACCACAGCTTGGCCAGGCCATGCGGCTCCACAATGAGGAACCACACGATCAGGCCGCCAAAGATCATCAGCTCGGCGTGCGAGACACCGGCGGTGGAGATGCTGATGCCGAACAGCCCCAGAAAAAGCGGCAGGAACTGGTTGAGCGCAATGGGCAGCACCACGATGAAGGCCGCGCCAAAGAAGCTGCCCATGATGGAGCCCATGCCGCCGATGATCACCATGAACAGCAGGCGGAACGACATGTCCACCGAGAACGCGCCGGGCTCCCAGGCGCCCAGGTACACAAAGGCCCACAGGCCACCGGCCACGCCGATGATGAAGGAGCTGACGGCAAATGCGCTGAGCTTGGCGTACATGGGGCGGATGCCGATCACCGAGGCGGCCACGTCCATGTCGCGGATGGCCATCCACTCGCGGCCAATGGCGCCGCGCACCAGGTTCTTGGCCATCAGTGCCATGACCACCAGGATCGCCAGGCAGAACAGGTACTTGGAGGTGGCGCTTTCGATCGGCATGCCGAACACCTGCAGGTTGGACACCGACACCGAGCCCGAGGGGGTGTCGAGCGTGAACCAGCGAATGCGCAGGAACATCCAGTCGCTGAAGAACTGCGCGGCCAGCGTGGCCACCGCCAGGTACAGCCCCTTCACCCGCAGGCTGGGCAGCCCGAACAGGATGCCGAAGAACGTGGCGCACAGGCCGCCCAGGATCAGTGCGGGGATCAGTGGCAGGCCGGGCAGCCGCACAAAGAAGTTGTAGGCACCGTAGGCCCCCACGGCCATGAAGGCACCCGAGCCCAGCGAGATCTGGCCGCAGTAGCCCACGAGGACGTTCACCCCCAGGGCCGCCAGCGACATGATCACGAACGGGATCAGGATGGCGCGGAAGAAGTAGTCGCTGGCGAGCATGGGCACCGCCACAAAGGCGACGGCCAGCAGCAGGGCGATGGCGATGCGGTCCTGTGCGATCGGGAAGATCTGCTGGTCGGCGCGGTAGCTGGTCTTGAACTGGCCGTTTTCGCGGTAGAGCATGTGAAATCTCCTGTGTTCTTGTTGTTATGGCTTACACGCGGTCAATGATCTTCTCGCCAAACAGCCCCTGAGGCCTGAAAAGCAGGAATACCAGAGCCAGTGCATACGCGAACCAGATCTCGATGCCCCCGCCCACGTAGGGGCCCAGGTACACCTCCGACAGCTTCTCGCCCACACCGATGATCAGCCCGCCGATGATGGCGCCGGGCACCGAGGTGAGGCCGCCCAGGATCACCACCGGCAGCGCGCGCAGCGCCACCGTGGCCAGCGAGAACTGCACGCCCAGCTTGCTGCCCCAGATCATCCCGGCCACCAGGGCCACCACGCCGGCCACGCACCACACGATCACCCAGATGCGGTTGAGCGGGATGCCGATGGACTGCGCGGCCTGGTGGTCGTCGGCCACGGCGCGCAGCGCACGGCCGGTGGAGGTTTTCTGGAAGAACAGCGACAGGGCCACCACCAGCGCGGCGGCAATCGCGGCGGCGATCACGTCTTCCTTGTTGATCAGGATGCCGCCCTGGAACATGCTCTCCAGCGCAAACATCGGGTCCTTGGGCATGCCGATGTCGATCTTGTAGATGTCGCCACCAAAGATGGTCTGGCCCAGGCCTTCCATGAAGTAGGCAATGCCCAGCGTGGCCATGAGCAGCGTGGCGCCTTCCTGGTTCACGAGGTGGCGCAGCACCAGGCGCTCGATCACCCAGGCCACCACAAACATCACGGCGCCTGCGAGCACAAAGGCGATCAGGTTGGCGGCGATCTGGTTGTCCAGGCCCGTCCACTTCGGAATCCATTCGGCAAAGCGTGCCATGGCCAGTGCCGCAAACAGCACCATCGCGCCCTGCGCAAAGTTGAACACGCCCGAGGCCTTGTAGATCAGCACAAAGCCCAGCGCCACCAGCGAATACAGCATGCCGGCCATGAGGCCGCCCAGCAGTGTTTCAAGAAAAAATCCCATGTTGTTGTCTCCTGCGCTTTCGGGGGCTTCAGTGCGATGTGCCCAGGTAGGCGCTGATCACGTCCTGGTTGTTGCGCACCTCGTCGGGCGTGCCGTCGCCGATCTTCTTGCCGTAGTCCAGTACCACCACGCGGTCGCTGATGTCCATCACCACGCCCATGTCGTGCTCGATGAGCACGATGGTGGTGCCGAACTCGTCGTTCACGTCCAGGATGAAGCGGCACATGTCCTGCTTTTCCTCCACGTTCATGCCCGCCATGGGTTCATCGAGCAGCAGCACCTGCGGCTCCATGGCGAGAGCCCGGCCCAGGTCCACGCGCTTTTGCAGGCCATAGGGCAGCTGGCCCACGGGCGTCTTGCGGAACGCCTGGATCTCCAGAAAGTCGATGATGTGCTCGACCTTCTCGCGGTGGGCCATCTCCTCGCGCTCGGCGGGGCCCAGGCGCAGCGCCTGCAGGAACAGGTTGCTTTTGATCTTGAGGTTGCGGCCGGTCATGATGTTGTCGATCACGCTCATGCCCTTGAACAGCGCCAGGTTCTGGAACGTGCGCGCCACGCCCATCTCGGCCACCTGGCGCGAGTTCATGTGCGAGAACGTCTTGCCCCGGAAGGTGATGGAGCCGTCCTGCGGCGTATACACGCCGTTGATGCAGTTGAGCATGGAGCTTTTGCCCGCGCCGTTCGGGCCGATGATGGCGCGGATCTCGTGCTCCTTCACGTTGAACGAGATGTCGGTGAGTGCCTTCACCCCGCCAAACCGGAGGCTGATGTTCTTGACGTCGAGGATGACGTCGCCGATCTTCTTGGTGGTCATGGTGGGGGGCTTCTCCAGCGGGTAGAGCGCGGGCTTCATGCGGCAGCCTTCACGGGCGCGTAGGTCTTAGTTCCGGCGTAACTTGCTGCGCAAGTGAGCCTCCTCTGAAACGATCCCATCATGCGGCCCTCCGCATGCTGGGATACGTTTTGGTATCCGACAGCTTCAGGGTGGCGCTCACGCTGCCCGTGCGGCCGTCTTCGAACTTGACCTGGGTTTCGATGTATTGCTCGGCGCGGCCCGCATACAGCGCGTCCACCAGCACCGCGTATTTCTCGGCAATGAAGCCACGGCGGACCTTGTTGGTGCGCGTGAGTTCGCCGTCGTCGGCGTCCAGCTCCTTGTGCAGCACCAGAAAGCGGCTCACCTGGCTGCCCGCCAGCAGGGCGTCGGTCGCGAGGTCTGCGTTCACCTTCTCGATGCACTCGCGGATCAGCTCGTACACGTCGGGCTTTTGCGCCAGGTCGGTGTAGCCCGCATAGGGCAGGTTGCGGCGCTCGGCCCAGTTGCCCACGGCGTCGAAGTCGATGTTGACCATCACGCACACCTTCTCGCGGCCGTCGCCCAGCGCGACCACCTCCTTGATGTGCGGGAAGAACTTGAGCTTGTTCTCCACATACTTGGGCGCAAACATCGCGCCGTCGTTGGCGCCGCCCTTGATGCGGCCCACGTCCTTGACGCGGTCGATGATCTTGAGGTGACCGTGCGCATCGAGGAAGCCCGCGTCGCTGGTGTGGTACCAGCCATCGGCGGTGAGCACCTCGGCCGTGGCCTTGGGGTTCTTGTAGTACTCCTTGAGCAGCCCGGCCGACTTGACCATGATCTCGCCGTTGTCGGCCACCTTGATCTCCACGCCCCGGATGGGCACACCCACCGTGTCGGCGCGTGCCTGGTTATCGGGCTGCAGGCAGACGAACACGGCGGTCTCGGTGGAGCCGTAGAGCTGCTTGAGGTTGATGCCGATGGAGCGGTAGAAGGTGAACAGGTCGGGGCCAATCGCCTCGCCCGCTGTGTAGGCCACGCGCACGCGGCTGAAGCCCAGGTTGTTGCGCAGTGGGCCGTAGACCAGCAGGTTGCCCAGCGCGTACTTGATGCGGTCCAGGGTGCCCACGGCTTCGCCGTCCATCAGCGCCGGGCCCACGCGCTTGGCCACGGCCATGCAGGCGTGGAACATCTTGCGCTTGATGGCGCCCGCGTCTTCCATGCGGATCATCACACTGGTGAGCAGGCCTTCAAAAATGCGCGGCGGCGCAAAGTAATACGTGGGGCCGACTTCCTTGAGGTCGATGGTCACGGTGCTGGCCGACTCGGGGCAGTTGACCACGTAGCCGCAGGCCAGCCACTGCGCGTAGCTGAAGATGTTCTGGCCGATCCAGGCCGGGGGCAGGTAGGCCAGCACCTCTTCGCTGCTGGTGAGCTTGTCGAACTCGGCGCCTGCGCTCGCGCGGTCCAGCAGGGTGCTGTGGGTGTGCACCACGCCCTTGGGGTTGCCTGTGGTGCCCGAGGTGAAAAACATCGCAGCCACATCGCCCGGCTGGGCCTTGGCCACCTCGCTCTTGAACCACTGCGGGTGCTTGGCGACATGGGCGGCACCGGCTTCGATCAGCGCATCGAGCGAGGCCAGGCCCGGCTCTGCGTAGTTGCGCAGGCCGCGCGGGTCGTCAAAGAAGATGTTGGAAATCTGCGGGCATTGCTCGCGGATTTCGAGCAGCTTGTCCACCTGCTCCTGGTCTTCGACCATGCAAAAGCGCACCTCGGCGTTGTTGAGCGGGAAGATGCACTCGGCGGCCACCGCATCCTGGTACAGCGGCACGGGGATGGCGCCCAGCGACTGGGCAGCCAGCATGGTGGCGTACAGGCGGGGGCGGTTGGCGCCGATCACCACCATGTGCTCGTGGCGCTGCAGGCCCGCCAGGTGCAGGCCGGCGGCCACCTGTTCCACCAGGCGCACCAGGTCGGCCCAGCTGTGGGTTTGCCAGATGCCATATTCTTTTTCGCGCAGGGCCGGGGCCGTGGGGCGCTCGGTGGCATGCTTGAGCAGCAGTTGCGGGAACGTGGTCAACATTGCAGGTTCCTGAAAGTGAGAAGGTGTCGGCCCGGTGACAGCCGGGAGCGCAGGCTTGTGTTTGCGCGATGGGGGAATGCTAGGACCCACTTTGACGCCATCTTGTCTTGCCGACGACAATTTAGGGGTAACTCCTTGGTGGGTAAAACCCTGCCTGCGGGTGGGCGGTATCCTCCAAGCCATGTACGCCCCGTTTTTCGGTCTCCAGCATCCCCCGTTTTCCATCGCCCCGGACCCGCGCTACCTGTTCATGAGCGAGCGCCACCGCGAGGCCCTCGCCCACCTGCTGTATGGGCTGGATGCCGGCGGCGGTTTTGTACTGCTGACCGGCGAAGTGGGCGCGGGCAAGACCACGGTATGCCGCTGTTTTCTGGAGCAGATCCCGGCGCACTGCAACGTGGCCTACATCTTCAACCCCAAGCTCACCGTGCGGGAGCTGCTGCGCTCCATCTGCGACGAGTTCGGCGTGCCGCACAAGCCCATGGTGCCGGGCGGTGTGGAGACGGTGAAGGACTACATCGACCCGCTCAACGCCTCGCTGCTGGCCGCGCACGCGGCGGGGCGCAACACCGTGCTCATCATCGACGAGGCGCAAAACCTCTCGGCCAACGTGCTGGAGCAGCTGCGCTTGCTCACCAACCTGGAGACCAGCGAGCGCAAGCTGCTGCAGATCATCCTGATCGGCCAGCCCGAGTTGCGCACCATGGTGGCCAGCCCCGCACTGGAGCAGCTCGCGCAGCGCGTGATTGCACGCTTTCACCTCGATGCGCTGAGCCCGCGCGAGACCCAGCAGTACATCGCCCACCGCCTGGCTGTGGCGGGCCTGCAGGGGCCCATGCCGTTCCGCCAGCGCGCCATCGCCCGTGTGCACACGCTGTCGCGCGGCGTGCCCCGGCGCATCAACCTGCTGTGCGACCGGGCCCTGCTGGGCGCCTACGCCGCCGGGGTGCGCGAGGTGAATGCCTCCACCGTGAACCGCGCTGCGCGCGAGGTGTTCGATGCCCCGGCCTCGGCCGCCGCCGCGCGCCAGGGCCAGCCCTTGCTGCCCCGCTGGGCCGTGGCGGGTCTGGGCGCCGTGGCGGGGGCTGCGCTGGTGGCGGCGGGTGGCTGGGCGCTGGGCGCCTGGCCCACACTGGCCCCGCGCGGTGCGGGCGCGCCGGTGGCGGCCACGGCGCCTGCATCGCCTGCCAGCGCGGCGGTGGCGGCGGGGGGGCGTGCACAGCCCCCGGCCACAGCCGCCAGTGCTGCCTTGGCGGTGGGTGCTGCTGCAGCGGCAACAACGGCAACAGCAGCAACAGCGGCCGCATCCACGCCGTCTGCGGCGCCGGGGGGGGGCGCGCCCTTGTCCGACCTGCAGCAGTTTCTGGCCGCACTGCCCGCCAGCGATGGCCCGGCCTGGCAGGCGCTGGCCACCCGCTGGAGCGCCAGCGTGCCCGAGGGCGCCGACGCCTGCGCCACGCTGCCGCGCGAGGGGCTGCGCTGCTACCGCAACCGCCGCGCGGGCCTGAACCTGGTGCGCCAGATCGACCGGCCGGTGCTGCTCACGCTGTTCCCCTCGGACGATGGCGACAGCGCCGTGTCCGCCGTGCTGCGCAGCCTGGACGGCGACACCGCCACGCTCGAAGGCGCGGGGCGCACGCTGCAGGTGCCCGTGGCCGAGCTGGCCCAGGTGTGGCGCGGTGACATTGCCACCCTGTGGCGCGCCCCGATCGGCATGCCCGACAAGGGCGACATTGCCGAGAGCACCGCCGGTGCCGCCTGGCTGGACAAACAACTGGCCACGCCCGCTGCGGGGGGTGCAGGAGCCAGTGCACGCGCGCGGGCCACCACCCCCGCCGCGCGTCAGGCGCGCATCCAGCGTTTTCAGCTGGCCCAGGGCGTCACGCCCGATGGGCGCGCCGGTCCGCTGACCCTCATGCTGCTCAACCGCGTCAATGGCGTGAGCGAACCCCGTCTGCGCACAGGAGCCTGAACCCCATGTCCTACATCCTTGATGCGCTGCGGCGCGCGGAAGCCGAACGGGGGCGGGGCGGCGTGCCCGGGCTGCATTCGCAGGCGGTGCCGGTGCCCGGTGCGGCGCCGGTGGCCGAGCGGACCGCCGCTTCGCCCTGGCTCATGGCCAGCGCCGGGGTGGCCGTGGCGGCCGTGGCCGTGGTGGGCACCTGGTGGGTGATGCAGCGCCCAGCCCCTGCGCCGGTGGTGGTGGCTGCGGCCCCCGCTCCCGCACCCGCACCCGCACCCGCAGCGGTGCCTGCAGCGCCCCAGCCTGCCCCGGTGGCCATCGCCCCCGCACCTGCGGTGGAGGCCCCTGCGCCCGAACCGCGCCCTGCCGAAAAACGCAGCGCGGCCCCACCGCCGCGCGAAAAAGCTGCGCCCCCCGCGCCCGCGTCCGCGCCCCCCGCGCCCGCGACCCGGGGCGCCGAGCCGCCTGCGCCGCCCGCCCGCTCCCGTGCCGAGCCCACCCGCGATCTTGCCCGCGACCCTGCCCGTGATGTGGCCCGCGATCCCGCGCGTGGGGTGGTTCCGCCCCGGGCGCCCGAGCCCGCCGCCGTGGCCGCTGCACCCGCGCCCACCACGGCCACCGGCACGGTGTTCGCCCAGGGCGACCTGCCCGAGGCCGTGCGCGCGCAGCTGCCCTCGCTCAAGATTTCGGGCGTCACCTACTCGGCCAATCCGGCGTACCGCATGGCCATCGTCAACGGCCAGGTGCTGCACGAGGGCGACCCGGTCGGCCCGGGGCTGTTGCTGGAGAAGATCGAGCCCGGGCGCACCATCTGGTCGTTCAAGGGCTACCGCTACGGGCTGGCGTCGCAGTAGCCTGTTGGGGTGTCAATGGGGCCGGATTTCTGAAGAAAAAACGGCCTCTGCGCGCGATGGATATACCTTTTAAGCTATATATTTAATAGCATTCATGCCTGCGCCATCGGGGCGCCGCGTCCGCGCCCGCCAGGTCAGCGGATAAAGCGCCCGTCGCGCCCCACCAGCGTCAGCTCCACAAAACGCGAGGCATTGCGCTCGGGCGCACTGGCGCTGATCTCGAAGCCGCCCAGGTCCCATTTCTTGAGGTTCCAGGTCGCGTCGATGAAGGCGGCGCGCGTGGGGTTGCGGCCTGCGCGCTGCAGGGCTTCGGCAAACACGCGGGCGTTGATGTAACCCTCCAGCGCCAGGTGCGAGGGCTCGGCCGTGGCGCCCGAGGCCTTCCAGGCCGCCTGGAACTCGCGCACCACGGGCATCACCACGTTGGAGGGCAGGGGCACCACCTGCGAGATCGCCATGCCCGTGGCGTCGGCGCCCAGGGCCTTGACGGTGGCGGGCGTGCCCATCACCGACAGCGCATACAGCGTCACGCCGCGCTTGAGCGCCCGGAACGCCTTCACAAACTCCAGCGTGGGCTTGCCCGCCAGGCCGATCACGATGGCCTCCAGGTTGCCGCCCGCCAGCTTGGCGGCGGCGCTGCCCGCGTCCGAGGCATTGCTCTCCACCGTTACGGTCAGGGCCTCGGGCAGCTTGAGCCGGTCCATGGACTGCTTGGCCGCGCTGAACACCTCTTTGCCGAACGCGTTGTTCTGGTAGACGATGCCGATGCGCTGGATGCCGATGGTGGACAGGTGCTGCACCAGCTTCTCGGCCTCGTCGGCATAGCTGGCGCGGATGTTGAACACACTGCGCGCCTTGGTGCGGCTGAGCTGCGCGCCGGTGAAGGGCGCAAAAAACGGGATGCCGCTCTCGACCACCTTGGGCAGCATCGCGTCGATCATGGGCGTGCCCATGCAGTTGAACAGTGCAAAGGTGGCCGGGTCGGCCAGGAACTGCTCCACATTGGCCAGCGCCTTGGGCACGTCGTAGGTGTCGTCCAGCGTGGTCAGTTCAATGGCCTTGCCATGCACGCCGCCGCGCGCATTGAGGGCCGCAAACGCTGCCTTGGCACCCTGGTGCATGGCCGAGCCCAGGTCGCCCAGCGGGCCGGTGAGGGCGGTGGACTGCGCAATCTTGATCGCGCCGTCCTGCGCCCGGGCGCGCCCGGGCATGCCCGCCAGCCCCACCCAGGGCAGGGCGGCCACGGCGGCCAGGGCCTGGCGCCGCCCCAGCCCACGGGGTTGTGCGGCATGGGCGTGCACGGCATCGTCCGGCGCGGTGGATCGGTGTTGGTTCATGGTGTTGTCTCCTCGGTAGCCCCGGCCTCGCGAAGACCTTGCACAGGTTCCAGGGCCGGGGGAGGCGCCATCATCCGGTGGAGATTGGCATTTTTTTGTCTTTCTGACGACAATTCAGATCAGGATTTCCCGTATCCCCCGACCCCACCGACCGGACCGCGCCCATGGACTCCCGCATCAACCAGGACCTGTCGCTGCACCAGCGCCGCCGCTCCCCCACCGCCGACGAACTGCGCGGCATCCCGTGGCTGGACCAGTTGCAGCCCGCCGAGCGCGAACGCGCCGTGGCCTCGCTGCTGGTGGGCGATGCCCAGCCGGGCGACTACGTGTGCCGGGTGGGGCGCCCCGTGACCTACTGGTTTGGGGTGGTGGAGGGCCTGCTCAAGATGAGCAGCGACGACGCGCAGGGCCAGACCATGACCTATGCCGGCCTGCCCCCGGGTGGCTGGTTTGGCGAGGGCACGACCATCAAGCGCGAGCCCTACCGCTACAACATCCAGGCGCTGCGCAAGAGCATCGTGGCGGGCCTGCCCATCGACACCTTCCACTGGCTGCTGGACCACTCCATCGGCTTCAACCGGTTTGTGATGAACCAGCTCAACGAGCGCCTGGGCCAGTTCATCGCCGCGCGCGAGATCGACCGGCTGAACAACCCCGATGTGCGCGTGGCGCGCAGCCTCGCGTCGCTGTTCAACCCGGTGCTGTACCCGGGCGTGGGCGAGGTGCTGCGCATCACGCAGCAGGAGCTGGCCTACCTGGTGGGGCTGTCGCGCCAGCGCGTGAACGAGGCACTGGCCGCGCTGGAAGCGCAGGGCGCGATCCGCATCGAATACGGCGGCCTCAGGGTGCTGGACCTGGCGGCGCTGCGGTCGAGCATCTTCCAGTTCAAGGGGGGCTAGGAGCCTGTTCTAGGCTGCTGCCCCCGGTGGCGCTCAGCGCGGCAGCGACGGCAGCTTGCCGCGCGGCTTCAGCGCCGGTGCGCGCGGGGGCGCGCTGCGAAAGGCCGGGGCGGGCACGGGGGTCGGGGCGGCCAGCGGGGCGGCCATGGGGTTGCCCGTGCCCCAGCTGTCATCGCTACCGCCATCGCTGCGCGACAGGCGGAAGGTGCCCACCATCTGCGTGAGGCGCCCGGCCTGGTCCTTGAGGCTGTCGGCGGCGGCGGCGCCTTCTTCCACCAGCGCGGCGTTCTGCTGCGTCATTTCTTCCAGCGCGCCCACCGACTGGCTCACATGGCCGATGCGCTGGCTCTGCTCCTGCGTGGCGGCGGTGATCTCGCCCATGATGTCGGACACACGGCGCACCGACAGCACCAGCTCCTCGATGGTCTTGCCCGCGTGGTTCACCAGGGTGCTGCCTTCCTGCACCTGATCCACGCTGGTGCCGATGAGCGCCTTGATCTCGCGCGCAGCGTTGGCCGAGCGGCCGGCCAGGTTGCGCACCTCGCCCGCCACCACCGCAAAGCCCCGGCCCTGCTCGCCCGCGCGGGCGGCTTCCACGGCGGCGTTCAGCGCCAGGATGTTGGTCTGGAACGCGATGCCGTCGATCACGCTGATGATGTCGGCGATCTTGCGCGAGCTGGCGCTGATGGTGTCCATGGTGCGCACCACCTGGCCCACCACCTCGCCGCCGCGTGTGGCGGCATCGGATGCGGTGGACGCGAGCTGGTTGGCCTGGCGGGCCGAGTCGGCGCTTTGCGACACGGTGCCGGTCAGCTCCACCAGCGAGCTGGCGGCGCTTTGCAGGTTGTGCGAGGTCTGTTCGGTGCGCTGGCTCAGGTCCAGGTTGCCCGAGGCCACCTCGGAGCTGGCCACCAGGATGGAGTCGGCCGTCTGGCCGATCTCGCCCACCAGGGTGCGCAGGCGCTCCTGCATGGCGGCAATGGCTTCGAGCAGGCGGCCGGTTTCGTCATGGATGCGTACTTCGACCTGCGAGGTGAGGTCGCCACGCGCAATGCGTTCGGCCACCACCACGGCGCGACCGATGGGCGCGGTGATGCTGGTGGTGATGCGCCACGCAATCAGCGCGCCCAGGCCAATGGCCAGCGCCACCAGCAGGCCGCCCACCAGGCGGGCGTTGCCCTGGGTCTGCGCGCTGGAGGCGGCGGCTTCGGCGTTCAGGCTGTTCTGCAGCGTGATCAGTTCGCGCAGCTTGGCGCGCCAGGCGGTTTCGCCCGGGGCCACGCGGGTCATCAGCGCCAGCGTGGCGCTCACGGTGTCGCCGTCGTCGGCGGCCTTGATGGCGTTGGCGAGCTCAGGGCGCGCCTTGCGGCCCAGCTCCTGCACCTCGGCCAGCAGCTTGATCTCGGCAGGGGTAGCACTGTCGGGCGTCAGCAGCGCGGCCAGGGCGGTTTCCTGGGTGGCGTATTCCTTGAGCGTCTTGTCCACGGCTTCGATCTGCCCGCGTGCCTGTTTGGGGTCGATGTCGTTGAGCATGGCGGCCGAGCGGCTCTGGATGCCGATGGCGCTCACGCTCTCCAGCATGCCGTTGACCAGTTTGGCCTTGTTGGCCCCGGTGCCGGTGATCTGTTGCATTTGCCCGTTGACCTGGCTCACCGACAGCTGGCCCAGGGCCGCCACCGCGATGATGAGCACCAGCATGCAGCCAAAGCCCAGGCTGAGCCGGCTGGAGATCGACAAGGATTTGAGAGAAGCGGCGGCAGGCATGGAAGTCCTTGTGTCTCGGTGGGCGTCAGGGGATCGGGGGGAATCAGGTCGGCACGAATCAACCCGTGCGCAGGGACCGAAGCAATATCGGTGCCCACAGTGACAGGCCGGGCCCTTGCACGTTCGACGCAGTGTAGGCAGAAATCTCAAAATGTGTCATGAGCGTTACGGATGGGGACATGCCCGAATTGCATGGCCGGGTTTGTTACAAATGAGTGGGCGCGTTGTGGCGACTCGGTCGCACCAAAGTGCAACAGGACGTGGGCGCAGAATTTGTATAAAAAATGCCGTTATCGCGCGATGGGTATGCCTTTGTTGCTATTATTTTTGATGTCACTCCAAAGCCCTTCGGGTTTGCCCCGGGGGGCGACGGCCGCAGGGCGATCAGGTATAAACCTGTAACAGTTGCGAGGTCTTTTATGCATCCCACTTTTTGTTCTTCGGCGCTGCGCGCCGTCCCAGCGGCCGTGGTGGTGGCGCTGCTCGCAGGGTGTGCGGCCACGCCCGCGCCCGACACCGGCCTGCGCGAGGCGGTGGTGGCGGTGACCAGTGCCCACGAGCTCATCACCTTCCATGCGGGCCAGCCTGGCCGCATCCTGGAGCGGCGCCCGGTCACCGGCCTGCCCGCAGGCGACCGGCTGGTGGGCATCGACTTCCGCGTGGCCAAGGGCGTGCTGTATGCGCTGTCGCAGGCCGGGCGCCTGTACACGCTCGACATCCCCACGGGGGCGCTGCGCCCGGTGGGGGCTGCGCCAGCGGCACTGCCCCACGTCGGCAGCGTGTTCGGCTTTGACTTCAACCCGGCGGCCGACCGCATCCGCGTGGTGTCCAACACCGGCCAGAACCTGCGCCTGCACCCCGACACCGGGGCTGCCGTGGACGGCGACCCGGCCGTGGAGGGCGTGCAGCCCGACCCCGCCCTGCGCTATGCCTGGGCCGACGTGAACGCCCGCCGCAAGCCCGACATCGCGGGCGCCGCCTACACCTACAACCCCAACGACAGCAAGATCACCACCAACTACGCCATCGACCGTGCGCTGGGCGTGCTGGTCACGCAGGGCTCGCGCGAGGGCACCACGCCCGTGGTCTCGCCCAACACCGGGCAGCTGCGCACCGTGGGGTCGCTGGGCCTGGGCTCGCTGACCGATGTGGCGTTTGACATTGCCGACGTGGGCAACACCGCCCTGATTGCGGTGCGCACGGCGGCCGACGGCCAGACCCGCCTGCACCAGGTGGACCTGGCCACCGGCGCCACCCGGCCCCTGGG
Organism: Acidovorax sp. GW101-3H11; assembly: GCF_001633105.1. GTDB lineage: Bacteria > Pseudomonadota > Gammaproteobacteria > Burkholderiales > Burkholderiaceae_C > Acidovorax. Next base: position 245,689 of record NZ_LUKZ01000002.1, read on the forward strand.
CCTGGTGGGCGAGGGCACACCGCTGGTGGGCATGGCGATCGAGCCATGACCTCTGGCGGCGCCCGTCCTATCAGCTGCCTTGGCCGCACTGGCCGCGCGCTGCTGTGCGCGGGGGCGCTGGCGGGCGGGGGCTGGGCCGCCCAGGCGGGCCCTGTGCAGGTGGAGGTGGCCGATGCGGCGGGCAAGCCGCTGGCCGACGCCGTGGTGTTTCTCGATTCGGCCGATGCGCGCAAGCTGGCCCGGCCGCTGGCGGGTGTGGAAATGGCGCAGGAGAAGCGGCAGTTTGTGCCTGGGGTGCTGGTGGTGACCGCTGGCACCGAGGTGCTGTTCCCCAACCGCGACACGGTGCGGCACCATGTGTATTCGTTCTCGCCTGCCAAGAAGTTCGAACTCAAGCTCTACACCGGCACCCCCTCCAACCCGGTGCTGTTCGACAAGACCGGCGTGGTCGCGCTGGGCTGCAACATCCACGACCAGATGGTGGGCTGGATCCTGGTGCTCGACACCCCCTATTACGCACGCAGTGCGGCCGCCACCGGCCGGGTGCTGCTCGACAACGTGCCGCCCGGCACCTACACACTGCGCACCTGGCACACCCGGATGCCCGTGGGCGCCCCCGCGCAGGAGCAGGCGCTGACGGTGCCCGCCACCGGCACCGCCACGGCCTCGGTGCGCCTGACGGGGTTGCAGCCTTGACGCGGCTGCGCCTGGCCCGGCGCAGCCTGATCCTGCGGCTGGTGGGGTTGTCGCTGCTGCTGCTGCTCATCGTGCAGGCGGCTGGGTTTGCCGTGGTGCGGGCCTCCATCGACCGCAATGCACGCGCCCAGATCGCGCGCGCGCTGGACCTGGACGAAAACATCTGGCGCCGCCTGCTGGAGCAGAACGCCGAGCGCCTGCGCCAGGGCTCGGCGCTGCTGGCGGCCGACTACGGCTTCCGGTCAGCGGTCAACTCGGGGGACGAGGACACCATCCAGTCGGTGCTGGAGAACCACGGCAGCCGCATCGGCGCGGCCATGACGGCCCTGCTGGGCACCGACCTGGCCCTGCGCTCCGTCAGCCTGGCCGATGGCATGGAACAGTTTCCCGCCACGCTGGAGCAAGTGGTGCCCCGCCTCGCGCAGCAGCCGCAGGGCAGCCAGGTTGCGGTGATGGACGGCGTGCCTTACCAGTTTGTGATGGTGCCCATGCGCGCGCCGGTGGTCATCGGCTGGGTGCTGATGGGTTTTCGCATCGACCAGTCGCGTGCCGACGAAATGCGGCAGCTCCTGTCGGTGCATGTGGCCCTGATGGTCAAGGCCCCCGGGGGCGTGATGACCCTGCCGGTCAGCACCTTGCCTGCGGATGCGCAGGCCTTGCTGCTGGGCAGCGGTGGTGCGTCGGGCGAGCTACAGACCGCCGAAGGGACCTTGCTGGCACGCTCCACACCGCTCGACAGCGTGGGCGGCGAGGTGCATTCGCTGCTGCTGCGCTCGGTGGACGAGGTGGTGGCCCCCTACCGCCAGCTGCAGGTGCTGCTGGCCATCATCACCGTGGCGGGTGTGCTGCTGTTTGCGGTGGGCACCGGGCTGGTGGCGCAGCGGCTCACCACGCCCCTGCGTTCGCTGCTGGCGGCCACGCAGCGCCTGTCGCGCGGCGAATACGACGTGCCGCTGGAGCACACCGGCCGCATGGACGAGATCGGCAATCTGGCGCGCTCGTTTGACCACATGCGCGTGGACATCGCGGCGCAGCAAACCGAAATCCGCCGCCTGGCCTACTGGGACCGCCTGACCGGTCTGCCCAACCGGGAGCGTTTCCGCGAAGCCGTGGTGCGGGCCCTGGCGGGCCATCCCGAGCACCCGGGCCGTGCAGGGCATGCCAACACGCCCCAGCCGGTGGCGGTGCTCACCCTCGACCTGGACCGCTTCAAGCACGTGAACGACGTGCTGGGCTATGCCTTTGGCGACCGCCTGCTGCAGGCCGTGGCCGGGCGTCTGAGCCTGCAGGTGCGTTCGCCCGAGGACATGGTGGCGCGCCTGGGCGGCAACGAGTTCGCCATCCTGCTGCTGAATGCAGACGCCGCCGCCGCGCACGACATCGCCCAGCGCATCAACCAGTCGTTCGAAGAGCCGCTGGCGTTAGAGGACCAGACAGTGGACCTGAGCGCGGGCATCGGCTTTGCCTGCTGGCCGGGCGATGCAGACGATGCCGACACCCTGCTCAGCCGCTCGGAAATCGCCATGTATGCGGCCAAGCGCAAGCTCAGCGGGGCGCTGCAGTACGACGCCGCGTTCGACTCCACCAGCGCGCAGACCCTGTCGCTGCTGACTGAGCTGCGCCATGCGGTGGAGCACCACGAGCTGCGCCTGTACCTGCAGCCCAAGGTGCCGCTGCATGGCCAGGCGGGCATGGCGGCCGAGGCGCTGGTGCGCTGGCAGCACCCGCAGCGCGGGCTGGTGCCGCCCATGCAGTTCATCCCGTTTGCCGAGCAGACCGGGTTTGTGCGCCAGCTCACGCTGTGGATGTTTGAGGAGGTGGCGCGGCTGCTGGCCGACCCGCGCACGCGGGGCCTGCCGCTCAGAGTGTCGGTCAACCTCTCGACCCGCGACCTGCTCGACCCGGAGCTGAGCAACCGGCTGGCCGACATCCTGGCGCGCCACGGCGTGGCGGCCAGTGCGTTCTGCCTGGAGATCACAGAGAGCGCGATCATGGACGACCCGCAGCGCGCCGAAGCCATGCTCAACCGCTTGTCCGAGCAGGGCTTCAAGCTGTCGATTGACGACTTTGGCACCGGCTACTCGTCGCTGGCCTACCTAAAGCGCCTGCCGGTGGATGAACTCAAGATCGACAAGTCCTTTGTGATGGGCATGGAAACGGGCGAAGACGACGCGATGATCGTGCGCTCCACCATCGACCTGGCGCACAACCTGGGGCTCACGGTGGTGGCCGAAGGCGTGGAGACCGCCGCCATCCTGGAGCAGCTGCGCACCCTGGCCTGCGATGAGGCGCAGGGCTACCACATCACGCGGCCCCTGCCGGTCGAGGACTTCCTGGCCTGGCAGGCGCGCCAGGGGTAGGCTGCACCGGGTTTTGTGGGGGCGCCAAGGCGTTCGGATCAGGGGCCGCCGAAATTCATTTGGGCGCCGACCGGCCCGCAGGCGAAAATACGCGCAATGTCTTCTTCAGCTCCTCGCCCGCCTGCGGGCCCCGCCGCTCCGGCCGCCGATGCCGGTGGCCCTTCTTCGCCTGCCGCGCCGCGCGCCGTGCTGCGCCGCCCCACCCTGGCGGCCAAACCCGCGCCCGCGCGGCCTGCGCCGCCGCCCCGGGCCCCCCGGCCTGCCCGGGCGCCCGCACCGTCTACCTACCGCGTCGCGTCGGGCGCGTTTGTGGCGCCCGTGCGCCAGGTGCCTGCGCCCGCCACCACCACCGTGGGCGGCCTGACCACCTCGCGCCTGAACAAGCGCATGGCCGAGCTGGGCCTGTGTTCGCGCCGCGAGGCCGACGACTGGGTGGAGCAGGGCTGGGTCAAGGTCAACGGTGTGGTGGCCACCATGGGCCAGCAGGTCACGGCCGCCGACCGCATCGAGGTGGACAAGATCGCCCAGGGGTTCCAGGAGCAGCGCGTCACCATCCTGCTGAACAAGCCCATCGGCTATGTGAGCGGCCAGGCCGAGGACGGCCATACGCCCGCCGTGGCGCTGATCAACCCCCGCTCCCACTGGCGTGATGACCCCAGCCGCAACCGCTTCTCGCCGCCGCAGCTGCGGGGCCTGGCGCCCTGCGGGCGGCTCGATATCGACTCGGTGGGCCTTTTGGTGCTGACCCAGGACGGCCGCGTGGCCCGGCAGATCATTGGCGAGGACTCCGAGATGGAAAAGGAGTACCTGGTGCGCGTGGTCTACCAGGCACCGGGCCAGGCGGTGCCCCGCCACCCCGGCGAGCGCTCCGCACCGCTGCAGGAAATCGACGAGCGTGACCCTGTCAGCACCAATGTGCAGGCAGTGTTCCCCAAAGAGTTGCTGGAACGCCTGCGCCATGGCCTGAGCCTGGACGGCGAGCCACTCAAGCCCGCCAAGGTCGAGTGGCAGAACCCCGAGCAGCTGCGGTTTGTGCTCACCGAGGGCAAAAAGCGCCAGATCCGCCGCATGTGCGAGCTGGTGGGGCTCAAGGTGGTGGGCCTCAAACGCATCCGCATCGGCCGCGTGACCCTGGGCCATCTGCCCGTGGGGCAGTGGCGCTACCTGTCGCCCAACGAGCGCTTTTGAGCGTTGCCGGGCTCCGTACAACCCCCTTTTTTCTGGATCGGAGCCTTTCTCATGCCTTCTTCGCGGCCACCGCGCACGCCCAACAGCGTCCCGGCTTCTGGAACCAACCCGCTGCGGCAGCTGCGCGCCTCCGACCTGCGTGGCGTGGCCCGGCTGGCCACACAGGCCACCACCGGCATCAGCCGCGTGGCCGAGGGCGTGCACCAGTCGGTGCGCGGCACCCTGGGCCTGCCGGGTGGGGCTGAGCCGGGCCGTACCGGCGGGTTGACCGGTTTGGTTTACCAGAGCATCCGGGGGGTGACGCAGCTGGTGGATGCGGGCCTGCAGGCGGGGCTGGCGCGGCTGGAGCCCTTTTTCTCGTCCAGCACACCCGGCACCGAGGTGCTGTGGGAGCGCGAGGCGGTCATCGCCGCCCTCAATGGGGTGATGGGTGACCGCCTGCAGCAGGACAACAACCCGCTGTGCACCCGCATGGGCTGGTACCAGCGGGGCCTGCCACTCGATGTGCGCGCCCTGGGCGCTGCGGGCACGGCCACCGGCAAATTGCTGGTGCTGGTGCACGGGCTGTGCATGAACGATCTGCAGTGGCAACACGGCGGCCACGACCATGGCACCCACTTGGCCCAGGCGCTGGGCTACACGCCGGTGTACCTGCGCTACAACACCGGCCAGCACATCTCGACCAATGGTGCCGAGCTGTCAGCCTTGCTCGAATCGCTGGTGGCCAGTTGGCCCGTGCCCGTAACGGAGCTGGCCGTGCTGGCCCACAGCATGGGCGGGCTGGTGGTGCGCAGCGCCTGCCATCATGCGGCCACTCACGCGGCCACCCAGGCGGCGGCCCCCAGCGGCTGGCTGCCCCGTCTGCGCCAGGTGGTTTTTCTGGGCACGCCGCACCATGGTGCACCGCTGGAGCGGGCGGGCAACTGGGTGGATGTGCTGCTCGGCAGCACCCCCTATTCGCGGCCGTTTGCCCGGCTGGCGCAGCTGCGCAGCGCAGGCATCACCGATTTGCGCTACGGCCATGTGCTGGATGCCGACTGGCAGGGGCGCGACCGCTTTCGCACCCGGCCCGACCAGCGCACCCCCGTGCCCCTGCCCACCGGGGTGGCCTGCTACGCGGTGGCCGCCACGCTGGCTGCCCGGCGCAGCCCGGTGGCTGAGCGGCTGGTGGGGGATGGGTTGGTGCCCTTGCACAGCGCCCTGGGCATCCATGATGATGCGGTGCGGGGGCTCGGGTTTGCCAAGGACCGGCAGGCGGTGTTCTACCGCCAGGGCCATCTGGCGCTGCTGGGCGATGCCGGCGTGGCCCGGCAGCTGGAGCAGTGGATGGCGGCGCCCACATGACATTGGCCCGGCGCCGGGGTGCGGCTACGATGTGTTCAAGAAGCAATAGACAACAAGGAGAAACTTGTGAGTGATGTGAAATACCGCCTGGTGACCCGCAGCGACTTTGACGGCCTGGTCTGCGCCGTGCTGCTCAACGAGCTGGACCTGATTGACGAAATCACCTTTGTCCACCCCAAAGACATGCAGGATGGCAAAGTCGCCATCACCAGCCGCGACATCACCACCAACCTGCCCTATGTGCCCGGCGCGCACCTGGTGTTTGACCACCACGAGTCCGAAACGGTGCGCAACTCGGGCCGCCGGTCCGAGAACCACATCATCGAGGCGCATGCGCCCTCGGCCGCGCGTGTGGTCTACAACCACTATGGCGGCAAGGCCGCCTTTCCGCGCATCACCGACGACATGATGGCGGCGGTGGACCAGGCCGATTCGGCCCAGTATTCGCGCGAAGACATCCTCGACCCCCAGGGCTGGGTGCTGCTGAACTACATGATGGACTCACGCACCGGGCTGGGCCGCTTCCGGGAGTTCCGCATCAGCAACTACGCGCTGATGATGGACCTCATCCAGTATTGCCGCGACCACACCATTGACGACATCCTGGCCCTGCCCGACGTGCAGGAGCGGGTGCAGCTCTACCGTGAGCATGCGTCCAAGGCCAAGGAGCAGCTGCAGCGCTGCGCCATCCGCATCGGCAAGCTGGTGGTGCTGGACCTGCGCGAGGAAGAGACCATCTGGGCCACCAACCGCTTCATGATCTATGCGCTGTTCCCGGAGTGCAACATCTCCATCCACGTGATGTGGGGGCTGCAGAAGCAGAACACGGTGTTCGCCACGGGCAAGTCCATCCTGGACCGTGGCAGCCACGTGCACATCGGCAACCTCATGCTGGAGTTTGGTGGTGGTGGCCATGCGGCTGCAGGCACCTGCCAGGTGTCCAACGACAAGGCCGATACCATCCTGCAGACCCTGGTGCAGCGCATCACGCTCGAAAACTGAGCGGGCTCGTTCACACCCTCTCAGTCTTCGCCGAACAGCCCCCGGTAAATGGCGGCGCCCAGCAAGGCGCCCGCAATGGGCGCGGCCCAGAACACCCACAGCTCCGACAGCGCATAGCTGGGTCCAAACAGGGCGGGGCCGGTGCTGCGCGCCGGGTTGACCGAGGTGTTGGTCACCGGGATGGAGATCAGGTGGATCAGTGTGAGGCAGAGACCGATGGCCATGCCGCCCACGCCTTCCGCCGCGCGCCGCGAGGTCACGCCCAGGATCACGATCAGGAACACCGCCGTGAGCACGACCTCGGCCACCACGGCGGCCAGCAGTCCGTAGCCACCGGGCGAGTGTTCGCCGTAGCCGTTGGTGGCAAACCCGCCAATGTCTGCCCCGGGCTTGCCCGTGGCGATGAGGTAAAGCACCCCGGCGGCCACAATCGCGCCCAGCACCTGTGCCACCACGTAGCCAGGCAGCTCGGACACCTTGAACCGGCCGCCCAGTGCCAGGCCCACGGACACCGCCGGGTTGAAATGCCCGCCCGAAATGGGCCCCAGCGCGTAGGCCCCGGTCAGCACCGTCAGGCCAAAAGCCAGGGACACGCCCAGAAACCCGATGCCCAGCTGCGGAAACGCGGCCGCCAGCACCGCGCTGCCACAGCCACCAAAGGTGAGCCAGAACGTGCCGAGGAACTCGGCAGACCATTTTTGCAAAGAGGTGGGCATGGGTTTGTCCAAAAAAGCAGGGGGCAGCTGCTGGCGCAGGCCCGCAGCCAATGCGGCATCTTAGGAGGGCAAAATGGGCTGAACAAGCGTTAATTGCGCGCAAATTGTCAACAATGCTCTTTCGGGTGCTGGGAGAGCGTCTGGCGCGTCAAAGCCGTGCCAGATGGCGGGACTGCTGTCCATGCCCTCTTAGTCACCACTCACGCTCAGCCGGTCTTGAAATCGCGCCATCCGCCCCGAGGTGAACACGCGCGAACGTCTTTTACACCGCAGGTGCGCCCAAGACGTTTCTCAAGATCGCAAGAAGTAGCCCATTCCAAGACCAAGACACCATGAGCACCAAACAAACCCTGTCTTTCCAGGCCGAAGTGGCCCAGCTGCTGCACCTGGTCACCCACTCGCTGTACTCCAACCAGGAAATCTTCCTGCGCGAGCTGATCTCCAACGCGTCCGACGCCTGCGACAAGCTGCGTTTTGAGGGGCTGAACAACTCCGCCCTGTTCGAGGACGCCCCCAACCTCGAAGTGCGCGTGAGCTTCGACAAGGCCGCCAAGACGCTGACCATCACCGACAACGGCATCGGCATGAGCCAGCAAGAGGCCATCGACCACCTGGGCACCATCGCCAAGAGCGGCACCAAGGACTTCATGGGCAAGCTCTCGGGTGACCAGAAAGCCGACGCGCAGCTCATCGGCCAGTTCGGCGTGGGTTTCTACTCCGGCTTCATCGTGGCCGACAAGATCACCGTGGAATCGCGCCGTGCGGGCCTGAAGGCCGAAGAAGGCGTGCGCTGGATCAGCGGCGGCACGGGCGACTTTGAGGTCGAAACCATCACCCGTGCCCAGCGTGGCACCAGCATCATCCTGCACCTGCGCGACGATGCAGAGGAATACCTCAACGCCTGGAAGCTCAAGCAGGTCATCGCCAAGTATTCCGACCACATCAGCCTGCCCATCCTGATGGAAAAGGAAGAATGGAAAGACGGCGAGCTGATCAACCCCAATGACGAAAACGGTGGCCGCCAGCCCGGTGGCATGGTCAAGACCGGCGAGTGGGAAACCATCAACAAGGCCAGCGCCCTGTGGACGCGCCCCAAGAAGGACATCACCGAAGAGCAGTACGCCGAGTTCTACAAAACCATCAGCCACGACCACGAAGCCCCGCTGACCTGGGCGCACAACCGCGTGGAAGGCAACACCGAGTACACGCAACTGTTGTACATCCCCGCCAAGGCGCCGTTCGACCTGTGGAACCGCGACAAGAAGGCGGGTGTGAAGCTGTATGTGAAGCGCGTGTTCATCATGGACGACGCTGAGGCGCTGATGCCCACCTACCTGCGCTTCGTCAAGGGCGTGATCGACTCGGCCGACCTGCCGCTGAACGTGAGCCGCGAGCTGCTGCAGGAAAGCCGCGACGTGCGCGCCATCCGCGAAGGCTCGACCAAGCGCGTGCTCAGCATGCTCGAAGACCTGGCCAAACACGATAAGCACGACACCGCCGCGAATGCCGACGGCGTGACCGATGTGGTGGACGCCGACGACAAGGCCAAGGAAGGCAAGTACACCGCGTTCTACAGCGAGTTTGGCGCGGTGCTCAAGGAAGGCCTGGGCGAAGACTTTGGCAACCGCGAGCGCCTGGCCAAGCTGCTGCGCTTTGCGTCCACCACCAGCGACGCCGTGACGGTGGGCTTTGCCGACTACAAGGCGCGCATGAAGGAAGGCCAGGAGGCGATTTACTACATCACCGCCGACACGCTCGCCGCCGCCAAGAACAGCCCGCAGCTCGAAGTCTTCAAGAAGAAGGGCATCGAAGTGCTGCTGATGACCGACCGAGTGGACGAGTGGGCGCTGAACTACTTGCACGAGTTTGACGGCACCCCGCTGCAAAGCGTGGCCAAGGGTGCCGTGGACCTGGGCAAGCTGCAGGACGAGGCCGAGAAGAAGGCCGCTGAAGAAGCCGCCGAGGCCTTCAAGCCCGTGCTGGCCAAGCTGAAAGAAGCGCTCAAGGACAAGGCCGAAGATGTGCGCGTGACCACGCGCCTGGTCGATTCGCCCGCCTGCCTGGTGGTGCAGGACGACGGCATGAGCACGCAGCTGGCCCGCATGCTCAAGCAGGCTGGGCAGCAGGCGCCCGAGTCCAAGCCCGTGCTGGAGGTGAATGCCGAGCACGCGCTGGTGAAGAAGCTCGACGGCAGCGTGCACTTCCACGACCTGGCGCACATCCTGTTCGACCAGGCGCTGCTGGCCGAAGGCGGCCTGCCCGAAGACCCTGCCTCGTACGTCAAGCGCGTGAACGCGCTGCTGGCCTGAGGCCGGGCAGGTGGCTGGCGGGTGCGCCCATGGGGCGAAATCTGCCGTCACCGCGCGTGGATAGGCGCTGAGTTGCTATCAAAAAGTGAAACCCCGGGGCTGAATGGCTCCCGGGGTTTTTCTTTGGATGCGGCGAAAGTGGCGGGTTGGTGTGGGGCCTGGCTCACCCCTGCGGCTCTGCCTGCTCCAGCAGCCGCGCATAGACCTGGTTGCGCTCTTGGGGGTCTGCGTCCATCAAGGTCTTGAGGGCCTCATCAGGCAGCCGCATGCCCCGGCGCCGGTCGGTCGCCACCGGCAGGTTGCGCCAGCCAGAGAGCACCAGCCAGTCCCACAACTCCCCCGAAATCCGGTGCGTGACGGCCATCTTTAGCGCCCCCCGCTGAATGTCCGTGCCCACTGCAGGCACCTGCCCCACCGGCGCGGGGCGGCGTGCCTGGCGGATCGACAAAACGTTGCGTATCCAGTCCTTCATGGGTGGGCTGCGGGGGGTGAAGCTGGTGCAGCATAGCCCACGACCCCGGCGCAGCTCAAGCCTTGGTTTACCCGCCGTGTTGGGTGGCACCACCTTGGGCGGTGCCTAGGGCAAGTGCTCAGGAGGCTGCGAATGATGCGGTGAGGGGGCGCTGCGAAGAGGCCGGTGTGGCCGGTGTGGCCGGTGTGGCAGAGGTGCCCGGCGCACCGCTGGCTGCCGGCTGGCAGGGGTCCAGCCGGTACCCCATCCCATAAATCGCCGAGATCGTGTAGCCGTTGTCCTCGGTCAGCTCCAGCTTGGTGCGCAGGCGTGACATGTGGGTGTCGAGCGAGCGCGAGGGGGTTTCGGCGCCGTCGCCCCAGACGGCTTCGCGCAGGTGGGTGCGGGACAGCAGGCGGCCGGCGTTGCGGAACATGAACAGGGCGAGTTCGTACTCGCGGTTCTTGAGTTCGATGGGCTGGCCGTGCACGCTCAGGGAGCGCTTGTCGGCGTCGAAGCAGTACGCGCCGAAGGCCATGCGGGCGCCCATGCTCTCGGGGTAGGCGCGGCGCAGCAGGGCGGTGGTGCGGGCCACGAGTTCGCCCATGCGCAGGGGTTTGCTCATGAAGTCGTCGGCGCCGCGCGACAGGGCCTCGACCACGTCGCGTTCGTCATTGCGGCGGGTGATGAACAGGATGGGCAGCTGCATGCCGCCCATGTCGCGCACGGTCTGCACGACTTCGGTGCCTTCCATGTCGGGCAGAAGCCAGTCCACGATCAGCAGGTCGAAGGTGTCATGCCGCAGGGCCTTGAGCAGGCTGGTGCCGTCGGCAAAGGTATGGCACACATGGTGGTGGCATTCCAAGGTGCCCTTGATCTGCTCCAGGAGCAGAAGATCGTCGTCAAGGACTGCGATGCGCATGGTGGTGGGCTCGGGGCCGGGGGGCCGTGAAAATCAACTACAAAACACCCCCGTGGGAGGGAGTGCCTTGATGGTGCCCCACATCGGGCCGCTGTGCGCAGGGGTTGACAATCGTTTGCAATGGCCGGGCCTGCGCTGGCCGGGCCTGTCCCCGCCCCGCTCACCCCAGCTCAGGCCACCAGCGGCTCTTCCTGCATCGCCTCGTTCTGCTCGATCAGCATGTCCACCTGGCCGCGCCAGTAGTCGCTGCTGCCAAACCACGGAAAGTTGGCCGGGAAGATCGGGTCCTGCCAGCGGCGCGCGAGCCAGGCGCTGTAGTGGATGAGGCGCAGGGTGCGCAGCGGCTCGATGAGCGCCAGCTCGCGGCGGTCAAAGCTGCGGAACTGTTCGTAGCCCTCGATCAGCGCGCCGAGCTGGTGCGTGCGCTGGCGCCGGTCGCCCGAGAGCAGCATCCACAGGTCCTGCACGGCCGGGCCCATGCGCGCGTCGTCCAGGTCCACAAAGTGCGGGCCGCCCCGGCCCCATTCGTCCAGTGGCGTCCACAGGATGTTGCCGGGGTGGCAGTCGCCATGCAGACGGATGGGGGTGGCATCTTTCAAGGAAAAATGGCCGTCTCCGCGCTCCTGGTGGATGTTTTTTGCTATCAATTCAAGAGCGATATCGCACTGCGTCTTCCACGCGGCCACCACATCGAGCGGGATGATGTCGTTGCCCAGCAGCCAGTCGCGCGAGGCCTGGCCGAAGGTCTGCAGGTCCAGCACCGGCCGGTGCACAAACGGCCGGCCCGCGCCCACGGTGTGGATGCGGGCGAGAAAGCGGCCGATCCATTCCAGCACTTCAAAATCGTCCAGCTCGGGCTGGCGCCCGCCGCGCCAGGGGCTGACCGAAAACGCAAAACCATCGTGCTGGTGCAAGGTGGCGCCATTGAGCACCATCGGGCCCACGGCGGGCACCTCGGCCGCCATCAGCTCGGCGGCAAAGGCGTGTTCTTCGAGGATCTGCGCCTCAGACCAGCGGCCGGGGCGGTAGAACTTGGCCACCACGCGCTCGCCGTTTTCCAGCGTGGCCTGGTACACCCGGTTTTCGTAGGATGACAGGGCCATGAGGCGGCCGTCGCCATACAGGCCCACGCTGGCCAGCGCGTCCAGCACCTGGTCGGGGGTGAGGCGGGCGTAGGGGTGTTGGTCGTTCGAGGCGTTGGCAGCGGTGTCGGGGGGCAATGGGGTCATGCCCCATTGTCGCCGCCGCGCCCTGGACGGCGGTGCGTACGCGTCAGCTCGGGAGCATCGTGGCGATATGCCCGGCGCGCGGGTCGCCGCTGCCCGCCAGCACGCTCGCAAACAGCGCTTGGGTGGCCTGGGGCCCCGCATGCTGCTGCACTACCAGCCAGGGCTGCGGCCCGGCCGACACGGCGGTGCTGAACTGGTTCCAGGCCGCCACCAGGCGCTCGTTCAAGCCCTGGGCGCCCCAGTCGGTGTGGCGCTTCTTGACCTGGGCGGGAGCGAAGAACATCACTGGGCGCGGGCCGGGCAGCTGGCCTGCGCCGCCCAGATCGCCCACATGGCTCGCACCCACCGAGCAGCTGTAGGCCAGGCCCGTGAAGTGGGCATGGATGCGCTGGCGCAGGCCCACGCTGCCTGCAAAGTCGATGTACACGCTGGGCGTGGCGCCGTCGAGGGTGTCCAGTGCGTCGTAGGTGACCACGCGGTGGTAGCAGCCCAGGCTCTCGCAAAACGCCACATTGCCGGGCGAGGTGAGGCCGATGACCTCGATGCCCTCGCGCTGTGCGAGCTGGAATGCTGTGCCGTAGGCGGTTTTGCTCGACGCACTGGACAGCAGCATGCGCCGGGCGCCAAAGAACTGCTGGTCGGCCAGAAAGTCGTCGATGAGCCACGAGGTGATGAACAGCGGCCGCAGCAGCGCCTGCACGTCCTCGTTGTCGGCGCGGTACAGCCCGTCGGTGCGGGTGCGCAGGTAGTGGTTGTAGACCGCGTGCAGGCCTGCGCGGTGGGCGGCGCCGTCGCTGAAGCCCGTGGGGTTGACGCGCTGGGGCGAGAGTACGGCCTGTTCGGCCATGGGCCAGTAGCCATAGAGGCGCTCGCCCACGGCCACCTCGGGGTGCTGTGACTCGGTCACCGTGCCAAAGCCCCACACGGGCACGATGCCCCAGCCCGCCTCGCCGGTGGGGAAGAACTGCCAGTAGTTCAACATGTCGCCCAGCGCGGCGTAGGTGATGTTGTTGGCCGTGAGGGCGAAGGAATCGACCCGCACGCGGACCTGGCCGTCGGCCAGCGGGGTGTCGTCGGTGGTCAACAGGCGGGTGCTGGCCAGCTGGTCCTGGCGCACGAGGAGGGTGGTGGTGCTCATGCCGCGACGCTAAACGAAAGCGGGCTTGCGCTCAAGCGGGGTGCGCCGCCTGGGCGACAGGGGGCCGGGGATGGGCGCCTGATCCACGCCAACAGCACACAGCCGTTCACGCTGAGCTTGTCGAAGCGCTGCGCAGGGCTTCGACCCTTCGACGAAGCTCAGGACAGGCAAGCTCAGCCGAACGGGCTGTGATGGCGGAGCGTGAGCCGTATCAGTTGTCCATGGCGCTGATGAAACGGGCGCGGCCCGAGCCAGTGCCCCCGTGCAAGGGCCGCCCCGCCGCACCGGGGGCGTCCCCCACCCGCTTTGCACAGCAAGGCGAGAGAGGGGGAAGGCGCGAAGCGACTCAGGGGGTGTTTCACTTCATCAGCCCGGGAACGTCTGGCCCAGCTGCTCAAACGGCAGCGCCTGTTTGACCAGGATGACGGTGCAGGGCGCGTCGCGCGCCACGCGGATGGGCACGGTGTCGATGAAGCGCTGCATCTGCAGCCCGTGCGTGGCGGCGCCCACGATCATCATGCTCGCATGGTTGCTGGCTGCGTAGCGCACCAGGGCCTGGGCTACGTCGCTGGCTTCCAGCACGTGGTAGCTCACGGCATGGCCGGTCAGGTCCAGTCCTTGGGCCCATTGGCGCAGGCGGGCCATGTGCTGGCGGTGCAGCGTGGTTTCGCTGCGCTCGCTGTCGCTGGTGCTGCTGGCGCTGGGCGAGATCACCGTCACGCAGGCCAGCCGCGCGCCGGGGCGGATGCCCAGTGAGCGCGCCACGGCCTGGCGCAGTGAATACAGCGTGGCATCGCTCACATCGGCATGGGGCACGGCGACCATGAGGATGGGCGTGTCTTCGATCTGCGCCGACGGCAGCGGGCTGGGCTGGTAGTGCATGCCCGCCGCGCGCAGCCAGCGCTTGAAATGGGTGGAGAGGGGCGTGCGCTCGGTGCGCTCGCCGCGTTCGGTCATCAGCACCTGATCGGGGTGGGTCAGATCGAACGCCAGGTGCGCGGCCGAGGGGTAGCGGTGGGATGCCTCGGGCTCCAGACAGCGCAGGATGACCTCCTGCAGCCAGGGCGGGATGTCGGCGCGGTGCTTGCGCGGCGGAGCGGGCGTCATCCATAGGCGCTGGCGCATGCCACCGCTGGTGGTGGGCGCACCAAACGGCAGCTCGCCGGTGGCCAGCTCGTACAGCATCACGCCGATGGCAAAGATGTCGCTGCGCGGGTCGCCGCGCACGCCCACCACCTGCTCGGGCGCGATCCAGGCGGGCGAGCCCACGGCCTGGCGCATCTCCTCGGCCAGCAGGTCGGGGTAGTGGGCGTGGTACGAGAGGCCAAAGTCCAGCAGCACGGCGCTGCCATCGTCTTTGATGAGCACGTTGGCGGGCTTGAGGTCCAGGTGGCACACGTTCTGCTGGTGCAGGCTGTGCGCTGCGTGCGCCGTGGCCGCGCCCAGGCGGGCGATGGTTGCCGTGTCGCAGCGCCCCGGCGCTTCATCCAGCCAGTGCTGCAGCGTCTGGCCGGGGATGTACTCCATGACCAGGTACGGCAGCCGCACCAGGTCGCCCGCCGCCACAAAACGCGGCACATGCGGGCCGCTGAGCACGGGCAGGATCTGCAGCTCCACCTCGAAGCTCACGATGTTCTCGGCCCCGTCGCCCGCCGTCATACGCGGGATCTTCATCGCCATGGCAAAGCCGGGGCTGCGGCCTTCTTGCGCGTATTCCACGGCGTAGATGTGGGCCATGCCGCCCGCGTGGATGCAGTCCACCACGCGGAAGCCGTCGATCTCGGTGCCGGGCTCCAGCAGCTTCATGTCACTGGCCTTTTTCCAAGCGGTCGGCGTAGAAGCCCGGCAGGCAGGCGGCGCGGATGGCGGCGGCGGCGGCCAGGTGGTCATACGGCACGCGGTAGAAGGTGATCTGCTTGGCGGTGTCGTCAAACAGCGCGTACATGGCGCGCGCGTCGCCGTCGCGCGGCTGGCCCACCGAGCCCACGATGCCCAGCCACTGGCGGTGCGTTGGCACGGGCACCGGCACGCCGGGCTCGGGCGCAAAGCGCATCAGCTTGGCGGTGGGCGTGAGGAAGTACAGCACCTGCTCGTGCACATGGCCGCAGAACACGTAGCGGATGGCGGGGTCGATACCCTGCGCGGCCGTCATGCTGCGCTCGGCGGCGTTGGAGTCCTCGACATACCGCCACTGCGCGGGCATGTCGGCACTGGCGTGCACCAGCAGCGCGCTGCTGCCCAGGCGTGCGGTGAGCGGCAGGGACTGCAAAAAGGCAATGTGGCTGTTGCCCAACTGGTCGTGTGTCCACTGCGCGCCCAGCTCGCTGCGGTTGCGCGGGTTGGCGGGGGGCGTCAGGGCCATGGCGTCGTGGTTGCCCAGCACACACAGGGCGCCTTGCCGGGCCAGGTCACGCACTTGCTCCACCACGGCCACGGGCTCGCCACCGTAGCCCACCAGGTCGCCCAGCAGCGCAAATTGTTCGGCGCCCTGGGCGCGGGCGTGCTGCAGGCAGGCGTCCAGGGCCTGGCGGTTGGCGTGGATGTCGGACAGCAGGGCGATTTTCATGGGGTTGTCTCCAACCCCATCATCGCGCCCATGGCTGAATGCCAGCTTGCAGGTGGCAGTGCTGGCCTGGATTCAAAGCAAAAATAGCTGTTACCGCCCGTCTATAGGGCGGTAACAGCTATGGATTTGATAGCTCAGAGGCTGCGCTGTGCGGCGGGTTTTTTGTCCAGCGCCAGCACCAGGCCCAGCGCGATGATCGCGGGCAGCGCCTGGCTGAAGAAGATCTTGGGCGCTGCGGTGGCGGCACCAAACACCCCGGCCACGATCACGCAGGCCAGGAAGAAGATCTTGAACACCCGGTTGCCGGTGAACAGCCCCCAGAACAGGCCTGCCGCCAGAAAACCGTTGTACAGCCCCTGGTTGGCCGCCAGCGTGGTGGTGGCGTCCGCCAGCTCCTGGGTAAGGTTGAAGGTTTTCATGCCCAGGGGCTTGTTCCAGAAGAACATTTCGAGCACGAGGATGTACACATGCTCGATGGCCACCAGGGCCACCGCGATGCGGGGAAGCAACTGGCGGCCCATGGCTTACACCAGCGTGATGGTCACGTCGATGTTGCCGCGCGTGGCGTTGGAGTAGGGGCAGACCTGGTGGGCTGCGTCCACCAGCTTCTGGGCGGTTTCCTTGTCCAGGCCGGGCAGGCTGATGGCCAGGCGGGCGGCGATGCCGTAGGCGTTCGGGATAGGGCCCAGGTCCACTTCGGCGTCGATGGACACGTCCTGGGGCACGGGGATGCCGATCTTGCCGCCGACGGCCTTCATCGCGCCGATGAAGCAGGCGGCGTAGCCGGAGGCAAACAGCTGCTCGGGGTTGGTGCCGGTGCCGGAGGTGCCGGGCGAGGACAGCTTGACTTCCAGGCGGCCGTCATCGGTCTTGGCGGCGCCGTCGCGGCCGCCGGTCACGTGCGACTTGGCGGTGTACAGGACTTTTTCGAGTGTGGTCATGGTGTCTTCCTTGCGGTTGTTGCCCACTGGCGGGCGGTGGAGGGAATCGGTGTTTGCGTGGTCTGCAGGCCGTCAGCGTTGCTCGCTGAGCCGGGCCCTCAGCTGCTTGAGTTCGGTGGTCAGGGCGGTCAGCTCGGCAATCGAGCACTGGCTGCTTTGCAGCACGCATGGCGGGATGGCCTCGGCCTGGTCGCGCAGCGCGCGGCCCTCGGCCGTGAGGGTGATGCGCACGCGGCGCTCGTCCTGCACATCGCGCAGCCGGGCAATCTGGCCCTGCGCCTCCAGGCGCTTGAGCAGTGGCGTGAGCGTGCCGGAGTCGAGAAACAGGCGCTCGCCCAGCTCGGACACCGTCACGCCGTCCTGCTCCCACAGCACCAGCATCACGAGGTACTGCGGGTAGGTCAGGCCGATGCGGTCGAGCAGGGGCTTGTAGAGCTTGGTCATCGCCAGCGAGGCGGAATACAGCGCAAAGCAGACCTGGTTGTCCAGCCGCAGGATGGCGGGGCTGGGAGTGGAGGGGGTGCTGGGGCTGGGCATGGGGTGAATTGTGGCGGGTTATTTAATTGCGTGCAATTGAATTTTGTAAAACCTTGTTGCAGGCGAGGACGGGCTGGATGGAGAGTTGCGGAGACTCGGCCGATGGTAGACGCGCGCCTGTACAAGGCGTAGTTCGAGTCTGATTGCTATATTTTTAATAGCTAATTTGGCATATTGAACGGGCGGTAACGGCCATTTTTGCTTGAACTTTTGTGTGCTCCAGGCGCATGAAGGCCGCCGACCCGGCCAGGAGGGGCGTGGGGTGGCGGAGCCCGCAGCCGCCCCCGGCTCCGATCAGCGCCCGCTGAACTGCGCGGGCCGCCGCTCCACAAAAGCGCGCACGCCCTCGGCGGCGTCCTCGCTGTTGGCCAGCGCCTTCTGCACCGGGATGAACTCGGCCACGGCCGCCGCCTGCCCCTGCTCGATGGCCTTGAGCACATTGAGCCGCGTGGCCACCACGGCCAGCGGGGCCTGGGCCTCGATGCGCTGCGCGATGGCAATGGCTTCATCGAGGACCTGCGCGGCGGGCACCACCTTTTGCACAAAGTTCAGCCGGTAGGCTTCGCTGCTGCCGAACTCGTCGGCCGTGAGCAGGTGCAGCAGCGCGTTGCCCGTGCCCGCGCGCTCGGCCATGCGCAGCGTCGCGCCCCCCGTGGCCATGATGCCGCGCTGCACTTCCATCTGCGAAAAGCGGCAGTCATCCGCCGCGACCACGATGTCGGCGCCCAGCATCAGCTCGATGCCCACCGTGAAGCAGATGCCCTTGACGGCCGCCACCATGGGCTTGGTGCGGCGCCGGTAGCCGGGCAGGCCGTAGTCGTGCGGCTCCACCAGGCCTTCGGGGATGGCTTTTTCGCCGCGCTGCATGTAGGCGCTCACAGCGGGCAGATCGAGCCCGGCGGTGAAGTGGTCGCCAAACGCGTGCAGCACGCCCACGCGCAGGGCGGGGTCGTCATCGAGGTGGGTGTAGGCCTCGGCCAGCTGGCGGAACATGGGTGGGGTCCAGCCATTGCGCTTGGCGGGCCGGTTGATACCGATCAGCAGCACATGGCCGATGACCTGGGTGTCGATGTTGCCCTCGGGTGGGGGCGTGGTGGGGGTGATGTTTGTCATGGGCGCAGGTCTCCTGGCCCATGATTGAAAACGCTTAGCGTGCTGGGAGCCGTCTCAGCCGAGACAGTGCGACTGACCAACGTACGCGGCCTAAAAAACTGGCGCGGCCCATGCCAGCGCCCCCGCGCAAGGGCCGCCCCGCCGCGCTGGGGGCGTCCCCCTGGGGGGAAGGCGCGAAGCGCCTCAGGGGGAATCAATAGCTATACACGCCCTGGCCCGTCTTGCGACCCAGACGGCCCGCAGCCACCATTTCCTTGAGCAGCGGGCAGGGGCGGTACTTGCTGTCGCCAAACTCGGTCAGGTACACGTCCATCACGGCCAGGCACACATCCAGCCCGATCATGTCGGCCAGCGCCAGCGGGCCGATGGGCTGGTTGCAGCCCAGCTTCATGCCCGCGTCAATGTCCTCGGGCGTGGCCAGGCCTTCGGCCAGCACGAAGAAGGCCTCGTTGATCATGGGCACCAGGATGCGGTTGACCACAAAACCGGGCGCGTTCTTCACGGTGATGGGGCTCTTGCCCAGGGCTTCGGCCAGGGCCTTCACGGCGTCGTGGGTGGCGTCGCTGGTCTGCAGGCCGCGGATGATCTCCACCAGCGCCATCATGGGCACGGGGTTGAAGAAGTGCATGCCGATGAAACGGTCGGCACGGCTGGTGGCGGCGGCCAGCTTGGTGATGGAGATCGAAGAGGTGTTCGATGCGATCAGCACCTCGGGCGCCACGATGGCATCCACCTGCTTCAGGATCTTGAGCTTGAGTTCGTAGTTTTCGGTGGCGGCCTCGATCACCAATTGCGCGGCCTTGAGGTCGTCGTAGCGGGTGGAGGTTTGGATGCGTGCCAGGGCCGCCGCCTTGTCGGCTTCGCTGATCTTTTCTTTCTTGATCAGGCGGTCCAGGCTGCCGGCCACGGTGGCCAGGCCTTTTTGCACTGCAGCATCGGAGATATCGACCATCACCACGTTGATGCCCGACACCGCACAGGCCTGTGCAATGCCGTTGCCCATGGTGCCTGCGCCGATGATGCCTACGGTCTGAATCGTCATATAGAGAGCCCTCTTCAAAGTGAAACGGATGGACGGAATGGTAAGGCGAATCGCACGACCGTTCGGTTATCGTGCATTCACCCAGAACAAACAAACCGCCGCACAGCATGGCGGAGGAGACACACAACATGTTCGACTACATCGTCGTTGGCGGCGGCTCAGCAGGCTCGGTACTGGCCGGACGGCTCACCGAAGACCCCTCCGTGCGGGTCTGCCTGCTGGAGGCAGGGCCCGCCGACAACAGCGTGCTCATCCACTGCCCCGCCGGGCTGGCCGTGATGGCCAAGTTCGAGCTGAACGGCTGGGGCTTCAACACCACGCCGCAGGCCGCGCTGAATAACCGGCGCGGCTACCAGCCACGCGGCAAGGTGCTGGGGGGCTCCAGCTCCATCAACGCCATGGTCTACATCCGGGGCCAGCATGCCGACTACGACCACTGGGCTGCGCAGGGCAACCCGGGCTGGGGCTGGGAGGATGTGAAGCCGTACTTTCTGCGCGCCGAGCACAACGAGCGCGGCGCCGATGCCTGGCACGGCCAGGGCGGTCCTTTCAACGTGGCGGACCTGCGCTCCACCAACCGTTTCAGCCACCACTTCACCGAAGCGGGTGTGCAGGCCGGTTATCCGCACAACACCGACTTCAACGGGGCCACCCAAGAGGGCGTGGGCCTGTACCAGGTCACGCACAAGAACGGCGAGCGCCACAGCGCGGCCAAGGGCTACCTCACGCCCCACCTCGCGCGCTCCAACCTGCAGGTCATCACCGATGCGCATGCCACGCGCATCCTGTTCGACGGCACGCGCGCCGTGGGTGTGGAATACCGCCAGGGCGGCGCGCTCAAGCAGGTGCGCGCGGGGCGCGAGGTGCTGCTGAGCGCGGGCGCGCTGCTGTCACCGCAGCTGCTGATGCTGTCGGGCGTGGGGCCTGCCGCGCATTTGCAGCAACACGGTATCCCGGTGCTGCACGACCTGCCGGGCGTGGGCCAGCATCTGCATGACCACCCCGACGTGGTGCAGGTGCTGGACGCGCCGGAGCTCAAGGACCTGTTCGGCCTCTCGCTGTCGGGCATGGCGCAGACGCTGCGCGGCATTGTCGAATGGCGCAAGCACCGCACCGGCATGTTGACCACCAACTTCGCCGAGGCAGGGGGCTTCATCAAGAGCGACCCGTCGGAGGCCGCGCCCGATCTGCAGCTGCACTTCGTGATCGGCAAGCTGGTGGACCATGGGCGCAAGACGGTGTTCGGCCATGGCTACTCGGCCCACGTGTGCCTGCTGCAGCCCAAGAGCCGGGGTTCGGTCACGTTGGCCAGCCGTGACCCCATGGCCTTGCCCTTGGTGGACCCGAACTTCCTCGCGGATCCGGATGACATGCTGCGCATGGTGCGTGGCTTCCAGCGCACGCGCGAGATTCTGTCGCAGCCCGCGCTGGCGAAGTTCGGCGCCAAGGAGCTGGCGGCCTCGGCCAGTGCGCGCAGCGATGCAGAGATCGGGCAGTTCATCCGCCAGTACGCCGACACCATCTACCACCCCGTGGGCACCTGCCGCATGGGGCCTGGGCCGCTGGATGTGGTGGACGCCGAACTGCGTGTGCATGGCCTCGCGGGCCTGCGGGTGGTGGACGCATCCATCATGCCGCGCATCGTGAGCGGCAACACCAATGCGCCCACGGTGATGATTGCAGAAAAAGCGGTGGATCTGCTGCGAGCGCGGGTGTGAAGGAATTCACATTTGCGGCGCTGAACGCGGTTTTTAAGGTTTGCACAAGGTCTGCTTAAGGAGTTTTTAACAGGCAAAACGGCCGCGCGTTCCTAGACTTCTTTTCATGGAAGCGGGTACATGGTGCACCCGGCCCGGCACCCCCCAAAGCAGGGTGTTGAGAGGCCCCACGAGGCCATGAAAGAAGCAGATGAAGATTGATGCCCGCGAAATTGCCGCACTGACCCAAGCCCAGCCCGCCGCCCCCCGCATGGACATGTACGCCAGCATCCACAAGGCGCTGCGCGCCTTCATGGCCGACACGCTGCTGGGCCTGGGCCGCATGGATGTGGACGACGACCTGGAGTTTGCCCAGACCTGCGACCGCGTGATGCAGCTGCTGGACCTGTGCCGCGCGCACCTGCACCACGAGAACCAGTTTGTGCACGCCGCCATGGAGGCGCGCCAGCCTGGCTCCAGCCAGAGCATTGCCGGTGAACATGTGGAGCACGAACAGGCCATCACGGCCCTGGCAGACGGGGTGAACCACCTGATGGCCTGCGCCAAACCCGCACGGGCTGCGGCCACCCTGGCCCTGTACCGCCAGCTGGCGCTGTTTGTGGCCCACAACTTCGAGCACATGCACGAGGAAGAGACTGCGCACAACCGCGTGCTCTGGCAGTGCTACACCGACGCCGAACTGGCGGGCGTGCACGATGCGCTGGTGGCCTCGATCCCGCCGCACGAAATGATGGTGGTGGCCCGCTGGATGGTGCCCTACATGTCACCCGCCGAGCGCACGGCCATGCTGTCGGACATGAAGCAACATGCGCCTGCCCCTGTGCTGGCCGCAGTGCTGGCGCAAGTGCAGCCGCACCTCACGCAGCCGGAGTGGACCAAGCTGATGTGCAGCCTGGGCCTGCCGGTGGTGCCGGGTCTGGTGCACTGACTTTGAGAAATCAGTGGCGTGAAGGCGTCAGGCGTCTTCCAGCACCACGGGGCGCAGCACGCACAGCCGAAAGCGCCCGCGCCCTGTTTTCTCGATGTGGATGTGCGGGCAGTTCTCCTGCAGGCGGCGCTGCAGCAACAGCAGGCGGGCCTCCAGGTTGTCGGCCACATCGGGCAGGCGCAGGGCGGGGTCCAGCCGCAGCTCGCGGTTGGTGAAGTCCACGCGCCCGGTGTGCTGGTGGTCGCGCAGCAGCTTCCAGACAATGGCGCCCGCCACGCCCTTGATCAAATAGTCGTCGTTGATGAACACGCTGTCGTTGGCCGCAAAGTGGCGCACCCGCAGAGCGCTGCCGCTCACCGGCGGTGCCGCCGTCGGAGTAGGCAGCGGCTCGGGCGCATCGGGCGCGGCCTGCAGCAGGTCGATGGCGGCGGCCAGCTGGCCCGCAATGGCCACCAGCAGGTCTTCATCCTCGAAACCAAAGCGCATGTCTTCGGGGCTCTCGGCAAACAGCACGCCCAGCAGGCGTCCGGCCGACAGCAGCGGCACAGCCACCTGGCTGTGCGGCTCTGGCAGCCCGGGGTAGGGGATGTCCAGGCCGCGCAGCGGGGGCGCATCGGGTGTGGCATGCGCGTCCATGCTTTCGCGGATGGCATGGCTGTACAGGGCGGCGTGCGTCATGTGGCTGATGCGCACCGGCGTGCGCTCGCGCGCAGCCATGCCGATCACTCCCTGGCCCAGTCGGATTTCTGAACCCACGCCCGACGTGGCATAGCCGCAGCTGGCCACCGTGTAGAGCTGCTGGGCGCTGGCGTCCAGCATCAGCACCATGGCGTGCTGAATGCCCAGCTTGTCCTGCAGGCCCTGCAGCGCGCCTTGCAGCAACTCGTCCAGCCCCGAGCAGCGCGCGATGCTCTCGCTGCACAGGCGCAGCGTGTGCAGCAAGCCAGAACGTGGTGCCGGTGCCGGCAGGCCTTCGCCGGCCACCGATTCGATGCGCTCCACAGCGTAGATGTCGGCCCCTTTGAGCTCAAACACCTCGGCCATGCCCGCATGCGACGCGATGCCCGCCAGCTGCGCGCGCATGCTCTCGAACACCGGGCCACTGTCCTCGGTGCGTTCGTACAGCAGGTGCAGGCGGTAGAAATGGGTGGTGAGCGGGTCCAGCACCAACACCGACGCGCGCGGGTTGCGCAGGATGTTCTGGCGGGTCTTGTTGAAGAACTGGAACGACAGTGCCACATGCCCCGCATCCACATAGACCACCTGCGAGATGTAGGCCACGTTGGGGGTGCCGTCAGGGGCGCAGGTCGCCATGATGGCGGGAATCGCGCCCTCCAGGCAGGGGCGGATGCTGTGCAGGGACGGCGCTGCGGTGCTCATGGCTGCGGTACGGGTGGTGTGGGTGGTGCGGGCGGCGCACACAGCTCCGCGCCTGCGCGTGGGCCCGGTGTCTGGTCGAACGCGCTGGTGGGCGCGAAGCTCACGGCCACCACATCCTGCAGCGGCGCTGCCAGCATGGCGCCCACATACTGCGGCCCGTAGCCGACCCGGTCCACCTCCTGAACCATGGACTGCAGGTAGGCCTGCAACACAGGCAGGTCGCCGTCATGGGCCGGGCGCTGCGTGGCCCGGCGGGCTTTGAGCTGCAGCGTCTGGTGGGTGGACGGCACGCTGAACACCACGGCAATCTCTCCGGTGTGCGCAATGTCCTGCAGCAACTGTTCGGACTGGCTGCGCCGCAGGTACACCGTGACCTCCAGCCCATCGCCGCTGATATGGCTGCCCACGGCCCGCATGATGCTCGGCCGCAGGGCCGCGTCGCGTGACGCCACGATGGCCGACACGCCTTTGGCCACCATGGCGATATGGCTGGGGCCGAGCAGCGCGGTCATGCCTTGAAGCGCTTGCGGGTCAGGGCCAGGGCTACCCAGAAGGCCACCACGGTGGTCACCACCAGCACCAGGCCGTGGCGCAAGGGGTGGGCGGGCCACTGGTCCATGAACAGCGGGCGTACCAGCTCGACCGCGTTGGTCAGCGGCAGCCAGTCGGAGATGGTGCGCACGATGGGGGGCAACTGCTCGCGCGGGAAGAAAACGCCCGAGAGAAACATCATGGGCGTGAGCACCAGCGTGAAGTAGTAGGTAAAAAAGTCATACCCCTTGGCCAGCGCGTTGAAGATCAGCGCAATACTGGAGAACATGATGCCCACGAACAGCAGCACCGGCCAGGCCACCAGCAGCTTGGGGCTGTGGCTGATGCCTAAAGCGAGCATCACGCCCAGGATGGCCGTGACGGTGAACAGCGCCTTGAACGCCGCCCACAGCATTTCGGCCAGCACCACGTCGTCCAGGCTCACGGGCGCGTTCATGATGCCGTCCCAGGTCTTTTGCACATGCATGCGCGAGAAGGCCGAGTACAGCGCCTCAAAGCTCGCCGCGTTCATGGCGCTCATGCAGATGGAGCCGCTGGCCAGGAACAGGATGTAGGGCACCTTGGTGTCGCCGCCCGCGCCGCCTACGCTCACTTGCCCCACCAGCGCCCCCATGCCGTAGCCAAAGGCCACCAGCCACATCAGCGGCTCGGCAATGTTGCCCACCAGGCTGGGGATGGCCAGCTTGCGCCAGACCAGCAGGTTGCGCAGGAACACGGGCCACCAGCGCGCCGAGAGGCCAGGGGGGCGCCATGCGGAAGGCTGGCGGGGCGCGTCGGCCAGGGTCGGGGTGGTGGAGGTGGTGGCGGTCTGCATGCGCCTATTGTGCGATGCCGGATTCGGCGCCGCCAGCACTTGTGTGCCTCGGAGCGGGTTGGCAGGCACAGGCATTGCTTGGGGATAGGGTGTCCCTTGATGCCCTTTCAACCCCCGAGGAAGCCCCATGAACCGCACCGACGTCACCGAGAAAATCATCAGCACCAAGGTCGCCAAAGGCCTGCAGTGGCATGCCATCGCCAAGAAGCTCGGCCAGTCCAAGGAATGGACCACCGCGCTGTGCCTGGGGCAGATGACCGCGACGCCTGAGCAGGCCAAGGTGCTGGGCAAGATCTTCGGCCTCACGGCTGAGGAGCAGAAGTGGCTGCAGGTCGTGCCCTACAAGGGCTCGCTGCCCACGCCGGTGCCCACCGACCCGCTGATCTACCGCTGGTACGAGATCGTGAGCGTGTACGGCACGACCATCAAGGAACTGATCCACGAGGAATTCGGCGACGGCATCATGAGCGCCATCGACTTCAGCATGGACATCACGCGCGAAGCCGACCCCAAGGGCGACCGCGTGAACGTGGTGCTTTCGGGCAAGTTCCTGCCCTACAAGCAGTATTGAGCCGGAGCGGGCTGCGTCGCCCGCCCCGTGTGCCCCGTCAGGCCGCCTTCCAGAAGATGTAGTCGGCCTGGTACTTCACGATCTCGCGCGCACCCTTGTTGGCCATGGTGCATGCCGTGGCGGGTGCCACGCCGCCCTTCAGGGCCACGCGCTGGATGTAGGTCACGCCCACCATGGCGCCGCTGCCCATGGCCGGGTTGGCCTTGACCAGCTGGTAGGGCAGGTTGCCTGCGCCCGAGGGTGCCACGGCCAGCTGGGTGGCGGTGAGCTTGGAGCCATCGCTCGACTCCCAGGTGGCCGGGGGGCCGTAGTAGGTGCCCACTTGTTTGCCGCTGCGGTCGTTCAGCACCGCCTTGGGGCCCACAAACACCCATTCGGTCTGGCCGGGCATGTTGGCCTTGTCGCGGCATTCGTAGGTGATCTCGCCCACGCCCACGGTTTCCATGGCGACCTTGTGGCCTGCGGGTACCTTGATGGTGTCGGGCAGGCTGTCCTGCGAGTAGATGGGGCTGGATGCGGGCTTCATGGCGCCGCAGGCCGTCAGCATGGTGGCGGTGGCAAGCGCGAGGGTCCAGGGAGCCAGACGGGTGTGCAGGGGCTGGGTGTGCATGGTGGTTGCCTTTTCTTGAATGGGTTGGAGGGTGCAGCCGCCGCAGGAACGGTCTGCTGCAACAGGGGGTACGCACCCGGGCGCGGATTGGATGTGGCCAATGCAAAAATTTTTTTGCACCGCTCCTGTCTGGTGCGCTGGCGGGCCCGGTCGCACCGGGCCACCACCCATGCATTAAAGTCGCCGGATTGCTGCGGCAGGCCCCTGTCCTTCGTGGCGTTTGCGCCTTCTTTTTTCTGGAAAACCTCCCATGACCACCCTCGGAACCCCTCTGTCCCCCCACGCCACCAAAGTCATGCTGCTGGGCTCCGGCGAGCTGGGCAAGGAGGTGCTGATCGCGCTGCAGCGCCTGGGCGTGGAAACCATCGCCGTGGACCGCTACGACAACGCCCCCGGCCAGCAGGTGGCCCACCACGCGCGCACCATCACCATGAGCGACCCGGCCCAGCTCAAGGCGCTGATCGAAGCCGAACGGCCCCACCTGGTGGTGCCCGAGATCGAAGCGATTGCCACCCCCATGCTCGAAGAGCTGGAAGCCGCTGGCACCGTGCGCGTGATCCCCACGGCCCGCGCTGCCCGCCTGACCATGGACCGCGAAGGCATCCGCGTGCTGGCCGCCGAAACGCTGGGCCTGCCCACCAGCCCCTACAAGTTTTGCAACTCGCTCGAAGAACTGCAGGCTGCGATTGACGCAGGCATCGGCTACCCCTGCATCGTCAAGCCCGTGATGAGCAGCTCCGGCAAGGGCCAGAGCAAGATCGACGTCCCCGAGGACGTACAAAAGGCCTGGGACTACGCCATGGCCGGCGGCCGCGTGAGCCATGGCCGCGTGATCGTCGAGGGCTTCATCGACTTCGACTACGAGATCACGCAGCTCACCGTGCGTTCGGTGGGGGCCGAAGGCCAGATCGTCACCAGCTTCTGCGACCCCATCGGCCATGTGCAGGTGAGCGGTGACTACGTGGAAAGCTGGCAGCCCCACCCCATGCACCCGGCCGCGCTCGAAAAATCGCGCCAGATCGCCAAGGCCGTGACTGACAACCTGGGCGGCCAGGGATTGTTTGGCGTGGAGCTGTTCGTGAAGGGCGAGAACGTCTGGTTCAGCGAAGTGAGCCCGCGCCCGCACGACACGGGTCTGGTCACGCTGTGCACCCAGCACCAGAGCGAGTTCGAGCTGCACGCGCGCGCCATCCTGGGCCTGCCGGTGGACACCCGCCTGCGCAACCCCGGCGCCAGCGCCGTGATCTACGGCGGCGTGGAGGCCCAGGGCATTGTGTTCGACGGCGTGGAAGAAGCCCTGCGTGTGCCGGGCACCGACCTGCGCCTGTTCGGCAAGCCTGAGAGTTTTGTGAAGCGCCGCATGGGCGTGGCACTCGCGCGGGCCGAGGATGTGGACACTGCGCGCCACAACGCCAAGCTCGCGGCGGGCAAGGTCACGCCCCGGAAGGCATAAATTTCAAGAAAAAATGGCCGTTTGCGCGCGATGGATAAGCGCTTGTAGCTATTGTTTTTATAGTGAACATCGGCTGGCGCGCCAGCCGATGCCAACGCTCAACCATCCTGGCGGATCTGGCGGCCTGTGAGCTTGAGGAACAGATCCTCCAGATTGGCGGGCCGGTGCAAGGTGCGCAGATGCCCGTGCTGCCCCAGGGCCTGCAGCAGCGGCTGCGCGTTCTGGGTGTAGAAGAACACCGTCTCGCCGCTGACCTCCACCCGGGCCGCCAGCGCGCGCAGGGTGGCGTCTTGTGTGAGTGCCACCGCGCCCACTCCAAACACTTCCACCACGTCGGGCTCCAGGTGCTGGGCGATCAGCTCGCGCGGGCGGCCTTCGGCGATTTTTTTGCCATGGTCCAGCACCAGCAGGCGCGAGCACAGGCGCTCGGCCTCGTCCATGAAGTGGGTGGTCAGCAGGATGGACTTGCCCTGCTGCAGCAGCAACTGCAGCCGCTCCCACATCAGGTGGCGCGCCTGCGGGTCCAGGCCGGTGGTGGGCTCGTCGAGCAGCAGCAGGCGCGGGTTGTTGACGAGGGCACGCGCCAGCGACAGGCGCCGCTTCATGCCGCCCGAGAGTTCGCCGGGCTTGGCATCGGCCTTGTGGGACAGCGCTCCAAACTCCAGCAGCTGCGGCACGCGCTCGTCCATCACCGCGCCCTTGAGCCCGAAATAGCGGCCAAACACGCGCAGGTTTTCGGCGCAGGTGAAGTCTGGGTCCAGCGTGTCGAACTGCGTGACCACCCCCAACTGCGCCTTGATGGCCAGTGCGTCGCGCGGCATGTGCAGAGGCGCCGAGCCGGGCGTGGGCGTGAAATGCACGGCCCCGCCATCGGGCGCCGTGAGGCCCAGGCACATGCGGATGGTGGTGGTCTTGCCCGCGCCATTGGGGCCGATGACGCCCAGGCATTCGCCGGGGGCAATGGCAAACGACACGTCATCCACCACCGTGGTCTCGCCGTAGCGTTTGCGCAGGTGCAGGGCTTCAAAAAGTGCGGTCATGGTTGGATTGTGTGTGAGGCGCGGCGCGTTCAGCTGGCGGTCATCAGCCGCCCCCGGCCCGCCGTCTTGGCTTCGTACAGCGCGCGGTCGGCCCGCGCCATCAGCGCGGCCAGGTCGGTTTCGCCAGGCGCTGGTGTTGCCAGCCCGGCGCTGTAGTCCAGCGCAAAGCCCAGTTCGGTCACGCTCGCAGCGTGCAGCCGTCGCCGCAGGCGCCGGTCAAATGCCATGCCGGCCGGGGCGCTGTTGTGCAGCAGCAGCACACCAAACTCCTCGCCGCCCAGCCGCCCGGTCAGGTCGCCGCTGCGGCAGGTGTCGCCCAGCAGCCGCGCGAACAGCTGCAGTGCGCGGTCGCCCGCCTCGTTGCCCCGGGTGTCGTTGATCTGCTTGAAGTGGTCCACGTCCAGCATCAAGGCCGTCACGGGCAGCTGGTGGCGGGCAGCGTGGGCCAGCAGGCTGGCGCCCTGCAGCGCGAAGCTGCGCTGGTTGAGCAGGCCCGTGAGGCCATCGGTCATGGCCAGGGTGCGCAGTTTCTGTTCGGCCTCGGCACGCCAGGCCACCAGCAGGGCCACGGTGCCCAGCACCAGGCTCACATTGGTGGCCACGGCCGCAGCCAGGTTCACGGGGTGGGGCGTGCGAAAGCTGGGGTACTGGTCGGTAAAGGCGCCCAGCATGCCGCGCGCCAGCGTGAAGGCCGCTGAGGTCAGCAGGCAGCCCAGCAGCAGGCTGCGCCAGCGCAGGCTGGACTCGACCACGGGCGCCAGGGTGGCGCGCGCCACGATGCACAGGATGGCGGCCATCAAGAAATTGGCCCAGCCCACACGCCAGGCGTAATGGCCAAAGCCCAGCGTGTAGCCCAGCGGGGCGGCAATCACCAGCACCAGCAGCAGGCGGGGCAACGGGCGCGGGCCCAGCCATTCCTCCAGCGCGCGGTACAGCATCCACTGGGCCGCTGCGTTGCAGGCGATCGACAGGGTGGACAGGGTCTGGTCCCACAGCGAGGACGAGGCGATGATGGCCGCCCAGGCCACGGCCTGCAGCAGCAGGCTGGCCTGCACATGGCGCGCCGCACGGCTCACGCCCCGGCCCATGATCAGCGGCAGCGCGGCCGAGATCATGAACAGGTTGGTGGCCATGACGGCCATCAGGGTGAGGAAGTCCAGTGGCATGGGTCAGATCGGCCCTGCGTGCTTGGTGGTGCTTCTTTCTTTTCTTTTCTCTTCTGTACTTTTACTGGAACGCGACTTCGGCAAAGCTGCGCAGCTTGCGGCTGTGCAGCCGGTCCACGCCGCCGTTGCGCAGGATCTCGATGGCGCGCATGCCGATGCGCAGATGCTGGTCCACGCGCTCACGGTAGAAGTGGTTGGCCATGCCGGGCAGCTTGATTTCGCCGTGCAGGGGCTTGTCGCTCACACACAGCAGGGTGCCATAGGGCACGCGAAAGCGGAAGCCGTTGGCGGCGATGGTGGCGCTTTCCATGTCCAGCGCCACGGCGCGGCTCTGGCTGAAGCGGCGCTGGGGCGTGTTGTCGGGCAGCAGCTCCCAGTTGCGGTTGTCGGTGCTGGCCACGGTGCCGGTGCGCATCACACGCTTCAGGTCCGCGCCGCCGATCTGCGTGACATCGGCCACGGCCTGCTGCAGCGCGAGCTGGATTTCGGCCAGCGCCGGGATGGGCACCCACAGCGGCAGGTCTTCGTCGAGCACATGGTCCTCACGCACATAGGCATGGGCCAGCACGTAGTCGCCCAACTGCTGGCTGTTGCGCAGGCCCGCGCAGTGGCCCAGCATCATCCAGGCGTGCGGGCGCAGCACGGCGATGTGGTCGGTGATGGTCTTGGCATTGGCCGGGCCCACGCCGATGTTGACCATGCTGATGCCGCTCGCGTCCTTGCGCACCAGGTGGTAGGCGGGCATCTGCGGCAGGCGCGGCGGGGCTGCGCCCAGGTCGTCGCCCGCCTCGGCGCTCAGGCCCACGCGGCGCGTGACCACGTTGCCGGGTTCGATGAAGGCGATGTATTCGCTGTCGGGCTTGGCCATCTCGGCATGGCCCAGGCGCACGAATTCGTCAATATAGAACTGGTAGTTGGTGAACAGCACGAAGTTCTGGAACCACTCGGGCGCTGTGCCCGTGTAGTGGCGCAGGCGGTGCAGCGAGTAGTCCACACGCGGCGCGGTGAACAGCGACAGCGGCTGCGCCTCGCCCGGCGCGGCCTGCCAGGTGCCGTTGGCAATGCCGTCGTCCATGGCGGCCAGGTCGGGCAGGTCGAACACGTCGCGCATCAGCATGCGGCGCGCCGGTGTCAGCGTGCCCTCGATGTGGTCGTGCTCGGCAAACGAGAAATGGATCGGGATGGGGTGGGTGCTGGTGCCCACTTCCAGCTCCACGTTGTGGCTGGCGCGCAGCAGGCGGAACTGCTCGGCGTAGTAGTTGGCAAACAGGTCGGGCCGGGTCAGGGTGGTTTCATAGCGCCCGGGGCCTTCCACAAAGCCATAGGCCAGCTTGGTATCGGCCCGCGCCACGGTGGTGGTGTGCACCCGCACAAACGGGTAGAAGGCGCGCACCGGGCCCTCGGGCGTCTCGCCTGCCACAAAACGCTGCATGGCGTCGCGCAGGTGGCCGATCTGCTGCTGGTAGATGCGCTGCACCTGGGCCAGGGCGTCGGCGGGGTCGGTGTGGCGGGTGGGGGCGATGAAGTCGGGGATGAGGGGCATTCCCCTATTGTCCACAAGCCAGACGACAAAACGGGCGAAAACGGCGTTTACCGGCGCAACCAGCGCTCCGTGGCCTCGGCGTCCAGAGGGGCAGACACCACAAACCCCTGCATCAGGTCACACCCCAGCCCGGCCAGCAACTCAATCTGCGCTTGCGTCTCCACCCCTTCGGCCACGGTTTTGAGCTGCAGGCTGCGGCCCATCTGGATGATGGCGGTGACGATGGCCACGTCGTCGGAGTTGCCGGGGGTGTCGGCGACGAAGGAGCGGTCGATCTTGAGCTTGTCGATGGGGTAGCGCTTGAGGTAGGCCAGCGATGAATAGCCTGTGCCGAAGTCGTCGATGGAGATGCCCACGCCCAGGGCCTTGAGGGCGTTGAGGGTGCCCAGCACCTGGCCGGTCTGGTGCATGAGCACGGATTCCGTCAGCTCGATCTCCAGGTACTGGGGCGCGAGGCCGGTTTCGAGCAGGACGGCGGCGATTTCGGCGGCCACGTCGCGCTGGCGGAATTCCAGGGCCGAGAAATTCACGGCCATGGGCACCAGGGCCAGGCCCTGGTCCTGCCAGGCCTTGAGCTGGCGGCAGGCCTCGCGCATCACCCAGCGCCCGATGGGGGTGATGAGGCCGCGCGATTCCGAGAAGGTAATGAACTCGTCCGGGCCCACCAGCCCGCGCTCGGGGTGGCGCCAGCGCACCAGCGCCTCCAGGCCCTGCAGCGTACCGTCGGCCAGGCAGATCTGGGGCTGGTAGTGCAGAACAAAGTGGTTGTGGGCGATGGCCTCGCGCAGCTGGCGCTCTTGCTGCAGCACGTCCAAGGCGCTGGCGTCCATGCTGGAGACATAGAACTGGCGGTTGCCGCGCCCGCTTTCCTTGGCGTGGTGCATGGCCGCATCGGCGCAGCGCAGCAGCACATCGGCGCTGCCGCCATGGTCCGGGAACAGGCTGATGCCGATGGAGGGCGAGATGGTGAGCGGCAGCTGGTCCACCGTGAACACGCCGTGCATGGAGGCCAGCAGCTTGTCGGCCACCATGGCCACGTCGTCCTGGCTTTGCACGTCGGTCAGCACCACCACAAACTCGTCGCCGCCCAGCCGGGCCACCACGTCGGCATCGCGCACGCCCTGGCGCAGGCGCTCGGCCACGTTGCGCAGCAGCTGGTCGCCCGCGTGGTGGCCCAGCGAGTCGTTCACGGTCTTGAAATGGTCCAGGTTCACGAACAGCACGGCCGCGCGGCCGTGGCGCCGGCGCGCCAGCGACAGCACCTGCGACAGCTGCTCCATGAGGAAATGCCGGTTGGGCAGCTGTGTGAGGGTGTCGTGCAGCGCGATGAAGGCCTCGCGCTCCTGGGCCTGCTTGCGGGCGGTGATGTCGCGCACCACCACGATGCGGTAGTCGGCGTGGTGCAGGGGCATGGTCTTGCCCACCACCTCGACCGGGATGGCGAGGCCGTCCTTGTGGCAGATGGTGACCTCGTACGGGTCCTCCCGGCCGCTGCGGGTGTATTCGAGCGCCGTGGCGCGCCATTCGGGGCTGATGAAGTTGAAGATCGACAGGCCAGTGACTTCCTGCAGGCTGTAGCCCGTGAGCCGGGTGAGCGCCTCGTTGCCGTCGGTGATGAGGCCGTCGCGGTGGAACACGATGGCTTCGTCCGTGGCCTCGGTGAACTTGCGCATGCGCTCTTCGCTCTGGCGCACCTCGCGCTCGGCGCGCCAGCGCTCGGTGATGTCGGTGATGAGCACGAAGGAGCCCAGCTGCTGCCCCGCGTCGCCAAAATGCGGGATCAGGTTGACTTCGATCATCCGCACCTCGCCATTGGGCAGGGTCTGTTCGCGGGTGTATTTCACGCGCTCGCCCTGCGTGCAGCGCTCCACATGCGGCTCGATGGCCTGCCAGGCTTTGTCGCCAATGGCCTGCTGCACGGTGAGGCCCAGGATGGACTCGGTGCTGTGGCCGTTGTAGGCGGCGTAGCCCTGGTTGGCAAACTGGCAGCGCAGGCCGGGCAGGTCGAAATAGGCCATCAGCGCCGGCACCGAGTCGGCAATCAGGCGCAGCAGCGAGTCGCTGGAGCCTCCCTGGCCCGGGGGGTTGGCTGCGTTGGATGAATCTGGCATGTCCCACTCGGTGCGTGTCTGATGGTTATAGCCTATACCCCTGACGGGGGCGTAAGGTAGTTGCCCGGATACCCCGGGCCGGATAATCGGGCCATGACCTCCAAAGAAACCCCCGCCAGCACCGATTTCCGCACGCTGGCCCTGAGCCCCGCCACGCTGGCCAACCTGCAGCAGCTGGGCTACACCACCATGACCCCCATCCAGGCGGCCAGCCTGCCCCCCGCGCTGCTGGGTAAGGACCTGATCGCCCAGGCCAGCACCGGCAGCGGCAAGACGGCCGCGTTTGCGCTGGCGCTGCTGGCCAACCTCAACCCCCGCCGTTTTGCGGTGCAGGCCCTGGTGCTGTGCCCCACGCGCGAGCTGGCCGACCAGGTGACCACCGAAATCCGCCGCCTGGCCCGCGCCGAGGAAAACATCAAGGTCGTGACCCTGTGCGGCGGCGTGCCGCTGCGCGGGCAGATGCTGAGCCTGGAGCACGGCGCGCACATCGTGGTGGGCACGCCCGGCCGCGTGATGGACCACCTGGAGCGCCAGCACCTCACGCTCGAAGCGCTGAACACCCTGGTGCTGGACGAAGCCGACCGCATGCTCGACATGGGCTTTTTCGACGACATCGTCGTGGTGGCCAAGCAGTGCCCGAAGGAGCGCCAGACCCTGCTGTTCTCGGCCACCTACCCCGAAGGCATTGCCAAGCTCAGCGCCCAGTTCATGAAGTCGCCCGAGCAGATCACCGTGCAGGCGCAGCATGCCGAGGGAAAGATCGAACAGCGCTGGTACGAGGTGAAGAACAGCGAGCGGCTGCACACGGTGTCGCAGCTGCTCAACCACTTCCGGCCGGATTCGTCCATTGCGTTCTGCAACACCAAGCAGCAGTGCCGCGACCTGGTGGGCGTGCTGCAGGCCCAGGGCTTCAGCGCGCTGGCGCTGTATGGCGAGCTGGAGCAGCGCGAGCGCGACCAGGTGCTGGTGCAGTTTGCCAACCGCAGTTGCTCGGTGCTGGTGGCCACCGACGTGGCCGCGCGCGGGCTGGACATTGCCAACCTGGCCGCCGTGATCAATGTGGACGTGACACCCGACCCCGAAGTGCACATCCACCGCATCGGCCGCACCGGCCGGGGCGATGCCGACGGCCTGGCGCTGAACCTGGCCAGCATGGACGAGATGGGCTACGTGGGCAAGATCGAGCAGCTGCAGGGCCGCGAGTCGCGCTGGTTCCCGCTGGCGGACCTCACGCCCACGGGCAGCGGCCCGCTGGTGCCGCCCATGGTCACCCTCCAGATCATCGGCGGCCGCAAGGAGAAGATCCGCGCCGGCGATGTGCTGGGCGCGCTGACCGGCGACATGGGCTACACCCGCGAGCAGGTGGGCAAGATCAATGTGAACGACTTTTCCACCTACGTCGCGGTGGACCGCGCGATTGGCGCGCAGGCCGTGCAGCGGCTCAACAGCGGACGCGTCAAGGGCAAGAGCGTCAAGGCGCGCCTGGTGCTGGGCAACGAAAATTTCGAATGAAATTGGCCATTACCGCGCGTCCAGTAAGCCTGAGCAGCTATTGATTTGATACTGCTTTGGTGGGGTGGCTGCGGCGCAGCCCGGCCGTTCGCGGGTTGTGCGCAGGCCGTGCGCTCAGCGCCGTGTCGGGTTACGCCCTGCGGGCTCACTCGACCTGCGGGTATTTCGGGTGCACAGCTCGGGTTGGCGAAGCGCAATCCGGCAACCTCGCCACACCCACACACAACCACCCCTTACCGCGTCGCGCCCGCCGCCTGCAGCATCTGCACCATGGCGCCGTAGCCGCGTTGGCGTGCCAGCTGCAGGGGCGTGTTGCCCTGCCGGTCGGTCAGCGCGTGGCTGGCGCCCGCCTGCAGCAAGGCCTGCAGCGTGGCCTGGTGGCGCGGGCCGCCGTTGCCCAGCACTATGGACTCGATGAGCGCCGTCCAGTGCAGGTTGTTCACATGGTCCAGCGGCGCCCCGGCGGTTATCAGCTGGCGCACCACGCCGTCGTGCCCCAGGTGGGCGGCGGCGATCAGGGCCGTGCCGTCATAGCGGCTGGTCACTTGTTTGGCGCTGGCGCCCAGTTGCAGCAGCAGGCGCAGCGTGGCCTCGTCGTCGGCCACGGCGGCGATGGTCACGGCGTCGTAGCGGTCGTTCTCCAGCGCATTCAGGTCGGCCCCGGCCTGGGCAAGGGCGCGGATGGCATCGGCCTGCCGGGCAAAGGTCGCCACATGCAGTGGCGTGCGGCCGTAGCCATCGCGGGCATTCACGTCGGCCCGCGCCGCAATCAGCTTGGCAAGCGCGGGCATGTCGCCCCGCGCCGCAGCGGCATGCAGGCCCTGGTAGGCGGCGGTTTCGGCCGCCGTGGGAGGCACCTGGGCCTGGGCAGTGGTGGCACAGGCCAGTGCTGCGGCCAGTGCGAAAACAAGGTTCCAGGGCTTCATGGGGGCCTCCGTTGAATGCTCAGTTGCCTGTGGTTGGACTGGCTTACTTCAGCAAATCCTGCACCTTGGCGATGCCTGCCACGGCGCACTGCTCGTCCAGGTGGCCGCCAGGTGCGCCGCCCACGCCCACGGCGCCGATGACTTCGTTACCCACCTTCACGGGCACACCGCCGCCCAGCAGCAGGTAGCCGGGGATCTGGCCCAGGTTGGCGGCTGCGGGGTTCTTTTGCGCGCCTTCCATGATGGCCAGCGTGGTGTTCTTGGCCGATGCCGAGGTGTAGGCCTTCAGGCGGCTGGCTTCCAGCGTGTGCGGGCCGGCGTTGTCGGCACGGTGCACGGCGCGCACGGTGCCTGCACGGTCCACCACGGTGGCGGTGACGTTGTAGCCGTTGGCGGTGCAGGTGGCCACGGTTTGCGCGGCGATCTGCGTGGCCAGGTCCAGGGACATGTTCTTTTCGGTGCGCACGCCTTCGGCGCTGGCAGCGGTGGCGATCAGGGACAGGGTGAGGGCGGCGACGGTAGCGAGGCGGTTTTGCATGGTGTTCTCCGGTGTTTCTGGGTCGGTGCCACCCGTTGTGGCGCCGTGGGAGAACTGTAAAAATTACCGCTGTTTTCGGCCATTCGGGCGGCTACGCGCAATGCTCCGTAGAAATACGCAGTGAGAGGCGCATGCCTGTGTACGTTCCGAAGGCAAGAACCGTTCATGCTGAGCCTGTCGAAGCACTGCGCGGCGCTTCGACGGGCTCAGCGTGAACGGTCTGCGATATCAAGCCGATGCGTACATGGGGATGGGGATGGGGACATCACTGTGCATCCACCAGCGCTGCATACCGCCGAATCAGCTGCGCCAGCGACTCCGCCCCCAGCTTGGCGAACAGGTTGGCGCGGTGCGTCTCCACCGTGCGCGGCGACAGCTCCAGCGCCCGGCCGATTTCCTTGTTGGTGAGGCCCTCCACGATCAGCCCCAGCACCTCGCGCTCGCGGGCTGAGAGCTGGGCAAAACGCTCGCGTGCCTGCTGGTCGGCCTGGTGGCGTTCTCGGGATCGCACATGCTGGCGCACGGCGTTTTGCAGGGCTTCGATCAGCACCTCGTCGTCCACCGGCTTTTCCAGAAACTCGGCCGCGCCGGTCTTGAACGCGCGGCGGCACATCTCCACCGTGCCGTGGCCGGTGAGCAAAATCACGGGCTGGTCCACGCCCTGCGCCAGCAGCTGCTCCAGCACCGTCAGGCCGCTGATGCCGGGCATGCGCACATCCAGCACGATGGCGCCAATGCTGGCGCGGTCAAACCCCGCCATGAACGACTGCGGGTCGGCCCAGGCCTGCACGCGCAGGCCCACGGTGCTGATGAGCAGGCCGAGGCCCTCGCGCACGGCGGCGTCGTCGTCCACCAGGTGGATCAGGGGGGAGAGGGAGTGGGCGGCGTCGGTCATAGCACGGAGGAGGGCGAGGGCGTGTCAGGCGCCGCAGGCAGCACGAGCAGGAATTCCGCGCCCCGCACGGCAGGGTCGGCGGGCGCCAGGGCCAGGCTGGCGCCCATGGCCTGGGCCAGGCTTTCGCACAGCGTGAGGCCCAGGCCCAGCCCGCCCGTGCGCGTGGTGTAGAACGGCTCGAACAGGTGTGCGCGCGCCTCGGGCGGCACGCCGGGGCCGTGGTCGCGCACCGACAGCGCCGCATGCGCGGCGTCCGGCATCCACAGGCGCAGCACCAGCTGGCGCTCGGCCGGGGGCACCTGGTCCAGCGCCTGCAGCGCGTTCATCAGCAGGTTGTGCACGATCTGCTGCAGGGCCACGGGCTCGGCCAGCACGGCGGGCAGGTCGGGTGCGATGGACACCGTGGGTGCCACGCCGCGTTGCGCCATTTCGGGCTCCAGCAGGTGCAACACATCCTGCACGGCGGTGGCCAGCGCCAGCGGCTGGGCCTGGCCCGCCAGGTCGGGGCGCTCCACCAGGCGGCGCAGGCGGCCCACGACGGTGGATGCGCGGCGTGCCTGTTCCACGGCGCGGGCCATGGCGGTCTGCGCGGTGTCGAGATCGGGCGGGTCGTCGGCCAGCAGGCGCTGGGCGGCCTGCGTACTCGACAGCAGTGCGGTGAGCGGCTGGTTCAGCTCGTGCGCCATGCCTGCTGCGAGCTCGCCCAGCGTGTTCAGCCGCGCCACCTGGCCCAGGCGCAGCAGCTCCTCGGCCCGCTGGCGCGCAATGCGCTGGCGCCACCAGGCCAGGCCACCACCCCACAGCGCGGCGGTGAACATGCACCAGCCCAGCATGGCCAGCCAGGGCAGCTCGGCAATACCCACCGTGCGCCGCGCCACCACATCCAGCGGCTGGCTGGGCGCGGCCAGCAGTTTGTGGAAGGCATACGACCAGCCCAGCCCCTCGTCCGCGCGCCCCGGCTGCACCACAAAGGCGGCGCCACCCTGTTCCAGGGTGACCCGCACCGGGCTGGTGGCCATGTCCATGGGCCATTCGTCCTGCGGCACGGTGGCGCGCAGGTCGATCTGCAGCGCGTGGCTGGCCGGTGTGCTGGCCAGCACCAGGTGAAAGCGGCCGGCGGGCAGGTCCACCAGCGCCATCTCGGCATGCCCGGAGCGGCGCGAGGCGGCTTCGGCCGCCGAGAGCGGCGCCTGCAACGCGCCCGGCCAGCCTCTCTCGCTCCCCTCACCCGCGCCCCCGGGCCGCTGCAGCACCGACAGGATCTGTGGGTACACCGAGGGCAGGCGGGGCAAGGTGGCATCGGCGGCGCTGCCCTGGCGGGGGGCCGTGGGCTGCAGCAGGGCCAGTGTGGCGAGGATCGCGTCGTGTTGCACCACACGCTGGCTCAGCAGCCGGTGCACGATGCGCGCGTCGGTCTCGAACGCCGCGTGCAGTTGCTGCAGGCGGTTGAGCACCAGCCAGCTGCACCCCGCGCAAGCGACCAGCGCCCAGACCACCAGGCTGGGCAGGTGGGGTGTATGTCGCAACAGAGGGCGCCAAGCGGGGAGCATGCGCGGATTCTGGCACGGGGGCTGCGCATGCCATCACCCCCGGGGCTCGCGCATGGTTCTCTGGTTAAACAGCGCTTAAGGTGGCTCTGGTGTAATCCCCGGCACCCCTGTTTGCCGCTCCTTCGCACCCCCTCCATGTCCGCTGCTGCACCCGCATCCCACCCCTGGCTCTCGCCCCGCAACCTGCTGTGGGCGTCGGTGGGCGTGGCGGTGGTCACCATCGCGCTCAAGACCTTGGCCTGGGTGGTCACGGGCTCGGTGGGCTTGCTGTCGGACGCGATGGAGTCGTTCGTGAACCTGGCCAGCGCCATGTTTGCGCTGGCCATGGTGACGGTGGCCGCCCGGCCTGCGGATGACGACCACCCTTACGGCCACCACAAGGCCGAATACTTTTCCTCAGGGTTCGAGGGCATCCTCATCATGGGCGTGTCGGCGGGCATTCTGTGGGCAGCGGGGCACCGTCTGTTTGACCCACAACCCATCGAGCAGGTGGGCTGGGGCCTCGCGCTGTCGGTGCTCAGCTCGGCCCTCAACGGGCTGCTGGCCTGGGTGATGTTCCGCTCGGCGCGAGAGCACCGCTCCATCGCGCTGGAGGCCGATGCCCGCCACCTGGTCACCGATGTGTGGACCTCGGCCGGTGTGCTGGTGGGCATCGCGGGCGCGGCCCTGACCGGGTGGCTGTGGCTGGACGCCGTGGCGGCGATTGCCGTGGCCCTGAACATTCTGAAAGAGGGCGTGGAGCTGGTGTGGCGGTCCTCCCAGGGCCTGATGGATTCGGCCGTGGAGCCCGAGGTGCAGGCCACCATCGACGCCACGCTGCAGCAGTTTGTGGCGGCCCAGGCGCCGGGTGCCGTGCGGTTTGACCATGTCTCCACCCGCCGCGCGGGCCAGCGCCAGTTTGTGGACATGCACCTGCACATGCCCGCCGACTGGACCCTGCGCCATGCCGCCGAATTGCGTGGTCAGGTGGAGCGCGCGCTGATGACCGCCGTGCCCGGCCTGCGCGCCACCATCGAGCTGCTGCCCAGCGACGTGGAAGCGCATTTTGACGACCCCCGCGACGATGTGAAGGATGCCGTGAAGTGATCAGCGTATTGCAACGTGTGCGCGAAGCGCGCGTGGATGTGGACGGGCAGACCGTGGGCGCCATCGGCGCGGGCCTGCTGGTGCTGGTGTGCGCCGAACGCGGCGACACCGAGGCCGAGGCCAACAAACTGCTGGCCAAGCTCCTCAAGCTGCGCATCTTCTCGGACGACGCGGGCAAGATGAACAAAAGCGTGCAGGACATCGGCGGCGGCCTGTTGCTGGTGAGCCAGTTCACCCTGGCCGCCGACACCACCGGCGGCAACCGCCCCAGCTTCACCCAGGCCGCTGCGCCCGACGAGGGGCGGCGCCTGTACGACTACTTCGTAGCCCAGGCCCGCCAGGCCCACCCCGTGGTGGCCACGGGCCAGTTTGCGGCCGACATGCAGGTGCACCTGGTCAACGACGGGCCGGTGACCATACCGCTGCGCATCGCGCCTGCAGTGGCTTGATGGTTATCAAAATTGATAGCTTAAACCGCTTGATGGTCGCGCGGTAGCGGCCATTTTTGCTTATTTTTTAGCCAGGGCGGTTTATTGCCGCCAGAAGAACAGCCCCGCCATCACCAGCCCCGTCAGCACAATGCCGCCGCGCAGCCAGTCGGCCGGAATGCGCCGCGCCACACGCGCACCGCCATAGCCGCCTGCGGTGGCCGCCACCATCATCATCAGCGCCTGGGGCCACTGCACCACGCCGCCCGCCGCATAGATCGCCACGGCAATCGCGGTGAGCAGGGCCGACACCCAGTTCTTGAGGCCATTCATGGCGTTCAGGTTGGTTTGCCCCAGCAGGCCAAACAGCGCCAGCAGCAGGATGCCCAGCCCCCCGTTGAAGTAGCCGCCATAGGCCGCCACCGCCAGCACGCCCACGGTGGCCTTGGCGGTGGACGGCGTGCCGCCCGCCAGCATCCGGCGCAACTGCGGCCCGAACGCAAACAGCGCCGTGGCCGCCAGCAGCAACCAGGGCACGACGCGGCGGAAGGTGGCATCGGGCGTGACCAACAGCAGCGCCGCCCCCGCCGCGCCGCCGATGAGCGACAACACCACGAGCAGCCGCATCGACAGCCCCGGCGGCGGCGCGGTGTCCTCCCGGAACCCCCAGGCCCCCGCCATGTACCCCGGCAGCAGCGCCACCGTGCCCGTGGCATTGGCCACCACGGGCGGCACGCCGGTGAAGACGAGGGCCGGCAGGGTCAGAAAGCTGCCGCCCCCGGCGACGGCATTGAGGGCGCCTGCGACGAAGGCGGCGGTGAGTAGCAAAGGCGTGTCGAGCATGCACCGATGGTAGGGGGTGGCGCCACCGCCATTGGCGACGGCGCAGGTGCAACACTTTTTCCTTCCCTGGCGCCTGTCAGGTGCTGGGGCTGGTCAATATGAAAGGGCTACCGTCAGCGCAATCAGTACAGATAGGCTGCATTGGGCGCGGCGGGTGTTACGCCATCCGTAGCAGTGCTGGTGCCCACGGCCAGGGTGCTGGCATCCCCGGAAAGCGCCACGCCAGCGCCGAAGCGCGCAAGTGCGCGCGGTTGGGGCGCCTTGAGGTAGGCCCGGTGTGCCCAGGTGGTGCCGTCACGGCGGTAGATGTTGACGGCCCCGGCCGCGCTGGCGGCCTGGTTGTTGGCGTCGCCATTGATGCCGGGGGCGTTGCTGGCGTCACTCAAGTCACCCAGGGCGAGTGCGCGGCCATCCGAAGAAAGCGACAACATGACGCTTGTTGCACGCGATTGGCCATCAGCCTTCACCGACAGAGCAGGCTGCTGCGTCCAGGCGTCCCCCGTGCGTGTGAAGGTTTGCAGCTCAACGCTGGAGAATCCAGCACCGTCCAGGACGGCCAGCGTGCTTCCGTCCCCGGACAGCGCAAAGGGGTGCTCCCCATCCATTACGTCGGTGGTCTTGCTCCACACTTGCTTGGGGGAACTCCACGTACCACTGAGTTGTGTCAGGACAGACACGTCGTGCTGGCTGTTCGCTGCGAGGAGTGTGCCATCGCTGGACAGGGCTACTACCGCTCCGAAGCGGGCCACACGCCGGTCGGTGCTGCTGCGCGGCAGATGCGCCTGCTCCGCCCAGGCACCGTTGTTGCGGACAAAGGTGTGAATGGCGCCTAAGCCACCGCCAAAAATGGTATCGGATCCGATGGACATGCTGCCGACCGGGGTTCCCCCACTCCCCGGCGTGAAGTTTGCGCCTTCTTCAGGTGCTCCCACCGCCAGCAGGTTTCCGTCGGCTGACAGAGCCACGCTGAAGCCAAAGTGTTGGGGGGTGCACGGAAAAACAAACGTGCCCATGACGTCGAGGCGGCTGCAGGATTCGACTTTCTGCGGAGTGTTGCGTGCTTTGATGTAAGCCTGCTGGCTCCAGGTGCCGCTGCTGCGAGTGAGCAGATAGACCGCTCCTGCGCCATACGCATCGCGATTGGATGCATCACCATTGATGCCCCGCGCGTTGCTTCTTTCTTCCGGTGCGCCCACAGCCAGCGTATTACCGTCAGTAGACAAAGCCACGCTGGCGCCAAAGGCCATTTTGGCGGCGGAGTTGGTGCTTTCAATGCGCGCCTGCTGACTCCAGGTGCCGCCCACTGTATTGCGACTGAAGACATACACCGCGCCTGCCCCGGCCAACCCGCCTGAGCTGCCCTCGCTCGGAGATCCAACAACCATTGTTGCACCGTCCGCCGACAGGGCAATCACATTTGTATAGTTGCCAAATCGCGCGGCATTGCCGCCGGCGAGTTCGAGCTTGCCAATGGCCTGTGTGAGGTCGGGGGTGACGGTGGCCGTGAACGGGCCACAGCCGTTCGCATCGCAGGCACGCAGTCGGTAACTGGCGTTCACACGCTCGTGCAGTAGCTGAGGGGCGAGGCTATGGGCGTAAGAGGTGCTGCCCAGTGCGCCGCCGAGCTGTGTCTCGGGCAGGGGGCCTGTCGGTCCATCGGGGTCCTCAAACAGTTCATAGCGTGTGGCTCCGGCGCTGGCATTCCAGCTGAAGTTGTAGCCCTTGACCCCGTAGCCTACGGTGAGGCTGAAAGGTGTGGGGGAGGTCGAGCTTCCGGAGCCGCCGCCGCAGGCTGTCAGTACCAGCGGGATAGCGAGAAACAAGCCGTTCAGGGGTTGAAGAATGCGAGGCATGAAGGGTTTCCTCAGAGTGTTGGGTTTTGACGCGTGGAGTTGGAGGGCGTGCCCAGGATCAATGGTCAGTACAGATACACCGCCCCGACGCTGACGGGAAGGGGCATTGCAGGATAGGCGGGGCTGCCCGAGTTGTCCGCCTGGTTGCCTTGGATGTCTTTGGCCAGACTGTCTTCGCCCGTGGCGCCCACTGCCAGGGTGGTGCCGTCGCCTGACAAGGCGATGCTGGCGCCAAAGAGGTCCCCCGCATCGGTATTGCTGGCCTTCAGGTAGGCGCGTTGACTCCAGGTACTGCCACTTCGCTGGTAGACGTAGGCAGCGCCCGCGCCGCCCGCTGAATTGTCCGCCTGCTTGCC
The DNA here is from genome assembly GCF_001633105.1 of Acidovorax sp. GW101-3H11. GTDB lineage: Bacteria > Pseudomonadota > Gammaproteobacteria > Burkholderiales > Burkholderiaceae_C > Acidovorax. The sequence continues at coordinate 289,116 of NZ_LUKZ01000002.1, forward strand.
ATTGATGCCCCTGGCGCTGCTGGCTTCAGCCATGGCGCCCACGGCCAGAGTATTGCCGTCGGCAGACAGTGCGAGGCTGGATCCATACCAATGGTCCTGGCCGGTGTTGCTGGCCTTCAGATAGGCCTGCTGGCTCCATGTGCCGCTGCTGCGGGTGAACAGATAGGCGGCGCCTGCACGTGCCAGGGTGCGAGCGCCCGGTGGGTTGTTGATGCTTGTTCCTGACGCGCTCTCATCCTGGGCTCCCACGGCCAGGGTGTTGCCATCTGCCGAAAGTGCGAGCTTGAGGCCAAACCGGTCGTTGGCGGCTGTATTGGATGCCTTGACATAGGCCTGCTGGCCCCAGCCGTTGTTGTCCTGGGTGAAGACGTAGACCGCACCGGAGCCGCTGGCCGATTGATCCTGCTGGTTGCCATTGACGCCGGTGGCGCTGCTGCTCTCCTGCGGAGCCCCCACAGCAAGCGTGCTCCCATCACTCGAGAGCACAACGGATTCGCCAAAGTGTTTCCAACGCAGGCTGTTGGTGTTGCTGGCTTTCAGGTAGGCCTGATGGGCCCAGATGCTTCCCCCTCCGGCGCCGCTGCTGCTGCGGGTGTAGGTGTACACCGCGCCTGAGCGGATGGCCGAGTTGTCGCTCTGATCGCCATTGATACCAGTGGCGTTGCTGCCTTCGCCGGGTGCGCCAACGGCCACCAGGTTGCCATCGGCAGACACCGCGACGCTGCTACCGAAGCTTTGGGGGTCGCGTACGTAGTAGCCCATGATGTCAACGCTGTAGTCGGCCTTGGGGCGTGTATTGCTTGCCTTGATGTAGGCCTCCTGCACCCACTGAATAGAAAGGCCGTGAGGCAGGGGGCTCCCGATGGCCTTGAAGACGTATGCGGCACCTGCACCCTGGGTCTGGGTATCGGATGCGTCGCCGTTCACCCCTTTGGCACTGCTGGTCTCGCCGGGGGCGCCTACAACCAGTGTGGACCCGTCGGCAGACAGTGCCAGGCTGGCGCCAAAGCGGGGGCCGTTGTCCAGGTAGCGTCCGTTGTCGTAGGCCCGGTTGTTGCCAGCCTTGAGATAGGACGCCAGTGTCCACAAGCCGTAGCTATTGTTGCGAGAGAAAACATAGACGGCGCCTGCGTTCGCGATGGAGTTGTCGGCTTGGTCGCAGGAGGTGGTTGTGGGGCAGGTCCCGTTGCCGCGTTCGCCGGTTGCGCTCACAGCCATTACCCTGCCATCGGCCGACAGGGCCACTGCACTCCCAAATGCGTCGAGAGCCTCGCCGTTGCTTGCTTTGAAGTAGCCAATGGCCTGGGTTACATCGGGGGTGATGGCGGCAGTGAATGCTCCGCAGCCAGTGCTGTCGCACGCGCGCAGGCGGTAGGTGGCATTCACTCGCTCATGCAGTTGCGCTGACTTTATCTCGTGGAAAAAGGCGGTAATGGTGTGGTCGTTGGCGCCGCCCACCATCATCTCCGGCTGCGGGCCAGTGGGGCCGTCGGGGTCTTCGAACAGCTCGTAGCGGGAGGCACCCGCGCTGGTGTTCCATTGGAATTTGTAACCTTTGGTTCCATAGCCCACGGCGAAACCCGATGGCGCCGCAATGCCGGTGGATGGGGCATCTGAGGCTGAGCCCCCGCCGCAGGCCGCCAGCATCACAGGGACGGCCATCATCAGTGCCCGTGCCAGGTGAGTCGGCCTCGGGGTGGTGGGTGTCTTGCGAGGTGTGGAGTGTCCGATCATGGGCAATGTCCTGTGGTCCTGAGGTGGGAAAGGAGGCGGTGCAAACGGAGGACGATGGGGGCGGGGGAGATGTCAGCTGTGTGCCCCCAAGTGCCGGAGCCAGGGCCGTGCAGCGTTACAAACGCTTATCCCGAACCTGATCCTTAGCCCTCCCTTGGGTCGAGCTTTTATACCATTCGGTAAAAAATAAATGGCAAGAGATACGATTTGTTTCCGGATCTCTGTAGGGGGCTTGGTGGGCAAGATGTGACCCGTGAGGCACGCGCAGCGCCAGGCCCTGGGCGCTCTATGCCTTTGCCGCTCTACTTGGGCGGCGCTATTCAGACGCGTACGGGTCCGCAAACCCCAGCTCTTGCAGGATAGCCGTCTCGTACGCCTCCATCTCCTCGGCATCGGCTTCGCTGGTCTCGTGATCCCACCCCTGGGCGTGCAGCGTGCCGTGCACCAGCATGTGGGCGTAGTGTTCTTCCAGGCCCTTGTTCTGCTCTTTCGCTTCGCGCTCGATCACGGGGGCGCAGAGCACCAGGTCGGCGGTCACCACGGGCTCCTGGGTGTAGTCAAACGTGAGCACGTTGGTGGCGTAGTCCTTGTGGCGGTACTCGCGGTTGAGCTGCTGGCCTTCGTCGGCGCCCACGATGCGCACGGTGATCTCGGCGTCGGTGGCCAGCGCATGGCGGATCCAGCGGGTGACCTTGTGGCGCGGCAGCACGGCGCGGTGTGCTGCTGCGTCGTCGAAGGCGCCAAATTGCAGCGACAAGGAGAGTTGGTTCAATGGCATTGTGAGATTTTTGGGCTGCTGTCGCCTGATAGGTAACGTTTGTTTGCTATAAAAATAATAGCTTTAATCGCGGCTGCGTGCGGTTGCCGCGCGGCGCGGGGCGTCGTAGGCGTCCACGATGCGGGCGACCAGCGGGTGGCGCACCACGTCGGCGCTGGTGAAATGGGTGACGGCGATGCCTTTGACGCGCTTCAGGACCCGCTCGGCGTCCACCAGGCCGCTCATGGCGCCCTTGGGCAGGTCGATCTGGCTCACGTCGCCCGTGACCACGGCGCGCGAGCCGAAGCCGATGCGGGTGAGGAACATCTTCATCTGCTCGGGCGTGGTGTTCTGGGCTTCGTCCAGGATCACAAAGGCGTTGTTCAGCGTGCGCCCGCGCATGAAGGCCAGCGGCGCGATCTCGATGGCGTTGCGCTCGAAGGCCTTTTGCACCTTGTCGTGCCCCATCAGTTCGTACAGCGCGTCGTACAGCGGGCGCAGGTAGGGATCCACCTTCTGGGCCAGGTCGCCGGGCAAAAAGCCCAGGCGTTCGCCCGCCTCGACGGCCGGGCGCGTCAGCACGATGCGCTGCACGGCGCTGCGCTCCAGTGCATCCACGGCGCAGGCCACGGCGAGGTAGGTCTTGCCCGTGCCGGCGGGGCCGATGCCGAAAGTGATGTCGTGCGTGGCGATGTTCTGCAGGTACAGGTTCTGCGTGGGCGTGCGCCCACGCAGGTCGGCCCGGCGCGTGTTGAGCACAATCGCGTCGTCCGGCGCTTCCAGCAGCTCGCTGTCGCCCGCCAGCATGAGCTGGATATGGTCTTCGGGGATGGGGCGCTCGGCGATCTCGTAGAGGGCCTGCAGCAGCTCCATGGCCTGCGTGGCCTTGGCCTTGGGGCCGTCCACCTTGAACTGCTCATGCCGATGCGCAATGCTGACCTGCAGCGCCTCTTCGATGGTGCGCAGGTGGGCGTCGGCCGGGCCACACAGGTGGGTGAGCCGGGTGTTGTTGTGGGGAGTGAAGGTGTGGCGCAGGATCACGCTGATAATTCCCGTCAGGCAATAGAAACGGCCACATGACGAGGCCACGCGGCGGTGCCGCGCGGCAGGCCAGCGTCGGCAAAAGGACATCAATGATAGGCAAATTGACCGGCACCCTGCTGGAGAAGAATCCCCCCGAGGTGCTGCTGGACTGCCACGGCGTGGGTTACGAGGTGAATGTGCCCATGAGCACCTTCTACAACCTGCCCGCCGTGGGCGAACGTGTGAGCCTGCTCACCCAGTTCATTGTGCGCGAGGATGCGCAGCTGTTGTATGGTTTTGGCACGGCGCAGGAGCGCCAGGCCTTCCGGGAGCTGATCAAGATCTCGGGCGTGGGTCCGCGCACCGCGCTGTCCATCCTGAGCGGCATGGGTGTGGGCGACCTGGCCCAGGCGATTTCGCTGCAGGAGGCGGGGCGCCTGGTCAAGGTGCCGGGCATCGGCAAGAAGACGGCCGAACGCCTGCTGCTGGAACTCAAGGGCAAGCTCGGGGCGGACATGGGGGCTGTGCGTGGCGCGGCCACCAGCGATGCGCAGGCCGACATCCTGCAGGCACTGTTGGCTTTGGGCTACAACGACAAGGAAGCGGCGGCGGCGCTCAAGGCGCTGCCGGCGGAGGTGGGGGTGAGTGAGGGGATCAAGATGGCGCTGAAGGCGTTGGCGAAGTGACCGCGCAGGCCTGTGCAATCAGATGGTTTCAGTGTTCAATGGTAGGTTAGCTCTTGAGTTTTTAGGGAGGATGTGATGAAAAGTAGTGTCGTGACGCGCTTGGGCGTGGTGGTTGCGGCTTCGGTCGCCTTGCTGGCCGGATGTGGTGGCAACGGAACTGAGGTCGGCACAACCTCGTTCAGTGCGGCGCCACTGGTGTTGCAGATGGATGGCAGGGTGCAACCCGCCAGTGCAGACCAGGGCGTCGCCAGCATCAAGTCGCGCAATGCCCTGGTTGCGCCGACCCCGGCACGGGTGTCCCTTGAAGCGCTGGCGTCCTCCAAAACCGAAGCCCTGGCAGGGGGCGTCGGGCCCCGCCAAGTGGGGGTGTCGCGGGACGTGATGGCCACCAAGGCTGCCGCGCAAACCCTGCAGCAGCTCAAATGGACGACAGCAGCCAACGGCGTGCGTGTGGCCGCGATCAGCTTTACGGCACAAGGTGCGCATGGCCTGCGTCTGGGCGTGGTGGCCAAGCAGTTGGCTCCCGGGACCTTGCTGCGTGCCTACAGCCAGACCAATCCGGGGAACGTGTTCCAGATTTATGGCCAGGAAGTTTTGCAGCGCATTCAACTGAATGCGCAGGCGGGTGATACGTCCCAGAATGGCCAGACATGGTGGACACCCGATCTGGGGTCTGACGAAGTCACGCTGGAAGTGGAACTGCCCCCTGGCGTTTCGGAAGAGGCGATGGACATTTCTGTCCCCCGCGTATCGCACATCTTCGAGAATCTGTCGGTTCCTACAGAAGACGAGCTGACGGCCAAGATCAACGAATCTGCATCTTGCCAGCTGGACGCTACCTGCTACGACGCCTATGCGAACCAGCGCAATGCAGTTGCCCGCATGATGTTCACGTCAGATGGCAATTCTTACGTGTGCACTGGAACTCTGCTCAACGACAGCCAGTCTTCGGGGATACCTTATTTCCTGACCGCCAACCACTGCATTTCGACGCAGGCCGAGGCAACGTCCTTGCAGACGGATTGGTTCTACCGGGCGCCCACATGCAACAGCCGCACCCTGTCGGATGCGACCACCCAACGTGTCAATGGCGCCGCGCTGCTTTACGCTTCGGCTAGCACCGACACTGCGTTGCTCAAGCTCAACGATACGCCACCAACAGGTGCCTACTTTGCAGGGTGGGATGCCACGGCCCAGAATCCGGGCGCATCGGTCGTCGGTCTGCACCACCCCCGCGGTGATCTGCTCAAGATCAGCATGGGCACTGTGACCAGCCTCACAGCGTGCACTCCAACGAGCGCAACGCAGTTTTCATGCAGTGGCACCACCGGTAACTACTACCGTGTGAATTGGAGCCAAGGCACAACGGAGGGGGGTAGCAGTGGCTCCGCGCTCTTCAAGGGTGGCTCGCAGGTTATTGGAACCTTGTATGGCGGCAGCTCCAGCTGTACAGCCACCACTTCGCCGGAGTTTTATGGTCGGTTTGATGTTGCCTTCAATGCGGCAATGAAGAATTGGCTATCGCCTTCGGTTGGCCAATCACCGGTGGTTTCTACCGGCAACCGTGTACCTGTGTACCGTTTCTACAACGGCACGGCGGGTGCTCATTTYTTCACGGCCAGCCCGGCCGAGCGCGACAACACCCTGAAGAACTTCCCCGTGTTTGCGTACGAGGGCGTCGCTTTCTACGCGCAAGCCGTAACGCTGACGGGCAACAGCCCGGTGTATCGCTTCTATGGAAGCAGGGGCGGCGCGCATTTCTACACGATCAGCGCCGCCGAGCGGGATGCCGTGGTGGCCAGCAATTCTGACTTCAAGTACGAAGGCGTAGCCTGGTTCGCGAGCACCAGCGCCGCCGCAGGGGGCACGCCGCTGTATCGCTTCTACCAGCCCGCCAAGGGCGTGCATTTCTACACGATCAGTGCGGCCGAGCGTGACTACATCATCGCCAACAGCCCCAGCTACCGGTACGAAGGCATTGGCTACTACGCGTGGACGGGCCTGTAATGTTCAGCAAGCTGGTGCAATGACCATCCAAACCGACGATTTCGCCCCCGCCCCCACCAAGCGCGTTGTCTCCGCAGCGCCCAGCTCCCCCCAAGAGGAGGCCATTGAGCGGGCCCTGCGGCCCAAGCTGCTGCAGGAGTATGTGGGCCAGGCCAAGGCGCGGGAGCAGCTCGAAATCTTCATCGGTGCGGCCAGGAAGCGCGAAGAGGCGCTGGACCATGTGCTGCTGTTTGGCCCGCCGGGGCTGGGCAAGACCACGCTCAGCCACATCATCGCGGCCGAGCTGGGGGTCAACCTGCGCCAGACCAGCGGCCCGGTGCTGGAAAAGCCCAAGGACCTGGCGGCGCTGCTGACCAACCTGGAGAAGAACGACGTCCTGTTCATCGACGAGATCCACCGCCTCTCGCCCGTGGTCGAGGAAATCCTCTACCCGGCGCTGGAGGACTACCAGATCGACATCATGATCGGCGAAGGGCCGGCAGCGCGCAGCATCAAGCTCGACCTGCAGCCCTTCACCCTGGTGGGCGCCACCACGCGTGCGGGCATGCTCACCAACCCGCTGCGCGACCGTTTTGGCATCGTGGCGCGGCTGGAGTTCTACACGGCCGAAGAGCTGGCGCGCATCGTCAAGCGCAGCGCGGGCCTGCTCAACGCGCCCATGGACGACGAAGGCGGCTTTGAGATTGCCCGCCGCTCGCGTGGCACGCCGCGCATCGCCAACCGGCTGCTGCGCCGCGTGCGCGACTACGCCGAGGTCAAGGGCGATGGCCGCATCACCAAACCCATTGCCGACAAGGCGCTGGCCATGCTCGACGTGGACCCGCAAGGCTTTGACGTGATGGACCGCAAGCTGCTCGAAGCCGTGATCCACCGCTTTGACGGCGGCCCCGTGGGGCTGGACAACATCGCCGCCAGCATCGGCGAAGAGGCGGGCACCATCGAGGACGTGATCGAGCCCTACCTGATCCAGCAGGGTTTTCTGCAGCGCACGCCGCGCGGGCGCATCGCCACGCTCGCGGCGTTCCGGCACCTGGGGCTGCAGCCCCCGGCGCAGCGCGGCAATCCTGATCTGTTCGGGGCCTGAGCGCCTGGCACGGGGCGGGCAGCGCAAGCGATGGCGCGGCAGAAGCGGCGTGGCCGCAAACACCTTCCTCCCCGCAAGAAGTCCGCCCCCCTGCTGGCAGACGAAGACTTTGCCGCCCGGATGGGCCTGAGCCCGTTCCAGTGGACGGTGCAGCAGCTGGCGCTGGTGTTGGCCTGCGCCAGCGTGTGCCTGCACGCCTTCATCACGCTGTGCTACGGCGTGGCCCCGGTGTTTGTGGGTGCACCCGTCAGCCTGATGGGCTTGCCTGCGCTGGTCTGGCTGGTGGCCGACGGTGTCTGGGCCTGGGCCCTGGTGTGCACGCTGCGCAGGCGCTGGGGCCCGCCGCGCGATTTGCCCGTGGACCCGCGCTCCGCCTGGCGCTACGGTGGCGGGTTCTGCCTGGCGGCTGTGGCCGTGGGTCTGGCGGTGGCGGGCGCGTGGCAGCCCCTGTGGCGCGGGCTGGCGGGTGCGGGGGCTTCCTGGCCGTTGTGGCCGGTGCAGGTGGCATTGCCAGTGTGCTTGCCGCTGGCGCGGGAGCCTTGGGCGGGTTGGGCCATCGCCGTGGCGTTTGGTGCGCTGGTGGTCAGCGTGGTGGCGCTCAAATGGCTGGCGCAGGCCCGTGTGTTTCTGGTGTTGATGGCCGTGAGCCTGGCGGCGTTTGCGGCGTGGGTCTGGGGCGAAGCCTGCGTGCGGTTCGCGGGCGCCCGGGGGCTGGCGGGTGTGGCCTTGCCCGCCATCCAGGCCGAAGCCCTGGCGGCACCCGCCGACTTCAATGCCTGGGTCTGGGCCCTGTGGTGGACGGGCGTGTTGCTGTGGCTGGCAGCGGCCTCGGCTGCGGCGGGCGTCTTCCACCTGCCGCGCGTGGCCCTGGAGGCCATGCGGCAACGGGCTTGACGCAGGGCGGGGCCGCCGCAGCGGCGGGGCGGCCTCAGGCCGTGATGGCTGCCGTGGGGGCCGCTGGGTGCGAACGGCCTGGAGCGCTGCCGCCCGCCTGCTGCCCCCGCAGCCAGCCCCCGACGATGAGTGCCTGCGCCGCGTAGTACGTGGACAAGACCCACACCTGCGACCAGGGCAGGGGTTGCACAAAACGGTTGGTGGCCAGCAGCGAATCGCTCAGCATGAAGAACCCTGCGCCGAGAGCGACCAGCAGCGCAGGCCCATCGCGCAGCACGGTGGCACGCCCGATGGCCTGGGCTGCCATTAGCGCAATCACCAGCACATAGGCCGCCACAGGTGCGCGCAGCGCGGGCGGCAGGCCACCCGCCCACAAAAACGCATACATCGCCACGCCAATGCCCAGCGTGGCCAGCAGCGCGCCCCGGTGCGGAAACCAGCGCTGCCCGCTTTTGAACAGCGCCACATAAAACAGGTGCGCCACCAGAAAACTCACCAGCCCCGGGATGAAGAAACCCGAAACCATCAAAAACACATCGCCCGCCAGCGACCCGGCCAGCGCCGCCGCCATCAGCCACCAGCTTTTGGAGTCAAAAAGGCCTTTTGCGCGCAATGGATAAGCGCTTATTGCTATCAAAATAATAGCTATCACCATCGTCAGGGGCTTGAAGACCCAGTGCCACTCGGTCAGCCCCAGCGCACTGGTGGCCGTGGCCAGGGCGGCGCTTTGCACCATCAGCGCCATCCACATGCCGATGCGCCCCTGCATCACGGCGCCCAGCGCCCACTGGCTGACCAGCAGCACCGCAAACCAGATCGCGTTGTGCGTCAGCGGCGCCGCGTCGGCCTGCCACAGAAACGCTGCCACCCCGGCCAACAACATGCCAAACTGCACCAGCGCAAACCCCTGCACGGCCTGTGACATGGGCGGGTGGTAGAGCTGCATCTGCGCCATGCTGAATGCGGGCTTGGGAAAGCGCTCCGCCACATCCGCAGGCCGCCAGCCCGGCGGCTTGATCCAGACCTTGAGCTTGTCGAGCCAGCTGCGTGCGTGCCAGCTGTCGTGCGCCAACCCCGCATACACCTGAGCGTTGGCCCACAGCGGGTCCCAGCTGTTCAGCAAGCCGCGCGTGCCGTACACGCACCGCTCCTGATCGTCCTCGTCCTTGAAGGTGCCGAACATCCGGTCCCACACGATCAGCACGCCGCCGTAGTTCTTGTCCAGGTACGGGTCATTCACGGCATGGTGCACGCGGTGGTTGCTGGGGCTGCAGAACCAGCGGTCAAACCAGCCCAGGCGGCCCACCTGCTCGGTGTGCACCCAGAACTGGTAGAGCAGGTCGATGAGTGCCACCACTGCAAACACCAGCGGCGGCACACCGGCCAGCGCCATGGGTACATAAAAGACCCAGCCCAGCAGCGCGCCCGAGCTGGTCTGGCGCAGCGCGGTGCTGAGGTTGTAGTCCTGGCTCTGGTGGTGCACCGCGTGCGCGGCCCACAGCACGGCCGACTCGTGCCCCATGCGGTGCAGCCAGTAGTAGCAGAAGTCGTAGAACACCAGCGCCAGCAGCCAGCCGGGCAGGCTGGTCCAGAACACATCGTTGCGCCACAGCGCCAGATGCTCGAACAGCGCGGTGTAGATGCCGATGCGCAGCAGCCGCGTGAACACGGCGCTGGTCTGGCTCAGCATGCCCAGACTGATGCTGCTCACGGCATCGGCCAGTCGGTAGGTGTTGCGCTGGCGCTTGTAGCCAATGGCCAGCTCGATGGCGATCAGCAGGAAGAAGACCGGGGTGGCGAGGACAATGATCTGGCTGGGGCTCATGGGAGGACACCAAAAAATGTCTGCCGATTTTGGCCACAATCAGGTGAGCCCGCCTCTGGCATCAACCCTCATTCTGTGGGCCGAAGAGAGCAGCTGAGGTGGTGATGTCGTCGCATTCACGAGCAGGTTTTTTACACTTTCGCCACATAAGCTTTGTGATTTGATCAGGGCAATCCGTACCGTATCACTCCGGATTCGATAGGTTTGATGTGCTTGATGGACAGATAGCCAGTAATGCATGTGCGGTAGTGAACTGCGAAGGTCACTGCATTGGTGGTCATGGTGATTTTTGAGCCGCCTATGCGGCAGTGGACGGGAGATTTATTGCAGCCATGAGGCCCTGAAACTTTCTGAGCTGCCTATGCATTGATGAAGCCAACTCCAGCCTGGTGGCCCGTTTCTGAGCTGCCTATGCTGCAGCGAACCAGGTCACCGCACCGTTGCGTGCGTCCTCAATTTTCTGAGCTGCCTATGCGGCAGTGAACGATCCAGCCCCGCGCCAATGGCCGCAGCCTCTTTTCTGAGCTGCCTATGCGGCAGTGAACTTCAAAGACGTGATCGACGCCACCGACTGTCTTTTCTGAGCTGCCTATGCGGCAGTGAACAGCCAGTGCAGGGGCCTCCGCCACCACAGCAGTTTCTGAGCTGCCTATGCGGCAGTGAACTACGCGGCCAAGATGGACGTTTGCCGAGCAAATTTCTGAGCTGCCTATGCGGCAGTGAACATCTGGAACCAGCATCAACTGGGCGAGGCTCTTTTCTGAGCTGCCTATGCGGCAGTGAACCATGTGGGGGCACATCGACTACCAGACGGGCGTGTTTCTGAGCTGCCTATGCGGCAGTGAACTCGACGCCGCTGCGCGGGGCCCTGAGCTGGACTTTCTGAGCTGCCTATGCGGCAGTGAACCTGTATTGGCGCTTGCGCTGCGCGGTGCCAGTTTTCTGAGCTGCCTATGCGGCAGTGAACCGCAGCCTCTTGTGCAACTGGTCGTGTCTTGTTTTCTGAGCTGCCTATGCGGCAGTGAACGAAGACCACAGCGGCGAAGATGCAGCACCGTTATTTCTGAGCTGCCTATGCGGCAGTGAACGACACCGCAGACGGCCAGAAGGCCATCGATGATTTCTGAGCTGCCTATGCGGCAGTGAACACGGAACCGGTGGAAGCGATGGCGAGCTTACGTTTCTGAGCTGCCTATGCGGCAGTGAACGCCGTAACGGCAGGCACCTTGCTGCCCACATATTTCTGAGCTGCCTATGCGGCAGTGAACGCAACCGCGTGGGCTTCTACGGCTACAACAACTTTCTGAGCTGCCTATGCGGCAGTGAACATCGTGGTGACGCTGAACGGCCCGACGCCTGTTTTTCTGAGCTGCCTATGCGGCAGTGAACGCCAACAGCAAGCCCGGCGATCTGGTCTACATTTTCTGAGCTGCCTATGCGGCAGTGAACATCGCGCACCCACGCTGTCCAGAACTCGGTTTTGAATCGCCCCGGGTTTTGAGGAGGCTCTTTTCTCTGAGAGGATTGAGCCATGAAGAAGTCAAACAAGTTCTCGCCTGAGGTGCGTGAGCGTGCGGTGAGATTGGTGCAGGAGCACCGGGGGGAGTACCCATCCCTTTGGGCAGCCAT
>NZ_LUKZ01000003.1 GCF_001633105.1 Acidovorax sp. GW101-3H11
CAGGGCAATCGCATCTAAACCCTGATGCCCAGGACATGGGCCAGATAGCCCACATCCCAGCCCGCTCGCTTGCGCTTGGCCTGCACCCCCACCTTCACCGAGGTGTCGCTCTTGAGCACCTGCAGCGCCATGCGCCGCAGCAGCGTCTGGTTGTGCGGCCCCTGGTCTTTGTAGGACTGCGCGGCATCTTCGCGCATCGCCACATCCAGGCTCCAGTGCAACTGGTTCTCCACCGCCCAGTGCGAGCGGATGCTGTGCGCCAGCACCTGCGCGGGCGTGTGCGCTGCCAGGCTGCTCAAGTAGTAGCTGACTTCTTCGCTGGCGCTGCAGCCCGCCTGCTGGCGCTGGCGNACATCCAGGCTCCAGTGCAACTGGTTCTCCACCGCCCAGTGCGAGCGGATGCTGTGCGCCAGCACCTGCGCGGGCGTGTGCGCTGCCAGGCTGCTCAAGTAGTAGCTGACTTCTTCGCTGGCGCTGCAGCCCGCCTGCTGGCGCTGGCGGGTCACCTGCACCACACTCGCCAGGCCCGGCCAGTGCACTGCCGCGCGCTGCAAGGCCTCGGGCACGGGACTGACCCGGTAGCTGCGCAGCTCCTCACGCCCGTGGCCGCTTGAGTGTTCGGCGTAGGTGTTGTCACCCTGTTGCCCTGCTGTGCACGGCACTTCAAAGTGTGTTTGCACCACTTCATGCATGTGCCGCTGGTTGCCCTTGAGCGACAGGACATAGTCCGCGCCATGCTCATGTAACTGCTGGGCGATGGTCTTTTGACAGCCGATGGCATCGATGGTGACGATGCAGCCCTTCAGGTGTATCAGCCTGAGCAACTCCGGGATGGCTGTGATCTCGTTGCTTTTGCCATCGACCTTGCACTGGCCCAGCAAGAGCCCCATGTCAGCGGCCCAGGCGCTGACCATGTGCAGGGGCCTGCGGGCATCCCCCTTGCTGCTGCCACGCACGCTTTTGCCGTCAATCGCCACCGTGCCGTGTACCCGGCCCGCCACCTGGGCCAGCCACTGCTGACAGGCCAGCTCCAGTTGCTTGGCATCGAGCAGGCGAAACACCCGGGCAAAGGTGTCGTGCGAGGCGATGCCAGAGGGCAAGGGGATGAAGCGGACGAACCAGTCGTGGTGCAGTTCGCCGAACTCGGCCACTTCCACCCAGTTGTCTGCGCCTGCGATGGTGGCGCACAGTGCCACGGCGAGGATGGATTGGAGTTCATGGCGGCGCGTGCGCGCAAGGCGTGGGTCGGGGATGAGTTGCAGGTGCTGCAGCAGGGTCATGGGACGTGAGGATTGGAGTTCATGGCGGCGCGTGCGCGCAAGGCGTGGGTCGGGGATGAGTTGCAGGTGCTGCAGCAGGGTCATGGGACGTGAATCGGGTGATCGAACGCCACAGTTTCGCTCTGATTTGAGGAGGGGTTTAGATGCGATTGCCCTGCACATGGCCGTCTTTTGCTATTCTATTGATAGCTATTGCGGCATGATGGACGCGCGGTAGGGGCCAATTTTTCTCAAAATTGGACACTCATGCGGCCACCACCGGCTGCCCCAGCGACCGCAGCACGTCCCTCACCATCTGCGCCCGGTCCTTCGGGTCCTTCAACTCGCGCTCGATGCGCAGCTTCTCGTTGCCCGCCAGCTTGATGTGCTTGTTCTTCTGGATCAGCTCGATGATGCGCATCGGGTCGATGGGCGGCTGCGGCTTGAAGGTGATGTTGATCACGCCCGGCGCCGCATCCACCTTCACCACGCCGTAGGGCTGGCTCAACACGCGCAGGCGGTGCACGTCGATGAGGGTCTGGGCCTGCGGCGGCAGCTTGCCGAAGCGGTCCACGATCTCTTCGAGCAGGCCATCGATCTGGTCGGGCGTCTTGGCGGTGGCCAGCTTCTTGTAGAACGACAGGCGCAAATGCACGTCGCCGCAGTAGTCGTCGGGCAGCAGGGCGGGGGCGTGCAGGTTGATGTCGGTGGTGACCGACAGGGGCGAGAGCAGGTCCGGCTCCTTGCCGGCCTTGAGCGACTTGACGGCCTCGTTCAGCATCTCGTTGTAAAGCTGGAAGCCGACTTCGAGCATGTTGCCGCTCTGGTTCTCGCCCAGCACCTCGCCCGCGCCGCGGATCTCCAGGTCGTGCATGGCCAGGTAGAAGCCGCTGCCCAGTTCTTCCATCTGCTGGATGGCATCGAGCCGCTGCGCGGCCTGCTTGGTCAGGCCCTCGGTGTCGGGCACCATGAGGTAGGCATACGCCTGGTGGTGGCTGCGGCCCACGCGCCCGCGCAGCTGGTGCAGCTGCGCCAGGCCGAACTTGTCGGCGCGGCTCATGATGATGGTGTTGGCCGTGGGCACGTCGATGCCGGTCTCGATGATGGTCGAGCACAGGAGGATGTTGTAGCGCTGGGCCACGAAGTCGCGCATCACGCGCTCCAGTTCGCGCTCGGGCATCTGGCCGTGGGCCACGGCGATGCGGGCCTCGGGCAGTATCTCTTCGAGCTTCTGGCGGCGGTTCTCGATGGTCTCCACCTCGTTGTGCAGGAAGTAGACCTGGCCGCCGCGCTTGAGTTCGCGCAGCACAGCCTCGCGGATCACGCCCGTGCCTTCGTTGCGCACAAAGGTCTTGATCGCCAGGCGCCGCTGCGGCGCGGTGGCGATGACCGACAGGTCGCGCAGCCCTTCGAGCGCCATGCCCAGCGTGCGCGGGATGGGCGTGGCCGTGAGGGTGAGCACGTCCACCTCGGCGCGCAGGGCCTTCATCTGCTCCTTGTGACGCACGCCAAAGCGGTGCTCCTCGTCGATGATGAGCAGGCCCAGGTTGTGGAACTTGGTGGACTCAGACAGCAGCTTGTGCGTGCCCACCACGATGTCCACCGTGCCGTCGCCGATGCCCTTGATGGCCGAGGTGATCTCCTTGCCCGAGCGAAAGCGCGAGACCTCGGCCACCTTCACCGGCCACTTGCTGAAGCGGTCCACCAGCGTCTGATAGTGCTGCTCGGCCAGCAGCGTGGTGGGCGCGAGGAAGGCCACCTGCTTGCCCCCCGTGACGGCCACGAAGGCCGCGCGCAGCGCCACCTCGGTCTTGCCAAAGCCCACGTCGCCGCAAACCAAACGGTCCATGGGGCGGGGGCTGATCATGTCCTGGATGACGGCGTGGATGGCGGCGTTCTGGTCGGCGGTTTCGTCAAAACCGAAGTCGTTGGCAAAGGTCTCGTAGTCTTGCGGGCTGTAGCGGAAGGCGTGGCCCTGGCGCAGCGCACGGCGGGCGTAGATGTTGAGCAGCTCGGCCGCGCTGTCGCGCACCTGCTCGGCGGCCTTGCGCTTGGCCTTTTCCCACTGGCCGCTGCCCAGCTTGTGCAGCGGCGCCTCGTCGGCGCTCACGCCGGTGTAGCGGCTGATCAGCTGCAGCTGGCTCACGGGCACATAGAGCACAGCCTTGTCGGCATATTCGAGGTGCAAAAACTCCTGCATGGCGGGCGTGCCGTCGGGGTTCTTGTTGCCCACATCCATGTTGACCAGGCCCCGGTAGCGGCCGATGCCGTGGGCGCTGTGCACCACGGGGTCGCCCACGTTGAGCTCGGCCAGGTCCTTGATCAACGCCTCGACGTCGCTCACCTGCTCCTGCTTCTTGCGCCGGCGCGTTGTGGGGCCGGCGGCAAACAGCTCGGTCTCGGTGACAAAGTCGATGCCGTCCTCGATCCAGCTGAAGCCCACGGTCAGGCCGGCGGTGGCGATACCGACCTTTTCGTCGTCCGCGCCCTCGAACTCGGCCAGCGAGTCGAAAGCCGGCGGGTTCACCCCGCTGGCGCGCAAGAAGTCGAGCAGGCTCTCACGTCGGCCATCGCTCTCGGCCAGCAGCAGCACGCGGTGCTGCGTGTTGCGGATGTGGGCGTGCAGGCGCGCCAGCGGGTCCTCGGCCCCACGCACCACCGACAGGTCGCCGAGCTTGTGGAAGTGCGGGTTGTCGTCTACATCTTCCACACCCGGGCGGATCGACAGCTGGGCATGCTCTTTGGAGCGCGTGTAGAACTGGTCGGCCGACAGGAACAGCGCCTCGGGCGGCAGCGCCGGGCGCTCCGGGTCGCCCTGCACCAGGCGAAAGCGGTCCTTGGTGTCCTGCCAGAAGCGCTGGAAGGCCGGCTCCAGGTCACCATGCAGCACCACAGTGGCCTCGCCGCCCAGGTAGTCAAACACGGTGGCCGTTTCGTCAAAGAACAGCGGCAGGTAGTACTCGATGCCGGCCGTGGCCACGCCCGCGCCCATGTCCTTGTAGATGCGGCTTTTGGTCGGGTCGCCCTCCAGCATCTCGCGCCAGCGGCTCCTGAATTTGGCGCGCGCGTCGTCGTCCATCGGGAACTCGCGGCCGGGCAGCAGGCGCACCTCGGGCACGGGGTACAGGCTGCGCTGGCTGTCGGGGTCGAAGGTGCGGATGCTGTCGATCTCGTTGTCGAACAGGTCCACCCGGAAGGGCACCAGCGAGCCCATGGGGAACAGGTCGATCAGCCCGCCGCGTACCGCGTATTCGCCAGGGCTGACCACCTGCGACACGTGGCTGTAGCCCGCCAGCGTGAGCTGCGCCTTGAACTTCGCCTCGTCGAGCTTTTGCTTGATCTTGAAATGGAAGGTGTACCCCGCCAGGAAGGACGGCGGCGCCAGCCGGTACAGCGCCGTGGTGGCGGGCACCAGCACCACGTCGGCCCCGGTGTCCTTGTCCTTCTGGCTGATGCGCCACAGCGTGGCCAGCCGTTCGCTGATCAGGTCCTGGTGCGGCGAGAACGTGTCGTAGGGCAGCGTCTCCCAGTCGGGGAACAGCGCGCAGCGCAGCCCGGGCGCGAAGAACGACATTTCTTCGATGAGGCGCTGCGCGTCGGTGGCGTCGGCCGTGACGATGGCGGTGGTGCGCCCTGCGGCCTTATCACGCTCGGCCAGGCGGGCCAGCAGCAGCGAATCGGCGCTGCCCTCGGGGCGGGGCAGGGTGAAGCGTTTTCCGGGGGAGAGTTTGGGCAGTTCCATGCGGATGGAGTCGGTCGTCTGGGCCACCGCATCCCCAGGGGCGCGAGGCGCGCACGGGCTGGATGGGGGCAACGGGGCATTTTAGGTGTTGCAAGCCATCTGTACCGGGCCGTGTGGCAAGTGCCGCACCACGGGTCGCCCGTGGCCTGTCGCCTGTCGGCCGGTGTCCATGGCCGCCTGCTGGCGCCCTACACTCCCGCGCCAGGAGGAGGGCACCCCTTGAACACCACACTGACCACCGAGCACCTGCAGGACCAGCGCCTGGACCGCGCTCTGGACGAACTGCTGGCCAACGTGCGGCGTGCTGCCGTGGCCGGTCATGCGCGCGACGCCCTGGTCGCGCTGGGTTGGCTGCTGCAGCGCGAGGGCGCCTGGCGCCTGCCTGCGCACGGAGCGCTGGTGACCGAGGTGCAGCGGCTGTGGCCCCTGGTGGCCCTGCTGGCCGGGCAGGGCTGCCCGGCGGTGGGCGAGCAGCAGGCGATGGACGCCGTGCAACTGGCCGAATGGGCCGACGAGCAGGCCGGGCAATGGCTGCAGTCCCTGGCCCTGCCGGGCCGCCAGCAGCGGGCGCCTGCGGGCGAGGGCTGGTCGCCCGACTTCCTGGCCACCCTGGTCCAGCGCCAGGGGGCGGCAGGCGAGCCGCAGCCACACCGGGCCTTTGGCAGCTTTTGCGTGGATGCGGAGCTGGTGCTCAAGGCTCGCATTGCCCTGCAGTGGGATGTGTTGCCCGCCATGGGCGACGGGCTGCCCACGGCCGACGACCTGATCGCCCTGGGCCTGCCCGAGGGCGAGGGCGAGGTGGCCGCCATGCTGGCGCAGCTGCAGTCGGCCGGGCACATCGACGTGGCGCCTGCAGCCGAGGCGACGGACACGCTGGCCATTGCGCGCGCCATGGCGGGCTACCTGCGCGCCACGGGCTTTGCCGGTGGCTACCTGGTGCACAACATCTGGCAAGCCGCCTGGCTGCTGCTGGCGCACGAGGGGCGTGACGGCGATGCTACCGAAGTGGCTGCCGCCTGGCTGGCCCACGATGCGGGGGCCGCTGCCACAGGGCTGCTCGACCTGGCCGTGGTGCCCGCCACCGCGCGCCTGCTGCGCGCGGGCCACCTGGCGCAGGCCGTGGGCGTGGACGAAGCGGCCGTTGCTGGCTGGCTCGCCGCCCTGGGCACGCGCTCCGTGCCCGGGCCTGCCAATCCCGCGCCGCTTGCTGAGACTGCAGCCACCCCCACGGAATCGCACGAAGCCTGGTGTGCCCGTCTGCAGGGCACACCGCTGGCGGGGCTGGACTGGCTGGCGCTGCCGGTGCCTGGCCACGCTGGCACAGACAGCGGAGAGATCGCCTGGGCCACGCAGGTGACCGTGGGCGAGCGCCAGGCCCTGTGGCAGGCCGCGCGGGTGCTGCTGGAGCGCGGCAGCGGCCGCTGGCCCGTGGTGACCACGCTGTGGTCCGGGAGCACCGAGGCACCGGATGCCGATGCCCTGGCGAACGACCTGTTCATGCGCTTCCCCTACGAGCAGGGTGCCGCGCGCGACGATGTGTCGCCCCGTTCCTTTGTTGCGACCGCACGCGGTTTCGATCCCGAAGACCTGTTGGACGAACTGGTGGAAGGCTCCTACCCCCTGGACGAAGAAGACCAGCTGGAGGTCTGGCGCAGCGAACTCGCGGCGGCGGGTGTCTCTGCCGATGCCGCAGGCTTCGACGCTGCCTGGGCCGACTGCGCGGGCGACCGCCTGCGCTTCGAGCACTGGCTGGCAATGCTCGAAGCCTCTCACGGCGCTGCCAACCCCGAACGCGGCCGCCAGGAGCGCTTCGACCCCGACAACGCCTGGCTGGTGCTGCTGCCCACGCCGCACAGCGAAGAGGCGCTGGCTTATCTGCACTGGTACGGCATGGAGCGTGGCCCCGCCGACGGCTTCATCGCGCTGCTGCGCCGCTGGCGAGAGCAGCACGGCGCCGAGCTGTGGGCCCACTACGGCACCATGCTCGAATTCGCGGTGGGCCAGCCGCCTGAGGACTTCGACACCGCCCTGGCCCTGGCGCGCGAGCACGACCTGGCCGCGCCCTGCACTCTGGCCCTGCCCGGCATCGCCTTGCGCCACCATGCGCTGGGGTTGGTGGGGCATGGCACCTGGTTCCTGCACGAGCGGCCTTGAAGGCTGGCGGTGGAAGGGGAGCAAAGGGCTAAGGCCTCCTAAAATGCGCCTCTCATGACCATCGACCCGCTGCTGCAACCCTCGCTCGCTGCCCCCCATGCGCACACATCGGCGCCCGGGCGTTTGTGGGCGCTGGTGCCCTGTGCGGGCGTGGGCTCGCGGGCCGTGGCTGCACCGCCTGCGGCACCCGCAGGCAGCACGGTGTCGGCCTTTGGCGCGCTGGCCGCAGCCGCTGGCGAGCCCGCGCCGCCACCCCTGCCCAAGCAGTACCACCTGGTGGCGGGCCACCCTATGGTCATGCACACGCTGGCTGCGTTTGCGGGTGTGGCCCGGCTGGCGGGCACGCTGGTGGCGGTGGCGCCAGGGGACCAATTCCTCGACGCCCATGCCCACCCCTCCTTTTTTGTGGCCCACTGCGGCGGCCCCACGCGCGCAGCCACGGTGCAGGGCGGCATCAAAACCCTGCTGGAGCGCGGCGCGGACCGCGACGACTGGGTGCTGGTGCACGATGCCGCGCGCTGCCTTGTCACGGCCGAGCAGATCGACCGGCTCATTGATGCCTGT
This sequence comes from Acidovorax sp. GW101-3H11, assembly GCF_001633105.1. Taxonomy (GTDB): domain Bacteria; phylum Pseudomonadota; class Gammaproteobacteria; order Burkholderiales; family Burkholderiaceae_C; genus Acidovorax. Next base: position 7,720 of record NZ_LUKZ01000003.1, read on the forward strand.
GTATCGGATTCCGTGGGCGGCCTGCTGGCCCACCAGCTGGCCGACACGCTCAAGACTTCCATCGACGGGCCGGGCGGCGTGCGCGTGGCCTCTACCGTGGACCGCAGCAACAAGTGGCTGGCGCAGACGCCGCAGATGTTCCGCATCGGCCCGCTGCAGGACGCGCTGGCCAAGGTGGGCACCAACGTGACCGACGAGGCCAGCGCCATGGAAGCCATGGGCCTGCATCCGCGCCTGGTGCCGGGTGGCGCGCAAAACTTCAAGGTGACTTACCCCGACGACTTTGCGCTGGCCGAGGCCGTGCTGGCCCAGCGCGGCTACGGCACCACGCTGGCCCGTTTTGGCGGCGAGCGCGGCCACGGCGCCAGCGAGACGGGGCGCAAGACGATTTTTTAAACCGCCCCGCACGGGCTTTGTGCGGGAAACAGATAGACAAATGGATCAGGAGCGGCTCACAAAGCTCAGCGCAGCGGTTCTGGCTAGGCGCTTCGCAGCAGACAGTACGCTAGTACGGCAAGGCGGAGCAACGATGCCAGAAGAGCTTTGTGAGCCGCTCGGAAAAGGGTAAAGATGAATTTCAGGATTGGTGAAGGCTGGGACACGCACGCCCTTGTACCTGGGCGCGCTCTGGTGATCGGCGGCGTTCACATTCCCCACACCATGGGCCTGCTCGGCCATTCGGACGCCGATGTGCTGCTGCACGCGATCACCGACGCCATCCTGGGCGCGGCCGGGCTGGGCGACATTGGCCGGCACTTCCCCGACACCGATGCGCAGTTTCGTGGCGCCGATTCGGCCGTGCTGCTGGCCGAGGCCGCGCGCCGCGTGCGCGCTGCGGGCTGGCGCCTGGGCAATGTGGACAGCACCGTGGTGGCGCAGGCGCCGCGCCTGGCCGCGCACATCCCGGGCATGCGCGAGTGCATCGCCAAGGCTTTGCAGGTGGCGCCCGACCAGGTGAATGTGAAGGCCAAGACGGCCGAGCGCCTGGGGCCCGTGGGGCAGGGCCTGGCCATGGAGGCGCGTGCAGTGGCGCTGATCTACAAGGCCTGAGCCTTCAGGCGGTTTGCGCAGCCCAGGCTGCCACATAGCCCGGCGTGGCGGCTGTGTTCAGCGTGTCGGCCACGGGCGCAGCGCGCACCTGCACCAGCGGCAGTACGCCTGTCCACACAGGGTGTTGCATATCTTCGGCGTCGTCCACCGGCGGGCCGCTGCGCACCTTGCAGGCGGCTTCATCAAGGGCAATGCGCAGCACCGTGGTGGCGGCAAACTCCTTGTCATTGCCTGCGCGGATCTCGGCCTGACGGCCCACGGCCAGGTGGTCCATGAGGGCAGCCAGCGCGGCGTGTTTGTCGGCCACGGGCCCGAAGCGGCCATACACCATGGCCGAGCGGTAGTTCATCGAGTGGTTGAAGGCCGAGCGCGCCAGTACCAGTCCATCGAGGTGGGTGATGGTGACGCAGGCCTGCGCACCCTGGCCCAGCCACTTGACCATGCGCCCGCCATTCGAGCCATGGATGTACAGGTGCTCGCCCTCGCGCCAGCAGGCCGTGGGGATGTTGTGTGTGCCCTTGTCGTCGGCAAACGCCACATGGCACAGGTAGGCGGCGTCGATGATGGCGTGCAGCGTGGCGCGGTCGTAGCGGGCGTTTTCGGCCACGCGGCGGACGCGGGTGCGGTCGGTGGCGGGCAGGGGGGCGGCTGTTTCGTTCACGGTGCGTGGTTCCGATGGGAAAGTGGATGAAGGGGCGCAATGTAGACCGTGCGTGGTGCCAGAATAAGACCCATAAACAAACTATTTTTTAGGGCCACAGACCGCCATGGACTTTCAGCTGCTGTTCGGCGCCTTCAAGGCGCAGCCTGCACATGCGCGCTGGCCGCAGCAGCGCCAGCTGCACGAGTGCCTGCGCCATGGCATCCGCAGTGGCACCCTGGCCAGCGGCACCCGCCTGCCCGCCAGCCGCACGCTGGCGGCCGAGCTGGGCGTGGCGCGCAACAGTGTGCTGTATGCCTACGAGCAGCTCGCCACCGAGGGCTTCATCGTGGCCACCCGGCGCGGCAGTGTGGTGGCACCGCTGGCCGGGCGGCTGGTGGCGGGCGCCACCCCCGTGCCGCCTGTGCCTGAAGGACGCGCGGGCCTGTCCCGGCGCGCGCAGAACATGCCACTGCTGCCCGGATCGGAGACGGCGGCTGCGTTCGCCCCTGGCGTGCCTGCGCTGGGCGACTTCCCCGCGCTGCGCTGGCGGCGCATGCTGGACAAAGCCTGGGCATCGCTCACACCCGCGCAGCTCAACTATGCCGACCCGGCGGGCGAGCCAGCCTTGCGCGAGGCCATCGCCGGCCATCTGCGCGTGGCACGCGGCGCGCTGGTGGACGCCGCGCAGGTCTTCATCACCGACGGCACACAAAGCAGCCTGGACCTGTGCGCCCGCGCCTTTGCCGATGCGGGCGACAAGCTGTGGATGGAGAACCCGGGCTACCAGGGCGCGGTGGCGGCCTTCCGCGCCGCGCAGCTCAAGGCCGTGGGCATTGTGGTGGATGCCGACGGCATGGCCCCCACGGCGAGCGACTGGCTGCGCCAGCGGCCCCGGCTGATCTACACCACGCCATCGCACCAGTACCCGGTGGGCAGCGTGATGAGCCTGGCGCGGCGCCTGGCGCTGATCGATGGCGCGCGCCAGGCGGGCGCACTGGTGATCGAGGACGACTACGACAGCGAGTTTCGCCACGACGGGCCGCCCCTGGCCTGCATGCAGGGGCTGGCGCCTGACGCGCCCGTGGTCTACCTGGGCACCTTCAGCAAGACCATGTTCCCCGGCCTGCGCATCGGCTTTATGGTGGTGCCCACGGCCCTGGCGCCCGCGCTGGCCCTGCTGCTGGACCGCGCCGCCCCGCGCGGGCGCACGGCTGACCAGCGGGCGCTGGCCGAGTTCATCGTGAGCGGTCAGTTCGCCTTGCACCTGCGGCGCATGCGCCGCCTGTACCGCCAGCGCCGCGATGCGCTGGTGGCCGCGCTGGCGTTGCACCTGGGCGATGTGGCTAACGTACACGGCGGCACGGCGGGCATGCACCTGGCGCTGCGCTTGCACGACGCTGCGGCCGATGATGTGGCGCTGAGCAGGCGCCTCATGGCACAGCACGGCATCATGGCTCCGGCCTTGAGCCTGCACGCCGTGGGCCTGCGCGCGCAGCCCTGGCGCGGCTTTCTGCTGGGCTATGCGCAGGTGCCCGTGGAGTCGATAGAGCCGCTGGTGAAGAGGCTTGCTGCCGTGGTGCGTGGCGGTGCCTAGGCGCTGTCCCGCTCGATGATGGAAAAGCCGATGTCCACCACGGGTTCCGCCACGGGCTGGCCCTCGGCGCGGTCGGCAATCAGCTGCGCCGCCGTCTGGCCCATGCGGGTGCCGTCGATGCGCACGGTGGAGAGGCTGGGGCTCACGGTCTGCGCGAAGTCGATGTCGCCAAAGCCCATCACTGCGAGCTGATCGGGCACGGCGATACCGCGCACGCGCGCTTCGGTCAGCACGCCCAGGGCCAGCATGTCGGAGCTGCAGAACACTGCATCGATGTCGGGCGTATCGGCCAGCAGGGCCACCAATCCCTCGCGACCATCGGCGTGGGTGGTGGGGGATTTGCCCAGCCGCACGGCGGGCGGGCGCAGCCCCAGGCGCAGGGCGGCGGCTTCAAAGCCGCGTGCGCGGCGGGCGGCGCGCTCGTCTCCGCCACTGAGCAGCGCCAGGTGCCGCCGACCCTTGGCAAACAGGTGTTTGCACACGGCGGCGCCCAGCGCTTCATGCCGCAGGCCCACCAGCATGTCGATGGGGGTGTCGGTGAAGTCCCAGGTCTCGACGATGGGAATGCCCGAAGCGGTGAGCAGGCGCCGCCCTTCGGGTGAATGCATGACGCCCGTGAGCACGATGCCGTCGGGCCGCCGCCCCACGATGGCGCGCAGCAACTCGTCTTCGCGCGAATGGGCGTAGCCCACCTGGCCCAGCATCACCTGAAAGCCGCGCTGCTCCAATGCCTCGGTCAGCGCTTGCACCATTTCGCCAAACAAGGGGCCTGTGAGCGTGGGCACCAAAGCCGTGACCACATGGCTGCGTGCCGACCGCAACCCGCCCGCCACCAGGTTGGGCACATAGCCCAGTGCAGACACGGCCTCCTGCACGCGTTCCCGCGTGCGCTCGGACACTTGCTGCGGGGTGTTGATGGCGCGCGAGACGGTGATCATCGACACGCCTGCGCGCTCTGCCACCTCGCGCAACGTGACGGCGGGGCGGTCGCGGCCAAGGAGGGGGGCAGGGAGGGCCGGGTTGGGTGCGTGCATGGTGGCGGAGTCTAAAGCGGGAAGTCGCCTGATTGATGCCGCAGCTGGCTTCGTGGTGCATCAGCGTTCATAGAAACTTAAACCAAGGGTTTGTCCTATGTTGTCTGATGATGTTAACGTTAACATTTGCGTATTCAAGCGGAATTTTTCAAATTCACCAAGAGAAAAACCAGCTTGTACGACCTTTGGATTTGCCTTCCACCATTCACCGCGCGCGATTCACCATGACCCCTCAAGACCTCAAAACCATCATGGGCTCCGGCCTGCTGTCCTTCCCCATCACGGACTTCGACGCGCAAGGCAACTTCCGCCCCAAGACCTACATCGAGCGCCTGGAGTGGCTCGCCCCCTATGGCGCCAGCGCCCTGTTTGCGGCTGGTGGCACGGGTGAGTATTTCTCGCTCTCGGGCCCCGAGTACAGCGAGGTCATCAAGACCGCCGTGGACACCTGCCGGGGCAAGGTGCCCATCATTGCCGGTGCCGGTGGCCCCACCCGCACGGCGATTGCCCATGCGCAAGAGGCTGAGCGCCTGGGTGCCCACGGCATCCTGCTGCTGCCCCACTACCTGACCGAAGCCGGCCAGGAGGGCCTGATCGCGCATGTGGCCCAGGTCTGCAACAGCGTGAAGTTCGGCGTGATCGTCTACAACCGCGACCGCACCAAGCTCACGGCCGAGTCGCTGGCCATCCTGGCCGAGCGCTGCCCCAACCTGATTGGCTTCAAGGACGGCGTGGGCAACATCGAGACCATGTCTTCCATCTACATGAAGATGGGTGACCGCTTCTCGTACCTGGGCGGCCTGCCCACGGCCGAGGTGTATGCGGCGGCCTACAAGGCGCTGGGCACACCGGTGTATTCGTCGGCGGTGTTCAACTTCATCCCGAAGACGGCGATGGAGTTCTACAAGGCCGTGGCGGCAGACGATATCGCCACGCAGCACAAGCTGCTCAAGGAGTTCTTCATGCCCTACCTGGCCATCCGCAACCGGGTGGAAGGCTATGGCGTGTCCATCATCAAGGCGGGTGCGCGCATCGTGGGCCATGACGGCGGGCCGGTGCGGGCACCACTGACGGACCTCAAGCCCCATGAGGTGGAAGAGCTGGCTGCGCTGATCAAGAAGCTGGGCCCGCAGTAAGCCCGCCCGGCCTTCACGCTGAAACCGAATGATCAAGGCCCCACCGGAGGGCCATCGACCACAAACCATCCCCTTCGGAGACTTCCACCATGTTCATCAAGAAAATGCTGTTCATCGCCAGCGCCTGCGGCCTGGCGTTTGCCGCAACGGCCCAGACAGCCACGCCTGCCGCCTGGCCCGAAAAGCCTGTCACCATCGTCGTACCGTTCCCGGCCGGAGGTTCCACCGACATGGTGGCCCGCGCCATGGCCCTGCACATGGGCGAGAAGCTGGGCCAGAACTTCGTGGTGGACAACCGCCCTGGTGCCACGGGCACGTTGGGCGCAGGTGCCGTGAAGCGCGCTGCGCCCGATGGCTACACGCTGCTGGTGTCGTCGCTGGGCGCTTTTGTCGTGGCACCGCACCTGCTCAAAAGTGTGCCCTACGATGCGCTCAAGGATTTTGACTACATCACCGTGCCCGTGCAGGCGCCCAACGTGCTTGTCGCATCCCCCGCGCGCAAGGCGCGTACCGTGAAGGAGGTGATCGCCCAGCTCAAGGCCAACCCCGGCAAGGTGAGCTTCGCCAGCTCGGGCAACGGCTCGTCGGACCACCTCTCGGCCGAGGTGTTCTGGCAGCAAAGCGGCACCGAGGGTCTGCACATTCCCTACAAGGGCGGTGCCCCGGCCATCAACGACCTGTTGGGCGGGCAGGTGGATTTCTCGTTCCAGAACGTGAATGCCGTGCTGCAGCACATCCGTGCGGGCAAGCTGCATGCGATCGCCGTCACCGGCGACAAGCGCAGCCCCGTGCTGCCCGACGTGCCCACGCTCGCAGAAGCTGGCGTGGCCGGTGCCGAGGTCTATTCGTGGCAAGGCATGGCAGCGCCCAAGGGCTTGCCGCCTGCGCTCAAGAAGAAGCTGTCGGACGCGGCCATTGCCGCCATGAACGATCCGGCTGTGAAGAAGCGAATGCTTGACCAGGGGTTGGAGATCGTGGCTAGCACGCCGGAAGCCTTCACGGCCTACCAGGCACGCGAATTCGCGCGCTGGAAAACCGTGATCGAAACCCGCAAGATCACTGCCGACTGACCCTCTCTTGAGGCGGCTTCGCGCGCGCCTCTTCCTTGCTTTTGCCCACCATGACCACCTCTACCCCTTCTACCAGCAGCACCCCCGTCATCACCGAACTGCGCGTGGTGCCCGTGGCGGGCCACGACAGCATGCTCATGAACCTGAGCGGCGCGCACGGCCCTTTCTTCACGCGCAACCTGATCATCCTGCGCGACAGCGCGGGCCACACCGGGGTGGGCGAGGTGCCTGGCGGCGAGAAGATCCGCCAGACCATCGAGGACGCGCGAGCGCTGATCGTGGGCTGCCCCATCGGTCACCACAACGCCGTGCTCAACGCCATGCGCGCCCAGTTCGCCGACCGCGATGCGGGCGGGCGCGGCCTGCAGACCTTCGACCTGCGCATCACCATCCACGCCGTGACGGCGGTGGAGTCGGCCTTCCTGGACCTGCTGGGCCAGCACCTGGGCGTGCCCGTGGCCGCGCTGCTGGGCGAGGGTGTGCAGCGCGAATCCGTGCAGATGCTGGGTTACCTGTTCTACGTGGGGGACCGCGCAAAGACCGATTTGGCCTACCGCACAGAGCCTGGCGCCGACAACGACTGGTTTCGCCTGCGCAACGAGAAGGCCATGACGGCCGAGGGCATCGTGCGCCTGGCAGAGGCCGCTTACGAGCGCTATGGTTTTGCCGACTTCAAGCTCAAAGGCGGCGTGCTCCGTGGCGAGGAAGAAGTCGAGGCCATCCGTGCGCTGCACCAGCGCTTCCCTGAAGCGCGCGTGACGCTCGACCCCAACGGCGGCTGGCTGCTGAAGGACGCGATCCGCATCACGCGCGACCTGCATGGCGTGATGGCCTACGCCGAAGACCCCTGCGGCGCCGAAGGCGTGTTCTCCGGCCGCGAGGTGATGGCCGAGTTCCGCCGCGCCACGGGCCTGCCCACCGCCACCAACATGGTCGCCACCGATTGGCGCGAAATGGCCCACAGCCTGGCCCTGCAGTCGGTGGACATTCCGCTGGCCGACCCGCATTTCTGGACCATGGCCGGGTCGGTGCGCGTGGCACAGATGTGCCAAGCCTTCGGGCTGACCTGGGGCTCGCATTCCAACAACCACTTCGACGTGTCGTTGGCCATGTTCACCCACGTGGGTGCGGCCGCCCCCGGCCGCGTGACGGCCATCGACACGCACTGGATCTGGCAGGACGGCGAGCGCCTGACGAAGGAGCCGTTCCAGATCAAAAACGGCTTCATCGACCTGCCCAAGAAGCCCGGCCTGGGCGTGGAGCTGGACATGGACGAGGTGGAGCGCGCGCACCGCCTGTACCTGCAGCACGGCCTGGGCGCGCGCGACGACGCCATCGCCATGCAGTACCTGATCCCGGGCTGGAAGTTCAATAACAAGTCGCCGTGTATGGTGCGCTGAGCACGCACCGTCTCCTGTCCCCTCGTTTCTCAGAGGGCCCGCAGCAGGGCATCCGCACATGGGCGGGTGCCCTGTTCTTTTTTGGGCGTTCCCGGCGCTGCTGTCCCGCTCAGGCGGAAGGGTCGCCCAGTATCTCCAGCGCCTCTTTCGCGATCGCCAGCGACACCTGCTCCTGCAGGATGCCGGCCTTGAGCACCAGGTGCTGCAGACGGCGTTCGCGGCTCGGCTCCTTGCCGAGGAAGTCGCGCTGCTCGATGCGCTGGTAAACATCCAGCTTTGCCTGGTGCATGGCTTGGCGCCTGGCAACTTCCTGCGCCAGCCCGGCGGGGCCGATGGCTGCTTCGGCGCGCAGGCGCACCATGAGCTCGTCACGCAGGGGTGTGGGGTCTTGCTGCTCGGCGATCCAGCGGCGCAGCTCCTTGCGGCCTGCGGGCAGCAGTCGGAACTGGCGTTTGCGGCCGCGGCCCGTCTCGGCCGGCAGGGCCTCGATCCAATGCGCTTCCTCCAGCCGCGCCAGCTCACGGTAGATCTGCTGGTGCGTGGCGTGCCAGAAATAGCCGATGGACTTGTCGAAGCGCTCGGCAAGCTCCGAGCCCGAGCAGGGGTGCTCGACCAGGGCGGTGAGAAGGGCGTGGGGCAGGGACATCGGAAAGAGAAAAGGCGCGAAGGGCGATTGCGGAATGTGCCATCTTGCCTGAATCGGGAGGCCTCTCCATTTTTTATGCAACCAGTTGCATAAAAGAGGCGGTGGGGCTATATTTGTGCAACTGGTTGCATAAACACAAAGGAGACCCCCGATGAGTGCTGTTCTCAAACCCGCTGCGGCTCCGCTGGCCGGCAGCGGCAGCCCTTACCCGCACCTTCATGCCCCGTTGGACCTGGGCTTCACCACGCTGAAGAACCGCGTGCTCATGGGCTCCATGCACGTGGGGCTGGAGGAGGTGGCCAACGGCTTCGAACGCATGGCGGCCTTCTATGCCGAGCGGGCGCGCGGCGAGGTGGGACTCATCGTCACGGGCGGCATCGCACCCAACGAGCGCGGCCGGCCCATGCAGGGCGGGGCCATGCTGGTCAACGAGCACGAGGCCGAGCGGCACCGCAAGGTGACACAGGCTGTGCATGCAGAGGGCGGCAAGATCGCGATGCAGATCCTGCACTTCGGCCGCTATGCTTACCACCGCGACCTGGTGGCGCCCAGTGCCCTGCGCGCGCCCATCAACCCGCACGTGCCGCATGCGCTCACGGCCGACGAGGTGGAGCAGACCATCGAGGACTTCGCGCGTTGCGCCGCGCTGGCTCAGCACGCGGGCTACGACGGCGTGGAGGTCATGGGCTCCGAGGGCTACCTGATCAACGAGTTCATCGCCGCGCGTAGCAACCAGCGCAACGACGAATGGGGCGGCAGCTATGCCAACCGGATGCGGTTCCCCGTGGAGATCGTGCGGCGCACGCGCGAGCGCGTGGGGCCAGACTTCATCATCATCTACCGCCTGTCCATGCTCGACCTCGTGGAGGGCGGCTCCACCCTGGCCGAGGTGATCGAGCTCGCCCAGGCCATCGAGACTGCGGGCGCCACCATCCTGAACACCGGCATCGGCTGGCACGAGGCGCGCATCCCCACCATTGCCACCAAGGTGCCGCGCGCCGCCTATGCCTGGGTGACGAAGCAGGTGATGGGGCAGGTGGGGATACCGCTGATCACCTCCAACCGCATCAACACCCCCGAGGTGGCAGAGCGCCTGCTGGCCGAGGGTTGCGCCGACATGGTCTCCATGGCGCGGCCGCTGCTGGCTGATGCCGACTTCGTGCGCAAGGCGCGCCAGGGACGGGCCGACGAGATCAACACCTGCATCGCCTGCAACCAGGCCTGCCTGGACCACACTTTCGGCGGCAAGATCACGAGCTGCCTGGTCAACCCGCGCGCCTGCCATGAGACGGAATTGGTCATCGCCCCCGTGGCGGTCAAGAAGCGCATCGCCGTGGTCGGCGCTGGTCCTGCCGGGCTGAGCTTTGCCGTTACCGCCGCGCAACGCGGCCATGCGGTGGTGCTGTTTGATGCGGGCAGCGAGATCGGCGGCCAGCTCAACATCGCCAAGCAGGTGCCGGGCAAGGAAGAGTTCTACGAGACGCTGCGCTACTACCGTCGCCAGCTGGAGCTGCATGGTGTGGAGCTGCGCCTTTCCAGCCGCGTGGAGGCGAGCGATTTGGCGGGCCAGGGTTATGGCGAGGTGGTGGTGGCCACGGGCATACAGCCGCGCACCCCCGACATCAAGGGCATGGCCCACCCCAAGGTGCTGAGCTACCTGGACGTGCTGCGCGACAAGAAGCCCGTGGGCCAGCGCGTGGCGATCATCGGCGCGGGCGGCATCGGTTTCGACGTGGGCGAGTACCTCACGCACGAAGGCGAGAGCGGGGCGCTGGCGCCCGCCAAGTTCAACGATGAATGGGGCATCGACACCGGCTACGCCCAGGCCGGCGGCCTGCGTGCCGCGCAGGTGGAGGCGCCTGCACGCCAGGTGCACCTGCTGCAGCGCAAGGCGAGCAAGGTGGGCGATCAGCTGGGCAAGACCACGGGCTGGATCCACCGCACATCGCTCAAGGCGCGCAACGTGGGCATGAGCTCGGGCGTAGCCTACGAGCGCGTGGACGACGTGGGCCTGCACATCACCATCGACGGGCAGCCGCGCGTGCTCGATGTCGATCACATCGTCGTCTGCGCCGGTCAGGAGCCGCTGCGCGAACTGTACGACGCGTTGGTGGCTGCGGGCCAGAGCGCTCACCTCATCGGCGGTGCCGACGTGGCTGCCGAGCTCGACGCCAAGCGCGCCATCCTGCAGGGCACGACGCTCGCCGCCGCCATCTGATTCACCAACGAAAACCCAGGAGACATCCCATGACCGAAGCCTTGAAGAACATTCACCCCGCCGTTGCCCGCTCGCTCGACACCTGGCACCACATGGTGGCCAGCCGCGACCTGTCGAACCTGCTGTCCATCGTGCACCCCGACGCAGTGTTCCGCTCGCCCATGGCGAACACGGCCTACACCTCGGCCCCGGCGCTGATGCTGGCCCTGTCCACCGTGATCCAGGTGTTCGAAGACTTCACCTACCACCGCCAACTGGCCACCGATGACGGCCTGAACATCGTGCTGGAGTTCAGCGCCCGCGTGGGCGACAAGCAGCTCAAGGGCATTGACCTGGTGCGCTTCAACGAGCAGGGCCAGATCACAGAGTTCGAAGTCATGGTGCGTCCCCTGAGCGGCCTGCAGGCCCTGGGCACGGAAATGGGCGCGCGCCTGGGGGATAAGTTGCCCGCCTTCAAGGCCAAGGCCTGAAAAGCAAAGGAGGACCGCACCTGGCCAGTGTGGTCCTCCTGCTTGGCTTCCTGGTGAGTGCCGCCTCGGTGAGTGCGGCGCGGCCGCAAGCTACAGCTTGTCCTCTGCGCGTCGGCGTGGAAGTTGCCGTTTGACGGAGGGGCGTTGCAAGCGCTGTTTGGGGTCCACGCCATCGGGCAGATCTGTGGCGCGCTGCAATTGCAGGTGGGCCACCAGCCCGCCGGTGCTGGAGTTGGCCAAGGCAAAAATCCCGCCCATGCGCTGCACAGTCTTGTCCACAATGGACAGACCAAGGCCTGCCCCCGCAGCCGCTGTACGCGCCGAGTCGCCCCGGAAGAACGGCTTGGTCAGGTTGGACAGCTGTTCTGGGGGGACACCCGCGCCATGGTCGCGCAGCTTGACCAGCACCCAGCGCTCGCGGCTCTTGGCGACGATGTCCACGCTGGTGATGCCTGTTTCCTCGGTTTTGCCATAGCGCCGGGCGTTTTCCAGCAGGTTGGAGATCACGCGGGCCAGCTCCACTTCGTCGGCCAGCACGTTCAGATCCTCGGGCACGTTCATGGTGATCTGCAGTTCCCGGTGGTCCTGTACGGCATATACACAGGACGAAACCACCGCATGCAGATTGATGGGCGTGAGCGTGACATGGTCGGGCCGCGCGTAGTCGAGAAACTTGTCGATGGTGGCGTCAAGTTGCACGATGTCGGCCACCATGTGCTCGCGGGCCACTTCGTCGTTCACGCTCATCTCGGTTTCCAGCCGCAGCCGCGCCAAAGGCGTGCGCAGATCGTGCGAAATGCCCGCCAGCATCACGGCGCGGTCCTGTTCCAGTTTGGCGAGTTTCTGGGCCATGCGGTTGAAGCCGATGTTCACCTCGCGGATTTCGCTGGTCACCACTTCTTCATCCAGATGGCTGGCAGCAAAATCGCCATCCTTGACCCGGTTGGCCGCATACGACAACTGCTTGAGCGGGCGGTTGATCAGGCGTGCAATGGCAGCGGCGCCCGCCAGCGAGAGTGCGGCAGCCGTGATGAGCCATATCAGCCAGGTGCGACCACCGGCCGGGCTGAAGCGTGATCGATCCATCAACAGCCAGTTGGGGTCGCCGTTGATGTTGAAACCCACCCACAGGCCGTTTTCTCCATTCACGCTCTGGGCCACGATGGTGTCGGGCCCCAGGCGCATGGTCAGCTCGTCGGTCAGCCGGTTGCCCAAGGCGGTGGGGTCCAGCAGCGCATATTTGTCCTTCGGCTCGCGCGGCAGGATGCGCACACCCTCCTGGTCGGCCATGGTCTTGATGAGGGACACGCGTGCGATGGCGTCGGAGTGCACCAGTGCCGCACGGCTCAGGTTGACGAGCGATGCAATTTGCTGAGCCGTCTGCAGTGTGCGCGGCTCGAATTCAAGCGCTCGCAAGGTTTGCAGCCACGCCAGGATGCTGCCCACCAGCAACAGTGCCAGCAGGAAAAAAGTGCGCCAGAACAGGTTGAGGCCCACACGCGCGCGCTGCTCCCGCGCCCGGCGGATAGCCTCCAGGGGCGCGGGGCTGGTGGCCTCCGAGGCCGTCACCGATTTGTGGGACGACTGCCTGGGCTTCCCATCGGTCTTGTACATGGGCAGATCAATCAGCTCGTGCCGTCCGGCACGAACACGTAGCCCACGCCCCACACGGTCTGGATGTAGCGCGGCGCAGCGGCATCCACCTCGACCAGCTTGCGCAGGCGCGAGACCTGCACGTCCAGGCTCCGGTCGAAGGGCTCGAACTCGCGGCCACGGGCCAGCAGGGCCAGTTTTTCGCGCGACAAGGGCTGACGGGGGTGGCGCACCAGGGCCTTGAGCATGGCGAACTCGCCGGTGGTCAGGGGCAGTTCCTCGCCATTGCGTTGCAGGGCGCGCGTGCCCAGGTCGAAGGTGAAGGGGCCAAAGGTCACGACCTCGTTGTCGCCCGAAGGCGCGCCGGGAGCTTCCTGCGCAGGGCGGCGGCGCAGCACGGCGTGGATGCGCGCCAGCAGCTCGCGGGGGTTGAAAGGCTTGCCCAGGTAGTCGTCGGCGCCCACTTCCAGGCCCACGATGCGGTCCACGTCTTCGCCTTTGGCGGTGAGCATGATGATGGGCGTGCGGTCATTGGCAGCACGCAGGCGGCGGCAGATGGAGAGGCCGTCTTCGCCAGGCATCATCAGGTCCAGCACGATGATGTCCACCGTTTCGCGCAGCAGCAGGCGATTCAGCGCCTTGCCGTCTTCGGCGACCATGACTTCAAAGCCCTCTTGTGTGAGGTAGCGGCGCAGCAGATCGCGGATTCGCGCGTCATCGTCCACCACGAGAACTTTGTCGGTGCGATTGGTTGTTGTGGCCATGTTGATCCCAAGTCCAATTTGTAACAGAGCCGATTCTGACCACTTGGAACGCCGAAGTTCGGTTTTTGGGGGCTGGTTTGACCAACTGTTACAACAATTGCCCGCTTGCTGATTTGAGTTTTTCGAGCCAGAAAGGTCGTTCTTCCTCGGGTGTTTTTTCGTAGGTCACGTTGACCGCCGCAATGATTTGCATTGCATCGATATGCGCCATGTCTGCCATTTTTGCGATGGCGATGTCGGGCAGGCGGCGGCGACCTTTCATGTAGTTCGAAAACGTTTTCCCGTCGAGTCCAAGCGATTCGGCCGCGTCTTTGTCGAATCGAAGGCCGCATCGGTTCTTATAGATTCCAACTATTGATTCAACGGCATTCATAGGAATTACTCCATTCAAAAAGTCTTCAATATGAAGGATAATCTTCAAAACGAAGAAAATAATCTGCGTTTCGCATGAAAAACCTTCGTTGTGAACTGTACACCCATGGAGCCAGCCATGCCAGCCCTGCAACTGCTTTTGCCTGAGATTTCGGCCTGCGATGAAGCGGCCAATGAATGTCACCCCGCCGTCTTCGTGGGCGCGCCCACGGCCCAGCTGGCTCTGGTTGGCGGTGCGGGTGGCACCAGTCCCGACACCGGGAACGAAAAGCGCAAGGGCCGTCGCCCAGTCCACGCCAATGCAGCGGCCCGCAAAGCTGCCTACCGCGCTGAACGCGCCCGCATCGACTACACCGATGCCCCTCACATCGTTGACAAGCTCCGCGAAACCGCCGCCCAGCTCGATTGCAGCGTGAATGAGTTGCTCCAGTCCATGGTGCGATTCGCTGAAACCAATCGCAACTGGAAACAGGTCGGCCTTTACGGCGCCCGTAACAACGGGGTGCTGCAATGAGTCCCGAAGACAAGCGCGATCTGCAATACCGCGCACGCCGCGCCATTTCGGCCCCGGTCCCGCAATCCGTGCGCAACGGCAACTCCCGCAAAGCTGCCGACTACAAAGACTGCTGCGCGGTCGTCGGCGCATACCTGCGCACCGGCCATCAAGTCGAGCGCGCCCGCCTGCACGTGCTGCGCCTCGAAGGCATGCAGGGGTTGTTGCCATGAGGCACGTTCTCGATTGCTTCTCGCGCTGCCCCTGGTGCGGCGCTCTGGGCTTGGACTTTGATGAGAGCCCTTGCCCCTCTGACTACTGCGGCCATGACCCCGCCCTGTGCGCCCCCCTGTCTTTGGAGACAGCCGGGGACCCGCGCAGCGCGACTAGCGCGGCCCCGCAGGGGTGCGTGGGGCAGGGTATGGGCAGCATGCCCATGTCGCCCTGCGTGCAACCCGTGCCCGCTGAAAACGCCACCGCCGCTAGCACCACCGCGCAAGGGATCGTTACCCGCATGGGCCAAGACCGGAACGGGCTTGGTGGCGCAGCCATAGAGCCCGGTCCCGCAGGGATGCGCCCTGCCTGCTCTGGCTTCGACGCTGACTGCGCAGACGCCTGTGCCACGTGCGGCCGTGCACGCAGGCGGAGCGCGGGCGCGGGCGCCGGGGCGGGGCAGGCGCCGACCATCCCCGATGGTAATCACGGGGATAACCAAAAAGAGGCCACCGAATGACCCGCCCAGCAAACTCCAAGCTGAACAAGCATTCGAAAACTTGTTCCCTCGTTCTCGAAGGCAATCAAGTAAAGGTCCGTCTGATCGCGGAACGCCTTGAAACCCGTGTTCCAGTTCATGTTGATTGGCTGCGCTTCACCTGCCAGGTGCGCAACGCCCCAATGCCCTCGCAGGACGTTCTCTTCCCGCCTCCAGTTCGAAGCACGTTAGAGCGTCCTCTCTCGGCATTCGAAGAAGACCACGGCACCTATGAAGCCCAGCGTTTTGCACGCTTCATGCACAAGCTGCAGCAAGTGCCAGACGCTGACTTCGCCATCAGCACCCAGGCAGCAGAACTCGCATTGCGCGTAGTCGAGGCACTCGGCGAAGGCTTCAACGTAGGCCATGAAATCGGCAAGGGTCACGACTTCTACAAAAGCCGCTGGAGCATTGAGCGCAACGGCGAAGAAGTCGGATGGGTCGGCTTCGGTGCAAGCGGCGACAGTCCACGCCAGCAAGCGCAAAAGCGCACCCTGCACGTGAACTTGTACGGCACCGCCTGCACCTTCGCAAAGCCCTCATGGCGCTACGCCATGGCCGACCTGATCGACGAAGTGAAAGGCGTCCTCACGCGCTGCGACCTCGCCTTGGACTTCTTTGAGGGCATCACGGGCGGCATGGACCGCATCAAGGGCGACTACGAAACTGGCCTCATGGACTCGGGCGGCAAACGCCTCAAGTGCAACATGGTCGGCGACTGGATGAACGGCAAAGCCCGCAGTTTCTACATCGGATCCAAAGAAGTTGGCAAGCAAACCAACATCTACGAAAAGGGCCATCAACTCTTCGGCGACAAAGATGCATCTGGCTGGATGCGTGCAGAGCTGCGCCTCGGCAACAAAGCCCGCGTGCTAGATGCAGACATGCTACGTCGTCCTGCTGACTTCTTCGCCGAGGCCAGCCCATGGCATGCCTCACTCCTGCGCGAAGCTGACGCAGACATTGAGCTCAACGCCGCAAGCCTCGCATGCAATGGCCGTCTTGCTGCTGAAACCATCGAAGCCGAAGTAACGCGCAACAAACGTTGGGTGCGTGACGTCGCGGGCCCAAGCCTCGCACTCATGTTCACCCTCATGGACGGCGAAGAGTTCGCCGCCATCGTCGAAGGCGCAAGCCTCCCCGGTCGCCTGCGCCGCTTCTCCCGCAACGAAATAGCCCGCGTTTATCAGCGCGCAACCAAACGAGTTTTTAAGGGTGCAGACGCTGGCCACGTCAATGCATAACCCTCAATCAAGGCCATAGGAAAACATCATGAAGTTTCAATCTGAAGTCATCGTCCACGGCGTCAAGGAAAGCGAAGGCGTAGTGGAAGGCCGTGCATTCAGCAGCACCACATTCCACTGCGAAGTGGACTTGGCAGAAAACAGTGCAGGCCGTTCTATCGGTCGCGCCACGCGCCCCTTCAAGCTCGGTGATGCGAAGGAATTCGACAAGTGGGCACACCTCGGCGCATCGCTGCCCATCAAGGCCGTTGCCACCTTCGAAATGGCCGCAGCAGCGCAGGACGGAACCAAGATGGTCTTGGTTGATATCCGCCCCGTTGAGCAAGCCAAGCCCGCCGCAAAGGTGCAGTGATGTTCTACGTGATCCAGTCGGCAACCACGGGCGCATTCCTCGCCCCCTCGTATGAGGATGGCCAGCCCGAATGGGTCATGTTGCTGCGCGAAGCCGTGGCCGTCGAAGACCTCGAAACCTGCGCGCAACTCATCGAAGACCACGCCGAGCCCTTCCACCGGCCGCAGGTCGTGGACCTTCGCGAACTGCACCGCTCTGTTGCCCTCTGAGGGCTTCAAGCGGCCACCCCATCAATCGCGATAGATCGCAATACGTTCCCGGAGTGCAAATGGAAATTGACTTCGCATTTTTCGCCCAGCGCGTGGCCCTTCTCTCGATGGCCTCCGGCTTTCTCGGCGCCGCGCTGTTCTTCGTCACGTTGAACGCGATCAGCCTGATCGGCTCCGGCTTCACGGGCTACCTTGCCAAGCGCTCGCGCATGAAGCAAGCCCGCGAGCGGGCATCCGCTTTTGCAGTGGTTACCCATCGTGGCTGACCCTGTCGTTATCGACTGCCCCGGCACCTGCACGGTGACGGTGCAACACGAAATCACCCTTCCTGTTCTCAATCTGAGTCCAGCCGAAGGGGCAGCAATCAGCGGCGCCATCCTGCTGGTGTGGGCTGTGGCGTGGGCCTTCCGGGTCCTCATCCAGACCATTAAATCTTCCGATGGAAACCCAACCAATGAGGACTGAAAAATGAACCGCTTCAACACCCAAACCCGCAAGTTCGCAGCCCTGGCTGCAGCCGGTGCGCTCGCCCTGGCAACCAACGCCGCACACGCCGCCATCGACGTGACCAGCGTGGTCGCTGAGATCGACGACACCATCGCCCCCATTGGCCTGATCGGCGCTGCCGTGCTGCTGGTCGTGGTGGCCGTCGCCGCCTTCAAGTGGGTGCGCCGCGCTATCTCCTAAGCGCCCGCTGCATGTGCTCCCTGACCGGCCGGCAGGGGCCTTGCAAAAGCGTGCACCTCGCGCGCTTCTTCAAGGTGCAAAACATGGGCCTATTTGTCATCATCGCAATCTTGGGGGCTGCATGGCTCATCTTCTCCGCCTAGCCCTCATCCTCGTATGCCTGCTGGGCTTCAATGCGGCCCATGCGGCGTTTCCTCCAACGCCGTCCGGTTACACGGGTTCCTCACCATACTCAAGCCCCGGCACTGCATCCGCATCCAGTCCGGGCGGCGTTTGTGTAGCTCTCAATGCGGCGCGCATCTACCCGGACTGGTCGATCAACCATGTACCTTACAGTGGCTGGCCCTATGGTGGATGTGAGGCGAAGGATGGTTCTAGCGCTGTTGTGTCTACCGTTGAGATAACGGCTACGGGCCTTTCTTGTCCTGCGGGTGCAGAGCTTAGCGGCGGCTCCTGCGGCTGTTTCGCGGGGCTAACTGAGTGGATGGGGCAATGCAAAACCCCATGCGCTGCGGGTGAGGTTAGGGATGGGACTGGCGTTTGTCGGATTCCTTGCCCTGAAGGGCAGCATGAGGAAGGCGGCGCCTGTGTTCCCGACAACTGCAAGCCGAATGAGACACGGGTGAACGGCGTTTGCGTCCCTGAGCCTCCCTGTCCCGCTGGGCAAACTCGTGTCAACGGTAAATGCAAGGATTCCGGTTGCCCTAAGGCTGGCACTCTTGCGGGTGAATACATGGTTTCGTCCACCACGCCCACGGCGATGTGTGAGGGCGGTTGCACGGTTTCCATTGCTAGCTTTCTCACTGCATACCAGGGCGGCAAAGCCGTTAGCGTGGTGGGCATTGGTTACTACACGGGCGGCGTTTGTACGGCTCCGCCTACGTCTCCTGACCCGGATGGCGGTGGCGGTGGTGGCACTGGTGGGGGCACTGGTGGCACTGGTGGGGGCACTGGCGGCACGGGTGGCACTGGCGGTTCCGGTGGTGGGACGGGTGGCGGTACTGGTGGCAGCGGCAATAACGACACCCCTCCTGAAAAATGCCCCAACGGTGATTGCACTGGTACGGGTGGTGACGGCCCCCCTGGTGAAGACCCGCCTAGCGATGGTGAGTGCCCGCCTGGTACGTACAAAAGCGGCGGAAAGTGCTACCCGAATAGCCCTCCTGACCAGCCGCCGAACAACGATGGAGCCTGCCCTCCGGGTTACGCTAAGGTCGGCGACAAGTGCGTCCCCTACAAACCTGACGAGGACGAAGAGGACAAACCCAGCACCTTCGGCGGTGCGTGTGGCGGCTTCGTGTGTGAAGGCGACGCCATCCAGTGCGCCATAGCCAGGGAGCAGCATCAGCGCGCATGCAAGCTCTTTGATGACGAGTCCGCAGAGTCCAAGCTCTACAACGACAACAAAGGCAAGGAGGGCAAGCAGACCAACGACCTCCCAGGAAACGACACCGTCAGCCTCCTTGGCCGTATCAACATGAATGATCTATTCGGCGGCGGCGGTCAATGCACCAATGATGTGACGGTGGTCGTCATGGGCCAGTCCATCACGCTGCCCTTTACGAAGATTTGCCCGGCGATTGCGGTCATCGGAAACATCATGGTCGCGGTGTCCCTGCTGCTGGCCGCGCGCATTCTCACGAGGGGTTAAAGATGCCTGTATTCATCGCTGCCATCGGCGGCATGCTCATCAATCTGGTGGGGACTCTGGTGGGCCGCGTGCTCATCGCCCTTGGCATGTCTGTCATCACCTATACCGGCATGTCGGCCACCCTGGACATGCTCACCTCTCAAGCTGTCAGCAGCTTCACTGCGTTGCCCCCCGAAGTCTTCTCCATGCTCGCCGCCATGCGCGTTGGCGTGGCTATCAGCATCGTGACCAGCGCAATCGCTGCGCGCATGCTGCTCGATGGCCTGCAGAGCGACACCTTCAAGCGCTGGGCGCTCAAGTAGGCCATGCTGCACATCATCACGGGCGCAAACGGCGCCGGAAAGACCCTGAACACCCTCAAGTGGGTGCGAGAACGCCAGCTCAAAGAAAACCGCCCTGTCTGCCATAACGGGCGCTTTGAACCCACACCGGGCGGCGAGTTGGACGGCTGGAAAAAGATTGACTTCAAAGACTGGCAGGCAGAGCCAGACGGCACGATCTTCCTGATCGACGAAGCCCATAACGACCTGCCCAACCGCCCAGCAGGCGCGGCCGTGCCCGATGCCGTCAAGATGCTGGCAGAGCACCGCAGACGCGGCTTTGACTTCTACTTGGTCACACAGCACCCCCAAAACCTTGATAGCTTCGTGCGCCGCCTCGTCGGCCCGCCTGGATGGCATCGCCACCTAAAACGCTCCTTCGGCGTCGATATGGTCAGCGTGTTGGAGTGGGCCGCAGTCAACCCCAACTGCGAGAAAGACGGCAGCGGCAAAACCGGCACCGTCACCATGCAGGCGTACCCCAAGGAGGTGTACGGCTGGTACAAATCCGCAAGCCTGCACACCGGCAAAAAACGCATTCCCGCAAAGGTCTGGGTGTTCGTCGCGTGCCTGCTGCTCATCCCCCTGCTCATCTGGTTTGCAAGCTCCAAGCTCCTCGCCAAAACCGAAGCCAAAGCCGCAGCGAAACCCGCCACGCAGGCCGGTGCAGCACCCCAGATGCCGGGGCTTCAAAAGCTGACCGCTGATCAGTACATAGAGCAGCGATCAGCGCGCCTGAAAGACTTTCCCCACACCGCCCCGGCCTATGATGAAGTGACCCGCCCCACGGTCGCCCCATACCCCGCCGCATGCGTCCAGATGGGCAAAACCTGCAAGTGCTACACGCAGCAGGCGACACTGCTTCAGGTGAGCGGCCCCGTTTGCCTTCAGATCGTCGCGCAGGGCTTCTTTGTGGACTGGCAGCAGGCCACCCCCCAGCAGATGCCAGGGCAGCTCCCGCAGGCCCAGCAGCACCCTGGCGCCGCGCTTGTGCAAGCGTCCCAGCAGCCCCAACCGCCCCAGGTGCGAACGGTCCCGCCGCCCATGCCAGCGGCCAAGCCTGAGCCCATCAAAACCACGTCCGAATGGGCGCAGGGCCTCGCCGCGCGCAATGCGCAGGTGCGGTCAAGCTTGCAGTGAGTTGTGTAGCGTCTTCCTACTGGATGGCTTTCAGTTTCTCGCTGTGCGCATGCGTGTAGCCGTATCCGTCTGCTGAGTCTGGCGATCGCAGCTTTAGTGTGAGAACTATCCAGTGCTCGTTTAGTTTCTTGATTCCGTCGATGGGAATTAGGAGTGTTTCCGCCCTCAGCTGCTTTGTTTGGCCGGGCAGCAATTTGAAGTTTGATTCGATCTCCGCTGACTCTCGCACGGTGTTCCATTGGCCTTGTTCATTGCGTGTTGCAAGGGCTATCGAATAGGAAACTACTTGGCTTGCGTCCTTGTAGTTTTTTGGCGCCCACACTGCGTGGCGTGAAAGGTGGACTTCAAGGAATGGGCCTTTTTTTGATACCTCGGCTTGTGCGGTCGGGTTCGCTCTGAACGTGTTTTGTGGCGCAGTGAGTGTTATCGATTGCTGTGCGGTTGCATTGATTGGGAGTGCGAAAACGGCGCAAGTAAGGGCATTGAAAAGGCGTGCATGGCTCATGTGATTTGGGCGGCTTTTCTGCGGATTGGGTGGGTGCTATTGCCGGTAAGTTTTGGCGTTTCGTTCCCGGTCTTTAACAATTCTAGGAGGTGGGATGCTTGTTGGTTACGCAAGGGTGTCAACTAGAGAGCAGGAAACTAGGTTGCAGTTGGATGCGTTGGCGCGTGCTGGTGTTGAGAGAGTGTTTGAAGAGAAGGCAAGTGCGGTTGGTGATCGCCCCGTTTTGCGCGCTTGTTTTGATTCTTTGACCAGTGGTGATGTCTTGGTGTTTTGGAAGATGGATCGAATAGCTAGGTCTCTTCGTGACCTTCTCGATTTCGCTGACGAGCTTGCGGGTAGGGGTGTCGCTTTGCGTTCGCTTTCGGAGCCTATAGATACGTCAACTCCTGTTGGAGAGTATCTTTTTCATAACCTTGGAGCATTCGCGCAGCTTGAGCGGTCGTTGATTAGAGAGCGTGTGTTTGCGGGGCAGGTCGCGGCTATGCGTGCGGGCGTGCGGTTTGGCCGTCCACGCCTTGTTGATGGTGACCGATCTGTAGTGATTCAGCGTATGTTTGCGGCTGGTTTGTCTAAGTCTGAGATTGGGCGGCGTGTTGGTGTTAGTCCTGCAACTGTTCGCCGATCTTTAGAGGACGCGCAGGGCTTGCCTCGGCGTGTTTACAAGTCTCGTCCCGTCTTTGATGCTTCGCGGATTTAGGCTGTTGGGTGCAGGGCGAAGCCCTGCCGTGGCAAAAAAAAATGCCCGGACTTGCCGGGCTTTTGTTTGGGTTTTTGTTGCCACTAGTAACAAGTTTTGCCCGACTTCTCACACTCGCTACCGTCGTTTCACGGGGCGGTGCTTTGCAGCGGGTAAGGTGGCGGCCTGCGCAATCGGATCATCTGTTGCGCGCTCTTTCGAAAAGGCCATCACCATGAAAATCACGACCCGTTTGGTCACCGCTGCAGCTTTGCTGGCCTGTTTTGGCGCGGCCATGGCGCAGACAGCCACCCCCCAGGAGCCACGCAACGTGGTGCAGTTGTCGGCCTCTGGAACGGTCGAAGCGCAGCAGGACCTGCTGGTGCTCACTCTCTCAGCCGCCAAAGACGGCCCGGACGCCGCAACCGTGCAGGCCCAGCTCAAGCAGGCGCTCGATGCGGCCCTGACTGAAGCCAAGCGCACTGCGCAGCCGGGGCTGCTTGATGTGCGTACCGGTCCTTTTGGTCTGTACCCCCGCTATGCCAAGGACGGCAAGATCAATGGCTGGCAGGGCCGGGCAGAGCTGGTGCTGGAGGGGCGTGACTTTGCGCGCATCACTGCGGCGGCGGGCAAGATCCCGTCCATGCCCATCAGTCAGGTCGCTTTTGCACTTTCGCGTGAGGCCCGTGCCAAGGTTGAAACCGAGGCGCAGACCCAGGCCATCGACCAGTTCAAGGCGCGTGCGGCCGAGTTGGCCAAGGGCTTTGGCTTTGCCAACTACAGCCTGCGCGAAGTGGCGGTGAACAGCAACGAGATGTCGCCTGGTCCCCGTCCGCGCATGATGGCGATGGAAGCCAAGACATCGTCCTTCTCTGATGCGGCGGTGCCTGTGGAGGCGGGCAAGGCCCAGGTGGTGGTGACTGTTTCCGGCTCCGTGCAAATGCGCTGAGGCGGGCGGCCTTCAACCGCCTGTGACGCCGGTGGAACAGGCCATGCGCCGCGTGGCCTGGGATTCTCGGTTTCGTCAAAGGGCCTGTCCGCCTGACACCTCAATCCGTTGTGCCGTCACCCAGCGGTTGGCGGGCGCCAGCAGGCCCGCCACCATGGGGCCGATGTCATCGGGCAGGCCCACGCGTCCCAGAGCTGTCATCTGGGCCAGATGCTGGTTGAGCTCGGGGTTGTCGCGCACCACGCCTCCGCCGAAATCGGTTTCGATGGCTCCTGGCGCCACTGTGTTGACGGTGATGCCACGTGCGCCGAGTTCTTTGGCCAGGTAGCGCGTCAGCACCTCTACAGCCCCCTTGGCCGCCGCGTAGGCTGCGTAGCCCGGGAGCGAGAGGCGGGTGAGACCGGTCGAAAAATTCACGATGCTTCCCCCATCCGCAATCAGCGGCAGCAGCGCCTGCGTGAGAAAGAACACCCCCTTGAAGTGCACGTTGACGAGGTGATCGAACTGTGTCTCGCTTGTAGTGGCAAACGCCGCATAGTCCCCATGGCCAGCGTTGTTCACCAGGTGATCAAGATCAGTGCGTTGCCAGGTTGTCTGCAGTGCGGTGCGCAGGTGCTCGGTAAAGGTGCCGAAGGCGGCGATATTGCCGGTATCGAGCTGCAGCGCCACAGCCCGGCGGTCCAGGGCCTGGATTTCGGCCACGGCAGCCTGCGCTTCCTCGGCCTGG
This sequence comes from Acidovorax sp. GW101-3H11, assembly GCF_001633105.1. GTDB lineage: Bacteria > Pseudomonadota > Gammaproteobacteria > Burkholderiales > Burkholderiaceae_C > Acidovorax. The sequence goes on from NZ_LUKZ01000003.1 coordinate 31,414, forward strand.
CTGCGGTAGGTGATGACCACATCGCCGCCGCCCCTGGCGATGCTTAACGCGGTATTACGGCCCAGGCCCCGGCTGCCGCCGGTGACCAAGGTGATGGTGGGTGGGCTCAAGGTGGTGCTTGGTGTCATGGTGAACTCCTGTGTGTGGTGCGATTCAGTGTCCGGTTCCATGGCCCGTGTCGGTTGCCGAAATCACCTTGGTTCTTGCCTGATTCTCCAAATCCCGTGCCAGTAGGTCTGCAAACCGGTACGCTTGCGGCATGACGACGCCTTTGTTCGATGCGGTGAGCCGCTATGCCGAAGCCCATGCCCGTCAGGGCAGCGTGGTGCAGACCCCCATCCCCGGATTGAGCACGGTGCGCGCTACCGAGCCCAGCGGGTTGCTGCATGCGATTGCGCAGCCCCTTGTCTGCCTGGTTCTACAGGGCAGCAAGCAGGTGGCGATGGGGGCGCGGACGTTTGAATTCTCAGCGGGCGAGTCTCTGCTGATTACGGCCGATGTGCCCACAGTGAGCCAGATTACCCGTGCCAGTGCCGCTGCGCCGTACCTCTCGATTGCGCTGGAGCTGAGCCTGCCGGTCATTGCCGACTTGTCGGCTCAGATGGGTGTTGTGCCCCGGGGCGACCATGCCCCTGTACACGTGGATCCCACCGATGCTGAGGTGGCCGATGTGGCCCTGCGCCTCATGCGGCTTCTGGATCGGCCCGAGGCTGTCCCGCTGCTGCATGCATCCCTGGTGCGTGAGTTGCACTACTGGTTGCTGGCGGGGCGGCACGGCGCCGCCATCCGCCGCCTGGGCTGGCCCGGCAGCCACGCCCAGCGGATAGCGCGCGCCGTTGCTGTGCTGCGTGCCGATTTTGCGCAGCCCCTGCCGGTGGAGAGCCTGGCGGCACTGGCAGGCATGAGCCCCTCATCCTTTCATCAGCATTTCAGGGCGGTTACTTCCTTGTCGCCGCTGCAATTTCAGAAGCAGCTGCGTTTGATCGAGGCCCGGCGGTTGATGTTGTCGGAGGGGGCCAGTGCCAGCAGCGCGGCATTTGCTGTGGGCTATGAAAGCGTGCCTCAGTTCACCCGCGAATACGGTCGGCTGTTTGGTTTGCCGCCGGTCCGCGACACGCAAGTAGCAAGAGACAGGACACGGGCGGTGGGGTGAGCAGCCCTCATGGGTGCTTTCCGGGCCGGTGCACCTATTTGCTGTAGTCGATCAACCCCCATACGATCACAGTGAGCTGGAGCAGGTTGATCAAGATAGCGATGGTGTGGGTTCTGCGGAACCCCGGGATGGCATCCATGTAGTTGGACTGGATCTGCTCCCCGAGCGCATCCATCTTCGGGATGATCCTGCTGCGCAGCACAACGGCGATTCCGGCCAGCGCGGCCGCACCGCAGGCAATGCCAGGGTGGCCTGCCAGCGCAAAACTGATCGCCGTGGCGGAGGCCGTCACAAAGGCGCAGAGATAGTAGACATGGAAGAACCCGCGCACAAAGCGTGCGTCCAGCGGCGTATCGTGCTTGAGCATCAGCAGCGGGATGGAGCCCATGATGAAGTACGCCGTGGTCACGAGCAGCGCCACGGTGAAGAACATGGCAGCAATCATTGCGGCAGACATCGCGATTTCCTCCCCTGGTGGGATGTCGTCCAGGGGCTCGCGAGCAAGAGGCAATGTGCCCCAACGGTTTTTCTGGAGGACAACACCATTCTAGGGAAGCCACCTTGGCCATGGTCTAGTGGAATGCGAGACCCGCAGGTGGCGGCGGGTGGGGCCCGCAGGGCAGGGGCCCTGATGCCCTGGGGCCCTGGACGCAGTTGCCGTGGGCCGGGCGCCGCGAGGGTGGCTTACTGTGCCGCCCAGCCGCCGTCCATGTTCCAGGCCACGCCGCGCACGTTGTTGGCCGCTGGGGAGCAAAAGAACACGGCCAGCTCACCCAGTTCTTCGGGCGTGGTGAACTGCATCGAGGGCTCTTTCTCGCCCAGCAGCAGCTTCTTGGCATCCTCGTTCGACAGGCCGTGCTCGGCGGCCTTGGCGTCCACCTGTTTTTGCACCAGGGGCGTGAGTACCCAGCCGGGGCAGATCGCGTTGCAGGTCACGCCCGTGGTGGCGTTCTCCAGCGCCGTGACCTTGGTCAGGCCTACGACGCCATGTTTCGCGGCCACATAGGCCGCCTTCTGTGCGGAGCCCACCAAGCCATGCACCGATGCCACATTGATGATGCGGCCCCAGTTGGCACTTTTCATGGCAGGCAGCGCCAGACGTGACGTGTGGAAGGCGCTGGTGAGGTTGATGGCAATCACGGAGTCCCAGCGCTCCACGGGGAAGTCTTCCACGTTGGCCACATGCTGGATGCCCGCGTTGTTCACCAGGATGTCCACGCGCCCGAACTGTGCGGCGCTGGACTTCATCATGTCCTCGATATCAGCCGCCCGGCTCATGTCAGCGCCGTGGTAGGCCACTTGTACCTCCGCCGCAGCGCCTGCGGCCAGGACTTCGGCGCGGGGGCCGTCTACATCGCCAAAACCATTGAGCACGATGTTCGCACCCTGGCGGGCCAGGGCTTTAGCGATTCCGAGGCCAATGCCACTGGTGGAGCCGGTGACGAGGGCGGTTTTGCCTTTCAGCATGAGAGTCTCTCCGAATGAATTACGATGCCACGCAAGGGAAAGTCGGCAACCATGGCGTGCGCCATAGGTTCCGAATTCCGCAAGCATTATCGAGCGCCGATCCCGGATTTCGCACCCATGAATGAACCTACGCTGAACTACGTACTGTGCCCGGGCTCCGCAGCCCCGCCAGTGGCCCCGGACCGCGCGCCCGCTCCGGCGCAGCAGCACCGCATGGCTTACTGGGAGTGGAATGCCACGGGCAATCCGGCACATCCGCATGTGGTGGTCTGCGTGCATGGCCTTTCGCGCCAGGGGCGTGACTTTGATACTTTGGCGCGAGCGCTGAGCGCGCATGCGCGGGTGGTCTGCCCCGACGTGGTGGGGCGTGGCCAGAGCGACTGGCTGGCCGACCCCATGGGCTACCAGATTCCGCAGTACGCGGGCGACATGCTGGCCTTGCTGGCGCAGTTGCATCAGCAGGGAGCCATCGCCACGCTGGACTGGGTGGGTACCAGCATGGGTGGGTTGATTGGCATGGGCATTGCAGGTCAGCCGGGGTTGCCTTTGCCGGTGCCGGTACGCAGGCTGGTGCTCAATGATGTGGGCCCGGTCATCCAGTGGGAGGCCTTGCAGCGCATCGGCCAGTACCTGGGGCAACTGGCGCGGTTTGCTTCGCTGCAGCAGGCTGCCGATGCCATGTGGGCCATCTCCACCAGCTTTGGCCCGCACACGCCAGCCCAGTGGCTGGAGTTGTCGCGTGCGATGGTGCGCACCTTGCCAGCGTCGGATGGGGGCGGCATCACGCTGCATTACGACCCCGCCATTGCTGTGCCTTTCAAGACCCTGACCCCGGAGTCCGCCGTGGCGGGCGAGGCTGCCCTGTGGCAGCTGTACGACCATATCCAGGCGCGCACGCTGCTGCTGCGTGGCGCGCAGTCGGATCTGCTCTCGCGCGCGACGGCGCAGGCAATGACGGAACGCGGCCCCCGGGCGCGCGTGGTCGAGTTTGAGGGGGTGGGGCATGCGCCCACCCTGGTGGCGGCCGATCAGGTCGCAGCCGTCACGGAGTTCCTGCTGGCGGCAGAAGGTGTTGTGGCCGGATGAAAACCAACCCTCCCGCACTCGCGTCCCTTCCCCTTCAGACCGACACTGTTCCGCAGCTTATTGCCGCCACCGCGCACACGCTGCCCGAGCAGGTGAATGCGCTGGTGCGCGCGCGCGCTTTTGCCGAGCCACTGATGGCGGGCGAGACCCTGGACTCCGGCGAGAACACGCTGGCCCACGCGGATGCCGTGGCTTCCATCCTCAAGGGCATCGGCGGCTCCGAGGCCATGCAGGCCGCGAGCTATCTCGTCTATGCCTGCGTGCACCTGAACAAGCCGGAAGAGGTGATCGCCAAGGCCTTTGGCGACAACTTTGCTGCGCTGGCAGTAGAAACGACCAAGCTCATGCGCGTGCAGCAGCAGGCCCGCACCGCCGAGCACCTGGAAGACCCTGCAGTGCAGACGGAGAACGTGCGCAAGATGCTGCTTGCCTTCTCGCGCGACCTGCGCGTGGTGATGCTGCGCCTGGCCTCGCGCCTGCAGACGCTGCGTTTTCACGCGGCCAGCAAACGTCCCGTATCGCCCAGCCTGGCGCGCGAGTCGCTGCAGGTGTTTGCGCCGCTGGCCAACCGCCTGGGCATCTGGCAGGTGAAGTGGGAGCTGGAGGACCTGTCCTTTCGCTTCCTGGAGCCCGACACCTACAAGGAAGTGGCCCGCCTGCTCGACGAAAAGCGGGGCGAGCGCGAGGTGTACATGGAGCAGCTGCGCGCGCGGCTCGAATCCGACCTGCGCGCGCGCAGTATCAGCGCCAGCGTGCAGGGTCGCCCCAAGCACATCTACAGCATCGTCAAGAAGATGCGCGGCAAGTCGCTCAACTTCGACCAGGTGTTCGATATCCGTGCGCTGCGCGTGGTTGTGCCCACGGTCAAGGACTGCTATGCCGCGCTGAGCTGGGTGCATGAGCAGTTCAAGCCCATCGTGGAGGAGTTTGACGACTACATTGCCAAGCCCAAACCCAACGGCTACCAGTCGCTGCACACCATCGTGCGCGACGACAACGGCAAGCCCATCGAGATCCAGATCCGCACCCAGGCCATGCACGAACACGCTGAGCACGGCGTGGCGGCGCACTGGGCCTACAAGGAGGCCGGATCCAAGGGCTATGCCGGTGTGTCCGCCACCGGCGAGTACGACGCCAAGATTGCGGTGCTGCGCCAGCTGCTGGCGTGGGAGCGGGATCTGGCAGGCGCATTGCCCAATCGGGGTCTGTTCGAGGACCGCATCTATGTGCTGACGCCCGATGCTGCCGTGGTCGAGCTGCCGCAGGGAGCCACCCCTGTGGACTTTGCCTATGCCGTGCACACCAGCCTGGGCCACCGGTGCCGGGGCGCCAAGGTCGATGGCGCCATGGTGCCGCTGAACACGCCGCTGCAGAACGGGCAGACGGTGGAGATTTCCACCGTCAAGGAAGGGCGCCCGTCGCGCGATTGGCTCAATGCCGAACTGGGCTACCTCACCAGCCACCGGGCCAAGGCCAAGGTGCGCGCCTGGTTCAATGCCCAGGCGACCCACGAAACCGTGGCCCGTGGCCGCGAATCGGTCGAGAAACTCTTGCAGCGCGAAGGCAAGACAGCCATCAAGCTTGACGACCTGGCGGTGCAGCTGGGCTTCAAATCGGCCGATGCCTTGTTCGAAGTGGTGGGCAAGGACGAGTTTTCGCTGCGCAACATCGAAACGGTGCTGCGCCCGCCCGAGCCCGTGCTGCAACCCGATGACTTCCTGCTGCTCAAGAAGACGCGCACCAACGACGCTGCCCCCAAGGGCGGCGTGCTGGTGGTGGGCATCGATTCGCTCATGACGCAGCTGGCCAAATGCTGCAAACCCGCACCGCCCGACGCCATCCGTGGTTTTGTCACGCGCGGCAAAGGGGTGAGCGTGCACCGCGCCGATTGCAGCAACTTTCGTGAGATGGCCGCCCGCAGTGCCGAGCGTGTGATTGATGTGGAGTGGGGTGTGCCCAAGCAGGCAGCCGGTGCCGCCGTGTACCCGGTGGACGTGGCTGTGGAGGCCGCCGACCGGCAGGGCCTGCTGCGCGACATCTCGGAGGTCTTTGCCCGAGAGAAAACCAATGTGGTCGGCGTGCAGACCCAGTCGGTCAAAGGCACTGCCTGGATGACGTTCACGGTGGAGGTGGCCGACTCGGGGCGCCTGAACAAGGTGCTGGGGATTGTGGCCAGTGTGCAGGGCGTGCGATCTGCACGCCGGCGATGAGATGGAGATGGGCCGCCTGGGGGCAGAAAGACTTCAGGCGGAGAGCATGCCGCCGATTCATTTGAATTGTTTAGCGGGCTTTTCAGAGCAGTCGATTTTTATGGCTATAATCGTGGTCTAAACAACGACAGGCGCGTAGCTCAGCTGGTTAGAGCACCACCTTGACATGGTGGGGGTCGTTGGTTCGAGTCCAATCGCGCCTACCAAGTTTTTCTGAAAGAAACCAGCTTTCAGTGTTCTGCAAAAACTTGGGAAAAAACAAAGCCGCCATTCTGGGCGGCTTTTTTGTTTTTCAGCCCTCTCCTGGTGTTGCAATCGATTCGCCTTGTCCGTGGCGATTGGCCGCAGGCAACAAGGCTCCAGGTCCTCCTCTTTTCCCGGTTTTTCTTCCATGGCTGCTTAGGGCGTGTCATCAATCAATACCCCCACGCGAAAGCCAGCCAGGCCGTGCAGTGCTAGGCGCCCTGAGTGCCGTGTAGCTTGGCTACACAAACGAAGGGCAACGACGCAATGCGCGGCCTGGCTGGCTTTCCCTTCGGGCTGGCCCGCAATGCGGCGTCTGCTTTGTCGCGTGGCTTGCCCATAGATGACTATGGGCTGCGCCCCGCTTCGCGCATCCATCCGCATTGCGGGGTCAGCGCGTGGGGGTATTGATTGATGACACGCCCTAGGCGGCGGCCGCAGACGTTACGTCTCGACAGACCTGTTGCGTCTCTTGCTCGGTGTGCTTCTTAAGCGGCTCATAAGATCTCTCTGTCATGCTCGCAGCGTTGACGACCTCCCTCCCTCTTGCTTCAAGGTAAGAGTTCAGCCCGCCCTGTGCGGGCTGCTTTTTTTTCTGCCCTGGTGGCGTCGGCCGCATAGGGTTCAAGCAGGGGACTTGCTGACGGTCCATGGTGCGGCCATACCGCGTGAAAGAGGGGTGTCGCGGTCGTGACAAGTGATGCCGACGCTTCATCAGGGTATTCCTTTGCCGCTGCGGTGGTGCACTCTCCCTAGAATGTGCTGCACTGCAATACATGGGTTTCGAGCCCGAGGAGTTCGTCGTGTCCGAACAGAAAAGTGCCGCGTCCAAGTCGGCCCAGCGCGTCATCAAGAAGTACCCCAACCGCCGTCTGTACGACACAGACACCTCCACCTACATCACCCTGGCCGAAGTGCGCCAACTGGTCATGGACCACCAGCAGGTGGTGGTCCGAGATGCCAAGACGGGTGAAGACCTGACGCGCAGCATCCTGCTGCAGATCATTCTGGAAGAAGAGGCCGGTGGCGCGCCCATGTTCACCGAGGCCGTGCTTGCCAACATCATCCGGTTCTACGGCCACGCCATGCAGGGCTTCATGGGGGCGTACCTGGAAAAGAACGTGCAGGCCTTCACCGATGTGCAGACCAAGCTGGCCGAACAATCGCAAAGCGTGACGCCCGAGATGTGGGCGCAGTTCATGAACCTGCAGTCGCCCATGCTCAAGGGCATGATGGGCAACTACGTGGAGCAGTCGCAGTCCATGCTCACCCAGATGCAGGAGCAGATGCAGAAGCAGACCGAGCAGATGCTGGGTGCGTTCGGGTTAAAGCGGTAAGCCCGCCACGAGCCGTCGCTCGGGGCGCCCTGGGGTTGCCCTGGCGGCCTGGCAAAGCTGGATCTGCGGTGGCGTCGGCCTTGTGCCAGGCTGGTTTTCACCGCTGCAAAATGCCGCGCCCGCCGCACTGGAGGGGCTCCCTCACCGGCCAGGCGCCGGAACTGGGACAATACGGGGCTATGAGCGAAGCACTCTCCCCCACGAAAACACCCAAAGTCGGATTTGTCAGCCTGGGCTGCCCCAAAGCGCTGACCGATTCCGAACTCATCCTCACGCAACTGAGCGCCGAGGGCTACGAAACCTCCAAGACCTTCCATGGCGCGGATCTGGTCATTGTCAACACCTGCGGCTTCATTGACGATGCCGTCAAGGAAAGCCTGGACACCATTGGCGAGGCGCTGGCCGAAAACGGCAAGGTGATCGTCACTGGCTGCCTGGGCGCGCGTGCGGGCGAAGGGGGCGGCAACATGGTGCGAGAGATGCACCCCAGCGTGCTGGCCGTGACCGGGCCACACGCCACGCAGGAGGTGATGGACGCCGTCCACCTGAACCTGCCCAAGCCGCACGACCCCTTCATCGACCTGGTGCCCGGCGGTTTCGGCATTGCGGGCATCAAGCTCACGCCCAAGCATTACGCCTACCTCAAGATCAGCGAGGGCTGTAACCACCGCTGCACTTTCTGCATCATCCCCTCGATGCGAGGCGACCTCGTTTCGCGCCCCATTGGCGACGTGCTGAGCGAGGCCAAGGCCTTGTTCGAAGGCGGTGTGAAGGAGCTGCTGGTCATCAGCCAGGACACCTCGGCCTATGGCGTGGACGTGAAGTACCGCACCGGTTTCTGGGACGGCAAGCCCGTCAAGACGCGCATGCTGGAGTTGGTGCAGACCCTGGGCGAGATCGCCGAGCCGTTCGGCGCCTGGGTGCGCCTGCACTACGTGTACCCGTACCCTAGTGTGGATGAGGTCATCCCGCTCATGGCCACCGGCAAGGTGCTGCCGTACCTGGATGTGCCTTTCCAGCACAGCCACCCCGATGTGCTTAAGCGCATGAAGCGCCCCGCTAGCGGCGAGCGCAACCTGGAGCGCATCCAGCGCTGGCGCGAGGCCTGCCCCGAGCTGGTCATCCGCAGCACTTTCATTGCGGGCTTTCCGGGCGAGACGGAGGAGGAGTTCCAGCACTTGCTCGACTTCGTGCGCGAGGCCCAGATCGACCGCGCTGGCTGCTTTGCCTACAGCGACGTGAATGGCGCCGTTGCCAACGAGCTGCCGGGCATGCTGCCCATGGAAGTGCGCGAAGAGCGCCGCGCCCGCTTCATGGCCGTGGCCGAAGAGGTCTCGATCGCCAAGCTGCAGCGCCGTGTGGGCGCCACCATGCAGGTGCTGGTGGACCATGCCCCCGCGCTGGGCAAAAAGGGTGGCCGGGGCCGCAGCTACGCCGATGCGCCCGAGATCGACGGCGTGGTGCACCTGCTGCCGCCTGAGAAGATCAGCAAGCAGCTCAAGGTGGGCGAGTTCACCAAGGCGCGCATCGTGGGCACGCAGGGGCACGACCTGGTGGCCGTGCCGGTGTGACGATGTTTGATTCGGGTTTTGCTATTGTTTGAATAGCTGCCAGCGCTTTCCTATCAGGCGCTGGGCACCAAAAACACCAATAAAAAAGGCTTCCCGAGGGAAGCCTTTTTTGTGGGCCGAGGCAGAAGCCTCTGGCACGCCTTAAACGCGCTTGCGGTATTCGCCGGTGCGCGTGTCGATTTCGATCTTGTCGCCTTGCGACACGAACAGGGGCACAGGCACTTCGAAGCCGGTGGCGATCTTGGCGGGTTTGAGCACCTTGCCGGACGTGTCGCCCTTGACGGCGGGTTCCGTCCAGGTGATTTCGCGCTCGACGCTGGTGGGCAGTTCGACCGAGATGGCCTTGCCGTCATAGAACACCACTTCGAGGGACATGCCGTCTTCCAGGTAGTTCAGTGCGTCGCCCATGTTCTCGGCTTCGACTTCGTACTGGTTGTATTCGGTGTCCATGCAAACGTACATGGGATCGGCGAAGTAGGAGTACGTGCAATCCTTCTTGTCCAGGATCACGTTGTCGATCTTGTCGTCGGCCTTGAACACGTTTTCGGTGCCGAAGTTGCCGATCAGGCTCTTGAGCTTCATGCGCACGGTGGCTGCACCGCGGCCGCCACGGGCGTATTCGGTCTTCAGGACAACCATGGGGTCCTTGCCGTGCATGATCACGTTGCCGGCGCGGATTTCTTGAGCGATTTTCATAGCGAGTTGCTTGGGTTGGGGCCGCTCAACGCGCGGGCCGGTGGCTTTCTGTTGTCTCGCTGTAGAGGCAGAAGGCGCGCCGTGCCGATGCATGTTCCGCGGCGGGAATGCGCGAGGGCTGGGCACCGGTGTGCCGCACCTGATTTGCGCAAAGCCTCGGATTTTACCGTTTTTCGGCGACAAAGCCCAAAAGTTGCGCCACAAGGTTGTCCTGCGTCAGCAGGCGCGTGCGCGCGGCCGCAATGCAGGCGGTCCATTCGGCCAGGGTGTCGTCGCCGGGCCACTGCAGGGGCGCGGTGTCGAGCCCGTTCCAGGTGGCATGGAACTGCCGCAGCGATGCCGGGGCCTGCAGCCAGTCCAGAAACGCCCAGAGCTTGTCGTGGTGGGCGTTGTCATGCTGGGGGTAGATCTGCCAGACCAGTGCCTGCCCGGCCCACAGCGCCCGCACCAGCGAATCCTCGCCGCGCACAAAGTTCAGGTCGCAGGCCCACAGCATGTCGTCAAACGCTGTTTGGGTGCGTGCAGGCAGGTATGAAATGTATAGCTGCCCAAGCTTTCCAGGCGCGCCCAAGCAGGCATTTTGACCATGATTTTGGGCCGCACCAAGCGCGGCCTGCACCGCCGCCGTGGGGCGGCCTGGCGTGACCAGCAACTGCGTGGGCCGGGCCTGGCTGTGTTGCAGCAGCTCGGGCAGGGCTGCGGGCTCGTAGCAGAACAGCGACACCCAGCGCTGCCCTGGGTCGTCGTTGTCCAGGCCAAACGCGTCGGCGTGCGCTTGGCGCCAGGCGGTGCGGTCAAACGCCTGCCGCCGGGCCATCAGGTCGTCTTCGCGCAGCAGCCCGCCCGTGGCGGGCGTGAAGCCGGGGTAGAAGAACCAGCGTGTCCAGCCTGCAGCAGGGCCTGACAGGAGGGGCGACGGCAGCCGGTGGGTGCGCTCCACATAACTCTCGGCCGACAGGTATTCGAGGTTGATCCAGACAGGTTTTAGGCCGTCTGCGCGCGACTGGTATACGCTGTAAGCTATGAATTCAGGAGCAATTTCGCAGCCGAACGCCTCCACCATCACATCGGGCGCTGGCTCGTGGGGGCCGGGCGGGGGCGATGCCCAGGCGCGCAGTTCCACCCCCGGGCAGCCTGCGGGCGCCATCCACGCGAGGGCCGAGGCGTCGTCCACCCACAGGCGCACGCGGTGGCCCAGGCTGGCGAGTTGCGCCACCAGGCGCCAGCACACTCCAATGTCGCCAAAGTTGTCGATCACGCGGCAGAACACATCCCATTGCAGGGCGGGGAGGGGGCGGTGCAGGGTCATGGGGCGGGTGTAGTTGGTGGCGCACGCAGATGGTCCACCAGCAGCCGCGCCACGCTGGACAGGGACTCTTCGGACCGCACGCACAACACGAGCTGCCGGTGCGCCCAGGGCTCGTTCAGCGTGACCACACGGATGGGCTGCGAGCCCTTGTACAGCGCGGCGCTGCCGCGTGGCATCACGCCCACACCCAGGCCGGCGGCCACCATCAGGCACAGCGCGTCGTAGCTGGTGACCTGCATGCGCAGTCGCAGCGGCAGGCCCGCCTCGGCGGCGGCGCGGGTCAGCTGGTTGTTGATGGCGCTGCCCGGGTGCGCACCGACAAAGTCGTAGGGCAGGGCGTCGGCCAGGCGGGCGGACTTGCGCCGCGCCAGCGCATGGCCCGTGGGCACCACCAGCACCAGCTCATCGGTGCGGTAGGGCAGTTGCACCACGCGGTCGCCGTACTGGCCCTGGTTGAGGATGCCCACGTCCGCCGCGTTTTCGGCCACGGACTGTGCAATGGCCGTGCTGATCTGCTCCTGCAGCCGCACGTCCACCTGCGGGTGCAGCGCCATGAAGCTCTGCAACTGCGCCGGCAAAAACTGCGTGATGGCCGAGATATTGGCCACCACCCGTACATGGCCGCGCACGCCTGCGCCGTAGTCGCGCATCTGGCTGGCAATGCCGTCCAGGTCGTTGAGCACGCCACGCGCCAGGTTCAGCAGTGCGTAGGCGGCGGCCGTGGGCTCGGTGCCCTTGTTGCTGCGGGTGAACAGGGCCACGTGCAAGGCGTCTTCCAGGTCGGCCAGGCGGCGGCTGACGGCCGAAGCCGCCAGATGCTCGCGCGCTGCTGCGGCGGCGATGGTGCTTTCTTCCATCACGGCCACAAACAGGCGCAGGGAGACGGGATCGAGTTTCATGGGGCACCGATGGTAGCAAGCTGCCATGCTGGATTGCGATGGTGGCTTGTTGCTTGAGCGTTTTGCAGGCGGGCGGCGTGTACGCATCATTGCCCCCCAGCATTACCGCCTGCACGAGACAAACCGTTCTATGGATTCCACTGCTTCCCCCGCCGCACTGCAAGGCGTGCGCGTCATCGAGATGGGCCAGCTCATCGCCGGGCCGTTTTGTGGCAAGACGCTGGGCGAGTTTGGCGCCGATGTGATCAAGATAGAAGCCCCCGAGACCGGCGACCCCTTGCGCAACTGGCGCCTGATCAAGGGAGGCACCTCCGTCTGGTGGCAGGTGCAGTCGCGCAACAAGCGCTCTGTGGCGCTGGACCTGCGCCAGAAGGAGGGCCAAGCAATAGCCCGCCAGCTGATTGCCGAGGCCGACGTGCTGGTCGAGAACTTTCGTCCCGGCACGCTGGAGGGCTGGGGCATGTCGCCCGACGAGTTGCATGCGCTCAACCCCGGTCTGGTGATCCTGCGCATTTCGGGCTACGGCCAGACCGGGCCGTACCGCGATCTGCCGGGTTTTGGTGTGATCGGCGAGGCCATGGGCGGGCTGCGCCACCTGACGGCCGAACCGGGCCGCGTGCCGGTGCGTGTGGGCGTGTCCATCGGCGACACGCTGGCCGCGCTGCACGGCACCATCGGCGTGCTCACGGCGCTGTACCACCGCAAGGTCAACGGTGGCAAAGGCCAGGTGATTGACGTGGCGCTGCACGAGGCCGTGTTCAACGTGATGGAAAGCCTGATCCCCGAGTACAGCGCCTTTGGCGCGGTGCGCGAGGCGGCGGGCAGCGCACTGCCGGGCATTGCGCCCAGCAACGCCTACCCCTGCCAGGACGGCTGGGTGCTGGTGGCGGGCAATGGCGACAGCATCTTCAAGCGGCTGATGACGGCCATCGGCCGCCAGGACCTGGCCGATGCCCCCGACCTGGGCAGCAACACCGGCCGCGTGGCGCGGGTGGGCGAAATCGACACCGCGATTGGCGCCTGGACGGCCGCCCGCTCGGTACAGCAGGTGATGGAGACTCTGGGCGCCGCCCGCGTGCCTGCAGGCAAGGTCTACACCGCCAAAGACATTGCCGAAGACCCGCACTACCGCGCCCGCGACATGCTGCTGACGCAAGAGACACGCGATGGCTACAGCGTAGAAGTGCCCGGCATCGTGCCCAAGCTCTCGGGCACGCCGGGCAGCATTCGCCGCAGTGCGCCGCATCTGGGGGATGACACCGACGCCGTGCTGGCCGAGGCAGGCCTCACGGCCGAGCAGATTGCGCTGCTGCGCAGCAAGGGGGTGATTCAATGAGTGCATCCAGCACCGTATGGCAGGGGGCAAACCGCCGCATCCACATGCAAGAGGTGGGGCTGCGTGACGGCCTGCAGATGGAAAAAGCCTTTGTGCCCACGGCCGACAAGATCGCGCTGTGCAATGCGCTGTCGGCAGCGGGCCTGTCCAAGATCGAGGTGACTTCGTTCACATCGCCCACCGCCATTCCGGCGCTGAAAGACGCCGAAGTCGTGATGCGCGAGATCACGCGCCGCCCGGGCACGGTCTACACCGCGCTGGTGCCCAACCTGCGCGGGGCAGAGCGCGCCATCGAGTCGCGCACGGACGAACTGAATCTGGTCATGTCCGTCAGCGCTACCCACAACCTGGCCAACCTGCGCATGACGCAGGAACAGTCGTTTGCGGCGCTGGCGCAGGTGGTGGCCCTGGCGCAGGGCGCCAACGTGGCGGTGAATGTGTCGCTGTCGTGTGTGTTTGGTTGCCCCATGGAAGGCGATGTGGCCCAGGCCGATGTGTTTGGCTGGGTGCAGCGTTTTGTGGATGTGGGCGTGCGCGGCATCACGCTGTGCGACACCACGGGCATGGCCTACCCCACACAGGTGCACCAGCTCACGGCAGCGGCCCGCGCGCGCTGGCCGGGCGTGGAGTTCACCTTGCATTTCCACAACACGCGCGGCATGGGGCTGGCCAATGTGCTGGCGGCCATTGATGCGGGTGCTGACCGGTTCGACGCATCGCTGGGCGGCCTGGGCGGTTGCCCCTACGCGCCAGGCGCCAGCGGCAATGTGTGCAGCGAAGAGATCGTGCATGCGCTGGCGCTGATGGGCTATGACACCGGGGTGGACCTGGTGCAACTGGTGGCCGCTGCGCAGCAGCTGCCTGCGTTCATCGGCCACGACATTCCGAGCCAGATCGCCAAGGCGGGCCCGCGCCTGGCGCTGCACCCGGTGCCAGCGGATTTCGAGGCGATCCGCGAAAGATCGCTGTCCCGCTGAAGGCGGGCGAGCCTGCATTCCCCATAAAACCAGGAGACAAAACCATGGCATTCCAAACCCCACTGTCCCGCCGCATCTTCACCGCTGCCGTGTTGTGCTCTGCCGCCTTCGCTGCGGGCGCGCAGGACAAGTACCCGTCCAAACCCATCACCGTGGTCGTGCCCCAGGCCGCCGGCGGCGCCAACGACGCCATTGCGCGCGTGGTGGCGCAAAAGCTGGGTGAGCAACTGGGCCAGAGCGTGATCGTGGAGAACCGCCCCGGCGCAGGCGGCACCCTGGCCACGGGCACCACGGCCCGTGCGCGCAATGATGGCTACACGCTGCTGCTCACGGCCGACAGCGCCCATGTGATTGGCCCCGCGCTGTACAAGAACCCGGGCTTTGACCCGGTGAAGGACTTTGCCCCCGTGGCGCCCGTGGCCACGGCCGGTTATGTGCTGGTGGCGCACCCGTCCTTTCCCGCCAACACCGTGGCCGAAATGGTCGCCCTGGCCAAGGCCAGCCCTGGCAAGTATTCGATTGCCTCAGCAGGCAATGGCACGCTGAACCACCTGATCGGCGAAATGCTGCAAAAGGCCGCAGGCATCCAGTTGCAGCACATCCCCTACAAGGGCTCCGCCGCTGCCGCCACTGACGTGGTGGGCGGGCAGGTGCCGCTGTCGGTGCAAAGCCTGCCGTCGGCCATCGCGTTCATCAAGGCGGGCAAGCTCAAGGTGCTGGGTGTGGTCAACGAAAAGCGTGTGGCCGCGCTGCCCGATGCTCCCACCATTGGCGAAACCATCAAGGGCTTTGGTCAGGCGCCCTGGTATGCACTGTTTGCACCGGCGGGCACACCCGCGCCCATCGTCGCGCAACTGCAGGCCGAGGTGGCCCGCGCGCTGGAGCACAAGGATGTGGTCGAGAAACTGGCCACCGTGGGCTGCGAGCCCTTCAAGGGCACGGCGGCGCAGCTGGCGGCGCTGGTGCAGTCCGACCTGCCCAAGTGGAGCCGCGTGGTCAAGGAGACGGGCGCCACAGTCGATTGACCGCGCTTCTTTCTTGGCTCCCAACGGTTCCTCGCTTTTCAGATTTTTGACAACAACGACAACGGAGACATCGTTTTCATGAAAACCACCCGCAAGCAGTTCACCACCCTCGCCCTCGCCGCACTGGCCACGGGCTTCATCGGCCATGCAGCGGCGCAAGGCGCCTACCCGTCGAAGAACGTCACCCTGGTGGTGCCCACCGCCGCCGGTGGCACTACCGACCTGTCGGCCCGCATGCTCGCGCAGGCCCTGGCGCCGGTGCTGGGCCAGTCGGTCATCGCAGACAACAAGGGCGGGGGCAACGGCAACATTGCCGCCAGCGCCGTCAAGCGGGCCGAGGCCGATGGCTACACGCTGCTCATGCAGTACTCGGGTTACCACGTCATCTCGCCCCACATCACCAAACAAAAGCAGTGGGAGCAGAGCGACTTCCAGCCCGTGGCCAACGTCATCTCGGCCCCGCAGATCATTGTGGTGCGGGCCGACCTGCCGGTGAAGACGCTGCCCGAGCTGATTGCCTACGCCAAGGCCAACCCCGGCAAGCTCAACTACGCCTCGTCAGGCAACGGCTCGCTGCAGCACGTCACGGGTGCCATGCTGGAACAGCAGGGCGGTATCAAGATGGTCCACGTGCCCTACAAGGGCACGGGCCCCGCGCTGCAGGACCTGCTGGGCGGCCAGGTGGACCTGACCTTTGGGACGGCGCCACCTTTCATGCCCCACATCGCCAGCGGCAAGCTGCGCGTGCTGGCCGTGACGGGCAAGCAGCGCCTGCCCAGCCTGTCCGACGTGCCGACCACGGCCGAGGCGGGCTACCCCAAGGTCGATGCGACCTCGTGGTTTGCGGTGTTTGCACCCGCCGCCGTGCCCAAGGCCGTGGTGGACAAGCTGACGGCCGACATCCGCACCGTGGTGCAGAACCCGGCCTTCCAGCAAAAGGCGCAGGAGCAGGGCGCCACGGCCGACTACCAGACCCCGGCGCAGCTGGGTGACAAGGTGAAGGCCGATCTGGCCAACTGGGCCACGGTGGTGAAAACATCCAAGATCGAGGCGGAGTGACCTGGAGGGGGTAGAAAATCTGATCAAAAAAGCTTGCTGCCGCCCGTTAGGTAAGCGTTAGTAGCTATTGATTTCATAGTGCACGGACCTTGGCGCGCGCAAGGCCACAATACGCGCCATGTCTGATGTGCATTCCGAAGAACTCCTGGCGCAGGTGGCTGCGCTGCCCGCGCTGCCGGGCGTGTACCGCTATTTCGACGCGCAGGATGCGCTGCTGTATGTGGGCAAGGCGCTCAACCTCAAGCGCCGGGTGTCCAGCTACTTTCAGAAGAACCATGGCGGCACGCGCATCGGCCACATGGTCAGCAAGATAGCTCGCATGGAGACCACGGTGGTGCGCTCCGAGGCCGAGGCGCTGCTGCTGGAAAACAACCTGATCAAGACGTTGAACCCCAAGTTCAACATCCTGTTCCGCGACGACAAGAGTTATCCCTATCTCAAGATCACCGGCACGCCGGGCACCCATACGCGGGGCGATGCGCCGGGGCAGGTGTTTCCGCGCATGGCGTACTACCGGGGCGCGGTCGATAAAAAACACCGGTACTTCGGCCCGTACCCCAGCGCCTGGGCGGTGAAGGAAACCATCCAGCTGCTGCAAAAGGTGTTCCGGCTGCGCACCTGCGAAGACACGGTGTTTGCCAATCGCACGCGGCCCTGCCTGCTGTACCAGATCAAGCGCTGCACCGGGCCCTGCGTGGACCTGATCTCGCCCGAGGCCTATGCCGCCGACGTGTCGCATGCCGAGGCGCTGCTGCGCGGCGAAACGCAGGAGCTGCTGCAGGCGCTGGAGGTGCGCATGATGGCGCACTCCGACAAGCTCGAATTCGAGCAGGCGGCCGAGGTGCGCAACCAGATCCAGGCGCTATCGCGCGTGCTGCACCAGCAGTCCATCGAGACGGTGGACGACAAGGACGTGGACATCCTCGCCGTGCGCGTACAAGGTGGCCGCGCCTGCGTCAACCTGGCCATGGTGCGCGGTGGCCGCCATCTGGGGGATAGGCCGTACTTCCCCGTGCATGTGGAAGACGCTGCGGCGGTGTATGCGGAAGAGGGCGGCGAGGGGGTAGACGCAGCGGAGGGCGTTGACGGGGAAAACACCGCGCCTGCGCAGCCCACCCGCCCCGTGGAGGCGCTGGTGCTTGAAGCCTTCATCGCCCAGCACTACATCGGCGTGCCCGTGCCCCCGATGCTGGTGACCAGCGTGCCGGTGGACAAAGCATTGCTGGACGCGCTGACCGAACAAAGTGGTCTGCGCGTGAACGCCATCCACCAGCCCCGCGAGCAGCGCCGCGCCTGGCTGGACATGGCGCAGAAGAACGCCGACCTGCAACTGGCGCGGCTGCTGGCGGAAGAGGGCTCGCAGCAGGCCCGCACCCGCGCGCTGGCCGAGGCACTGGATCTGCCGCCCGAAGACCTGGAGCAGCTCACCATCGAGTGCTTCGATATCTCGCACACGGCGGGCGAATCCACCCAGGCGTCGTGTGTGGTGTTCCACCACCACAAGATGCAGAGCAGCGAATACCGCCGCTACAAGATCGAAGGCATCACGGGTGGCGACGACTACGCCGCCATGCGCCAGGTGCTCACGCGCCGCTACAGCAAGGTGGTGGAGGCGCAGCGCGAGGAGGGCGGCATCGACTATGCGAAGTCTCCCGAGGCGCAAGCCGCAGCCCGCCCCAAGGGCCAGGCGCGTTTGCCCGATCTGGTACTCATCGACGGCGGCAAGGGCCAGGTGGGCGTGGCACGCGAGGTGTTCACCGCGCTGGGGCTGGACCTGACCCGCATCGTGGGTGTGGAAAAAGGCGAGGGCCGCAAGGTGGGCCTGGAAGAGCTGGTGTTTGCTGATGGGCGCGAAAAGGTCTACCTGGGCAAGGACTCGGCCGCGCTGATGCTGGTGGCGCAGATCCGCGATGAGGCGCACCGCTTTGCCATCACGGGCATGCGCGCGGCGCGGGCCAAGGTGCGTGTGGGCGGCGGGCAGCTCGAAGAGATTGCGGGCGTGGGGCCCAAGAAGCGGGCGCGGTTGCTGCAGCGGTTTGGCGGGGTGCGTGGTGTGGCCTCGGCCAGTGTGGAAGACCTGGCCACGGTGGACGGCATCTCGCGCGAACTGGCCGAAGAAATTTATAAGGCGCTGAGATAAGCCTTGTTGCCAGCGCCACGGCCTTGCCGTGACACAATCGCCGCCATGTTCTGGACTATCCCCACCTTGATGACCTGGACGCGCATCGTCGCGATACCTTTGATCGTGGGGGTGTTCTATGCACCGCTGGACCCGGCCACACGCAATCTCATTGCCACCGTGATGTTCGTGGTGTTTGCCGCCACCGACTGGCTGGACGGCTACCTGGCCCGCAAGCTCAACCAGACCTCGTCCTTCGGCGCCTTCCTCGACCCGGTGGCCGACAAGTTTCTGGTGTGTGCGTCGCTGCTGGTGCTGGTGCATCTGCAGCGTGCCGACGTGTTCGTGGCCCTCATCATCATCGGCCGCGAGATCGCGATCTCGGCCCTGCGCGAATGGATGGCGCAGATCGGTGCGAGCAAGAGCGTGGCGGTGCACATGATCGGCAAAGTCAAGACCACGGTGCAGATGCTGGCTATCCCCTTCCTGCTGTACGACGGACGCCTGTTCGGCGTGATCGACACGGGCGTGTGGGGCACCTGGCTCATCTGGGCATCGGCCGTGCTCACGGTCTGGTCCATGGTGTATTACCTGCAGAAGGCGCTCCCCGAAATCCGGGCCCGCGTTAAGTAAATTCCAAGCTTTTTAGACTGCTTGCGCGCTCTGGGTAAGCGCTGGTAGCTATATTTTCAGGAGCATTCGCGTGGCGAAACATCGCATTGCCGTGGTGGCCGGTGACGGCATTGGCAAAGAGGTCATGCCCGAGGGCCTGCGCGTGCTGGACGTGGCCGCGCGCAAGTTCGGCATCGACCTGCACTTTGACCATTTCGACTTTTCGAGCTGGGACTACTACGAGAAGCACGGCAAGATGCTGCCTGACAACTGGAAGGAGCAGATCGGCAGCCATGAGGCCATCTACTTCGGCGCCGTGGGCTGGCCCGAGAAGATCGCCGACCATGTTTCGCTCTGGGGTTCGCTGCTGCTGTTCCGCCGCGAGTTCGACCAGTACATCAACCTGCGCCCCGCGCGCCTCATGCCGGGGGTGATTGCCCCCGTGGTGCGCCGCGACGGCAGTCCGCGCCTGCCCGGCGAGATCGACATGCTGATCGTGCGCGAAAACACCGAAGGCGAATACTCCAGCATCGGTGGCCGCATGTACGAAGGCACGCCGCGCGAGATCGTGATGCAGGAGACGGTGATGTCACGCCACGGTGTGGACCGCGTGCTGAAATTCGCCTTCGATCTGGCCCAGTCGCGCCCCAAGAAACACCTGACCAGCGCCACCAAATCCAACGGCATCGCCATCACCATGCCGTATTGGGACGAGCGTGTGGCCGAGATGGCCAAGTCGTATCCGGATGTGAAGGTGGACAAGTTCCACATCGACATCCTCACGGCCCACTTCGTGCAGCGCCCCGACTTTTTCGATGTGGTGGTGGCCAGCAACCTGTTTGGCGACATCCTCTCGGACCTGGGGCCGGCCTGCACGGGCACCATCGGCATTGCGCCCAGCGCCAACCTCAATCCCACGCGCACCATGCCGTCGTTGTTCGAGCCCGTGCACGGCTCGGCGCCCGACATTGCGGGGCAGGGCATTGCCAACCCGATCGGCCAGATCTGGTGCGGCGCGATGATGCTGGACTTCCTGGGTTACCGCGCCGCGCACGATGCGGTGCTGGCCGCGATCGAGGCCGTGCTGGACCCGCAAAGTGGCGGGCCGCGCACCCCTGATCTGGGCGGCAAGTCCGGCACGCAGGACGTTGGCAAGGCCATTGCCGAGGCCCTGTCGGCCGTTTGAGTGGCGCCGGAATTGGAGTGTCAATACGGGATGCTGCCCATACGGCGTGTTTGAGACAAAACGGCCCTGCAAGCCCTGTCGCAGCGTGAAATACGACTAGAATTCATTGCAACGCTGCCTCAAATCAGCGTGCTGTATTGACACTCTGAAACTCGATGGCTTTAATCTGATGCAGCAGCCACTGCTGTGTATGCCAGTCATTCCCCCGCCTGTTTCCTGTCAGCCCTCGGCTGTGCCGTCAGACGTGTGAAGACCAGATATCCGCGAGACATTCCATCAACTCTTTTCCGAGAGGCTTCTTGTGAACAAAACCGAACTGATTGAGCACATCGCTACCAACGCCGACATCTCCAAGGCCGCTGCTGCGCGTGCCCTGGAATCCACGATCGAGGCTGTCAAGAAGACTCTCAAGAAGGGCGGCACGGTGTCGCTCGTCGGTTTTGGCACTTTTGCTGTGGGCAAGCGCGCTGCCCGCACCGGCCGCAATCCCCGTACTGGCGCTACGATTAAAATCAAAGCTGCTAAAGTTCCAAAGTTCCGTCCTGGCAAGGCATTGAAAGATGCCTTGAACTGAGGATCAAGTTTAGGTGGGGTCCTTAGCTCAGTTGGTAGAGCGGCTCCTTTACACGGAGTAGGTCGGCGGTTCGAGACCGTCAGGACCCACCATCACCGAACAAAGGCGAACGCAAGTTCGCCTTTTGTTTTTTGCCTCTTGAAAGATCGACCATGTTTGAATCCATCCGCAAGCACTCCAAGATCGTGATGATCTTCTTGTTCTTGCTGATCATTCCTTCGTTTGTGCTGGTAGGCATTGACAGCAACTACTTCTCTGAAAAGAGCCCGGTGGTGGCGCGTGTCGATGGAGACAACATCAAGCAGACAGACTGGGACAATGCCCACCGCATGGAGACAGACCGCATTCGCGCGCAGTCTCCCACGGTCGATCCCAAGTTGCTGGATTCGCCCAGCGCACGCTACGCCACGCTGGAGCGCCTGGTGCGCGACCGCGTGCTGGCTGCTGCCGCGCAGAAAATGCACCTCGTCACCAGCGACGCGCGCCTGGCGCGCAGCCTGCAAGAAATCCCGGCGATTGCCGGGCTCAAGCGCGCGGATGGAACCCTGGACGCCGAAGCCTACCGCGCCCTGGTGGCCGGCCAGGGCCTCACGCCTGCAGGTTTCGAGGCCAATGTGCGCCGCGACATCTCCGTCAACCAGGTCATGGGCGGCGTGATGGGCTCGGCCTTTGGTACGGATGCGCAGGTCAAGCTGGCCCTGAACGCCTTGTACGAGCGGCGCGACATCCAGGTGGCACGTTTCAATGCATCCGATTTCGCGAACAAGGTCACGCCCACGGATGCGGACCTCGAAACCTATTACAAAGCCCATCCTGCTCAGTTCCAGCAACTGGAACAGGCGGCCGTGGAGTATGTGGTGCTGGACCTCGACAGTGTGCGCGCCACCATCTCCCTGAGCGAAGACGACCTGCGCACCTACTACAAGGAAAATGTGGCGCGCATGACGGCCAAGGAAGAGCGCCGCGCAAGCCACATCCTCGTCAATGCCGCCAAGGATGCACCGGCTGCAGACCGCGAGAAGGCCAAGGCCCGCGCCGCTGAGCTGCTCGCCCAGGTGCGCAAGGCGCCAGCGAGCTTTGCGGAGGTGGCGAAGAAATCCTCTGACGACAAGGGCTCGGCCGTGGTCGGCGGGGACCTCAACTTCTTCGCTCGGGGCGCCATGGTCAAGCCTTTCGAAGATGCGGCCTTTGCACTGAAGAAGGGCGAGATCAGCGATGTGGTGGAGAGCGATTTCGGCTTCCACATCATCCAGTTGACCGACATCAAGACGCCCCGCCAGCCCTCGTTCGAGGAGCTGCGTCCTTCGATGGAAGCCGAACTCAAGCAGCAGCAGGCCCAGCGCAAGTTCGCCGAAGTAGCCGAGTCCTTCACCAACGGTGTGTACGAGCAGGCAGACAGCCTGCAGCCGGTGGCCGACAAGCTCAAGCTCAAGGTACAGACGGCCACGGGGGTCACCCGTACTCCTGCGCCGGGCGCCAAGGGCCCCCTGGCCAATGCCAAGTTCCTGGAAGCGCTGTTTGCATCGGACTCCGTGCAGAACAAGCGCAACACCGAGGCCGTCGAAGTGGGCCCCAGCCAGATGGCCGCAGGCCGCGTGACGACCTACACCCCGGCACGCACTTTGCCGTTGGACGAAGTGCGTGCCCGCGTGCGCACCCTCTATGTGGCCGAAAAGTCGGCCGAACTGGCGCGCAAGGAAGGCGAGGCCAAGCTGGCCGTCTGGAAGGCAGCGCCTGCTTCGGCCACGGGCCTTTCTGCCGCCACGGAAGTGTCGCGTGAGCAACCCCAGAACCTGCCCCGCCCGGTGATTGACGCCGCCTTGCGCGCACCTGCCGATGCCTTGCCCGGCTGGACAGGTGTGGACCTGGGGGCCGCGGGCTACATGGTGGTCAAGGTCAACCGCGTGGTGCCCCGCCAGGCGCCCGATGCGCAGCGTGCCCAGCAAGAGCGCCAGCAGTACGAACAGTGGCTGACGACCGCAGAAGGCTTGGCTTACTACGAATTGCTCAAGCAACGCTTCAAGGTGCAGATCAAGGCCCCGCGTCCTGACGCTGCAGCCCAGGTCACTGCAGAAAATTAAGCAATTTGGTCTTGGGGGCAAAAACCCAGGCTATAATACAAAGCTACGGTGGCTGTAGCTCAGTTGGTAGAGTCCAGGATTGTGATTCCTGTTGTCGTGGGTTCGAGCCCCATCAGCCACCCCAAAATGCAAAGCGCTGCAACGGAAACGTTGCAGCGCTTTTTGCTTTGTGGCTGCGCATGAAGCGGCGTTAGGCAGAGACCCGGAGCCGGCCGAGTCGGCGGGGCGGGGCGAGTCCAAGCCGCAGAGGGCCTGTTTGGGGGCTCGGTCGTTTCCGGCGCTTCCGTGAAGCGGTGTGGGGGGATTGGGAAAGACGTGGCCAGAAGATGGCCCGGAGGAGTTCGCAAACTGCCTTGTAACCCGCATGAATGCTAGGTTTCGATAGGGAGTTTTGAGAAAATACCATCAAAAGTACCATCTTTTTCATTGGTGTCCCTACCGTAGTGTCCATCAGACAGTGGGGCTCCGGGTGGCCTCCGCATCCTGGGGGGCCAGGACCAGGACCAGGACCAGGGGCCGGGTTTCTGTCGGTGTGGGGCTCGCAGGCGGGGCGGCAGATCACCACGCCAACCACGTACACGTACCCTGCTCCACTGACAAAGTCAGTGGTGGGTTTTGTGGCCCCTTCTTTCCCTCTGAAACAAGGGGCCACGGATCGCGCACGGAAGGGGGCACAAACGATCAAATTGCCCGGATCGTGCGTGCCCCCTTCCGCGCCCCATTTGTGGCCCCTTCCGGGCGGTTGACCTATAACCCAAAGTGCCCATCAGGCGCCGTCACTGACCTTGGCGTACCCTAGCCAGAATGCGTCTTGAGTCGAGGCCCTTGCTGGAGTTTTTGGCGGCCAAAACCAGCGCCCTATAAGCCCACGGTGCCCTTGGTGCCCATCCTGCCTTCAACAAGACGGGGCGTTCCCGGGTCGGGCCGGTATTGCAAGGCAAATTCATGCTCTAGGGCTGGGTTTCTCTCCGCCAGCCCCAACAGCGCAGGAAACCCCACTCAAAGCGCAATAACTGTGCAAAGTTAGCTCAAGCCCCGGCACGCTCATGCGCAAGGGCGATGCCCTTCACGGCGGCCAACTGCCGGGCCACTTGCCAGCGCTCCACCACTTCACCGCTGAGTCTGCTCCAAGTGCTGGCCGTCCTGGCAGGGCCTTCGCCCAGCAGGCGATGCACTCGCCAGAGTTGAGCGCGTCGGACCGCCGTGGCGCGCGGGTCCGTGCGGCCACTCTTGTCCGGCGCGACCCGCACGGCGGTTTCGATGCAGTCCACCAACTGCCCGAAGCCGTCTCCGTGCAACCGCTCAAACACCCGCGCCCTGGGCGCTGTCTGTACCGTTCGCAAGTGCAGCCGTTGGGGCTCGGTGAGCCCCAAGGCCAGGACCAATCCGCGCACATTGCCGGAGCGCCCAAACTGTCGCAGTACCAGCCGCCACCATCCATCAGAGCCCCAAGGAGTCTTGAAGATGGCCCTCCCTAGCCCATATCGACCACGGTGCCCCGGGTCGGTGGTTTGCAGCCACGCCACATCGGCCGCGAACTCCACAAGCCGCCCTTGTGCTCCAAGGTGCCAAGGGCGCGGGCCCCGCAGGATAGGCGGGATGCCGCGCCCCATCAGTTCCATGTGCAGCGCCCACAACATCGCCGGATCGCCGCAGGTCTCAACCGATGCCCGGAGGTCAAGGCTAAATCGCCCAGCCAGCGCCGCCACGCGCGCATTGAAGCGTTCAACCTCCGAGCCACGCTTGCGCGCCACCAAGGCCGGGGCAGAAAAAAGGCCGCACTCGGCGGCCTCTTCGGTGTCCAGGTCAATCGCCGGATGCGTGCTCATGCCGTGGCGAAGGTTTGCCGGGCGTGGTGGTGGATTGAGCCCCCGCTGTCGTCATCTTGATCACAGGGCGACACCACCACCGCGCCGCCCGTGATTGGGCACACGATGGCCAAGACATCAACGCCACCCCAGTGCAGCACATGCACCTGCTGTGTGGGATGGTCCAGGGTTGTGATGCGCTCGCCCGTGCTCAACATGTCCCCAAGCTGCTCAATGTCCAGGTAGCTCACTTGCATGGCTCTGCCTCCATCAGACTGTTGATGAGGGCAGCTGTGCGCCTTGCCTTCGCCCCAGCGGCTGCAGCAGCTGCGTTCAGCTCATCACCAGGAGCAAGGCCGCCCATCAACAGCAGCAACTCTCGGTCGAGGTTGGCAAACAGGTCCGTGATCTGCGCCTGCACCATGGCCCGCTTTTGTGCTTCTTCTTGTGTCATTAGCATGCCTCCCGGCTGGCAAGCCACGCTTCAACGTCGCTGCGAAGGAATCCCACGCTCCTGGGACCAAGCTGCACGGGCTTGGGGAAGCCCGGGATTTTGCGCCAGCGCGACAGCGTGGCGAGGCTGATATTCAAAAGCACGGCAGCACGCTTGGGCCGCAGAACGATACTGTCCATACGAATTCCTTTGTTGTTTACGAACCTTCGTATGATTCCAAGGTGTGTCAGTTTGGAGTAGTGGGCTACAAATCATTTGCAGCCCACTGCTCCCACCCGAAGTATTCGTTTAGAAGGTCGCGGATTTCGCCTCGGCACTTTTTCTCCTGCTTGGGCTCCTGCCGCGTTTTGTTCCTCTTTGCGGCTACGAACTTCTCGTAGGCCACATCCTCAACGGCCTGCTTGAAGGACTCGCTGGTCATTCCGGTATGTTTTAGTTTCTGGAATGCCTCGTCCGCAGCATCAACAATCACCCGGCGCAAGCCCCATACCTCGGTCGCTCCCACCCGGTTCTTGGCCCTGAGGGCGGTAGCTAGATTGGCAGGCATGCCGTCATACGCGCTCAGCGCTGCCAGCAGGTAGCGCACCAAGTCCGGAGTGGCAGAGCTGGCCAAGATTTCGGCGTCCGTTGGGCTCTCCGAAAATGCCTTCGCCGCACTACGCTTCAAATCTGCGAAGGCCGTTTTTGGGGAGGCGCGTTTGCCGAAAATGTGAAGGCCATCAGCTAGGTTTTTCAGGGCACCCCGCACTTCAATGTCCGCATCCTTTGCAAGCTCCTGTGAACTGCCCATGACCAGGGCCACACCATGCGCCAGCCTCTCAGAATGCATTTTCCGCATCTCTCGAAGGTTTTTTCGCACCTCCAGGAGTTCGGCGGCCAATGTGCTCCGTTGTTGCGCCGTCAGTGCCCTGCGTGCAGCGCGTGCCTCTTCCAGCAATTCGCTCATGCCGCCCGCCCAATCGGCACCACATCCGCACCACGGCGCAGCTTGTCCAAGTAGTCCGCCCACTCGATCATCATTCGCCGCCGCTGCTCCATGAACTCCGCACGGTCATAGGCTGCGCCCAAGGGGCCACTCTTCCCGTGGGCCAACTGAGCCTCGATCACGTCGGCAGAGATGCCGTGAATGCGCTCAATCATTAGCGTGCGCGCCATGGCCCTGAACCCGTGGGCGCTCATTTCGTCGGAGGCAAACCCCATGCGCCGCAGGGCGGCATTGATGGTGTTGTCGCTCATGGCCCTCTCGCCTGTGCGCAAGCTGGGGAAAACGAAGCGGCCATGGCCGGTGAGGGGCTGCAGCTCTTTCAGGATGGCGATGGCCTGGGGCGCCAGGGGAACAAAGTGCGGCCTGCCGTTGAGCTTCTGAGCAAGTCGCCGCTTCATGTCCTGGGATGGGATCGTTAGCATGGCCTTGTCCAGGTCGATCCACGCCCATTCCATCTGCCGGATGTTGCCAGGGCGCTGAAAGAGCAGGGCGGACAGTGCCAGTGCCGCCTTGGTCATGGGCTGGCCGGTGTAGCCATCAATGGCCCGTAGCAGTTCGCCCGCCTTGGTGGGTTCCAGCACGGCAGCCATGTGCTTGACCACGATAGGCTTCAATGCGCCGTGCAGGTCGGTCACGGGGCTGCGTTCACAGCGCC
Source organism: Acidovorax sp. GW101-3H11 (assembly GCF_001633105.1). Lineage (GTDB taxonomy): Bacteria > Pseudomonadota > Gammaproteobacteria > Burkholderiales > Burkholderiaceae_C > Acidovorax. Next base: position 58,256 of record NZ_LUKZ01000003.1, read on the forward strand.
CGGTTTGCACGCCGTAGCGGAACACCTGCCCGGCAGTCTGGCGGAGGGTGTGGGCGGTTTCGTTGGCGCCACGTTTCTCTACTTTGCGCAGTGCATCCAGCAGCACGGGGGCGGTGATGGCGGGCAATGTCAGCTTGCCGATGTACGGGAACAGGTCTTTCTCCATGCGCTCTATCCACCGCGCTGCATAGCGGGGGCTCCAGCCGCTGGCCTGGGTGGTGTGGAACTCCCGGGCCACTGCTTCAAAAGTGTTGGCGGCTGCTACACGGGCTGCAAGTTTCGCGGCCTTCTTGGCTGCGCTTGGGTCTATGCCTTCCGCGAGCAGTGCCCGGGCTTCGTCGCGGCGCTTTCGTGCCTTCGCCAAAGAGACTGCGGGGTACACGCCAATCGCTAGCGTTTTTTGCTCGCCCAGATGGCGGTAGCTCAGACGCCAATACTTGCCTACCGGTTTGACGTGCAGGTACAGGCCCTGCCCATCGGCGTGTTTTTTTCCCGCTGCGACGCTGGGATCGTGCTTGATGTTCTTTACGAAGGTGTCGGTAAGTGCCATGTGCGCCCTGCTGTTGGTATCTGCTCCGCTGGTATGTTCAGGTTCCAACAGAAATACCAACTTTTTGTTGGTATGTCATGGTACGTAGTGAGTCCCGGTGAGACAACAAAAAACCCGCTAAGCCAATAGGCATGCGGGTTTTTGATGTGTTCTGAGTCGGTGTGAGACGTCTATTTGGCCTGCCCGGAGGGACTCGAACCCCCGACCTATAGCTTAGAAGGCTATTGCTCTATCCAGTTGAGCTACGGGCAGAAAGGCTTTCGGCGGTGATGCCTACTGGCTGGGCGGAGTGTCCGCCCCTGCGTTGGTGCAGAGGCAGGATCATACCCGCCACGGCGGCGCCCTCTTGCAAGAAGCCCTCTGATTTTGCAGTGCAGGCGGGGATGCGGTTATAACGAGGCCATGCGCGGGCGCACGAGGCGCTCTCCCCTCCAGCACACATCACCATGCCGCACAGCGTTTCCCTTATCCACACCATTGCCGCAGCCCTTGGGCTGGCGCTGGCGCTGGGTTTTCTGGCAACACGTCTGCGTTTGCCGGCGCTGGTGGGCTATTTGTTGGCAGGGGTGGCGATCGGGCCGTTCACCCCGGGGTTTGTTGCGGATGCGGCCATGGCCAGTCAGTTGGCCGAGATTGGTGTGATGCTGCTGATGTTTGGCGTGGGCCTGCATTTCTCGCTGGGGGACCTGCTGGCGGTGCGCAAGATTGCCGTCCCTGGGGCGGTGGTGCAGATGATGGTGGCTACGGCGCTGGGTATGGCACTGGCCACCTGGTGGGGGTGGAGCCTGGGCGGGGCGCTGGTGTTTGGGCTTTCGCTGTCGGTGGCGAGCACGGTGGTGCTGCTGCGGGCCCTGGAGACGCTGGGCATTCTGGACAGCTACACCGGCCGCATCGCCGTGGGCTGGCTGGTGGTGGAAGACCTGGCCATGGTGCTGGTGCTGGTGCTGTTGCCCCCGCTGGCCGGGTGGCTGGGGAGCAGCGCTGGCGCGGAGTTGGACGCCGCACAGCTGGGGCGCACGGTGGGCTGGACGCTGCTCCAGGTCGGGGGCTTTGTGGCCCTGATGCTGCTGGTGGGGCGTCGCTTGTTCCCCTGGGTGCTGTGGCAGGTGGCGCGCACCGGTTCACGCGAGCTGTTCACCTTGTGTGTGGTGGCGGCGGCAGTGGGGATTGCGTTCGGGTCGGCCGCGTTGTTTGGTGTGTCGTTTGCGCTCGGCGCTTTTTTTGCCGGCATGGTGATGCGTGAATCCGAGTTTGCCCACCGGGCCGCGCACGAGTCCCTGCCGCTGCGCGATGCCTTTGCCGTGCTGTTTTTTGTGTCGGTGGGCATGCTGTTCAACCCTGCCGTGCTGTGGGAGCGGCCTTTGCAGGTGCTGGCGGTGGTGGCGATCATCATGGTGGGCAAAACACTGGCGGCGGCTGCGCTGGTGCTGGCGTTCCGCTACCCCCTCAACACGGCGCTCACGGTGTCGGCCAGCCTGGCGCAGATTGGCGAGTTCTCGTTCATCCTGGTGGCCCTGGGGGCATCGCTGGGCCTGTTGCCGCCCGAAGGCGCCAGCCTGGTACTGGCAGGGGCGCTGATTTCGATGGCGCTCAACCCCTTGCTCTTTCATGCGATTGCGCCGCTGCAGGACTGGCTGCGGGCCCGCTCGGCCTGGGCGCGGCGGCTGGAGCAGCGCGATGACCCGCTGGCCGAGCTGCCGATGAGCACGGATTCGCGCTACCTTGCCCGCCAGGTGGTGCTGGTGGGGTACGGCCGTGTAGGGCGGCGTGTAGCAGGCGCTCTGGCTGCACACGACATTCCGTTTGTGGTGGCCGAGCAGAACCGCGAGCTGGTGGAGTCGCTGCGGGCCGAGGGCATTGCGGCTGTGTTTGGCGACGCGGTAGAACCCGCCGTGTTGATCCAGGCACACATCGCCCGGGCCGCCATGCTGGTGATTGCCACGCCCGACTCTCTCAACGTGCGGCAGATCATTGCCACGGCGGTCACGTTGAACCCTGCCATCGAGACCGTGGTGCGCAGCCACAGCGAGGATGAGGCGCGCCGGCTGGTGCAGGAGTGTGATAGCACCGTGGTATTTCTGGCCGAAGATGCGCTGGCCCAGCTGATGTCGCACCATGTGCTGGAGCGGTCCCGGGAGCGGCAGGCGCGCTCCACCGGCCCTGCGCCCCTGCATGGACCGGTGTGATTCAAGAAAAAACAGGGCTCTGCGCGCGACCATAAAGGATTTATTGCTATTTATTTGATAGCAATTCCATGGCGTCGCCTTTTTGGGGGATAACCCAGTGCGCCTCCACCTGTTCTGAAGCGGCCCGCACGTGGCCGACGGCCCTGCCCAAAGCAGGCTGGCCATGTCGGCCGTCAAACACCCCTCGCTGTCACCGGGGCACCGGCACGTTTTGGCGGCCGCAGGCCCTCTCTGTGCAGGCGGTCTGCCCCGCCGCCACAGCGGCCGAGGGTGCCGCGCCCTTTCGTCGGGGCGCGGTTCTTCAATTACTCGGTTTCTTCAAACACCAAGGCGGGCGTGGCCATGACGCGGGCCATCTGGCCCAGGTCTTCGATCATCCGGTTGGCGAAGTAGCTGTTCTGCGTGTCTGGCTCCAGCGCGGCCACGGCCAGGTTGGCGCGGGGCTGGTTCAGCGGGACATAGAAGCTGCCCGCCGGGGCATCCACGGCGCTGCGCACGGTGGACACCTGGACACGCACGATGCCGGTGCCCCCAGCAATGGTTCCAATCACGTCCTGGCGGTCGCCGGTTTCGCGCGCGGTTTCCCGGTAGGTTTCGGCCAGCATGGCGCCGGGCTCGGCCACGCGCATCACTTGCAGGCCCAGCAGCCGCAGGCGCTCCACCGCCGCTGTAGAGCCCGCCGCCAGCCAGTACCCGCAGGGGCGGGCGCGCGACTTGGTGGCCCGCAGGGTGAGCGACGAGTTCCAGTCCACGCGGATGGTGCGGTCTGCACCAGTCTCCGGGTCCAGGAAGTCCAGGTCCCGCTGGGTGGGGGTGGCTGCCGCCTCGACCACCACCTGATCGCGGCAGGCCTGGGCGCTCACGTCCCGGGCGACAAACGAACGCACCTGTTCGAGGTTGGCGGCCCGCTCGGCCGTGCTGCGCAGGGCGCTGGAGATGGCGGTGACCTGCGAATGCACGCGGCGCTGGATGTGCATGCGGCCAATGCCCACGCCGCGTGTCTCGATGAGCAGGCTGACGGTGTTCTTGAGGCCATTCACGTTGCGCCCCGTGTCGGGCTGTGTGCCGCCCATGGAGATGCGCTTGTCCTCCAGATTGGTCGAGGTGGTGTAGTACCAGTCGCTGGCGATGCCCTGGGCCTTGAGCGCGGCCACCATGGGCTGGTGGTACCACTCCTGCGATGCCTTGGTCAGGAACTCGGGGTAGTTGGCCGTGGTGGTGTACTGCAGCAGGGCGTCGTAGCGCTGGACGGCGTTGAACTTCTGCAGGTACCGGCCCACCACGGTGTATTCGTGGGCATCCACCACCAGGATGGGACGGTAGTCGTTGATGACCCGGGCCAGTGCGCGGGCCTCGGGGGTGTTGAGCAGCAGGTGGTCGCGGTTCATGTCCGTGCCGTTGGCCGTGACGCGGGTGCCCACCTCGGCGCCATCGGGGTTGGCGCGGGGCACCACCACCACGTTGATGCGGTCCAGCAGCGGCTCCAGCAGCCCCTGGGCCAGTTCACTGCTGATGACCAGCAAGGCTTCGCTGCCTGCGGGCTCATCGCCATGCTGCTGGCCGATCAGCACCACCGTGGGACGGCCGCTGTTGTCCAGGCTGGCGGGGTCGGTGCCTGCTGCGCGGGTGAGCAGCAGCCCCTGGATGGGCTCGCCGCGCTGCGAGGTGCCGATGTTGAGCAGCTTGGTGCGTGTAGCGCTACGGGGGACTGCATCCGACAGGGACCGCAGCCATTGGCCCAGCTCGGCGTTGGTGGTGAAGGCCCGGCGATCCTGTGCCAACCCTGGGGTGTTGTAGGACGTTGGCGGGTTGGGGAAACGTGCGGCCACGGCAGCGCTGTAAGGCGGTGCCATGGGGCCTTCGTTCTGCACCACCAGCGGCGCAGTCGGGGGCAGGGGGGGGGACACCACGGCCGCGCGCTGTGGCGGCTGCTGCGGTGGCAGTTGCTGCTGGCCCAGCGGTGCAGGCACCACCGTGCCTTGTTGCGCGCGCGGCAGTGGGGCTGGTGCGGTGGGCCGCTGGGCAGCTGGTGTGGAGGGCCAGGGGGGCAGCGGTGTGCTGCCACAGGCCGTGAGCAGCAGGGCAGCGAGGGTGGCTGAGGTTGTCCAGCGCATGGCCCGCAAAGAAACCGTGACGGGGTGGGCGGTGTCTGTCCCTGCGGGGGGCGTGCGGCGAAGAGATGGGTGCATGGTCATGGGTGTTCTGCCAAGGGATGCCTCGCTGGGGGGCGTCTGTGCCGTTGATATTACCTGTGCAGTTGTGCCCAGCTGTATCGGCGTACATCCCGTTGCAATGCGCTGGTTGACACGGCGAGGGCCTGTGCTCTGGGCCAAATGGTCTTGTGGCGATGGCTACGGTGGTGACTGTGGTGTTGCGGGCGGCATCTTGAGCCGCAGCAGCGCACGCACAAACCCGTGGTCGGACCGGGTGCGGTCGCGGCTTTCGTGCAGGTGGTCGTTGAAGTAGTCCACCCGGCGCACATCGCCCACGCTGTTGCGCCCGGTGGCCATGAACTCTTCGCTCACCAGGATCTGGTCGAGCACGGAGGGGGAGCCCTGGTGGATGTGCGAATACGCCACATCTTTTTTCAGCGCGGCGTCGCCCTGGAGGTCGTAGGCATTGAACAGGGCCACATCCCTGGCCGACCGGTCGTAGGCGATCTCGGTGGTGGCACAGATGAGTTGCGTGGTCACGCTGTCGGGCGTGTCGTTGAAGTCGCCCAGCACCACCAGCGGGATGTTGGTGCGGTGTAGGAGGTCGATGACCAGGCAGCGCAGTGCCATGGCTTCGGCACCCCGCATGACCAGCGAGCGCAGCGAGGCCAGCGCCATCACCTTGCGGTCGTCGCGGTCCTCGGTGGGGTGGCCCTGCGCATCCTGCAGAAACTTGGGGCGTTTGGATTTGAGGTGTGCGGTCAGCACATTGAGGGGCTGACCATGTTTCATGCGCAGCGTGGCGACCAGGGGCGGGCGCTCGAAGCGGGTGTGCGGCCCCATGCCGGGCACCTCCACCTGGAAGCCCGGGGGGAAGTCAGGAAACGACTGCAGGGCCTCCACCTTGAGCCGTGTGGCAATGCCCACGCGGGGTGTGCCTTGTGCGCCATGGCGCCCGGTGTCGTTCTCGGCACCGGGGACGGCCACAAAGTCGTAGCGCAGGCCGCTGCGGCCCAGGGCGCCCTTGAAGGCGGCTTCATCCCAGACCTCCTGCACCGCCAGCACATCGGCGTTGAGCATGCGCAGGCGCTCCCCCAGCCAGGTGAGCTTGCGCTCGAACTCTGCGGCGCTGTAAGGCTCCTGGTTTTCATAGAACATGCGCCCGGGGTTGGCCAGGTTCAACACATTGCAGGTGGCCACCATCAGGGTGGCCAGGGGCTGGGGTGGGTCGTTGGGGCGCATGGGGCAGAGGAGCCGGGTAATCCGTAGGGGCAACAAACTTGCGGGTCAGATCTCAAGCGCGGGGACTGGGCAGGCGTCAAGGCGGCTGCAGCGCGCGCCCCGACAGCACCTGCAGCCCGGGCGGGCCTGACTGTACGGCATGGACCAGCGCACGCCCCACATCGACGCCGGGGCGGGCGCGGTAGTTGTCAGGAATGAGCGGGTCCAGCCATTTGAAGAGCTGGATGGAGAAGGATTCGGCCGGGCGTGTGGCCTGCTGCAAAGCCTGGCGCTCGCCAATCATCAGGGAGGGGCGGGTAATGACCAGGGTGGCAAAGCCCAGGGCTTTCAGATCGCGCTCGACCTCGCCCTTGACGCGGTTGTAGAAGATGCGTGAGAGCGCATTCGCGCCCATGGCGGTCACTACGCCGCAGCGGCTTGCGCCCGCGGCACGTGCTGCCTGCGCGGTGGCCATGACGGCGTCGTAGTCCACCTTGCGAAAAGCGCTTTGGCTGCCCGCCGCCGCGATGGTGGTGCCCAGGGTGATGTAGACATGGTCCACCGCAGGCAATGCGGGCAGGTCGGAGAAATCGACCGCGTGCAGTTGCAGCCGAGGATGGGCCAGCGCCGGAGGGCGCCGGTCCCGGGCATGCAGCACATGGATGGTGGCTGCTGCGCCCAGGGAGGCTGTCGGGTGAGGTGGCGAGGTGCCCGCAGCGGCCGCTGGCGCCGCCGCGTGGCCCCCCGACGGGGTGGTGTCAGCGGTTAAAAGAGCCGCGAGGACCGCCCGACCCACGAGGCCCGTTGCCCCGGCCACCAGAATTGCCGCCGCCATAGCCGCCACCTCCACCGTTGCCGCCACGATAACCGCCACCACCACGGCGACCGCCGCCGCCCATGCTGTCTACGCTGGTGCGCATCGGGTCAGGCTGTCCACCGGCCGCATGGCCCGAGTGGCGGTTGCCGGGGTTGCTGTGGCCCGAGTGTGTACCCAGGTGGGCATTGGCGCGTGGGGGTTGCGAATCGTCATAGCGATTGCCGCCGCCGCCACCTTCATAACCACCGCCACCGGAGCGACCGCGTGCAGGAGCCTGGCCACCGGCGCGTGCACCGCCGCCCTGGCCACCACCACCGGCACCACCAGCACGGCCACCACGTGGACCATTGCCGCCGCCATTCGCTGCGGCACCGCCACCGGCGCGCCCGCCACGGCCACCGCCGCCATTGCCACCACCGGCAGGTCGGGGGCCGCGCTCGCTGCCGCCGTTGCCAGCGCCCTGGCCGGCCTTGTTGGTGCGAATGCGTTCCATCATTTCGCTGCGGGCGGCCTTGGCGGCTGCCTGCATCACGTCACGGCTCGGGGGCTTGCCTGCGCCGCCCCAGATGGTCTGGCGGCCCATGGCGATGGGTTCGGCCTTTTCACCTGCATCGGGGCCAAAGCCTTCAATGACCTGCACGGGGATCTGCTGCTTGGTGAAGCGCTCGATCTCCATCATGAAGCCTTCTTCGTCCATGCAGACCAGGCTCACGGCTTCGCCCGTTGCGCCTGCGCGGCCGGTGCGGCCAATGCGGTGCACGTAATCCTCCGAGACGTTCGGGATTTCGTAATTCACCACATGGGGCAGGTCGTCGATGTCGATGCCGCGTGCTGCGATGTCGGTGGCCACCAGCGCGCGGATGTCACCGCTCTTGAAGCCGGCCAGGGCCTGCGTGCGGGCGCTCTGGCTCTTGTTGCCGTGCAGGGCCATGGCCTGAACGCCGTTCTTGGTCAGGAACTCGGCCACGTTGTTGGCGCCGAACTTGGTGCGGGTGAACACCAGCACCTGGCTCCAGTTGTGCTGCTGGATGATGTGCAGCAGCACCTGTTTCTTCTTGCCACGGCCCACGGGGTGGATCACCTGGGTGATGCGCTGCACCGTGGTGTTGCGGGGGGTGACCTGGATGCTTTGCGGGTTCTTGAGCAGTGTGTTGGCCAGGTCGCGGATCTCGTCGCTGAAGGTGGCGGAGAACAGCAGGCTCTGCTTGTCCTTGGGCACCAGGGCCAGCACCTTCTTCACGTCGTGGATGAAGCCCATGTCCAGCATGCGGTCGGCTTCGTCGAGCACCAGCACTTCCACGGTGGACAGGTCCAGGAAGCCCTGCTGCTGCAGGTCCAGCAGGCGACCCGGGGTGGCCACCAGGATGTCCACGCCGCGCTTGATGCGGTCGATCTGCGGGTTCATGCCCACGCCGCCGAAGACGACGGTGGAGTTGATGTCGAGGTACTTGCCGTATTCGCGTACGGACTCTTCCACCTGGGCGGCCAGTTCACGGGTGGGGGTCAGCACCAGGGCACGGATGCCCTTGCCGCCGAACTTGTTCTTGGGGGCTGTGCCTTGCGAGAGGCGGTGCAGCATGGGCAGGGTGAACGCGGCGGTCTTGCCCGTGCCAGTCTGGGCGCCGGCCAGCAGGTCGTGGCCTTCCAGAACAGCGGGAATGGCCTGTGCCTGAATGGGCGTGGGGGTCTCGTAGCCCGTTTCGTGCACGGCCTTCAGGATGGCAGGAGCCAGGTTCAGTTCGTCAAATGTCATGTCTTTGGATGCGCCCGTCCGGGGCGCTGGGTATCGGCCTGTCGTACAACCGGGGGGTTGTCGAGCCAGTCTCAGGCTGATGAGGTTCAGGATTGGGAGCCCGGAAGCGTTGCTTCTTTCGTCCCCAGCAGTGTGCTGATGTGACGGGCAACTGGAGCCCGCTACGGTGGGTATTGTCGCATGGCCTGATAATCTAGGTTTGCACGCAGAATTTCTGCTGCCCACTTTCGCAGGTTTAAGACACAAGCAAATGGCCCAATACGTATTTTCCATGAACCGCGTCGGCAAGATCGTGCCGCCCAAGCGCCAGATCCTCAAAGACATTTCCCTGAGCTTCTTCCCCGGCGCCAAAATCGGCGTGCTGGGAACGAACGGCTCCGGCAAGTCCACGCTGCTCAAGATCATGGCGGGCCTGGACAAGGAAATCGAAGGCGAAGCCATTCCCATGGCCGGCCTGAACATCGGCTACCTGCCCCAGGAGCCCCAGCTCGACCCCACCCAGACGGTGCGCGAAAGCGTGGAAGCCGCCATGGGCAAGGTGTTTGCCGCCAAAGCCCGCCTGGAAGAGGTGTACACCGCCTATGGCGAGGAAGACGCTGACTTTGACGCCCTGGCCGCCGAGCAGGCCGAGCTCGAAGCCATCATCGCCACCGCTGGCACCGACTCCGAACACCAACTGGAAATCGCCGCCGACGCGCTGCGCCTGCCCCCGTGGGACGCCAACATCGGCGTGCTGTCCGGCGGTGAGAAGCGTCGCGTCGCACTGTGCCGCCTGCTGCTGTCCAAGCCCGACATGCTGCTGCTCGACGAACCCACCAACCACTTGGACGCTGAATCGGTAGACTGGCTGGAGCAGTTCCTGCAGCGCTACTCCGGCACCGTGGTGGCCATCACCCACGATCGCTACTTCCTCGACAACGCCGCTGAGTGGATTCTGGAACTGGACCGTGGCTCTGGCATCCCCTACAAGGGCAACTACTCTGACTGGCTGACGCAAAAGGGCGCCCGCCTGGAAGCCGAGCAAAAGGGCGAAGAAGCCCGTGCCAAGGCCTTGAAGAAGGAACTGGAATGGTCGCGCCAGAACCCCAAGGCGCGCCAGGCCAAGAGCAAGGCCCGCCTGGCCCGCTTTGAAGAACTGAGCGACTTCGAATACCAGAAGCGCAACGAAACCAACGAAATCTTCATCCCCGTGGCCGACCGCCTGGGCAGCCAGGTGATCGAGTTCAAGAACGTCACCAAGTCCTTTGGCGACCGCGTGCTGATCGACAACCTGAGCTTCAACATCCCTGCCGGTGCCATCGTCGGCATCATCGGTCCCAACGGCGCTGGTAAGTCCACGCTGTTCAAGCTGATTGCGGGCAAGGAGAAGCCGGATTCGGGCGAAGTGGTGATTGGCTCCACCGTCAAGATGGCCTTTGTGGACCAGCACCGTGATGATCTGGCCAACGACAAAACGGTCTGGGAAGACGTGTCGGGCGGGCTTGACATCCTGAACGTGGGCAAGTTCCAGATGGCCAGCCGCGCCTACTGTGGTCGCTTCAACTTCAACGGCGGCGACCAGCAAAAGAAGGTCGGCATGCTCTCCGGGGGGGAGCGCGGTCGCCTGCACCTGGCCAAGACCCTGATTGCGGGTGGCAACGTGCTGATGCTCGATGAGCCGTCCAACGATCTGGACGTGGAAACCTTGCGTGCTCTGGAAGATGCACTGCTGGAGTTTGCTGGCACGATGTTGGTTATCAGCCACGATCGCTGGTTCCTGGACCGTATCGCCACCCACATCCTGGCGGCCGAAGGTGACAGCCAGTGGACGTTCTTTGACGGCAATTACCAGGAGTACGAGGCCGACAAGAAGAAGCGTCTGGGTGAGGAGGGGGCCAAACCCAAGCGGATGCGCTACAAAGCCCTGAAATAAGCCGCTGGTAGCCAGCTCAAAGACCTGAATCCAGCCTTCAGGTCAAGTAGGATTGCAACTGGAAACCTGTTCGCCGACTCCTCCCCACCATGTCCCAGCAGCCTGCGTCTCGTACGAGAACCGTGTTTCGTGCCTGTGTCGTCAACGCCGTGCGCGGGGGCGAGGCATTGATGCAGCAGCTGGTCAAGGTCACCCAAGGGGCCTTGGCGGAGGAAGAGACGGGCAGCGTCGGCATCCAGCAGCGCAATCTGATCAGCGACAGCCTGCGCTACCTCAACCAGCATGAGGCTGCGCTGGTCAAGGGTTACCCCATGGCCCTGCTGGAAATCTTTGCAGAGGGGCCTGCTGTCACCAAGGGGCGCAATTCGGCCGACGACACCGGCATGGATTTCGGTGAGCTGTCGCTCATGGACGAGAACGAGATGCTGGCGCAGGTGGAGCTCTCCAAGGCCCAGCAATCGGCCTTGCATGCCACCGATGCTGTGCTGGCTGAACTCAATACCCTGGTCAGCGCGGCACAGGGGTTGCGCAGTGTGCAGCCCGAGCGCAACCCGCTGCGCCCCGAAAGTTACATACGGGCCCTGCAGCGGGTGGTCAGCGATACGGGTGTGTCCCCCGAAGTCCGGCAGCTCTGGATGCAGCACATGCGGGACTTGCTGGGCAAGCTGCTCGTAGAGGAATACAAAAACACCGCCAAGAGCCTGCGCGAGCATGGTGTCCAGCCCGTGGGCTATGCCGTGCTGGGCACGCCTTCGGGCGGCGGCGGCCGCAACAGCGGCCCGGGCACGGGCTATGGGCAGGGGGGCTATGGTGGTCCTGGAACCGGCTATGGCACCGGGTATTCGGGCTACGGCCATTCAATGAACGCCCCCATGGGCGACTACGGCAACACCGGCTACGGCAGGGGCGTGGGGCCGTCCACGGGCTGGAGCGGAGACTCCCAGCAAGCGCCGATGTCGGCGGCGGTCGATGCGGCCGAAGAAGCCCTGCTCACGGTGGGCATCCTGCGCCAGATGCTGGCCGGTGGCGATCCGTTTGCGCCCCCTGGCTATGGGGCCGTGGTTGCGCAACCTGTGGCAGGGCAACCCGGATGGGTGGATCCCCGCGCGGGCACGGCCAGCGCGCAGTCTTCGCTGTCCGGGGCGTACTTCCCCGCAGGGGCGGCTGCCGAGGCCATCGAAGACATGGCCCAGCTGGAGCGTCTGGTGGGGCGACTGGCGGGTGGTGTTGGTGCCAGCCAAGGGGGCTCATTGCCAGTGCCCTTGTCTGGGTGGCGCGGCCCAGGGGTGGCGCCGGTGGTGTATGCCTCCATGCCCATGGAGGCCGCGACGCAGTCCACCGCCATGGCAGTGGAGGTGGTCGGGCGCATGATGGCGAACATCGCGCAGGATGCGCGCTTGCTGCCCCCCGTCCAGCTGGCGGTCAAGAGCCTGGAGCCTGCGCTCAAGCAACTGGTGCACCACGATGGGCGCTTTTTTACCGATGGCACCCATCCCGCGCGCCGCCTGCTTGACGAGTTGACCCAGCGCAGCCTGGCTTTTACCGCCGAGACAGACCAGGGATTCAGCCGCTTCATGCGCCTGGTCACGGAAGCCGTAGAGCACCTGTCCACCAACGAGATCAAAGACGCCGGTCCTTTCGATACCGTGCTCAAGGCGCTGCAGTCGGCTTGGGACAAGCAAGAACAGAAAATCAAGGCAGAGCAGGAGGCCGAGGAAAAAGCCCGCCTGCATGCCGAGCAGCGGGAGCTGCTGGCTGAAAAGGTGGCGGCGGATATCCGCAAGCTGCCTGACCTGGAGCAGGTGCCTGCCGATATTCTTGACTTCGCCGCAGGCCCCTGGGCCGACGTGATTGCCCTGGCGCAGGTGATGAACAGCGACGGCGGCAAGGACGACCCGGGGGGTTACCTGGCGCTGGTGCCCGTGCTGCTGTGGAGTGCCCAGCCGGATTTGACACGGCAAGAGCCGGACCGGCTCAATGACGCCATTCCCGGGCTGCTCGCCAAGCTGCGCAAGGGCCTCAAGACCGTCAACTACCCGGCAGTCCAGACCAGCGCCTTGCTCCAGCGCCTGGTGGGGTTGCACCAGGAGGCCTTTGAAAAGCCAGCCCCCGTCGTCGCACCAGAGCCCGTGGTGGAGGTCCCCCCCGAGGCCGTAGCCGCCGAAGCGCCGCCTGCCGTGCCCGAAGAGGCCGAGGGCAGCAGCACACCGCCCGTGGAAGCGCCCGACCCCTATGCCGATTTTGTGATCGGTGCTTGGGTGGAGCTGGTGACCAATGGGCGCGTGGTGCGCACGCAGCTCACCTGGGCCAGCCCCCATGGCACGCTGTTCCTGTTCACCGCGCCAGACGCCAGCACCCAGTCCATGACGCGGCGTATGCGGGACAAGCTGGCCCAGGAAGGGGCGCTGCGCGTGGTGCTAGCGCTTCCCCCCAAGGGGGCCAGCCGCGCAGCCGATGCCGCTGGTGCAGGGGCTGCAGGCGCTGATCGCAGGCCATCCGATGGTCGGGCCTCCGGTGCACGGCCATCATCCAGCTCCAAGATGGCGCCACTGTCCAAGTCGGCGCCTCTCTCGCCCTCGTCGGGCGCCAAGTCTTCCAAAAGCCGCTGAGTTTCCCCGCCTGGTTTTTTGTGGTCAGGAGGCTTCTGCCTCCGGAATCGGCTTGGGCTCTCCCCCCTCCGACACCCGAAGGAGTTTTTTGCGGACCAGGTGAATGTGGTTGCGCAGGGCGTACAGCTCATCGGCATAGGAGAGAGGCACGCTCACTTTTTCGGCCTGGGCTTCCAGCGCGCTGAGGGCCTTGAGCAACTCGGCCGTGTCGGTTTTGCCGATCTCCAGGTCGCTCTCAATCTCGCGCAGGCGGCCATACCAGCGGAACACCCGCGAGCGCACGCGGAACTGGTACAGCGGCGGCACGATGCGTGACAGCGGCAGCATGATCGCCAGCAGAATGCCCAGCACCAGCCACATGCGCTCGATCAGATTGGCAATCCAGAACGGCAGATAGCGCTGCAGCATGGGCACGGCCTCGTTCATGGCGCGATCGGCTTCCTTGGCAGTGGGCAATTCGCTATTGCGCGCGTTGGGGAACTCGCGCGCGCGGTTGAACCAGCCTGCGCCACTGTGCAGCTTCTGGGCATTCTGTGCAAACAGCGTGAGCAAGGCCGGGTGGGTGCCCTCGCGGGCCAGCAGCGATGTGGTGGACGCCACCAGCCGCACGTCCCTCACCGGCACGTTGCTGGCCAGATCCACCACGCCGCGCGGCAGGGTGACTGGTGTCAGGAAGGGGAAGCGCCGTGCATAGGCCTCGTGCTGCGCGAAGTCCAGCAACTGGACGCCAGGGGTTTGCAGCAGCATCTGCACCATCAGGGATTCGGGGGCCGATGCGAACACCAGCGCGTCCAGCTTGCCCGCCAGGAAGTCCACGGTGGCCGGGGTCTGGTCCAGGCGCGAGAGCTTGACGGCCCCCCGCTCGACCTTGTTGGCCTCCAGCAGGCGCTCCATCAGCGTGGGCACGCCACTGCCTTGTGAGCCCACATTCACATGCAGGCCACGCAGCTGCCGCAGTCCATCCAGCCGGGGCGTGTTGTACATGCGCTGCGCCGTCTCTGTGCGGTAGAACAGCCACACAGGCTCCACAAACAGGTTGCCCAGCGACACCAGTTCATCGGGGTCGTCGGGCAGGAGTTCGGCGGTTCCGCCCTGTACGAAGGCCACATCCGCCTTGCCTTCGCGCAGCAGTTGCAGGTTGTGCGATGAGCCTTCGCTGGGCAACAGCACCACCTCGATGCCATCCACTGCGAGTGCCTTCTGGTAGCGCTTGCCAAACTCTTCGTAGGCGCTTTGCGCTGGCCCGGTGGCCAGGGTCACTGTTTTAGGCGGATTGGGGTTGAGCCACCAGTAAGCCAGCGCCAGCAGCCCCACGGCAAGAAAAGCGAGCGGACCGGCGGAAACGATCAGATCGCGCAGGGAGAGCAGGGTGTTGCGAAAGGCCTGGGACATGGGATGGGGATGAAGATCACAAAAGCAGCGGGGGCAGGTGCGACACCGTACATGGGGTGGGACCAAAAGAATGCCCCCCGCAGAAAGACTGTTCGGCGGCCCTGTGGATTATCCCGGGCCTTGGGGTGCGTGGCGGGCGGAAGTCCGCGCCACCCCAACCCCAGCTGGTCGCAGCGGAGCAGTGCGGGGCAAGGGGGCGGCAAGACAGCCCGCCGCTCCTTGCCCACGGCCTACTGTGGCTGGCGCCGCCGTTGGCGCTCGTAGGCGATGCACTCCTGCAGGGACAAGAGGTCGTCCTGGTTGCCGTCAGCGGCCTCGAAGTAGGCCATGCGCGCCTGCACCACCTCCGAGAAAGACAGCTTGCCATCGGCGTCCTTGTCGGCCGCAGCCAGCCGCCGCAGTGCGCCCTTGCCGATGCGGGGCACCTGGCCCAGTTGAGCCAGGTGCACATAGCCCTGTGCATCGGGCCCCAGGCTGTGCCAGCTTTGCACGATGTCCTGGTGGAACTCGTCCAGCGACACGTTTCCATCGTGGTTGAGGTCGGCCGATGAACAAATGGCCTGGAGGCGGTCGGCGAGGGGCCGGGCCGCCTGCTTGGGGCCCGCCTTGGCGGGCCGGGCCGGGGTGGTGGGGGAGGTCACGGGGGCATCGGCTGCGTGGGCTACCGGGGCAGCAGCCAGGAAGGCCAACGAGGCCAGAGCGCAGGTGGCTGCGCAGAGGCTGTGAACGGTATTTTTCATCATCATCACGCACTCCTTACCACCACCAGCGCTGGCTGGGGCTGCGGTTGCAGGGCCAGACCATGGTGTGCGCGCCCGGGCGAACCTGGCCGGCCTCCACATCCAGGCATTTGCCGGTGAGCTGGCTCACGATCTGCCCGCCCCGGGTGGACCAGCTCTGGCTGCGCGAGCCCGAGCAGGACCACAGCACCACCCGTGCGCCATCGCGCGGGTCGCCCCGGTCCACGTCCACGCACAGGTCGCGCACCCGGATCTCGCCGCCACGCCCCACTGCGAATCGCTGCGACGCCGTGCCGTTGCACTCATACACCTGCAGCGTGGTGCCGGGCTGGAACTTGCCGCCGCGCACATCCAGGCACAGGCCGCCGCCCGCACGGATCTCGCGGCCCCAGTCGCCACCCTGCTGGGGGTAGTCCGGGTACTCGGGGCGCCGGTCGTTGTCGTGCCGGTTGTGGTTGGCCAGCAGGGCAATCCCCGCGATGGCGGCCACCGCCGCCACGGCTGCTCCGGCGTTGGAGCCACTGCTGTTGCCGGGGGCGTAGCTGCGCGTGATCTTGAAGCGTCCGCCGCAGCCGCCGTTGGTCCACAGCTCGCGATTGGTCAGGTCGTAGCCCCAGGTGCGGTTGAAGCGGCAGGTGCCCTGGGTTTGTTCCACCAGATCCACCTGGGTCACATCGTCCGCCAAGCGGTAGGCGGTGTAGCCGCCGCTGGACTGCAAATCCACCAGCTGGTCCTGTGCCTGCACCGCCTGGACGCTCATGAGCAATGGCAGGCACAGCAGCCACGCGGGTTTCCGAAAGGCCGGGTCTTTCATGGTTTTCTCTCCTCGTTGCGATAAGGGGCGGGGGCTTGCAGAGCTCGCCGCGGGGCGCCACCCGCTGTCTGCATCATAGGATGGCCTGCAGCCATTGCGTTCGGTTGTAGTTCGCGCCATCGGTTGAAATCCCGTTGGCCCGGCGGCGCTGGTTCGTGCATGATGGCACCGCGCCAAGGCAAGCCTGTGTCTGCCTGTGTCACCCCCAACCACTGCCGTGCCCGATGAAACGCTTCTATGTCGTTGCCTCCATCCCACTGCTGCTGGCGGCGCTGATCCCCATTGCGGCCTCATTGTGGGTGGCCCATCGCAAAGCCAAGGACGATCAGATCACCTACCTGACGTCGTTGGCGGACGAGGCGCTGCGGCGCGGCGTGGCCTCGCGCCAGCAGCTGGTGGCCGCGCTCAACGAGCTGGACCGGGACCCGCACCCCCCCTGCAGCCAGGCCAGCCTCACGCGCATGCAGCAGCTCGTGGGCACCTCGTTCTACCTGCAAGGCATGGGCTCGGTGATGAATGGCACCCTGGTCTGCAGCACGCTCACCCAGGGCAGCGACCTGGTGCCACTCACCGGCAACCACATGGTCACCTCCACCGGGATTGCCAGCTGGATTGGTGCCCGCCTGCCTTTTGCGCCCGATCAGCCCTTCAACATCTACGCCCGCAACGGCCACGCGGTGATCATCCACCCCGGCATCGTGATCGACATGCCGGTGCTTCACGACGATGTTTCGCTGGGGCTGCTGATCAGCGCGCCGCAGGCGCTGATACGGTCCAAGGGCCCGCTGGATGCGCAGTGGCTGGCTTTGTACACCCCCCATGCCAGCAGCCAGGTCGAAAGCGACACCCACCACATCGTTTTCCGGGCGTCGAAAGACAACAACATCGCCGCCATTGCCGCAGCCCCCAAGGCACAGGCCTACGGCGGGCTCAGGGCCCAGGCGCTGATCCTGGCGCCGTTGGGCCTGGTGGCCAGCGCCCTGTTTGCGCTGGGTGTGGCAATGCTCACCCGGTGGCAGCTGTCGCCGCGCGTGCGGCTGCGCGCGGCCCTGCGTCGGCGCGAGTTCTTCATCCTCTACCAGCCCATCGTCGATCTGCAGACCGGCCAATGGGTGGGGGCCGAAGCCCTGCTGCGCTGGCGCCGCCGCAACGGCACCCTGGTGCCACCCGACGAGTTCATTGCCGAAGCCGAGAAGGCCGGGGTCATCGCTTCCATCACACGCTACGTGATGGACATGGTGCTGGCCGACCTGCCTGAGCTGCTCAAGGCCAGCCCGGGTTTTCATGTGAGCCTGAACCTCTCGCCGCAGGACCTGGTGGCCGACGGGCCGGTGCAGTACCTGCAGCGGCGCTTCAGCGCCATGGAGTTTCCGGCGGGCGCGCTGATGCTCGAAGTCACCGAGCGGGGGCTGGTGGACATCGAGGCCGCACGGCCCGCGTTGCAGGCGGCGCGGCAGATCGGGGCGTCGATTGCGCTGGATGATTTCGGCACGGGCTACTCCAGCCTGTCCATGCTGGAGTCCATCGACATCGACACCCTCAAGATCGACCGCATCTTCATCGCCAGCATCGGCGCGCAGGCCGCCATCAGCCCGGTCACCACCCACATCATCGAAATGGCCCACACGCTCAAGCTGGCGTTGATTGCCGAGGGCGTGGAGACGCAGGACCAGGTGGACTTCCTGATCGCGCGGGGCGTGCGCCAGGCCCAGGGCTGGAAGTTCGCCCGTGCCATGCCCCTGGTGGAACTGCTGGCCGGGCTGCGCGCGGCCCCGGCCGCCCGCCAGCGGTAGCGCCACCCGAATCAAGGCAGCCCTGCGCCGGTTGTTTTTTAGCCGCGCCTGCTTGTGCTCACTTGAGCAGCAGTGCCGACCCGCTGCCGTGAATCCGGAAGACCGCCACGGCACTGACGAGGTCGTCGGCCTGCCCGCGCAGGCTCGATGCGGCGGCGGCCATTTCCTCCACCAGCGCCGCATTCTGCTGGGTCGCCTGGTCCATCAGCGTGACGGCTTCACCCACCTGCGTGACCCCCGCGCTCTGTTCAGAGCTGGCAGCGCTGATCTCGCCCATGATGTGCGTCACGTTGCGGATGCTGGCCACCACCTCCGTCATGGTCTGGCCAGCCTTGTCCACCAGGGCGGTGCCATGCTCCACGCGGCCCACGCTTTCGGTGATCAGCTGCTTGATCTCCTTGGCGGCGGCGGCGCTGCGCTGGGCCAGGTTGCGCACCTCGCTGGCCACCACGGCAAAGCCCCGGCCCTGCTCGCCTGCGCGGGCGGCTTCCACTGCGGCATTCAGCGCAAGGATGTTGGTCTGGAACGCAATGCCGTCGATCACGCTGATGATGTCGTTGATCTTGCGGCTGGAGTCGTTGATGTCCTTCATGGTGGCCACCACCATGGCCACCACGTCGCCCCCCTGCTGCGCGACAGTCGAGGCCGAATGCGCGAGCCGGTTGGCATTGACCGCGTTGTCTGCGTTCTGCTTCACGGTCGAGCCCAGCTGTTCCATCGACGCCGCCGTCTGCTGCAGCGCACTGGCCTGCTGCTCGGTGCGCATCGACAGGTTCTGGTTGCCCTGCGCGATCTCGGCGCTGGCGGTGGAAACACTCTCCGACCCCTGGCGCACCCCCGGCACCAGGTTCGACAAGCTTTGGCGCATGGCCTCCATCGAAGCCACCACCGTGGCGATTTCGTCCTTGCCCTGCGCCACCAGCGGCGTGGCCAAGTTGCCCCGCGCAAACTCCTGCGTGGCCCGACTGGCCTCGCTCAGGGGCCGGACGATAGAGCGCATGGTGGCGATGCCCAGCACGCAGGCAAACAACACCATTGCCACACTCAGCACAATCAGCTGCAGGCGCAGTGATTCAAACTGGCGCACCGACTGCTCGTTGGCCCGTTTGCTGATGGCGTCACTCTCGGCCAGAAAGGCGTCGATGTTGCCGACCAGCTTGGCCAGCAGGGGGCGGCATTCCGTGTTGATCTTCTGGATCGCCACGTCCTTCTCGCCCTGGCTGCCCAGCCGCGTGATCTCCAGCGCGATCGGCCCATAGGCGGCTTCCGTCTCTTTGATCTGTGCCAGCAGGCTGCGCAAAGGGGTTGTTTCGGGTGGAGCCGCCTGGAGGGCTTCCTCCACGCTCTTGAGTGCCCGCCCCATGCCGTCGTGCGCCGCCCCGATGAGCCGGAGTTCGGCGGCGGCATCTTCCTTCGACCCGGCAATCATCAGGTTGCGGGCCGAGATGGCCCGCGCATTGGCCGCATCCAGCACTTGGTTGCCCAGGCTTTTGACCACATTCAGGTGATTGACCTGGTTGTCCAGGCTCTCCTGCGTCTGCGCTTCTCCATGCAGGCCCATGATGGCCACCAGGATCAAGGCACCGGTGATAACTAAATAGCCAATACCAAGACGCGTCTTGATGCTCAGGTTTTGCAGGACATTCATGCAATGGGCCCTCCAGCTGGTGATAACGATGATGCGCTTTTGTGGGCTAAAGCGCCATGTTTTCAATCTCTTGTGAGCAGGTGGCCACATGCGTTCAAGTAGCGTGGGGCGTCACGGCGCGACACAGCCCTTGATGCTGGGCTGCTTTTCAGTCCCGTCAAGGTTTTTTTGACCGCGCACGGCAGGGTTTTGCATGCCCTGCGTTGCGTTTCTGGATGCCGTTGGAGCGCCGGGAGTGCTTTCAGCGCATCGGGGTGGCCCAGTGCCACCCGGTGGGCCTCAGCCCAGTTCGGCTGCAGAGGGAAGGTACAGGCCTTCGGCCGTGGTGATGGCCCGGGCTGCCCGCGCCGCACGGGCCGTGGCGATGGCCGTGGCTTCGGCCGCCATGGTGGCCAGCACCATCATGCCCAGGCTCTTGCCGCTGCGGCCCGTGCCCAGGCTGAAGAGGGTGTCGCCGTCGGACATGGTGTGCACCGGGTTGATGCTGCGCGCCAGGCCGTCGTGTGCGGCCACGGCCAGGCGGTGGGCCTGCACCTTGGTGATGACTGCGTCGGTGGCGACCACGCCGATGGTGGTGTTGGTGCCCGCCAGCAGCGGCTGGGGTGGGTCGCCGCGCAGCAGGGCGCGGCGTGTGTCGCGCAGGCGCAGGCCGTCGTCGGTGCGGGCCCCGGCAATGACTTGCGCGGTGTCGGGGTCGATCACATCGCCCAGCGCATTGCAGGCGATGAGGGCGCCCACCGTGACGCCGTCCACGGTGACGGACGCGGTGCCGATGCCGCCTTTCATGGCCCGCTGGATGCCAAAAATCTTGCCCAGCGCCGCGCCCGTGCCTGCGCCCACATTGCCTTCGGCCGGGTCGGCGGTGGTGGCCGCCTCGCACGCGGCGTAGCCTGCGGCGGCGTCGGGGCGCACGCGCATGTCGCCCACCAGCAGGTCGAACAGCACGGCGGCGGGCACGATGGGCAGGCGGCCCACGGCCACGTCAAAACCCACGCCACGCTCTTCGAGCCACCGCACCGCACCGGTGGCGGCGTCCAGCCCCCAGGCGCTGCCGCCCGCGAGCATGATTGCGTGCACCTTATCCACCAGGTTGGAGGGGTGCAGCAGGTCCGTCTCGCGTGTGCCGGGGGCGGCACCCCGCACGTCCACACCGGCCACGGCGCCCTCGCGGGTGATGATGACGGTGCAGCCCGTGGGGCGGCGGGTTTCGGTGAAGTGGCCGACCTCGATGCCGGCCACGCGGGTGATGCTGCCGACGTCGCCAGCCAGTGCGTGTGGAGAACTCATGGCCGTTGATTATGGTGCCCCGGCGCCGTGCGGCACTTGCGCAGCATCAGGGGCCCTGTGCCGCGCGTGGAGCCGCTTCAGTGCGCTTTCTCGATCCGCTGGACGTGGTAGGCCCCGCTGATCTGTTCGGCCCGAAAGCGCACCTTGTCGCCGGGCTTCAAGTCGCCCAGCACGCTGGCATCCGCCACGCGGAACACCATGGTCATGGGCGGCATCTCCAGGTTCTTGATCTCGCCGTGCTTCAGCGTGACGCGCAGGGTGCGTGGGTCCCAGCGGGTGATTTCGCCTTCGCTCAACTCCGCGCCCTGCGGCGTGGGTGGGGCGGCATGGTGGCTGCTGTGGCTGTCCGATGCGGTTGCGGCCGGTGCTTGCGCCAGCGCGGGCCCTGCGGCCAGCAGGACGAGGCTGGCCGCCAGCGGGATGGAGAGGAATGCAATCTTCATGTCGATGCCTTCTTGTTGTAGCTGTTGAACACGCGCGTGCTGCCGTCGTGCGCCACCAGCAGCACGTCGTAGGGGTCGCGCCGGTCGCCATACACGGCGCCGTCCATGCCCGGCGAGCCCACGGGCATGCCGGGCACCGCCAGGCCCAGCGCCTTGGGCTTTTGCTGCAGCAGCTTGCGCACGTCACTGGCGGGCACATGGCCTTCAAGCAGGTAGCCGCCCACCAGCGCGGTGTGGCACGACCCCAGCGTTTGCGGCAGGCCCAGGCGGGCGCGCACCGCGTTGTTGCCGGTGGCGTGCACTTTCACGGCAAAGCCGTTGGCTTGCATGTGGTCCACCCAGTCCTGGCAGCAGCCGCAGTTGGGGTCTTTCCAGACCTCGACGGGCGTGGGTGTTGCGGCACGTGGGGCGGTGGGCAGCAGGGCGATGGCCAGGCCCGCGCCTGCGAGGGGCAGGGCGGTGGCAAGCCATTGGCGGCGGCTGGGCTGGGCGCGGGAGGCAGAGGGTTGCGTCATGGTGGGGCTCCAGAAAGTCGGGTTGCGGCTCATGGCTTGCGCGGCAGCACAGTGATGGTGCCCGTCATGCCCGCCTGGTAGTGGCCCGCGATGAGGCAGGCAAAGTCGAACTGGCCTGCGCGGTTGAACTGCCACACGATGTCGCCCTTCTTGCCCGCGCCCACATGGGCCATGTAGGGCTCGTCGTGTTCCATGCCGGGGTGCTTGGCCATCATCTCGGCGTGCGCATCCAGCTCGGGCTTGGTACCGATCACGATCTCGTGCAGCACCTGGCCCTTGTTCTCGGCGCGCAGCCGCACGGTCTCGCCTTCGCGCACTTCGATGTGACGGGGCGTGAAGCGCATGTCGTCCGTCATGCGGATGGTGATGGTGCGGGCTACGGCCTGGGTGTCGCCAGCAATGCCCCAAGGCTTTTGTTCCTTCACCACCGGGGCGTTGCGGGCCGTGTGGGGCATGTTTTCATGGCCAAAAGAGGCGTTTCCGCCCGCTAGTAAAGCGCAAGCAGCTATCAATTTAATAGTATTCATGGTGTGTCCTGTCTCAGTGCTGGTGGCCGCTGGTGGCGGGTTTGCGGGCGCTGGCGGCGCCGGGGGCGGTGCCCGGCGTGGTGGTGCGCGCGGGGCGGGGTGTGCTGGCGGGTGCGCCCTGCCATTCGTAGGCCTGCGTGCCTGCTGGCTGGGTGTAGTCGCCGGGGTCGCGGTAGTCGCCCGCCGCCTGACTGGCGCGCACCTTGAAGGTGGTGAACATGCCGCCCATCTCCAGCGGGCCATAGGGGCCGGTGCCGGTCATCATGGGAAAGGTGTTGTCGGGCAGCGGCATCTCCATGGCACCCATGTCGGCCATACCGCGCTCGCCCATCACCATGTAGTCGGGCACGATCTTCTGGATCTTGCCGACCAGGCCTGCATGCTGAACGCCGATCATGGTGGGCACGTCGTGCCCCATGGCGCCCATGGTGTGGTGGCTCTTGTGGCAGTGCAGGGCCCAGTCGCCGGGCTCGTCGGCAATCAGCTCGATCTGCCGCATCTGGCCCACGGCCACATCGGTGGTCACCTCGGGCCAGCGCGCGCTGCGCGGCACGGGGCCGCCGTCGGTGCCGGTCACCTCGAACTCATGGCCGTGGATATGGATGGGGTGGTTGGTCATGGTGAGGTTGCCCACGCGGATGCGCACGCGCTCGCCCTGGCGCGCCACCAGCGGGCTGATGGCCGGGAACACGCGGCTGTTCCAGCACCAGATGTTGTGGTCCAGCATGGTGTTGACCTTGGGGGTCATGCTGCCGGGCTCCACATCGAAGGCGTTGAGCAAAAACGCGTAGTCGCGCTGCACGGTGGCAATCTGCGGGTGGCTGCCCTTGGGGTGGGTGATCCACAGGCCCATCATGCCCATGGCCATCTGCACCATCTCGTCGGCATGCGGGTGGTACATGAAGGTGCCGGGGCGGCGCGCCACGAACTCGTAGACAAAGGTCTTGCCCGGCGCAATGCCCGGCTGGTTGAGCCCGCCTACGCCGTCCATGCCGTTGGGCAGGCGCTGGCCGTGCCAGTGGATGGTCGTGTGCTCGGGCAGGCGGTTGGTGACGAAGATGCGCACGCGATCGCCCTCGACCACCTCGATGGTGGGGCCGGGGCTCTGGCCGTTGTACCCCCATAGGTTGACCATGAAGCCGGGCGCCACCTCGCGCACCACGGGCTCAGCCACCAGGTGGAACTCTTTGACGCTGGCATTCATGCGCCAGGGGGCGGTCCAGCCGTTCAGGGTGACCACGGGGTTGTAGGGGCGGCCCGTGGGCGGGTGCAGCGGCGGCGCGGTGTCGGCGCTCGACTGCATCGCGGGCTCGGGCAGCGCGGCCAGGGCCACGCGGCTGACGGAAGCGGCGGCCACGGCCGTGGCCGCGCCGGAGAAGAAATTGCGGCGGTTCATGGTTCAGTGGCCTTGTGGGGTGGTGGAGGCGGCGGCGCCCGAGGTGAGGCCCTGCAGGGCGCCGGGCGATGTGCCCGTCAGTGCGAGTTGCAGGTCGGTCTCTGCCAGCCAGAAGTCGCGCTGCGCTTCGATGGCATTGGCCACGGCCTGCGTGCTGTTGCGCGCTTCGGCCAGCATGTCCCACACACTGGCCAGCATGCCGTTGTAGCGCAGCGTGGTTTCGTCTGCGATGAATTGGCGCAGCGGCACCACCTCGCTGTGCTGCTGGCGCGCCAGGTCCAGCGCGGTGCGGTAGGTAAGCCAGGCAGCGCGCACCTCGCTGCGGGCGCGCACGGCGGTGTCCTGCAGCTGGGCGGCGGTTTGTTCCACCTCGGCCTGGGCGCGGGTGCGTGCGGCGCCGCCCCAGTCGAACAGGGGCAGGGGCAGCTCCAGCTCCCAGCCGCGTTTCACATCGGTGTGCCCTGTGTCGCGTTCGGTGCTGGTGTTGCGGTTGTAGGCGATGCCGATGTCGCCAAACACGGCGCCCGCACGGCTCCAGCCCTGGCGCGTGGCCTGGGTGTCGAGCTGGCGGCGGGCCGCCTGCACATCCAGCCGTTCGCGCAAAGCCGTGGTTTCGATGCCGTCTGCGGGCAGGGCGCGGGCGGGCAGCGGTGGCAGCTGGGTGGCCAGCTGGTATTGCGTTTGCGCGCCCCACAGGCCCAGGCGGCGGTGGAGCTCCTCACGCGCAGTGGCGGCGGCCAGCCTGGCGCGGGCGTGCTGGCTGCGGGCCTCTTGCAGCGCGGCCTGTTCGCGGGCCTGCCGCAGGCGGCTCCAGTTGCCCACCTGCACCATGCGGCGGGCCAGCTCGGCACCGGCCTCGGCGGCTTCCACCATGCGCTCGTGTGTGGCGGCCACCTGTTCGGCCGCCACGGCGCGCAGCCAGGCTCGGCGCGTGTCGGCGGCCAGCAGCACCACGTCCTGCGCGGCTTGCAGCGTGGCGATCTGCAGGCGCTCGGCCTGGCGCTCGGCACGCCAGGGCAGGGTGATGAGCTCGAGCAGGCCAAAGGCCAGGGTGCGCTCGATCTCGCGCTCGTGGCTGTTGGCAAAGCGCCCCAGGCTCAGGTGTGGGTTGGGCAGGGTGATGGCCTGCACTCGCTCGGCATCGGCCACGCCCAGCGCGGCCAGCCGGGCCTGCAGGCCGGGGTTGTTCAGCAGCGCAATGCGCACGGCCGCGTCCTGCGTGAGGGGGTGGGCCAGCCAGCCTTCGATGGACTGCTGCGCCTTGGCGCGGGCGGCGGGCTCGGCGGCGGGCAGAGCGGCGTGGGGGCTGCCGGTGCGGCCCTGGGTGAGTGCGGCCACGTCGCCGCGCAGGCCGTCGGGCGACACGCTGGCGCAGCCCGCCAGCACCAGGACTGTGGCGAGGAGGGGCAAGCGATGGTGCAGGCGAATCATGGCTTGCCCCCGTGCATGGGCTGGTCGCCGTGGTGGCTGCGGTGGTGCGGGGGCATGGGCTTGCGGGCTGCACCGGGGGCCGCTTCAGCGCCACTGTGCTGGTGGGGCGAGGACGATGACGAGGGCGGGTTGGTCGCGGTGCCCTGCCGCTTCTCCCACACCACGATGTCAGCGTGGCCGCGCGGGAACTGGCCGACCGCGTGGTGGGCGTCCTGCCACGCCTGCCCCGTGGGCAGCTCGGCCAGGGCGGTGGGGGTTGGGGGTGCGGGATGAATCAGTGGCGCCGTGGCCGCACCGGGGGCGGCCGCCAGGGCGGCAGCGTGGGGGCTTTGGGCAAAGGCGGTGGGCACCGCGACCCAAGGGGTGAACAGCGGTGCAAGCAGGGCAAGACAGGCCAGTCGGGTGCGGGGTGGCCGCAGGCGTGGGGTCGGGCGGTAAGGGGGGTAAAAAAGGGCGCGCATGGCGATCTCCAGACAGCGAGAAAAACAGGCAATGCGCTGCAACCGGTGCGCCCCAGGTGGGGCGGACCGGCGGTGCAGACGCACTTCGGGCGTCGGAGATCAGGCGATGGGGGG
Organism: Acidovorax sp. GW101-3H11; assembly: GCF_001633105.1. Lineage (GTDB taxonomy): Bacteria > Pseudomonadota > Gammaproteobacteria > Burkholderiales > Burkholderiaceae_C > Acidovorax. The sequence goes on from NZ_LUKZ01000003.1 coordinate 84,018, forward strand.
TTTGATGGTCAGTGCTGCCGGGGCACTGTCAAATGGCGCGGCGCCCAGGGCGCGCAGGGGGCCGGCAGGCTGGTGCGCCGGGGTCAGCGCTGCAGGCACGTCCAGCATGGCCGAATGGCAGATGTCACAGGCCGAACAGGCGCTGGCGTGGTGGTCGTGGGCCGCGCAGCCGGTGCTGGCGCCATCGCAGGCGGTCACATCGGCGGCAGGGGCCGCCAAGGCGTGGTCGTGATCGTGGTAATCGTGATCGGCTTCGGGCTCTGTGGCCGGGCTCTCGGGGGGCGGGGGGCTGCCGTGGTGTGAGCCATGTGCGCCATGTGCGCCATGTGCGCCATGGGTGGCAGAGGGGGGCTGATGGGCCTCGGCCGGTGTGTGGGGGGCGGCACGGGCGGTATCAGCCTGGATGTGGCTGTGCGGTGCGGGGGGGGACTGCAGCGGGGGCAAGACCCCGGCGGCCATGGCGGTGCCGGTGAGGCCCCGCAGGACCAGCACCACCATCAGCAAAAGGGAGAGGCCGCGACGCATCCGTGAATGATACGGCGCGCAAAGGGTTGGTTCCCCTGGGCGCAGGTTCTTTCCCTCCCGGGGGCTGCGCTGCCGGGTGGGCGACCCGGGCAAACGAGGGAGGACGGCCAGGGCGGTGGGCGCTAACATGCAACAAAACATGTCCGCTGCGGGGTGCGGCCCACGGGTTGTGGCCTGTGCGGCGGGCCCGCGCACCAGCCTTCTTTCCTTGTCTTGCACAGAAAGGTCGGTATGTCCCCCTGGGTTGCAGGAATGTGGAGCACCTTGCCCGCGCGCATCCGCTGGCTGGTGCTGTGGGCCACGCTGCCAGCGGTGCTGCTGGTCGTCTACCAGGCCCGGGCCCACCGCGCCGACGCGATTGCGGCGGCAGAAGCACGCGCGCTGCAGACGCTGCATTCGGTGGCGGGCACCCAGCAGCGCCTGATCCAGAACACGCGGCAGTTTCTGCAGCAACTGGCGGCCATGCCGCAGGTGCGCGACCCCGCAGCGCCCGAGTGCGGTCGTTACCTGGCCGAGGTGCTGTCGCTCAACACCACCTACGTGAACATCGGTGTGCCGCGTGCGGACGGCGATCTGCTGTGCAATGCCCGCCCGCTGAAGGCGCCGGTCAATGTGGCCAACCGCCCGTATTTTCAGCAGACCATCACCGGCCGCGACTTTGCCGTGGGCAGCTTTCAGGTGGACCGCGCTGCCCAGGTGGCCAGCGTCAACTTTGCCTACCCGGTGATCCCGGCGGGCACGCAGGACGTGGTGGGCGCCGCCGTGGCCGTGGTGTCGCTGGAGTGGTGGAGCCTGCGGCTCACCGACCTGGGCCTGCCCGATGGGGCGGTGGCACGGGTGTCAGACCCCGATGGCCGCGTGCTGGCCCGCTACCCGCCCGAAGCCAGCGAGCTGGGTGCCCCGTTTGCCGATGGCGAGTTCCGCGCGATGGTGCTGCAAACCCCGCAGGGCCAGCGCCTGCGCACGCGTGCCGACGGCGCCCCCGAGCTGGTGGTGTTCCAGCCCCTGATCGAAGCGGGCGGCAAACCCGTGGCCACCATGAGCCTCGCGGTGCCGCTGGAGAACCTGTATGCCGCCGCCAACCAGCGCATGTGGACCGAGATGGCCTTCCTGCTGGCCGGGCTGTTGGTGTCGGTGGTGGTGGCCCAGGTGGGCGTGCAGCGTGGCGTGGTGCGGCCCCTGCAGCGCCTGCTGCACGCCACCGACGAGTTGGCCGAGGGGCGTTATGTGTCGCGCACGCCCGCCACGGGGCTGCAGGAGCTGACCGAGCTGGGCCGCCGCTTCGACCGCATGGCGCTGACCCGCCAGAACGCCGAGGCCGAGCTGCGCCAGAGCGAGGAGAACCTGGCCATCACCCTGCACTCCATCGGCGACGCCGTGGTGGCCACCGATGCGCAGGGCCGCATCACCCGCATGAATGCGGTGGCCGAGCGCTTGACCGGCTGGCCGCTGGCGCAGGCCCTGGGCCAGCCACTGGCCGATGTGTTCCGCATCGTCAACGCCGGCACGCGCGAACCGCAGGTGGACCCGGTGCAGCAGGTGATGGACAAAGGCCAGGTGGTGGCGCTGAGCAACCACACCACCTTGCTCGCGCGCCACGGGGCCGAGTACCAGATCGCCGACAGCGCTGCCCCCATCCGCAACCCCCAGGGCCAGATCGTGGGCGTGGTGCTGGTGTTCAGCGATGTGAGCGAGTCCTACCGCGTGCGCCGCAAGCTGGAGGACAACGAGGCGCGTTTTCGCACCCTCACGGCGCTGTCGTCCGACTGGTACTGGGAGCAGGATGCGCAGTTTCGCCTCACGCATGTGGAAGGCCGCGCCGATGACCGGCTGGTGCAGGAGGCCGCGCTGCACATGGGCAAGACGCGCTGGGAGCTGGCCGCGCCGGGCATGAGCGATGCGCTGTGGGAAGAGCACCGCGCGCTGCTGGAGCGCCACCAGGAGTTCCGCGACTTCGAGTTCGAGCGCCACGACCGGCAGGGCCACTCATACTGGGTGTCCATCAGCGGCACGCCGGTGTTCGATGCAGACGGCATGTTTTGTGGCTACCGGGGCGTGGGCAAGGACATCACCGCCCGCAAGCGCGACGAAAACGAACTGCGCATTGCCGCCATCGCGTTCGAGTCGCAGGAGGGCATGGTCGTCACCGATGCCGACACCCGCATCCTGCGCACCAACCGCGCCTTCAGCCGCATCACCGGCTACAGCGCCAACGAGGTGGTGGGCCAGCCCACCCGCCTGCTGGCCTCGGGCCACCACGACAAAGCCTTCTTCGACGCCATGTGGGCCAGCCTGGCCAGTGCGGGCGAGTGGAAGGGCGAGCTGTGGAACCGCTGCAAGAGCGGCGAGGTGAACCTGCACTCCATGGCCATCACCGCCGTGACGGACCGCCACGGGGCGCTGACCCATTACGTGGCCACGCTCAGCGACATCACCCAGCGCGCCGCCGCCGCGCGCGAGATCGAGCACCTGGCGTTCTACGATCCGCTCACGCACCTGCCCAACCGCCGCCTGATGATGGACCGGCTGCAGCAGGCGTTTGCCACCAGCGCCCGCGCCGGTCTGCAAGGGGCCCTGTTATGCCTGGACCTGGACCACTTCAAGACCCTGAACGACACCCTGGGCCACGATATGGGCGACGTGCTGCTGCAGCAGGTGGCCGAGCGCCTGACCCGCTGTGTGCGTGAAGGCGACACCGTGGCGCGCCTGGGCGGTGATGAATTTCTGGTGCTGCTGGAAGACCTGGGCGCCCAGGCCACCGATGCGGCCGAGCAGGCGCAGACCGTGGGCGAGAAGATACTGGCCGCGCTCAACCAGCCGTACCAGCTGGCATCGCACCATGTGCACAGCACCACCAGCGTGGGCGCGGTGCTGTTTCGGGGCCAGGGGCAGACGGTGGAGGATGTGGTCAAACACGCAGACCTGGCCATGTATGCGGCCAAGACCGCCGGGCGCAATAGCATCCGCTTTTTCGACCCGCGCATGCAGGCCGCCGTCACGGCCCGCGCAACGCTGGAGAACGACCTGCGCACGGCCGTGGAGCAGGGCCAGTTCACGCTGCACTACCAGACCCAGGTGGGTTGCGGCACCCGCGTGGTGGGGGCCGAGGCGCTGATCCGCTGGAACCACCCCACGCGCGGCATGGTGTCGCCGTTCGAGTTCATCCCCCTGGCCGAAGAAACCGGCCTGATCCTGCCCATGGGCCTGTGGGTGCTGCAGACCGCCTGCACGCAGCTGCGCCGCTGGCAGGACCACCCCGCCACTGCCGAGCTGCAACTGGCCGTGAACGTGAGCGCGCGCCAGTTCCACCAGGACGACTTCATCGAGCAGGTGGTGACGGTGCTGCGCCAGACCGGCGCGCGGCCCGACCGCCTGAAGCTGGAGCTGACCGAAAGCCTGGCGCTGGACAACGTGGACGACACCATCGCCAAGATGAATACCCTGCGTGCGCTGGGCCTGGGGTTTTCGATGGACGACTTCGGCACGGGGCAGTCGTCCCTGTCCTACCTCACGCGGCTGCCGCTCGACCAGCTCAAGATCGACCAGAGTTTTGTGCGCAACATCGGCATCCAGCACACGGATGCTCTCATCGTGCAGACCATCATCGGCATGGCGCAGAGTCTGGGCATTGACGTGATTGCCGAGGGCGTGGAGACCGAGGCGCAGCGCGCGTTTCTCGAGCAGCATGGCTGCACGCTGTGGCAGGGCTACCTGTTCAGCCGCCCCGTGCCCATCGAGGTGCTGGAGCAGCGCCTGCACAGCGGGCTGGGCTGGCAGGTGTCAACGTAAAAGGCGTGTTTTTGTAGAGCGCTCAACCGCCCTTGGCCCGGGGCTACACCGCCATGTAGCGCCCCGGCCGGTGGTTCATGGCCAGCACCAGGTTGAGCGCCACGGCGCCCGCAATGGACCAGGCCACGCGCAGGGGCTCCACCGTCCACAGCGCCAGCAGCACGATGCAGCAGTCCACAGCCATCTGCACCTTGCCCGCGCGCCAGCCGTAGCGGTCTTGCAGGTACAGCGCGGCAATGCCCACACCGCCCAGGCTGCAGCGGTGGCGGAACAGCACGAGGAAGCCCGTGCCCGTGATCAGCCCGCCCGCAATGGCCGCATACAGCGGCTGCAGTTGCGCAAACTGCAGGAACTGCGACTGCAGCTCGGTCAGCAGCGACAGCAGCAGCACCGCGATGAAGGTCTTGACGGTGAACGCCCGCCCCAGCTTGCGCAGCGCGAGCCAGTAAAACGGCAGGTTGAGCACAAAGAAGATCTTGCCGAAGCCGATGCCCGTGGCGTAGTGCAGCAAAAACGCCAGCCCCGCCGTGCCCCCGGTGAGCAACCCCGCGCTGGTGAAAAACGCCACCCCCACCGAAATCAGCAGCACCCCGGTGAAGATGGCCACGGCGTCTTCCGTGAGGCTGTGGGGCACCACCACCGGTGCGGCGGGGGTGGACGGGGCAGGGGCTGCGGGGGAGCTGGACATGGGCAATAAGGAAAGGCTGGAGGAGTGCGTGCGCCGAATTGGAGCACGCAAGCCCCATGCCTGGCTTGTCGCGCGTCAAGTTCTGGCGCCGTGCCGGGCGCTGATCGCGGTGGGGTGGGGGCCCCGTTGTGGCACGGGTTTACTCCTCATTTGATAGCTGCTTTGGCAAGCTGGTCGTGCGCAGAGGCCACTTTTTATCCAAATTTTCACCAACTGCCGTGGCGGCCAGCGCTTCGTCGATCAGCTGGGTGATCTCCGGCCGGGGCGCCATGGGCGCGAACGCACTCACCCGCGCGCGGCCGATGTTGCCCATGGGCAGCCGTGCCAGCGCATGGCCCAGCGGCACCAGCGCCAGCCGCAGCAACTGGCCCGCCGCCTCGCGCGGGTCGCGCAGCTGCAGTGCATAGCGCAGCATGGCGGTGTGCGAGCGCCAGTGCAGCGACAGCGTGGTCTGCCCTAGCACATGGGCGGCCTCCAGCCAGTGCCAGCGCGTCGTGGGTGGTGCACCTGCATCGCGGGCGAAGGCGGCGAGCAGGTGGTCGAACGCGGCCTGTTGCTGCCAGGGCGGGGTGGTGGCGCTTGCCCCGCGCTGTGCGGCCAGCTGGCGCCAGCGCCGCTGGCGGTGCCGGTAAAACAGCTGGGCAAAGGCCGCGCTCAGCGGTGTCATCAACCAGGGCAGGTGGCGGGCCACAACCTCGATGTCGTCGGTGTACAGCGTGCGGCCGTCGGGCAGCGCCTGCAGGGTGATGCGGTGGTCCCAGCGCCGCATCAGCGCACCCTCGCCGTTGTCGCGCAGCGTGGGCCAGCCACCGGCCTGCGCGGGCGCCTCGATGGAGATGCGCACGGTTTGCGGGCCCATGGGCAGCAGGCCCAGCAGCCACATCTGCACGCGCAGGTCGCCGGGGGACCAGTGGGCGGGCCAGGGCGTGCCGCCCGGGCGCTTGAACCGTACCAGCGGCGCGGTGATGTGGCGGAACACGGCGGTGCTTTGCAGCTGCGCCGCCACCCAGTCGGGCGGCGCATTCAAGGGGTGGACAGGTGCACGCGCATGGCTCAGTGCCCCTGCAGTGGTGCGCCTGCGGCAGTGCTGGCCAGCTCCTGCCGGGCATGGCGGACCACGCTCCAGCCCCCGCTGATGGCCAGGCCCGCCATGATGGCGGCCACCACCAGGTCGGGCCACACGGTGCCTGTACCCAGCACGCCCAGGGCCGCGCCCATCACGGCCAGGTTGCCCAGCGCGTCGTTGCGGGTGCACAGCCACACGCCGCGCATGTTGGCGTCGCCCTCGCGATACGCATACAGCAGCGCCGCCACGCCCAGGTTGGCGGCCAGCGCCAGCAGGCCCACGCTGCCCATGGTGAAGGGCTCGGGCGGAATGCCCTGCCACGCGCCCCAGGCCACGCGGCCGATCACAAACACGCCAAAGGCCAGCATGCTGGCGCCCTTGACCAGGGCAGCGCGGGCGCGCCAGCGGAGGGCCATGGCCAACACCCACAGCGACAGGCCGTAGTTGGCCGCGTCGCCCAGAAAATCGATGGCATCTGCCAGCAGCGAGGCCGAGCCCGAGCGCAGACCCGCGCCCAGCTCCAGCACAAACATCGCGGCGTTGACGATGAGCGCAATCCACAGGATGCGGCGGTAGCGCGGGTCCGCGCCAGCGGGCGCGCCATGGCTGTGGCCAGGGGCGCTGTGGTCATGGTGGTCGTGATGGCAATGGGCAGACATGGGTTTCTTCTCCTGGCAGTTTTTGAGGTCGATGGCATGATTGGAAACCTTGAAGTCACTTGAAGGTCAAGCCCATGCACCCCAATACCGCGCAGTTCCGCATCGGCGAGGCCGCCCAGCAGTCCGGGGTGTCGGCCGCCAACATCCGCTACTACGAAAAAGAGGGTCTCCTCCCCCCCGGTGCACGCGAGGGCAACAGCTACCGCCTGTACAGCGGCGCCGATGTGCACCAGCTGCGCTTCATCCGCCTGTGCCGGGCCATGGACATGTCGCTGGACGAAGTGCGAACCCTGCTGGCGCTGGACTGGGGCCGCAAGGCCGATTGCGACGCCGCGCGCGACACGCTGGATGCCCACCTGCAGCATGTGCGCACCCGCCTGGCCGAGCTGCAGGCGCTGGAATCCGACCTGCTCGCGCTGCGCAGCCGCTGCGACGGCTCGGACGCCACCTGCCACATCATCGAAGCCCTGCACGAGCGCGCCGATGCGCAGCAGGCGGCCCTGCCCACCCCGGCAGGCCTGGGCAAGCGCCATGTGTGAGGGCATGTTTCCTGGTGATGTGGTTTGCTATTATTTTGGTAGCTATAAAGGCATGACCATCAGGCGGGAGAGCCCAAAAAAGCTTGTATCCCTGTGCCTGCAGGCGTGCCATGCGCCCACCCGCAAGCCGCCGCTATGATTCGGCCATGATCTCGCGCCTGCCCGGCCTCTCCCTGCCCGAACGTGTGTGGAACACGGCGCGGCGCTGGGCGGTGGCCTGGTGGCGCATTCTGTATCTGGGCGCCGTGGTGCTGGTGCTGGTGTTGTCGCCGTCCAGCTACGGCAAGGGCACACGCCGCGCACTGGCCCGGCACCTGTACCTGGATACGGCGCCGGTGCTGCTGGGCTTTACGGTGCTGGCGGCGCTCATCAGCCTGGTGCTCACGCGCATCGTGGTGGTCACGGCGCTGAGCTACGGGCTGTCGCGCTACGCGCTGGAGATGGTGATCCGCGTGCTGGTGCTGGAGCTGATCCCGCTCACCGCAGCCCTGTTTGTGGCCATGCGCTGCACCATCCCCAATGGCGCCCAGCTGTCGCGCCTGCGGCAGGCGGGGTGGTTTGATGCGCTGCGCAGCCAGGGCTCCGACCCGGTGCGCATCGAGCTGCTGCCGCGTGTGATTGCCGGGGTGTTTGCCTGCGTCACGCTGGCTGCGCTCAGCTGCGTGGTGGCGCTGGTGCTGGCCTACCTGGGCGTGTATGGTTTCAACATGGCCGGGCTGTCTGGCTACACGCGCATGTTTGGCCAGGTGTTCTCGCCCAGCGTGACCATGGTGTTTGTGCTCAAGACCCTGTTCTTCAGCCTGGCCGTGGCGCTGATCCCCATGGCCGCAGGCCTGTACGACAGCGGCGAGCACACCCAGCCCGACTCGGAGCTGGGCGGCCTGGCCCGCATGTTTGCCGTGCTGCTGCTGATCGAGACCGCCTCGCTCATGGGCAACTATTACTGACTGGTTTGCTCTACCCGCATCGATGAACGACCCCATCCCCACGCCCCCCACCGCAGCCGATGGTGTGCCACCCGTCGAAACCCTGCGCCCCGTGGCCCACCTGGAGCTGAAGGCTGCCGCGCTGCTGCTGTTCACATTGGCGCTCATCGTGGGCTCGGGCCTGTACCTGCTGTATGCGCGGGGGGCGTTCGAGCCCACCCAGACCCTGGTCCTCACGGCCGACGATTCCGAAGGCGTGGTGGTAGGCATGGACATGACGTTCTCGGGCTTCCCCATCGGCCGGGTGCGCCGCATCGAACTGGCCGACAGCGGCAATGCCCGCATCCTGATCGATGTACCCCGCAAGGACGCGCACTGGCTGCGTGCATCCAGCGTGTTCACGCTGGTGCGGGGGCTGGTGGGCGGCACCAACATCCGGGCGTACTCCGGCATCCTCACCGACGACCCGCTGCCCGACGGCGCCGTGCGCCCCGTGCTGCGCGGCGATGCCACGGCCGAGATCCCCCAGCTCATGGCCACCGCGCGCGAGTTGCTCACCAACCTCAATGCGCTGACCTCGCCGGACGCCGCGCTGGGCAGCAGCCTCGCCAATGTGAAAACCCTCACCGATCGCCTCAACGGCCCCGGGGGCGCGCTGGGTGTGCTGATGGGCAACGAGACTGATGCTAAAAAAATCATCGCCACGCTGGAGCGCACCAACACGCTGCTGGCGCGGCTCGATGGCATGGCCGCGCGGGCCGACCGGCAGGTGCTGGGCAGCGACGGCAGCAAGGACGCGCTGGTGCCCGAAGTGCGCGCGGCCGTGGCGCAGCTCAATGGCCTTCTGGCCGACACCCGCGCCAGCGTCAAAAAGGTGGACGCCGTGCTGGCCGAAGCCCAGGCCGTTGGCGCCAACGCCCGCGAGGCCACCAACGACCTCGGGGCTTTGCGTGCCGAGGTGGAAAGCAACCTGCGCAAGGTGGAGAGCCTGGTCAACGAGATCAACCGCAAATGGCCTTTTGCGCGCGACACGGAGCTGAAACTGCCATGAAGCCATTCGCCATGCCCCGTCTGCGGGCGCCGGTGCGGTTCGCTGTTGTCAGCTGCGCCTTGTTGCTGGTGGCCTGCTCCAGCAAACCCCCGGTGCCCGACTGGCAGATGAACGCCCAGGCAGCCGCCACCAAGGCCACCGAGGCCTATCTGTCGGGCAATGCGCGCGTCGAGCAACTGGAGTGGGACCGGGCCCGCGCCGAAGTGGCCCGCACCGGCCGTGCTGATTTGGTGGCGCGGCTGGAGCTGATGCGCTGCGCTGCGCAGGTGGCCAGCCTGGTGGTGGCGCCATGTGACCGGTTTGAAGCGCTGCGCCCGGATGCTGCTGCGCCCGAGTGGGCGTATGCCGACTATCTGGCCGGCCGGGTGTCGCCACAACAGCTGCCTTTGTTGCCCGAGGCGCAGCGCAAGGTGGCCGCCTCGGGTGACGCCGCCACGCTGGCGGGCATCGAAGATCCGCTCTCGCGTCTGGTGGCTGCCGGGGTGTTGTTCCAGACCGGGCGCGCCAGCCCCGCTGTGATGGCCGCCGCAACAGACACGGCATCCGCCCAAGGCTGGCGCAGGCCGCTGCTGGCCTGGTTGTTACTTCAGGTGCAGCGGGCCGAGGCAGCCGGGGATGCAGAAGCCGCCGCCGCACTGCGCCGCCGTGTGGGCATCGTGGAGCAGGGCGCGGCCCGGGTGAAGTAGGCGGCGGCGCGCTGGTTCAGCGCAGGCGCGCCTGGAGCTGGCTTTCGATGTCGCTGCGCTCTGCGGCAAATTGCTGGGCGCTGATCTCGTTGGCTTCGAACTTGCGCGCCATGGACAGCAGCAGCACCGTGTTTTCCAGCCGCGTGTCTTGCTGCAGCGACGGTGGCAGGGCCGTGAGTCGGTCAAAGCTTTGTTTGTACAGCTCGCTCCAGCTGAGCGCACCCGCCTGGGCCTGGGCCTGCGCGTTGTCATGCCATCGCGAGAATTCCTCCAGGGCGCCATCGCGGGGGCTGGAGCAGCCTGCAAGCACGCCCAAGAGCGCCAGGGCTGCCCAAGGATGGGCGGTGAAAAGTGAGCGAAGAATGTCTGCAGGGATTCGAAAACGTGGGTTCACGATCGTCCTCCATTCCTGAATGCCACCCAAAAATCAAGGTGTGCAGCGCCGAATGGTACTCTGATGCTATCGTTTTTGCTACGGTGTTGCTGTTTTGACCCACACGCCCGCGCGTCGGGCGCGATACCCAAGTCGCAAGGGGTTTGGTGGCTCAGTGGCTCACAAAGCCGCTGGACAAAATTTCGTCCAGCCCGGCAGGCAGGTGCAGCATCGAATCCACCGACTGCACGGCCACGTCGGGCATCAGCACGGTGACTGCCGCCAGCACGGCCAGCACCACGGTGCCCAGAAAGGCTGCAACGGCGCGTGTGCCAGGTGGGAGGGGATGGCGTTTCATGATGAAGTCCTCGTCATCAAGAGACAAAAAAGGGGTGGGCGTCTCAATGACCGCCCAGACAGCCTCAATGGCTGCCGGATAGGATTTCAACAAGGTGCCGCAGTTCCGTCTGTAAGACAAGAGCGATATCTGGGCGCCACAGGCAGGCTGTTACGGCTGGTTGCCTTCTTTGCGAAGCCGACACGACTGGCGCAGGCGATGGGGCGGGGCTGGCAATGCGGTGACCACCGGGATGGCTCAAGAGCCGAAGATCCTGTGTGATCCGCGTCTTGTGAGTTGAGCACATCGGGGCCGAGGCTCAAGCGTGTTTTTGGGGCGAGACAGGCAAAGAAAAAGCCTGCAAGTTTTGCAACTTGCAGGCTTCGTATTTGGTGCCCAGGAGAGGACTCGAACCTCCACGATGTTACTCGCTAGTACCTGAAACTAGTGCGTCTACCAATTCCGCCACCTGGGCTTTCAGATCAGCTTCGAATTATATAGCGTTTTTTTGGGGCTCCAGCCAAATTGCTCATTTTTCTGAAAATTGTGCGCGGCAGCCTTTGGCCATCGTGCAGCGTGGTGGCCGGATGGTGTGTGCACGAGGCGGCGGTGGGTTCGGTCGGTGCGGCCTGCCTGATGCGCGCATGTGGTTAGCGTGCGCAGGTCGTTTGAAAAATAAAAAAGCCGCTGTGTGTGCAGCGGCTTTGATATTTTGAAAACCGTCTCCGGTTCTCGTTAAACTTGGTGCCCAGGAGAGGACTCGAACCTCCACGATGTTACTCGCTAGTACCTGAAACTAGTGCGTCTACCAATTCCGCCACCTGGGCATTTCAGGAAAGACTCAGATTGTATAACAAAAAAACCACCCCCGGCGCGCAACCCGTTGCGCATTTGTCTCAGGAAATTGAAGGCAGCGTGCAGGGGCACCGTGATGGACACGGTTTTGTCATCCGCGACGATGGCGAAGGCGACATCTTTATTCCCCCCAACGAAATGCGCGCCGTGCTGCACAAGGACCGTGTGCGCGTGCGCATCGTGCGCCAGGATCGCCGTGGCCGCCCCGAAGGCCGCGTGGCTGAAATCATCGAACGCCCGCCCCAGCCCATCATCGGCCGACTGCTGCAGGAGAGCGGCGTGTGGCTGGTGGCGCCAGAAGACAAGCGCTACGGCCAGGATGTATTGATCCCCAAGGGCGCTACGGGCGCCGCGAAACCTGGGCAGGTCGTCGTCGTTGAACTGACCGAGCCGCCAGCACTGTTCGGCCAGCCCGTGGGCCGCATCACCGAAGTGCTGGGCGAGGTGGACGACCCCGGCATGGAGATCGAGATCGCCGTGCGCAAGTACGGCGTGCCGCACGAGTTCTCGGCCGAGTGCCTGGCCCAGGCCAAGGAGCTGCCCGACAAGGTGCGCGCGCAAGACAAGAAGCGCCGCGTGGACCTGACCGACGTGCCCCTGGTCACCATCGACGGCGAAGACGCGCGCGACTTCGACGATGCCGTGTACTGCGAGCCCGCCAAGGTGGGCCGCAGCAAGGGCTGGCGCCTGCTGGTGGCCATTGCCGACGTGAGCCACTACGTGGAGACCGGCAGTGCCATCGACATCGATGCGTACGACCGCGCCACCAGCGTGTACTTCCCGCGCCGCGTGATCCCCATGCTGCCGGAGAAGCTCAGCAACGGGCTCTGTTCCCTGAATCCCGACGTGGAACGCCTGTGCATGGTTTGCGACATGCTGGTCACGGCCAAGGGCGAGGTGCATGCGTACCAGTTCTACCCGGCCGTGATGCACAGCCACGCACGCTTCACATACACCGAAGTCGCGGCCATCCTGGCCAACACGCGCGGCCCGGAGGCCAGCAAGCGCAAGGACCGCGTCAAGGACCTGCTCAACCTGCACGACGTGTACCGCGCGCTGCTCATTGCACGCCAGGCGCGCGGCGCGGTGGACTTTGAAACGACGGAGACGCAAATCGTCTGCGACGAAAACGGCCGCATCGAGAAGATCGTGCCGCGCACCCGCAACGATGCGCACAAGCTCATCGAAGAGGCCATGCTGGCCGCCAACGTGTGCAGCGCTGACTTCATCGCGCAGGGCGGCCAGCCCGGCCTGTTCCGTGTGCACGAAGGCCCCACGCCCGAGAAGCAGGAGATCCTGCGCAACTACCTCAAGGCCATGGCCGTGGGCATGAGCATTGGCGACGACCCCAAGCCGGGCGACTTCCAGGCGATTGCCACGGCCACCAAAGACCGGCCCGACGCGCAGCAGATCCACACCATGCTGCTGCGCTCCATGCAGCAGGCCATCTACACGCCCACCAACAGCGGGCACTTTGGCTTGGCGTTCGATGCGTATACCCACTTCACCAGTCCCATCCGTCGCTACCCCGACCTGCTGGTGCACCGGGTCATCAAGGCCATCCTGAACAAGACGCAGTACAAGCTGCCCGCGCTGCCCACACCGGGCGAGGCGCATGCCAAGCTGGCCAAGCGCTTGGCTGCGCGCGTGGCCGCGCCTGGCACCAAGCCGCGCAAGGACGTGAAGCCGCCCAGCCGTGAGACCCAGGCCTGGGAGGCCGCCGGCCTGCACTGCAGTGCCAACGAACGCCGCGCCGACGAGGCCAGCCGCGACGTGGAAGCCTGGCTCAAGTGCAAGTACATGCGCGAGCACCTGGGCGAGGAATACAGCGGCGTGGTCAGTGCTGCGACCAGCTTCGGCATCTTCGTGACGCTGGACGCGATGTACGTCGAAGGCCTGGTGCACATCACCGAGCTGGGCGGCGAATACTTCAAGTTCGACGAAGCGCGCCAGGAGCTGCGCGGCGAGCGCACCGGCATTCGTTATGCCATCGGCGCCCGCGTGCGGGTGCAGGTGAGCCGCGTCGATCTGGACGGCCGCAAGATCGACTTCCGCCTGGTGCGTGAGGGCGAAGAGCTGCTGGGCCGCGCTCTCAAGGACAAGGGCGTTGGCGCTGACGGGGCAGGCGGTGGCGCGCGCAAAGCCAGTGGCCGCTCAGGCGGCCGCAAGGCAGACAAAGGCGCTGCGATGTCGGCCACCGAAAAGGCGGGCCTGACCCGCGAGCGTGCGGCGCGTTCGCCCATACAGTCGCTGAAGGCTTCGGTCAAGAAAGCGGTGGCGGGCAAGTCCAGCAAGGGCAAGGCGCGCAAGCCGCGCCGGGGCTGACCGCTCACGAACCCCTGGGCGCTGGTGGTTGCATCAGATTGCTCATTAATTGATAGCTGCTACCGCTTGATAGACGGGCGGTAGCGGCTATTTTTATTGGATTTTCTGGGATGCCAGCGCGCTGGACGGGGCAAGGCCCTCCAGAAAACGCGCATACCGCTGCGCCGTGTCGGCGGGCGCTTCCATCATGGGCAGGTGGCCGACACCGGGCAGGGCTTCCAGCTGTGCCTGGGGCAACAGCTTTTGCAAGGGCAACAGGCCCGAGCGGTCGAACACGCGGTCGCTGTCGCCCCACAGCGCGAGCACGGGGTGCTGCTGCAGGCCGCCCAGCCGTTGCTCCAGCAGGTAGCGGTCCTTGAGCTGGGCATCCCACAGGCGGGTGTTCGACGCAGCGTTGCCCAGCGCCGCCTGCTCGGTGGCGTGCAGGATGGGGTAGGGCAGAAAGGGGCGCTTTTCAAACACCAGATCCATCATGGCGCTGAAGGTGGCGGCGTCGTGGGCGACCAGCGGGCGCTGCCCGGCGTCGATGAGGCGGTCCATGGTGCTGGGCTTGGGCGAGTGGATGCCATGGGGCGCGCCGATGAAGGCCACGCTGGCCACGTGCTCGGGGTGTTGCAGCGCAAACAGCGCGGCGATGGTGCCGCCCATGGAGTTGCCCGCGAGGTGGGCTTTTTCGATGCCCAGGGCGTCCAGCAGCGCGCCCAGGCGCTGGGTGTGCGCGGCGTAGTCATAGGGCTGGTCGTCCAGCCGCGTGCTCTCGCCAAAACCGGGGAAGTCTGGGGCAACCACCCGGTACTGGGCGGTGAGGGGGCGCGCAAAATCCACCCAATGGTCCTTCTCCGCAAAAATGCCGTGCAGCAGCACCAGGGGCGTAGTGTCTGGGTTTGTGGGCGCCGGCTGGGAGGGCGCCCCGCTGTCCAGGTAGTGGATGGTGTGCAGCGCCGCGGTGGTGGTTTTTTCTTCCATGCCCGAGAGGCTGCGGTTGAGGTGGAGCAGGGGCTCCTTCAGCAGCGACGGGGCGCCGTAGTAGAGGCCCACGCCGCCCAGGGCGAGTGCGGCGGCAACAGAAAAGAAGGCAATGCGTTTCAAGAACCAGTCTCCAAAAAAACAAAGGGGTACCGTGGCGCTGCGCTGGGGCTCGCGAGCGCCGTGCAAGGCTACCGAGAACCGTGCCGCAAGACTTGTAGGTTTGGGCTATGCCGCAGCGCACGAACACCCTGACGCTGGGCGCTGACCGCGCGCTGTATGTGGGCGAGATCCCGGCCACGGGCTGGCATTGCCATGCGTCGCCCGTGCTGCTGATGGGGCTCTCGGGCCGGTTTGCTTTGCATTGGGGTGCAGGGCTGGTGGAAACCTGTCACAGCGCGCTGGTGGATGCCGGGGTGGAGCATCTGTTCGACCCCTGTGGCGAAGTGGTGGCGCTGGTGTACCTGGAACCGGATTCGCCAGAGGCGCGCAGCCTGCGCAGCGTGTTCCAGCGGCAGGGTGGCGTGCTGCTGGATGTGGCGGCGCCGGTGGGGGCGCGTGCGGCCATGGAAGACCATCTGCGCGCCTTCGATCTACCGGCCCTGCTGCACCGCCACCTGCTGCAGGCGGCGCCCCCGCTGGACCCGCGCGTGGCCCACAGCCTGCACGCCCTGCGCCGCCCGCAGCAGGAGCAGGGGCGCCTGGCGCGGGCTGGGTTGGCGTCCGGCGTGCAGCTGTCGGCCTCGCGCTTCAACCATTTGTTCCGCGCCGAAATGGGCGTGAGCCTGCGCAGCTACCGCGTGTGGTCGCAGGTGCGGCTGGCCATGGCGGGGCTGGCGGTCAGCCCGCGCCTGACGGATGCGGCGCTGCATGGGGACTTTGCGGACTCGGCGCATTTCAGCCGCATGTTCCGCCAGACCTTTGGCATGACGCCGTCGAGTGTGCTCAAGCCGCTCAAGCAGGTCACGCTGTTGGATTGACTCCCATCACCCGCCCACACACCGTGCCAGCGCACTGGCGGTGAGGGCCCGGCCCGCTGGCCACGCATCCGCCGCCTGGCCGTGCTGGTACACCGCTTCGCTCGCAGCGCGCAGGGCGCTGGCACCGGCGGCCAGGTGCGCGCCCACCATGCCCGCCAGCACATCGCCCGTGCCCGCCGTGGCCAGCCGCGCATTGCCGGTGGGGTTGATGGCGGGGACGCGGTCGGGGGCGGCAATCACGGTGCCCGAACCCTTGAGCACAGCCACGCAGTTGAATTGGTCAGCGAGTTGTTGCGCGGCCTCCAGCCGGTCGGCCTGGACTTCGGCGGTGGTCAGGCCCAGCAGGCGCGCGGCCTCCAGCGGGTGGGGGGTGATGACCGTGGGTTGTCCATGCTGGCCCCGTGCCACCACCAGTGCGTGCAAGGCGGCTTCGGTGGCGATGGTGTTGAGCGCGTCGGCATCCAGCACCAGGCGGGCCGCGCGGGTGATGACCTTGGGCAGCACGGCGGCAATGGCCTGGCCGCCGCCGCAGCCGCAGACCACGGTGAGCTGCTCCAGTGCCAGCGCATCGAAGCGGCGGAACATCAGCTCGGGCTGCTGCACATCGAGCTGCTGGTATCCGTTGTCGAGCAGTGCCACCAGCACCCGGCCCGCGCCGCTGTGCAGGGCGGCCGACGCGGCCAGCAGCGCCGCACCCGCCATGCCCATGCCGCGTGCTGCCAAGCCCTCGCCACCCACCACGGCCACGTCGCCAAAGCTGCCCTTGTGGCTGGCATGGGCGCGTGGCGCTGGCAATGGCGGGCCGCAGAGCCAGGCCGTGGGTGCCTCATGCCCGGGGTGGGTGCCCAGGTCGTCCCACCACACCTGGCCCGCAGCGTCGCGCCCGGCGGCGGTGAACAGGCCGGGCTTGAGGGTGAGCAAACTCAGCGTGTGGCGTGCCGGGCCTGGTGTGTGGGGGCTGCGGGCCATGTGGGCATGGTGGTGTGGCGCAGTCTGGGGTGCAAAGCCCGCTGCGAACTGGCCGGTGTTGGCATCCAGCCCGCTGGGCAGGTCCACCGCCAGCACGGGCGCCGGGCTGTGTTGCAGGGCGTGTAGGCAGGCCAGCAGCCGCGCATCGGGCACGCGGATGGGGGCGTGGGGCGATGAAGACACGCCAATGCCCAGCAGCGCGTCAATGCGCAGGTCCTGCGGGCCCAGGTCGGCGGGCGGGGCGTCGGTCCATACCACGCCAGCCGCCTGCGCGCGTTGCCATGACGCCTTGGCGTCCGGCGGGGCCTTGTCAGGGTGGCCTAGCCACGTCACCACCACGTTGCGGCCTTGGCGCTGCAGGTGCATGGCGGCCTCCAGCCCGTCGCCGCCGTTGTTGCCGGGGCCGCAGGCAATCCAGACCGTGCGCGCGTGGGGCGCCAGGGCCTGGGCCAGCTGCCCTACGGCCAGGCCCGCGCGCTGCATCAGGGTGTGCGCGGGCAGGGTGGCGGCCGCCGCCTGCTCGATGCGGCGGGTGGCAGCGGTGTGGAACAGCGGGTGGGGTTGGTGGGGGGTGATGCGGTGCATGGTGGCGGCAGGTGCTGCACGGCGCCATGCCGTGCGCCTGCCATTGTGCGTCGCCACCCCGGGGGCGACAACGCACCTGCGTCAGAACGGCCGCATGCCCAGGCCGTCCAGCGGCACCTCGGGCACGCGCTGTGCCATCAGGTCCGCCAGGGCCCGCGCGCTGCCACAGGCCAGGGCCCAGCCCCCGGCGCCGTGGCCGGTGTTGAGCCACAGGCCGGGCACGCCGCTGGCGCCCACCACTGGGGCGCCGTCGGGCAGCAGGGGGCGCGCGCCGCGCCAGACCTGCACGCCGGACGAAAGCTGTGCACCCCCCGGGAACCAGTCGTTGAGCGTGCGGTACAGGCGCTGCAAGGTGGCGGCGTGGTGCTCGGCGTCGGCACCTGCCAGTTCGGCGCCGCCCGCAATGCGCACACGCTGTCCCAGTCGCGTGATGGAGATCTGCTGGGCGGCGTCCACCACACTGGCCTGGGGGGCGTGGGTGGATTCGCGCAGCGGGGCGCTGACGGAGTAGCCATACACCGCCGCCATGGGCAGGCGCATACCCAGCGCTGGCAGCAGCGCGGCCGAGGCGGTGCCGGCGCACAGCACCACGGCGTCAAAACGCCGCAAGTCGCTCTCGCCCTGCACCACCACGCCGACCGGGGTGGTCCCGATGCGATCGATGCGGGTGTTGAAGGCGAAGTGCACGCCCGAGCCCTGTGTGCCCTGGCGCAGCAGCTGCGCAAACAAGCGGCAGTTGCCTGCGCGGGCATCGGGCAGGTGGATGGCACCGGCCAGCGGCGCTTCGGGCGACAGGCCGGGCTCGATCTGGCGCGCGATGTCGGCATCCACTTCGCGCAAGGCCACGCCGCTGTCGCGCAGCACCTGCAGCGCGGGCTGGAGCTGGGCGCGTTCCTGTTCTGTGCGCAGCAGCACCAGGCGCCCTTGGCTGGCCTCAAAGTCGAGTTCGTGCCGCTGGGCCAGGGCCTGCAGGCGGCTTTGGCTGTATTGCGCCAGGCGCTCCAGCGCGGCCGCTGGGGCGCTGCTGGCGTGTGTGGCGCTGCGCCAGCGGCTGAGCCAGGCCCAGTTGGCGCGGCTCAGCCCGCCAGACAGCCGCAGCGTGGCGTGTGGCCCCATCAGCCGCAGGGCGTGACCGAATCCGGGCACGGCCCAGGGGGTGAGCAGGTGGGGGGCGAGCAGGCCGGCCGTGGCAAAGCTGGCTTCTTCGGCGGCGGCGCTGCGTTGTTCAAAAACGGTGACTTCGTGGCCGTCGCTGGCCAGCTCGTACGCGGTGGTGACGCCGACAATCCCGGCGCCCACGATGGCAATCTTCATGAAATTTGGGTGTTTTTGGCCTCTTGCGCCTGATGGTAAAGCGCGAGTAGCTATTATTTTTGTAGTGTTTGTTCGATCTGCAGGCCCACATTGAGCACGGTGTCGTCCCGCAAGGCCCCGTGCCAGACCATCAGGCCCACCGGGAGTTCCCCCGGAGCGTGGCAGGGCAGAGACAGCGCGCAGCCGTCCAGCAGGTTGACGACACTGGTGTTGCGCAGCAGCAGATTGTTGACGCGGAAGAACTCGGCATCGCGCGCGGCATCCCGGGCCTTGTCCGTGCCGTCTGCGGGGGCAACATCGGCCACCAGCGGCGCCACGATGGGCACGGTGGGGGACAGCAGTGTGTCGTACGGCTCCATATCGGCGAGCATGCGTGCAATCCACTGCTGGCGCGCCTGCAGCAGGTCGATGTACTCCCAGGCCATCAGCGTGGCGCCTTTTTCGATGCGCATGCGCACCCGGGGGTCGTAGCGGTTGCCTGCGCGTTGCAGCAGCTCGCGGTGCCAGGCATAGGCCTCGGGGGCGGCAAAACCATAGGCGGGTTGCTCCGCCACGGCGGGCAGGGGGATGGTGTCGATGTGGGCCCCGGCCTGGCGCAGGGTGCGCAGGGTGCGCTCGAACGCCTGGGCCACGGTCGCGTCGAGCCCGTCCAAAAACAAGGTGGACGGGACGGCCAGCCGGTATTGGGACAACGGCGCCAGGCTGCGCGTGACGCGCCGGGCGGCCAGCACCTCGTGCGCCACGATGGCGTCGCGCACGCTGCGCGTCATGGCACAGGCGGTGTCCAGGGTGGTGGACAGGGGGACGGCGCCCGTGGTGGGTACCAGGTGCGCCGTGTTCTTGAAGCCTACGATGCCATTGAGGGCGGCCGGAATCCGGATGGAACCACCAGTGTCCGACCCCAGCCCGATGAACGCAGCCCCCGTGGCCACCGACACGCCTGCGCCGGAGGACGAGCCGCCCGGCACACGCGGCGCGCCAGGCAGGGCGCCAGAGCGTGCATCCCAGGCGGCGGGTGTGCCGTGGTGCGGGTTCACGCCCACGCCCGAAAAGGCGAACTCGACCATGTTCGTGCGCCCGATCAGGCTGGCCCCGGCCGCGCGCAGGCGGGCGACCGCAGGGCAGTCCTGGGCGGCGGCCGGTGCGTCGGCCAGAGCGGTGGAGCCTGCGGGTGTGGCCTGGCCTGCGATGTCGAACAGGTCCTTGACCGACACCGCCAGCCCCGCAAGGGGCAACTGGGCCAGGCCGGGCTGCACCGCTGTGGTGCGTGCCTCGTCGAACATCGTGCGGACAAAGCTGTAGGTGTTGGCGGGGGCCTGGGCGGCGTCGATGCAGCGTTCCAGCTCGGCGGGCGCGGTGGTGGCGCCCTCCCGCAGCTGGTCGCGGGTGGTGATCAGGTCAGGCAGCATGGTGTGCTAGAATCTTTGGGTTTTGCTGGGAGCAGCGACGCAGGCGGTGCATGCATCGCAGGTGTGGCGGCTGTCACAAAGCCAATCGCAAAGCAGCCCTGTCAAGGTGTTGCGGCATTCGTGAAGAACACGGTGCTGCAAATATTGGGGCTGATTTTAGACCTAACCTTTGGAGTATTTTTATGTCCGTTACCATGCGCGAAATGCTGGAAGCCGGTGTCCACTTCGGTCACCAAACCCGCTTCTGGAACCCCAAGATGGCCCCCTACATCTTCGGCCATCGCAACAAGATTCACATCATCAACCTGGAAAAGTCGCTGCCACTGTTCCAGGAAGCCCAAAAGTTCGCCAAGCAACTGGCTGCCAACCGCGGCACGATCCTGATGGTCGGCACGAAGCGTCAAGCCCGTGAAATCCTGTCCACCGAAGCCCTGCGCGCTGGCGTGCCTTTCGTGGATCAGCGCTGGCTGGGCGGCATGCTGACGAACTTCAAGACCGTGAAGACCTCGATCAAGCGCCTGAAGGACATGAAGGCCCAGCAAGAAGCTGGCCTCGACAGCCTGAGCAAGAAGGAGCAACTGACGTTCTCCCGCGAAATCGAAAAGCTCGAAAAGGACATCGGCGGCATCCAGGACATGGCTGCACTGCCCGACGCCATCTTCATCATCGACGTGGGCTTCCACAAGATCGCCGTTGCTGAAGCCAAGAAGCTGGGCATCCCGCTGATCGGTGTGGTTGACACCAACCACTCGCCCGAAGGCATCGACTACGTGATCCCCGGCAACGACGACTCGGCCAAGGCCGTGACGCTGTACGCCCGTGGCATCGCTGACGCGATCATCGAAGGCCGCGCCAACGCCGTGAACGAAGTGGTCAAGGCCGCTGCGTCCGAAAGCTCGGACGAGTTCGTGGAAGTGCAAGAAGCCGCCGCCTGATACCCGGCTGCGCGATTCGTCGCGAAGAAAAGCGGGGCCCCTGTGAGCCCCCTTTTTTTTAGGCTGAATCCAATCCAATCCGATCCAATCGATTGAACTGAACACTGAAGGAATAAAGATGGCTGCAATTACCGCAAGCATGGTGGCTGAACTGCGTGGCAAGACCGATGCCCCCATGATGGAATGCAAGAAGGCACTGACCGAAGCCGAGGGCGACATGGCCAAGGCCGAAGAGCTGCTGCGCGTCAAGCTGGGCACGAAGGCTGGCAAGGCCGCCTCGCGCGTGACGGCTGAAGGCGTGGTCGCCAGCTTCATCAACGGCAACCTGGGCGCCCTGATCGAAGTCAACAGCGAAACCGACTTCGTCTCCAAGAACGACAGCTTCATCGCCATGGCCAACGCCGCTGCCAAGCTGGTGGCCGAGCACAACCCTGCCGACATCGAAGCCCTGGGTGCCCTGGCCTACGCACAAGACAGTTTCGGCCCCACGTTGGAAGACGTGCGCAAGGGCCTGATCGGCAAGATCGGCGAGAACATGTCGTTCCGCCGCTTCAAGCGCTTCAGCGGTTCCAACCTGGCTGCCTACCTGCATGGTTCGCGCATCGGTGTGGTCGTCGAGTTCGACGGCGACGCAGCTGCCGCCAAGGATGTGGCCATGCACGTGGCCGCCATGAAGCCCGTGGCCCTGACCAGCGCTGACGTGCCTGCCGAACTGATCGCCAAGGAGCGCTCGGTGGCTGAAGGCAAGGCCGACGAAGCCAACAAGGAGCTGGTGGCTGCTGGCAAGCCTGCACAAAGCGCCGAAATCACGGCCAAGCGCATCGACGGCGCCGTGCAGAAGTACCTCAAGGAAGTCTCGCTGGCTGACCAGGTCTTCGTGAAGGCTGCCGACGGCAAGCAGACCGTTGCCCAGATGCTCAAGGCTGCCAACACCAACGTGAAGGGCTTCACCCTCTACGTCGTGGGCGAAGGCATCGAGAAGAAGGCTGACGACTTCGCTGCCGAAGTGGCTGCCCAAGTGGCTGCCGCCAAGGCCGCTGCTGCCTGATCGGCTGCACTGCAGCCCCGTCCCCCACATTTTTTACCGCCGTACCTGCCTTTGGAGAAATCACCCATGTCCCACGCTGCACCAGCCCACAAGCGCATCCTGCTCAAGCTGTCTGGTGAGGCGCTGATGGGGGATGACGCCTTTGGCATCAACCGCGCCACCATCGTTCGCATGGTGGAAGAGATCGCCGAAGTCACCCGCCTGGGCGTGCAGGTGGCGGTGGTGATCGGTGGGGGCAATATTTTCCGTGGTGTCGCGGGCGGCTCGGTCGGCATGGACCGCGCCACCGCCGACTACATGGGCATGCTGGCCACCGTGATGAACGCGCTGGCCCTGGCCGATGCCATGGACAAGCAGGGCCTGGTGGCCCGTGTGATGTCCGCCATCGCCATCGAGCAGGTGGTCGAGCCCTATGTGCGCCCCAAGGCCCTGCAGTACCTCGAAGAGGGCAAGGTCGTTGTGTTTGCCGCTGGCACGGGCAATCCTTTCTTCACCACTGATACGGCAGCGGCCCTGCGTGGTGCCGAGATTGGCGCCGAGCTGGTGCTCAAGGCCACCAAGGTGGACGGCGTTTATACTGCCGACCCCCAGAAGGACCCCACGGCCACGCGCTACACAAAGCTCAGCTTTGACGAGGCCATGTCCCGCAATCTGGGCATCATGGATGCGACCGCCTTTGCCCTGTGCCGCGACCAGAAGCTGCCGGTGAAGGTGTTTTCCATCATCAAGCACGGCGCCCTGAAGCGCGTGGTGATGGGCGAAGACGAAGGTACGCTGGTTTACGCTTGATCACGATGGATGGGCCTGCACCGGATGCAGGCTGGCCCGAGGAGAAAACATGACGATTGCCGACATCAAGAAAACCACAGAGACCAAGATGGACCAGTCCATCACGGCCTTCAAAAACAACCTGCAGAAGATCCGCACCGGCCGCGCCAACCCCGCGCTGCTCGATACGGTGCAGGTCGAGTACTACGGCTCCATGGTTCCCTTGAGCCAGGTGGCCAATGTGGCGCTGATCGACTCGCGCACCATCAGCGTGCAGCCCTGGGAAAAGGGCATGGGCGCCAAGATCGAAAAGGCCATCCGCGAAAGTGATCTGGGCCTGAACCCTGCATCGCTGGGCGATCTGATCCGCGTTCCGATGCCCGCGATGAGCGAAGAGCGCCGCAAGGAAATGACCAAGCTGGCGCGCAACGAAGGCGAGAGCGCCAAGATTGCCGTGCGCAACCTGCGCCGCGATGCCAACGAATCCGTCAAGAAGCTGGTCAAGGACAAGCTGGCATCCGAAGACGACCAGAAGCGCGCCGAAACCGACGTGCAGAAGTTCACCGACAAGCACATCGCCGAGATCGATGCGCTGGTGGCCGCCAAAGAGCAGGAAATCATGGCGGTTTGAGCCCCCAGGGCTTGATCGTTCCCATGTCTGTTTCTCCGGTGGTGCCACACCACATCGCCATCGTCATGGATGGCAACGGCCGCTGGGCCAAGCGCCGCTTTCTGCCGCGCCTGGCGGGCCACAAGCAGGGGGTTGATTCGCTGCGCCGCTGTGTGCGCGCCTGCGCTGAGCGCGGCGTGGGCGTTTTGACCGTTTTTGCGTTCTCTTCCGAAAACTGGAACCGCCCTGCCGACGAGGTGTCGGGCCTCATGGAGCTGCTCGCGCTGGCGCTGGGCCGCGAAGTGCCGCAGCTCAAGAAAGACGGTGTGCGCCTGTACTTTGTGGGCGAACGCGCGGGTCTCTCGCAGAAGGTCCGCGACGGCCTGGTGCAGGCAGAGACCGCCACGGCCGAAAACACGCGCCTGGTGCTCAATGTGTGCTTCAACTACGGCGGCCGCTGGGACATTGCCCAGGCGGCTGCGTCGCTGGCGGCGCGCGGCGAGCCCATCACCGAGGCCAGCCTGCACGGGGCGATGGGCATGTCCCATGTGCCCGACCCGGACCTGGTGATCCGCACCGGCGGCGAAATGCGGATCAGCAACTTCCTGCTGTGGCAATCTGCCTACGCGGAGTTTGTGTTCAGTGACCGGCTGTGGCCGGACTTCGATGAGTCGGCGCTGGACGAGGCGATTGCCGCCTTCGGCAGCCGCGAGCGCCGCTTTGGCAAAACTTCTGAACAGATCCTGCCCGCGCATCCCGATCCGATGCCGGGCTGAGAACCCCAGCAGGTTCTGAAAGGCCCCATGCTCAAACAGCGTGTCATCACCGCCCTTGTTCTGCTGGCCATCTTGCTGCCAGCACTTTTTTATCCTTCCACGGTGCCCTTTACCGTGGTGGTGCTGGTGCTCATGGCCGCTGGCGCATGGGAGTGGGGCCGCCTGAGCGGGCTGGGCCAGACGGGCTCAGTGGCCGTGGGTGCTGTCTGCACGGCATTGTGTGCGGGGTCCTGGGCGCTGGGCTGGGTGGATCGCCCGCTGACGGCGCTGTGGGTCGCGGGGGGCGGGCTCTGGGTGCTGGCGACCGCATGGCTGCTCCAGGCCGGCGTGCCGGGCTGGCCCCGCATTCCTGCAGTGGTGCGCCTGGTCGCCGGTGTGCTGGCCCTGTGGCTGGCCTGGCTGGCGGTGGTGCAGGCGCGCAATGTCGGGATCAACTTCTTGCTGTCGGTGCTGCTGCTGGTGTGGGTGGCCGACATCTTTGCCTATTTTGCGGGCCGTGCATTTGGCCTGCGCTTCACCAAGGGCAAGCTGGCCCCTTCCATCAGCCCGGGCAAGAGCTGGGAAGGTGTGTGGGGCGGGCTGGCGGGCGTGGTGGTCATGGCCTTTGTCTGGGTGGTGGCCGACGCCTACTGGCAAGCGGCGGTGCCCAGCTTCTACAGCCGCATGGCCCAGCAGGGCTGGTGGCTGCTGGTGGTCGCGGCCTTGTTCATGGTGGCCATGAGTGTGTCCGGCGACCTGGTGGAGTCGCTCATCAAGCGCAGCGCAGGGGTCAAGGACAGCAGTGGACTGCTGCCGGGGCACGGCGGCGTGCTCGACCGCGTGGACGCCTTGCTGCCAACCTTGCCCCTGGCCATGATGCTCACGCGCCTCACGACCCCATGATGAAACAAAAAATCACCGTCCTCGGCTCCACCGGGTCCATCGGCACCAGCACCCTCGATGTGGTGGCCCGCCACCCGGACCGTTTTGAGGTGTTTGCCCTGAGTGCGGCCACCCAGGTGGATTTGCTGCTGGCCCAGTGCGCGCAGTTTCGCCCTCGTTATGCGGTGATGGCCAGTGCGCCCCATGCGCAGCTGCTGGCTGAAAAAATCAAGGAAAATAGCCTGCCTACGCGCGTCCTGTTTGAGGTGAATGCTATTGAAAATATAGCATCACACCCCGATGTGGATGCCGTGATGGCCGCCATCGTCGGGGCTGCGGGTCTGGGGCCTTGCCTCGCTGCCGCCCGGGCGGGCAAGCGATTGCTGTTGGCCAATAAAGAGGCGCTGGTGGTGGGGGGGGGCTTGTTCATGCAGACGGTGCGCCAGGGCGGCGCCACGCTGCTGCCCATCGACAGCGAGCATTCCGCCATCTTTCAATGCCTGCCTGAAGATCCGTCCACCTGGCCCGACCGGGTAGACAGCATTTTGCTCACGGCATCCGGCGGGCCCTTCCGCCAGCGCGACCCCGCCACTTTGGCCGAGATCACCCCGGCCCAGGCCTGCGCGCATCCCAACTTCTCGATGGGCCGCAAGATCTCGGTCGATTCGGCCACCATGATGAACAAGGCGCTCGAGGTGATCGAGGCGCGCTGGCTGTTCGACCTGCATCCCGACCAGATCAAGGTGGTGATCCATCCGCAGCAGATCATCCATTCGATGGTGCAGTTCAAGGATGCATCCATCCTCGCGCAGCTGGGCACGCCGGACATGCGCGTGCCCATCGCCTGTGGCCTGGCCTGGCCTGAGCGTATTGCCAGCGGTGCCAGCAAGCTGGATTTCTCGACCCTGAGCGCACTGGCGTTCGAAGAGGCCGATGCCGTTCGTTTCCCGGGCCTGCATCTTTCGTGGCAGGCGCTGAAGGCGGCCGAAGGCACGACCGCCGTGCTGAACGCCGCCAATGAAGTGGCCGTGGGGGCGTTTTTGTCCGGGCGCCTGCGGTTTGATCGCATTCATGCGGTCAACCTTGCAACTTTGGAGGCCGTGACGCCCTCCAAGCCGGATTCGCTCGAAGCCCTGCTGGATCTGGACACCCAGGCCCGCAGCGCCGCCGAGCATGCCGCAGGCCGATTGGCGGCCTGAGCCCTCCCGACCCACGGAACCATTTCGCCATGCTGCTGACCCTTGTTGCTTTTGTCGTGGCCCTCGGTCTTTTGATTGCGGTGCATGAGTACGGCCACTACCGGGTGGCCGTGGCTTGTGGGGTGAAGGTGCTGCGCTTCTCCGTGGGTTTTGGCCACCCCCTGCTGCGCTGGCAACCCAAGGGGTCTCCCACGGAGTTTGTGGTCGGTGCCTTTCCGCTCGGCGGCTATGTGCGCATGCTGGATGAGCGCGAGGCGCCTGTGCCGCCCGAAGAGCGCCACCTGGCGTTCAACACCCAGCCTCTGCGCTCGCGGGCCGCCATTGTGGCGGCCGGCCCCCTGGCCAACCTGTTGCTGGCGGTGCTGCTGTATTCCATTGTGAACTGGAATGGCGTGGAAGAGCCCCGCGCTCTGCTGGCGAGTCCCGTGGCCGGGTCGGTCGCGCACAAAGCGGGCTTGCGGGGCGGTGAACTGGTGGAGCGTGCGGCGCTGGGAGCCGACGAAATGGAGCCCGTCCGCTCGTTCGAGGATCTGCGCTGGCTGCTCACGCGGGGTGCGCTGGAAGGGCAGGCGGTGCGCCTGGATGTGAAGCCGCAGGCGGGCGCCGCGCACCGAGAGATTCTGCTGGACATGTCGGGCATCGACAGCCGCGAGGCCGATGCGCAGCTGTTCCGCAAGATCGGAATTCTGGGCCCGTGGACCCGCCCGGTATTGGGCGAGGTCATGCCCGATGGCGCGGCGGCCCGCGCTGGCTTGCGCGAGGGCGATGTGGTGCTCAAGCTGGGCGCCGCTGACGTGGTGGATGGCCAGCAGTTGCGCGAGCTGATCCGCCAGTCGCTGCGCGGCAATGAGCCTTTGTCGCAGGCCTGGCGCATTGACCGTGCAGGGCAGTTGCTCACACTGGATGTGTTGCCCGAAGCCAAGCAGGATCAGGGCGCCACGGTGGGGCGCATCGGTGCCTTTGTGGGCGCGCCCCCCGAGTTTGTGACCGTGGAATACGGCCTGTTCGAAGGCGCCTGGGCTGGGGCGGTCAAGACCTGGGATGTGTCGGTGCTGACCTTGCGCATGATGGGGCGCATGGTGATCGGCGAGGCTTCGCTCAAGAATCTGAGCGGTCCCTTGACGATTGCTGACTACGCCGGGCGTTCTGCCAGCATGGGGTTGACCCAGTACCTCGTGTTTCTTGCCCTCATCAGCGTGAGTCTGGGCGTGCTCAACCTGCTGCCGCTGCCTGTCTTGGACGGTGGGCACCTGATGTATTATCTTTGGGAGGGTGTCACGGGCAAGGGAGTGTCGGACGCATGGATGGAGCGTCTGCAGCGTGGAGGCGTTGCGGTCCTGCTTCTCATGATGTCCATAGCCCTGTTCAACGATATCACCCGGCTCTTTGGCTAACCTTTTGCCGCGATTGCCCTGCAATGGCGGCTCCAGCTTCATTCATGAAAAAACACATCAATCGCCTGGGCGTGCGTACCGCATCGGCCGTTGCCGCCATGGTTTTTGCCGCCAATGCGGCATGGGCTCTGGAGCCTTTCAAGGTGCAGGACATCCGTGTGGAAGGCCTGCAGCGTGTAGAGCCCGGCACCGTGTTTGCCTCCATGCCCCTGCGGGTGGGTGATGACTACAACGACGAGAAGGGCGCGGCCGCCATTCGCGCGCTGTTTGGCCTGGGCCTGTTCAAGGACGTGCGCCTGGAGGCCAGCGGCAATGTGCTGGTGGTGGTGGTCGAAGAGCGCCCCTCCATCGCCGATGTGGACTTTGCGGGCGCCCGCGAGTTCGACAAGGACGCCTTGAAGAAGGCCATGCGCGACGTGGGCCTCGCAGAAGGCCGCCCTTACGACAAGGCTCTGGCCGACCGGGCAGAGCAGGAGCTCAAGCGCCAGTACATCAACAAGAGCCTGTACGGTGTCGAGGTGGTGACCACCGTGACGCCCATCGAGCGCAACCGGGTGAACCTGACCTTCACGGTGGTGGAGGGCGAGCCCGCGCGCATCAAGGAAGTGCGTCTGGTGGGCAACAAGGCCTTCAGCGAATCCACCCTCAAGGGCCTGTTCGACCAGGACACGGGCGGCTGGCTCAGCTGGTACACCAAGTCCGACCGCTACTCCCGCGCCAAGCTCAATGCCGACCTGGAGACGCTGCGCTCGTATTACCTGCAGCGCGGCTACCTGGAGTTCCGTGTGGATTCCACACAGGTGGCGATTTCGCCGGACAAGCAGGACATCTCCATCACCGTCAACATCACCGAGGGTGAGCGTTTTGTGGTGTCGGGGGTGAAGCTGGAGGGCAACTACCTGGACCGTGAAGACGAGTTCAAGTCCCTGGTGACGATCCGCCCTGGCGAGCCGTACAACGCTGATCAGGTGACAGAAACCACCAAGGCATTCTCCGAATACTTTGCGCGGTTCGGTTTTGCATTCGCCCGGGTCGAGGCCGTGCCGGAAATCGACCGTGAAAACAACCGCGCTGTGCTGGTTGTGCAGGCCGAGCCATCGCGCCGCGCCTATGTGCGCCGCATCAACGTGAGCGGCAACAACCGCACGCGGGACGAAGTGATCCGCCGCGAGTTCCGCCAGTACGAAGCCTCGTGGTACGACGGTGACAAAATCCGCCTGTCGCGCGACCGCGTGGACCGCCTGGGCTTCTTCACGGAAGTCAATGTCGAGACCCAGGAAGTGCCGGGCGCGCCGGACCAGGTGGATCTGGTGATCAATGTGGCCGAGAAGCCCACGGGTTCGCTGCAGATGGGGGTGGGCTTTTCCAGCGCTGAAAAGGCCTCGCTTTCGTTTGGTATCAAGCAGGAGAACATCTTCGGCTCCGGCAACTACCTGGGGATCGATGTCAACACCAGCAAGTACCGCCGCACGCTGGTGTTCAGCACCACCAATCCCTACTTCACGGCCGACGGCATCTCGCGCACGCTGGATGTGTACTACCGCACCGACAAACCCTATGAGGACCAGGGCGGCAACTACCAGCTGGTCACGACGGGAACCTCGGTGCGTTTCGGCGTGCCGTTCAGTGAAACTGACACCGTGTTCTTTGGCGGCGGTCTGGAGCAGACCCAGATCAAGCCCGGAACCAACATTCCTGCGACCTACCTGTACTACGCCGATAAGTTTGGCTACACCAGCACCTCCATCCCCTTGACGGTGGGCTGGTCGCGCGATGACCGGGACAGCGCCCTGGCCCCCAATTCGGGCCGTTACCAGCGCCTGAATTCCGAGTGGTCTGTGGCCGGCGATGCGCGTTATGTGCGTGCCAACTACCAGTACCAGCAGTACATACCGCTCAACAAGCGCTTCACGGTGGCCTTCAATGGGGAGGCGGGCATTGGCAAGGGCATGAACGGCCGTCCTTTCCCGGTGTTCAAGAACTTCTATTCGGGTGGCCTGGGCTCCGTGCGCGGCTTTGACCAGGGCACGCTGGGCCCGCGTGACGTGACAGGGGCCTCGCTGGGCGGGCCCAAGAAGGTGACCCTGAATGCGGAGCTGATTGCTCCTTTCCCAGGGGCAGGAAACGACCGGACCCTGCGCGTGTTCACTTTTGTGGACGTGGGGAATGTGTATGGAGAGCATGAAAAAGTCACTTTCAGTGACATGCGTGCCTCCGTGGGCCTGGGGCTGAGCTGGATTTCCCCGCTTGGTCCGCTGCGTTTGGCGTTTGCGCAGCCGGTGCGCAAGTTCGCTGGCGATAAAATCCAAAAATTGCAATTCCAGATCGGAACGTCTTTCTAATGAAATCCTTTTCTCGCCATCTCTCTGTGGCCCTGCTGCTTGGCGTTGTTGCCGTCGCAGCCCCTGCGCAGGCGCAGGAATTCAAAGCCGGTTTTGTCAATACCGATCGCATCTTCCGTGAAGCCAGCACCGCCAAGGCTGCGCAGGCCAAGCTGGAGCAGGAGTTCTCCCGCCGCGAGAAAGAACTGGTAGACCTGGGCAACACCCTGAAAACGGCCACCGACAAGTTCGAACGCGAAGCCCCCACCATGGCCGAGAGCCAGCGCACCACGCGCCAGCGCCAGCTGGTGGACCAGGACCGCGACTTCCAGCGCAAGCGCCGTGAGTTCCAGGAAGACCTGAGCGCCCGCAAGAACGAAGAGCTGTCCCAGGTGCTGGAGCGCGCCAACAAGGTGGTCAAGCAGGTGGCTGAGGCCGAGAAGTACGACGTGATCCTGCAAGAGGCCGTCTACATCAACCCCAAGCATGACATCACCGACAAGGTGATCAAGGCGCTGAATGCCGCTGCTGGCGCCAAGTAATCCGCCACAGCGCTGGGCAGGTGGCGCGTGAGCGGCTTGCTGCTCGGGCACATTGTGGATGTGCTCGGTGGTTCGCTGGAGGGGGGGGCGCGTGACACCGCCATTGCCCGCATCGCGCCACTGGAGGTTGCGGGCCCCGGGGACCTCAGTTTCCTGAGCAACCCCCGCTACCAACAGCAACTGGCCGCCTCCCGGGCGGCCTGTGTCATTGTGGCGCCTGCGTTGCGCGAAGCGGCACTGGCGCGGGGCGCCTGCATCGTGGCAGACAACCCCTATGTCTACTTTGCGCGGGCGACCCAGCTGTGGCGGCAGCGCAATGCGCCCGCGCGGCCCGCTGGCGTGCATCCCAGTGCCGTGGTGGACCCCACGGCCCAGGTGCACCCCACAGCCACCATCGGCCCGCTGTGTGTGGTCGAGCGCGGGGCGCATGTGGGTGCCGACACCGTGCTCAAGTCACGGGTCACCGTGGGTGAGGACTGCCATGTCGGCGCGCGCTGCATCGTGCACTCCGGCGTGGTGATCGGGGCCGACGGTTTTGGTTTTGCGCCGGAAAACGGGCAATGGGTCAAGATCGAGCAACTGGGCGCCGTGCGCATTGGCGACGATGTGGAAATCGGCGCCAACACCTGCATCGACCGGGGTGCGCTGCAAGACACCGTGATCGAAGACGGCGTGAAGCTCGACAACCTGATCCAGGTGGGCCACAACGTGCACATCGGCAAACATGCCGCGATGGCCGGGTGCGTGGGCATTGCGGGCAGCGCCACCATTGGCGCGCATTGCACGGTGGGCGGCGGCGCGATTGTGCTGGGGCACCTGGAGCTGGCCGACAACGTGCATATCTCGGCAGCCACGGTCGTCACTAGGTCGCTGACCCAGCCTGGCCAGTACACGGGCATGTTTCCCATCGACGACAATGCGCGGTGGGAAAAGAACGCTGCGACACTCAAACAACTGCACAGCCTGCGCGAGCGCATCAAGGCGCTGGAGCAGGCCCTCAAAGCAGCATGAACGGAAGAACAACTCGATGATGGATATCCACGCAATTCTCAAGCAACTGCCGCACCGCTACCCCTTCCTGCTGGTGGACAAGGTGATCGAGCTTGAGAGCAACACCCGCATCAAGGCGATCAAGAACGTCACCTTCAACGAGCCGTATTTTGGTGGGCATTTCCCGGGGCGCCCCGTGATGCCTGGCGTGCTGATCCTTGAAGCCCTGGCGCAGGCCGCCGGGCTGCTGGCCTTTGATGCCATGGGCAAGGTGCCCGATGAAAACAACATCTACTACTTTGTCGGTATCGATGGCGCGCGCTTCAAGCGCCCCGTGGAGCCGGGCGACCAGCTGATTCTGACCATCACCATTGACCGTGTGCGCGGCGGCATCTGGAAGTTCAAGGGTGTGGCGAGCGTGGGCGAGGAAGTGGCTTGCGAGGCCGAACTCATGTGCACCATGCGCAGCGTGGGCTGACCGACTCTGGCCATTGGATCGTGAGCAATATTCATCCCACTGCCATCGTTGAGGCGGGTGCCCGCATCGACCCTTCCGTCACGGTGGGGCCCTATACGGTGATCGGT
This sequence comes from Acidovorax sp. GW101-3H11, assembly GCF_001633105.1. Taxonomy (GTDB): domain Bacteria; phylum Pseudomonadota; class Gammaproteobacteria; order Burkholderiales; family Burkholderiaceae_C; genus Acidovorax. The sequence continues at coordinate 116,089 of NZ_LUKZ01000003.1, forward strand.
TCGCAGGTCGTGATCGGTGCAGGCAGTTCCGTGGGCCCTCACTGCGTGATCCAGGGCCGCACCACCATCGGCCAGGACAACCGGATCTTCCAGTTCGCGTCCCTGGGGGCCGAGCCGCAGGACAAAAAGTACAAGGGCGAAGACACCGAGCTGGTCATCGGCGACCGCAACACGGTGCGCGAGTTCTGTACCTTCAACCGGGGTGTTCCGGGTGCGGGTGGCAAGACCAGTATTGGCGACGACAACTGGATCATGGCCTACACCCACATCGCGCACGACTGCCATGTGGGCAACCACACGACCATGGCCAACAACACCACGCTGGCAGGGCATGTGCTGATTGGCGACTGGGTCACGGTGGGCGGGCTCACCGGTATCCACCAGTTTGTGAAGATCGGTGCGCACGCCATGATCGGGTTCTCCAGCGCTGTGTCGCAGGATGTGCCGCCCTTCATGATGGTGGATGGCAACCCGCTGTCCGTGCGGGGGCTCAATCTGGAAGGCTTGCGCCGCCGGGGTTTCTCGGCTGCACGCGTGGTCGGCATCAAGCAGATGCACCGCGCGTTGTACCGCCAGGGACTGACGCTGGAGGCCGCGCGCGCCGCCATGGCCGGGTTGCCCGCCGCCCACCCCGAGGCGGCTGACGATGTCGCACTGGTGCTGGCGTTCCTGGATGCGTCCACGCGCGGCATCGCGCGCTGAGGGGCTGCGATGAGTGCTTCCCCCCGCATCGCCATGGTGGCGGGCGAGACATCGGGCGATTTGCTCGCCGGTCTGTTGATCGATGGCATGCAGGCCCACTGGCCGGGGTTACAGTCCTGTGGCATCGGCGGCCCGCAGATGGCGCGCCGGGGCTTCAGCGCCTGGTGGCCCAGCGAAAAGCTGGCTGTGCATGGCTACAGCATGGAAGTGCTGCGCCGCCTGCGCGAACTGCTGGGCATCCGCAAACAACTGCGCGAGCGCCTGCTCAAGGACCGCCCCGACGTGTTCATCGGTGTGGACGCGCCCGATTTCAACCTGGGGCTGGAGGCCGACTTGCGGGCCGCTGGCATCAAGACGGTGCACTTCGTGTGCCCGTCGATTTGGGCCTGGCGCGCCGAGCGGGTGGAGAAAATACGCCGCAGCGCCGACCATGTGCTGTGCATTTTTCCGTTCGAGCCGGAGTTGCTCGCGCAGCATGGCATTGCCGCCACCTACGTGGGCCATCCACTGGCCGGGGTGATCCCCATGGTGCCCGACCGCGCAGCAGCCCGGGCGCAGCTGGGTCTGCAGGACAGCGACGAAGTCCTGGCCGTCCTGCCTGGCAGCCGGTCTTCAGAGGTCCAGTACATCGCCAAACCCTTTTTTGAGGCGGCTGCGCTGATCCGCCAAGCGCGACCAGCTATCAAATTGATAGTGCCTGCCGTCCCGGCGCTGCGTAGCCGCATCGAGCAGGCAGCCCAGGCCTGTGGCCTGGGGGATGCCATGCAGATCATCACCGGGCAGTCCCACACGGTGCTCGCGGCCTGTGACGCCACGCTGATTGCCAGTGGCACCGCGACGCTCGAAGCAGCGTTGTTCAAGCGCCCCATGGTGATTGGCTACCACATGCACCCGCTGAGCTGGTGGCTGATGCGCCGCAAACAGCTGCAGCCTTGGGTGGGCTTGCCGAACATTCTGTGCCGCGATTTTGTGGTGCCCGAGCTGATCCAGGATGCCGCCACCCCGCAGGCGCTCTGCGCGGCCACGCTGGAATGGCTGGATGCCCGGCGCAACAACCCCGCAAAAATCACGGCGCTGGAGCAGCGCTTTGCAGCGTTGCACGAAAGCCTGCAACGCAATACCCCCCAATTGGCTGCCGATGCGATCCAGAAAATCCTCTCCCCCGCTGCCTGAGCAGGCCTGCCTGCCCTGGCATCCGCCCGGCCTGGTGGCTGGGGTGGACGAGGCGGGCCGGGGCCCTCTGGCGGGGCCCGTGGTGGCTGCTGCCGTCATCCTCGATGACCTGCATCCGATTGCAGGCTTGGCCGACTCCAAGAAGCTCACCCCCGCGCGGCGCGAGAAGCTCTATGACGAGATCCGTGCCAAGGCGCTGTGTTTCTGTATTGCCGAGGCCAGCGTGGAAGAGATCGACCGCCTCAACATCCTGCAGGCCACGATGTTGGCCATGCGCCGCGCCGTGATGGGGCTGCGCCTCAAGCCGGTGATGGTGCTGGTGGATGGCAACCGGCTGCCCGTGCTGGATGTGCCCGCCGAGGCCATCGTCAAGGGCGATGCGCTGGTGCCTTCGATCTCGGCGGCGTCCATTCTGGCCAAGGTGCACCGTGACCGCTGGTGCGTGCAGGTGCACGAAGAATTTCCCCAATACGGTTTTGCCGGGCACAAGGGCTACGGCACGGCCGTGCACATGGCCGCCCTGCGCGAGCATGGCGCCTGTGTGTACCACCGGCGCTCGTTCGCCCCGGTGGCCCAGAACCTGCCGAGCTGACCGGGCTGCACGAGACTACCGATGACTTCTTCGTCTGTGATTGCCATCCATTCCCGCGACAACGCCTTCGTCAAGGACCTGCGCCGCCTGGCCCAGGACACCACGGCCTACCGCAAGCAAGGCCGTGTGTGGCTGGAGGGGGACCATCTCTGCCGCGCGGCGCTGGCGCGGGGGCTGCGTGCCTCGGTGGCGGTTTTTTCTGAGTCTTTTTGGCCGTCTGCGCGCGTTGAGTATGCCCAGGATGCTATCAAAACAATAGTATTGGCCGATGCACTGTTTGCCGATATCAGCGGGCTGGAATCCCCAGCACGCATGGGATTCATCTTGGATCTCCCGACCCCAGCCGCTCTGCGGGCCGATGCCGCAACCGTGGTGCTGGACCGGGTGCAGGACGCGGGCAATGTGGGCTCCATCCTGCGCAGTGCCTCGGCGTTCGGGTTCCGGCAGGTAGTAGCCATCAAGGGCAGTGCTGCACTGTGGTCGCCCAAGGTCTTGCGCGCCGGGATGGGCGCGCACTTTGCGTTGGACTTGATCGAAGGGGTGGGGCTGGAGGATGCCCAGGCGCTCCAGGTGCCCTTGGTGGTGACCAGCTCGCACGCGGGCGACTATCTGCACCGCGCCGTCTTGCCCTGGCCCTGCGCCTGGGTCATGGGGCATGAGGGCCAGGGTGTTTCTGCCGCGCTGGAGGAGCGGGCCGCCCTGCGCATCCGCATCGCCCAACCGGGGGGTGAGGAGTCTCTGAACGTGGCGGCTGCAGCAGCCATCTGCCTGCATGCCAGCGGCGCGGGCCGCTGAACTCAGATAGCGCGGGCGCCACAAACGCTCCACGCCGCATTTGGAGTTGGACGGTAAGGGCCTTCGGATCAGGCCCCGTGAGTCCCCCGTGCCTGCGGCTTACTGGTTGCGCAGGAACTGGCGGACAAACTCCTCCTGGTTGGGGGCGTCTTTCTCGGTGCTGAACACCACCTGCTGGTCCTCCACCCGGATCTTGAGTCGGGGGCCGAAGTGGCACTGCACCTGCCCCAGGCCTGCGGCCGTTGGTTTGAACTGCGGGGTGTTGCGGCAGAGGCTGTCGATCTCGGAAGCCACCACGCCGCAGAAACTGGGAATGCTCAGGCTCTGCAGTTTTTCGTCATCGATGCTGGCCCAGTCCACCGTGGTCTTCACGGGGGTGCCACAGGACGCGCTGGCGTCCTGGTCCATCTTGGCGAGTTCTGCCTGGGCGCCCGCCAGCCGCTTGGCGCGGTCGAAGCGGCCCAGCTTCTCCTGCGTGCCCTGTTTGAGCTGGCGCTCGTAGCTGGCTTGCAGGTCGGCCAGCTTGAATGCCTTGCTCTTGTCGTCGCTGAAGGCCAGGGCGACGCCATCCCGCTTGCCGGGCAGGTACACCACGTAGTGGTCTCCGCCACGGTAGGCATGGCTTTGTTTGTGCAGCAAGCCGTAGCTGCGGCCATCGATGCGGGTGGTGTAGACCTCGCGTGCGGAGCCCTGGGCCTCGCGGGTGCTCAGGAACACCACCTGGTCGATGGGGTCGTTGATGCCACTCACACGCACCAGCGCCTGCTTGCCGTCGGCGCTGGGTGCCAGCACCACCTCCACCCCCTGCGGGGCCACAAACACCTGGGGGTATTTGGCCAGTTCGATGGCGTGGGATGCCATGGCGGCAAGGCTGCCGAGAAGGGCCAATGTCAGAGAGCGGGGGAGGGGGTGCATGGAAACGTGTCCTTGGGTGGTTGCAGATCAGCGGCGCAGTCTAGGTGGCGCGGCACGGCCCGCAACACGGGCAACGTTTGCTTACGTAACAAGGTTATGCGAGACGTGCATTTGGTGTGAAGTGTGGGGGCAGGGGTATAATCGGGAGCTTTTCTCGCAACAGCGTCGCCCGACCGCACCCAAAGCAACAACCCATCTGAGAGCAGCCACTGGCACTATCGCACCTTGTGTGTGCGGGTGGCCTGCAGGCGCCGGGCGACCGTAACCATCCGGAGAACCCAGTGCTTTTGTCTCTACAGGGAAGTTTCCCGCCCGCCATCCTGGCGCTCGCAGACGGCACGGTCTTTATCGGCAACTCGATTGGTGCCACCGGCACCACGGTCGGCGAAGTGGTGTTCAACACCGCCATCACCGGCTACCAGGAAATCCTCACCGACCCCAGCTATTGCCAGCAGATCGTGACGCTCACGTATCCGCACATCGGCAACTACGGCGTCAATGCGGAAGACATCGAAGCCGACAAGGTCCATGCTGCAGGCCTGATCATCAAAGACCTGCCCCTTCTGGCCAGCAACTTCCGATCCACGGAAACGCTTTCGCAGTACCTTGTGCGCGAAAAGACGGTGGCCATTGCCAACATCGACACCCGCAAGCTGACCCGCCTGCTGCGCACCCAGGGTGCCCAGAATGGCGCCATCGTGGGCCTGGCCGCAGGGCAGGTGGTGACGCAGGGCCTCATCGATGAAGCCATCGCCAAAGCCAAGGCCGCCCCCAACATGGCCGGGCTGGATCTGGCCAAGGTGGTGACCACGGCATCGCGTTATGAGTGGACGCAGACCGAGTGGCAACTGGGTTCCGGTTATGGCGTTCTCGCGCAGCCCCGCTTTCATGTGGTGGCGTACGACTTCGGCGTGAAGAAGAACATCTTGCGCATGCTGGCCGAACGTGGCTGCAAGGTCACTGTGGTGCCCGCACAAACGCCTGCCGCCGAGGTGCTGGCCATGAACCCCGATGGGGTCTTCCTGTCCAACGGCCCTGGCGACCCGGCGCCCTGCGACTACGCCATCGAAGCCACGCGCCAGATCATCGACGCGGGCGTGCCCACCTTCGGCATCTGCCTGGGCCACCAGATCATGGCGCTGGCCAGCGGCGCCACTACCTTCAAGATGGACAACAGCCACCACGGCGCCAACCACCCCGTGAAGGACCTGGACAACGGCCGCGTGAGCATCACCAGCCAGAACCACGGTTTTGCGGTGGACATGGCCTCGCTGCCCGCCACGCTGCGTGCCACGCACATCAGCCTGTTCGACGGCACGCTGCAGGGCCTGGCCCGCACCGACAAGCCCGCGTTCTGCTTCCAGGGCCACCCCGAAGCATCGCCCGGCCCGCACGACATCGCCTACCTGTTTGACCGCTTCACCGCGCTGATGGAGAAGAAATAATGCCAAAGCGCACAGACCTCAAATCGATCCTCATCATCGGCGCCGGCCCGATCATCATCGGCCAGGCCTGCGAGTTCGACTACTCCGGCGTGCAGGCCTGCAAGGCCCTGCGCGAAGAAGGCTACAAGGTCATCCTGATCAACAGCAACCCTGCGACGATCATGACCGACCCGGCCACGGCCGACGTCACCTACATCGAGCCCATCACCTGGCAGACGGTCGAGAAGATCATCGCCAAGGAGCGTCCTGATGCCATCCTGCCCACCATGGGCGGCCAGACTGCGCTGAACTGCGCGCTGGACCTGTGGCGCAACGGCGTGCTCGATAAGTACAAGGTCGAGCTCATCGGCGCCACGCCCGAAGCCATCGACAAGGCCGAAGACCGCCTGAAGTTCAAGGACGCCATGACCAAGATCGGTCTTGGCTCCGCGCGCTCGGGCATTGCCCACAGCATGGACGAAGCCTGGGCTGTGCAAAAGAGCGTGGGCTTCCCCACGGTGATCCGCCCCAGCTTCACGCTGGGCGGCACGGGCGGTGGCATTGCCTACAACCCCGAAGAGTTCGAGACCATCTGCAAGCGCGGCCTCGAAGCCTCGCCCACCAACGAACTGCTGATCGAAGAGTCGCTGCTGGGTTGGAAAGAGTATGAGATGGAAGTGGTCCGCGACAAGGCGGACAACTGCATCATCATCTGCTCCATCGAGAACCTGGACCCGATGGGCGTGCACACCGGTGACTCCATCACCGTGGCCCCCGCGCAGACGCTGACCGACAAGGAATATCAGATCATGCGCAACGCGTCGCTCGCGGTGCTGCGCGAGATTGGCGTGGACACGGGCGGCTCCAATGTGCAGTTCTCGGTCAACCCGAAGGACGGCCGCATGATCGTCATCGAGATGAACCCGCGCGTGTCGCGTTCGTCCGCGCTGGCGTCCAAGGCCACGGGCTTCCCCATCGCCAAGGTTGCTGCCAAGCTGGCCGTGGGCTATACGCTGGACGAGCTGCGCAACGAAATCACGGGCGGTGCCACGCCTGCCTCGTTCGAGCCTTCGATCGACTACGTGGTCACCAAGATCCCACGTTTTGCGTTCGAGAAATTCCCCACGGCCGACAGCCGCCTGACCACGCAGATGAAGTCGGTGGGCGAGGTGATGGCCATGGGCCGCACCTTCCAGGAGTCCTTCCAGAAAGCCCTGCGCGGCCTGGAGGTGGGCGTGGACGGCATGAACGAGAAGACCCAGGACCGCGAAGTGCTCGAAAAGGAACTGGGCGAGCCCGGCCCCGAGCGCATCTGGTACGTGGGCGACGCGTTTGCCATGGGCCTGTCGGTGGACGAGGTGTACGACCTCACCAAGATCGACAAGTGGTTCCTGGTGCAGATCGAAGAGATCGTGAAGATCGAACTCGAACTGGACCAGCTCGCTGCCGACAAGGGCGAAGGCGCGTTGGCCGCCCTGGATGCGGACACGCTGCGCACGCTCAAGAAGAAGGGCTTTTCCGATCGCCGCCTGGCCAAGCTGCTCAAGACCACCGAGAAGTCGGTGCGTGAAGCACGCCGCGCGCTGAACGTTCGCCCCGTGTACAAGCGCGTGGACACCTGCGCTGCCGAGTTTGCGACCAACACGGCCTACATGTACTCGACCTACGAGGAAGAGTGCGAAGCCGAGCCCACCGACAAGAAGAAGATCATGGTGCTGGGTGGTGGCCCGAACCGCATCGGCCAGGGCATCGAGTTCGACTACTGCTGCGTGCACGCTGCCTTGGCTATGCGCGAAGATGGTTACGAAACCATCATGGTCAACTGCAACCCCGAAACAGTGTCCACCGACTACGACACCTCGGACCGCCTGTACTTCGAGCCGCTGACGCTCGAAGACGTGCTCGAAATCGTGGACAAGGAAAAGCCACACGGCGTGATCGTGCAGTACGGCGGCCAGACGCCGCTCAAGCTCGCGCTGGGCCTCGAAGCCGAAGGCGTTCCGATCATCGGCACCAGCCCCGACATGATCGACGCGGCCGAAGACCGCGAGCGTTTCCAGAAACTGCTGGGCGACCTGGGCCTGCGCCAGCCGCCCAATGCCACAGCACGCACCGAAGCCGAGGCCCTGGAAAAGGCCGCCACGCTGGGTTACCCCCTGGTGGTGCGCCCCAGCTACGTGCTCGGCGGCCGTGCGATGGAAATCGTGCACGAACAACGCGACCTGGAGCGCTACATGCGTGAGGCCGTGAAGGTGAGCAATGACTCGCCCGTGCTGCTGGACCGTTTCCTGAACGACGCCATCGAGTGCGATGTGGACTGCCTGCGCGACCCTGAAGGCAAGACCTTCATCGGTGGCGTGATGGAGCACATCGAACAAGCCGGCGTGCATTCGGGCGACTCGGCCTGTTCGCTGCCCCCGTACTACCTCAAGCAGGCCACGGTGGATGAGCTCAAGCGCCAGTCTGCCGCCATGGCCGAAGGCCTGAACGTGGTCGGCCTGATGAACGTGCAGTTCGCCATCCAGGAAGTAGACGGCAAGGATGTCATCTATGTGCTGGAAGTGAACCCCCGCGCCTCGCGCACGGTGCCGTTTGTTTCCAAGGCCACGGGCATTCAGTTGGCCAAGGTGGCAGCACGTTGCATGGCAGGCCAGACGCTGGCTTCGCAAGGCATCACCAAGGAAGTCACGCCGCCTTACTTCAGTGTGAAGGAAGCTGTGTTCCCGTTCGTCAAGTTCCCCGGTGTGGACACCATCCTCGGCCCCGAGATGAAGTCCACCGGCGAAGTGATGGGCGTGGGCAAGACCTTTGGCGAAGCCTTTGTGAAGAGCCAGCTGGGTGCGGGCACCAAGCTGCCCACCTCGGGCAAGGTGTTCCTCACCGTGAAGAACAACGACAAGCCCCGCGCGGTGGACATCGCGCGCCAGTTGGTGGCGCTGGGCTTCGACCTGGTGGCGACCAAGGGCACCGCTGCAGCGATTGCCGACGCCGGTGTCCCGGTGGTGGTGGTCAACAAGGTCACGGAAGGCCGCCCGCACATCGTGGACATGATCAAGAACAACGAGATCGTGATGGTGATCAACACCGTGGAAGAGCGTCGCAATGCGATTGCCGATTCGCGGGCGATCCGCACCTCGTCCTTGCTGGCCCGTGTGACGACTTTCACGACTATCTTCGGCGCCGAGGCGGCCGTGGAGGGCATGAAGTACCTCGACAAGCTCGACGTGTACTCGGTGCAGGAACTGCACGCCCAGTTGCCCGCTTGATCGTGGACTGGGGGTGGCTTGCTGCCCGTTAAAAGCGGCATAATCTGCCTCTGATCAGACACCGCCGCGCGGCAACGTGCGGCGGTTTCCTTTTGTAGATTGCCTTTTCACACTGCCCGGCCCGTCCGGGGTGTGACATGGCGGCTGACCGGTGGAAGTGCTTTGCGCTTTCACCGTTTTGATTTGTGGAGTCTCAACAAAATGGCCACCATTCCGATTACCAAACGCGGCGCCGAAAAGCTCAAGGAAGAACTGCTCCGCCTCAAGACCGTGGAGCGGCCCGCCGTGATCACGGCCATCGCCGAAGCGCGTGCGCAAGGCGATCTGAGTGAAAACGCCGACTACGACGCGGCCAAGGATCGCCAGGGCTTTGTTGAAGGCCGTATTCAGGAGATTGAGGGCAAGCTCTCTGTGGCGCAAGTCATCGACCCCAGTGGGGTGGATGGCGGCGGCAAGGTGGTCTTTGGCGCTACGGTCGAGCTGGAGGACGAGGACTCTGGCGATACCGTGAAGTACCAGATCGTGGGCGAGGATGAGGCCGATCTGAAACAAGGCCTGATCAATATCTCCAGCCCCATCGCGCGCGCGCTGATCGGCAAGGAAGAGGGCGACACCGCCGAAGTGCAGGCGCCCGGCGGCATCCGCCGCTACGAAGTGGTGGCCGTGAGCTACCTGTGAACACCGCAGTGCAGCGCATGCGCCACCGTCTCCCCGCCCTGGTGGCTGCCCTCTGGTGGGGCAGTTTGACCACCATCGGCTTTCTGGTGGTGCCTCTGTTGTTTGCCTACCTGCCGTCCCCCAGCATCGCTGGCAACATGGCGGCCCGGCTGTTTGCTGCGCAGACCTGGGTGGCCGTGGCATGTTGCCTGGTGCTGTTGTTGGTTTCTCGGCCCAGGAACGCTGTCGCGCAATACCCGTGGGCACAGGCTGCTATGCTTTTTATACTGGGTGGCCTACTGCTGGCGTTGCTCAATCAGTATGGCGTGGCACCGCGCATCGTGGCCCGGCAGGACCTGCGTCTGTGGCACAGCGTGGGGACGGTCATGTACGCGTTGCAGTGGGGCTGTGCCCTGGTGGTGCTTTGGCACACTCTGCGCCAGGAAGCGGCTTTGCCTCAGTGTGAGGGCGGTTCGGTCAGTGCCTGAGTGGGCTGGCTGGTGCGGCCCAGGACGCCATGCGGCTCTCTCGGGGAGTGGCTGAGCTGTTGGCGGCAAGGCCGCAGCTTTCGGTGGGCCTACTCGTGCCAGTGCTCTCCGACCCAGGTGGCGGGCCGGATGTAGCGAAAACGCCGGTTGCGCCGACCGGCCAGCGCGTCGGGCGGGTTGCATTCCCCATGAAAAATCACGATGCGGGCGCCGGGGGGCACAAAGGGTACCCGCCAGTAATTGGTGGGCCAGGCCGGGATGCCGTGGTACTTGAAACTCGGGCACCAGTCCGCAGGCCAGTAGGCGAGTTTGCCCTGGCGGTGCAGGAAGTCCGACAGGTAGGCTTGTTCGTTGCGGAACTGCGCACGAATCTCTGCAAAGTGCCCCCGAAAGTGCTCCAGCACATCGGGGTGCGCGCCCAGCTCAAAGCGGTACACGGACGAATTGCCGGTGATGCGCCAGGGGCGCTTGTAGTCGTGGATGATCAGAAATTCGCCGGGTTGGGTGAAGAAATCATCCAGCGATCCGGTGATCACCACGTCCACATCGAGAAACAGGGCCGTGCCTTTCAGGCCATGTAAGTCCTGGCTGAAGGTGGCCAGCTTGGTCCACCCCCGCTCGGGAATGCCAGGTGGCAGATCAAGTGGAGGGATGGGCAGGCATTGCACCTCACTGCGTATGCCGGTGTTGTCATCCGTCAGGCAGACAAAGCGGAAGTCGCCGCTCAGGTGCCGACGGACCATGGCGTAAAGCCGGTTGACATACTCGGGGCCGTATTTCGTGCCCCATTTCATGCAGAGGATGTGGCGGACAGGCGCCGCGCCGACCGGGGCTGCAGGTGCTGCCGCGCGGTTCATCAGTCTGCCTGGCGTTTCTTGATGGATTTTTGCTTGGGCTTGGCACGCTTGATCTGGCCACCCGAGGTCAGGCGCTGGTTGCCCAGCACGCGCAGTTGCTTGATTTCCGGGCGTTGGCCGCCTTGTTTGCTGAATTTGAGCACCTTGACGTCGCGCGGGCCGGGCATGCGGTCTTCGTCTACCGCCTTGGCCTTGGCGGGCATGGGGCGCCAGAGCACTAGCAGCTTGCCAATGTGCTGCACCGGGGCGGCATTGAGTTCAGCGGCGAGTTCCTGGTACATCAGCTCGCGCGCCGCGCGGTCGTCGCCGAAGACGCGGACCTTGATGAGCCCGTGGGCATTGAGGGCGGCGTCCACCTCTTTTTTGACGGCGGGAGTCAGACCATCGCCGCCGATCAGGACCACGGGGTCCAGGTGGTGGGCATTGGCGCGTTGTTCCCGGCGCTCGGCGGGAGTCAGTTGAATTTGGGGCATGGGCCGTATTATCGAGGCTGAAAGAAAAAAGTAATGAAAGTCAAAACCCAGAGCAAGAAGGTCAACAAGGCGTGGCTGAACGACCACGTCAACGATACCTACGTCAAATTGGCCCATAAAGAGGGATATCGCGCGCGCGCAGCCTACAAGCTCAAGGAGATTGATGAGCAGTTAGGCCTCATCAAACCGGGTTACACCGTGGTGGACCTGGGTTCTACCCCGGGTGCGTGGAGTCAATACCTGCGTCGGCGCCTGTCCCCCACGGGGGCGGCTGCAGGGCAGCTCAATGGCGTGATCATCGCGCTGGACATTCTCCCCATGGAGCCCATCGAGGGCGTGACGTATCTCAACGGCGATTTTCGTGAGCCCGAGGTGCTGGAGCGCCTGGAGCAGGCGCTCGATGGCCGTGTGGTGGATGTGGTGGTGTCCGACATGGCGCCCAACCTGTCTGGCATCGGGTCGGCCGATGCAGCCCGCATTGCCCACCTGGTGGAACTGGCTGTGGATTTTGCTTGCAACCATTTGAAACCGGATGGAGCGCTGGTGGTGAAGCTTTTCCATGGCAGCGGATACAACGACTTGGTGACCTTGTTCAAACAGACCTTCAAAGTGGTCAAACCGCTCAAACCCAAGGCTTCGCGCGACAAGTCGTCAGAGACCTTTCTCGTGGGCATGGGGCTCAAGAGGGCTGCCTGAATTGGCTTGCCCTCGGTCAAGAATTCGTGAAATTTGGCAGCAAAGCCCGCGCTGATCCCATGGCCGTCAGTGGGAATATGGGTGGCCCTGCCGCTTGAAAGACCTAAAATGCGCCACACATACGCCGTGACGGCAGTGTGTCCGTTTTCTGTTCCCCGCAACTGGAGCCCCGCTTGAACAATCAGTGGTTTTCAAAAATTGCCGTATGGCTGGTTATCGCCATGGTGCTGTTCACGGTGTTCAAACAGTTTGACACCCGCACTGGCGCCAGTGCCGGACACATCGGCTACTCCGAATTTCTTGACGAAGTACGGAACAACCGCATCAAGAGCGCGACCATCCCCGAGGGCCTGAGCGGCGGTGAAATCGTGGCGATCACCACCGATGAGCGCAAGATCCGCACGAACGCCTCGGTGCTGGACCGTGGCTTGGTGGGCGACCTGCTCAACCACAACGTCAAGTTCGACGTGAAGCCCCGAGAAGAAGGCTCGCTTCTCATGACCCTGCTGGTCAGCTGGGGCCCCATGCTGCTGCTGATTGGCGTGTGGGTGTACTTCATGCGCCAGATGCAGGGCGGCGGCAAGGGCGGAGCGTTCAGCTTTGGCAAAAGCAAGGCGCGCATGCTCGACGAGAACAACAACCAGGTCACGTTCGCGGACGTGGCGGGGTGTGACGAAGCCAAGGAAGAAGTCAAGGAGGTTGTGGACTTCCTGAAGGACCCGCAGAAGTTCCAGAAGCTCGGCGGCCGCATTCCGCGTGGCCTGCTGCTGGTTGGCCCGCCCGGCACCGGCAAGACCCTGCTGGCAAAGTCCATTGCAGGCGAAGCCAAGGTGCCGTTCTTCAGCATCTCGGGTTCGGACTTCGTGGAAATGTTCGTTGGTGTGGGCGCTGCCCGTGTGCGCGATATGTTCGACAACGCCAAGAAGAACGCCCCTTGCATCATCTTCATCGATGAAATCGACGCCGTGGGCCGCCAGCGTGGCGCTGGCCTGGGTGGTGGTAACGACGAGCGCGAGCAGACGCTGAACCAGATGCTGGTTGAGATGGACGGCTTCGAAACCAACCTGGGTGTGATCGTGGTGGCTGCCACCAACCGCCCAGACATCCTGGATGCAGCCTTGCTGCGCCCCGGTCGCTTTGACCGCCAGGTGTATGTGACGCTGCCCGACATCCGTGGTCGCGAACAGATCCTGAACGTGCACATGCGCAAGATTCCGGTCGGCCAGGACGTAGCCCCGGCGATCATTGCCCGTGGCACGCCCGGCATGAGCGGTGCCGATCTGGCCAACCTGTGCAATGAGGCTGCGTTGATGGCGGCCCGCCGCAACGCCCGCACCGTGGAGATGCAGGACTTTGAGAAGGCCAAGGACAAGATCCTCATGGGCCCCGAGCGCAAGAGCATGGTCATGCCCGAAGAAGAGCGCCGCAACACGGCATACCACGAAGCCGGCCATGCCCTGATTGGCAAGCTGCTGCCCAAGTGTGATCCGGTGCACAAGGTCACGATCATCCCCCGTGGCCGTGCTCTGGGCGTGACGATGAGCCTGCCCGAGCAGGACCGTTACAGCTATGACCGCGAATACATGCTCAATCAGATCAGCATGCTGTTCGGTGGCCGCATCGCCGAAGAAGTGTTCATGAACCAGATGACCACCGGTGCGAGCAACGACTTTGAGCGTGCCACGCACATCGCACGCGACATGGTGACCCGTTACGGCATGACTGCGGCCCTGGGGCCCATGGTCTATGCCGAAAATGAGGGTGAGGTCTTTCTGGGCCGCTCAGTCACCAAGACGACTAACATGAGCGAGCAGACCATGGAAAAGGTCGATGGCGAAGTGCGCCGCATCATCGACGAACAGTACAACCTGGCACGTCGCCTGATCGAAGAGAACAGCGACAAGATGCACGCCATGGCCAAGGCTTTGCTCGAATGGGAAACCATTGATGCGGAGCAACTGGACGACATCATGGCGGGCAAGGAACCCCGTCCTCCCAAGGACTGGACGCCCCGCACCCCGCCCTCGGGTGGTGACAACTCCAGCGGCGGCACCCCTGCAGTGGCGGCAGATACGGCGCCCACAGCAGCTTGAGGGGTTGCCTGTTCAGCTGTTCCCACGGGGCCTTGTGCCCCGTTTTTCGTTGTGTTTGAGGCTGTTGTGCTTCTTCTCCCGCCCTTTCAGGTTCGGCACATACGCGCCGCATCGGCCGGCTCCACGGGCTTTCAGGTAGTGATTTCATGATCTGGCAAACCTCCCGCTTTTCCATCGATCTGGAGCGGCCCAAGGTCATGGGCATCGTCAATGTGACCCCGGACTCCTTCTCTGATGGCGGGCACCATGCTTCCGCCATCGCGGCGTTGCGGCATTGCGAGCAATTGCTCAAGGACGGAGCCGATATCCTGGACATTGGGGGCGAGTCCACCCGCCCAGGCAGTCCGGCCGTGCCTCTGGACGAAGAACTGGCCCGCGTGGTGCCGCTGGTGCGCGAGGTGGTGGCGCTGGGCGTGCCGATTTCGGTGGATACATACAAACCTGCCGTGATGCGGGCGGTGCTGGACCTGGGGGCCGATATCGTCAACGACATCTGGGCCTTGCGACAACCGGGTGCTTTGGCCGTGGTGGCGGCCCACCCTCAATGTGGTGTGTGCCTGATGCACATGCACCGCGATCCCCAGACCATGCAGGCGGCCCCCATGACGGGAGATGTGGTGCCGCAAGTGCTATCGTTTTTAGAGCTGCAAGCGCATAATCTGCAGGCCCAGGGGGCCAAAAAGGATCAAATTCTCCTGGACCCGGGCATCGGCTTCGGTAAAACGGTGGAGCAGAATTTTGCCTTGCTCGCCCGGCAAGACGTCTTGCTGAGGGCGGGTTATCCGCTGCTGGCGGGCTGGTCGCGCAAGTCGTCGTTGGGTGCTGTGACTGGCCTGGATGTAGACCAGCGCATGGTGCCCAGTGTGGCTGCAGCGGTGCTGGCAGTAGACCGGGGAGCTTCGGTGGTGCGTGTGCACGATGTGCGGGAGACGGTTGCAGCGCTGGCCGTGTGGTCGGCCATGCAGCGGACGGGCTGAACGGGCAGCGCGTGGGGTACTCATGAGGGCGGCTTTGTAGCCTGTTCAAAGTGGCCAAACAGCTGGGATGGAGAGCCGTCCCGCCAACAACTAGATCAACACGAGGAGACGCAGCAACATGACGCGCCAGTACTTTGGAACCGATGGCATCCGTGGCACGGTGGGGCAGCCACCCATTACGCCGGACTTTGTGTTGCGCCTGGCACATGCTGTGGGGCGTGTCTTGCGCCAGACGGAGGAACGCCCCACGGTGTTGATCGGCAAGGACACCCGAATTTCTGGCTACATGCTGGAGAGCGCACTGGAGTCCGGCTTCAATTCCGCAGGCGTGGATGTGGTGCTGCTCGGGCCTTTGCCAACACCTGGTGTGGCCTACCTGACCCGTGCCCAGCGGGCCAGCCTGGGCGTGGTCATCAGTGCCAGCCACAACCCGTACCCCGATAACGGCATCAAGTTTTTCAGTGCGCAGGGCACCAAGCTGTCCGACGCCTGGGAGCTTGCCGTGGAAGAGGCCCTGGCCCAGTCACCGGTGTGGGCCGACTCGGCCAGCCTGGGCAAGGCGCGGCGGCTGGATGATGCCGCTGGGCGCTACATTGAATTCTGCAAGAGCACCTTCCCGCAGGATCTCACCCTCAAGGGGCTGAAGATCGTGGTGGATGCTGCCCATGGCGCGGCCTATCAAGTGGCTCCCAAGGTGTTTCACGAACTGGGGGCTGAAGTCCTGTCGATCGGGTGTGCCCCCGACGGCCTGAACATCAACCATGAGGTGGGTGCCACGCACCCGGACGCCCTGGTGCGCGCAGTGCGTGCCAACCGGGCCGACTACGGGATAGCGCTGGACGGCGATGCGGACCGTCTCCAGGTTGTGGATGCCACGGGGCGCCTGTACAACGGCGACGAGTTGCTGTACCTGATGGCCTCCGATCGCATGGGGCGTGACGAGCATGTCCCCGGTGTGGTGGGCACCTTGATGACCAACATGGCGGTGGAGGTCGCCCTGCAGTCCCGGGGGGTGAAGTTTGTTCGCGCCAAAGTAGGCGACCGCTATGTGCTGGAGGAGTTGGCGCGCCACCGTTGGCTCCTTGGGGGCGAAGGCTCTGGCCACCTGCTGGCGCTGGACCGGCACACCACGGGCGATGGCCTGGTGAGTGCCTTGCAGGTGCTGCAAGCCTGTGTGCGTAGTGGCCAGACTCTGGCCCAATTGCTGGCTGAGGTCACGCTGTACCCCCAGGTGCTGCTCAATGTCCGCCTGGCCCCGGGCCAGGACTGGAAGTCGAACCGCCTGCTGGCGGATACGACACAGGCCGTGGAGCGCGATCTGGGGGCTTCGGGCCGCGTGCTCATCCGTGCCAGTGGCACGGAGCCTTTGCTGCGTGTGATGGTGGAGGCCCGGGATGCTGAGATGGCGAGTTCCTGCGCGCAGCGGCTGGCTGATGCGGCCCGTGCGGGCTAAGCGGCGGGTCACTTTTGCACAGGCCCTGGCGGGGCCGTTCTTTCCCGCCATGCCAATTTTCAGGAGCGATCCATGACACCGGCCACAGACTCCGTGCCTCGCATCACCGTGCGCGCCGTGGACTACGCCAACCCCCGCGATGCAGCCGCACTCGTGGATTTGCTGGACGGCTATGCGCGGGACGTGGCGGGCGGTGGCAAGCCCCTGGGGGCAGAGGTCAAGCAGGGACTGGTCCAGGCGTTGCGCCAGCGGCAGCCCCAGGCGTTCAGCGTCATGGCTTGGGTGGTGGTGGAGGAGGAGGAGGGGGCCGCCTCTGTGCCCCACGCCGGGGTGGCCGTGGGGCTGGTCAACTGCTTCGAAGGGTTCTCCACCTTTGCCTGCAAGCCCCTGGTCAATGTGCACGATGTGGTTGTGGTGCCGGCCTGGCGTGGCCATCGCATTGCGCAGCGCATGTTGCAGGAGGTCGAAACCCTGGCCCGGGGGCGCGGTGCCTGCAAGCTCACGCTGGAGGTCCTGTCTGGCAACCGGGCGGCAATCCAGGCCTATGAGCGCGAAGGTTTTGCTGCCTACGCGCTGGACCCTCGGATGGGATCGGCGCAATTTTTTCAGAAGCTGTTGCTGGACTAAACGGGCGCCGGAGCCATCGCCCTGCCTTCAGGGGGCGCGGGGCTCAGGCCAGGGCGTTCGCTTCGGCGGCCCGATGCAGGTGCTGGCGCATGAACACCTCCAGGTCCGCTGCAGGCAGTGGCGTGCTGAAGTGGTAGCCCTGGGCCTCATCGCACCCTTGTGCATGGAGGAAGGCCAGCTGACCTTCTGTTTCGACGCCCTCGGCCGTGGTGCGGATGCCCAGCGCCTGCGCCATGCGGATGATGGCACTCACGATGGCGCGATCGTTGCTGTCGTTGCCCAGGTCGCGCACGAACGACTGGTCGATCTTGAGTTTGAAAATCTGGAACCGCTTAAGCTGGCTCAGTGACGAGTAGCCGGTGCCAAAGTCATCCATGGACATGCGCACCCCTCTTGCATGCAACTGGTCCATGGTCGCTACGGCGGCATGTGGATCGTCCACGGCCACACCTTCGGTCAGCTCCAGCTCCAGCGAGTCGGGCGGAAGGTCAAACTCTGCCAGCATGCGGCTGACGAGTTCAGGCAACTGGGGCTGCCGGAACTGGATGGCGGAGAGGTTCACCGCCATGGTCAGCCTTGGAAAGCCGCAAGACCGCCAGGCCTTGAGTTGTGCCAGTGCCGTGCGCAGCACCCATTCCCCAATCTGCAGGATCTGCCCGCTGTCTTCGGCGATGGGGATGAACTCTGCGGGCGAGACCTGGCCCAGTTGTGGGTGCTTCCAGCGCAACAAGGCCTCCACACTGCGGACACTGCCCGTGGCCAGGCTCATCTGGGGCTGGTAGTGCAGTCGGAACTGGTCGCGCTCCAGTGCACGGCGCAGGGCGTTTTCCAGCTGCAGCGCGCGCACCGACTGGGCCTGCATTTCAGGGGTGAAAAAGCGAAAGGTGTTGCGGCCATCCAGCTTGGCGCGGTACATGGCCACGTCTGCCGACTGGGTAAGCGTGTCGAAGTCGCTCCCATCCTGCGGGAACAAGGCCACACCCATGGATGGGGCCATGGTCAGCTCATGGTGGTCAATCTGGTAGTGCTGGCGGGACGCCTCTTGCAGCTTGCCTGCCACCCGGGCCGCCCCATGGGCATTGGCGCCTGGCAGTAGCAGGATGAATTCATCCCCACCGAGGCGTGCCACGGTGTCCTTGTCGCGCACCACAGCACGCAGCCGCTTGGCAATCTCGACCAGCAGGGCATCGCCCACGCGGTGTCCCAGCGAGTCGTTCACGTGCTTGAAATGGTCCAGGTCCAGGAAGATCACGGCCAGTGGCGTGTTGTGCTCCTGGGCCACCTGGATGGCCTGCTGGGCACGCTCGGCCAGCAGTGCGCGGTTGGGCAGGCCGGTGAGCGCATCGTAGTGGGCCAGCCAGTAAATGCGCTCCTGGTCGGCTTTGCGGTCGTTGATCTCGCGGTGCAGGTTGTCTACCGTTTCGCACAGCTCGCGGGTGCGGTCCTGCACCTGCTGTTCCAGTTCCTCGTGGGCGCGGGCCAGCGCTGCCTGGGCCTGTTTGCGCTCAGTGATGTCCATCGTGATCCAGATGGAGCCCTGAGAAGGGTCGGCGGGGTCGATGGACTTGCTGCGAACCTCGCAGATCACCGGGGTGCCGTCCTTGCGGCAGAGTTCCACTTCGCCTTCATAGGACTGACCGGATGCCAGGCCTGGATAGCAGCGGCGGCCTACCTCCTCCCAAGCCTCGTCGCTGGCGTACCAGCGGCGCGACGAACTGCCCATAAGTTCGCCGGGCTGGAACCCCAGCATCTGCTCAAAGTGGTCGTTGCACCGTGTCAGGTGCCTGTCACGCAGAAAAACAATGCCCACCATGGCGCTGTCAAACAGCAGCTGCTTTTCGCGTTCAGCCGCGCTGAGCGCGGCCTGGGCGCGTTTTTGTTCGTCGATGTCGTCGAGGATCCAAATGGAGCCTTCGGTGGTGTCGTGTGGATTGATGAGCCTGCCCGTGAGGCTGCCCCAGAAAAGCGTGCCGTCACTGCGGCGCAGCTGGCGTTCCACTCGGAAGGACTGCCCCTGGGCCAACACCGGGTAGGCCGAGCGACCCAGCTCACGGAATGCTTCGCGGTCGGGGTAGAAGGCCTCGGTGTTGAGCCCTACCAGGCGTGCGGGGCTGGGGTAGCCAAAAATCTCAGCGTATCGCTGGTTGCAGCGGACCACGCTGCGCTGGCGCAGGAAAACGATACCTACGCCTGCGCTGTCGAGCAGGATTTGTTGTTCACGCAGGGTGCGATGCAGTGGGGGATCAGTAGCTACTCCAGAACGCTGCAATTCCGGAGCGCTGTACAGCGAGGACATAGAGACCAGTACGGGCGGCAGGGCCAGACGGTGGCCTCAAAAAAACTGTGCCAAAGTGTAGCAGTGCCAGCTTACAACCCTACTGCGGGTATGCCGCAGTGGCATGAGCATGCAGATCGGTGCAGTCAGCCGCGCAGGTGCTGGCGCAGGTAGGCCTCGAACTCATCGGCGGGCAGGGGGCGGCTGAAGAGGTAGCCCTGGCCTTCATCGCAGCCTTGTTCTCGCAGGAATTCGAGTTGGCCATCCGTTTCCACCCCTTCGGCTGTAGTCTGCATGCCCAGCGCCTGTGCCATGCGGATGATGGCGCTCACGATGGCGCGATCGTTGGCATCGTCATCGAGGTCGCGCACGAACGACTGGTCGATCTTCAACTTGTAGATCTGGAAGCGTTTGAGGTAGCTCAGCGAGGAGTAGCCGGTGCCAAAGTCGTCCATCGACAAGCGCACACCACGGTCGTGCAACTGGTCCATCATTGCGAGTGCTGCGGCAGGGTCATCCACCGCCGCCCCCTCGGTCAACTCCAGCTCCAGCCGACGGGCAGGCAAACCGGCCTGTTGCAGGCAGCGCGTCACCATTTCTGGCAATTGCGGGTGGCGGAACTGCACGGCAGAGAGGTTGACCGATATCGCCCGCAAGGGCAGCTGCATGTCCAGCCACCGCTTGGCGTCGTGCACAGCGGTGTGGAGCACCCACTCGCCAATTGCCACGATCATGCCGCTGCTCTCCGCCACAGGGATGAACTCTGCCGGTGACACCATGCCCAGTTCCGGATGGCGCCAACGCAGCAGTGCTTCGGCGCCCACCACCTGGCGCGTGGTGAGTGACACTTGCGGCTGGTAGTGCAGTTCGAACTGGTTGCGTTCCAAGGCGCGACGCAGAGCGTTTTCGATTTGCAGCGCGCGGGCCGTTCTTGCCTCCAGATCGGCCGTAAAGAAACCATATCGGTTGCGCCCACTTTGTTTGGCGCGGTACATGGCTGCATCCGCACGCTGGTACAGCGTGTCAAACGAATCACCGTCGGCCGGATACATCGCGATGCCCACGGACAAGGTGGTGGTGAGTTCGTAGGGGTCTATCTGGAAAGGTTGGGCTACAGCCGTCAGCAACCGGGTGGCCACTTCTGCGGCTTGGGCTGCAGAGGCCGAGGGCAGCAGCAGCAGGAATTCATCGCCCCCCAGGCGCGAAACGGTGTCCTGGGGACTCAGCAGGGACTGCAGGCGGCGCGCCACGGCCACAAGCAGGATGTCGCCAACCCGGTGGCCAAGTGAGTCGTTCACATTCTTGAAGTGGTCCAGGTCCAGGAACAGCATCGCCAGGGTGCCGCTCTTGGCATGCTCGTCGGTGATATGGCGCCGGGCCCGTTCGGCCAGCAAGGCGCGGTTGGGCAGGTCGGTCAGTGGGTCAAAATGTGCGAGGCGCTGAATGCGGTCTTGCGCCTCGCGCTGCACCGTGATGTCCCGGAACAGCGTGATCGAATGGGTGGCGCAGCCATTGCCATCGCGCACACTGCTCACGGACAACCATTGGGGGTAAGTGGCGCCGTCCTTGCGGCGGCCCCAGGCTTCGCCCTCCCAGTGCCCTTCTTTGGTGAGCCGGGCGTAGACGGCATCGGCATCGAACTCCTGAGTGGACTCGGCCACGGTGAGCAGGCGCACGGATTGCCCAACAGCCTCGGATTCCTGGTACCCCGTGATGCGTGTGAAAGCCCGGTTGATGCGCACGATGGTGTGGGACGCGTCTGCAACCACGATGGCTTCGCTGCTTTGGTCGAACACCTGGGCAGTCAACTGTAGCTGCTCTTGCGAGCGCTTGCGTTCCGTGATGTCGCGCGACAGAAGGATGAAGCGGGGTGCTGCGCCTGGCGAGCCCGGTTTGCGCGCAGCCGACAGTTCGAACCAGGTGGCCCCAAGACCAGGCAGGTCTAGCACAATTTGCCGTCCAGTAGACCAGCCCTGGGTCTGGGCCTCTTTCAACACATCCATCACCGACAGCGCAGCCAGGGCGGGGAGCACATCGGTCACGTTGCGCCCGATCAATTGCTCGGCGGGGGCCACAAGCAGTTCGGTACGTGGGCTGTGCACGCTGTAGTAGCGGCCATCAACATCAAGCTCAAACAGGGGGTCGGGAATGGCGTCGATGGTGGCTCGCAGCTGCTGCTGCGTGGCCTGGATTTCGGAGGTGCGCTGGGCCACTTGAAAGGCCAGCCCGCGCTCATGCGCCTTCAGGACCACGAGGAGGCGGGACAGATAGGCCATGAGCAGCGCAAACAGCAGACCCAGGGCACAACGCAGCGCCAATACGGCAGGTGCTCCCCAGCCATTGGCAGGTGCCAGGCTCAGCGTCCATTGCCCGTTGGGCAGAGTTAGCGAGCGGCCCTCTGCATCACTTCCGGGGGGCGGGGTCGATGCGGTAATGGTCTGTTCCTCGCCGGTGTCGGGGCGCACCCGCCAAAGGCGGTAGTGGTAACCGCGTTCGGTGAGTTGAGGCAGCCGGGTGGCTGCCAGCACTTCAGGCAGGCGAATGGTGACGTAGGTGAAGCCCCAGAAGCTGCGCCGCCCCTGGTCATCGTCCAGGTACACCGGTTGGCGGCCCACCACCCCAAGGCCTCCCTGCACTAGTTCGATGGGGCCGGCCAGGGTGAGCAGGCCCGTATCGCGCGCTCGGATCGACTCGGCGCTTTGCCGGGGGTCTTTGAGCTGGTCAAACCCGATCAGGCTTTCGTTGCCTTGCCGGGGGACAACCTGCCTTACCACTCCTCCGGGCGAGAGGCCCATGGCTGCAATGCCGGGGTAGAACGGCAGCATCTGCGTGCCCACTTCTTCAAACTGGGTGACATTGCCTTGTCCTTGCCGGACCAGGGCTACGAGTGCGTTGTTGGCCGACAGCGCCAGCTCGATGGCACGTTGCAGCGCCTGCACATGGTCTCCCGCCATGTCTGCAGCCTGAGTACGCTGTTGGGCCCTGTCCTGGCGTTCCAGTGTCCAGATCAGTGTGCCCGCACAGATTGCCGCCAGCGCAAACACGGCCAGAAAGGCCAGCAGAGGGCGGCGGGAAGATGGTGTGGGCAGTGCGGACACGGTGCGATTTTCCTGAACCGATTATGCAGGCCCAGGGGTTGCGTAGCACCCGTTGCAAAGGGCTTCTTTGTCATGGCGCTGACACGTCACAGACACGGTGGCGTCATGCGCCAATTCCACACTCGCGGCCAGGGAAAAGGATTCCCTGAGTGGCTGGCGGCTCCAGCCGGCCCCGTCCTCAAAGAAAGAGACGCTGCACCATGAATGAATTGTCCCATCTGACCTTGTCGCCCGCTGCTGATGCCCTCGGTGCTGGTGCTTCTTCTCATCGCTCTGCAGTTGTGCCTGGGGCTGCGAAGTCTGGTCAGGAGCGAGGAGCCATTGAGGTGACATGGGCAAGGCATCAGGATGAGGTGCGTGCGGCGCAGCGACTCCGGTTCGACGTTTTTGCCGCAGAGATGGGCGCTCGATTGACGACCCCCATCGCAGGCCATGACGTGGACCTGTTCGACGACTACTGCGAGCACCTTCTGGTGCGCGATGCCCAGAGCCAGCAAGTCATTGGGACTTACCGGGTGCTCACACCCGCGCAGGCCAGGCGGGTGGGGGGAACGTACAGCGATACCGAATTTGACCTGACACGCTTGCGCACCCTGCGCCCCCGCATGGTGGAGCTGGGCCGCAGCTGTGTGCATCCCGATCACCGCCACGGGGGGGTGATCATGGCCTTGTGGAGCGCCCTGGCGGACTTCATGGTGCGCAACCAGCTCGACACCATGATTGGCTGCGCCAGCATCCCGATGCTGCACAACGGGGTGGTCAGCGGGGATGCCGCTGCGAGCATCTGGCAGCAGGTACGCAAGACCCATCTTGCCGCGATTGAATACCATGTGCTCCCGCGTCTGCCCTTGCCGGTGGAACATCTGGACAGCTCGATTGCCGTGGAGCCTCCAGCGCTGATCAAGGGCTATTTGCGCCTGGGGGCGCGTGTGCTGGGTGCGCCCGCTTGGGACCCCGATTTCAACACCGCAGACCTGCCCATGCTGATGCGGCTGGCAGACCTGCATCCCCGCTATCGCAAGCACTTCCTGGGGGCCTGATGCGCGCCGCGTTCGACGCACTCGGCCCTTGGTTGCATGAGCCCTTGGGGCCGGATGAAGCCGAGCCCGACACCCTCCTGTCTGTCGGCGGGGCGCACCGGTACCGCGCCGTGTTCATTTCCGATTTGCACCTCGGCACACCTGGATGCCAGGCCGTGGCCCTGTTGGACTTTCTCAAACACCACCCCAGCGATCATCTTTATCTTGTGGGTGACATCGTGGACGGCTGGCAGTTGCGGCGCAAATGGTTCTGGCCACAGACCCACAACGATGTGGTGCAGAAGCTGCTGCGTCGCGCGCGCAAGGGGTGCCGGGTGGTGTTTGTGCCGGGCAACCATGATGAATTTGCCCGAGCGTTTGTCGGTCACTCCTTCGGCGGCATTGAGGTCGTGGCGGATGCGGTGCATACCACGGCCGATGGTCGCAGCCTCTGGGTTACGCACGGAGACCATTTTGACGGTGTCATCCAGTGCGCCAAATGGCTCGCGTACCTGGGTGACAACCTGTACGAGTTCACGCTCAAGCTCAATCGTCACCTCAACACTTTGCGTGCGCGCTTGGGGCTGCCTTACTGGTCGTTGTCGGCCTATCTCAAAGGCAAGGTGAAGAAGGCGCTCAACTATGTGACGGATTTCGAGGTTGCTGTGGCCACAGAGGCACGTCGCCGTGGTCACGATGGGGTGGTATGCGGCCACATCCACCGGGCCGAGATGCGGGAAATTGGTGGCACGCTGTACTGCAACGATGGTGATTGGGTGGAAAGTCACACAGCACTGGTGGAGCATCTGGACGGACGGCTTGAACTGCTGCAGTGGCCCGCTGTGCCTGCGCGCAGCACAACATCCCCTGTGAAAGCAGGAGTCACCGCATGAAAATTGCTCTGCTGACAGACGCGTGGTTGCCCCAGGTCAATGGGGTGGTCACGACTTTGCTGGAACTGGTGCGGGAGCTGGAAGGGGTGGGGCACGAAGTGCAGGTGGTGCATCCGGGCTTGTTCACCACCCGGCCGTGTCCGGGTTATGCGGGCATTGATCTGGCGGTGCGTCCAGGTCGGCTGGTGGCCAAGATGCTGGATGACATGCAGCCCGATGCCATCCATCTGGCTACCGAGGGACCGCTCGGTTGGGCTGGGCGCCGTCATTGCCTGCGGCGCGGGCTGGCATTCACGACCGCGTTTCATACCAAGTTTCCGGAAATCCTCCACGCGGCGCTGCGGGTTCCCCTGTCGTGGGGGTATGCGCTGTTTAGGCATTTCCACCGGCCTTCGTCCGGCGTGATGGTGCCCACGCATGGCGTGTTGCAGATGCTGGAGCAGCGGGGCTTTCGCAATCTGCGCCCGTGGACACATGGCGTGGACACGCAGGCTTTTCCGTTCCATGGCGCGGCCTGTCCTAGCCCGCTGACTGGGGCTTTGGCCCACCCCGTGTCCTTGTATGTGGGGCGAATCTCCTACGAGAAAAACATTGAGGCTTTTTTGCAGTTGGACATGCCTGGCACCAAGGTGGTGTGTGGTGTCGGGCCGCTGGAGGCGCGGCTCAAGGCAAAGTACCCACAGGTGCGCTGGCTGGGCATTCTGGATCGCGCGGCCCTGGCCCAGGTGTACGCAGCGGCCGATGTTTTTGTTTTTCCAAGCCGCTCAGAAACTTTTGGACTCGTGATGCTGGAGGCCATGGCTTGTGGCACCCCGGTGGCGGCTTTTCCGGTGGACGGCCCCATGGAAGTGCTGGGGGTGCACCTGGGGCGTTCTCCCCGTGGTGGCGTGCTGCATGACAACTTGCTGACTGCCAGTCAGCAGGCGCTGGCGACTCCACGCTCCGAGGCGCGCAGCCGTGCAATGGATTTCACCTGGGCCCAGGCCGCGCAGTTGTTTCAGCAATACCTTGTACCTGCCCGCAGTGCGGCTGTGACGGGTTTTGCGACTGTCACAAAACCTGTCACATCATTGTCATCTGGTCGTTAAATACTGGGGCCATCCTGCATTTTTTGCGTTTGCGTATCCATGTTGCCCTTGCTTCCAAATGATGCTGTGTCCGTGCAGCGTGAGCGTTCAGACACTGTGGCAGACGCATCCCGGGCGCCGCAGCCCGAAGAAGGGCGCGCGCCAGAGGCGCCCCACGACGGGGCGCCGCCCGCCATGTTCCTCGACCGTGACCACAGCATCCTGGCGTTCAACGAGCGGGTCTTCGACTGGGCCGTGCGCACGGACGTGCCGCTGCTGGAGCGGCTGCGTTATTTGTGCATCGTGTCATCCAACCTGGACGAGTTCTTCGAGGTGCGCGCCGCACCCCACATCACTGCGGCCAAAAAGGGCGAAACCAAGGGGCCCTACACCGTAGGTTCATTCGAGGCACTCTCTATCAAGGTCCACGATCTGGTGGAGCGGCAGTACACCCTGTACAACGATGCCCTGGTGCCCGCGTTTGCGCAGCATGGCATTCGTATCGTTGGCCATGGTGATAGGTCACCCGAGCAGAGGCGCTGGGTGCATGACTACTTTGTGCGCGAAGTGCGCCCTTTGCTGATTCCTGTGGGGCTGGATCCAGCGCACCCTTTCCCGCAGGTTGCCAACAAATCCCTGAACTTCATTGTTCGTCTCAAGGGGCACGACGCTTTCGGGCGCGAAAACGAAATCGCCATTGTGAAGGTGCCGCGTGCGCTGCCACGCCTGATCCGCATTCCTGCGAAGGTGGCGCCCAGCGAGGCATTGTTCGTCAGTTTGTCGAGCATCATCCGCGCGCACTTGGAGGACCTTTTTCCAGGCCGGGAAGTCACCGAGTTCTCACAGTTTCGCGTCACACGCCATTCCGATCTGGCGCTGGACGAGGAGGACGTGCGCAACCTGCGCACTGCGCTTCGCCAAGGGTTGCAGCACCGCCACTATGGGCAGGCTGTGCGGCTGGAGGTGTCTGCCGGTTGCTCGAAGTTCCTGTCGGACTTTCTGCTGGCGCAGTTCGGCCTTCCGGCTGCCGCGTTGTACCGCGTGCATGGACCCGTGAACTTGGTGCGGTTGACGCAGTTGGTGGACCTGGTCAACGACCCTGCTTTGCTGTTCCCGGCCTGGAGTTCGTCGTGGCCGCGCCAGTTGCAGCCAGGTGTGTCCATCATGGACCAGCTGCGCCAGCGGGACGTGCTGATCCACCAGCCCTTTGAGAGCTTCGATGGCCTGCTGGCCTTCTTGCGCGAAGCCGTGAACGATCCGCAGGTGTTGGTCATCAAGCAGACCATCTACCGCACGGGCGCGGATTCGGAGCTTATGGACCTGTTGTCCGAGGCGGTGCGCCGGGGCAAGGAGGTCATGGCGGTTGTGGAGCTGAAAGCGCGTTTTGACGAGGAGGCCAACATCAACTGGGCCGAAGCGTTGGAATCGATTGGCGCGCAGGTGGTGTATGGCGTGGTGGGGCTGAAGACGCACGCGAAGATGCTGCTGGTCACGCGCAGGGAAGGGCGGCAGCTGCGGCGCTATGGGCATCTCTCCACCGGCAACTACAACGTGCGCACGGCCCGGCTGTATACCGATCTGAGCTACTTGACAGCCGACGAGGAAACCACCGCCGACATGGACGGGGTGTTCAACCACCTGGCCAGCCAGAATCGCCCGCCCAAGCTGCGCAAGCTCATGCTGGCGCCTTTTCACCTGCACCGCCGCATGATCGACAAGATCGAGCAGGTCGGGCAGGCCGCAAGCCGGGGCGAGGACGCGCGGATCGTCGCCAAGATGAACGCCCTCACGGATGAGGCGCTGATTCGCGCACTGATCCTCGCG
This sequence comes from Acidovorax sp. GW101-3H11, assembly GCF_001633105.1. Lineage (GTDB taxonomy): Bacteria > Pseudomonadota > Gammaproteobacteria > Burkholderiales > Burkholderiaceae_C > Acidovorax. Next base: position 143,453 of record NZ_LUKZ01000003.1, read on the forward strand.
GGGCAGCGCGGAGCGCGTATTGACCTCATTGTGCGCGGTGCCTGCATGCTGGCCGCCCAGGTGCCAGGTATTACGGACAACATCCGCGTGCGCTCGGTGATCGGCCGTTTTCTTGAACACACACGTGTCTTCTATTTCCGTGCGGGCGTGGAGGAAGACCTGTATCTATCCAGTGCCGACTGGATGAACCGCAACATGATGCGCCGTGTCGAGCTGGCCTGGCCCATCACGGACCCTGGTTTGCGCCAGCAGATCGTGGACGAATGCCTGGTCGCCTATCTGCATGATGACCGCGACGCCTGGACCCTCAACGCGCGTGGCACCTACGACCGTGCCCCGCGCCCGGTGGATGGGCTGGGTGCGCAGAATGCCTTGATGGTGCGCTACGGACCCGCTGCGGCCATTTCCCGGGTCGAGCAAAGGACGGCATGATGGATCTGATCCTGTGGCGTCACGCTGAGGCCGAAGAGGCTTCGGACGGCGGTGATGATCTGGCGCGGGTGCTGACCTCCCGGGGGGAGAAGCAGGCGGCGCGCATGGCTGCATGGCTGGACCGGCAACTGCCAGAGGGGCTGCGTGTGCTGGCGAGCCCCGCACGGCGAACCGAGCAGACCGCCAACGCTCTGGGGCGCAAGTTCAAGATGCGGGCGGAACTGCTTCCCGGCGGAAGCGTCGAGGATCTGCTGGAGCTGGCCCAGTGGCCTCGCGCCAAGGGTGCGGTGCTGGTTGTCGGACACCAGCCTGTGCTGGGGCAGACCATTGCCCAGTTGCTGGAGTTGCAGGCCGCCGAATGCGCAGTCCGAAAAGGCGCCGTGTGGTGGCTGCGTCAGCGCCAGCGGCTGGACCAGAGCCAGACGGTGCTTCTGACGGTGCAATCACCGGAGTTCCTCTAGCTCGCGCTGCGAGAAGAGGAGGCTGCGGGCGGAGCGCCCATTCGCCCTCGCTCGCTCGTCCAGCGGCTGTACGACCGCCGTTGCCTTACTTGCGGGATTTTGCGCCGGCCTTTGCTACCGGTGCGGCATTGGTGGCTTCAATTTCTGCCTTGGGGCGTCCCGTCTTGATGGAGGGCACGGCCTGCAATGCGCTGCGCAGCGCAGCGTCAGACAGTCCCGCCAGCACCTTGAGACCCGCTCGCAGCAACTCGCTCTTCTTGACTGGCTGGGCCAGGGTGGCGGCGCGCTGCTTGAGCGTTTCAACCACTGCGTACTCATCCTTGGGGATGGTGAAGCTGTCGCGCACCAGCTTGGGCTTCTTGGCCTTGACGTCCTTGCTTACCTTGGCGGCGACTGGCGCCGCAGCTTTGGGTGCCTTGGGTGCCACAGCTTTTTTGGCGGCAGGGGCCTTCTTGGCTTCGACCTTTTTGGCGGGCTTCGTTGCGGCGCTGGCTGCAGTTTTGGCTGCTTTGGCGGGCTTGATGGCCTTGGCAGGTTGTGCCGCAGGGGCGGATGCTGCTGGAGGGGGCGTAGTGCTGGGTGCGGAGAGAGCGTTGGTCATGGCAATAAATCAATAAACGGTATAAACAGTTTATATAGTTTATTGCCGATTGCTACGGCAGGTCAATGAGTAGCTCCCAAGGCGTTTTTTGCCAGGCCTGTGCTTCTTCACGCAGGAGGTGTGCGGACTGTGGGTATGCAGCGGCCCAGCCTGCCCGCGTGCGGACAAAAAAGCGCTGTCCATTGCACTGCAGCGCCAGGCCGGCGGTGTCTGGGTCGCGGCGCGCGTGGCACAGGGCCACGGCAAGCCGCAGGCAGAGCAGCTGCAGCACGAAGATGGGGTCATCCAGGTCCACGCCGAGCTTGCGGACCTTGCCTCGCTGCCCTTGCACAAGCACGCCAAGCCGATGCAACTCGGGCACGGCAAAGCCAGCGGCATCGGTGTTGTCAAGGATGTAGGCACCGTGGCGGTGCGAGTCGCTGTGCGAGATGAGGCAGCCCATTTCGTGCAGGCGGGCTGCCCAGTCCACCTTGCGCGATGCGCGCTCGCTACCTTGGGGGGCGGCTTGGTCGAACAGTGCGCAGGCCGTGCGCGCCACCCGCTCCGCATGCTCCGTGTCCACGCCAAAGCGCTGCATGAGCCCGTTCACGGTGGTGGTGCGCAGGTCGGTCCCGGGTTGTTCGCGGTCGAGCAGGTCGTAGAGCGCACCTTGGCGCAAGGCGCCTTGCGCCACCTGCATTTCGTTGATTTCCAGAAGATCAAAAATGGCGCGCAGCACACTGATGCCGCCCCCGATCACGGCGCGCCGCTCTTCTTTCAGCCCCTCCATGCGCAAGCGATCGGCGCTTTGCGCGCGCAGGATGCGGTCATGGAGCCAGTTCAGGCCGTCGCGTGTGATCAGGCCTTCGGGCCCGCCTGCGGCAGCCAGCACATCCCCCACGGCGCCTGCGGTGCCCGAAGAACCATAGGCGACCTCCCAGGCGTCGGGCCGGAAGGTCGCCAGTGCCTCGTCCAGCACCGCCTTGGCCGCAATTTCTGCCGCCAGGAAGGCCTGGGCCGTGAATTCGCCATGGGCAAAGTAACGCTGGGACCAGGCCACACTCCCCACGCGAAATGAGGCGACGGCATGGGGGGTGAACTGCTGGCCGAGGATGAATTCGGTGGAGCGTCCTCCGATATCCACCACCAGCCGCCGTTCATCCGATTGCGGCAAAAGCCGCGCCACGCCCTGATAGATCAGGCGTGCCTCTTCGGGGCCGGACACCACGTCGATGGGGTAGCCCAGCACTTCGCTGCCGCGCGACAGGAATTCCTCGCGGTTGCGGGCTTCCCGCAGGGTTTGGGTGGCCACAGCCCGGACCTGGGCCCTGGGGAAACCAGCCAGCCGCTCGCCGAATCGCGCTAGGCAGGCCCAGCCGCGCTCCATGGCGTCTTGTGTCAGGTTCCGGTCTTCATCCAGCCCGTTGCCCTGGCGCACGGTCTCCTTGAGGTATTCCACCCGTTGTATGTGACCGAACTCATAGCGCCCGATTTCAAGGCGAAAGCTGTTGGAGCCGAGGTCTACCGCGGCGAGGCGTGTGCCGTTCTGCATGTGATTCTGGTGAAAGCTTCGTGCGGCATCGTACCGCGAGCTTTTGAGGGGCTGGGGCAGCAAATCCCCTGCCAGCCGGAGCAGGGAGATTTTCTAGAACACTGGAGTGTGTGCCTCATTTATGACAAATGGGTGACCTCGGCCTGGCATTCATCGTCACTTGTGTGGCAGGGGCCTGAGAGTGGCTATTTGTGTCACTGAATTGTCATCTTGGAGCCCTAGAGTTCAGCCTGTTCCTGTCAACCCTAGCCAAAAGGTACTGAATAATGAAACGCACATTTCTCAAAACCGTCGCTGTAGCCTTGGCCTCCCTGGCCGTTGGCAGTGCTTTCGCGGCGGATATCACCGGTGCGGGTGCCACCTTCCCCTTCCCTATGTACGCCAAGTGGGCGGAAGCCTACAAGAAGGAAACGGGGACGGGTCTCAACTACCAGTCCATCGGTTCTTCCGGTGGCATTCGCCAGATCCGCGCCAAGACCGTTGTTTTTGGCGCCACGGATGCCCCGGTGCCCGGCGCAGACCTGGATAAGGATGGCATGGTGCAGTTCCCCGCCATCATCGGCGGCACGGTGCCCGTGATCAACCTGGACGGTTTCAAGCCTGGCGAGCTGCGCGTGACTGGCCCCGTGCTGGCCGAGATTTTCCTGGGCAAGATCGCCAAATGGAATGACGCCAAGCTGGCTGCATTGAACCCCGGCAAGACCCTTCCCGACCAAAGCATCACTGTGGTGCATCGCGCAGATGGTTCCGGCACCACCTTCAACTGGACGGACTACCTGTCTGCCGTCAGCAAGGAATGGGCGGACTCCGTGGGCAAGGGTGCTGCCGTCAAGTGGCCTGCTGCGTCGTCGGTGGGCGGCAAGGGCAACGAAGGCGTTGCCGCCAACGTGACCCGCGTGAAGGGTGCCGTGGGCTATGTGGAATACGCCTACGTCAAGAAGAACAACATGAACTTCCTGCAACTGCAGAACGCCGACGGCAAGTATGTGAGCCCGGACGACGCCACGTTTGCCGCCGCTGCTGCCAGCGCCGACTGGTTCAGCGTGCCCGGCATGGGTATTTCGATGGTGAATGCCAAGGGCGCCAACAGCTGGCCGGTCAGCACGGCCTCCTTCATCCTGATGTACAAGGACCCCGCCGACAAGGCCCAGTCGGCCGAAGTGCTGAAGTTCTTTGACTGGGCGTTCAAGAACGGCAAGGGCATGGCCGCAGAGCTGGACTATGTGCCCCTGCCCGACAGCCTGACCGCCGAGATCCGCTCCAAGGTGTGGTCGCAAATCAAGAAGTAAGCAGTCTGCTCCAAAATAGCGCCCATCGGTCGGCCTGGCTGGCCGATGGGCGCTGGTTTGTGGGGCCTCCAGAAGCCAGATGGGAGTCAACATGAGCGTGGGAACCACCATGAGTTCACAACCCGCGTCTGTCAAAGTGACGGGCGCCCCCACTAAGTCGATGGTGTCGATTGCCAAGCGGCAGCGACTTCAGGACATTTTTTTCCATCGGCTGACCCAGAGCCTCTCTTTGCTGGTGCTGGCTGCGTTGCTCGGCATCATCGTCTCGCTCTTCATTTACGCGTGGCCAGCTTTTCACAAGTTTGGCGTCCAGTTCATCTGGCGTGTCGAGTGGGACATCGTCAATGAAGAATTCGGTGCCGCCATTGCCATCGTCGGCACCCTGGCCAGCGCAGGCATTGCGCTGCTGATCGCGGTGCCGCTGGCCTTCGGCATCGCCCTGTTTCTGACCGAAACCTGCCCGGTGTGGCTGCGCCGCCCGCTGGGCACGGCGGTGGAATTGCTGGCGGCCGTGCCGTCCATCATCTACGGCATGTTCGGCCTGTTCGTGTTTGCCCCGCTGTTTGCCGACTACTTCCAGATGCCGGTGCAGAAACTGCTCGGCTCCATGCCGCTGGTGGGTTTCCTGTTTGGTGGCAGCACCAATGGTTTCGGCATCCTGGCAGCGGGCATCGTGCTCGCCTTCATGGTGTTGCCTTTCGTGGCGGCCGTGATGCGCGACGTGTTCGAGATCGTGCCCCCCATCCTGCGCGAATCGGCCTATGGCCTGGGCTGCACGACCTGGGAGGTGGTGCGCCGCGTGGTGCTGCCCTACACGCAGAAGGGCGTGATTGGCGGCGTGATGCTGGGCCTGGGCCGCGCTTTAGGCGAGACCATGGCGGTGACCTTTGTGATCGGCAACGCCAACCGCATGCCCACGTCCTTGTTCTCGCCCGGCACGTCCATCGCGTCCACGCTGGCCAATGAGTTTGGCGAGGCTGCAGATTTCCATCTCTCCACGCTGTTCGCCCTGGGCTTCCTGCTCTTCGTGATCACCTTCGTGGTGCTGTCGGCCGCCAAGATCATGCTGCTGCGTGCCGAGAAGGCCAAGGGCCTCTGAGCCCCCATGAAACCCTCTATCGAGACAAGCTCCATGGAATTCAACCAACAACTCTACAAAAAGCGCCAGCGCTCCAACGCCATCGGCCTGACCCTGTCGCTGGGCGCCATGGTGCTGGGTTTGTTCGTGCTGCTCTGGATCCTGAGCGTGCTGCTGTCCAACGGCTTCGCCGCGCTGGACTGGAACATGTTCACCCAGTCCACGCCCGCTCCGGGCTCGGAGGGTGGTGGCCTGGCCAACGCCATCGTGGGCAGCCTGATGATGGTGGGCTTTACCGTGCTGGTGTCCACCCCCATTGGCGTGCTGGCAGGCGTGTATCTGGCCGAGTACAGCGGCCAGAGCAAAACGGCGGAACTGACCCGGTTCGTGACCGACATCATGCTGTCGGCACCGTCCATCGTGCTCGGCCTGTTCGTTTACGCGATCGCGGTGGCCACGGTGGGCAACTTCTCTGGCTGGGCGGGCAGCCTGGCGCTGTCGCTGATCGCCGTGCCGGTGGTCGTGCGCACCACCGAAAACATGTTGCGCCTGGTGCCCGGCAGCCTGCGCGAAGCGGCCTTTGCCCTGGGCGCGCCGCGCTGGAAGGTGTCCACCATGGTCACCCTGCGCGCTGCCCGCAGCGGTGTGATGACCGGCCTGCTGCTGGCCGTGGCCCGTATCAGCGGCGAAACAGCGCCCCTGCTGTTCACGGCGCTGAACAACCAGTTCTTCAGCACCAACATGAATGCGCCCATGGCCAACCTGCCCGTGGTGATCTTCCAGTTTGCGCTGAGCCCCTATGAAAACTGGGTGCGCCTGGCTTGGGGCGGCGCACTGCTCATCACGCTGTCGGTGCTGATCCTCAACGTCGTGGCGCGGGTCTTCTTGCGCGAGAAAAACCGCGTCTGATCCGGCCCGCTGTCCTCACTGCAGACACTGACAAGACAGTCTCCATTTTCAGGAATTGACAATGAACGCCACCGCTACCGCCACTGCCAGCAAGAATGCGCTGGAGCTGCGCAACCTGAGCTTTTTCTACGGCAAGTTCCAGGGCCTGCGCAACGTGAGCCTCAACATCGCCGAACACAAGGTCACGGCCTTCATCGGCCCTTCGGGCTGCGGCAAGTCCACGCTGCTGCGCACGCTCAACCGCATGTACAGCCTGTACCCCGGCCAGCGCGCTGAGGGCTCCATCAACTTCTACGGCCAGGACATCCTGGACGCCAAGCAGGACATCAACCTGCTGCGCGCCCGCATCGGCATGGTGTTCCAGAAGCCCACGCCGTTCCCCATGTCCATCTACGACAACATCGCCTTCGGTGTGAAGCTGTACGAGAGCCTGAGCAAGAGCGAGATGGACGACCGCGTGGAATGGGCGCTGTCCAAGGCCGCGCTGTGGACCGAAGTGAAGGACAAGCTGCACCAGAGCGGCCTGTCGCTGTCCGGCGGCCAGCAGCAGCGCCTGTGCATTGCACGCAGCGTGGCCGTGAAGCCATCGGTGCTGCTGCTTGACGAGCCCACCTCGGCGCTGGACCCGCTGTCCACCGCCAAGATCGAAGAGCTGATCGACGAACTCAAACACGACTACACGATCGCCATCGTGACCCACAACATGCAGCAGGCCGCACGCTGCAGCGACTACACCGCCTACATGTACCTCGGCGAGATGATCGAGTTCGGTGCCACCGAGCAGATCTTCTTCAAGCCCGAGCGCAAGGAAACCGAAGACTACATCACCGGCCGTTTCGGCTGATGGATGGTTGCTATTGTATTTATAGCTACTAACGCTTTATGGACAGGCGGTAGAGCCATATTTGATTCATAACCGTGAGGTTGTACGCCAAATGCCAGACAAACACCTTTCCTCTCAGTTCGACAGCGAACTCAACAGTGTCTCTGCCCGTGTGATGGAGATGGGCGGCCTCGTGGAGTCGCAGATCCGCCAGGCGGTCTATGCGCTTTCGCAGTTCAGCCTGGAGGCCGTGGAGACCGTGGCCTCGATGGAGACCCGCATCAATGCGATGGAGGTCGAGATCGACCAGGAGCTGTCGTCCATCATTGCCCGCCGCCAGCCCACCGCGCGCGACCTGCGCCTGCTGCTGGCCTTCTCCAAGGCCACGGCCAACCTGGAGCGCATGGGCGACGAAGCCAACAAGATGGCCCGCATGGTGCGCTCCATCATTGAAGGGGGGGCACCGCGCTCGCTGCCGTCGAGCGACCTGCGCACGGCGGCCGAGCTGGCCTCTGGCCAGCTGCGCAAGACGCTGGATGCGTTTGCGCGCCTGGATGTGAAGGCGGCCGTGGCCATACTCAAGGAGGACGACCTCATCGACAAGGAGTTTGACGGCTTCGTGCGCAAGCTCATCACCTACATGATGGAAGACCCCCGCACCATCTCGCCCAGCCTGGACCTCTTGTTCCTGGCCAAGGCGATCGAGCGCATCGGCGACCACTCCAAGAACGTGGCCGAGCTGATCATCTATCTGGTCAAGGGCAAGGATGTGCGCCACACTGCCCTCGACGAGATCGAGTCGGCCGTGCTGTAAAGAAAGGGCTTTGGCAAGTTATGAGAAAGCTCCCACGCGTCCTCATCGTCGAGGACGAACCCGCAATTGCCGAGCTGATCGCCGTCAATCTGCGCCACAACGGTTTTCAGCCCTTCTGGGCAGAAGACGGCGACTCCGCCCAGCGCGAGCTGGATGCCGTGCTGCCTGACGTGATCCTGCTCGACTGGATGCTGCCGGGCCAAAGCGGCCTGTCGCTGGCCCGCAAATGGCGTGCCGACAGCCGCACCAAGCCGATTCCCATCCTCATGCTCACCGCCCGTGGCGACGAGCCGGACAAGGTGGCGGGCCTGGACGCCGGTGCCGACGACTACATCACCAAGCCGTTTTCCACGCAGGAGCTGCTGGCCCGCATCCGCGCCGTGTTGCGCCGCCGCGCCCCTGAGCAGGTGAGTGACAGCGTGACGATTGGCGAGCTGGTGCTGGATGCCGCGACCTACCGCGTGTCCTACCAGGCGCAGCCGCTCAAGGTGGGGCCTACCGAATTCAAGCTGCTGCACTTCCTGATGAAACACGCCGAGCGTGTGCATAGCCGCTCGCAGCTGCTCGACAAGGTGTGGGGCGACCACGTGTTCATTGAAGAGCGCACGGTGGATGTGCACGTGAAGCGCCTGCGCGAGGCGCTGGGCGGCGCGTCGGTGATGGTGGAAACCGTGCGGGGCGCGGGCTACCGGCTCACGGCACAGCCACAGGTGCAATTGCAGCAGGCCTGAGCCGGTGTGAACGTTCCCGGCATGCCCGCGCTCCGGGCGGGCCGGGGCCCTGCATACCGTCCAAGTCGGTTCCTTGTGTTGTAGACGGGGCGCACGCGTTGCGCCCCTGGTGTTTTTGAAAAGGCTTTGCTGAGCGCATGCTGTGGCGAATAACGTATTTCCTGCTCTGGCAGATTGCGGGCGGGGGGCTGGGCTGGTGGGAGGGCGGCCCCTGGGGCGCGGCCCTGGGGGCGGCGCTGGCGGGCTGGGCCTGGTTTGTGTGGGATCTGCTGCGCGGCGTGCGCGTGCTGCGCTGGCTGCGCACGGGCGATCTGTCGGATGTGCCTGCCATGCGCGGCATCTGGGGCGAGGCGGCGGACCGCGCCCGGCGCCTGCTGCGCAGGCAGGAGGCGCTGGTCCGTGACAGCCAGGACCGGCTGCAGGAGATCCTGGCGGCGCTGCAGGCCTCGCCCAACGGCGTGGTGCTGCTCGATGCGCAGGGCCGCATCGAATGGTGCAACCAGATGGCGGCGAGCCAGTTTGGTTTTGATGCCCAGCGCGATGTGATGCAGTCCATCGGCAATCTGCTGCGCAACCCCGAGTTCACGGCCTACTTTGCGGCCAAGGACTTCTCCAGCGACGTGGTGCTGGAGGGGCGCCTGAGCACGCCCTCGCGCCCGGTGCGCATCTCGGTGCATCTGCACCCGTATGGCGACGGCCGCACCTTGCTGCTCTCGCGTGATGTCACGGCGCTGGAGCAGGCCGACGCCATGCGCCGCGACTTTGTGGCCAATGTGTCGCATGAGATCCGCACACCCCTCACCGTGCTCACGGGTTTTGTCGAAACCCTGCAGACCCTGCCCCTGAGCGCCGACGAGCGCTCCCGCTACCTGGGCATGATGGCGCAGCAGGCCCAGCGCATGCAAAGTGTGGTGCAGGATCTGCTGACCCTGTCGCGCCTGGAAGGCAGCCCGCTGCCCGGCATGGCCGAATGGACGCCCGTGCAGTCGCTGATGCAGCGCTGCGAGGAGGAGGGGCGGGCGCTGTCGGCGCTGCTCACGCAGAACCAGCAACGCACGCACGAGATCCGCTTCCCGGCAGCCGAGGCCTTGCGCAGCGAGGGCGAGATTGCCGGTGTACCCACCGAGCTGCAAAGTGCCTTGTCCAACCTGGTCAACAACGCCGTGCGCTACACGCCCGCTGGCGGCTCCATCGCCGTGGTGTGGGAGCGCAAGGAAGACGGCGGTGCGGTGTTTTCGGTGCAGGACACCGGCCCCGGCATTGCGCCCGAACACATTCCGCGCCTGACAGAGCGTTTTTACCGTGTGGACCGCAGCCGCTCGCGCGAGACGGGTGGCACGGGCCTGGGGTTGGCCATCGTCAAGCATGTGCTGCAGCGCCACGGCGCCACGCTCGACATCTCCAGCACCCTGGGCAAGGGCTCGGTGTTTTCGGTCACCTTCCCGGCCAACCGGCTGCGTGGTTTTGCCCTGCCGGGGTGATGGCCCGCCAGAGCATGGCCATGAACAGGGCGGCGGTGACCACCAGCGCAATGGCGCTGGCTGCCCAGAACGGGGTGGGCGAAGGGGCCTGCGCCCAGGGGCCGCGGCCAGCGTAGGCCAGCCAGTAGCCGCCGCCCAGGCCCGCACCCCACAGCAGGGTGCAGTACACGGCCAGCGGGGCCAGGGTGACGCGGTAGCAGCGCAGCACAAACACGCACAGGGTCTGCAGCGCATCGGCCGCGTGGTAGGCGGCCACCCATACCAGCACGCCCCCGGTCATCGCCACCACGCTGGCGTTGGCCGAGTACACGCTACCAATGTGGTCTTTTGCTATAAATAATATAGCTGCAAAGGAAATACCAGCAGGCGCAGAGAGCTTAAAACCTATAAAAACCACCTTGCGCGCCTGCGCCGGGTTGCCTGCACCCAGCCAGTAGCTGACCCGCGCGCTGGTGGCGATGGCCAATGACAGCGGCACCATGTAGAGCACCGCAGCCAGGTTGGAGGCAATCTGGTGGGCCGCAGATGCCGTCGTGCCCTGGCGTGCGATGAACAGTGCCATCAGCGTGAACGAGGTGACTTCGACCATCACCGCCAGGCCCGCCGGAATGCCCAGGCGCGCAAAGCCTGCAATGGTGGGCCAGTGGGGCGGCTCCATGCGCCGCCACAGGCCCAGGGGTTCGTAGAGGTCTTGCGTGCGCAGCAGCCAGAGGGCCAGGGCCAGCATGCTGCAGTTGACGACCAGCGTGGCCCAGGCGCAACCCACCACGCCCTGCGCGGGCAAGCCCGCACCGCCAAACGTGAACCACACCGACAGCGGCAGCTTGATGAACAGCGAGCCCACCTGCAGCCAGGTCACCAGCTGGGGCTTGCCCAGGGCCTGGTTCAGCGTGCTGTAGATGCGGAACAGCAGAGCCGGCGGCAGCGCGATCGCCAGAACGGCCAGGTAGTTCTCCACGTCGGGCTGCAGGGCGGCGGGCACATCGGTCCAGCGCAGGATGGGCCCGGGCGAGAGCAGGATGGCCATGCCCGCCACCGAGGCGGCGCCACACAGGTACAGGGCCTGGCGCAGCGAGCGACCCACCCCCTCGGTCTCGCGCGCACCGCGCTGCTCGGCCCACACGGGCAGCAGCGCCTGCAGCACACCAATCAGCGCCACATAGACGCTGATGAAAATCGCCGAGCCCACCGACAGCGCGGCGAGCGAGGCTTCGCTGTAGCGGCCGGCCACGATGGTGTCCGTCACGCCAAACGCCATGACAGCCAGTTGCCCGGCCAGCACCGTGAGGGCATGCCGGGTGATGGTGGAGCGCTCGGACATCAGCGCGCCGGGCCTTTGCGGCGCAGCAGCAGCAGGTGGTCGTTTTTGTCGGTGGGGCGGGGCAGGGTGGCTTTGAGCTCCCACAGGGCGGCGTTGACCATGCGCTCGGATGCGGGCCACGAGGCGATGTCTGCCAGCAGCCACTGGCACTCGTCCTGCAAACCGGCCCGTTGCAGCGACAGCTGGCCGTGGTACTGCAGCGCGGCCACCTGGGCGCGGCTCAGCCCCACCGTCTGGATGCACCCGGGCTCGGGCCCCATGGCTGCCAACACGCTGCGCACCTGCGGCGTGTAGCTGCGCGCATAGTCCAGCAGCGGCAGCCACAGCGTCATCAGCAGCACCCAGCCCAGGGCGGCGCCTCCGGCGGGCAGCACCAGGCTTTTCCAGATCGGGGAGCGGTTGCGGGACGCGCGCCACCAGACCAGGCCACACCAGCCCACGGTGGCGGCCAGGGCCACCACCAGCGCCAGGGCTGAAAACTGCGGCACAAAACCCGGAGCCAGCTTGGCCACATTGGCGGCAGGCTTGGCGGGCACGCCGGTCTGCATGGCGATCCAGATCACCCAGATCGCCAGCGCGGACACGGTGAAGAACAACAGCGTGAACCAGTCGATCAACGCCCCCACACTGCGGCGCAAGGTGGGCAGCGCAAACGCGGCCAGCGCGGCCAGTGCAGGCAGGCCCAGCAACAGGGCGCGGTCCGCAGGCTGGGTGGTGAGGGTGGCGGCAATCGACACGACCGTGAAGCCCAAGGGCAGCAGCAGGTGCCGGTGGCCCTGGCGGCTCACGATCTGCTTGCGCCAGCGCCACAGCGTCCACAGCGCCAGCGGCCAGGCGGGCCAGCCAAACCATATCAGCAGGCGCACCAGGCTCTGCCACTCCTTGCCGCCCGCAGCACCGCCCACAATGCGCCAGCGCCACAGGTCCAGCGCCCAGGCTGCCCAGGCCGCCAGCAACGTGACGGCCAGCAGGCCCAGTGCCCAGGGCCAGCGGCGGTCGGTGCTGCTGCCAGGGGCCAGCACCACCAGCGCCATGCTGCCCACACCCAGCATGGCGGCCAGGGCAGGAGCCCCCGCCAGCGTCAGCCCGAGCAGGCCCACCACCAGCGCCACGGCAGGCGCCAAGGTGCGGTGGGGCATGGCAGCCACCGAAAAAAAGAGCAGTGCTGTGCAGCTGAGCTGCACCAGATAGCTGGTGGTTTCATGCGACAGCTGGGCCAGCCCCAGGCAGGCGATCAAGGCCAGCAGTGCGCCATCGGCAATCGCACGGGCATAGTCGAGCGGAGGGGCCTCGCCACCAAACGCAAACGCCACGGGCTGCGCGCCGGGGCTGCGGGCCAGGTAGTACACGCCGTACCAGGTCGCGATGAGTGTGAGGGCCAGCAGCGCGGCAAACGGAATGCGCACGGCCATCTCGGCCGACAACCAGGAGGGCGCGATCTGCATGGCCCAGGCGCCCAGCCAGTAGGGCAGCAGCCCCTCGGTTTCGGGTGGCATGCTGCCCAGCAGGGGGGCTAGCCATGGCGTGCGGCCCTGGGCCAGCTCCAGCATGTAGCCAAACGCCGTGACGTCGGCATTTTTCCAGGGGTCACGCCCCACAAAGCCCGGCACCACATAGGCAATGCACAGCAGCAGCAACGCCCAGCGTGGAAGCGGGCTCACGGCATTCTGGGTAACGATGGCGGGGGTCGGTGGGGTCACGCGTCAGTGGGCAGCAATGCGAAGAGCCACCGAGAATAAGGGCAAAAACAAAGAAAAAGGCAGCCCGGTTGCCCGGGCTGCCTTTTTGGCGGGAACGCAGGAGGCGAATTACTTCGCTGCGGTCTTGCCGAAACGGTTGCGGAAGCGCTCCACGCGGCCACCCATGTTGTCCACGGACTTTTGCGTGCCGGTGTAGAAGGGGTGCGATTCAGAGGAGGTGTCCAGCTTGAACAGCGGGTATTCCTTGCCTTCGAAGGTTTCCATTTCCTTCGTGTTCACGCACGAGCGGGTCACGAACTTGAAGCCGTTGGACAGGTCCGAGAACAGAACTTCGCGGTAGTTGGGGTGAATGCCTTCTTTCATGATCTTCCTTTGAGTCAACTGCGGGAGCCGCACCGGCCAGTCCGATGTACTTTCCGCAAGAAAAAGCCCTCTATTATTGCACAGGCTGAAAATCAGCCCCCGCGCCGCATCATGTCAAAGAAGTCCACATTGGTTTTCGTGGCCTTCATGTTCTTGATCATGAGCTCCATCGATTCGATTTCGTCCATGTTGTACATGAACTGGCGCAGGATGCGGGTCTTTTGCAGGATCTCGGGCGCCAGCAGCAGCTCTTCGCGGCGTGTGCCGCTCTTGTTGAGCTCGATGGCGGGGAACACGCGCTTTTCGTACAGGCGGCGGTTCAGGTGGATTTCGCAGTTGCCCGTGCCCTTGAATTCTTCAAAGATCACTTCGTCCATGCGGCTGCCGGTATCGACCAGCGCGGTGGCGATGATGGTGAGCGAGCCGCCTTCCTCGACCTTGCGCGCAGCGCCGAAGAAGCGCTTGGGGCGCTGCAGCGCGGCGGCGTCCACACCGCCCGACAGCACCTTGCCGCTGGAGGGCACGACGTTGTTGTAGGCGCGGGCCAGGCGGGTGATGGAGTCCAGCAGGATCACCACATCCTTCTTCAGCTCGACCAGACGCTTGGCGCGCTCGATCACCATCTCGGCCACGTGCACGTGGCGCGCGGCAGGCTCGTCGAAGGTGGAGGCGATGATCTCGCCCTTCACCGTGCGCTGCATCTCGGTCACTTCTTCAGGGCGCTCGTCCACCAGCAGCACCATCAGGTGCACGTCGGGGTTGTTGGCCGTGATGGCGTGGGCGATGTGCTGCATCATCACGGTCTTGCCGCTCTTGGGCGGTGCCACGATCAGTGCGCGCTGACCACGGCCGATGGGCGCGATGATGTCGATGATGCGGCCGGTGATGTTCTCTTCGCCCTTGATCTCGCGTTCCAGGCGCATCTGTTCCTTGGGGAACAGCGGCGTCAGGTTTTCGAACATCACCTTGTGCTTGTTCTGCTCTGGCGGGCCACCGTTCACGGCGTCGAGCTTGGTGAGGGCAAAGTAGCGCTCGCCATCCTTGGGCGTGCGCACTTCGCCTTCGATCATGTCGCCGGTGTGCAGGTTGAAGCGGCGCACCTGGCTGGGGCTGATGTAGATGTCGTCCGTGCTCGCTGTGAAGCTGGTGTCGGGGCTGCGCAAAAAGCCGAAGCCGTCGGGCAGGATTTCCAGCACACCATCCGCAAACACCTGCTCGCCCGCCTTGGCGCGCTTCTTGATGATGGCAAACATCAGCTCCTGTTTGCGCATCCGACCCGTGTTTTCAATTTCGAGTTCTTCGGCTTGCTTCAGGACTTCAGACACGTGCAGTGCCTTGAGTTCGTTTAAGTGCATGGAGTGACTCCTTGGCGGAGCTGGTAAGAATCTTGGGGGAGGGGGCTGGTGCCGGAAGGGCTGCTGTTTGCAGGCCCGGCCCGCCGGGGATCTTGGTCCGGCTGCCAATGCGTGCAGGCCGGTGATCGAGAAGAATTATGACAGGAAAAAAAGCAGGTGCTTCAGGGGTGTGCTATGGGCCGATGCTTGCACCGGCACTCGGGCGCCGCGTGTGTGCCACATGCACCCAAAAAAATGCCCCGCAGGCAGCGCACCAGCGGGGCTTGGGGGATCAGGCCAGTTGCTGATCGATGAAGGCGGTCAGTTGCGCCTTGCTCATCGCGCCGACCTTGGTGGCGGCCAGTTGGCCATCCTTGAACAGCATCAGGGTGGGGATGCCGCGGATGCCAAACTTGGCGGGGATCTCGCGGTTTTCGTCCACATTCATCTTGGCGATTTGCAGCTTGCCTTGGTAGGTGCCTGCAACTTCGTCCAGGATAGGGGCAATCATCTTGCAGGGGCCGCACCACTCGGCCCAGTAGTCCACCAGCACGGCGGAGCCGGGTTGGAGCACGTCGGCTTCAAAGCTGGCGTCAGAGACATGTTTGATGAGTTCGCTGGCCATGGCGGATTCCTTGATCTTGGGCGGGTTGGGACCGGTGTACGTTTAAAGTCAGGGCATTGTGACAGAAACCAATCCCCCATTCACCGGTATGGCCGGGGCCTGCGACGCTATGACTGTCATAGCGAAAAGCGATCAGTGCGCAGGCTGGAGCATGGGCCTGTGGCAGCGCGCACTGGCCCAGGTGGCCGCCCATGCCAGCGCCCAGGGCGCCCACCTGGCGCGCACCGTGGTGCTGGTGCCCTACGCCCAGCTCATGCCCTGGGCCCAGCGCCACTGGGCGCTGCAGTTTCCGCAAGGTTTTGCGCCGCGCTTTGAAACCACCCGCAACTGGGCGCGCCAACTGGAGGTGTTTGAGCCCTCGGCCGACGACTTTGCGGGCGACGTGGCGCGCGACACCCTCACGGCCCGCGCCTTGCTCGATCGTGTAGGGCAGGGCGCGCAGCGCGAGATGCTGGCCACGCCCCTGCAAGAAGCCGCCGCCCAGTTGGCGCCCGCTGTAGCGGCCGTGCCCCCCGTGCAGCGCGCGGCCTGGGGTGACGAGGCCCGCAAACTGCTGGCCACCGCCGACGAAGGCAGCAGCCTGCACTACGAAGCCCTGGTGGCGCGCCTGGCGCTGGAATGGGTGCTGGCCTCGCGCCACGCCACCGATGTGCTGTTCGAGCCCGGTGTGCGCGCGGCGGTGGATGCGTTGGTGGTGCTCGAAGGTTTTCAGTCCGACGCGCTGCCCCAGGCCTTGCTGACCCATTGGGGCGAGCAGGGCGCTTGTGTTGCGTTGCCAGCACTGGCGGATGAAGCTCCGGCACCGCCCCAACGCGCTTTGCACGCCGCCACCGATGCCGAAGACGAAGCCCACCGCGCTGCTGCCTGCGTGCTGGCCCACGTGCGCGACGGCCGTGTGCCCGTGGCGCTGGCCGCCACCGACCGCGCGCTGATTCGCCGCGTGCTCGCCCACCTGGGCAGCAGCGGCGTGCTGGTGCGCGATGAAAGCGGCTGGATTCTTTCCACCACACGCGCCGCCTCGCGGGTCATGGCCGCGCTGCAGGCCGCAGCGTGGAACGCCTCGTCCAACGCGGTGCTGGACTGGATCAAGCACACCCCTGCGCTGATGCCAGGCGAGGTGAATCGGCTGGAGCAATGGCTGCGCAAGGGCGTGGTGCAGCACTGGAGCGCCGCCACCGCGCGGGATCTGAGTGCGCAGCCCCACCTGGCCCGCACCGTGGCCGCCGTGGAGGCCTGGCGCGACACCCTGCGCACTGCGCGCCCCCTGGCGCAGTGGCTGCCCGCCCTGCGCGCCGTGCTGGAGCAGGCGGGCCAGTGGCAAGGACTCTCGGCCGACCTGGCCGGCATGCGTGTGCTGGCTGCCCTGCGCCTGCAAGACGGCCAGCAGGCCGAGCTGGACGCCTGGGGTGACAGCGCGGGCCGGCGCATGACGCTGGCCGAATTCACCCGATGGGCCAAGGACGTGCTCGAAGCCGGGCGCTACGTGGCCGCACAGGCCGCCGATGCGCCCGTGGTGGTGGTGCCCCTGCCGCAACTGCTGGCCCGTCCCTTTGCCGCCGCCGTGCTGCCGGGCTGCGATGAAAAGCGCCTGCAGGCCGCGCCTGAGCCTTCCGGTGACTGGTCGCAGGCCCAGCGCGAGGCCTGGGGCCTGCCCACGCGCCAGTCGCTCGAAACCGCCCAGCGTGCCGCCTGGGCCCACGCCCTGCGCACACCCGTGGTGGATGTGCTGTGGCGCACCGGCGACGAGGGCGGTGAGCCCCTGCTGGCCAGCGCCCTGGTGCTGGCCCTGCAACTGGACGGCGCCGCCACGCCCGGCGCGGATGACCGTACAGCCCGCACCGTGGCTGCCACCCCCACGCTGCGCCCCCAGCCTGTGGGCCAGGCGCTGCCGGTGGCACACCTCTCGTCCACCGCGTATTCCGACCTGCGCCACTGCCCGTACCGCTTCTTTGCCCAGCGCCAGCTGGGCCTGCGCGAGGCCGACGAACTGGACGCCGAAGTGGACAAGCGCGACTTTGGCAACTGGCTGCACGCCGTGTTGCAGCACTTTCACGAGGCGTTGCTGGCAGAGCCCACCGACCACCCCGATGAGCGCCGTGCCCGCATGGACGCCGCTGCAGAAGCCGTCACCCGCGAGCAGCGTTTGCAAGACGGCGACTTTCTGCCCTTTGCCGCCGGCTGGGCGCAACTGCGCGATGGCTACCTGCAGTGGCTGGCCGGGCACGAGCAGCAGGGCGCCACCTTCCGCCAGGCCGAGGTCAAGGCCCGACAGCCACTGGGCGACCTGGAGCTGGTCGGCACCCTCGACCGCATTGATGGCGTCTCGTCCACCGGCGAGCCCACGGTGCTGGTCATCGACTACAAAACCGAAAGCGACAGCGTCACCCGCCAGCGCATCAAGAGCGGAGCGGAAGACACGCAATTGCCGTTCTACGCAGCCCTGCTGAGCCACGACACCCTGCGCGCCGCCTACGTCAACGTCGGTGAGCGAGGCGAGACACAACTGCACGAACAGGACGACGTGGTGCACCTGCGCGACGTGCTGATCGAAGGCATCCAGCACGACATGGCCCGCATCGCCGCTGGCGCGCCGCTGCCCGCGCTGGGCGAGGGCTCGGTGTGCGAGTTTTGCGCCGTGCGCGGCCTGTGCCGCAAAGACTACTGGGCAGGCGCTGAACAGGCGCTGCCCGCGCAAGAGACGCCATGACCGAGAGCCATTCCCCACCCGCCCAGGCTGCCTACGAACACAACGGCCGCCTCGTCTCGCGCGAGGCGTTCTATGCCATTGCCTGCGACCCCGCACGCAGCGTGGCGGTGGAGGCCTGCGCGGGTGCGGGCAAGACCTGGATGCTGGTCTCGCGCATGCTGCGGGCGCTGCTTGATGGCTGCGCGCCGCATGAAATCCTGGCCATCACCTTCACCAAAAAGGCCGCAGGCGAAATGCGCCAGCGCCTGCAGGAATGGCTGGAGCAATTCAGCCACAAGCCGCTGGAGGAACTGACGGCCGAGCTGATTGCACGCGGAATCAGCCCCCAGGGCGCTCTGGAAAAGCGCGAGGCGCTACAAAATCTATACCGCCAGCTGCTCGAAGCAGGCCGCCCCGTGCAGATCCGCACCTTCCACAGCTGGTTTGCTGCGCTGCTGGGCACAGCCCCGCTGGCGCTGCTGCAGCAGCAAGGCCTGCCTGCGCACTTTGAGCTGCTCGAAGACGATGCCGAGGCTGTGCGCGAGGTCTGGCCCCCGTTTTTGCAGACTGTGGCAGACAGCGTCAGCCTGCGCGCCGACTACGAAGCCGTGGTGGCCCGCCACGGCCGCTCGCAAACGCACAAGGCCCTGGCAGCGGCACTGGCCAAGCGCGTGGAATTTGACCTGGCCGACGAAGCGGGCGTGGTCGATGCCTCGGTGCCACCCTTCCAGCAGGCGTACCCCGACCTGGCCGCGTTGGCCGAGCCCGCCGAGGCCCTGCGGACCGAGGCCGCCCTGCAACGCTGGCGTAACTGGGCCAGCGCCCTGGGGGCCGAGGCCAACAAGACCCCGCAAAAGGCGGCCGACGCCATCATCGACGCGCTGGCTTGTGCGGATGTGAACCAGCGCCTGGACATGCTGCGCAAAGCGATGTTCGTGGCCAAGGAAGACCGCCTCTCCAAGAACCTCGAGAAGTTCCCCGCCGCGCAAGAAGCCGAGCCCGAGCTGCAGCGCCTGCTTACCGCACGCCGCCAGCACGAGGCCTGGCAGCACCAGCAGCGCATGGCCCGGCTGGCACGTTGCCTGATTGCGCAGTTTGTGGCCGTCAAGCAGCAGCACGGCTGGGTGGACATGAACGACGTGGAGCGCACGGCCCTGGTCATGCTGGCCGACCCCGTGCTCAGTGGCTGGGTGCAGGAGCGGCTCGATGCGCGCATCCGCCACCTGCTGGTCGATGAGTTCCAGGACACCAACCCGCTGCAATGGCAGGCGCTGCACGCGTGGCTGGCGGGTTACGCGGGTTCGGGCGGTGGGGCTGCCGCGCCCAGCGTGTTCATCGTGGGCGACCCCAAGCAGAGCATCTACCGCTTTCGCCGCGCCGAGCCGCAGGTGTTTATTGCTGCGCAGGCCTTTGTGAAGGATGGCCTGGGCGGTGACCTTTTGAGCTGCGACCACACTCGCCGCAATGCGCAGGGCGTGATCGGCGCCGTCAACGCCGTCATGGGCCAGGCCCAGGCGCAGCAGGAGACCAGCGGCTTTCGCGACCACACCACCGAATCCATACACACGGGCCAGCTGCTGCGCCTGCCCGCCATCACCGATGCGGACGACGACGGCCAAGGTGCTGCGCGCGACCCCCTGGCCTGGCGTGACAGTCTGACCGAACCCCGCCACGAGGCCGAAGAAACCCTGCGCATGCGCGAATGCACCCAGGCCGCCGCCTGGGTGGCCGCGCAGATCGCCAGCGGCACGCCCCCCAAAGAGGTGCTGGTGCTGGCCCGCAAGCGCGACCGCCTGGCCAGCATGCAAGACGCTTTGCGCGCCCTGCACCTGCCCTGCGTGCAGCCCGAAAAGGCCGACTTGTTCGACGCGCCCGAGGTGCAGGACATGGTGGCGCTGCTGGATGTGCTGGTCTCGCCCACACACGATCTGTCGCTGGCGCGGGCGCTCAAGTCGCCTCTGTTTGGTTTGGGCGATGACGCCCTGGTGGTGCTGGCTGTGCTGCGCCGCCAGCCGGAACATGCGGGCTGTAGCTGGTTTGATATGCTATTAAAAAGTGAGCTATTAGGGCATAACCATCAGGCGGTAGGGGCTGTTTTGAACCAATACCAAGCCTGGGTGAGCAGCCTGCCGCCGCACGACGCGCTGCATGCCATCTACGAACACGGCGACGTGCTGGCCCGCTTTGCCGCCGCCGCGCCGGTCACCCAGCGCCAGGCGGTGCAGGCCAATCTGCGCGCGCTGCTGGCGGCATCACTGCAGCACGATGGGGGGCGCTACCTCACACCCTATGCGTTTGTGCGGGCCATGAAAAAAGGCGGCGTGCGCGCCCCCGGCCGGGCCGATGCGCAGGCCATTCGCCTGCTGACGGTGCACGGCGCCAAGGGCCTGGAGGCCGATTGCGTGCTGCTGCTGGACACCGACACCCGCCCACAGAAAGCCGAGACCATGGGCGTGCTGGTGGACTGGCCGGGCGAGCAGGCCGTGCCTGCGGCTTTCGTCTTTCTGGCCAGCGAATCGACCCCTCCGCCCAGCGCAGAAGCCGCGCTGGCCGCCGAGCAGCAGGCCCGCAGCCGCGAGGAGCTGAACATGCTCTACGTGGCCATGACGCGTGCCAAACACTGCCTGGCGCTGTCGTCCGTGCTGCCCAGCAATTCGGCGCCGGGCAGTTGGTGGAACCGGCTGGCGCCCTTGGTGACTGAGGTGGAGGCGGGCACCGCCCCGGCACCTGCCGCAGGTGCAGAGGCAACCCCCGGCACCTTCACCATCGCCGCGCTGCAGCCTCTGCCTGAGGCCCTGCAAAGCGCCCGCTCCCAACCGGGGGCAGCGGCCACTGCCGACCCCAGTGGCGCGGCGCCCGTGGCCATGCCCGGCGATGGCGACTCCACGCCCCTGTCGCGCCAGGGCGACGCGATGCACCAGCTGCTGGAGCAGGCCGGTGTGGCCGGTGCCCCGCTGCCCGACCTGCGCGCCCACGGCTGGCCCGCTGCGCGCATCGGCCGGCTGGCCAGCGACCACGACATCGCCCCCGCCGCCGCCGAGCTGGCTGCGCGCATGGCCCAGGGCATCCTGGCCGGGGAGGGCGCCTGGGCCTGGGACCCCGCCCAGGTGCAGACCGCCATCAACGAGGCCCCGCTGAACTACCAGGGCCAGAGCCTGCGCATCGACCGCCTGGTGTTGCGCCGCGCAGCACATGCCGACGACGCTGCAACCACGGCAGGCTGGTGGGTGCTGGATTACAAAAGCGCTGCCCAGCCCCAGCGCCAGCAGGCACTGGTGGCGCAATTGCAGCGCTACCGCGAAGCCGTGTCGGCGCTGATGCCGGGCGAGGCTGTGTATGCGGCCTTCCTCACGGGCGATGGGCGCTTGGTGCCCGTGGGCGAAGTGCCCGGTGCGGCAGGGGCGCCGGGCGCCCTGGCGCCCGCAGTGGGGCATACTCTCGCCCCCGCTGCGCCGGTCGCCCCCGCAAAGTCCGAGCGCGCCCGCGCCGCTCCGGGGCCTGCGGATTCTCCGCAAGGCTCCTTGTTCTGACGGGTCCTTCCGTCGCTAGGCAGCGCAGCGCCCCCCCTTTTTTTTTAGCAAGGCCTTTCCGTGTCTAACACCCTTCCTCCTTCCGATGCCCCCACCCTGTCTGCGGAACCGTTGCAGTGCGATGTGGCCGTCGTCGGCGGAGGCCCGGCGGGCCTGATGGCTGCCGAGGTGCTGGCCCAGGCGGGCATGGCCGTGCATGTGCTCGACGCCATGCCGTCGGTGGGTCGCAAATTTCTGCTGGCGGGCAAGGGCGGGCTCAACCTCACGCATTCCGAGCCGCACGAGCCCTTTGTGGGCCGTTATGCCGGGCGCGAGCCGCAGGTTGAGCCGCTGGTCCGCGCCTTTGGCGGGCCTGCGCTGCGCGCCTGGGCCGAGGGCCTGGGGGTGGAGACCTTTGTGGGCACCTCGGGCCGCGTGTTCCCCACCGACATGAAGGCCGCGCCGCTGCTGCGCGCCTGGTTGCAGCGCCTGCGCGGGCAGGGGGTTCTGTTCCATATGCGCCACCGCTGGCTGGGCTGGGCCGAGGAGGGTGCGCTGCGCTTTGCCGCGCCGGCAGGCGAGGTGCGGGTGGCCGCCAAAGCAGTGGTGCTGGCGCTGGGCGGTGGCAGCTGGGCGCGCCTGGGGTCGGACGGTGCCTGGGTGCCGCTGCTGGCGCAGCGCGGCGTGGCGGTGGCGCCGCTGCGCCCCTCCAACTGCGGTTTTGATGTGTTGCGCGCCGATGCCCCGGTGGGCGAGACGCGCCGCGCCTTTCTGCAGGAAC
Source organism: Acidovorax sp. GW101-3H11 (assembly GCF_001633105.1). Lineage (GTDB taxonomy): Bacteria > Pseudomonadota > Gammaproteobacteria > Burkholderiales > Burkholderiaceae_C > Acidovorax. Next base: position 165,922 of record NZ_LUKZ01000003.1, read on the forward strand.
TGCTGGGCCGCACGCCCGCGCCCACGGTGGGCTGGACGCCGCATTTTTCCGAGAAGTTTGTGGGCCAGCCCTTCAAGACGGTGGCGCTCAGCTTTACCGACAGCCAGGGCCGCAGCTTCAGCCGCAGGGGCGAGTTTGTGGTCACGGCCACGGGGGTGGAGGGCAGTCTGGTCTACGCCGCGTCGCACCTGCTGCGCGACGAAGTGCAAGCCCATGGCCACGCCACCTTCCACCTTGACCTGCTGCCCGACCACAGCCCCGAGCGCGTGCTGGTGGAGGTGCGCCACCCGCGCGGTTCGCGGTCGCTGTCGAGCCACCTCAAGAGCCGCCTCGGGCTGGACGGCATCAAGGCGGGCATCCTCTACGAACACTTGGGCAAGGACGGCATGAACGACCCCGTGGCCCTGGCCCACGCGATCAAGGCCCTGCCCATTACCGTGGTGGCGCCCCGGCCGATCGACGAAGCCATCAGTACTGCGGGTGGTGTGGCGTTTGAGGCGCTGGACCCGCACCTCATGGCCACGGCTTTGCCGGGCGTGTTCTGCGCGGGCGAAATGCTGGATTGGGAGGCGCCCACCGGGGGCTACCTGCTCACCGCCAGCATGGCCAGCGGCCGTGTGGCGGGGGAGGGGGCGCTGCGCTGGCTGGGGCAGTCTGCAGAGGTGTGACACCGATCTGCATTCAAAAAATGCAAACCCGTTCACTGATTGTCGTCGAAGCGCCGCGCGAGGCTTCGACAAGCTCAGCCCGAACGGTTTGATGTGATCTAACGCGAATCTGTATGAGAAGGCGCTTGGGCGCTGGCGCGCACAGGGCTTTGAGCAAGCCGGGCGGCCTGCCATTGCGCTCTACGAAAAATACTGGGGTGGGGACTTTTGCGCGACCGCGCAAAAGAAAGAAGAAGTTGACGAGCCTTACCCCCGGCACTGACTCCACAGTTAGGGCTGCTTGGTTCCCCACCTGACCCGGTTGGCCGCTTCACCATGCGAGGAGGCCCGTCACCGCCGATTGTACGTCGGATGAAGGCCCTGATTTTTCAGTGGCTGTTTTGTTTGCCCTGGCGGCGCTGGGGGCGCACGGCCCAGACCGTAGAATCGCCCGCATGTCCTACCTCGTGCTCGCCCGCAAGTACCGCCCCCGCAATTTCACCGAGATGGTGGGGCAGGAGCATGTGGTCCAGGCCTTGTCGAATGCGCTCACCCAGCAGCGCCTGCACCACGCCTACCTGTTCACGGGCACGCGCGGCGTGGGCAAGACCACGGTGTCGCGCATTCTGGCCAAGTCGCTCAACTGCCAGGGGCCGGATGGCAACGGCGGCATCACGGCCACGCCCTGCGGTGTGTGCCAGGCCTGCACCGACATCGACAGCGGTCGTTTTGTGGACTACACCGAGCTGGACGCGGCCTCCAACCGGGGCGTGGACGAGGTGCAAAGCCTGCTGGAGCAGGCGGTCTACAAACCGGTGCAGGGGCGCTTCAAAGTCTTCATGATCGACGAAGTGCACATGCTCACGAACACGGCGTTCAACGCCATGCTCAAGACGCTGGAAGAGCCGCCCGAATACCTCAAGTTTGTGCTGGCCACGACCGACCCGCAGAAGGTGCCGGTGACGGTGCTGAGCCGCTGCCTGCAGTTCAACCTGCGCCCCATGGCGCCCGAAACCGTGCTCTCACACCTCACGCAGGTGCTGGCGACCGAGAACGTGCCCGCCGAGCCCCAGGCCCTGCGCCTGCTGTCGCGCGCCGCGCGCGGCTCCATGCGCGATGCGCTCTCGCTCACCGACCAGGCCATCGCCTTTGGCAGCGGCCAACTGCAGGAAGCCGGTGTGCGCCAGATGCTGGGCGCTGTGGACCGCTCCTACGTGTTCCGATTGATTGACGCGCTGGCGCAGGGCGATGGCAAGACCGTGGTCGAAACCTCGGACACGCTGCGCATGAACGGCCTGTCCGCCGCCTCCACGCTCGAAGAGATGAGTGCCGTGCTGCAGCGCATGGCAGTGTTCCAGGCCGTGCCGCAGATGGCAGGCGCTGTGGATGCCGACGACCCCGAGGCCGCCGAAACAGCGCGCCTGTCTGCGCTGATGCCCGCTGATGAAACCCAGTTGCTCTACAGCCTGTGCCTGCACGGGCGCGGCGAGCTGGGCCTGGCGCCCGACGAGTATGCGGCGCTGACCATGGTGCTGCTGCGCCTGCTGGCCTTCAAACCTGCAGGCGGTGTGGGCGGTGCTGGCGAATCGGCTGAAAAAAAAACTCTGACGCGGCCTGAAACTGCGTCCACAGGGGCTTCTGCGGCCGCTGCACCGGCCCCCCTGGCGCCACCAGCGGCCCCGGCTCCGATTCCCCTGGCGGCACCTCTGGTCGCCGCCACCCCGGTGGCGCAGCCCACACCCGCGATGCCCGCGCCGCCTGCTGTGGCCCCTGTTGTGGCATCTGCCGTGTCGGCGCCCGCCCCCACAACGGCGGCCGTGTCGGCGCTCGATGACGACGCTCCTGGCTCTGACGACGCCTCTTCGTCCGAGCCTCCACCCTGGCCCGGGTCGGAAGACGATGCAGGCCCCGGAGCCAGTGCATCGGTTGCACCTGCTGCGCCCGCTGCAGTGACGGCGCTGCCCGTGCGCCAGGCGCAAGGTTTTGAAGAAAATCAGGCCTCTGCGCGCACTCAGCAAGCGCAGGGTGCTCCTGAATTCGTAGCAATCCCCGTGCGCGTGGCCCCCGAGCCTGGCGCGCGTTTGCAACCGGCGCCCCATTCCGCTCCTGTGCCTGCATCGGCCCGCTACACGCCCACCGAGGAGGGCGATGTCTGGCATGCCACGGTGCAGCAGATGGTGGCGGCCGAGGCCATCAACGCCCTGGTGCGGGAGCTGGCCCTGCAGTCGCAGCTGGTGGCGCGCGATGGTGGCCACTGGCTGCTGCGCGTGGAGCGCGAATCGCTCAACCAGCCCACCGCACGCGAGCGCCTGCGCGCAGCGCTGGAGGCGGCAGGCCATGCCACCCAGATCAGCGTGGAGGTGGGCGTGGTCATCGACAGCCCCGCCCGCCGCAATGCCGCCGCGGCGGCCGAGCGCCAGCGCCGCGCCGAGGAAATCGTGCACAACGACCCCTTCGTGCAATCGCTGATGCGCGACTACGGCGCGAGAATCGTGCCGGGCAGCATCAAACCGGCGTGAGATGAAGCTCCCCCTGAGTCGCCTTCGGCGCCTTTCCCCTCTCTCGCTTCGCGGGAGGGGGACGCTCCCAGCGCGGCGGGGCGGCCCTTGCGCGGGAGCACTGGTCTGGGCTGCGGCAGTTTCGACGGCCACTAACGGTGCAAAGCACAATACCGTGAATTTCGGACACTGAATTTCAGTCCCTTCGTGGGAATCGATCAACCAGAAAGAAAGCAAAGGAAACCACACCATGTTCAACAAAGGACAACTCGCCGGCCTGATGAAGCAAGCCCAGGCCATGCAGGACAACCTCAAGAAGGCCCAGGACGAACTGGCCTTCATCGAGGTGGAAGGCGAATCGGGCGCGGGCCTGGTGAAGGTGGTGATGACCTGCAAGCACGACGTCAAGCGCATCACCATCGACCCCAGCCTGCTGGCGGAAGACAAGGACATGCTGGAAGACCTGGTGGCGGCTGCGTTCAATGCGGCGGTGCGCAAGGCCGAGGAGACTTCTTCGGAGAAGATGGGCAAGCTGACGCAAGGCATGCCAGGCCTCCCCGGCGGCATGAAATTCCCTTTCTGAGGGGGTTGGCTACCGAGCGGGCCATCTGCGTCGTTGGGCGGTGCTCGCCATCCTCACGTACTTCAAGTACGTTCCGGTGGCTGTGCTCCGTCCGCCTAGCAGCTGATCCCGCTCGCTACGCCCTTGAGGGCGGGGTGTAGAGGCAGGGGCACTCCGGCGTTCTTCTCCACATCCGTTCGGGCTGAGCTTGTCTAAGCCTGGATCCGCCGCTTCCTGTAACTCACCCGCATCGCCTCCAGCTTTTCCATGTCCACCACCAACTCCCTCGACGTTCTGATCCAGGCGCTGCGCCGGTTGCCGGGGGTGGGGGTGAAGTCTGCGCAGCGCATGGCGTTTCATCTGTTGCAGCATGACCGCGAGGGGGCGCTGGCCCTGTCGCGGGCGCTTTCGGAGGCGGTGGGCACGGTGCACCACTGTGCGCGCTGCCACACGTTCACCGAGGCCGAGGTGTGCAGCACCTGTCTGGACCCGGAGCGCGATGCCACGCGGCTGTGTGTGGTCGAGACCCCGGCGGACCAGTCGGCGATGGAGCGCACCGGGGCCTTCAAGGGGTTGTACTTTGTGCTCATGGGGCGGCTCAGCCCGCTCGATGGCGTGGGGCCCAAGGAAATCGGGCTGCAGAAGCTCATGGAACGAGCCACCACTGGCGAGGTGCAGGAGGTGATCCTCGCCACCAATTTCAACGCCGAGGGCGAGGCCACGGCCCATGTGATCAGCGAGGCCCTCAAGAGCCGGGGCGTGCATGTGACGCGGCTTGCGCGTGGGGTGCCCGTGGGCAGCGAGCTGGAGTACGTGGACCTGGGCACCATCGCACATGCGCTGGTGGACCGCCGGTGACAGTGCCGCGCCTGGGTGCCCACTAGAATACTCACAATTTAATAGCTGCTCGCGCTTATCCAACAGGCGGTGGCGGCCAAAAAGAGTCTCAAAAATGAATACCACCATGCATGTTGCCCGGTTCACCGCTGCCTATTGGTGCGTGCTGATTGCCGCACTGCTGCCCATGGGCTGCGCCTGGCTGGCCAAGAGCGGCAGCCTGGGCAAGTCGCGCAAGGACGGCGGGTTTGACAACCACGACCCGCGCGCCTGGATGGGCCGGCAGACCGACTGGCGCGCGCGGGCCAACGCGGCCCAGGCCAACAGTTTTGAAGCCCTGCCATTTTTTATCGGCGCGGTCATCATTGCCCACCTGCTGGGCGCCGGGCAGACGCTGCTCGACATGCTGGCGCTGCTGTTTGTGTTGCTGCGCATCTTCTACGTGATGATGTATGTGGCAGACATGCCCACGGCCCGCAGTGCCGTGTGGGCGGCGGGGTTTCTGGTCAACGTGGCGATTCTTTTCATCGGTTACCGCTGACCCTGGCGTGGGCCCAGGCGGGCGGATGCCCCAAGGGGTGCATTGCCTGCACGGGCCTTTCCACATCATTGTTTGCTTACGTAGAAACCCGCAGGGAATCTCCCTGATGCGGCCTGCCCCCCTCTGGGGCACGATTGTTGCAATGCAGCATTGTCTTTTTTGCCTGATCTCATGCCCCAGTCTTTGATCACCCGCCGTGCCTTTGGCACCGTGTCCGCCCTGATGGCGGCTGCGGTGTGCGCGCCTGCGCTGGTGCGGGCGCAGACCGATGGGGCCATGCTGGGGCGCGTCACCGTGGCGGTGGGGGGGCAGGGGGTGCTTTACCACCTGCCGCTGGCGCTGGCGGATTCGCTGGGCTACTTCCGGGTAGAAGGCCTGGAGGTGGTTGTGCGCGATTTTGCGGCGGGTGCGCTGGCGCAGCAGGCCGTGCAGGAGGGGGCGGCCGATGTCTGCTCGGGCGCGTTTGAACATGTGCTGCGCGCGCAGGTGCGGGGCCAGGCCTACCGCTCGCTGGTGCTGCAGGGGCGGGCACCCCAGCTGGCCCTGGGGGTGTCTCTGCGCTCGCTGCCCGCCTACAAGGACCTGGGCGATCTGGCGGGGCGGCGCATTGGCGTGTCGTCCGTTGGCTCGTCCACCCACCTGGCGGCCAGCCTCATGCTGGTGCGCGCGGGGGTGTCGCCCCGCGATGTGTCGTTTGTGGGCGTGGGTTCGGGCACCAACGCGATGAATGCGCTGCGCTCGGGCCAGGTGCACGCGCTGTGCCATGCCGACCCGATCATGACGCTGCTGGAGCAGAAGGCCGACACGCGCATCGTGGGCGACCTGCGTTCGCTCAAAGCCGCACAGGAGCTGGTAGGCAGTGGCACCCTGCCTGCTGGCAGCCTGTACGCGCCCCAGGCCTTTTTGCAAAAGCAGCCTGCGCAGGCCCAGGCGCTGGTTAATGGGATCGTGCATGCGCTCAAGTGGCTGCAGACCGCCGCGCCGGCCGACCTCGTCAAGGCGGTGCCCGCCGCATATTTGATGGGCGACCGGGGGCTGTACCTGGCGGCTTTTGGTCGCGTGCGCGAAACCTTTTCGCCCAACGGCCTGATGCCGGAAGACGGCCCGGCCACGGCGCTGCGCGTGCTGGCGCGTGTGCAACCCGAGCTGGCCGAGGCCAAGGTGGAACTGGCGCGCACCTACACCAACGACCTGGTGCGCAAGGCGCGCCAGAAGTACAGCGTTTGACCCCAGAGCCCTGCGCTTCGGACCGCCAAGATGCGGTTTGCGGAATGGGGCTTTTACCGGGAGGGGCCACCCGAAACAGGGGCTGGTTTGGACTACAGTGCGGGGGCGATTGCCGCGAGGTGCAATCACAGGCACAACCCAAGGCAATTGCGGGCAATTGCGGCCAGTTCGCCTGGCCTTTTGGCCCTTCACCCCTTCATTGACTTTTCCAAGGACTGACCCATGTCGCTGAGCCTCAGCATCGGCCCGCTTGTTTCCCTGATTGCAGGCATCCTCATCCTGGTGATGCCGCGCCTGCTCAGCACCATCGTGGCGCTGTACCTCATCATCATGGGCATCCTAGGGCTGCTGGGGATGCACACGCTCCGGTTCTGATCTTCTTCCGCCAGGGGCGGCCCGCGCCGTTCGGGGCCGCCCGGGGCATCAGCGACGCTTGACCTTGGAGGGTGTGCCCCCCTTGCGTGCCGGGGGGGCGGCCGAGCGCTTGTTGTTGCTGCTGCCTGCCCGGGCATTGGCCTGGGCCTGCCGCACCGGCAGGTACACCACCACCTGCTGTCCCACCTTGAAGGCGGCGTTGGCGCGCACATCGTTCCAGTCGGCCACATTGGCGGCGGTGAGCTTGTAGCGCCGCGCAATGCTGGCCACGGTTTCGCCCTTGCCAGCGCGCACCGTGGTGCGGCGGGTGACGATCTCGGGTGTCAGCGCCACCTGCCCGTTGTCGGCCAGGTGGGAAGACACATCCTGCCTTGTGGTGTTGGCGCGCGGCACCATCAGGGCCGAGCCCGCCTTGATCAGCATGCGCGGCGGGATGTTGTTCATGCTGCGCAGGTCGGCCTCGCTCATGCCGGCACGCTGTGCGGCCTCGGCCACGCTCATGGTGGTGGGCACGGACCACACGGTCCAGCTGGCGTATTGGCCCTCGCGGCGGGCTTCTAGGTTGCGCTGGAAGACCTTGGCGTTGTCCCAGGGCAGCAGGATCTGGGGCGTGCCCGCCGCCAGGATCACGGGGCGCTTGTAGGAGGGGTTCAGCGCGCGGAAGTCCTCCTCGCGGATGCCTGCAAGCTGGGCCACCAGGGCCACGTCGATGTCGTGTGTGATGTCCACCGTCTGGAAGTACGGGTGGTTCTCGATGAGCGGCAGCTCGGTGCGGAAGGCATCGGGGTTGGCCACGATGTTCTTTACGGCCTGCAGCTTGGGCACATACATGCGGGTTTCGGTCGGCATGTTGAGGTCGGTGTAGCTGGTGCCCAGGCCCTGCTTCTGGTTGCGGGCGATGGCCCGGCCCACGCTGCCTTCGCCCCAGTTGTAGGCGGCCAGGGCCAGGTGCCAGTCGCCGAACATGCCGTGGAGCTTTTGCAGGTAGTCGAGCGCGGCGCGCGTGGACGCGAGTACATCGCGGCGGTCGTCACGGAAAGCGTTCTGCTTGAGGTCGAAATAGTTGCCCGTGGCGGGCATGAACTGCCACATGCCAGCGGCCTTGGCGCTGGACACGGCCTGGGGGTTGAATGCGCTCTCAATGTAGGGCAGCAGCGCCAGCTCCGTGGGCATGCCGCGCCGCTCCAGCTCTTCAACAATGTGGAACAGGTACTTGCTGGAGCGCTCGGTCATGCGCTGCATGTAGTCGGGGCGGGTGGCATACCACTGCTCGCGGTCCTGCACCAGCTCGTGCTGCAGGTCGGGCATGGCAAAGCCGCGCCGGATGCGGTCCCACAGGTCGGCTGGGGCCGACAGCGAGGCCACTTCGCCGCTGCTGGCCTGGGCGGCCGTGATGGGCTTGAGCGGCCCGTTGGGGATCTGAGGGGTATGTGTGGAAGAGCGTGCAGTGCTGGGGATGGCTTTGGGGTCCGTGCCCGCCTGGTCCGGCGAGGGGGCCCCGGTGGTGGCGCAGCCCGTGAGCCAGAGCAGGCCCGCCAGGCAGGCGATGTGCAGAATTTTCATCGGAATTCGTTCTTCCATTGGCGCAGGGCGGCCAGCACCGCCACGGCGTCGTTTTCAGGCACCTGCGCATCGTGGCCCCGGGCGGCCTGGGCCACCGTGGGTTGCCTGACGCGCAGGAAAGGGTTGATGTCCCGCTCCAGGTCCATGCGGGACGGCAGCGTGGGCTGCTGCTGTGCCCGCAGGGCCTCGCATTGGCTGCTGTAGTGGAGCAGGGCGGCGTTGCCAGGTTCCACGGCCCGCGCAAATTTCAGGTTGGAGAGCGTGTACTCGTGGGTGCAGCACACGCGGGTGTTGCCGGGCAGGGCGGCCAGCTGGTCCAGCGAGTCCAGCATCTGCGCGGGCGTGCCCTCGAACAGGCGGCCACAGCCGCCGGAGAACAGGGTGTCGCCGCAGAATAGCAGGGGCGCGCCGTCCATCGCTTCGCAGTAATAGGCGATGTGGCCCGCCGTGTGGCCGGGCACATCGATCACCGTGAAACGCAGGCCCAGCACATCGGCCCCTTCGACCACATCGCCCTGCGCCAGGCGGACCAGGGGCTCGGGAATGCGCTCGCGCGCCGGGCCGTAGACCCGTGCGCCAGTGGCTTCGCGCAAGGTATCCACGCCGCCGACATGATCGGCATGGTGGTGCGTGACTAGAATGGCCTGCAAGCCCAGGCCCAGTGTGTCCAGGGCCTGCACCACGGGTGCGGCGTCGCCCGGGTCCACAACGATCGCCTGGCGGCCGTCGTGCAGCATCCAGATGTAGTTGTCGGTAAAGGCGGGCAGCGGCAGCAAGTTCATGAGCGATCAAATTATAGGTTTGCACCACTGGTTCGATTCCCCGCCGGGCCGGTACCTGCTGGCGTGGGAGCAGGCGCGCTTTGACGAGGCCGTGGTGGACATTTTTGGCTACCACAGCCTGCAGCTGGGCATGCCCCTGCTGGACGGCCTGCGCGCCAACCGCATGCCCTACCAGTGGCTGGCACTGGGGCAGGAGGGGGTGGGGGTGCCTGAGCCCATTGCTTCTGCGCCAGCGGGTGACGGGGGCGCAGCCCCTGTGCGGCAGCACACCGTGGACCTGCTTACCGAGTCCGTGGCCCTGCCGTTTGCCGATGCGAGCCTGGACCTCATCGTGTTGCCCCACACCCTGGAGCTGAGCATCGACCCCCACGCTACGCTGCGTGAGGTGGAGCGGGTGCTGATGCCCGAGGGGCGCGTGGTCATCAGCGGGCTCAACCCCACCAGCCTGTGGGGCTTGCGCCAGCGGCGTGCGCGGCTGTACCAGCGCATGGGGCGGGGCACTTTGTACCTGCCCGATGTGGGCGAGTTCATTGGCTACCGGCGCCTGCGGGACTGGCTCAGGCTTTTGAGCTTCGAGGTCGAATCGGCCCGTTTTGGCTGTTATCGTCCTGCGGTGCGCAGCGCCCAGTGGCTGGAGCGCTTTGGCTGGATGGACCCCCTGGGAGAGCGCTGGTGGCCCATTCTGGGCGCGGCCTATTTCCTGGTGGCGGTCAAGCGGGTGCATGGCATGCGCCTGCTGGAGCCCGCATGGCGCAACCAGCGCCAGCGGTCTGCCGCCACGGTGCCTGTGGCCAACCGTGCGGGCGGCCGGGTGCCCGCCGCCCATGCGTCCCCGGTCCGGCGCGACCCAACATAGATAGACAATCCCCCACCGGCCGCCACGGGGCCCCTTGGCCGGGCCCTGGTGGCCATGAATGAATCACGAGAGCAGGAACACAGTTTGAACCAGGTAGAGATATACACAGATGGCGCCTGCAAGGGCAACCCGGGCCCCGGCGGATGGGGCGTGTTGTTGCGCGCCGGGCAGGTCGAGAAGGAGCTGTTTGGCGGCGAGCTGGGCACCACCAACAACCGCATGGAGCTGCTGGCCGTGATCGAGGCGCTGTCGGCCCTCAAGCGCCCCTGTGCGGTGACGCTGTTCCTGGACAGCGAATATGTGCGCAAGGGCATCACCGAGTGGATCCATGGCTGGAAGGCCAAGGGCTGGCGCACCGCGTCCAAGCAGCCGGTCAAGAACGTCGAGCTGTGGCAGCGGCTGGATGCCCTGGTCAGCACCGGGGGCCACCGCATCGAGTGGCGCTGGGTCAAGGGGCATTCGGGCGATCCGGGCAACGAGCGCGCCGATGCGCTGGCCAACCGGGGCGTGGACAAGGCCCTGGGGCGCGGATGACCCGCAGATGACCTCGGCGCGGGCGCCGTGCCTCGAAAGAGTGCATCGGCGCAGCCACCAGCCCCTTCGGGGGCTTTTTTGTTTTTGGGCGTGTAAAGCCTGCGTAAAACCGCCGCAATTGACCTTGGGGTCTTGCCAGAGTTTGCTGCAGCACAAGACACGCACTGATACATTGTTTGATTGCATTCCCCACACCACCTGGTTTCACTGACCCATGGCATCCAAGAACAAGTACATCGTTTTCGCTGTCATCGGCATTGCCGCCGCCTCGGGTGCCGCCTGGTGGCTCCAGAAACCCGCGCCGTCCACGCGCACTGATGTGTCAGCGGCCGCAGGCGGTGGAGGTGCGACAGCGGGTGGTGCCGCGCGGGGTGCCAGCGCTGCAGGTGGGGCCGGTGGTGGTGCAGGCCGTCCCGTGGCGGTAGAGGCTGTGGCCGTGCGGCAGATGGCCCTGCGCGACGATGCCGAGGCCGTGGGCAGCCTGCGGTCGCGCCAGAGCGTGATGCTGCGGCCCGAGGTGGGTGGGCGCATCACGCAGCTCAACTTCCGCGACGGCCAGCGCGTGCGGCGCGGGCAGGTGCTGGTGCAGTTTGACGACCAGCTGCCCCGCGCGCAGATCCAGCAAAGCCAGGCCGAGCTGTCCATCGCCCAGGCCAACCACAAGCGCAACCAGGAGCTGGTGGCCCAGGGCTTCATCAGCCAGCGCTCGGTGGATGAAAGCGCCGCCAACCTGGAGGTGGCGCAGGCCAAGCTGGCCCTGGCGCAGGCCACGGCCCAGCGGCTCAAGATCGTGGCGCCCTTCGATGGCATTGCAGGCATCCGGGGCGTGAACGTGGGCGACTACCTCAAGGACGGCGCCGACATCGTCAACATCGAAGACCTGGACGCCGTGTACGTGGACTTCCGCCTGCCCGAGCGCCTGCAAAGCAAGGCACGCACCGGCCAGACCGCCCAGGTGGCGTTTGATGCGCTGCCCGGCGTGCGCTACGCCGCTGTGGTGCAGGCCATCAGCCCGCAGATCGACGCCGACGGCCGGGCCATTGCGGTGCGCGGCTGCATCGACAACCGCCGCCTGCAGCTGCGCCCGGGCATGTTCGCCCGCGTGACGGCTGTGTTTGCAGAGCGCAGCGATGCGCGTGTGGTGCCTGAAGAAGCCATCGTGCCCGACGGCAACAGCCCCTACGTGCTGAAGATTGTGGAGGGCAAGGAGCCCGGCACCCGCGTGACGCGCCGCACACCCGTGCAACTGGGCGCACGCGCGCCGGGTTTGGTGGAGGTGGTCGAGGGGCTGAACGCGGGCGACCTGGTGGTCACGGCCGGTCAGCAGCGCATCCGCAAGGACGGCACCGAGGTGCGGGTGGTGGAACTGGGCAAGCAGGGCGCCGGAGCCGCGCCATCTGCCGCGCGCCCGGCCTCAGGCCCCCGGGGGGGCAATGCGGCGGGCGTGGCCGATGCGCCTGCGGCTGGCGCATCGGGCGCGGCGGCTGCGGTGACGATGGCCACTGCGCCGGTGGCCCCGGCTGCCCCCGCAGCGCCCACGGCAGCCCCCGCCAGCGCGCTTGTGGCCCCGCTGCCAGGTCCCAATCCTTGCCAGGTGGCGGCCAACCCCGGCCAGCCAAACCCTGCCAGCAAGCGATCTCCCGCCTGATGGGCGGGTTTTGCTGCCTGGTCACCGCCCTTTTCTGATGCCCCTGGACTGCCATGCAACTCGCTGAAATCTCCATTCGCCGGCCGGTGTTTGCCACCGTGCTGTCGCTGCTGGTGCTGCTGATTGGTGCGGTGAGCTTCACGCGCCTGTCGGTGCGCGAATACCCCAAGATCGATGAACCCGTGGTCACCGTCAGCGTGCGCTACGCGGGCGCCTCGGCCGAGGTGATCGAATCCCAGGTCACCAAGCCGCTCGAAGACTCGATTGCCGGGATTGACGCGGTGGATGTGATCACCTCCATCAGCCGCGCCGAGCAAAGCCAGATCAGCGTGCGTTTTCGCCTGGAGAAGGACGCCGACAACGCCGCTGCCGAGGTGCGTGACCGCACGGCGCGCGTGCGCAACCGCCTGCCCACGGCTGTGGACGAGCCGGTGATCGCCAAGGTCGAGGCCGACGCCTCGCCCGTGATGTGGCTGGCCTTCAGCAGCGACACGCGCAGCCCGCTGGAGATCAACGACCTCATCAACCGCATCGTCAAGCCCCGCCTGCAGACCGTGACCGGTGTGGCCGACGTGCCCATCTACGGCGAACGCAAATACGCCATGCGCGTGTGGCTGGACCCGGAGCGCATGGCCGGCTACCGCCTGACCACGCAGGACGTGGAAGACGCGATCCGCCGCAACAACCTGGAGCTGCCCGCAGGCCGGATCGAATCCCAGCAGCGCGAGTTCAGCGTCACCTCCCAGACCGACCTGAAAACGCCTGCGCAGTTCTCCAACATCGTGATCCGCACGGTCAACGGATTTCCCGTGCGCATCCAGGACGTGGCACGGGTGGAAGAGGGCGCGGCCAGCGACCGCAGCCGCGTGCGCCTGAACGGCCGAGACGCGATCTCGGTGGGCGTGATCCGCCAGGCCACGGCCAACCCGCTGGAGCTGTCGCAAGGCGTGCGTGCCATGCTGCCGCTGCTCAAGGCCGACCTGCCGCCAGACATCGGCATCGACGTCGCCAACGACAACTCCCTGTTCATCGACCGCTCCATCAAAAGCGTCTACACCACCATTGCCGAGGCCGTGGTGCTGGTGGCCCTGGTGATCTTTGTGTTCCTGCGCACCTTCCGCGCGTCCATCATCCCCATCGTCACCATCCCGGTGAGCCTGGTGGGCAGCTTTGCGCTGATGTCGCTGGCGGGGTTTTCGATCAACACGCTCACGCTGCTGGCGCTCGTGCTGGCCATCGGCCTGGTGGTGGACGATGCCATCGTGATGCTGGAGAACATCTACCGCCACATCGAAGAGGGGCTCGACCCGTTTTCCGCCGCCATCAAGGGCGCGCGCGAGATCGGTTTTGCCATCGTGGCCATGACACTCACGCTGGTGGCGGTGTACGCACCGCTGGCCTTCACGCCGGGCCGCACGGGGCGGCTTTTTGTGGAGTTTGCGCTGGCGCTGGCTGGGGCGGTGGTGGTGTCGGGCTTCGTGGCGCTCACGCTCTCGCCCATGATGTGTTCGCTGCTGCTCAAGCACAACCCCAAACCCAACTGGTTCGACCGCTCGATGGAGCGCTGGCTCACGGCGCTGTCGGACGTCTATGGCCGCCTGCTGCGCTGGATCGTCACGGCGCGCTGGGGCGGCGGCAAGGGCTCTGCGGCGGGTGGTGGCGTGCGGGGGGCCATCTTCCAGGCCCGCTGGATCGTGGTGGGCGTCATGGCCTTGAGCGGGCTGGCGCTGGCGCTGGTGTTCCCCACCATGCGGCAGGAGCTGTCGCCGCTGGAAGACCGGGGCACCATCCTGGCCAGCGTCACCGCGCCCGACGGCGCCACGCTGGACTACACCAACCGCTACGCGCTGGAGCTGGAAAAGATCGGCACCACCTACCCCGAGTTCGACCGCGTGTTTGCCAACATTGGTAACCCCACGGTGGCGCAGGGCAGCGTCATCTACCGCACGGTGGACTGGGAAAGCCGCAACCGCACCACGCTCGACCTGGCCAAGGAACTGCAACCCAAGGTGGCGGGCCTGCCAGGCGTGAACGCCTTCCTGATCACGCCGCCGTCGCTGGGCCAGGGCTTTCGCTCACGCCCGCTCACCTACGTGATCCAGACCTCGGACAGCTACGAGAACCTGAGCAAGGTGGTGGCCGCCTTCATGGCCGAGATTGCGCAGAACCCCGGCATCGTGGGCCCCGACGTGGACCTGCGCCTGAACAAGCCCGAACTGCGCATCGAGGTCAACCGTGAGCGCGCGGCCGACCTGGGCGTGAGCGTGGAAGTGGTGGCCAAGGCCATCGAGACCATGCTGGGCGGCCGCACCGTGACGCGCTACAAGCGCGACGCCGAGCAATACGACGTGATCGTGCAGACCGAGGCGCGGGGCCGCACCACGCCCGAGAACATCGACACCATCTACGTGCGTGGCCGCAACGAAGCCATGATCCCGCTGTCCAGCCTGGTCAACGTGCGCGAGAGCGTGAGCCCGCGCGAGCTGAACCACTTTGGCCAGCGCCGCTCGGCCACCATCACGGCCAATCTGTCGTCCGACTACTCGCTGGGCCAGGCCCTCACCTTCATGAACGAGACGGCCGCCAAGGTGCTCAAGCCCGGCTACACCACCGACCTGAACGACACCTCGCGCGAGTTCAAGAACTCGCAGGGCGCGCTGGGCGTGGTGTTTGTGCTGGCGCTGGTGTTCATCTTCCTGGTGCTGGCCGCGCAGTTCGAGAGCTTCATCGACCCGCTGGTGATCATGGTCTCGGTGCCGCTGTCCATGATCGGCGCGCTGCTGGCGCTCAAGTGGAGCGGCGGCTCGCTCAACGTGTATTCGCAGATCGGGCTGATCACCCTGGTGGGGCTGATCACCAAACACGGCATCCTGATCGTGGAGTTCACCAACCAGCTGCGCGAAGAGGGCATGGAGATGGTGGACGCGCTGGTCAAGGCGTCGGCCCAGCGCCTGCGTCCTATCCTCATGACCACCGGCGCCATGGTGCTGGGCGCCATCCCCCTGGCCCTGGCCAAGGGCGCTGGCGCCGAGACGCGCATGCAGATCGGCTGGGTGATTGTGGGCGGTATGTCGCTGGGCACCTTGCTCACGATTTTTGTGGTGCCCACCATGTACACCCTGTTTGCTCGCAAGGCGGTGCCAGGCGCCAACACGGCGGTGGCAGCCGAGGAGCCGGAGCATCCACTGCACCCGCACGACTATGTGGCCAAGTAGCCCTGTGCACGGCGGGTAAAAAGAAGCCCCATCGGGGCTTCTTATTATTGGTGCTTCAGGGCTGCGCCACAGTGGACTGCACGGCGTCGGAGATGTCCTGCAGCGCCTGCGGCCGTACGAGCCGCGCCACTTCCTTGCCGTCCTTGAGGAACACCAGCGTGGGCCAGAGCTTCACGCCAAACGTGCGCCCCAGGCGCTGGCCCGGGCCGTCTTCCACCTTGATGTGCGCGACCTCTGCGTGGTCTTTCAGTGCCTGCTCGATCAGCGGCTGGGCGCGCTGGCAATGGCCACACCATGGGGTGCCAAATTCGACCATGGTGGCGCCGGTCAGGCGGTCCACGTCGTCGCGGGAAGGGGGTTGTGCAAGGTGCTGAGCGGCGTAGGGCATAAGGTCAAATTGTCAGAGCAGGGAACGGCGCGAAACGCTGCAGGGGGATCAAATCACCCCGTCAAACACCATCACATCCACCATGTCACCCACCGCCACATTGCCCTGACTGTGGTGCAGGACGATGAGGCCATTGGCCTGCACCATGGAGCTGAGCACGCCCGAGCCCTGGTTGCCGGTGGTGCACACCTGGAGCGTGCCATCTGCGGCGGTGGTGACCAGGCCGCGCTGGTACTCCGTGCGCCCGGGTTTCTTGCGCATCGCTTCGGTGCTGACAGCGCGCAGCAGCGGCGGAGTGGTGCGGGTGCTGCCCATCATGCGCAGCAGGGCGGGGCGTACAAAGGCCAGAAAGGTCACCATCACCGCCACCGGGTTGCCGGGCAGGCCAAAAAGCACGGCGCCAGCACTGGAATGTGGATTGCTATTGGTTTTATAGCTATCAGGGCTTGATGGTTGCGCGGTGGAAGCTGTTTTTTCTCCAAATCCAGCGGCGGCGATGCGCCCCACGGCCATGGGACGGCCCGGGCGCATGGCGATGCGCCAGAAGGCCACGTCGCCCAGCTTCTTCATCATGGTGCGGGTGTGGTCGGCCTCGCCCACGCTCACGCCGCCGCTGGTGATGATGGCGTCGGCCTGCTGGGCTGCCTGGCGGAACGCGGCTTCGAGCAGCGCAGGCTCGTCGCGCACCACGCCCAGGTCGATCACCTCCACGCCCAGGCGTGTGAGCAGGCCGAACACGGTGTAGCGGTTGCTGTCGTACACGGCGCCTTCGCGGGGCGCCTCGCCCAGGCTCAGGATCTCGTCGCCGGTCGAAAAATACGCTACGCGCAGGCGGCGCACCACCGTCACGGTGGGCAGGCCCAGGCTGGCCACCAGGCCCAGCGCGGCGGGCGTGAGCAGCTCGCCACGCGCCAGCGCCACGCCGCCTTCCATCAGGTCTTCGCCCTTGAAGCGGCGGTTGTCGCCCAGTTGCAGCACATCGGCGGCGATGGTGATGTGTTCAGCGCCGTCGGTGGTGGTCGAGGTGGTGAACTCCTGCGGCACCACGGTGTCGAGGCCCGCAGGCATGATGGCGCCGGTCATGATCTTCACGCACTCGCCCGCTGCCACGGTGCCTGCCCAGGCCTTGCCCGCGAGCGCCGTGCCCACCACGCGCAGCGTGAGGGGCTGGCCCTTGGCCAGCTGGGCGCCCGCAAAGGCATAGCCGTCCATGGCCGAGTTGTCGTGTGGCGGCACGCTGATGGGCGACACCACATCGCGGGCCAGCACGCGGCCCAGGGCGTTGAAGAGGGGCAGTTCCTCGGTGGCGGTCACGGGCTCGACCAGGCGGTCCAGGAACGCGTTGACGTCGGCGGCTTTCAGGGCCTGGGGGTCGTAGCCTTGCAGCTCGGCGGCGATCTGGGCAATGGTCTTCATGGGGGTCAACAACAACAGTCAGGTGTGCCGCGCAGCGAGTGGCTCGTCAATGGCTCGTCACCGGCTTCTTACTTGGAGCGGCAGGCGGGAAAAGGGTCGGGGGTCAGCACGAGCAGCATGTGCAGCTTGTCATAGGCCACGTTGTCCACCACCACGGCGCGCGGCAGCAGGCCCCAGGCAGTGAAGCCCGCCTGCTCGTACAGCCGCACCACATGGGTGTTGGATGCCGTGACCGTGAGCACCAGCTGCGTGAGGCCCGGTACATTGCGCGCGGCCTGCACGCAGGCGGCCACCAGTTGCTGGCCAATGCCCCGGCGCTGCGCGGTGGGCGCCACCATCATGCCCACCACGGTGGCGCAGTGGCGCTGCTTGGCGCGCTGCTCGCGCTCGCAGCCCAGGCAGCCCAGCAACTGGCCTGCAGCATCGAAGGCGCCCAGAAAGAACACGCCCGACTCCACCGGGCCAAAACGCACCGCATATTCCTTGGCCGGGCGGCCTACCGACGCGGCGTAGTCTGAGGTGAACGCATCCGGCGCGGTGCGCAGTGCCTCGTCGCGCAGGGCCTTGTAGGCCACGGCATCGGCGGTGACCAGGGGCCGGATATGGACGGCGTTGGCGGCGGCCGCAGCGGCAGCAAAGGCGGTGGCGGGCGGCAGGGGCTCGGTCATGGTGGGGTGGTCGTCTCGGGTCAGGGGCGCTCAGGTCGATGATGGGCTGGCGCTTTCCAGCGCATGCAGCTCGGCCAGGGTGTTGGCGTTGAAGAACGCCTGCGGATCATCGCCCGGCTGGTCAAATGCCACGATGGCGCAGCGGTGCCGGGCCGTCCAGGCGTCAATCTTGCGGCCACCGGCCTGGGTGAAGGCGACCAGGCTTTCGAGCAGCTCCACGCGCAGCAGGCAGAACACGGGCTGGGGGCGTACCTGGATGTGGCCCTGGCCATCGTCCTCGGGCGCGGCGGCCATGGCGATCTCGGCGTCTTGTGCATCCGCCGCTGCGGCCAGGCGCTGGGCCAGGTCCAGCGGGAAAAGCGGGGTGTCGCAGGGCACCGTCAGCAGCCACTGCGTTTCGCAGCGCTCCAGCCCGGTCAGAAAACCCGCCAGCGGGCCTGCATAGTCGGCCAGCACATCGGGCCACACAGGTGCGCCAAAGGCTTCGTAGGCCGCCAGGTTGCGGTTGGCATTGACCATCACATTGCCGGTCTGCATCTGCAGCCGCATCAGCGTGTGCAGCGCCAGCGGCAGGCCGCGAAAGTTCTGCAGGCCTTTATCGACCCCGCCCATGCGGGAGCCCCGGCCACCGGCGAGGACCAGGCCGGTGATGTCTTGGGTTTCAATCATTCGTTCAATCGTTATCCACCGATGTAGCTCATTTCCACCCGCCTTGCGCCGTGCCCCGTGTCCGCTGGCAGGCTGCTGCGCAACTCCGAATACCGGTCGGTGCGCTGCTGCCAGATGGGGGCGATGGCCGAGGCAATGGCTTCGTCGCTGGCGCCGCCGCGCAGCAGGGTGCGCAGGTCGTAGCCCTGGGTGGCAAACAGGCACAGGTAGAGCTTGCCTTCGGTGGACAGCCGCGCACGGTTGCAGTCGTGGCAGAACGCCTGGGTCACGCTGCTGATCACGCCGACCTCGCCCAGGCTGGGGTCGTGCTGGCCCGCTGCGTTGGCATAGCCCCAGCGCTCGGCGGTCTCGCCGGGGCTGCTGGGGTCCAGTTGCACCAGGGGCAACTCGGCGCGCAGGCGTTCAATCAGTTCGGCCGAGGGCAGCACTTCGTCCATGCGCCAGCCGTTGGTGGCTCCCACGTCCATGTATTCGATGAAGCGCAGCGTGGTGCCCGTGCCGCGAAAATGCCGCGCCATGGGCAGGATCTCGTGCTCGTTGGTGCCGCGCTTGACCACCATGTTGACCTTGATCTGCGACAGCCCGGCCGCGTGCGCCGCCTCGATGCCCGCCAGCACGTCGGCCACCGGAAAGTCCACATCGTTCATGCGGCGGAAGACCGCGTCGTCCAGGCCGTCCAGGCTCACCGTCACGCGGTTCAGGCCCGCGTCCTTCAGGGCTTGGGCCTTGCGGGCCAGCAACGATCCGTTGGTGGTCAGGGTCAGGTCGGGGGGCAAGCCATCCACCGTGCGCAACTGGGCCAGCTGGGCCACCAGTTCTTCGAGGTTCTTGCGCAGCAGCGGCTCACCGCCCGTGAGGCGGATCTTGCGCACGCCATGGGCCAGAAAGAGCCGTGCCAGCCGTGTGATTTCCTCAAAGCTCAGCAGTGCGCCATGGGGCAGGTAGGGGTAGTCCTTGTCGAACACTTCCTTGGGCATGCAGTAGTTGCAGCGGAAGTTGCACCGGTCCGTGACGCTGATGCGCAGGTCGCGCAGGGGGCGGCCCAGGGTGTCGGTGAGCTGGCCGGTGGGGGCCACAGGGTGCGTGGGCACCCGCGCCGCCAAAGCGGCGATGCGTTGGTCCACCAGAGGAATCACACGTTCGGCCATGGCGTGATTTTGCCGCATGGGCCCCGGCAAAGGGGCCAAGCCCCTCAGCGCGGAGTTGATCGCGGTCAAGTTTTGCCCCGGGCGGTGTTGTGGCGCGCCTTTGACATGGCGCAGGGCGCTCTGAATGCTGCGTTGCAACAATCTGCCCATCCGATTTCAAGGGGACTTCCATGTTGTGGACGCGCGAATGTGTAGCCGATGCCATGCCGTGCCAGCGCCGGGCTGCGGTGCAGTGGGTGGCAGCGGGGGTGCTGTTGCCCACCTGGGCCACGTGGGCGACCGGGGCCCAGGCGCAGATGGGGCTGTCGGGCGCTATCAACTACGCGGGCTGGTTCCGCGCGCTGTCGCAGCGCATGGCCAAGGCCTATTGCCAGCAATACCTGCAGGTGCTGCCCGCTGCAGCGGTGGACGTGCTGGGGCTGGCGCGCAAGATGGTGCAATCGGGCAGCAGCGAGCTGGCCCGGGGCATGCAGACCGGGCGCTGGCCCGCCGACGTGGGGCGCCAGCTCGAAGAGGTGCAAAAGCAGTTTGCGCTGCTGAACCAGCTCACCGCCACGCAGCCCACCCAGACCGCGCTGGTGGTGGCCGCCTCCGACCAGGCCGACCGCACGCTGCTGATTGCCCAGACGGTGACCGAATCCATCGAAAAGCTGGCACAGGCGCCCAGTGCGCGCCTGGTGAACCTGGCGGGCCGCCAGCGCATGCTGTCGCAGCGCCTGGCCAAGAACTACTTCTTGAACGCGGCCAAAGTGGAGTCCAAGGTGGTGCAGGCGCAGCTCGTGTCAGACGCCGCAGACTTCCGCCTGGCGTTGCAGGCGCTCAAGGCCGCGCCCGTGTCCACGCCCGCCATTCGCAACGAGCTGGAGCTGGCCGACTCGCAGTGGCTGTTTTTTGAATCGGCCCTGCGCCGCGCGGCCGACGATGCGGGGCTCCACACGGTGGCCACCACCAGCGAGCGCCTGCTGGGCGTGATGGACAAGCTCACCAACCTGTACGAAGTTACCTTGCGGGAGGTGCTGGGCTGAGGGTCGGAAAAGGGAAGTCGGCTTGCGATCAGCTGCCAGCGGCGGTGTGCTAGGCGAAATCTGCCAAGCGGCAGCCCCGCCCCACCAGCACCAGCCGGGTGTCCAAGGCCGCATAAAAGCCCGGTGGCGGTGGCAGGGGCAGCTGCTCCACGCGTTTGTGTTCCCCAATGCGTACGGCGGCCAGCTCGTAGTCGCGCGCCAGGGCCATCCACAGGCCATGGGCGCCTGCCGATTGCCGTGCACCCGTCATGAGGCTGCGGCCAGAGTCCAGCCACCAGCGGTAGATGGCGGAGGCAATGCCCATGCGGCGGTAGCCGTGCGCCACCTTGGTGTGCGGCGCGCGCAGGTGGCGGTCGGTGCGCCGGTCCACCTCCACCAGCCGGTTGAACACGGTGTGGGCCACGATGCGGTTGCGTTGCGGGTCGATGGCATACACAAACACCTCACCGTCGGCCTCGCGCATGCGAAGCACCAGCCCGTGCAGGTGCAAAGGCAGCGGCTGCATCGCATCGCGCGTGCGGTGGTTGGTGCGGATGCGGTCGTGCAGGGCGTCAAACTCGCGCTGGATGTCGCGGCCCGACAGGTCCACGTCGATGCGCAGTTCGGTCCACAAGCGGCCCCAGGCCCCCAGCCGACCTTGCCAGCCCTGGTCTGCGGGCGCGTGCTGGGCAAAGAGCGGAGGGAAGCACCCAGCGAGCGAAGCGGTGGTCATGGCGCATCCCCTCGGCTGTCGATCCAGCAGCCGCTGAGCAGCCGCGCGGGCCGCTCCATCGCGCACACCCGGGCACTGGTCGGCCAGTCGGGCAGTGGCACCACCAGGCCCGCATACACGCCGTAGGCCTCGCCTGCGGCAATCGTTTCTCCCGCCCACAGGCTTTCGCCCGCACGGATGGCACCACCGGCGTGGATGTGTCCACCCGCCCGCACGCCCCAGCCCACCTGCAGGTGGCCCTTGCAGTCCACACCGCCCATCACCCACACGCCCCGGGCCGCCTGCACGGCGGCGCCAGCGTGCAGGTGGCCGCCCAACTTGATGCCGCCTTCGCAGCCCAGGTCGCCCACCACCCGCAGATCCTGGGCCACCCGGCAGTGACCGCCGATCTGGACGGAGGCCCCGCCCTCCAGCTCGCCACCCACCCGCAGGCTGCCCGTGCATTGCAGCCGTTGCGCCACCGCCAGTGACCAGCCCACGCGTGCATCGCCGTGTATCCGCGCGCTGCCGTTGCAGCGCACGGCGCCCGCCACGCGCAGGTCTTCGCCCACGCGCAGCGCCCCGCCCACCCGCAGGCCACCCTGCACATGCAGGCTGCGGCCGGTGCGCAGCACGCCGTTCACGTCCGCGCTGCCCCGGCAGTGCACGCTGCCCGCAAACACCAGTGCGTCTGCCTCCAGGTGGTCCACTTCCAGCACATCGTTGGTCGGGCCGAACTGGTCCAGCATCCAGCAAGCGTCCTCCAGGCGGCCTTCGCGCACCAGGTCGTCCAGCAGGGCCTGGTAGTTGCTCGCACCTTCCTGGCGGCGCAGGTACCAGCGGTAGCCGTCGGCGCAAGGCCGCTTGGCGCGGATGAAGTGGCGGGTGATGTCGGTGGCGGCAGCCGCGTTGGCCATGGCCTCATCGGCGGTCGGGCAGCGCGTGGGAGCGCATCGGGCGCAGGGGGCGAGCGAAATCTCGCCGGAAGGAAACGGGGGCATGAGCACTCCTGGAGTCCGCGCCCCGGCAGTTACCAAGGCGCAAGCTGGCGCTGGGCAAGGGGCCCGGCGACAGGAGGTGCGCGAAAAAAAGCGGAGGGGGAGGGGGTGTCGCCGGGCTCAGGAATCTGCAGCAAGGGTGCAGAGAGCGCGGTCACCGGCCTGGAGCGTGGCCTGCGAGCGCGCGGCACGGCGCAGCGGCACGGTGGCGCTGGCAGCTGTGGCGGGGGAGGGGCTCGCAAACATCGGCGGCACTATAGGCAGCGGCTTCCAGGGCGTCAAATCAATCCGCACTGCCTTGGTGCGGATTGGGGCGCGCGCCACGGCAAGTGATGGTGGCTTGCGAGCGCGCTTGGACGCTGGGTTACACGCAGCGTCCGCCATCCACCTCGATGCACACGCCGCTGATGAACGACGCCTCTTCGCTGGCCAGGTACAGCGCGGCATTGGCCACGTCCAGCGCGGTGGAGAAGCGGCCCAGCGGGATGGTGGCCAGGAACTTGGCACGGCGCGCATCGTCCACCGGGCCGCCCGCAAACTCGGCGGCCAGGCCCGTGTCGGGGTTGAACACGGGGTTGATGCAGTTCACGCGGATGTTGTCGGGGCCCAACTCGGCGGCCATCGACTTGCTGGTGATGATGACCGCGCCCTTGGAGCCGTTGTACCAGGTGAGGCCCGGGCGCGGGCGCAGACCGGCGGTAGAGGCGATGTTGATGATGCTGCCGCCCCCCGCCTGGCGCAGTGCGGGCACGGCGTGGATGGCGCTCAGGTAAATGCTCTTCATGTTGATGGCATAGACCTTGTCGAACTCTTCCTCGCTCACTTCGAGCATGGGGCGGTTGCGGTGCGTCCAGCCGGCGTTGTTGACCACCACGTCCAGACGGCCGTACAGGCGCACGGCCTCATCGACCATCGCCTTGACCTGGGCGGAGTTCGTCACGTCGGCCTTGAAGAAGGCGGCGGTGCCGCCCGCAGCGGTGATCTCGGCCACCACGCGCTGGCCGCCCGCTTCGTTGATGTCGTTGACGATGACCTTGCCGCCCTCGGCCGCCAGGCGCTTGGCGATGCCTTCGCCAATGCCGTTGCCGGCGCCGGTGACGATGATGGACTTGTTCGAAACGCGCATGGAATGGCTCCTTGAATTATTCAAAATTGATAGCTGCTAGCGCTTGACCATCAAGCGCTAGAGGCTGATTTGGTTGATATTTCTGTGCTGGCGGGCGGTTCCACGGCCTTGGCGGCCTGGGGCGCACGGCCGTAGAACTGGGGGAAAAACTCTTTCACGCCGTTGCCGTTGAAGTCCCAGCCTGTGCACTGGCCCAGGTGGCGCGGCGGTTCATCCGGGTTGGCGGACGAAAAAACGGCGGGCACCGACTGGAAGGCGGCGGTAGCCAGGTTGAACAGCAGTTCGCGCACGTGCGTGCAGCTTTCCACGCCGCCCAGGTGCTTTTGGATGGCCTGGCGCCAGCCGCGCGCCATGCTGCAGCCCACCATGCGCTGCATCGCGGCCTGGGCCTCGGTGCAACCTTTGAGCGGGTGCGAGTCCATGGCCACGTCAATGGCCTGCACCACCAGCTGGCGGTTCACGGTCACGCGCAGCCACATGTGGTGGATGGCTTCACCCGCCATGCGCTGCTTGGTGGGGTCGCGGAACGAGGTGGCGTCATAGGCCTTGCTGTCGTGCAGCTCGCCCTCGATGTCCCACAGGCCATCGTCGCGTTCAAAGCCCTGGTAGTTCACCCGGCGGACATGCTTCAGGGTGCGGGGGGCGGGGGGGCTCAGGGGCATGGCAAAGAAAAGGCGTCGTACGGAAGGGGCAGAGGTTAGCGGGGCTCACCCGCGCCGTCGTGCGCAGGTGCGACACCTTGTTGCGCAATCAACCGTACTTGATGGCCACCGTCTTCAAGGTGGTGAAGCCGTACAGCGCCTCAAAGCCCTTCTCGCGCCCGTAGCCGCTGGACTTGACGCCGCCAAACGGTAGCTCCACGCCACCTGCGGCGCCGTAGTTGTTGATGAACACCTGCCCGCTGTGCACACGCTTGGCCATGCGGAACTGGCGCGCGCCGTCGCGCGTCCAGATGCCCGCGACCAGGCCGAACTGCGTGGCGTTGGCCAGCTCCACGGCATGGTCCTCGTCCTGGAAGGCCATGGCCGACAGCACGGGGCCAAAGACTTCTTCCTGCGCCAGCCGGTGCTGCACGGGCACATCGCGCAGCAGGGTGGGGGCCTGGTAGTAGCCGGTTTCGGGCGCATCGTCCACCACCACGCCCTGCGCCACCATGGGGATGCCAGCCACCTGCGCGTCGGAGAGGAAGTCCCACACGCGCTGCTGCTGCGTCTGGCGGATCAGCGGGCCCACGTCCAGGTCCATGGCGGCGGGGCCCACGCGAAGCTGCTCGAAAGCCTTGCCCAGGCGCTCCAGCAGGGGTTCGTAAATCAGCGAGTCGATGAGCACGCGCGAACCGGCCGAGCAGGTCTGCCCCGCGTTCTGCACGATGGCGTTGATGACCACGGGGATGGCCGCGTCCAGGTCCGCATCGGCAAAGATGATCTGCGGGCTTTTGCCGCCCAGCTCCAGCGTCACGGGGCAGTGGCGCTCGGCCGCCACCTGCTGGATCAGCGTGCCGATCTTGGGGCTGCCGGTGAAGCTGATGTGGTCGATGCCGGGGTGGCGCGCCAGCGCATCGCCCACCTCGTGGCCGTAGCCGGTGACGATGTTCAAGGCGCCGGACGGAAATCCCACCTCGGCTGCCAGCTGCGCCACGCGGATCAGCGAGAGGCAGGCGTCCTCCGCCGGCTTGACCACGCACACATTGCCCGCCGCCAGCGCGCCGCCCACGCTGCGGCCGAAGATCTGCATGGGGTAGTTCCAGGGGATCACATGGCCCGTGACGCCGTGCGGCTCGCGCCAGGTGAGCACGCTGTAGCCGTCGGGGTAGGGGATGGTCTCGCCGTGGAACTTGTCGCAGGCACCGGCGTAGAACTCGAAGTAGCGCGCCAGCGCAATCGCATCGGCCCGCGCCTGCTTGGTGGGCTTGCCGCAGTCGCGCTGCTCCAGCGCTGTCAGCTCGTCCGCATGCTCCAGGATCTTGGCCGAGAGCTTTTGCAGCAGGCGGCCGCGCTCCACCGGGGCGAGCTTTTGCCACACGGCGTTGTAGCACTGGCGGGCTGCATGCACTGCCGCATCGATGTCGTCGGCGTTGCTGCGCTGGATCTCGTCGAAGGGCTGGCCGTCCGACGGGTCGATCACAGGGATCGTGCGGCCCGAAGCGGACGGAACTGAGGCGTTGGCGATGTAGTTCAGTTGCATGGCCGTGATTGTGCCCGGAAATGGAATGTGTGCTTAGTATTTGAATGAAAAGGGCCGCTACCGCGCGACCATCAAGCGAATGCAGCTATTGTTTTAATAGTGATGTCAGTAACATGCCGCGCGCAGGGCCGCCAGGTCCAGGATTTCCACCTCGCCGCGCTGCACCCGCACCAGGTGGCGAGCCTCCAGGTCTTTGAGGATCTGGTTGGTGGTCTGGCGCGAGATGGCCAGCATCAGCGACAGCTGCTCTTGCGAGATGCCGATCACCCGGCGCGACTGGCCCTCGGCGTTCCACTGGCCGTAGCCCTCGGCCATCATCACCAGGCGGCGCGCCAGGCGCTGCGGTGCGGGCAGCAGGGCCAGTTCTTCGATGGCCACAAAGGCCGTGCGCAGCTTGTCGGTGAGCAGCAGCGCCAGCGCGTGCCAGTGCCCGGGGTGGGCCTGCAGCCAGGCCTGCAGCCGCTCGTGCGGCACCTGCACCAGCGTGCTGGCCTCGGCAGCGTGCGCATCGTGCGTGCGGGCCGAGCCGTCAAACACCGAGATCTCGCCAAACCAGTGGGGCGGCTCCAGCCGCGTGAGCAGCGCCGAGCGCGCCTCGTGCGCCCGCCCGCCCGTGCCCGAGATACTGATCGCGCCGCGCACCACCGCATACAGCCCACAGGGCGCGTCGCCGCGCAAAAAAAGCACCTCGCCCGCCTGCAGCTGGCGCACATGCGCCATGGCGATCAGCGGCTGGGCAAAGTCGGGCGGCAGGTGGGCAAACCAGCGGCCGGACTGGAGGACGGGCAGATAAGTGGCGGGGTCGGTCATGCAGTGCAGATTGGGCGCGAGGCAGGGTGGGGCGGTGCCGTGGGAGTGTGCCTTTTTGTCGTCTGCACGACAGACGCTGGCGAGGCCCCGGGGCGAGTATTGATGCTGCTCAAAACAACAGCCGGAGACACCCATGAAAACCCTGATCGACCACCTGGCGCAGTACGCCGACTACCACCGCGACCCGCGCAACATCCACACCCATTTTGTGGGCGTGCCGATGATCATGTTTGCGGTGGTCATCCTGCTGTCGCGCCCGACCTGGATGGCAGGCGCTTTGCCGCTGAGCCCGGCGCTGCTGGCTGCGTTGGCCGCCAGCGTCTTCTACTTCCGGCTGGACACGCGTTTTGGCCTGGCCATGGCGGCCCTGCTGGCGGCCATGCTGGTGGGCGGCCAATGGGTGGCGTTGCAGAGTTTGGCGGTGTGGCTGGCCACGGGCATTGGCCTGTTTGCGGTGGGCTGGGTGATCCAGTTTGTGGGCCACTACTACGAAGGCCGCAAGCCCGCGTTTGTGGACGACCTGGTGGGCCTGATCGTCGGCCCGCTGTTTGTGGTGGCCGAGTGGGCGTTTGCGCTGGGCCTGCGCAAGGAAGTGCAGGCCGCGATTGAAGCGCGCAGCGGCCCGGTGCGCCTGCGCACTGGCCAGGCGGCTGCCTGAGCGCTCAGGGTCTGACACCCTTCTTCCTTCCCTTGCCGCTGGGGCGGCTCTGCGCCGCCTCGTCCCTCGCTGCGCGGCAGCCCTTGGTTCCGCCGTCCTTACCCCTCATTGAATGGAGCGCGGCCGCCGTGGCCGCGTGTGTGTTTCCATGAATTTTGTTTCCATCCTGCCCACGCTGCTGTTCATCGCGCTGGGCCTGGTCATGTTCGGCCTGGGCCTGTCGCTCACGGTGGGCGACTTCATGCGCCTACTGCAGCACCCGCGCGCCGTGGTGCTGGCCCTGGTGCTGCAGGTGCTGGTGCTGCCCGCCGCGTGTTATGCGCTCATCGTGCTGCTGGGCGTGGCACCGATCTATGCCGTGGGGCTGATGCTGCTGGCGGCCTCGCCTGGCGGGGTGTCGGCCAATCTGTTCAGCCATTTGTTTGGCGGCAACGTGGCGATGAACATCTCGCTCACGGCCATCAACACCGTGCTGTCGATCATCAGCCTGCCGCTCATCACCAACTGGGCCATCAACACCTTAGCGCACACCGGCCAGGTGGTGCCGCTGCAGTTTGGCAAGGTGGTGGAGGTGATCGTCATCGTGCTTGTGCCGGTGGTGCTGGGCATGGCGGTACACCGCCGCGTGCCATCGTTCAGCGCACGCATGGAAAAGCCCATGAAGATCTTCAGCGCCGTGGTGCTGGCGGCTTTTGCACTGATCGCGATTGCCAAGGAATGGTCGGCGCTGGTCGAATCTTTCGCGGGCATCGGCCCGGCGGTGCTGCTGTTCAACGCCATCAGCCTGGCATCGGGCTACTACCTTGCGCGCGCGGCGGGGCTGGACAAATCCATGGCTACCGCCATCAGCTTTGAGATCGGCATTCACAACTCCACGCTTGCCATCTTCATCGCGCTGTCGGTGCTGGACAACTTCCAGCTCGCACTGCCCGCAGCCATCTACTCGGTCAGCATGTACCTCATGGCCACGCTGTTTGGCACGCTGGTGCTGCGCCGCAAGGGCGTGGCCGAGGCCCGGGCTGCGTGATGCGGCGCGCCGTGGTGGTGAAGAGGGCCTTGTGGGCGCTGGCGCTGCTGGTGCTTTGTGCGCTGGGCGCGCTGGTCTGGGCCCTGCAGCAGCACCCGTCGTTGCAGCCTTATGCCGATCCGCGGTGGAAGGCCCCCAGCGGCGGTGAGGCGCCACCGGGCCTCAAGGTGACGTTTCTCGGCGTGTCCACCGTGCTGCTGGACGATGGCGAGACAGCGCTGATGACGGACGGATTCTTCTCACGCCCCGGCAAGCTGCAGACCTTTCTGGGCCAGGTGGAGCCGGACATGCAGGCCATCATCCAGGGGCTGCAGCGCGCGGGTTTTCCGGGCGGGGTGGGCAAGCTGGCAGCGGTGATCCCGGTGCATTCGCACTACGACCATGCGATGGACGCCCCCGAGGTCGCCCGCCGCACAGGGGCGCTGCTGCTGGGCTCCGAGTCCACCGCCAACGTAGGGCGCGGCGCAGGCTTGGCCGCGTCGCAGATCCGCGTGGCACGGCTCGGCGAGCCGCAGCAGTTTGGCCGCTTCACGCTCACGCTGTACCCCAGCCGCCATGCGCCCACGGGCTTTACGGGCGGCGAGATCACCGCACCGCTGCGCCCACCCGTGCGCGCCAGCGAGTACAAGGAAGGCCAGAGCTACGCCCTGCACGTGGCGCATGGCGGCCGCACGCTGCTCATCGTGGGCAGCGCAGGCTTCGAGCCCGGCGCCCTGCGCGGCGTGCAGGCCGAGGTGGTGTTGCAGGGCATCGGCGCCCTCGGCCCCCGACCCGAAAGCTACCGCGATGCGCTGTGGACCGAAGTGATCGCCGCCGTGGGCGCCCGGCGTGTCATCCCCATCCACTGGGACGACTTCTGGCAGCTCCCGGGCCAGCCCATGGTGCCCATGCCGCCGCCGCTCGACGACTTCGATGCCTCGATGACCTACCTGCGCAACCGTGGCGCACGCGAAGGTGTGGATGTGCGCCTGCCGCTGGAGTGGCAGGCGATGGATGTGTGGGGCGGGCTGCCTGCGCGCCGGTGATGGGTGCCAGGTGGCACGGGGCGGTCAGGACACCTGGGCCAGAGCGAGGGGACGCGCCTTGTACAACACCGCCGCCGAGCACACAGCCCCCAGAACCACCAGCCCACACAGATAAGGCAGCGCAGCCTGCAGCGGCGCCCCCAGCTGATTGAGCCGCAGCGAGGCCTGCACGCCCGAGGTGCTGGGCAGCAGCCAGCGCAGCCACTGCAGCGGCTCGGGCAGGGCCTCCACAGGCCACGAGAAACCGGCGACGAAGGCGATGGGCAGGGTGGTGAACAGCAGCACCTGCAGCGCGCGTTCGCGGTTGCCGAACCACAGGCCCAGCAGCGAGCCCAGCGCCGCGATAGCGGGCACGTAGCAGGCCAGCAGGGCCAGTGCGCCCAGCGGGTTGCCGCCGCGCGGGTAGTCGTGCAGCACAAAGATCCAGCCGAAGTAGAACAACCCGCTGGCCCAGCCCAGCGTGCTCAGCGCCAGCAGGCGGCCCAGCCAGGTGGTAGCGCTGGCGCGGTGCTGCCCGGCCTCGACCCAGGTGCCCGCCAGCAGCGCTGCGCCCATGAGCAGGGTCTGCTGCAGGATGAGCAGCGCGACGGCGGGCACCACAAAGCTGCCATAGCCTTCGATGGGGTTGAACAGCGCCACCGTTTGCAGCTGCACCGGGGCGCGGCTGGCGCGGGCCTGCAGGGCGCTCTGGCCGCTGGCTTGCAGCTTCCTGATCTCGACCCCGGCGGACACGGTGCCCACGGCCTCGGCAAAACCGAACTGCACCGCCTTGTTGAGCAGCGCATAGGCGCCGTTGGCCTCGATGCTGACCACGGCGTTTTCGCCGCGCACCACGTTGCGTTTGAGGTGGGGCGGGATCACGGCATAGCCTTCGATCTCGCCGCGCCACAGGGCCTGCTGCGCCTCGTGCTCGCTGCCGGTGACCAGACGCACTTCGATGCGCGGGTCGGCGTCGGCAAAGCGCGTGATCTGGCGCGAGAGGCTGGTGCGGTCCATGTCCACCACGGCCACGGGCACGCGGGTGAGCACCTCGTCGGCATAGAACCAGGGGTAGAAAAAGCCGTAGAGCACAGGGGCGCCGATGAGCAGCAACAGCACGCCCTTGTCGCGCACCACGGTTGCCAGCGCGGCAAGCCAGGCGTGCAGCAGGTTGTGCGGCGTGGCGGGTTGTGAAAGCAGTGCTGTCATGTCGGCGTTCCATGGCTGCGCGCCATCCGCAGAGTCAGCGGTGCGCGGGTGTTGCCCCCTCTCTCCTCGCAGGAGAGGGCTGGGGAGAGGGGGCGGTGAGCGATGAGCGCTGCGCTTTTTGCCAGCACCCCCTCTCCCCAACCCCTCCCCCGCGCGGGGGGAGGGGCTTTGTGGGCATGGCGATGGACGTGGTTCATCTCAGCGGCCTCCCCAGGTTGCGGGCTGGTGCACAGCAAGGCGCAGGCCCACGGTGCCGATCAGCCACAGCACCAACGCAGCGATGAGCAGCCCCACCACGGTCGGCACGCTGGTGGCCAGCGGCGCGCCCATCTGCAGCTGCTCGATCTGCAGGCGGATGTAGTGGGTGAAGGGCATGGCCTCGGCCCAGGCGCGGGCGCTGGCGGGCATGCCCGACAGCGGAAACGCCACGCCGCTGAACGCAAACGCCGGGGCCGCAAAAAAGCCCGCGCCCGACAGCGCCGTGCGCAATGAGCGCGTGAGGGCTGCCAGCGCGGCACCGGCCGCCAGCGATACCGCCATCAGCAGCGCCAGCGCGCCCGCCACCCAGGCGAGGTTGCCCGGCGGGTGCCAGCCCCGGCCCCAGGTGATGCCCACCAGCGCCAGCAGGCCCACCAGGGTGAGCGTGGCCCAGGGCAGCGCGAGCTTGCCGGTGAGTGAACCCGCCGTGTGGAGCAGGCCACCCGTGCCTAGCCACTCGCCCAGGCTGCGGTCGCGCAGCTCGCGGCCCACTGTCCAGGCGCCTGCCGTCATGGCCAGGATGTGCAGCAGCGCGGGGATGAGCGCTGCACCCAGAAACTGCTCGTAATTGCTGGACACATTGAACAGCGCCACCATCTGCGTGTGGATGGGCTCCATGCTCACGCGCACGGCCCGCGCCGCCTCGCCGCGCTTGTTGCGTGCGGCCATCTCGATGCCCGCTGACAGCGTGCCCACGGCGGCGCGCACGTCGCGCTGCAGCAGGCCCGAGTGGGTGCCCATCTGCGCGTTGTGCAGCAGGGTGACCTGGGCGGTACGGCCTTCCTTCACGGTGCGCGCAAAGTCGCGCGGGATGGTGACGACGGCATAGACCTCGATGTTGCGCAGCGCGCGTTCGGCCTCGCCCGTGTGGGCAAACTGCTGCGTGATCTGCACGCCCGGGGTGGCGTCGAGCATGCGCACCAGCTGGCGCGACAGGCTGGAGTGGTCTTCATCGACCACGCCCACGGCCAGGTGGCGCGGCAGCCCGGCCGAGAAGATCCACCACAAAAGCGCCACGCCCAGCAGCGGCACCCAGGTGACCATGGCCAGGTCCCACGGGTCGGCCGCCAGGCGGCGGGCTTCGCGGCGGAAGCTGTTTACTATTGAATTCATAGCTACTTGCGCTTGATGGTCGCGCGCAGAGGGCATTTTTTATTCAAAATTTCAACGCACCAGCACGGTCATGCCGGGGCGGGCGCCTTCGATGGGGGCCGTCGGGCGGGCACGCACTTCAAACGTGCGGGCGTCAAAGCCCTGGCCCGCGCGCGTGGCGCGCCAGGTGGCGAAGTCGGGCAGGGCACCGGTGTGGTAGACCTTGAACTTGACGGCCTGGTTGCCCAGCGCTGGCAGGGTGGCTTCGAACTCGCTGCCGATGGCAAAACGCTGCAGGCGGTCTTCGCGCACGTTCAGCACCACCCACTGGTCCTTCAGGTCCACCACCGTGACCACGGCCACGCCCTGGGGCGAGAGTTCGCCGGTGCGTGCCAGCACCTTGGCCACTTCGCCCGCCACGGGGCTCTTGAGTTCGGTTTCGGCCTGCGCAGCCTGCACCTCGGCCACCACACCGGCCACCTGGCGCGCCTGGGCGCTGGCGGCCGATCGGTCTTCGCTGCGGGCACCGGCGCGGGCCAGCTCGTACTGCGCCTTGGCGGCCAGCGCCTGGTCGCGCGAGGCCTTGAAGTTGGCCTCGGCCTCGTCGCGTTTCTGTGCGGCCACCAGGCCCTCGCGCGCCAGGCCGTCCACGCGCTTGAAGGAACTTTCTGCCAGGTCGGCGGCGGCCACGGCGCGCTGCCAGTTCAGGCGGGCCATCTCCACCTCTTGCGGGCGGGCGCCATGCTCGGCCTTGGCGGCCACGGCCTGCGCGGCCTCCTGGGCGGCGGTGGCCTGGGCCAGCTTGGCCTGGACCTCGGGGCTGTCCATGCGGATCAGCGGCGCGCCGACGGCGATCTGGTCGCCTTCCTTCACCAGGATCTGCGCGATGCGCGCCGTGACCTTGGGGGCGATGTCGGCTTCTTGCGCCTCCATCTGGCCCTGGAAGACCTCGGGTGCGGGTTGCGATGCCTTCCACAGGCCAAAGCCCACAAAGCTGGCCACGGCCACAAAGGCTGCTGCGCTGGCAACTGCTGTTTTCTTGCTCATGTTCTTCACTCCACTTTCAGGGCGTCTGCGCGCGCCATGTACTTGCCAAAGTCTTCCGACAGGCCGCAGCTCTCCAGCAGCTCGGCCAGTGCCTTCACGTAGTCGTGTGCCGCCTGGGCGCGCTCGGTCTGTGTCTTGGCCTGGTTCACCTGCGCGTCGATCAGGTCGAGCGTGGTGCTGGTGCCCGCCTTCAGGCCTGCGGTGCGCAGGCGCAGCACCTCATCGGCCAGCTCCAGGCCGGGCTGCAGCGCCAGGTAGGCGCGGCGCGCCTGCTCCAGCGCCAGCCAGCGTTTTTCCACCAGCAGGGCGATGTCGTTCTGCGCCTGGGCGCCAGTGCGCTCGGCCTGCGCGATCTGGCGCTGGGACGACTCGGCGAGGGTGTTGCGGTCGATGGAGTCCCACAGCGTCCAGCGCACGCCCACACCGGCCACCCAGTCGGCCTCCTTGCCGGTCTTGAGCTGGCGCTGGCCGAAGGCGAACACCTGGGGCTTGCGCAGCGCCTCTTGTGCGGCGTGCAGCTGGGTGGCCTGTTCCTTTTTGGCGGCCACCTTGTCCAGCCCGGGGTGGCGGGCCAGCGCGGTGTCAATGAAGTGGGGCAGGGGCTCCACCGGCCCGCTCAGCACAAACAGCGGGCTGGTGGGCGTGACCAGCTCGGTGGCCTTGAGCGTGCGGGTGAGCGCCGTGGTGGCCAGCTCGGCATCGTCACGCGCCTTGCGGGCGTTGCGGCGGGCTTCTTCCAGCGCCGAGCGGGCCTGCAGGCGCTCCACGCGGGCGATCACGCCAGCGTCCAGCATCTTCTGCGCGGCGGTATCGTGCTGCTCAATGGTGGCCAGGGCGGCCTCGCGCAGCACGGCGGCGCGCTGGGCCAGCTGGGCGCCAAAGTAGCGCTGCACCAGCAGGGTGGTAGCTTCGTGGCCGGTCTTGGCGGCGTCGGCCTGGGCCTCTTGGGTCTGTGCGTCCAGCAGGCCCCGCGCGGCGTTGCTGGCGCCGCCCATGTAGATGGGCCAGACGGCCGAGACCGAGGCCGTGGTGTCGCTTTTGCTGCGGTTGAGCGTGTAGCTCGATGGCAGGTGTGGTAACTGCGCAAGGGGCGCTGCCAGCTGCGGCGGCAACTGCGACAGCACGCCGGGCAGGGCGCGGTTCAGCGGGTTCAGGTCCACGTCCAGGTTGGCGTTGTAGGCATAGGCCGCACCGCTCAGGTGGACCACCGGGCCGCCCAGGCGCTGCAGGGCGTCGCGGCGCAGCTGGGCGCTTTCCACCGCGTGGCGCGATGCGGCCAGGTGGTCTGAGCGCTGCAGCAGTTGCTGCTGCGCGGCGTCAAAGGCCAGGGGTTCTGCGTGGGCGGGCAGGGCGATGAAGGCGGTAAGGGCCAGGGGGGCGGATGCGATCAGGCACAGCAAAGCTCCGCCTGCCCGGCCGGTGCGCCGGGGCGTGGGGTTCGTCGTCATGGTTTCAGGTCGTGGTTGTCAGCGGGCGCCCACGGGGGTGTAGGCGTTGCTGTGTTCGGCCAGCCAGCGCTCCGAGAGGTCGCTGCCATGCTGGCCGGGGTGAAAGTCGCGCTTCAGGTACTGCCGCCAGGGCTTCCAGCTTTCGCGCACCAGGCCGCCTTGGCCAAACAGCGTGCGCGCGGCGCTGGCCCAGGTGCTCCACTTCCACAAGGTGCCGCTCTGGCGCAGGTTGCTGAGCGTCTGGCGCAGCACATCGCCCACAAAAACCAGGGTGATGCGGCGGAACCAGGTGATGCGCCATTCGTGGTTGCCGCCCAGCGCCTGGTACAGGTCGAACGCGGTGTTCTTGTGCTCGGCCTCTTCGGCGCAGTGCCACTGCCACATCGTGGCCAGGCGGGGCTCGGCGCCCTGCAGCACCTCGGGGTGGGCCAGCAGCCATTCGGCCAGCAGGGCGGTGAAGTGCTCGTTGGCGGCCGTCACGGCCAGCGGGTGGCGCGGGTCGGCCCCGGCAAACAGCTTCATGCGCTCTGCGGCGCGCGGGGCCCAGTCGTTGACCAGGCCCTGTTTTTCGAGGTGACCGTTGAACAGCGCGTGGATGCGGCGGTGTGTGGCCTCTTGCCCGATGAAGCCGCGCACCTCGTCGGCGAACTGTGCCTGCAGGTCGGGCGGCAGGCGTTTGTGGCCATCGCGCACGGCGTCGATGAAGAACTGCTCGCCCACGGGGAAGCTCATCGACAGCGCGTTGAACAGCGCCGTGCGAAATGCATCGCCGCCGCACCATTGGCGCGCAAACGGCGTTTCCAGGTCAATCAGCAGACGGCGGACAACAAGTTCGGTCATGGGCGATCTCCGTCAGGGGCAGGAGGGGGAAAGGGTTGGTACGTTGCAGTACCGAGTGGTTTGTATGATGCAGGTCAACTGTGGTACTGTCAAGTACCTAGCCCGATTTCGAGGGATTTTTTGCCATGACTGCCGCTGCCGACACCCCCACCCCAGGCAATGAACACCGCGCCCGCCTGCTCGAAGGCATGGCCCGCGCCGTGGCCGCCAAGGGCTATGCCGACACCACGATTGCCGACATCGTGCGCGAGGCCAGTGTCTCGCGCCGCACCTTCTATGAAAACTTTGCCGACAAGGCCGAATGCCTGATTGCGCTGTACGAGGTGGCCAGCGGCAACGCCATTGCCGTGCTGCGCGGCGCGATCGACCCGCACAGCGACTGGCAGGCCCAGGTGGAGCAGGCCATGGCGGCCTACTTTGGCGTGCTGGCGCGCAACCCGGTGCTGCTGCGCACCTTGTTCATCGACATCCTGGGCCTGGGCGCACCGGGCCTGGCGGCGCGGCGCCGCGCCAACCAGCAACTGGCCGACCTGATGCTGGACGTGGTCAACAACCGCCCCGGCGAGCGCCTGCGCAAGACGCCGCTGCAGCCCATGATGGCGATGGCGGTGGTGGGGGGCATCAACGAAATGGTGCTGCAGGCCATTGAGCAGGAGCGCGCGGGCGACCTGCAGGAGCTGGTGGAGCCAGCCGCGATGCTGCTGCGTGCAGCGATCTCCGCCGAGTTCTGAGCGCAACCGCAAATTTGCTCGCGCTTGCTCACAGCGGTGCACGCCACCCACGACGCATGAAACTGGCGCGGCCCGAGCCAGTGCCCCCGCGCAAGGGCCGCCCCGCCGCGCTGGGGGCGTCCCCCTCCCGGCTCGCGCAGCGAGACGAGAGAGGGGGAAGGCGCGAAGCGACTCAGGGGGTGTTTCATATCTCGTTGGCAATCTCGATCAGGTTGTCGTCCGGGTTGTAGATATAGACCGAGCGCAGCCGGTGGCGTGCGCCCGTTGCGCCCACCGGGCCCTGCACGACGGCCACGCCTTCAGCCTGCAGGTGGGCGATGACCTCTTCGAGCGGCGTCCGGGTGAGAAAACACAGGTCGCCCGAACCCGCCTTGGCATGGCGCACGTTGGGGTCCACCACGGTGCCCACCTCGTGCAAGTTGATTTTCTGCGTGCCGAAGTGCAGCGCGTAGCGTTGGGGTTTGAACTCGCGTGCGGCCATGCCCAGCACGCGCTCGTAGAAGGCGATGGTGTTCTTGATGCTGGCGACGGTGAGAACCAGGTGGTCAAGTGAGTCCAGGACGAGGGGCATGGAGGGGAATGTGGGTGTGACGGTGGTGAAAATGGCTTCTGGCGCCTGGTGGTAAATCGCTGATAGCTATCTATTTGATAGCGTAACTCAGTGCCTGCTGTCCACGCTGTTGCGCATGGCCGCTGCGGCCACGGCGTCCAGGGCACCGTCCACCACGGGCTGCTGGGCAATGATGTGCATGGCGCCTTGCTGGATGAGGCGGTCCACCAGGCGCAGCGTCATCGACTGCGTGTGGCCCGATGCGCTGGTGAAGAGGAAGAAGTTGCCGTGCGAGCCGATCCAGGACAGCTGGGTGCGCTCCCACCGGCCGGCCACCAGCAGGTTGACCCAGCTGCCAATGGCCAGCGGTGGC
This sequence comes from Acidovorax sp. GW101-3H11, assembly GCF_001633105.1. Lineage (GTDB taxonomy): Bacteria > Pseudomonadota > Gammaproteobacteria > Burkholderiales > Burkholderiaceae_C > Acidovorax. The sequence continues at coordinate 202,567 of NZ_LUKZ01000003.1, forward strand.
AAGGCTGGTGCGCTGCCGCTGGCGGGTGTGGGCGCAAGCTCGGGGCTCTCGGATTCGGGGGCCTGGGAGGACTCCATGAACCCGGATTCCTTGGCCTCGGAGGGGGCGACCCAGGGGTCGTCGTCGCCCAGCGGCGCGGGTTGGGGCAGGGCGGGGGGCTCGGCGCGCGGCGCGGGGGCGCGGGTGGCTGCGCGTGGGCCGGGTTTGAAGGCCTGCTGGTGCAACTGCATCAGCAACTCGAAGACAGCCTCGGTCCGCTCGGCGGGGTAGTCGATGGAAGCCAGGCCCTCGCGCAGCTTGGCCAGCAGCTTGGGCAGCAGGCGCGCGAGCTGGCCGGTGTTCTTGCGGGTCAGCTCGGGCTGGGTGCTCCAGATCAGGGCCTCCACCAGCTCGTGGTAGCGGCCGGGGTCGGTGCTGTGGGTGGTGTCGGCCAGGCGGGCCTCGGCCATCACCTGGGCCCAGGGGCCCAGCAAAAAGCGCGAGATGGCGTCGGGCACCTTGCCGATGTCGGGCAGCAGCCAGATCTCGCGCGAGATCTGGGCGGCCAGCAGGTGGCGCCGCTCGGCATGTTCCAGCGCCTCGATGGCGCGCAGGCGCTCCTGCTTGCGGGCCTGCTCTTTTTGCGCCCACTTGGCGTGCAGCTGCTGCAGTACCTGCTCGAAGTCCTCCGGCCCCTCGACGGTGGCGGTGGACAGCGGCTCCGCGATGTTCATGAGCGAGCGCATGAAGCTCTGGAAGCCCGGTGCCTCGGTGCTGTCAAACGCCAGGCTGCGGTCGGTAATGTCCTGCAGCAGGCGGCGCGCCGCGTGTTCCTTGTGGCTGAAGAAGCGCGTGTCGGTCAGCGCCAGCTGCATCAGGGCGGGCTCCAGGGCGCGCACGAACTGCTGCACGGGCCACAGCAGTCGGGTGTCGCGTGCGATGTTGTCCACCATCAGTGCCACCACTTCGGTGCTCAGGGCCTGGGCCAGCCCGCCGGTGTGCTGGCGCGGCGGGTTGGCGGGGGCGCTTTCGGGGCTGGTGGCGGCACCGCCTGCAGCCTGTGTGCGCTGGCTGCCCAGGCGCTCCATCATCTGGCCGACCTGGTTCATCTCCTGCAGCGCCTCGAAGGCGGCGGGCACGGTCATGGCGAAGTCGGTGGCGGGCGGGTCGATGTGGGGGAGCGGGGCCGGGTGTTCGAACTCGCGGGAGAAACGTTCGGCAAAGGTCTCGGGGGCCGCCGGGGCCTGCTCGGGGGCTGCGGGCTCGTCCAGCTCGCCCAGCAGCAGGCGGCGCAAGCGGCCCAGCGTGAGCAGCGGGTCGGCGGTGGCGGGCTCGGGGTGGTCTGTGCGGTCGATACGGTCGATGGGGCCCACATCGTGGGCGGGGCCTGCCTCGAAGCCAAAGCCGGGCGATGCGCCGCCCTCGGCGGGAGCCACATACACATACTGGCCGTTGGCCTGGCGCATGGCGTAGCCCACGGGCTGCACGCCGCTTTGCTTGAGCCGCTCGGTCTGCGCGACATACAGCGCGCGCAGCTCCTTGCCCAGCGCCTGCGCCATCTGCCCCATCCAGTCGTGCCGCACCTGCTCGGTGACCTGCATCTGCGACACCACGGTCTGCAGCGCCTGCAAAAAGGCGTCGGGGCGCAGCGGGTTGTGCTCGGGCCGCACCTGCGGCTGCCCCAGGGCCGCGCACACCAGGGCGTCGAGGTCGGCCAGCGGCCCCTCGACGGCCGAGGCCAGCACCTGGCGGGCGCGGGCGCGTTCCACGCTGTCGCTGATCTGGGTTTCGTCCATCAGCTCCAGCTCGTCGAAGTGCACGCTGAACAGCGAGCGCGTGGCCTTTTCTTCCTTGTGCCCGGATTGTTGCTCCAGGGCCTTGCGCAGCGCCTCGGGGTAGCGCTCGCTCATCACCCCGTTCAGCCGCATGAGCTGCTGGCGGGCTTCAAGCATGGCGTGGTGCTCCCCCGGGGTGCGGGCCTGGTCCAGGCGCTGCTGCAGGGACATGCGCGTGGCCTCGGCAATGCGCTCCATCAGCGGGCGGGCCCCGGCGAGCACATCCTCGACGATGCGTTGGTACAGCGGGGCGTGGAGGCCGGAGGGTGCGGAGGCGGCAGACGGTGAGGTGTGATTCAAGGCCATCTTCTCTGGAGAAAAACCGTTGTCCCGGATGGTAAGCCGCAAAAAAGGGGCCGAAGCCCCTTTTTGATGGTGGTCAGAACGTAAACACGTTCCAAGGTCCAAGGGTTTACCCGCCGTGAAATTTGACCACCAGCGGCACGATGAGCAGCGCCACGATGTTGATGATCTTGATCAGCGGGTTGATGGCCGGGCCCGCCGTGTCCTTGTAGGGGTCGCCCACGGTGTCGCCCGTCACGGCGGCCTTGTGTGCGTCGCTGCCCTTGCCGCCGTGGTGGCCGTCCTCGATGTACTTCTTGGCGTTGTCCCACGCGCCGCCGCCGGTGCACATGCTGATGGCCACAAAGAGGCCGGTGACGATGGTGCCCATGAGCAGGCCGCCCAGCGCCTTGGGCCCCAGCAGCAGGCCCACCACCAGCGGTGCAATCACGGGCAGCAGGCTGGGGACCACCATCTCCTTGATGGCTGCGGTGGTGAGCATGTCCACGGCCTTGCCGTACTCTGGCTTACCCGTGCCGTCCATGATGCCCTTGATGGTGCTGAACTGGCGGCGCACCTCCACCACCACGGCCCCGGCAGCGCGGCCCACGGCTTCCATGGCCATGGCGCCAAACAGGTAGGGGATCAGCCCGCCGATGAACAGGCCCACGATGACCAGCGGGTCGGACAGATCAAAGCTGATGGACTTGCCGTAGGTTTCGAGCTTGTGCGTGTAGTCGGCAAACAGCACCAGCGACGCGAGCCCGGCTGAGCCGATGGCGTAGCCCTTGGTCACGGCCTTGGTGGTGTTGCCCACGGCGTCCAGCGGGTCGGTGATGTCGCGCACGCTGCTGGGCAGCTCGGCCATTTCGGCAATGCCGCCCGCGTTGTCGGTGATGGGGCCATAGGCATCCAGCGCCACCACAATGCCCGCCATGCTCAGCATGGCCGTGGCCGCCACCGCAATGCCATACAGCCCTGCCAGTCCATACGCCACGATGATGGCCGTGCACACAAACACCACCGGCCAGGCCGTGGAGCGCATCGACACCCCCAGGCCCGCAATGATGTTGGTGCCGTGGCCCGTGGTGGAGGCCTGTGCGATGTGTTGCACGGGCGCGTACTGCGTGCCGGTATAGAACTCGGTGATCCACACCAGCACGGCCGTCAGAACCAGCCCCGTGGCGCAGGCGCCAAACAGGCGGATCTGCGTACCAGTAGCGGTGATGGCGTTGTCCGGGATGATCCACAGCGTGACAAAGTAGAACGCCACCAGCGACAGCACACCCGCAATCGCCAGGCCCTTGTAGAGCGCGGGCATCACGTTCTTCATGCCGGGCGTTGCCTTCACGAAGAAGCACCCGATGATGGACGCGATGATGGACACGGCCCCCAGCGCCAGCGGGTAGACCACGGCGTTGACCGGCGCGGTGGCCACCAGCAGCGCGCCCAGCACCATGGTGGCGATCAGCGTCACCGCATAGGTTTCGAACAGGTCGGCGGCCATGCCCGCGCAGTCGCCCACGTTGTCGCCCACGTTGTCGGCGATCACGGCGGGGTTGCGTGGGTCGTCCTCAGGGATGCCCGCCTCGACCTTGCCCACCAGGTCGGCGCCCACGTCGGCGCCTTTGGTGAAGATGCCGCCGCCCAGGCGCGCAAAGATGGAGATCAGCGACGAGCCGAACGCAAACCCGATCAGCGGGTTGAGCAGCGTGGCCAGCTTGGCGTTGGGCGTGAGGTTGCCGTTGCCCGCCAGGAACCAGTAGAACGCCGTGACGCCCAGCAGCCCCAGCCCCACCACCAGCATGCCGGTGATGGCCCCGCCGCGAAACGCCACATCCAGCGCCGGGCCGATGCCCTGCGTGGCGGCCTGCGCCGTGCGCACATTGGCCCGCACCGACACGTTCATGCCGATGAAGCCGCAGGCGCCCGAGAGCACCGCGCCCACCACAAAGCCCACCGCCGTGGTGCCGTCGAGAAAAATACCGATGAGGACCGCCAGCACCACGCCCACGAGGGCGATGGTCTTGTATTGGCGGGCGAGGTAGGCAGCGGCACCGGCCTGGATGGCGGCGGCGATTTCCTGCATGCGGGCATTGCCCGGGTCTTTGGCGAGGATCCATCCCCGCGCCCAGATCCCGTAGGCCACCGCAATCAATCCGCAAACCAGAGCCAGTATCAGGGGGGCAGTCAGCGCTGTAGTTCCAGCCATTCGTCACTCCTTTCAATCTTCGCAGTTGCACGGAAGGAAACATCACAACGCAGGTCGGTGGTGCTTCCGCTGCGTTGCTTCCTCGTGCTCCTGCGCCGCTTGAAAAGGGCTGGGAGTCGATTGGCCAACGGACCCAATTTACAGCCAAACCATGGTTTGCAAGCGGGTAGAAAGGGACCTGCGCCTAAAATCAGGGTTAATCCCGACGCTTCATGGCGCTTGTTTGCGTTGCGTCAGCGCTCTGTGCATCGCGGGTTGCCGTTACCCAAACCACTATTCAAAGACATGTCCCTCAACAACGTCACCCCTGGCAAGAACATCCCCGAAGCCTTCAACGTGGTCATCGAAATCCCGATGAACGCGGACCCGATCAAGTACGAAGTGGACAAGGAGTCGGGCGCGATCTTCGTGGACCGTTTCATGACCACGGCCATGCACTACCCCACCAACTACGGCTATGTGCCGCAGACCCTGTCGGGCGACGGCGACCCGGTGGACGTGCTGGTGATCACCCCCTATCCGCTGCACCCCGGCGTGGTGGTGCCCTGCCGCCCCCTGGGCATCCTGATGATGGAAGACGAAGCGGGCGTGGACGGCAAGGTCATCGCCGTGCCCACCTCCAAGATCCTGCCCATGTACGACCACTGGAAGGACATCGACGACGTGAACGCCATGCGCCGCAACGCTATCGCCCATTTCTTCGAGCACTACAAGGACCTGGAAAAGGGCAAGTGGGTCAAGGTGCTGGGCTGGGAAGGCATCGAGTCGGCCAAGAAGGAAGTCGTGGACGGCATCGAGAGCTACAAGAAGTCGCAGGCCTGAGGCACACCTGCCCAGGTGTTTTGCCCGGGTGTGGCGCCCGGGTTGGATGCCAAAAAAGCCTTCTGCGCGCGTCCATCAAGCGCAGATAGCTATCAAAATAGAAGCATGCAAGCCCCGGCGGCCTGCATGCTTTTTTTCTGGCTGAGGCCCTGCAGCGCAGGGTGCACATCCGGGTCCCGCCTAGGGCGCAGAGGCCTGCTGCGCTGCTAGACTGGTGATTCAAATTGTTACAAATCGCCCGGTGCCGGCAGGCCGGTCCGGGCCGTGCGTCAGGGGGCTGCGGCACTGTGGCCCCGGGTTTTTGGAAGGGTGATACATGAAAGTTTCTGATCTGCGCATTGGCGTCAAGCTGGGGGCGGGGTTCTTGGCGGTGGTGCTGCTGACCACGGTGCTGGGCCTGATTGCGCTGGTGCAGATGTCGCGCATCCACGCCAACGCCGAAGAGATCGCCACCAACCTGCTGCCCAGCGTGGCGCAGACCGGGGACCTGCGCGTGCTCTACAACCGCATGCGCCGCTCCGAGGCGGGCATGGTCACGGCGCGCAGCCTGGTGGAGGTGAAGGCGTTTTCCGAGCAGGTGGCCCTGCGGGCCAAGGACATCGAGCGGGTCGAGAAAACCTACGAGCCCCTGATCGACAGCCCCAAAGAGCGCGAGATTTTTGACGCCTACAAAAAACGCAAGGCCGAATACGCCGTGCTGCAGGCCAAGCTGGTCGAGATTGCCAACGGCGTGGACTTCACCACCGCCGAGACGCTGGAGCTGACCAGCGACGCCCTGTCCATGGTCTATGCCGGCGAGTCCGAAGGCGCATTCGTGGCCGTGGCCGAAACGCTGGGCCAGCTGCAAAAGCTCAACGCCGACAACGCCATCCAGGCCAGTGAAGAGGCCCGGCAGGTGTTCAGCGTGGCGCGCATCTCGCTGCTGGTGACGCTGGCCGTGTGTGTGGTGCTGGCCGCGCTGCTGGGTGTGGGCATCACCCGCGCCGTCACCGGCCCGGCGCGCCATGCGGTGCGCGCGGCGAGTGCGATTGCCGAGGGCGACCTCACCACCGAAGTGCCCGCTGGCGGCAAGGACGAAATGGGCCAGCTGCTCACCGCCCTGGCCGACATGCGCGACAACCTGGCCCGCGTGGTCACGGGCGTGCGCAGCAATGCCGAAGGCGTTGCATCGGCCAGCTCGCAGATCGCGTCAGGCAACAACGACCTGAGCGCGCGCACCGAACAGCAGGCCAGCGCGCTGGAAGAAACCGCCGCCTCAATGGAAGAACTGGGCTCCACCGTGCGCCAGAACGCAGACAACGCACGCCAGGCCAACCAACTGGCCGTGAGCGCCAGCACCGTGGCCGTACAAGGCGGCGACGTGGTGGCCGAAGTGGTCGAGACCATGAAAGGCATCAACGCCAGCAGCAACAAGATAGCCGACATCATCAGCGTCATCGACGGCATCGCCTTCCAGACCAACATCCTGGCGCTGAACGCCGCTGTCGAGGCCGCCCGTGCCGGAGAACAAGGCCGGGGCTTTGCCGTGGTGGCCGGAGAAGTGCGCAGCCTGGCAGGGCGCAGCGCAGAAGCCGCCAAGGAAATCAAAAGCCTCATCACCGCCAGCGTGGAACGCGTGGAACAAGGCACCGCCCTGGTCGATAAGGCAGGAGCCACCATGACCGAAGTGGTTGCCTCCATCCGGCGCGTGACCGACATCATGGGAGAGATCAGCGCCGCCAGCAGCGAACAAAGCGCAGGCGTAGGCCAGGTGGGCGAAGCCGTCACACAGATGGACCAGGCCACCCAGCAAAACGCAGCCCTGGTGGAAGAAATGGCAGCGGCGGCCAGCGCGCTGAACGCCCAGGCAGGCGAACTCGTCAACGCCGTGGCCGTGTTCAAGCTGGACGCCAATGTCACCAGCGCCGCCCAACGCAGCAGCAGCTACAGCACAGCGACAACCGCCCGGGCCCCCATCCCGGCGCCCAGCTACAGCGCCGCGCGCAGCACCCCGGGCAAGCCCGCCAGCCTGGGCGCGCGCAAACCTGCAGCCAAGCCCGCAGCCAGCCTGGCAGCGCCCAAGGCGGCAGCCTCCAGCACCGCGCCGCAGCACCCCGGGCAAGCCCGCCAGCCTGGGCGCGCGCAAACCTGCAGCCAAGCCCGCAGCCAGCCTGGCAGCGCCCAAGGCGGCAGCCTCCAGCACCGCGCCAGCAGCCAAGGCCCACAGCCCGGCCCCGGCCCCCGCCAAGAATGCAGGGGGCAGCGACGACGACTGGGAGAGCTTCTGAGCGCAGGGGGCCGTGGAGGAGAGGGGAATCTCAGCCAAAATGGCCGTTACCGCGCGACTGTATTGCCTAAGTAGCTATTAAAAGTAGAGCGTCACACAGTCCGGGCAGGGCCACGCAGCGCGACGCAGCACTGCACAACCAAAAAGCACGCAGAGGGGACATCCCTCTGCGTGCTTTTTTGTTTGTGGGGTACGTCCCCCCGGTATCAGCGGTGCGGATTGGGGTACAGCAGCTGCAGCCCCGGCAGCTGGGGCCGCTGGAAGGGTTGCCACACTACGCCGGGCCCCTGGGGCTGGCCCAGCCGGTCGGCCACGGCCCACCAGGCGCTGGGGTTCAGGCCGATGCCGAAGTGGCTAGCCACCACCTCGATGTTCTCGGTGTGCGGGTTGTGGTCGGCGGGCGCCTGGATGCTGCCGCGCCAGGCCACCACGCCGTCGGTGCGCGAGAAGATGCTAGTGGTGGGCACGGGCGGTGCCTCGGGCAGGTTGTAGCTCTCGGTTTCGCGCTCGATGCTGCGGCCGCTCGCAAACTGGTAGATGCGCCAGGCGTTGGTGGAGCGGTGGTGCCCGGCAAAGGGCGTACCCAGCGTGATCACGCAGCGCACCAGGTCGGGCATCTCCTTGGCCAGCTCGCGGGCGTAGATGCCGCCCAGGCTCCAGCCCACCAGGCTGACTTTGTGGCCGCTGGCATCGGCCGCTTCCTGCAACTGGCGCTTGGCGGTTTCCAGCACGCCATCGCGCGGGCCCAGATTCAGGCCCTGGCCCCAGCCCAGGGTGTCGTAGTTGCGCGATTCGAGATACCGGCGCAGCGGCACGGTGGTGGCATCGCCCGCCGTGAGCCCGGGAAACACGATCACGGTGTGCCCGTCGCCCAGCGGCGCGCGCTGCAGCACGGGCCAGGCGGGCAGCACGGCACCAAACTCCCAGGGGGCGCGCAGCTCCAGCGCCAGCAGGGGCAGGCCGGGGGGCGGCAGGTCGGTGGGGTCGGATTCTTTCTTGTTGAACAGGGCCATCAATTCATCGTTTCAAAGCGGGGCGGCACACCGGGCGTGTGGCTTGCGGCGACGGTAGCATTTTTTCGGCAGACGGCCGGGGGTGGAAATGGAGCTAGCTCTCCAATTCCTGCCCGGGTCAGGGCGGTGAAAACGGGGTGGCAAGGCCCGCAAAGCCCACCTGAAGGCGGGCTGACGATGGGTGCGTTTTGACCGATTTTGTTATTAATTGCAACTGTTCGCTGCTATGCTTTCTTCACGCCTGCGCGGGCAAAGAACAGGTTCTGTGGTTCCGGTAGACCGCGTGCCTTGCCGAACAACCCCCCCATCCAGAAAGACCGCGTCCATGACCGTCGTATCCGCCCCTGCGCCCTCCCATGCATCCGCCCTCCAACGCTCTGCGGCCCTGGTTGCCGCTGCGGCGGTGGGCCGCGAATACCTGACCTTCCGCCTGGGGGCTGAGGAATACGGCATCGACATCCTGCGCGTGCAGGAAATCCGCTCGTACGAGCCGCCCACGCGCCTGGCGCATTCGCCCGATTTCATCCGGGGCGTGATCAACCTGCGCGGCCGCATCGTGCCCATCCTGGACTTGCGCGTGAAGCTGCAATGCCCCGAGGCGAGCTACACCGACTTCACGGTGGTCATCATCCTGGACATCGGCGCCACGGTGATCGGCGCCGTGGTCGATGCCGTGGCCGACGTGGTCACCCTTACCCCCGACGCCATCAAACCCACCCCCCAGTTCGAGCGCCAGGGCCATGTGGACCCGGCCTTTGTCACCGGCATCGCCAGCCTGGGCGAGCGCATGCTGATCGTGATGGACATCGAGGCCCTGCTCAGCAGTGACGAAATAGGTCTGGTGACAAAAGCCACGCCGGAGTAAGGTGTTTGCACAACAAGTCCTCGACACTGGCTTGCGGCCCGGTCGTCGCCCAACGAATTCATCAGCAACCCCGAGGAGAAACACAATGATCCAATGGAAGATTTCCACCCGGCTCACCATCGCGTTTACCGCCATGGTGGTGCTGCTGGTGGTGCTGGGCTCGGTCGCCCTGGTCCGCTCTGCCAGCCAGCGTGCAGCGCTCAATGACATCGTCGAGGCGCGCATCCCCATCACCAAGTCGATGGGCGTGCTGGCCGATGGCGTGAATGTCCAGGCCATCCAGTTCCGCAACCTCGCGATCTTCACCTCAGAAAACATCACCAAGCCGTCGCTGGAGCGTGTGGCTGCGGCGCGCAGCGCCATCGCCGAGCAGATGAAAACGCTCACCACGCTCGTCCAGTCCGAGAAGGGCAAGGAGATCCTGGCGCGTGTGCAGGCCAACCGCGCCGCCTTCCTCAAAGTGGGCGACGAATACCTGGCGCTGATCCAGCAGGGGCAAAGGGACGAGGCCCTGAAGCTGCTCGAAGAAAAGGTGCGCCCCACCCAGCTGGAATACCAGAAGACCATCAAGGAGCAGGTGGACTACCAGGCCCAGGTGACCACCGATGCGGGCCAGCGTGCCGAGGCCGCCGCCAGCGCCCTGCAGCGCGATGTGCTGATTGCGGGCGCCCTGGCGATTGCCGTGGCCATCTTCATGGCGATCAGCATCATCCGCTCCATCACCCGCCCGCTGGCCCAGGCCGTGGAGGCCGCCGACCGCGTGGCCGCTGGCGACCTGAGCGGCCAGATCAGCGTCCAGTCCAAGGATGAAACCGGCCAGCTGCTGGCCGCCCTGCAGCGCATGCAGCAAAGCCTGGTCAACACGGTGGCATCGGTGCGCAGCAACGCCGAAGGCGTTGCATCGGCCAGCTCGCAGATCGCCTCGGGCAACAACGACCTGAGCGCGCGCACCGAACAGCAGGCCAGCGCGCTGGAAGAAACCGCCGCCTCAATGGAAGAACTGGGCTCCACCGTGCGCCAGAACGCAGACAACGCACGCCAGGCCAACCAACTGGCCGTGAGCGCCAGCACCGTGGCCGTACAAGGCGGCGACGTGGTGGCCGAAGTGGTCGAGACCATGAAAGGCATCAACGCCAGCAGCAACAAGATAGCCGACATCATCAGCGTCATCGACGGCATCGCGTTCCAGACCAACATCCTGGCGCTCAATGCAGCCGTGGAAGCCGCCCGGGCCGGAGAACAAGGCCGGGGCTTTGCCGTGGTGGCCGGAGAAGTGCGCAGCCTGGCAGGGCGCAGCGCAGAAGCCGCCAAGGAAATCAAAAGCCTCATCACCGCCAGCGTCGAACGCGTGGAGCAAGGCACCGCCCTGGTGGACAAGGCCGGAGCCACCATGACCGAAGTGGTCGCATCCATCCGGCGCGTGACCGACATCATGGGCGAGATCAGCGCCGCCAGCAGCGAACAAAGCGCAGGCGTAGGCCAGGTGGGCGAAGCCGTCACCCAGATGGACCAGGCCACCCAGCAAAACGCAGCCCTGGTGGAAGAAATGGCAGCGGCGGCCAGCGCGCTGAACGCCCAGGCAGGCGAACTCGTCAACGCCGTAGCCGTGTTCAAGCTGGACGCCAACGCCACCAGCGCCGCCCAGCGCAGCAGCAGCCACAGCACAACGACAACCGCCCGGGCCCCCATCCCGGCGCCCAGCTACAGCGCCGCGCGCAGCACCCCGGGCAAGCCCGCCAGCCTGGGCGCGCGCAAACCTGCAGCCAAGCCCGCAGCCAGCCTGGCAGCGCCCAAGGCGGCAGCCTCCAGCACCGCGNCGCAGCACCCCGGGCAAGCCCGCCAGCCTGGGCGCGCGCAAACCTGCAGCCAAGCCCGCAGCCAGCCTGGCAGCGCCCAAGGCGGCAGCCTCCAGCACCGCGCCAGCAGCCAAGGCCCACAGCCCGGCCCCGGCCCCCGCCAAGAATGCGGGGGGCAGCGACGACGACTGGGAGAGCTTCTGAGCGGCGGGGGTCGTGGAGGAGAGAGAAATCTCAGCCAAAATGGCCGTTACCGCGCGACTGTATTGCCTGAGTAGCTATCAAAAGTAGAGCGACCGCAAGGCCGGGCAGGGCAACGCAGCACAACGTGACGCGGGGCAGCACTGCACAACAAAAAAGCACGCAGTGGGGACATCCCTCTGCGTGCTTTTTTGCGTGGTTTTCGAGCGATGGCCCGCCCTGCTGATTTCCCCGGGGGGTTGTATTCAAACGTAACAGAAAGGGCTATGCTGGGCCCGTTGCCCGGTCGATGGGTTGGCTGGGCGAACGGCATCCCTACCAGGAGAATTGCCATGAGCCAGTTCAAGATCTCCACCCGCCTTGCCGGATTGCTCACCGCCCTGTGCCTGCTGGTGCTGCTGGTGGGAGGGGGCGGGCTGTTTGGCATGGGGCAGTCCAACGCCGGGCTCAAGTCGGTGTATGACGACCGGGTGGTGCCGCTCAAGCAGATCAAGGTCGTGGCCGACATGTACGCCGTCAACGTGGTGGACACGGCCCACAAGGTGCGCGACGGCGCCATGACCCCCGCGCAGGGCGTGCAGTCGGTGGCCGATGCGCGCAAGGCCATCGACACCAACTGGAGCGCCTACCTGGCCACCCGCCTGGCGCCGGAGGAAACCCAGCTCGTCGCCCGCTTCAAGCCCCTGCAGGCCAAGGCAGACGCAGCCACCGACACCCTGCTCGGGCTCTTCAAGTCAGGTGATATGGCTGCGCTGACCACCTATGCGGCCAAGGAGATGTACCCCGCCATCGACCCGCTGCAGGAGGTGCTGGGCCAGCTCATGCAGGTGCAGCTGGACTACGCCAAGGCCGAATACGACAGTGCCGCCGCGAGTTTTCAGACCATCCGGGCGCTCGCGCTCACGGCCGTGGTGCTGGGCGTTTTGCTGGCCGTGCTGATGGGCGGGGCGATGATCCGGCAGATATCGCGCTCGCTGGACAACGCCGTGCAGATCACCGACTCGGTCGCGCAGGGCGACCTCACGGTGCCCATCCACGCGCGGGGCAAGGACGAGATCGCCCAGCTGCTGGGCGGCCTGACCACCATGCGCGACAACCTGGCGCATGTGGTGTCGGGCGTGCGCGGCAATGCGCAGGGCGTGGCCTCGGCCAGTGCCGAGATCGCCTCGGGCAACAACGACCTGTCGATCCGCACCGAACAGCAGGCCAGCGCACTGCAGGAGACGGCCGCGTCGATGGAAGAGCTGAGCTCCACCGTCAAGCAGAACGCCGACAACGCCCGCCAGGCCAACCAGCTGGCGATGAGTGCGTCCACCGTGGCAGGGCAGGGCGGCGACGTGGTGGCCGAGGTGGTGACCACGATGAAAGGCATCAACGACAGCAGCAAGAAGATCGCCGACATCATCAGCGTGATCGACGGCATTGCCTTCCAGACCAACATCCTCGCGCTGAATGCCGCCGTGGAGGCGGCCCGCGCGGGCGAACAAGGGCGTGGCTTTGCCGTGGTGGCGGGCGAGGTGCGCAACCTGGCCCAGCGCAGCGCCGAGGCCGCCAAGGAAATCAAGTCGCTCATCACCGCCAGCGTGGAGCGCGTGGAGCAGGGCACCCTGCTGGTGGACAAGGCGGGTACCACCATGACCGAAGTGGTGGGCGCCATCCGCCGCGTGACCGACATCATGGGCGAGATCAGCGCCGCCAGCAGCGAGCAGAGCACGGGCGTGTCGCAGGTGGGCGAGGCCGTGACGCAGATGGACCAGGTCACGCAGCAGAACGCGGCTTTGGTGGAAGAAATGGCGGCTGCCGCCAGCAGCCTGAGTCATCAGGCCCAGGCCCTGGTGGGGGCCGTGGCGGTGTTCAAGCTCTCGACGGACCAGGCGCGGGCCTCGCAGGGCAGCGCCCCGGCAGCACATCCAGCGCCCGTAGCCGCGCCCGCCAGTGCGTCCCGTGGTGGTGGTGCGGGTGGCATGGCTCCAAAGAAAACACTGGCATTGCGGGCCGCGCCCACCAGCCCTGCCCACAAGGCACCCACAGCCCCGGCCCCTGCTGCACCTGCGTCCCAGGCCCGCAAGCCGGTGGCGGCAGGGGCGGAAGACGACTGGGAGAGTTTTTAGGTGTTGTCGCGGCTCTTCGTGGGCTGCTCCCCCTGTGCCCGCCTCCCCTCGGGCGGTTTTGGGGCTTGGCCTCTGGCCGTCCGATTCTTGAAGCCCGTCTTCTTGCAAAGGGGAAGAGGGCGGCTTGATCTACGGCAATTTGCAGATGCCGTGTGTAAGCCAGACGCCCCCTTTTCGCGCCTAGACTCTCTGCGAACCTGCTGACGCCCGACCGTGCGTCCAGGGGCGCAATCCGCAAACCGCAGCCCACCCGGGCAAGCACCGCGACACCAGCAAGAACACGTGGAGTGAACCACGTGTTTTTTTGTGCTCCCCTCAACCGCTCGGACGGGTGCTCTTCCGCAGGTTCATACCTATAAAGAACCCCACAAAAGAACCATGAACAACCTCAAAATCGGAGCCCGCCTGAGTCTGGCTTTTGGCCTGGTCCTGCTGATCACGGCCGCCATTGCTGCCACGGGCGTGTGGCGGTTGGCCGCGCTCAAGGATGCGAGCATGCGCATCGCCAATGTCGAGATGCAGCGCAACGCGCTGGCGCAAGAGTGGAAGGCCGCCATCGACCTCAATTGGGTGCGTGCGTCGGCGTCGCTCAAGGCCACGGATGCGGGCTACATTGAATCGCTTTCGGCCGATATGGCCGCCACATCCCAGCGCGCGAGCGAGGCCCAGAAAAAGCTGGAGGCGCTGGTGGACGATGCCACCGACAAGGTGCTGATGGAGCGCGTGGCCACGGCGCGTGCGGCCTATGTGGGAGCGCGTGCCAAATTGCTGGAGCGCAAGAAGGCGGGCGAAGACGTGTTTGCGCTGGTGGATAGCGAACTCAAGCCGCTGGCGGGGGCCTATCTTCAGTCGCTGGCCGATGTGGCCAGCAACACGCACAAGCAGCTCGACGAATTTGAGCGCAGCATCATCCAGGCGGCGGGCGCCAGCCAATGGGCGCTGGCGCTGGGTGCGGTGGTGTCGGTGGTGCTGGGCGCGTTGTTTGCGCTGTGGACGACACGCTCCATCGTGGGGCCCGTGCACCGCGCGGTGCAGGCGGCCGATGAGATCAGCCATGGAAACCTGGCGGTGCCCATCCATGAAGACGGCAAGGACGAGATGGCCCACCTGCTGCGTTCGCTGGGCGAGATGCAGCAGAACCTGGCGCGCATCGTGGGGCATGTGCGCTCGGGTTCCGAGAACGTGGCCACGGCGTCGTCGGAGATCTCGCAGGGCAACAACGACCTGAGCGCGCGCACCGAGCAGCAGGCCAGCGCGCTTCAGCAGACGGCGGCGTCGATGGAGCAGCTCAACTCCACGGTGCGTCAGAACGCCGACAACGCCCGCCAGGCCAACCAGTTGGCCCAGAGCGCATCCACCGTGGCGGTGCAGGGCGGGCAGGTGGTGGGCCAGGTGGTGGACACCATGAAGGGCATCCACGACAGCAGTAGCAAGATCGCTGACATCATCGGCGTGATTGACGGCATTGCGTTCCAGACCAACATCCTGGCGCTCAATGCCGCCGTCGAGGCCGCCCGTGCCGGGGAGCAGGGCCGGGGGTTTGCGGTGGTGGCCTCGGAGGTGCGCAGCCTGGCAGGCCGTTCGGCCGAGGCCGCCAAGCAGATCAAGGCGCTCATCCAGGACAGCGTGGAGCGTGTGGGCTTGGGCTCGGCGCTGGTCGATCAGGCCGGTGCGACCATGACGGAAGTGGTGGGTGCGATCCGGCGCGTGACGGACCTGATGGGCGAGATCAGCGCTGCCAGTTCCGAGCAGAGCCAGGGCGTGGCCCAGGTGGGCGAGGCCGTGACGCAGATGGACCAGGTCACGCAGCAAAACGCTGCACTGGTCGAGGAGATGGCCGCTGCTGCGAGCAGCCTTAACCACCAAGCGCAGGACCTGGTGAGCACGGTGGCGTTTTTCAAATTGTCGGCAGGCCAGGCCATGGCGGCGGCCACTGCCACCGCTGCCGCCCCCCTGAGGGTGGCCGCGTCTGGTGCTGGCCGGGTGCCTGCTGCGCCCACGGGCACTGCCCGCTTGGCACCGCAGGCCAAGCCGCGTACAGATTCCCCCAAAGCGCTGGGCAGCAAACCCCTGAGGTCGCCCGCAAGGGGCAGCGCACCCCGCGCGGCCGAAGGCAATGAGACGGACTGGGAGAGTTTCTGAGGCGCTACAACTGGCGGGCCGTTGTGCTGGTGGCCCGCCTTGGGCGGCGGTCACGGCTGCTGTCACGCTTTCTCATGCCACCGTCTTGAACGGGCTGCGCGCCTGCAGCTCCTGCAGATAGCCTTCAACGCCTGCACCTTCGCGCTCCAGGAAACGCTCCACCGCATCGGCAAAAGCCGGGTGGGCCAGCCAGTGGGCGCTGGTGGCCTGCACGGGCAGCAGGGCGCGGGCCATCTTGTGTTCGCCCTGGGCACCGCCTTCAAACCGCTGCACGCCGTGGTCTATGCACCATTGCAGCGGCTGGTAGTAGCAGGCCTCGAAATGCAGGCAATCCACCCGCTCCAGCGCGCCCCAGTAGCGGCCATAGGCCACCAGGTTTTGGTCTTTTAGGCCATTACCGCCTGATGGGCTTGCCCCGATAGCTATCAAACTGGTAGCAATTGGGCGCCCATCACGCTCGGCCACAAACAGCAGCCAGGCCTCGGGCAGGTGCGCCGCCATGCGGGCAAAGAAGTCGCGCGTGAGGTAGGGCGGGTTGCCGTGTTCGAGGTAGGTGCGCTCGTAGCAGCGGTAGAAAAAATCCCAGTCGGCCGCGCTGATGTCGGCACCCCGCGACCAGCGGAAGCGGACCCCGGCCTCCGCCACGCGGCGGCGCTCCTGGCGGATCTTCTTGCGCTTGTCCTGAGAGAGGCTGGCGAGGAAGTGGTCGAAGTCGGTGAAGTGGTTCGAGCCGCCGCCGGGCCGCCCCAAGGCGGCGAGCGCCCCACGACCCGGCGAAGCCGGGGGCCCTTCCCCAGCCTGGGGCAGCGAGAACACGCCAGTGCCGAGCGTGGGGGCTGCGTTTTTCCAGTGGAATTGCACGGTGTGCCGCAGCATCCAGTCCTGCTCGGCGCCGGACTGCACATCGTCGCCACTCGCAAACAGCATGTGCACCGACGACACGCCTTCCTGCTCGCACCACTGGCGCACCGCCTGCAGCAGCAGCGCCCGTGTGCCCCCATCGCGCGCCAGCAGCCGTGCGCCGGGTACGGGCGTGAAGGGCACGGCGACCACGGCCTTGGGGTAGTAGGGCACGCCGTGCTGCTCGTAGGCGCTGGCCCAGGCCCAGTCGAAGACGTATTCGCCGTACGAATGGTTCTTGAGGTACAGCGGGCAGGCGGCCACCAGGGTGTTGCCCTCCCACAGGGTCATGAAGCGGGGCGTCCAGCCCGTGCGGGGCGTGGCGCTGCCGCTCTCGTGCAGGGCGGCCAGGTATTCGTGTCGCAGGAAGGGCGTGGGGTGGCTTTGTTGCGCCAGCAGGGCGTTCCAGGCCGCTGCGTCTACATCCAGCGGGGACGCGAGCACGCGGGCGATAATGGCAGCTTCCTCAGCCATGCGCTCTCCCGTGTTGCCCACCGCAGCCCGGGGCTGCATGGGCGGTATCCAACCCGGCCAAAAGTGCCGACTCCAGTTCCATGACGCTCTCCATTTGCACTGCGCAGCTCAACTTTGTCGTGGGCGACATGCCCGGGAATGCGCAGAAGATCATTGCCGCCGCGCGCGAGGCCTATGCCCAGGGCGCGCGGCTGTTGCTGACGCCCGAGCTGGCCATTTGCGGCTATGCGGCCGAAGACCTGTTTCTGCGGCCCGCTTTCATCGCGGCCTGTGATGATGCCGTGAAAACCGTCGCCCGCGAGACTGCGGGGTTGAAGGGTCTGGCCATCGTGCTGGGCCACCCGCAGGCCCTGGCGCCCGATGCGCCAGCCTTCAGCGCCTGCCACAACGCGGCCAGCGTGCTGCGCGACGGCCGCATCGAACAGACCTACGCCAAGCGAGAGCTGCCCAATTACCAGGTCTTTGACGAACGCCGCTATTTCGTGGCGGGCACCGCGCCTTGCGTGTTTGAGGTGGAGGGCGTGCGCGTGGGCCTGCTCGTCTGCGAGGACGCCTGGTTTGCCGAGCCCGCGCGCAGCACAGCGGCCGCAGGCGCACAGCTGCTGGCGGTCATCAACGCATCGCCCTTCCATCTGGGCAAAAGCGCCGAGCGCGAGGCCACCATGCGCGAACGCGTGGCCGAGACGGGCCTGCCGCTGGTCTACGCCCACCTGGTGGGCGGGCAGGACGAGGTGGTGTTCGAGGGCCGCTCGTTTGCGCTGAACGCCGACGGCTCGGTGGCCGGGCGGGCGCCAGGCTTTGAAGAAAAACTGGTGTTTGCGCGCGTCCATCATGCGCAAGCAGCTATCAAAATTGAAGCAGACATTGCGCCCGAGAAAAGCCTGGAGGCCGACCTGTGGGATGCACTGGTGCTGGGTGTGCGCGACTACGTGGGCAAAAACGGCTTCCCCGGCGCGCTGCTGGGCCTGTCCGGAGGCATCGACTCGGCCTTGGTGCTGGCGGTTGCTGTAGATGCGCTGGGCGCCGACAAGGTGCGCACGGTGATGATGCCGTCGCCCTACACGGCCGACATCAGCTGGATCGACGCGCGCGACATGGCCGAGCGCTTGGGCGTGCGTTATGACGAGATCTCCATCAAGCCCCAGTTCGAGGCCTTCAAGGCCGCGCTGGCCAGCGACTTTGCGGGGCTGGCCGAGGACACGACCGAGGAGAACCTGCAGGCGCGCATCCGGGGCACGCTGCTGATGGCGCTGTCCAACAAGTTCGGTGCCATCGTGCTGACCACGGGCAACAAGAGCGAGATGTCCACCGGCTACTGCACGCTGTATGGCGACATGGCGGGTGGCTTTGCGGTGATCAAGGATGTGGCCAAGACGCGGGTGTTTGACCTGGCGCGCTGGCGCAATGCCAACGACCCGTATGGCACGGGCGCCAACCCGATCCCTGAGCGCATCATCACCCGCCCGCCCAGTGCCGAGCTGCGGCCCGACCAGAAGGACCAGGACAGCCTGCCGCCTTACGAGGTGCTGGACGCCATCGTGGCGCGCTACATGGAGAACG
Organism: Acidovorax sp. GW101-3H11; assembly: GCF_001633105.1. Classification (GTDB taxonomy): domain Bacteria; phylum Pseudomonadota; class Gammaproteobacteria; order Burkholderiales; family Burkholderiaceae_C; genus Acidovorax. The sequence continues at coordinate 221,025 of NZ_LUKZ01000003.1, forward strand.
ATGAGCCCATAGAGTCCATCATTGCCAGCGGTTATGCGCGGGCCGATGTGGAGCGGGTCACGCGGCTCATCAAGCTCAACGAATACAAGCGCCGCCAGGCGCCCGTAGGGATTAGAGTGACACGCCGCAGCTTCGGCAAAGACTGGCGTTACCCTATCACCAATAAATTCCGCGCCTGACGGCGGGTTTCTGACCGTTCCACCGTCGCGCCAGCAGTTTTCCCCTATCTTTCACATCCTTCAGGAGACCCGCCATGAAAATGATCACCGCCGTCATCAAGCCCTTCAAGCTCGAAGAAGTCCGCGAAGCCCTGGCCGAATGTGGCGTGACCGGCCTCACCGTGACCGAAGTGAAGGGTTTTGGCCGCCAGAAGGGCCACACCGAGCTGTACCGCGGTGCCGAGTACGTGGTGGACTTCCTGCCAAAGGTGAAGGTCGAGGTGGTGGTGAAGTCCGAGGACGTGGACCGCTGCGTGGACGCCATCGTGAACGTGGCGCGCACCGGCAAGATCGGCGACGGCAAGATTTTTGTGACGACCGTGGAGCGCGTGGTGCGCATCCGCACCGGGGACCTGGACGACGCAGCGGTCTGAGGCTGAGCGGTTCTGGCTTGGGCCTGACAAGGCCATGGCCCTGGGCCCATTGAGAAAACAAAAAAGGCGGATTCCTCATCCGCCCTTTTTCATGGGTGACCGCCTTGCCGGGGTCAGATCACATCGCGCAGCGGCACGGGGGCATGGTCGGGCCCGGCCGACTGCACCAGGGTGCGCAGCAGCGCCTCGGCATCGGCAGATGCGTGCAGCAGGCCCATCTGCCATTCGCCCATGAAGCCACTGGCCACGCTGTGGTTCAGAAAGCCCGTGAGCCCGTCGTAGTAGCCCGCCACATTGAGCAGGCCCAGAGGCTTGTCGTGGTAGCCCAGCTGGCGCCAGGTCCACACTTCAAACAGTTCTTCAAAGGTGCCGATACCGCCGGGCAGGGCGATGAAAGCGTCGCTGCGTTCGGCCATCATGGCCTTGCGCTCGTGCATGGTCTGCACAATGTGCAGTTCGTCGCATGCCCGGTTGGCGAGTTCTTTGTCCACCAGCGCCTGGGGGATCACGCCCACCACGCGGCCACCGGCCTGGCGCGTGGCCTCGGCCACGGTGCCCATGAGCCCGCTGCGGCCTCCGCCATAGACCAGTTGGCCGCCATGGCGGCCAATCCAGGTGCCGACGGCTGTGGCAGCCTCGGCAAAGGCGGGGTTCTCGCCGGGGCGCGAGCCGCAGTACACACAGACGGAAAAAGCCGGTTCAGCCATGGAAAAACCTCTGGAAAAGAGCCGCAGCCCAGATGCCCATGCACAGCAGCAGCGCCAGCAGCACGGCCGCGCTGCCCATGTCCTTTGCGCGCTTCGAGAGGTCGTGCCATTCGGGGCCGATGCGGTCGATGGCGGTCTCGATGCCGGTGTTGAGCAGCTCCACGATCATCACGATCACGACCGAACCGGCGAGCAAGGCCACCTCGACCCAGCTGCGCCCCAGCCACAGGGAGAGTGGCAGCAACACCATGGCGGCGATGGCTTCCTGGCGGAAGGCCTTTTCGTTCCAGCCGGCGCGCAGGCCTTCGATGGAATAACCCGCAGCGTGCCAGATGCGGTTCAGGCCGGTGCGGGCCTTCTGCGGGTTGGCAGGGGCTGCCGAGGGGGAGGGGGATGCAGGCATGGGCTTATTTTTTGGGGAGTTCATAGTGCACCAGCCGGGTGCCTGCCAGTGCATCGTGCCAGAACTGCCGGGTGGGGTGAAAGCGGCTCAGGATGGCCCAAATGGCAACCCAGCCACCCAGCAGCACCAGCACTTCCAGTGCAGGCACGCCAAACATGTAGGCGGCAAGGGGGGGCAGGAACCACAGCCAGCTCAGCACGTAGCGCAGCAGTGCACGCGCCTGGGTGATGGGTTGCCCGTCCTGGCCCACCACGCGGATATGCCAGGTCTTCTGGGCCAGGGTCTGGCCCTTGGCCCAGAACCAGGTGAAGTAGATGCCGAACACCACAAACAGGAATGCCTGCAGCGCATGGCGGTTGTCCATGGCGTTGCGGGTCTGGCTGAGCGTGCCAAACAGGTAGCCTGCAATGAACACCACGCCGAACATCAGCATGCCCTCATAGAGCCAGCAGGCCATGCGCCGCCACAGGTTGGGCGCTGTGGCTTCGGCCAAGGGGGCGGGGGTGGTGCGGGCGTCAGCCTGCGGGGAGTGGGGGGAGGGCGATGCGGGCATTCCAGATGTCAGGCCCGTCGGGCCGGGCAGGTTGCAAACCTACTGAGGATACAGGCCAGAGGTGTCGGGCGTGACGGGTTGCGACGCCGTGGTGGCGGGGGGATCGACCGGGCCCGTGCCCAGGGGGGGCAGCGCGGCTGGCACGGCCACCGGCACTGCCACGGGCGCGGTTTCCACCCCAGTGGAGGTGGATGCCGCGCTGGTGGGCGATGGTGAAGGGGCTGCTGCCGGGGAGGGCACGGGTGTCACGGGGGCCGCCACCCGGGGGCCGTGTTCGGTCACGGGCGGAATCTTGGGTGCGTTCGGGCGGCTGGGGTTGGCCTCGGTGGCGGCAGGCACCTGGGCCAGCTTCTTGGGCGAGACGGGGCGCAGGGCCGTGGCTGCGCCTGCGGGCTTGGGCACGGCCCTGGCGGCCAGAGCGCTGCGTTCTTCTTCGGACAGGGCCTGGTAGGCCTCCCACTGCGCGCGCTTGTCATCCCGTGCCAGCCGGTTGGTGACGGCGTAATTGAGCCGGGCCTGGTTGCGCTGCTGGGCGCTCAGGTTGGCCCAGTCGGTGATGCGGTCATGAAACTTCTTTCGCTCGTCTTCCGACAGGCTGGAGTAGTTGGATGCCAGGGTCAGCCAGCGGCGCTTTTGTGCCTCGCTGATGAGGGCCCAGCGTTCGGCCAGCGGATACAAGGCCAGCTTCTGCGGCGTGTTCAGGGTCTCCCAGCCCGGGCCGGATTCGGTCTGGGGTTGCAGGGCCATGCCCGAAGTGACCGGCGTGCGCGCGTTGTTGGGGCTGGCGACAGCTGCTTCTGCGCCGGCAGGCAGCAGCGTGCCGGGGGCCATGCGCATCTGCACCCACACCTGGCCACCGATGGCAACGAACGCGCCCAGAAGCGCCAAAGCCAGCACAAAGGCTGGCAAAGGGGTGGGAGCGTCTGGGGGGCGTGGGGGCATGCAGTCCTGGTTCAGGCAGTTCAGTTGGGCTGCGCAGAGGTTTTGAGGAATTGTACGAAGCCTGGATCGGCGTATGCCGCTGGTGGCAGGTCGTCGGTCAGCAGGGCTGCATCCACTTCGGCCACATCGTTGGCGCTGCGTTCGTCCTGGGCGGCATTGATGACCACCAAGCCCACCACCAGGGCCAGCAGCGGAACAGCCGACACCAGGGCATTCCACCAGCTGCCGCCCTCACTGCCACGGCCCAGGGTGGCCACAGGGCCAGCACCCACCACCACGGTGGCTGGTGCCGTGCGCCGCACGGGGGCGGTCACCTTGCGCTTGGCCAGCGCTTGCATGCGCGAGGCGCGCAGGCGTTCGGAGATGTCGTAGGGCAGTTCAGCCGTGCCGCTGGAGAGGCGGGCCGTCACGCGCAGCGCAAAACGCTCTGCTGCTGCTTCGGCGGAGGTCGTTAGGGGCGGTGCGGTGTTCTTCATGGCTCGATTCCTTTGGCCTTCAGTGCCTTGCTGAGGGTTTGTATGGCGCGAAAGCAGTGTGTTTTGACGCTGCCTTCCGAGCAGCCCATGGCGGCTGCCGTCTCTGCTACATCCATTTCTTCCCAGTAACGCATGAGGAAGGCTTCCCGTTGACGTGGTGGCAGTTCGGCGATTTCGGCTTCGATGCCGCGAAAGATCTGGGCCCTGCGGGTGAGGTCTTCCGCACTTTCGGCCTTGTCGCCGTCGTCCGGGCCGGAGTAGGCTTCCAGCAGATCAAAATCCATGCCATCTTCGCCCGGGCCTTCGAAGTCGCTCATGCTCGAAAACAGTGCATTGCGTGTCTTCTGGCGCCGGAACCAGTCCAGCGTGCAGTTGGACAGGATGCGCTGGTACAGCATGGGCAGTTCTGCCGCAGGTTTGTCCCCGTAGTGTTCGGCCAGCTTGAGCATGCTGTCCTGCACGATGTCCAGCGCCGCTTCCTCATTGCGAACATGGTAGAGCGAGCGCTTGAAGGCGCGCTTTTCTACACTTTTGAGGAAGTCGGAGAGTTCTTGTTCGGTGGCCAAGACGGGGTGGTCCGGGGTGGGCGGTGCACAAAACGCTGTGAATTGTGGCTGTCTGGCACCGTAAAGCCTGTGATTATCGCATCCGCAGGGGTTTTTTTCGGCCAGGGTGGGTTTTGAGTGTGTTGCAGTGCGATAATTGATGTTGCAATTCAAAAGGCAAACGGGTCACGGTCCGGCGGGCAATCATCCCGCTCATGTCCTTGGCCTCAAGTTCCAAGCTGGCTTCACAAGAGCGCGTGCGAGGAGCACCCAAGGTTTTTCGTCAGAGAAATTCACAAAGGTTGATCGATCATGGAAATCTCCAAGGCTGAAATCTCTTCAGCGGCCGCTGCTTCGCAGGGCAACACCTCCCCCGCTTCCGGCTCGCAGGACCTCATGGGTTCTGAGATCCTCATCAAGTCCCTCCAGGCCGAGAACGTTCAGTACATCTGGGGCTACCCCGGTGGTGCGGTCCTCTATATCTACGACGCGCTGTACAAGCAAGACACCATCCAGCACGTGCTGGTGCGCCACGAGCAGGCGGCCGTGCATGCCGCCGATGGCTATGCCCGCGCCACGGGCGAAGTGGGTGTGGCGCTGGTCACGTCCGGCCCAGGCCTCACCAACGCGGTGACCGGTATCGCCACGGCGTACATGGACAGCATTCCGATGGTGATCATCTCCGGCCAGGTGCCTACGCCCGCCATCGGGCTGGATGCCTTCCAGGAATGCGACACGGTCGGCATCACCCGCCCCATCGTCAAGCACAACTTCCTTGTCAAGGATCCGCGCGATCTGGCCGCGACGATGAAGAAGGCCTTCCACATTGCCCGCACCGGCCGCCCCGGCCCTGTGGTGGTGGATGTGCCCAAGGATGTGTCCTTCAAGAAGGTCCCCTATACCGGCTACCCCCAGAGCGTGGAAATGCGCTCGTACAACCCCGTGCGCAAGGGCCACGGCGGCCAGATTCGTAAGGCGCTGCAGCTGCTGCTGGCCGCCAAGCGCCCCTACATCTACACCGGCGGCGGTGTGCTGCTGGGCAACGCCACCAACGAGCTGCGCACCCTGGTGGACATGCTGGGTTACCCGGTCACCAACACGCTGATGGGCCTGGGTGCCTACCCTGCGTCGGACCGCAAGTTCCTGGGCATGCTGGGCATGCACGGCACCATCGAAGCCAACAATGCCATGCAGAACTGCGATGTGCTGCTGGCCGTGGGCGCGCGCTTTGATGACCGCGTGATCGGCAATCCCAAGCACTTTGCACAGAACGACCGCAAGATCATCCACGTGGACATCGACCCCTCGAGCATCTCCAAGCGCGTGAAGGTCGATATCCCGATCGTCGGCGACGTGAAGGACGTGCTCACCGAGCTGATCTCCATGATCCGCGAGAGCAGCACCCGCCCCGATGCGGGCGCCCTGGCCGCGTGGTGGGACACCATCGAAGGCTGGCGCAAGCGCGACTGCCTCAAGTACGACATGGGTGGCCCCGACGTAATCAAGCCCCAGTACGTGGTCGAGACGCTGTGGAACATGACCAAGGATGCCGATACCTACATCACGTCCGACGTGGGCCAGCACCAGATGTGGGCGGCGCAGTACTACCGCTTCGACGAGCCGCGCCGCTGGATCAATTCTGGTGGCCTGGGCACCATGGGTGTGGGCATCCCCTACGCCATGGGCATCAAGCTGGCCAAGCCGCAATCCGAAGTGTTCTGTATCACCGGCGAAGGCTCGGTGCAGATGAACATCCAGGAGTTGTCCACCTGCCTGCAGTACAACACGCCGATCAAGATCTGCTCGTTGAACAACCGCTACCTGGGCATGGTGCGCCAGTGGCAGGAGATTGAATACTCCGGACGCTACAGCCACAGCTACATGGATGCGCTGCCCAACTTCGTGAAGCTGGCCGAGGCCTATGGCCACGTGGGCCTGCTGATCGAGCACCCCAAGGATGTCGAGCCCGCACTGCGCGAAGCCCGCAAGCTCAAGGACCGCACCGTGTTCCTGGACTTCCGGACCGACCCCACCGAGAACGTGTTCCCGATGGTGCAGGCCGGCAAGGGCATTACCGAGATGCTGCTGGGGTCGGAAGACCTTTAAGAAGCACAACCGGCCTTCTGCGCCTGTCTATCAAGCGCTGGTAGCTATTAATTTGATAGCTATTGCTTTTTGACGAATCTATTGCCTGCCAAGCCTGCGCATTACCGTGCGCGGGGGAGGGTAGCGAAAAGAGGAATCTCATCTTATGAAACACATCATTGCTGTCCTGCTGGAAAACGAGCCAGGTGCTCTTTCCCGCGTCGTGGGCCTGTTCTCGGCCCGTGGTTACAACATCGAATCGCTCACCGTGGCGCCCACCGAGGATGCATCGCTCTCGCGCATGACCATCCAGACCACGGGCTCCGACGACGTGATCGAGCAGATCACCAAGCACCTGAACCGCCTCATTGAAGTCGTGAAGGTGGTGGACCTCACGGAAGGCGCCTACACCGAGCGCGAGCTCATGATGGTGAAGGTGCGCGCCGTGGGCAAGGAGCGCGAGGAGATGAAGCGCATGGCCGACATCTTCCGTGGCCGCATCATCGACGTGACCGAGAAGAGCTACACCATCGAACTGACCGGCGACCAGTCCAAGAACGACGCGTTCCTGCAAGCCATCGACCGCACGGCCATCCTGGAAACCGTGCGCACGGGCGCCAGCGGCATTGGCCGGGGCGAGCGCATTTTGCGTGTGTAAGACAATTCACCCCGTTTTTCCCATTTCAACCCCCAACAACGCATTTCAACCGGAGCGACCCATGAAAGTTTTCTACGACAAAGACACCGACCTGAGCCTGATCAAGGGCAAGACCGTGGCCATCATTGGCTACGGCTCGCAGGGCCATGCCCACGCACAAAACCTGAATGACAGCGGCGTGAAGGTGGTGGTCGGCCTGCGCAAGGGCGGTGCCTCGTGGGACAAGGTCGGCAAGGCTGGCCTGAACGTGCTGGAAGTCAACGACGCCGTGAAGGCTGCTGACGTGGTCATGATCCTGCTGCCCGACGAAGACATCGCAGCCGTGTACAAGAACAACGTTGAGCCCAACATCAAGCAAGGCGCATCGCTGGCCTTTGCCCACGGTTTCAACGTGCACTACAACCAGGTCGTGCCCCGCGCTGACCTGGACGTGTGGATGGTGGCCCCCAAGGCCCCCGGCCACACCGTGCGCAACACCTACACCCAGGGCGGCGGCGTGCCCCACCTGGTGGCCGTGCACCAAGACAAGTCCGGCAAGGCCCGTGACCTGGCCCTGAGCTACGCAGCTGCCAACGGCGGCGGCAAGGCCGGCATCATCGAGACCAACTTCAAGGAAGAAACCGAGACCGACCTGTTCGGCGAACAAGCCGTGCTGTGCGGTGGTGCCGTCGAGCTGATCAAGATGGGTTACGAAACCCTGGTCGAAGCCGGCTATGCGCCTGAAATGGCTTACTTCGAGTGCCTGCACGAGCTCAAGCTCATCGTGGACCTGATCTACGAAGGCGGCATTGCCAACATGAACTACTCGATCTCGAACAACGCCGAGTACGGCGAGTACGTGACCGGCCCCGAAGTGATCAACGAGCAGTCGCGCGCCGCCATGCGCAACGCCCTGAAGCGCATCCAGAACGGCGACTACGCCAAGATGTTCATCCAGGAAGGCCGTCTGAACTACCCATCGATGACGGCCCGCCGTCGCAACACGGCCGATCACAGCATCGAGAAGGTGGGAAGCCAGCTGCGCGCCATGATGCCTTGGATCGCCAAGAACAAGCTGGTCGATCAGACCCGCAACTGATTCTCCATCGCTGGAGCATCACAAGGCCACTTCGGTGGCCTTTTTCGTTGGCGGTCGGTCCTGTGGGCAGGCGCTACACTGCGGCCTTCGCTTTTTTGAGTGTGTAGTGGCCTTCGGGCGCTGCGGGCCCGTGCGAAAAACTATAAATTAAATAGCTGCTTGCGCTTGATGGGCGGGCGCTGGAGGTCTTTTTGATGCATGACGGCAATGAATCCACCGACAACCCTGGTGTGATGGTGCGTAAACGGCGCAAGGGCATTTACATCCTGCCCAACCTGTTCACGCTGGCCGCCTTGTTCGGGGGGTTCTATTCCATCGTCATGGCCATGAATGGCCGCTTCGACATGGCCGCCGTGGGGGTGTTCTGCGCCATGGTGCTCGACAGCCTGGACGGGCGTGTGGCCCGCATGACCAATACGCAAAGCGCGTTCGGCGAGCAGATGGATTCGCTTTCCGACATGGTGTCCTTTGGCGCGGCGCCCGCGCTGATTGCCTACGAATGGTCGCTGCAAGGCCTGGGGCGCTGGGGCTGGATTGCGGCCTTTGTGTACTGCGCCTGTGCGGCCCTGCGGCTGGCGCGCTTCAATGTGAATACGGGGGTGGTGGACAAGCGCTACTTTCAAGGGCTGCCTTCGCCGGCTGCTGCCGCCTTGGTGGCTGGCTTTATCTGGCTCATGACCGAGTTGGGCGTGCATCCAGGCGAGGATTCCTGGCTCACCTGGTCGCAGATCACCTGGTTGATGTTTGCCTTCACGCTGTACTCGGGGCTCACCATGGTGACCAACGTGCCGTTCTACAGCTTCAAGGACATCCAAATGAAAAAGAGCGTGCCTTTCGCCGCCATCGTGCTGATTGCGCTGGTCATCGCCATCATCAACATCCACCCGCCCATCGTGCTGTTCGGTGTGTTCGTTTTTTATGGCCTTTCTGGCTACGCCGTGTATGCCTGGCGCAAGGCCAAGGGGCAGCACAGCAGCGTGATCAGCACCTCGACAGACGAACCGGACGAACGCGGGTTGCACAAGTGACGACCGCTACGGCAGCGCAGTTGTGCTACATTGCGCTTTATGAACATGTTTGCTCTGGCTCTACTGCTACCTCCCCACGGGCGGAGACAGTAGGCGCACGCGCACACTTTTTCCACAAAGGCCCGTATGCACCCGCAACGGGCCTTTTGTTTTGGGCGCCAGAATTTTGACGTTGCGGGTCCCCACCCACCGATACCAGGAGAACAACATGGCTGACAAACTGATCATTTTCGACACCACCTTGCGCGATGGCGAGCAGTCGCCCGGCGCTTCGATGACCAAGGACGAAAAGCTGCGCATCGCGCGCCAGCTGGAACGCCTGAAGGTGGATGTGATCGAGGCCGGTTTTGCCGCCAGCTCCAACGGTGATTTCGAGGCGGTGCAGGCCATTGCCAACGCGATCAAGGACTCGACCATCTGCTCGCTCTCGCGTGCCAACGACCGCGATATTTCGCGGGCGGCTGAAGCCCTCCGGGGTGCCAACAGTGCGCGCATCCACACGTTCATCGCCACCAGCGCGCTGCACATGGAAAAGAAGCTGCGCATGACTCCCGAGCAGGTGCTGGAGCAGGCCAAGCAATCCGTGCGTTTTGCGCGCAACCTTGTGGCTGACATCGAGTTCAGCCCTGAAGACGGCTACCGCAGCGACCCGGATTTCCTCTGCCGCGTGCTCGAAGCCGTGATCACCGAAGGCGCCACCACCATCAATGTGCCCGACACCGTGGGCTATGCCGTGCCAGAGTTGTATGGCAACTTCATCAAGACCCTGCGCGAGCGCATCCCCAACAGCGACAAGGCCATCTGGTCCGTGCATTGCCATAACGACTTGGGTATGGCTGTGGCGAACTCGCTGGCCGGTGTGAAGATCGGTGGCGCGCGCCAGGTGGAGTGCACGATCAACGGCCTGGGCGAGCGTGCGGGCAACTGCTCGCTTGAAGAGATCGTCATGGCTGTGAAGACCCGCAAGGACTACTTTGGGCTGGATCTGGCCATCGACACTCAGCACATCGTGGCGGCCAGCCGCATGGTGAGCCAGACCACCGGTTTTGTGGTGCAGCCCAACAAGGCCGTGGTGGGCGCGAACGCTTTTGCCCACGCGAGTGGCATCCACCAGGACGGCGTGCTCAAGGCCCGCGACACCTACGAGATCATGCGCGCCGAAGACGTGGGCTGGTCGGCCAACAAGATCGTGCTGGGCAAGCTCAGCGGTCGCAACGCCTTCAAGCAGCGCCTGCAGGAGCTGGGCGTGCAGCTCGACAGCGAAACCGAGATCAATGTGGCCTTTGCCAAGTTCAAGGAGCTGGCAGACCGCAAGAGCGAGATATTTGACGAGGACATCCTGGCCTTGGTCAGCGACGAGAGCGTGACGGCCGAAAAGGAGCAGTACGGTTTTGTCTCGTTGTTCCAGCAAAGCGAAACCGGCGAGCAGCCCCGTGCGCGCATTGTGTTCACTGTCGATGGGCAGGAGGTGCGTGGCGAGTCTGATGGCAACGGTCCGGTGGATGCTTCGCTCAAGGCCATCGAGTCACATGTCAAAAGCGGCGCCGAGATGGTGCTCTACTCGGTCAATGCGATCAGCGGTTCGACCGAGAGCCAGGGGGAGGTCACCGTGCGCCTGCAGAACAGCGGCCGGGTGGTGAATGGTGTGGGGGCAGACCCTGATATCGTGGTTGCGTCCGCCAAGGCTTATCTGAGCGCTTTGAACAAGTTACAAAGTAAAGCCGATCGGGTGGCTGCGCAGGGTTGAGTGGCCGACTTATAATTTCACTCACTTTCTGGGAAAGTCGCGCAAGATATTGATCTTGCGCGACTTTTTTTGATTCTGTACACTGCTCAACACTTCTTACCGTTTGGAGCACTTTGATGCACCATCGCCACCGCTCTGCAGTGACTCGTTTTCTCCAGGTTCTGGGCTTTGCCGTTGTGAGTGCGGCCCTTGTCAGCCCCCTCGTGCATGCGGGCGAACAAAAAAAAGCCGTTTCCAAAAAGCAGCAGGTAAGCTCGGCAAATGCCAAGCGCGCCGTGGCACCGCGCAAGGCGGCAGCCAACACCAATGCCAAGGCCGTGCGGGTGACTGCCAAGACGGCGAAGGCGCCTACCCGGGTGGCTTTTGTACCGGCCAAGCAGTCGTTTGGTCAGATTGCGGGCCTGCATGAAGTCAACGATCCTTTGGATCTCAAGTCCAGCGTAGCGCTGGTGATGGACCAGGATACGCACGAGGTCCTGCTCAGCAAGAACGACCATGCGGTGCTGCCGATTGCGTCCCTGACCAAGCTCATGACGGGCATGCTGATCTCCCAGGCCAAATTGCCCATGGATGAGCCCCTGACGATCACCCAGGACGATGTGGATACCGAAAAAGGCAGCCGCTCGCGCCTGACGGTCGGGACCACGCTGACGCGGGGCGAAATGTTGCATCTGGCGCTCATGTCCAGCGAGAACCGGGCTGCCCATGCATTGGGCCGCACCTACCCGGGCGGGCTGGAAGTTTTTGTTGCCCAGATGAATGCCAAAGCCCGCTTGCTGGGTATGACCGATACGCGGTATGTGGAGCCCACCGGGCTGTCCAGCCGCAACCAGTCCAGTGCCCGCGATCTGGCCACCCTGGTGAATGTGGCGCATGGCGACCCGTTGTTGCGCGAACTTTCCACGTCACCGGGCTATGAGGTGGCTGTGGGGCGCAAAACCCTGCAATACAACAATACCAATGGGCTTGTGAAGAACCCGACCTGGGATATTGGTCTGCAGAAGACCGGCTACATCTCGGAAGCTGGGCGTTGTCTGGTCATGCAGGCCCAGGTGGCCGGGCGCAAACTGATCATGGTGTTCCTGGACTCGGCGGGCAAGTTCAGCCGCCTGGGCGATGCCGAGCGGGTGCGCCAGTGGGTGGAATCCACGCCGACGCTGGCTGCGCCTTTGCACACTGCCCGAGGTAGCAACGGCTGACAGGCTTCATCGCTCTAGAGCTAAAAAACACCCGACTGGCAAATCGCCGTCGGGTGTTTTGCTTTGAGGGTGTGATCGCCCGCACGCAGCACTGCCGCTTGGTGGTGTTTTGTGCTTTGGGTGTTTGTTGATTTCTGCGATAGAGATCAGCGAAAGGCGCAGAAGTTAGCGAAAGTCGCCATGGCTGCTTGCCGGTATGTCGTGGTTGGGGTCGGTGGTGGACACGTGGCCCAGGGCCAGGGATATTTCGTTGGCGGTGGCTTGCAGCTTGGGCATCCAGCCCTCGTCCAGTCGATCGGCAGGGGCTGAAATAGACAGGCCAGCCACGAGCTTCCCTTGGTCGTCATAGACCCCCGCAGCCATGCAGCGCACGCCCAGTTCCAGCTCTTCGTTGTCGCGCGCAATGCCATATTGGCGGGCCTTGGCCAGCTCACGTTCCAGCACCGGCAATTGGGTAATGCTGTTGCGTGTGTGGCCTGCCAAGCCCGTGCGCGTGGCGTAGGCGCGCACGCGCTGGGGGTCGTCCAGTGCCAGGAACAGTTTGCCGGTGGATGTGAGGTGCAGGGGCGCCCGGCCCCCGATGGCGCGCACCACCTGCATGCCAGAACGTTCGCTGTAAGCGCGCTCCACGTACACGATCTCGTCTCCTTGCCGCATGCTCAGGTTGACTGGCTGCTGGATGAGCTTGTGCAGGTTGCGCATGGGGGTCAGGGCGGCGTCGCGCACGCTCAGGCGGGCTTTGACCAGGTTGCCCAGCTCCAGCAGCCGCATGCCCAGCCGGTAGCTGCCGGATTCCGGGCGGTCCACAAACCGGCCAATGGTCAGGTCGTTCAGGATGCGGTGGGTGGTAGACGGGTGCAGCCCTGTCTTTTCGCTGATTTCCTTCAGGGAGATTGCGTCTTCACGGGAGGCCAGCACGTCGATCAGCGTAAACATGCGCTCCAGCACCTGAACGCTGGGTTTGACGGGAATGCTGGGATCGATTTTTTTCATGGGCGGCAGTGAAGCAAAAGCCGCTGCATCTTACCTTGTGAAATGTTGCCAGGTGTTCAGGCGCCGTGAGGCGGGGCTGCATGCATGCGATGCCAATTGCCGTCCGTGCGGATCTCGTGGGGGTGAAAGCGGGCCTTGTAGTTCATCTTGGGGCTGGCTTCGATCCAGTAACCCAGGTACACATGGGGCAGCCCCAGCGAGCGTGCCTGCTCGATCTGCCAAAGGACGTTGTAGGTGCCGTAGCTGCAGTGGGGCTCGGGCTCGTAGAAGGTGTAGACCGCCGACAGGCCGTCATCAAGCACATCGAGGATGGAGACCATCTTCAGGGCGCCGGGCTCTCCTGATGCGTCGGTTTCTCGAAACTCCACCAGCCGCGAGTTGACGCGGCTTTGCAGCAAGAACTGGGTGTATTGGTCAATGCTGTCCTGATCCATGCCGCCGCCCGCATGGCGACCGTTTTGGTAGCGCAGGTAGAGCTGGTAGTGCTCGGGTACAAAACACAGGCGCAGCACCCGCGCCTGCAGCCCTGCATGGCGGGCCGCAGCACGCCTTTGGCTACGATCTGGTTTGAACTCGTTGGCCAGTACCCGGAGCGGAGTGCACGCCTGGCAGCCATCGCAATATGGCCGGTAGGTGAACATGCCGCTGCGGCGAAATCCCTTGGCGACCAGGTCGGAGTACAGGTCGCTCTGGATCAGGTGGCTGGGCGTGGCGACCTGCGATCGTGCCTGCCTGTCCGGCAGATAGCTGCAGGGGTAGGGGGCGGTCGCATAGAACTGCAGGGTCTGCAGCGGGAGGTCGTTGAGTTGCGTCATGCCTTGGGGGTCGTGGTGGGCAGCAGCTCGTTCCAGTATACGGGGTCAAACGCCCAGGGGATGGCGGGTTGATTGCGGGCCTTTTCGACCTGCAGAAGGAATTCGGAGCGGGGGATTTCTCGCCCGCCGAGAAAGGCCAGATGCCCGGTGTTCTGCTGGCAATCGATCAGGCCGATGCCGTGGTGGCGGCACATTGCGACCAGGGCCGAGAGCGCGATCTTGGAGGCATCGGTGGCATGGGCAAACATGGATTCGCCAAACACCGCCCGACCGAGTGCCACGCAGTACAACCCGCCGACCAATTCGCCATGGACCCAGGTCTCGACGCTGTGGGCATGGCCTGCTGCATGGAGCCGGGTATAGGCCTCGACCATCTCCGGCACGATCCAGGTTCCCGCCTGGCCCTCACGCTCTTTGGTGGCGCACGCGGTGATGACCTGTCTGAACGCGTGGTCCACGCGGATTTCGCAGTGCGCCTGGGTGCGGAAGGCCTGCAGCGTCTTGCGCAGGGAGCGGTGCAGTCGAAACTCGGCGACCGGCAGCGTCATGCGCGGGTCTGGCGCCCACCACAGGATGGGTTGCCCGGGGCCATACCAGGGGAAGGTGCCTTGCGCGTATGCGGCGCACAAGTGCGCTACGTCCAGTGCTCCTCCGGCAGCCAGCAGGCCGGGTGCGGGATCTTCAGGCCCCCAGGCCAGAGCGGGAGCGGGGAATGGGTCTTCGATTTCCAGCCAGGGCAGTTGCGGGGGCATGGTGGCAGAACGCAAAGACACCATTGTCTGGCATGTGGCCCCGTGTGTCGGTTGGTGCCGCAGCGGGCAAAAAAATAGCCCCGCATCGGATGACGATGCAGGGCTATCAGAGTGGCTCCTCGACCTGGGCTCGAACCAGGGACCTACGGATTAACAGTCCGGCGCTCTACCGACTGAGCTATCGAGGAATAATCGGTATCTATCTATGTAAAAGGCCCCGCTTTACTCATGCAGGGCCTGCAAAATCTTGGCTCCTCGACCTGGGCTCGAACCAGGGACCTACGGATTAACAGTCCGGCGCTCTACCGACTGAGCTATCGAGGAACAAGACTTAGATTATATACACAAAAATCAGCCCAAAAAGCATTTGCAGTGGGTTTGTGCCACCGCGCTGATTTGGCTGATGCCATTCGGGCGCTGCAGCCGGATTTTCACGACGGCTCGGGTCGGCGCCACAACCAGGCCAAGACGCAGGCCATGCTCCCGATCGCCACCGCCACGATCCATGGGCGTGACACTGTCAGTAGCAGCACCACGGCACTCAGGGACATCACGAGGGCAGCGCTCCACTTGGCGCGGCGGCTGACCTTGCCGCCCTGCGCCCAGTTGCGCAGCAGGGGGCCAAACAGCCGGTGGTGCCAGAGCCAGCGGTACAGCCGTGGCGAGCTGCGCGCCGCAGCCCAGGCCGCCATCAGGATGAATACAGTCGTGGGCAGGCCGGGAACGACCACACCAATGGCGCCCATCACCAGGCACAACACGGCAAAGGCCTGCAGCAGCCAGCGCACAGGCCAAGGCAGAGGCCTTAACAAAGGTTCGGGGGGCTCGGGGATGGAGTCGTCTGGGGGCGTCGTGGCCATGGGGGTATTGTGAGGGGGGCTGAACGGGACGGGTGCTGCGCAGTGGCTGTCCGCACGTTATGCTGAGTGCGCCCCATCAACCAGTGCATATCTTCGCGTTGGCCTCGGCTCAAATTCCTGCTCATTCAATGACCATTCACACCATCCTGAAGATGGGCGACCCGCGCCTGCTGCGCGTGGCCCAGCCCGTGACCGAGTTTGACACCGATGCCCTGCATCTTCTCGTGCGGGACATGTTCGACACCATGCGGTCCGTCAACGGCGCAGGCCTGGCGGCGCCCCAGATCGGGGTGGACCTGCAACTGGTGATCTTTGGCTCCAACGACCGCAATCCGCGCTACCCGGACCGCCCCCTGGTGCCTCCGACCGTGCTGCTGAACCCGGTCATCACCCCTTTGGGCGACGACGAAGAGGAAGACTGGGAAGGGTGTCTGTCGGTGCCCGGTCTGCGCGGCAAGGTACCGCGCTGGTCGCGCATCCACTACACCGGATTTGATCCGTACGGCGATCCCATCGATCGCACCGTGGAGGGTTTCCATGCCCGCGTGGTGCAGCACGAGTGCGACCACCTCATCGGCAAGCTCTACCCGATGCGGGTGCGGGACTTCACACAGTTCGGGTTTACCGAGGTGCTGTTCCCGGAAATCAGCGCCACGGAAGACGACTGACATGGTGCAGGCGCAGGGCCGGTGTCAGGACGACAGCTCGCGCAGCAGCTCGGTCTCGATCTGGATTTGGCGTGCGTTGTTCTGCAGCTCGGGGCCCTGGATGAGGAAGGTGTCCTCCACCCGCTCGCCCAGGGTGCTGACCTTGGCCAGCTGCACGCTCAGGTGGTGCTGCGCCAGGATGCGTGCCACCAAATAGAGCAGGCCCGCACGGTCGCTGGCCGAGATCGCCAGCAGCCAGCGCTGCGCCTTTTCGTCGGGCCGCAGGGTGACGCGGGGCGCAACCGGAAAGCTCTTGACCCGGCGCGAGACCCGCTTGCGCGCGGGCTCTGGCAGCGGGCCGCCTTCTTCGATCACGCGCATCAGGTCGCTCTCGACCATGTGGGTTAGCTCGCGGTAGTGCCCGGGCTGTTCAGATGCCGAAGAGGCCACGACCTGGAAGGTATCGAGCGCATAGCCGTTGTTGGCGGTGTGCACGCGCGCATCCAGGATGCTGAAGCCCACGCGGTCGAAGTAGCCGCAGATGCGCGCAAACAGGTCAGCCTGGTCGGCGGCGTAGACCATCACCTGCAAGCCATCGCCCGCCAGTGACTGGCGGGCGCGCACCACCGGTTTGGCTGTGCCCACGTGGCGCGACAGGTGGCGTGTGTGCCAGGCAATGTCGGCAGCGTCGTGGCGCATGAAATAGCTCACGTCCAGCGTGGCCCACAGCGCCTTGTGCGCTTCAAAGGGCAGGGCGTTGAGCGCCAGCAGCACCAGGGCCTCGCGCTTGCGGGCCTCGATCTCGGCGGCCGCATCGGGCGCGCGGCCGCCCAGGGTGCGCAGGGTGGCGCGGTACAGGTCTTCCAGCAGCTTGCCCTTCCAGGCATTCCAGACCTTGGGGCTGGTGCCGCGGATGTCGGCCACTGTGAGCAGGTACATCGCCGTGAGGTTGCGCTCGTTGCCCACGCGGCGCGCAAAAGCGCCGATCACATCGGGGTCGCTCAGATCCTGCTTTTGCGCCACGGTGCTCATGGTCAGGTGCTCGCGCACCAGGAATTCGATGAGCCGCGCATCCTCGCGGCCCACGCCATGCTGGCGGCAAAAGCGCCGCACTTCTTCGGCGCCAATCTGCGAATGGTCGCCCCCTCGGCCTTTGCCAATGTCATGGAACAGCGCTGCCACATACAGGATCCAGGGCTTGTCCCACCCCGCAGCCAGCTGCGAGCAGAACGGGTACTCGTGCGCATGCTCGGCCATGAAGAAGCGGCGCACATTGCGCAGCACCATCAGGATGTGCTGGTCCACCGTGTAGACGTGGAACAGGTCGTGCTGCATCTGCCCCACGATGCGGCGAAACGGCCAGAGGTAGCGCCCCAGCACCGAGGTCTGGTTCATCAGCCGCATGGCGTGGGTGATGCCCGAGGGCTGCTGCAGGATGCGCATGAAGGCATCGCGGTTGACCGGGTCGCGCCGGAAGGCGCTGTCCATCACGCCGCGCGCGTTGTACAGCGCGCGCAGGGTGCGGGCCGACAGGTCCTTGAGCCCCACGGTGGTCTGGTAGAGCAGAAAGGTCTCCAGAATCGTGTGCGGGTCGCGGGTGTACAGGTCGTCACTGGCCACTTCGATGAGGCCCGCCTTTTCGAAGAACCGCTCGTTGATGGGGCGCGGTTCGTGGGTCGAGGGGCTCAGGCGTTCCTCGATGTTGAGCAGCAGGATCTGGCTGAGCTGCGACACCGCCTTGGCCGCCCAGTAGTAGCGGCGCATCAGGCTCTCGCTGGCCCGCATGGGCAGGCGCGAGCCGTCGGGTGCCTGCGAGCGGTAGCCAAACGACTCGGCCACAGCGGTCTGCAGGTCGAACACCAGCCGGTCTTCGTGCCGCCCGGCCGCTGCATGCAGGCGGGCACGGATGAGGCACAGCAGCGCCTCGTTGCGCTCGATCTGGCGCACTTCGAAGGCGGTGGCCATGCCGCTGGCGGCCAGCTCCTTCCAGTTGCGGCCCAGGCCCGCCGCCTGCGCCACCCACAGGATCATCTGCAGGTCGCGCAGCCCGCCGGGGGATTCCTTGCAGTTGGGCTCCAGCGAGTAGGGCGTGTTCTCGTATTTGGTATGGCGCTGGCGCATCTCCAGGGTCTTGGCGACCAGGAAGGCCTCGGGGTTCATCTGCGCACGGTACTGGCGCTGGAACTCGGCAAACAGTGCCGCGTTGCCACACACCAGCCGCGATTCGAGCAGCGAGGTCTGCACGGTGACATCGCCCGCGCTTTCGGCCAGGCATTCGGCCACGGTGCGCACGCTCGATCCGATCTCCAGCCCCGTGTCCCAGCAGCTGCCGATGAAGCCTTCGAGCTGCGCGCGCAGCGCACTGCCCGCCTCGGGCGCGGCGCCGTCGGGCAAAAGCAGCAAAACATCGACATCGGAGTAGGGGAACAGCTGGTCGCGCCCGAAGCCGCCCACGGCCACCAGGGCCAGGTCATCGGGGAGCTGGGCGCGTTGCCACAGGGTCTGCAGCAGGCTGCCCGCCAGCGACGACAGCTTGCGCAGCACCACGCGGATGCCGCGTGTCGATGCGCCGGTGGCTTTCATGGCCGCGAGCAGGGCGGCCTTGTCGCTGCGGTAGGCGTCGCGCAGGGCATGGAGTTCAGTCATGGTCGGTAAGTATCGTGGGAGGCCATGAAAAAGCCATGCAAGAGTTGTGCAAGCGGCTGCCTGGTGCGCGGGTGGCCCCGCCGTCGCCTCAGGTCTTGGTGGCTGTCACAAAGGGTGGCAGCGGGGGCGATCCGGCCGACAGGGTCATGACCTCGTACCCCGTTTCCGTGACCAGCACCGTGTGCTCCCACTGGGCCGACAGGCTGTGGTCCTTGGTCACGATGGTCCAGCCGTCGTTGCCGTGTTCCTTCACCTCGCGGCGGCCCGCATTGATCATGGGCTCGATGGTGAAGACCATGCCGGGCACCAGCTCTTCGAGCGTGCCAGGGCGGCCGTAGTGCAGCACCTGGGGCTCTTCGTGGAACTTCTGGCCAATGCCGTGGCCGCAGAACTCGCGCACGATGGAGAAGCCCTGCGCTTCTGCGAACTTCTGGATCGCGTGGCCGATATCACCCAGGTGGGCGCCGGGCTTGACCTGCACGATGCCGTGCCACATGGCATCGAACGTGATGGCGGTGAGCCGCTTGGCGGCAATCGAGCACTCGCCGATCATGTACATGCGGCTGTTGTCGCCGTACCAGCCGTCCTTGGTGATGACGGTCACGTCCACATTGACGATATCACCCTTCTTCAGCGGTTTGTCGTTGGGGATGCCGTGGCACACCACATGGTTGACCGAGGTGCACAGCGAAGCCGGGTAGGGCGGGTAGCCCGGCGGCTGGTAGCCCACCGTGGCCGAGATGGTGCCTTGCTGCGCCATGCATTCGGCGCCCAGGCGGTCGATCTCTTTGGTGGTGATGCCGGGCTTGATGTGGGGGGCGATGTAGTCCAGCACTTCGGAGGCCAGGCGGCAGGCCAGGCGCATGCCCTCGATGTCCTCAGCGCTTTTGATGGTGATGCTCATCCCCGGATTATCCCATTGGCCCCCGCGCCACGCAGGCGGTGCGGCCATGCCCGGTAAAATGCCGGGCTCCGGTCCTGGCTGCACGCTGGCGCCCGGAGCCACCCTCTACCCCTGACATCCCCCAACAGGCCGCTACCGTGACCTTGCACATGACCACGCTGGCGGGCGGCAACGCCCTCAGCTCCTTCCTCGCCCAGCAACTTCAACCCGCCCTGGAGGCGATCCACCCCAAGATCAGTGGCATTGCAGCGCGTTTCGTGCACTTGGTCGCCACCGACGCGGCCCCCACACCCACCGAGCAAGAGCGCCTGGCAGCGCTGCTGACCTACGGCGATCCGTACGCAGGCCCCGAAGACGGTGCCGTGCTCATCGTCACGCCCCGCCTGGGCACGCTGTCGCCCTGGGCCTCCAAAGCCACCGACATTGCCCGCAATTGCGGCATTGCCATCCGCCGCGTGGAGCGCATCACCGAATACCGCGTCAGCCTCAAAGCGGGCCTGCTGGGCAAGGCGCCCGAACTGACCGCTGAGCAACTGGCCCAGGTCGCCGCCCTGTTGCACGACCGCATGACCGAATCGGTGGTGGCCGACCGCAGCGCCGCAGCCGCGCTGTTCACCGAGTTGCAGCCCGCGCCCATGGAGCACGTGGATGTGCTGGCCGGTGGCCGCGCTGCGCTCGAAGCCGCCAACACCCGCTTCGGCTTGGCTTTGGCCGACGACGAAATCGACTACCTCGTGACCGCGTTCACGGGCCTCGCGCGCAACCCCACCGACGTGGAGCTGATGATGTTCGCGCAGGCCAACAGCGAACACTGCCGCCACAAGATCTTCAACGCCCAGTTCACCATCGACGGCGTGGCCCAGGACAAGAGCCTGTTCGGCATGATCCGCAACACCCACCAGCTGGCGCCGCAGCACACGGTGATCGCGTATTCGGACAACGCCTCGGTCATGGAAGGCCACCAGGTCGAACGATTTGTGGCAAAAATGGCCGCTACCGCGCATCCATCAAACGCTAATAGCTATCAAAAGAGTAGCGTTACCCAGCATGTGCTGATGAAGGTGGAAACCCACAACCACCCCACGGCCATCTCGCCTTTCCCGGGCGCATCCACCGGCGCGGGTGGCGAGATCCGCGATGAAGGCGCCACCGGCCGGGGTTCCAAGCCCAAGGCGGGCCTCACGGGCTTCACGGTGTCCAAGCTGTGGGGCAGCACGGTCGGCAAGCCGGAGCACATTGCCAGCTCGCTGCAGATCATGGTCGAAGGCCCCCTGGGCGGCGCGGCGTTCAACAACGAATTCGGCCGCCCCAACCTCAACGGCTACTTCCGCGAATACGAGCAGAACGTGGGCGGCGTGCAGCGCGGCTACCACAAGCCCATCATGATCGCGGGCGGCGTGGGTGTGATCGACGCCGAGCTGACGAAGAAAATCGAATTCCCCGCCGGCTCGCTGCTGATCCAGCTGGGTGGCCCTGGCATGCGCATCGGCATGGGCGGCAGCGCGGCCAGCTCCATGGCCACCGGCACCAATGCGGCCGAGCTGGACTTTGACTCGGTGCAGCGCGGCAACCCCGAGATCGAGCGCCGTGCGCAAGAGGTCATCAACCACTGCTGGGTGCAAGGCGCGGCAAACCCCATCCTGGCCATTCACGACGTGGGCGCGGGTGGTTTGTCCAATGCCTTCCCTGAGCTGACCAATGACGCGGGCCGTGGCGCACGCTTTGACCTGCGTGCCGTGCAGCTCGAAGAATCGGGCATGGCGCCCAAGGAAATCTGGAGCAACGAGTCGCAAGAACGCTACGTGCTGGCGATTGCGCCCGAGTCGCTGGAACAGTTCAAAGCCTTCTGCGAACGCGAGCGCTGCCCGTTCGCCGTGATTGGCACCGCCACCGAAGAGCGCCAACTGGTGCTGCACGACCCCGCTGCCACGGCCGAAGACCAGAAGCTGCCCGTGGACATGCCCATGAACGTGCTGCTGGGCAAGCCGCCCAAGATGCACCGGGACGTGAAGACCGTGGAGCGTGAATTCGCACCCATGGACTTGACCGGCGTGCCGTTGCAAAAGGCCGTGATCGACGTGCTGGCCCACCCTACGGTGGCCTCCAAGCGCTTCCTCATCACCATCGGCGACCGCACGGTGGGTGGCCTGAGCCACCGCGACCAGATGGTCGGCCCCTGGCAAGTGCCTGTGGCCGATTGCGCCGTGACACTGGCCGATTACAAAGGCTTTGCGGGCGAGGCCATGAGCATGGGCGAGCGCACGCCGCTGGCCGCCATCAACGCCCCCGCATCGGGCCGCATGGCCGTGGCGGAAGCCATCACCAACCTGCTGGCCGCGCCCATCGAGTTGCCGCGCGTGAAGCTCAGCGCCAACTGGATGGCCGCATGTGGCGAGCCCGGCGAAGACGCTGCGCTGTACGAAACCGTGAAGGCCGTGGGCATGGAGCTGTGCCCCGCTTTGGGCGTGTCGATCCCCGTGGGCAAGGATTCGCTGTCCATGCGCACGCAGTGGAGCGAAGGTTCGGACAAGAAGAAAGTCACCTCGCCCGTCAGCCTGATCGTGAGCGCCTTCGCTTCACTGTCCGACGTGCGCGGCACGCTCACGCCCCAGCTCAACGCCACCGAGGCCGACACCACCCTGGTGCTGATCGACCTGGGCAAGGGCCAGAACCGCATGGGCGGCAGCATCCTGGGCCAGACGCTGGACCAAAGCGGCGATGTGGTGCCCGATGTGGACGACCCCAAAGACCTGGTCAACCTGGTCAACGCGGTGAACGCACTGCGCGCCAAGGGCCAGATCCTGGCCTACCACGACCGAAGCGATGGTGGCCTGCTGGCCGCAGCCGCCGAAATGGCCTTTGCAGGCCATGTGGGCGTGGCACTGAATGTGGACATGCTCGTGACCGAAGGCGACGGCATCAGTGATAGCCGCATGGAAACCGGCGACGCCAAGAACTGGGCACAACAGGTCAGCGCCCGCCGCGAAGAACTCACACTCAAGGCCCTGTTCAACGAAGAGCTGGGTGTGCTGCTGCAGGTCAAGACCAGCGAGCGCAACGACGTGATGCAAGTGCTGCGCGAACATGGCCTGTCCAAGTTCAGCCACTTTGTGGGCAAGACGCGCCCAACATCGTCCGAAATCGACGCGGGCAAGGGCGAGCTGCAAGTCTGGCGCGATGCCAAGGCCGTGTTCAGTGCCCCGTTGGCCGATCTGCACCAGGTGTGGGATGCGGTGAGCTGGAAGATCTGCCAGCAGCGCGACAACCCTGCCAACGCCGACGCCGAGCACGCGGCAGCGGGCGAGCCCACCGACCCGGGTTTGCACGTGCACCTCACGTTCGATGCGGCCGACAACGTGGCGGCGCCGTACCTGAATCTGGCCAAACCCAAGGTCGCCATCCTGCGCGAGCAGGGCGTGAACTCGCACATCGAAATGGCCTACGCCTTTACCGAGGCGGGTTTCGAGGCCTACGACGTGCACATGACGGACCTGCAGACCGGCCGCGTCAAGCTCGAAGACTTCAAGGGCGTGGTCGCCTGCGGCGGCTTCAGCTACGGCGACACGCTGGGCGCTGGCATTGGCTGGGCGCGTTCCATCACCTTTAACCCGGTGCTGGCCGCGCAGTTCCAGGGCTTCTTTGGTCGTACCGACACGTTCGGCCTGGGCGTGTGCAACGGCTGCCAGATGTTTGCCGAGCTGGCTGACATCATCCCCGGCGCACAAGACTGGCCGCGCTTCACCACCAACCAGAGCGAACGCTTCGAGGCCCGCCTGTCGCTGGTGGAGGTGCTCGAATCGCCCAGCCTGTTCCTGCAAGGCATGGCGGGCAGCCGCCTGCCGATTGCGGTGGCACACGGCGAGGGCTATGCCAATTTCAAGTACCGGGGCAACGCCGACAAGGCCATTGCCGCCATGCGCTATGTGGACAACCAGGGCCGCGCGACCGAGCAGTATCCGTTCAACCCCAACGGCAGTGCCGGTGGCCTGACGGCGGTGACCACGGCCGACGGCCGCTTCACCGCCATGATGCCGCACCCCGAGCGCGTGTTCCGCAACGTGCAGATGAGCTGGACCAGCGAAGACCAGGCGCAGTACAGCGGCTGGATGCGCATCTGGCGCAATGCGCGCAAGTGGGTCGGCTGACCCTGCCTGCCGTTTAGGCAGCACGCGTGACTGGGAACGGGGCTGCGGCCCCGTTTTTCATGGGGCGGCAGTATGAGCAGGATTGACGCGGGTCATTGCTATAGTCTGCGCTTTTCATCCATTCCAAGGACCTCCCATGGCCTCTGGCAGCCTGCTTGCCCTGCTCGACGATATCGCCACCATTCTGGACGACGTGGCCGTGATGACCAAAGTGGCTGCCAAGAAGAGTGCGGCCATGGCCGACGATGTGTCTGTGATGACCAAGGTGGCAGCCCAGAAGACGGCGGGGGTGCTGGGGGACGACCTGGCGCTCAACGCCCAGCAGGTCACCGGCGTGCGCGCCGAGCGCGAGATCCCTGTGGTGTGGGCCGTGGCCAAGGGCTCGATGATCAACAAGGTCATCCTGGTGCCCGCTGCGCTGCTCATCAGCGCGTTTGCGCCCTGGGCGGTGACCCCGCTGCTCATGATTGGCGGGGCGTTCTTGTGTTTCGAGGGCTTTGAGAAGGTGGCTCACAAGCTGCTGCATGCACCGCACGAAGACGCTGCCGGACACGAAAGCCATGCCAAGGCCAACGCCAACCCGGCCGTGGATCTGGTGGCGTTTGAAAAAGACAAGATCAAAGGCGCGGTGCGCACCGACTTCATCCTGTCGGCCGAAATCATTGCCATCACCCTGGGCACCGTGGCCACCGCGCCCTTCGCGCAGCAAGTGGCCGTGCTGTCGGGCATCGCCATCATCATGACCATCGGCGTGTATGGCCTGGTGGCGGGCATCGTCAAGCTCGATGACCTGGGCCTGTGGCTCAGCAACAAGGCCAGCAGCACGGCGCGGGCACTGGGGGCGGGCATTGTGCGGGCGGCGCCCTGGCTGATGAAGGGCCTGTCCGTGGCGGGCACGGCGGCGATGTTCCTGGTGGGCGGCGGCATTCTGGTGCACGGAGTGCCTGCCCTGCACCATGCCGTCGAGGCCGCAGCCAACGCAGCAGGCCAGTGGCCCGCAGGCGGGGTGTGGAAGGTGGTGGCCGAGAACCTGCTCAACGCCGTGGTGGGCATTGTGGCCGGGGGGCTGGTGCTGGCCGGTGTCACGCTGGTGCAGCGCCTGCGCGGCAAGTCCACAGCGTAAGAACGTGTTTACGATCTTTTCGGGGCCGCGTTGGGGCGCAATCGGGATGAGTGGATGCTTCGGATGCGCCGCATGGGCTCGTGCCCATGCAAGCAGTCGAGGCGTCCAATCGCCCGATTTCGCCCCAACCCTTCGGGCAAGTGCCTTGCCGGGCTGTCTGCAGCGTTGCGGCGCTTGTGGATAGCCAAGCTATCCACTGCACCCCGCGCCTTGCATCCCATCCCGGCAAGGTACTTGCGCGGCCCTGCAAAGATCGTAAACACGTTCTAAGAATGGGTATGCCTTGATGTAAGTCTAAGGGTTAGTACCAAGGCCTTGAGTTAGGGCAAGGCCGGTGGGCAGGCGCAGCGGTTCAATACATGCACGGGGGTCGTCCCCGTCCAACCGATGCGAAATCACCATGAAAAAGAACCTGCTGGCTGTAGCTGCCCTGTGTGTCCTGTCTTCCGGCGCTGCCCTGGCGCAACAGGCTGAAGGCCCCTGGATGGTCCGTGCACGTGCGGTGCACCTGGACAGCGCCAACAAGGACAGCACGCCCCTGGGCCTCACGGTCAACAACAAGGCGATTCCTGAAGTCGATATCACGTACTTCTTCAACAAGAACATCGCGGCCGAGCTGATCCTCACGGTGCCGCAAAAGCACACGCTCAGCGCCGGTGGCGCAGCCATCGGCACGCTCAAGCACCTGCCACCGACACTGCTGGCGCAGTACCACTTTGATGCCCCCGGCTTCAAGCCCTATGTGGGCGCGGGCCTGAACTACACGCGTTTCTCCAGTGTGAACCTGCCCGCCGGTGTGAACATCGACCGCAACAGCTTTGGCCCCGCGCTGCAGGTGGGTGTGGACATCCCGCTGGCCAAGAACCTGTACCTCAACTTTGACGTGAAGAAGGTCTTCATCAAGACCGATGTGACTGCGGGTGGTGCCAAGCTGGGCACCTTCAAGGTAGACCCTGTTCTGGTGGGCGTGGGTCTGGGTTGGCGCTTCTGAGGTGCCGTCCGCCATCACCCTGGTGATGGCGGGCAGCGCCCGGCAAGCGCCTTTGCGGCGGCGCTGGTCAGCCCACATTGCGGCGGTACAACGCCAGTGAGGCGGCCAGCGCCAGCAATGCGCCCCCGCAGCAGCGGTCCAGCCACCGCACTGCGCGGCGGTGCAGCAGCCGGATGGCACGTGCACCGACCAGCGCATAGGCCAGCATCACCACCGCATCGAGGCTGGCAAACACCACCGCAATGGCCGCGTACTGTGGCCACTGTGGTGCGTTGGCGTTGATGAACTGCGGCAACAGCGCCGAGCAGAAGAGATAGCCCTTGGGATTTGTGAGCGCCACCAGAAACGAGCGCAGGAAGATGCTGCGTGGCGTGGCTGCCGTCCCCACAGCGCCCGGGTCACCTCCTGCGGATGCAACATCCAGCCCCCCTTGTGAGCGCAGCAGCCGCCACCCCAGCCAGGCCAGGTAGGCCGCGCCCAGCCACTTCACCACCGAGAACCAGAACTCCGACGCGGCCAGCAGTGCGCCCAGGCCCAGCGCCACGGCGCCCACAAGCACGAAGTCGGACGTGACCGCACCCAGCATGCCCGGCAGGGCCCGGCGCACGCCGTAGCGCGCGCCATTGGTCAGCGCCAGCAGCACCGTGGGGCCCGGCGTGGCAATGGCCACCAGCGCCACCAGCGCGAAGACCAGCAGGGTGGCGAGCGTCATGTGACCACCCCGCAGCCCGGGCCGGGTTTGACGTTGCCGAGGGTGGCGCTGGTGCCGCTGGTGCCGCTGGGCCACCGATTCTTGTGGCTGCCAGTGCGGTGGCGGGGCATGGAGGGCATGGCGTGGTGTGGTCGGGAAGGATGGGCCCAGCGTAGGCCGCAGGCCGCCCCGTCACAAGGCACAGATGCCGCAATTTGGGGCAGTACACCTGCGCTTCCGAGCGCTGGGGCCCCTACGGCTGCCCGCGCGCGGCCTGCGGTGGGGCCAGCACCACATCGGCTCCGCCCA
This sequence comes from Acidovorax sp. GW101-3H11, assembly GCF_001633105.1. GTDB lineage: Bacteria > Pseudomonadota > Gammaproteobacteria > Burkholderiales > Burkholderiaceae_C > Acidovorax. The sequence goes on from NZ_LUKZ01000003.1 coordinate 247,914, forward strand.
TGCGCGCCCACAGCCAGGGCAGGGCGGTGGTCAGGTCGGGCCGCTGCCACTGCTGGGTGGTGGGGCGCTGACCCAGGGCCATCTCTGCCGGGCTGCCCAGGTTGAAGTGAAAGGTGTAGGTGGGCTCGTTGCCCATGCGCAGGTCGGTGATGAAGACCTCGCCCCCGGCCTCGCTCATCTTGAAGAAACCGTGGCTGAAGCGGGCCACGCGGTCCACCAGCGCGTTGCCCTGGTAGCGCGCGTACAGGGCCTCCCCGCGTTCGTGGGCGGTCCAGCGCACGGGGCGGTCGCCGTCCAGCAGCCCGTAGTAGCCCTCGTAGTAGTGCGTGGGCGTCACAGCCACGGCGCGCCACAGCAGGGTGTTGAAGGGTGCGGGTGTGACCAGTAGTTTGCCGGGCGCCAGCTGCGGCACCGGGGCGTGCGCCAGAAACCGCTGGGTGGCCATTTGCTGCGCGGCCACGCTCCAGCCCAGGTAGGCCGTGCTCAGCACCAGCCCGGCGCGCACCCAGCCAATGCCCCGCCCGTGGCGCATCAGCAGCGCCAGCAGCACGCCCATCAGCAGCGGCAGGGTGTAAAGCGGGTCGATGATGAACACGCTGCCCACGGCATACGGCGTGTGGGTGAACGGCAGCAGCAGTTGCGTGCCGTACACCGTCATCCAGTCGAGCAAGGGGTGGGTGATCAGCGCCAGCCACAGGGCCAGCCACCAGCGGGTGAACAGGCCCGGCTCCCGGTGCAGGCGCGACACCAGCCAGGCCAGCGGCGCCGACAGCAGGGTGAGGTAGAGCAGGGCATGGCTCTCCGAGCGGTGCAGCACCATGTTGAGGATGGCGTCGCCATGGTCGATGAGCGCGTCCAGGTCGGGCAGCGTGCCGGCAATGCCGCCCCAGAGCGCGGCCTTCCACACGGCGGTGCGGCGGCCTAAGGTGGCGATGCTGACGGCGGAGCCCAGAACGAGTTGGGTGACGGAATCCATGCGGTGGAGCAGGTGAGCGGAGCAGAAGGGGTGGTGGATTGTGGCGGGTGGTGGCGATTGGCGGCCACTCAGGCCTGCACCACCAGCGCAAACTCGGCCCGCACGCCATCGGCCGATGGCGCAAACGGCACCGTGAGGGCTGCTCGCTCCGCCGCGCTCAGGCGGCTCCAGAGGAAGTCGCTCGTGTTGCCCGGGTTGCCCGCCACATACATTTGCGTGGTCAGCAACTCGCGATCGGGCAGGCGCACCTTGAAGTGGATGTGGGGCGTGCGCCCCGTGTAAGGCGCGGGCCGGATGGTGCGAAAGCGGTAGCGCCCGTCGCGGCCCAGCACCACGCGGCCAAAGCCCTGGAAGGCCGGGGCAGCCTTGTTACCGTCGCCGGGGTGGTGGTAGTGGCCGTCTGCATCGCACTGCCAGATCTCGACCGTGCCACCCGCCAGGGGCACGCCCTGCATGTCGGTGACCCGGCCCTCCACCCACACGGGCTGGCCGTCCACATAGCGCATCAGGCCGTTGCGCAGCAGGTCGCCATCGCTGTCCGACGGAAACCGGACCGGGTAGTACGGCCCCTCGGTCTGGCGCGGCGTGGGGGTCAAGGCCCCTTGCGCCAAGGCGGCGGGCACCAGGGCTGGGGCCACCACCAGGGCGCTGCCCCACAGCCCCTGCCGCAGCAGGCGCCGCCGGGTGGGCACTGCGGCTGGGGCGGGGCGGGGGCTGGATGGCGTTGAACCGGTGTGGACGGGCATGGGGCACTCCTGCAAAAAGGTGGGCAGAGCGGCGTTGGAGCGGTGCCCCGGCCGAAAGTGCCCACAAAAATGGCAGTGGAGCACCGTGCCAGGCGTGGGCTGCGGCAGAAATGGCATGCACACAATGTCATCCAGGCGGCGCACAATGGCCCGCTGGCGGTAGGGGTGATTGTTTGGCGCCTCCGCCCGGGTGCGGGATGGTCTGCGGGAGCCCACAGGGCCCCGGGGCCGTTCTGCTGGATGAACCAGCGGCGCATGTGCGCCGCGTGAGACGCCTCGACACTACCCATGCCTTTGCCCAGCCCCACCGACGACATCACACGTGGCCTGAACCAGCGGCCCGCGAGCATTTCGCCCAAATACTTCTACGACCAGCACGGCTCCCGCCTGTTCGAGGAAATCACCCGCCTGCCCGAGTACTACCCCACCCGCACCGAAACCGCGCTCATGCACCAGCATGCGGCCGACATCGCGCGCGCCGTGGGCGTGGGGCGCACGCTGGTCGAGCTGGGCGCGGGCAACTGCCAGAAGGCCCGCACCCTGTGCCGGCTGGTGCGGCCTGCGTGTTTTGTGGGGGTGGATATTTCTGCCGACTTTTTGCAGGCGGCGGTGCAGGGCCTGCGCGACGACTTCCCCGGCCTCGATGCGCGGGCCGTGGGCGGCGACATGACGCAGGGCGTGGCCCTGCCCGACGACATTCCGCGCACCGGGCGGCTGGTGTTCTATCCCGGCTCGTCCATCGGCAACTTTGACCCGCCCCACGCGCTCGACCTGCTGGCCCACATGCGCGAGCTGATCGACGACGACGGTGGCCTGCTGATTGGCATCGACCTGCCCAAGGACGTGGACGTGCTCGAAGCCGCCTACGACGACGCGGCGGGCGTGACGGCTGCCTTCAACCGCAATGTGCTGCGGCATGTGAACCGGCTCATCGGCAGCAACTTTGACGTGGAGCAGTGGCAGCACCGCGCATTTTTCAACCAGGGCGCGTCGCGCATCGAAATGCACCTGGAGGCCATGGCGGACTTCGACGTGCAATGGCCCGGTGGCGGCCGCCGCTTTGACCAGGGCGAGCGCATCCACACCGAGAACAGCTACAAGTACCCCCTGCGCGTGTTCACCGACATGCTGGAGCGCGCCGGGTTCTCGCAGGCCCAGGCATGGACCGACGACCGGGGCTGGTTTGCCGTGGTGCACGCCAGGCCCTGAAGGGTTTTGTATGACCAACATGGACTTTGGCTCGTCGATCACCGGGCTGCTGCCCCGCTACATGGCTGTGCGCAATCACACCCAGGCCCTGGTCGCTCCCCTGTCGGCCGAGGACTGCGGCGCGCAGTCCATGCCCGATGCCAGCCCCGCCAAGTGGCACCTGGCGCACACCACCTGGTTCTTCGAGACCTTTGTGCTGGAGCCGAACGAGCCGGGGTTTGCGCCGTTCAACCCCGCGTTCCGAGTGCTGTTCAACTCCTACTACAACGGTGTGGGGGCGAAGCACCCGCGCCCGCAGCGGGGCCTGCTCACGCGGCCGCCGCTGGCCGAGGTGCTGGCCTACCGCGCCAATGTGGACCAGCGCATGGCGCGGCTCATGCCCACCGTGCTGCAAATCGACGCGCTGCGCGCTCTGGTCGAGCTGGGCCTGCAGCACGAGCAGCAGCACCAGGAGCTGCTGCTCACCGACATCAAGCACCTGCTGTCGTGCAACCCCACCTTCCCGGCCTATGGTGATGTCGCCACCTGCGTGGGCGACCCCATCATTGCCCCCGCCGTCGCGCCCTCAGCTTGGGTGCCGCTGGAAGGGGGGCTGGTGGACATTGGCCACGGTGGCGCCGGTTTTGCCTTCGACAACGAAAGCCCGCGCCACCGCTGCTACCTCGCGCCATATGCACTGGCCTCGCGGCTGGTGACCTGTGGGGAGTGGCTGGCGTTTGTGCAGACCGGGGGTTACCAGCAGCCCGCCCACTGGCTGGCCGAAGGCTGGGACTGGCGTGTGGCCCAGGGGCTGGAGCACCCGCTGTACTGGCACCGCCCGGGTGGCGACGGCCCCTGGCAGGTGTTCACGCTGGCGGGCCTGCAGCCAGTGCAGGCGGCGCTGCCGGTGTTGCACCTGTCGTACTACGAGGCCGATGCCTATGCCCGCTGGGCGGGCGCACGCCTGCCCACCGAGGCCGAATGGGAACACGCCGCGCAGCTGGCACCCAGTGGCGGCCCTGGGCTGGAGCAGCTGTTTGGCACCGCCTGGCAATGGACGCAGTCGAGCTACGCCGCCTACCCCGGTTTTCGCCCGGCCGAAGGCGCGGTGGGCGAATACAACGGCAAGTTCATGGTCAACCAGTACGTGCTGCGCGGCAGTTCGTGCGCTACGCCGCCGGGGCATGCGCGCAGCAGCTACCGCAACTTTTTTCCTGCCACTGCACGCTGGCAATACAGCGGGCTGCGGCTGGCGCGTGACGCATGAGTGGCGTTACCGCGCTATCTGACGCGCTCAGGTTCCATGCGGAAGGTGTGCTGCAGGACCAGGCGGGCGGGTTCCCCGTTGCGTAGCAGCGGCGCAAATTTCCAGCGGCGCACCGCATCGATTGCCGGCTTGTGCAGGGCATCGTCCCCTGTGCCGGACAGCACGCGAACGGTGCCGACCAGCCCGCTGGGCATGATCTCGAACGACACCGTCACATCGCCGCGTGCTTTGGATGAGGTGTCATTCAGCAGGAAGGACGGGTAGCGCGGCAGCGGTGCTTCCAGCAGCGACAAAGGCGCATCCAGCGGAGGTGACACCTGCTTTTGCAGCAGTTGCTCGTCCTCCTTCTGGCGGAAACTGGCGACGTGGGAATCGGTCACATCCGCTCCGCGCGGCGGGATGGAGGGTGTGGAGCTGCAGCCGACGAGAATCAGCAGGCCGAGCGTGACCGGAGCAAGAGGGGATAGGCGGGACATGGCGATCTTGAATCAGGGCACCCCGCGATCTGCGGGGCAGGCCCTCCAGTATCCCGCAACCTGCGCCGGCTGTTGCCGAAGGCTCAGACGGCGTCGAGTGCCTGCACCAGGTCGGCCCGCAGGTCGTCGATGTGCTCGATGCCCACCGACAGGCGCACCATGCTCTCGCTCACACCCGCCTTGGCCAGCTCTTCGGGGTTGAGCTGGCGGTGGGTGGTGGATGCCGGGTGTGTGGCCAGCGACTTCGCATCGCCGATGTTGACGAGGCGCGTGAAGAGCTGCAGCGCGTCGAGGAAACGCGCCCCGGCCGCACGCGGGTCGGCGTCGGTGCTCTTGAGGCCAAAGCTCAAAATGCCCGAAGCCTTGCCGCCCGACTGGCGCTGCACCAGCGCGTGGTCGGGGTGGTCCGGCAGGCCCGCGTAGCGCACCCATTCCACCTTGGGGTGGCTTTGCAGGTATTTGGCCAGGGCCAGTGTGTTGTCGCAGATGCGGTCCATGCGCAGGGCCAGGGTCTCGATGCCTTGCAGGATCAGGAAGGCGCTTTGCGGCGACAGTGCCGCGCCGGTATTGCGCAGCGGCACCACGCGCGCGCGGCCAATGAAGGCGGCGGGGCCCAGGGCCTCGGTGTAGACCACACCGTGGTAGCTCACATCGGGCTCGTTCAGGCGCGGGAAGCGCGCCTTGTGCTCGGCCCACGGGAACTTGCCGCTGTCCACAATCGCGCCGCCCACGCTGTTGCCGTGGCCGCCCAGGTACTTGGTGAGCGAATGCACCACGATGTCGGCGCCGTGCTCGATGGGCCGCAGCAGGTAGGGGCTGGGCACGGTGTTGTCCACGATCAGCGGCACGCCGTGGTCATGCGCCACCTTGGCGATGGCCGCGATGTCGGTCACGTTGCCCAGCGGGTTGCCGATGGACTCGATGAAGATCGCCTTGGTGCGCGCATCAATGTGCTGCGCAAAGCTGGCCGGATCGCGCGGGTCGGCAAAGCGGGTGGTGATGCCCTGCTGGGGCAGCGTGTGGGCAAACAGGTTGTAGGTGCCGCCATACAGCGTGCTGGCGGACACGATGTTGTCGCCCGCCTCGGCAATGGTCTGGATGGCGTAGGTGATGGCGGCCATGCCCGAGGCCACGGCCAGCGCGGCAATGCCGCCTTCGAGCGCCGCGACGCGCTTTTCGAGCACGTCGGTGGTGGGGTTCATGATGCGGGTGTAGATGTTGCCCGGCACCTTCAGGTCAAACAAATCCGCGCCATGCTGGGCGCTGTCAAACGCGTAGGCCACCGTCTGGTAGATGGGCACTGCAACGGCCTTGGTGGTGGGGTCGGGGCTGTAGCCTGCGTGTACGGCCAGGGTCTCGATTTTCATGAAGCTTGTCTCTTTCGTTGAAGGGAAGGGAGTGGGGCAATCGGCCTCCACCCATGGTTGGGCGTTGCGCGATGTGCCGATGGCGCGGGCCATTCTGGCACCGGAGGCCCCCGGCGTCATCGAATCGTTGGCTATGTACTTATGAGGTTCTTGTGCGCCATGGGCCCATCTATGCAGTGGGCTCGTCTATGGCACTGGCGGCGGGCTCAGGGGCTGTGCGGCCTGCCTGCTGGCTGCGCCGCCAGGCCTTTTCCACTTCGACCACCACCAGTACCACCAGCGCGGCACCAATACACAGCGCCAGCTCGCCCAGGCTCAGCGGCTCGGTGCGGAAGATGGGGTTGAGCCAGGGCACATAGATGGTCGCCATCTGCAGCGCAAAGGTGAGCAGCACGGCGTAGAGCAGCGGGCGGTTGCTCAGCAGCCCCAGGCGCCAGATGGGTTCGGATTCGGAGCGGATAGCAATCACATGCGCCATCTGCGCCAGCGTGAGCACGGTGAACACCATGGTCTGCCAGTGCGCATGGCCGGTGTGCAGCGCCCAGGCCTGCACGGCCAGGCACAGCCCGCCAATGAGCAGACCCACGCCCAGAATGTGCTGCCACATGCCGTGCGCAAACAGGCTCTCGCGCGGTGCGCGGGGTGGGCGCTGCATGATGCCGCGCTCGGCCGGCTCGGCCGCCAGCGCCAGGCCCGGCAGGCCGTCAGTGACCAGGTTGACCCACAGGATGTGGATGGGCAGCAGCGGAATGGGCAACAGCAGCAGCGGCGCCAGGAAGATGGTCCAGATCTCGCCCGAGTTGCCCGTCATCGCGTAGCGCACAAACTTGCGGATGTTGTCGTAGATGCGGCGGCCTTCGCGCACGGCTGCAACGATGGTGGCGAAGTTGTCGTCCAGCAGCACCAGGCTGGATGCCTCGCGCGCCACGTCGGTGCCGCCCTGGCCCATGGCCACGCCGATGTCGGCGCGCTTGAGTGCCGGGGCGTCGTTCACGCCGTCGCCTGTCATGGCCACAAAGTGGCCCTGGGCCTGCAGCGCTTCGACGATGCGAATCTTCTGCGCCGGGTCCACGCGGGCGTAGACCTGCACCTGCTCCACGCGGGCGCGCAGCGCGGCATCGTCCAGCGTGGCCAGGTCGGCGCCGGTGAGCACGGGGGCTTCGCTGCTCTTCACAATGCCCAGGCGGTGCGCAATGGCGCGTGCGGTGGCGGGGTGGTCGCCGGTAATCATCACCGGGGTGATGCCCGCGCTGATGCAGTCGCGCACTGCGGCCTGGGCCTCAGAACGCGGTGGGTCGATGAGGGCGATCAGGCCCAGCAGCTCCAGCTGGTTTTCTACTGCGTCGATGTCGTTGGTGTCGGGCAGGCGGGCGTGGCTGCGGCGGGCCAGTGCCAGCACGCGCAGGCCCTGGGCGGCGAGCTGCTGGGCGGTGGCGAGGACCTGGGCGGTATCGAGTGCGGCAGCGCCTTCGGGCGTCCAGTGGGCGGTGCAGCGGGGCAGCACGGATTCGGGCGCGCCCTTGGTGTAGGCCACAAACCCGTGCCCATCACGGTGGAAGGTGGTCATGCGCTTGCGGTCGGAGTCAAAGGGCTGCTCCTGCACGCGGGGGCTGGCAGCGTCGAGCTGGGCCTTGTCCAGCCCGCCCGCGTGGGCGGCCAGCACCAGCGCGGTTTCGGTGGGGTCGCCCAGCCACTGGGTGCCTGGGGCGTCGCTCTCGGTGTTCGCCTGTCGCGTGGCATCGTTGCACAGCGCGGCGGCGCGCAGGGCCTCGGCGTGGGCCGCACCGGGCAAGGGGTCGCCGGGCACCCAGCGCAGGCCCTGGGCCAGCAGAAGCTCGGCATGCATGCGGTTTTGCGTGAGGGTACCGGTCTTGTCCGAGCAGATGGTGGTGACGGAGCCCAGCGTCTCCACCGACGGCAACCGCCGTACCAGCGCATGCACGGCCACCATGCGGCGTGCGCCCAGAGCCAGCAGCACGGTCACCACGGCGGGCAGCGCCTCGGGGATGGCGGCTACGGCCAGGCTGATGGCGGTGAGGGCCATGAGCAGCGGTGCCTCGCCGCGCAGCACGCCCACCACAAAGATCACCGCGCAGATGCCCAGCACCGCAATCGCCAGGCGCTTGCCAAAAGCCGCCAGGCGCAGTTGCAGCGGCGTGCTGCGGTCGCCCGCGTCGAGCAGCGTGGCGACCTTGCCCAGCTCGGTGTGCATGCCGGTGGCCACCACCAGGCCGCGCGCGCGGCCATGGGTGGCGGTGGTGCCCTTGAAGGCCATGTTGGTGCGATCGCCCAGCGCGCCCACGTCTTCGGCCGCCAGGGCCTCGGTCTGCTTGGCCACGGTGACGGATTCGCCCGTCAGGGCAGATTCATCCACCTGCAGCTGCGCAATCTCGATGAGCCGCAGATCGGCCGGAATCTGGTTACCCGCCTCCAGCAACACGATGTCGCCGGGCACCAGCACCGTGGCGGGCACCACCTGCACGGCGCCGCCGCGCAGTACGGTGGCATGGGCGGCTGCCAGCTGGCGCAGCGCGGCCATGGCCTGGTCGGCGCGCCAGGCCTGCACAAAACCGATGACGGCGTTGAGCACCACGATAACGAGGATCACCAGCGTGTCGGTGACCTCGCCCACCAGGCCAGAGATGACCGCCGCGCCCAGCAGCACCAGCACCATGAAGTCCTTGAACTGGTCGGCCAGCAGGCGCCACCAGGGGCGGTCTTGCGATGCGGCCAGTTCGTTGGCGCCATGGGTGGCGCTGCGGCGTTGGGCCTCGTGGGCATGCAGGCCTGCGTCAGGGTTGACGCCATGGGCCTGGGCGACGGCCTCGGCGGGGTGCAGGTGGGGGGCGTTGGCAGGTGGCATGCGGCGTTCTGGAGTGCGGCCGCATGCCGGGGGATCAGTGCGCGTTCTGCGGCCGGGCTTTGTAGAAGGTCAGGGGGATCTCTGTGGCCTGGTTCAGCACCTGGCGCTTGATCTTGCCCACCACGTGCATTTCACAGGGCTTGCAGTCAAAGCGCAAGGTCAGCTTCTCCTTGCCATTGATCAGCATCAAGGGTTCGGCCTTGATGGTGCCCTGCACACCCGTCACGCCCTTGGCCTGCTTGGGGCACAGGCTCATGGAAAAGCGCACGCAGTGCTTGGTGATCATGAGGCTGACTTCGCCTTCCTCTTCGTGCGCCTCGTAGGCTGCATCGATCACCTTCACGCCGTGGCGCACATAGAAGTCATGCGCCTTGTGATTGAACACATTGCCCAGGAAGGAAAGCGTGTCCTCGGGGTAGGGCGCGGGGGGCTCCACCGGCGTGGCGCGCTGCAGGCGCATGAAGTTGCGGGCGCGGCTGGCTTCCAGGTCGGCAAGCGCATCGCGGCGCAGGGCATTGAGCACCGAGGCGGGCACAAACCAGGGCTGCGAGAGCTGCAGCGCAATGTCGTGCAGCGCAAAAATGGTGGCGCCAAACCGGCCCAGTTGCTCGCGCAGGCTGGCTTCGGCCTTGGCGGCGTCCGTGGCGCTCTGGTGCGGCTGCTGCACCTCGGCACAGCCCACATTGCCGTCCTCGTCGGTCAGCATCAGGCTGAAGCCCGAAGGCGTTTCGCTCAGGTGCGCCCACAGGCCGATGCGGCGCTCGCTGGACTTTTTCTCCAGCGTGCGCACCCAGTCCATGTCGCGGTTGCGGTTGATCTCGGTGCCCTTGCGCAGGTCCTTGAAGCCGTCCATCGGGTCTTTCGGATACACGCGCCACTGGCCCACGCTGCGTGCCGACACGGGCTCGGCCACGTTGATGGCCATGCCCACCAGCTCCTTGTGCAGGTCGTAATAGCAAAGCCCGTCGCCGTTGTGCAGCACGGTGGCGGGGTCGCTCACTTCCAGCTCCACAAAGTCGGGGCCCACCTTGGTCACCCAGCCGATGGCCTGGCCCGGGTTCTTGGGGGTGTCGAACGCGCCAATGTCTTCCTTACGGCCGGTCACGAAGTAGTCAGTGAACTCGCGGTTGAAGTTCTGCAGCGGGTCGGGCGTGAAGGTGAAGGTGGTGCTGCCGCTGGACGAGCGCGACAGCGGGCGCCCCGCGCTCTCGCGCTCTTCCAGAATCTCGTCGATGAGCGTGCGGTAGTGGGCCGTGATGTTCTTCACATAGCCCATGTCCTTGTAGCGCCCTTCGATCTTGAAGCTGCGCACACCGGCGTCGATGAGGGCGCGCAGGTTGTCGCTCTGGTTGTTGTCCTTCATGCTCAGCACATGCTTGTCGTGCGCAATGAAGCGGCCCTGCGCATCGGTCACCTGGTAGGGCAGGCGGCAGGCCTGGCTGCAGTCGCCCCGGTTGGCGCTGCGGCCGGTCTGCGCGTGGCTGATGTTGCACTGGCCGCTGTAGGCCACGCACAGCGCGCCGTGGATGAAAAATTCGATGTTGGCGCGGCCGGGAGCATCGACCGGCCCCAGCGCCTTGTGCACGGCGGCGATCTGCTGCACCGTCAGCTCGCGTGCCAGCACGATCTGCGAGAGGCCTGCGTCCTGCAGAAAGCGGGCCTTCTCGGGCGTGCGGATGTCGGTCTGGGTGCTGGCGTGCAGCTGGATGGGCGGCATGTCGGAAAGCGCCAGCAGGCCCATGTCCTGGATGATGAGCGCGTCGGCCCCCGCCTCGTACACCTGCCAGGCCATCTGGCGCGCGGCCTCCAGCTCGTCGTCGCGCAGGATGGTGTTGAGCGTGATAAAGATGCGGCTGTTGAAGCGGTGCGCGTGTTTCACCAGGCGCTCGATGTCGCGGATGTCGTTGCCCGCGCTGGCGCGTGCGCCAAACGCGGGCCCGCCGATGTAGACGGCATCGGCGCCGTGGTTGATGGCTTCGATGCCAATGTCGGCGTCGCGCGCGGGGGAGAGCAGTTCGAGCTGGTGGGGCAGGAGAGACATGGGGCGTGATTATCCCAGCGTGCCTTGCCGGGCGGTGGGCGCCGGACTCATTAGCGTGGTTAATGCCGGAGCAAATTGCTAAGTTTGCATAGCAAGTGCGGCAAATGGCCGCTGGCATGGCTAGGATGCGGGCTTGTTGTGTACAAGCTCGGTGCACAACATGCCTGCATTGACTGATTCTGGAGACTCCGTACCGTGTTTTGCCCCGCTTTTGCTTCCTCGCCCCTGTTCCGCATTTCTGCCCTGACCGCTGTTGCGCTGGCCGCCAGCGTGGCCTCTGCGCAAGACGTGCAGACCGTCAAGATCGCCCACGCGGGCCCCGTGTCGGGTGGCATTGCCCACATTGGCAAGGACACGGAAAACGGCGTGCGCCTGGCCATTGACGACCTGAATGCCCAGAACCTCGTCATCGGCGGCAAGAAGATCAAGTTTGAAATTGCGGCCGAAGACGACGCAGGCGACCCGCGCCAAGCCACCGCCGTGGCCCAAAAGCTGTGCGACCAGAAGGTGGCGGGCGTGGTGGGCCACCTGCAGTCGGGCACGTCCATCCCCGCATCGGCCATCTACGCCAAGTGCGACCTGCCACACATCACGGCATCGGCCTCCAACCCCGACCTGACCAAGCCCGGCCACAAGACCACCTTCCGCCTGATCGCCAACGACAACGCGCTGGGCGCAGCGCTGGCGCTGTTTGGTGCCGACCACCAGAAGCTCAAGAGCGTGGCCATCATCGACGACCGCACGGCCTATGGCCAGGGCGTGGCCTCGGTCTTCAAGGCCACCGCGCAACAGAAGGGCCTGAAAGTAGTGGCAGAAGAGTTCACCAACGACAAGGCCACCGACTTCATGGCCATCCTCACCGCCATCAAGAACAAGAAGCCCGACGCGATCTTCTACGGCGGCCTGGACGCGCAAGCTGGCCCCATGCTGCGCCAGATGGAGCAGCTGGGCCTGGGCAACGTGAAGTATTTTGGCGGTGACGCGCTGTGCACCGAGAAGCTGCCCGAGCTGTCGGGCAAGACCCCGGCCCTGAAGAACGTGACCTGCGCGACGGGCGGCGCATCGGTGGACAAGATGCAGGGCGGCGCCGACTGGAAGAAGCGCTACGACGCCAAGTTCCCCGGCCAGTTCCAGATCTACAGCCCCTATGCGTATGACGCCGCCATGGTGCTGGCCGACGCGATGAAGCGCGCCAACTCGGTGGACCCGAAGGTGTTCGCCCCCTTCCTGGCCAAGACGGAATACAAGGGCGTGACCGCCAACATCGCCTTCACGGCCAAGGGCGAGCTGACGACGCCCGCCGTGACCTTGTACACCTTCAAGGACGGCAGCCGCGTGGCGCTGAACTGAGAGGGGGAGAACTTTCTACTGCGCGGCCGCCATGCGTCGTTGGGCGGTGCTCGGAATCCTCACGTACAGGCAGTACGTTCCGGTTCCTGCGCTCCGTCCGCCTAGCCTGGCAGCCGCTCGCTACAAAAGTTCACCCCCTCTGTGGCCTTTGCGCTGCACCCGACGGCCACCACGTGCGGCCGTTTTTGCGTGTGGGGTTTGCCTTTACAGTCGGTCGCGTGCAAGGGCTGTTGTTGCCCTTCAAGGAGCAGGCTTATGCGCGCAGTGTTTGGATTGGTCGGGCTGGTCGTGGTGCTGGCCATCGTGGGCCTGTTGGCCAAGAAGCAGTTGTCGGCCACGCGCGCCCCGGTGCCCGCGCTGCAGACGGCGCCCGGAGCCGCCCCCGCCTCGGCGCCTCCGGCCACCGTGCGCGAGCAAAGCCAGCAGATGCAGCAGCAGGTCAAGCAGCAAATGGAAGGTTTGATGCAGCAAGCACGCCCCATGCCCGAGGATGCTGCCAAATAATGAATAAAAATGGCCGTCTGCGCGCGACTGTATTCGTTTTGTTGCTATTAATATTGAAATGGTAGGCGCACCCCTCGACACCCACTGGATGCGCCTGGCCCTGGCCGAGGCGCAGGCGGCCGCGCAGGCGGGCGAGGTGCCCGTGGGCGCCATCGTGGTGAAGGACGGCCAGGTGATTGCCACGGGCCGCAATGCCCCGGTGCAGGGCCACGACCCCACGGCCCACGCCGAAATCGTGGCGCTGCGTGCCGCAGCCCAGCAGCTGGGCAACTACCGGCTCGACGGCTGCAGCCTGTATGTGACGCTGGAGCCCTGCGCCATGTGCAGCGGCGCCATGCTGCATGCGCGCCTGGCCCGCGTCGTCTACGGCGCGGTGGAGCCCAAGACGGGCGCGGCAGGCTCGGTGCTCAACCTGTTCGGCCATGCCGAGATCAACCACCAGACCGAGGTGCTGGGCGGCGTGCTGGCCGACGAATGTGGCAGTCTGCTGAGCAGCTTTTTTGCGCAGCGCCGCCGCCAGCAGCGCGCCGAGGCGCTGGCCCGCCACCCGCTGCGCGACGATGCGCTGCGCACGCCCGATGCAGCGTTTGCCGATTTGCCTGGTTACCCGTGGGCGCCGCAGTACATCAGCGACCTGCCCAGCCTGGCGGGCCTGCGTTTGCACTATCTGGACGAGGGCCCCTCAGACCCGGCGATGGCGCCCCGCACCTGGCTGTGCCTGCATGGCAACCCGGCCTGGAGCTACCTGTACCGCCGCATGCTGCCCGCCTTTCTGGCCGCAGGCGACCGCGTGGTGGCGCCCGACCTGATTGGCTTTGGCAAAAGCGACAAGCCCAAGAAGGAGGGCGCCCACCAGTTCGAATGGCACCGCCAGGTGCTGCTGGAGCTGGTTGAAAGGCTCGATTTGCGCAACGTGGTGCTGGTGGTGCAGGACTGGGGCGGCATTTTGGGCTTGACGCTGCCCATGGCGATGCCCGAGCGGTTCAACGGTGTGCTGGTGATGAACACCTTGCTGGCCACGGGCGACGCGCCCCTGCCAAAGGGGTTTGTGGACTGGCGTGCGATGTGCCGCGACAAGCCGCTGTATGGGGTAGGGCGCCTGCTGGCGCGCGGCAACCCGCATCTGGGCCCGGCCGAATGTGCGGCCTACGACGCGCCGTTCCCGGACAAAGGCTACCGTGCCGCGCTGCGCGCGTTCCCCGAACGCGTGCCCGCCGCCACCGAAGACCCGGGCGCGGCCCTGTCGCGCGCGGCCCGCGATTTCTGGCAGCAGCAGTGGCAAGGCCAGACCCTGATGGTGGTGGGTGCCCAAGACCCGGTGCTGGGCCTGCCCACCATGCGCGCGCTGCAGCAAACCATCCAGGGCTGCCCCGAGCCCGTGGTACTGCCGGATGCGGGCCACTTTGTGCAGGAGCACGGCGAGGCGATCGCTGCGCGGGCTGTGGAATACTTCTCGTTTCCTGGTGTCGGCAGCTCTAGCGGCTGACACGGCGCCAGACCTCTCTTTTTGACGGAGCAGGCCCCCGGTGGGCCTGAGCGCTTTGCACGACCACGATCACGACCATTCGCAGTGCCACCACGACCACGGTTCCAAGCACATCTACATCTACTCGCCCTCCAGCGCCGTGCGCGACAAGGCGGCCTTCAAGCGCGGCATTGCACGGCTCAAGGCCCTGGGCCATGAGGTCGAGGTGGATGCCGATGCGCTGGCCACCCACACGCGTTTTGCGGGCGACGACGAGACGCGGCTGGCCGCCATCCACCGCGCCGCCGCCAGCGGTGCCGACGTGGCGCTGATCTCGCGTGGGGGCTACGGCCTCACGCGCATCCTGCCGGGCATCCGCTACAAGGCCGTGGCCAAGGCGATCGACAAGGGCATGCACTTTGTGGGCGTGAGCGACTTCACCGCCTTCCAGCTCGCGCTGCTGGCCAAGACCGGCGCCACCACCTGGGCGGGCCCCTCACTGGGCGCCGACTTTGGCGTGGCGGGCGAGCCCGACGACATCATGGAAGCCTGCTTTGACGACCTGCTCACCGGCCATGGCGAAGGCACGGGCTGGCGCATGCACAACGAGAAGCCCCACTCCACCACGGGCAAGCCCGCCGTGCCCAATGTGTATGTGAAAAGCGGCACTTTGTGGGGTGGCAACCTGTCGGTGCTGGCCTCGCTGGTGGGCACGCCGTATCTGCCGCAGATCAAGGGCGGGGTGCTGTTCATCGAAGACGTGCACGAGCACCCCTACCGCATCGAGCGCATGCTCACCCAGCTGCTGCACGCCGGTGTGCTGGCCCAGCAGAAGGCCGTGGTGCTGGGGCAGTTCACCAACTTCACGCTGGCGCCGCACGACAAGGGCTACAAGCTGCAGTCGGTGGTGGACTGGCTGCGCAGCCAGATCAAGGCACCGGTGCTCACAAACCTGCCGTTCGGGCATGTCGAAACCAAGGTGCTGCTGCCGGTGGGGGCGACGGTGTCGCTGTCGGTGGAGGCGCGCGATGCGCTCATCTACTGGGGGCACCAGCACTGAAGCAAGGGGGCTGAGGCTGGGTCTGGGCGCGTGGCCCAGGGGCTACCTGGCTTAGAAATTCCGGAACCGGGGTTCTTGCGGTACCTGGGGGGCGCGCAGAGACAAAGGCAACTGCCCCTGGAACAAGGGGGTGACGTGGTCCAGCACCTTCTGGGCAACGGCCTCGCCCCGCAAGGGCACCAGGGTGTCAAACAGGTCGGTGCGCAGATACCACAGCGCCTCGATGTCGCCCGCATAACGCAGCCGCATGTTCATGCGCGCCACTTCGCAGCCCGACACGCCCATCAGGCCTTGCAACATGGCCTGTCGCACTTCCTCCAGCCCCTGGTCGCGCACCCAGGCCGTCGAAGACGGCTTGTCACGGCCGAGCAGGTCGTGCAGGTTGTTGCGGAGATTGGGTTTGTTCCAGCGCATGGGTGGGGCGCACAACGGTTTTTGTAACAGAGTCGGTCAAAGTAAGCGGGAGCGAGGATTGACGCAAGGGTGGTGCTCCTGTTTTTGTATAAAGACAACACGCCGCCCCCGTTTGTTGCGAACTTTTACGTATTTGGCGTGATTGCTTGCAAGGCCCTGACGCCGACTGGGTAGTGCGGTGGTTTAGGTGGTGTGGATGGGGCGCAAAGGGCGCATGCGTTGCTCTCCAGCCCCCATCAGGTGCCCGGCGGTGGGCAGCCTGGAGCGCGCTGGTGGAGGCGCCACACCCGGCTCAGGATTGTTGACGCTTGAGTGGGTGCGTCTTCGTTGAGCTTGCACTAAACTGATTCACATGATGTTACTAATAGGTCATCGTTCATGAGCGTGCTGTCAACGGTGGTCTTCGCGGACATTTCGGGCAGTACCTCGTTGTACGAAACGCTGGGCAACGAGCGCGCCACGGAGGCCGTGACCCAGGTCACCCAGTGGATTGCCGACACCATCGAAGCGCATGGTGGTCGGGTCGTCAAAAAGCTGGGGGACGGCGTGTTGTGCATTTTTGGCGATGCGGCAGGCGCCGTGTCGGCCACCGCCACCATGCTGCGCCAGCACCACGAGCGGCTGGGCCGCTGGCCACAGCCGCTGCGCATGGACATCCGCGTGGGCGTGGCCAGTGGTGAGGTGGTGGACGTGGACGGCGATTGTTATGGCGATGCGGTCAACGTGGCCTCCCGCCTGTGCGAGCGGGCCGGGCCCGCCGAAATCTGGGCCACCGAGACCACCGTGCTGCTGGCAGGCACCGCCCCCGATGCCTGGTACCGCAAGCTGGGCCTCATGGAAATCCGGGGCAAGGCCGAGGCGCTCATGCTCTACCACGTCGAGTGGCGCGAGGACGAGGCGCCGGACTCCCTCACCATGCAGGCCGCGCTGATCAGCAGTTTTGCCCCGGTGGACCCGATCCTGGGGCAGATCCAGTTTTCATGGCATGGCGTGAACATGTCGTTCACCTCGTCGGATGCCCCCGTGCACGTGGGGCGTGCCAACCATGCGCAGCTGTGCATCAACGACCCCCGGGTGTCGCGCCTGCATGCACGCATCGACTGGCGCAACAGCGGTTTTGTGCTCACCGACATGAGCAGCTTTGGAACCTGGGTGCGTTTTGAAGGCAGCGACTCGCCCGTGCGGCTGCGCCGCGATGCCTGCATCCTGCACGGCACCGGGCAGATAGCGCTGGGCGTGCCTTTTACCGAACCCAGCGCGCCGGTCATGAACTTTCAGGTGGTCGGCACCAGCGTGCACCTGGGCTGATCGTTTTGCCCGCTGCAGGCCTGGGCCGTGGGTTGCAGGCCCGCAGGCGCCCCAACTGGTGTGCGGCTTAGCACCCAGGCGACACAACACAACAACAGGAGACACAAGACATGGCGTGGATGAAGCGGACGGCCGTCGGGCTGGTGGTGGCGGCACTGCTGGTGGGCACGGGGGCGGCGGTGTATGTGCAGCGCAGCTTTGCGGTGGTGGATGGCACGCTGCAGGTGCCGGGGCTGCGCGACGCCGTGCGTGTGCAGCGCGACCCGTCAGACGTGACCCATGTGCGCGCACAGACCCCGCAGGACGCCTGGTTTGCCATGGGCTACGTGCATGCACAGGAACGCACCTGGCAGCTTGAATTCAACCGCCGGGTCATGCACGGCGAGTTGTCCGAGGTGTTTGGCTCCGCCACGGTCGAGACCGACAAGCTCATGCGTGCGCTCGACATCATGGGCGTGGCCAAGCGCCAGTACGCAGGTCTGCCCCAATACGCCAAGGATGCGCTGCAGGCCTACAGCCAGGGCATCCACGCCTTCCATAAAAACCGCCCGCAGGCGCTGCCGCCCGAGTTCCATGTGCTGGGCGTGCAGCCCGGTGGCGCGCAGGGCGCGGTGTGGGAGCCTGAAGATAGCGTGGGCTGGGCGCTGATGATGGCGCTGGACCTGGGCGGCAACTGGGGCACCGAATTTGCGCGCCTGTCGGTGGCGCGCACGCTCGACACCGACCGCCTGTGGCAGCTGATGCCGCCTTATCCTGGCGAAAAGCCCGCCGCTTCGGCCGATCTGGCAGCGCTGTACCGCCAGCTGGGCGTGTACCGCGCGGCCGATGCGGGCTCCACTGCGGCAGCGCAGGGCAGCACAGCGGATGTGGTGAGCCGCAAGCCAGAGGGCCCGCTGGCCCGCCAGATCAGCACCGGCATGCTGGCATGGGCCGACGAGCTGACCCGCAATGCGGGCACCAACGAGGGCAAGGGCAGCAACAACTGGGTGCTGGCGGGCTCGCGCACCGTGAGCGGCAAACCCCTGCTCGCCAACGACCCACACCTGGGCCTCTCGGCCCCGGCCATCTGGTACTTCGCCGGGCTGCAAGCGCCCGCAGGGCAAGCGTCGGACGGCACGCCCATTGCCGCCATTGACGCCGTGGGCGCCACTTTGCCGGGCCTGCCCTTTGTGGTGCTGGGCCGCACCGACAAGGTGGCCTGGGGCTTCACCAACACCGGCCCGGATGTGCAAGACCTGTACCTGGAGCAGATCAACCCGGCCGATGCCACGCAATACCGCACACCCGAGGGCTGGGCGCCGTTCACCGTGCGCAAGGAGACCATCCGCGTCAAGGGCGAGGCCGATGTGGTGATGCAACTCCGCAGCACCCGGCACGGACCGGTGCTCAGCGACGTGCAGAAGTCGCACGCCGAGGTGCTGGACCTGGGCAAATACGTGCTGGCGCTGCGCTGGAGCGCGCTGGATGACGACAACCAGACCGTGCTGGCAGGCTTCAAGACCAACCAGTCCAAGAGCGTGGACGAACTCTTTGCGGGCCTGGCCCACTACCACTCGCCCATGCAGAGCGTGGTGGCGGCCGACGACCAGGGCAACATCCGCTTCAAGGCCGCTGGCCGGGTGCCGGTGCGCGATGCGGCCAACGACATCCGGGGCGTGGCGCCATCACCCGGCTGGGATGCGCGCTACGACTGGAAGGGCTGGCTGCCCTACGAACAGACCCCAGAAGATCGCGGCGACCGAGGCTGGGTCGCCACCGCCAACCAGCGCGTGACGGCCCCCGGCTACCCCCACTTCCTCACGCAGGACTGGGCCTTGCCCTACCGCTACGAGCGCATCGCACAGCTCATCGAGGCCACCCCCAAGCACGACGCGGCCAGCATGCAGGCCATCCACCGCGATGTGGCATCGCTCGCCACGCGGCGCCTGCTGCCGCACCTGCAGCAGGCGCAGCCTGCGCACCCGCTGGCCGCCGCTGCGCAGAAGGAGCTGCAGGGCTTTGACGGCGTGATGGACGCGGGCCGCGCCGCGCCGCTGATCTTTGTGGCCTGGACGGACGAGCTGGCGCGGGGCCTCATCATTCCGCGCATTGGCGAAGGCCGCTTCAAGGCCACCTACGGCAAGCGCGACTACCGCGCGGCCATCGAAGGCATCCTGGAGCGCAACGACAGCTGGTGGTGCCAGCCCGCGACCTGCGCAGAGCAATCCGCCGCCGCCCTGGGCCGTGCGCTCGACCGCCTGCAGGCCGCCTACGGCGCAGACCCTGCCCAGTGGCGTTGGGGCGCCGCGCACCCCGCGCTCAGCGTGCACCGGCCTTTTGGCAACGTGCCTGCGCTCGCACGCTTCTTTGACGTGAGCGTGCCATCGCACGGAGACTCGTACACCGTGAACGTGGGCCAGTACAACGCGGGCGAGGCCAAGGGCCCGTATGTGAACCGCCATGCCGCCTCGCTGCGCGCGGTATACGACCTGGGCGACCTGGAACAGTCGCGCTTCATCTACCAGACGGGCCAGAGCGGCCTGGTGTTTTCGCCGCGCTACCGCGACATGAGCACCACCTGGGCCGACACCGGCTACCGCGCCCTGCAGCGCCAGCCCGCGCGCTGGGCGCACAGCCTGACGCTGGCCCCCGCAACCCCTCCCACCACCGCGCGCTAAGGCCGCAGCCAGGAATCATCGCCATGGGTTTTGTACCGTTGATCGAAGTCAGCCGGGGCGGCCTGCCCGAGTGCCAGCACTGGGGCGCGGTGGCCGTTGCCAACCGCCAGGGGCAGGTGCTGGCGCAGGTAGGTGATCCTTATGTCGTCACCTTCACGCGCTCCACCATCAAGGCGTTCCAGGCGCTGCCCTTCATGCAGGCGGGCGGGGCCCGGGCGCAGGGCTGGGGACAGGGCGAACTGGCGCTGCTGTGCGCCAGCCACAACGGCGAGCCCATGCATGTGGAGCAGGCCAGCCGCATGCTGGCCAGCGTGGGGCAGGACTACCACGCGCTGCGCTGCGGCTGCCACCGCCCCTTGTTCGCCGAGCTGGGGCTGGGCACATTGCCCCCGGGTTTTGTGCCCGACGAACGCCACAACAACTGCAGCGGCAAACACGCGGGTTTTGTGGCGCATTGCGTGCGGGAGGGGCTGCCGCTGGAGGATCACCTGGACCCCACCCATCCGCTGCAGGTGGCCATCCGCAACCACGTGGCGCAGGCCGTGGGGCTCGCCCCCGATCAGCTCGCCATGGGCATCGACGGCTGCTCTGCGCCCAACTACGCCATGCCGCTGGCCCACCTGGCGCGGGGCTATGCCCGGCTGGCCGGTGGCGCGCCCGACACCGACCTGCACGAAAGCCTGACCACGCTGGCCGACGCCATGGTGGCGCGGCCCGAGCTGGGTTCAGGCACCGGGCGGCACGACCTGGATTTCATGCAGGTGGGGCAGGGCGACTGGGTGTCCAAGACGGGTGCTGACGGCGTGCAGGTGGTGGGCAGCCGCAGCCGGGGCGAGGCCTTTGCGCTCAAGATCATGGACGGCAATATGGTCGCCCAGGTGGCCGCTGCCGTGGAAGTGATGGACCAACTCGGCTGGCTGGACGCTGGCCAGCGCGAGGCCCTGGCGCGGCGGCGCTCTGCGCACATCGTCAACGCCAAGGGGCTCACGGTGGGCGGGCGCCGCGCGGTGTTCAGGTTGCAGAAGGCGGGTTGAAACCCCATGCCGCCCGGGATGGGGCAAAAATTTGAATAAAAAGTGCCGTCTCCGCGCTATGGATAAGCGCTTGCAGCTATAAAAAATGTAGCAAACGGCTCTGTGTCTGGCAGCACATAGACCACGCCGGGCCCCTGTCCGAACAGCGGGGCGATGTGCTGGTTGTAGAACGCCTCGGGCGCATTCACGCAGCCATAACTGATGCGCTTGTCGCGTGCGCTGCCGCTGGCCAGGCGCTGGTGGCGGCGCTCCGCAGCGCTCACGCTGCGCACCCGGTGCAGCGACACGGCCGAGTCGTAGTCGATCCACACAATGTCTTCCCCGCGCAGGTTGCGGCCCGGCTCGGTCACAAAACGGCCTGCGGGCGTGGTGCGCTCCTCCGGCCGGATTTGCGCCAGCGGGCGCGTGCCCAGGTCGGGCGCCGACCGGTCGCCCCGCGCTGCGCCCAGCAGCACCGGCGCACTGCCCAGCCACTGCCCCTGGGCCGAAAACACATGGATGCGGGCCCAGGGCTTGTCGATCACCGCAAAAGGCAGGCCCTGGTGGTCGGCCGTGCCCGTGGCCCAGCGCACCAGTTGCCGGGCCGTGGCCGAGGCATCGGCGGGCAGCGCCCGGGCGGCCAGAGGCGCCAAGGCCAGCGTGCAACCCAGGGCGGAAAAGACAAGACGGCGGTTCATGGTGAAAACATGCAAGTGAGCCAAACGCTGTGCCTACCCACGGCCGACGAAACCGGCACGGCGCAGGGCCAGCGCACCCGTAAAGCTGGTTTCGCTAGGGCGTGTCATCAATCAAAGCCCCTACATGGTTGAAAGAGCCTGCTGCAGCCCCATGTGGTGGCCGTGAGTAAAAGATACGCCCTACTTGATGCTCAATGGGAACGCATCAAGAACCTTCTGCCCGGTCAGGTCGGCCAGCCTGGACCATGTGGTGGCCGTGAGTAAAAGATACGCCCTACTTGATGCTCAATGGGAACGCATCAAGAACCTTCTGCCCGGTCAGGTCGGCCAGCCTGGCGCTACAGCCAAGGACAACCGACTGTTCGTTGACGCCGTGCTGTACCGCTACCGCGCGGGCATCCCCTGGCGTGATTTGCCAGCGCGCTTTGGCGATTTTCGCGTCGTGCATACCCGGCACTCGCGTTGGAGCCGAACGGGTGTATGGCAACGCCTGTTTGAAGCCTTGGCGCAAGATGCGGACAACGAGTACGCGATGATCGATGCCACCATCGTGCGTGCCCACCAGCACAGCGCTGGGGCAAAAGGGGGGATCCAGACAAGCAAGCCCTCGGACGCAGCAAAGGTGGGGTGAGCACCAAGATCCACGCCACGGTTGACGCGCTGGGCAATCCGACAGGCTTTGTCCTGACGCCCGGACAAGCCCATGACCTCAGGGGCGCAGATGTAATGCTCAAGGACACGCCCGCGCAGGCGGTTATTGCTGACAAAGCCTATGACGCTCATGCCCGGCTGATCGGGCCGCTACTGGCCAAGGGCAAGACCGTTGTGATTCCCTCGCGGGCCACGAACAAGCAGCAGCGCGAATATGACCGCGATCTGTACAAGGCGCGGCATCTGATAGAGAACTTCTTCGCGCGCCTGAAGCAATACCGGGGCATTGCCACGCGTTACGACAAGACCGCCTGCAACTTCCTGGGGGCGATTCACTTGGCTGCCTCCATGGTGTGGCTGGCGTGAGAGGCTGTAACCCC
>NZ_LUKZ01000004.1 GCF_001633105.1 Acidovorax sp. GW101-3H11
GCCTGGCAGGCCTCTTCGGTGGCAAACCAGTCAAGAAATTCGTTCCAGGTGCGAGGGTAGTCCTGTCCAGGAGTTGGCGTTAGCATCTGGGTTTCCATCCAGCTATTCTGACGTCACTGGAGCTAAATAGATACCCCTTTGAGACATACAGTAGTGTCGCATGCTCCAGACGGCGTGGCCGCCGACCGTGCGGTGGGGCCGAATTCTGGCCTCGCGGCCGCCCCTGGCCCCACAATCCGCGCACGACGACACCTAAAAAGGGGATGCGATGCGAGGGAGTACGGCGCAGGTTACAGGCCTTGGCCTGCACGGGTCCATGGCGTGGCAGCAAGCCTTGGCGCAATGGCTGGGCTGGGCGGCGTTGGTGATCTGCCTGGCGGCGAGCGGGGGTGCGGGGGCGCAGCCCAAGGCTTCGCCCGCAGTGGCGCAGGCAGACACATCCCAGGAGCGCCAGCGCTTGCTCGCGCAGCAGCTGGTCCCTACCGATCCGGCGCGGTTTGCCTGGGGGCGCGCGGCCGAGGCCGTGGGCCAGGGCGCGGATGCGATTTATCTGCGGCTGGCTTTGCTGGACGATTGGCTGCGGGCACTGGAAGGCGGGCCGGCGCCAGCGGGGGGTAACGTCGAAGCCGCCATCGCCCATGGCCGGGAGTTGGACCCGTACTTTCTGGAGCGCCGCGCCCGGGCCGTATGGCCCGCCATCCTGCGGGCGCAGCAGTTGCGGGCCGCGTGGGACCGCGATGGCCCCGAGGTGCCCCGCCCGCCCGAGCTGGATGCGCTGGGGGCCGAGCTGGTGCAGGAGGGGCCGGGCTTGTGGGTGCGGCGGGCGCAGGATGGGCGGCACCGGGGGCTGTACCTGTGGCTGGGCGTGCGCAACGGGCTGGCCGAACCCCTGCCCCTGCCGGAATTTGCGCTGCAGCTGGGCCGCCCCGGCCTGCAACCGGCGGCGCCGCTGATGCAATGCGCGCTGCCCCGCTACAGCACGCGCCAGTGGGTGCCGCCACAAAGCACCCAGCACTATCTGTGCAGTGTGGTCGAGGGGGGCTACGGACTGCCGCCCGCAGGCGTCAGCTGGCTGGCGCAGATGGGGCACTGGTTCAGCCAGGGGGCGGCGCTGCAGACCGTCATTCCCCAGCACGACCAGGCCCTGTCGCGCACCGCCCGCATCCTGGTGCAGGTGGACAACCCGGCGGTGGACAACTTTCTGCGCGGCGCCCGTGAATCCACCGAGAAGCAGCAGCAACAACTGCAACAAGAACGGGCCCAGGGGGCGGCCGCAGCGGCCAAGAAGGCCCGTGAAGCCACGCCAGCGCGCCGCTCTGGCGACTCGCTGCCGCTGTGGCTCAAGCGGCTGATGTTCCTGGGCGGGGTGGTGGGCGCATTGGTGCTTTATGGCCTGCTTGCGCACCACGTTAGCGTGGCGGTGGCGTCTGGAGTGCTGTGGGTGGGCCTGGCCATTCCGAGCGCGATCATCTTGCGTTCCATCTGGACGATGGGCGGGACCGACGGTTGGGGCAAGCTCGGCGCGATCATCATGTCCGGGGCCGCCATCGCGGCGCCTTTTGGGGGCACGCTCGCCGCGTACACGGTCTACAAACTGGTGGTGAGCGCGCAGGCGCGCCGCAAGGCGATCCTTTTCCTGCTCTGCGTGATCGTGGTCATCGTGCTCAACGCGTTGGAGCGGTGGTTGTTCTGGTGACAGCAGGCTCCGCACGCCTGCACCGAACGGCGTATGAACACCACGCGCGCCAAAAGTTGTAAAAGGCACCCCAGCAGTCCCGGAAAGGGCACGCAGCTCGGATGTTGTTTGCTATTAAGTTAATAGCTACCAACGCTTATCCACAGGGCAATCGCATCTAAACCCTGATGCCCAGGACATGGGCCAGATAGCCCACATCCCAGCCCGCTCGCTTGCGCTTGGCCTGCACCCCCACCTTCACCGAGGTGTCGCTCTTGAGCACCTGCAGCGCCATGCGCCGCAGCAGCGTCTAGCAGCGTCT
>NZ_LUKZ01000005.1 GCF_001633105.1 Acidovorax sp. GW101-3H11
GATCTTGATTTTTTTCGCTCTTTCGAGCAACTCATAATTAAGAATTGAAGTGAACTTCACTTCTCTCTCATGAGCGTTTGTAGTGCTAAGCACTAGTTCCAAAGAACTTGGCACTCGCCATCAAACGCCCACGCTTATCGGCTGTATATTTTTAATGAACCGGATCACTCACAAAGACCGAAATCTTTCTTTGCTTTCCCGACTTAGCTGCGATCAGCTGAGCCTTGAATTCTAGCACAGTTTTTTAAGAACTGTCAAACTTATGTTTTCTTTTGGAGCATGATTCCATGCTTCAAAAGAAAACACCCAGTACGAAGACTGGGTGCTTCTCGCTGTAAGAGCCTGACGATGACCTACTTTCACACGGGAACCCGCACTATCATCGGCGCAAAGTCGTTTCACTGTCCTGTTCGGGATGGGAAGGAGTGGTACCAACTTGCTATGGTCATCAGGCATAACTTGGTGTTGGCCTGCTCTGTG
>NZ_LUKZ01000006.1 GCF_001633105.1 Acidovorax sp. GW101-3H11
GCTATGGCACCACCGACCACTTCATCGCCATGGCGTTCCTGATCGCTGGAAAGCTCACTCACCTGCCGGGCAGTCCTTTGCAAAAAGCAAGGGCCTGACCATGGCTATGGTGGGGAATGTGGCTTTCCACCCGAAACGGAAGAGAGCCTCAAAAATCGGCTTCTACGCGCATCCATTAAGCGCTGATAGCTATGATTTTGATAGTAAAAAGCCCGCGCAAGCGCGGGCTTTTCGTTCAAGGTGCTGCTGGTTCGCAGAACTTCAAGCCGCCTGGCGCTGGCCGGGCGCCGCCTTGCCGCTGCGCCACTGGGCCATCAGGCCGTCCCATTTGGGGCGTGCCGCTTTCAGGTGGCGCTCCTTCACGTGGCCATAGCCCCGGATCTCTTCGGGGATGCGGGCGATCTCCACGGCCAGGGCCAGGTTGTCCGCATTCAGCGTGGCCAGCAGTTCGTCGATGCAGGCGCGGTATTCCACGATCAGCGCACGCTCCATGCGGCGCTCCTCGGTCTTGCCGAACACGTCCAGCGCCGTGCCGCGCAGGCCCTTCATCTTGGCCAGCAGGCCAAAAGCGCTGCGCATCCAGGGGCCGAAGGGCTGCTTGACGAGTTCGCCCTTGTCGTTCTTCTTGGCCGTCATGGGTGGTGCCAGGTGGTGCACCAGCTTGTAGTCGCCTTCGAACATATTCACGATCTTGTCCGTGAAGGCCTTGTCGGTGTGCAGGCGCGCCACTTCGTACTCGTCCTTGTACGCCATGAGCTTGAACAGGTAGCGGGCCACGGCTTCGCTCAGGCGGGTGCCGACGTCCAGCCGCGATTCGGTTGCCTTCACCTTCTCGACAAACGCGTGGTACTCGGCCGCGTAGGCCGCGTTTTGGTAGCCAGTGAGGAATTCGACACGTTTGGCGATCATCTCGGTCAGCGAGGGCTTCTTCACAAACTGGATCACCTGCGCTGCCTGGAACAGCGCCTGCACCGACGCCAGATCGTGCGCGCAGCGGCGGCCCCATTCAAACGCGGCCTTGTTGTTGTCCACCTGCACGCCGTTGAGTTCCATGGCGCGCATCAGCGACGCCAGCGTGAGCGGCACACGGCCCTTTTGCCAGGCGTAGCCCAGCATCAGCGGGTTGGTGTAGATGCTGTCGCCCAGCAGCTGCGTGGCGACCTGCTCGGCGTCAAAGCTGCCCACACCGCCCGCGCCCACGGCCGCAGCAATGGCGCTGTCGCAGTTGGCACCCGGGAACTGCCAGTCCGGGTTGGTCACAAACGCCGCCGTGGGCGTGCTGTGGGTGTTCAGCGCCACAAAGGTGCGGCCTGGTTGCATCACCGTCAGCGTGTATTTGTGGGCCGCCACGATGGAATCGCAGCCGATCACCAGGTCCGCCTTGGCCGTATCGACCTTGGTGGTGTAGATGGCCTCGGGGCGGTTGGCGATCTGGATGTGGCTCCAGGTGGCGCCGCCCTTCTGGGCCAGGCCACCGGCGTCCTGCGTGATCACGCCCTTGCCGTCCAGGTGTGCGGCCATGCCCAGCAGCGAACCGATGGTGATCACGCCCGTGCCGCCCACGCCGCCGACCACGATGCCCCAGGCGGCTTCTGCCACTGGCAAAACCGGCTCAGGGATGGAAGGCAGTGCCGACAGGTCGCCCTTTTTTTCCTTCTTGGGCTTCTTGAGCTTGCCGCCTTCCACCGTCACGAAGCTCGGGCAGAAGCCGTTGACGCAGGAGTAGTCCTTGTTGCAGGTGCTCTGGTTGATGCGGCGCTTGCGGCCGAACTCCGTCTCCACCGGCTCCACGCTCAGGCAATTGGACTTGGTCGAGCAATCACCGCAACCTTCGCACACCAGGTCGTTGATGACCACGGTCTTGTCCGGCGTGGCCAGCGTGCCGCGCTTGCGGCGGCGGCGCTTCTCGGTGGCGCAGGTCTGGTCGTAGATGATGACCGTGCAGCCCTTGATCTCGCGGAACTGGCGCTGCAGCGTGTCGAGTTCGTCGCGGTGGTGCACCGTCACGCCCGCGGCCAGCGCCACGCCGTCGTACTTCTGCGGCTCGTCGGTGACGATGATGAGCTTGACCACGCCCTCGGACTTCAGACTGTTCATGATCTGCAGCACCGAGTGGCCTTCAGGGCGCTCGCCCACGGTCTGGCCGCCGGTCATGGCCACGGCGTCGTTGTAGAGCACCTTGTAGGTGATGCTGGTGCCCGCCGCAATGCTCTGGCGGATGGCCAGCAGCCCGCTGTGGAAGTACGTGCCGTCGCCCAGGTTGGCAAACACATGTGCGTCGGTGGTGAACGGCGCTTGGCCCACCCAGGTCACGCCCTCGCCGCCCATCTGCGTGAAGGTGCTGGTCTTGCGGTCGGGCATCCAGTTGGCCATGTAGTGGCAGCCGATGCCGGCCACGGCGCGCGAGCCTTCGGGCACGCGGGTGCTGGTGTTGTGCGGGCAGCCGCTGCAGAACCACGGGGCGCGCTCACCCGTGTCCACCTTCAGCTCGGCCATGCCGCGCTCGCTGGCTTCGATGACGGCAATGCGCGAATCCATGCGCGCGATGATGTCGCTCGATACGCCCAGCTTCTTCAGGCGCTTGGCAATCGCCTTGGCGATGATGGCGGGCGTGAGGTCGGCCTTGGCGCGCAGCAGCCAGTTCTGGCTGGGGTTGGGCATGCTCCATTCGCCGCCGGTGGCATCGCCCTCGGGCTCGTCGAACTTGCCCAGCACGTTGGGACGCACGTCGGCGCGCCAGTTGTACAGCTCTTCTTTCAGCTGGTATTCGATGACCTGGCGTTTTTCTTCCACCACCAGGATCTCTTGCAGCCCTTGTGCAAAGTCGCGCGTGATGGTCGCTTCCAGCGGCCACACCACGTTGACCTTGTGCACGCGGATGCCGAGCTGGCGGCAGGTGTCGTCGTCCAGGCCCAGGTCCACCAGGGCCTGGCGCGTGTCGTTGTAGGCCTTGCCGCTGGCAATGATGCCGAAGCGGTCGTTTTTGCCTTCGATGACGTTGTAGTTGAGCTTGTTGGCGCGGATGTACGCGAGGGCCGCGTACCACTTGTAGTCCATGAGGCGCGCTTCCTGCTCCAGCGGCGCATCGGGCCAGCGGATGTGCAGGCCGCCGGGCGGCATCACGAAGTCTTCGGGCATCACGATCTTCACGCGGTCGGGGTCAATGTTGATGCTGCTGGAGGACTCCACCACTTCCTGGATGGTCTTCATGCCCGACCACACGCCTGAAAAACGGCTCATGGCAAACGCGTGCAGGCCCATGTCCAGAATCTCTTGCACGCTGCTGGGGAAGAACACCGGCGTGCCGCAGGCCTTGAAGATGTGGTCGCTCTGGTGGGCGGCCGTGCTGCTCTTGCTGATGTGGTCGTCGCCCGCAATCGCGATCACGCCGCCGTGTTTGGCCGTGCCCGCCATGTTGGCGTGCTTGAACACGTCCGAGCAGCGGTCCACACCCGGGCCCTTGCCGTACCAGATGCCGAACACGCCGTCGAACTTCTTGCTCTGCGGATACAGGTCGAGCTGCTGCGTGCCCCACACGGCGGTCGCGCCCAGCTCTTCATTCACGCCGGGCTGGAAGACGATGTTGTTGGCTGCCAGGTGCTTCTTGGCGGCCCACAGTGCCTGGTCATACGTGCCCAGCGGGGAGCCCCGGTAGCCGCTGATGAAACCCGCCGTGTTCAGCCCGGCCACCGCGTCGCGCTGGCGCTGCAGCATGGGCAGGCGCACCAGGGCCTGCACCCCGCTCATGAAGGCCCGGCCGTGGTCCAGGGAGTATTTGTCGTCGAGCGTGACGGTTTCCAGCGCCTTGCGGACGGATTCGGGCAACGGGGCATTCATGGCTATGTCTCCAATGGCTGCTTTGTGGGGCCGGGCCTTGTGGGCCGGTGGGGCAGGGGCCATCCGCCCGTTTAGGGCAGCGGCTCCAATGTGGAGGTAAGTGTATGTCTGCGCCGCTGATATGTCTTTGCGTTGTGTGCCGTGTTTAGGCTATTCTGAGAAAGAATCTTTCTCTTTGCCGCCATTTTGTGAACACTCTCGACAAATTCGATATCGCCATCCTCAACGAGCTGCAGGCTGACGCCCGCCTGACGAACGCCGAGCTGGCCCAGCGCGTGGGCCTGTCGGCCGCGCCCTGCTGGCGCCGCGTGCGGGCGCTGGAGGAGCAAGGTTTCATCAAGGGTTACCGCGCCGAGATCGACCGGCACAAGATTGGCCTCGGTGTGCTGGCCTTTGTGCGGCTCGATGCCGACCGCAGCACCGGCAACCTCACGCGCAAGATGGAGGAAGCCATCCGCCAGATCCCCGAGGTCGTGTCCTGCCACTACATCAGCGGCACCGGCACCTTCGAGCTGCAGGTGGTGGCGCGCGACCTGGACAGCTTCTCGCAGTTTGCGCGCGACGTGCTGCTGAACCTGCCCAATGTGAAAGACATGCACACCAGCTTCTCGCTGGGCGAGGTGAAGGCCAGTGGGGCGCTGCCACTCACGCACCTGGCGCGGGCAAAAGGATAATTGCTACAAACTTGATAGCTTTTATGGCTTGATGGACGGGCGCAGAGGCCTGTTTTGGCCTCAAATCCGGGCAGCACAAGCCCCGCCCGGGGCAAGGGGCGCGATGTGGCTGGGCGCCCTGCAGCAAGGTAACAAGGCGTTAGGGCGTGGTTCCTGCGCAGGGTCTGCTGTATAAGCCTGCGGAACCACAGCGGGGCTGCCAAGCTGCCGCACGCAACCTCTCCGCCACGCGCCTGCAAGGCCCTGCACCTCGTGTCCCTGACCGGGGTGTTGGTTCGCAAGGCGGCTGCGCGAGCGGTTGCCGGTGGGTCTACCAATACGACGGCTTCCTTCGCGCACAGCCCCAGGGCCTGCCGACCGGAGCCTAAAAAAGAGGGCGAGGGCGGCATGATCATCTGGGGCATTTTCTGGGGCGCGGTGCTGGGCTCGTGGTTCGGCGGCTACGGCGACTTCGGGCCGTTTGTGGGCGGCATTCTGGGCTTTTTCGCCGGGCTGTCGCTGCGCTGGGCGATCCGCTCGGCCATCCGCACCGAGCTGCAGGCGCACGCCACCAAGGCCACCGCCCAGCCCACGCGGCCCCCCCAGGCAGCGCCGGTTGCCGAAGACCGGTCTGTGGCGCCCGCGCCCGTGCCGCAAGGGCCAGTGCCACACGCACCCCCTCCATCACCCACCCCCAGCGACAACCCCCGGGATGCGGACGACGCTTTCTGGACCGGCGAACTCACGCCCCAAGGCCTGCCGCGCGTCCCGTCGGTGGCCCCGGCGGCGGCCCCGGTAGCCGCCCGCACGGATGCGCCTGCCGCGCCCTTTGAGCCCCGCAAGATTGCCCAGCCCGCCCCACCCAACCCCGTCGAGTTGGCCCTGCTCGCAGCCAAGAACTGGCTCCTGGGCGGCAACACCATCGTGCGCGTGGGCCTGGTGATTCTGTTCATCGGCCTGTCCTTCCTCGCGCGCTACGCGGCGTCGGCCGGGCTGTTGCCGGTCGAGTTCCGCCTGGCCGCGGTCGCAGCGGTGGGCATTGCGCTGCTGGGGGTGGGTTTCCGCAAGCGCACCGACAAGCCCGGTTTTGCGCTGGCCCTGCAGGGCGGCGGCGTGGCGGTGATGTACCTCACCGTGTTTGCCGCCTTCCGGCTCTATGGGCTGCTGCCGCCGCTCTGGGCCTTCGGGCTGATGATCGCGGTCTGCGCCGCCAGTTGTGCGCTGGCGCTGCTGCAGGATTCGCGGGCGCTCGCGGTGGCGGCGTTCGCCGGGGGCTTTGCGGCACCCATCCTGCTGTCCACCGGCCAGGGCAGCCACGTGGGCCTGTTCAGCTACTACACGTTGCTCAATCTGGCCATTCTTTTCATCGCCCACCAGCGCTCCTGGCGCGTGCTCAACGTGGTGGGTTTTGTCGCCACCTTTGGTGTGGCCACGGCCTGGGGGGCGCTCAAATATGTGCCCGATCACTACGCCAGCACGCAGCCCTTCCTCGCGGGTTTTGTGCTGATCTACCTCGCCACCGCCATCCTCTATGCCCGCAACACGCCGACGAAGCTGGGCAAGACGGTGGACAGCATGCTGGTCTTCGGAACGCCGCTGGTGGGCTTTGGGCTGCAGGCCGGGCTGGTGCAGCCGTTTGAGCTGGGCGCGGCCTTCTCGGCACTGGCCTTTGCTGCGGTCTACCTGCTGACCGCGACCATGCTGGCACGCCGCGCGCAAGCCAGCTGGCGCCTGCTCACCGAGTGTTTTATCGCCATCGGCGTGGGTTTTGCCACGCTGGCCGTGCCGCTGGCGCTGGATGCGCAGTGGACCTCGGCGGTGTGGGCGCTTGAAGGCGCGGGCGCCTTCTGGGTCGGCATGCGCCAGGCCCGCTGGATGCCGCGTGCCTTTGGCCTGGCGCTGCAGGTCGTGGCCATGCTGGCGTTCATGGGCGGCGTGGACAGCGGAGGCCTGCAGGTCTCGCCCCTGCCGCTGGCCAACCCGGCCTTCCTGGGTGCGATGCTGATTGCGCTGCCCGCGCTGCTGCTGGCCTGGTGGCTGCGCCAGCCCCAACCCCACAGCGGCTCGGCCTGGGCCCAGGGCTATGCCAGGGTAGAGGTGCTGCTGCCCAACCCGGCCTACCTCTACGGCTTTGTCTTCTGGTGCCTGGCCTGGTGGCTGGAGATCACGCGCAGCGTGCCCGCCACTGAGGTGAACCAGTGGCCCGTGCCGGTGTTCTCGGGCCGCGTTGCCGAACTGCTGGGCATGCTGGCCGTGGTGCTCAGTGCGGCCCTGTCGATGCTGCTCGGCCTGCGCACGCGCTGGGCCGTGGCCACTTGGCCCGCGCGCGCCACCATCGGCGTGCTGGCGCTGGGGTGGGTGGCGCAGGTGGTGGACGGCCACCGTGTGCTGACCACGCCCGCCTGGGCCGTGTGGCCCGTCGTGCTGGCGCTGCACGGGTGGATGCTGTGGCAGACCGACCGCTTGCAGGCGACAGGCACTGAGGGCCTGTCCGCTCAGGGCGCGTCACGCTTCGGCTGGTTCCACGCCGCCACCGCCTGGTTGGTGACCTTGCTGCTGGCCGACTGCCTGTGGTCCGGCATCGGCAAGGCCGAGCTGTGGCGCACCTCGTGGGCCGGTGTGGTCCTGCTGGTCAGCGCGATTGCGGTGCTGATGCTGCTCGCGCTGTGGGCCGGCCGTGGCAACCGGCCTGCGGCACGCGCGGCGCTGCCCTGGCCGCTGAACCCCCATGCCGAGGCCTACTACTGGCTGGCCGCGTTGCCCCTGGCTGTGCTGGTGTTCGGGGGCGCGCTGCTGGCCGCCGTGCATTCGTCGGGCCACACGGCGCCGCTGCCCTACATCCCGCTGCTCAACCCCACCGACCTCACGCTCGCGCTGGCGCTGGGCAGCCTGGTGTTCTGGCGGCGCGTGCTGCTCGCAGCGCTGCCGCCCCCGGCCCGCTCGGGCGGGGTCACCGGGCGCCATGCGCTGGTGGCCTTGGCGCTGCTCGCGTTCATCGTGATCAACACCGTGTGGCTGCGCGTGGCCCACCACTTCTTTGGCGTGCGCTGGGATGCCTCGGCGCTGTTCAACAGCTTTGTGGTGCAGACCGGCTATGCCATCCTGTGGACGCTGCTGGCGCTCAGCCTGATGGTGCTGGCACACCGCCGCGTGCAGCGGCCGCTGTGGCTGGTGGGCGCGGGCCTGCTGGGCGTGGTGGTGGTCAAGCTGCTGCTGATCGATCTGTCCAACGCGGGGGGGGCCGAACGCATCATTGCCTTCATCGCCGTGGGCGTGCTGATGCTGGTGGTGGGCTACTTTGCGCCTTTGCCGCCCAAGTTAACTCCCAAGTCGCCTCCCAAGGCGGACGCCCCTGCGGCGCCTGCCGCGCCACCGCTGGCACCAGCGCAACCAGAAACACTGCCATGAAGAAGCCTGCCGCCCTGAACCTGCCCCTGGGGCTGGCCGCAGCCGCCCTGTCCCTGTGCGCCGGTGTGGCCCAGGCGGCGGCGGATGCCAGCAGCCCTGCGGCCTACACCATCCGCATTCCCGTTACGCTTGCGGCCGATGCGCCGCTGCAGCGCGTGGTGCTGCCCGCCGAGGTGCTGGTGCGCCTGCAAAGCCCGGGCTATGCCGATGTGCGCCTCTTCAACGGCGCGGGCCAGCCCGTGCCGATGGCCCTGGCCGGTGTGGCGGCGGCCAGCGCGCCCGAGGAATCGGTGACCTTGCCCGCCTATCCCATCCTGGGCGCCGCGAGCACGGGCGCGGCCGGGCTGGAGGGCCTGTCGCTGCGCATCGAGGAGCGCCAGGGCCAGCGTGTGGTGCAGATCGACACGGCCGGCACAGCAGGTGCTACTGCCACACAAGCCGTGCGCGGCGCGTTGCTCGACGCGCGCAATGTGCAGTTGCCCGTGGCCCGCATGGCCCTGGACGTGGATCTGCCTGCGGGCCAGCCCGTGACGTTCCGGGTGCAGGCCAGCAAGGACCTCAAACATTGGCAGCCACTGGCCGAGACCG
The DNA here is from genome assembly GCF_001633105.1 of Acidovorax sp. GW101-3H11. Classification (GTDB taxonomy): domain Bacteria; phylum Pseudomonadota; class Gammaproteobacteria; order Burkholderiales; family Burkholderiaceae_C; genus Acidovorax. The sequence goes on from NZ_LUKZ01000006.1 coordinate 8,487, forward strand.
TGCTCTACCGCGCCGACGCGGCAGCGGCGCCCACGGTGTCCACTGCGCCAGGCCGCCTGGGCAACGAGCAGATCGACCTGCAGCGCGCCGACCTCAAGAGCCACTACCTGCGCGTGACCTGGGGCGACGCTGCCGTGACCCTGCGCGGTGCCACGCTGGCTACCGCGCGCAGCATGGGCCCGCGCGAGCGCGTCAGCGCCCGCATGGCGATGCCGCCACTGGGCAACAACCCGCGCGAGCTGGTGTTGGCGCTGCCGTTTGCCACGCCGGTTGCGGCGCTCGCCATCACGCCGCCCGGCAGCAATGTGCTGCTTCCGGTGCGCGTGCTGGGCCGCAACCACCGCGAGCAGCCCTGGTCGCCGCTGGCCAGTGCCGTGGTCTACAAGATGGCAACCGGCGGCAAGGAACAGACCAGCGGACCCGTGGAGCTGGGCGGCGCCTCGGTGCGCGAGATCAAGATCGAAGCCGACCCCAAGACCCCCGGTTTTGCCGCCGCGCCCGCTTTGGCGCTGCAGTTCGAGCCCGCGCAGCTGGTGTTCCTGGCCAGCGGGCAGGGGCCCTTCACGCTGGCGGCCGGGTTGCCCGGGGCCACGGCGGCGGCCAGCGCCTTCCTGCCCCTGGCCAGCCTGGTGCCGGGCTACCAGCCTGCGCAGGAGAACACCCTGCCCGTGGCGCTGGCGGATGTGGCCCGTGCCGACATCACCGGCGGCCAACCCGCAGACGGCGCGCTGGTGCCCGCTGCGGCGGCCAGCGGCGGCATCTCCACGCGCAGCGCCGTGCTGTGGGGCGTGCTGCTGGCGGGCGTGGTGGCTCTCGGGCTCATGGCCTGGCTGCTGCTGCGGCAAACCAAACAGGCGGGCACCCAGGCCCCGGCTGCGCCGACCGATGCAGCGTAACGAGGCGTGAAAACGCGGGAGAAGGCGCGATGTTTGGCGCAGGCCCGCAGTGGGCTATTTGGCGCTGAGCCACCACAGCCGCGCCAACCGTCGCACAATGCGCAGACATGCCGCCATTGCCGTCCCACGAAAGCACGCGCAGCGTTGCGCCCCCGCCCTCCCCTGATGCCCCGGACCTGAGCCCGGGCGCCCCGCCGCAAAGCGATGCGGCTGCAGACCGTGCCGCCCGAGCGGATCTGGCGCATGGCACGGAAGAGTCCGTCGCCGCCCAGTTGGGGGACAGCGCAGCGCTGAACCAGGCGGCTTCGCTCTCACCGTTTGCGCCCTTGTCGGTGCCCGTGTTCCGCATGCTCTGGCTCACCTGGGTGGCGGCCAACACCTGCATGTGGATGAACGACGTGGCGGCCGCCTGGCTCATGACCACGCTCACCACCTCGCCCGTGCTGGTGGCGCTGGTGCAGACCGCTTCCACGCTGCCGGTGTTCCTGCTCGGCTTGCCCAGCGGCGCGCTGGCCGACATCCTGGACCGGCGCCGCTACTTCATCGCCACACAGTTCTGGGTGGCGGCCGTGGCGCTGGTGCTGTGTGTGGCCATCCTGGCCGGAGGCATGACGGCGCCGCTGCTGCTGGCGCTGACCTTTGCCAACGGCATTGGCCTGGCCATGCGCTGGCCGGTGTTTGCTGCCATCGTGCCCGAGCTGGTGAGCCGCCCGCAGCTGCCCGCCGCGCTGGCGCTCAACGGCGTGGCCATGAACGCCTCGCGCATCATTGGCCCGCTGCTGGCGGGCGCCATCATCGCCAGCGCGGGCAGCGCCTGGGTGTTTGTGCTCAACGCCGTGCTGTCCATCATTTCGGGCTTCACCATCATGCGCTGGAAGCGGGTGCACACGCCCAGCCCGCTGGGCCGCGAAAAGCTGCCCAGCGCCATGCGCGTGGGCCTGCAGTTTGTGCGCCAGTCGCCGCGCATGCGGGCCGTGCTGTGGCGCATCTCCATCTTCTTTCTGCACGCCACCGCGCTGCTGGCCCTGCTGCCGCTGCTGGCCAAGGGGCTCGAAGGCGGCGGCGCGGGCACCTTCACGCTGCTGCTGGCCAGCATGGGCGCGGGCGCCATCACGGCGGCGATGTTTCTGCCGCGCCTGCGCCAGGCCATGGCGCGCGATGTGCTGGTGATCCGCGGCACGGCGCTGCAGGCCGCCGCCACAGGCGTGATGGCCGTGGCACCCAATGTGTACGTGGCCGTGCCCGCAATGTTCGTGGCGGGCATGGCGTGGATCACCACGGCCAACTCGCTGTCGGTGTCGGCCCAGCTCGCGCTGCCCAACTGGGTGCGCGCGCGTGGCATGTCGATCTACCAGATGTCCATCATGGGCGCCACCGCGCTGGGCGCCGCCGTGTGGGGCCAGGTGGCCACGGTCACCGACGTGCATGTGAGCCTGGGCATTGCCGCCGCCACCGGCGTGGTGGCCATGTGGGTGGTGCAGCGCCTGGTGGCCGACCGCAGCATGGAGGAAGACCTGAGCCCCTCGCGCGCCTTCAAGGCGCCCGTGGCCGACACACCGCCCGGATCGGGGCACCTGGTGGTCACCATCGAATACTTCATCGACCCCGCCCGCGCCGCCGAATTCCGCGCCGTGATGCAGGAAAGCCGCCGCAGCCGCCTGCGCCAGGGCGCCCTGGGCTGGCAGCTGCTGCACGACATCAGCCAGCCCGCGCGCTACGTGGAGCGCATCGAGGACGAGTCGTGGACGGAGCACCTGCGGCGGTTCGACCGCGTGACCGCCTCGGACGTGGCGCTGCGCGACCGCAAGCTGGCCTTCCATGTGGGCGATGCGCCGCCGCGCGTGACGCGGTGGACGGTGGAATAGGCGCCTGCGTGTGGGGTGCCTCCCCGGCTTCGCCTACCATGGCGGCCTTCCCAGCCTGACCGCGTGCCCCTGGCGGGCCCGCCCTTTCCGCATGCCGAGCTATTTGCGTTCTGCCCTCTGGGCCCTGGCCCTTGGGGCCCCTGCCATCCACGCTGCCGCCGCCGACCCCGCCCTGCTCGGCTGCTGGCGCGCCACCAAGATCGTGCTGCACACGCCCGATGGCGAAAAAGCCGAAGACAGCTCGGGCCGCTGCACGTTGCAGTTCAAGGACGACCAGTTCGACTCCGTCTGCAAGACCACCAGCGGCGTGTCCACCACCACCTACCGCTACCTGGTGGTGCGGCCCCAGGTGTATGCGGCCACCATGGCCAGCAGCAGTTTTCGCACCGAGATGGTGGGCTCGACGCGCGAGTACGAATACCGCATCGACGGCGACCGGCTGCGCACCGTGACCGTGCCCCCGGCCATGGCGTTTGCGGCGGCGGCTGCGCCCCCCCGCGTGGAGACCGAGGCGGCCCGGATGACCTGCCCGTAAAGGGTATAGATCGCTCCTGTTTTGATAGCTAATAAGGTAATACCAACAGGCGGTAGCGGCCAAAAAAGCCAATAGTCAACCCACCAGTGGGCCTGCGGGGGCGGCGCCAGCCCCCTCTGCCGCACCACTGCGCAGCAGGATCCCCATCAGCACCGTGCGCAACAGCGGCGCCAGGGCCGCAGGGTCGGCGCCGTCCTGCAGCGCGGCAGTCAGCGCAGCGCCATGGGCGGCCACCGTGCCGGTGACCTCGGCGTGCCAGCGCGCGGCCCAGGGGTGGGCAGCGTCCGGGGGCATGCGCTGCTGGTGGGCGACGGCGAGGTAGTGGCTGCAGGCCGCTTCGGCGGCGTGTTGCAGCAGGTCCTGCCGCCCTGCGTCCTTCTTTTGCAGCGATCGCACCACCCAGGCCGTGGTGCCGCCCAGCAGCGCGCCCAGGGCCGTGCCTGCGCCCAGGGTCAGGCCGCCCGTGCCCAGGTCGATCAGCGCGCCCGCCTTGGCACCGGCGGCAGCGCCCGCAGCGGCCCCGGCCGAGGTGCCCAGGGCCAGGGCTGTGCCGTCGATGCGGCGCGGCGCGGGCAGCGGTGGGGCCAACTGCGCCGACGGCATGGCAGGCGCGGCGGGCTCGCCATGCAGGGCGCGCAGCGTGGCGTCCAGCACGCGCACCTGGTCTGCGTACTGCGCAGCGGCGGCATCTGGCGGCAGGCGGGTGAGTGCGGCGCAGGCGCGCAGGTGCTGCGCCAGCGCTTGCAGGGCCTGGCCAAAACGCTGCTCGTTGCGTTCCACCCAGGCGGCGCGCAGGCGGGCCAGGGCATGGTGCTGGGCGGGCAAGGCAGTGCTGAGCCGGTCGAACAGCGTGGGCTCCAGCACCCAGCTGGCGCCAAAGTCTTCCCAGCGCAGCGCCATGCGGGGGGCGGCCTGCCAGGCGGGCGGGATGGGGTCGGTGGTCCAGGCCAGCACAGCATCCACGGGCTGGTCGGTGTGCCCGGTGTGGTCGGTAAACCGCAGGTGGTCGCCTTCCGGGGTCTGCAGGCGGGCGCCCAGCAGCACCTGGGCTTGTGCCTGCGGGCCGCGCAGGCCGATCACCAGGTCGCCCGGCAGGCTGGCGCGCAGCGTGTCGAAGGCGGGGCCTTGCGGGTCGATGTGGCCCTGCCACCGGTGTTCGCGCCAGCGCGCCCAGGCGGCCAGGGCCAGGCGCGGCAGCACCACGGCCAGCAGCAGCAGGCCCACGTACATGCCGACCCAGCGGCTGCCAGCGGCACCGCCCATGCCTGCCGCGCCACTTTCGCCCGCAAAGTTCTGCGTGGCCGCGATCTCCTGCAGCGTGAAGGGCGCCAGGCCCAGCAGCAGGGTCAGCGGCGCAAACAGCACCGAGACGATGGCGTGCACCTGCGTGGCGTCGAGAAAGGTGCTCTCCCAGCCAAACTGGTAGCGCACCACCAGCCCGCGCAGCAGCAGCGACAGCGCAATGCCCGCGCCCCAGGCGGCGGCGCACAGGTGCAGCACCCGCGCGGCACGCTGCTGCAGCAGGTCGGTCGCATGGGCCCACCAGCGCTGGTGAAAGTCGGCCGCAATGCGCGCGGCCAGCCCGCGCCCCCGCTCGGCACGGCCGAAGGGATGGTGGAGGGGGCGCAGCGCCTGCTGCAGCCAGGCACCGGGCGCCTGGGGCGGTCGCATGGCGCGCCAGGCGATCAGCAGGTAGACGGCGAGGTTCCAGGCCAGCACGGTGAGCAGCGGGGGCGAGAGCAGGTCCACCCGGTGCGCGTTGCTGATGCGGTCGATGGCCAGGCCCAGCAGCAGCGCGGCCAGCGGCAGGCCACGCGCCACCCAGGGCCCCAGCCCGCCTGCGCCGGGCCGCTGGGTATGTGGAGCGTGTGGGGCATGTGGGGCGTGCAGTGCGGCCACGGTGCTGTCGCGGCCGCTGGCGTGGTTGGCGATGGTGGTGGCGCGCTCCAGCATCACCTCGGCCACCCCCACGCGGGGCAGCCCGCGCGCCCGGGCAGCGGCCACGGCGCTGCGCGTGGCGTCCTGCAGCTCCACCGCGCTGACCAGGGTGTGCCGGGTGTCGGCCTGCTCGATGGCCTGGGCCAGCAGCAGGGTGCGCAGCTGGGGCTCGGTCACGCGCATGGATGCTCCTGATTCAATAGCTATCAGCGCATGATGGTCGCGCGCAGAAGGGCATTTTGAGCCCTATTTGGGCCACAGCGCCCACAGCCGCAGGTTCTGCTTGAGGCGCCCGGCAATGTCGCCCGCCTCGGGGCCCCAGCCGGTGAAGTAGTCGGCGCGCACCGCGCCCAGGATGGCGCTGCCCGTGTCCTGCGCCAGCACCATGCGGCTGAGCTGCACCTGCGGGCCGCTGGAGGCCAGCCACACCGGCGTGCCGTAGGGGATGCTCTGGCGGTCCACCGCAATCGAGCGGCCGGGGGTGAGCGGCACGCCCTGCGCGCCCTTGGGGCCAAAGCTGGCGTCCATGCCCACCAGGGGTTCCTCCTTGAAGAACACGTAGCGCGGGTTGGTCCACATCAGCTCGTTGGTGCGCTGGGGGTTGGCCGCCAGCCAGGCGCGGATGCCGGGCCAGGTGGCGTCGCGGGTGTAGCCCTGGTCCAGCAGCCAGCGGCCGATGCTCTGGTAGGGCTGGTCGTTGGTGCCCGCGTAGGCCACGCGCACGGTGGTGGTGCTGCCGTCGGCCTCGGTGATGCGCAGGCGGCCCGAGCCCTGGATGTGCAGCACCATGGATTCCACCGGGTCGCGCAGCCAGGCGATGGCGCGGCCCGCGAGCGCGGCCTGGGCTTCGGGCAGGGTCTCGATCTGCTGGCGCGTGTACCAGGGCTTGCGCGTGCCAAAACCGGCGGGCAGGCGGTAGACGGGCACGGTGAAGCCGTTGCCGGGCTGGCGCGCGGCGTCCATCATGGGTTCGTAGTAGGCGGTGAGCAGGCCCTCGGCATTGCCGTCGGTGGCTTCAACGCGGTAGGGCTGCAGGCGCGCGATGAGCCAGGCGCGCTGTTCGTCGGCGGTGGCAATGCTGAGCTGGCGCACGTCGCTGCACAGCGCGGTGAAGGGCGGCACGGGCCGCTCGCAGCTCTTGATCCAGGCGTTCCAGGCTTCGTGCAGGGCGTCGTCGCCAAAGCCCGGCAGCTCGGCCCAGCGCACGGGCACCCAGCGGCTTTTGGGCTGCGCCAGCGGCGGCGGCAGCGGGCCGGTGTCGCCGGGCAGCACCACGGTGCTGGCGGGCGGCGGGGGCGGGATGGCCCCGGGGCGGGAGGGGCTTGGGGCGGGCGGCGTGGAGCAGGCGGCCAGCGTTCCTACAATCAGCGCCGTCACAACAAGGCGCAGGGGGTTCAAGGTCATGGGGCTGATTTTGCTTGAAGCGCTGCTGGCGCTGGTGCTGCTGGTGGCCATCGTCTGGTGGACCATGTTTTCGGGCCGCAAGAAGGGCGAGCTGCCGAGCGACGATGCCGATCAGCCACCCCAGTAACTCATTTATTTATAGCTACAAAGCGCCACTGGATGCGCGCAAACGGCCTGAAAAGCTCTGAATCCGCAGTCCAGGGCCGATGAAAGTCACCCCGCCCCGCGCAGCAGGTTGGCCAGCTCCACGGCCGACTTGACCTGCATCTTGTCGAACACGCGCGAGCGGTGCACCTCCACCGTGCGCACGCTGATGTCGAGCTGGTCGGCGATCAGCTTGTTGGGCAGGCCTGCCACCACCAGGTCCATCACATCGCGTTCGCGGTCGGTCAGCTCGGCCAGCCGCACCTGCAGGCCACTGCGCGCGCGCAACTGGCTGAGGCGTTCGGTGGACTGGGCCAGCGCCTGTTCGATGCGGTCCACCAGCGCGTTGTCGGAGAAGGGTTTTTCGCAGAAGTCGAACGCGCCGCGCTTGACGGTGTCCACCGCCGTGGGCACGTCGGCATGGCCGGTGAGAAAAATCACCGGCATGGTGGTCAGGTCGCCGCGTGCGGCCAGCAGGTCGAACAGCGCCAGCCCGCTCATGCCGGGCATGCGCACGTCCAGCAGCAGGCAGCAAGGCTGGCGCTGGGCCGGGCGGCTTTGCAGCATGGCGTCTAAGGCTTCGGCGCTGTCGTAGGACTCGCTGGGCAGCCTGCGCGAGCGCAGCAGCCAGGCCAGGGCTTCGCGCACGCTGGCATCGTCGTCCACGATGTACACGGTGGCGTTGGTGATGGGTTCCATCAGGGTCTTGAATCAGGTTGGGACGCAGGCAGCGTAAAAGTGAACACCGTACCACGGGGCTCATTCGGCGCGAACCCGAGAAAACCGCCGTGCTGCTCGATCACCGTGCGGCACATGCTCAGGCCCAGGCCCATGCCCTCGGGGCGGGTGGTGAAGAAGGGGGTGAAGAGTTTGGCGGCCACCTCGGGCGGGATGCCGGTGCCCTGGTCGGTCACGACGAACTCGACCCAGCCGCTGTGCTGGCTGGAGGCCGCGTGCCGCACCCGGATGTCGAGCACGCGGCTGCGCACGGCGGGGTCGTCCATGGCCTGCATGGCGTTGCGCGCCAGGTTCAGCAGCACCTGCTCGACCATGGTGCGGTCGCACAGGGTGGGGGGCAGGCCGGGCTCCACGGTGGTGTGCACGCGCACGCCCAGTTTGCGCGCCTGCAGGCTCACCAGGGGCAGGATGGCGTCGAGCAGCTGTTGCGCGTGCACCGCCTCGCGCGCCTGGTCGCGGCGGCGCACAAAGTCGTGCACGCTCTTGATCACGCGGCCCGCGCGTTCGGCCTGGCGCGCAATCTGGCGCATGGCCATGCGCACGTCATCGAGCGCATCGGGGGTGGGCGGGGCGGCGCTGGTGTCCGGGGGGACAGACGCGGATGTCGGGGCGGGCGTGGCCTGCTGCTCCAGCAGGTTCAGCGAGCCGTTGGCGTAGCTGGAGATGGCGGCCAGCGGCTGGTTCAGCTCGTGGCTGAGCAGCGAGGCCATCTCGCCCACCGTGGCCAGACGGGCGGTGGCCTGCAGCCGCTCTTGCGAGGCGCGCGAGAGTTCCTCGACGCGGCGCTGCTCGCTGATGTCCAGGAAGGCGCTCATCCAGCCGGTGTGCTGCCCCTGGGCGTTGATCAGCGGCGCCTCGATGATGAGCACCGGAAAGCGCGTGCCGTCCTTGCGCATGAATTCGGACTCGAAGCCCTCGCGCGGCGGCATGGTGCCCGCAAAGCGGATGGCCTGGCGCTGCTGGTATTCCTCCACGCGCTCGGGTGGCCAGTACGGCGCCGACATGCTCAGGCCCAGCAGCTCCTGCGGCGCGAAGCCCACCATCTCGCAAAAGGCCGGGTTCACATAGGTGATGCGGCCCTGCAGGTCGCGCGCGCGCAGGCCGGTGACGAGCGAGTCCTCCATGGCCTTGCGAAACGCCAGCGCGTCGGCCAGGTCGCGTTCGGCGCGCAGGCGGCGGCGGTTGTCGCGCACCAGCACCACCATCACCGTGACCAGCGCAATCGACATGGCCGTGACCAGCGCCGTGAGCACGTTGGGGAACACGCTGGGCGCCGTGTGCCAGCCGTCCATGCGCAGCACCAGGGTGGCGCCGGGCAGGTCCAGCAGGTGCTGGGCGGTGAACATGCGCGAGCCCCGGCGGGCTGCGCCCATCACGGCCAGGCGCGTGCCGTCGGGCTCGGTGAACGAGGCCTCCTGGCTGCGCGTGAGGTTGTGCGCCACCAGGTTCAGCAGGATGTCCTGCAGCCCGTAGGTGGCCACCAGGAAGCCGGTGGTGCGCCCGCCAGCAGTCAGGGGCACACACAGCTCCATCATCTCGGAGCCCAGGCCGTCGCCGTGTGGCTGGAAGTAGCTGGTGGAATACGCGGGGCTGCCCAGGCGCCGGGCGTTGGTGCAGGCGATGGTGAGGTCGGACTGGCTGCTGTCGCGCAGCCGCATGTCCCAGGCCACGGGGCGGTAGGGCGACTGCACGTGGGTGCGCAGCTTGAGGTGGGCGTCGCGCCACTCGATGCGCACCAGCTCGCGGCGGATGCGCAGAAGCTCCGAGGCTTCGACCTCCCAGGCCAGCTGGCCCGGCGCATCGGCGGGCAGGGCCTGCAGGCTCTGCAGGTTGTGTGTGAGGGCGGTGCGGATGTCCGACACCGCATCGGCCGCGTCGCGCTCCAGGCGCGTCTGCACCTGGCTGGCCTCGTAGCGCCCCGCCAGCCACACCATGGTGGCCAGCATCGACACCACCAGCAGCACCAGCGCCGTCCACAGCGACCAGCGGCGCCACGCGCCGCGCCAGCGCTGCAGCAGGGTGCGGGGGGGGCGCGGGGCGCGGGGCTCGGTCACGGCAGCACGCGGTGCGTGAGCGCGGGCAGCTGGGCGCGCACGGCGCGCAGCCGTTCGGCGTCGAGCACGCCGGTCACGGTGCCGGGGCCCTGGTCCTGCTGCGCCAGCACGGTGCCCCAGGGGTCCACCAGCATGCTGCGGCCCCAGGTGTGGCGCCCGTTCTCGTGCACGCCGCCCTGGGCGGGGGCCAGCACATAGGCCAGGTTTTCGATGGCGCGGGCGCGCAGCAGCACTTCCCAATGCGCCTGCCCCGTGGTGTGGGTGAAGGCGCTGGGCACCAGCAGCAGGTCGGCCCCCGCGCGGGCATGGGCGCGGTACAGCTCGGGAAAGCGCAGGTCGTAGCACACCGACAGGCCCACGCGCCAGCGCTGGCCGTCGCGTGCCTGCAGGTCAAACTGCACCGGGGTGTTGCCCGCCTCGATCACGCGGCCTTCGTCGTACAGCTCGCGCCCGTTGTCGAAGTGGAACAGGTGGATCTTGTCGTAGCGTGCCACGCAGTCGCCGGTGGGGCTGAAGACCAGGGTGGTGTTGCGCACGCGGTCGGGGGCGGTGGTCTGCAGCGGCAGGGTGCCGCCCACGATCCACATCTTCAGCGCACGCGCCGTGTCGGCCAGAAAGCGCTGGATCACCCCGTCGCCATCGGCCTCGCGCAGCGCGAGCTTGTCGGTGTCCTTGTGGCCCATCACGCAGAAGTATTCGGGCAGCACGGCCAGCTCGGCGCCGCCCAACGCGGCTTCTTCCAGCAGTGCACGCGCCGCGCGCAGGTTGTCGTCGCGCTGGGTGCCGGACACCATCTGAATGGCAGCTACTTTCATGAGGGCTCTCCGGTCTTGGGGGGGCTGCTGCGGGGCGGGGCGTCGGTGGTGGGGTTGGCCTCGCGGCCCCGGCGCGCCACACGCACCACGCGCGGATCGGCCCAGGTGCCGTCCACGCGGAACTCCTGCGTGGCAGCCTCGATGAGCGGGCCGCGCAGGAACACCTGGGCCAGGAAGCTGCCCAGCCCGATCACGGGGTTGATGGCCGTGGCCACCAGCGAGGCTGTCATGGCATTGATCTCGGGCACCACCACCACGCGCAGGTCCTGGGTTTCGTGGTCGATGTTGGCGTGGCCTTCCATCAGCACGGCGGCGTTCACGCCCTTCATCTGCAGGTTGTTGGTGGTGGCCACGCCCTGTTCGATGCGCAGGTCGCCGCGCACGAAGTCGAAGGCAAAACCTTCGCTGAACACGTCGCGGAAGTCGAGTGTGAGGCGGCGCGGCAGCGACTGCAGGCTCAGCACGCCCAGGAGCTTGGCCAGGCCCGGGTCGGCCTTGAGGAACTGGCCGGACTCGATGTTGAGGTTGATCTGCCCGGTCATGCTGCGGTAGTCGGGGCTGAATGGCGCGCCGATCCAGGCCACCTGCCCTTCCATGCGCCCCTTGCCGCGCCGCACCACATTGGCCATGCCCATGCGCCCCAGCAGGTCGCCCGAGTCACGAATGTCGAGCTTGAAATTGAGCACCGTGCGCCGCTCGGCCGCGCGCGGGGCGGGCCCTGCGGCATTGAGCACGGCCCAGTTGCCGCTGGCCGTGAAGCTGGCCTCGGGTGCGGTGATGTTGAACTTGGCAAGGCGCCATTCGCGCTGGGCGCCCTCGCCGCCCCGGTTCTGGGCCTCCATCTCGACCCGGCCCAGGCGTTTGCCGCGCAGCTCGAAGTCGTCCACCACGATGTCGAGCGCGGGCAAGGTGCCGGGCTGCTCGTCCAGCAGCGCCTCGACCTGGGTCACGTCGCTTTGTGGCATGTTCACACGCGAGAGCCGTGCAAACAAGCGCCCGTTGGGGTGGTCGGTGCTGCCCGGCTGGCGGTATTCCAGGTAGCCATTGAGTTCGGTGGCGTCCAGGTTGGCGCGCCAGGTCGTGCCGTCGCGCAGGGCACCCGCCACCACGTTGTGCAGGGTGCGGCCCTGCAGCGTCAGCTCGCGCGCGCGCAGTGCCAGGGTGGTGGGCAGGTAGTCCTGCGCTACGGCGGGTCCGGTGGGTGTTGTAGACGGAGCCGCGCGGGCGGCGGGCTCGGCCGTGGTGGCCTGCGTCAACACGTCCTCCCAGGCGTCCACATCCACCTTGCCCTGGCTGATGTTGGCGGCCACGCCTTGCACAGGCACTGGCGCAGATTCACCGCCGCTCAGCCCCAGGCCAATGGCGCCGCGCAGCACACGGGGTTGGGGGCCGCTCAGGTCGCGCAGGTAGGTGGCCGCGCCCAGGGCGCCCAGGTCCAGGGTGATCTGGTCGCGCAGCGGGGGGGCGTTGTTGCCATTGCTGTTGGCGGCCAGGCCGGTGAGGGATTCGCGCGCCACCTGGGTCTCGAAGCGCAGGGGCAGGCTGCTGTCGGCGGGTTTGCCCAGCGGGGGCGGCAGCGCCAGGGCCAGACCCTGCAGTGTGGTGCTGACCTGCAGTTCGGGCACGCCCCGGCGGAACGCCAGGGCCAGGGTGTAGGGCGTGCTGCCGGTGGCACGGCGGGCCAGCTGCGCCAGCGTGCCCAGCTGTGGCGTCTGCTGCAGGCCTTCGGCGGTGGCCGTGCCCTGGGCGCGCAGCTGCACGGCCGATTCGGTGGCGGGCGCGTTGGGCGCCAGTGCGCGCATGCCGCCTTCGAGCCGCACATTGCCGCCCAGCGCCTGGGCCTGCACATTGCTCAGCGAGAACCCGGTTTCGCTGAACTGCACGGCGCCCCGCACGCGGCTCAGCGCGGGCGTGTCGGGGGTGATGCGCAGCTCGTTGCCCGCCAGCGTGACACTGCCCTGCACCTTGGATTTGTTGATGTCGCTGATGGGCAGGGAGAGGCGCAGCTGGAAGTCGGCATTGCCGGTGCCGCTGGCCTGGTCGAGCGCGTGGCCGGTCATGCCCCCCAGGGGCGAGGTGGTCATGAGCGTGAGCAGCTCGGCCAGCGGGCCACGCGCGTCGGCGTTCACGGCCACCACGGTGTGTTCCAGGTCGGGGATCTTGGCGTCCACCTTGGACAGCCGCAGGCCCTTGCTGCCCGCAAAGCTGCCGCTGGCGCCGCGCACCATCATCGATGAGCGCTCGAAGATCAGCTCGCCACCCAGCTCCGTGAGCGCGGGCCAGGGCAGGGTGCCCGCAGGCTGCAGCGAGGGCGGCACATAGGCGTAGGTCACATCCTTGACCCGCGCGGCGATGCGGAATTCGCCCAGCTTGGGGTCGTTGAAGGGCAGGTCGTGCAGATCGCCCTTGACGCGGAACTGCACGTTGCTGGCGCTGCCCGCCACCACGGCGTCGCGCACATAGTGGCGCGACTCGGCAGGGATGGACAGGGGCAGGTAGCGGTGCACGCGTGTGCCGTCGGCGCGGTTGAGCGTTCCGGTGAGGTCCAGCACCCCGGGGAAGCGCGATTTGTGGGGTGCCTTGCTGGCATCGCTGGTGTGCCAGGTGGCGCGGGCCTCGCCCTGCGCATCGGCGTTGGCAAACTGCACGTCGTTGGCCTGCACGGCAATGCGGCTGCCTTCAATCTGCCAGCGCAGGTCGGCGCTGAGCCGGTCCAGCGGCAGCAGGGGGTCTTCAAACACGCCCGGCAGCACCAGCGCCCCGGAGGCCATGGTGAGCGCGGCCTTGCCGCCAGCCTGGGTCATGTCGATGTCCACCGTGGCGCCGCGCAAGCCCAGGTGCTTGGGCACCACCCCGGCGGGGGCTCCAGCCAGCGCCAGGCCCTGGATGCGGCCCTTGACCTGGTATTGCTGCAGGGCATCCAGGGGGCCTTTCCAGGTGGCCTGGATCTCATCGACCAGGCCCTCGGGGGTGTAGGTGCGCACGGCATCGTGGGCCGTGGGCCCCAGAGGCAGGCGGCTGGCGATCTGTGCCAGCGCAGCCAGGTCCAGGCGGTCGGCACGGAACTCGCCCTGCTCCGGGGCCTTGCCCGTGGCCGCCGTATGGATAAGCCGCAGGTTGCCGCCGGGCCAGGTCAGGCCGTCGTCGGTCTGGAACTGCAGGCCCTGTGTGGAGAACTCGAACCCGCCGTTCAGCCGCCGCCCGCCCAGGCGCCCCTGAACGGAAGGCAGCACCAGCGCCTGCAGGTCGGGGCTGAGGGTGGTGTTCACGTCGGCCAGCGCCAGGTCGGCGGTGCCGCCCACAATCTGCCCGCCGCGCACATCGGCCCAGGCACGCAGCGCGCCCCGGCCTTGTGCTACTTCAATGCCCAGGTCGGCGTGGTGGCGCAGCTGCGAGACATCGACGCGTGCGAAATCGGCAAACACCTGGCCGTTCCAGTGTTTCCAGTTGCCGTCGCCAGCACGCAGCAGCGGCGCGCGGAACAGGCCCACCACCGTGAAGCGGTCGCCCCAGGCCGGTGGTGGGGTGGCGTCCAGACGCATGTGGTGGTGCCAGTTGCCGTTGCGCAGCAGCAGGTTGACCTTCTCCAGCGCCAGTGCGGGGGCACCGCGCTGCTCGTCGGTCCAGCGCACGGTGCCGTCCTGGATGAACACTTCGCCCTGCGAAAAAAGCCAGTCGGCCGCGTCGTTGTTGTCGCCCTGGTTCTGGGCAAACTCCAGCCCCGCCACGTAGATGCGGCCATCGGTGGCGCGGCGCACGTCCAGCTCGGGCCCCTGCACATAGAGCTGCTCGAACCCGCCCTTGAGCAGCGAGCGGGGCGACAGCGCCACCACCACCCGGGGCAGGTGCAGGGCCGAGCGGCCCGAGGCGTCCAGCAGCGCCACGTCCGACAGTTCGATCGACGGCACCAGCCCCTCGGTGCGGGCCGCGATGGCGCCGATCTGGACGGGAACCCCCAGAGCCCGTGCGGCATGCGCTTCCAGCTGTGGGCGAAAGTCCCCGATTCGCGGCACAATCCAGCCATGAAGGGCCCCCCACGCGATGGCCAGCAGCAGCCAGAAGGCCAGCAGCAACCCCAGTGACCACCGCGCAAAACCTGCCACTATCTTGAGCAGGCGTGAGGGGTGCGTGGTGGGATCGATCATGGTGGGATTGAATGTGGCAGGAATTATGACCCGCGTGCCTCGCGTGGGTTCACTACAAACTCAGTACGCAGCCTCGGGTTTCCCGCGCCTTGTCCACCATGACCGCACCGTCCTCTGACCCCCGCTGCAGCCAGCCCTTCCCCGAGGGGCCGCTGGCCGAACACTCGCGCTTCTACCAGCGCCTGCACCGCCGCTACGCGGGCGACCTGGCCCTGCTGCCGCCCGGTTTTCCGGTGCTGGCCACCATGGAGCAGGCCTACGACGCGCTGTGCGCCCGGGGTTGCGACACCGGTACCGCCCTGCGCATGCTGCGTCAGCTGGTCATGGAACGGCTCATCCGGCTCGATTGCGAGGCCCAGGCCCCATTGGCCGACATCACCCGGGCCGTGACCGAACTGGCCGAGCTGGCCCTGGACCGCGCCTGCCGTCACGCCCGCCGCGAATTGGATGAGCGCCATGGCGCACCCTGCGGGCCGCAGGGCCAGCCCGTGCAGCTCTGGATCATCGGCATGGGCAAGCTGGGCGCCCGCGAGTTGAATGTGTCCAGCGACATCGACCTGATCTACGTGTACGAGCACGACGGCGAAACGGCGGGCGCGGAGGGTGGCCGGGGCCGCATCTCCAACCACGAATACTTTGCGCGTGCCGTCAAGGCCATCTACAGCCTGGTGGGCGATACCACCGAGCATGGTTTTGTGTTCCGTGTGGACCTGGCGCTGCGCCCCAACGGCAACTCGGGCCCGGCCTCGGTGTCGCTGGCGGCGCTGGAGGAATACCTGCAGATCCAGGGCCGCGAATGGGAGCGTTTCGCGTGGCTCAAGAGCCGCGTGGTGGCACCGCGCGACAGCATCGGCAGCCCCGAGGTGCAGGCGCTGCGCGGGGTGGTGCTGCCCTTCGTGTTCCGCCGCTACCTCGACTACAGCGTGTTCGATGCGCTGCGCTCCCTGCACAGCCAGATTCGCGACCATGCCGCCAAGCGCAGTGCAGGCCACCCCGAGCGTGCCAACGACGTGAAGCTCTCGCGCGGCGGCATCCGCGAGATCGAATTCACCGTGCAGCTGCTGCAAGTGGTGCGCGGCGGGCAGTTTCCCGAGCTGCGCCGCCGCCCCACGCTCGATGCCCTGCAGCGACTCGCCCATGCAGGCCTCATGCCCCAGGCAACCGCCGACGCGCTGGCCCAGGCCTATGTGTTCCTGCGCCGGGTCGAGCACCGCATCCAGTACCTGGACGACCAGCAGACCCATGTGCTGCCCACCCGCGACGACGACCTGGCCTGGATCGCCCAGACCCTGGGCTTCAAGGACTGCTGCGCGTTCTTGCACGAGCTGGACGCCCACCGCGAGCTGGTGGCGCAGGAGTTCGACACCCTGCTGGGCGGCGCGGGCAAAAAGCAATGCAACGGCGGCGGCTGTGGTGGCCCCCGCGCTGCCGCGCCGCCACCGCCCGAGCTGGAGGCCCTGCTGGAGCAACTGCCCGGCGGCTTCCGCGAGCGTGTGGCCGAATGGCGCAGCCACCCGCGTGTGGAGGGCCTGCGCGACGAGGCGCGCGCCCGCCTGTTCCGCCTGGTGCAGCGCACCGCGCAGTGGCTGAAAGAAGGCCGCGTGACCGAAGAGGCCGCCGTGCGCCTGGCCAACTGGCTCGAACCCCTGCTGCGCCGCGAGAGCTATCTGGCGCTGCTGCTGGAGCGCCCTTCTGTGCACGAACAGCTGCTGCACCTGCTGGGCGCCGCCAAATGGCCCGCACGCTATTTGCTGCAGCACCCGGGCGTGATCGACGAGCTGGTGGGGGATCACCTGCTGTCCGAGCGTTTTGTGGTGGCCGACTTCGAGCGCGAGCTGGCCATGCGCCTGGCCTCGCTGCGCTCCACCGGCGAGGACGACGACGAAACCCTGCTCAACCTGCTGCGCCGCGCGCAGCACGCCGAAACCTTCCGCACCCTGGCGCGCGATGTGGAGCGCCGCATCACCGTGGAGCAGGTGGCCGACGACCTCAGCGCCCTGGCCGACAGCGTGCTGCGCATCACCAGCCAGTGGTGCTGGAGCCGTCTCAAGAACCGCCACCGCGACGAACCCCAGTTCGCCATCATTGGCTACGGCAAGCTGGGCGGCAAGGAGCTGGGCTACGGCAGCGACCTCGACATCGTGTTTGTGTTCGACGACGACGACGAGCGCGCCCCCGAGGTCTACGCGGCCTTTGTGCGCAAGCTCATCAACTGGCTCACCGTCAAGACCGGCGAAGGCGACCTGTACGAGATCGACACCGCGCTGCGGCCCAACGGCAACTCGGGCCTGCTGGTGACCAGCTTCGAGGCCTACGCCAACTACCAGCAGCAGCGCGGCAGCAACACCGCCTGGACCTGGGAACACCAGGCCATGACGCGGGCACGCTTTGTGATGGGCAGCGAGGCCTTGCGGGCGCGGTTTGACGCCGTGCGCGAGGCTGTGATCACCTCCACCCGCGACCCGCTGGCCTTGCAGGGCGAGATCGCGACCATGCGCGAGCGGGTGCGCTCGGCCCACCCCGCACCCGCCGGGCGCTTCGATGTGAAGCACAGCACGGGCGGCATGGTGGATGCCGAATTCGCCGTGCAGTACCTGGTGCTGTCGCAGTCGGCGGCCCACCCCGAGCTGCGCGGCAACGTGGGCAACATTGCGCTGCTGCAGCGCGCCGAGCAGGTGGGCCTGTTGCCTGCCGGTGTGGGCATGGCGGCCGCCGACGCGTACCGCGAGCTGCGCCGCGTGCAGCACGTGGCGCGCCTGGACGAAGCCCCCACCCAGGTGACCCCGCCCGCGCTGCAGGCCGAGCGCGATGCCGTGCTGGCGCTGTGGCGGGCGGTGTTTGGCGCGGAGGCATAGCGCCTTTTTGCACAGGCGCTTGGCGGTGACAAATGGTTGCATCTCGGTGCGGCACCGCTTCATGAAAAATTCATTAATTCAAACAACTGTTTGAATTCTGGTGGTTTAATCCGGGGCCATGAGTTCCGGTGCCCCTTCCATCATTCCCGCCTCCCAGCGCACGGCCCGCAGCGACGGCGAAGACACGCGTGCGCGCCTGCTGCAGGCTGCGCTGCAGCTCTTTTCTGAAAAGGGCTTTGCCCAGACCTCCGTGCGGGCCATCGCCCAGGCGGCGGGCACCAATGTGGCGGCCATTGCCTACCACTTTGGCGACAAGGCCCAGCTCTACACCGCCACGTTCTACGAGCCCTTTGGCAGCGGCAGCGACCTGATCCCGGTGTTTGCCGACCCGGCGCTGGACCTGGCGGGCGCGCTGCACCACTACTTCGCGGGTTTTCTGGAGCCCCTCAAGCACGATGACCTGGTGACGCAGTCGCTGCGCCTGCATGTGCGCGAGCTGCTGGACCCCACCCATGTCTGGCCCGAACTCATCGAACGTGAGTGCCGCGCCCCCCACATGGCACTCATCCAGGTCCTGGGCCGACACATGGGTGTCTCGGGGGTGGACGACGATATGCACCGCCTCGCCTTCTCCCTGGCGGGTCTGATCATGCAGTTGTGGACGCAGCGCGACCCCCTGCAGGCCATTGCCCCCCAGCTGGCGACAGCGGCGGCGGTGGACCAGTGGGTGGAGCGGCTCACCGGCTATGCATTGAGCATGGTGCACGGGGAAATCACGCGGCGGCAGGCCACACAAGGGCCCGCGCGCCGTGCTTCCAGGACTTCGCACAAAAAGGAATCCAACGCATGACATTGAGCACGACCTTGCGCATCCGCCGATGGGCGTGGGCGGCCTGGCTGCCCCTGGCCCTGGGCGCCTGCGCAACCACCGCGCCACCTGCCCAGGTGCCCGCAGCCCCACCCGTGGCCTGGCAGGCCCCGCTGCCACACCAGGGCTCGCTGGGCGACATGGCCCGGTGGTGGACCCAGCTGGGCGACCCGCTGCTGGTCGAGCTGATCGACGCTGCCCAGGCCGTGAGCCCCGGCATTGCCCAGGCCCAGGCACGCCTGGTGCAGGCCCGCGCCACGCAGGTCAGCAGCCGCGCCGCGCTGCTGCCGTCGCTGGATGCGCAGGCCAGCGCCAGCCGGGGCTTGAACGAGCAGCTGGCACGCGTGGCCACCACGGCGCAGGCCGGGCTGCAGGCGAGCTGGGAGATCGACCTGTTTGGCGCGAACCGCGCCACCAAGACCGCCGCCGATGAGCGGCTGGCGGGCGCGCAGGCGCTGTGGCACGAGGCGCGCGTGAGCGTGGCGGCCGAGGTGGCGCAGCAGACCAGCAGCCTGCGCACCTGCCTGGCGCAACTGCAGGTGGCCGAGCGCGATGCGCAGTCGCGCGGCGAGACCGCGCGCCTGTCTGGCCTGAGCGAGCGTGCAGGTTTCACTGCGCCTGCCACAGCCGCCCTGGCACGCGCGAGTGCGGCCGAGGCCCAGGCCCGCGCATCGCAGCAGCGCATGCTGTGCGATGTGGACATGAAGACCCTGGTGGCGCTCACGGGCTGGGAGGAACCCACCCTGCGCACCCGCCTGGCCGCGCCCGTGGCGGCAGCGCCCGACACGCTGTTTGCGATTGCCATGCTGCCCGCCCAGGTGCTGGCCCAGCGTCCCGACGTGTACAACGCCGAGCGCGAAGTGGCCGCCGCCAGTGCCGAGGTGGGCAGCGCGCAGGCGCAGCGCTACCCGCGCCTGTCGCTCAGCGGCTCGGTGGGCAGCGCCTGGGTGCGCGCCAACGGCGTGACGACCGACCTGAACACCTGGACCATTGGCCCGCTGGCGCTGAGCGTGCCCCTGTTTGACGGTGGCCGGCGTGCTGCGTTGACCGACGCCGCACAGGCCCGCTACGACGAGGCCGCGTCGCTGTACCGCGCCAAGGTGCGCCAGGCCGTGAGCGAGGTCGAGCAGGCGCTGGTGCGGCTGCAGAGCACGGCCGAGCGCAACGCCAGCGCGCGCACGGCGGCCGAGGGCTACCGCGCCTCGTTCGACGCGACCGAGGCGCGCTGGCGCGGCGGGCTGGCGAGCCTGGTGGAGCTGGAGGACGCGCGGCGCACCTCGCTTGCCGCCGAGAACGCGCTGGTCGCGCTGCAGCACGAACGCCAGGCCGCCTGGATCGCGCTGTACCGCGCTGCCGGTGGCGGTTGGGACGGGCAGACGGCCGTCGCCACGGCCGCTCCCTCTGCGGCAGCCACCGCTGCACGCTGAACAAACCCCCGGGGGCCAGGCCGATCGCCGACCTCCTTTTCCTGACACCGACTGGATGAACGGATAGACAACATGCCAACGCAACGCTTTCAATTTTCTGCCACCGCCTTCGCCGTGATCGCCGCCTGTGTGCTGGCCACGGGGGGCGCCCTGGTGTACTCCGGCGCATCGCGCGCAGCCGATGAACCCAAGACGGGCCAGCCCCGCCCCGCGCTCACCGTGAGCATGGCCCAGCCCCAGCGCACAGCCGTGCCCGTGCGCCTGGCTGCCAACGGCAATGTGGCCGCGTGGCAAGAGGCCAGCATCGGCGCCGAGAGCAATGGCCTGCGCCTGACCGATGTGCGTGTGAACGTGGGCGACGTGGTCAAGGCCGGCCAGGTGCTGGCCACCTTCTCGGCCGAGACGGTGCAAGCCGATGTGGCGCAGGTGCGCGCCAGCCTGCTCGAAGCCCAGGCCAATGCAGCCGAGGCTGCCGCCAACGCCGACCGGGCCCGCGCGCTGCAGGCCACGGGCGCCTTGAGCCAGCAGCAGATCCAGCAGTTCACCACCGCCGAGAAGACCGCCCAGGCGCGGGTGGAGGCGGCCCAGGCCACGCTCAACGCGCAGCAGCTGCGCCTGAAGTACACGCAGGTGGTGGCGCCTGACAGCGGTGTGATCTCGGCCCGCACGGCCACGGTGGGCGCGGTGGTGGGCGCGGGCACCGAGCTGTTCCGCATGGTGCGCAAGGGCCGCCTGGAGTGGCGCGCCGAAGTCACCTCCACCGAGCTGGGCCGCATTGCCCCGGGCGCCAAGGTCAGCGTGACGGCGGCCAGCGGCGCCACGGCCGAAGGCACGGTGCGCATGGTCGCGCCCACGGTGGACCCGCAGACACGCAATGCGCTGGTGTATGTGGACCTGCCCGCCAACGCCGACTTCCGTGCGGGCATGTTTGCGCGCGGCGAGTTCGCGCTGGGCAGCAGCGATGCACTCACCGTGCCGCAAGAGGCGCTGGTGGTGCGCGATGGTTTCTCGTACGTGTTTGTGGTGGGGCCCGAGCAGCGCGTGCAGCAGCGCAAGGTGCAGGCAGGCCGTCGCGTGGCCGACCGCGTGGAGGTGCTCGCGGGCCTGGACGCCAAGGCCTCGGTGGCCGTGCGCGGCGCGGGCTTCCTCAACGATGGCGACCTGGTGCGCGTGGCCGCAGCCCCTGCAACCCCCGGTGCGCCCGTGCAGACGTCCGCCGTGGGAGATTCAAAGCAAAAACAGCCTTCACCGCGCGATGGTAAAGCGCTGAATGCTATCAATTGAGGAGCAATCGGATGAATGTATCCACCTGGTCCATCAAGAACCCGATACCGGCGCTGATGCTGTTTGTGCTGCTGACCTTCGGCGGCCTGCTGTCCTTCAATGCCATGAAGGTGCAGAACTTTCCGGACATCGACCTGCCCACGATCTCGGTGACCGTGGCGCTGCCGGGTGCATCGCCTGCGCAGCTCGAAAACGATGTGGCGCGCAAGATCGAGAACAGCATCGCCACGCTGCAGGGCCTCAAGCACATCTACACCAAGGTGCAGGACGGCGGGGCCACCATCACGGCCGAGTTCCGGCTGGAAAAGCCCACGCAGGAGGCGCTGGATGATGTGCGCTCTGCCGTGGCGCGTGTGCGCGGCGAGCTGCCGGGCGATGTGCGCGACCCCATCGTGACCAAGATGGACCTGGCCGCCCAGCCCGTGCTGGCGTTCACCATCGCCTCGACCCGCATGGACGACGAGGCGCTGTCGTGGTTTGTGGACGATGCAGTGGCCAAGAAGCTGCTCACCGTGCGCGGCGTGGGCGCGGTCACCCGCGTGGGCGGCGTGCAGCGCGAGGTGCATGTGGCCCTGGACCCGGTCAAGCTGCAGGCCCTGGGCGCCACGGCGGCCGATGTGTCGCGCCAGCTGCGCCAGGTGCAGACCGAAAGCGCAGGCGGCCGCACCGACCTGGGCGGCAGCGAGCAGCCCGTGCGCACGCTGGCCACCGTGCAGTCGGCGCAGGAGCTGGCGGGCCTCACGCTGGCCTTGTCCGACGGGCGGCATATCCGCCTGGACCAGGTGGCCACGGTGTCCGACACCATTGCCGAGCCGCGTGCCATGGCCTTGCTCAACGGCAAGCCGGTGGTGGGCTTCGAGGTGGCGCGCAGCAAGGGTGCGAGCGAGGTCGAAGTGGGCGCCGCCGTGCAGGTGGCGCTGCAGGAGATGCGCGCGCAGCACCCCGATCTGGAGATCACCGAGGCCTTCAACTTCGTGTTGCCGGTGCAGGAGGAATACGACGGCTCCATGCACCTGCTGTATGAAGGCGCGCTGCTGGCCGTGCTGGTGGTGTGGCTCTTTCTGCGCGACTGGCGCGCCACCTTTGTCTCGGCCGTGGCGCTGCCGCTGTCGGTGATCCCGGCGTTCATCGGCATGTATTGGCTGGGTTTTTCCATCAATGTGATCACGCTGCTGGCCATGTCGCTGGTGGTGGGCATCCTGGTGGACGACGCCATCGTGGAGGTCGAGAACATCGTGCGCCACCTGCGCATGGGCAAGACGCCCTACCAGGCGGCCATGGAAGCCGCCGATGAAATTGGCCTGGCCGTGGTGGCCACCACCTTCACGCTGATCGCGGTGTTTTTGCCCACCGCGTTCATGAGCGGCATTGCGGGCAAGTTCTTCAAGCAGTTTGGCTGGACGGCTTCGCTCGCGGTGTTCGCCAGCCTGGTGGTGGCGCGGGTGCTCACGCCCATGATGGCGGCCTATATCTTGAAGCCCATCGTGGACGAGCACAAGGACCCGCGCTGGATGACGGTGTACCTGCGCTGGGCGGCCTGGTGCATCAAGCACCGCTGGATCACCTTCATCGGCACGGCGGCGTTCTTCATCGGCTCGCTGGCGCTGATCCCGCTGCTGCCCACGGGCTTCATCCCGCCCGACGACAACTCGCAGACCCAGGTGTACCTGGAGCTGCCCCCCGGCGCCACGCTGTCGCAAACCCGCGCGGCGGCCGAGGACGCGCGCGAGCGCATTGCCCGGGTGGACCATGTGAAGAGTGTCTACACCACCATTGGCGGCGGCACGGCCGGGGGCGACCCGTTCATGGGCAGTTCCAACGCCGAGACGCGCAAGGCCACGCTCACCATCCTGCTGGCCGAGCGGGGCGACCGCCCGCGCAAGCAGGGCATCGAGAACCAGATCCGCGCCGCACTGGAAACCCTGCCCGGCGTGCGCAGCAAGGTGGGCCTGGGCGGCTCGGGCGAAAAATACGTGCTGGTGCTCACCGGCGACGACCCGCAGGCGCTGACCACGGCCGCGCTCGCGGTCGAGAAGGACCTGCGCACCATTCCTGGCCTGGGCAGTGTCTCGTCCACCGCCAGCCTGGTGCGCTCCGAGATCGCGGTGCGCCCCGACTTTGCGCGCGCCGCCGACCTGGGCGTGACCAGCAGCGCGATTGCCGAGACGCTGCGCATCGCCACCGTGGGCGACTACGACGTGTCACTGCCCAAGCTCAACCTGGCCTCGCGCCAGGTGCCCATCGTGGTCAAGCTGCAGGACGATGCCCGCAAGGACCTCGCGCTGCTGGAGCGCCTGCCGGTGCAGGGCAGCAAAGGCCCGGTCATGCTGGGCCAGGTGGCCACGCTGGAGTTCAGCGGCGGCCCGGCCGTGGTGGACCGCTACGACCGCGCGCGCAACGTGAACTTCGAGATCGAACTCTCGGGCCAGCCCCTGGGCGACGTGACCAAGGCCGTCGCGGCCCTGCCCTCCATCCAGAACCTGCCGCCGGGCGTGCGCCAGATCACGATTGGCGATGCCGAGATGATGGGCGAGCTGTTTGCGAGCTTCGGCCTGGCCATGCTCACCGGCGTGTTGTGCATCTACATCGTGCTGGTGCTGCTGTTCAAGGACTTCCTGCACCCGGTCACCATCCTGGCGGCGCTGCCGCTGTCGCTGGGGGGCGCGTTTGTGGGCCTGCTGGTGGCGCAAAAGAGCTTTTCCATGCCCTCGCTCATCGGGCTCATCATGCTCATGGGCATTGCCACCAAGAACTCCATCCTGCTGGTGGAATACGCCATCCTGGCGCGGCGCGAGCATGGCATGACGCGCTTCGAGGCACTCATCGACGCCTGCCACAAGCGTGCGCGCCCCATCATCATGACCACGCTGGCCATGGGGGCGGGCATGCTGCCCATCGCGATTGGCTTTGGCGCGGCAGATGCGAGCTTCCGCTCGCCCATGGCGGTGGCGGTGATCGGGGGGCTGATTACCTCCACGCTGCTGAGCCTGCTGGTGATCCCGCCGGTGTTCACCAGCGTGGACGACCTGGGCCAGTGGTTCGGGCGCATGCTGCGGCGGTTGCGGGGGCTGCACCCGGTGCGTGCGCCGGGGGGGTCGCCCACCCCGGAGACGCCCCCTGCCACTCACTGAGAGCAGGTGCTTACATTGGGGGGATTTCCTTTGGCAGAAAAGCCGGGAAATCACCCGGTAGGCAACGGCTTTGGCGGGTGGGTAAGCGTTGGATAATGTAACGAGCACCATGAACCTCGTCAGCCTCAACATCGAATCCATCCAGCTCGGCCACCCGCTGCCTTTTGTGCTGCGGGGCTCCGACGGCGTCCTGCTGGCCCAAAAAGGCTATGTGATCCGCACCCGCGAGGAACTGGCCAAGATGGTGGCTCGGGGGCGCCAGCTGTGTGTGGACACCGACGAGTCGGGCGACAGCCACCGCGCCTACCTGGCCCAGCTGCAGCGCATGCTGATGGCCGACACCAACCTGGGCGAGATCGCCTCGATGAAGATGAAGGCCGCCGAGGAGTCAGCGAGCCGGGACCGCGCCGCGGCGGCCCGGGCGCAGGCGGACTGGCCGGAGCTGCAACTGCGCGCCACGCAGCTGCTGCGTGCGCCCTCGCCCAGCGACTTCAGCGGGCGCTTCCAGGCGCTGCACGACGAGCTGGTGCGCCACTGCGAACAGACGCCCGACGCCACCCTGCTGGCGTTGATCTACCTGTCGGCCCAGGAAACCCGCATGTACAGCGCCACGCATTCGATGCTGGTGAGCTGCGTGTGCATGGTGGTGGCGCGCGAGATGCTGCGCTGGCCTGCAGGCCGGGTGCAGCAGGTGGGGCATGCCGCCCTCAGCATGAACATCGCCATGACCGAGCTGCAGGACCAGCTGGCCCAGCAGACCCACCCGCTGACCGCTGCGCAGATCGCCGCCGTGGAAAACCACGCCGCGCGCTCCGAGGCACTGCTGCGCCACCTGGGCGTGGCCGACCCGGTGTGGCTGGAGGCGGTGCGCTGCCACCACCACCGCACCCCCGGCCCGCTGGACAAGAAAACCGAGGCCCAGCAGATGGCGCGCCTGGTGCAGCGTGCCGACATCTTCGGCGCCCGGCTCGCGCCCCGCGCCGCCCGCTGGCCCATGCCGGTCACGGCGGCCATGCAGGCCAGCTACTACGACGAAGAGCAGCAGGCCGACGAAGCCGGTGCGGCACTGGTCAAGACCCTGGGTGTGTACCCGCCGGGCGCCTTTGTGCGGCTGGCCAGCCGCGAGGTGGGCGTGGTCATCCGCCGGGGCACCACCGCCACCACGCCCAAGGTGGCCGTGGTGACCAACCGCGACGGCATGCCCACGGGCGAGCCCATCCCGCGCGACACGGGCATGCCGCCCTGGAAGATCACCGGCGTGGTGGCTTTCAAGGATGTGCGGGTCAAGCTCTCGCTCGACCGCCTGCTGCAGATGGTCTGACCGCTGGCCGCACCCCGGGTGTGCCGGGTGTGGCCAGCCGTTTCTCTCCTCCTTCCCCCCTTTTCTCTGCTCTGCCCGCCGGCCCTGCGCCTTGCGGGCATGGCCTGCGTGCGCCTGCCTGACGGGCCGCTGGGCGCACGGCGGACAGGTCTGCCCATGCCGCCATGTCGGAAATCTGAATCCAAACGCGGGGATACTGCGTATACCACTCAGTACAAATAAAAACTAATGTGGACAAAAAATAATGAAGCGGTTAAATTGCCCCATCGCCCTCCTGCCGCACACCACACCATGAACACACTGTCTCGCCGTTTCTCTCTGGCCACCCTGCTCGCGGTGGGGCTGTGGCTGGCGCCCGCCGCCCAGGCGGCCGATACGCCCGCCAGCTGCCCGGCCACGCTGCAGCACAGCTTCCCGCGCCTGCAGGACGAAAAGCCCCAGTCGCTGTGCCAGTACAGCGGAAAAGTGGTGCTGGTGGTCAACACGGCCAGCTTCTGCGGCTTTACCGGCCAGTACAAGGGACTGGAGGAGCTGTATGCGCGCTACAAGGACAAGGGCCTGGTGGTGCTGGGCTTCCCGTCCAACGACTTTGCCCAGGAAAAAGGCAGCAACAAGGAGATCGCGGACTTCTGCGAAAACACCTTCGGGGTGAAATTTCCGATGTTCGCCAAGAGCAGCGTGAAAGGCCCCGAAGCCTCGCCGCTGTTCCAGCAGCTGGCGCAGCTGTCGGGCACCGCGCCGCGCTGGAACTTCCACAAGTACCTGCTGGGGCGGGATGGGCAGGTGGTGGACAACTATTCCAGCCTGACCAGCCCCGACAACAAGGGCCTGGTGCGGGCCATCGAACAGCAACTGGCCCGACCCGTCCCCCGGTGAGCGCCATGGTTTCTTTACGTTTCTTTAAAAAAAATCCGGGCGGGTTCTGGAACTTCGCGGAAATGGCACCACTCTATCCATTGCGCAAGACGATTGCGCGGCGTACAGTTTTAACGTTGCGAAGCCTTTCGGGCCCCTGGGTTCCGACTGACCTCCTGGAGCGCTTCTCCTCCCTCCCTCTCTTATTCGTTTCGGGACGCTTCGCAACCTTTTTATTCCGTGCACCGGCCAGTGGGAGCCGGTCATGAAAATTGCCATCATCGGCTCCGGCATCTCCGGGCTGTCGGTCGCGCACCAGCTGCGCGGCCAGGCGGACATCACACTCTTCGAGGCGGGCGACTACTTCGGCGGCCACACCCACACGGTGGATGTGACGCTGCCGGACGCTTCGGGCACCCCCGTCACCCATGGCGTGGACACCGGCTTTCTGGTGTTCAACGAGCGCACCTACCCGCACCTGATCCGCCTGCTGGCCGAGCTGGGCGTGGAGACGGCCAAATCCGACATGTCGTTCTCGGTGCAAGTGCCCGCAGCCCTGGGCGGTGGCCGCGCGCTGGAATGGAGCGGCACCAACCTCAGCACCGTGTTTGCCCAGCGTTCCAACCTGGTCAACCCGCGCTTTCTGAGCATGCTGCGCGACCTGCTGCGCTTCAACAAGCTGTGCACGCGCATTGCCGAGCAGCAGGCAGAGGCGGCTCTGGCCCAGCCCCTGTCTGATTTCTTGCGCGAGCACCGCTTTGGCGACGCGTTCCGCGACTGGTACTTCTTGCCCATGCTGGGCTGCATCTGGAGCTGCCCCACCGACCAGATGCTGAAGTTCCCTGTGGCCACCATGATCCGGTTCTGCCACAACCATGACCTGATCCAGGTAAGCAACCGGCCGCAGTGGTGGACGGTGTCCGGCGGCGCGCGCCACTACGTGGACAAGATCGTGGCGGGCATTGCCGACAAGCGCCTCTCCACCCCCGTGCGCCGCATCGAACGCGATGCCGCCGGTGTGCGCGTGGTGACCGCAGGCCACACCGAGCACTTTGACAAGGTGGTGCTGGCCACGCACTCCGACCAGTCGCTCGCGCTGCTGGCCCAGCCCACGACGCAGGAGCGCGCCGTGCTGGGCGCCATCCGTTACCAGGCCAACCGCGCCGTGCTGCACACCGATACATCCGTGCTGCCCCAGCGCCGCGCCGCCTGGGCTGCGTGGAACTACGAGCGCGCGCAGCAGCGCAGCCGCGAATCGGCCCGCGTGTGCCTGCACTACCTCATCAACCAGCTGCAGCCCGTGCCCTTTGCGCAACCCGTGGTGGTATCGCTGAACCCGGTGCGCGACATTGCGCCCGAGCACGTGATCGGCAGCTACGAATACGCCCACCCGGTGTTCGACATGGCCGCCATCCGTGCCCAGCAGCAGGTGGGCAAGCTGCAAGGGCAGCAGCACACCTGGTTCTGCGGCGCCTGGACGGGCTACGGCTTCCACGAAGATGGCCTCAAATCTGGCCTGGCCGTGGCCGAGCAATTGCTGGCAGCCCTGCCAGCCCCCCTGGCGGAGGCTGCGTGAGCCACGCGCCGGCCCCCACCGCAGCGCCCCTGATCGGCTTCGGCCAGGTGCGCCACACGCGGCTGCGGCCCCGGCGGCATGCGTTTGCCTACCCCACGTTTTTCCTGATGCTGCCCATGCGCAGCTTGTCGGGTGCCCACACTTCGCTGGCCGTAAACCGCAGCGGCGCCATCAGCTTCCATGACGTGGACCACGGCGATGGCCGCAGCGCCGCGCAGGGCGGGGCGCTGGCCTGGCTGGACGAGTTGCTGCGCACCGAAGGCATCACCGACGCCACGGGCGAGGTCTGGCTGCACTGCTACCCCCGTGTGCTGGGCTACACCTTCAAGCCGGTGAGCTTCTGGTACTGCCACCACGCCGACGGCCACCTGCGCGCCATCGTGGTCGAGGTGAACAACACCTTTGGCGAGCGCCACTGCTACCTGCTGGACGCGCCGCAGTACGGCGTGGAACAGCAGGCGCGCAAGGTGTTCCATGTGTCGCCGTTCTGCGCGGTGAGTGGCGGCTACCGCTTCCGCTTCATGCGCACCGAAGTTGGTGCGCAGGATGCAGGCCGCACCGTGGTCCGCATTGACCACGACGACGACACCGGCCCGCTCATCCAGACCAGCGTGAGCGGCACCCTGCAAGCCATCACCCCACAGAC
Source organism: Acidovorax sp. GW101-3H11 (assembly GCF_001633105.1). Taxonomy (GTDB): domain Bacteria; phylum Pseudomonadota; class Gammaproteobacteria; order Burkholderiales; family Burkholderiaceae_C; genus Acidovorax. The sequence goes on from NZ_LUKZ01000006.1 coordinate 36,984, forward strand.
CCTGCGCCAGGCGCTCTGGGGCTATCCCGCCATGACGCTGGCCATCATTGCCCGCATCCACTGGCACGCGCTGCAGCTGTGGCTCAAGCGCGTGCGTTTCCACCGCAAGCCCGAGGCGCCTGCATCCATCGTGACCCGCTGAATTCCATGACGAACGAGAACGCCGCCATGAACTCCACCACCGCCCCCCGCACCGCCCTGGCCCTGCCCGCAGGCACCCCGGCTGCCGCCCGCACAGCGCTCAAGCTGCTGCAGCGCCTGCAGCATGGCCACCTCACGGTGCAGCTGCCCGATGGCACCTTGCAGCACTTCGGGCGCGGCGATGGCCCCTCGGCCGCGATCACGCTCAAGAACTGGAACGTGTGCAGCGCCGCGCTCAAGTCCGGCGACATCGGTTTTGCCGAGAGCTACATCGCAGGCGACTGGACCACGCCGCACCTCACCGACCTGCTCAAGCTCTTCATCGCCAACCGCCAGCAGGTGGAAGGCGTGATCTATGGCACCTGGGCTGGGCGGCTGCTGTACCGCATCAAGCATTTGCTCAACCGCAACACGCGCGCCAACAGCCAGAAAAACATCCACGCCCACTACGACCTGGGCAACGCGTTCTACGAACTCTGGCTGGACGACACGATGAACTACTCGTCCGCCTGGTTCGAGGGCGATGCAGGCGGCGACATGCGCAAGGCCCAGCACGCCAAGGTGCGCCGCGCGCTGCGCATGGCGGGGGTGGAGCCAGGATCCCGGGTGCTGGAGATTGGCTGCGGCTGGGGCGCGTTGGCCGAGATGGCGACCGTCGAATTCGGCGCGAACCTGACGGGGGTGACGCTCTCCACCGAGCAGCTCGCATTTGCGCAAAAGCGCATGGTGCAGCAGGGCGTGGCGCCCTACGCCGACCTGCGCCTGCAGGACTACCGCGACATCCAGGACGGCCCGTACGACGCGATCTGCTCCATCGAAATGGTCGAGGCCGTGGGCCGCGAGTACTGGCCCACCTACTTCCAGTCGGTGCACCGCCTGCTCAAGCCCGGCGGCAAGGCCTGCGTCCAGAGCATCGTCATCGACGACAGCCTGTTCGAGCGCTACATCAGCTCCACCGACTTCATCCAGCAATACATCTTCCCCGGCGGCTGCCTGCCTTGCCCGCGCGAGTTCCGCCGCGAGGCCGAGGCCGCAGGCCTGCGTGTGGTGGACGAATTTGCGTTTGGCCAGGACTACGCCGAAACCCTCAAACGCTGGCGTGAGCGCTTCCTGGCGCAGCGCGCGCAGATCCTGCAGCTGGGGTTTGACGAGCGCTTCATGCACATCTGGGAGTTCTACCTCGCCTACTGCGAGGCAGCGTTCGCCATGCGCAACATCGACCTGGTGCAGTACACGCTGGTGAAAGCATGATTGCTATAAAAAACATAGCTATCAGCGCTTTGCTAGCGGGCGCAGGGGCCGTTTTTTTCTCAAATTTTGCAATGGCGCAAGGGGCTGAAGGGGTGGCGAGCGCGTCGCCAGCCGCCAGCACACCGCTGGCGGGCGCGCGCCTGGTGGGCCAGGGCACCATGCGCTTCCTGGGGTTCGAGGTGTACCGCGCGCGCCTGTGGGCCCAGCCCGGTTTTGACGCCGACCAGTACAGCGCCCACCCGTTGGCGCTGGAGCTGACCTACCAGCGCAACTTCACGGCCGAGGCGATTGCCAAACGCTCCATTGAAGAGATGCGCCGCGTGGGCAGCTTCACGCCGCAGCAGGCCACCCGCTGGCAGCAGGCGCTGCAGGCGGCCTTGCCGGATGTGAAACCCGGTGACCGCTTGCTCGGCCTGTACCAGCCGGGCGCCGGTGCCGTCTTCAAGATGGGCGGCCGTGTGGTGGGCGAGGTGGCCGACGCCGAGTTCTCGCGCCTGTTCTTTGGCATCTGGCTGTCGCCCCAGACCTCCGAGCCCGGGCTGCGGCAAGCGCTGATCGCAGCCACCCGCACCGCAGGCCAAGGGCAGCCATGACCACCACCACGCCCATGCGCGCCGGCCACGGCCTGGCCTATGGGCTGCTGGGCCTGCCCCTGGCGTTTGTGGCGCTGCCGCTGTATGTGCTGCTGCCCAACCACTACGCACGCGAGTTCGGCATGCCGCTGGCCACGCTGGGCGCCGTGCTGCTGGCCGCGCGGCTGTTCGATGCATTCACCGACCCGCTGCTGGGCCGCCTGGCCGACCACCTGTTTGGCCGCTCGGTGCGTGCTGTGCTCGCGGTTGGTGCGGTGTCGGCGGCGGTGCTGGCACTGGGGCTGACCAGCCTGTTCTTTCCGCAGGTAGCCGGGGCCGATGCGCTCGTCGCCTGGGCGCTGGTGGCGCTGCTCATCACCTACACCGCCTACAGCCAGCTCAGCATCGCACACCAGTCCTGGGGCGCACGCCTGGGCGGTGACGAGCTGCAGCGTGGCCGCATCGTGGCCTGGCGCGAGGGTGCTGCACTGATCGGCGTGGTACTGGCATCGGTGCTGCCCGCGCTGCTGGGCCTGCCGGTGATGCTCAGTGTGTTTGCCGCCGCCCTGCTGCTGGGCTGGTGGTACTGGACGCGTGCGCCGCGCCCGGTGCGGCAGGACGCCGGTGTGTACCGGCCGCCGCAGCACACCAGTCTGTGGCGGCCCTGGGGTCGCCCGGCGTTTCGCCGCCTGCTGGCCGTGTTCATGCTCAACGGCATTGCCAGCGCCATCCCCGCCACGCTGGTGCTGTTCTTTATCCAGGACCGGTTGCAGGCTCCGCCCGCGCAGGAGCCGATGTTCCTCGCGGCCTACTTTGTGTGCGCAGCGCTGTCCATCCCGCTGTGGCTGCGCGCCGTGGCGCGCTGGGGCCTGGCGCGCACCTGGCTGGCCGGCATGCTGCTGGCGATTGCCGTGTTTGTGTGGACCGCGTTTCTCGGGCGCGGTGACGTGCTGCCTTTTCTGGTGGTCTGCGCGCTCTCTGGCGTGGCCCTGGGCACCGACCTGGCCCTGCCCAGCGCCCTGCTGGCGGGCGTGATCGCCGCTGAGGGCGACAGCGGCCAGCACGAGGGCGCCTACTTTGGCTGGTGGAACTTTGCCACCAAGCTCAACCTGGCTTTGGCCGCAGGCCTGGCGCTGCCCCTGCTGGGCTGGTGGGGCTACACCCCCGGCACACGCAGCGAAGAAGGCCTGCAGACCCTGGGTTGGGCCTATGCCGTGCTGCCCTGTGTGCTCAAGCTGCTGGCAGCAGGGGCGCTGTATGGGCTGGTGCTCCGGCCTGCGCGCGGCCTGGCCAGTGCCTGATTTTTCAAGGGATGCCCCACATGCAAAGACGCCTTCTTCTCTCCGCCGCCGTGGCTGCACCCGTAGCGCTGACTGGCTGCGCCAGCCAGAGCCTTGACGGCTACGCCAGCGAAAAACCGGTGCTGGACCTGGCCCAGTATTTCAACGGCAAGATCGACGCCTACGGCATCTTCCAGGACCGCAGCGGCCAGATTGTCAAACGCTTCACCGTGGTGATGGACTGCAGCTGGAAGGGCAACGAGGGCGTGCTGGACGAAGCCTTCACCTACTCCGACGGCACCACACAGCGCCGCATCTGGCGCCTGACCAAACATGCCGACGGCCGCTACACCGGCACTGCCGACGATGTGGTGGGCCCAGCCAACGGCCAGACGCGCGGCAACGCCTTCCGCTGGAACTACACGCTGGCCCTGCCGGTGGACGGCAAGGTCTACCACGTGGACCTGGACGACTGGATGTACCTCATCGACGACCGCGTGATGCTCAACCGCGCCACCATGAGCAAATTCGGCGTGCGGCTGGGCGAGATCACCTTGTCCTTCACCAAGCGCGCACCATGAAACTCAACCCTCCCTTGCGCGACTGGCAGGGCCGCCGGGCCTGGCTCATCGGGGCCAGCAGCGGCATCGGCCGGGCCACGGCGGCGGCGCTGCATGCGCGCGGTGCGCAGGTCATCGTGTCGGCCCGGAGCCGCGATGCGCTGAACGCCTTTGTCGTGCAGCACCCCGGCAGCACGGCGCTGGCTTTTGACACGGCCGAACCGGCCCAGGTGCAGGCCGCTGCTGCGCAGGTGCTGGCGGGCGGTGCCCCCGACCTGGTGTGCTACTGCGCGGGTTACTACCGCGACATGCGCGCCACCGACTTCGATCTGGACGTGATGCTGCGCCACGAGCAGATCAACTACAACGGCGTGCTGCATGTGCTGGCTGGTGTGTTGCCCGCCATGCTCGCCGCCGCCCAGGCGGGGCGCCCGGGCCATGTGAGCCTCATCAGCAGCGTGGCGGGGTTCCGGGGCCTGCCCAAGAGCCTGGCCTACGGCCCTACCAAGGCCGCGCTCATCAACCTGGCCGAGGCGCTGTACCTGGACCTGCACGACTTGGGCCTGGGCGTGAGCGTGATCAACCCCGGCTTTGTGGCCACGCCGCTCACAGCGGGCAACGACTTCACCATGCCTGCGCTCATCTCCTCCGAAGCGGCCGCCGACGCCATCCTGCAAGGCTGGGCGCGCGGGCAGTTCGACATCCACTTTCCCAAGCGTTTTACGCGCGTGATGAAGCTGCTGCGGCTGCTGCCCTACCGGTGGTACTTTCCAGCCGTCCGCAAGTTCACGGGACTCTGAGTTTCCATGCAGCCCCCTTACAACGCCCCCGCCACCGAAGAAGCCGTCACGCGCGTCATTGCGTTTTTTGAGAGCCTGTCGCCCGCCGACATAGGCACCATCGGTCGGTTCTACGCGCCCCAGGCGCGCTTCAAGGACCCGTTCAACGAGGTCGTGGGCGTAACTGCCATCCAGGGCATCTTTGCCCACATGTTCGAGGCGCTGGAACAACCGCGTTTTGTGGTCACGGGCCGCGTGGTGCAGGGGCAGCAGTGCTTCTTGACCTGGGACTTTTTGTTCGCGTTCAAGGACTTTCACATGGGCGTGACGCAGACGGTGCGCGGCGCCTCGCATCTGGTGCTGGACGAACAGGGTCTGGTGAGCTTGCACCGCGACTACTGGGACGCGGCCGAAGAGCTGTACGAAAAGCTGCCCGTGGTGGGCGCGCTGATGCGCTGGCTCAAGAAACGCGCCAACAGCTGATCGTTGGCGGGTGGTGGATCACGCCAGGGTTTTGATGCGCGGGTGCCCCGGCAGTGGCACGGCGCGCTGCAGTACCCCCTCAGCCAGCCACAGCGCACTGTTCCACGCGCGCTGCGCCACGTAGGGAAGCGGCAGCTGCTGGTAGTCGTCGTTGAAGACTTCAAAGCTGTAGTCGCCCTGGTAGCCCATGCCATCGAGCGTGCGTACCAGCTCGGCCAGCGCCTGGCTGTGCACGCCCTCGCCGGGGAACACACGAAAGTGCCGCGCGGTCTCAATGCGCTCCTGCACCGTGCGGGTCTCCTGCCACATGAAGTCCGACAGCTGCACCAGATAGATCTTCTCGGGGTCCACATCTTCCAGCGCCGAGAGCGGCGTGCTGGTGGCGAACTGGTGGTACGAGTCGATGGCCAAACCGAGGTTGGGGCAATCGGCCTGCTCCACGGCCGCCCAGGCCTGGTGCACCTCGTTGATGTGGCGGCCCCACGAGAGGCCTTCAAACGCCACGCGGATGCCGTGGGGCAGCGCTAGTAGCGCGAGCTTGCGCAGGTCGCGCGCAATCTCATCGGCATCGGCCGTGGCGTGGGACGACGTGGAGCTGCAGGCCAGCAGCACGGGCGCTCCCAGGTCGCGCGCCATCAGGATCATCTGCTTGGCAATGTCCACCTTGTAGCTGTGCAGGTGGCCCGACAGGCCTTCAAAATCACGCAGCACCTGAAAGCCGGTCACGCGCAGGCCGCTGCTGCGCACCGCGTGCACGGCGGCCTCGATGCCCTGTGGGTGGCCCACGATGTCGCGCGCGGCCAGCATGATCTGGCCAAAACCTGCGGCCTTCACGGCGGCGAGCTTGGCCTCCAGCGGCCCGGCCAGGCTGATGGTGTCCATGCCGAAATCGGCGACGTTGCGTTGCATGGTGGATTGGCGCATGGGCGGTCTCCAGGCTCAGCGGGCGCTGCGCACCAGCTCGAAGCTGGGTGATGCCGCATCGGCACGCGTGAGGGCGCCGCGCGTGCCGGTGTGCACGCCCGTGGGCGACTCCACAAACTCCACCCCGCGCGCACGCAGCGCCTGCACCGTGGCCAGCACATCGGGCGTGCCAAAGGCCACGCGCTGCAGCAGCTCCTCGGGGTCTGCATCCAGCGCATCGACCAGCGGCTCAATCAATTGCCAGTGCAGCGTGCCACAGGGGCTGGCCAGGATGCGGCCATGCGTGAGCACGCCAAACGACTGGTCGGGCGCCAGCTCGGCGAAGCCGAACAGCTCGCTGTAGAAATGGATCCAGTCCGCTGCGCGGCCCAGGCCGATGTACTGGACCACGCCAAACAGGTGCAGGCCCTGCAGCGCGGGCGGGCGCGGGTTGACGGTGGGGATGGGCACAAAGTCCACGTCGTAGATCGAGAACTCTTTCCAGCGGTCCACAAAGTAGATGCGGCTGGCGCCCACGCCGTGGATGGCGGGGATGTTCAGCTCCATCACCTCGACCTCGGTGTGCACGGCCCAGGCGCCCAGCTCCAGCACGCGGCGAAATGCTGCGGCCGCGTTGCCCACGCGGAAGGCGATGGCGGCCAGCACCGGTGTTTCGGTGAGCGCGGGCGGCGCATGCACGCCGGTGCGTTCGTTGTCCTGGTGGGCGTTGACGATGATGTTCATGTCGCCCTGGCGGTACAGCAGCACCTCGCGCGAGCGGTGGCGCGCCACCGGTTGAAAGCCCAAACGCTCCAACGCCTGGCCCAGCGCCTGCGGGCGGCTGGTGGCGTATTCGATGAACTCGATGCCCTGCAGGCCCAGGGGGTTGGGCATGTCGCCCAGCGCTTCGCGGGTGGCCACCATCGGGGTGCTCATGGGTTCAGCTCCTTGTGTTGTCGTGCGCGGAAAGGGTCAGCGGGCGCAGCTGACCAGGCGGCGGAAATGTGCGTCCATGCGGGTGGCGTCCGGGGCTTCGCCGGTGAACAGCTCGAACGCCCCCACGGCCTGGCCCACGGCCATGCCGCCGCCATCCGACACCTTGCAGCCCAGCGCGCGCGCGGCCTGCACCAGGGCGGTGTCGAGCGGGAAGTACACGACCTCCGACACCCACATCGCGGGCCGCAGCAGGCCCACATCCAGCGGCAGGCCGGGCAGCTTGTCCATGCCCGTGGGCGTGGCGTGGATCAGCCCGGTGGCGTTGGCCATGGCCGAGCGGATCTCTCCGGCCTCGGCGCGCGCGCCGTAGAGCGCATTCACGTCGGCAGCCAGTTGTGCGGCGCGCTCGGGCTGGGCATCGACGATGCTCAGGTGCTGTGCACCCAGGCGCAGCACGGCATGCGCAATCGCGGCGCCTGCACCGCCCGCGCCCAGCAGCACCACGCGGCCCAGGTCCGCGCCAGGCAGCGCACGGGTAAAGCCCCAGGCCCAGCCCGATCCATCGGTGTTGTGTCCCACCAGTTGTCCATCGCGGATGACCACGGTGTTCACGGCGCCCATGGCGCGCGCTTCTTCGGACAGGCTGTCGAGGTGTGGGATGACGGCCTGCTTGCAGGGGTAGGTCACGTTGCAGCCCGCATAGCCCATGATGCGCGCCGCCGACAACAGCGTGGGCAAATGTTCCACCGAGGAGGCAGAGCGGTCCAGGTCGATGAGCTGGTAGTGCAGGCGCATGCCGTGGTGGCGCGCTTCTTCTTCGTGCAGCGCGGGCGACAGCGACTTCTGGATACCGGCACCGATCAGCCCGATCAGCACCTTGCGGGGGCTAGTGGAAGACATGGTGGACGTGGTGGGGATGACCGGGGGATCGAGGAGCTGGGGGCTCATGGGGCGGGTGGAATGCGGGGTGAGCGTGCTGCCGGGCTGGTGGTGTGTTCACCGGACGGCAGCACAGGGGTGGCAGCGGTGGCTTACTTGCCGCCGCGCAGTTTGGCCAGCGTGGAATAGACCTCTTGCACGGTCTCGGCGCCCACCTTCTCGCTGTGTTTCTCCACCACGGGCTTCACCTTGGCGCGCAGCTTGTCCAGCTCGGCGGGCGAGAACTCGGACACCTGCATGCCGGCCTTCTTGAGGTCTTCCAGCGCCACGTTGGCCTGCACGCGCGACACGCCGCGCTGGAAGGTGGTGGCCTCGGCCATCGCGTCGGTCAGCGCCTTCTGGTCAGCGGGGTTCAGGCTGTCCCAGAACTTCTTGCTCACGATCACGGCCTGGGGGTTGTACATGTGGCGCGTGACGGTGAGGTACTTCTGCACCTCGGCAAACTTGGACGACAGGATGGTGGAGAACGGGTTCTCCTGGCCGTCCACGGCCTTTTGCTCCATGGCGGTGTACAGCTCGGGGAAAGGCATGGGCACGGCGTTGGCGCCCAGCGCATTGAACAGGTCGATGTAGATCGGCGACTGGATCACGCGGATCTTGAGGCCCGCGATGTCTTCGGCCTTGGTGATGGGCTTCTTGCTGTTGGTGAGGTTGCGGAAACCCAGCTCCCAGTAGCCCAGGCCCACCAGGTTCTTTGCCTGCAGCTTGTCGAGCAGCTTCTTGCCGAAGGGGCCGTCGGTCACGGCGTCGGCCTCTTGCGGCGTGGCGAACAGGAACGGGAAGTCGTAGATGCCGAACTCTTTGGACTGCGCGGCCAGGATCCCCGCGTTCAGCACGGTCATCTCCACGGTGCCGCCCTGCAGGGCCGACACGGTCTGCAGGTCACCGCCCAGCGTGCCGCCGGGGAAGAGCTTGACGGCAATGCGGCCGCCGGTCTTGGCGGCCACCAGGTCGGCAAATTTTTGCGCGCCCTGGGCCTGCGGGTGGTCCTTCTGGTTCTGGAACGCGAACTTGATGGTGCGCTCCTGGGCGTGTGCAGCGGGCAGCAGCGACGCGGCAACCAGGGCGGTGGCAAGCAGGGTTTTGAGCAGCTTCATGGAAATGTCTCCTTGGGTTTTTAGGCGGGGCAGAAACGGAGCGGAAAGGAAAGGGCCAGGGCGCAGATGGGGGTCAACCACTCAACCAGCGCAGCGGCACCATGACGATGGAGGGGAACAGCACCAGCAGGAACATCACGGCCAGCTGGGCCAGCATGAAGGGCGTGACGCCGCGTGTGACCTGCGACATGGACATGCGCCCCACGCCAGCCACCACGTTGAGCACCGTGCCCACCGGGGGGGTGATGAGCCCGATGGCGTTGTTGATGATGAAGAGCACACCGAAGTACACCGGGTCGATGCCTGCGGCCTTGACCACCGGCATCAGCACGGGCGTGAGGATGAGGATGGTGGGCGTCATGTCCATGGCCGTGCCCACCACCATGACCAGCAGCATGATGGCGATCAGCAGCAGCGTTGGGTTGCCCATGAAGGGCTCCAGCATGCCGATGACCTTGGAGGGCAGGTCGGCCACGGTGATCAGCCAGGCGGACACCATGGCCGCAGCCACCAGGAACATCACCACCGCGCTGGTGCGGGCCGAGGCGCGGAAGATGTCGGCCAGCTGGTGCCAGCTCAGCTCGCGGTAGACCACCATGGACACGAACAGCGCATACACGGCGGCCACCACGGCGGCTTCGGTGGGGGTGAAGACGCCCATGCGCAGGCCGACCAGGATGATGATGGGCAAGCCCAGCGCCCACACGGCTTCGCGCAAGGCCACGGTCAGTTCGGCGCGGGTGGCGCGCTTTGGGGGCGCCACATCTTCGCGCCGCACCAGCCACCACCAGGTGAGGGCCAGGGCCACCCCCAACAGGATGCCCGGCACGATGCCTGCCAGAAACAGCTTGCTGATGGACACGTTGGCCGCCACGCCAAAGATCACGAAACCGATGGACGGCGGGATCACCGGGGCGATGATGCCGGCCGATGCAATGAGCCCGGCCGAGCGCTCCTTGTTGTGGCCCGCTGCCACCATCATGGGCAGCAGCAACGATGCGAGCGCAGCGGCATCGGCCACGGCCGAGCCCGACACGGCGGCCAGGATCACCGCGGCCATGATGGCCACATAACCGAGGCCGCCGGGCACATGGCCCACCAGTGTGAGCGCCAGCTTCACGATGCGCTTGGACAGGCCGCCCACATTCATGATCTCGCCCGCCAGCATGAAGAAGGGCACGGCCAGCAGCGGAAAGCTGTCGGCACCGTTGATGACGTTCTGCGCCAGGATCTGCGCGTCGAACAGGTCCAAATGCCACATCAGCGCCACGCCGCTGATGAGCAGCGCAAACGCGATGGGAATGCCGATCGCCATGGCGAGCAGCAGGGAGCCGAGGAAGATGGTGACGGTCATGGTGGAGAGCCTGTGCGGAGGGTTCAGGGGCGGTGGCTGCCGGGCGCTTCGTGGGATGCGTCGGCGCCCGCAGGGCGGTGCGCCAGGGCCGCCAGTTCTTCGCTCTCCTGCACCATGACCAGTTCGTGCTCCGCCAGCGGAACGAACAGCGTGCGCAGCAGGTCGTGCAGCAGGATGGCGATGCCCGACCCGCCCATCAGCACGCCACTGGCGTAGAAGATGCCCACCGAGGCGCCGGTCACGGGGGCTTCGGTGTCCCAATTAATCAGCATCTGGGCCCAGCTGCCACTGAGCAGCAGCCACGACACGTACAGCATGGCGATCTGTGCCAGCAACAGGCAGGCCTTCTTGCCCAAAGCGGGCAGGCGCGACACCAGCGCGTCCGTGCCCAGGTGGCCGTGTTCGCGCAGCGCCACCACGGCGCCCATGAAGGTCAGCCACACAAACAGCCAGCGCGAGAGTTCTTCCGACACGGTGATGCCGGAGTTCAGGGTGTAGCGCAGCACCACATTGCCAAACACCAGCACCACCATCACCGCCAGGCACAGGCCGGACAGGGCATCCAGCACGCGGGTGTATCCCCGCAGCACGCGGTCGGCCAGTGCAAACATGGTGTCTCCAGTCGTTGTATTGAAACGCTGGAAGAATTTTGTACGAACTGGTTAGTATTTGATCTAGGTGCAAACCCTGCATGGTTGGTCATGGCAGCACGCAGCCATGCACGGCGCGCACGCAGGGTGCCGATGAGGAGCTTTTTGACGCGGGCAGGTGTGCGCCCGGGCCGGGAGGGTCAGGGCCGCAGAAAACGCACGATCATCTCGATGATCGATTCACGGCGTTGCGCCGTGGCGGCTGGGGTGTCGAGCGAGCGCTTGAAGATCGCGCCAAAGGTGTGGCGGTTGGCCTCGTTGAAGAAGCACAGGGCCGAAATGGACATGTGCAGGTCCACCGGGTCCACGTCGGGGCGGAACACGCCCGCCGCCACGCCACGCTGGTACACATCGCGCACGGCATGGATGACGGGGATGTTGAGTTCCTGGATCGTGGCCGACTTGCTGATGAACTCGCCCCGGTGCATGTTCTCGTTCATCACCAGGCGGATGAAGTCGGGGTTGGCGAGCTGGTAGTCCACCGTGAAGCCGACCAGCGTGCGCAGGGCCTGTTCGGGCGCCAAGTCTTCCAGGTGCAGCTCCGATTCGATGCGCCGGATGCGCCGGTAGGCCTCCTCCAGCACCGCCACATACAGACCTTCCTTGCTACCGAAGTAGTAGTAGATCATGCGCTTGCTGGTGCTGGTCAATGCCGCGATCTCGTCGATGCGCGCCCCGGCCAGGCCCTTGTCGGCAAACTCCGCCGTGGCCACCTGCAGGATGTTGGCCATGGTGCGGTCGGGGTCGTTGACGCGGACCCGGTCGGCACCGGGCGTGGTGGCGGCCTCGCGCGCAGCGCGCTGGCGAGTGGCCCGCACATCGCCGGGCTTCGAAGGTTTTTGAACCATTTCGTTCATAAGCGCCCAAGCATACGGCAAGCCCGGCGCGGGGTCTTTACCCAACCCGGGCTGCTTGCGCTGGCTGCTCAGGAAGGCTTGGTATCTGCAAAGCTCGGTCGCACCATCAGCTTGTCGAGCAGCTTGCCCAGGTTGGGGTACTCGCTGCGCCAGGCGATGTCGGGGAAGCGGAACTCCAGCCAGCCCAGGGCGCAGCCCACTGCGATGTCGGACAGACTCAGGTGGATGCCGCTGCAATACGGCTTGTCGCCCAGACCCTGGCTCATGGACTTGAGGCCGTCGTTCACCTTGACCAGCTGGCGGTCGATCCAGGTCTGGCTGCGTTCGGTGTCCTTGCGGTGGGCCCAGGTGGCTTCCAGGCGCGCCAGGATGGCGGCGTCCATCACGCCGTCGGCCAGCGCCTCCCAGGTCTTGACCTCGGCGCGTTCGCGGCCTTGCGACGGGATCAACTTGCCCACGGGCGATAGGGTGTCCAGGTACTCGACGATCACACGGGAGTCAAACACCGCTTCGCCGCCTTCCATCACCAGGCAGGGCACCTTGCCCAGCGGGTTGGAGGTGGCGATGTGGGTGTCGTCAGCCCAGACGTTTTCCTGCACGAACTGGTAGTCGAGCTTTTTCTCAGCCATCACGATACGTACCTTGCGCACGTAGGGGCTGGCGGTGGCTCCGATCAATTTCATGGTGTGTCTTCCAGTGCGCGGGATAAGCTGAACAATTCGGGTTTGATTCTATCGACAGCGACCCGGCGTGAGCCTGACTGATGCGTGGCGCCTACACACCCCGCCTACAATTGCGCGCCATGAGCCTGTCCACCATCACCGCCCTGTCGCCGCTTGACGGCCGTTACGCCACCAAACTTGCCGCCCTGCGCCCGATCATGAGCGAGCACGGCTACATGCACCGCCGCGTGCAGGTGGAAGTGGCCTGGTTCATTGCGCTGTCGGATGCGGGCTTTGCTGAATTCAAGCCGCTCACCACCGGAGCACGTGCTTACTTGCTGGGCCTGATCAAGAACTTCTCTGAAGCCGACGCAGCCGCCATCAAGGACATCGAAAAGACCACCAACCACGACGTGAAGGCGGTCGAATACTGGATCAAGAGCAAGTTCGAAGCCCGCCCCGAGCTGGAAAAGGCCTCTGAATTTGTGCACTTTGCCTGCACCAGCGAAGACATCAACAACACCAGCCACGCGCTGCAGCTGCGCTCGGGCCGCGACCAGGTTGTGCTGCCGGGCCTGGACCGCATCGTGCTCAAGCTGCGCGAAATGGCCCACGCCTTTGCCGACGTGCCCATGCTCAGCCGCACCCACGGCCAGACGGCCAGCCCCACCACGGTGGGCAAGGAGATGGCCAACGTGGTCATGCGCCTGCAGACGGCCTGCGACAAGATCGCCGCCGTCAAGATCATGGGCAAGATGAACGGCGCCGTGGGCAACTACAACGCCCACCTGTCGGCCTGGCCTGAGTTTGACTGGGAAGCCTTCAGCAAGAAGGTCATCGAAACGCCCGAGCCCCTGGGCCTGGGCCTGACCTTCCAGCCCTACTCGATCCAGATCGAGCCGCACGACTACATGGCTGAGCTGTTCGACGCCGTAGCCCGCGCCAACACCATCCTGATCGACCTCTCGCGCGACATCTGGGGCTATGTAAGCCTGGGTTACTTCAAGCAGCGGCTGAAGGCGGGCGAGATTGGTTCCAGCACCATGCCGCACAAGGTCAACCCCATCGACTTCGAGAACGCCGAAGGCAACCTGGGCCTGGCCAACGCGCTGCTCAAGCACCTGTCCGAAAAGCTGCCCATCAGCCGCTGGCAGCGCGACCTGACCGACAGCACCGTGCTGCGCAACATGGGCGTGGCCCTGGGTTATGCCACGCTGGCCTACGCCTCGCTGCTCACGGGCCTGAACAAGCTGGAAATTAACGAAGAGGCCCTGGCCGAAGACCTGGACGCCGCCTGGGAAGTGCTGGCCGAACCCATCCAGACCGTGATGCGCCGCTTTGGTGTGCAGGGCGCCTATGAAAAGCTCAAGGAAGTGACCCGCGGCAAGACCGTGACGGCCGAAGCGCTGCACGGGCTGATCAACTCGCTGGAAATCCCCCAGGCCGAAAAAGACCGCCTGCTGGCCATGACGCCCGGCAGCTACGTGGGCAAGGCGGCCGAGCTGGCACGCCGGGCCTGACCCTCCGAGGCGCTGCGCGCCTCCCTTGGAGGCGCAAACCGTGACTGGGCAAATCCGGATCCTCGGTGTTGCTGGCTTGTGGCCCCTGCCGGTCGCCTATGCTGCCGGATTGTTGAAGTATTTTGGCCACTGGCGCGCATCTGGCAAGCGCTGGCAGCTATTTATTTTGTAGTGAGGCTGCATGGCCATCAAATCCACCATCTTCAAGGCGAACCTGCAAATCGCCGACATTGACCACGGCTACTACGCCGACCATGCGCTCACGCTGGCACGCCACCCCAGCGAGACCGACGAGCGCATGATGGTTAGGCTGGCTGCGTTGGCCATCCAGGCGCACCAGCTCAATGACCTGTGCAACGGCGACGCCACCCTGGCGTTTGGTGCGGGTCTGTCGGACCCGGATGACCCGGACGCGTCCCTCACCGACTTCACGGGCCGCAAGCGCGTGTGGATCGAAGTGGGCCAGCCTGAGGACAAGCCGCTGACCAAGGCCTGCAGCAAGGCCGACTCCGTGATCGTCTACTGCTTCAACCACGCTTCGGAGATCTGGTGGAAGGGCATCGAAAGCAAGCTGTCGCGGCTGGACAAGCTGCAGGTCTGGCGCATCCCCACCGAGGCATCGCAGGCGCTGGCACAGTTGGCCGAGCGCAGCATGCAGCTGCAGGCCACGGTGCAGGAAGGGGCCATCACCCTGAGCAGCACCTTGGGCAGTGTGCATGTGGAGCCCGTGCGCTGGAAGTAGATTCTTAGGCTGAAAAAGGCCTTCGCCGCGCGATAGACATGCCTTTATTGCTATTAAATTAATAGCATTTAGGCTGTCTGCGTGCCCAGGGGCCTGCATGCGCGGGCAGGCGTTTCAGGTTTTAGTTTCAGTCCCGTGGCATGAGCGCGCCACATTGCCAGCACTGCTCGAAGCCGCCCTCCACAATTTCGCCGCAGCGGCAGGCCCAGTGGCGCTGCGGCAGGGTCTGCAATTCCTGCAAAAGGGCGCGTGCGCGGGTGGCGTGTTCTTCGTAATCCAGCCAGATCTCGGGCAGGCACTGGTCGGGCGGCAGGTGCCCGGCGGCGGCACCCAGGTACTGGCGCTGCACCGACGCCGTCATGCCGGCCTCGCACAGCAGGTCGGCCCACAGCGTGGCGATGGCGATGTTGGGGGCTTGGGTCAGGCGCAGCATGGCTCCACCATAGCCGCTGCCGGGGTTGGCGTACAGCCCCTGCCTTTGTCGGCCTCAGGGCGCGGGTGGTGGGTGTGTGGAGGCCCCCTCGGCCGCACGTTCGGCGTAGCGGTTGAAGCGCCACGCAGAATGTTCCAGGGTGATGCGGCGCCACACCACGCGCTTTTCTACGGGGCTCATGGCCGGCCAGTGCTGCACTTCATCGAAGGTGCGCCCGCAGCCTTTGCACAGGTCGTCCCCCTGGCTGGTGGAGCAGATGGCGATGCAGGGGGTGTCGGGGGTCGTGTCGTACCAGGCATGCCATGCGGCCAGCGCGCGTGCGGGCAGGTCGCCTTCGCCGATGGTGGTCTGGCGGTGGTAGACCATCAGCGCATACGCCTCTCCCAGGGCCTCGATCTCGGGCGCCAGTGCCACGCCATCCGGCGAGGGCGCACGCTTGCGCCAGTGGTTGATGGCGGCTTCGATGTCGGTGATGTGGATGGCGGCCATGGATGGGCAGGACACAAGGGGGCTGGATCATAGCCGCCCGCCCGGGGGATGCTGGCGGTGGTGTTATCGGCAGGGGCATAAAGAAGCAGAGGCGCTCATACGCAGTAACCACAACATGCCGACCCTTGCGCGGCCGCGCTGGCGATGTTCCAATCGAGGGCTCGAAGGGGAGTAGCTCCCGACTTGTATTGCAGCGGGGCCCGGCCCTGACATCCGCAGTGCAAGGCATCGGATTCGTCGTCAATACGAAGCATCGCTTCCGGCGTTCCGGGCTCCACGCACAGGTTCCATGTGCAGAGCCGAGCAAGACCTTTGATGGGCCCACTGTGGGCTGATCAAGGCTGCCTCTTCGCGTGCCGCGCCCCTGCTGCGCGGTGGCCAGCCCCTGATCCTCCGACCGCAGGCCCTCTATCCCTGGGATGGACTCGGCGCTACAGTGGCGGCGAGATCCTCCCTTCGCGCTACTGATACTGAGGAATTTATGGACTTTTTGGCATCGCCCGAATTCTGGCTCGCACTGGGCCAGATCATCATCATCGACATCCTGCTGGGTGGCGACAACGCCGTGGTCATTGCGCTGGCCTGCCGCAAGTTGCCCCCCGCACAGCGCACCAAGGGCATCATCTGGGGCACGGCGGGTGCCATCGTCCTGCGGGTGATCCTGATCGCTTTTGCGATGACCCTGCTGGCACTGCCGTTCCTCAAGTTCGTGGGCGCCATCCTGCTGGTGTGGATTGGCGTCAAGCTGCTGGCCCCTGATGAAGAAGGCCACGGCGACGTGCAGGGCAGCGACAAGCTGCTGGCCGCCATCAAGACCATCATCGTGGCCGACCTGGTGATGAGCGTGGACAACGTGATCGCCATTGCCGGTGCTGCGCAGAACGCGGGCGAACACCAGTTCCTGCTGGTCGTGCTGGGCCTGTTGATCTCCATCCCGATCATCGTCTGGGGCAGCCAGCTGGTCATCAAGCTCATGGAGCGTTTCCCGATGATCATCACGCTGGGCGGCATGCTGCTGGGCTGGATCGCCGGTGGCATGCTGGTCACCGACCCCGCACTGGCCAACCCCGACAAGTGGCAGTGGATGCTGAAGATGCCGCTGGACGCTTCGGGCGATGTGCTCGACACGGTCAAGTACGGTGCCAGCGTGGCGGGTGCACTGCTGGTGCTGGCAGCCGGGAAGTTCATTCTCTCGCGCCGCGCAGCTACGGCGCCTGCCGAACAACAGCATTGATCTGATCGACGGCCCCCGGGGAGTGCTTCACACCCGGGGCCTCAGGGCTTTCACAGGAGGCGGTATGGACAGAGTCATCGTGTACGTGGACGACGCAGCGTATGCCCAGCAGGTGCTTGCGCCCCTGTTTGCCCGTGAAGCAGCGGCACCGACCCAATGGGTGCTGGTGGCCTGCGCCCCGCGCATGACCCACCGCATCAGCAAATGGGTGAGCCACAGCGCCCGCGAGAACTGGCGCACCAAGTGGGCGGACAAACTGTTTGCCCAGATCCTCCCCGGTCTGCGGGCACCGGCCCACAGCGTGACTACGGTGGTGGCCAAGGGCCCGTTGGTGGAATTGACGGAGCAACTGCAGGCGGCCCAGCCCTCTGCGGCCCAGGTGGTGGATGCCCGCCGCCCCAAATCCGACGCACCGGAGGATGCGGAGAAAAGCCAGACTGCAGGCCGCCGCTGGCCAACACCCCGGCCTGGCACCCTCATGGGCAGCCTGCTCACGGGTTTTGGCACCCTGTGGGTGCTGGCGCTGGAGTGATTGGGCGCCTCGAACGGCATCCCAGGACGCCACCCGCTGATGTTGGCGGTGCTGTAACAAAAAAGGGCCTGCCAGGCCCTTTTTTGTGGTCCGCTGGCCAGTGCTATTCTTTG
Source organism: Acidovorax sp. GW101-3H11 (assembly GCF_001633105.1). Taxonomy (GTDB): domain Bacteria; phylum Pseudomonadota; class Gammaproteobacteria; order Burkholderiales; family Burkholderiaceae_C; genus Acidovorax. Next base: position 54,511 of record NZ_LUKZ01000006.1, read on the forward strand.
GCCATGAAACTTCTTCTCAAATGGCTGCTCAGCGCAGCCGCGCTGTTGTTCGTGGCGTACATCTACAGCGGTGTCGAGGTGAAAAGCTTTCCCTCGGCATTGATCGCGGCCTTTGTGATCGGGCTGTTCAACGTGGTGCTGCGGCCCGTGCTGGTGGTGCTCACGCTGCCGGTCACCATCGTCACGGTGGGGCTGTTCCTGTTTGTGATCAACGCGCTCATGTTCTGGGCCGCCGCCAGTGTGCTCGACGGCTTCCATGTCGCGGGTTTTGGCGCAGCCCTGCTGGGCTCGCTCATTTATTCGGTGCTGGGCGTGGTGATCGAGTCAGCGCTCGGCGGCCTGTTCGCGAAGAAGTGATTCCATGGCGCGCAGCCGGGTGTCGATGATCGACGCCTCGATGTGGTCTGCTGCGGCGCCACCTCGGCGGGCCAGGTCCTGGCCTGCTTTGAACCGGTCCACCGCCGCCGCATAGTCATACCGCGCGGCATGGGCCTCGGCCTCCGCGCGGATGGCGCGCAGCCCTTGGCCCTGGGCCTGCCACACGGCCGCCAGCAGCTGCCATGCGCTGGCATCCTTGGGGTGGTTGGCCACCCAGGTCTGCAATGAACTCGCCGCCGCGCTGGCCTGGACCGCCTGGAGCAGGATCCGGGTGCGCAGCAACAGCTCTGGCCTGCGTGTGCTGGTGCCGACGCCTTTGGCTTCTGGCAGTGCCGTCTGCGCTGCCGAGGCATCACCAGCGGCCAGCTCAATCTCCGCACGCAGCAAGCGCACGAGCCGCAGTGCGGCAGGGTCTGCCTGCGCCAGCGCTTCGAGCTTTTGCACAGCCGACCGTGCGACCGCCATGTCCCGCAGCTGCTGCGCCCCCAGGGCGGCGGCATACAGCGCTGCCGCACGCCGTTGCGGCGGCTGCGCCGCGAACCCGATGCCTTGGGGCTCCTGGACCCATTGGCGCAAGGTGTCCACCCCGGGGTTGGAGAGCACCCGGGCGCGGGCCGCCACCATGGCATGCTCCAGCGAGGTGACCCCTGCCGTCTGGCCTGGGTTGGCGCCAGGGGGGTGGCGCGATTGCATGTCCGCCATGCGCTCGCTGGTCAGCGGATGGCTGCGCAGGTAGGGCCACGAGCCATTGTCATTGAGTCGATTGGCCTGCTGCAGCTTATCAAACATGCTCACAAAGCCCAGAGGCGAGAACCCGGCGGGTGCCATCAGCCCGTAGCCGATGCGGTCCGCCTCCCGCTCCATGTCGCGCGAGAAGTTCAGCTGGTTCTGCATGGCCAGGGCCTGGCCGCCCACCACCAGGGCCTGCGTGGCGCCGGGGTTCTTGCTGGCCGCCAGGGCCCCCAACACCAGCGCCCCCAGCAGCAGCGGGGTCTGCTTGCTCTGCTGCGTGATCAGGCGCGAGATGTGGCGCTGGGTCACATGGCTGAGTTCGTGCGCCAGCACCGATGCGAGCTCGTCACGCGTCGCCACCACCCCCACCAGGCCCAGATGCACCCCCAGGTAGCCACCGGGCAATGCAAACGCGTTCACCGTGCGGTCCCGTCCCAGCAGAATCTCCCAGGCGAAGCGCTCGTCCAGCTCGGCAGACAGTTCTCCGCGCGCCCGGGCCGCTTCCATCAGCGGCTGCCAGATGCCCTGCACATAGTCTGCGATGACCGGGTCGTCGATGTAGTCGGGGTCCCGGTACAGCTCCCGGATGATGCGGTCGCCCAGGCGGCGCTCAGCGCTGGTGGTGAGGTCGCCGCTTTCGCCGAGAGTGGGGAGCTGCGACTGGGCATGGGCCGGAGAAATCAAGAAAATTGCTACTATATTTATAGCAATAAAGGCTTGGCTAGCGCGCCAGAAAGGCAATATTTTGCTAAAAATGGCGAGGGGATGGGGCCGAAAAGGGGCGGCGAGCCCCCGGTGCCAAAAGCGATTCCGCATGCCCGTATGATGCCCTGAGCCACCGATTGTTTCGTAACAACAACCATTTGACGACCCACTGCCATGTCTTCCCTCACCCACTTCGACGCCCAAGGCCAAGCCCACATGGTGGACGTAGGCGCCAAACCCGCCACCCACCGCATCGCCGTAGCAACTGGCCGTATCGAGATGCAACCGGCAACCCTGGCCATCATCGAAAGCGGCACGGCCAAGAAGGGGGACGTGCTGGGCATTGCCCGTATCGCAGGCATCATGGCCGCCAAGAAAACCAGCGATTTGATTCCGCTGTGCCATCCGCTGGCGTTGACGCGGGTGGCGGTGGAGTTGGAGTCAGTGCCCGCCGATAACGCCGTTCAGTGCACCGCCACCGTGGAAACCGTGGGTCCGACTGGGGTGGAGATGGAGGCGCTGACGGCGGTGCAGGTGGCCTTGCTGACCGTCTATGACATGTGCAAGGCGGTGGATCGGGGGATGACCATCCATGGCGTCCACGTGAGAGAAAAAAGAGGCGGGAAGTCGGGTGGTTGGCTAGTAAGGGAAATCCGGTGAACCAGTGAACTGTAATGTTTAATTGGGAGCTCAAATCGAACCCCATGCAAGACGTGATGACGCTAGCTCATCAGCAGTGAGTAGATGCCGCATCCCAGACGATCATATGCATGTGGACGCTTGTGAAACAGGTGCGGGTGAGTCTGATACCACTCTTCTATCGCTTGCACGGGCGTCTTGCTCTTGAGCGCTGACTGTAGCAACTGGTGGCTTTACAAGGCCACACAATGCAGCAAGGTCTGCTCCATGTCCTCGCGGCTGTTGAACCGGTGAGTCTTCAGAACGTCTGCAATGCGACCATTAAACCTTTCGACCATGCCATTGGTTCTCGGTGTTCTGGGCTTGATCAGTCGGTGCTCTATGCCCAGCTCCTTGCACAGCTGGTCAAGTTCATGGTTGCCACTGGGTTCGCTTTCCCGGCTGGGCCGCATATTCCTTACCATTGTCGGTCAGCAGCTTGGTGATCCTGAGCGGACAGGCCTTGTGCAATGCCGTCAGGAAGGCCTGCGCACTGGAGGTTGTCTTGTTGCTTGAGCTGCACAAACACCCAGCGCGTAGCCTGGGTAACGCCTGCTGCTCTCGTCTTGCATCTGGGGCAGGTACTTCGCGTCCATGTGCACATAGCCTGGCTCGCAGCTCTTGAAGGTCTTGTGGGCCACCACAGGCTCCTGGGGCTTGAAGGCGGTGAGGTTGCCCGCGTCATGGCGGCGCAGGCACCGATCAGGGCCCGAGCGAGAAACATAGGGACAGATGAATTCCCGTGTCACGGCCAGCAGGTCATCCAGCGGCCGCATCAAGGTACGCCGCAGGTGAACCACCACAGTTTTTCGTGCTGGCGTGAGCACCGTCTGCAGGTGATAGGCTCGCGTGTGAGCTGTCCCCAAAGATAGAGCGCTGCTTCCGCTTGTAGACCGTCTGCTCGGTGATCCCAAAGCGCTGGGTCAGGACACTGGCTGGCTCATTGCGGGCTGCGATTTCGACGCACACGGCGGGAGTGGTGCGGGCGTTCTTGCGCAGGGCACCCAACATGACTTCACTCCCTGGGTGGATTGCAAGGACTCTATCAACTCCCTCAGGACGGCTCGAGCCACGAAGAGGGAATAGCGGTTGAAGTCTACGCCATCGTCCGGGATGCGATAGCTAGCGTTTCCACACTCTTTCGCCCAGAAGCTTGATATCAGTGTTGTCTACCAGCAGTTCTTGCGCCGTGTCGCGGTGCTTGTAAGTCAGGTGCACCGGCACTGTCTTCTGGCTGCAGCTGATGGTGCTGAAACCGAGCTCGCGCCAATTGAGCTTGGCCAGGCAAAGCAGCCTGTGAACGAGACCCAGACTCTGGCGCAGGGCAGGCAAAACAGGCACATGATGCTCAGGCAAAACTGGATGGCCGCATCCGTGAACGTCTGCTGGTGACCCTGCTTGGCATTGGCTGGTGCACACCACTGCAGTCTTCATTCTCCCAAATCGTCTGGCGTCCTTCGGGTTTTGAGCGCAGCGTTGTACTCAGCCCGATTGGTGGTCTCGTGGCGAGCTTTTGCCCATAGGGTTCACTCAAACTCCCCGCTATCAGTTCGTGCAACTGGGTGTTTGCAACGAAGCCGCTCAGATATCTTTAATATCTAATTAATTTAATAATTTAGTTCAAAATTTTCTTTTGAATAATTCGCTGCGAGCTCTTTTTTGTGAAATTAATGCGATTGATGAAATTATTGGAGTGCTTAGAACGAATCTAGTGGAAGATATCCTGCGGGCATGACAGTTGATCGATCAATAATAATGGTCCAAACTGTACCTCGGCTCAGCAAAGGTAAGTGGCAAAGGCCATATTCTTCGGCCCCTGTTTGGGCAATTAGATTGTTGATGTCTGATTCACTCTGCGGGAATTTTTCTTTAAGTGTAAACATGCTTTTACAAGCGCTGAGAACATTGTTTTTTGCCATTTCATAGGGCTGCCACAAATTGGGTTGCTCAGACTCGGTAACTCCATGAAGTGCAATGGTCATGGTTTCAAGTTGCTCATCTCCGCGCTCTGGTTTTCGCAATGAAATAATTTTTGGCCCATAGAGTGGAATATTTTTGAATGGGCTGGATGATTTTTCTAAAATCATAGGGTCTAAATCAATGGCATGTACTACGCTGAAGTTTTTGTATTCAAACACCAAATAGACGGGGCGAGCGACAAAGAGCGTCCACATGCCGTACGCCAATGCGGCACTCTGCAATATGGCAATGGCAATAAAATCAAGTGCGATGGCTTGCCGTGATTTTTTTCTGCTGTAGATAACAAAGGTTATCATCGGGCCGATAACAATGTCTATTGATATTAGCAATAAAAAAAGATCGTTGCCGCCTGATATTTTTTGATACGGAGATGGGTACCAAATAAAAAAAATAAATATTCCAGCTAACAGTCCAAGCCCCAGACTGGCTAGGAGATGAATGCAGGAGGCTTTTACCTTGCTCTTCCACTCTGAGGCGGGCATAGTATTTTTTGGTAATTGATTTTGACTATTTTATGCTGCGCATCGTTTGATTAAATGGCAGGTTGAATGGCGCGCCTGATTGTACGAACGCAGCAAGCTTTTTTAGGGATTCATTCTCCGATTTTTCAGCTGCAAGCACATAGATTTCCGCAGATTCTTTGTCAATCTGAATTGAGCGCCAAGCGAGATGCCGTGCGAGATCAAAGTCACCAGCGAGTGCGGCAACTTGAGCATATCGGATCAGGAATTTCCCATCCATATGCGCATGGCTGGCCAGCTTGAAAAACTCCAATATTTGAGGCATTTCATTTATTTGCGCGCCATTTGACACATACATTGCCTGCGCATAAGCAATTTGGGGAGAGAATATCCAGGAAGCCTTCGTGTTTTCATGCCTTTGGGCTGCGGTCATTGTATGGCTGGGGTCGTAATTTTTTGCAATTTTTGTGTGAATGTAAATGCTGTAAATAGAGCATGTCAATATGAAAGACAGTAAAACAACCCGCACGCTCCTATATCTTTTAAGAGATGCATCGCCTGATGATGATGGTTTTTCGCCCGAATGGACTCTTCCCGAGGAAAATCCTATCAAAAAGGCTGTGGGCATGAGAAATGCAGCATACCAAAGTGGATGCTCCAGCATTGAGTGAATGAAAATTATTNGAAAATTTTGAAAAACCAAAAGATTGCCAGCAGTGTTATAACTATGGTGAGTGGCCAACCGTGTTCAACAGCCCATTGCAGGATTATGTTGTGTGCGTGATCGAATGCCGCTGGTGCACGGGGATCCAATGGGGCATGCATGAAACAAAAATTGAATTGATTAAAACCGCATCCCATAATGGGATTTAAGAGCGAAATTTCAAATGAATTCTTCCAAAGTTGCCAGCGTAGACCGGTAGGGTCAGCACTAGAAATTCTCTCGCCACCGTGAAAAAAAAGAATGCCTTGCTGGCGTGCATATTCTGCAAGGTACCAGGTTGCTGTGTAGAGTAAAATTAGATATGCATATGTGAAATTTAACCTCGTCTTGCCTCGGGCCTCGGAGTAAACTCCCCAGCAAGCAATGAAAAGAAGTAGCAAAATGGCCATTCTCGATCCCGTAAAGACGAGGCATGGGGTCAGCGCCAGTAGTAGCAATGCTAACGTAATGCGATGAATTTCTTTCTGATCGCGCAGCCAGCATGCAGACCATATTCCAATCGCAAGAAGGGATGCTAACTGATTCGGTTGGCGTACATTGGCGAAAACTCTTCCTGGTTCGGTCAGTGGGGATACCCATGGAGGGAATCGAATATCAAAAAACTGAAGCCAGCCGATTATTGCGCTGCAGACGGATGCGAATAATAATGAGCATGCGATTGTTTTAAATATTATTTTCGATTCATCTTTGGTTGAAATATGAAATCCATGTGCAGCTACTAACAATGTTAGAGTTAAGACGGCGATTGCTGATGCGAATGTAGATGGGAAGCCAAGTTTGCTGGAAAATAAATCAAGCGCAATTTTTAGTGAAAATAAAATTCCTGCGCAAAAAATAAAATTCGCATCGGCAGATTTTTTGAAATGCAGATTCCAAAACGAACCATTCTCTATTTGAGATCCGGAGAGTAACAAAAAAAGTGACCATCCAATGACGGCGGTCGCATTCGAATTAAGCTGTGGAACAGGGAGGGATGCGTAAGGTTGAAGCCAAGGTGCTGAAATGGCGAAGAACAACGCGACTACGCAAATCAAAAATCGCTTGCGACTCATGTCTTGTTGCGCTGAGTTGAGTGACTCTGTCATGTGCGTATGATCGACACATGTTGTGCCGTTTGAGGGGCAAAAACCAAAAAGGGGCTGGAGAAAATCTCCAGCCCCTTTACGTGAGAGCAAGGCTCAAATTAACGGCACTGTGCGGGCCGGTACTTAGCCACAACCGTACCAGTGTTGCATGCCCATTGAATGCTACCGCCAGTGGGTACTGTAGAGCTGGCTGCGCTGCCTACAAGTGCTGCGCCGCCAGACGTGGGGACAAAAATGACCGTACCATTGCCAGCACGAGAGGTTGTGGTTGCTGTAATTGCGCCAGTAGCTTGCGAGATGGCCAAGCTCGTCAGATTCGAAGAGGCAGAAGGAGCCACAAAACCTTGGTCAAAAGCAGTTCCGTTAGAGGCATTCTCTGCGACTGCTGTTTTGGCGCCAGATGCGGCAACGAGTGCCTCAGACACGCGTGCACGCACAGTGTAGTCTTGGTACGCAGGCAGTGCCACGGCAGCCAGAATACCGATGATCGCAACCACGATCATCAGTTCGATCAGGGTAAAACCCTTTTGGATAGAGCGCTTCATGAAAAACTCCTAGGAAAGTTGCAAATGCGCAGTTGCTATGCAATCCGCGTGCCTGCTTGGCTGCCTGCATCGGGCGGCTGCTGGATTGCGGTGCCCAGCCTCGCAACGGGCAACTTGCGCCCCTATAAAGGGGTGATGAATCAACAAAGTCAAGCATTTGACGAACAAACATCGGCAAAGAAGCGTGTTCTTCAACATTGTTCACAAATCTCCAAGGAGGTCGGCGCTTGAGCGATCCGCTGCGCGCCAAAAAAGCACCGTCAAACCCTCTGGCCTAACATTTTTGTCAGTCAGTATTGTCAAGCTGGTACCTCACACCTCCAGCGCTTGGCCCGCACCCAGCCACCGGATGTCATGTGGGTGCAGAGAGCCGCTTATGCCATCCAACCGTCGGATCTCCTCCATGATGAGTTCGGTCTCTGACGGCTTGGTGTGTGTGATGTATATGGGGTAACGATTTGCGGGATCGATATGCGCCAACTCCTGAGCCAGGGTGTCGGGCGACAGGTGCAGGCTGCGGCGCGCGAGTTCGCGTTCGCGGTTGCTGAAGGCGGTTTCTATGACAAGGTAGCTCACGGGCATCGCGTTAACCCGGTCCCAGAACGGCTGGTTGCGTTCGGTGTCACCGCTGAAGACCCACCAGCCCGTGTGCCCCCGCACGGCGAAGCCGACGGCCGGGACGGTGTGGCGTGCGGGGAGCGCCTCGATCTCTGTGCCATCAATCGCTATCAAGTCGCCAGTCTCGAAGGGCTGGTATCTGAGGAATGGCGCCGCTTGCGATGGAATGGCACTGAAGTCTGGCCAGATGATGTTGTTGAACACGTGGGCCTGGAGCGCCTCGATGGTGGCGGGCAGTGCGTGAACCTGTACGGGGCTGCGGCGCAAGGATGAGACGGAATCCAGCATCAGCGGCAGTGCGGCGATGTGGTCGAGGTGGGAGTGGGTGAGGAGCACATGGTCGATGCGGCCCATTTCCTCCAGGGTCAGATCGCCCACGCCGGTGCCCGCATCGATCAGGATGCTGTCTCCAACCAAGAACGATGTCGTGCGACAGTCCTTGGCGATGGCACCGGAACAACCCAGCACGCGAATCTGCATGTGAAGCCTTCCCGCTATTTGCTTGCTCGCCTACTTGGTATCGAAGTTGGTGGCGCTGTCCCAGTCTGGGTTGTAAGGCAACAAACGAAGACTGGACACGCGCTCTGCGTACAACGCGTGCAACACGGCGTGAGGCTCAAACTCTCTCAGCCGCGTCAACAGTGCATCACATTGTGCCCATTCCTGGGCAGCATAGGCAGCGAGAAATTGCGTCCACACCTCCAGCTCTTCCGCTTGGCGGTGTGGTAACTGGTCCAGTTTGGCCAGCGGCTGGTAGATGGGGACGGCCTGGGCCTTGCCTTTGACGCGGACACGGTCCATCTGTTGCCAGGCGAATTGGGGGGCCAGCGATTTGGCGCTTTCGCTCACCACAATGGCGGTTCCGTAGTGCTTGGACAGGCCTTCCAGCCGGGAGCCCAGGTTCACGGCGTCGCCGATGACGGTGTAGGCGCGCCGGATGTCTGAGCCCATGTCGCCCACGCACATGATGCCTGTGTTGAGTCCGATGCCCACCCCGATTTCAGGCAGGCCACGCTGCCGGTGGTCGGCATTGATCTGCCCGATGGCCTGGGCCATTTCCATCGCGGCCGACACGGCCAGGTGGGCGTGGTCCGGGGTGGCGACCGGTGCGCCCCAGAAGGCCATGACGCAATCGCCCATGTATTTGTCGATGGTGCCCCGGTGGCTGCGGATGATGTGGGTGAGTTTGCTGAACACCTCGTTGAGCAGCGCCTGCAGCTGTAGCGGTTCCATGCGTTCCGACATGGCAGTGAAGCCGCGCATGTCGCAGAACATCACGGTCAGCTCGCGGTTGGTGGCCTGCATGCTGTAGTGCTCGGGCTGCTTCACCATCTCGGCCACCAGTTCGGGCGGCACATAGGCGCTGAACAGCGTGGCCAATTCGCGTTTGGAGCGGCTTTCCACAAAGTAGCCGTAGGCCATGTTGAGTGCAAACGCCAGCAGCGCCATCACCACGGCGGTGGCGAGTGGCAAGGCCAGCCCATGGCCCAGATAGAGCCAGAGGTTGAGGCCCACCAGCGATGCCACCACACCGCCGCTGAGCAGCACGGCTGCGGACGCTGACAGCAGGGGCAATGCCACGGCCAGCAGCAATCCGGCACACAGCAGTTGCAAGGCATCAAATCCTACGGCGTAGTCGGGCCGCACGATGTTCTTGCCGTCCAGAAAGGCCGAGAGCACATTGGCATGCGCCTCGACGCCCGGATAGGTTCTGCCGACAGGGGTCACCCGCAGGTCCAGCAGGCCGGGGGCGGTGGAGCCCACCAGCACCAGCTGGTCTTTGAGCTGGCCAGGCGGCAGCTTGCCCTCCAGCACATCCGAAGCCGAGACGTACCGGAACGAGCCACCCCGGGCGTCGCCCGGGCCCCGGTAGGGGATAAGGGTGGCCAGCTGATCGTCCACCGGCAGGGCCAAGGCGCGGCCATCGGCGCGAAGCACAATGCTCTGCAGGGCGTCGTGCGAGCCGTTGGGGACTGGGTTGGCGAAGCCTGGGTGGATGTCTGGCGAGCCAATCACGGCGCGAAACATGGCCAGGGCCAGGGATTCGTAGTACTGCCCCTGGTACTCGGCCAGCAGCGGGAGGGAGCGCACCACGCCATCTTCATCGGTGATCGAATTGAAGAACCCGGCGGTGGGTGCGGCGGCGGCCAGACTTTCGATGTTGCTGCTGTAGCCTTTCCACGACGTGGCAATCAGTGGCAGGCCACGCAGGCGGTCCAGCGGCAGCGCGGGCGGGGGGAGTGCCCCTTTGGTAATGCCGTCGCGGTCATCGCCTGAAAGGTAGTAGCCCAGAACCACCTGGCGGCCTTGCAGTGATTGCGCAAACAGTGCGTCGTAGTTCAGCGAAGGTGCGAGGCGCTCCAGCTGCTCCTGAAACCCGGTTTGATTGCGCAAGGGGCCTTGGGCCAGCTCGCGCAATGTGGACAGGCCCGAGCTTTCGTCCGCCTCGGCGAACACCACATCGAACCCCAGCACGGAAACCTGTTGCCGCTCGAACAGTTCGCGCGCCAGGGCTGCCAGCTTGTCGCGCCTCCAGGGCCATTGTCCGACCTGACCCAGGCTTTTTTCGTCGATGTCGATGATGACGATGCGCTCGTCCAGCGTGCGGGGCATGGTGACCCGCAAGCGCGTGTCATAGATGATGTTGTCCAGCCGCTCCAACACCTGGAGGTGAAGCACATCCGAGATGTGCAGCAGCGCAAAAACCAGCGGTATCAGGGTGACGGCAATGCGCCGCCAGCGGCGCAGAAACAAGTGCGAGAGCTGCTGTCGCATGGGCTTGGCCGCATGGGGGTGTCAGTGTGGGCGACAGCGGCGCTGGTGCAGTTGCCGCCAGGGCGCCGCACCATGCACCGACCGTCAGGCTTGTTCGAACTGCATCTCGGTGCCGGCCAGTTCCAGCCTGTCTCCATGCTTGAGCGGCACGGGAGACGCGCCGATGGAGGAGCCGTTGAGCAGCGGCATTTCAGGGCCCTCCACATGGGCCAGCACAAAGCCCTGGTGGCGCTTGGTGATGGACGCAACGGCCACGCCGGGCTTGCCAATGGTTGTCACCACCTTCTGCAGAGACACTTCACGCCCTGCCGCCGCGCCCGACATGACGCGGATCACGGCGGCGATGGGGGCCGGGGCGGGCGCTGCCGGGACAGGCCGTGCCGCTGTGCCCACGGGGGGAACCATGCCCGGCTTGAAGATCATGGTTTTTTCGAAGTTCTGGCCTTCGGCTTCCTGCAGAAAGCGAATCTTGTACTTGCCCACTTCGATCGTGTCGCCATTGCGCAGATCCTGGCGCTTGACGGCTTTGGCATTCACATAGGTGCCATTGGTGCTGCCCAGGTCTTCGATCTCGACCTCGTGTTCTGCCATGTGGATCACGGCGTGTTCCCCGCTCACGGCGAGGTTGTCGATCACGATGTCGTTGTACGGGCGTCGGCCGAGCGTGGTCCGCTCCTTGGTCAGTTGCACTTCCTTGATGACGACCCCGTCGATTGAAACGATCATTCTCGGCATGATCCACTCCTGATGTGATGAATTGTTGTGGTTTGGGCCGTTCAGGCGGCCCCTAGCAATCGGGACATGAGGCCGCGCTTCTTGCCTCCCGCAGCGGCCTGCACCAGCAGCACGCTCACGTTATCACGCCCGCCGTTCGCGTTGGCGGTGTCGATGAGCAATGTGGCTTTTTCTTCGAGTGGAAGTGGCGCGCGCACCATCTCCGCCAGGTCGGGGTCGGACACCATGTCCGTGAGGCCATCCGAGCACAGCAGGAAGAGGTCATTGGCAGCCACCTGGAACTCGTTGACTTCCATCATGACGTTGGGCTCCACGCCCAGGGCGCGGGTCACCAGATTGCGGTTGGAAGACAGCGCCGCCTGCTGGGCTGTCAGCAGGCCGGCATCGATCTGCTCTTGCAGCCACGAGTGGTCCCGCGTGATCTGCTGCAGCGCACCATCCCGCAACCGGTAACAGCGCGAGTCGCCAATGTGCCCGAGGATGAGGCGGCTGCCATGGAACACGGCGACGACGAGGGTGGTTCCCATGCCGGCATATTGGGGGTTCGACAGCGATGCGCCCAGGATGGCGTGGTTGGCATTCTCCACGCAGATTTCCAGCGCACGCCGCACATCGGTGGATTGGGGCGTGGTGCCCGCCTGGGCCAACCAGCGTGCCATTTCCGTGCGGATGAAGGTGGTGGCCATGCCGCTGGCAACTTCTCCGGCGTTGTAGCCGCCCATACCGTCCGCCAGTATGGCGACCTGCGCTTCGCGATCGACCGCCACCGCATCTTCGTTGTTGGTGCGCACCCGGCCCTTGTCGGTTCGCGCGAAAAATTCGTAGGTCATGGATGTGTGGGCGAGCGTCATTGGGCGCCTGAAACGGGCGGAGCTGACGCTCCCCGCACAGCGGGGGGATCCATCACGGTTTCCTGAAAATCCGTCATCTCATGCCCTGTTGCTTCGCGGTCCGCATCATAGACCACTGTTTCGGGCGCGGGCGGGCTCTCGGCACCGGCTGTTCCAGCGGCAGCCTGCCGCAGATCGGCGGCAAACTGGCGGCCTGTCTGGTAGCGGGCCTCCGGGCGTTTTTGCAAGGCCAGCGCCACCACCCGGGCAACGGCGGGAGAGAGGTCGGAGCGCAACTCGCGGATATCTGGTGCGTCCACACTGGCGATCTTGTGCATCAGCTCGGTCATGGAGGCGCCCCGCAGCGGAAGGGTGCCGGTCAGCAGCTGAAACAGCGAGATGCCCAGCGAATACAGGTCCGACCGGCCGTCCACCTTTTTCCCGGCGAGCTGCTCTGGCGACATGAAACTGGGGGTGCCCAGCACCAGCCCCGTGCGGGTCTTGCTGGAGTCGGTAATGCGCGCAATGCCAAAGTCCGTCACCTTCACCGCGTGGGTGGCGCTGTCAAACATGATGTTGGCGGGCTTGATATCGCGGTGCACCACGTTGTGGGCATGGGCGTAGTCCAGCGCATCGGCCACACACGCGGCAATGGACAGCACGGTGGGCACGGGCAGCAAATGTTCCTTCGCGCAGGCATAGGCCAAGTCCCGGCCTTTGAGGAACTCCATCGCGATGTAGGCCAGATCATGCTCTTCGCCAGCATCGAAAATGGTCACGATGTGGGGGTGCTGCAGGCGCCCGGCTGTCTCGGCTTCGCGGAAGAACCTGGCCCGCGCATCGATCAGCGCATCGCCTTCGAACTCCTGGCCCAGGGCCAGGGTCTTGATGGCGACGACACGCCCGATTTTGGGGTCCCGCCCCAAGTAGACGATGCCCATGGCCCCTTTGCCGATTTCCCGGTCGATCTGGTAGCGACCCAGCATGGGCATGCCCAGCGTGGCGTCACCCGGGAGCCGTGGGTTGGCGGTGCCCTGTGGGGGGATGGATGCAGGCTGGCTATTGGGGCCGCCGCTGTCGGCCTTGGCGCGTGCCCGCTTGTAGCGGCTTCGCGTGTCCTTGTATTGCTTGTTGTGCCGCAGGATGTGTTCGTACACCGCCTTGGCCTTGGCGAAGTTGCGCTTGCGTTCGAAGTCTTCGGCCAGGTGGTACAGGTTGTCCAGCAAAGCGTCGCTGGCGGGCACTTTGCGCAGGCGCTCAAATGCCATGTCCAGCTGGCCCTGCCCGTGCAGGGCCAGTCCCATCATCCGGTCCGCTTCTGCGGCTTCGGCCGATGGTGGGTAGCCCCGGCCGTTTTTCCAGCCGAGCAGCAGGCTCGCGGCGACTCCTGCAGCGAGCCCGGTGGCAGGCAGCGCCAGCGCAACCCACAGGCCTGCGTAATGCAGCAGCCCCCACCCGGCGGCTGCGAGTGCCAGCACCAGCGCTGCGCCAACACCCAGCGCAACAGGCGCCCGTACCCGGTGGGCCAGCAAGGCCACGTACAACAGTGCGCCTGCCGCCACCAGCCCCGATGCCCAGGGCCCCCAGGTGGGTTGCTGCACGCCCAGGCCCAGCCGGATCGACGACACGGTGCGCGCCAGTGTCTCAACGGGGTACAGCGTGCCTTGCCCCCCCTGCGGCGCCAGCGCCTCGGTGTTGCTGCCCACCAGCACAATCTTGCCCTTGAAGCTGCTGGCAGGCGTTTTGCCGTCGAGCACGCTGCTGAAGGAGAACGTGGGGAACGCCGGGTTGTCGCCCGGCACCGTTTGCACACGCGGTTGCATCACAGCAGTGGCATCAGTTGCAATGTGCAGCCCTCCCAGGCGCAGCCCGGGGGGCGTGTCCTGGGTCTGCAAGTCACTCGACCCCAGGTGAAGGCTGTGCTGGGCCGCCAGCAGGGCCAGCGCAGGAATCCCGGCGTTGTCGTAGCGCAAAAGCAGGGGCACCCGGCGGGTTTTTCCATCCTCGTCCACCTCTGGGTACAGGTGGCCCACGGCAGCGGCAGAGGCCCCCAGGTTTCCAGCGGGGTGCTGCGCGGACTGGACGGGCGTGGCGAAGGTGCCGGGGTCGGGCAGCGTGCTGCGGCGCACATGGGACGGCAGCGCTGTGGGCGTGCCCGAAGGGGCGTAGCGCGATGCCAGCAGAACGTTGCCCGCGCGCTGGATGGCACTCGCCAGGCGGGCATCCGTGTCGAGCGCCTGGTCGGCGTCGGCAGCGATGCGGCTGAGTTCTGTGGCCAACGGGCCGTTGTCGCCGGAAGCGGCAAGCAATTCCCGGATCTTGCGCACATGGCCCAGGCCCCGGTCACTCTGGGGTTCTGTGAGGTAGGCGGTGTGGACGATGGTCTTGGCGCCGCTGGCTGCCAGCTGATCGATCAGCCGTGCGTGGATGTCACGGGACCAGGGCCAGGGGCCCAGCGCGGCCAGGCTTGCGTCGTCGATGTTGACGATGGCGATTTCAGGCAGGGGTGCGGGAGTGGTAGTGCGGATGGCCGCGTCATACAGCGCAAGGTCCAGCCGCTGTGCAAGGCCCGTGACCGCACACAGGGCCACTACTGCCAGCCCCGCCAATGCGCTCCAGAAGCCATCGGTACGCCACACATTCAGTCGCCGTGCCGAGGATTTTCTGCCCACTTGCTGTTGTTCCACTCAGGTATTGAACAGCATTTCAAGCAATAACTGCGCCCAGCCCTTGGGGCAGCCATTCCCGCAGATTTCTGTACCAAACAACGCGGTGGGAATGCTTCCTGTGCCGTTCTTGTCGGGCGCGGGGCTTGGCATCCGGCGGAGGTGCCATTTTTGTCACCTGGGGCGACACTTGCTCCCGGCGTGTGGACTTGTGCCGCCACCCTGGCATCGGTGCAAAGCGTCTTTCTTTTGGGGTGACAGGGCCCCGGAAAAACACCTGTGGACAGTTCTGGGGGCAAAAAAAAAGCGCCCGGAACCTGGGTTCCGGGCGCCTGGGGCCACTGCGGACTTGCCCATCTGGCGGCTGCCATGCAAAAGCGCATGGCGGTTGCCGTGGGCGAAGCGTGCCTTACTTCAGCTGGGCCTTGAGCAGCTTGCCCAGTTCCGAAGGGTTGCGGGTGATGATGAAACCCGACTCTTCCATGATGGCCAGCTTGGCATCGGCCGTGTCAGCACCGCCGGAGATCAGCGCGCCGGCGTGGCCCATGCGCTTGCCGGGAGGGGCGGTCACGCCAGCGATGAAGCCGACGATAGGCTTCTTCATGTTGGCCTTGCACCATTGGGCGGCTTCGGCTTCATCCGGGCCGCCGATTTCGCCGATCATGATGACGGCGTCGGTGTCTGGATCGTCGTTGAATGCCTTCATCACGTCGATGTGCTTCAGGCCGTTGATGGGGTCGCCACCAATGCCCACGGCGCTCGACTGGCCCAGGCCGACTTCGGTCAGCATGGCCACGGCTTCGTACGTCAGTGTGCCCGAACGGGACACCACGCCGATGCGGCCCTTGCGGTGGATGTGACCGGGCATGATGCCGATCTTGATTTCGTCAGGCGTGATCAGGCCGGGGCAGTTGGGGCCCAGCAGCAGGGTCTTCTTGCCGCCTGCGGCTTCCTTGGCCT
The DNA here is from genome assembly GCF_001633105.1 of Acidovorax sp. GW101-3H11. Classification (GTDB taxonomy): domain Bacteria; phylum Pseudomonadota; class Gammaproteobacteria; order Burkholderiales; family Burkholderiaceae_C; genus Acidovorax. The sequence goes on from NZ_LUKZ01000006.1 coordinate 70,383, forward strand.
TCATCTTGTTGCGCACTTCCAGCATGTCGCGCACTGGGATGCCTTCGGTGATGCAAATCGCCAGGTCCAGGTCGGCCTCGACGGCTTCCCAGATGGCGGCAGCAGCGCCTGCTGGGGGCACGTAGATCACCGACACGGTGGCGCCGGTCTGCGTTGCGGCTTCCTTGACGGAGGCGTAGATCGGGATGTTGAAGATAGACTCGCCGGCCTTCTTCGGGTTCACGCCCGCCACGAAGGCGTTCTTGCCGTTCGCGTATTCCTGGCACTTCTCGGTGTGGAACTGGCCCGTCTTGCCCGTGATGCCCTGGGTGATGACCTTGGTGTCTTTGTTGATGTAGATCGACATGTGTGTTCTCCGGGCTTACTTGACGGCAGCAACGATCTTGGTCGCAGCTTCGGCCATGGTGTCTGCAGCGATGATGGGCAGGCCGGACTCGGCCAGCATCTTCTTGCCCAGCTCTTCGTTCGTGCCCTTCATGCGCACGACCAGCGGCACGCTCAGGTTCACGGCCTTGCAGGCTGTGATCACGCCGGTGGCGATGGTGTCGCACTTCATGATGCCGCCGAAGATGTTGACCAGAATGCCTTCGACCTTGGGGTTCTTCAGCATGATCTTGAAGGCTTCGGTCACCTTCTCGGGGGTGGCACCGCCGCCCACGTCCAGGAAGTTGGCCGGCTCGCCGCCGAACAGCTTGATGGTGTCCATGGTGGCCATGGCCAGGCCGGCGCCGTTCACCAGGCAGCCGATGTTGCCGTCCAGGCTGATGTAGGCCAGGTCGAACTTGGAGGCTTCCACTTCGGCCGGATCTTCTTCGTCCAGATCGCGGAAGGCCACGATTTCGGGGTGACGGAACAGGGCGTTGGCGTCAAAGTTGAACTTTGCGTCCAGGGCCATCAGGTTGCCCTTGGAGTCGCAGTTCAGCGGGTTGATTTCCACCAGCGACGCGTCGGTTTCCATGTAGCACTTGTAGATCTTGGCGAAGATGTCTACGGCTTGGTCCACGGAGGCACCAGTCAGGCCAATGGCGGCGGCCACTTTGCGGCTTTGCGCTTCGGTGATGCCAGCGATGGGGTCGATCATCTCGGTGATGATCTTCTCGGGCGTGGAGTGGGCCACTTCCTCGATGTCCATGCCGCCTTCGCTCGAAGCGATCAGGGCCACCTTTTGCGTGGCGCGGTCGGTGACCAGCGACACATACAGTTCGTTCTTGATGTCGGCGCCGTCTTCAATGTACAGGCGGCGGACCTTCTGGCCCTCAGCGCCCGTCTGGTGCGTGACCAGTTGCATGCCCAGGATGTCGCTGGCGCGTGCCTTCACATCGTCAATGGTCTTGGCAACCTTCACGCCGCCGCCCTTGCCACGGCCACCGGCGTGGATCTGGGCCTTGACCACCCACACGGGGCCGCCGAGCTTTTGGGCTGCTTCGACGGCTTCTTGCACCGTGAATGCGGGAATGCCACGCGGAACGGGCACACCAAAATTGCGCAAGATTTCCTTGCCTTGGTATTCGTGAATCTTCATGAGGTCTCTCTCAGGGAAGGGTGGTATTTACCCGTTTGCCATGATCAGATGTCTGGCCGCGGGCTTGGAACATGGCAACCAGCGACTGTATCATGTTGCAACGCACCATCCCATGTGCCTAGTACGTACATCCCCTTACCATCGGGCCACAGCCCGTTGTTGCACACCAAGGAACACCCCATGTCCAAAGTCTTTATTGATGGCGAAGCAGGTACCACGGGCCTGCAGATCCGCGAGCGCCTGCAGGCCATGCCGCAGATCGAGCTGGTCAGCATTGCGCCCGAGCTGCGCAAAGACCCGGCCGCCAAGCGCGACCTGATTGCGGGCGTGGACCTGGTGGTGCTGTGCCTGCACGACGATGCCGCGCGCGATACCGTGGCGATGGTCGATGAGATCGAGCGCAGCTCGGGCCGCAAGGTCAAGGTGATCGACGCCAGCACGGCCCACCGCACGGCCGACGGCTGGGTGTACGGGTTTCCAGAACTCGCAGCATCGCAGACGCAGGCAGTGCGCGACGCCACCCGCGTCTCCAACCCCGGCTGCTACGCCACGGGGGCCATTGCCATGCTGCGCCCGCTGGTCGATGCGGGCCTGATCCCTGCAGACTACCCCCTGAGCCTGCCCTCGGTCTCGGGCTACTCGGGCGGCGGCCGCACCATGATCGAAGCCTACGAGGCAGGCACCGCAGCGCCCTACGAGGCTTATGCGCTGGGCCTGTCGCACAAGCACATCCCCGAAATCCTGCGCTACACCGGGCTCACACGCCGCCCGGTGTTTATCCCTGCGGTGGGCAACTTCCGCCAGGGCATGCTGGTGCAGTTGCCGCTGCACCTGGACTTGCTGCCGGGCGCGCCCAAGGCCAGCGATCTGCACGACGCGCTGGCCAGCCACTACAGCCACACCAACACGCCCGAGCAGTGGGTCAGCGTGCTGCCGCCCACCGATGATTTGAAGCTGGCCGCCGACACACTGACCGACACCAACAAGCTGGAACTGCGCGTGTTTGCCAACGAGCAATACCGGCAGGCCGTGGTCATCGCGCGCCTGGACAACCTGGGCAAGGGCGCCAGCGGCGCGGCGGTGCAAAACCTGCAGCTGATGCTGGGCGTGTAACCGCCACAGAGCGCCCAGAGTGCGTCTGGGCGCACCAGGAGGTGGGGCCGGTGCCCCGCCGTTCGCAGTGCGCTCAACCCCCGTCAGACTCGTCGGCGCCCAGCACAGCGCGCCGCACAACATCCCCTGAGAACCCCCGCGCCAGCAAAAAGCGCATCTGCTTGGCGCGGGCCTGTGGGTCTGCTGCGGGCTCGCCAAACTTGCGGCGCCACACCTCGCGGGCGCGCTCCAGTTCGCTGCCCTGCAACTGGGCCACGGCCTGCTGCACCGCGTCGGCGCCCAGGCCTTTGGACTGCAGCTCCTGCCGTATGCGCGCTGCGCCCAAGCGGCCCGCGCGGCGGTTCAGCACCGAATCCACCACCCGCGCCTCGCTGATGAAGTCGCGTGCCTGCAGGTCGTCGAGGAGGGCGTTGAGGTCATCGCCCTCCTCAACATGCGGAGCCAGCTTGCGCAACAGCTCCGCGCGCGAGTGTTCGCGTTGGCTCAGCAGCCGCAGTGCGCGCCCCTTGAGCGACAGCGTGGTGAAGCCCATGGTGATTGGAATATTCAAAATTGATAGCAAACAAAGCTTTGCTATCGCGCGGTGAGGCCTTGTTTGGCTTAGATTGTGGATGCCTGCCCGCCGCCAAAACCTTGCGGGCCTTGTTCTGGCGGCATGGCAGTTCTTGGCTTACGCCTCGTCGCTGTCGGCGCTGGCCTGCGCCAAGGCGGCGGGCAGCAGCGCAATGCCCAAACCCTCACGCACTTTGTTTTCGATTTCACGGGCCAGGTCCGGGTTCTCACGCAAAAACTCGCGGGCATTGTCTCGGCCCTGGCCGATTTTTTCGCCGTTGTAGGCGTACCAGGCACCGCTCTTTTCCACGATCTTGGCGGTCACGCCCATGTCGATGATCTCGCCCTCGCGGCTGATGCCTTCGCCGAACAGGATGTCGAACTCGGCCGTCTTGAAAGGCGGGCTCACTTTGTTCTTGACCACCTTGACCTTGGTTTCGTTGCCGATGGCCTCGTCGCCCTTCTTGATGGTGCCGGTGCGGCGGATGTCCAGGCGCACCGAGGCGTAGAACTTGAGCGCATTGCCGCCGGTGGTGGTTTCGGGCGAGCCGAACATCACGCCGATCTTCATGCGGATCTGGTTGATGAAGATGACCATGCAGTTGGTCTTCTTGATCGTGGCGGTGAGCTTGCGCAGCGCCTGGCTCATCAGGCGGGCCTGCAGGCCGGGCAGCGCGTCGCCCATCTCGCCTTCGATTTCGGCCTTGGGTGTGAGTGCGGCCACCGAGTCCACGATGATCAGGTCCACAGCGCCCGAGCGCACCAGGCTGTCCACGATTTCGAGCGCTTGTTCGCCCGTGTCGGGCTGGCTGATCAGCAGGTCGGACAGCTGCACGCCGAGCTTCTGGGCGTATTGCACGTCGAGGGCGTGTTCCGCATCGACGAAGGCGCAGGTGCCGCCTTGCTTTTGCATCTCGGCCACCACCTGCAGCGTGAGCGTGGTCTTGCCCGACGATTCCGGGCCGTAGATTTCGACCACGCGGCCCCGGGGCAGGCCGCCCACGCCCAGGGCAATGTCCAGGCCCAGCGAGCCGGTGGACACCACCTGGATGTCCTCGATCACCTCGCCTTCACCCAGGCGCATGATCGTGCCCTTGCCAAACTGCTTCTCGATCTGGGCGAGCGCAGCGGCCAGGGCCTTGGCCTTTTCGGTGTTCACGGGCAATGCGGGGTTGGTGCCTTTGACTGCGACGTCCATGAGAAAACTCCTTGAGAAACAACGGGTTGGGTGTTTGCATGGCTCTGCAATTAATTACAGGCTGGATGCTTGAACAGTAGTTTATGCGAGCCGTCTTTTGTTGTTCAAGGATAATTTGGTCAGTTTGCCTGACAATTTGAACATGCCTGATTCGCCCCTTCCATCCCCTGCCGACGACGGCTGGCGCCAGACCCACCTGGGTCGCCTGCTGGGCCACGCCATGCGCCGTTTCGACGCGCGGGTGCTGCAGCTCATGGCGCACAACGTGGAGGTGCCGCTGGCCCTGTCCAACCTGGCTGCGCGCGACCAGGTGACGGCCGCCCATGTGCACATCACGCGCCACCTGGCGCTCTCGGGCGACCGGCTGACCGACCTGGCACAGCGCGCAGGCATGACCAAGCAGGCCATGGCCAACCTGGTGGACCAGTGCGAGGCCTGGGGCCTGGTCACGCGCGAGGCCGACCCGCTGGACGCCCGTGCGCGCCGCGTGTGCTTCACGCCCGTAGGGCTGGCCTGGCTGCAGGCCTTCCAGGACGCCGTGGCCCAGGCCGAGGCCGAGTTCCGCGAAGAAGTGGGGCGTGACGTGGCCACAGTGGTGGCCATCGGGCTGGAAGCCTATGCAGGCGGGGGCGCTGCAGGCTGAAGGGGGCTGGCGACGCCCTCGCCCGCCACCACCGGCTCTGCACAGGCCAGCAGCCACTGCCGAAAACACTGCAGCGCATGCAGCTGCGTGCGCCCCTCGGGGTAGCAGAGCCAGTAGCCCACGGTGCTGGGGTAGCCGCCGCGCAGCGCCGCGTCGGCCAGGGGCTCACGCACCAGCCCGGCGGTGATCTCGTCCTGCACCAGGCAGCGCGGCACCAGCGCCAGGCCCATGCCCGCCATCACCGCGCGGATCATGGTCTGGAACTGGTCGAACTGGGGCCCGGCCAGCGGGTCGATGTGGCCCGGCACGTCATGGGTTTCGCTCCAGCGCAGCCAGGCTTCGGGCACGGTCACATGGCGCAGCAGGGTGTGGCGCGCCACATCGCGCGGGGTGTGGATGGGCCAGTCGGCCACCTTGTTGCGGGGCGCGATCAGAGCCACGTCGTGGCCGGTGATGTAGTGCGCGTGGGCGCCGGGCCAGTGGCCGTCGCCGAACAGGATGGCGCAGTCCAGCTCGGGCCGGTCGAAGTTGTAGCTGTGCATGTAGGGCACAAAATGCAGCGTGACCTGCGGGTGCTGCTGCTGGAACTGCGGCAGGCGCGGGATCAGCCACTTGGCGGCGAAGGTGGGCAGGCTGGACAGGTGCAGCGCGCCGCCGCCGTCGTCGCTGGTGATCAGCTCCAGCGTGGCGGCCTCCAGCTGGGCCAGCACCGCGCGCACGGCCTTTTCGTAGCGCTCGCCCGCCGGGGTCAGCGCCAGGCGCTTGCGGCTGCGCTCGAACAGCGGCACACCCACCCAGCCCTCCAGCTCCTTGACCTGCTTGCTCACGGCGCTTTGTGTGAGGTGCAAGGCCTCGGCCGCGCGCGACACGCTGCCGAACCGCGTGACCATGGAAAACGCGCGCAGCAGGTGCAAAGGGGGTGAAAGTCGGCGCAGAGAGGACATGGTCTTGGGGTCAGTTCATTCCATTGTGGAATGTTATCAGGCGTATCCATTGCTTGGTTCTTGGGTGTGCCTCCCTTAATCTCTGGGCTCCTTAAAGGAGATGAGCCCATGCAACGCCGTCACATGCTTTCAGCGCTGGCCGCTGTATCTTTCGTTCCTGGAATATCTTTGGCGCAAGAGGGCAAGCCCTTGCGCATCCTTGTGCCCTTCCCGCCCGGGGGCGCGACCGACATCACGGCCCGCAGCTTGCAGGAGCCACTGGCCCGCATCCTCAAGCAGCCCGTGGTGCTGGAGAACCGGGGCGGCGCGGGGGGCTCCATCGGCATGGCCGAAGTCGCACGGGCCCCTGCGGACGGCTTGACACTGGGTGTGGCCACGCTGTCCACCCACGGCGTGAACCCTGCCGTTTACAGCAAACTGCCCTATGACCCCATCAAGGACTTCGTGGGCGTGACAGAGATCGTGAAGGCGCCCGGTGTGGTGGTGGTCAATCCCGCTGTCCTGCCTGCCAAGGACCTGGCGGACCTGGTGAGGCACCTCAAGGACAACCCCGGCAAAGTGTCCTATGCAACGCCGGGTAACGGCACCATTGGCCACATGTGGGGCGAGTTGTTCAAGCGCAGCGCAGGTGTCTCCATGGTTCACATCCCCTACCGGGGTGCAGGCCCGGCCATCAACGACGTGCTGGCTGGGCAGGTGGGGGTGTACTTTGACCAGGTGGCCTCCTCGCTGCCGCACATCAAGGCGGGAAAGCTCAAGGCCCTGGCCGTGTCGTGGCCCGTGAGACTGGACGTTCTGCCCGATGTGCCCACCTACGCCGCGCTGGGCTACAAACAGGCCAACGAGCCTTCCTGGTTTGGCCTGGTGGCCCCGGCTGGCACGCCCACGGCAGCGGTAGACCGCATCCAGCAGGCCGTGGCGCTTGCCCTCAAAGAGCCCGCCGTGCGCGAGCGCCTTGCAGGCCAGGGGCTGTATTCCTCGGGCACGACCTCGAAGGAGTTCACCGCGCAAATTGCCCACGAGATCGACAAGATGAAGGGGGTTGCCGCCTATGCCAAGGTGGTGCTCGATTGAGATCCGAGATCGGACGCCCCTTGAGCCCATTGAGCCCTTTGAGCCGCTTGGCACCTTCCCCGAGGGGAAGGCGGCCAGCGCGGCGGCTCTGACCGGGCCGTGCCCGCATCACAGAAAGATTCCCATGCCGGGCCCGGGAGCCCGGCGGCCACAGCCGATGGAGAAGATGGATGACTCTTTTTTAAGGGATAACCATGGCCTCCATCCGGTCTGGGCGGCTAGGCCAGCCGCCCCACTTTGCGCACACTCTGCCTATGCATGCAGCCTTGAGACTGATCCACCACCGATTCCAGCAAGCCCAGCCCGGCGTCACCGGCTCGCCGGGGATGGCCGCCACGCCATCGGCAGCCACCGTCACCGCCGTGCCGGGCAGCACCCCGCTGGTGCTTGACTCGCCCCACAGCGGCACGCAGTACCCGGCCGATTTCGGCTCCGCCTGCGACCTGGCCACCCTGCGCCGGGCCGAAGACACCCACGTCGAAAAAATTTATGCCTTTGCCCCCGCGCTCGGCGTGGCCTGGGTGGAGGCGCACTTCCCCCGCATCTACCTGGATGCCAACCGCGACACCACCGAGCTGGACACCTCCCTGCTCGACGGCGACTGGCCCGACCCCATCTCCACCGACCCCAAGGTGCTCAGCAAGGTGCGCCTGGGCAAGGGCCTGGTCTGGAAGTTCACCGACGAAGGCGAGCCCATCTACCACCGCCTGCTCACCGTGGCCGAAGTGCGCGCGCGCATCGACCGCTGCTGGCGCCCCTACCACGCGGCCGTGGCCCAGGCCATTGACGCGGCCCATGCACGCCACGGCTACAGCATCCACCTCAACTGCCACTCGATGCCCGCCGTGGCGGGGCGCTTTGCCACCGAGTTTCCGGGGCTGGAGCATGCCGACTTTGTGGTGGGTGACCGCGACGGCACCACGGCCAGCCCGGCGCTGTCGGCGCTGATTTGCGAGCACCTGCGCGCGTGTGGCTACAGCGTCGAATACAACCACCCCTATAAGGGCGTGGAGCTGGTGCGCCGGTATGGCCACCCGGCGCAGCACCGCCACAGCATCCAGGTCGAGATCAACCGCAAGCTCTACATGGACGAGCAGACGCTCGCGCAGGTGCCCGAGGGCATGGCGCGGCTGCAGGCGGATCTGAAAGCCCTGGTGCAGAAGCTGCTGGCGCACGACCCGCGCTGAGCAACCGGCGCAGGCCCGGCGGGCTCAGGCCAGCAGCGTGGAGACCCCTTCGTAGAGCAGGCCCATGCTGTCCGCCGTGGCGATGTTGCTGTGTGCCAGGCCCGCGCGCGAACCATCGAGTGCGACCACCGACAGCGCCTGAAAACCCGCGTCCTGGCCGTTGTGCAGCAGCCAGCCTGTGCCGTGCGCCGCATGCACCAGCCAGCCCAGGCCATAGCGGCCTGCGGGGGCATGCCCCAGGTCCTGCAGGCCCTTCACATAGCTGCGCGGCAAGGGGGTTGCGTCGCCGCGCAATGCCTGCAGGTGCCACTGCAGCCACCGTGCGTCCTCCTCCACCGTCAGGCTCACGGCGCCTGCCGGGTCCAGAATCTCCAGCCACACACGTTCCGGCGCTTCGACCAGCGGCAGGGGCTGCAGCCGCCCGTCCAGGATTTCATGCCCGGCGGGCTGCTGGCTGCCCGCACGCATTGGCTCCCCCACAAAGAGCGAAAGGCCCAGAGGCTGGGCCACGCGCTGGCGCAGCAGATCTGCCCATCCCAGGCCCGTGGCCGCGCGCAGCATGCGGGCCGCGAGCGCATAGCCTGCGTTGGAGTAGGCAAAGCCCGGGTCTGCGCCCGTCCCGCGAACGGGCGGCTGGCGCAGCAGCCACTGCAGGAAGAACGCCTCCGCCTGCGCAGGTTGTTGCCAGCGCGCCAGCACCTCGGGGCCCACTGCATTCACGAACAGGTCCACGTCTTCGATGGCCGAAAACCCCATCACCCCGGCGCGGTGGTCCAGCAGGTCGCGCAGCGTGATCTGCTGGTAGGCGGGCAGGGCGCTCCGCGCCAGCTCGGGCAAGGCCTGGGCCAGCGTGCTGTCCCAGCGCAGCAGGCCCTGGTCCACCACGCTCGCGGCCGCGCAGGCCGTCATGGCCTTGGTGTTGGAGCCGATGGCCATCAGGTCGCCGGTGGCCAGGGGCGCATTGCCACCCAGGCGGCGCAGCCCCGCGACGGCGGTGTGGACCTGGTGCGGGTCCGCCCACCCGGCTGCGGCGCCCACCACGCCCTGCTTCACCAGCCCTTGGGCCAGGGCCTGCACCCGCTTGTGGGCTTCGCGGGGGCCGTCGTCGTCGCCCCCACCGCAGGCGGTGAGCACACTGCCCAGTGTGGACAGGCTTGCAGCGGCCAGCCAGTGGCGGCGTGAGAGGAGGAGGGCGCCGCGCGCCGTGAACGGGGTAACAAGGCGGGTAGGGTTCATGGCATCTCATGAAGTGAAGAAGATGCCGGGATTGTTGAAACGCCAACCTTGGGCGAACCCAAAGATCTGTGTGGGCAATGGAGGCTGCCGGGTGCGGGTTGTCAGCCCGCCACCGGCCAGCGCAGCGTGAAGCCCACGCCCCGCCCGTGCAGCCCCGGCCCCAGGCGGACCTGCCCACCCAGGTGGCTGATGGCCTGCTGCGCAATGGTGAGCCCCAGGCCCGATCCGCTGCTGCGCGCGCGGGGTGAGCGCCAGAAGCGCTCGAACACCCGGTCTTGCTCACCGGCCGCTATGCCCGGGCCGTCGTCGGCAATCCAGACCACCACGTCGCCGCCCTCCTGCCGCACCCGCAACTGCACCTCGCGCCCCGCGCCCGGGCCGCAGCCGTGTTTGAGCGCGTTGTCCAGCACATTGCCCAGGGCGGACCAGAGCAGCTGGCGGTCGAACGGCAGCGCCAGGGTGTCCGGGCCGTCAAGCGACAGATCCACGCCCAGGCCCTCGGCCCAGCCCGCGCGCTCGGCCAGGCAGTCCTGCAGCAGCGCCATCAGGTCCTGGGGCGCGGTGGGGTGCAGCGCGGGGGCTTCTTCCAGTGCCGCCAGCGTGAGCAGCTGTTCGCTCAGGTGCGCGGCGCGCTGCACGGCGCGCGTCAGCGCCTCGCTGGCCTGCGCGCGTGCGGGCCCTTCGGGGGCTTGCGCCAGCACATGGGCCTGGGTGGCGATGACGGCCATGGGCGTGCGCAGCTCGTGGGCGGCGTCATGCACCAGCGCCTTCTCACGCGCCAGGTGGGCCCGCAGGCGGGCCAGCAGCTGGTCGAACGACTGGGCCAGGCCGTGCAGCTCGCGCTGGGGCGGCAGGTGCTGCAGCGGCCGCAGGTCGTGGGCCGAGCGTGCGGCGATCTGGGCACCCAGCCGCGCCAGCGGGCGCAGCCCCGTGCGCACGGCCAGCCACAGCGGCAGGCCCACCAGCGGCAGCGCCAGCAGCACCGAGGCCGCCAGGTCTTCGCCCATGAAGCCCAGCAGCCGCGCGTCGGCCAGGCGGGGCTCGGCCACCACCACGCGCCAGGGGCCCGTGCTTTCCCACGCCACCCAATGGGGTATGCCGGCCACGTCCATCGCGGCATGGCCCGTGTCGCCTGCCAGCGGGACGGCCGGGAGCCCGGCCGTGCTGCTGTGCAGCAGCTGGCCTGTGCGGTCCTGCAGCTGCAGCAGCACCGAGGTGCCCTGCAACAGGTCCACATCGGCGCGCATGGCGTTGAGGGTATGGGCCATGCCGTGCACCAGCGCGCGGGCCTCGGCGGGCTGGTCCAGCGTGGCCAGCGCCCCTGCCAGCCCCTGGGCGAGTTGGCGCACGCCGGGGTTGGTGTCCATGGCGCGGAAGTGGGTGATGGCCGCCTGGCCCAGCAGCACCAGCCACACCAGCGCCATGGCCGCGAGCAGCGCCAGCAGGGTGCGGCGCATGAGGCTCGGGCCCCACCAGCCGCGTGGGGGCGCGGGGGTTTCGGTCGGTGGTGTCATGGCTGCAGCCGGTAGCCCACGCCGCGCACCGTGACCACGCGCTCTGCGCCGATCTTCTTGCGCAGGTTGGAGACATGCACCTCCAGCGTGGCGGCGTCCAGCGCGTCGCCCAGGGGTTCGAGCCGCTGGGCAAGCACGTTCTTGGCCACCACCTTGCCGGGTTCGCGCGCCAGCTCCACCATCAGCCGGAACTCGCGCGGCGACAGCGCCAGGCGCTCGTCGCCCAGCCAGGCTTCGTGCCGCCGGGGCGCCAGGCGCAGCGCGCCCAGTGCCCATTCCTCGCTGGCCTGGCGCGCACTGCGCCGCAGCACGGCGTGCAGGCGCGACAGCAGCTCGGGCACATCGAAGGGCTTGAGCACGTAGTCGTCGGCGCCGCCGTCCAGGCCGTCGAGCCGGTCCTGCAAGGCGGTGCGGGCCGTGATCACGATCACCGGCAGGCTGAGGCCCGCGCGGCGCCAGCGGCGCAGCAGCGCCATGCCCTGGCCGTCGGGCAGGGTCAGGTCCAGCAGCACGGCGGCGATCTCGTTGGCGTCGGGCAGGGGCGGCGTGGCGGCCACGCTGCGCAGCCATTGCACTGTGAAGCCGCCCTGCTGCAGGGCTTGCAGCAGAGCCTGGCCCAGGTCCAGGTCGTCTTCGATGAGCAGGATGTGCATGGCCGCCATTTTCCGTGCCCCAAGCTTGCAGCCAGCCAAAGGCGCCGGACGGTGAGCTGGCGCCTTGGGCCCCCTAAAATCCTCGCACAGGCAGACAATGACGACACAGGCCCGCCCACGGGCCGCACCACCCAAGGAGACAGTCCGCATGCGCATCCTCATTGCCGAAGACGACCAGGTGCTGGCCGATGGCCTGCTGCGCACCCTGCGTGCCTCGGGCGCCGTGGTGGACCATGTCGCCAGCGGCACCGAGGCCGATGCGGCGCTGATGACCAACAACGAGTTCGACCTGCTCATCCTGGATCTGGGCCTGCCCAAGATGCACGGGCTGGAAGTGCTCAAAAAGCTGCGCAGCCGGGGCTCGGCCCTGCCGGTGCTCATCCTCACCGCCGCCGACAGCGTGGAAGAGCGCGTGAAGGGCCTGGACTTTGGCGCCGACGACTACATGGCCAAGCCCTTCAGCCTGCAGGAGCTGGAAGCCCGCGTGCGTGCCCTCACGCGCCGGGGCATGGGCGGCACCAGCAGCTCCATCAAGCACGGCCCGCTGGTGTACGACCAGGCCGGCCGCGTGGCCACCATCGACGGCAAGATGATCGAGCTGTCGGCGCGCGAGCTGGGCCTGCTGGAGGTGCTGCTGCAGCGCGCGGGCCGCCTGGTGAGCAAGGAGCAGCTGGTGGAGCGCCTGTGCGAGTGGGGCGAAGAGGTGAGCAACAACGCCATCGAGGTCTACATCCACCGCCTGCGCAAAAAAATCGAGGGCGGGCCCATCCGCATCGCCACCGTGCGCGGCCTGGGCTACTGCCTCGAGAAAATCCCTGGATAGTATGAAATTGATAGCTATCAAGGCATGATGGATGCGCGGTAGCGGCCAATTTTCTTCATAAAACCAGCACGGCAAACGCCTTGAAGATCTTTCAGCGAGAGCAGCGCTCCCTGTTCGGCGAGATCCTTGACTGGATGCTCACGCCGCTGCTGCTGCTGTGGCCCGTGAGTCTGGCGCTGACCTGGCTGGTGGCGCAGGGCCTGGCCAACAAGCCGTTCGACCGCGCGCTGGAGTACAACGCCCACGCCCTGGCCCAGCTGGTCACCGTGGCGGGCGATGCCGCACAGTTCAACCTGCCCCAGCCCGCCAGCGAGATCCTGCGCGCCGACGACTCCGACATCGTCTACTACCAGGTCATCGGGCCGGGGGGCGAGTTCCTGTCGGGCGAACGCGAGCTGCCCGAGCCCGCAGCCGACGAGGTGCCCCTGTCCGGCGAGGTGCGCCTGCGCGACGCCGAGATGCGTGGCATCGAGATCCGCGTGGCCTACATCTGGGTGCGGCTGCCGCTGCCCGGCACCCCCATGGCGCTGGTGCAGGTGGCCGAAACGCGCGAAAAACGCAGCGTGCTGGCCACCGAAATCATCAAGGGCGTGATGCTGCCGCAGTTCGTCATCCTGCCGCTGGCCGTGCTGCTGGTGTGGCTGGCGCTGGCGCGCGGTATCCAGCCGCTGAACCAGCTGGAGCAGCGCATCCGCGCGCGCAAGCCCGACGACCTCTCGCCGCTGGACGACCGCACCGTGCCGCTCGAAGTGGCGCCCCTGGTGGCGTCGGTGAACGACCTGCTGCAGCGCTTGAACGACTCGCTGGCCACGCAAAAGCGCTTTCTGGCCGACGCCGCGCACCAGCTCAAGACCCCGCTGGCGGGCCTGCGCATGCAGGCCGACCTGGCCCAGCGCGAAGGCACCAGCACCGAAGAGCTCAAGCGCTCGCTGCAGCAGATCGGCCGCTCCAGCATCCGCGCCACCCACACCGTCAACCAGCTGCTCGCGCTGGCCCGTGCCGAGGGCAGCGGCGTGGGCATTGCCCGCCAGCCCTGCGACCTGGCGCGCCTGACCATCGAGGTGGTGCGCGACTCGGTGCCGCGTGCGCTCGACAAACACATCGACCTGGGCTACGACGGCGCCGAGCCCGGCGCCCCCGGCGTGGCGCTGGACGGCAACCCCACGCTGCTCAAGGAGCTGGTGCGCAACCTGCTGGACAACGCCATCAACTACACCCCCTCCACGGCCGAGAAACCCGGCGTGGTCACCGCCCGCGTGCTGGCAGACACCTTTGGCCAGGTTCTGCTGCTACAGGTCGAAGACTCCGGCCCCGGCGTGCCCGAGGCCGAGCGCGAGCTGGTGTTCCAGCCCTTCTACCGCGCGCTGGGCAGCGAGGCCGACGGCTCGGGCCTGGGCTTGCCCATCGTGCTGGAGATCGCGCGCAAGCACGGCGCCGAGGTCACGCTTGAAGACGCCCGCCCCGGCCAGCAACCGCCGGGGGCGCGCTTCAGCGTGCGGTTTGTGGCGCGGGACGTGGTGGCGGAAGGCTAGCGTGTCTGCGATTGCGGGGGGGGGGGGCGCGCTGTGTGCTACACGCAGCCGTTCTTTGACGCTGGCGCAGCCTCGCCAGAGATGCCGAGCAAGGGCCGCCCCGCAGCGAGGGCATCGTCCCCCTTCCCGAACTGCGCAGCAGTTCGAGAGAAGGGGGAAGCGGCGCAGCCGCTCAGGGGGTTGTTGTCAGGTGCAACTGCGCAGCGTCTTGCCCGCCATGGCACTGCGCAGGGCGTCCAGTTGGGGGCGCAGGGCATCGTTCACGGCGGGCAGGCGCAGTGTGAAGCCGGGGGCGTCGGGGCGCTCCTGCACCACGCGGGCCGTGCGCACGCCCTTGGTGCCCAGGTTGGCCAGCTCGCGCTCGGCGGCGTCCTTGGTGGTGAAGCGGCCCAGCGAGAGACCCAGTTCGAGCGTGCCCCCGGCGCGGTCGTGGTCCACCTTGCGGGCGCGCAGCTCGGCCCGTTTTCTGTCCAGCGTTTCCTGGTCTTCGAAGCGGCCCATGTAGACCATCCAGCGGCCTGCAATGGGCGTGGGCTCCAGCGCCCAGCTGCCCTGGGGCAGGCCTGCAGCGGCGGTGCGCAGGGCCTCGGCCTGGCGCTCGTCAAACACACCGGCCTGCAGGCATTCGGCGGGGTCGGTGGCGGCGGATGCGGGGGTGTCGGTGGCTGCGGTGCTGGCGGCGGGGGCTGCCGGTGTGGCAGGGGCGGGCATGGGKGCGCTGGAGGAGGTCTTGCTCGCATTCACCTTCAGGATTTGCAGCGTTTCGGGCCGGATCTGCTGGTTCATGCGCTGGGGCTCGGCCTGCTCCTGCGGGGCCCAGCCCCAAGGGCGCAGATGGCCCTGCGACCACGCGAAGTAGCCCGCGTTGGCCAGCAGCAGCACGATCACGGCGAGTCGGAGCATGGGGGGAGGGCCTTTCTGTGGGCGTTCTTAAACCGGCGGAACGGCGCTGGGCCGGACGCTGATTTCAGAACTGGTGATGGCCTGCATGCCACCGGCTGTGTGCACCAGCAGCGCGCCATCATCGCCCACGCCATGCGCGGTGCCGGTGTGGCCGTCGCTCAGCGTCACCGCGCGGCCCTGCAGCACATCACGTGCCGCAAACCGGGGCTGCATGGGCGCAAAGCCATAGCCTTCAAAGGCCTGCAGCATGGCCACCAGCGGGGGCACGATGCGCAGCAGGGCGGTGGGCGCATCCAGGCCCGGCTCCACGTCCTGCAGGCTGCCGGGGGGCATGCTCATGCCCTCGGGGCTGCGCGGCAGCACGTTGATGCCAATGCCCACCACCACATAGCGCGCGGTGCTGGTGCTGGCCTGCGAGGCCACCGCCTGGGGCGCCACAAAGCTGGCGGTCTCCACCAGAATGCCGCCCAGCTTGCGGTCGCCCGCCGCGCCGCCCAGCCACAGGTCGTTGGGCCACTTCAGGCCGACGCGCGCGGGCTGGCCTGCGCCCAGGGGCGGCAGCACGGGTTGCAGGCTCTCGGCCACGCTCACACCCACAGCCAGCGAGAGGCCGGACCAGTCCTTGGGCGCCAGCGGCAACCCCAGAGACATCATCAGTGAAGCCCCCACATCGCTTTGCCACACCCGCCCCAGCCGCCCGCGCCCGGCGGTCTGCTGCTCGGCCACCAGCAGGGTGGGCTCGCACTGGCCTGCACGCGCGCGACGCATGAGTTCGGTGTTGGTGGAGTCGATGGTGGGCAGCACCTCGACGGTAAAGCCCGGTAACAGCGGTGACACTGCTTCCCAGACGGCCTCGGCAGGCCAGCGGATGGGGGCATTCATCGCCCGGCCTTTTTGGCGGCCTTGGCGGAGGGTTTGGATGGCGGCAGCGGCACGGGCGGCGCCCAGCCGCGCTTGGGCGCGAGCAGCGTGCCCCGGCAGTTGTTGCTGCCGCACCAGCAGGGGTATTCGGCCTTGAGCTTCGGGGTGTAGCGCTCTTCGATGATCAGGCCGTAGTCGTAATTCAACTCTTCCCCGGCCTTGATGTTGCGCAGCGCGGTGATGAAGATGCGCTTGTCTTGCTCGTCGGCGTAGCAGTTGGGGTTGCAGCTGTGGTTGATCCAGCGCGACGAATTGCCGCCGAACTTTGCGTCGATCACATGGTCTTCATCCACATGGAAGTAGAACGTGTGGTTGGGTTGCAGCGGGTCGTGCGGGTGGCGGTCCTGCGCTTCCTGCCAGCCGATCACTTCGCCCGTGTATTCGACAAGGACTTCGCCCTCCGCAATATCCTGCACGGCAAAAACGCCCTTGCCGTGCACGCCCGAGCGCCGGGTCTGGATGCGGCGGCCTGGTGCAACAGGGGGGGCAGCGGGCGGTGCGGTGCGGGGCATGGCAAAAACTCTGTTAACTTGAATATGCACACACATGCGCGTGCGCGTGTACGCGTGAGGCAACGAATTGTAGAAGCGACCGGCCGGATGCCGGACAGCCAGACTGGCGAGAAACCAAAAAATGACCAAGACCCTGGTAATTGCAGAAAAACCCTCGGTGGCGCAAGACATCGTGCGCGCACTGACCCCCGTGGCGGGCAAGTTCGACAAGCACGAAGACCACTTCGAGAACGACCGCTATGTAGTCACCAGCGCCGTGGGCCACCTGGTGGAGATCCAGGCGCCCGAGCAGTTCGACGTGAAGCGCGGCAAGTGGAGCTTTGCCCACCTGCCCGTGATCCCGCCGTTCTTTGACCTCAAGCCCGTGGACAAGACCAAGAGCCGCCTGAACGCGGTGGTCAAGCAGGCCAAGCGCAAGGACGTGACCGAACTCATCAACGCCTGTGACGCGGGCCGCGAGGGCGAGCTGATCTTCCGCTTGATCGAGCAGTACGCCGGTGGTGCCAAACCCCTGGGCAAACCCGTCAAGCGCCTGTGGCTGCAGTCCATGACGCCCCAGGCCATCCGCGACGGCTTCAGCGCGCTGCGTACCGAGCAGCAGATGGCGGGCCTGGCCCACGCAGCGCGCAGCCGCTCCGAGGCCGACTGGCTGGTCGGTATCAACGGCACGCGCGCCATGACGGCGTTCAACTCCCGTGACGGTGGCTTCTTCCTGACCACCGTGGGCCGCGTGCAGACGCCCACGCTGTCGCTGGTGGTGGAGCGCGAAGAAAAGATCCGCAAGTTCATCAGCCGCGACTACTGGGAGATCCACGCCACCTTCGGCGCACAGGCCGGTGAATACCCCGCCAAGTGGTTCGACCCCAAGTGGAAGAAGGGCGAGGATGTGGAAGCCCGCGCCGACCGCGTGTGGTCTGCCGCAGAAGCCCAGGCGATTGCCAACGCCGTGCGCGGCAAGCAGGCCACGGTCACCGAAGAGAGCAAGCCCACCACGCAAGCCTCGCCCCTGCTGTTCGACCTGACCAGCCTGCAGCGCGAGGCCAACGGCAAGTTCGGCTTCAGTGCCAAGACCACGCTGGCCCTGGCGCAGAGCCTGTACGAACGCCACAAGGCCCTGACCTACCCACGGACCGACTCCCGCGCGCTGCCCGAGGACTACCTGCCCGTGGCCAAGCAGACCTTCGAGATGCTGGCCGACAGCGGCATGCGCCATCTGGCCCCGCACGCGCTCACCGCGCTGAACAACAACTACGTGCGCCCGTCCAAGCGTATCTTCGACAACAGCAAGGTGAGCGATCACTTTGCCATCATCCCCACGTTGCAGGCGCCCAGCGGCCTGTCTGAAGCCGAGCAGAAGCTGTACGACCTGGTCGTGCGCCGCTTCATGGCCGTGTTCTTCCCAAGCGCTGAATACACCGTCACTACCCGCATCAGCACCGTGGCGCCCCACAGCTTCAAGACCGAAGGCAAGGTGCTGGTCAAGCCGGGCTGGCTGGCCATCTACGGCAAGGAAGCGGCCGAGGAGGTGGAAGGCGGGAAGGACGGCGACAAGGGCCAGAACCTGGTGCCCGTGAAGCCCGGTGAAATGGTCAACACCCTGCAGGTGGACCCCAAGGGCCTCAAGACCAAACCGCCCGCACGTTATTCCGAAGCCACGCTGCTGGGCGCCATGGAAAGCGCCGGCAAGCAGATCGACGACGACGAGTTGCGCGAAGCCATGCAGGAAAAAGGCCTGGGCACGCCAGCCACGCGCGCGGCCATCATCGAAGGCCTGCTGACCGAAAAGTACATGCTGCGCGAAGGCCGCGAAATCATCCCCACGGCCAAGGCGTTTCAACTGATGACGCTGCTGCGCGGGCTGGAGGTCGAAGAACTCTGCCGCGCCGACCTGACCGGCGAGTGGGAGTTCAAGCTCTCGCAAATGGAAAAGGGCCTGCTCAGCCGCGAATCCTTCATGGCCGAGATCGCCGCCATGACCGAGCGCATGGTCAAGAAGGCCAAGGAATACGACCGCGACACCATCCCCGGCGACTACGCCACGCTCGAATCGCCGTGCCCCAACTGCGGTGGCGTGGTCAAAGAGAACTACCGCCGCTTTGCCTGTGTAGGCAAGGCGGGCGCCGAGGGCTGTGGCTTCAGCTTCGGCAAGTCGCCCGCAGGCCGCACCTTTGAAACCGCCGAGGCCAACACCCTGCTGCGCGACAAGAAGATCGGCCCGCTGGAGGGCTTCCGCTCCAAGGCAGGCTGGCCCTTCACGTCCGAGATCGTCATTAAGTATGACGACGAGGCGCACAACTACAAGCTCGAATTCGACTTTGGCGACGACAAGAAGGGCGAAGAGTCTGGCGAGATCGTGGAGTTTGAAGACGCCTCGCTGGGCGCCTGCCCCATCTGCGGCTCGGAAGTGCACGAACACGGCAGCAACTACGTGTGCAGCAAGGCCGTGCCCACCACCGCGCAGCCCACGCCCAGCTGCACCTTCAAAAGCGGCAAGATCATCCTGCAGCAGCCCGTGGAGCGCGAGCAGATGACCAAGCTGCTGGACACGGGCAAGACCGACCTGCTCGACAAGTTTGTGAGCATGCGCACGCGCCGGAACTTCAAGGCCCACCTGGCGTGGGACAAGGAGGCGGGCAAGGTCAACTTTGAATTTGCGCCCAGCAAGTTCCCGCCGCGCCCCGGCGCTGCTGCAAAAACAGTAGCTGCCAAGGCAAGTAAGACGGGCGCAGCGGCCAAAAAAGCCCCTGCAAAGAAGGCCGCTGCCAAAACCACGGCCGCCAAAGCCCCGCGCAAGGCGGCTGCAGGCAAAGCGCCCAGCGCCGCCCTGGCCGCCGTGATTGGCAACGAGCCGGTGGCCCGGCCTGAGGCCGTGAAGAAGATGTGGGAGTACATCAAGACCCACAACCTGCAGGACCCCAAGGACAAGCGCACCATCGTGGCCGACGACAAGCTGCGCGCCGTGTTTGGCAAGGACAGCGCAGGCATGTTCGAGCTGGCGGGCATCCTCGGCAACCACCTGGGCGGCGAAGGATGACGCCCCACGGCGCCAAGCCCGCCGCATCGCCCGCCCTGGGCGTGTGGCGCACCGCGCTGGTGGCCGTGGCGGTTGCCGCTGTGCTGGGCGGTTGCAGCAGCACGCCGGGCTCCGCACGGTCCAGCGACCCCGCCAGCCCGAAGCCATCGCAGGGCGCCAGCGGCGTGACCGTGTTTGGCGACATCGATGTGGGCGTGACGCGAGAGCGCACGCGCTGACGGCACCCCGCGCCCGCGCGAAGCCTGCCGCCGCCCAGCACGGCGCAGCGCGATGGATGGAGCGGGCGCCGCACGGGAGAGAAAGATGATGGAACCCGCACTGTCCCTGCAGATCGCCACCGCCGTCCACCACCGCATCCACACCGTCACGGTGCGCATGGATTCGGTGGGCTGGGTGGTGTCGGGCACCAAACACCTGGTCACGCCCGGGGGCGGGCATCGCTACCCCAGCGGTCGCGTGTTTGTGCTGCCACGCGGCGCGCAGTGGGAAATCGTCAACGACCCCGCCCCGCAGGGCCGCTATGTGGCGCGGCTCCTTTGTTTTGCGCCCGAGCTGGTGGCGCAGTTCCACCGCCAGTTCGGCCAGTTTGCAGCCGTGCCCGCAGTGCAAGGCTGCGCGGGCCTGGCGGCGGATGCGGCGTTTGAAGACAGCTACCGGCGCGCCGTGGCCGCGCTGGAGAGCGACACCAGCTCGCAGGCCCTGCGCGAACACCGCGCGCTCGAAGTGCTGCTGATGCTGGCCGAGGCGGGCATCGTGTTTGCCCCGCCCGGCGAACTGGGCTGGGCCGAGCGTGTGCGCCGCCTCATCGGCCCCAGCCCCCAGGCCGACTGGACGCTGGAGCGCATCGCCGCCGCGTTTGCGATGAGCGCCAGCACCCTGCAGCGCCGCCTGGCCCAAGAGGGCGAAACCGTGAGCCAGTGCCTGCGCGACGTGCGGCTGGAGACGGGCCTGGTGCTGCTGCAAAGCTCCGCGCTGCAGGTGTCCGAGATCGCGGCACGCTGCGGGTACGAATCGCACAGCCGCTTCAGCGCCGCATTCCGCGAGCGTTTTGGATTTCCGCCATCGCAGCTGCGCCCCTGATGCTGAATCGAAGCACCCTCTCCAACAACAAAACCCGTTCACGCTGAGCTTGTCGAAGCGCCGCGAGAGGCTTCGACAAGCTCAGCCAGAACGGTGGTGCTGGATCGGACGCAGGCCCCCCTGACGCGCCGCGCACAACCTTTGACGCCGCCGGGCCAGCGCCACGGCGCGGCGCACCGCACCATCAAGGCCTTGTTTCACCCCGCTATCGCAAGGAGCCTTTCTGATGTCTTTTCCTCTTTCGCGCCCCCTTCGCGCCCTCACCGCCGCCACCACCCTGGGCCTTGCACTGGCCGCCCCAGCCCAGGCCTTCACGCTCACCAGCCCCGACTTTGCCGAAGGCAGCATGCTGCCCCAGCGCTTCGAGTTCAAGGGCTTTGGCTGCGCGGGCGATAACCAGTCGCCCGCCCTGCGCTGGAGCGGCGCACCCGCAGGCACGCAGAGCTTTGCCATCACCGCCTACGACCCCGACGCGCCCACGGGCTCGGGCTGGTGGCATTGGTCGGTGGTCAACATCCCCGCCAGCACGGCCGAGCTGCGGCCCGACGCGGGCGCTGCAGGCGGTGCCAAGCTGCCCGCAGGCGCCAGCCATGTGCGCATCGACTACGGCGTGGCCGCCTGGGGCGGCACCTGCCCGCCCGAGGGCGATGCGCCGCACCGCTACATCTTCACCGTGCATGCACTCAAGGTGCCGCGCCTGGACCTGCCCGCCGACGCCACCGCCGCGCTGGCCGGGTACATGATCAACGCCAACAGCCTGGGCAAGGCCACGCTCACGGCGCGCTACGGGCGCCCTGCGGCCAAAGGCAAGCAGCCGTGACCGTGTGGGGTGGGGCGCTGTGATGTTTTAAGCTCGGTGGTCCTCCACCCCACCACAGGCCCACCCCATGCGCAGCACCCGCGAACGAGCCCTCTGGTCCCTTCTGGCCGCACTGCTGCTGGCCGCCGCAGCGGCGGCCTGGTGGACATCCGACCAGTGGCTGCCCCAGGCCGGGCCCTGGACCGAACAGGCCTGGAAAAAGATCACCCGTCCCGGGCCCGAATCCCTGCCGCCCGACAAGCGCCCCGCTGCCACTCAGGCCCGCCCCGCGCAAGCGGGTGCATCCCAGCCCGTGGCCCCACAGCCGCGCAAATGTGTGCGGGACGGCCGCACCACCTACACCGACCAGCCCTGCCCCCAGGGCAGCCAGGAGCTGCCGGTGGATGGCGCAGTCACGTCGCTGCCGCCTGCGCAGTAAGCGGCTGATCTGCCACCAGTGGCGCGCTGGCCCGTGGGGCAGATGTCGTTTTTTTCCTAGCCCGCGAGGGGGCTGCGCGGATTCAATCGGTGCATTGACTCACTACCTCAGGCCTCTCTCATTTTTGGGGGCCACATGCACCGATGCACCACCACCAACCCCTGCGCGTTTTTCTTTTCCTGCTGGCCGCACTGGGCCTGGCCGTCCCCTGGTACTTCAACACCTTGTACTTTCTGGCCGGTGGCAGTGTGATGCCCGATGTCTTCTGGCGCGACGCCTTTGCCAATGCGCTCACCACCGGCATCACCTGCGACGTGTACCTGGCCGCCGTGGCGTTCTCGGCCTGGGTGGCGGCCGACCGCCGCCTGGGCGCGTGGCGCTGGGCCTGCATCGCGGCCTGCTTTGGCATTGGCCTCGCGTTTGTGATGCCGCTGTACCTGGCTCAGCGCTTGCGCATGGACGCAGCCCGCTCCGGCGGTTGATACCGGTTTGCGTTCAATCAACAAAAGCCGTTCGGGCTGAGCCTGTCGAAGCCTTGCGTGGCGCTTCGACAGGCTCAGCGTGAACGGACTTGTATTTTTGAACGCATACCAGTACGACCCGGCTGCGCCTGCGCGCCCACCTGCAGGGGCCAGTGTTCGGTGACCGGGCTGCGGCTGCCCTGTACCAGGGCCTGCAGCGGCTGGCCCGCCAGCCTGCGCACATCGCGCGCCATGTGCGACTGGTCGTAGTAGCCCTGGTCCACCGCCAGGCCCACCACCGGGCTGCCGGGCGCGGCCAGGGCGTTGCCCAACGTGTTGTTCAGCCGCGCAATCACCTGAAACTGCTTGGGCGACATGCCCCAATGCGCCACAAAGCGCCGTTCAAACTGCCGCTGGCTCA
The DNA here is from genome assembly GCF_001633105.1 of Acidovorax sp. GW101-3H11. GTDB lineage: Bacteria > Pseudomonadota > Gammaproteobacteria > Burkholderiales > Burkholderiaceae_C > Acidovorax. The sequence continues at coordinate 92,944 of NZ_LUKZ01000006.1, forward strand.
GGCCCAAGGGTTGGCACGCGCCCGTGGCGTTGTCGCTGGCTGCCTGCAGCAGGGTCAGCGCCTGCTGCCGACGCGTTTCGCAGGGCGATGGCGGTGCAACCCGCTGGCGGATGAAGTCGCACAGCATCTGCAGCCGCGCACCATCGTCTGCCGCCGCGCGCACCGCGTGTTCCACCTCAGCCCACCCGGGGCCCACCAGTTCGGCCAGCGGCCGCAGCGTGTTCACCAGCCCGCACGCGCTGGCAAACAGCGCCGCAGCCGCCTCGGGCTGCAGCACCAGCCCCACGGCCTGCACCGGCCCGCTGTGTTCATACACCGTGGCCGTGGTGCTGGCGCTCATCCAGGCCGCTGGCGGCACGGGCGCGCCCCGGCACACCACCTGCCCGGCCAGCCGCACCACCAACATGCTCGACACCATGGCCGGGAAATGCGACTGTGCCAGCGCCACTGGAGCATCGACCACCACGGCGGCCATCAGCCAGGGCTGTAAATCGGAGGGGACGGGCATCAGGCGCTGCATGCCCGGATTCTGCACACCGAGGGACCCTCTGCACGAATCACCGCGCCGTGTGCATCTGCGGACTCGGGCGGCCTGCGGCGTTGCAAATACTCGCAATAGCTACGGCTATTGCTGCGTTTTGCGCCTTGCAGCCCATCCCGACCCGCAGCGCACACTTGCCGCTCGATTCGTGCAGAGGATCCCTAGGGCCAGGCGTGGTGGCCAATCCACCAGCGCCTTGGCAGGTGCGCCAGCCACCCGCGCGACACGCGCCTGCCGCGCGCCCCGACTATGCTTTGCGCTTCGCCCACCGGCCCACGCACACCCGCGCCCCGCACCATGCAGCCCACCCCCACCCGATCCCTGCCCATGGCAGGCGCCACCAACTTCCGCGACCTGGGCGGCTACACCGGCCACGGCGGGCGGCCCGTGAAGTGGCGGCGCATCTTCCGCTCCGACCACCTGGCGGGCCTGACCGCACAAGACCAGGCCCTGCTGGCCGAGCTGGGCGTGGCCCGCGCGGTGGACTTTCGTGGCCAGGCCGAAAGCGCCGCCTACGCCTACGCACTGCCCGGCGTGGCCTACCACCCCCTGCACATCGAGCCCACCGTGGTGCAGCGTGCACTGGAGCTGCAACGCACCGGCCGCCAGCTCACCGCCCAAGACGCAGTGGGCCTGATGCAGGACACCTACCGGGGCTTTGTGCACGACAACGCCCCGCGTTTTGCCGAGCTGTTCCGTCTGCTGCTGGCCAGCGACGCGCCCATGGTGTTCCACTGCACCGCAGGCAAAGACCGTACCGGCTTTGCCGCCGCCCTCATCCTGCTCACGCTGGGCGTGCCACGCGACGTGGTCATGCACGACTACCTGCTCACCAACGCGCTCTACCAACGCCCGCCCGGCATGGGCGGCCACGCCCCCGAAGAAGTGCTGGCCGTGCTGTGGCGCGTGCAGGAGGAGTTTCTGGACGCCGCCCTGCACATGGTGGACAACGACTTTGGCGGCGTGCATGCGTATCTGGTGGATGTGCTGGGCGTGGATGCCGTTGCGCAGAAGGAATTGGCGGGGCGGTACCTGCAGGCGGTGTGACGCCCTGATGCGCCTTGCTGGTTGGCGTGCGCGCAGCCTACCGACCACGGCGCACTGTTGCTTGTGCGCTGCAGGCCCCTGTTTTTTCTGCGGCGCGCGGCCGATGCCCCGGATTCAGCGGGCCCGCGTGGGTAGCATGCCCAGCTTTACTTTTCTGCTGCGCTTTGGTGCGCCCATGCTCTCATGATCCGACTGGTACTGATCGCCCTGGTGTTGCTGGGCGGCTTTTATGCGCATGGCCGTTTGGCGTTTTCCGAGCCGCGCGTGATGGGCTGGATGACACAACACGCTGCGCGCAGCATGCAGGGCGACAGCGTGGCCTGTGATGACTACGCCGACGACCTCAAGGTCGAGCTGACCGCCAAAGGCCAGCGCGGGCGCTGGGAGGTCGAGGGCGGCAAGGCCGAGATGTGTGGCTATCTCAAGCAATCGGCGGCCGCGTTGACGGTGCTGCAGGCCACCACCCAAACCGAGTTCGACAACGTGCGCATCACACGCGGCGGCTTTCCATGGACCACCGCCCGGCTGCAGTACACCCAGCGCACCACCGTGCAGGCAGGCGGCCTGCCCAGCATGACGGTGACCAGCGAAGACGCGCTGGTGCTGGCCCGCACCCCCGGCGGCCTGCGCATCCGTGAGCTGCAGTCGCAGTCGTCGGGCGGGCTGTGAGGGCGGAGGGGGCACGGGCGCGGCATGCCGCTGGCGCAAGTTCACCCACGAGCAAATCAAGGCCCGTGGCGGCGACCTGGACATCGGCTGGCTCAAAGACGACAGCGCAGAAACGGTAGACGCCCAGCACGACGAACCCGCACTGGTGGCCCGCATGGTGATGCGCGAGTTGAACGCCGCTATGGCCGACCTGCGCACCGAAGTGCTGGGTGGCGCAGACCGTGCAAATATGGCGACCAGCTGATCGAGCGCGTGGGCGAGCAACTGACGCAAGAGTTTGGCCGTGGGTTTGAGGCCAAAACCTGCGCCGCATGGTGAAGTTTGCACAGGCTTACCCGCAGCCAGAAATTATCGCGACGCTGTCGCGACAATTGAGCTGGAGCCACTTTGTGAACCTGCTGCCCCTTAGAACCTGTTCAAAATCTTTTCGGGGATCGCATTGGAGTGCAATCGGGATGAGTGGATGCCTCGGATGCGCCGCATGGGCTCATGCCCATGCAAGCAGCCGGGGCGTCCAATCGCCCGATTTCACTCCAACCCTTCGGGCAAGTGCCTTGCCGGGCGGTCTGCGGCGTTGCGGCGCTTGCCAATAGCCGAGCTATTGGCGGCGCACCGCGCCTAGCATCCCATCCCGGCAAGGGACTTGTGCGACCCTGAAAAGATCTTGAACAGGTTCTTAAAACCGAGGTCACACGCCAGTTCTACGCCAGCCAGGCCGCCACCCACACCTGGAGCGTGTGCTAGCGGCCAATTTCGTCTTGAATCTGCCTCGTTCCCCAGGCATTGCATCGTTCACTGAAAGCAAGGCCCTACGGGTTCATTTGCCCAGCCATCTGGCTGTTTGTGCAAGGTTTCCACCAGAGGCTTGAGCCGTATTTTTGTAAATACGGCTCAAAAAATGAGCCGTATTTCCTACAATGCGGCTCATGCCTCCCTCTTCAACGCCTCTTCCGTCACCCCGCTACCTGTGGCAGCAGCCCGGTTGGCCCACCCTGCAAGTGGATGTGGTGGCGCTCGCACAGGCTCTTGACTCGGCACGCATCGAGCAGGGCCGTCTGCTGGGGTTGCTGGATGCCATTGGCCTGTGGCCCGCGCAAGAAATTGCCCGAGATTTGTGGGTGCAAGAGGCGCTGGCCACCGCGCAGATTGAGGGGCAGCGGCTGGATTTGGAGGCGGTGCGTTCGTCCGTGGCGCGGCGCTTGGGGCTGGAAGACGATGGAGTCCCTGCTGCGTCCAACCGGTCTGTGGAGGGGCTGGTGGATGTGATGCAGGACGCAGTAGAGCGCTGCACCGCTCCCGTGGATGCGGACAGGCTCTGGCGTTGGCAGTCGGCGCTGTTTCCGGGGGGCACGTCGGGTATCCAGCGCATCACCGTGGGCCGGTGGCGGGACCACGAAGACCCCATGCAGATCGTGAGCGGGCCGATGGGTCGTGAGGTGGTGCACTACGAGGCGCCACCATCACATCAGGTGCCCGCTGAAATGGCGCAGTTCATTGCGTGGTTTGACGCGACGCAGCCCTCCGCCGTTGCGCCGGGTGTGCCAGCGGCGACAGGCCGCTTGAATGGGCTGGTGCGCGCTGCCTTGGCGCACCTGTGGTTTGAGACGGTGCACCCGTTTGAAGACGGCAATGGCCGCATTGGCCGGGCGCTGGCCGACATGGCATTGGCACAAGACCTGGCGGCACAGCAAGCGGGCAGTGCTGCAGGACCGGAGCAGTCTCTGCGCTTCTCCGCCCCCATATTCGGCATGGCGCGCCACATGCTGGCGAAACGCGCCGCGTACTACGACGCGCTCAATGCCGCCCAAAAAGGCACGCTCGACGTGACGGCATGGGTGCTGTGGTTTGTGCAGGCATTTGCGCAGGGGTGCATCGCATCGCAGGCCGTGGTGCGGCAAGCGGTGGACAAAGCCGCATTCAGGGCGCGCATGGTCGGTGCGGGTGTCAATGCGCGCCAAGTCAAGGTGCTGGAGCGCCTGATGACGGCAGGCAGTGTGGAGCTGGGGGGCGGCTTCTTGGGTGGCCTGACGGCCGACAAGTACACCAAGCTTGCCGGTACCAGCAAGCCCACGGCCACGCGAGACTTGGCGGACCTGGTGGACAAAGGTCTGTTGCTGGTAAGCGGCCAAGGCAAGGGCACGCGTTATGCGATTGCGGTGCCTGGGTGGACGCAGCCTGCGGTGGAATAGCCCTGCGTGCCCCCCAGCAGCTGCCCCTGCTGCTGAATCACCAAGCATGGCCCCGGCCTTGAACGCGGTCCTACACCCGCACCGACACCCCCGTCGCATAAAACTGCCCCCCCGCCACGTAGTGCAGCGTGCGCAGCTCCTCCGGCGTGGTGTCGAACTCCCAGTGCCCTTGGCGGAACACGCGCTCATCTGCCCAGGCGGCCACCACCTCGCCGATGAACAGGTCGTAGGCCTGCTGGTTGTGGGGCTCGGGCAGCACGCGGCACAGGAGCCAGGCGGCGCAGCCTTGCACCAGCGGGGGCGTGGTGTGCGCGGGGTGGCCGGGGGCGCTGAACAGTTCCACGCCATGGCGCTGGAGCTTGTCGGGCTGGGTCTTGGCGCTGTCGGTGCCCAGGGCGACGGTGAGGGCGGCCAGGGGCACGGTGGGCAGTTGCAGGGCGAACTGGCCGCTGGCCTCCACCAGCTCGCGGGTGCGCGTGGCCTTGTCGAGCACCACCGTGACCTTGGGCGGCGCAAAGTCCAGCGCGCAGGCCCAGGACGCCGCCATCACGTTGTGCTGGCCCGCGTGGGCGGCCGACACCAGCACAGTGGGGCCGTGGTTGAGCAGGCGGTAGGCCTTGTCGAGGGGGACGGGGCGGGCGTGGGGCGGGGTGGGCATGTGGGGCGGCGCGTTGGGCGCTGTGGATGGGGGTTGGTTGCTATGTATTTAATAGCTGCTGGCGCATGATGGTCGCGCGCAGACGGCCATTTTGGCTTGAAAAACTGGGGCGAGACAGCCGCAGGGTTTTGGAGAAAGCCGCGCACCCGGGGCCGCGCCGTCCCGGTGCTACCAACAAGTAACATGCTCTTGCTGCTCAGCTTCTATCAACTGCCCCCCGGGGCCCTATGGAGACAACACGATGTTCAGTCATGTGATGGTCGGCGTGAACGACCTGGAGGTGTCGAAGGTGTTCTACGACGCGCTGCTCGGCACGCTGGGTGTGCCGCCCGGTGTGGCCAACAAGAACCGCTATTTCTACCGGGGCCCACACGGCACGTTTTGCATCACCACGCCCATCAACGGCGAGCCCGCCACCTTTGCCAATGGCGGCACCATCGGGTTTGCGATGCAGTCGCCCGAGCAGGCCGATGCCTTCCACGCCGCCGGGGTGGCGCATGGCGGCACCACCTGCGAAGACCCGCCGGGCTGGCGCGAAGGCCCGGGCGGGCGGCTCTACCTGGCCTATGTGCGCGATCCGGACGGCAACAAGCTCTGCGCGCTGCACCGCCCGCCGAAGTGATGCGGGTTCAGGCGCTCTGGCTCTGGGCGCCGGGGCGCCGCACCGCGCGCACCTTGCCGCTGCCGCCGCCACCGCAGTAGAAGAGGCCTGCCCCGTCGGATTCGAGCCCGCTCACGCCTACGCCAGCGGGCATGTCCAGCTGCTGCAGCACGGCGCCGCTGGTGGGGTCGATGTGGCGCAGGCTGCTTTCCTCGCCCTCCCAGGTGCCGTGCCACAGCTCGCCGTCCACCCAGGTCACGCCGGTGACGAAGCGGTTGGATTCGATGGTGCGGCGGATCGCGCCCGTGGCGGGGTCGATCTGGTGGATCTTGCGGTCGCGGTATTGGCCCACCCACAGGCTGCCTTCGGCCCAGGTCAGGCCCGAGTCGTTGCCGCAGCCGGGCGCGGGGATGGTGGCCAGCACCTGGCCCGTGGCGGGGTCGATCTTGTCGATGCGCGCCTCGGCGATCTGGTAGAGGTGCGTGCCATCGAACGCAGTGCCCGCGTCGCACACCACGTCCAGCGTGTGGGTGGTGGCGCCGCTGGCCGGGTCAAAGCCCACCAGTCGCTCGCCCGTGGCGGCCCACACACGCTGGCCGTCGTGCGTCACGCCGTGGATGGCGCTTGCGCTGCCAAAGGGGCCGTACTCGCGCACCACCTCGGCGGGGCGGCGCGAGGCAATGGGCAGCTGCAGGTGCGATGGGGGCGTGTCGCCGGGCTGGCTGCTGCAGGCGGTGTCGCGGGTGGCTTCCAGGGTGGTGTCGGTCATGTCGATGGCTCCTTGCGGGGGGTGCCCGGTGCACGCGGATGAGATGGTGCGGTGGGCGGTGTGGCCACTTTAGGGATTTGGCTGCGTGGTGGGGAGTAACAAGATCGTCGTGAATCCCACCAGCGGCGCGGCCACCCAGCGGCGGGCGCGGGCCTGGCCGATGGCGCGCACCTGGCCGTTGCTTTCCAGCTCGGCCAGCGCGCGTTGCACGGTGCGCTGGCTGTCGCCCAGCGCCAGTGCCAGGGCCGATGTGGACCAGGCCGCGCCGTCGGCGAGCAGCGCCAGCAGCGCGCCCTGTTCGCCATCCACCGGGGGGGCGAGCACGGCCACGGTGCGGCCCGCCAAAGGCCGCAGCACAAAGCCGCGCGCCGTGGCCTCCACGCCCGCCAGCGGTGCGATGAGCTTGCGCAGGCGGCCCATCTCCACGCGCAGCCGGGCGCGGTGCGTCTCGTCGGGGTGGCGGGTGCGGAACACGCTGGCAATCAGCGCCTCGCGGTCCACATCGCCCGGCCAGGCCTGGGCCAGTGCGCGCACCAGCGCAAACAGCACGGGGCGGCGCGCCAGGGGCAGCGCCACGCCGCTGGCATGCACGGCGTGGCGGCAGGCATCGACCACCAGCGTGTGGCCGGATGCACGCAGTGCGGCCACGTCTTGCAGCCGCAGCGCCTGCTCGCCGCCCGGCGCCAGCAGGCGCGCAGCGGGCTGGGCCAGCAGCGCACGCGCGTGGGCCACCTCGGCCTGCAGGGCGGGCACACCGGCATGTTGCGCGGCCCGCTCGGCGTGTTGTAGGGCTGCATGGGCGGCGTCGGTGTGCAGCGCGCGCAGCGCCAGTTCTGCGCGGGTGAGTGCGGCCACGGTGGCCAGCGGGGCGGGCAGGTGAATGGGTGTGCTGTCGTTCGGGTGGGCCGCCAGAAGGGCAGATGCCTCGGCCAGCTGCCCCAGCAGCACCAGCCTGCGCGCCGCCACCAGCCGGGCTTGCAGCGCGTTGGTGGTGTCGCCGTGGGCCTGCAGCGTGTGGGCCGCTGCCAGCAGGGCTGCGGGGCCCTTGCCGCCATCGCCGCCCAGGTCGCGCTGGGCCAGGGCCACCTCGGCCTCGGCCACCACGCAGCGGGCGCGGGCCACGGGCTCGTGCGCGCCAAACGCGCGGGCGGCGCGGCGCAGCAGTTCGCGGGCGCGCGGGTGTTCGCCCAGCTGGGCCATGGCAATGCCGCGCAGGGCCAGCGCAGGCGGGTCGTCGCGCAAGGCCACGCGCTGCAGCGCGGTGAGGGCGTCGCCCCCCGCCAGCGCGCGGGCGGCGGCAGCAATCATCGAATCCATGGCGACAGACTACACGCCCCGTCCCGGTGGAGGTGCGGGATACTCTCGCCCTCCCTGCCTTCTCTTCCCCCGCCCTTCCCCCGCCCACAAGGACCGCCCATTGAAATCCGCCAGCGCCACCACCTTCGACGAGGCCTACTACCAGCGCTTTTATTTCGACAAGAAAACCAGCGTGGTGGACCCGCAGCACATGGAGCGCCTGGGCACCTTTGTGTGCAGCTACCTCAAGTACCTGCGCGTGCCGGTGCACCGCGTGCTGGACGTGGGCTGCGGCATCGGGCTGTGGAAGGACATCGTGGCGCAGCACTTTCCCGCAGCGAGCTACCAGGGCGTCGAGTTCAGCCCCTACCTGTGCGAGCGCTTTGGCTGGCAGCAGAGCTCGGTGGTGGACTATGTGGCCAGCGAGCCGTTTGACTTCGTGATCTGCCAGGGCGTGCTGCCCTACCTGAGCCCGCCCGATCTGAAGACCGCGCTGCACAACCTGGGGCGCCTCAGCAAGGGCGCGCTGTATGTCGAGGCCGTCTCGCGCGAGGACTATGAACGCGACATCATCGACGAAGACCTGACCGACAACCGCGTGTTCCGCCACCGCGCCGAGCTGTACCGGCGCGGCCTGCAGCAGGGCGCCATCGAGCTGGGCGGCGGCGTGTGGCTGAGCCGAAAGGCCGAGCTGCCGCTGTTTGCGCTGGAACAAGCGGCCGGGCTGTGACGACAACGCCCGCACCGTCGCCTGCGGCAACGGCGCCGCGCGCGCCCCACGCCGTGTCGCGCCTGCGCGCCGAGCGCCTGGCCCGCAGCGCCAAGCCTTTTCTGGCGCGCGGCGGCCCCAAGGGCGAGCGCTGCGCAGGCTGCCGCCTGGTGCCCAGCCACTGCATCTGCGCGCTGCGCCCCCAGGTACCCACGCGCGCGGGCATGTGCCTGCTGATGGCCGACATCGAGCCCCTCAAGCCCAGCAACACCGGCTGGCTGATCGCCGATGTGGTGGCCGATACCTTTGCCTTTGGCTGGGCGCGCACCGAGGTGCAACCGGGCCTGCTCGCGCTGCTGGCCGACGCGCAGTGGCAGCCGGTTGTGGTGTTCCCCGGCGAGTTTGTGGCGCCCGAGCGGGTGGTGACACAAGTGGCGCCTGCAGACGACGCCCCCGCAGACAAGCGCCCGCTGTTCATCCTGCTCGACGCCACCTGGCCCGAGGCGCGCAAGATGTTCCGCAAAAGCCCCTACCTCGACCGCTTTCCGGTGCTGAGCCTGGCGCCCGAACAGATCTCGCGCTACCAGCTGCGCCGCTCGCGCCGCGACGACCATTTCTGCACCAGCGAGGTGGCCAGCCTGTGCCTGGAGCTGGCAGGCGAGGCGAAGGCCGCGCAGTTGCTGGATGCGTACCTGGACGTTTTCACCCACCACTATCTGCAGTCCAAGCACCAGCTGCCGGTGGCGGCCGACGACCCCACGCACCTGCGGCTGCGCAGCCTGGCCACGGCGCCTGCGCCATGACCGCCACCGTCCAGATCCGCCCTTTCCGCACGGGCGACGCACCGGCCTTGCGCGCGGTGTTCCACGCCTCGGTGCATGGCCTGGCCTGCCATTGCTACACCCCCCAGCAGTGTGGCGCCTGGGCCCCCGCCGAACACGACGCCGCGCAATGGGCCGCGCGCATGCAGGCCAACCAGCCCTTTGTGGCCGAGGCCGATGGCGGTGCCATCGCGGGGTTTGCCGACCTGCAGCCCAGCGGCTACATCGACATGTTTTTTGTGGCCCCGGCGTTTGCGCGGCAGGGGGTGGCCAGCGCGCTGATGGCGTACATCCATGCGCAGGCCGCGCAGCAGGGGCTGGCGCGCTTGTGGGCGGATGTCAGCCTGGCGGCCGAACCCTTTTTTGTGGCCCGGGGCTTTGCCGTGGAAAAGCGCCAGGCGGTGGAGCGCGCGGATATGGTGCTGCACAACGCGCGCATGGGCAAGGCGCTGTAGTCGAGGGATGCTCTATTTTTGATAGCTATTGAGGCATAGCTATCGCGCGGTGAAGGCCTTTTTGGCATGTGATGTTGCCTGCGTGCTGCCCGCTGGTGGCGCCAGTGCCTTACAGTAGCCGCCCTACCGCACACGCGGCGCATCCCACCCACCTACCCGCCTGCAAAGAAGGCCCCCCCACCATGACCAAAGACCCGGCCCGCCAACGAGAACTGCAACCCATGGCCCTGTGCGAGCCCTGCCAGGGCATCCAGCGCAACTGGCGCAAGGCCCCCGGCCATGCCGAGCTGGTGCAGCGCGGCAACCGCAAGGAAGACCGCGACCACGGCCCCGTGACCTTCACCCGCTATGTGTGCGACCGCTGCGGCACGGCGTGGGAGTATGAGAACGACAAGACCAACCAGCAGGCGGGCTGGTCGGTGGTGGGGCGGTAAGTATCAAAAACAATAGCGCCTGGCGCTTGATGGACAGGCGCAGAGGCCTGTTGTGATCTGAAGTTTCAGAAGCCTCGGCGTCTTTTCTGCAACCGCCCTTTGTACGTCGCGCGGCGCTGAATGGCTCCCTCTCCCCTTGTGGGAGAGGGCGGGGGAGAGGGGTATTTTCTAGGGCGCTGCGCTGGTTCGCGCCCCCTCTCCCCAACCCTCTCCCGCGAGGGGAGAGGGAGTGTCCGTGAACCCTCTGGGAGGCGGGGGCTGTTCAGCCGCCCACCTGGCGTGCGTTCTCGGCCGCAATGGCCCGGAAGTCTGCTGACACCCGCTCATCCGCCGCTGCCGCCAGCCAGAACACCCGCGCCAGCCGCTGCGCCTCGTCCCATTCCCCCAGCGTGGCCGCCGTGGGTTGCTGCGGGCGGCTGGCAAAGTCGCGCGGCACCAGCTCGCCGCTCACCGGGGCGTACAGCATGGGCAGCATGTCGTAGGTGGGCGACAGCGCCCAGTCGTCGTCCTTCAGCACCAGCGAGATGTTGCCGTAGTGCCGGTCGGTGTTGGCGATGAGCTGGCCGTAGGCCTCCAGCAGGCGCAGCGTGCGCGCATCGGCCTGCGTGAGCAGGTGGCGCGCGGCCATGCGATTGGCAGTGGCGGCCCAGTTGTCGATCTCGCCCACGTACTCGGCGTTGTAGACCTGCAGCGACACCATGCCGATGCGCCCGCCCAGCGGCGCATCGGCCGCCAGGGGCGTGCGGTCAAACCGTTCCGACTCCAGAAACACCCGCCCCGCGCCCATGAAGAGCTGCGTGGGCGCGGCGGGCAGCCCTGCCTGCGCCAGCGTGCGCAGCGCCAGGTGCTCGCACACCAGCAGGTCGCGCATGCGCTGGTCGGCGGGCGCGTCGCCTGCGGGCGAGAACTTCACGATGACATGCCGCCCGGCGGTGATGGTGCAGAACTTGGGCTGCTCGCCCCCGGCCGACGAGCCCGGGTGGGTGCCCCGCATGGCCTGCTCGGCCAGCGCCGGGTAGCTGTCGGCCGATGCCACCCGCGACGCGCGCGCGGGCAGCGTGTGAAAGCGCTGGAACGCGGCCTCGCCCATGATGAGGTTGCCCGGCAGGTCGTCGCCATACAGCGTCATGGCGCGCAGCACGTCGTCGTCGCTCCAGTGGCGCGGGTCGTGGCCCAGCTGCAGCGCGGGGTGGGCATGCGCAAAGGTGCGCCCCATGAAGCCCTGGGGCCGCATGTCGTCCAGAAACCAGGGCAGGCCATCGTGCCGCGCACTCACGCCGTCGGCCTCGTCCACCCAGAAGGCGCCGCCCTCCAGCGGCACCAGGCGTGCAAACGGGGACGGGCGGCCCTGTGCGTCGATGCGCATCACCCGCACCTCGCTGCCCACGCCGGGCACGTTGCGCGGCAGCACATAGCGCTGCGAGCGCGCCGCGCCCACCTTCTGCACCTGGCCTGCATGGATCAGCGGCGCCAGCGCGCGCGACACCGTGGGCTGGCTCACGCCCAGCAGCGCTTGCAGCTCGGCGCTGGTCAGCACGCCCCCCTGGCGGCGCAGGGCCAACAGGGCTTTGGTGGAGAGTTCATGGGGGGCGGGCATGAATGATTATATGAATAGATAAATTCATTCAAATTCACATTGAAATCATGGGTTTACATGGGTTGGTGAATAGAAAATAGGAATTGAGAATGTTCAGGGCATGAAGGTCACGGCTTGGCCACAAGGGCACCTTTTGCATCGCCCCGTGTCCCACCGCCTTCCGAGGAGACTTCACCCCATGCCCCACCGCCGCCGTTTTCTTGCCGTCACCACCCGCAGCCTGGCCCTGGGCGGCGTGGCCCTGTTCATCGGCTGCGGCGCACTGGCCCAGCCCAGCTACACCGTGCCGCTCGCACAGTTGCAGGAGATGGTGGCCACCAAGTTCCCGCGCAGCGTGCCGGTGCAGGGCCTGTTTGATCTGAACCTGCAGGCACCGCAATTGCGCCTGCTGCCCGCCGTGAACCGCCTGGGCGCCACCATGGCCGTGGATGCAGCGGGCCCCGCGCTGCGGCGCAGCCACGGCGGCACCTTCGATGTGGAGTTTGCGCTGCGCTACGAGGCCAGCGACCGCACGCTGCGCGCGCACCAGATCAAGCTGGGGCGGCTGGACTTCCCTACCCTCAAGCCCGCCGTGACCGACCTGCTCAACGCCTATGGCCCGGTGCTGGCCGAGCAGTCGCTGCGCGAAGTCACGCTGCACCAGCTGCGCCCGCAGGACACGGCGGTGTTCGACGGCCTGGGCCTGCAGCCCGGGCCCATCACCGTGACGGCCAAGGGGCTGGAGGTGGCGTTTGTGCGCAAGCCATAGGGGCTCTCCATGTCTTCACTAAGGCGCCGGGGTTCACTCCCTCTCCCCTTGTGGGAGAGGGCGGGGGAGAGGGGGCGATAAGGCACAGCGCCTTGCACAGGCCCCCTCTCCCCGACCCTCTCCCGCGAGGGGAGAGGGAGCCAGCCCCGCCCCGCGTTATTTCGGCTCCGCTGCCACCCGCCGCTGCACCGCCGCAAACACCGGGTTGCGGATGAGGTGCAGCGCCTGCCCGCGCTGGCCGCTCTCTGGCGACACGGTGGACGTGGTGGCCACCACCAGGTCCAGCGGCGGGTGCACCCAGATGAACTGCCCGCCAAACCCGCTGGCCATGAAGGTGGGCCGCGCGGCCTTGCCGGGCACCACCCACCACAGGTAGCCATAGGACAGCCCCACGGGCGGGCGGGCCGCGTGCTGCACCTGCACGGAGGCATCGGCAAACGCCTCGGGCAGCAGCGGCTGGCCGTTCCACTGGCCGCGCTGCAGGTAGAGCTGGCCCAGCTTGGCCATGTCGAGCGTGCGCAGGTGCACGATGCTGCCCTGGTAACGCGGCGCGGCCAGGCCCAGAGGGCCCACCAGTTGCTGCTGCGCGTAGTCGGCCAGGGGCATGCCGGTGGTTTTTTCCAGCACGGCCACCAGCAGTGGCGTGACGGAGTTGTCGTAGGCAAACACCTGCCCCGGGTCGGCCGCCAGCGGCCTGACCCAGGCCTCGCGCACGGGCAAAGGGGCGGCGGTGCCCGAGCGGGTGCGCGGGCCGCCATCCAGCGCAAAGCCCGCCGTCAGCGTCAGCAGGTGGCGCAGCGTGAGGGTGGCGGCGCGTGGGTCGGGGTTGAGTGGCGCCCATTCGGGCATCAGCTCCACCACGCGCTGGTCCACGCTGCCGATGCGGCCCTGCGCCAGGGCCGTGCCCAACAGGGCCGACAGCGCGCTTTTGGAGGCGGACTGGGTGTCGCGCAGTTTCTCCGGCTCGCCATCGCGGTAGAAGCGGTACACCACCCGGCCGCGCAGCACGACCACCGCGCTTTGCACATCGGGGTACTGCGTGGCCAGCGCGGCCTCCACGGGCTGGAAGGCGGCGGCGTCCAGCGCCTGTTCTTCTGCGGTGGCGGTTTCGCGCCAGGCGGATGTGGCGGCGGTTTGCGCATGCGCAGTGCTGGCCGCCAGGCCCACCCCGCCGACCAGCAGGCAAAGCGACAACGGGGCACAACAGGCGGGCCAGCGGATGGGCATGCGGGACTCCTTTAGTGGGGGCGCGGGGATGTGCCTGCCAGTGTAGAAGCCGCCACCTTTGCGCCAGCCAAAGATGAAGTGATGACGTGGTGCATGGATGCAGGGGCAGCGCCCGCCTCAATCCGCCCGCACCCGCTGCGCAAAGCCGCGCTGGCTGAACTGCTCCACCACAAAGTCCACAAACACCCGCGTGCGTGCGGGCAGCAGCTTCTTGCTGGGGTAGTACAGCATGGTCGGCCCCGCGTCGGCCCACCAGCCGGGCAGCAGGCGCACCAGGTCGCCGCGCGCCAGCCAGGGCTGGGCAAACGGCATGGGCAGCACGGCCACGCCCAGGCCCATCAGCACGGCCTGGCACATGGCCTCGGGGTCGTCAAACACGATGCGGGGGCGAAACTCCACCGGCGCGGCCTCGCCCGCCTTGTTGCGCAGGGTCGTCACCGGCACGCGCCCGGTGCGGATGGCGCGGCGCGCAATGCCGTCCCAGGCGGCCAGGTCGGCGGGGTGGCGCGGCGCCTTGCGGCCCTGCAGCAGCGCAGGGGCCGCCACCACCACCAGGTGGATGGGCCCGAGCGTGCGCGCCACCATGTCGGGGTTCAGGTTCAGGCCGCCGCCAATGCCTGCGTCAAAGCCCTCGCCGATCAGGTCCACCTGCCGGTTCTCAAAACGCCAGTCGGGCTGGATGGCCGGGTAGCGCTGCAAAAACTCGGTGAGCAGCGGCACCAGGTAGGCGCGGCCAAAGGCCTGGCCCATGCTCACCTTGAGTGTGCCCGCAGGCTGCTGCTCGGCCTCGGCCGCGTGGTCCACCGCGTCGGCCAGCGCGGTCAGCGGCGGCCCGATCTGCGCCAGCAGCCGCTGCCCGCCCTCGGTCAGCGCCAGGCGCCGCGTGCTGCGCTGGAACAGCCGCACCCCCAGGCTGGCTTCAAGCCGCGCCACGTTCTTGCTCACCGCCGCTGGCGTGAGGCCCATCAAGCGCGCGGCGGCCGAGAAGCTGCCGGACTCGGCAGATTGCACAAAGGATTCAAGGTGGCTGAGCGGTTGCATGGCCGGTATTTTCAACCTTGGGTTGAAATTCATCCAGCCCATTGGTGGCTACCGCGCGGGCAATGGTTTTCTGACACTGCAGGGGTTCCTGGTTCGTTTTCGGGCCTTTTTGATCCCCTTCTTTTTTGGAGAAACACCATGTCTTCTGTTCTGGCAAGCCCCCCCACACACCAACCCCTGGCGGGCAAGGTGGCGCTCGTCACCGGCGGCGCGCGCGGCATTGGCGCGGCCATCGTGCGGCGCCTGGCGCGCGACGGCGCAGCCGTGGCCTTCACCTACAGCAGCTCTGCCGCACCGGCCCAGGCGCTGGTGGCGGCCATCGAGTCCGCCGGTGGCAAGGCCCTGGCCCTGCGGGCCGACAGCGCCGACGCCGCCGCCCTCACGCAGGCCGTGGACCACGCCGCCCGCACGCTGGGCCGCCTGGACATCCTCGTCAACAACGCGGGCGTGGCCGTGGCGGGTGTGCTGGACAGCTTTTCGCTGGCCGACTTTGACCACACGCTCAACGTGAACGTGCGCGCCGTGTTCGTGGCCACGCAGGCCGCCGTGCGCCACATGGGCCAGGGCGGCGCCTATGGCCGCGTGATCACCATCGGCAGCACCAACTCCGACCGTGTGCCATGGCCCGGCTTCAGCGTCTATGGCATGAGCAAGGCCGCCATCGTGGGCCTGACCAAGGGCTTGGCACGCGACCTGGGCCCGCGTGGCATCACGGTGAACAACGTGCAGCCCGGCCCCGTGAACACCGACATGAACCCCGCCGACGGCCCCATGGCGGGCGACATGCACGGCCTGATGGCGCTGAACCGCCACGCTCACCCCGATGAGATCGCGGGCATGGTGGCCTACCTGGCCGGGCCCGAATCGGGCATGGTGACGGGGGCGAGCTTGCTGATCGACGGCGGGTTTGCGGCCTGAGTAGTCAGCACGGCGCTCACGGCGTGGGCTTTCGCGCGCGGGGCTTTTTCTGCACCGCAGGGCCGTGGGTCACCAGCTCTCTGGGCGTGAGCAGGTAGGCGGGGTTGTCCGCCACCATCTC
Organism: Acidovorax sp. GW101-3H11; assembly: GCF_001633105.1. Classification (GTDB taxonomy): domain Bacteria; phylum Pseudomonadota; class Gammaproteobacteria; order Burkholderiales; family Burkholderiaceae_C; genus Acidovorax. Next base: position 108,785 of record NZ_LUKZ01000006.1, read on the forward strand.
CACCGCCAGGTCGATGAAGGCCCGCACACGCGCAGGCAGCGCCGTGCGGCTGCCGTAGTACACGTAGAGCGCCAGGTGCTGCGCCACATGCTGGGGCAGCAGCGGCACCAGCTGGCCGCTGCGCACCAGCGGCGCGGCCGTGACGCCCACCAGCTGGCCCACCGCATGGCCGCCCAGCACCGCGCGCGCCTCGGCTTCGATGTCGTTGGTGCAGAACGTGGGGTGGATGGTGCGCGCCACGATGTAGTCGCCCACCTGGAACTCCCAGGGCATGGGCTTGCCGGTGGATGCATGGCGAAAGCCGCTGCAGCGGTGCTGCGCCAGGTCGTCGATGCTGGCGGGTGCGCCATGGCGTGCGATGTAGGCGGGCGCGGCGCACACGATGAGCTGCAGCGTCAGCAGCCGCCGCGCCACCACGCCGCCCTCGGGCGGGTAGCCTGAACGGAAGCCCACATCCACGCGGTCTTCCACCCAGTTGCCGATGCGGTCGTCCAGCTGCACATCGGGCTCCACCAGCGGGTGGCGGCGGCAGAACGCGTGCAGCACCGGCCAGATCACCTCCAGCAGGATGGAGCGCGGCGCCACGATGCGCAGCGGCCCCGCCATTTCTTCGCGCCCGCGCCGCGCGCCCTGCACCGCATGCTGCAGCGTGGCCAGGCCCGGCTGCGCCGAGGCCAGAAACTGCCGCCCCTCTTCGGTCAGGCTCAGGCTGCGCGTGGTGCGGTGGAACAGCCGCACGCCCAGGTGCGATTCGAGCTGCACCAGCAATTGGCTCGCTGCCTGGGGCGTGATGCCCTGCGCGGCCGCTGCCTGGCGCAGGCTGCCCAGCTCGGCGGCCTTGGCAAAGTTGGCGATGGCGCGCAGTTCATTGATGGCCATGGTGGTGGGGCGGTGGTGAGGCTGTGTTGGAGGGTGATTGGCAAGCATTGCTTGCGAATGAATCGCCAAATTATGGGCTAGTCGCATGGCAATGGAATCCCTAAAGTTCGCCGCCGTGGGCACCCAAAGCGCCCACCCACGACCGAACACCACCACCCAAGGAATTGCCATGGCCATTGCCTCTTCATCCACCCCCTCGTCTTCCACTTCAACTTCTTCTTCGTACCCCCGCGTCTGGCTGATCACCGGCGCCTCGCGTGGCATCGGAGCGCGCATTGCCGAGGCCGCGCTGGCGCAGGGCGATGCCGTGGTCGCCACGTCGCGCAGCGCCGCATCCGTCGAGCAGCGCCTGGGCGCACACGACGCTCTGCTGCCCCTGGCGCTGGACGTGACCGACGAGACCCAGGCCCGCCATGCCGTGGGCGCGGCGCTCGACCGCTTCGGCCGCATCGACGTGCTGGTCAACAACGCGGGCTACGGCCTGCTGGGCGCGGTGGAAGAAGCCACCGCCGACGAGGTGCTGCGCCTGTACGACACCAATGTGTTCGGCTTGCTGCACGCGACCCGCGCCGTGCTGCCCGCCATGCGCGCACGCCGCGCCGGGCATGTGATCAACATCTCGTCGCTGGGCGGCGTGCAGTCGGCCGCCGGGTTTGGCCTGTACTGCTCCACCAAGTTCGCGGTCGAGGGCATCACCGAGGCGCTGCATGCCGAGCTGGCGCCGCTGGGCATCCACGCCACGGTGGTCGAGCCCGGGTACTTCCGCACCGAGTTTCTGGACAGCGCCTCGCTGGCCGTGTCGCCCCGCGTGCTGGACGACTACGCCCAAAGCGCTGGCGCCGTGCGCGAGGCCGCCCGCCGCATCAACCTGAACCAGCCCGGCGACCCCGTGCGCCTGGCCCGGGCTGTGATGCAGCTGGTGGCCAGCCCCACGCCCCCGCTGCGCCTGCCGCTGGGCACGGACACGTTGCAAACCATTGCCGACAAACATGCCTTTGTGGCGAACGAGACGGCGCAGTGGCGTGCGGTGGCAGCGTCCACGGACTTCCCGGCGCAGGAAGCCGCGCTTCAGGCGGCGTGAGTAATTGCTCTTTTTTTGATAGCTTATGACGCCCTGCCATCGGGCGGCAGGGGTTATTTTGGCTCAAGTTTCTGGACCCGGGAGCTGCGGGCGAGGGGCTGCCCGCGCTCACACCGCCCGCGCAAATTCCATCACCCAGTTCACCTCCCACGTCGCGCCGCCGTCAGCCGAGAACGCCTGCTGCCAGCGTGGTGCGCCGGTGTGCATCTGGGACCACTCGAAGCGCACGCGCACCGGGCGGCCCTCGAACAGCTCCTCGCCTTCAAAAATGCCCACACCGTCCTGAAAGCCACCCACCACGGGCGGCAGCAGCTGGCCGGTGGCAGGGTCCAGGCCACCGGTGAGGTTGTCGAGCCAGTAGATGCTCCAGCGCTGCGATTCGGGGCTGAACACCCGCAGCGCCATGCCCACAAAGCCGGGCTTCCAGGCCAGGGGCGTGAAGCTGTCGTGGTTGCCGATGCCACCGGGCAATGGATGCGCGGTGCCGGCGGCATCAAAAACCTCCCAGTCGTTGCAGCCTGCCAGGCGCCGCACCAGGCGCGTGTTGCGAATGCGCCAGGGGCCCATGAGGAAATCAAAGTCGCGCGCGGCGCTGGGGGCCACGGCGGGCGAGGGGATGGTGATGAGATGGGGTGTGGTCATGGTCGTATTCCGCTGAGGCATCACGCGTGCAAGGCGCTGCGCGCCGTGGGCTGCAGGCGCAAGGTGTGGGGCGGGCCTGCGAGCCAGGGCGCCAGGCCCGGGGCCACGCCGCGCTGCCACGCGCCGGTGGTGGTCACGGCCTGGGCCGCTGCCGCGCTGCCAAACAGGGCCAGCGCCAGCAGCACGGGTTCGCCCTCGCGCACGGGCAGGCGGGGGAAGGTGTTGGCACTGGCCTCGGTGCAGTACCAGGCCACCTGGCGCGCGCCGCTGCGCTGCAGCAGCGGGGCCATGCGGTGGTGGCAGAAGTCCAGCAGCGCGGGCGTGGGGCTCTCGCGCAGGGGGAAGGCGGTGGCCGTGAGCACGCCCGGTGCTGCACCGCTGCTGCCGGGCGCAGGGCGCGTGTGCTGGGGCAAAGCGATGGCGGCGCCGGGCCAGGCGGGGCGCAGCAGCAGCACGTTGTCCGAATCGACCATGGTGGTGTTGGCTGCGTTGCGGTGCGCGGCCCACACCGGGCCCCCGTAGAAGCCTTCGAGCGCGCGGCGGCGGGATTCCATGCTGGCAAAGCCGCGCAGCCACACAAACATGTCGGGCCGGTCCAGGTCGCGGAACTGGCCCAGCACACGCATGCCCTGGGCCTCCTGCGTCTCCACCAACGCGCGGTCGAACAGGTCGATGAGCACCTCGCGCTGCTGCGGGTGCAATGTGTACTGGCGCAGCTCGACAACGGCGCATTCGTCGGCGGCAGGCGGGGCTGCGCAGGGAGGGAGTGGCGGGGCCATGAGGGCTTCGGACATGCGGGGCTCCTGGTGAGAAAAGGGCAGAAAAACACAACGAGCCCGCAGTCTGCGCCGCCATACCTGCCACCTTATGGCAGGTATTTGGGATATCTTTGTGCATCGCTTTTCAGAGCGGCTAAAAAACTCTTTTGGCGTCGTTGCCGCGTCGTTGCCGCGTCTTGTCGTACCAGGCGTACTGCGCGTACTACTCGTACTGCCTGCGACGCAGCGCCTGGCCAGAACCGCTTCGCTGAGTTTTGTTAGCCGCTCTTGTTGCACCCACCACGCCCTTTTGCCCCATGCGCGCCAGCCGCCTGCTTTCCCTTCAGATGCTGCTCGAAACCCGGGGCCGCATGAGCGCGACCGCGCTGGCCGATGCGCTGGAGGTGTCGGTGCGCACGCTCTACCGCGATGTGGACCAGTTGAGCGCCGCCGGTGTTCCCATCTATGCCGAGCGCGGGCGCCACGGCGGGTTTGCGCTGCTGCCGGGGTGGAAGACCACGCTCACCGGCCTCACGCCGTCTGAGGCGCAGGCCGTGTTCTTGAGCGGCTTGCCCGGCCCCGCGCAGGACCTGGGCCTGGGCGGCGATGTGGAGGGCGCGCGGCTCAAGCTGCTGGCCGCGCTGCCCGCTGGGTGGCGCGACGACGCCCAGCGCGTGAGCGCCCGCCTGCACCTGGACCCGGTGGACTGGTACCGCGAGAGCGAGCCCACGCCGCACCTGGCGACCGTGGCCGCCGCCGTTTGGAACGGCCACCAGATCCGCATGCGCTACGAGAGCTGGACGGATACCGTGGAGCGCACGGTGAGCCCGCTGGGCCTGGTGCTCAAGGCGGGGGTCTGGTACCTGGTGGCGCTGCCTGTGGCGCCCGCAGTGGCGAAGGCCGCACAGGGCACGAGCACAGGCACGGCCCAGGGCGGGCCGCGCACCTACCGCGTGTCCAGCATCCGCGCCGCCACCGCACTGGCGACGCCCGTGCGCCGCCCCGCGCGGTTTGATCTGCCGGCCTACTGGGCCGCGTCCATCCAGCGTTTTGAAGCGGAGATCTACACCGGCCAGGCGCAGGTGCTGGCCACGCCTGCGGGGCTGCAGGGGCTGCGTGCGCTCAGCAGTGCCGTGGCGCGCGCGGTGGCGGCCGCCAAGCCATCGCGCCGCGTGGACGGGCGCGTGGCCGTCACCCTGCCCATCGAGTCGGTGGAACATGCCTGCGGCCAGCTGATGCGCCTGTCACCGCAGGTGGAGGTGCTGCGGCCTGTGGCGTTGCGCCGTGCGCTGGTGCAGCGGCTGCGGGCCACGGCGCAGCTGTATGGTCTTGGTGTGCTATGAATTTAATAGCTTAAAGGGCAATGTGGGTGCGCGCAGAAGGCTGAAAAACCTCTGAGGCACCGGGCTCACAGCCCCCGCTCCACCATGTCCAGCAGCCGCTGGCTCAACGCGTCCAGCATCTGCTGCGGCGTGCCGCGCAGCGGCCCGTCGATGGCGAGCAGGGCCATGCCATGCACGGTGGACCAGGCCAGATATTCCGCGCCCTGGCGCCGCGCGGCAGGCAGCGCACCTGCGGCCACCAGGTCATCCAGCGCCGCGCTCAGGTGCTCAAAGGGGTTGAGGCCCGTAGCGCCGCCCAGGGCCGGGTCGGGCTGTTGCTGCACGGTGAAGCGGCCGCCAAACGCGGTGCGGAACAGGCCCGTCTCGGCCTGGGCAAAACGCAAATAGCCCGCGCCCACGGCGCGCACCCTGGCATGGGCCTGCTGGGTGGCGGTGCCGGTGGCGGGCACCTGGGCCAGCTCGGCCTCCATGAAGCGTGCGGCGGCGGCCACGGCGGCGGCGCGCACGGCGCCCAGCAGGTCGTCGCGGTTGGCAAAGTGGCGGTAGGCCGCGTTGGGCGCCACGCCCGCGCGGCGCGTGGCCTCGCGCAGCACCACGGCGTCGGGGCCGCCCTGGCGGGCCAGTTCGATGCCCGCGTCCAGCAGCGCGCGGCGCAGGTCGCCATGGCGGTAGGTGCTGCGGGCCGCAGCGCGGGCCGCAGCGCGGGCCGGTTCGGGCGTGTTGCCGGTGGTTACGTGCATGTGGTTCTGGATGTGGACACTGTCCATTATCTTTGTTATGGTTTGTGGACGGTGTTCACAATTGCACGCCGACACTCCTTTTTTGCACCCCCACCCCGCCAGGAGACCCCCATGAAAGTCGAGCCCTATCTGATGTTTGAAGGTCGCTGCGAAGAGGCGCTGGATTTCTACCGCCGGGCGCTGGGCGCCCAGGTCAAGCTGCTCATGCGCTACAAGGACAACCCCGACCCGGCCGGTGCCCCGGGCTGTGCGGATGGCAGCGGCGGCGGGCCCACGCCCGAGATGGTGATGCACGCCGAGTTCTCTGTCGGCCAGACCACGCTGATGGCGTCGGACGGCATGGGCTCGGGCAAGGCGAAGTTCGAGGGCATCTCGCTGGCCCTGAGCCCCGCCAGCGTGGCCGATGCCGAGCGCCTGTTCCATGCGCTGGCTGACGGTGGCCAGGTGCAGATGCCGCTGGGCAAGACGTTCTTCTCGCAGGCCTTTGGCATGGTGGCAGACCGCTTTGGCGTGCCGTGGATGGTGGTGGGGCCGGAGTGAACGTGCGCTGGCCATGCCTCCATCCAAGCATCCATTCTTTCTTTCTTCCTTTGATCGTCAGGAGACACCCATGATGAATCCCGAACCCCATGCCATGCACCGCTGGCTGCAGCAGTTGCTGGGCCCCTGGACCAGCACCTCCAGCTGCGACGCGCCGCCCGGCGGATCGGCCGAACAATCCGTGGGCGCCGAGCACGGCCGTGCGCTGGGCGATCTGTGGGTGATCCTGGAAGGCACGGGCACCATGCCCGATGGCGGCGAGGCGCGCATGCAGATGACGCTGGGCTACGACCCCGAGAAGCAAGTGTTTCTGGGCACCTGGGTGGGCTCGATGATGAGCCACATGTGGATCTACCGGGGCACGCTCGATGCCGACCAGAAGGTGCTGACTCTGGAGACCGAGGGCCCAAGCTTCAAGGGCGACGGCAAGACGGCGCGTTACCGCGACGTGATCACCATCGTGGGGCCGCGCGAGCGCACGCTGACCTCGTTTGGCGAGCAACCCGACGGGAGCTGGAACCAGATCATGCAAGCAAAGTACAAGAAGACCCCCTGAGAGACTGAGAGTCTTTTGTCCACGCCCGCCTGGCACCCAAGACCCCCCGGTTCGTCGTTGCAAATGCTCGCCATAGCCCGCGCTATGGCTGTGCTTTGCGCCTAGATCCGGGGCGCTCTTGTGCACCCTTCGGGCGCGCCCAAAAAACTCCCAGTCTCTGAGCCTTGCGCGGCTTCCCCCTGCAAGGGGGACGCACCCGGTGAACTGGCGGAGCCAGATCCACGGGGGCGCTGGCCTTGCGCCGCGCCCTTTGCAACCGCCGCGCATGACACACTGCGGCGGAATCCTCTTTCACCACCGCCGTCCCATGACCCTCTCCATCGAAGGCCGCGCACGCTGGCCCGCGCTCATCCTGCTGTGCCTGGGCGAGCTGATGATCGTGCTCGACACCACCATCGTGAACGTGGCGCTGCCCAGCATCAAGGCCGACCTGGGCTTTACCGAGACATCACTGGTGTGGGTGGTCAATGCCTACATGCTGACCTTTGGCGGCTGCCTGCTGCTGGGTGGGCGGCTGGGCGATTTGTATGGCCACCGGCGGCTGTTCCTCGCGGGCATCACGCTGTTCACCCTCGCGTCGCTGGCCTGTGGGCTGGCCCACACGCAGGGGCTGCTGGTGGCGGCGCGTGCGGTGCAGGGTGTGGGCGGGGCGGTGGTGTCGGCCGTGGCGCTGTCGCTCATCATGAATCTGTTCACCGAACCCGGCGAGCGCGCGCGGGCCATGGGGGTGTATGGCTTTGTGTGCGCGGGCGGCGGCAGCATTGGCGTGCTGCTGGGCGGCGTGCTCACCAGCGCTTTCAGCTGGCACTGGATCTTTCTGGTCAACATCCCCGTGGGTGTGGCGATCTACGCGGCCTGCCTGGTGCTGCTGCCGGGTGGCAAGGGGCAGGCGCACGGGCAGCGGCTGGATGTGGCGGGCGCGGTCACCATCACCGCATCGCTGATGCTGGCGGTGTATGCCATCGTCAACGGCAACGAGGCGGGCTGGACCTCGCTGCAGTCGCTGGGCCTGCTGGGCATCTCGGCGGTGCTGTTGCTGGTGTTTCTTTTCATCGAGTCGCATGTTGCAGCGCCGCTGGTGCCGCTGGCCTTGCTGCGGCTGCGCAACCTGGCCATCTCCAACGTGGTGGGCGTGTTGTGGGCGGCGGGGATGTTTGCGTGGTTCTTCCTGTCGGCGCTGTACATGCAGCTGGTGCTGGGCTACGACGCGATGCAGGTGGGCCTGGCGTTCCTGCCGTCCAACCTCATCATGGCGGGCTGCTCGCTGGGGCTCTCGGCCTGGGTGGTGATGCGCTACGGCATCCGCAGCACGCTGGGCTGGGGCCTGGTGCTGGCCACCGTGGGGCTGGCGCTGTTTGCGTTGGCGCCGGTGGACGGCAGTTTTGTGCAACATGTGCTGCCCGGCATGGTGCTGCTGGGCGTGGGCGCGGGCATTGCGCTTAACCCGCTGTTGCTGGCCGCCATGGGCGATGTAAAACCCGAGGACTCGGGCCTGGCCTCGGGCGTGGTCAACACCGCTTTCATGATGGGCGGCGCGCTGGGCCTGGCCGTGCTGGCCAGCCTGGCCGATGCGCGCACGGGCGCGCTGCGCGAGGCAGGCGCATCGGCGCCGATGGCGCTGAACGGGGGCTACCAGCTGGCCTTCTGGGTGGCGGCGGCGGGATCGCTGGTGGCGGCGCTGCTGGGCGGCCTGGTGCTGCGGCCCGCGCAGCCGCCGGGTGCGGGGGCGCAGGGGGCGGTGCACTGACAGTGGTTTGCTATTAAAAGTAGAGCTATTGAGGCAATGCCAGCAGGTGGAAGAGCCAAATTTAATTCAAACCCTGCACTGCGCACACCTGCCAGGGCCACCCCACTGTCCTGTTCGGCGGACCCACTGTTCCACGCAGCGCACTTCTGCTCGGGCACCATTGGCGCCATATTCCACAGGCATGCCGCCCGATAGTGGCGGTGCACAACCCAAGGAGCCTTCCATGCCCTCGTCCACTTCCGCTGCTGCCCCCCTGCGGCCCATCGTGCGTGCGCAGCTGCTGGGCCCGCAGTGGCCCACGATGGACCCGTTTCTTTTCTGCGCCCACCACGACGATGCCTACCCCGCAGGCAACGGTGCCTTTGCGCCCGCCGTGCCCATCGACGACCGCCAGATCGGCAGCGACTTCAGCCGCAAGGACGGCTGGAGCATGTACCACGGCGACCCGGTGCCCGGCTTTCCCGGCCACCCGCACCGGGGCTTTGAAACGGTGACGCTGGTGCGCAAGGGCCTCATCGACCATTCCGACTCGCTGGGCGCCGCCGCGCGGTTTGGTGGCGGTGATGTGCAGTGGGTCACGGCGGGCAAAGGCATCGTGCACTCCGAGATGTTCCCGCTGCTCAACGCCGACGGGCCGAATCCGCTCGAACTCTTCCAGATCTGGCTGAACCTGCCCGCGCGCAACAAGATGGTGGAGCCGCACTTCACCATGCTGTGGAACGAGCGCATCCCGCGCGTGGTGCATGCCGACGCCGCAGGCCGCAAGACCACGGTGACGGTGGTGGCCGGTGCGCTGCCCGGTGCGCCCGATCCGCTGTCGCCGCCGCCCGAGTCCTGGGCCTCGCAGCCCGAGGGCGATGTGGCCATCTGGACGCTGCACCTGGAGCCCGGTGCCGAGTGGACCCTGCCCGCAGCCAACGGTGCCAACGGTGCCAACGGCGACGAAGGCACGCAGCGCATGCTGTACTTCTTTGTGGGCGACCGCCTCCGTGTGGGCCCGCAAGAGGTGGACCGCCACGCCGCGCTGCAGGTGCGCGCCGGTGAGGACTGGCTGCTGGCCAACACCGGCACCACCGCCGTGGAATGCCTGGTGCTGCAAGGCCGCCCCATTGCCGAGCCCGTGGCGCAGTACGGCCCGTTTGTGATGAACACCCAGGCCGAGATCATGCAGGCCATGAACGACTACCGCCGCACCCAGTTTGGCGGGTGGCCTTGGGCCCAGCAGGACCCGGTGCACGGCGCGACACCACGCCGGTTTGCGCGCTACCCCGGGCAGACGGAGGAAGAGCGCCCGGCCGAAAGCGCCACAGCGGCTGGGTGAGTTGTCTGCCACCCTTGCAGCCGTTCACGCTGAGCCTGTCGAAGCGCCGCGCGGGGCTTCGTGTTTGAAGCGCGAACGTCCACATTCCGCTGCCAATGCCCCAACTCGCGGGTCGTGGACAATCCACGGTCCCGATCCGCGTTGTTATCCAAGACCTATGAACATCACCAAAGATTCCGCCGTCACCATCAGCTACAAGGTGACCACGCCCCAAGGCAAGCCGCTGGACGCGGGCAACCTGGCCTATCTGCATGGCGGCTATGAAAACATCTTCCCCAAGGTCGAAGCCGCGCTCGAAGGCCAGGTCGTGGGCTTCAGCACCACGCTGCAGCTGGCCGTGGAAGACGCCTTCGGCGCGCGCGACGAAAGCCTGGTGCGCACCATCCCCAAGAGCGAGTTCCCGCCCGGCGTGAAGGTCGGCGGCCAGCTGCAGGGTGTAGGCAACGACGGCCAGCCCGCCGTGTTCAACGTGGTCAAGATCAAGGGCCCCGAAGTGCACCTGGATGGCAACCATCCGCTGGCCGGCCAGGCGCTGACTTTCAGCTGCAAGGTGACTGAAGTGCGCGCGGCATCGGCCGAAGAAGTGGCCCACCGCCATGTGCACGGCGGCCACGGCCACCACCATTGATAAGCAGCCGCTAAAAAGCCAGTGCTGCAGTCTGTGCACGGTTTTCTGGACCGCCTGGGCTACGCGCTGATCGGTGCCTTCTTTGGCGCGCTGGTCGGCGTGGCCGGCTGGTGGCTGTATGGCCTGGCCCATTCGCTCAGCTACGACGGCCCGGGCATGGACCCGGTGCTGCGCCACTGGGTGCAGTACAGCGCGGCAGCGTTTGCGGTGCTGGGTTTCATCTTCCGCGCCCGGGCCGCCGATGCTGTGGCCGACACCGTGTCCGGCATCCTTCACTTCGAGTTCGACGAAACACCGGGCCAGGCGGCGTCTGCACTGGTGCTGTGTGTGGTGCTGGTGCTGGTCATCGCCGCGATCTGGTTCACCAGCCCTTCTCTTCGCTAGTTTGCTATTTTTTTGATAGCTGTTTGGGCATGATGGCAGGGCAATCGCATCTAAACCCTGATGCCCAGGACATGGGCCAGATAGCCCACATCCCAGCCCGCTCGCTTGCGCTTGGCCTGCACCCCCACCTTCACCGAGGTGTCGCTCTTGAGCACCTGCAGCGCCATGCGCCGCAGCAGCGTCT
>NZ_LUKZ01000007.1 GCF_001633105.1 Acidovorax sp. GW101-3H11
ACCGCTTGCTGCAGCAAGCGGTGGTTACGCCGCCAGTGACGTATGGGGATGTCGTGAGCAAGAACACCGGGGAGAGGCAATCGGATACTATTGCTGGATGAAATTACAGTATCAACGGGGCTACTGGAGCTAAATAGATACCCCTTATGAATTTACAGTAAATGCAATGCCTGACGCTAGCCTGTGGGAAAGCTGGGAAAGATCAATGCTCCTGAATTAATAGCTGCTGACGCATGATGGACAGGCGCAGGCAGCCAAAAATGCTTGAAATCGACGAGGTCAGACCGCTTCCAGCGCCATCACCGCCGTGGCCGTGTTGGAGATCGGGATGTGGTAGTTGCTGTGCACCCGCCGCACGCCCGCGCTGGCGGTGGCCAGCGCCCCGCGCATCGCCACCCACATCAGCAGCTCCACGCCCTGGGTGCCGGTTTTTTCCACCAGCTTGTGCACGCTGAACTGCGTGGCCCATTCGGGGTTGGTGGTCAGGCTTTCGATGAACTGCAGATCAAACGCCTTGTTGATGAAACCCGCGCGTTCGCCGTCGAGCTGGTGGGAGAGGCCGCCCGAGGCAATCACCGCCACCTTCTTGTCGCTGTCCCAACTCTGGATTGCCTGGCCCACGGCCTTGCCCAGCGCGTAGCAGCGCTTGGCTGAGGGCAGCGGGAACTGCACGGTGTTGATGCACACCGGCACCACCGTCACGGGGCAATCGCCCTCGGGCCAGAAGAGCTTGAGCGGCAGCGTGCAGGCGTGGTCCACCAGCATTTCCTGGCAGGTGGTCACGTCAAACTCTTGCTCGACCAGCGTGTTGATGAGGTGCCAGGACAGGTCCACCTCGCCCGGGAACGGCGGCAGCGTAGGGATGCCCCAGCCCTCGTCGGCGTTGTTGTACTGCGCCGCCGCACCCACGGCAAAGGTAGGCATCTTGTCGAGGAAGAAGTTCAGGCCGTGGTCGTTGTAGAACATCACCACCACGTCCGGCTTCTTCTCGCCCAGCCATTGGCGGATGGGCGGAAAGCCGTCGAAGAAGGGCTTCCAGTACGGGTCGTTTTGCAGGCCCTTGTGGATGGCGTTGCCAATGGCCGGAATGTGCGAGGTGCCGAGGCCGCCGATGAGTTGTGCCATGGGGTGTCTCCAATTCAGTGTTTGAGGGCGCGGTGGGCTAACCCGCCGCGCGCGTTGCGCAGCGTTGTGGCTGCTGGTGTTGTTGGGGCTGTTGCCGCCCCCATCCGTTCGGGCTGAGCCTGTCGAAGCCGGGGCGCGTGGATGGTGCGGCGCTTCGACAGGCTCAGCGTGAACGGGTGGAAGGGTGTTGGGCAAGGGGAGGCGCAGTGCGGGTCAGTCCCGGCCTGCCGCCACCAGCTTGGCCTTGAATTCGTCTTTGGTCATGCCCGTCTGCTGCGCGCCGATGTCCTGCATGTCCAGCTTGAAGATGCCCGCGAACTTGGCCAGGTAGTAGGCGTCGCCGCCTGCGGCAATCAGCTGCAGCACGTTCTTGGCGCGGATGGCGGCGGCCTGCTGTTCGTTCAGGCCGTATTGCTTCATGTACGCCTCTTCGTCGGCCACAAAGGCCTTGCGGTTGGCCTCGTCGTTGAACGAAAAGCACATCTTGTTCAGCGCATAGCCCTTGCGGGCCTGGTTGCCATCGAACGGCGTGGTGCCGGGGATGGGGGGCAGTGGGGAAGGCATGGTGTCTCCGGGTCTTGATGTAAGTCAGCCCGCAGTGTCGTGATGCCATTGCCAAAGATGAAGGGGGCAAAGATCATCGAATGCATGAGCAAATTCGATGGATCAGGCCTGGACGGGCACCTGCTGAAGCTGCTGCTGGCGGTGCTGGAGACGGGCAGCATCACGGCGGCGGCCGATCGCCTGGGCGTCACCCAGTCGGCCGTGAGCCATCTGCTGGACAAACTGCGCGCCATCACCGGCGACCCGCTGTTTGTGAAGCGCGGGCGCGGCATCGTGCCCACTGCCCGCGCCGAGGCCCTGGCCCAGCCTGCGCGCGAGCTGCTGCAGCAGATGCAGTGGTTTGCCCAAGGGGCCGAGTTTGATCCGATGCAGTGGCAGACCGAGCTTCACATTGCCGCCAACGACTTTCAGCGCGATCTGCTGCTGCCCGCGCTGGCCGCCCGGCTGCGCCGCGCCGCACCGGGCGTCACGCTGCGCATCGTGCCCAGCGGGGCGCCCAGCGCCGAGCTGCTGAGGTCTGACGCATGCCAGCTCGTCATCAGCCCCCGCCCGCCCGACGGCACCGACATCGTGCAAAAGCGATTGTTTGAAGACCAGTACCGCGTGTTCTACGACGCCAGCGTGCGCAGTGCCCCCGCCACCGAGGCCGACTACCTGGCCGCAGACCACGCCACCGTGGCCTATGAAGCGCACCGGGGGCTGGACCTGGACCGCCAACTGCTGGCCCGTGGCGTGCGCCGCCGCTTTGCTGTGCGCGTGCCGGGCTTTGCGGCGCTACCGGCGTTTGTGCGTGGCACCGCGCTGCTCACCACTGCGCCCTCACTGCTGGCCCGCACCGCCCTGGCGGGTCTGGCCAGTGCGCCAGTGCCGGTGGTGTGCCCTGCCATGCCGATGTACCTGATCTGGCATGCGCGGTATCAGCAGGATGCAGCGCACCGGTGGTTGCGGGCAGAGGTGGAGGGGGTGGTGGGGCCGGTGTTGTCTCAGTCGGCGTAGGGGATCTGCTGTACCGCGCCCACCCGGCGCACAATGCGGCTCCGTCTGCAAACCTTCGCCTCTGGAGACATCGCCCATGATGCATCGCGCAATTCTGTGTTTGCCCGTCCTGGCTGTGGCGCTGGTGGGTTTGTCTTTTGGTGCGTGGGCGCAGGCGCCTTACAGCCTGAAGACGGTGGAAGTACAGCCCATCCCCCGAGCGGAGATTCTCCAGCTGTGGCGGGAGGTGGCCTTGCAGCAATGTGCTGATGCGCGAAAGCGTTTTAACTTGTCGCGTGAGGAGTGCCTGCAAGAGATCGCTAAGCGGGCAGATGCCTGTACGGCGGCCCAGGCCCCCTCCACACCCGCCATGGTGTCCAGCATGGCTGTATCCAAAGACGTGGGGCGCAAGTACCTGCATTGCGCAGTGCCGTTCTATTTTTGCAAGGGTATGGAAGTCAAAACCGAGAAAGAGGCTCGCGAGCAATGCCGCTGATGGCGCGCTGAGCGCCGCTTCAGTGGCCTTCTTTGTCGCGCTGGCGGTCCTTGCGCAGCGCCGTTTTCAATAACCGCGTCGCCCGGTCCCTCAGCCCCACCGGCTGGCCCGGCCGCACCGGGTTCTTTCGTGCCTCAGCGCAAGCCGCCAAAAAGTCTTGCAGGATGGCCGTGTCGTCCAGCGTGTCCGAGCCTTTTTTGTGGAACTCTGGGTGCCACTGGGTGGCCGCGATGTAGCCGCGCCCTGGGGCGGGCTTGAGGCGGATGGCCTCGGGCACGCCGTCGGGTTCGCTCAGGGCTTCCACCTCAAACTCGGGCGCCACGCGCTTGATGCCCTGGTGGTGGATGCTGTTGACCCGCGCGCGCGGCACGTCGGGGTAGAGCTTGGCCAGGTGTGAGTCGGGCACGATCTGGATGCCGTGAAAGTGCTGGTCGTAGGTGGTGGCGTTGCGGTGCTGCAGTGCGCCGGGGTGCTGGGTTTCGATGTCCTGGTACAGCGCGCCGCCAAAGGCCACGTTGATGAGCTGCAGACCCCGGCACACGCCAAAGATGGGTTTGCCCACTTCGGCAAAGGCTTTGACCAGGGCCAGGTCGTAGATGTCGCGCACGCGGTCGCCCACCCATTCTTCGCGCAGAGGTTCTTCGCCATAGTTGCCGGGCCACACGTCGGCGCCGCCGTGCATCACCACGCCATCCAGCCACTCGGCATAGTGCTGCAGCGTCACATCGCCGCGCGCGGTCTCGCCGGTGGGGCAGGGCACCATCACCACGATGGCACCGGACGACATGATCCAGTGCGCGATGGATTGCTCGACGTACTGCAGCGTCTTGTTGGTGAACAGAGGGCGGGTGGGGTCGGCGTGCTGAAAGCAGGCCGACAGGCCGATCTTGAGGCGGGGGGCAGCGGGCATGGCAAAAGGCTCCGGGCGGCACACGCAGGGCGTGGCGGGCAACAAGAAGAAGGGGGTGGAGGGAGGGGGCGAAAGGGCCCACGGGTTTGTTTGTATCACCGCCTTCTTGGGCCGTCTGTAGGAAAGGGCCGTGCGGGGCAGGCTTCGCCGCTGTGCGGCCCCTTCGTCTGTTACACGGTGCTACGAAATGTGGCTTTCTTCATGAAATGCCCGGCAGAGGTCCCCGCGCCGAGGGGCGGGAGCGCAGGGGGCTCGCGATAATTTCTGTTTGCCGGGCACGGGGAGGGGTCCGGCGAAGTTGATGTGTTTCCCGCCTTCCGCGAAAGCCCCACATGCACCAAAAGAAAAACCGCCTGCCCGCCCTAACCACCCTCGCGGCACTGGCCGCCATGGCCTGGTCCCAGTTCGCCCAGGCCGTTGTGCCCCCAGGTGCCGCCGCCGAGATCGTGAGCCTGCAAGGCACGGGCGACCAGCGCGCTGCCGCAGCGGCCGACTGGGGCCCCGCACGCCTGGCGCAGCCGCTGGCCACGGGCGACTTTGTGCGCACGCGCCAGGCCGCGCGCATGGCGCTGCTGTTTGCCGACGACACGCAATTGCGACTGCACCAGAACACGGTGCTGCAGGTCAAGGGCGTGGCCACCCCCGCCCAGCCGGTGACCACCTTGCTGCTGAACGCGGGCCGCGCCTGGACCCAGACCAAACGCGCCGACGGCAGCCGCCTGAACCTGGAGACACCCGCCGCTACGGCCGCGATCCGGGGCACGGACTGGGACATCAGCGTGGAGGACGATGGGCGCACGCTGATCACCGTGCTGTCGGGCCAGGTGGAGTTCTCCAACGCGCAGGGCGCGGTGTCTGTGGGCGCCAACGAAGCCGCCGTGGCCGAGGTGGGTAAGGCGCCGGTCAAGCTGGTGCTGAGCCAGCCGCGCGACCGCATCCAGTGGGTGAACGCGCTGCGTGCCGACCCGCTGCCCCATCTGGCCGCCGAGCCCGTGCCCGACACCCTGGCCCCGGTGCGTGCCGCACTCGCGGCCCGCGACCTGGCCGCTGCACGCGCTGCCCTGGCACAGGCCCGCAGCAGCGGCGCACCCGCGCCCTGGGTGGCGGTGATGGACGCGGCCATTGCCCTGCAGGCGGGCGACCTGCTGGCCGCGCGCGAGCAGCTGGCGCGCCAGGTGGTGCAGTCTGCGGCGCCACTGCCTGCCTGGCTCATGCAGTCTGACGTGCAGCTGGTGGAGGGCGAAGGCGCCGCAGCCGCCAACACCCTGCGCACGGCTTTGCAGCGCTGGCCCGCCCACCCCGCGCTGGCGGCCCAGCTGGCCCGTGTGCTGATGCTGAGCGACCGTGTGGATGAGGCCAGTGCCGCGCTGGCCCCCGTGCAGGCCACGGCCCATGCCGAAGTGGCCCTGGTGCGCGCTGAGCTGGCCCGGCGCCGGGGCGACGCGCCCGCCGCGCTGGCCGCCTACACCGAGGCCACGCAACTGGCCGCTGGCGATGCGCGTGCCTGGCAGGGCCTGGGCAGTGCGCATGTGGAGCGCGAAGACCCGCGCCCTGCTCGCGAGAACCTGCAACGCGCATTGGCGCTGTCGCCCCAGCAGCCCGGCGCCTATGGTGAGCTGGGCACACTCGAAACCTTTGTGAACCAGTTCACCGAAGCCGGTGCGGCCTTTGCCACGGCCCTGGGCGACAACCCGGCGGACTATGTGGCGCTCACCGGCCAGGGCCTGCTGCACCTCAAGCAAGGCAACCCGCAGGCCGCACTGGATGCGTTTTTGCGCGCGGGCGTGATGGAGCCGCGCTATGCCCGCGCCAAGACCTGGACGGCCGTCGCCTACTACCAGCTGGGCCGCCACCAGGACGCGCTGTCCACCCTGCACCAGGCCACCGTGCTGGACGACAAGGACCCGGTGCCCCACATGCTACTCGCGCAGATCCACACCGACCTGTTCCAGCCCGGCGAAGCGGTGGAAGCCGCGCGCGCAGCGGTGGAGCGCATGCCCTACCTCAAGTCCCTCAACCAGGTGGCCAATGACCAGAAGGGCAGCGCCAACCTGGGCGCATCGCTGGCCTTTTTTGGCATGGAGGACTGGGCGCTGGAGCTGGCGCAGCAGAGCTTTTACCCGTACTGGGGTGGCAGCCACCTGTTCATGGCGGACCGCTATGCGGGCGAATTCAACAAGAACTCCGCGCTGTTCCAGGGCTTTCTGACCGACCCCATGGCGTTTGGCGCGAGCCAGCGGTACTCCTCGCTTCTGCAGCAGCCGGGGGCGCATGGGGCCGTGGGGGTGACGCTGGACCGCGACCTCTACCGCATGCGGGCCCCCGCCGTCACGCTCAACGGCATGAACAACACCCATGTGCCCGTGTCGTGGTTCTTCAAGGCCCAGTCGGCCCGCGCGAGCGAGTTCCCGTTTGATCTGCAGGTCAACAACGCGCCCGCCGTGCGCGGGGGGTATGGCGATGTGCGTGCACGCGCCGTCACCGTGGGTGCGGGCATGCAGCCCACCGAGCGCATCAACCTGTTTGCCTATGTGAACCAGTTCGACATGCGCCTGGCCAGCCAGAACCTGTTCGAGACCGCGCTGGACAACCAGAGCACCCAGGGCGCCGTGGGCCTGGCCTACCGCTGGGGGCCCACCGAGCAGACCTGGATCAAGCTCGGCCGCAGCATGGAGCACATCCTGCTGCAGCGTTACCCCACGCTGTACCTGGAGCCTCCGTTCGTCAGCCTGATGGGCGTGAGCAGCCTGCCCCAGAAGCAGTTCAACGACCTGCAACTGCGCCACACGGTGGACACCGCCCCCGGCAGCCGCTGGAGCGTGGCGCTGGAGCATGTGCGCGAGCGCCAGCACAACCTGATCGCAGGCGAGGCCGCCGTGGCGGCCGACATCCCGGGGGTGGGCCCCTTCCGCGACTCTCTTTTGGTGGCCGGCTACAACAACGTGGACCGCCGCTACACCGGCCTGACCCTGGCCACCACCCAGCGCCTGGATGCGGCATGGAACCTGGACGCGGCCCTCGGCCTGCAGCAAATTCGCCACCGGGTGGATGGCCTGACCCAAAGCTACCTGGTGAATCTGGACCACCTGAGCGAAGAGCAGGTGCGCCGCGCCGAGATGGAGCGCGTGGTCACGCCCCGCGTGGGCCTGGTGTGGCAGCCCGCTGCGGGCACCACGGTGCGCATGGCCTACCAGGACTGGTTGCGGCCGCTGAGTGTGTCCACCCTCACCAGCGTGGAGACGGCGGGCATCCCGGTGGAGGACCGCCTGGTCGAAGCCGGTGGCCGCCACAAACGCGTGGTGGCGCAGCTGGGCATGGCGCTGGGCCGGAGCACCTTTGTGAGTCTGCGTGCCGACCACCTGCGGGTGCGCAACCCCGGCACCGTGGGGGTGGACCTGCGCACGCCCAGCCTGCCGTTCCTCGAAGAAATGCGCAACGCGCAGATGGTCAACCTCTCCACCACCGACCTGCTGGAGGACACGCCCAGCTTTGACACCGGCACGCTCAAGACCCTGGGCGCAGGCGTCAACCACATGTTCAGCCGCCGCTGGTCGGGCTATGCCAAATACCTGTACCAGGGCAGCGAAAGCCGCAGCTACGACACCGACGCGGCCGTGGGCCGCATCCCTTACATCCCGCGCCACACGGCCGTGCTGGGCGCCACCTGGGTCAGCCCGCAGCGCTTCTACGTCAGCGGCCGGGCGGTGTACCGGTCGGAGCGGTTTGAAGACGCGGAAAACCTCACGCGCATCGCACCCGGCTGGGGCGTGGACCTGATGGGGTACTGGGAGTCCCACGACAAACACTGGGTGGTGGGTGTGGCAGCCATGAACCTGTGGGCACCCAAGTCCGACCGCCGCAAGACCCGCTATGTCCTGGACGCCCGCTACCGCTTCTGACCGGGCATCGCCCGCCACCTGGCGCAGCCAGCCGTGGTGGCCCCTGGCGGCCTGCCTGCTCGCGCTGCTGCTGGTGGGCGCCGCCACGTTCACGCGCACCTGGCATGCGCTGGAGTTCAAGACCTTTGACGTGCTCACCGCGCTGGCGGCGCCGCAGCGCAGCGCGCTGCCGGTGGTGATTCTGGCGATCGACGAGCCCACCTTCCAGGAGCTACAGCAGCCCTGGCCCTTCCCGCGCAGCGTGCACGCGGCGCTGCTGCAGCGCCTGCATGCCGACGGTGCCGCTGCCGTGGGGTTTGACGTGGTGTTTGCCGAGCCCTCCACCGAGGCCGAGGACGCGGCCCTGGACCGCGCCATTGCCGAGGCGGGCCCGGTGGTGCTGGCGGCCACGCGCGAGAAGATCGACAGCAGCAACGCCGCGCTCTGGCTCGATGTGCTGCCGCTGCAGCGCTTTCTGGATGCGGGCGCCGACGCGGGCGATGCCGGGGTGGAGCCGGACGACGACTTTGTGGTGCGCCGCGCCCCGGTGGCGCGCGAGAGTTTTGCGCTGCGGCTGGCCCAGCGCGCGGCCGAGGCGCGCGGCCAGCAGCGGCCCGCGCTGCGCCATTTCGACTGGATCGGCTACCGGGGCGCGCGCGGCACGTTCGACACACGCTCGTACTACCAGGCGCTGGAGCCGGGCCTGCTGCCTGCGGGCTTTTTCAAGAACAAGATCGTGCTCGTGGGGCGCTCAGCGCGCACGGCCACCGAGCTGACGCGGTCGCAGGCCGATCTGTTCAATTCGCCGTTTGGCACGGCGGGCGGCGAGCGCCTGTTCCCGGGCGTCGAACTGCAGGCCACGCTGGTGGACAACTACCTCACGGGCGGGGGCCTGCGCAGCGTGCACGAGGGCTGGACGCTGGCCCTGGTGCTGCTGGTGTTGCCCGTGCTGCTGTGGGGCAACCGCAGGCTGCCCCTGGCCGGTGCGGCGGCGCTGGCGGCTGCGCTGGTGGTGGCCATCGCGCTGGGTTCGTGGTGGCTGTTTGCGCGCTTTCAGCTGTGGTGGCCGCCACTGCTGCCTGCAACGGCCACAGCGGCGATCTACGGCGGGGCTGCGCTGGCGGGTTATGCAGCGGTGCGCCAGCGCGCGCGGCAGACGCGCGCGATGTTTGCGCAGTATGTGCCGCCCGCTGTGGTGGAGCGCCTCATTGCGCACCCCGAACTGATGCGCCTGGGCGGCGAGTCGCGCGAGGTCACGCTCATGTTCACCGACCTGGCGAGCTTCACCACGCTGTCCGAGCAGCTCAGCGCAGACCAGACGGTGGAGGTGCTCACCGCTTACTTCAACGCGATGACGCCCATCGTGCACGCCACCGGCGGCACGCTGGACAAGTTCATCGGCGATGCGGTGATGGCCTTCTGGGGCGCGCCGCTGGACGACGCGCAGCATGCCGAACACGCCGTGGCTGCCGCCATTGCCATGCAGCAGGCCATGCAAGCGCTGGTGGCGGGCCTGGCCGCGCGCGGGCTGCCGCCCATCCACATGCGCATCGGCCTGCACACGGGGCGCGTGGTGGTGGGCAATGTGGGCTCGGACCAGCGCTTTTCGTACACCGCGATTGGCGACGCGGTGAACCTGGCCGCGCGGCTGGAGGGCGCGAACAAGGCCTTTGGCACCGGCATCCTGCTGTCGGCCGCCACCGCCGCGCAGCTGCCGCCCACGGTGGCGCTGCGCGCGCTGGACGATGTAATCGTCAAGGGCAAGACCGAGCCCGTGCGCGTGTTCACGCCCTGCGACGACGCCACGGTGCGCGAGGCCGGCAGCGCCGCGCTGGCGGCCTTCCATGCGCGCGACTGGCCCGGCGCCGAGGCGCAGCTGGCGCGGGTGCTGGAGCGGCTGCCCGGCGACCTGGCCGCCACCCGCCTGCGGGAGCGCGTGGCCGAGGCCCGGATGCTGCCCGCCGATGCGCCCTGGTTCCCTGCCGTGGCGCTCGACAAGTTGTAGGGCGGACGAATCCAACATCCTTTGACATGTGTTTACCGGGGGTATGGACGCCGGTGCCATGATGGGGCCTTCGCAACTTCATCAGGAAGGACCCTCGCCATGCAAGTACAAGTCAACACCGACGACCACATCCACGGCGGCGAATCACTGGCCCGCTGGATCACGGACGAATGCAAGAGCCGGCTGTCGCGTTTTCAGGACCATGTGACGCGGCTGGAGGTGTTTCTGAGCGATCTGGATGCGGGCAAATCGGGCGCCAATGACAAGCGTTGCCGCATCGAGGCACGCGTCACCGGCCGCCAGCCCGTCACCGTGACCGACGAGGCCGACAAGATGGCCAACGCCTTCATCGGCGCGGCCGACAAACTGGCCCGCGCGCTGGACGCCGACCTGGGCCGCGTGAAGGACCGCAACGGCCGCGAGACCATCCGGGCGGCTGTGGAGGAGTGAAATTTGATTAAAAAGTGGCTTCTGCGCGCGATGGATAAGCGCTGATAACTATTGATTTAATAGCATTGAAAGAAAAGGTGCTGCAACCCACGGTTGCAGCGCCTTTTTGCTTGGGCCACTCACAGATCCAGTACCAGCAGCTTGCTGCGCGCGCGCGAGCAGCAGGGCATGAACTGCTCGTTGGCGGCTTTTTCCTCGTCCGTCAGGTACATGTCGCGGTGGTCCACCTCGCCCTCCAGCACGCGCGTGAGGCAGGTGCCACACACGCCTTGCTCGCAGGATGTGAGGATGTCGATGCCCTCCTTGCGCAGCGCCTCCACCACCGACACATCGGCCGCAATCGGGTAGACCTTGCCGGTGCTGGCAATGCGCACTTCAAAGCCCTGGTCGCCCGAGGTGTCCTGCGCCGGGGCGCCAAAGTATTCGAGGTGGATGTTGTCCTGCGCCCAGCCCATGGCCTTGGCCGTGCCCACCACATGGTCGATGAAGCCCGCCGGGCCACACACATACAGGCGCTTGTCCGCCCCGGGTGCGGCCAGCACGGCGGCCAGGTCCAGCTTCTGCTCGGGCGCGCCGGCGTCGAAGTGGAAGTGCACATGGGGGCCCATCGCCGATGCCGCAATCTCGCTGGCAAACGCGGTGCGCTCCACCGAGCGGGTGCAGTAGTGCAGCGCAAAGTCGGCGCCTGTGCGGGCCAGCCGGTCGGCCATGCACAACAGGGGCGTCACGCCGATGCCCCCCGCCAGCAGCAGGGTGCGCTGCGCGGGGTGCAGCGCAAAGTGGTTGCGCGGTGTGCTGATGGTGATCACGTCGCCCTCGTGCACGCTGTCGTGCATGGCGACCGAGCCACCGCGCGATGCCGCGTCGCGCAGCACGGCGATGCGGTAGCGGTGCGACTCGTGCGAGGCATTGCACAGCGAATACTGCCGGGTCAGCCCGCCCGGCAGGTGCACGTCGATGTGCGACCCCGCGCTGAACGGGGGCAGCGCGGCGCCGTCCACGCGCGCCAGCTCAAAGCTGGCAATGCCTTCGGCTTCGGCCCGCTTCGTGACGACGCGGACCTGCAGGGTTTCCTGCGCGGTCATGCGGTCACCGTCTGGGGCGCGGGGGCCTGCTCGGCCGCCAGGATGCGGTCCAGGATCTTGCGCGATTGCACGCCGCCCGCATCGATGTTGAGCATGAGCAGCTTGCGGTCGGGGTAACGCAGCAGGTTTTGCTGCTGCAGTTCCAGCATCTGCTGGTCTTCGGCAAAAATCTTGCCTTGGCCATCGCGGATCTGGGTGGTGAGCGACGGGTCCTGTGGCTTGAAGTTGCGTGCCATGCCCCAGAAGTAGTGGATGGATGTTTCCGTCTCGGGCGTGATGAAGTCCACCACGATGCTCGACGCCTTCTTGTCGGCCGGAGCGTTGTAGCCGCCGTGGCCTGCCAGCGCCACACCCACCTCGATCAGCACATGGCTGGGCGGCGTGAAGTGGCAGATCTGCCAGCGGTCCACCGGCTGGTCGTCGGGCAGGCCGTTCATGCGCAGCGCCATCTGCCAGAAGGGCGGCGGCTGGATACCTTCCATGAAGCGGCTGGTGATGACCTCGTCGCCCTCCACGCGCGTCTTGCAGGGCACCTCGTCGATTTCCTTCTGGCCGATGCTGGTGGAGTGCACGTAGGTCTCGTGCGTCAGGTCCATCAGGTTGTCGATCATCAGCCGGTAGTCGCAGGCAATGTGGTACAGCCCGCCGCCGTAGGCCCACTCGGGGTTGTTGGCCCAGGGCAGGTGGTGGATGGTGGCCGGGTCGGCCTTGTCGGCGTCGCCGGGCCACACCCAGATGAAGCCATAGCGCTCCACCACCGGAAAGCTGCGCGCCTTGGGAAAACCCTGCACGCGCTGGCCGGGCATGGAGACCGATTTGCCCGTGCACTCCACCCGCAGGCCGTGGTAGCCGCATTGCAGATGCCCCTCGCACACCGTGCCCAGCGACAGCGGCGCGCCCCGGTGGGGGCAGAAGTCGTCCAGCGCGGCGACCTGGTCGGGTGCGGGGCGGTAGAACACGATCTTCTCGCCGCAGATGGTGCGGCCCAGGGGCTTTTCGGCGATCTCGTCGGGGGTGCAGGCGACGTACCAGGCGTTCTTGGGATACATGGGGCTTGTCTCTTTGTGTGGCGGGGCCGCCGCTGCAGCGCGTGTGCCGCAGCGCGGGTGGGGCTGGCTGGGCGGATTGTGCAAAAAAGTGGCATCAATGTATACATTGAATGGTGATAAACCAGTTATTGCAACCTGCGATATCCCGTAAATTATTGTTTTAAATGGATTTTTATAGAAATTCGTGGAGGCGCAGGCCATGGTTGTGTATACATTAACAGGCGGCTTTTCTCCGGAGAAGCGCCCCCCTCTTTATCTTGTTTGCCTATGAACCCCAGTGAATCCCCGGTGGCGGAGCCCACCCCTGGCGACGGCGCCGAAGCGGGAGCCTCCCAGTCCGTGAAAGCCCAGTTGCGCCTGCGCGAGATGATCCTGGCGGGCGAGCTGCCCGGCGGCGCGCGCATTGCCGAGCTGGCCATCGTCGAGAAGCTGGGGGTGTCGCGCACGCCCATCCGCGCGGCGCTGATGCGGCTGGAGCAGGAGGGGCTGCTGCAGCGCCTGCCCGGCGGCGGCTACGCCGTGCGCACCTTTTCTGAAACCGATGTGGCCGATGCGATTGCGCTGCGTGGCACGCTGGAGGGGCTGGCGGCGCGCCTGGCGGCCGAGCGCGGGGTGCCGCCCGCTGTGCTGGCCGACGCCCATGCCTGCCTGGACGCCATCGACGCCACGCTGGCACCCCCGGCCCTGGACGACCAGGGCTTTGCGCGCTATGTCGAGCTGAACGCGCAGTTCCATGTGCTGCTGGGCCGCATGCTGGGCGGCAGCGTGGTGGCGCGCGAGCTGGAGCGGGTCAAGGGCCTGCCCTTTGCCTCGCCCTCG
The DNA here is from genome assembly GCF_001633105.1 of Acidovorax sp. GW101-3H11. GTDB lineage: Bacteria > Pseudomonadota > Gammaproteobacteria > Burkholderiales > Burkholderiaceae_C > Acidovorax. Next base: position 13,357 of record NZ_LUKZ01000007.1, read on the forward strand.
GCCTTTGTGCTGGTGCAGACCCATTCGCCGCAGGCGCGCGACATGCTGGTGGTGGCGCAGGACCAGCACCGTCAGCTGCTCGATGCCATCGAACACCACGAAGGCGCACGCGCCGAGGCCATCCTGCGCGAACACTCGCGCCTGGCCCAGCGCAACCTGCGCTCGGCACTGTCGGCCCAGGCGGCCGGGCAGGGGCATGCCGGTTTGCCAGCGCTCACGCTCATCCGCCGCCGATGAGCCCGTCTTGCGGCCCGTCTGCGGGTTTCACCGGTTTCATAACGGTCTGGCATAGCTGAAAGTCCGCCATAGAACTGGCACGTGGCTGCGCCCGCATGCACAGTGGGGGTGAGATGCACCCCACGCACCATGCCGCAGGCCCTCCGGGCCCGGGGTGTGGTGCCCCACAAAAGATGTGCAGACCCACCGAGATCGGAGACAAAAAATGAACTTCCTCAAGCGACGCGCCGCGTTGACGGCCCTCGGGGCTGCCGCCCTGGCCACGGTGGCGGGTAGCGCCATGGCGCAGACCGTGACCTTGCGGCTGCACCAGATGCTGCCGCCCCAGGCCACCATCCCGGCCAAGGCCCTGGTGCCCTGGGCGCAGAAGATCGAGGCCGAATCGGGCGGCAAGATCAAGGTGCAGCTGTTCCATGCCATGCAGCTGGGCGGCGCGCCACCGCAGCTGTTCGACCAGGCGCGCGACGGCGTGGTGGACTTCACCTGGACCGTGCTGGGCTACACCCCGGGCCGCTTCCCCAAGACGGAAGTGTTCGAGCTGCCCTTCATGAGCGGCAACGCCGAGGCTTCTTCGCGCGCCATCCAGGAATACGTTGAGAAGTTCGCGGCCGACGAGTTCAAGGACGTCAAGCTGATCGCGGTGCACACCCACGGCCCCGGCCTGTTCCACACCAAGACCCCCGTCACCGGCCTGGAAAGCCTGCGCGGCATGAAGGTGCGCGGCGGCTCGCGCATCATCAGCAACATGCTCACCAAGCTGGGCGCCACGCCCGTGGGCATGCCCGTGCCTGCGGTGACCGATGCGCTCAGCAAGGGCACCATCGATGGCACCACCATCCCGTGGGAGGTGACGCCGTCGCTCAAGGTGACCGAGCTGGTGCGCAACCACACCACCTTTGCGGGCAAGGAAGGCCTGTACACGCAGACCTTTGCGTTCTCGATGAACAAGGCCAGCTACGACAAGCTGCCCCCCGACCTCAAGGCCGTGATCGACAAGAACTCCGGCATCGAGACCGCTGCCATGTTCGGCCGCGCCATGGACGAAGGCGACAAGGTGGGCCGCCAGATTGCCGAGCGTGCCAAGAACAACATCGTGGCCCTGGACGTGGCCGAGACCCAGCGCTGGCGCCGCACCGCCGCCAGTGTGGAGACCGACTGGATCAACGAGGTCAAGGGCAAGGGCATCGATGGTGCCAAGCTCGCGGCCGAAGCCCGGGCCCTGATCGAGAAACACAGCAAATAAGCGTGGTGTTGCTTTTGGGTGCACCCGGGCGTGCCTGGGGCGCCTGTGCACGCCGATCCGCCCTGGCAGGCGCCGGGACGGATCGGTTTGATTTTTCTGACAGGACCCTGCCTTGAAGTTCCTATCGTTTCTCGCCCAGGCCTGCGCGGTGCTGGCCGGGATCATTCTCACGGGGGTGACGCTGATCACCTGCGCCAGTCTCATCGGCCGCAACACCACGGGCTGGACCCTGCTGGGCGACTATGAACTGACGGCGGTGGCCGCTGGTGCGGCCATTGCGCTGTTCATGCCCTGGTGCCAGTTGCGCCGCCAGAACATCATCGTGGACTTTTTCACCGCCCGGGCCTCTTCGGCCGTCAACGCGCGGCTGGACCGCTTTGGCGCGCTGCTGCTGGCCGCCATGTTCATCGTGCTGGCCTGGCGCACGGCCGCAGGCGGGCTCAGCGCCCGCAGCTCCATGACCACGACCATGATGCTGGGCTTTCCCGAGTGGATCACCTACGCCGCCATGGTGCCGCCCCTGCTGCTGACGGGGGTGATTGCCCTGGTGCAGGTCTTCGGCCCGGCGCAGAAAGAAGAAGAGGGCGTCGCATGAGCCCGCTGCTTCTCGCTCTCTGCATCTTTGGCGTGATGCTGGCGCTCATGGTGGTGCGTGTGCCCATTGCGGCGGCGATGTTTGCCGCCGGCGCCTTTGGCTACCTCTACCAGGTGGGGCTGCCGCCGTTTCTGAACAACCTCAATGGCCTGGCGTTTGCACGGTTTGCAAGCTACGACCTGTCGGTGATCCCGTTGTTCATCCTCATGGGCAACTTTGCCACCCAGGGGGGCATCTCCAAGGCGCTGTTCCAGTTCGCCAGCGTGCTCATGGCGCGCTTCAAGGGCGGGCTGGCCATGGCCGCCGTGGGGGCCAGCGCGGCGTTTGGTGCGATCTGCGGCTCGTCCATCGCCACGGCCGCCACCATCACCTCGGTGGCGCTGCCCGAGATGAAGCGGCATGGCTACTCGGGCCGCCTGGCCACCGGCACACTGGCGGCAGGCGGCACGCTGGGCATCCTGATCCCGCCCTCGGTGCCGCTGGTGATCTACGCCATCCTGACCGAGCAAAACATCGCCAAGCTGTTCGCTGCGGCCACCATCCCCGGCATCATCGCCATGCTGGGCTACATGATCGCGATTGCGATCTACGTGCGCATCCGCCCGGGCCATGCGCCCGACCATACGGTGGACCTGCCCAAGATGTCCCTGCAGGCCCTGATGGGTGTGCTGCCCATCGCCATCGTGTTCCTGGTGGTGTTTGGCGGCATCTACGGCGGCCTGTTCACCCCCACCGAAGGGGCAGGCGTGGGCGTGGCCTGCACCTTTGTCGCGGCGCTGCTCAAGCGCGAGCTGACGCTGGAGAAGGTCAAGCAGTGCTTCCTGTCCACCGCGTCTGCCAGCGCCATGATCTTCATGATCTTCATCGGCGCCGACATGATGAACACGGCGCTGGCGCTCACGCAGGTGCCCGGCCAGCTGGCCAGCCTGATCCAGGGCTGGAACGTCTCGCCCTACCTGGTGGTGGCGGGCATCCTGATCTTCTACGTGGTGCTGGGCGCGGTGATGGACGAGCTGTCCATGATCCTGCTGACCATCCCCATCTTCTTCCCGGTGATCATGGGCCTGGACTTCGGCATGTCGCAGGAGCACACGGCCATCTGGTTCGGCATCATGGTGCTCATGACCGTGGGCTTTGGTCTGCTCGCGCCACCTGTGGGGTTGAACGTGTACGTGGTCAACGGCATGGCCAAGGATGTGCCGATTGCCGAGAGTTACAAGGGCGTGATGCCCTTCCTGGCCAGCGATGTGGTGCGCACCACGCTGCTGCTGCTGTTCCCGCCCATCTCGCTGTGGCTGGTGCAGTTCGTGGGCTGAGGGGCTGAGGTGCCGTTGGATCGCCGCACCGCGCTCCGCGCCCTGGCCGCCGCAGGGCTGGCGCCCTGGGGTGGACTGCAGGCCCAGCCCACCTTTCCTTCCAAGCCGCTGCGCATCGTGGTGCCGTTTGCGGCGGGCGGTGTGGGCGACCTCACGGCACGCGCTGTGGCCACCGGCCTGGCGGCGCGGCTGGGGCAGCCGGTGGTCATCGACAACCGCCCGGGTGCGGGTGGCGTGGTGGCGGCCGATGCCGTGGCCCGTGCCGAGCCCGACGGGCACACCCTGTTCCTCATGTCCAACGGCACGGCCGTCACGGCCAGCCTGTTCAAGGCGCTGCCCTACGACACCCTGGCCGACTTCACGCCCGTGAGCACGCTGGGCGTGTTCGACATCGCCGTGCTGGTGCCTGCCGATTCGCCGCACCACACGCTGGGCCAGCTGCTGGCGCACGCGCGTGCCCATCCGGGGCAGCTCAACATCGGCAGCATCAACACCGGCAGCACCCAGCACCTCGCGGCCGAGCTGTTCAAAAGCAGTGCGGCCATCGATGCGCAGGTGGTGCCCTTCAACGGCACGCCCGCGCTCATCACCGCGCTGCGGGGGCGCCAGGTGGATGTGGGTGTGGAGATCCTCGGCCCCGCACTGCCCCAGGTGCGCGCGGGTGCGCTGCGGGTGCTGGCCGTGGCCAGCGAGCAGCGGTCTGCCGCCTTGCCCGATGTGCCCACGGCGGTGGGGTCGAGTGTGAAGGGTTTTGTGGCCGCATCGTGGAACGCGCTGGCTGCCCCTGCGCGCACACCGCGCGCCGTGGTGGACCGCCTGCAGCGCGAGGTGGTGGCCTCCGTGGCCACGCCTGCGGTGCAGCAGCAGTTGCGCGCCCTCAACGTGGAGCCGCGAACCTCTACGCCCGAGCAGGCCGCCGCGCTGCTCAAGTCCGACATCGAACGCTGGCGCGCCGTGATCGAGCGCGCGGGCATCCCCAGGCAATGACAGAACACCGACCGCACCATGCAGACTGAAGAGAAGCAAGACACGCTCCCAATGCGCCGTCTGGGCATCGTTGGCTACGGCGAGGTGGGCCGCATCTTTGCGGCAGGCCTGCGCGCCCGGGGTGTGGGCGATCTGGTGGTGTGGGATCTGAAGTTCATCGACCCCGCGAAGGGCTCCGAGCCGCTGGCCCACGCACAGGCCGCAGGCGTGCGCGCGGCCGACAGCGTGGCCGCGCTGTGCGCCGGGCGCCAACTCATCGTGTCGGCCGTCACGGCCAGCAACACGCTGGCGGTGGCCGAGGCGGTGGCGCCGCACATCGTCCCGGGCGCGTTTTTTCTGGACCTCAACTCCGCCTCGCCCGGCACCAAGCAGCAGGCCGCGCAATGCATCGAGGCGCGCGGCGGGCGGTATGTGGAGGCGGGCGTGATGACCTCGGTGCCGCCCTATGGCATGGCCGTGCCCATGCTGCTGGGCGGCCCCCACGCGGCTGCGCTGGCACCTGCACTGCAGGCCTGGGGCATGGACGCCACACCGGTCAGCGACCGCCTGGGCGTGGCCAGCGCCATCAAGATGTGCCGCAGCGTGATGATCAAAGGCCTCGAAGCCCTGGTCATCGAGAGCTACGCCACCGCCCGCCACTACGGCGTGGAAGACCATGTGCTGCCCACGCTGGCCGAAACTTTTCCGTCCATCGACTGGCACCAGCAGGGCCGCTACTTCTTCAGCCGCGTGGTGCAACACGGCCAGCGCCGCGCCGAAGAGATGCGCGAGTCGGCCCGCACCGTGGGCGAGGCGGGCATGGCGCCGCTGATGACCTCGGCCATTGCCGACAAGCAGCAGTGGGTGGCCGACCTGGCGCGCGCCGGGGTGTTTGCGGACCTGCCCCCAGATGCGCGCTGGCAGGACTATGCGGACCGGGTGTTGGGCAGCGTGCGCAAGGAACCTCCTAACGATTGACTCGAAAGCTGGTGGCGCGCGGCGGCCGTTTCGTTTCTTGCGGCGCTTGCCTCCGACCGTTCACGCTGAGCCTGTCGAAGCGCTGCACCAGGCTTCGACGAGCTCAGCCCGAACGGGTGGGGCTGCGTGGGCCCAAGCTGCAACTCAACCCGGCGTCTTGTACAGCGCCATCAGGGTCGTGCGAATCAACTCCGCCATCGCCTGCTGCGTGAGCGTGGCCGGGCGCTGCGAACTCACGGCCAGAGAGAGCTTGCTGCGCAGGCGGGCGCCATCGTCGCTTCCGTCATCGCTGCTCGCGCCGTGGATGGGCCGGGTGCTGAACACCTCGGGCTTGCCCGAGGTGGTGACGGCGTTCATGGGCAGCACGGCGCAGCCCGCGCCGTCGGCCACCAGGTCCAGGATGGCGGCCACGCCGTCGATCTCCAGGCTGATCTGCGGGCGCTTGCCGCGCGTGGCCAGTTCTGACTCCACCAGCATGCGGATCGAGTTGGGGCGTGTGGGGATCACCAGCGGGTACCGGGGCAGATCGCCCAGGGGCAGCGGGGTGCTGGCGTCGGCCTCGGCACCGGCCTGTGCGCCACCACGCCGCTGCACCAGGAACAGGTCTTCCTCCAGCAGCGCCGTGATCTCGATGCCCGGCGCAGGCGGCGTGTTGTAGAGCAGCGCGATGTCGAGCAGCCCGGTGGTCAGCGACTCGCGCATGGCCACCGACAGCCCCTCGCTGATGGCCAGCGCCGCGTCGGGCATCTTCACGCGGAAGGCGCGCGTCAGCGGCACCGTCAGTACCTTGGCAATGCTGGGCGGCAGGCCAATGGCCACACGCCCGGCGAGCGCGCCACGCACGCGGCCCAGCTCCTCGCGCGCACGCTCCACCTGGTGCAGGATGCCGCGCCCATGCTCCAGCAGCAGCTTGCCCGCCTCGGTGGGGGTGGCGCCCCGGCCGTTGCGCACCAGCAGGTTCTGGCGCAGCTCCACCTCCAGCAGGCGCACCTGGCGGCTCAATGCGGGCTGGGCGATGTCCAGCACCACCGAGGCGCGCGTGAAGCTGCCCAGCTCGGCCACCCGCACAAAGTATTCGATCTGCTTGAGGTCCATGGGCAAGGCTCTCTGCTATTTGCAATAGCTGTGGGTCATCAATCACGGAATGATATAGCTGGTAGTGCGGGTGCCGACTTCATGAATGCAGCCGCGCTCTCCACAATCGAGGCCACAGAAAGCCCCATTGCGGCTTTCCCTGCGGCCCTTCAAGAGGCCGCGCAGAGCCCGCCAGGAGACAAACACCCATGACCACCGCAACGCTGCTTCGCGGCATCTCATCCATGGCCACCCGCCAGGTGCTGGCCGATTTGACGGCGGCCTATGCCGCCAGCGCCGCCGAGGCGGGCACGGTGCAGATCGAATCGGTGGGCGGTGTGGACGCGGCCAAGCGCGTGGCGGCAGGCGAGGTGTTCGACGTGGTCATCCTCGCCTCCGACGCCATCGACAAGCTTTTGGCCGCAGGCCATTTGCTGCCCGGCAGCAAGGTGGACTGGGTGCACTCCGGCGTGGCCGTGGCCGTGCCTGCGGGCGCACCGCTGCCTGACCTGTCGAGCGAAGACGCCGTGCACAGTGCCGTGCTGGCCGCGCCCAGCATCAGCCTGTCCACCGGCCCCAGCGGCGTGGCGCTGGCCAAGCTGTTTGAGCGCTGGGGCATTGCCGAGCAGATCGCCCCGCGCATGGTGCAGGCGCCCCCTGGCGTGCCCGTGGGCTCGCTGGTGGCCAAAGGCGAAGTGGCGCTGGGCTTTCAGCAGCTGAGCGAGCTGCTGCATGTGCAGGGCATCCAGATCGTGGGCCCGCTGCCACCGGCCATTCAGATCACCACCACGTTTTCCGCAGGCGTCGGCGTGCATTCGCAGCAGGCGGATGCAGCGCGTTCGCTGCTGGCCTACCTGGCCTCGCCCGCTGCCGCCGAAGCCAAGCAAAAACAGGGCATGACCCCCGCCTGACCGATCACAAGAACACCTTCCAGGAGCACCCAAAAATGAGCCTCATCATCGACTGCCACGGCCACTACACCACGGCCCCCAAGGCGCTGGAGAACTGGCGCAATGCGCAGATCGCCGGCATCAAAGACCCGTCCGCCATGCCCAAAGTGGCCGACCTGCACATCAGCGACGACGAGCTGCGCGAGTCCATCGAGACCAACCAGCTCAAGCTGATGAAGGAGCGCGGCAGCGACATCACGCTGTTCAGCCCGCGCGCCAGCTTCATGGCCCACCACATTGGCGACTTCAACGTGTCCAGCACCTGGGCGGCCATCTGCAACGAGCTGTGCTTTCGCGTCTCCACGCTGTTCCCCGACCATTTCGTGCCCGTGGCCATGCTGCCGCAAAGCCCTGGCGTCGATCCCGCGACCTGCATCCCCGAGCTGGAAAAGTGCGTGCACGAATACGGCGCCGTGGGCATCAACCTCAACCCCGATCCCTCGGGCGGCCACTGGACCAGCCCCCCGCTGACCGACAAGCACTGGTACCCCATCTACGAAAAGATGGTGGAGTACGACCTGCCCGCCATGATCCACGTGAGCACCAGCTGCAACGCGTGCTTCCACACCACGGGCGCGCACTACCTGAACGCCGACACCACGGCCTTCATGCAGCTCATCCAGGGCGATTTGTTCAAGGACTTCCCCACGCTCAAGTTCCTGATCCCGCACGGCGGCGGCGCGGTGCCTTACCACTGGGGCCGGTTCCGTGGGCTGGCGCAAGAGATGAAGAAGCCGCTGCTGGACGACCATGTGATGAACAACGTGTTCTTCGACACCTGCGTGTACCACCAGCCCGGCATCGACCTGCTCAACACCGTGATCCCGGTGAAGAACGTGCTGTTCGCCAGCGAAATGATCGGCGCGGTGCGTGGCATCGACCCCACCACCGGCAACTATTACGACGACACCAAGCGCTACATCGAGGCGTCCACGATCCTGAGTGCCGAAGACAAGCACCAGATCTACGAAGCCAACACGCGCCGTGTGTTCTCCCGCCTGGACACCCGCCTGAAGGCAAAGGGACTGTGATCCCCCGCACCCGTTCACGCAGAGCCTGTCGAAGCGCCGCGCAAGGCTTCGACAAGCTCAGCCCGAACGGATGGGGATGCTCGGCGCACACGGGTTCACAACCGATACCACTCACCAGAATTGAAGAGAGACCACCATGTACGAACTAGGCGTTGTCTACCGCAACATCACCCGCGCCGACCGCGTTGCCGCCGACGGCCTTGGCGCTTTGGGCTCGGCCACCGTGCACGAGGCCATGGGCCGCGTGGGCCTGCTCAAGCCCACTATGCGCCCCATCCAGAGCGGTGTGCAGGTCAGCGGCACGGCCGTCACCGTGCTGCTGCACCCGGGCGACAACTGGATGCTGCACGTGGCGGCTGAGCAGATCCAGCCCGGCGACATTGTGGTGGCCGCCATCACGGCCGAGTGCACCGATGGCTACTTTGGCGACCTGCTGGCCACGTCCTTCCAGGCGCGTGGTGCCCGGGCGCTCATCATCGACGCCGGGGTGCGCGATGTGAAGACGCTCAACGAGATGAACTTCCCGGTGTGGAGCAAGTGCATCTCCAGCAAGGGCTGCATCAAGGCCACCATCGGCTCGGTCAACATCCCCGTGGTGTGTGCGGGCCAGATCGTTACGCCCGGTGACGTGATCGTGGCGGACGACGACGGCATCGTGTGTGTGCCCGCCGCCCGCGCCGTGCAGACGCTCGAAGCCGCACAAAAGCGCGAGAGCTTTGAAGGCGAGAAGCGCGCCAAGCTGGCCAGCGGCGTGCTGGGCCTGGACATGTACAAGATGCGCGAGCCGCTGGCGGCAGCGGGGCTCAAGTACATCGACTGAACCCGGTTTTACAAGATTTTCAGGCCGTTTGCGCGCGTCCATATTGCGTTGATTGCTATCAATTTTGATTTTCTCTGTCCTTGATCCCATGACTTCTTCTTCTGCTGCTTCCTCTTTCCGTATCCGCCGCACGCTGGCCCTGGCCCTGGGTGTGGCCGCCGTGGCGGGCGCGCTGGTGCAACCCGCTGCCGCGCAGCAGTTCCCCACCAAGCAGGTGCGCATCATCAGCCCCTTCCCCGTGGGCGGCGGCCCCGACGGCGTGGCCCGCCTGGTGGCCGACAAGCTCTCGCGCACCTGGGGCACGGGCGTGATCGTCGAGAACCGCCCCGGCGGCAACGGCTTCATCGCCATCGACGCCTGGAAGCGCGGCGCCAAGGACGGCCACGACCTGCTCATCCTGGACAACGTGCACCTGGCCGCCTACCCCAGCCTGTTCAAGAAGCTGCCCTACGACCCCGCCAAAGACTTCGACACGCTGCTGCCGCTGTTCAAGACGCATTTCTTCTTCACTGTGGGCACGGGCAGCAAGTACAAGACCGTGGGCGACATCGTGGCGGACGCCAAGGCGCGCCCCGGCAAGCTCAACTACGGCAGCTGGTCGGTGGGCAACCCGGTGCACCTGGGCTCTGAGCTGTTCGAGTCCGCCACCGGCACGCAGATGGAGCATGTGATCTTCAAGGAGACCACGCAGCTCTACACCTCGGTCTCCACCGGCGAGATCGACTTTGCACTGGGCAGCGCCGCCACCGCAGGCCCGCTGTACCGCGCGGGCAAGCTGCGCCTGGTGGCATTTGCCGGGCCCCAGCGCTCGGCCGAGTTCCCCGACGTGCCCACCGTGGCCGAATCCGGCGGCCCCAAGGACTTTGCCGTGACCGGCTGGAACGCCATTGCCGTGCCGCCCGGTCTGCCCGCCGCCGTGGCCGACAAGATCCGCAAGGACATCGAACAGGCCCTGACCGGCCCCGAAGTGGCCGAGAAGTTCAAGACCTTTGGCTACGAGCAGTTCCCCACCACGCGCGCCCAGTTCAACCAGTTCGTCAAGGACGAGAGCCAGCGTTTTGGCGACGTGATCCGCAAGGCCAACGTGTCGCTGGACTAATGGCTCCCCCCCGAAGCGCCTGCGGCGCCTCCCCCTCCAGGGGGCGCACCCCGCAGCCCGGCAAAGCCGGTTCTGCGGGTGCACTGGCCTAGGCAGTGCGTCTTTCAACCATGAAGGTTCAAATATGAGCAAACCCACTTCCGGCCCCTTTGAGAAGACCCCCGGCTGGCTGGACTGGTACACCGGCCCCAGCAAGCCCCGCTTCCAGGTGCACGCAGGCGCCGTGGACGCGCACTGCCACGTGTTCGGCCCCGGGGCCGAGTTCCCCTACGCTCCAGAGCGCAAGTACACGCCCTGCGATGCCAGCAAACACCAGCTGTACGCGCTGCGCGACCACCTGGGTTTTGCGCGCAACGTGGTCGTGCAGGCCACCTGCCACGGTGCAGACAACCGCGCCATGGTCGATGCGCTGGTGCACTCGGGCGGCAAGGCGCGGGGCGTGGCCACCGTCAAGCGCTCGGTCAGCGATGAAGAGCTGCAGGCCATGCACGACGCCGGTGTGCGCGGCGTGCGCTTCAACTTCGTCAAGCGCCTGGTGGACTTCACGCCCAAGGACGAGCTGATGGAGATCGCCGCGCGCATCCACCAGCTGGGCTGGCACGTGGTGATCTACTTCGAGGCGGTGGACCTGCCCGAGCTGTGGGACTTCTTCACCGCCCTGCCCACCACCGTGGTGGTGGACCACATGGGCCGCCCCGATGTGAACAAGCCGGTGGACGGCCCCGAGTTCGAGCTGTTCCTCAAATTCATGCGCCAGCACCCCAATGTGTGGAGCAAGGTGAGCTGCCCCGAGCGCCTCTCTGTGGCCGGCCCCAAGGCGCTGAACGGCGAGCAGAACGCCTACACCGACGTGATCCCTTTCGCCCGCAAGGTGGTCGAGGAGTTCCCCGACCGCGTGCTGTGGGGCACCGACTGGCCGCACCCCAACCTCAAGGACCACATGCCCGATGATGGCCTGCTGGTGGACTTCATCCCGCACATTGCAACGACACCGGAGTTGCAAAAGAAGCTGCTGGTGGACAACCCCATGCGCCTGTACTGGCCCGAAGAAGTCACCGTGGAGGACTGACACCATGTCGCTCGATAAACCCTACCTCGACGTGCCCGGCACGACCATCTTCGACGCCGAGCAAAGCCGCAAGGGCTACTGGCTCAACCAGTTCTGCATGAGCCTGATGAAGGCCGAGAACCGCGTCCGCTTCAAGGCCAACGAACGCGCCTACCTGGACGAATGGGCGATGACCGAAGAGCAGAAAAAGGCCGTGCTGGCGCGCGACTTGAACTGGTGCATCCGCCTGGGCGGCAACATCTACTTTCTGGCCAAGATCGGCTCCACCGACGGCAAGAGCTTTCAGCAGATGGCGGGCAGCATGACCGGCATGACCGAAGAGGAATACCGCAACATGATGATCAAGGGCGGCCGGTCGGCCGACGGCAACCGCGTGATCGGCGAAGACGGCGACGCGCAGGCGCACCGCCAGCCCCAGGGTAGCGCGGGCAAGAAAGGAATCTGACGATGGCCAAAATCACCGCCTCCGTGTTCACCTCGCATGTGCCTGCCATTGGCGCCGCCATGGACCTGGGCAAGACCCATGAGGACTACTGGAAGCCCGTGTTCGCGGGCTACGAGTTTGGCAAGCAATGGGTCAAGGACCACAAGCCCGATGTGATCTTCCTGGTCTACAACGACCACGCCACGGCCTTCAGCCTGGACCTGATTCCCACGTTTGCCATCGGCACCGCCGCCGAGTACGAAGTGGCCGACGAAGGTTTTGGCCCGCGCCCCGTGCCCATGGTCATTGGTCATCCTGACCTGGCCGCGCACATTGCGCAGTCGGTCATCCAGCAGGACTTTGACCTCACCATCGTCAACAAGATGGCCGTGGACCATGGCCTCACCGTTCCGCTGTCGCTGATGTTTGGCGAGCAGGACCCCGTGAAGGGCGCCTGGCCCTGCCCGGTGATCCCCTTCGCGGTCAACGTGGTGCAGTACCCCGTGCCCAGCGGCCGCCGCTGCTACAACCTGGGCCAGGCCATCCGCAAGGCGGTGGAGAGCTACGACGAAGACATCAACGTGCATATCTGGGGCACGGGTGGCATGAGCCACCAGCTGCAGGGCCCGCGCGCAGGCCTCATCAACAAGGAATTCGACAACGCCTTCCTCGACAAGCTCATCGCCGACCCCGAGGCCGCTGCGAGCATCCCGCACATCGACTATGTGCGCGAGGCGGGCAGCGAAGGCATCGAGCTGGTGATGTGGCTCATCGCGCGTGGCGCGATGTCCGATGTTGCGCGCGCCGCAACGGCGGATGTGGCCGGCGGCAACCCCCCGAAGCTGGCGCACCGCTTCTACCATGTGCCCGCGTCCAACACCGCCGTGGGCCACCTGATTCTTGAGAACACCTAAAAAGCACGCCAAAGGACACACACCATGACCATCAAAGTCGCACTCGCAGGCGCTGGCGCCTTCGGCATCAAGCACCTGGACGGCATCCAAAACATTGACGGCGTCGAAGTCGTCTCCCTCATCAGCCGTGACCTGGCCAAGACCCTGGAAGTGGCCGACAAGTACGGCATCAAACACGTGACCACCGATTTGGCCGACAGCCTGGCGATCAAGGAAGTGGACGCCGTGATCCTGTGCACGCCCACGCAGATGCACGCCAGCCAGACCCTCGCCTGCCTGGAAGCGGGCAAGCATGTGCAGGTGGAGATCCCGCTGTGCGACGTGCTGGCCGATGGCGAGAAAGTCATCGCCCTGCAAAAGCAGACGGGCCTGGTGGCCATGTGTGGACACACCCGCCGCTTCAACCCCAGCCACCAGTACGTGCACCAGAAGATCACCGCAGGCGAGTTCAACATCCAGCAGATGGATGTGCAGACCTACTTCTTCCGCCGCACCAACATGAACGCGCTGGGCCAGGCCCGCAGCTGGACGGACCACCTGCTGTGGCACCACGCCGCGCACACCGTGGACCTGTTCGCCTACCAGGCGGGCAGCCCCATCGTGAAGGCCAACGCCATCCAGGGCCCCATCCACAAGGACCTGGGCATTGCCATGGACATGAGCATCCAGCTCCAGGCCGCCAACGGTGCCATCTGCACGCTGTCGCTCAGCTTCAACAACGACGGCCCGCTGGGCACCTTCTTCCGCTACATCGGCGACTCGGCCACGTACATCGCGCGCTACGACGACCTGTTCAATGGCAAGGAAGAGAAGATCGATGTGAGCAAGGTGGATGTGAGCATGAACGGCATCGAGCTGCAGGACCGCGAGTTCTTCGCCGCCATCAAGGAAGGCCGCGAGCCCAACGCCAGCGTGGCGCAGGTGCTGCCGTGCTACCAGGTGCTGCACAACCTGGAACTGCAGCTCAACGCTGGCTGATTTCAAGAAAAATCGGCCGGTACCGCCTGTCTATCAAGCGTTTTAAGCTATTAATTTGATAGCTGATTGATAAAACAGCGTCACGCCCTCAACGCGGCCTTGTTCTCGATGATGCGCGAGACCAGGCCGTAGGCCACCGCCTCTTCGGCAGACAGCCAATGGTCGCGTTCGATGTCGGCCAGCACCACCTCCAGCGGCTTGCCCGTCTGCCGGGAAATGGTGCGTGCAATGCGCTCGCGGGCTTTCACAATCTCACGCGCCTGGATGGCGATGTCGCTGGCCGGGCCACCCGCGCCGCCGCTGGGCTGGTGGATCAAAAAGCGTGTGTTGGGCAGGCAGAACCGCCGCTCGCGTGGCGCCGCCAGATACAGGTGCGTGGCCGCGCTGCCCACCCAGCCAGTGCCGATCATGTTCACCGGCGCAGCGATGAAGCGCACCAGGTCGTGCATCGTGTCGCCCGACTCCAGGTGCCCGCCGGGCGAACTCACCAGCATGTCGATGGGCTCGGCGCTCTCGGCGTCCAGCGCAATCAACCGCCGCGCCACATCGGCGGCCAGCGTGTCGGTGATGGTGCCGAAGACCAGCAGCGTGCGGGCCTTGAAGGCCTTTTCCTCCAGGTACGACGTGCGCGGCTCGGAGCCTGGGGTGGCAGGTGGGGTGTTGGTGTTTGGCGTGTCCATGGGGGCAGGTCCTTGAAAAGAGTGACAGGACTGCCATGACGAACGAGACACGCCGGGCGTGACAGCCCTCAGCCTGCGGCTACGCGCTGACCCGGCGCGATGGTGGGCGGTGCCGCGTTCAGCGTCTCGATCGCAAACCCCGCCGCCGCCTTGTAGCGGGCCATGAAGCCTTCGCGCTCCTCGCGCGGCAGCACGTCGTCAATGTGGTCGAACACCCCGCCGCAGCGCTCGTCCACCAGCCCCAGCAGGCCAAACGGGCCGGAGCCCCGGTTGCGCAGCACCAGCGCCGAAATGTCCTTGCACAGCTGGTCGTCGTAGGCGCGCAGCGCCTGCGGGGCCACGCCCTGCGCAACCAGCTGCGCGCCGAGCACGCGCGCATCCACGATGGCCTGGCTGGCACCGTTGGAGCCCACGGGGTACATCACATGCGCCGCGTCGCCCAGCAGCGCCACGCGGCCGTCCACCCAGGTGGGCACCGGGTCGCGGTCGATCATGGGGTATTCAAAAATGTCCTTGGCGCCGCGCAGCATGGCGGGCACGTCGAGCCAGCTGTAGTTCCAGCCCTCAAAGTGGTGAGCGAACTCCTCCAGCGCCACACGCCGGTTCCAGTCGCCCTGCTGCCAGCCGCCCTGGTTGTCCACCGTGATCTCGGCGATCCAGTTGATGGTGGCCAGGCCCGTAACCGGGTCGGGCGGCGTGATGGGGTAGAACACCACGCGGTGCCGCAGCGAGCCCACGCCCACAAACGACGCGCCCGTGCGCACCGGCACCCCCGGCGTGGTGCCGCGCCACATGATGGCGCCGCCCCACTGGATGGGCGGCTGCGTGGGGTGCATCTGCGCCCGCACGGCCGAGTGCAGGCCATCGGCCGCAATCAGCAGTGAGCCTGCCACTTCGCGCCGCTCGCCATCGCGCGTCTCGATGATTGCCGTTACGCCTTCAGCGTCCTGCCGGTAGCCCACCACGCGCTGCCCCAGTTGCACGGCATCGTCGCCCAGGCGCTCTTTCACGGCGTTGAACAGCATCATCTGCAGCTGCCCCCGGTGCACCGAATACTGCGGCCAGTGGTAGCCCGCCTCCAGGCCACGCGGTTCGGCATACACCTCGTTGCCGTTGCGGCCCACCAGCGCCCATTCGCGTGCCTGCAGGCCAATGGTGTCCAGCACCTCGTTGCCAAACCCCAGGTCGTGCAGCTCCCGCACGGCATTGGGCTGCAGGTTGATGCCCACGCCCAGCGGCTGCAGCTCAGGCACCGATTCAAAGACGATGCAGGGCACGCCGATCTGGTGCAGGGTGAGGGCAGTGGCCATGCCACCGATGCCGCCACCGGCGATCAAAACAGGGCGGGCGGAAGAGGGGGGTGAAGTGGTAGTAGGTGCGCCAGACATGCCGGGATTGTCCATGCAACGGCGCGTGGAGCTTGTCGCGCACGCCGCAGGCCAATGCGGCGCTGGGCGCATGCCGGGGCGGGTGCTGCGGGTGGGGTGCACCCGTTTAGAAAGCCGTTTTTGTCAGGCGTAGGTATCGACGTTGTTGCCGAGCCCAGCAGGTGGATTCTTTGCCGATGGGGCCTTCTGCTGCTGCGCGGCACTGGCCGCTGCGCCTTCGGCCTTCACCGTCTGGGCCCGTTGCTGCTCTTGCTGTTGCGCGCGCTGTATCGCCGTGATCTGGGCTTGCACCATCTGAATCTGGGCCTGCAGCAATTTGGCCTTCTGTTGTTTGGCCTTGGCATCCATGTCGGAGCTGGCCAAGCCCTTGAGCTGCTCGGTCAGCTCGCGCAACTGCTTTTGCAGCTTGGCGATGTCGCTGCTGCCACTGGAGGAGGTTTGGCCGGTGGAGGCGGTGGTGCTGGCAATTTGCATCCCTGGTTATCGGCAAGGCGCCGGGAAAGTTGACCACACCCCTCTCGCTGCGGGCTGTTGAACGCCGTCAACCCATGGGGTGGTGGTAGTGAGAACACTCTGCGAGTCATTGCCTGCCGATGTGCGGCTTGATTCAGCCTGTGGCACCATGCCCCGATGCAGAACGATGAACACCTGTTGGCGCTGGCGAATGCCAGCCGCAGCGCACTGGTCCGCGCCGCCACGCGCCTGCTGGGCCCGGCCGATGCCGAAGACGCCGTGCAGGACGCCTATGTGCGTGCGCTGGAGGCCCAGACCCCTGCGCTCAACGCCGCCCAGGCATGGCTGCTGACGGTGGTGCGCAACCTGGCCATCGACCGGTTGCGGCGGCGCCAGTGGATGTCGCAATGGCTGACCGAAGTGGCGCAGACCGCGCAGGGCGATGTCGCCGGTTCGGTTGCAGCTTCGGCTGAGGCCGATGCCGCGCTGGCGCAGCAGGCCACGCTGGCGCTGCGGCGGTTGGCGGTGTGTGTGACGCCCGCCGAGGGTGCTGCGGTGCTGCTGCATGCGGTGTTTGAGGCCAGCCACGTGGAGCTGGCGCAGGCCAGTGGCCGGTCTGAAGCGGCCAGCCGCCAGCAGTTGCGCCGCGCGTTGCAGCGCCTGCGGCAGGCTCGGGAAGGCGACGACGCCCGCCATGGCGATGGGCGCGATGAACCCAAGGACGCCGACCCTGCGGTGCTTCGCCTGTACCTGCAGTCGCTGCAATCGCGGGACCCACAAGCACTCTGGGCGCTGCTGCGCCAGCCGCCCATCAGTGCGCTGGCTGCGCAGGGTTCCGCGCAACCCGTGCCACCCCATGCCTCGCGCGCACCGGCCACGGTGGGTGGAGTGGTGCAGGTGGGTGGACAGTTGGGGCTGGTGCTCACGCTCGATGGTGTAACGCTGTGCGTGGTGCCGCTGGGGCCACGTGCCGAGCCAGTGCACGACGCCATGGTGGCCTGACCTGTGTGCCAGCTGCAGTCGGCAGAAAGAAGGCCAGACGGAAGGACGTTTGCCGCACCATGACCCAGCCGCCCGCGCCCACCTTCTTTGCCACGCCACAGGCGTTCCGCCAGTGGCTGGAGCGCCATGCCGCCAGCGCGCCAGAGCTGCTGGTGGGCTTCTACAAAGTGGGTTCGGGCCGCCCCAGCATGGGCTGGTCGGAGTCGGTGGACGAAGCCCTGTGCTTTGGCTGGATCGATGGCATCCGGCGGCGCATCGACGAGCACATGTATTCGATCCGCTTCACCCCGCGCAAGCCGTCGTCGATCTGGAGCGCGGTCAACATCGCGAAGATGGAGCAGTTGCAGGCGGCAGGCCGCATGACGCCTGCGGGGCTCGCGGCCTTCGCACACCGCAAAGCAGGCAAGTCGGCCATCTACTCGCACGAGCAGGCGGGGGTGGCCGAGCTGCCGGTGGCACTGCAGCGCGCGTTCCAGCGCAACAAGACCGCGTGGCGGTTCTTTCAGGAATCCACGCCGCCCAGCTACCGCAAGAGCATGCTGCACTGGGTCACATCCGCCAAGCGCGATGCGACCCGGGAGGCACGGTTTGCGGAGCTGGTGGCTGCCTGCGCTGCGGGCGAGCGCATTGAACTGTGGGCGAAACGGCCTCCGCTGCGGGGCTAGCCCCCAAGCCATACCCACAAGCTCGACTCACCCGGTCGATTGCCTCGCTTGCCAACGTGGGCAGCACGCTCAACGGCTTTGCTTGGCCGGGCGCGGCTCTATACGCTTTGTGCCGGGTGCAACCTTGCTTATGCGATGGGCGCAGCGGTTAAATCAAAACCCGATCAAGAAAAATAACTTCCGAAAATTCCTGTAAGTTATTGATTTATAAGAAATCGTGTGCTCTTGTGTGGTTCGCTTGTCCGGATAGATCAAAACCCGATCAAGAAGCTTCAAGCCCAATGCGGAACATAACCTGCTCTGGGGTGATCCGGATCTGCCACCCGGATCAGGCCTGCGTCCAGCGCTCGATTGATCACTGCAGTCGCTTGGGCTGCGTTTTTTGTGGCAATGCCCAATCGGGAGCACAGGCTGGCATTCTTCATTTTGTCACCACTGAGGAATTTCAGTACCGCATGGAAATAGCAAGCGCGCATCCGCTCGTCCTGCGTCATCTCGGCAAAACTGCGTGGCCCGTAAAGCACAGCCTGCGTTGCGTCGCCCTCCGTCCGGAATAGCGGGGCCGGCAACTGAAATACCTCGCAGGCCTGTACCACCTTGTCCAGCCCGCTGCCTTGTTCTTCGCACATGCGCATGCGACGCATCAGCGAGGCCAGTGCCTCATTGCGCGAGCGTGGAGGTAGGTCGATCATGCGATCGGGCAGCACCAATGTGGCGCCCGGGTTACTAGGGCGTGTCATCAATCAAAGCCCCTACATGGTTGAAAGAGCCTGCTGCAGCCCCATGTGGTGGCCGTGAGTAAAAGATACGCCCTACTTGATGCTCAATGGGAACGCATCAAGAACCTTCTGCCCGGTCAGGTCGGCCAGCC
>NZ_LUKZ01000008.1 GCF_001633105.1 Acidovorax sp. GW101-3H11
GGATGGATTGGAGTTCATGGCGGCGCGTGCGCGCAAGGCGTGGGTCGGGGATGAGTTGCAGGTGCTGCAGCAGGGTCATGGGACGTGAATCGGGTGATCGAACGCCACAGTTTCGCTCTGATTTGAGGAGGGGTTTAGATGCGATTGCCTTGGCGCTGCGGATTGTTTGCTATATATTTGATAGCTATCTTCGCTTGCCCAGTGCGCGGAGACGGCCATTTTTCCTTGTAATGACACCGCTTTATGCGTTCACGGCCCGCAGTGCAGGGCGCATCTGGCGGGTCACGGGGTCGATGTGCGCCGTGGGGATCTGGTAGGCCCGGTCATCAAACAGGTCAATGCCACACATCAGGTTCTCGATCCATTCAAAGAAGTCGTTGATGGCTTCCTTGCCCATGATGGGGGCACCATGCTGCGGCACCAGCATGGAGATATCGAGCTGCCGCACCATGCGCACCCACAGGCGCAGGATCTTGTTGGACACCATGTAGCGGCGGTGGAAGCCCTCCATGCGCGGGATGTGCGCCTTGAGGTCGGTCACCGGCACACGGGCCTCGGCGCCCGACATCATCGACACGCCCAGGTCACCCGTGAACAGGATGCGGCTGACCGGATCGTAAAAGTGGAAGTTGCCTTCGGAATGCATGAAGTGCGCGGGCAGCAGCACCAGCTCGTGGCGGCCCAGGGGCAGGTGGCCGCCGCCGTCGGGCACGCCGATCACGCGGTTCTCGGTCTTGCCCACCTTGGTGAAGTGCGGCGCAAATCGCTCCCACACGCGCGAGATCACCAGGTTGGCCTTGGTGCTTGTCATCCAGCGGTCGAGCGAGGCAATGATGTCCGGGTCGGCGTGCGACGCAATCAGGTACGAGAGCTTGTGGGGCGGGAAATGTTTGGTCATTCCCATGAACAGCTCGTTGAACGCGAGGTTGCCGCCCGGGTCGATGATGGCGCCCGTGTCGTCGTCAACGATCAAAAACTGATTGGCCTGCACGGCTTGGCCGTCCTCCTCGATGAGGTCGGTGAACATCAGGCAAGCGTGATTCTTGTCGCGGTAGAGTTCCAGGGCCATGGCCATCCTGCGGTGCAATAAAGCGCAGACTGTACGAGTGCCCCTAGGGTTTGTACTTGATCGAAATCAAGCGGTGCTGCATTGGCGCCCCATGGCGGCGGGGCGTTGCCCCAGCGGCGTCAGCGGGGGGTGGAGGCTGCGGCAGCAGGCGCCTGCGCTGGGCCCGCGCCGCTGCTGGGCGTGAGCGTTTCCGGCAGCGTAGCGCGCTGTCCCGCGGCAGGCCCCGTCGGCAGGTACAGGGGCCCCCGCTGTCCACAGCCAAGCAGGGCCGCCGCACTGGCAGCAAGGACAAGTGTCCTGACTAGAATTTGGGGAGCTTTCAACATGCGCAAATTGTACTTTTCGACGGCTGAGAATCTCCACGATTCTAAAAAGCTGCTACTAGTGATCAGCAGGCAACCGTCACTGTTTGCTGCCTTTAAGCCGCTGAGCCTCGTTCACGTCAGACTGGGCGCGATCGCTATCTCCTTTGGCCGTCCAAATATGAGAGCGCACCAAATAGGCATCAGATGATTTTGGATTCTGCCTGATGGACTCATTGAGATCAGCAAGGGCCTTGTCTAGATCACCCTTTCGGAACCAGGACCAACCTCGCCCCTTCAATGCATAGTAATCCCGAGGAAATCGCTGGAGAACCCGATCAAAATCGGCAATTGCATTGTCATATTGTTTTAAATCATTAAATCCATACCCTCGATGCGATAGAGCCAATGGGAAGTCTGGCCAAATGAGGATGGCCGAATTAAGGTCTGCTAATTTATCATTTGGGTTGCTTCTTAGCGTGGCGCGATTTAAATAGGCCTGGTGATATTTTGGATTGATTTGTATCGCCTTGGTGTAGTCCGCAATGGCATCATCCATGCGATTCATTGAGGTAAGGGTTATCGCGCGATGATAGTAGTTGTCTGAATTCATGGGGGCGAATTCGATGGCTTTGTTGTAATCAGACAAAGATTTTTCGAAACTGCCAATTTCGGAATACCAGTGGGCGCGATTGCTGAACAAGATAGAATTCTTTGGATCTAGTTCAATGGCTTTATTGAAATCGTCGAATGCCTTATCTATGTCGCCGAATTTGGCCCGAGAAACGGCGCGGCCATTGTAGCCATATTGGTACTTTGGATCTACTGCAATTGAAAATTCGTATTCGGCAATCGCCTTTTCATACAATCCATTTTCTTTGTATATATTGCCTTTTATAGCATGTATGCGCGCACGGCTGCGAGTGGTTAGCTGCTTTTCTTTAAGTGATTCCGTGCAGGCTGCAATGATGTGTTCAAGAGGACCTTTCGTCTCGGCGCAGCGCGTATATGCCAAATCGCTGGGGCTTTGTGCTTTTGCGGCAAACGAAAAAGTCAAAGTAAAAAATAGAAAGGTGAGGGCGCGCATATATGAAGAGAAGAGATGGTTTGATCTTTCACTGCGCTAAAATTAGCAGCTTTAGTGTGTTGAGTATTGTAATGACCGACCTCGAATTCATGGACCACGCCGAACAACTGCTGCTTGCCGTCGAGCGCAGCTGTGATCGCATCAACGACACCACGGATGCCGATGTGGACGCTCAGCGGTCGGGCGGCATGGTGACGCTGACCTTTCCCAACCGCAGCCAGATCGTCATCAACCTGCAAAAGCCTCTGCACGAGGTCTGGATGGCCGCCCGTTCGGGGGGCTACCACTACCGGTTTGATGGCAGTGCATGGCAGGACACCAAGGGTGCGGGAGAGTTCTTCGCGTGCCTGAGCCGGGATGCCACGCAGCAATCCGGGTTGCCTTTGCAGTTTGCCGCCCTGTAGGCGGCAGCCCCAGCCGAGCGACCGACGCCCGTTGAGCGTCGGTCGGGCTCCGCCTCCTGTTTTGCGTACACGGGCGGAGAAGTCGCCTGCGCTCCACCGCGTCAGCGCAGCGCGTTGCGCAGGCGGTGCGCGGTCAGTTGCGGAACAGGTCCAGGATGCGGCTGCGCTCTTCAGAAGGCGGTGGTGCCTGGGGGGTGACCGCCGGAGACGTGGAGCGCTGGTCTTCCAGTCCCACGCTCGACACGCCTGCGCTGCGGGCGTACTCGTCATAGAACCACTCGCCACCCACATTGACCACCCCAGCAGGCACAGTGGGCTCCATCACGGGGACACCCTTGAGTGCGCGCTCCATGAAGCTGATCCACACGGGCAGGCTGAGCCCGCCACCGGTTTCGCGGCTGCCCAGGTTGCGGGGCGTGTCGTAGCCGATCCAGGTGACGGCTGCGATGGTGGGCTGGTAGCCAGCAAACCAGGCGTCCACCGAGTCGTTGGTGGTGCCGGTCTTGCCGTACAGGTCGGGGCGTTTGAGCGTCGCCTGGGCGCGGGCCGCCGTCCCGGAGCGGGTGACTTCCTGCAGCAGGCTGTTCATCAGAAAAGCGTTGCGGGCCTCAATCGCACGAGGTTGTTCGCTGGTCACCGGCGGTGTGGTCTCGGAAATTACCCGGCCCTTGTGGTCCGTGACCTTGGTGATCAGCCAGGGGTTCACGCGATAGCCGCCGTTGGCAAACACCGAGTAGGCGGCCGCCATCTGCAGCGGTGTGACGGAGCCTGCTCCCAGCGCCATGGTCAGGTAGGCGGGGTGTTTTTCAGGATCAAAGCCAAAACGCCCCACCCACTCTTGTGCCGTCTTGGGGCCTACGGCCTGCAGAATGCGGATAGAGATCATGTTCTTCGACTTGGCCAGGCCCGTGCGCATACTCATGGGGCCGTCGTACTTGCCGTCGTAGTTCTTGGGCTCCCAGGGCTGGCCACCGGTCACGCCAGCATCAAAGAACAGCGGCGCGTCATTGATGACAGTGGCCGGAGTGAAGCCTTTTTCAAGGGCGGCAGAGTAGATGAACGGCTTGAAGCTGGAGCCCGGCTGGCGCCATGCCTGTGCGGCATGGTTGAACTTGTTCTTGTCGAAGTCGAAGCCCCCCACCAGAGCGCGGATGGAACCGTTACGGGGGTCCAGGGCTACAAAGGCGCCTTCGACCTCCGGCAGTTGCGTGATCTCCCAGGCACCCTTGGGTGTCTTGACCACGCGTATCACCGCACCCCGGCGGATCTTGATGTTGGGGGGGGCCTTGTCGCTCAGCCCGGACTGCGCAGGCTTGAGGCCATCGCCGGTGATCTCCAGTGTGTCCCCGTTGGCCCGCGCTGCAAGGATTTTGCGCGGCGTGGCTTCCAGCACCACGGCTGATAGCACGTCGCCGTTGTCCGGGTGGTTGGCCAAGGCGTCGTCAATCGCATCCTCGACTTCCTGGGGGGCGTTGGGCAAGGCCACGAACTTCTCGGGGCCCCGGTACTGTTGGCGCCGCTCATAGTCCATGATCCCTCGGCGCAAGGCGCTGTACGCGGCCTCCTGCTCTGCGGCATTCAGGGTGGTGTACACGTTCAGGCCGCGTGTGTAAGCCTCATTGCCGTACTGCGTGAAGATCAGCTGGCGGGCCATTTCGGCAACGTACTCCGCGTGCACCCGTGTGTTGTCGGGACCGGTGCGGATCTTCAGTTCTTCCTTCTTGGCTTCGGCCGCTTGTTGCGCGGTGATGAATCCGTTCTCTTCCATCCGTTCGATGATGTACTGCTGGCGGACTCGGGCGCGCTTGGGATTGCTGATGGGGTTGTAGGCCGAGGGGGCCTTGGGCAATCCTGCCAACATTGCGGCCTCTGCAATGGACAGAGATTTCAGCGGTTTGCCAAAATAGGCCTCGGAGGCTGCGGCAAAACCATAAGCCCGATTGCCCAAGAAAATCTGATTCATGTAAATCTCAAGAATCTGATCCTTGGTCAGTAAGTGCTCCAGTTTGAATGTTAGTAAGATTTCGTAAATTTTGCGGGTAAATGTTTTTTCTGACGACAGATAAACATTGCGTGCCACCTGCATTGTGATAGTCGATGCCCCTTGGCTTTTCACACGGCCCAAATTGGCAAGGCCCGCGCGCACCACACCTTTGTAGTCCACGCCGCCATGTTGGAAGAAGCGAGCGTCTTCAATGGCCAACACAGCGTCCTTCATCACCTTCGGGATGTCTTCGATCGGTGTGAGGTTTCTGCGCTCCTCGCCAAACTCACCCAGCAAGGCCCCTTCTGCGGAGTAGACGCGCAACGGTAGCTTGGGCCGGTAGTCGGCCAGGTCTGAGATGTCGGGAAGGTTGGGGTAGGCCACGGCGAGCGCCACCGCGATGACCAGCGCCAGTCCGACCGCCGCAGCTGTCGCCAACCCAGCCATCCACAGCGTGATGCGAAGAAGCCAGCGAAGCCAGGTGGAGCGGGGGCGGGCGGAGGATGTGTCCGACTTGTCGGACGACTTCGAGGGGGAGGGCGGCATATCGCTCCGAAAGGGTAAGGCCGCCCATTATAAAAATGTCTGCCCAGACTTCCCTGGAATCTCAAATTCGGGCCATTCCGGTGCCGCCGAAAGGTGCGCGATCCTTGTTGAACGGTATTGCCGAGCGCCGAAATTTCGTCTGCTTTTGGCAACGCTCCGCAGGCGTTACAACGGGAAAAATCTTTGCTGGAGAACTATCTTACTGATAGCATTCATGTGAAGTGTTAAGTTTTGTTGCCTCATTTTGGCAAGTTACAGGGGACCAATCTTGATCTCAATGGGGTCTTTGTTCAGTCGCCAGTCTGCTCCGCTGCTGGGAATCGACATCAGTTCCTCCAGTGTCAAGCTGGTGGAGTTGGGGCGTGATAAGGCAGGCGGTCTGGTTCTGGAGCGTTGCGCCATCGAGCCGCTGGAACGCGGCTGGATCACGGACGGCAACATCGAAAAATTCGACGAGGTCGCTGACGCTCTGCGCAGACTCGTCAAGAAGAGCGGAACGAGGACAAAAAATGTCGCTCTGGCGCTGCCGCCATCTGCCGTCATTACCAAAAAGATCACCCTTCCGGGCGGCATGACGGAGCAGGAGCTTGAGGTCCAGGTCGAGTCCGAAGCCAATCAGTACATTCCTTTCTCGCTCGACGAAGTGAGTCTGGATTTTTGCGTGATCGGGCCCAGCAAGAATGCGCCTGGTGATGTGGATGTGCTCATTGCCGCCTCACGGCGCGAAAAAGTCCAGGACAGGCAGGGCTTGGCGGAGGCTGCGGGCTTGAAGCCTGTGGTGGTCGATATCGAGTCCCATGCATCGCGTTTGGCTGCGGGGCGTTTGATTGAGGCGCTCCCCAACAAAGGCGTTGATGCCATGGTGGCCTTGTTCGAGGTGGGCGCGCTGACTACCAGCATGCAGGTCATCCGGAACGAGGAGGTCCTGTATGACCGTGACCAGGCTTTTGGCGGCGCTCAATTGACGCAATTGATCGTGCGCCAATATGGGTTTTCGGTGGAAGAGGCCGAAGGCAAGAAACGCAACGGTGATCTTCCTGAAGACTACCAGGCTGCAGTTCTTCGTCCTTTCGTCGATAGCATGGCCCAAGAAATTGGCCGCGCATTGCAGTTCTTCTTCACCAGCACGCCACACAACCGTGTTGATCACATCATGCTCGCTGGGGGGTCTGCTCCTTTGCCCGGGCTCACCGAGGCAGTGACTCAGCAGACGGGGTTCGCCTGCAGCGCGGTCAATCCGTTTGATGGGATGGAGATCGGAAGTTCCGTCCGGCTCAAAAAGATGGTGCGTGAAGCCCCATCCTATTTGACCTCTTGCGGCCTAGCTATGCGGAGGTTCCTGCAGTGATTCTGATTAACTTACTCCCCCACCGAGAGGAGGCGCGGAAGCGCCGCAAAGAGGCCTTCCAGGCCACGATGTTTGCCTCATTCCTTCTCGGCTTGGTGATTGCTGGCGCCATCTATTGGTGGTTTCAGATGATGATCACTGATCAGCAGGCCAAGAATAATTTCCTGCAACAGGAAATTAAAGTGCTCGAGGAACAGATCAAAGAAATTGCATCCATCGAGGATGAGATTGCTGCTCTGCGCGCACGCCAAAAGGCTGTCGAAGATCTTCAATCTGACCGAAATCTGCCAGTCCATCTTTTGACGGAGTTGGTCAAGCAAATGCCAGATGGGGTGTATATCACAGCGATTGGGCAAACTGGGCAAACGATCACCATGCAGGGCATGGCTCAATCGAATGAACGTGTTTCGGAGTTGCTGCGCAACCTATCCGCGAATACCCCGTGGCTAGACAAGCCAGAGCTGAGCGAAATCACAGCCAATACGGTCTCTTTGAGTCAGCGTGACCAACGGAGAGTTTCCTCATTTAATCTGAAATTCCAGTTGGTGCGCGCGAGTGAAGCTCAGAAGACGATGGCGGCGGCTAGTGCTTCTGCAGCATCGTCGGGAGGTAAGTGATATGGCTAATAAGAAAGAAAAATCTATTAGCTTTGCCGAGCAGATGGACATAGTTCAACGGCAATTCAAGAATCTGGACACCAAAGATCCATCACTATGGCCAGTTTTTCCCAAAGCGCTGCTGTGTCTTTTTATCGCAGGAGCGGTAGCCACGGTTTTGTGGTTTGCATTTTTGAAGGACTATGAGGCAGAGCTAGAGGGTGAGCGAAATAAAGAGGTTGCGTTGCGGGTCGACTACCAGAAAAAACTGGTCAAGGCCGTGAGTTTAGATGCGTTGAAAAAGCAAAGAGAGCAGATTCAGCAGTATGTTATTCAGCTCGAGAAGCAACTGCCTAGTAAAGCCGAGATGGCTGCATTGTTGTCTGATATCAATCAAGCCGGGCTTGGTCGGAGTTTGCAGTTTGAGCTTTTTCGGCCGGGACAGGTTGTTGCTAAAGATTATTATGCTGAGTTGCCAATTTCGATTCGTGTGACAGGAAAGTATCACGATATAGGTGCTTTTGCATCAGATATTGCCCACTTATCACGCATTGTGACGTTGAATAATATTGTGATAGCGCCTGGTGCTCGTGATGGCTTAGTGATGGATGCGACTGCCCGTACTTTTAGGTATTTGGATCCTGAGGAAATACAGGCTCAAAAGAAGGCGGGAGGCGCCAAATGAGGAATTCCGTAAAAAGCTTGTTCATGTTTTTTTTATCTGCTGCTCTTGCTGGTTGCTTGCCCTCGGGTGAAGATGAACTGCGTCTTTGGATAGCTGATCAGCGCGCGAATACAAAACCCAATGTAACGCCACTTACAGAACCTAAGAAATTTATACCTGAATCTTACTCGCAAGGAGGCGCGGTTGAGCCATTTAACCCGTTGAAGCTGACGCAAGCCCTGCGTCGGGATTCTACTCAAATTGCCTCCAATGCTGCGTTGATTGCGCCTGAGATGACGCGGCGTAAAGAACCTCTTGAGTCATTCCCGCTGGATGCAATGGCGATGGTAGGCAGTCTCAATAAAACGGGAACTCCTACTGCGCTGTTAAAGGTTGATAATCTTATTTACCAAGTAAAGGTCGGAAGTTATCTGGGGCAAAATTATGGAAAGATCGTTAAGATAACTGAAACGTCGATACAGCTGCGTGAAATTGCGCAGGATGCAGCTGGAGACTGGATGGAGCGCCCAGTATCGCTTGACCTGCAAGAGGGGAAAAAATGAAACATCGTAGTGGCTTTTTTGTGAATTACTGCCGTATTGCTGCTGTAGGCGTTTCTATTGCAGTTATTTCCTTGGGTGCAACTGCGCAAGGGGCTATTAACTCAATTTCTGCAAGCATCCAGGGGGGGGTGGAGGTTTTGAGGGTTGATTTTGATGAGCCGCTTGCTGTGGCTCCGACAGGATTCTCAACACAATCCCCAGCACGTGTTGCGCTTGATTTCCAAGGGGTCGGAAACGCTACTGGAAAATCAGTCTACGAAGTAAATTTAGGTAATTTGAAATCAGTTAATGTGGTGCAAGCCGGTGAGAGATCTCGCATTGTTTTGAATCTTAAATCTGCAACATCCTATCGTACTGATATCCAGGGTAAGACCTTGATCTTATCGCTAGAGTCAGTCGCAGGGACGGCTTCTGGAGTGGCTCCTTCGATTGTCCATTTCTCGGACTCGCAGAATGGAGATGTATTGCCGTTGAAGGATGTCGACTTTCGCCGTGGAGCAGATGGATCGGGTAGGGTTGTCGTTAATTTGGCGAATAACCAGGTAGGGGTTGATCTTCAGCAGCAATCTAAAGGGATTGTCGTGGAGTTTATGCGGTCATCACTACCTGAAGGGATCAGGCGTCGTCTAGATGTCACGGACTTCGGTACGCCCGTACAGGCTGTTACAGCAAGTCAAATAGGGGAACGTGTCCGCATGCTCATTGAGTCGGCGGGTGATTGGGAGCACAGTGCTTATCAAAGTGATAGTCAATTTGTTGTTGAGATTCGGCAAAAAAAGGTGGATTTGAGTAAGCTAACGCAAGGCCCCGGTTACTCTGGTGAAAAGCTTTCGTTGAATTTTCAGAATATTGAAGTTCGATCACTGCTCCAGGTAATTGCCGATTTTACGAATTTTAACATTGTGACTTCAGATACCGTAACAGGAGCCCTTACGTTGCGACTTAAGGATGTTCCTTGGGATCAAGCACTCCAAATTATTATGGATGCAAAAGGCCTTGGTATGAAAAAAACGGGGTCGGTACTTTGGATTGCCCCGAAAGACGAAATCGATGCGCGTACAAAAAAGGATTTTGAGGCAGCGCAGGCTATACAGAAGCTTGAGCCTTTGAAAACCCAAGCCTACCAGTTGAACTATGCCAAAGCTGGTGATATTCTTACGCAGTTGACTACTTCGCCGACTAGTGGTGGTGGTGTTGGAACTCGTTTTCTTTCCGAGCGTGGTAGTGCAATTTCTGAGCCGCGGACTAATCAGTTGTTTGTGACGGACACCCCAAGCAAACTGGAAGAGGTGCGGCTTCTGCTCGCTAGTTTAGACGTGGCCGTGAGGCAGGTGTTAATTGAAGCACGCATTGTTGAGGCCAGAGACTCTTTTGGGCGTTCCTTGGGGGTCCGTCTAGGAGGCTCAGACCTTCGCGCTAATCGAGGGGGGGATGGGGGCTATGGGATCGGTGGTAATAATCGAGTTGCATTTGGTTCATCCTATAGCGATGCTGTCGCTTCGAGCGGAGCAGGCGGAACTACAAACACAAATGGGAATTTTGTAAACCTTCCAGCAAGCCTCTCGAACGTAAGCAGTGTGGGTAGTTTTGCCTTGTCTATTTTTAATTCTGCTGCGAACCGATTCCTCACGCTCGAATTGTCTGCGATGGAGGCAGATGGAAAGGGGCGAATTGTTTCAAGTCCTAGAATTATTACTGCTGATCAAACCAAGGCAGTTATTGAACAGGGTACTGAGTATCCATATGCTGTGACTGCTCCGAATGGTGCAACCACGTTAGCTTTTAAAAAAGCTGTCCTTAAACTGGAGGTGACTCCACAAATAACGCCAGAGGGAAATATCATTCTGGATCTTGACGTGAATAAGGATAGCCGTGGTGAAACAACGCAGCAAGGTGTTGCCATTGATACAAAGCATGTAAAGACGCAGATTCTTATAGAGAATGGTGGAACTGTTGTTATTGGCGGTATTTTCGAAATGGAAGAAACGAATCAAGAGAGTAAAATAMCGCTGATCGGAGATGTTCCGGTTGTAGGTAATCTTTTTAAGAATAGAACTAAAGAATCCACGAAGCGTGAGATGCTGGTTTTTATTACTCCAAAAGTTTTGTCGGATAAGGCGTCTGCCAAGTAGTTGATAAGGAGAGGTTGATATGCGTTCATGGATTAAATTTGCATTAACAGGGGTAGCCCTTGTGCTCGCTTCATGCGGGGGGGGCGGTGGTAGTGGCGGCGATTCAAAGCTGGCTTATACGATTTCTTTGCGCGCTGCAAAGACGCAATTGCCCATTAATATTGCCAATCAGCCTGCTGCTTTGGGGGCTAACGCGCCTTTCACTACGACTCTCTATGTCGATGCTCGCGAAGGTGGTTCTGCTATTCAGGGGGGGAAGGATATTTTTGCTTGCAATGTTACGCAAGGACTGGACTCTGGCTCGTTGTACTATCTCGATGGGGATCCTGCGCACGAGAAAGACGGTGTGCCTTTGGCATATCGCTCTATCACTTTGGGGGCAAATTCTGGAGGTGCGTCTTTTCATTTCCACTCCAAGAATCAGGCCGGTGTGGCGCGTGTAACTTGCACTGTTACGAATCCACGCGATTTGCAGGTCTCCTCCGCTTCTGTGGATATTGTTGTCGGAGCATCCACAGGCAAGCCGGCAAGTGTGTTGGGGGTTACTCAGGCACCCGCTTATTTAGGTACTAAAAATAATACCAACTTGGTCAGAAATAATGTTGGTATTCAAGCTTTCATAATGGATGATGCCAACCAGCCGATTCCGGGTTCGACTGCTGCGGCGAATCTCCAGGTGAGTATTCTTCCGCTAGGTAGTGCGGCGGATGGTGCTCGGTTGATTTCTGGGGCCCAATCCGGATCGGTGCTGCAGATAAAAACTATTGGGGGTATTGGGCAGATATCATTGTCAAGTGGATCGAATATTGGGCCTATCATTCTTCAATATGTGACGGATCGTTTTGATAATGACGTCACAAATGGAATTCAGGATCCTGTGACGTCATTGCATTTGGTGCCTGTTGTATCGGGTATTCCAAATAGCCCCTTGGCATACAAGGATCTGACGACGATATCTGTCCCTAACGGACGCTCATATATTCGAGGTCTCATTGCCGATGGTGGGGTAGCGCCTTACTCTTGGTCGTACACGGGTACTTTGCCAAAGGGCTTGGCGCTTGACGCCTCTGGGCTTCTGGTGGGTACAGTGAAAGACAACCCGGGCAACTACCAAGTTCAGTTGATCGTGACCGATGCTAACGGTAGCAGCGTAGCCACAAACGTTACCATTACGGTGGTTGGCGCTCTAGTTGAGCCTATTGTCTTCAATATCACCGGCTGCACAGGAGATGTAAACACTCCTTGCGTATTGCCTGGGGTGAGCTTGGGCTCGAGTTATGCATATGCGTTCTCTGCTTCCGGTGGTGATTCGGTTGCAGGTTACACATGGACCTTTGCTGGGTTGCCTGCATGGCTTACTTCTGCTAACGCAGGGTCAAACGGCCTGATCACGTCAACTGCAGCCACTCCTGTAGGTACATATCTGTTCTTTGTAACAGTAAAGAGCGGCGCAGAGTCGGTGACCCGTCAAGTGTCGATTACGGTTACACCGTAGTCCAGCAGAAAACGATTGCTTTGGCTTCTACCAAAGCAATTTCATATAGAGCCCCGCTGAGTCTTTAGCGGGGCTTTTTTATTGCTATCTCATGTCTGGTAGGTGCTGGTCATGGGGTTGCGCACGTGATCAAAAGAGGACGCTGTCTCATATAGGGTGGACTGCTGTCCTAGAATGTGCAGCCATAGTCCAGAGGTGCCGAGGGAGAGTCCAGGCGCCTTTCACACCAACGGAGCCGAGCCCTGATATGTCTTCTCGCGAAGAGTGCGTTTCTATTGACCTTGAAGGCCGCAGCTACAACATCGTTGTTGGTGAGGGTTCCCTCCATGCTGCGACTACCTTCGAGGGCTTGCCTTCCGCTCATGCTGCGCTGATTGTTTCAAACACAACCATTGCGCCGCTGTATGCAGCGACTCTGCGCTCGGCAATCAAGAGCCGTTTCCCTGTAGTTCATGAAGTGCTCTTACCTGACGGTGAGGCATACAAGAATTGGGAGACGCTGCAACTGATTTTTGACGCCCTGCTGTCGAACGCCTGCGACCGCAAGACCGTGCTTTTTGCGCTGGGTGGCGGGGTGGTTGGTGATATGACGGGGTTTGCTGCCGCCAGTTACATGCGGGGTGTGCCTTTTGTGCAGGTCCCCACTACCCTGCTGGCTCAGGTGGACTCTTCCGTAGGTGGGAAAACGGCCATCAATCATCCGCAAGGGAAGAACATGATTGGGGCCTTCTATCAGCCTCGGCTTGTCGTGTGTGACCTTGCCACCTTGGATTCGCTGCCGTTGCGGGAACTCAGCGCCGGATTGGCGGAGGTCATCAAATATGGGCCGATTGCCGATGTCGATTTTTTGGATTGGCTGGAGTCCTCTATCGAAGATTTGATGGCCCGCGACCGCGCTGCCCTGGCGCATGCGGTGCGTCGCAGCTGCGAAATCAAAGCGTGGGTCGTCAGCCAGGACGAAAAAGAAACCGGCCTGCGTGCCATTCTCAATTTCGGGCACACCTTTGGCCACGCGATCGAAGCGGGCATGGGGTATGGCGTCTGGTTGCATGGGGAGGGGGTGGCTGCTGGCATGGTGATGGCGGCCGAGCTGTCCCGCCGACTGGGGTTGGTGGACGCTGCGTTTGTGGAGCGGCTCACTGCGCTGATTGCGCGGGCGGGGTTGCCGACAAAGGGGCCTGTTCTGGATGCGGCGGACAACGCGGGCCGTTATCTGGAGTTGATGCGCATCGACAAGAAGTCGGAAGGCGGGGAGATCCGGTTTGTGCTGATTGATGGGCCGGGCAAGGCCGTGGTACGGGCTGCCCCAGATGCCTTGGTGCGAGAGGTCATTGACGCCTGTTGTGGTTGACGTGGTTAGCTTGCTGTTTGCTATCTAATGTGTAGCTAATAACGTATATCCAAAGCGCGCAGGCCTCGATTTTGATTCAAAGTTCTGACCTTTTGCCTTGCGCTTCACACCCCGCGCAGACACGGGGGCGGCGTTACCCGGAGCAGCCCGCGCCTACGCGCACCGAGTACCAGCGGGACCGCGATCGGATCGTGCATTCCACGGCGTTCCGGCGCTTGGTCTACAAGACGCAGGTGTTCCTCAACCACGAGGGGGATTTGTTCCGCACCCGGTTGACCCACTCGCTGGAGGTGGCGCAGCTCGGGCGGTCCATTGCGCGGTCGCTGCAGATCAACGAGGACCTGGTCGAGGCGATTTCGCTGGCCCATGACCTGGGGCACACGCCGTTTGGGCATGCGGGGCAGGATGCGCTGCATGGCTGCATGGCCGGGTTTGGGGGTTTTGAGCACAACCTGCAAAGCCTGCGTGTGGTGGATCGGCTCGAAGAGCGTTACCCCCAGTACGACGGCCTGAACCTCACCTTTGAGACGCGGGAGGGCATCCTCAAACATTGTTCGCGTCAACATGCCGAGCAGTTGGAGGCGGCCGAGCCCGGTGGTGTAGGCGGGCGCTTCCTGCGCCGGGAGCAGCCAAGTCTGGAGGCCCAGCTGTGCAACCTGGCCGACGAGATTGCCTACAACGCGCATGACATTGACGATGGTGTGCGGTCCGGCCTGATCACTTTGGCGCAGTTGCGCGATGTTCCCCTGTTTGACGCGTACCGGGCTGCGGCGCAGGCCGAGCACCCGGATCTCGCGCAGCCATCGTTGCAAAGGCGTCTGTTGTTTGAGGCGATCCGCCGCATGCTCAGCGCGCAGGTGTACGACGTGATTGATGCCACCCGGCTGGCCTTGCGTGAGCATGCGCCCGCCAGTGCCGACGATGTCCGCCAGTGCCCTCCGCTGGTGTTGTTCAGCGACGGTATGCGTGAGCGCTCCAAGGCGCTCAAGCAGTTCCTGTTCCGCCACCTGTATCGGCATCCGCAGGTGATGGAGACCACGGGGCGGGCCCAGGACATTGTGCGGGACCTTTTTGCGGCCTATGTGGCCGCACCCCAGGAGATGAAGGCGGCGTTTGCGCAGCAGGCGCTGGCGGGGGACGCGTCGGCGCGCGCGCGCGCCGTGGCCGACTTCATTGCCGGGATGACGGACCGCTTTGCTGCGCGTGAGCATGAACGGTTGACGGGGCGGCGTCTGCTGGGCGGATGACGCTGCCGCCCGGCGTGGCGTGGCGCCGGTAAAATCAGGCCCCTTTTTACCGTGCCTGCCAGCGCGCCTATGACTTCCACTTCCTCCATCGTCCCGATGGGCGCGCTCGATCCCGCAGCCCCGTTCATCCATGACACCGTGCGCTGGCTGGAGAAGGCTGTGATCGGGCTGAACCTGTGCCCGTTCGCCAAGGGCGTGCATGTGAAGGGGCAGGTCCACTACGCGGTGGCGCTGACCGACAACCCCGCTGCTGTGCTGGCGTTGTTGCGTGAAGAGCTTCTGGCCCTGCAGGGCATGCCTGCCGAGGTGCGCGACACAACGCTGCTGGTGCTGCCACACTGCTTGCAGGATTTCCTGGATTTCAATGACTTTCTCGGTGAGGCCGAGGATCTGCTGGAGACCCTGGGGCTGGACGGCACCCTGCAAATCGCCAGCTTCCACCCGCAGTTCCAGTTTGCGGGCACCGAGGTGGACGACGTGACCAATTGCACCAACCGTGCACCCTATCCCACGCTGCATCTGCTGCGCGAAGACAGCATCGACCGGGCCGTGGAGGTGTTCCCTGAGGCGGAAGCCATCTTTGAGCGGAACATGGAGGTGCTGGAGGGCTTGGGGATGGAGGGTTGGTTGGCGCTGGATGTGGGGCCGCACGTGGCGGGGCCTGGGGCGGTGCAGTCCGAGGGAGGGCGTGCGCAATGACGCAGAAGAAACCATCCCCCTCGCCGCGCGGAGCCGGTGGGGCGATCCGCAAGCAACAGTCCCAGGCCAATGCCCAGGCTGCAGAGCTGTCCGAGCTGCGGCCCGGGCAGTCGGTGGAGCTGCTCAAGGAGCTGCACATCCTCACGCGCGAGGGGCGGCTGAACCAGGACTCGCGGCGCAAGCTCAAGCAGGTGTACCACCTGTTCAACTTCATTGAGCCGTTGTTGTCGGAGCTTTCGGCCGACGGCAGTGGGCCGACCCTCGCAGACCATGGCGCGGGCAAGTCGTACCTGGGCTTCATCCTGTACGACCTGTATTTCAAGGCCCTGGGGCATGGCCATATCTATGGCGTCGAGACCCGGGCTGAGCTGGTCGACAAATCTCGCCTGCTCGCGCAGCGGCTGGGTTTTGGCCGCATGTCCTTCCTCAACCTGTCGGTGGCCGAATCGTCGGCAGCCGACGAGTTGCCTTTGCAGATCGATGTGGTCACGGCCCTGCATGCCTGCGACACGGCCACCGACGATGCCATTGCCTTTGGCCTGCAAAAGAAAGCCCGCGCCATGGTGCTGGTGCCTTGCTGCCAGGCCGAGATGGCCGCCTGTCTGCGCCAGGGCAAGGCCTTGCAGCTGGCGCGCACGCCCTTGGCCGAGCTGTGGCGGCACCCGCTGCACACCCGCGAACTCGGCAGCCAGGTGACCAATGTGCTGCGCTGCCTGTACCTGGAGGCCAGCGGTTACCAGGTGACGGTGACCGAGTTGGTGGGTTGGGAGCACAGCATGAAGAACGAACTCATCATCGCCCGCTACACCGGGCAGAAAAAGCGCAGCGCGGCTGAGCGCTTGCGCGCCATCCTGGTCGAGTTCGGGCTGGAGAGCGCCTTGGGGCCCCGTTTTGGGTTGGCGGTGGCTGCCGACGTGACAGAGGCTGCTGCTGCGGGCTGATTGCGTCACCCGTGTCTCAGCGGCGCGGCAGCGTGGCGGAGGTTTTGAAATTGGGGACGGGTCTATGATGGCGCACATTGCCTCCATCGACCCTCACCCATGGCCCGCCTTCCACGCCTGACCCTGCCAGGCCACCTGCACCACGTGATCCAGCGTGGCAACAACCGCCAGCCCATATTTCAGGACGGCGAAGACTTCCACACCATGCTCGCCTTGCTGGCAGACAACGCGCTCCAGCACGGGGTGGCTGTCCATGCCTATGTGCTCATGGACAACCACTTCCATCTGCTGGTCACCCCCTCATTGGCGGAGTCGCTGCCCCAGATGATGCAGGCGGTGGGGCGGCGCTATGTGCAGTATTTCAACCGCCGCCATGCGCGCACCGGCACCTTGTGGGAAGGGCGCTACCGGTCCACCGTGCTGCAGCCCGACAAGTACCTGCTGCCCTGCATGGTGTACCTGGACCTGAATCCGGTGAGGGCGGGGCTGGTGGCGAATGCGGCGGACTACCTCTGGTCCAGCCACGCCCACTGGCGGGGTGTACGCAACGACCGCCTGCTCACGCCCCATGCCTTGTACTGGGCGCTGGGCAACACGCCATTTGCCCGCGAGGCCGCCTATGCCGCATTGGTGCAGGCGGGAATCGGCTCGCAGGAGCAGGCGGCTCTCACGGCTTCGGCCCTGAGCGGATGGGCCCTGGGCGACGCAGATTTCATCGAGGGGTTGCAAAAACAGACACCCCGCCGGGTGGTGGCGGGGCAGGCCGGACGGCCAAAGAGCGTGAAAAAATCAGAGGAAAAATAGGCTTCTTCGCGCTTCTGTATTGGCTTTATTGCTATTTAACTTGATATGTCCCTAATAAAATATCAAACTGAGATGCTAGGTTATTAAAAGGAATCTGACCCTAATTAATGTGCTTGCCAAATCATGTTGCAATGCACTAATCTCCCACTCCCTGCGAAAAATATGAGGAGTGCGCCATGACCACGGCTGCCGAGATCCAGCATCTGCAACAACACGGTTTGTATTCATCGGGTAACGAACACGACGCCTGCGGCCTCGGGTTTGTGGCCCACATCAAGGGTGTGAAGCGCCACGACATCGTGACGCAGGCCCTGAAGATCCTGGAAAACATCGACCACCGTGGCGCCGTGGGGGCCGACCCCCTGATGGGCGACGGCGCGGGCATCCTTATCCAGATCCCCGACGCGCTGTACCGCGAAGAGATGGCCAAGCAGGGCATCACGCTGCCCGCCGCTGGCGAATACGGCGTGGGCATGATCTTCCTGCCCAAGGAGCACGCCTCCCGCCTGGCCTGCGAGCAGGAGATGGAGCGCGCCATCAAGGCCGAAGGCCAGGTGCTGCTGGGCTGGCGCGATGTGCCGGTCAATGTGGACATGCCCATGTCCCCCACCGTGCGCAAGAAGGAACCCATCCTGCGCCAGGTCTTCATCGGCCGTGGCAACGACGTGATCGTGCAGGACGCGCTGGAGCGCAAGCTGTACGTGATCCGCAAGACGGCCAGCGCCAACATCCAGGCGCTCAAGCTCAAGCACAGCAAGGAATATTACGTTCCATCCATGTCCAGCCGCACCGTGGTCTACAAGGGCCTGCTGCTGGCCGACCAGGTGGGCGTGTACTACAAGGATCTGTCCGACGAGCGTTGCATTTCGGCCATCGGCCTGGTGCACCAGCGCTTCTCCACCAACACCTTCCCCGAGTGGCCGCTGGCCCACCCCTACCGCTACGTGGCGCACAACGGTGAAATCAACACCGTCAAGGGCAACTACAACTGGATGAAGGCGCGCGAAGGCGTGATGGCCTCGCCCGTGCTCGCGGCCGACCTGCAAAAGCTCTACCCCATCAGCTTCGCCGACCAGTCCGACACCGCCACGTTCGACAACTGCCTCGAACTGCTGACCATGGCCGGCTACCCCATCAGCCAGGCCGTGATGATGATGATCCCCGAGCCGTGGGAGCAGCACACCACCATGGACGAGCGCCGCCGCGCCTTCTATGAATACCACGCTGCCATGCTGGAGCCCTGGGACGGCCCCGCCTCTATCGTGTTCACCGACGGCCGCCAGATCGGCGCCACGCTGGACCGCAACGGCCTGCGCCCATCGCGCTACTGCATCACCGACGACGATCTGGTCATCATGGGTTCCGAGTCGGGTGTGCTGCCCGTGCCCGAGAACAAGATCGTGCGCAAGTGGCGCCTGCAGCCCGGCAAGATGTTCCTGATCGACCTGGAACAAGGCCGCATGATCGACGACGAGGAGCTGAAAGCCAACGTTGTCAACACCAAGCCCTACAAGCAGTGGATCGAGAACCTGCGCATCAAGCTCGACAGCATCGAAGCCGGTGCCCAGGCCGCTGCACCCCAGGCCGCTGACCTGCCTCTGCTGGATCGCCAGCAGGCCTTTGGCTACACCCAGGAGGACATCAAGTTCCTGATGGCGCCCATGGCCAAGAACGGCGAAGAAGGCATCGGCTCCATGGGCAACGACAGCCCGCTGGCCGTTCTGTCGGGCAAGAACAAGCCGCTGTACAACTACTTCAAGCAGCTGTTCGCCCAGGTGACGAACCCGCCGATCGACCCGATCCGCGAAGCCATCGTGATGTCGCTCAACAGCTTCATCGGCCCCAAGCCCAACCTGCTGGACATCAACCAGGTCAACCCACCGATGCGGCTCGAAGTGAGCCAGCCCGTGCTCGACTTCGCCGACATGGCCAAGCTGCGCGACATTGAAAAGTACACGCAAGGCAAGTTCAAGAGCGCGACCATCGACATCACCTACCCCCTGGACTGGGGCCGTGAAGGCGTGGAAGCCAAGCTCGCCTCGCTGTGCGCACAGGCCGTGGACGCCATCAAGGGCGGTGCCAACATCCTGATCATCAGCGACCGCGCCGTGAGCGCCACACAAGTGGCCATCCCCGCGCTGCTGGCGCTGTCTGCCATCCACCAGCACCTGGTGGGTGCAGGCCTGCGCACCACGGCGGGCCTGGTGGTCGAAACCGGCACGGCGCGCGAAGTGCACCACTTTGCCGTGCTGGCGGGCTACGGCGCCGAGGCCGTGCACCCCTACCTCGCCATGGAAACCCTGGCCGAGATGCACAAGGACCTGGGCGGCGACCTGTCGGCCGACAAGGCCATCTACAACTACGTCAAGGCGATCGGCAAGGGCCTGTCCAAGATCATGTCCAAGATGGGCGTGAGCACGTACATGTCCTACTGCGGCGCCCAGCTGTTCGAGGCCATCGGCCTGAACACGGAAACCGTGAGCAAGTACTTCACCGGCACCGCCAGCCGCGTGGAAGGTATCGGCGTGTTCGAGATCGCTGAAGAAGCCATCCGCATGCACAAGGCCGCATTTGGTGATGACCCTGTGCTCGAAACCATGCTGGACGCCGGTGGCGAATACGCCTGGCGCGCCCGCGGCGAAGACCACATGTGGACGCCGGACGCGATTGCCAAGCTGCAGCACAGCACGCGCGCTAACAACTGGAACACGTACAAGGAATACGCCCAGATCATCAACGACCAGAGCAAGCGCCACATGACGCTGCGCGGCCTGTTCGAGTTCAAGATCGATCCTTCCAAGGCGATCTCGATCGACGAGGTCGAACCTGCCAAGGACATCGTCAAGCGTTTTGCCACCGGCGCCATGTCGCTGGGCTCCATCTCCACCGAGGCGCACGCCACGCTGGCTGTGGCCATGAACCGCATCGGCGGCAAGAGCAACACCGGTGAGGGCGGCGAAGACGCGGCCCGCTACCGCAACGAACTCAAGGGCATCCCGATCAAGAAGGGCGACACCCTGAAGAGCGTGATCGGCGCCGAGAACGTCGAAGTCGATCTGCCTCTGCTGGACGGCGATTCGCTGCGCAGCCGCATCAAGCAGGTGGCCTCGGGCCGCTTTGGTGTGACGGCCGAATACCTGTCGTCGGCCGACCAGATCCAGATCAAGATGGCCCAGGGCGCCAAGCCCGGCGAAGGCGGCCAGCTGCCGGGTGGCAAGGTCTCCAACTACATCGGCAAGCTGCGCCACAGCGTGCCCGGTGTGGGCTTGATCTCGCCCCCGCCGCACCACGACATCTACTCCATCGAGGATTTGGCCCAGCTGATCCACGATCTGAAGAACGTGGCACCACACGCCGGTATCAGCGTCAAGCTGGTGTCCGAAGTGGGCGTGGGCACCATCGCCGCCGGTGTGGCCAAGTGCAAGAGCGACCACGTCGTGATCGCCGGGCATGACGGCGGCACGGGTGCATCGCCCTGGTCGTCCATCAAGCACGCGGGCGGTCCGTGGGAAATCGGCCTGGCCGAAACCCAGCAGACCCTGGTGTTGAACCGCCTGCGCGGCCGCATCCGCGTGCAGGCCGACGGCCAGATGAAGACCGGCCGCGACGTCGCCATCGGCGCGCTGCTGGGCGCGGACGAGTTCGGCTTTGCCACGGCTCCGCTGGTGGTGGAAGGCTGCATCATGATGCGCAAGTGCCACCTGAACACCTGCCCCGTGGGCGTGGCCACGCAGGACCCTGAGCTGCGCAAGAAGTTCTCGGGCAAGCCCGAGCATGTGGTGAACTACTTCTTCTTCATCGCCGAAGAAGTGCGCCAGATCATGGCCCAGCTGGGCATCAAGAAGTTCGACGACCTGATCGGCCGTACCGACCTGCTCGACACCCGCCAGGGCCTGGAGCACTGGAAGGCACGTGGCCTGGACTTCAGCCGCCTGTTTGCCCAGCCCAATGTGCCTGTCGATGTGCCGCGCTTCCATGTGGACGTGCAAGACCACAACATCGAGCACACGCTGGACCGCAAGCTCATCGAGCGCAGCAAGCCCGCCATCGACAAGGGCGAGCGCGTGCAGTTCATCGAAGTGGCCCGCAACGTGAACCGCTCTGTGGGCGCCATGCTCTCCGGGGCCGTGACGCGTGCCCACCCTGAGGGCCTGCCGGATGACACCATCCGCATCCAGCTCGAAGGCACGGGCGGCCAGTCGTTCGGTGCGTTCCTCACACGCGGCATCACGCTGTACCTGATCGGCGATGCCAACGACTACACGGGCAAGGGCCTGTCGGGTGGCCGAGTGGTGGTGCGCCCCAGCATCGACTTCCGGGGCGACGCGGTGCGCAACACCATCGTGGGCAACACGGTGATGTACGGCGCCACCACGGGCGAGGCCTTCTTCAGCGGCGTGGCCGGCGAACGCTTTGCCGTGCGCCTGTCGGGTGCCACGGCAGTGGTGGAAGGCACGGGCGACCACGGTTGTGAATACATGACCGGCGGCACCGTGCTGGTGCTGGGCAAGACCGGCCGTAACTTTGCGGCGGGCATGAGCGGCGGTGTCGCCTATGTCTACGACGAAGATGGCCAGTTCGACACGCGCTGCAACATGTCCATGGTCACGCTGGAGCGCATCCTGCCCGCCTCGGAGCAAGAAGCCACAGTGCCACGTTCGATTTGGCACAGCGGCCAGACCGACGAGGCCCAGCTCAAGAAGCTGCTGGAGGACCACAACCGCTGGACGGGCAGCAAGCGCGCGCGCGAACTGCTGGACAACTGGGCGGCATCGCGCGGCAAGTTTGTCAAGGTCTTCCCGACCGAGTACAAACGTGCCCTGTCTGAAATTTATGAGCGAAAAGTGCTGGAAGAGTCCGCTACACCTGCGGTAGCTGCTCCCAAAAAAGAAGCGGCACCGGCCAAGTAAGGCCCCGCCGCAGACCTTCGCACAGCATTCATAGACAAGGACACCGTCATGGGAAAAACTACTGGCTTCATGGAATACGAGCGCATCGAAGAGGGCTACAAGCCCGTGCCCGAGCGCTTGAAGCACTACAAGGAATTTGTCATCGGGCTCGACAGCGCCCAGGCCAAGGTGCAGGGCGCGCGCTGCATGGACTGCGGCACACCGTTCTGTAACAGCGGCTGCCCGGTCAACAACATCATTCCGGACTTCAACGATCTGGTGTACCACCAGGACTGGAAGAGCGCGATCGAGGTGCTGCACAGCACCAACAACTTCCCCGAGTTCACGGGCCGCATCTGCCCTGCACCGTGCGAGGCAGCCTGCGTGCTCAACGTGAACGACGACGCCGTGGGCATCAAGTCCATCGAGCACGCGATCATCGACCGCGCCTGGGAAGAGGGCTGGGTCAAGCCCCGCCCCGCCAAGCACCAGACGGGCAAGAAGGTCGCCGTGGTGGGCTCGGGCCCCGCAGGCATGGCCGCAGCCCA
Organism: Acidovorax sp. GW101-3H11; assembly: GCF_001633105.1. GTDB lineage: Bacteria > Pseudomonadota > Gammaproteobacteria > Burkholderiales > Burkholderiaceae_C > Acidovorax. The sequence continues at coordinate 22,670 of NZ_LUKZ01000008.1, forward strand.
GCAACTGGCGCGCGCGGGCCACAGCGTCACGCTGTTTGAAAAGAATGACCGCGTGGGCGGCCTGCTGCGCTACGGCATCCCTGACTTCAAGATGGAGAAGTCGCACATCGACCGCCGCGTGAAGCAGCTCGAAGCCGAAGGTGTGGTCATCCGCACCAGCGTGTTTGTGGGCGCCGCCAAGGACGGCCTGGGCAAGGATTCCAAGGTCACCAACTGGGCCAAGGAAACCATCACGCCCGAGCAGTTGAACAAGGAGTTCGACGCCGTGTTGCTCACCGGTGGCGCCGAGCAATCGCGCGACCTGCCTGTGCCCGGCCGCGACCTCGATGGCATCCACTTCGCCATGGAGTTCCTGCCCCAGCAGAACAAGGTCAATGCGGGCGACAAGCTCAAGGGCCAGATCCTGGCCACGGGCAAGCATGTCATCGTGATCGGTGGCGGCGACACCGGCAGCGACTGCGTGGGCACCAGCAACCGCCATGGCGCGGCCAGCGTGACCCAGTTCGAGGTGATGCCCCAGCCCCCAGAAGTGGAAAACCGCCCCCTGACCTGGCCTTACTGGCCGCTCAAGCTGCGCACCAGCTCCAGCCACGACGAAGGCTGCGTGCGCGAGTTCGCGATCTCCACCAAGGAGTTCACGGGCGAGAAGGGCAAGGTCAAGAGCCTGACCACCGTGCAGGTCGAGTTCAAGGACGGCAAGCTGGTCGAGATCGCTGGCACCGAAAAGCACTATCAGGCCGACCTGGTGCTGCTGGCCATGGGTTTTGTGAGCCCCGTGGCCGCCGTGCTTGACGCCTTTGGCGTGGACAAGGATGCCCGTGGCAACGCCCGCGCCACCACCGAGTTCGATGGCGGCTATGCCACCAACGTGCCCAAGGTGTTTGCTGCTGGCGACATCCGCCGGGGCCAGTCGCTGGTGGTCTGGGCCATCCGCGAAGGCCGCCAGGCCGCGCGCGCGGTGGACGAGTTCCTCATGGGCTACTCGGACCTGCCCCGCTGATCACCTGCAACGGGTTCAAGCAAAAGCGGCGCCTGTGGCGCCGCTTTTTTTGGGGCTTTTTGCTACGGGGCCACCCTGTGACTTCCGGGGTAAAACCATGGGGCCCGCTGCTCATGTGCTTTGTTGGCACAATCGGGAGTCCTGTCAATTCGGGGTTGCCTCTGTCTTGGGGCCGCTGCGGCCACCGCGCCCCGTGCCAATTTTTACAAACATGCGTGAATGTATGTTTGTGTCTTCGGCTACCATCGCGGCTCGCTTCCCCCGGGGGCGTGCTGGATGCTGCGTGCGCAGGTCCCGGATTTCCACCAACCCTTTTCTTGCATGCCCGAGCCGTCCTTCCTCGCTGAACTGCGCAACGTCACCTTTTCCTACGGTGACCGCGCCATCCTGCGCGACGTTTCGCTCTCGGTGCCACGGGGCAAGGTCACGGCGCTCATGGGGGCCTCGGGCGGTGGCAAGACCACGGTGCTGCGCCTGATTGGCGGGCAGCAGAAGGCCCAGAGCGGCCAGGTGCTGTTTGATGGTCGGGACGTGGGGCGCATGGATGTTTCTGCCCTGTATGCAGCGCGTCGGCGCATGGGCATGTTGTTCCAGTTCGGTGCGCTGTTCACCGACCTCAGCGTGTTCGAGAACGTGGCCTTTCCGCTGCGCGAGCACACCGACCTGTCCGAAGCCCTGATCCGCGACGTGGTGCTGATGAAGCTGCATGCCGTGGGCCTGCGTGGCGCGCGCGATCTGGCGCCCAGCCAGATATCGGGCGGCATGGCCCGCCGCGTGGCCCTGGCCCGCGCGATTGTGCTGGACCCGGAGCTGGTCATGTACGACGAGCCCTTTGCGGGCCTGGACCCCATCTCGCTGGGCACGGCGGCCCAGTTGATCCGCCAGCTCAATGACGCCATGGGCCTGACCAGCATCATCGTTTCGCACGATCTGGAGGAAACCTTCCGGCTCGCGGACCACGTGATCATCCTGGGCGAGGGCGTGGTGGCGGCCCAGGGCACGCCCGACGAGGTGCGCGCCAGCCGCGACCCGCTGGTGCACCAGTTTGTGAATGCCCTGCCTGCGGGGCCCGTGCCGTTCCACTACCCGTCGCCAGACCCTGCCCAGGACTTTGGGCCCGCGGGAGGGCGCAGTTCATGAGCTGGTACAAGCCTTCGGATGTGGGCTTTGCCGTGCGCCAGCAACTGGCGGACATTGGTTGGGGCGCACGCCTGTTTTTCCGGCTGCTGCGGCTGGCCGGGGCGACCTTTCTGCGGCCCGGGCTGGTGCGCGACCAGATCCATTTTCTGGGCAACTATTCGCTGGCCATCGTTGCGGTGTCGGGCCTGTTCGTGGGTTTTGTGCTGGGGCTGCAGGGCTACTACACGCTGCAGCGTTATGGGTCTTCCGAGGCCCTGGGCCTGCTGGTGGCGTTGAGCCTGGTGCGCGAGCTGGGACCCGTGGTCACGGCGCTGCTGTTTGCGGGCCGCGCGGGCACCTCGCTCACGGCCGAGATTGGCCTGATGCGCGCGGGCGAGCAATTGAGCGCTATGGAGATGATGGCCGTGGACCCGGTGCAGCGCATCCTGGCGCCGCGCTTCTGGGCCGGGGTGATCACCATGCCGTTGTTGGCGGCGGTGTTCAGCGCGGTGGGCATCATCGGCGGCTGGGTGGTGGGCGTGCTCATGATCGGCATCGACCCCGGGGCCTTCTGGAGCCAGATGCAGGGCGGGGTGGATGTCTGGAAAGACCTGGGCAACGGCGTGCTCAAAAGTGTGGTCTTCGGCTTCACCGTGACCTTTGTGGCACTTTTGCAGGGCTTTGTGGCCAAGCCCACGCCCGAGGGCGTTTCGCGCGCCACCACACGCACGGTGGTCATGGCGTCCCTGGCGGTGCTGGCGCTGGACTTTGTGCTCACGGCCCTGATGTTCAGTATCTGACGCTGGCGAAGCTGGCGCGGGAAGGAATCCAAGACAATGCAACGTTCAAAAAACGATTTCTGGGTGGGGCTCTTTGTGATGCTGGGCACGGTGGCGCTGGTGTTTCTGGCGCTGCAGTCGGCCAACCTGCTGACCCTGAACTTCCAGCCGGGCTACCAGATCACGGCGCGCTTTGACAACATTGGCGGCCTCAAGCCCCAGGCGGCGGTGCGCAGCGCCGGTGTGGTGGTGGGGCGGGTACAGGCGATTACCTTTGATGACAAGACCTACCAAGCGCGGGTGACGCTGGCGATGGAAAACCGCTACGCTTTCCCTAAGGACAGCTCGCTCAAGATCCTCACCAGCGGCCTGCTGGGTGAGCAGTACATCGGCATCGAAGCGGGTGCGGACGAGAAAAACCTGGCGGCGGGCGACATGGTCACGGCGACCCAGTCGGCCGTGGTGCTGGAAAACCTCATCGGACAATTTCTTTACAGCAAGGCCGAAGACGGCAGCAAACCTGCTGGGACAGGTGGCAAAAAATGACGAACTCTCACGATACAACTCCGCCCCCCCACGCAGCACGCGGGGCTTTGGCCGCGCGCCTGGTGGCCTGTCTGGGGCTTTTGCTGGGTGCTGCGCTGCTGACGGGCTGCGCCACGGTGGCCAACCCCGATCCGCGCGACCCGCTGGAGTCCTACAACCGCAGCATGACCAACTTCAATGAGCATGTGGATGCGATGGTGCTCAAGCCGGTGGCGATTGCCTACAAGGACGTAACGCCTGCGCCCGTGCGCACCGGGGTGAGCAACTTCTTTGCGAACCTGGGCGATGTGTGGTCGTTTGTGAACAACGTGCTGCAGCTGCGTGGCGAAGCCGCCGCCTCTACGTTCATGCGGGTGAATGTGAACACCCTCATGGGCATTGGCGGTGTGCTGGACATTGCCAGCGAGCTGGGTATCGACCGCTACAAGCAGGATTTCGGCCTGACACTGGGCTACTGGGGTATGGGCACCGGCCCGTACCTCGTGCTGCCCATCCTGGGGCCTTCCACGGTGCGTGACACCCTGGCCCTGCCGGTGGACATGAAGGGCAACGTGGTGAGCTACGTGGACCCGGTCTCGGCACGCAATTCGCTCTATGCGCTGCGCATTGTGGACACGCGGGCCAACCTGCTGCGTGCCAGCTCGGTGCTCGACAGCGCGGCGCTGGACAAATACAGCTTCACGCGCGATGTGTTCTTGCAGGTGCGCAGCCAGCAGGCAGGTACGCCGTTCAATGGCGACGACAAGAACGACAGCGATGGCAGCAACGGCGTCCTGCCCGAAGAGCCGCCGCGCTGAGGCGCCGGGCCCCTGCGCCTGCAGGCGCGGCCCGTGTTGCACTTGCTTGCAACCCGCAACTGCAGCGACGCATGCGGGGCCGCCATGGCCACCACAATGATTTGACGGGCACCAGCCCGCACCGATGAAAGCCAAGAACATGATGAACCGACGTACCCTGGGGCGCAGTGCCCTGAGCCTGGCTGCCGCCATGGCCCTGTCGCTGGGCCTGTCCGCACCGGCCCTGGCAGCGGATGAAGCCCCCGATGCGCTGATCAAGCGCCTGTCTACCGATGTGCTCTCCACCGTCAAGGCCGACAAGGCCATCCAGGGCGGCGATCTGTCCAGGGTGATCGCGCTGGTGGACAAGACCGTCATGCCCAACGTCAACTTCCGCCGCATGACGGCTGCGGCCGTGGGCCCCGGCTGGCGCCAAGCCACGCCCGAGCAGCAAAAGCGCCTGCAGGAAGAGTTCAAGATCCTGCTGGTACGCACCTACGCCGGTGCGCTGGCCCAGGTCAACGACCAGACGATCCAGGTCAAGCCCCTGCGGGCGGCGGCCGAAGACAAGGACGTGCTGGTGCGCACCGAAATCGTGGGCCGGGGCGACCCCATCCAGCTCGACTACCGGCTGGAAAAGACCCCTGGCGACGGCGCAGGCTGGAAAATCTACAACCTCAATGTGCTGGGCGTGTGGCTGGTCGAAACCTACCGGGGCCAGTTTGCCCAGGAAATCAACGCCAAGGGCATCGACGGCCTGATCGAGACCCTGGTGGCGCGCAACAAGACCAACACCTCGGCCAAAGGCTGAGGCGGTGTGACCCATTCCGCCATGCTGGTACTGCCCCACGAACTTACCCACCGCCAGGCCACGGCCTGCCTGCAGATGCTGTTGCAGGGCCTGCGTGTGCACCGTGAGACGGGGGTGGTGGTGGACGCGAGCGCCATGGCGGTGTTTGACAGCTCGGCGCTGGCGGTGCTGCTGGAATGCCGACGCGAGGCGCTCTCGGTGGGCAAGACCTTTGCCGTGCAGGGCCTGCCCACGGCGCTGCGCGGCATGGCGGGTTTGTATGGTGTGGGCACCTTGCTCACGCCGGTGTCCTGAAGCAGGTTTAGAGTCTCGGCACCGAGGGCGCACAGGCTGCTGCCCGCCCCCTCACCAACGCGGTTCAAGGCAAGGCCGTAAAATCGATGGCTTCATGCCCGCAGTCTCCTTCCAAGCCATCTCCAAGACCTTTGCCACGCCCAAAGGCCCTTTTCAGGCACTGAACCAGGTCAACCTGGACATTGAGGAGGGCGAGTTCTTCGGGCTCCTCGGCCCCAACGGCGCCGGTAAAACCACCCTGATCAGCATCCTCGCCGGCCTGGCGCGTGCCAGCAGCGGCCGCGTGCTGGTGCAGGGCAGCGACGTGCAGGCCCAGTATGCCGATGCCCGCCGCAAGCTGGGCATCGTGCCGCAAGAGCTGGTGTTCGACCCCTTCTTCAATGTGCGCGAGGCGCTGCGCATCCAGTCCGGCTACTTCGGCGTGAAGAACAACGACGCCTGGATCGACGAGCTGTTGGAGAACCTGGGCCTGGCCGACAAGGCCAACGCCAACATGCGCCAGCTGTCGGGCGGCATGAAGCGCCGTGTGCTGGTGGCGCAGGCGCTGGTGCACAAACCGCCCATCATCGTGCTGGATGAGCCCACAGCGGGCGTGGATGTGGAGCTGCGCCAGACCCTGTGGCACTTCATCGCCCGCCTGAACAAGGAAGGGCACACCGTGCTGCTCACCACCCACTACCTTGAAGAAGCCGAAGCCCTGTGTGGCCGCATTGCGATGCTCAAGGCCGGGCAGGTGGTGGCGCTCAACCGCACGTCTGAGCTGCTCAAGGCGGCTTCGGGCAGCGTGCTGCAGTTCAAGACCGACACGGTGCTGCCGCCTCCGCTGTCCGCAGTGGCGCGTGTCACCGGCCGCATCGTCCAACTGCCTGCGCACGACGCGGCAGAGATTGAAAACCACCTGGCTGCCTTGCGCTTGGGCGGGGTCGAGGTGCAGGACATGGAGATCCGCCGACCTGATCTGGAGGATGTGTTTTTGCAGGTGATGTCCGGTACGTCGGTGTCGAACATTCCACTGGAGGGTGTTGCGCTATGACCGGCTGGCAGACGCTTTTTTATAAAGAAGTGCTGCGTTTCTGGAAGGTCAGCTTCCAGACCGTGGCCGCGCCGGTGCTCACGGCCGTGTTGTACCTGCTGATCTTCGGCCACGTGCTTGAAGACCATGTGAAGGTCTACGACCGCATCAGCTACACCGCCTTCCTGGTGCCCGGCCTCGTGATGATGAGCGTGCTGCAGAACGCGTTTGCCAACAGCTCGTCGAGCATCATCCAGAGCAAGATCATGGGCAGCCTGGTGTTTGTGCTGCTCACGCCGCTGTCGCACTGGGCGTGGTTCTGCGCTTATGTGGGTTCGTCCATCGTGCGCGGTCTGGTGGTGGGGCTGGGCGTGTTCATAGTCACGCTGGCGTTTGCGCGGCCCGAGTTTGCGGCGCCTCTGTGGATTCTGGCGTTTGCCCTGCTGGGGGCGGCGCTGCTGGCCACGCTGGGGTTGATTGCAGGGCTCTGGGCCGACAAGTTCGACCAGATGGCTGCGTTCCAGAACTTCATCATCGTGCCCATGACCTTCCTGTCGGGCGTGTTCTATTCGATCCAGTCGCTGCCGCCGTTCTGGCAGGCCGTGAGCCACCTCAACCCGTTTTTCTACATGATCGACGGTTTCCGCTACGGCTTCTTCGGCCAGAGCGACACATCGCCCTGGCTCAGCCTGGGCATCGTGGGCATCGCCTGGCTAGCCGTGAGCGCGCTGGCCGTGCACCTCTTGCGCACGGGCTACAAGATTCGGAATTGACATGACCGCTGACCAACTCAAAGAAATCATCACCGCTGGCCTGGCCTGCGAACACATCACGCTCGAAGGCGATGGACGCCACTGGTACGCCACCATCGTTTCGGCCGAGTTCGAGGGCAAGCGCGCCATCCAGCGCCACCAGCGGGTGTACGCCACGCTGGGCGCGAAAATGCACACCGACGAAGTGCATGCGCTGTCGATGAAAACCTTCACCCCCGCCGAGTGGGCGGCGCAGGCGCAGTAAGTACGCAGCGCAGCGCGCCGTATTGATTGCTCATATTTTTATAGCTATCAGCGCATGATGGACGCGCGGTAGAGCCCATTTTTATTCATATTCTGGTTATCTGACATGGACAAACTCCTGATTCGCGGCGGACGCAGCTTGCAGGGCGAGGTGCTGGTATCCGGCGCCAAGAACGCCGCCTTGCCGGAGTTGTGCGCCGCCTTGCTCACGGCCGAACCCGTGACCCTTCTCAACGTGCCCCAGCTGCAGGATGTGAGCACCATGCTCAAGCTCATCCGCAACATGGGCGTGGCGGCCGAGCGTGCCGACGACGGCACGGTGCGCATTGATGCCAGCGGTCTGAACACGCCCGAGGCGCCGTACGAGCTGGTCAAGACCATGCGCGCCTCGGTGTTGGCGCTGGGCCCGCTGCTGGCCCGCTTTGGCGAGGCCACGGTGTCCCTGCCCGGCGGCTGCGCCATCGGCTCGCGCCCGGTGGACCAGCACATCAAGGGCCTGGCTGCCATGGGCGCCGAGATCGTGGTCGAACACGGCTACATGATCGCCAAGCTGCCTGCAGGCTGGACTCGCCTCAAGGGCGCGCGCATCACCACCGACATGGTGACGGTGACGGGCACCGAGAACTTCCTCATGGCCGCTGCGCTGGCCGAGGGTGAGACGGTGCTCGAAAACGCCGCACAGGAGCCCGAGATTTCGGACCTGGCCGAGATGCTGATCGCCATGGGCGCCCAGATCGAAGGCCACGGCACCAGCCGCATCCGCATCCAGGGCGTGGACAAGCTGCACGGCTGCACGCACCGCGTGGTGGCCGACCGCATCGAAGCAGGCACCTTTTTGTGCGCCGTGGCAGCCACGGGCGGCGATGTGACGCTGCGCCATGGCCGCGCCGACCACCTGGACGCTGTGATCGAGAAGCTGCGCGAAGCCGGTGCCGATGTGCAGGCGGTGGAAAGCGGCATCCGCGTGAAGAGCCCGGGCGGCGCCACGCTCAGGGCCCAGGGCTTTCGCACCACCGAATACCCGGGCTTCCCCACCGACATGCAGGCGCAATTCATGGCGCTCAACTGCATCGCCCAGGGCACGGCCACGGTGACCGAGACGATTTTTGAAAACCGCTTCATGCACGTTAACGAGCTGGTGCGTCTGGGGGCCAAGATCCAGACCGATGGCAAGGTGGCGGTCATCGAAGGCGTGCCACGCCTGTCGGGCGCCACCGTGATGGCCACCGACCTGCGCGCCTCCGCCAGCCTCGTCATCGCAGGCCTGGTGGCCGACGGCGAAACCGTGGTGGACCGCATCTACCACCTGGACCGTGGCTACGACTGCATGGAAGCCAAACTGCGTGGCCTGGGTGCCGACATCGAGCGAGTGGCATGAAGAACAACCCCCTGAGCGGCTTCGCCGCTTCCCCCTTCTCTCACGCTGCGCGTGGGAAGGGGGACGCCGCCAGTGCGGCGGGGCGGCCCTTGCACGGCGGCACTCGCTTGCGGCGCGCCGGTTTCAAGAGCGCAGGGCAAAACGACGAATATCGGAGTAAATGAAATGATGATCACCCTGGCGCTTTCCAAGGGCCGCATCTTTGACGAAACCCTGCCCCTGCTGGCCGCAGCCGGCATCGAGGTGCTGGAAGACCCCGAAAAGTCGCGCAAACTCATCCTGCCCACCAACCAGCCCAATGTGCGTGTGGTGCTGGTGCGTGCCACCGACGTGCCCACGTATGTGGAATACGGCGGTGCCGACATCGGCGTGACGGGCAAGGACACCCTCATCGAACACGGTGGCCAGGGCCTGTACCAGCCGCTGGACCTGCAGATCGCCAAGTGCCGCGTGAGCGTGGCCGTGCGCAACGACTTCGACTACGAACGTGCCGTGAAGCAGGGCGCGCGCCTGAAGGTCGCCACCAAATACACCAGCATCGCTCGCGACTTCTTCGCGACCAAGGGTGTGCACGTGGACATGGTCAAGCTCTACGGCAGCATGGAATTGGCGCCGCTGACCGGCCTGGCCGATGCGATCGTCGATCTGGTCTCCACCGGCAACACGCTCAAGGCCAACCATCTGGTGGAGGTCGAGCGCATCATGGACATCAGCTCCTACCTGGTTGTGAACCAGGCCGCGCTCAAGCTCAAGCAGGCGCCGCTGCGGCGCATCATCGATGCGTTTGCGGGTGCTATTCCCAAAAACTGAACCCTGCCCCCACCCAACGCCGTGACGAGCGTCCCGCAGCAGCCCGCCGATTTCGCTGACATCGCGCGCCTGATCGCCGCGAGCCGGCAGCAGGCCGTGCAGGCGGTCAACACGCTGCTGGTCGAGCTGTACTGGCAGATCGGCGAGCGCATCAGCCGCAAGATTGCCGCGGCCGAGTGGGGCGATGGGGTGGTGGCACAACTGGCGGGGTATCTGGCGCAAACGCAGCCGGGGCTGCGTGGTTTTACCCGCCGCAACCTGTTCAGGATGCGGCATTTCTACGAGGCCTATCCCGCCCGCGAAATTGTGTCAGCGCTGCTGACACAATTGCCCTGGACGCACCACCTCATCATTCTGGGCCAAAGCAAACGGCCCGAAGAACGCGAGTTCTACCTGCGCCTGGCGGCGCAGGAGAAGTGGAGCAGCCGAGAGCTGGAGCGGCAGTTCAAAACCGCCTTGTTCGAGCGCACCGTGCTTCATCCCACAAAAGTGTCAGCACTGGCGAGACAAATTCACCCCGATGTGGCTGGCATCTTCAAAGACAGCTACGTCGTCGAATTTCTGGGCCTGCCCACGGGCCACGCCGAAGCAGATCTGCACCAAAGCCTGCTCGCAAGGCTCAAGGACTTCCTGATCGAGCTGGGCCGCGACTTCTGCTTTGTCGGCAGCGAATACCCGCTGCAAGTCGGCGGACGCGACTTCGCGCTCGACCTGCTGTTCTTCCACCGCGGCCTCAACAGCTTGGTCGCCATCGAACTGAAGGTCGGCCGCTTCGAGCCCGAATACCTGGGCAAGCTCAACTTCTACCTCGAAGCACTCGACCGCGACGTCAAGAAGCCCCACGAGCGCCCCGCCATCGGCGTGCTGCTGTGCGCGAGCAAAGACGACGAAGTGGTCGAATACGCTTTGAGCCGCAGCACTTCGCCGGCCTTGATTGCTGAATACCAGACGCAACTGCCCGACAAAGCCCTGCTGCGGGCCAAGCTGCATGAGTTCTACCTGCAGAACACGCAGCCGGACGACGCCACCGACTGAAGAATGACTATGAAATCAATAGCTGCCCCCGCTTACCTGTCAACGGCTGATGCCGATTTTGAGAAAAAATTTCAGCAGTGCCTGCACTGGTCTGCCGACACCGACGCCGCCATCGAGCAGCGCGTGGCCGACATCCTGGCCGACGTGCAAAAGCGCGGCGATGCGGCCGTGCTGGAGTACACCGCCCGCTTCGACGGCCTCAGCGCCCCCAACATGGCGGCGCTGGAGCTGACCCAGGCCGACTTCAAGGCCGCGTTCGACGCCATTCCGCAGGCCCAGCGCGACGCGCTGCAGGCCGCTGCCAAGCGCGTGCGCAGCTACCACGAGGCGCAGAAAAAAGCTTCGGGCGAAAGCTGGAGCTACCGGGATGAAGATGGCACCCTGCTGGGCCAGAAGGTCACGCCCCTGGACCGTGTGGGCATCTACGTGCCCGGCGGCAAGGCCGCTTACCCGTCCAGCCTGCTGATGAACGCCATCCCGGCCCACGTGGCGGGCGTGCAGGAAATCATCATGGTTGTGCCCACCCCCGTGCGTGGCAGCGTCGCGACGGGTGGAACGGGCGAGGGCACCTCGACGAAGGGCGAGCGCAACGAGCTGGTGCTGGCCGCCGCCTATGTGGCCGGTGTCACCCGCGCTTTCACCATCGGCGGCGCACAGGCCGTGGCTGCACTGGCCTATGGCACGGCCACCGTACCCAAGGTGGACAAGATCACCGGCCCGGGCAACGCCTACGTGGCCAGCGCCAAGAAACGTGTGTTCGGCACGGTGGGCATCGACATGATCGCGGGCCCGAGCGAAATCCTGGTGCTGGCCGACGGCAGCACGCCGCCCGACTGGGTGGCGATGGACCTGTTCAGCCAGGCCGAGCACGACGAGCTGGCCCAGAGCATCCTGCTGTGCCCTGACGCCGCCTACCTCGACGCCGTGCAGCGCGAGATCGACCGCCTGCTGCCCACCATGCCGCGTGCCGAGATCATCGCCAAGAGCCTGACCGGCCGCGGTGCGCTGATCCTCACCAAGGACATGGAAGAGGCCTGTGCGATCAGCAACCGCATCGCACCCGAGCATTTGGAAGTGAGCAGCACCGACCCGCACCGCTGGGAGCCGCTGCTGCGCCACGCAGGGGCGATCTTCCTGGGGGCCTACACCTCCGAAAGCCTGGGCGACTACTGCGCAGGCCCCAACCACGTGCTGCCCACCAGCGGCACGGCACGCTTCTCGTCGCCCCTGGGCGTGTACGACTTCCAGAAGCGCAGCAGCCTCATCGAGGTGAGCGAGGCGGGTGCTCAGGTGCTTGGAAAAATCGCTGCCGAGCTGGCCTATGGCGAGGGCCTGCAGGCCCACGCGCAGGCGGCAGAGATGCGCTTGACCACGCCGGTCAAGCCGCGCTGATCGCGCCCCGGGGCAGGGTGCCCTGTGCGGGTGCCGTTGCCTTGGGCTGAGGGGCTGCGACGGGTGCAGAGGGTGTTGGCGGATAAGCAGCACCTGCCACTGCCCGGTGCTGCGCCCAGCTCAGCCGTGCAGGCCGGTGGCCTTCGGCGCTCACCCGCAGCCGCACCGGGCCGGTGAACGACAGGCGCTGCCCGGCTTCCAGAAAATAATCTTCCAGCAGACCATCACAAGTCACCCAGACGCGGCCCTGTTCGACTTCGAGCAGGGCGATCTCGCCCGCGCGGAAGTCCAGCACCTGGACGGCCTGCAGCGGCGGCAGGGGCTGGCGCTTCCATTGCAGGGTGAGGGGCACCGCAGGCTGGGCGGGGAGCGTGGGCGACGGTGGGGTGGGGGTGTGCAGCGTGTTCATGCCTTCACTGTGCGGCCAGGGCGCGCGTGGCGCTACGGACAGGCATGCAGGACCTGGTCCAGTACAGACCGGCTGTACTGGTCATCTGTACTGTATGGGCTGCATCTGCTCTGTACTGGCTATTTGCCTGGCTGCCAGTACAGAATGCAGCCATGGCCACCGATGACGCTCTTCCGCTTTATCTCCAGATCGCCGAGCAGTTGGCGCAGCTGATCCGCAACGGCACGTTGGCGCGCGGCGAGAAGCTGCCGTCGGTGCGCGAGCTGGCGCGCCAGCACGGCGTGGCGCAGACCACCGTGGTGCAGGCCTACCACTGGCTCGAAGATGCCCGCCTGATCACGGCCCGCCCGCGCTCCGGCTTTTTTGTGGCGGCGCGGCCGGTGAGCCTGCCCGAGCCCAGCACACCGCGCCCCATGCGCCGCCCGCGCGAGGTGTCGGTGGACTGGCTGGGGCAGCGCATCCTGGGCCGCAACCAGCCGGAGGACATGCTTTCGTTCAGCAGCGGCACACCAGGCCCCGAGCTGTTCAACCCCGACCGCGTGCGCCGCGCCGTGGTGCGTGCGGTCCAGCGCCACCGCAATCTGCTGTGCACCTACCCCAGCTCGGCGGGCCATGTGGATGCGCGCCGCGCCCTGGCGCGCTACGCCGTCAGCCTGGGCTGCAGCCTGGACCCCGAGAACATCGTGATCACTGGGGGCTGCATGGACGGCATTGCGCTGTGCCTGCGCGCCGTGACCCAGCCAGGCGACGTGGTGGCGCTGGAGTCGCCCACGCATTTTTCGTTTCTGGAGGTGCTGCAGGGCCTGCACCTCAAGGCGCTGGAGATTCCCACCCACCCGCGCAACGGCCTGTCGCTGGATGCGCTGCAGCTTGCACTGGACACCCAGCCGGTCAAGGCCGTGATGGTGGTGCCCACGCTCAGCAACCCGCTGGGCAGCTGCATGCCCCAGGCCGAGCGCAAGCGCCTGGCGCAGATGGCGGCGCGGCACGGCATGGCGGTGATCGAGGATGCGATCTACAACGACCTGGCGGAGGTGGACGAGATGCGCCGCACCGTCAAGTCGTACGACACCACGGGCCATGTGATGCTGTGCGACTCGTTCTCCAAGACGCTGGCGCCGGGCCTGCGCCTGGGCTGGCTGGAGGCGGGCCGCTGGACGGACAAGGTGCGTGCCATCAAGGACCTGCAGGCGGGTGGGCAGTCGGCCGTGCTGGAGCTGGCGCTGGCCGACCTCATCACCCAGGCGGGCCATGCGGCCGCCATGCGCCAGCTGCATGCGGGTGTGGCGGCCCGCATGGACGAGGCGCGCCGGGTGATTGCCGCGCATTTCCCGCAGGGCACGCGCGTGAGCGACCCGCCCGGCGGCCTGCTGCTGTGGCTGGAGCTGCCCCGCGCGCTGGATTCGGTGCAACTGCACGAGGCCTGCCTGGCCCAGCAGATCCTGATCGCCCCGGGCACGGTGTTCAGCACCAGCGGGCGGTTCCGCAACTGCCTGCGCATCGGCGTGGGTGGCGACTGGTCGCCCGCGCACCTGGAGGCGCTGCGCACCGTGGGCGACATGGCCACGCGCATGCTGCAGGGGCAGCGGCAGGCCGCCTGATTTTCTTTAAAAAATGAACACGAACTTCGTGTTCCACGAAGTTCGTGTAATATAACTCCCATGAAAAACGTCACCGTGACCATGGACGACGCCGTAGCCGAATGGGTGCGCGTGGAAGCCGCCAAGCGCGGCAGCAGCGTGTCGCGCCTGCTCGGTGAATGGCTGGCCGAAAAAATGCGCCAGGAAGACGCCTACGCCCAGGCCATGCGCGAGGCGCTGGGCTTTGAGTCCTGGGGCGCGTCCAGCGGGCCCTATGTGCCGCGCGAAACCCTGTTTCTGCGCTGAGCAGCGGAGAGCGCATGGCCACTGTCCCCATCTTTGTCGATACCGAAATCCTGCTCGCCAGCGTGGACGACCGCGATGCCGAGCGCCAGGCGCGGGCGCGTGAATGGATCAGCTTTTGCTGGCAGACGCGCAGCGGCCGCATCAGCTCGCAGGTGCTCAACGAGCTGTACAACCAGGCGATCCAGCGTTTTGACGGCCCCCAGGTACTGCAACAGGTGCGCGCCCAGGTGCGCCGCCTGCGCGTGTGGCTGCCGCCGCACCTGGACTCGTACACCGTAGACGGCGCCTGGGATCTGCAGGACCGCTACCGCCTGGGCTACTGGGATGCGCTCATCCTCTCGTCTGCCCACCAGCAGGGCTGCCGCTATCTGCTCACCGAGGCGCTGCCGCACGACCAGCCGCTGGACGCTGTGCGGCCGATTAACCCGTTTCTCACCACCCCCAACGAACTGGACACGACCGAATGACCAACGCCGCTCCATCTTCCCCGCTTCAAGCCCTGGCCCGCATCCGTCCCGACGTGCGCGCCATGCATGCCTACGGCGTGCAGCCCTCCACCGGCATGCTCAAGATGGACGCGATGGAAAACCCCTTCCGCCTGCCAGCGCATCTGCAGGCCGCGCTGGGCCAGCGCCTGGGCGCGGTGGCGCTCAACCGCTACCCCGGTGACCGGCTGCTGGATCTGAAGGCGGCCCTGGCCAAATACGCCGGCATGCCCGAGGGCTACGGCGTGGTGCTGGGCAATGGCTCCGATGAACTCATCACCCTGCTGGCCCTGGCCTGCGCCCAGCCCGGCACGGGCCAGCGCGCCACCATGCTCGCGCCCATGCCCGGCTTCGTGATGTACCCGATGAGCGCGCAGCTGCAGGGCCTGGACTTTGTCGCCGTGCCGCTCACCGCTGACTTCGAGCTGGACGAGCCCGCCATGCTGGCTGCCATCGCCCAGCACAAGCCCGCCATCACCTACATCGCCTACCCCAACAACCCCACGGCCACGCTGTGGGACGAGGGCGCGGTGCAGCGCATCATCGACGCCGCAGGCGCACAGGGCGGCATCGTGGTGATGGACGAGGCCTACCAGCCCTTTGCCAGCCGCACCTGGATCGACCGCATGCGCGCCGAGCCCGCGCGCAACGCGCACGTGCTGCTGATGCGCACGCTCAGCAAGTTTGGCCTGGCGGGCGTGCGCCTGGGCTACCTCATCGGGCCCGCTGCGTTTGTGAGCGAGATCGACAAGGTGCGCCCGCCCTACAACGTGAGCGTGCTCAACTGCGAAGCCGCGCTGTTTGCGCTGGAGCACGCCGAGGTGTTTGCCGCCCAGGCCGCCGAGATCCGCGCCGAGCGCACCCAGGTCCTGGCGGCCCTGCGGCAGATGCCCGGTGTTGAAAAATGTTGGGACAGCGAGGCCAACATGATCCTGATCCGCGTGGCGGATTCCGCCCGTGCGTACGACGGTATGAAAACCCGCAAGGTCCTCGTCAAGAACGTTTCTACAATGCACCCATTGCTGGCCAACTGCCTGCGCCTCACGGTGGGCGACGCCTCCGACAATGCGCAGATGCTGGCCGCCCTGCAAGCCTCCCTATGACTTCCTCCGCACTCGTACCCTCCAACGCCCCTGGCACGCCTGATCCGATGGCCGACCGCATCGCCGAAGTCAGCCGCAACACCGCCGAGACGCGCATCAACGTGCGCATCAACCTCGACGGTACCGGCCAGGCCAAGCTGCACACCGGCATCGGCTTCTTCGACCACATGCTCGACCAGATCGCCCGCCACGGGCTGATCGACCTCGACATCGACTGCGAAGGCGACCTGCACATCGACGGCCACCACACGGTGGAAGACGTGGGCATCACGCTGGGCCAGGCGTTTGCGCGGGCCGTGGGCGACAAGAAGGGCATCCGCCGCTATGGCCACGCCTATGTGCCGCTCGACGAAGCGCTGTCGCGCGTGGTGGTCGATTTTTCGGGCCGCCCGGGCCTGCACATCGATGTGAAGTTCACGGCCGGCAGCATCGGCCAGCTCGACACGCAGCTGGTGTACGAGTTCTTCCAGGGTTTTGTGAACCACGCGGGCGTGACGCTGCACATCGACAACCTCAAGGGCGTCAACGCCCACCACCAGTGCGAAACCATCTTCAAGGCGTTCGGGCGCACGCTGCGCGCGGCGCTGGAGCGGGACCCGCGCTCGGCCGGTGTCATCCCGTCCACCAAGGGTTCTTTGTGACTTTTATGAATCAAATCGGGCCTCTGCGCCCGATGGGTAAGCGCTAGCAGCTATGAATATGGAAGCAAAAACAGTGGTGGTCGTGGACTACGGCATGGGCAACCTGCGCTCGGTGTCGCAGGCCGTGCAGGCCGCCGCCCAGGGCACGGGCTGGACGGTGGTGGTCACCCAGCGCCCCGAAGATGTGCGCGCCGCAGCGCGCGTGGTGCTGCCCGGCCAGGGCGCCATGCCCGACTGCATGCGCGAGTTGCGCGAATCCGGCCTGCAGGAATCGGTGCTGGAAGCCGCCGCCACCAAGCCCCTGTTTGGCGTGTGTGTGGGCATGCAGATGCTGCTGGACCACAGTGCCGAAGGCGACACCCCCGGCCTCTCCCTGATCCCCGGCGAGGTGCGCAAGTTCGACCTGGCGGGCCGCACCCAGCCCGACGGCAGCCGCTTCAAGGTGCCCCAGATGGGCTGGAACCAGGTGCGCCAGATGGAACACGCGGGGGCCGTGCACCCCGTGTGGGCCGGTGTGCCCGACAACAGCTACTTCTACTTTGTGCACAGTTTCTATGCCGTGCCGCAAAACCCCGCCCACTGCGCGGGGCAGGCCGACTACGGCGGCGTGTTCGCTGCGGCCATTGCACGCGATAATATTTTTGCGACGCAATTCCACCCGGAGAAAAGCGCGGAACATGGCCTGGCCCTGTACCGCAACTTTCTGCACTGGAATCCCTGATTCTTTTTTTCTCCACCCTTCCTCCTCAACCACCCCGTTCGGGCCGCGCCGAGATTTGGCCGATCCCCTGAACCCCACCACCATGCTGCTCATCCCCGCCATCGACCTCAAAGACGGCCACTGCGTACGCCTCAAGCAAGGCGATATGGACCAATCCACCACCTTTGGCGAAGACCCCGCCGCCATGGCGCGCAAGTGGGTGGACGCGGGCGCACGCCGCCTGCACCTGGTGGACCTGAATGGCGCCTTCGCGGGCGTGCCCAAGAACTACGGCGCCATCAAGTCCATCCTGAAAGAGGTGGGCTCCGACATCCCCGTGCAGCTAGGCGGCGGCATCCGCGACCTGGACACCATCGAAAAATACATCGACGGTGGCCTGCGCTACGTGATCATCGGCACGGCGGCCGTGAAGAACCCCGGCTTCCTGAAGGACGCCTGCAGTGCCTTCGGCGGCCACATCATCGTGGGCCTGGATGCCAAGGACGGCAAGGTCGCCACCGACGGCTGGAGCAAGCTCACGGGCCACGAGGTCGTGGACCTGGCCAAGAAATTCGAGGACTGGGGCGTCGAGTCCATCATCTACACCGACATCGGCCGCGACGGCATGCTCTCGGGCATCAACATCGACGCCACGGTGAAGCTGGCCCAGGCGCTGAGCATCCCCGTGATCGCCTCGGGCGGCCTGTCGAACATGGCCGACATCGAGCAGCTGTGCGCGGTGGAAAGCGAGGGCGTCGAAGGCGTGATCTGCGGCCGTGCCATCTACAGCGGCGACCTGGACTTTGCCGCTGCGCAAGCGCGCGCCGACGAGTTGAACGGCTGAAACAGCTGACCCCCCGAGCGGCTTCGCCGCTTCCCCCAGGGGACGACGCCAGTGGCCTGGCGAAGCCAGTTCCACGGCGTCTGCTGGCCTCGGCAGCGCCTCATCAACGAATCGCTGACTGACCGACATGCTCGCAAAACGAATCATCCCCTGCCTCGACGTCACTGGAGGCCGCGTGGTCAAGGGCGTCAATTTTGTTGAACTGCGCGACGCGGGTGACCCGGTCGAGATCGCCGCGCGCTACAACGCGCAGGGCGCCGACGAACTCACGTTTCTCGACATCACCGCCACCAGCGATGGGCGCGACCTGATCCTGCACATCATCGAGGCCGTGGCCAGCCAGGTGTTCATTCCCCTGACCGTGGGCGGCGGCGTGCGCACAGTGGAAGACGTGCGCAGGCTGCTCAACGCGGGTGCCGACAAGACCAGTTTCAACTCTGCCGCCATTGCCAACCCCGATCTGATCAACGCCGTGTCGGCCAAGTACGGCGCGCAGTGCATCGTGGTCGCGATTGATGCCAAGCGACGCTCGGCCGAAGATGCCCTGCGCATCGGCGCCAACGGCCAGCCCGTGGGCGAAGGCTGGGATGTGTACAGCCATGGCGGCCGCAAGAACACCGGCCTGGACGCCATCGCCTGGGCCACCGAAATGGCGCGCCGGGGCGCGGGCGAGATCCTGCTCACCAGCATGGACCGTGACGGCACCAAGTCCGGCTTCGACCTGGCCCTGACCCGCGCCGTGAGCGATGCGGTGAGCGTGCCCGTGATCGCCTCGGGCGGCGTGGGCAACCTCGACCACCTGGCCGATGGCGTGCAGCAGGGCGGGGCGGATGCGGTGCTGGCGGCCAGCATCTTCCACTACGGCGAATACACCGTGGGCCAGGCCAAGGCCCGCATGGCCGAGCGCGGCATTCCCGTGCGGCTGTGAGGGTGCGGCTGTGAGGGTGCGGCTGTGAGGGTGCGGTTGTGAGGGTGCGGTTGTGAGGGCGCCGTTCGCAGGCCTGCACCGGGCGCTGATGCTGGCGCTGGCTGGCGTGGCCACGGCGCTGGCGCTGCCCGCTGCGGCCCAGGTGCCGTCTCCGTCGTACGCGAGTTTTTCCGAACGCCTGCCTTGCGTGCACCGCATTGGCCGGTGTTTTGATGCCACCATCGGCGGCAAGCCGGTGGAGGTGATCGCCGACAAGGCTGAATTCGACAAGCTCAAGGCCCTGCTGCCAACGCTCAACAGCAACGTGCGCGATGTGCACTGGATCGTGCGCGAGCCCGTGCCGGGCGCCCAGGCGCTGGACGTGGCAACCCGCGCCACCGCCCTAGGCCTGCCCCATGTGGGGGACGAGAAGGAAGAGCCCGACGTGATCGTCTATGCCCTGGATGGTCGGGACCTGGAGAGCGAGTCGGAACTGGTGGCGAATTCCAGCGTGCGCATCAACGGCCAGCCGGTGGTGACGCAGCAGGAAACCCTCACGCAGGACTTCCTGCCCCCGGGCCGCTACGCCTTCGCCATCAAGTACCTGGGCCGCAAGAACTGGGACCGCAAGTGGGTCTTCCTGACGGTCGCTCGGTAAGTAAAGAAAATCGGCTTCTCCGCGCTCTGGATAAGCATTTCTAGCTATTGTTTTTGGATGAATGTGCTGCGGGTGCAAGCGGGCACAGCGGCAGCGTCAAGGGCTCCGTGCCCGCAGCCCGGTGGCTTCTGATTGCTCATTTTTTGATAGCTATTTGGGCATGCTGGTAGCGCCCAAAGGGCCAAAATGACCTCAAGACTGCACCCTGGGCGCACGGGCCCGCCAGGCAAATCGCCGACAATCCCCGCCATGAACTGGCTCAACGAAGTGAAATGGGACGCGCAGGGCCTGGTGCCCGTGATTGCGCAAGAGCAGGGCACGGGCGACGTGCTGATGTTTGCGTGGATGAACCGCGAAGCACTCGAAAAAACGGCCGAACTCGGCCGCGCCGTGTACTTCAGCCGCTCGCGCGGCAAGCTGTGGTTCAAGGGCGAAGAATCGGGCCACGTGCAGACCGTGCACGAGATCCGCCTCGACTGCGACAACGACGTGGTGCTGCTCAAGGTCACCCAGCTCGGCCACGAGCCTGGCATTGCCTGCCACACCGGCCGCCACAGCTGTTTCTTCAGCGTGCTCAAGGACGGCGCCTGGACGCCTGTCGATCCGGTCTTGAAAGACCCCGAATCCATCTACAAATAAAGAACCATGAGTTCCAACGATTCCCTCGCCCGCCTCGCGCAGGTCATCGAAAGCCGCAAGCCGGCCAACGGTGGCGACCCTTCGACTAGCTATGTCTCGCGCCTGCTGCACAAGGGGCCGGACAGCTTCTTGAAGAAGATCGGCGAAGAAGCCACCGAGGTGGTGATGGCGGCGAAAGACGTGGACCACGGCGCCGACAAGTCCAAGCTGGTGTACGAGGTGGCGGACCTGTGGTTTCACTCCATGGTGGCGCTGGCCCACTACGGCCTCACGCCCGCCGACGTGCTGGCCGAGCTGGAGCGCCGCGAAGGCACCAGCGGCATCGAGGAAAAAGCCTTGCGCAAGGCCGATGCGCGTGCCAGCCAGGAGGGTTCTTCATGAGCGACATCGTCGATGTGCAAACCAACGACCAGAGGGCCCAGAGCCTGAAGAACATCGGCTGGGTCAGCTATGTGCTGCACCTGATCGTGGCCGTGGGGGCGGTGCTGCCGGGCGCGCAGGCCAGCGCACTGCTGCTGGTGATTGCGCTGGTGATCGATCTGGTCAAGCGCGGCGATGCCGAAGGCACCTGGCAGGCCAACCATTTCTCCTGGCGCATCCGCTCGACGATCTGGGTGGGCGTGCTGTACATCGTGACCGCGCCCCTGTGGCTGCTGCTGATTGCGCCGGGCTGGATTGCCTGGGGCATCATTTCGCTGTGGTTCCTGTACCGCATCGTGCGCGGCATGCTGGCCATGAGCAACAACCGGGCGGTGGATGCCTGAATCCCCTGCAGCGCCGCTTACGCGCCTGAACCTGGCCCTGCAGGGCGGCGGTTCGCACGGCGCGCTCACCTGGGGCGTGCTGGACGCACTGCTGGAAGACGGGCAGTGGCACTTCGATGGAGTGAGCGGCACCAGCGCAGGCGCGATGAACGCCGTGGCCCTGGCCCACGGCTTTGCCCAGGCCGCGCACGCACACAAAGACCCGCACGAAGCCCACCTGGCGGGCTGCCAGCAGGCGCGCGAGACCCTCACCCGCCTGTGGGAGGGTGTGGGCACGCTGGGCAGCCTGATGTGGGGCTCGCCCCTGTCAGCCGCCAACCCCATGCTGGGCATGATGAGCCAGTGGCTCTCGCCCTACCAGACCAACCCGCTCGATATCAACCCGCTGCGCCGCCTGCTGGAGCGCGAGGTGGACTTTGACCTGCTGTGCTCCGCACGCCGCGCCCTCAGCGCCGTAGGCGGCCCCAAGGTGTTTGTGTGCGCCACCAATGTGCGCACCGGGCGCGGCGAGATCTTCTCGGGCCCCAAGCTCAGCGCCGACGCGGTGATGGCCTCGGCCTGTCTGCCGTTGCTGTTCAAGGCGGTGGAGATCGACGGCCAGCACTACTGGGACGGCGGCTATTCGGGCAACCCGGCGCTGCACCCGCTGATCTACCAGACCGAGACCTCCGACATCCTGCTGGTGCAGATCAACCCCATCGAACACCTGGAGCTGCCCCATTCCGGCCCCGAGATCATGGAGCGCATGAACGAGGTCACCTTCAACGCCAGCCTGCTGGCCGAGATGCGCGCCATCGAGTTCGTGCGCCGTCTGCTGGCCGAGGGCAAGCTGGACCCGCGCCGCTACAAAAGCGTGCGCATGCACCGCATCGACGGCGGCGCCGTGCTCGCGCCCTTTGGCGCCGACAGCAAGGCCCGCGCCGACCTGCCTTTTGTGCGCAAGCTGTTCGCCCTGGGCCGCACGGCGGGGCAGGAATGGCTGCAGGCGCACCGCCAGGGCGTGGGCGTGCGGCCCACCATCAAGATCGCAGAGAATGCTTGAAGCCCCCTGTGTCGCCTGCGGCGCCTTCCCCCTCAGGGGGACGCCACCCGTGGCCTGGCGGAGCCAGTTCCACGGTGGCGCTGGCCGGGGGCGCGCCGGTTTCAACCGGCGGTGAGCAGTGTTCTGCGAGTTGTTAACAGCTAATTTCGTACCGACTTTTTTCCATGCACGATCCGAACTGCCTCTTCTGCAAAATCATCGCGGGCCAGATTCCTTCGAAGAAGGTCTATGAGGACGAAGAAATCTTCGCCTTCCATGACATCCACCCCTGGGCGCCGGTGCACTTTCTGATGGTCCCCAAGCTGCATATCCCTTCGATGGCGCAGGTCACTGCCGAGCATGCGGGTGTGCTGGGGCGCATGATGGCGCTGGCCCCGAAGCTGGCGCTGGAGCAAGGCTGCAACCCGTACCCCGAGGGTGGCTTTCGCGTCGTGGTAAACACGGGTCTGGAAGGCGGGCAGGAAATCCACCACCTGCACATCCATGTCATGGGCGGTCCCCGCCCGTGGCTGAAAGGCTGACCCAGACTGACGGCGCAAGCCGGTAGTTTCCCGCTGGGGAGCGCGTGCGCCGAACTCCGGTCACAGCCCCCGTCTAAAATGGTTGCAATTCGTTAGGAGATATTCCATGGGCTCTTTTTCCATCTGGCACTGGCTGATCGTGCTGCTGATCGTTGTGATGGTGTTCGGCACCAAGAAGCTCAAGAACATGGGCTCTGACCTCGGAGGCGCCGTCAAGGGCTTCAAGGACGGCATGAAGGACGGTGGCGCCACCCCCGACACCGCTGCAACGCCCCCCGCTGGTCAGGTGGCCAACAGCCAGGCTGCTGACAAGACCACCATCGATGTCGAAGCCAAGCAAAAAAGCTGAGCCGGTGTGGCTGCTGACCTGCACACGCTGCACTCTGTTGTGCCTTTGCGCCTGATCCATCCATGATTGATATTGGCCTGTCCAAAATGGCGCTGATCGGCGCCGTGGCTTTGATCGTCATCGGCCCCGAAAAGCTGCCGCGCGTGGCCCGCACCGTGGGCACGCTGCTGGGCAAGGCCCAGCGCTACGTGTCTGACGTGAAGGCCGAGGTCAACCGCTCCATGGAGCTGGACGAACTCAAGAAGATGAAGGACACGGTGGAGAACGCGGCGCGTGATGTGCAGAGCTCCATCCAGACCAGCGCCAGCGAGTTCGAAAAGGACTGGGCCGAAGCCACCGACACGGCCAGTGCGGCCCTGACCGAGCAGACCACCGTGGTGCCCGCCTACAAGCACCCGGGCAAGAACTGGCGCCTCAAGCGCGGCGCTGTGCCCCAGTGGTACAAGTCCAAAAGTGGTGTGCGCACCAAGGCGCAGTCGGGCGCGGCGCGCGTGGCCCGCTTCCGCCCCCAGAAATTCCATTGACGATGACGCCGCGCAGCCCCCTGTGCGCGGCGCTGCATGGGCGCCCTGTGCGCACCTGAAAACCCACCATGTCCGACACCCCCACCAAAGAAGACGAGCTGGCCGGCACCGAGCAGCCGTTTGTGCAGCACCTGATGGAGCTGCGCGACCGGCTGGTCAAGGCCATCATCGCCATCGCCATTGCGGCGGCGATCCTGTTCTTCTTCCCCGGCCCTGGCGCGCTGTATGACTTCCTGGCGGCGCCCCTGGTGGCGCACCTGCCCAAGGGGGCCACGCTGATCGCCACCTCGGTGATTTCGCCGTTCATGGTGCCGCTCAAGATTTTGCTGATGTCGGCCTTCTTGCTGGCCTTGCCGTTTGTGCTGTGGCAGGTGTGGGCCTTTGTGGCGCCCGGGCTGTATTCGCACGAGAAGAAGCTGGTGCTGCCGCTGGTGATCTCCAGCACGCTGCTGTTCTTCATCGGCGTGGCGTTTTGCTACTACCTGGTGTTTGGCCAGGTGTTTGCGTTCATCCAGAGTTTTGCGCCCAAGAGCATCACGGCCGCGCCTGATATCGAGGCCTACCTGAGCTTCGTGCTGTCGATGTTCCTGGCCTTTGGCCTCGCGTTCGAGGTGCCGATCGCCGTGGTGGTGCTGGCCCGCATGGGCATCGTCAGCGTGCAGAAGCTGCGCGAGTTCCGGGGCTACTTCATCGTGATCGCGTTCGTGATCGCCGCCATCGTCACGCCGCCCGATGTGGTGTCGCAGCTGTCGCTGGCCATTCCCATGTGCATCCTGTACGAGGTGGGCATCTGGGCCGCGCAGATCTTCATCAGGCACACCAAGGCGCCGGAAGAAGCGGAAGAGTCCGCATCGGCTTCCTGATTCGTTCCTGGCTTTCTGAATCGCTGGTGCCTGCTGGCGGCGCACAACGTGCGCAGCGGGGCTGGGCCCTCCAAAGCGAGAGACGCTGGTCTGCGCTTCTGTCTGCGCTTCTTGCGCGATCCCTGCGGCCAGTTTTCTGAATGAAATTGGCCGTTTCCGCGCATCCATCAACGACTTATTGCTATATTTTGTATAGCGTTTGAGCGAGCCAACGGCTTGCCGTGGCTGCCTGTGTGACAGCGGCCCCTTGGCGCAAAGCGAGCCCGAGGGCCCGCCCGCCACCTCCCTGCTTACCGCCGGACGTTCCGCTGCTGCGGCCGGGGGCGCACGCCGGGGTTGATGCTCAGCTCCACCAGCTTGTCGCCCCGCTGCACGTTGAAGGCCGAACTGGTGCCCGGCTTGAGGGCGGCCACGGCGCTCAGCAGCTCGGACACATTGCCCACGTTCTTGCCGTCCACCCGCACGATCACGTCGCCAGGACGCATGCCGGCCTGGGCGGCGGGGCCGTCCTGCAGCACGCCGGTGATGATCACGCCCTCGGTGGCCTTCTTCACGCCAAAGGTCTCGGCCAGCTCGGGCGAGAGTTCGTTGGGCTCCACGCCGATCCAGCCGCGCGTGACCTGGCCGTCCTTCACGATGCCGTCGAGCACCATGCGTGCTGTGGACACGGGAATCGCAAAGCCAATGCCCATGCTGCCGCCCGAGCGCGAGTAGATCGCGGTGTTGATGCCCATGAGGTTGCCGTTCACATCCACCAGCGCACCGCCCGAGTTGCCGGGGTTGATGGCCGCGTCGGTCTGGATGAAGTTCTCGAACGTGTTGATGCCCAGCTGGCTGCGGCCCAGTGCGCTCACGATGCCGCTGGTCACCGTCTGGCCCACACCAAAGGGGTTGCCGATGGCCAGCACCTGGTCGCCCACGTCCAGGCCGTCGGAGTTGCCCAGCACGATCACGGGCAGTTTGTCGAGTTCGATCTTGAGGATGGCCAGGTCGGTGTCGGGGTCGGTGCCGATCACGCGCGCACGGGCGCGGCGGCTGTCGGTGAGGGTGACTTCAATCTCGTCCGCGCCCTCGACCACATGGTTGTTGGTGAGGATGTACCCGTCGGGGCTCACGATCACGCCGCTGCCCAGGCCCGCCTGGGCCTGGCTGCCCTGGTCGCCAAAGAAGAACTGGAACCAGGGGTCGTTGCTGCGCGGGTGGCGCACTTCCTTGCTGGTGTTGATGCTGACCACGGCGGGCGCGGCCTTGCGTGCGGCGCCGCTGAAGCTGCCCGCAGCAGGCTGCGAGGGCGCCGTGGCGGGTGCCTCCAGCAGCGCAATGCCCGCCCCGGAGCGTGTGGTGCCCCGGCCCAGCCAGTCGGGCTGCAGGGTGGCAACAACAAAATAGGCCGCAACGAACACCGTCACGGTCTGGGAAAACAGCAGCCAGAGTCGTTTCATGAAATTCACGTCCCGATGAACGTACAGGTGGTGGGTGGGGAGGGGCCGAGGGTGCTTGCTTGCACCAGGGCGGCGCCAGGCCGTCTCTTTGGGCGGCATTGTCCCCCATGTGGGGGCATGGGCTGCGCGCGACAATAGCGGCATGAGCATTTCACGCCACCAACTTTTGCAGGCATTCGACGGCCTGCTGCAGCCCGAACGCTTCAAGGACTACGGCCCCAACGGCCTGCAGGTCGAGGGCAAGGCCGAGATCCAGCGTGTGGTGAGCGGCGTGACCGCCAGCCGGGCCCTGATCGAGGCTGCGATTGCTGCCCGCGCGGACGCCATCTTTGTGCACCACGGCCTGTTCTGGCGCGGGCAGGACGGCCGCATCACAGGCTGGATGAAGCAGCGGCTGCAGCTGCTGCTGGCGCACGACATCAACCTGTTTGCCTACCACCTGCCGCTGGATGCCCATGCCGAGCTGGGCAACAACGCGCAGCTGGGCCGGGTGCTGGGTTTTGCCGCCGATGCGCGGTTTGGCGAGCAGGACCTGGGGTTCTCCGCCCCGGCGGTTTTTGGCGACGGCCAGGCCCTGGCCGACCATGTGGCGCAGGCACTGGGCCGTGCGGTGACGCTGGTGCAGCCCGCAGTCACAGGTGGCGTGCCGTATCGTCCTGTGCACCGTGTGGCCTGGTGCACGGGGGGCGCCCAGGGGTATTTCGAGTCGGCCATTGCAGCGGGTGCCGATGCCTTCATCACTGGCGAAATCTCCGAACCCCAGGCCCACCTGGCGCGCGAGATGGGTGTGAGCTTCATTGCCGCCGGGCACCATGCCACAGAGCGCTACGGCGCCCCCGCCGTGGCCGCCCATGTGGCGGCGCAATGTGGGCTGGACCACCAGTTCATCGAGATCGACAACCCCGCGTAGCCGCCCACCCCGCTTTTGTATCCCGTGTCGGCGCGATACGCCGTGCGGGGTATTTGCTCTCATATTTATAGCTGCTCAGGCTTGCTGATAGCGCGGTAGCGGCATAAAAAGCTTCAAAAAAACCATGCACACCATCGCCATCACCCAGGGAGACCCCGCCGGCATCGGGCCGGAGATTGTGGCCAAGGCCTTCCGCGACGCGCCCGAGCTGCTGCGCCATTGTTTTGTGGTGGGCGATGTGGCCACGCTGCGGCGCGCGGCCCAGGCCATTGCACGGCCGGGTGTGGGGGGCTTGCCGGTCGCGCAGATCAGTGCGCCACACGAGGCACTGGCCATGCCCCCGCGCTGCGTGCCCGTGCTGCCGGTGCCGGGCATTCCGGGCCCCCAACCCTGGGGCCAGGTCAGTGCGGCAGCAGGCCGGGCCGCAGCCGGCGCGGTGGTCTGGGCGGCCCGCGCGGCCTTGCGCGGCGAGGTGGCGGCGCTTGTCACCGCGCCCCTGCACAAGGAGGCGCTGTCTGCTGCGGGCGTGGATTTTCCGGGGCACACCGAGCTGCTGCAGGCCGAGGCCGCTGCCCACCAGGGCGTGCCGCTGGCCCGCATGCCCGTGCGCATGATGCTGGCCAACGACGAGCTGCGCACCGTGCTGGTCAGCATCCATGTGTCGCTGCGCGACGCGATTGCGGCGGTGACGCAGGACAACGTGCTGCAGACGCTGCAGATCACCCATGCCGCGCTGCAACGCAGCCTGGGCCGCGTGCCGCGCATGGCGGTGGCGGGGCTGAACCCCCATGCGGGCGAGGGGGGGCTGTTTGGCCGCGAGGAGCTGGAGGTGATCGCCCCGGCCATCGCCGCTGCACGCGCGCAGGGGCTCGATGTGCACGGCCCGTTTGCGCCCGACACGGTGTTCATGCGCGCGCGCAGCACGCCGCAGCGTGCGGGCGAATTTGATGTGGTGATCGCCATGTACCACGACCAGGGGCTGATCCCGGTGAAGTACCTGGGCGTGGACAAGGGCGTGAATGTGACGCTGGGCCTGCCCCTGGTGCGCACCAGCCCCGACCACGGCACGGCCTTTGACATTGCGGGGCAGGGCGTGGCCGATGCGGCCAGCCTCATCGAGGCGGTGCGCATGGCGCGCCAGCTGTCCGTTTAGCGCTTCTGCACCTGTGTTGCGGTGGCCCATAGGCTGCTGCCAAGAGCATGTAGCCTGTGAAACTGGCGCGGCCAAGGCGAGTGCCCCCGCGCAAGGGCCGCCCCGCCGCGCT
The DNA here is from genome assembly GCF_001633105.1 of Acidovorax sp. GW101-3H11. Lineage (GTDB taxonomy): Bacteria > Pseudomonadota > Gammaproteobacteria > Burkholderiales > Burkholderiaceae_C > Acidovorax. The sequence continues at coordinate 50,590 of NZ_LUKZ01000008.1, forward strand.
GGGGGCGTCCCCCTCCCGAATCGCGCAGCGAGTCGAGAGAGGGGGAAGGCGCGAAGCGACTCAGGGGGTATTTACTTCTTCAAGCTGTCCCGGATCTCGCGCAGCAGCACGATGTCCTCTGCGGGGGCGGCGGGCGCTTCGGGCGCAGGGGTCGGGGCTTCGCGCTTGAGGCGGTTGATCTGCTTGATCATCATGAAGATGATGAACGCCAGGATCAGGAAGTTGACGGCCACCGTCAGGAAGTTGCCATAGGCAAACACCGGCACGCCAGCTTTCTTGAGCGCATCCAGTGTGGTGCCCGTGTCTGGCGGAATCGTGCCCAGCACCACAAACAGGTTGGAAAAATCCAGCTTGCCAAACACCAGGCCCACCACCGGCATGATGAGGTCGGACACCACCGAATCCACAATCTTGCCGAAGGCGCCGCCGATGATGACGCCCACGGCGAGGTCCACCACGTTGCCCTTGACCGCGAATTCCCGGAACTCTTGCATCATCCCCATGTTGTTGCTCCTTGTGTGAACGGATGTTGATGCGGGAGTATTGCTCAGCGCAATGGGCTGTCAAGACAGATGGCTGCGTTGAAATAACCATTTTCACTCCGCTACAATTCGCGGTTGACCCCAATCTAGCGATGATCAATCGAGGATCCCCATGAGTGACACTCCAATCGACTCCAGCAAGCGGACGTGGATCATCACGTCAGCATGTGCTGGTGCGGTGGGCGGCGTGGCAACCGCCGTCCCTTTCGTGAGTACCTTCCAGCCCTCCGAGCGCGCAAAAGCCGCCGGGGCTGCGGTAGAGGTGGATATCTCCGCCCTCAAGCCTGGAGAAAAAGTCACCGTGGAGTGGCGCGGCAAGCCCGTCTGGATCATCAAGCGCACCCCCGAGCAGCTGGCCGAGTTGCCCAAGCTCGACGGCCAGCTGGCTGACCCCAAGTCCGAGCGCAAGCCGTCCGAGCTGACTCCTGAGTACGCCCGCAACGAAGCGCGTTCCATCAAGCCCGAGATTTTTGTGGGTGTGGGCATCTGCTCGCACTTGGGTTGCTCGCCCTCCGATAAGTTCCAGACCGGTGCCCAGCCTTCGCTGCCCGACGACTGGAAGGGCGGCTTCCTGTGCCCATGCCATGGCTCCACGTTCGACATGGCTGGCCGCGTCTTCAAGAACAAGCCTGCACCCGATAACCTCGAAGTGCCCCCCCACATGTACCTGTCCGACACGCGACTGGTCATTGGTGAAGACAAGAAGGCTTGAAGGAGCACGACGACATGGCTGAATTCAAGGAAATCTCTCCCAACGCCTCGGCAGGCGCCAAGGTCACGAACTGGTTCGAGAACCGCTTCCCGACCGCGTTCGACGCCTACAAGGTGCACATGTCGGAGTACTACGCTCCGAAGAACTTCAACTTCTGGTACATCTTCGGCTCGCTGGCGCTGGTCGTGCTGGTGATCCAGATCGTGACCGGCATCTTCCTGGTCATGCACTACAAGCCCGACGCCAATCTGGCGTTCGCTTCGGTCGAGTACATCATGCGCGATGTGCCCTGGGGCTGGCTGATCCGCTACATGCACTCCACGGGGGCCTCGGCGTTCTTTGTGGTGGTGTATCTGCACATGTTCCGTGGCCTTATCTACGGCAGCTACCGCAAGCCGCGCGAGCTGGTCTGGATCTTTGGCTGCGCGATCTTCCTGTGCCTGATGGCCGAGGCCTTCATGGGCTACCTGCTGCCCTGGGGCCAGATGTCGTACTGGGGCGCCCAGGTGATCGTGAACCTGTTCGCTGCCATCCCCTTCATCGGCCCGGATCTGGCGCTGCTGATCCGTGGCGACTACGTGGTGGGCGATGCCACGCTGAACCGCTTCTTCAGCTTCCACGTGATCGCCGTGCCCCTGGTGCTGCTGGGCCTGGTGGTGGCGCACTTGCTGGCGCTGCACGATGTGGGTTCCAACAACCCCGATGGCGTGGAAATCAAGGGCCCCAAGGCGCCCAAGGATGCCAATGGCAAGCCGCTGGATGGCGTGCCTTTCCACCCTTACTACACGGTGCATGACATCTTCGCGCTGAGCATGTTCCTGATGGCATTCACGGCCGTGGTGTTCTTTGCTCCCGAGTTCGGTGGCTACTTCCTCGAATACAACAACTTCATCCCGGCCGATCCGCTCAAGACGCCTGCGCACATCGCTCCGGTCTGGTACTTCACGCCGTTCTATTCGATGCTGCGTGCCATCACCACCGAGATGATGTATGCCCTGATCCTGTGCGTGGTGGCAGGTGCCGGTTTTGGCGTGCTCAAGGCCAAGCTGCCCAGCTTCATCAAGGCCGGTGTTGTGGGTGTGGCCCTGGTGGTCGTGGCCATGATGCTGTCCATCGATGCCAAGTTCTGGGGCGTGGTGGTGATGGGTGGTGCCGTGATCATCCTGTTCTTCCTGCCCTGGCTGGACTACAGCCCCGTCAAGTCGATCCGCTACCGTCCTGACTGGCACAAGTACCTGTACGGCATCTTTGTGATCAACTTCCTGATCCTGGGCTATCTGGGTGTGCAGCCGCCATCGCCCATTGGCGAGCGCGTGTCGCAAGTGGGCACCCTGTTCTACTTCGGCTTCTTCCTGCTGATGCCCTGGTGGAGCCGCATTGGCGAAACCAAGCCCGTGCCTGACCGCGTGACCTTTGTGGCGCACTGAGCCTGGAGACAACAACAATGAAGAAAATCATCCTCACGTTGATCGCCGCTGTGGGCCTGGTCGCCGGTGCAGCCCATGCTGCTGGTGGCGACACCATCGCCTGGGACAAGGCGCCCAACAAGACCAATGACCTGGCTTCGCTGCAAAACGGTGCCAAGGTGTTCGTCAACTACTGCCTGAACTGCCACTCGGCAGCCTTCATGCGCTTCAACCGCCTGCGCGACATCGGTTTGACTGAGCAGCAGATCAAGGACAACCTGCTCTTCACGACTGACAAGGTCGGCGAGACCATGAAGGCGTCCATCGATCCCAAGCAGGCCAAGGAATGGTTTGGCGCCAACCCGCCCGACCTGACTGTGATCGCGCGTTCGCGCGCCGGCCACGGCGGCACGGGTGCGGACTACCTCTACACCTTCCTGCGCACGTTCTACCGCGACGAGACCAAGGCCACGGGCTGGAACAACCTGGCTTTCCCGAGCGTGGGCATGCCCCATGTGCTGTGGGAAATGCAGGGCGACCGCCGCCCCGTGTTCGAAGAGCGCGAGAGCCACGGCCACAAAACCCAGGTCTTCAAGGGCTGGGAGCAGGTCAAGCCCGGCACCATGACCCCGCTGCAGTTCGACCAGACCGTGGGTGACCTGGTGAATTACCTGCAATGGATGGGCGAACCTGCCCAGAATACCCGCGTCCGAGTGGGCGTGTGGGTGTTGATTTTCCTCGGTGTTTTCACTGTCATTGCCTGGAGGCTGAACGCAGCCTTCTGGAAGGACGTGAAGTAAACAGCACGAGCCGCAAATCCTTGATCAGGCGCCCTTCGGGGTGCCGCTGGATTGTTTGCAGAGTGGGCGCTTTGGGCTCCCACTCTTTTGATTTTTAGGAGCCTCCCACCATGATGGTGCTTTATTCGGGTACGACCTGTCCCTTCTCCCACCGCTGCCGTTTTGTCCTGTTCGAAAAGGGCATGGACTTTGAAATCCGCGATGTGGATCTGTACAACAAGCCCGAAGACATCAGCGTGATGAACCCGTATGGCCAGGTGCCTATCCTGGTCGAGCGCGACCTGATCCTGTACGAGTCGAACATCATCAACGAGTACATCGACGAGCGCTTCCCGCATCCGCAGCTGATGCCTGGTGACCCGGTGGACCGCGCCCGCGTGCGCCTGTTCCTGCTGAACTTCGAGAAAGAGCTGTTCGTGCATGTGAACACGCTCGAATCGCGTGCGACCAAGGGCAACGAAAAGGCCCTGGAAAAGGCCCGCGCCCATATCCGCGACCGCCTCACGCAGCTGGCCCCCGTGTTCCTCAAGAACAAGTACATGCTGGGTGACAACTTCTCCATGCTGGACGTGGCCATCGCCCCGCTGCTGTGGCGCCTGGACTACTACGGCATCGACCTGTCGAAGAACGCGGCTCCGCTGCTCAAGTACGCCGAGCGCATCTTCTCGCGCCCTGCCTACATCGAGGCGCTGACGCCGTCCGAGAAGGTCATGCGCAAGTAATCCGCGGCCTGCCTACTTCCTTTTTTATTCACGCAGCAGCCATCCATCGACATGACCGCACAGGAATCGACCTCCACGCGCCCTTATCTCATTCGTGCCCTGTACGAGTGGTGCACGGACAACGGGCTCACGCCCTATGTGGCCGTGCGTGTGGACGATTCCGTGCAGGTGCCGCGCGAGTATGTGAAGGATGGCGAGATCGTGCTCAACATCAGTTTTGATGCCACGAGCGCGCTGCAGCTGGGCAATGACTTCATCGAGTTCAAGGCCCGTTTCGGTGGCAAGCCCCGTGAGATCCTGGTGCCCGTAGGCCGGGTGATCGCGATCTATGCCCGTGAGAATGGCCAGGGCATGGCCTTTCCGCCGCCGGTGGATATGTTGTCGGGCGGGGATGCCTCTTCGGTACTGGCATCCGCCCCCGCGCCCGCAGGGCCTGTGGCGGCAGCGCCCACCCCTTCGGATGACCGGGTGGTTCAGCTGGTGGGAAGCGATGAGGGGGGCAAAGGCGACGGGGGTGATGCCCCCCGCCCACCTCCCGCGTCCGGTGGGGCGCGGCCCTCGCTCAAGCGCGTCAAATAGCGCTGTTTCCGATTTTTGGGCTGCATTTACGGGATAAAATGCTGCCTTCGCCGGTTTAGCTCAGTTGGTAGAGCACCCGCCTTGTAAGCGGTAGGTCGTCAGTTCGATTCCGACAACCGGCACCATTTTTCTTGCTTTCTTCTGCATTCCCTGGTTCTGGCGGCCACCGTCAGGTTTGAACTTTCAGGCGAATCGCGTTAACCTCCCACCCCCGGCTGCGCAAATGCGCCTGCAACGCAGGCAGCAGTTGGCGTATTTTTGCCGCTGCAGCATTGCTCTTGACCAGCAGGCACCAGCTGTCCCCATCGATGGGGCCGGCCTGGATGGCTGGACGCAAGGTTGCGGGTATTAGCAATTCAATGGCCTTGAGCCGATCACTGGAGTCGCGTGTCAGTGCTGTCAGCCTGGCCAGCGTGGGGGATTCCGCGCTGGCTTGCTGCACGGTGACAGCGTGATGGCGGCGATTCATGGTGTGGCGTCTTCGGGCGTGGGGAATTCTTAGTGCATTTGATTATCACGGACGCCAGGTTGGCGCGCAGCCGGGCCATTCATCTGTCTGGTACCCGCCTGTTTTTGGCTGGCTTGGCGGTGTCGCTGTGCCTCATGCTGGTCGCGGCCACCCTGTACCACTGGGTCTTTCTGAAGGGCGCGCGCGAAGGCTGGCCGATTGTTGGATCCCTGGTGCGGCTGGTCGTCAAGGACGAGTTTGCAGAACGCGACCGCTTCATGCGTGCCAACCTGGATGCCATGGCGCGCCGCGTGGGTGAGATGCAGGCGCGCATGGTGCAACTGGAGTCGCTGGGGGAGCGGGTGCTGGGCCTGGCGGGCATGGCACCGGGAGATATTCAAAAGGCTGACGCACGCGGCGGAGCGCTGGTGAGTGCCCACAACCTCTCCATGGAAGAGCTGCAAACCACCCTGGACGAGCTGGAGCGACTGACCAACCAGCGGGTGGATTTGATGACGGTGCTCGAATCCCGTTTGTTTGACCAGCACATCCGCAAGAAGATGGTGCCGACCCATGCACCGGTGACGGGGCGGTCTGCGGGCTCGGGCTTTGGCTGGCGCCTGGATCCGATCACCGGCCAGTCGGCCTTGCACACCGGTCTGGATTTTCAGGCCGACACGGGCACGCCCATCCTGGCAGCGGCAGGGGGCGTCGTCGTCACGCAGGAGTACCACCCGGCCTACGGCAACATGATCGAGGTGGACCATGGCAACCAGCTGGTGACGCGTTACGCCCATGCTTCGCGTACCCTTGTGAAGCAGGGGGACATCGTGCGCCGGGGCCAGAAGATCGCAGAAATCGGTACGACGGGGCGCTCGACGGGGCCCCATCTGCATTTCGAAGTGCTGGTGCAAGGGGTTTTTCAAGACCCCCAGAAGTTCCTGAGCGCGGGGGGCACGGCCACCAATGCGCAGGTGGCGGCCGCGCAAGGGGCCGCACCCACACAGGGCAGGTAAAATCGCGGGTCCGGCGTTCATTGCCTGGGTTGCAAACCCGGCCAAAGGACCCACCTGAACTCAATTCATCTTAGGGATTTCGGTCGCTTGGCGCGCTGATTGCAGCGGGCAGGCGGTCCTGTTCGCATGGCCACCAACTTCCTCACCAAAATATTCGGCAGCCGCAATGACCGGCTCCTCAAGCAGTACCGCAAGACGGTGTCCCGCATCAATGCGATGGAGCCCGAGTACGAAAAGCTGTCGGACGAGCAGCTCAAGGCCAAGACGCAGGAGTTCAAGGAGCGCGTAGCCAAGGGCGCGTCGCTGGACGACATCCTCCCCGAAGCCTTTGCGGTGGTTCGCGAAGGGTCCAAGCGCATCATGAAGATGCGCCACTTCGATGTGCAGATGCTGGGCGGCATGGCGCTGCACTACGGAAAGATTTCCGAAATGCGCACGGGCGAAGGCAAGACGCTCACGGCCACGCTGCCGGTGTACCTCAATGCCCTGTCGGGCAAGGGTGTGCATGTGGTGACGGTGAACGACTACCTTGCCAACCGCGACGCGCAGTGGATGGGGCGCCTGTACAACTTCCTGGGCCTCACGGTGGGTATCAACCTGCCCAACATGCCCCGCGAGCAAAAGCAGGAAGCCTACCGCGCCGACATCACCTACGGCACCAACAACGAGTACGGCTTCGACTACCTGCGCGACAACATGGTCTATGAGGCGCAGGACCGCGTGCAGCAAGGCCTGAACTTCGCCATCGTGGACGAGGTGGACTCCATCCTGATCGACGAGGCGCGCACGCCCCTGATCATCAGCGGCCAGGCCGAGGACCACACGGCGACCTACGTTGCCATGAACAAGGTGGTGCCCCTGCTGGTGCGCCAGGAAGGCGAAGCCGACCCCCGCACGGGCGAGGGTGTGACCAAGCCGGGCGACTTCACCGTGGACGAAAAGAGCCACCAGGTGTTCCTGACCGAACAAGGCCACGAGACCGCCGAGCGCGTGCTCGCCAGCCATGGCTTGATCGCCGAAGGCGCCTCGGTGTACGACCCGGCCAACATCACGCTGATGCACCATCTGTACGCCGCGCTGCGTGCCAACCATCTCTACCACCGTGACCAGCACTACGTCGTGCAGAACGGCGAGATCGTGATCGTGGACGAGTTCACCGGCCGCCTGATGTCGGGCCGCCGCTGGAGCGAAGGCCTGCACCAGGCCGTGGAAGCCAAGGAAGGCCTGAAGATCCAGGCCGAGAACCAGACGCTGGCCTCCATCACCTTCCAGAACTATTTCCGCCTGTACAACAAGCTCGCGGGCATGACCGGCACGGCCGACACCGAGGCCTATGAGTTCCAGGAAATCTACGGCCTTGAAACCGTGGTCATCCCGCCCAACCGCCCGAGCAAGCGCGATGACCAGCTCGACCGCGTTTACAAGACCACGCGCGAGAAGTACGAAGCCGCCATCAAGGACATCCGCGAATGCCACGAGCGTGGCCAGCCGGTGCTGGTGGGCACCACGTCGATCGAGAACTCGGAAATCATCGACCAGCTGCTGAACAAGGAAAACCTGCCGCACCAGGTGCTGAACGCCAAGCAGCACGCCCGCGAGGCCGACATCGTGGCCCAGGCGGGCCGTGCCGGCATGATCACCATCGCCACCAACATGGCAGGCCGCGGCACCGACATCGTGCTGGGCGGCAACATCGAGAAGGATGTTGCGGCTGTCGAGGCCGACGAGTCCCTGTCCGAATCCGACCGCGCCGCCCAGGTGGCCGCGCTGCGCGAGCAGTGGAAGGTGGACCACGAGAAGGTCAAGGCCCTGGGGGGCCTGCGCATCATCGCCACCGAGCGCCACGAATCCCGCCGCATCGACAACCAGCTGCGGGGCCGCTCCGGCCGCCAGGGCGATCCCGGTTCCTCGCGCTTCTACCTGAGCCTCGATGATTCGCTGATGCGCATCTTCGCGGGCGACCGCGTCAAATCCATCATGGACCGCCTGAAGATGCCCGATGGTGAAGCCATCGAAGCGGGTATCGTGACCCGCAGCATCGAGTCGGCCCAGCGCAAGGTGGAAGCCCGCAACTTCGACATCCGCAAGCAATTGCTGGAGTACGACGATGTGTCCAACGACCAGCGCAAGGTCATCTACCAGCAGCGCAACGACATCCTCGACGCTTCCGATCTGTCGGACGTGATCGCCGCGATGCGCGAAGACTGCATGACCGATCTCGTGCGCCAGTACGTGCCCGTTGAATCGGTGGAAGAGCAGTGGGACCTGCCCGCGCTGGAAAAGGTGCTGGCCGAAGAATGGCAGGTGTCGATTGCGCTGCAGCAGGAAGTGCAGGGCGCAAGCAGCGTCACCGACGACGAAATTCTGGAAAAGGTGCTGCAGGCCGCCAACGCTGCGTTCGACAATAAGGTGGAGCAGGTAGGCCGCGACAACTTCACGCAGTTCGAGCGTGTGGTGCTGCTGCAGAACTTTGACTCCAACTGGCGCGACCACCTCTCTGCGCTGGACTACCTGCGCCAGGGCATCCACCTGCGCGGCTATGCGCAAAAGCAGCCCAAGCAGGAGTACAAGCGCGAAGCCTTTGAGCTGTTCCGCCAGTTGATCGACCAGGTCAAGAACGAGGTCACCAAGATCCTCATGACCGTGCAGATCCAGTCGCAGGCCCAGCTGGACCAGGCCGCACAGGACATGGAAAGCCGCGCCGAGAGCATCGCCAACGTGACCTACACCGCCCCCACCGAAACGGGCGAGGTGGAAACCACGGTCGTCGATGCCCAGACGGTGGGAGAGGCCCTGCCAGAGGGCCTCCGCGTGGGCCGCAACGACCCTTGCCCCTGCGGCAGCGGCAAGAAGTACAAGCAGTGCCACGGCAAGCTCGCTTGATTTCCTGATCCACACAACACGGGCTTCGGCCCGTGTTTTCATTGGCGCGCCACGGTTTTCCGGATAATCGGCCGCAATCTTCATTGACGGATGCAGAGGCTGTGTAGCCGCCATGCATCTGACCCCTCCCTCCGATAGAAAGGCCCCGTCCCATGCCTGTGAATCTTGTTGCCCCCGTTGCTGCCGATCTGTACCCGATTGCTGGCGTTCGTATCGGCGTTGCCGAAGCCGGTGTCCGCAAGGCCAACCGCAAGGACCTGACCGTGTTCCTGCTGGACGAAGGCGCCAGCGTGGCGGGTGTGTTCACCCAGAACCGCTTCTGCGCCGCCCCGGTGCAGATCAGCCGCGAACACCTGAGCCAACAACAAGCAGGCCAGCCGATCCGAGCCATGGTCATCAACACCGGCAACGCCAACGCGGGCACGGGTGCGGACGGCCTGGCGCGTGCGCGCTCTACCTGCGTTGCACTGGCCCGCCAGTTGAGCGTGGCGCCCGAGCAGATCCTGCCGTTCTCCACCGGCGTGATCATGGAACCCCTGCCCAACGACCGCATCGAGGCGGGCCTGCCCGCTGCGATTGCCGATGCGCAGCCCGGCCACTGGGCGCGCGCGGCCGAAGGCATCATGACCACGGACACGCTGCCCAAGGCGTTCTCGGCGCAGGCGCAGATTGGCGGCGCCACGGTGTCCATTACCGGCATCAGCAAAGGCGCAGGCATGATCCGCCCCAACATGGCCACCATGCTGGGCTTTCTGGCCACGGACGCCTGTGTGGCACCTGCCGTGATGCAGCAGCTGGCGCGCGAGCTGGCCGATGGCTCGTTCAACCGCGTGACCATCGACGGCGACACCTCGACCAACGACTCTTTCGTTGTGGTGGCCACCAACAAGGCCGCGCACGCGCCCATCACTTCGCTCGACAGTGCCGAGGGCCAGGCCCTCAAGGCCGCGATGCTGGCGGTGTCGCAGAAACTGGCCCAGGCCATCGTGCGCGACGGCGAAGGCGCCACCAAGTTCATCACCGTGCGGGTGGAAGGCGGCAAGACCGGCGACGAATGCCGCAAGGTGGCCTATGCAATTGCCCATTCGCCCCTGGTCAAGACAGCCTTCTTTGCCAGCGACCCGAATCTGGGCCGCATCCTGGCCGCTGTGGGCTATGCGGGCATCGACGACCTGGACCAGACCGGCATTGATCTGTACCTGGACGACGTGCATGTGGCCGTGCAGGGCGGCCGCAACCCCGCGTACCGCGAGGAAGACGGCCAGCGCGTGATGAAGCAGGCCGAAATCACCGTGCGTGTGCTGCTGGGCCGTGGCAATGCCGCAGACACGGTGTGGACCTGCGATTTCAGCCATGAATATGTGACGATCAACGCAGACTACCGCTCCTGATTCACTGCAATACTCCTGATTTGATAGCTGCTAGCGCATGATGGACGCGCGGTAGACACCAAAATGAACCAGAAATTTGAACATCTGATCGAGCGTGCCGAGCAGCTCATCGCCCGCATCGAATCCGTGCTGCCCCAGCCGCTCTCTGCGCCCGACTGGTCTGCGGCCATTGCCTGGCGCTACCGCAAGCGCAGCAGCGGCCACGGCACCCTGGAGCCGGTGCGCCATGTGGCCGCGATGGCGCTGGCAGACCTCAAGGAAATCGATCCCCAGAAGGAAAAGATCGAGCGCAACACGCAGCAGTTTGTGCGAGGCTTGCCCGCCAACAACGTGCTGCTGACCGGCGCACGCGGCACGGGCAAGTCCTCGCTCATCAAGGCCTGCCTGAACGCCTATGCGGCGCAGGGCCTGCGCCTGATCGAGGTGGACAAGGCGGACCTGACCGATCTGCCCGACATCGTGGACGTGGTGTCCGCACGGCCCGAGAAATTCATTGTCTTCTGCGACGACCTGAGCTTTGAAGACGGCGAACCTGGCTACAAGGCACTCAAGTCCATCCTCGACGGCTCGGTGGCGGCCGCGACACCCAATGTGCTGATTTACGCCACGAGCAACCGGCGCCATCTGTTGCCGGAGTACATGAAGGAAAACCTCACCTACACCCACACCGAGGATGGCGAGGTGCATCCTGGTGAAGTGGTGGAAGAGAAGATCTCCCTGTCAGAGCGTTTTGGGCTGTGGGTGAGCTTCTACCCCTTCAGCCAGGAGGAGTACCTGACCATCACGGCGCAATGGCTGTCGTCGCTGGGGGTTTCTGCCGCCGCCATCGCGGCTGCGCGGCCCGAGGCCCTGGTCTGGGCGCTGGAGCGGGGCTCGCGCAGCGGCCGCGTGGCCTACCAGTTTGCGCGCGACTATGCGGGGAAGCACAGTGGCTGAAACAACACGCAAGCACACCGAGGTGGCGGTGGGCATCCTGCTGCGCGCGGATGGTGCCATGCTGCTGTCCACCCGCCCGCCGGGCAAGCCGTACGCGGGCTATTGGGAGTTTCCGGGCGGCAAGCTGGAGGCGGGCGAGACGGTGGAAGAGGCGCTGCGCCGCGAACTGATCGAGGAACTGGGCGTGACCATCGGGGCGGCCAGTGTCTGGAAGGTCACGGAGCACGACTATCCCCATGCCCTGGTGCGCCTGCACTGGTGCAAGGTCTGGGCATGGACGGGGGAGTTCGAGATGCGCGAGGGCCAGTCCATGGCCTGGCAGCAAATGCCGCTGACGGTGGCGCCGGTGCTGCCCGGGGCTTACCCGGTGCTGCAATGGCTGGCCGAGGAGCGGGGCCTGGAGTTCACGCCCGAATAAACCATCGTGCCTGCTTGCTGTCGGTGCAGTGGAGATGGTTTGCTATTAATTTAGTAGCTTAAAAGTGTTTGCTATCAGGCGGTAGCGGCCATTTATGGCCAGTATTTTGGCTGGTCGCCCCTGTGTCAGTGCTGTTGGCGCGGATCGCCATACTGGGCGTCCGCAGGCGGGGCTTCGGCGGGCATGCGGAAGTCCTCGCTGGCCCAGGCGCCCAGATCGACCTGCTTGCAGCGCTCGCTGCAAAAAGGGCGGTAGGCATTGGCGGGGCTGTACACGCTGTCGCCGCCGCAGCTGGGGCAGACCACGGTGCGTGCAAAGGGTGTGGTGGATGTTGAGCGGGTCATGCTTGTGGGCGAATCAAGGTGGTGCTCGCCGGTCACCAGGATGGTTTACTGAAGTTATCCAGACTCAGGCGCACAGCGTGAGTTCAAACGCTGCATCCTCGTTGCAGGCGTGCAGGCGGCCATCCCCTTCGAGCCGCATGAGCCGTACCGAAACAATCAGGCGGTTGCCGCTGATCTCGGGAATCAGGTTCAGGGCCGGGTCCATGCGCAGCCGCAGCAGCTGGAAGGTGCGGCCTTGCGGCAGGTTCTGCTGGAACTGGCCACGTTCTGCCGCCACCTTCTGGGGGACACCCGAATCGCGCAGCAGCTTGAGCAGCACATAAATCGATTCGGCCAGTGGCGCGAGCGTGGACGCCCATTGCTCCAGCGCCTGCTGCCGGACGTCGGGGGCGTGGTGTTGCCACGCATAGTAAGCCGGCAGATCGAACCCGCAGGTGCCACCAGGGATGCCGATGCGGCTGCGGATGCTCATCAGCCAGTCGTTCTCGGTCAGCGCATGGCCCGATTTCCCGTTCTGCCCATTCAGTGCGGTGAAGCACCGGTCGAGCTGGGCGATCACCGCATCCAGTGCGGCCTCGGAGATGGAGGGGTTGCCGCGGTAGCTGTCGAGCTGGTGCTTGTGTTTTTCGATGTCCTTGAGCACGTCCGACTTCAAGTCGGCCCGGGCCGCCACGTCCATGATCTCGAAGATCGTGACCAGCGCAAAGTGGTGGTCGAGCGCATGCGCGCGGGGGATCAACTCCCCCAAGCGGCGGAACAACTGCTCAAGCCGCAGATAGGTTCTGAGACGCTCGTTAAAGGGGTATTCGTAAAGGATCACGCTGGCGGGTTCCTGGGGGGCTCTGGTGCATCATAGCCCGAACAAGGCGGCTGCCTGCCGCACCTGGGCCTGCAATGCGGGCAGCGTACAGCCGGGCCCGTTGGTTATCACGATATCGGCCACCGCACGGCGCGCGCGCCGGGTGGCTTGCGATGCAATGATGCCCCGCACCACGTCGGGGGCGAGGCCGCTGCGGTGCGTGACCCGCTCAATCTGGGTCTCCACAGGGCAGTCCACCACCACCACGGCATCCAGCTGGCGGGCCCACCGGCCGGACTCTGCCAACAGCGGAATGTCGTGCACGATCAGGCGGGAGCTTGCCGCGATGGCCTGCTGTGTCTGCAAAAAGCTGTGCTGGGTCACCAGCGGGTGCACGATGGCCTCCAGCTGTGCGCGTGCCTCGGGCCGGCTGAAGGCCAGCTCACGCATGCGCGAGCGGTCCAGCGCCCCGGAGGCATCCACGAAGTCTGCACCGAATGTGCTGCGGATGGCGTCCATCGCGTCCCCGCCGGGGCCGGTGACCGCGCGCGCAATCTGGTCTGCGTCGATCATGGTGGCACCCAGCGAGGCGAACATGCCACCCACGGTGCTTTTGCCACTGCCTATGCCGCCGGTCAGGCCCAGGCGCACCGGGCCCCTTTTGTTTGCCATGGTCGGGACGGGGCTACAAGCCCAGCAGATTCAACACGGTGTTCAGGATGGCGCTGGGGCCAAACACCATCGCCGTCAGCCCGGCACCCACGAGGAAGGGGCCAAACGGTATGTAGCCCCCTTCGCGCAAGCTGCTGAAAATTTTCATCGCGATACCGACGATGGCGCCAATGATCGACGACATCAGAATGACGGGCACCAGCGCCTGCCATCCAAACCAGGCGCCGAGTGCGGCGAACAGCTTGAAGTCGCCGTACCCCATGCCCTCCTTGCCTGTGGCCAGCTTGAAGCCCCAGTACACCAGCCACAACGACAGGTAACCGGCTGCAGCGCCTGTCACGGAGGCGTGCAGCGGGACGTTCGTCCACTGGAATGCCGCCGAGAGCAGGCCCGCCCAGAGCAAGGGCAGGGTGATATCGTCCGGCAACAGGGTGGTGTCCCAGTCAATGAATGCCAAGGCCACGAGTGCGGCGGAAAATCCGCACCATGCGAAACCGGTGGGGGACACGCCCCAGCGGTATATGCAGAAGAAGAACAGCGCTCCAGTGAGCAACTCGACCATCGGGTAGCGAGCGCTGATCGGTGCCTTGCAGGCCGAGCAGCGGCCTCGCAAAAAGAGATAACTCAGGACAGGGACATTTTCATACCACTGCACCGCATGCCCGCAAGAAGGGCAGCGCGACCGCGGCGTCATCAGGTTGAAGGGCGCCTGCGCGCCTGCAGGAGGCTCCTTGCCTTGTTTCTCGGCCTCCAGCTGGGCCAACTCTGCGGCCCATTGCTGCTCCATCATCTTGGGCAGCCGGTAAATGACCACGTTCAGAAAACTGCCGATCAGCAAGCCCAAGACGCCGCCTAGGGCGGCGCCCCACCACACCTCGAACTCCATTACACGACCTGACCGAGTTTGAAGATGGGGAGGTACATGGAAACCACGATTCCGCCAATCAAGGTGCCCAGGAACACAATGATGATGGGCTCCATCAGGCTGGACAGACCGGCCACCATGTCGTCCACTTCGGATTCGTAGAAATCGGCCGCCTTGCCCAGCATGTGGTCAATGGAACCGGACTCTTCCCCGATAGCGCACATCTGCAGCACCATGGAAGGGAAAACGTTGGCATTGCCCATGGCTGCAGTCAGGCTGGTGCCGGTGGACACTTCTTGCTGAATTTTTTCGGTGGCCATGGAATAAACGGAATTGCCTGCGGCGCCGCCTACCGAGTCCAACGCTTCAACCAAGGGAACGCCTGCAGCGAACATGGTGGCCAGGGTCCGGGTCCAGCGCGCAACGCAAGATTTGTCGATCAGTGCTCCGAAAACGGGCATGCGTAGCAGCAGGCGATCCATGAACATCTGCATCTTTTCATTGCGGCGCCACGCCTGCATGAAGAAGAAAAAGCTGCCGCCTATAGCGCCAAAGATCAGCCACCACCACTTCACGAAAATCTCACTGATAGCCATCACAAACAGTGTGGGGGCAGGAAGATCTGCTCCGAATGACGTGAAGACCTCTTTGAATGCTGGAATCACAAAAATCATGATCACTGTGACAACGACAAAGGCAACAATGACCACGGATATCGGGTACATCAAAGCCGATTTGATTTTTGACTTGATGGCCTCTGTCTTCTCCATGTAGGTAGCAAGTCGATCCAAAAGTGCTTCCAAGATACCCGCAGCTTCCCCTGCCTCGACCAAATTACAGTAGAGACTATCAAAATACATCGGATACTTGCGGAAGGCACCATTCAGCGATGTCCCTGTCTCAATGTCCGCACGAATATCGTTGAGTAGTTTGGTGACGCTGGCATTGGTGTTTCCTCTGCCCACAATATCAAAAGCCTGGAGCAAAGGGACACCCGCCTTCATCATGGTCGCCAATTGGCGCGTGAACAAGGCAATGTCTTTCGGTTTTATTTTTTTGCCTGAGCGCATGCGGCGCTTTTTAATCTTCGTCGGAAAAACCCCCTGGCGCCGTAAGGTGGCCTGAACCTGGTTTTCTCCAACTGCGCGGACTTCTCCTCGAACGATTTTCCCATGGCGGTCTTTGCCCTCCCATTCGAAGACAAAATCCTTGAGATCTCTTTTAGATGCTGCGGTAGCCATACTGCCCTCATCAGTGGTTACTATTCGTTGGTAACTGCCAAAACTTCTTCGAGAGAAGTCAGGCCGAGCTTGGCTTTGTGGAGTCCGGAATCGCGGAGCGAACGCACACCCTCGGCTCTCGCTTGTTCGGCGATTTCCAGAGCGCTTCCATCACGAAGAATGATGCGTTGGATGTCTTCAGATACGGGCATGACCTGGTAAATACCCAAGCGACCTTTGTACCCGTTATTGCATGCGGAACAGCCAACGGGGCGGTAGGTGACCCACGAGCCGTCTATATCGTCTTCCTTGTACCCGGCCTCCACGAGTGTTTCGTGGGGGATGTCGGCAGGGGCCTTGCAGGCTGGGCAGAGCCTGCGCGCCAGCCGTTGTGCGGTGATCAAGATCACACTGGATGCGATATTGAAGGGTGCAATACCCATGTTGCGCATCCGTGTCAGCGTCGTGGGCGCGTCGTTGGTGTGCAGGGTAGACAAGACCAAGTGACCGGTCTGGGCGGCCTTGATCGAGATGTCAGCCGTTTCCAGATCCCGGATTTCCCCCACCATGATGATATCGGGATCCTGGCGGAGAAAGGATTTGAGTGCGACTGCAAATGTCAGGCCAGCCTTCTCATTCACATTGACCTGGTTGACGCCAGGCAGATTGATTTCAGAGGGATCTTCGGCTGTCGCAATATTGACGCCCGGCTTGTTGAGCAGATTCAGGCAGGTATAAAGAGAAACGGTCTTGCCGGAGCCCGTAGGCCCGGTCACCAAAATCATGCCGTAGGGGCGACCAATGGCCTGAAGAAGGCGTTCCTTTTCTACAGGTTCATAGCCTAATGCGTCGATACCCAGCTTGGCACTGCTCGGATCGAGAATACGGATCACGATTTTTTCACCAAACAAGGTGGGCAATGTGCTGACGCGGAAGTCAATGACCCTGTCAGGACCTACCTTCAATTTCATCCGGCCATCTTGCGGAACCCGCTTTTCCGAGATGTCCAGGCGCGAAATCACTTTGATGCGCGAAGCCAGCTTGTCCTTGATGGCAATCGGGGGGGATGCTATTTCGCGCAACTCGCCGTCAATCCGGAAGCGGACGCGGTATTGGTGTTCGTAAGGTTCAAAATGCAAATCGGACGCTCGCATATTGAAGGCGTCCAGCAGCATCTTGTGAAGAAATTTGACGATGGGCGCGTCCTCAACCTCTGTGACGCCGGTATCTGCCTCCTCGGGAGCGTCTTCAATCGAGACATCGTCAAACTCGAAATCACCACCTCCACTCACCAGCGTTTCCATGGACTCGCTGGTAGATTTGGACGTCACCTCTACCAAGCGGCTCAGTTTGTCATATTCCGCAATAATCCAATCCACACCCATCTGGGTGGTGAACTTTATTTTTTCTGCGGCTTCTTGGTCTGTGGGATCCGCCGTGGCAACAATCAATCGGTTGTTGCGCTTGCTGAGCACAACAACCCGATAAGCCTGGCAGATTTTGTTGTCCAGCAGTTCTTTGGGCAGGCGCAATGGATCAATTGCATCCAGGTCCAGCAGCGGTGCTCCAAAGACGGCTGACACCGTGTGCGCCAAATCAGCCGCAGATACTGCACCGGAGCCTGTCAATTCAGCGATAAAACTGGTGCGGCTGATTTGTGATTTTTTGTAAATGTCCTCGGCTGACTTTTGCGTCAGCTTGCCAGCAGACATCAACGCCCGACCCAGTCCGGGGAGGGCGACTGCAGAGGCTTCTTTGGGGACAGTATCAACAGCGGCCATGTAACCGGTAATGTGTTAGGTGTGGAAAAGAAACCATCCTATCATCACCGATCATGCTGGGGGTGTACAGCGCTGGATATTGGTAACTGCGCCACAGGCGGCGCGAATGCATGTTTGGGCGGTGGATTTATGGTCGGGGTGAGAGGATTCGAACCTCCGGCCTCTACGTCCCGAACGTAGCGCTCTACCAGGCTAAGCTACACCCCGTTGATCGCATAGCACCCATTTGCGCGTGTAATGTGCGTTTTAGTTGCGTCGCGCCAGCAATTGCGCGGCCAATTCTAGCAAGCCCTTTGAATGGGCATTGGCTGGAAGCTGCTCTGCGGCGGCCATGGCCCGACGGGCTTCGGCGAATGCGGCTGCCCGCGTAACGTCCAGGGCGCCGGTGGCTCGGACGATTTGAATGATCTCGCTCAATTGTTCTGTTGATCCTTGCTCGATGGCTTGGCGAACAACAAGTGCCTGGCTGGGGGTGCCTCGCTCCATGGCAGCAATCAATGGCAGTGTTGACTTCCCCTCCCGGAGGTCGTCGCCCAGGTTCTTGCCCATTTCGGCGGAGTCGCCGTCGTAGTCCAGGACGTCATCAATGATCTGAAAGGCTGTGCCCAGCGCCTGTCCGTAAGTAGCGCAAGCTTCCTCGATCTCGGGTGTGCTATCGGCCAGCACGGCTCCCAGTCTGGCGCTGGCTTCGAACAGCTTGGCTGTCTTGGAGCGGATCACGCGCAGGTAGCCTGCCTCATCCAGAGAGGCGTCGTGCATGTTCATGAGCTGAAGCACCTCCCCCTCGGCGATCACGTTGGTGGCTTCGGAGAGGATTTCCATGATCCGCATGCTTCCTGCTTCCACCATCATCTGGAAGGAGCGGGTGTGTAGGAAGTCCCCCACAAGCACACTGGCGGGGTTGCCGAATGTCTCGTTGGCTGTGGGGCGTCCCCGACGCAGGGTCGATGCGTCCACCACGTCGTCGTGCAGCAGCGTGGCCGTGTGAATCAGCTCGACCACTGCTGCGAGGCTGAACCGGTGGTCGCCGCGGTAGCCCAGGGCGCCGCACACCATCAGCAGCAGTGCAGGCCGCAGGCGCTTGCCGCCGGCGGCAATGATGTACTGCGATATCTGGGCGACCAGCGGCACGCTGGACGTCAGGCGCCGCTCAATGACCTTATCGACCTCGTGCATGTCCTGGGCAACGAGCGTGAGGGGGGAGGCTGCGGGGGCGGTATGGTCAGTCAAGATGGCGGTCACAGAAAGTGCCCCGGATTATAGGAAGACCTGGACAGGGTCATCGCGGCCTGATGGGCGCGCGTTGCGCTCGTCTTCAAGGGGGTGGACCTGCGTAAACTGATGCGCTATACTCGCGGGCTCTGCAGAAATTCGTCTGCGGAACTCATATCAAGAGGTCAACATGTACGCGGTCATAAAAACCGGCGGCAAGCAGTATCGCGTTGCTTCCGGCGAAAAAATTAAAGTAGAACAGATTGCTGCGGACGTAGGCCAGGAGATCGTGATCGACCAGGTTCTGGCTGTCGGCAACGGCGCTGAACTGAAGGTTGGTACGCCCCTGGTGTCCGGCGCAACCGTGAAAGCCACTGTCGTGGCCCACGGCAAGCACGACAAGGTGCACATCTTCAAGATGCGCCGTCGCAAGCACTATCAAAAACGCCAAGGCCATCGCCAGCAGTTCACCGAACTGCAAATCGGTGCGATTGCTGCTTAAGCGAAGGAGCTAAGTCATGGCACAGAAAAAAGGCGGCGGCTCTACGCGAAATGGGCGCGACTCCAAGCCAAAGATGCTGGGTGTCAAGGCGTTCGGTGGTGAATTGATCAGCGCTGGCTCGATCATTGTGCGCCAACGTGGCACACGTTTCCACCCCGGCACCAACGTCGGCGTCGGCAAGGATCACACCTTGTTCGCCCTGGTGGACGGCCACGTGTCGTTTGGCACCAAGGGTGCATTGTCCAAGTCCACGGTCAATGTGACTCCCGCCTGAGGATTTTTCCTCCGGCAAGCAACGAAGCCCCGCTTTGCCGGGGCTTTGTTGTTTGGTCTGTACGGGTGGCTCTCGCATGCCATCTGCCTGCGGCGCCTGGAAGGCGCTCCGCTGTTCCGCCACAATCGGCGGTTGGCTGCCGGTTTGTCTGGCGCCCTTTTGTAAACTGGATATTCCATGAAGTTCGTCGATGAAGCCTTTATTGACATTGCCGCCGGTGACGGTGGCAATGGCTGCGTGTCGTTTCGGCACGAAAAATACAAGGAATTTGGCGGACCCAATGGCGGTGACGGGGGGCGGGGTGGGCATGTGTTTGCCGTTGCCGACCCCAACCTGAACACCCTGGTGGACTTTCGCTACTCGCGCCGGCACGAGGCCAAGCGTGGCGAACATGGCATGGGCTCGGACATGTTTGGCGCCGCAGGTACCGACATCACCCTCAAAATGCCCGTAGGCACCATCATCACCGACGCGGAAACGGGTGAGGTGCTGTATGAGCTGCTTAATCCGGGCGAGGTGATCACCATCGCCAAGGGCGGCGATGGCGGGTTTGGCAATCTGCGCTTCAAGAGCGCCATCAACCGCGCACCCCGCCAGAAGACGCCGGGCTGGCCGGGTGAAAAAAAGAACCTCAAGCTGGAGCTGAAGGTGCTGGCCGATGTGGGCCTGCTGGGCATGCCGAACGCAGGCAAGTCCACCTTCATCACGGCGGTTTCCAATGCGCGGCCCAAGATTGCCGACTACCCTTTCACCACCCTGCACCCGAATCTGGGTGTGGTGCGCGTGGGGCCGGAGCAAAGTTTTGTGGTGGCGGACATCCCAGGCCTGATCGAAGGGGCGTCGGAGGGAGCGGGGCTGGGCCACCAGTTTCTGCGCCATCTGCAGCGCACCCGCCTGTTGTTGCACATCGTGGATCTGGCGCCATTCGATGACGCGGTGGACCCGGTGGCGCAGGCCAAGGCGATTGTCAACGAGCTGAAGAAGTACGACCAGCAGCTCTACAACAAACCCCGCTGGCTGGTGCTGAACAAACTGGACATGGTGCCGGACGACGAGCGCGAGGCGCGTGTCAAAGATTTTGTGAAGCGTTTCAAGTGGAAGGGGCCGGTGTTCGAGATTTCTGCGCTGACCCGCGAGGGCTGCGAGTCCCTGATCCATGCGATCTTCCGCCATGTGCAGTCGGAGCAGCGCACGGAAAACGAGCCCGTGGAAGTCGATCCCCGGTTTGCCGGAGACGCGCCTGCTTGATGAACGGGGCTTGTGGGCCTTTGCTTCTGGTTGCTATATTTTTAATAGCTACTAGCGCTTGATGGGTGCGCGGTAGCAGCCAAAAATGATTCAAACAATGGTTTCCAGCGTATTGCGAGATGCCCGCCGCATTGTGGTCAAAGTGGGCTCCAGCCTTGTGACCAATGAGGGCCGTGGCCTGGATGAAACGGCCATCGGTGAATGGAGCCGCCAGCTGGCGGCCCTGGTGCGCGGCGATGGCGGGGTGGCGCGCGAGGTCGTGATGGTGTCCAGTGGTGCGATTGCCGAGGGCATGAAGCGCCTGGGCTGGACCACGCGACCGCAGGAGATCCACGAGCTGCAGGCCGCCGCCGCCGTGGGGCAGATGGGCCTCGCGCAAATGTACGAGACCAAGCTGCGCGAAGAGGGCATGGGCAGCGCCCAGGTGCTGCTTACCCATGCCGACCTGGCCGACCGCGAGCGCTACCTGAACGCGCGCTCCACCTTGCTCACGCTGCTGCGCTTGGGCGTGGTGCCGGTGATCAATGAGAACGACACGGTCGTCAACGATGAAATCAAGTTTGGTGACAACGACACCCTGGGAGCGCTGGTGGCCAATCTGGTCGAGGCCGATGCACTGATCATCCTCACGGACCAAAAAGGGCTGTACACCGCCGACCCGCGCCGGGACCCTGCAGCGCAATTTGTGCACGAAGCCAAGGCGGGGGATCTGGCCCTGGAGGCCATGGCGGGGGGCGCTGGTTCCAGCATCGGCAGGGGCGGCATGATCACCAAGATCCTGGCGGCAAAGCGTGCTGCGGGCTCGGGCGCGTCCACCGTAATTGCCTGGGGACGGGAGCCCGATGTGCTGCTGCGCCTGGTTGGGGGTGAGTCCCTGGGGACCTTGCTGGTTGCACAAACCCAGAAAAAACAAGCGCGCAAACAATGGATGGCGGACCACCTCCAGCTGCGCGGCTCCGTGGTGGTGGATGCCGGGGCTGCCGCCAAGGTGCGCGACGAAGGCAAGAGTCTGCTGCCGATTGGCATGACGGCGGTCGAGGGCGATTTCTCGCGCGGCGATGTGATTGCCGTGCGGGATGCCTCGGGTGTCGAGATCGCGCGGGGCCTGGCCAACTATGCGGCCGCCGAAGCGCGCCTTCTGTGCCGCAAGCCTTCGGCCGAATTTGAAAAACTGCTGGGCTATGTGGCAGAGCCAGAGATGGTGCACCGCGACAACCTGGTGCTGGCTGTGGGCGCGTGATTGCCGGATTGCTTTAGCGTTGTGCGCGCGGCGTTCCAGCCATAAAAAATGCCTGCTTATTGCAGGCATTTTTGTTGGTGGGTGCGAAGATCAGCGGGGCGTGGTGGTGGTCAGGGGCGGAATGCCGTCCAGTTCACCCGGCATGCTGTTTTGCGGGTCGGGGTCAAAACTGGCGCCAGGGGGAAGTTCCATGCCTGGGTTGATCAGCATGGACCCGGTGCGGTACATGCTTGTCCCCGTGTGTTCGCCTTCCCGTGTCCGCATGCCGCTGCGCAAGTAGCGGTTGCGCTGTTCATGCCGAGGCAGGTAGCGCGCCAGTTCGGTCAGGGCCATTTCATAGACCCCCCGCTTGAACTCGACGACCACGTCCAGAGGCACCCAGTAGTCATTCCAGCGCCAGGCATCGAACTCGGGGTGGTTGGTCGCACGGAGATTCAAGTCCCAGTCGTGGCCCACCAGTTGGAGCAGATACCAGATCTGTTTCTGGCCCTTGTAATGTCCGCGCGCGTCGCGGCGGATGTACCGGTCAGGCACCTCATAGCGCAACCAGTCCCGGGTGCGGGCCACCACGCGCACGTGGTCAGGCAATAATCCCACCTCTTCGTGCAGCTCCCGGAACATGGCCTGCTCGGGGGTCTCGCCCCGGTCAATGCCACCTTGCGGAAACTGCCAACTGTGGGTGCGTATGCGCTTGCCCCAGAACACCTGGTTTCTCTGGTTGAGCAGGATGATGCCGACGTTCGGCCGAAAGCCGTCCCGGTCAAGCATAATCAAACCCCAAATTTTTAAACTGTGTCCATTATGCACGGCGCCTAGCGCGCAGCAAGTGGACTGCTCTGATCCGCCTGAAATCGATTCCGATGAAAGCCTCCCAATTCTTTATCTCCACCCTCAAGGAAGCCCCGGCCGACGCAGAAGTGGTCAGCCACAAACTCATGATGCGGGCAGGGCTGATCAAGAAGCTGGGCGCGGGCATCTACAACTACATGCCCATGGGGCTCAAGGTGATCCGCAAGGTCGAGGCCATCGTGCGGGAAGAAATGAACCGCGCGGGCGCTGTGGAGCTGACCATGCCCGTGGTGCAGCCCGCCGAGCTGTGGCAAGAGACGGGCCGCTTTGACAAGATGGGCCCCGAGCTGCTGCGCATTCAGGACCGCCATGGCCGTGACTTCGTGGTGCAGCCGACCAGCGAAGAAGTGATCACTGACATCGCGCGCCAGGAACTCAAGAGCTACAAGCAGCTGCCGAAGAACTTCTACCAGATCCAGACCAAGTTCCGCGACGAGCGCCGCCCTCGCTTCGGCCTTATGCGCGGCCGCGAGTTCATCATGAAGGACGCCTACAGCTTCGACCGCGACCAGGTGGCCGCCAAGGCCAGCTACCAGGTGATGGCTGCTGCCTACCGCCGCATTTTTGACCGCTTCGGCCTGACCTACCGCGCTGTGGCTGCCGATAGTGGCGCCATCGGTGGCGACCTGTCCGAAGAGTTCCAGGTGATCGCCGCCACGGGTGAAGACGCCATCGTCTACTGCCCGCAGAGCGACTACGCTGCCAACATGGAAAAGGCCGAGGCCCTGGCGCCTGCCGGTCCACGCCCTGCGCCCGCCAAGGCCATGGAAAAGACGCCGACCCCGGGCAAAAGCACCTGCGCCGACGTGGCCGAGTTGCTGGGTGTGCCTTTGAGCACCACCGTGAAGTCGCTGGTCCTGGCCACGGACGAAACCAACGAGGCTGGCGAGATCATCAAGAGCCAGGTCTGGCTGCTGCTGCTGCGTGGCGACCACGACATGAACGAGATCAAGGTCGGCAAAGTGCCCGGCCTGGCAGGCTTCCGATTTGCCACGCTCTTCGAGATCGAGGACCACTTTGGCTGCAAGCCCGGTTACCTGGGCCCCATTGGCCTCCAAAAGCCGCTCAAGATCGTGGTGGACCGTGAGGTGGCCGTGATGGCCGACTGGATCTGCGGCGCCAACGAGGTGGATTTCCACATCACCGGCGTGAATTGGGGCCGTGACCTGCCCGAGCCCGATGCCGTGGCCGACCTGCGCAACGTGGTGGCGGGCGACCGCTCCCCCGATGGCAAGGGCGAGCTGGCCATCGAGCGTGGCATCGAAGTCGGCCATGTGTTCTACCTCGGCACCAAGTACAGCCGCGCCATGAACGCCACCTTCCTGGACGAAACCGGCAAGCCCCAGCCGCTGGAGATGGGCTGCTACGGCATTGGCGTCACGCGCCTGCCAGCCGCCGCCATCGAGCAAAACCATGACGAGCGCGGCATCATCTGGCCCGACGCGATTGCGCCCTTCACCGTGGTGGTCTGCCCTGTGGGCATGGACCGCAGCGAGGCCGTCAAGGCTGCGGCCGAGCAGCTCTATGCCGACCTGCTGGCCGCCGGTGTGGATGTGATCCTGGACGACCGCGGCGAGCGCCCCGGCGCCATGTTTGCCGACTGGGAGCTGATCGGTGTGCCGCACCGCGTGACCATTGGCGACAAGAGCCTCAAGGAAGGTGTGGTCGAGTACCAGCACCGCCGCGACACGGCCGCGACCAAGGTGGCGCTGGCCGACATCCTGGCCCATGTGAAGGGCCGCATGGTGGTATGAGCATGAGCGAGGAGCGGGACGGCAACGCATCATCCTCCACGGCCCACCCCGGTCCCGTGGCGGGACTCTCGCGGCGCGCGTGCCTGGTGTCTGCAGCCTCGCTCGCTGCACCGGCCGCCTGGCTGGCCGCACCGCAGGCGGCGCATGCGGGGGGGCAGCTCGAAGAACCCCTGATGGATTCTGTGCGCACGGCGCTGAGTTCGGCCATTGCCAACCAGGCGCCGCCCGAACCCGAGTTTTTTACCACCGAAGCCCGCCTGCACTACTTGCGCTGGCTGGGCACCCAGAGCGACCGGCTGCGCCGCCGCAAGCCCGAGTGGGAGGTGCGCCGCGACTTTCTGCAGACGGTCTGGTACGAGTCCAAACGTGCGGGGCTCGACGAATCGCTGGTCCTGGGGCTCATCCAGGTGGAGAGCGGGTTTCGCAAGTTTGCTGTCTCCAGCGTGGGCGCGCGGGGCTACATGCAGGTCATGCCGTTCTGGACGCGGGTGATTGGCGATGGCGATGCGGGCAAGCTGTTCCACATGCAGACCAACCTGCGCTTTGGCTGTGTGATCCTGCGCCACTACATCGACCGGGAGCGGGGTGATCTTTTCATGGCGCTGGGCCGCTACAACGGCAGCCGGGGCCGCTCTCCCTACCCGGATGCGGTGTTTGGCGCCCAGCGCAGCTGGGCGTTCATCGACAGGCCCACGGCACCTGCCGCCTGACGGGGTTAAGCCTGAACCGCAGGCGGGCTGCTACTGCTGCTGCCCGTGGGGTTCAAACGTGAGACCATGACCTGGTCGATGCGGTAGCTGTCCACGTCCAGCACCTCGAATTTGTAGCCGCCCCAGCTCACGCTGTCGGTGCGGCGCGGTACGCGGCGCAACATCACCATCAGGAAACCCGCCAGGGTTTCGTACTCGCCGGTGTGGGGCAGCTCGTCGAGCGACAGCGCGTGCAGCACATCCTCAATGGAGGTGACGCCGTCAATGAGCCACGAATCCTCGTCGCGCCGCACGATCTGTTCTTCGTCTGCGGGGCCCACCAGGTCGCCCATCACCGTGCTCATCACATCGTTCAGGGTCACCACCCCCACCACCAGGCTGTACTCGTTCACGATGACGGCAAAGTCCTCGTGCACCTGGCGGAACTGTTCCAGTACCTCGGACAGCGTGAGCCGGTCGGGCACGATGAGCACCTTGCGCACCAGGCTGTCGTCAGCCAGCGAAATGGGCTGGTTGTTCAGCACGCGCTGGAACAGGTCCTTGGCGTCCACATAACCCACCACATGGTCGATGTCGCCCTCGCACACGGGGTAGGTCGAGAAGGGCTCGGCCGCAATGCGCAGCCGGATGACGGAATCGGGCTCGTCGCGCAGGAAGAACGCCACCCGGTCGCGCGGCGACATGGCGCTGGACACGGTGCGTGTGTCCAGCTCGAACACATTGGTGATGACCTGCTGCTCCCGCGCGGCCAGCACCCCGGCACGGGCCCCGGCCTCCATCATGGCCAGGATGTCGTCGGAGGTGATGCGGTCGTCGCGCAGCGACGACAGCCCCAGCACGCGGAACAGTGCATCGGCCCCACGGCTGTAGAACCACACCAGCGGACGCAGCAGCGTGGTGCACCAGGCCATGGGCTGCGCCAGGCGCACCACCAGCCGCTCGGGCTCGGCCATGCCCAGGCGCTTGGGGAACAGGTCGGCAAACAGGATGAACAGCGAGGTGATGACCAGGAAGGACACCAGAAAACCGGCCTTCTCTGCCGTCGATTCGGACAGCCACAGGCTGAGCAGCGCGGTGAAATGGGGGCTCAGCGCCCCCTCGCCCACGATACCGCCCAGGATGGCCACGGCGTTCTGGCCCACCTGCACCACCGTGAAATAGTCCCCCGGCTGCTCCTGCATGCGCAGCACGCGGTCTGCGCGCGCATCGCCCTCGTCGGCCATCTGCCGCAGCCGCAGGCGGCGAGCGGCCGCGAGCGAGATCTCGGCCATGGAGAAGAAGGCGCTGGCTGCAATCAGCAGCCCGATGACGAAGAGGCTTTGGGACAGGGTCATGGGAGGAAGGCGGAACCGGGGGCACTGCGGTGCAACGGGCCACCAAGTGTATCTGCGCACCTGGTGCATTGGGCTGCTGGCGCGCGCCCCCGACCTGCGCAGTAACGCGAGGCGGCGAGGCGGCGCGGCGGCTGTGCAGTGCAGTGCAGGTGGTGCGCTACGGCTTACTGCACAAAACCGATCCGGCTGCGCCCCGAGGCCGCCTTGGGCAGGTCGGTGATCTCCACCGTGCTGCGCCGGTCCAGCCGCGCATTGCCAAAGCCCGTCATCAGCGCGCGCCGCATTTCGCGCGGCGGCATCTGGGCCAGGTGGTCCAGCACATCGTCCAGCGGCTCCGGGTCCAGCAGGCGGCCCCAGTCGTGCCCCGCGCGGATGCCAACGTACAGGTTGCGGGCGATGGTGCGGGCCTGCTCCAGCGTGGGCGCCTCCACCTCGAACACGTTCATGCGGTTCAGGATGGGGTCGGGAATGCCACGCGTGTCGTTGGCCGTGGTGATCCAGATCACCTGGCTCGCGTCGATGGCCACCTCGGCAAACTCATCGGTAAAGCTCTGGGCGGTGTCGTATTCGAGCAGGCTGTACAGCGCGCCCAGCGGGTCGTACTGCGCATCGGTGCTGGCCTTGTCAATCTCGTCCACCACGATCACGGGGTTGGCGTATTCGCCCTCCACCAGCGCTTCGAACACCTTGCCGGGCCGCGCACCCTTCCACTGGGCCGACGAGCCCGACAGCAGCCAGCCAGCGGTCATGGAACTCATGGGCAGCAGGTTCATACCCGTGCCCAGCAACTCGGCCAGGTGGCGTGCAAAGTGCGTCTTGCCGATGCCGGGGGGGCCCAGCAGCAGCATGGGCGTGACTTCCAGGCCATCGCTGCTGTCCTGCGCCAGCGCCACGTGGCGCTTCACATCGTTCAGCACCTCGGTGAAGTTGGGCAATTGCGCGTACAGGCTGGCCATGTCGGGGATGCCCGAGGGCTTGACCTGAAAACGCTCCGGGCCACGCTCCAGCATGCGTTCGTACACAGTGCGCAGGGTTTCGTATTCGCGCTGGTTGCCTGACTCCTGCAGCCGCGAGAGCTTGCGCTCGACATCGGCAGGGTGGAACACGTTGCGCATCTGGGCCACCGGCAGGCGCAGGGCGGGTGGCTGGGGAACAAGGCTATGGCTGGTCATTGCATGCTCCTGTGATGGTTACGTCACGCAACCATTCAAGCACACAACATGCCCGCCGCTCCACCGGAAAAGCCCCTGATTGGTGCTGCTGTTGCGGGCAAACAAAAAGGCCGCCCGAAGGCGGCCTGATGGCGGGTGAAGCAATCAATGGCCGCGTCGATCAGCCTTCGGTGCCTAGCACCTGCTTGAGTTCGCCCGACTCGTACATCTCCATCATGATGTCCGAGCCGCCGATGAACTCGCCCTTCACGTACAGCTGGGGGATGGTGGGCCAGTTGCTGTATTCCTTGATGCCCTGGCGGATTTCGTCGTCTTCCAGCACGTTGACGGTGACCACGCTCTTGGGGTCCACGCCGCAGGCCTTCAGGATCTGGATGGCGCGGCCGGAGAAGCCGCACATGGGGAAGCTGGCGCTGCCCTTCATGAACAGCAGTATCTCACTGGATTTGACGAGGCCGTCGATGCGTTGTTGGGTGTCGCTCATGGGTAAAACTCCTTGAAAGGGGCAGGCGGGCAGAGGGAGGCGGGGAGCCCGCGATGGGGTGGATTATTTCACTGTCTGCGCCAAGGGCCACTGCCCCCCTGTGCAACGCGCAATGCCAGCGAGGTCATTGCGGCTTTGTACCTGGGCAAAGCCCTGGGCGGCCAGCAGTGCCTGCACGGCGTCTGCCTGGTCGTAGCCATGCTCCAGCAGCAGCCAGCCACCGGGCCGCAGGTGGGCGGGCGCCTGGGTGACGATGGTGCGGATGTCGTCCAGCCCATCGGTGCCGCTGGCCAGGGCCTGCAGGGGTTCATGGGTCAGCGCGGCGAGGTGCGGGTCGGCGCTGGCAATGTAGGGGGGGTTGGAGACGATGGCATCGAACAGGCCCTCCACACCCGCCAGCCAGTTGGCCTGCTGGAACTGCACGGGCAAGCCCAGCCGCTGGGCGTTGGTCTGGGCCACTGCCAGTGCATCGGCGCTGGCATCCACCGCCAGCACCTGGGCGTCGGCACGCTGGCTTTGCAGGGCGAGCGCAATCGCGCCGCTGCCGGTGCCCAGGTCCACCATGCGCGGGGCGGACAGGGGGGCAATCGCCTCCAGCGCCCAGTCCACCAGGGTTTCGGTGTCAGGGCGCGGGTCCAGCACGCGCGCGTCCACCTGCAGCGGCAGGCCGTAGAACTCTTTGCGGCCGGTGAGGTAGGCCACAGGCTCGCCCGCCAGGCGGCGCTGGCACAGCGCGATGAACTGGCCGTGCGCGGCCCCGTCCAGCGCATCCGTGTCGTGCGCCAGCAGCCAGGCGCGGCCCGCGTCGGGGCGGGCCAGGGTGTGCAGCAGCAGCAGTTGCGCGTCGATGCGCGCCAGGCCCAGCGTGTAGGCTTGGGCCAAAGCCTGGGCGAGGGTGGGTGTGGCGGAGGTCACTATGGTTTTGATAGCTGCTTGGGCTTGATGGTCGCGCGCAGAAGGCCTTTTTGACTCAAGTTCTGGGCGGCGTTCAGCCCGTGGCGCCCATCTCCAGCTCTTCCAGCTGCTCGGCCTCGCGCGCATGCTGCAGGGCTTGCAGCACGTCGCCGAGGTCGCCTTCCATCACGTAGAGCAGCTTGTACAGCGTGAGGTTGATGCGGTGGTCCGTGAGCCGCCCCTGCGGGAAGTTGTAGGTGCGGATGCGGTCGCTGCGGTCGCCGCTGCCAATCAGGCCCTTGCGCAGTGCGGCCTCCTTGGCGGCGCGTTCGCTGCGTTCCTTTTCTTGGATGCGCGCCTGCAGCACCTGCAGCGCCTTGGCCTTGTTGGCGTGCTGGCTGCGGCCGTCCTGGCACTCGGCCACGATGCCGGTGGGCAAGTGCACCACGCGCACGGCCGAGTCGGTCTTGTTGATGTGCTGGCCGCCCGCGCCCGATGCGCGGAAGGTGTCGATGCGCAGGTCGGCCGGGTTGATCTTGATGGCCTCGTGCTCGTCGGGTTCGGGCATCACGGCCACGGTGCAGGCGCTGGTGTGGATGCGGCCCTGCGTCTCGGTGGCGGGCACGCGCTGCACGCGGTGGCCGCCGGATTCGAACTTGAGCGCGCCATACACATGATCGCCCTCGATGCGCAGCACGATTTCCTTGTAGCCGCCCAGCTCGGCGGCGTTCTCGCTCACCACCTCCACCTTCCAGCCCACATTGGCGGCGTAGCGGGTGTACATGCGCGTGAGGTCGCCCGCGAACAGGGCGGATTCATCACCGCCCGTGCCCGCGCGGATTTCGACAAACGCGTTGCGTGCGTCGTCGGGGTCCTTCGGTAAAAGCAGGCGCTGCAGTTCGTCTTCCAGTTGCAGCAGCTCGGCCTCGGCACTGGTGATTTCTTCCTGCGCCATCTCGGCCATGTCGGGCTCGGCGAGCATCTCGCGCGCACCGGCCAGGTCGGCCTCGCGCTGCTGGTAGCGGGCGTAGCGGCCCGCGACCTGCGTGACCTCGGCATGCTCGACAGAGATGCGCCGGTACTGCGCCATGTCGCTCATGATGTCTTCGCGCGAGAGCAGAAAGTCCAACTCGCCCAGGCGCTGTGCGTAGCGCTCCAGCTGGCTTCGGAGAAAAGGTTTCATGGAATTCTGAAGAAAATAGGTGCTACCAATTTGGTAGCTATTGGCGCTTGTGTATCAGGCGCCAGGGGCCGATTTGGCTTGAAATCGGGGCGGGCAGGGGAGCGGGCGAGCGCCGCTACAGCCCGTTGTTGTGGGGGGTCTTGCTCTGCGCGCGCAGGAACAGGCGCGAGACGGTCTGGGCCGTCTGGGCACGCACCTCGGCGTCACCCGCGCGCAGCTCGGCCAGGGTGCCGTGCAGCATCTTCTGCGTGAGGCCGCGCGAGAGCGCTTCGAGCACGGCGTCCACGTCCTCGCCCTTGGCCAGCAGCTTCTTGGCGCGGGCGATCTCCAGCGCGCGCCACTCGTCCGTCTGGGCGTTGAGCTGCTGGATCAGCGGCACCACGCCCCCCTCGGCAGCGGCCGGGCTGCGCAGCTCCATCCAGTGCATGAAGCTTTGCACGCCCGCGTCGATGATGGCCTCGGCCTGCGCCACGGCGGCCTGGCGGTTGGCCTGCGCTGTCTGCACCACGGTGGCCAGATCGTCTACGGTGTACAGATACACGTCGCCCAGGGCTTTCACCTCGGGCTCGATGTCGCGTGGCACGGCCAGATCGACCATGAACATGGGGCGGTGGCGGCGCTTCTTGAGCGCGCGCTCCACAGCGCCCAGGCCGATGATGGGCAGGCTGCTGGCGGTGCAGCTGATCACGGCGTCGAACTCGTGCAGGCGCTCGGGCAGGTCGGCCAGGCGCATCACCTCGCCACCAAAACGGGTGGCGAGCTTTTCGCCGCGCTCCAGCGTGCGGTTGGCAATCGCGATCTGCTTGGGGTTCTTGGCGGCAAAGTGCGTGGCGCACAGCTCGATCATTTCGCCCGCGCCCACGAACAGCACGCGGATCTTGGAGAGGTCTTCAAACAGCTGCCCGGCCAGGCGCACGGCGGCGGCGGCCATGCTGATGCTGTGCGCGCCGATCTCGGTGCTGCTGCGCACCTCCTTGGCCACGGCAAAGCTGCGCTGGAACAGCTGGTTGAGCGTGGTGCCCAGCGCGCCAGCCGTTTCGGCGGCACGCACCGCGTCCTTCATCTGGCCCAGGATCTGGGCCTCGCCCAGCACCATCGAATCGAGCCCGCTGGCCACGCGGAAGGCGTGGCGGGCGACCAGGCTGTCTTCGAGGGTGTAGGAGTGCGAGCGCAGTAGCGCGGGGCTCACGCCGCCGCTGTGGGCCAGCCAGCCCAGCGTGTGGTCCATGGCGGGCTGGTCGCCGGCGCAGTAAATTTCGGTGCGGTTGCAGGTGGAGATGATGGCGGTCTCGACCCCGGGGTGGCGGCTGGCACCGCCGCCAGAGTGGCCCAGCGACTGGCGCAAACCGTGCAAGGTGGGGGCGATCTGGTCGAGCGCAAACGCGAACCGGCCGCGCAGATCGAGCGGCGCGGTGGTGTGGTTGATGCCGAGGGCCCAGACTGCCATAGCCGCCAATTATAAAATTGTTGGCCCGGACAGGTGGCCTTGCCTGTTCATGCCTTGATTTGGGTCAATTCATGGGTCCCCTCGACATCCTCAACCACCTGCTGAATTTTGTGGCGCCCGCCGCCTTTGTGGCCCTGCTGCTGGTGCTGGGCGGGCGACTGCTGGGCGCCAAGGGGGGCACCCTGGCGGGCTGGCGCCAGTGGGCGGTGGTGTTTGTGGTGGGGCTGGTGGTGCTGGCCGCAGGCCTGGCGCTGTGGGGGCGCGACGGCAAGATGCTGACCTATGCCGCGCTGGTGGTGGCCACCGCCACCTGCCAGTGGGCGCTGGTGCGGGGCCGGAAGGGCTGACGGCCCTGGGTGTCCTGCCGGGCCTTGGGGCTGCAGCCCGGGCGGGAGATGCCCCGTGTTTTCAGGGAGTTTGTGCGGGCTAAATGCCGATGAGAATCGGGGCGTAGCCCGTGGGCCCGCGCAACGCGCGCCCGGCACTTCTTTCCCCCAACCCTGGAGACACCCCAATGAAATCGAAGACCGCGCTGAAAACCTGCTGGGCCCTGGCGGCTGGCCTGCTGCTGTCGGTGGCAGCATCGGCGCAGACCGCTGCCAGTTTTCCGTCCAAGCCCGTGCGCATCGTGGTTGGCTTTCCGGCGGGCGGCCCGCTGGACCAGCATGCGCGCCTGTTGTCTGACCGGCTGCAGGCCGTGCTGGGACAGCCGGTGGTGATGGACTACAAGGCAGGCGCAGGTGGCACCGTGGGCGCGCAGGACGTGATGAAGGCCCCGCCCGACGGCCACACCCTGATGCTGGCGAACACGGGCGTGATGGTGATCAACCCGGCGCTCTACAGCCGCCTGCCGTATGCCACGCTCAAGGACTTCACGCCGATTGCCCGCACCGCCATGCAGCCGCTGGCGCTGCTGGTGAACCCCAGCGTGCCTGCCAAGAACCTGCAGGAGTTCATGGCGTACGCCAAGTCGCGGCCCGGCCAGGTCAACTTTGGCTCAGCAGGCAACGGCGGCATCAGCCACCTGGTGCCCGAGATGTTCAAGACCGCCACGGGCCTGTTCATGGTGCACATCCCTTACCGGGGCAGCGCGCCCGCGTTCACCGACCTGATGGGCGGGCAGGTGCAGTTCATGGCCGAGAGCATTCCGCAGGCCGCCGCGTACCACAAGCAGGGCAAGGTGCGCGCCCTGGCCGTGACCAGCAAGGAGCGCAACCCCGCGCTGCCCGATGTGCCCACCGTGATCGAGAGCGGCATCAAGGGCTTCGAGGTGGTCGGCTTTTACGGCTTTATGGCCCCGGCGGGCACGCCCAAGGACGTGGTGGCCAAGCTCAGCGATGCCTTCGGCCAGGTGATGCAGTCGCCCGATGTGAAAAGCCGCATGGTGAGCCAGGGCGCCGACCCGGCGTTTCTGGGCGCGGACGATTTTGCGAAGTTCCTGGCCGCCGAGATGCCGCGCTGGGCGGATGCGGTGAAGAAGTCAGGTGCGAAGCTGGACTGACCCCCTGAGGCGCTGCGCGCCTTCCACTTGAAGGGGGACGCCACCCCTGGCCCGGCGAAGCCGGTTCCACGGTGGCGCTGGCTTGGGGCGTGGGTGGTTTGAAGGCGCGCCCTATGGCGTGGCGGGCGAAAAGAAGTCCACGCGGTCGGTGATGATGCCGTCCGTGCCCAGCGCGATGAGCCGCTGTGCGGCCCAGTCGTCGTTCACGGTGTAGCTCAGGGTGCGCATGCCCAGGCCTTTGACCTGGGCCACCAGGGCTGTGTCCCACAGCGCGTGGTTGCAGACGATGGCCACGCAGCCCAGCCGCTGGGCCACGTCGGCCCAGCCGTCCCACAGGGTGTCGAGCAGCAGCGCGCGCGGAATGTGCGGCGCGGCGGCCTTCGCTCCCTCCAGCGCCTCGGGCTGGAAGGATGAAAGCAGCGGCGGCACGGCCTGGTCTTGCCACAGGCGCGCTGCGGTGTCGCCCACCACCTGGCCGGTGGTGGCTTCGGTCCCCGGCGTGGGTTTGATCTCGATGTTCAGCAGGAACCCGTTGGCGATGCAGTAGCGCGCCAGGTTCTCCAGCGTGGGCAGGGGCTCGCCTGCGTGGCTGCGCGAATGCCAACTGCCCGCGTCCAGCTGCGCCAGCTGGCTCCAGGGCAGGTCGCCACCGGTGCCACGGCCGTTGGTGGTGCGGTTGAGCGTGGCATCGTGCATGAGAAAAGGCACGCCATCGCTGCTGAGCTTGGCGTCGCATTCGAACATGCGGTAGCCGTACTGGGCGCCCAGCCGGAACGCAGCCAGGGTGTTTTCAGGGGCCAGCTTGCCAGCGCCTCGGTGGGCGATCCAGCGGGGGTAGGGCCAAGGGGGGGACATCGTCGAATTGCCTTGTAGTGTGCGCGGCGCACTGCTGTGGATACTGGCGCGGCCCCTGGCGCGGGACGCCGAGAAAGGGCCGCCCCGCATCGAGGGCGTCGTCCCCCTTCCCGGCGCAGCCGAGAGAAGGGGGAAGCGGCGCAGCCGCTCAGGGGGTTGTCACTTGCGCTTCCCGGTGGCAGCGTCAAACGCGTGCAGGCGGTCGGCGCGCGGCTGCACGTGGATCACGGAATCGGGCTCGGGGGAGTGTGTGCCTTCTTCCACGCGCACGATGACCTGTTCGCCGTTGATGCGGCCATAGATCAGGCGCTCGGCGCCCAGCAGTTCCACGGTTTCCACCGTCACGGCCCAGCCTTCGCTGCGCACATCCAGGTGCTCGGGGCGGATGCCCAGGATGGTGCCGGGCTGTGCGCCGGGGGCGTTCTTGAGCAGGTTCATCGGCGGCGAGCCGATGAAGCTGGCCACGAAGGTGGTGGCAGGCGTGTGGTAGACCTCTTCGGGCGTGCCGAACTGTTCCATGTTGCCTGCGTTCATCACGATCATGCGCTGCGCCAGCGTCATGGCCTCGACCTGGTCGTGGGTCACGAACAGGCTGGTGATGCCCAGCTCGCGGTGCAGCTTCTGGATTTCGAGGCGGGTCTGGGCGCGCAGCTTGGCGTCCAGGTTGGACAGGGGCTCGTCAAACAGGAACACCTGGGGCTGGCGCACGATGGCGCGGCCCATGGCCACGCGCTGGCGCTGGCCGCCGGACAGCTCGCGCGGCTTGCGCTCCAGCAGGTGGCCCAGTTCGAGGATCTTGGCGGCCTTGTCCACGCGCGCCTTGATCTCGTCCTTGGGCACCTTGGCGATCTTCAGGCCATAGGCCATGTTCTCGAAGTTCGTCATGTGGGGGTAGAGCGCGTAGTTCTGGAACACCATCGCGATGTCGCGCTGGGCGGGTTCCAGGTCGTTCACCACGCGGTCGCCAATGCGCAGCTCGCCGCCGGAGATTTCTTCCAGGCCTGCGACCATGCGCAGCAGCGTGGATTTGCCGCAGCCCGAGGGGCCCACGATCACGACGAATTCACCGTCCTTGACCTCGGCGTTCACGCCATGGATGACCTGGTTGGCCTTGGGGCCGTGCCCGTAGCGCTTGGTGATGTTGCGAAGAGAGAGAGATGCCATTTTGCTATTAAATTAGTAGCTGCTAGCGCAGTGTGGTAGGGCGGTAGGGGCTTGTTTGGCTTGTATTTTTGTCACTTTTCCGTGTCCACCAGGCCCTTGACGAACCAGCGCTGCATGACCACGACCACAAAGGCCGGGGGCAGCATGGCCAAGAGGGCCGTGGCCATCACGATGTTCCACTCGTTGCCTGCGTCGCCACCGGCAATCATGCGTTTGATGCCGATCACCACGGGGTACATGTCTTCGGATGTGGTCACCAGCAGCGGCCACAGGTACTGGTTCCAGCCGTAGATGAACTGGATCACGAACAGCGCGGCAATCGAGGTGCGCGACAGCGGCACCAGGATGTCCTTGAAGAAGCGCATCGGGCCCGCGCCGTCCACACGCGCGGCTTCGACCAGCTCGTCGGGCACGGTGAGGAAGAACTGGCGGAACAGGAAGGTGGCCGTGGCCGAGGCGATCAGCGGCACCGTGAGGCCCGCGTAGCTGTTGAGCATGCCCAGGTTGGAGACGACCTCGTAGGTGGGGCCGATGCGCACTTCCACGGGCAGCATCAGGGTGATGAAGATCAGCCAGAAGCAGATGCCCTTGAAGGGGAAGCGGAAGTACACGATGGCAAACGCCGACAGCAGCGAGATCGCGATCTTGCCCAGGGTGATGACGATGGCGGTGACAAAACTCACCCACATCATGCGCGCCACGGGGGCGGTGGAGCCCGCGCCCGAGCCGCCGCCAAACAGCGTGTCGTGGTAGGTCTGCCAGAAGTTGCCGCCGGGCACCATGGGCATGGGCACCTGCACGATGTCCTGCGCCGTGTGGGTGGAGGCCACAAAGGCCAGGTACAGCGGGAAGCCGACGATGATCACGCCCAGCACCATGATGAGGTGCGAGAACGCGGTGAGATAAGGACTGCGTTCAACCATTTCAGTACTGCACTTTCTTCTCGACGTAACGGAACTGGATCACGGTCAACACCACAACAATGGCCATCAGCACGACCGACTGCGCGGCCGATCCGCCCATGTCCATGGCCTTGAAGCCGTCGTGGTAGACCTTGTAGACCAGGATGGCGGTGTCGCGCCCCGGGCCGCCCTGCGTGGTGGCGTCCACGATGGCGAAGGTGTCGAAGAAGGCATACACCACGTTGATCACCAAGAGGAAGAAGGTGGTGGGCGAGAGCAGCGGGAACTGGATGCTCCAGAACCGGCGCCAGGGGCCTGCACCGTCGATGGCGGCCGCTTCGATCAGCGACTTGGGGATGG
This sequence comes from Acidovorax sp. GW101-3H11, assembly GCF_001633105.1. Lineage (GTDB taxonomy): Bacteria > Pseudomonadota > Gammaproteobacteria > Burkholderiales > Burkholderiaceae_C > Acidovorax. The sequence continues at coordinate 87,209 of NZ_LUKZ01000008.1, forward strand.
ACTGCAGGCCCGCCAGGAAGAACAGGAAGTTGTAGGAAATCTGCTTCCACACCGCCGCAATCACGATCAGCCCCATCGCGTGGTCGGAGTTGAGCATGTGGTTCCAGTCAAAGCCCGACTGGCGCAGCATGTAGGCCACCACGCCCAGCGAGGGCGAGAACATGAACATCCAGAGCACGCCGGCCACGGCCGGTGCCACGGCATAGGGCAGCAGCAGCGCGGTCTTGTAGACCATGGCGCCCTTGATGATGCGGTCGGCAAAAATCGCCAGGATCAGCGACAGGCCGATGCCCACCGCCGCCACCAGGATCGAGAAGAAGGCCGTTGTCTTGAACGAGGCGAGGTAGCCCGGGTCTTCGAACAGGTGCTTGAAGTTGTCCAGCCCCACCCATTCGGTGGACATGCCGAAGCTGTCCTGCATCTGGAAGGACTGCACCAGGGCCTGGCCCGCAGGCCAGAAAAAGAAGACGCTGATGATGGCCAGCTGGGGCGCCAGAAGCACCCAGGGCAGCCACGCAGAGCGAAAAAGTACGCGTTTTTCCATGTCGGAACTCTCAAAAAGAAAACCCCGCCGCCCCGTGAACCATGCTGGTTGACGGGGCGGCGGGCTTTCGATGCCACCGGGCGGGGCGGCCAGGCGACATCATCAGGCGCTAGCAGCGCTTACTTGTTGGCGCGTGCGAAACGGGCCAGTTGCTCGTTGCCGCGTGTCACGGCGGTGTCCAGGGCTTCCTTGGGCGACTTCTTGCCCGACCAGATCTGCTCGGTTTCCTCGTCGATGATGGAACGGATCTGCACGAAGTTGCCCAGGCGGATGCCGCGCGACTTTTCGGTCGCCTTCTTGATCATTTGCGTCACGGCCACGTCGGTGCCAGGGTTCTTGGTGTAGAAGCCCGATGCCTCGGTCAGCTGGTAGGCGCCCATGGTCACAGGCAGGTAGCCCGTGCGCTGGTGGCTAGCAGCCTGCACCTTGGTGTCGTTCAGGAAGTTCAGGAAGTCGGCCACGCCCTTGTACTCTTCGGACTTCTTGCCCGACATCACCCACAGGCTGGCGCCGCCGATGGCGGTGTTCTGGGGTGCGCCCTGCACGTCAGAGTAGTAGGGCAGGGTAGAGATGCCATAGGCGAACTTGGCTTCCTTGGCCACGCGGGCGTACAGGCCCGACGAGCCGGTGATCATGGCGCATTCGCCCGATGGGAAGGAGGCATCCGGCACGTTGCCACGGCCCTTGTAGACGAAGCTGCCTTCCTTGGAGGCCTTGGCCAGGTTCTCGAAGTGGCGCACGTGCAGGGGGGTGTTGATCTGCAGCTGGGCGTCGTTGCCGTCAAAGCCGTTGTTCTTGGTGGCGAACAGGGTGTTGTGCCACAGCGAGAAGCTTTCCAGCTGCGTCCAGCTGATCCAGCTGGTGGTGAACGGGCAGCTGTGGCCGCTGGCCTTCAGCTTGGACGCTGCAGCGAACACTTCGGGCCAGGTCTTGGGCGGCTTGTCGGCGTCCAGGCCTGCCTTCTTGAAGGCGTCCTTGTTGTAATAGAAGATGGTGGTGGAGCTGTTGAGCGGGTAGCTCAGCATCTGGCCATTGGGGGCGGTGTAGTAACCGGCCACGGCCGACACGTACTGGGTGGGTTCGAACTTGAAGCCGCCGTCGTTCAGCACCTTGGCCGCAGGCACGATGGCGCCCTTGCTGGCCATCATGGTGGCGGTGCCCACTTCGAACACTTGCAGGATGTGGGGCGCGTTGCCCGCACGGAAGGCGGCGATGGCGCCTGTCATGGATTCGTCATACGTGCCTTTGTAGGTGGGCACCACCTTGTACTTGGTCTGGCTGGCGTTGTACTGCTTGGCCAGGTCGTTGACCCACTCGCCAAGCGCTGCGCTCATCGAATGCCACCACTGAATCTCGACTGGCTGTGTCTGGGCTTGCACAGGTGCGCAGACCGACAGGGCAATGGCAGCGCAGACCGCCAGATGCTTCGTTTGCATGAATATTTCCTCCGAGGATGACGAAAAGCACAAAGGCTGGATGCTATGCAGCCGATGTGACATTGATATGTCGTTGTCGCATACCGTTAGCGCCTGCAACAACCGGGGAAACCCCTTGGGGGCCCCGCAAGGGGAGCGATTGTGACTCTTTTGTGACAAGGTGTGGCGCATTTGCCGAGGCTTGCAAGGTTTTGTGCAATGCACCATGCTGGTGACCCTTCGCGGGTTCCTGTTGTGCCGGTTCGTTCGCGCCGCAGCGCGCCGGCTTCCTCCCTCCTTCCGTCTCCTCCTTTCTTCTTTCTTATTGCCATGGCCACCAATTCGCTGGACAAGAACAAGATCAAATTTCTGCTGCTCGAAGGCATCCACTCCTCTGCGGTGGACGTGATCCGTGCGGCGGGCTATACCCAGATCGAGACGGTGTCCGGCGCGCTGCCGGACGAGGAGCTCCAACGCAAGATCGCCGATGTGCACTTTGTGGGCATCCGTTCGCGCACTCAACTCACCGAAGAGGTGTTTGCCCAGGCCCACAAGCTGGTGGCCGTGGGCTGCTTTTGCATCGGCACCAACCAGGTGGACCTAAACGCGGCGCGCGAGCGTGGCATTGCCGTCTTCAATGCGCCTTACTCCAACACCCGCTCGGTGGCCGAACTGGTTCTGGCCGAAGCCATCCTGCTGCTGCGCGGCGTGCCCGAGAAAAACGCTGTGGCGCACCGGGGTGGCTGGCTCAAGAGCGCTGACAACGCCTACGAGATCCGGGGCAAGACGCTGGGCATCGTGGGCTATGGCTCCATCGGCACGCAGCTGTCGGTGCTGGCCGAGGCGCTGGGTATGCAGGTGGCGTTCTTCGATGTAGTCAACAAGCTGCCGCTGGGCAATGCGCGCCAGGTGCAGCACCTGCACGACCTGCTGGGCCAGAGCGACATCGTGAGCCTGCATGTGCCCGAGCTGCCATCCACCGAAGGCATGATCGGCGCAGCCGAGATCGCCGCCATGAAGCCGGGCGGCATCCTCATCAACGCCGCGCGTGGCACGGTGGTGGATATCGAGGCGCTGGCCGGGGCGCTCAAGGCCAAAAAGCTGCTGGGCGCCGCCATCGACGTGTTCCCCGTGGAGCCGCGCACCAACAAGGACGAGTTTGTGTCGCCCCTGCGCGGGCTGGACAACGTGATCCTGACCCCACACATCGGCGGCTCCACCATGGAGGCGCAGGCCAACATTGGCCTCGAAGTGGCTGAAAAGCTGGTGAAATACAGCGACAACGGCACCAGCACCTCGTCGGTCAATTTCCCGGAGGTGGCTTTGCCCGCCCACCCTGGCAAGCACCGCCTGCTGCACATCCACCGCAACGTGCCGGGTGTGTTGTCCGAGATCAACCGCATCTTTTCGGACAACCAGATCAACGTTTCGGCGCAGTACCTGCAGACCAACGAGAAGATCGGCTATGTGGTGATCGACATCGACGCCGCTTCGTCCGATCTGGCGCTGGACAAGCTCGCGCAGGTGAGCGGAACCTTGCGCAGCCGCGTGCTGTTCTGACGCTGACGCCGGGCATCGCCCGGCCGTTTGGTGTGGTGCGGCCTCCCCCTTGCCCGGCAAGGCGGAGGCCGGTGGCTTAAAATCGCGCCCCCACCCCAGGTAGACCCCCATGAATGTACCGATCGCGTTGGCGGCCTTGCAGACGCAAGCCGCCGAGCCTGTCCGACTGCGTGAAATTCCTTATAACTACACCTCGTTCTCCGACCGGGAGATCGTGATCCGCCTGCTGGGCTCCGCCTCCTGGGACGTGCTGGACCAACTGCGCAAGGAACGCCGCACGGGCCGCTCCGCCCGCATGCTCTATGAAGTGCTGGGCGATATCTGGGTGGTGCAGCGCAACCCCTACCTGCAGGATGACCTGCTGGACAACCCGGCCCGCCGCAAGCTGCTGGTCGAGGCCCTGCACCACCGCCTGGCCGAGATCGAAAAACGCCGCACCCCCGCCGACGACGCCGGGCGTGACCGCTTGGTGGGCGAGCTGGTCGTGGCCGCGCGCCGCGCCGTGACCGAGTTCGATGCCAAATTCGAGCAGGCCACGCAGCTGCGCCGCCAGATCCAGAAAACCCTGGGCCGCCTGACGGCCAAGGACAACATCAAGTTCGACGGCCTCTCGCGCGTGTCCCACGTGACCGATGCGACCGACTGGCGCGTCGAGTACCCGTTTGTGGTGCTCACCCCCGACACCGAGGCCGAAATGGCCGGCCTGGTCAAGGGCTGCATCGAGCTGGGCCTGACCATCATCCCGCGCGGGGGCGGCACCGGCTACACCGGCGGCGCGATTCCACTGACCTGGAAGAGCGTGGTCATCAACACCGAAAAGCTCGAAGCCATGACCGAGGTGGAGATGCGCCGCCTGCCGGGCATGGGCAGCGAGGTCGGCACGGTGTGGACCGAGGCGGGCGTGGTGACCCAGCGCGTGGCCGATGCGGCCGAGCGCGCGGGCTTTGTGTTTGCCGTGGACCCGACCAGCGCCGAGGCCAGCTGCATCGGCGGCAACATCGCCATGAACGCGGGCGGCAAGAAGGCCGTGCTGTGGGGCACGGCGCTCGACAACCTGGCCAGCTGGCGCATGGTGACGCCCGATGCCCAGTGGCTCGAAGTGACCCGCCTGGACCACAACATGGGCAAGATCCATGACGTGGAGACCGCCACCTTCGAGCTGCAGTACTTCGAGGCCGACGGCAAGACGCCCGTGCGCACCGAGACCCTGGCGATCCCGGGCAAGACCTTCCGCAAGGAAGGCCTGGGCAAGGACGTGACGGACAAGTTCCTCTCGGGCCTGCCCGGCATCCAGAAGGAGGGCTGCGACGGCCTGATCACCAGCGCGCGCTGGGTGGTGCACCGCATGCCCGAGCACACGCGCACGGTGTGCATGGAGTTCTTCGGCAACGCCAAGGATGCGGTCCCGAGCATCGTCGAGATCAAGGACTACATGTTCGCCGAGCAGAAGCGCTCGGGCGTGCTGCTGGCCGGCCTGGAGCATCTGGACGACCGCTACCTGAAGGCCGTGGGCTACGCCACCAAGAGCAAGAAGGGCAACGGCGGTTTGCCCAAGATGGTGCTGATTGGCGACATCGCGGGCGACAACGCCGACGAAGTGGCGCGTGTGACCAGTGAGGTGGTGCGCATTGCCAACTCACGCAGCGGCGAGGGCTTCATCGCCATCAGCGCCGAGGCGCGCAAGAAATTCTGGCTGGACCGCAAGCGCACGGCGGCCATCAGCCGCCACACCAACGCCTTCAAGATCAATGAAGACGTGGTGATCCCGCTGCCGCGCATGGCCGAATACACCGACGGCATCGAGCGCATCAACATCGAGCTGAGCCTGCGCAACAAGATCAAGCTGTGCGACGCGCTCACCGAGTTCTTCGAGCGCGGCAACCTGCCGCTGGGCAAGCAGGACGACGCCAACGAAATCCCGTCGGCTGAGCTGCTGGAAGACCGTGTCGGTCAGGCCATCGCGCAGGTCGCCGAGGTGCGCGCACTGTGGGCGGGCTGGCTGCAAGACGTGGCCACGCTGTTCCCGCAGCTGCAGGACCATACCCTGCGCGCGAGCTGGAAAACCCAGCTGCGCGCCCCGCTGCAGACCATTTTTTCGGGCGCAGCCTTTAAGCCCATCCTGGACGAGGCCACCGCCATCCACAAGCGCGTACTCAAGGGCCGCGTGTGGGTCGCCCTGCACATGCACGCGGGCGACGGCAATGTGCACACCAACATCCCCGTCAACAGCGACGACTACGAGATGCTGCAGACCGCGCACGAGGCGGTGGAACGCATCATGGTGCTGGCGCGCAGCCTGGACGGCGTGATCTCGGGCGAACACGGCATCGGCATCACCAAGCTGGAGTTCCTCACCGACGACGAGCTGCGCCCGTTTGCCCAGTACAAGCAGAAGGTGGACCCGGAAGGCCGCTTCAACAAGGGTAAGTTGCTCCGAAATCAGGAGCAATCAAGCCATGATGGGCGCGCGGTAGAGGCCAATTTTGCTTCAAATTCTGGCGTGATGCATGCCGACCTGACCAACGCCTACACGCCGAGCTTCGGCCTGATGGGCCACGAGTCGCTGATCATGCAGCAGAGCGACATCGGCGCGATTGCCGACTCGGTCAAGGACTGCCTGCGCTGCGGCAAGTGCAAGCCTGTGTGTTCCACGCACGTGCCGCGCGCCAACCTGCTGTACAGCCCGCGCAACAAGATCCTGGCGACCTCGCTGCTGGTCGAAGCCTTTTTGTACGAAGAGCAGACGCGCCGTGGCGTGTCCATCAAGCACTGGCAGGAGTTTGAAGACGTGGCCGACCACTGCACGGTGTGCCACAAGTGCGAGAGCCCCTGCCCGGTGAAGATCGACTTCGGCGACGTCACCATGAACATGCGCAATCTGCTGCGCAAGATGGGCAAGAAGAGCTTCCGCCCCGGCAACGCGCTGGCCATGACCATGCTCAACGCCACCAACCCCGACACCATCAAGCTCATGCGCAGCGCGATGGTGGACGTGGGCTTCAAGGCCCAGCGTGTGGCGGTGGACCTGCTGCGCAAGGTGTCCCGCAAGCAGACCGGCAAGCCGCCTGCCACGGTGGGCATGGCGCCGGTCAAGGAGCAGGTGATCCACTTCATCAACAAGAAGCTGCCCGGCGGCCTGCCCAAGAAGACGGCGCGCGCGCTGCTCGACATCGAGAACAAGGACTACGTGCCCATCATCCGCAACCCGGCCACCACCACGGCCGAGACGGAGGCGGTGTTCTACTTCCCGGGCTGTGGATCGGAGCGTCTGTTCAGCCAGGTCGGTCTGGCCACCCAGGCCATGCTCTGGCATGCAGGCGTGCAGACGGTGCTGCCGCCGGGGTATCTGTGCTGCGGCTATCCCCAGCGCGGCTCGGGCCAGTTCGACAAGGCCGAGAAGATGATCACGGACAACCGCGTGCTCTTCCACCGCGTGGCCAACACGCTGAACTACCTGGACATCAAGACCGTGGTGGTGAGCTGCGGCACCTGCTACGACCAGCTGCAGGGCTACGAATTCGGCAAGATCTTCCCGGGCAGCCGCATCATCGACATCCACGAATACCTGCTGGAGAAGGGCATCACCCTGCAGGGCAAGGGCGCCTACCTGTACCACGAGCCCTGCCACAACCCCATGAAGCTGCAGGACTCGGTCAAGACCGTGAAGGCGCTGGTGGGTGAGCAGGTGCTCAAGAGCGAGCGCTGCTGCGGCGAATCGGGCACGCTAGGCGTGACCCGGCCGGATGTGTCCACCCAGGTGCGCTTCCGCAAGGAAGAAGAGATCAGGAAGGGCGAAGCCAAGCTGCGCGAGAGCGGCGCCGTGGCCGCCCAGGACAACGTAAAGATCCTCACCAGCTGCCCCAGCTGCCTGCAGGGCCTGAACCGCTACCAGGACGACCTGCAGAACGGCTTGCTCGAAGCCGACTACATCGTGGTCGAGATGGCGCGCGAGATTCTGGGCGAGAACTGGATGCCCGAATATGTTGAGCGCGCCAATGGTGGTGGCATCGAGCGGGTCTTGGTCTGATGGCGGAAGTGGCGTGCCCCCTGTGCGCTGAAGACGGCGGTGCGCTCATCTGGCGCGGTCAGCACTTGCGTGTGATCCGCGCCCAGGAGGCGGGTTTTCCGGCCTTCTACCGTGTGGTGTGGAACGCGCATGTGGCCGAGTTTTCGGACCTGTCGGCCGCCGAACGCACGCACTGCATGGAGGTGGTGGCGTTGGTGGAGCAGGCCCTGCGCGAGCACCTGGCGCCCACCAAGGTCAACCTTGCCGCGCTGGGCAACATGGTGCCCCACCTGCACTGGCATGTGATTGCGCGGTTCGGTTGGGACAGCCATTTCCCGTCGCCCGTGTGGGCGCCTGCCCAGCGGCCCAGCCCGGCCGCGCAGGAAGACGCCGTGCGTGCGTTGCTGCCCGCGCTGGAGGCGGCTCTGCAGGCCCGGCTGGCGGCGCTACCGTTGCCTTGATCGCGCCCCTTGGCCGCACAGCACCCGGCCCATGGTGGGGGCTGCGGCGGGGCCCCGGCACAATCCACAACACAGTTTTCTCTTATCAGGGGAGTCCCATGGCAGGTTTGAAAGCAGGCGCGCCCACGCCGCAGGCACTCACGGTGCACGAGACCTCGCGGGTGCTGGAGGTCGGGTTTTCCGACGGCGCCACCTTCCGCATTCCGTTCGAATTGATGCGCGTGTATTCGCCCTCGGCCGAGGTGCAGGGCCACGGCCCGGGCCAGGAGGTGCTGCAGACCGGCAAGCGCGATGTGGCGCTGGTCAATCTGGAGCCCGTGGGCAACTACGCGGTCAAGCCCACGTTTTCCGACGGGCACGACAGCGGCATCTTCAGCTGGGACTACCTCTACGAACTGGGGCAGAAACAGGAGGCCCTGTGGGCCGAGTACACCGAGCGCCTGGCGGCCGCCGGTGTGGACCGCGACGCGCCCATGGCGCCCAAAGGTGGTGCAGGCGGCCATGCCTGCGGCAGCCACTGAGCGCTGCCATCGAAGCCCTTGTTGACCAGTGTGCTATTGAAAGAGGAGCTGCTAAGCCAATGTGGATACGCGGTAGCGGCTGTTTTTCTTTGAATGGCGTTGTCCAAATTGCGACACAAGCCCCATTTCAGTGCGGGGTTGTCGCTGTACCTCTGGCGCTTGCGCGCCTAGCATGAAACTTATGAGCACGACCCACTTTGGTTTTCAGTCGGTGGACGAGCAGGACAAGGCCCGCCACGTGCGCGGCGTGTTCGACTCGGTGGCCTCCAAGTACGACGTGATGAACGACCTCATGTCGGCGGGCCTGCACCGTGCCTGGAAGGCCTACACCGTGATGGTGGCCAACCTGCGCGAAGGCAGCCAGGTGCTGGACATCGCGGGCGGCACGGGCGACTTGTCGCTGGCCTTTGCCAAGAAGGTGGGCGCCACCGGCCGGGTGGTGCACACCGACATCAACGAAGCCATGCTGCGCGTGGGCCGCGACCGCCTGATCGACGCAGGCGTGGTGCTGCCTACCCTGGTGTGTGATGCCGAGAAGCTGCCGTTCCCTGACGCACATTTCGACGTGGTGAGCGTGGCGTTTGGCCTGCGCAACATGACACACAAGGACCAGGCGATTGCCGAGATGTGCCGCGTGCTCAAGCCGGGCGGCAAGCTGCTGGTGCTGGAATTCTCGAAAGTGGCCAAGCCGCTTTCGAAGGCCTACGACTGGTATTCGTTCAAGGTGCTGCCCCAGCTGGGCAAGCTGGTGGCAGGCGACGATTCCAGCTACCGCTATCTGGCCGAATCGATCCGCATGCACCCGGGGCAGGAAGAACTCAAAAGCCTCATGCAAAAAAATGGCTTTGGGCATGTGGACTATCACAATATGACGGGGGGAATTGTCGCCCTGCATGTTGGAATCAAGTGCTGAGCATGTTGCTCGGTGATTAACGGAGACGGAGAAGTCATGATGAAACTGTGGTCTGTGGTGTTGGTCGCGATGCTGGCGTTGGCACACGCAGATGCTGATGCCCGGCGGCTGGGTGGTGGCAAATCGACGGGCAAGCAGTCGAGCAACGTGACGCAGCGCGAGTCGGCCACGCCGCCCGCGACGCCGGGCGCGCCTGCCCAGAATGTCAACAGTGCCGCCGCAGCCAAACCGGCGGCTGCGCCCGCAGCCACGCCTGCGGCACCGGCCAAGAAGCCCTGGGGCGCCATGCTGGGCGGTCTGGCGGCGGGCCTGGGTCTGGCCTGGCTGGCCAGCTCGCTGGGCCTGGGCGCAGGTTTTGGCAACATCCTCATGATCGTGCTGCTGGCCGTGGCAGCGTTTGTGGTCTTCAAGCTGGTGATGCGCGCGCGCAGCGGTGCGGGCAATGGCGGCGGTGCAGCCGCTGGCGGGTCGCCATTTGCCTTCCAGGGTGCAGGCGCCGGTGCCGGTGCGGCAACGCCTGCGGCGGCGCAGGTGCCCCCGCAGTACAGCCCCAACAACGTGGGCAACGATGCGTCGGCGCGCCCCTGGGAGCGCAGCAGCATGGCGTTTGATGCCTCGCGCGCCGCGCAAGGTGGTGGTGCGGGCGTGGTGATCGGTTCGGGCCTGTCGGGCGCGCAGAACTGGGGCGTTCCGGCTGATTTCGACACCGATGGTTTCCTGTCGGCCGCCAAGCGCAATTTCGTCACGCTGCAGGCCGCCTGGGACCGTTCGGACATCTCCACGCTGCGTTCCATGATGACGGACAGCATGCTGGAGGAGATCCGTACGCAGCTGACCGAGCGTGAAGACCACCGGGGCGCGCAACCCAACCACACGGACGTGGTGATGATCGAGGCGCAGCTGCTGGGCATCGAAGACCTGGGCGATGGCTACATGGCCAGCGTCGAGTTCTCCGGCATGATCCGCGAGGAGCCCTCGGCCGGCCCGAGCCCGTTCCGCGAGGTGTGGAACATGACCAAGCCCAAGGCGGGCGGCAGCGGCTGGCTGGTGGCTGGCGTGCAGGCTCTGCAGTAATGCTGCAAGCCCCGGTGCAAGGGGCTTTCCAGTTCAGGGAATAATCGGGGACTATGGCAACACCACAGTCCCCTTTCTCTTTTCTGGACGGCCTTTTCGAGCGCGTGGCCGCCGGTCCGCAACCCCCGCAATGGCTTGTGCATGAGGTGCAGCAGCGTCTGGTGCTGTTCCTCAACCATGTGCTGATGCAGGAGCAGGAAGCCATGGACCGCCTGGTGCGGCAAAAAGGCCGTGTCGCCCGCGTGCAGTGGCGGGTGTATTCGCTGGCGCTGGTCATCACGCCTGCGGGCCTGTTCAACCTGGCGCCCGAGACGGCAGTGCCCGATCTGCAGCTGCACGTCACCGAAACCTCCCCCTTCACCCTGGCCCAGGGCGCATTGCGGGGCGACAAGCCCGCCATTCGCATCGAAGGCGATGTGCAGCTGGCCGCCGAGATCAACTGGCTGGTGGACCATGTGCGCTGGGATGTCGAGGAAGACCTGGCCCACGTGATCGGTGACGCACCGGCCCACACCGTGGCCCAGGTGGCCAGCCGTGGCGCGCAAGCCCTGCGCCAGTTTGTGGGCGCACGCATGGCCGCCGGGGGCGCTGCAGCATCGGCCCCATCCGCTCCGCTGGCCCCGGCCGCCTCCCCATCGCCACAGGCTGGCGCATGAAGCGGTTTTTGCGGGGGGTGGCCATCCTCTGGGTGGTGTTCCGGTACGGCCTGGATGGCCTGGTGCTCGACAGCTTCAACAAGCCCTGGCTGCGGATGATTTCGCGCATCCTGTCGGTCGGGCGCAATCTGGACGCCCCGCGTGGCCAGCGCCTGCGCGAGGCGCTGGAGCGCCTGGGGCCCATCTTCGTGAAGTTTGGCCAGGTGCTGTCCACCCGGCGCGACCTGCTGCCCGCGGACATTGCCGACGAGCTGGCCCGCCTGCAGGACCGCGTCCCGCCGTTTGACCCCGATGTGGCCATGGCCACCATCGAGCGCGCCTTCCGCAGGCCGGTGGACGAGGTGTTCACTTCGTTCGACCGCACGCCGGTGGCCAGTGCGTCGATTGCCCAGGTGCACTTTGCCACGCTGCGCGACCGCCAGGGGGTGGAGCGCGAGGTGGCGGTGAAGGTGCTGCGCCCTGGCATGCTGCCCGTGATCGAGAAGGACCTGAGCCTGATGCGCATGATGGCGGGCTGGGTGGAAAACCTGTCGGCCGACGGCAAGCGCCTCAAGCCCCGCGAGGTGGTGGCCGAGTTCGACAACTACCTGCACGACGAGCTGGACCTGGTGCGCGAGGCCGCCAATGCCGCGCAGCTGCGCCGCAACATGCAGGGGCTGGACCTGGTGCTGATCCCTGAGATCTTCTGGGACTTCTGCCACGCCGAGGTGATGGTGATGCAGCGCATGAACGGCGTGCCCATCAGCCAGATCGACCGCCTGCGCGAAGCGGGCGTGGACATCCCCAAGCTGGCGCGCGACGGTGTCACCATCTTTTTCACCCAGGTGTTCCGCGACGGCTTCTTCCATGCCGACATGCACCCCGGCAACATCCAGGTGAGCCTGGACCCCGCCACCTTTGGGCGCTACATCTCGCTGGACTTTGGCATCGTGGGCACGCTCACGGAAGTGGACAAGGAGTACCTGGCGCAGAACTTTGTGGCCTTCTTCCGCCGCGACTACAAGCGCGTGGCCGAGCTGCACATCGAAAGCGGCTGGGTGCCGCCCGAGACCCGCGTGAATGACCTCGAATCGGCCATCCGCGCGGTGTGCGAGCCGTACTTCGACCGCCCCCTCAAGGAAATCTCCCTGGGCATGGTGCTGATGCGCCTGTTCCAGACGTCACGCCGCTTTCATGTCGAGATCCAGCCCCAGCTGGTGCTGCTGCAAAAAACCCTGCTCAACATCGAGGGCCTGGGCCGCGAGCTGGACCCGGACCTGGACCTGTGGAGCACCGCCAAGCCCTTCCTCGAAAAATGGATGCTGGAGCAGATGGGCCCGCAGCGCCTGTGGCGCGAGCTGCGCGCCGAGGCGCCGCACTACGCCAAGCTGATCCCCGAGCTGCCGCGCCTGGTCTATGACGCACTGCGGCAGCGCCCGGCGGACCAGCAGCAGGTGCTGCGCGAACTGCTGGATGCGCAAAAGCGCACCAACCGGCTGCTGCAATCCCTCATTTACGGCGGTGTTGGATTTGTGCTCGGCCTGCTGGCCATGCAGCTTTTCATGCGGATACGGGTGTTCTAAGAGCCTATTTACGATCTCGCAGGGGATCGCGTTGGAGCGCAATCGGGATGAGTGGACGCTTCGGATGCGCTGCATGGGCTCATGCCCATGCAAGCAGCCGGGGCGCTCAATCGCCCGATTTCGCTCCAACCCTTCGGGCAGTGGTCTTTGCGGGTGGTCTGCGGCGTTGCGGCGCTTGCCAATAGCCGGGCTATTGGCCGCGCACCGCGCCTTGCAATCCCATCCCGCAAAGACCGCTGCGCGACCCCTGGGAGATCGTAAACAGGCTCTACGGCACAAAAGTTGCCTTCATAATCCGCAGCAACTTTTGTTACGAATTTAGAGAAGGGGCCAGAACCCCTCGGTCTTCCAGGTGCAGCCGCGCGGCCGCACGATGTGCCCGCTGCGCGTCCTGTTTATTTCGCAACCCCCTTGGAGCTTCGGAGCGGCACCATGCTGTTGTCTTTCATCGTTCTGTATCTGCTGATTTCGATTGGTGTGGGCCTGTATGCCGCGACCCGCGTGCACAACACGGCCGACTATGCGGTGGCGGGGCGCAGCCTGCCCCTGGCCGTGGTGATCGCCACCACCTTTGCGACCTGGTTTGGATCGGAAACCGTGCTGGGGGTCTCGGCCCGCTTTGTCAGTGGAAACCTGGGGGCGGTGGTCGAGGACCCCTTTGGTGCATCCATGTGCCTGGTGCTGGTGGGTTTCTTTTTTGCCTACAAGCTCTACCAGAAGAACCTGATCACGCTGGGCGACTACTACCGCCAGCGCTACGGGCGGGTGATCGAGGTGGCCTGCTCGGCCATCATCATGTTCAGCTACCTGGGCTGGGTGGCAGCGCAGATCACGGCCCTGGGCCTGGTTTTCAACCTGCTCACGCAGGGGGCCGTGTCGGTCACTCTGGGCATGGTCATCGGCACGTTGGTGGTGCTGGTCTACACGCTGTATGGCGGCATGTGGTCTGTGGCCATGACGGATTTCGTGCAGATGATCGTGATTGGCGTGGGGCTGCTGGCCATTGCCTGGTTTGCTGCCGACCTGGCCGGTGGTGCGGGCAAGGTGGTGGAGTACGCCGCGCGCGAGGGCAAGTTCCAGTTCTTCCCGAGTGGGGGGCTCAAGGAGTGGACCTTCTTCATCGCCGCCGCCATCACCATGATGCTGGGCTCCATACCGCAGCAGGACGTGTTCCAGCGCGTGATGTCCTCCAACAGCGCCGAAACTGCGCGCAAAGGCCCCGTGATTGGCGGCGTGCTGTACCTGCTGTTTGCGTTCATCCCCATGTTTGTGGTGACGGCCGCCGTGCTGGTGATGCCCGAGACAGCGCAGACGCTGCTCAATGAAGATCCGCAGAAGGTGCTGCCTACCCTGGTGATGGAGCGCATGCCCATCATGCTGCAGGTGGCCTTTTTTGGCGCATTGCTGTCGGCCATCATGTCTACGGCGTCCGCCACCCTGCTGGCGCCCTCGACGACGTTTGTCGAGAACATCCTGCACAACCTGCGCCCTGGCATGACCGACCAGCAGACCCTCAAGGCCATGCGGATCTCGGTGCTGGTGTTCACGGCCTGTGTGCTGACCTATGCCATCACCATGCAGGGCACCTCGATCTATGAGCTGGTGTCTGGTGCCTACCAAGTGCCTTTGGTGGGCGCCTTTGTGCCGCTGGTTTTTGGCCTGTACTGGAAGCGTGCGACGACCCAGGGGGCGCTGCTCGCAGTGGCGATGGGCCTGGGGGTGTGGCTGCTGTTTGTGGCCAGCCCCATGCTGTCGGAGGCGTTCCCGCAGCAACTGGCCGGTGTGCTGGCCGCGCTGGTGGGGATGGTGGGGGGCTCTCTGGCGCCACAGTGGATCGAGGACCACAAGGGCCACGTCACCCACTACGAAGGCAGCGCCCGCTGAATGCCCCGCCCCCGTGCCCAGGGCATGGGGGTTGAGGGGTGGGCATGCCGCCTATAATTGAGGGTTTTGCACTTTCCCTCCACACACTGACATGCCTATTTACGCCTACAAATGCGGCTCCTGCGGCCATGCCAAGGATGTGCTGCAAAAAATCTCTGACGCGCCCCTCACGGTGTGCCCCGCCTGCGGTGCCGAGACCTTCTCCAAGCAGGTCACGGCGGCAGGCTTCCAGCTCAAGGGCTCGGGCTGGTATGTGACCGATTTCCGGGGTGGCAACGGGGGCAACTCTGCGCCCGCCACAGAGGCCAAGTCGGGGGGCACCTCCGAGGCGGTAGCCCCTGCCAGCACAGGCAATGCTCCTAAAACAGAAGCTGCCAGCCCAAGCACATCAGGCGCCAGCAGCAGTTCTACCTCTGTTTCTTCGAGCTGAGGACCTGCATGGCTGCCCTGCGCAAATGGCTGTTGACGGGTCTTCTGGTCATCGTTCCCGGTGTCATCACGGCATGGGTGCTCAACTGGATTGTGAGCACGCTCGACCAGACCCTGCAGATCCTGCCCGTTGCATGGCATCCCGACAAGCTGCTGGGTGTTCACGTGCCCGGCTTTGGTGTGGTGCTCACCTTGCTGATCCTGCTGGTGGTGGGTGCCGTCGCCAGCAACTTTGCAGGCCGCAAGCTGGTGCAGTGGGGCGATGCCTTGGTGCACCGCATCCCGGTGGTGCGCTCCATCTATTCCAGCGTCAAGCAGGTGTCCGACACGCTGTTCTCCGAAAGCGGCAACGCTTTTCGCACGGCGGTCCTGGTGCAGTGGCCCCGCGAGGGCGTCTGGACGGTGGCCTTTGTCACCGGTGCCCCCAACGGCGAAGTGGCCGCCTACCTGCGTGACGAATTCGTGAGTGTGTATGTGCCCACGACACCCAACCCCACGGGGGGGTACTTCGTGATGGTGCGCAAGAGCGACTGCGTCGAGCTGGAGATGAGCGTGGACGCCGCCCTCAAATACATTGTTTCGATGGGCGTGGTCGCTCCTGCAGACCCCACGCTCGTTTCCCCCAGTAAGTGAATCCCTTTTAACGCGCCCCCCGGGCGCCGGAAGTTTTTGCCATGGCCATGCGTTCCCACTATTGCGGTCTTGTGACCGAAGCCCTGATGGGCCAAACCGTCACCCTGTCGGGCTGGGTGAACCGCCGCCGCGACCATGGTGGCGTGATCTTCATCGACCTGCGCGACCGCGAAGGCTACGTGCAGGTGGTGTGCGACCCCGACCGTGCCGAGATGTTCAAGACCGCCGAAGACGTGCGCAACGAGTTCTGCGTGCAGGTCGTGGGCCTGGTGCGCCCCCGTCCGGACGGCACCACCAACGACAAGCTCAAGAGCGGCCAGATCGAAGTGCTGTGCCACGAGCTGAAGGTGCTGAACCCCTCCGTCACGCCTCCGTTCCAGATGGACGACGAGAACCTGTCGGAAACCACCCGCCTCACGCACCGCGTGATGGACCTGCGCCGCCCGCACATGCAGCGCAACATGATGCTGCGCTACAAGACCGCCATCCAGGTGCGCAACTTCCTGGACAAGGAAGGCTTCATCGACATCGAAACGCCCATGCTGGGCAAGAGCACGCCAGAAGGCGCGCGCGACTACCTGGTGCCCAGCCGCGTGCACGACGGCCAGTTCTTCGCGCTGCCCCAGTCGCCCCAGCTCTACAAGCAGATGCTGATGGTGGCGGGCTACGACCGCTACTACCAGATCACCAAGTGCTTCCGCGACGAGGACCTGCGCGCCGACCGCCAGCCCGAATTCACGCAGATCGACTGCGAAACCTCGTTCCTGAACGAGGAAGAGATCCGTGCCATCTTCCAGCGCATGATCACCGAGGTGTTCCAGCAGCAGCTGGGTGTGGACCTGGGCGAATTCCCCATCATGACGTACCAGGAAGCGGCCTTCCGCTTCGGCTCCGACAAGCCCGACTTGCGCGTGAAGCTCGAATTCACCGAACTGACCGAGGTGATGAAGGACGTGGACTTCAAGGTGTTCTCGGCCCCCGCCACCACCAAAGGTGGCCGCGTGGTGGCCCTGCGCGTGCCCGGTGGCTCGCAGATCTCGCGCGGCGAGATCGATGCCTACACCGAGTTCGTCAAGATCTACGGCGCCAAGGGCCTGGCCTGGATCAAGGTCAATGAAGTGGCCCAGGGCCGCGAAGGCCTGCAGTCGCCCATCGTGAAGAACCTGCACGACGCGGCCATCGCAGAGATCCTCAAGCGCACTGGCGCCCAGGATGGTGACCTGCTGTTCTTTGGCGCCGACAAGGAAAAGATCGTCAACGACTCCATCGGCGCGCTGCGCCTGAAGGTCGGCCACAGCGAATTCGGCAAGAAGAACGGCCTGTTCGAAGCCAAATGGGCGCCCCTGTGGGTGGTGGACTTCCCCATGTTCGAGCATGACGAAGAAAACGACCGCTGGGCCGCAGTGCACCACCCCTTCACGTCGCCGAAGGATGGCCACGAAGACCTGATGGACACGGACCCTGGCAAGTGCATCGCCAAGGCCTACGACATGGTGCTCAACGGCTGGGAGCTGGGTGGTGGCTCGGTGCGTATCCACCGCGCCGATGTGCAAAAGAAGGTGTTCGATGCGCTCAAGATCACGCCGGAAGACGCACAGGCCAAGTTCGGCTACCTGCTGGACGCCCTTCAGTACGGCGCGCCCCCGCACGGTGGCCTGGCCTTCGGTCTGGACCGCCTGATCACACTGATGACCGGCGCCGAGTCGATCCGTGATGTGATCGCCTTCCCCAAGACCCAGCGCGCGCAGGACCTGCTGACCCAGGCGCCTTCGCCCGTGGACGAAAAGCAGCTGCGCGAGCTGCACATCCGCCTGCGCAACCCGGACGCCATCAAGGCGGCCTGATCCGGGGCGTTTTCCGGATATCCCGGTCTTTGCAGATGCGCTCCTGGGGCATCGCACCACTAAGCGGCACGGGCCTTGCGCCCGCGCCGCTTTTTTATTGGCCGGCCCTGGCTGGCGCACGAAGGAAGTTCTCCATGTGTTCCCATACGTTGCGGGCGGTCGCCGCCGCTCTGGTGCTGCTGGCCCTGGCGGGCTGTGGCGAAAAGAAAACCGAACTGGGGCAGGGCGGCTCCGTCGTCACCGGCTCGGCAGGGCCCCAGGGAGCGCAGAACGCAGCCAAGGAACTGGTGCGATGCGACGCCCCGGTGGCCACGCTGGCGCTGGCCGAGAACCCGAACGGCTACACCATGGGCTCGGGCTACCAGCTGCCGTCCTCGCCCGTACCCCTCGTCAAGCTGCTGGCCCAGCAAAGTGGGTGTTTCCGCGTGGTGGACCGCGCGGCGGGCCTGCGCGGCACCATCCAGGAGCAGGATCTCAAGGACTCCGGCATCCTGCGCAAAAGCAACTCCACGGTGGCCAAGGGCAAAGGGTATGAGGCGCAGTACACGCTCACGCCCAGCCTCACCTTCAGTGAGCAGGATGCCGGGCGGGGCCTGGCCGGCGTGATCGCCATGGTCCCGGTGCTGCGCGACATCGCCGGTCTGGCCGGGCTGGTGGAGCAGGTCAAGTTCAAGGAGGCACAGACGGCGCTGCTGCTGTCCGACAACGAAACAACCGAGCAGGTGGCGGCTGCCACCGGCGCTGCCCGCACCACCGACCTGGGGGTGGGCGGCCTGGTGTTTGGCAAGCTGGGCGGCGCGGCGGGTGCGGGCTGGAGCAATACCAACGAAGGCAAGGTGATCGCCGCCGCCTTCCTGGACGCGCACAACCAGTTGGTGGTGCAGGTACGTGCGCTGCAGGCCAAGGAGCTGCCGCCCCCGGTGGCCACGAAAGCCAAGCCCTGATTTCCCCAGGCGGCGATGGAACAACAGCGGCCCTTCAAGATCCCCGAGTCCGTGCTGGTGGTGATCCACACCCCGGCGCTCGACGTGCTGTTGCTGCACCGGGCCGACGGTGCCAACCACTGGCAGTCGGTCACCGGCAGCAAAGACCATTGGGATGAAGCCTGGGAGGCCACCGCTGCGCGCGAGGTGTTGGAGGAAACTGGTATCGATTCCCATGGTGCAGGCATGGTGCTGACAGATTGGTGCCTGGAGAACATCTACGACATCTGGCCGCAGTGGCGCCACCGCTATGCGCCCGGCGTGGTGTTCAACCGCGAGCGGGTGTTTGGCCTGTGCGTGCCCGCCGGTACGGCGGTGGTGCTGAGCCCGCGCGAGCATGTGGCGTTTGAGTGGCTGCCCTGGCGCGAGGCCGCCGACCGCTGTTTCTCTGCCTCCAATGCCGAGGCGTGCCTCTTGTTGCCGCGTTTTGTCTGAAGCGCGACGGCGGCTGGCAGGCCGATAAGGCCATGCCTCACTGCGGCTTCGCCAATACCTTGACCAAATGCTCGGCGAACCCCTCGGCGGCGGGTGAGGTGGCGCGCTGGGTGGGGCTGTAAAGACACACGTAGCGCATGGCCTCTGGCGCCAGAATGCGCCGCCGCACCAGGCCCAGTGGCTTGGCCAGGGCGCCCACATAGTCGGGGGCCAGCGTGGCCGTCACATCGGCGGCCGCCAGGCCCAGCGCGGTGGATATGTTGTCCACGATCTCCACCGGTGTCACGCGCTGCTCGCTGGGCAGGCCGGTGTGCATCTGGGCCACGCTGCGTTCGTGGTCGCGCCCGGCGGCCACCAGGGGGTGGGCGTGCAGCTGGGCCCAGGTCACGCTGCGCTGGCGCGCCAGCGGGTGGGTGGGGGCGCACCACAGCACCCAGGGGCTCTGAAACAAGGGCGTGCGTGCGATGTCTGCCCCGCAGGCGCGGTCCGGCCCGAGTGCCAGGTCGGCGTCGCCGCTGGCCACGGCGTCCACCAGTTTTTCCACCGGCGCATCGCGGATGTGGATGTGCACCTTGGGTCGCGTCTGCTGGTAGGCCTTGATGGCCCGGGGCAGGATCACGCTGGCCACTACCAGGGGTGCCGCTATGCGCACCACCCCGGCCGCGCGGTTGCGCACATCGCTCGCGGCCGTCTGTGCCATGCGCAGGTGCTTGAGCACCGATTCGGCCGACGCCAGGAACTCGCGCCCCGCGCTGGTGATGCCCACCCGGCGCGTGCTGCGCTCGAACAGCTTGAAGTCCAGCACATCCTCCAGCTCGCCCACCAGCTGGCTCACCGCCGAGGGCGTGAGCGCCAGCCGGTCGGCAGCGGCCGTGAAGCTGCGCATCTCGGCCACGGTGACGAAGGCTTCGAGCTGGCGCAGCGTGAAATGGGGCAGGGACATGGGTGCAGATCGCGGTGGTGCCATTCATTAGATCATCTTCACAATCCATAAGAAAGCATTGATTGTGGTCAAGCAAGGGGCTGCAGATACTCCGCGACGGTTGGGCAAGGTTGCCTGGCCCCGTTTGTTGTCTGACCGGAGAATTCCCTTGAGCACCGACACCCTGAACGTCGCCGGCATCGCCGTATCGCCCCACCACTACATCGACGGCCAGCGCGTGGCGTCCGACATGCGCTTCGACCTGCACTCGCCCATCGACCAGGCGCTGCTGGGCCGCATCAGCGAAGGCTCGCCCGCCCATGTGGATGCGGCCGTCAGCGCAGCGGCGCGCGCCTTTCCGGCCTGGAGCGCGCTTACGGCCGCCGAGCGCAAGCCCTACCTGGACCGCTTTGCCGCAGAGATCGGAAAGCGCGCCGAGGCCTTCTGCACACTCGAATCCAACGATGCGGGCGTGCTGCTCTCGCGCATGAAGCACGGCGTGGTGCCGCGCGCCATGCTCAACATCACCTGGTTCGCGGAGCATGCCCTCAGCTTGCAGGACCGTCCCATCGAGACCGAGCAGGCCACCCACCTCGTGCGCCACGACCCGGCCGGCGTGGTCGCCATCATCACGCCCTGGAACGCGCCGCTGATGCTCGCCACCTGGAAGCTGGGCCCGGCCCTGGCCGCAGGCAACTGCGTCATCGTCAAGCCGCCGGAGTGGGCGCCGCTCACCAGCAGCCTGCTGGCCGACTGCGCGCACGCGGCCGGCCTGCCGCCCGGGGTGTTCAACATCGTGCA
The DNA here is from genome assembly GCF_001633105.1 of Acidovorax sp. GW101-3H11. GTDB lineage: Bacteria > Pseudomonadota > Gammaproteobacteria > Burkholderiales > Burkholderiaceae_C > Acidovorax. The sequence goes on from NZ_LUKZ01000008.1 coordinate 107,852, forward strand.
AGGCGCGGGCGTCAGCACCGGTGCGCGCCTGGTCAGCGACCCGCGCCTGGCGCGCATCTCGTTCACCGGATCCGTGCCCACGGCCAAGTGGATCGCCCAGTCGGCCGGCGCCAACCTCGTGCCCTGCAGCCTGGAGCTGGGCGGCAAGTCGGCCTTCATCGTGCTGGAAGACGCCGACATCGACAACGCCGCCGCCACCGGCGCGCTGATGTACCGCAACGCCGGCCAGGTGTGCCTGGCGGGCACGCGTTTCCTCGTGCACCGCAAGGTGCATGATGCCTTCGTGGCGGCGCTGCGTGGCTATGTCGAGAAGCTCACCGTGGGCGACCCGCGCGACGGGGCCACCGAGGTCGGCCCCATCATCCACCCGCGCCAGGTCGAGCGTGTACACGGCTTCGTGCAGCGTGCCGTGGCCGATGGCGCTACGCTGCTCTGGGGCGGTGCGCAGCACCCCTTCGGAGCGCAGTATTACCAGCCCACCCTGCTCACCGATGTGCGCCAGGACAGCGAGATCGTGCAGAACGAGGTCTTCGGCCCCGTGCTCACGCTGCAAACCTTCGACAGCGACGAGGAGGCCATTGCCCTGGCCAACGGCACGGACTACGGCCTGGGCGGCGTGTGCTACGGCGCCACGGAGCACGCCAGCGCCGTGGCGCAGCAGGTGCGCACGGGCTTCATCTGGGTCAACAGCTTCGGCATCCGCGACCTGGCCGCGCCGTTTGGCGGCATCAAGCGCAGCGGCGTGGGCCGCGAGGGTGGGGACTGGAGCTTCGAGTTCTTCTGCGACGTCAAGGATGTCGTTGTTCCGAAAAAGCCCTTCCGCGCCAGCTTCAGCCACCGCTAACCATACTCAAAGGAAACACACCATGGGAAGCATTGTTGGCGCCGCCATCGTCTCGCACCACCCTGGCCTGATGCAGTGCGAGGAATTCCGCGTGCTGCAGGGCGCAGGGGCCGACTCGGACCTCATCCCCGGTTACGCGCGCCTGCGCGAGAAGATTGCCGAGACCCGGCCCGACGTGGCCATCATTTTCGACTCGCACTGGTTCACCACCGGCTACCACCTGGTGGACGGCGCCGTGCGCTACCGGGGCACCTACATTTCCGACGAGATGCCCTGGTACCTGCACGGCGTGCCCTATGACTACCGGGGCCATCCCGATCTGGCACTGGCCATCGAGGCCGTGTCGCGCGAACAGAAGGGCTACAACCGCGTCATCAACCACCCCGACTTGGGCAAGCACTACGCCACCATCAACCTGGTCAAGCAGCTGCGCCTGGAGCGCAGCGACACGCCCGTGGTCACCGTGAGCTCGTGCCAGAACTGCGACTGGCGCCACTTCCTGAAATCGGGCGAGGCGATTGCCGAGGCCGTGCGGCGCAGCGGCCTGCGCGTGCTGCTGCTCGCCTCGGGCGCTCTCAGTCACAAGTTCAACCCCATCGACTGGAAGCCCAAGCACCCGCGCATCTTCCACGAGAGCAATGTCTCGCGCCCCGAAAACATCGTGAGCGACAAGGGCGCCATCGCGCTCATGGAGCAGGGCCGGCACGACATGGTGCTGGACCGTTGGCAGGACGAGTACCGCAAGATGCCCTGGGAGGCCTTCGGCGCGCACTACCTGCAGATGCTGGGCGCCATGGGTGGCGCGGACTGCCGAGCGAAGGGCGTGGCCCTGTCGGCCTACGAGAACGCGCGTGGCACGGGCAATGTGCACATGTGGTTCGATGGTGAAGCGTGCGAAGCAACGGCAAAGGTGGCGGCATGAACTTCGAATTTCCGATCACCGAGCTGCCCGCCGTGATGCGCGGCCCGCGCGTCGAGCGCCGCCGTGTGCTGGCGGGCGGCAGCGCCTGCTGGGGCACCATCGTGGAAGAAGGGGCGCAGCAGGGCCAATTGCGCCTGGACGATGGCCGCGTGCTCGACCCGGCCACGGTGCAGCACCTGCCGCCCGTTGCGCCCAGCAAGATCATCGCCGTGCACATCTCGTACAGCTCGCGCAGCTTCGAGACGCGCAACCAGCAGAGGCCCACCGAGACGCCCACCTACTTCACCAAGCCGCCGACCTCGGTCAACGGCCATGGCTGCGAGATCCACAAGCCCGCCGACAGCCAGTACCTGAACTACGAGGGCGAGTACGCCGTGGTCATCGGCAAAACCTGCCGCAACGTGCTGCCCGACGAGGCCTGGGACTACATCGAGGGCTTTTGCCCCGCGCTCGACATGGGCCTGCAGAACTACCGCGATACCGACCAGGGCAGCATGCTGCGCGTGAAGGGGGCGGACACGTTGCTGCCCATCGGGCCGGGCATCGTGCGCGGCGTGAACCTGTTCGCGCAGACCCTGCGCACCTACCGCAATGGCCTGGTGGTGCAGGAGGCGCACATCGGCGACGAGACCATCTGGGGCCCGCACTACGTGGTGGCCGACATCGCGCGCCACATCACCCTGGTGCCGGGCGACGTGATCCTGATGGGCACGCCCTGCCACTCGCGCTCGGTGGACCCGGGCGACCGGGTGGAGTGCGAGATCACCGGCCTGGGCCGCCTGGCCGGCACGGTGGTCGCCATCGCCGCGCCGCGCGCCTCGGCCCTGGGTGTGGGCCACCAGCCTACCGACAGCCCCGAGGTGCGGCGCGTGGCCTGCGGCTTCGACGAACGCGTGCCCGAGCACCTCAAGGCCAACTACCGGCAGGCCGCCAAGAAGTAACCCACCACCACACACAGGAGACAAACCATGACCCTTCTTTCCACATCCCTGTCGCGCCGTGGCGCTCTGCAATGGGCCCTGGCCAGTGCAGCGGGCAGCATGCCCTTTCTGGCCCAGGCCCAGGCCATCGATGCCGTGAAGATCCTCGCCGGATTTGCCGCCGGTGGCACCGTGGACACGCTGGCGCGCCGCGTGGCGACCCAGATCGCGGGCGGCTACGCCAAATCGGCCGTGGTGGAGAACAAGACCGGCGCGGGTGGGCAGATCGCCATCACCACGCTCAAGGCCGCTCCGGCCGACGGCGCCACGCTGCTGGCCACGCCCATGTCCATGCTGGGCATCTACCCCCACACCTACAAGAAGCTGCCCTATGACCCCGTGGCCGACGTGACGCCCGTCTCGTTGGGCGTGGTGTTCGACATGGGTTTTGCCGTGGGCCCGCAGGTGCCCGTGTCGGTCAAGACCGTGCCCGAGTTCCTGGAGTGGTGCAAGTCCAACCCCACCGGCGCCAACTTCGGCTCGCCCGCGCCGGGTTCGGTGCCGCACTTTGTGGGCGAACTCATCAGCCGCGCGGGCAAGGTGGACATGCGCCATGTGGGCTTTCGTGGCTCGCAGCCCGCCATCCTGGACCTGCTGGGCGGGCAGATCGCGGCAGTCTCTGCGCCGGTGGGCGAATTTTTGCCGCACCTGCAAGGCGGCAAGCTGCGGGTGCTCGCCACCTCGGGCGCCACACGCAACAAGTTTGTGCCGGGCGTCAGCACCCTGGTCGAACAGGGTTTGCAGGACATGGTCTACGGCGAGTGGTTCGGGTTTTTTCTGCCGGGCAAGGCGCCTGCCGAGGTGGTGCAAAAGGCCAATGCCGCCATCCGCACGGCGCTGGCCGACAAGGACGTGGTTGCCGGGTTGGCCGCCATGGGGCTGGAGGCGCGCTCGTCCACACCGGCCGAGCTGGCGGCGCTGCTCAAGGCCGATGGCGACAAGTGGGGGCCGATCGTCAAGGCCATCGGTTTCACCGCGGAATCCTGAGGACGCACCGATGCTTGACGACGCACTGATCCAGCAACTGGCCAGCGAACTGCACCAGGCAGAGAAGACCCGCGTGCAGGTGGAGCATTTCTCCAAGCGCCACCCCGGCATGACGGTGCAGGACGGCTATGCCATCTCGCGCGCCTGGGTGGCGATGAAGATCGCCGAGGGCCGCACGGTGCGCGGCCACAAGATCGGCCTGACCTCGCGCGCCATGCAGGTGGCCAGCCAGATCACCGAGCCCGATTTCGGTACCCTGCTGGACGACATGTTCTTTGCCGAGGGCTGTGACATCCCCATGCAGCGCTTCATCCTGCCGCGCGTGGAGGTGGAGCTGGCCTTCGTGCTCCACAAGCCGCTGCGCGGCGAGCCGGGGCGTCCGCCGGTGAACATCTTCGATGTGCTGGCCGCCACCGAGTACGTGGTGCCCGCCATCGAGATCATCGATGCGCGCATCGAGCAGCACGACCGCCACACGGGCGGGATGCGCAAGGTGTTCGACACCATCTCGGACAACGCAGCCAATGCTGGCATCGTCACCGGCGGGCGCCCCGTGCGGCCCGATGCGGTGGACCTGCGCTGGTGCGGCGCACTGCTGTACAAGAACGGCGTGATCGAGGAGTCGGGCCTGGCAGCGGCCGTGCTCAACCACCCGGCCACGGGCGTGGCCTGGCTGGCCAACAAGCTGGCACCCTATGGCGAAGGGCTGGCGGCGGGTGAGGTGGTGCTGGGCGGCTCGTTCACCCGGCCGGTGTCGGCTGCGGCGGGCGACACCTTCCATGCGGACTACGGGCCGCTGGGCAACATCGCCTTCCGCTTTGTGTGAGCGGCGCGCGCACCACACACGGCGCCAGGCTTTTTTCAGGGCCGCAGCTGGAGCTTGTCGGCCGCACTTTCGGGTGCGGCGGCATCGGGCGGGTTCATGTCTGCTTCGCTGGCGGCGGGGGCCACAGGGCTGCTGCCCTCCACGGCGTTGCGTGAGCGGATCACCACACCTCCGGGCCGCCGCTCGCTGTCCTGGCCCAAGATGGCGCGTGCGGGGGCATTGCCAATGCGCTGGCGCAGCGCATCAATGGCCTCCTGCAGCGGCTCGGGCGATGCAATGCGCGCGCCGTGCCGCAGCAGCACCTGCTGCGACAGGTCCAGCAACTTGGAGTTGAGGGTGGGGGTGGCCTGCTGCAACAGGTTCTGCACGGCGCCTGCGGGGTCGCCCGACAGGCTCTGGGCCATGGCGACTTCGGCGGCCTTGTTGACCTGCTGCAGGCAGTCGCGCACCAGCACGCCATAGGGTTCGTGCAGGCTGCAGGCGTTGGCCATCAGTTCGGTCAGCCCGCGCGTGTTGGCGTAGCGCATGCCCAGGGCGCGCACCCAGCTCTCACCCTCAGACAATTCGATGGACGTGACGGCCAGCACCGCTAGCAGGCTGCCCAGGTTGCAGGCTGCCTCAAAGTCAAAACTGGCGGTCGTGATTTCGCGTGCCATGGCGCGCACCGATTCCACCGCCTGTGAAAACTGCCGCTGCTGGATCAGCTGCAGCGCCCGCGCCACGTCGGCAAAGCGGCGGATGCGTGGGCTGTCGGCGTGGCGCTCCAGGATGCGCGCAAAGTCGGCCATGCAGCGCTCGATGCCCTTGCGGTCGTTCTCGGCATAGTAGGCAAAGGTCAGCAGCACCAGCGACTGGTAGTCGAACAGCTTGGAGTCGATCCCCAGCACCACGGCCCGGGCCAGCACCTTGGTGGCCGTCTCGCGGTCGCCCATGTAGTACGACATCATCCCCAGCTTCTGCAGCCGCACCACCGAGTCGGGCGTGAGCGTGCTGGCCGTGCGGTAGGTCTCGATGGCCTGCGCAAAATTCCCCAGCTCCACCTGCGCGCGGCCGAGCACGTCGTAGGCATCGGCAAACGAGGCATCTTCGCCGATCAGCTCCTGCAAGGTGGTGATGGCGCGCGCCGCCTGGCCCGACTCGATCTGCGCGCGCGCCACCCCGAGCTTGGCCCAGGGCAGGGCGCGTGCAGCGATCACGGCCTCGAACAGCGTGCGCGCCTCGTCGTGCCGGCCCAGGCGCAGCAGCAGCTCTGAGCCAATGCGCGCGGCATACAACCAGTAAGGCTTGCGCGCCTCAAAGCGCTCTACGCACAGCGCGGCGGCCTGCTCGAAGTCCTCGGCCTCGATGGCGTCGAAGATGGGCTTGAGGTGCACCTTGCGCAGGCGCGCCAGACTCAGGCGCTCGAACAGCGCGCTGGGTGTGAAGGGCTTGAGCAGGTAGCCATCCAGCGCCGATTCGGCAGCCTCGGCCACGGCGGCATACGAGGCCTCGGCCGTGACCATGAAAAACACGGTGGAAAACGGTAGCAGTTGCGCGCGCCGCAGGTCGTCCAGCAGGGTCTGGCCCGAGTAGTTGGCATCGCCAAAAAACTGGTCGCACAGCACGTAGTCAAACACCGTGTGCTCCAGTCGGCTGCGTGCGTCCTGCACACGCGAGCACTGCACGATGCGGGTCACGCCGTACTCGCGCAATTGCCCCACCAGGATGCTGCGTGACGTGGCATTGCTGTCCACAATCAGCGCCTGAACCTGCGGGGGAACGGGTTGTCGGTTCTCAGTGGCCATGTGGCTGAACTGGCCTGTATGTGGTGTGAAGGAGACAGCCCCAGTGTACTGGCCCATGGCAGCCCGTGGGCGTCGGGCAAACCCGCTGCCCGCGTGGCTTGCGACACAATCAACAGTCCTAGAAACGGCAGTTGACCGCTTGCCATCTTCAAGAGATCCCGATGGATACTGACTTTCGCTGCTTCGTTGACGTTCGCCTGTGGAGTGGGCACGCTACACACTCGCCAGCACCGCGCTCGCCGCGCCAGGCGGCGTTGCTCCTCCTTGCGGGCATGGGCCCGCTGCGTCCTCGCGCCTTGCCTGGCGCGCCGATCACGGCACTGGCAAGTGCGTTCAACTACCGTTTTTAGGACCATGCAACACGACGACATCCTGCGGGTAGCCACCTACAACATCCACAAGGGTGTGCAAGGCATCGGCCCCGCGCGGCGGCTGGAGATCCACAACCTGGGGCTGGCGGTCGAACAGCTCGATGCCGACATCGTCTGCCTGCAGGAGGTGCGCAAGCTGCACCGGCGTGAGGCGGCCTACTTTCAGCGCTGGCCCGATGTGCCCCAGGCCGAGTTCCTGGCGCCCGAGGGCTACGAGGCGGTGTACCGCACCAACGCCTTTACCAAGCATGGCGAGCATGGCAATGCGCTGCTGTCGCGCTGGCCCGTGATCGGGCACCAGCACGAGGACATCTCCGACCACCGTTTCGAGCAGCGCGGCCTGCTGCATGTCGAGGTGGATGCCCATGGCCGCAATGTGCATGTGATCGTGGTGCACCTGGGGCTCATCCCTGGCAGCCGGGTGCGGCAGATCGAGCGCCTGCAAAGTTTCATCGACCGCGAGGTGCCGCCCGGCGCGCCGCTGGTGGTGGCGGGCGATTTCAATGACTGGGGGCAGCAGCTCAAGCGCATGCTGGCCGGGTTTTCGCTCTACGAGTTCGAGGAACCACGCGCCTTCACCTACCCCGCGCGGCTGCCCCTGACCCAGCTCGACCATGTGTACGCTCGGGGCCTCACGCCCCTGTCGCTGCATGTGCCGCGTGGCCGCATCTGGTGGCGCATGTCCGACCACCTGCCGCTGATTGCGGAATTCCGGCTGTGAACGCGTGAAGAAAAAACCGCCCCCGGTCCGTGGCACAGAGTTCTCGGACGACCACCGCGTGCACCTGTTGCAGGGCGCCGAGGAGCTGTTCCCCGCCCTGACCGAGGCCATGGACGCTGCGCTGTCGGACATCCAGTTCGAGACCTACATCTTCGACTTCACCGGCTCTGGCGCGGCCGTGGCCGAGGCGCTGATGCGCGCGGCGCAGCGGGGCGTGCGCACCCAGCTGGTGGTGGACGGTGTGGGCACCGGCGCGCTGCCCGAGACCTGGGCCGCGCGCCTGCAGGCCGCTGGCGTGCAATACAGCGTGTATTCGCCGCTGGGGCCCCTGGGCCTGCTGCTGCCCCACCGCTGGCGGCGCCTGCACCGCAAGCTGTGTGTGGTCGATGGCCGCCTGCTGTTCTGCGGCGGCATCAACGTGCTGGACGATTTTCACGACCCCAACCACGGCACGCTCGATGCCCCCCGTTTTGACTTTGCCGTGCGCGCCACGGGCAGCCTGGTGGAGGCGGCCAGCGACACCATGGACCAGCTCTGGTGGCGCATGCAGGCCGTGCGCGACGCGCGCCAGCGCCGCCTGCCCGAGGCGCTGCAGGCCCTGCGTGCAGCCAGCAAGGCCCGGCACGCGGCCGACCCGGCCACCGACTCCGGCCCGCCCATGCGCGCCGCACTGGTGCTGCGCGACAACGTGCGCAACCGCAGCCGCATCGAAAAGGCCTATCGCCGTGCCATTGGCAACGCGCGGCACGAGATCATCATTGCCAACGCCTACTTCATGCCCGGCGGCAAGCTGCGCCGCGCGCTGGTGATGGCCGCGCGCCGGGGCGTGCGCGTGCGCCTGCTGCTGCAGGGGCGCTATGAATACTTCATGCAGTACCACGCGGCCCGGCCGGTGTATGGCGCGCTGCTGGCGGCGGGGGTGGAGATCTACGAATACGCGCCCAGCTTTTTGCACGCCAAGGTGGCTGTGATCGACGCGCAGGGCGATCGGCCCTGGGCCACGGTGGGCTCGTCCAACCTCGACCCCCTCTCCCTGCTGCTGGCGCGCGAGGCCAATGTGGTGGTGGAAGACGGCGCCTTTGCCACCGACCTGCGCCAGCGCCTGGTGCACGCCATGCAGCACGCGGGCCGCCGCATGGACCCGGCGCGCTACGCAGGCCGCCCGCTGCGCCAGCGCGTGCTTGACCGGATCGCCTTTGGCCTGATGCGGCTGGCGCTGTGGGTGACGGGCAACCGGTATTGATAGAGAGCACACCCCCTGAGCAGCCCTGGCTTGGCTGCCTTGGCCTTGGCCGCGCCCGTTGGATAGGCCGCAGATGGCGCGCAGCGCCCCGCGTTGCTCCGTATTGCGATATTGCTATAAAAAATATAGCTATCAAGGCACACCCAGCAGGCGCAGACGGCCTAAAACCCTTGAAATCTGCAGAGTGTGGTTCGCTGTTACGATTCCGGCCATGTCCAGCCAACCTGCCGCCGATATGACGCCCACCCCGCCGGATGACGAAGGCACGCCTGTCTCCGTGAAGATTCGCGAACGCCTTGCCACTGCCCGCAAGCGTTTTCACGCCAACGACAACATTGCCGAGTTCATCGAACCCGGCGAGCTGGAAAAGCTGCTCGACGAGGTCGAGGTCAAGATGCAGGGCGTGCTCGACAGCCTGGTCATCAACACCGAGGGCGACCACAACACCAACAACACCGCGCGCCGCGTGGCCAAGATGTACATCAATGAGGTGTTCAAGGGCCGTTACGTGGTGCAGCCGCCCATCACCGAGTTTCCCAACGCCGAGCACCTGAACGAGCTGATGATCGTCGGCCCCATCACCGTGCGCAGCGCCTGCAGCCACCACTTCTGCCCCGTCATCGGCAAGATCTGGATCGGTGTGATGCCCAACGAGCACACCAACGTGATCGGCCTGTCCAAATACGCGCGCCTGGTCGATTGGGTCATGGGCCGCCCCCAGATCCAGGAAGAAGCCGTGGTGCAGCTGGCCGACCTGATCATGGAAAAAACCCAGCCCGACGGCCTGGCCATCGTGATGGAAGCCAGCCACTTCTGCATGTCCTGGCGCGGCGTGCGCGAGATGGACAGCAAGATGATCAACTCCGTGATGCGTGGCGTGTTCCTCAAGGATTCCGCGCTGCGCCGCGAATTTTTGTCCCTCATCCCCGGAAAGAACTAAGCCATGTTGGTACGCCTGCTTTACGCCAGCCGCGCGGTGGACACCTCTCCCGCCGCCATCGAAGCCATCCTGACGCAGTCGCGCCAGCACAACCCGGGCTGCGGCATCACCGGGGTGCTGTGCTACGGCGGCGGCGTGTTTTTGCAGGCCATCGAAGGCGGCCGCTCGGCCGTGAGCGACCTGTACGGCCATATCCAGAAAGACCCGCGCCACAAGAATGTGGAGCTGCTGCACTACGAAGAAATTTCCGAGCGGCGCTTTGGCGGCTGGACCATGGGGCAGGTGAACCTCTCCAAGATCAACCATTCCATCCTGCTCAAGTATTCCGAGAAGCCCGAACTGGACCCGTATGCCGTGTCGGGCAAGGTGTCGTATGCGCTGCTCGAAGAGCTGATGGCCACCGCGTCGATCATTGGGAGAGCTTGATGCGGTGTGGGCTTGGGGACCGCGCGGCCAGCCCGTTCGCCCTGAGCCTGTCGAAGGGCCGCTCGCAAAGGGCGCCCAGGCTTCGACGGGCTCAGCCCGAACGGTCTTGGGGATGCGCTGAACGTTTGTAGAAGCCGCTCGCTACGTGCGCCCGGCACTTCCCTTTTTTGATGTTGTAGACGTTCTCATCGCTCAGCCGCAGTCGCTCCCACGGCGCTGCGGCTTTTTGCATTCAAGCCGCTCCTTCTTTACCCGTGACCCTTACCGCTTTCGCCCTCATCATCCTTGCCGGCCTCATCCACGCGTGCTGGAACATCGTGGCCAAGAAGGCTGGGGGGGACTCGCGGTTTGCGTTCTTCACCTCGGTGATCATGATGGTCGTCTGGGCGCCGCTGGGCTGGTACCTGGGGCGCGATGCGGTGCCGCAGTGGGGTGCGGTGGAGTGGGGCTTTGTAGCGGCCAGCGGGCTGCTGCATGTGGCCTATTTCGTCATCCTGCTGCGCGGCTACCGCGTGGCCGACCTCACCGTGGTCTACCCCCTGGCGCGCGGCTCAGGTCCGCTGCTGTCGTCGCTGGTGGCCATCACGCTGCTGGGCGAGCAGATCTCTGCGCTGGGCGCCTTGGGCATCGTGGGCGTGGTCGGGGGCGTGTTTCTGATCGCGGGTGGCCCGGGCCTGCTGCGCGCGGCGCACGACCCCGCTGCGCGGGCGCGTGTGCACAAAGGCATTTTGTACGGCTTGCTCACCGGCGCCTTCATAGCCAGCTACACGGTGGTCGATGGCTATGCGGTCAAGTTTTTGCTGATGTCGCCCATCCTGGTGGACTACATGGGCAACTTTGTGCGCGTGGGCCTGCTGGCCCCCGTGGTGCTGCGCGACCTGTCCACGGCCCGCACGCTGTGGCTGGCGCAGTGGCGTTTTGCCCTGGCCGTGGCGGTGGTCAGCCCCGTGGCCTATGTGCTGGTGCTCTATGCCATGCAGCAGGCGCCCCTGTCGCACGTGGCCCCGGCGCGCGAGGTGTCCATGCTGTTTGCCGCGCTGATCGGCGGGCACCTGCTGGGCGAGGGCGACCGCGTGGCGCGCATTTTTGGCGCGCTGTGTATTGCGGCGGGCGTCACAGCCTTGGCGCTGGGATGACAGCCGCCGCACAACAACCCCAGCTACTGGGCTGCGACTTCTCCAGCAGCCCCACGCGGCGCAAACCTATCGTGCTGGCGCTGGGCCAGCGCCAGGGCGCGCGCGTGTTGCTCACCGCGCTGCAGCCCTTCGACACCTTGGCCGCTTTTGGCCAGTGGCTGGCGCAGCCCGGTGACTGGGTGGGCGGGTTCGACCTGCCTTTTGGCCTGCCGCGTGAGCTGGTGCAGGCGCTGGGCTGGCCCACCGACTGGCTGGCGTGCATGCAGCGCTACCGCAGCCTCAGCCGCGAGCAGATCCGCGCGCAATTTGCGGCGTTCTGCGATGCCCGCCCCGTGGGCGGCAAGTTTGCCCACCGCGCCACCGACGGGCCCGCAGGCTCCAGCCCCTCGATGAAATGGGTGAACCCGCCCGTGGCCACCATGCTGCATGCGGGCTTGCCGCTGCTGCTGGACGCGGGCGTGCACCTGCCCGGCCTGCACGCAGGCGACCCCCGCCGCGTGGCGCTGGAAGCCTACCCCGGCTTGCTCGCGCGCGAGGTGCTGCAGCGCCGCAGCTACAAAAGCGACGACCGCGCCAAGCAGACGCCCGACCGCCTCATCGCCCGCAAAGACCTGGTTAACGCGCTGGAGCTGGGCCAAACCCGCCTGGGCCTGCGCCTCAAGCTCAGCCACGCCCAGCGCGATGCGCTGGTGCAGGACGCCAGCGGCGACAGCCTGGACGCCGTGCTGTGCCTGCTGCAGGCCGCCTGGGCCCAGCAGCGCCATGCTGAAGGCGATGCGCTCTATGGCCTGCCTCCGGGGCTCGACGCGCTCGAAGGCTGGATCGTGACGGCTGAAATGGATATGCGTTCCATCATGGAGAACCGTTCGGGCTGAGCTTGCCTGAGCCTTGCGTGGCGCTTCGACAAGCTCAGCGTGAACGGTGGGGTGTGTGGGAAGGCTGCTGGGTGGGACGGGCTGTGATCCTCCAATCCACCGCTTTTCCAGGCATCGGCCCGCCGCAGGCTGCGTAGCATGGGCGGGACGCGTTCGATGCTTTTGTTTGCCCATGCCTTTCGCCCCCCGCCTTTCGTGCGCGCTGGTCTTGCTTGCCCCGCTGCTGCTGCAGGCCGCCCCCGCGCCCTGGTACTACTGGCGCAGCCTGGTCGATGGCCAGCGCGTGTGCGCGCAAACCTCGCCCGGCCCTGGCTGGGAGCGCGACAGCGCCGCCCACGAAGGCGCCGGCTGCCAGCCGCGCCGCAAGGTGCTCATCGTGCCCATGCGGTAGTGCATGGGGACCCTCTGCATGAATCACCGCGCCGTGTGCATCTGCGGACTCGGGCGGCCTGCAGCGTTGCAAATACTCGCAATAGCTACGGCTATTGCTGCGTTTTGCGCCTTGCAGTCCATCCCGATCCGCAGCGCGCACTTGCCGCTCGATTCGTGCAGAGGGTCCCTACGTTGTTTTGTTATAAAAATAATAGCTATTCAGGCATGCTGGACGCGCGATAGCGGCCAAAAAACCTTGCAATCGTGTGCATGCATTCGATAATAGAGCGCATGACCGAACTCATCCTGATCCGCCACGGCGAGACCGACTGGAACCGCGAACTGCGCTTCCAGGGCCATGTGGACGTACCCCTCAACGCCACCGGCCACGAACAGGCCCGCCGCCTGGCCGAGCGCCTGGCGGCAGAGAAGCTCGTGGTGGACCACCTGGTCTGCAGCGACCTGATCCGCACCCGCCAGACCGCCACGCCCAGCCTGCAGGTGCTGTTCCCCCAGGCAAGCATCGACACCCTCACCGACAGCGCCCTGCGTGAGCAGGCCTTTGGCGTGGTGGACGGCAAGCGCGTGGACGACGTCAAGCAGGACCACGCCGATGCTTGGAACCAATGGCTGCGCTTTGAAGCCGACTACGGCATGCCCGGCGGTGAGACCACCCGCCAGTTCCACACCCGCGTGATGAACGCCGTGTACCGCATCGCCCAGCAGCACGCAGGCCAGAAGGTGATGGTCGTCACCCACGGCGGCGTGCTCGACATGATCTGGCGCACTGCGCGTGGCACCGGGCTGGACGGCCCGCGCCAGAGCGACATTCCCAACGCGGGGCTCAACCGCGTGCGGGTGAGCGGAGAAGCGGTGGAGGTGCTGGACTGGGCCGATGTGCGGCACCTGGCAGATTTGCCGGAGCAGCCGGTGTATGACCAGACGAAGTTGGTGGTGCGGTGAAGGGATTAATGCTGTGCTTTCAGCGCATTCCGACAACATCGAATATTTAGTTCGTTACTGGATATGACTTAGATTCAAAAATTGAATGGATTCAATATATCTACTGAATGTGGGTCTGAGCGATTTTTTTAAATCGATTTCACTAAAATTCGTCTCTAGTGAAATTTCATTGCTTGTAAATTTGATATTTGATATGCCATGAATTTCTGATATATCTTCAATGAGTGCATTCAGATAAATTGAAGGCTCATTGGTATCTGAATTTAAGTCAATAACTTTTATTTGGTATATCATTTTTCTCGCTTCAATTGGCAAGTCTTCGTGGTTTTTGGGGGCGTTTGTTTTGTGAATCAATGAGTATAAATGTATATGCTACCTTTTTCTTTTGGAGACTAGTTGTGCAAAAAGATAGGTTGCGCCTGTATCCACGCGATCAAGTGGATTGGTTTTGCACCAATTATCCATCCAAACGAAGGCCTGATCCATTGATGTTAGTTCGCTGAGAGGGTCATATGCCGGGATTTGATTGCCATTAATGGTATTAAACATCCAGTTGAGGCCGGATAAATATCCCGAAAGCCATATTTTTGATCCAGGTCGAGTTCCTTTTGTCCACTCTCCGCAGTCAGGGGTTCCAAATGATGTGGTTACGGTGCTTTGTGCGGTGGCGCTAAATGATAGAAGAACTGTAATCGCGCAGATGAGTATTCTTTTGTTCATTTGAAATTTAATTTATATAGATGTCGAATAAATTTGCTTTGAGGATGGTTTGTGATTTTGGTGCGTTCGAGGAGGGGGTATCTTTGAAAATTCCCAACTTTCCAATAGTAGCGAGCGTAAGTTATTGATTTGTATGGGTGCAAATTTCAATAATTTTCATTATTAGAGATGCACTAAAAAGGTGATTAAAAATTTACCCATTGCGGATAGGGGGAGTTGTTGTTTGCTTGATATTGAAAAATTCTAGGTCGCGGGTGATTTGGTCTTGTGATTGAAGGGCCTGCTGCCTCATCCCACCACTAACCCCAACACCCCATTCACCACCCCCACCTGCCGCGCCAGCCGCACCGACTCCGGCTGCCCATTCACCATCGGCTGCAACACGTTCTGCACCGCCGCCCACTGGCCATTGCGCTGCAGCGCATCCACCCAGATCTGGTGAAACAGATCACGCTGTGCATGGCTGCCGCCAATCTCCACCAGGCGGGGGAGTGCCTCACCCAGTTTCTCGGCAGCGGTTGACCAGTCGCCTTGCGCATGCGCCAGCAGTCCGTGCGCTGCGGGCACGCACACCTGCTGCCACACCGTGCGTTCGTGCGCCTCGGTGCGCGTGGCGGCGTGGGCCTCGATGTTGTGCAGTAGCGTTCGCGCCGCCTGGGTACGGCCTGCGCGGGCCAGGCCGTAGAGGTATTGCAGGTCCAGGAAGGGCAGCACATGGTCGGCCAGGCGCGGTGCCAGGTGGTCGGCCACGTCGGCCCAGCGCGGGCCTACATCCACGCCCGCCAGCTCCAGCCGGGCGAGCAGTGACACGGCGTTGATCTGGTCTTGTGTGTATTCCTTGACCACACCCCAGACCTGACTGTCGTAGAGCGCCAGCACCTCGGCGTGCCGGTCCTGCTCCAGCAAAAACAGCGCCTGGTGCCACCAGTTGTGCGTGACCATGAAGGAGTTCAGGTCTGTCCAGGTGTCGCTCACGCTGGCCATGAAGTCGGCGCCTTCGCGGATGCGGCCCTGGGTCAGCATGACGTGGGCCAGCGCGTGGTGGGCCCAGGGTTCTTTGCGGCACAGGGCGATGGCATGGCGGGCGGCGCTTTCGGCCTCTTGCAGGCGGTGGCATTGCTCCCAACCAAAGGCCAGCATGCCGTGCAGGTAGGGCACTTCAGCCGCAGCGGGCAGGGCCTGCAGTGCCAGGCGCAGCATGCCGGGTGAGTCGCCCCGGTTGAACAAATGGTATTGGCCGAGCTTGAGGGAGGCGAGGTCGCGCGGGTGTTGGCGGGCTTGCTCCTCGTGCAGTGCGATGGCGCGGGGCAGGTCACCATGAACCCAGGCGGCGATGGCGGCCACAAAGCGCTGCTCACGCTCGCTGGCCTTTGCGGCATGGGTCAGGGCCTGGTCAAGGAAGGGGCGGGCGTTGCGCGGAGCGTCGGCCGACTCGGCAAACATGTGCAGCGCGGCGCAGCTGGCCTGCACGATGGGGCTGGTGTCTGCGGCTGCGTTCAGCACGTTCACGGCGCGGGCTTCGCAGGCGATGAAGCCTTCCACAAAGTCATTCAGGGCGGCGGCGCTGGTCGCGTCGTGCAGCGTGACGGGGTTGCCCAGGCTATCGGTCGTGCGGGTGTGCGTGGAGGATGGCATGGGGCATTGTGGAGGGCGGTGGATCAGCCGCCCTTGATCAAGGCCAGGTAGGCGTTGCGTGTTTCCGCTGAGACGGAGGCCACGAGCTGTTCGTGTGGCGTCTGGTGGCGCGCGAGCATGCGGGCGGTGGCGATGGTCTTGGATTTGCAGAACCAGTGGCAGGTGTGTTGCATGAGGAACAGCTCGGCCGTCATCATGTAGGCGCGGTCTTTGGGAGCCAGGTGGCCGGTGTTCTGCACCACATGCGCGATGCCGCGCGCGTGCACGGCCAGGGCCTTGCGCATGTCGAAGGTGGCGGCGGGCAGCAGCTTTTCGGCAAAGGGCAGGGCGATGGTGAGGCGGCTGACCCGTGCGTCGGCTTCGCTGACTTTGGCGAACTCGGCGGCAAAGCGGCTGAATTGCTCGGCAAGCTGGGATTCGGTGGTGCTCAGCAGGCTCCAGATTTGCTGGCGGCGCTCGTCGGTGCTTTCGCCCAGGGCGCGCAGGTAGCCCTCGGTCAGGGCCTCCATGAGCTTTTCGATCTGGTAGTTGGCCAGGTGGCTGCCCAGCAGCGCAATGCGCTTGCGCTGCTCCTTGGCGTTGAGCATGTAGGTGCCGGTGGCGATCAGGATCGCCAGGATGAGGATGTCCATGCGGTGGGGCTGCTGGTGTGCAGGGGTTGTCGGTCTGTGGCGGGGCTGGCTGCGCCGTACCCCCAAGGGGCCGTGGCGGCCAACAAACCCCCAAGGTTACCAACAACCTCGTTGCAGGCTTTCTCGACCTCGCGGGTTTGCGGATTTACACCCTCAAGCCGCAGGCGGCTGGGGCCATGCCCGCTGGGGTTCGCGGATCAGCTCGAACGCGTGCGCCACCTGCAGCACGCCCAGGTCGTCAAAACGGGCGCCTGCAATCTGCAGGCCAATCGGCAGCCCGGCGCGGGTGTAGCCGCAGTTGACCGATGCGGCAGGCTGCTCGGACATGTTGAAGGGCACGGTGAAGCCGATGTGCTCCAGCGGGCGCAGCGGGTCGTTGGTGGGCGAGGGCAGCTCGGCCTGGAAGGCGACGTTGGGCGCCACGGGCGAGATCACGTAATCGAACGCGCTGCAGGCCTTGACGGCGGCCACGCGCGTCAGGTGGAACTGCTGGCTGGCGTTGAAGACTTCGGCGCCGCTCAGGCCCGCAGCGCTGTCGGCCCAGGTGCGGATGTAGGGCAGCACCTTGTCACGCCGCGCGGCGGGCAGGGCCTGCAGGTCGGTGTGCGAGCGCATGCGCCAGAAGTGGTCCATGCCGTCGAGCATGGCCTGGGTCATGAAGGGCTGCATGGGCACGATGGTGGCGCCTGCGGCTTCCATCAGGCGGGCCGCGTGTTCGACGGCGGCTTTGACCTCGGGCTCCACGGGCAGGCCGCAGCCTGCGTCCAGCAGCACCCCGATGCGCAGGCCGCGCAGGCGCTCGGCACCTTTGTTGAACTGGCTCCAGGCGATGTCCTGCGCGGGCAGGCTCATGCTGTCGCGCGCGTCGGGCTGGCTCAGCACCTGCATCATCAGCGCGGCATCGGCCACGGTGCGCGTCATGGGGCCAGCGGCGCGGCCGGTGTAGGGCGGGTCGATGGGGATGCGGCCCAGGCTGGGCTTCAAGCTGAAGATGCCGCACCAGCTGGCGGGCAGGCGCAGCGAGCCGCCGATGTCGGTGCCGATGTGCAGCGGGCCGTAGCCTGCGGCGGCCGCAGCACCGCCCCCAGCGCTGGAGCCGCCGGGGCCCTTGCTCACATCCCACGGGTTGCGCGACAGCGGGTGGAAGGTGGACAGGCCGGACGACAACATGCCGTAGTCGGGCATGGTGGTCTTGGCCACGACGACGGCGCCTGCCTCGCGCATGCGGGCGGCGGGGGGGGCGTCGGCCGCAGCGGGCGCCAGTTCTACCGCCGCTGTGCCCAGCGGCGTGGGGTCGCCCTGGGTGGCGATGTTTTCCTTGATGGTGCTGGGCACGCCGTCCAGCAGCCCCTTGGGCTCGCCGCGCAGCCAGCGCGCCTCGGACGCACGGGCCTGCTCCAGCGCAGCCTCGGGGCGCAGCAGGTAGGTGGCCTTTATGTGGGGCTCCCAGCGCTCGATGTGCGCCAGCACGGCCTGCGTGACCTCCACGGGGGACAGCGTGCGCTGGCGGTAGGCAGCCAGGAGTTCGTGGGCGGGCAGGTCGTGCAAGGCGGTCATGGTGGGGTGCTGGGAGATTGGTATGGAAAACAGCCCGATCCGGTCTCTGTCTCAGATGGATCTCGCACCCTCTCCCCTTGTGGGAGAGGGCCGGGGAGAGGGGGGGGGGAAACGGGCGCGGCGCGGTTGCCGCCCCCTCTCCCCAACCCTCTCCCGCGAGGGGAGAGGGGGGAGTCCTCAGCGCCCCTGCGGGAGCACAGGCGGATGCCCCATCCGAGACAGGTTAAAAATCAGGTGAAAAATTAGGTGAAAAGGCTGCTAGCGCCTAACCAATAAGCGCTAGCAGCTATTATTTTGGTAGCAATCTACCACCGTTTGGCGAGAGCAGCGCGGGCCGTCAAGACCAGGAGAGCGCTGAAAGGTCGTTCACAAACACCGGCATGTCTTTCCACAGGCCCTTGAGGTTCTTGTTGGCCACCGTGATCCACTGGTTGGAGTACAGGAAGGCGTGCACCGAGTCCTCGGCCAGCAGGCGCTGCGCATCGCCCAGCAGCTTGGCGCGGTCGGCGGGGCGGGCGGAGTTCTTGATCTGGTTGAACAGGTCGTTGAACTTGGGCGAGTTGTAGGCCCAGTAGTAGTCGGGCTTGGCAAAGTTGCCCAGGTCAAAGGGCTCGACGTGGCTGATGATGGTCAGGTCGTAGTTCTTGCTGCCGTAGGTGCCGCTGAGCCACTGCGCCCATTCCACGTTCTGGATCTTGGCGATGATGCCGACCTTGGCCAGCTGGGCGGCCACCACCTCGCCGCCCTGGCGGGCGTAGGGGGTGGGCGGCAGCGTCAGGGTCAGCTCCAGCGGCGTCTTGATGCCGGCCTCGGCCAGCAGCTTCTTGGCCTTTTCGGGGTCGTAGGGGTTCACGCCCGTGGTGTCCACGTAGCCAAACGCGCCGGGCACATAGTGGCTGCCGATGGGCGCGCCGTAGCCGTCGCCCGCGCCTTCGATCACGGCCTTGCGGTCCACGGCAGCGGCAATGGCGCGGCGCACGCGCACGTCGTCGAGCGGCTTCTTGCCGTTGTTGATGGCCAGGATGGTCTTGGCGCGCGAGCCGCTGACCACCACCTGGAACTTGGGGTTGGTCTTGAACTGCGGCACGCTGCGCGGCGTGACGCGGGGGAAGGCGTCCACGTCGCCCGCCAGCAGGGCGGCCACCTGGGCGGCCGGGTCGGAGATGAAGCGGAAGGTGGCGCGCTTGATCTTGATGGCCTTGGCATCGCGGTAGTCGGCCCAGGCGGTCAGCACCACAGACGAGCCCTTGTTCCACGCTTGCAGCTGGTAGGGGCCGGTGCCCACGGGCTTGTTGGCGTTGGTGTCGGCGCTCTTGGCGTCCACGATGATCGAGGTGGCCTGGCCCAGCACGAACAGCAGGTCGGGGTCGATCTCCTTGTTGAGCAGCACCACGGTGTAGTCGTCCACCACCTGGGTGGTGATGCCGGCAAAGGTGCGCTTGTCCTTGTTGGTGCTCTTCTCGCCGCCTGCGCGGTCGTATGAGAACTTCACCGACGCGGCGGTGAAGGGCTCACCGTTCTGGAACTTCACGCCACGGCGCAGCTTGAAGGTGTAGGTCTTGAGGTCGGGCGAGACCTCCCAGCTTTCGGCCAGCAGGGGCGACACGCTGCCGTCGGGGTTGATCTTGGTGAGCGTCTCGAAGATGTTGTACTGAACGATCTCGGCGATGGCAGACGCAGCACCGGCGGTCGGGTCCAGGCCTGGGGGCTCCAGGGTCATTGCCAGCGTCACCGCATCTTTGCGGCCCTGCGCCAGGGCGCCAAGAGAGGTGGTCAAGGGCACAGCGGCGATGGCGCCAGTGGCAAGGACGGTACGGCGGTTCAGCATGTTCGGACTCTCCAGACAAAAAACCAGACAACAACCATAAAGACCCCCGGTGCAATTTGTTACCGGGGAGGAAAGAAGCTTTTTACACCATCACACCTGCATGTGGTTATGCGGTTTTTGCCGTTGCAGCAGCAACTGCAGCAGCGGCGGCAGCCGCACGGCGCGCCCGCGCGCGGCCGGGCTGCACCTGCGGCACGGCGCCCACCAGCGATTGCGTGTAAGGGTGCTGTGCGTTGCGGAACAGCTCGCCGGGCGAGCCGCGCTCCACGATGCGCCCCTGGTACAGCACCACCACCTCGTCGCACAGGTGGTTGACCACGGCGAGGTCGTGGCTGATGAGCATGTAGGTGATGCCGAACTGCTGCTGCAGGTCCTGCATCAGGTTGAGCACCTGGGCCTGCACCGACACGTCGAGCGCGCTCACGGGCTCGTCGGCCACGATAAGGCGGGGCCGGGTGATGAGGGCGCGTGCAATGGCAATGCGCTGGCGCTGGCCGCCCGAAAATTCGTGCGGGTACTTGCCCAGGTCGTTGGTGCGCAGGCCCACTTGCGACAGCACCTGGGCGGCCTGCTCGCGCTGCTCGGCGCGCGTGGTCTGGCCCTGTGCCTGCAGCGGCTCGGTCACGATGCGCTCCACGGTCTGGCGCGGGTCCAGAGACCCGTACGGGTCCTGGAACACCATCTGAAAGTCGCGCCGCGCCTGGCGCAGCTGCTCGGCGGGCAACTGGTGCAGGTTGCGGCCCAGCAGCTCCACCGTGCCAGCGGTGGGCGCATCCAGCGCCATCACCAGCCGGGCCAGCGTGGACTTGCCCGAGCCCGATTCGCCCACCACTCCCAGGCTGCGGCCTGCGGCGATGGAAAAGCTCACACCATTGAGGGCCTGCACCGTGCCCGGCGGGCGGAACAAATGCTCGCGCGGCAGCGTGTATTCGCGCACCAGGTCTTTGACCTGCAGCAGGGGGCTGTTGCTGGTGTGGTGGTGGTTGTCGCTCATGCGGCCACCTCCACACCCTGTGGCACGCCGTGCGCTTCTGCAATGGCCTCGCGGCGCAGGCAGCGCACCACGTGGTCGCCATCGGCGTCGGTGGCCACCAGGGTGGCTGCAGGTGATTCTTGGTGGCAGGTGTCGATGGTGTAGCTGCAGCGGCCCGCAAACGGGCAGCCTGCGGGCAGGTCCACCAGCTCGGGCACCGTGCCGGGGATGGTGGACAGCCGAGGGCGTTGGCCGGGCGCATGCACAGTGCCCAGGTGGGGGCGCGCAGCGAACAGCCCGCGTGTGTAGGGGTGCGTCATGGCCGAGAAGACGGAGGCGGTGGAGCCGCTTTCGACCACGCTGCCGCCATACATCACCATCATGCGGTCCACGTTCTGCGAGATCACGCCCAGGTCGTGCGAGATCAGGATCAGCGCCATGTTGCGCTCGGCCACCAGGTCGCTGATGAGGTCCAGGATCTGCTGCTGGATGGTCACGTCCAGCGCCGTGGTGGGCTCGTCGGCAATCAGCAGGTCGGGCCCACAGGCCAGCGCCATCGCAATGGTGATGCGCTGGCGTTGCCCGCCGGAGAACTGGTGCGGGTAGGCGTCAAAACGCTGTGCGGCGTTGGGGATGCCCACGCGGTCCAGCAGTGCAATTGCTTCGGTGCGTGCGGCTGCTGCATTCATGCCCCGGTGCAGACGCAACGGCTCTGCCACCTGGCGACCAATGGTGTGCACGGGGTTGAGCGCCGTCATGGGCTCCTGGAACACCATGCCAATGCGGTTGCCGCGCATTTGGCACATCTGCGCATCGGTGCGGCCCACCAGTTCTTGCCCATCAAAGCGGATGCTGCCGGTGACCTGTGCACTCTCGGGCAGCAGGCCCATGAGCGACATGGCGGTGATGGACTTGCCACAGCCCGATTCGCCGATCAGGCCCAGGGTTTCACCGCGCGCCAGCGAAAAGCTCACGCCGCGCACGGCGTCGGCGGGGCCCCGGTGCGTCTGCAGGCGGATGCGGAGGTTGGAGACTTCTAGCAGAGACATCGTGGGGTCTGGGAGGCTTCTTGGCAGGGTCAACGCTTACGCGAGAGGCGGGGGTCGAGGAGGTCGCGCAGGCCATCGCCTAAGAGGTTCAGTCCCAGCACGGCCAGCGCAATCGCCACACCGGGCCACACGGCCAGCAGCGGGGCCTGGAACATCAGCGTCTGCGCCTCGCTGAGCATGCGGCCCCACGAAGGCTGGGGCGGTTGTGTGCCCAGGCCGAGGTAGGACAGGGCGGCCTCGGCCAGGATGGCAATGGCGAACTGGATGGTGGCCTGCACGATGAGCACCGACAGGATGTTGGGCAGCACGTGCTCGATGGTGATGCGCCAGCTGCCCTTGCCACAGGCGCGCGAGGCCATGATGTACTCGCGCGACCACACGGCATTGGCCGAGGCACGGGTCACGCGTGCGAACGTCGGGATGTTGAAGATGCCGATGGCAATGATGGAGTTGACGATGCCCGCGCCGAACACCGCCGTCATCATGATGGCCGAGAGGATGGCGGGGAAGGCGAAGGTGAAGTCCGCCAGCCGCATGATGAGTTCTTCCACCCAGCCACGTTTGGCGGCTGCCAGCAGGCCCAGTGCGGTGCCAATGGTGAGGCCAATGCCCACGGCAATCACGCCCACCAGGATGGAGTTGCGTGCGCCCACCAGCAGTAGCGAGGCCACATCGCGCCCGAAGGCATCGGTGCCCAGCCAGTGTGTGCCGGATGGCCCGGCCAGCTTGTTGGCCAGGTCCATCTCATAGGGGGACCAGGGTGTCCAGACCAGCGACAGTGCTGCCGCCAGGATCAGCAGCAGCGACAGCACGGCACCGATGACAAAGCTGCGGTGGCGCAGTGCGCGGTGCAGCCAGCCGGGGGCGGAGGTGGCGGAGGGCGAGGGAATGGCAGCGCTCATGGGGATCAGATGTCAGAGGCTTTGACGCGTGGGTCGATCACGGCGTAAAGAATGTCCACGACGAAGTTCACGATGACCACCATGGTGGCGAGCAACATCACGCAGTTGCGCACCACGATCAGGTCGCGGTTGGAGATGGACTGGAAGATCAACCGGCCCAGGCCGGGCAGGTAAAACACGTTCTCCACCACGATGGTCCCCGCCAGCAGATTGGCAAACTGCAGCCCCATCACGGTGATCACCGGGATCATCGCGTTGCGCAGCACATGGCCCCACAGCGCCGCGCGTTGCGTCAGCCCCTTGGCGCGGGCCGTGCGCACAAAGTCTTCACGCAGCACTTCGAGTACGGCCGAACGGGTGATGCGCGCGAGGATGGCAGCCTGCACCACGGCCAGCGCAATGGCGGGCAGCAGCAGGGCCTTGAGGGCTTCGAGCGGGCTGCCGCCAGCGTCTTCCGTCCAACCCGGGAAGCCCCCGGCCGAGAACCACTGCAACTTCACCGAGAACAGCAGGATCAGCAGGATGGCGAACCAGAAGTTGGGGATGGCAATGCCAATCTGCGCCAGGCCCATCACGCCCACGTCGCCCACCTTGTTGTGGCGGGATGCTGCATACACCCCAGCGGCCAGGGCCAGCACGGTGGTGATGACCATGGCCATCAGCGCCAGGGGCACGGTGAGCGCCAGGCGTTCCAGCACCAGGTCGAGTACGGGCGAGCTGTAGGCGTAGCTGTCGCCCATGTTGCCCACCACCAGGCCACTCACCCATTGCCAGTAACGCAGGCTGGCGGGCTGGTCCAGCCCCAGCTTGCTGGCCAGTGCAGCCACGGCCTCGGGCGAGGCGTCGGGGCCCATGAGCATCTGCGCGGCATTGCCCGGCAGGATCTCCAGCACCAGAAACACAACAATGGATGCGCCGATCAGCGTGGCCAGGAGGGTGGCAAACCGTTTGAGGAAAAACAGACCCATGGAGCAGGCGGTGGAGGAGGGTGGGACGCGAGCGCGTAAAAATTAATGTGTATACACAGCATAACGGTAAAAACATCCCCGTCAGCGGTGGTGGGTTGCAGTGTGGCACGCAAGGCACATGCCAGTGCGCGGGATAATACGGAGCATGAACCGCGCCGTGTACCCCGTTGCCCTTGTGTCTGGCCCCGCGCCCCGGGAGGCCGTATGGCGCTGATGATCACCGACGAGTGCATCAACTGCGATGTGTGCGAGCCCGAGTGCCCCAACCAGGCGATCTATCTCGGGCAGGAGATCTACGAGATCGACCCGGACAAGTGCACGGAATGTGTGGGGCATTTCGACGAGCCCCAGTGTGTGCAGGTCTGCCCCGTGGCCTGCATCCCCGTGAACCCGCAGCATGTGGAAAACCGCGAGACGCTGTGGCAGAAGTTCCAGCGTCTGCAGGTGTCGGCAGCGGGCTGATTTTTAAGGTTTTTTGGGCTCTCTTCCGTTTCGGGTGGAACACTACAGTACAAATAAACCCATTGACACCCCCCGAACAGGAGCCCTCCCCATGCAAGAAGCGTTGTTCTGCCAGGCATTGGGGCTGGCCGCGCCCTGGGCTGTGGAGCGTGTTGCAC
>NZ_LUKZ01000009.1:0-128868 GCF_001633105.1 Acidovorax sp. GW101-3H11
GTTCAACCATCACAGGCTGCTCGAACCCATCGGGTACATCCCGCCCGTAGAAGCTGAGGCAAACTACTACCGGCAACTCGCCAGTCAGACTGCCATGATGGTGGCCTGACTTAAACCAACTGGCCTCCACGAAAGCCGGGGCGATTCAGTTTTTTCTGAGCTGCCTATGCGGCAGTAAACGCCCACAAGTTCCTGAAACCGGACGGGCTGCTTTTCTGAGCTGCCTATGCGGCAGTGAACGCTGGCAGGGGCTTTTGCTGAATGCCTGGGAATTTCTGAGCTGCCTGTGCGGCAGTGAACGCGGAGCTGGCGGCCAAAGGCCCTGCCAACAATTTCTGAGCTGCCTATGCGGCAGTGAACACAGGCAGGCCATGGTCCCGATGGTGGTTTTTTTTCTGAGCTGCCTATGCGGCAGTGAACTCGTCCACCAGCTCAGCCACGACCTTCACGGCATTTCTGAGCTGCCTATGCGGCAGTGAACGCGAGCGTCAAGGCACTGGCGATCAGCAGACATTTCTGAGCTGCCTATGCGGCAGTGAACGTCAACGCGCTCATCCCGCCGCTGGACGGCACTTTCTGAGCTGCCTATGCGGCAGTGAACCTGATCGCTGCAGCGCAGGCTATCGCGGTCATTTCTGAGCTGCCTATGCGGCAGTGAACAATGGCCACCGATGCATCGCGCGGGGCGAGCATTTCTGAGCTGCCTATGCGGCAGTGAACGTTACCGTCGCATAGTTGTTCAACGGGCTATATTTCTGAGCTGCCTATGCGGCAGTGAACCCATCACCGGCGCGGGGGTGGGTGGCTCCATCTTTCTGAGCTGCCTATGCGGCAGTGAACGAGGCCGATTTCCCTCTGATCCTGGCCGCCATTTTCTGAGCTGCCTATGCGGCAGTGAACTTCCCGGGGCGCATCACGGTGGTGGCCTGCGTTTTCTGAGCTGCCTATGCGGCAGTGAACGCCGTGCGGCCGGATTCCTGCGTCAGCGTGCTTTTCTGAGCTGCCTATGCGGCAGTGAACTGGCGGCCGATTACTTCTATGCCTACTGTGACTTTCTGAGCTGCCTATGCGGCAGTGAACCCAGCACTTGCCCGCCGTTACGCAATGCAACGTTTCTGAGCTGCCTATGCGGCAGTGAACTGGTGCAGCACAGCGTCTGGGCCTGCGTTGATTTTCTGAGCTGCCTATGCGGCAGTGAACCTGCTCGCCGGAACAAAGGTGAAGGTCGTGGCTTTCTGAGCTGCCTATGCGGCAGTGAACGAGCTGGGCCAGGAATACACGCTGGCGGAGCTTTTCTGAGCTGCCTATGCGGCAGTGAACGGGCCGTACGCGGTGGCGCGGCCAGTCCGGGCTTTCTGAGCTGCCTATGCGGCAGTGAACATCAAATGCCGGTGTAGCGCTTTGCGGCGTATTTCTGAGCTGCCTATGCGGCAGTGAACTGGCCCACAGGCTTGAATGGTGGGATTTTCCGTTTCTGAGCTGCCTATGCGGCAGTGAACCCTGGTGCTGCAACACAACGGCGGGCTCTTCATTTTCTGAGCTGCCTATGCGGCAGTGAACGCAATGGCTGCGGCCGCACCTGCAGGTTGGCTTTTCTGAGCTGCCTATGCGGCAGTGAACATTGACCGTGGGCCTTACAGCCACTGCGAGCTTTTCTGAGCTGCCTATGCGGCAGTGAACTGTCAGCGCTGTTTCCTTTCGGGCGGCTCACGTTTCTGAGCTGCCTATGCGGCAGTGAACACCTGCTGGAACTGCCGGATGCCCCATGTGCTTTTCTGAGCTGCCTATGCGGCAGTGAACGCACTGGGCAAACTGCCGCGCGATACCCAAGTTTTCTGAGCTGCCTATGCGGCAGTGAACAAACACTACCGAACGAAGCCCCAGACGCTGCGTTTCTGAGCTGCCTATGCGGCAGTGAACCTGCGCGACTGCATGGACATTGCCTCTGCAACTTTCTGAGCTGCCTATGCGGCAGTGAACACGCGCCTACCGTGGCCAGCGGCCGATGTGAAGTTTCTGAGCTGCCTATGCGGCAGTGAACACACAAGTGAAGGCCTACGTCGTGCACGAAGACTTTCTGAGCTGCCTATGCGGCAGTGAACGCGGCCATCTTCATCGAACCGGCATTGGCAGTTTTCTGAGCTGCCTATGCGGCAGTGAACCCTGACGGCAGCCTCTACATGGGACGCTGGTGTTTCTGAGCTGCCTATGCGGCAGTGAACGGGTAAGGACTACGCCCGGGCGATTGAGCAATTTTCTGAGCTGCCTATGCGGCAGTGAACTGACATGGTGATCCTGAACGAGTCGCCAGACTTTTCTGAGCTGCCTATGCGGCAGTGAACAGGTGCGGTGCTCTGGGTTCTGAGTCTTTTCATTTCTGAGCTGCCTATGCGGCAGTGAACACGCTGCGGCTTGTTCAGGTCGAAGGCTGCCCTTTCTGAGCTGCCTATGCGGCAGTGAACCCTGACAGAACCACAACGCCCGCGCCGTTGCTTTTCTGAGCTGCCTATGCGGCAGTGAACACCGGTGCATCAGCGGCTGGCGGTGGTGGTCTGTTTCTGAGCTGCCTATGCGGCAGTGAACGTTCAGGCGCAGTTTTGCGGGGGGGGGTAATTTCTGAGCTGCCTATGCGGCAGTGAACCAAGAGAGGCCTTCATAGCGTGTTGGCCTGCCTTTCTGAGCTGCCTATGCGGCAGTGAACGGTGCGCGCCGGCTCAAGTGCCAGACATGCCGTTTCTGAGCTGCCTATGCGGCAGTGAACGGCAGGAACACGGCGGTCTTCGTCTTTCCACTTTTCTGAGCTGCCTATGCGGCAGTGAACTGCGCGGCATGGATGCGGCCCGCGCTACCCCTTTTCTGAGCTGCCTATGCGGCAGTGAACCGTCGTCCTGCGCAGCCGCCCGGCCACCGAATTTTCTGAGCTGCCTATGCGGCAGTGAACGCTGATTGGGCGTAGCAGGCGCTGGAGTTGCTTTTCTGAGCTGCCTATGCGGCAGTGAACATAGTCGGCATCACCTGCACATGCGCTACAGCTTTCTGAGCTGCCTATGCGGCAGTGAACAGGATGCGGTTTCGGGTGTCTTTGATGATGTTTTTCTGAGCTGCCTATGCGGCAGTGAACCTGTCCGCTACGATACCGGCGCCGGTATTCCTTTTCTGAGCTGCCTATGCGGCAGTGAACCCCGATATGTGAATATCGTGTCTGGCGTTGGTTTTCTGAGCTGCCTATGCGGCAGTGAACTCGCCGCCCCCGGTAACACTGGCTTTGCCTGCTTTCTGAGCTGCCTATGCGGCAGTGAACCAGGCCCTGCCCCTTCGCTATGCCCTCCATGTTTTCTGAGCTGCCTATGCGGCAGTGAACTTTGACCCCCGGCTACTGCGTGTTGGCGTTGATTTCTGAGCTGCCTATGCGGCAGTGAACTCTGGCGGTGTCAGCCATTCGTCGTGCTTCATTTTCTGAGCTGCCTATGCGGCAGTGAACAGTACCAAAGACAACGCATTCGGGTGCTTTCTTTTCTGAGCTGCCTATGCGGCAGTGAACCGAGACGCTGACGGCCGGGGCGCTCATCACCGTTTTCTGAGCTGCCTATGCGGCAGTGAACGCTGCCATCGTGCAGGTACGTGCCTCTGCGACTTTCTGAGCTGCCTATGCGGCAGTGAACTGCAAATTTGTTCCATGGGCTTGTTTCGGTAATTTCTGAGCTGCCTATGCGGCAGTGAACCCGTCGCGGGTGGCGCGGTAGTTCGTGCGACCTTTCTGAGCTGCCTATGCGGCAGTGAACTTCACCATGAACCCGGCCCAGGCCCGGGAAATTTTCTGAGCTGCCTATGCGGCAGTGAACCTGCGCAGCCGACCGGCCACAGAATGGGGCGCTTTCTGAGCTGCCTATGCGGCAGTGAACTCTGGCGGTGTCAGCCATTCGTCGTGCTTCATTTTCTGAGCTGCCTATGCGGCAGTGAACCCGTAATTGACGGTGCCCAGGCCGCCGATGAATTTCTGAGCTGCCTATGCGGCAGTGAACCCGCGTGTCTGCTGCGTGGGATGGAGTGGCCTTTTCTGAGCTGCCTATGCGGCAGTGAACCGCAGGTGCCCGGCCTGCTCAATGCCTATGGATTTCTGAGCTGCCTATGCGGCAGTGAACGCAAGGCACTGGGCCAGCAGCGCGCGTGCTTCTTTCTGAGCTGCCTATGCGGCAGTGAACTTCACCTGCCGGTTATCGGTGTACGTGTTATTTTTCTGAGCTGCCTATGCGGCAGTGAACCCGGTTGTCGGTGTACGTGTTGTTTGTCGTCTTTTCTGAGCTGCCTATGCGGCAGTGAACCCGCCAGCCATCCGGCCACCTGTGCGCCGTCATTTTCTGAGCTGCCTATGCGGCAGTGAACCTGCCACCGGCTCCCACATCAGCCGAGGGGGTTTTCTGAGCTGCCTATGCGGCAGTGAACGGGGTGAACTGCTGCACCAACGGAACGCGGAATTTCTGAGCTGCCTATGCGGCAGTGAACCACATCAAAACCCGCGCCTGCTTTGAGCGTCTTTTCTGAGCTGCCTATGCGGCAGTGAACGGCGGGCGAGTACCAGCCCCAAAGGTCGAAATTTTCTGAGCTGCCTATGCGGCAGTGAACTGGCGGAGGGCGTTCTTCACCGTGTTCTGGTCTTTCTGAGCTGCCTATGCGGCAGTGAACGGCTTCACCCACCCCTCTCCCCCAGAGGGAATTTTCTGAGCTGCCTATGCGGCAGTGAACCTGTACCGCGTGCAGATGGAGCAGCAGTGCATTTTCTGAGCTGCCTATGCGGCAGTGAACGTGGCGCTGGCGGGGCGGGCGGCTCTGCATAGTTTCTGAGCTGCCTATGCGGCAGTGAACCTCTGAATCGGCCACGTCCTTCCGCGTTCCGTTTTCTGAGCTGCCTATGCGGCAGTGAACGCATCAACCAGAAGCCAGCGCTCCTGGTCATGTTTCTGAGCTGCCTATGCGGCAGTGAACCTGCCACCGGCTCCCACATCAGCCGAGGGGGTTTTCTGAGCTGCCTATGCGGCAGTGAACATCTCCTTCGGTTCAAACAATTCGCCTTCGGTTTTCTGAGCTGCCTATGCGGCAGTGAACGACGGCACCTACATCGATGCGGAGGGGCGCAATTTCTGAGCTGCCTATGCGGCAGTGAACAGCACCCAGGCCTCGCCCGTAAAGTTGGGCCATTTCTGAGCTGCCTATGCGGCAGTGAACTACCAGCCCCAAAGGTCAAAATGGTGCAGAGTTTTCTGAGCTGCCTATGCGGCAGTGAACAAAAAGCCCGCGTGGTGCGGGCTGTTGGGTTATTTCTGAGCTGCCTATGCGGCAGTGAACGAATTTAGTTTCTCCGCCCGGGTCGTTCGGGTTTTCTGAGCTGCCTATGCGGCAGTGAACCCTGTCTTGCCAGCCCAGTCGCCGATGAACTTTTTCTGAGCTGCCTATGCGGCAGTGAACGGTCGAACTGGCCAAGCGGTCGCAGGATCTCTTTTCTGAGCTGCCTATGCGGCAGTGAACCAGGCTCGGGTGGACGAGTGGCTGAAGGGGAGTTTCTGAGCTGCCTATGCGGCAGTGAACGTGGAAGCGCCGCGCATTGCACGCAGAACAGCATTTCTGAGCTGCCTATGCGGCAGTGAACGTACGGCGCGTTGCTGGGTCACGTTGAGTTCTTTTCTGAGCTGCCTATGCGGCAGTGAACACTGTTGAACGCGGCCCGCTCGCCCGATGGGTTTTCTGAGCTGCCTATGCGGCAGTGAACGTGATGCGGATGAAGTCGCCCAGGTCGGCAAATTTCTGAGCTGCCTATGCGGCAGTGAACATCGTGTCGCGCGTGCATGTGCAATCGTGGCTTTTCTGAGCTGCCTATGCGGCAGTGAACTTCTTGGGCGATTTGATCTCCTGGGGAGACACTTTCTGAGCTGCCTATGCGGCAGTGAACGCAAGCGGGGGTGCCTAGCGATTCGCAAGTTTTTTCTGAGCTGCCTATGCGGCAGTGAACCAGCACCATCCAACCAGGGGCGGATTCGTTCATTTCTGAGCTGCCTATGCGGCAGTGAACTTGTCAGCATCATCGGTCGCCGCGCAGACGACTTTCTGAGCTGCCTATGCGGCAGTGAACATCGGCGCTTTCAACCGCTCCGTGTCTCCAGATTTCTGAGCTGCCTATGCGGCAGTGAACGTTATTGACCGCTGGGAAACACCACTCTGGAATTTCTGAGCTGCCTATGCGGCAGTGAACGCGCGCATGGTTGGCGAGTCTCCTGCTGCTGTTTTCTGAGCTGCCTATGCGGCAGTGAACGCATGGAACTGCCGAGAACACCCGGCCACTTCTTTCTGAGCTGCCTATGCGGCAGTGAACGTTGGCTTGTGTTGCCGCATCAAGAGCGGGTCTTTCTGAGCTGCCTATGCGGCAGTGAACCGGCTGTGCCACCGCGCGAGTGGCGTACATCATTTCTGAGCTGCCTATGCGGCAGTGAACTTGTACGACTGCATGACAGCACCAGGCAGCAATTTCTGAGCTGCCTATGCGGCAGTGAACTGCGTGAAGGCTTCTTCTAGCGTGCCGGTTGTTTTCTGAGCTGCCTATGCGGCAGTGAACCCAATGAGAACGGTTATCTCGGCCCAGTCTATTTTCTGAGCTGCCTATGCGGCAGTGAACCTGGACCGCGACCGCATCCGTGAAATCTTCATTTTCTGAGCTGCCTATGCGGCAGTGAACTCCCTCAACACCTGGTCGGCCTGGGTGTAGACTTTCTGAGCTGCCTATGCGGCAGTGAACTCATGGTGTTCCTCTCAAATCTGCATGGGCTTTTTCTGAGCTGCCTATGCGGCAGTGAACTTGGCCCGGAGGAATTCGGCGTAGTCAGTCATATTTCTGAGCTGCCTATGCGGCAGTGAACGGTGCTGGCCGCGATCAACGACTGATCGCCATTTTCTGAGCTGCCTATGCGGCAGTGAACCAATCGACCGCCCCGGATGGTTGGCCCCACTTTTTCTGAGCTGCCTATGCGGCAGTGAACTCACACCCCGAACCCCTGACGTGCTGTTTTTCTTTCTGAGCTGCCTATGCGGCAGTGAACGGAGTGTTGACTATGCCGATTGATCCACGCATTTTCTGAGCTGCCTATGCGGCAGTGAACAACGCCGGGGCCTTATTCAATCCGGCATCAAATTTCTGAGCTGCCTATGCGGCAGTGAACACTTCCGCATTCGCGCCACGGCATGGACCTCTGTTTCTGAGCTGCCTATGCGGCAGTGAACACGGCATCGGCTGCCAGCGCAGCCGCGTCCGATTTCTGAGCTGCCTATGCGGCAGTGAACTGCTCGCCTGCTCGACGCCGACCCGTACCAGTTTTCTGAGCTGCCTATGCGGCAGTGAACAATTACGTGGCGCGCAGCTACGACCGCACGGTTTTCTGAGCTGCCTATGCGGCAGTGAACGCGGTAGCCGTCGATGTTCTTGGCGACGTATTTTTTCTGAGCTGCCTATGCGGCAGTGAACAAGTGGCCTTCGCGCACCATCTGCTGCACGGTTTTCTGAGCTGCCTATGCGGCAGTGAACTGGGCATCATGCCCATCGCAGGGGTATTGATTTTTCTGAGCTGCCTATGCGGCAGTGAACGCAAGGCACTGGGCCAGCAGCGCGCGTGCTTTTTTCTGAGCTGCCTATGCGGCAGTGAACCGGGTATGTCAGCGTTATCCATGGGGATCATCTTTCTGAGCTGCCTATGCGGCAGTGAACGAATACCGACACACACAGCAGCACGACAGCAATTTCTGAGCTGCCTATGCGGCAGTGAACGTACTGCCGTCGGTTCATTTCTCGCCCCCTTTTTTCTGAGCTGCCTATGCGGCAGTGAACGCGATTTCTCGGGCGCTGGGGTGGCCCAGGTCTTTCTGAGCTGCCTATGCGGCAGTGAACACCACGGTCGATGAACCACTGGGCCTCTTGCATTTTCTGAGCTGCCTATGCGGCAGTGAACTTCGTGCTGATCCACAACGTCAGCAGGTGCTTTTTCTGAGCTGCCTATGCGGCAGTGAACGCAGGCGATCAAAACGCTGCAGGCCGAGCAGGTTTCTGAGCTGCCTATGCGGCAGTGAACACCGCGAGCACCAGCAAACCCGCACTTACTTTTTTCTGAGCTGCCTATGCGGCAGTGAACGCAGCAATCACCGGAGGCGAGGTGCCGCACTTTTTCTGAGCTGCCTATGCGGCAGTGAACGGCGAGGAACTTCTCGTAGTCCGGGTTGATGATTTCTGAGCTGCCTATGCGGCAGTGAACATTGAGGCCGACCACCTCAACATCACGGTGAATTTCTGAGCTGCCTATGCGGCAGTGAACGAGCCAGGCGCGAACGTGTGCGCGAGACAGCATTTCTGAGCTGCCTATGCGGCAGTGAACCTTGTGGTCTTCGTTCGGCGGCTTCTTGATGTTTTCTGAGCTGCCTATGCGGCAGTGAACGCCGTCTTGCCAAGCAGCTCCAGCTCGTTCGTTTTCTGAGCTGCCTATGCGGCAGTGAACGATGCGACCGAGGCGCAAGCGCAGCAGGTTCTTTTCTGAGCTGCCTATGCGGCAGTGAACAGACGCTGTTGCGATCTACGAGCGCGACTTCTTTTCTGAGCTGCCTATGCGGCAGTGAACTACAGCAATGGCGGCCAATTCAGCCGCCAGAATTTCTGAGCTGCCTATGCGGCAGTGAACGTCGAAGCCGCCCACGGCATCAAAGGAAAGGATTTCTGAGCTGCCTATGCGGCAGTGAACTTGTATTGGCGCTCAAGATCAGCGCGGGCGAATTTCTGAGCTGCCTATGCGGCAGTGAACGTTCCCAGTTCGGTCCTGCATGCGCCGCACCATTTCTGAGCTGCCTATGCGGCAGTGAACGACGAGTTGAAGGCGACGATGATGTCGCTTCATTTCTGAGCTGCCTATGCGGCAGTGAACATCATCTTCGACGTGAACAGCTACGGGGGTGATTTCTGAGCTGCCTATGCGGCAGTGAACTCGCGTGCGGTGCGAACATCGTTGGCGTAGTTTTTCTGAGCTGCCTATGCGGCAGTGAACGGCCAGGTGAAGGAGGCTGGGGAGAAGGCGCTTTTCTGAGCTGCCTATGCGGCAGTGAACGATACGGCCGCCAGGCTGAGGCCGGAGGTGGATTTCTGAGCTGCCTATGCGGCAGTGAACCCCAGCTCCCGCGCGGTGGCGGGCATGAACTGGTTTCTGAGCTGCCTATGCGGCAGTGAACATCCCAGGTCCTACCCTCCGCCAGCGCGCGCTTTTCTGAGCTGCCTATGCGGCAGTGAACTCAATGAACTACGCATGCACCCTGATCGCCGTTTTCTGAGCTGCCTATGCGGCAGTGAACGCACCACACGCGGCCATGCCATGGATGGCTCATTTCTGAGCTGCCTATGCGGCAGTGAACACCTTCTGGTGTTGACATGTATATCACCGAATTTTCTGAGCTGCCTATGCGGCAGTGAACGAGGAAAAACCCATGCTGTTCTCCGGGAGGATTTTCTGAGCTGCCTATGCGGCAGTGAACTCCGACCAGCCATCAGGCGCCCAGGATGGCTTTTTCTGAGCTGCCTATGCGGCAGTGAACCGGGTTCCAGTCGCCGAACGACAATGGGTGCGTTTTCTGAGCTGCCTATGCGGCAGTGAACGGCCAGGTGGTGCAGGCGGCAGATGGATCGATTTTCTGAGCTGCCTATGCGGCAGTGAACCTCGCGAATTGTCGATAGAACTGGCGCTCGACTTTCTGAGCTGCCTATGCGGCAGTGAACGATTCAGGACACGTTTGATGGCCTGAAGACCAATTTCTGAGCTGCCTATGCGGCAGTGAACACTCGCTACGGCGAACAGGCCGGGCCGCGCCCTTTCTGAGCTGCCTATGCGGCAGTGAACGCAGCAAGAAGCTGCGCGGCCTTGCCTGGATCTTTCTGAGCTGCCTATGCGGCAGTGAACGCCATCAGCCCGACCGGCCAGTATTACCTCAACTTTCTGAGCTGCCTATGCGGCAGTGAACAGGGTAGGCGCCCGCCTGGGTGATGAAGCGATTTTTCTGAGCTGCCTATGCGGCAGTGAACAGAGCGCGCACGCCCTGAAATCACCCACACATTTTCTGAGCTGCCTATGCGGCAGTGAACGGCTGACACCGCCAGAGATCCTGCGACCGCTTTTTCTGAGCTGCCTATGCGGCAGTGAACGAAAAAAGCCCCGCGATGCGGGTGCAGGTGCTTTTCTGAGCTGCCTATGCGGCAGTGAACGCGTGGTCATGGCCTATGCCATGCGCGTGGCTTTTCTGAGCTGCCTATGCGGCAGTGAACTTCGATGACCGCCGTCACGGTGTCTGCCGCGCTTTTCTGAGCTGCCTATGCGGCAGTGAACGTGCCGGTGGCGCAGGCTTGGCCGCTGGCGCTTTTCTGAGCTGCCTATGCGGCAGTGAACATGGCCGCCGCGCCCCAGACAAAACCGTTCATTTTCTGAGCTGCCTATGCGGCAGTGAACTAGAACTCTAGCCTCCCAACTACTTGATTTTTAAGGAGCATTCCCCATTCAAGCCAGAACACCCCAATTCCTGGGGTGTTCCGTAAGTGCTTGATTTCAAAGGGCCCTGCGCAGGTCCCCAAAAAAAGGGTCAAACCGACTTAAAACCAGGGCACGGTCGCTTCGTGCCCCAGACCATAGGCGTTGAAGGCTCCCGCCACCGCCTGCTGCTGCAGCGGGCCGTGCTCCACGCACAGGCAAAACGGCTGGCCCGTGCTGCTGCTGCGCAGTTGCACAAACGGCAGGTCGGGGCGGCGCTCCACCGTGTCAGGGATGGCGGCTGCGGCCTGCTCGGTGGTTTCGCCCTTGCGCTGTATGCGGCGGCGGCGCAGCCGGTCTACGTTGGTCTTGAACTGGCGGCGGCGCACGGTGCGATGCTGTGCGTTGGCGGGCACTGGCAGCAGCTCGCCCGCCTGCGTGTGGTCGCGCATGCCTTTGAGCCAGTCTTGCCCCGTCAGGCGTTGCAGTGCTTCGGGTGTGCCGTGCAGGCGCAGCACCGCGCCCAAGGTGCGCTTTGTCAGCGGCTGGCTAACGTGCTGCGGGTAGCTCACGCCAATGTCGGTGATCTGCCCCAGCACCAGCGCGCGGTGCAGCTTGGCCACCAGCGCGCCCAGCAGGTGCGCGTGGCTGAACTCCGGATCGGGCAGCAGGGTGATGTCGATGTAGTGCGTGGTCATGGGGCCTCGCGCATCAGCTGGCGTCGCCAAACACGCCGCCACGGATCAGCACCGCCATCACAAAGTGCTGCTGCTCCAAGGGCGGCACCTGGTCTTTCAGCAGCCAGTTGTCCAGCAGGGTATAAAAGTCCAGCTTTTGCTTGGGCTGGCGGTAGGCCTTGCCTTGGGTGGTGACAGAGCCGTAGGGCTCCACCGCGATGGGGCCCAGTTCGTCGGCGCCTTCGTACCAGGTGTCGATGGTGCGGATGGCGTTGCCGATCTTTTGCGAGTGGATGGCGGCCACGCCGTCCACGTGGTACAGCGTTTTGCTTTTGCCTGCGCTGCCTTTGTCCAGGATCAGCTCTTGCGATGGAAACACCTCTTGCCCCGCACCCTGGCGCACAAAGGCCGTCACGCGCAGCAGCACATGCTGTGACCCGGCCAACCCGGCGGCAATGGCCTGGCCCAGCTCGTTCAAGCCTTTTGTTTCTGTATTGATAGCGCCTACCGCCCGTGTATTGAGCGCCAGGGCATCAAAAGACCATGTATTTGCGGCCTGCCCGTTTTGCATCTGCTCCACAGTTACCGCTACTTGCTCGGCCCCTGCGCGGTTGCGCCACAAGAAGCGGCCATTGGCCAGGTTGGCCGCGTAGCGCCGGGCCAGTTCGCCAAAGCCGTGCTGCTGCACATAGCCTTGCACCGTCGCCAGCAGCTTGGCTTGGTAGGCCGCGCTGTTGCAGGCCGATGGTGTGCCCGCGCCGCCCAGCACGCGCAGCGTGAACTGCACTTTGAGTGTGTCGGCTTCTGCGGGCAGGGCGGACACGTCCACCGTTTGCAGGTTGGGGTTCTCGATGGCGGCGTCCAGCTTGGCGGGGTCTTGGTCTTTGGCCTTGAGGCGATTGCTGATGGTGCCGCGCACAGATTTTTCGCGGACAGTGACGGGCTGCCAAGCGTGTGATTGAGCGCGGTCGTCCCAGCGGCCGGCGTGGAACACGGCGTCGGATGGGTCCAGCTTGCGTTCAAAGGCCAGGACGGAGGCGGTGGTGAGTTTTTCGGTCACGGTGTCAATCTCTCAAAAATAGGTGTGTTGAATGCGAAGGGGCAGGCGCGTGGGGCTCAGGTGTATGCATAGGCCTCGTCGTCGTCCCATTCGTCCAGCGTGTCGATGGTGGGGTGGCCGTCTGCGCCAGCGTCTTCCGCCTTGGCGGGTTGGTAGCCATTGCGGCAGCGGTACAGGCCCCGCTCTGCGTTGGCTTCGGCATGCCACAGCAACTGGCCCAGGTGCGTCAGGCGGTGCGGGCTGATCCACTCGCCCAGCGCATAGACCGATTCCACAAACCGCATGGGCACCGTGGCATCGCGTGCATTGCGCACGGTGCCTGGGGCGTGCGTGGGCGTGAGCGCGGCATAGCCCACCGGAATGGGCACCACCCAGCCGCTGCCTTTGGGCCGCCGTGGGTCGGCCCATGGCACCTGTCCGTCCGGCGCAGGCACGCCACTGTCGGGCAACACAGGCGCGTAGTTGAAGCGGGCTGCGTGCAGCAAAGCGTCCAGCAGCGTGGCGTCGGGCTGCGTGGTACGCAGGTCCTGCAGGCGTTGGGCCAGAAGGTCTTCACGCCCCACCAGGGCAAAGCCCGGCAGCCACTGCCGCCGCCATTGGCGAAACTCCTTCTCTGCCGCCACAGGGTCTTCGGGCACGACGGCCATCCAGGGCCGCACGCGCTTGCCCGGCACCGGGCGCGATGGCAGCAGGCTGCCGCCCGCCACGCGCATGCCCGCCAGGATGTGGCCTGCTTTCGCAGCCCATTCGTCCAGCTGTGCCTGGTTGCCTTGCACCAGCGCCGCCGGGGTGCCGGGCGTGCGCCTTTCTGACACGGCCAGCACCAGCGTGATCTGCAGGTGCATGCGGCCTTCTTCGACGATGGCGGCGGTGCTGCCGTCTTTGTCCACCGGGTTGCGCGTGAGGTTGAAGTTGCGCACATAGCCCTGCGTGACCTGCTCTTGATGGTGGTGACACACCACACCCACACCGTGTAGTTGCAGCGGTACGCCCGCCTGGGCGAGTTTGCGCTCTAGTGCCCACATCACACCCGTAAAGGCCGTGATGGACGGGAAGCCGTGCGTGAGTGGGCTGGCAATCGCGTTGGCGTTCTGAATGCGCAGGTGGGGCAGTACGAGGATGGCTTGGGGTTGCTCCGGGCTCATGGGTTCTCCTCCCGCAGTGCCAACGGTTCCGCATGTGTTTTGCGAATGGGGATGTAGTGCGGCGTACCCAGCTTGTCGCGCAATTCGCGCAACTGCTGCTTGAATCCATCGTCGTCAGTCAGAAACACCTTCTTCCACTCGCGTGCTTCGGCATCACCCATTGGCAGCTTGCCGCGCAGTTGCGCGTTGAGCCAGTTGCCGAACGCTTTGCCGATGGCTGCCGGCCAATCCGTGTACTGCCAGTCATGTGCAAACTGTGCCTCTTCGGGTATCTCTGCGCGCAGAGGGTCCAGCCAAAGCGCCTCTTCGTAGATCAGCTCTTTAAAGCGCTCGTCATCCCGGCTCCAGCCTGGTGGCAGGATCTGTTGCAACTCGGCAGCCAGCGATACCAGCTCGTCCACCAGCGCGTCGAGCAGTTCCTCGCGCCGCTCACGGGTGGCCAGTTTGGCATCGGGGTCGGACTCCAAAAACACCCGCAGCGCCCGCACGGTACGGCGCACCTCGGGCCGGGCAATGAACAGTCGGTCAAACACCGAAGTGGCATGCACCGGCAGCCGCACCGCACTGGCCTTCCACTGCGGTGGCAGCGATGACAGCAGGTAGTTCACGCCCCGGCGCTCGCTGTTGAGCTGGCTGATGTTCTGCGGCTTGGTGCCGCCCATGTTCTGCACGGCCAGGCCGGGGTAGTCGTGGAACACGCCGTCATGCATCTTGCGCTCGCGCCGCGCTTGGCGGGCGGCCTTGTTGGTCTCGCCAAAGCGGTCTTCCTGCAGCTGGGCATGCACCGCATGCGCCAGTGATGTGGCGTACAGCGGGGCCAGCAGGGTGTAGTGTGCGTCGTCGCAGGCATCACTTCCCGTGAGCCAGTAGAGCTGCTTGGCCAGCGTGTGACTGCTGGGGCCTTCAGCGCGGGGCTGGGTGAGGGACACAAAGGCATCGCGCAGCGCCTGCGCTTGTGCCTGGTCTGCATGCAGGGCAGCCAGCGCGTCCGCATCGTGCGCCAGCAGGGCAGCGAGCAAGCTGCGGCCGCTCACTTCGAGCTTGAGCAGCTTGTACACATCCAGCGCAGCAGCGTTCCCCACTACGTCGCCCACAAAGCGCTCACCCAATGCGTGGCTGCCCAGCTCGGCCAGCGAGGGCAGGGTGCGGGGCTCCACATAAAAATTGGTGCCCCGCGCATCGGGGTGAATGGGTTTGAGGGAGTGGGTGACGGCCTGGATTTGTTCCACGCGCTTGGCAGCGTTGGCTAGCCATACATCATGGGCGAACGAGGCAATAACCTCGTCGCGTTGAGGATCGTCAGGCTTGAGCTTGTCGAGTTTGGCTTGCAGCCGCTCTTGCAAGAAGGCGCTGATAGCCGCTCGGTAGCCCGCCTTGCCACCTGTTGCAGGGGCTTCAGACATGGGAATACCTTTCCGAAAGGGTTGGAAGCTAAAATTCCCCGGTCAGCACAGAACCAACCGGGGAATGGGTGTGGACGGCAAACCGTCACAGGACTAATAAGATCATGTGGTTGTAATGCACAACGCCTCCTTTCTCCTGGTGCCTGCCCGGCACGTTGCTGAATCAACCGTGGTGCAAGTACCAGTTGCACCACGGTTTTTTTCGTTGCTTGAAATTGAACCAGTCAACTTGAAAATTTTGACGTAGTAAAAGGGGGCGATGTTGGCCAATGATAAGAGCAGCGTGCTATCTTTGCAACACCTGCTGAAAAGCAGCTCAGAAAAGTCAGCTAGACAATTTGGCTGTCGATCCACTGCCGCATAGGCAGCTCAGGCTTTCTTGCTAAAGCCCAAGCGCTCATCCCACCGCCAGCCCGCCTGCGATTCAGGCAGGCTGGCGGTGGCATAGCGTTCTGCGCAGTGCTCCAGCGACAAACCCTGCGCTTGCGCCAGTGCAGTCAGTTCTTCCATCAAGCCCACCTGCGGCCAGGGCGATACGCTGGGTGATGCCAGTTGCGCTGCGGGCACGGGGTGGCACAGGCTTTGGTGGATGGGTACATAGAGCTTTTCGTAGCGCCGTTCTCCGTCTTGTACGCGGTGCAGCAACAGCGTTTCTGCCTCTTCGTCCGGCAGCAGGGCCACGTCGTCGCGTTTCTGATCGTCCTGGCGAAAGCGCTGGAACTGCGGCAGCAGGCCGGTCAGCCACAGCTGACTGTGGTGTGCCCAATGCAGGAAGGCAGCGCGCTCTGGGGCGGTGGTGTATTTGCTGGCTGCAGAGCGTTGCAACATGGCATCTCGCATGCGCTCGTGCTCCAGGTCGGCCCAATGGCGGCGGGGGTGGTATTGCGCGGTGGCTACCTCAATGCGCGGTTGGGCATCCACCGCCCACGGCTCGGCGTCCTTGACCAATCGAGCTATCAGCTGGCGCAGGCTATGGCTGTGCAGGTAGAAGTTCTGTGAAGCGTCGCTCGACCCCGGCGGTTGCGGGTCCATTTCAAAGCCGGGTTTGCAAAACGCCGCTTTGCTCTTGTCTTTGAAGTGCCGCAGATTGCTGTCCAGCACCACCATGTTCACCCCACCCACAGCCCCAGGCCGGTGCCGGCGCACGCGCCCGGCCAGTTGGATGAGCGAGCGCATGGACGAGGGCTCGACTACGGCCCAGTCGTAGTCGTGGTCGCGGCCCACTTCGGTCACGGGACTGCCCAGCACGATGAACAGGTGGTGGGGCTCGGGGTGGGCGTCGATCAGGGAGCGCAGGGCGGGGCGTTGTAGCGCTGGGTCGTGATCGTCTTTGGCTCCCCGGCGGTTGAGCAGGGTGTCCAGTTGCTGTTCGATGGCCGAGCGCAGCAGCAGGGGGAACTGCGAGTGGTACACGCACAGGTGGATGCGGACCTGGCCTTGCAGTTCTGGCGGCAGTGCGTCTGGCGCGTACATGGCCAGGGCCACGTCGTACAGCGGGGCAATGTTGGCCATGCGGATGAGGCCCAGGCTCACGCGTTTGTCACTTTTGTCGGTGCTGTGGTTGTGGGGCTGCCGGTGAAGCTGCCACGCTTGCGCCAGTACCAAGCGGGCAAAGTCTTTGCGGCGCTCTGCTTCTTGCATGCCCTGCCAGGTGTCGGGCAGGGGCGCAATCTGCGCCAGCCGCCGCACCTCGGCCTGCTTCAGCTTGGCGACTCGCTTGTGTACGTACTGGCTGTGCGCTTCGCGGAAGGCGGCTGGGTCCGCACAGTCTTGCGTGGTCTGGTGGAATTCGTCGATCCACAGGCAGCAGATGTTCACAGGCTCGCTGGGCCGTTCGCTGCGGTGGCGCTGGTACACGGTTCGCCCGGCGCGGTAGGCCAGAAAGAGCCCTTCCACCAGCGCGGGCGGCAGCGTGGCCGATGACAACAGCACGCGGCTGCCCAGCAGGCCCGCCCAGTGCACCAGGCGGGTGAGGGCGGGCAGGTCGGCCATGTCAAAGTCGTCGGGCTCGTCCAGCACCAAGTCGCTGGTCAGAAGGCGCAGCATGGGCGCGATCTGGCGGCCACCGCGCAGGCTTTCGGTGGCGGGAGTGAGGTGGTCTACGGTGCACACCAGCAGGGGCGCGGCGATCAACGCGCGGGCCTTGACGTCATCGGTCAGGCGCTGCAGCAGCGGATGCTGGTCGTTGCCTTCGTAGAGCACGGTGCCCGCTTCATCCAGCAGCGACTGGCTGGATGCGGAGCCGGTGGCTTCGGCCTGTTGTTCCCAGTATTCAAACAACGCTCGGCTGGCCGCGCCACCGACCTGAATGGCCAGTTGCTCGTCATTCAACTGCAGGTCGTTCTGGAAGACGCGCCCAGTCTGCAACGTGAGCGTGCGCAGCCCCATGGCAAAGGCGCAGCGCATGCCGGTGGCAGGGTCAGCCAGTGCATTCATCACCCGGGCGTTACCCAATGTTTTGCCGCAGCCTGTGGAGGCCATGTTGACGATGAACGCGCCTTGCTGCGCTGTGCGGGTGCGCACGCTGGTGGCCAGGTCTGCAGCCTTGTCTTGCCAGGCAAAGCGTGGGTCAGCACTGCGTTTTTTGAGGGGCTTGTGGTTCTTGAGTGCGGGCAGGCTGTGCGTGAGGCTGGGCAGGGAGCGTGCGACCAGCGTGGCATGGGCCTGTACGCCCAGCAGGTGTTCATCCAGGGTTTGGATGAAAAGTGGGCTCTGGTGCTTGTCTATCAAGCGCGGGTAGCTATCGTTTTGATAGTGATTGCTGCGCGTGTTGGCGTACAGGGGGTAGTCTTCATTGAGATACTGCGCCCGCGCGGCTTTGTCTGTGACGCTGGAGTAGTGGTGATCGGCCAGCATGAGGCACAGGCGCGCGACGTGCATGGCAAACGGGTCGTGCAACACCGGTCCTTGGCCAGGGGCTTTCAATAGTTCCTGTAGCTTGCGTGCGTAGCGGGCGGCCTGTTTGCGCCAGGCGAGGGTGGTAACAGGGAGCCCATGCGGGAAGCACCAGTGGGCTTGTTTGGTCTCTGTGTTGGCCTGCTCGCGCGGCTCGTTCCAGTCGGCGTTGATGCGCTGAAGCACATCGTCCAGGGCGTTGGTGTTGACAAAGCTTGGGCGGGCGCCAAAGCGGCGGTAGGTGCGCCTGCTTTCCTCCATGTCCTCTGCATCAACGCCTTGTGCTTGTTCAACCGGCAGGCATGGCAGGCGGTGGTGGGTGAATACCAGCCATGCAACCGCTTGAGCCAGCGGCGGTAAGCGGGCGAACGGCAAGCGTTGCGAGGCTTGGGGCTCATCGATCCCATCGCGCAGCAGCCGACCACCGGCGTGGTCAAGCCACAACGCCTCAAACGTCTGCGCATCCGCATCCGCGTCTGCACAGGCCGCAAGCCGTTGCAGCCAGCCGGCATCGTCTTCCTGCTCCACAAACGCCTGAAACAGCCGCACTGACACCCAT
Organism: Acidovorax sp. GW101-3H11; assembly: GCF_001633105.1. Taxonomy (GTDB): domain Bacteria; phylum Pseudomonadota; class Gammaproteobacteria; order Burkholderiales; family Burkholderiaceae_C; genus Acidovorax. Next base: position 18,272 of record NZ_LUKZ01000009.1, read on the forward strand.
TCGTGTCGGTAGTGGTTGCGCTCGCGCAGGCCAGGGTTCTTGAGCTTGTCTTGAAATGCCTGTGTGGCTTTGCCCAGGTCGTGCAGCAGGGCCGCCAGCGCGGCCAGGGCGGTCATCAGTGGCAGGTGGTGCCAGGCGTTTTCATCGCCCGCGCGCAACACGTTGCTGGCCGTGGTGTTGGTGGGCACGGCCCCCTGGTCGTTGAATTGGTTGGCGTCACCTACCACCCACAGCAGTTCGCTGTGGTCACGCCCGCGAATCCAGTGGCAGGCCACGGCGGTGTTCTTGCGCGCCGTCTGGCGCAGCAGCCTGCGCACGGTGTCCAGGCCTGCCTGGGTGATGGGCGTTTGCCAGGTGCGCTCGCCGCGCCGCTCAGCAAACTGGTCGAGGATGCGGCGGGTCTCCACCAGCGCTCGCTTGTTGCACTGGGCAATGAAGAGCACGTTCATGGTGCGGGGCGGGCCGTGGCGTGTTGCGCGGTGGTGATGGCGATGAGCTTGAGGGTATCGATCATGAAATCCAGCGAGTCGCTTTGCGTCAATGTGTCGATGCAACGCCGACGAAACTGTTGTTCATCGTCGCCTTGCATGGCCGACAGAAATGCCTGGGGCAAGATCGCTGCGTCCTTCACCAGATCCGCCGCATCAAACACCAGGCCACCCCTTCGTGTTTTGCCATGCAGCACAGCCAAGCCGTGCGGCAAGCCCAATACCCAGGTGGCTGTGGCGCCGAGGCCGTAGGCCAGGTAATTGCCGTGGTCCAAAAAGCGGTTGGCGGCGTCCGTGCCGCTGCCACGCTTGGCCCGCGTGAATTCACCGTACTGAGTGGCATCGACCGCTAGCTTGAAAAGTGCTTTGGTGAGCTGTGCTTCGTCCGTGAGCAGGGCAGTCACATCGGGAGCCGTAGCAATGCGTTGTGTGAATTGCCCTATCAGCGCCTCCAGGCGCGGTGCGTCAACCGCAAAGCCTGCCTCCCGCAGGGGGCGCTGTAGCCATTGTTCCCGCAAGCGTTGCAAGCGCGCGGTCTGTAAGGCCTTGGCTGCCATCAGGCGCAGATCGTCGTCAAACCAAAACTTGACCCAGGCCTGCAGATACTCTGTGGGTCGATATTCCGATTGGGGTGCGAACCACGCGACCTCGATATCCACCTCGTTGGCGCTGAAAAGTGGCGTACCGCCACCACCCGCGAAACCCACCAGCACGCCAGCCTTGGCCAGCTCGCGCATGGCCGCCTGGGTGATAGATGTGCCCGTGCCCAGCAGGATGCTGGTGGTGTTGGCGATGGGGATGTTCCAGTAAAGGCTGCGCTTACCCGTGTCGGTGACATACTCTACGCGGCCACCGTTGACCAAGACCCGGCAATGCTCCAGGTAGTAAAGGTTGGCCCGCTTGGAGTGCAGGATGGTTTTTAGGTCGGAGGATGCAATGGATTCCATGGCATCAGTTTTGACCAAAACAATGTGCACATCACGGAATATTTGGCCGAACCGTGCCCAGTCTGAGCGTACTCAGTCGATCACTCAGGTCAGCGCCCCTCTGGCATCCACCCGGATGATGCGCTCCACCACGCCCTGCACGAGGCCACCGCGCACCCCGATCAGGAAGTCGTGCAGGTTCACCGTCGGGTCGCAGTGGCCGGGGATGAGCCACAGCATGCGGCCCAGCGTGGGCAGGCGGGCTTCGGGACCGTCGGCGTAGAGCAGGCCATGTTCGTCGCCGCCGTTGCCATAGCGCAGCGCGTGCCCGGGGGGCAGCAGGGCCACGGTGGGCAGGCCGGAGTCAATGGCGTGGCTCTTGTGGCCCGCGTCGCACACCGCGTGGGTGTCGCGCACCGACACCACCTGGGTCTTGACGAACAGCGCGTGTTCAAACGCGGGCTGCGCGGGCTCGCGCTCGTTGCGCGCGTAGTCGGCGTCCATGAACATGAAGGAGCCCGCCTGCAGCTCGCCAAACACACCGCTGGCGGCCTCGTGCACCAGGGTGCCGGTGCCCGAGCCAGTGATCAGCGGCACGGTCAGGCCCTCGGCCTCGATGAGCTGGCGCGTGTGGTGGGCGGCGCGCACCACCTGGGCAATCGCCTCGCGGCGGCCCACGCTGCTGCCCAGGTGCTGGGCGCGGCCATGGTAGGCCTGCAGGCCCGCAAACCGCAGGCGCGGGCTGCGCGAGACAGCCAGCGCCAGCGGCACGGCGGCCTCGCCGGGCGGCACACCGCAGCGGCCCTGGCCCACGTCGATCTCCACCAGCACGTCGATGCCCGCATCGCTGCCATGCTGCGCCATGGCTTCGGCCAGGCGGGTGATGCCTTCGGGGTGGTCCACCGCCACGCCCAGGCGCCCGCCGCGCGCCGCCAGCTGGGCGGCCAGCCGTGCCACGCGGTGCAGTTTGGGCATGGCAACCACCTGGTTGGTGATGGTGATGTCGTGCACGCCCCCGGCGGCCAGTGCCTCGGCCTCGGCCACTTTTTGCACACACACGCCCTGGGCGCCCGCCTGCTGCTGCAACAGGGCCAGCTCGGCGCTTTTGTGCATCTTGGCGTGGGGGCGCCAGCGCACCTGGTGCTTGCGCGCAAAGTCGGCCATGCGCTGGATGTTGCGGTCCATGGCGTCCAGGTCCACCACCAGGGCGGGGGTGTCGATCAGGTCCACGCGTTGGCCGATGGTGGACTGCAGGGCGTCAGGAATGGGTTTCATCGCGGAGGGCGTTGTTGTCCAGGTGCTGCGTGTCGGCCCAGCCCACCAGGCTCAGGCCGTCGGGTGTCCACAGCAGGCGGTTGATGGCCGCGTTGGAGAGTTGCCAGGTGCGGGGCGCCTGGATGTCCTGGCGCGTGGCCAGGCGGTACAGCACATCGAGCACGCCGCCGTGCGCCACCATCACCACCTGCTCGTCCAGGTGCTGCTGCGCCAGTTGGGCCACGGTGCGTTCGATGCGTTCTCTCAATGTGACCAGCGACTCGCCGCCCTCGGGGGCATAGTGCGGGTCGCGCTTGCGCCAGCGGTAGGCGTCCTCGGGCAGCTCGGCCTCGATTTCGGCAAAGGTGCGGCCCTGGAAATGGCCGAAGCTGCGCTCGCGCAGGCCGGTGTGGGTGGTGAGCGGTGCGCCCGTGCTGCGCGCCACGGCCTGGGCGGTGGCGTGGGCGCGCTTCAGGTCGCTGGTGTAGATGGCGGTGATGGGCTCGTCGGCAAGTGCACGGGCCACCTGATCGGCCTGCCACAGGCCGGTGGTGTTGAGCGGAATATCCAGGTGGCCCTGGATGCGGGTGTCCACGTTCCAGGCGGTTTCGCCGTGGCGGATGGCAACGATGCGGGTGGCTTGCATGCAGTGGGGTGGTGGGGGCTGCAGGGTGTCAGGGAGCTGGCGGCGCCAGGGGCAGGCGCACCTGGCGGGGCCCTTGGGGCGGCTTCGGAAAACCGTTGAGCGCGGCGTCGAACAGCACGCCATACACGGCCGGGTCGCTCACCCACACGTCCTCGTGCACGGCCGATGTTTCGTACACCACGGCCTGGGTGGCGGCGTCGCGCATCACGATGCTGACAGCGCGGCGGTGCAGCGGCGTGGGGTCGCCAAAACGCCACATGCCATGCACGCCCCAGCCCCGGCCATACCAGCCGCCCATGCCCCAGGGGCCGGGGCTGTAGGGTCCATAAGGCCGGAACGGGTCATAGCGCGGCACGGCGTCGGCCTGCACGCCCAGTTGCACCAGCAGGCGGGGCGCGGTTTCGTCGCGCTGCAGGCCTGCGCGGGCCAGGGATTGCTCGGCCAGCGTGGCGATGGCGTCAAACGATGGGGCCTGCTGCGAAGGCAGGCGGTCGATGCGGTAGGTGGCGGGCGTGGGCACGGCCGCCAGGGTCGAGAAGCTTTGCACCTGGCCTTCGACCACGCGCGTGGTGCTGCAGCCTGCGAGCAGGGCGGTGGCCAGGCCGAGTGCAAGAAGGGGAATCCAGCGGCGTCGGGCTGTCATGCTCAGAGGCTCCAGAAAAAGAGATCTCTGTGAGAGTGCCGCAGCCCGCCGGGGTTCACGACAGCTGCACCACCTGCACGCCCGGCAGCGATGGCGAGGGCGCCGCAAACTCTTCCTTGTCAAACGCCTTGTCGCCGTCTTCGCTGGCGATGCCCGTGGCCCGGGCGTTCTTGAAGTCGTACAGATCGCCGTCCAGCAGGTGCGAGGGCACCACGTTCTGCAGCGCGGTGAACATGTTCTCCACGCGGCCGGGGAATTTTTTCTCCCACTCGCGCAGCATCTCGCCCACCTGCTTGCGCTGCAGGTTCTCCTGGCTGCCGCACAGGTTGCAGGGGATGATGGGGAAGTCGCGGTGCGCGGACCAGCGGGCCGTGTCCTTCTCGGCCACGTAGGCCAGCGGGCGGATCACCACATGCTTGCCATCGTCGCTGACCAGCTTGGGCGGCATGCTCTTCATCTTGCCGCCAAAGAACATGTTGAGCAGCAGGGTCTGCAGGATGTCGTCGCGGTGGTGGCCCAGCGCGATCTTGGTGCAGCCCAGCTCGTCGGCCACGCGGTACAGGATGCCCCGGCGCAGGCGGCTGCACAGGCTGCAGGTGGTCTTGCCCTCGGGCACCAGCTTCTTGACGATGCTGTAGGTGTCTTCGTTCTCGATGTGGAACGGCACTCCGGTGCTGGCCAGGTATTCGGGCAGGATGTGCTCTGGGAACCCGGGCTGTTTCTGGTCCAGGTTCACGGCCACCAGGTCAAAGTGAATGGGCGCGCGCGCCTTCATCTTGATGAGGATGTCCAGCAGGGTGTAGCTGTCCTTGCCGCCGGACATGCACACCATCACCTTGTCGCCTTCTTCGATCATGTTGAAGTCCACAATCGCCTTGCCGACCTCGCGGCACAGGCGCTTTTCCAGCTTGTGGGTTTCGCGCTCGATCTTCAAGTCGTTGCGCGGCGCGGTGGCGGCAACGGAGGGGGCTTCGACTTCTGTCCAGACGGTACTCATGCCGCCGATTGTCTCATTTGTGCCTTTTTGCGGGCCCGGGCACTGCGTTCACCACTGCCCGGTTTCCACACGAATCGCCACTTCGCAGTCGTCAAAAATCTCCAGCTTGGCGATCTTCACCCGCACGCCCAGCACGCCGGGCAGCTGCATCAGGCGGTTGGACAGCTTGCCGATCAGGCTTTCCAGCAGGTTCACATGCTCGGCGCGGCACTCGTCGATGATGATCTGGCGCACCTTGCGGTAGTCCAGCACATGCTGGATGTCGTCGTCGCGCGGCGCGAGCGGCTGCACGCCCAGGCTCAGCTCGGCATCGACCTGGATGGGCTGGGGGGCGGTCTTCTCGTGCGAGAGGATGCCCAGGTTGGCGTCGAAGCGCAGGCCGGTGAGCGTGAGGATCTGGGTGCCGACGGCTTTGTGGTCCATGGGAGATGGCTTTCTGCGTGAGCTTGCGCTCACATCATTGAAAAATCGCGGTCAAACTTCATCAGGTGCTGGCCACCGTCCACCAGCAGCGTGGTGCCGGTGATCGACCGGTTCTCCAGCGCAAATTTGACGGTGGCGGCCACATCCTCTGCGGTGGACGAGCGGCCCAGCGGGGAGAGCGCATGCAGCTGTGCAAACTTGTCGTCGCTGAGCATGTGGCTGGTGAGCGTGAGGCCCGGCGCCACGCCCACCACCCGCACGCGCGGCGCCAGCGCCAGCGCCAGCATGGTGCCTGCGGCCTCCAGCGCGGCCTTGGAGAGCGTGTAGCTCACGAAGTCGGGGTTCTGGTTCCAGAGCTTCTGGTCCAGCAGGTTGACCACAGCGCCCTGGGCATCGGCCTCGCCTGCCACCACGCGGTCGGCCACATGCTGGTGCAGCGCCTGGGCCAGCAGCACGGGGGCGGCGGTGTTGCTGCGCAGGTGTTTTTCGAGCGCGGCAAAGCCAAAGGTGGCGGCGTTGTCGTGCTCGAACAGCGAGGCACTGTTGACCACCGCATCCACGCGGCCAAAGTGCGCCACCACGCGGGGCAGCAGGCCGCGCACGGCGGCCTCGTCTTCGAAATTTGCATCAAAAAGGGCACTACCGCGCGTCAGCTGTGCGCAAGCAGCTACGGTATCCATAGCATCCTGCTGCGACGAGCGGTAGTGCACCGCCACCTGCCAGCCGCCCTCTGCCAGCGCCAGCGCAATGCTGCGGCCCAGGCGCTTGGCGGCGCCTGTGACCAGAACGGTGCGCGGGTGGGAGGGAGTAGGCATGTGGGCTGGGAGACAATGCGGGCCGTGACCCAAAGACCCGACAGTTTAACGACCGCCCTGCACCAGCACATCACCCAGGCCATTGCCGCCGAAGGGGGCTGGCTGGGGTTTGACCGCTTCATGGCACTGGCCCTCTACACCCCCGGCCTGGGCTATTACGCCAACGATTCCACCAAGTTCGGCGCCATGCCCGAGTCCGGCAGCGACTTTGTGACCGCGCCCGAGATGACCCCCCTGTTCGGCCAGACGCTGGCCGTGCAGGTGGGCGAAGCCCTGGCGCACACCGGGACCGACGAGGTGTGGGAGTTTGGCGCGGGCTCCGGCGCGCTGCCGCTGCAGTTGCTGGATGCGTTGGGCGACCAGGTGCAGCGCTACACCATCGTTGATCTGTCGGGCAGCCTGCGCGCGCGCCAGCAGGCCAGGCTGGTGGCGCATGCCCACAAGCTGCGCTGGGTGGATGCCTTGCCTGAGAAATTCAGCGGCGTGGTGGTGGGCAACGAGGTGCTCGATGCCATGCCCGTGCAACTGCTCGCGCGCCATGGCGGCCAGCAGGGCGGCGTGTGGCACGAACGCGGCGTGGTGGTGGACGCAGACGGCCGCTTTGCCTGGGCCGACCGCCCCACCGACCTGCGCCCGCCCGTGGACATCGAAGGCCCGCAGGACTACCTGACCGAGATCCACGCGCAGGGCGAAGGCTTCATGCGCATGCTGGCCGACCGGCTCACGCGCGGCGCGGCCTTCCTGCTGGACTACGGCTTTGGCGAAAGCGAGTACTACCACCCCCAGCGCCACATGGGCACCGTGATGTGCCACCAGGGCCACCTGGCCGACGGCGACCCGCTGGTGGCGGTGGGCCGCAAGGACATCACCGCCCACGTTAACTTCACCGCCATGGCGCTGGCCGCGCAGGAGGCGGGCCTGAACGTGCTGGGCTACACCACGCAGGCGCATTTCCTCATCAACTGTGGGTTGCTATTAAAAATGGAGCAACTGCCGCAAGAGGGGCGCGCGACAGCGGCCAAATTGATCATGGAGCATGAAATGGGCGAGCTGTTCAAGGTGCTGGCCGTGGGCGCGGGCGAGGCGTGGGAGCCCGTGGGGTTTGCGCACGGCGACCGCTCGCACCGGCTGTGAGGCTGCAGGCCCCATGTTCCGCTGGCTCCTCGTCATCGTCCTGGCCCTAATGCTCATCAGCTGGCTGTCGCCGCTGCTGCGCCGCATGGGCTTTGGGCGCCTGCCGGGGGACTTCCGGTTTCGCTGGCTGGGGCGCGACTGGGATGTGCCGCTCGCGTCCACGCTGCTGCTGAGTTTTGTGGTGAGCCTGCTGACCAAGCTGCTGTAGTTCGCCCTTGAAACGCCACGCTGTGGTCGCCATGTGGTTTGTCAGAAAACCCCTGACCTGCCCATGACCGAAGCCCTGCACATCGTCTGCCCCCATTGCCACACCACCAACCGCGTGCAGGCCGCCCAGCTGGGCAGCGCGCCCGACTGCGGCAGCTGCCACCGCCCCCTGTTTATGGGCGCCCCGCTGGAGCTGGATGCCACCAGCTTCGACAAGCAGGTGGTGCGCAACCACATCCCCGTGCTGGTGGACTTCTGGGCGCCCTGGTGCGGGCCCTGTCGCCAGATGGCGCCCGCCTTTGCGCAGGCTGCGCGCGAGCTGGAGCCGCGTGTGCGCCTGGCCAAGCTCAACACCGAAGACCAGCAGGCCATCGCTGCGCGTTATGCCATTCGCAGCATCCCGACCATGGTCCTGTTCCAGCAGGGGCGCGAGGTGGCGCGCATTTCCGGCGCGCTGGGCGCGGCGGACATCGTGCGCTGGGTGCGCACGGCGGCAGCATAAAAAGCCAAATCGTCAGCGAATCCCCAGCGCCCGGTCCAGCGAGACATTGCCCGCACCACGCCCCGCCAGGTACAGCATCAGCCCCGCCCACGACAGGTGCGTGGGCCAGGCGTCGGGGTACACAAACACCTGGATCACCAGCGTCATGCCCAGCAGGGCCAGGGCCGACAGGCGCGTGAACAGGCCCAGCACCAGCAGCACCGGGAACAGGTGCTCGGCCACTGTGGCCATCTGCGCCGCCAGTTCGGGCGGCAGCAAGGGCAGCTTGTACTCGTCGCGGAACAGCGCGTAGGCGCTGTCGGAGATGGTGAACCAGCCATCGACCTTGGTGCGTGCCGACAGCCAGAAGATGCCCGCGATGGCCACGCGGTTCACCAGGGCCAGCAGGCTGTGGGGCGTGAGCCAGGTGGCGGCATCGGCCAGGCGGGCCAGCAGCACGCGCGGGCCTTTGGCGGGGGCGGTGGGGAAGTGGGTGGTGGTGTGCATGGGGGGCTCCTTTGAACAGGTTCTCAGCCTGCGCGTGAATCGGTGAGGGTCAGGGCGCCTGCGTCCAGCAGGCTGCCCATCAGGGCGGCAAAGTCGGTGCCGGGCTCGGTCTCCAGGGCGCGGGTGGCTGCGGCCTCCAGCGGGAGGCCTTGGGCGCAGGCGTCCAGAAACGCTACCCCTGCGCGGGGCAAGGGGCGCCATGTCACTTCCGTGTGGGGCCGGGTGAGCAGGGCCCCATCGCCAAACCAGTCCAACGCGTCGGGCAGCGCCAGGCCCGCGCGGTGGTGCTGCCACAGTGCATAGGCGGGATGCGCATCGCACCAGGCCCAGCGCGCGGCAGGGTGGGGGCGCAGTGGCACCTGGGGCAAGGTGTGTGGGGCCTGCTGTGCCAGCCAGTCGCGGCCCACAGCGGGGGCATCCGCCGCCAGGTGGCATTCGGTCCAGCAGCGGTCCAGGCGCGCCACGGCGCCCAGGTAAGGCAGGTCGGCAGCGGGCGCGAACTGGTTCAGAAAGTGGACGAAGCCGTCGCCATAGTCCATCAGCAAGCCATCACGGGGCGGCTGGGCGCGCGCGTACATGGCGGCCGCTGCACGGAACCAGTCGGTGCCCACCAGCTGGCACACGGTGGGGTAGCTGGCCTGCAGCGCGTCGATGCAGCCCTTGAGCACGGTATTGCGGTACACGGCAAAACCCGGCTGGGCCTCCAATGCGGACAGCCACGGCGCATGCACGGCCTGGCCGTGCAGCGCAGCAGAAAAGCCGTCCTGGAATGTGCTCAGCTGCATGCGGCCTCCTCGGGCTGCGCTGCGTGCGCGGCCGAGAGCGCCCGGTGGGCCCGGTCGCGCTCGTCCATCAGTTCGCCAAACGCGGGCAGGTGCTCGTCGCGCTCGATCAGGGTGGGTACGGGGCCGGTGCGTGCGATCACCTGCTCGTACAGTGCCCACACGGCGGGCGCCACGGGCGCATCGTGGCTGTCGATGAGCAAGGCATCGCCATGTACCGGGTCGGCATGGTGGCCTGCGAGGTGGATCTCGGCCACGGCATGCAGGGGAAACGCGTCGAGGTACGTCTGCGCGCAAAAACCCAGGTTGTGGGCGCTGACGTGCACGTTGTTCACGTCCAGCAGCAGGGCGCAGCCGGTGCGCTGCACCAGCGCGGCCAGAAATTCAGTCTCGGCCCAGTCGTGGCCGTCGATGTGCAGGTAGTGCGTGGGGTTCTCGATCGCGATGGGGCGTTGCAGCACATCCTGCGTGCGGGCGATGTTGTCGGCAATGCGCTGCAACGCGGCGTGGGTGCGCGGAAACGGCAGCAGGTCGGGGAGGTACTGCCCGCGCCAGGTGGACCAGGCCAGGTGCTCTGAAACGATGGCGGGCTCCACGCGCCTTGTGAGGGCGGCCAGGCGCGCCAGGTGGGCCGCATCGGGCGGCGCGTCGGCCGCGAGCGACAGCGACACGCCATGCAGCGCCACGGGGTGGCGTGCGCGGATGGCCTCCAGCCAGGCCAGGCGCGGGCCGCCGTCGGCCAGGTAGTTTTCGGGGTGCACCTCCCACCACAGGCCGGGGGCGCTGCAATGCAGCGCCTCGCCATAGTGCTGGGGCTTGAGGCCCAGGCCAGCGGTGAGCGGGTGCGGGGCCATGGGTCAGGCCTTGGCGGGTGTCAGCGAGCCCATGCCCTTGGGCGTCTTGATCGTGGCGCAGGTGCCTGCGGGTACAAACTTCCAGGCGTTGCCCTGGTAGTCCATCTTGGACGAGCCTGCGCAGGTGGTGCCGGGGCCTGCGGCGCAGTCGTTCTTGCCGGCCATCGACACGCCATAGCACTTCTCCATGGCGGGCTTGGCGCCATCCATGGGCGCGGAGCTGGTCTGGGCCATGGCGGCACCAGAAGTGAGGGCAACAAGGGCGAGGGCGCCAAGGCTGAGGGGGCGGGTGGTCATGGTACGGTTCTCCGAAGGTTGGGTAAGGGTTGAATCCGACCGGGGTGCTGCGCGAAAGCGGCTTTCAGCGGCCCGATCTGCGTTGTAATTCGCGCTGTGCAGCGGGCGGGTTACAGCGCTGCGCAAAAAAAAGATCGCGGCGGTTGTGCAAAGAATTTTTTGCGCTGCCTGTAACCCGTGGGCCTCTGGAGACGAATACCTTGCAGGGAGACACCATGGAGACTGTGGAAGAGCGCTTGCGGGCCTTGCTGCTGCAGGGGCTGGATGCGGACGCTGCCGCCTACCAGCGCTTTCTGAAGGAGCTGAGCGCCCACCTGCGTGCGTTTTTGCGCCGCCGCCTGGCGCAGCGGCCCGACGAGGTCGAGGATCTGGTGCAGGAGACGCTGCTGGCCGTGCACAACCAGCGCCACACCTACCGGCCCGAGATGCCGGTGACGGCCTGGGCGCATGCGATTGCGCGCTACAAGCTCATCGACTGGCTGCGCTCGCATGCCGCCAAAGAGGCGCGCAACGACCCGCTGGACGATGCGGACGAACTGTTTGCCAGCAGCGACAGCGAGGCTGCCGAGGCGCGGCGCGACCTGGGGCAGCTGCTGCAGACCCTGCCGGACAAGCAGCGCCTGCCGATTGAGTATGTGAAGCTGGAAGGGTTGTCTGTGGTCGAGACGGCGCGCCTGACGGGGCTGTCGGAGTCGGCCGTCAAAGTCGGCGTGCACCGGGGGCTCAAGGCCCTGGCCGCCAGGATCAGGGACATGGCTTACGCCCAGAAGGGGGCGGGCAAACCACCGGACACCGCAGGCCGGTCGGTGCTGCCCCCGGATGCGCGCAAAGCCCAGGAGAAATAGCATGAAAACCGATGAATTGATCCACCTGCTGGCTGCGGACGAGCGGCCTGTGCAGCGCGCCGCCATCGAGCAGCGGTTTGCCGTGGCCACCGCAGCGGGCATTGCCGGTGCCGGGGTGCTGATGCTGGCGCTGTTTGGCCTGCGCCCCGACCTGCTGGCGACCATGGCGCTGCCCATGTTCTGGGGCAAGCTGGTGTTTGCGGCGGCCCTGGCTGCGGCCGGGGTGGGGCTGTTGCGCCGCATGGCCCGCCCGGGCATGCAGGTCGGCCATGCCGCCCTGTGGCTGGCCGTGCCGCCGCTGGTGCTCTGGGCCCTGGCCCTGGGGGCACTGGCGCAGGTGCCTGCGGCAGAGCGTGCGCCGCTCATCCTGGGCAGCACCTGGCGCACCTGCCCATTCAACATCGCCGCGCTGTCGGTGCCCGCGTTCGTGGCCGGGTTCTGGGCGCTCAAGGGCGCAGCACCCACCCGCCTGGCCTGGGCGGGCGCGGGCGCGGGCCTGCTGGCCGGTGCGCTGGGCGCCTTGGTCTATGCCTTGCACTGCCCAGAGATGGCCACGCCCTTCCTGGCCGTGTGGTACCTGGCGGGCATCGCCATCCCCACGGCGCTGGGCGCCATGCTGGGGCCGCGCCTGCTGCGCTGGTAAGGGCCGCTCTCAGCGTGCGTTGATCGGTTCAGAGCGCAGTGGGTGCTTTGAGCCACTGCGCCACCGCTGCCACCCGCGCCTGGTGGATCAGCCCGCCCACCTGCGGGCCGCTCAGCCCCTTGGCCGCTGCCTGCGCCGCAATCTCGCGCGTGACCACCGACTGCACGGCGCCCAGCACGGCCAGCAGGCGCGGGCGCTGCGGATAGGCAGACTCTTCAAACCCCAGCCGCCCGCGTGCGTCGCACTCGCAGGCCAGCAGGATCTCGGCAAACCGCCCGGGCTTGCGGATCGCGTCGCAGCGCTCCAGCAGGCGCACCAGTGCGGCGGCAGACAAATCGGTGCTGCGGTGGATGTGGCCATGTTCACGCGCCACCACATCGGCCGTCTCGCGGCAGTCCACGGGCACGCGCAGGCGCTCGGCCACGTCTTTCAGCAGCTCCGCGCTGCGGGTTTCGTGGTCGATGTGGCGCGGCAGCACATCGGCGGGCGTGGTGCCCTTGCCCAGGTCGTGCGCCAGGCAGGCAAACCGCACCGTGAGCGGCGCCGAGAGCCGCGCCGCCATGTCCAGCACCATCATCAGGTGCACGCCGGTGTCCACCTCGGGGTGGTATTCGGCCCGCTGGGGCACGCCCCACAGGCGCGCCACCTCGGGCAGCAGCACGGCCAGTGCGCCACAGTCGCGCAGCACCTCGAACATGCGCGAGGGTTGTTCTTCCATCAGCCCGCGCGCCAGCTCCTGCCACACGCGCTCGGGCACCAGGTGGTCCACCTCGCCGTGTTCCACCATCTCGCGCATCAGCTGCATGGTTTCGGGCGCCACGCTGAAGTCGGTGAAGCGCGCCGCAAACCGCGCCACGCGCAGGATGCGCACCGGGTCTTCGCGGAACGCGTCGGTCACATGGCGCAGCACGCGCGCTTCAATGTCCTGGGCACCAGAATAGGGGTCAAAAATGCCCTCTGCGCTCGTCCCATCTGTGTTTTCAGCTATCGCATTGATAGTAAGGTCGCGGCGCGAGAGGTCTTCTTCCAGCGTCACATCGGGTGCGCTGTGCACCACAAAGCCCCGGTAGCCGCGCCCGCTCTTGCGCTCGGTGCGGGCCAGGGCGTATTCCTCGCGCGTCTCGGGGTGCAAAAAGACGGGGAAATCGCGCCCCACGGGCAGGTAGCCCAGCGCCAGCATCTGCTCGGGCGTCGCGCCCACCACCACCCAGTCGCGGTCATTCACCGGCCGGCCCAGCAGCTTGTCGCGGACCGCGCCGCCCACCATGTAGATTTGCATCGGGCTAGTTTAGGACCTGCGCCGCGCCGTATATTCAACCCATCATGTCCCTCTCGTCTGACCTCACCATCGCCCAGCTCAACCCCGACGGCAGCGTGCCCGTGCCCACCGCGCCCGATGCCGCTGCCAACGCGGCCGCCGAAGCCTTGCAGCGCGAGGCGCAGTTCGAGGCCCTGAAGGCGAAGGTGGAGGGGCTGCAGGAGATCCTGGCCAAGCCGCTCAACGACATCCTGGCCGAACACGACAAGTTCAAGGAGGTGGCGGCCGCGTGGGATTCCTTCGGCGCGATGTGGATGCTGTCGCAGCGCGCCATGCGCCGCGTGGCGATGGACCTGGCAGCCCCGCAGGGCGTGAGCGAAGAAGAGGTGGTGGCCCGCGCCATGGCTTATGCCAACCAGGTGCTCAACACCGAGGACGAAGACCTGGGCGGCTCCATCGCCCCCGCACAGCTGGCGCACATCGCGCGGCACAAGGCGTTTTTGCGCAAGCAGTTCCGGTAGACCTTCATCCACCCGCACAGGCGTGTATCACGGTGCGATCAAAAAACAAAAAAACGATCACGCTGAGCTTGTCGAAGCGCCGCGCGAGGCTTCGACAAGCTCAGCCCGAACGGTGCTGAGGATTCAACGCGGATTCGCGTCAGCCAAACACCGGCCTGAAAAAGCTCCGCTCGTAACTCACGATGCACCCTGTCTCCTCGGCATAGCGGAACGCCGCCTGGCATTCCGCGTCCTGCATCGACGCCTCGCGGTAGCGTTCGTAGGCCGCGAGGCTTTCAAACGTGAACAGCGCCAGCGCGATGTTGTTGGCCCCTTCGCTGGGTAGGAAGTAACCGTGGTGCTGACCGCCGAACTTCTCGACCAGTGGGATCCACAGTTTTCCGTAGTGCTCAAACTCCTTGAGCTTGCTCGTGTTGAGCACGTAGCGCAGGTAGATGGTGACGGCCATGGTGTGCTTCAGTCTTGCGTGGGTTGCAGGCGGTAGGGCTCTTCAAAGTCGAGAAAGTCTTTCTCGGCCAGGGCGTCGTCTATCCATGCCTTGACACCCGGCAGTGCGCGCACCCGGTCCACATAGGCGGCGATCTGGGGGGGCACAGGCAGGGCATAGGTGTGCAGGCGTGTGCACACGGGGGCAAAGTAGGCATCGGCCACCGAGAACTGACCAAACAGCATCGGCCCGCCGTGTTCTTGCAGCAGCGCGCTCCACATCTCCACCAAGCGGGCCACATCGGCGCGCACGCCAGGCTTGTCGCGCCAGATCAGCGCGCCGGTGTCGGCCAGGTCGGCCTCGATGTTCATGATGCAGTGGCTGCGCAGGGCGGTGAAGCCGCTGTGCATTTCGGCGCAGACGCTGCGGGCGCGCGCGCGGGCTTTGGGGTCGGCGGGCCACAGTTGCTTGTCGGCCCAGGTTTCGGCCACGTATTCCGCGATGGCCAGGGTGTCCCACACCACCAGGTCGCCATCGACCAGCACTGGCACCTTGCCGGTGGGGCTCACGGGGCCGATGACGCGCTTGAATTCCGAGTCGGTCTCGAAGCTGTCGAAGCGCACGCGCACTTCCTCGAACGGGATGCCGGCCTGCTTGAGCAGCACCCAGGGGCGCATGGACCAGGACGAATAGTTCTTGTTGCCGATGTAGAGCTTGGGCATGGTGGGCACCTGAAAAATAAAGGTCAGCCCGCCATGCTAGCGGCTGCGCGGCGCGCCAGCGATGCCAAAACGCGGTCTGAATGATGCGCGGCGCGCATCACCGGCCACCCCGCCGCCGATCAGATCGGCCAGACCACGCCGTTGTCGTTCAGGATGGCATCGAGCGGCAGGTCGAATTCTTCGGGCTCGAAGTCGTCCAGGAAGCCGTGGGTGAACCCCAGTCCCACGGTGAACGGCTTGGGCTGCAGCGTGGCCAGCGTGCGGTCATAGAACCCGCCGCCATAGCCCAGGCGGTAGCCCCCGGCCGCGTAGCCCACGCAGGGCACAAACAGCAGCGTGGGCACGATGACCTCGGTGTCCTTGGGCTTGGGGATGCCGTAGGCGTCTTCCTCCATGGGGCAGCCGGGGTACCAGGCGTGGAAGGTGAGCGTTTTGTGCTGCTTGTTGACCACCGGCAGGCCGATGCGGCGCAGCTGGGGCTCGTCCAGCAGTTCGCCGTCTTCCTTCCAGCGATGCAGGGCAGGCAGGGGGTCGAACTCGCCCTTGATGGGCCAATAGGCGCCGATCACGGTGTCGGGCCGGTTCACAAGCCAGATGCGCATCACCTGCTGTAACAGGTCGGACCGCTGTAGGCGGTCGGGCAGATTGAGACGTTCTTCTATCAATGCGCGCCGAAGGGCTGCTTTGTCCATCACATAATTCCCCCATGCAATTGTTTCGAATTCTGACACCGCTTGTCGCCAGTGCCCTGCTTGCCACGGCTGCCCCCCTTGTCCAGGCGCAAAACAGCAAGGGCGACGACACCCTGCTGGAGATGCAGCAGGCCTTCCGCAAGGGCGACCGCAAGCGGCTGGAGCAACTGCTGCCCTCCGCCCGTGGCCATGCGCTGGAGCCCTGGGCCGCCTACTGGGAGCTGCGCGTGCGCCTGGCCGAGGCCCAGCCCGCTGAAATCCAGTCCTTCATGCAGCGCTACGCGGGCAGCTACCAGGAGGACCGCCTGCGCAACGACTGGCTGCTGCTGCTGGGCCAGCGGCGCAACTGGGCGCAGTTTGCCGAGCAGCACCCCGCCTACCGCATGTCGGACGACCGCGAAGTGCGCTGCTATGCGCTGCTGATCGACACCCTCAAAGGCACCGCCCCCGCCACCGTGGCGGACGATGTGCGCAGCAACTGGTATGCGATCCGCGACGCCGACGATGGCTGCACCCATGCCGCTGGCGAGCTGTACAGCTACAAGAAACTCAGCGCGCTCGACATCTGGCGCAAGGCGCGTCTGGGCGTGGAGGCCAACCGCCCGCGCGTGGTGCGCAACGCGGTCGAGATCGTCTCGCCCGACGCGCTGCCGCAGCTCAAGGAGGTGCTGGACGCGCCCACCAAATTCCTGCTCTCGCGCGCCACGGCACGCGGCAACGCCCGGCAAGAGCTGGTGCTGCTGGCCCTGATCAAGCTCGGAGGCAGCGACCCGGACGGCGCCGCGCAGCAGCTGGACAACAAATGGGGCGTGCACCTCTCGGCCGAAGAGCGCAACTGGGCCTGGGGCGTGATCGGCAAGGCCGCTGCGCAAAAGCTCTCGTCCAACGCGGCGGGCTACTTTGCCAACGTGACCAAGGACACCGACCTGAACGACGACCTGCTGGGCTGGAAGGTGCGCGCCGCGCTGCGTGCCGGGCAGTGGAAGACAGTGGGCAAGGCCGTGGACGCCATGGGCCCCGAAGGGCGCCAGGACAGCACCTGGGTGTACTGGAAGGCGCGCGCACTGCTCGCAGGCCGCGTGACCGATGCCGAACGCGCCGAAGCGCGCCAGCTGCTCGAAGGCATTGCCAGCACCCGAGGCTTCTACGAAATGCTGGCGCTGGAAGAACTGGGCCAGCGCATCACCACGCCCCAGGCCCCCGCGCCCCTCACCGCCGAAGAAAAAGCGGGTGCCCGCGCCAACCCGGGCCTGAACCGTGCCCTTTACGCCATCCTGCTGGGCCTGCGCACCGAGGGCGTGCGCGAATGGAACTACACCACCAACCTGCACCAGAGCGGCGGCATGCCCGACCGCGAACTGCTGGCCGCCGCCGACTTCGCCTGCCAGCGCGAGGTGTGGGACCGCTGCATCAACACCAGTGAACGCACCAAGAGCGTGGTGGACGTCACCCAGCGTTTCCCCACCCCCTTCCGCAGCGCGGTGGTGGAGCGCGCCAACGGCATTGGGCTGGACCCGGCCTATGTCTACGGCCTGATCCGCCAGGAAAGCCGCTTCATCATGGACGCGCGCTCCCATGTGGGCGCCTCGGGCCTGATGCAGGTCATGCCCGCCACCGCGCGCTGGACGGCCAAGAAGATCGGTATGACCAACTTCACCGCCGACCAGATCAACGATCGCGACACCAACATCACCATCGGCACGGCGTACCTCAAGCTCGCGCTGGACGACTTCGCGGGCTCCATGCCCATGGCCGCGGCGGCCTACAACGCCGGCCCCGGACGCCCGCGCAGCTGGCGCAACGGCCCCGTGCTGGACGCCGCCATCTGGGCCGAGAACGTGCCTTTTGCCGAAACGCGCGACTACGTGAAGAAGGTGCTGGCCAACACCACCAACTACGCCGCCATGCTCACCGGCCAGTCCCAGTCGCTCAAGAGCCGCCTGGGCACCATCGGCCCGCGCGATGCGGCAGCGCCCGAGGTGAACAAAGACCTGCCCTGAGTGGCACGGGGCCGAGTGAGCCTGGGTTTGCTATAAAAATAATAGCTGTTGCCGCTTGTGCATCAATCGGTGAACGGCTTTTTTGATCGTCAATGAACGAGAGGGATGGAGAGGATGAACAAGACACTGTCATGGCTGGCAATGGCGGCCCTGGTGTGCGGCCTTGCGGCCGGCGCGCAGGCGCAGCCCGTCTACAAGTGGGTGGACGCCCAGGGCAAGACGCACTACGGCTCCCAGCCGCCGCCGTCCCATGCGGATGCCGAGCCGCTCAAGCTGCAGAGCAACAACGGCTCCACCCGAAGCGTTTCTTCATCTTCATCGGGCAAACCGGGCCAGCAGTACAACGCGGACGGCACCAAGAAAATCCCGAAAGACGTTGAAGAGTTCGGGGAGGGCTTGAAGAAGTCCCTGCAGACCGTGGATAGCAAGCAGGTGCCCCTCAACTGCACCGCCGCCGTGGGCAACATCCACGATCAGGCCGACACCATGCTGGAAGTGGGCCAGAAGAACGTGCGCGATGGCTACATGAGCAAGGCCGACTTCGACAAGAACGCCCCCAAGATCCGCGAGGCCCGGGGCAGGTACAGCGTGTCGGACTGCCAGTCCTCGTCGGGCAACAAGAAGCTGTTCTACCAATGCATGTCGAGCAGCAACAACCATGTGATGGGGTGCGACAAGCAGTACAAGCATGAGTAGCAAGCACTCTGTGCCCCGCTGACCCCCATGCATCCACTCGGCAACCCCTTCCACCAGAAGCCGAAATCGGCCGACGAGTTCATCCGCTGCATCATCTGGGCGGACTGGGATCCGTCAGCTGCATTTGATTCCGGCTCGAAGAATCTCGTGGGCATCAAACCGCAGCTGATACGGGATTCGCTCCGCATGCTGCGGGAGCGGCCGGACCTCTCCCGCTACACCCATGCGCTGACCCGCATCGTCGAGCTTTCCGACGACGACGATGCCCTGCGCGAGTCCTGGAAGCGCAATCTGTCCCACCTTCGCGCATTGCTGTCCGCCTCTCCCGTCGGAACGGAACGCCAGCGCTCCCGGTTGTTGGAGGTGGCGCAGAACCCGCAGGTGGTCAGCGCCATGCGGTATGCCCTGGGGCAAGAGGCTGAACCGATACCGCGACGCATCGAGCCGACCTGGATTGCGGTGCTGTATGCAGAGGGCTCCGACGCCTCCGTGCGGGAAGCCGACCGATTCAATGCTCTCCTGGAGCCGGGCCTCGGCGCGCGATTGCGTGGCTACCAGGCCAAGCTTGCGTAGCTTCGGCGGCCATGGGAGTGGCGGCCTTGCAAGGGCTCACACGTTGTGCAGCACGTCTCCCTGCCGCACGGCCGCCCCCGACCGCACCAGGTCATCCGCCAGGCTCTGCAGCCACACACCCTCATCCTGGTCGCCGAAGTGTGTCTCGTGCAGCATGCCGAAGTACGGCGTGCCCTGCGCCCAGGCCGTGAGGTCGGCCATGCCGATCTGCTGCCATTCGAGCAGCTTGTATTTCAGCAGCACCTTGGCCGCGTAGAGCGCATGTTTTGACGGGTTGCGCACGAAGCCGTCCAGCCTGCGGCGCGCGCCTTCGATGGCGCGGGGGGCGTCGGTGAACACCGGGCCATGGCCGGGGATCACCACGCGCGGGGCCAGGGCTTCGATCACATCGAGCGTGGCGGACACCTCGGCGAACGCGCTGTCGCCTTCCAGCTCCGGGAAGACGACGCCGAAGCCGTTTTCCCACAGCGCATCGGCAGAGATCAGCACCCGGTCCTGCGGGTTGAACAGCACCACCGAGTGCGGGTCGTGGCCCGGGGCAGCATGCACCTGCCAGGGCTTGTCGCCCAGCAGCACGCACGAATCCGGCATCAGCAAGGTGTCGGCCCGAAACGGCGGGCATTCCTGCCCCGTGGGGGTGTAGCTGAGCGCATAGGCGTCCCACTGGCGCACATGGTCGGCCTGGCCGGGCGGGATGGCGGTGAGCACACCGGGCCAGGCTTTTTGCAGCGCGGCGTTGCCGCCGCAGTGGTCGCTGTGCAGGTGGGTGTTGAGCACGCGGTCCAGCGCGCGGCCTGCCAGTGCGCCCCGCACCAGCTCTACGGTCTGTTCGGCATGGCTGCAGTAGCCGGTGTCCACGATGGCCGTGTCGTGGTGGCCGATGAAGAGGATGTTGTTGGCCGACAGCCAGCCGCGCTCCAGCACGGTGATTTCGGGGGGGAGCAGGTCGTGGGGGGCAGAACTGGGCATGGGGGCGGGCAAACGGTGACGGCCCAGCGTACCGCAGGAGCGCCCCTTCAGACCTTCTCCAAAACCCGCAAGCCATCGCCCCTGGCGGGGGCGAGTGGTGTCAGAACGTGACGCCCGCCACCAGGATCACGTTGGCATACGGCGTGCACTCGCCGGTGCGCACCATCACGCGGGCTTGCTGGGTCAGGCGCTTGAAGTCGTCGTGCGAAACCGCCTGGGGCGTGACCGGCAACTGGCACCAGGCGGGCAACTGGCCGCCGTTGCGCTCCACGGCTTCGGTGGCGATCACGGCCTTCTCGACCTGCATTTCCGCCAGCACCACGCGCAGCACGTCCACCACGGCCGGGATGCCGGGGGTCAGGGCCAGGTCGATGCGGCGCGGGCCGTCGGGGATGGGCAGGCCCACGTCGCCGATGACCAGCATGTCGCCATGGCCCAGGCTGGCGATGGCGTGGGAGAGTTCGGCGTGCAGCAGGGTGGTGCGTTTCACAGGGCGATCCAGTCGGGCGGTTGGGGGCTGTGCGCCACGGCGGCGCGGGTGGGGATGGAGGGCTGCGCGCCGTGCTGCGTCACGCACAGCGCGGCGGCGCGGATGCCCTCGCGCACGCCGGCATCGAGCGGCTCGCCGCGTGCCAGAGCAACGGCCAGCGCACCCAGGAACGTGTCGCCTGCGGCCGTGGTGTCCACAGCCCTCACGACCAGGCCAGGGTGGTAGCGGTTGCCTGCGGCATCGGCGGCCACGGCGCCCGCAGCGCCCAGGGTCACCACCACCTGGGCGGGCCCCTTGGCGCGCAAGGCTTGTGCGGCCTGCGCAGCATCGGCGGGGGTGGTCACGTTCTGGCCTGCCAGCGCGGCGGCTTCCACCTCGTTCACGACCAGCGTGTGCACCAGCGGCCACAGGGCTTCGGGCAGGGGCTGGATGGGGGAGGGGTTGAGCACCACGGGGCAGCCAGCGGCATGCGCCATCTCGGCGGCGGCCAGCACCTGGCGGAGGGGAGTTTCAAACTGCAGCACCAGGCCACCTGCGCCTTGCAGCGCTGCACCCAGCGCGGTGGCATCCAGCACAAAGCGGCCGTTGGCGCCGGGCACGACCACGATGCGGTTTTGCCCGGTGGCTTCCACGGTGATGGCAGCCACGCCGGTGGTGGTTGCGGTGTCGGTCTGCACGCCGCTGTGGTCGATGCCGTCGGCGTCCAGCCCCGCGCGCAGCGTGTGGCCGTAGCCATCGTCGCCCACGCGGCCGAACAAGGCCACCTGGGCGCCCTGGCGCGCGCAGGCCACGGCCTGGTTGCCGCCTTTGCCACCGGGCACCAGGTGCAGGGCGTCGGCCAGCACGGTTTCGCCGGGGCCGGGTGCGTGCTGCACCTGCAGCACCAGGTCCATGTTCAGGCTGCCGACGACGGCGATGCGGGGCGCGTTGTTTGCGCTCATGCCGCACCTCCGGGCGCATGGGCGGTGGAGGCGCGCACGCGCAGCTCGGGCTGCAGCATCACCTTGCGCGCGTCCTGGCGCTTGCCGTCGATGCGCTCCAGCAGCATGTCCACGGCCAGCGCCCCGATGCGCTGCTTGGGCTGGGCCACGGTGGTCAGCGGCGGGCTGGTGAAGGCGGTGAGTTCGATGTCGTCAAAGCCGACGATAGACAGTGCCTCGGGCACGCGCAGGTCACGCTCGTGCGCGGCGCACAGCGCGCCCATGGCCATGAGGTCGTTACAGACGAAGACGGCAGTGGGCGGCTCGGGTGCGCGCAGCACGGCGTGCATGGCTTCGTAGCCGCCCTGGCTCGTGAAGTTGCCGTGCCACAGCAGGCCCTCGCCGGTGCCGCAGCCTGCGTCGGCCAGCGCGGTGCGCCAGCCGGCAATGCGCTGCTCGCTGGGGGCAATGCCTTCGGGGCCGCCAATGCAGGCAATGCGGCGGTGGCCCAGCGACAGCAGGTGGCGCGTGGCCAGCAGGCCGCCCTGCATGTGGGCGGTTTCCACCAGGTCGCAAGGCTGCTGTTCGGCGATGTCGATTTCGCGGTCCACCAGCACGGTGGGGATGGACAGGCCCGCCAACTGCGTGGCCAGCGTGGCGTCATGCCCGGTAGAGACCACGATCAGCCCGTCGATGCGCCGCTCGGCCAGCACCTGCAGGTAGGTGCCCTGGCGGTGTGCCTCGTCGTTGGTGTTGCACAGGATGACGTTGTAGCCCGCGCCAAAGCAGCGGTCTTCCACGCTGTGCACGATCTCGGCAAAGTAGGGGTTGGAGCTGTTGGGGATCAGCATGCCCAGCGTGCGCGTGTTGTTGCTCTTGAGGCTGCGCGCAATGGCGCTGGGCACATAGCCCAGGGCGCGGATGGCGGCCTCGACCCGCTCGCGCCCCTCGGGGCTCACGCGGCGTGTGCCGTTGACCACGTGCGACACCGTGGTGACCGACACCTCGGCGTGGCGCGCAACGTCCTTGATAGTAGCCATGCAAAAAGAAGAATGAGGTCGTGGGTGGTGGGGCGGCTGGATGCGGGGTCAGTCTCTCAGACCTTGGCGCGGCGCTGGCGCAGTGTGTCCACGATCACAGCCGCCACGATCACAAAACCCGTGATGATGCGCTTGCTGGGCTCGCTGGCGCCCACCTGGGCCAGGCCTGCTTCGAGCACCGCGATGATGAGCACGCCAAACGCGGTGTTCACCACCGAGCCGCGCCCGCCCATGAGGCTGGTGCCGCCAATCACCACGGCCGCAATCACCTGCAGCTCCATGCCCGTGCCCGCGTTGGGGTCGGCGGCTTCCAGCCGGGCCGACTGCATCAGGCCCGCCAGGCCGGCGAGCAGGCCGGTCATGGCAAACACGATGACGCGGATGGGGCGCGGGTCCACACCGGCCAGGCGCATGGCTTCTTCATTGGTGCCAATGCCGACCACGCAGCGGCCAAACACGGTGCGCGACAGCACCAGCTGTGCCACCACCACCAGCACCACGGCCAGCAAGAACGCGAACGAGATGCCGCCAAAGAACGGCGCCGACAGCCACGAGATCGCATCGCCCACGTACTGTGTGCGCGAGTCGGTCACCACATACGCGCTGCCGCGCACGGCTTCGAGCATGCCCAGCGACACGATGAACGAGGGCAGCCGCCACGCGACCGAAATGGCGCCCGTGATGGTGCCGCACACCAGGCCGGTGGCCAGTGCCAGCGCGGCGGCGGCGGGCACCGTCCAGCCCCACTGCAGGATGGCGGCGGCCGAGGTGGCGGCGGCCAGCGCCATCACCGAGCCCACCGACAGGTCGATGCCCGCAATGATGAGCACAAAGGTCATGCCCACGGCCATCACGGCCAGGGCCGGGATTTCGTTGGCGATGGTGATGAAGGTCTCGGCGCTCCAGAAGTATTCGGACAGCGACGAGAACAGCGCCACCATGCCCGCCAAAACGGCCAGCAGGCCCAGGTAGGTGCCCAGCTGGCTGCGCCAGACCGAGGCGGAGGAGGGCGTCGCAGCGGGCGCGGCAGGTGCGGTGGGGGCGTTCATGCGGTCACAGGAGAAGAAGTTGAAGGTGTGGTGCTGGTGCGCCCGCCGGGCTCGGAGAACGCAGCCGCCAGCAGCGATTGCTCGGACCACTCGCCGCGCTCGAACACGGCCACCAGGCGGCCCGCACTCATCACGCCGATGCGGTCGGCCATGGCCATGAGTTCGCGCAGGTCGGACGACACCATGAGCAGCGCGCGGCCTTCCAGGGCCATGCGGTCCAGCTCGCCATACAGCTCGGCGCGGGCGCCCACGTCCACGCCGCGCGTGGGTTCGTCGAGCAGCAGCACGCGGCCTTCGCGGTGCAGCCAGCGGGCGAACACCACCTTTTTGCTGGTTGCCGCCCGAGAGCTGGCCCACGGGCTGCTCGGGGCTGCGGCAGCGGATGCCCAGCGTGCGCACAAAGCCTTGCACCAGCCGGTTTTCGAACCCGCGCTGCAGCCAGCCACCGCGCGACACGGCCGACAGGTCGGACAGCGTGGCGTTGATGCGGATGGGCTGCGACAGCAGCAGGCCCTGCGATTTGCGGTCTTCGGTGACGAGGCCCACGCCAGCGGCGATGGCCTGCAGGGGCGATGCAAAGCCCCGTTGCCAGGTGCGGGGCGCAGCCGTGGCGGGGTTTGGTGTATTTGCTATCTTTTGTATAGCTGCTTGCGCTTGTCCATCGCGCGGTAGGGCCTGTTTTTGTTCAAATTCTGGGTGCAGGGTGACGCTGCCCCGGTCCGCACGGTCCGCGCCGAACAGCAGGCGGACCAGCTCGGTGCGGCCCGATCCGACCAGCCCGGCAATGCCAAAGATCTCACCCGCGCGCAGCTCCAGGCTCACGCCCTGCACGGCGGTGCCCCGGCCCAGGCCTTCGGCGCTCATCACCACCGGGCCCACAGGGCGGCGTGGGCGGTGGTCCAGGTCGCTCACCACGCGGCCCACCATGCGCTGCACCAGGTCGTCTTCGCTCATGCCCGCCATGGGGCGCACGTCCACCAGGCGGCCATCGCGCAGCACGGCCACGCGGTCGGCGATGCGGCGCAATTCTTCCAGCCGGTGCGACACGTAGATGATGGCCACGCCGCGTGCGGTGAGGTGGGCAATCTGCTCGAACAGGTAGTTGGTCTCGCGCGGCGTGAGCATGGCCGTGGGCTCGTCGAGCACCAGGATGCGCGTGTCGTCCTGCAGATTGCGCGCGATCTCGACCATCTGCTGCTGGCCGATGCCCAGCTGCGAGACGGGGGTGGCGGGGTCGATGCTGTCGAGCCCGATCTTGGCCAGCTGCGCGCGGGCGGCGGCGTGCAGCACATCGCGCTGCAGCCAGCCCAGCCGGTGCGGCAGGCGGCCCATCAACAAATTCTCGGCCACGGTGAGGGTGGGCACCAGGCCCAGCTCCTGCATGACCATGCGCACGCCGTGGCGCTCGGCATCGCGGCGCGAGGTGGGGGCGTAGGCCTGCCCCGCCAGCAACATGCCGCCGCGCGTGGGCTGCTCCAGCCCGCAGAGGATCTTGGACAGCGTGCTCTTGCCCGCGCCGTTCTCCCCGGTCAGCGCCAGCACCTCGCCCGCAAACAGCTCCACGTTCACGCCATCGAGCACGGTGGCGGTGTAGTCCTTGCCAATGGCCTGGATGGCGAGCAGGGGTGGCGAAGTGTTCGTAGGGGGCTTTGGAGTCATGGGCTGCTCACGTGCATCAGAAGGCATCTTCCCCAACCCGTTCGGGCTGAGCCTGTCGAAGCCAAGGCGCTACGGTAGCGCAGCCCTTCGACAGGCTCAGGGTGAACGGCTAGGAGGTTGGATGCGTTCTCAGGTGCCAGAGGTTTACTTGCTGTCCTTGGTCACTAGCACCACGTCGGTCTTCACCGTGGCGGGCAGCTGGTTCTGCGGCGTCTTGGCGGCCAGCGCCTTCTGCGCCAGCTCGATGCCGAACACGGCCTGCTTGGCGGCGTACTGGTCGGCGGTGGCCAGCACGCGGCCGTCGGCCAGCATGGGCTTGATGGCGCCGATGTTGTCGTAGCCCACCACTTGCACCTTGCCGGTCTTGCCGGCGGCCTTCACGGCGGCCACGGCCCCCAGGGCCATGCTGTCGTTGCCGGCCAGCAAGGCCACCAGGTCAGGGTGCTCGCGCATCATGCCGGCGGCCACGGTGTTGCCCTTTTCGATCTCCCAGTTGCCCGACTGCACGCCCACCACGGTGATGTTGGCAGCCTTCATGGCGTCCTGGTAGCCCAGGGTGCGCTGCTGCGCATTGAAGGTGGTGGACACGCCTTCGATGATGCCGACCTTGTCACCCGCCTTCAGCGTCTTGGCCAGGTGGTCGCCCACCAGCTTGGCACCGGCGCGGTTGTCGGGGCCCACGAAGGGCACTGTGATGTTCTTTTCCTTGAGCGCATCGGCATCGAGCTGGTTGTCGATGTTGACCACCAGGATGCCCTTGTCGATGGCCGCCTTGACCACGGGCACCAGCGCCTTCGAATCTGCCGGGGCCAGCACGATGGCGCTGACCTTCTGCGCCATGGCCTGTTCGATCATCTTGATCTGCGCCGCCGTGTCGGTCTCGTTCTTGATGCCGTTGGCCACCAGCGTGTATTCCTTGGCGTGGGCCTTCTGGTGCGCCTTGGCGCCGTCTTCCATGGTGCGGAAGAACTCGTTGGCCAGCGACTTCATGATGAGCGCGATCTTGGGCTTGTCCTGCGCAAACGCAGGGCTGGCCAGCAGGCTGCCCACAACGGCGAGGGCGGCAGCGGTCTGAACGGAACGGCGGGTGAACTGCATGGGTTTTGTCTCCAGGTTGGAATGTGGACGAAGGCGACCGACAGCGTGGAGGGAAATTCGCAGCTGATACAGCAAAAAAGAAACGGCTGCGGGTGCCCGGTGCCTTGTCGCGATCGGGATGATAACGAAAGCAAACGTTTGCGCAAACGTTTGCTAGTCGGTAAAAACCCGGAGATGCAGACATCGGGGGACCCAATGCACGCGGGCGACTTGCAGGGTTTGCGCCCAAGAAAAAGGGCGCCGAAGCGCCCTGGGGGAGGTGGCAGAAGGCGGCGTTTGGCGCGCTGCCCCTGTGGACGGTGTCAGGCCTTGCGCAGTTCCCTGCGCAAGATCTTGCCCACATTGCTCTTGGGCAGCTCGTCGCGGAACTCGATGTACTTGGGGCGCTTGTAGCCCGTGAGGTTCTGGTGGCAGTAGTTGGCTACCTCGTCCTCGGTCAGGGCCGGGTCGTTCTTGATGATGAACACCTTGATGGCCTCGCCCTGTTTCTCGTCGGGCACGCCAATCGCCGCGCATTCGACCACGCCGGGGCACAGGCTGATGACCTGCTCCAGCTCGTTGGGGAACACGTTGAAGCCGCTCACCAAAATCATGTCCTTCTTGCGGTCGATGATGCGGGTGTAGCCCTGCGGGTCCATGATGCCGATGTCGCCCGTGCGCATGAATCCATCGGGCGTGAAGGCCTTGGCGTTCTCTTCGGGCTGGTTGTAGTAGCCCACCATCACGTTGGGGCCGCGGATGCAGATCTCGCCCGACTCGCCCTGGGGCAGGCTGTTGCCGTCGTCGTCCTTGATGGCGATGTCGATGCCCGGCAGCGGCAGGCCGATGTTGCCGCTGAAGGTGGTGCTGATCACCGGGTTGTTGGTGCCGATGGCACAGGTCTCGCTCATGCCCCAGCCTTCGATCATGGTGCTGCCGGTCACCTTTTGCCACTGCTTGGCCGTGCCCTCGCTGGCCGCCATGCCCCCGGCCTGCGACACGCACAGGTGAGAGAAATCCAGCGTCTTGAACTGCGGGTTTTGCAGCAGCGCGTTGAACAGCGTGTTCACCGCAGGCAGCATGTGGAAGGGGCGCTTCTTGAGTTCGGCCACGAACTTGGGAATGTCGCGCGGGTTGGGGATCAGCGTGAGGCTGGAGCCCTGGCGGATGGCCAGCAGGCACAGCGTGAGCGCGAAGATGTGGTACAGCGGCAGCGCGGCAATGCTGTTGGCCTTGGAGAGGTCGCCCACCTTGGACAGCGCGGGCGTGAACCACGCCTCGGCCTGCAGCGTGGCGGCCACGATGTTGCGGTGGGTCAGCACGGCGCCCTTCGACAGGCCCGTGGTGCCGCCCGTGTATTGCAAAAACGCAATCGAATCCAGCGTGGCCTGGCTGGGCGCGAGCGACTTGTGTTCGCCCACCGACAGCGCCTTCTTGAACGTGACCACCTTGCGGCCGCCCGTCAGCGGCAGGTCATACGCAGGCACCATCTTGGCGAGGTGGCGCACAGCAAAGGTGATCCATTGGCCAAACCAGAAGCCCAGCAGGTCGCCCATGGAGGCCATCACCACATGCTTGACGGCCGTGTGGTCAATGACATCGGCCAGCGTGTGGGCAAAGTTCTCCAGGATCACGATGGCCGTGGCACCCGAGTCCTTGAGCTGGTGCTCCAGCTCGCGCGCGGTGTACAGCGGGTTCACGTTCACGCAGGTGTAGCCTGCGCGCAGCACGGCGGCCATGGTCACGCCGAACTGCGGGATGTTGGGCAGCATGATGGCCACGCGCGCACCGGGCTCCAGGCCCAGGCTTTGCAGATAGGCGCCCAAAGCGGCCGAGCGGCGTTCCAGCTCGCCATAGGTCATCCACTGGTCCATGCAGACCGAGAACGGGCTCTTTGCGTGTTTGCGGAACGACTCTTCCAGCAGGTGGGCCACAGAGCGGTATTGTTCGGGCTTCACGTCATGCGGGACGCCCGGGGGGTAGCTCTTGAGCCAGATCTTTTCCATGCGCGTGTTTCCTTCGGTGCCAAATGCCACTAAATGCCATTGATAGGTGGGCACAGATTGTGGAAGGCGGGGGCGCAACGGGCTATCGGGCTTGTCCTAGTGTGTGGTTAAGCTGGGTCTCGCAGGTGACAGGGTCGGCATCGAAGAGCAAATCCATCAGCGCCCGCTCGCGCTGCTCGATGGTGGCCAGAAACTGCTCCACCCCACCGCGCTGGCGCGCAAGCTGGCCGAAGGTGTCGAACCCGGCCTCCAGAAACTTCTGCAGCGCGCCCATGCCCGCTGCGTTGGCCGGGCCGCGCATCATGCGCAGCATCATCCGCAGACCGGGTGTGCGGGTGAGGCGCGCCAGGTCGGTGCCCATGGCCAGCACGCGCTGCAGTTGCTGCTGGCGCGCGTGGCGCTGGCCCACAGCGCGCCACGCGGCGGTGTAGAGGGCGGCGTCGTTGGCCGCGTCGGCCCCTTCATGCGCAAGCCAAGCGCGGCCCATGTCCTGGTCCAGTTCTTCGGTCTGCGCATGCAGCACGGCCAGGGCCACGGCGGTGTTCACGACCGGCTGGGGAAATATGGTCTGCAGTGTGCCCGCGATGCGGCCAAACTGCTGGTCGCGGTCGGTGTAGTCGGTATCGCTGTAGAGCTCTTCCAGAAAGAACCGTGCTGCGGGTCCGAACGCGGGCGATGCCATCAGGTCGGCATAGGTGCCGCGAAAGCGCTGTGCCTGGAATGTCTTGACGCTGCCCACCGCCGCCCCCAGCGCCGGGTCGCCCGTGCGGTGCAGGCGCAGGGCGGTCACGTCGGCAATGGCATCGCGGATGGTCTGGGCGGCATCCATGGGGCGGGGTCCTTTCAGCGTTCTGCGGGGTGCGGTGGCGGTGCTGTGGCCAGACCGCACAATGTGCTGGTCGATTACAACATTGGCCCATCGTCACCACCACCATCATGATCGCGCGCTGGCAACGAATCCTTCTCCTGTGCATCCTGCTGGCCATGGCCGCCTGGCTGGTGTGGCAATGGCCCCATTCACCCTGGCGTGCCGTGCTGGGGGCCTTGGTACCGCTGTGTCTGTACCTGGTGGTGATGGCGGTGGAGTTTGTGCTGATGCACATCA
This sequence comes from Acidovorax sp. GW101-3H11, assembly GCF_001633105.1. Classification (GTDB taxonomy): domain Bacteria; phylum Pseudomonadota; class Gammaproteobacteria; order Burkholderiales; family Burkholderiaceae_C; genus Acidovorax. Next base: position 47,418 of record NZ_LUKZ01000009.1, read on the forward strand.
CCAACCGCACTGAAGCGGCGCCGCGCGCCCGCCTGTCGCAGGTGGTGGGTGCCTGGTGGGCCGAGGTGTGGGTGGCGTTGATGGTCTTCTGCTGGCGCCAGCCGTTTCGCCACCAGTCCGTGCCCGACTGGCTGCCTGCCCAGCCGACGGGAAAGCGTGGCGTGGTGCTGGTGCACGGCTTCATGTGCAACCGGGGCTTGTGGTTGCCGTGGTTTGCGCCCTTGCAGGCGCGGGGGCATGCCTATGTGGCGGTGAATCTGGAGCCGGTGATGGGCTCGATTGACGCGTATGCGGACAGCATCGAAGACGCTGTGCGCAAGGTGACGGCGGCCACGGGGCAGGCACCTGTGTTGTTGTGCCACAGCATGGGGGGCTTGGCGGTGCGGGCATGGCTGCGGGCGCACCAGGCGGATGGGCGGGTGCACCGGGTGTTGACGCTGGGCACGCCGCATGGGGGCACGTGGCTGGGGCGTTTCAGTCGTGCGGTGAATGGGCGGCAGATGAGCTTGGCGGGGGATTGGGTGGTGGCGTTGCAGCGGGCGGAGCCTGCGGGGCGGGCTGCGTTGTTTACCTGCTGGTATTCGAACTGCGACAACATCGTGTTCCCGGCGACCACGGCGGCGTTGGCGGGGGCTGAGCTCCGGTTAGTGGAAGGGGTGGCGCATGTGCAGATGGCGTTTGATCCTGCGGTGGTGCGAGAGTGTCTGGATGAGATTGGACGAGGGTAATTTGGGTCGGCGGTTTAAACAACGAAGTGCACGCAGCCCAAAGGTAGGCCCAGACAAGTAAGTGAAGATGACTTGTGTGACCTGCCAGTCAACCCAAGTGCACCATGAACTACACCCATCTGAGCCAAAGCGAACGTTACCAAATCCAATGCCTGCGNGGCGGTTTAAACAACGAAGTGCACGCAGCCCAAAGGTAGGCCCAGACAAGTAAGTGAAGATGACTTGTGTGACCTGCCAGTCAACCCAAGTGCACCATGAACTACACCCATCTGAGCCAAAGCGAACGTTACCAAATCCAATGCCTGCGCGACGTGGGGCTGTCGATCACGCAGACAGCCCTGCGCCTGGGGCGCCACCGCAGCACCATTGCCCGCGAGATCCGGCGCAACAGCGGCGCCAGCACAGCCTACCAAGCCCACAGCGCCCATCAACAGGCTCTCGCACGCCAAAGCGGCCAGACCAACGCTCAGCGCTTTGACGATGCCCAGTGGGCGCTGGTGCTGTCGTATCTGCAGCTGGACCTATCGCCTCAGCAGGCAGCCGCCCGCCTGGGGCTGGAAAGGCGCCTGCGCATCAGCCACACCTGTATCTACAACCGGCTGCGCCGTATGGGACAAGCTGCACTGCGCCTGCGTTGCGGCCAGCGCCGGCGCAAGGCACCTTCGGGGGCGGGGCAACTGCGCGATCGCGTGGGCATCGCACAGCGCCCCGCCATCGTGGACAAGCGAGCGCGCCTGGGCGACTGGGAGGGGGACACCATCGTCTCGGGTGCGGGTGGGCTGGCAGGGTTGGTGACCCTGACCGAGCGGCGCTCGCGCTACACACTGGCACAGCACGTGCAGCGGCGCCAGGCCGAGCCGGTGGGCCAGGCCATCATCGAAATGCTCAGGCCCCATCCCAAGCGCCGCCACACCCTGACGCTGGACAACGGCAAGGAGTTCGCCGAGCACAGGTGGGTGCACAGACGCCTGAAGACGAGGGTGTACTTCGCCGATCCGCACAGCCCCTGGCAGCGGGGGCTCAACGAGAACCACAATGGGCTGCTACGCCACTACTTCCCCAAGGGCAGCGATCTGGGCAAGGCCAGCGAAGAGCAGGTGCTCCAAGCTGTGTACCGGCTCAACCACCGACCCCGCAGATGCCTGGGCTGGAAGACTCCGCATGAGGTGTTCCATGGCTACAAAGTGACGCCACTTACACTGGGGACTGGCGCACTTCGTTGTTGAAACCGCCGGTCAGTTTGGCATCTAGCGCTTGTTGGTAAATCGTGGGTAGCTATTGTTTTTGTAGCTTTTGGGTGGGGNCAGCGAAGAGCAGGTGCTCCAAGCTGTGTACCGGCTCAACCACCGACCCCGCAGATGCCTGGGCTGGAAGACTCCGCATGAGGTGTTCCATGGCTACAAAGTGACGCCACTTACACTGGGGACTGGCGCACTTCGTTGTTGAAACCGCCGGTCAGTTTGGCATCTAGCGCTTGTTGGTAAATCGTGGGTAGCTATTGTTTTTGTAGCTTTTGGGTGGGACTGAACTTTTGAGCTGAGCCCTTCGACAGGTTCAGGGCAGGCTTGTCAAAGCTCGCGTGTTTTCATCAACCGTTCGGGTTGAGCTTGTCGAAACCTGGGCGCCGCTCGCGAGCTCGCGGATTGAGCGCATGCCTGTGCTGAGGGCGGAGGCCGGGAGTCGCCCGGCATGCGAGTAACTTTCTTTCGCGTCGCCGAAAGAAAGTCACCAAAGAAAGGGCGACCCCCAGTCTGCGACCCCTTCGCGGTGCGAAGGGGCAAACCTGCGTCGGGGCGATTGCGGGGTGCGCCGTGGAACTCGCTTTGCGCTGCGCGCGCCGCTCGGACAACCACGGCGAGTCAGATCACGAGGCATGCGCGCTCCGACGCGCATGCTCACCCCGCAACCGCCCCGCCGCAGGCGCAGCCAGCAGGGGGTGGACAGCCGAACATCCAACAGCCGAACAGCCACACGGACCTTTGCTTCGCTCGGCCCCTCTCGCGGGCGCAAGCGCCACGCGCTGCGCAGGCGGGGCCGAGCGCAGCGATGGCCCGCGTGGATGTCCGTTGGGTCCCCTTCACGATGCGCCGAGGAGCGCAGGGCGTGGGGCGGCACGCGCGTCGGAGCGCGCGTGCTTCGTGAACTGACTCGCCGTGGTTGTCCGAGCGGCGCGCGCAGCGCAAAGCGAGTTCCACGGCGCGCCCCACGCACGAGCACCGCAGGTTGCCCGCAGCGAAGCGGAGGGACGCAGCGTGTAGGGTCGCCTTTTCTTTGGTGACTTTCTTTTGGCGAAGCAAAAGAAAGCCACTGCGCCGCCGGGCGCACACCCCGGCCTCCGCCCTCAACCAAAGCACGCCTTCCATACCAGCACGCCAATCCTCCGATCAGCTCAACCCGAATGGCCGCTTACTAACTGTGAAAATGATAGCTATTAGTGCTTTATAGACAGGCGGTAGCAGCCAATTTCATCTAAAAAATCAAGCCGCCACAGCCTCCCGCTCATCCGCAGCAAACTCTGGCAACCCCCTGAGCCGCTCATAGATCGGCGCAAAGTCCGCCGCCGTCATCTCAAACAACTGCTCAAAACTGTCGATCACAAAATACGTCTGCTGGTACGTATCGATCTTGTAGCGCGTGCGCATCGTGCGCTCCAGCGCCAGCGGAATGCGCTGCGGCTCCGGGCTCTGGACCGAATACGCCAACTCGCCCGACGAACTCAAAATCCCCGCGCCATACGCCCGCAGCTCCCCCGCCTCCCGGATCAGTCCGAACTCGATCGTGTACCAGTACAAGCGGCTCAGCATCTCGCACGACCCCAGCCCCTGCGCCTTCAGCCCGCCCTGGCCATAACGCTGCACATAGTCGGCAAACACGGGGTTGAACAGCAGCGGCACATGGCCGAACAGGTCGTGAAAAATGTCGGGCTCGACGATGTACTCGAACTCCTCGGGCTTGCGGATCCAGTCCGTCACCGGGAATTGGCGGTTGGCCAGCAGGGTGAAGAACGGCACTTCGGGGATCAGGCCGGGTACGCCCACCAGCTCCCAGCCGGTGGCCTTGTAGAGGCGCTCGTTGACTTCTTCAAAACGGGGAATCTGGTCGCTCGCGCCCAGCGAGGGCAGGGCGTCGATGAACGCCTGGCTCGCCAGGCCCGGCAGCAGCGCGCGCTGGCGTTCGTACAGGCGGCGGTAGGTGTCGTGGTCGGCGTCGGTGTAGGCCGCGTAGTCTTGCGGGCAGGTGTAGTCCGCGTTGGCACGCGAATAGTCGCCACGGGGTGGGCGGGTGGATTGGCCATAGACGACGGGGGCTTGTCCCATTTTTTTCTCCTTTGCCGCCATGACCTTGCGCACCGACCGGTGCGCATTTGACCGGCGGCTGTTAATCGATCTTGATCTTTGCGGCCCGGATCAGGAACTCGTACTTGCTGTTTTCCGAGCGCACAAACTGCGCAAACCCGTCGAGCGTGAGCTCTTCGGGCGTGATACCCATCTTCTTGAACTTCTCCTTGCCAGCGGGCGAATGCATCGCGGCGCTGATCGCGTCGGCGTAGCGGCGCGCATCTGCATCGGGCAGCGAGGCCGGTGCGAACAGGCCGAACCAGGTGGACACGTTGAAGCCCTGCACGCTGTCGTTGATGCTGGGCACGTTCGGCAGTGCCTCGTTGCGGCTCAATGTGGTCACGCCCAGCGCCAGCAGCTTGCCCGACTGGATCTGCGGCAGCGCCGAGGCCAGGTTGTCGAACACCATCAGCACCTGGCCGGATTCGAGTGCGGCCAGGGCGGGCTTGGAGCCCTGGAACGGCGTGTGGCCCATCCGGGTGTTGGTGAGCGACTTGAACATCTCGGCCGAGATCTGGCCGATGCTGCCGTTGCCGCCCGAGCCGTACTTGGCCTGGTCCGGGTTCTTCTTGAGGTACTGCACCAGTTCGGGCGTGGTCTTGATGCCCAGCTTGGTCGCCTGTGCCGCACTCACCACCAGCACGTTGGGCGTGCGTGCCACGAGGGCGATGGGTTTGAAGTCCTTGAGCGCGTTGTAGGGGAAGTTCTTGTACAGCCAGGGGTTGACGGCGTGGGTGGCCACGGCGCCCATCAGCACCTGGTTGCTGGTCTTGGGCGATTTGGCGACCTGGTTAGCACCGGTATTGCCACCCGCCCCCGGTTTGTTCTCCACGGTAATGGAGCCCAACTGGGCGGCAGCACCTTCGGCCACGATGCGGGCCGAGGTGTCCAGCGGACCACCAGCGGGGTAGGGCACCACGATGGTGAGCGGGGCAGAGGGGCTTTGGGCCATGGCAAAGGTGGCCACACAGGTCAGGCCGACACTGAACAGGGTGCTACGGAGCGACATCGGGATCCTTTTGAGTTCCGGGGAGCGCGCAGTATAGGCACCTGATCAGGGTTAACCCTTGATGTCTGATGACTCAGGCGTTCAGCACGCCACGGCGGATCTGGTCGCGCTCCAGCGACTCGAACAGCGCTTTGAAGTTGCCTTCGCCAAAGCCGTCGCGGTAGTCGCCTTCGCGCTGGATGAACTCGAAGAACACCGGGCCCAGCATGGGGGTGGAGAAGATCTGCAGCAGCAGGCGGGGCGTGCCGTCGGCGGTAGTGCCGTCCAGCAGGATGCCGCGCGACTGCAGTTCGGGCACGGGCTGGCCGTGGCCGGGCAGGCGGGTGTCCAGCATTTCGTAATACACCTCGTTGGGCGCCGTGGCCAGCTGCACCCCGGCCATGCCGAGCTTGTCCACCACGTCCAGCAGGTTGTCGCAGATCAGCGCGATGTGCTGGATGCCTTCGCCATTGAACTGCATCAAAAATTCTTCGATCTGGCCGCCGCCCTGCTTGGACTCTTCGTTCAGCGGGATGCGGATCTTGCCGTCGGGCGCGGTCATGGCCTTGCTGGTCAGGCCCGTGTATTCGCCCTGGATGTCGAAGTAGCGGATTTCGCGGAAGCCGAACAGCTTTTCGTAGAAGTTGGCCCAGAAGCCCATGCGGCCCCGGTACACGTTGTGGGTGAGGTGGTCGATGAGGTTCAGGCCGTGACCCGCAGGGCGGCGGTCCACGCCCTCGATGAATTCAAAGTCGATGTCGTAGATGGACTTGCCGTCTTCAAAGCGGTCGATCAGATACAGCGGCGCGCCGCCAATGCCCTTGATCGCGGGCAGGCGCAGCTCCATGGGACCAGTGGGGATCTCGATGGGCTGGGCGCCCAGTTCCAGCGCGCGGTTGTAGGCCTTGTGCGCGTCCTTGACGCGAAAGGCCAGGCCACAGGCCGAGGGGCCGTGCTCTGCGCCAAAGTAGGCGGCCTGGCTGTGGGGCTCGCGGTTCAGGATGAAGTTGATGCCGTTCTGGCGGTACAGCACCACATCCTTGGAGCGGTGCTTGGCGACCAGGGTGAAGCCGAGCTTTTCAAACACCGCCTCCAGCACGCCCGGCTGGGGCGAGGTGAATTCGACGAACTCGAAGCCCATCAGGCCCATGGGGTTGTCCCAGGCTTGGAGCTGGGCGGCGGTTTCTTGTGGCAGGGCGGCGTTCATGGGGTGTCTCCGGCATTCGTTGATGAATGTCATGGACTGTAGGCGCGCCCTGCCTCATGTTTCTGGCGAAATCAAGAGGCTTTGGTCTCTGATTTGCAGGAATCTTGTGAATGGTCAAATTTTTGCGCAAGGAGTCGGCGCTGTTTGCGGGGATAGGCCGCCATGTACGGCGCCCAGGCTCAGGAGCCGGGACCGGTGGCCTGCAGCTTGCGCAGGGCCAGCGCAGCGTCCACACGCTGCTGTTCGTCGGCAGAAAAAAGCTGCTGGCGCAATTGCTGGAGTGCGGCAGCCCCATCGCCCTGCTGGGCCCGGGCCTGGCTGTACTGGTCCAGGCGCTGCTGCCAGTGCTGCTCCTCCCGGTCGAGCTGGGCCAGCGCATGGGCAGCGGCCTCGCCGTACTGGGCGCTGCGCGCGGCGTGGCGGGTGTAGTCGTCGGCGTTCTGGGTGTTGAAGGCGGCCGTCTGCGCGGCGGCGGCCAGGTGCTCGGTGGCAGCGCTGCGTTCGGCGCGGCGCTCGGGCGAGAGTTCGCGCTCTGCCTGCTGCAGCGCCTGGGTGCGTTGTTCCGGGGTGAGCTGGGTGTTGTGTGCGGCCTCCAGGCGCGCCAGGGTGTAGCGGTCCAGCTCGGCCTCGCGCGCAAACAGCGCGTCGTATTCCGCACCATCGAACAGCTTCAGGCGCACCTTGTGGCGGGCGTCCATCGCATCGCGCAAGGCGCGCGGGTCGGTCAGGTCCTGGGGCGCACGCAGCTGGCCCAGGGCCACGCGGTAGTCCACATAGCGCTCGGCCAGCGCCAGCGCGCGGGTGGCCAGGGCGGCGGGGAAGTGCTTGCCCACCAAAGAGGCCAGGCGCTGCTTGAGCGTGGCCGGGTCGCTGGCGTCGCCCGCTTCCAGCAGCAGGGCTTCCAGCGTGTTGCGCAGGCCGTCCACCAGCAAGGGGTCGGCGGTGCTGTCGATGCTGCTGCCGCTGCGACGCCGCGCCCCTGCGTCTGCATCTGCGCCCGGCGCAGACATGGGATGCAGGCCCGGAGCACCGGTGAGCGCGGCGCCCGCGCTCACCGCTTGCACAGGCCCTGCTGCCACACCGGGCCAGCCCGCAGGGCCCACCAGCCACCAGGCCACGGCGGCCGAGGCGATGGCCAGGAGCCATGCAGGCCTGGCCCAGGTGCGGCGGGTCATGGTTTACAGGCCTTGTTGCTTGAGGCGGTTGGCGTGCTGGCGGTACAGCGTCACCGGGTCGGTGGAGAACCAGTCGCGCAGGCCCAGCAGCTGGTTCACTTCGTCGAGGTGGTTCTGGCGGTAGTCGCCCAGGTGTTTGCCCAGGCGCGACGAGCAGGCCGACACCAAGCCATCGTTGGCCTCGCCAAAGGTCAGGCTCAGTACGCTGAGCAGGCCGTCGCTGGCGTCCAGCACATTGGTCAGTGGCTGTGTGCCGGTCCAGGAGTAGTAGCGCACGCCGTTCACCAGTTCGGCGCCATTGCCGCAGCCGGAGGTTGGCACGCCTTGCGGGAAGCGGCTGTTGAATTTGGCCGAGCCTGCCGTGGTCAGCGAGTCCAGCGCGGCCGTGGGCATCTGGGGCAGGCCCGTGCCGCCGGAGGTCAGGTTGATCAGGCCCACCAGCGCCTTGGCCGCCGCATTGGCCACGGCCTCGGACACCGAGCCTGCAGGCGCCACGCCGCGCAGGATGTCGGCCACGCGCGAACCCCGGTTGACGCCCCCGATGGACGTGACCGACGCCACCAGCTGCGGCGCCACACCCGCCACATAGCGCGTGGTGGGGCCGCCGTGCGAGTGGCCCACCAGATTCACCTTGGCCGCGCCGGTGATGGCGAGAATGGTCTTGACCTGGGCCAGCAGCTGCTCGCCCCGCACCTCGGTGCTGTTTGCGGCCGACACCTGGGCCACGTAGACCTTGGCGCCGCCCTGGCGCAGCGCGTCGGGAATGCCGTAGAAGTAGTCGATGCCCAGCGCCGAGTCAAAACCAAAAAGCCCGTGCACCAGCACGACGGGATACCGCGTTTGCGTGTAGCCCGCTTGCGCCTGCGCGCCCCCGCCCGCCAGCAGCAACCCCGCCGTTGCTGCCAGCACCAGTCGCCGCAACAAGCGGCTGAAAAATCCGGTCATGTGTTTGTCTCCGTTGATGTGATTTCTTATGCTTGCAAAATAGAACGGTCGTTCTTTTTTGCAAGGTTTATTTTTTGGGGAGATGGCCGCTGTCACTATCGGGACATACCCGTGCCTGCAATGTGGACGGCGGAAAAGTGCATCGATTCCGTAAAATCCTGCGCCATGAAAGCTTTTGACGCATTGGACAAGCTGGATCGCGCCATCCTGCGCCGTCTGCAAGAAAACGGTCGCGAGACCTACGACGTGATCGGCGAGCAGGTGGGCCTGTCGCCCAGCGCCGTGCTGCGCCGCGTCAAGCGGCTGGAGGACAGCGGCGTGATCGACCGCTACGTGGCCCTGGTGCCACCCGAAGCGGTGGGGCTGGGGCTCACGGCCTACCTCAACGTGCGGCTCGAAAAACACACCGAAAGCCACAAACGGAACCCCATGGACCTGTTCCGCGCCAGCGTGCAGACCTGGCCCGAGGTGGTGGAGTGCGCCTCGCTCACCGGCGAGATGGACTACCTGCTGCGCGTGGTGGTGGCCGACATGGCGCACTACAGCCGCTTCATCATGGACACCTTGCTCAAGCACCCCAGCGTGCAGGACTGCAAGACCAGTTTTGTGCTCGACAGGGTGAAGGCAACGACGGCCGTGCCCGTGTGACAATCCGCGCGCACCGGGGCGTGGCATCGCGCCCGGGGCCGCGGGAGGGCGGTTCGCAGCATGATGATTTCAATCGATGAAATGCAGTTCGGCTATGGCCGTCACCTGCTGTACCAAGGCTTTGCGGCGCGCGTGGAGCAGCCCGGCATCTATGGGCTTTTCGGGCGCAATGGCAGTGGAAAATCCACGCTGCTCAAGCTGCTGTGCGGCCTGCTCACGCCCTGGGCCGGGCACATCGAGGTGCTGGGGCGCAACCCGCGCGAGCGCGCGGCGGATCTGCTCGCCGCCATCTACATCGTGCCGGAAGAGTTTCACCTGCCCAACCTCACCTGCGCGCAGCTGGCCGCAACGCAGGGCGTCTTCTACCCCCGCTTTTCTTCCGACCTGCTGAACCAGTACCTGGTTGAGCTGGAGGTGCCCGCGCAGGCGCGTTTCGAGTCCATGAGCCTGGGCCAGAAGAAGAAGGCCGCCATCGCCTTTGCGCTGGCCACGGGCACCCCGCTGCTGTTGATGGACGAGCCCACCAACGGGCTGGACATCGTCGGGCGCGCACAGTTTCGCAAGCTGATGCAGCGCCCCGAACACGCGCACCGCGCCGTGCTCATCAGCACCCACCAGGCGCACGACCTGGAAAGCATCCTGAGCCACATCTGGTTCATCGACCAGGGGCGGCTGGCGCTGGCGGCCCGCATGGACGACCTGGCGCGCCTGCTGCACATGGGCGTGGCGGCCGATGCGTCCGCGCTGCCAGCGGTGCAAGGTGCGCTGCTTTACCAGGAGCGCATCGGCCAGCACCTGGCCTATGTGGCCTTGCGTGAAAACGGGGGCGCAGACCCTCTAGCCAGCGGCGGCGGCGCCGTGCAGCTGGAGCTGCTGTACAAGGCGCTGAGCCTGAACCGGGACCAGGTGCTTGCGGCGCTGGCCCCGCTGCACCGCCCATCTGAAGCCGTGGAGCTCGCATGACCACCGAGACCACATCGTTTCCTTTGGCGGCCCACGGCCACAGCGCCGGAGCCTTTTCCTGGCGGCGTTTTGTGCTGCTGGCCCGGGCCCAATGGGCCGAGCAGGGGCGGCAATACCTGGCCCACCTGCTGGTGACGGGCATCCTGTATGGGGTGCTGCTGGTTTTTGCGCTGGGGGTCGCGCGCTCGTCGGCCTTCACGACCGGCGCGCAGTCGGGCTACTACTTCTGGGGGCTGTACCTGACAGGCTTCGTGTTCGCCGGGCGCTACTTCGAGGGCATGGCGCGGCGCGAATCCGCCTTGTTGTCTCTGATGCGCCCTGCCTCGGTGCTGGAGAAGTGGCTGTTGTGCGTGCTGGTGGTGGCCGTGGCCTACCCGCTGTGTTTCACCCTGCTGTTCCTGGCGATCTCCTGGCCCGTACAGAGGCTGGTGCTGGCGGTGCGGGCCGCCATGCTGCCGCCGACCTTTTCTCTGAATCCCGAGGACTACGCCCTGTTTACCCTGTTTGTTCCTTTGGTGCGTGCGCCCCACAGTGCATCGTTGCTCAGCATTCCGCAGCAGCTTGCGTTTTTCATCGGCGCCGGGGCCGTGCAGGCCCTGGCCGTTACGGGGGCGCTGTTCTTTCGCAAGGCTGCCATGCTCAAAACCCTGGTGCTGGGGGTGGGGCTGTGCATCGCCACGGCCTTGCTGTGCGCCGCAGCGGGTGCGCGCTTCGAGGTGATTTTTGCGTGGTGGCTGGCCCGGCGCGCTCCGGTCGATACCGCCGTGCACGGCTTGAACTTTGTGCTGTGGGTGTTGTTGCCCCTGCTGCTGTGGGGGCAGACCTACCGGCATCTGCGTGAGAAGGAGCTGACGTGATGCCGACGCTTTCATTGCGCACGTTGCCCGCGCGGCCGCCGCGCACCTGGGGGGCCTGGCTGTTTGCCGGGGTCTTGCTGGCCTTCTGGGGGGTGTTGGCTCTCAGCGGGGCCGACCGCTTCGAGGCCCTGGAGCCAGATGGCCCCCGCTATGTGCTGAAGGCCACGCAGCTGGAGGGCGTGACCCGGCTGCGCATCGAAGGCGATTCGGGGGCTGACCAGGATTACTGGCCCGTGACCCGGGTCCTGCTGGGGGGCGCGCCGGAGGTGGTGCTGAGCTTCCGTTTCCTGCACGAAGGCCCTGGCCGGGAGAAGGCCGACCTGCCGCAAGCGGCGCCCCCCCTGGTGGCCACGCGTGAGGGCGACACGCTGGTGCTGCGCTGGGTGGCGCCGCGCTCCCGGAAGGCGCATCGGGCACGCGATGAAGACGGCAAGGGGAATGTGTGGATGGATGAGCTGGTGCTGCCCGCGCAGTTCCAGGCGCTGGCCCTGTCCCACGCAGCGGTGCAGGCCCGCACCCCGCTGGAGCGGCTGCAGGTGTCTGGGCGCCAGATCGAGGTGGACGGACCGGTGGCGCACCTGGATCTGCGCTCTACCCACTGCAAGCGTTGTGGTGAGACTCGCGCGGAGGCCGAGGGGCAGGGCGAGGGTGAATGCGGCGGACTCCCAGCATGGGTGCGCGGCGCAACGCTGGCAGTCCGCGCAGAGCGCATGCAATCGGTGCGGATTGTGGCGGCCCAGGGCGCGGTGGCGCTGAAGGACAGCCAGCACCTGCAGCAACTGGACCTGCAACTGGGGGACAGTGTGGCCTTGTCGCTGGACCGTGCCGGTGCCCTCGGCCTGTTGCCGCGCCAGCAGCCCAGCGCAGGTGCAGCCAGCAAGCTGCCCGGCACCGGGGCGGGTGCAGCCTGCAACGACGAGAGCGCGCCACCCACCCATGGAGTGCGCGCACAGCCGCTGGACCTGGTCCTCCTGGGTGCCCGCCCAGCCGCAGCGGATTGATGGACAGGCCGGAACCCGCCGGGCCGGGTTTTGACGGTTGCCCCGCACCGGTCTGCGGACTACCCTTGGTGGGGTCGCCTGGGAGACGCTTGGGCAGGCGTTTGCAAAGCGTTTGCTTTACTTTTGATAGCTGATAAACATTACTGGGTGCGCCGAGAAGGCGATTTTCCCCGGTGTTTTGAGCCAACTCACTATTTTGCTGCGCCGCAGCAATTTGGACTGGAAAAAATGAGGGAAAACCCTTATATTTGGTGGCATGTTCGCAACCAAAGACTGGCTCAAGGCATCCTGGTACGCAGGCCGGGACATGCTGCGCCCGGTAACGGGCGGCTCTTCTGCCTCTGACATTCACATCCACCAGCAGGAGACGCCCGTGATGGTTCCTATCCGCTCCCTGGGCCCCTCCTACCGGGAGCGGATCACCCAGCACCTGCTGCAGCTGGAGCCTGCAGACCGCTACCTGCGGTTTGGCTACGCCGCCAACGACGAGCAGATCCGCCGCTACGCCGAGCAGCTCAACTTCGAGCGCGACGAAATTTTTGGCATTTACAACCGCCGCCTTGAGCTCATCGCCATGGCGCACCTGGCGTTCTCGGAAAACCCCGAGCACAAGCCATGTGCCGAGTTTGGCGTGTCGGTGCTCAAGCAGGCGCGGGGCCGTGGCTTTGGCGCCCGCCTGTTCGAGCGTGCCGTGATGCATGCCCGCAACGAAGGCGTGAACATGGTGTTCATCCATGCGCTGTCCGAGAACACGGCCATGCTCAAGATTGCGCGCAACGCAGGTGCCACGGTGCGCCGCGATGGCTCCGAGTCCGAGGCCTACCTGCAGATCCCGCCCGCCAGCCTCGACACGCGCATGGCCGAGATCGTGGAGCAGCAGTTTGCTGAGGTGGACTACCAGCTCAAGAAGCAAGCCAAGCAGTTCTGGGACTTTCTGGCCAACGTGCAGGAAGTGCGCAGCGGCGTGCAGCACGCGCGCCACCAGTCGGCCGAATAGGGCCTGGCTGGGCATGGGGCGGGGCCGGTGCGGGCCCTGTCACCACAATCCGCTATCCTAGGGGCCCGATCCACTACCGCACGTCCTGCACTCCACGACAGTGTCTGATCCGCATCCCGGGCGCCCGCCCGAAAAGGAAGACAAACGCACCTTCCTGCAGAAGGTGGCTGAGTTCATCCACCCCGGCCCCGACTCGACCCAGGAGTTGATCGAAACCCTGGCCGAAGCCGAGGACAACCAGGTCATTGGCGCCGAGTCGCGCGTGATGCTGGAGCGCGTGATCCGCATGGCCGACATGACGGCCCGCGACGTGATGGTGGCCACACCGCGCATGGACCAGGTCAACATCGATGCCCCCTTTGACGAGTTGCTGCACCTGGTCATCAACACCGCGCATTCGCGGTTCCCGGTGTACCAGGGCGAACGCGACAACATCATTGGCATCCTCATGGCCAAGGATCTGCTCAAGCTGCAGCGCGCGCCTGAGCTGAACATCCGCGCCCTGCTGCGCCCGGCGGTGTTTGTGCCCGAGAGCAAGGGCCTGAACGACCTGCTGCGCGAGTTCCGGGGCAACCGCAACCACCTGGCCATCGTGATCGACGAGTTTGGCCGCATGGCCGGGCTGGTCACCATCGAGGATGTGCTGGAGCAGATCGTGGGCGAGATCGAGGACGAATTCGACATCCCCGAGGACGACGGCGACATCTTCGGCCTGGCCGACCGCACCTACCGCGTGAGCGGCGACACCTCGGTGGAGCGTGTCTGCGAAGCCTTTGATGTGCTGATCCAGAGCAGCGATCCCGGTGAGAGCTTTGACACCATTGGCGGCCTGATCGCCCACGAGATGGGCCATGTGCCCAAGCGCGGCGAGCAACTGCTGCTGGGCGGCCTGCAGTTTGTGGTGCTGCACACCAAGGGCGGCGCCGTGCGCTGGTTCAAGGTGTCCAAGGCCGAAGACGGCAGCGCCGCCGCTTGATGGCGCGGGCTTCCTTGACGATGCGCTGGCCCCTGCAAGCGCTGCTGGCGCTGGCCGCTGGGCTGGCGCAGGCAGCGTCGCTGGCCTGGCCGGGTAATGGCCAGCCGCTGTGGTGGCTGCAACTGGTATCTCTGGCCGTGCTGGCGCGCCTGGTGCGGCCGGGTGCGGGGGCGGTGGTGTCCTGGCAGCGGGGGGCGCTGATTGGCGGCGTGTTTGCCACGGCCTGGCTTTCGGGCACCTTCTGGTGGCTGTTCATTTCTATGCACACCTATGGCGGCCTGCCTGCGCCGCTGGCTGTGGCCGCCGTGCTGGCGCTGGCCGCGTTTCTGGGCAGCTACTACGCCGCTGTTTTGGGCATTTTTTGCCGCCTTGCGCCCGTCCATAAAGGCGGAGCTGCTCTTTTTTTTGGAGCGCTCTGGCTGCTGGCCGAACTGGCGCGGGGCATCTGGTGGACGGGCTTTCCCTGGGGTGCGGGGGGCTATGCCCATGTCGATGGGCCGTTGGCGCCGCTGGCACGGTATGTGGGGGTCTATGGCCTGGGCGCGGTGGCGGCTGCGCTGGTGATGGGGGTGGTGCAGCTGCGCCCTGCCGACCTGCGCCGGGGGCGCCTGTGGGCGCTGTGGCTGGCCCTGGCGGCTGTGTTGGCCGGGGCCACCGTGCAGCGCTTCTGTGCCGTCAACCTGTGCCATACGCCCTCGCAGCCCCAGCCGCCGGTGCTGACCCTGGAGCTGCTGCAAGGCAACATCCCGCAGGACGAAAAATTTCAACCGGGCAGTGGTGTGCCAGTGGCCCTTCAGTGGTACGCCGCAGCGCTGCGCGATGCAAAGGCCGATCTGGTGGTGGCGCCCGAAACCGCCATTCCGCTGCTGCCGCAGCAGCTCATTCCCGGGTACCTCGAAGGCATCCAGCAGCGCTATGCAGAAGGCCCGCAGGCCGCGCTGGTGGGGATTCCGCTGGGGGATGAAACGCTGGGCTACACCAACTCGGTGCTCGGCATGGGGCCCGCCACGCAGGCTGAGCCCTATCGCTACGACAAGCATCACCTGGTGCCGTTTGGCGAGTTCATCCCGCCGTTCTTCAAATGGTTCACGGCCATGATGGACATCCCGCTGGGCGACTTCAACCGGGGGGCGGTGGGGCAGCCTTCGTTTGCCTGGAAGGGCCAGCGCATCGCGCCCAACATCTGCTACGAAGACTTGTTTGGCGAAGAGCTGGGCGCGCGTTTCATCGACCCGGCCGAGGCGCCCACAGTGTTCGTCAACTTCAGCAACATCGGCTGGTTTGGCAACTCGGTGGCGATTGACCAGCACCTGCACATCAGCCGCATGCGCGCGCTGGAGTTCGAGCGTCCCATGGTGCGCGCCACCAACACCGGCGCCACGGCCATCATCGACCACCGGGGTGTCGTCACGCACCAGCTGGAGCGCCACACCCGGGGCGTGCTCCAGGGACAGGTGCAGGGCCGGGGCCTGGATGCGCAGAGTGGCTGGGCGATCACGCCCTATGCGTGGTGGGTGGCCCGCTGGGGGCTGTGGCCGCTGTGGGCATTGGGGGGGCTGGCACTGGCGGCGGCCTTGCTGGCCCGGGGTGCGCGCAGGGTGCGGGGCGGTTGATCCAGGTCAGCCGCCAGCCGGGCCACGGGGTGCTGGACAATCCCTTCTTTAGAGGCGCCTCCCTATGCCTTGATAATAGAGCCCCGCAAGCGGGGGCTTGTTTTGCGGACAACGATGATTTGAGGCGGGGGAACCCGCCGTTCTGGAGCACGACTGAAAATGGCAGATTCCTTTTCCTACGAACAACTGATCGCCTCGGGCGAGGGCCGGCTGTTCGGCGCTGACAGCGGGCGTCTGCCGCTGCCACCCATGCTGATGTTCGACCGCATCACGCACATCGACAGCGATGGCGGCGCGCATGGTTTGGGAAAGATCGTCGCCGAACTCGACGTCAAGCCCGACCTGTGGTTTTTTGCCTGCCACTTCCAGGGTGATCCGGTCATGCCCGGCTGCCTGGGGCTCGATGCCATGTGGCAGCTCATCGGTTTCTACCTCACCTGGCTGCAACTGCCAGGCCGGGGCCGCGCGCTGGGCGCGGGTGAGGTCAAGTTCACCGGCGAAGTGGGCCCGGACGTGAAACGGGTCACTTACGAAATCGACATCAAGCGCGTGATCAAGCGCAAGCTGGTGATGGCCATTGGCGATGCCCGCCTGCTGGCCGATGGCAAGGAAATTTACGTCGCCAACGACCTGCGCGTGGGTTTGTTCAAGCGCGAGGGCGACGACAAGGACGCAGCATGACGATGACCAAGAAGCGTGTAGTCATCACCGGCGCGGGCATCGTCTCGTGCATCGGTAACGACCTGGCCACTGTGGAAGCCTCGCTGCGTGCGGGCACCAGCGGCATCAAGGCTGTGGAAAAATTCAAGGAACTGGGCCTGCGCAGCCAGGTGGGCTGCGCGCCCGAGATCGACATCGAAGCGCGCATCGACCGCAAGCAGCTGCGCTTCATGGGCGACGCGGCCGCGTATGCGCAGATCGCGCTCGAAGACGCCATCGCCCAGGCAGGTCTCACCCCTGAGCAGGTCAGCCACCCGCGCACCGGCCTCATCATGGGCTCGGGCGGTGGCTCACCCGCCAACCAGATCGAGGCGGCCGACACGCTGCGCGAAAAAGGCATCCGCCGCGTGGGGCCGTACCAGGTCACGCGCTGCATGAGCTCCACCGTGTCCGCTTGCCTGGCGACCAACTTCAAGGTCAAGGGCATCAACTACTCCATCACCTCGGCCTGTTCCACGTCGGCGCACTGCATCGGCGCGGCGGCCCAGCAGATCGCCTGGGGCGTGCAGGACGTGATGTTTGCGGGTGGTGGCGAAGAGCTCTCCTGGGGCATGTCGCTGCTGTTTGACGGCATGGGCGCCATGTCCAGCAAATACAACGAAACGCCCGAGAAAGCCTCGCGCGCCTACGACGCCAACCGCGATGGTTTTGTGATCGCAGGCGGCGGCGGCGCTGTGGTGCTGGAGAGCCTGGAGCATGCGCAGGCGCGCGGCGCCAACATCCTGGCCGAGGTGGTGGGCTTTGGCGCCACCAGCGATGGCGAAGACATGGTGGCCCCGTCGGGCGACGGCGCCATTGCCTGCATGCAGCAGGCCATGGAGGGGCTCGGCGCGCCCATCGACTACATCAACACCCACGGTACCTCCACCCCCGTGGGCGACATGCAGGAAGTGCGCGCCATGCGTGCCCTGTTCGGCGACAAGGTGCCCCCGTTCTCGTCCACCAAGTCGCTCACCGGCCACTCGCTGGGTGCCACGGGCGTGCAAGAGGCCATCTACTGCATGATCATGCTGAACCAGGGCTTCATCGCCGGATCAGCCAATGTGGAAACGCCCGACCCGGCTCTGGGCGACATGCCGCTGGTCACGCAAACCCGCGATGCACAGCTGACCACCGTGCTGTCCAACAGCTTCGGTTTTGGCGGCACCAACGCCAGCCTGGTGCTGCGCCGCTGGACGGGCGCCTGACGCGGCAGGCACAGCTGCTTCGTCCCGACCCGCCCCCGCGTTTGCGGCGGCGGGTTTTTTTGTGCCTGAGGGGGGTTACTTGCGCGGCCGGGGCGACAGCGCCTCGTGCGTAAGCGGCCGGCCATCCCACCTTGGCTAGGCATCGGTGTGGGATGCCGCTAGATTGGCTATCGGAGGTTCAGGATGCGCCGGGCACCGCTGAGCACTATCAGCGCAATGACTGCGCCAATCACGAGGTCAGGGTACGAGGAGCCCGTCCAAGCGACCAAAACACCAGCGACTATCACCCCCGCGTTTGCGATCACATCATTCGCAGAAAAAATGTAGCTTGCCGTCATGTGGGCGCCCCGATCCCGCTTCTTGGCGATCAGCACCAGGCAGGTGACGTTGGCGATCAATGCGACCAGCCCGATACTCATCATGAGCATGGACGCCGGCTCACTTCCCACAACTGCCCGCCGAACGACCTCCAAAAGCGCGCCAAGCGCAAGCACGACTTGCAACCAACCAGCGATGTGCGCTGCCTTCATCTTCAAGGCGGCGGCGCGGCCCACCGCATAGAGCGCCAGTCCGTAGACCGCCGCATCGGCGAACATGTCAAGCGAGTCCGCTATGAGACCTGTGGACTGGGCGATCAGGCCAACGATCAACTCAAAGACAAACATCGCACCGTTGATAGCGAGCAGCAGCTTTAAGGTCCGAGCCTCAGAGGCATTCCCCTCTGCGTCTGGGGCCGTAGACTCGTCGCTTTGCACGCTGTCCAACACTTGCGCGCCGAGGTTGAGAGGGATGAGACGGCCCAGCAGCTCTTGCGTACTTCCCCCATGCTGCACGGTGAGTACACGGTCCTTCAGATCGAAGTCCAGTGCCGCAACAGCCGACGCATCGGCCAGCGCCATCCGAATGAGATTCTCCTCCGACGGGCAATCCATCTTCGGCACGGAGAAACGCGTCTTCCACTGCCCGCCTTCGGTGCGCCTCTCGCTTGTCAGCAGAACCGCACCCAAGTTCAGGGGCGTCAGCTTCTGGGCGATCCTGGCGGGCTCGCCCGAGTGCACCACCCGGAGCTGCCGATGGGCCAGATCGAAGGTCATCGGCCCAACCCCGGTCAGACCACCCAGCGCCATGCGAATGAGGTTCTCCTCGGAGGGGCAGTCCATTCCCGGAACTGAAAATGTGCTCTCCACGGAAGCAATGGCGCTTGGGGCCTCGTCGACCGTCTGCGAATTGCAACTGCTCGAGCAGCTACTGCTTTGACATGTACTCATGTCCCGTATTAGAAACCCTCAAGTAGCTGTAGAGTCAAGCGGTAGGTAGGCAAATATGAAAATCGGTGAACTATCGTCATTGGCAGGGTGCTCCGTTCCCGCGGTGCGCTTTTATGAAGCAGAGGGCCTTCTGCAGGCGCCCCTGCGGGCCGCCAACAACTATCGGCAATATGGCCAACAGCATGTCGACAGGTTGGCCTTCATCGTTCGGTGCCGCTCGCTGGACATGTCGCACGACGATATCCGGGCTCTGCTGCAGTTGCAGGACGACCCCGCCATGTCCTGCGACGAGGTCAATGCCTTGCTAGACGATCAAATGCGCTTGGTAGAGCAGCGAATCGCCGAGTTGCAGGCGCTGCGCAAGCAACTGCGTGCCATCCGCAGTACCTGTGCGGGAGGGGTATGCGTTGGCGATTGCGGTGCACTTGAATCGCTGCGCAGCGCCACTGGGGCAAGCTGGCCAACCGTTCGCTGAGCGGAGCCTCAAATAACGACATTCAGCTCGGTGCGAACCAACGATGCGGTAGCAACTCGTGAACCAGGCTAACCCGTTGCGTCGGCAAGCGAGCCAAAACGTCCTTGAGATACGCATAGGGATCATGCCCATTGAGTCGTGCTGACTGGATGAGCGTCATGACGGCTGCTGCCCTCTGACCAGCTCGTAGGCTGCCCGCAAAGAGCCAGTTGTTGCGGCCAATGGCAATCGGCCGAATCTGGTTCTCGATCCAGTTGTTGTCCACGGGCAGCTGTCCGTCATCGACGAACCGGGTCAAAGCCTCCCAGCGCCGCAAGCTGTAGTCCAGCGCTTTGGCGCTTGCCGAGCCTTCCGGCACCTTCTGGCGTTGCAGCACCATCCACTGGTGCAAGGCATCAAGCAGCGGCTTCGTTTGTTGTTGCCGGATGGTTTGGCGCTGATCGGTCGCAATCTCCTTGACCTCACGCTCGATCTCGTAGACCCGCGCGAACTGCTGCAGCGCGACCTCGGCGATCTGGCTTTGGTTCGCCGCGTGCAAATCGAAGAACTTGCGCCGCGCGTGCGCCAGGCAGCCGACCTCGGTCACACCACTTGCGATCAAGGCCTTGTAGCCGCTGAAGTCGTCACAGGTGAGGCTGCCTCTCCAGTCGCCCAGGAAGCGCCGGGCGTGTTCGCCCGAGCGCGATTCGCAGAAGTCGTAGACGACCGCCTTGATGTTCTCGAAGGCGCCCGTGGCATAGGCCCATAGGTACGCCCGGTGCGCCTTGCCGTTGCCCGGCTTGAGCATGGACACCGGCGTCTCGTCGGCATGCAGCACGCGGCGCTGCAGCAGCTCTGTCCTCATGGCGTCAACCAGTGGCTGCAACTGCACGCCACACGAGCCCACCCATTGCGCCAGCGTGGAGCGGGGGATGGCTAGGCCGGCGCGGCCGAAGATCGCTTCCTGGCGGTACAGCGGCAGGTGGTCGGCGTACTTGGCCACCAGCACTTGCGCCAGTAGCCCAGTGGTAGGGATGCCTTTGTCGATGATGTGAGGATCGACAGGCACCTGGTGAATCGTCTCGCACTGGGCACAGGCCCACTTGCCCCGGATGTGGCGCTCCACCGTGAACACGCCGGGCGCGTAGTCCAGCTTCTCGGCCACGTCCTCGCCGATGCGCTTCATCTGGCAACCGCAGGCGCAGGTGGTGGACTCGGGCTCGTGGCGGATCTCGCGCCGCGACAGGTTGGCCGGCAGGGGTGCGCGTTTGGGGACTTGCTTGTCTTGGCGGCCTGCCACTGGCGGCGTGGCCTGCTCGATCTCATCGGCCACCGCCTGCAGGTCCTCATCCAGCGATTCATCGAGCAGGCTCTTCTGCTCGGCGCTGAAGCGCTCCGACTGTGCGGCGAACTTCATGCGCTTGAGCAGTGCGTTCTCGTGCGTGAGCTTGTCGATCTGCGCCTGCTTGAAGACCGCCTCTTGGCCCTGGCGTGCGATCACGCCGTCTCGCTCGGCCAGCTCACCCATCAACGACAGCAGGGCCGCTCGCATCTGCTGCGGCTCCAGGGTGTCAAGGTGGTCTGCGGTGATCACGGGAGAAGATGATGCGGCTAACATCACATTCGCGCATCGGTGCAAGCGCTGATTGCCTGGCCAACGACCGGAGCACTCAAAGTACAGTGATGACTCCAGCCTCGCCGACGTTCTTCCAGGGCAGGCCCAGCACGAGCGCATCGAACTGCGTTCGGCTGAGTGTGGCGGTGGTGGCGGCATCGCGCGGCCAGACGAACTTGCCGCTATTCAGGCGCCGGGCCGCCAGCCAGACACCGATGCCGTCGTGCACCAGCACCTTCATGCGGTTGGCTCGTCGATTGGCGAACAGATAGGCGTGGTGTGGGCGCGCTGCGCCAAAGACAGCCACTACCCGGGCGAGCGCCGTCTCGGTGCCTGCTCGCATGTCCAGCGGCTCGGTGGAGAGCCACAGCGCATCAATGCGGATCATCGGAGCCAGTCGCGCAGCCACGCTGCACATGACGCTGCATCTTCCAGGGGCCAGTTCACGGTGACTACGCTGGCGCTGCGCCGAACATCAACGCGAATCGCACGCGACACGGGCGGCGAGCTGGTCTCGGTTGCTGGGAGCTGTTCAACTGGTGGAGGCAGATTCAGCGCAACGAACTCATTCCGGGGCGCTGGCAACAGGGAGTCTGCTTGCTCGCGCATCCAGCGATGAACGATGTTGGCGTTGATTCCGTGTGCAAGCGCTACGCCGGCCACTGACGCGCCGGAGACCTGGCATTCGGCCACGATCTGGCCTTTAAGTTCCGGGGAGTAGTAGTGCCGCTTGGGGCGCTGGGCGATCGTGTCGTTCGCCATAGTGTGCGTGATGTTCATCGTGCACACGATGCCTCGACACTGGGTCTATCTCAAGATGGGATTGCCGGACGCTTACCCTCGTGCAGCAGCGCAGGCAGCATGGCCAGCATGCGTGTGGCCTGCAGGCCTGGCGGGTGGTTGCCTGCGTGGTAGCTGTACAGCGACATGGGCGGCAGGTCGGGCAGCTCCACCGCCACCACGTGCGCTGGGTCGAGGCGGATGGCCGTGAGGAAATCCACCACCGTCCAGCCCATGCCCAGCCGCACCAGCTCCAGCGCCAGGCGCGAGGTCTGCACCTGGATGCCCGGCCCGCCCGGCGTGCCCAGGCGGTCGGCCGTGTGGTCGATGGACTGGCGCATCGGGTCGTCGCCCACCAGCCGGATGGCAGGCACCTGCGCCAGGCGCGCAGCGGTGCTGGCGGCGCGCGGAGCGCGGTCCCACAGGGTGCGGGCCACGGCCAGCGACAGGCGGCCGCTCACCAGCAGCTCGCTGTGCACCTGCGGGTGCGGGTGCTCGAAAAACCCCAGCCCAAAGTCCACGCTGCGCGTGAGCAGTGCCTGCGTCATCTGGTCCTGGTGGATGGTGCGCACCTCCACCCCCACCTGCGGGTGTTTTTGTGCATGGCGGTGCAGCAGCGTGGGCAGAAATTCGTGGGTGATGGAGGGAATGGCCGCCAGCCGCACATCGCCCAGCTCGGTGGTCGCCAGGTTGCGCGCCGTGCGTTGCAGCGCGTCCAGCTGGCGGTGGATGCTGCCGGATTCCACGGCCAGCACCTGCGCCTCGGGCGTGGGCGTGAGGCCTGCTGGCGTGCGGTTGAACAGCCGGTAGCCCAGTTGCAGCTCGGTGTGGGCCACAGCCTTGCTCACGGCCGATGGCGTGATGCACAGCAGGCGGCCCGCCGCGCTCATGCTGCCGGTCTGCAAAACGGCCTGGAACACTTCGAGCTGGCGCAGGTTCATGAAAATTCCGGGGAGAAGGGGGTGTGAATTCAATTCACAGGGTGACGCCAATTATTCCACTTGGTTGTGTGTGGATTTCTCATAGGATGCCGCACCGCCCGACACCCGATGACTGGGGCCGGACGGCAGCAGGGCGCCGCACCACCCCGTAGCGCCCGAAGAATGACCCGGAGACACAACCATGCGAATTTTCTCTTCTTCCTCTTCCTCGTCCATCACGCGCCGCTGGTTTGCGGGCGTCGTGCTCTCGGCCCTGTCCACGGTCGCTCTGGCCCAGGCGGCCAAGCCCCATGTGGTCGTGCTGGCCACGGGCGGCACCATCGCTGGTGCGGGCGCCTCGGCGGCCAACAGCGCCACCTATGCCGCCGCCAAGGTGCCGGTCGATAAGCTGCTGGCGGGCCTGCCCGAGCTGGCCAACGTGGCCAAGGTGTCGGGCGAGCAGGTGTTCCAGATCGCGTCCGAAAGCTTCACCAACGAGCACCTGCTGCGCCTGGGCCAGCGTGTCTCCGCCCTGTCCAAGCAGGCCGATGTGGACGGCATCGTGATCACCCACGGCACCGACACGCTGGAAGAAACCGCGTACTTCCTGAACCTCACCGTGCGCACCACCAAGCCCATCGTGGTGGTCGGCTCCATGCGCCCCGGCACGGCCCTGTCGGCCGACGGCGCGCTGAACCTGTACGACGCCGTGACTGTGGCCGCCAGCAAGGACGCCGCTGGCAAGGGCGTGCTGGTCACGATGAACGACGAGATCCAGAGCGGTCGCGATGTGAGCAAGACCATCAACATCAAGACCGAGGCCTTCAAGAGCCAGTGGGGCCCGCTGGGCATGGTGGTGGAAGGCAAGAACTACTGGTTCCGCGCCCCGGTCAAGCGCCATACCACCCAGTCCGAGTTCAACATCGACGACATCAAGGCCCTGCCCGCCGTGGACATCGTGTACGGCTACGGCAACATGAACACCACCGGCATCGAGGCCTACGGCAAGGCGGGCGTGAAGGCGCTGATCCACGCAGGCACGGGCAATGGCTCGGTGGCCGCACAGGCTGTGGAATCGCTCAAGGCCCTGCGCGCCTCGGGCGTGCAGATCATCCGCTCGGCCCGTGTGCCCGATGGTTTTGTGCTGCGCAATGCCGAGCAGCCTGACGACAAATACGACTGGGTGGTGGCCCACGACCTGCGCCCGCAAAAGGCCCGCATCCTGGCCATGGTCGCTTTGACCAAGACCAACGACAGCAAGGAACTGCAGCGCATTTTCTGGGAGTATTGATCTCCGGTTTCGAGGTTTGAACGCCATGCTTTGACGCGATGCATGCGTTGACGGCCACACCCGTGTGGTCACCGGTGCGCACCGGCTTATAGCTCGCGTGACTGGTTGGGAAGGCTGGGGCTCCAAAAGGGCTCCGGCCTTTTTTCATGGGCGCGGGCCGATGTTGCTGGCGCTGCCGCAGCACGCGCGGCGGCGCGCCGTAAAATCACCGGTTTGCGCGCGCGATGCCCGTCCTTGTAGCCCTGTGGGGCGGCGGGCCCTGGGTTTGCTCACGCACCGCGTTTTCCTTTTCCCCCTTACTTGCCCGGCCCTGGCTTGCCAGTGCCTCAGCCACAGACGCCATGTTGACATTCCAGCAAATCATTTTGAAGCTGCAGTCCTACTGGGACGCGCAGGGTTGCGCCCTTTTGCAACCCTATGACATGGAAGTGGGCGCTGGCACCTCGCACACCGCCACCTTCCTGCGCGCCATTGGCCCCGAGCCCTGGAAGGCCGCCTATGTGCAGCCCAGCCGCCGCCCCAAGGACGGCCGCTATGGCGAGAMCCCCAACCGCCTGCAGCACTACTACCAGTACCAGGTGGTGCTCAAGCCCGCTCCGGCCAACATTTTGGAGCTGTACCTGGGTTCGCTCGAAGCCCTGGGCTTTGACCTGAAAAAGAACGACATCCGCTTTGTGGAAGACGACTGGGAGAACCCCACGCTCGGCGCCTGGGGCCTGGGCTGGGAGGTGTGGCTCAACGGCATGGAAGTCACGCAGTTCACCTACTTCCAGCAGGTGGGCGGCATCGACTGCAAGCCCGCCACGGGCGAGATCACCTATGGCCTGGAGCGCCTGGCCATGTACCTGCAGGGCGTGGACAACGTCTACAACCTGAAGTGGACCGACACCTTGAGCTACGGCGACGTGTACAAGCAAAACGAGGTGGAGCAGTCCACCTACAACTTCGAGCACAGCGACGCGGACTTCTTGTTCACCGCCTTCAACGCGCACGAAAAGCAGGCCAAGTACCTCATGGAGCAGCAGCTGGCACTGCCCGCCTATGAGCAAGTGCTCAAAGCCGCACACAGCTTCAACCTGCTGGATGCACGCGGCGCGATCAGCGTGACCGAACGCGCCGCCTACATCGGCCGCATCCGCAACCTGGCCCGCGCCGTGGCGCAGAGCTACTACGAGAGCCGTGAGCGCCTGGGCTTCCCCATGGCGCCGCGCGAGTGGGTGGAACAGATGACGAAGAAGGCTGCGTGAGAGAAATGACGATGACAACCCAAAACCTCCTCGTTGAACTGTTTGTCGAAGAGCTGCCCCCCAAGGCGCTGCAGAAGCTGGGCGATGCTTTTGCCACCGTGCTGGGCGACCAGCTCAAGGCCCTGGGCCTGGCCTCTGCTGTTTCGGTGGTCACGCCCTTTGCTTCGCCCCGCCGCCTGGCCGCGCATGTGACGGCCGTGGCCGACAAGGCCGCCGACAAGGCCGTGCAGCAAAAGCTCATGCCCGTGACCGTGGGGCTCGACGCCAGCGGCAACGCAAGCCCTGCGCTGCTCAAAAAGCTGCAGGCCTTGGGCGCCGATGTGTCGGACCCGGCAGCGGCTGTCGCCGCCCTGAAGCGCGCGCAGGACGGCAAGGCCGAAGCCCTGTTCTACGACAGCGTGGTGCCCGGTGCCACGCTGCAGGAAGGCCTGCAAAAGGCCTTGCTCGAAGCCCTGGCCAAGCTGCCCATCCCCAAGGTGATGAGCTACCAGCTCGAAACCGACTGCGAGCTGCCCGGCTGGACCAGCGTGAATTTTGTGCGCCCCGCACACGGCCTGGTGGCGTTGCATGGCAGCACCGTGGTGCCGGTGAAGGCGCTGGGCCTCACGGCGGGCAACAGCACCACCGGCCACCGTTTTGAAGCCGCCGTGTCGCCCGTGGTGCTGGCCGACGCCGACAGCTATGCCGCCACGCTGCAAAAGGACGGCGCGGTGATCGCCTCGTTCGCCGAGCGCAAGGCCGAGATCGCCCGCCAGCTCGCTGCTGCTGCCGCCAAGGTCGGCAACGGTGCCCGCCCCATCGAAGACGAAGCCCTGCTGGACGAAGTGACCGCACTGGTCGAGCGGCCCAACGTGGTCATCTGCCAGTTCGAAGAGCAGTTCCTCGGCGTGCCGCAGGAGTGCCTCATCCTCACGATGAAGGCCAACCAGAAGTACTTCCCGCTGCTCGACGCCGCTGGCAAGCTGACCAATAAATTCCTGGTGGTCAGCAACATCAGCCCCGAAGACACCAGCTTTGTGACCGGCGGCAACGAGCGCGTGGTGCGCCCGCGCCTGGCCGATGCGAAATTCTTCTTTGACCAGGACCGCAAGAAGACCCTGGCCTCGCGCGTCGAGGGCCTGGGCAAGGTGGTCTATCACAACAAGCTGGGCACGCAGGGTGAGCGCGTGGAGCGCGTGCGCGCCATTGCCAAGGCGATTGCTACCCAACTGGGTGATGCGCAACTGGTGCAGGACGCCGACCTGGCCGCGCAGTTGGCCAAGACCGATCTCGTGACCGACATGGTGGGCGAGTTCCCCGAGCTGCAGGGCATCATGGGCGGCTATTACGCCCTCAACGACGGCCTGGGCGAGACCGTGGCACACGCCATCGAAGACCACTACAAGCCCCGCTTTGCGGGCGATGCGCTGCCGCGCAACACGGCGGGCGTGGTGGTGGCGCTGGCCGACAAGCTGGAAACCCTGGTCGGCATGTTCGGCATCGGCAACCTGCCCACGGGAGACCGCGACCCGTTCGCGCTGCGCCGCCATGCGCTGGGCGTGATCCGCATGCTGGTCGAGAAGGACCTGCCGCTGGATCTGAACGCGCTGCTGGCCGGTGCCTTGCCTGCTTTTGGCGACAAGATCACCGATGCATCGGCAGCGCTGGCTGACTTCATCTACGACCGCCTCGCTGGCAGCCTGCGCGAGCAAGGCTACAGCGCGCAAGAGGTGGACGCCGTGCTGGCCCTGCGCCCGCAGCGCCTGGCCCTGGTCGAGAAGCAGCTGGCGGCTGTGCGCGCCTTTGCCGCATTGCCCGAAAGCCCGGCCTTGGCCGCAGCCAACAAACGCGTCGGCAATATCCTGAAAAAAGCCGAGGTCGAAGGCCCCGTGGACGCCCACGTGAACCCCGAACTGCTGCAGGAAAAAGCCGAGCAGGACCTGTTCGCCGCCCTGCAGCGTTTTGTGCCCGAGGCCAATGCGCAGTTCGACGCGGGCGACTACACCGCCAGCCTGCAGACCCTGGCTGTGCTGCGCGCCCCGGTGGATGCGTTCTTTGACGATGTGATGGTCAACGCCGAACAGCTGGACGTGCGCATGAACCGCCTGGGCCTGCTCAAGATGCTGCACAACGCGATGAACCGCGTGGCCGATCTCTCGCGTCTGGCGGTGTGACCCCGGGGCTGATAGGCTGGCGGTCTGTTTCCACAAGGCACCCCCTCCTATGAAACTCGTCATCCTGGACCGCGACGGCACCCTCAACCCGCTGGGGGAGGACTTCATCACCTCGGCCGACGAGTGGACCGCCGTGCCTGGCGCGCTGGAAGCCATTGCGCGGCTCAACCATGCGGGCTGGCATGTGGTGGTGGCCACCAACCAGCCCGGGTTGGGGCGCGGGCTCTTTGACGTGGTGGCGCTCAATGCCATCCACGCCAAGATGCACCGCCAGGTGGCGGCGGTGGGTGGGCGCATCGACGCTGTTTTTTACTGCCCCCATGCGGCCGACGAGGAATGTGCCTGCCGCAAACCCGCCCCCGGCCTGCTGGAGCAGATCAGCGACCGCTACGGGGTGGAGCGCCACGATGTGCAGGTGGTGGGCAGCTGCGCCGCGCACCTGCAAGCCGGTGCCGCGCTGGGTGCGCAGCTGCACCTGGTGTGCACGGGGCAGTCGGCGCAAGTCCACCCGATGGGGCCGCTGCCTGTAGGGCTGCCACCGGGCCTGCGCGTGCATGCCAGCCTGGGCGATTTTGTGGACCAGCTGTTGCCTGCAGTGCCCGCCACGGCGCCACCGCTGGCGGCCACGCCCTTGCCTGTGATGGGTGGTCTGGCCTCCTGATACTATCAATTTAATAGCTGTAATCGCTTGATGGACAGGCGGTAGCGGCCTAAAACACCATTAAAAATGGCCTTTCTCCGTTCCGTCATTCACCTTCTCTGGATGGGCATCACCGTGGTGCCGTACGCCCTGGCCATCATGCTGGGCACGTTGCTCGGTGTGCGCGGCCTGCCGCTGTACCGCATCGCGCGGGCCTGGCTGTCGCTGTGCATCAGCGGTGCGCGGACCATCCTGGGCATCCGGGTGGAGATCACCGGCATGGAGCATCTGCCCCAGGGCGAGAACGCGGGCGCGGTGCTGCTGGTCAAGCACCAGTCCACGTTCGAGACGTTTCTGATGCCCACGATCATGCCGCACCCCCTGGCCTACGTGTTCAAGAAGGAGCTGCTCTATGTGCCCTTCTTCGGCTGGGCCATCGGGCGGCTGGACATGATCCACATCGACCGCAGCCAGCGCACCCAGGCTTTCAACAAGGTGGTGCAGCAGGGCAAGGACCTGCTGGCCAAGGGCATCTGGATCATCATGTTCCCCGAGGGCACGCGCATCGCGCGCGGGCAGAAGGGCAACTACAAGACCGGCGGCACGCGCCTGGCCATCGACACGGGCGCACCCGTGGTGCCGATTGCCGTCACGTCCGCCAAGGTCTGGCCGCGCAAGGCCTTCGTCAAGCGGCCGGGTGTGGTGGAGGTGTCGATTGGCCAACCCATCTCCAGCGTGGGGCGTGAGCCCGATGAGCTGATGCGCGAGGTCGAAGCCTGGATCGAAGCCGAAATGCGCCGCCTCGACCCCGGGGCCTATCCGGCAACCCCCGCAGCCCCTGTGGCCAACACGACCGCCCCGAGCGGGAAGTAAGCCCACCGTGATGCAGCGGCTTGTGCAGCTGGCGCTGGACCTGTTCGACCCGCCGCCCGCTGCGGCGCCTGCACCCTTGGCACCGGCGGTCGGGGKGCCGGATATCAAGCAAAAAATGCCCTCTGCGCCCGATGGGCAAGCGCTGGTAGCTCCTAAAACAATAGTAAATCGCCCTGCAGCGCCCGCAGCGCCAGCAGCGCCGCTGCCTTCTCTGCTGTCCCCCGCCGAGTTCCGCCACCCCCAGGCCAACCGCGAGCTGCTGTTGGGCGATGCCGTGGTGGCCTATGCGCTGCAGCGCGCACGGCGGCGCAGCATCGGGTTCACCGTGGGGGCCGATGGCCTGTCGGTGCGCGCGCCGAGCTGGGTCACGCTGGGCGCGGTGGATTCTGCGCTGCGCGAAAAATCCGACTGGATCCTGCGCAAGCTCGCTGAAGCGCGCGAGCGCCAGCAGCGCATGGAGGGTGGCCGCATCGTCTGGGCCAACGGTGCCGTGCTGCCCTACCTGGGCGAGCCACTGACGGTGGTGCTGGACCCGAGCCACGGCTTTGCAGGCAAGGGCGGGGCGCTGGTGGCGGCAGCAGCAGGGCAGGGCAACAGCCTGCACATCGGCCTGCCCCACAGCGCCAGCCCCACGCAGATCCGCGACGCCGTGCAGGCCTGGCTCATGCGCGACGCGCGCCGCCACTTCACCACGCGGCTGGACCACTTTGCGCCGCTCTTGGGCGTGCGCTGGGCCAGCCTGCGGCTGTCGAGCGCCAACACCCGCTGGGGCAGTGCCAAGGCCGACGGCTCCATCCGTCTGAACTGGCGCCTGCTGCACTACCGCCCGGCCATCATCGACTATGTGGTGGCGCACGAGCTGGCCCACCTGCGCGTGATGGACCACAGTCCGCGCTTCTGGGACACGGTGGCCACCGTGGTGCCCGACTACGCGCAGCTGCGCAGCCGCTTGCGCGACGACCCCGCCCCTTTGTGGGATTGAAAGAAGGACTCTGACGATGACCGAACCAACGATTCGCCCCGCTGAAGGCTATGCCGGAGACGTAACCCCACAGCAAGCCTGGCAGTGGGTACAGGCCGGCCAGGCCGTGCTGGTGGATGTGCGCAGCGATGCCGAGCGCGAGTGGGTGGGCCAGGTGCCCGGCGCCGCCGCCGTGGCCTGGAAGCAGTGGCCGGGCATGGCGATGAACGCCGACTTCGATACCCAGATGCGCGCCGCCGTGCCCGAGGGCGGACGGGCCGTGCTGCTGTGCCGCAGCGGCGTGCGCTCCATTGCCGCCGCGCGCCGCGCCACCGAGCTGGGCATCACCGCCTACAACATTCTCGAAGGGTTTGAGGGCGATGCCGACGCAGAGGGCCACCGCGGCCAGCGAGGCGGCTGGCGCTTCCACGGCCTGCCGTGGAAACAGAGTTGATGCTCCTAAAAAAATAGCTGCTTGCGCTTGTCTATCAAGCGGTAGCAGCTATTTTGGTTTGAATTTGAGGGCGCCGCGCCCTGTGCGGATTTGCCGCTGAAGCGCAAAGAGCCAGACAGCAAGCGCAATACGCCTGTAGAGCACCGTGAAGCTGCGATGCGTGGAACTTGCCACCGCCGACGGTTTGCGAAGGCCCGGCGATGGCGCGGACTCAGGGCGTCAAATTCACCCCCGCCCCCCGCCAGTGCACCCGTGGAACCGGCTTTGCCGGGCCACCGGGTGCGTCCCCCTCCGGGGGATGGCGCCGAAGGCGACTCAGGGGGGTTACTTAGCCTGCGGGATGCGCAGCTTCTGGCCGGGGTAGATCTTGTCGGGGTGGCTCAGCATGGGCTTGTTGGCCTCGAAGATCACGGGGTACTTGTTGGCATCGCCATAGAACTTTTTGGCGATGGCGCTGAGCGTGTCGCCGCGCACCACATCGTGGTACTGGGCTTCGGGCTCGGGGTTGGTCACCTCCATCAGGTTTTCGACGCTGGTCACGCTGGCCACGTTGCCGCAGCACAGGGTGACTTTTTCCTTGGCGGCCTGGGTGGGGGCGGTGCCCTTCACGGTGACCTTGCCTTCGGGGCCCTGGAAGGCCACCTGCACGTTGCTGGCGCCCAGGTTCTGGGCGGCGATGTAGGTCTCGATGGCCTTGCCCGCCTTGGCGTTGAGTTCATCCTGCGTGGGGGCGGCGGCATTGGCAGCCTGCGCCTCTTTGCCGCCAAACAGCTTTTCGCCGGCTTCCTTGATGAAACTGAAAAGACCCATGTCGTACCTCCTGATGTTGCAGAAAGAAAAAGGAAGGACCACTTTAGCGGCAATGGGCGGCTGCGTCGTGTCGGACATGGGCGTGACACGATTTTTCACAATTTGGTGGCGGGCAGGGGTGGTGCCACTTGGGGGCTGTCGCCCTTGGGCAGGGGCACATTGCAAAACTCGGGATAATCCGCCGCATGACTTTTCTGGCCATCGACGTCGGTAACACCCGTCTCAAATGGGCGTTGTACGACGCTTCCCGCCCTGGGGCTGCGCTGATGGCGCATGGCGCCGAGTTCCTCGACCACATCGACCGCCTGGCTGAAGGCAGTTGGGCGTCGCTGCCCCACCCGGAGCGCATGCTGGGCTGTGTGGTGGCGGGCGATGCCGTCAAGCGCCGGGTGCAGGAACAAATGGAGCTGTGGGATGTGGCTCCATCCTGGGTCGTGTCATCCGTGCAGGAGGCAGGGCTCACCAACGGCTACGACCACCCCTCGCGCCTGGGCTCGGACCGCTGGGTGGCCATGATTGGCGCACGCCACCATGTGCTGGCTCGGGGCCCCGCGCGCCCGCTGATTGTGGTGATGGTGGGCACGGCCGTCACGGTGGAATGCATCGACGCCGAAGGCCGCTTCATGGGCGGCCTCATCCTGCCCGGCCACGGCATCATGCTGCGCGCGCTGGAGACCGGTACCGCCGGCCTGCATGTGCCCACGGGCGAAGTGCGCCCGTTCCCCACCAACACCAGCGACGCACTGACCAGCGGCGGCACCTATGCCATTGCCGGAGCGGTGGAGCGCATGTACCAGCACCTGCTGCAACACTGCGGCCAGGAGCCCGCGTGCATCATGACCGGCGGCGCGGGCTGGAAGATGGCGCCCAGCATGACGCGGCCCTTCGAGCTGGTGGACAACCTGATTTTTGACGGCCTGCTGGAGATTGCTGCGCGGCGGTTTGGGGGTTGAGGGTTACGGCTCCCAGCCTGCCCGCGCAGGCTGGTGCGGACCTGAAGAGCGGCCGCCTCCGGCGGCTGCACCGAGGCGCGAAACGCCTCAGGGGGTTACTCCTCCAGTTCCGTCCTTGCCATCTCCACATCCAGCCGCTCCATGGCGTCCATGGGTTCCGCGGCGGCGGCCTTTTCGTAGAGCGCGGTGGCTTCCTTCATCTTCTTGTCGCCTTCCAGCATCACGAGCGCGTTGGCGTACTCGATCATCGCGATGGCCGAGCCCGGGTTGAGCTTGAGGGCTTCCTGGAACAGCTTGAGGCCTGCGTCCTTCTTGGCGCCATAGGTCATGCCGCCAATCAGCGAGCCCACCTTGTCGATCACCTCGGCATGGAAGGCGCCCAGCGCAATGCGTGCGTCGGCGTGTTTGGGTGACAGCGCAATGGACTTCTCCAGCGACTCCTTCACCTTCCCGCCCAGGCCCTGCGCCAGCGCCTTGGCCACGCTTATGCCCTGGCTGTAGCGGCCCAGCGCGTACGCATGCCAGTACCAGGCGTTGGCGTTGCTGGGGTCTTCGCCCGCCTGGGCCTCGGCACGCTCGGCCACCTGGGTGAACAGGTCCAGGCGCGTCTTTTCCTTGGGTTCCAGGTAGTTGGCGTAGATGGACGTGGCCTTGTTGGCCACGGTGATGCCCGCGCCACCGGCGGCCAGGCCTGCGGCGGCGGCCTTTTCAAAATCGCCGTTGTGGAACAGTGCCCAGGCTTCCAGCACGGCGCTGTCCTTGGGGCAGGGTTCGGCGTCGCCGCCATGCAGCCGGGCCCAGTGCTTCTTGACGCTTGCGGCATCAAAGCGGTAGTCGCCCGCGTGGGGGAAAGGGGTCCATTTGGCCATGGTGTGTCTCCGGAAGTTCTTGTGGGTGGATGTCTGTGGAAGGTGGGCGATATCAGCCTGGCGCTGCTGCATACGCGCCCACCAGCTGCAGCAGGTGGGCCCGCTGGCCACTTTCGAGGTAGGGCATGAGCAGGTTCAGCACATGGTGGGCACCGCGCAGCAACGCGGCCTGGGCGCTTTCGGGCTCCAGTGCACGGCGCGGGTCGCGCACATATTCAAAGCTGAGCCAGTAGGTCAGCACCACCACCATGCTGGTGGCGGTGGCCTCCAGCTCGCGCGAGTCGATGTGCAGGGCTTCTGCGCGGCCCATGCCATCGAGCATGGCGCGCACGGCACGGGTCTTGTTCTTGAGGATGGCCTGGAAGTGGGTCTCCAGGCGCCGGTTCTTGGACAGCAGGTCGTTGAGGTCGCGGTACAGAAAACGGTACTGCCAGATCAGCTCGAACAGCGTGTGCATGAAGAACCAAGCGTCTTCCACGTTGCGCACCCCATCGGCGGCGGCGAGCAACTCGGTGAGCGAGCGCTCGTAGCGGTCGAACAGCGCGTTGATCAGCTCGTCCTTGGCGGGGTAGTGGTAGTAGAGGTTGCCGGGGCTGATGCGCAGCTCGGCCGAAATCAGGGTGGTGGAGACGTTGGGTTCGCCGAACCGGTTGAACAGGTCCAGCGTGACTTCCAGAATGCGTTCTGCGGTGCGGCGTGGCGCTTTCTTCACCATGTGTGCAGGCCCTTCGCGTCGTTGTGCTTCGTTGTTTCGGTGTCTCTGATGGCTACTCTAACCCACGCAGTCATGCTGCAGTGCGGCATGACGCCTTGCGGCAAACCCATGCTGCAGTTGCTTGTAACGCACTTCATGGGTTTCTCCAAAAAAAGAAAAGCGGCCAGCGCGCTGTTGCACGCGGGCCGCTTTCAGCGGGCGGGCTGCTGCCCGCCTGCGCCAGTGGGTGGTGAGCGATCAGCTGGCCGATGGGGCGCTGGCGCCGGTGTCGGCTGCGGCACGGGCTGCGGGCTTCTTGGCCGCAGCCTTCTTGGCAGGGGCCTTGGCTGCAGGCTTGGCGGCTGCCTTGGCAGGAGCGGCCTTCTTCGCTGGAGCCTTCTTGGCAGGGGCCTTGGCGGCGGGCTTTGCTGCAGCCTTGGCGGGGGCGGCCTTGCTGCCCTTGGCCAGAGCGTCCACACGGGCGCTCAGGGCTTCCAGGTCGCGGGCCGAGGGCACGCCCAGCTTGGCCAGGGCCTTGGCCACGCGGTCTTCGAAGATATTTTCAAGCTTGTCCCACTGGCCCTGGGCCTTGGAGCCGATGTCGCTGGCCATGGTGGTCACGCGGCTGGTGGCTTCGGTGATCTTTTCTTCGGCCACGGCCTGGGTCTTGCGCTGGATGGTCAGGCCTTCCTTGACCAGGGCTTCAAACACCTTGCCGCCTTCTTCCTGTGCCTTGGAGAAGGCGCCCAGGCCCGCCAGCCAGATCTGCTGGGCGGAGTCCTTGACGGTGCTGGACAGTTGGGCGTTGCTCTTCTTTTTGTCAGCGCTGAGTTTCTGCAGTTTCTTGACCATAAGGCCTCCGTGGTGCGGTTGGTTGGGGTTGCCGGGGCGATTTTGCCTTCGACGCATGGCCGCACTGTACGCCGCACGGTGCGCAAGGTGTAGGCGCGCGCTCCTAAAAATGTAGAGCGTGCCATCTAGCGGGGGAGGCGCTGGCCGCCTAGTATCGGCGCGGGTTTCTGCTGAATCGGGGTGCGCAGGCCTTGCGCAAGAATGAAGCTATCTCAGAGGAGTTTTCCATGCAGTATTTTGTGACGGGGGCAACGGGGTTCATTGGCAAGCGGCTTGTGAAGAAGCTGCTGGAGCGCAAGGGCGCTGTCGTCCACTTCCTGATTCGCAAGGAGAGCGCCGACAAGGTCGCCGACCTGCGCAGCTTCTGGGGCGTGGGGCCCACGCGTGCGATTCCCGTGTTTGGCGACCTCACCGCCAAGAAGCTGGGCGTGGCGGCGGAAGACGTCAAGAAGCTCAAGGGCCAGATCGACCACTTCTACCACCTGGCCGCCGTGTACGACCTGGGCGCCGACGAAGAAACCCAGGTGGCCGTGAACATCGAGGGCACGCGCAACACGGTGGACCTGGCCAAGGCCATCGATGCGGGGCACTTCCACCATGTCTCTTCCATCGCAGCCGCAGGCCTGTACGAAGGCGTGTTCCGCGAAGACATGTTCGAAGAGGCCGAGGGCCTGGACCACCCGTACTTCCAGACCAAGCACGAGAGCGAGAAGATCGTGCGCCAGGACTGCAAGGTGCCCTGGACGGTGTACCGCCCTGCGATGGTGGTGGGCGACAGCACCACCGGCGAGATGGACAAGATCGACGGGCCCTACTACTTCTTCAAGCTCATCCAGCGCCTGCGCCAGCTGCTGCCGCCCTGGATGCCCACGGTGGGCCTGGAGGGCGGGCGCGTGAACATCGTGCCGGTGGACTTCGTGGTCAACGCGCTCAACGTCATCAGCCACCAGGCGTCCATCGCCAAAAAATGTTTTCACCTGGTGGACCCGGTGGGCTACCGCGTGGGCGACGTGCTGGACATCTTCAGCCGCGCTGCGCACGCGCCGCGCATGAACCTGTTCATCAACGCGGCGCTGCTGGGTTTTATCCCCAAGGGCATCAAGAAAAGCCTGATGGCCATGGCCCCCGTGCGCCGCGTGCGCAACGCGGTCATGAAGGACCTGGGCCTGCCCGAGGACATGCTCACCTTTGTGAACTACCCCACGCGCTTTGACTGCCGCGAAACGATGGCAGCGCTCAAGGGCTCGGGCGTGGCCTGCCCCAACCTCAAGGACTACGCCTGGCGCCTGTGGGACTACTGGGAGCGCAATCTGGACCCCGAGCTGTTCATCGACCGCAGCCTCAAGGGCACGGTGGCGGGCAAGGTGGTGCTGATCACGGGCGGCTCCTCCGGCATTGGCCTGGCCGCCGCACACAAGTTTGCCGAGGCGGG
Organism: Acidovorax sp. GW101-3H11; assembly: GCF_001633105.1. Taxonomy (GTDB): domain Bacteria; phylum Pseudomonadota; class Gammaproteobacteria; order Burkholderiales; family Burkholderiaceae_C; genus Acidovorax. Next base: position 83,027 of record NZ_LUKZ01000009.1, read on the forward strand.
CGCCACCACCATCATCTGCGGCCGCGACCAGGACAAGCTCGATGAGGCCTGTGCCGAAGCCAAGGCCAAGGGTTACCAGTTCATCGCCTATTCGGCCGACATCGCCGACATGGCCGATTGCGACCGCTTCGTGCAGCTGCTCATCGACAACCATGGCGGTGTGGACTTCCTCATCAACAACGCGGGCCGCTCCATCCGCCGCGCCATCGAGTCGAGCTACGACCGTTTCCACGACTACGAGCGCACCATGCAGCTGAACTACTTCGGCTGCCTGCGCGTGACCATGGGCTTCCTGCCCGGCATGGTGGAAAAGCGCAAGGGCCATGTGGTGAACATCAGCTCCATCGGCGTGCTGACCAACGCGCCGCGTTTTTCGGCCTACGTGGCCAGCAAGGCGGCGCTGGATGCCTGGACGCGCTGCGCATCGAGCGAGTTTGCCGACCAGGGCATCACCTTCACCACCATCAACATGCCGCTGGTGCGCACGCCCATGATTGCGCCCACTAAGATCTACAACAACGTGCCCACCCTGAGCCCCGAGGAGGCGGCGGACATGATCGCCCAGGCCTGCATCTTCAAGCCCGTGCGCATTGCCACGCGCCTGGGCATCACCGGGCAGCTGCTGCATGCGCTGGTGCCGCGCGTGGCGCAGATCACCATGAACACCAGCTTTCGCATGTTCCCGGATTCCACGGCCGCCAAGGGCGGTGGTAAGGACGCCAAACCGCAGCTCTCGGCCGAGGCGGTGGCGCTGCAGCAGATGATGCGTGGTATTCACTTTTGATGACCATCCGGCCCGCGCAGAAACCCCCGCGTTGAACTCTGTTACCGGGGGGCCGGGCAGGGTGGGATAATCGTGGGTTCTGCCGAGCTGGCATTTCACACAGCCCTCCCTATGATTCTGGTTACCGGCGGCGCAGGTTTCATTGGCGCCAACTTCGTTCTTGACTGGCTCGCTGCCTCCAGCGAGCCCGTGGTCAACCTCGACAAGCTCACCTACGCGGGCAACCTGCACAACCTGGACAGTGTGCAGGGTGACGCGCGCCACATCTTTGTGCAGGGTGATATCGGTGACACCGCGCTGGTGGCCCGCCTGCTGGCCGAGTGCAAGCCCCGCGCCGTGGTCAACTTTGCGGCCGAGTCGCATGTGGACCGCTCCATCCACGGGCCCGAGGACTTCATCCAGACCAACATCGTCGGCTCGTTCCGCCTGCTGGAAGCCGTGCGTGCCTACTGGGGCGCCCTGCCCGAGGGCGACCGTGCCGCCTTCCGCTTCCTGCACGTGTCCACCGACGAGGTGTACGGCTCGCTCGCACCGACCGACCCGGCCTTCGCTGAGACGCGTGGCTTCGAGCCCAACAGCCCCTACAGCGCCAGCAAGGCCGCCAGCGACCACCTGGTGCGCGCCTGGCACCACACCTACGGCCTGCCGGTGCTCACCACCAACTGCAGCAACAACTACGGGCCCTATCACTTCCCCGAAAAGCTGATCCCGCTGATGATCGTGAACGCCCTGGCGGGCAAGAACCTGCCGGTGTATGGCGATGGCATGCAGGTGCGCGACTGGCTGTACGTGAAGGACCACTGCAGCGCCATCCGCCGCGTGCTGGAGGCAGGTGCCCCTGGCGAGACCTACAACGTGGGTGGCTGGAACGAGAAGCCCAACATCGAGATCGTGAACATGGTCTGCAGCCTGCTCGACGAGCTGCGCCCCCGCGCCGACGGCCAGAGCTACCGCACCCAGATCACCTACGTGAAGGACCGCCCCGGCCACGACCGCCGCTACGCGATCGACGCCCGCAAGATCGAGCGCGAGCTGGGCTGGAAGCCCGCCGAGACCTTCGACACCGGCATCCGCAAGACCGTGCAGTGGTACCTGGAGCATGCCGACTGGGTGGCCAACGTGCAGACCGGTGCGTACCGCGACTGGGTGGAGACCCAGTACGAACAGCCGCAGCCCGCCGCCGTCGCGGGCGCCAGCGCATGAACATCCTGCTCTTCGGCAAGGGTGGCCAGGTCGGCTGGGAGCTGCAGCGCAGCCTGTCGGTGCTGGGCACCGTCACCGCGCTGGACCACGACAGCACCGAGCACTGTGGTGACTTTGCCAACCCCGCCGGTGTGGCCGAGACGGTGCGCGCCCTGCGCCCCGACGTCATCGTCAATGCCGCAGCCCACACCGCCGTGGACAAGGCCGAGAGCGAGGCCGACTTCGCCCGCACGCTGAACGCCACCACCCCCGGCGCCATCGCGCAGGAGGCAGCCAAGCTGGGCGCCTGGCTGGTGCACTACAGCACCGACTACGTCTTTGATGGCAGCGGCAGCCGACCCTGGGTGGAGACCGACACGCCCGCCCCGCTGAGTGTGTATGGACGCACCAAGCTCGAAGGCGAGCAGCTGATCGCCCAGTCTGGCGCCAAACACCTGATCCTGCGCACCAGCTGGGTGTACGCCGCACGCGGCGGCAACTTTGCCAAGACCATGCTGCGCCTGGCGCAGGAGCGCGAGCGCCTGACGGTGATCGACGACCAGTGGGGCGCACCCACCGGTGCCGACCTGCTGGCCGATGTGACGGCCCACGCCATCCAGCACCTGCAGCAGCACCCCGAGCACGCGGGCCTGTACCACTGCGTCGCCGCAGGTGAAACGACCTGGAATGCGTATGCAAAATACGTGCTGTCGCGCGCCAGTATTGAAAATTCAGCTATTAAAATAATAGCAAATGAGGTGGCGCCTGTGCCCACCAGTGCTTTCCCGACCCCGGCAGCCCGCCCGCTCAACTCGCGCCTGAACACGGCCAAGCTGCAGGCCACCTTTGGCCTGCAGATGCCGCATTGGCAGGCCGGTGTGGCGCGCATGCTGGCTGAAATTCTCTGAACGGCACCCTCACATGACGCAACGCAAAGGCATCATCCTGGCCGGAGGCTCCGGCACCCGGCTGCACCCGGCCACCCTGGCCATCAGCAAGCAGCTGCTGCCGGTGTACGACAAGCCCATGATCTATTACCCGCTGAGCACGTTGATGCTCGGTGGCATCCGCGACATCCTCATCATCAGCACCCCGCAGGACACGCCACGTTTTGCGCAACTGCTGGGCGATGGCAGCCAGTGGGGGCTGAACCTGCAATACGCGGTGCAACCCAGCCCCGATGGCCTGGCGCAGGCGTTTGTGATCGGCGAGGACTTTCTGGCAGGCGCGCCTAGCGCGCTGGTGCTGGGCGATAACATCTTCTATGGCCACGACTTTCACGAGCTGCTGGGCAATGCCCGGCAACGCACGGACGGTGCCAGCGTGTTTGCCTACCATGTGCAAGACCCTGAGCGCTATGGCGTCGCCGAGTTTGATGACCAGGGCAAGGTGCTGTCGCTGGAAGAGAAACCCAAACAGCCCAAGAGCAGCTATGCGGTCACGGGCCTGTATTTCTACGACGGCCAGGTGGTTCAGATGGCCAAGGACCTCAAGCCTTCGCCACGCGGAGAGCTGGAGATCACCGATCTGAACCGGCTGTACCTGGAGCAGGGGCAGCTGAATGTCGAGATCATGGGGCGCGGCTATGCCTGGCTGGACACCGGCACGCATGAAAGCCTGCTCGAAGCGGGCCAGTTCATTGCCACGCTGGAGCATCGCCAGGGGCTCAAGATCGCTTGCCCCGAGGAAATTTCCTGGCGGTCCGGCTGGATCGACAGCGAGCAGCTGGCACGCCTGGCGCAACCCCTGTCCAAGAACGGCTATGGCCAGTACCTGCAGCGCCTGCTGAACGACAAAGTCTATTGATCCGCCATGCAAGCTATCCGGCAATCCATCCCCGACGTCGTGCTGATCGAACCCAAGGTGTTTGGGGACAGCCGAGGTTTTTTCTACGAGAGCTTCAACCAGCAAGCCTTCAATGAAGCCACGGGCACGAACCATGCGTTCGTGCAGGACAACCACAGCCGCAGCAGCCAGGGCGTTTTGCGTGGCCTGCATTACCAGCTTCCACCCCGGGCACAGGGCAAGCTGGTGCGCGTGGTGCGTGGGGCGGTGTTCGATGTGGCGGTGGACATCCGCAAGGGCTCACCCACCTTTGGTCAATGGGTGGGGGCGCTGCTGACGGAAGACAACCACCGCCAGCTCTGGGTGCCGCCAGGCCTGGCCCACGGCTTTCTGGTGCTTTCCGAGTCGGCTGATTTCCTCTACAAGACCACGGATTACTACAGCCCCGAGCACGAGCGCTGCATCCGCTGGGACGACCCGCAGCTGGCCATTGCCTGGCCCTCTGTGGAGGCGGCCATCCAGCTGTCGGCGAAGGACCAGGTGGGACGCTGGCTGGCCGAGGCAGACCTTTGAGCGCTTCTGCGGTGCGGGCGACGAAGGCATGCGGCGCCGATGGGGCTCCCGCCACGCTTCGGATCGCCATTCTGGGCGCGCGGGGCATACCCGCAAGCTATGGCGGGTTTGAGACGTTTGCGGAGCAGCTGGCAACCCGCCTGGCATCGCGCGGGCACCAGGTCACGGTCTATGCGGAGTGCGGCGATCAGCCGGTCGCCGATACCGTCTACCAGGGGGTGCGGGTCCGCTCGCGGCGTCGGCCCCGCTGGGGGGCGGCATCGGTGCTGGCCTATGACTGTGCCTGCCTGTGGGATGCGCGCCGTGGCTACGACCTGGTCTACATGCTGGGCTACGGTGCCGCATGGGCCTGCTGGTGGCCCCGGGTGTTCGGGGTGCCGGTCTGGATCAACGTCGATGGGCTGGAATGGGCACGCAGCAAGTGGGGCTGGGGCGCCCGCACCTACCTGCGCTTTATGGAGTGGGTGTCCACCAAGGTGGCCACGCGCCTGATTGCAGACGCCGAGGCCATCGCCCAGAGGTTCCGCCAGAACTACCCGTCGGGCGCTCCGACCAGTTTTGTTGCGTACGGTGCTGAGCTGGTTCCGGCCGAAGCGGCCGACCCCTCGGTGCTTGCCAACTGGGGCCTGCAAGCGCACCGCTACATGCTGGTGGTAGCCCGACCGGAGCCCGAGAACCATATTCTGGAGATCGTCCAAGGGCATCTGCTGCATGGGGGCGAGTGGCCCCTGGTGGTGGTGGGTGATGTGTCAGGCGGCACGCCCTACCAACAGCAACTGAAGGCGCTGGCCAGTGAGCGGGTGCGGTTTGTGGGGGGCATCTACGATGCCGCCCAGCTCCAGAGCCTGCGCGTGCATGCAGCCTGCTACCTGCACGGCCACTCGGTGGGGGGGACCAACCCCTCATTGCTGGAAGCCTTGGCCTGTGGAAACTGGGTCATCGCGCATGACAACCCCTACAACCGGGAGGTCGCGCGCGATGCTGCGGAGTATTTCAACACCCCTGAGCAACTGGCGCGCTGCCTGGGCCGGGTCGCAGGCCAAGGGGCTGGCCTGCAGGCCCGGCGTGCGCAACATGCGCGCGCCATCGTTTCGGAGCACTACACCTGGGACGGCATCACCGATGCCTATGAAGTGCTGATGCGCGCCGAGTGCAGGCCCCTCGATCCAGTCGGAGCGGCCAAGCCGTGAGCACCCCCAACGCAGGTGGGCTGGTTGCAGGGGAGCGGTGTGATGGAGAGACCCCTGTCAACGCTGGATTGGTGGATGTATTGCTGGCCACCTTCAACGGGGCGAAGTACCTCGTGGCGCAATTGGAGTCCATCCTGAGCCAGACGCACCAGAATTTCCGCATCCTGGTCAGTGATGATGGTTCTTCGGACACCACCATGGAGATCCTGCACCAGTACCGGGCCCGTTTGGGCGAACGGTTGATCCTGGTGCCGAACCCCTCCGCCGGGAAAGGGGTGGTCCGCAACTTTGAGAATCTCATGGTGGCGAGCCTGAACGACGGTCTGGCGCAATGGGCGGTGTTTTCGGACCAGGACGACGTCTGGCTTCCGGAGAAGATCGCCACCACCCTTGGGGAGATGCAGCGGATCGAGGGCGAAGACGGGCGGGGTATTCCTTGCTTGGTCCATTCGGACCTGGTGGTGGTAGATGAAGGGCTGTCGGTGCTTTCTCGGTCTTTCGCTCGCTACCAGAAGATGCCCCCCGAGAACTGCTCTCCGCTGTCTCTCCTGAGCGTGAACCAGGTGACAGGCTGCACCATGATGGTCAACCGGGCGCTGCTGCGCATGGCCTTGCCGCTCCCGCCAGAGACCATCATGCACGACTGGTGGTGTGCCCTGGTCAGTGGCAGTGGGCGCAGATCATTCATCGATGCTCCTTTGATTCTTTACCGGCAGCACGGTGCCAACCAGGTGGGGGCCAAGGACCGGGGGTTGAAAACGCGGCTGCTGCGCATGTGCACCGATGCCCCTGGTGTGGTCCGCAGGGTGAAGGCATTGGGGCATGCCACATATCTGCAGGCGCAGGCGCTGCAGCAACGCCTGCGCGAGCAGAAGGCCGATGGGGCCTACGTGTCAGAATACCTGTCTTGGAGAAGCCAGCCTTTGTGGCTGCGGCTTGCTGGCTACCGCCACTATTATGTCGGCCCCGAGCTGGATCGACTGAGCCGCTGTTTGCTGTGGCTTCAATGATTCCCCTGCAGGGTGAATTTTGATAATTCCCGAGTGTCTGGTCCGGAAATGTGCAAAGGCGTAGGTAATGAAATCTTCGGCTGAAGTAATCGAGTTGGAAAGTGTTGATGCCGCTACGCCCAAGCTGGGGGAAATGCTGCTGGCCGAACAGAAGCTCTCTCGCAATGACCTCGAAAGGGCTCTGGAAGTGCAGCGCTCCATGGGCGGGCGGCTGGGCCGGCTACTGATCAGCCTGGGCCTGGTTTCCGAAGTGGATGTGTATGCCGCACTCTCGCGCCAGGCTGGATTGCCTTTGGTGCGCCAGGATGCGTTCCCCAAAGAGAAACCACAAACTGCGCGGCTGAACACCAGCTTCCTTTTGGCAAACAACCTGCTGCCGCTTGGCGATACCGACGACGCGGATGCCGATAAGCCACTGCCCGACTTTGCATCGGTGGACCCCGGGAGTGCGCAACTTCGTGACGCTCTGCGGCTGGTGTTTGGACAGGTGCCCCGGATTTGCTTCGGGCTGGAGTCTGAAATCTCCAGCCAATTGAGCGAGTGGTACCTGCAGGACGCGTCCCAGGATGACGAGGCCAGTGGCGACCAGCCCGAGGCATCGGAATTCATCGAGCACCTGCGCGACATGGCCTCCGAGGCGCCGATTATTCAGCGGGTGAGCCAGATCCTGGCGCAGGCCGTGGCCGCGCAGGCCTCGGACATCCACATCGAGACCTACGAAGAAAAGTCCGTGGTGCGCATCCGGGTGGACGGGGAAATTTTCCCCATCGACGAAATCGACAACAAGGACGCACCGGCGGTTGTTTCGCGCATCAAAATCCTGTCGCAGCTGGACATTGCCGAGCGGCGCATGCCGCAGGATGGCCGCACCAAGCTGCGGGTGCATGGCAAGGAGATGGATGCACGGGTGTCCACCATTCCCACCATGTTCGGCGAGTCGGTGGTCATGCGCTTGCTGGAGAAGAATTTCGACCTGCTCTCTCTGGAGAGCCTGAACTTCACGCCCCCCACGCTCAAAACCATGCGGCAGATGCTCAGCGTTCCGCATGGCATTTTCCTGGTGACAGGGCCGACGGGGTCGGGCAAGTCCACCACCCTGTACGCGTCGATGCAGGAGCTGGAGGGCGAGAACCTCAAGATACTCACCGTGGAAGACCCGGTGGAATACCGCCTGCAATGGCTCAACCAGGTGCAGGTGCAACCCCAGATCGGGCTGACCTTCGCCAAAGTCCTGCGCTCTTTCCTGCGCCAGGACCCGGACGTCATCATGATCGGCGAAATGCGTGATGGCGAAACCGCCGAGATCGCCGTGCAGGCCGCCCTGACGGGCCACCTGGTCCTTTCGACCCTGCACACCAACAGCGCCCTCGGTGCTATCGTCCGGCTGATCAACATGGGTGTCGAGCCCTACCTCATCACGGCTTCCGTGGTGGGCGTGCTGGCCCAGCGCCTTGTGCGCAAGCTGTGCGAGCAATGCAAGGTGCCTCTGCCGCAGGAGCAGGCTGATGCAGCGGCAGCGTCCCTGGGCATGCAGGCGCCAGAGGGGCAGACCCTGTACCGGGCGGTCGGGTGCCCAGCCTGCCGTGGCACGGGCTACCGGGGACGGGTGGCTATCCATGAACTGCTGGTACTGACAGAAGACGTCAAGAAGGTCGTGCTGGAGCGGGGCTCGTCGCTCGGCAGCGACGACGGCGCTTATGCCGGTGGGAACTTGTTGCAGGATGGCGCCACCAAGGTCTTCAAGGGTCTGACGACCGCAGAGGAAGTTTTGCGCGTCGCTCGTCAAAATGATTGATTTCCAATACGAGGGCGTGATGCCTGATGGCAAGCCCTGCCAAGGCTCCATCCGCGCGCCCAATGAAGAAACCGCGAGACTGCGCCTGATCGGGCAGGGGGTGACGCCCGTGCGCATTGACGACACGGCCCGGGCGCTTTCTCCTGACGCGCCACAAGGCCGTGGTGCGCGGCTCAAGCGGGCAGACATCCTGTTGTTCAGCCGTGAGATGGCGCACTTGAAGCAGGCGAACATGCCGCTGGACAAGGCTCTGGCCATGCTCAAGGAAACGGCCGAAACCGATCGCCTGAAAATCTTCATCGCCAAGGTGGAAGAAAGTGTGCGCGGGGGTAAATCCCTCTACCAGTCGCTGCTGCCGTTCGAGGCAGACCTGGGGCGCCAGTATCTGGTGCTGATCCGTGCAGGGGAAACCTCCGGCTCGCTGCACGTGGTGCTGAAGGAGCTGACCGTGCAGCTGGAGGCGGACGACAAGCTGCGCAACTATGTCATCTCGTCCATGACCTACCCCATCATCCTGCTGGTGGTTGCTGTGCTGTCGGTGGTGCTCCTGCTGGCGTTTGTTGTGCCCCAGTTCCGCGAGATTTTCGACTCCATGGGCGACAAGCTGCCCTATTCGACGCGGCTTGTGGTGAACATGAGTGACGCGATCCGTGGGCACTGGATGGCCATTCTGCTGGGTGTGACCGCGCTGTTGTTTCTGGGATCGCGGTGGGCCGCGACCGCAGGTGGCCGCTTGCGGCTCGACAGCCTGCTGCTCGATGTTCCGCTTTTTGGCAAGGTGCTTCGCAACCTGCAGTTTGCGGTCTACTTCAGGACTTTCGGCATCCTGCTGCAGCGCGGTGTGCCCATGGTGGACGCCTTGCGCATTGCGGTGGACACGCTGACCAACACCGCTCTGCGCAAGGACATCGAACCGCTGGTGAGTCTGGTGAAGGCGGGCAAGCGGCTCTCCGCGGGTTTTGTCTCGCCCTATCTGGGCAAGTCCAGCACGCCACAGTTGATTCGGGTGGCGGAAGAAACCGGGCAGCTTGATGCAACCTTGCTGGGTTTGGCGGATCGTTATGAGGACGAGGGCCGACGCACCATGGGGCGTGTTCTGGCCGCCATGGAACCACTGATTATTATTGTGCTCGGTGCATTGGTTGCATTTATTATTATTGCCATCCTGGGTGGTGTTTTGTCTATCAATGACACCATTTAGATTTTGTTTTGATTTTTACAAATACTCATGAATATCGTGAATATCTCCAATATGCAAAAAATTGCGCAGCCCCGCCATTCCCGGGGTTTTACCCTGATCGAGTTGCTGGTGGTGCTGGTGATCCTGACGCTGCTTGCGGGTCTGGTCGGCCCCCAGGTGCTTAACCAACTGAGCGGTGCTAAGTCCAAGACTGCCAAGATTCAGATCAACGAAATTGAACAGAGCCTGGACCTCTTCAAGCTGGACGTGGGCCGCTACCCCAATGACGCCGAAGGCCTGCGCGCTTTGGTGGAGAAGCCCGCCACCGCGCAGGGCTGGACGGCGCCCTATCTCAAGAAGGGCCTGCCAACCGACCCATGGGGTGCCGCCTACCTGTACAAGAACCCCGGCCGCCACGGCGGCCCGGACGTGTTTTCCCTGGGGGCTGACGGCAAGCCCGGTGGCGACGGCGAGAACGCCGACGTCTATAACTAAGAATTGCCCGTAGTGCAGGATGCCCGCCCAGTGATCCACATTGCATGATGATGCGTTTGCGCGCACGTTGCGCAAGTCAGGCAAGCCGGGGGTTCACCTTGCTGGAACTGCTGGTGGTGCTGGTGGTGGCTGCCATCGCGGTGTCGGTGGTCGGCGTCGGTGGGCAGTCATTCATGGAGCGATCCCGCTACCACCAGACCGTGCGTGATATTGCCAATCAACTCCAGCAGGCAAGGGCACTCAGCGTGCGGGAGGGGCGATCCGTGGTTGTCACCTATCAGCCTGAAGTCCGCAAGCTCCTTGTGGATGATCGTCTGTACCTGGATATCCCCTCTGCGTTGCAGGTCCAGTGGGATGCCCTGGAACGCGGCAGTACTGGGGTAGCGTCTGGGTCAGGCATCCCGCTCTTTGTATTCAATCCCGATGGCGGTGCCCGGGGAGGGCGGTTAGCGGTGTTGCGGGGGGGGCAAGGCTTGGCCTTTCGGGTGAACTGGCTGCTGGGCACGGTAGAGCAAGCTGCTGCCGTGGCGCCGTCATGACGGTGATTTGCCGTCTGTGGCAGTGCCTTGGCCTCCGTGCTGGCGGCGGGCACAGGCAGGCCCTCCGGGGGCCACGCCAGCAAGGTTTCAGCTTGTTGGAGGCGCTTGTCGCCATGTCCATTGCTGCCATTGCCCTTGCCAGTCTCTACCGTACGGTGGGGCAAAGCTCTAAGGGCGTGATGGATGTTGAATCTCGGATCGAAGCGGCGCTGGTAGCCCGCTCGGCGCTGGCCAGTAGCACGTTTGCAGAAGATGCAGAGCGGCAGCTAAGTGGTGCTTCGGGGGAGTGGCACTGGCATGTCGAGATGCATGCGGAGCAGATTCCCTTGCGGGAGCAAGACGGGCGACCTGTGCCTGGAGAGCCCTTGCGTGCGGCCAAGGTCACCGTCTACGTCACGCGTGGCAAGGAGGGCCCTACGGTCATGACTTGGACCACCTGGAAACCATACCGGTCAACGCCATGAACCGCCTTCTCCAAAATCGATCGCGCGGTTTTACTTTGCTGGAACTGCTGATTGCCCTGGCCGTCACGGCGGCGGTGGTTGCGCTGATGTTTGCAGGCTTTGGTGTGATTGGTCGCTCTGAAGAGCGCAATCAGCGCGTGATGGAGCGCTCGGAGCGGATGCTGGTGGTCAGCCAGTGGCTGGGGCGAAAATTCGATGCATTGCGCTTGCTCAGTCGGCGTGACGGGAATACGTTTGTCAATTTCTTCAGTGGCAACGCTGCGGGGGTCATTTGGGTCGCCCCTTTGCCCGAGCGCGGCGATGCGGGCGGACTCTATGTGTTTCGCATGAACCCTCTGCGCCATGAGAACGGCCGTATAGACCTTTCTGTTGAGGCTGTTCCCTACGATGGCGCGCTCATGGCGCTGGACTGGAGTAAGGCCTTGCGTGAGACCCTGCTGCGGGATGTGCGGACCTTGCAGTGGTACTACCAGGATGGACGCTCCGGCGAATGGACGCAGCAATGGGACGCGTCCAGAGCGGGTTATCCTGCAAGGGTTCGTGTCGAGATCGCCGACGAACGTGGCGCATGGCCATCCCTGGTATTCCCCCTGGCGAGGGCCCGGTGATGGCCTCGCGTGTACACAATGTTCGGGGCGCGGCGCTCATCATGGTGCTCTGGCTGGTGGCGGCACTGTCGCTGGTGGTGCTTGCGGGCGCGCAGGGGGTGCGGCAACAAACCCAGCGGACAGCACTAGATATAGAGCGCCTGCGTGTGGAGTCTGTTCTGGACGCCGCAATACAGCTGACTGCCCAGCGTCTGCTGCTTGGCAGAGGCAAGGACAGCCAGTATCGGGTCCAGCGGCTGTCGTTGGGGCAAAGCGATGTTTGGGTGGAAATCACGCCATCAGGAGGTCTGGTGGACGTCAACGTCGCCAGCGAGGCGCTGCTCCAGGCTCTTTTCCAGAGGGCGGGAGGGCTCTCGTCTGGCGAGGCAGCTATCCTCGCCTCTCGAGTGAAGGACTACATTGATCCCGACGATACCCCCGGTGGGGTGGGAGGGGCTGAGGCTGCCCAGTACCGTGCTGCTGGCTGGCCTTCCATGCCCCGGAACTCGGCGCTGGAAGATCTTTCCGACCTGAAATCGGTGCTCGGAATGACCGCAGGGCTCTATGAGATAATCGCGCCCCATTTGGGCATCAACGGGCAGCAACGCATCGAAATCGACTCCGCTCCCCCCGCACTGATCGACGCCCTGACGGGTCAGCAGGGTCTTGGGGCGCGCATTCATAAATCCCCACCGGAAATGAGGGCGGGTGTGCTTCTTTCAGGAGCCGCCGCCGAGTTCTTCACGCCTGCTCGGTCGTCAGGTGGGCAGACTGTACGTGTGCGAGCTTTCACCCAGGCAGAAGGCGACCGTTGGTGGCAGCGCGAGGTTTGGATCGACCCCAGCGAGCGCCCAGACGCATTGACGCCATGGACAACCCGCTCGGTAGAGCCTACACGCCGCTTCAACAAGCCGGAACAGGAATTCAAGCCATGACAGGTCGGGGGCAGCTATCTCTTCGTGTGCAAACCGCGCTTGACCGGTTCGCATGGGGCATTGGTGACCTCAGGCGGGTGTTGGTGGAGCATGGCGCCTGGCCCGCCAGTGCCAGCGTCGCCGTGGCCTCCGATGGGGGGCGCTGGTCTGTGACTGGGGGGCGTTTGCGCAAGCGGGTTGGCAGCCGCAAGGCCGTGAGCCTGTTGGTGCCAGAAATGGAATGCCTGTGGGGGGCGGTGCAGCTCCCCTCCATGCCGCGCAAAGCTTTGGGCGGTGCGGTGGAAGAGGCGCTGTGGCGCGTGTCCCCCCTGCCGCCGGATCAGATCATTTCAGCCTGGAAAGCCGAGCCGGAGGCCAGCGGAGGCTGGTCCATCCAATGGGGAATGTGTCGGCGCAGCGTGCGCGACCAACTGCTGACCCAGCATGGGCTACCCGCAGATGCGCCTGTTTTTCTGTTGCGGGAAGGTCGAGCTTTTCCTGTGCGTAACCAGGCCTGGCAGAAGCAGAGCAATCGCCAGCGGTGGGTGGATGGTGCTGCCGTGGTGCTGCTCTTGCTGACGTTGGTGGCGCTGTCCCTGCCTGCGCTGATGCCTTTGGTATTGCAGCGCCAGGCTGTGGTGAGGGCGGTCGAGCATGTCAACATGCTGGTGCCCAAGGCAGCGCCCCTGCGCCAGAAGATGGATGAGCTGCGCCGCCAGGCCGACGTGGCCGAGGAGTTGCGCAAGAATGCTGGCACCGATCTGCCTCTGGCCAGCGTAGTTGACGGCCTGTCGGCCGCCTTGCCAGGCGATACCTGGCTGGACCGCATCGAAATAAACGGCTCAGAGATCCGCATCACGGGATTGACTTCCAACGCTCCAGAACTAATCGCGCAGCTGGGGCGCCACCCCGCGCTGGCCGATGTCCGGGCCACGGGGGCCAGCGTGCGTGAAGGCGCGTCGAACAAGGAGCGCTTCACCTTCGAAATGCGCTGGCGCGGCGAAGGAGCAAAGCCATGAAACTGATGAATCCTTGGTTGCGCCGCGCGGTAGTTGTTGTGCTGCTGCTGTTCTTTGGAGGGCTGGTATGTGCTGCGCTGGTGTACCAGGCCCTCTGGGCCCGCTATGACAACGCATTGCAACAACTGGAGCCCCGCAGCGAGCGGCTTGAGGGTGTGGTGAATGCGGGCGCCGACATCGAAACCCTGCTGGGCACTGCCAACGGTACGGTGGCTCCGTGGCTGCATCCTGGTGGCGAAGCTGCGCAGAACGAGGTTCAACAGAAGCTGCGCCAGATGATCGTAGCCTCTGGCAGCACTCTGGTGTCTTCCCAGGCGGCCCTGGAGCCGGGGGCGGAAGGGAAGCTGGCGCGCATACGCCTCACGGCCACAGTCACGGGCGACTGGTCCAAGCTGGTGGGCTTCATGGAGAGCCTGCAAATGCACCGCCCGCCGTTCTGGGTGCGTACGGCCAGCATCACGCGCGAAGGCGCCAGCGCGGGCGCTGGCCCGCAGGCTGCGCGCCTGGCCTTGCAGCTGGAGGCGCCCCTGGCGCCAGAAAAGGTCACCCCATGATGATCAAGCCATGGTATCTGGCCCCTTTGCTAGCCGCTGCAGCGCTGGCTGCAAGCGCCTATTGGTGGCAGGCCGAAAAAGACCGCTGGGTCCCTCCCAAGGAGCGTCGGCCCGACCTGCCCAAGGTGGAGCCCATGCCGCAGTCCGTGCCGATGCGCGCCAGGCAGGCGTTGGAGCGCCCCGTGTTATGGGTTTCCCGCCGACCCCTGGATGTGGACGACAAAAAAGGTAGCGTGGCGCGTGAGCTGACGCAGTCGCGGCTAACGGCCGTGCTGGAGTCGGGAGGGGAGCGTGTGGCTATTTTGCAGCGCGCCGATGGCAGCACCCTCAAGATCACAGCAGCAACCCAGCCCTGGCGCATCGTGTCGTTTGATGGCCGCAAGGCCGTTTTTGCCTCAGCAGACGAGGGGCAGGTAGAGCGGCCGCTGGAGGCGGGAAGTCCCGCTGCGGCGCCTGCAAAAACCAGCCCTATCGCTGGCCCCATCGGCGACCGTGCGCGCAATCCTGCTGCAAACCAGTAACAGCAGGTGCTAAGCCACCGTAGTGCACCCCAATATTGTGGAGTTATCCCCTATGAACATTCGGCCTTCCATTCTTTTGCTAGCTTTGTTGGCCTCTGGCTGTGCCAGCACGCAGGGTGGGCCCGCTGCAAGTCCTGTATCCCCGCCTGTGTCTGCCGCCGTGCCTGCTTCTGTCGTCGGCAGCACGGCAGCGCCTGCCACTAAGGAGGAGGTCCAGGCGCCAGCGCCCGCTCTGTCTGTTGCACCGACGGTGGCCGGCAGCTTGCCTGCCTCCACTTCGGAAGCAGCCAAGACTCCTGAAATCAAACGGCCTGCCGGAGGCTCCCGGATGTTCCCCGGGGACGACAACCTCTTCAAGCGCAGTATCGCGCCGCGCGTGGATCCCGTGCTGGCCCAGGGCGACAAGGTTGCCCTTAACTTCGAGAATGTCACGGTGGGCAACCTTGCTACCGCTTTGTTGGGAGATCTGCTCAAGCTCAACTACACCATCGACGCAGGTGGCGACACCGTGGTGAGCCTGCACACGCGCCAGCCGCTGCTGCGCAGCCAGGTGCTCGATGTGCTGGACGCAGTGCTCTTGCCGCACGATCTGGCCATCGTTCGCGACAACGCGGGCGTGTACCACGTTACCAAACGCACGGTCACCCTGGGCGCGCGCCCGGTGGTGGGGGCCTCCAACTTCAAGGATCTGTCGGGCTCGGGCACGGTCATCGTTCCGTTGAACCATATTGCAGCGGCCGAAATGGCCAAGATACTGGCGCCTATCGCCCCCAGGGAGGCGATTGTCTATGTGGACAGCATGCGCAACCTGCTGGTGCTGCAGGGCAGCAAGGCCCAGTTGGGCGGATGGCTGGAGATGGTGGACGCCTTTGATGTGGACTTCCTCTCCGGTATGTCGCTGGGCGTGTTTGTTCTAGAGAATGCCAACGTCAATGTGGTGCGCGACGCTCTGCAGGCCATGCTGGGTACCGACAAGTCGGCAGACCCCTATGGCGGTGCCAGCCCTGCCGCGCCGGCCGGTGCCGCCCCGGGTGCCGCTGGTGCGGCTCCAGGGGGCGGTGCTGCAGGCGCCTCCGCGCAGGTGGCCAGCCCCCTGGGCGGGCTCATCCGGGTGTTTCCGGTGGAGCGGCTCAACGCCTTGGTTGTGGTCACGCCCCGTGCGCACCTGTTGACCCAGGTCGAAACCTGGGTCCGGCGCCTGGACCGACCGACCGACACGCTGGAAGCCAGCCTGTTTGTCTACCCCGTCCAGAATGGCTCCGCACTGCAGCTGGCGGAAATGCTCAATGGCCTGTTTGGCGGGCAGTCTGCGCAGGCAAAGTCGGGTGGTGGGGTGGCGGGTGGCTCTGCGCCGACGCAGTTCACCCAGGGTGCAGGCACTGGTAGCGCTGGGCTCAACTCCGGCAGCATGGGTGGTACGAGCCCCTTGGGTGGAACCGGCACGGGCGCAGGTACGGGCACCGGCACGGGTTCTGCAGGGGGGGGCGGCTTTCAGGCCATGGGAAACAACAAGACCTCGCCCAACAACACCTCGCTCACGTCCACCAGCCAACTGGACGGCAACGTGCGTGTGGTGGCCGACGAAAAGCGCAACGCCCTGCTCATCCGCGCCCCGCGCACCGAGTACCGCCGCATTGAGCAGGCGCTGCGCGAGCTGGACAAGGCGCCCGCGCAGGTGCTGATTGAAGCGAGCATCGTGGAGGTCAGCCTCACGGGCAACCTTCAATATGGCGTGGAATGGTTTGTGCAAAACAGCATCTCGGGTGGCCGCGAAGGGCAGGCCCTGCTGAACATGCGGGACTCGGGTGTTATTGCCCCCCGGCAGCCAGGGTTCTCGTACACCATCCTCAACAAGGCGGGTGTTGTGCGTGCCACGCTCAATGCGCTGGCTGAAAAATCCCAGGTGCGCCTGCTGTCCAGCCCCTCGGTGCTGGTGCTGAACAACCACAATGCCACCATCCAGGTGGGGCAGCAGCAGCCGATCAAAAGCTCCACCTCGGTCACCACGGGCAACCTGGTGACCGAGTCCATCACCTATAAAGACACAGGCGTGATGCTTTCCGTGACGCCCTCGGTCAATGCGGGGGGGTTGATCACCATGGACATCTCGCAACAGGTCACAGACGTGGGGGAGGCAGACTCTGCCACAGGCCAGCGTGCGTTCCTCACGCGCCAGATCCAGACCCGGGTGGCCGTGCGCTCCGGCGAACCCATTGTGCTGGGGGGCTTGATCCGTGAAAACGACACCACCGGCCGCAGCGGTGTGCCCCTTCTCTCCAGCCTCCCGGTGGTTGGCGCCTTGTTTGGTAACACCACCAACAACAACAACCGCACCGAGTTGTTGGTGTTGCTGACCCCGCGCGCGCTGGAAGACGACGACGCACTGCGCAGCGCCAGCGCCGAACTGCGCCAGCGCATGCGCGCCATGTCTTTGCAGTCGGCCCCGTCGATGCCGCGTAATGAAGCAGAAGTGCCCGCCGCACAATCCGAACAACCCCAGCTTCCGCGCTGAGCAAAAGATATAGCTTGTTAGTTAGTGGATGCTCAGCCACACCCCATTTTCTAGGAGAATATGCATGAAATTGCCTATGTTTCAACGTCGTCGTATGCTGGGTCGCCTGGCTTTGCCTGTTATGGCTGCACTGGCCGTTGGGTTGACCGGGTGTGCTGCTAGCAGCCCCTCGCCCGCCAAAGACCGCGAGGTCTTGTTGCAACGTGCCCAGGAGTTCTGGAAGTCGGTGCAAGACAACGATGCGGTCACTTCCTGGAAGTATGAGGAGCTGTCCAAAAAGCCGGGGTGGACCTTGCAGGCCTACTTGAAGCGCGAGGGCATTCTTTATGAAGCCGTGCAAGTGCAGGATATCCTCTCTCTGGAGGGAGATCGCGCCGTGGTGAATGTCAAGGTCAATTACTCGGTGCCCCTGCTACGCATGATGAACCAAGAGGCGGTCTTGAAGGATGAGTGGGTGCGGCTGGATGGGCTGTGGTACCACGCAGACCGCAAGAGCATTCTGTGAGGGCTGCAAGCCTTGATGCGCTTCGTTGTGTTGCTGCAACAAAACAAGGGTGAAAAAAATGAAAGTGATGCAAGGATTGAAAACCCTGTGTTCACGGGCTAAGATACTCGCAGCCCAAACGGTTTGACGGATGGGTTGCACAGCCCGCAAGGGTGGGAAGCTTCCTTCTTTTTTCTAAGGACATTTAAGATGAAAAAATTTGCTCTGGCAGCCGTTGCGGCAGCTGCGCTGACGGCTGGTGTGGCTCAGGCTTATACCGTCGGTTCGTTCTCCAACGGTTTCGTGGTTCCTAACGTGATCCACAACGGTGCTGCCAACACGACCGCTGTCGGTATCATCAACCAATCCACCGGTACGATCCCAGTGTTCTGGACTTGGTTTGACCAGAACTCCAACCACGGCGTGGATGGTTGCTTCGGTATGACTGCTAAGCAGTACACCGGTTTCAACTGGGCTGCAGCTTCCGGCGTTGGCATGGAAGGTAAGCGCGGCTATATGGTGTTCGCAGTGGGTCTTCCTGCTGCTGGCGCTACTGCTGCAAACGTTTGCGTGGGCGCAACCCAAACTCTGGCTGCTGCTGGTGCTGCTACCGCGCAAATCGCCGGTAACGCATTCTATGTGGACGTCGCTGGCAAGAGCGTTGCTTACACGCCCGTGATCGACGGCCCTCTGGCGCTGGCTGCTGGCACCAACCTGACCACGATGGGTCACCTGAGCCTGCAGCGCGTTTCTGGCGCCGCTTCGGTTGCTGGTACTGCTCCAGTTCTGGTTGAGCCCTTTGGCCGTGCTGCCACGACCCAAATGTCTCTGCGTTACTTCATCGACGGCGTGCTGAACAGCGGTAATGACACGCGTATCACGGTGTGGTCCACGGGTAACCAAATCGGTACGCACACTGTCAACATCTATGACAACGCGCAAAACCGCCAATCCGTGAACTTCATCCTGGCTGAAAGCGAACTGTCGTGGTTCGATCCTGAAACCATCGCTGGCCGCCCTGCTGCGTTCACGGACGGTTTCATTGAGTGGAACCCATCGGTTCTGCCAGCTGGCGCCCCTGTGGCTCCTCCAGCTGCTGAAGGCCCTCTGGCGACCATCGGTGGTGACGTGGTTGCTTACTCCACGATCGTTGCTCCCGCCTTTGGCGCTGTGCAAACCCTGCTGGGCGCACACCGTTAATGCCTGAAGATGCGGCTTGTCCGCGTCTTTACGCATAATAAAGGGTGGCTTAATGCCACCCCTAAAACAAATAGCGCCTTTGGGCGCTATTTGTTTTGGTGTGTCAAAAATAGGAATTCTGAAATGACATTTGGGCGCCCTTTTCAGGTGGCGGTGGTCGCCGTCGCTGTTGTGCTGCTGGCTGCGTGTCAGTCCCCGCCTGTGTCGCCCCAGGGGCGGCCTAGTGCTGTTTCTGTCAATAGTGGGTCTTCCGTGCAGAAGCAGGTTGCGCGCACTGGGATCGATGTACCCATGGCATGGGGTGGGCAGCTGCGCTGTGGCGCTGCGGGTTGCCGGTTGGTGACGGTGGAGCATGAAAAGAGCACAGTGGTGCTCTACGAGGTGCAGGGGCGGCAGGCGCGCCTGCTGGACAGGCAGCCGGTGGCCTACCACCCCGACGGTGCGATTTGGCTCACTGATGACTTGGTGGTGGCGGCGGTGGAGGGCAGTTTTTCCCTTGACGTGTTTCGTGTGGTGCAGGGGCGCTTGCAGTTAATCCGCCAGATTCCTGTGGGGCTTTCGCCGCGCGATGTGGTGCTAGTGCAGGCATCCGAGGGGCGCTTTCGCCTTTTGGCCACTCCTTACAGTGGCAAGGAGGTGGCTTGGGTAGAGTATGTGCCAGACCAGCCCGAGGCCACGCGCGTACAGCGTGCCAAGTGGTGCGAGGCCCCTTGGCATCCGGTGCGTGTGCAGCGTGCCCCAGGTGTTCCCGGAGGGGGGGTGGTGGCGGCCTGCTTGGATGAAAAACGTGTTGTTTTTGTGCCGGAGGACAACTTGCTGGGGGCTGCGCGCACCCTGTTGACGGTGCCTGTGGATGCACAAATCGTTCCGCGTCAAACCCGGCCATCGCCTTCTGGCCGCTGGTTGTATGTGGCTTTGGAAACGGGCGGCCGTAACCTGCGCTTCAACATGGACAGCGGGGAACTTCAATGGATCGCTGCGCCTCTGTTGGGTACGGTGAGTGTGTTGCCGTTGACCGACGATCTGGTGATCTGGGCCGCAGATTCTCGCCTGTACCTGCAGCGTCTCGGCGCCGATGGCACTGTGCTGGAGACGCGCTGGTTGCCGGTGGATGGTTTTGCCACCGGGTTGCAGCTGGTGGATGCCGATGCCGACGGTGTACAAGACTTGGTGGTTTACAACTCTGCCGCCTTGCCCAAAAAAATGGGCGTTGAAATTATCTATGGGCCCCTGTGGGAACAGGCGCAACCCCAAATGCCATAAAGAGGACGAAAAGAGATGATGCTGAAGAAAATCAAGCATGTAGCGGCTGCTGTATTGTGTATGACGCTGGCTTCGGCTTGGGCCCAGCCGGCCAAGCCTTTGGCCCGCTTGGCCAATGGCGAGGTGGTGAGTGAGCAGGATCTGTCGGACTATTTGGATCGCCGTATGGACCTTCGGCAGATCGCGCGCAATGCCTGGGGGGTGGAGGGCACGGTGCAGGAAATGGCCATGACCCGCGTGCTGGTGCTGGAAGGGGAGCGTCTGCAATTTCCCCGCAAGGTGGAGGAGGGCACCCCCCCCCTGCGTTTTGACGACATCTATGGTTTGGCGGTCTACAAAAAACAAGCGCCTGCTTGCGAGGCGCCTGCCAACGAGCAGGAGTCGCGCCAATACTACGATGCTCATCCCCAGGCTTTTGTATTGCCCACTCAAGCGCGGGTAGAACGCATCATCCTGCCAGCCTCCACGCAAATCGGGGATAGCTCAGCCATGGCCTGGCTGCAGGATCAGGCCCGTGCCGTGATCCAGGGGCAGCGGAAATTTGCCCTGGTAGCCATGCGCGCACAGGGGGAGTATTCGTTGGATGCGCAGGGTGACCTGGGCTGGTTGACATTGGATGGCGACCACACTCTCATGCGTGCCTTAAAGACTGTGAAGGCGGGCGAATTGCTGGGGCCGGTGCAAGATGGCGAATTTGTCTATCTGTTCTCGGTGCTGCAAAAGCGCGAGGCGCGCCAGCTGTCGTGGGACGAGGCCAAGTCGTTTGCCGCCAACCGTGCCGTGAGCCACTGCCGTCAGGAGGCGCAGACCCAGATGCGCGCGGATTTGTTCAAGCGCTATGGAGTGGAGATTGACCGCATAGCCATCCGTGAATTCATGGCCCGTGCCAACAGCGTGGCGGGAGGCAACGCCGCTGACAAGGCAGATGCCAAGTCCGACGAAAAGGCTGACGCGAAGCCGCAGCAATAGTCCCCTGGATGCGTTGGGCGGGTCCCTGTAGGTGGATTTGTTAGACTCATGGGTTCGCCTTCTCAAGGACTTGCTGTTGCATCGCATGGCTGATATTCGAGCGTCTGTATTAATACCAGTCAAAAATGGTGGGGCCCTGCTGGGCGATGTGTTGGAGGCGGTGCTGGCCCAGCAGACGCCTTGGCCCTTCGAAGTGATTGTGGTGGACTCCGGTTCATCGGATGGCTCCGTGGACTTGGCACGCCGCCATGGTGTGCGTGTCGAGACCATTCCCGCTGCAGAGTTTGGCCATGGTCGCACGCGTAATCTGCTGGCGTCGATGGCATCGGGGCAGTTCCTGGTGTTCATCACGCAAGATGCCCGACCAGCCAGCCCGCAGTGGCTGGTCAACATGGTGCAGGGCTGTGATTCTGATCCTGCGGTAGCAGGGGCCTTTGGGCCGCACCGGGCCCATCCCCATGCCCGGCATGTCACGCACTGCGAGCTGAACCAGCACTTTGCCGGTTTTGGCGACAAGCTGTCGGTGGTGCGCCTGGAAGACCGCGCCCGTTTTGCAGCCGACCCCGGTTATCGGCAGTGGCTGCATTTCTTTTCCAGCAACAACTCATGTATCCGCCGTTCGGTGTGGGAGCAACTGCCCTTGCCAGAAGTGGCCTTTTCCGAAGATCAGACATGGGCTTTGCGCGCCATTGAGGCGGGCCATGCCAAGGCCTTTGTTCCCGATGCGGTGGTGTACCACTCGCATGATTTCGGCGTGTGGGAAACCTTGCAGCGCAATTTTGACGAGGCACGCTCGTTCAATCTCTATTTTGGATACCGCATTCAGGACAGCCTGCCCCGGGCCCTGAAGTCGGCCGTGCACCTGGCCAAGCGGGATCTGGCGTGGCTGCGCACGGGTGGGTTGCGGGGCTGGCGCCTGTTCAAGAATGCTGGGTACATGGCCTGCATCGAGCTTGCGCGTGTGGTGGGGCAATACCTGGGGACGCGCCACGATCGCCTGCCCGCCTGGCTGTTGCGCTCGGTTTCCCGCGATGAGCAATTGCAGCGCGCAGGGGCGGCCTGACCATGGCATTGAACCTTAAGAAGAAAATCTGGCGTGTCAAAGAGATGGTCCGCAAGGAGGGGGTGCTCCCCGCCCTGCGTGCCGTGGTGCGCCGCCTGCGCCAGGGGCCTGGCCGGTATGTCGATGTCTTTCGGCATTACGACTTTGCGCTGCCCTATGTGCTGCATGCCTTGCCGGGCGAGGCCAGGGCGGGAACCCTTCTGTGGTTCATTCCTGACTTCAACCTGGGCTCGGGCGGGCACCTCAATATCTTCCGAACGATCTGGCACCTGGAGCAGATGGGCTACACGTCCACCATCGTGATCGGCAAGCCCGTCATGCACCAGAATGCAGACGAGGCGCGCGACGAAATCCGCGAGCATTTCTTTCCGTTGCAGGCTCAGGTGCTGCTGGGGCTAGACCAGTTGCCCCCCTGCGAGTTTGCCCTGGCCACGGGCTGGGACACGGCCTATGCGGTGCGGGCGTTCACGGGCGCCCGGCACAAACTGTATTTTGTGCAGGACTACGAGCCCCATTTCTACCCGGTGGGGTCGGAGTCGGTGCTGGCCGAGAACACCTACCATTTCGGATTCTTCGGCATCACGGCCGGTGGCTGGCTGGCGCACAAGCTGGCGCAGGAATACGGCATGACCACCCACCCGGTGGGTTTTGGCGTGGAGCTGGAGCGCTACCGCCGCCTGCCCCGGCGCGAGCCGGAAATTCGCCGGGTGTTCTTCTATGCCCGCCCTCCTACGCCCCGGCGTGCGTTTGAACTGGGCCTGCTGGTGCTGAATGCCGTCTGGGAGCGTTTGCCCGATGTGCAGTTTGTGCTGGCGGGCTGGGACACGGCGGGCTACCACATTCCGTTTCCGCACCTGAATTGCGGCACGTTGGCGCTGGACGATCTGCCTGACCTGTATAGCCAGTGCGATGCCGCGCTGGTGTTGTCGCTCACCAATGCATCGCTGCTTCCTCTGGAGCTGATGTCCAGCGGCTGTGCCGTGGTGTCCAACAGGGGGGCCAACGTGGAGTGGCTGCTCAACGATGATGTGGTGATGCTGGCGGAGTCGTCGCCCGAAAAACTGGCAGACGCTGTGTGTGCCTTGCTGGAGGACGATGCGCGGCGCCACGCCATGAGCCAGCGTGCAGAAGCGTTTGCCCGAAGCCAGACCTGGGATGCCGTGGCCCGTGATTTCGAGGTGGGCTTGCAGCGCGCCCGTGCACAGAAGCCGCGAGGCGAGTCCTGATGCGGTGTGCCATTCTTGGGGGGGCAGGCTTCCTGGGGCGCCACATTGGACGCTCCATGGCGGCCGAGGGCATGGCGGTGTGGTCGGTGGACCGGATGCTGCCGCAACCGGGGAGCGCCCCCTGGCTGGCGGGTGAGGTGCAAGCGGATTGTTTTGACTTGGCCTCGTGGTGGGACAGGGTGGGCGGTGCGGATGTGATTGTTCACCTGGCTTCGTCCACAGTGCCCGCCACGGCGAGTGAAGACCCGGTGCAGGACGCGCAGACCAACCTGGTGGGCACCTTGCGCCTGTTGCAGGCGCTGCGCCAGAAGGGGGCTCGCCCCAGGCTGTTGTTTGCCTCGTCGGGCGGAGCCGTGTACGGGCGACCACAGTTTGTTCCGCTGAGCGAAACGCATCCGACCATGCCGATGGGCGCCTATGGAGCCACCAAGCTGGCGATTGAACATCATTTGCGTATAGAAGAGGCTCAGCATGGCCTGCCTAGCCGCATTCTGCGATTGAGCAATCCGTATGGCGAGTGGCAGCAGCCCCACGGTGTGCAGGGGGTGATTGCGGTGTTTGCGCATCGCGCATTGCATGGCCATTCGGTGGACGTATGGGGCGACGGCTCTGTGGTGCGGGATTTCGTCTACGCTGCCGATGTGGGGCGGGCTTTTGTGAGCGCAGCGCGCCATGAAGGGCCGACGAGGACGTTCAACGTTGGCGGTGGTACAGGCCACAGTGTCAACGACATCATTCACACACTGGAGCGCTTGCTGGGCAAGGCTGTGGAGCGGCGGGTTTTTCCGGCACGTCCGTTCGACCCCCCGGTCAACGTGCTGGACATTCAGCGCGCCCAGGAGGAGCTACTGTGGACGCCAGCGATGGCTTTTGAGGAAGGCGTGGCCATGTCAGTGCAGTGGTTGCGGACGGTGCCATGACGCGCCCGGAATCATCGGTGACAGCCGTGTCTTCGGCCGCCCCCAGGAATGCGCGCCAGTTGTGGGTTTTGTGGCGCTACTGGATGGTGCGCGAATTCAAGACCCGCTACGCCGGGTCGGTGCTGGGCTTTGCCTGGGCGTTCGTCCAGCCGCTAGCTTCCCTGGCGATCTTTTATGTTCTGTTTGGCCTGGTGCTGGCCGTGCGGGTGCCCGGGCTGGATGTGAACAATGGCTACCTGCTGCATTTGCTCGCCGGTCTGGCGGTGTGGCTGCCTTTCACCGATGCCATTGGGCGGGGGGTTGGGTGCCTGGCCGCCTATGAGGATTTTCTGCGCAAGCAGCCCATGCCCGCCGAAATTCTGCCTGCCGTGTCGGTGGGCGGTAGTCTGTTGGTGCTCGGTATTGGCTATGGCTTGCTTCTGGTGCTGTCGGTGGGGCAGGGAGTGGGGCCCTATGCCTCGCTGGCTTGGTTGCCCGTGTTGGTTGTGGCTCAGATTGCACTGACCTATGGCCTTACGCTGTTGCTTAGCATGGCTCATTTTCTGTGGCGCGATGTGGGCTCCATGGTGGCCTTTGGCTTGCAGCTGTGGTTTTATCTGACACCCATCGTGTACCCGCTGTCCCAGGTGCCGGAACAGTTCCACCGCTGGTTCTTGTTCAATCCGCTGGCCTGTCTGGTGCTCATGGTGCAAGGCGCGGTGCTGCATATGCCTGTGCCGCCTGGAACCCCTGTGGCCCTGGCGGTGTGGGTGGTGCTGCTTGGCGGTGGCGGGTGGTGGTTCTTCCGCTCAATGAAGTCTGCGTTGGGCGAGGCACTGTAAATCATGACCATTCGCTTTGAGGGCATCGAAAAGACCTACATGGTCTACGCCCGTCCCCAGGACCGCCTGTGGGAATGGATAACGCGCAGCCAGCGCCACCGGGTGCATGTGGCACTGACGGGTGTGGATTTTGAAGTCCAGGCGGGCGAAACGTTCGGCCTGATCGGTGAGAACGGCGCGGGCAAGAGCACCTTGCTGAAGATCGCTGCAGGCACCATCCGGCCGACGCGTGGGCAGGTGACTCAGGAGGGGCGCGTGGCCGCGCTGCTGGAGTTGGGTGCGGGTTTTCACCCCGAGGAGTCGGGATACGACAACATCCGCTTCATGGCTGCCCTGCATGGCCTGGAGGGCGTGGCGATGGAAGACTTCATCGTGCGGGCCACGGCGTTTTCGGAGTTGACGCCAGAGACCCTGGAGCGGCCGGTGAAGACTTACTCTTCCGGCATGTTTATGCGGCTGGCGTTTGCCGCCGCAACCGCCATCGACCCGGATGTGCTGATTGTCGATGAGGCGCTCTCCGTGGGGGATCTGCATTTTCAGAAGAAGAGCCTGAACCGCATCCTGGAGCTGCGCGAACGGGGTGCGACGGTGCTGTTTTGCTCCCACAATCTCTACCAGGTGCGCAGCCTGTGCCAGCGGGCCGCGTGGGTCCATGGCGGGCGGATCCAGGCCATCGGGGCGACCGAAGATGTGGTCACGGCCTACGAGTCCCATGAGCGGCGCCGGTATGCGCATCTGCGTGTCGAGTCGAACGAGGCAGCAGAAAAGAAAGATGCAGCCCCTGCTGCGGCCACGTCTTCGGGGGCCCCCCTCGTAAAAATCGGGGGGCTGACCATCGAAACGGGGGATGGGATCAATCCTGCGCAGGTTGACTCCTTCCAGGATTTGTCGGTGGAGCTCGTGATCGAGTCCTACGCTGAGGCGCCATTCCATGTGCTGTTTGCGATCGTCCGGCCGGACAAGGACAACGTGTTCGGCACCAGCACGCAGTTCCGTGCAGAAGGCAAGCCGCTGCAGGGCGTTGGCACCCACCGCATCCGAATGCGTTTTCCGCGCTTTCCGTTGCTGTCGGGCGAATACCTGTGGAGTGTGTATGTGCTGGACGATTCAGGCATTCAGGTTCTGGACATGGCGGAGCTGATCCAGCCCTTTACCGTGCTGAACCAGAAACACCGGGAGTTTGGCGTGGCCTGGCTGGAGCACGAGTGGGTGCTGGTGGAATGACGCGTGCCTGGTCTCTGGACCTGCTCTTCCCCTCCATGGCCCGCGTGCCCACGACATTGCCTTGGCGGCTTGCCGGGCGGATAGGTCGCGAATCTGCCGCCGAGCGCGAGCCTTTGCTGCGCTGGTTGGAAGGTCTGTTTGCCCGAGTGTTCCCGGGGGCCGCGGAGGGCGAGCACACGCAATGGGCAAAGGCCCATTTGGCGATGCTGGCACAGGAGATGGTGGATGCCATGGCGTTCCACCGACTGGGCTGCAGGGGCGGGCCCGCCATCGACCTGCAAGGGGTTGAACATGCGAGGAGCTTGGCCCGGCAGGGCAAGGGTTTCATTTTGGTGCTTAACCACTATGACCGGCTTCTGAGCGCACCGGTAGCGCTCGCGCGAGCGGGCATCGCCACCAACGTGCTGACGATGCCTGTGCTCGACAACCCCGAACTGCAGGCGGCGCAGCGCCGCTTTCTGCTGCGCAAGATCCAGGGCTATACCGCCGTGACCGGCGGTACATGGCATACCACTAGCGACGGTTTGCGTCCGGTACATGAAGGTCTTAGAGCAGGCCAGGGTTGGGTGATCCTGGCTGATGCGTGGCGGCCAGAATTTGGCCGCCTGCGGGGCCATCCGTTCTTGGGAGGGGTGTTGAGTCTGCCCACGGGCATTGAGCGCCTGGCCCAGTCGACAGGTGCCCCGTTGTTGCATGCTGTGACTCGTGCAAGCAGCCCAGGCCGTCTGGAGGTGCAGGTCGAGCCTCTGCCAGACAACCCCAAACAGGCCATTGATACCGTTGTCCAGCGTTTGGAGCAAGATGTCCGGACCAGGCCCTGGGCCTGGTGGCAGTGGGGATTGTGGGATCAGATGTGGCAGCAACAGGCGCCAGAATTAAAACCAGAACCAAAGCCGGGGGACAAGCATGACCAAGATTGAGCGCTACGACTACGCATTCGAGCCGGATGGTGATGAGTGGGCAGCGCGGTTGCTGCGCAGGGTTCCGCCAGGGGGCGGTTCGGTGCTGGAACTGGGGCCGGGTCCTGGTGCCATGACCCGGGTCCTGCTGGAGCGCGGCCACCGGGTGACGGTGGTGGAAAATGACCCCGAGGCCCTGGAGGTGCTCAAGGCGTTGGGGGTCGAAGTCATCTCGGGGAACCTGGACGGCACCGATTGGCTGGAAGCGATCGCCGGCCGCCGTTTTGACGCGGTGCTGGCATGTGACGTGCTGGAGCACCTCAGGAAGCCCGAAGAGGTGCTGCTCCGTCTGAGCGAGTTTGTCGCGCCCATGGGGCAACTGGTGATCTCCGTGCCCAACATCGCCTATGCCGGCGTGGTGGCAGCGATGCGCAATGGCATCTTCGACTACTCGGACAAGGGCCAACTTGACCGAACCCATGTACGGTTTTTCACCAAGCGCAGTATTGAAAAGGTGTTGCTGGACTGCGGCTGGTCGCCCAGGGTTTGGGAGGCCAACCGTGTGCCAGTCGAGTGCAGCGAATTTGCCTGGTATTGGAGTGCGCTGTCCGGCGACCAGCGCCAGGCGCTGTTGGCAGGGTGGCAGGATTTTGATGTCTACCAGTGGATGGTGGTGGTGACACCTTCGGTGGATGCCGCTGCCTGGGAGCTGATCGAGGCCCGTGGTGCCGCCGACAAGCTGCGTGATGATCTTCAGGCCCTTACCGTGGTGCACCAGCGCGAGCGTGCGTCGCTGCTGGAGCACCAGAAGGCCTTTTCGGAGGCCAAGGACATCATCGGTAAGCTGCAGTTCGAGGTCAGGGAGTTGCGCGCAGAGATGGATATGGTGCGGGCCGAAAAGGCGGCGATTGAGACTGAACTGGCCGCCAAGTTGGCAGCGCCCCCTCCTCCGGGGGGGGGCTGGTCTCGACGCTGGCGCCGGCTCATGGGTGGTGCCTGAATGGATGGGATGGCCATGGTGAGGGCAACATGCTGCTAGGGGTTCCCGATTTCACGGTGTCGCATGCGGGGATCGATGTCCTTGGTGCCAACTGCAGGATTGACCCGTCCGTGTCTGTGATGCGCTTTGGTCAGCGTGCCGATGTGTTGAGCCTGGCTGACGGGGTCAGTCTGTATGCGCAGACGCGATTGGTGTTGGGCGATGTGGTGGCGGACCCCTGTGTAGGAATCCGCATTGGTGCGCGCACTATCGTGAATGTAGGGGGCTACCTATCTGGCGAGGGCGGACTGGAGATTGGTGAAGATGTGCTGATCGGGCCCCACGCCAAGCTCCTGTCTGCGGGCCATGCCATCGACGAAGGGGATGTGATCATCGCTCGCAACCGCATTACCCGCGCCAAGATCACGATCGAAGATGGGGCTTGGATAGGGGCGGGCGCCATTGTTCTGGAAGGTGTGACCATCGGTCGTGGTGCCGTGGTGGCTGCCGGCGCGCTGGTCCGGCAGGATGTACCCGCAGGGATGGTGGCGGCGGGTATGCCGGCGAGGCTGATCCGTGCGCGGCGTGGTGATGCCTGGCCGCAGCCTGCGCCGTCTGTTACAGGGCTTCGGCGCGTTTGGTCCATGGTCAAGGGCATCTGGCGCTGAGCAGAGTGAATCGGATACAGATGAGTACACGGAATGGAAAAAGAGGGCATGCGGCATGTCGCGAGAGGCGGTAGGTTTGGCGCGCGCGGCCATGCTGCTTGCTTCGTTATGGGTTGTTTTCCCATCCGTAGCCTGGGCCGACGCAGTCTGGGAGTTTGTGGACGGTGACGGCGTGGTGCATATGGGAAATGGTTCCCCGCCGCCTGCCTCGCGGGGGGTGACTTGGCTCAGCCGTATTCCATCGATCAAGACGGATAGGGTTGGCAAAGAGCGCGAGCCATCGGCTCTGCAGTTTCCTGGTTTTGATGCAGCCAAGCCGCACCTGGAGGCCGCAGCCCTGTCGCAGTCTCTGGATCCGGCTTTAGTGATTGCCGTGGCTGCGGCGGAGTCGGCCTTCAACGAGAAGGCGGTATCCCGCAAAGGGGCTCTAGGCCTGATGCAGGTGATGCCTGCCACTGCCGAGCGTTACGGCGTCTCTGCGCGACCTGCATCAGAGGGAGGTCATGCCGCCATGGAGCCCAAGGTGAATGCGCAGATCGGAAGCCGCTACCTGGCGGATTTGCTGCGCATGTTTGATGGCGACAAGGAACTGGCTTTGGCGGCCTACAACGCGGGCGAAGGCGCTGTAATCAAGCACGGACGGCAGATACCTCCCTATCCGGAAACACAGCAGTATGTCGCCAAGGTCATGCGCATTTACCGTACCCTGGTCCGGTAAGGCGCAGATATTGTGCGGACGAGACGCGGCATGATCCGCTCGAAGACCATCATGGGGGTCAGGCGTCCAACTGGATCTGAGCTATTCCCACCGCCAAAATCCCAACTATTTCACGCAACAGGAGTCAATCGGTGGTCGTGCGTAGCTTTGGCTAGCGGTTTCTCACAGGCATTTGCGCCGAGTCCGGGTACGATCGGCCGCTCATGATCTGGTTATCTGTGGTGGCATTCATCGTCGCAGCGTTGGCTGCAGGGTACATCGTGCGATGGATGCGCAGCCACGCTTCCGCGTACGGCAACGGCATGCCGCAGCGCTTTCATTTTGGGGATGTCCCTCGCCTGGGCGGGGCTGCGTTGCTCCTGGGTATCGTTTTGGGGTGGAGCCTGGGGGTGCTGCAGTCACTGCAGTGGGGCGATCCTGGTTCGTTGAGGCTGGGAGCCTGGGTGTGGGGATGGCTGGCGGTGCTGCTGCCCGCTGCGGTGGGCGGGATTGCGGAGGACATGACCCAGCGCCTCTCTGTCCGCTACCGCTTGATACTTACCGGTGCATCGGGTGTCCTGGCCGTTGTGCTGCTGGACCTGACCCTGCCCCGCATGGGCTGGCCCTGGCTGGATGCCGTGCTGGCAGCGGCCCCCTGGCTGGGGATCGCCATTGTGGTGCTGGCGGTGGCTGGCTTGCCCCATGCCTTCAACATCATCGACGGCTACAACGGTCTGGCGGGCATGGTCGCCCTGATCGTCTGCCTGGCCCTGGCCCATGTGGCCTTGCAGGTGGGGGACCGGGCGCTGGCGGCGCTGCTGGTGTCCACGGCGGCGGCCACGGGGGGATTCCTGGTCTGGAACTACCCGCGGGGCATGCTGTTTGCCGGGGATGGGGGAGCCTATGTGTGGGGCGTGGTGATTGCCATGGCCAGTATTTCCCTGGTGCAGCGCAATGCGGATGTCTCGCCGTGGTTCCCCATGCTGCTGCTGATCTACCCCGTCTGGGAGACGGTTTTCTCGATCTACCGCAAGGCGGTGCGCGGGGTGTCGCCGGGGGTGGCCGATGCCCTGCATTTCCACCAGCTCATCTACCGCCGCATTGTGCGCGGGGTTTTTCACGACGATGAGTCGCGCCGCATGCTGATGCGCAACAACCGCACTTCGCCCTACCTGTGGGGTTTTACCTTGCTGACCGTGGTGCCCGCTGTGCTGTTCTGGAACAACACGCTGCTGCTCATGGCGTTCTGTGGGCTGTTTGTGGTCAGCTATGTGATGGCCTACTTGGCCATCGTGCGCTTCAAGGTGCCGCACTGGCTGCGCCACTGACCAGCCCCGGCCTGCCGGTTTATGTCGGTTGTCCGGCGCCCGGGTTTGTCGAGCGTTCTTCAACCTTCCGACAGCTGTGCGCCCCGTGAATGCGGCACAATTTGCGCTTCACCCTGTTTGTTTTTCTTCTTCCGGATGGCACGCCCCCATGACCGACCTTCTTTCGATTGCCCCCCGCGACAAGGCTGAAATCCTGGCCCAGGCGCTGCCTTACATCCGCAAGTTCCATGGCAAGACCATGGTCATCAAGTACGGCGGTAACGCCATGACCGACCCCGCCCTGCAGGCGGACTTTGCCGAAGACGTGGTGCTGCTCAAGCTGGTGGGCATGAACCCCGTGGTGGTGCATGGCGGTGGCCCGCAGATTGAGACCGCGCTGAACCGCCTGGGCAAGAAAGGTGAGTTCATCCAGGGCATGCGCGTGACCGACGCCGAGACCATGGAGGTGGTCGAATGGGTGCTGGCCGGTGAAGTGCAGCAGGACATCGTGGGCCTGATCAACCAGGCAGGCGGCAAGGCCGTGGGCCTGACGGGCCGCGACGGCGGCATGATCCGCGCCCAGAAGCTCAAGATGGTGGACAACAAGAACCCCGCCATCGAGCACGACGTGGGCCAGGTGGGCGATATCGTCTCCATCGACCCGAGCGTCGTGAAGGCGCTGCAGGACGACGCGTTCATCCCCGTCATCAGCCCCATCGGCTTTGGTGAGAACAACGAGAGCTACAACATCAATGCCGACGTGGTGGCCAGCAAGCTGGCCGAGGTGCTCAAGGCCGAGAAGCTGATGCTGCTCACCAACACCCCGGGCGTGCTGGACAAGGCGGGCAACCTGCTGACCGACCTGACGGCCCGCCGCATTGACGAGTTGTTTGCTGACGGCACGATCTCCGGCGGCATGCTGCCCAAGATTGCCGGAGCGTTGGATGCTGCCAAGGCCGGTGTCAACGCCGTGCACATCATCGACGGCCGGGTGCCCCATGCCATGCTGCTGGAGATCCTGACCGAGCAGGCCTACGGCACGATGATCCGGTCGCACTGACTTTCAGCGCTTCTTTTTGACACTTCTGCGGCCTGCCATGCGCTTGCTTTTGGTCGAAGACGATGTGATGGTGGCCAGCGGCATCAAGCTGGGGCTGACCGATGCGGGTTATGCCGTGGACTGGGTCGGCAGTGGTGAACGTGCCGAAGAGGTGCTGCGCACCGAGTCGTTCGACGCGGCCATCATCGACATTGGCTTGCCGGCCATGGACGGCCTGGAGCTGACGCGCCGCCTGCGGCGCCCGGACATGGCCAGCCCCGCCATGCCGGTGCTCATCCTCACGGCGCGCGACGCTTTGCATGACCGGGTTCAGGGGCTGGACCTGGGCGCAGACGACTACATGGTCAAGCCCTTCGAGCTGCCCGAGCTGCTGGCGCGCCTGCGGGCTCTGCTGCGCCGCTCGCAGGCCGCGACCACGGCGGTGCTGAGCTTTGGCCCGCTGGAGCTGGACACCGCCGGTCGCCGCGCGAGCATCCGCAGCGATGCGGGCGAGCAGGTGATCGAGCTGGGGCCGCGCGAGTGGACGGTGCTGGAGTACCTGCTCATCAACGCCCCCAAACCTGCCAGCAAAGACAAGCTCTTGCAGGCGCTGACAGGCTGGGACAAGGAGATCACGCCCAACGCGGTCGAGGTCTATGTCTCGCGCCTGCGCGGCAAGCTGGAGCCCCACGGCGTGGCGCTGCGGTCGATCCGGGGGTTCGGCTACCGGCTGGAACTCCAGAACCCCTGACGGGGCGGCGGCCCCGGTCTATTTCCTCTTCCCTCCTGCCCGCCATGCTGCTTCGGACCCCTTCCCCCAAGCGGCCCGGTTTGCGCGCCATGACGTCCGACCTGCGGACCCGGCTGCTGCTGATGCTGGTGCTGCCGCTGTGTGCACTGGCGCTGGTGGGTGTCTGGCTGGACTACCGCTCGGCCGACGAGGCCGCCGTCCAGCACGACCAGCGCCTGGTGCGCCTGCTGCCCGCGCTGGCCGACTCGGTGCTGGCGCCGCCCATCCGCGACAACGCTTCGCCTTTGCTGCTGCTCGCGCCGCCGATCGAGGAGTTCTTGCGCCAGAACGTGGGGTTTTCTGCTTACAGCGTGCGCGACACCTCGGGGCGGCTGCTGCTGGGGGACAGCTGGGTGCATGGGGCGGTGCCCACCACGCAGGCCCCCGAGTTCCACAGCGTGGAGTTTGGCGGCGTGACCTACCGGGTGGCCGTACAGCGCGGCCGCACGGGCGCGGGCGAGCTGGTGGTGGCATTGGCCGACGGCTCCGACCCGCGCCAGAAATGGGCCCAGCAACTGTTGCTCAGGGTGCTGTTGCCCAATCTGGTGCTGCTGCTGGCGGCCGGTTTTGCGATCCACTGGGCGGTGCGGCAGGCGTTCAAACCCCTGGTGGGCCTGGCCGAGGCGGTGGAGCGCCGCTCGCCGCGCGACCTGAGCCCCATCGACGAGGCCGCCTCGCCCGACGAGGTGCGCCCGCTGGTGCACTCGCTCAACCGCCTGTTTGCCCTGGTCAATGCCCAGGCCGAAGGGCAGCGCCGGTTTGTGGCCGACGCAGCCCACCAGCTGCGCACGCCGCTGGCGGGGCTGCAGGCGCAGGTCGAAGCCTGGGCCATGATGGCCAAGGCGGCGGCTCCACCGCAGGTTTCGTTCCCGGATTTTGATCGAAAAATGCCGTTTGCGCGCGAGGACAGGGCGCAGGGTGCTATTGTTTTAGGAGTGGATCAGATCGAGAAGCTGCGCAACGCCACGCGCCGCACCTCGCAGCTGGCGCACCAGCTGCTGGCACTGTCCCGTGCCGATGCGCGCAGCCTCGATGCGCAGCCGCCGCAGCGGGTGGACCTGAAGGACCTTTGCGAATCCCTGCTGGAGAACTTTCTGGACGCGGCCACCGGCAAGGGGCTGGACCTGGGGCTGGACGTGCAGCTGGTGCATGTCACTGGCCATGGCTGGCTGCTGCGTGAGCTGCTCTCCAACCTGGTGGACAACGCCATCAAGTACACGCCGCCCGGCGGTGTTGTCACCATCCGCTGCGGCCTGCGCCAGGGCCGCAGCGGCCCGCCGCGTGCCTATGTCGAGGTGGAGGACGATGGCCCCGGCGTCCCCGAAGCCGAGCGCACCCGGGTGCTGCAGCGCTTCTACCGCGTGCCGGGCGCGGGCGGCGAAGGCACGGGCCTGGGGCTGGCGATTGCGGACGAGATCGCGCGTGTGCACCGTGCAGCGCTCACGCTGGGTGCTGGCCCGCAAGGGCGCGGGCTGCTGGTGACGGTCGTGTTCCCCTTGTAACCTGCCTTGCAAGGCAGGGCCGCCGGGCCCCGGAGGGCTGTGCGAGAATCATTTCCATACACGATTGACTTGTGCAAACAGGTGGGGCGACAGCGCTCCCCTGGCGTTGGTGGCCTGCCTTCCATTGCCAGTGACTGCACCAGCCGTGACGATTCTTCCTGCCCCGCCGCCCTGCGCATGCCTTGCTGGCAGGTGGTGGGCGCCAGGCCTTACCGGAGCCCCTGTCCCGCATGTCCGAACTCTCGCCCCAGCCCGAGCCCGCGTCCACCGACGACACGGGGGATGCCCCCGCCGCACGCAAGCGGCCCAAGCCGGGCGAGCGCCGCGTGCAGATCCTGCAGGCGCTGGCGGCCATGCTGGAGCAGCCGGGTGCCGAGCGCATCACCACCGCCGCACTGGCTGCGCGCCTGTCGGTGAGCGAGGCGGCGCTGTACCGCCATTTCGCGAGCAAGGCGCAGATGTTCGAGGGTCTGATCGACTTCATCGAGCAGACCGTGTTCACCCTGGTGGCGCAGATCACGGGCCGCGATACCGGGGGCGGGGTGCCCGACCCGGCGCAGTCGGCCGAGGTGGGCGCCCGGCAGGCGGCGCGCATCGTGGCGCTGTTGCTGCAGTTTGGCGAGCGCAACCCCGGCATGGTGCGGGTGATGGTGGGCGATGCCCTGGTGTTCGAGCACGAGCGCCTGCAGCAGCGCATGAACCAGTTTTTTGACCGCATTGAATCCACGCTGCGCCAGTGCCTGCGCCCGGCCACGGCGGCATCGGCCACGCCCACGGTGGATGCGCAGGTGGCGGCCAGCGTGCTCACGGCGTTTGCGCTGGGGCGGTTGCAGCGCTATGCCCGCTCGGGTTTCAAGCGCCTGCCGTCGGAACACCTGGATGCGAGCCTGGCGCTGATCTTGTAGAGCACTTTTTGCCCACGCCCGCCGCTGCGGGCTGAGGCCGGGAGTGGCAGGGCAGGGCGGCACTGCCGCGCGGTGGTACCGCCGCAACGCGCGTTTGGGTGCCCCTCCCTATTTTTTCCAGGGGTTTTGGCCATGCCCCGAAATTGCTGCAGAATAGAACGAACGTTCGTTTTTATTTGCAAGCATGCCCGCCACCTCCGAATCCAGCCAGGCCAGCCGCAGCCCGCGTGCCCGCAGCAGCACGGGCCGTGCCCTGCAAAAAGGCCAGCAAACCAAGGCGGCCATCGTCGAGGCGGCGCTGGGCCTGGCCACGCACATCGGGCTCGAAGGCTTGTCCATTGGAGCACTGGCCGATGTTACGGGCATGAGCAAGTCGGGCGTTTTCGCCCATTTTGGCTCACGCGAAGAGCTGCAGATCTCCGTCATCCGCGAATACCACACCCGCTTCGAGCAGGAAGTGTTCTACCCTGCCATGTCCGCCCCGCGCGGGGTGGGGCGCCTGTCGGCCTTGTTCGACAACTGGATGAAGCGCACCTCCATCGAAATCGACTCGGGCTGCATCTACATCAGCGGCGCCGTCGAGTTTGATGACCGCACCGGCCCCGTGCGCGATGCGCTGGCCAGCTCGGTGCTCACCTGGCACGCCGCCATGCGCCGTGCCATCGAGCAGTGCAAGGTGCTGGGCGAGTTGCGCGCAGACACCAATGCCGAGCAGATGCTGTTCGAGATCCACGGCCTGATCCTCGCGCTGCACTACGAGGCGCGCTTCCTGCAGACCCCCGGCTCCATGGGCCGCGCGGTGCAGGGCTTTCACAACATCCTGGCGCGCTACAGCGCCGCACAACCTGGCGCCAGCGCAGAAGCAGCACCCGTTGCTGCCGCTGCCAAGCGCCGCAAAGTTTCCAACCAAACCACCACCTCCAAGGAGTAAACCCCATGCCTATGTACACGCCGCCCCTGCGCGACATGCAATTCGTCATGCACGAAGTGCTCAAGGTCAGCGATGAATTCAAGGCCATGCCGCCCCACGCCGAGGTGGATGTGGACACCATCAACGCCGTGCTTGAAGAAGCCGGCAAGTTCACCGCTGAAGTGACCTTCCCGCTGAACATCAGCGGCGACACCGAAGGCTGCGTGCTCAACAAGGCCACCCACGAAGTGAAGACCCCCACGGGCTTCAAGGACGCCTACGCCAAGTACGTCGAAGGCGGCTGGGCGGCACTGTCGTGCGACCCCGCCTACGGTGGCCAGGGCCTGCCTTTTGTGCTGAACCAGTGCCTGTACGAAATGATGAACTCGGCCAACCAGGCCTGGACCATGTACCCCGGCCTGTCGCACGGCGCGTACGAAGCCCTGCACGCCCACGGCACCGAAGAGCAAAAGAAGATCTACCTGCCCAAGCTGACCAGCGGCGAGTGGACCGGCACCATGTGCCTGACCGAACCCCACTGCGGCACCGACCTGGGCCTGCTGCGCACCAAGGCCGAACCCCAGGCCGACGGCACCTACAAGATCACAGGCAACAAGATCTTCATCAGCGCGGGTGAACATGACATGACCGCCAACATCGTGCACCTCGTGCTGGCCCGCCTGCCCGACGCGCCCAAGGGCAGCAAGGGCATCAGCCTGTTTGTAGTGCCCAAGTTCAACATCAAGGCCGACGGTTCGCTGGGCGAGCGCAACCCCATCTTCTGCACGGGCCTGGAGCACAAGATGGGCATCCACGGCAACGCCACCGCGCAGATCGCCATCGACGGCGCCATCGGCACCATGGTGGGCCAGCCCAACAAGGGCCTGGCTGCCATGTTCGTCATGATGAACGCCGCCCGCCTGGGCGTGGGCAACCAGTCGCTGGGCCTGACCGAAGTGGCGTACCAAAATGCGCTGGCTTACGCCAAGGACCGCATCCAGATGCGCAGCCTGTCGGGCGTGAAGGCCAAGGACAAGGACGCCGATCCCATCATCGTGCACCCCGACGTGCGCAAGATGCTGCTCACCGCCAAGGCGTATGCCGAAGGCGGCCGCGCGCTGCAGATCTTCTGCACGCTGCTGCTGGACAAGGTGCACAGCCACCCCGATGAAAAGGTGCGTGCCGAATCCGAAGAGATGGTGGCGCTGCTCACGCCCATCGTGAAGGCCT
Source organism: Acidovorax sp. GW101-3H11 (assembly GCF_001633105.1). Classification (GTDB taxonomy): domain Bacteria; phylum Pseudomonadota; class Gammaproteobacteria; order Burkholderiales; family Burkholderiaceae_C; genus Acidovorax. The sequence continues at coordinate 120,227 of NZ_LUKZ01000009.1, forward strand.
TCATCACCGACAACGGCCACATCTCCACCAACGCCTGCATGCAGGTCTTCGGCGGCCACGGCTTCATCAAAGAATGGGGCATGGAGCAGTACGTGCGCGACAACCGCATCAACATGATCTATGAAGGTACCAACACCATCCAGTCGCTGGACCTGCTGGGCCGCAAGATCCTGGGCAACAACGGCGCCACACTCAAGAAGCTGGGCAAGCTGATCGGCAAGCTGGTGGAAGAAGAAGGCGTGAACGAGAAGATGGCCGAGTTCATCAACCCCGTGGCCATGCTGGGCGACCAGATGACCAAGTTCACCACCGAGATCGGCTTCAAGGGCATGCAGAACCCCGACGAAGTGGGCGCCGCCGCTGTGGACTACCTGCGCGTGGCCGGCCACCTGGTGTTCGGCTACCTGTTCGCCCGCATGGCCCAGGTCGCGCTGCGTGAGATCGCCGCTGGCAACACCGACCCGTTCTACGGCGCCAAGCTGCAGACCGCGCGCTTCTACTTTGCCAAGCTGTTCCCCGAGACCGTCACGCTGATGCGCACGGCCCGTGCTGGCAGCAAGGTGTTGATGGACACGGATCTGGCCCTGGCCTGATCGGTAGACCTGCGGATTTCAAGCTTTTTTGGCACGGAGCGCCTATGTATAAAGCGGTAGCAGCTATTGTTTTTGTAGCGTCGTCGGTGCCTGTCTGGGCACAGGCGACGCCCGAGGGCCTGTGGCGCAACATCGACGACAAGACCGGCGAAGCCAAGGCTGAAATCCGCATCCGCGACACCGGCGGCGGTGTGCTGAACGGGGCGCTGGAAAAGCGCCTGTCCAAAGACGCCAAGCCCGACGAGGTCTGCGATGAATGCTCGGATGACCGCAAGGGCAAGCCCATCCTGGGCCTGGAGATCATCCGTGGCGCCAAGAAGGCCGACGGCAAAGAGGTGTGGGAAGGCGGCAAGATTCTCGACCCCGAGAACGGCCGCAACTACACCCTGCGCATGACCCCCGTCGAGGGCGGCAAGAAGCTCGAAGTGCGGGGCTCCATCGGCCCGTTTGGCCGCACGCAAACCTGGATCCGCGTCCAGTAAACCCCACTCCCGTGGCCTTGCGCGCCCCCTGCGGTGTTGCGCAACGCCTCAACCAGGAACCCAACCCATGTCCCGATTCCAAGTGAAAAAAGTCGCCGTGCTCGGCGCAGGCGTGATGGGCGCGCAGATTGCCGCCCACCTCGTCAACGTGAAGGTGCCCGTGGTGCTGTTCGACCTGCCTGCGAAGGAAGGCCCCAAGAACGGCATCGTCACCAAGGCCGTCGAAGGCCTGAAGAAGCTCAAGCCCTCGCCCCTGGGCTTGGCCGATGATGCGGCGCTGATCCAGCAGGCCAACTACGAAGAGCACATGCACCTGCTCAAGGAATGCGACCTCGTGATCGAGGCCATTGCCGAGCGCATGGACTGGAAGCTCGACCTCTACACGAAGATCGCGCCCCACGTGGCCAAGCACGCCATCCTGGCGTCCAACACCTCGGGCCTGTCGATCACCAAATTGAGCGAAGTGCTGCCCGAGAGCATCAAGCCCCGTTTCTGCGGCATCCACTTCTTCAATCCCCCGCGCTACATGACGCTGGTGGAGCTGATCAACACGCCCACCACCCAGCCAGAAGTGCTGGACCAGCTCGAAGCCTTTGTCACCAGCGGCCTGGGCAAGGGCGTGGTGCGCGCACACGACACCCCCAACTTCGTGGCCAACCGCGTGGGCATTGCGGGCATGCTGGCCACGATGAAGGAAGTCGAGAACTTTGGCCTGACCTACGACGTGGTGGACGACCTCACGGGCAAGAAGCTCGGCCGTGCATCCAGCGGCACCTTCCGCACTGCCGACGTGGTGGGCCTGGACACCATGGCCCACGTGATCAAGACGCTGCAGGACAACCTGAGCATCGAGACCGATCCGTTCTACGAAAGCTTTGGCACGCCCGCCGTGCTGAAAAAGCTGCTCGAGCTGGGCAACCTGGGTCAGAAGGCTAAGGCCGGTTTCTTCAAGAAGGTCGGCCGCGATGTGATGCGTTTTGAGCTGGACAGCGAAGAGTACGTGCCCGCCGGCCAGAAGGCCGACGAGGTGTACAGCCGCATGCTCAAGAAGCCCGCCGCCGAGCGCCTGCGCCTGCTGCGCAACGCCGAAGGTGCGCCCGGCCAGTTCCTCTGGGCCATTCTGCGCAACAGCTTCCACTACGCCGCCGTGCACCTGGGCACCATTGCCGACAACGCCCGCGATGTGGACCAGGCCATGCGCTGGGGCTTTGGCATGAAGCAGGGCCCCTTCGAGCTGTGGCAGGAGGCAGGCTGGCTGGAAGTCGCCAAGATGATCCAGGAAGACATCGACGCCGGCAAGGCGCTGTGCAAAGCGCCGCTGCCCGAGTGGGTCTTCAAGGGCCCCGTGGCCGAAGCCGCTGGCGTGCACACCGCACAAGGCTCGTGGAGCGCATCGCAGAACAAGTTTGTGCCCCGCCGACAGCTGCCCGTGTACGAGCGCCAGATCTTCCCCGAGGCCCTGCTGGGCGAAACCAGCCTGCCCGACTGGCGCACCGCTGGCACGACCATTGCTGAATCGAAAGCCCTGCGCACCTGGACGCTCGACGGCCAGGTGCTCATCGCCAGCATCAAGAACAAGATGCACGCCATCAGCCCCGAAGTGATGGAAGCGCTGATGGAAGCGCTGGAGCTGGCCGAGTCCGAATACCAGGGCATGGTCATCTGGTCCGGTGACGCGCCGTTCAGCGTGGGCGCTGACCTGGAAGCCACCATGCCTGCGTTCATGGTCGGCGGTGCCGATGCGGTGGAAAGCATCGAGCAGGAACTGCAAAACCTGATGATGCGCATCCGCTACGCCCAGGTGCCTGTCGTCGCAGCCATCCACGGCATGGCGCTGGGCGGTGGCTGCGAGCTGGCCGTGTACTCGGCCAAGCGTGTGGCCCACATGGAAAGCTACATCGGCCTGGTGGAAGTGGGCGTGGGCCTGGTGCCCGGCGCGGGCGGTCTGACCTACATCGCCCGCCGCGCGGCCGAGAACATGGCAGCTTCCACATCCAAGGACATCCTGCCTTTCCTGACCGAAGGCTTCACCGCCGCCGCCATGGCCAAGGTGGGCACCAGCGCGCTGGAGTCGCGCAAGCTGGGCTTCCTGCTGGACGGCGACGTGATCGTCCCCCACAAGGACGAGCTGCTGTTCGTGGCCATCAACGAAGCCAAGTCCATGGCCGCCAGCGGCTGGTGTGCACCCCACAAGCGCCTGTTCCCCGTGGCAGGCCGCAGCGGCCTGGCCACCATCAAGGCGCAGCTGGTGAACATGCGCGACGGCGGCTTTATCAGCGCCTATGACTTCAAGATCGGCGCCATGATCGCCGAGGTGGTCTGTGGCGGCGATGTAGATGCCGGCTCGATGGTGAGCGAGGAATACCTGCTCACGCTGGAGCGCAAGGTGTTCTGTCACCTGATCGCCCAGCCCAAGACGCATGAGCGCATCCTGGGCATGTTGTCCACCGGCAAGCCGGTTCGCAACTGATCCGGACGTCGATGGATAACCGGTAGACCGACATGAGCGAACACGCCCCCAACAAATTGCAGCGCTCGCTGATGCGCCTGGACGAGGCCCCCGCCTTCATGCGTGGCTTTGTACAGAACATCATCCTGCGCCGGGCTGTGCCCTTTACCGGTACGGCCGGGGTGAAGTTCGTGTCGCTCACGCCCGAGCGGGTCGAAGTGCATCTTGCCAACGAGCATCGTGTGCAAAACCACATTGGTGGTGTGCACGCCTCGGCCATGAACCTGCTGGCCGAAACGGCCACCGGCATGGTCGTGGGCATGAACGTGCGCGACGACTGCCTGCCGCTGGCCAAGGAGCTGAGCATGGCGTTCAAGAAGCGCGCCACGGGCGGCCTCAAAGCCGTGGCCACGCTGACCGCCGAGCAGCGCGCCGCCATGTTGGCCAGCGACAAGGGCGAGGTGCAGGTGAAGGTCACCGTGACCGACGAAGCCGGTGTGGAGCCGGTCGAATGTGTATTTACGTGGGCCTGGGTTCCTTCCAGCCGCCCCCCCAAGAATTGAAGGAGTTTCACCATGGCTCAAAAACAAGTCCAGGACGCCTACATCGTCGCCGCCACGCGCACACCCATCGGGCGCTCGGGCCGCGGTTATTTCAAGAACACCCGGCCTGACGACCTGCTGGTCGCAGCGATCAAGAGCGCCATGCTGCAGGTGCCCACGCTGGACCCCAAGGCGATTGAAGACGCGATCATCGGCTGCTCATTCCCCGAAGGCGAGCAAGGCATGAACATGGCCCGTATCGCCGTGGGCCTGGCGTTCAACCATCCCGTGGGCGGCGTGACCGTGAACCGCTTCTGCGCATCCGGCATCACCGCGTTGCAGATGGCTGCCGACCGCATCCGCGTGGGCGAGGCCGATGTGCTGATCGCCGGTGGCGCCGAATCCATGAGCCTGGTGCCCATGGGCGGCAACAAGCCATCGTTCAACGCCGAAGTGTTTGCGCGTGACGAAGACGTGGGCATTGCCTACGGCATGGGTTTGACCGCAGAAAAAGTCGCCCAGCAGTGGAAGATCAGCCGCGAAGCGCAGGACGCGTTCGCCCTCGAATCCCACCTGCGTGCCATCAAGGCGCAAAAGGCCGGTGAGTTCACCGACGAAATCACCCCCTTCGAAGTTGTGGAGCGTTCACCCAACCTCGCCACGGGCGAAGTGGTGGAAAAGCGCCGCACCGTGAGCCTGGACGAAGGCCCGCGCCCCGACACGTCCCTGGAAGGCCTGGCCAAGCTCAAGCCCGTGTTCGCGGCGCGCGGCAGCGTCACGGCGGGCAACAGCTCGCAGACCAGCGATGGCGCGGGCGCCCTCATCGTGGCCAGCGAAAAGGCGGTGAAGCAGTTTGGCCTGACGCCCCTCGCGCGCTTTGTGAGCTACGCGGCGCGTGGCGTGCCGCCTGAGATCATGGGCATTGGCCCTATCGAAGCGATTCCGGCAGCCTTGCGTTACGCGGGTCTCAAGAGCGATGACATTGGCTGGTATGAGTTGAACGAAGCGTTTGCGGCGCAGTCGCTGGCGGTGATCAACACGCTGGGCTTGAACCCAGCGAACGTGAACCCCATGGGCGGCGCGATTGCGCTGGGGCATCCGCTTGGGGCGACCGGTGCGATTCGGGCGGCTACGGTGGTGCACGCACTGCGTCGCCACAAGCTGAAGTACGGCATGGTCACGATGTGTGTAGGTACCGGCCAAGGCGCCGCCGGCATCATCGAGGCTTTGTAACTGGCTACTGCGCGGGCCATCTGCGTCGTTGGGCGGTGCTCGGAATCCTCACGTACAGGAAGTACGTTCCGGTTCCTGTGCTCCGTCCGCCTAGCAGCTGATCCCGCTCGCTACGCCCTGGAGGGCGGGGGGTGAAGGCATGGGGAACCGGGGCGGGAAGATTTTGGATCTGACCTCAACCCCACCCGTTCGGGCTGAGCTTGTCGAAGCCAGGGCCTAGCCTTCAGCGATAGTTTCTTTTCTTCAAGCCGGCGCAGATCGGTTTCGAAACAAGGAGACAGACATGGACAAGCAAACCTTGCAGGTCAACGGTGCAGTGTCTTTGGCGCTGCGTGTTTACGAGCCCGAGGGCGCTCCGCGCGCCAGCGTCGTCATCGGCGGCGCGATGGGGGTGCGGCAGGCGTTCTACGAGGCCTTTGCGCTGTGGATGGCGCAGCAGGGGTTTCGGGTCACTACGTTTGACTACCGCGGCCACGGCGATTCGCTGCAGGGCGCCATGCGCGATGTGAAGGCGGATCTGTTCGATTGGGCGGAGGACTACGAGGCAGTGATCACAGCCGCCAAGGCCGCGCTGCCGTCGCAGCCGCTGTATTTGCTGGGCCACAGCCTGGGTGCGCAGTTGCCGGGCTTGCTGAAAAAGCCCGAGCAGGTGGCGGGCCTGCTCAGCGTGGCCGCAGGCAGCGGTTACTGGCGCGACAACGCGCCGCAGCTCAAGCGCATCGTTCCGTATTTCTGGTGGGTGCTGGTGCCGCTGGCCACGCGGCTGTGCGGGTACTTTCCGGGGCGCACGCTCAAGAAGGTGGGCGACCTGCCTGCGGGGGTGATCCTGCAGTGGCGGCGCTGGTGTCTTCATCCTGCCTACATGGTGGGCGCCGAGGGGCCTGCAGTGGCGCAGAGTTATGGCGCAGTGCGGTTCCCGGTGCTGGCGCTGTCGATGGCGGACGACGAGCTGATGACCTTGCGCGGCACGCACAACCTGGTGAACCTGTACGCCAACACCGAGCGCCAGGTGGAGAGCATCACGCCGGCCGACCTGCAGGTGCGGCGCATCGGGCACTTCGGGTTCTTTCGTGACCAGTTCCGCCAAAGTCTGTGGCCGCGAGCAGCGGCTGCACTGGTCGCCCTGGGCGGCGGCGGAATGCCCCATGGCGAAGTCACCGGTACGACGGCCTGAGCGGTTGTTTCGCGGCACACTCGCAGCATGACTTCCTCTTCATCCACGTCTTCGTCTTCGTCCTCTGTTGCTCACCCGCTGGACGAAGCGCTGCAGCTGACGGCCTCGTCCGCCGCAGTGGGCCAGTACGAAGGGCAGACCCACCCCGGCTACTGGAACATGGTGGGCCCGTTTGGTGGCATCACCGCCGCCACACTGCTGCAGGCCATCCTGCAGCACCCGGACCGGCTGGGCGATCCGCTGTCGCTCACCGTCAACTATGCGGGCGCTTTGACCGCTGGTGCGTTTACCGTGCAGGCCACGCCTGTGCGCACCAACCGCTCCACCCAGCACTGGACGCTGTCCATCCTGCAGGCCGGTGCCGACGGTGCGCAGGTGGTCGCCACCACCGCCACCGCCGTCACGGCCGTGCGCCGCGAGACCTGGAGCGTGGGCGATGTGCCCATGCCGCAGGTGCCTCCCCCCGCAGAACAGAAGGCCATCGTCGCCCCATTGGGTGCTGTGGAGTGGCTCAACCGCTACGAGATGCGCCCCATTGCCGGCTTCATCCCGCGCACCTGGGACGGCAGTGGCGACCACAGCCTCACGCAGCTGTGGATGCGCGACACCCCCCCGCGCCCGCTCGATTTTGTGGCGCTGTCTGCCCTGGTCGATGTCTTCTTCCCCCGCGTGTGGCTGCGCCGTGCGCGCCAGGTGCCTGCGGGCACGGTGTCGATCACGGTGTACTTCCATGCCACGGCAGAGCAGCTGCAGGCCACGGGCACAGGTTTCCTGCTCGGCCAGGCGCGTGGTCAGGAGTTTCGCAACGGCTTCTTCGACCAGACCGTGCAGCTGTGGAACGAAGCGGGCACCATGCTGGCCACCAGCCACCAGATCGTTTACTACAAGGAATAGGAAGTCGGCCTGTTGCTCTGTGCCGTGCACCATTCCTTTCGTCCCAATCCATCAGACCCCGGAGCCTTCACCACCATGACCGAAGCCACCCAAGACATCCTTGCCCACACCGAAGCGGGCGTGACCACCATCACCTTCAACCGCGTGGACAAGAAGAACTCCATCACTCGCGACATGTATGCGGCCATGGCCGATGCGCTCGATGCTGCCAAGGCCGATGCCAGCGTGCGTGTGGTGGTGTTTCAGGGCGACGTGGCCATCTTCAGCGCGGGCAATGACATCGGCGACTTTCTGCAGCAGCCGCCTGCCACGCAGGACTCGCCCGTGTTCCGTTTTCTGCGCGGCATCGCCACCTTCCCCAAGCCCGTGATCGCTTCGGTCTGCGGCCCGGCCGTGGGCATCGGCACCACCATGCTGTTCCACTGCGATCTGGTCTATGCGGGCGACAACGCGGCGTTCTCCATGCCCTTCGTCAACCTGGGCCTGTGCCCCGAGGCGGCGTCGAGTCTGCTGGTGCCGCAGATGCTGGGGTATCACCGCGCGGCCGAAGCGCTGCTGCTGGGAGAGCCTTTCATGGCCGAGGCTGCGTTGGAGGTGGGCCTGGTGAACCGTGTGGTGCCACCGACGGAGTGCAATGCCTATGCCCAGGCCCAGGCAAAGAAGCTGGCGGCCAAGCCGCTGTCGTCGCTCATCGAAACCAAGCGGTTGATGAAGGGTGGGCAGACGGCGAAGGTGCTGGAGGTGATGGCGGAAGAGGGTGAGAGCTTTGGGCGCATGTTGCGCGAGCCTGCGGCCCGGGAAGCGTTCTCGGCGTTTATGGAGAAGCGCCGTCCCGATTTCAGCGCTGTCTGAAATCCGGTCGCCGCGTGAGCGGTGCGGACTGCGGAGCAGGCCGACGGCGGTTTCGCTAAAAGCACCGACCGGATTTCGGCGCACTCTGAGTCCTTGGGTCTTGGTCATTTTGGCTGCTGGCGCCTGTCTATCAAGTGCTGGCAGCCATTGTTTTTTGTAGTTTTCGAGTTTCCGCCTGCTGTTTGAGCTGAGCCTATCGAAGTTTGGGCGTGCTTGGTTTTAGTGCGGAAGCCGGGTCTCGGCCCGGCGGCCGAGGTACTTGTTCTTTGCTTCGCTGTTCAGACCGGACACATGGTTAACAGGTGTGCGGGGACATGGTTAACACTTTCGGTGAACTTCGCCGGAGGTCGCTATGCCATGGAAGGCTTGCAACACCATGAACCTGAGACAGGAATTCGTTGAACTGGCAAGGCAAGAGGGCTC
>NZ_LUKZ01000009.1:129732-334097 GCF_001633105.1 Acidovorax sp. GW101-3H11
CAGCCCGAGTACAGCAGTGAAGACGAGGTGAGTACGGTCGGCTGGAACGGGGTCCTGAGATTCAGGGGAAGGAGCTACAAGCTGAGCAACGCCCTGCAGCACCATAAGGTGGGTATCCGGCCCAAGCAGGACAAGGACGGTTGCTTTGAAGTGTTCTTCGCGCATCACCGCTGTCTGGTGATTGACCTGACTGACACCGAAGCCGTTAAATCAAATCTGTAAACCATGTCCCCGCACACCTGTTAACCATGTGTCCGGTCCATACACTTCGCCAAAGAAAAGTACCCAAAAGAAAGGCGACCCCCAGTCTGCGACCCCTGCGCTTTGCTACGGGGCAAACCTGCGGCGGGGCGGTTGCGGGGTGCGCCGCAGAACTCACTGCGCTGCTTCGCAGCTCCGTTCGGACAACTGCGGCGAGTCAGTTCACGAAGCATGGGCGCTTCGACGCCCATGCCACCCCACAACCGCCCCGCCGCAGGCGCAGCCAGCAGGGGGTGGACAGCCGAACAGCCCCACGGGCCTTTGCTTCGCTCGGCCCCCTCTCGCGGGCGCAAGCGCCACGCGCTGCGCAGGCGGGGCCGAGCGCAGCGATGGCCCGTGTGGATGTCCGATTCGCGGGTTCCCTTCGCGATGCGCCGAGGAGCGCAGGGCGTGGGGCGGCACGCGCGTCGGAGCGCGCGTGCTTCGTGCTCTGACTCGCCGTGGTTGTCCGAGCGGCGCGCGCAGCGCAAAGCGAGTTCCACGGCGCGCCCCACGCCCGAGCACCGCAGGTTGCCCGCAGCGAAGCGGAGGGACGCAGCGTGTAGGGTCGCCCTTTCTTTGGTGACTTTTTTTCGGCGACGCGAAAGAAAGTTACTGCGCCGCCGGGCGCACCCCCCGGCCTCCGCCCCCAACCCCAGCACGACGAGGCTGCGAAAATCTCAGCCCAAACGGCAGTTGAAAGCTGGGATGACTATAAAAACAATAGCTACCAGCGCTTGATGGAAAGGCGCAAGAGGCCAAAAATATCCGAAAATTCAGCCAACCAAAGCAACGCACAGTCGGATGATTTATTTTTACCAAGCACTTGCTTGCTAAAAATAAACAGGTTTGCTATCGTGCCCGCATGGATTCACCCGTGCCGCGCACCAGCGCCATCGCCCCCGCTCCCAAGACCCCCCCGGCCCGCTCCCGCAGCAAGGCCGTAGCCTCCTCCGACGCCAACGCAGCCACCACAGAGGCCACCACCACCCGCCGCCCCCGTGGCCGCCCCCGCAAGACCGCCGAGGAACTCGACGACGGCAACCGCCGCCGCAAGCTCATGGACGGCGCCGCCAAGCTCTTCCGCACCCAGGGCTTCGCCGCCACCAGCACGCGCGACATTGCAGCGGCCGCAGGCATGCACAGCGGCTCGCCCTTCTACCACTTCGAAAGCAAAAGCGCGCTGCTCTACGCCGTGATGAGCGAGGGCATGACCATGGCCACACAAAGCCAGCAGCAGGCACTGGATGCACTGCCCGCCACGGCCACACCGCGCGAGCAGCTGCACATACTCATCCGCCACCACTTCGAGATCCTGCTCGGGCCCCGCAGCAGCTTCATCCCTGTGATGCTTTACGAGTGGCGTTCGCTCACGCCTGCGCAGCGCAAGGGCATTGCCCGCATCAAGGACAGCTACGAGGCCACCTGGATGCCCGTGCTGGAAGCGCTGGCACAGCAGGGCGCGCTGCAGGCCGAGCCCGGTGTGGCGCGGCTGTTCATCTTCGGGGCGCTTAACTGGGCGGTGCAGTGGTTCTCGCCCAAGAAGGGCAAGTCGCTCGACGCGCTCACCGACGAGGCACTCGCCTTGTTCATCCGTTCATAACAAACAACCCCATCAAGGCAGAGTCACCATGGCCCCCACAGCGCGCAACGCCTACCAGTCAGTGTTTGCTCCGGGCCTGTTCCAGGGGCAGGTGGTGGTGGTCACCGGCGGTGGCTCGGGCATAGGCCGTTGCACGGCGCATGAGCTGGCGCACCTGGGCGCGCATGTGGTGCTGGTGGGGCGCAAGCCTGAAAAGCTGCTGGCCGTGGCCGAAGAGATCACCGCCGATGGTGGCCGCGTGTCGTGCCAGGTGTGCGACATCCGATCCGAAGAAGGCGTGGTGGCGCTGGTGCAGCAGATCGTTGCTGCGCAGGGGCGCATCGATGCGCTGGTCAACAACGCGGGCGGGCAGTTCATGGCGCCGCTCGAATCCATCAGCGCCAAGGGCTGGGAGGCGGTGCTGCACACCAACCTCACCGGCGGCTTTTTGATGGCGCGAGAGTTCTACCGGCAGTGGATGGCGCAGCACGGAGGCTCCATCGTCAACATCGTGGCCGACATGTGGGGCTCCATGCCTGGCATGGGGCACAGTGGGGCTGCCCGTGCGGGCATGGTCAGCTTGACGGAAACGGCTGCGCTGGAATGGGCGCACAGCGGTGTGCGCGTGAACGCCGTGGCGCCGGGCTACATCGCCTCCAGCGGCATGGACAACTACCCGCCCGAGGCGGCAGACATGCTGCGCGCCATGCCGCGCACGGTGCCGCTCGGCCGTTTTGGCAACGAGGCCGAGGTGTCGGCGGCCATCACCTTTTTGCTCAGCCCGGCAGCCAGCTTCATCAGCGGCACCACGCTGCGGGTGGATGGCGCACGGCCCCAGGTGCGCATGGGCTGGCCGCAGCGCCCGCCCGGTGCCACCGCCGCAGCACACCCGGCCGTGCGGCCGTTTGACGGCTTTCACCGCGCGCAGGTGCCGCAGGTGTTTGCACCTTCCCATACCCCCAAGACCGAGGCCGCATGACTGCCGTCTTCACCTCCCGATTCAACCCAGGCAGCGCCGAGGCCACGCAGCGCCGCGCAGCGCTGCAGGCCCGCCTGGATGCCCTGCGCGCGTTGGAAGAGCGTGCCGCCGCCGCCTCGGCCCGCTCGCTCCCCCAGTTTGAAAAACGCGGCCAGCTGCTACCGCGCCAGCGCGTGGCGCTGCTGCTGGATGCCGGTGCGCCCTGGCTTCCGCTGTGCACGCTGGCGGGCTACCTGCAGGATGTGAAAGACCCCGAGAAGTCCGTGCCCGGTGGCGGCATGGTCGCGGGCATTGGTTTTGTCAGCGGTGTGCGCTGCATGGTGGTGGCCAGCGATTCGGGCATCGAGGCGGGGGCGATCCAGCCCATGGGGCTGGAAAAGATCTTGCGCGTGCAGGAGATCGCGCTGCAAAACCGCTTGCCGTTCATCCACCTTGTGGAGAGCGCGGGCGCCAACCTCATGCGCTACCGGGTGGAGGGCTTCGTGCACGGCGGCACACTGTTCCGCAACCTCGCGCGGCTGTCGGCGGCGGGCATTCCGGTGATCACCGTGCAGCACGGCTCGGGCACCGCAGGCGGTGCTTACATGCCGGGGCTGTCGGATGTGGTCATCATGGTGCAGGGCCGCTCGCGCGCCTTTCTGGCCGGGCCACCGCTGCTCAAGGCTGCCACGGGCGAGATCGCGACGGAAGAAGAACTGGGCGGAGCCGAGATGCACACCGCTGTGTCCGGTTTGGGCGAATACCTGGCCCAGGACGACCGCGAGGCCATTGGCCTGGCGCGCGATGTGGTCGCGCAGCTGGGCTGGAACATGCCCCGGCGACCCAGCGCGCCTGTACCTCTCTTGCCCGCAGACGACCTGCTGTCCCTGATGTCTGCCGACCTGCGCCAGCCCGTGGACATGCGCGAGGTGATGGCGCGGCTGGTCGATGGCTCGGAATTGCTGGAGTTCAAGGCCCGCTACGGCATGGCTACGGTGTGCGCGCAGGGCCACATCGGCGGGCATGCCGTCGGCTTCATCAGCAACAACGGTCCCATCGACGTGGCGGGTGCCAACAAGGCCACGCACTTCATCCAGTGGATGTGCCAGCTGGGCCACCCCATCATCTACCTGCAGAACACCACGGGCTACATGGTGGGCAAGGACAGCGAGCAGGGCGGCATGATCAAGCACGGCAGCAAGATGATCCAGGCCGTGACCAACGCCACCGTGCCTCAGATCACCATCCAGTGCGGCGCCAGTTTTGGCGCGGGCAACTACGGCATGTGCGGGCGGGGCTATGCGCCGCGCTTCCTGTTCAGCTGGCCCGGTGCCAAGACGGCGGTGATGGGCGGCGAGCAGGCGGCGCGCACCATGCAGATCGTGACCGAGGCAGCGCTCGCGCGCAAAGGCATCACGCCCGACCCGGCCGAGTCGCAGGCCCAGTTCGACAAGATCGTCGCCATGTTCGAGGCCCAGGCCGATGTGTTCTACACCAGCGGCCTGCTGCTGGACGACGGCGTGATCGACCCGCGCGACACGCGCGCCGTGCTGGCGTTTTGCCTGGACACCTGCGCCGAGGCCCAGGCCCGCACGCTGCGGCCCCTGAGCTTTGGCGTGGCGCGGATGTAAGCGCTTCGCACGCAATCTCCCCGATGGCCGAGCCTCTCAAACACCTGCTCAATGATTCCGTGCCGCCGCGCATCGCTGCCATGGTGCGGCGCGCGTGGCGCAAGTTCGATACCACTGCATTTCTGCAGCAGGTAGAGCCCGGCTACGAATCGCTGAAGCTGATGGCACGCGGCCAGCGCATTGCGCAGGCCCTGCAGGCCCACCTGCCGCAAGACGTGCCACGCGCGCTGGGTGTGCTGGTCGAATCGATGGACCCGCCGATGGGCATCGATGCCGCCGGTGAGCCCGATGCGGGTGACCGCCCCTACAGCGCCTTCCTGTACCTGCCGCACAGCATCTACATCGGCAAACACGGCCTGCCGCATTTCGAGGCGGCCATGGCCGCGCAGCACGCGCTCACCCAGCGCTTTACGGCCGAGTTCTGCATTCGCCCCTACCTGCTGCACCACCAGGGCGCCACGCTTGCGCGGCTGCGCGACTGGGCGCAGGACGACAACGCCCATGTGCGCCGTCTGGTGAGCGAAGGCACGCGGCCCCGCCTGCCCTGGGCGCCGCGCTTGCCCGCGTTCCAAAAGGACCCGCAGCTGGCCCTGCCGTTGCTCGACGCGCTCAAGGACGACCCATCGTCCTACGTGCGCCGCTCGGTCGCCAACCACCTGGGCGATATCGCCAAGGACCACCCCGACCTCGCCGTAGGCACCGCGCGCACCTGGCTGCAGGGCGCACCCGCACCGCGTGAAGCCCTGGTGCGCCACGGCCTGCGTTTTCTTATCAAACGCGGCGACGCCGCTGCGCTCGATGCCCTGGGCGTGGGCCATGCCGTGGCGCTGGATGTGCGGGCCGCGCGCGTGCTGCCCGCCCGTGCGCGCATCGGCGACAAGGTGCGCATCGAAGCCGAGCTGCACAACCCCACACCCCAGCCCCAGCGCGTGCTGGCCGACCTCAAAGTGCATTACGTCAAGGCCCACGGCGGCACGGCGCCCAAGGTGTTCAAGCTGCAAACGCTGGACATAGCCCCCGGCGCCACCGTGGCCGTGGGCAAGACACTGTCGCTGCAGCAGATGACCACACGCACCCACTACCCCGGCGCGCACCAGGTGGAGCTGGTGCTCAACGGGCGGCCCCAGCCGCTGGGGCAGTTTCAGCTTTCGTGATCGAGGTTTGCAGGCACACAAACACACAAACGCAACAGCAGGAGACAAGCACCATGCAGTTCACACACGAGCACCGCGAGATCCAGAAGACCCTCAAGCGCTTCATCGACGAAGAGATCAACCCCCATGTGGACGAGTGGGAGGCGGCCGAGATCTTCCCCGCGCACGAGGTCTTCAAGAAGATGGGCAACCTGGGCCTGCTGGGCCTGTGCAAGCCCGAGGAATACGGCGGCCAGGGCCTGGACTATTCGTACAGCCTGGCCATGGCCGAGGCGCTGGGCCACATCCACTGCGGCGGCGTGCCCATGGCCATCGGCGTGCAGACCGACATGTGCACCCCGGCGCTGGCGCGCTATGGCAGCGAAGAACTCAAGCGCAACTTTCTGGCCCCTGCGATTGCGGGCGACATGGTGGGCTGCATCGGCGTGAGCGAGCCTGCGGCGGGCAGCGATGTGTCGGGCATCAAGAGCGTGGCGCGCAAGGACGGCGACGACTACGTGATCACCGGCCAGAAGATGTGGATCACCAACAGCCTGCAGGCCGACTGGATGTGCATGCTGGTGAACACGGGCGAAGGGCCTGTGCACAAGAACAAGAGCCTGGTGATGGTGCCCATGCGCGATGGCCCCGGCGGCAAGCTCACCAAGGGCATCGAGGTGGCGCAGAAGATCCGCAAGATCGGCATGCACAGCAGCGACACGGGCCTGATCTATTTTGACGAAGTGCGCGTGCCACAGCGTTACCGCATCGGTGCCGAAGGGCAGGGCTTCATCTACCAGATGCAGCAGTTCCAGGAGGAGCGTCTGTGGTGCGCCGCCAGCACGCTTGAATCGCTGAACCACTGCATCCAGTGGACCATCGACTACGCGCAAGAGCGCAGGTTGTTTGGCGCCACGCTGGCCGACCAGCAGTGGGTGCAGTTCAAGCTGGCCGAGCTCAAGACCGAGGTCGAAGCGCTGCGTGCACTCACCTACCGCGCCTGCGACCTGTATGTGAACGGGCAGGACGTGCTGGAGCTGGCCAGCATGGCCAAGCTCAAGGCTGGCCGCCTGAACCGCGAGGTGCCCGACACCTGCCTGCAGTTCTGGGGCGGCATGGGCTACACGCTGGAGAACAAGGTCTCGCGCATGTACCGCGACGGGCGGCTGGCGTCCATCGGCGGGGGCGCGGATGAAGTGATGCTGGGCATTCTTGCCAAGCTGATGGGCATTGCGAAACGACCGGTATGACGAACCACTGGTTCTCCTCAGAAGTACGCGGTGCTCGCCGTCTAGCCCCTCGCCCCTCGTGGGAGAGGGGTTGGGGAGAGGGGGTGAACTTGCGCCGTGCCCCAGTCCAAGACCCCCTCTCCCCGGCCCTCTCCCGCGAGGGGAGAGGGAGTGAATGCAGCCCGCTGCGCGCGCGCAATGGATCACTGAAATGACCCCTGCCTCTTTGCTCATCGACCGCGTGCCGCTGCCCAGCGGCAGCGTTGAAACATGGACGCTGAATGACCCCGCCAGCCGCAATGCCCTGTCGGAGGCGATGGTGGATGCCCTGCTGGCCGCATGCGAGCGCGCTGCGGCCGATGCCGACCTGCGTGGCGTGGTGTTGCGCGGTGCCGGTGGGCACTTCTGCGCAGGTGGCAGCCTGGGCGGTTTTGCCAAGACCATCGGACAGCCGTTGGCTTCTGGTGAGGACGACCCGCTGGTGCCGCTGAACCGCCGCTTTGGCGCGCTGCTGCAGGCACTGTGCGCGCTGCCGCAGTGGCTCATCGTGGCGGTGGAAGGTGCTGCGATGGGCGGCGGCTTTGGCCTGGTGTGCTGCGCCGACCAGGTGCTAGCCCATGCCAGCGCTCAGTTCGCCACGCCCGAGGTCACGCTGGGCATCGTGCCCGCGCAGATCGCGCCGTTTGTGGTGCAGCGCCTGGGCCCTGCAGCGGCGCGGCGGTGTTTGCTGACGGGCGAGCGCTGGGATGCCGCTACCGCCCAGCGCTTGGGCCTGGTCGATGACGTGGTGGAGGGTGACATGGATGCTGCTGTACGGGCTGCCATCGCACGCCACACCGCCGCCGCACCCCAAGCCGTAGCCGCCACCAAACGTTTGCTGCTGGCCCAGCCAGATAAGCCATTGCCCGCGCTGCTCGATGACGCCGCCATCGCCTTTGCGCAGGC
Organism: Acidovorax sp. GW101-3H11; assembly: GCF_001633105.1. Classification (GTDB taxonomy): domain Bacteria; phylum Pseudomonadota; class Gammaproteobacteria; order Burkholderiales; family Burkholderiaceae_C; genus Acidovorax. The sequence continues at coordinate 137,451 of NZ_LUKZ01000009.1, forward strand.
GCTGCGCGGGCCCGAGGCTCCGCAAGGGCTGGCTGCATTTGCCGCACGCAAGGTGCCGCCGTGGAGTGCGAACTCATGAAGAAAATTCTCATAGCCAATCGATCAGAGATCGCCCGCCGCATCATTCACACCGCCCACCGCATGGGCATCGAAACGGTCGCGGTTTACTCCGACCCCGATGCCAGCGCCCTGCACGTGCGCGAAGCCACCCAGGCCGTCGCTTTGGGCGGCGCAGCCAGCGCCGACACCTATCTGCGCACCGACAAGCTGTTGGCCGCAGCCCGCGCCACCGGCGCCGATGCCGTGCACCCCGGCTATGGCTTCCTCAGCGAGAACGCCGACTTTGCCCAGGCCGTGGTGGATGCAGGCCTGACCTGGATCGGCCCGCCGCCTGCAGCCATCCGCGCGCTGGGCAGTAAGGCCGGTGCGAAGGCATTGGCGGTCGCGCACTGCGTGCCCTGCCTGCCCGGCTATGCGGGGGACGACCAGAGCGACGAGCGCTTTGCCGCCGAGGCCGCACGCATCGGCACACCCCTCATGGTCAAGGCCGTGGCAGGCGGGGGAGGGCGCGGCATGCGCCTGGTCACTGACCTAGCGCAGTTGCCCGCCGCACTGGCCAGTGCGCGGTCGGAGGCTCTGGCGGGTTTTGGCTGTGGCGACTTGCTCATCGAGCGTGCGCTGCTGCAGCCGCGCCATGTGGAGGTGCAGATCTTTGCCGACGCCCACGGCGCCTGCATCCACCTGGGCGAGCGCGATTGTTCGGTGCAGCGCCGCCACCAGAAGATCATTGAAGAGGCGCCGAGCCCCGCCGTGGACGCAGCGCTGCGCGAGCGCATGGGTGCCTGCGCCGTGGCGCTGGCGCAGGCTGCGGGGTATGTGGGCGCGGGCACCGTGGAGTTTCTGCTGGACGGCCCAGATTTCTACCTGATGGAGATGAACACCCGCCTGCAGGTGGAGCACCCGGTGACCGAAGCGCTCACGGGGCTGGACCTGGTGGAGTGGCAGATCCGAGTGGCTCGGGGCGAGCCGCTGCCGCTCACGCAAGATCAGGTGCATCTGCAAGGCCACGCCATCGAAGTGCGCCTGTGTGCCGAAGACGCGCATTTCCGCCCCCACACCGGCCGTGTGCTGCAGTTCAGCGCGCCGCCCGCCACCGCGTTTGAACGGGCTGCGCCGGGCGCGCTGCGCTTTGACCATGCGCTAGAGGAGGGGGCCGAAGTCACGCCCCACTACGACGCCATGCTGGGCAAGCTCATCGTGCACGCCCCCACGCGGGCCGAGGCCATCGCCGCGCTGGTACGTGCGCTGCACAGCACCCGCGTGCTGGGCCTGCCCACCAACCGCGCGTTTCTGGCAGCGTGCCTGCAGCACCCGGTGTTTGGCGCGGGGCATGCCCTGGTGCCGTTTCTCGCGGAGCATGCGGCGCAGCTACAAGGGTTGCTATCAAATATAGAGCTGAAAGTGCTTGTGCAGAGCGCGGTAGCGGTCATTTTTTCTTCAAATTCTTCGGGCGCCGCGTCTGCCCAACTGCCCTGCGCGCTGGCCCGGCCGCTGCGCCTGCGCCACCAGGGCCAGGTGGTTCCGCTGGCCGTGCGCGAGCTGGGCGCGGGGCGGCTGTGGGTGGAGCATGCGGGTGGCACCACCCACCTGCAGCTGGCGCCGCAGGCTGCGGGCATGGTGCGCATCACCACCATGCAGACCGGCGCGGTGGGTGAGGTGCACCATGCCGACCACACCGTGCGCGCCGTTCCGGTGGGCCCCCGGCGCTGGCACTGGCAAACCGGCGGTGTGGACGGCTGGGTGGAAGACGCCTCGTGGGAGCCCGCTGCGCGCGCGGGTGCGGCGGGCGGTGCGACGGAGTTGCGCGCCCCCTTCAACGGCAAGGTGGTCGCGCTGCCCGTGGCAGCAGGCCAGGCGCTGTCGGCGGGCGACACGGTGGTGGTCATCGAATCCATGAAGCTCGAACACAGCCTGGCCAGCCCGGTCGCAGCCACTGTGGCCGAGTTGTTGGTCGCCCCCGGCCAGCAGGTGTCGCCTGGCCAGGTGCTGGCCCGCTTTGCACCTGCCACGCAAGGAGCGCCCGCATGACCGCCCCATCCGCTGCGATTTCTGTGAGCGACGAAGAGCGCACCGCCCTCGCCGACACCGTCACCCGCTTCGCCCGCGCCGAGATCGCCCCGCATGTGGACGCGTGGGACGCGGCCGGTGAATTCCCCCGCAGCCTGTACCGCCACGCGGCCGACCTGGGTCTGCTGGGCCTGGGCTACCCCGAGCAGTACGGCGGCACACCCGCCAGCTACGCCTTGCGCCTGCCGCTGTGGCGCGCGCTCAGCCGCCACGGCGCCAGCGGCGGCGTGCTGGCCAGCCTGCTGTCGCACAACATCGGCCTGCCGCCCGTGCTGGCGCATGGCAGCGACGCGGTGCGTGCCGAGGTCATCCCGCCCGTGCTGGCGGGTGAGCAGATCGCCGCACTGGCGATCACCGAGCCCGGTGGCGGGTCCGACGTGGCGCAGCTCAAGACTACCGCGCGGCGCGAGGGCGACGAGTACATCGTCAACGGCGAAAAGGTGTTCATCACCTCCGGCATGCGCGCAGACTGGATCACGGTAGCTGTCAGAACGGGAGAAGCAGGAAGCAAGGGCAGCGCAGGCATCTCCATGCTGCTCATCCCCGGCCACAGCGCAGGCCTGTCGCGCAGCAAACTCGACAAGATGGGCTGGCTCTGCTCCGACACCGCCCACCTGCGGTTTGACAACGTGCGCGTGCCCGCCCGCTACCTGTTGGGCGAAGAGGGCGCGGGCTTTCGGATCATCATGGCCAACTTCAACGGCGAACGTTTTGGCCTGGCCGCATCGGCCCTGGGCTTTGCCGAGGCCTGCTACGACGAAGCTCTGGCCTGGGCCCGCCAGCGCAAGACCTTTGGCGCCGCGCTGGTCGAGCACCAGGTCATCCGCCACAAGCTGGTGGACATGCAGATGCGCATCCAGTCCACCGCCGCGTGGTGCGAATCCGTGGCCGCGCAGGCCGATGCGAGCCGCACCGGGCCCGAGTGGGTGGCGCAGGTTTGCATGTTGAAAAACCACGCCACCCAAACCATGCAGTTCTGTGCCGACCAGGCCGTGCAGATCCTGGGCGGCATGGGCTTCATGCGCGGCACCGTCAGCGAGCGCATCTACCGCGAGGTCAAAGTCATGATGATCGGCGGCGGTGCGGAAGAAATCATGAAAGACCTGGCTGCACGTCAGCTAGGCATTTGAGTCGTGCCATGGGCCAGAAACTCACCTCGGCCCCAACCGTTCGGGCTGAGCCTGTCGAAGCCAGGGCGCCCCGCCTTCGACAGGCTCAGGCCGAACGGTCGAGGGATTGCGAAACAAGAGCAGTAACGCTATTCGGAGACGCACCATGACCAGCAGCCATACCACCAGCAACAAAGCCATCATCACCTGCGCCATCACCGGCGTGTTGACCGACCCCGGCCAGCACCACGTGCCCGTCACGCCCGAGCAACTGGCCAAAGAAGCCCGCGGCGCCTGCGACGCAGGCGCCGCCGTGGTCCACGTGCACTTTCGCAACCAGGAGCCCGGCAAGGGCCACCTGCCCAGCTGGGACCCGCAGGTGGCGCGCGACTGCGTGCAAGCCATGCGCGAGGCCTGCCCGGGTTTGATCATCAACCAGACCACCGGTGTGGTCGGCCCCCACTACCAGGGCCCGCTCGACTGCCTGCGCGCCACCCGCCCCGAGATGGCCGCGTGCAACGCCGGCTCGCTCAACTACCTGAAGGTGCGCAGCAACGGCACCTGGGCCTGGCCGCCCATGCTGTTCGACAACCAGCCCGCCAAGGTCAAGGACTTCATCGACGTGATGCTGGAGACCGGCACGCTGCCCGAGTTCGAATGCTTCGACGTGGGCATCGTGCGCTGCGTGGAGATGTATGTGCAGACCGGCATGTACACCGAGCGCCTGCCCGAATACAACTTTGTGATGGGCGTCGAATCCGGCATGCCCGCCGACCCGGACCTGCTGCCCATCTTGCTCAAGCTCAAGATCAAAGGCGCTCCCTGGCAAGCCACCGTCATCGGCCGCAGCGAGATCTGGCCCGTGCACCAGCGCGTGGCCGAACTGGGCGGGCATCTGCGCACGGGGCTGGAGGACACGTTCTATCTGCCGGATGGGACCAAGGCGGATTCGAACGGGCCGTTGATCGAGAAGCTGGCGGAGTACGCGCGGAATGCAGGGCGGGAGGTGGCTTCGCCGCAGGAGGCGCGGGGGATGTTGGGGTTGAAATACGTAAATGCTGAGGTTGCCGATGTATGAGGGAGCTATTTTTTAAGCCCTTTGCATTTAGGTGGTCAACGCAGCGCGTGAGGTGGTCTTGAGAGGGGGCTGGTCGCTAAACCACTGGATACCGGTCTATTCATCCTTGCAAATTGATCGGCCTTCGATCAATTTGCAAGGAACTTTGCAGCAAGTGGGAAACATCCTGGTCAGTCTGCGCTAGTGCATTCCTGCTGTGGATTGCGTTGGTCTGATCACAAGGTTACGAGGCGCCGTCCTGAAAAGAGCCATGCATCGAGATACTTGCGCACATTTCGTGGAAGCTTCAGCAGGTGCTGCCTCCGTTCCGTTTGGCCTCTCCCATTTAAGCTGCTTTGGCAGCAGGAGCGCAGCAAGCCGCTGGTAAACTACTGGATGAAAAAACAGAGGTTTGCAATGGAGTTGCGCGATGAGATCAGTTGAACTTTTCGCTGGTGCTGGTGGCCTCGCGATGGGATGTGAGATCGCTGGATTCGAACATTTGGCCGTAGTGGAGTGGGACAAATGGGCCTGCGACACTGTCCGTGAGAACCAGAAGCGAGGCTACCCAATCTTGGCTGGCTGGAATTTGCATGAAGGGGATGTTCGAGCGTTTGACTGGTCGTCGATTCCGAAGGACATTGAACTGCTGGCCGGTGGGCCTCCTTGTCAGCCATTCTCAATTGGGGGCAAGCACAAGGCACATCACGACGGCCGCGACATGTTTCCGGCCACTGTCGAGGTCATCCGACATCTGCGGCCCAAGGCTTTCATCGTGGAAAACGTCAAAGGGCTGACGCGATCAGCCTTTGCCAACTATTTCCACTACATCCAACTGCAGCTGGAGTTTCCCGAACTGCCGCCTCGTTTAGATGAGGATTGGGCTGAGCATTTGGCGCGCTTGCAAATGGAGAAAAGTTCCGGAAAGCGCAAAGGCAGTGGGCTTACCTATAACGTCATACCTACCTTGGTGAATGCCGCCGACTATGGCGTGCCGCAAAAGCGTGAACGCGTATTCATCATTGGATTCCGGGATGATTTAGAAATCGAGTGGTCCTTTCCCGCTCCGACCCATAGCTACGATGCTCTGCTCTACGAGCAATGGATCAGCGGGGCATATTGGCGACGTCATCGTATTTCCCGACCGGAGATGCCGGACAAGATTGCAGCGCGTGTAGCCACGATTAGGATATCCAGAGAGCCACGGACTACCTTGCCGTGGCGCACTGTGCGCGATGCAATCCAAGGGTTGCCGGACCCCGAGTCTCCAACAGCGTTCCAGGTGCCCAATCATGTGTTCCAGCCCGGTGCGCGTGTCTACCCCGGTCATACGGGGAGCCCGCTTGATTTACCAGCCAAGACACTCAAGGCGGGTGGTCATGGTGTCCCTGGCGGTGAAAATATGCTTGTAAAGGACGATGGGAGCGTGCGTTACTTCACGGTCCGTGAAAGCGCCCGAATTCAAACCTTTCCCGATGGCTTTCATTTTCACGGAAGCTGGTCTGAAACCATGCGGCAACTCGGCAATGCAGTGCCTGTTGTCTTGGCGCAGCGCGTGGCAAGTTCCGTAGCTGAACAATTGGCTTTGGCCGAGCTGAAACGAGTTGCCTCAATGGTGCCAAGCGTTAAGAGGAAAAGTGCGTGACTGGGCAGGTTATTCCATTCAATCCGCTTGACAAGAAGAACCTTGGCGCAAGCGTTGCTGAGGCCTTGCTGACTAAAGAAGTTCATCCACTTGGCCGTTTGCCTGTGTTTGAAGGTGCCGGTATCTATGCGATTTACTACACAGGTAGTTTTCCCGCATATCAACAGCTAGCGCGCTTGAACTGCGACTGCAAGTTCCTGCTTCCTATTTATGTGGGCAAGGCGGTCCCCGCAGGTGCCCGGATGGGGGCTAGTTTGGAGCTAGCGGCGGGGAAGGTCTTGAGCAAGCGACTCAAAGAGCACGCAGATAGCATCAAAGCAGCCGCAAACCTGAATATTGATGATTTCTACTGTCGGTTCTTGGTGGTGGACGATATCTGGATTCCACTCGGTGAGTCATTGATCATCGCGAGGTTTACTCCGATTTGGAACTCCCTGATTGACGGTTTTGGAAACCACAATCCCGGCAAAGGGCGACACGCAGGCATGCGCCCACGCTGGGACGTATTGCATCCTGGTCGTGGCTGGGCGGCCAATCTTGCGGAGCGCGCTGAAACTGCGCAAGAGATTGCCCAGGATGCAGAAACGTATTTGAAAGTTCTGCCTGCGTGCCTGTCGGGTCAGTTTATTGAAGCAGAGGGTGAATAGGGTATGAGTCTCTGCAGGCTGTTTCTACGTTAATACACCGGTTGAAAATTAGCAACCGTTGCTCGGGCCCTCGCAGTCAACGCAAACCCCGTTCCATACTTCGCCGCCAGTTCATCCGCGCGCTTCAGGAACGCCTCCACCCCAGTTCCATAAATGAACTGCATCGCCCCCCCCGTCCACGCCGGAAACCCAATCCCAAAAATCGACCCGATGTTCGCGTCATGCACGCTGGTCAGCACCCCTTCGGCCAGGCAGCGCGCGGTTTCGATGGCCTGGCGGTAGAGCAGACGGTCCTGAATCTCCTGCACGCTCCACTCCACGCCGGGCTTTTCGAACAAGGGTTTCAGCTCCGGCCACAGGTGCTTCTTGGCGCCTGCGGGGTAGTCGTAAAAGCCGCCGCCACCCGCGCGTCCGGGGCGCTTCAGTTCCTTGACCATGCGCTCCACCAGCAGCTCACCGGGTGTGGCTGTGTAGGTCTTGCCTTCGGTCGCGTAGTCGGCACGGGTCTGGTCCAGCACGTGCACGCTCAGGGTCAGCGCGGTTTCGTCCATCACGGCCAGCGGGCCCACGGGCAGGCCGGCCTGCATGGCGGCGTTTTCAATGGCGGCGGCGGGGATGCCTTCGCCCAGCATGGCGGCGCCTTCCATCACGAAGGTGCCGAAGGTGCGGCTGGTGTAGAAGCCGCGTGAGTCGTTGACGACGATGGGCACCTTGCCCAGGGCCTGCACGTAGTCGAACGCGCGGGCCACGGTCTCGTCGTCCGTCTGATTGCCGCGAATGATCTCCACGAGCTTCATCTTGTCCACGGGGCTGAAGAAGTGGATGCCGACAAACTTCTCGGGCCGGCTGCTGGCCGTGGCCAGGCCGCTGATGGGCAGGGTGGAGGTGTTGCTGGCGAAGAAGCCGCCGGGTGCCAGCTGCGGCTCGGCCTCTTGCGTGACTTTGGCTTTCAGGTCACGGCTTTCGAACACGGCTTCGATGATGAGGTCGCAGCCCGCCAGGTCGGCCGCGCTGGCGGTGGGCGTGATGCGCGAGAGCAGCGCTTGCTGCGCCTCGGCCGTCATGCGGCCCTTGTCCACACGGGCCTGGGTGAGCTTGGCGCTGTAGGCTTTGCCCGCCTCGGCCTTTTCCGCGCTCACGTCCTTGAGCACGGTGGCGATGCCCCGGCTGGCCTGGGCCCAGGCGATGCCCGCGCCCATCATGCCCGCGCCCAGGATGCCGACCTTTTGGGGTTTGTAGCGTGGGGCCACAGCTCCATTTACAGCGGGGCGCGACTTGCCGCTCTTGATCGCGTTCATGTCGAAGAAGAACGTGTTGATCATGTTGCGCGCCACGGGGCCGGTCATCAGGCGGGCGAGGTAGCGGCTTTCGATGCGCAGGGCGGTGTCGTAGTCCACCATGGCGCCTTCCACCATGGCGGCGAGAGCTGCCTCGGGCGCGGGGTAGCGGCCGCGCGTGGTCTTTTTGAGCATGGCAGGGGCTACCGTGAGGGCGCCTGCAATCTTGGGGTTGGCGGGCGTGCCGCCGGGCATCTTGTAGTTTTTGTCGTCCCACGGCTGCACCGCGTGCGGGTGGGTGGAGATGTGGGCCAGCGCGGCGGGCAGCAGTTGCTCGCGCGTGGCCACCAGCTCGTGCACCAGTTGCAGCTCCAGCGCCTCGGCGGGGTTGAAGAGCTTGCCTTCCAGGATGTAAGGCTGCGCGCCCATCAGGCCCAGCAGGCGGGTCATCTTGGTCACGCCGGTGGCGCCAGGCATCAGGCCCAGCGTGACCTCGGGCAGGCCGAACTGGATCTTGGGGTCGGCCACGGCGATGCGGTAGTGGGCGACCAGGGCCACCTCCCATCCGCCGCCCAGCGCCGCGCCGTTGAGGCACGCCACCACGGGGATGCCCAGGGTTTCGAGCGTGCGGAAGTGCTTCTTCATGCGCTCGATTTCGCCAAACGCGTTGGGTGCATCGGCGGGCGTGAGGCGCATGGTGGCCTTGAGGTCGGCGCCCGCAAAGAAGCTGGTCTTGGCCGACGCGAGCACGATGCCCTTGAGCGCGGCGCCCAGGCGTTCGCGGTCGGCTGCTACCCGCGCCGTGACCTCGCCCAGCTCCTGCTGCCACTGGCGGCACATGGTGTTGACGGGGGAGTTGGTTTCGTCAAACGTGATGACGGCAACTTCGCCGTCGGTGCCCTGGGCGGGGATGAGTTCGTAGCGGATGGTTTGCATGATGTTCTTGTCTCCTGCCCGTTCAGATACGTTCAACGATGGTGGCAATGCCCATGCCGCCGCCCACGCACAGCGTGGCCAGGCCATAGCGCTGGCCCCGGCGGTGCAGTTCGTCAATCAGGGTGCCGAGGATCATGGCGCCCGTGGCGCCCAGCGGGTGGCCCATGGCGATGGCGCCGCCGTTCACGTTGACCTTGTCGTGCGGTACGCCCAGCTCGCGCATGAAGCGCATGGGCACGGCGGCGAAGGCCTCGTTCACTTCAAACAGATCGATCTGGTCAATGGTCATGCCCGCGCGGGCCAGCGCCTTCTTGGCAGCGGGCACGGGGCCGGTGAGCATGATGGTGGGGTCGGCGCCGCTGAGCGCAGTGGCCACGATGCGTGCGCGCGGTGTGAGGCCATGTGCCTTGGCGGCGGCCTCGTTGCCAATGAGCACGGCGGCGGCGCCATCCACAATGCCCGACGAGTTGCCCGCGTGGTGCACATGGTGGATGCGCTCCACCTGCGGGTAGCGCTGCAGCGCCACGGCATCAAAGCCCATGCCGCCCAGTTGCTCGAACGAGGCCTTGAGCGCACCCAGGCCCTCCAGCGTGGTCTTGGGTTTGATGAATTCGTCTTCCGCCAGGATGGTCTGGTCGATGAAGTCGCGCACGGGCACGACAGAGTTCTTAAAGTAGCCCGCGGCACGCGCGGCGGTGGCGCGGCGTTGGGATTCGAGCGCGAAGGCGTCCACGTCGGCGCGGGTATAGCCGTCCAGCGTGGCGATGAGGTCGGCGCCGATGCCTTGGGGCACGAACAGCGTGGCGGAGTTGGTCTCCGGGTCTTGCGCCCAGGCGCCGCCGTCGGAGCCAATGGGCACGCGGCTCATGCTCTCCACGCCGCCCGCCACCACCAGATCCTCCCAGCCGCTGCGCACTTTTTGTGCGGCAAGGTTCACGGCTTCCAGTCCCGAGGCGCAGAAGCGGTTGACCTGTACGCCCGCACAGCGAAAGTCCCACCCGGCCTTGAGCGCGGCCACCTTGGGCAGCACCGAGCCCTGTTCGCCCACGGGCGAGACGATGCCCATGACCACGTCGTCCACCGCGGCGGTATCAAAGCGGTGGCGCGCTTGCAGTTCGGTCAGCAGGCCCACCAGCAGGTCGATGGGCTTGACCTCGTGCAGGGTGCCGTCCTTCTTGCCCTTGCCGCGCGGGGTGCGCAGCGCGTCGAAAACATAGGCTTCGGTCATGGTGTGGTCTCCAGATTTGAATGAAATTGGCCGTTTGCGCGCGTCCATCAAGCGCTGATAGCTATGAATACAGTAGCGGTGGGTGGTTTCTCCACTGGCCCAGGCGCGGGCAGCCAAGCAAGGGCCGCCCCGCAGTGAGGGCTGCGTCCCCCTGCCCGCATTGCGCAGCAATGCGAGAGCGGGGGGAAGGCGCGCAGCGCCACAGGGGGGGGCTCATTTCAAGCCCATGCCGCGTGAGATGACTTCTTTCATGATCTCGTTGGTGCCGCCGTAGATGCGTTGCACGCGCGCGTCGGCGTAGGCGCGGGTGATGGGGTATTCCCACATGTAGCCGTAGCCGCCAAACATTTGCACACATTCGTCCATCACCTTGCACTGCAGGTCGGTCGTCCAGTACTTGGCCATGCTGGCGGTCTGGGTGTCGAGCTGGTCGCGCGCGATCAGCTCGCAGCATTTGTCCACAAACACGCGGGCCACCTGCACTTCGGTCTGCAGTTCGGCCAGCGTGTAGCGGGTGTTCTGGAACGATGCCACAGGCTGGCCGAAGACCTTGCGCTCTTTCACGTAGTCCAGCGTCCAGTCAATCGCGGCCTGGGCCGCGGCCACGGCGGTGATGGCGATCTGCAGGCGCTCCCAGGGCAGCTGCTCCATCAGGCAGATGAAGCCGCGTCCTTCCATGGCGGGCCCGCCCAGCAGATTCTCGGCGGGCACCTTCACGTCGTTGAAGAACAGCTCGGAGGTGTCTTGCGCCTTCATGCCCAGCTTCTTGAGGCGCTGGCCCTTTTCAAACCCGGGCATGCCACGCTCCACCAACAGCAGGCTGGTGCCCTTGGCGCCTGCGGCCGGGTCGGTCTTGGCGACCACGATCACCAGGTCGGCATGCCAGCCGTTGGTGATGAAGGTCTTGCTGCCGTTGAGCACGTAGTGCGATCCATCCGCACTCTTGATGGCCGTGGTCTTGATGCCCTGCAGGTCGCTGCCCGCAGCGGGCTCGCTCATGGCGATGGCGCCCACCACGGCGCCGCTGGCCATCTGGGGCAGGTATTTGCGCTTTTGCTCCTCGGTGCCGTAGTGCAGGATGTACGGCGCCACGATCTCGCTGTGCAGCCCAAAGCCGATGCCGGTGGTGCCCGCGCGCGCCAGCTCTTCCATCTGCGCTACCGAATACAGCTTGTCGGCCCCGGCGCCGCCGTATTCCTCGGGCAGGCTCATGCACAGAAAGCCGTTGGCGCCCGCCTGGCTCCACACCTCGCGCGCCACGTAGCCCTGGTCTTCCCAGTCGGCATGGTGGGGCGTCACTTCCTTCTCGATAAAGCGGCGAAAGCTGTCGGCAAAGGCCTGGTGCTCGGGCTGGAAGAGGGTGCGTTCGATCATGATGCTGGTCGATCCTATTTATGCAAAGTTACTGCTTGGTTAAAATCATTTTGCCATCGACGCCGCCGGAACGCACCCCCTGAAACGCAAAAAGCCGCCCGAAGGCGGCTGGGGTGAGGGCGCTTAGGTCCTCATGGCTTGACGTAGTCCGACACCACCTTCCACTTGCTGTCGGTGATCTGCGACAGGCGCGAGAGGTCGCTGCCCAGGCGCTTCTGGGGGCCAAAGGTGGCTTCTGCGCTGCCAAACATGTCGGGTGGAATCACCATGGTGTCCATGGCCTTGATGAAGCTGTCGGTGCTCAGGTTGGGGCCTGCCTTCTGCGCCGCCTTGATGAACGCATCGACCGCGTTGTAGCCATAGACCGAGAAGACGGTGGGGTCTTCGTTGAACTTGGTCTTGTACTTGTTGGCCCAGAAGCGGATGGGCTGGCTGGCCTCGTCCAGGTAGGGGTGCTGCACCGTCATGGTGGCGTAGAGGCCGTCCATGGGCTTGCCGCCCAGCTTGTGGATGAGGTCGGTGTAGGCGGCGCTGGAGCCGAGGAAGGTGGGGTTGAAGCCCGTCTTGCGCGCTTCGCCAATCGTGCCGATGGTCTCGCGGATGATGGTGCCCAGGATCACGAAGTCGCACTCCGAAGACTTCATCTTGGCGACCTGCGAAGAGAAATCGGTGGCGCCGCGCTTGTACGAGGTCTTCTCGGTGAAGTCCATGCCGATGGACTTGAGCGCAGCCTCGCCGCCGCGCATCACTTCCAGGCCGAACTCATCGTCCTGGTAGATGGTGCAGATCTTCTTGGCGCCTTTTTCCTTGATGAGCTTGGGCGCGGCCAGGCGGATCTGGTCGTAGTAGGTGGCGGCAAACGAATACTTGAGCTTGTGGAAGGGCTCGTACATTTCCCGCGCGGCCGTCACGGGGAAGAAGTTGATCACGTTCTTGCTGAACTGCACCGGCATGGCGGCCAGGTTTTGCGCCGTGCCGATGTGCGCGACCATCATGAAGATCTTGTCCTGGTTGACCAGCTTCTGCGCGGCCAGCACGGCTTTCTTGGGGTCGTAGCCTGAGTCTTCCACCTTAAGGTCGAGCTTGCGGCCATTGATGCCGCCCTGCTCGTTGGCCTCGTCCACGCGCAGCATCATGCCCAGCCGCACCTGCTTGCCAAACCCGGCCAGCGGGCCCGACAGGTCCTGGATGGAGCCCAGCGTGATGGTGTCCTTGCTCACGCCCTGGCTGGGCTGGGCTTGGGCGGAGGCACCGGCCATGGCCACGAGGGCCAGCGCGGCGATGTGATGAAACTTCATGGCACGTCTCCTTCGGTTGGATCGAAACAAACACGATCGCTCGTTATAGAACGATGCCCGGGGTGGGGCACCAGCACTTTCCCTATCTCGAACTGCGCTTTGGCCAGCGGTGTGCCCTGGCTTCGACAGGCTCAGCCCGAACGGTGGGGGCCCACCTCAACGCGCTCAGAGTCCGTTCCGCCTGAGCCTGTCGAAGGCCGGCACCTACCGGTACATCGCCTCAATCTGCGGCGCGTATTTCTGCTGCACCAGCTTGCGCTTGAGCTTCATGGTGGGCGTCAGCTCTTCGTCCTCGGCCGTGAGCTGGGTGTCGAGCAGGAAGAACTTCTTGATCTGCTCCACGCGGGCGAACTTGGCATTCACCCGGTCGATTTCGGCCTGGATCAAATCCTGCACTTCGCGAGCCCGCGTCAGGCTGGCGTAGTTGCTGAAGGGCACGTCGTGGTCCTGCGCAAACTTCTCCACGTTCTCCTGGTCGATCATGATGATCACCGTGAGGTAGGGCAGCTTGTCGCCAATCACCACGGCGTCGGTCACGTAGGGGCTGAACTTGAGTTCGTTCTCCAGCTCGCTGGGCGTGATGTTCTTGCCACCTGCCGTGATGATGATGTCCTTCATGCGGTCGGTGATGCGCAGGTAGCCGTCGGCGTCGATGGCGCCCACATCGCCCGTGTGCAGCCAGCCGTCGGCGTCGATGGTTTCGGCGGTCTTTTCGGGCAGGTTGAGGTAGCCCTTGAACACGTTGGGGCCGCGCACCAGGATCTCGCCGGTGGCGGGGTCGATGCGCACCTCGTTGTAGCTCGCCGCCGGGCCGATGGAGCCGGGCTTGATGCGCGTGGCGGGCACGCCGGTGGCGGCGCCGCAGGTCTCGGTCATGCCCCATACCTCCAGCATGGGCACACCCAGCGCCAGGTACCACTTCACCAGCTCGGGGGAGATGGGCGCGGCGCCGGTGACGAGAAAACGCGCGCGGTGGATGCCGATGAGTTTGCGCACGTTGTTGAGCGCCAGCCAGCGCGCCAGCTGGAACTGCAGCTTCAGCAACCCGCCCACCGGCTGGCCCGCCAGCACCAGGTCGGCAATGCGTGTGCCGACGCCGATGGACCAGGCATAGGCCGCCTGCTGCAGCCGCGTGGATTCCTTCAGGGCAATCATCACGCCCGAATAGAACTTCTCCCACACGCGCGGCACGGCGGTGAACACCGTGGGTGCGATCTCGCGCACGTTCTCGGGCACGGTGTCGGGGTTCTCCACAAAGTTCAGCCGTGCGCCGGTGTAGAGCGAGAAGTATTCGCCGCCCATGCGCTCGGCAATGTGGCACAGCGGCAGAAAACACATGGTCTCATCCGCCTCGCTGCGCGAGATGAGCGTGTTGTAGCCGCGCACGGTGTAGGTGAGTGCGGCATGGGTGTGCATGGCGCCCTTGGGCTTGCCCGTGGTGCCCGAGGTGTAGACCAGGATGGCCACTTCGTCGGGGCGGCAGGCCTTGACGCGCTGCATGAGGGCGTCGGGGTGCTGGGCGTTCCAGGCGCGGCCCAGCTCGCGCAGGGCGGCCAGGCTCAGCACATCGGCGTCTTGCAGGCCGCGCAGGCCTTCCATGTCGAACACGACGATCTTGCGCAGCAGCGGCAGCTGGCCGCGCACTTCCAGCGCCTTGTCGAGCTGCTCGTCGTCTTCCACAAACAGCACCGTGGTGCGCGAGTCTTCGCTCAGGTAGTGCACCTGCGCGGCCGCATCGGTGGGGTAGATGCCGTTGGCCACGCCGCCGCAGCTCAGCACGGCCAGGTCGGCCAGCACCCACTCGATGTTGGTGTTGGACAGGATGGACGCGCATTCGCCCGGCGCAAAACCCAGCGACATCAGGCCGCCCGCAATCTCGCGCACAGCGTCGGCCGTCTGGTTCCAGGTCCAGCTCTTCCAGATGCCCAGCTCTTTCTGGCGCATCCACACGCGCGGGCCACGCTCGGCCACGGCGTTCCAGAACATGGCGGGGATGGTGCTGCCGGCCAGCACGTCGATGCCCGCAGGTTGGATATGAGAAAGGTTCCAGAGATTGCTCATACCGTCCTCATCGCCATGTTTTCTTTTTCTTCCACCGCCGCTCGCCCCGCACGCCTTCATCCTTCATGCCGAGGTAGAACTCCTTGATGTCGTCCTTCTCGCGCAGGCGCTCGCAGCTGTCTTCCATCACGATGCGGCCGTTCTCCAGCACGTAGCCGTAGTCCGATGCGTTCAGGGCCATGTTGGCGTTTTGCTCCACCAGCAGGATGGTGGTACCGCGCTCGCGGTTGATGCGCACCACGATCTCGAAGATCTCCTTGGTGAGCTTGGGCGACAGGCCCAGGCTGGGCTCGTCCAGCAGGATCAGCTCGGGCGCGGCCATGAGCGCGCGCGAGATGGCCAGCATCTGCTGCTGCCCTCCGGAGAGTAGGCCCGCGTCCTGCGCGGCGCGCTCCTTGAGGATGGGGAAGTAGCCGAACACGGTCTCGATGTCGCGTGCCACCCCGTCCTTGTCGGCGCGTGTGTAGGCGCCCATCAGCAGGTTGTCGCGCACCGACAGCAGCGGGAACACCTCGCGCCCCTCGGGCACATGCATCAGGCCCCGGCGCACGATGGCGGCCGGGTCGCGGGCGGTGATGTCCTGGCCCTGGAATTCGATGGAGCCCTTGCGCGGGTCGATGATGCCGCTGATGGTTTTGAGGATGGTCGTCTTGCCCGCGCCGTTGCTGCCCAGCACGGCGGCGATCTCGCCACGCCGCACCTGCAGGCTCACGCCCCGGATGGCCTTGATGGGGCCGTAGGCGCTCTCCACGTTCTGCAGGCGCAGCAGGGGCTGGTCCGCTGCGGCTACAGCGGACGGGTTGTTGGCGGCCAGCACGGCGCTCATGTGCGGACTCCCATGGTGGAGCCTGCCGGACGGCGCAGGTTGCTCACGTCGTCAATCGTGCCCAGGTAGGCCTCGACCACACCGGGGTGCGTCTGCACCTCGCGCGGCGTGCCCATGGCCACCACCTCGCCCTGGTTCATGGCCAGCACGCGGTCGGACACCTTGGACACGAGCGACATGTCGTGCTCCACCATCAGCACCGTGATGCCCAGCTCGTGCTGGATGTCCTGGATCCAGAAGGCCATGTCGTCGGTCTCCTCCACGTTCAGGCCCGAGGAGGGCTCGTCAAGCAGCAGCAGCTTTGGCTCGGTGCACAGCGCACGGGCCAGCTCCACCACCTTGCGCACGCCATAGGGCAGGCCCGCCACCATGGTGTCGCGGTAGTGCTGCAGGTCGAGAAAGTCGATGATCTGCTCGGCCTTCTCGCGCGCCTGGATTTCCCCTTCGCGCACCTTGCGGGTGAAGAACATCTCGGCCCACAGACTGCTGTGCTGCTGCGTGTGGCGGCCGATCAGCAGGTTGTGCAGCACGCTCGCGTGCTCGAACAGCTCGATGTTCTGGAAGGTGCGCGCAATGCCCAGGCTGGCCACCTTGTGGGGCGGCTGGTCGGTCAGCGGCAGCATGGCGCCGCCCGGGCCCGCATAGGCAATGGTGCCGGTGGTGGGCGTGTAGATGCGGCTGATGAGGTTGAACACCGTGGTCTTGCCTGCGCCATTGGGGCCGATGAGGGTGAACACCTCGCCGCGCCGCACGTCAAAGCTCACGTTGTTGACCGCCAGCACGCCGCCAAAGCGCACGCTGAGGTTCTGTGCCGAAAGCAGGGTGTCGTTGGTCATTTCAACCTGTCCGATTTCTGGAACGACTTCTGCCGCTTGAACATGCCCTGGCGGTAGAACGGAAACATCTGCAGCCAGGTGCGCACCTTGAGCCAGCGGCCGTACAGCCCCATGGGCTCGAACAGCACAAAGGCAATGAGCACCGCGCCATACACCACCGCTTGCAGGCCCGGCGCCTGGCCGATGGCCGCAGGCAGCCAGTCCTTGCTCAGCGAGATCATCTGCGGCATCGAGATCAGGAAGATCGCGCCCAGGAACGCCCCGTGCACCGAGCCGAGGCCACCGATCACGATCATGAGCAGCAGGTCGATGGACTGCAGGATGTTGAATTGGTCCGGCGAGATGAACTGCAGCTTGTGGGCGTACAGCGCGCCACCCACGCCCGCCAGCGCGGCCGACAGCGAGAACGACAGCGTCTTGTAGCGCGCCAGGTGGATGCCCATGCTCTGCGCCGAGATTTCTGAATCGCGGATGGCGACAAACGCGCGCCCCGTGGGCGAGCGCAGCAGGTTCAGGATGGCCAGGGTGCTGACCACGGCAATCACCAGGCACAGAAAGTAGAACGACTCGGTGGACTCGAACGAGTAGCCGAACATCTGCGGCGGCACCAAGTGTTTGCCCGAGTTGCCACCCGTCACCGACTCCCAGCGCGCAAACACCTCTTCGACGATGAAGCCAAACGACAGCGTGGCCATGCCGAGGTAGATGCCCTTGACGCGCAGCGCGGGCAGGCCGACCACCACACCCACGGCGGCCGACAACCCTGCGGCGCAGGCCAGCGACAGCGCAAACGGCCAGCCCATGCCGGTGAGCACGGCTTGGGTGTACGCACCCACGCCCAGAAACGCTGCATGCCCCAGCGAGAAAAGCCCCGTGAAACCCGCCAGCAGCATCAGCCCCAGGCCCACGATGGAGTAGATGAGCACAAAGGTGAGCTGCGCCAGCCAGTATTCAGGCGCGACCCAGGGCGCGGCGACCAGCGTCAGGCCCAGCAGGCTGTACCAGAACACATGGCCGCCATGTTTGGCCAGGCGGATGTCTTGCGCGTACGAGGTCTTGAAGATGAAACGCATGGTTGTCTTTCAGACCTTTTTACGGAGCTTCTCGCCGAACAGTCCATTCGGTTTGACCATCAGCATGATCAGCACCACGATGTACGCCGCTGTGTCCTTGAAACCGTCGGGCAGGTAAAAGCCCGAGAGCGACTCGACGATGCCAATCACCAGCCCGCCGACGATGGCACCGGGCAAGCTGCCAAAGCCGCCCACCACGGCGGCCGGGAAAGCCTTGAGCCCGATGAACCCCATGTTGGCGTGCACAAAGGTGATGGGTGCCAGCAGCAGCCCGGCCACCGCCGCCACCACGGCCGCCAGCCCCCAGGCCAGGCCGTTGAGCCGCTGCACCGGGATGCCCATGTAGTAGGCCGCCAGCTGGTTTTGCGATGCGGCCTGCATCGCAATGCCCAGCTTGCTGTAGCGGAACATCGCAAACAGCAGCACACACAGCGCACCCGTGGCGCCGATCACCACCAGCTGCTCGGCGCTGACCACCAGCTCGCCCAGCCGCAGGGACTGGTCCTTGTAGGGCACGGGCAGCGTATGCGTGTCGGTGCCGATGTTGGGGATCATGGTGACCAGGCCGCGCAGCACATAGCCGATGCCGATGGTGAGCATGACGATGGAGAACGCAGGCTGGCCGAGGATGGGGCGGATCACTGCGCGCTCGACCAGCACCCCGAACAGCCCCATGGCCACCACGCTGGCCAGCACCGCCACCCAGAAGGGAAAGCCCAGCACGGTCATCAGCGCCAGGCCGCAGAACGCGCCGAGCATCATGAGTTCGCCCTGCGCAAAACTCACGGTTTCGGTGGCTTTGTAGATGAGGACAAAACCCAGCGCGATCAGCCCGTAGATGCACCCCTGGGAGACACCGCTGATCAACAGTTGCACAAATTGCACCCTGGCTCTCCAGAAGATTTTTACAAAGCGGTTGCTTTGCATAAATAATGCTGCCTGCGACCGCTGCCCACCGCACTCGGGGCTAACCCTGATGGGGGGCGTGATCGGGTAGCGGCGGATATTGACCCAGCACCAACCCCCGCGCAATAGGAGTTACGTCGGGTGCATATAGCCCGCCCACAGGAGAACCCCATGTCCGTAGAGGTGGAAACGCAAGGCCGTGTCACGCTGGTGACACTGCACAGGCCGGATGTGCGCAACGCGGTGGACGCAACCACGGCGCAGGCCTTGCACGCCGCATTTGTCGCGTTCGACCAGGACGCGCAGGCCGACGTGGCCGTGTTCCACGGTGCAGGCGGGCATTTCTGTGCGGGCTGGGATCTGCAGTCGGGCGCGCGTTTGCTGGCCGGCGGTGTGGCGCCCGAGGCGCTGGCGCAATCGCTCGATTTCGCCGCCGATGCGGTCCACCCGCCGGGGCCGATGGGCCCGAGCCGATTGCAGCTGTCCAAGCCCGTGATCGCGGCAATTGAAGGCGCAGCCGTGGCGGGCGGCATGGAGCTGGCGCTGTGGTGCGACCTGCGCGTGATGGCCGAGGACGCGTACATGGGCGTGTTCTGCCGCCGCTTTGGTGTGCCCCTGATCGACGGCGGCACCGTGCGGCTGCCGCGCCTGGTGGGCTTGTCGCACGCGCTGGACCTGATCCTGACCGGCCGCAAGGTCGAGGCCGACGAGGCCTTGCGCATCGGCCTGTGCAACCGTGTGGTGCCTGCGGGCCAGGCGCTGCAGGCGGCGCTGGCGCTGGCACACACGCTGGCCGCCTTCCCGCAGGCCACGCTGCGCGCCGACCGCGCGAGTGCGCTGGCGGGCGAGGGCCTGCCGCTGCAGCAGGCGCTGCTGCAGGAGTGGGCCGGTGGGCGCGAATGCCTGGCCGAAGCGCTGCGCGGGGCCACCCGGTTTGCCGACGGGGAAGGGCGTCATGGCAAGTTTTAGATAAAAATGGCCGCTTGCGCCTGTCCATCAAGCGCTGATAGCTACAAAATCAGGAGCATTCGGGGCTGTGCCCCTTGTTCCCCACACACCATCCATCCCAGGAGACCCATGAGCAAATCCGCGCCCCCCGCCCCGCAAGCCTTCGAGCCCGCCTTCATCGCCGGGCTCAAGGCCATCTTTGAAGAGAAGATCGTGTTCAACCAGGTGCTGGGCCTCAAGATCACGTCGCTGGCGCCCGATGGCGTGGTGGGCCGCATCGACATGAAGCCCGACCTGGTGGGCCACTACGCCTACAACCGCATCCATGGCGGTGTGATCAGCGCGGGGCTCGACGCCATGGGCGGCCTGGCCGTGATGGCCGCGATTGGTGCCAAACACCTGGACGAGCCGCCCGAGCAGCGCCTGCACCGCTTTGCCAAGCTGGGCACCATCGACCTGCGCATTGACTACCTGCGCCCCGGCATTGGCAGCCACTTCGAGCTGCGCGCCCAGGTGCTGCGCCTGGGCTCGCGCGTGGCCACCACGCGCATGGAGTTTCTGGGGCCGGACGGGCAGATCATGTCGGCCGGGGCGGCGGCCTACATCGTGTCCTGATCTCTAGGGACCCTCTGCACGAATCAGCGCGCCGTGTGCATCAGCGGGCTCGGGCGGCCTGCTGCATTGCCAATACTCGCAATAGCTACGGCTATTGCTGCGTCAATTTTTCCAGTTCAGCGCCTTGCAGCCCCTCCCGATCCGCTGCGCACACTTGCCGCTTGACTCGTGCAGAGGGGCCCTAGGCGACCGGCCGAGGCTCCAGGTTGCGCGCCGTGCCCAGCCAGGTGGCGCACAGCGTCTCGGCGCCCGATGCGTCCACCGCCAGCACGTCGGCGGCGCAGATGCTCAGCACCCGGCCCGCGTCCACCACGCGGCCCCGCGCGCGCAGGCAGGCGCCGCGCGCCGGGGCAAACAGCTTGACCGTGCCATCCACCGTGGCGTTGGCCCAGCCGGGCGGCAGCAGGCTGCCTGCAGCGGCCACGGCGGCGAAGTCGCCCAGCGCATACACGGCCGTGGCCTGCAGCTGGCCGGGGCGAAAGCAGAACGATTCCAGGATGGGCATCTCCAGCGTCACGGCGCCCGGCGCGGTATGCACGAAGCGCAGGCCCAGGGTGCGCGCCATGGGCATGGCCAGCACGGCGGCCTGCAGCTGCTGCAGGGCGGGCTCGGTGTTGGTGGCAGAGGTGTCGGGGGTCATGGGCGGTCTCCTTGTGAAAGCGGGGTGGGGGCGCGGCGCACCCGGGGCCAGGGTGCACGCGGTGGGGTGCCGCTGGCGGCAGGGCGCTGGCGTGTTGCCTGCTCCGCCTGGCGGGCGCGCAGCCACTGCACATGGTCCAGCGCCTGCTGGTGCTGGGCCTGCAGCGCCGCGATCTGCGCCTGGATCTCGTCGGCGCGGGCCTGCACCACATCGGCCAGGCCACCGGGGCCGATGCGGCCACGCCGCCAGGCGAGCAGGTGGCTGCGGATCTGCGGTACGCCAAACCCGAGTGCGCGCGACATGGCAATGAACACCACCTCGCGCCGCGCCGAGGGGGCGTAGTGGCGGTAGCCATTGGGCAGGCGTTCAGGGCGCAGCAGCCCGGCACGTTCGTAGTGGCGCAGCGCATGCACGGTGACGCCGGTGAGGCGGGCGAGTTCGGATATCTGCATGGGGGGCAGACTATCAAGCTTCGCGCTGCGCGAGGCTTGCGCAGGTGACAGGGGGTGTCACGCTGTGTGGTCTTGCAAGCCCTGCAAGCGCATGCAACGACCGAACCGTTTGGTTACTGTTCTTGCGTAACAGGGGCATCTTTCGCTAGATGCGAAACCTAGCATGGCCTCTTTTCAAGGAGATCTGATGGCCGTGCAAAACCCCTTCTTTGGCAAGCGTGAACCCGAGTCGTTCCAACCCCGCAGCAGCACCACTTCAGGCTCCGTGTTGGGCAGCAGTGCGGTGCACAACAGCGCAGCGTCGGCGCAGCCGACCGCACCGGCAGCCCCCAAGCCCAGCAGCGCCAGCGACAGCACGGGCAGCAAGCTCACGGTGGGCCCCAACATCAAGCTCAAGGGCGTGGAGATCACCGACTGCGACACGCTCGTGGTCGAGGGCACCGTCGAGGCCACCATGGATTCGCGCGTGATCCAGATTTCGGAAAACGGGGCTTTCAAGGGCTCGGCCGAGATCGACATTGCCGAGATCCACGGCGAATTCAACGGCACGCTCACCGTGCGCCAGAAGCTCGTGATCTACAGCTCGGGCAAGGTCAACGGCAAGATCCGCTACGGCAAGCTGGTGGTGGAAGAGGGCGGCCAGCTGGCGGGCGAGATCGAGGCGGGGTTCTCCTCTGCTTCATCGTCGTCATCCAGCGCCTCCAGCAGCAGCCATCTGCAGCGCGGGGCCGGGCCTTTGCGCACCGAACCGGCCACTGCTCTGGCGGCCTGACGCCCGTATCTGCGCGCCGCCGCGAGCGGCGCGTCACTGCGGCGCCGTCACGCGAACGCGCCGCACTCAGGCCGGTGCGTCGTGCTTGGGCACCGGGCGCGGGCGGCCCTGGTTATCAATGGCCACATAGGTCAGGCGCGCCTCGGTCACCTTCACATACTGCCCCTGAGCAGAAAAACGCTCGGCATACACCTCCACCTCCACGGTGACCGAGGTGTTGCCCACGCGCGTGATGGCCGAGAAGAACGACAGGATGTCGCCCACGCGCACGGGCTGCTTGAAGATGAATTCATTGACCGCCACCGTGGCCATGCGGCCCTGGATGTAGCGCGCGGGCAGCACGGATCCCGCCAGGTCCACCTGCGCCATCACCCATCCGCCAAAGATGTCGCCATTGCCGTTGGTGTCGGCGGGCATAGGGATGACCTTGAGCACCAGTTCCTTGTCGGTGGGCAATGCGGCGGGTGGTGGGCTGAAAACGGCAGACATGGGCACAATCTCGGTTGGGGCTGAGCCAATCCTTGGGGAAACCGGTGGTTTCACCAGGCCTTGCGCCCCGAGAAAAACCACCTGGGCATCAGCCAGGTCGGTAAAAACAACAACCGGAATTGTCCCCCATGCGCCACCACGGCGAAACTGCCCCCACCGCTGCCGGTGCCATTGCCCCCGCCCCCGCCGCTGGCACCACCCCGCCCGCCCCGTCCGACTGGGCCACCCTGCACCGGCTCCTGCCCTACCTGTGGCAATACAAATGGCGCGTGATCGCCGCCATCGTCTTCATGGTGGGCGCCAAGTTTGCCAACGTGGGCGTGCCCATCCTGCTCAAGACGCTGGTCGATGCCATGAGCCTGCAGCCCGGCGACCCGGCCGCCTTGCTGGTGGTGCCCGTGGGGCTGCTCGTGGCCTATGGCGCGCTGCGGCTGTCCACCTCGCTGTTCACCGAACTGCGCGAGCTGGTGTTTGCCAAGGCCACCCAGGGCGCGGCGCGCTCGATTGCGCTGCAGACCTTCGAGCACCTGCACGCCCTGAGCCTGCGTTTTCACCTGGAGCGCCAGACCGGCGGCATGACGCGCGATATCGAACGCGGCGTGCGCGGCATCGAGTCGCTGATCTCGTTCACCCTGTTCAACGTGGTCGCCACTCTGGTCGAGGTGGTGCTGGTGCTCTCGGTGCTGGCCATCAAGTTCGATGCCTGGTTTGCGTGGATCACGCTGGCGGCGCTGGCGCTGTACATCCTCTTCACGGTGCTGGTGACCGAGTGGCGCACCCAGTTCCGCCGCGAGGCCAACGAGTTCGACTCGGCCGCGCATTCCAAGGCCGTGGATTCGCTGCTCAACTACGAGACGGTGAAGTACTTCAACAACGAGGGCTTCGAGGCCCGCCGCTACGACGAAAGCCTGGAGCGCCTGCGCCGCGCGCGGCTCAAGAGCCAGACCACGCTGTCCCTGCTCAACACCGGCCAGCAGCTCATCATTGCCGTGGGCCTGGTGGCTATGCTCTGGCGCGCCACGCAGGGCGTGGTCGATGGCCGCATGACGCTGGGCGATCTGGTGATGGTCAACGCGTTCATGATCCAGCTGTACATCCCGCTCAACTTCCTGGGCGTGATCTACCGCGAGATCAAGCAGAGCCTCACCGACCTGGACAAGATGTTCACGCTGATGGATAAGGAGCGCGAGGTGGCCGACGCCCCCGGCGCCCAGCCGCTGGCGGGGCTGGACCAGCCCACCGTGCGCTTCGAGGACGTGGTGTTTGCCTACGATCCCAAGGAGGGGCGCACCATCCTGCACGGTGTGAGCTTCGAGATTCCGGCGGGCAAGACCGTGGCGGTGGTCGGGCCTTCGGGCTCGGGCAAGAGCACGCTGGCGCGGCTGCTGTTTCGCTTTTATGACATCCAGCAGGGCCGCATCACCATTGCCGGGCAGGAAATCCGCAGCGTGACGCAGGGCAGCGTGCGCCAGGCGATTGGCATCGTGCCGCAGGACACGGTGTTGTTCAACGATACCGTGGCCTACAACATCGCCTACGGCCGCCCTGGCGCCACGCAGGACGAGATCGAATCCGCCGCCCGCGCCGCGCGCATCCACGACTTCATTGCCAGCACGCCCAAGGGCTACGCCACCATGGTGGGCGAGCGGGGGCTCAAGCTCTCGGGCGGTGAAAAGCAGCGCGTGGCGATTGCGCGCACCCTGCTCAAGAACCCGCCCATCCTGATCTTTGACGAGGCCACCAGCGCGCTGGACTCGGCCAACGAACGCGCCATCCAGGCCGAGCTGCAGGGCGTGGCGCAGAACAAGACCACGCTGGTGATTGCGCACCGCCTGTCCACGGTGGTGGACGCGCACGAGATCTTGGTCATGGACGCGGGCCGCATCATCGAACGCGGCACGCACGCGCAGCTGCTGGCCCTGGGCGGCCGTTACGCCAGCATGTGGTCTCTCCAGCAAAGCGACCCATCGGCCTGATCCGCGCCTCCTTGCCTTTTTTCACTTTTTTGCGATATCCGTCCCCATGAAGCCTGTCCTGCTTGCCCTCATGTTCCTGTCCGAAGAACACCGCGCCCAGATGGCGCAGTCGTTCGAGCTGGTCTACGCGCCCGACGCGGCGCAGGCCGCAGCCGCCATCGCCGAGCATGGCCCGCGCATCACCGTGGTGCTGACCATCGGCGCCACGGGCCTGTCTGCCGCGCAGATCGATGCCTTGCCGAACATCACCCTCGTCTGCGCGCTGGGCGCGGGCTACGAAAACATCGCCGTGGCGCATGCCAAGGCGCGCGGCATTGTGGTGGCGACTGGTGCGGGCACCAATGACGACTGCGTGGCCGACCATGCCCTGGGCCTGCTGATTGCCGCGGTGCGTGGCATCCCCCGGCTGGACCAGCTCACGCGCCAGGGCGTGTGGCGCACGGCGTTGCCGCTGCCGCCCAATGTGTCGCACAAGCGCCTGGGCATCGTTGGCCTGGGCACCATCGGCAAGAAGATCGCGCAGCGTGCGCTGGGCTTCGAGATGCAGGTGGGCTACCACAACCGCAGCGCGCGCACCGATGTGCCCCACCGCTACTTTGCCAACGTGACTGCGCTGGCCGACTGGACGGACTTCCTCATCGTTGCCACGCCCGGCGGCGCGGGCACGCAGCACCTGGTGAACGCCGCCGTGCTGAGCGCGCTCGGCCCGCGCGGCGTGGTGGTCAACATTGCACGTGGCAGCGTGATCGACACGGCCGCCCTGGCCGCCGCGCTGCGCGAAGGCCGCATCGCCGCTGCGGGGCTGGACGTGTACGAGAGCGAGCCCGCGCCCCCGGCCGAGCTGGTCGGGCTGGACAACGTCGTGCTCACGCCCCATGTGGCGGGTTGGTCGCCCGAGGCGGTGCAGGCCTCGGTGGACCGCTTCCTGGAGAACGCCCGCCGCCATCTGGCGGGTGAGGCGCCGGTGTCGCCGCTCTGAAATTTGAATAAAAAAGGCCGTTTGCGCGCGATGGGTAAGCGCTTTTAGCTATCAAATCAGGAGTATTGATGCCCGCTGTCGATCTCGACGCCCTGCAGGCCCGGTTGCGCGCCTTTGCGGCCGAGCGCCACTGGCAGCCGTTCCACACGCCCAAGAACCTGGCCATGGCGCTGATGGTGGAGGCCGCCGAGCTGGCCGAGATCTTCCAGTGGATGACGCCCGAGCAGTCGCTGGCGGTAGCAGGCGATCCGGCGCTGAAGGAGCCCATTGCCGACGAGGTGGCCGATGTGCTGCTCTACCTGCTGCAGATTGCCGACCACGCAGGCGTGGACCTGGCCCAGGCGGTGGAGAACAAGCTGCGCAAGAACGCGGTCAAGCACCCGGTGCCGGAGGGCGATCTGATACAAAAATAGCCGCTTGCGCCTGATGGATAAGCGCTGGCAGCTATTGTTTGTATAGCGCCATCAGATCGCTGACGGCGCAGGGCGGGCAGGTGTTTGCTTTCTTTTACTGCTTGCGCGCCGCGATCGCCTTCTCGGCCATGTTCACCAGGTCGGCGCCGATCTGGCCCTTCCACTTGTCATAGACGGGGCGCGTGACCTTCACAAACGCGGCGCGTTCGGCGGGAGAGAGCTGGGTCACGGTCACGCCCAGGGCGCTGATGTCCTTGAGCAGGGGCTTGTCGGCCTCGACCACACCCTTGCGGGCGATGGCGATTTCTTCCTTGCCCGCGTCGATGGCGGCCTGCTTCACGATCTCGCGGTCGGCGGGCGTCCAGCTGTTCCAGATTTCCTTGTTCACCACAAAGATCAGCGGGTCGTTCACGTAGCCCCACAGCGTGATGTTCTTTTGCGCCACGCTGTGCAGCTTGGCGGCAGTGAAGATGGACAGGGGGTTCTCCTGCCCGTCCACCGCGCCGCTGGCAAAGGCGGGCTGTGCGTCGGCCCAGCTCATCTGCGTGGGGTTGGCGCCCAGGGCGGTGAAGGTGTCCAGGAACAGGGGCGAGCCCACCACGCGGATCTTCAGGCCCTTGAGGTCTTCAGGGGTCTTGATCGCCTTCTTGGAGTTGGAGATTTCGCGGTAGCCGTTCTCGCCCCAGGCCAGAGGCACCACACCGGCCTTGTCCAGCGTGGCGAAGATGCTCTTGCCCACGTCGCCCTGCGTCACGGCGTCCACGGCGGCGTAGTCGGGGAACAGGAAGGGCAGCGAGAACAGGTTGAGTTGCTTGACCTGGGGCGACCAGTTGATGGTGGAGCCCACGGCCATGTCGATCACGCCCTGGCGCAGCGCGCTGAATTCACGCGTCTGGTCGCCCTGGATCAGCGACACGCCGGGGTACAGCTTGATGTTGATGCGGCCCTGGGTGCGCTCGCGCACCTTGTTGGCCCACAGCTCGCCGCCCTTGCCCCAGGGGAAGGCAGTGCCCAGCACCAGCGACATGCGGTACTCGCTCTTGTACGTGGTCTGTGCGATGGCGGCGGGGGCAGTGAAGGCGAGGGCGGCCGCAGCGGCCACGGCCGAGGTGAGGAAGGTGCGCAGTTTCATGGGTTGTCTCCTTGTTGGATGGATGAGTGGGTGGGTGAGTAATCAATAAGAGGAAATCAGTAGCCCAGGCGCTGGGGCAGCCAGAGCGCAATCTGCGGGAACACGACGACCAGCAGCATGGCCAGGGTCATGGCCAGCACAAACCACACGACCCAGCGGGTGGTCTGCTCCATGCGCACGCCCGCAATCTTGCTGGACACCATGAGGTTCACGGCCATGGGGGGCGTGAACTGGCCAATCGCCACCGTGAGCGTCAGCACCACGCCGAACCACACCACGTCCCACTGGTAGTGCTGCATGATGGGCATGAGCAGGGGCACGAAGATCAGGAAGATGGAGATGCCGTCGAGGAACATGCCCGCGACAAGCAGCACCACAATCAGCGCGCCCAGCACGCCTTGCTCGCTCAGGCCCGACTGCACGATGGCGCGGGTGACGGGGTCGATCACTCCCAGTGTGGACAGCGAGAACGCAAAGATGCCCGCGAGCGAAACCACCACCAGGATCACGGCCGAGAGTTCCCCGGCCTCGCGCAGGATGGTGAACAGGTCGCGCACCCGGATCGTGCGGTGCACCACCATGCCTACAAACAGGCCGTAGAACACGGCGACCACGGCGGCCTCGGTGGGCGTGAACCAGCCTGCACGCATGCCGCCCAGGATCACCACCGGCGCTGCCAGGCCCCAGGAGGCCTCGCGCAGGCTGCGCCAGAACGGCGGGCGCGGCATGTCGGCTTCGGCGCCACCCATCTTGTGGCGCCGCGCCAGCCACACGGCCGGGACGATCAGGGCAATGCCCGCCAGCACCCCGGGGAACATGCCGGCCGCAAACAGCGCGGGCACCGAGGCGCCGGGCACCAGCACCGAATACACGATGAAGGCCACCGAGGGCGGGATGAGGATGTCGGTGGCCGCTGCACCCGCCACCACGCTGGCCGAGTAGGCGGCGGGGTAGCCTGCGCGCGCCATGGCCGCAATCATGACCCCGCCCACGGCGGCGGCAGTGGCCGGGCCCGAGCCCGAGATGCCGCCCAGAAACATGGCCACCGCAATCGCCACCAGCGGCAGCATGCCCGGGCCGCGCCCGACGATGGACACCGCAAAATTCACCAGCCGCAGCGCCACGCCCGAGCGGTCAAAGATCGAGCCCACGAGCACAAACATGGGGATGGCCAGCAGCGGGTATTTGCCAAGCCCGGCATAGAAGTTCTGCGGCACGGCCAGCAGGCCGAACCAGGGGGTCTCGGCATTGGCCAGTGCAATGGCGGCAGCGCCCGCCAGGCCCAGGGCGGCGCCAATCGGCACGCCCAGAAACATCATGCCCAGGAAGGCCACAAACAGCAGTGTGGCGATCATGTGCGTGCCTCCGTGGTGGCTGAGGGGGCCGCTGTACGCCGCAGGCGTGCCCACAGTTGCAGTGCCCGGGCCGTGGTCAGCGCGCACAGCACCGGCAGCCAGACGGAATACCACCACTGTGGCACGCCGATGCCGGGGGAGGTTTCTTCAAACCGGTAGTCGTCCCACACCACGCGCACGCTCAGCACCGTGATCAGCCCAAACAACAGCGCGACCATGAGCGCGCCGAACTGTGCCAGCACCTGGCGCCGACGCTCCGAGCCGCCATCGGCATAGAACTCGATGCGGATGTGCAGCTGCCGCGCCACTGCCGCCGAGCCGCCCACCAGGGCCAGCACGATCATCAGGAACACCGAGATCTCCTCGGTCCAGGCAAACGAAGCATCGGTGAAATAGCGCACCACCACATTGACGAAGGTGATGAGTGCCAGGGCGGCCATCGTCAGGACGATAAGCCAGTCTTCCAGGCGCAGGGATCGGGGGGCGTCAGCAGCCGCTGGCGCTGTGGGCGCAGCGGGCGGGCCATCGGGAGTGGAGGTGGACATGGACGCGGGGAGTCAGAAAACACACGGGGCGGATGCCGATCTTGTGGCCCGGCGGTGTTGTGCACCTGGGCGTTGACCGATGGAGCGGCGGGGTGGGCGCGCAGCGCATTATGCGTTGCCTGCTAAGCATGCACAGCATTGGTGCAGTGCGGCAAACGACGCCGCTGGACCCGGCCGGGGGCGTGCAGGCGACACACCATGCAGGCCCGCGCCGCGCATGATCTGTAGAAACCCTCATGCCGGGCGCCAGCAGGGCGCAGCCTGCGCGCGGATAATGCGCCGATGGAAACCAAGTGGCTTGAAGATTTCGTCAGTCTTGCGGAAACGCGCAGCTTCAGCCGCTCCGCCCAGTTGCGGCATGTGACCCAGCCCGCGTTCTCGCGGCGCATCCAGGCGCTCGAAGCCTGGGCGGGCACCGATCTGGTGGACCGCAGCTCCTACCCCACCCGCCTCACGCCCGCTGGCAAAACCCTGTATGACCAGGCGCTGGAAATGCTGCAGGCGCTGCAGAACACCCGTGCCATGCTGCGCGCACACACCAGCGCGGGCAAGGACATGATCGAGTTCGCCGTGCCACACACGCTGGCGTTCACCTTCTTCCCGGCCTGGGTGTCCAGCCTGGCCGACAAGTTCGGCCCGTTCAAGAGTCGGCTGATCGCCCTCAATGTGCATGACGCCGTGATGCGCCTGGTGGAAGGTGGCTGTGATCTGCTGATCGCCTACCACCACCCCTCCCAGCCCTTCCAGCTCGATGCCGACCGCTACGAGATGGTGAGCCTGGGGCAGGAGGTGCTGTCCCCTTACAGCAAGGCCGACGCCGACGGCCAGCCCGTGCACCGCCTGCCGGGCCGCGCAGGCCAGCCGCTGCCCTACCTGGGCTACGCGCCCGGCGCCTACCTGGGGCGGGTCACGGAACTCATCCTCAAGCAGTCGGGCACGCCCATCCACCTGGAGCGGGTGTACGAGACCGACATGGCCGAGGGCCTCAAGGCCATGGCGCTCGAAGGCCATGGCGTGGCCTTTTTGCCGCACAGTGCCGTGAAGAAAGAATTGCGCTCGCGCCGCCTGGTCAGCGCCGCACCCTCCGAAGCCGAGGGCCTGCAGATGACCATGGACGTGCGGGCCTACCGCGAGAAACCGGGGGGCAAAGAAGCCCCCAAGGGCACGGCCCAGGCGCTCTGGACCTACCTCCAGGCCCAGGCAGGGTCATGCTAAGGGTAAATACGGATATAAACACTTTGCATAGTTGCGCCCGCAAACGGCATTGGAGTTTCATAGTAACGACACGTACAGTTCGCGCCATCGCTGGGTCGGTGGCAACAACACATGCCTGCAACTGCCACGATGGCACGAACATTGCAAACCCGATTCCTTTCTTTTAACGGGACGTCGTATGAAAGTTCAGCACTGGAGATTCGCTAAGGGCCTGGTCGCCCTGGGCTGCCTGCTGGCGGCGTCCGTGCAGGCGGCGACGGTCCTGGAGCGCGTGAGCGCGGGCGGCAAGCTGGTGATTGCCCACCGGGAGTCGTCGGTGCCGTTCTCGTATGTCGATTCCCAGTCGGGCAAGCCCGTGGGCTACGCCGTGGACCTGTGCCTGCGCATGGCCGAGGTGGTGCGCAAGAAGACCGGCAAGAAGGACATGGAAGTGGAGTTCGTGGCCGTCACGCCCGCCAACCGCATCACCATGATTGAAGAGGGCAAGGCCGACATGGAGTGTGGCTCCACCACCAACAACGCCGAGCGGCGCCAGAAGGTGGCGTTCACCATTCCCCACTTCATCACCGGCGCGCGGCTGCTGGTGAAATCCGCCAGCCCCATCGACAAGGTGGAGGACCTCAATGGCAAGAAGCTGGTGTCCACTAAGGGCACCACGCCCCTCAAGGCGGCCGACCAAGCCAACCGCGAGCGCCTGATGGGCATCACCATCATGGAAGCGCCCGACCACGCCAAGGCGGTCGAGATGGTCGAAAAAGGCGAGGCCGATGCCTTTGTGATGGACGACGTGCTGCTGTATGGCTTGGCCGCTGGGCGGCCCGACCCCAAGGCACTCAAGGTGGTGGGCCGCTTCATGACCACCGAGCCGCTGGCCATCATGCTGCCCAAGAACGACCCTGAGTTCAAAAAGCTGGTGGACGAGGAAATGCGCCGTCTGATCACCAGCCGCGATATTTATCCCATCTATGACAAGTGGTTCAACAAACCCATCCCCCCGAACAACACGGTGCTGAACCTGCCGGTCAGTTACCTGTTGCGTGACTTCTGGAAGTACCCTACCGATCAGGTCCCGTTCTGACTAATATCCTCGGGTAAGTCCTCCCCTATTTCTAGACGTTTGGGCTTGCAGCCCGGACGGGTTGCGGCCAGTCTCTAGAATTCCCCCCTTTTTTCTGTTTTCAACACAAGGAGATCCCTATGAAGAAACATTTGCTCGCGATTGCTGTGACCGCCCTGGCCGCAGGCAGCGCGTTTGCCCAAGCCACCGACACCCTGGCCAAGATCAAGGCTTCTGGCAGCGTGACGCTGGGTGTGCGCGAGTCTTCGGGGCTTTCCTACACGCTGGGCAACGGCAAGTACGTGGGCTTCCACACCGAAATGGGCGAAATCGTGCTGGCCGACGTCCAAAAGCAACTGGGCCTGCCCAAGCTGGACATCAAGTACCAGCCCGTGACCTCGCAGAACCGCATCCCCCTGGTGACCAACGGCACCGTGGACCTGGAGTGCGGCTCCACCACCAACAACGCTGCCCGCCTGAAGGACGTGTCCTTTGCCGTGACCACCTATGTGGAAGAAGTCCGCATGGTCGTCAAGGCCAACTCGGGCATCACGTCCATCAAGGACCTGAACGGCAAGACCGTGGCCACCACCACGGGCACCACCTCGGTGCAAACGCTGCGCAAGCACGAGCGCGCTGGCGGCATCGACTTCAAGGAAGTCATGGGCAAGGACCACGCCGACAGCTTCCTGATGCTGGAAACCGGCCGTGCCGAAGCGTTCGTGATGGACGGCTCCATCCTGGCCGCCAACATCTCCAAGTCCAAGTCTCCCGCCGACTACAAGATCGTCGGTGAAGTGCTGAACGTGGAACCCATTGCCTGCATGCTGCGCAAGGACGACCCTGCGTTCAAGAAGGCCGTGGACGATTCCATCAAGCGCCAGATCAAGGATGGCTCGCTGGCCAAGCTGTACGACAAGTGGTTCATGCAGCCTGTGCCTCCAGCCAACGTGAAGATTGGCCTGCCGATGTCGGATGCGACCAAGGAAGCTTGGGCCAATCCGAATGACAAGCCCATGGAAGACTACGCCAAGAAGTAATCTTTGCGACGCTTGTGCCCCTTCGGCCAGCCGGTTTGAAGGGGCTTTTTTGTTGGACCGGGCGCCATGGTGCCTGGCCCGGCGCAATACCAAGAATTAAAGGGGTGCTCCTATGAGTTGGGATTGGCAGGTGTTCTGCCAGGACACCATGGACCGGGAAGTTGTGCAGAGCTGCTTTGGCAAGGGCGGCGACATCACTTACCTGGACTGGATGCTGTCGGCCTGGGGCTGGACCGTGTCTGTTTCGTTGCTGGCCCTGGTGCTGGCGCTTGTGTTGGGCTCATTGATCGGCACGCTGCGCACCTTGCAGGACCGGCCCATGATCGTTCGGCTGGGCAATGCCTGGGTCGAGCTATTTCGCAATATTCCGCTGCTGGTCCAGATCTTCCTCTGGTACCACGTCATCCCCAGTCTGTTTCCTGTGATGAAGGGCGTGCCCGGCTTTGCACTGGTGGTGCTGGCTCTGGGCTTCTTCACCTCGGCGCGTATCGCCGAGCAGGTGCGCTCGGGCATCCAGGCCTTGCCGCGCGGTCAGCGTTATGCGGGCATGGCCGTGGGGTTCACCACCTTTCAGACCTATCGCTACGTGCTGCTGCCCATGGCGTTTCGCATCATCATCCCGCCGCTCACCAGCGAGACGATGAACATCTTCAAGAACTCGTCCGTGGCGTTTGCCGTGTCGGTGGCCGAACTCACCATGTTCGCCATGCAGGCCCAGGAAGAAACCTCGCGCGGCATTGAGGTCTACCTCGCCGTGACATCGCTGTACATCATCTCGGCCTTTGCCATCAACCGGATCATGGCGTTCATCGAAAAACGCGTGCGCATCCCGGGCATGGTGGTGGCTGGTGCGGCAGGGGGAGGACACTGATATGAATCTCGACTTCTCCTTCTACAACTGGGACCTGATCTCCAACTTCGTGCTCAAGGGGCTGTACTTCAGTCTCATGCTCACGGTGATCGCCACCATTGGCGGCGTGTTCTTCGGCACCCTGCTGGCGCTGATGCGCCTGTCGGGCAAGAAGTGGCTGGATGTGCCCGCCACCATCTACGTCAACGGGATGCGCTCCATCCCGCTGGTGATGGTGATCCTGTGGTTCTTCCTGCTGGTGCCTGCCATCATCGGCCGCCCCATCGGCGCCGAGGTATCGGCGGTCATCACCTTCATTGCCTTCGAAGCCGCGTATTTCAGCGAAATCATGCGCGCCGGTATCCAGTCCATCCCACGCGGCCAGGTGCATGCCGGCCAGGCGCTCGGGATGACGTATGGCCAGAACATGAAGCTGGTGGTGCTGCCCCAGGCGTTCCGCAACATGCTGCCGGTGCTGCTCACGCAGACCATCATCCTGTTCCAGGACACCTCGCTGGTGTATGCGATTGGCGCCTACGACATGCTCAAGGGCTTTGAAGTGGCGGGCAAGAACTTCGGCCGCCCCATCGAAGCCTACCTGGCTGCCGCCGTGCTGTATTTTGTGATGTGCTATGCGCTGTCCTGGGCGGTCAAGCGCCTGCACCAGAAGATCGCCATCATCCGGTGATCCGAGAGATTGAGGAATAAACAATGATCGAACTCAAAAACGTATCCAAGTGGTATGGCCCCGTGCAGGTGCTCAACGAGTGCTCGGCCACCATCAACAAGGGTGAAGTGGTGGTGGTGTGCGGCCCCTCGGGCTCGGGCAAGTCCACGCTGATCAAGACCATCAACGCGCTCGAACCCTTCCAGAAGGGTGAGATCACGGTGGACGGCGTGAAGCTGCACGACCCTAGCACCAACCTGCCCAAGCTGCGCAGCCGCGTGGGCATGGTGTTCCAGCACTTCGAGCTGTTCCCCCACCTGTCGGTGACGGACAACCTGACCATCGCGCAGATCAAGGTGCTGGGCCGCAGCGCGGACGAAGCCAAGAAGCGCGGCCTCAAGATGCTGGAGCGCGTGGGCCTGATCGCCCACAAGGACAAGTTCCCCGGCCAGCTGTCCGGCGGCCAGCAGCAGCGTGTGGCCATTGCGCGCGCGCTGTCGATGGACCCCATCGTGATGCTGTTCGACGAACCCACTTCGGCGCTCGACCCCGAAATGGTCGGCGAAGTGCTGGACGTGATGGTGGGCCTGGCCAACGAAGGCATGACCATGATGTGCGTGACCCACGAAATGGGCTTTGCCCGCAAGGTGAGCAACCGCGTGATCTTCATGGACGTGGGCGGCAAGATCCTGGAGGACTGCTCCAAGGACGAGTTCTTCAATAACCCCGATGCGCGCCAACCGCGCACCAAGGACTTCCTCAACAAGATCCTGGCGCATTGATTCCCCCCTGAGTCGCCTGTGGCGCCTTCCCCCAGGGGACGCCGCCGACGCGGCGGGGCGGCCCTTGCGCGGCAGCTACTGGCCTAGGCCCTGCCTGTTCCACGGGTGTGGGCTGTCCGCAGGGCGGGATGAGGCCGGAAAGAGGAAGGTAAAAAGCGCTCTTCGGAGCGCTTTTTTCATGGGCACAGGAACGCCCGAAAACGTGGGGCGGTCCAGCGGGGGGGGGGGCTCCAGTTAGCGCTTGCTCCCCCGCCGCCCCGCCGGCGGGTTGCCTTCCACGATGAGCTGGGCTTCCACGTCCTTCCACAGGTCATCGCGCCGTTTCAGGGCTTCGGACACGGCCTCGTGCCGCAGCTGGGCCACGGCCGACACCAGGGCATTGCACACAAAAAACGCGGCGGTGTACGAGTCGAACGGCGATGCGTTGGAGATGCGCACCTGCACGCGATGGTGGGCCAGGGCCGCCAGCGGCGCGGCGTTGCTGTCGATGATGGCCAGCACCTGCGCCCCCGCATCGCGAAACCGCTGGGCCACCTTCACCGGCCCGCTGGCATAGCGGCGGATGCTGAAGACCAGCAGCGTGTCCTCGGGCTGGATCCACAGCAGCTGGTCGGTGGCGGCCACGGCGCCCGCGCCCAGCTCGTGCACGCCGGGGCGGCACATGTTCAGGTGCAGCGCCAGCCAGGCGGCCACGGGGGCGCTGTTGATCTGCGCCAGCACAAAAATGCGCCCCGGGCTCTGCGCGATGCGCGCCACGATGGCCTCGAATGCCGCCATGTCCAGCCCGTCGCGCGTGGCGGTGATGTTGTGCTGGTCGTGCAGCAGGGCGTCGTCCACACATTGCTGCAGGCTGCGCTCGGTGCCGATGGTGACGGGCGCGCGCTGCCCGGCGGTTTGCAGCAGCGCCGTGACCTCGCCCCGCGCCTCGCGCTGGGCCTCCGCATAACTCGCGTAGCCCAGCTTGGCAAACAGCCGCACCACGGTGGATGCACTGGTGCCGGTGCGCGCCGCCAGCGCGGTGGCCGACTCCAGCAGCGCGTGGGGGTAGTCGCGCCCCAGCGCCTCGGCCAGGGCGCGCTCGCTGGCGGTGAGTTCGCCGCCCTGGCGGGCCAGGCGCTCGGTCAGCAGTGCGGTGGATGATTGCAATGATGATTTCATTTATGTCTCATTTATGAAAAATGTATTGCAAACAGCCGAAACGCGTGCAACACTGCGGCGCAAATTGTGCCCCGGCCCGGGGGCTGACCCAAGGACAAACATGCACGAAACGCTTGAAAACACGGCGTCCCAGCCGCCATCTGCCCCAACCGCTCCGGCGCTGGCCTGGCTGGCGGGCCAGGGGCAGGCCATGCAAGACCTGTTGCAGAAAGTGGTCAACATCGACAGCGGCAGCCGCGACGAAGCGGGTGTGACCGCCGTGGCCCATGCGCTGGCCGAGCGCCTGCTGGCCGCGGGCGTGCCTGTGCAGTTCGAGCCTGTGCCCGGCTACGGCGTGCTGCTGCACGCCCAGGTCACCCCGGACGAGGCCGCAGGCGAGGGCGCACCGATCATCCTCATGGGCCACATGGACACCGTGTACCCCGCTGGCACGGTGGCGCGCCGCCCCTTCCGCGTGGAAGACGGCCGTGCCTACGGTCCCGGCGTGGCCGACATGAAGTCCGGCCTGGTGCTCAACGTGTTTGTGGCCGAGGCCTTTGCGCGCTGTGGCGGCCTGGCTGCGCCGCTGCACCTGTTTTTCTCGTGCGACGAAGAGATCGGCTCGCCCGCCACGCGCGACCTCATCATGGACAAGGTGCGCGGCGCCCGTGCCGTGTTCAATGCCGAGCCCGGCCGCGTGAGCGGCAACGTGGTCACCAGCCGCAAGGGCTCGATGGTGGTGGAGTTTGAAGTGACGGGCGTGGCCGCGCATGCAGGCATCAACCACGCCGCAGGCGCGAGCGCCATCGAGGCCCTGGCGCGCAAGACGCTGGCACTGCACGCGCTCACCGACCCGGCCACGGGTGTGACCTGCAACGTGGGTGTGGTGCAGGGCGGCATCGTGCCCAACATGGTCGCCCCGCATGCCAAGGCCGAGGTGGACCTGCGCTTTACCGCCGACACCGATCCCGACGAGTTGCTGGAACGCGTGCGTGCCATCGTTGAGGAAGCATCCGTGCCCCGCACCCAGGGCCGCATCACCACCGCGCGCCGCACCTTGCCCATGAAGCCCACGCCCGACTACCTGCTCGCGCTCTACCAGCAGGGCGCACGTTCGCTGGGCTTTGAGGTGGCGGGCGAATTCACCGGCGGCGCGGCCGACAGCGGCCTCACGGCCTCGGTGGGCGTGCCCACGCTGTGCGCCACGGGCCCCGTGGGCGGGCATCCGCACACCGAGCGCGAGTACTGCGAGCTGGCCACCTTTGTGCCCCGCGCGCAGGCCGTGGCGCTGGCGGTGCTGGGCCATCCCTGATTCCAGCTTTACTCCCCTTTTTTGTTTTTGCGTTTTTGAAGACAGCCATGAACCACATCCCTTCCCGCCGCCACCTCCTGTCCACCGGCCTCGGCCTGGCCGGTCTTGCCGCTGTGCCCGCGTGGGCACAGGAAAAATTCCCTTCGCGCCCCATCACGCTGGTGGTGCCGTTCCCGCCCGGCGGGTCGGTGGACATCATGGCGCGCCAGTATTCCGAGCCGCTGTCCAGGCTGCTGGGCGTGCCCATCGTGGTGGAGAACCGCGCGGGCGCGGGCGGCTCGGTGGGCGCGCAGTATGTGGCGCGCGCCAAGGCCGACGGCTACACGCTGGTCGTGTCGTCGCAAAGCAGCCACCTGGCCAACCCGCTCACGCAGCCCAAGGTGGGCTACGACCCGGTCAAGGACTTTGAAAACATCGCCATCCTGGGCCGCCTGCCCAATGCGCTGGTGGTGCACAGCAGCCTGCCGTTCAAGACCTTCAAGGAGTTCATCGACTACGCCAAGAAGAACCCCGGCAAGCTCAACTACGGCAGCGGCGGCGTGGGCAGCATGGGCCAGCTGAACGTGGAAATGCTCAAGGCCGCCACCGGCGCCTTCACCACCCACATCCCCTACCGGGGCGGCACGCCGCTGATCACGGCGGTGCTGGGCAACGAGGTGCAGTTCATCCTCGACAACCTGGTCATCATGCTGCCGCACATCCAGGCGGGCAAGGTGCGCGCGCTGGCCCTGGCCAACGACCAGCGCCTGCCCCAGTTGCCCGACGTGCCAACCCTGGCCGAAGTGGGCTACCCCCAGCTCAACCTCACGTCCTGGATCGGCCTGGCCGCGCCCGGCGGCACGCCCGATGCGGTGGTGCAGACCCTCTACAAGGCGGTGCGCGAGGTCGCCACCTCGCCCGCCATGCTGGCCAACCTCAAGGAGCGCGGCGTGATCCCGCCCGAAGAGATGACCCCCGCCGCGTTCGAGAAGATGATGTCCGAGCGCCTGGTGAAGTTTGGCGAGGTGGTCCGCAAGGCGGGCATCACCGCCGAATAAGGCGCGGGCCGCTGGAATATGGGTGTTTTTGGCTGCCTCCGCGCAATGGATAAGCGCTGATAGCTATAAAAATGATAGTAATCATGCCAATGGGACAATGTCGCCCATGACAGCCGCACTCCACACCCCCACCGCGCCCACCACCCTCACCATCACCCGCCCCGACGACTGGCACCTGCATGTGCGCGACGGGGAGCCGCTGCACACGGT
Source organism: Acidovorax sp. GW101-3H11 (assembly GCF_001633105.1). GTDB lineage: Bacteria > Pseudomonadota > Gammaproteobacteria > Burkholderiales > Burkholderiaceae_C > Acidovorax. The sequence goes on from NZ_LUKZ01000009.1 coordinate 175,474, forward strand.
GGTGCCCCACACCGCCGCCCAGTTCGGCCGCGCGATCATCATGCCCAACCTGCGCCCGCCGGTCACCACGGCGGAGCAGGCCCTGGCCTACAAGCAGCGCATCCTGGCCGCCGTGCCCGCCGGTATGCAGTTCGAGCCGCTGATGACGCTTTACCTGACGGACAACCTGCCGCCCGAAGAAATCGTGCGCGCCAAGGCTGCGGGCGTGGTGGCCTGCAAGCTCTACCCCGCTGGCGCCACCACCAACAGCGACGCGGGTGTGACCGACCTGCGCAAGACCTACAAGACACTCGAAGCCATGCAGAAGGCGGGTTTGCTGCTGCTGGTGCACGGCGAGGTCACCAGCAGCGACATCGACCTGTTCGACCGCGAGGCCGTGTTCATCGAGCAGCAGCTCATCCCCCTGCGCCGCGACTTCCCCGAACTCAAGATCGTCTTCGAGCACATCACCACCAAGGATGCCGCTGACTACGTGATGCAGGCCGACCGCTTCACCGCCGCCACCATCACCGCGCACCACCTGCTGTACAACCGCAACGCCATCTTCATCGGCGGCGTGCGCCCCCACTACTACTGCCTGCCGGTGCTCAAGCGCGAAACCCACCGCGTGGCGCTGGTACAGGCCGCCACCAGCGGCAGCAGCAAGTTCTTTCTGGGCACCGACAGCGCCCCACACCCCGCGCACCTCAAGGAGCACGCCAGCGGCTGCGCGGGCTGCTACACGGCCCACGCGGCCATCGAGATGTACGCCGAGGCGTTCGACAACGCCGGTGCACTCGATCAGCTCGAAGGCTTTGCCAGCTTCCACGGCCCCGACTTCTACAGCCTGCCGCGCAACACCGGCACCATCACCCTGCGCCGCGAGTCGTGGACGCCGCCCGACAGCTTTGCGTTTGGCGAAGCCGAACTCAAGCCCCTGCGCGCCGGTGAAGCCCTGCCGTGGCGGCTGGTGTAAGCGAAGCCTTCGACGCCATCGACTGGAGCGCCCCCTGGCTGGCGCCGTGGCGCACCCTGGGCCAGCCCGTGGCGCAGCAGCTGCAGCACGATCCTGCGGTGCACCGGGCGCTGCAGGCCGCAGCGCCGCCAGAATTGCCGGTGGGTTTTGTGCCCCAGTTCGAGCTGCCCGAGGGCATGGCCTATGAGCAGTACATCGGGGACACCCGCCGCGTGCCCACGCGCGACAACCTGCACGATTTTTTCAACGGCCTGGTGTGGCACCAGTTCCCGCACACCAAGCGCCGCCTGAACCAGCTGCAGGCCCAGGCCATTGCCGCCGACGGTGTGCAGGCCGTGCGCGGGCCGCTGCGCGATGCCCTCACGGTGTTTGATGAAAACGGCGCACTGCTGCAGGCGCCGGACGTGCTGTGGCAGGCGCTGCGCTCGCGCGACTGGCAGCGGCTGTTCATCGACCTGCGCCCGCTGTGGGCCGAGGCCCGGCTGGTGCTGGTGGGCCATGCGCTGATGGAAAAGCTGGTTGTGCCCCGAAAACCCATGGTTGCGCACGTCTATCAAGCCCCGGTAGCTATTGAATCGATAGCGAATATGGACACCTGGCTGGTGCAGGAGATCCAGCCCGAGCCCTGGGCTGCCAAGCCGTTCTCGCCGCTGCCCGTGCTGGGCGTGCCCGGCTGGTGGCCTGCCAATGAGGTGCCAGGTTTTTATGCCGACACCCAGGTGTTCCGCCCGCCCCGCTGAACCCCGCGCAATTCCCGTCAAGCCTTGTGTGATAAGGCCCCGGCGCGGGTTTGCACCTACCATAGCGCGATGAAATCGCGGCCATGGCGCCGGGTGCCTGCGCTTGAAGCGCAGCCCCCGGCCCCCATCTAAGCCAGCAAACACTCGTTGTTGTTTACCCCACGGAGAATTCAAGCCATGAAGCGGATCCTGTTATTTGTGATGACCAACCTGGCCGTCGTTGTTGTGCTGGGGGTGGTGGCCAGCCTGCTGGGCGTGAACCGCTACCTCACGGCCAACGGGCTCAACCTGGGTGCGCTGCTGGGCTTCGCGCTCATCATGGGTTTTGGCGGCGCGATCATCTCGCTGCTCATCAGCAAGCCCATGGCCAAGTGGACCTCGGGCGTGCGCGTGATCGACGGCTCCGGCTCGCCCGACGAGCGTTGGATCGTCGAGACCGTGCGCAAGTTTGCCGACAAGGCGGGCATCGGCATGCCCGAGGTCGGCATCTTCGAAGGCGACCCGAATGCGTTTGCCACGGGTGCGTTCAAGAACTCCGCCCTGGTGGCGGTGTCCACGGGCCTGCTGCAGGGCATGACGCGTGATGAGGTCGAGGCCGTGATCGGCCACGAGGTCGCCCACATTGCCAACGGCGACATGGTCACCATGACGCTGATCCAGGGCGTGATGAACACCTTTGTGGTGTTCCTGTCGCGCCTGATTGGCTACGCGGTGGACAGCTTCCTGCGCAAGAACGATGAGAACAGCTCGGGCCCCGGCATCGGCTACTACGTGACCACCATCGTGCTCGACATCGTGCTGGGCTTTGCAGCAGCCATCATCGTGGCCTGGTTCAGCCGCCAGCGCGAGTTCCGTGCCGATGCGGGTGCTGCGCAGCTGATGGGCCGCCGCCAGCCCATGATCAACGCCCTGGCCCGCCTGGGCGGCATGCACCCCGGCGAGCTGCCCAAGAGCGTGGCCGCCATGGGCATTGCCGGTGGCATTGGCAAGCTGTTCAGCACCCACCCGCCCATTGAAGAGCGCATTGCCGCGCTGCAGAACGCGCAGCAGCAATAAGGGCTGACGCGCCGGGGCTGGGCCCCGCCTCACGCAACCGCCGCAGGGTCTGTGCCCTGCGGCGGTTTTTTCATGGGCCGCGCCGAGGGTGGCTCCCCCGCTCCGCATTCCGGGCCTTGCCGTCTCAAGTGCCTGTATCGTTTTGTCGATAAGTTGGTGTTTCCCCGGGTGTGCCATGGGCATGCGCGGGCGCAGTCTGTTTTTTGGCGTTTTCATCCTCACGGAAATCTCTTTATGTCCATCTCCCACGCACGTGTTGCGGTGCGCCTGGCCCTGGCCTTCGGCGTTGTGTGTCTTGTCATGTCGCTCTCGGCGGCCGTGGGCATCTGGCGGCTGGCCGGGCTGCAGGACATTGCCGACGACCTGGGCGGCGCGTCGTCCGAGCGCGCACTGCTCGCGCGCGAGCTGCATGCCATCGTGGTGCTCAGCTCCGCCCGCGCGGAGACGTTGCTGGAGATCGACAACAACCCCGCCTACGCGGCGCGCATCGACGCCGACCGCAAGACCACCTCGGCGCGCTCGTCCGAAGTGCGCAAGCGCCTGGACGAACTGGCGGCAGACCCCGAGTCCCAGGCGCTGTTCGACGCCATCGACAAGGCGGGCAATGGTTTTCGCACCGTGCGGGACGACCTGGTAAAGCGCCGCAAGGCGGGCGAGGCACTGCCCGCAGACGCGGTGGCCAACCAGCTGCGCCCGGCGGCCGAGGCCTATGCGGCGGCTGTGAACAAGCTGGCCGAGTACCAGCGCCAGCGCGTGGCCCAGGCCCGCGAGGCCGCCGCCAGCAGCGAACGCCAGGGCATCACCCTGCTGGCAGCGGGCTCGGTGGTGGGCTTGTTGCTGAGCCTGGCCTGTGCGTGGTGGCTGTCGCGCTCCATCCTGCAGCCGCTGGCCCAGGCATCCGAGGTGACGGACCGCATTACCGGCGGCGACCTCACCTCGGCCATCCCCACCTTGAGCACGGGCAACCGCGACGAGCTGCAAGCCCTGCTGTCGCGCCTGGGCGGCATGCAGGCCCGCCTGGCGGGGCTGGTGGTGGGCATGCGCCAGGCCAGCACCTCGGTGGCGGGTGCCAGCAGCGAGATTGCGGCGGGCAACAGTGACCTGTCGGCCCGCACCGAACACACGGCCTCCAACCTCGAAGAAATCGCCGCCAGCATGGAAGAACTGCTGGCCACCGTGCGCCACAGCGCCGATGCCGCCGCACAGGCCAGCAGCCTGGCCACCAGCGCGAGCGACGTGGCCCGCCGGGGCCGCGAGGCGGTGGACCGCGTGGTGGGCACCATGGACGGCATTGCGCTGTCGTCCCGCCGCATTGCCGACATCACCAGCGTGATCGACGGCATCGCGTTCCAGACCAACATCCTGGCGCTCAACGCCGCCGTCGAGGCCGCGCGTGCGGGCGAGCAGGGCCGGGGCTTTGCGGTGGTGGCGGGCGAGGTGCGCAGCCTGGCCCAGCGCTCGGCCACCGCGGCCAAGGAGATTGGGGGCCTGATCAGCGACAGCGTGCGGCAGGTGGACGAGGGCACGCAACTGGTCCACGCGGCAGGCAGCACCATGGGCGAGATCGTGAACTCGGTGCAGCAGGTGGCCACCATCATTGGCGAGATCAGCACGGCCGCGCGCGAGCAGACCACGGGCCTGAGCCAGGTGGGCGAGGCCGTCTCGCAACTCGACCAGATGACGCAGCAGAACGCCGCGCTGGTGGAGGAATCCTCCGCCGCGGCCCAGGGCCTGCGCGTGCAGGCGCAGCAGCTGGCCGAGCTGGTGGAGGCGTTCCGCCTGCCCGCTGGCAAAACGCTGCTGCGCTAGGTCAGGGAGTCTTCCCTGAAGTGACATACGGCATTCGAAACTGGCACGGCCAAGCCAGCGGCCGCCGCGCAAGGGCCGCCCCGCCGCGCTGGCGGCGTCCCCCTTCCCGCATCGCGCAGCGATGCGGGAAGGGGGAAGGCGCGCAGCGCCACAGGGGGTTTCACGATATTTCCACCCGCCAGCGCCGCCGTGGCGCACGCAGCGCATGGCGCTTGCGGTACTCGGCCGGGGCCATGCCCGTGTAGCGCGCAAAGATGCGGCGGAACGCCGCCGGGTCTGCGTAACCACAGGCCACCGCAATGCTGGGCACGCTCTCTAGCGTGACCTCCAGGAGCACCTTGGCGCGTGCGCAGCGCAGGCTGTGCAGGTGGTCCAGCGGCGACTGCGACAGCTCCTGCTGGAAGTGCCGCAGCAGGGTGCGTGTGCTCACCGACGCCGCCTCGGCCAGCCGGTCCAGCGAGTAGGGCTGGTCCAGGTGGGCCTCCATCCAGGCAATGGCGCGGGCGAGTGTGCTGTCGCGTGTGGCGGGGATGTGCTGCTGCGCGTTCGCCTGCAGCGCCGCGCGGGCGCGCAGGTGGTCGGGGGCCATCACGGTCTCGCAGGCGGCGGCCAGCTCTGGCCCCAGTGCCTGGCGCACCAGGGCGATGGCCAGCAGGTTCACATTGCTGGGCAGCGCGCAGCTCAGCCAGGGGCCATCGTCCGCCAGGTCCTGGCCCAGGCTGTGGCCGATGCCCGGGAAGTCCCGCTCGAACCCCGCGATGTAAAACCAGGGCAGGCAGGCCTGGCGCCCGTTCAGCCGCCCGCTCTGTGCGGCCAGCCAAGCGCCGTTGCCCACAGTGAGCAGCTTCTGCCCCGCGTCCAGCGCAATGCCCAGCTGGCGGGACAGCGCCTGGTGCCGGGCTGCCACGGTGCGGATGGCCGGGATGTCGGGCGCATGGAAGGACGGGATGAGCAGCGCCTGGGCGGGCGCGTGGGCTGCCGCACCATCGTCCGGCGCCATGTAGGCGGCCAGGGGGCCGGGCAGGGGCGTCAGCGGCAGGCCCTCGGCGTCCAGCAGGCGCCAGGCCAGGCGGGGCGCCTGCGCCCCCAGCCGCAGGCTGGCCAGCAGGTTGGCACCGCGCAGCAGGTCGATGAGCTGCAGCGCGCTGCCCACAGCCGACTCGGGCAGCAGCGGGATGTCCACGCGGAACACCGGGGGCTTGGGCGGCGCCGAAGGCAAGGACAAAGGTGACGGTGGCATGGCGATATTGGCTCTGTGGATGGCGATTTTCGCTTGTCATGAAGGTGGCATGCGCTTTTAGCATGGACGTGCTTTTCGCTTCCCCACCCAGGCCCTCGTGGCTGTTCACTCCCTACGGATCTGCCCATGCACAAACCCCTCTCTGCCATCGCGATTGCCGCCGGCCTCGTCGCCAGCGGGCTGACTTTTGTCTCTTCGGCCCAGGCCCAGGCGCTGGATGCCACCGGCCTGCAGGCCATCGACGCCGCCGTGAACGCGGTGGCGCCCAAGATGGTCAACTGGCGCCGCGATATCCATGCCTACCCCGAACTCTCGGGCCAGGAGGTGCGCACCGCCAAGCTGGTGGCCGAGCACCTGAAGAAGCTGGGCATGGAGGTGCAGACCGGCGTGGGCGGCACCGGCGTGGTGGGCACGCTCAAGGGCGGCCTGCCGGGCAAGGTGGTGGCCCTGCGCGCCGACATGGACGCGCTGCCGGTGCTGGAGAACACCGGCCTGCCCTTTGCGAGCAAGGCCAAGGCCACCTATCTGGGCAAGGAAGTGCCCGTGATGCACGCCTGCGGCCACGACGCCCACACCGCCATGCTGATGGGCGCGGCCGAGGTGCTGGCGGGCATGAAGGCGCAGCTGCCCGGCACGGTCAAGTTCATCTTCCAGCCCGCCGAAGAGGGCGCGCCCGTGGAGGCCGACGCCAATGGCAAGGTGCCCAGCTTCGGCGCCAAGGCCATGATCGAAGCAGGTGCGCTCAAGGACGTGCAGGCCATCTACGGCCTGCACATCACCTCCAACCTGCCCGGCGGCGTGGTGGGCTACCGCAGCGGCCCGCTGATGGCCGGGTCGGACAACATCACCATCCATGTGGAAGGGCGCGGCGGCCATGGCTCGTCGCCCTGGGCCACCATCGACCCCATCGTGGCCGCCAGCCAGGTGGTGATGGGCCTGCAGACCGTGGTGAGCCGCCAGCTCAACATCAGCCAGGAACCGGCCGTGGTCACCATCGGCCAGATCCAGGGCGGCACGCGCTACAACATCATCCCCGACAAGGTGGAAATGATGGGCACGCTGCGCACCTTCGACGAAGACATGCGCCAGGAAGCGCTCAAGCGCATCACCACCACGGCCGAGTCCATCGCCGCTGCCAGCGGCGCCAAGGCCAGCGTGCGTTTTGGCCCCGTGGCCTACCCCGTGACCACCAACCCCGCGCAGCTCACGCAGGCCTCGCTGCCCGCGCTGAACCTGGCCATGGGTGGCAAGACCATGGTGATCCCCAAGGTCGCTGGGTCGGAGGACTTCTCGGAGTTCCAGAAGGTTGTGCCGGGCTTCTTCTACTTCCTGGGCGCGCCACCCAAGGGCAAGGAATTTGCCAAGGCCCCGCCCAACCACTCCGCGCTGTTCGACATCGACGAAGACCAGCTGCCCACCGGCGCACGCAGCCTGGCTGCGCTGGCGGTGGACTTTTTGCAGCGCAAGTAAAAAGCAGCGAAAAGAAGAGGGGCGCCGTGCGGCTCAGGCCGCGCGGCGGGGTGGTGCCAGCTGGCGCCCGATGAGCAGGCGAAACGGCAGCAGCAGCGCCACCGCCAGCCCGAGCTTCACGCCCAGGTCCCCCAGCGCCCAGGTGATCCACGGGTCGCTGGTGCCTGCAAACGCAATGCTCCAGAACACGGCGGTGTCCAGCACCGCTGCGAGCAGCGTGGCCACCAGCGGCGCGCGCCACCAGGTGCCGTGGCGCAGCCGGTCGAACACGCCGATGTCCAGCCACTGCGAGAGCAAAAACGCGGTGCCCGACGCGATGGCAATGCGCACCGGCGCCAACACCAGCGAAGCCGCCACGGCCACCGCAAACCCCACCCACGCCACCCGCCGCGCCTGCAGCGGGCCGTGGGCGCGGTTGACCAGCTCGCTCACCAGAAAGGCCACCGGGTAGGTGATGGCACCCCAGGTGAGCCAGTCGTTGAGGGGAAACTGGACCAGGATGTTGGACGCCAGCACCACGGCGGCCATGGCCAGGGCGGTTATGGTGAACTGGCGCAAGGTGAAGGTGGTAAACGCGGAGGCAGCCACGGTGTGTGTGCGAGTGTGTACGGCTTCAAATGGGGTGTGCAGATTGCACACCCGCCAAGCGCTCACGGCTTGGGTTGCAAGTGCGCGTTGGCCTGCTGTGGGAATTTCGCCATGAGCCACTTGAGCACTTCCAACTGATCTGCTGCCGTGGCGCGGCGAACCTGGATCAGGATTTTTTGCAGATCCGGACGGGTCAAGGTGGCATTGGATGCGCCTTCGTTGCAGACCGAACAGATGGCACGCAAATTGGCCGGGTCATCGGTGCCGCCCATGCTTTTGTCGATGACATGCCCGAGGTGCAAGCGTGTTTTGCGGGTGGTGTCGTAGGGGTGGGGTTCACCTGCTACGGCTCCGCACATCTGGCAAGTGAACCCGTTCCGGTCCAGCACGAAGGCCCGTGTTTCTTTCGAAATGGCACGGGCGAATGCCGGTTGTGGCTTGGCGGTTTCGAGCAGGTACTGCCCGGGCTTAAGTGCGCTGCGGTCGTTGTGCGTCAGGATCAGGTAACCCTCTTCGGTGCGCAGTTCACGTACCCTCCGAGCCCATTCAGATTGGTTGTCTGCCACCGTGCGCAGCTCGTCTGAGTCCATCACGCGACCCAGGTTGGCGAGGAAATGGGCGCGCAGTTTGCCTCGGGCACCACCCCGGGCTGGTTTGTCTTGCATGGTCAGGCTCTTTTGAGTTTGGGTTTGGCGGCCGCGTTGAGCGCGATGCGTATTTTTTCGCCGACTGCGCAGGCGACTGGGGGCGGGAAAGCATTGCCGATTTGCCGGTAAGCCGCTGTTTTTTTCCCGCTGAACTGCCAGTGGTCTGGGAAGCCCTGGATGCGAGCTGCCATTCGAACCGTCAAACGAGGCATGCCGACGAAGCCGGGCTCTGGGGCTGCATTGGCAATCCCCATGCCATCCACGCCAAGCGCTGCCCACGCCTTTTTGGCGCGTGTGGGGCCGAGGTCTGGGCCCCCATGCTTTTTGCTGCCGCCCACCAAGGTCGGGGCAATCTCATTCGCCTGTTGCCTCCATTGCTCAGCGCCGTGCCATCCATCGGCTTGCATCAGATCTACCAGCGCATCGCCCACGGTTGGCGGGCGTTTCGATTGGGCTTCGGGCCAGCTGAAGTAGGCTGCGGCATCCTTCTTCAGCGCTACAAAAACCACCCGCGGTCGTAATTGCGGCACGCCGTAGTCACTTGCATGCAGCAAGCGCCATTCAGCGACGTAGCCCAACTTTTGAAGGCTCTCAACAATGCTCTTGCGGTAGTCGTCGAACACTGCGTCCAGCAGGCCGCGCACGTTCTCCAGCATCACTGCCTCGGGCAGGCATTCAGACACCAAACGAATGGCCTCCGGAAAAAGGTCCCGCTCATCGTCGATCCCGAGTTGTTTTCCCGCTTTCGAGAAAGGGGGGCAGGGAACTCCTCCCGCCAACAAAGCAACACCCCGCCAGCGATCTGCCTGGTAGTGGCGCACATCACCTTGCGTGACATGCCATTGCGGGCGATTGAACCGCAGGGTTTCACAGGCTGGGGGCTCGATCTCAACCAGACTGACATGCTCAAAACCGGCCTGCTCCAGGCCTAGCGCCTGGCCGCCTGCACCCGCACAGATTTCAATGGAACTCAGCGGCACAGCAAATCCTTCGGGCTAAAAACTGTTTAAGCATACAGTATTTCGGTGAATCCGGAGATAGAAGAACGCTGCCGCTTAGAGGCTCTGCGCCAACATGCTGCGCGCCACGGCCTCGCCCACTTTGATGCCATCTACCCCCGCCGACAGAATGCCGCCCGCGTAGCTCGCGCCTTCGCCTGCAGGGTACAGGCCGGGCGTGTTCAGGCTTTGCAGGTTGTCGCCGCGCCCGATCTTGAGGGGCGACGAGGTGCGCGTCTCCACGCCCGTCAGCACCGCGTCGTGCATGTCAAAGCCCTTGATCTTGCGACCGAACGCGGGCAGCGCCTCGCGCAGTGCTTCGATGGCGTAGCCGGGCAGGGCGGCGTGCAAATCGCCCAGCGCCACGCCGGGCTTGTACGAGGGTTCCACGCTGCCCAGCTGGGTCGAAGGCTTGCCCGCAATGAACTCGCCCACCAGCTGGCCCGGCGCGCTGTAGTCGCGGCCGCCCAGCACAAAGGCGTTGGATTCGAGCTGGCGCTGCAGCACGCTGCCCGACAGCGGGTGGAACTGCCCGGCGGGCAGGGCCTCGACGCCATAGGTCTGGCCCAGGTGGGTTTCAAATGCCTGCGCGTCCTGCGGGTAGTCGCGCGGGTCGATCCCCACCACCATGCCGGCGTTGGCGTTGCGCTCGTTGCGCGAATACTGGCTCATGCCGTTGGTCACCACGCGGTTCGGCTCGCTGGTGGCGGCCACCACGGTGCCGCCGGGGCACATGCAGAAGCTGTAGACCGCACGGCCGTTGGCGGCGTGGTGCACCAGCTTGTAGTCGGCCGCGCCCAGCAGCGGGTGGCCCGCGTGGCGGCCCCAGCGGGCGCGGTCGATGATGCTCTGCGGGTGCTCGATGCGAAAGCCGATGGAAAACGGCTTGGCCTCCATCGCCACGCCGCGCTGGTACAGCATGGCAAAGGTATCGCGCGAGCTGTGGCCCAGCGCCATCACCACGTGGTCGGCCCGCAGCTCGGTGGTCTCGCCCGTGGCCTGGTTCAGCACCTTGAGGCCGCGCAGGTGGCGCTGCTCGCCCTGGCCCTCGACGATCACGTCGGTCACGCGTTGCTCAAAGCGGATCTCGCCACCCAGCGCAATGATCTGCTCGCGCAGGTTCTCCACCACCTTCACCAGCTTGAAGGTGCCGATGTGCGGGTGGGCGACGTAGAGGATTTCTTCGGGTGCGCCAGCCTTGACGAACTCGTTCATCACCTTGCGGCCCAGGTGGCGCGGGTCCTTGATCTGGCTGTAGAGCTTGCCGTCGCTGAAGGTGCCGGCGCCGCCTTCGCCAAACTGCACGTTGCTTTCGGCATGCAGCTCGCGCTTGCGCCACAGTCCCCAGGTGTCCTTGGTGCGCTCGCGCACGGTCTTGCCGCGCTCCAGCACGATGGGCTTGAAGCCCATTTGCGCCAGCACCAGCGCCGCAAAGATGCCGCAGGGGCCAAAGCCCACCACCACGGGGCGCAAGGGCAGGCCGGCGGGCGCCTGGCCCACGGGGTGCCAGGCCATGTCGGGCGTGGGCTGGATGTGTGGGTTGCCAGCAAACTTTGCGAGCAGCGCGGCTTCGCGCTCAGGCTGGGCCAGCGTGATGTCCACGATGTAGACCGCCAGCAGGTCGGCCTTGCGCGCGTCAAAGCTGCGCTTGAAGACGTGCAGGTGGGCAATGTCGGCGTCAGCCAGGCCCAGGATTTGGGCGGCAGCGGCGCGCAGGGGCGCCTCGGGGGCTTCGGCCACGGTGAACGGCAGCCGGATTTCGGAGAGTCGGATCATGGTCTTGCGGGCCCGTGGTTATCGGGCGGCGTGCAAAGTCGTGGGGCCATGATTTTACCGGCGTGGCCCCGCTGGCCCGTACCCACAAAAAAGGCCCGCCGGGTGGCGGGCCTTGGGGCCAAAGCTGTCAAAGCCTGTTTGCTATCAATTAAATAGCTGTAAGCGCTTTATGGCCGCGCGCAAACGGCCATTTTGGCTTGTATTTTCTGCCGCTCAGGCGGGCAGGAAGCCTTCCACCGACAGGTAGCGCTCGCCCGTGTCGTAGTTGAAGCCCAGCACCTTCGCGCCCGCAGGCAGCTCGGGCAGCTTTTGCGCAATGGCCGCCAGCGTGGCGCCCGACGAGATGCCCACCAGCAGGCCTTCTTCGCGCGCGGCGCGGCGCGCAAACTCGCGCGCGGGTTCGGCATCGACCTGGATCACGCCGTCCAGCAGGCTGGTGTCCAGGTTCTTGGGGATGAAGCCCGCGCCAATGCCCTGGATGGGGTGGGGCGAGGGCTGGCCGCCCGAGATCACGGGCGAGGCCGTGGGCTCGACCGCAAACACCTTGAGCTGGGGAAACTTCGCCTTGAGCACCTTGGCAACGCCGGTGATGTGGCCGCCCGTGCCCACGCCGGTGATCAGCACATCGATGCCCTCAGGGAAGTCCGCCAGGATCTCCTGCGCCGTGGTGCGCACATGCACGTCGATGTTGGCAGGGTTCTCGAACTGCTGGGGGATCCAAGATCCGGGCGTCTGCGCCTGCAGCTCCTGCGCACGGGCAATCGCGCCCTTCATGCCCTTTTCGCGCGGGGTCAGGTCAAACTGCGCGCCATAGGCCAGCATCAGGCGGCGGCGCTCGATGCTCATGCTGTCGGGCATCACCAGGATCAGCTTGTAGCCCTTGACGGCCGCCACCAGCGCCAGGCCGATGCCCGTGTTGCCGCTGGTGGGCTCGATGATGGTGCCGCCCGGTTGGAGTGCGCCCGACTTCTCGGCGTCTTCCACCATCGACAGCGCAATGCGGTCCTTGATGGAGCCGCCCGGGTTGCTGCGCTCGGACTTCACCCACACGTTGGCGCCAGGGCCAAACAGGCGGTTGATGCGCACGTGGGGCGTGTTGCCAATGGTCTGCAGAATGTTGTCAACTTTCATGGCGTCTCCTGTGAGGGGCAAAGAAGGGGTTTGATGCAATGCGAGTCGCCTGGAAAAAATCCGTTCGGGCTGAGCCTGTCGAAGCCGGGGCACGATGGCGGGCTCCTCGACAAGCTCGGGCGAACGGGTTCACGGGCTGGTATTGCGGTACCACGCGCATTCTGAACCAGTTGTTCTATGGCTTTGGTGATATGGATATAGCGGAGTCCGCCAAAGCACAGCCCCTGGCCCGCAGCGTCAGGGCGCGGGCAGGATCTCCACCTGCATGGCGCGCTCCACCGGCGTGATCTGCACCCGCACCGGCAACCCGAGCGCAATCGTCTGCGCGTTGGTGGCCGTGTGCTGAGTCACCTCGGTGCAGGTGTAGCGCGCGGCCCGCCCGCTGCGCCACACCGCCAGGGCCAGCGGCAGCATCCACTGGTCGGCCAGGTGCGGGCCCAGGGCACCGGTGCTGCGCTGGTAGGCGCGCACCTCGTCCACCAGCCGCTTGGCCACCTGCTCGGCCGACAGACTGCGTTCGCCCAGCTGGCAGAACACCTCGGTCACGTGCGCGTGCTCCAGCGTGGCGATCAGCGCATTGCCCGGCCCTTCGTTCTGGCGCGTGGGCGGCTGGCGCAGCTGGCCCGATTCAAACGTCCAGCCCATGCGCTGGCCCAGTGCCTCCAGCTCCCGCGTGGCAATGTTGCGCGCCAGGCCCGGCACCAGCGCCTCGCCCCATGCGTTGTGCAGCGGGCCGCGCTCCAGCAGATCCACGGGCGCCAGGGGTTGGGTGGTGGCGGAGGCGGGCGTGATGTGCGCCACCAGCTCGCCGCCGCCAGCGGGGTAGAAGCCGCGCCGCTGCAATTGCAAGTCCACCCCCACGCCCAGGCGCCGCACCAGTGGTGCAAACGCCCGCTCCAGAAAATCAAACGGCGGCGCCATGGGGTTGTGCGTGCCGCCCGACAGCTCGACCTTGCTCGGGTCATCGGCCAGCATCAGCGCGGGCAACACGGTCTGCAGCACCAGCAGGCAGCTGCCCGCCGTGGCGATCTGAAAGCGGTAGTCGCCTGCGCGCACTGCGCTGGGCGTGAACACCAGCGTTTGCGAGCCCAGCTCGGCGCCCTCTGCCTGCCCGCCACATACCGCCACGGCCGCCTGCACACAGGCCAGGTGCTGGCGCATCAGCCCCGGCTTGGGCCGCCCGGCGCGGATGCGCGTGATGTGCAGCGGCCGGCCGGTGACCATGGACAGGGCCAGGCCCGTGCGCAGGATCTGGCCGCCGCCTTCGCCGGTGGAGCCGTCGAGGGTGAGGGGCTGCTGCTCCTGCACCACCTCCACGCGCATGTTCGGCGCCACCGTGTGGGCGGAGTGCAGCATTTTTTGTTGTTTTTCGTGCATAAAAAATGGCTCCTGCGCCTGATGATCATGCGCTGGTAGCTATCAAAAAAATAGTATTCACCAAGCCACCGGATACTGGCGCGGCCCCGGCGAGAGACGCCAAGCAAGGGCCGCCCCGCAGCGAGGGCGTCGTCCCCCTCTGGGGGAAGCCGCGCAGCGGCTCAGGGGGGCTACCCCTTCACACACACGACCTGCTTGAGCGTGTACACCACCTCCACCAGGTCTTCCTGCGCCGCCATCACCGCGTCGATGTTCTTGTAGGCCATCGGAATCTCGTCGATCACGTCCGCGTCCTTGCGGCATTCCACACCTTCGGTGGCCTTGATCTGGTCTTCGACCGTGAACAGCTTTTTGGCCTTGGTGCGGCTCATGGTGCGCCCTGCGCCGTGGCTGCAGCTGTTGAAGCTCTCGGGGTTGCCTTTTCCGCGCACGATGAAGCTTTTGGCCCCCATGCTCCCCGGGATGATCCCCAGCTTGCCTTGTTCGGCACTCACCGCGCCCTTGCGGGTCACGAACACGTCTTGCCCGAAGTGCGTTTCGCGTTGCACGTAGTTGTGGTGGCAGTTCACCGCCTCAATGTGCGTCTCGAACGGCTTGGTGATCACCTTGCGTATCGCGGCAATCACGCGGCCCATCATCACTTCGCGGTTGGCGGCGGCAAACTTTTGCGCCCACCCCACGGCTTTCACGTAGTCACCGAAGTACTGCGCACCTTCTTCGAAGTACGCCAGGTCCTTGTCGGGCAGGTTGCGCTGGTTCATCTCGGCGTCCTTCTTGGCCAGCTCGATGAAATGGGTGCCGATGGCGTTCCCCACACCGCGCGATCCGGAGTGCAGCATCACCCACACGCTCTGGTGTTCGTCTAGGCAGATCTCGATGAAGTGGTTGCCCGTTCCAAGCGTTCCCAGGTGCTTGTAGTTGTTCGTGTTCTTGATGCGCGGGTGCGCCTCGCAGATCTCGTCGAACTCATCCACCAGCCCCGCCCAGGCGCGGTCGGTTTCTGCAGGCGGGGTATCCCAGCTCCCCTTGTCGCGGCCGAAGCGCTTGGGGGTCATCCCCACGGGCACGGCGCGTTCGATGGCAGCGCGCACGCCGGACAGGTTGTCGGGCAGGTCGCTGGCGGTGAGCGTGGTCTTGCACGCCATCATTCCGCACCCCAGGTCCACCCCCACCGCAGCGGGGATGATGGCCTTGAGGGTGGGCACCACCGAGCCGATGGTGGCGCCAATCCCCAGGTGCACGTCGGGCATCACCGCCACATGCTTGAACACGATGGGCAGGCGTGCAATGTTGCGCAGCTGGTTCTTGGCGTCTTCTTCCACGGGCACGCCGTTGGTCCACATCTTCACGGGCACGCCGTTTTCGACTTCGTATTGTTCGTAGTTGTTCATGGTGTTCTTTCGTCTTGCTTTTTTCTGTTCCTCTTTGCCCGTTCGCGGCACTGTGCCACGGGCTTTGGATGGGGCACGGCCTTGCAGCCTGTGGCGCCCATCCGTCGCGTGGAAGACAGGTTTCAGCGCATCTTCACCAGCCCATTCAGCACCTGGTCCAGGCCGCCAAACACCGAGATCTTGTCGATCCGCTCGGCCACGCGTTCCAGCGTCTCCAGCTCCTTCATGCGCAGGGCGACGGGGTTGTCCTCCATCACCTTGGCGGTGTTGAGCAGCGAACGCGTGGCGGCGGTTTCCTCGCGGCGGCGGATCACGTTGGCCTCGGCCTGCTTCTGCGCCTGCACCACCTGGGTCAGGATGGTTTTCATCTCGCCCGGCAGCACGATGTCCTTCACGCCCACGCTCTCCAGCTGCATGCCGTAGGGCAACAGCTTGGCGGCCATGTGCGCGGTCACCACCTCGTCGATCACCGTCTTGTTCTCCAGCAACTCATCGAGTGTGCGAGTGCCCACGGCGGCGCGCAGCGCAAACTGCAGCTCGCGGTACAGGTGGTCGGCAGGCTTTTGCAACTGGGCAAAGGCGCGCAGCACGTCGGTGTAGCGGTAGGTGGCGCACAGGTTCAGGCGCAGGCCCACCTTGTCGCGGGTCATGATGTCCTGGCCCGACACCTCCACGGCTTGCAGGCGCAGGTCCACCAGCTCCACGGCCACAGTGCGGCCGTACTTCCAGAAGGCGTAGGTGCCTGCGGTCAGCAGGCGTTCCACTTTGCCATCCACCGTCAACAGCGCGCACTGGCCCTCGGGCACCTGCACCTGCAGCACGCCGGTCAATCCGGTCACGCTGCGCTGGCGCAGCTGGGTGTGCGTCAATCGCGCCACCAGTGCGGCGGGCAGTTCAGCGCCCGCTTGCAGGTCCACCACCTGCACGCTCACCTCCACCAGGCCTTTCCAGTACAGGCGGCGGGTGCCGGGCGGCAGGATCTCGACCAGCACGCCGTTTTCGCTGCGCAGGCCCACTTCGGTTTCCGACAGGTTCACCAGCACGAACTCGGCGGCCACCACGGCGGGCTCCTTCGCCATCAGGTACTCGGCCAGGCCGTGGGTGAAGGCGGGTTGTTCGAGGGCGAAGGTCTCTACGCGCAACTGGTCGGTACCCGCAAACAGCCAGTAGGTGCCGCTGTGCAGCACGCGGTCAAAACTGCCATTGCGCAGCAGCAGGGCGCGTTCGTTCTTCTTGACGGTGGTGCGTTGAAACAGCGTCATCATTTTTCTTCTCCTCGTTCGTTCTTTCGTTGTCGTTGCGTCTTCGTCGTCGTCATTGCAATCAGGGTGCCGTTACAGCGATGGCGGGGTGCCAGGGGGCGCAGCCTGGGCCCTGCAGTGCGCCGTGGTTGCTGCCCCATCCCCCAGTGGGAAGGGCGGCAGCGCGGCTGGCTGCGGGCGTGGGCTGTGCCGGGTGCTGGCACAAACCGCCACCGGCTGACGGGGTGGGGCCCTTGCGGTTGCGGCGCAACCTCGGGGCCTCTCCCCGCGTTCGGCGGGTGGTCTTTCGACCGGTACTTCCAATCAAGGTCTTGCGACCGTGGGCAGGAATCGAACCTGCGACAACCGCCTTTCGGCGGGGCTCTACCAGACTGAGCTACCAGTGGTGGCACGCCTGGAGTCGAACCAGACAGCTCCTTTCGGAGTGGTCACCACGACCGTGCCGTTACCCAGCGTTTGCGATGTGCGGCATGCAGAACATCGACAGAACCCGAAGGCCCCGGATGCCCGGCACCGGTGGGGCGAACGGTTGTCCTAACCCCGGCCTGTGAGCGGTCACCGCTTGTGCTGGATGCATCTTCTATTGCCAGATGTGTGCCAGCTTGCAATACATGGCCTGGAATGCCCGTAAGTTATTGATTTGTATGTGAATATTTCCTGCGTGGTGAAATTGATTGGGTGTGCAGATATCAAGTTAACTAGAATGAAAGCTAGTTAAATAGATAAAAATAAATGCACAAAAACAAAGTGGTCATCGGATTTCTGGGCACCCAGCTCGACTCTGGCAAGGGCGCTGGCCGGTGGGAGAAATGGCGCCCCTCCGTATCCCTGGTGCAGCATGAGGATGTCGTGATCGAACGGCTGGAGCTGCTCTACACCCCGCCGCACCGCGAACTGGCCCACCAGGTGCGCACGGACATGGCCACCGCCTCACCCGAGACCACGGTGACCCTGGTGCCGCTGCCCATTGCCGACCCGTGGGACTTTGGCGAGGTCTATGCCCAGCTGTACGACTGGACGCAGGCCTACCGCTTCGACACCGAGCGCGAGGAGTACTGGACGCACATCACCACCGGCACGCACGTCGCGCAGATCTGCCTGTTTTTGCTGGTGGAGTCGCGCCGCATTCCGGGCGTGCTGGTGCAAACCTCGCCGCCCAAGCGCCAGCAGATGGGCGACCCGGGCAGCTACACGCTGATCGACCTGGACCTCTCGCGCTACGACGTGATCGCGCAGCGCTTTGGCGCCGAGCAGCAGGACGCGGTGCAGTTCCTCAAGAGCGGCATTGCGACGCGCAACGCGCGCTTCAATGCGCTGATCGACGAGGTGGAGCGAGTGGCGGTGCGCTCGCGTGCGCCCATCCTGTTCACCGGGCCCACGGGCGCAGGCAAGTCGCACCTGGCGCGGCGCATGTATGAGCTGAAGAAATCGCGTCACCAGGTCGAGGGCGAGTTTGTGGAAGTGAACTGCGCCACGCTGCATGGCGATGGCGCGGCGTCTACGCTGTTTGGCCACAAGAAGGGCTCGTTCACCGGCGCGGCGGCCGACCGCGCGGGCCTGCTGCGCACCGCGCACAAGGGCGTGCTGTTCCTTGACGAGATCGGCGAGCTGGGCGCAGACGAGCAGGCCATGCTGCTCAAGGCCGTGGAAGAAAAGCGCTTCTACCCCCTGGGCAGCGACCGCGAGGTGGAGAGCGACTTCCAGCTCGTGGCGGGCACCAACCGCGACCTGCGCACCGAGGTGGCGGCCGGGCGCTTTCGTGAGGACCTGTTCGCGCGCATCAACCTCTGGAGCTATGTGCTGCCCGGCCTGGCCCAGCGGCCCGAGGACATCGAGCCCAACGTCGAGCACCTGCTGGTGCGCGCGGGCGAAGAGCTGGGCCGCAGCGTGCGCTTTTCCAGTGAGGCACGTGTGGCCTACCTGCGCTACGCCCAGTCGCCCGATGCGCTGTGGACCGGCAACTTCCGCGACCTCTCGGCCAGCGTGACGCGCCTGGCCACACTGGCCGATAGCGGCCGCATCGGCTTGCCGCTGGTGGACGCCGAGATCGCGCGGCTGCGCTGGCTGTGGCAGCCCGCGAGCGATGCGCGCCATGGTCTGGCATCCGCAACAGGAGGGGTGGGGCGCGACGAACTAGCGGCTTTGCTGGGCGACGAGGCGGTGGAGTCCATGGACCTCTTCGACCAGCTCCAACTGGCGGCCGTGCTGCAGGTCTGCCACCAGTCGCGCACCTTGTCCGATGCGGGGCGGCTGCTGTTCCAGGCCTCGCGCACGCAGCGCACGGTGGTCAATGATGCGGACCGGCTGCGCAAGTATCTGGCGCGGTTTGGTCTGGATTGGGAGCGGGCCGTACAGCGTTGAGTGGATGTGCGCGAGTGTTGCATTCCGCGCACAGCGCGGATTGACCTGCGTGTGGCCCAGCCGTTAGCATCGCGCCCCTTGCCAGAGTGATGATGTTCACCATGGCGAGCACTCCTCAAGACTTGCATATCGCGCCGAACCATGGCGCCAGGAGTTTCCATGCACACCTTCTTCTTCATCACTTGCTGAAGCCGCGCGTCGGCAACCTCTGACCTGCACCCCTGGGCCGTACCCGTCGATGCCATGATCGACGGGCACCGCTTTCAGCGCTGCAGTGGCATGTCGCCTGCCAGCCTTGCTCCGCGCCTCCTCGTGCGCGGTTGCGCTCGCCCAAGATCACGCGGTCGGGCTTCTTCGTTTTTTGCAACCCGTGGTGGTGCCCTGTGGGGCGCCGCTTCTGTCTCTGCGCGCGCCGGTTCGCCCTGCGTCTGAGAACCCTCATGCACGGGTTGCATTCCGATCAGACCTGACTTGTAAGGAGGAGCGCGCCATGGCGAAAACGCTCTCGAATACCCCTGTGGCAGCACAACTTTCGCTGCCCATCCTGCGCTACCCGCGCACCCCTCATCTGGAAGGATCGCGCCAACAGGCGGGCGATGCACCCGATGTGCAGCCGCTCGCGCCGCTGGCGGGGCACCACGCCGTCATCGAAGAAAAGATGGATGGTGCCAACTGTGCCATCTCGTTCACCGAAGGTGGCGAGCTGTGCCTGCAGTCCCGTGGCCACTACCTGCTGGGCGGGGCGCGCGAGCGCCAGTTTGCTGCCCTGCACCCCTGGGCTCGCGCGCACGAAGCTGGGCTGCTGGCTTGCCTGCAGGACCGCTACGTGCTGTATGGCGAATGGATGTTTGCCAAGCACGCCATGTTCTACGACAGGCTTCCGCATTACCTGCTGGAGTTCGATGTATGGGACCGCATGGAGCAGTGCTTTTTGTCTACCTCGCGGCGACATGCTCTGCTGGCAGGCCTGCCGGTGGTATCGGTGCCCGTGCTGTACGAAGGCCCCATGCCCCAGCGCGCCGATTGGCTGTGGTCGCTGGTCGGCCATTCACTGGCGCGCACACCGCGTTGGAGCGAGGCCCTGGACACAACCATCGAACGCCTGGCGTTGCCGCATGCGCTGTGCCGCCAGCAGAGCGACCCCTCGCCGTTGGCCGAGGGGCTGTATGTGAAGTTGGAGGACGAGCACCAGGTGCTGGCGCGTTTCAAACTTGTGCGCGCGGATTTTGTGCAGCACATCCTGGATTCGGGCTCGCACCACAGCGAGCGCCCCATCGTGCCCAACGGTCTGGCTCCTGGTGTGGATCTGTATGCCCCGCAGCTGCGCTGCAACTGGGCAGACCTGGGAGCGCAATGTTTGTACGGTTTGGAGGCTTTGCAAGCCCACCATGCCAATGACGCTGCGCGTGTTGTGCGCCGCGCACGGAAAGGAGGTGCCCCATGGCGCCGTTGATGATGCGCGTGGCGCCCTATGCGACCCTGCGCAAGCTGTTGCCCCTGCCGGGCCAGGACCTGGACTGGGCGTTGTGTTGTGAAGCCATTGAGGCTCTGCGCGCGCTGGACACTACTCCGCAGGACCCGGTGCACCACGCAGAAGGCGATGTTGGCACCCACACCCGCTGGGTGATCGCGTGCCTGCGCGAGGATGCGACGTTCCAGCAAGCCCTGCCGGATCGGCAGTGGGTGATGTTCATGGCCGCGCTGCTGCACGACATTGCCAAGCCCGCCACCACGGTGGTGGACGAGGCCACGGGTCGCATCCGCCAGCCGGGGCACTCCCAGCGCGGCGCGGTGGATGCGCGCGTGCTGCTCTGGCTCAGTGGCTGCCCGTGGGAGCTGCGCGAGGCCATCTGCCGCCTGATCGCTGTGCACCAGCAGCCGTTCTTCGTGTGGCATTCGCACCGGGGAACTCCGCCGGAGTACGTGGTGCGCAAGCTGTCGTGGGAGTTGTGCTGGGCTGAGCTGCTGGCAGTGGCCCGTGCCGACATGCGCGGGCGCGTCTGCCAGGACCAGGCCAGCCATCTGGACGACTTGCTCTTGCTGGAGGAGCTGGTGCGCGAGGAGGGTGCGTGGGATGGTCCCCGACACTTTGCAGATGCCCACACTGCGCTGCAGTACTTCCGTGGCACGCGCCTGTACCCGGACGAGCCGCTGCATCCGCAGCCGGGATCGCGTGTCACGGTGATGTGCGGTCTGCCCGCATCGGGCAAGAACCACTGGGTGGCCAGGCACCGGCCAGACCTTCCTGTGGTGTCGTTTGACGATGCCCGCGAGGCTCTGGGCCTGGCCCATGGCGACAACGAAGGCAAGGTGGCCCACCAGGTCTGGGACCAGGCGCGCAGCCTGCTGCGCGCCCAGGCCCCATTCGTATGGAATGCCACCCACCTCTCGCACAGCATGCGCGACAAGACGCTGGACCTGCTGTATGCCTACCATGCGCAGGTGGACATCGTGCACCTGGAACAGCCCTTGCCCGAACTGCTGCGTCGCAACCAGCACCGCGACACCACGCTGACCAATGCCGCGCTGCTGCGCATGTTGCATCGCTGGGAGGCTCCGTTGCCCACGGAAGCGCACCTTGTGATGTATGAAAGCGGCGTGGCATTGCCAAGTGCGGGATAATCCACCCCGTGAAGCACGCCAGACCGCCGCTGGTGCAATCTGGGAAACCAGGCACTGGAGGAACGTCCGGACTGCACAGGACAGCGTAGCAGCTAACAGCTGCCCACCGTGAGGTGAGGATCAGAGCAACAGAGACGAGTCCCGGGGGAGTGCCGCAAGGCAAACCACCGGGGGTGAAACGGGCAATCTCTACGCGCAGCAATACCAAGTAGGCCAGCGTTGATGTGGTTCCGCAGAGCTGGCGGGTAGGTAGCACCGAGCCGTGGTGGCGACACCCGGCCCAGATTAATGGCGGTCACGCTGCGGGAGCCCGCAAGGGTTTCCACAGTGCACAGAATCCGGCTTATCGGCGTGCTTCACACTTTATTTCTAGCCCGCGCTGGCACGCGGGTGCGGTGCCCGCCCTGGGCACCGCTTTCCACCATCCATTCAGCTTTTGGCGCAGTGCGGCGCATGCCCCTGCTCCAGTTCGGTGGCGCGTTTCAGCGTTTCGGGGTGGCTGCTGAGCAGCGACCACACCGGGTGGGATTCGGCCTCCTTGCCCAGTTTGCGCTTGCGTGCGGTGTCGGGAGCGCTGGCGGCGGATTGGGGTGTGGGGGCGTGGGCGGCATCGGCTGGGTTGTTGTCGCCGGGCGCCTTTTTGTCCTTGTCGCTGCCCTTGTCCTTGCTTTTGCCCTTGCCCTCTTCGTCTTCCTCGTCACGCGCAATCGCCAGCAGCAGCTGGCCCATGGGTGCCGTGGGCAGCGCGGTGTGGCGCATGAGGGCGATGGCGTAGCAGTCGGCCTCGCGTTCGTGGCTGCGGCTGTAGGCCAGGCCCGTCATTACCGAGGCGCCGGTGGAGACGATGCCCGACACGTCCCCCAGCGCCAGGCCCAGGCCCATGTTGAGCACGCCTTGCTCCACCACCATGCGGGTGGTGTGGCGGTGCACCACGTGGCCGATCTCATGGGCCAGCACGCCCACCAGGGCGTCGTCGGGCAGGCCCTTGTCGGCGGCGGCTTTCACGATGCCGTCGGTCATCACGATCTTGCCGCCGGGCAGTGCGAACGCGTTGGCGCCCATGCCTGCGCGGAACTCCAGCGTCAGGGGCGGGCGGTAGTCGGGGTAGCGGTGCAGCGTGGCGGGCGCCTGCTGCACCAGCACGTCAAAACGGGCCTTGAGCTGCGCCTGCCGCTCCGGGGGCAGCTTGCTGGGCTTCAGGGTGCCGTCGTCCATCTGCTTGAGCACGTTCTCGGCAACGCTGGTTTCCCAGCCCAGGGGCACAAACCGCGTGAGCTGCGTGGCGGCCCAGGGCGTGCCGTAGCGGTAGAACAGCGTGAGGCCGATGACGGCGGCGGCCGTCACGCCCAGCAGCATGGGCCAGCGGGTCTGCATGCGCTGAGCGATGCCGGGGCGCTCGCCCGCTGCTGCCAGCGCAGCGCGCCAGTCGGCCACGGCGTCGATCTCGACACTGCCGTGGTCGCGCAGATCCACCACCACGCGGGGCTGGGGCTTGCGCTCGTTCCAGGCCTCGGGCCAGCCCACCTGTTTGCAGGCAAACACCACGGGCTCGGCACCGGCCTGCGAGAGCGGATGCAGCACCAGCGACGGGCCCTGCGGCGTGGGCCGCAGGCTCACCATCACATGCCGGGCCTTGCTGCTGTGGCCATCGAACCAGCGTCCGGGGACTGGGGTTGCGGTGTGAAGGGTTGCATTCATCTCAGTCGTCCATCACGTGATAGGTGGCCTGTGGCCGTTGAAACTGGCGCTACCCAGGCCAGCGGCCGCCAAGCTGGGAATGCAGCGTTGCACTTGCGTGCGCTGGCGGCGCCCCCCTTCCCGAATCGCGTAGCGATTCGGGAAGGGGGGAAGGCGCGAAGCGCCTCAGGGGGATGTTCCGCTTTATCCGATGAGGTCCAAACCAGCCGCGTCGGCCAGCGCATCGCCCAGCGCACCTTGCTGCTGGCGCACCATGGCGCCCGCCACCTGTTCCACGCCGCCCTTGATGTGCAGGGTGACGGACTCGACCTTCATGCGGTACTCACTCACCCGCGCAAACGGGCGGTACAGGCCCAGCGTCAGCAGGGTGAGCAGCATGTTCTTGATGCGCAGCCCGATGTAGCTGCCGCTCTTGAGGCGGCTTTTGAAGCGCGCCACATGGCTCACGCCGATGTTGTCCCACATGAGCTGGAACATGCGCGCCTCGCGGTAGGCCCGGGCGGGGGCCGAGGCCAGGATCAGCATGAAGAAACCCACCACGGCCGACACGATGCCCACCACGATCATCCACAGGCCCATGCGCTCGCTCTGGCTGGCCATCAGGGCGATGGAGCTGCCCGCGAGTACGCCGACCAGCACGGCGATGCCCACCACACACAGGATGAACACGGCCACGGTGGCCAGCCAGATCTTCACGAAGTCCATGTACACCGGCTTCCAGCGGCCCTTTTCTGCGCCCAGCTGGGCCTTGAGCACCAGCAGGCTCTTGAAGTTGTATTCCAGCCGGATGAAACACAGAATCGACAGCACCAGGCCCAGCAGCAGCAAGCCGCCCATGGCGGGGGTGAAGCTGGGCATGGGTGCTTTGGTGCTTTCTTCCTCGACTGCTTCCAGCGCCTGCGCCAGATCGGGCGACAGCATCTGCATGCCAAAGAACACGCCAAACCACACCAGGGCCAGCGCAAACACGGGCCAGCTGGCGATGTAGACCTCTTTCCAGCTGGCGGTGAACTGCAGCCGCAGGCCGCGCCAGCGCGTGGCCGCGAGGCGAAAGCGCATGGCACTGGCCCAGATGAAGGGGGCCAGCGCCGCACCCGTCAGCAGGAACAGGCCCACAGCCGTGTCCTGCCCGGTTCGCACGGCGATGTTGTAGGCGATGGTGAGCATCATCAGCATCACAAAACCCATCACCATCTTGCGCTGCTGCGCGGTGAATTCGAGGGGGCTGCCCGCCACCAGGGTGTGGCTGTAGAAGTACTGGGCGGTGCGGCGCCGGGCCCAGGGGGTGTAGACGCCCAGCGTGACGATGGACAGCAGCACGTTGACGATCCACACCCGGAAATACTCGCCCCCGCTGCCGGTGAATTCGACGGGGTAGGCGTCGATGGCCTGTGGCATGAAGGTGGACATCGGCCCCGCCGCGCCACCGGATCTTTCTTGGTTCATGAACTCCCTCCTGAGTGCTGCGCAGTGTAGCAGCGGCCCCAGCGCAAGGGAATCATGAAAAAAAGCCGTCAGCGCGCTACCATCATGCCTTGATAGCTATTGTTTTAGGAGCTAAGGGGCGCGATGGCGCACCACCCGGCGCGGCCTCAGAACTTCTCCCACGGCTGCAAGTAGCGCCACTGCCCCTCGGGCACCTTGGCCAGTGGCACGCGGCCGATGCGGATGCGCTTGATGGCCTCCACCGTGAGGCCCACGGCCTCGCACATGGCCGGGATCTGGCCTGGCCGGATGCCCTTGAGCGCAAAACGCAGCTTGGTCTCGTTCTGCCAGCTCACCTTGATGGGCGGCAGCGGGCGGCCGTTGAAGCTGAGGCCATGGCACAGGCGCTGCAGGCCATTGGGCACGATCTCGCCCTTCACCTCCACGATGCACTCCTGCTCCAGCGCCTCGATGTCTTCGGCCAGCTTGCGTGCAATGCGCTTGTCCTGCGTGTAGACCACCAGCCCGCTGGCCTCGGTGGGCAGGGGCGTGAAACATTCCAGCTGCTTGAAGTGGCGCTGCAGCACGCGGATGCCCGAGGCGTCCTCAGGCAGGTGGGATGCGGCGCTGAGCAGCGTGAGCGCCTGCTGCGCACCCTGGCTGCGGCTGGCGTGGGCCGCCTGCCCTGTGGGGGCGCCTGGCAGGCCCAGGCCCGCTTCAAAACCAGCGGGCTTGTGCAGCAGCAAGGTCACCGGGGTCAGCTCCAGCAGGCTGGCATCGGGTGCCACGGCCACCGCCTGATCGGGGCGCACGCGCGCGCCGGGGGCTTCCTCGATCTGGCCGTCCACGCTCACAAAGCCGCCCTCGATGAATTGCTCGGCCGTGCTGCGCGAGCAGTTCAGCTGTTCGGCCACGCGTTTGGCCAGGCGGATGTGGGTGGGGTCGGGGTTCTTGTCAGTCATGGAGGTGGAGTGGGGTTCATGGGGAACACCTCTTGCGCAGGGGCGTTCCGGTCAAGGCGGCGATCAGGCACATCCGTTCGTGCTGAGCCTGTCGAAGCATTGCGCGGCGCTTCGACAGGCTCAGCGTGAACGGTTTGGGGGTGAAGCGGCCGCATTTATTTTCCTGTCAGTTGTTCCCGGGCTGCAGTGCCCGGATGCGTTCCACATGCGCCAGCAGCGATCGCTGCGCCACCGGCCACATGCGCGGCGGTACGTCGTCGTAAGCGTGGCGTACCCAGTCTTCCATGCTGCCCTGGGGCAGCGCCTGCATGGCGGCCAGCACCTTGGCCTCGCGCGCCAGGCGGTGGGCCTTGAGTTTGGCGATCGCGCCGCGCGCCCCGTTCACAGGGCCTCCCAGTACATAGCCATGCGCGGGCAGGATGAACTCGACGCCGTGCTCGGCACAGACGGCATCCAGCCGGTCCAGCGAATCCAGGTAGTCGGCCATGTTGCCGTCCGGCGGGTCCACCACCGTGGTGCTGCCGTTCAGGATGTGGTCGCCGCTGAAGAGCAAGCCGTCTTCCACCAGCAGCAGGCACAGGTGGTTGGCTGCATGGCCGGGGGTGTGGATGGCCTGCAGGGTATGGGTTATTTTGGCCTCTCCCGCGCTACCATAAAGCCTGAGTAGCTCATTATTTTGTAGCACCCTGTCGGGCGTGAACTGGCTGGCGGCGCGCGCCGTGGGGGCCGAGGGCAGGCCCAGGATGGGCGGTGGGGGCTTGCCTGCCTGCACACACAGCGCCTGCAGCGGCGCCGCACCGGGTGAATGGTCGGGGTGCGAGTGCGTGCACACAATCATGCGGATGTCGCCGCCTGCGGCGCGCCAGAGCTTGTCCAGGTGCTCGGAATCCGCCGGGCCGGGGTCGATGGCGATGAAACCCGTGGCCGGGTCGCCCACCAGGTAGCTGTTGGTGCCGGGGCCGGTCATCACGCCGGGGTTGGGCGCGGTGAGGCGCATCACATTGCGCAGCAGCGGCACGGGGCGCTCGGTCTGCCAATCCAGCGGGTGCACGATCTGCCCATCGGGGCAGACCAGGGCCAGCTCGCCATAGGGCATGTCGCTTTCCATGTAGCGGGCTTCCTTGCCCGCCAGCGTGCCCGCGCGGGGGCAGCTGGTCCACAGCGGCGCTTCGCTTTTCAGCGCATCAAACACCGCCTGAGTGCTGCCAAACGCGGCCAGCCGTTGCAGGGTGCGGATGGTCGGGAAGATCATGAAAAACTGCCCTGCCTCGTGCCGCACCAGCGTGTCGGCCGGGCGCACCCACACGGGCTCGAACTGCTCGGCCTCGTCGGCCACAGGCTCCTGGCCCTCGGGCATGCGGGCCACCAGAAAGGGCACGTCAAAGCGGCGCGGCAGGTCGCGGTCGGTGATCCAGTGCGCGAGCAAGAAGACGCCGTCCGCAGCCAGCCGCAGCCCGCGCGCGGTGCATTGCGCCACAAAGGGCTGGTGGCGGTCGATGGCGGCAATGTCCTGCGCGTCGGCCATCTGCCCCCGGCGCGGGCCGTTGGCATGGCGGGCCAGCAGCACACCCAGCTCTTCAAAACTCTCGCGGATGGCGGCGATGGCCTGGGTGAGGTGCAGGTCGCTCTGTGTGGGGCGGCGGTCTGCGGCGGCGTGGGTGTCGGGGGCCGCGTCCAGCGCGTCAATGCCGCCGCCGGGGAACACATACGCACCAGGTGCAAAGCTGGCCTTGTCGGAGCGCCGCGTCATCAGCACCTCGATCCCCCCCGCGCCGCCAGCGGCGATGGCATCGCGCAGCAGCAGCACGGTGGCGGCAGGGCGGGTGGCGACGGGTTCGCGGAAGGGGTGAAGCTGTTGGGTGGAGCGGGGCATCGGGCGATTATCCGGCGTTGCCCTGCAGCCTGCCGCCTGGCTGCTTTCGGCTTTCGCCAAAGACGAAGCCTTTTGCTCCCTGCAGGGATCAGTAGGCGCCGGAGAGCAGCGCGCCTGCGTTGGGCACCCGCGTTTCCAGCCCCAGGCGCTTGAGCATTGCCCAGGTGGTGCAGGCTGCAGCGGACACGACAGGAATGCCCAGCCGGTCCTGTGCCACCTGCACGGACGCCAGCGAGGGCATCTGCACGCAGGCCGAGATCACCACCACGTCCACGCCACGCGTGTCCAGCCGTTGCACCAGCTCGGCGGGGGCGGCCGGGTCCTGCGCGCCCACCTGCAGGTTGTCGGCAATTTCCAGCGACAGGCTGTCGTGCACGGCAATGCCCTCGTGCTCGATGTAGTCCACCACCAGTTGGGTCAGCGGCTTCATATAGGGCGTGAGCACCGAGACCTTCTTGGCGCCCATGGCCTTGAGGCCTTCGACCAGCGCACCCGCGCTCGACACCACGGGCGCGGGCTTGCCGTTGGCCACGGTGACCTCGTGCAGCCGCTTCTCGGACATGCGGTGGTAGCCCAGTCCCATGCTCATGATGGCCACCAGGCAGGCGTAGCCCATCACGTCCATCTTGCCGTCCGACAACTCCAGCGCGCAGCGGTCGGAGTCGCGGTCCATCGCGGCCAGCTCTTCCTGGGTGACCTTCTGCATGCGCATGCGGCTGGCGTGGAAGCTGAAGCGCTCGGGCAGGATCTGCTCGCGGGCGCGCAGCATGGCCGGGATCTCGGTCTCCATGGTGGTGTTGGAGCTGGGCACGATCTGCCCGATGCGGTAGGTGCGTTGCATGGTGGTCTTTCAGGGGTCAATGGGCAAAGCGCTGCCCGCCCGGCGCGCGGAGCGCCGGGAATGGGATCGCGCAGGGGATGTTTGTGGGCCGGTCAGTCGGCTTTGATACCGGCGGCCTTGATGGTCTTGGCCCAGTAGGCGGTTTCGGTCTTCACCAGCTCACCGAGCGCGTCGGGCGGCAGGTAGCGCAGTTCGATGCCCGCTGCGTCGGCGCGCTGGCGCGTCTCGGGCATGTCCAGCGCCTTCTTCACATTGGCTGTGAGCTTGGCCACCACGGCGGGCGGCGTGGCGGCCGGGGCGAACAGGCCCACCCAGGCTTCGAGCTTGAAGTCGGGCATGCCGGCCTCGGCCACGGTGGGCACGTTGGGCAGGCCGGGGTGGCGCTTGGTGCCGGTCACGGCAAAGGCCTTGAGCTTGCCGCTCAGCACATGCTGCATGACCGACGGCGGCGTGGTGATGAACACCTGCACCTGGCCCGCCAGCACATCCGCCACGGCCGGGCCCGAGCCACGGTAGGGGATGTGGGTCATGAAGGTGCCGCTTTGCTGCTTGAAGATCTCGGTGCCGATGTGCGAGAGCGAACCGTTGCCCTGCGAGGCGTAGTTCACCTTGCCCGGGTTGGCCTTGAGGTAGGCGATGAATTCCTTGAGGTTGTTGGCTGGCACCGAGGGGTGGGCCGCAATCACGTTGGTGGCCACGGTGAGCAGCGCCACGGGGGCGAAGTCCTTGGCCTCCCAGGGCAGGCTCTGGGTGAGCGCCGGGTTGCCAACGTGGTAGGCCGAGTACGAGATCAGCAGGTTGTAGCCATCGGCCTTGGCGCGGGCGACGGCGCCATAGGCCACGTTGCCGCTGCCACCGGCCTTGTTGTCGATCACCACCGGCTGGCCGAGCACGCGCGCCAGGGGCTCGTTGAGCAGGCGTGCCGAGGTGTCCACCACCCCGCCGGGCGGGTTGGGCACGGTGAGCGTGATGGCCTTGCTCGGGTAGTTGTCCTGGGCCATGGCCAGACCTGAAAGGGCGAGCGTGGCTGCCATCAGGCTGTGTGGAATCTTCATGGTTGTCTCCGCCGGGTTGTTGTGGTCTGGGCGTATTGTCGAAACGGCAGGGTCTGCAGTCCAATATATTGTTGGTCTTGATCTAGATCGGAAAAGTATCAATGGAACTGCGCCATCTGCGTTACTTCGTCGCCCTGGCGGAAGAGCTGAGCTTCACGCGCGCCGCGCAGCGCCTGCATGTCTCGCAGCCGCCGCTGAGCCTGCAGATCGCCCAGCTGGAACAAGAACTGGGTGCCCAGCTCTTCGTGCGCACCAGCCGGCGCGTGGAGCTGACGCTGGCAGGCCAGGCCTATCTGGTGGATGCGCGGGCGGTGTTGGAGCGGCTCGATACGGCACGCCAGCGCGTGGCGGCCATTGGCCAGGGGCAGGCGGGGCGCATCGAGGTGGGGCTGTCGGGCTCACACTTCCTGGGGCCGTTTCCGGCGGCGCTGGCGCGCTACCGGCAAAGCCACCCGGGCGTGGACGTGGTGCTGCACGAGATGCAGCCCTCGCTGCAGCAGGCGGCCCTGCGGGACAAGCGCATCGACGTGGGCATCTCGCGCACGGCGGTCAATGACGACCAGCTCGCCAGCACCCTGCTGTGGCCCGACCCTGTGGTGGCTGCTTTGCCGCCCGGCCACCCGCTGGCAGCGCGCAAGGCGCTGGCTTTGAAAGACCTGCGCAGCGAGCCCTTTGTGATGCTGCGCCGCGATTCATCGGCCCATGCCGAGCACATGGTGCAGTGCTGCGTGCAGGCGGGCTTCGCGCCCCGCGTGGCGCAGACCACGGTGGAGCTGGCGGCCGTGCTGAGCCTGGTGGCGGCCGGGCTGGGCGTGGCCCTGGTGCCATCGTCCCTGGGCATGCTGTTTGGGCCGCGCGTGGTGTTCAAGCCCCTGGGCGCCAAGGCACCGCGCGCCGATGTGCATGCGGTGCAGCGGCGCGACAACCTGCTGGGCGTGGTGCCAGCCTTTGTGCGGGTGATGGCGGGCTGAAGGGGGCTCAGTGCCCCACAGGCACGCCACCAGCGGCGCGCACGGGGATGCCGCTGCGCCGGTCCAGCACACCACTCCACTGCGTGAGGACCAGCGACACCAGCACCACCAGCGCACCGATCCACGGCGTGTGCTGCAGGCCCCAGTGCGTCACGATCAGGCCCCCGGCCCAGGCGGCGCCCGCGATGCCCAGGTTGAACGCTGCGATGTTCAGCCCCGAGGCCACGTCCACCGCTTGCGGCGTGAAGCGCTCGGCCTGCTTGACCACATACACCTGCAACCCCGGCACATTGCCGAAGGCCACAGCGCCCCACAGCAGCACGGTGCCCAGCGCCAGCCAGGGGTGGGGCGCGGTGAACTGCAGCAACAGCAACACGGCCGCCAGCAGCGCAAAGATGATGCGCAGCGCCGGGATGGGCCCCAGGCGGTCGGCCAGCTTGCCGCCCCACAGGTTGCCCACGGCCACGGACACGCCGTACACCAGCATCACCCAGCCCACGGCACTGGCACTGAAGCCGGAGATGTCGGTGAGGATGGATGCTAGAAAGGTGAAAGGAATGAAGGTGCCGCCGTAGCCAATCGCTGTTTTGGCGTACACCAGCAACAGTCGGGGCTCGGCCAGCACCTTGGCCTGCTGCAGCAGCGAGGCGGGTGGCGTGTGGGCCAGATTGCGCGGCACAAAAAAGGCGCTGCCGATGAACGACACCACGCCCAGCGCCGCCACGGCCAGAAAGGTCTCGCGCCAGCCGAAATGCTGGCCGATGAAGGTGCCCAGCGGCACGCCGGTGACCAGCGCCACCGTGAGGCCGGTGAACATGATGGCAATCGCACTTGCGGCCTTCTCGCGCGGCACCAGGCCGGTGGCGATGGTTGAGCCGATCGAGAAGAACACCCCATGCGCCAGCCCGGTGAGGATGCGCGCGGCCACCAGCGTCTCGTAGCTGGGGGCCTGCCAGGCCAGCAGGTTGCCAGCGGTGAACAGCGCCATCAGCGCCAGCAGCAGCGCCTTGCGCGGCAGCTTGCCGGTAAGGGCGGTGAGCACGGGTGCACCAATGGCAACACCCAGGGCATAGAGGCTCACCAGCAGGCCCGCCGAGGGGATGCTGATGGAAAGGTCTGCCGCCACGGTGGGCAGCAGGCCCACGATCACGAACTCGGTCGTGCCGATGGCGAATGCGCTGAGCGTCAGCGCGAGCAGGGCAATGGGCATGGAAGCAAACTCCTGAGGCAATGTGTGGATGGCCGGAGTGTGGAGGCTTGTCTTTTGCGAAAAAAGTGGGTTATCGGAAGAAAATACTTGCCTTGAAGTCAATAATGGCGGGATATTGACCCCACCAACCCCCGCGCCATGAAGACCACTTTGGAAGAGCTGCAGGCCTTTGTTGCCGTGGTGGACGGCGGCTCCATCACCGCTGCCGCAGACCACCTGGACCAGACGGTTTCGGGCATCAGCCGGGCGCTGGCGCGGCTGGAGAAAAAGCTCGACACCACACTGCTGCGCCGCACCACCCGCCGCACCGCGCTGACGGAGGAGGGTCAGGCTTTCCTGCAGCGCACGCGCGCCATCCTGGCGTCCATCGAAGACGCAGAAGAGCACATGGCCGCGCGCCGCCAGCAGCCCGCAGGGCGCTTGCGCGTGAATGCGGCCACGCCCTTCATGCTGCACGCGGTGGTGCCGCTGGTGCCAGCGTTTCGCAGTGCCTACCCGCAGATCACGCTGGAGTTGGACACGGACGAGGCCTACATCGACCTGCTGGAGCGCCGCACGGACGTGGCGATCCGCATCGGCCAGCTGCAGGACTCGACCCTGCACGCGCGGCCGCTGTGCACCAGCCGCCTGCGGGTGCTGGCCAGCCCGGAATACCTGGCGCGCGCGGGCCGGCCCAAAAGCGTGGCCGACCTGGCCGGGCACACACTGCTGGGCTTCAACCAGCCGGAGTCGCTCAACCGCTGGCCGCTGCGCGGCACACATGGGGACGAGTGGCCCATCGTGCCCAGCCTCACGGCGTCAAGCGGCGAGACGCTGCGCCAGCTGGCGCTGGCACATGTGGGGCTGGTGTGTTTGTCCGACTTCATGACCGCCGCCGACCGCGAGAGCGGCCGCCTGGTGCAGGTGCTGGCGCGCGACACGGTGGAGGTGCGCCAGCCGATCAACGCGGTGTATTACCGCAACACGCAGCTGGCCGCACGGATCGCGTGTTTTCTGGATTTTCTGCAGGAGCGCATGGGGGGCTGAAAGGGAAAGGGGGACGGGGAGCGGGGAAAGGGGCACTGTGTGTGGCCCCCTTCAGCCCTTGGCGCAGGGCCCTTGGCTTGTGCGCGCCCTCAGCGCAGCGCACGCAGCTGCTGCAGGCGCTGCAGCACGGCATCGATGACGGCGTTGGCGCCATCGACCTCGCAGCTCCACATCATCTCCAGCAGCTCAATCAGCGCGATGGCATTGTTCTCTTGCAGCGCTGCGCGGGCAGCAGCCTGCAGGTTGTGGGTGTCCAGATCCTGCAGAACATCAACGGTCAATCCCATGGGGCACTCCTTGTTTTTTTGGGGAGGTCCATCGTAGGTGCGGGGCCAACGTGCGCCGGGCTGCGCGGCATGATCAAGATCAAGGGCGGACGAGAAACCCGCCGCCCCGGCCCCCAGCGTCAGCCGCGCGCCGGAATCGCCAGCCCCCGGGCCACGGCCGGGCGGGCCACGAAGGCGGTGAGCACGCGCTGCACGTGCTTGAACTGGTCGAACTCCACCAGCTCGCCCGCGCCATAGAAGCCCACCAGGTTGCGCACCCAGGGCAGGATGGCGATGTCGGCGATGGTGTACTGGTCGCCCATCACCCATGGGCGGCCCGCAAGGCGCTCGTCCAGTACCTTGAGCAGGCGCTTCGATTCGGCCACATACCGGTCGCGCGGGCGCTTGTCTTCAAAGTCCTTGCCCGCAAACTTGTGGAAGAAGCCGAGCTGGCCAAACATGGGGCCCACGCCGCCCATCTGCCACATCAGCCACTGGATGGTTTCGTAGCGCGCGGCGGCGTCCTGGGGGATCAGCTGGCCGGTTTTGTCGGCCAGGTACAGCAGGATGGCGCCGGATTCGAACAGCGCCAGTGGCTGGCCGCCGGGGCCATTCGGGTCCAGGATGGCCGGGATCTTGTTGTTGGGGTTGAGCGAGAGGAACTCGGGCGAGGTCTGGTCGTTGGTCTCGAAGCTCACCAGGTGGGGCTCGTAGGGCAGGCCCAGCTCTTCGAGCGCAATCGACACCTTCACGCCGTTGGGTGTGGGCAGCGAGTACAGCTGCAGGCGGTCGGGGTGCTGGGCGGGCCACTTGCGGGTGATGGCAAAAGCGGAAAGATCGGTCATGCGCGGTTCCTGAAAAGCCGAGGGACGAAGGGAATGGCGAAGCCTACGCCCCCTCGTGGTTTGGCGCAGGGCCGGGGCCATAATCCCTTCCCATGCAGATTCGCTTTACCAAAATGCAGGGCGCGGGCAACGATTTCGTGGTGCTCGACGAAACCCAGGGCCGCCTGGGGCTGTCTGCGGCGCAGTACCGCTTCCTGGCCGACCGCCACTTTGGCGTGGGGGCCGACCAGATCCTCACCGTGCGGCCCTCCCCGGCAGAGGGCATTGATTTCGAATACGTGATCCACAACGCCGATGGCGGCGAGGTGGAGCAGTGTGGCAACGGCGCGCGCTGCTTTGCGCGCTTTGTGCACGACAAGGGTCTCACCGGCAAGGACCAGATCCGGGTGCAGACCCAAAGCGGCGTGATCGCTCCGCGCCTCACGGCCGATGGCCGCGTCACCGTGGACATGGGGCGCCCCGAGTTTGACCCGGCCAAGGTGCCCTTTGATGCGTCCGGCCTGGTGCCCGTGGCGCAAGGTTTGGGCCAAAAATGGCCGTTACCGCCCGATGGTAAAGCGCTTTCAGCTATCGTTTTGGTAGCAATTGTGTCCATGGGCAACCCCCATGCCGTGCAGCTGGTGGACAACGTGGACACCGCGCCCGTGCAAGAAACCGGCCCCCTCATCGAAAGCCACCCGCGCTTTCCGCAGCGGGTGAATGCGGGCTACCTGCAGATCGTGGACCGTGCCCATGTGCGGCTGCGCGTGTTCGAGCGCGGCGTGGGCGAAACCCTGGCCTGTGGCACCGGCGCCTGCGCGGCGGTGGCGGCGGGTATCCGCCTGGGCCTGCTCGACCCCGAGGTGCAGGTGGACACGCGCGGCGGCCGCCTCACCATTGCCTGGAGCGGCCAGGAGGCCGATTCCGTTTTCATGACCGGCCCCGCCACCACGGTGTTCGAAGGCCAGATCGACATTCCTGACACCCTCGTATGACGACCTCCCACATCCCACCGATCACTGAAGACGACATCGCCCAGTTTTTGACCAACACCCCCGGCTTCTTCGAGCGGCATGCCGAGGTGCTGGCCAGCGTGCAGATCACCAGCCCCCACGGCGCGCGCGCCGTGAGCCTGCAGGAGCGCCAGGCCGAGATGCTGCGCGAGAAGATCAAGGGCCTGGAGCAGCGCATCATGGAAATGGTGCGCAACAGCAACGAAAACGCGGCCATTGCCCACAAGGTGCACCAGTGGACCAGCAGCCTGCTGGAGGTGCGCGACCCGTTCGACCTGCCGCAGGCCGTGGTCGATGGCGTGCGCACCCTGTTCGATGTGCCCCAGGCGGCCGTGCGGGTGTGGGAAGTGGCCGCCCCGTACATCGACGCCGACTTCACCCAGGGCGCGAGCGAAGACGCGCGCGCGTTTGCCTCGTCGCTGACCATGCCCTTCTGCGGCCCCAACCTGGGTTTCGAGCCCGCAGGCTGGCTGGCGCAGGAGAGCGGCGAGCCCGCCCAGTCGTTGGCGTTGCTGCCGCTGCGCGCGGGCGCCATCGACAGCGCCACGCCCGCGTTTGGCCTGCTGGTGCTGGGCTCGCACGACCCGCAGCGCTTTGATGCCACCATGGGCACCGACTTCCTGTCGCGCATGGCCGAGCTGGCCAGCGCAGCGCTGCTGCGCCTGAAATGATGCCCTCCTGTGCGGCTGCGCCGCTTTCCCCCTGCGGGGGGACGCCACCCCTGGCCCGGCGAAGCCGGTTCCACGGTGGCGCTGGCCTGGGGGCGCGCCCGTTGCTGGGGTAGTGCTCCATGCCCGACGCGCCGCCCACGCAGATCCCCGCAGACCCGCACGTCCTGCGCTATCTGGAGCATGTGCGCGTCGAAAAGCGGCTGGCCGCGCGCACGCTCACGCTCTACACCCTGGACCTGGAAAGGCTGGCCCAGCTGGCGGCGGCGGTGAATGTGCCGCTGTTGCAGCTCACCAGCGCCCACATCCGCCGCTTTGTGGCGCAGATGCACAGTGCGGGGCGCAGCGGGCGCGGCATTGCGCTCATCCTCTCGGGTTGGCGGGGGTTCTTCACCTGGGCCGGGCGGCAGGGGCTGATTCCGCACAACCCGGTGCAGGACGTGCGCGCCCCTAAGGCACCCAAGCCCTTGCCCAAGGCCCTGGGCGTGGACGACGCCGTGCGGCTGGCCGAGTTTGACAACACAGGCGCCGACCCCTGGCTGGAGGCGCGCGATGCCGCCATGGTCGAGCTGCTGTATGGCTGTGGCCTGCGCGTGGGCGAGCTGGCCGGGCTGGATGCGGTTGCCAACGCCGACACCCATCGACTGGGGCGCGGCTGGGTGGATCTGGAGGCGGGCGAGGCCCATGTGTTTGGCAAGGGCAGCAAGCGCCGCAGCGTGCCGGTGGGCGCCGCCGCCACGGCCGCGCTGCAGGCCTGGCTGGCCATCCGCGCCACGCCGTTTGGCGGCGAGGGCGCAGCGCGACTCGATGCCGCGCTGTTCGTGGGCCAGCGCGGTGCGCGGCTCACGGCGCAGTCCATCTGGCTGCGCCTGCGCCAGCGCAGCCAGCAGGCCGGGCTGACCACGCCCGTGCACCCGCACATGCTGCGCCACTCGTTTGCCAGCCACCTGCTGCAAAGCAGCGGCGACCTGCGCGCGGTGCAGGAGCTGCTGGGCCACGCCAACATCACCACCACGCAGGTCTATACGCGGCTCGATTTTCAGCACCTGGCCAAGGTGTACGACGCGGCCCATCCGCGCGCTCGCCGGAAAAAGCCAGGAGGCTAAGTCCGCTGCGCGGCGCACCCGCCGGGGCGCGTCAGGCCGCAGCGATGCCCGCCGGGCCGTGGCCCAGCAGGTTGCGGCGCGAAGGCTGGTGGGGCAGGGCGGCGCGGTGTTCATACACCTCGGGCAGCTTGAAGGTGGCCACGGTGTCCACCAGTTCCCCGGCCTGGTGGTTCAGGCTGGCGGCGGCAGCGGCCATCTCCTCGACCAGAGCGGCGTTCTGCTGGGTGGCCTGGTCCATCTGCGTGACCGCCTCGCTGATCTGGTCCATGCCCTCGCTCTGCTCGGTGCTGGCGGCGCTGATCTCACCCATGATGTCGGTCACGCGGCGGATGGAGGCCGCCACCTCGTTCATGGTCTGCCCGGCGCGGTCCACCAGGGCGGTGCCTGCTTCCACGCGCTCTACGCTGGAGCCGATCAGGCCCTTGATTTCGCGCGAGGCCTCGGCCGAGCGGCTGGCGAGCACCCGCACCTCGGTGGCCACCACCGCAAAGCCCCGGCCCTGTTCCCCGGCGCGGGCGGCTTCCACCGCTGCGTTCAGCGCCAGGATGTTGGTCTGGAAGGCGATGGAGTCGATCACGCCGATGATCTCGGTGATCTTGCTGCTGCTGTCGTTGATGTCTTTCATCGTGCGCACCACGTCGGCCACCACCGCGCCGCCCTGCATGGCAATGGTGGTGGCGCTGTGTGCAAGCTGGTTGGCCTGGCGCGAGCTGTCGGCGTTCTGCCGCACGGTGGCATTGAGCTGTTCCATCGACGCAGCGGTTTCCTCCAGCGCGCTGGCCTGCTCCTCGGTGCGGGACGACAGGCTGTGGTTGCCCTGGGCAATCTGCTCGGACGCGCTGGCGACGTTGACCGAACTCTGGTGCACCATGGCGACCATGGCCACGAGGCTGTCCTGCATGCGCTTGAGCTGGGCCATCAGGCTGGTGGTGTCGCCAGGCTTGAGGTGGATCGCCACCGTGAGGTCGCCATGCGCCACGCTGCGCGCCAGGGCGGCTGCGGTGCCGGGCTCGGTGCCAAAACCCAGGGCAAACAGCACACCGCCTGCAATCGCCAAGACCACAAACAGCCGGGTATTGGCGTACGACACCACGGCCTGGTCGTATTCCTTGCGGGCCGTGTCCAGCTGCACCTGTACCAGCGCGCCCAGCACGTCC
Organism: Acidovorax sp. GW101-3H11; assembly: GCF_001633105.1. GTDB lineage: Bacteria > Pseudomonadota > Gammaproteobacteria > Burkholderiales > Burkholderiaceae_C > Acidovorax. The sequence goes on from NZ_LUKZ01000009.1 coordinate 212,992, forward strand.
TGCAAGGGGTCGAGAGCGGGGTACATCTCTTTGGCGGCATAGGCTGTGAGGCCGGGCAGGTCCTTGCGGCCAATCAGTTCTTCCAGGGTGCGCACAGCGCCATCGGCCTGGGGCTGCAGTGTCTTGAACTGCGCAGTCAGCCGCACCTCGTCGGCCACCAGCTCGGTGGCCAGGTAGGCGCTCCAGTTGTCGCTGATCTCCTTCTTGGCCTTGGCGATGGAGTCCAGCCCCTGCTGGGGCGTGAAGGCGCCGTCCCGCACCTTGTGCGCCGTGTCCACCACGTTCACGGCGTAAGCGTCGGACACCAGCTTGATCTGCTTGAGGGGTACCACCCGGTCCTGGTACACGGTGTTCAAGCCCGCATTGGCGCGCTGCATGCCCGCCAGGCCCACGCTGCCGATCACGGTGGTGAGCAGGCACAGCGCTGCGAGCAGCAGCGACAGGCGGGTGGAAATTTTCAGCTGTTTGAAGTTCATGGTGAACGCCCTCCTCGGTAAAAAAATTGCTGCCCTCTACTGTGGACTGAGGGCCTGTTGCGCTTGTGACGCGTCAGAAACTTTCCCAGCTTGCGTCGCTTCCGCCAGCAGGTGCCAGCGCAACGGCAGCGGGCTTCAAGGCGGTGGTGGTGCGGGTCCGGTTGCCCAGGGCTGGGCGTGGGGTGCTGTGGCTGCTCACCAAGGGCCGGGCCGGGGTGCGCGGCTGCATAGCCTGTGGGGCGTGCTGGGTGTTTTGGGTGTGGGCCAGGGCTTCTGCGCGGGCGGGCGGCGGCAGGGCCACGGTTTCGTCCTGGGGCGAGAGTCGGAAGGTGGCCACAGTGTTCACCAGATCCGTGGCCTGGTGGTTGAGGCTGGCTGCGGCGGCGGCCATCTCTTCAACCAGCGCGGCGTTCTGCTGGGTGGCCTGGTCCATCTGGGTGACAGCTTCGTTGATCTGGTCCACGCCCTGACTCTGCTCGGTGCTGGCAGCGCTGATCTCGCCCATGATGTCGGTCACGCGGCGGATAGAGGCGACCACTTCGCTCATGGTCTGCCCGGCGCGGTCCACCAAGGCGGTGCCTGCTTCCACGCGCTCCACGCTGGTGCCGATCAGGCCCTTGATTTGACGCGAGGCCTCGGCCGACCGGCTGGCGAGTACGCGCACCTCGGTGGCCACCACCGCGAAGCCCCGGCCTTGTTCACCGGCGCGGGCGGCTTCTACCGCGGCGTTGAGCGCCAGGATGTTGGTCTGGAAAGCGATGGAGTCGATCACGCCCACGATGTCCGCAATCTGGCGGCTGCTTTCATTGATGTCTTTCATCGTGTGGACCACCTCGGCCACCACGCTGCCGCCCTGTGCGGCCACTTCGCTGGCGCTGCGCGCCATGGCGTCGGCCCGCTGTGCGTTGTCGGCGTTGTTGCGCACGGCAGTGTTGAGCTGTTCCATGGACGCGGCGGTTTCCTGCAGCGCACTGGCCTGCTGCTCGGTGCGGGCCGAAAGGTCGTTGTTGCCCTGGGCAATTTCGGCCGATGCGTTGGAGACGCTGTCACTGTTGTGCCGCACCTGGCCCACCAGATGCACCAGCGATTGCTGCATCTCCAGCAGGGCCTTGAGCAGCTGTGCGGTTTCGTTGGTGCCCCGGTAGGTGATGGGCAGGCTCAGGTCACCGGCGGCCACGGCGCGCGCGGCATCCACGGCGCGGCGCAGGGGCTCGGTGGTGGAGCGGACGATGCGCAGGCCAATCACGGCGCCCGCGATCAGGGACAGCCCCGTAAGCGACAGCACAAACACATTCATGGTGGACACTGCGGCCACCGCCTCGGCCTGGGCGTTCTTGGCCAGCGACTCCTGGTAGGCGATCAGCCTGTCCAGCGCCTCAAAGTAGGTGGCGCGTGGCGCCGCCATGGCACCTGTGAGGATAGTCCGGGCCTCGTCCAGCTGACCCGCGTTGGCCAGTTCGGAGTAGCGTTGCAGTTGCGCTGCATAGTCGCTGCGCGCACGCTGGGTCTCGGCCAGCGCGGCCTTGCCTTCGGGCGAAGTGATCTGCTGGCCCAGGGTGTCGAGGAGCTGTGTGATCTCTTGCCGCTTGCTGTTGACCAGGGCCTGGTGGCGCTGCAGGTTTTCGGGACGGGTATCCAGCAGCATCTGTGTGAGGGCCAGTTCCACAGCCGTCACGTCTTCCTTGGCCACGTGCAGGTTCAGCACCTTGGGGAAGCGATCGTCGATGATGGAGTGGAAGGCGTTGTCCGCGCGGTGGGCCAGCCCCATGGACAGCGTGCCCATGATGCCAATGAGCAGGCCCATCAGGCCGAAGCCCAGTGTGAGCCGGGTAGAAATCTTCAGATCGTTGAAGTTCATGGTGTGCAGTTCCTTGCAGGTTGTGCTGCAGCTCAGTGGCAGGCAGCAGGTGTACCACTCGCCACAGAATTGGCAAGAAATTTTTCGATATCGAGCAGGATCAACATGCGCTGGCCGACCGAGCCAATGGCCAGCAGATGCTCGGGGGCGATGTCGCCGCGCAGGGCGGGCACGGGGCGCAGTTGCTCTCGCTCCAGCGTGAGCACGTCGGACACGCCGTCCACCACCACGCCCACCGTCCGCTGGCCTATATGCAGCACGATCACCACCTTCAGGTGGTCGTATTGCACGGCGGTTTGCCCCAGCTTCAGGCGCAGGTCGATGATCGGAACGATCACGCCGCGCAGGTTCATCACGCCCTGGAGTTCGCCCGTGGCATTGGCGATGGTGGTGGGCTTTTCGTACGAACGGATCTCCTGCACGCGCAGGATGTCCACCCCGTATTCCTCGTTCCCGATCTTGAATGCCAGGAACTCGCGGAGGTCGGTCATCGTGGCCTGGGCGGTGCCGGGCGCAGGTGCCAGTCGGGTGGCGGGAATGTGGGTGTGGGTTGCAGGCATGGCTGTTTGATAAAAATGATAATGTCAGAAATTCTATGTATGTGTAATCATTGTTGTCAAATAAAGAGGTGAAAATTGATAAATTCAGGAGGCGCAGCGCACCGCCAGCTGTTGCAGGGCTTGGTGGGTTTGGGAGGCTGCATCGCTGTTTTTGCGCGGCCCAGGGGGTGAGGCGGGCTCCCAACCCGCACAATCCGGGGCATGAAAACCCTTCGCCTCCGCCCTGGCAAAGAGCGTTCGCTCTTGCGCCGCCACCCCTGGATCTTTGAATCGGCCATCGCGAAAGGCGGCGGCGACAGCGGCGAGACTGTGCGTGTGGAGTCGCACGAGGGCCAGTTCCTGGCCTGGGCCGCCTTCAGCCCCAGCTCGCGCATCCGTGCGCGGGTGTGGAGCTTTGACGAGGCGCAGCGCATCGATGCTCCTTTTTTCATAGCTGCTTGCGCACGTTCCATCATCGCCAGAGCCCGTTTTGACGTGCAAAGCGACGGCGTGCGCCTGGTGCACGGCGAATCCGACGGCCTGCCCGGGCTCATCGTGGACCGCTACGGCGACACGCTGGTGGCGCAGTTCACCAGCGCGGGCACCGAGCGCTGGAAGGGCGTGATCGCCGACGCCTTGCTGCGCGAGACGGGCCTCGCCAAGCTGTATGAGCGCTCCGACGCCAGCGTGCGTGCGCTGGAAGGCCTGGAGCCCGCCACCGGCTGGCTGCGCGGCGGCCCTACGGGCGCAGCAGGCGACGGCGAAGGCCCGCCGCTCGAACTCACCATCCACGAACACCAGTGGAACCTGACGCTGAACATCGCCGAAGGCCACAAGACCGGCTTCTACCTGGACCAGCGCGACAGCCGCAAGCGCTTTGCTGACTACACCCAGCGCCTGGGCTTGAAGCACGTGCTCAACTGCTTTTGCTACACCGGCGGCTTCAGCGTGGCGGCGCTGGCCGGCATGCGCGCCGGCGGCGCCTCGGCCGACGGACACGTGACGTCCATCGACTCGTCCGGCCCGGCCCTGGAGCGCGCCCGCGCCCACGTCGCGCTCAACGGCTTCGATCCGAACCGGGCCACCTTTCTCGATGCCGACGTGAATGCCTCGCTGCGCCAGTTCCTGAAGGAGGGCCAGCGCTTTGACGCCATCATCCTCGACCCGCCAAAGTTTGCGCCCACTGCGGCCCACGCCGACCGTGCGGCCCGGGCGTACAAGGACATCAACCGCCTGGCACTGCAGTTGCTCACGCCCGGCGGCGTGCTGTTCACCTTCTCGTGTTCGGGCGGCATCAGCGCTGACTTGTTCCACAAGATCGTGGCGTCCGCCGGTGCGGATGCCGGGGTGGACGGCTACATCCTGGAGCGTCTGGGCGGCGCGCCCGACCACCCGATGACGCTGGAGTTTCCGGAGGGGGAATATCTCAAGGGCCTGGTCGTGATGCGCAAAGGGTGAAGCCGGCGGCTCCCGGCAAGGGCTTGACAGCCTCGGTACACTGAAAAAACGCCCCCTGTGCGGGGCCCTGCAGCCTGCAGCATCGGGCTGCAGTGCAAGTATTTGACCCCCTGAAAGACAGATTTATGGCACTGATTCCCGTCACCATCCTCACCGGCTTCCTGGGCTCGGGCAAGACCACGCTGCTCAAGCGCCTGCTCAGCGAAGCCCACGGCCAGAAGATCGCCGTGATCGAAAACGAGTTCGGTGAAGAAAACATCGACAACGACATCCTTGTGACCGAGTCCAAGGAGCAGATCGTGCAGATGAGCAACGGCTGCATCTGCTGCACCATCCGCGAAGACCTGCGCGAGACGCTGCAGCTGCTGGCCGCCAAGAAGCGCAAGAACCTGCTGGAGTTCGACCGCATCGTGATCGAGACCACCGGCGTGGCCGACCCGGGCCCGGTGGCGCAGACCTTCTTCATGGAAGAAGAAATCGCCGAGACCTATCTCATCGACTCCATCATCACGCTGGTGGATGCCAAGCATGCGCCCCAGCAGCTCAATGACCGCCAGGAAGCGCGCCGCCAGGTGGGGTTTGCGGACCAGATCTTCCTGTCCAAGACCGACTTGGTCAGCGCCGAGGAGACCGATGCGCTGATCCACCGCCTGAAGCACATGAACCCGCGTGCGCCCATCAAGGCGGTGCATTTTGGCGAGGTGCCGCTCAAGGAGGTGCTGGACCTGCGCGGCTTCAACCTCAATGCCAAGCTGGACATCGACCCGGACTTCCTCAAGGAAGAAGGGGACGGGCATGACCACCATGATCACGACCACGAGCATGGCGAGCACTGCAGCCACCCCTCGCACCAGCACGACCACGGGCATGGCCACCACCATCACCATGACGACGATGTGAAGAGTTTTGTGTACCGCTCGGAGCGCCCCTTCGATCCTGCCAAGCTCGAAGACTTTCTCGGGGCGATTGTCAACATTTATGGCCCGCGCATGCTGCGCTACAAAGGCGTGCTTAATATGAAGGGCACCGAGCGCAAGGTGATCTTCCAGGGTGTGCACCAGCTCATGGGCAGCGACCTGGGCCCCCAGTGGGCCGAGGGCGAGCCACGGGTGAGCAAGATGGTCTTCATTGGCATCGACCTGCCCAAGGACATCTTCCTGCAGGGGCTGGAGCAGAGCCTGGTCTGACCCCCCTTCGCCGGTGTCGGGGCGTCGATTCGGCCCGATCTGTGTTGTATCTGCAACGTTTCTGTTTGCGTCAGCCCAGGTCGATACAATCGCGCCCCGGTAAAACCACCCAAGGCTTGCCACCAGTCCCGGGCCGTGAGAGCGGCCAAGGGCCCGCCCGTACAGCGAGGAGACCAGGAAGTGAAAGCCGACACCAGCAAACCCAAGGCGGCCACGAAGGCAACCAAGCCTGCCGCTGCAGCCCCTGCGGCGGCGCCCAAACCCGCCGCCAAAGCCGCTGCGGCCAAAGTGGCAGCAGCCGCACCCAAAGCAGCGGCGGCCCCCAAAGCTGTTGCGGCCAAGGCGGCCAGCCCCGCTGTGGCAGCCCCGGCGCCCAGCCCTGCCGCACCGGCCGACTCGCAGGTACCCGTGCGCACAACCCGGCCTTCTTCCCGATTGGCCCAATTGACCGTACCATCCATGGCACAGGCAGTGGCGTCCACCGCTGCCAAAGCCAGTTATCTACATACCATGCCCACGACCGCGCAAGCGCAGCCCACTTTCACGGCTGCCAAAAAAGACCCCAAGCTGGCGAACAACTGGAAAACCAAGTCCGCCGCCGAGCTGACCGACGCTGAAGTCATGGCCATGCCCGACAGCGAGTACATGAACGACAAGCAGATGGCGTTTTTCCGCCTCAAGCTCGTTCAGCTCAAGCAGGACATCCACAACAGCGCTGGCGAAACCACCGAACACCTGCGGGAAGACACCGTGGTGGTGCCCGACCCGGCCGACCGCGCCACGATCGAGGAAGAGCACGCCCTGGAGCTGCGTACCCGTGATCGCGAGCGCAAGCTGCTCAAGAAGATCGAACAGTCCATCGCCCGCATCGACGCTGGCGACTACGGCTACTGCGATGAGACCGGTGAGCCCATCGGCACGGGCCGCCTGATCGCCCGCCCCACGGCCACCCTGTCGCTGGAAGCGCAGCAGCGCCGCGAACTCAAGCAAAAGATGTTCGGAGACTGATCGGGCCCCACGGCCTGATGACGATCATCGCTGCGCACTCTCCCCTGTACCCTGAGCCATGAGCAAGGAAGAAACCACCCCCGGCGGCCTGCTATCGAAGGTGGTTCGGTTCGTGAAGAATCCCACGGTCAACTGGACGGAGCTGGACTCCATCCAGGACGACCGGGAGAGCCAGTACAGCAAGCAGATGCTCAAGGAGATGATCGAGCGCAAGCGCCGCAACGACTTCGTGCGGCGCCGCGAGTTCGATCAGCTGCGCAAGCTGCGCCAGCGCGAAGTGCTGCAAGGCCAGCGCGTGGAAGACGCTGCCGGCCGCCCTTCGTTCTTTCAGAGCAGCATGGCATCGCCCGACGAGCGTGCCGTCACGCTCAAGAAGATCGACGAGATCGAAGCGCAGATGTCGCAGCAATGGTGGAAGAGCAAACAAGGGGCCGATGCGCCCACCCAGCCTGGTGTGATGCCCGGATCCAGCACGGAGCCCTCCGACTCTGCACATGCCAGGGCCTATGCCCCCACGGCCCCCGGCAGCCTGCCTGCGCCGCTCGATAACAAAGCCGCTGTCCAGCCGCTGTTTGCCGACGACAGCATGGCCATTGGCAAGTTTGGTGGCACCGATGCGCAGATGCTCGCGGGCAACCACCAGTCTGTCGAGGCGTCCTTCAGCCCTGCGGCCCCTGCGGCAGCGCCCGCGACCGCATTCGAACCGGAGGAATTCGTGCACGAACCCGACCTAGAAGAAGCCGCCATCCGGTTTGCCAACGGTGACCACGCGGGTGCCGAGTCCGGCTTGCTGGATGTGCTGGCCCAGCACCAGCAGGACGAGCCCGAGCAGCAGCTCGAAATCTGGATGACGCTGTTTGACCTGTACCGCGCCACCGGGCAACACGACCGCTTTGATGCGCTGGCCATCGACTTTGCGGCCCAGTACAGCCGCTCGGCCCCCCTGTGGTTCTCGATGCCGGAGCTGCTCGGGATGGTGGCGGCGCCCGCGCCCGCCGCAGGTGCGGCTGAGGCTGCGCCCGCAGCCAGCATGCGCCGCGATTTCAGCTGGAATGCGCCCCCCGCGCTGGCGGTGTCGTCGGTGGCCGCCCTGCAGGCCTCGCTGGCACGCGCAGCCTCCCCCTGGACGCTGTCCTGGTCGCGCCTCACCAGCATCGACGAGGCGGCGGTGCCCCTGTTGGCCGACCTGGTTTCGCAGTGGTCCGACCGCGAAGGCCAGTTGGTGTTCTCGGGGGTGGAAAAGCTCAACGCCCTGCTCGACGCCAAGACCCAGTCGGGCGACCGGTCCAACAGCCCCGAATGGTGGCGTCTGCGCATGGCCATGATGCGGCTCATGGGCAAGCCCGATGAGTTCGAGCTGGTGGCGCTGGACTACTGCGTCACCTACGAGGTCTCGCCCCCCTCCTGGGTGTCGCCGCGTTGCGGGTATTCCGACAACGAAGGCGTGTCCTCCGGCGCAGCGCCCCTGGCGGCCGACAGCGACTTCATGGCCTCCGATCTGGGCGAGTTGTCCGCGCCCGCGCCGCTGGAGTCCGGGCCCGTGGCCCAGCTCAGTGGCCACATCGATGGCGATGCCACGCCACTGCTGCAGCCGTTCGAGGCCTTCCTGCGGCCCGGCGTGCCCCTGACCATTGCCTGCGACAAGCTCATCCGCGTGGATTTTGCGGCGGCAGGCTCGGTGCTCAACTGGGCAGCCGAGCAGCAAGGGCATGGCCATGTGGTGCAGTTCCACAACCTGCAGCGGCTGGTGGCGATTTTCTTCAACGTGATCGGCATCAACGAACACGCCTGGGTGGTTCCACGGAAGAATTGACTCCCCCTGAGTCGCTTCGCGCCTTCCCCCTGAGGGGGATGCCCCCAGTGCGGCGGGGCGGCCCTTGCACGGGGGCACTGACCTCGGCAGTGCCAGTTTGGCGGCTGCGTACAGTGGCGTGGGTTGGCTTGTAGCGTGTGGCGCCATCTTGGCTTGAAAGTGGCGTCCGCGCCCCCACCTGCGCCAGCTATGGACTCATCTCAAAACACCCCGGTGTTCCACGGCACCACCATCCTCAGCGTGCGCCGCCAGACGCCCACAGGCATCCAGGTCGCCATTGGCGGCGATGGCCAGGTCACCCTGGGCAACATCGTGGTCAAGGGCACGGCACGCAAGGTGCGCAAGCTCTACCACGGCAAGGTGCTAGCGGGTTTTGCGGGCGCCACGGCCGATGCCTTCACGCTGTTCGAGCGGTTTGAAGCCAAGCTGGAAAAACACCAGGGCCACCTGACGCGTGCTGCCATCGAACTCACCAAGGACTGGCGCACCGACCGCGTGCTGCGCCGCCTCGAAGCCATGCTGGCCGTGGCCGACGCGAGCGCCTCGCTCATCATCACCGGCAATGGCGACGTGCTGGAGCCCGAGCAGGGCATCGTGGCCATCGGCTCGGGCGGCGCCTACGCGCATTCGGCTGCCAAGGCGCTGCTGGTGAACACCGATCTGTCCGCGCAGGAGATCGTGAAGAAGTCGCTCGAAATCGCGGGCGAACTCTGCATTTACACCAACATGAACCACACCATCGAAACGCTGTAAGGCGGCGAGGTGCTTTTGCTCACATTTTGATAGCTGCTTGCGCTTATCCATTGCGCGTAGACGGCTGATTTGGCTTTGAATTTGAAGGCAGGCAGCGCATGTCCTCCATGACCCCCCAGGAAATCGTCTCCGAACTCGACCACCACATCGTCGGCCAGGCCAGCGCCAAGCGCGCCGTGGCCATCGCACTGCGCAACCGCTGGCGCCGCCAGCAGGTCGAAGGCAGCCTGCGCCACGAGATCACGCCCAAGAACATCCTCATGATCGGCCCCACCGGCGTGGGAAAGACTGAGATCGCACGGCGCCTGGCCAAACTGGCCGATGCGCCCTTCATCAAGGTCGAGGCCACCAAGTTCACCGAGGTGGGCTATGTGGGCAAGGACGTGGATTCCATCATCCGCGACCTGGCCGAGATGGCCGTCAAGCAGACGCGCGAGGCTGAGATGAAGAAGGTGCGCATGCGCGCGGAAGACGCCGCCGAGGAGCGCATCCTGGACGTGCTGATCCCGCCCGCCCGTGCCGCCACGGGCACCGAGCCGGCTGCCGACAGCACCGCCCGGCAGGTGTTCCGCAAGAAGCTGCGCGAGGGCGCCCTGGACGACAAGGAGATCGAGATCGACGTGGCCGAGGCCCGCGCGCCGCTGGAGATCATGGGCCCGCAGGGCATGGAGGAAATGACCGAGCAGCTGCGCGGCATGTTCAGCCAGATGGGCCAGGACCGGCGCCGCGCGCGCAAGCTCAAGATTGCGGAAGCACTGAAGCTGCTCACCGACGAAGAGGCGGCCAAGCTCGTGAACGAGGAGGAGATCAAGACCCGTGCGGTGCAGAACGCCGAGCAGAACGGGATTGTCTTCATCGACGAAATCGACAAAGTGGCCGCGCGGCAGGAAAGCAGTGGCGCGGACGTGTCGCGCCAGGGTGTGCAGCGCGACCTGCTGCCGCTGGTGGAGGGCACGACGGTGTCCACCAAGTACGGCATGATCAAGACGGACCACATCCTGTTCATCGCTTCGGGCGCGTTCCACCTGTCCAGGCCCAGCGACCTGATCCCGGAGCTGCAGGGGCGTTTCCCCATCCGTGTGGAGCTGGAGTCGTTGTCGGTCCAGGACTTCGAGGCCATCCTCACGCAGACGCATGCCTCGCTGGTCAAGCAGTACCAGGCGCTGCTGGCCACCGAGGGGGTCACGCTGGAGTTTGCGCCCGAAGGCATCACGCGCCTCGCGCACATTGCCTTCGAGGTGAACGAGCGCACCGAAAACATCGGCGCACGCCGACTGTCCACCGTCATGGAGCGCTTGCTCGATGAGGTCAGTTTTGATGCGGCGCGTCTCTCGGGGCAGACGGTGACGGTGGATGCCGCCTATGTGGATGTCCGCCTGCAGGCCCTGAGCCAGGACGAAGACCTGTCGCGCTACATCCTGTGACGATACGGCCCAGCCTTGAGAGGTCACTTTCATAGGCTTCCGTAAGTTCTTCTTTTTCAACAACTTTTGGCTCTTTGTGGGCTGCAAAGTCGCGCCTAAGTTGTTGATTTCATTACCAAAGTTTGGTGGACACCCTCTTGTTCGGTGTGCTTTTCCTGCTACAGTGCAAAAAAGTGCAATTAAGTGGTGAAAAGTGCCCTCAGAGTCCGTTTCTGGACTTGCGAGGCGCAAAACCGAACTGGGAATCTGTCCGTGTTTCAAGGTGCCTCGTCGCTAAGTCTCGATGCGAAGGGTCGGCTGTCCGTGCCGACCCGGCATCGTGACGTGCTCGCGGCCACCGCAGCGGGCCAGCTCACGATCACCAAACACCCGCACGGCTGCCTGATGGTGTTTCCCCGCCCCGAGTGGGAGAAGTTCCGCGAGCGCATCGCCCAGCTGCCCATGTCCGCCCAGTGGTGGAAGCGCATTTTTCTGGGCAATGCGATGGACGTGGAGATGGACGCCACGGGCCGCGTGCTGATTTCGCCCGAGCTGCGCGAGGCAGCCGGTATTTCCAAGGACACCATGCTGCTGGGCATGGGCAACCACTTCGAACTCTGGGACAAGGCCACCTACGACGAGCAGGAGGCCAAGGCCATGCAGGGCGAGATGCCGGATGTCTTCAAGGACTTCTCCTTCTGACCATGACATCCACTCCTTTGCAACACACCACCGTCCTGCTCGAAGAAGCCGTGGACGCCCTGCTGGGCGGCGCGGGCCCCGAGCCTGCGGGCACCTGGGTAGACGGCACCTTCGGGCGGGGAGGGCACTCGCGGCGCATCCTGCTGCGGCTGGGCCCCCAAGGGCGTCTTGTCGCGTTTGACAAGGACCCCGAAGCCATCGCCGAAGCAACGCGCATCACCGATGCGCGTTTTTCCATTCGGCACGAAGGTTTTCGCCATCTGGCCGATTTGCCGCCCGCCAGCGCCGCTGGCGTGCTGATGGACCTGGGCGTGAGTTCGCCCCAGATCGACAGCCCCGAGAGGGGTTTCAGTTTCCGTTTTGACGGCCCGCTGGACATGCGCATGGACACCACGCGCGGCGAAAGCGTGGCCGATTGGTTGGCCACGGCCGAAGTCGGTCAGATTGCGGAGGTGATACGTGACTACGGTGAAGAACGGTTTGCTGGCCCCATTGCAAAGGCGATTGTTGCTCGGCGCGAAGAACGGGGTCCTCTTGCAACCACCGCCGAACTGGCCGATCTCGTGGCTGGCGCGGTCAAAACCCGCGAGCCGGGCCAGAACCCTGCAACGCGCACATTTCAAGCTCTTCGGATTTTCATCAACGCCGAGCTTGAAGAGCTGCAACAGGCGCTAGAGGCCAGCCTCTCGGTGCTGCAGCCGGGCGGGCGCCTGGTGGTGATCAGCTTCCACTCGCTCGAAGACCGCATCGTCAAGCAGTTCATCGCCAAGCACTCCAAGGAGGTGTACGACCGCCGTGCGCCCTTTGCCCTGCCGCAGGCGATGAAGCTCGTGGCGCTGGACCGCATCAAGCCTTCTGCCGCCGAGGTCGAGGCAAACCCCCGCGCGCGCAGCGCGATCATGCGCGTGGCCGAACGCACTGGGGTAACCGCATGAGCGAGATGTTTTGCCGCCGGGCCGCCCCAAGGCAAAACGCGGCCCCCTTGGGGGGCAGCGACGACACGCCAGTGCGGAGCGTGGGGGCTGCATGACCCGGCTCAACCTCGTCCTGCTGGTGGCCGTGCTGGCCAGTGCCATCTATCTGGTTCACACCCAGTACGAGTCGCGCCGCCTGTTCACCGAGCTGGACCGCGCGATTGCCGAGGCGCGCCGCCTGGAAACCGAGCACCAGCGCCTGCAGGTGGAAAAGCGCGCGCAGGCCACGCCGCTGCGCGTGGAGAAGATCGCCCGCGACCAGCTGAAAATGCGCACCGCCACCCCGGCCATCACGCAGTACGTGTCCGACCCGCAAGGTGCGGCCGTGGCGGCGGCCAGCACGGCGGCGCAGCCTGGGAGCGCACAGCCATGAGCCGCAGCGTGGTCTACACCGCCAGCCCCCTGTTGGCCAGCAAGACGCCGGTCTGGCGCAGCAAGTTCATCGTGGCGATGATCGCGCTGGGCTTTGTGGGCCTGGGCGCGCGCGCGGCCTATGTGCAGGTGTTCGGCAACGACTTCTTCCAGCGCCAGGGCGAGGTGCGCTTCGCACGCACGCTGGAGCTGCCCGCCAACCGCGGCAAGATACTGGACCGCAACGGCCTGATCCTGGCGTCCAGCGTGCCAGCGGCCAGCATCTGGGCCATCCCCGAGGATGTGGACCAGGACAAGCCCGAGGTGCGCGCCAAGCTCAAGCAGCTGGCCAAGCTGCTCGACATGCCCCAGGCCGAGCTGATGAAGAAGCTGGCCGACGAGGACAAGACCTTCGTCTGGGTCAAGCGCCAGCTCGACTGGGACGTGGGCCAGCAGATTGCCAAGCTCGACATCAAGGGCATCTACCAGCGCAAGGAGTACAAGCGCCAGTACCCTGAGGGCGAGGCCGCTGCCCACGTGGTGGGTTTTACCAACGTGGAAGACCATGGCCAGGAGGGCATGGAGCTGGCCTTCAACAAGGACCTGGCGGGCAAGCCGGGCTCGCGCCGTGTGATCAAGGACCGCCTGGGCCGGGTGGTCGAGGGCGTGGGCGAGACCGTGCCGCCCGTGGATGGCAAGGACATGCAGCTGTCCATCGACAGCAAGGTGCAGTTCTTTGCCTACCAGAAGCTGCGCGACCAGGTCACGGCGCACAAGGCCAAGGCGGGCAGCGTGGTAGTGCTCGATGCCCATACGGGCGAGGTGCTGGCGCTGGCCAACTACCCCAGCTATGTGCCCGACAAGCGCCAGAACCTGACCGGCGAGCAACTGCGCAACCGTGCGCTCACCGACACCTTCGAGCCGGGCTCGACCATGAAGCCCATCACCATCGGCCTGGCGCTCGAAAGCGGCCGGGTACGGCCCGAGACCGTGGTGGACACGACCCCTGGCCGCATCAACATCACCGGCTCCACCATTTCGGACACGCACAACTACGGCGTGCTCACGGTGGAAGGCGTGATCCAGAAATCCAGCAACGTGGGCACCACCAAGCTCGCCATGCAGATGCCTGCGCGCGAGATGTGGGAAACCTTCTCGGCCGCAGGCTTCGGCCAGAAGCCGCAGATCGACTTTCCTGGCGCGGTCAGCGGCCGGCTGCGCCCCTACAAGAGCTGGCGCCCAGTGGAGCAGGCCACCATGTCCTACGGCTACGGCCTGTCGGCCAGCCTGTTCCAGATGGCGCGCTCGTACACCGTGTTTGCCAACAGCGGGCGCGTGATCCCCGCCACCATGCTCAAGTCCGAACAGCCCGCCGTGGGCGTGCCCGTGTTCTCCGAGCGCACGGCCGACCAGGTGCGCAAGATGCTGCAGATGGCCGCAGGCCCCGGCGGCACGGGCCAGAAGGCGCAGACCGTGGGCTACTCGGTGGGGGGCAAGTCCGGCACGGCGCGCAAGCAGGTCGGCAAGAACTACGCCGTGGGCAAGTACCGCGCCTGGTTCACCGGCATGGCGCCCATCGACAAGCCGCGCATCGTCGTGGCTGTGATGATCGATGAGCCCAGCAACGGCGTGTACTACGGCGGTGCCGTGGCCGCGCCGGTGTTCAGCGAAGTGGTGCAGCAGACGCTGCGCATGATGGGTGTGCAGCCCGACATGGCGGTCAAGCCGCAGATCGTGGCCAACGCGGTGGAGGAGTCGCTATGACGCTGGCCGTGCCCTTGCTCACCTCGGTGCATGACGCCGTGGCCTGGCTGCGCGAGCGCGTCACGGGCACGCTGCAGACCGACAGCCGCCAGATCCGCCCGGGCGATGGTTTCATTGCCTGGCCCGGCGCCGCCACCGATGGCCGCGCGCACATTGGCGATGCGCTGGCACGCGGGGCCGTGGCCTGTCTGGTGGAGCATGAAGGCGCCGAAGCGTTTGTGCTGTCTGGCCTGCCCGTTGCCGCTCTGCACGGACTGAAGGCCGCCACGGGCCTGATCGCTGCCGACTGGTTCGAACACCCCACGCAGGGCCTGGACGTGCTGGCCGTGACAGGCACCAACGGCAAGACCAGCACCAGCTGGTGGCTGGCCGAAGCACTCAATGTGCTATCAAAAAATGAGCTATATGGGCATGATGGGTGCGCGGTAGTGGGCACTTTGGGCATGGGAACACCGCCTGCGCTCACCAGCACGGGCATGACCACGCCCGACCCGGTCCGCCTGCAGCGCGCGTTTAGGCAGTTTGCCGATGCAGGCCGTGGCGCCTGCGCCATCGAGGCCTCGTCCATTGGCCTCGCCGAACACCGGATGGTGGGCACCCGCATCCGCGTGGCGCTGTTCACCAACTTCACGCAGGACCACCTGGACTACCACGCGGGCATGGCCGCCTACTGGCAGGCCAAGAGCATGCTGTTCGACTGGCCGGGCCTGCAGGCCGCTGTGGTCAACATCGACGATGTGCGCGGTGCCGAGCTTCACGCCACGCTCGCCGGGCGCCACCTGGATCTGTGGAGCGTCTCCATCACCGGCCCCGCCCGGCTGGCGGCGCGCGACATCGGCATGGGCGACGGCGGCCTGCGCTTCACCGTGGCCGAAGGCGTGCAGGCGCATGTGCTGCAGACGCGCGTGATCGGTCTGTACAACGTCGCTAACCTGCTGGGTGTGCTGGCCGGGCTGCGCGCGCTGGGCGTGCCGCTGGAGCACGCGCTGTATGCCTGCGCCCAGCTCTCGCCCGTGCCCGGCCGCATGGAGCAGATCCACCAGAGCGGCCAGCCCCTGGTGGCCGTGGACTACGCCCACACGCCCGATGCCCTGGAAAAGGCCCTGCAAGCTTTGCGCCCCATCGCTGCCGAGCGCGGTGGGCGGCTGTGGTGCGTGTTTGGCTGTGGTGGCGACCGCGATGCGGGCAAGCGCCCGCTGATGGGCGCCGTGGCGCAGCAGCAGGCCGACCAGGTGGTCGTGACCAGCGACAACCCGCGCAGCGAAGACCCCGCCGCCATCCTGCACCAGATCCTGCAAGGCACCATTGCCAGCACCGCTGTGCAGGCCGAGCCCGACCGCGCTGCCGCCATCGCCCTGGCCGTGGCAGCCGCCGCGCCTGCCGATGTGGTGCTGATTGCGGGCAAGGGCCACGAAAACACCCAGGAGACGGCGGGTGTGCACCAGCCGTTCTCCGACATGGCCCATGCGCTTGGTGCGCTGCAGGCCCGAGGAGCCCGCCCATGAGCGCCACCCCCGGCACCATGCTCACCCTGCAACAGGCCTGGGCGCTGCTGCAGCCGCAGATCCCCGCCGCGCGCCTGGTGGGCGAGGGCGGCACGCCCCTGGCCCGTGTGCACACCGACACGCGCACCCTGCAGCCCGGCGATTTGTTCGTGGCGCTCAAGGGCGAGCGTTTTGACGCCAATGCCTTCCTGGCCGACGCACGCGCCGGGGGCGCTGCTGCGGCCATCGCCCATGGCGGCCTCGCGGCTGCGGGCCTGCCGGGCATCGAAGTGCCCGACAGCCTGGCCGCCCTGGGGGCGCTGGCCACGGGCTGGCGCGCGCAGTTCAACCTGCCGCTGATCGGCGTGACCGGCAGCAACGGCAAGACCACGGTGACGCAGATGGTTGCGTCCATCCTGCGCGCCTGGCAGGGCGAGGCCGCGTTTGCCACGCAGGGCAATTTCAACAACGACATAGGCGTGCCGCTGATGCTGCTGCGCCTCACGCCCGCACACCGCGCCGCCGTGATCGAGATGGGCATGAACCACCCGGGCGAAATTGCCCAGCTGGCGGCCATGGCCCGGCCCACGGTGGCGCTGGTCAACAACGCGCAGCGCGAGCACCTGGAATTCATGCACACCGTCGAGGCCGTGGCGCGCGAGAACGGCTCGGTGTTTGCCAGCCTGCCCGCCGACGGCGTGGCCGTGTTTCCGGCGGGCGATGCCTACACGGGCTTGTGGCAGTCGCTGGCGCAGCCGGGCCGCCGCACGCTCACGTTTGGCGAGGGCGGCGATGTCCGCTGCGCGCGCGCCGCCTGGGAGCGCGGCGCCTGGGCCGTGGCCATGGCCACACCCCGGGGCGAGGTCGCCACGCGCCTGCACATCGCCGGCCGCCACAACGTGACCAACGCCCTGGCCGCCACCGCCTGCGCGCTGGCCGCTGGCGTACCGCTGGCCGCCATTGCCCAGGGGCTGCGCGACTTCACACCGGTCAAGGGCCGCTCGCGCGCCTTCAGCGTGGCGGTGGCGGGCCGCGAGGTCACGGTGGTGGACGACACCTACAACGCCAACCCTGACTCCATGCGCGCCGCCATCGAGGTGCTGGCCGAACTGCCCGGCCCGCAGCTGCTGGTGATGGGCGACATGGGCGAGGTGGGCGACCAGGGGCCGCAGTTCCACGCCGAGGCCGGGGCGCTGGCCCACGCGGCGGGCATTCCCCTGCTGTTTGCGCTGGGCGCGCAGTCGGTGCACGCGGCTTCGGCCTATGGCAACGGGCAGGGGGGTGTTGCCCGGCATTTCAACGAGATGGGCGCACTGCTGGATGCGGTGCGCCAGGCCCTGCCCACAGTGGGCAGTGTGCTGGTCAAGGGATCGCGATTCATGAAGATGGAACAGGTGGTGGGGGCCATTGCCGCTGCTGCACCACCCCCAGAACAACAACAAAAGACGATGGAATCACTGGAGGGACCCCATGGCGCAACACATTGACCTTGCCCGCGTGGTGCCCGCCTTGGCCGGAGGTGCCCCATGCTGCTGATGCTCTCGCAATGGCTGCAAGGGCTGTCGCCCGAGTTCGGCTTTTTCCGCGTGTTCCAGTACCTCACCTTCCGTGCGGTGATGGCGGCCATGACGGCGCTGCTCATCGGCCTGGTGGCGGGCCCCAAGGTGATCCGCATCCTCACCTCGCTCAAGATCGGCCAGCCCATCCGGGGCTATGCCATGCAGTCGCACCTGTCCAAAAGCGGCACGCCCACCATGGGCGGCGTGCTGATCCTTCTGTCGATCGCGATCTCGACCCTGCTGTGGTTCGACCTCTCCAACCGCTTCGTGTGGATCGTGCTCATCGTCACGCTGGGTTTTGGCGCCATCGGCTGGGTGGACGACTGGCGCAAGGTGGTCAACAAGGACCCCGAGGGCATGCGCTCGCGCGAGAAGTATTTCTGGCAGTCCATCATCGGTCTGGTGGCCGCGCTGTACCTGGCGTTCAGCATTTCTGAAAGCTCCAACGCCAAGGTGTGGGAGCTGTTCGTGGCCTGGGTGCAGTCCGGCTTCTCGCTCGACCTGCCCCCCAAGGCCGGGCTGCAGCTGCCGTTCTTCAAGGAGATCAGCTACCCGCTGGGCGTGCTGGGCTTCGTGGTCCTGACCTACCTGGTCATCGTGGGGTCGAGCAACGCCGTCAACCTGACCGACGGCCTGGACGGCCTGGCCATCATGCCGGTGGTGATGGTGGGCTCGGCCCTGGGCGTGTTCGCCTATGTCACCGGCAGCTCGGTGTACTCCAAGTACCTGTTCTTCCCGCACATTCCCGGCTCGGGCGAGCTGCTGATCTTCTGCGCGGCCATGGCCGGTGCGGGCCTGGCCTTTCTGTGGTTCAACGCCCACCCCGCGCAGGTGTTCATGGGCGACGTGGGCGCACTGGCGCTGGGCGGCGCGCTGGGCACCATCGCCGTGATCGTGCGGCAAGAGATTGTGCTGGCCATCATGGGCGGCATCTTCGTGGTCGAAGCCCTGTCGGTGATGCTGCAGGTGACCTGGTTCAAGTACACCAAGAAGCGCTATGGCGAAGGCCGCCGCCTGCTGAAGATGGCGCCGCTGCACCACCATTTTGAAAAGAGCGGCTGGAAAGAAACGCAGGTCGTTGTGCGCTTCTGGATCATCACCATGCTGCTGTGCCTGATTGGCCTGTCCACCCTGAAACTGCGATGAACCCGAACGATCCCTCCACCATCCCTGGCACCTCGGATGTGCCGGAGGCCACGCCGACTGAGGCGGGGCTGGGGGTGGGCGCGCCCGGTGCTGCGAGCGCCGGGCCCATGCCCGATGGGGTGGCGTTGCCCGGGTCGTCTGCCGTTCCGGCCACCCCAGCCAGTGAGGCAGATGTGGATGCCGGTGTGGACACGGACCTGGGCCCGCCTGCTGAGACCGCCCCCGAACTGACGGCTGCTCCCGACGCCGAGGCTCCAGCGCCCGCCACCGAAGCCCCTGCCACGGCACCAGCCCCCAGCACCGCCTGGAACCCCGAGGCCGTGCCCGCCGTCTCGGCCGCCAAGGCCGCCGCCGATTTTGTGGCGCAGATTTTTGCCGAGGTGGCTGCCCCCGAAGGGCCCGCTGCTGCCGAGCCCGATGCCGCGCAAGACGCGGACGTGGGGGAGGACGCCGCGCCCGCAGAACCCCTGGTCAGCCCCGTGGAGGCCATGGCCCAGCTGCTGCAGGGCCAGAACATCCTCATCCTGGGCCTGGGCGCCTCGGGCATGGCCATGGCGCGCTGGTGTGTGCGCTGCGGGGCACAGGTCACCGTGGCCGACACCCGCGCGGCCCCACCCCAACTGCCCGCGCTGCAGCAGGAGATGCCCCAGGTCCGCTTTGTGGCGGGCGCCTTCGATGCCAGCCTGGTGGTGGGGCACAACCTGCAGGCCGTCTACCGCTCGCCCGGGCTGAGTCCCCAACAGGTTGCTCCTGTTTTGCGAGCTGCTGAGGCAAACGGGGTGCGCGCAGGGGGCGAATTGAGCTTGTATTCTGATGCGCTGGCCGCGCTGCGCGCCTCGCACGCGTACGCGCCAGCGGTGCTGGCCATCACCGGCACCAACGGCAAGACCACCGTGACCTCGCTCACCGGCCAGCTGGTGGAGCGCGCTGGCAAAAGCGTGGCGGTGGCAGGCAACATCGGCCCCACGCTGCTGGACACGCTGGCCACGCACCTGGACGCCGACACGCTGCCCGAGGTGTGGGTGCTGGAGCTGTCGAGCTTCCAGCTCGATGGCACGAACGTGGGTGAAGGGGGTTTCGAGCCCACGGCCGCCACCGTGCTCAACATCACGCAGGACCACCTGGACTGGCATGGCGGCATGGACGCCTACGCAGCAGCCAAGGCGCGCATCTTCGGGCAGGCGGGCTTGATGATCCTGAACCGCGAAGACCCGGCCGTGATGGCGATGCTGCCCCCGCCCGTCAAGGTCAAGCTGCAAAAGCCCCAGGTGCGTGCCCACATCACCTTTGGTGCCGACATGCCCCGGCGCCCGGGCGACTTTGGCATCGAGGTCGTGAGCGGCATGCCCTGGCTGGTGCGCGCCATGGACGCTGACGAAACCCGCAAGCGCGGCCGCAACGAGGTGGAGGAAGAGCTGCACATACAGCGGCTCATGCCCGCCGATGCGTTGCGCATCCGGGGCCGCCACAACGCCACCAACGCGCTGGCCGCGCTGGCACTGGCCTCGGCCACTGGCTGCCCGCTGGCGCCCATGCTGTACGGCCTGCGCGAATACCGGGGCGAACCGCACCGTGTGGAGCCCGTGGCCATCCTCCACGGCGTGGAGTATTTCGACGACAGCAAGGGCACCAACGTGGGCGCCACGGCGGCCGCCCTGGTCGGGCTGGGCGCCGAGCGCCGCCTGGTGGTCATCCTGGGCGGCGAGGGCAAGGGGCAGGACTTTGCACCGCTGGCCGCCCCCGTGGCGCGCTATGCACGTGCCGTGGTGCTGATCGGCCGCGACGCACCGCTGATCCGCACCGCGCTGCAGGACACCGGCGTGGCGCTGCTGGACGCCCCCACGCTGCCCGACGCCGTGGCGCTGGCCGCCCAGCGCGCCCATGCGGGCGACGCCGTGCTGATGTCGCCCGCCTGCGCCAGTTTTGACATGTTCAAGGACTACGAACACCGTGCGCAGGTTTTCTGCGACACGGTGCGGGCCATGGCCGACGACGCCGGCCAGTCGGCGGAGGGCATGGCATGACCGCACCCGCCAGCACCCTGTTGCAACGCCTGACCGGCTGGTTCGGCGGCCTGCCCGGCAAGGCGGCCGATGTGCTGCCCGTGCGTGTGGGCGGCACCGAGTACCGCCAGTCGTCCAGCACACCCGCAAGTGTGCTGGGCTTTGACCAGACCCTTTTGTGGGTGGTGGTGGCGCTGCTTGCCTGGGGGCTGGTGATGGTGTATTCGGCATCGATTGCGATGCCGGACAACCCCCGGTTTGCCAACTATTCGCCCACCCATTTCCTCACGCGCCACATGATGTACTTGGTGGTGGGTTTTGTGGCGGCCCTGCTGGCGTTTCAGGTGCCCATGCTGCTGTGGGAGCGGGTGGCACCCTGGCTGTTTGTGGTGGCGCTGCTGCTCTTGGTGGCGGTGCTGATCCCCGGCGTGGGCAAGGTGGTCAATGGCGCGCGGCGCTGGCTGTCCATCGGCCCCATTGGTTTTCAGCCGTCCGAGGTGGCCAAGTTTGCCGTGCTCATCTACGCCGCCGACTACATGGTGCGCAAGATGGAAGTGAAGGAACGCTTCTTCCGCGCCGTGCTGCCCATGGGCGCGGCCGTGGCCATTGTGGGTGTGCTGCTGCTGGCCGAGCCGGACATGGGCGCCTTCATGGTGGTGGCCGTGATCGCCATGGGCATCCTGTTCCTGGGCGGCGTCAATGCGCGCATGTTCTTCCTGATTGCGGGCGTGCTGGTGGGAGCCTTTGCGCTCATGATCGCCAGCTCGCCCTGGCGGCGCGAGCGCGTGTTTGCCTACCTTGACCCCTTCAGCGAACAGCATGCGCTGGGCAAGGGCTACCAGCTGTCGCACTCGCTGATCGCCATCGGGCGGGGCGAGATTTTTGGCGTGGGACTGGGCGGCAGCGTGGAAAAGCTGCACTGGCTGCCCGAGGCCCACACCGACTTCCTGCTGGCCGTGATTGGCGAGGAGTTCGGCCTGGTGGGTGTGCTGGCCCTCATCGTGCTGTTCTTCTGGATGATCCGCCGCATCATGCACATCGGCCGCCAGGCGATTGCGCTGGACCGCGTGTTCTCCGGCCTCGTCGCGCAGGGCGTGGCGATCTGGATCGGCTTTCAGGCCTTTATCAATATGGGCGTGAACCTGGGCGCCTTGCCGACCAAGGGGCTCACGCTGCCGCTGATGAGCTTTGGGGGGTCAGCGATCCTGATGAATCTGGTGGCTTTGGCTGTTGTCCTGCGCGTGGACTACGAAAACAAACTGCTCATGCGCGGAGGCCGCGTATGAGAAGTTTGTTTCACCAAAACAAGCGGTGCATTGCGCAAGCAATGCCAGGCACGCAGTGCCTCATGAGGGGAGGTCGCGTATGAGCAAGCAGAAGACCGCCCTCATCATGGCTGGTGGCACAGGCGGCCACATCTTCCCTGGCCTCGCCGTGGCCGAAGAGCTGCGCGCACGTGGCTGGCGCGTGCACTGGCTGGGCGCGCCTGGCAGCATGGAGTCGCGCATCGTGCCGCAGCACGGTTTTGCGCTGGAACTCATCGATTTTTCGGGTGTGCGCGGCAAAGGCATCGCTACGCTGGCCCTGCTGCCGCTGCGCCTGCTGCGCGCGTTCTGGCAGGCGCTGCAGGTGGTGCGCCGCGTTAAGCCCGATGTGGTGGTGGGCCTGGGGGGCTACATCACCTTTCCGGGCGGGATGATGGGTGTGCTGGCGGGCAAACCGCTGGTGTTGCACGAGCAGAACTCGGTGGCCGGCATGGCCAACAAGGTGCTGGCCGGTGTGGCCGACCGCGTTTTTACCGCCTTCCCCAACGTGTTCAAGCAGGGCCAGTGGGTGGGCAACCCGCTGCGCACCGCCTTCACGCAGCAGCCCGGCCCGGCCGAGCGGTTTGCGGGCCGCAGCGGCCCGCTGCGCCTGCTGGTGGTGGGGGGGAGCCTGGGCGCGCGTGCGCTCAACGAGATCGTGCCGCAGGCCGTGGCGTTGATGCCTGCCGAACAACGGCCCACTGTGGTCCACCAGAGCGGCGCTACGCAGATCGACGCCTTGCGCACCAACTACGCGGCGGCCGGGGTCGAGGCCGAATGCACGCCTTTCATCGACGACACGGCCAGCGCGTTTGCTGCGGCCGACATCATCGTCTGCCGTGCCGGTGCCAGCACCGTGACCGAAATTGCCGCCGTGGGGGCCGCGTCCATTTTTGTGCCCTTCCCCTCGGCCGTGGACGACCACCAGACGACCAATGCGCAGTTCCTGGTGAATGCGGGGGGCGGCTGGCTGGTGCAGCAGCGCGACCTCACGCCCCAGGGGCTGTCGCAGATGCTATTGAATTTAGAGCGCTCCACGTTGGTGGATAGCGCGCAGAAGGCCAAAAACATGCAAAAAATCAACGCCACCCGCGAAGTGGTGACTGCCTGCGAGGAGTTGGCATGAGCCTGTCCAAAGTCTTTTCGTGGTGCCCGTTGCCCCGCAAAGGCGGCAGGTGCAAGGCGCACACCGCAAGCCGCACTGGAGTGCGGCGAGGATGGGCAACGCCGCAGATGCCGCCTTTGCGGGGCAACCCTTCGGGCAAGGCAGCAAAAGGCCGCACTCATCGTTGCGCGCCTTGTCCAGGCCACCAGCCTGGCCTGCGGCGCGCGCCTCGATTGCAGCCTTTTGATGCCTTGCGGGTACCACGAAAAGATTTTGGACAGGCTCTATGAAACACGCCATTCGCCACATTCACTTCGTCGGCCTGGGCGGCGCGGGCATGAGCGGCATCGCTGAGGTGCTGTTCAACCTGGGCTACCGCATCTCGGGCTCGGACCTGGCCGACAGCGCCACGCTGCGCCGCCTGCAGGGCCTGGGCATCCAGACCTGCCTGGGCCACGCAGCGGCACACATCGACGGCGCGGACGCCGTGGTCACCTCCACGGCGGTGACGCCCGACAACCCCGAAGTGCTGGCCGCGCGCGAGAAGAAGATTCCCGTGGTGCCGCGCGCCCTTATGCTGGCCGAGCTGATGCGCCTGAAGCAGGGCATTGCGATTGCGGGCACCCACGGCAAGACCACGACCACCAGCCTCGTGACCAGCGTGCTGGCCGAGGCGGGCCTGGACCCGACCTTTGTGATCGGCGGCAAGCTCAACAGCGCGGGCGCCAATGCCAAGCTGGGCAGCGGCGACTACATCGTGGTCGAGGCGGATGAGTCCGATGCGTCGTTCCTGAACCTGCTGCCCGTGATGGCGGTGGTCACCAACATCGACGCCGACCACATGGAGACCTACGGTCACGACTTCGGCCGGCTCAAGGGTGCGTTTGTCGATTTCCTGCACCGCATGCCGTTCTACGGCACGGCCATCCTGTGTGTGGACAGCCCGGCCGTGCGCGACATCCTGCAAAGCGTGACCTGCCCCATCACCAGCTACGGCTTCTCGGAAGACGCCCAGGTGCGCGCCATCAACGTGCAGGCCGAGGCTGGCCAGATGCGCTTCACCGTGCAGCGGCGCAACGGCGTGACGCTGCCCGACATGGAGATCGTGCTCAACCTCGCGGGCGAGCACAACGTGCTCAACGCGCTGTCGGCCATCGCCGTGGCGGTGGAACTGAACATCCCCGACGAAGCTGTGCAGCGCGCGCTGGCAGGTTTCAAGGGCGTGGGGCGGCGCTTCCAGCGCTATGGCGAACTGCCCGCCAAGGACGGCGGCCAGTTCACCGTGATCGACGACTACGGCCACCACCCGGTGGAGATGGCCGCCACGCTGGCCGCTGCACGCGGTGCATTCCCGGGCCGCCGCCTGGTGTTGGCCTTCCAGCCGCACCGCTACAGCCGCACGCGCGACTGCTTCGAGGATTTCGTGAAGGTCATCGGCAACGCCGACGCCGTGCTGCTGACCGAGGTGTACGCAGCGGGCGAGGCGCCCGTGGTGGCGGCCGATGGCCGCTCGCTGGCGCGCGCGCTGCGCGTGGCGGGCCGGGTGGAGCCTGTGTTCATCGACAACGTGGCCGACCTGCCCCAGGCCATCGCCGACAACGCCAAGGACGGTGACGTGGTGATGTGCATGGGCGCGGGCTCCATCGGCGCGGTGCCGGGCAAGGTGGTGGATATGCTACAAAATAGTGAGCTGAAAGCGCTGAAGGGGAGCGCGGTATGACCTCTTTTGATTCCAATATTGATGTGAAATCCCTGGGCAAGGTGGCCGTGCTCATGGGCGGTGATTCGGCCGAGCGCGAGGTCTCGCTCATGTCGGGCAGCGGCGTGCTGCAGGCGCTGCGCTCGCGCGGTGTGGATGCGCATGCCTTCGACCCGGCGCAGAACGCGCTGGGCGACCTGAAGCGCGACGGCTATGCGCGCTGCTTCATCGCGCTGCATGGCCGCCATGGCGAAGACGGCACGGTGCAGGGCGCGCTGGAGCTGCTGGGCATCCCATACACCGGCCCGGGCGTGATGGCGTCCAGCATCGCCATGGACAAGGTCATGACCAAGCGCGTGTGGCTGGCCGAGGGCCTGCCCACGCCGCGTTATGTGTGGCTGGCGCCCGACCGCCAACAGCGCGAAGTGGTGCGCACCGTGCCCGACGAACTGGGCCTGCCCCTGATCGTGAAGCCGCCGCGCGAAGGCTCGTCGATTGGCGTGACCAAGGTGCGGGGCTACTCGGACATGCAGGAAGCCGTGCAGCTGTCGGCCCAGTACGACCCCGATGTGCTGTGCGAGGAGTTCATTGACGGCGAAGAGGTCACCTGCCCCGTGCTGGGGCAGGGCGCCGACGCCCGCGCGCTGCCGGTGATCCGCATCGTGGCGCCCGATGGTGCCTACGACTACCAGAACAAGTATTTCACCGACGATGTGAAGTACCAGTGCCCGAGCGGCCTGCCTGAGGCCGAGGAGCGCGAGATCCAGCGCATCGTGCTGGAGGCCTACCGCACCCTGGGCTGCCGGGGCTGGGGCCGGGCTGACCTGATGATCCGCGCCAGCGACCGCAAGCCGTTCTTGCTGGAGATGAACACTTCGCCAGGCATGACGGGCCACTCGCTTGTGCCCATGTCGGCACGGGCCTCGGGCATCAGCTACGAGGAACTGTGCCTGCGCATTCTGGAGAGCGCGGCATTGGATACGCCCGCAAGGCCAAAGGCTGCCTGATGACCCACGCGCTGCCCGCACCCCTGGACGTCAAGCTCATGAACCTGACCGCGTCGGTCTTGTTCGTGGGCTGCGCCCTGGCCGTGCTGGCAGCGGGGGTGGGGTGGGTGCTGCGCTACCCGGGCTTTGCGATTGCGCGCATCGTGGTGCAGGGCGAGCTGGTGCACAACAACGCCGTCACGCTGCGGGCCAATGTGGGGCCGCACCTGGTGGGCAACTTCTTCACGGTGGACCTGCGCGCCGCCCGCGAGGCCTTCGAGCAGGTGCCCTGGGTGCGCAGCGCCGAGGTGCGCCGTGTGTACCCCGCCAGCCTGCGGGTGGAGCTGCAGGAGCACGACGCCGTGGCCTTCTGGGGGCCCGAATCCGGCTCGGCCATGGTCAACAGCCACGGTGAGGTGTTCGAGGCCAATGTGGGCGATGTGGAGCTGGAAGGCCTGCCGCGTCTGCTGGGCCCCCAGGGCTCGTCGGCCGAGGCACTGAAGATGGTGGGGCTGTTGCAGCCTGTGTTCGAGCCGCTGGGGCTGGAAGTGGAAGAGCTGGAGCTGACCGGCCGGGGCGGCTGGCGCGCTCGGCTGGACAGCGATGCCGTGGTGGAGCTGGGCGGCGGCACCCCCGAAGAGGTGGTGCGGCGCACGCAGCGGTTTGTGCGCACGCTGACCCAGGTGGCGGCGCAATACGGGCGGCGTGTGGATGCGCTGGAGTCGGCTGATCTGCGCCATGCCGGTGGTTATGCGCTGCGGTTGCGGGGGGTCACCACGGTGATCCCCGATGCCGCAGGGGCCGTGGCCGGTGCCACCGGCGGTGTGCGCAGGAGGTGATGCGATGCAGTGCAACAAGGCAACACAAGGTGCGGGGCAGGCCACCGCCATCGGGCGGTTGAGCACGCGGTGGGATGGTCAGCGGGACAGAACAGAAAAGGGCAGAGGCTGATATGGCAAGAGAGTACAAAGACGTGGTGGTGGGGCTCGACATCGGCACGGCCAAGGTCATGGCCGTGGTGGCCGAAGTGCTGCCCGGTGGCGAGCTGAAACTCGCGGGCCTGGGCGTGGCGCCCAGCAATGGCCTCAAGCGCGGCGTGGTGGTGAACATCGACGCCACGGTGCAGAGCATCCAGCAGGCGCTGAAAGAGGCCGAGCTGATGGCCGACTGCAAGATCCAGCGCGTGTACACCGGCATCACCGGCAGCCACATCCGCGGCCTCAACTCCAGCGGCATGGTGGCGGTGAAGGACAAGGAAGTCACCTCCGCCGACGTGGCGCGGGTGGTGGAGACCGCCAAGGCCATCAACATCAGCAGCGACCAGCGCCTGTTGCTGGTGGAGCCGCAAGAGTTCGTGATCGACGGGCAGGATGTGAAGGAGCCCATCGGGATGAGCGGCATCCGCCTCGAAGCCAAGATCCACATCGTGACCGGTGCGCAGAGCGCGGCCGAGAACATCATCAAGTGCGTGCGCCGCTGCGGCCTGGAAGTGGAGCAGCTGATGCTGAACCCGCTGGCCAGCAGCCAGGCGGTGCTGACCGACGACGAACGCGAGCTGGGTGTGGTGGTGGTGGACATCGGCGCGGGCACGACCGACGTGGCCATCTTCACCGGCGGCGCGATCCGCCACACGGCGGTGATCCCGATTGCGGGCGACCTCATCACCAGCGACATCGCCATGGCGCTGCGCACGCCCACCAAGGATGCCGAAGACATCAAGGTCGAAAGCGGCTACGCCAAGCAGCTGCTGGCCGACCCCGAAGCGCAGGTGGAAGTGCCCGGCCTGGGCGACCGCAGCCCGCGCATGCTGAGCAAGCAGGCGCTGGCCGGTGTGATCGAACCGCGTGTCGAGGAAATCTTCTCGCTCGTGCAGCAGGTGGTGCGCGAGTCGGGCTACGAAGAAGTGCTGTCGTCGGGCATCGTGCTCACCGGTGGCAGCTCGGTGATGCCCGGGATGATCGAACTGGGCGAGGACATCTTCCTCAAGCCCGTGCGGCGTGGTATTCCCAAGTATTCCAGCGCCCTGGCAGACATGGTGGCCCAGCCCCGTGCGGCCACTGTCATGGGTCTTCTGGAAGAGGCACGGCTGGCGCGCCTGCGGGGCTTCAAGGTCGCTCAGAAGAGCGGCTCCATGAAGACCGCGTTCGGGCGCTTCAAGGATTTCATCGTGGGGAATTTCTGACCATGAAATACCCACTCTGGCTGGCGCGAGGGAGTCCACACCGAAGACCGCGCGAGCGATGGCGATGCACAGGCCCGCCGCGCTCTTCATCTGTCAGTACCCCATCTCCCATTTGGCAATTGCATACGAATTTAGAAACAGGAGCTCCAAGATGACCATCGAAATGATCGAAGCCGAAGAATTCAACCAGGGCACCCAGATCAAGGTGATCGGTGTGGGCGGCGGCGGCAGCAACGCCGTTGAGCACATGATTGCCCGCAGCGTGCAGGGCGTGGAGTTTGTCAGCGCCAATACCGATGCACAGGCGCTCACGCGCAGCTCGGCGCACCGTGTCATCCAGCTGGGTGGCAGCGGCCTGGGCGCGGGTGGCAAGCCTGAAAAGGCCCGCGATGCGGCCGAGGCCGCCGTGGAAGACATCCGCGACGCCATCTCGGGCGCGCACATGCTGTTCATCACGGCGGGCATGGGCGGTGGCACCGGCACGGGGGCGGCCCCCGTGATCGCGCGCATTGCCAAGGAAATGGGCATCCTGACCGTGGGTGTGGTGACCAAGCCTTTCGACTGGGAAGGTGGCCGCCGCATGAAGAATGCCGACGACGGCCTGGCCGAACTCGAAGCCAATGTGGACTCGCTGATCGTGGTGCTCAACGAAAAGCTGCTCGATGTGCTGGGTGACGACATCACCCAGGACGAGGCCTTTGCGCATGCCAACGACGTGCTCAAGAACGCCGTGGGCGGCATCGCTGAAATCATCAACGAGTACGGCCAGGTGAACGTGGACTTTGAAGACGTGCGCACCGTGATGGGCGAGCCCGGCAAGGCCATGATGGGCACGGCCACGGCCAGCGGCCCCGACCGCGCACGCATCGCTGCCGAGCAGGCCATCGCCTGCCCGCTGCTCGAAGGCATCGACCTGTCGGGCGCCAAGGGCGTGCTGGTGCTGGTCACGGCGAGCAAGGGCAGCCTCAAGTTGTCTGAGTCGCGCCAGGCCATGAACACCATCAACGCCTACGCATCGACCGACGCGCATGTGATCTTCGGCGCGGCCTACGACGAAACCCTGGGCGACGAGATCCGCGTGACCGTGGTGGCCACGGGCCTGTCGCGCGCCAATGCACGCCGCCAGCCGATCTCGGTGGTGCAGGGCGGCCTGCGCACGGGCACGGACAACATGGCCTACCAGATGCCCGTGGCGGGTGTGGGCACGGTGGGCGGTGCCGTGGGCGTGCAAGGCGGCCATGCGGGCAGCGCGCAGGCCGACTACGGCAGCATGTCGGTGCCCAGCGTGTGGCGCACCAACCGCACGCAGGCCGCAGCACGCGTCGATGCGCTGTCGTCCGGCGGCATGGACGACCTGGAGATCCCGGCCTTCCTGCGCAAGCAAGCCGATTGATTGATTGAGAGGGTGAGGCCCCGGTGCTCCCGGGGCTGAGCAAGCCTTCATCAAAAAACCCTGCCAGCTCACGCTGGCAGGGTTTTTCTTTTGGGGGCGCCGAGGCGGGGGCGGTGGCGGGCTTCGCGGGTGCAGAGGCAGCCGCGCGGCAAAGTCACTGCTTCAGCCGTTCAAACTCAGGCCTTTAAAAGGACTCCCAGTCGTCGTTGTTGTCCGCCGCAGGCTTGGGGCTGCTGGCCTTGGGCGGCAGGGCCGCTGCCGGTTTGGGTGCCGGGGTTGCGGGGCGCGCTGCCGGGGCTTTGGCCAGGGCCGGGCGGGGCGCGGCGGCACGCACGGCGGGGGCGGCTGCTGGGGGCCGGGGGGCCGGGCGGCTGGCGGGCACGGAGGGCGCCGTGTGGCTGCCATTCACGCGGAACAGCGCAACCACCTGGGTGAGCTTCATGGCCTGCTCGCGCAGGCTGTCTGCAGCGGCAGCAGACTGCTCCACCAGCGCCGAGTTCTGCTGCGTCATCTGGTCCAGCTGGTTCACGGCGGTGTTGACCTGGGCGATGCCCTGGCTCTGCTCGGAGGTGGCCGAGCGGATCTCTCCGATGATGTCCGTCACGCGCTGAACGCTGTCCACGATCTCGGTCATGGTGGCGCCTGCATTGCCCACCAGCTGGGTGCCCGATGCGACCTTTTCCACGGACGCATCAATCAGCGCCTTGATCTCCTTGGCGGCTGCAGCGCTGCGCTGGGCCAGGCTGCGCACCTCGCTGGCCACCACCGCAAAACCGCGCCCCTGTTCGCCCGCGCGGGCGGCTTCCACCGCAGCGTTGAGCGCCAGGATGTTGGTCTGGAACGCGATGCCGTCGATCACGCCGATGATGTCGCTGATCTTGTTGCTGCTGGCGTTGATGTCCTGCATGGTGGACACCACGCGGGACACCACCTCGCCCCCCCGTGCCGCCACGGCGGCAGCGGATGTCGCCATCTGGTTGGCGGTCTGGGCCGAGTCCGAGGTCTGCTTGACGGTGCTGGTCAGCTCTTCCATGCTGCTGGCCGTGGTTTGCAGGTTGCTGGCCGTGTCTTCGGTGCGGTGGGCCAGATCGTTGTTGCCCTGGGCAATTTCGCCCGACGCCGTGGCAATGCTGTCCGTGGCCGACCGCACTTCAGTGACCAGCTTGCGCAACGAGGTGACCATGTGGGCCAGGCCGTCGAGCATCGAGCCGGGGTGGGAGGTCGGTATCTGCGCATCCAGGTTGCCTTCGGCCACTTCCTGCATGATGGCGATGGCCTCGGTGGGCTCGCCGCCGATCTGGCGCAGCACAGAGCGCGACACGATCAGGCCAATCGCCCCCACCACCAGGAACACCACCACCACCAGCGCCAGGCTGGACCACAGGGCTTTTTGCAGCAGGGCATCCACGTCATCGGTGTACAGGCCCGAGCCCACCATCCAGTTCCAGCCATCCACCCGCACGATGTACTGCAGCTTGGGCACGGCGGTTGTCTGGCCGGGGCGGGCAAACATGGTGGGCACAAACGCCTTGCCGTCCTTGCTGCTGCGCAGGCCGTTCACAAGCAGGCCGATGATGTCCACGCCCGAGCCGTCCTTGACCTTGCCCAGCATGTCCTGCCCATCCCATTCGGGCTTGAAGGGGTGCATCACCCCCACACCTTCGGTGGTCCAGATGTAGAAGTATTCGGTCTTGCCCTCGGGGCCGCCGTAGCGCGCCAGGCGCAGGGCCTCCTTGGCGGCTTTCTGGGCTTCTTCCTGCGGCATGGCGCCGCTGGCCGCCTTGGCCTGGTAGGCCGCCACGATGCTGTGCGCGGACTGGACGGCCGTGGTCAGCAGGTCTTTGCGTGATTCACTGATGAGTCGGCGCTCCTGCAGCAGGGACATGATGGCCATGATCAGCAGCGCAGCAAGTGCGGTGCCGATCATGAGCATGATTTTCATTTTGAAGCTGAGCTTGCTCATGGTGTGCGTTCTCCGGTGGGGCGGCGTCTGTCGGTCTCTGTGGGCTGTCACTTTGTGTTTGCAGGGTGCGCCGGGGCGCTGCCGCCAGAGGATTGTGCGGCGAACGCCGGGCCGGGCGCAGTATGTGAAAACGCGGCGATAGCTCTACCTACCCGGCATGCCGAGGGCCGCAAAACCTCAGGGTGTACGGGGCAGGGGCCCAGAAACTAAAATGCGCGGATGCTCCAGCAACGCACCCTCAAGACCTTGACCCGCGCCGTTGGCGTCGGACTGCACAGCGGCCAGCGGGTCGAACTGACGCTGCGCCCGGCCCAGCCGGACACCGGCATCGTCTTCCGCCGGGTGGACCTGCCCCAGCCCGTGGACATCCCGATCCGGGCCGAGGCCGTGACGGACACGCGGCTGGCCTCCACCATTGCGGTGGGCAGTGCCAAGGTGCACACGGTGGAGCACCTGATGTCGGCCTGCGCTGGGCTCGGAATCGACAACCTGTATGTGGATATCACGGCCGAAGAGGTGCCCATCCTCGATGGCTCTTCGGCATCGTTCGTGTTCCTGCTGCAGAGTGCGGGCGTCGAATTGCAGAACGCCCCCAAGCGCTTCATCCGCGTGACCCGACCCGTCGAGGTGCGCGAGGGCGACGGTGCCAATGCCAAGTGGGCGCGCCTCACGCCGTACCACGGCTACAAGCTCAGTTTCGAGATCGACTTCGATCACCCGGCCGTGGACTCCACCGGCCAGCGCGTGGAGTTCGACATGGGCGCCGGCAACTACAGCCGCGACATCGCCCGTGCCCGCACCTTCGGCTTCACACGCGATGTGGAAATGATGCGCTCCAACGGCCTGGCGCTGGGCGGTGGGCTGGACAACGCCATCGTGATGGACGACTACAAGGTGCTCAACAGCGACGGCCTGCGCTACGACGACGAGTTTGTGAAGCACAAGATCCTGGACGCCATGGGCGACCTGTACCTCATCGGCAAGCCCTTGCTGGCGGCCTACAGCGCCTTCCGCTCGGGCCATGGCATGAACAACCTGCTGCTGCGCGAACTGCTGGCCCAGCGCGATGCGTGGGAGGTGGTCACCTTCGAGGATGAGCGCCAGGCCCCCACCGGTTTTGCGCAGCCCGTGCGCGCCTGGTAGCGCTGCGATGCTGATCTTCCGCTGGCTGGCCATGCTGCTGCTTCTGGCGGCGGCCGTGTCGTTTGCGTTTTATGCCGGTACCGGGCAGGCGCGCTATAAGCGCCTGGGGCTGGTCATTCTCAAATGGACGGTGATTGCAACCGTCTTCTTCTTTGCGGTGATCCTCATCGGCCGCCTGGCCTGAGCTTCTGACCGCACGGGCTCTGCCGCCCCGTTTTTCCTCTGCCCTATACTCGCGCCTGCTCCGGGGTGTGCTGATGCGCTGAGATGCAAGGGTCCTGAAGGAATTCAGGCGAGCTTGCGAACCCGACGAACTTGATCCGGTTCATACCGGCGGAAGAAGAGCCGACCTCCTTGTCCCCGTGCCCGCATTTTTTTGCAGGCACGCCATGCCCCAGGCGCTGCCGCCCCTGGGGGGCGCACAGGTCCATTCCGGAGCAGACCCCACCGCCACCGGAACCAGGAGACCTGCCCATGAACGCCCCCGATCCCCACGCCCAGCTCGCCGCCCCCGAAAAGTTTGCCGAGCTGCTGGCCCGCACCCGCGAACCCTTTCCTGCATCGCGCAAGGCCTACATTCCCGGCCAGCTGCACACCGACCTGCGCGTGCCGGTGCGCGACATCGCGCTCACCAACGGCGAGCTGGTCAGCGTGTACGACACCTCGGGTCCCTACACCGACCCCAATGCAGTGATCGACGTGCGCCAGGGCCTGGCCAGCGTGCGCGGTGGTTGGATCACCGGCCGGGGCGATGTGGAGCACTACGAAGGCCGTGCCCCCGTGGCGCTGGACGATGGGCAAAAGAGCGAAGACGCCACCCGCCTGGCCCAGCTGCGTGCCGAGGCTGCCGCGCTGCAGCGCAAGCCGCTGCGCGCCAAGAGCGGCGCCAACCACACCGGTAACGTGACGCAAATGCACTACGCCAAGAAGGGCATCATCACCCCCGAGATGGAATACGTGGCCATCCGCGAAAACGGCAAGCGCGAATGGATGGAGCAGTACATGGCCGACGCAGGCCGCGAGCAGCGCCTGATGGGCAACCCCATGGGCGCGAGCATCCCGCGCATCATCACCCCCGAATTCGTGCGCGACGAAGTGGCGCGCGGCCGCGCCATCATCCCCGCCAACATCAACCACCCCGAAGTGGAGCCGATGGCAATCGGCCGCAACTTCCTGGTCAAGATCAACGCCAACATCGGCAACTCGGCCGTCACGTCCAGCATCGAGGAAGAAGTGGAAAAGCTCGTGTGGGCGATCCGCTGGGGTGCCGACAACGTGATGGATCTGTCCACCGGCAAGAACATCCACACCACGCGCGACTGGATCGTACGCAACTCGCCCGTGCCGATTGGCACGGTGCCGATCTACCAGGCGCTGGAAAAGGTGGGCGGCGTGGCCGAAGACCTGACCTGGGAGATCTTCCGCGACACGCTGATCGAGCAGGCCGAGCAGGGCGTGGATTACTTCACCATCCACGCCGGTGTGCGCCTGGCCTACATCCACCTCACGGCGCAACGGCGCACGGGCATCGTCTCGCGCGGCGGCTCCATCATGGCCAAGTGGTGCATGGCACACCACCGCGAGAGCTTCCTGTACGAGCACTTCGAGGACATCTGCGACATCATGAAGGCGTACGACGTCTCGTTCAGCCTGGGCGATGGCCTGCGTCCCGGCTGCGCGTCTGACGCCAATGACGAAGCGCAATTCGCCGAGCTGCACACGCTGGGCGAACTCACGCAAGTGGCTTGGAAGCATGACGTGCAGACCATGATCGAAGGCCCCGGCCATGTGCCCATGCACATGATCCAGGCCAACATGACCGAGCAGCTCAAGACCTGCCACGAAGCGCCGTTCTACACCCTGGGCCCGTTGACCATCGACATCGCACCGGGCTATGACCACATTGCCAGCGCGATTGGCGCGGCCATGATCGGCTGGATGGGCACGGCCATGCTGTGCTACGTGACGCCCAAGGAGCACCTGGGCCTGCCCGACCGCGACGACGTGAAGCAGGGCATCATTGCCTACAAGATCGCCGCCCACGCGGCCGACGTGGCCAAGGGCCACCCGGGTGCCCGCTCGCGCGACGATGCGCTCAGCCAGGCGCGCTTCGACTTCCGCTGGCAGGACCAGTTCAACCTGGGCCTGGACCCCGAAACGGCCAAGGAGTACCACGACGAAACCCTGCCCAAGGACTCGGCCAAGGTGGCGCATTTCTGCTCGATGTGTGGCCCCAAGTTCTGCTCCATGAAGATCACGCAGGAAGTGCGCGACTTTGCAAAGCAGAAGGGCGTGGCCGAGGCCGATGCGCTGGCCCAGGGCATGGAGACCAAGGCAGCGGAGTTCCAGCGCGGCGGCGGCGAACTCTACATCCCCCTCAAGCCCGTCTGAACGGCTGGATAAGAACGGCTACTGGCCCCGTGGTTTCCCTACAAAAGGGCCACGGGGCCGTGCTTACCCTGTGCGGCGGGGGCAGCGGCTGGGCCTATATTTCCCCCAACGTCCGGCCCAGAAAGGCCGGTTGGTGGGTGTGGCACCAAATTTGCTATGCTGGGTAATCTGTTAAAAATTGTAAGGAAGAGCCATGAATGCTCTCGGCCGCTTCTCCATCCGCACGCGTCTCTATTTCGGAACCGTCTTTTCCCTGATTCTTCTGGTCGTCATTGGCGCGATGGGTTATGTGGCCCTGGACCGCACGCGTGGCACGCTGCAGGTGCTGTTCTCCGAGCGGGTACAGACGCTGACCGACATGTCCGAGCTGCGCACCACCCTGGGTGACCTGCGCCGGACTGAAAAAGACATCATCATCAATTTCAACAACTCGGTCGAGGTGTCTGCCCTGCGCGAGTCCTGGGCCAAGACCCTGGCTTCGCTGCGCAAGAGCCTGGCCGATGTGCGCCAGGTGCAGTCGGGCGACGCCGCGTTTGTGGCCTCCATCGACAAGTCGCTGGACGAGATCAAGCAGTACGAAACCGGCATCTCCCCCATCTTCGAGAAAATCGAAGGTGCGCAGCTCGATGGCGCGGGCGGCGGCGCCTATGCCGACCGCTTCAAGGTGCACATGGAGGCCACCGACAAGCTGTTCTCCAGCCTGGCCAGCTCGGCCCGCACGCAGATGGATGAGGCCCGCGCGGGCGTCGAGTCGCGCACCTCCACCATGTCGGCGCTGATCGGCATCGGGCTGGTGCTGGGGCTGGCGGTGCTGATCCCGCTCACCTTCTTCAGCGTGCGCTCCATCACCAAGTCGCTGGGCCAGGCCCAGGAGCTGGCCGAGCGCATCGCCAGCGGCGAC
The DNA here is from genome assembly GCF_001633105.1 of Acidovorax sp. GW101-3H11. Taxonomy (GTDB): domain Bacteria; phylum Pseudomonadota; class Gammaproteobacteria; order Burkholderiales; family Burkholderiaceae_C; genus Acidovorax. Next base: position 248,537 of record NZ_LUKZ01000009.1, read on the forward strand.
CTGTCTCGCGATGTGGCGGCCATGAACCAGGACGAGGTGGGCCAGCTGGTGGGCGCCATGGGCCGCATGCAGGACGCATTGCGCGGCCTGGTGCGCCAGGTGCAGGACGCAGCGGGCAACATCTCCACCGCCAGCTCCGAGATCGCCAGCGGCAACCACGACCTGAGCCACCGCACCGAGCAGACGGCGGCCAACCTGGAAGAAACCGCCTCGTCGATGGAAGTGCTGACCAGCACGGTGCAGCAAAGTGCCCAGTCATCGCGCCAGGCCAGCGACTTCGCCTCGTCGGCCGCCGAAGTGGCAGCGCGCGGCGGTGCCGTGGTGTCGCAGGTGGTGACCACCATGGATCAGATCACCACCAGCTCGCGCAAGATTGCCGACATCACCGGCGTGATCGACTCCATCGCGTTTCAGACCAACATCCTTGCGCTCAATGCCGCCGTGGAAGCAGCGCGCGCGGGCGAGCAAGGCCGGGGTTTTGCCGTGGTGGCCAGCGAAGTGCGCAACCTGGCGCAGCGCAGCGCCGAGGCGGCCAAGGAGATCAAGGGCCTGATCGGTTCGTCGGTGGAGCGGGTCGAAGACGGCTCGCGCCTGGTGAGCCAGGCCGGCCAGACCATGACCGAGATCGTGAGCAGCGTGCGCCGCGTGTCGGACATCATTGCCGAGATCACCGCCTCGTCGGCCGAGCAAAGCGACAACATCGGCCAGATCAGCCAGTCGGTCACGCAGCTTGACCAGATGACGCAGCAGAACGCCGCGCTGGTGGAGGAATCTACGGCCGCGTCCGAATCCCTCAGGGAGCAGGCGCACCACCTGACCAATGCGGTCAGCCAGTTCAAGCTGCAGGACGGCGTGGCCTCGGCGTATGCCATGCCCGCACCGGTGGCATCGCCCTCCCCGGCCGTGGCCCAGGTGGCTCGCCGATCAGCGCTGCAGATCCGGTAGCCGCAGATTTTTCAGGCTTTTAGGCCGTCTGCGCGCGGCCAGTATGTCTTGATTGCTATTAAATATGTAGCAATTCAGTCCTGCGCCAATCCAGTCCCGATCCCGCGTCAATCCCGCGTCACACGCAGCACTTCTTCGCGGCTGGTGATACCTGCTGCGATCAGGCGCTCGCCATCTTCGCGCATCAGGGCCATGCCATCGGCCATGGCGGCGGCGCGGATGTCGGCCTCGGCGGCCTGGTTGTGGATCTGTGCGCGGATGGCATCGTTCGTCACCAGCAGCTCGAACACGCCCGTGCGGCCCGCGTAGCCCGTGTGGCCACAGGCATCACAGCCCGTGCCGTGGCAGTGGCTGCAGTATTTGCGCACCAGCCGCTGGGCCAGCACGCCCAGCAAAGATGACGACAGCAGGAAGGGCTCCACGCCCATGTCGGTCAGGCGCGTGACGGCGCTGGCGGCGTCGTTGGTGTGCAGCGTGGCCAGCACCAGGTGGCCCGTCAGCGAGGCCTGGATGGCGATCTGCGCGGTCTCGAAGTCGCGGATTTCGCCGATCATGATGATGTCCGGGTCCTGGCGCAGGATGGCGCGCAAGGCCTTGGCGAAGGTCAGGTCGATCTTGCTGTTGACCTGGGTCTGGCCCACGCCCGGCAGCTCGTATTCGATGGGGTCTTCCACCGTCATGATGTTGTTGCGCGTGGCGTCCAGGCGCCCCAGGCCCGCATACAGCGTGGTGGTCTTGCCCGAGCCCGTGGGCCCGGTCACCAGGATGATGCCGTGTGGCTGGCTGATCAGGCCCTCAAAACGCCGCAGCGTGTCGCCCTGCATGCCCACGGACTCCAGGCTGAGCTTGCTTTCGCTCTTGTCCAGCAGGCGCAGCACCGCGCGTTCGCCATGGGCGCTGGGCAGGGTGGACACGCGCACGTCGATGGCGCGGGTGCCCAGGCGCAGGCTGATGCGGCCGTCCTGCGGCAGGCGCTTCTCGGAGATGTCCAGGTCGGCCATGATCTTCAGGCGCGAGATCAGGGCCGCGTGCAGCGCGCGGTTGGGCTGCACCACTTCGCGCAGCGTGCCGTCTACCCGAAAGCGCACGCTCGAATGCCGCTCGTACGGCTCGATGTGGATGTCGCTCGCGCCGTCACGTGCAGCCTGCGTGAGCAGGGCGTTGAGCATGCGGATGATGGGCGCATCGCCCGCCGATTCCAGCAAGTCCTCGACGGCGGGCAGCTCCTGCATCATGCGCGAGAGGTCAGCGTCGCTTTCGACCTCGCTGACCACCGTGGCGGCGCTCGATTCGCTGTGCGAATAGGCCGCGCTGATGCGCTGGGCCAGGCCGGGCGCATCGAGCGGCAGCAGCTGCTGCACGGGGTGCTTGCGCAGCACCTCGGACAGCGCACCCGCGTCGGGGCTGGGGCCATGCCACAGCACAAGCTGGTGGCCGTCATCCTCCAGCAGCAGCTGGGCCGTGCGGGCAAAGGCGTAGGGCAGGGGGTGGCGCATGGTCGTCGGTCTGCCTGCTTATTGCTGCGGCTGGGGCGCCGCTGGGGTGGCGGGCTTGGCGGCGGGTGCGGGCAACGGCGGCAGCACGGGGGCACCCGACACGGTGCCCATCATCAGGCTGGGGGCGGGCTGGGTGTTCTGCTGCAGCGCACGGATGGCGTCGTAGCGGTCCACCACCAGGGCGTCGTTGGTGGCGTTGTCGCGCACCACGATGGGGCGCAGGAAGATCATCAGGTTGGTCTTGCGGCGCGAGCGGTTCTCGCTCTTGAACAGGTTGCCCACCACGGGCAGGTCACCCATCAGGGGCACCTTGTCCTCGCCCTGCGAGTAGGTGTCCTCCAGCAGGCCGCCGATCACGATGATGCTGCCGTCGTCCACCACCACGTTGGATTCGACCGCGCGTTTGCTGGTGGTGGGGCCGGTGGCATTGGACAGGGTGGAGCGGTCAATCTTGGAGATCTCCTGGTAGATCGCCATTTTCACGGTGCCGTTCTCACCGATCTGCGGGCGCACCTTGAGCATCAGGCCCACGTCCTTGCGCTCCACCGTGTTGAACGGGTTCACGGTGCCGTTGTTGCCGGTGTTCGCATACGAGCCCGTGACGAAGGGCACGTTGTCGCCGATGAGGATGCGCGCCTCCTCGTTGTCCAGCGTCATCAGGTTGGGGGTGGACAGCACGTTGGCGTCGCCGCTGTTCTGCAGGAAGTTGGCCAGCGCGCCCAGGTAGTACTGGCCGTTGATGCGCGGCGCCAATGCCACGTTCATGCCCGCGCCCAGGCCTGCCGCTGCGGTGGCGATGCTGGTGGTGCTGCCCGAGGCCAGCGCGGCCGTCAGCCCGATGATGTTGGAGCCCGCCGCGCCAGAGTTGGTGCCGATCACGCCCACGGTGCCATCGCCCTGCTTGCCCAGGATGCCCTGCCACTGGATGCCGAACTGCGCCACCTTGTTGGCGGCAACCTCGACGATCAGGCTCTCCACCAGTACCTGCGCGCGGCGGCCGTCGAGCTTGTCGATCACGGCGCGCAGCTGGCGGTACAGCGGCTCGGGGGCGGTGATGATGAGCGAGTTGGTGGTGGGGTCGGCCTGGATCTGCCCACCGGTGGAGGGCTGGTTGTTGTTGGTGGCGCTGGTGCCCATGGCGTTGTTGCCCGACCCGAGCCCGCTGCTGCTGCCGGTGCCCGACAGGCCACTGCCCGTGGACAGCATGTTGCCGCTACTGCCACCCCCGCTCAGCCCTGTGCTGGGGGCTGCTGCCGGGCTGGCGCCGCCACCGGCCCCGGTGGGGCTGCCTGTGCCCATGGCCGCCATGGCCGCGCGCAAGGTGGTGGCCAGCTTGGTGGCGTCGGCGTTCTTGAGGTAGACCACGTGGATGTTGCCGCTGGCGGCGCTGCTGCCGGGGGCGGGCGGCTGGTCCAGCCGGTCCACCAGGGCGCGCACCTGGGCCACGCGGGCCGGGTTGGCCGCGCGCAGGATGAGCGAGTTGCTGCGCGGCTCGGCAATCAGCGTGGTCTTGAACGAGGTATCGGCCTGGCCGGGCGTGGCTGCGGGCGCACTGCCGCCATCGATCAGGCGGGCCACCAGGGGAGCCATGTCGGCGGCGATGGCGTTGCGCAGCGGGATCACTTCCACGTCGCTGGCGTTGGAGACATCCATGGCCGCCACGATGCGCGCCAGGCGCTGCAGGTTGTCGGCGTAGTCGGTGATCACCAGCGAGTTGTTGCCGGGGTTCACGTTGATGGTGTTGTTGGGGCTGATCAGCGGGCGCAGCACGGGCACCAGGTTGGCCGCGTTCTCGAAGTTGAGCTTGAAAATCTGCGTGACGATCTGCCCGCCGCTGGGGGCGTTGCCGCTGCTGCCCTGCACCACGCTCACGTTGCCGCCTTGCAGCTTGGCGTCGGCCTCGGGCACCACCTTGTACAGGCCTGCAGCCTCGACCACCGTGAAGCCCTGCAGCCGCAGCGCGGCCAGGAACTGCTGGAACGCGGCGGCGGGGGTGACGGCGCGTTCGGTCACCAGGTTGAGCTGGCCTTTCACGCGCGGGTCCACCACCACGTTGCGGCCGGTGATGGTGGCCATGGTGCGCGCCACGGCTTCGATCTCGGCGTTGGCGAAGTTCAGCGTGACGGGCTCGCTCGGGCGCACGCTGCCGGTGCGGGTGTCGATCGCAGTTTGGGCAATAATTTGGCTGCTACCGCCCGCTAGTAAAGCGCTTGCAGCTATTGTTTTGAGAGCAAATCGCAGGCGTGGAGAAAACGAGGAGGTCATAGATTCATCCCACGGTGATGATGGAGCGCGCGCCGTTGCGCCGTCCGATGATGTTCAGGAGATTCGACAGGGCGGCCTCGCGCTCGGGGGCGGCGCTGGCCTCACCCGCAAACCGCAGGCGCTGGCCCACCCACTGGCCGGTGCCGCTGAGCTGCAGCGCGCCGTCCAGGGTGCTGAGCGTGAGGGTCGGCGCTTCGCCGCCTTGCAGGGCCAGCCGGTAGCTGCCCATGGGCCGCAGGGTGGACAGGCGCGACGACATGGCGCGCGCATCCAGCTGCGCCTGGCCAGACAGCACCATGCGGCCCGCCGCCCAGCGCATGGCAAGCGCCTGGGTCTGCAGGGCCAGCTGGCCCTGGGGCTGCAGCGTGTTCCAGGGGGTGCCCAGGCCCGCCAGCAGCGCGGCCGGCCACTGGCTCTGGCCATCGGCCACCTTCAGGGTCATGCCCGCCCAGCTGGCCTGCACCCGGGCCTGCAAGGGGGCGGGGGTGCAGCAGGCGGCGTGCAGTTGCACGCGCAGGCCATCGAAGGAGGGGCGCAGCTGCCAGTCCAGGCGGCCGGGCAGGGCGGCGCTGTCGCGGCTGGCGGCGCCACCGGTCAGCACCAGCTGGGCCGATCCGGTCCAGACCGTGCCGCGCGCCTGCAGCAGCTGCACCTGCCCCTGGGTGGCGCGTGCCACGCCGCTGGCCAGCCAGTGCGCGGGCGCAAACGCGACCACGGCGGGCAGCACCCCGGCCACGGCGCCCACCAGGGCCCAGCCCCAGGCGGGGCGGGGGGCGGCGGCGGCCGTGGCTGTGCGGCCTCGGGGGGGACGGTGCGTGCGGGAGGATCGGTTCACAGTGGCGGGGCGGTTCAAGGGGCTCACCGGGTTCACCGGTTGGATGCCGTGGGCAGGGCCAGCACCAGGGTGCCGTCCCAGCGGGGCATGGCCACCACGGGGCGGCCCAGGGTGACCGGGGTTTGGCCTGCGGGCGCGGCGGCGGTGGCGCTGCGGGTCAGGCGGGCCTCGACGGGGGTGGCGCGGGCATTGCTGCGTGCCTGGGCCAGCCACTGCGCCAGCGCATCGGCCGATGCGCCTTTGAGGGTGATGGTGGCGCGGTCACCTACCACATTGAGCTGGGCCGTGGTGCCCAGGCGCTGCGTGAGGGCCGCGCGCAAGGCGCCGACGGCATCGCCGGGGCTGGTGGCGGGCGCGGCCTGCAGCTGCTGGGCTTCGGCCTGCAGGCTCTGCATGCGCTGCAACTGGGCGTCGAGCGCCGTGTGGCGCGCAGGGGCGGCGCGCAGGGTGGCCAGCGCCGGGGCCACGGCCACCCACCACAGCAGGGCCAGGCCCACCAGGGCGGCGGCGGCCAGCACCAGGTTTTGCTCACGGGGGGCCAGCGCGTGCCAGCGGGCTTGCAGTGCAGGTTGGGGGGTCATGGGCTCACCTCGGTGCGCAGCACCAGGCTGCCGTCATCCAGCCGCGCCCGGTAGCCCGCAGCCTGCAGGCGGGCCGAGAGCGCGGCTTCTTCATCAGGGGCCAGCGTCACGCCGCGCAGGCGCAGCTCGCCAGGGGTGTATTCGATGCTGGTGGGCAGGCGGCCGTCGGGCAGTGCGGCCCCGGCGGCGGCGAGCAGGGGCTCCAGGTCGCGGGCCGACGCGCTGCCTGCAGCCTGCCGCAGCTGGGCCAGTTCGCGCTCCATCTGCACGGGGGCATCGACCACCACCTGCACCTTGGGGAAGGTCTGGGTGAGCGCTGCCCGCACGGCGGCCTGTTTGGCGGCCAGCGCCTGGCGCTCTTGCCAGGCCCAGGCGTTGAGGCCCACCAGGTGGGCCACCACCAGCAGCCCCACGCCCCAGCGCGCGGCGCGCCACTGGGGCGCGTTCAGCAGCGCGCTCAGTGCGCTGCCCGCCTTGCGCAGGGCCCGGGTGCGGCCGGTGCTAGCCAGGTCGAACTGGGCCAGGTCCCAGTCGCCCCGGGCGGCATCCAGGGCGCGCTGGCTGGCGGTGTGCAGTGCCACGCGCTGGCCTTGCTGGTTCAACATGCGTTCGGCCAAGGCGGCCACGGCGGGTTCGGCGCGCACGGGGAGCGTGTTGCCATCTTGTTCGGCTGTGGCGCTGGCCATGGGCGTCCCCGCGCGGGCCAGCGCCAAGGCCATGGGGGTCAGGGGCAACACGGCCACGCCCTGGTCAGCGCCCTGGCCGGTGAGCACCACAAAGGCTTCTTCCGGGGTGCCCAGCGCACAGAGTTCAGGGCCGCCGCTGGCCGTAGGGCCGGGGGCAAATTCAGGCACCACGCGGGACACGCGGCGGCCTGCGGCCTCCAGTGCCTGCAGGTTCTCGCGCAGCCAGGCGCGGTCGCACACGGCCACCCAAACGGGTTCGCCGCCCTGGGCCGTGCCGTGGGCACCGGGCTGCAATGCAAAGTGCAGCTGGGTGGCGTCGTCAAGCAGGCGGTCTTCGAGCAGGCCTTCGAGCACCGAGCGCAGACGGGGTGTCTGCTGGCCCGCGCCCAGGGGTACACCGGCGGGCATCTGTACCCGCTGCCACGACAGCGCACGGGCGGGCACCACGGCCACCACCTCGCCCCCGGGGCGGGTGGGCTCGGGCAGCAGCGCGGCGGGCGCAGTGGCGTGGCGAAGGGCGGTGTGGCCGTCTGCCGTCAGCGTGTAGCTGTACTCGGTGGCGGGGCCCGGACGGACCGGCGGCAGGAAAAGGATGAGGGTGCTCATGGGCAGGTTTTGCGGGCCATTTTAGGGGGCGGACTTGACACTGGCAGCCAGTCGTTGCGCGGGTGTCGCCAATGTGCTGCAGCTCATCGTGGGAGCGGCGCCGTGGCCAGGGCGTTTTCGCGGTCAAACGCGCCCCGCTCGCGCCACAGCGTGGTCACGTCGATGCCCTGTTTGCGCACCAGCGAGCGTTCGTCCACCATCGCGTCACCCAGGCGCAGGCGGCCCCGCACTTCAAAGTAGGACGAGGCCACGGCGTGGGCGCTTTCGTTGATGTCGATGCTCGCGCCCACCAGGTCGCGCACCTCGCTGAGGGTGCGGAAATGGCGGGCCTCGCGCGCCTGCACCATCTTCTGCGCGGTGGCGCTGTCCATCCCGTCGATGGCGACCATCAGCACGTCGATACCAGCGGTGTTCAGGTTGACCGGCGTGCGCACCGGCAGCAGGGTCACATGCGGGGCCAGCGTGGCCAAGGTGGCCGGGCTCAGGCCCAGCCAGGTCAGCTGGCTGATGGTGGGGGGCAGCAGCGGCGCGGTATTGCCATCGCTGCCCACACCCGCCTGCGCCCGCCGCAGCCCGTCCAGCAGCCGCGTGAGTTGCTGCGGGGGCAGGCCCAGGCGTTCGAACAGGCGGGTGAACTGCCGCAGCGCCACTGCCTGCACCTGTCCGCCCTCGGCCAGGTTGGTGATGTTGAGGCGGCCCTGCATGTCGGTGATCTGGCCCGACAGAAACGCCTCGGTGGTGTCGGTGCTCGCGTCATCGACCTGGCTCACGTTGTTTTCGGCGGCCAGGAAGGTGGACAGCCGGGCTTCCTCCAGCGGCACGGCCCAGGGCTCGGCCAGGTGGTCGGCACCGCCCGAGCGCCCGTCCTCGCGCAGGATGAGGCGCGACCAGTCGAGTGCGCCGATCAGGATCCAGGTGGACTGCACCCGGCCCCGCTCGGCCGTCTCGACCTCCACCGCACGCCACTGCTGCCACATGGCGGCAGCGGCAAAGGTGGCGACCAGGGTGACGGTGAGCATGGCGGCGAGCAGGGCGGCACCGCGCGTTCTGTGTCTGCGCAAGGGGCCCCGCAACAGCGAGTGCCACCGTGGAGCTGGCTTTGCCAGGCCACGGGTGGCGTCCCCCCCCAGGGGGGAAGGCGCGCAGCGACTCAGGGGGGATTTCATGACCTGCCCCCACCCAGCACCGGGTTGACCCAGTCGCGCGTCAGTTGGCCCGCCAGCGCCTGGCCGGGCGGCAGGGTGATCTGCAGGCGCACACCGTCGGGGACCGCCGCCGAGCTGTCGCCCGGCGTGGTGCCGGTGCTGGACAGCGGGTTGGACCAGGCACCGCCCCGGTAATAGAAGATTTGCCAGCTTTCGAGCGGCAGCAGCGCCACTTCGTAGCGCCGCTCGGCATCGCCGGGCGTGCGCGCCCACTGGGCCGCCTGCTGCCAGGCCTGCTGCCAGTCTGCGCGGGTGCGCACCGGGGGCGACTGCCAGCGCAGCCACTGGCCGCCGCCGTTGGCATTGCGGCGTGTCCAGGCCACCACCAGTGCGCCCTCGTCGGGCACGGCGCTGCTGCGGCGCGTGAGGCGCAGCACCTGGCCGTCCCAGTCCAGCGGCGTGGTGTTGGCAATCGGCATCAGTGCGTCGAGGTCGGTGCCCCACTGGCCCAGGGCGGCCTGCAGCACCAGCATCTCATCGGCCCGCTGGCGCGTGATCTCCTGCGCCCGCACCATGCCATCGAGCCCGCGCCAGCTCAGGATGGCCAGCAGGCTCATCACCGAAATCGCCAGCAGCAGCTCGACCAGGGTGAAGCCGCGCATAACCTTCAAAACTGGCGCGGCGCGAGGCCAGCGCACCCGTGGAGCTGGCTCTGCCAGGCCACCGGGTGCGTCCCCCCCACGGGGGGAAGGCGCGAAGCGACTCAGGGGGGGCATCAATACCTTCCGATGATGGTGGAGATGCGCAGGATGGAGTTGTCGCCATCCAGCACCTGCGCGTCGATGCGCCTAAAGCTCGGGTTGGGCGTGGGGCGCACGACGGTCAGCACCTGCAGCTGGCGCCCGGCCTGCTCGCAGGGCTGGGTGCTGTCGCCCACGCTGGGCATCTGGCGCGAGAGCCGCGCGCGCACCAGCTCGTTCTCGGCGCAGAGCTGTGCCAGCACGATGTCGGACTGCCGCAGCGCATTGCGCGTGAGTGCCGAAGTCGCCTGCAGCCCGGCCATGAGCGCAATGGCCACAATGGCCAGCGCCACCAGCACTTCCACCAGGGTAAAACCGCGGTGCTTGATGTGAAGGCGGTGGGCGGTCACTGCACCGCGTCCACAGAAAACGGGCGCACGCCATCGGTGGCGATGCGCAAGACCCGCTCGGGGTGCGTCTGGTGGGTGATCAGCACCTGCTGCGGGCCGATGAGGGGCTCGGGGCCCAGTTGCAGCACGGCCGGGCCGCGCACGGTGGTGCCGCTGTCCAGCCACTGGTTGGGCAGTGCCGCCTGGGCGCTGGGTGGCAGGCCTTCAAACCGGAACCCCTGGGGCAGGGCACGCCAGCGCACAGGCAGGCCCCCGGCCCGCGACTGCGCGCGTGCGGATTCGAGCAGCGCCGCCAGCCGCGCGGCCTCGCGCTCCAGCTGCGTCTGCCCGCTGTCGCGCATGGCCAGGCCCGCACCGGCCGTGGCCAGCGCAACGATGCTGAGGACCACCAGCAGCTCTAGAAGTGTGAACCCCCCCTGAGCCGCTGCGCGGCTTCCCCCCGAGGGGACGATGCCGGTGGCCTGGCCAAGCCAGCTCCACGGCATCCCTCGCCTGGGGCGTGCCAGTTTCATAGGGTTGTAGGGCGCGGCAAAGAATGGGTCATCACTGCCAGCTGCCGATGTCGGCGTCCTTGCCTTCGCCGCCCGATTGGCCGTCGGCACCGAACGACATCACGTCGATCTCGCCCTTGATGCCGGGGTTCAGGTACTGGTAGGGGCGGCCCCAGGGGTCGTTGGGCAGCTTTTCCAGGTACAGCTTCCAGTTGCCGGGCACCGGGGCGGCGCTGGGTTTGATGACCAGGGATTGCAGGCCTTGCTCGGCCGTGGGGTAGCGCTGGTTGTCCAGGCGGTAGAGCTTGAGCGCCTGCATGATGTTGGTGATGTCGGTGCGCGCGGCCGTCACGCGGGCGTCGTCGGCGCGCTCCAGCACATTCGGCACGATCAGGGCGGCCAGCACGCCGATGATGACGAGCACCACCATCAGCTCGATGAGGGTGAAGCCCCGGGCCACGGTACGGGCCAGGCGGCGGGGGGCGGAGCGCACGAGGAGGGGAAGGGAGGTGTTCACTGCAGGCGGTCTCTCGGTGGTCGAATCGCGTGAATCATAATCGCCGCATGGTGACCAATTCGTACAGCAAATGGGGCGTCCGTCTGGGCACGCTGGGGCTCTGGGCCGTGGCCGGTGCCAGTGTGGTGTTCTGGGGGCTGCGCCTGTCGGCGCCCTCGGCGGTAGCGGTGGGCCCGGCGATGGCCCCGACCCCCGTGGTGCCCGATGCCCAGGCCCTGGCCCGTTTGCTGGGCGCCCAGCCGTTGGTGCCGGGCGCCGCGCCTGTGGCGCCCGTGGCCTCAGCGGCCAGCCGTTTCACGCTGATCGGGGTGCTGTCGGGCCGCAGCAGTGGCGGCGGGGCGGCCCTGATTGCAGTGGATGGCAAACCGGCCAAGCCCTTCCGTGTGGGGGCTGCGGTGGACGAGGGGCTGGTGCTGCAAGCGCTGGGCCCCCGGCAGGCGCAGCTGGGCGGCCAGGTGGGTGGGCCTGCCACGCTGACGCTGGACATGCCGCTCAAGAACTGAGCCCGCCTTCAAGGCCCGGCCCCTGGTTGGGTCTCAAGCCTGGCTTTAGGCCAGATCCCGCACTTCCCATTCGCCCCAGCCCGGGGCTGCCACGGGCCAGTTGTCTGGCCGGGGCATCACGCCTTCGCCATGCTGCTGCAGCCAGGCCACGCAGCGCGCCACGCCTGCGTGGGTGATCCACACCACATCGGCCCCGGCATGCTGGGCGCTCCACTGGCGGGCCGCCCGCAGCGCCAGCGCCACGCGGCCGAGCATGTGGGACAGGGGCTCGCCGCCGCCGGGCGCGTGGTGGGCGAAGTCTTCCATCCAAGCATCGATGTCGCTTTTGGCGAGGGTGCTCCAGGCCCGGCCTTCCCAGGCGCCAAAGTCCATTTCGCGCAGGCGGGCATCAGGAATCAGCATCAAATCGGGCCTTTCCGCGCACAGGGATTGCCCCAGCTGCTCACATCTTTGTAGCGTTGAGCAGAACACCCCCGGTGCGGGGGGCAGGGCGGCGGCCAGGCGCCGCGCGGTGGCCTGGGTGGCGGCCGGGTCGGCGGGCATGTCCAGCGCACCATAGCAGGTGCCCGGGGCCACCTGGGGGGCGGCATGGCGCACCAGCCACAGGCGGGCGCCGGGGTGGGTCATGCCCAGCGCAGGGCGAGTGCTGCGCCCAGGTAGAAGCCGATTTCGCTCACCTGCTGGGTGGCGCCCAGGCAATCGCCGGTAAAGCCTTGCAGGCGCCGTGCAAACCAGCGTGCCATCCACGCGGCGGCGGCTGCGCTGAGGGTTGCAGACGCTATGAGAAAAATAGCTGATTGGGCATGCCAGACAAGCGCTAGCGGCGCAAAACACCACACAATGGCCGTGGCCAGGGCACTGCTCGATATCTGGTCGGCCAGCGGTTTGCTTTTGGAGCGTGCGGTGTCGCCCACATGCGGCAGGCTGCGCACGATGAACAGCGGCCACAGGCGCGACAGCACATGCGCGCCAACCAGGGCCGACAACGCGACGGCCAGGCTGTGCGCACCCAGCAGCGCGAGCAGGCTGAGTTTGGACAACAGGGCCAGCACCAGCGCCATGGCGCCAAAGGCACCGATGCGCGAGTCTTTCATGATGTCGAGCGCACGTTCGCGCTGCGCGCTGCCACCCAGGCCGTCGGCCACGTCGGCCAGCCCGTCTTCATGGAAACCGCCCGTCATGAACACGGTGGCCACGGTGCTGAGCACGGCGGCCGCGGCCGGGGCAAAGGGGTTGGGGGCCAGCGCCCAGTGAAGGCCGCCATACACGCCCGCCGCCAGCAGGGCCGCCAGCCAGCCGATGCCGGGGAAATGCGCGGCACTGGCGCGCAGCATGGCGGGGCTGTAACCCACCCAGTCTGCCAGCCGCCCGGTGACGGGAATGCGGGTGAAGAACTGCACGGCCAGCAGGTAGTGGCGCAGGGCTTGCATGGCGTGCGGCGGGTGGGTTGGGTGTTTGCTTCTGTTTTGATAGCTATCAACGCCCTTGTATCAGGCGGTGACGGCCATTTTGAGTATTATTTTGAGCGCAGGAACAGCCGGTAGGCTGGGTTGAGCGTCTCTTCCACATAGGGGTAGCCCAGCGTGGCCAGGAAGGCGTCGAAGGTGGCGGTGTCTTCGGGCGGCACCTGGATGCCCACGAGGATGCGGCCGTAGTCCGCGCCTTGGTTGCGGTAGTGGAACAGGCTGATGTTCCAGGTCGGCTGCATCAGGCTCAGGAACTTGAGCAGCGCGCCGGGCCGCTCGGGGAAGGTGAAGCGCATCAGGCGCTCGTCCTGCGCCAGCGCCGAGTGGCCGCCCACGAGGTGGCGCAGATGCTCCTTGGCCAGTTCGTCGTGGGTCAGGTCTAGCGCCTCGAAGCCGTGGCGGCCGAAGTTCTTGGCGATCTTTTCCGATTCGCCCTTGCCATTGGTGGTGATGCCCACAAACACATGCGCCTGGGCGGCGTCGCTGATGCGGTAGTTGAACTCGGTCACATTGCGCGGGCCACCCGGCAGGCCGCCCACCACCTCGCAGAAGCGGCGGAAGCTGCCGCGCTCTTCAGGGATGGTGACGGCGAACAGGGCTTCGCGCTCCTCGCCCACCTCGGCGCGCTCGGCCACAAAGCGCAGGCGGTCGAAGTTCATGTTGGCGCCGCAGAGGATGGCCGCGTAGGTCTCGCCCTTGGTCTTGTGCGTGGCCACATACTGTTTGATGGCGGCCACGGCCAGCGCGCCTGCGGGCTCGACGATGCTGCGCGTGTCCACAAAGATGTCCTTGATGGCGGCGCAGACGGCGTCGGTGTCCACCGTCACGAACTCATCCACCAGGCCCTGCGCCACGCGGAAGGTTTCCTCACCCACCAGCTTGACGGCCGTGCCGTCGGAGAACAGGCCCACGTCGGGCAGCGTGACGCGCTGGTGGGCGTTGACGGACTGGATCATCGCGTCCGAGTCGTTCATCTGCACGCCGATCACCTTGATCTCGGGCCGCACAGCCTTGATGTAGTTGGCCACGCCCGACACCAGGCCACCGCCGCCGATGGCCACGAACACCGCGTCGAGCTGGTTGCTGCCCAGGCTTTGCAGCTGGCGCAGGATTTCCATGGCGATGGTGCCCTGGCCCGCGATGACCAGCGGGTCGTCGAAGGGGTGCACAAAGGTCAGGCCTTGCTCCTTTTGCAGGCGGGCGGCGTGCTCGTACGCGTCGGAATAGCTCTCGCCGTGCAGCACCACCTCGCCCCCCAACGTCTTGACGGCATCCACCTTGAGCTGTGGCGTGGTCGTGGGCATGACGACCACGGCGCGCGTGCCCAGCTTGTGGGCGCTCATCGCCACGCCCTGGGCATGGTTACCGGCCGAGGCGCAGATCACGCCGCGCTGCAGCTGTTCGGGCGTGAGGTGCGCCATCTTGTTGTAGGCGCCGCGCAGCTTGAAGCTGAACACGGGCTGCTGGTCCTCACGCTTCAGGAGCACCTTGTTGTGCAGGCGGCGGCTGAGGCTCTTGGCCGGTTCCAGGGCCGACTCCACCGCCACGTCGTACACGCGGGCGGTCAGAATCTTCTTGAGGTAGTCGGCGGGGGTGAGGTGCTGGGTCATGGCAGGGCAGGTGGGGCCGCCACGGGGCAGCGGCGGGGGCCCACATCATAGGGGGTCGGTTTTTGTGGGCCGATTTGCCGGTGGGGGCTGCCACACGACCGGTCCAGCCAAAAAAAAGCCCCGGGCCGTGAGGCCTGGGGCTAATCCATCCTTTGAGGAGATGGAGGAGACAATCGGTGCAGGGCAAGTGCCGGGTTCCGGACTTCTTGCCGCCTGCCGCTTCCTTTCTGTTCGAAAGCGGCAATGCATGGGCGAAGTTTAGCGCGAGTCTTGTTGCGATGCAGCAAAATTCGCATCAAATTCTTTTCGTTTCGGTTTTTCGTGCGAAAAAAACCACGTGTCACACAGGAGAAACACAAATGGAATGCACAGTCAGTTGGACCGGCGGGGCGGGAACCCGCTCGGGCATGGGTTTTGTGGCCGAGACCGGCAGCGGCCATGTTTTGACCATGGACGGCGCCCCCGATGCCGCCAACCCCGCCAATGGCGGCCAGAACCTGGCGCCTCGCCCCATGGAAACCGTGCTGGCGGGCACGGGCGGCTGCACGGCCTATGACGTGGTGCTGATCCTCAAGCGCGGCCGCCATGATGTGCGCGGCTGCAGCGTCAAGCTGACCACCGAGCGCGCCACCACCGATCCCAAGGTGTTCACCAAGATCCACATGCACTTCACGGTGACCGGCAAGGGCATTCCGGCGGCGGCCGTGGAGCGCGCCATTGCGATGAGCCACGATAAATACTGCTCGGCCAGCATCATGCTGGGGAAAACGGCGGACATCACCACCGGGTTCGACGTGCTGGAGGCCTGAGGCCTGCCGGGGCGGTCAAGTCCTGGAGGCTGCTGCTCAGAGGTAATGGGCAGTGGTGGTCATGACCTTGGCCGCCGCCTTCATGGCCAGGCGCGCCGGTGCGGGCAGCTCCAGTGCGCCGGATGCGCGGGCCTGTGCGGCGTGCCGTTCCTCGTCGTCTTTCATGCGCGCGACCACGGCCCGGGAGGCGAGGTCCTGCGCAGGAAGCCGATCCAGGTGGCTTTGCAGGTGCGCGGCCACCTGGTTTTCCGTCTCGACCACAAACCCCAGGCTGGCCCGGTCGCTGACTTTGGCCGCCACCAGGCCCAGGGCAAACGCGCCCCCAAACCACAGGGGGTTGAGCAGGCTGGGCCGGGCGCCGAGTGCGTCCAGCCGCTGCCGGGTCCAGGCCAGGTGGTCGGTTTCTTCGCGCGCCGCCTCCTGCAGGTGCGCGCGCAACGCGGGGTCGCGGGTCACGGCGGCCTGGGCGGTGTAAAGCGCCTGCGCGCACACCTCGCCCACGTGGTTCACGCGCATCAGGGCACCCGCAAGCCGCTTCTCGCCGGGCTCCAGCGCGGCTTCGGCCATTCCGTGGGCGGGTGTCTTTTCGGCCGCCTGGGGTGATGCAAAAAGTGTGCGCAGCGCGCTGTCTGCGGCAGTCAAAAAAGCGTCCATGGATACCTTGGGGCGCGAAGGGTGCGCCGAAACACAAATTGCACCTTGATACAAAAAATCAATGTGCGGGGCACGGGAGTTGCATGGCCAAGAGCGATTCTGCCCCCATGCACTGGAATGTTGCAACACTGCAACGGAATTTCCCTTTCGGGGCGATTGTGGGTGAATTCCTTTGCGAAACCCGGCCGGGTCTGGTGCAATAAGAGCAACTTCCCCACCAGGAGGTTGGCCCGGGAAACCGGCGGGACTGTGCAGGTGCTTTCACCATAGACCCCCCGTACCGGAGCCCGATGTTTAACCTTGGAGTAACTCGCAATGAAAAAATCCCTGATTGCCCTGGCTGTGCTGGCTGCTTCCGGCGCTGCAATGGCTCAATCTTCCGTGACCCTGTTCGGCGTGGTTGACGCAACCTATGCCTACGGCTCCGGCAGCGTCTCTAACAAGTCGCAACTGACGAACTCCGGCTACAACAGCAGCCGTCTGGGTTTCCGTGGCGTTGAAGATCTGGGTGGCGGTCTGTCCGCTTCGTTCTGGCTGGAAGCCGGTGTGAACAATGACAATGGTTCCGGCGCTAACACGAGCACCAACAACCAAGGCGCCAGCGGTGCTACCGGTGGTGGCGGTCTGACTTTCAACCGTCGTTCGACGGTCAGCCTGAACGGCGGCTTTGGTGAAGTGCGTCTGGGCCGTGACTACACCCCCCAATTCTGGAATCTGACCGTGTTCGATCCGTTCGGCACGAACGGCGTGGGCACGACCCAAACCCTGAACTCCAGCCTGGGTGGCCCTACCACCGTCCGCGCTTCGAACTCCATCGGCTACTTCCTGCCAGGCAAGCTGGGCGGTTTCTACGGCCAAGCCCAGTACTACATGGGTGAAAACAACAGCGGCACGCCTGCCAAGAAGGACGGCAATGGCCTGGCTCTGCGCGCTGGCTATGCCAACGGCCCCATCAACGTCGCTCTGGCTTTCTCTGAAACCAAGTTCGTTTCCGGCAACATCCAGGCGTTCAACCTGGGCGGCCAGTACGACCTGGGCGTGGCCAAGATCATGGCTCACTACAACAGCGACGACATCAAGAACGGCAACGAAGGCACTGGCTTCCTGATCGGTGGTCTGATCCCCGTGGGCGCTGGCGAAGTTCGTCTGGCTTACTCGACCTACAAGATCGACACCGTGGGTGCTGATCCCCGTTCGAACAAGATCGCTCTGGGCTACGTGCACAACCTGTCCAAGCGTACCGCTCTGTACACCACGTTCGCTCGCGTGAGCAACAAGAATGGCGCCGCTCAGTCCCTGAACGGTGCAGTGACTGCTGCAAACCGCAACTCGACCGGTTACGACTTCGGTATCCGTCACAGCTTCTAATATCAACACTGGCTTATGCCAGTGGTCGATATAAAAGCAAAAAGCCGCCTTCGGGCGGCTTTTTTTTTGCCTGTTTGATGGCTGTAGCGTGGGTATGTGGTTCTGGATATTTGTACTGGCGGATGGATAGATTGCCGCTTGGGGTGGCTGCGCTAATGCTAGGTGATGAATTCTGATGGTGTGGAGGCGGTGATTCTTCGATCTGTGCTGCTTTTGTTTGCTGATGGGGCAAGGCTTGGAAAGCAAGACGGGGGAAATGCACACTGGGAGTGCTGCACAAGAGGTGTTGGCCCTTTGCTGCTACGGGGCTGGGCGTCTTGTAACCCTATTTCAGGCGCAATCTCTTTGGTGCGAGAGATGCCGACTGATTGGCACCATCCTTGCATAAGATGCCTGCCGAAAGCAGCATGGATTGGCCCTTCGGTGTGCCCGGGATTCAGGGATTTCCCGTTGGCTATAGAGCAATCATTACTGCATAGTAAAACTTTTATTCAAGAGGGTTCCATGAAACTCAAATACAGTCTTTTGTCGGTGGCTGCAGCTGCCGCGCTGTTGTGTGCGCCTATGGTGCATGCCAAGCCCTTCAAATGGGCGAGCCAGGGGGAAATCGCCACGTGGGATATCCACTCTCAAAACAATGCCCTGCAAAACGGCATTCACGCCAATGTGTATGAGAGCCTGGTTTACTACAACAGCAAGACATTTGAGGTGGAGCCTGTGCTGGCAACCGCCTGGAGGGAAGTCAGCCCCACGCAGGTGCGTTTCACCTTGCGCCAGGGGGTCAAGTTCCATGATGGCTCCACGCTGACCACGGACGATGCCGTGTATTCGATCCAGCGTGCCATGGCCAAGACCTCGAACTTCACGCCCTACGTTCAGGGCATCAGCAAGGTCGTGAAGGTCGATGCGCAGACCTTCGACGTGATCCTGTCGGCGCCCAATCCGGTGCTGCTGCGCCAGATGACCGAGCTGCGCATCATGAGCAAGGCATGGGCGGAAAAGAACAAGTCGGTTGAGCCCAAGGACATCAAGGGCTCGGACGAGAATTTTGCACACCGCAACGCCATGGGCACCGGTCCCTACACGCTGGATTCGTGGCAGCCCGATGTGAAGATGGTGTTCAAGCGCAACCCCAACTGGTGGGGCAAGATGGACGGCAACGTGACCGAAATCATCTACACGCCGATCAAGTCCAATGCCACGCGGATCGCAGCGCTGATTTCGGGTGAGGTGGACATGGTGTTGGATCCCACGCCCCAGGATTTGGGCCGCTTGCGTGCAAGCCCTGAGCTGAAGGTGATTGACGGCATCGAGAACCGCACCATCTTCCTGGGCATGGACCAGTTCCGCGAAGAACTTCCCGGCTCCAACATCAAGGGCAAGAACCCGCTCAAGGACGTGCGCGTGCGCAAGGCCCTGTACCAGGCCATTGATGCCGAGACGATCTCGCGCAACATCATGCGCGGCCTGGGCAAGCCCACGGGCACCATCGTGGCACCGCAGGTGGCGGGCTATACCGAGGCGGTGGGCAAGCGCTTCCCCTACAGCGTGGAAGCTTCCAAGAAGCTGCTGGCCGAGGCGGGCTACCCCGACGGTTTTGAAGTGGATTTCGCCTGCCCCAACAACCGCTACATCAATGACGAGGCCATCTGCCAGGCCGTGACCGCCATGTGGTCGCGCGTGGGCGTGAAGGCCAAGCTGCGCACGCTGCCGCTGGTGAACTACTTCCCGATGATCCAGCGCTACGAAGCCAGCATCTACATGCTGGGCTGGGGCGTGCCCACCTTCGACGCGCTGTACAGCCTGCAGTCGCTGACCCGCTCCGTGGGCCAGGGTGGTGACGGCAACTACAACGTGGGCCGCTACAGCAACCAGCGCATGGACTACCTGGTGGACCGCATCAAGGCGGAAACCGATGCGCCCGTGCGTTCGCGCATGCTGACCGAAGCGCTGCAGCTGTCCAACGATACGGTGTCCCACATTCCGCTGCATGACCAGGTGATCCCATGGGCCATGAAGAAGAACGTGGAAGTGGTCCACCGCGCAGACAACCGCGTGGACATGCGTACGGTCAAGGTGAACTGATCTCGCTCAGCCTGAAGAGAGCAAGGGCCCGGCGGTCCTTGCTCTTTTTTGACTTAGATTGAAGACGTTTCGCCCCCCGGCGCCCTGCCCATCAAAAGTGGCTGCGGCGCTCCTATCGAACACTCACTCGACTCTCCGATGCTTGCCTTTATATTGCGCCGCCTGATCCAGGCTGTGATTGTCATGATCACGGTGGCCTTCATCTCCTTCATGCTGTTCCAGTACGTGGGAGATCCCGTGGTGTTCCTGCTGGGCCAGGATGCCACCCCTGAACAGATCCGTGAGCTGCGCGCCTCGCTCGGTCTGGACAAACCCTTCTTTGTGCAGTTTGGCCACTTCCTGGTGAACGCAGCCCAAGGCGAATTCGGCCTGAGCCTGCGCCAGGGCGCCAAGGTGTCGCGGCTGATTGCCGAGCGTTTCCCGGCCACACTCGAACTGGCCCTGGTGGCTGCATTCCTGGCCCTGGCGATTGGCGTACCCATGGGCGTGTACGCAGCGCTCAAGCGCGGCACGTTTACCAGCCAGCTGTTCATGACCCTGTCGCTGCTGGGCGTGTCGCTGCCCACCTTCCTCATCGGCATCCTGCTGATCCTGGTGTTTGCGGTCACGCTGGGCTGGTTTCCGAGCTTCGGACGCGGTGAAGTGGTGCAGATGGGGTGGTGGAGCACAGGCCTGCTCAAGGCCAAGGGCTGGCACCACATCATCCTGCCGGCCGTCACCTTGGCCATCTTCCAGCTCACGCTGATCATGCGGCTGGTGCGGGCTGAAATGCTGGAAGTGCTGCGCACCGACTACATCAAGTTTGCGCGCGCACGGGGCCTGTCCAACCGGGCGATCCACTTCGGCCATGCCCTCAAGAACACGCTGGTGCCTGTGATGACCATCACCGGCCTGCAGTTGGGTGGCCTGATCGCCTTTGCCATCATCACCGAGACCGTGTTCCAGTGGCCGGGCATGGGCCTGCTGTTCATCCAGGCCGTGACCTTTGCCGACATCCCTGTGATGGCGGCTTACCTCTGCCTGATTGCCCTGATTTTTGTGGTCATCAATCTGGTAGTGGACCTGCTGTACTTTGCGGTGGACCCCCGCCTGCGCGTGGGCAAGGCCGGAGGCCATTGATGAGCTCCCCCCTGAGGCGCTGCGCGCCATCCCCCCAGAGGGGGGGTGCTCCCCCCGCGGCGGGGCGGCCCTTGCGCGGGAGCGCTGGCCTGGGCCGCGCCAGTTTTGCCGGTTGTCGCCTGTGCTGCACGAACTTTCCGGACACCTGACATGCAGTCCTTGAAATACAAAGCCGGAGGCCGGGCGTTTTCGCACATCGCGCAGTTCCACCCCGAGCTGACCGCGCTGCGACGCGACCTGCACGCGCACCCCGAGCTGGGGTTCGAGGAGGTCTACACCAGCAAACGCGTCAAGGAAGCCTTGACGCTCTGCGGTGTGGACGAGATCCACGACGGCATCGGGCGCACCGGTGTGGTGGGTGTGATCCGGGGGCGCAGCACGTCCAGCGGCAGCATGGTCGGCCTGCGCGCCGACATGGATGCGCTGCCCCTGGCCGAGCACAACGATTTCTCCTGGAAGTCGTGCAAACCCGGCCTGATGCATGGCTGTGGCCATGATGGCCACACCGCCATGCTGGTGGGCGCCGCGCGCTACCTGGCCGAGACCCGCAATTTCGACGGCACGGCGGTGCTGGTGTTCCAGCCCGGCGAAGAAGGTTTTGCGGGTGCCCGCGTGATGATGGAGGACGGCCTGTTTGACCGCTTCCCGGTGCAGTCCATCTATGCCATGCACAACTGGCCTGCGATGAAGCCCGGCACCGTGGGCATCAATGCCGGCCCCATGATGGCAGCGGCGGACCGCTTCACGATCGAGATCACGGGCCGTGGCGGCCACGGGGCCCATGCCTACCAGACGGTGGACGTGCTGGTCGTGGCCGCGCACATCATCACGGCGGCGCAAAGCATCGTGTCGCGCAATGTGCGCCCCATCGAAAGCGCCGTGGTCAGCATCTGCGCCGCGCAGGCGGGCGACCTGGGGGCCTTCAGCGTGCTGCCGGGCTCTGCCACGCTGGTGGGCACCGTGCGCACGTTCGACCCGGTGGTGCAGGAGATGGTGGAAAAGCGCCTCAAAGAGCTGTGCAATGCCATCGCCCTGGGCTTTGGCGCCACGGCCACCGTGCACTACGAACGCATCTACCCGGCCACCATCAACAGCGAAAGCGAAGCCATTTTTGCTGGCGACGTGGCCGAATCCCTGCTGGGTGCTGACCATGTCGTGCGCGACCTGGAGCCTAGCATGGGCGCCGAGGATTTCGCCTTCATGCTCCAGACCCGCCCCGGTGCCTACCTGCGCCTGGGCCAGGGCACGGGGGCCAGCGGCAGTGCGCTGCACAACAGCCGCTATGACTTCAACGACGACATCCTGCCGCTGGGCGCCGCATTGCACGCAAGCCTGATCGAGCAATCGATGCCGCTGGCCATGCCCTGAGAGCACGCCTCCCGTTTCTCCACGCAACGCCACACCCCATCCCCTTGGATGTCCCCCTTTCGTATCCTTTTTTTCACGAGGAGATTCCGATGAAATTCCAGAAGAAAGTTGCCCTTGCCACCTTGTTTGCCGCCATGGCAACGGCCAGCGTGGTTGCCAGTGCGCAGACCATCCGGGTTGCCAACCAGGGCGACTCGCTGTCCATGGACCCGCACTCGCTCAACGAGTCGCTGCAGCTGAGCGTGACCGGCAACGTGTACGAACCCCTGGTCGGCCGCAACAAGGACCTGAGCCTGGCGCCCGCGCTGGCCACGGCCTGGAAGCAGACCTCGCCCACCGTCTGGCGCTTCGAGCTGCGCAAGGGCGTGCAATTCCATGACGGCACGCCGTTCACCGCCGACGACGTGGTGTTCAGCTTCGCGCGCACCCAGGTGGAAGGCTCGGACATGAAGAGCTACACCAACGACTTCAAGGAAGTGCGCAAGATCGACGACCACACGGTCGAGATCGAAACCAAGACGCCGTTCCCCATCCTGCCCGACGTGATCTCGCTCGTGTACATCATGAGCAAGAAGTGGTGTGAGACCAACCAGGCCCTGGGCCCGGTGGACCGCCGCAAGGGCATCGAGAACGCGGCCTCGTTCCGCGCCAACGGCACGGGCCCCTTCCGCCTGCGTGAGCGCCAGCCCAATGTGCGCTCGGTGTTCACCCGCAACGGCACCTACTGGGGCAAGATCGAAGGCAACGCCACCGAAGTCGTGTTCACCCCCATCGGCAACGATGCAACCCGCGTGGCGGCCCTGCTGTCGGGCGAAGTGGACGTGATGGAACCCGTGCCCGTGCAGGACATCGACCGCGTGAACGGTGGCGCCAACACCCGCGCCATCACCGGCCCCGAACTGCGCACCATCTTCCTGGGCATGGACCAGAAGCGTGACGAGCTGCTGTACTCCAACGTCAAGGGCAAGAACCCCTTCAAGGACAAGCGCGTGCGCCAGGCCTTCTACCAGGCCATCGACATCGAAGGCATCAAGCGCACCGTGATGCGCGGCGCCTCCAACCCCTCGGCCCTGCTGGTCGGCCCCGGCATCAACGGCTTCCAGCCCGATGCCAAGCGGCTGCCCTACGATGTGGAAGCCGCCAAGAAGCTGCTGGCCGAAGCGGGTTACCCCAACGGCTTCGAAGTGGCCATGAACTGCCCGAACGACCGCTACGTGAACGACGGCCGCATCTGCCAGACTGTGGCCGCCAACCTCTCGCGCATCAACGTCAAGGTCAACCTGCAGGCCGAAACCAAGGGCACCTACTTCCCCAAGATCCTGCGCCGCGACACCAGCTTCTACATGCTGGGCTGGACCCCCGCCACCTATGACTCGCACAACGCCCTGAATGCGCTGGTGCGCTGCGTGGACGACAAGGGCGCAGGCCAGTTCAACCTGGGTGCGTACTGCAACCCCAAGGTGGACGAGCTGACCCTCAAGATCCAGTCCGAGACCGACAAGGCCAAGCGCAACGCCATGATCAAGGAAGCGTTTGACCTGCATGCTGCCGATGTGGGCCACATCCCGCTGCACCAGCAGGCCCTGGCCTGGGGTGTGAACAAGAACGTCAAGCTGGTGCAGCTGGCGGACAACTTCATGCCCTTCAAGTGGATGAGCATCAACAAGTAAGTCCGCCCGCAAAAGATCGAAGAGAAGAAAGAGAGAACAACCGGTTCTCTTGAAAGTTCGCACCACCGCCCGGCTGCTACCCGGGCCGGGCGGCGGTGTTTGTTTACTGGTTCCCACAATGAAAACAACCCTTGCCCGCTGGTTTGACAGCGATGTCGGCTACAGCTTTCGCACATCGCCCATGGCGATGGTCGCTGCCGCGATTGCGCTGATCTGTGTGTTCTGTTCGGTGTTTGCCGGATGGGTCGCACCCCACAACCCCTTTGACCTGGCCACGCTGGAGCTGAGCGACGCCCGCTTGCCCCCCGCCTGGAGCGCCGAAGGCTCCATGAAATACCCCCTGGGCACCGACGACCAGGGCCGCGACATCCTGTCCGCGCTGATCTATGGCGCCCGCATCTCGCTCGTCGTGGGCCTGGCCTCGGTGGTGCTGTCGGTGCTGGTGGGCGTGGCTTTTGGCCTGCTGGCAGGCTTCAAGGGCGGCTGGATCGATGCCGTGCTCATGCGCCTGTGCGACGTGATGCTGTCCTTCCCCGCCATCCTGGTGGCCCTGCTGATCGCCGGCGTGGGCCGCGCGCTGTTCCCGAACGCGCACGAATCCCTGGCCTTTGGTGTGCTGATCATCTCCATCTCGCTCACCGGCTGGGTGCAGTACGCGCGCACGGTGCGCGGCTCCACGCTGGTCGAGCGCAACAAGGAATACGTGCAGGCCGCCCGCGTCACCGGCGTGTCGCCGCTGCGCATCATGCGCAAGCATGTACTGCCCAACGTGATGGGCCCGGTGATGGTGCTGGCCACCATCCAGGTCGCCACCGCCATCATCACCGAAGCCACGCTGTCCTTCCTGGGCGTGGGCGCGCCGCCCACCTCGCCCTCGCTGGGCACGCTGATCCGCATCGGCAACGACTACCTGTTCTCGGGCGAATGGTGGATCACCGTGTTCCCTGGCGCCATGCTGGTGCTGATTGCCTTGTCAGTGAATCTGCTCGGTGACTGGCTGCGCGACGCGCTCAACCCGCGCCTGCGTTGAACAAGAACAACAAGAAAAGCGACATTCCCATGAGTCTTCTCGAAGTCAAAAACCTCGTAGTCGAATTTCCCGGCCGCCGCGGTACCCTGCGCGCCCTGGACGACATTTCCTTTTCCATTGCACCCGGTGAGATCCTGGGCGTGGTGGGAGAGTCCGGCGCTGGCAAATCCCTCACCGGCGCAGCCATCATCGGCCTGCTGGAGCCGCCGGGCCGCGTGGCCTCGGGCCAGATCCTGCTGGAAGGCCAGCGCATCGACAACCTCAGCAACGAGGAAATGCGCCACATCCGGGGCCGCCGGATCGGTGCGATCTTTCAAGATCCGCTGACCTCGCTGAACCCGCTGTACACCGTGGGCCGCCAGCTTACCGAGACCATCCTGGCCCACCTGCCGGTCACGCCCGCCGAGGCGCGCCAGCGCGCCATTGCGCTGCTCAAGGACACCGGCATCCCGGCCGCCGAGGAGCGCATCGACCACTACCCGCACCAGTTCTCTGGCGGCATGCGCCAGCGGGTGGTGATTGCCCTGGCCCTGGCGGCCGAGCCGAAGCTCATCGTGGCCGACGAGCCCACCACGGCGCTCGATGTGTCCATCCAGGCGCAGATCATCACGCTGCTCAAAAACATCTGCAAATCGCGCGGCGCGGCCGTGATGCTGATTACCCACGACATGGGCGTGATCGCCGAGACCTGCGACCGCGTGGCCGTGCTGTACGCCGGGCGCGTGGCCGAGATCGGCCCGGTGCACGACGTGATCAACAAGCCGTCGCACCCCTACACCTCGGGCCTCATGGCGTCCATCCCGGACATGACGATGGACCGCGAGCGCCTGAACCAGATCGACGGCGCCATGCCGCGCCTGAACGCCATCCCCAAGGGCTGCGCCTACAACCCCCGCTGCCCCCAAACCTTTGACCGTTGCATGACCGAACGCCCTGACCTGATGCCAGCGGGCTCCACCCGTGCCGCCTGCTGGCTGCACGCCGGTGCGTCCACGACCGCCCCTACCGCCACTGCCGCCACGAAAGCCGGGGTGACCGCATGAGCGCCGCGACCACCACCACGGCGGCTTCCGCACCCGTGAAGAGCAAGGCCCTGGTCCAGGCCCATGACCTGGCCAAGACCTTCGACGTCTCTGCCCCCTGGCTCAACCGCGTGATCGAGCGCAAGCCGCGCACTCTGCTGCATGCGGTGGACGGCGTGAGCTTCGAGATCGAAAAGGGCAAGACCCTGGCCCTGGTGGGCGAGTCCGGCTGCGGCAAGAGCACCGTGGCCCGCCTGCTGGTGGGCCTGTACGAGCCCACACGCGGCGGCCTCACGTTCGACAACCAGGATGCCCACGCCGCCTTCAAGGGCAAGGACGCGCAGGCCATGCGCCGCCGCATCCAGATGATCTTCCAGGACCCGTACGCGAGTTTGAACCCGCGCTGGCTGGTCGAAGACATCATCGGCGAGCCGCTGCGCGAGCACGGCCTGATCACCGACAAGGCCGAACTCAAGGCCCGCGTGGGCGAGCTGCTCAAGTCCGTGGGCCTGTCGCCGCTCGACATGGTCAAGTACCCGCACCAGTTCTCGGGCGGCCAGCGCCAGCGCATCTCCATTGCGCGTGCGCTCGCCACCGAGCCCGAGTTCCTGGTCTGCGACGAGCCCACCTCGGCGCTCGACGTGTCGGTGCAGGCCCAGGTGCTCAACATCATGAAGGACCTGCAGCGCGAGCGGCAGCTCACTTACCTGTTCATCAGCCACAACCTGGCCGTGGTGCGCCACGTGAGCGACCAGGTCGGCGTGATGTACCTGGGCCGCCTGGTGGAGCTGGCCGACAAGCACCAGCTGTTCAACAGCCCGCGCCACCCCTACACGCGCATGCTGCTCGATGCCATCCCCAAGATGCACGACACCGGCAAGGCGCGCACCCCCGTGCAGGGCGAGGTGCCCAACCCGCTGAACCCGCCGCCCGGCTGCGCCTTCAACCCCCGCTGCCCGCATGTGAACGACCGCTGCCGCACCGAGCGCCCCAAGCTGCTGAGCATCGGCGGCATCCGCATCGCCTGCCACGCGGTGGAAGAGGGCCGTATTTGATGATTTGCTATTAAATATGTAGCTATAAAGGCATGATGGAAGCGCGGTAAAGGCCTTTTTTCTTTAGAAAATTGCCCTCTCCCGCCTAGAGAACACCCGTCCCTCGCCCATCCAGCGCCACAGGCTCCCTCGGGAGCCTGTGGCGTTTTTGCCGTGGTGCCTCCCTGTGTTGTTTCACGCCCCTGTCACGCGGCCTGCCCACGATGCAGGCTTTTGTGATCCACCACACCGATACACAGACAGGGGCCGGAACATGACGATGGGTTTGTGGGCAATTCAGAAGCAGGTGCACTGCGCACTGCACCGAGCACGCGTGGGCCTGCTGGCGCTGGCGGCCGCCAGTGCGCTGGCCGCCTGTGGCGGCTCCGACGGCGGCGATCAGGCCAAGCCGCTGGAGCTGACCATCCTGCACATCAACGACCACCACTCCACGCTGGAGTCCCGGTCCAAGACGCTCAAGCTCTCGGCCGGTGGTGCATCGGCTGTGGATGTGGCGGTGGACGCGGGCGGTTTTCCGCGCGTCACGGCCGCCATCAGCGAGCTGGCCGCCCAGTCTCCCCATGTGCTCAAGCTGCACGCGGGGGATGCGCTCACCGGCACGCTGTACTTCAACCGCGCAGGGGCCGATGGCGAGGCCGACGCCGCCCTGATGAACACCGTGTGTTTTGACGCCTTCACCCTGGGCAACCACGAGTTCGACAAGGGCGACACGGGCCTCAAGGGTTTTCTGGACCTGCTGCGCAAAGGCACGTGCAAGACGCCCGTGCTCAGCGCCAATGTGCAGTTCGGCGCGGGCTCGGCGCTCCATGCGACGCGTGCGGCGGGCTACGTCAGCCCCTCCACCGTGGTCGAGCGTGATGGGCAAAAGATCGGCATCGTGGGCCTGACCATTGCGCAGAAGACCAAGGCCTCGTCCAGCCCCGACGCAGACACCACCTTCCAGGACGAGACCGCCGCCGCGCAGCGCGAGATCGACGCACTGCGCGCCAGGAACGTGAACAAGATCATCCTGCTCAGCCACATCGGCTATGAGTACGATAAGCAGGTGGCCGCGCGCCTGTCGGGGGTGGATGTGGTGGTGGGCGGAGACTCGCACACGCTGCTGGGCCCCAACACCCTGACCACCACCGGCGTGGGCTCGCCCGCCGGGGCTTACCCCACCCGCATCACCGACAAGGACGGCAAACCCGTGTGTGTGGTGCAGGCCTGGGAATACGCGCAGGTGGTGGGCGAACTCAAGGTCAGCTTCAACGCGCAGGGCGAGGTCACGCAGTGCACGGGCACGCCCCATGTGCTGATTGGCGACAGCTTCACCCTCGGCGGCAAGGCCGCCACCGACGCGGAAAAGGCGGCGATCAAGGCCAGTGCCGCCGCCACCGGCGTGCTGCGCATCACCACGCCATCGGCCCCCGCCACCGCCGCCCTGCAACCATTCAAGGACCGCGTGGCCGTGTTCAACAAGACCCAGGTGGCCGTGGTGCCGCAAGAGCTGTGCTCGCGCCGTGTGCCCGGCGGTGTGGGCTCGGTGGACTACAGCCGCTCCAGCGCGGCCTGCAATGCCGAGGGCAGCGTGAGCCTGCGCGGCGGCGACATCCAGCAGCTGGTGGCCCAGGCCTACCTGGAAGTGGCCAACGAGAAGTACGGCGGCGCCGACATCACGCTGCAAAGCGGCGGCGGTGTGCGCATTCCGCTGCAGGGCACGGTGACGGCCGCACAGGTGATCCAGGTGCTGCCGTTTGGCAACATGCTGTTCCGCCTCGACATCACGGGCCAGGAGGTCAAGGGCATGCTCGAAGACGGCCTGGAAGCCGTGTACGGTGCGGGTGGCTCCACCGGCCCGTACCCCTACACCGGCGGCCTGCGCTACGACGTGAATGCCAAGGCCGCCTTCGGCAGCCGCGTGGCCAACATCGAGGTGCGCAACCCCGCCACGGGCGCCTGGGCCGCGCTGGACACCGGCAAGACCTACAAGCTGTTCGTGCTGAGCTTCAACGCCACCGGCGGCGACGGCTACAAGACCCTTGCCGCCGTGCCCGCCGCGCGCCGCCTGGACATTGGCGTGCTGGATGCCGACGTGTTCCTCGGCTACATCGACAAGCAGGCCAAGGACGCGGCCACCAGCCTTCCGCTGCTCCAGCGCCTGCCGGTGGAGCTGTACAGCACCCGGAGTTTTGCGAACTGAGTGCGTCGGAGTTCGAAGTAAAAATGGCTGCCTGCGCCTGATGGATAAGCGCTAGTAGCTATGATTTTTATAGTGCCCGTGCCCCACACCTTCGGCGTGACCTGATGTCAGGCGGCCGGGCGGCTAGGCGTAGCGCTTGGCCCGCAGGTTTTCCTTCATCTGCTGCAGGATGGGCTGCAGCGAGCCGCCAATGCGCAGCGCCACGCAGGTGGCCAGCACGTCGATGATGAGCAGGTGCATAAGGCGCGACACCATGGGGCTGTAGCGGTCGTAGCCCTCGGGGTGGTCGGCGGCCAGGTGGATCTGGCAGGTGCTGGCCAGGGGCGAGCCGCTGGCGGTGATGGCGATGGTGGTGGCGCCGTTCTTGCGCGCGATGTCGGCCGCGTCCATCAGATCGCGCGTGCGGCCCGAGTTGGAGATGATCACCGCGCAGTCGCCCGGGCCCAGCAGCGTGGCGCTCATCACCTGCATGTGGCCGTCGCTGGTGGCAATCGACGTGACGCCCAGGCGGAAGAACTTGTGCTGCGCGTCCTGCGCCACGATGCCGGAGTTGCCCACGCCGTAGAACTCGATGCGCTTGCCGGTTTGCCAGGTGGCGGCAATGGCCTCGGCCGCGCGCTCCAGCGCCACGGTGCTGGCGGCGTTGCGGTACTGCAGGAACGCCGCCACGGCGTTGTCCACCACCTTCACCAGCACGTCGCCCGTCTTGTCGTCCACGTCCACGCTGCGGTGGATGAAGGGCACGCCTTCGCTCACGCTGCCCGCAAGCTTGAGCTTGAAGTCCGCCAGGCCGTCGTACCCCATGCTGCGGCAAAACCGCACCACGGTGGGCTTGCTCACATGGGCGCGCTCGGCCAGCTCGCGCACGGGCAGGCGGGCAAAGCTGCGGGGGTCGGCCAGCACCAGCTTGGCCACACGTTGTTCGGCAGGGGCCAGGGACGAAAGCGAGGCGGTGATGCGGTCGAGCATGGGGGCGGGTTTCCTGGTGGGGGGCGGCGGCAGAGAAAGAAATGGTAACTGCGTTTCATACAAAGTGGGTCATGAGTTACCACGAGGGCGGCTCCATCGGGCCGGTGCCCTCTGCGTCTGCTTCTGCGTTTGCTTCCGCTTGAGCCCTCTGCATGCACACCCTGCGTGTTATCCCGGTGGCCGGGGGCGTGGCCCGGCTCTAGGATGAACTGAAACTTCATTGTCATATTTGATTGGAACGGAAGCCCCCGATGCGCAAGCCCATCTCCCACACCTTTGCCGCTGCCGCCCTGGCCCTGCTGGCCTCCAGCGCTTATGCCCAAGGCCAGGTCAACATCATCTGCTCGGTGCAGGCCGAGTGGTGCAACCTGATGTCCACCGTGTATTCCAAGACCACGGGCACCAAGGTCAACATGACGGCCAAGGGCTCGGGCGAAGCGCTCGCGCAGATCAACGCCGAGAAGGCCAACCCCAAGACCGACATCTGGTTTGGCGGCACGGGCGACCCGCACCTGCAGGCGGCCGAGCAGGGCCTGACGCTCGAATACAAATCGAACCTGCTCGCGCAGCTGCACCCCTGGGCGCAGAAGCAGGCGGTGGACTCCAAATACCGCACCGTGGGCGTGTACTTGGGCCCGCTGGGCTTTGGCTACAACACAGAGCTGCTGGCCAAGCGCAAGCTGAAAGCCCCGCAGTCCTGGGCCGACCTGCTCAAGCCCGAGTTCAAGGGCGAGGTGCAGATGGCCAACCCCGCATCCAGCGGCACGGCCTACACCATGATCGCCACGCTGGTGCAGATCATGGGCGAGGAAAAAGCCTTTGAATACCTCAAGGCCCTGCACCCCAACATCAGCACCTACACCCGCTCGGGCACGGCGCCGGTCAAGGCCGCAGCGCGGGGCGAAACCACGGTGTCGGTGAGTTTTGTGCACGACGTGACCACTGAGGCGGTCAACGGCTTCCCCGTGGGCTCGGTCACGCCATCCGAAGGCACGGGCGCCGAAGTGGGCTCCATGAGCATCGTCAAGAACGGCCCCAACACCGAGGCCGCCAAGAAGTTCTACGAATGGGCGCTCACGCCCGGTGGCCAGCAGTTTGGCCTGGCGGCCAAGCAGTTCCAGCTGCCCAGCAACACGCAGGTGCCCAAAGACCCGCGCATGACCGACCCGGCCAAGATCAAGCTCATCAACTACGACTACGCCAAATACGGTGCCAGCGCCGAGCGCCGCCGCCTGATTGCGCGCTGGGAGAAAGAAGTCCAGAACGCGGCGCGCTGATGGCGGCCGTGTCTGTGGCGATGGGGCCCGCGCCCCGGCGGGCGGTGGCAGCCAACCGGCCCTTGTGGGCCTGGGTGCTGATCGGTGTGCTGGGCTACCTGCTGCTGCCCTGGTATGCGCAGCAGGACGCCAACGGCCTGCTGGCCGTGGGACTGGTGTGGGGCGATGCGCAGGCCGCCAATGGCCTGCTGCAGGCCGCGCAGCATGGGCGCCCCTGGCTGTGGCTGGGCCTGCTGGGCCTGGCAGTGGCAGGCGTGGGGGCGGCCCTGCCTGCAGGCCGCCAGCAAGGCGCTGTGTTGGTGGCTGGGGGCGCGCTGGGGCTGGTGGCCTTGCTGCTCAGTGGCTTCACCATTGGCGCGCGCGGCTGGGCGTTTGAATGGATGAATGCCCACCTGGGCGAACTGGGAACGCGCCAGCCCGGCATGGGCTGGGGTGGCTTTGTGGTGCTGTCGGCGCTGCTGGTGCTGCTGTCGTTTGGCGTTGCGCGGCGCGGCTTCTTCAAGGGCGATTTGTTTGTGGCGGCGGCGGTGCTGGGCTGTGGCAGCTTGCTGGCGCTGTTCATCGTGTTCCCGGTGCTCAAGGCGCTGTCGGCCGCGTTTTTCCTGGAGGACGGCCCGTTCTCGCTTGCCGTGATGTGGGAGCGCATCGCGCACGAGCGCAACTTTGGCCTGGCCTGCCTCGGTGGCGGGCAGCGCTGCGGCGTTGCGTGGAACACGCTGTTCCTCGGGCTGATGACGGCCACCAGCACCACGCTGCTGGGCACCTTCATGGCGCTGATGGCCGAGCGTGCCTCGCGCCGCTATGCCCGGCCGCTGAACATCGTGGCGCTGCTGCCCATCATCACGCCGCCGTTTGTAGTGGGCCTGGGGCTCATCCTGCTGTTTGGCCGTGCGGGTGTGTTCAACCAGTTCCTCGAATACGCGTTTGGCATCACGCCCACGCGCTGGTTCTACGGCTGGCTGGGCGTGTGGGTGGCGCAGACCTTTGCGTTCACGCCCATCGCCTTCATGATCATGCGCGGCGTGGTGCAGGGCGTGGCGCCCAGCCTGGAAGAGGCCGCGCAAACCCTGCGCGCCAGCCCGCACCAGACCTTCATGACCGTCACGCTGCCGCTGCTCAAGCCCGGCCTGGCCAACGCCTTCCTGGTGGGCTTCATCGAGAGCATGGCCGACTTCGGCAACCCCATCGTGGTGGGCGGGCAGTTCTCGGTGCTGTCCACCGAAATCTTCTTCGCCATCGTGGGCGCGCAGTACGACCAGGGCCGTGCCGCATCGCTGGCCTGGATCCTCACGCTGTTCGCGCTCACCGTGTTCGCCATTCAGCGCGGGCTACTGGGCAAGCAGAACTTCACCACCGTCTCGGGCAAGGGCGATGCAGGCATTGCCATGCCGCTGCCCCAAGGCGTGCGCCGCGTGGTGCACTCCATTGCGCTGCCCTGGATGGCGTTCACCCTCATCGTGTACCTGTTCGCGCTCGCCGGTGGTTTTGTGCAGACCTGGGGGCGCGACTACACCATCACGCTGGCGCATTTCCGCACCGCGTTCAGCGTGGAATGGGGGCAGTTCGGTGTGGTGTGGGCGGGCACGGCGTGGAACTCGTTCTTCACGACCATCAAGCTCGCCGCCATTTCGGCGCCGCTCACGGCCACGCTGGGCATCGGCATTGCGTGGCTGCTGGCGCGCACCGAGTTCCGGGGGCAGGGCGCGTTCGAGTTCTCGGCCTTGCTGGCGTTTGCCATCCCGGGCACGGTGCTGGGCGTGAGCTACATCCTGGCCTTCAACGTGCCGCCGTTCGAGCTGACGGGCACGGCGCTCATCATTGTGTTGTGCTTCATGTTCCGCAATTTGCCGGTGGGCGTGCGGGCGGGCACGGCGGCTTTCAAGCAGCTCGACCGGTCGCTGGACGAAGCGTCCGTCATGCTGCGCGCTGGTAGCGTGCAGACGCTGCGCCATGTGGTGCTGCCGCTGCTCAAGCCCGCGCTGGTGGCGGCACTGGTCTACAGCTTTGTGCGTGCCATCACCACGGTGAGCGCAGTGATCTTCCTGGTCACGGCCGAGAACGAGCTGGCCACCACCTACATCATCGGCCGTGTGGGCAATGGCGACTACGGGGTGGCGCTGGCGTACTGCACGGTGCTCATCATCCTCATGTCGGCCTCCATCGGGCTCATTCAACTGCTCGTCGGCGACCGCAAGCTTGGGCGGCGTGCAGCCGCACCCGCCGCGCACTGTCCCCTCTCCAAAAGAAGAACAACGCCATGAACCACAGCGACGCGGGCATCGTGTTCCGCAACATCACCAAGCGCTACGGCACTGACAGCAGTGCGGCCTTGGCTGTCAAGGGCATCAGCTTCGAGGTGCCACGCGGCACGCTCACCACCATCCTCGGCCCCTCGGGCTGCGGCAAGACGACCACCTTGCGCATGATTGCGGGGCTGGAGTCGCCCACGTCCGGTGAGATCTTCATCGGCGGCAAGGACGTGACCACGCTCGGCCCCGCGCAGCGCAACGTGAGCATGATGTTCCAGAGCTACGCGCTGTTCCCGCACATGAATGTGGTGGAGAACGTGATGTACGGCCTGCGCATGTCGGGCCAGCCCAAGGAGCAGGCGCGCGCCAAGGCCGTGGAGGCGCTGCGCGGCGTGGGCCTGGTGGGGTTTGACGACCGCCTGCCCAGCGAGCTCTCTGGCGGCCAGCAGCAGCGTGTGGCCCTGGCCCGCGCGCTGGTGCTGGAGCCCGAGGTGCTGCTGTTCGACGAGCCCTTGTCCAACCTCGACGCCCGCCTGCGCCGTGAGATGCGTGAGGAAATCCGTGCCTTGCAGCAGCGCCTGTCGCTCACGGTGGCTTACGTCACACACGACCAGGCCGAGGCCATGGCCGTGAGCGACCAGATCATCGTGATGAACCAGGGCCTGATTGCGCAAAAGGGCTCGCCCCGCGCGTTGTACGAAACCCCGCACAGCGAGTTTGTGGCGGGCTTCATGGGTGAGGCCATGCTGTTCCCGGCCGTGGCCGACGCTGACGGCACGGTGGCGCTTGGCCCGCTGGTGCTGCGCCCGCGCGTGGCGGTGAAGAGCGGCCCGGTGAAGGTGGCGGTGCGCCCCGAGGCCTGGCGCATCACCCGCCAGGGCGAGGGGCTGCTGCCCGCGCGGCTGGCCAAGTCGGCCTACCTGGGCGCGGTGCACGAGTACACGTTTGAAACTGCGCTGGGGAGCATCTTTGTGGTGTCGTCCGACCTCGACGATGTGCTGGCCGTGGGCGACGATGTGCAGCTGGGTCTGGGGGTGCACGGCGTATCGGTGGTTGGTAGTACCGAAGGTGCTGCGCCCGATGCGGAATAATGGCGCCACCATGACGCACCAACTCGACGCCCTCAAACAGTTCACCACCGTGGTTGCCGACACCGGCGACTTCAAGCAACTGGCGCAGTTCCAGCCCCAGGATGCCACCACCAACCCGTCGCTGATCCTCAAGGCCGTGCAAAAGCCTGAGTACGCGCCGCTGCTGCAAGACACCGTGGCCCAGTTCCGGGGCCGCCCGATGGATGAAATCATCGACCGCCTGCTCGTGCGCTTCGGCCGCGAGATCCTGGCCACCATCCCGGGCCGTGTGTCCACCGAGGTCGATGCCCGCCTGAGTTTTGACACCAGCGCCACCGTCACGCGCGCCGAACGCATCATCGAGCTGTACCAGGCCGAAGGCATCCACATCGACCGCGTGCTCATCAAGATCGCCTCCACCTGGGAGGGCATCAAGGCCGCCGAGCAGCTGGAGCGCAAGGGCATCCACACCAACCTCACACTGCTGTTCTCGTTCGCCCAGGCCGTGGCCTGCGGCGACGCCAAGGTGCAGCTGATCTCGCCCTTTGTCGGCCGCATCTACGACTGGTACAAGAAGCAGGCAGGCGCCAGCTGGGACGAGGCCGCGCGCGCCGGTGCCAACGATCCCGGCGTGCAGTCGGTCACGCAGATCTACAACCACTACAAGCGCTTTGGCATCGCCACCGAGGTGATGGGCGCGAGCTTCCGCAACGTGGGGCAGATCACGGCGCTGGCCGGGTGTGACTTGCTGACGATAGCGCCGGAGCTGCTGGCGCAGCTGGCGGCGAGCGATGCGCCGTTGCAGCGGGCGCTGGATGCGGAGGCTGCCAAGGCGATGGATCTGCCTGCGGTGAACTATGACGAGGCGGGGTTCCGGTTTGCGTTGAATGAGGACGCGATGGCAACGGAGAAGCTGGCCGAGGGGATTCGGGCGTTTGCTGCGGATGCGGTGAAGCTGGAGAAGTTGATCCTGGCGGCTTGAGGTTGCTTTTGGTTTTTTGGGGCGGCTGGTGCTTGTTTTGGGAGCACCAGCCGTTTTGTTTTTTTAGCTCTGCTGTTTTGATTTCCCGTTCGGGTTGAGGTGCATCCAGACTATGAAAAACTCAGCTCTCTGATCTATTGATGCTATAAAAATAATAGCTATAAAGGCATGTCCAGAGCGCGGTGAAGCCCAAAAAAATCTCAAAAAATCACCCCGCAGGAACCCGTATCCCCACCCGCAACCCCTTCGGCACCATCCCCTCGGCCACCGTCCGGCCACCATGCCGCAGCGCAATCTCCTCCACGATCGACAAGCCCAGCCCACAGCCGCCCGCCTTGTCCGACCCGCGCCAGAACCGCGCAAACAGATCGCCCAGGTGCTCGGCCGGTACGCCCGGCCCGTCGTCCTCCACCACCAGCAACGCCCAGCGGCCGGGCTCCTCGTGGCCCACGCGCACCGTCACGGTGGCGCCGGGGCCTGCGTAGTGCAGGGCGTTGTCGATGAGGTTGTTGAGCGCCTCGCGCAGCAGCAGCGGGTGGCCCTGCACGGGCAGGCTGTCGTCGCCCTCGTAGCCCAGGTCCATGCCCTGGGCCAGGGCGCGGGCGGCCCATTCGCGGGCCACCTCGCGGGCCAGGGCGGCCAGGTCGATGGGCTGCATCTCCACGTTCGACTCGGAGCGCGCCAGCTGCAGCAGCTGGTGCACCAGGTGGGCGCTGCGCTGGGCGGCCGACAGCACCTTTTGCAGGCGGGCCTGCACCGCCGGTTCATGGCTTTCGTGCAGGGCCAGCTCGGTCTGGCCGATCAGGCCTGCGAGCGGGGTGCGCAGCTGGTGGGCGGCGTCGTTGAGAAAGCGCTTTTCCTTTTGCTGGCCGCGTGCCACGGTTTCCAGCAGCCGGTTGATGGTGCTGGCCAGCGAATGCACTTCCTGCGGGGCCGATGTCAGCTCGATCGGTAGCAGCGGTGTGGTGCCCGTGTGCGGCCGGGCGCCCGCGCGCTCGATCTGCGCCTCCAGGCGCTTCAAGGGCTGCAGGCCGCGCAGCACGCCGGCGTACACCACGGCGCTCAGGGCCAGGCCCATCAGGCCCATCGGGAACACCATTTGCTCCAGCAGCTCCTGGGCAATGCGCTCGCGCACCGTGAGGCTCTGGGCCACCTGCACGCGCAGGCGCTGGCGGGTGGAGGCGGTGCCGTAGTCCACGTCCAGCAGGGCCACGCGCACGGGGCGGTCGTCCACGCGGGCGTGGTAGAGGTAGGGGTCGCCCACGCGCACCTCCACGGGCGGTGGCGGTGGCAGCTGCGCGTTGCCCAGCAAAAAGCGACCGGGCGGGGACGACACCATGTAGGTGATGCGGTCGGCCGGGTCCTGCTCCAGGATGTCCTGCGCGGCCTTCGGAAAGTCCACCAGCAGCCCGTCCCCAATCGGCTTGATCTGCCGCGCCAGCGCCCGCACCGATTGCGTCAGCGTCTGGTCAATGCCCTTCTCGCCGTTCTGCAGCGCAATCCGCCACGCCAGAAACCCGCCCGACAGCCACAGCACCAGCTGCGGCAGCAGCAGCCACAGCAGCAGCTTGCGTTGAAGAGAGACCCCGGGAACGTGGCGCATGAATGACCGTAAAAATCAAATGGCGCGTGGCCTGCAACTGGCGCGACCGAGGCCAGTGCCGCCGCGCAAGGGCCGCCCCGCCGCGCTGGCGGCGTCCCCCCCACGGGGGGAAGATGCGAAGCATCTCAGGGGGGGCTTCATCACGGCCTGTTCAGCATGTACCCCAACCCCCGGATATTGCGGATGTTCAGGGGCGAGGCGTCCAGCTTCTTGCGCAGGCGGTGCACATACACCTCCAGCGCGTTCGAGGCCAGGGGCGCTGCGGCCTGGCCGGGTTCGGTGGGGCTGGCGCGCCAGGCGGCCAGCACGTCGTCGCGCGTGACCACCTCGCCCACGCGGTGGGCCAGCAGGGCCAGCAGTTCCCACTCGCGCTGGGTCAGGTCCAGCGGGTCGCCGTTCAGCGCGGCGGCCTGGCCCGCATGGTCCAGCACCAGCGGGCCCAGGGTGGTGAGCTGCGGGCCCTGGGTGCTGCTGGCCTGGGTGAAGGCAGGCTGGCGCGCGCGGCGCAGCATGGCCTGCAGGCGGGCCTGCAGCTCCTGCATGTTGAAGGGTTTGGTGAGGTAGTCGTCGGCCCCGGCGTTGAGGCCCTGCACGCGGTCTTCCACGCCGTCGCGGGCGGTGAGGATCAGCACCGGCAGGCCCGCAATGTGGGCGCGCGCCCAGGTCAGCAGCTCAATGCCATCGGCACCCGGCAGGCCCAGGTCCAGGATGATCCCGTCCACCGCTTGCATCTGCAAAAGCGCCATGGCCTGCGGCACGCTGCTGGCGGTGCAGACGCTGTAATCGAGTTGCTTGAGTTGGCCGGAAAGTGCGTCGAGCAGGAGGGCGTCGTCTTCGACAATGAGTAGCGTGGCCATGGATTGAGCATATCAAAGGGCCCCGCAGCCAAGCCTTTGTGGCCCGGCTGCGACTCTCAGGGAAAGCCCTGAGAATTAAATTAATTATTGTAATTAAAGTACCGACTGCGCTGAACAGCACCGAATTGTGGCGCACCAAACGGATTCAAACATCGAGGAGACACGGGTATGTGGAAGATGACAAAAATCGCCGCAGTGGCGGTGGGSCTGGCGGCAGCGATGTCGGCCAGCGCGGGGGAGGTCGAGGTCCTGCACTACTGGACGTCGGGCGGCGAGGCCAAGTCGGTGGCCGAACTCAAGAAGATCATGCAGGGCAAGGGCCACACCTGGCGCGACTTTGCCGTGGCCGGTGGCGGCGGCGACAGCGCCATGACGGTGCTGAAAAGCCGCGTGATCTCGGGCAACCCCCCGTCGGCTGCGCAGACCAAGGGCCCGGCCATCCAGGAATGGGCGTCGGAAGGCGTGCTGGCCAACATGGACACCCTGGCCAAGGCCGAGAAGTGGGACGAGTTGCTGCCCAAGGTGGTCGCCGATGTGATGAAGTACAAGGGCGCCTACGTGGCCGCCCCGGTCAACGTGCACCGCGTGAACTGGATGTGGGGCAGCTCCGAGGCCCTGAAGAAGGCCGGTGTGGCCGCCATGCCCAAAACCTGGGACGAGTTCTTTGCCGCCGCCGACAAGCTCAAGGCTGCGGGCCTGGTGCCTGTGGCCCACGGCGGCCAGAACTGGCAGGACTTCACCACCTTTGAATCCGTGGTCTTGGGCGTGGGCGGCGCCAAGTTCTACCAGGACGCATTGGTCAAGCTCGACAACACCGCACTCACCAGCGACACCATGAAGAAGTCGCTGGAAACCTTCCGCCGCATCAAGGGCTACACCGACCCCGGCGCACCCGGCCGCGACTGGAACCTGGCCACGGCCATGCTGATCCAGGGCAAGGCGGGCTTTCAGCTGATGGGCGACTGGGCCAAGGGCGAGTTCCTGGCCGCTGGCAAGGCGCCGGGCAAGGACTTCCTGTGCGCTGCGGCACCAGGCTCGGCCAACGCGTTCACCTTCAACGTCGATTCGTTCATCCTTTTCAAGCTCAAGGACGCGGCCGCGCAGAAGGCGCAGAGCGACCTGGCCAGCTCCATCATGAGCCCGGCCTTCCAGGAAGTGTTCAACCTGAACAAGGGCTCCATCCCCGTGCGTGCGGGCCAGCCGATGGACAAGTTCGACGACTGCGCCAAGGCCTCGGCCAAAGACTTTGTGGACACCGCCAAGAGCGGCGGCCTGGTGCCCAGCGCGGCCCACGGCATGGCGATTGCTCCGGCCACCGAAGGCGCCATCAAGGACGTGGTCAGCCAGTTCTGGAACGACGACAAGGTCAGCGTCGCCGATGCCATGAAGAAGATCGCGGCCGCCGCGAAAACCAAGTAAGCCGTGCAAGACACACGCGCACACACACACTAAAACCAACCCCAGAGGGATCCCATCATGAAGACAAGAAACCGCCTCACGGCGGTGGCTTTGGCCGCCGCATGCGCGAATGGCGCCTTTGCCATGGACGTGGCAGGCTTTGAGTTCAACGGCTACTCACGCGGTGGCCCGGTGTTCAACCACTCGGACGGCGTCAAGGGCAACCTGGCGCTCGGCGGCGAGCTGCAGAAGTTCCGCCTGGGCAACGAAGGCGACAACGGCATCGAAGTCAACTTTGCGCGCACCTTCGAAGCCGGTGGCGTGAAGTGGAAGGTGAACTACATGCCCGCCAAGTGGGGCAGTGGCGACATCAGCACCGAGCAGGCGTTTGTGGAAATGAGCGGCTTCTCGTTTGCCCCCGAAGCCAAGTTCTGGGCCGGCCAGCGCCGCCTGCGCATTCAGGATGTGCACATCGTCGATTACTTCCTGCTGAACTACGGCGACAACATCGGCGCCGGTGTGACCGATGTGCCCGTGGGCGGTATGAAGCTGGGCGTGGGCCTGTTCACCGGCGACAAGTTCGACGGCAATCTGCCCAACAACGTCAAGGCACACCGCATCAACGCCGACCTGTCCGAGATCWACACCAACCCCGGCGGCAAGCTGCGGGTGCTGCTCACGGCCGTAGGCGGCAAGGGCCAGGTCAACGGCGGTTCGGGCTCGGGCATCTCCTTCATGCACACGCAAAAGGAATTCCTGCTGCCCAGCATCAGCAACACCTTCTACCTGCAGACCTCGCGCGGCCATGCCCGCATCGACGGCGAGTTTGAAGCCATCGACGGCACGCGCGCTGGCCGCCGCTCCACGCGCATTGCCGACTCGATCAACTGGCAAAGCGGCCCGTTTGGCGGCCAGGCCCTCATTGGCTACCAGACCAACAAGGCCGACCTGACCGGTGTGGAGACCAAGGACTTCTCGATGGGCGGCCGGGGCTCGTACGCGTTCAGCAAGAACTTCAAGGGCCTGGTGGAACTGTCCACCACCACCCGCAAGGGCAGTGGCCCCGACCAGCGCCTGTCCAAGGCCACGCTGGCGGGCGCCCTGGCGCTGTCGGAAGACTTCTGGTCGCGCCCCGAGCTGCGCCTGTACGTGACCAAGGCCAACTGGAACCAGGCCGCCGCCGCAGCCAATGCGGGCAGCTTTGGCGCCAATGGCAAGACTTCGCGCACGCTGGTGGGCGTGCAGTACGAGGTGTGGTGGTGATCTGTTGAGGAGATCGTGAGTTAGCGAGTTATTCCGAGGTGACTTTGTTCAGTTTGGGGGGCACTCCTGCGTGTCCCCCGCTTTTTTTCTACGCAGGACGATGACAAACACATTCCCCCGCCATGAGCAAGAACACGTTTGAGACATGGCTGCCCAAGCTGGTCGTAGCGCCAGCCTTTGTGCTGGGCTTCGCCTTCATTTATGGCCTGATGGTGTGGAACGGCGTGCTCAGCCTCACCGTCTCGCGCATGCTGCCCAACTACGAATGGGCGGGTCTGGCGCAGTACGAGCGCCTGTGGGAGATGGACCGCTGGTGGGTGGCCCTCAAGAACCTGGGCATTTTTGGCGTGGGCTACGTGGGTGGATCGCTGCTGATTGGCGTGGTGCTGGCCGTGCTGCTGGACCAGAAGATCCGTGCCGAGGGCGCGCTGCGCACCATCTACCTGTACCCCATGGCCCTGTCGTTTGTAGTCACGGGCACGGCCTGGAAGTGGCTGCTGAACCCGGGCCTGGGCATCGAAAAAATGGTGCGCGACTGGGGCTTTCCCAACTTTGAATTTGGCTGGCTGGTGGACACCGAGATGGCCATCTACTGCGTGGTCATTGCGGGCATCTGGCAAAGCGCAGGCTTTGCGATGGCACTGTTCCTGGCGGGCCTGCGGGGCATCGACGACAGCATCATCAAGGCCGCGCAGGTTGATGGTGCCTCGCTGCCGCGCATCTACTGGCGCATCGTGCTGCCCGCGCTCAGGCCCGTGTTCTTCTCCACGCTCATGGTGCTGTCGCACCTGGCAATCAAGAGCTTTGACCTGGTGATGGCGCTCACCGCCGGTGGCCCTGGTTTTGCCACCGACGTGCCCGCCACCTTCATGTACACCATGTCGTTCTCGCGCGGCCAGATCGGCCTGGGCGCTGCCAGCGCCACCATGATGCTGGCCACCGTGGCGGCCCTGGTGATTCCTTACCTTTACAGCGAACTGCGGACCAAAGCCCATGACCGCTAAGCCTTCTTTGCTCCCTTCCGTGGGCCGCTTTCTGGTCTACGCGGTGCTGGCCCTGGCCACCGCCTTCTTTCTGCTGCCGCTGTACGCGATGCTGGTCACGTCGTTCAAATACGCCGAGGAGATCCGCAGCACATCGCTGCTGGCGCTGCCGGGCTCGCTGAACTGGTCGGCCTGGGGCACGGCATGGCAGAGCGCCTGCACGGGCGTGGACTGCAACGGCCTGCGCCCGTTCTTCATGAACTCGGTGGCCATGGCCGTGCCTGCGGTGCTGATCTCGACCGTGTGGGGCGCGCTCAACGGCTATGTGCTGAGCCTGTGGAAGTTTCGCGGCAGCGATGCGCTGTTTGGCATGCTGCTGTTTGGTGTGTTCATGCCCTTCCAGGTGGTGCTGCTGCCGATGAGCCAGGTGCTGGGGTGGCTGGGGCTGTCGAGCTCCATCACCGGGCTGGTGCTGGTGCACTGCCTGGCCGGGCTGGCGGGCACCACGCTGTTCTTTCGCAACTACTACGCGGCCATCCCCAAAGAACTGGTGAACGCGGCGCGCATGGATGGGGCCAGCTTCTTCCAGATCTTCTGGCGCATCGTGCTGCCGCTGTCCACGCCCATCGTCATGGTCACGCTGATCTGGCAGTTCACCAACATCTGGAACGACTTCCTGTTCGGTGTGGTGTTCTCGGGCACGGATTCGAAGCCCGTGACGGTGGGCCTGAACAACCTGGCCAACACCAGCAGCAGCGTGAAGGCCTACAACGTGGACATGGCGGCCGCCATCATCGCGGGCCTGCCCACGATGGTGATCTATGTGCTGGCGGGTAAGTTTTTTGTGCGCGGGCTGACGGCCGGTGCGGTCAAAGGTTAAGAGAGTAAGAAATCATGGCGTCATCACTCGACATTGCAGGCATCAACAAGCGCTTTGGCAAGGGCGACAAAAGCGTGGAAGTGCTGCGCAAGGTGGACATCCACGTCGCGCCCGGCGAGTTCCTCATCCTGGTCGGCCCCTCGGGCTGCGGCAAGTCCACGCTGCTCAACATCATTGCGGGGCTGGACGAGCCCACCGAGGGCGAGATCCGCATCGGCGGCAAGAACGTGGTGGGCATGCCCCCGCGCGACCGCGACATCGCGATGGTGTTCCAGAGCTACGCGCTGTACCCCACCTTGAGCGTGGCCGACAACATCGGCTTTGCGCTGGAGATGCGCAAGATGCCCAAGCCCGAGCGCCAGAAGCGCATCGACGAAGTCGCGGCCATGCTGCAGATCAGCCACCTGCTGGACCGCCGCCCCAGCCAGCTCTCGGGCGGCCAGCGCCAGCGCGTGGCCATGGGCCGGGCGCTGGCGCGCCAGCCGCAGCTGTTCCTGTTCGACGAGCCGCTGTCCAACCTCGACGCCAAGCTGCGCGTGGAAATGCGCGCCGAGATCAAGCGCCTGCACCAGGCCAGCGGCATCACCAGCGTGTACGTCACGCACGACCAGGTCGAGGCCATGACGCTGGGCTCGCGCATCGCGGTGATGAAGGGCGGCGTGGTGCAGCAGCTGGGCACGCCCGACGAGATCTACAACCGCCCGGCCAACACCTATGTGGCCACCTTCATCGGATCGCCCACTATGAACCTGCTGCGCGGCGCGGTCACGGGCGGGCAGTTTGGCATCCAGGGTGCTGCGCTGAACCTGGCGCCACCACCATCCAGTGCCAACGAGGTGCTGCTGGGCGTGCGCCCCGAGCACCTGGTGATGCAGGAAACCGCCCCCTGGCGCGGCCGGGTGAGCGTGGTCGAGCCCACGGGGCCGGACACGTATGTGATGGTGGACACCGCTGCAGGCAGCGTCACGCTGCGCACCGACGCCCAGACCCGCGTGCAGCCCGGCGAGCATGTGGGCCTGGCCCTGGCGCCCGCGCATGCCCACTGGTTTGATGCGCAGTCGGAAGAGCGGCTGGTGGCCTGAGAGAACAGGCGTGATCCTGCGGTGCAGGCGCCGCCACCCGACTTTGGTCTTTGTCAGCGCAAGGATTTGAAGTAAAAACAGGCTTCTGCGCGCGACGGGTATGCCTTTTAAGCTATCAATGGTGTAGCAATCGAGGGCCGCAGCCGCTGGCTCTCCCGCAGCCGGGCGGGTGTGGCATCCTGCCTGTCCGGCCTTTCTTCGGACCCTTTGGGATTCTTTTCGTCGATCTATGCACCCGCAGCGCCTTCTTGCCGACATTGGCGGCACCAACATCCGCCTGGCCTGGCAGGCATCGCCCACGGGCCCGCTCAACGACACGCGGGTGTTGCCCTGCGCGCAGTTCCCCACGGTGGACGCCGCGCTGGCCGCCTATCTGCAGGAGGTAGGCGTGCCCACCCCGCGCGAGGCCGCGTTTGGCATCGCCAACCCGGTCACGGGCGACGCGATCCGCATGACCAACCACAGCTGGAGCTTCTCGCAGCGCGCCGTGCGCGAGGCCTTTGGTTTTGAGCGGCTGGTGGTCATCAACGACTTCACCGCGCTCGCGCTGGCGCTGCCCCTGCTCACGCCTGAGCAGCTGCGCCCCGTGGGCGGCGGCGCGGCTGTGCCGGGCGCCGCCATTGCGCTGCTGGGTCCGGGCACGGGCCTGGGCGTGTCGGGCCTGGTGTTTCCGCCGGGCTCCCACCTGGGGGTGCCGTTGTCGGGCGAGGGCGGCCATGTCACGCTGGCCGCGCAGACCCAGCGCGAATTCGATGTGCTGGCCATCCTGCAAGAGCGCTACGGCCACGTGTCGGCCGAACGCGCCGTGTGTGGCGCCGGGCTGGTGGACCTGTACCACGCGCTGCGCCGGCTGGCCCAGCGTGGTGGCAAAGAGATCAGTTCGGCCGCGCAGGTGACCGAGCTCGCACTGCAGGCCAACGACCCGCTGGCGCTGGAGGCGCTGGAGCTGTTCTGCGGCTTTCTGGGCAGCGTGGCGGGCAACTTGGCGCTCACGCTGGGCGCGCGCGGTGGCGTGTTCATCGGCGGCGGCATGGTGCCGCGCCTGGGCGCCTGGTTCGATCAGTCCCCGTTCCGCGCGCGGTTTGAATCCAAAGGGCGCTTCCAGTCTTACCTGGCGGGCATCCCCTGCTGGGTGATCGACCCCGGCGCCACGCCCGCGCTGCACGGCGCCTCGCGCGCGCTGGACATTGCGGGCTCGGACGCATGAGTAGCGACAGCGCACCACCGCCCATGCTCCGGCCCACCGGTGTGCACCATGTGGCCATCATCGCCAGCGACTACGCGCGCTCGCGCCACTTCTACACCGAGGTGCTGGGCCTGCAGGTGGTGCAC
The DNA here is from genome assembly GCF_001633105.1 of Acidovorax sp. GW101-3H11. Lineage (GTDB taxonomy): Bacteria > Pseudomonadota > Gammaproteobacteria > Burkholderiales > Burkholderiaceae_C > Acidovorax. The sequence continues at coordinate 293,140 of NZ_LUKZ01000009.1, forward strand.
GAGCACTACCGCGCCGAACGGCAGTCGTACAAGCTGGACCTGCAACTGCCCGATGGCACGCAGGTGGAGCTGTTCTCCTTTCCAAACCCGCCGCCGCGCCCGTCCTACCCCGAGGCCTGCGGCCTGCGCCACCTGGCCCTGCGCGTGGCCGACATGGCGGCCAGCGTGGCCGCCCTGGGGGCGCATGGCGTGGCCGTCGAGCCAGTGCGCACGGACCCGTTCACGGGGGCGCTGTTCACTTTTTTTGCCGACCCGGATGGGCTGCCGATTGAGCTGGTGGAAGAGGGCAGGGCGCGTTAAGCCGCACAGCGCCGCGAGGCCGCGCTGCCATTGCGCAGGCGCTGAGGGCGCGGACCTGCCCCTTTGGGTACGGTCCTATTTCAACCACGCCTTGACGCGCGCCGACAGTGCCTCGGTGCTAATGCCGTAGCGGTCGTGCAACGTGGGCAAGGCCCCCGCATCCAGGTAAGCATCGGGCAGCCCCGCCAGGCGGAACCGCGCGGGCTGTACGCCGTTTTGCAGCAGTGCGCTGGCCACGGCCTCGCCCAGGCCGCCGACCACCGAGTGGTTCTCGGCCACCACCACCAGGCGCGGCTTGCGCTGCACTTCAGCCAGGATGGTCCCAACATCAAGTGGCTTGATGGTGGGGCAGTGCAGCACGCCCACGCCAATGTGGTCGGCCTGCAGCGCCTTGGCCGCCTCCAGCGCGCGCATGGTCAGGAAGCCGCTGGAGATGATGAGCACCTCGTCGCCATCCACCAGGCGCTTGGCCTTGCCCAGTTCGAACTGGTAGTCGTATTCGTCCAGCACCAGCGGCACATTGCCGCGCAGCAGGCGCATGTAGACAGGGCCGTTGTGCGCTGCCATCTGCGGCACGGCCTGTTCGATGTCAAGCGCATCGCAAGGGTCGATGATGGTCAGGCCCGGGATGCCGCGCATCATGGCGATGTCTTCGGTCGCCTGGTGGCTGGGGCCGTAGCCGGTGGTCAGGCCGGGCAGGGCCAGGCACATCTTCACGTTCAGGTTTTCTTCGGCGATCACCTGGTGGATGAAGTCGTACGCGCGGCGCGTGCCAAACACGGCATAGGTGGTGGCGAAGGGAATCAGCCCTTCCTTGGCCATGCCGCCCGCAGCGCCCATCAGCAGCTGCTCGGCCATGCCCATCTGGTAGAAGCGCTCGGGGTAGGCCTGCGCGAAAAGGTGCAGGTCGGTGTACTTGGCCAGGTCGGCGGTCATGCCCACGATTTCGGGGCGGGTAGCGGCCAGCTCGACCAGGGCCTTGCCAAACGGTGCAGCCTTGACGCGCTGCCCCTCGCCCGCGATGGAGGCGATCATGGCGGAGGTGGTCAGGCGCGGTTTCTTTTCGACGGCGGTGTTCATGCGGCGGCTCCTGCGGGGTCGGTCTGGTCGAGGATGGCGAGGGCCTGTTGCCACTCGGGCGGATCGACGCGGATGAAGTGGTTCTTGTCGCGTGTCTCCAGGAAGGGCACGCCCTTGCCCATGAGCGTGTTGAACAGGATCACGCGCGGCTTGGGCTCTGTCAGGTGGCGGGCGGTGTCAAAGGCGGCCAGCACGGCAGCCAGGTCGTTGCCATCGATGCGCTGCACATGCCAGCCAAAGGCCAGCCACTTGTCGGCCAGCGGCTCGAAGCCCAGCACCTTGCTGCTGGGGCCATCGGCCTGCTGGTTGTTGATGTCCACCAGGCAGATCAGATTGCCGAGCCGGTGGTGGGCGGCCGACATCGCGGCCTCCCAGGTCGAGCCTTCGTCCAGCTCACCGTCGCTCATGGAGTTGTAGACAAACGCGGGGTTCTTCTTCTGCTTCAGGCCCAGCGCCATGCCCACACCGATCACCAGGCCCTGGCCCAGCGAGCCACCGGAGATTTCCATGCCCGGTGTGTACGTGGCCATGCCGCTCATGGGCAGGCGGCTGTCGTCGCTGCCGTAGGTTTCGAGTTCGTCCTGTGGAATCACGCCTGCTTCGATCAGCGCCGCGTAGTGCGCGATGGCGTAGTGGCCGTGCGAGAGCAGGAAGCGGTCGCGGCCCTCCCAGGTGGGGTCTTGGGGTTGCAGGTTCAGCGCATGGCCGTAGGCCACGGCCAGCACGTCGGCCCAGCCCAGGGCCTGGCCGATGTAGCCCTGGCCCTGAACCTCACCCATGCGAACGGCGTAGCGGCGGATGCGATGGGCGCACCGGGCCAGCGCCTGCAGTTTGTCTGCGGCGGAAGTCATGGAGTTCTCCTGTGTGAAAGCGGGGGAAGAAAAGCGTTTAGCGAAGGATCGAGGCGGGCACGTAGGACACCAGCGCCAGCACCAGGAAGGCCACGAAATAGAACGGCCCCAGCTCGCGCACCGTCTGGCCCACCTTGACCTTGGCCAGTGCGCTGGTGATGAACAGCGTGGTGCCCACGGGCGGGGTGTAGAGGCCGACGGCCAGGTTCACCACCATCATGATTCCCAGCTGCACCGGGTCCATGCCGATGCTTTCGGCCAGGGGCAGGAACACCGGGGTCAACAGCAACACGGCGGCGGGCAGGTCGATGAACATGCCGATGAACAGCATCAGCAGGTTCATGATCAGGATCACGATCCAGCCCTGGCTCACGTTCTGCTGGATCCAGTGCGCCACGCCCGTGGGCATCTGGTCGTAGGTCAGCAGCCAGCCGATGGCGGCAGAGGCCATGATCACCAGCAGCACCACGCCGGTCGCCAGGCCTGCATGCACCACGGCATCATTCAGGCGCTTGAACGAGAGGTCGCGGTACACCACCACCGACACAGCGGCGGCATACAGCGTGGACAACACGGCCACCTCGGTCGGCGTGGCAATACCAAAGCGCAGGAACAACACAATCAGCACCGGCAGCAGCAGCGCGGGCGACGAGTACAGCAGGTGCACGCGGAGCACGCTCCAGTTGATGGGCGTGAGATCCCGGGGGAAGTTGCGGCGCTTGCCGACCCACCAGCACATGAACATGAAGCCGCCGCACATCAGCATGCCGGGCAGGATGCCCGCGACAAACAGTGCCGCGATGGAGGCATTGGCCGTCAGCGCGAACAGGATCATCGGGATCGAGGGCGGGATCAGGATGTCGATAGTGGCGGCCGCAGCCAGCGTGGCCGCTGAGAAGGCGGGCGGATAGCCCAGGCGCTTGTGCCAGGGGATCAGCAGCGAGCCGATGGCCGAGGCATCGGCCACGGCCGAGCCCGACACACCGCCGAACAGCGTGGACGACAGCACGCCCACCTGCGCTGGCCCGCCGTGAAAGCGGCCGATCAGCGTGCTGAGCACGCCCACCAGTGCTGCCCCCAGGCGACCGCCCATCATGAGCGAGCCAGTGAGCATGAAGAACGGGATCGCGATCAGCGGAAAGCTCTGCACCTGCGCCACCATCTGCTGCACCAGCAGGTCGAGCGGTATGCGGTCAGAGGTGGCGGCGGCGGCCATGGCGGCCACCAGCAGCGCATGGGCAATGGGCATGGCCAGCACGGCCGCACCGAGAAAGACAAAAAGAATGAGGGCGCTCATGGTGAGATCCTTGGCGGGGGGCGGGGCTTACCAGTGCGCCTCGGGCACGGCAGTCTCTGCATCAGGGGCGGTCGGCATCGGCGGTGTGGCCCATGCGTTCCAGGCCGACTTGAGTGCCAGCAGTGCCAGCATCACCAGTCCGCCCATCACGCACCCATAGGTCAGCGACCCGGGCACCTGCAGGATGGGCGACTTCTCGTCGTGCACGATCTCCAGCATCTGGTACGTGGCCCGGGCGAGCGTGCCGTACAGCGCTGCCACCACCAGCCAGCTGCCGATGGACGCCCAGCGGCGCAGCGCAGGGGGCACGGCGTCCATCAGGAAGCTGGTGGTGATGTGCGCACCATGCGCCGCCGCCAGCACTACGCCAGACATGACCAGCCAGGGAAACAGCAGCTCCGGCACTTCATTGGCCCACTGCAGGCTGGTACCGGTGGCGTAGCGCAACACGGTGTTGGCCACCAGGATGATGAAGATGACGGACGTGCTGATCCACAGCAGCACTCGGCACAAGCCGACAACGGCCCATTCGATGAAGTTCATCGGGAGACTCCTTGGGCTGCAGGGCCAGGGCCCGTGCAGCGGCTTCGGGGAAATGAGGACTGGCGCAGCAGCGGCCAGAACGGTCAGCGCGCGGCGGCGATGACTTTCTTGAGGTACGGCCCGATGGGCGTGGTCAACCACTTGGCATCCACCGCAGCCGTGGCCTTGGCAAACGCGGCCTTGTCCACCGTGGTCACCTGCACGCCCTTGGCCTTGAGGTCGTCCAGCAGCTTGTCGTCGGCCTCTTGCGACATCTTGCGCTGCAGTGCCGTGGCCTCGGCAGCCGCCTCGGTCACGGCCTTGCGGTCGGCGTCGGACAGGCGGTCCCAGGTGCGCTTGCTCATCAGGAACGGCGTCATCTGGAACATGTGGCTGGTCAGGGCCAAGTGCTTTTGCACTTCGTACAGCTTGCTCGCATGGATGTTGACCAGCGGGTTCTCCTGCCCATCGACCACGCCCTGCTGCAACGCCACGTACAGCTCGGCAAACTTGATCTGCTGCGCTTCGGCACCCAGCGCCTGCATGATGTCCACCAGCACCGCGTCGGGCGGAGTGCGCATCTTCAGGCCCTTCATGTCTTCGACCTTGGTGATGGGACGTTTGCTGTTGGTCATGTGGCGGATGCCGTTGTCCCAATAGCCCAGCACCACCATGCCCTTGTCGGCCGACTTCTGTGCCAGCTCCTGGCCCAGCGGGCCGTCCAGCAGCTTGAAGGCCTGCGCGGGGGTAGAGAACATGAACGGCATGCCGTAAGCGGCGTATTCGGGCACGGCCACCGACACGGCGCCTTGCGAGTTCGCCGTCATGTCCAGCGCGCCGGTGCGCACGGCCGTGACCATGGCGGCATCGTCGCCCAACTGCGCTGAGGGCGCCACCTGCACCTCGATGCGGCCCGCCGTCTTGGCCTTGAGGGTTTCGGCAAACTTGACGGCGGCCTCATGGCGCGGATTGCCGGGGGCAGCGCCATGGCCCAGTGTGAGCTTCATGGCTTGCGCCTGCGCGAGGCCGGGCAGTGCCACCGCCAAAGCAGCGGCTGCCAACAAGGTGCGGGTGAAGGTTTTGCGTTGCATGGTTTGTCTCCTGGTTTGTGTTTGTTGAGAGGTCGTGCGGGCGGTCAGTGGATGAGCATGCCGCCGTTCACATCGAGCGTGATGCCGGTGCAGTAGGTGGATAGCGGGCTGGCCAGGAACACGCAGGCTCCGGCAATGTCGTCGGCCCGGCCCAGGCGCGCCAGGGGAATGGTTTCCGCGATCTCGGCCTTCTTCTCTTCGGTCAGCTTGCCCTTGATGATGTCTGTACCGATCAGGCCGGGGGTGATGCAGTTGATGCGGATGTTCTCGGGGCCAAACTCGCGGGCCATGGCCCGGGCCAGGCCCAGCACACCTGCTTTGGCTGCCGAGTAGTGGGGCCCGCCCAGAATGCCACCACCACGCTGGGCCGACACCGAAGAGATGCAGATGATGGAGCCGCTTTGCTGTGCACGCAGCGTGGGCAGCACGGCCTGGGACATGTACAGCGTGCCGCGCAGGCTCACGTTGAGAATGCGGTCGTAGTCGGCGCCGGTGATCTCCAACGTCTTGACGGGCTGGGTGATGCCCGCGTTGTTGACCAGCGTGTCGATGCGGCCGAAATGGGCATGCACCTGGGCCGCCGCCGCTTCGCACGACGCCTTGTCGGTCACATCGGCCACCAGGCCCAGGTGGCCCTCGCCCAGCCGCGCGGCGGCGCCCGCTGGGTCGGCACCTTCGAGGTCGAGGATCGCGACCTTGGCCCCTTGCTCGGCCATCAAACGGGCGGTGGCAAACCCGAGGCCATTGATACCCGCCCCTCCGGTAATGATGGCAACCTGGTTCTTGAGCAGCATGTGTCTTGTCTCCTGTGGTGTGAAGGTGCAGGAGACGCAGACGCTGCCCGTGGGGCGGCTGTCAAAGCGGTGTCTCCTGTTCTGGGAGCCGATTCTCAAAGCCGCTCAAGATGATGACAAGCGATGAATCATCAGCGTAAGATGACATTCCGTCATCTAACGTCAGGGTTCACCCCATGCCCACCTTGCCGCCCATTGCCAACCTGCAGGCCTTCGAGGCCGTGGCGCGCCGCCGCAGCTTCGCGCTGGCAGCGGCGGAGTTGAACCTCACGGCGTCGGCCATCAGCCACCAGGTTTCCAGGCTGGAGGCGCAACTGGACGTTCGCCTGTTTGAACGCAGCGCCCACGGGGTGCGCCTGAGCCCTGCGGGCGAGCATTACCTGATGCACGTGGGGGCAGCGCTCAACGCCATCGCCACGGCCACGGACGATTTGCGGCAGGGCATCCGCAACAGCCTGTATGTGCACACGGCACCCAGCATTGCCAGCCTGTGGCTCATGCCGCGCCTGCACCACTTTGCGCAGGCCTACCCGGAGATATCGCTCAACCTCTCGGCCGCCCACACACCCAGCGATTTCGCGCTCGGCCAGGCCGACATCGACATCCGCTACGGCGTTCCGCAGTGGGGCGATCTGGTGGTGGAGCCGTTGTTTGAGGAGGCGATCGTGCCGCTGGCCAGCCCGGCCTTCATCAAGGCACACAAGCTCAAGCGCGCGGAGCAACTGCTGGACCTGCCACTGATCCAGAGCAACGTGAGCATCGTGCAGTGGTCGGACTGGTTTGGCCGGTTCACCAAGCTACGGGCGCCCGACCGTTTCTCTCTTCGGTTTGACCGCGCCCAGATGTCGCTGGATGCCGCCACGCAGGGCCTCGGTGTGGCGCTAGAGAGCGCGGTCAACGCAGGCGGGCACCTGGCCGATGGCAGGCTGAAAGCCCCGTTCGGCATGGAGCAGGCCGTGCGGGTGAAAGCGCATTTCGCCGTGTACCCCGAGCGGCACGCCAAGCGCCCGGCGGTGGAGGCGTTTCTGTCGTGGCTGCACAGCGAGGCTGCGCAGACCTGAATGAAGGCCCAGCGACCAGGACTGCGAGGGTCCGCAGCCCTGGTGGTGGGGCTCTCACATCTCCTCACTCCAGCAATACCCGTCGCGCGCAATCATCGCGCTGGCCGCACGCGGGCCCCAGCTGCCCGCAGGGTAGGGGCGGGGGCCTGCCGGGTCGTTCTTCCAGTACTGCAGGATGGGCTCTACCCAGCGCCAGGCTTCTTCCTGCTCGTCGCTGCGCACAAACAGGTTCAGGCGGCCCGCAATCACGTCGAGCAGCAGGCGCTCGTAGGCGCCCACGCGTTCGGTGCCAAAGCGCTGGTCAAAGTCCAGGTTCAGGTGCACCTGCGACAGCGCGGGTTCCGTCTGGTGCTGGGCGGCGCCCTGGGCCATCAGGTGCAGCTCCAGCCCGTCCTTGGGCTGCAGGTTGATCACCAGGCGGTTGGCGGCGCCCGCAGGCGTCTTGAAGATGGGGTGGGGCACGGGCCGGAAGTTGATGACGATGTGCGCATCGCGCCCCGCCAGCCGCTTCCCGGTACGGATGTAGAACGGCACACCTGCCCAGCGCCAGTTGCTGATTTCGGTGCGCAGCGCCACAAAGGTCTCGGTGGTGCTGCCGGGGGCCACTCCTTTTTCTTGTGCATAGCCGGGCACGGGCTGGCCTTGGTGGTTGCCCGCCGCGTACTGGCCGCGGATCACATGCTGGCCGATGGTTTCCAGCGTCCAGGGCTTGAGCGACTGCAGCACCTTGAGCTTTTCGTCGCGGATCGCGTTGGCGCTGGAGTTGATGGGCGGCTCCATGCCAATCGCGCACAGGAGCTGCAGCGCGTGGTTCTGCACCATGTCGCGCATCGCACCGGTCTGGTCGTAGAACGCACCGCGCGACTCCACGCCCAGCTCTTCGGCAATGGTGATCTGGATGTTGGCAATGGTCTCGCGGCGCCACAGGGGCTCGAACAGCGCGTTGCCAAAGCGCAGTGCAAACAGGTTCTGCACCGAGGGCTTGCCCAGGTAGTGGTCGATGCGGAAGACCTGCTCTTCCTTCAGCACGCGGCGCAGCGTGTCGTTGATGGCGCGGTTGGACTGCAGGTCGTGGCCCAGGGGCTTTTCCAGCACCACGCGGGTGGTCGGGCCGTTCAGACCCACGGCGGCGATCTGCTCGCACACGTTGGTGAACAGGCTGGGTGCGGTGGCCACATACATCACGACCGAATCCGCACCGCGCGCCTTCAGCGTCTCGGCCAAGCGTTCGTAGTCCTGGGTTTTGGACAGGTCCATGCGCAGGTAATTCAGCAAGGCTGCAAACCGCGCAAACTCGTCCGGCGTGGGGCGCTTGGCCAGTTCCACGCTGTCGAACCGCGACTGGATCAGGCTGCGGTATTGTTCGTCGCTCAGGTCGTCGCGCGCCACGGCGATGATGCGTCCGCCCTCGGGCAGCGTGCCATGGCGGAATGCCTGAAACAATGCGGGCATGAGCTTGCGCCAGGCAAGGTCGCCGGTGCCGCCGAACAGGACGAGGTCAAAACTCATGGTGTCTCCGTGGTGCGTGTGTCGTTTTGCTGCGTGGGATTGTAATCACGTTACATAAATTTGTGGCCTTCTTTGCTATGTTCCTGCAGCTTGTAACCCAAAAGAATCCGTGAAATCTGTTGAATTTTTGTAATCAAGTTACCATTCCGGCGCATTTCCAACCCCAGACGACATGACCTTCATGCCCACCCGTTGCGACCAGACTGCCCCTTGGCCCCTGCTGGCGGCCCACTTCGACGCCCAGGGCCGCAGCCTGGACATGCGCCAGGCCTTTGCGCAGGACGCCCAGCGTTTTGCGCATTTCAGCCAGCAGGCGCCCCACGTGTTTGCCGACCTCTCCAAGAACCTGTGGAGCCGCGAGACAGAGGCTTTGCTGCTGGACCTGGCCCGTGCCTGCGGGGTGGAGCAGCACCGCGACGCGATGCTGGCGGGCGAGGCCATCAACACCACCGAAAACCGCGCCGTGCTGCACACGCTGCTGCGCCGCCCGGCGGGCGTGGCCCTGCCCGGTGATGTGCCCGAAACTGCGCAGCGCCTGGCCGATGTGCACTACACGCTCGACGCCATGCTGCAGTACGCCGAGCAGGTGCGCAGCGATGCCGCCATCACCGACGTGGTGAACATTGGCATCGGCGGGTCGGACCTGGGCCCGCACATGGCCGTGCGCGCGCTCGAAGAGTTCCGCACCCCCGGCAAGCGCTTTCACTTTGTCTCGAACGTGGACGGGCACGAGCTGCACCATGTGCTCAAGGGCCTGCGGCCCGAGAGCACGTTGTTCCTCGTCGCATCCAAGACCTTCACCACGGCCGAGACCATGACCAACGCGCGCTCGGCCTTGGCGTGGTTTGACGCGCAAGGCGGGCGTGATGTGGCGCGCCACTTTGCCGCGCTCACCACCAACGTCGAGGCCGCAGCGGCCCTGGGCATCACCACCACCTTCGGCTTCTGGGACTGGGTGGGCGGCCGCTACTCGCTGTGGTCGGCCATTGGTCTGCCCATTGCCATCGCGATCGGTGCGCAAGGCTTCCGCGACTTCCTCGCGGGCGCACACGCCATGGACGAGCATTTCCGCACCGCGCCGCTCGCGCAGAACCTGCCCGTGCGCCTGGGTCTGCTCGATGTCTGGTACCGCAACTTCCATGGCTTCACCAGCCGCTGCATCGCGCCGTACCACGCGGCGCTGGGGCGCTACTCGGCCTACCTACAACAGCTGGAGATGGAGAGCAACGGCAAGCGCGTGGCGCAAGACGGCAGTGCGCTGGCCTGCGTCACATCGCCCGTGCTCTGGGGCGAGCCCGGCACCAACGGCCAGCATGCGTTCTTCCAGATGCTGCACCAGGGCGCCGACGTGCTGCCGCTGGAGATCGTGGCCGTGCGCAAGGCCTCCCACCCGCTGCCCGGCCACCAGCAAAAGCTGCTGGCCAACGCGCTGGCGCAAACGCAGGCGCTGATGGTGGGCAAGATCAGCGACGACGGCCACCGGCACTTCCCCGGCAACCGGCCTAGCACGCTGATGCTGCTTGAATCGCTCACTCCCGCATCGCTGGGCGCGCTGATTGCGCTGCAGGAGCACCGCGTGTTTGTGAGCGGCAGCCTGTGGGGCATCAACAGTTTTGACCAGTGGGGCGTGGAGCTGGGCAAGGTGCTGGCCAAGGACCTGGAGGCACGGCTGGAGAGCGGCGATGTGGCGGGGCTCGATGGCTCCACGGCGGGCCTGCTGGGCTTGCTGCGCAGCGCGGCCTGACCTCCGGAACATTGCTTTTCTTGGGGCAGCGCTGGCGGCAGACCAGGCCCCCCACCGGCAGAGACCGGCACGGTTTCTGGCCTATAGCTAACGCATCAGGAGACACCCCCCATGGCGATTCCGCCCTATCCGGACTTCCGCTCCGCAGCCTTTTTGCGCCAGCATCTGCGGGCCACCATGGCGTTCTACGACCCCGTGGCCACCGACGCGAGCGGCGGGCAGTTCCACTTCTTTCTGGACGATGGCACTGTCTACAACACGCACACCCGCCACCTCGTCAGTGCCACGCGTTTTGTGGTCACGCACGCCATGCTCTACCGCACCACGGGCGAGGCGCGTTACCAGGTGGGCATGCGGCATGCGCTGGAGTTTTTGCGCACTGCGTTCCTTGACCCCGCCACGGGCGGCTACGCGTGGCTGATCGACTGGCAAGACGGCCGCGCCACCGTGCAAGACACCACGCGCCACTGCTACGGCATGGCCTTTGTGATGCTGGCCTACGCCCGCGCTTACGAAGCCGGAGTGCCCGAAGCCCGTGTGTGGCTGGCTGAAGCCTTTGATACCGCCGAACAGCATTTCTGGCAGCCCGCCGCAGGCCTGTATGCCGACGAAGCCAGCCCTGATTGGCAGCTGACCAGCTACCGGGGCCAGAACGCCAATATGCACGCCTGCGAGGCCATGATCTCGGCCTTCCGCGCCACGGGCGAGCGCCGCTACATCGAGCGTGCCGAACAGCTCGCGCAGGGCATCTGCCAGCGGCAGGCCGCATTGTCAGATCGCACCCATGCCCCCGCTGCCGAAGGCTGGGTGTGGGAGCATTTCCATGCCGACTGGTCGGTGGACTGGGACTACAACCGCCACGACCGCAGCAACATCTTTCGCCCCTGGGGCTACCAAGTCGGCCATCAGACCGAATGGGCCAAGCTGCTGCTGCAACTCGACGCCTTGCTGCCTGCCGACTGGCACCTGCCCTGTGCGCAGCGCCTGTTCGATACCGCTGTGGAGCGCGGCTGGGATGCTGAACACGGCGGCCTGTACTACGGCATGGCGCCCGACGGCAGCATCTGTGACGACGGCAAATACCACTGGGTGCAGGCCGAGAGCATGGCCGCCGCTGCGGTGCTGGCCGTGCGCACGGGCGACGCGCGCTACTGGCAGTGGTACGACCGCATCTGGGCCTACTGCTGGGCGCATTTTGTGGACCACGAACATGGTGCATGGTTTCGCATCCTGCACCGCGACAACCGCAACACCACCCGCGAAAAGAGCAACGCGGGCAAGGTGGACTATCACAACATGGGGGCGTGTTATGACGTGTTGTTGTGGGCGCTGGATGCGCCGGGATTCTCGAAGGAGAGCCGCTCAGCAGCCCTTGGCCGTCCCTGAGCACCGGTGTGGTGGCGCTCGCCCGCCTGCACCGTGGGCGTTACACGCCGCACAGCCCTCGAAGAGCTGTTGCGGCTGCGCCCCGGGCTGCCAGGGTTGCGGCCCCGACTGCCCGGTCGGCGCTCAAGCCGCAGAGTTGCGCGCTGCTCGGAAAGGCCAGAACTTGCCAACCCCTACGACCAGTGCTGCGCCCAAGGCTGCTGCGACATAGTGCAGCGCCGGGTGTGCCACGGCATAGTCATGCAGCGCCGCGTCGCTGGCGATCGTCTCACCGCCCACCCATCCAATGAGTGCGGCGCCCAGCAGCACAATGACGGGGAAGCGTTCCATCAACTTGATCATCAGCGTGCTGCCGAAGATCACCAGCGGGATGCTGATGGCCAGGCCCAGCACGAGCAGCACGACACTGCCTTGCGCCGCCGCAGCTACGGCAATCACGTTGTCCAGGCTCATCACCAGATCGGCGATCAGGATGGTGCGGACGGCGGCCATCAGGCTGCCATAGGTCTTCGATTCGCCTTCGCTTTCTTCATCGCCACTGAGCAGTTGAAAGCCGATCCACAGCAGCAGGCATCCGCCCAAAATCTGCAGGAAAGACAGTTGCAGCAATTTGGCCGCTACGACGGTGAGCGCAATGCGTAACACAACGGCCGCGCCCGAGCCCCAGAAAACCGCCTTGCGCTGCTGGTGCGGCGGCAGCGAGCGGGCTGCCAGGGCAATCACCACGGCGTTGTCGCCGGAAAGAATGATGTTGATCCAGACGATCTTCACCAGGCCGATCCAGAAATCGGCACTTTGAACTAACTCCATACTGAACTCCACTGTTATGAATGCAAGAAGCGCCCGGAACACGGTTCCGAGCGCTTCTCTTTTTATGGGAGCGGCCAGTCTACTGAGCGGCGTCGTGCTCTGCGTCCGTAATTGTGCTTACGGTGGGCGTTTCGCAGCGTCAGTTGCCTTTGAACGCGTTGATCGGCAGGTCTGCCGCATGGGCCTGGTGCTGGGCGCATTTGGTGGCCACGAACACGGCGCGTGGTTTCGCCTCCTGCACTGTGGCAAACGCAATACCACCCGCCAGATCGTAAAAGCAGCATCTAGGGACTGAGCGCCGGGTGCACCGGCAAACCGCTACAGCTCCACCGTGTCGTTCTTATTCCAGAAGAACGCGGCCCTATTCCCAATCTAGGAAGCTACTGAGCCCTTCGTTTGGCCTGGCCGTCTAGAGCGTTCGCTCGGAAGCCGTGGCGGTCTTTTGGGTAGGGGCAGTCCTGCTGTGACAGGATTCCGAGAGACTCGATATCTACCAATGTGCGGTGGTCTGGTGACTGTTTTGCTTCGGCATGCAAAACCTCTGGCGGCACACCATTCAACAGCAGAAGGTTCTCCACGTAAGCAGCCCTTTGCACTGCCACAGCCTGCGAACTGCTGGCGGGGCTTTGCGCGAGTACGACCACGACCACAAGGGGGCACCAGTCGGCATTGCGGAGAGATTCCACATAGTCCGCGATCTCCTGACGACGTTCGGCAAGTAGCGCGGTGGCGCCCACATCAAAGTGAACGGCGTGTGCCTTGACTCTTTTCTGAGAGTTTGCCTGTGCGGACAGGGCAAGGGCACCGCAAAACATGAACAAGCCCCAGGTTTTCAAGCAGCTGGTCATGAAGGAGTGTGACACCGGGAGGGAGAGGAAAAGTGGTTTGTCAGCCATTGAACGGTGTGGCTACTGAAGCGAAGAAGTTCACGGGAAGCCCTGCCACGGTCACCCGCACGCTGAACAGCGACCCAGCCGGAACCTCTGCCTCCCGCTCCTCCACAGGCCTTCCCGCCCTTGCCGACGTAATGAACAGCGTCCGCAAATCCTCTCCCCCAAAACACACCATCGTCGGGCACTGCACCGGCACCTCAATGCGCTGCAGCACTTCACCCGCTGGCGAGAGCTGTAGTACACACGCCCCCTCATACATCGCCACCCAGTAATTTCCCTCCACATCCACCGCCGCGCCATCGGGTCGGCCACCGTAGGGCTGGCCCTCCACCTTGCGGTCGAACTGCACCCAGGGGCGGCGGTTGCTTATGGCACCCGTGTCCACATCAAAGTCAAACTGGTCAATGCGGTGCTCCGGCGTGTTGGACCAGTACAGCGTGCGGTCATCGGGGCTGAAGGCCAGGCCGTTGGCGGTGAAGTTGTCGCCCGCCATGTGGCGCACGCGGTAGCCCGTGGCGCTGGCCGCGTCGGCCTGCAGGCACCACAGCGCGGCATTCGGTGCCGTTCGCGGCGTGATGACCGAGCCCGCCCAGAAGCGGCCTGCGGTGTCGCAGCGGCCGTCGTTCAGGCGCAGGACTGCGGTGTCGTGCTGCTCCGGCGGCAGCAGGGCCAGGCAGGTGAGGGCGGTGGGGTCGGTGCTGCCCTTCGCCGTGTCCAGAAGATAGAAACCGTTTCGTAACCCGATTACCAATTGCCCATCGGCCGCTGGCGCGCAGCAGCCGGGTTCGCTGGGCATGCGCCATTGCCGGTGGCGGCCGCTTTCGGGATGCCATGCGTGCACCGCTTGCCCTTGGATGTCACACCAGTACAGGGATTTTTCCGTGGGGTGCCAGAAGGGCGATTCGCCCAGTTCGGACGGTGGCAAGGGCAAGGTTTGCAGGGACATGGCTTGAAGCGGGGTGGTTATCGAGTTACATTCTAGGGCCTCAGATACTGAGCCCCGGCACCATGCACAGGGCCAAGCCACCCACCGATGGAGACTTCCATGCACCCAGTTGTAGCGCGCGTGACCGAGCGCATTGTCCAGCGCAGCGCAGACACGCGCGGCGCCTACCTTGCTGGCGTTGACGCCATGATCGCCCGCAAGCCCGCGCAAGACCGCATGGGCTGCGCCAACCTGGCCCATGCCTACGCGGCGCTGCCGGGTTCCGAGAAGTTCAAGGTTACCGTCGAGAAGGCGCCCAACATTGGCGTGGTGACCGCCTACAACGACATGCTCTCGGCCCACCAGCCGTACCAAAGCTACCCCGCTGTGCTGCGCGATGAAGCCGCCAAGCAAGGTGCCACGGTGCAGGTGGCCGGTGGTGTGCCCGCGATGTGCGACGGCGTGACGCAGGGCACGCCCGGCATGGAGCTGTCGCTGTTCTCCCGCGACGCCATTGCCATGGCCACGGCGGTAGCGCTGTCCCACGACGTGTTCGATGGCGCGCTGCTGCTGGGCGTGTGCGACAAGATCGTGCCGGGCTTGCTGATCGGTGCACTGCATTACGGCCACTTGCCCTGCGTGTTCGTGCCTGCAGGCCCCATGGGCACGGGCTTGTCGAACAAGGATAAAGCCAAGGTGCGCGAGCAGTACGCACAAGGCCTGGTGGGCCGCGACGAGCTGCTCCAGGCCGAATCGGCCGCGTACCACAGCCCCGGCACCTGCACCTTTTACGGCACGGCCAACAGCAACCAGATGCTGCTCGAAGCCATGGGCCTGCATGTGCCCGGCGCGGCGTTCGAATCCCCCGGCACCGAGGCGCGCGAGGCCTTCACCCGCCAGGCGCTGCGCACGGTGCTCGACATCGGCAAGCGCAGCAAGCGCTTCACGCCCATTGGCAAGCTGGTGGACGAGCGCTGCATCGTCAACGCCATGGCGGCCCTGCTGGCCACGGGCGGCTCTACCAACCACCTGATTCACTGGGTGGCGATTGCGCGCAGCGCGGGCATTCTGATCGACTGGACGGACTTTGACGAACTCTCGTCCGTGGTGCCGTTACTGGCCCGCGTGTACCCCAATGGCGATGCCGATGTGAACCAGTTCCAGGCAGCGGGCGGCCCGCCGTGGATCCTGCGCGAGCTGCTGGCGGGCGGCTTCATGCACCCCGATGTGATGAGCGTGAACGTGGGTGGCATTGCCGATGGCGGCAAGAGCGCACCCGCCGTGTCGGGCGACACCTCGGTGCTGCGGCCCGTGAGTGCGCCTTTCTCGCCCACGGGCGGCTTGCGCCTGCTGCAAGGCCGCCTGGGCCGCGCGGTGATCAAGGTATCGGCCGTGCCCGAAGACCGCCACATCATCGAAGCACCCGCCCGCGTGTTTGATTCGCAGGAGGCTTTGCTCGCCGCCTTCAGCGCGGGCGATGTGAACCAGGACATGGTGGCCGTGGTGCGCTTCCAGGGCCCGCAGGCCAACGGCATGCCCGAGCTGCACAAGCTCACGCCCCCGCTGGCCGTGTTGCAGAACCAGGGCTTCAAGGTGGCGCTGGTGACCGATGGGCGCATGAGCGGCGCCTCGGGCAAGGTGCCCGCCGCCATCCACGTCACGCCCGAGGCGCTGGCCGGTGGCCCGCTGGCCAAGGTGCGTGACGGTGACATCGTGCGCGTGGACGCGGTGGCGGGCACGCTCGATGTGCTGGTGGATGAAGCCACCTGGGCCGCACGCACCCCCTCGCCCTACAGCGCACCTGCGCAAACCGGCTTTGGCCGCGAACTCTTCACCAACTTTCGCCGCCACGCTGGCGGTGCCGAACAGGGCGCCTGCACCTGGCTGTAGGCAGGGCGCTAGGCACATCACTAATTAGGAGCAATTGAATGAATCCTCTCGACATCGCCAGCCATGGCCCCGTCATCCCCGTCATCGTGATCGACCGCGTAGAAGACGCGCTGCCCCTGGCCGAGGCCCTGCTGGCCGGTGGCGTGAAGGTGCTGGAGGTGACGCTGCGCACCGCCGCTGGCCTGCCCGCCATCGAAGCCATCGCCCGCCACCTGCCCGAGGCCGTGGTGGGTGTGGGCACGGTGCTCAATGCCGATGACGCCCGCCGCGCGAGCGAAGCCGGTGCACGGTTTGCCGTGAGCCCCGGCTACACGTCGGAAGTGGGCAGCGCCTGCAAGGGCCTGAACCTGCCGCTGCTGCCCGGCGTGGCCACGTCGAGCGAGATCATGACGGCGCTGGCCGATGGCTTCTCGTTCCTCAAGCTGTTCCCGGCCGAGGCCGTGGGCGGCATTCCGCTGCTCAAGTCCTGGGCCAGCCCGTTTGGGCAGGTGAGCTTTTGCCCCACGGGCGGCATTACCAACGCCACGGCACCCAACTACCTGGCGCTGCCCAATGTGCGCTGCGTGGGCGGCTCGTGGCTCACGCCCACCGACGCGGTGCGGGCGGGTGACTGGGCGCGCATCACCGAGCTGGCCCGCGCCACGCAGGCGCTGCGCAACGCGGGTTGAAGTCGTTTGATGCAGGAAAATATAGCGAAAATGGTCGCTTCCGCCTGATGGGTATACCTTTGTAGCTATAAAAAATATAGCATATGGCAACCGGCGTGCCGCGTGCCACCCGCACCGCGCGGCGGCGCCCAGCAAATTCCGCCCGTGCCTGACGCAGAGCCCCCCTATCATGGCGCGGGGGCTCGGTCCCCCAGATCGCTGGTTTGTTTTTTCAACCAAGAGAGGGAGTGCACTATGGATTTTGTTTCTGCTGTCAAAAGCTGCTTCGCGCAGTACGCGGGCTTTTCGGGCCGCGCACCGCGTTCGGAGTTCTGGTGGTTTGCCTTGTTCCAGGTGGTGGTGCTGCTGGTCACCGGTTTTGTGAGCGAGGTGCTGTACGGCATCGTGGCGCTGGCCTTGTTGTTGCCCGCCATCGCCGTGGGCGCGCGCAGGTTGCATGACATCGGACGCTCCGGCTGGTGGCAGCTGCTGTCGCTCACCGGCATCGGTTCGCTGGTGCTGATCTACTGGTGGGTGCAGCCCAGCGGCGACGATTGAACCCGCTGCGCTGGCGCCCGCGCCCATCGCACGGGGCCGCCAGGACAAACAAAGCCCGCAGGCCGTGAGGTCTGCGGGCTTTTTTGTGGCGGATCGGGTGGCGCGGCGGGCCGCGCGGGCTTCACGCCTTGATTCACACCTTGAGCGAGCGTTCGATGTCCGTCAGCTTGTAGCGCGCCAGGGCGAGGTTGCCCTTGGCCTTGTCGAGCACCAGGTACAGGAACAGGCCCAGGTTGTTGGGCACCAGGCGGATCAGGTGGTACTGGTCGCCCAGCGTGATGAGGATGTCCTCGATGCCACGGCGCAGGCCCAGCATCTCCATGGTCTTGAGCTTGGCCCGCACCACCTCGGTGTTGCCTGCTGCCGCCAGGTCCAGATTCATGCCGCCGCCCGCCTGGGCCAGGCACATGCCGCTGCGGTAGTCCACCAGCGCCACGGCTTGCGCGCCGTCAATGGTCATTGCGGCATCCATACATTGCTTCAGGTTGGAACTCATATCGTCGGTCTGCAAAAAGTTGTGGGTTTGTTGAAGGGCCAGTGCATCCATGGCGCTGAGCTTGCCCAGCTGCTCCATCAGGATGAACCACAGGGTCTGGGGGCTGCTGTCGGGCAGCTGGTACACATGGGTGCGCGCCATTTGTGCGGGCGGCGCGGCCTTGAAGATGGACTCTTCCATCAGCGCGTTGGGCATCAAAAAAGCCCAGACCACCGCTGGGTTCTGCGGCGCCAGCCACTCCAGCGTGGCGCGCACCAGGTTCACCGAGCCCGGGCCCACCAGCAGGATCACGGCGGCGCTGGCGGGCGAGGGCAGTTGCAGGTCCTTGGCGCTGGCGGGGCGCAGCCAGTCGATCATCGGCGCCACGCTGGCATCGGCCAGTGGCACCTGCAGCCAGGGCCCGGGCCCCGACGCATTGGCCACCCCCAGCTGCGCCAGGGCATGCAGGCCCAGGCGGGCGGTCAGGTCAAGAACAGTGACAGTGGGGGGAGTGAACGCCATGGTCGTCGGTGGGAGAAAGAGGCTCCGAGACGAGGCGTTGTGAAGGAGATCGCCAGCGAATCCCCGCAGATGGGGACGGAACGCTGAAAATTGTATCGAGATATAACCAATTCAGTGCCCCGCGTGGAATGGCGTAGTCAGTATGAGGACTTATGAATTGTGGATATGTGTTAACCGCTGATATCGCATATAGG
This sequence comes from Acidovorax sp. GW101-3H11, assembly GCF_001633105.1. Classification (GTDB taxonomy): domain Bacteria; phylum Pseudomonadota; class Gammaproteobacteria; order Burkholderiales; family Burkholderiaceae_C; genus Acidovorax. The sequence continues at coordinate 311,689 of NZ_LUKZ01000009.1, forward strand.
CGGGGGGATGCGGTTTTCTTCCGCCATGAAAAAAGCCCGCAGGCCGTGGGGCCTGCGGGCTTTGGGGGTGCAGAGCCAGGGGCTCAGCCGCCGGGCAATTACATGCCCATGCCGCCCATGCCACCCATGCCGCCCATGTCGGGCATGCCGCCGCCAGCGCCGGCTTCTTCCTTCGGAGCCTCAGCCACCATGGCTTCGGTCGTCAGCAGCAGCGATGCCACGGAGGCAGCGTTTTGCAGAGCCGTGCGGGTGACCTTCGTGGGGTCCAGAATGCCCAGTTCGAGCATGTCGCCGTACGTGTCGTTCGAGGCATTGAAGCCGTAGTTGCCCTTGCCGGCCAGCACAGCGTTCACCACCACCGAGGCTTCGCCACCGGCGTTGTTCACGATTTCGCGCAGAGGCGCTTCGATGGCCTTCAGCACCAGCTTGATACCGGCTTCCTGGTCAGCGTTGTCGCCCTTGACCGAGTCACCCACAGCTTGCTTGGCACGCAGCAGAGCCACGCCGCCGCCAGCCACAACGCCTTCTTCCACAGCTGCGCGGGTAGCGTGCAGTGCGTCTTCCACGCGGGCCTTCTTTTCCTTCATTTCGACTTCGGTGGCAGCGCCAACCTTGATCACGGCCACACCGCCAGCCAGCTTGGCCACGCGCTCTTGCAGCTTTTCGCGGTCGTAGTCGGACGTGGCTTCTTCGATCTGCACGCGCACTTGCTTGACGCGGGCTTCGATGTCAGCGGCAGCGCCAGCGCCGTCGATGATGATGGTGTTTTCCTTGCCCACTTCGATGCGCTTGGCTTGGCCCAGGTCGGCCAGGGTCACCTTTTCGAGCGTCAGGCCCACTTCTTCAGCGATGACCTTGCCGCCCGTCAGGATGGCGATGTCTTCCAGCATGGCCTTGCGGCGGTCGCCGAAGCCAGGAGCCTTCACAGCCACAACCTTCAGGATGCCGCGAATGGTGTTGACCACCAGCGTAGCCAGGGCTTCGCCGTCAACTTCTTCGGCAATGATCAGCAGGGGACGGCCAGCCTTGGCGACTTGCTCCAGCGTGGGCAGCAGGTCGCGGATGTTGCTGATCTTCTTGTCGAACAGCAGCACGAAGGGGTTGTCCAGAATGGCGGATTGCTTTTCTGGGTTGTTGATGAAGTAGGGCGACAGGTAGCCACGGTCGAACTGCATGCCTTCCACGACGTCCAGTTCGGAGTCGAGGGACTTGCCGTCTTCCACGGTGATCACGCCTTCCTTGCCGACCTTGTCCATGGCGTCAGCGATCAGCTTGCCGATGGTTTCGTCGGAGTTGGCGGAGATCGAACCCACTTGGGCGATTTCCTTGGAGGTGGTGGTGGGCTTGGAAGCCTTCTTCAGCTCGATCACCAGGGCTGCCACAGCCTTGTCGATACCGCGCTTCAGGTCCATCGGGTTGATGCCAGCGGCCACGTACTTGAAGCCTTCGCGCACGATGGCTTGTGCCAGCACGGTGGCGGTGGTGGTGCCGTCACCAGCGTTGTCGCTGGTCTTGGAGGCCACTTCCTTCACGAGCTGGGCGCCCATGTTCTGCAGCTTGTCCTTGAGTTCGATTTCCTTGGCCACGGACACACCGTCCTTGGTCACGGTGGGGGCGCCGAACGAGCGCTCCAGCACCACATTGCGACCCTTGGGGCCCAGCGTGACCTTGACTGCGTTGGCCAGGATGTTCACGCCTTCAACCATGCGAGCGCGGGCTTCGCCGCCGAAAACTACGTCTTTTGCTGCCATGTTTGGCTCCTAAAATTTGATTCAAATTGGCTGCTTGCGCCTAACCAGTATGCGCTAGCAGCTATGAAAAAGTGAGTAAACGAGGGAGAAGGAATTACTTCTCGACCACGGCGAACAGGTCGTCTTCCTTCATCACCAGCAGCTCGTCGCCATTGACCTTGACGGTCTGGCCCGAGTACTTGCCGAACAGAACGCGGTCGCCGACCTTCACGTTCAGGGCAACCACGTCGCCCTTGTCGTTCTTCTTGCCAGGGCCCACGGCCAGCACTTCACCTTGATCAGGCTTTTCAGCAGCGTTGTCGGGGATCACGATGCCGGAGGCGGTCGTGGTTTCGCTTTCAATACGCTTGACGATCACGCGATCGTGCAGAGGGCGAAGGTTCATTGCAATGCTCCTGTTTTCAGTAAAAAAGCTGACGTACTCAGCGCCCGGGTATCCAGGCGCTCCCAAACTTCCGGCAGGCGGGGTGGTGTTAGCACTCGTCTGCAGTGAGTGCTAATGATACGGGCATTTGTGGCCGTTTCAAGACACCCCCTGCAGACGCCTGGGGGTTTGGGGGGTTAAAAAAGGGGGCTAAGGCGTGCAGAACGCCGCCGCCCGGGGGCAGCGGCTGAGGCGCCCGGTGGCAGGCGCTGGGCGCGTTGCCAGGGCGACCGTCACAGGCCCTGCAAAACTTGCGTGTGCCAGGTCTGCAGGGTTTCCTGCCGCTCGCGGCGTGCGGTGTCGTCGGCTTCCTGGGCGTCCTGCTGGCGCTGCAGTTGTAGCCGCTTGAGCAAGGGGAGCAGGTCGGTGTGCCGGGACTGCGGCCCGGGCGCGGTGGTGCTGTCGCCGGTGACCTGGTTGTTTTCCACCCGGAGCGTGTGCAGCGCGCGGGACGTGGACTGGGTGACGGTGGCGCGGATGGCCTCGCCATTGTCATAGGCCAGGTGCACTTCGGTGCTGCTGCTGTCGTCCACCTTGTTGTAGAGGTAGTTCTGCGATGCCGAGGTGGTGTCAAGCCGGGGTGCGGCCGACACCAGCAGGGACTGGTGGTAAGAGGCCACGAGCTGCGCGGTCTGGGTCTGGCTGACAGCCCGGTTGCGGCTGGAGCTGCCCGTGATGTGGGTGGATTGGTTCAGCGTGTAGTGGAAGGTGTCGAGTTCCTGCGTGCGGCGCGGGTTGGTGGCCCGCGTGGTGGCCGTGATGCTGGCGTCAAAGTCCGCCAGGCCCGTCAGCAGGCCCTGGTCTTCTTCGCCGAAGGTGCCGGGCTGGGTGTGCAGCGCGGTGCCGGGTTTCAGGCCAACGCCTGTGTGGGGGGCGTCGTAGCGGCTGTGCATGGCGGCAAAGCTGGACTTGAACAGGTCCACCAGGGGCTGTTTGGCCTGGCCGCGTTCTGCCGCCTTGTCGATGCGGCCCAGGTAGTGCTCGACAGCGTTGGCCCTTTGCGCATCCGTGCCCCATTGTGCGGGCTGGCGCAGGTCGGTTGCCATCTTCACCACGCCGTCACGGCTTCGCAGCTGCACCGCGCGCCGGTCTCCATCGACCTGAATCTGCGCGCCCAGCGTCAACACCCGGTTGCCGTCCCTGTCCTTGCCATACATCTCCGTCTGGAGTTCCAGCCGGGTGAACGCCTTGCTGTCGAACTGCAGCAGTTCTTCCACATCCAGCTTCGGGTCGTCACCCGACAGCCCCTGCACCGCCTTGTCGAATCCGCTGGCCAGGGCGCGGAGTGCTTCGCGCTCCTGCACGCTGAGTTCTCCCTCCACCACGATCTCGACCGACATGCCCGCGCCGGAGGCGCTGGGCTCGCGCTGGTCGTGGATGGACAGGCGCACCCGGGCGCCAGACCGCGTCTCGATGGAGAGTTCCACACTGCCACTGGGGCGGCTCTTGAAGGACCAGAGCGCATCCATGGCCTTGCCCTGGACCCGGTCGGGTGAAGCGACGGCAGCCATGTCCACCACGGTTTGCCGGTAGCTCGCGCCCGTGCTGGCCACTTGCCCCAGCAGCGCAGAGCCCAGGCCCGCCAGGCGGCCCTGCTGCGTGGTGCCACTGGCGTTGCGGCCCATCACCTCGGCCAGGGCGTTGTCGGGGGCTTGTTCCCACACCTGCATGCGCCCGCCCCGGGTCTGCATGTCCAGCAGTGCTTCGTAGGTGGCGGGGGCCACATCCAGGCTGCCTGGCATCTGCGTGATGTGCAGAAAGCGTTGGTTGCCCTGCACGGCGGCGCTGGCGATGTTGTTGGTGCTGCTGCTGGGTGCGGCGGGTTTTTGTGGGGTGACCAGCACTGGCTGCGCTGCTACTGGGAGCTTAGCTGCCGATGGGGCGGGGGCCACTGTGGGGCTCCACGCCGTTGCCAGCGCGGGGGGAAGGCTGGACAGGCCGACAACACTCATGGGTGGTTTTTTCTCGTTGGTTTTATCCAGGGTTTATCGGCAGCGGGCCGCAGAACTGAAAGGGAAAGGTGAAAGGGGCAGGCCGCAGCCCCGCTTGTCAACCCCGCTTCGGTGGGGTGGGTGGATGGGGCTGCAAAAACTAGAGTGCCTGGTGGCCTGCCGGGCCAACGTCCCTGTCCTGTGCGCGGAGAACCTTTGATGCCTCGATCTGCCCCCCTTCACTCCGAAACCCCCTGCCCGCAGCGCCGGAAGGGCGCGTGGGTTTTGCACCATGGGTTGCCACACACCATAGGGCTGCCTGGGGCACTTGCGGGCATCCGCCGCAGGGCGGCCCGCTGGCTGGTGGGGGTGGCCGCTGGTGTGCTGGCGGCTTGCGGTGGGGGAGGCGGCGACGCCGTGCCCGCCCCGCCGCCTGCAGCGGTGCTGCACCCGGTGGGCGGCCAGGTGTCCGGGCTTGCGGGCGTGCTGGTGCTTGCCAATGGCACACGCGGGGAGTTGACCATCACCGCCAGCGGCAGCTACGCCACCCAGGTGGCGCATGGCGAAGCCTACGACATCGTGGTGCGCACCCAGCCCATCGGGCAGACCTGCCTGGTGGAGAACGGCACGGGCGTGGTGGCAGGGCCGGTCACCAATGTGCTGGTCCGCTGCACTGCCAACACCTATGCGGTGGGCGGTACGGTGATGGGCTTGGCGGGGGCGCTGACCCTGCGGCTCAATGGCACGTCTGACCTGGCGCTGACAGCTGACGGATCATTTCGCTTTGCCCTGGCCGTGCCCCATGGCAGCACCTATTCGGTGGCCGTGCAGGTGCAGCCCGTAGACCAGTTCTGCGAGGCCAACAGCGCCACCGGTGTGGCCTTGGCACCGGTGACGCAGGTGCGGGTGACCTGCCGCACGATCGATGTGCCCCCACCGCCTCCGCCGCCTCCACCCATCGCCGCCGCCCCCCTGGGCCTGGGCATCACCTACGGGGCAAAGGCGTTGAACTTCTCATGGCTACCGGCCACCCATGCCACCAGCTACACCGTGCACGAAGACCCCGATGGTGCGGGCCCGCTGGCGGCCGCGCAGATCGGTTCCACCGCCACCACTGCGCTGGCGCATGCGGTGCCGGTGTTGCTGCACCAGCGGCTGAACGCCACCTACACGGTGCGGGCCTGCAACATCAGCGGGTGCAGCGCCCCGTCGGCCCCAGTGGCGGCAGACATGGTGCAGGCCATTGGCTATTTCAAGGCCGCCAGCACCGCAGCCGAAGCGCGGTTCGGGAACCGGGTGGCCTTGTCCGCCAACGGCACCACGCTGGCGGTGGGGGCCTATGGCGAAGCTGGCAACACGGGCGCGGTGTATGTCTTCACCCGCACCGGCAGCACCTGGTCGCAACAGGCACGCATCACTGCACCGGGGGGCGAGGCCAACGATTACTTTGGCAACGCCGTAGCCCTGTCGGCCGACGGCAATACCCTGGCCATTGGTGCGGACGGTGAAAGCGGCGACCAGACAGGAACCTTTGCGGCAATGCCCCCCAGCAACAACCTCGCCAGCAGCTCCGGCGCGGTGTACATGTATTCCCGCTCGGGCAGCACCTGGTCGCAACAGGCCTTCATCAAGGCCAGCAACACGTTTGCGTTCGACCTGTTCGGCTCGTTTGTTGCGCTCTCGGCCGATGGCAACACCTTGGCTGTGGGCGCCTACTACGAGAGCGGGGACCTGACTGGCACCCACGGTAATGCGGCATTTGCGTCGTCCGGCGCGGCCTATGTGTTCAGCCGCACCGGCACCAGCTGGGCGCAGCAGGGCTACATCAAAGCCGCCAATGCGGGCGCGGGGGACTTTTTCGGGATCTACCTCAGCCTGTCTGGCAGCGGCGACACGCTGGCGGTGGGCGCGTTTTTTGAGCGCAGCGCCTCGGCCGCCACCCCGGCCGACGACTCTTTGCAGGACGCCGGGGCTGCCTATGTGTTCCAGCGCACGGCTGGGGTCTGGGCGCAGCAGGCCTACCTCAAGGCCCCCAGCCCGCTGGCGCTGGACCGTTTTGGCGTGGCGGTCATGCTGTCGGGGGACGGCAACACGCTGGCCGTGGGCATGGATGGGGACAGCAGCGACCACACGGGCGTGTATGTGGTGCCCCCTGCCAGCAACAGCCTCGCGCTCAACTCCGGGGCCGTGTTTGTCTACACCCGCGCAGGCGGCACCTGGCAGCCGCAGGCCTACCTGAAGGCCTCCAACACCCGCACGCCCCACCGTTTTGGCAACAACCTCGCCATGTCCAGCGATGGCAACACGCTGGTGGTGCCCTCGTACCGCGACAACAGCGCCGCCACGGGCTTCAACGGCAACCAGGCCGACACCACGGCCGCCGATGCGGGCGCCGTGCTGGTGTTTCGCCGCACCGCAGGCACCTGGGCGCAGCAAGCCTATGTGAAGGCACCGAACACCGGCAGCGGCGACCGCTTTGGCGGCCGGGTGGCGCTGTCGGGCGACGGCAACACGCTGGCGGTCGGGGCTTCGACGGAAGACGGTGGATCGAACGGCATTGGTGGCAACCAGGCCGACGAAAGCCGTACCAACGCGGGTGCGGTGTACCTGTACTGAGAGGCGAAGACCGGGGCATTTGCGCGCCGCTCCTGCGTGCAGCCAAAAAATCTCCGCCTTTGAACAGCCTCTGAGGGTTTGCGCCCGCCCTGCCCGTGGTTCTGAAAGGAGCCACGGGCTTTTTTTCTGCCTGCCCACGCCATGCGGCATTGTTTCAAATACTGGAACAGTCAGTTCGCGACTAGGTGGTTTTTCTCTGAACACCATCGGCGTACAGTTCAACCCATCGATGAGCCGAACCCGCAAGGCGACTCACCGAACCCAGGGTTGAAGCAGTTTTTGTTTTGTTTTCCTCCTGGTTTTTTTGAGACGCTTTTTTTAAAGGACTTATCCATCATGAACAACACCGCACGTTTCCTCTCCATCGCCGCTGTCGCTGCTTTCGCCTCTTTTGGTGCCCACGCTGACGGNCCGAACCCGCAAGGCGACTCACCGAACCCAGGGTTGAAGCAGTTTTTGTTTTGTTTTCCTCCTGGTTTTTTTGAGACGCTTTTTTTAAAGGACTTATCCATCATGAACAACACCGCACGTTTCCTCTCCATCGCCGCTGTCGCTGCTTTCGCCTCTTTTGGTGCCCACGCTGACGAAGCCGATGCTTCGCAGTTCGCCACGAAGTTTGAAACCAACCGCACCCGCGCCGAAGTGGCCGCCGAAGCCGCCACCGTCGCCCAGACCCGCTCGATCGAACCCGCAGGTTCGCGTGTCGTGACTTACAAGAGCACCGCCGACCGCGCTGCTGTGCGTGCCCAGGCTGCCGACGCTGTGCGCACCGGCCAGATCGCTTACGGCGAGCGTGGTTGATTGGTCAGCGCCTGATTCGCTGAATCCACCGCTCTTCCTGTTTCGTATTGCCCAGTACATCCCTCTTTTTTGAATTTCACCGGAGTTTCACCATGAACAAGACCNTTTTTTGAATTTCACCGGAGTTTCACCATGAACAAGACCGCTCGCATCCTCTCCATCGCCGCTGTGGCTGCTTTCTCTGCCTTCGGCGCCCACGCTGATGAAGCCGACAGCTCGCAATTTGCCCTGAAGTTCGACACGAACCGCACCCGCGCTGAAGTGGCTGCTGAAGCCGCTACCGTGGCCCAGACCCGCAGCATCGAACCAGCAGGTTCGCGCGTGGTGACCTACAAGTCCACGGCTGACCGTGCCGCTGTGCGTGCCCAGGCTGCTGAAGCTCTGCGCACCGGCCAGATCCCTTCGGGCGAATTCAGCGCCATGTAATTCCAACCGGCCTGTGCAGGCTGGTCGCGAAGTGCAAATGCCATAAAAAAGGCCGGAGCCCTCACAGGGTTCCGGCCTTTTTTCTTTGACGTCTTTTACGCAGGTTTGCGTGCAATTGCAGGCAGCAGACAAGTCCCGTCAACCGAAACCGAAACCGAAGCGACACGCGGACGCAGTGACCCCTTTGGCACGCACCGCGTGAGGCCTAGCCCCTTGCTTTGAGGCCCATGCCTCGGCTTGCCGCCACCGCGCCAGACATAAAAAAACCCGGCCAAGCCGGGTTTTTTGCTCCAAGCACAGTGGCTGGATTATTTCTTCTGGCGGAACTTGCGCAGCGCCGCAATCTGGGCCGCCATCACAGCGAGTTCGGACTGGGCCTTGGCCAGGTCCAGCTCGCTCTTGGCGTTCTTGAGTGCTTCTTCAGCCGATGCCTTGGCCGCATTGGCCTTCTCATCGTCCAGGTCCTTGCCGCGGATGGCGGTGTCGGACAGCACGGTCACGCAGTTGGGCTGCACTTCCAGAATGCCACCGGCCACGAAAACAAACTCTTCGTCACCGTTGGCCATCTCGATGCGCACCGAGCCGGGCTTGATGCGCGTGATCAGCGGGGTGTGGCGGGGATAGATGCCCAGCTCACCAGCCTCGCCAGGCAGCGCGACGAAACGTGCTTCACCGGAGAAGATGGACTCTTCGGCACTGACCACATCAACGTGGATGGTGTTCATCATTGCTCCTAGGAAAAGATGGGTTGCTTGATTGCAGAGGGCTGAGCCGCTGTGGGCCGCTCAGCCACCGGGCAATCAGGCCACCTTCTTGGCCTTTTCGAAGGCTTCGTCGATGGTACCGACCATGTAGAACGCTTGTTCTGGCAGGTGATCGCACTCGCCGTTCACGATCATCTTGAAACCACGGATGGTTTCCGACAGCGGAACGTACTTGCCTGGGGAGCCCGTGAACACTTCGGCCACGTGGAAAGGCTGCGACAGGAAACGCTGGATCTTGCGCGCGCGGGCCACGGCCAGCTTGTCGTCGGGAGCCAGTTCGTCCATGCCCAGAATCGCGATGATGTCGCGCAATTCTTTGTAGCGCTGCAGCGTGCCTTGCACCGCACGGGCCGTGGCGTAGTGGTCTTCGCCCACAACGTTCGGGTCCAGCTGGCGGCTGGTGGAGTCCAGAGGATCCACGGCAGGGTAGATACCCAGCGAAGCGATGTCACGCGACAGCACCACAGTGGAATCCAAGTGGGCGAAGGTCGTGGCAGGCGATGGGTCGGTCAAGTCATCGGCGGGCACGTAAACGGCCTGGATGGAAGTGATCGAACCGACCTTGGTCGAGGTGATACGCTCTTGCAGGCGGCCCATTTCTTCGGCCAGCGTAGGCTGGTAGCCCACGGCGGAGGGCATACGGCCCAGCAGAGCGGACACTTCGGTACCGGCCAGCGTGTAGCGGTAGATGTTGTCCACGAAGAACAGCACATCACGGCCTTCGTCACGGAAGGACTCGGCGATGGTCAGGCCGGTCAGCGCCACGCGCAGACGGTTGCCTGGGGGCTCGTTCATCTGGCCGTACACCATGGCGACCTTGGACTCTTCGAGCTTCTCCAGATTCACCACGCCGGAATCGGCCATTTCATGGTAGAAGTCGTTCCCTTCGCGGGTACGCTCGCCCACACCAGCGAACACCGACAGACCTGAGTGGGCCTTGGCGATGTTGTTGATGAGTTCCATCATGTTCACGGTCTTGCCCACGCCGGCACCACCGAACAGACCCACCTTGCCGCCCTTGGCGAACGGGCAGACCAAGTCGATCACCTTGATGCCGGTTTCCAGCAGCTCTTGCGAAGGCGACAGTTCGTCGTACGCAGGGGCCTTGCGGTGGATGGAGGCCGTCAGCTCCTGGCTCACGGGACCACGTTCGTCGATGGGGTTGCCCAGCACGTCCATGATGCGGCCCAGGGTGGCCTTACCCACGGGGACGGTAATGGCGTTGGCCGTGTTGGTGACCATCAGGCCACGACGCAGGCCGTCCGACGAGCCGAGGGCAATGGTACGCACCACGCCGTCGCCCAGCTGCTGCTGCACTTCCAGCGTCAGGGCAGAGCCCTCGAGCTTGAGAGCGTCATACACCTTGGGCATCTGGTCGCGCGGGAACTCAACGTCCACCACAGCGCCGATACATTGAACAATCTTGCCTTGCACTTGAGCCATTTTTCGCTCCAATTTAGATGTTGGTTGAGCTGCTTACACAGCAGCGGCGCCAGCCACGATTTCCGAAAGTTCTTTCGTGATCGCTGCCTGGCGCGTCTTGTTGTAGACCAGCTTCAACTCGCCAATGACGCTGCCGGCGTTGTCGGTAGCGGCCTTCATGGCCACCATGCGTGCCGACTGCTCGGACGCCATGTTTTCCGCAACGGCCTGGTAGATCAGGGATTCGACGTAGCGAACCAGCAGATCGTCGATCACGGTCTGGGCATCGGGTTCGTAGATGTAGTCCCAGCCATGTTCTGTCTTCTCGGCCTGCATCTGCTCAGACGACAGGGGGAGCAGCTGCTCCACCACCGATTCCTGGCGCATGGTGTTGATGAACTTGGTGTAGCTCAGGTACACCGCGTTGATCTTGCCTTCTGCGTAGGCGTCGAGCAGCACCTTCACGGGGCCGATCAGCTTGTCCAGATGGGGCGTATCGCCCAGGCCCGTCACGTGCGAAACCACCTTGGCGCCGACACGGTTCAGGAAACCCAGGCCCTTGTTGCCAATGGCCACAGCCTCCGTCGAGACACCAGCGCCTTGCAACTCACGCAGCTTGGTCGTCACGGCACGCAACACGTTGGTGTTCATGCCGCCACACAGGCCCTTGTCGGTCGTCACCACGATCACGCCAGCCGTCTTGGCATCGTTCACTTTCATGAACGCGTGCACGTATTCGGGATTGGCGTGGCCGAGGTTGGCTGCAATGTTGCGGATCTTCTCGCTGTAGGGACGGGCAGCCCGCATCCGTTCCTGCGCCTTGCGCATTTTGGATGCAGCCACCATCTCCATGGCCTTGGTGATCTTCTTGGTGTTTTCCACCGATTTGATCTTGCCGCGTATTTCCTTGCCTGCTGCCATGATGGCTCCTCGTCCGGATTAAGCGAACGACTTCTTGAACGCAGCGACAGCAGCGGTCAATTCGGCTTCAGCATCCTTGTCCATGGCCTTGGCCTGTTCCAGCTTGGCCAGCAGTGCGGCGTGGCTGGTCTTCAGGAACTGGTGCAGGCCGTGTTCGAAGTCGAGAACCTTCTTGACGTCGATGTCGTCCATGAAGCCCTTGTTCACAGCGAACAGCGTCGCGCCCATCAGCGAGATGGACAGGGGGCTGTACTGTGCCTGCTTGAGCAGTTCGGTCACGCGGGCACCGCGGTCCAGCTGCTTGCGGGTGGCTTCGTCCAGGTCGGAAGCGAACTGCGCGAACGCAGCCAGTTCACGGTACTGGGCCAGGTCGGTACGGATACCGCCGGACAGGTTCTTCACCAGCTTGGTCTGGGCTGCACCGCCGACGCGCGACACCGAGATACCGGCGTTGATGGCGGGGCGGATACCGGCGTTGAACAGGCTGGTTTCCAGGAAGATCTGGCCGTCCGTGATCGAGATCACGTTGGTTGGCACGAAGGCGGACACGTCGCCCGCTTGCGTTTCGATGATCGGCAGTGCGGTCAGCGAACCGGTCTTGCCCTTGACTTCACCCTTGGTGAAGGCTTCGACGTAGTCGGCATTCACGCGGGCTGCGCGTTCGAGCAGGCGGCTGTGGAGATAGAACACGTCGCCAGGGTAGGCTTCGCGGCCTGGTGGGCGGCGCAGCAGCAGCGACACTTGACGGTACGCAACGGCTTGCTTGGACAGGTCGTCATAAACGATCAGGGCGTCCTGGCCGCGGTCGCGGAAGTATTCGCCCATCGTGCAGCCGGAGTAGGCCGACACATACTGCATGGCTGCCGATTCGGAGGCCGATGCGGCCACCACGATCGTGTATTCCATGGCACCGGCTTGTTCCAGTGCGCGCACCACGTTCTTGATCGACGAAGCCTTCTGACCGATGGCGACGTAGATACAGGTCACGCCCTGGCCCTTCTGGGCGATGATGGCGTCGATGGCGACGGCCGTCTTGCCGGTCTGGCGGTCACCGATGATCAGCTCGCGCTGGCCACGGCCCACGGGCACCATGGAGTCGATGGACTTCAGGCCGGTCTGCAGGGGTTGGTCCACGGACTTACGTGCGATCACGCCCGGAGCGACCTTTTCGATCACGTCGGTGAGCTTGGCGTTGATGGGACCCTTGCCGTCGATAGGCTGGCCCAGGGCGTTCACCACGCGGCCGACCAGTTCGGGGCCCACGGGCACTTCCAGAATGCGACCCGTGCACTTGACGGTGTCGCCTTCGGAGATGTGCTCGTACTCACCCAGAATCACGGCGCCGACGGAGTCGCGCTCCAGGTTCAGGGCCAGGCCGTAGGAGGGCTGGCCGTCCTTGGTGGCGGGGAACTCAAGCATTTCACCAGCCATCACGTCCGACAGGCCGTGCACGCGCACGATACCGTCGGACACGGACACCACGGTACCCTGGTTGCGGATATCGCTGCTGGCGGCCAGACCTTCGATGCGGCTCTTGATGAGTTCAGAAATTTCTGCGGGATTGAGTTGCATGACTCTTTCCTTCTTTCTTTGGTTCGCTGTCCTCGCCGCGCTTACGCGGTGAGGGCCGCTTTCATTTGTTCAAGACGGGCCTTGACCGAAGTGTCCAGCACCTCGTCACCCACCACTACGCGAATGCCACCGATCAGGGACGGGTCCAGCTGAGCAGTGAGGTTGAGCTTGCGGCCAAAGCGCTTTTCGAGCGCAGAGCCGACATCGGCCAGTGCGGCAGCGTCCATCGGAAAGGCGCTGTGCACCACAGCATCCGAAGAGCCGCTGCGGCCATTCACGAGGGCACGAAACTGTGCAGCGACTTCCGGCAGCGCGGCGAGGCGCCCGTTGTCGATGACCGTGCGCAGGAAGTTCTTGGCCGTATCAGGCAAAGCCGAACGCGCAACACCCGTGAAGACGGCAAACACCTGGTCTGCCGTCACCTTGGGGTTGTCCGCCAGCTGGCGCAACTGGGGGTTGGCGGCAATGGCCGCCAGTTCATCGACCCAGTCAGCAGTGCTGGCCAGGTCCATGCCCGCACCCGCAGTAGCGGCCTTGAACAGGGCTTCGGCGTAAGGGCGGGCAATGGTGGCGAGTTCAGCCATGTGTGTCCCCTTACAGCTCGGTCTTCAGGCGGTTGAGCAGGTCGGCGTGAACGCCGGCATTGACTTCCTTGCGGAGAATCTGCTCTGCACCCTTGACGGCCAGCGCAGCGACCTGCTCACGCAGGGCTTCGCGGGCTTGCACCGTTTGCTGCTCGGCTTCGGCACGGGCGGAAGCAACGATCTTGTTGCCTTCTTCCGTGGCGCGTGCCTTGGCTTCTTCGATGATGGCCTGGGCACGTCGGTCGGCGTCCGCAAGACGCGAGGCCGTTTCGTTGCGTGCCTGTGACAGTTCCTTCTCGACGCGCTGGTTGGCAGCGGTCAGTTCGGACTTGGCACGGTCGGCAGCAGCGAGGCCTTCGGCGATTTTCTGGGCTCGTTCATCCAACGCCTTCGCGATCGGGGGCCACACGAATTTCATCGTGAACCACACCAGGATCAGGAAGACGATGGCCTGAATGAACAGGGTCGCGTTGATACTCACGGCAACACCTTTCTAGAGTGGCGTTGAGTGGGAATTACTTGGGCAGGTTGGCCAAGAACGTGGAAGCGAAGGGGTTGGCGAAGGCGAACAGCAGAGCGATAGCAACACCGATCAGGAACGCAGCGTCGATCAGACCGGCCAAGATGAACATCTTGGTTTGCAGTTCGTTGATCAGCTCAGGCTGACGTGCCGACGATTCGAGGAACTTGCCACCCATCAGTGCGATACCGATGGAAGCGCCGATAGCGCCCAGACCAACGATCAGACCACAAGCCAGAGCGACGAGACCGAGAATGTTTTCCATGATGACTCCTGAGTTAAAAAAGAAAAGTTGAAAAGGAAAGAGAAACGAAAGGGAACCGTTTAGTGCGCGTTGTGCGCCTGACCGAGGTAGATCAGCGCAAGCATCATGAAGATGAACGCTTGCAGCGAGATCACCAGAATGTGGAACAGCGTCCAGATGGTGCCAGCGATGACGTGGCCCACAGGCAGCAGCACACCCGACAGCGACAGTGCAGCTGCACCACCCATCAGGGCGATCAGCATGAACACCAGTTCACCGGCGTACATGTTGCCGAACAACCGCATGCCATGCGATACGGTGTTGGCCACATATTCAATGATCTGCATGAGCAGATTCACCACGCCCAGGATCAGGGCGAAGATGGGATTCTTGCTGGTGCCGAACGGAGCCGACACGAGTTCGTGCGCCCAGCCGCCAGCGCCCTTGATCTTGACGCTGTACCAGAAGCGCAGGATCAGGATGGCGAATGCTAGGCCCAGGGTGGTGGAGAGGTCAGCCGTGGGCACAACACGCAGGTAGGCATGGTGCGGATCGTGGCCCGCAGCACCGTAGATCTGGGCCCAGATGGCGGGCAGCAGGTCCACAGGCAGCATGTCCATGAAGTTCATCAGGAAGATCCAGACGAACACCGTGAGACCCAGGGGGGCGATGAACTTGCGGCTTTCGGCGTTGTGGATGTTGGCCTTGGCCTGGTTGTCCACCATCTCGACCAGCATTTCCACGGCGGCCTGGAAGCGGCCGGGCACGCCGGAGGTGGCCTTGCGGGCAGCGGACCACAGAATCAAAAGAGTGAGGGCACCCAGAACCAGACCCACAATGATCGAGTCGTAGTTGATGACGGTGAAATCAACAATCTTGGTCTGGTTGACGTTCTGAAGATGCTGCAGGTGGTGAACGATGTATTCACTTGCAGTCGGAGCGTGCGCTTCTGCGGCCATCGGACAACTCTCTTGTAACTATCAATCGGTTTTTCGGACACCAGACCGCACCAACAGTGCCGCCCAGTACGTTTTCATTGTGATCACCATGCCAACCAGCAAGGCCATCCAGCTCAAGTCCGGCACCAGCCGGGGTGCCGCTGCAAGCAGCGCCACCGTCAACACGATCTTGGCGATTTCCCAACCAAAGAACCCCAGCATGGCTGCACGCGGATCGGACGACGCCTTGCGGCGAAACACCCCCCGTGCAAACAAACCCGCCGGAACCACCACCGCCACGGCGCCATAGGCTGCAGACCAGCCCACCGACGCCCGGCCTGTCAGAACCCAGGCCACCAGGGCCACCAGCGTTCCAACCAGTGCCTGACCCGCCACCACCTTCCACACCGAGATGGGAGGATTGCGACTGCGCCACTGCTCCGCCTCTTGGGCCGTCAGGGGCTTGAAGTCAGATTCTTCAGCCTCAGCTTCAGTCTCAGGAGCGATTGTTTTCATTGTTGAATGACGCCCGCGTTACAGACTGCAACTTTCACAAAGCCTCTAATTATAAGTAAAAACCCATGGCAGTCGGCAAAAACCCGCAAACCGGGTGTGCGACCGCTGCGCGAGCATGCTCCGTTGTGGTGACAGGCCAACGACTTTGACGCGACAGAACGGCCCGCCCTGCACCGGTTTGGCGCACGCAAAAACTGCGGTTCGCACCTCGCCATCAGGCCTCTGGCGCACAATGGCGCAGCGCCGCCAGCTATAGAAACCGAAGCAAAGACCCAAGGGCTTTTCACCATGACACCCACCACGCCACCGCCCGCCAATGGCCTTGCCGAGCAGGCCAGCGACCCACGCAAAGACTCGCTCATCGAATACCCCTCCAGGTTCCCCATCAAGGTCATGGGTGCCAAGGTGGACGGCTTTGTGCACGCGGTCACCGAGCTGGCCCGCCAGTTCGACCCCACCTTCGACGCCAGCACCATTGAACTGCGTGACAGCCGCGCGGGCAATTACCTCGGAGTAACCATCACCATCACCGCGACCAGCCGGGAACAGCTCGACAACCTGTACCGCGCACTGTCCTCGCACCCGCTGGTCAAGGTCGTTCTGTAGGCCCGTGTCCACACCCACGCCCCCGAAGCCGGTGCCTGTTCACCCCCAGATCCTTGGCAGGGTGGACTACGCCACCACCGTGCAGGCCATGCAGGACTACACGGCCACGCGCACGCCCGACACGCCTGACGCCCTGTGGCTGTGCGAGCATGCGCCTCTCTATACACAGGGGTTGGCAGGTAAAAGTGACCATGTCCTCGCCCCCGGCAGCATCCCCGTAGTGGCCACCAACCGGGGCGGACAAGTCACCTTCCACGGCCCGGGCCAGGTGGTCGCCTACCCGCTGATTGATCTGCAGCGCGCTGGCTATTTCGTCAAAGAGTATGTCTACCGCGTGGAAGAGGCCGTGATCCGCACGCTCGCACATTTTGGTGTCACGGGCCACCGCGTGGGCGGCGCACCCGGCATCTATGTGCGCCTTCATGATCCCCACAGCCACGCCATGCTGCCCCAGCGGCCCCAGAAACGCGCTGGTACCGAAGCCCCCCCAGCCCCCGACTTCGACGGCCTGGGCAAGATCGCCGCCCTGGGCATCAAGGTCAGCCGACACTGCACCTACCACGGCGTGGCGCTCAATGTGGCCATGGACCTGGAACCCTACTCGCGCATCAACCCTTGCGGTTACGCAGGTTTGCAAACAGTGGACCTTTCTACAATCGGGGTCAACACCACCTGGGAAGAAGCCGCGCAGGTGCTGGGCCAGCAGCTCAGCATCCGGTTGGCGCCCTGAACTCTGCCTACAGCCATGAGCACCCCTGAAGTCGTCCGCGAAGCGCAATCCACCGAAGCCTACAACCCGCTGGCCAAGCAGAAGGCGGCCGCCAAGCTGTCGCGCATTCCGATCAAGGTCGAGCAGGGCGAAGTGCTCAAGAAGCCCGACTGGATCCGTGTGAAGGCAGGCAGCCCCACCACGCGCTTCTACGAGATCAAGGAGATCCTGCGCGAACACAAGCTGCACACGGTGTGCGAGGAAGCCTCGTGCCCGAACATCGGCGAATGCTTCGGCAAGGGCACAGCCACCTTCATGATCATGGGCGACAAGTGCACGCGCCGCTGCCCGTTCTGCGACGTGGGCCATGGCCGCCCCGATCCGCTGGACAAGGACGAGCCACTGAACCTGGCCAAGACCATTGCCGCGCTCAAGCTCAAGTACGTGGTGATCACCAGCGTGGACCGCGACGACCTGCGCGACGGCGGCAGCGGCCACTTCGTGGAATGCATCCAGAACATCCGCGAACTGTCGCCCACCACGCAGATCGAAATCCTGGTGCCCGACTTCCGCGGCCGCGACGACCGCGCGCTGGAGATCCTCAAGGCCGCGCCACCCGACGTGATGAACCACAACCTGGAAACCGCGCCCCGCCTGTACAAGGAAGCGCGCCCCGGCTCGGACTACCAGTTCAGCCTGAACCTGCTGAAAAAGTTCAAGGCCCTGCACCCCAACGTGCCCACCAAGAGCGGCATCATGGTCGGCCTGGGCGAAACGGACGAAGAGATCCTGCAGGTGATGCGCGACATGCGCGAACACAACATCGACATGCTGACCATCGGCCAGTACCTGTCGCCCAGCAACAGCCACCTGCCCGTGCGCCGCTACGTGCACCCCGACACCTTCAAGATGTTCGAGGAAGAGGCCTACAAGATGGGATTCAGCCACGCTGCCGTGGGCGCCATGGTGCGCAGCAGCTACCACGCAGACCAGCAGGCGCACGCGGCCGGGGTCTGAGCCCCCACGGCCATCACGTCACCCACCGGGGCGACCTGCGTCAGCCCCGGGAATGCCCCCCTCACCCGCTAGCGGTTCGCCGCAGGTTTTGCAGCGCCTGCAGGAGCGCCCGGCGCAGCGGCGGCGGGCGGCGGCAAGACGGTACGGGGGCGGGCGGGCGTGTCTGCCACCGCCTTGGCCTTGTCCACCACGATCGCCACCGGAGCCTCCGCAGGGCACAGCTCTGCAGGATCGATGCCACTGCGCTGCTGCCCGGCATCTGCGGGCGAAGGCATGTCGGCGCGGGTCACGTTGAGTGCCGGGAGCAGTTGTCCCATGGCGCTCAATGTGCGCGCCTGGGCTACCACCTGGTCATAGCGTGCATTGACGTACGACCGGCTGGCCTGGAAGGCTTCGTTCTGGGTATCGAGCAGGTCAAGCAATGTGCGCTGTCCCAGATCAAACTGCTGGCGATAGGCCTCCCGGGCTTTTTCAGTGGAAAGCCGGTGCTGGTCCAGATACGTCATCTGTTCAATCAAGCGCCGCACGTCATTGAACGCAATCACCGTGGTCTGGCGCACATCCCGGCAGGCTTTTTCCTTCAACTCACGGGCTTGAAACTTGTTTTCAACCGCCTGTTGCTCCCGCGCTTTGTCGGCGCCCCCCCGGTAGAAGTTGTAGGTCAGCACCAGCTCGACCGTGCTGTCGCGTGAACGCCCCTGCTCCCCGATCAGATTGCGGTCCCAGGACTGGCGGGCCCGGAAATCGACCCGGGGCACAAAACCCGCTTTTTGCGATGCAATGCCCGCCTCGCTGGCAAGCATGTTCTCGATCGCGGCGTTGATGGTCGGGCTGTTGTTCAGCGCAAAACTGACCACGTCCTCGGTCTTGGGCGGCAGGGTGGTGAACTTGAAGCCCTCGGGCAAAGGCGCCAGGGCGCCGGGCGGCAGCTCCCCGATCAACCGCTGGTACCGGGCACTGACGTCGTGCAGGTTGGACATTTCCGTCAGCAGGTTGGACTCCGCCAAAGCCAGGCGGCCCGTTGCCTGCTCCAGGTCCACCCGGCGGCCCACACCGGCCGATGTGCGCTCATCGATCTGGTTGGTGGTCAACTTGTGCTCGACGTAATTTTGCTTGGCCTGCTCCACCAGCTCCCGGTAGCGCGCGACATCGGCGTAGGCACGCACAGCCTCCAGCGCTGCGGTCTCTGATGCTTCCACCAGTTCGTAGTAGCGCGTCAGCTTGGCGTGCCCCAGGCGCTTGACTTCGTTGCTGGTGAAGAAGCCGTCGAACAGCATCTGGTTCAGCGTCAACGCAGCCCCTGTGTGGTGATAAGAGCCCGTGGTCCCGGAGGGGCGTACACGGTTCTCTCGCCCGGTGCTGGCCACCGCATCCAGCTGTGGCAAGAAGCCAGCCCGCGCAATCCCACGCTCGGAGTCGGCGGCGCGAAAGCCAAACCACCGCGCTTGCACATCCGGGTTGTTGGTCACGGCCTTGCGTGCCGCCTCAACCAGTCCTTCGGGAAGTGTTTGCGCAACGGCGCCCGTACTGGCAACAACGGCGGCAGCGATCAGGGTAAGAGGCAGTTTCATGGCGACTCCGAATCGTTTGTGGTGCAGAATCGAAACGTAACATTTACCTTGAAACTCGCACAGTTTTTTTTTACAAAGTAGCCACTGCGGGCCCGACAAGGTACTTTTCAGCAAGGTAGCCGCCGCGTTTCCCGCGTTCCATGCCCTCCCTGCCGCCACTTTTCCAGAACATACCCCGGGTGACTGCGCAGCTCCGGGTGCTGGTGGCGTTCACCATCGCCCTGGTGCTGGGGGCGGTTTTCAGCGCCCCTGACCTCGACAAGATCCAGGCCGTGGCGCTGCAGCGTTATGGTGCCAAAGGCGCCGATCTTGTCATTGCCTGGCGGGCCATGATGAGCGAAGGAAGCCAGCTGAGCGAGCCCGAGAAGCTTGCCCATGTCAACAATTTCTTCAACCGGCGCATGCTGTTCGAGAACGATATTGCCGTCTGGCAGCAGGACGACTACTGGGCAACGCCCCTGGAGTTCATGGGAAGAAATGCCGGTGACTGCGAAGATTTCTCCATCGCCAAGTACATCACGCTGCTGCACATGGGCGTGCCCAACGCCAAGCTGCGCATGATCTACGTGCGCGCCCGGATCGGTGGCGCCGGCAGCACCAAAAGCGAAGCACACATGGTGCTGGGCTACTACGCCAACCCCGCCGACGAGCCAATGGTGCTGGACAACCTGATCACCACCATCCGGCCCGCATCGTCCCGGACCGATCTTTCGCCCGTCTTCAGCTTCAACAACGAAGGCCTCTGGGTTTCTGGCGCCACCACCTCTTCGGCAGACCCGACGGCCCGCCTGTCGCGCTGGCGCGATGTGCTTGAACGCATGCGGCAAGAAGGCTTCTGAGCGCTGCGCCCTTTCTCGGAGATACAGCACCATGTCACTCACCAAACAACTCTGGCTCGCCATCGGCCTGGTCATGGCGCTTGCGTTTGGGGGCAGCATGCTGGTCAGTGTGCTGTCTGCCCGGCACTACCTGCAGCAGCAGCTGCAGGTCAAGAACATCGACAACGCGACCTCGCTGGCCCTGGCCCTGTCGCAGCTGGACAAAGACCCCGTGACGGTCGAGCTGCAGGTGGCTGCGCAATTCGACGCCGGGCACTACCGCTTCATCCGCATTGTGTCGCCCACCGGGCAGACGCTGGTCGAACGCAGCTTCTCCGGCTCCTTGCAGGGTGCACCGGCCTGGTTTGCGCGGCTGATCCCCATGAATGCCGAGCCCGGCCGGGCCCAGATCCAGGACGGCTGGAAACAGTACGGCACCCTCACCCTCGCCAGCCACGACCAGTACGCCTACCAAAGCCTGTGGACGGGCACCCTGGAGCTGCTGGCCTGGTTTGTCCTGGGCAGTGTTGTTGCCGGTGGCGTTGGCACCCTGGCCATCAAGCGCATCACCAAGCCCTTGCGCGATGTGGTGGCGCAGGCCGAGGCCATTGCGGACCGGCGCTTCATCAAGATCGCCGAGCCCCGCACGCCGGAGCTGCGCAGCGTGGCGCGCGGCATGAACGACATGGTCACGCGCCTGCGGTCGATGTTCGGCGAAGAGGCCGCGCGCCTGGATGGCCTGCGCAAGAAAGTCAACCGCGATGCGGTCACCGGGCTTTCCAGCCGGGACTACTTCCTGTCGCACCTTCAGGAGGCGCTGGAAGGGGAGCAGTTCCTCTCGGCAGGCAGCCTGGTGATCCTGCGGCTGACCGATCTCGAAGGGCTGAACACCCAGCTGGGGCACCAGAAGGCCGACGCGCTGCTCAAGCACCTGGGCACCGTGCTGTACAAGAGCGGCGAGGGCAAGCCTGGCCAACGGGCGGGTCGGCTCAAAGGTGGCGAGTTCGGGGTGTTGTGCCCCTCTACACCGTCGCCGCAAGAGGCCGCACAGGACATCTTCGCCAGCCTGTCCGCGCAGTGGCTTCCCCACTGGTCGGCGCTGGTGCCGGATTTGTTCCACATCGGTGCTGTGGGATACCGCAGGCAGGAGCCCCTGGGCGAACTCTTCAGCCGGGCCGACGAGGCGCTGGCCCGCGCAGCGTCCCTCGGGCCCAACAGCATGTATGTGGATGAGGGCGCGCACTCGGCCGACGCGCGGCCTGCCGAACAGTGGCGCACCCTGCTGACCGAAGCAGTGAGCGGGGGCAGGCTCCAGCTGGCTTTCTACCCCGTGGTGGACGGCAGCGGGGATGGCGCCATCCACCAGGAAGGCGTGATCCGCCTGGTGGCCGATGCCTCGGGCGCGCTGCTGTCGGCGGGCGACTTCATGCCCATGGCGGCCCACCTCAACCTCACTGCCCCCATCGACCTGCGCGTGGTACGCCTGGCCATCGAGCACCTGCGCAGCTCGGCCGGAGACATTGCGGTCAACCTCTCCGCAGAAACCATTGCAGACTTCCGCTTCCGCAACGAACTCACCCAGCTGCTGCACACCTACCCCGACATGTGCACGCGCCTGCTGTTCGAGGTGCCCGAGTACGGCGTGTTCCGCGCCTTCGATGCCTTCAAGGAGCTGGCGCACACCCTGCAGCAACTGGGTTGCCGGGTGGGCATCGAGTATTTCGGCCAGCGCTTCACCGAAGGCAACAAACTCGCCGACCTGGGGCTGGACTACATCAAGGTCCACCCCAGCTACGTGCGCGGCATTGGCGACAACCTGGGCAATCAGGAGTTCTTGCGGGGCCTGTGCAACATCGCCCACGCGATTGGCATCCAGGTCATCGCCCTGGGGGTGGAGTCGCGGGACGACCTGCCGCTGCTGGCATCGCTGGGCTTTGATGGTGCCACCGGGCCGGGCATCCGCTAAACGGCAGGGCAATGGCCGAGGCATCGGCCCTGTCACCGCGAACGTTTTTGTACGCCAGCGGGGCCCGAAGCCAATATCCATCAATTATTCAAAATTGATAGCAAACTCTCTTACTCCCATGCGCGGTGACGGCCATTTTTACTGGCGGTTTCAACAACGAAGTGCGCCAGTCCCCAGTGTAAGTGGCGTCACTTTGTAGCCATGGAACACCTCATGCGGAGTCTTCCAGCCCAGGCATCTGCGGGGTCGGTGGTTGAGCCGGTACACAGCTTGGAGCACCTGCTCTTCGCTG
>NZ_LUKZ01000009.1:334680-777371 GCF_001633105.1 Acidovorax sp. GW101-3H11
CGCAGGCATTGGATTTGGTAACGTTCGCTTTGGCTCAGATGGGTGTAGTTCATGGTGCACTTGGGTTGACTGGCAGGTCACACAAGTCATCTTCACTTACTTGTCTGGGCCTACCTTTGGGCTGCGTGCACTTCGTTGTTTAAACCGCCACTGAAAACCCAATAGAAAAGGCCCTCACGCAGCGAAGCGCAAGGGCCTGAAGGCAAGGGCCACAGCGGCCGGAGGCGCCTGGAACACCGTCCCAGGCACGTGGCGTGGTCAGTCGTCGTTCGGCTTGACCTCGATGGTCGCCACGCTGGGCGCCCCCAAGGCCAGGTCCACGGCCAGGGCTGCTGGCGTGGTGTCTTCCACCACCACCGTCTGCGATGCGCCGCCGCCCGCAGGCCCGTTGCTGTCGAGCGTGACGGTGGTGTCGCCTGCGACGGCCGCGGGGGGCAGGCTGGCCAGCAGGTCGCCACCATCGTCCGCCAGCAGGTCGGCCACCTCGATCTTGTCGCCCTCGGCCAGGTCCTTGACGACATCCTTGTCGGTGCCGCCGGGGGTGCTGTCCGCCAGGTTGATCTTGATCGTGTCGTCGCCATCCCCGCCAGTGAGTGTGTCGCTGCCTTTCCCGCCCACCAGGGTATCGTTCCCCTTGCCGCCGTCCAGCGTGTCGTTGCCTGCCTGGCCGTCGAGCTTGTCATCGCCATCGCCGCCCTTGACCACGTCATCGCCCTTGCCAGCCTGCACAGTGTCGTGGCCAGCACTGCCCACAATGGTCTCGGAAGCATCGCCACCCTTGATGGCCAGGCCGCCCTTGGCGGGATCGGACAGGTCCACCTTGTCACCATCGAGCGTAGTGTTGGTATCAATCACCACCTTCACGTCGATGGGTTCGGCCAGCTTGTCACCATCGCCATCCACCACCACCGCCTGGAAGTTGATCCACACCTGGTCGGCGTAGACCGGCGTAATGACCGGGGGCTTGGTCACGGTTTCGGTGTAGGTCAAGGTCATGGCGTCCGTCACGCGGTACTCCGTCCCGTCCTTGGCCGCGAACTGCACCGTGTTGAAGGTCGTCGTGCCGCTGGGGTCCACGCCGACGGGTGTTTCCACGCTGGCGTTCCCGCTGTTCGTGTTGTTGCCCGAGGTCGTCCCCTGGATGTCCATCGGCGACCCCACAGGCGTGGTCGTGTTGGCTGCAGTGACGACGGCGGTTTCCTTCTTGCCCAGGTGGTCCAGCTCGAAGCCCGCAGAGGTCACAGCCAGCCGGGTTCCATCGGCCTTGAAGAACTCGATGACCAGCCGCTCCCCGGCGCCATCCCCTTCCTTGATGGCATCGGACTGGGAGTCTTCCTCTTCGCCCACGGAACTCTTGTTGCCGATGTAGTTGTCTCCCACACCAAAGCCCCCACCACCGTTGCCGCCGCCCGTGGACGACCAGTTGACGTCCTCGCCGCTGGTCGAAGGGCCAAAGGTGGTGTCGTCTTTCTTCACCTCCCAATCACCATCCCGCTGCCGCTCGACCTCGTTGACGATGGTCTTATCCTTCTCGGCGGAAATCTGCATGTAAACGCCCGTGGCGGAATCCACATACCGCGCCGCGTCCTCCTTGCCCCCAGAAGACGACTGGGTGTAGTTGTCGGGCTTGTACACCTTGTCCTGCGTGCTGTTGCCAAAGGTCACCGTCTTGGACACCGTTGTTGTGCCACCAGGAACTTCCGTGACTCCCACCTGCACCTTGTCAGCCACGGCCACCATGTTGGTGACATAGCTCGTGGTGCCATCGGCGTTCACCACGCCTTCCACCGTGAAGGCCGTCTTGATCTCCCCGCAGTCTTCGTACACCGCCTTGATGGTGCCGTCGGAGGTGGCCTGGTAATACACCTTGTTGCCATCCACCGTCATCACCGTGGACTGCACCGAGCCCCCTTGCATGTAAGACAGGGACACATAGCGCAGCGACGAGCCGCCCACGGACTCCGTCGTGGTGGCGGCCATGTTCACGTCCGCCCCCACCACATCGGCACCGACGCGGGCACCCAGGTCGGCGACGACCTCGCCCACACCGCTGTTGGCGACCAGCGTGTCCTGCGTGCCTCCTACGTAGACCGGCGCATCGTCCTGGATCTTGATGTTGAAGCCCTGCACTTCGGTCTCGCCGCCCTCGGTCTTGTTGGCCACCAGTTGCAGGTACAGGTTTTCTTCGCCGCTTTCGGTGTAGGCGTGGTCCACCTGGCCCTTCAGCTCCAGCTTGTACTGGCCGCTGTCGTCAATGGTGGCCACGGCCACCGTGCGCACATCTGCGCCCGCCCCCGCCACACCCGTCAGCGTCTTGCCATCGCCCGACACCGTCCAGCGCACCTCGTCGCCGGCAGAGGTGATCTTCTGCACCGGCACCCCCAGCGTGTAGGTGGCGCCGCCCATGCCCAGCGTGCCTGTGGTGTCGGTGGTGTGCGGGCTGCTGTCCACATTGCCTGTGGCCAGGCCGTCTTCGTAGACCATACCCAGGCCCTGGGTACTCAGCTCATGGCCCGTGTCGATGGTCAGCGTGGCACTGTCGGTGTCGCCATCGCCGTCCTTCATCTGGTAGCTGAACTGGTCCTTGGAGCCGGTCTCCACATACTCTTCAAAGCTGACGGCCTTCACAAAATAATCTGAGCTGTCGCTGCCTTTGTCGCCCGCCAGGTAGTCCACGCCAGAGAACACCACGTTCTGGAAGGCAATCGGGTGGCCATCGGCACCCAGCACCTCGATCTCGACCTGGCCCTGGTGCACAGGGTCGCTGCCGTTCGCGCCGTTCTGGAACAGCGAACCGCCGATCATCCCCTCGCCCACCTTGTTGCCTGCGGCGTCGAAAGCCTCCCAGCGGCCGGTTTCGCCGTTGTTGCCCGTCTGGCCCGATTCGTTCTGGAACAGGTTGGAGATGTCCACCACCGCCCGCACCGCCATCTTGCCCAGGTCCACCGACAGGGCTTCCGTACCCTGGGAGGGCGAATACCCCACCTGCTCGGGCGTGCTCGCCCCCACGTCGCCCGGCACGGGCTCGGTCGGGTCGTCCACCCCCGCGCCGTTGCCCTGGCTGGTGACCACGGCACCGCCGGTCTGCGCCGGGCTGGGGTTGGTGATGAGCTGCTCGCCCAGGTTCGTGGTGTAGGGCTTGCCGTAGTCGAAGGCATCGGTCCCGGCAGGCACTGCCACCCCACCACCCAGCTGGATGGTCGTCTGGTGGCCGGTGTAGGTGTAGTCCCCGTCGGATTCCATGGTGAGCGTGCCGTACTGGCCCGCCACTGTGGCGCTGCCGCCGCTGGCGACAGCCGTGCCGGGGGGCCACACCGCACCTTCGGCACCGGCGCGCACCTGGACCACCTCTGCCTTGGCGCCGTCCTGCATGCCTTCGTGCTGGTCTTTTCCGGCCAGGCCCGAGGTGGTGCCCACACCGGTCAGCACGTTGCCTGTGGCCTCCAAACGGTCCACAACCCACTGCGTGCCATCGGTATCGTCCAAAGCCACCGGGCCATCATCGGCAATGAACAGCATCCGGCCCACGTCGATGCTGGCATCGACCTTATCGCCATCGCCGTCAACGGCGGTGAGCTGCAGGCCAATCTTGCCCGCCATGCCCGCTTGCACTTCGTTCGAGTCGCCCGGTGTGGAATGCACCACCGTGCGCTGCTGGTCGAAGGTCACCTCGCCCGTGGCAGCATCGATGGACAGCGTGAAGACGGTTTTCTGCACACCATCCACCACCACAAAGCCAATCACCGAGCCGCCGGGGCCGCTCTTGAGCAGCACATCCGAGGGCTGGCCGTTGGAGTAGAGCGCGGTATCGCGGAAGCCCGAAGAGCTGCCTTCACCGCCATTGAGCACCAGGCCGTACACCTTGCTGTTCAGCGTGGCGGCACCGTCTGCCCCATAGCTCACTGTGAAGCGTGTGGACCCGAGATCGGACTCCGCATCGACATCCAGGAAGCTGTCGTCCACCAGCAGCGGCATGGAGACATTGAGCATGACGTCGTTGTAGTCACCGTCACCGCCACCGTAGATATCTTCCCAGTTCTGATTGCCCGTGACGGAGCCCACGGCCACCGTGTTCACATGCGACAGGCCGTCGAGATTCAAATTGCTGTTGTCGAACAACGCGGGTGCCCCCTGGCCCGAGAGCGGAGAGCCTCCCACGTTCGCCACCCATTGGCCGTTACCATCCTTGGTGAAGCTCACCGGGGTGTTGTTGCCCAGCGCGCCATTGAGGCTGTCGCCATTGGGAATCATGAAGAAGCCGACCTGGCCAGGCAACACGCCGGGCGGCAGGGTGACGCTGGTCACCGGCTGGTTCTTCACGTTGTCCCAGACCACCATGCCGGCAGTGGGCTCGCCACTGCCATTCTTGATGTAGTAGCCCCAGGTGTTGTTGTACCCGGCGTCACTGCCCACCAGTTGCACCGTGATGCCTGGAACGGGGTCGGGATCCACCGTGGTGATGACGGGGATGTCGTCCTTGACGCTAACACCCAGCTCCACACCGATGGAGTCGCCATCGCGGTCTTCGCCCACGATCTGCACGCGGCCCAGGTTCAGCGTGTCCTCGCCCTGCGCCGAGTGGGTCAGTGCACCGGTCACCGTGAGCGTGTATTCACCGTTAGCCTTGACCTCCAGCACGGCAGCCGCTCCCGTCGCGCCGGTTTGCGCCTGGCCCGCTGCATTGAAATACACCTTGCCGCCGGAAACACCATCCACGGCCACGGTGACGCCACCAAACTGCACACCCGTGACCTTGCCGAAGCCATCCGCACCCCAGCTGACAGCCCCGGTCATGACGCGCACGCCGGTGGATGCCTCCAGCTGGGCTCCGTTGACGAGATCGCTGGCATCGCGTTCGTCGTTGCCGATCTTCGCGCCATCGCGCATGGCAGATTCTTCCTCCAGCATCGCCGTCAGCACCACGGCCTGAGAGGTTCCCTCCACCAGCTTCGCAACGGGTGCATCGTCCTCCAGCGAGACCTTGAGGGCCATGGAGTCGGTAAGGCCGGTGGCCGGGTTGGCGGGCCGGTCGTTGGCGATGACGGTGAAGTTCAGCTCCTTCACGTCGCCGTCGGTGCTCGTCCCAGCGGCCGGGCGGGCGTGATCGACCGGGCCCAGCAGAACAACATTGCTGGTGTAGCCACTGTCGTAGCTGCCGCCAATGGTCACCTTGATGATGGCGGTGTCGCCCACCTTGCCCACGAGTTCGGTGCCAGCGGCATTGGGCACCCACTGGATGGCCACACCGCCGGAGGTCAGCACAGGCAAGGGGCCCGTGGTGTCAAAGCGCACCGACACGGTGTCGCCGATGTCCGGGTCCGCCACGCCAAAACTGGCGGAGTCCGTGGTGCTCTGGCCGGGGTTCTCGCGGTTGCCCTGCGCCAGGGCGTCTTCCTGCACGCTCACGGCAATCTGGTCAGCGTTCGCCCCGGAGTAGCGCGACACTTCGCCTTCGTCCTTGTTGCCATCGCCGTCCTTGTCGATCCATATCTGGGTCGTCTGGTCGTTGCCGGTCACGAACTCGGGCGCATCGTTGACGCCTTGTACCGTCACGCGCACGTTGGCCACATCGGTGTCGCCGTCTGCGTCCTTCATCTGGTAGTTGAACTGGTCGGTCAGCGTGGCCCCGGCGCCCAGGGCCATGGCCTTGAGGTTGTCGAGGGTGTAGGACACGGTACCGTCGGTCGTGATCTTGAGCGCACCCATGGTGCCCGTGGCATCCAGCGACGGGCCGGTGAGATCGGTGGTGTCGTACGACCGGTCGCCTCCAGAGCGTGTGAACACCACACTGGCAGTGCCGCCGTCGGCCTTGGCCTCATAGGCATCGTTGCTGAGCACGCTGCCCAGCGCATGGCTTGTGGTGCCCGTGGCACCGGCTGTGGCCACCAGGTTGCGGGCATCGTCCGCAGCCACGGGCCCGGTGTCCTGGAAGTTGATCTGCCGACCAATGTCGTAAGTGGCCACGTTGGACTTGTCGCCATCGCCGTCCTTGGCCTGCGCCGTCAGCTGGATCACGCCACCGCCGATGTTGACGATCTCGTGCGGATCGTTGGTGGGGTGCACCACCGCACGGAACTGCTCCACCGTCACCTGGCCGTTGTTGGCCGCATCGCCGGCCACCGTGACCTTGAACACATTGGTCTGGACACCACCGATGAGGATGTAGCCCACGGCTGCGCCGCCCTCCATCTTCACCAGCACGGTAGAACCCGTTGCGGTGTCCTTCAGGGCAGATGCCTGCCCCTGGGCACCCACGCTCAGGCCAAACGTCTTGCTGCCCGTGGCAGCAGCGCCGTCCGCCCCGAAGCTGAACTGGAAGCTGCCCGAAAGCGCCTTGCCGTCCGTGTCAGAGCTGGTGCCTGCATCGGCCTCGGCATCCTTCACCAGCAGCGGCACGTTCCAGTTCAGGTTCAGGTTGACGTCGTCATAGTCCTTGTCCGAACTGGTGGAAGTGATCTTGAGGTCTTCCCAGTTGAAGTTGCCCTTGCTGCCCTGGCCGGCCGAGGTTCCGGAGGGAGTCTGCTGCACATGCGACTGGCCGTCGCTGTTGAGCCGCTGGTCCGAGAAATAGACCGGCGCGCCGTCGCCCGACAGGGCAACGCCTCCTACAAAGGCCGTCCACTTTCCGTTGACCTGCTGGAAGGACACGGCCTGCGTATCTCCCAGTGTGCCGTTGCGGCCGTCCCCGTTGGGAATGATGAAGAAACCGATCTGGTCCGCCGTGACCCCTGTGGGCAGCGACACCGCCGCATTGCCCTCGGTCTTGACGTTGTCCCAGAGCACCATGCCGCCTTTGGAGGTGTCGATCGTACCGTCGGGATTCTTGAAGTAGTAGCCGAAGCTGTTGTTGTAGCCCGCCTCGCCGCCTTTGTACTCGACCGTGAAACCATGTGCCGCCACAGGCACGGCTTCGGACACCGTCACGATGGGTACATCGTCCTTGATCGATGCATTGAGTTCCACGCCGATGGTGTCGCCATCGCCGTCCTGGCCCATGAACATGATTCTGGGCAGGTTCAGCAGATCCTCGCCCTGCGAGGAGTGCTTGAGTGCCGACAGCACCTGGAACTGGTAGGCCCCGGTTTCTGCATTCACCGTCAGCACAGCGGCGCCGCTGGTGGCCCCTGCCGCCAGCGCCTTGCCGTTCTGGTCGAAGTACACCGTCACCACGCCGCTCACCGGGCTGTAACTGTTTTCGGTCAAGAACCCGGTCTGCACCTTGATGCCCGTGAGGCCGCCGAACTGGTCAGCCCCCCACTTCACCGCGCCCTGGAAGCCCGTGGCGTCGGACTTCACGTAGCTCAGGTCAGGGTTCTCGGTTTCGTTGTTGCCCAGCGTGCCGCCGCCCGACACGGGCACCGACTCTTCTTCCACCAGGACACTGAGCTTGACAACCTTGCCGTCCACCTTGGCGTGCTCGGGCACGTCATCCTGGATCTTGGCGTACAGGTCCACCCCGATGCGGTCACCGTCGCCGTCCACCCCCACGAAAGTCACCGTGGGCAGCAGCAGCAGGTTTTCGCCCCAGCCCGCCTCGTGGTTCAGAGGTCCGATCACCGTCAGGCTGTAACCGCCGGAAGCTCCGTCGATCTCCAGCGCCACGGAGCGAGGCGTTGTGGTGTCGCCATCGGCAATGGGCTGGCCGTCGCGGTCCAGGTACACCGTGGCGCCTGCATTGCCCACGGCATATTCCTGGCCCGCAATCCGCACCGCCACCACACCACCAAACTGGTCAGCCCCCCAGCGCACGACACCGGTCATGGACTGGTTGCCGGTGGAGGCGCTCAGCGGGTCAAAGAACCCGGTTTCATTGTTGCCAATCACGCCGCCATCGCCGTTCGATGCGGACTCTTCTTCCAGCAGCGCAAGCAGTGGCACAGGAACGCCCAGCACCTTCACGTGCACCGGGACATCGTCCTGCACCCGGGTCTCCAGGGCCACGGTGATGGGGTCGCCGTCGCCGTCTTCGCCCATCAGGCGCACGGTTTCAAGGTTGAGCCAATCTTCGCCCTGCACCACGGTCCCACCGGCCGCATGGTTCATGGTGGCCAGCACGGTCAGGGTGTAGCTGCCCGAGGCTTCCACCAGCAAGCTGGCTGCAGCACCCTCGGGCCGGGCACCACCGGGGCCCGAAGGAATCACGGAGCCATCGGCGCCAAACCAGACGGTCTGGCCGACCGGTACCACGCTGGCACCTTCGCCGCTGCCCACACGCACGCCGGTGAGCTGGCCGAAACCATCGGCACCCCAGTTGATGGCGCCATTGATCTGGGTGAGCCCACCATTGGCCGTGGAGGTGAGCGGCAGGTCGTTCTCGTCGTTGCCGATCTTGCTGCCATCGACGCGCACGGACTCTTCCTCGGCGTCCAGCGACAGGCTGGGCTCCAGCCCTGCTTGCAGGTACTGGTTTTCACCGCCCTCTTCGGGCCATTCTTCCCCGTCGTTGCCGTAGCGATAGACCGGCACGTCGTCGCCAAACAGCAGCCGCCCACCCAGGTCCAGCGCGGCCATCACGGTGTCGTCGTCGTTGTCCGTGGCGGCCAGCACCACGGAAAGCACGCCCTTGCCAATGGCCTGCAGCTCGTCCTGCCCGCCTTCCACGCCGTCGGGCGTGGCATGGCGAATGGCGCCCGTCTGGGTCATGACCACAGCACCCGTCTGCGGATCCATCTGCAGCGTGAGGATCACATTGCCACTGCCGTCGCGCCCCACCACTTCGCCGGGGTTGCCGGTGGCGCTGAGCATGATCTCGGTGTTGGTGCCGGTGGCATACAGTCCCGTCGCGCCGCCGTTGCCGATCTGGAAGGCAAAAGCGTAGCCATCGGGCGTCTTCTCTCCCTCACCCTCACTGCCTCCGCCAGGACGCAGCTTGGGACCATCGGCGCCAAAGGACACCACAAACGCCGTGCCGTTGAAGGTGTTGCTGTCGGTGTCCGCGTCGGGCCCTTGTGGGTTGTTTTCGGTTCCTTCGGCGCCGGTGTTGGTGGCCTGGTTCACGCCACGGTCCGAGGTCATGAGCGTGGGGATGCCTTCGGTGCTGGAATCGATCACGGGGATGTCGTCCTGCACGGACATGCCCACCTCGGCCGTGAACGCCCCACCTTCGCCCGTGAAACCATTGATGGTCACCGTGGGCAGGAACAGCATGTTCTCTGCAGGCAGGTCTGGGCCGCTTGCATGCTGCAGCGGACCGACCACCGTCAGCGTATAGCTACCGCTGGAGGTGATGACCAGCAGGACCGCCGGGGGCGTCGGATCGCCCTGCGGTACGGGTTGGCCCAAGGCATTGAAGTAGATGGTCACGCCTTCTGTCGTGACAGGCACAGGCGCAAAGCCCGGCACGCTGATGGAAAAAATGCTGCCACCGCCCAAGTCGAACGTCCCTTGCTGGTAGCTGTAGAGGCCTTCGTCCTCATCATTGCCAATCACACCGTTCACACTGCGGCTACCGCGACCAGAGGGAACAGACTCTTCTTCGAGTGTGATGTTCAGGTTCACCCGCACCGGCTCGGGCGATGGGGGAGGGGGAGGAGGCGACACAGGTGGAGGGCCGGGTGGGGGAGGTGCAGGTGGTGGGGGGGGTGCAGGCACCGGAGGATTTGGGGCTGGTGGCGGAGCGGGAGGCACGGGCGTGGGGGCCGGTGCGGGCGCAGGCGCCGGTGCGGGCGTATCGAGCGCCAGTACCGCCAGCGGATTCACATCGATGTCCGGCGACGACTGGGGCGTGAAGCTGTACAGATAGGCCAGAGGGTCCACCCCCTCGAAGATGCGCAGCAGCTGCACAAAGCTGCTGCCCTCGCCTTCACCACCACCGCCGCCACCCAGGCCGGCCGCCGTGGCTTCCAGCTGGTCGCTCAGGTCGCCGCCACGCTCCAGCGCCTGGATCACGGTGTCGATGGTCCCCTGGGCCACGCTGGCATCCTGCGCCGTGGGGCGCTCGGCGGTCTGCGTAACACTTTCGTCGAGCTTGATGTTCTGCTCGGGCGCCACGGCCAGCACCTTGCCGTCGTCCATCAGCAGCTCCACCCTGGAGCCCGCCGGGGTCTGGACCACCTCCCCTTTTTGCAGAATGTCCCCCGCTTTGAGGGCGCGGCGATTGCCATTGGCATCGACCGCAAAGGCTGTGCCGGTCACGGCAACGACGGTGGCGATTTGAGACATGAGAATGCTCCGGTGAACCAGAAACCTCTGCGCTTTTTTGCCCAGAAGAACGGCATGTGACTGATAGCTGTGAAGGCTACCGACAGGGCCTCTGGCTCACCATTGGACTTAGGTCCACTTTTGTGGGTCTGGCACCCCAAAGGTCTCAAATTGTTTCGTTGCCCGAATCGTCTCCCAATAGATCCAGGCTATTGCTGAGCCGCGCCCGGGTCTCCTTGCGCTCCAGCAATTTGTTCTGCGCCGCCAACGGCAGGTCTGTAAAGCGGATGACGCCCCGGGCGATCAGCAGCTCGATCAGGTCTTCCGTGACCCGGGCCAGCCCCGCGTCCGAAGAACTCAAAAGATGGGTGTCTTTGGGGTGGGTGTCTTTGTCAGGCATGGCCATTGGCACCGTGGTTGAGACGCAGCACCAGCTGCACGCGGTCCCGCACCTGGAGTTTTTCGAAGGTGGCGCCCAGGTGGGCCTTCACCGTCCGCTCCGAAATGAAAAGTTTCTCGGCAATCTCCTTGTTGGAGAGCCCCCGGGCCACAGCCTGGGCCACCTCCAGCTCGCGCGAAGACAACAGTTGCTGCAGATCCTCCTGCCCTTGCGCCGGGGTCTGAGACGCCGTCAGACTCCAGGTGGCCGCTGCCAGCCGGGCCACCAGCGCAGGCCCGACCCACAGTCCCCCATGCTGCACGACCACTGCCACCTCCTGCAGCATTTCAGGGACTGCGAAGAGATGGCAGTAGGCGCGCGCGCCTTCGTTGATGGCGCGCAGCCCCTCGCGGTCCTCCGGCACTCCGGACACCACCACCACCCGGGCCGCAGGCGCCTGCGCCAGCACCGTGCGCAGCAACTCCGGCCAATCGGAATACTCCGTGCTCAGCCACACGGCCGCAGGTGCGGCGTCTGCCTTCTGCAAGGCATCTACCAGGGCGGGCCGGTCGGCTTTGCCAAAACGGGCTCCCTGCGGGAAAGCCATCCACCAGCGGTCGGATGGCTGCACAGCGTCGCTGGCCAGAAAGTGGCGCATGGGTTTCACCTCTCCGACAAGGCATTGGCCTTGGCTCGCAACACAGGCTTGAGGAGGTAGGCCAGCACGGTCTTCTTGCCTGTGAGGATGTCCACCTGCGCCACCATGCCAGGGATGATGGGCAGGTTGGGCCCCAGGCTGGCCTTGCGCGTGCGCACACGCACCAGGTAGTTGGCGTTGCCCTTTTCATCGACCACGGAGTCGGCGCTGATGTTCACCACCTCGGCCACCAGCCCGCCATAGATGGAGAAGTCGTAGGCCGTGAACTTGACCATCGCCTCCTGGCCGGGATGCAAAAAGGCGATGTCGCGCGGGCTCACCTGTGCCTCCAGGATCAGTGCATCGTCCGAGGGAACGATCTCCACCACCTCCTTGCCCGGCTGCACCACCCCGCCCACGGTGTTGACCAGAAGGCGTTTAACCGTGCCACGCACGGGCGAGCGGATGTCGGCATGCTTGACCTTGTCGGCCAGCGCGCGCCCGCCCTCCGACATGCTGGAGAGCTTGCTCATGGTCTCCGACAGCTCGGAACTCATCTGGTTGCGCGCCGTGAGCTGCACCTCCTCGATGCGCCGGGTGGCCTCCTGGATGGCCGCCTGGACCCTGGAAATCTGCGCATCCGCCTGCTCGCGGTCCCCGCGCAGCCGCGCCACCTCGCGGTCCAGCCTCAGCACCTCCACCTCGGAGACAGCGCCCGTGGCCACCATGGGTTTGGTGGCATTGAGTTCCTTCAGCATCAGCTCCAGCCCGCGCTCGGCCTGCTCCTTGCGCGCGCGCACCTCGTTGAGTTCCTGCTGCCGCTGCATCAGCTGGTTCTGCGAAATGGACACCTGGGCACTGATCTCCTCGCGCCGCGATCGGTACAGGCGCATCTCCTGCGCCACGATGTCCGGCGCGTCCCGCAGCAGCTCGGGCGGCGGGAGGAAGCTGCCCCCCTGCGTCAGCGCCTGCAGACGCAAGGCCTTGGCCTGCAGGGCCAGCAGGCTGGCCCTGCTTTCAAGCATGGTGGACAGGAACCGGGTGGAGTCCACACGCAGCAGCAGCTGGCCGGCCTCCACAAGCTGCCCCTCGCGCACGGGCAGCTCTTCCACAATGCCACCGTCCACGCTCTGGATCACCTGCACCTGGCTGGTGGGCACCACCTTGCCATCGCCGCGCGTCACCTCGTCCAGCTCGGCATACGCGGCCCAGAGCACCAGCAGCAACAAGAAGAGAACCGCCAGCCGCAGCAGTGCGCGGGCGCGCAGGGGCTCCTGCTGCAGGCGCGCCCAGTCGGCATCATCCGCCCAGTCCAGCGACTCGGCAGTCCCTGCGGGCGTGAGCCGCTTGACCATGTGGCCGAAGACCGAGTCGCTGGCCGCCCCGCCCGTCTTGACGGCGCGCCCGATCTGCTCGAAGGCTTTCTCGTTGAGTTCGGCCATGTCACACCGCCTTTCCGATGCGACCTTGCCGCAGGGCCTGCACCACCTGCTCCTTGGGGCCGTCGGCCACCACGCGGCCCGCGTCCATCACGATGATGCGGTCCACCAGCGCCAGCAGCGATGTGCGGTGGCTGATGAGCACCAGGGTGCGGCCCTGGGAGAAATCGGCCAGGCGGCGCTTGATGTCTTCTTCGCTCGAATGGTCCATGGACGAGGTGGGCTCGTCCAGCAGCAGCACGGCCGGGTCGTTGATCACGGCGCGCGCAATCGAGACCCCCTGGCGCTGCCCCCCGGACAGCGACTCCCCGCGCTCCCCCACCAACATGTCGAAGCCCTGCGGGTGGGCATTGATCAGGGGCAGGATGCCCCCGATCTCGGCGGCGCGCACCACCGAGGCGTCATCCGCCAGCGGTGCGCCCAGCGTGATGTTGTCGCGCAGCGAGCCATAGAACAGCATCACGTCCTGCTGCACGTAGCCCATCTGCCGCCGCAGCTCGGCAGGGTCCAGCTGGCGCAGGTCGATCCCGTCGATGAGCACCGCCCCCGATGTGGGCCGGTACAGCCCCAGGATCAGCTTCTGCAGCGTGGTCTTGCCCGAGCCGATGCGCCCCAGGATGGCCACACGCTCCCCAGGCTTGATGTTCAGCGTGACATTGCGCAGCGACGCCGACTGCTGGCCCGGGTAGGTGAAGCTCACGTCGCGGAATTCGATGCCGCCCTGCAGCCGCCCCCGGCTGATGAAATTCGCGCCCTCGGGCCTGTCCACCTCGCGCTTCATCATTTCATTCAGCGAGGTCAGCGCGGTGGAGGCCGTGTGGTACTGCACCAGCAGCCCCGCCACCTGCCCCACCGGCGCCATGGCGCGCGAGGCCAGCATGGTGCAGGCGATCAGGCCGCCCATGGTCAGCTGCCGCTCGCCAATCATGTACACACCCAGGATCACGATCACCAGGTTGATGAGCTGCTGCAGAAAGGCCGAGCTGTTGCTGGCCGTGGCCGAGAGCAGGCGCAGCTGCACGCCCACGCGCGCCAGCAGCGCCGTGCTGCGCTCCCACTTGCGCTGCAGCGGCGCCTCGGCGCCCAGCGCCTTCACGGTCTCGAAGCCCACCAGCGCCTCGACCAGCGTGGCATTGCGCTGTGCCCCGGCGCGGTAGGTGGTTTCAGACAACTCGTGCATGCGCCCCTGCACCGCCAGGGCATACAGCAGCATCACCAGGGCCCCGACGAGCAGCGGAATCAGCATGGGCCAGGAGATCCAGCCAATCACCACGACAAAAATCAGCGCAAAGGGCAGGTCGATGAACGCCACCACCGAGGCCGAGCTGATGAAATCCCGCACCGACTCGAAAGACCGCAGGTTCGACGCGAACGAGCCCGCCGACGCAGGCCGCTGCTCCATGCGCGTGCCCAGCACCTTTTCCATGATGTGGGCTGACAGCTTCACGTCCGCACGGCTGCTGGCCAGGTCCACAAAACGCCCCCGCAGGGTGCGCAGCACCAGGTCACCCACCAGCATGATGGACAGCCCCAGCGCCAGCACCCACAGGGTGTCCACCGCGTTGTTGGGCACCACGCGGTCGTACACATTCATGGTGAAGATGGGCAT
The DNA here is from genome assembly GCF_001633105.1 of Acidovorax sp. GW101-3H11. Lineage (GTDB taxonomy): Bacteria > Pseudomonadota > Gammaproteobacteria > Burkholderiales > Burkholderiaceae_C > Acidovorax. Next base: position 348,885 of record NZ_LUKZ01000009.1, read on the forward strand.
GCCCAGCGCGAACAGGTTGGCCAGCAGCGCGGCCAGCAGCACGTCGCGGTACAGGCCATGGTTTTCTGCCAGCACCGACCAGAACCAGTGCCCATGCCGCCCGGCTTTCACCTGCGGCGCCCGCGCGTCAAACCGCTGGGATGGGCGCACGTACACCGTGGTACCCAGGTAGTCCGCCTCCAGCGCGGCGCACGACACCTGGATGGGGGCATCGCCCAGCTCGGGCAACACCACCAGCGCCTCGCTGCGGTCCTCGCTCCAGCCCAGCAGCACGCAGGCACGGTCGCCCTGCAGCAGCAACACCGCAGGCAACAAAACATCCTTGACCCGCGCCAGGGGCTCGCGCACCAGGCGGCTGCTCATGTGCGCCCGGCGCGCAGCGCGCGCAAACAGGCTGGGCGTGAGCCGGTGGTTGTCAGCGGGCAGGCCTGCCATCACCGCCTCGGCGGTGGACGGCAGGCCGTGGGCCTTGGCCACGATGAGCAGGCACGACAACAACTCGTCGGGACTGCCCCCTGCAAGCTCTGCAGGCGGTGCCACACCTGCATTTGAAACCATATGAATTCCTTGTTGCTTAATGTTCGAATTCACTCTAGCAACATAAATTCAAACCGCGAAGCACTAAATGGCAGCCTCGGGAACACCCGCCCCGGCCGCGCCCCTCTGGAGCCTGGCCGCCGGTTGCAGCAAAATCCGGGATCGGACCGCCCCCATGGACACCCCAGACCAGCTCTCCCTGCGCCGCTACGGCGCCTCCCCCGGCAGCCACAGCCACGACCACTTCCAGATCCTGCTGGGGCTGTCGGGTGCGCTGGAGCTGGAGGTGGAAGGGCGCGGCGTGCGGGTGGCCACCGGCGGGGGCTGTGTCATCGCCCCGGGGGACCGGCACGATTTCGAGTCTGCAGGGGGCAGCCTGTGCCTGGTGCTCGACAGCGCCCACCCGGCCTGGTCGGCACTCGTGCGCCCGCCAGCGGCGATGGCCCCGCCCGCCCAGGCGCTGCCCCTGGCGCACTACCTGGCCAGCGCGCTGCAGCAGGGCCGCCCGCTGGCGCTGGCCCATGGCCCTGCCTTGCTGCGCGAGGCCTGGCTGGCCGCTGGGCACGGGCCTGCCACACAGGCGTACGCAGCCCCGGGCCCCACGCGCCGCCGCCCCATCGACTGGCCTGCGCTGCAGCAATGGGCCGCACGGCAGTGGCACACCGAGCTGACCGTGGCCGACCTGGCCGCGCAGGTGCACCTGAGCCCCAGCCAGTTTGCCGCCCGCTGCCAGGACGACCTGGGCATGGGTGCCATGGCCTGGCTGCGCAGCCAGCGCCTGGCGCACGCGCGGCTGCTGCGTGGCACCGGCATGACGGTGGCCGAAGTGGCGCGGCGCACCGGCTACCGCTCGCCCTCGGCCCTGACGGCCGCCCTGCGCCGCACCCAGCATCCTTGACGCCGGACGCAGGGCAACCCCCAGCACGCGACGACAAACCGCCGTTGCGCGACGATGGGTGCGCGTAAGCTCGTCCCCCATGCAAGCCAACCTCTACGCCCTGGGCGCCATTGCGCTGTGGGCCTCGCTCGCCTCGCTGGGCGTGTCGCTCACCCATGTTCCGCCGTTCCTGCTCACGGGCATTGCGCTCATCATCGGCAGCGTGCCCGCCTGGCCTTTTGTGCTGCGCGATCCGTCGCAGTGGCGCATTCCGCTGCGCACGCTGGCGCTGGGGGTCTATGGGCTGTTCGCTTACCACTTCCTGCTGTTCATCGCGCTGCGCCACGCGCCGCCGGTCGAGGCCAACCTGGTCAACTACCTCTGGCCGCTGTTCATCGTGGTGCTTTCGCCCGTGGTGTTGCCGGGCGTGGCGCTGCGCCTGCCGCATCTGCTGGCGGCGCTGCTGGGCTTTGGGGGCGCGGCCATTGCGATTGCGGGTGGGCGCGAGCTGAGCGGCACCCTGGCCTGGGGCTACCTGCCCGCGCTGGCTGCCGCCTTCATCTGGGCCACCTACTCGCTGCTGACCAAGCGCGTGGCCGCCTTCCCGACCACGGCCATCGGGCTGTTCGGGCTGGTGTCGGGGGTGCTGTCGCTGCTCTGCCATGTGGCGCTGGAGCCCGCCGTCAGCCTGCAGCCGCGCGACTGGGCGCTGCTGGCCGTGCTGGGCCTGGGGCCGCTGGGGGCGTCGTTTTTCATGTGGGACAAGGCGCTCAAGCTGGGCGACGCGCGGCACATCGGCATCCTGAGCTACATCACACCCCTGGCCTCCACCGCGTTGCTGATCGTGGCGAGCGGGCGCCAGTTCAGCGCCAGCATTGCGCTGGCGACGGTGATGATCATTGGCGCGGCCGTCATGGGCATGCGGGCCCGCTGAAATTCAAGCAAAAATGGCCGCTACCGCGCGTCCATCATTGCTTGATAGCTATCAATTTTGAGTATTTCTGCGCACCCGCAGAAACAGCCAGCCGGTGATGGACAGGTTCAGCAAATTCCAGCCAATGCCGTTCACAAACGCGGCGTGGTAGCTGCCGGTGATGTCGAAGATCCAGCCCGACAGCCAGCCGCCCAGCGCCATGCCCACCAGCGTGGCCATGATCACGGCGCCCACCCGCACGCTGGCCTGGGCGGGCTCAAAGTGCTCGCGCACGATGATGGCGTAGGTCGGCACGATGCCGCCCTGGAACAGGCCGAACAGCGCCGAGATGATGTACAGCGGCACCAGTCCGTCGTACGGCAGAAACAGCAGCAGCGCCACACCCTGCAGCGCCGAGCCCAGCAGCAGCGTGCGGATGCCGCCGATGCGGTCGCAGATCAGCCCGAAGACCAGGCGGCTCACGATGCCGCAGGCCAGCATGAGCGACAGCATCTGCGCGCCCTGGGCCGCGCCAAACCCCAGGTCGGTGCAGTAGGCAACGATGTGCACCTGCGGCATGGCCATGGCCACGCAGCAGGCCACGCCCGCCACACACAGCAGCGCCATCGCGGTGCCCGGCGCCAGGCCAAAGGGGCGGGCGCGGTCCACGGGCATGGTGCTGGCGCCAACCGCTGCAGCCTGGATGGCGGGCGGGCGCTGGCGCATGCGCAGGGACAGGGCCAGCATGCCCAGGCCGCAGACCACGCCCAGCGCCATGTAGGTGGGCCGCCAGCCGATGGTGTCGATGCCGTACTGCACGATGGGCGGCCAGAGCGCGCCCGCCACGTAGTTGCCGCTGGCACACACCGCCACCGCAATGCCGCGCCGCCGGTTCCACCACAGCGCGGTGTCGGCCAGCAGCGGCGCAAAGGTGGCCGAGCTGCCGATGAACCCCATCACCGCATGCGCGATGCCAAACGCCCAGATGCTGCCGGAGAGCGCCGCGCCCACAAAACCGCCCAGCACGGCCAGCGCGCCGAGCCACAGCACGGGCGTGAGGCCGTGGCGGTCGGCGAGTCGGCCGGTGACCAGGCCGCCCAGCCCCAGGCAGACCATCATCAGCGTGTAGGGCAGCGAGGCGCTGGCGCGACCGACGCCGAACTCGGCCTGCACCGCCGGGAGCACCACCGACACCACGTACATGCTGCTGTTGCCCAGCACCACCAGGCCCAGCGTGGCCAGCAGGCGCTGCAGGGCCTGGCGCGAGTCGATGAGGGAGGCGTCTGCAGCGGGCGCAGAAATAGGAGTCAAATCGGCCCTTTGCGCCTGATCAGCATGCCTTGGATGCTATCAATTTTGATAAACCTTAAGAAGCCAGCAGCGTGGCAGGCTCCTCGCCGCCAATCACCTGCTGCGCCCAGGGCGCGAGCTTGCGGGTGTCGGCGCGCAGCACCTCCTGCTTGATCGCCAGGATCTGCGCGGGGTGCATGGAGAAGCTGCGCAGGCCCAGGCCCAGCAGCAGGCGCGTCATGGTCACGTCGCCCGCCGTTTCGCCACACACGCACACACTTTTGCCCTGGCGTTCACCCTCGGCGATCACATCGCCCACCAGGCGCAGCACGGCGGGGTGCAGCGGGTCGTACAGGTGGGCCACGGCCTCGTCGGCACGGTCGATGGCCAGCGTGTACTGGATCAGGTCGTTGGTGCCGATCGAGAGGAAGTCGAAATACTTGAGGAAGGTGCGCACCATGAGCGCGGCGGCGGGCACCTCGATCATCGCGCCCAGCTGCACGGGGCCGTAGGGCTCGCCACGCGCGTCCAGCTCGGCGCGGGCCAGATCGACCTGGGCCAGCGTCTGCTGGATCTCGTGCGTGTGCGCGAGCATGGGGAACAGCAGGTTCACCTTGCCATGCGCGGCCGCACGCAGCACGGCGCGCAGCTGGGTGCGGAACATGGCCGGGTCGGCCAGGCTCCAACGGATGGCGCGCAGGCCCAGCGCGGGGTTCAGGTAGTTGTCCTTGTGGGCCTTGTTATCGAGCGGCTTGTCGGCCCCCACGTCGATGGTGCGGATGGTGACCGGCAGGCCCTGCATGCCGTCGATGGCCTCGCAGTAGGCGCGGTACTGCTCGTCTTCGCCGGGCAGGTTACCGCTTTTGCCCATGAACAAAAATTCGCTGCGGAACAGGCCCACGCCCACGGCGCCTGCGCGCACGGCGGCGGCGGCGTCGCCGGGCTGCTCGATGTTGGCCAGCAGCTCGATCTTGTGGCCGTCGATGGTGATGGCGGGCGTGTGCCGCAGGCGCGCCAGGCGTTCGCGCTCCAGCTCGACCTGGCGCTGGCGAAAGCCGTATTCGGCCAGGATGATGGGCGAAGGATCGACGATGACCACGCCCGCATCGCCGTCGATGATGACCCAGTCGTCCTGCCGCACCAGCTGGCTGGCGGCGCGCGCGCCCACTACGGCGGGGATGTCCATGCTGCGCGCCACGATGGCGGTGTGCGATGTCTTGCCGCCCACGTCAGTCACAAACCCGGCGAACACGCTTTGCTTGAACTGCAGCATGTCGGCGGGCGAGAGGTCGTGCGCCACCAGCACCAGGGGCACGTCCACCGTGTCGTCCAGCAGCAAATCCTGCTGCGTCTTGCGGCGCGGGCTGCTGGCGGGTGGCGCCACGGGGCTGGCCACGCCCTTCATGTGGCGCAGGATGCGCTCCACCACCTGCTCCAGGTCGGCCTTGCGCTCGCGCAGGTACTCGTCCTCCATCTCGTCGAACTGGCGCGCAATCACTTCGAGCTGCGTGGTCAAAGCCCACTCGGCGTTGTACAGCCGCTCGGTGATCCAGTGCTTGACGCCGCCGGTCAAGGCCTCGTCCTGCAGCAGCATCAGGTGCACATCGAGCAGCGCGGTCAGCTCGTGCGGCGCGTCGGTGGGCATGTCGGTCTGCAGGCGCTGCAGTTCCTCGACCACGGCGTTGCGGCCCTGGCGCACGCGCTCGATTTCGCCCTCGACCTGGGAGGGCTCGACAAAATAGTGCGCCACATCCACGCGGCTCGATGCCACCAGCACGGCACGGCCGATGGCGATGCCGCGTGCGACGGCGAGACCGTGGACGGAAAAGGTCATGGTGGTGTCACGGGGTCAAAAGGGCCAAGAAAACGGTCGAGGGGATCACTCCCCTTCGCCAAATTTGTCGTTGATCAGCGCCAGCAGGGCATCCATGGCCTCTTGCTCGCGGTCGCCGCTGGTTTCCAGCTCCACCTCGGAGCCCAGCCCGGCGGCCAGCATCATCACGCCCATGATGCTCTTGGCGTTGATGCGGCGGTCGCCCTTGCTCATGAAAACGTCGCAGGGAAAGCTGCCGGCCAGCTTGGTGAGCTTGGCCGATGCGCGGGCGTGCAGGCCCAGTTTATTGCTGATGGTCGTACGGGTCTTGATCATGTCGGTGACGGCGGTTCTGGTTCTGTGGCGCGGAAATGGCCACCTGCATCACCCCCTGCGTGCCCCCCACCACCGCGCGGCTGACCACGGAGTCGAGGGGTTCGGCCCGGTAGCTCACGGCGCGCAGCAGCATGGGCACGTTGACACCTGTCACCAGGCGCGAGCGCACGCCATCGACCAGGCGCTGCGCCACGTTGCACGGCGTGGCGCCAAACACGTCGGTCAGCACCAGGGTGGAATCGGTGCCCAGCTGCTCCAGCAGGATGCGCGCCTGGGCCAGCGATTCTTCGGGCGGCTGGTTGGGCTGCACATCCAGCGCGGCCACGCTGCTGCCGCAGTCGGCAAACACGTGCAGCGCACATTCGCGCAGCGCATGGGCCAGTGGGGCGTGGGCAATGATGAGGATGCTGGTGGGGCTCATGGTCAGGACTTACGCAATACAGGGCATCAACACATCGCGTGTCACAGGGACGCGGCCCGTTGTTGCATCGGCATGTGCGCAGGTCTTCATGGTGTGGGGGTTGGCAGCACATTATGGCGCCGCCCCCGCAGCAGGAACCACGCATAGGCGCCCGCGTTGCACACCAGGTACACCGCCATGGCCGCCTGGAACGCAGGCACCGTGGCCAGCCCGGCCCCCGCAAACGCATCCACGGCCAGGCCAATGCCCCACTGCACCACAAACACGCCCACAAAAATCACCAGGTTGTAGGCCGACAGCGCCCGCCCCGCCAGCGCCTGCGGGAACGCCATGGCCACGGCGGGCTGCGACAGCGACACAAAGGTGCACGACACACAGAACAGCGCCCAGGCCCCGCCCCCGGCCTGCGGACCGGCCAGGATGATGCCCAGCAGCACCACCGAACACAGCGGCAGGCCCCAGGCCATGAGCCGGTCGGCCCCAAAGCCCTTGCGCAGCAGCCAGGGGTTGAGCATGCCCCAGGACCAGAAGGTACAGAGCATGGACACGTTGATCCAGAACAGGCCGGTGGCGGCCTCCAGCGCGGTGTAGCCCGCCACGCGCTGCATCCACGGCCCGGCCCACAGGGTCTGCATGGCCACCATGCCGCCGTAGCAGAAGAACCCCAGCGGCGCGAGGCGCTGGAAGTAAGGGTGGCGCCAGACCACCCCATAGCCCTGGGGCACGGCCTCTGCGGCGCCGGAGTCTGCCTTCACCTGCCCCGCCGGGCCCCAGCCCGGCACCCAGACGGCGATCACCACCATCGACAGCGCAATCAGCACCGCCAGCCCCCAGAACAGCGGGCGCCAGCCCACCAGTGGCAAGGCCCATTGCACCGGCAGCGTGGACGCCACCATGCCCAACGAGCCGGTCATCAGCATCCACGAGTTGGCCCGCATCTGGGCCACGGGGTCCAACCAGCGGCGGTAGCCCGTGAGCGGCGCCATCAGGCAGGCGCTGACACCCGCGCCGCACAGCACGCGCCCGGCCAGCAAGCCCGAAAACCCCGTGGCCGCCGAAAACACCAGGCTGCCCACCACGGCCACGCCCAGAAACCCCAGCGCGACCTTTTTGGGCCCGTGGCGGTCCAGCCAAGTGCCCAAAGGCAGCTGGGTGGCCGAAAAGCCCAGAAAGTACCCGCCCGCCAGCAGCCCCAGGTCCCGCGCCTGCAACGAGAACTCCTGGGCCAGCGTCGGCGCCAGCGTGGCCGTGACGGCGCGCACCAGCGCCGACAGAAAGTAGGCAAAGGCAAACGCCAGAAAGACGATGACGGCCGCCCGCCGCGGCAACACGCTGCTGCTCATGGCAGCGCCAGTCCGGCGAAGAACTGGTCGGCCACCTCGGGCCGGGGCTTCTGGCTGTAGACCACCGCGTGGAACAGCCGCACCTCGGGGCCTGCCGCGCGCGCAAACCACACGGCCTGCGCCGTGACCGCAGCGCCATCCGCGCGCTGGCCCTGGGCCACCGTGCGCAGCGACTGCGGCAGCGGCAAGGCGCCGCGCGGTGTGTAGGGGGTGTCGGCCGCCGAGGTGGCCGCCTGCGGCCCCAGGCGCGCCAGCACCGCCGCGCGCCAGTGGGTGAGCGCCGTGCCCACCTGGGCCGGGTCCGCCAGCGCCGCGTGCGACACGGCAAAGGTCGCGCCATCGGCATCGCAGCCCACCATGGCCAGCGCCACCGGCGCCCCGGCCAGCTCCACGGTGCGGGTGGCCTGGTCAGGCTTGCAGGGCAGCGTGATGGTGAGGCCCGCCTCGGGCAGCGGCACGGTGCGCCAGTTCAGCGCGGGGCTGCAGCCCGCCAGCAGCAGGGCCAGCGCCCCGGTCAATGTCCTATGCATCGGCCCATTATCGACAGAGCGTCGGCACAGCGGCCCGAACTTTTGCGGCTGGGCCGACTCGACCCCCTGGGCCAGCCCTCCGGCACAATGCCGGATGGGCCTCAGAGCCTCGTTCTTTCTGGATGGATGGTGAAGTCATGGCGATCAAGCATTGGGCAGCAGGTGTGGCGGTGGCGGCGTTTGCGGCCGTGGGTGCATACGTGTACCTGGACACGGGCCGCGCCGAAGCGCCCGCATCGACCTTTGTGTTGCTGGATGGCACCAGCAAATCCACTGCTGACCTGAAGGGCAAGGTCACCCTGGTGAACTTCTGGGCCACCAGCTGCACCACCTGCGTGGCCGAGATGCCCGAGATCGTCGCCACCTACAACAAGTACAACACCAAGGGGTTCGAGACCCTGGCCGTGGCCATGAGCTACGACCCGCCCAGCTACGTGGTCAACTTTGCCGAAACCCGCAAGCTGCCCTTCAAGGTGGCGATCGACAACACCGGCAACGTGGCCAAGGCCTGGGGCGATGTGCGCCTCACGCCCTCGACCTTCATCGTCAACAAGCGCGGCGAGATCGTGAAAACCTATGTGGGTGCGCCCAATTTCCCCGAGTTGCACCAGCTCATCGAGAAGCTGCTGGCCGAGACCTGACCCGGTGTGAGCCGGACGGCGAGGCTGCTCTGACGAACAAGGGGCTGATTTCCAAAGAAATCAGCCCCTTGCGCGCTATGGGATTGCCCTATCAGCTATTCATTCAATAGCAATCATCACTTCGCACGGTAGTTGTCGTGGCAGGCCTTGCAGGTGCCTGCGGCAGCGCCGAATGCGGTCTTGAGGTTGTCGAGGTTGCCCGTCTTGGCAGCGGCGGCCAGCTTGACCGACTCGGCTTGCAGCTTGTCGGAATGTTCCTTGAACTTGGCCTGCTCCGTCCAGATCTCCGGCAGCGCCTTGGTGGGTGCGCCCTTGTCCGTGCCCGCGCCAAAACCGGCCCAGGGCAGCTTGGCCATTTCGGCCACCACGTCGGCGTTCTCCTGCGCAGCCTTGGCATCAAACGGCACACGGCCATTGGCCATGGCGCCCAGGCGGCCAAAATGCTGGCCCATCACGAAGAGTGCGCTCTGGCGGTATTTGATGGCGTCCTCGGCCTTGGCAAACTGGGCCGAGGCGGGGGCCGACACGGTCAGCGTGGCGGCGGCAAGGGCAAATGCGGCAAGTGCTTTCATGGGAGATTTCCTTTGTCGTGGGGTGGGCTCCCACCTTGGGGCCCGGTGGCAGTATGCCGCGTCAGACCTGTTTTCGCATGGCCGGGGCCCTTCCGGCCGCGCGTGGCCTCCTTCACAATGCGCCCATCCCCTCCCCGTTCCCTCCCCTTTACCTCGCCTTCCCCACCATGACGCCACACACCGTACGCATCTGGGACCTCCCCACCCGCCTCTTCCACTGGGCCCTGGCCGCCTGTGTCGTCGGCCTGGTCATCACCGCCAAGGTGGGCGGCAACGCCATGGAATGGCACTTTCGCCTGGGCTACGCGGTGCTGGCGCTGCTGGTGTTCCGGGTGGTCTGGGGGTTGATCGGCGGGCGCTGGTCGCGCTTCTCGGCCTTTTTGTATTCACCCGCCCGGCTCGTGCGCTACCTGCGCGGCAACGCCCACCCCGAGGACAACGCCGGGCACAGCCCGCTGGGGGCGCTGTCGGTGCTTGCGCTGCTGGCCGTGCTGGGCGCACAGGTGGGCACGGGCCTGCTGAGCGACGACGAAATCGCTTTTGCCGGGCCGCTCACCCGTTTTGTCTCCAACGCCGTGGTGGGCCAGGCCACGGGTTACCACAAAGAGATCGGCCAGTACCTCGTGCTCGGCCTGGTCGCGCTGCATGTGCTGGCCGTGCTGTTCTACGTGGTGGTGCGCAAGCACACCCTGGTGCGCCCCATGCTGGGCGGCGACAAGGCCCTGCCCACGCCCGCCGCGCCCTCGCGCGACGACGCGCTGAGCCGTGCCCTGGCGCTGGTGGTGCTGGCTGGCAGCGCTAGCCTGGCCTGGTGGGTCTCGTCGCTGGCCATGGCGGCGGGGTTCTGACGGGCTGCTCAAGGAACGACCTCGCTACACTGCGGCTTCCATCGTTTTGCCCCCTCGCGTTTTGGACAAGCCTTCCATCACCCTGCGAACCCCCAGCACCCCCACCGAGCTGGACGCCGTGCGCGACATCTTTCGGGAATACGCCAGCACCCTGGGCGTGGACCTGTGTTTCCAGGGGTTTGACGCCGAACTCGCCCAGCTACCGGGCGACTACGCCGAGCCGCGCGGCGCCCTGCTGATCGCCGAGGTCGAAGGCGCTGTGGCAGGCTGCTGCGCCCTGCGCCCCCTGGACACCGCCGACTACCCCAACGCCAGCGAAATGAAGCGCCTGTTTGTGCGCAAGGCGTTTCGGGGTTTTGGCCTGGGGCGCGAGCTGGCCGAAGCCATGCTGGACCGCGCGCGCCAAGCGGGCTATGCCTGCGTGTTGCTCGACACCCTGGACGACATGGAATCTGCCCGCGCGCTGTACACCGATCTGGGGTTTGAGGAGATTCCGCCCTATTACCACAACCCGATTGCCGGGGCGCATTACCTCAAGGTCGATATTTCTTGAGCTTTTTCGGGCCTTTGCGCGCATCCCATAAGCCCTGATAGCTATCATTTTGATAGTTCACATAGAATCACAGCGGCCTGGTGCCAAGCATGTCGAGCCTGCACAGGTTCGGGCCATGGGGCAGCCCCACGGTGTTCTCCTCATACGCCCACATTGGGGCGCGCGAACCAGCCGCCACCGGTGGCAAACAGTTCGCGCCCAACCCGCTGGTTGGTACCAGGCCAACCTCTTTCTGAACGCCGTGCCGTGACGCTGTCGGCCCCCATCCGCGCCCTGGCCAGGGCCTTGGCACTGGCCCTGCTGGCCGATGCGGACAGCCCCGAGCGCCGCAGCCTGCGCGCACTGGCGGCCCGGGCCGGGCACTGCCTGGGCCATGCCGCCCCGGAGCCCGGAAACCCACCTTTGCCCGAGGTGCTCTTCGAGCAGCTGCGCCGCCTGTCCACGGTGTCCACCGCCGAATGGGTCCGGCTGGAACCCGAAGACCTCGCCACCTGGCTGTGCCGGGGTTTCTGGTGGCGCAAGGCCGGGGTGCGCAACGGCACCGCGCCCTGGCCGTTGCAAGATGACGGGGAACTGATCACCGAAGACGATGACGGCGACGGCGACGACCCCTCCGCCACGCCGTGGCACCTGCGGACCGACGCCCAGCTTGCCCAGAGCTTCCGCACCTGGGCGGCCAGCCCCCGCACGCGCGGGCCCTTGCACTGGCTGCTGCGCCCGGGCACGGCAGGCCCGGCACCCGCCTGGATGGGGCGTGCCCCGCAGTGCTCCGCCCCCGTGCTGGCCACGGCACAGGACCTGGTCCAGCTGCTGGGCGTTCCCCTGGAGGATCTGCTGTGGCTGGCGCCCGACCATGCCCACTGGCGCGAACCCCAGGGCGGTTGCGCCCTGCCCGCATCGCACTACCGCTATCGCCTGCTGCCCAAACCCAGCGGCGGCCTGCGCCTGCTGGAGGCCCCGCGCCCGCGCCTGGCAACCGCCCAGCGCCGCATTCTGGACCGCCTGCTGGCAGACATCCCCGTCCACGAGGCCGCGCACGGCTTTGTGCGGGGCCGCAGTGTGGGGAGCCATGCGCAGGCGCACACCCGGCAGGCGGTGGTGGTCCGTTTTGATCTGGCCGACTTTTTCACCCACATCAACGCCACGCGGGTGCGGACGCTGTGGCGCGCGCTGGGGCATGGCCGCCCAGCGGCCGAGCTGCTCACGCGCCTGACCACCACGCGCACCCCTGCGCCTGTCCGCGAACGCCTGTGGGAAGGCAGCGCACCGACCTCGGCGCAGACGATTGTGCAGCGCCGCACCACCCACGCCCGCCTGGCGCAGCTCCATCTGCCCCAGGGGGCACCCACTTCACCCGCTCTGGCGAATCTGTGCGCGTTCGGGCTGGACTTGCGGCTGCATGCGCTGGCGCAGCGCTTTGGCGCACGCTACACGCGGTATGCGGATGACTTGGTGTTTTCAGGCCCGCAGAACCTGCAGGGCCAGTTTGGCGCGCTGCGCGCCTGGGTCGGCGCCATCGCGCAGGACGAGGGTTTTGCACTGCGCGGTGACAAAACCCGGCTGATGCCCGCGCACCGGCGCCAGTCCGTCACGGGGCTGGTGGTCAACCAGCGCCCCAACTACAGCCGTGAGCAGTTCGACATCCTGAAGGCCCGGCTGCACCGGCTGGCGCGCCTGCCCGGGGTGGATGTGGCCGAACGCGCGCGCCTGGAGGGAGAAATCCACTGGGCTGGCCAGTGGCTGGCACCGACGCGCAAGGAGAAGCTCCAGCGGCTGTTCGGTGCCATCCGATTCACGGACGCGCCTTAGGACAAGAGGACTCAGGCCTTCTGGGCTTGCTGCAGCAGCGTGTCCGCGTCGCTGACTTCGAACTTGCCAGGGCCTTCCACGTTGAGTGTGAGCACCTTGCCGTCGCGCACCAGCATCGAGTAGCGGTTGCTGCGCAGGCCCAGGCCCTTGCCCGTCAGGTCCAGGGTGAGGCCGGTGGCCTTGGCGAAGGTCGCATCGCCGTCGCCCAGCATGCGCACTTTGCCGTCGGTCTTCTGGTCACGCGCCCAGGCGCCCATCACGAAGGCGTCGTTCACGCTCACACACCAGATTTCGTCCACGCCAGCGGCCTTGAACTCGGCGGCCTTCTCGATGTAGCCAGGCACATGCTTGGCCGAGCAGGTGGGCGTAAAGGCGCCAGGCAGCGCAAACAGGGCAATCGTCTTGCCCGCCGTGGCCTTGTCCACGGGCACGGGGTTCGGGCCAATGCTGCAGCCTTCACCTTCGACTTCGGAATATTCCATCAGCGTGCTGGCAGGCAGGGTGTCACCGACTTTGATCATTGTTATCTCCTTGGAGGTTGGTAGATGGGGGAAGGGGTCCACGGACCCCGGGTGGGCCTGGGAATTTGCCGGGGCCATCCAAAAAAAGGCGGCCCACAAAGCAAAACGACCCACATTGTGGGTCGTTTTGAAGGGCCTTGCAGGCCGGGGGGTTGCCCCGGGCTTCAATGCAGCACTGCTTATTACAGCAGACCGGCCTTTTGCACCAAGCGGGTAGCCACCCAGTTCTTGGTCTTGGAGAGCGGACGGCTCTCGGTGATTTCGATCGTGTCGCCCAGCTTGTACTCGTTGTTTTCGTCGTGCGCGTGGTACTTGCTCGACTTGCCAACGATCTTGCCGTAGAGCTCGTGCTTCACACGGCGCTCGATCAGCACGGTCACGGTCTTGTTACGCTTGTCGCTGACCACCTTGCCAACCAAGGTGCGCTTGAGGGATTTTTTAGCTTCCGTCATAGGGGCTCCTTACTTGGCGGCTTGCTTTTCAGCAAGGATGGTCTTGGCACGTGCGATATCGCGGCGGGTGGTGCGCAGCGTGTTGGTGTTACCCAGTTGCTGCGTAGCCTTTTGCATGCGCAGGCCGAAGTGGGCCTTTTGCAACGCCTTGATTTCGGCTTCGATGCCGGTAACGTCTTTTTGGCGCAGTTCAGTAGCTTTGGTCATTTTCATGGTCTCCTGAATTACGCGCCAAGGTGACGGCTGACGAACGTGGTGCGCAGCGGGAGCTTGGCAGCAGCCAGGCGGAACGCTTCACGGGCCAGTTCTTCAGGCACACCGACGATTTCGAACACGATCTTGCCGGGCTGGATTTCGGCCACGTAGTACTCGGGGTTGCCCTTACCGTTACCCATACGCACTTCTGCGGGCTTGGTAGAGATTGGCTTGTCCGGGAACACGCGGATCCAGATACGGCCGCCACGCTTGACGTGACGCGAAATCGCACGGCGTGCAGCTTCGATCTGGCGAGCCGTCAGACGGCCACGATCGGTGCACTTCAGACCGAAATCACCGAAAGCAACGGAGGCACCCCGCGTTGCAACACCAGTGTTACGGCCCTTTTGCTCTTTGCGGTACTTACGGCGAGCAGGTTGCAGCATAGTTATTCTCCTTTACCGTCCGCTGCTGTAGCGGGCGCGGCGACTTTGCGTACGCGCTTAACGGCGGTGTTATCAGCGCCACCAGCTTCCGCTGGCTTGTCGCTGCCGTCGGCCGGAGCGGTGTTGCCACCGACAGGACGACGTGGGCCACGGCCTGCGCCTGGACGGTCGCCACCTGGGCGGCCATCACGGCGTGGACCGCGTGGGCGGCGCTCTTCGTCTGGACGAGGCGTTTCCACGGCTGGCAGGTCGTTACGACCCAGCGTGTCACCCTTGTAGACCCAGACCTTGACGCCGATCACACCGTAGGTGGTCTTGGCTTCAGAGGTGCCGTAGTCGATGTCCGCACGCAGCGTGTGAAGTGGCACGCGGCCTTCGCGGTACCACTCGCAACGAGCGATTTCGATACCGTTCAGACGGCCGGACGACATGATCTTGATGCCCTGGGCACCCAGACGCATGGCGTTTTGCATGGCGCGCTTCATGGCACGGCGGAACATGATCCGCTTTTCGAGCTGTTGCGTGATGCTGTCGGCGATCAGCTTGGCATCGATTTCAGGCTTGCGCACTTCTTCGATGTTCACTGCGACAGGCACGCCCAGGCGCGACGCGAGTTCCTTCTTCAGGTTCTCGATGTCTTCACCCTTCTTGCCGATCACCACACCAGGACGTGCCGAGTAAATGGTGATGCGGGCGTTCTTGGCGGGGCGCTCGATCAGGATGCGCGACACAGCCGCGTTCTTGAGCTTGGCCTTCAGGTACTCGCGCACCTTGATGTCTTCGGCCAGCATGCCGGCGAAGTCACGGTTGCTGGCGTACCAACGGCTGGACCAGTTGCGGCTGACCGCAAGGCGGAAGCCGGTAGGATGGATTTTCTGTCCCATAGTCTTCCCGAGCCTTTAGTTGCCAACCGTCACGTACACATGGCACGTGGGCTTGCTGATGCGGTTGCCGCGGCCTTTGGCGCGCGCGGTGAAGCGCTTGAGCGTGGTGCCTTGTTCGACGTAGATGGTCTTGACCTTCAATTCGTCGATGTCAGCGCCATCGTTGTGTTCGGCGTTGGCAATGGCCGACTCCAGAACCTTCTTGACGATGCCAGCAGCTTTTTTCTGCGTGAACGTCAGGATGTTCAGAGCTTGGTCCACCTTCTTGCCGCGGATCAGATCGGCGACCAGACGGCCCTTATCGACCGACAGACGGACGCCCCGGAGGACTGCACGTGTTTCAGACATGGTCGTTCCTTACTTCTTCGCTTTTTTGTCAGCGGGGTGACCCTTGAAGGTGCGCGTCAGGGCGAATTCGCCCAGCTTGTGGCCCACCATCTGGTCGGTGACATAGACCGGCACGTGCTGCTTGCCGTTGTGCACGGCAATGGTCAGACCGATGAACTCGGGCAGAACCATGGAGCGACGCGACCAGGTCTTGACTGGTTTCTTGTCCTTGGTGGCAACGGCCTTTTCGACCTTGGCCAGCAAGTGATGGTCAACAAATGGACCCTTTTTGAGAGAGCGAGTCATCTGTTACCCCTTACTTCTTGCGACGCGACACGATCATGATCTGTGTGCGCTTGTTGTTACGGGTGCGATAACCCTTGGTCAGATTGCCCCAAGGATCGACTGCATGGCGGCCTTCGCCGGTGCGGCCTTCGCCACCACCGTGAGGGTGATCCACCGGGTTCATGGCCACGCCGCGAACCGTTGGGCGAATACCCATCCAGCGCTTCACACCGGCCTTGCCCAGTTGGCGCAGGCTGTGTTCTTCGTTGGCCACTTCGCCAATGGTGGCGCGGCATTCGATGTGGATCTTGCGCACTTCACCCGAGCGCATGCGCACTTGAGCGTAGGTGCCTTCGCGGGCCAGCAGGGTTGCCGAAGCACCAGCCGAGCGGGCGATCTGTGCACCGGCACCGGGCTTGAGCTCGATGCAGTGGATGGTCGAACCCACGGGGATGTTGCGGATAGGCAGCGTGTTGCCAGCGCGGATCGGGGCTTCCGAACCGGACAGCAGGGTTGCGCCCACTTCCAGGTTACGGGGAGCGATGATGTAGCGGCGCTCGCCGTCGGCATAGCACACCAGAGCGATGTGGGCCGTACGGTTCGGGTCGTACTCGATGCGCTCAACCTTGGCCGGAATACCGTCCTTGTTGCGCTTGAAGTCCACAACACGGTAGTGGTGCTTGTGGCCACCGCCCTTGTGACGGGTGGTGATGTGACCGTTGTTGTTGCGGCCGGCCTTCTGGAACTGGGGTTCCAGCAGGGGAGCAAACGCTTCACCCTTGTACAGGTGGTCACGCGTGACCTTCACCACGGCACGTTGGCCGGGCGAAGTGGGTTTCATCTTAATGACAGCCATGATTACGCGGCCTCCCCGGAGAGGTTCAGCTCTTGACCTGGCTGCAGCGTGACGTATGCCTTGCGAACATTGTCGCGGCGGCCGACGGTCTTGCCGAAGCGCTTGGTCTTGCCTTTGGTGTTCACCACGGAAACGCCCTTGACCTCGACCTTGAACATCAATTCCACAGCGGCTTTGATTTCTGGCTTGGTAGCGTTCTGCAGCACCTTGAACGTCACAGCATTGGACTTTTCAGCAACCATGGTGGCCTTTTCGGACACGATGGGAGCGACCAGCACTTGCATCAGACGACCTTCGTCAAACTTGAGCGTGCTCATGCGAACATCTCCTTGAGTTTGTCGATTGCGCCCTTGGTGACGAGCACTTTCTTGAATCGGACCAGCGACACGGGATCGGCGTAACGGGGCTCAACGACGAGCACGTTCACCAGATTGCGGGAGGCCAGGTACAGGTTTTCGTCCACTTCGTCGGCAATCACCATCACCGATTGCAGGTTCATCGCCTTGAACTTGTCGGCCAGGACCTTGGTCTTGGGGGAGTCAAGCTTCAGCGAATCGACAACAGCCAGACGGCCTTCGCGGGCCAGCTGCGACAAGATGGCAGACATACCGGCGCGGTACATCTTCTTGTTGATCTTCTGCGTGAAATTTTCGTCAGGCATGTTCGGGAAAATCCGACCACCCCCACGCCACAGTGGCGAGGAAGTCATACCTGCACGTGCGTTACCCGTACCCTTTTGCTTGAAAGGCTTCTTGGTCGAGTGACGGACTTGTTCGCGGTCTTTTTGAGCGCGAGTGCCTTGGCGTGCGTTGGCCTGGTAGGCCACCACGATCTGGTGCACCAGATCTTCGTTGTATTCACGACCGAACACGGTTTCAGGAACATCCAGCTTGGATGCGCCTTGGCCTTGGTCATTCAGGAGTTCGAGCTGCATTAGTTCGCTCCTTTGGAGGCTTTGGCCTTGATGGCGGGACGCACCGTCACGAACCCACCCTTGGAGCCCGGAATAGCGCCCTTGATCAAGAGCAGTTGACGCGCTTCGTCGATGCGGATGACATCGAGGTTTTGCGTGGTCTTGGTGACGTCGCCGAGGTGGCCCGTCATGCGCTTGCCGGGGAACACGCGACCGGGGTCTTGTGCCATACCGATAGAGCCAGGCACGTTGTGCGAACGGCTGTTACCGTGCGACGCGCGCTGCGAGGCCATGTTGTGGCGCTTGATGGTACCGGCGTAGCCCTTACCGATGGAGGTGCCTTGCACGTCCACCTTCTGGCCGACAGCAAAAACATCAGCCACAGGCACTGCAGCACCCGCGGCATACTTGCCGGCGGTTTCTGCGGTCACGCGGAATTCCTGGATGATTTCACCGGCTTCCACACCTGCCTTGGCAAGGTGGCCGGCTTCTGGCTTGGTCACGCGCGATGCTTTGCGCGAACCGAACGTGACCTGCAGGGCCACGTAGCCATCGTTCTCTTGGGTTTTGATCTGGGTAACGCGGTTGTTGGACACATCCACCACCGTGACAGGCACTGCGTCCCCATCATCGGTGAACAGACGCATCATGCCCACTTTGCGACCCAGCAACCCGAGGGAGTTGCTCAGACTCATTGGTTTTCTCCAAAACTTCCACCGCTGCGACTTCAATTGGCCTCAGCGTTTTTGCTCAGCACTTGCGCGCCAGCGTGCGAAAGAAGGTTAATAAAACTCCACCCCAACCCCGCAGCTTTGCAGGCGCGAGAAAGGCGAAGCCCTAAAGTATAACGCGGACTGCTCTTTCGAGCAAGTCCGCGTTACAAACCATCGGGCTGACCCTTGCGGACCAGCCTTCCGGGATTATTGCAGCTTGATTTCGACGTCCACGCCAGCAGGCAGGTCGAGCTTCATCAGGGCATCAACGGTCTTGTCCGTTGGGTCCACGATGTCCATCAGACGCTGGTGCGTGCGGATTTCCAGCTGGTCGCGCGACGTCTTGTTGACGTGGGGCGAACGCAGGATGTCGAAACGCTTCATGCGCGTTGGCAGGGGCACGGGGCCCTTGACGATGGCGCCGGTGCGCTTGGCGGTGTCAACGATCTCGGCAGCGGACTGGTCGATCAACTTGTAATCGAAAGCCTTCAGGCGGATGCGGATTTTTTGCTTGGACATGGCAAGTTCCTTGTTCTGCTTATGAATTAAGCAATGACCTTGGCCACGACGCCAGCGCCCACCGTGCGACCGCCTTCGCGGATAGCGAAGCGCAGACCTTCTTCCATGGCGATGGGGTTGATCAGCTTCACAGTGATCGACACGTTGTCACCAGGCATGACCATTTCCTTGTCGGCTGGCAGCTCGATGGCGCCAGTCACGTCGGTCGTGCGGAAGTAGAANCCTTCGCGGATAGCGAAGCGCAGACCTTCTTCCATGGCGATGGGGTTGATCAGCTTCACAGTGATCGACACGTTGTCACCAGGCATGACCATTTCCTTGTCGGCTGGCAGCTCGATGGCGCCAGTCACGTCGGTCGTGCGGAAGTAGAACTGAGGACGGTAGTTGTTGAAGAAAGGCGTGTGACGGCCACCTTCGTCCTTGGACAGAACGTACACCTCAGCCGTGAAGTGGGTGTGGGGCTTGATCGAGCCGGGCTTGCACAGCACTTGGCCGCGTTCCACGTCTTCGCGCTTGGTACCGCGCAGCAGCAGGCCGACGTTGTCGCCAGCTTGGCCTTGGTCCAGCAGCTTGCGGAACATTTCCACGCCGGTGCAGATGGTCTTTTGCGTGTCCTTGATACCGACGATTTCGATTTCTTCGCCGACCTTGATGATGCCGCGCTCGATACGGCCGGTCACCACGGTGCCACGGCCAGAGATGGAGAACACGTCTTCCACAGGCATCAGGAAGGCACCGTCCACAGCGCGCTCTGGCGTGGGGATGTAGGTGTCCAGGGCTTCGGCCAGCTTCATGATGGCTTCTTCACCCAGCTTGCCCTTGTCGCCTTCCAGGGCGAGCTTGGCGGAGCCACGGATGATGGGGGTGTCGTCGCCTGGGAAGTCGTACTTGTCCAGGAGTTCGCGCACTTCCATTTCGACGAGTTCCAGCAGTTCTTCGTCGTCCACCATGTCGCACTTGTTCAGGAACACGATGATGTAAGGCACGCCCACTTGGCGGGCCAGCAGGATGTGCTCACGGGTCTGGGGCATRGGGCCGTCAGCGGCCGAGCACACCAGGATAGCGCCGTCCATCTGGGCAGCGCCGGTGATCATGTTCTTCACATAGTCGGCGTGACCAGGGCAGTCCACGTGGGCGTAGTGGCGGTTGGCCGTTTCGTATTCCACGTGGGCGGTGTTGATCGTGATACCSCGGGCCTTTTCTTCGGGCGCTGCGTCGATCTGGTCGTAGGCCTTGGCTTCGCCGCCGAACTTGGCCGACAGCACGGTAGCGATGGCTGCCGTCAGGGTCGTCTTGCCATGGTCCACGTGGCCGATCGTGCCCACGTTGACGTGGGGCTTGGTNGCCTTTTCTTCGGGCGCTGCGTCGATCTGGTCGTAGGCCTTGGCTTCGCCGCCGAACTTGGCCGACAGCACGGTAGCGATGGCTGCCGTCAGGGTCGTCTTGCCATGGTCCACGTGGCCGATCGTGCCCACGTTGACGTGGGGCTTGGTGCGTTCAAACTTACCTTTTGCCATTTCAATTCTCCAAAGAGCAATCCCTGTGTAGTGGTTTTACGTCTGCATCTGGTTGCTGAATCACCCCGCACAGGGAACAGGGTGGCACCGGATCGCAGACAAAACAAAGCCCAGGCCCAAGAGGCCCGGGCGAAGCGCTTACTTACTTGGCGCGTGCTGCCATGATGGCTTCGGACACGTTGCGAGGGGCTTCGCTGTAGTGCTTGAATTCCATCGTGTAGGTGGCGCGGCCTTGCGACATCGAGCGCAGGGTCGTGGAGTAGCCGAACATTTCAGACAGGGGCACTTCGGCCTTGATAGCCTTGCCACCGCCCGGGATATCGTCCATGCCCTGCACCATGCCGCGACGGCTGGACAGATCGCCCATCACGTTGCCGGCGTAGTCTTCAGGCGTTTCCACTTCCACGGCCATCATGGGTTCCAGAATGACTGGACCGGCCTTCTTGCAGCCTTCCTTGAAGCCGAAGATGGCAGCCATCTTGAACGCCAGTTCGTTCGAGTCCACATCGTGGTACGAACCGAAGTGCAGCGTGACCTTGACGTCCACCACGGGGTAACCCGCCAGCACGCCTTGCGTCACGGCTTCGTTGAAACCCTTTTCCACGGCAGGGATGAATTCGCGAGGAACCACACCGCCCTTGATCGCGTCCACGAACTCGTTGCCCTTGCCGGCTTCGTTGGGCTCGATCTTGAGCACGACGTGGCCGTACTGGCCCTTACCACCAGACTGGCGCACGAACTTGCCTTCGGCTTCTTCCACCGTCTTGCGGATGGTTTCGCGGTATGCCACCTGGGGCTTGCCCACGTTGGCTTCCACGCCGAATTCACGCTTCATGCGGTCCACGATGATTTCCAGGTGCAGCTCGCCCATACCGGCGATCAGCGTCTGGCCCGATTCTTCATCGGTCTTCACGCGGAACGATGGATCTTCTGCGGCCAGGCGCTGCAGAGCGATGCCCATCTTTTCCTGGTCGGCCTTGGTCTTGGGTTCCACGGCCTGTGTAATCACAGGCTCAGGGAACACCATGCGCTCCAGAATGATCTGGGAGTCGATGTCGCTCAGCGTTTCACCGGTGGTCACGTCCTTCAGGCCCACGCAGGCAGCGATGTCGCCAGCGCGAATTTCTTCGACTTCCTGGCGCTCGTTGGCGTGCATCTGCACGATACGGCCGATACGTTCCTTCTTGCCCTTGATGGGGTTGTAGACGGTGTCGCCCTTGCTCAGAACGCCGGAGTACACACGCACGAAGGTCAGCTGGCCCACGAACGGGTCGGTCATCAGCTTGAACGCCAGGGCAGAGAACTTCTCGCCGTCGTCCGCCTTGCGGGTCACGGGCTGCTCGTCTTCGTCGGTACCCGTCACGTCCGGAATGTCCGTCGGTGCTGGCAGGTAGTCGATCACGGCGTCCAGCATGCGCTGCACACCCTTGTTCTTGAACGCAGTACCGCACAGCATCGGGTGGATTTCCGTGGCGATGGTGCGCGTGCGCAGGCCGAACTTGATCTCGGCTTCCGTCAAGTCACCTTCTTCCAGGTACTTGTTCATCAGGTCTTCAGAGGCTTCAGCAGCCGCTTCGACCATCTTCTCGCGCCATTCCTTGGCGGATGCGACCAGATCAGCGGGAATTTCTTCGTAGCTGAACTTCATGCCTTGCGAAGCCTCATCCCACAGGATGGCCTTCATCTTCAGCAGATCGACCACGCCGGTGAACTTGTCTTCGGCGCCGATCGGGATCACGACGGGCACGGGGTTCGCCTTCAGGCGCAGCTTCATCTGGTCATAGACCTTGAAGAAGTTGGCACCGGTACGGTCCATCTTGTTCACAAAGGCCAGACGTGGCACCTTGTACTTGTTGGCCTGGCGCCAGACGGTTTCCGACTGGGGCTGTACGCCACCCACGGCGCAGTACACCATGCAGGCGCCGTCGAGCACGCGCATCGAACGTTCCACTTCGATCGTGAAGTCCACGTGACCGGGGGTGTCGATGATGTTGAAGCGGTGCTCTTCGTACGAGTTGTCCATGCCCTTCCAGAAGCAGGTCGTGGCAGCCGAGGTGATCGTGATGCCGCGCTCTTGTTCCTGCTCCATCCAGTCCATGGTGGCAGCGCCGTCGTGCACTTCACCAATCTTGTGGCTCACGCCCGTGTAGAACAGGATACGTTCGGTGGTCGTGGTCTTGCCAGCGTCAATGTGGGCCGAGATACCGATATTGCGGTAGCGCTCGATGGGAGTCTTGCGAGCCATGGTGGATCCTTGGATGGGTCGTGTTATTCAGGGGAAGGGTGCAGCATTGTGGCGCTGCGACCCGTCAATTTTGTGACCACCTCAATCGCCACAAGGCTGCAGGCAAAAATGCCGGCAGCCTTGCGCTTGGCGACGAAGCGATTCGTCGATTTAGAAGCGGAAGTGGCTGAATGCCTTGTTGGCTTCGGCCATGCGGTGCACTTCGTCACGCTTCTTCATGGCGCCGCCACGGCCTTCGGTGGCTTCCAGCAGCTCGTTGGCCAGGCGTTGGGCCATCGACTTTTCACCACGCTTGCGGGCGGCTTCCTTGATCCAGCGCATGGACAGAGCCAGGCGACGGACAGGACGCACTTCCACGGGCACTTGGTAGTTGGCACCGCCCACGCGGCGGGACTTCACTTCCACCATGGGCTTCACGTTGTTGATGGCAACGGTGAAGGCTTCCAGAGGGTCCTTGTCGGGGTGCTTCTTCTCGATCAGCTCCAGGGCGCCGTAAATGATGCGCTCTGCAACTGCCTTCTTGCCGCCTTCCATGATCACGTTCATGAATTTGGACAGCTCTACATTGCCGAACTTGGGATCCGGCAGGATTTCACGTTTGGGGACTTCGCGACGACGTGGCATTTTTTACCTCTATCTTTGCTTCAGCTGGCGTCTTTTCAGACACCGCGAGAGTCATTAAAACTCCCACTTACTCGACCCGCGCAGAACACCTGCGTTTGGGGTCACTACGCTGCATCACCGCGCCACGCGGGAAACAGCACCGAAAATTCTTTGCAAAAAAGCGCAGGGCTTACTTGGCCTTGGGCTTCTTGGCGCCGTACTTGGAGCGCGCTTGCTTGCGGTCTTTCACGCCTTGCAAGTCGAGCGAACCACGCACGATGTGGTAACGCACACCGGGCAAGTCCTTGACACGACCGCCACGAACCAGCACCACGCTGTGTTCCTGCAGGTTGTGGCCTTCACCGCCGATGTAGGAGATCACCTCAAAACCGTTGGTCAGGCGCACCTTGGCAACCTTACGCAGAGCGGAGTTAGGCTTCTTAGGCGTCGTGGTGTACACACGGGTGCACACGCCGCGGCGCTGTGGAGAGTTTTCCATCGCAGGGCTCTTGGACTTGGTCTTTTCGACCTCGCGCCCCTGACGGACCAGTTGATTGATGGTTGGCATGAAATACGTCCCTAAACGTAAAAAACGAAAACGTGAAACCCTTCGGAAATTCCGAAAAGCCTTCTAATGTAGCAGCAAGCCCCTGAACGGGCAAGCAGTACAAGGCTTTCCCCCATGGACGCAACGAGCGTTCACTCCATACCCCGCCGGACTGCAGCGCAAAGCATCGCCACCCACAACCGTCGAAAGCGCGCTACCCACGCGGGGGCAGCCGTGCAAGGGCCGCCCCGCCGCACCGGCTGCGTCCCCCTTCCCGAATCGCGCAGCGATTCGAGAGAAGGGGTGAAGGCGCGACAGCGCCTCAGGGGGTTGCCCTCTATTTAATCCAAAGACGGATCGCATCCCAGGCGCGACCCAAAATTCCCGCCTGCTCCACCGCCTCCAGCGCCACCAAAGGCACCTCGCCGATGGACTGCTCGCCCAGCATCACCTTGAGGGTGCCAATAGGCTGGCCCTTGGTGTAGGGCGCCACCAGCGGATCAGGGCGGGATATCTGGGTGGTGACCTTGCCAGCGCTGCCTGCTGGCACGGCCACGACGATGGCCTCTTCGCGGCCGATTTTCAACACGCTGTCCTTGCCCTTCCAGACGGCGGGGGTGGCCACGGGCTTGCCCGCGTCGAACAGCTTGACGGCTTCGAACGCGGTGTAGCCCCAGTTCAGCAGTTTCTGGCTTTCGTTCGCGCGCGCGTTTTCGCTCGCAGCGCCCAGCACGATGGACAGCAGCCGGCGCTGGCCCACGCCGGGGAATTCACGCTTGGACGTGGCCACCAGACAGTAACCCGCCGCAGCGGTGTGGCCGGTCTTGAGGCCATCCACGGTCGGGTCGCGGAACAGCAGCGAATTGCGGTTGTTGCCGTTCGATGCGGGCGTGCCCGGGTAGCTGTACTGCTTGGTGGAGTAATAGTGCATGTACTCCGGAAAGTCCTTCATCAGGCGCATGGCCAGCATGGACAAATCGCGCGCCGTGGTGGTGTGGCCGGGTTCGGTCAGGCCTTCGGGGTTCTTGTAGCTGGTGCCATTCATGCCCAGGGCCTTGGCCTGGTCGTTCATGAGCTTGACGAAGTTCTCGGCCGTGCCGCCCACGCCTTCGGCCAGGGCCATGGTGGCGTCGTTGCCGGACTGCACGATCATGCCCTTGATGAGGTCTTCGACCGGCACCTGCATCTTGGGGTCGATGAACATGCGCGAACCGGGCATCTTCCAGGCGCGCACGCTCACGGGCAGCTTCTGGTCCAGCGCGATCTTCTTGGCACGCAGCGCGTCAAACACCAGGTAGCCCGTCATGAGCTTGGTGAGCGAGGCCTGCTCCACCGGCGCGTCGATGTCCTTGGCGGCCAGCACCTGATTGGCGGTGACATCCACCAGCATGTAGGTGCGCGCGGCGATTTCAGGGGGCTGGGGCGCCTGGGCCAGGGCGCCAAAGGCCGCCGGGGCCACCGCAGCAAAGACGGCCAGGGATCGCAACGCAGACAGGATTCGTTTCATGGGGCAACAGGGGGCTGGGGAGGCTCGGAAAAAGAGGAAAAGAAAAACGCGCAGAGAGGGGAAAAGGCCCGGAGAGCCCGGGCTGCCCCCTCAGGCGCCCGATTGCAGGTGGTGCACCACCAGATTCTTCAAAAGCGGCAATTGTCCGTGAAAGAAATGCCCCCCCGCCGGGATCACTGTGACAGGCAGTATCTGGGGCCGCGCCCAGTCCATGACGGACGCCAGCGGCACGGTGTCGTCCGCCTCGCCGTGCACCACCAGGGTGCGCAGGTGGGCGTCGGGCGGCACGGGGGCCACAGTGAAACGGCTGGCGGCGGTGCCGACCAGCACGGCCTGGTCCACACGGCCTGTGGGCCAGAGCGTGGCCAGCGCGTGGCTGGTGACA
The DNA here is from genome assembly GCF_001633105.1 of Acidovorax sp. GW101-3H11. Classification (GTDB taxonomy): domain Bacteria; phylum Pseudomonadota; class Gammaproteobacteria; order Burkholderiales; family Burkholderiaceae_C; genus Acidovorax. Next base: position 374,283 of record NZ_LUKZ01000009.1, read on the forward strand.
AACGCGCCAAACGAAAAACCTGCCAGCGCAATGCGCTGGCCTTCGGCTGCAGGCGCCACCTGCTCGACCACGGCCAGCAGGTCCTGCAACTCGCCCCGGCCGTCGTCATGTGCACCCGCCGTGCCGCCTACACCCCGAAAGTTGAAGCGCACGGCCGTGTAGCCGCATTGCACAAAGGCGCGCGCCAGGGTCTGCACCACCTTGTTGTCCATGGTGCCGCCAAACAGCGGGTGGGGGTGGGCGATGATGGCCACGCCCCGGGGGCTGGCGCCGTCGGCCAGTGCGGCGCTGTCGCGCACGGCCTCGATGGCGCCTGCGGGGCCGGACAGGGTCAGGCGTTCGGTCTGGGCATTCACGGGATTGCTACTCAATTAATAGCTACAAACGCTTATCCATCAGGCGCAAGCAGCCAAAATCATTCAAAAAAGACAGGGGAATGGAGCCCGCATCAGCGGCCAAGTTCCGCCGGTGTGACCAGGCGCTCCACCACCTGGCCGTTCTTGAGGTGCGATTCGACGATCTCGTCGATGTCGGCCGCGTCCACATAGGTGTACCAGGTGCCCTCGGGGTAGACCACGGCCACGGGGCCGCCCGCGCAGCGGTCCAGGCAACCGGCCTTGTTCACACGCACCTTGCCTGCGCCTGCCAGCCCGGCCGCCTTGACCTGGGCCTTGCAGCGGTCAAAACCCGCCTGGGCGTTGTGGTGGGCGCAGCTGTCTTCGCCGTTGGTGCGGTCGTTCAGGCAGAAGAAGATATGGCGCTGGTAGTAGCCGGGCGCTGCGGCCGGTGCGGAGGAGGTGTCACTCATCCGGGCATTTTAAGTTTGCGCATCCCGCCGGGACACCCGCAAAAGCACATACAGCAGCGTGGCATAAGGCCACAGCCAGCCCAGCCACTGCCCCAGACCATAAAAGCGGATGAAGCGGCCCTGCTCCCAGATCTGCAGGGTCTGGGCAAAGTACGCGCTGGTGGGCGCCTGGTTGAGCAGCGCCAGATGCCAGGCCAGCGCCAGCAGCAGCACGGCGGCGCAGGCTCGGCGCGGCAGGGCCACCAGCAGCAGCGCCAGCGCCAGTGCCCCCCACACGCCCACGCGCACGGGCAGGCTCATCCATTCCCAGGCGTGCACCGGGCCCCAGCTCAGCGCGGCCGACAGCGCCGTGAGGACCACGCCCACCACCACCACGCCCAGCGCAAACAGTGCGCGCCGCCCCATCTGGCGGATCACGCAGTAGCCCAGCAGGCAGGGGATGAGCAGGCCCAGCGTGACGCACAGCAGCTCGCCACTGGGCGAAAGCGGGTCCAGCGCGGCCTCGCGCAGGGGCAGCCAGTCGAGAAACGGGGTGTCGGCCAGCAGTTCGATGAGCGCCGCCTCCAGCCGCTCCAGCACCTGGCCCAGCCCAAAAGGCACGGCCGCCGGGAACAGCAGCGCCATCGGCCACAGCGCCAGCAGCACCATGCCCCCGCTGGCGTCCGCGACAAACCAGCGCGAGCGGAAGTCGCTCCAGCGGTCCAGAGCACCCAGGCGCTCCAGCAGCGCCGCGCTCAGGGCGCCCGCCAGGGTGCCGCCGATGTTGAGCAGCAGGTCCAGGTTGGACGGCACGCGCCGGGGCAGGTAGATCTGCAGAAACTCCAGAGACAGCGACAGCAGCGCGCCCACCACCGTGGCCAGCAACACCGCCCCCCGGCCCCAGCCCGAGCGCAGCATGCCCAGCACCAGCAAAAAACCCAGCGGCGCATAACCGGCTGCGTTGGTGACCACGTCAAACCCCGTCCAGTACGGCGGGGGCAGGCGGGCCAGCAGGAACACCAGCGGGTCGATGCCCTGCGCACGCCAGCCGTCAAACGGGAACAGGCTCGCAAAAACGATGAGCGCCGTGTAGATCAGCGCGAGCGGCCAGGCGGAGGTCTTGTGCACCGGCTCAGAAAGGCTTGACGACCACCAGCACCACCGCCAGCAGCAGCAGCAGCACAGGCGCCTCGTTGAACCAGCGGAACCACACGTGGCTCTTGCGGCAGGTGCCGTCGGCCAGCTTGCGCAGCAGCACGGCGCAGGCATGGTGGTAGCCGATCACCAGCACCACCACGGCCAGCTTGGCGTGCATCCAGCCATTTCCCTGTGACGCAGGGCCCCGGCCGATGCCATAGCCCATCCACAGCCACACGCCCAGGGCCAGCGCGGGCACCGCCAGCAAGGTGGTAAAGCGAAGCAGCTTGCGCGCCATCAGCAGCAGCCGGTCGCGCTCGGCCACCGAGCCTGGCGCCACCATCGCCAGGTTGACGAAGATGCGTGGCAAATAGAAAAGGCCAGCAAACCAGCTGGCCACGAAGACGATGTGAAAGGCTTTGACCCAGAGCATGGGTGCAGTTTACGTTCCAGCAAGCTTTGCCACAGCCGAGGGCCGGACAAAAAAAGCCCGGCTGTCCGCCGGGCCAGGAAAGCCTGTTTTGCATTGCTGCAATCCGAGGCCCCGCTCAGGGAGGAAAGCGGGGGGCAGCAAGCCGCCCGGCGCCAATTTAGCACCGGGCACACGCTGTTACAAGCGGCATATCCCGACGCTGGCACGGCCACATGGAGCATGTGCAACCGGCACGCACCTGGCCCGGCGCTCCCAGCGCACCCGTGGATCCGGCTTCGCCGGTCCAGCGGGTGCGTCCCCCTCGGGGGGAAGCCGCGCAGCGGCACAGGGGGGGCTTCATAATCCACAAGATGCACCTCCAAAGCCCCGCCCCCTTCCCCCAGAACCGCCCCCGCCGCCTGCGCCGCGACGCCTTCACCCGCCGCCTGGTGCGCGAGAACCTGGTCACCGCCGACGACCTGATCTACCCCGTGTTCGTGCACGAGGGCCAGGGCCGCAGCGAGGCCATTGCATCGATGCCGGGCGTGGAGCGCCTGAGCCTGGACCTGCTGCTGCCCGTGGCCGAGGACTGTGTGAAGCTGGGCATCCCGGTGCTGGCGCTGTTCCCGGCGATCGACCCGGCGCTCAAGACGCCGGACGGCAAGGAAGCCCTGAACCCCGACGGCCTGATCCCGCGCGTGGTGCGGGCGCTGAAGAAGGAGTTTCCCGACCTGGGCGTGATGACCGACGTGGCGCTGGACCCGTACACCAGCCACGGCCAGGACGGTGTGCTGGACGAGACCGGCTACATCATCAACGACGAGACGGTGGAGATCCTCACCGGGCAGGCGCTCACGCATGCCGAGGCGGGCGTGGACATCGTCGCGCCCAGCGACATGATGGACGGGCGCATCGGCGCGATCCGCGAGGCGCTGGAGGTGCAGGGCCACATCCACACCCGCATCATGGCCTACAGCGCCAAGTACGCGAGCGCCTTCTACGGCCCCTTCCGCGACGCGGTGGGCACGCGCGGCGCCCTGGGCAAGGCCGACAAGAACGTCTACCAGATGGACCCGGGCAACAGCGACGAGGCGCTGCGCGAGGTGGCCATCGACATCGCCGAAGGCGCCGACATGGTGATGGTCAAACCCGGCATGCCCTACCTGGACATCGTGCGCCGCGTGAAGGACGAGTTCAAGGTGCCCACCTTCGCCTACCAGGTCAGCGGCGAGTACGCCATGATCAAGGCCGCCGCCGCCAACGGCTGGCTGGACCACGACGCCGTGATGATGGAAAGCCTGCTGGCCTTCAAGCGCGCAGGCGCCGATGGCGTGCTGACCTACTTTGCGCGCGACGTGGCCCGGAAACTTCAAAAATAATAGCTACCCGCGCTTACCCAGCGCGCGCAGAAGCCATTTTTGAGCACAAATCCGGGGCCTTGTTGTTCATGCGCATCTTTCACATCCACAGCGGCGGCGTGCAGGAGCTGGCCGAGCTGCCCGCACAGATGCCCGCCCAGGGTTTTGTCTGGATCGCCTGCGCGCGCCCGGTGTTCCAGGCGCAGCTGACCGAGATCCAGGCGAGCCTGCAGGCCCTGGTGGGGCTGCAGCTGGTGGACCTGCATGTGTCCGACCTGCTCAACGCGCAGCTGCCCTCGCACTACGACTACACCTCGCAGTACGACCTGCTGGTGTTCCGCCGCCTGGCCACGGCGCAGGGCGACGGGGCGGCCCAGCCCCCGGCACCAGTTCCTGCGCCTGCGCCTGTGGCCCCGGCAGAGAGCCCCGCGCGCCGCAGCGGCCCGCCCGTGCTGCGCCGCATCGACACCAGCCCCGTGGGTTTTGCCGTGTTCGACCAGCTGCTGCTGACCGTGCACCCCAGCGACTGCGCCGTGCGCGATGCCTATGCCACGCGGTTGCTGGCCTCGGCGCCCGCCGCCAGCACCAACGGCGAGGGCCGCAGCAACCCGGCGGCCGGTGCCCGCGTGCCCACCAGCCCGGCCGACCTCATGCTGCGCGTGGTCAACCAGATGGTGGACGGCTACCTGGACCTGCGCCGTGAACTCACGCGCCAGCTGGACCACTGGCAGACCGAGCTGCTCAAACCCCGCGCGCGCTACGTCAACTGGAACTCGCTGCTCGAAGCGCGCCTGTCCCTGCACATGCTCGACGAGATCTGCGAAGACCAGCGCACTGCCGTGCAGGACTGGATCGACGCGCTGGAAACCTGGACCCTGCCCGACACCCCGGCCGGCCTGCGCGAGCTGGACCTGCTCAAGGTGCGCAGCCGCGACGTGCTGGAGCACATCGAGCGTGTGGTGCACCACGTGCGGCGGCTGGAGCAAAGCACCGAAACCGCCGTGCAGATGCATTTTTCGGTGCAGAGCAACCGCACCAACGACATCATGCGCACGCTCACCGCGCTCACCGCCGTGTTCCTGCCGCTGAACCTGATCGCGGGGATTTTTGGCATGAACTTCGAGTTTCTGCCGCTGATCCACAAGGCCGATGGCTTCTGGTGGGCGCTGGGGTCGATGGTGTTCATCGCCCTGTCGCTGGTGCTGCTGTTCTGGCGCAAGCGGTATCTGGCGAGGACGAGGTGACAACCCCCTGAGCGGCTGCGCCGCTTCCCCCTTCTCTCGAACTGCTGAGCAGTTCGGGAAGGGGGACGATGCCCTCGCTTCGGGGCGGCCCTTGCTCGGCATCCCTGACCTGGGTCAGCGCCAGTATTAAAGGACGCCGCCGCAAAGTCACAAGTTCCAGTGCCTTATGGCCTGGCCACCCCAAACAACCCCGCCCCGTTGTCCCACGCCACCTTGCGCGCCACGTCGGCAGGCAGGCCGCCCAGCCACTGGCGGTAGCCCTGCATCAGGCTTTCGTAGTGCTGCCAGCGCTGGTTGACCCAGGTGTCCGAGCCGATCACGAAACGCGTGGGGTACTTGAGTAGCAGGGCGCGCCAGGCGGGGCACAGCTGGTTGTCGTCACACACCAGGCCAGGGCGGTACGAGAGTTCGCCCACCAGGCCGGGGTAGCGGGCCATCAGCGCATCCACCCGCTCCACCGGCGCGCCGCCGATGCCGGTGTGGGCCCAGATCAGGCGTGCCTTCTGGCCCTTCGACGGCGTGTGGGCCATGAGCAGGTCGATGGCCACATCGTCCACATGGGCCAGCACCACCAGGTCGCGCTCTTCGGCCAGGGCCATGAGTTTCTGGGCCACGGGGCCGTTGGCATTGGCGCTGTCGTACAGGTGGAACTCGCCAATGCCCCGGTAGGGCCCGGCCGCCGTGCCGCGCGCCAGCTCGGTCTGCACCATGGTGTAGATGCTCTCGTCGGCAAACCAGCCGGTGTAGTCGGCCCGGTTGCGGTACAGCCGCACAAAGGGCACGACGGTGACCCCTGCCTCGCGCGTCTGCGGCAGGCCCGCCAGCGTGAGCGAACCCGCGTTGGGCCGCGAATTGGCCACGATGGCGCGCACACCGCTGGCCTTCATGCGGGCCAGCACATCGGCGGGCGGGTGGGGGCCGGTTTTGCCGTCCCAGGCCTCCTCGTTGTAGTGCAGGTGCGCGTCGAACAGGGGGCCCGTGTAGTCGGCGGCGCGGACGCTGGCGCCAATTGCTATCAAAAATATAGCTATCAGCGCTTTCTGGACGGGCGGCAGGGGCCTAAAAAGCTTGAATTTTTCCATGACAGCCCCCGGTAGATGCGTTGGTAGGTGGGTGTTGGTTGTCTCAGGCTAGGTGCTTGTCGAAGAACGCCAGCGTGCGGTCGCGCGCGGTCATGGCCGCCGGCTCGTCGTAGCTGCCGCGCTGATCGCAGTTGAAGCCATGGTCGGCGGCGTAGATGTGCACCTCGGCACCCGGCTGGGCGCGGGCAAAGGCCTGCACGCTGTCCACGGGGATCCAGTGGTCGCGCTCGCCAAAGTGGGCCAGCACGGGCACGCGCGGCTGGCGCGCGGCTTCGTCGGGGCTGGTCATGCCACCGCCGTAGTAAGGCACGGCGGCCGAGAGGCCATTGAGCGTGCAGGCGGCGCGCCAGGTGAGCAGCCCGCCCCAGCAAAAGCCCACGATGCCCACCTTGCGGCCGCTTTGCGCGGCGGCGTAGTCGATGGCGGCCTGGATGTCGGGCATCACGCCTGGGGCGGGCAGCGCCTCCACGGCAGCCTTCAGGCCCATGCCGGCCTGCATGTCGTCGCCGGTGTAGCCCAGCTCCACGCCGGGCTTCACGCGGTGGAAGGTGGAAGGCGCCACCGCCAGGTAGCCCCGCGCCGCAAAGCGGTCGGCCACGGCGCGGATGTGGGAGTTCACGCCAAAAATCTCCTGCAGCACCACCACGGCGCCGCGCGGTGCGGCGTCAGGCTGGGCCACCCAGGCCGGAAACACAAAACCGTCACCCGAGGTCAGATCGACAAACTGTCCCATGCTGCAATCTCCTTGATAAAAAATGCGCTGGAGTGGCGGTGTGCCTGCAGCAAACCGCTGCCCGCAGCACCCAGAACCTGTTCCAATGCGCCATTCTTGCAGGAGACCCCGATTTCATGGACAAGATCGCCTTAATCACCGGTGCCAGCCGAGGCATTGGCGCCGCTACCGCCCTGCTGGCGGCACGCCAGGGCTGGGCGGTGGCGGTGAACTACCAGGGCAACCAGGCCGCCGCCGATGCGGTGGTGCAGCAGATCCGCGCCGCAGGCGGCACCGCGCTGGCCGTGCAGGCCGATGTGGCCGACGAGGCCCAGGTGCTGACCATGTTTGCCACCATCGACGCGCAACTGGGCCGCATCACCGCGCTGGTAAACAACGCGGGCGTGGTGGACACCACCCAGCGGGTGGACGAAATGAGCGTGGCGCGCCTGCGCCGCATGTTCGACGTCAACGTGATCGGCAGCTTTGTCTGCGCCCGCGAGGCCGTGCGCCGCATGAGCACGAAACACGGCGGCAAGGGCGGCAGCATCGTCAACGTCTCCAGCGCCGCATCCCGGCTGGGCTCGGCCCACCAGTATGTGGACTACGCGGCGGCCAAGGGCGCCATCGACACCTTCACCATCGGCCTGGCGCGCGAGGTGGCTGCCGAAGGCATCCGCGTGAACGCCGTGCGCCCCGGTCTCATCGAAACCGACATCCACGCCAGCGGCGGCCTGCCCGACCGCGTACGCGACCTGGCCCACCAGGTACCCATGTTGCGCGGCGGCACGGCCGAAGAAGTAGCCGAGGCCATCGTGTGGCTGATGTCGGATGCTTCGCCGTACACCACCATGTCATTGCTCGAAGTCTCTGGAGGAAGGTAATGAAGCCCCCCCTGAGTCGCTTCGCGCCTTCCCCCTCTCTCGCTTCGCTGCGCGATGCGGGCGGGGGACGCCCCCAGCGCGGCGGAGCGGCCCTTGCGCGGGGGCACTGGCCTTTGCCGTGACAGTTTCAACGGCTATGAGCACACAACAGAATGGAGAACTGATATGGACTTGAAACCCCTCATTACCTTGCTGGCCATCGTGAACCCGCTGGCCATCGTCCCGTTCTTCATCCACTACACCCAGGGCTTTTCGTACGCGCAGCGGCGCCGCACCATCCGGGTGGCCAGCTTCAGCGTGTTCTGCGTGATTGCGGCCTGCGCGCTGCTGGGGCTGCAGATTCTGGATTTTTTCAACATCTCGCTGCAGAGCTTTCAGGTGGGTGGCGGCATGCTGCTGCTCATCAGCGCGATGAACATGCTCAACGCCCAGCCCGCCGAGGCCAAGCCCAGCACCAACGAATACGAAGAAGGGGCAGAGAAAGCCGCAGCGGGCAGCAGCATTGCCGTGGTGCCACTCACCATCCCGCTGCTCACTGGCCCGGCCAGCATGTCCACCGTGGTGATCTATGCCGACCGCGCCCAGGGCGTGTGGCAGACCGCCACCCTGGTGGGCTACGGCGTGGTCATCGCGCTGGCCACCGCCGTGTGTTTTTCGCTGGCCGACCCGATTGCGCGCGTGCTGGGCAAGACCGGCATCAACGTGATGACCCGCCTGATGGGCCTGATCCTGGCCGCGCTGGCGGTGGAGGTGATGGCGGACGGGCTGGGCAAGATTTTCCCCGTACTGATCGCGCGCTGACCGTCCATGTCTGCCCGCCTGCTGCTGCTCGAAGACGACCCCGCCATCGCCCGCACCGTGGCCTATGCGCTGGAGCGCGACGGCCTGGCCGTGACGCACAGCCTGCTGGTGCACGACGCGCGCCAGCAGCTGCAGCGCACGCGTTTTGACCTGCTGGTGCTGGACGTGGGCCTGCCCGACGGCAGCGGGCTGGACCTGCTGCGCGACGTGCGCAATGCCGCGCCCACCGCCGCCCTGCCCGTGCTGATGCTCAGCGCCCACGGCGAAGAGATCGACCGCGTGCTGGGCCTGGAGCTGGGTGCCGACGACTACCTCACCAAACCCTTCAGCCCGCGCGAGCTGGCGGCCCGCGTGAAGGCGCTGCTGCGCCGGGCGGGCCACGGGAACGGTAATGGCCACCCTGCCGCAGCACCCGCCGCCTCGGCCACCGCGCTGTTCCACGACGACGAGACTGGCCAGCGCATCAGCCTGCGCGGCCAGGCCCTGCCGCTGACCCGGCGCGAATACCGCCTGCTGTCCCACCTGCTGCGCGGCGCAGGCCGCATCCATTCGCGCGACGCCCTGCTGGCCGCCGCCTGGGGCGACGACAGCGAAAGCACCGACCGCACGGTGGACACCCACATCAAGACCCTGCGCGCCAAGCTGCGCGAGGTGGACCCGGCGCGCGAATACATCAGCACGCACCGGGGCATGGGGTATTGCCTGGATGTGTAGTAAAAACCGGCTTCTGCGCTCGTCCAGATTGGGTTCATAGCTATCTTTTTTATGAAGTACTTGCGCCGTTGCCTGAAAGCACTGGGCTGGCTGATGCTGGCCCTGGGGGGTTTGGTAGCCGTGTGGCTGGCCGCACTGGTCATTGCCAACTGGAACGACGATGCCTTGACCGAGGCGGCCCAGCGCGCGCTGCAGTACACGCCGCCCACCGAGCAAGCCCTGGACGGCAACGGCTATCTGATCCTCATGGGGCTGGACGCACCTGCCGGTGGCGATGCCATCGGTGACGCCATCGCACTGGGCCGCCAGCGCCTGGCGCGAGAGATTGAGCGCAGGCGCTGGGTGGAGGCCCATGGCGACCGGCAGGAAGGGATGCCTCCATCCATCACAGCCGAGGCCACCTTGGGTGACGTACTGCCCGACCGGCTGCGTTGCCCAGTCGGCGAACCGGATTGTTTTGCCTGGTTTGTGAAGCATGGCGATGAAGTGCAGGCCTTGGCAAAAACCCACCAGGCCCTGCTGCAACGGCTGGCGGCAGCGGCCGGTGCCCCGCAGTTCAGCAACCCCGCCCCTTTTTACCTGCTGGCCGAATTCCCGCCCTATGCGCTCCTGGTACGCGCCCATGAACTTTTGCTGGCCCAGGCCGCGTTGGAATGGATGCACGGGCAGCCGCAACAGGCCGTGGACATCGCCCGCCAGGCCGCCCAACTACGTAGCCGTATGGCAAGCACCTCCAACAGCCTGATTGCGTCCATGATCACACTGGCCATGCAGCACCGCGAACTGCGATGGTTCAGCGATGCGAGCGCACAAACAGCATCGCTAACACCTGCGGCTGTGTCCACAGCGATCGAAGAACTTCTTTCCGTGCCGACCGAGTCCTTGGGGTCAGCCATGGAGGGGGAAATGCGTTTTGTTGCCAGCGGTTTTTATATGTACAAAACCGTTGATTTGTTCACCAGTCCATGGGACGCACCCCCCACATGGTGGCAACGCCTCTTGAACAAAGCGAGCAATTGGGCCTACTTACCCGGACAGACGCTCAATCTCTCGCTCGACTACCTGCAGGAGGTGCAAGCCATTGGCGGAATGCCCGCCCAAAAGCAGGACGCTGCTTTTTCCAGTCTCATGCAGCAACTGGAAGATGATGGAGCGTGTCTGCCCTGGAAACGCTTGCGCAATGTCACGGGTACTTGTCTGGCGGCGATCACGGCGCCCAGTTACCAGGGGTACGCCCAACGAGTGACAGACATGAGCGGCTATCGCCGCCTTGTCCTCCTGCAGCACCGCGCCGCCACAGAACAGGTCGCCCCGCCCGACATGCCCGCGTGGCTAGCACAGTCACCCGAGGCGCTGCGCAACCCCTACACCCTGGAGCCGATGCAATGGGACGCAGCCACCCGCAGCCTGGTGTTTGAAGGCCGCGAGAAGCAGAACCAGAACCCTGGCCGGTCCTCGACCTACCGCGTTCGCCTGCGGGGGTAAAAAAGGCATGAAATCCGCCGTCTGCGCGCGCCCAGCAATCTTTTGCAGCTACTGTTTTTATAGAGAGGCCCGCTGATCCATGCGCCTCGGCATCCGCCTGCTGTTCGCCTTCTTCCTCATCAACGGCATCGCCGCGTTTTTTGTGCTGCGCGTGTTCATGGCCGAGATCAAGCCCAGCGTGCGCGAGGTGATGGAGGACATGATGGTGGACACGGCCAACATCCTGGCCGAGCTGGCCAGCGAGGACCTGGCCGCCGGGCGGCTGGCGGCACAGGCCAACAACAGCAGCACCAGCCCGTTTGCCCAGCATGTACGGCGCTACGCCACGCGGCCCGTTGATGCGGCCATCTGGGGCTTTTCCAAGCAGTCGCTCGACTACCGCATCTATGTGACCGACACCACGGGGCGCGTGCTGTTCGACTCGGAAAACCGCGCCATCGGTGCCGATTATTCGCGGTGGCGCGACGTGGCGCGCACGCTGCGCGGCGAGTACGGCGCGCGCTCCACCCGCGATGTGGAGGACGACGACACCAGCGGCGTGATGCATGTGGCCGCACCCATCTACGTGAACAGCCAGATCGCGGGCGTACTCACCGTGGCCAAGCCCACGCGCACGGTGCAGCGCTTCATCGACCGGGCCGAGCGCAAGGTGTTCATGGGCGGGCTGTTGCTGCTGGCGCTCTCGGCGGCCGTGGGTGTGGCGGTGACGCTGTGGATGGTGTGGAACGTGCGCCGCCTGCGCGACTACGCCCTGAGCGTGCAGGGCCCCGCCGATGGCGAACGCCACGATCCGAACCTTCCGCCCACCCCGGCCCTGGCCGTGCCCGAGGTGCCCGGCGAGCTGGGCGACCTGGCCCGCGCCATGGACCGCATGCGCGCGCGGCTGGAGGGGCGCGACTACATCGAGGGCTATGTGCGCGCGCTCACGCACGAACTCAAAAGCCCCGTGGCCGCCATAAGGGGCGCGGGCGAGCTGCTGCAGGACGAGCTGCCCGCCGCCGACCGCGCCGAGTTTGCGACCCAGGTGGTACAGCAAAGCGAGCGCCTGCAGCGCATCATCGACCGGCTGCTGGAGCTGTCCAAGCTGGAACAGCGCCAGCACGCCGAAGGCCGCGGGCCCGTGGCGCTGCACGACTGCGCCGAGGCCGCCATTGCCCAGACCCGCGCCCGCGCGGGGCAGCGCGGCATCAGCCTGGCGCTGGAAGGCCACGGCACCAGCGGCCCGTGGGAGGCGGAGCTGGTGACGCTGGCGCTGACCAATCTGCTGGACAACGCGATCGACTTTGCGCCCGCAGGCAGCACGGTGCGGGTGGAGCTGGACGGCGCCACGGTGGCCGTGCAGGACAGCGGCCCCGGCGTGCCCGACTACGCGCTGCCGCGCCTGGGCGAGCGCTTCTTCACCACCGCGCGGCCGGGTGGCGAGCGCAGCGGATCGGGCCTGGGGCTGGCGATTGTGCAGCGCGTGATGGCGCTGCATGGGGGGCAGATGGTGGCGCGAAACACGGCGCCGGGGCTGCGGGTGGAGCTGGTGTTTCGGGGCTCCTAAGCGGCCGCCACCTTGAGGCGGGGCTGGGCATTCAGGAAGTGCACGAGGTCACCCACGGTGTTGACCTTGTCGTAAAAGGGATTGGTCCGCGTGTCAGAGAGGTTGCGGCCAGCGCGCTGCGCCATATCCACTAAGACATGGTCCAGGTCTTCGGACTCCAATTGCAGGTCCTCCTCCAGACGGTCTGTCACTCGCAACGGCAGCGCCCATTTTTCCGAGTAATAGCGCTGAAGCTCCTCATAAACCGATCGAACGACCCAGGTATCCACCTGGCGACAGTCGATAGCACGGGCAAATTGGCAAATGGACTCTCCCGAACGCGTCTGCAGCCGTTGCACCAGACGCTTGCCCTGCTGTCGCTCCTCTATGGCAACCAGGGCCCAGATCGCAACTGCTATCGAGCACACCGTGACGGGATAGGCCCACAAGACGAGCAGTAATGAGCACAGCAGCGCCAATACAGCGACGGCCATGAAGATGCGCCCGCGCCACGGTATAGCGGGGCGCTGAGCCTTGGGCATGAACCGGGAAGCTCTTCGCATGGTGATCCTCTTGCGGCGACTGAAGAGGACCCATTCTGCCAGCGCCCCACTTCACACCCACCTCACAAACTTCATAGCGCCCTCACAGCGCGCCACAACACTGCTCCCACAACATTCACTTGTGGAGGATCTTTTGCTGAAACACCCCTTGTTCACCAAACTGGCGGCGCTGGCCGCCATCACCGTGCTGCTGCTTTTTGGCCTCGGGCTGATCGAAGATGTGGTGCGCGACCGGCTGCGCTACCGCAGCATCACCGCACAAAGCGTGGCCGAGAGCCTGGCCGGGCCGCAGACGCTGATGGGCCCCATGATCCACAGCGCCTGCGTGGAGAGCTGGGAGGTGGAGACCGGCAAGGGCGACGAGCGCCGCATGGTGGAGCAGCGCCGCGAGTTTTTGCTCACGGCCATGCCCGAGCAGCTCAAGCTCAGCACCGGCGCCGCGATGGAAGAACGCGCACGCGGCCTGCACAAGGTGAACACCTACAACCTCAAGGCCCATGTGACGGCGCAGTGGGGGCCGCTCACCAGCCTGCTGCCACAAACCACCATGAAGAATTCGCGCATGGTGTGTGGCGCCCCCGTGGTGATGATGGCGGTGGGCGATGCGCGCGGCATCCGCACCGCGCAGCTCACGCTGGGCGACCAGGCCATGGCCCTCAAACCCGGCACCTTTCACCCCACCTACAGCCGGGGCCTGCACGCGATGCTGCCGGAGTCGGTGCGTGGCAAGGCCGACGGCCTCACGGCCACGCTGGACCTGGAGCTGGTGGGCACGGAGCGCCTGGGCATCGTCCCGCTGGGGGGCAACACCGAGGTGCTGATGACCAGCAGCTGGCCCCACCCGTCGTTCGCAGGGCGCTTTCTGCCGTCGGAGCGTGAGGTCAAGAAAACCGGCTTCTCGGCCCAGTGGCGCCTGTCGTCGCTGGCCACCACGGCGCAGGCCGATGTGGCCAGTGGCAAGCGCGTGTGCCTGGCGGGTGCAGAAGACGGCATCGGCAATGCACCCGGCAGCAGCCCGGGCGACTGCGCCGACAGTTTCAGCGTGGCCTTCATCGACCCGGTGAACCCCTATTCCCTCTCAGACCGCGCCACCAAATACGGCGTGTTGTTCATTGCGCTCACCTTTGTGGCCGTGGGCCTGTTCGAGCTGATGAAAAAGCTGCGCGTGCACCCGGTGCAGTACCTGCTGGTGGGCAGCGCGCTGTGCAGCTTCTTCCTGCTGCTGGTGAGCCTGTCGGAGCACCTGCCGTTTGGCATCTCGTACGCGGTGGCGGCCACGGCCTGTGTGCTGCTGCTGGCCTATTACGCCAGCCACATGCTGGGCAGCCTGGCGCGGGGTATTCCGCTGGGGGCGGGCATTGCGCTGCTGTATGGCCTGCTGTATGTGCTGCTGCAGCTGGAGCAGACGGCGCTGGTGGTGGGCGCGATTGCACTCTTCCTGGTGCTGGCGGCGGTGATGGTGCTGACGCGCAAGGTGAACTGGTACGGGCTGTCGCAGAACGGCGGCACGCCGGGCCGCCCCATGCCGCCCAAGCCACCGTCCACACCGCCCACCTCGCCCATGCCACCCACACCAGCCGCGCCTGCTGTGCCCGCCACACCGGCCCGCCCTGTCACCCCCCGCGCGGAGGCCGCATGACACCCGGCACCCTGGGCCCGCAGCCCGGTACCCCGCCAGCCCCTCGCACCTGGGCCGCGCACCTGGCCCAGGGCCCGGGGGACGCGGGCCCCCTCACCCCGGCGGCATTGGCGACGACGCTGACGGCGGCCGAGGCCGCCCGCGTGCAGCGCCACCGCGACCAGCTGATGAGCGCGCTGCGCGCCCGGGACCGGGTGGCGCTGGTCAGCGCCAAGCAGCAGGTGCTGGAGGCGGCCTTCTGCCCCCGCGAGACACCGGGCTCGGCCAGTGCAGCCGCAGCGCCGTCGCCCGCCCTGCGCCGCGCGCTGCGCGATCTGTCGTGGCGCATGGCGGCACTGTTGCTGCCACGCAGCCCCGGGTGCTGAGAGACTGAAGGCCTTTGACCCGCGCCCGCGTGGCAGAGCCCGGCATGCCCGCCTGGACATGCCGGGCTTTTATACGTCTTGCAACCTCAAAAACAATGGTCAAAAAGGGGCTTACCGCTTATCCAAAATGCATAGATAGCTATTAATAAATGAGCAATCTATGTCTCTACACCGCCACGGTGCGACTGCGGCCCTCCCGCTTGGCGGTGTACACCGCGGAATCGAGCAGGCGCAGGGTCACGTCGAGCGGGCGCAGCGGGTCAAACAGCGTCAGCCCCATGCTGACCGACAGCCGGTGCGGGGGCTCGATGCCGGGCAGGGGCTGCTCGGCCAGCGCAGCATGCACACGCTGCGCCACGGCCTGGGCCTGCTCCAGCCCGGTGGCGGGCAGCAGGGCCAGAAACTCCTCGCCGCCCCAGCGCCCGACCACGTCGGAGGCCCGGAACACACTGCGGCACAGGTCGGCAAACAGCTGCAGCGCCTGGTCACCCACATGGTGGCCATGCACGTCGTTGATGCGCTTGAAGTGGTCCAGGTCCATCATCAACAGGCAGGCGGGTTCATTGCCCCGCTGCAGCAGGGCCTGCTCTTGCCGCAGGCGTTCGGTGAAGGACCGGCGGTTGGCCAGCCCGGTCAGCACATCGGTATGGGCCAGCACGGCCATCTGCTGGCGCGCGGCATCCAGCTCGGCCAGCATCTGGCCCTGGCGGTCGTTGGCGCGGTGCAGCTCCAGCAGCCGGACCACCTGGCGCGCCAGGGCGCTGAGCAGCTCCTGCGCACGCGGCGACAGCTGGCGCGGCCGGTGCGCACAGGGTGCCCAGGGCGTAGCCATCGGGCGTGACCAGGGGGGCGCCCGCATAAAAGCGCAGCGGGTGTTTCTGGGTCACGATGCCGTAGTGCGCAAACCGCACGTCCTGGGCCAGGTCGGGCACGATGAACACATCTGGCTGCCGGATGGCGTAACGGCACACGGACTGGTCGAGCGGCGTCTCCCGATCGGGCAGCCCTTGCGCCGACTTGAACCACTGGCGGTCGCGGTCCACAAAACTCACCAGGGCCACGGGCGCCTCGCACACATGGCCCGCAATCTCGGCCAGCTCGTCGTAGGCGGGCTCCATGGGGGTGTCGAGAATCCCGTAGCGCTGCAGGGCCTGCAGGCGCTCGGTGTCATCGACCAGTGCTTCGAGGGAAGAGGTTGCGGCCATGGAGCACAGCGGCCATGCCGCCCACACTTGCCTAAAGAAAAGGCAGCATGCCACACAAGCGGGGCCCGCGCACGGGTAAAAGCACGCTTGCGGCCGCGCAACGCACATCCCCCATTCGCGCAGTTGCGATGCGCGAAGGCTCCCGCAAGCCAGCCGGAGACTTCAGGCCACTGCGGCCTGCCGCGCGTTGTGGGTGCCGTCCGCCACGGGCTCCTCGCCCGCGTCCGCGTCCGAGCAAGTGGCGCCGCCGCAGCCGTGGATCAGCTCACCGGGCAATGCCTGCGGCGCGTGCACCACGCCGGTGGCGGGGTCAAAGCCGACGCGACGCAGGTGCAGGGCCAGCGCCGCGTCCATGCTTTGCGCATGCTGGGGGAACCACAGGGCCAGTTCGCTGGCCATCACGCGCAGCACCTGCAGGTCGCCCTGCGCGGCCCGTGTGGCGCCTTCACGCATCACCTGCAGCACCACGCGGTGCTGCATGCTGTGGCAGTTGCCCGAGGCAAAACGGGTGGAGGCCATCCAGGCGTCTTCCTGGCCGAAGTGCTGGTCGGTGTGCTCCACCAGCGCCTGCCAGGCCGGCTGCAAGTGCGCGTCGTCGGCCTGCGCCACAACCGCCAGCAGATCGACGAACTCCCGGTGGGTGTCGTCCATCAGGGGCAGGTCCAGGTTCAGCGCGTCCGACCATTCGAGTTGGGCCATGGGTATCAATCCCTCTGCCGTCCGGCAGCAAAACAATGGGGAAAAATGGAAAGCCCAGCTTAGAAGCCGCCCTGGCACCGCGTATTGATGCAGGTCAGGCAAGTCCCGCATGCACACGCAAAAAAGCCCCGCCAGAGCGGGGCGTTGTGCGAAAAATTGCGCGGGGGCAGTGATCAGCCCTTGCCGTACATGCGCTTGATGTCGTCCACACAGGCCGACTTGGCGTTGCCCGACAGCGCGTCGCAGCGCTCCTTGGCCGCCTGGTAGTTGGCATCGTTCTTTTCTGCGTTGGCGTCCTTGCGGGCCTGCGCCACATCGGCCGCCTTCTCGGCCGCCTTCTCGGCCGGATTGTCCGCAGGCTTGGCCTGCACAGCGGCCACCTTGGCGTCGGCCTTGGCCTTCACGCGGGCGGCCTTGGCGTCTTTTTCGCAGACGTCCTTTTCATTGCCCTTGAGGTCGTCGCATTTTTCCTTGGCGACTTCGTAGGCAGCGTCAGCGCGCGCTTCGGCTACCTTTTGCGTGTTTCTGGGGCTGGGTTTGTACTGGGCTTCCAGTTCGGCCTGGGCCACTTTTTCCTTGCCCTTGGCTTCCTTCTGGCAGATGTCCTTGGCGTTGGCGGTCAGGGCATCGCATTTTTCCTTGTCGGCCTTGTAGGTCGCTTCAATGCTGTCCTTGGCGGCCTTGTGCTCGGCCGGTGTCATGGCAAAGGCGGATGTAGCCACCAGACCGGCGGCCACGGCGGCGATCAGCGTGCGTGCGGATGGGAATTGCATGAGGTTCTCCTCGGCATCGGGGGTAGACAGTGCAGTGCAGTGCAGTGCGCGGGCAGCAGGGCATGCCTGCTGCTGCTGCGGCGGCGATGGGCGGGCTGCACAACCCGGGCTGTGCAGCCCCCGCCCGTCAATCGTTGAAGCGGAAGCCCGGGTGGCGTTCCTGCCATTCCTTGAGCTGCTTTTCGGCCGCTTCGCGGGCCAGGCCCTGGCGCTCCTGCAGCTTGCCCAGGAACTGCTCACGCTTGCCGTCGATGACATCCAGGTCGTCGTTGGTGAGCTTGCCCCACTGCTCGATCATCTTGCCCTTGAACTGCTTCCAATTGCCCTTGATGGTGTCTTCATTCATGGTTGCATCCTTCAAAAACCTCGCCCTGGCCATCCACCCGGAATGCGTGGAAACACTGCGTGGGGCGATGGATTCACTGTAAAAACGAATCAGTCAGCGGGCCGTAGTCCATGCCAAGCGGTGTGCGTGGGCCCAGGCCTACGGGGTTGACGGACGGGGCCGACGGGCAGGGCGCCATGCCGCGCGCCACAAGGGCTGGCACGCAACACACGCCCCCGGCAGGCCACAAAGTGTTGCAATTGCCCATCACTCCGCCCCAAGGCCCCGTGCGTCCACCCAAGGAGGCGTTTCTCTTGGTAACACTTGTGTCCCCGGCCTGCGCCTGCCCTGTGATTAAGTGGCGGTTGCGCCAAAAAGCAATGCGCGTTTCACCACGATCACCATGACAAACACATACGAGGAACCTCGGGCCACCCAGGTCGCAGAGGATGCAGAGGCCCCATCTGCTAAGCAGATGCACCCCGCCATCGCCGACCGCGGGCATGCGCCCCTATTGGCCGCGCTGTTCGCATCCACCGCCGCACTGGCCGCCTGCGGCGGAGGCAGTGCAGATACCGCGAGCAACTCGCCAGCCCCCCTCCCCCCAAGTCCGGCACCCGCACCCGGAACTGCGACACCCAGCCCGGCACCTTCAACCCCCGGGCCCTCCCCGACCCCAGCCCCCAGCCCCACACCCGCTCCTGCGCCTGGCAACTACGCCTACCCAACTGCCACCACCGACCAGGAAGCCGCACGCTTCCTGCTGCAGGCGCAGTTCTCGGCCTCCACCGCCGAGATTGCGGCCCTGCGCTCCACCACCTATGCCAACTGGCTCAGCAGCCAGTTCAGCGCGCCCGCCAGCCAGACGGGCTGGGACTGGCTGAACCAGCGGGGCTACACGGCCATCAGCGACAGCACGGCCTACTACGACAACTCCTACCCGGCGGACCACATGATCTGGAACCAGCTCATGACCGCCCCCGATGGCCTGCGCAAGCGGGTGGCCCTGGCGCTGTCCGAAATCTGCGTGGTCTCGCTCACCGGGGTGGACATCACCTGGCGCTGCCATGCCATGGCCTGGTACTGGGACCAGCTGGTCAACAACGCGTTTGGCAACTACCGCTCGATCCTCGAAGACGTAACGCTGAACGCGGCCATGGGCTACTACCTCAACACCCGGGGCAACCAGAAGGAAAACGCGGCCACCGGCCGCCAGCCGGACGAGAACTACGCCCGCGAAATCATGCAGCTGATGTCCATCGGGCTGGTAGCGCTCAACCCCGATGGCACGACCAAGAAGGACGGCGCGGGCAAACCCATCGACAGCTACACGATGGACGATGTGACCAACCTCGCACGGGTGTTCACCGGCTACGACTACGACCAGACGCAGAACGTGCCCACCACCGTGCCAGGCACGTCGCGGGTGGTGTCCAACACCACGTTTGCACGCCTGCCCATGGCGCTCAATGCATCGCGCCACTCCACCCTGGCGGCCACCTTCCTCGGCACCACGGTGCCCGCCAACACGCCCGGACCGGCGGCGCTCAAGATGGCGCTGGACACCCTGTTCAACCACCCCAATGTGGGCCCATTCATCGGCAAGCAGCTGATCCAGCGGCTGGTCACCAGCAACCCCTCGCCCGCCTATGTGGCCCGCGTAACAGCGGCTTTCAACAACAACGGCGCCGGGGTGCGGGGCGACCTGCGCACCGTGGTCCAGGCCATCCTGCTGGACGACGAAGCCCGCTCGCCCGCCGGCCTGACCCAGCCCGGCTTCGGCAAACTGCGCGAGCCCATGCTGCGCCTGGTGCAGTGGGGCCGAACCTTCGGGCTGAACTCGGCCATGGGCAGCTGGAAAATCGGTGACCTGAGCGACCCCGGCTCCCGCCTGGGGCAGAGCCCGCTGCGCTCGCCCTCGGTGTTCAACTTCTTCCGGCCCGGCTACGTGCCCCCATCCACCGCGCTGGCCGCCACCGGGGCCGTCGCACCCGAATTCCAGCTGGTCAACGAAAGCAGCGTGGGCGGCTACCTCAACTACATGCAAGGCGTGATCCGCAACGGCATTTTTGTGAATGCCCCGGAGCTGCCCAACAACGCCAACACAGCCAACAATGGCTACGACATCAAGGCCACCTACGCTAACGAATTGGCCATCGTGGCCGATGCCGATGCCCTGGTCGCACGCATCAACCTGCTGCTGTGCGCAGGCCAGCTCTCGGCGGCCACGGTCAAGCTCATTGCCGATGCGCTGAAAGCCACGGCCGTCACCGCGGCCAGCCCGGACAGCGCCAAGCTGGACCGTGTGGCCGCCGCCGTCCTCCTGGTGATGGCTTCGGCCGAATACCTCATTCAAAAGTAAGCCCCGCCGACAGAACCCAAGAAGCCCAGCCATGCACCTGCTTCAACCCGAACTCCACACGCGCCGCGCCTTCCTGCGCCGCTCCACCCAACTGGGCCTGGCGGGCACCGCCCTGCCCTTTGCCCTGAACCTGGCCGCCATGGGCGAGGCCGCAGCCTTCACCGCCACCGACTACAAGGCCCTGGTCTGCGTCTTCCTGTACGGCGGCAACGACTACGCCAACACCGTGGTCACCTACGACGACGACAGCTACAACCGCTACAACACCATCCGGGGTGGCGGCTCGGGCCAGACGGCAGGAGGCATTGCGCTGGCCAAGGCGGACCTCACCCCCACGCTGCTCACGCCCACCGCCGCCCTGCCCGGCGGCCGCCAGTACGCGCTGCACCCGGCCATGACGGGGCTCACCGGCCTGTTCAACAGCGGCAAGGCGGCGGTGCAGCTCAACGTGGGCCCGCTGGTCGTGCCCCTGACCCGCACGCAGTACAACAGCGCCGACCGCGTCACCTACCCCGTCCCGCCCAAGCTGTTTTCGCACAACGACCAGCAATCGGTGTGGCAATCGTCGTCGCCCGAAGGCTCCACCGTGGGCTGGGGCGGCAACATCGGTGACCTGGCACTGTCGTCCAACGGCAACTCGCTGTTCACCTGCATCTCGGTCACAGGCAATGCGGTGTTCCTGTCGGGCGACTCGGCCCTGCAGTACCAGGTCAGTACCAACGGCGCCGTGGCCATCAACGGTGTGAAGAACAACGTGTATGGCTCCTCGGCCGTGCGCACCGCCCTCACTTCGCTCATCCAGCAAGGCAGCACGCAGACGCTGGAGAACGAATACACCCGCGTCACCACCCGCGCCGTCACGGCCGAAAGCCAGATCACCAGCGGCCTGTCCGCCGTCACGCTGGCCACCCCCTTCCCCAGCAACAACTCGCTGGCCAACCAGATGAAGATGGTGGCGCGTCTCATCGGGGCACGCTCGGCGCTGGGCAGCAAGCGCCAGGTGTTCATGGTGTCCCTGGGCGGCTTCGACCTGCACGACAACCTGATCTCGCAGCAACCCGTGCTCATGCAGCGCGTGAGCGAGGCCATGACCGCGTTCTACAACGCCACCGTCGAGCTGGGCGTGGCCGACAAGGTCACCGCCTTCACCGCCTCGGACTTCGGCCGCACGCTCAGCTCCAATGGCGACGGCTCGGACCACGGCTGGGGCGGCCACCACCTCATGGTGGGCGGCGCCGTCAAGGGCAAGGCGTTCTACGGCAAGGCGCCCCCGGTCAGCAACAGCAACACCGCCGATGCCAACGACCAGTGGCATGTGGGCCAGGGCCGCCTGCTGCCCAGCACCTCGGTGGACCAGTACGCCGCCACGCTGGCCAGTTGGTTTGGCGTGAGCAACAGCGAACTGGCAGGCGTGCTGCCCAACCTGAGTCACTTTGGCGGGGCCGACTACCCGACCAACCTGGGCTTCATGGCCTGAGCGCAGGGCACGCTTGGGCGTGCCCTGCCTCCCCGCCGCCCCGAACCCCGCATCCCCTGCGGAGCAGGCGCGGCAGCCCCAATAATGGCGGCATGACAACGCCCTCCGCCCCCAGCGAACACACCCCGCAACACCCTCGCATCGTCATCATCGGCTGCGGCTTTGGCGGCCTCGAAGCAGCCCGGGCGCTGCAGGGCGCGGCGGTGGACGTGACCCTGGTGGACAAGACCAACCACCACCTGTTCCAGCCCCTGCTCTACCAGGTGGCCACGGCCGGGCTGTCGGCCCCGGCGATTGCAGCGCCCATCCGCCACCTGTTCCGCCGCCAGCCCAATGTGACCACCTTGCTGGGCGAGGTCACACGCATCGACGTGGCCCGGCGCGAAGTGCACCTTGCAGACGGCAGCCACCTCCTCTACGACCACCTCATCGTCTCCGCAGGCGCCACCCACAGCTACTTCGGCCGGGACGACTGGGCAGCCTACGCCCCCGGCCTCAAGACCCTGGACGACGCCTTCGAGATCCGCCGCCGCGTGCTGCTGGCCTTCGAAGCCGCCGAGAAAGAGCCCGACCCGGCGCGCCGCGCCGACTGGCTCAACTTTGTGGTCGTGGGCGCAGGCCCCACGGGCGTGGAGATGGCAGGCACCCTGGCCGAGATCGCGCGCCACACGCTGCCCGGCGAGTTCCGCCACATCGACCCGGCCGCTGCCCGGATCATCCTGCTCGAAGGCGGCGCCCGCGTGCTGCAGGCCATGCCCGAACACTTAAGCCAGCGCGCCAAGGAACAGCTCGAAAAGCTGGGCGTGGACGTGCGCCTGAACGCCCGCGTCACGGCCATCGACGCGCGGGGTTTAAGGGTCGAATCGGCCTCTTCCGCGCAACCATCAAACCCCAATAGCTATCAAATAAATAGCAAATGCATCGTCTGGGCGGCGGGTGTGGCCGCCTCCCCCCTGGGCCGCCAACTGGCCGAGGCCACCGGCGCCACCACCGACCGCGCAGGCCGCGTGGTAGTCGCGCCCGACCTGGCCCTGCCCGGCCACCCCGAGATCAGCGTGATCGGCGACCTGGCCGCCGCCAAGAGCCACACACCCGGCCGCGAGCCCACCCCCGTGCCCGGCGTGTCGCCCGGCGCCAAGCAAATGGGCCGCGCCACGGCCGCCAACATCCTGCGCCGCCTGGCCGGACAGCCCACAAAGCCGTTTCGTTACCGCGACTACGGCAACCTGGCCACCATCGGCCGCAACTCGGCCGTGGTGGACCTCACCTTACCCGCCGGGCCGGTGCGGTTTTCAGGCTACTTTGCGTGGCTGTTCTGGCTGTTTGCGCACGTGTACTTTTTGATCGGCTTCCGCAACCGCCTGGTGGTGCTGCTGGACTGGGCCTGGGCGTACTGGAGCTTTGCGCGCTATGCACGGGTGGTGACGGGGATTGAGGGCGGGCCGCACCAGCCTCCCGCCCCCTCTTCGGCAAAGCCGCCCGGCTGAGCCCCTGACCTACCGCCCCACCTGCTCCACCCACTCCGCCAGCTCCTGCGCCACACGGCCCGAGGCATCGGCCAGTGCCGCCACTCCCCCGGCTGCGTCGGCCGAGCGGGCAGGTTGCTGGGCGATGAACACGCGTTGGCCGCGCAAGGACTCGCCCGCTGGCGTCAGCTCGATCACTGTGGCGCGCAAGCGCACCACGCCGCTGCTCTCGGTGGGGCTGGTGAACAGGTGGCTGAATTCCTCCAGCTCCACGCGCAGCACCAGCGGCAGCTTGCCGCCCTGGGCCGGATCGCGGGCCTGGGCGGCGCCGTCGTCGGCTTTCAGGATGGCGCGGCGCTGGCCCAGTTGTTCACGCAGGCGCTGCTGCAGCAACTGGGCGGGCGGCTGGCTCCAGCGGGCCTGGCTGTAGGGGCGCAGCTGCTGGCCGTCGGCATAGGCCAGGCGGTAGAGCACGGCGTTGCTGCCCTCGGGCAGGCCGGTGGCCTCCACGTCGGCCAGGGCCAACGGCGGCAAAGGCGCGCGGCGGTCGGTGGGCGCGGGGGCCACGGCGCCCGGGCCAAAGTCGTACAGCGCCGGGCGCGCGGGCGGGGCGGGAAGGGCCGAGCAGCCTGCCAGAATCAAGCAAAAAATGCCGCTTGCGCCTGCTGCATATGATTTTTTAGCTATATTTTTCATAGTACCCATCCATTCCTCAATGATCCGTCTCACCTCTGCCTTGCCCGGCATTGCATGCAACTGGCGCGGCACATCCCAGTGCACCCGTGGAGCTGGCTTCGCCAGGCCGCAGGGTGCGTCCCCCTCCCGCGCAGCGGGAGAGGGGCTGAGGGCCGCGGCCCCAAGCCTGCCTGCGCAGGCTTGGACGGCCCCGAAGGGCTGCCGCCTCTGGTGGCCGCACGGAGGCGCCGAAGGCGACTCAGGGGGTGCCTCATCTCAAGGCGCAAACCCGGCCTCGCCCGGGCCGGGCGGGACACGGCCCGAGCCGTAGATGAACAGCTGCGGGTTGTCGGTGATGCCCCCGGCCGCGCGCCCCAGCTGGCGGGCGGCGCGCGAGGTGTCGTCGGCGGCGCGGTTCACGCGGGGCAGTGTGGTGTTGCTGAACTGGTCGGCCGCGCGGGCCAGTGACTGGGTGCCGATGGTGATCTGGTCGATGGCGCCGCCTTCGGCGTTGAGGCGCTGGGTGGTCTTGCCCAGGTCTGCCGCCAGGGCCGACACACCGGCGCCCGCCTGCTGCAGCGACTGCAAGGTCTGGCGCGCGTCGCTGGCCAGGGGCGGCAGCGCGGCCAGGGCCGGGTCCAGGCGCTGGGCCACGGTGGCGTCCAGCCGCTGTGTCAGGGTGTTGACACTGCCGGCGGCCTGGCCAATGTTCGACAGCGCCTCGGTGAGTTTTTGCTGGTTGCCATCCCCCAGCAGCTGGTTGATGCGGCGCGTGGCTTCTTCCACCTGGGTGAGGATGGCGGGGGCCTGCTCGGCCAGCTTGCCAAAGGGCGAGGGCTTGAGCGGCAGGCGCGGCAGGCCGCTGGGGCCGGGGGGCAGCTCGGGGTAGGGCTTTTCGGCGTCGTCGAGCAGCACATGGGCCAGCCCCGTGACGCCCTGGTAGCCCAGCACGGCAAAGGTGGTGGGGCTGATGGGCGCCTGCTCGTTGACGGCGATGCGGATCAGCACATTGCCGGTGACCTGCGGGTCAAAACCGATGCGCGTGACCTTGCCCACGGCCACGCCCTTGTAGCGCACGGCGGCCTGGGGCTGCAGGCCGCTCACGCCGTCGCGGGTGGAGAGTTCGTACTGCTCGTAGTTGGCGTTGTCGCGGGTGAGCCAGACGGCCAGGCCCGCGAGCATGGCGGCCACCACCAGCACAAAAATGCCGGCGGCGAGGGCGTGGGATTTGTTTTCCATCAGCGGGGTTCCTTTGCGGGCGTGGGCGCGGCGGCGGGCTCCACGGGTTGCACCGGGGCCATGGCGCGCTGGCCACGTTCGCCCAGGAAGAAATGTTCAATGAACGGGTGCGGGAAATGCGCCACCTCGTGGGGCGGGCCGGTGACGATGACCTTTTTATCGGCCAGCACGGCCACGCGGGTGCTGAGCGCGAACAGGGTGTCGAGGTCGTGCGTGACCATCACCACCGTGAGCCCCAGCGCCGCGCGCAGCTCGCGCAGCAGGGCACAGAAGTCGTCGGAGCTGCTGGGGTCGAGCCCCGCCGTGGGCTCGTCGAGCAGCAGCAGCGGCGGGTCCATGATGAGCGCGCGCGCCAGCGACACGCGCTTGACCATGCCACCCGACAGGTCGGCCGGCATGCGCGTGGCGTGCTCGGGCTTGAGGCCCACCATCTGCAGCTTGACCAAGGCGGCATCGCGCACCAGCTCGTCGGGCAAGGTGCCCTGCTCGCGCAGCGCAAAGGCCACGTTGTCGAGCACGTTGAAGGCCGAGAACAGCGCGCCGTGCTGGAACAGCATGCCCACCCGGCTGGCCGCGCCCTCGCGCCCCATTTCAGCAGCGGGGCGGCCCAGCACCGTGACGCTGCCGCGCGCAGGCCGGGCCAGGCCCAGGATCTGGCGCAGCAGCACCGTCTTGCCCGTGCCCGAGCCCCCCACCAGCGACAGCATCTCGCCGCGCTGCACGCTGAAGTTCAGGTCCTGGTGCACGGTGAAGGTTTCGCTGCCCTTGCCAAACTGCGACCACAGGCCACGCACGTCCACGATGGGCGGCTCGCCGGGAGTGGTCGCGATGTGCTCGGGCTTGGCGATACGCTCAGACATGGCCACCACCGGTCGAAACTGGCACGCCCCAGGCCAGCGGCCGCCGCGCAAGGGCCGCCCCGCCGCGCTGGCGGCGTCCCCCTTCCCGAATCACGCAGTGATTCGAGAGAAGGGGGAAGGCGCAAAGCGCCTCAGGGGGATGCCACTTCGTCTTCATATGCCGATGTTCTTGAAGGCCACCGCAAACAGCGCGTCCACGATGATCACCATGGTGATGGACGACACCACCGAGGCCGTCGTGCCCTCGCCCAGGCTCTGTGTGTTGGGCTTGACGCGCAGGCCCCAGTGGCAGCCGATGAGCGCGATGCATGCACCAAACACCACCGACTTGGCCATGGCCAGCCCGAGGTTGCCCACCTTCACGGCGGCGGGCAGCGCCTGCACAAAATACGACGGCGAGATGTCCATGGCAATGTCGGCCGCCAGCATGCCGCCCGCCAGCGCGGCCAGCGTGGTCCACACGCTGATGAGCGGCATGGCCAGCGCCAGCGCCAGCGTGCGCGGCATCACCAGCCGAAAACCGTGCGGAATGCCCATCACGCGCATGGCATCCAACTCTTCGGTCACCCGCATCACGCCAATCTGCGCGGTGATGGCCGAGCCCGAACGCCCCGCCACCAGGATGGCCGCGAGCATGGGCCCCAGCTCGCGGATCAGCGAGATGCCCAGGATGTTGACGATGAAGGACTCGGCACCAAACTGCCGCAGCTGCAGGCTCATGAGGTAGGCCAGCACCACACCAATCAAGAACCCCACCAGCGCCGTGATGGGCAGGGCCGTGGCGCCCATGCGGTACAGGTGGCCGGAGACATCACGCCACGGCCCCTTGCGCGGGGCGCGCGCCAGGCGCACCAGGTCCAGCACCAGCTGGCCCACCATCTCCAGCAGGTGGCGGGCGTGGTCCACGCCATGCAGCACCAGCACGCCCAGGTGGTCGATCTGATCGCCCAGGCGCCAGGGCTCGGGCGGCGGGGCCACGGTGGTGAAACCGGCCACGCGCGACAGCATGGTGTGCTGGCCCTCGGTGCAGGCCAGCTGCGCGGGCCAGGCGTGTTGCCAGTGGTTCCACAGCAGCTGCGCGCCCACATGGTCCAGCCACTGCAGCTCCCGCAGATCCCAGCCCAGCGTGGGCGCGGCCGGGTGGCTGCGTAACTGCTCGGACACGGCCTCCCATTGCGACTCGGAGCCCAGCTCGGCCGCGCCCCAGCGCCCACGCAGCTGCACACACGGCCCCTGGGGCGTCTCGGTGCGAACAATGCGGGGGGCGTGGTCGGTCATGGGCCGGGCTGCGCAAGCAGCCAGAGGTAGGTAGCAGTCAAGAAGCAGAAAGGAAGAGGGTGCATGGTAGCGGACCCCACCCTGCCCGCCCCACTAGGGCGTGTCATCAATCAATACCCCCACGCGCTGGCCCCGCAATGCGGATGGATGCGCGAAGGGGGGCGCAGCCAATAGCGGGCTATTGGCAAGCCACCCGACAAAGCAGACGCCGCATTGCGGGGTCAGCCCGGAGGGAAAGCCATCCAGGCCGCGCATTGCGTCGTTGCCCTTCGCTTGTGTAGCTGAGCTACACGGCACTCAGGGCGCCTAGCACTGCACGGCCTGGCTGGCTTTCGCGTGGGGGTATTGATTGATGACACGCCCTANCGGGGTCAGCCCGGAGGGAAAGCCATCCAGGCCGCGCATTGCGTCGTTGCCCTTCGCTTGTGTAGCTGAGCTACACGGCACTCAGGGCGCCTAGCACTGCACGGCCTGGCTGGCTTTCGCGTGGGGGTATTGATTGATGACACGCCCTAATACAAACGGCGATAATTGAGGGTGCTATCGAATCCGTAGCTATCAAGGCATATGCAGAAGGCGGTAGCGGCCTTTTTTGCTTGATTTTCCAGCCCACCCACACACCACCATCCATGCAAGCCCTGCTCGACGCCATTGCCACCATGCCCCTGCCCACCGAGGCGCAGCGCATCTTCCATGGCCGGGGCGGGCTGCACCCGGGGGCAGAGCAGTGGGTGCTGGACGCGTATCCGCCCGTGTGGGTGCTGACGAGTTTTGCGCCCGCCACCGAGGACGAGCTGGCCACCATCGGCGCCGCGCTGCAGGCCCGCTGGGTGCAGATTGCCCCGGCGGGCGAGCCGCTGAACTGGGTGTTCCAGCACCGGGGTGAGGCTTTGCGCATCGAAGGCCGCAGCGAGACGCGGCTGATGGCCGGTGCCGTGCCCGATCCGCATGTGGTCACCGAAGCCGGGGCCCGCTACCGGGTGCATGTGCTGCAGGGGCAGAACCACGGCCTGTTCCTCGACATGGCCGCAGGCCGCCGCTGGGTGCGCGACCATGCCGCCGCGCGCAGCCAGGACCGCTACGGCCTCAAGGTGCTCAACCTGTTTGCCTATACCTGCGCGTTTTCGGTGGTGGCGCTGCAGGCGGGTGCCAGGCAGGTGGTCAACGTGGACATGAGCCACGGCGCCATCGGCATCGGGCAGCAGAACCACCAGCTCAACGGCATCACCACGGGCGCGGCATTTTTGCCGCACGACATCTTCAGCAGCTGGGGCAAGATCACGCGCAGCGGGCCCTATGGCCTGGTCATCGTGGACCCACCCAGCTACCAGAAGGGCAGTTTTGTCGCCACCAAGGACTACGCGCGCTTGATGCGCCGCCTGCCCGACCTGCTGGCCCCGGGCGGCCACGCGCTGCTGTGCCTGAACGCGCCCGAGCTGGGCGTGGACTTTTTGCAGGACCAGATGCGCGAGCTGGCGCCCGAGCTGCGGTTTGTTGAGCGCGTGGCCAACCCGCCTGTGTTTGCCGATGTGGAACCCGACCGCGCGCTCAAGGTGCTGGTGTACCAGGCGCCCGAGCTGGAACCGACCGCCCAGGGTTAGAAAACCCCCAGCGCCAGCCCCACCGCCAGGGCCTCGCCCAGCGCCTGGCAGCGCGCCAGGTCGTCCGCGCCGATGTGTTTGGGCGCCAGGATGGCCTCGGGCGTCTGCGCGTGGGTGCACACGATCAGCGGCTCGGCCACCGCGTTCAGGCGCCAGCCTGTGGCGATGCGCGCCATCTGCCGCGCCGCGTTCTGCCCGTCGCTGCCCGCGCAGACCAGCAGGGCGTAGGGGCGGCCATTGATCTGGTCGAGCGCGCCGTAGTAGCTGCGGTCAAAAAAGTCCTTGAGCTGCCCGCTGATGGCCGCCAGGTTCTCGGGCGTGGCAAACAGGTAGCCATCGGCTGCCAGTACATCGGCTGCGTGGGCCTCTGCGGCGTGCAGCAGGCGCACCACCGTGGTGGGCTCGGCCGCCCGGGCGGCGGCGCAGGCGGCCTCGGCCATCTGGCGCGTGCCGCCGGTCATGGAGTGGTAGACGATCAGCAGGGTCTTGGTGGCGGGCATGGGCGGCAGCATAGCCCCTGTGGCTGGGCGGCAGGGGGTTGCCTAACCTTCGGTTTCCCGCCGTTCGCCCCAGCAGCCACGGGTTTGCACGAGGGGTTTCACGAGGTTCGGCGCCATGCCCCGGTGCCACAATGGTTCATCACCGAACTTGCCGCCGCAGCCGTTTTCATGACCATCGTGTCCCACGTTTCCCACTGGCTGCAGACCACCCGCGCCCGGCTGACCCTGCTGTTTGGGGGCACGGCCGTGCTCACTGGCCTGGCCATCGGCTTTGTGGCCGACGAGGTGCTGAGCCGCCACCTCACCGAACTCAGCGGGCAGTCGCTGCTCAACGCCAGCCAGCCCATTGCGCTGGCGCTTTCGCAGGGCATGCTGGAGCGCGAGCGCGAAATCTCGCTGCTCAGCCACCTGCCGATGGTCACCCGGCCCGAGGCCTACGGGCCGCAACTGCAGGCGCACCTGGAGCAGATCCGGCAGTCCTACCCCTTTTATTCATGGATTGGCCTGACCGACGATGCGGGCGTGGTGCAGGTGGCCACCGGCAACCTGCTGCTGGGCCAGAACGTGTCGCAGCGGCCCTGGTTCAATGCGGGAAAAGCCGGCCCCTACGTGGGCGACGCCCACGACGCCGTGCTGCTGGACAAGCACCTGCGCGAGCCCGGCAGCACGGTACCCCTGCGCTTCATGGACTACGCATCGCCCGTGCGCGGGCAGGATTCGGTCTTCAAGGGCGTGATCTCGGCCCACGTGAACTGGGCCTGGGTGCAGGACATCATCCGCCGTTCCAGCCCCGCGTCGGTGGCCCGCAGTGGCATGGAGGTGCTGCTGGTCAACAAGGACGGCGTGCTCAACGCAGCCGGGGCCATCGAGCTGCCACGCTCTGCGCTGCCCATCCTGCCCAGCCAGGGCCAGTTTCAGGTGATGTCCTGGGGCGATTCGGCGGGCCAGCGTTACCTCACCGGCCTGGTGCCCGTGCCTTCGCAGACCATCACCGACCTGGGCTGGCTGTTGGTGGCGCGCCAGCCGCTGGACCTGGCGCTGCAACCCATCAGCCGCCTGCACAGCATCGTGGCCGTGTTGCTGGTGCTGATGACCGTGATGCTGGTGGGCGTGGCCTATTGGGCCGCGCGGCGCTTCAGCCAGCCGGTGGAAAAGCTGGCCGAGGCGGCCCGGCAGGTCGAGACCACCGGGCGGTTTGTGGCGCTGGACTTCAAGACCGAGACGGTGGAGTTCCAGCACCTGCGCTCTGCGCTGCAGCACATGACCCAGGGCCTGATCGATGGGCGCGCCGCACTGGAGCGCGCCAACGCCGACCTGGAGCACCGCGTGCTGGAGCGCACCGAGGCCTTGCACCAGAGCGAACAGCGCTACCGCAACATCCTGGAAGACCAGACCGAGATCATCTGCCGCTTTGACGGCGGCAACCGCCTGACCTTTGTGAACGACGCGTTTTGCAGGCTGTTCGATTTCAAGCGCGAGAACCTGCTGGGCCGCGTGTGGGCGCCCGTCGTGCACCCGGACGACTACCCCCAGGTGGCGCAGAAACTGGCCACCGTCACCCCCGCCAACCCGGTGGTGGTGGTCGAGAACCGGGTGTTTGCAGGCGACGGCGCCGTGCGCTGGTGCCAGTTCAGCAACCGGGCGCTGTTTGATGATGATGGCCAGTTGGTGGAATGGCAGTCGGTGGGCCGCGACATCACCGAGCGCCGCCAGCTGGAGGCCGACCTGGCCCGCACGTCAGAGCGCTTTCAGGACCTGTATGACAACGCTCCCTGCGGCTACTACGCGCTCGGCCGCCATGGCAAATACGTGCACATCAACCAGCAGAGCCTGTCCTGGCTGGGCGCTAGCCGCGAGGAGGTGGTGGGCAAGCTGGGGGTGGCCGATTTTTTGGATGCCGAAGGCAAGGCGCTGTTCGCGAAGTACTTCCCCATCTTGCAGGCGACCGGAAAAATCGGCCCCCTGGAGCTGACCCTGCTGGGCAAAGGCGCAGCACCGCGCAGGGTCAGCGTCTCGGCCACCGCCATCCGCGATGCGGCGGGCGAATTTGTGATGAGCCGTTCCATCATGTACGACGTGTCGGAGCTGCACGCGGCGCGGCAGGCGCTGCACGCCCTCAACCAGGAGCAGCAGGCCATGCTGCACAACGACCTGATCGGCATCTCCAAGATCAAGGACCGCGTCATCCTGTGGCGCAATCCGGCGCTGGAACGCATCTTTGGCTATGCCCCTGGCCAGTTGCAGGGCCACACCACCGAAGAGATGTATGTGAGCCGCGAGGACTTTTTGGCCTTTGGCCGCGAAGCCTACGCCGTCCTGGCCTCGGGCCAGCACTACCGCCAGCAGCGCCGCATGCGCAAGCTCAATGGCGAAGAAGTCTGGATCGACGTGAACGGCGTGGCGCTGAACGCCGAGGGCGAATCCCTGTGGCTGATGCAGGACGTCACGGCCATGAAGCAGTACCAGCAGCAGGTAGAGCACATCGCCTTCCACGACGGCCTGACCCGCCTGCCCAACCGCCTGCTGCTGGCCGACCGCGTGGCCCAGGCGCTGGCCCTGTGCGACCGCACCGGCAGCATGGCCGCGCTGTGCTACATGGACCTCAACGGCTTCAAGCCGATCAACGACCAGTACGGCCACGACATGGGCGACGAGGTGCTGCGCGTGATTGGCCAGCGCCTGCAAGAGCAGGTGCGCGCCAACGACACCGCCGCACGCATCGGTTGCGATGAGTTTGTGCTGCTGCTCACCGCCATCACCGACCCCGCCGAGATCACCCGGGCCATGGAGCGGGTGATCAACGCCATCGAACAACCCATCGACCTGGGCGCTGGCCGTGTGGTGCGCGTGTCCGCCGCCGTGGGCACCGCCATCTACCCCCAGGACGGCACCAACACCACCGACCTGCTGCGCCGCGCCGACCACGCCATGTACGAAAACAAGGGGCATGTGTCGGCCGAGCGCAGCCGGTGAGCACAACCCCAAAGCGGCACGGCGGGTACTGGCCGGCAGGTGCCGTTAGCGGTCCCCCAGCAGCCGCCCCGTAATCGCCTCCCACTCCGCAACCTCCACCGGCGTGATCGACAGCCGGTTGCCCCGCTGCAGCACGCGCATGGGGGCCAGGTCGGGGTGCTCGCGCAGCTCGGCCAGGGAGATCAGCCGGGTCTTGCGCACGGCCTGCACGTCCAGCAGCAGCCAGCGGGGCTGGTCGGGCTTGGATTTTGGGTCGTGGTAGGGCGAGGTGGGGTCGAACTGCGTGGGGTCAGTCCGGGTGCTGCCGGCCACGCGGGCGATGCCTGCGATGCCGGGTTCGGGGCAGCTGGAGTGGTAGAACAGCACGCCGTCGCCCACCTGCATCTCGTCGCGCATGAAGTTGCGCGCCTGGTAGTTGCGCACCCCCGTCCAGGGCACGGTGGCGCCCGGGGCGGCCAGGGCGTCGTCGATGGAGCATTCCTCGGGCTCGGACTTCATGAGCCAGTAGCGCGGCGGGCGTTGTGGGGTGGCTGGGATGGCGGTGGTGGCGGTCATGGCGGCATTCTGGCAAAGGGCAGGCTCGCCTCGGGGGCTGCGTTGCAGATGCGGGTGTTGGGTTGCTTCTATTTTGATAGCTGCTTGGGCATATCCATCGCGCGGTAGAGCCTGTTTTTATTCAAATTTCTCTGCTGTTGCCGTGCCGGGCAACGCCCCGGGCGCAGCCAGCGGCTCGCGCGGCAGCACGCAGCGCAGGCCCACGCCGTGCCCCCCCAGCCCGTCGGCAAAGCCCAGGGTGCCGCCCATGCGCTGCACCACGCGCTGCGCGATGGCCAGGCCCAGGCCGGTGCCCGCCTCGCTGGTACCGGGGATGCGATAAAAGCGCTCCCACACCCGGGCGCGGTGTTCGGGGGCGATGCCCCGGCCGTTGTCCTGCACCAGCAGCACGATAGGGCCGCCGGGGCTTGCGTCATTAGTGCCCAGGGTCAGCTCCACGCTGCCACCGGCCACGCCGTAGCGGATGGCGTTGTCCACCAGGTTGTCGATGACGGAGCACAGGCCTTCGCGGTCCAGCCGGGCGCTGAGGTGGTCAGGGGCGTTCAGGGCCAGTTCGATGCGCCGTGCGCGCGCCAGGGGCACGAGCAGGGCCACGCGGTTGCGCAGCAGGTCGGCCAGGTCCAGCGTGGGGTGCACGGCCGGGGCAACGGGCTGGGCGGCGGCGTCGGCGCGCGCCAGGGTCAGCAGCTGGGTGAGCAGGTGCGATGCGCGGGTGATGCCCTGCTGCAGCGCGTGGGCGGCGTCGGCCTGCGCGGCGGGGTCGGGCTCGGTGAGCAACTGGTGCGCCTGGGCGTTGATGGCGGCCAGGGGCGTGCGCAGCTCGTGTGCGGCGTCAGCCAGAAAGCGCCGTTCGGCCTCCAGCCGCTGGGCCTCGTGGGCGAGCAGGGCGTTGAGTTCGTGCACCACGGGCGCGGTTTCGGCATAGAGCCTGTCCACCTGCACGGGCGCCAGGTCGCCCGCGCGGCGGCGCGAGATGCGCTGCGCCAGCTGCCGCAGCGGCGCCAGGCCGCTGCGCACCGTGACCCACACCACCAGCCCGTGCCACAAAAAAACGCCCAGCTGGCTTTTGAGCACCAGCCACAGCACCGGCAGCAGGGCGCCCAGGTGAAGCGCGCCGGGCTCGGCCACCTGCACCACCACGCTGCCGTCGCTGGCGGCCTGGGTGTGCAGGTGCCAGGGCGGGTTGCTGGGCGGGGCCGGGGCGGTTTCCGTGGTGGTTTCCATTGCAGTGTGCGGCCAGGGCACGTCGTCGCTGCTGCGGTACAGCACCTGGCCCTTCGTGTTCAGCACGCGGGTGTGGGTCAGGCCCGCCATGCCGAGCAGGTCGCGGCCGGTGATGCGCAGCAGCGCTCCCTGGGCTGCCAACATGCGGGCGGGCAGGGTGGCCTCGGGGCCAGCGGCGGCCTCGGCCAGGATGCGGGCGGTTTCGCGCAGCCGGGTGTCGATGTCTTCGGGGCTGCGCTCCAGCGCCACCCAGGTCATCACCGAGGCCAGGGCCAGCCAGGCCACGACCAGGGCCAGGGCTTGCCAGGCGATCAGGCGGCGGATGAGCGAGGGCAGGCGGGGGGCGCCGGGGGCCGTTGCCGTGGTGGCCGCGCGTGCGGCGTGCATGGCGGCTGCGCTCATGGTGCCGGGTCCATGGCTGGGGTTGGTGCCTCCAGCACATAGCCCACGCCGCGCACGGTGCTGATGAGGTGGTTGCCCAGCTTGCGCCGCAGTTTGTAGACATGCACGTCGGTGGCGTTGCTGTCCAGCGTGTCGGCGGGGCTGGAGCTGGCCTCGATCTGCGCGCGGGTGAGCACGCGGCCCGGGTCTTCGGCCAGGGCGCGCAGGATGTCGTATTCGCGCGCCGAGAGGTGCACGTCCTGCCCATGCACCTGCACCCTGCGCCGCGCGGTGTGGATGCACAGCGGGCCGATCTGCCACACGCTGCTGGTCTGCCCGCTGTGGCGCCGCAGCAGGGCCCGCACGCGCGACAGCAGCTCTTCGATGGCAAACGGCTTGCCCAGGTAGTCGTCGGCCCCGGCGTCCAGGCCCAGCACGCGCTCGCCCACGCTGTCGCGGGCGGTGAGCAGCATCACCGGCGTGGCCTGCCCCTGGGCGCGCAGCCAGGCGAGCAGGTCCAGCCCCGTCTCGTCCGGCAGGCCGATGTCCAGCAACACCAGGGCAAAGGGCTGTTCTTGCAAAAACCGGCGTGCATCGGCGCTGGTGCGCAGCCACACCACATGGTGGCCCGCCACGGTCAGCACGCGCTGCAGCGAGTTGCCCAGGGGGAGATCGTCTTCCACAAGAAGGATGCTGGCCATGCGACGGGGTGTGAGGGGTAAGAAATGGGGCGGTCGCGGCGATTCTAGGAGCGGGCCGTGCCGCCCAGGGGATGCGCGCGCAGCGGGTGTTCATGAAAGCTTCATCTGGGGCGCCCGGCACGGCGGCGGCTTCATGGGGGCTTCATGCGGGTCTTTGCAGACTGCGGGCTTCTCTGTTTCTTTCACCCCCGGCTGGGGGCTTCCGTATGAATCTGCAAAACGCCATCACCCTCTTTTCACCGCGCAACCTGGTGTGCGCCCTGTTCATGTCTGTGCTGTCGGCCTGCGGCGGCACGTCGGACGAGGGGCATGTGGTCACCGTGGACGGCATCAGCATGGACAAGACCATCGACAAGACCGGCATCTACGACCTGGAGGTGACCGGCGCGCGCAACGATGTGACGGTGGCCGCAGGCAACACCGTGGCGCGGCTGATCGTGGCGGGCATGAACAACCGCATTTTTGTGCTCAAGACCGCCACGGTGGAGCGCATCGAGCTGGACGGCAGCGGCAACACCGTCTATGTGCCCGTAGGGTTCAAGTCACGCATCTCGCGCAATGGCAGCAACAACGACGTGATCGAGCGCTGAGGGGGCAGACGCAGGCCAGCCCTGCGCCCTCGCAAATCTGGCCATAAGACCGGCTTTGCCCGCAGAATCACCCCAGCCGCCGCAGTGCGGTGCGGGAGATACCGATGGAAAAGCCAGCCAAGAAGCAGCCGGGCGCATGGGTGATGGGCTTGTTTGCCCTGCCTTTTGCCGCCGTGGGCATGGGCATGCTGCTGCTGAGCGTGTTGCCCACGCTGTACGACTGGTCGCGCATGCAGTTCTGGCAGCCGGTCAATGCCACGCTGCTGGCCGCGAGCCTGAACAGCAGCCGCAGCAGCAAGTCCACCTCCTATACCGTGACGGCGCGCTACCGCTACACCGTGGCGGGCCAGGTGTACGAGGGCGAGCGCGTGGCCATCAGCGGCGGCGGCGACAACGTGGGCGACTTTCAGGAGGCGCTGGGCGAGCGGCTGGAGCAGGCGCTGCGCGCCGGGCAGCCGGTGCCGGTCTGGGTCAACCCCTCGCACCCGGCCGATGCGGTGATCGACCGCAGCCTGCGGCCCGGGCTGCTGGCCTTCAAGATGGTGTTTGTGGTGCTGTTTGGCGGTGTGGGCGTGGGCCTGCTGGTGTTTGCTGCACGCGGGGGCAAGCCATCCAAGCCGCAGGCGAGCAAAACCGTTGCAGCGGGCACACCCGGCAAGCTCGAAAAAATCCCCGGCGGGGTGCAGATGCACTTCCCGGCCGGGCGCTGGTGGGGACTCAAGCTGGCACTGGGGATGGTGGGCCTGGTGTTTCTGGCCGTGGGCGTGCTCGTGCCCTGGGAGCAGGAGGGTCAGTCCGAC
This sequence comes from Acidovorax sp. GW101-3H11, assembly GCF_001633105.1. Taxonomy (GTDB): domain Bacteria; phylum Pseudomonadota; class Gammaproteobacteria; order Burkholderiales; family Burkholderiaceae_C; genus Acidovorax. The sequence continues at coordinate 410,675 of NZ_LUKZ01000009.1, forward strand.
ATTGCGCCCTGGCTGCTGCGCCTGGGCTTTGGCGGCGTGGGTGGCGCGGTGCTGGTGGCTGCGTTTTATGCGCTGGCCAACAGCCTGCGCGTGCAGATTGACCACGAGGGCCTGCGCACCGAGCGGCGCCTGCTGGGCCTGATGCTGCAGTGGCACCAGGTGCCCGGCCCCGAAATCGCCCGGCTGCGTGTGGTGGAGAGCTACACGGTAGAGAGCAACAACCGCCGCGACGTGTACTACCGCATCGAGGCCGAGCTGCGCAGCGGCAAGAAGATCACCGTGGCGCAGGACCTGCAGGGGCGCAAGGACGCCGACCGGATGCTCGCGGCCATCGGCAGCGCCACGGGTTACCCCATTCGCTGAGCCCGCCCACGAGGGGGGCCAGGAGGGGAGGTCAGCCTGCTGCCTTGCGAAACGTGAGGTTGATGCGCAACCCTCCCGTCATCGCATGGCTGGCGTCGGCCAGCGGCGCCACGCCGTGAAAACGCAGCCGCGCCGGGCCGCCCCACACCACCACGTCGCCATGCCACAGGCCCACGCGCCGGGCCTTGTCGGCGCGCAGCGCGCCGCCCCAGAGGAAGATGGCCGGGATGCCCAGGGAGACCGACACGATGGGGTGGTCGTAGTTGCCCTCGTCGCGGTCCTGGTGCAGCGACAGCCGCGTGCCGGGTGCGTAGCGGTTGATGAGGCAGGCGTCGGGCGCAAAGCCGGGGTAGCCCGCCGCTTCGGCTGCGTCCCGGGCCAGTTGGCGAAACAGCGCAGGCATGGGCGGCCAGGGCAGGCCCGTGGTGGGGTCGATGGGGCCATAGCGGTAGCCGCTGCGGTCGCTGATCCAGCCCAGCGCGCCGGTGTTGCTCATGGCCACCGACATGCGCTGCCCACCGGGCGTGATGAGGTGCCGGAAGGGCGCCTGGGCTGTGACGGCATCCACGGCCTGCAGCAGCGCGGCAGCCTGCGGCAGGGCCAGGCCGCGCAGCACCACCGCGCCCGGCTCCAGCCACTCGGGGGCCTGGGGGGTGGCGGGCAGGTCGTCAAACAGGCCGAGGGTCATCGCCACCTACTCAGCGTCGTGAAAGATGATGCCCATTGTGTGGCGCTGCCCAGACCGCACGCGGCTCACCCCGTGGCGCAGGTTCACGCGGTAGGTGCCGCGTGTGCCTTGCACCGGGCGGTGGTGCACGGCAAACGCCACGGCGTCGCCGCGTCGCAGAGGCACGACCTCGGCCCGCGACTGCATGCGGGGGCGTTGTTCGGTCAGCACAAATTCGCCGCCGGTGAAGTCACGGCCGGGCTCCGACAGCAGGATGGCCACCTGCAGCGGGAACACATGCTCGCCATACAGGTCCTGGTGCAGGCAGTTGTAGTCGCCCGGTGCGTACTGCAGCAGCAGCGGCGTGGGGCGCAGTTGCCCGGCCGCATGGCAGCGGGAGATGAAGTCGGCGTGCTGCGCGGGGTAGCGCACGTCGATGCCCATGGCGGCATTCCAGTGGTTGGCGATGGGCTGCAGCTGGGGGTAGAGCGCGTCACGCAGCCCGGCCACCAGGTCCGGCAGCGGGTAGCTGAAGTACTGGTACTCGCCCAGGCCAAAGCCGTGGCGCTGCATGACCACGCGGCTGCGGAACAGGGGTGGGCCAGGGCGGCTGTAAAGCCCGGCGAGGGCCGTGCATTCCTCGGCGCTCAGCAGTTGCGGCAACACCGCGTGGCCCTGGGTGTGCAGGTCGTCGGTGGCCTGGGCCCAGTCGAGCGCGGCCACGCGCCCGGGCCAGGGGCTGGTGGCCTGTGGTGTGCTGTGGGGCAGGGCGCTCATGCCGATCATGCGGCCTTCTCCTGTGCGCTTGTGGGTGCGGCAGCGCCAGACTCGCGTTCCAGCAGCGCGCGCTTGCGCTCCACACCCCAGCGGTAGCCCGAGAGCGCGCCGTCGCTCCTCACCACCCGGTGGCAGGGGATGGCCACCGCCAGCGCGTTGGCGCCGCAGGCCTGGGCCACGGCGCGGGTGGCGGCAGGGGCGCCGATGCGCGCTGCAATTTCGGCATAACTCGCGGTCTGCCCGGGCGGGATGGTGCGCAGCGCCTGCCACACGCGCTGCTGGAAGGCCGTGCCCCGCACATCCAGCGGCAAATCCAGCCCCCGCCCCGGCGCCTCGACAAAGGCCACGACCTGGGCCACCAGCGATTCAAAAGTGGCATCGCCGCCCACCAGTTGGGCCTGCGCAAACCGGTCTTGCAGATCGCGCACCAGCACATCCGGGTCGTCGCCGAGCAGGATGGCGCACAAGCCCTGGCCGCTGTGCGCCACCAGGAGGGCACCCAGCGAGCATTGCGCCACGGCAAAGTGGATGCGCTGCGCCGCGCCGCCTGCGCGGTAGCGCGCGGGGGTCATGCCCAGCACCTGGGCCGATTTTTCATAAAAGCGGCTGCTGGACTGGTAGCCCGCTTCGTAGATGGCCTCGGTCACCGAATCGGTGGCGTGCCCCAGTGCACTGCGCACGCGCTGCTCGCGCTGCGCGGCGGCGTAGGTCTTGGGCGTGAGGCCCGTGGCCTGCTTGAAGATGCGGTGCAGGTGCGAGCTGCTCAACCCCAGCCGGGCGGCCAGCGCATCGAGCGTCGGTGCGCGCCCCTCGGCCGCATCGGCTTCGATGAAGCGGCAGGCCTGCGTGACCCATCCGGCATGGTGCGATTGCGCCGAGGGCTGCTGTGGCTTGCAGCGCTGGCAGGGGCGAAAGCCTGAGTTTTCAGCATCGGCGCAGCTTGCGTGGAAGCGCACGTTCTCGGGCCGGGGCGTGCGTGCCGCGCAGCTGGGGCGGCAGTACACGCCCGTGGACAACACCGAATACCAGAAGCTGCCGTCTGCCGCCGCGCTGCGCGCCAACACCGCCGCCCAGCGCGGGTCGGCCTGGGTGGCGGCGGCTTGTTGCGCTGCCTGGGTGCGGCGGGGGGCCGGGCGGGTGGGCATGGGCAGTGGGGGCGTTGAGGAAATTGCGGTGGCCAAGGCTTGCATGGTGAGGGCTCCGAAAAGAACCTGTTCGCACTCAGGGTGCGAACAGCTGGTGTTGCGATGCCCTCACTGTAGAAACGGGGCGCACTGGGCGCACTCCGAAGCTTGCTTTTGAATTCTGCACCTGGGGGCGGGTGCGCAGGCGGTTGCCCCTGGGGGGCCTCATTGATCCCTCAAATACTATTATTTTGATAGCTATAAAGGCATGACCATCAGGCGGTAGCGGTCATTTTTATTCATATTCTGGTGGTTGCAGCGGGCGAGAGCGGCGTTTTCCGGTACCACCCCAGCGGCGCGCATCCTCGCCAGGGATAGCGAGCGGGTTGTCGGCGGGCTCGGCCAGTGGCGCCAGCAGGGCTTGCAGGTCGGCCTCGCTGAATTTGAGTGCCCCGGCCGCGTCGTGGCCCAGCACGCCGCTGGCCAGGGCGGCCTTGCGCGCTTGCAGTTCCAGCATGCGCTCTTCGATGCTGCCTTCCACCACCAGCTTGTAGACGAACACGGGCTGGTTCTGCCCGATGCGGTGGGCGCGGGCTGTGGCTTGTTCTTCCACGGCGGGGTTCCACCAGGGGTCGAGGTGGATCACGGTGTCGGCGGCCGTGAGGTTGAGGCCTGTGCCACCCGCCTTGAGGCTGACCAGCAGGACGGGCGCGCTGCTCGCGTCCTGCGCCTGAAAACGCTTTACCACCGCGCCGCGCTGGCCCGGTGGCGTCTGGCCGGTGAGGGTGAGGTAGGGCAGGGCCAGCGCGTCCAGCTGTTCGGCGGCCAGCATCAGCATCTCGGTGAACTGCGAGAACACCAGCACGCGGCGGCCTTCATCGACCAGGGCGGGCAGCATGTCGGCCAGCAGTTCGAGCTTGGCGCGTTCGGTGCCGGGGTGGACCTTGGCACCTTTCACAAGGTGTGGGTCGCAGCACACCTGGCGGAGTTTCAGCAGCGCGTCCAGGATGGTGATCTGCGCGCCGTCAAAACTCTGCCGCTCCAGCACGCGGCGCACCTGTTTGTCCGCCGTGGTGCGCACGGCCTCGTACAGTTCGCGCTGTTTGCCCTGCAGCTGCACGCGCTGGATGACCTCGGTGCGCGGCGGCAGTTCAGTGGCCACGTCCTGCTTGCGGCGGCGCAGGATGAAGGGGCGCACGCGCTGGGCCAGCAGCTGGGCGCGCAGGGTTTCGCCGTTCTCTTCGATAGGCTTGCGCCAGCGGGCGTTGAAGCTGCGCACATCGCCCAGAAAGCCGGGCATCAAGAAGTCGAACTGCGCCCACAGCTCGCCCAGGTGGTTTTCGAGCGGCGTGCCCGTCAGGCACAGCAGGTGCGGGGCCTGCAGCTTGCGCAGGGCGCGGGCGCTGCGGCTGCCTGCGTTTTTCACCATCTGGGCTTCGTCCAGGATCAGCAGGTGAAAGGGCTCTGCCGCCAGCGCATCCACATCGCGCCAGAGCAGGGGGTAGGTGGTCAGCACCAGGTCATGGTCGGCGATCTGCAGGTAGCGCTGGCCCCGGCTCGCGCCATGCAGGGCCAGCACCCGCAGGCCCGGCGCCATGCGCGCGGCCTCGGCCTGCCAGTTGAAGAGCAGCGAGGTGGGCAGCACGACCAGGGCCGGGCGGGTGAGGCGGCCCGCCTCCTTTTCAGCCAGCACATGGGCCAGCGCCTGCGCGGTTTTGCCCAGGCCCATGTCGTCGGCCAATATGCCGCCCAGGCCCTGGGCGCGCAGGTACTGCAGCCAGGCCAGGCCGTCGAGCTGGTAGGGGCGCAGCTGCACCTGCAGGCCCTGCGGCGCGGCCACGGGCTGCGGGGTGCCGATGCGGCGCAGGCGCTGCGCCAGCTGGGCCAGGCCCGCGTCGCCCTGCAGCTGCCAGTCGTTGCTCCAGCCGCTGACGGTGCCCACGCGGTGCGCTTGCACCAGCCCGGCTCGCAGGGCCTCGATACGGCGGGCCTCCCAGGCGCCCAGGCGCAGCGGGTCGCCGTCCTTGAGCTGTTTACGGGTGGGATCGGTGAGCAGATCCACCATGGCGCCCACGATGGCCTTGAGTGGCCCGGCGGGTGCGTCGATGCGCCGCCCGCCCGGTGCGCGCAGCGAGATGACCGCGATGTCGTCGATGGCCGCCATCTGCCGCGCGTTGAGCCAGCGCACGTCGCGGCGCAGCAGGTCGGCCAGCATGGGGGCCAGGTCCAGCACCACGCCGTCGATCTCGATGCCCAGGCTCAGCAGCCAGGCGCCTTCGCGCTCGGGCAGGTGCAACTTCTGCACGGGGCGCTGGCGTGTGCCCAATGGGCCATCCACCTCTTTGGCCAGCAGCTCGCCGGTGTCGGGCGCGATGACGAGCTTCCAGCGCTGCACAGGCACGCTTTCGTGCGCAAAGCCGGGGTGCACCACCACGCTCCAGCCCTGGGCGCGCAGCTGCGGCACCACGTCGGCCCAGAAGTCGCCAAAGTGCGCCTCCTGTGCCAGTGTCCACACGGGGCCCAGCGTGGCGGCGGCTGCGCGGTGGCGCCACTGCAGGCTTTTGGGGTCCACGGGGGTCAGGCCCAGGTCCCACACGCGGTCCATGGCGTCGGCCTCGGCGGCCAGGTGGCGCTGCATGCGCTGCACGGGGCCGCCGGTGTCGTACAGGTCTTGCACGGGCGCGGGGCGGGCGTTGAGCACCGAGGTGGGCGCGGCGGTTTCCCACTGCGCGCCGCCGTCGGTGCGGTAGGTCCAGTCGATCTGCGCCAGGGTCACGCTGTCGCCGCGCGGCCCCAGCTTGCCCTGGGGCGCCATGCCCAAGAGGCCCTCGCCCCGGCCCAGGGTCATGAGGGTGATGCGGGGGCGGAACTGGCCTGCGACCACACCGGATGCCGCAGGGGCTGGCGCCAATGAAGCGGTGGGGGACCCGGGAGGGATGGGTGCGGCGCCGTCGCGCAGCAGCGCCATCACGCGCGCGGCCTCGGCGTCGGTCAGCGGGGCCAGCGCCTGCAGCGTGGCCGCATCGGCGCGCTGGCGCAGGGCCTGGGCCCAGGCGGCGATCAGGGCACCCCGGTTCGACCGGGGCTGATCAGGGGGCGCGGGGTGGGCAGGGTCGTGGCCAGCGGCAGGCATAGGCCGCCGATTGTGCCGTGGTGGTTGTACGCCCCCGGTCAGAACTCCCAGGCCAGGCCCATTTGGCTGAAGCTGCGCCCATTGCCACGGCCCACGGCCACCGATGCCTTGAGCCCTTCGGCAATTTCGTAGCGCAGGCCCAGGGCCTTGTCGGGGCGCGACCGTTGTTCGCCAAACACCTCGGAGGTGAGGCGCAGCTGGGCGGTGAGCGGCAGCTCGTGCCCCACCGCCCAGGTGACGGCGCGGTGGCGCACGCCCTGCACGCGGACGGTGTGGTGGCCCGCATTGAGGTGCAGCGCCTGGTCGTTGGCAAACCGGTAGGTGGCCAGGCCGGTGATGGTGACAGCCCGCTCGGAAAAATGCGCCGGGGTGGCGTCGTCGCGCACGCGGGTGTGGCCCAGGTCGGCCCTGGCGCCCAGCGACCAGCCTGCATCGTTCTGGATAGGCACCCACTTCACCCCCCAGCCCCGGCCCTGCAGCGTGGTGGCCGGGCTCTGGCCCTTGTCGCGGCCGTGGGCCAGCGATACCTCCACCTCCAGCCCGGGCAGCAGCCCCATGCCAAACAGCAGCTCGCCGCTGCGGGTGTGGGCGTCGCGGCCCAGGGTGCCTTCCAGTTTCAGCGCGCCCTGGGCCAGCGTGCCCGCATCGTCGGTGTGCATGGGCGCTTCGGCATGGGCATGCAGGGCACCGGCGATGCACGGCAGCGCCAGGCACCAGGGCGCGATGCGGGAGGGGGGGCGGGGTTGGTGACGGCTTTTCATCGGGCGGCTCTTTGAACAGGTTCTTAGGGTTGTTGTGCAGTTCGTGTGCGGGCTCATGGGGCGGGCCAGTGCAGTTCGATGGTGAAGCCCGATGCACATTCTGGCAACACGGTCTGGCCGCCGTGTGCGCGGGCCACCAGGTCTGCCAGCACCAGGCCCAGGCCGCGCATCGCGCTGCCGTCGCCATAGGCTTGTTGCTGCAGTGCCTGCTGCAACAGGGCCCGGGTGGCAGGCGGGCAGCCATCGCCATCGTCCTGCACGCGCAGGATGCTGTGTGCGCCCGCCTGCAACGTGGTGATGGTGACCTGCCGGGCATGGAAACGGTGCGCGTTGTCCAGCAGGTTCAGCAGGGCTGCCACCAGCAGGTCCGGGTCGGCCGCGAGCCGCGTGGGCTGGTGGATGGTGATCGCCATGTCGTGAAAGGCCAGCGCATCGATCAGCTGGCGCAGGTCCACGTCCTGGCGCTGTGGCTCGATGCCGCTGCGGAACATCGTCAAGAGCGCCTGCATCACGCGCCCCAGCCGGCCCGCTGCCTCGCGTGCGCGCTGCAGCCGGGGCTGCAAGGGCTCGGGCGCCTCCTTGATCGCCAGGGCCAGCTGCACGTCGATGCCTGCCACGGGCGTGCGCAAGGCATGGGCGGCGTGGGCGGTGAAGGCGCGTTCGCTGACGATGCGCCGCGCCAGCCGGTGCCCCAGGTCGGCGATGGACTGCTCGATGGGCAAAAGCTCGGCCCTGGGCTCAACGCGGGGCGCGGTGTCGGGGTGCAGCGGGTCGTAGCGCTGCACGTCGTGGCTCAGGGCGGCCAGGGGCCGAAGCTCCTGGCGGATGCGCCAGTTCATCCACAGCGCAGAAAAAAGGCCCATGGACAGGGCGGCCAGCAGCGTGTAGAGCACCACCTCGCTGCGCGCCTCGTTGCGCTCTTGCCGGCTTTGGGCCACCACCAGAACGTGCTGGGGGCTTTGCGGGAAGGCCGACGAAAAAGCGCGCCACCGGCCATCGGCCGTCCACGCAACCTGGGCCGTTGGCGCTGTCTGCAGGGCCGTGGCGGGGGCCTTGTGTGAACGGCCTCGGACTTCGCCTGTGGACGCATCGACCACCTGCCAGATCAGGTGCTTTTCGTAGTCGAAGTGCTGGGTGGCGCTGGAAGCGCCATAGGCAAAACCGGGCTGGGCTGCGAGCACGTTGTGGAATATCTCGGAGGTTTCGCGCAGCTCCTGGTCCATCAGTTCGCCCATTTCGTGGGCGATCACAAACCAGACCACCAGGGCCGTCAGCAGGCCAAATGCGACCGAGGACCACAGCAGCGACTGGATCAGGCGGCCCCGGATGGACGGCAATCGGGTGTTGTGGACCATGTGGTGCTTGCACTCAGCCCGGAAGGCCGGGGGCGGCCATCCGGTAGCCCAGGCCGCGCACGGTCTGGATCAGGTCCTTGCCCAGCTTGCTGCGCAGGTGGAACACATGCACCTGCAGCGCATTGCTATTGAGGTCGTTGTCCAGCCCCAGCACCAGCGCCTGCAGGTCAGGCGCCGACACCGTGCGCCCCGCGCGCAGCACCAGGGCCTCCAGCACAGCCCATTCGCGCGCCGTCAGCTCCACCCGCTGGCCGTGCAGGCGCACCTCCTTGTCGGCCAGCCGCACATCGACGGCGCCAAACGCCTTGCAGGGTGCGCCACCGGTAATCCGGCGCGACAGGGCCCGCAGCCGCGCGCACAGTTCCTCGGGCGCAAACGGCTTCACGAGGAAATCGTCGGCCCCGCTGTCCAGGCCATGGATGCGGTCGCTGAGCATGTCGCGCGCCGTGAGGACCAGGGCGGGTGTCCGGCCTCCCTTGGCACGCAGGCTGCGCAGCCAGTCCAGCGCCGACCCATCGGGCAGGTTCCAGTCCAGCAGCCAGGCGTCATAGGGCTCGGACACCAGGGCCCTGGCCTGCGCCAGGGTGGTGCACCAGTCCACCCGGTGGCCGTCGTGCTGCAGAAAATCCCGCAGCCCTTCGCCCAGTGTGGGGTCGTCTTCCAGCAGCAGCAATCGCACGCGTTTCTTTTTTTTCGCGTCAGAAGCGCTGCTTCACGCCGGTGACCATGGCACGCACCAGGCGCACCCGCTCCAGCCGCCCCATGACGATGGCCGCCGCCGCGTGCAGCCCCGCCGCCCACAGCAAGCCGTGGGACAGGGCTTCGTGCAGCTCCATGAGCCACTCTTCGCCAAAAAAGTCGTCGGTCGTCTGCATCCAGCCCGTGGCGCCCAGGGCCAGCACCAGTGCCATCAGCGCCAGCATCATCACGGCCCCCAGCGGGTTGTGGCCGGCATGGTGCGGATGCTCGCCGCGTTGCAAGGCCCGCAGATGGGCGGCCAGGCGCGTGAGGGTGGGGAAGAAGTCGCTGAAGCGCGCATGCCGGGTGCCCACAAACCCCCAGAGCACGCGCGCCAGCACCAGCGCGCTGGCGGTGTAGCCCACCCACTCGTGGGCGGTTTTTCCGTCCTCCAGAACAAACTGGTTCAGCGCCACGCAGGCGACCAGGCTCCAGTGGAAGATGCGGACGAAGGGGTCCCACACCCGGTGGGTTTCGAGGGCTTGTGTGGAGTGGGCAAGGTTCATGGGGAACTCGCGGGGTAGAGGCTGCCAGGGGGCGGGTGCTGCCGCCTACTTGCGTTCCAGTTCGGCGCCGGTGGCGGGGTTGAAATAGATCTCCACCTTCTTGCCCGCCTTGTCCAGGCCATAGATTTCGTAGCACTTGCCCTTGCTGACCTTGAAGGTGCGGATCTGGTAGCCCTGTTTTTCGAGCGCGGCCTTGAAGTCGGCTTCCTTCATCCATGTCCCCTCGGGGGCGTTGCAGGCGGGGCCTGCCAGGGCGGCAGCAGAGCTGAGTGCAAGAACAAGGGCGGTGATGTGCAGTTTCATGGTGAGGTTTCTGTGTCCGTGGTGGTGAAGATGTGGACTGACTGCCCACGAACTGCATTGGGCGCGGCCTAGATTAAGTGGACATGAAGCGCCGCCAGCGCCACGCCGGAGCAGGTCCGGGGGCGCTGGCTGGGGGACAAGAAACGTGGTTGTTCCGCAGCCACCGCCGGGCTACCGGGGTTTGGTGCTGCCAATGCCCGCAGGGGCAGGCTGCACGGCGGGGCGGCCCCGGGTGGCCTGCAGGTTCATGGCGGCGGCGGCCAGCAAGATGGTGGCAGCACCCAGCCACTGCGCGGGCTGCAGCCGGTGGCCGAACGCCACGAAGTCCACGCCAATCGCCACCACGGGGTAGATGAACGACAGCGCCCCCTGCAGGTAGGTGGGCAGCTTTTGCACCGCGCCATACAGCAGGATGTACATGAGGCCCGTGTGCACCACGCCCAGGGTGACCAGCAGCAGCCAGGTGCTGGCGCCCTGCGGCGGGGTGCCCAGCCGGGCAAAAGGTGCGAGCATGAGCACGCCCACGGTCACCTGCACCAGCGCAATCAGGTGCGGCGGTGTGCCCGTGAGCCGTTTGGCAATGACCGAGGCCACGGCCCAGAAAAACGCCGCGCCCAGCGCCATGGCAATGCCCAGGGCATAGTCGCCGCCCGGCAGGCCCGCACCGGGCTTGGCCTGCACGATGAGCAGCATGCCCACAAAGGCCGTGGCCAGCCAGCCGAGTTTGGCCAGCGTGACGCGCTCGCCAAACAGCAGGGCGCCAAAGACCACCAGCATGAACGGCTGCGTGTTGTAGACCGCTGTGGCAACGGAGATGGAGGCATGGGAGTAGGCGCCAAACAGCAGCAGCCAGTTGGTGACGATGGCCACGCCGCCCAGTGCGGCCCAGCGCGCAATGCGCCAGGTCATGCCGCGCAGCAGCCCCATGGCCCAGCACACCAGGCCCAGGGCCACGGCACCAAAGGCGCAGCGCCAGAACACCACCTCCAGCGCGGGCAGGCCCGACTGCACGACAAACCAGCCGATGGTTCCTGATATGGCCATGGCGGCGCCCATCTCCAGCGTGCCCTGTGTTTTCTTGTCCATACCTGTGTGCCTGTTGCCCTGTGTGGTGATGGCAGAACTATAGAAAACAGAAGTCGTGCAGTGAATGCTTTGTATTAGGTGATTTTTTATTTGCTACTGATAATCTGAGGTACTTTTGCAATTTCACCTCTGCGCCATGGACGCCATCGACCAAGCCATCCTGACCCAGCTGCACCAGGACGCCCGCACTTCGCTCAAGGAACTGGGCGAGCGCGTGGGCCTGTCGTCGCCCAGCGTGTCCGAGCGCCTGCGGCGGCTGGAAGAGCGTGGGGTGGTGCGTGCGTTCACGGTAGACATCGAGCCACGCGCGCTGGGCTACCAGCTGCAGGCCATCGTGCGCATCCGGCCGCTGCCGGGCCAGCTGGCGGCGGTGGAGCAGTTGATCCGTGACACGCCCGAGTTCTGCGAATGCGACAAGGTCACGGGCGACGACTGTTTTGTGGCCCGGGTGTTTGTGCGCTCCATCGAGCAGCTGGACGGGGTGCTGGACCGCATTGCTGACAAGGCGCAGACCAATACGGCCATCGTGAAAGCGCAGACCATCCGGCGGCGGCCGCCGCCGTGGGTGCCAGGCGTTTGATGTGAGTGAATGAGGTGCTGGGCCGCGTCAGCCGCCCAGCACCCGCGCAAACAGCTCGTTGCGGAAGTGGATGCCCAGGCGCGCAAACGCGCGGTTGCGGTAGGTCTTGACGGTGGGCACGCTCAGGCCCAGGTCGCTGGCGATGCCCTCGTGGGTCATGCCCTGCAGCAGGCGGGCGCACACGTCCAGCTCGCGGTCGGTCAGCTCGGCCTGCAGGCGCACCAGGCGCATGCGCAGCACGGGCAGACCGTCGGCGGCCAGCGGGGCCAGGGCCGCATCGGCGGGCAGCGCCAACACGGGGCCGGGGGCGGCCGCGTCCGGCCACAGCGGGGCAGGGTGCAGATGCGGGTGTGACAGGTCGATGTGCTTGCGGGTCAGCGCCAGCAGCACGGGCGCGACGGATTCAAACGCGCTGATCTGCCGGTCGCTGAACGCACGCTGGTGCTGGTGGCGGTAGAAGTTGACCGCAAACACCGAGCCATCACTTTCATACTCGACCACCGACACGCGCTCGGCCACGCCGTGGGCCTCATACACCCGGGCGCGGTGTTCGCCCTCCACCTCGGTCGCGGTCACATGGCACAGGCGCGTTTCGGGCGCGGCCACAGGCACTTCGTCAAACGGGCGGCCCCAGGTGCGGTCGCTGCGGTATGGGCCCGACAGGTAGGCCCACCAGCAGTCCTGTGTGGTGTCGGGCACGCCCCGGCTGGCGGACATGAACAGCGTGGGTTTGCAGCGGTGGCCGGTGCGGTACACCGACCAGGAGGCAGCGGGCAGCACGGGTTCCAGGTCTTGCAGCAGGCCCGGCGCAAAGCCGTTGTCGCCCAGGCGATGGACCATGCTGGCCAAGGTCTGGCTGGCGGGGCTGTGCAGCACCTGCCGGCCGGGCGCAGTCTGTGAAGAGGAGGGGAGCCACTGCCGCATGGAAAAGATGGAAATTGCGAGGGATGGGGGGCGAAAACGGGAAGTGTGCGCTGAAACTGCCCCCGATGCGGCCATCGGGGCGCTCGGGTTATCCCGTCATCCTCTGGGATGACAGGCGCTGCTTGCAACGGGACTTACGCTAGGTCCTATGTCTGACCTCATCCCCTTGCCCGATCCGCAGTTCAAATTCTTTGCCGACCTTCGCGTGGAGGTTGGCCCCCCCCAGGAGGTGGGGCACACCGTGCACGGCCTGCGCAGGCTGATCCCCATCCTGGGCGGCACCGCCACCGGCGACGGCTGGAGCGCGCGGGTGCTGCCGGGCGGCGCAGACTTCCAGCTCATCGTGAACGACCGGCTGTCGGAGCTGGACGCGCGCTATGTGCTGGAGACCGACGGCGGCGACCTGATCTATGTGCAAAACCGTGCCGTGCGCTCGGGCCCGGCCGAGCTGATTGCCCGCCTGGTGCGCGGCGAGCTGGTGGACCCGGCGCAGGTCTATTTCCGCTGCAGTCCGAGTTTCGAGACAGCGTCGCCCGCGCTGTCCTGGATGGCTGAGCGCATGTTTGTGGGCACGGGCGCACGTTACCCCGACGCCGTAGCCATGCGTTTTTTTGAACTGCGGTAACAGTCCGGCCCTTTTTTGCTTCCCTGATTGATCTTTTGACCTTTCCCAACGTACAAGACCTGGAGACACCATGAAAAACACCACCCAACCCCTGCGCCGCGCCCTGGTGGCTGCATCCATCCTCGCCGGGCTCATGCCCTGGGCGGGGGCCCAGGCACAGGGGGCTGCGGCCTACCCCAGCAAGCCCGTGCGCATCATCGTCGGCTTCCCGGCGGGCACGGGGCCGGACATCGTGGCGCGCCTGCTGGCGCAAAAGCTCTCGGAAGGCTGGGGCAACGCGGGCGTGATCGTGGACAACAAGCCCGGCGCGGGCGGCCTGATCGCGGCCAGCGAGGCCGCCCGTGCCGCACCCGATGGCTACACGCTGATGCTGGGCGAGACCGGCCAGCTCAGCATTGCCCCCAGCAGCTACAACAAGCTGCCCTACGACCCGGCCAAGGACTTCGTGCCAGTGAGCCAGGTCGTGACCTCCGACTTTGTGCTGCTGGTCAACCCGCAAAAGGTGCCATCGCGCAACGTGAAGGAGTTTGTGGACTGGACCAAGCAGCAAAAGGGCCTGTTCCTGGCCACGTTTGGCGCGGGCACGCCGGGGCACTTTGGCGCCTTCATGTTTGGCGATGCGGTCAAGCTCAAGCCCGAGCCGGTGCACTACAAAAACACGGCGGACGCGCTGGGCGGCCTGTTCAGCGGCGACGTGCAGGGCGTGTTTGCCAGCGTGGGCCTGGCCGCACCCAATGTGAAGGCGGGCAAGCTGGCGGCGTTGGGCTCCACCGGCGCCACGCGCACCAACGCGCTGCCGGATGTGCCCACCATCAAGGAGCAGGGCTACGCCAACCTGGAGTTCTCGTCGTGGTTTGGCATCGTGGCCCCGGCCAAGACGCCCCCCGAGATCGTCGCCAAGCTCAGCGCCGACATCATCCGGGCCGTGCAGTCGCCCGAGGGCAAAGCCAAGATGGAAGAGGCCGGTTTCCGCGTGACGGGCACCAACTCGCAGGACTTTGCCCGCACCATCGCCGCCGACACGGTGACCTGGGGCAAGGCCGTGGCCGCCACCGGCTTCAAGGCCGACTGAGCGCCCAGCCCGCTCAACACATCCCCCCGCATCCAGACCCGCGCACCTGCCTTTGCAGGCGGCACGGGCCCGGGCGCAGCCATGCCTGGCGCCGGGCACGCGCTCCACTTTCATTCCAACCACAACACGACCGGAGGCACACCCCATGTCCTTTCTCCACACCCTGCAGCCTGCCAGCCCCCCGGCTGCAGGATTGCGCCGCAAGCTGGTGCCCGCCGCACTCACCATGCCCCTGCTGATGGCCGCCTGCGGTGGCGGCAATGGCGATGCGTCGGCCCAGCCGCTCACGCCCGCTGCGGCCTGCGCCGAGCTATCGACCAAGGGCGGGCTGGCGGCCACCACGCTCACCACCAGCTATGTGGCGGCAGACACCAAACGCCCGGGCGGCGCGGCCACCGGCGCGTTTCTGCCGGGCCACTGCGTGGTCACGGGTGCCATCAACCCCCGTGTGGGCGTGGATGGCAAGAACTACGCGATCGGCTTTCAGCTGAGCCTGCCGGACCACTGGAACGGGCGTTTCCTGTTCATTGGCGGAGGCTGCAACGACGGCATCCTGCGCGACACCTCGCTCAGCTCCAGCATTTCGGGCGGCACACCGTCGCCGCTGGGCCAGGGGTTTGCGGTGGTGTCCACCGATGCGGGGCACACCGGCACCACGGCCAGCTTTGGCGCCGACCCGCAGGCGCGCATCGACCATGCCTACAACTCGTATGACAAGACGGCCGTGGCCGCCAAATCGCTGATTGCCACGCGCTATGGCCGCAAGCCCGACCATTCGTACTTCTCGGGCTGCTCGGGCGGCGGGCGCCAGGGGATGATGTTCTCGCAGCGTTTTCCGGACTACTTCGACGCCATCACGGCCGGTGCGCCCGCCATGCGCGTGTCGAGCGGCGCCACGGTGGCCGCCATGTGGAACACCATCCAGTTCGATGCCATCGCCCCGCAGGACGCATCGGGCAAGCGCATCCTGTCGCAGGCGTTCAGCAACGCCGACCTGAACCTGGTGGCCGATGCGGTCAAGGCGTCGTGCGACGCGGCCGATGGTGTGACCGACGGCCTGGTGAACAACGTGAAGGCCTGCAAGTTTGACCCGGCGGTGCTGCAGTGCAGCGGCGCCAAGGGTGCCAGCTGCCTGAGCAGCGCCCAGGTGGGCGCACTCAAAAGCGTGTTTGCGGGCCCGCGCAACTCTGCCGGCAAGGCCTTGTATGCCGGCCAACCCTGGGACCCGGGCCTGGCCGCGCCAGGCTGGCGCACCTGGACGCTGGGCAGCTCCACCACGGCCACGCCGGACGCGCGCTACATCACGCTGATGGTGGATGCGCTGGTGAACGAGTTCTTCACGCCGCCAGACCTCAGCTTCAACCCGCTCGCCTTCAACTTCGACACCGACCCGGCGCGCATGGAGGCGTATTCGGCCATCTATGACACCTACCGCGATGACAAGCTGGCGGCCTTCAAGCAGCGCGGCGGCAAGATGTTGTTCATCCACGGCATGTCCGACCCGATCTTCTCGGCGCTGGACACCATGGATTACTACGAACGCCTGGCGGCCAACAACGGTGGCATGAAGGCCACACAAGGCTTTGCGCGCACCTTCCTCGTGCCTGGCATGAACCACTGCTCGGGCGGCCCGGCCACCGACAACTTTGATTCGGTCCAGGCGATGGTGGACTGGGTGGAAAAGGGCGTGGCGCCCGACACCATTGCGGCCAAGGCGCTGCCCGCCAACACCTTCATGCCCAACCGCACCCGGCCGCTGTGCGCCTACCCGCAGTTCGCCAAATACAAGGGCTCGGGCAATGTGGAAGACGCCAGCAGCTTTGTCTGCGCGGCAGAGTAGGCCTGACCGGGGCTACTTGCGGGAGGCAGAGGCAGGGGCGGGCAGTTGCAGCCGGGCCTCCTGCACCACCTGCACACAGTCGCGCAGGTGCTGTTCGCCCAGGTAGCGCAGCGTGGCGTAGCCCAAGGTGGCGGCCACGGCCTGGCCCGCCAGGGGCACATACTTGGCAACCTGCTTGGTGGTCAGGCGCAGGCCTACCGTTTGTGCAGTGCGCAGCACCAGTTCGCGTGTGATCAGCTTGCCGATCAGCACCGAGCCAACCAAGCCCACGGCCTTTTGCAACTGCTCGCGTTTGCTGGGGTCCAGCTGGTCGATCTGCCCGGCGGACAGGCCAAACTCGGCGCTGATTTGCGGAATCAGCCGGGACAGCAGGGCCGCATCCACGGCCCAGTCGAGGCCCGGCACGGGCACCATGCTGGCAGCGGCGGCCACCAGGGCCCGCCGGTGCAGCAGCTTGCGGGCGCGCCGCACGGCGGCGGCCAGATCCGGGTCACTGGCGGCCATTTGCGATGAGCTGGGCATAGGGCAGTCCAGTGCAGCGGTTTACGACGACTTGCCCTTGACCAGGCCGTACACCACCAGCAGGACCACGGCGCCCAGCACCGAGGCGATCCAGCCAGCCGAGTCGCCCTGGGCATACCAGCCCATGGCCATGCCCACATAGCTGGCCAAGAAGGAACCCGCCACCCCCAGCAGCGCGGTCATGATCCAGCCCAGTTTGTCGTCCCCGGGCTTGATGGCGCGGGCAATGAAACCCACGACCAGACCGACCAGCAGCGTTCCCAGAATTGACAGCATGTTTTCCCCTTTGTGAACTTGTGCGAGCTTGTTGGAGCTTGCAGATGGATGTGATGAAAGCGAACGAAAGCGAACCAGGGGGACTGTACCGAAGGGGCGGGCGCCCCTGCTGTCGGACAACACCCCCTGTGTGCGTCACCGGAGGGAGGTGGCGCCCGGCAGCGGTGAGTTCAAGGGCCGCTCGAACAGGCAGTGCCCGAAGCGGTGGGCATGCAGGTCCATGCCCGAAATCTGGCAGCTGGTGCTGTCGCAGATGTAGCGGTCCGGTGGCAGGCCTGCGTGGGCGGCTTCGGTCAGCAGGATCTCGTTGGCACCGGCGATGTCTTCGCCAAGCTTGCAGGCGCAATTCATCTCGGGGCCAAACAGGTCCTGCTGGGCAATCACCAGCGTGGGGCCGAAGCCAATGCCTGCGCTCACGTTCAGGATGCGTTCGGGCGGCAGCACGGAGTTCATGGCCTGCAGGGCGCGCAAGGTGTCCAGTGCGGCCTCCAGCGCCTGCCCGGGTGTGTTGAAGATTGCAAACAGGTTGTCGGCCTCCTGCTTGATGATTTCGCCGCCATTGCCCCGGATGGCGGGGCGGGCCGCCTGCTCCATCTGGTGGATCATGGCCAGGAAATGGATGATGCCGTGGCTCTGCGTGATGCGCGAGAAGCCGCACATGTCCAGCACCAGGATGGCCACGTTGCGCACAAAGGCCTGCTCGATGGCGGTGTCGATGCCTGCCGCATCGCCGGGCGCCTGGTTGCGCTCGGCCAGCAGGCGCCGCAGGTAGTCCTTGTCGTGGGGGGCCTGGGCCCCGGGTGGCGCAGAAGGGTGGTGCATGGCGACGGCCTGTGGGTGGTGTCTGACATGGTAGCGCGGCACCTGCTGGCGGGGCAGGGCCCGGCCGCAAAACTACAGTGGGGTTTTCCGTGCCGCAGGGCCCGGCGGTGAGGCCTTCACAGGCTGCTTGCCAACCCCGGACCCCGGCTTGTCTCGATCCACCAAGAAAGGAAACTCCCATGACCTACCCACGTTGGACCCGCTCCGGTGCCGCCCTGGCGGCGGCTGCCTGCGCCTTTGGGGGCCTGCTGGCCCTGCCCACAGGGGCGATGGCGCAATCGCAAGGGGGCGAAGCCTCGCTGGCCCGTGGCGCCGTGCCGGACACTACGCCCCAGCAGCGTTACCAGTCGGCCATCCGCGAAGCCGGTGGCGGGCTCAAGGTCAGCCTGGAGGAATGCCGGACCATGGCCGCTGCAGAGCGCAAGGCCTGCGAATCCCAGGCCCGCGCGCGTTACCAGGCCGACATAGCGGCCGCCAAGGCATTGCTGAAGGACCCGTCTGCCGGGCCGGTGAATGTGGTGGGTGGGCCGATCCGCAGCACCGAGACGGTGTACGAGATCAAGCCCTGATGGGGTCCCGCCGCCTGCAGGCGAGGACGCAGCAAAGGTTTACTGCGGCTGTGCCGCCTGGGCGGTGCTGGTGGCGCCCTCGGTCGAAGTCACGCGGCGTGCGCCGTTGAAGCGGCGCTTCCAGTAGGCCACGCCCATGTCTTCCACCCGGATCTCCGAGCCGCTGCGGGGGGAATGGATAAATTTGCCATCGCCCACGTAGATGCCCACATGGCTGAAATTGCGGCGCATGGTGTTGAAGAACACCAGGTCGCCCGGTTGCAGTTCTTTTTTGTCGATGACCTGGGTGGCGGCCGCCTGCTGGTCTGCGCGGCGGGGCAGCAGCAGGCCCACGGTCTGTTCGTACATGGCGCGCACAAAACCGCTGCAGTCAAAGCCGGTTTCGGCGCTGTTGCCACCGCGCTTGTAGGGCACGCCGAGGAAACCCATGGCGTTGACCACCAGTTCGGAGGCCTGTCCGGCCACCGTGTGGGCCTTGTCGGCCACCTGATGGCTCACGTTTTCGAGCCGGGTGAGCAGGCCTTTGTCGGCGAGCAAACGGTCCATATCGTCAGAATTGGCCGTCTGGGGGGCTGCCTGCGCGGTGGTGGCGCAGACCAGGAGGAGGAGGCAAAACCATCTGGACATGGGGGCGAAGGGTAACACGGTATGGTTGCTTATTAAAAATAAGCTGTTTTGCAAGCCATTGATTTGATTCAACTAAATGGCGATGGCCGGTCGCGGGGGCCTGCAAAGCGTTGCGCTGGCGGGCTGTTTGGCCGTGCGGGTTTGGTTGTTTGCGCGGCCTTGGCGCCCATCCTGTGGTGGAGGAATTTTTTGCAATGAATTTCATGAAAAAACCGGCCTTTCGGCGCACCAGCAAAGTCCAAGTAGCTATGTTTTTTATAGCTTTTGGCTGCGCGGCCAGTGGCAGTGCCCAAAACACCGGGCCCGCCGTCTCGCTGGTCCCGGTGGCCACCGGGCTGGCAAACCCCTGGGCGCTGGCCTTTTTGCCGGACGGGCAGTTTCTGCTCACCGAACGCCCGGGGCGCATGCGGGTGGTGAGCGCCACCGGCCAGCTGGGCCCGGCCCTGGCCGGGGTGCCCCCGGTGGCCGCAGGCGGGCAGGGCGGCCTGCTGGATGTGGTGACGGATGCCGACTTTGCGCGCAACCGGCGCATCTACTTCTGCTTTTCAGAGCTTGCCACCAGCGGCGCGGGCAACGGCACCGCCGTGGCACGCGCCACCCTGGCGGCCGATGCGAAGAGCCTGCAGGACGTGCGCGTGGTCTTCAGCCAGCGCCCCAAGGTCGAAAGCGCGCTGCATTTTGGCTGCCGCATCGTGCAGGCGCCCGACGGCAACCTGTTTGTGGCCCTGGGCGAGCGCTACCACCGCAAGGACGATGCGCAAAAACTCGACAACCACCACGGCAAGGTCATCCGCATCACGCCCGATGGCGCCGTGCCGCCTGGCAACCCCTTTACAAACCAGCCCGGTACCTTGCCCGAGATCTGGAGCTACGGCCACCGCAACCCGCAAGGCGCCACGATCGGCCCCGATGGCAAGCTATGGATGCACGAACACGGCCCCCAGGGCGGCGACGAGATCAACCTGCCCCAGCCCGGCCGCAACTACGGCTGGCCCGTCATCACCTACGGCGAAAACTATGGTGGCGGCAAGATGGGGGAGGGCACGGCCCGCGCGGGCATGGAACAGCCGCTGCACCACTGGACGCCCTCCCTCGCGCCTTCGGGCATGGCGTTTTTGACCAGCACGCGCTATGGCGCGGCCTGGCAGGGCAGCCTGTTTGTGGGCTCACTCAAATTTGGCACCCTGCACCGGCTGGAAGTGGCGGGCGGCAAGCTGCAGCGCGAGGAAAAACTGCTGCAAGGCAACGGCGAGCGCATCCGCGATGTGCGCCAGGGGCCGGATGGCCTTCTCTATATGGTGACCGACAGCCCCCAGGGGCGGCTGCTGCGCCTGCAGCCCGACTGATGGCGGGAGCAGGGCTGCTTGACCCAGGTCATGCCGCCCGCAGTTTTCGCCCGGCCAGCGCGCTGGCGCGGGGTGTTCACTAGGTGTCGGCCAGCGCTTTGGGTTTAGGCTGGCGCCATGCACGCCGAGCCTTCTTCTCCCGCCCTTGCCTCTGCTCCTGTGTCTGCCCTGGCCGACGCGCCCCCTCGCTCCCAGTTGGCCCTGCGCCGCGTCGCCATCGACACCTGGCGGGAAAACGTCGCCTACCTGCACCGCGACTGCGCCGTGTACCGGGCCGAGGGCTTCCAGGCCCTGTCCAAGATCGAGGTGCGCGCCAACGGCCGCCGCATCCTGGCCACGGTGAATGTGGTGGACGACCCGGCCATCGTGGGCTGCCAGGAGCTGGGCCTGTCGGAAGACGCGTTTGCCCAGCTGGGCGTGGACAACGGCCACACCGTGTCGGTCGCCCAGGCCGAGCCGCCCGAGTCCATGGGCGCGCTGTTCCGCAAGATCGCCAGCGAGCGCCTTACGCGCGAGGACTTTGGCGCTATCGTGCGCGACATTGCCGACCACCGGTACTCCAAGATCGAACTCACCGCCTTTGTGGTGGCCTGCCACCGCAGCGAGCTGGACCGGGAAGAGGTCTTCTTCCTGACCGACGCCATGGTCGCCAGCGGCAGGCGGCTGGACTGGCATGAGCCGCTGGTGGTGGACAAACACTGCATTGGTGGCATCCCCGGCAACCGCACCACCATGCTGGTGGTGCCCATCGTGGCCGCGCACGGCATGTTGTGCCCCAAGACCTCATCGCGCGCCATCACCTCGCCCGCCGGTACGGCCGACACCATGGAGGTGCTGGCCAAGGTGGAGCTGCCGCTGGAGCAACTGGCCGACATCGTGCGCGACTACCGGGGCTGCCTGGCCTGGGGCGGCACGGCCCACCTGTCGCCTGCGGATGATGTGTTGATCTCGGTGGAGCGGCCGCTCTCCATCGACTCGGCCGGGCAGATGGTGGCGTCCATCCTGTCCAAAAAGGTGGCAGCGGGTGCCACGCACCTGGTGCTGGACATTCCCATCGGCCCCACGGCCAAGGTGCGCTCCATGCCCGACGCGCAGCGCCTGCGCCGCCTGTTTGAATATGTGGCGCGGCGCATGGGCCTGTCGCTGGACGTGGTGATCACCGACGGCCGCCAGCCCGTGGGCCAGGGCGTGGGCCCGGTGCTGGAGGCGCGCGACGTGATGCGCGTGCTGCAAAACGACCCCCGAGCGCCCGACGACCTGCGGCAAAAGGCGCTGCGCCTGGCCGGGCGCCTGATCGAATGCGACCCTGATGTGCGCGGCGGTGATGGCTACGCGATTGCGCGCGACATCCTTGACTCCGGCCGGGCGCTGGCGCGCATGAACGCCATCATCGCCGCCCAGGGCAGCACCGGGTTTGACCACAACCATCCGGCGCTGGGTGCGCTGACGCTGGATGTGGTGGCACCCGCCAGCGGCGTGGTGTCAGCCATCGACAACTACCAGATCGCCTGCGTGGCCCGACTGGCCGGTGCGCCCAAGGTACCCGGCGCCGGGGTGGACCTGATGCACAAGCTGGGCGACACCGTGGCCGCTGGCGACCTGCTGTACCGCGTGCACGCCAGCTACCCGGCAGACCTGGAGTTTGCGCGCCACGCGTGCGAGCGGGACAGCGGCTATCGCCTGGGCACGGCCGATGAGGTGCCGCAGGTGTTTGTGGAGTTCTGACCATGGCCCTGCCCGACGCTTCCTGCGTGCTGTATTTCGACGATGAAGCCGCGCCTGCGCAACGCCTGGCGCAGGCCGCCGGTCTGACGGCCCAGGCCATTGAGCGCCATCGCTTCCCCGATGGTGAACTCAAGCTGCGCCTGCCGGTGGATGCCTCCGGGCGTTTGCCACAGCGCGCCGTGCTGCTGCGCAGCCTGCACCAGCCCAATGAAAAACTGGTGGAACTGCTGCTGGCCGCGCGTACTGCGCGCCAGCTGGGCGCGCAGCACCTCACGCTGGTGGCGCCGTACCTGGCCTATATGCGGCAGGACATCGCCTTCCACCCCGGCGAGGCCGTGAGCCAGCAGGTGGTGGGCGGGTTTCTGGCGGGCCTGTTCGACGCGGTGATCACGGTGGACCCGCACCTGCACCGCATCGAGCGGCTGGAGCAGGCCATGCCTGTGACGCAGGCCGTGGTACTCAGCGGCGCAGAGCCACTGGCCGACCTGATCGCCCAGCGCCGCCCCGGCGCCTTGCTGGTGGGGCCTGACGGCGAATCCGCCCAGTGGATCGCCCAGGCCGCTGCGCGCCACAGTTTTGACCATGCCGTGTGCACCAAGGTGCGCCATGGCGACCGGAATGTGGCCATCGAGCTGCCCGCCCTCAACGCCCAGGGCCGTGCCGTGGTGCTGCTGGACGACATGGCCAGCACCGGCCGCACGCTGGCATTGGCAACGCGGTTGCTGCTGCAGGCGGGTGCTGCCTCGGTGGATGTGGCCGTGACGCATGCGCTGTTTGCGGGTGATGCGCTGCAGGTGCTGACGGAAGCCGGGGTGGGGGAGGTGTGGAGCACGGACTGCATTCCGCACCCCAGCAACGCTGTGGCCATGGCCGGACCGCTGGCGGCGGCGCTGCACAGGGTTCTGGCGGCATAAGAACCACCGCCGGGCTGCGACAATGCGCCATTCCCCCCGCGCCCCGTCCCGGCCAGCGCATTCCAGAACACGCACACGATCGAACCCACCATGCTGCTTGACGCCACCGAATCCCAACTCGTCCTGGTCGATTACCAGGAGCGCCTGATGCCTGCCATCTTTGAAGGCCCCGCCGTGCTGGCCAACGCCCGCCGCCTGGCCGAGATCGCCCGCATGCTGGACGTGCCCGTGTGGGGCACCGAGCAAAACCCATCCCGTCTGGGCGCCAACGACGCCGCGCTGCGCGCCCTGTGCCAGAAGACCCTGGCCAAGATGCATTTCAGCGCCGCCGAGGAAGGCCTGGGCGAATGGCTGCGCCCCCCCGCCAAGCCCCAGGGCGGCAACGCCCGCAGCCTGCCCAAGCACCTGCAAAAGCCTGCCCCGCTGGCCGCAGAGCGCGGCACCATCGTCATTGCCGGGTGCGAAGCGCATGTCTGCCTGCTGCAGACCGCACTGGACCTGATCGACGACGAGTTTGAAGTGTGGGTGGTGACCGACGCCTGCGGCTCGCGCACCGAACGCAACCGCGACGCTGCCTTCGACCGCCTGGCCGGCGCAGGCGCCGAGCTGGTGACCACCGAGATGGTGGCGTTTGAATGGCTGGGCAGCTGCGAGCACCCGGCGTTCAAGGATGTGCTGGGGCTGATCAAGTAAAAACTTTGGGTCTTTTTAGCCCCTGCCGCGCGTCCATCAAGCGCTGATAGCTATTGAAATAATAGCAATCAACCCAGAGGTGGTGGGGGCGGCGAGTCGCCGAAACCCCACCGGCGGCCCGGTTCATCGCCGCCTTCGATTCACCCCGCCCGCTGCGCCTCGGCCTTGGCACACACGGCGTTGCCGGAGGCGGCCCAGCCGTCTATGCCCCCTTGCAGAAAGCGCGCCTTGAAGCCCGCTGCACGCAAGCGCAACGCGGTCGAGCGGCCGACTTCGTGGCCATAGACGCAGTACACCACCACGTCTTCGCTGGCAGACAGCTCCGGGGCCCATGTGTCGATGGCAGCAGGGTCGCGCCAGCGGGCTTTGGGGATCGCGGTGGTGGCCGCCTCGTACACACCGGCACGGCGCACATCAATCAGTTGCGCCGCCGCTTGTGCGTCCTGGATCGACGCTTGCAGCCCTTCGCTCGCGGCGTGGACCGCATGCTGGTAGCGCTCATAAACGGCGGCCCAGTGGATGTTTGCCATGAATACATCCACATAGGCACCCGCTGCAGCGCCGTGATCGAGGTGGTAGGCGTGCTCGTACATGTCCAGCGCGAGGATGGGCACCCCTCCCGCTGCCACCTGGGTGTGGTCGCTGGCCCACTGGTTGACGAGCGTGCCCTCGCGCGGCTGGAACACCAGCAGCACCCAGCCGGAGCCGCCGCCCAGCGCCTTGCCCATGGCAACAAACTCCTCGCGCCACCGCTCTACGCTGCCAAAGTTGGCCGCCAGTGCCAGCTGCATGGCGGGTGCGGGGGCGGCGCCACCGCCGCCCAGGCTGCCAAAGTACAGCTCGTGCAACAGCATCGAATTGCCCGCAATCAGCTCCTCGCGCTTGAGGCCATTGAGCGCAAAGCCCGGTGCCGAGGCAAAGGCCAGTTCAGCCAGCTGCCCACGGATGGCGTTGAGCCGCTCCACCGCGCCGCCATAGTTGTTCTGGTGGTGGCTGCGCAGCAGCTTTTCGGACAGGCCCGGCAGCGTAGCCGGGTCAAAAGGAAGGGCTTGAGGACGTGCTTGCATGGCAGGGCTCCGGGAGGGGGATGGCCGCTCAGGCCAGCCAGGGTTTGAGGAAAGTCACCGCCAGCCCCACCGCCGCGCACAGGCCCAGCAGCGGCATCACTCCGAGCTTGAAGCGGAACAGCGCCACCAGTGCGCCCACGGCGATCACCGCCGACACGGCATCGAACGCCCCGCCAAAACCCTTGGGCCAGAGCAGGTGGTAGGCAAAAAACAGCGCCAGGTTCAGGATCACGCCCACCACGGCGGCGGTGATGGCCGACAGCGGGGCGGTGAAGCCGAGCTTGCCGTGGGTGGACTCCACCAGCGGGCCGCCCGCCAGGATGAAGATGAACGAGGGCAGGAAGGTCACAAAGGTCACGACCGCCGCCGCCACCACTGCGCCCGCAAACAGCGCATCGGGGCCCCACACCTGCTGCAGCCAGCCGCCCACAAAGCCAACGAATGCCACCACCATGATCAGCGGGCCGGGCGTGGTCTCGCCCAAGGCCAGGCCGTCGATCATCTGCGGGCCGCTGAGCCACTGGTAATGCTCCACCGCGCCCTGGTACACATAAGGCAGCACGGCATAGGCGCCGCCAAAGGTCAGCAGCGCGGCTTTGGTGAAGAACCAGCCCATCTGCGTGAGCGTGCCTTGCCAGCCCTGGGTGGCCACCAGCAGGCCCATGGCCACCAGCCACAGCGCCAGCCCCGCCGCCAGCACCTTGGCCAGGTGGCTGCGCGAGAAGCGGGCATGGTCTGGTGTGGGGGTGTCGTCATCGATCAGCGCCGGGCCGTAGCCCTGGTTACCGTTGGCATGGCCGCCCCCCAGGGCGAACACGGTCGGCCAGCGCCGTGCGCCAAAGTAGCCCATGAGGCCCGCCGCGAGCACGATGGCCGGGAAGGGCGTGTTGAGCGCAAAGATGGCCACAAACGATGCAGCGGCAATGCCCCACATCCAGCCGTTCTTGAGCGCGCGGGTGCCGATGCGGTGTGCGGCATGCAGCACCAGCGCCGTCACGGCGGGCTTGATGCCGTAGAAAATGCCCGCCACCACGGGCACATCGCCAAAACGCAGGTACACCCACGACAGCCCGATCAGGATGAACAGCGAGGGCAGCACAAACAAGGCCCCGGCCACGATGCCGCCCCAGGTGCGGTGCATGAGCCAGCCGATGTAGGTGGCCAGTTGCTGCGCCTCGGGGCCGGGCAGCAGCATGCAGTAGTTGAGGGCGTGCAGAAAGCGGTTTTCGCTGATCCAGCGGCGGCGCTCCACCAGCTCGGTGTGCATGATCGCGATCTGGCCCGCCGGGCCGCCAAAGCTGATGAAGCCCAGCTTGAGCCAGAACAGGAAGGCCGCACCAAAGGTTGCGGGAGCGGGGCGCTCTAGCGCCGCAGGCGCATCGGCAGAAGACGTGTGGGTGGTCATGGGGCGGCGCTGGGCACGGTGGATGGAGAGGTTGAGGAAGGCGGCGGCACGGCATACAAGGCGTCAAACACCTGCGCGGCGGCCTGGGTGAGGGTGTTGTCGTCGGCATGCACCTCGCGCAGGCCGGCCAGCACGGCCTCCAGCCCGGCGGCCTCGGGCACGGGCATGCCGCCCGCGTCCAGGTAGTGCACGGCGCGCGCCAGGCGCTGCAGCCGGGGGTCGGCTTCGAGCCCGAAGCTGGCGATCAGCACCTCAAAGGTCACGAGGGCGCCCACGTGGGTGAACCGGGCGCCGTCAAAGTCAAAGCCCAGCACATCGGCAGGTGCTGAGGCCGGGTCGGCCAGCCACACCCACTGTGCACCCGGGTCGATGAAGCGGCGGATCAGCCAGGCGCAGGCCAGGCGGTCCACCCAGGGCCGGGCGCGGGTGGCCCAGCGCTGGTTCTGGAACCGGGCGGCGTCCAGGCGCGGGATGCCATGGGCGGGCAAGGCGGCGGGCTCTCCGCGTGAGAAGCAGGCGTCCAGTGCCTGGCGCAGGCTGGCCAGGTCGGCATCGGCCTGCGCGGCGGCGGCACCGGGGTAATAGTCGGTGCGGTGCAGCGCCTGCAGCGCATCGGCAATGCTGCGCAGGCGGCGGCGGGCGTCGGTTTCGGTGAGCTGCGGCAGCTCGGCCTGCAGGGTGGTGGCCGTGTCGCGCCATTGGGTGAAGGCCTCGGTGCGGTCGAACAGTGCTTCGATCTCCTGGCGCTGTGTGGCGTCGTTGGCCGTCAGGGTCAGCACCATGGCCGTGCCACCGTGTTCCCGCACCTCGGCGGCAATCGGGGCCAGCAGGCCCGCGTGTTCTTCGGGCAGCAGGTAGGCACCGTCGCGCAGGGCGGCGCAGCCCAGTGCCTTGAGATTGCGCCACACACGCAGCCGCACGGCGTTGGGCTGTGTGGGGAGTGTCATGATGAGCGTGGACCACATGACTGAAGTATATGCTTTAGTTTGTGAAATATTTATGTCTATTTTTGATATCGTTCTAGCCAAAGAATCCTTGCGCACGGGATGCGAGAGGGTCTAAAAGGCGGAGGAGGGAAGGGCGTGGGCCGTCTGCAAGCGGCAGTGGCGCGCTGGGGCGCCGGTAAAAGCGCTGCAGCAGGACGAGCAAGCCACTGATCACAGCGCACTCAGCGCCACCACGTCAGTTTGCCGCAAGCCCGTCATGAATAATTATGAATTCAAAACCTGCTGTCCTGGCAGGGCGAGAGAGATGCCGAGGAGACACCCACAATGACCGCACACAGCACCTACGCCGACTTCTACCGCCAGTCCATCGACCACCGCGACGCCTTCTGGAGCGAGCAGGCCCAGCTGATCGACTGGAAGACGCCGCCCCAGCAGGTGTGCGACTACAGCAACCCGCCGTTTGCCAAATGGTTTGTGGGCGGCACCACCAACCTGTGCCACAACGCGGTAGACCGGCACCTGGCCACACGCGCCAGCCAAGCGGCGCTGGTGGCCATCTCCACCGAAACCGACACCGAGCGCAGCTACAGCTTTGCCGAGCTGCACGCCGAGGTGCAGCGCATGGCGGCCGTGCTGCAGAGCCTGGGTGTGAAGAAGGGCGACCGCGTGCTCATCTACATGCCCATGATTGCCGAGGCCGCGTTTGCCATGTTGGCCTGCGTGCGCATTGGCGCGCTGCACTCGGTGGTGTTTGGTGGCTTCGCCTCGGGCTCGCTGGCCTCGCGCATCGAAGACTCGGAGCCCGTGGCCGTGGTCAGCGCCGATGCGGGCTCGCGCGGCGGCAAGGTGGTGCCCTACAAGCCGCTGCTGGACGAAGCCATTGCGCTCTCCAAGCACAAGCCCGCCGCCGTATTGATGGTGAACCGGGGCCTGGCCCCCATGCACCTGCAGCCGGGCCGCGACCACGCATGGGCGTCGCTGCGCGAGCAGCACCTGAACACCGTGGTGCCCTGCGAATGGGTCGATTCCACCCACCCCAGCTACACGCTGTACACCAGCGGCACCACCGGCAAGCCCAAGGGCGTGCAGCGCGACACGGGCGGCTACGCCGTGGCGCTGGCCGCCAGCATGAAGCACATCTTCGACGCCCAGCCCGGGGAGGTGTACTTCGCCACCAGCGACATCGGCTGGGTGGTGGGGCACAGCTACATCATCTACGGGCCGCTGCTGGCCGGCATGACCACCATCATGTACGAGGGCCTGCCGATCCGGCCCGATGCGGGCGTGTGGTGGAGCATCGTCGAGAAGTACCAGGTCACGCACATGTTCTCGGCCCCCACAGCGGTGCGGGTGCTGAAAAAGCAGGACCCGGCCTTCCTCACCCAATACAACGTGAAAAGCCTCAAGGCCCTGTGGCTGGCGGGCGAGCCGGTGGATGAGCCCACGGCGCGATGGATTGGCGCGGCGCTGAACATCCCCATCATCGACAACTACTGGCAGACCGAAACCGGCTGGCCCATCCTGGCGGTGGCCAACGGCATCGAGGCCAATGCGGCGCGCTGGGGCAGCCCGGGCAAGGCGGTCTACGGCTACCACGTCAAGCTGCTTGACGAGGCCACGGGCGAGGAGCTGACAGGTGCCAACCAGAAGGGCGTGGTCGCCATCGAAGGCCCGCTGCCCCCCGGCTGCATGCAGACCGTGTGGCGCGACGACGCCCGCTTTGTGAACACCTACTGGAAGAGCATCCCCGGCCGGCTGATCTACAGCACGTTTGACTGGGGCATCCGTGACGCGGACGGCTACCACTTCATCCTGGGCCGCACCGACGACGTGATCAACGTGGCTGGCCACCGCCTGGGCACGCGCGAGATCGAGGAGAGTATTGCCTCGCACCCCAACATCGCCGAAGTGGCCGTGGTGGGCGTGGCCGACAGCCTCAAAGGCCAGGTGGCCATGGCGTTTGCCGTGGCGCGCGATGCTTCAGGGCTCGATTCCGACGCAGCGCGCCTCAAGCTTGAAGGCGAGGTGATGAAGCAGGTGGACAGCCAACTCGGCGCCGTGGCCCGGCCATCGCGCGTGTACTTTGTGAGCGTGCTGCCCAAGACCCGCAGCGGCAAACTGCTGCGCCGCGCCCTGCAGGCCGTGGCCGAGCGGCGCGACCCGGGGGATCTGACGACGATGGAAGACCCGGCAGCGCTGCAGCAGGTGAAGGAGCTGGTGGGCTGATTCAGCCGAGGCGGCCCGCACGCGGCGCAGGCTATAGCGCTGCCGCCTCAGCCCCCAGATCGTGAGACTGCCCCAGCGGCAGCGCCAGAAGCTGGCCCAAGGCTTGAGGAAAAGACGGCAGCAGCACACCGTGGGCCTTGCGGGCACTGCTGCCCATGGTGCCGAACAAGGCCTGTTCAGCACCATGAACGGCCTTGATCCTGCGCGCGCAGGTGTCCATGAGTTGCTGAACCAGCGCGGCGCGTGCCAGCATTGGCGGTTCGCGCAGCGGCACCGTGCCGCGAACCAGCACCACCAGGTTGCACAGAAGGGCCTGGACCATCCATCCTGCGCCGTGGGCATCGGCGGTGATGGCACCGATGAGTTCTGCCGTGTCCTGATCGCCATGGCCCTGGGCCATCACAAAAATGAACTCGACAGGCCCTTGGGACAAACGCTCGCCTTGCGCGGGGGGATGCGCCAGCTGTTGGAGGATGTGGGGAGGAACGTGCGCAGAAAAAAGATCTGCCAATTTTTCCTTACGAGAAAACAGGCCCGCCATTTTTCCTTCCGTCTTGGTCTTTTTGCGATCCCGAGAGGCCACACCCCTGCGCACCCTACACCGGCCGGTTCCGCTGCCACCCCGCAGGCGGCTGCCACCCCGGCGTCCAGCCGATGAAGTCCTCCAGAGGCATGGGCCGGGCGATGCAGTAGCCCTGGGCCTGGGTGCAGCCCAGCTGCAGCAGCATCTGGCCTTGTTCCACGGTTTCCACGCCTTCCGCGATCACACGGTAGCCGAACGAGCGGGCCAGGCCGATCACGCCCTGCACGATGGCCAGGTCGCCGGGGTCGCCCATCATGCCGTGCACAAAGCTCTGGTCGATCTTGAGCGTGTCCATGGGCAGACGGCGCAGGTAGGTGAGGGACGAGTAGCCCGTGCCAAAGTCGTCCAGCGACACGGTCACGCCCATGGCGCGCAGCTCGGTCAGGGTGGCGGCCACGGCCGACAGGTCGTACAGCGCGGCGCTTTCGGTGATCTCGATCTCGACCAGGTGCGTGGGCACCTTGGGGTGGCGCGCCAGGCACTGGGCCATCCAGGGGGCAAAGCCGGGCTGCTGCAGGTGCTGGGCGGCGATGTTGATGCTCAGCGGCATGGGCAGGCCCCGGTCCTGCAACTGCTCGAGCACCGTGAGCGCGGCCTCGGCCACCCATTCACCAAAACCGATCTCCAGCTCGGTGCCCTGCAGCAGCGGCAGGAACTCGCCCGGCGGCACCAGGCCCCGCTCGGGGTGTTGCCAGCGCGAGAGCACCTCGGCGCCCACCACGGTGCCGCTGCGCATGTCCACCTTGGGCTGCAGGTACAGCGTGAACTGGGCGTCGGCCAGCGCGTCGCGCAGGTGGCGGCCCTGGGCGCGCCGCAGCTGTACCGAGCGCTCCTGCTCCGCATCGAACTGGTGAAAACGGTTGCGCCCGGCCTGTTTGGCGGCGTACATGGCCTGGTCGGCATGGCGCAGCAGGGTGTCGGCATCGGCGTCGTCCTGCGGGAACACGGTGTAGCCAATGCTGGCGGTGACGACCACCCGCTCGGCATCCAGCGTGTAGGGGGCCGAGATGCTTTCCATCACGCGTTCGAGCAGGCGTTCGCAGTCGCTGACCGAGCCCAGCCCGGGCATGAGGATCACGAACTCGTCGCCGCCCAGGCGGGCCACGCAGTCCAGCCCCCGCAGCGCCCGCGTGAGACGGCCTGCCACCACCACCAGCAGGCGGTCGCCCGCGCCATGGCCCAGGCGGTCGTTCACGGGCTTGAAGCCATCCAGGTCGAGGTAGGCCACGCCCAGCTGGGTGCCGTTCTCGCGGGCCAGGTCCATGCTTTCCTGCAGCTTGCGCGCCAGCAGCACGCGGTTGGGCAGGCCGGTGAGGGCGTCAAACAGCGCCAGCCGCTGCAGCATCACCTCTTGCTCGCGCTGGGGGGTCACGTCGATGGCCACGCCCAGCATGCGGGCGGGGTTGCCCTGGCTGTCAAACCCCACAATCTTGCCCAGGTTGCGCACCCAGCGGGTGGCTTCGCCGGGCGGGTTCACGCGCCAGGTGGCGTCAAACGGGGTGCCGGGGTTGGTGGTGTGGCGCGCCAGCTCGGCGTGGATGCGTTCGATGTCGTCGGCCGCAACGGCGTTGGCCCACTGCACCGACAAAGGCGTGTTGCCGGGGGCCTCCAGGCCGCGCATGGCGCGCCAGCGGCTGTCGCCCGTGACCAGGCCGGTCTGCAGGTTCCAGTCCCACCGCCCCAGCGACGCGGCCGAGAAGGTGAGCGACAGCAGCTCTTCGCGCTCGCGCACCTGTTCTTCCTCGCGCTTGCGGTCGGTGATGTCGTGCACCGAGAACAGCCAGCAGGGTTCGCCGTCGAACTCGGTCGCGCGCATGGACTGCAGCACCGTGCGGGGCGGGCCGCCGCGCACGTTCAGCATCATTTCGTGGTCGCTGACCTGGCCGCTGGCGTCCACCTGGTCGATGAGGCGCTGGCGTTCTTCGGCCGTGAAGATGCCCAGCTCGATGCCCGTGCGGCCAATGGCCTCGTTGCGCGGGATGCCCAGCATCTCGACCCAGGCGGGGTTGATGTCCACATACAGGCCGTTGCTGCGCCGGGACAGGCCCATGGGGTAGGGCATGAGGTGGAAGATGCGCGAGAAGCGCTCTTCGGACTGGCGCAGGCGCTGCTCGGCGCGTTTGGCCTCGTCGATGTCCTGCATCACACCGCGCACGCGCACCACGCGGCCGTTTTCGATCACGGGCTCGCCGCGCGCACGCATCCACAGCAGGTGGCCGTCGGCGTGCTGCACCTCCATCTCCATGCTCCAGGCCGTGCGCGAGCGCAGGCTCTGGCGGAATTTTTCGCGCAGCGCCTCGCGGTAGGCGGGGGCCACATGGCGGTCGATGTAGTCGCTGGGCGGGGGCTGGCTGGGGTCCAGGCCATGGATGTCAAAACACATCTCCGACCAGTACACCAGCCCCTTGCCGCGCTCGTCCTCCCAGGCGCCCAGGCGGGCCAGGCGGCCGGCCTGCTGCAGCTGGTTGTAAAGCGCCCGAAGTTCGTCGCTGGTGCGTTGGGCTTCGGTCATGTCATGGAAAACGAAAACAAAGCAGTTTTCGCCATCCACAAGCACGGAGCGTGCCGACATCAGCCCCGGGATGCGCACGCCGTTGCTCTGCGCCATCAGCGGCAGGCGGTCCACCTTGCCGTCGCGCTTGAAGGCTTCGATGAGCCGCTTGCGCTCCTGCTCGGTGGCCCAGATCTGCAGCTCGGTCGAGGTGCGCCCGATCACCTCCTCGCGCGGGCGGCCCAGCACCTCGCAAAAGGCCGGGTTCACGTCCACATAGCGGCCGTCCGAGATGCGCGAGATGCCCGCCGGGTCGGGCAGCGTCTGGTAGAAGGTGGTGTATTTGGCTTCGGACGAGCGCAGCGCGTCCTCGGCCGCGCGGTGGGCGGTGATGTCCACGTCCATGCCGATCATTGCCGTGGGGCGGCCCTGTGCGTCGCGGCGCGACACGGTGCCGCGCGACATCAGCCAGCGCCAGCGGCCTTCCGTGTCCCGCACGCGGAACTCGGCCTCGTAGCTTTCCTCCAGCCCGTCCATGGCACTCGCCAGCTTGGCGGCATTGCGCTTGGCGTCGGCCGGGTGGCGCCGGGCATACCAGCGTGTCCACAGGTCGGGCGCGTCGGCGTCGGCCTGGGTGATGCCGTAGGCCTCATAAAAGTGGCCGTCGCAGCGGAAGCGGCGCTCCAGCACATCCCATTGCCAGTGCCCGCCGCCCAGCGAGTCGAGGGCCAGGCGCAATTGTTGTTCGCGCTCTGCCAGCGTGCGATGGGCCTGCTCCAGCGCCACCACCGACTGCGCCTTGCCCACCAGCAGCTGCCGGCCCGTGCCCAGAATGAGCATGCCCGCGCCGTGGTACCAGGGCAGCTGCCGCAGCCAGTCGATGGCCGGGCCAGGCAGCGGGGCGCCGCCCGTGGCCACCAGGCACAGCGAGACCACGGGGGGCAGGGTGACCGCCATGCCCGCAATCGCCAGCCAGGGGTTGGCGCCGGGGCGGGTGTCCACCGTGCGCCACAGCGCGCCCAGGGCTGCCGCCCCCACCAGTGTGGCCAGGCCCGCCAGCCAGACGGCGCCTTCGCTCCAGACCATGGCCAGCAGTGCCAGGGCGGCCGTGATCACCGCCGCGATGGGCCCGAAATACAAGGTCATGAACGCGGTGGCCGTGGGGTAGGCCACCACTCCCAGCTCGGGCGCGTTCAGGTTCAGCACCACCAGCACCAGGGCCGACACCACGCCGCCGGTCACGCCAACCAGCACCTGCGTGCGGCGGGAGGGGGTCAGGATTTCGGTCGGTTGCAGGTGCGCGAGCACCAGCACCATCAGGAGCAGCAGCCCGCCAGCCAGCAGTGCGTTATGGGCCATGGTGGATGGCCCGCGCCAAAGAGAGCAGCGTTTGCTCAGGACAGGGGCGTGTGCTCAGCCCCCCGGGCAGGGCGCACAGGCACGCCTCCAACCCGGTGTCTCGCCACGGCACAGCCGTGGGGTATGAGCGTGAACCCGGCGCAGAAACCATGCACCGAGTTTAGGCGCGTTCGGCAGTGGTGGCGGGGACAG
Source organism: Acidovorax sp. GW101-3H11 (assembly GCF_001633105.1). Taxonomy (GTDB): domain Bacteria; phylum Pseudomonadota; class Gammaproteobacteria; order Burkholderiales; family Burkholderiaceae_C; genus Acidovorax. Next base: position 444,293 of record NZ_LUKZ01000009.1, read on the forward strand.
CGCGCCCCCTGATAAGCCCGGTTGACAACATCGTGCCGCACACAATTACCAGGGCGCAGCCAATCATCCAGGGCGTGATGGTTTCACCCAGGAACAGCGCGCCATACAGCACCGCAAACACCGGCGTGATGAAGGTCACGGCCAGGGCGCGACTGGGGCCTGCGCTGGCAATGAGGCGGAAGTACAGGATGTAGGCAATGCCGGTGCACAACACGGCAATCGCCACGATGGCACCCCAGGCGCGCAGCCCGGGCATCTGCGCGGGCCACAGCCATAGCGTGGGCAGCGCCAGGCCCAGCGCCGCACCCAGCTGGCTGCCGGTGGCCGTGGCCAGGGGCGGGATGCCTGTGAGGTGGCGCCGCGCAAAACTGGCCGACAGCCCATAGAACGCCGAGGCCAGCAGGCAGGCGCCGATCGCCCAGGCGGCACTGTCGGTCTTGAAGCCCGTGCCCGCAGGCGCGCGCCAGGCCAGCAGGGCCACGCCCACAAACCCCAGCGCCAGCCCCACCCAGCGCAGCCGGTTGATGCGGTCGCCCAGCCAGAGCCAGGCCACCAGGGCGCCAAACAACGGCACCGTGGCGTTCAGGATGGAGGCCAGCCCGGTCTGGATGTGCAACACGGCCCAACCGAACAGCGCGAAGGGGATGGCGGAGTTGATGATGCCCGCCAGCATGATGGGCCGCCAATGCTGGCGAAACGCCGGGTAGTCGCCCTGGCGCAGCATGATCGGCCACAGAAAGACAGCAGCCAGCCCCACGCGCAGGCCCACCATGGGCAGGGGCCCGAACTCCGAGGCGCCCATGCGCATGAACAGAAACGAGGCGCCCCACAGCGCCGCCAGCAGGATGAATTCAGCGATCCAACTGGAGACGGGCTGTTGGCCGGGTGGGGTCATGGGGCGCCTTTCGCTTTTTCCTTGTCGTGGCTGTGGGAGAGCAGGGATGCCTGGGCCGACGCCCGCGCATTCTCCAGCGCCAGCAGGGCGGCCTTGCGGTCCAGCCCGCCAGCGTAACCGGTCAGGCTGCCATCGGCACCCAGCACGCGGTGGCAGGGCACGACCACGGAGAGCGGGTTGCGCCCCACGGCCGCGCCCACGGCCCGCACGGCGCGGGGGCGGCCCAGGTGCTGGCTCAGCTCGCCATAGCTGCGCGTGGCGCCCCGGCCAATGGCCAGCAGGGCCTGCCAGACTTCTTGCTGGAACGGCGTGCCGCCCGACAGGTCCAGCGGCAGGTCAAAGCCGTCGCGTTCGCCGCGCAGGTACTGCTGCAGCTGGCCGGTGGCCACCTGCAGCAGCGGGTGGCCGTCCGCCTCGGCCCAGGCGCCGCCGCCATACAGCTGCGGGCTGGGCTCGTGGCGCTGGCCTTCGAACCAGATGCCGCACAGGCCGGTGGGCGAGGCGGCCAGGCGCACGGGCCCGAGGGCCGTGTCCGCGCGGGCTTGCACGGTGTGGGGGTGGTATTGCATGGCAGGTGTCTGTGTTTTATGAGTAAAAAATGGCCTCTGCGCGCAATGGGTAAGCGCTGATAGCTATTATTTTGATAGTAACTATGCCAGCGCAGCCCACGCGCGCAGCACGGCGTAGCTGCGCCAGGGGCGCCAGGGCTCGGAGGCTGCAGTGGCCGCACGGGCCGGGTTCTTCTGGCCCTGCACGCCCAGCGCCTTGTGCAGCGCCACGTCCCCGGCCGGGAAGGCGTCGGGCCAGCGCAGCACGCGCATGGCGATGTACTGCGCCGTCCAGTCGCCAATGCCCGGCAGCGCACACAGCGCCGCCGTGGTGCTGGCCACATCGGCGCCTGCGTGCAGGGCCAGGCCGCCACTGTCTACTGCGCGGGCCAGCGCCACGATGGCCGCCTGGCGCTGGCGCACGATGCCCAGCTGGCCCAGGGTGTCGCCGTCGGCCACGGCCAGCGTGGCGGCGGTGGGGAACAGGCGGTTCAGCTGGGGCCACGGTGTGTCGATGGGCTCGCCCAGCCGCTCCACCAGCCGCTGGCCCAGGGTGCGTGCGGCGGCCACGGTGATCTGCTGGCCCAGCACGGCGCGCACGGCCAGCTCGAAGCCGTCGAACGCACCGGGCACGCGCAGGCCGTCTCTGTTGGGGAAGGATGCGTGCAGCACGGCGTTGATGGCGGCCGGGTCGGCGTCCAGGTCGAGCATGGCGCGCACGCGGCGGATCACGAGCGGCAGCACGGGGTAGAGGCTGTCGCTGGTCTGCAGCAGCACCTGGTGGCGCGCCACGTCAAAACGGGCGCTGAACCAGCCGGTGGTCTCCTGGCCCAGGCCGGTGGCGCTGGCGGGAAGGCGCACGGTGCGGCGCAGCGTGGCCACTTCGGGCAGCACCCATTCCACGCCGTGGAACTGCCGCCGCTCAAAAAACGCCAGCAGCGCCGCCACATCAAACGGTGGCCGCCAGGCCAGGCGCAGCAGGGTGCTGCCGCCCTCGGGCGCTGCCGATGCGGCCGGGCTGGTGCCGCTGCGCCGCAGCTGGGTGGGGTTGAGCCCGTAGTGCCCTGCAAACGCCGCGTTGAAGCGCCGCACGCTGGCAAAGCCGCTGGCCAGCGCCACCTGCGTGACGGGCATGCGCGTGTCGGTGAGCAGCTGTTTGGCCGTCAGCAGGCGGCGGGTCTGCAGGTATTGCAGGGGCGATACGCCCAGGGCCGCCTCAAAAATGCGGCGCAGGTGCCGGTCGCTCACGCCCAGGCGCTCGGCCAGGCGGGCCACGGTGGCGCTGCCTTCGCCCGGTGCGGGGGGTGTGGGCCAGAGGTCGGGCGCATCCAGCAGGCGCACGGCCTGCTGCACCAGGATGCTGCTCGCGTCCTGCACCGACCACACCAGCGCCTGGGGCGCCAGCTCGGGCCGGCAGCGCAGGCAGGGGCGAAAACCCGCGTGTTCGGCCTGCGCGGCCAGCGCAAAAAAGCGGCAGTTCTCGCGCCGGGGGGCGCGCACGGCGCACACGGGGCGGCAGTAGATGCCGGTAGAAGTCACGGCCGTGAAGAAGTGCCCGTCAAAGCGCGCGTCCCGCGCCAGCACGGCCAGGTAGCGGCCCTCGTCCGAGGGGGTGTCGGCGCCGGGCGCAGCGGGCAGGGGAGGCAAGGTCATGGGCTGGATCATAGAGAGCGGGCCCGTCTGCACTGGCCGTTTTCGGACATGTGCCTGCGGGTGCTCCGGTGGGCTGGCCGGGGGAGGGCCGGGCAGGGGGCCCGCCTACAATGCAGCCGGCTCTTCAATACCCATTGCTAAAGGTCTTTCGACGTGCAACCGACGCCCGCCATTTTCAAAGCCTACGACATCCGTGGCATCGTGCCTTCCACCCTGAACGAAGAAGTCGCCCTGGGCCTGGGCCGGGCCTTTGGCACCGCCGCCCGCGCCGAGGGGCAGACCACGGTGGCCGTGGGGCGCGACGGGCGCCTGTCGGGCCCGGCCATGTCGGCGGCGCTGATTCAGGGGCTGGTGGAGGCGGGCATCGAGGTCATCGACGTGGGCCTGGTGACCACGCCGCTTTTGTACTTTGCGGCCAGCACGCTGTGCAACAGCGGCATCCAGGTCACGGGCAGCCACAACCCCAAGGACTACAACGGCTTCAAGATGGTGCTGAACGGCCGCGCCATCTATGGCGAGGAGATCCAGGGCCTGCGCCGCACGATGGAGCAGGAAAGCTGGCAGCTGGCACCGGGTGGATCGGTGCGGCATGTGGATGTGCTGCCCACCTACCGCGAACGCATCGTGGGTGATGTGAAGCTGGCCCGCCCCATGAAGATCGTGGTGGACTGCGGCAACGGCATCGCGGGCGCGTCGGCCCCCGCCATCTTCCGGGCGCTGGGCTGCGAGGTGATCGAGCTGTTCTCCGAGGTGGACGGCAACTTCCCCAACCACCACCCCGACCCGAGCAAGCCCGAGAACCTGCGCGACCTGATCGACGCCCTGAAGGCCAGCGATGCCGAGCTGGGCTTGGCGTTTGACGGCGACGGCGACCGCCTGGGCATCGTCACCAAGGACGGCACCAACATCTTCCCCGACCGCCAGATGATGCTGTTTGCGCAAGATGTGCTCTCGCGCGTGCCCGGCGGCGAGATCATCTTTGACGTGAAGTGCACCCAGCGCCTGGCGCCCGCCATTGCGGCCGCGGGCGGCGTGCCGGTTATGTTCAAGACCGGCCACTCGCTCATCAAGGCGCGCATGAAGGAGACCAACTCCCCGCTGGGCGGCGAAATGAGCGGCCACATCTTCTTCAAGGAGCGCTGGTACGGCTTTGACGACGGCACCTACGCGGGCTGCCGCCTGCTGGAGATCTTGAGCAAGTCCCAGGACCCCAGCGCCGTGCTCAACGCACTGCCCACCAGCTTCTCGACGCCCGAACTCAACGTGGCCTGCGCCGAGGGCGAACCGCATCGCCTCACGGCCGAGCTGCAGGCCCTGGCCGCAGGCCAGTTTGCCGCGCCCGCCACGGTGAGCACCATTGACGGCCTGCGGGTGGACTGGCCGGACGGTTTTGGCCTGATCCGCGCCAGCAACACCACGCCCGTGCTGGTGCTGCGCTTTGAGGGCCACACCCCCGAGGCACTGGCGCGCATCGAGGCCGCCATGCTGGCGCTGCTGCACCGGGTCTTGCCCGACGCCCATGTGGGCGCGGCCAGCCACTGAGCGCCCATCGACAACCCTTTTGTCTGCCACCTTCCTGACCGAGCTGCCCGCGTGAACAACCCCTCCGTGTCCACCCCCCTGCGCATCGCCGCTGCACAGTCGCCATCCGTCCCCGGGGACGTGGCGCGCAATGTGCTGACCCACCTGGCCTTTGTTCGGGTAGCGGCCAGCGAGGGCGTGCAGGTGCTGCTGTTCCCCGAGTTGTCGCTCACGTGCTACGAGCCCACAGTGCTGGCCGCCAACGTGCTGGACGCCAACCATGCGGCGCTGGCACCGCTGCGCCAGGCCGCACGCGAGCAGGGCATGGCCATTGTGGTCGGCGGGCCCGCCGCTCCCGTGCAGGCAGGCGCCTTGCCAGCCATCGGCGCCTGGGTGCTGGCGCCCGATGGCAGCGTGGCGCTGTACCGCAAACGGCACCTGCATGCCAGCGAAGAGCGTTTTGCCAGCGCGGGCACCCACGACGCGCAGGTGCACCTGCTTGCGGGCGAGCCCACGGGCATGGCGGTGTGTGCCGACATCACCCACCCAGAACACGCCCGTGCCGCACATGGCGCGGGCGCCGCGCTGTATGCGGCCGGGGCTTTGATCAGCCACCAGGGCTATGGCCCTGAGTCGGCATTGTTGCAGGGCTATGCGCGCGACCACGCCATGGCCGTGCTGCTGGCCAACTACAGCGGGCCCTCCGGCGGTTATGTCAGCGCAGGCCGCAGCGCGGTCTGGGAGCCCGGTGGCCGCTGTGTGGTGGCGGCCGAGGGCGACGCGCCGTGCATCGTCTGGGCCGCACGGGGCGACAGCGGCTGGAGCGGCGGCGTGGTGGCCGTGGACCTCCAGCACCTCGCCGTGGCATGAACCCCGCCCGCGCCCTGTATTCGGTGGTGACCTGGGGCGCCCAGCCCCTGCTGCGCCGCAAGCTGCGCCGCCGCGCCAGGGCCGAGCCAGGCTACGGCGTGGCCATTGGCGAGCGGTTTGGCCGCTATCCCGCGCCCATCGACAGCCTGATGATGCACAGCAGCTCCGACCCGCTGGGCCGGTTTGTGTGGATCCACGCGGTATCGCTGGGCGAAACGCGGGCCGCCGCCATCTTGCTGGCCGCGCTGCGCGAGCAGCTGCCCGGCATGCGCCTGCTGCTCACCCATGGCACGGCCACCGGCCGGGCCGAGGGCGAAAAACTGCTGCTGCCCGGCGACGTGCAGGTGTGGCAGCCCTGGGACACGCCCGGCGCCGTGGCGCGGTTTCTGCGCAAGTTCCGCCCGGCCATCGGCATCCTGATGGAGACCGAGGTCTGGCCCAACCTGGTGGCCGGTTGCCGCAAGCGGGGCGTGCCGCTGGTGCTGGCGAATGCGCGGCTCAACGCCAAGTCCCTGCGCAACGCCCAGCGCCTGGCCGCGCTGGCGCGGCCCGCCTACAGCAACCTGGCCGCCGTGTGGGCCCAGACCGAAGGCGATGCCCAGCGGCTGCGCGCCATCGGCGCACGGGTGGCAGGCGTGTTCGGCAACCTCAAGTTCGACGTGGTGCCCGACGCCGCCCAGCTGGCGCAGGGCCGCAGCTGGCGCGCACAGGCGCAGCGCCCCGTGGTCATGCTGGCCAGCAGCCGCGAGGGCGAAGAGGCGCTGTGGCTGGAAAATTTGAGGTCAAAATCGGCCTCTGCGCGCGTCCAGCTTGCCCAAGCAGCTATCAATAGTGAAGCGCTTCCCGCAGAGCCTGCGGCGCGCACTGCGCAACCCGTTCAGTGGCTCATCGTGCCGCGCCACCCGCAGCGGTTTGACGAGGTGCACCAGCTGCTGCTGCAGGCAGGCCTCACCGTGTCCCGCCGCAGCACCTGGACGGGCGCGCCCGACGCCGCTGACGTGTGGCTGGGCGACTCGCTGGGCGAGATGGCGCTGTACTACGGCCTGGCCCATGTGGCCATGCTGGGCGGCAGCTTTGCCCCGCTGGGCGGGCAGAACCTCATCGAAGCCGCCGCCTGCGGCTGCCCGGTGGTGCTGGGGCCCCACACCTTCAACTTTGCCGAGGCTGCCGAGCTGGCCTGCGCCGCTGGCGCCGCGCAGCGTGTGCCCGACATGGCCGCAGGCATCGCCCAGGCTACAGGCCTGGCCCTGAACCCGGCCGCCCACGCGGCGGCCAGCGAGCGCGCCAGCCGCTTTTCCACCGCCCACCGGGGGGCCGCGCAGGCCACGGCACAGGCCGTGCTGGGCCTGGTGCAGCGCCGGTGAGGGGTTGGCGCCCTCAAGCGCCGACTTGTGTTGATCAATAGATGACAAACAGCGTCCGACCCTAAGCACAAAACAAGCCGCAACCGCTACGATGGTGTGAAACAACTGTATCTGGCGGTGTCCTGTGGTTCCTGTTCACGACCTGGGCGTTGCGGCACTCGCGATTCTGGGCGTGGCGTTCCTGATCGGCTGGAGCAGTGCGCGCCTGAACCAGGCCACGCTACTCTGGGGCATTGCCCACCTGTCGCTGGCCGGGGCCACCTTCACTGGCTACCGCTACCACCTGCAGCCTGAATCGCTGTGGCTGGGGGTGATGGCCACGCTGCTCACCGGCTTCTTCCTGGCCAGCCTGCACGGGGGCACCAACTTCCTCAGGGGCCGCATCATCGGCCCCGGCACCCTGATCGGGCGCAGCCTGGGGGTGGCGTTCCTGATCGCGGTGGTGGGCATCGGGGGCGACAAGCGCGCGGCCAGCATCCTGGTGCTGGGGCTGATGATGCTGGTGTACGGGGTGTCGGCCTATCTGTGCCTGCGCATGCACTACCGGCTGCTGGCGGCGGCGTTTTCCCTCAAGACGGCGGCCTTCCTGCTGTACTTTCTGGAGCCGTCCACCATCGGCACGCCGTTTCAAAACCCGGACATTCTGTCGGTGGGCTGGGTCTCCAGTGTGCTCCTGGGGCTGGTGCTGGTGGACGCAGCCATTGCGCAGACGCGGCAGCGGCTGTCCAACGTGATCAAGCACCTGCCCGACGCGCTGGTGGCCCGCAGGCTCGACGGCAAGATATTGTTCTGCAATGACCGGTTTGCCCAGCTGGCGGGTAGCGCGTCCCCCGCAGAGCTGGAGGGCCAGCAGGTGCCGCTGCTGACCCGGGAGCAGGAAGAGGCCGAGGCCATGTTCCGCAAGGTCAATGCCATGGTGCAGTCGGGCCCCATGGACGCGCCCATGCGCCTGGAGCGTGCTGTCACCCCCGCGCGGGGCGAGCCGTTCCCGGCCGAGATCATCTTCTCCAGCTACATGGACCTGGGCTACCCCGTCATCCTGGGCCTGATCCGCGACCTGAGCGAGCGCAAAAGGGGCGAGGAGGAGCGCCTGCACCAGGCCAACACCGACCAGCTGACCGGCTTGCCCAACCGCCGTTTTCTGGAGCAGCAGCTCGACGCCGTGCTCTGGATCGCGCACCGCCAGCACACGCAGTGCGCCGTGCTGCTCATCGATCTGGACCATTTCAAGAAGGTGAACGACACCCTGGGCCATGCATTTGGCGACGAGCTTCTGCGCGAAATTGCCCAGGCCCTGCAGGACCAACTCAGACCCGGCGACCTGCTGGCGCGCCTGAGCGGAGACGAGTTTGCGCTGGTGATGGCGGGGCTTCCGTCCCTCATGAGCATCCTTGAGGTGGAAGCCCGCGCGTTGGCGCTCCTGCAATTGATCCGGCGCCAGTTCAAGTCCGACGGTATGGACTACCAGATCGAGGCCAGCATCGGGGTTGCTTTTTCGACCAGGGAGGGGCTCTCGGCCCCTGTGCTGCTGCAGCGCGCCGAGGTGGCCATGTATGAATCCAAGGCGCGGGGGCGTGGGGGCTGGTGCTTTTTTGAATCCGATATGGACGAACGCCTGGCCGAATCCCTGCGGCTGGAATCGGCGTTGCGCCAGGCCGTGCCGCGCGGGGAGCTGCGCCTGCACTACCAGCCCATCTACAGCTGCAGCACCGGCCGCATGACCAAGGCCGAGGCGCTGGTGCGCTGGGAAAACCCGCAGCTCGGCTGGGTGCCGCCCGGGCGTTTCATCCCGGCGGCCGAGGAGTCCTCGCTCATCCTGGAAGTGGGCCAGTGGATTCTGGAAGAGGCGATCCGCCAGGCGGCGCAGTGGCGTGCGCAGTCGGGTTTGGCGCCGGTGATCAGCATCAATGTGTCGGTTCGGCAGTTTGCGCAGCCCGGGTTTGAGAGCCAGGTGTTTGCCCTGCTGGAGCGCTATGGCGTGCCCCCCGCAGGCATCGAGCTGGAGCTGACCGAGACCCTGCTGGCCAGCGACCAGGAGGACCTGCCCGCACTGCTGCACCGCCTGCACGACGCGGGGGTGGGGCTGTCGCTGGACGATTTCGGCACTGGCTACTCGTCGCTGAGCTACCTCTCACGCTTCAGCCTCAACACCGTCAAGATCGACCGCAGCTTTGTGATGGGGCTGCAGGAGAGCAGCCGCAACCATTCGCTGGTGCGCGCCATCATCTCGATGGCACACAGCCTGCACCTCAACGTGGTGGCCGAGGGCGTGGAAACCTGGCGCCAGTACGAAATCCTCAAGGCCGAGGGCTGCGACTACCTGCAGGGCTACCTGCTGGGGCGGCCCATGGCGGCCGACCAGCTGCGCGCGCACCCGCAGGTGCTGGCCGGGGAGGAGAGCAACATCCCCGACGCGGTGATCTGAGGGCTTACTTCACCAGCAGCGCGTTGATGGCTTCGACGTCCTGCTGCGTCAGCGTGCCCGCGGCCTGGCGCAGCTTGAGCGTGCCCAGCAGCACGTTGTAGCGCGCCTGGGCCAGGTCGCGCTTGGTCTGGAACAGCTGGCTCTGGGCATTGAGCACGTCGATGTTGATGCGCACGCCCACCTGGTAGCCAAGCTTGTTGGCGTCGAGCGCGCTCTGGCTGGAGGCCTCGGCCGCTTCAAGCGCCTGCACCTGCCCCTGGCCGGACTGCACGCCAAAGAAGGCGGCACGCGTGGCCTGGGCCACGTTGCGGCGCGTGGTTTCCAGGTCGGCCGTGGCTTTTTCTTCCAGGGCCAAGGTTTCCTTGACGCGGTTTTGCACTGCAAAACCCGCAAACAGCGGCAGGTTCAGCGCCACGCCCACGCTGGCGGCGTTGCTGCGGTTGGTCACGCCGGGGGCACTGATGGTGCCGTTGAGGTTGCGTGTGACGTTGTAGCCCGCCTGCAGGTCCACCGTCGGCAGGTGGCCGGTTTCGGCTTTTTTGGTTTCCAGCCGGGCGATGTCGAGCGCGATGGCGGCCTGGCGCACGCCGGGCTGCTGGTCGCGCGCGGTGTCCACCCAGGTGGCCACGTTGGCGGGTTGCACGCTGGGCAGCTGCAAGGGCAGGGCCAGGGGGCGCGGCTGGGTGCCGGTAATGCCCACGAGCTGGTCCAGCGCCAGGCGCTTCACGCGCAGATCGTTTTCGGCGGCGATCTCCTGCGCAATCACCAGGTCGTAGCGGGCCTGGGCTTCGCGGGAATCGGTGACGGTGGTGGTGCCCACCTCGAAATTGCGCTTGGCCGAGGCCAGTTGCTCCGACACGGCGGCTTTCTGGGCCTGCACAAAAGTCAGGGTGTCTTGCGCGGCCAGCACGTCAAAGTAGGCCTGGCTCACACGCACAAGCAGGTCTTGGGTGGCACCATCCAGCTGGGCCTGGGCCACGTCCACACCGCGCTGGCCTTGCTCCAGGTTGATGCGGTTGGCCGGGCGGTACAGCGGCTGCGAGGCATTGATGCCCACCGTCTGCGCCGTGCCGGTGTTTTCAATTTTGGGCCTGCTCAGCTCCACATTGCTGCGGGTCAGGCCCCCCGTGAGCGCCGCCGAGGGCAGCAGGCCCGCGCGGGCCTGGTCGGCCTTGCGGCCTGCGGCATCCAGCTGGGCGCGGGCCGACTGCCAGGCCGTGTCATAGGTGCGGGCCGATTCCACCAGCTCCAGCAGGCTCTGGGCCTGCGCCGGGGCAGTGAGCGCCGCGCCCAGTGCCAGGGACAGGAGGGACAGGGAAAGAGGCCGGAACGGTGTCATGTAGGTCCTTCGGAAGGGTCTGCGGTTCGATGGAAGATGCGAGCGAGCGGGGCGGTCGTGGGCTGTGGCCAAACGTCAGTACCGGGGCACGGCGGGGTCGTTTTCATGCGACCAGGCCTCAATGCCGCCGGTGATGTTGGCCAACCGTTCAAAACCGTTGTGCTGCAAAAACGCGGCCACCCGCAGGCTGCGTGCGCCGTGGTGGCACAGGCAGGCGATGGGGCGTTGCGCGTGCAGGGCAGCATCCAGCTCGGCCAGCCGTGCGGGCAGCTCGCCCATGGGGATGGCCACCAGCTCGAAGCCCTCAGCGCGCACGCTGGCGGTTTGCAGCTCCCAGGGTTCGCGCACGTCCAGCACCAGGGGCTGACTGCCTTCGGGTGCCGTGGCAAACCAGGCAGACAGCTGGGCAGGGCGGACGTGATCGATCATGCAGAACTCCGAAGGACGGTAATCAGAACGTGAAGCCGGATGGCTCAGGGAAGTTCACCAGGCGGGGCGCGATGGTGTCCCAAGGGGCCGTGGTTTCAAAGCGATCGCCGGTGCGGCGCGTCAGGGTGAAGCGCATCACAGGCTCACCACCCACGATGGCGCCCAGGCGGCCGCCGTCTTTCAGCAGCGCGAGCAGGGCGGCGGGCACTTCGGCCACCGAGCCGCTGAGCACGATCACATCGAAGGGGCCGTCCGGGATCGCATCGCGGGCGCCGTCGCCCTGGCGTACATCGGCGTTCTGGATACCGGCGTCGCGCAGGTTCTCGCGGGCCATTTCGGCGAGCTCGGGGTTGATTTCGAGCGACACCACACGCTCGGCGCGGTGGGCCAGCAGGGCGGCCATGTAACCCGAACCAGCGCCGATTTCGAGCACGCGGTCGGTCGCCTTGACCTGCAGGTCTTGCAGGATGCGCGCTTCCACGCGAGGCTGCAGCATGCTGTGGCCCCGGCGCACGGCCTCTTCGGCGTCGCTGCCCAGCAGGGGCACTTCAATGTCCATGAACGCCATGCTGCGGTAGGCCGGGGGCACAAAGTCTTCGCGGCGCACCACGGCCAGCAACTCCAGCACGTCGAAATCCAGCACGTTCCAGGGACGGATCTGCTGCTCGATCATGTTGTAGCGGGCCTGGGCGACAGGGTCGCTGATGTTGGCGGACGTGTTCAGGGGCATGTTCATGGAATATCTCCGTGGGGCGGGCGTCTAGGACAAACCCTCGATTTTACTGGGCGTTGCAGGCGCACCGGAGAACTTGCGGCGTGCCCAGCGGGCCAGATCATCCATATAGCAATACACCACCGGCACCACCACCAGCGTGAGCAGCGACGAGGTGATGACCCCGCCAATCACCGCCTGGCCCATGGGCGCGCGCTGCTCGGAGCCTTCGGAGAGCGCAAATGCCAGCGGCACCATGCCAAAAATCATGGCCAGCGTGGTCATGAGGATGGGGCGCAGGCGCACGCGGGCGGCCAGCAGCAGGGCCTCGGCACGGGGCAGGCCGGGCACGGTCTGGCCTGCGTCGTTCACGTGCTCCTCGCGCGCGCGGATCGCAAAATCCACCAGCAGGATGGCGTTTTTGGTCACCAGGCCCATGAGCATCACCACGCCGATGATGGAGAACATCGACAGCGTGGAACGGAACATCAACAGCGCCAGCACCACACCAATCAGCGTGAGCGGCAGCGAGGTCATGAGCGCCAGCGGCTGCAGGAAGCTCTTGAACTGGCTGGCCAGGATCATGTAGATGAAGATGATCGCCATGGCCAGGGCCGAGATGGCGTAGCCGAAGGACTCGGCCATGTTCTTGGTGGAGCCGCCAAACTGGTAGCGGTAGCCGGGCGGGAAGGCCACGGTGTCGAGCGCCTTCTTGATGTCTGCCGACACCTCACCCGCAGAGCGCTGGGCCACGTTGGCGTTCACGGCCACTTCGCGGGTCAGGTCGCGGCGGTTGATCTGGTTGGCGCCGGTGGATTCGGTCACACGGGCCACCTGGTTCAGGCGCACGATGCGGGTGCTGCCGTCGGCAGCGGTCAGCGCAAAGGGCAGGCGCTCCAGGTCGGCGGGCTGGGTGCGGGCCTCGGGGGCCAGGCGCACGTTCACGTCGTAGGTCTGGTCGTCCGGCGCACGCCAGTTGCCCACCGTGGAGCCCGCCACCAGCGTGCGCAGCGATGCCGCCATGGGCGCCACCGACAGCCCCAGGTCCGAGGCCACGTCGCGCTTGACTTCGAGTGCGATCACCGGCTTGTTGGGCTTGGCACTGGTATCCAGGTCCACCAGGCCGGGAATGTCGCGGATCTTCTCGGTGACCACCTTGGTCAGCCGCTCCAGCTCCTGCAGGTCGGGGCCTTGCAGCGAGAACTCCACCTGCTTGTTGCCGCCCACGGCGTCCAGCAGGCCCACGTGGGTGATGGTAATGCCGGGCACAGTCTTCAGGCGCTCGCGCAGCACGTCGGACATCTGGTCCACGCTGCGGCTGCGGTCCTTGCGGTCCACCAGGCGCACATAGATGTTGGCGTAAATCTTGCCCTGGGCGCTGCCGGTGTTGATGGTGGAGAGGGTGTAGCGCACCTCGGGCATCTCGCGCAGGATGCCTTCCACCTGTTTGGCCTTGGCCTCGGTGGCTTCGAGCGATGAGCCCACGGGGGTGTAGAAGTTGAGGCTGGTCTCCGAAAAGTCGGCCTTGGGCACGAACTCGGTGCCCAAAAGCGGCACCATGACCACGCTCAGCACGAAGATCGCCACGGCAATGGCCATGGTGGCCAGCTTGTGCACCAGCGACCAGCGCAGGATGTGCTGGTAGCCCTCGGCCAGCGCATCGGTGGCGCGGTCGAACCAGCCGGTGACGCGGCCAATGGTCTTGTCGTAGAGGGTGACGGGCACCGCCTTCTGGCCGTGCGCGTGGATGCTCGGGTCGTGCCAGATGCTGGACAGCATGGGGTCGAGCGTGAAGCTCACAAACATCGAGATCATCACCGCCGCGACGATGGTGATGCCGAATTCGTGGAAAAACTTGCCGATGATGCCGCCCATGAAGCCGATGGGCATGAACACCGCCACGATGGACAGGGTGGTGGCCAGCACCGCCAGGCCGATCTCCTGCGTGCCGTCCATGGCCGCGTCATAGGCGCCCTTGCCCATCTGCACGTGGCGCACGATGTTCTCGCGCACCACGATGGCGTCGTCGATCAGCAGGCCCACGCACAGGCTCAGCGCCATCAGCGTGATCATGTTGATGGTGAAGCCGAACATGTTCATGAACAAAAAGGTGCCGATCAGCGCAATCGGCAGGGTCAGCCCCGTGATGACGGTGGAGCGCCAGGAGTTCAGGAACAGGAACACGATGAGCACCGTGAGGATGGCGCCCTCGATCAGTGTCTGGCGCACGTTGTTCACCGCCACGCGGATGGGGCGGGAGCTGTCGCCAATGCTCTCCAGCCGCACGCCGGGGGGCAGCTGGTTCTTGAGTTCGGCCACGGCCGCATTCAGGCCATCGACCACCTCGATGGTGTTCTCGCCCTGCGACTTCTGCACCGACAGCAGCAGGGTGCGCTGGCCGTTGTAGAGCGCCAGGCTCTCCACTTCCTGCGCGCCATCGTTCACACGCGCCACCTGGTCCAGCCGGACCGGCGCACCGTTCTTGCGGGCCACGATGATCTTGCCGAAGTCTTCAGGGCGCTGCATGCGCGCGTCGATCTGCACCACACGCTCTTGAGCGAGGGAGCGGATCGCGCCCACGGGCAGGTCCTGGTTTTCGTTGCGCACGGCGCTGGCCACCTGCTCTGGCGTCACGCCAAAGGCTTCGAGCGCCTGCGGGTTCAGGTAGATGTTGATTTCGCGCTTGGTGGCGCCCACCAGGTTCACGGCGCCTACGCCGCGCACGTTCTCCAGGCGCTTTTTCAGCACCTGTTCGGACCAGGTGGTCAGCTCGACGGCGCTGCGGTTGGATGCTTCATCGGGCAGCACGGCCAGCGACCACACGGGCCGGCTGGCGGGGTCGAAGCGCAGCACGCGCGGCTCCTTGACCTCGGTGCGCAGGTTGGGGCGCACGGTGGCCACCTTCTCGCGCACGTCCTCGGCGGCCTTGCGGCCGTCGATGTGCAGCTGGAACTCGATGATGACAACCGCCGTGCCCTCATAGCTGCGCGAGGTGAGGGCGTTGATACCCGCAATCGAGTTGACGCCTTCCTCGATCTTCTTGGTGACTTCGCTCTCGACAATTTCAGGTGACGCACCGGGGTAGTCCACGGTGACCACCACCACCGGGAAGTCGATGTTGGGGAACTGATCGACCTTGAGGCGCTGGTACGAGAACAAACCCAGCACGACGATGGCGAGCATCACCATCGTGGCGAACACGGGGTTTTTGAGGCTGACTTTGGTGAACCACATGGCGGGGCGGGGCGCTCAGGGGGCCGTGCGGGAGGCGGCAGGCACAGCGGCAGCCGCAGCGGCCGCCCCGGCGGTAGACACAACCGTGCCCTCACGCAACTGGCCGATGCGGCCAGCAATCACGGGTGTGCCCACAGGCACCCCTTCCACCGCCACCAGGGTCTGGCCGCCAACCACAGCGCGGGTGCCGGTCTTGACCTCGGTGTAGGCCACGCGGCCGTCTTTCAGTGTTTGCAGATACGGCGCGGGCTTGTCGGTGCGCACGGCATCGAGCGGCACGGCCAGCACATCGGCGCGGCCGGTGTCGAGCGTGCCTTGCACAAACAGGCCCTGGCGCAGGGGCGCTGCATTCTGGATTTGTTCCACGCGCAGGTACACCGGCACGGTGCGGCTGCCCATCTGGGCGCTGGGGTTGATGCGCACCACCGTGGCCGTCACCGGTGCGGGCATGCCTTCGACAGACAGTTGCGCCTTCTGGCCCACACGCACTGCCACGGAGTCGGCCGGGGGCAGCAGCGCCTCCAGCTCCAGGCGCGACAGGTCCACCACCTCGATGATGCGGGCGTCTACCGCCACGCGCTCGCCGGGCTGGGCCAGGCGCTGCGCCACCTGGCCGCTGATGGGGCTTTTGAGCACGGTGTCGTCCAGCGCCTTGCGCGCCACATCGGCCGCAGCCACGGCCGCCTGGTAGCTCGACTGGGCTGCCTCCAGGCTGGCCTGGGAGGTGACCAGCGCGGTGGACGAAATAAAGCCCTGGTCCACCAGCGCGCGGTTGTTGGTGTACTGGCGCTGGTTGATGTCCACCTGGGATTTGGCGGCATCGGCCTGCTGCTGCGCCTGGCGCAGGCGGGCGCGTGCCTCGGTGGGGTCGATGCGCGCGACCTCCTGGCCCACCTTCACGCTGTCGCCTTCTCGCACCGTGAGGCCCTGCAGCTCGCCGCCCACGCGGGCCTTGACCATCGCCGAATCCACCGCCCGCAGCGCGCCAGACACCGGCACGCCCAGCGGCAGGTTGACCTGCACCACCCGCAGCACCTCGTCGGCGCCCAATTGCAGCGGCGCTGCCACGCGCTGCGCGGTAGCCTCGCTCAGGGCTTTTTGCTGCGCCTGCCGCGCGGCCATGGCGCGCCAGACCCCACTGCCCACCAACACAACGGCGATGGCTGCCGCCATCCAGGGAATCCAGCGTTTCATGATCTGATCAGACAGGGGTTGAAGAGGAGGGGGAGGGCGGGGTGGCACCGGGCCGCACACACAGCCCATGCAGGATGTTGTCGGCCTGCATCTCGATGTACTGCTCGGGCGTCATGCCCAAAGCATCGGGCACGCAGGCGCCCACCGAGTGCTTCCACATCATGAGGAAGATCATGGGGGCCAGCACCAGATACACGGCGTAGTCCAGGTTCACGGGGCGGAACTCACCCCGTGCAATGCCTCGTTCCAGAATGCGGCGGACCAGCGCCTGGCCCGGCAGAATGACTTCGTGCTGATAGAACTGCGCAATCTCGGGGAAGTTTTGCGCCTCGCTCAGCATCAGCTTGGTGATGCCAGACGCCTTGGTGGCGCCAATGCGCTCCCACCAGACCTGGTAGCAATAACGCAGCACCTCGCTGGTGGTGCCCACAAAGCTTTCCAGCTCGTTGTTCCACTCGGCAAACCGACCCGCAATGTTCTCGCGCACCACGGCCTTGAAGAGTTCTTCCTTGCTGGGGAAATACAAAAACAGCGTGCCCTTGGACACCCCCGCCCGCGCAGCCACCTCGTCCACCCGTGTGGCGGCAAAGCCTTTTTCGACAAACAGGTCGAGCGCGGCCTCCAGCAGCTCGCCAGGGCGGGCTTCCTTGCGGCGCTCGCGCTTGGTGCCTGCGGCTGTCGAAGGGGAAGAGGGTGTGGGAGACAAGGTGTTTGAGTTAATGACTGACCGGTTAGTAATGTAGCAAGCACGGGATGGGGCGTCAATTCATAATCAGGGGCCCTGTCTCCGTTTGAACCCGAGGACCCCATGACTTTGCAAACCATCACCCTGGGCGGCGGCTGCTTCTGGTGCACCGAAGCCGTGTTTGACCGCGTGCGCGGCATCACCGACGTGGAAAGCGGCTACACCAACGGCCACACGCTGAACCCCAGCTACGAACAGATCTGCCAGGGCGACACCGGCCACGCCGAGGTGGTGCGGCTGACGTTTGATGCCGACGAGATCAGCCTGGAAGAAATCCTGGAAATCTTCTTCCACACCCACGACCCCACCACCCTCAACCGCCAGGGCAACGACGTGGGCACGCAGTACCGCAGCGGCATCTATTACGAAGACCCTGCGCATGGCGACATTACCAACACCATGGTCCGCCAGATGTCGCAGGACAAGCTGTTTGGCGCGCCCATCACCACCGAGGTGAAGCCGCTCACCAACTACAGCATGGCCGAGGCGTACCACCAGGACTACTTCGCGAACCACCCCAACGCGGGGTACTGCGCGTTTGTGGTGGGGCCGAAGGTGGAGAAGTTCAGGAAGACGTTTGCGCGGTACTTACGCGATTGAATTTCCTGACTACCATAGCCCATTTGCACTTTCACAAAGATTAATAATATTTACACCTCAAATATTCCTGAAGCCTACATTGAAAATCAATCAAATTCCCTTTGCCTGCATTGCTTAATGAATCACAAATTATTTTTACTGGATGTTAATACTCTATTTTGCAAAATAGATTAATCCGCGCCACTTTGACTCAACCCAAACTCAAGTATTTTATCTATTAGCATTGGGCGATCCTCGTCGGTGCCGATATTAAATTTGGTCAAATATTCTTCGATCGAAGTTTTGCTCTTGGTGCTGGCCGCGAGAACATATAAAAGATAAAAAATTCCAATACCGCGACTGACGGGGCCAAGCTCCTCTTCCACCCAGAGGGCCACAAATGCCGAAACAGCCTCAACTTCGCGTTGAGCGATGTGTTCTAGCTGCCCTATATTGGCAACCCCAAAGGAGTGGAGTCTTTCAACCAAAGTGTCCGCACGAAGGTCGTCTTGACTGCCTATACGCCCATTGCCAATGCTAAGGACCAATTGATCCAAGCGCTCGACATGGGAATCAATCTCGTACAACGCCCTAAAAGAGGCAAGATCAAGACTGACGTCAGTTGGTGATTGAGAAATTTTCGCCGCAACCGTAGCTTCATATTCCTTCAATGTAACCCGAATATGACTAAATTCGTCGTCCGCTAATTCCAAGAGGCTTGCAACTCGTGCAAATCTACGCCGAATGTCTATTGGAACCCCAGCCGCAGATTTGTAACCTAGATCATGCTCTATTTCCGCCCATGCATGCTGAAGTATGGATCTAACCTGGATTTCACACTTTAGTCCTTGATATTTTGAATATTCTGATAAATTTGTTCTGGCGGCAGACAATTCGACAACATAGTGAAGTGAACTATAGCCAAATCGTTCGGGCTCAATGTATTTTCGCTTATCGACAGAAGCGTTTGGATCGACCTGAAATTCGCGCTCAAGAACTTTGGCAATTCGATCAACATCCCCGGCAAAGTATGTGGTGATGCGGATACCTGCGAGATCTGTTATTTCGGTGAGCAGATCGTAGGTTTTATCTGGCCGAGAGAGCTTTCCAGCAAGGCTTTCATAACTCTTGAACCGATGCGTGACTGTGTGAACTTGAATCCCCGAGGATCCGAGTAATGTAGTTATTAGTACTGAAAGCGTGGCCGTAAAATCAGAAAAAGTACCCTGAGATTTTTTGTACTGGTCCAACAGTTCCAACTGTCTTTGCATGCTAATAGTCATCTTCAATTGCCTATCTGTGCGTGGTATCCGACCTGTCACCCCTAAGCTCCTCGGTGATTCTCGCCCATCCACTCAAACGGGCGAATCTCTTGTGTTGTTTTGTCTGCAGTAGCAATGACGCCCTTGGCCTACGGAGTGTGCATAATGCAACCCAATTGCGTTACGAGCCTTGCCTGGCCATCGCAGCTACTTATGCCCGCCCCCGCCACTTCATCCCCGCCCTGGACACTCCCCCCCGGCATGCGCGCCACCCGCGCTACACGAGCGTTGGCGGCGGTCTACGAAACCAGGCCCGACGCGGCCCTGTCCGAACCCGAAGTCGAGGCGGCCTTGGTTGCAGCCGGTGTTGCGGTCAACAAAGTCACCGTCTACCGCATGCTCGACCGTTTTGCCGCCGCCGGGCTGCTGCACAAGCAGGTGGATACCGCCCGCGTCACCCGTTACGCGCGCGCGCCGCAGGGCGAGGAGGGCGCCGCACCCCGTTTTGAATGCGACGACTGCCACCGCCAGTTCCGTCTGTCGCAAGGCTCGGCCAAGGTGCAGAGCGCCCTCAAGCAGGTGCTGCAGGCCCTGGCCACTGCCGGGCACGAAAGCCTTGCGGTGGACATTGCCGTGCACGGGCGCTGTGCGGAATGTGCCCACCCCACCGAGGGGGCTGCCGCATGATCCGCACCCGGGGGCTTTCCTATACCTACGCCACGGGCGGTGCCGCACCGCTGCGGTTTCCGGATGTGGATCTGCGCCAGGGCGGCACGCTGTTGCTGCGCGGGCGCTCGGGCACGGGCAAATCGACCTGGCTGGCGCTGATGGCGGGGCTGCGCGGTGCCAGCGGGGGCGACCTGTTTGTGGCGGGCACGCAGCTCGGCACGCAGCGCGGGGCCGAGATCGATGCCTGGCGTGCGCGCACCATCGGCTTTTTGCCGCAGAAGCTGTATCTAAGCAGCGCGCTCACGGTGGCCGACAACCTCGCGCTGGTCTACTTTGCAGCCGGGCTGCCGCGCGACGAAGCAGCTATCCACCGCGCACTCACCCAGGTGGGCGTGGCCGAGCTGGCCGCCCGCAAGCCGCACCAGCTCTCGGGCGGGCAGGCGCAGCGTGTGGCGCTGGCGCGGGCTGTGCTGCTGGCGCCGCAGGTGCTGCTGGCCGACGAGCCCACGGCCAGCCTGGACGACGAAGCCGCCGCCGACGCGCTGGCGCTGCTGCAGCGCAGCGCTGCCGCCTGCGACGCCAGCCTGATCATCGCCACCCACGACCAGCGCGTGGTGTTGGCCCTGGCCGGTGCGCAGACACTGGATTTGAATGAAATAGCGGCCTACCGCGCAACAGACGGGCGCGAGCAGCTATGAAAAACATAGTAAAACTGGCCCACCTGTCCTGGCGCTACCTGTGGTCCCGGCCGCTGGCGGCGGTGCTCAACCTGCTGGTGCTCACGCTGGGCCTGGCCGCCATCACGCTGGTGCTGCTGGTGGCCACGCAGCTCGACAAGGCCTTTGAGCGCGACCTGGATGGCATCGACCTGGTGGTGGGCGCCAAGGGCAGCCCGCTGCAGCTGATCCTGGCGGGCGTGTTCCACATCGACGTGCCCACGGGCAACATCCCGCTGCAAGAAGTGCAGGCGTTGCAGAAGAACCCGCTGGTGGCGCAGGTCATCCCGCTGAGCCTGGGCGACAGCTACCAGGGCTTTCGCATCGTGGGCACCACGCCCGACTATGTGGCGCACTACGGGGCCACGCTGGCCGAGGGCGCGCTGTGGCAGCAGCCCATGGACGCGGTGCTGGGCGCCAGCGTGGCGCGTGGCATTGTCAAAAGCAGCCATGCCGGTGCGCCGCTGGTGGGCGCCACCTTTGTCGGCAGCCACGGGCTGGGTGGGGGAGGGCACGCGCATGGCAACCACCCCTACCGCGTGAGCGGCGTGCTCGCGCCCTGCGGCTGTGTGCTCGACCGGCTCATCCTCACCAGCACCGAATCGGTCTGGATGGTGCACGAGACCGCCACGGCCAACGATGCGGAAGACCTGGAAATCATGAAGCAGGAGCGCGAGGTGACCGTGGCCCTGGTGCGCTACCGCACGCCCATGGCGGCCGTCACGCTGCCGCGCCAGGTCAACAGCGGCACATCCATGCAGGCGGCGGCGCCCGCCATTGAGGTCACGCGCCTGCTGCGCTTGCTGGGGGTGGGGGCCGATGTGCTGCGTGCCTTTGGCGGCGTGCTGCTGGCGGTGGCCGCGCTCAGTGTGTTCATTGCACTGTGGAACGCCGTGCGCGAGCGCCGCGCCGACCTGGCCATGCTGCGCATGCTGGGCGCGCCGCCCGGCCGCGTGGCGGGGCTGGTGCTGTGGGAGGCGCTGTGGCTGGCTGCGCTGGCTTCTGCTCTGGGGCTGCTGCTGGGCCATGGCCTGGCGCATGGCCTGGGTTGGGCGCTGCAGGCACAGGGGCTGTTGCCCGTTACCGGCCTTATCTGGCTGCCCGCCGAGGCGGGTGTGCCGCTGCTGGCCGCCGGTGTGGCAGCGCTGGCGGCCTTGCTGCCTGCCATGCAGGCCTACCGCACCGACGTGGCCGACCTGTTGAGTCAGCCCTGATGCGCCCTTCGAGCTCTGACCACCCTCAACCCTCTACCAACTCCAGCTGAAAGTCCGTCCATGAAAAAGCTCCTCACCGCTCTCGCCCTGGCCCCCATGCTCCTCGTCGGCGCCCTGGCCCACGCCCAGGCGCACAATGACAAGGACACCAAGGAGGACATCGCCCGCCACCGCGCCATGGCCGCCGCGCACGAGGCTGCCGCCAAATGCCTGGAGTCTGGCAAGGGCCACGACCAGTGCCAGAAAGACCTGCAGACCGCCTGCAAAAACCTGGCTATCGGAAAATACTGCGGCATGAAGCACGCGCACTGAGCTGCGGCGCACCGCTTCCACCCCTCGTTCGCCCCCACCCACAGGTTCTCCCGCCATGGCCATCCACCAGCCCCTTCGCCTGACCACTGTCGCCTGGCAGCCCGCCGCCCGCCGCGCCCCTGCCGCACGCCAGGTGGCTGCGGCGGTCGCCTTGCTGTGCTGCGTCGGGGCCGTGCTGGCCCAGGCGTCCGGCCAGCCCCCGGCCACCAAGCCCGAGCCGGGCGCGTTCGAGCGGGCGACGGGAAAAACCGCTGCAGCACCTGCGGCGGCGGGCGGGGCGGGTGCAGCCCCCGTGCTCTCGTCCCCACTGCCTGCAGGGGCTGCCGCAGGCATTCCATCCGGCACCGGGGCGGGTTACCACAACCCCAACAGCCCCATCGCGCCGTTGCCCCAGCGCAATGACGTGGTGCCCTGGTCGGTGCTGACCGACCTGACGCGCAAGACCACCAAGGACGGCATCGTGCCCGTGTTCAACGAGGCACAGAAGGGCATGGACAAGACGGTGCAGCGCATCCAGGGCTTCATGATGCCGCTGGACGCCAAGGCCACGCAGACGCACTTTTTGCTCACCTCCGTGCCCATGACCTGCTCGTTCTGCCTGCCCGGCGGGCCCGAGAGCATGGTCGAGATCAAGGCCAAGACCCCCGTGCGCTACTCGATGGAGCCCGTGGTGGTGGAGGGCCGCTTCACCGTGCTCACCAACGACCAGTACGGCCTGTACTACCGCGTGGTCGATGCCGTGCAGGTGAAGTGAACCGACTCTGAACCCTCCCATGACGCGCCGCTGCTTCGGCCCACTCCAGCCCCGGCTGCCCGCCTTGCCGCGCGGCGCAGGGCAGGGTGCGCCTGCGCGCTGGTGGGTGCACCTGGCCCTGGTATGGCTGGTGCTGGCGTTGGTCGCAGCCCCCAGCCTGGGGCGCCTGCACCAGGTGGTGCATGGCGATGCGCTGGACCGGGTGCAGGGCCATGCCCACATCACAGACACGGCGAGCGCCGAGCACGGCCACGGGCTGCTCGCGCAGCTGGTGGCGGGTCACGCCCCCGCCGATTGTTTGCTGCTCGACCAGCTCGCGCTGGGCGACGCAGTGCACAGCGCCCCCCTGGCGCTGCCCGAGGCGGCCCCCACGCAGGCGCAGCCTTGTCCCCCCGCCGGGCGCACCACGCTCCCGCACACCGCGCTGTTCCTGGCGCGGGGCCCGCCAGCGGCCTGAGCGCCTGCCCGCGTTGGCACCTCCGCCGTGCCCCCCCAGCCGCCCCTGGCCGGGGTCGCACCGTGCGCAAGCGCCCCTCGGCACCCATTACTCCCAATTTCATAGCTAGAAGCGCAATACAGACGCGCGCAGAAGGCTGTTTTTATTCATATTTTCACGCCCACCCGGCGTGAAGCTGTCTGCCTGCCCGCACACACCCGGCCCGCCCGGTGTGGCGCAGCGCATGCCCCTGTTGCAAGCCACCACCATGACCTCTACTTCCTTCGCCCACCCCACAATGCCCCAACGCCGCCGCCCCACCACCCTGCATCCCGTGGCCCTGGCCGCCATGCTGGCGCTGTCGGGTGCGGGCTCCATCGCCCAGGCGCAGACCCCGGCCCCGGCCGCCGCCGAAGCCACGCCCAGCCTGCCGCCCGTCACCGTCACCGTCTCGGCCAGCGGCCTGCAGCTGGGCGCCAGCGACATGACCACGCCCGCCACCGTGCTGGAGGGCGACGAACTCGTGCGCCGCCGCGAGGCCACGCTGGGCGAAACGCTCAACAGCGAGCCCGGCATCACCAGCAGCCACTTTGGCGCCGGTGCCAGCCGCCCCATCATCCGGGGCATGGACGGCCCACGCGTCAAAGTGCTGTCTGACGGCGCCGAGCTGCACGACGCCTCCACCATCAGCCCCGACCACGCCGTGGTGTCCGAACCCATGCTCGCCACGCAGATCGAAGTGCTGCGCGGCCCCTCGGCCCTGATCTACGGCAACGGCGCCGTGGGCGGCGTGGTCAATGTGCTGGATGGCAAGGTGCCCACCGCCGTCCCGGCCAAGGGGCTGGAGGGCAGTGCCGAGCTGCGCGCCAACACGGGTGCGCGCGAAGGCGCCGGGGCCTTCTCGCTGACGGGCGGCACCGGCAACCTGGCCGTGCATGTGGAAGGCGTGGCGCGCGATGCGGGCGACTACCGCGTGGGCAAAGGCTGGGCGCCCGAGGGCGAAGCCACACGCAAGGTGCTGGGCAGCTTCAACCGCACCAACACCGGCAGCGTGGGCCTGTCGTGGGTGGGCGACCGGGGCTACCTGGGCGCGGCCTACACCCGCCAGGCCGCCAAATACGGCCTGCCGGGCCACAACCACAGCTTTGAGGGCTGCCACACCCACGGCAACCAGCTGCACTGCGGCGCCCACGAGGGCGAGGAGGGTGAAGACGGCCACGACCATGACCACGGCGCCGGGCATGGCGACGTCCCGGTGGTTGATCTGCGCAGCGAACGCTTCGACATCCGGGGCGAGTTGCGCAACCCGTTTGCGGGTTTCTCGGCCTTGCGCCTGCGCGCGGGTGTGACGGACTACGTGCACGACGAGGTCGAGGACGGCGCCATCAGCACCACCTTCAAGAACAAGGCCTACGACACCCGCATCGAGCTGCAGCACGAGCCCATCGCGGGCTTCAAGGGCGTGATCGGCCTGCAGACCTCGCAGCGCAAGTTCAGCGCCGAAGGCGAAGAGGCCTACGTGCAGCCCACCGTCACCCGCCGCACCGGCCTGTTTGCGCTGGAGGAATACCGCCTGGGCGACTGGCGCTTTGAAGCCGCCCTGCGCCACGACCGCCAGACCACCCACGCCGAAACCAGCGGCATCGAACGCAGCCACAACGGCACATCGGCATCGCTGGGCGCGGTCTGGAAGTTCACGCCCGGCTACCAGGTGGGAGCCTCCTTCACCCGCGCCAGCCGTGCCCCGTCTGCCGAGGAGCTGTACGCACGCGGCCTGCACATGGCCACCAGCACGTACGAGCGCGGCGATGCCAGCCTGCGCTCCGAAACCTCGCAGAACTTCGACCTCAGCCTGAAGAAAACGGCGGGCGACACCACCTTTGGCGTGAGCGTGTTCCGCAACAGCATCCACAACTACATCTATGGCCGCACGCTTGATGCGCTGGACGGCCTGCAACTGCTGCAATACAGCCAGGCCGACGCCACCTTCACCGGCATCGAAGGCCAGGTGCGCCAGCGCCTGAACCGCAACCTGGGCGTCACCCTGTTCGGCGACACCGTGCGCGCCAGGATCGACGGCGCAGGCAACCTGCCGCGCATCCCCGCCACCCGCGCCGGCCTGCGGCTGGATGGCAACTGGAACGCCTGGGAGGGCCAGGTGGAATGGGTGCAGGTGGCGCGCCAGAACCGCATCGCCGCCTTCGAAACCGCAACCCCCGGCTACGGCATGCTGAATGTGGGCCTGGCCTACAACGGCCAGTTCAGCAGCGGCACGCCCTGGCAGGTGTACCTGAAGGGCACCAACCTGACAGACCGCCTGGCGTATGCGCACACCTCGTTCATCAAGAACGCCGCGCCGCTGATGGGGCGGAATCTGACGGTGGGGGTGAAAGTGGCGTTCTGACGGGTGATGCCGTCGTGATGTGATGATGTGAGAGAGCCAGCAGCGGGGGAGGGTGTTGCAGGCTCGCTCACATCAATGCCCAAAACCACCAAAACCACCCAATCCAAGGGGGGCCTGGATGCATGCCATACTCGGTTTACATGGTTGATTCTCCGATCCGTCAAGGCGACGCTGCCTAAGCCCTGGTGATGGCGCACACCCGATGTTCGACTGGGATGGGCACCGCAGCAGGCCGCCCGAAACCGGGTTGCGCGACGCGCGAAGGACTTGTTCAGCGCGGCCCTGCATGAATCTGACCCATTTGCGATAGCCCTCCCTGCATGCTCACCACTCCCAAGCCATCTGCGAACCTGCTGCAACTGCTTCCCGAGGCGGTGGTGCAAACCGATGCGCTGTGGGAGATCACCTATCTGAACCCGGCGTGGCACAAGCTCACCGGCCATCCGGTGGCGGCGGCGCTCGGCAGGTCTTTGCTGGAATTCGTTCACCCCGACGACATCGGCACCATGCGCTCGGGCATGCCGGTGTTCCGCTTGCGCTTTGCCGACGCGGACTACCGCTGGGTGCGTCTGCAGCTCCACCCGGAGACGGATGCGGCGGAGCGGGTGATCAGCCGCCAGGGGGTCCTGATCGAGATCACCGAGGTCACCGAACAGGTGCTGGTGGAAATTCGCCAGCGCTTTCTGCGCTTGCTGGAAACCATTGACGGCGTGGTGTGGGAGGCTGAAATCGGGGTGGGCAATACCTTTCTGAGCCCGCAGGTCGAACGCTTGTTTGGCTACTCCGTCGAGGAGTGGCGGGCCGACCCGGGCTTTTGGCGGGCGCATGTGCATCCCGATGATCTGGCGCAGGCCCTGGTGATTGACGATGCCGCTTACAACGCCACGCACAGCCATGCCTACGAGATGAGTTACCGGCTGATTGCCAAGTCCGGCAAGGTGGTGTGGGTGCGGGATCTGTGCCGCGCCGTGGTCGAGCCGGGACGGCCGAACCGCATGATCGGCCTGATGATCGACGTGACCCAGCAGAAGAACACCGAACTCGATTTGGTGCGCTCCGAAAACCGCTATTCGCTGGCCACGCGCGGGTCCAATGACGGCATCTGGGACTGGGACTTGCGAACCGACGCCCTGCATGTGTCGGGGCGCTTTCTCCAGATCGTCGGGCTGGGTAGCCGCGATCATGTGCATGACGGAGGCTGGCGCTTTTTGGAGCAACTCATCGATCCCGAGGATCGCGCTCGCGTGCAGGAGGCCTACCGCAGGCACCTGTCGGGAGGCAGCCCGAACTTTTCGGTGGATTTCCGTGCGTTCCACGGGGCTGAGAGGCTGGTGTGGGTCAATTGGCGCGGGCTCGCCGAGTTCGAAGAGGGTGTGCCGGTGCGCATGGCAGGCTCGTTGAGCGATCTGGCCGAGCGGGGCAGTTCCTACGATGCGCTGACCAACTTGCCGGGTCGGCCGTTGTTCCGCGATCGCCTCGCGCAACTCATCGCGCTGCAGCAAAACGAGGTGGTGAACGGTGATGGCGTGCCGGCGCGCGATGGAGCCACGATGTTCTCGGTGCTGCTGCTGGATCTCAACGGGTTCAAGGCCGTCAATGACAGCTATGGGCACCATGTGGGCGACCAGCTGTTGCAGCAGGTGGCGCGGCGGCTCGAATCCTGCGTGCGGGCGGTGGACCTGGTCGCCCGCATGAGTGGCGACGAGTTCAATGTGCTGCTGGAGTCCATTGATCCCGCCGAAGCCACCCACCGTGCAGGGCAAATCGCCGCCGCCCTCGCAGCGCCGTATGTGATCGGCGAACACACCGTGGTCAGTGGCGCGAGCATTGGACTGGTCGGCAGCGCATCCGGGCTGGCAACGGTCGATGACTACCTGCGCGCCGCAGACACCGCCATGTACCGGGCCAAAAGCCAGTCGTTGGGCGTGTGCGTGTTTCAGTAAAACGTCGCGCCAGGGATCGCGAGCCGCCACTGGCGCCGGAGTTTCCGTATCAAAATGGCCTCTTCCGCCCTCTAGATAAGCGCTGACAGCTATTGAATTCATAGTATCGAGACGCGCGTGCGGCGGCCGCACAGGCCACAATAGGGCCCTGCTGCTGGCTACCTGCCCCCACCCGCCTGTCCCTTCTCGCCGCGTTTGCGCGCCGGCTACCACATTGAACTCGCCCGTTTTCACCTCGCTGATCCCCGTCATCCTGTTCATCGCCATCGGCTTTTATGTAGGGCGGCGTGGCTGGATCCGTGCGGCGTCGGTCAAGGACCTGGCCAACCTGGTGTTCATGGTGCTCACGCCTGCGCTGCTGTTTCGCACCATGAGCACGGTGCACATCCAGGACCTGAACTTTGGCCCCGTGGGCATCTACTTTGTGGCGTTTGGCATCGTGTACGCAGCCACACTGGCGCTGCAGGGCTTCAACACGCTAAGCGCGGCGCGGGCGCTGGCCAACACCTTCAGCAACACGCTGATGATCGGTGTGCCCCTGGTAGGCCTGGTGTTTGGCGATGCGGGGCTGGTCACGCTGTTCACGCTGATCTCGGTGCACTCGCTCATCCTGCTCACCGCTGCCACGGTGGTGTTCGAGCTGGCCGCCGCGCGCGAACACGCAGGGCAGCCGGGCGGCACGCAGCAGCCCATGTGGCGCACCGTGCTGCAGGCCATCCGCAACGGCATCGTGCACCCGGTACCGCTGCCCATCATTGCGGGCCTGCTGTTTGCGCAGACGGGTCTGGTGGTGCCCCAGGTCGTGGACAAACCCCTGCTGCTGCTGGGCCAGGCCCTGGGGCCGATTGCGCTGCTGCTGGTGGGGGTGACGCTGGCGTTTACCAAGGTCGGCCACCAGTTCAAGGCGGCAATGCGCATTGCGCTCGTCAAATGTGTGGTGCACCCGGTCGTGCTGGCCGCCCTGGGCTGGGCGCTGGGCCTGTCGGGGCTGCCACTGGCGGTGATGATCGTGGCCGCCTCGTTGCCCGTGGGGGCCAACGTGTTCTTGTTCTCGCAGCGCTACCGCGTGGCAGAGGAAGAGGTGACGGCCAGTGTGGCGGTGTCCACCGCGCTGGGGTTGGTGACGATGCCGGTGGTGATTGTGGTGGTGACGCGGTGGGTGGTGTAGCGGCAGCACTCAACGCTGGTGCGCGAACCGCCCCACCAGCTGACCGACGGCCATCGCAGCAACCAGCGCAATAGCGCCGCTGACAACCAGGGCGATGGGCCAGAAAGGGTCCAGATAGCCCAGATACATCCAATTGCCAAGCTGAAAAAGCAAGGGGGGCAGCAGGCTCGCCAAGCCAAGCGCAGCAGGCTTTTTCAGGTACGCAAAAGCTGGCACCCCGACCAGCAAAACCAATAGCAAAAGTAGCAAGAGGCTGGTCATCGTGATCTCCTTGGGCTCAGGGCGCCAGCCGCTCCCGCACCCACTCCCCCCCATCCATCCGATACCGCAACCGGTCATGCAGGCGGCTCTTGCGCCCCTGCCAAAACTCCCACTGATCAGGCTTCAGGCGATACCCACCCCAGTGCGGCGGGCGGGGCGGTTTCAGCAAAAACTGCGCACCGTATTTGGCGGCGTTGGCCACCAGCACACTGCGGCCTGAAATGACCTGGCTTTGCGGGCTGGCCCAGGCGCCGATGCGCGAGTCGAGCGGGCGGCTCTGGAAGTATTCGTCGCTTTCTTCGTCGCTGACTTTTTCCACCGTGCCTTCGATGCGCACCACACGCTCCAGCTCCACCCAGTGGAACTGCAGCGCTGCAAACGGGTTGCCCGCGATCTGGCGGCCCTTGCGGCTGTCATAGTTGGTAAACCAGACGATGCCGCGCTCGTCGTAGCCCTTGATGAGCACGATGCGGGTGCTGGGGCGAAGGTCGCTGCCCACGGTGGCCAGGGTCATGGCGTTGGGCTCGGGCACCTGGGCGCTGATGGCTTCTTTGAGCCACTGGTCAAACTGCTGCAGGGGGGCGGCGTGCGAGGCGTCTTCGTTGAGTTCGGCGCGCTCGTAGCTCTTGCGGAGGTCGGCGATGGAGGTGGTCATGGGCCCGATTGTGCACGCCGGGATTCGGGGCCTGAGGCCGGTGCAAGGCGGTCGGAGACGGGGCGGGTTGTTGTCGAATGCTTATTCGCTTATATTGGCGCAGCGATGAAACCCAAAGACGACGAAAAACAGCGCGCCATTGCCCAGGCCACCTTCGAGCTGGTGGCCCAGACGGGTCTGAGCGGCCTGACCATGGCCGAGATTGCCCGCAACGCGGGGCTGGCCACCAGCACGCTGTATGTGTACTACCCGTCCAAGGACGAACTCATCAGCCAGCTCTACCAGGACGCCAAGACGGTGACCGCTGCCCGCATCATGGACGGTGTGGTGCCCGGCACGCCCTACCGGGGGCGGGTGCGGCGCATCTGGGGCAACCTGCTGCGCCACCGGCTGGACCAGTATGCCGAGGTGGTGTTTCAAGAGCAGTACTACAACTCGCCCTGGTTCACCGAGGGCAACCGCGAGTTCTCGACCCGGCTGATGGCGGGCTTTTTTGCGCTGATGGAAGAGGGCCAGCAGCAGGAAATCTTGAAGGCCGTGCCCATCCCGCTGCTCACCGCCAGCCTGGTGGGCTCGGTGCGCGAGACGGGCAACCTGATCCGCACCCAGGTGCTGCCCGACGACGACGCCGTGCACCAGATGGCCTTTGGCCTGTGCTGGGACGCGATCAAGGCCTGAAAACTTGAAGGCCAGCACAGATTGCCGATTTCAGTTTTAATCGAATAAATATTCTCCAAAACAACAACGCGGCGGAAACCCATCCCCCAAGCCGCACCTGCTTGCGCTGAACTTTTGAGCGCTGTCCTTCACCCCAAGGAGTCCCACGATGCCCACTTTGAACGTCAACGGCAAAGACACTGCAGTCGATGCCGACGAATCCACCCCCATCCTCTGGGCCCTGCGCGACACGCTGGGCATGACCGGCACCAAGTTTGGCTGCGGCCAGGCCTTGTGCGGCGCCTGCACGGTGCACCTGAACGGCGCGCCCATCCGCTCCTGCATCACGCCCATCTCGGCGGCCGCAGGGCAGAAGATCACCACCATCGAGGCCGTCACGGCCAGCGACAAGGTGGGCAAGGCCGTGCATGCCGCCTGGGTTAAGCACGACGTGGCGCAGTGCGGCTACTGCCAAAGCGGCCAGATCATGAGCGCCACCGCGCTGCTCAAGGGCAAGAAGAAGCCCACCGATGCCGACATCGATGCCGCCATGGCGGGCAACGTGTGCCGCTGCGGCACCTATGTGCGCATCCGCGCCGCCATCCACGACGCCGCCAAGGCGCTGGCCTGACCGAGCCCACTGACTGAAGGAGAACACCATGCATTTCGAACCTTCTGCCGTGGCGGCCGCACGCCACCACATGCCAAAAAACCTGCTTGCGCTGATGGATAAAGCCCAAGTAGCTACTGATTCAATAGCAAACGACGCAGCCGATGGCATGGCGCGCCGCACCTTCCTGAAGGTCACGGCGGCCTCGGGCTTTGCGCTGGGCGCGTTTCCGCTCGCGGCCACCGCACAGGGTGCGGGCGCGGCGGCGCCTGCGGGCCTCAAGCCGCACGAGCAGCCCTCGGCCTTTGTGCGCATCGACGCCGATGGCACCGTCACCGTCACCATCAACCGCCTGGACTTTGGTCAGGGCGTGCAGACCGGCCTGCCCATGATCCTGGCCGAAGAGCTGGATGCCGACTGGAGCAAGGTGCGCAGCGTGCACGGCGACGCCAACCCGGCCTATGCCGACCCGGCGTTTGGCATGCACCTCACGGGTGGCTCCAACTCCATCAAGAACTCGTACACCCAGTACCGCGAGCTGGGCGCCCGCACCCGGGCCATGCTGGTGGGCGCCGCTGCCGCGCAGTGGGGCGTGGATGCATCGGCGCTGCGCACCAGCAACGGCTTTGTGGTCGGCCCCGGCGGCAAGAAGCTGGGCTACGGCGCGCTGGCCGAAGCCGCCATGAAGCAACCTGTGCCCGAGAAGGTCACCCTCAAAGACCCCAAACAGTTCCGCATCATCGGCAAGCCCACCGGGCGGCTCGATGCCAAGGCCAAGTCGAGCGGCCAGCAGGACTACGGCATTGACGTGCGCCTGCCCGGCATGCTCACCGCCGTGGTGGCGCGCCCACCCGTGTTTGGCGCCAAGCCGAAGTCGCTGGACGACAGCGCCGCCAAAGCCATCAAGGGCGTGAAGGCCGTGCTGCGCGTGCCCACCGACCGGGGCGGGGAGGGCGTGGCCATCATTGCCGACGGCTACTGGCCCGCCAAACAGGGCCGCGATGCGCTCAAGGTGGAATGGGACACCAGCGCAGTCGCCAAGCCCGACACCACGGCACTGCTGGCGCAATACCGCGAGCTGGCTGCCAAGCCCGGCAACGTGGCCATGCAGGCCGACATGGCGCCGTTGGCAGGCGCAGCGCACAAGATCAGCGCCGAGTTCGTCTTCCCCTACCTGGCGCACGCGCCCATGGAGCCGCTCAACTGCACGGTGAAGCTGGATGCTGACAAGGCCGAACTCTGGATGGGCACACAGATGCCCGGCCTGGACGCCATGGCCGCCGCCAAAACTTTGGGACTGCAGCCGCAAAACGTGAAGGTGAACACCCAGATGGCCGGTGGCGGCTTTGGCCGCCGCGCCATCCCCACCAGCGACTACGTGGTGGAAGCCTGCGGCGTGGCCAAGGCCGCGCGCACCGTAGGCATCACCGCCCCGGTGCGCACCCTGTGGAGCCGCGAGGACGACATCAAGGGCGGCTACTACCGCCCCATGCACGTGCACCGCGCCGAGATCGGTTTTGACGCCCAGGGCAAGGTCCTGGCGTGGGACCACAGCATCGTGGGCCAATCCATCACCAAGGGCTCGCCGTTCGAGGCCTTCATGGTCAAGAACGGCATCGACGCCACGGCCATCGAGGGCATGAAGGAGCCCTACGACCTGCCCATGAAGCTGACGGTGCACCACCCCGACGTGAACGTGCCGGTGCTCTGGTGGCGCAGCGTGGGCTCCACCCACACGGCCTACGTCATGGAAACGCTCATCGACGAAGTGGCCCGCGCCACCAAGCAAGACCCCGTGGCCTACCGCATGGCCCTGATGGGCGACAAGCACCCACGCCACAAGGCCGCCCTGCAACTGGCCGTGGCGCAATCAGGCTACGGCAAAAAGAAGCTGGCCGCAGGCCGCGCCTGGGGCGTGGCGGTGCACGAGTCCTTCCAGTCCGTCGTGGCCTACGTGGTCGAAGCGTCTGTCAAAGACGGTACGCCCAAGCTGCACAGCATCACGGCCGGCGTGCACTGCAACCTGGTGGTCAACCCCAAAAGCGTGGAAGCCCAGGTGCAGGGCGGGGCGCTGATGGGCCTGTCAATGTGCCTCCCGGGCGCAGCCATCACACTCAAGGACGGCGTGGTGGAGCAAAGCAACTTCGGCGACTTCGCCGTGCCCCGCATCACCGACATGCCCCAGGTGGCTGTGCACATCGTGCCAAGCGCGGAGCCGCCCACGGGCATGGGCGAGCCTGGGTTGCCACCGCTGGCGCCTGCGTTTGCGAATGCGGTGGCACGGTTGACGGGGAAGACGCCGAGGGAGTTGCCGTTTAAGTTGGCTTGATCGGGTTGGATGGCTTGAAAGCGCCGGGGTTGAAAAAGCCCGGCGCTTTTTTACGGCTCATTCGGTTGCGCCAGTTCGGCGTGCGGGGCATTGCCATGGCTGTGTTTCGCGAGCGGCTTTTAGCCTGCTTCAAACGGTGGTGAATGTGGTGGAGAGGTTGCTGCAATGCAGCAGTTGCGGTCGTCCGCCCTTCGCCGTCGAACGCGTACTATCGGCCAACACCGATCACTCGACATGGCCCTCTATACCCTGCTGGTACAACCCGAAGGTGAAAGCTTCAGCACCCAATTCGAAGGCGCGACTGTTGAGGAGGCCGTCCATGCCTTTTTTGCACATCGAGTGGCTGAAGCACTGTCCCCCAAGCTTGGGCCAGACCACATCATGTACATCACGCCAATGGAGGGACTCGTGAATGTGTGGGCAGTATGTGCCGGACGAGACGGGCGCTACACGAAAATCACAGTGGTTTTTTCAGAGGGCATGCAGGGCACTTAACGGCCATCTTCTGACCTTGACGAATGACTGCTTTGAGGCAGATAGCTCTCCCAAAACCTTGTCCCGACAGCTAAAAAGTGTCTAGTTGACCCGAGGCAAATCAGATCGACAGTGTGTTCAACCTTTTGGGGATCTGTTCCGCGAGAAACGCCATCAGTGCCCGAACTGTTGGCGATTGATGGCGTTGCATGGGGTAGACAAGCTGGACTTTCAACGCGGACATTTGCCAGCCTTCCAGCACTCTGACCAAATTGTCTGATGCGACCAGGGGCGCCGCTTGGAACTCGGGCAGTACGGCAATTCCCAGTCCGTCCAATGTGGGCGCGAGCAAGGCATCGGAAGGGCCGATGACCAAACGTGAACGCAAAATTCCTTTTGCGGTTCTGGACCGCGAATGCAGTTTGATTTCTGCGGCTTCCCTCGACTGCAGAAGGCCGGCGTGGGCACTGAGTTCACCTGGATGCTGCGGCAACCCGTACTGGTTCGCATAGGCGGGGCTTGCAAACAGCGCTGGGCGTACGGTGCCGATGGCACGGGCCTTCAGGCTGGAATCGGCAAGTTCGCCAATGCGCACCGCCAGATCAATGCCTTCTTCGACGATGTTGATGTGGCGGTTGCTGAGCTTGACATCCAGCTCCAGATGTTCGTGTTGGAACAGGTACTCGGTTACCAGCGGAAGCAGCACGACTTTGCCGAATGTGGCTGACGCAGCCAGACGAACGCGACCACTCGGCGTTTGGTCCTGAGAAAAAAGGTCGTGGGTGACGGTGTTCAATTTATGGATCAGTGGACTTGTTTCGTCCAGCAGGCGTTGGCCTGCGTCGGTCAATGCGAAGGCTCGGGTGTTGCGCTTGACGAGACTGACCCCTGCTGCCGTCTCCATGCGCGCCAGGCGGCGCGACAAGGTTGATTTCGGAACATCCAGTTGGCGAGAGGCCCGGGAGAGGCTCCCGGCCTCTGCGATCTTGATGAACCACTGCAGATCATCAATCGAGTAGTTTTCATTGTTCATATTTTGGTACATCGGTGTCTACATAACGAGTCTATTAGCACAAGGTTAAACCAGAAACAATTCAGCTTCACTCAACCATTGCACACTCTCAAGGAACTCAATTGACCATACTCGTTACGGGCAGCACAGGGCTGATCGGCTCACATGTGGTGGCGCTATTAGCCGCGCAAGGCGCAGACGTTCATGCCCTCACCAGAACACCAGAAAAGCGACAGTTTCCACCCGGCGTTACGGCCGTCCAGGGAGACTTTCAGGATGTGGATTCGATGCGCGCTGCCATGGGTTGCGCAAGAACGCTTTTCTTGCTCAACACCGTGGCCGCAGACGAAGTCACCCAGGCACTGATTGCATTGAACCTGGCGCGCGAAGCGGGTATCGAGCGCATCGTTTACCTGTCTGTCATGCACAGCGACCGTTTTACCGAGGTTCCGCATTTCACTGGAAAGCACACGGTGGAACGCATGATCGAACAGCTTGGAATGCACGCGACCATTCTGCGTCCCGCTTACTTCATGCAGAACGACGACTTCTTGATTCAGTCCGATGTTCTGGAGCGGGGCGTGTATCCCATGCCTATCGGCAGTGCAGGCATTTCCATGGTGGACGCGCGTGACGTGGCGGCGGTTGCCGCACGGCATCTGCTGCGCCGGGGTGCTGCCAGCGAACCCTTGCCAACGGAGGTGTTGGATGTTGTGGGGCCAACAGCGTTGTCGGGTCAAACGGCCGCCGCTGTGTGGAGCGATGTGCTGGGCAAGCCCGTCCGGTATGCAGGTGACGACACCGGACCTTTTGAAGCCCGATTCCAGAGCTTTGCACCCGGGTGGATGGCGTATGACATGCGGCTGATGATGGCGCGCATGCAAAAGGATGGCGAGCTGGGTTCCGCCGCCGCAGTCGAGCGCATGCAGCAAGAACTGGGCACCTCGTTGCGGAGCTACCGCGACTATGCGCGGGAAACGGCTGGGCGCTGGAGGGCTGCCCAATGAAAGCAAAACACACCATGCCGTCCATTGTGGTTGTCTACCATTCCGGTTACGGCCATACCCAGCGACTGGCGCAGGCCGTTGCACAGTGCGCGGAGGCCGCATTGCTGCAGATTGATGCGCAAGGCATTCTTCCCGAGTCCGCCTGGACGCAATTGGCTGCTGCGGATTTGATTGTGCTGGGCTCACCCACTTACATGGGAAGCGCGAGTTGGCAATTCAAGAAATTTGCCGATGACTCTTCCGCGGCCTGGATGACCCAGCAATGGAAAGACAAACTCTTTGCGGGCTTCACCAACAGCGGAAGTATGAGCGGCGACAAGCTGTCCACCTTGCAGTACTTCATGACATTTGCGATGCAACACAGTGGCCTGTGGGTGGGCACCGGCATGATGCCCTCCAATACCAAGGCAGCCCTGCGCAATGACCTGAATTACGTCGGCTCATCTTCAGGCGCGATGGCCACCACCCCGGTCGATGCGGGGGTTGACGAAGTATTCGAAGGCGACATCGAGACGGCCAGGCGCTTTGGTGAACGGCTTCGGGACGTTGCGAAGCGCTACGCGAATGCGTCGCCTCACAAGGCGTAACAGGACGCTCCTTCAGCATCCTCGGCTTGACCCGCTCTTCTATCCATTTTTCACCCTCGTCGTGAAAATACTTGAAATCGCTAAGCCCACGCAGTGCGAAAGCTTTCTTTGGCAGTCAAAGGTAGGGATTCTTCAAGACGAAGGTCCGAAGCGGTGCGTTCACGACGGCGGCCCCAAAACTTGACACCCTCATCCGGGTTGCGAGGCTTCCCGCTCATGAATAGCTCCTTTCAATCACAAAGCGCGAGGTCGTGGTGCGATTGGCATCGGCGGAAATCACTGCTTTTCAGCGGCCCACCTGACCTAAGCGACCTCGCGCTTTTGACGTCAGCGTTTTGGGTGGTAAGTCTGACTTGGTGGAATTCCGCTTCTGGCACGCTTGCGCACCTCGCGTGAAGCAGAATCCGGCTACAAGCCGCCCTTCTTGCAACCGATGCCATGAATAGTCACAAAGAATTCGAAAAGCAGCTATTGCGCCTAGATCCGACCGCCGCGGATTTTTTGCTTCGTGTTGACGAACTCGTGGAGGCGGTACCTGAGTTCGATAGAAATGACGGTTTGATTGAGCCGATCTTCACGTTCTTCGAGGCGCACCCGCTAGAGGACATGGGTGCGCCCGGTACTCTCGTACATCTGACAGAGGGGCTCTATCCAAGTTACGTGGAGCGCTTGCTCGACTCCTTGCGAGCACAGCCTTCGTACAACGCCATTTTGATGGCGAATCGAATTCTCAATGGTCGCCTTTCGACCGAGGAGCGATCCAAGTACATGTCGGCGCTGGTCGAAACTGCGAATACGCCAAACCTTCCGAGGAGCCTACGGGACCTGATTCACCGCTTCTTGGAACGCCGCCGCAAGTTGGATGCCGACAGCTAGCTTCGCGTTGTGGATCTCGCTTCGTTCGTACGCGCTGCCGCAGGGATCATTGGCTAAAAACGCTTTGGCCCCCGACTGCCGCTGATGCCATGGTTGCCATAGGTCAAGAGCAGACGCTGACTACGGTCTGTATTTGGCGGGATCTTACAAGTGAGAAAACTGATATTTGGTTGGTTTAAGAAGAACGAAAAGGAACTCGAAACGCCCCCGGCATCGCCTACTCCAGATGCGACCGAAGCGACAGAGCTGCCAAATGCTGCCGACCAGCAGATCAAGGACCTTTGCGCACGCGGTGACCATCATGCGGCGAAGCGCGAGTTCAATCGAGCGTTATCGCTGTACTGGGAGGCGTTCGATCTGCTGCCGGAGCCTCGCACAAAGTGGAACGCTGGAACCTGGATCTTGACGGTGATCGGTGATGCCAATTTTCTCGCTGGGGATTTCGTGGCTGGCCGTGACAACCTGACCACGGCCATGCACTATCCCGACGCGATCGGCAACCCGTTCATTCACTTGCGGCTTGGGCAATGCCAGTTCGAACTCGGAGAGCGCGATCGCGCGGCAGACGAACTGACACGTGCATACATGGGCGGCGGGATGAACATTCTTCTTGAAGACGACCCGAAATACTTGGAGTTCTTAGAGTCCAGGATCAAGCTCTGAAGAATCGTTGTACGACCGCTTCTGAGTAGGCTACCTTGCAGTACCGAGTGGCAGCATCGGGCCCGAAGCAGCCGGTCACTACGCCACTAACGCCCGTGCTTACCGGCAATGACTCCATCGGAATCCCATTGAAACTGCGCTCTTGGGAAAGCCGATTTGAACGACATTTCTACCGAAGGCATATCTCTGTCATATACGCGGTCATC
This sequence comes from Acidovorax sp. GW101-3H11, assembly GCF_001633105.1. GTDB lineage: Bacteria > Pseudomonadota > Gammaproteobacteria > Burkholderiales > Burkholderiaceae_C > Acidovorax. The sequence continues at coordinate 482,016 of NZ_LUKZ01000009.1, forward strand.
CGCCACCACGACGCGGCTCAGTTTTTCAAACTGAGCAAGCCTGGCCAAAAGCTGGTCAAGTGGCAACGCGCTGTACAAGTGCACCCCCACCCGCAGCAATGTTGGTTGAACACGGCTTGCTCTCGCCTCAAATTCTTCCAGGGCTTGGAGATCCCACAGCTCCAGTTCTAGGTTGTGCTGAGGATTACTGGAGGCCGAATCTAGCAGTGTCGCCATAACATTCCTCGTCTACGGATGACCGCTCCTGGCCGATATTACTCATTCGCGGACGCGTCCCGTATATCCGAAGCCAGCCGGAAAGCGGCTTTCCATCTCTCCACACCTTCGCGATCTGAAAACAGATACGCTTTCGCTACTGCGTGTGGACATCAAGCGAATCCGAGCGCTACCGATTTTGCTTTTAGATTACAGAGATGATTTTGACGACCAGGGCCCGTTATGGGCAGTCGCCAATGCTGGTGTCACGCCGTATGCTTGGCGGCATTCAATCCTTGAAGTCCACCCCGAGAATGCCCAGCTTTTTGGCATACGAGTCCCTGCGTTTTGCCGCCTTTGCAGCTGTCTCGGTGGCGGCTTGGATTGCCTTGGGGCCTTTATTTGCCGCAGCTTTGATCAGCCCGAACTTGTGATCGGCATCTGCCTCGGCCCGCTTGAACGTGGCAATCAGTTCAGCATGCGCAATGGGTGGATTCACAGTGGCTCCCATATCAGTCAGCGGCAGTACTTTTAAATTTTGACGTTGGCGCGCAGCAAGGCTGTTCGCAATTCGCGAGTCGCAGGTTTGGAAATATCCACCTTTTGCACCGCCAGATCGAACGAAGAGCCAGGCTTGATGCTGGTTGGCAGTATCTTTTTCGCCGGAAGCTTGGCAGGGTAAGTGCCTTTACCCGGACACATGCGAACGGAAAACCCGAATTCTTCGAGCTGGCCCTTCGCATACAGCTCCGCTAATTGTTGAAACGATACGAAGGTGGAGCGTTTTACGTCTTTGAATCCTGGCTGGCTGACGTCGCGGACGAGTTCGAATTTACCAAGCGAATCGCGCTGTGTATCGGTAAAAGGATGCAGCAAGAAAGTCTGACGAACGCCGTCTTTTTTGGACACCAGCGTGTGCTCGACGGCTATATCGGTTAACAGCATATTTTTTTCTGGCTCCGCGAGTTGTGGTTTGCACGGCCGCATCAGCCGACGTACTGCCCAAAGTCGCAGATTTTGCTTTCAAGCCCCGTCACCGGGGAGCCAATGCCCTTTGGGATGCGGAGTGCACGATACGGGCAAAAATCACCCGGAGGACGAGGACTGTAACCGAACGGCAGCCAATGGCCGATTCCTACTGCGCGGCAAACAGACCACTTCGGGTCAAAACTGCCTGCCAATGGTTGTCGAGTGAAAGTCCGAGCCACAGCCCGCAGATTCGTTCGCGATCCCTATTTTTCTTTAGCAACAGCCTCAAATTTCTATAAAACCTTATTGCGCAGGTGCCCCAAGCCGCGTCATCGCCTCTTTCATGGTTTCCACAAACGCATCCTGCAAGTGGTGCAGCCGCCCTCCAGGCGCAAAGATGCCGGGCTGGTCGCGACCGAGCTTGCCGGTCACGGTCCAGCCGTTGCTGCGCAGCGATGCCATGATCTGACTTGCCTCCAAACCAAGCATTCCCTCATCCACTCCATGCATCCGCCCCCACCCACCGTCCTTATCCTCGCCTCGGGCCGTGGCGAGCGTTTCAAAGCATCGGGTGGCAGCGTTCACAAGTTGCAGGCCCTGCTGGCGGGCAAAGCTGTGCTGCAGCACACGCTGGATGCCGTGCGCGCCAGTGGCTTGCCCTGGCATGTGGAGGATGCCGGACACCCTGGCATGGGCGATTCGATTGCGGCCGCTGTGCGGCAGACAGTGAGCGCTGCGGGCTGGCTGGTGTTGCCAGGCGATTTGCCGCTGGTGCAGCCCGCCACGTTGCAGGCCATGGCGCAGGTGCTGCTGGATCAGCGGGCCGTGGTGGCATGGCCGGAGTTTGCGGGCGAGCGAGGGCACCCGGTGGCGTTTGGGCAGGATTGCCTGGAGGGTTTGCTGGCCTTGTCTGGCGAGCAGGGTGCCGCGCCGGTGGTTCGGCACTGGACGCAGTTGGGGCGTGGGCTGGCGGTGCCGGTGCAGGACGAGGGCGTGGTGACGGACATTGACACCGTGCAGGCGCTGCAGCGGGCTGAGGCGTTGTTGGCGAAAACTCAGGTGCACCGAGGCACTGGCGGGCGCTGATCTGGAGCGGATATCAGCCGATGACGACCTTGGCTGATGCGTTCATTGCAGCCCCGGCGGGGTGTGATTCAGCGGACCCTGTTAGTCTGGGTCGCGGACTCAGGAGCAGTGCCAGCATCGTCGTAGCAGAACCCGCTGTCGCAGTGGGTAACGACAGGGTTGGCTTTCATCTCACGGTTTCCTCCTGTACCGACAGCAGCGTTTGAGCCACCGTGTGCGCTGACCATTTGTGAAGCTATGGCGCGTAAAAAAGCCGCTGCAGTGGGCAGCGGCTTGGAGCCAGGGTTGCGGCGGTGGGGCCAAAGGCTGCCGCCGGGCGCAAGGCCGGCGGTTTACTTGGCAGCGATGACCGCGCAGGCCAGGCGGGGCCCGGCGTTGCCCGTGGGCTGGGTCTTGTAGTCGTCGGGGTCGCGGTGGACGATCAGGCCCTTGCCCACGATGTCATTGGCCGTGCTGCCCACGCGGATGGTGCGCGACTCAAAGCTGAAAGCGGCCACACCGTTGGCATCGGCCTTGAGGCTGGGCAGGTCGCCCGTGTGGTGGTCGCCCATGCCGTGGTGGCCGTGGGCCTTGCCACCGGGGTTGAAGTGGCCGCCTGTGCTCATGCCATCGCCGCTGGAGCAGTCGCCTTTTTCATGCACATGAAAACCGTGCTCGGCATTGGGCTTGAGGCCGCTGATGGAGCCAGACACTTTCACTGCATCGCCCGACTGCACAAAAGAAACCGTGCCGGAGGCGGTGTTGCCGCGCGTGGGTTCCAGCTTGGCCGTGGCACTGGGGCCCGATGAATAGGCAGCACAGCCTGCCATGGCAAGCACGGCAATGGCCGAAAGGGCATAAGCAAAACGGATTTTCTTCATGGTTCCAACTCCTCCAGATGAATAGCTAAAAGAACGCGGTATTGAAACCGGCAAAGGGGCACAGTCTCGCCAGCCGCTGCATGAGCGTCCAGCAAAAGTGTGCACTATGCCTCTTTTCGGGCCAGCGCAATCAGTCTTGCCAGGGCCCGGTCGTGGATGCCATGGCGGCGCAGTTCGTCGTAGGTGGCCTGGGCGTAGTCCCGCGTGGTGCCGTAGCGGCCGCAGGCCTGGTCAAAAATGCGGCGGTATTCGTGGTCGGGCAGCTCGCCCGTGTGGTTGGGGCTTTTGCGCGACAGGGTGAAGGCCAGCGCACTGACCGGGCCCTGGGGCGTGTGGCAGGTGAGCCAGCGGGGGTCATACACGCCGGTGGGCATTTCGCGTTGCCACAGGTTGATGAGCACCTGGCGGGCATGCGCGTTGTCTACCCGGAACACCATGCCCCGGCAGCTGCCACCCGAGAGCATGCCAAACACCAGGCCCGGGCATTCGGGGGTGCCCCGGTTGATGCGGCTCCACATCTTGAGCGCCCGGTGCCAGCCGTGCACCGTGGCCGGGCGGCGCTCGGCGTAGTCGAAATCCGGGCGCCAGATGAGCGAGCCGTAGCCAAAGATCCACAGGTCCTGGTGGCCGCCCCATTCATGCAAGGCGCGCTCCAGCATCGGGGCCGGATCGCGCAGGGGCACGGGGAAATTCGTCATGGGTGCACTCTACAATCGAAAGCTTTGTTCAGCAGGCCGGGGCCCAAAGCCTAGGGATGTCCTGCATAACCCTCGCGGGGCGGTGGTAGTGCGGATCGGGATGGGGCGCAAGGCGTCTTTTCTTGCCAATAGCCCAGCTATTGGCAAGAAAAGCAACGCAGCTAACCGCCCGAGGCAGCGCTATCACCGACCGCAGGGAGTTATGCAGGACATCCCTAGCCATTCGCTCATCCATTCATTCATCCATCACTCTGGGGATTTTCAATGTCTAGTTCTGACGACGATAGCCAACAACGTTTTGCCCTTGGTTTCCTGTTTGCGCTGATTGCGCTGGTGATTTCGGCCGTTGTGGGCACTGTGGTGGTGAAGCGCGTCGGCGCCTCGGGCGCAGCCAAGCCTGCGGCCACTGCCGTTGCGAGCAGCGCGCCAACGGCACCAGTGGCTGCAGCTGTGGCCGACGAAGCCAGCGTGCGGGTGGAAAACGGTGTGGTGAAGTTCTACTTTGCCACCGCCAAGGCCGACCTGGCGGGCGGCGCCAACGAAGCCCTGGCCGATGTGGTCAAGGGTGTGGCCGAAGGCAAGAAGGCTGTGGTCTCGGGCTTTCACGACGCCACGGGCGACGCCGCCCTGAACGCTGAGCTGGCCAAGCAGCGTGCCTTTGCCGTGCGCGACGCCCTCAAGGCCCTGGGTGTGGCCGAAGACAAGATCGAACTGAAGAAGCCCGAAGAAACCACGGCCAGTGGCAGCAACGCCGAAGCCCGCCGCGTGGAAGTGGCCCTGGGCGCGCTGTAACGGCTGCCCCCCCGCGCTCCATAAAAAAACCCGGCAATGCCGGGTTTTTTTATGGTCGAAAAATGCCGTCTGCGCGCATCCATCATGCCCAAGCAGCTATTCTATTGATAGCAACTATCACCGCAGGCCCGCGCCAGCGGCACCCTCGGCACGCTGGATCAGCTCAATCTTGTAGCCATCGGGGTCGGTCACAAACGCAATCACCGTGGTGCCCCCCTTCACCGGGCCCGCTTCACGCGTCACGTTGCCACCCGACGCCTTGATCTTCTCGCACGCGGCATACGCATCGGGCACCCCCAGGGCGATGTGGCCGTAGGCCGTGCCTATCTCATAGCTTTCCACACCCCAGTTGTAGGTCAGCTCGATCTCGGCCTGGCCGGGGTTGCCGCCTTCGAAGCCCAGAAAGGCCAGCGAGTATTTGTACTCGGGGTTCTCGGACTGGCGCAGCAGCTGCATTCCGAGGACTTGGGTATAGAAATCAATCGAGCGTTGAAGGTTGCCAACGCGCAGCATCGTGTGGAGGAATTTCATCCCTTCGATTGTGCAGGCATGTCAAAGACCAAGCAGGTGGTGGTGGCGTGGGCATACAGCGTGCCGTCCGGCCCCACCAGGCGAGCTTCGGCCGTTGCCAGCTGGCGCCCGCTGTGGATCACGCGGCCTTCGGCGCGCACGCGCTGCACCTTGGGGGTGATGGCCTTGACGAGGTTGATGCCCAGCTCGGCCGTGGTGTAGCCGCGCCCAGGCTCCATGCGCGTGTGCACGGCGCAGCCCAGGGCCGAATCGAGCAGGGTGGCAAACCAGCCGCCATGCACCGTGCCCATGGGGTTGAGGTGTTCTGCGCGCGGCGTGCCCTGGAAGATGGCCGTGCCGTCGCCCACTTCCACAATCAAGAAATCCAGCGTCTTGGCAATGGCGGCATAGGGCAGCTCGCCGCGCAGCATGGCCTGCATCTGCTGCAGGCCGTTCAGGTGCGCAATCTGCTCGCGCCGGGCCACGCCCGGGCCGGGGCCCGCGTCCAGGGTGGCGAGGATGTCGCGCTCCTGCGCCAGCCAGTGTTCGAGGTGGTTGTGTTGGGTCATGGGGTGTCCTGGTCGGTGCCGTGGTTGAAACTGATGACTTGCATATGCAATTATTGCAGATACAATTAAATTCATGCAAGCCGATACCAGCCCCCAGCGCCTTGGCGCTTCTGCCGCAACCATTGCAGTGCCGCAGGGCTGCACCAACTTCAAGCTGCGCCAGCTCATGCGCCGTGTGGCCAACCACTACGACGTGGAAATGGCCCGCTGCGGGCTCAAGACCACGCAGTATTCGCTGCTGTCGCATGTGCTCAAGCTCGGGCCGATCCGCCCGGGCGATCTGGCGGCCGAGATGAAGATGGACGCATCCACACTCACCCGCAACCTGCGCCCGCTGGTGGACGCGGGCTGGGTGACGCTGGAGGCGGGCGCCGACGCGCGCAGCCGCCTGGTGCACATCACCGACGCGGGCCGCGACAAACGTGCCGAGGCCCAGCGCCACTGGAAAGCCGCCCAGCTGGCCTTGAACGATGCCCTGGGCGCAGACCGCGTGGTGGCGCTGCATGCGCTGGTGGACGACTCACTGCAGCTGCTGGCTGCGCTGCCCCATCCGGAGACCGGCCATGACGACTGACACCCAGCCCACCCCCAGCAAGTCGGCCGCACCCACCATCGCCCTGTGGCTGGTGCTGCTGGCCGCCGCAGGCACCTTTGCAATGACCATGGGCACACGCCAGACCATGGGCCTGTTCCTCTCGGCGCTGAACACCTCCACCGCGCTGGGCATTGGCAGCATCAGCCTGGCGTTTGCCTTTGGCCAGCTGTGGTGGGGCCTGACCCAGCCGTTTGCCGGGGCGGTGGCCGACCGCATCGGCACCGGTCGCGTCATCCTGCTGGGTGTGGCGCTGGTGGCGCTGGGCACCTTCATCACCCCTTACATGACGACCACCGCCGGGCTGATTTTTGCGATTGGCGTGCTGGCAGCGGGCGGGGCGGGCATGGCGGGCCCCTCGGTGCTGATGGCGGCCACCGCGCGGCTGGTGCCTGCGCACAAGCGCGGGCTGGCCAGCGGCATCGTCAACGCGGGTGGTTCGTTCGGGCAGTTTGTGATGGCGCCCATCGCCATCAGCCTGACGGCCGCCGTGGGCTGGGCCAACGCCATGCAGTGGCTGGGCGTGCTGGTGCTGCTGGCGCTGCCTGCGGTGTGGGTGCTCAAGGGCAATTCCAACGCGCTGGCGGCGCAGGCCGCTGCCGCATCGGGCCAGAAGGCGCTGACTGCGCGCGAGGCCATTGCCCAGGCGCTGGCCACGCCCAGCTACCGCTATCTGGCGGCGGGCTTTCTGGTCTGCGGATTTCATGTGGCCTTCCTGGCCACCCATCTGCCGGGCGTGATCGCCTCCTGCGGGCTGGCCCCCGAGGTGGGCGGCTGGGCGCTGGCCGTGATCGGGCTGTTCAACATCGTCGGCAGCCTGGCCATGGGCTGGGCGGTGGGGCGCTGGCGTATGAAGTCGCTGCTGGCGCTGCTGTACGCCACACGCGGCATCGCGGTGCTCGTCTTTTTGCTTGCGCCCAAAACGCCCACCGTGGTGCTGGTGTTTGCTGCGGTGATGGGTATCACGTTTCTCTCGACCGTCCCGCCCACAGCGGGCCTGGTGGCCAAGATGTTTGGCACGGCCAACATGGCGATGCTGTTTGGCATCGTGATGCTGTCGCACCAGATCGGCGGTTTTCTGGGCGCTTACCTGGGCGGCAGCGTCTTCCAGGCCACGGGCAGCTACGACTGGGTCTGGTACATCGACATCGCGCTGGCTGCCGGGGCCGCGCTGGTGAACCTGCCCATCCGCGAATCGCCGCTGCCGCGCCGGACCGCTGCCGCTGCGGCCTGACCGCCCCACGCATTTTTCTTCGACATCGAAAGCAACCTGCCATGACTTCCACCCTGGCGGCAGCCGCCGCATTGCCCGAAACGCACACCCCGCTGTACCTGGACGACATGGCCATGGGCGACCGCTACACCAGCGGCGAACACGCGATGGACGAGGCCCAGATCAAGGCATTTGCAGCGCAGTTCGACCCCCAGCCCTTTCACCTGGACGATGCCGCAGGGCGCGCCACTCTGTTTGGCGGGCTGGCTGCCAGCGGCTGGCACACGGCGGCCATCACCATGCGGCTGCAGGTGACCACGGGGCTGCCGATTGCGGGCGGCATCATCGGTGCGGGGGCCGAGATCAGCTGGCCCCGTCCCACCCGCGCCAACGATGTGCTGCATGTGGTGAGCGAAGTGATGGAGATCCAGCCCTCCAAATCCAAGCCTGACCGGGGCATGGTCACGGTGCGCAGCGAAACCCGCAACCAGCATGGCGACGTGCTGCAGCTGTCCACCGTGCGCATCGTGGTGCCACGGCGGCCCGGCGCAGCAACCGCACCCACCGCAGCAACTGGGGCGGCTTCATGAGCACCGCATCGGCCGCCCAAGCGCTGGACCCGCGCACGCGCATGCTGCTGGAGGCGCCCATCGCCCCCACCTTGCTGCGCCTGGCCATGCCCAATGTGCTGGTCATGCTGGCCCAGGCGGGCGTGGGCCTGATCGAGACCTACTTCGTGGGCCAGTTGGGCACCGACGCGCTGGCGGGCATGGCGCTGGTGTTCCCGGTGGTCATGCTCATGCAGATGACCTCGGCCGGTGCCATGGGCGGCGGCATTGCCTCGGCCATTGCGCGCGCGCTGGGCGCACGGCGGCGTGACGATGCCGATGCGCTGGTGCTGCACGCGCTGGCCATTGCGGCGGTGTTTGCGCTGGTCTTCACCGTGGGCGTGGTGGGAGGAGGGCGCTGGCTCTACACCCACATGGGCGGCACGGGCGGGGCGCTGGAGGCGGCGCTGGTCTACTCCAACTGGGTGTTTGCGGGCGCGGTGCTGGTCTGGCTGTTCAACACCCTCTCGGCCGTGATTCGCGGCACGGGCAACATGGCTGTGCCTGCGTATGTGACGGTGCTGGGCGCCGTCGTGCTGGTGCCGCTGTCGCCGCTGCTGATCTTTGGCTGGGGCCCGCTGCCGGGCTTGGGCATTGCGGGCGGTGCCATTGCGCTGATGGCGTATTACGCGGTGGGCAGCGCGGTTCTGGCGGCCTACCTGTGGTCGCCACGCAGCCTGCTGCGGCCGTCGCTGGCGCACATCCGTTTTCGCTGGGCGCTGTTCAAGGACATCCTGCGCGTGGGCCTGGTGGGCACGGTCTCCACCGTGGCCACCAACCTCGCGATTGGCGTGACAACGGCGCTGGTGGGCGGCTTTGGCACAGCGGCCATTGCGGGCTATGGCACGGCGTCGCGGCTTGAATACCTGCTGGTGCCCCTGGTGTTTGGCCTGGGCGCGCCCCTGGTGGCGATGGTCGGCACCTGCATTGGCGCGGGCCAGCGCGAGCGGGCCCTGCGCGCCACCTGGATCGGCGCCACCATGGCCTTTGCCATGGCCGAGGCCATCGGGCTCTGGGCCGCCGCGTACCCTGCGACCTGGCTGCGGCTTTTCAACAGCGACTCGGCCATGCTCGAATCCGGCGCGCTCTATCTGCGCACCGTCGGCCCGGTCTATGGTTTCTTCGGCCTGGGCTTGGTGCTGTACTTTGCCTCGCAAGGGGCAGGGCGCCTGATGTGGCCGGTGATCGGCAACATCGCGCGGCTGGCAGTGGCCGTGGCCGGGGGCTGGCTGGCCCTGCGCTGGGGCGGCGGCCTGCAGGCGGTGTTTGTTGCGCAGGGCGGGGCGCTGGTGCTGTATGGGCTGATCAACGCCTGGGCCATCGCAGGCGGTGCCTGGTTTGGCCGGGTGGGCTGGCCGCGCAGCATGTCGGGGCTGCTGCGGCGCGTGGCACAGGCTTGAAATATGAATAAAAAACGGCCCTACCGCCTGATGGTATTGCCTTTTAAGCTATCAATAAAATAGCATTTCATTGCACCGGCACGGTGTAGTTGAGCGTCATGCGCCCGCCGTCCACCGTCACGATCTCGCCCGTGACGTAGCTGGCAGCGTCGCTGGCCAGCCAGGCCACCACGTCGGCAATTTCCGACGGCTGGCCCAGGCGCTTCATGGGCGTGCGGCTCATGATCTTGCGTTTTGCTTCGTCGCTGGTCAACACCGCCTTGGCGGCCAGCTCGGTGGCGATGGTGCCGGGGGCCACAGCGTTCACGCGAATGTTCTTGTCGGCCAGCGCCAGCGCCATCACGCGCGTGAGCTGGTTCACGCCGCCTTTGCTCACGTTGTAGCTGGCGATGTTGGGAATGGCCAGCACACCGTTGACCGAGCTCATGTTGACGATGGCGCCACCACCTGACGTGACCATGGCCCGCGCCACCGCCTGGCCGACCAAGAACGAGCCCTTGAGGTTGACCCGCAGCACGGCGTCAAAGTCCGCCTCGGTCACCTCCAGAAAGTCTGCCGCGCGGAAGATGCCCGCGTTGTTCACCAGCACATCAATGCGCCCATGCGCTGCGAGCACCTGGGCCACCAATGCATCCACCTGGGCCTTGTCGCCCACATCACAGCGCACATACAGCGCCCCCAGCTCTGCCGCCAAGGCCTGGCCGCGCGCGTCGTCCACATCCACGATGACGGGCTTGGCACCTTCGGCGGCAAACCGGCGCACGCAGGCTTCGCCAATGCCTTGTGCGCCACCGGTGACGATGCAGACGCGGCCTGTGTGGCCAAAGTAGATGGAAGACGGGAGGGAAGGGGCAGGGCTTGAAGGATTCATGGGCGTGGATGGTAGCGGCTGGGGGAGGAGGGCAGCGCCACAAGCGGAGTAGTTTTGCTTTGTCGCCAGCGCGTGAAAAGTGCGGCCAACGGTCAGCGCACAGGCTCCCCGGCGCCGCCCCACTCAGGTGAGGGTTGCCACGCCCGGATCCAGCGCACCAGATCCGGCAGCGGCATGGGCCTGGCAATGCCATAGCCCTGCAGGCCATCGCACCCCAGCTCACGCAGGGCCTCGGCATGGGCCGGGGTTTCCACGCCTTCTGCCACCACCGTGCGGTGGAACGCATGGGCCAGGCTCACAATGCCGCGCACCAGGGCGCGGTCGCGCTCGTCGTTGAGCATGTCGCGCACGAAGGACTGGTCGATCTTCACGATCTGCGCAGGCAGGCGCTGCAGGTAGGTGAGCGACGAATAGCCCGTGCCAAAGTCGTCGATGGAGCACTGCACGCCCAGCTCGTCCAGCCCCTGGATGACGTAGGCCACGGCCGAGAGGTCGTTGAAGGTCTCGGTCTCCAGCAGCTCGACCTCCAGAAACGGCTGGGGCAGGGAAGGGTGCTGCCGCAGGAGTCGGCCGACTTCCTGCTGAAACCGGCTGTCGATGAGCGTGGACACAGCGACGTTGATGCTCAAGGGCAGGGGGCTGCCCTGGGCGACGAGGGTGAGACCGGCCTTGAACGCGGCGGACAGCACCCAGTAGTCGAGCTTGCTGGCCGCAGGGGTGCCCACGATGTCATCCATAAAAGCGCCCGGCGCCAGCAACCCCCGCTCGGGGTGGTGCCACCGGATCAGTGATTCCGCCCCAATGACCTGCCCATCGGAGATCCTGACCTTGGGCTGGAAGAACAGCTCCATCTCGCCTTGCAGCAAGGCATCTTCGACCAGCTTGGCCGTGTGCCTGCGCGCCTGCACGCGCTGGCCCTGCTGGATGTCGAACACCACGATCCGGTCCTTGCCTTGCTCCTTGGCCGCATACAGCGCCAGGTCTGCGTGGCGCATCAGGCCGTCAGCGTCGGCCACATCGTCGGGGTAGAAGGTGACCCCGGCGCTGCAGGTCAGGCGCAGTTGCGCGTTGTCCAGCACCGCCGTCCGCGCGAGGGCCTGGCGCAGGGCCTCCAGCCGTTGCAGGGCGGCCTCGGCATGTGCGCAGTCTTTCAGTGCCACGGCAAACTCGTCACCGCCAATGCGGCCAATGAGGTTGTCCGGCCCAGCCTCGGCCCGAAGGCGCTGCGCAAACACGCGCAGGAACTGGTCCGCCAGCGGCTGGCCCCATTGCTCATTCAGGTCCTTGAACTGGTCGATGTCCAGCAGGCACAGAACCAGGATGCCGGCGGCGTCGGTGTGTTTCTGGAGGGCCGCGTTGAGTTCCTTAGCAAACAGGCGGCGGCTGGACAGGCCGGTGAGGGCGTCGTAGTTGCCAAACTGCTGCAGCGCCTGCTCCAGGCGGCGCTGTTCGGTCACATCCTTGCCCACCGACACCCACTTGCGCACCACGCCGTCCGCGTCCTTGATGCCTTCGATAGTGACCTCGGACACAAAAGCCTCCCCATTCTTGCGGCGCCGGACCAGCTCGCCATGCCAGCGGCCGTCCCGCTCGATGGCCTGCGCCACACGGCGCAGGAAGGTGGCGTCGCCCCCTTCGTCAATGCGCAGGACGGCGGACGACTTGCCAATCAGCTCTTCGCGCGAGTAGCCCAGCACGTTGGTGTAGGTCGGGTTGACATCCAGCACGGTGCCATCCGGCTGCACGATGGCGATGGTGTCCTTGCTGTTGATAAACACGCTGGCGGCCTGGCGCGCTTCGGCGAGCATGGTCTTCAAGGTGTCGGCCGTCTGCTCCAGGGCTTCTTCGCGCTGGTTGAGCTTTTGCGTGTTGTCCAGCAGAAACCCCAGCAGGACCGTGCCGATGGGATAGATCACCACCACGGCCATCCAGGACCGCGCAGTAACGGCCCGTGCGATCTCTGGCGGCAAGGTCTGTATCGCGAGCATGCCGCCCGCCGCCAGGCTGAAGCCAAGCCCGACCAGCCAGAACCCATCGGACCAGGCGCCAAAGCGCTGCCGAGAAAAGTAAGGCCTGTAGCGCTGCCAGAGCCACCCGATGCCCGTGGTCAGCACAATCCCGACCATGGCCGGGCCGCTGCCAATGCCCCCCAGGCTGAGCCGGTAAGCCCCCAGCACCGCCGCGCACAACACGGCCCCCAGGGGCGACAGATAGGCACCGGCCAGGCCGGCCATCACCAGCCGGGCATCAACAATCACGCCTTCGGCCAGCCGCAGCGGCACGAGCATGGTCAGGATACCGGTCAGCCCAAACATGAACCCCGTGATCCAGGGCAACCACCGTTGCCGCGCCTTCCGGATGCTCAGATCGGGATGGCGCAGCCCGCTCAGGACAATGCTGTACAGCGCGGCCAGAAAACACAGCAGGCCCGCGTTCATGCCCATGTCCCGGATCAAAGACGTGGTGTCGATGTTCATGGCGCCTTGTGGTCGGTAGGTGGGCCATCATAGGGAAAGACGGTGCAGTTGGGCTGGTTTGTGGCGTTCGTAAAGGACAGCCTATAGTTGATACGATGTATATTATGTAAAATATCAAACCTATCGAACAAGGCCGTTCCGTCTTGCTTCAAAACCCGGGCATGGCGCCCATGCGAAAATTTCCAGCTGTTCCCCACTCTCTCAACCATGCATTCCCTTCGCCTGCTCCGCCGTACTGCGGCTTTCCAACTGGCTTTGTGTCTGGCTGTCCTGGCGCTATTACTCGCCAGTGGACTGGCTCCTGCTCACGCGGCGCCACCCTTGGTATACAACAAGGACGGCGTGAGCTTTGAACACCCCGTGGGTTGGAAAGTGACGGAAGACGTGGTCGCGCAGGACGAAACCCGCATGCGCAGCATCGATCTGGAGGGGCCGAACGAGGCGGTTGTGACCTTGATGTTCAGCCCGTTTTTTTCGGGCCAGGACATTGAGAAGTTTGCGGCCGCTGCTGCGCGCAACCGCGCGGATGCCGCCCGGGCCAACACCGCGCAGCAGGCCCGCATGGGCCCGGTGACGGCCACGCCCATTACCCGCCAGGTGGCGGGCAAAGAGAACAAAGGGGTTTCGCAGCGCTTTGTGGTCAGCATGCTGGGCCAGAACCTGCCGCATGAAGCGCGCTTCTTCAAGGCCGCGCTGGATGGAACCACTGCAATCATCATGACGCAGGTGGCTGACGAAGATGCCAAGGCGGCCGAGCCAGGCTTTGCCATGGCGCTGGACACCCTGCGCTACCACGCTGGCAAGCGCTGAAGGCAGACTGCGCGCAATACAGACGCCTCGACTAAAGCGATGGGGCAACCTGCTTTTCGCCGCCAGCCATCGGGGTGGCTGTGTTTTGACGCACGGACTCAAAGGCCTGGTGTGTGCTCAAGAACACCCGTCCCTGCAGGTTTTGACCCAAGCTTGTTTTCTGCAGGCGGTCCAGCACGGGGCCTTTGACCTCCGAGAGCAATAGTGCAATGCCGCGCCGGGCCAGGCTGCTCTCCAGATCGGTGAGCACCCCCAGCGCAGTGGCGTCGATCTGGTTGATGGCTGAGCACACCAGCAGCACGTGGCGGGTGCGGGGCTGGGCTGCGACCAGGCTTTCTATGGTGTCCTGCAGAACCTCCGAGTTCGCAAAGTACAGGCTTTCATCCACGCGCACCGCAATCAGCTCAGGCTCGGTCGCCACAGGGTGGCGCGCGATGTTGCGGAAATGCTCGGTGCCAGGCACACGCCCCACCACCGCGATGTGCGGGTGGCTGCTGCGCCAGACCAAGGTGCCCAGCGACAGGCCCACTCCCATCAGGATGCCCACCTCCACCCCCCAGACGATCACACCGCCCGCAGTGGCCAGCAGCGACCAGGCATCGGCCCTGTCATAGCGCCAGGCTTCGCGCAGGGTCTGCATATCGATCAGCGACACCACCGCCACGATGATGGTGGCTGCCAGCACTGCATGGGGCAGGTAGTGGAACAGGCCGGTGAGCGCCGCGATGACCACTGCCATGAGCATGGCAGACACCACGCCCGCCAAGGGTGTGTTGGCCCCGGCCGAGAAATTGACCACCGAGCGCGCAAAACCGCCGGTGACGGGGAAACCACCCGACAAGGCGCTGGCCACGTTGGCGGCGCCCAGGCCCAGCAACTCGCGGTTGGGCTGTACGCGCTGCTGGCGCTTGAGCGCCAACGATTGCGCCACCGACACACTTTCGACAAACCCCACCAGGGAGAGAAGCAGCGCAGGCAGCCACAGCTGGCCAATGGCCGACGCTGCAACCGGAGGAAAAGCCAGCATGGGCAACCCTTGCGGCACGGCGCCCACAATGCTGACGCCAGCGGATTCGTCCCAGCGCAGCGCGGCCACTAGCGCTGTGGTGACCAGTACTGCCAGCATGGGGGCAAGCTTGGAAGCAAGCTCTGCCAACTTGGCATCTACCCCTGCACGCACCAGCCAAGGTGCAAGGGACTTGCGCGCCAGCAGCAAAAACAACACGCTCCCGGCGCCAATGCCCAAAGTCACGCCGTTGGTGTGAGGCACCGCGTGCGCTAGCTGCAGCAATGTGTCCAGCACATTGCCGCCCCCTGCTTTCACGCCCATCAGGTGCTTGAGCTGGCCCACCGCAATCAGGATGGCCGAGCCCGAGATAAATCCGCTGATGACCGGATGGCTCAGAAAGTGAGCGAGAAACCCCAGTCTCAGCAGGCCGAACAGCAGCAGCATGCCCCCTGACAAAAGGGACAGAAGCATGGCCAGCCCCACATACTCTGCAGAACCCGCTGCCGCCAGTGGCTGCAACGCGCTCGCCGTCATGAGCGAAGCCACCGCCACGGGGCCCACCGCCAGCGTCATGCTCGACCCCAGCAGCGCATAAGCAACGATGGGCAGAATGCTGGCGTACAGGCCGACTTCAGGGGGCAGCCCCGCCAACAGCGCGTAGGCCAGGCTCTGCGGAATGAGCATCACTGTGACGATGACACCCGCCACCAGGTCCCCCGAGAGCCAGGACCGCTGGTAGTTGCGCATCCAGCTGGGCATGAATTGCATGCGACGGCCTTTGATTTTTTTCTCGTTTTTCTGAGGTGCTCAGGCTCTCAGCCCAGTTGCTGGGCCAGGCCAAACAGCTGGGCAGACCGTGCACCCGATCGGCAAAAGGCCAGCATGGGCTTTGGTGCAGCAGCCAGCACGTTGTGCAGGGCCTGCACCTGCTCCGGGGTGATCGCACCGCTCACCACCGGCAGATACACATAGTGCAACCCGGCGGCGCGGGCGGCCTCTTCCAGCGCATGGCTGGTGGGCTGGGCGTCTCCACCCTCCCCGTCTGGCCGGTTGTTGATGAGCGTCTTGAACCCCTGGACAGACACCCAGGCGAAGTCCTCAGCCAGCAATTGCGGCGACACCGCAAAGTCAGGCGTCAAAGCAATGATCTGCATGCCCATGTCAAAGTGCTCCTGCTTGCTGGTTGGGAGTGCGCCGCATGCGGCCTTCGGCCATTTCAAACAGCCACATGCCTGCCAGCATGGCCAGCACAAACACGATGGCCTTGGGCTGCCCAGCCCCGGCCGACACAATGGCCGGCCCCGGGCAGAAGCCCGCCAGGCCCCAGCCGGCACCAAACACCAGACTGCCGACCACCAAGCGGCGATCAATGTCGCGGGAGGTGGGAAGGTGCATGGCGCCCCCCAGAAAGCTGGTCGTGCGCTTCTTGGCCAAGGCAAACGCGAACAGGCCGACGGCAATCGCACCGCCCATCACAAAAGCCAGTGAAGGGTCCCACAGGCCTGCCAGGTCGAGAAAGCCCAGCACTTTGCCGGGGTCGGTCATGCCCGACACGATGAGGCCCAGACCAAACACCAAGCCCACCAAAAATTCAGAAATTCGGCTTTTCACCAAGGTTTTTTTCATGTCCATGCTCCATGGGTTGTGTGGCATCAGCCCAGCACATGCCGGACAAGAAACACTGTGAGGAAGCCCGCGCCCATGAAGGCCAGGGTGGCAACAAGGGACCGGGGTGACAGGCGCGACAGCCCGCACACACCATGGCCGCTGGTGCAACCTGATCCATAGCGTGTGCCCACGCCCACCAGCAGCCCGGCGGCGACCACCGCACCCCAGCCGGCATCAATGCGCGGCGCCGTTGCGCCAGCAAACAACCAGTACAGCCCAGGGGCCACCAGCATGCCCAGCACAAAGGCCAGGCGCCAGCCTGTATCCCCTGCCTTGGGCCGCAACAAACCGCCCACAATGCCGCTGATGCCCAGAATGCGGCCATGCAGTAGCACAAACAGCGCCGATGCCAGGCCCAGAAGAACGCCCCCGGCCAGGGCACTCCAGGGGGTGAAATGGGTCCAGTCGATCAGCATTTCTGATCCTCCTCGGCGGGGCCTTGTGCAGGCCCGCAAAACTGTTCAAACAACACATTCATGACCGCCAGCGCCTGCGGGCTGGCGATCTGGTAGTAAATGTTCTTGCCTTCGCGGCGGGTGTTCACCAGGCCTTCTTCGCGCAGCACCCCCAGTTGCTGGGACAGGGTGGGCTGGGAGATGCCGACCAACTCCTCCAGCTCGCCCACCCTCTTCTCGCCCTGGCTGAGCTGGCACAGCAGCAGCAGCCGGTCGGGATTGGAGAGCACCTTCATGAGGCGACAGGCGCTGTCGGCCGAGCTGCGCAAGGTTTCCAGTTCGATGGGTATCTCGGTGAGCATGGATGTGCACTCCTCTTCAATTTCGTTGTTGATATTCTATTGACTAACAATTTATAAGTCAATAAACTATCTTCATCGAAATTGAAAACTGAGGAAAGAAGCGATGAAACCCCAGATACAGGCCTTCTTTGACGACGCCACCTGGACGGTGAGCTATGTCGTCTATGACCAGCCCGGCGGCCATTGCGCCCTGGTGGATTCGGTGCTGGACTACGACCCCAAGTCCGGCCGCACCCGCACGCATTCCGCCGAACGCCTGATCGAGTTTGTACAGACCCACGGCCTCACCGTGCAGTGGATCCTGGAGACCCACGCGCATGCCGATCACCTGTCGGCCGCACACTATCTGCGCAACAAGCTGGGGGGGCGCATCGCCATTGGCGCCGCCATCACCCAGGTGCAGGATGTGTTCAAGGCCGTGTTCCATCTGGAGCCCGAGTTCCGCCCGGATGGCCGCCAGTTCGATCACCTGCTGCACGACAACGAAGTGTTCCGCATCGGCCAGCTGGAGGCCAAGGCCCTCGCCGTGCCCGGCCACACCCCAGCCTGCATGGCCTACCAGGTGGGCGATGCCGTGTTTGTGGGCGACACACTGTTCATGCCCGACGTGGGCACGGCACGCTGCGACTTCCCTGGTGGCGACGCGCACCACCTGTACCAGTCGGTGCGCAAGCTGCTGAGCTTGCCGTCCGAAACGCGGCTCTACATGTGCCACGACTACCCGCCGGCCGGGCGCGCCACCGCCTGGCAGACCACGGTGGCCGACCAGCGCGCACACAACATCCACGTGCATGACGGCGTGAGCGAAGAGGCCTTTGTGGCTCTGCGCACCCGGCGCGATGCCACGCTGGAGATGCCCACGCTGATCCTGCCCTCGGTGCAGGTCAACATCCGCGCCGGCGCCATGCCGCCCACTGAAGACAACGGCGTGGCTTATCTCAAGATTCCGGTCAACGCGCTGTGACCCGGCCCATTCCCCAAAAAACACCACGCACCAAAGGAAACACCATGAACACAAACGTTGGAACCCTCGACCGTGTGCTGCGCATCGCCGCAGGCCTTGTGCTGATTGCCCTTGCCGCCACCGGCACTGTTGGATGGTGGGGCTGGCTGGGCGCTTTGCCCCTGGCCACCGGCCTGTTCCGTTTTTGCCCCGCCTACACGCTGCTGGGCATCAACACCTGCCCCATGAAGAAGTAAGCCAACCCCGCGCGCGGCACAGCCGCACGCAAGCACCCAAAGCACCACAAGGAACAAGGAATGAGCACTTTTGACCACGCTGGCCTCATCCAGGGCATCAACGAGAGTCTGGCGACCTTCCGCAAGGCCCAGCCCGACACCATGCGGGGCTTCGCACAGCTGGCGCAGGCCTCCATGGCCGAAGGTGCGCTGAGCAGCAAACACAAAGAGTTGATCGCCCTGGCCATCGGCGTCACCCAGCGCTGCTCGGGCTGCATTGGTTTTCATGTCAAGGCACTGCAAAAACTGGGCACCACCCGCACCGAGCTGGAGGAAATGCTGGCTGTGTGTGTCTACATGGGCGGAGGCCCCGCGCTGATGTACACCGCCGAAGCATTGAAGGCCTGGGACACCCTGGCGGCAGGCAACACCTGATCCCTCGCCAGCGAGGGGCTGCGCCCTTGCCTTCTCTGACCATGGAGACGCACCGCCCGCTGCCAGCGGGCAAATAAATCTGGCACAACCCAGCGTCTTCCAGTACCGTGCAGCCACAGGCTCATGGCCGATCTTTGCGCAGGCCCGCCCTGTGCCACGGCGTAGTACGCGTGCGACACACCGCCCACACCGAAACAGCGACCGGTTGTTATAAATCGGTTTACATTTTGTGCGTCTATCCATGAGACTGTTGCAAAAAAAGGGGGGATCGCCATGCATTCAGGTCTTTTGAAGACACGCCGGAGTGCTGTTGTCTGGCTGATGGGCATTGCCGTCGGTGCATGCGCGCTGTATGGCACCACCGCGCAGGCGCTGGACAAGGCCACTGGCCCGGTGGTGCTGACCATCGAAGGCGCCATCACCCACACCAACCAGGGCCAGCAGGCGCAGTTCGACATGAAGATGCTGGAGAAGCTGCCCCAGCACAGCTTCTCCACCCAGACCCCCTGGTACCCCAATGCCGTCACCTTCACCGGCCCCTTGCTGCGCGACGTGCTCGCCGCTGTGGGCGCCAAGGGCAGCAAGATCACGGCCGTGGCCCTGAACGACTACAAGACCGAGATCCCGCTGGACGACGCCACCCGCCACGACGTGATCGTGGCCCGGCTCATGAACAACCGGCCCATGCCCGTGCGTGAAAAAGGCCCGCTGTTCATCGTCTACCCCTTCGACACCAAGGCCGAGTTGCGCAGCGAGCTGTACTACAACCGTGCGGCCTGGCAGCTCAACGCCTTGCGCATCAGGTAGCCTGCAGCCCGGCCAGGCCCCGCACCCCCCCCACGCATGCTGCGCAGCAAACACATCCTGCGGCTCATCATTGCAGGCCTGGTGCTGGCCTATGTGGCCATTGCGGCCGTGCAGTACCACCAGTACCGCAGCGTCGAAGCCGTCATGCGGCGTGGCGATGTGAATGCGCTGTGGTCCTTTCTGCAGCTCAACGTCGAGTACGAAAAGTTCGACCATGCGCTGCACCAGTTCGAACTGGACCCGAAAAGTATTCCCATGGACCGGCTGGAGCTGCGCTACGACCTGTTCCTGAGCCGCTTCAGCGCGCTGGAGAGCGGCACCGCGCGCACGCTGATGCAGGAAGAGCCCATCTACGCCCAGGCGCTGGCGGCCCTGCAGAAGTTTGTGGCGGCGGGCGACAACCACTTTGGCGCCAGTGTGGACTTGGCCTCCAGCCAGCAGCACATGCGGCTGCTGCGCGCCGAGCTGGACACCCTGCGCGACACCGTCCAGGAACTGTCGCTGAACGCCTCGCGGGTATCGGCCCTGCTGGGCGACTCGCGCAATGCCGAAGTCAAGCACCAGACGCTGCTGACCACCGGGCTCACGGCCTTCCAGGCCGTGCTCACCTTTTTGCTGGCCTTTGCCATGGCGCGGCAGTTCCTCAAGCGCGAAAAGGCCAAGTCTCTGGCCATGGCCGCGCAGGCCGAGCTGGTGGAGGCCCTGAAGCGCAACGAAGAGGCGCTGGAGGCCCGCGTGGCCCAGCGCACAGCCGAGCTGCAGCAGCTCAATGTGGCTTTGCGTGAGCATGAGGAAGAGCTGGAGATCGCCCGGGCCAAGGCCGAGGACGCCTCGCAGATGAAGTCGGACTTCCTGGCCAACATGAGCCACGAGATCCGCACGCCCATGAACGCCGTGATCGGCATGAGCCACCTGGCGCTGGGCACCGACCTCTCGCCCCGCCAGCGCGACTATGTGGAGAAGATCCAGCGCTCGGGCCAGCACCTGCTGGGCCTGATCAACGACATCCTCGACTTCAGCAAGATCGAGGCGGGCAAGCTTGAAGTGGAGGTGGTGGACTTCGAGCTGCGCGGCGTGCTCGACAACGTGGCCAACCTGATCAGCGGCAAATCGGCCAGCAAGGGCCTGGAGCTGCTGTTCGACGTAGACCCGGCCCTGCCCGACAACCTGCGCGGCGACCCCCTGCGCCTGGGGCAGATCCTCGTCAATTACGCCAACAACGCCGTCAAGTTCACCGACGCGGGCGAGATCATCGTGCGGGTCAGCCAAGCCTCGCGCGATGCCGAGGGCATCCTGATGCGGTTTGAGGTGCAGGACACGGGCATCGGTCTCACCGAAGAACAGCAGTCGCGCCTGTTCCGCTCCTTCGAGCAGGCCGACACCTCCACCACGCGCAAATACGGCGGCACCGGCCTGGGCCTGGCCATCTCCAAAAAGCTCGCAGACCTGATGGGCGGCGAGGTGGGCGTGCAAAGCGCGCCGGGCCAGGGCAGCACCTTCTGGTTCACGGCCCGGCTGGGCCTGGGCACGGCCCCGCAGCGCCCCCTGCTGCCCGAGCCCGACCTGCGTGGGCGGCATGTGCTGGTGGTGGACGACAGCGAACAGGCGCGGCAGATTCTGGGCGGGCTGCTGGGCAGCATGAGTTTTGCCGTCACCACGGCCAGCTCGGGCGAAGAGGCGGTGGCCAAGGCAAGCGCCGCCGATGCAGCCGGGCACCCCTGCGAGATCGCTTTTCTGGACTGGAAGATGCCCGGCATGGACGGCTTTGCCACCCACCGCGCGCTGGCGCTGCTGCCCCACCCACCGCATTCGGTCATCGTCACCGCCGCTGGCCGCGACGATGTGCAGAAAGAGCTGGAAAACGCAGGCATCGGGCTCATGCTGACCAAGCCCGTCAGCCCCTCGCAGTTGTTTGACACGGCCATCCGCGCCCTGGGTGGCCATGCCCTGTCGGCCGAGGCCCACCGGGGCCATGGCCCGCGCAGCGCCCCCAACCTGGCCACCATCCAGGGGGCCCGGGTGCTGCTGGTGGACGACAATGACCTGAACCAGCAGGTGGGCGCCGAGCTGCTGGCAGGCGCCGGGCTGGTGGTGGACGTGGCCGACAACGGCCAGATCGCACTGGACATGCTGGCGCGCGCGCCCTACGACATCGTGCTCATGGACATGCAGATGCCGGTGATGGACGGACTCACTGCCACGCGGCAGCTGCGCCAGAACCCCGCCTGGGCCCAGCTGCCGGTGCTGGCCATGACCGCCAACGCCATGAGCCGCGACCGGGACCTGTGCCTTGCCGCTGGCATGAACGGCCACCTGGCCAAGCCCATCGACCCCGACGAGCTGTTTGCCAGCCTGCTGCAATGGATCGCGCCGCGCGCTGCTGCATTTGCCCCCCTGGGAGAAACAGCCCCACCAGCCGCCCTGCCCTCCGAAGTCGCCGATGCCCCCGACCCGCTGCGCAGCATCGAGGGCCTGGACGTGGCCGCCGGTCTGCGCCGCGTGCTCGACAAACGCCCGGCCTACGAAAGCCTGCTGCGCAAGTTTGTGGCCGGCCAGGCGGGTGCTGTGCAGGCCACGCGCGCCGCACTGGCGGCCGGGCAGCATGACGAGGCGCTGCGCGCCATGCACACCCTCAAGGGCACGGCGGGCACTATTGGCGCAGCCCCGCTGGCCAAGCTGGCCGCGGCCGTGGAAGAAGCCATTGGCCAGAAAGCGCCAGCGACCACCATCGACACATTACTGAACCCTGTGGATGCTGCCTGCCAGGCCTTGGTGGCCGCGCTGCGCACAGCCCTGCCCCCTGAAGACGACGCTGGTGCAGCCACGGCCGCCGGTGCGCCCCAGGCGCCCATCGACACCGCCGCCGCGCAGCAGTTGCTGGCCCAGCTCGATGCCCTGCTGGCGGACGACGACTCTGACGCCATCGAACTGTTCAAGGAGTCCACCCCCACCCTGAAGGCCCTGCTGGGCCCAGCCTATGCCGGGGTAAAGCGGGCACTGGACAGCTACGACTTTGTGGAAGCGCTGGCCGCACTGCGCGCCACCCGCATCCACGGCAACCACAACAAGGAGGACCCGGTTCATGAATAGCCCGATAGAGCTGAGCGGCAAATGCACGGTGCTGGTGGTGGATGACACCCCCGACAACCTCTCGCTGATGAGCGACCTGCTGCGCACGGATTACAAGGTCAAGCTGGCGCCCAGCGGTGAACGCGCGCTGCAGATCGTGGCGGGCGAGAGCAAGCCCGACCTGATCCTGCTGGACATCATGATGCCGGACATGGACGGCTACGAGGTGCTGCGCCGCCTGCAGTTCAACCCCGACACCGAAGACATCCCGGTGATCTTCCTCACCGCCATGAGCGCGGCGGACGATGAAAGTATCGGCCTGGAGCTGGGCGCGGTGGACTACATCACCAAACCCGTCAACCCCGCCATCGTGATGGCCCGGGTGCGCAACCACCTGCAGCTCAAACGCGCCCGCGACTTCCTGGCCCACCACAACCACGTGCTCGAAGAAGAAGTGGCCAGCCGCACCCGCGCGCTGGCCGAGTTGCAGGACGCCACCATCCGCGCCATGGCCTCGCTGGCCGAAACGCGCGACAACGAAACCGGCAACCACATCCGGCGCACCCAGCACTATGTGGAGGCGCTGGCCCGCCACCTGCAAAACCACCCGCGCTTCAAGGAAGAGCTGACCGACACCAACATCGAGACCATCTTCAAGTCCGCCCCGCTGCACGACATCGGCAAGGTGGGCATCCCGGACCGCATCCTGCTCAAGCCCGGCAAGCTCACGCCCGAAGAGTTCGAGATCATGAAGACCCACACCACGCTGGGCCGCGACGCCATCGTGGCCGCAGAGAGCGATACCACGCAGGACAACCCCTTCTTCCGCTACGCCAAGGAGATCACCTACAGCCACCAGGAAAAGTGGGACGGCTCGGGCTACCCCGAAGGCCTGATGGGCAACAACATCCCGCTGTCGGCGCGCCTCATGGCCGTGGCCGACGTGTACGACGCGCTGATCTCCGAGCGTGTGTACAAGGCCGCGTTCCCCCACGAACAGGCGGTGGAGATCATCCGCGACGGCCGGGGCAGCCATTTCGACCCCGACATGGTGGACGCCTTCCTCGCGCTGTCTGAAGAGTTCCGCCGCATTGCCCAGCGGTTTGCCGATGGCGAACCGGCCCTGCTGGCGCAGATCGACCGCCTGGCCGCCGACGTGCCCGCCGAGCGCATCGAACTCTGAGCCAGCACCACAACGCACCCCATGCACGCTTCACAAACCACCGTCTTGCTGGCCGAAAGCGCCGGTGCCATGCGCCAGGCCCTGGCCAGCCAGCTCGAAGCCGCCGGTTTCGCCCGCGTGCTGCAGGCCAAGGACGGCCAGCGCGCGCTGCAGATCCTGCGCACCGAGCCCGTTCAGGTGGTCCTGGCCGACCTCGACATGCCGGTGCACAGTGGCCTGGAGGTGCTCGAAGCCATGCGGGCCGAGCCACGCCTGGCCAGCCTGCCTTTTTTGCTCATGTCGGGCGGGCTGGACCGGGCCTCGGCCGCCAAGGCCATCCAGCTGGGCATTGACGACCTGCTGATCAAACCCTTCACCACCCGCCGTTTGCTGGAGCGCATGCAGCGCGTGCTCACACGCGGGGCCGCAGCACCTGCCGCCGAGCCCGCCCCGGAGGGCGACGGCAGCGCCGACCGCGCCACCCTGCTGGTGGTGGACGACACGCCCGACAACCTGCAGCTGATGGCGGGCCTGTTCCGCGACCGCTTCAAGGTCAAGGTGGCGCAGAGCGGCGAGAAGGCGCTCAGCATCTGCCAGTCCGACGCGCCGCCCGATGTCATCCTGCTCGATGTGATGATGCCCGGCATGGACGGGTTTGAGGTGGCGCGCCGCCTGCGCGAGCACCACACCTCCGAGTACACGCCCATCATCTTCGTGACCGCCATCACCGACGAGATGGCCCGCCACAAGGGCCTGAGCCTGGGCGCCATCGACTACGTTTTCAAACCCATCGACCCCGAACTGCTCAAGCTGCGCGTGGGCAACCTCATGGTCTATGTGGAGCACCGCAAGCAGCTGCAAAAAGACTTTGACCTGCTGCGCGAAAACGCCCAGCTGCGCTCTGAGGTGCAGCGCCTGCGCGGCGACCTGCAGCGCCTACAGGCGCCAGCGGGCCCATAGCGGGCGCATAGCGGCGCCACGCACAAGCACCCTCCTCCCACGGCCGTCCGTCCACCGGTGGCGCCCGTAAGCGCCATCCCGACGCGGCGCGCCGTGCCTCAGGCGTGGTGGTGGGCGTGCTCGGCCTCGGTGGTGGTCGTGCGGTGGCCGTTCAGCCCCAGCTTGGCCAGCAGCTGCACATCGGCATCCACATCGGGGTTGCCCGTCACCAGCAGCTTGTCGCCGTAGAAGATCGAATTGGCCCCGGCCATGAAGCACAGCGCCTGCACCGCCTCGCCCATTTGCTGACGCCCGGCCGACAGGCGCACGCGCGCCTTGGGCATGGTGATGCGGGCCACCGCAATCACGCGCACAAAGTCAAACGGGTCGATGGGGTCGCTGTCGGCCAGCGGCGTGCCGGGCACGCGCACCAGGCTGTTGATGGGCACCGACTCGGGGTATGGCTGCAGGTTGGCCAGTTGCGCAATCAGGCCCGCGCGGTGCACCGGCGCCTCGCCCATGCCCACAATGCCGCCGCAGCACACGCTGATGCCCGCGCTGCGCACGTTCTGCAGCGTGTCCAGCCGGTCCTGGTAGGCGCGGGTGCTGACCACGTCGGTGTAGTACTCGGGGGCGGTGTCCAGATTGTGGTTGTAGTAGTCCAGGCCCGCGTCTTTCAGCGCCTGCGCCTGGTGCGATTCGAGCATGCCGAGCGTGGCGCAGGTCTGCAGGCCCAGGCCCTTCACGGCGCCGATCAGGGCGCTGACTTTCTCAATGTCGCGGTCCTTGGGCGCACGCCAGGCAGCACCCATGCAGAAGCGGGTGGCGCCCGCGTCCTTGGCGGCCTGGGCGGCGCGCACCACCTCATCCACTTCCATCAGCTTTTCGGCCTTCACGCCCGTGTCGAACTCGGCCGCCTGCGGGCAGTAGCCGCAGTTTTCGGGGCAGCCGCCGGTTTTCACCGACAGCAGCGTGGCCAGCTCGATGTCGCCTGCAGGCCAGTGCTGGCGGTGCACGGTTTGCGCCTCGAACAGCAGGTCCATCAAAGGTTTGTCGAGCAGCGCCTGGATGGCCTCCACCGACCAAGGGCCCTGTGCGGCGGGTGCTGGGGTGCGGCGGTGCAATTGAACCGGTTGCACAGACGAAGGTGCGGGCTGCACGGTGGAGGCAGCGGTAGGAGCCAGGGTGGCGGACATCGGGTGGGTTCCTTCAATCTAGGCGTTGGCCCTGCGGCGGCGGGTTGCCAGCCTTGGGCCAGGGTTGCTTACTCGGTCATCGATCCTTCGGCGCGCACCACCCGGTTCATCGGGTTGGGGCTGGGTGCGCAGCGGCTGGGGCGGATTCTGGAGGAGAAAACGGTACAAACGCGCACTGCAGGGTCACAAAAAGTGCCAACAAAAGGGCGCACACAACAGCAGGCAATTGCCAGTTTTTTTGAGCGCAGAAGCCAGCGTTTTCGGAGCATTTGCTAGCCATTCGGCATGAGCGCAAAACAGGCCTTACCGCCGTGGCGGGAACATAGGCCTATCTGCAGCCATCTGCCGCGCAACAGCCGCCGCCCCCGCAGGGAGATGAGCGACGTTGCAGCAGGCTTGGGCCCCGTTGGCGGCCCGCAGCCCCGCAAAACCTCAGCCCAGCGCCGCAACCACGTCCGCAGGCGCCTGCACCAGCTCGATCAGCACCCCCTCGCCCGCAATCGGAAACTCGTCGTTGCTTTTGGGGTGCAAAAAGGTGATGTCATACCCCGCCGCACCCTTGCGGATGCCACCGGGCGCAAAACGCACACCCTTTGCCGTCAGCCACTCCACCGCCTTGGGCAGGTCGTCGATCCACAGGCCGATGTGGTTGAGCGGTGTGGTGTGCACGGCGGGCTTTTTGTCGATATCGAGCGGCTGCATGATGTCCACCTCGACCTTGAACGCGCCCTGGCCCATGGCCAGGATGTCTTCATCCACGTTCTCGCGCTCGCTCTGGAAGGTGCCGGTCTGCGTGAGGCCCAGCATGTCCACCCACAGGGTCTTCATGCGCTCTTTGTCGGTGCCGCCAATGGCGACCTGCTGGATGCCCAGCACTTTGAACGGGCGTTGGGGGTGGGTCATGATTACTCCTGATTTGATAGCTATCAGCGCTTACTGGATGCGCGGTAACGGCCAAAAAAATTCAAAAAAAGGGGCACAAGGCCCCTGGGGATGGATGGGTTGCGGGACCGCAGGGCGCGTCACTGGAATTCCAGAATGATCTGGTCCACCGCCAGCGACTCGCCCTTGCCCGCCGTGATCTTGCCCACCACGCCGTCTTGCGCGGCAAAGAGGATGTTCTCCATCTTCATGGCCTCGATTACCGCCAGCTTTTCACCCGCCTGCACCTTCTGGCCGGGTTGCACCGCCACATCGACCAGCAGGCCGGGCATGGGCGACAGCAAAAACTTGGACAGATCTGGCGGCGCCTTGAAGGGCATCAGCTTGTGCAGCTTGGCGCCCAGCGGCGACAGCACCAGCGTGTCGATCTGCGTGCCGTTGTGCGCAATGCGCAGCGCCAGCGGGTTCTTGCCCACGCCGCGCTCCACCTGTGCCGTGAAGCCCTGGCCGTTGCACGCGCCCTGCACGCGGATCTGGCCCAGCGTGGCGTTGCTACTGATCTGATAGCTGCTGTCGCCCACCTGGATGGCGCTGGAGCCCGATTTATCTTCAAAGTCAGACACCGTCACCGCGTGGTGCTGGTTCTGCCCTTCGGCGCCCAACGTGACCACCACAAACTCCTCGCCCACCTTCACCTCGTGCCCCGCCAACTGGCCGCTGATGCCCGAGGCGCGTGCGCGGTAGCGGCGGTGCATGAAGGCGGCCAGCGCCACTAGGAACATCGGGTCGCTGTGTGGCACGTCTTCGGCGTGGAAGCCCTTGCCGTAGTTCTCGGCGATGAAGCCGGTGTTGAAGTCACCCGTCACAAACTTGGGGTGCGCCAGCAGCGCGGCCTGGAACGGGATGTTGCTGCTGATGCCGCGAATCACAAACCCGTTGAGCGCTGCGCGCATCTTGGCGATCGCGTCATTGCGGTCCGTGCCGTGCACGATGAGCTTGGCGATCATCGAGTCGTAGTACATGGGGATCTCGCCGCCCTCGTACACGCCCGTGTCCACCCGCACGCCCAATTTTTTGGTCGTATCGGACTGGAACATGGTTTCCTCCGGCGGCTGAAAGCGCACCAGGCGACCCGTGGACGGCAGGAAGTTGCGGAACGGGTCTTCGGCGTTGATGCGGCACTCGATGGCCCAGCCGTCACGCTTCACATCGGCTTGCGTCAAGGGCAGCTTCTCGCCCGCTGCCACGCGGATCATCAGCTCCACCAGGTCCAGGCCGGTGATGCATTCCGTCACCGGGTGCTCCACCTGCAGGCGGGTGTTCATCTCCAGGAAGTAGAAGTCCTGGTCCTTGCCGACCACAAACTCCACCGTGCCCGCGCTCTGGTACTTCACGGCCTTGGCCAGTTGCACCGCCTGCTCGCCCATGGCCTTGCGGGTGGCGTCGCTGATGAAGGGCGATGGCGCCTCTTCGATCACCTTCTGGTGGCGGCGCTGGATGGAGCACTCGCGCTCGTTCAGATAGATCACGTTGCCGTGCGAATCGCCCAGCACCTGGATCTCGATGTGGCGCGGCTCCTGCACGAACTTCTCGATGAAGATGCGGTCGTCGCCAAAGCTGTTGCGGGCCTCGTTCTGGCAGCTGGCAAAGCCTTCAAACGCTTCCTTGTCGTTGAACGCCACGCGCAGGCCCTTGCCGCCGCCCCCGGCCGAGGCCTTGATCATCACGGGGTAGCCAATGCCCTTGGCAATCTCCACCGCCTGCTCGGGGCCCGCGATGGCGTCGTTGTAGCCAGGAATCGTGTTGACCTTGGCCTCGTTGGCCAGCTTCTTGGACGCGATCTTGTCGCCCATGGCCGCA
The DNA here is from genome assembly GCF_001633105.1 of Acidovorax sp. GW101-3H11. Lineage (GTDB taxonomy): Bacteria > Pseudomonadota > Gammaproteobacteria > Burkholderiales > Burkholderiaceae_C > Acidovorax. The sequence continues at coordinate 510,629 of NZ_LUKZ01000009.1, forward strand.
ATCGAGTGCGCCTTGGGGCCGATGAAGGCAATGCCCTCGTCTTCGCAGCGCTTGGCAAAGGCTTCGTTTTCCGAAAGGAAGCCGTAGCCGGGGTGCACCGCTTGCGCGCCGGTCTGCTTGCAGGCGGCAATGATTTTGTCGGCCAGCAGGTAGGACTCACGCGACGGCGCGGCGCCAATGTGCACGGCCTCGTCGGCCAGCTTGACGTGGCGGGCTTCCTTGTCGGCGTCGGAGTAGACGGCGACGGTGGCGATGCCCATCTTGCGGGCAGTAGCGATGACGCGGCAGGCGATTTCGCCACGGTTGGCGATCAGGATTTTGGTGAACATGTGTGATCTCCTGGGTTCTTGTTCTTCTTAGAGCGGAATGTTCCCGTGCTTGCGCCACGGGTTTTCGAGCTTCTTATCGCGCAGCATCACCAACGACCGGCAGATGCGCTTGCGGGTCTCGTGCGGCAGGATCACATCGTCGATAAAGCCGCGTGCACCGGCCACAAACGGGTTGGCAAAACGCTGCTTGTATTCGGCCTCGCGCGCGGCCAGCTTCACGGGGTCGTTCTTGTCTTCGCGGAAGATGATTTCCACCGCGCCCTTGGCGCCCATCACCGCAATCTCGGCGTTGGGCCAGGCCAGGTTCACGTCGCCGCGCAGGTGCTTGGAGCTCATCACGTCGTACGCGCCGCCGTAGGCCTTGCGGGTGATGACGGTGATCTTGGGCACGGTGCACTCGGCGTACGCGTACAGCAGCTTGGCGCCGTGCTTGATGATGCCGCCGTACTCCTGGCTGGTGCCGGGCATGAAGCCGGGCACATCCACAAACGTGACCACAGGGATGTTGAACGCGTCGCAAAAGCGCACAAAACGCGCGGCCTTGATACTCGACTTGATGTCCAGGCAACCCGCCAGCACCAGCGGCTGGTTGGCCACGATGCCCACGGTCTGGCCTTCCATGCGGGCAAAACCGATGAGGATGTTCTTGGCGTACTCGGGCTGCAGCTCGAAGAAGTCCCCGTCGTCCACGGTCTTGAGGATCAGCTCCTTCATGTCGTAAGGCTTGTTGGGGTTCTCGGGCACCAGGGTGTCCAGGCTCAGGTCCATGCGGTCGGCCGGGTCGTTGCTCTTGCGCACCGGGGCTTTTTCGCGGTTGTTGAGCGGCAGGTAGTTGTACAGGCGGCGCAGCATCATCAGCGCCTCCACATCGTTCTCAAAGGCCATGTCGGCCACACCGCTCTTGGTGGTGTGCGTCACGGCGCCGCCCAGTTCCTCGGCCGTCACTTCTTCGTGCGTCACGGTCTTCACGACTTCGGGGCCGGTCACGAACATGTAGCTCGAATCCTTGACCATGAAGATGAAGTCCGTCATGGCGGGCGAGTACACGGCGCCGCCAGCGCTGGGGCCCATGATCATGCTGATCTGCGGAATCACGCCGCTGGCGAGCACGTTCTTCTGGAACACATCGGCATAACCGCCGAGGGACGCGACGCCTTCCTGGATGCGGGCGCCGCCCGAGTCATTGAGGCCGATGACCGGTGCGCCGACCTTCATGGCCTGGTCCATCACCTTGCAGATTTTTTCGGCGTGCGTTTCGCTCAAAGCACCGCCAAACACCGTGAAGTCCTGGCTGAACACGAACACCAGGCGGCCGTTGATCATGCCGTAGCCCGTCACCACGCCGTCGCCGGGGATCTTGTTGTCCTCCATGCCAAAGTCGGTGCAGCGATGCTCGACAAACATGTCCCATTCTTCGAACGTGCCGTCGTCCAGCAGCAGCTCGATGCGCTCGCGCGCCGTGAGCTTGCCCTTGGCGTGCTGCGCATCAATGCGCTTTTGCCCGCCGCCCAGGCGTGCCAGCGCACGCTTTTTCTCCAGTTGCTCCAGGATGTCTTGCATGGTCGTCCTTTGGTGAATGGGTTGGTGTCTACTATTTATTTGATAGCTGCTTGCGCTTGTTGGGTGTGCGCTAGCAGCAGATTTCTTGCTGCGGTCGATGCCGCAATGCGCCCGGCGGCCACGTCGGCCTGCATCTGGGGCAGCAGCTCTTTGACCTGCGGGTGCTGGCGAAACGCGAGCTTGAGGCCTGCGTCAATGCGCTCCCACATCCAGGCCAGCGCCTGCTTCTCGCGCCGCGTGGCCAGGCGTCCGTTGGCGGTTTGCAGCTGGCGGAACTGCGTGACGGCAGCCCAGAAGCTGTCCACGCCCTGCCCCAGCAGCGCGCTGATCTGCACGACCTTCGGGTGCCAAAGCGTTTCGTTGTGGTGTGCGTTCTCGGGGTTGCCGTGCTGGCTCAAGAGGCGCAGGCTCGATGTGATCTGCGCCTCGGCGCGCGTGGCGGCGTTTTTGTCGATATCGGCCTTGTTGATGACCACCAGGTCGGCAATTTCCATCACGCCCTTCTTGATGGCCTGCAGGTCGTCGCCCGCGTTGGGCAGCTGCATGAGCACAAACATGTCCGTCATGCCCGCCACTGCGATCTCGCTCTGGCCCACGCCCACGGTTTCGACGATCACCACGTCGTAGCCTGCGGCCTCGCAGACCAGCATGGCCTCGCGCGTCTTCTCTGCGACTCCGCCCAGCGTGCCGCTCGACGGACTGGGGCGGATGTAGGCTTTTTCGTGCACCGACAGGTGTTCCATGCGCGTCTTGTCGCCCAGGATGGAGCCGCCCGAGACGGTGCTGGAGGGGTCGATGGTGAGCACGGCCACGCGATGGCCCTGGCCGATGAGGTACAGGCCCAGCGCCTCGATGAAGGTGGATTTACCGACACCAGGCACGCCGCTGATGCCGAGGCGGAAGGCCTTGCCGGTGTGCGGGAGCAGCTGGGTCAGCAGCTCGTCCGCCTGCGCGCGGTGGTCAGTGCGGGTGGATTCGAGCAGCGTGATGGCCTTGGACATGGCGCGGCGCTGCACGGGGCCGGGCTGGCCAATGACTCCCTCCATCAGAGCGTGCGCGGGTTTAGCCCGGCCTTCGACAGGCTCAGAGTGAACGGTTGGGGGTGGGCTTACCTCGTCTCCCCCCACCCGTTCGGGCTGAGCTTGTCGAAGCCGGGGTGCGCTCGCAACTTTGCCGCGCGACTGCGCCAACTCTTGAACTCGCTCCCAATCACCCGCCATCAACGCTTCCTTCTTGACCCTTGACCAGCCCTTGATTTGCAGTTCGAAAGCCAGAGCCCCTTCGCGGGTTTCAAACTCACCTTGCCACATCAATTCCAGTGGCTTTCGCAGTGCCGTGTAACCCACCTTGCCGTTTTCATGCTGCTGCATCCGCAGCACCATGTCGTCGGTGTGGCCGACGTAGTAAGAGCCGTCGGCGCAGCGCAGGATGTAGACGTAAAAGGGGCGCATGTTTCAGGCGTTGATTTGGGCAGACACGCGCTCAGCCTGAGCCACCCCAGACCGTTCAGCCTGAGCCTGTCGAAGGCCGGCACAGGACAGTGCCCCGGCTTCGACAGGCTCAGCCCGAACGGATAGAGGTGAGGTGCGAGGCGTAATCACGCCACTGCCTTGCGAATCTGCTCCAGCACATCCTTGGCGCTGGCTGGGATGGGGGTGCCGGGGCCATACACGCCCTTCACGCCCGACTCATACAAGAAGTCATAGTCCTGCGCAGGGATCACACCGCCCACAAACACAATGATGTCGTCCGCGCCCTGGTCCCTGAGCGACTGGATGATGGCGGGTACCAGCGTCTTGTGGCCCGCAGCCAGCGTGCTCACGCCCACGGCGTGCACGTCGTTCTCAATGGCCTGGCGCGCGCATTCCTCGGGTGTCTGGAACAGCGGGCCCATGTCCACGTCAAAGCCCAGGTCGGCAAACGCGGTGGCCACCACCTTGGCGCCCCGGTCGTGGCCGTCCTGGCCCAGTTTGGCGATCATCACGCGGGGGCGGCGGCCCTGCTCTTCGGCAAAGGCGTTGATTTCGGTCTTGAGTTTGTCCCAGCCCTCGGCCGAGTCATAGGCAGCTGCGTACACACCGGTCACCTTTTGCGTATCGGCGCGGTGGCGCCCAAAAACTTTCTCCAGCGCGTCGGACACTTCACCCACGGTGGCGCGCAGGCGCACGGCGTTGATGGACAGTTCCAGCAGGTTGCCTTCGCCGCTTTCTGCGGCTGCAGTCAGGGCATCCAGCGCGGCCTGCACCTTGGCCGCATCGCGGGTGGCGCGGATTTTTTCCAGGCGGGCGATCTGGCCATCGCGCACCTTCATGTTGTCGATCTGCAGGATATCGACCGGGTCTTCCTTGGCCAGCTTGTACTTGTTGACGCCCACGATCACGTCTTTGCCGCTATCGATGCGCGCCTGCTTCTCCGCAGCGGCGGCTTCGATCTTGAGCTTGGCCCAGCCGCTGTCCACGGCCTGGGTCATGCCGCCCATGGCCTCGACCTCTTCGATGATCTTCCAGGCGGCGTCCATCATGTCCTGGGTCAGCTTTTCCATCATGTAGCTGCCGGCCCAGGGGTCGATCACGTTGGTGATATGGGTTTCTTCCTGGATGATGAGCTGCGTGTTGCGCGCGATGCGGGCCGAAAACTCGGTGGGCAGCGCGATGGCTTCGTCCAGCGCGTTGGTGTGCAGGCTCTGCGTGCCGCCAAACACAGCCGCCATGGCTTCGATGGTGGTGCGCACCACGTTGTTGTACGGGTCCTGCTCGGTCAGGCTCCAGCCGCTGGTCTGGCAGTGCGTGCGCAGCATCAGGCTCTTGGGGTTCTTGGCGCCGGTCTCTTTCATGATGCGGCACCACAAGAGGCGCGCGGCACGCATCTTGGCCACTTCAAGGTAAAAGTTCATGCCGATGGCCCAGAAGAAGCTCAGGCGCCCGGCGAATTCGTCCACGTCCAGGCCCGAGGCCATGGCGGTCTTCACGTACTCCTTGCCATCGGCCAGCGTGAAGGCGAGTTCGAGCGCCTGGTTGGCCCCGGCTTCCTGCATGTGGTAGCCCGAGATCGAAATCGAGTTGAACTTGGGCATGTTCTTGGCCGTGTAGCCAATGATGTCGCCAATGATCCGCATGCTCGGCTTGGGCGGGTAGATGTAGGTGTTGCGCACCATGAACTCTTTCAGAATGTCGTTCTGAATGGTTCCGCTGAGCTTGTCTTGGCTCACGCCCTGCTCTTCAGCCGCCACCACATAGCCTGCCAGCACGGGCAGCACGGCGCCGTTCATGGTCATGGAGACGCTGACCTTGTCGAGCGGGATCTGGTCGAACAGGATCTTCATGTCCTCAACCGAATCAATCGCCACACCCGCCTTGCCCACATCGCCCGTCACGCGGGGATGGTCGCTGTCATACCCCCGGTGGGTGGCCAAGTCGAAAGCCACCGACACGCCCTGCCCGCCTGCGGCCAAGGCCTTGCGGTAGAAGGCGTTGGATTCCTCTGCGGTGGAAAAGCCGGCGTACTGGCGAATCGTCCATGGGCGCACCGCATACATGGTGGCTTGGGGGCCGCGCAGGTAGGGCTCGAAGCCCGGCAGCGTGTTGGCGTACGGCAGGCTGGCCGTGTCTTCGGCGGTGTACAGCGGCTTGACGGTGATGCCGTCGGGCGTCACCCAGTTCAGCGCGCTCACATCGCCACCCGGCGCGGACTTGGCGGCAGCCTTGGCCCAGGCCTCCAGCGATGCGGCTGCGAACTCAGGGGCGTTGTTGGTGGGTTTGTCACTCATGGCGAAAGCTACTCCGAAGATGGCATGGGGGCGTCCAACACGGCGCACAGGCGGTGACCGCACGGGTGCTGTGGTGTGGCGGCGAGTTTACATCATTCATAATTATTGATTCAAAATATTCCTCGCAGCTTACAATCCGCCCATGTCTGCCCTCACCCTCACGCCCCGCGCCCTGTACGAAGAAGTCGCCGAGCAATTGCGCCAGCGCATCTTCCGCCGCGAGCTGGAGCCTGGGAGCTGGATCGACGAGCTCAAGATTGCCGAAGAATTCGGCATCAGCCGCACCCCCTTGCGCGAGGCGCTGAAGGTGCTGGCCGCCGAAGGCCTGGTCACGATGAAGGTGCGCCGTGGCGCCTACGTGACGGAGATGAGCGAAAAAGACCTGCGCGACGTGTACCACCTGCTCAGCCTGCTGGAGAGCGACGCCGCCGGTGTGGTGGCTGAGCACGCCACCGATGCGCAGCTAAAGACGCTGCAGGACCTGCACGCCGAGCTGGAAGCTGCGGTGGCGGATCGCGAAAAATTCTTTGCCATCAACGAGCGTTTTCACATGCATCTGCTGGAGATGGCCGACAACCGCTGGCGCAGCCAGATGGTGGCCGACCTGCGCAAGGTGATGAAGCTCAACCGGCACAACTCGCTGTTCAAGCAAGGGCGCATTGAGGATTCGCTGGGCGAACACCGCGCCATCCTGGCCGCCATGGTGGCGCGTGACGCCAAGGCCACGGTCAAGGCCATGCAGGCGCACTTTGCGCAGGGGCTGGAAGCAGCAACCTGATTCTCAGCACCGGATCAGGCCGGGAGCCCGACGCCGGATCCCATGGAACTCGGCTCCATCGCCCTCTCAGGAGCGATCTCAACCCGGTTTCGCCCGGCCGCCTTGGCCGCATAAAGCGCTTCATCCGCGCGACGCAGCAAGCTATCAAAGTGGGTGTCGTCGGCACGGAGCACCGCCAGGCCGATCGACACCGTCAACGGCAACACCAGGTCACCTGCCGTGAACGGTGCCTGGGCGACGGCCTGGCGCAACCGCTCGCCAGCGGCCAGTGCGTCATGCAGCTGCAGGTGGTCGAACAGCACCACAAACTCTTCACCACCTTGGCGAGCCGGTAGCTCAGCCCCTCGGCAGGCCGACTGCAGCCGCCCCGCCACATGCTTGAGGGCCACATCGCCCATCTCGTGGCCGTGCTCGTCGTTGATGCGCTTGAAGTGGTCTATGTCCACAATCGCCAGCCCAAAACCACCGGACGCCGCGCTGGTGCGGGCCTGCTCAAAACGCTTCAGCCCCATCTCCACCAGCGTGCGGCGGTTGGGCAGGCCGGTCAGGTAGTCGGTGGAGGCGGCGCGTTCCCACTGGCGGCGGATGCGCTCTGAGCACATCAGCAAGAACGCGGTGGTGCCGATCACGGGCAAGGTGGCGGCCACCATGGGGGTGGCAATGTTCATCCAGGCGCCCGCCCCCAGCACATTGAAGGCCGGGTTCACCCCGATCACCACAAAGTAGCCCGCGCGGAACAGCACAAACAAGGCGACGGCCGTGAACAGGCCCGCCATCACACGCCGGCTGCGGGCACCGTCGCGGCGCTCCTGCGAGACCAGCACCACAATGCAGGCCACCATCAGCACCGACCAGACCACCGACACGGTCAGGATGCGCCCCCCGACATCGGCCGTGCCCAGGGTCAGCCAGAAGACGGCCGTCGTACCCAGCGCCGCGGGCACCATGACCCACAGCTGGTCTTTGAGTCCGTAGAACTGCCGTAACGCGCGCAGATACCCGGTAAACCCAAACATCACCAGCGCATTGGCCAGGGCCAGGGTGTAGGCAGGCGGGTTCAGCCCCTGCGCGGCAAACAGGATGGAACCCCCGGCAAACAGCAGCGTGGCAATGCGCCAGCTGGCCGCAGCGGGCCGCATGGGCAAAGGCAGGTCCTTATGCATCAGGCCCAGAACCCCACCGTTTGCCAGCATCATGAGTGTGGCAATGAAAAAGATGGTGACGGGGTCCATGGGTGTTGCAGGTGCGGCGTTCGCGTGGCTGTGGAATGGCGCCTATTGTGCCCATGGTGCCCATGGCGCCTGCAGCCTTCGGCGCGCCATGGGGCAGCCACCCCAAGTGCCCCCCCGGCATTCCATCTTTAGGAATGCACCATTTCTCACAAAGCAGGCCGCCGGATGGGCGCCCCAGGCACCGGCGCTGGCTATGATCCCCGGGTTTGCCCTGATCCAGGCCAAACGCTCCCGGCAAAGCGCTCGAGAACGAGCGCGCGCCCGACTGAAAGCCCCGCTGCGGGCCCCCTTCGCCAGCCAGATGACCTCCGCCACGACCCCCACCCGAATTTCCGACGTTCAGACACTGCCCCAACTGCTGGCTTTCCGGGTGGGTCAGACGCCCCAGGCCGAGGCCTTCCGCGCCTACGACACGGCCAGCCAGTCCTGGCAAAGCCTGAACTGGGAGCAGGCCGCTGGGCGCATCGCCACCTGGACCCAGGCCCTGGCGGCCCTGCAACTGCCCCCCGCCGCCCGCGTGGCCATCCTGCTGCCCAACGGCCTGCACGCCATGTGTGCCGACCAGGCCACGCTGGCCACGGGCTGTGTGCCCGTGCCGCTGCACGCCATCGACAACCCCGGCAGCATTGCCTACATCCTGGCGGACTGCGAAGCCTCGATGCTCATCGTGGGCCAGGCCGAGCAGTGGGAGAAGGTCCGCGCCGTGGGCACGCCGTTCCCGGCCCTGCGGGCGGTGGTGATCACGGACGATGACACTTCGACCTTCTCTCCCACCGCCGCTTCGACCGATGGCCCTGCCGTGGGCTCGCTGGCGCAGTGGCTGGCAGGGGCCGGTGCTGCCCCGGCCCCCACACCACCGGGGGCGGACGACCTGGCGGCCATCGTCTACACCTCGGGCACCACGGGCAAGCCCAAGGGTGTGATGCTCACGCACCGCAACGTGGTCAGCGATGTGAAGGCCGTGCTCGACCGCATCGCCCCCACAGTGGACGACGTGTTCCTGTCGTTCCTGCCGCTGTCGCACACCTTCGAGCGCACGGGTGGCTACTACCTGCCGATTGCAGCAGGCAGCTGCGTGGCCTATGCGCGCTCGGTCCCCCAACTGGCCGAGGACCTGAAGACCGTGCGCCCCACCGTGCTGGTGTCGGTGCCGCGCATTTACGAGCGCATCCACGCCAAGCTGCTCGAAAAACTCTCGCTCACGCCCTGGAAGATGCAGCTGTATGAAGCCGCGCAGAACAAGGGCTGGGCCCGCTTTTGTGCGGCGCAAGGCCTGCCCGCCCCGGTAGCCAGCGAAGGCCAGGCCGCAGGCTGGATGGCCGCCCTGCCCTGGCCCCTGCTGCAAGCGCTGGTCGCCCGGCCGCTGCTGGCCCAGTTTGGCGGCCGTGTGCGCGTGGCGGTGAGTGGCGGAGCGCCGCTGTCGCCCACCATCGCCAAGTGCTTTTTGGGCCTGGGCCTGCCGCTGGTGCAAGGCTATGGCATGACCGAGACCGCGCCGGTGGTGTCGGTGAACTCGCTGGACGACAACGATCCCGCCTGCGTGGGCAAGGCCCTGCCCGGTGTGGAGGTGCGTATTGGCGACAACCGCGAGCTGCAGGTGCGCGGCCCCATCGTGATGAAGGGCTACTGGAAACGCCCCGAAGACACGGCCAAGATCCTGAGCCCGGACGGCTGGCTGGGCACGGGCGACCAGGCCGAGATCGTGAGCGGCCGCATTTACATCAAGGGCCGCATCAAGGAAATCATCGTCACCTCCACCGGCGAAAAGGTGCCCCCGGGCGACCTGGAGCTGGCCATGCTGGCCGACCCGCTGCTGGAACAGACCTTTGTGGTGGGCGAAAACCGCCCCTTCATCGCCTGTGTGGCCGTGCTCAAGCGTGACGAATGGCAGCGCCTGGCCGCCGATCTGGGCCTGAGCCCACAGGACGAAGGCAGCCTGAACCACCCCAGCGTGCACCGCGCGGTGCTGGCGCGCGTCGAGAAGAACACCGCCAGCTTTGCCCGCTACGCCGTGCCCCGCGCCGTGCACTGCACTCTGGAGCCGTGGACCATCGAAAACACCTTCATGACGCCCACGCTCAAGCTCAAGCGGAACAACCTGATGGCGCACTTTGCGGAGGCGATCGAGGGGATGTACCAGAAGCCGGGCGGGCGCTGAGACCCTGCGCCCAAAGGCTCAGGGGATCAGCAGCCCCTGGTCGAGCAGGCCCTGAACGATGTCGGCCTGGCGCCGGTCCCGATTGCGCTTGAGCGGCTCCCTCGCCGGGGCTTTCTCCGCCATCCAGCGCTTGAAGTCCACAAAGGTGGCCGGAGAGATGGTCCGCATCATCGCCATGTGGCCCGTGGCGGATGCCACCACGTGCTGGAATGGGGGGGCGTTGGTCAGCACCGACGCACGCACCGCCTGCACCGGCCACAAGTCCTCTTCGTCAGCAGAAAAGCGAAACGGATGCGGATCGTCGCCCTCGGCCATCCTGCGCAAAAAATCCACCTCAAAGCCTTTGGCGTTGATGGCGGTCTCGTTCTGGCCTTCCTTGCGTTGAAAAGTCGCGTCCGCGCGCTGCAGCACCTTGAGCATCGACACCTCGGAGCGCTCCATCTCGGTGATGAATCGCACCCTGCGGCGGGCATCCCACAGCAAATCAACGTCCTGCGTAGCCAGCGCGCCCGGCACGATGCGAACCCCTGCCGCGCTTTCGTAGGCGTACAGCGAGTGGGTTCCCACCACGGCGAAGTGGTCTGCCAAGCCCGCATCTTCCAAAGCTTGCAGGATGTCGATCACCATGGCCGGGGTGCGCCCCACCTTCAGGGCCTTGTTCAACCGCTGCGCGTCGGTCAAGGCCGTACGCAAAGTCCTCAAGCGGTCTTCCAGGGTGCTTTTGCGGGTGGTGAACTCCTGGTAGATAGCCTCGGTCTGCGCATTGCGCGGCCCGATCCGCTCCTGGCTGTTGTCGCGCTGCGTCTTGACGAGGTACTCGTACGCACCTTGCGTCTTCCAGTACATGCCACCGGCATACTGGGCCGCCTGTTTGCGCGTGCGCTGGTACTCCTCGAAGACGGTGATCGAGTCGATGAACTGGCGCGCTGCAGCGTCGGGGATGGGAAGATAGTCCATTGGCCGTATAAATATTGTTTTTTAATTTTATACGGCCAATTGCGAATGAAGAGGGTCTATGCGAGGGCCAGGGCCCCCTCCCCCGCATACGCCACCCCAAACCGGTTCGCCAGAAAATCCCCCAGCCGCACCGCCTCCTGCCCCACAAACCCTCGCTGCGGCAGCCGCCCCTGGGCCACCAGGTCGAGCGCCGTGCAGATGCCCGCCGCCGTGGTGAGCTGGATCGCGCTGAGCCGGTGCCCCGCCAGCTCGGTGCCCACGATGCGGGCCGAGTACGACTCTTGCACCAGCCGCCCGCCGCGCAGGCCCGCTGCGGTGGCAAAAATCACGATCACATCCTGATCGGTGGTGGGGATGGCACTTTCCAGGATGTCCTTGAGCAAATCGCGCCGATCACGCAGGCGCAGGTCATTCAGCAGCAGCTTGAGGATGGCGTTGTGGCCCGGATAGCGGATGGACTGGTAGTCCACCTGCCGCGCCTTGCCGGCCAGCGTCTCGGTGAGCGTGCCCAGGCCGCCCGAGGTGTTGAAGGCTTCGTACTCCACACCGTCCAGCGCAAAGGTTTCCAGCCCTTCCAGCGCAGGCACCGTGGTGCGCACGCCGTCCACAATGGCTTCGCAGGGGTTGCAGTATTCGTTGATGAGGCCTTCAGTGCTCCAGGTCAGGTTGTAGCGCAGGGCGCCCTGCGGGTAGCGGGGCAGCGCGCCCACACGCATGCGCAGGGTGTGCAGGGTGTCAAAACGCCGGGCCAGGTCGTTGCCCACGATGCCGATAAAACCCGGCGCCAGCCCGCACTGGGGCATCAGCACGCTGCGCGCCTTGGCCGCCAGGGCACGGATGGCCTGGGTGCTGGCCACGTCTTCGGTCAAATCAAAGTAATGCACACCAGCCGCAGCACACAAGGTCGCCACAGGCACGGCGCGGTGGAACGGCAGCGCGTTCAGCACGGCAAAACGGCCGGCGATGGCGGATTGCAGGCTGGTGTCGTCGCCCACCAGGCGGGTCGCCACGCCCAAAGCCGCCACCTCGGCCAGGCGGGCCGGGTCGCGGTCGGCCATCAGGATGTCGTAGTCACCGGCCTGCTGCAGCAAGAGCGCCATGGCAAAGCCAATGTGGCCCGCACCCAGGATGGTGACGGTGTGGCGGGTGGAGGTCGTAGAGGTCATGGCAGTGCTCCTGGTGTGTGCTGGCGACCGGGCCGCAGCTGTTGTGTGAGATGCCTCGATGCTAGGCACTCGCACTGTCAATGTGTAGCTACCAGATCGTCGAAAAACCATTTCCATAACGTCATAACGGCGAATATCATGGCCGCTATGACTTTTGAGCCCACAACCCCCACCGCCCCGCCCACGCTGGACGTCACCGACCGCCAGTTGCTGAGCCTGCTGCAGGCCAATGCCCGCGAAGGCACGGCGCAGCTCGCCCGCAAGCTGGGGCTGGCGCGGACCACGGTGGTGGCGCGCATTGCGCGGCTGGAGCGTTCGGGCGTGGTGGCGGGCTACGGTGTGCGGCTGGGGGCGCGGCTCGATGCCACCACGGTGCGGGCCTGGTGCAGCATCAGCGTGCTGCCCAAGGCAGCGCCCGCCGTGCTGCGTGCGCTACAGGCCATGGCCGAGGTCGAAGAGGTGTCGGCCGTGAGTGGGCCGTTCGACTACCTGGTGTTCTTGCGCTGCACCAGCCACGAGCAGCTTGACACCCTGCTCGACCGCGTAGGCCAGCTTGACGGGGTGCACCAGACGCAGACCAGCATCGTGCTCAGCCGCAAGATCGACCGCCGCAGCGTGGGTGCTTGACTACTATTTTGATAGCTTAAAACGCATACTGGATGCGCGGAAAGGCCATTTTTTACTGGAATTTTCCGACTCAGGCCTCAAACTGCGTCGGGTTCTTGCCCCGGATGGGCGCATAAAACGCCTTGATGGCCGCCATGTCGCGCTCCACATCGCCCGTGGGCTCAAACACCGGGCCCAGCCCACCCACCTTGCGGCCATAGTCCACAAACGCGAGCACGATGGGCACACCTGCCTGCTGGGCGATGAAATAAAAGCCCGTCTTCCAATGCCGCGTTTTGCCGCGCGTGCCCTCGGGCGGCACGATGAGCTGCATGGGGCCTTCCGCATCCCGCATGGCCTGGGCCGAGCTGGCCACCAGGTTGTTGGCCTGGCTTCGGTCCACCGGGATGCCGCCCAGCCAGCGCATCACCCCGCCAAACGGCGCCTTGAACAGGCTGTGTTTGCCCATCCAGTACACCCGCAGCCGCAGCGAGAACGCCAGCATCAGGGTGTAGGGCAGGTCCCAGTTACTGGTGTGGGGTGCAGCGATCAGCACACTTTTGGCGGCATGGGCAGGCAAGGCGCCTTCGACCTTCCAGCCGGTGATGCGCAGGGTCAAACGGGAAAAAGCGCGCAGGAGCGTGTTGACAACCGGCGTGTCGAAAATGGTGTGGTGCATGGGAAGCGTTCGTGGCGCACAGGGTATCCAAGGCGCACAAAAATAGACAGAACCGGCAGTGCAATTGCTACGTTGCTAAACGCTGTGGCGGGGATTGATCGCCTGCCCCAACTTTCCGCGCTTTTTCGACGTACGTAGAAAGACCGTCAAAAAACCAGTTCGGCCAAATCAACAATGAGCAGGCGCCGCAAGTACCGATCAGTTTGCTGGTTCCACCGAAAAATAATACGAGAGACGCTGCTGCGGATTCAACCACCTAAGCACGTCGAGTGGCAAGGTTGAAGGACGCAAGGCTTCGGCAATTTTTAGATCAGGCTCGGTATGCAACTCGACCACGGGCGCTTCCTCCTTCGGAAGTTCGGGCGAATAAACCAACACCTGCGGGCGTAGGCTTTCAGCTCCAGGAGCCACCACCAAGGCCAGTGAGTCATCTGACAACTGCACCACGGTGCCCGGAGGATAGACCCCCAACATCTTTACCAAGGCTCCCAGGAGCGAGGCGTCATAGCGGCTCGACTCGGTGCGGAACATGTGCGACAAGGCCTCCGCTGGCATCAGCGGCTCTTGGTCCAGAGCCTCAGGTGTGCATAAGTTGTCGTAGCGATTGACCAAAGCCAGTATGGATGCTTGCCGGCTCATATCCTTATGAGCCCGAGGAAAGCCGGAGCCATCCAGCGCTTCATGGTGATCCGCAATGGCCGCAAGCGCATCCTTGCTGAAAGCGCCAGACTCGTTCGCCAACTGGTAGGAAAACATCACATGCTGATGCACAAAGGCTTCCTCATGCTTTTTGCGCTTGATGGTTTTGAACAGATGCGCGGGCACTTTAACTTTGCCAGCATCATGCACCAGAGCTGCCATCGCAAGGTCAGAAAGCTCTCGTTCGGTCAGCCCGGCTTTTTTGCCAAGCAGCATGCACAACGTCATCACGTTGAGCGCATGGAATTGCGGTCCCTGGTCCTTTTTGTCGCCAAGCAAATGCAGCAACACCTCCTTGCTGCGCGCAATGGCCGAAGCCGTGTCGTTTGACAACTCAGAAATCATCTCCCCAGCCGCTTTGGGAGAACGCTGCAGGGTCAACAAGGCTTCTCGGGTTTTACGAGCAGCATCTTCCCAAGAACGTTCAGCACGTGCCGCCGCGTCTCGCTGCCGCTGGCGCTTTTGCTTCTTCTGCTCTTCCTTCAGCTTGATTTCAGCCTGCAACGCCGCTCGCTCTGCAGCCTGCTGTGCCAAGCGTTGCACCTCCAACTCCTCTGTGGTTGGCGGAGGAGGTACGTATTCCGGAGGAACCACAGAGCTTTTGTCCGGGAAATAAAGCACCCGGTCATCAATTCCGAGCGACTGGATGACCTCGACATCCTTGGTGTTCTTGATCAGGAACCTGTTGGAGATGAACGGGTGCTCGTCCCAACGGACTTTGAGCCAAACGTAGAGACCAGGCACCAGTTGGCTGGGATGGATAGCTACGGGGGTTCCGGGACTTCTCCACATGATTCTATTGATCCTCGTCTGAAACGATATGTACTGCTCCCAGGTGACTATAGCGATATTGATAGCAAACAAGCGTTGTGAAATAACGTCCTTTTGCATATTTCGTCAGTTTCAATGGCTCACTGACACCAAACTTGCTTTGACGCAAGGTGGCCATGAGCAGTCCTTGTCTTCAAACGTGAAACGCTGCAATGCATTCGCTGCGACAATTCGGCCCCTTCTTCCTGTTTCATCTACCAAGCCTCACTAGGCTTTTCAGCGCAGACGGTGCTACAGCTGCAGCCAACAACCCATACCGAGCCCTCAGACAACGTGTCGCCCGTTCCCCTAGCTCCCGCATTCAGCCCCTGGCGCATGTCCATCGCCCCCATGATGGACTGGACCGACCGCCACTGCCGTTACTTTCACCGGCTGCTGACCCGCCAGACCCTGCTGTACACCGAGATGGTGAACGCGGGCGCCATCATCCATGGCGGCACCGAGCGCCACCTGCGCTTCAACGCCGAAGAGCACCCCGTGGCCCTGCAGTTGGGCGGCAACGAGCCCGACAAGCTGGCCCAGGCCGCTAGGCTGGGCGAGCAATGGGGCTACGACGAAATCAACCTCAACTGCGGCTGTCCCAGCGACCGGGTGCAGCGCGGCGCCTTTGGCGCCAGCCTGATGAAAGCGCCCCAACTGGTGGCCGACTGCGTGAAGGCTATGAAGGATGTGGTCAGCGTGCCCGTGACCGTCAAGCACCGCATCGGCATCGACAAGGTGGAGGAATACGGCTTTGTGCGCGACTTCATCGGCACCGTGGCCGAGGCGGGCTGCACCGTGTTCATCGTGCATGCGCGCAACGCCTGGCTGCAGGGCCTCTCCCCGAAGGAAAACCGCGACATCCCGCCGCTGCGCTACGAGGTGGTGCACCGCCTCAAGGCCGAGTTTCCGCAGTTCACCATTGCCATCAACGGCGGCATCCAGACCGATGACGTGGTGCTGGAGCAGCTCGACCACCTGGACGGCGTGATGATCGGCCGCGAGGCGTACCACAACCCCTGGTGGCTGGCGCGCTGGGACCAGCTCTACTACGGCGGTGCCCCCTGCCCCCTGACCCGCGAAGAGGTGGAGCTGGCCATGGTCGAGTACATGGAACGCGAGGCCGCTCAACACGGCACGCCCTGGCCCCACATCGCCCGCCACATGCTGGGCCTGCGCCACAGCCTGCCCGGCGCCCGCATCTGGCGCCAGGTGTGGAGCAACCATCTGCTCAAGGACCGGCCCGCACGCGAGGTGCATGCGCTGGCGAAGGAAACCTATGGCACTTTTGCCTATGGGCAAACGGCCGAAGCAGCAACTGCAAGCTCAGTGAGACAAGATGAATCGGTTTGACCGCCTCACCAACAACAAAACACTGAAGGCGGCCCGGGTGCTCGGCCGAATGACTCTGCGCGCGCCCCTGCCGTCGGATGAAGCCATTTTTACAACCTTGGCTCAGCGGAGCCGCAGACTGCATGCCCCCTGGACTTCAGCGCCGTCAACCCCTGAAGCATTTGCAGCCTACCTGGAACAAATGGAGTCACCTGCAAACCGTTACTTCTTGGTCTGCCTGAAAGACTCGGCCCACGGTGATGAACAAATTGCGGGTGCCTTTCACATCTCCCAGATCGCAATGGGCAATTTCTGTAGCGCCTACCTGGGCTACTACGTTTTTGCGGGGTACGAACGCCGTGGGGTAATGCGCGCGGGACTACAACAACTGATCCGCCACGCATTTGGCGCCATGAAACTGCACCGTTTGGAGGCCAACATCCAGGTTGGAAATACAGCGTCTATCGCCCTGGTCAAGGCCTGTGGGTTCAATCAGGAAGGCTTCTCGCCCCGCTACCTCAAAATCAATGGTCGCTGGCGGGACCATGAGCGCTGGGCCTTGGTCGCCCAGTGATTAGCCCGCCCGCAACCTGACGCTTCTAGCCCTGCTGTGTCTGTGCCGGGCGCCCGCTACACCTGCCGCGCCAGCCACACCGCCAGTGGCTCGGGCCGACCGAACAGGTAGCCCTGCAGGCATTCGCACTGGTTCTGCAGCAGAAAATCGGCCTGGGCGCGGGTTTCCACGCCCTCGGCCACCACGCGCAGGTTCAGGTGGCTGGCCACCGAAAGGATGGACTGCACGATGGCAGTGTCGCTCGGGTCGTCGGGCGTGTCCTGCACAAAACTCTTGTCGATCTTGAGCTCGAACAGCGGCAGGCGCTTGAGGTAGGCCAGGCTCGAATAGCCCGTGCCAAAGTCGTCGATGGAAAAGCGCACGCCCAGGCCCACGATTTCGGTCATGCGGGCGATGGTGTCGTCCAGGTCTTCGATGAGCAGGCTTTCCGTCATCTCCAGGATCAGGTTGCCAGGGTGGGCCCCCGTGTGGGCCAGCACATGGCGCACACGCTCGACAAAGTCATCCTGGCGAAACTGCCGCTGGCTCACGTTGACCGACAGCGACAGCTCCCGCCCCGCCGCCTGCAGGCGCGCCAGGGTTTCGCAGGCCTGCTGGATCATCCAGTCGCCCATGCGCAGGATCAGGCCCGAGGCCTCGGCAATGGGAATGAAGCGGCTGGGCGGCACGTTGCCACGCACCGGGTGGGTCCAGCGCATCAGCAGCTCGCCGCCCACCACGGCGCCCGTGGCGTCCACCTGGCTTTGCACAAAGGCAGCCAGTTGCCCTTCGGCCTGGGCCTTTTTCAGGTCCTGCTCCAGCGCCAGGCGCTCCTGCACGTCGGCCTGCATGGCGGCTTCGTAGAAGCGGATGCGGTTGCGGCCCAGGTCCTTGGCGCGGTACATGGCGGTGTCGGCCTCGCGCAGCAGGTCTTCCACGCCATCGCCGCGCTTGGGGAACAGCGTGATGCCAATGCTGCCCGTGGTGCTGTAGAGGTGGGTGGCAATGGTGTAGGGCGCCTCCAGCACCGCGCGGATCTCCTCGGCCACCAGCAGGGCCGCGCGCCCGGCCGATTCCATGTCGGCAGCCACGTTGTGCACCAGCACCACGAACTCGTCGCCGCCCAGCCGGGCCACGGTGTCGCCCGGGCGCAGCTGCTGCGTGAGGCGCTGGGCCACCTGCATCAGCAGCGCATCGCCCACGGTGTGGCCGCGCGCGTCGTTGATCTGCTTGAAGTTGTCGAGATCGATGTAGAGCACCGCCCCCACCTCGGCGGCGTTGAGGGCGCGGTGCAGGGCATGCTCCATGCGGTCAAGCAGCATGCGCCGGTTGGGCAGGCCGGTGAGGCCGTCGAAGTACGCCAGCTGGTGCGAGCGTGCCTCGGCCTGTTTGCGCTCGGTGATGTCGCGCGACAGGGCGATGAACCGGGCCTCGTCGCCGGGCGCGGCGGCGTCCTTGCGGGCGATGGACAGCTCGAACCAGTGGGTGGTGCCGCCCAGCTCCAGCCGGTACTGGTGTCCCGCCGAGTACCCCGTGTGGTGCGCAGCCTCCAGCGCGGCATGGCAGCCCGCTGCGGCTTCGGGCGGAACCACTTCGCTCATCAAACGCCCCAGAAACATCTCGGGCGGCACGGCCAGCAGGTCAGACCGCGCCGAGCGGTAGTGGTGGATGCGGCCGTCCAGCCCCAGTTCGAACAGCAGGTCGGGGATGGCGTTGAGCGTGCTCTCCAGGTCATCGCGCGTGGCGCGCAGCTCGGTGGTCATGCCATGCGCCAGCGCCACGGCGCGCTCGCGTCCGGTGGCCAGCAGCCAGGTCAACCAGGACAAAAGCAGGCCCAGGGCCACACCCACCGCTGCAATCATGGCGTGGCTGTCCTCCCGATGGCGCAGGGAAAAACTGGGCGTGGGCTGCATCTGCAGCGTCCACATGCGCCCGCCAATTTGCAGTGTGCGCAGCGCCTGGCGTGCGGGTGCCGCCCCCTTGTCGCCCCCGGAGGCCATCGGCGACTTGTCAGCCGATGGCCCGTACAGAAGCAGCCCGCCCGGTTTGGCCAGACCGTCGTACAGGGTGATCTCAATGTCCGGGTCCAGCTCACGCGCCATTCCGGCGATGACGTCGCCCGCCCGGAACGGGGCCGACACCCAGCCGACCAGGCCCGCCCGGCGCACCAGCTGCGTGCTTGTGTCTGCCTGCGGGGCATAGATGGGCAGGTACATCACCACCCCAGGCTGCGCGGCCGTTGTAGAGGTGTCGTTTTGCAACAGGGTAAGCGGTGCGCTGAGCGCCAGTTCACCGCTGTCCCTGGCCCGCTCCAGTGCCTCGCGTGCGGCTGGCATGGTCAGCGTGTCAAATCCCAGCGCACGCACGTTGTCGCCCCGCAGTGGCTCGATGTGCGTGATGGGAGCGTATGCAGCGCGCACACCAGAAGGAAGGACGCTGTAGTGGGGAAACCCGCGCCGACGCATGTCTGCAATGTGCAGGTCAAGCTGTGGCTCGAACAGGTGAAGTATCAAGGACACCCCCTGCAGGCCGGGCCGGGTCTCCTGCAGCTGCAGGGCCTCCACGTAGGTCTTGAACTCCTCTCGACTGATGCGCTCGGAACCCTCGAAGTACCCTTTCACGCCGCGCAGCACCACTTCATACGTGGCCATCCGGTCCTTGAGGTTGTAAGCCACTTGGTCGGCTGCGACCTCAAAATTCAGAGCGTTCTTGGCCTGGACATTGTCTTCCTCGCCCTGCCAGTAGAGATAGGACAGACCCAGCGCAAACATGCCCACCAGCGGAGGCAGGACCAGAGGCACCCAGCGCCGCCTGGTGATCGCGTTGGCGCTGGCCATACCCTCCCGCGCGCCTGCGGCGGTGGTATCGTCGTCGGCAGAGGCTGGAGGGTGTAAGGGGGGCATGGCAAGGCACCAAGGCGTGCACCATTATGGGCCGGTGTTCAGCGCCGCCAAGTGCAGTTTGGCAGCTTGTTTGTGCAAGCGCTGCGCCGCCGGGCTTTCCCCTGATTTGCCCGGTCCTGCGCCAGCAGCTCGGCATTCCTTGGTGGTTGGTTTTCAATTCGGCGCGTTCTGCGCAGTCCACACATGGCATCACTTGACTTTGACCTGGAAGAATCACAGTTCCGCACTTACTACGCGCAGCAGGCCACGGCGCTGCAGGCCGCGTGTACGGCCATCACCAGCCTGGTGGCGGCTGCGGTGGCGCAGGCAGGGGGCATCGACATCGCCAAGGTGGAAGGCCGCGTGAAGGATGCCGACGAGTGCATCCGCAAATTTGTGCGCAAGTACCGCCCGGCGCTGGAAGAAAGCAACACGCCCTATGACATCCAGAGCTACATCTCCGACCTCATCGGGGTGCGGGTGGTGTGCCTGTATGAGGACGAGCTGGAGAAGGTGGCGCAGACCATGCGCGCCCGTTTTGCAGTGATTGATGTCACGGACAAGGTCACGGCCGTGGAGAGCACCGAGGCATCGTTTGGCTACAAGGGCCTGCACCTGGACCTGCGCCTGGGCACCGCAGAGCGCGACCTGCCGGAACATGCGGCCTATGCCCACTGGGCGTTCGAGCTGCAGGTGCGCACCATCATCCAGGACTCCTGGAGCGTGCTGGACCACAAGATCAAGTACAAGAAATCCATCCCGCAGCAGCTCAAGCGGCGCATCAATGTGCTGTCGGCCCTGTTCGAGCTGGCCGACCGGGAGTTCCTGCAGATCCGCGATGCCACCGCAGCCGAGCTGCTCCAGGCCCCCGACGAGACCGCCGACCCCGCGCTGGACGCCCCCGCCGACGCACTGGCCCCCCACAAGGCGGCAGGTGGCAGCAGCGAGCTGAACGCCTTCACCTTCCTCAAGATCGCCACCCATTTCTTCAAGGACTTCGAGTTCGAGCCCTCCAAGGTCGATGGGTTTGTGGACGACATCCAGGCCTGGTCGCCGCGCATGACACGCGCACGCTTCAACACCCTGATGCGCGAGACCATCGGCGTGGTCAAGCGCTACAAGCAGCACTTCGAGGAGCAGAACCCCCAGGGCAGCTTCAACCCCTACACGGTGATGCGGCACTGCCTGTACCTGAGCAACAAGACCGCCTTCCGCCCGGCGCTGCGCAATTCGGCGCGCGAGGCGTTCGAAGCCTGGCTGATCGACAACACCGACCCCCGGCCACATTGACCGACAGGGGGACGCCACAGGCCCGACAATCGGACGCCCCCGCATGTCACATAGGCGACTTGGCATTGGTGGTTTTACTCCATGCGCTTGTTACCAAGTGCTGCTATATTGCACTGCAACAAATCGGAGTTTCGCCCCATGCTATATCACATTTACGAAACCCAGCGCTCCCTGATGGAGCCCTTTACAGACTTTGCGCAGGCGGCTTCCAAGTTGTTCAGCAACCCGGTGTCGCCCCTGAGCCAGACCTCGGCAGCCCAGCGCATGGCAGCGGGCTACGACCTGCTCTACCGGCTGGGCAAGGATTACGAGAAGCCCGCGTTCGACATCCACACCGTGGACGTGAACGGCATCGGTGTCGCCATCCATGAGCGCATTGAGGTGAACAAGCCGTTCTGCGAGCTGCGCCGCTTCAAGCGCTTTTCGGACGACCCCGCCACGCTGACCAAGCTCAAGGGCCAGCCCGTGGTGCTGATCGTGGCACCGCTGTCGGGCCACTACGCCACCTTGCTGCGCGACACCGTGCGCACCATGCTCAAGGACCACAAGGTCTACATCACCGACTGGAAAAATGCCCGCCTGGTGCCACTGGCCGAAGGGGAGTTCCACCTGGACGACTACGTGAACTACGTGCAGGAGTTCATCCGCCACCTGCAGGGCCAGTACGGCAACTGCCATGTGATCAGCGTGTGCCAGCCCACCGTGCCGGTGCTGGCTGCCGTGTCGCTGATGGCCAGCCGGGGCGAGAAAACGCCGCTGACCATGACCATGATGGGCGGCCCCATCGACGCCCGCAAGTCGCCCACCTCGGTGAACAACCTGGCCACGAACCGCAGCTACGAGTGGTTCGAGAACAACGTCATCTACCGCGTGCCCGACAAGTTCCCTGGCGCGGGCCGCCGCGTGTACCCGGGCTTTCTGCAGTACACGGGTTTTGTGGCGATGAACCCCGACCGCCACGCAAACAGCCACTACGACTACTTCAAGGACCTGATCAAGGGCGACGACGCCAGCGCCGAAGCCCACCGCAAGTTCTACGACGAGTACAACGCCGTGCTGGACATGGACGCGGACTACTACCTGGAGACCATCCAGACCGTGTTCCAGGACTACAAGCTGGTCAACGGCACCTGGGATGTGCGCTCGCCCACCGGCAAGATCGAGCGTGTGCGCCCGCAGGACATCACCACCACCGCCCTGTTCACCGTGGAAGGTGAGCTGGACGACATCTCCGGCTCGGGCCAGACCGAAGCGGCCCACGACCTGTGCAGCGGCATTGTGCGCAAGGAACAGCGCCACCTGGAAGCCAAGGGCGCGGGCCACTATGGCATCTTCAGCGGCCGCCGCTGGCGCGATCTGGTGTACCCCAAGGTGCGCGCGTTCATTCTGGAACACGAACTTCCCCGTGCCCCCGCAGCTCCATTGGCCGCCGCACCCGTGGCCAAGGCGGCAACGCCCGCTGTGGCGGTAGCAGCGCCCTCCGCCAAACCCAAGGCGGCCCCTCAACCCAAACCTGCAGCAAAGAAGGCCCAGGCAGCCAAGGCGGCTCCTTCAGCCCCACGCGCGCGCACAGCAGCGGCCGCCAAAACCACTGCGCCCGCCGCCACAGTGGCTACACGCTGGGTCAAAACAGAGGGTGCGGCACAGCCAACCGGTGCGGCAGAGCAGGCGCCCGCCGACCTCGGCGCAGCCAAGGCCACCGCAGTCACGGCAGCCCCTGCTCGCAGCGCCAGCCGCAGCAGCAAGGCGCGCAAGGCTTGATCCGCCAGCCGGAAGCCCCACCCGCCTGCGCTGCCCCGACGGACCTTGCAGCGCGGATTGACGCCGCGCTGCCCCAGACGCAGTGCACACGCTGCGGCTACCCCGACTGCGCCACCTACGCGCAGGCCATTGCCAGCGGCGAGGCCGCCATCAACCAGTGCCCGCCCGGTGGCGCCGAGGGTGTGGCGCGCCTGGCGGCCATCACGGGCCTGGCCGTGCTGCCCCTGAGCACCGAACACGGCGTGGAAGGCCCGCGCACCGTGGCCTTCATTGACGAAGCCTGGTGCATCGGCTGCACCTTGTGTATCAAGGCATGTCCCACAGACGCCATCGTGGGCTCCAACAAGCGGATGCACACCGTGATCGAGCCGTATTGCACCGGCTGCGAGCTGTGTATCCCAGTCTGCCCGGTGGACTGCATCCAGCTGGAAACCGCCAGCGGCATGGCCACAGGCTGGGCCGCATGGTCCGCCCCCCTGGCCGAGCAGGCCCGGGCGCGCTACCAGCAGCATCGCCAGCGGATGCCTTTGGAAGATGCGGAAGAAGAACCGGCAGCGGCAATGGGCGAGCCTGCCCAGGACTCCGCCAGCACCCCAACCAGCGCCGCCGACGCGCGCAAGGCCGCCATTGCAGCGGCCATGGAGCGCGCGCGGCAACGCAGGGAACAAAACCCGCACTGAAATCCAGGCGCCCGCCCCTTCGCCCCTGCCACGGGGCCGAGGGAAAAATCACCCCGTCAACGGGCCGCCAGCGACTTGTAGACCCCGCAGCCTACGTACAAATCTCCGACGCGGCTCACATAGGACATCTTGGTCTGCACCGCGCCCGTGGCCGGGTTGTTGATGTCGTACTCGACCCAGCCCGGCGCCCGGTCGGCCTGGGCCACGATATCGCTCACCAGCCGGTCGCCCGCAATGCCGGGGATGTCCTGCACCCGGGTGCCCACCTTGGCGGGGTTGCCCCCAAACGCCCGGTAGGTGCCCGCACTGTCCAGCACAAACACATACATGTCCCGATCATGGTACGGCTGGTTCTTGTCCGTCAGGCTGCGCAGGAACTGGTCGTGCGAGGTGGTCTTGTACAGGGCCACGGCCTTCTGGACCAGGGCCACCGCCTCATCGGCCGTGCCCTGCTGCAGCCGGAAGGCCGCCACCGCCCGCGACAGGGTGGTGGCGCGCTGCTCCAGCGCCTCGGCCTGCGCCACCGCATGGCCCACCATCTGCGCGTTGTGCTGGGTGATCTGGTCCAGCTGCTGCACGGCCGAACTCACCTCGCTCAGCCCCGTGCTTTGCTCGGCACTGGAGCCCGAAATTTCCGTCATGCTGGCGGCCACACTGCGAATGCCACCCGCCATGTTGGCAATCCCATCCCCCGCCGAGCGGATCAGCCCGGCGCTGGCCTCCACCTGGCTCACCGAGGCCCCGATCAGCTCGCGGATCTCGCGTGCCGCATCGCCCGAACGTTTGGCCAGGGTGCGCACCTCGCCTGCCACTACGGCAAAGCCCCGGCCTTGCTCACCCGCGCGGGCGGCTTCCACGGCGGCGTTCAGCGCGAGGATGTTGGTCTGGAAGGCGATGCTGTCGATGACGCCAATGATTTCGGTCATGCGGCGGGCACCCTGCTGGATGGCCTCCACCGACTGCACCGCCCGGGCCATGGCCTCGGCCCCCGCATCGGCCGCCTTGCGCACATCGGCCGCCCGCGCATCGGCGCTGCGGGCGGTCTGGGCGTTGTTCTGCACGGCCGATGAAAGCTGCTCGACGCTGGCAGCGGTCTGCTCCAGGTTGGCGGCCTGCTGTTCGGTGCGGTCGGCCAGCGAGCGGTTGCCTTGTGCCAGGCTCTGGCCCGCATGGGCCACCAGGGCCGCATTGCTGCGGATATCGGCCACCATGGACGACAGGGTGAGCACCATCTGGTCGAGCGACTGCGCCATGGCCCCCACTTCGTCCTGGCCGTACACACCGGCACGGGTACTGAGATCGCCTTGGGTGGTCTTCTGCATGGCGCGGGACAGGCCCTCCAGATCGGACGACAGGCTCAGGTACAGCGCCAGCAGCCCATACAGCAAGGCCACAGCGCCCACAGCCCCGCCCCATCCCGGCGCCGCAGCGGTGGCAACCAGCACCACCGCCATCAACACTCCCAGCGTCACCAGTTTGCCGGGCAGGTGCCATCTGCGCATCCACCAGAGTCCGGGGCGCAGTGGTAGAAATCCAGACATCTTGTCTCCTGTTATGGTTCTTTCCAGCGGCGGATGCTATGTCCCCGCTCTTACGTCGGATTGACACAGGGGCTCTGGCGCGACTGCCGTGCATCCGGTCCGGCGCCTGGCGGCCCGGCCGCACCTGGCGCGCAGGCCTTTGCACAGTGGCCATCGCCCATAATGTCGCACCATGAACCCCCTGCTCTCCCACCTCCAGCCCTACCCGTTCGAGCGGCTGCGGCAACTCTTTGCGGGGGTCACGCCCCCGGCGGCCTACAGCCCCATCAGCCTGGGTATGGGTGAGCCGCGCCATCCTACACCGCAATTCATCAAGGATGCACTTAGTAACAACCTGGAAGGATTGGCCAGCTACCCCGCCACGGCAGGCGAACCCCGGCTGCGCGAGGCCTTCACACGCTGGCTGAACCAGCGCTATGCGCTGACCCTGGACCCGGGCACCCAGGTCCTGCCCGTGAACGGTTCGCGCGAGGCGCTGTTTGCCTTTGCCCAGACCATCATTGACCCCTCCAAGGGCCAGCCGCTGGTGGTCTGTCCCAACCCGTTCTACCAAATCTATGAAGGCGCCGCGCTGCTGGCGGGCGCCCAGCCCTACTACGCCCCCAGCGACCCGGCACGCAACTTTGCGGTGAACTGGGACACGGTGCCCGAATCGGTGTGGGAACGCACACAACTGCTGTTTGTGTGCTCGCCCGGCAACCCCACCGGTGCCGTGATGCCCCTGTGCGAGTGGCAAAAACTCTTCGCGCTGAGCGACCGCTACGGCTTCGTGATCGCTTCGGACGAGTGCTACAGTGAGATCTACTTCCGCGACGAACCTCCCCTCGGCGGCCTGCAGGCCGCAGAAAAGCTGGGGCGGCGCGACTTCAAGAACCTGATTTCCTTCACCAGCCTGTCCAAGCGCAGCAACGTGCCCGGCCTGCGCAGCGGTTTTGTGGCGGGCGATGCGGCGCTGATCAAGTCCTTTCTGCTCTACCGCACCTACCACGGCAGCGCCATGAGTCCCATCGTGCAGGCCGCCAGCATTGCCGCCTGGGGCGACGAGCAGCATGTGGTGGAAAACCGCACGCGCTACCGCAAGAAGTTTGCCCAGGTCACCCCGCTGCTGGCAGGCGTGATGGAGGTGGCCCTGCCCGATGCCGGTTTCTACCTGTGGGCCAAGGTGCCCGATGCCCTGGGGATGACCGACGCCGAGTTCGCGCGGGCCCTCCTGGCTCAATACAATGTCACGGTGCTGCCCGGCAGCTACCTGGCCCGCGAGGCCCAGGGCAGCAACCCCGGCGCCCAGCGCGTGCGCATGGCCCTGGTGGCCGAAACCGAAGAGTGCGTGGAGGCCGCGCTGCGCATCGTGCAGTTCATCCAGTCCCGCACTGCCTGATTTCTGAATCCCGATCCACAGATTGACCGACTGACAGACAACAACATGACCCAACAACTGCAAACCATCATCGACAACGCCTGGGACAACCGCGCCAGCCTCTCGCCCGCCGCCGCCCCCAAGGAAATCCAGGACGCCGTCGAGCATGTGATCGCCGAACTGAACAACGGCACGTTGCGCGTGGCCACCCGTGAAGGCGTGGGCCAGTGGACCGTACACCAGTGGATCAAGAAGGCCGTGCTGCTGTCCTTCCGCCTGAAGGACAACGAAGTCGTCAAGGCTGGCGACCTGGGCTTTTATGACAAGGTGCAGACCAAGTTCGCGCACCTGTCCGAAGAAGAAATGAAGGCCACCGGTGTGCGCGTGGTGCCCCCCGCCGTGGCCCGCCGTGGCAGCTTCATCGCCAAGGGCGCGATCCTGATGCCGTCTTACGTGAACATCGGCGCCTATGTGGGCGAAGGCACCATGGTCGATACTTGGGCCACCGTGGGCTCGTGCGCGCAGATCGGCTCCAACGTGCACCTTTCGGGTGGCGTGGGCATCGGCGGCGTGCTGGAACCCCTGCAGGCCGGCCCCACCATCATTGAAGACAACTGCTTCATCGGCGCCCGCTCCGAGGTGGTTGAAGGCGTGGTCGTCGAAGAGAACTCCGTGCTGGGCATGGGCGTGTACCTGGGCCAGAGCACTCCCATCTTCAACCGCGCCACCGGCGAAATCAGCTACGGCCGCGTGCCCTCGGGCTCGGTGGTGGTGAGCGGCAATCTGCCCAAGACGGCGGCCAACGGCGCGCCTTACAGCATGTACGCCGCCATCATCGTCAAGCAGGTCGATGCGCAGACGCGCTCCAAGACCAGCATCAACGACCTGCTGCGCGACTGATTCCGCTGCACAAGGGCGGCCTGTTTGGCCGCTTTGCCGACAGAGACTGACAACAAGAGGGACACACCATGAGCACAATGGAACGGATTCTTCGCCTGATGGCTGAGAAAAAGGCCTCCGACGTCTATCTGTCGGCCAACGCACCGGCGCTGATCAAGATCAACGGCGAGTGCGTGCCCATCAACAACCAGATCCTGCCGCCCGATGCGCCGCGCAACCTGCTCTCCGAAGTGGTCCCCCCGGACCGCATCGAAGAGCTGGAAGAAACCGGCGAACTCAACATGGGGGTGCCGCTCAGCGGCGTGGGGCGCTTCCGTATCAGCGCCATGCGCCAGCGGGGCAGCTATGCGGTGGTGATCCGCTTCATCTCGCAGCAGATCCCCGAGTTCGACACCCTGGGCCTGCCGCCCGTGATGCGCGAACTCATCATGGAGAAACGCGGCCTGATCCTCATGGTGGGCGCCACGGGCTCGGGCAAGAGCACCTCGCTCGCGTCCATGATCGACACCCGCAATGAGGCCATGACCGGCCACATCCTCACCATCGAGGACCCGGTCGAATACCAGTTCAAGAACAAGAAATCCATCGTCAACCAGCGCGAGATCGGCAGCGACACGCAATCGCTGCAAACCGCCCTGAAAAACGCGCTGCGCCAGGCGCCCGACGTGATCCTGATCGGCGAAATCCGCGACCGCGAAACCATGTCGGCCGCCATTGCCTATGCCCAGTCGGGACACCTGTGCCTGGCCACGCTGCACGGCAACAACAGCTACCACGCGCTCAACCGTATCCTGAGCTTCTACCCCGTCGAAGTGCGCCCCACCATGCTGGGCGACCTGGCCTCCGCCATGAAGGCCATCATTTCGCAGCGCCTGGTGCGCACCGTGGACGGAAGCCGTGCACCCGCCGTGGAGGTCATGCTCAACACCAAGCTGGTGTCGGACCTGATCGAAAAAGGCGACTTCTCGGGCGTGAAGGAAGCCATGGAAAAATCCATG
The DNA here is from genome assembly GCF_001633105.1 of Acidovorax sp. GW101-3H11. Taxonomy (GTDB): domain Bacteria; phylum Pseudomonadota; class Gammaproteobacteria; order Burkholderiales; family Burkholderiaceae_C; genus Acidovorax. The sequence continues at coordinate 538,663 of NZ_LUKZ01000009.1, forward strand.
GCCGAGGGCTCGCAGACCTTCGAGGAAGCCCTGGCCCACCTCATCATGGACGCCAAGATCGACCGCAAGGAAGGCATGTCCTACGCCGACTCCCCCACCAACCTCATGTGGCGCCTGCAGAACGACTTTTCCCTGGCCGCCAACGCTGCCAAGGCCCAGAAGGAAGCGCGCGATGCACCCGACGACGCCCCTTCGTTCACCGAAATCGTGCTGGACGTCAAACCAGCGGCATGAAATGTCTCCCCCCTGAGTCGCCTACGGCGCCTTCCCCCCTGGGGGACGACGCCCTCGCTGCGGGGCGGCCCTTGCTAGGCGTCTCTCGCCTAGGCCGCGCTGATGCTTACGCATCGCTCTCTAATCACCGCTGACTGCACGGCCCCATCCCACCGAATCCCCAATGTCCCGCACCCTGCACCTGGCCGAACAGCTCATCGCCCTGCCCTCCATCACCCCCGACGACGCGGGCTGCCTCAACCTGCTGGCCGCACGGCTGGCCCCGCTCGGGTTTGAGTGCGAGCGCCTGGACAGCGGTCCGGCCGACTTCCGGGTCAGCAATTTGTGGGCAAAAAGGCCTCTACCGCGCGACCAGCTTGCCCAAGCAGCTATCAAAACAGTAGTATTTGCAGGCCACACCGATGTGGTGCCCACCGGCCCGCTGGCACAGTGGAGCAGCGACCCGTTCGTGCCCACGCACAAGGACGGCAAGCTCTACGGCCGTGGCGCCAGCGACATGAAGACCTCGATCGCCGCCTTTGTGGTGGCGGTGGAGGAGTTCCTGGCCGCCACGCCAGAACCCTTGGTTCAACTCGCCTTTTTGCTCACCAGCGATGAAGAAGGCCCCTCGGTGGACGGCACCAAGGTGGTGGTCGAGCAGCTCAAGGCACGCGGCGAGCCGCTGGATTACTGCATCGTGGGCGAGCCCACCTCGGTCGAGAAGACCGGCGACATGATCAAGAACGGGCGGCGCGGCACCTTGAGCGGCAAGCTCAGCGTGCGTGGCATCCAGGGCCACATCGCCTACCCGCAGCTCGCGCGCAACCCCATCCACCAGGCCCTGCCCGCCCTGGCCGAGCTGGCTGCCACCGTGTGGGACCACGGCAATGCGTTTTTCCCGCCCACCAGCTGGCAGATCAGCAACATGCACGGCGGCACCGGCGCCACCAATGTGATCCCGGGCGAGGTCGTGATCGACTTCAACTTCCGCTTCTCCACCGAATCCACGGCCGAAGGCCTGCAGCAGCGCGTGCACGCCATGCTGGACCGCCACGGACTGGAATACGACCTGCGCTGGACGCTGGGCGGCCAGCCCTTCCTGACCACCCCGGGCGAGCTGGTCACCGCCGTGCAGCAGGCCATCACCGCCGAGACGAGCATCACCACCGAACTCTCCACCACCGGCGGTACCAGCGACGGCCGCTTCATTGCCCAGATCTGCCCGCAGGTCATCGAACTCGGCCCACCCAACGCCAGCATCCACAAGATCGACGAGCATGTGGTGGTGGCCGACATCGAGCCACTCAAGAACATCTACCGCCGCACACTGGAAAACCTGCACGCGCAGGCCCTGGCAGCGACAGCGGTGCCCGCATGAGCACGCCCAAAACACCACACCCCGCCGTCACGGGCGACACCGTGGGCGCTCTGGTCGAATCTGGCGCCCAGTGCCTGCGCTCGGCCGGCGTGTCCTTCGGCCACGGCACCAGCAATGCCCATGACGAAGCCGCCTGGCTGGTGCTGTGGCGCCTGGGCCTGCCGCTGGACAGCGACCTCTCGGACGCCCCGGATTCGATCAAAAATCAGCCCGTACCGCCCGACCAGCTTGCCTTGATTGCTACACTTTTTGAAGAACGCATCACCACCCGCAAACCTGCCGCCTACCTCACACACGAGGCCTGGCTGCAAGGTGTGCCCTTCTACGTGGACGAACGCGCCATCGTGCCGCGCAGCTTCATCGCCGAACTGCTGGCCGACGGCAGCGTGGACGGCTTCCTGAGCGAAAACACCCGCCAGGTGCTGGACCTGTGCACCGGCAACGGCAGCCTGGCCGTGCTGGCCGCCATGGCCTGGCCCGAAGTACAAGTGACCGGCGCCGACATCTCGCCCGACGCCCTCGCCGTGGCCCGCATCAACGCGGACAAACACGGCCTGCAGGACCGCATCCAGCTGCAGCTCTCCGACGGCCTGGCCGCCCTGCCCGGCCCCTGGGATTTGATCCTTTGCAACCCGCCCTATGTCAACGCCGCCAGCATGGCCGCGCTGCCCAGCGAGTACCGCGCCGAGCCCGAACTGGCCCTGGCCGGTGGCACCGACGGCATGGACTTCGTGCGCCAGCTGTTTGCCGCCGCACCCGCCTGCATGACGGAAGACGCCGTGATCATCCTGGAGATCGGCAACGAGCGCGCGTACTTCGAAGCGGCGTTCCCCCAACTGCCCGTTTTCTGGCTTGATACCAGTGCGGGAGAAGACCAGGTTTTGCTGGTCACCCGGCAGGCTTTGGCCGCCCAAGCCCGCCTCACGGCACAATAGAGGGTTGCGCGCCGCCGCCCTGTGCATCGGTTCCACCGATTTGCACTCGCGCTGGCCCCCTGATTTTTCATGCCACCCGCCTTGTGCGGGTGCGTCTTTTTCTGAGTTCCGGATGATCACCCTCAAGAACGTTACCCTGCGACGCGGCACCAAGGTCGTGCTCGACAGCGTGTCCACCACCATCAATCCCGGCGAAAATGTCGGTCTGGTGGGCCGCAATGGCGCGGGCAAGTCCAGCCTGTTTGCCTTGCTCAACGGCAAGCTGCACGAGGATGGGGGTGACTTCTACATCCCCACCAGCTGGCGCATGGCCGAGGTCGCGCAGAACATGCCTGAGACCGATCAATCGGCCACCGACTTCGTGCTCGAAGGCGACACCCGCCTGGCCGAAGTCCAGAAACAGCTGGCCGAGGCCGAAGCCAGTGACGATGGCATGGCCATCGCCCACGCCTATTCGGACCTGCACGATGCCGGTGCGCACGATGCCGTGGCGCGCGCGCAGGCGCTGATCCTGGGCCTGGGCTTTCGCGTGAGTGAGCTGGACCAGCCGGTCAACAGCTTCTCGGGCGGCTGGCGCATGCGCCTGCAATTGGCGCGCGCGCTGATGTGCCCCAGCGATTTGCTGCTGCTGGACGAGCCCACCAACCACTTGGATTTGGACGCACTCGTCTGGCTCGAAGCCTGGCTCAAGCGCTACGCGGGCACCATGATCGTGATCAGCCACGACCGCGAGTTCCTGGACGCTATTACCAACGTCACCCTGCAGATCCAGCAAGGCGAGCTGAACCGCTACGGCGGCAACTACAGCAAGTTCGAAGAACTGCGCGCCCAGCAGCTGGAGCTGCAACAGGCCAGCTTTGCCAAGCAGCAGGAGAAGATGGCCCACCTGCAGAAGTTCATCGACCGCTTCAAGGCCAAGGCCAGCAAGGCCAAGCAGGCGCAAAGCCGCGTCAAGCAGCTTGAACGCATGGAGAAGATTGGACCCGTGCTGGCCGAAGCCGACTTCACGTTCGAGTTCAAGGAACCGGCCAACCTGCCCAACCCGATGCTGGCCATCAGCGATGCGTCGTTTGGCTATGTGGACGACGAAGGCGTGCCCACCACCATCCTCACGGGCGTCAACCGCTCGGTGCTGGCGGGGCAGCGTATCGGCATCCTAGGCGCCAACGGCCAGGGCAAGTCCACGCTGGTCAAGACCATTGCGCGCACCATGAAGGCCCTGGGCGGCAGCATCACCGAGGGCAAGGGCCTGAACATCGGCTACTTTGCCCAGCAGGAACTGGACGTGCTGCGCCCCAGCGAGAATCCGCTGGAGCACATGATCCGCCTGGCCAAGGAGCTGGGGGCAGAAGCCAAGCAACCGAGCCGCGAGCAGGACCTGCGCAGCTACCTGGGCAGCTTCAACTTCACGGGCGACATGGTCAAACAGGCCGTGGGCACCATGAGCGGCGGCGAAAAAGCCCGCCTGGTGCTGGCCATGATCGTCTGGCAACGCCCCAACCTGCTGCTGCTGGACGAACCCACCAACCACCTGGACCTGGCTACCCGCGAGGCCCTGGCCATGGCGCTCAACGACTTTGACGGCACCGTCATGCTGGTCAGCCACGACCGTGCGCTGCTGCGCTCGGTCTGTGAGGACTTCTGGATGGTGGGCCGGGGTGTGGTGGGGCCATTTGACGGCGATCTGGACGACTACCAGCGTTACCTGCTCGAAGAGTCCAAGCGCCTGCGCGAAGAAGCACGGCTGGCCGAACAGGCACAGGTGGCGGGGGCGAACACCACAGCCGCCGCGCCCTCGCCCGCTGTTGCTCCATCGGCCCCTGTCGCCGCTCCAGTCTCAACGCCCTCAGCCCCCGTAACCCGGGACGGCCGCGAACAGCGCAAGATCGACGCCCAGACACGCCAGCAGCTGGCCGAGAAAACCCGCCCGCTCAAAAAGGAGCTGGAGCAGATCGACAAGCGCCTTGCGGCACTGTCTGCCGAACGGGCCAGTCTGGAGCAGAAACTGACCGAACCCCTGCCCCCCGCCGAGATTGCCGAGTGCGGCCGACGCCTGAAAGTGGGGAACGACGAAACGGCTCAGCTGGAAGAACGCTGGCTTGAAATCTCTTCTGCACTGGAAGAAATTTCGGCGGCCACCGCCACCTGAGGATGTAAATTCCTGTAAAGAATCAAGCGTCTTTTTGGCACCTACCGCCTTACAGCAAAGAGATTGTTGCTGCTTAATTTATAGCAATTTGATTGTAAACATTCGGGCACTTGCGGTTGCATTTTTTTGCGAAACGCTGTCAACGGACTGTGAATGGGCCGCGTTGTTGGTACATCACAGGAGTTTTCCAGCATGAACACCACCGCAATCTTGTCCGCTTGGCCCGAAGACGAACGCGATCGCAAGCGCGCCCCGGCCCGCTTCTGAACGAAGGCGCGGCAGCCCGTTCTTCTATTCGCAGCCCACGCAATGACCGCCACGTTATCAATGCAAAAACTATGCCACAGCATGATGAACGCATTGACTTCGCGGCCCGTTGTTTGAGTCCACCGAAGAAAGGTCCGTAGGCAGCCCCTTCTTCCTCTGCTCCTCCCAATAAAAAACCCCGCATTGCGGGGTTTTTTATTTTCCCAAGGGGCCCACGGCCCCAGAGATCAGCCCATGTGCAGGCCGCCGTTGACCGAGAAGTCGGCGCCCGTGGCGTAGCCGCCTTCTTCCGAAGCCAGCCAGGCGATGATCGACGCGATCTCGCTGGGTTCACCCAGGCGCTTGACGGGCACGGTGGCGACGATCTTTTCGAGCACGTCGGGGCGGATCGCCTTGACCATGTCGGTGCCGATGTAGCCCGGGCTCACGGTGTTGACCGTCACGCCCTTGGTAGCCAGCTCCTGGGCCAGGGCCATCGAGAAGCCATGCATGCCCGCCTTGGCAGCCGAGTAGTTGGTCTGGCCGGCCTGGCCCTTCTCGCCGTTCACCGAGCTGATGTTGACGATGCGGCCCCAGCCCTTTTCCACCATGTCTGCCACCACCTGCTTGGTGACGTTGAACATGCTGTTGAGGTTGGTCTCGATCACCGCATCCCAGTCTTCGCGCGACATCTTGAGGAACATGCGGTCACGGGTGATACCGGCGTTGTTCACCAGCACGTCGATGGTCCCGTGTTCGGTCTTGGTCTTGCCGAACGCTTCCACCGTGGAATCCCAGTCGCCCACATTGCCCACCGATGCGTAGAAGGTGAAGCCCAGGGCTTTTTGCTCTGCCAGCCACTTGGCGTGATCACGGGTAGGGCCACAGCCGGCGATGACCTTGAAGCCCTCCTTGTGCAGTCGTTGGCAAATGGCGGTTCCGATACCACCCATGCCACCGGTGACATACGCGACTTTCTGGCTCATGTGATTTCTCCTTGTTAGTGATTTGCCCAGCACCCACTCTACCGAAGAAAACAGGCCCCGCCGTGAAGGAAAACACTGAAGCCCTTTCCTTTTTGGCATATCGGCATGCGTCACACATCTGACACAACGCGGGCCCTCTTCCAAGTCACCGCTTTGGTGCACGGCACATGCTCGTGCCCGCCTGGTGCACATCCAGGGGGCATGGCAACGATCAGAAACAAAAAAAGCCGCGTTGCAACAACGCGGCTTTTCACTCAGGCCACACCCAGAGCGTCCACACCGAATGGCGAGACGCCCAGCGACGCGGCGGCGAGACCGTCAGCCCATCAGCGCTCCAGCGCCAAGGACACGCCCATGCCGCCGCCGATGCACAGCGCGGCCAGGCCCTTCTTGGCGTCGCGGCGCTGCATCTCGTGCAGCAGCGTCACCAGGATGCGGCAGCCGGATGCGCCAATGGGGTGGCCGATGGCAATGGCGCCACCGTTCACATTGACCTTGGCAGGGTCGATGGCGAGTTCCTTGTTCACGGCACAGGCTTGTGCTGCAAAGGCTTCATTCAGCTCGAACAGGTCCACGTCAGCCGCGTTCCAGCCTGCACGCTGCAGGGCCTTGCGCGACGCGGGCACGGGGCCCATGCCCATGGTGGCGGGGTCCAGGCCGCTGGTGCCAAACGCCGCGATGCGGGCCAGGGGCTTGAGGCCGAGGGCCGCCGCTTTTTTGGCGCTCATCACCACCACGGCGGCGGCGCCGTCGTTCAGGCCCGAGGCGTTGCCCGCCGTCACGCTGCCGGCCTTGTCGAACGCAGGGCGCAAGCCCGCCAGCGCTTCGGCGTTGGTCTTGCGGTTGAGGTACTCGTCGGCATTGAAGAGGATGGGGTCGCCCTTCTTCTGTGCCAGGCTCACGCCCACGATTTCGTCGGCAAACTTACCTGCGTCCTGCGCGGCGGCAGCTTTTTGCTGGCTGCCCAGGGCCAGAGCATCCTGCATGTCGCGGGTGATGCCATAAGCCTTGGCCACGTTCTCGGCCGTGATGCCCATGTGGTACTGGTTGTACACGTCCCACAGGCCATCGACGATCATGGAATCGACCATCTTCCAGTCGCCCATGCGCTGGCCGTCGCGCGAGCCATTCAGCACATGGGGTGCCAGGCTCATGTTCTCCTGGCCGCCGGCCACCACGATGTCACTGTCGCCCCAGGCAACGGCCTGGGCGGCCAGCATCACGGCCTTCAGGCCCGAGCCGCACACGGCGTTGATGGTGAGGGCCGGAGTTTCCTTGGCCACACCGGCCTTCATCGAGGCCTGGCGAGCGGGGTTCTGGCCCACGCCAGCCGCCAGCACTTGGCCCATGATGACTTCGCCGATCTGGTCGGACGACAGGCCCGCGCGCGCAATGGCCTCGCGGATCACGATGGCGCCCAGTTCGCTCGCGGGCGTCTTGGCCAGCGCGCCACCAAACTTGCCCACAGCGGTGCGGGCGGCCGAAACGATGACGATGTCTTCCATGGAATGTCCTTGTGGTTGGAGGTTGTTGCTGGGTAATTTTCGTGGTGCAGGAAGTCGGGACAGGTCAGGACTTTTGCGTATCAGGATTTCTGCTTAACGTAGCTGCCAGGGGCTGGCTCTAGGGCCTTGAACTTGGTGCCTTTGCCATAGCCCTTGGGCGCAGCAATCTGCTTGCCCGCATGGCCCTTGAGCCAGTTCGACCAGTCGGTCCACCAGCTGCCGGGGTGTTCGGTGGCACCATCCAGCCATTGGTCCAGGGTGGCGGGGAACTTGCCGTCGGCGCGTATCCAGTGGCTGCGCTTGCCCTTGGCGGGGGGGTTGATCACGCCCGCAATGTGGCCCGATGCCCCCATCACAAAACGCTTTTTGCCCGGCAGCACCTGCGTGGACGCATAGGCTGCCGTGGCTGGCACGATGTGGTCTTCGCGCGAGCCGTAGATGTAGACGGGCAGGTCCACCTGGCCCAGGTCCATCTTCTCGCCGCACACCGTAAGCTTGCCGGGCTGGATGAGGCTGTTTTCGAGGTAGAAATTGCGCAGGTACCAGGCGTAGAAGGGGCCAGGCAGGTTGGTGCTGTCGCTGTTCCAGTAGAGCAGGTCAAACGGCGGCGGCGTTTCGCCCTTGAGGTAGTTGCCCACCACGTAGTTCCACACCAGGTCGTTGGGGCGCAGAAAACTGAAGGTCGAGGCCAGGTCCTGCCCCTTCATCAGGCCGCCGCTGCCCATCTGCATCTCGCGGAACTTCACGAACGCCTCGTCGATGAACACGTCGAGGATGCCGGTATCGGAGAAATCAATCAGCGTGGTGAGGAAGGTGGCGCTGGCCACAGGCTCGTCGCCGCGCGCGGCCAGCACGGCCAGCGCATTGCTCAGAATGGTGCCGCCCACACAGAAGCCCAGCGCATTGATCTGCTCGGCCCCCGTGATGTTCTGCACCACATCGATGGCGGCCATGGCGCCGTCTTCCACGTAGTCGTCCCAGGTCTTGTGGGCCAGGCTGTCGTCGGGGTTGCGCCAGCTCACCACAAAGGTGCGGTGGCCTTGTTCGACGGCATAGCGGATCAGCGAGTTCTCGGGCTGCAGGTCGAGAATGTAGAACTTGTTGATGCAGGGTGGCACGAGCAAAAACGGTCGCTCGTACACCTTGGCGGTGAGCGGCTTGTATTCGAGCAGCTGAAAGAGTTCGTTCTCAAACACCACCGCGCCTTCGGTGGTGGCCACATTGCGGCCCACCTCGAACAGGCTCTCGTCGGTCATCGACACGTGGCCCTGCGTGATGTCGTGCAACAGGTTCTGCATGCCTTTGGCAATGCTCTCGCCCTTGGTCTCGATGGCTTTTTTCTGCGCTTCGGCGTTGAAGGCCAGGAAGTTGCTGGGCGCCATGGCCGCCATCCACTGCTCCACGCCAAAGCGGATGCGGGCCTTGGTTTTTTCGTCGGCCTCCACCGCGTCGGCCAGGCCCATCAGGGTGCGGGCGTTGAGCAGGTAAGCGGCGGCCGAGAACGCGGCCACCGGGTTGCTGGCCCAGCCCTCGCCGGCAAAGCGCTTGTCCTTGACCTCGGGCGCCCCTTGCAGGCCCTGGGCCCACAACTCCTGGGCTTCTTTCAGGTACTGCTGCTGCAAGGCCTGCAGCTTGGGCGGCGAAAGCTGCAGCGCCGGGGCCGTGGGCATTTGCGCGCCCAGGTCCATCTTCTGAAACGATTGCAGCGCCTGCGACCAGCTTTGCCCGAAAATCTGTTGGAACTGCTGGGCGCTCTCAGCCCAGGGTGATTCAGAATTCATGCTCTTTCCTCAATGGTTGATCGCTCGCAGCGGCAGAAGACCTTGGCGATCTCCCCCTCGGGTTCATTGTTGCCGACCCATTGGCGCATGGCAACGGATCCGGCACTTGCAGTGAACACAATTCAATGTACCTCATCGTCATCGCCTGGACCTACGTCACCCTCATGATGGCCGTGGCCGAAGCCACCAGCCCCACGGGCACGCTGCTCGGCGCCATCATCACCTTTGTGCTGTATGGCGCGCTGCCCATGGGCATCCTGGTCTACATCCTGGGCACACCGTCGCGCAAGCGCGCCATCAAGGCGCGCGAAGCCGCCGAACAGGCCGCCTACGATGCGGAGCAGGCAGCGGCAACAACCGCATCAGCCACGCCAGATGCAGGCAGCGAAACGCCCGCTGGCACCGAGCACGGCCGCGTCGCGCCGGTGCGAAAAGAACCGTGAGGCGTTGGTCACCGTGCACCAGGGCGCCGTGCTGTCGTTGCCGTAGATCTGGGTGATGCCCAGGGCCCGCAGTCGCAAGCGGGCCAGGCCTGCCAGGTCGCACAGGTACTTGCCTGGAGCGTCTGCGCGGGCCACAAAGCAGTCTTGCGCGACGGCATCGGCGTCGCAAAACGCTGCGCGCACCTCAGGCCCCACTTCAAACGCCTGGGGGCCGATGCAAGGACCCAGCCAGGCCAGCGTGTCTGCAGCCACGGCAGGCACACCAGCACTCGCTTCACTTTTAATAGCTACTGAGGCAATAGGGGCGCGCGCAAAGGCCTCAAAACGTTCAAAGGTGGACTCCAGCACCCCTTGGCCGCCCTCTCCTGCCAACCCGCGCCAGCCCGCATGGGCGGCAGCCACCACCTGGCCATTGCGATGGGCCAGCAGCACTGGCAGGCAATCGGCCACCATGATGGTGCAGACGGTACCCGGGGCCGTGGCCACGCAGGCGTCGGCCTCGGTGCCATCAGGGGTGACGGCATTCAGGTGGACCACGCCGTCGCCATGCACCTGGTTCAGAAACACGGCCCGCGCCGTTGGCGTGCGTGCCTGCACAGCCGCTTGCAGTGCCTGCCGGTTGGCCTGCACCGCAGCCGGGTCGTCGCCCACATGGCTGCCCAGGTTCAGACTGTCGTAGGGCGGCAGACTGCTGCCCCCCGTGCGCGTGGTGCACAGCGCCCACACGCCGGGCGGCGCGGGCCAGTCGGGCACCAGCCAGTCGGCGCCCGCACCGCCAGGCGTAGAGGGGATGGCCATCAGGCCTCGAAGTCCGGGCAGGCCGAGGGCTGTGCCTGCTGGAACGCAGGCAGCGCCATGCAGGCCTCAAACGCGCCCATCGTCAGCGGCAAGCCGTCCAGATTCACGTTGAAGCGCTGGCCATTGAAGATCTGCGGCACCAGGCAGCAATCGGCCAGGGTGGGCGTGTCGCCCCAGCACAGCACCGACGGCGCCAGGCCCTGGGCGGCACGCTCCTGCGCCAGCAGCGCGAACTGCCGCTCGAAAGCCTCCAGCCCGCTGCGCACCCAGTGGCGGTACCAGGCGTTCTTGGCGTCTTCGTCCACCTTCAGGTCGCGCACCAGGTACTTGAGCACGCGCAGGTTGTTGATCGGATGGATCTCGCAGGCCACCATCTGCGCCAGGGCCCGCACGCGGGCGCGGGCCAGCGGTGTGGCGGGCAGCAAGGCGGGCGTGGGGTGGGTCTCGTCCAGGTATTCGATGATGGCCATCGACTGCGACAACGCCGTGCCCCCGTCCGTCACCAGCGTGGGCACCAGCGCATCGCCGATGCGGCTCGCGTACTCCGGCGCCTTGTGCTCGCCTTTGACGAGGTGCACAGGCAGGTAGTCATAGGCCAAGCCCTTGATCTGCAGCGCGATACGCACACGGAACGAGGCAGAGGAGCGGAAATAGTTGTAGAGCTGCATGGAGAAACCCGTCGATGAATCGATGAACCGGTGGAGGAGCCAGGGAATGCTGCTGCGGCGGCGCCCCGGCGGCCGAGAGCGCAGGTCAGGCGCCCGAGGTGCCTGCCGGGTCCTGGTGGTTGTAGACCACCTTGGACAGGATGGACATCAGATCCACCCGCTCCTGCGCGTTGAGCGGGGCCATCAGGCGCTCCTGCACACGCTGGGCGGCATCGCGCATCTGCAAGGCAGCCACTTCGCCTTCGGGCGTGATCCACAGGAGCTTGCGGCGGCGGTCGCGGGTGTCGGGCTCGCGGCGGATCCAGCCCCGTTTTTCGAGCCGCCCGATGACCGAACCCGAGGTCGCCGCATCAAACGCCACCCGCGCAGCCAGCGTGACCTGGTCTTCGCCCGGCTGGGCCAGCAGCTCGTGCAGGATGGCGAACTGCACCGGCGTCACGTCGAACCCGGCGGTTTCTTCCATGAAAAGCGCCACGGTCCGCTGGTGGGCGCGGCGCACCAGGTGGCCCGGCGTGTTGTGGAAATCGAAGCTCTTTGCCATGGGCGCGAGTGTAGCGCCCCACAGCAGGCGGCCCAGAGCCATGGCACACTGCCACGGGGTGCGCACCACCCCACCCGGCCAACACCCACGGCTTGCGCACAAACCGGTGACAGCGGCATGCTGCACCGCTGGTTGGCGCAGGCCCCACCCCATGAAAGACCGACAGACATGAGCTACGTGTTTACCCCCGCCCCCGTGGCCAGCGTGCCCGTGGTGGGCAGCGGCAACCGCTTCCCCGTGCACCGCATCTACTGCGTGGGCCGCAACTACGAAGAACATGCCAAGGAAATGGGCTTCACCGGCCGCGAGCCGCCCTTCTTCTTCATGAAGCCCGCCGATGCCATCGTGGTGGTCAACACCGGTGAAACCGGCCAGCTGCCCTACCCCAGCCTCACTGCCAACCTGCACCACGAGATCGAGCTGGTGGTCGCCATCGGCAAGGGCGGCAAAAACATCAAGGCCGCCGATGCGTTCGCGCACATCTACGGCTACGCCGTGGGCCTGGACATGACCCGCCGCGACCTGCAGAACGACATGAAGAAGCAGGGCCGCCCCTGGTGCATCGGCAAGGGCTTTGACGCCAGCGCACCCATCGGCCCCATCACCCCGGCCGCGCAGGCAGGCGATGTGGCCAACGCCGCGATCTGGCTGCAGGTCAACGGTGCCGACAGGCAGCGCAGCACGGTGGCTCAGCTGATCTGGAACATCGCCGAAACCATCGAACACCTCTCGGCCGCCTGGGAGCTGCAGCCCGGCGACCTGATTTACACCGGCACCCCCGAAGGCGTGGGCGCCGTGGTGCGCGGCGATGTGCTGGAAGGCGGCGTGGAGGGCCTGGGCACGCTGCGCCTGAGCGTGGTGTAGGCCCGCCTGGAGCCTGCCTGGAGCCCACCTGCGGTCCCGCCGAGGCGCGCCTCCAGGCTCCAAATACTCATTTTTTGATAGCTATCAGCGCTTACCCAGCGGGCGCAGAGGCCATTTTTAGATCAAAATCCCGCATGACTTTTCGCAGCCCCATCAAACACTGCCGCGCCTGCGGCACCGCCGTGGTCTACCGGCTGCCGGACGACGGCGACACCAAACAGCGTGCGGTGTGCCCCGCCTGCAACACGGTGCACTACGAAAACCCGCTGAACGTCGTGGGCACCGTGCCCGCACTCCCCGATGGGCGCATCCTGCTGTGCAAGCGCAACATCGAACCCCGCTGGGGTAAGTGGACGTTGCCCGCAGGCTTCATGGAACTGGACGAAACCACGGCCCAGGGCGCCGCGCGCGAGACGGACGAAGAAGCGGGCGCACAGATTGAGATGGGCCCGCTGTTCAGCCTGCTCAACGTGCGCCGCGTGGGCCAGGTGCATCTGTTCTACCGCGCCACGCTGCTCAGCGACCAGTTCAACCCGGGGTACGAAACCATCGAGGCGCGGCTGTTTACAGAAGATGAAGTGCCATGGGACGAGATTGCCTTTCGCACCGTAAAGGAAACGCTGGAGGCCTACTTTGCAGACCGCAAGGCGGGCAGCTTTGGGCTGCATTGCATTGATGTCGAGTAGCACAACGAACAGCCTGAACCGCGATGAAAGAGCCCAAAGCAGACTCTGTCAACAGCTATCAGAATTGAAACTAGTGCCTGACTGTATTCATATCTCACTTTCCATTCACAAAGGTAAATGCATGAAATACCCGTTTGTCCTCTCCATCGTGCTTATTTCGCAGGCAGCCTCTGCAACTACCGGTGCTTGTGTCATGCGCCCATTTCCAGATAGCCAGCTGCTGAATGTTTCCTCTGCAGGCTGGGCCTCCAAAGATGAGCCTTTGGTGGCTTGCACTATCGTGAACCCCGAAATCAGCAATGATTCCGGGATAGCATTTTTTTCCGAAACTTTAACGGGCGATGCCTATCTGGCCTTGCGCTACGTCGATAAACCTTTTCCGATCCGTGTTGCAGACAATTGGACGACAGAGGTCCCTGAATCACAGCGCGCTAACCTGGCCGGTGCATTGAGAAACCCATTGAAAGAGACCGATGCGGCCATCGTGCTGCATGTGGACAAATCACTCTACCAAGGCCTCCCGGACGGGGCGAAAAATCTCGCTACTTATAGATACGGCGTGTGTGCCTACGGCTACCCCAAAGAAGGTCGTGCATGGACTACCTTGTCTATCAGCACATTGACCCAGTCCGCTTGCCCGTGGCAGAACGTTCCACCAGTGAACTACTTTGAGCGATAGCCACACGCATGAGGGGTGTGTGCAGGCCATCTAACTTTTCACGGCACAATTCCAAGGCGTTGATTCAGCCACCCTGCGACAACGCCCCCTCGGGCTCGTCGGCAAAGGCCCGGGCGATGGCTTGAAATTCGGCCTCATTGGCCAGAAAAGCATCGACCAGGGCCGGGTCGAAGTGGCTGCCCCGCCCTGCCGCCACAATGCCTACCGCCTCCTCGTGGGTCATCGCTTCCTTGTAGACGCGCCGGGTGATCAGGGCGTCGTACACATCGGCCAACGCCATCAGCCGGGCGGACAGCGGAATCGCATCCCCCGCCAAGCCCAGCGGATAACCGCTGCCGTCCCATTTTTCCTGGTGCGAGTAGGCGATCTCCTTGGCGAGGCGCAGAAAGGGCACGGTCTTGCCCAGGCGCTGCTCAGCCATTGCAATGGCATCGCGCCCCAACGTGGTGTGGGTCTTCATGATTTCGAACTCGTCCGGCGTGAGCTTGCCCGGTTTGAGCAGGATGGCGTCGGGAATGCCCACCTTGCCCACATCGTGCAACGGCGCACTTTTGTAGAGCCATTCGATGGTCTGCTCGTCCAACTGCGGCGCGTAGTCGGGGTGGCTGAGCAGCGCGGTGGCCAGCAGGCGCACGTAACGCTGGGTGCGCAGGATGTGATTGCCCGTGTCGTTGTCGCGCGCCTCGGCCAGTGACGCCAAAGCGAGCACAGTCACGTCCCGCACGTCGCGCACTTCCTGCGTGCGGCGCTCCACCTCTTGCTCCAGGTAGCTGGATTTGTCTCGCAAGAAGTCAGAAGCCACCTTGAGGGTGAGGTGCGTGTGCACGCGTGCCAACAGCAGGGGCGGAACGACCGGCTTGGCGATGTAGTCCACCGCCCCCAGGGAGAAACCCAGCGCTTCGTTCTCCATGTCGTGGCGCGAGGTCAGAAAGATCACCGGAATGTCGCGCGTGCGCACATGGGCCTTGAGGCGGCGGCAGACCTCGTAGCCGTCAGGCTCGGGCATCAGCACGTCGAGCAGGATCAGGTCGGGCGGCGTGGCCTGGGCAATCTGCAGAGCGCGGTCACCGCTGGGCGCCACGCGCACCCGGTAGCGGGGGGCCAGCAGGTCGCTGATGAGCTGCAGGTTCTGCGGCGTGTCGTCCACCACCAGCACCGAGGGCCGCACGGCAGCTGGAATGAAATCGTTCATGTCAATGCTCCTGATCCACTCAGCGTACTTCCCTCTGCCGTATCCAGCACAGCCAGCGCGGCCGGGAAATCAAAACCGCGCAGGTGAGATTCAAAGGCTTCGAACTGAACGCCCATCAGGGCGCGCAGCTCTGCAGACCTGCGCTCCAGCAGGCGCCTGGCACGCGGATCGTCCAGCTCCAGCCTGGCCCTGAGCACCCCGGCCGTGCGCTGCAGGCGCAATGGGCTGGCTGGCCGAGTGCCGGGCACCGATACATCTGCCGGCAACACCGCCTGCAGGTGAGCCACGAGCGACTGCAGCTCGCGGGCCAGTTGCTCATGGCTGCTCCAGTGCGCGCGCTCCTGGCGGGCCGATTGTTCCACCGTATCGGCGTGCGAACGCAGCGCGCCCGCACCGATATGGGCCGCCAAACCCTTGAGGGTGTGGGCCAGTCGCTCAGCCAGCGGCCAATCGCCACCACGCAGGGCATCGGCCAGTTGCTCTGCGGTACCCGCTTGGCTGGCAGCAAACTCGCGCAGGGTGGCGATGTAGCGCGCGGGGCGGTCCATTGCGCGGCGCAGCCCACCGCGCGTGTCCAGATCAGGGATCGTTTGCAGTTGCTGCAGCACAGCCTGGTATTGGGCATCCGGTGGTGGCGCTTCACCCAGTGCGGGCGCCGAGCCATCGGCCGGTCCATCGTCGGCAGGCACCAGAAAGCGCCGCAATACGCGCCACAGGCTGGCGGGCTCGATGGGCTTGGCCACAAAGTCGTCCATGCCGGCTGCCTGGCAACGCGCACGGTCTTCGGCGAGGGCGTTGGCCGTCATGGCGACGATGGGCAGGCTCGCCAATGCCGGCAGAGCCCGCAGGCACCGGGTGGCCTCCAGCCCGTCCATTTCGGGCATCTGCATGTCCATCAGCACCAGGTCATAGTGTTGGCGCTGGGCCATCTCCACGCCAACACGCCCGTTGCCAGCGACATCCACCGCCAGGCCGGTTTCTGCCAGCAACTCGGCTCCCACCTGCTGGTTCAGCGGGTTGTCCTCTACCAACAGCACGCGCCGCCCCTGCAGGCCGGTCGGCACACCATGCGGCACGTCCCGCAGGGCCGGTGTGCCGTCCACGGGTTCGCGCGTGTCCCCTGGCAAGGGCTGGTCTGCCAGCAAGCGCAGCAAGGTGTCAAACAACAAGGAGGCACCCACAGGCTTGAGCAACACGTCGAGCTTGCCCAGCGCGTGGTGGCCTTGCTGCAGCCATTCCTCGCGCCCATGTGCCGTCACCAGCACCCCGCGCGGCTGTTTGCGCAAGCCCAGGCCCTGCATGCGCTCCAGGGTCTGCAGGCCATCCAGGCCTGGCATTTGCCAGTCCACCAGGGCCACATCAAAGGCCTGGTGCCGGTGGTCGGCCTCCACCGCCGCCGCCAGCGCAGCGGCGCCAGACGCCACGGCCTCGGCGTCAAAGCCCATTTGCTCCAGCATGTGCAGCAGCACGGTGCGCGCACTTTCGTTGTCGTCCACCACCAGCACCCGACGCCCCAGCAGGTCGGCGTGCTGCGGCGGCTGGGGCCGCTGGGACGCAGCCACTCCTAGGTCCACCGTGGCCCAGAATGTAGAGCCAACACCCGGCGCGCTCTCGACCCCGACCTCGCCCCCCATCAGCTCCACCAGTTTGCGCGTGATGGCCAGGCCCAGCCCGGTGCCGCCAAACTGGCGGGTGGTGGACGAATCGGCCTGCTCGAAGCTGCGGAACATGCGCTCCTGCTGCTCGGACGCCAGCCCCACCCCGGTATCGCGCACCAAAAAGCGCAGGCGCACCTGCTGATCGCTGCGCGCCTCGACCCGCACCATCACGCACACCTCGCCGCGCTCCGTGAACTTGATGGCGTTGTTGGTGTAGTTGATCAGCACCTGCCCGAGTCGCAGCGGGTCGCCAACCAGCCAGAGCGGCACATCGGGCGCCACGTCGTAGATCATCTCCAGGCCCTTGTCACTGGCGCGCTGCCCCAGAAGCCCGGCCAGGTTGTTGAGCAGCGCATCAAGTTCAAACTCGATGTGCTCCACCGTCATCTTGCCGGCCTCGATCTTGGAAAAATCCAGGACGTCGTTGATGACGCCCAGAAGATGCTGGCCGGAGCGCTGGATTTTTTCGAGGTAGTCCCGCTGGCGCGGCGTGAGGTCGGTCTTGAGGGCCAGGTGGCTCATGCCGATGACCGCGTTCATGGGCGTACGAATCTCGTGGCTCATGTTGGCCATGAACTCGCTTTTGACCAACGCCGCCTGCTCTGCCTGCAACGTGGCGTCGCGCAAAGCCAGGGTCACGCGCTGCAGGTTCTCGCGCATGGCCGCCAGGCGGCCCATGACGCTGCCGCTGTCTGTGCGCTCGCCCAGTTGAATGGGGGTCGCCAGATCACCGCTGGAAATACGGCCGATGGCCTGGTGCACCTCGTCCACGGAGCCGCCCATGATGCGCTCCAGCCGGGCCACAAAGGTGTTGAAACTGCGGGCGACCGCATCAAACTCCAGGCTGTTGCTGCTGGGCAGCCGCAGCGACAGATCCGCGTCGGCCGAGGCGATGTGCTCCAGCGCGTCGCGCACCGCGAACAGCGGGCGCAGCACCACCATGCGCAAACCCACCAGCAACACCAGTGCCACCAGCACATTGAGCGCCAGCATGACACCCACCAGACGCACCAGATCGCGCCGCACGTTGTCACGGATGGCCTGGGTGCTGGCATAGATGCGCACAACACCCAGAGGGTGCCGCGCCTGGCTTTCTTCGTAGCTCAGGCGCACGCTGCGCTCAACATCAGCCGGGGTCTTCGCCGGGTTCCAGGGCTGCCCCGAAACCCGGTTGGATGCCAGGTAGGCGGACTGCCCCTGCTCATCAAACACCTCGATTCCCAGCACATCGCCCGTGCCCAGTTCGGAGTCCACGATGGTGCGCACCAGGTTGTTTTCAAAGCGCCAGAGCGCATCGGGCAAATTACGGGACAACCTGGCCACGGCCGCATCCAGCTCCAAGTTCAGCTGCTGCAGTTTCTGCGCCCTGCTATCCCGGTAGTTGTAGGCACCAAAGCTGCCCAGCACCAGCGACACCACCATGACCAGCAGCACAATGAAGCGGTTTTGTATGGAGTTCATGAACCGGCCCATGCAACCCGCTTTGGATGAAGACCCGCTGTTTCAGAAAGGGTAATCAAACCCTGCCTTTTTATAGATGGCCTTGAACGCATCTGCCTTGTGGAAGGTTTCCATTTCCTCGTCCCAGATGCGCCGCAACACCTCGCCACGGGGGGTGTTGGCAAAGGCCAGGTACAGCCCCAGGTGCATCACAAACGCCAGTTCAAAATCCCGCATGTCCGCGCTGCGCGCCTTGATGTCATCGGCAATGTCGGACTGCGCACCGATGAAGTAATCGATGCGGCCCGCTTCCAGCATCTGCATGGCACTCTGGATGGTGTCCACCTCGACGATCTTCACCGGCACGTTAAGGTATCTGTCCAGGCCAAAATCGCGCAGCCACGCCACGCGCTTGTCGCGCAGATCGCTGGTCCCGCCAAATCGATAGCCCGGACGCTTGCGGAACAGTGCCTGCTGCACGTTGCGGTCAAAGTGCCAGTGCGGGTACAGCGCAAAGTCCTTCTCCTCCAAAAACGAGGCCACCCATGCATCGGCCCGTTTGTCCTTGACCGCCTGCACCGTGCGCGCATAGGGGTAGATGGTGATGCGCAGCTTGATTTTGCGTTGGGCATACACCGCGCGGATGAGGTCGAAATACAGGCCCGAGCCATCCTTGCGCGTGAGGCCGTGCCAGGCGTCGGAGACCAGGTGGATGTCGGTCGGAGGGGTATCGGCCGCCAGGGGCCAGGCCAGGGAAGATGCCACACCCGCCAGGAGTGTCCGACGTGACCACAACGCCAGACGGTCGCACTCAACGCAAGCTTTCATGGCAACTCCCAGAGCGTCAGCACCGCCGCCGGACTGCTGACCGCGATCAAGATCGTTGAAGACTATGAAGCAGTTTGTTGCAATTGTAGTGAGGCAAGGGCGTTGCACAAGGGCAGAAAACCATGCTCCACCCAGGCGACGAGGAGCCACCCCGCAGCACGGTGCGACGGACTCCATCCACGCACCACGCAAACGATTCGCCAAGACCATTGCATGGGCGGCGCCCAGCGCTTGACGGCCATCGGCAGGGAGACGCGAGCCTAGCCGCCCACCCGCTCCTCGGCAGGCACGGGCGGGGTCGCGTTGCCCGGCACACCTGGCGCTCCGCCAGGCAGGGACGGCTGGTTGGGATCGCTGCGGAACAGCCCCCGCAGCCAGTCGCGCATGGTGTCCAGCGAGCTGTCGGGCGGCGGCACCGGGCGGGTGTCGAACTCGTCCACAAAGCGTTCATTGCCGTCGATCACCTTGCTGCGGATGGCCTGCTGCATGAACTCGCCCACCATGGGCAGTGCGCTGCGGGCGCCCTGCCCCCAATGGTCGCTGCGCAGGGTGATGCGGCCGTCGTTGAAGCCTGCCCAGGCGCCCACCACCACACGCGGATTCATCAGGATGAACCAGCCGTCGGTGTTGTCCTGGGTCGTGCCCGTCTTGCCCGCCACGTCGGCCTGGATGCCATAGCGGCTGCGGATGGCGGTGGCCGTGCCATGGTCGATGGCACCCCGCATGGTGTTGCGCAGGGTTTGTGCGGCGCGGGCGTCGAACACCGCCTCGGGGGCCGACGGGGCAAAGGTTTCCAGCACCTTGCCGTGGCGGTCTTCGATGCGGGTGATGAGCACCGGCTCGATATAGCGCCCCAAGTTGGCGATGGAGCTGTAGGCCGACACCATTTCCTTGAGCGTGACCGGGCTCGTGCCCAGCGCAAGCGAAGGCACTTCTTCGAGCTTGGACTGGCGCACGCCCAGGGCCCGCGCCACCTCGGCCACACGCGCCGGGCCCACCTGGTGCATGACCTGGGCGGTGATGGTGTTCTTGGAGCGCGCCAGGCCATCGGCCAGCGTCATGGGCTCGTCGCTGGGCGGGCCGCCGTCGGTGGGGCGCCACACGCGGCCACCGCCCAGGGGGATCTCCACGGCCGAGTCCATGAGCGTGTCGTCGGGCGATGCGCCCTGCGCAAAGGCCGCGCCATACACAAACGGCTTGAAGGTGGAGCCCGGCTGGCGCCGCGCGGCCTGCACGTGGTCGAACGGGTCCTGCGCAAAGTCGCGGCTGCCCACCCAGGCCAGCACATGGCCAGTGACCGGGTCCTGCGCCAGGAACCCGGCCTGCACCCGTGTCTTCTCGGCACGCAGCTTCGGCAAAAAGGCGGTGTCGTCCAGCAGCGCCTTGAGCACATCCTCGGGCGCCTCGCCCTTGTCCACGGCGGCGCGGTATTCGGCGCTTTCGCGCACCAGCGTCTGCACCAGCTCGTTGTTCGGGCCCCAGCCATTGCGCTGCGACCAGGCCGTGTCGGCCACACCCTGCAGCTGCCGCCCCTGGCGCGCCACGGCCTGGTTGGCCATGGCCTGCAGGCGCGAGTCGATGGTGGTGCGGATCACCAGGCCATCGGCATACAGGTTGTAGCCATGGCTGTCGGCCCACTCGATGAGCTGCTTGCGCAGCTGCATCGCAAAGTGCGGCGCGGGTCCCATCACCTCGGTCTGGCGCTCGAAGTTGACGCGCAGCGGGCGCTTTTGCAGGGCTTCCAGCTGCTTTTCTTCGAGCTTGCCGCGCTTGACCATCTGCGACAGCACGGTGTTGCGGCGGGCCTGCGCGCGCTCGGGGTTGAGCACGGGGTTGTAGTAGGCCGTGCCTTTGAGCATGCCGATCAGCGTAGCGCTCTCCAGCACATTGAGCTTGTCGGCCGACTTGTCGAAATACGTGCGCGCGGCCATCTCGATGCCGTAGGCGTTGTACAGAAACGGCACGGTGTTGAGGTAGGTCTCCAGGATCTCGTCCTTGGTGTACGAGGCCTCGATCTTGAGGGCCGTGATCGCCTCCTTGAGCTTGCGCGTGAGCGCCTGCGGGAACACGCGCGAGCGGCCGATCTCGTCCGGAAACAGATTGCGCGCCAGCTGCTGCGTGATGGTGGAGCCACCCTGCGGATCGCCCCGCAGCGTGTGCACCACCGACGATGCCGTGCGCTTCCAGTCCAGCCCGAAATGGTCGTAGAAGCGGTGGTCTTCAGTGGCGATGAGAGCATTCACCACATTCGGCGAAATCTCGTTCAGCTCCACCCATTCGCGGTTGGCCCAGCGGTATTCGGCCAGCAGCTTGCCGTCCACCGACATGAGCTGCGCGGGCAGCTCGCTTTTGGCCTTGCGGATGTCGCTGATGGAGGGCGTGAACGGGATCAGCACCAGCGTGTAGGCCAGCACGGCGGCGGGCACGGCGAGGGCGCCCCAGAGCAGCGCGCGGCGCAGCGGGCGGGGCATCCAGGCGAACAGGCCGGCCAGCCAGCGGAACAGGGCCGCAGCGCGGGCCTGGAGAGAAAGCAGCAAGGTGCGCATCAAAAACCCAGAGAAAAAAGCGCAAAAAGAGCGCGTCACGCGCCCGCGCCCGCGCCCGCGCCCGACAGCAGGGCCAGCATGCCCGCTTCATCCAGCACCGGCACGCCCAGCTCTTCGGCCTTGGCCAGTTTGCTGCCCGCTTCGGCGCCGGCCACCACGTAGCTGGTCTTCTTGCTGACAGAACCGGCCACTTTGGCGCCAGCGGCCTCCAGCATGTCCTTGGCGGCCTCGCGGCTGAGCGTGGGCAGTGTGCCGGTCAGCACCACGGTTTTGCCCGCCAGAATCTGCGGAGCCCGCTCGGCCACCGGGCCCTCGGGCCAGGTCACGCCGCAGGCGCGCAGTTGTTCGACCACCTCGCGGTTGTGCGGCTGGGCAAAGAAGGTGTGCAGGCTCTGCGCCACCACCGGCCCCACATCGTTCACCTCCAGCAACTGCTCCACGCTGGCGTCCATGATCGCGTCCAGCGTGCCAAAGTGTTTGGCAAGGTCCTTTGCCGTGGCCTCGCCCACATGGCGCAGCCCCAGGCCGAACAAGAAACGCGGCAAGGTGGTCTGCTTGGATTTTTCGAGCGCAGCCAGCACGTTCTGGGCCGACTTTTCTGCCATGCGCTCCAGCGCAATGAGGGAGGTCAGGCCCAGCCGGTACAGGTCGGGCAGCGTGCGGATCACATTCGCGTCCACCAGCTGGTCCACCAGCTTGTCGCCCAGGCCCTCAATGTCCATGGCACGGCGCGCGGCAAAGTGCAGGATGGCCTCCTTGCGCTGCGCGGCGCAGAACAGGCCGCCGGTGCAGCGGTGGTTGGCCTCGCCCTTTTCGCGCACCACGGCGCTGCCACACACGGGGCAGGCTGTGGGCATCTGGAAGTTGGGTACATAGCCCGTGCGGTTGCCCGGCATCACGCCGACGACCTCGGGAATCACGTCGCCCGCACGGCGCACGATGACCGTGTCGCCTACGCGCACGCCCTTCTTGCGGATCTCGAACAGGTTGTGCAGCGTGGCGTTGGTGACGGTGACACCGCCCACAAACACCGGCGCGAGACGCGCGACCGGCGTGATCTTGCCGGTGCGGCCCACCTGCACGTCGATGCCTTCGATCTTGGTGGCCATCTCCTGCGCGGGGTACTTGTGCGCCACGGCCCAGCGCGGCTCGCGGGTCTTAAAGCCCAGGTCGCGCTGCAGCTGCAGGGAGTTGACCTTGTAGACCACACCGTCGATGTCGTACGGCAGCGCATCGCGGCTGGCGCCCACCTGCTGGTGAAACGCTACCAATTCAGTAGCATCTACCGCAATTTGCACCTGCGTTGCGACCGGGAAACCCCATGATTTCAGCGTCTGCAGCATCTCGTAGTGCGTGCGGAACACCGGTCCGCCTTCGGCAGGCGGAGTGATCGCACCCAGGCCGTAGGCAAAAAAGCTCAAGGGCCGCTGGGCGGTGATGTTGGAGTCGAGCTGGCGCACCGCACCCGCTGCGGCATTGCGCGGGTTCACAAAGGTCTTGCCACCCTGCTCCCGCTGGCGCTCGTTCAGCGCGTCGAAGTCTGCGCGGCGCATGTAGACCTCGCCACGTACTTCGAGCAGCGGCGGTACACCGCTAGGCAGCGTGAGGGGTATCTGCCGGATCGTGCGGATGTTGTGCGTCACGTCCTCGCCCACCTCGCCATCACCGCGCGTGGCGGCCTGCACCAGGCGGCCATTTTCGTAGCGCAGGCTCATGGCCAGGCCGTCAAACTTGGGCTCGGCCACGTATTCGATGGCAGGGTCAGCGTCAGCCAGGCCCAGCTCGCGCCGCACGCGCGCGTCAAACGCCTGCGCGCCCGTCGCCTCGGTGTCGGTTTCGGTGTGGATGCTCAGCATGGGCACCGTGTGGCGCACGGGGGCCAGGCCTTCCATCACCGCGCCAATCACGCGCTGCGTGGGCGAATCGGGGGTGACCAGATCGGGGTGCGCGGCTTCGAGCGCCTGCAGCTCGCGGAACACGCGGTCGTACTCGGCGTCGGGCACGGTGGGCTCGTCCAGCACGTAGTACTGGTGGGCCCAGTGGTTGAGCTGGGCGCGTAAAGCCAGAGCCACCTCACTAGGTTGAGGTTCAGGCGTGATGGCAGAGAAAAGATCAGGGTCAGTCGCCACGGATAAAACCAAACAGAGAAGAAGGTCGTTGCATGCGCACAGTAACGGCGGCAGGCATCTTTTGCCTCAGAAAGTCCACGATACGGGTATCCAGGCGCCCCAGACAGGCCTTGGCTTTGATGGGACCGCCTTCGTGGCGTTCAAACACAAAAGTCCGTTGGCTAGCCTCCCCTTGGATCACAAGCGCTTTGATGTCCACCAACTGCAACTCAACTTGCCGCTGCGTGAGATTCTCAGGCAGCGCCAAAAAGATGGTGGTTTCGTTGATCCGCACCAGCGGTCGGCCCATAGCTCCAAATTTTTTCCACTCAAGCCAACTCCGCGCAGTGCCCCATATGCAGACCAAGGTGAGAAAAAGGGCCACGTAGTTGGCCTTGCCTTGGGATTTAGACCACACAAATAAAACCAACACCAGCACGCCGCACACTGCGGGAACTGCCAGATCAAGCGCCAGATTCGATGGGCGAAAAAGTCCTTCGTGCGTTTCCACCACAGGAGGAAACAAGAGGTGCCACCAGCGCTTGGTGGACTCCTGCTGTGTTGGAACAGAGTTCACGTTGCTCAGCTGAACAGCCGCCGCGCCAGCACGGACCCCGCCGACAGATCCCGCCCATCCAGCTGGTCATACAGCAGCTCCAGATCGCCCGCGATCGGGTCCATGGCCATCGCGGGCAGCGGGGTGCCGTTCTGGTCGCAGAGCACGCCGTCCATGGCCTGGCACAGAGCGGCGGCCACGTCGCGCAGGCGGGCAAAGGGCTGCTCGGTGCGGTGCACCTGGGCAACATCCAGGCTCAGCGTGATGTCGCGGATGGCGGACTGGTCGGGGTCGTCGGCCAATGCGGCCTGGGTGTCGTAGCCCAGGGTGAGCAAGGGCGGCAGGCCCGGGGTGCTGGCGGGCAGCACCAGGCGGCCGGGCATGGCGCCGGGCACAAAGCCCAGGCGGGCGGCATTCTGCTGCACATAGCCGGGGCTCCACGCGGCCTGGCGGGCACGCAGCATGAACATGAGCTGGGCGTCGTGGTCACTGGCGAACTGGTCCAGTTCGCGCGCGCGGGCCACTTCCTGCAGCATGTCTGGGAAGTCGGGCGCGGCGTTGACGGTGTCGGCAAAGGCCTGGGCCTTGACCACGAATTCGGAGAACTCGATCTCGTTGAGCGCGCCCATGCGGTTGGCCAGTTGCACGCCCGCCTGGAACGACTGGTAGCGCTGGCCGGGGGCCGGGGTTTCCCACTGCTGGGTGGCTTCGTTCAGGCCTTCGATGGCAAAGGGCTTGCTGCCTGCACGGCGGGTGGGTGGCAGCGCGGCCAGCGCCGCGTCGCCCGACACGACGTGCTCAGGCTGCAGCAAAGCGATCACGTCGATCAGCGGGTCCAGCCCGGGGCGGCGCTCGGGCGAAAACGGTGGCACGGGCAGTTGCAGGGCATCGCCCGCGTCCACGGTATGTTCAGACGGCTCCGGCCCCCGGTCGAGGCCATGGAACTCGCTGGGTGGCATGGCACCGGTCGCGCCCGCATCGAAGCCGGGCTCGAGGCGCTGCGCGGGCTCTGCCGCTGGATCGTGCTCCGTGGGCAGGGCGCGCTTGGGCGCATTGCGGCGCGAGGTCCAGGTGTTGTAGGCCACGATGAGGGCCAGCACCAGACCGCCGATGATGGCCAGACTCAGTTGCAATGTGCTCATGGTTGGGTGGGTTGTTTCAAGCGTCTGCCATGGAGAGGGCCGATTCCATATCGACGGCCACGATGCGCGACACGCCCTGCTCCTGCATGGTCACGCCGATCAGTTGCTCGGCCATTTCCATCGCGATCTTGTTGTGGCTGATGAACAAGAACTGCGTGCCCTTGCTCATGCTGGAGACCAGCTTGGCGTAGCGCTCGGTGTTGGCATCGTCCAGCGGTGCGTCCACCTCGTCCAGCAGGCAGAACGGCGCGGGGTTGAGCTGGAAGATGGCGAACACCAGCGCGATGGCCGTGAGCGCCTTCTCGCCGCCCGACAGCAGGTGGATGGTCTGGTTCTTCTTGCCCGGGGGCTGGGCCATCACCTGCACGCCGGAATCGAGGATTTCGTCGCCCGTGATGATGAGCTTGGCCTGGCCACCGCCGAACAGTTCGGGGAACATGCGCCCAAAGTGGCCGTTGACGGTGTCGAAGGTGCCCGAGAGCAGCTGGCGCGTTTCGCCGTCGATCTTGCGGATCGCGTCTTCCAACGTGTTCATCGCCTCGGTCAGGTCGGCTGTCTGCGCATCGAGGAAGATCTTGCGCTCGCTGGCGAGCTTGAGTTCGTCCAGTGCTGCCAGGTTCACGGCGCCCAGGGCGGCGATTTCGCGGTGCAGGCGGTCGATTTCACTTTGCAGGCCACCCACGCGCACATTGCCGTCGGTGATCGACTGGGCCACGGCTTCGAGGTCGGCCTGGGCGTCGGCCAGCAAGGTGGTGTATTGCTCCAGGCCTAGGCGCGCGGCCTGTTCCTTGAGCTGGAATTCGGTGATGCGCGCGCGCAGCGGGTCGAGCGCACGTTCGAGCTGCATGCGGCGTTCATCGCTGGCGCGCAGCTTCGTCGTGAGGTCGTCGTATTCGCTGCGCTGGGCGCCGAGCGCCTTTTCGCGTTCCATCTTCACTTCCAGCGCGGCCTGCAGGCCACCTTGCGCGGCGGCGTCG
The DNA here is from genome assembly GCF_001633105.1 of Acidovorax sp. GW101-3H11. Taxonomy (GTDB): domain Bacteria; phylum Pseudomonadota; class Gammaproteobacteria; order Burkholderiales; family Burkholderiaceae_C; genus Acidovorax. Next base: position 564,982 of record NZ_LUKZ01000009.1, read on the forward strand.
GACAGGCGGGCCAGCTCGTCACGCGCGCGCTGCTCTTCATCGGCCAGGGCCTTGGCCTGCTGCGTGGCGGTTTCGATGGAACGGTTGAGTTCGGCGCGGCGCGCTTCCAGGCTGCGCTGGGAGAAAGTGGCCTCTTGCGCCTGGCGCTCCAGCGTGCGCTGCTGTTCGCGGCAGGCGGTGAGCTTGCGCTCAGCCTCGATGACCTTGTCGCCCAGTTGCGCCTCGCGCTCCTGGCTGTCGGCCAGCTGCATGTCCAGTTCTTCAAAACGCGCTTCGGCCGCCACGCGGCGTTCCTGCAGGTCGGCCAGCTGGGCCTCGACTTCGGCCAGGTCGCCGTCGATTTGCTGGCTGCGCGCGCGGGTCTGTTCGGCCAACTGCGTGAGGCGCAGGGTTTCGACCTGCAGCTCGTGGGCACGGCTCTGGGTTTCGGTGGCTTCGCGGCGGGCGGCCACCAGGCGCTGCGAGGCGTCGGCATAGGCCGCCTCGGCACGGACCAGGGCGGTGCGTGATTCTTCGGCGATCAGGGCCTGCGCGCGCAGCTCCTTTTCGAGGTGCTCGATCTCCTGCGCGCGGGCCAGCATGCCGGACTGTTCGGAGTCCTGCGCGTAAAAGCTCACGCTGTGGGCGCTGACCGCATGGCCGGTAGGAACAAACACTACCTCCCCAGGCTGCAGCGTGCTGCGGCGGGCCAAAGCGTCGTCCAAGGTGGGCGCGGTGTAGCAGCCTTGCAGCCAGTCCACCAACACGGCCCGCAGGCCCGCATCGTTCAGGCGCAGCAGGTCTGACAGGCGGGCGTGGGGGGACGATGTTTCGGGGTGGCCCGCAGCGGGGGCACTGTAGAAGGCCAGGCGCGCGGGCGGCGCATCGTTGCCTCCGGAGCCGAGGAAGCCGCGCACCATGTCCAGGCGCCCTACTTCCAAGGCGGCCAGCCGTTCGCGTAAGGCGGCTTCCAGCGCGTTTTCCCAGCCGGGTTCGATGTGGATGCGGCTCCACAGGCCTTGCAAGCCGTCGAGGCCATGTTTGGCAAGCCAGGGGCGCAGTTTGCCGTCGGTCTTGACCTTTTCCTGCAGCGCCTTGAGCGCCTCCATGCGGGCCGACAGCTCGGCCTGGCGCGCGCTTTCGCTGTTCACGGCTTGCTGGCGCGCGCGGCGGTCGTCGTCGAGCTGGGGTACGGACTCCTGCAGCTCGTGCAGGCGGGCTGCGGTGGTTTCGGCAATCTCCTGCGCTTCTTCGAGCTGTTCGCGCAGGTTGGTCAGGCGGGCTTCGTCGGGTGCAGCCAGCGCGTTGCGGTCGGTGCGCAGGCGTTCAAAGCGGGCGTCCAGCTGGCGGCTTTGTTCGTCAAAGCTGCGCTGCTCGGCGGCCAACACGCCGATCTGCTGCTGCACCTGCACGACGCTGCTGCGCTGTTCGGCCGTGCGGGCCTGGGCCTGGCGCAGGGCCTCTTCCAGGTCAGGCATTTGCATGGCCTGCTCTTCGACCTGGGCAGCCAGCAGTTCGGCGCGTTCTTCGGCGTCCACGCCCGCACCGGCCAGGTTTTCCAGCTCCACGTCGGCGTCTTCCTTGCGGGCCTGCCACTGGGCGATCTGCTCGGCCAGTTGCACCAGGCGCTGTTCCACGCGCTGGCGGCCTTCGACCACGTAGCGGATCTCGGCTTCGAGCTTGCCGACTTCGGCCGTGGCTTCGTAGAGCTTGCCCTGGGCCTGGTTGACCTGGTCACCGGCGGCGTAATGGGCTTGGCGGATGGTTTCGAGGTCGGACTCGACGGCGCGCAAATCGGCCATGCGCGATTCGAGGTCGTTCACGGCCTGCAGACCATCGAGGCGCACCTTGTTCTGCTGCTCTTCGGCTTCGGCCCGCTTCAAAAACCACAGCTGGTGCTGTTTGAGCGTGGCGTCGGCGTGCAGGGTGTTGTACTTGGCAGCCACCTCAGCCTGCTTTTCGAGCTTTTCGAGGTTGGCGTTCAGCTCGCGCAGGATGTCTTCGACCCGCGTGAGGTTCTCGCGCGTGTCCGAGAGGCGGTTTTCGGTCTCGCGGCGGCGCTCCTTGTATTTGGAGACACCCGCAGCTTCTTCGAGGAACAGGCGCAGTTCCTCAGGGCGGCTTTCGATGATCCGGCTGATGGTGCCCTGGCCGATGATGGCGTAGGCGCGCGGCCCAAGGCCGGTGCCCAGAAACACGTCCTGCACGTCGCGGCGGCGCACGGGCTGGTTGTTCAGGTAGTAGCTGCTGGTGCCGTCGCGCGTGAGCACGCGGCGCACCGCCACCTCGCCGTACTGGCCCCACTGGCCGCCCGCGCGGTGGTCGGAGTTGTCGAACACCAGCTCCACACTCGCACGGCTGGCCTGCTTGCGGGTGGTGGTGCCACTGAAGATCACGTCCTGCATGCTCTCGCCGCGCAGCTCGCTGGCCTTGCTTTCGCCCAGCACCCAGCGCACCGCATCCATGATGTTGGACTTGCCGCAGCCGTTCGGGCCCACCACGCCCACCAGTTGGCCGGGCAGCATGAAGTTGGTGGGTTCAGCGAACGACTTGAAACCGGAAAGCTTGATGGAGGTAAGACGCACGGGTCAGGGGGCGGGCAAAAATGGGAGAAGCGGGGATGGGAAGCTGCGCCGGACGGGCGTTCCGGCGGGGAACACGCTGGCTGCAGCCACGGCGGAATGATACCGCGCCGCCTGCGTGCCCCCTTGCCCTGGCGGCTTGGGGCGGCTCCCTAAGCCGTGTATTGCGGAAACATTTGGTTAAAACAGGCCTTGCCGCGCATCCAGCATGGCTTTATAGCTATCAATTTTGAATACCTATACCCTGCCGGATAACCCGGCAAACAGCGCGCGGAAAGCCCCTGCCCCGCCCGGCGTTCAGGCCTGGGGCGGCAACCCGTCCACCGCATTGGTGCGGCGCACCAGGGCCTCAAACTCGGCCACGGGCAGCGGGGGGCTCAGCAGGTAGCCCTGCCAGGCATGGCAGTGGTGCCGCTCCAGAAACTCGCGCTGGGCCTCGGTTTCCACCCCTTCGGCGATCACGCGCAGGCCCAGGCTGGTGCCCAGGGCCACCACGGTGCGGGCAATGGCGGCGTCGTTGGGGTCGGTGAGCACGTCGCGCACAAAGCTCTGGTCGATCTTGAGCTGGTCGAGCGGCAAGCGCTTGAGGTAGCTCAGCGACGAATAGCCAGTGCCGAAGTCGTCCAGCGAAAAGCCCACGCCGTAGCCCTTGAGCTGGCCCATCTTGTCGATGGTGTCTTCCACGTCTTCCAGCAGCAGGCCTTCGGTCATCTCCAGCTTGAGCTGGCGGCCGTCGGCCCCGGCACCGGCCAGCGCGGCCAGCACCTGGGCCACAAAGCCGCTCTGGTGGAACTGGCGCGGGCTCACGTTGACGGCCAGGCTCAAAGGCGCCAGTGCGGGTTGCAGCGCCCACGACGCGAGGCACTGGCAGGCCGTTTTCAGCACCCATTCGCCCAGCGGCAAGATGAGCCCGGTTTCTTCGGCCAGCGGGATGAAATGGGCGGGCGACACGAACCCGTCGCGCGGGTGGCGCCAGCGCAGCAGGGCCTCGGCACCAATGATGCGGCCATGGTCGATCTGCGGCTGGTAGTACAGCTCGAACTGCCCCTGGGCCAGGCCAGTGCGCATGTCCAGCTCCAGCGCAGCCCGCGCGCTCACGGCGGCCTGCATCTTGGGGTCATAGAAACGCAGGGTGTCGCGGCCCGCGTCCTTGGCCTGGTAGAGCGCCAGGTCGGCGCGCTTGAGCAGCTCGTCCGCCGTCTCGCGCATGCCGCTGAACACCGCCACGCCCATGCTCAGCGAGCTGTGGTGTGTGTCGCCGTCAAGCAGGTAGGGCTCACGCAGCACGGACAGGATGCGCTGGCCCACTTCTTCGCCGCGTGCCGCCGCCTCTTCGGGGCTGGCGCCCAGGTCTTCCAGCACCACCACAAACTCGTCGCCACCCTGGCGGGCCACGGTGTCGTCCTCGTGCACACAGCCGCGCAGGCGGTGCGCCACCTGCAAAAGCAAGGTGTCGCCCCGGTCATGGCCCCGGGTTTCGTTGAGGGTCTTGAAGTTGTCCAGGTCCAGCATCAAAAGCGCACCGCTGCGGTGGTGGCGGGCGCTGGTGGCCAGTGCCTGCTGCAGCCGGTCCATCAGCAGGCGCCGGTTGGGCAGGCGGGTGAGCGGGTCGTAATACGCCAGGATGTTGATCTCTTCCTCGGCGGCCTTGTGCTGGCTCAGGTCCTGCATGGTGATGAGGCGCCCGCCATCGACAAAGATGCCGGAGATCTCCACCGGCTTGAGCTTGCCGTCGGCGCACCGGATGGTGTACTCGGCTGCAGGAATCACGCCCTGGTTTCTGGCATTGATCAGCTCTTGCCGGATGGCATCGCGCTCCACCGCATCCGGGTAGGCACGCTGCCACCAGGTGTCCACGTCGGGGACTTCTTCCTGGGTGTAGCCACAGATCTGCACATAACGCTCGTTGCGGAAGCTGATGAGGCCGTCCTCCTGCACCAGGCACAAACCCATGGGCAGGCGCTCCAGGATGCTGCGCAAGCGCTGCTCGTTGGCGCGCAGGGTTTCTTCCATGCGCTTGCGCGAGGTGATGTCCTGCACCACGGCGATGTGGTGGCCGGTGAACCACATCGACGACACGGTGAGGTCGCCCCAGACCACATGCCCGTCCTTGTGGATGTAGCGTTTTTCGAGGCGGTACTCGGGCAGGTCGCCGCTCTTGAGGCGCCGCACCTGGGCCATGTCGGCGGCCAGGTCGTCGGGGTGGGTGAGGCTCTGGAAGGTCTTGCCCAGCAACTCCTGCACGCTGTAGCCCAGGATGTCGGCATAGCGCTGGTTGGCGCGCAAAAACTGGCCGGTGTCGGAATCCACCTGAGCCACCCCCACGGTGGCCTGGTTGAACAGGGCACCAAACCGCTCTTCGCTCTCGCGCCGGGCGTCGTCTGACACCTGGGCGCGCACCAGCGCCAGGGTGCGCTGGCGCACCAGCAGCCCCACCGTGGACGCGGCCAGCAGCGACACCAGCACACCGGCCAGCCCCGCCAACAGCGGCAGCCGCGCCTCTTGCTGCGTCAGGAACGAGCGTGTGGGATAAAACGTGAGCTGCCAGCGCCGGTCGTGCACCACCAGGTCACGCACCAGGGGCCGCGCGCCGGGCAGGCCGGGCGAGGTCTGCTCCAGCAGCGGGCGCACCGTGGTGTCGCGGGCGTCCGTGCGCACCGGGCCCTGGTCGGTCATGGCCACGGCGATGCCGTTCAGAAAGCCCTGGCTGCCGAGGCCCTGCACCAGGTCGTACACCCGCAGGGTAGAGGCCACGGCCCCCACAAACCGCTGCTCGGCCGTGCCCGCCGTGGGGTCGAACACCGGCACGCGGATCACGATGCCCTGGCGGTATTTTTCTTCCTGGATCAGGTCGAACGGCGCCGACACCACGGTCTGGCCGCTGTCGCGGCTGTAGCGCATGGCCGCCAGGTTGGTGGGTTGGGCGCTGATGTCCAGGCCCAGCACCCCTTCGTTGCCCACCATGGGCCAGAGGTACTCGGCCACAAAGTACTCGGCACGCTCGCCCGGCGGGTGGATGCGGAAGTTGGGGAAGCCATCGGGCGAAAGCGAGGTGTCCACCCGCACGCGGGCCTCGTAGGCTTCGCGTTCCGGGCCTGGCACCCAGCGGGTGAACGACAGGTTGCGCACCCCCGGGTAACGTTGGCCCACTTCCATCTCGCTGGCGGCGCGCTCGAAGTCCAGCCGCGACAGATGGGGGTTGGCGGTGAACAGGCCCCGCAGGCAGTTGACCACCTCAGTGTCCCCGGTGATGCGCTGGCTCAACGCATCGGAAAAAGCCCGCGCCTCCTGCACAAACCGCGCTTCGTCAATTTGTGCCATCGAATCCGCCTGGTGCGCTCCCAGCCACAGGCTCAGGCCCAGCCCCAGCACGGCCACGCCCAGGCCAGACCACCAGTGCCTGTAGCGGCCGGGCGCAAGCGGGCCGGCCGGGAGGGGGGAACTCGGGGGGAGGGTCAGACGAATGCCTCAGCCGGGGAGCAGGTTGGTGGGACGCCAGCCAAGCAACAAGTCGGCCAGCCAGAGCGGGATGGACGCAGGATAGCGGCAAACCTGGCCCAGCGGCACCAACATTTTGTTATCGCGCAACATTCGATAAAAAAGTGCCGTCTCCGCAGCACTGTCATGCCTTGCATGCTATGAAATGATGAGCATATTTCATGACCGATGGGTCGCGGTTTGCGGCGCAGCCACCGGATACGGGGCAAAACGGCTGTGGTTCTCATTCACATCCAGCGCCCGCCCGATGGGTGGGAACGCGCGCTGCGGGCAGGCGTCGCGCTCGCATACCTTGCAGCCCATGCCGATGGGCACGGCGGCCTCGGGGTTGGCCAGGTCGAGCCCGCGGGAGTACACCAGCTGCGGCGCATGGCGGATGTCGCAGCCCAGCGCCACCGAGAACTCCTTGCCCGGCACGCCCCACCCGCCCCCGCCGCGCGCCACGGTGCGCGCCACCCACAGGTAGGCGCGGCCATCGGGCATGCGCGCCACCTGCGGCACGGTGCGCCCGGGCTGGGCAAAGGCCTCGTACACATTCCACAGCGGGCAGGTGCCGCCGATCTTGCTGAAGTGGAAATGTGTGGCCGACTGCCGCTTGCTGATGTTGCCCGCGCGGTCCACCCGGATGAAGAAGAACGGCACGCCCCGCGCACTGGGCCGCTGCAACGTAGACAGGCGGTGGCACACGGTCTCGAAACCCACGCCAAACTGGTGGCCGAGCCGGTCGATGTCGTAGTGCGCCGCCTCGGCCGCGCGCAAGAAGGCGGTGTAGGGCAGCACCAGCGCCCCCGCAAAGTAGTTGGCCAGGCCAATGCGCGCCAGCGCCCGGGCCTGGTCGCTCGACAAACCCGCGCTGTCGGCCAGGCGCTGCAGCTCAGCACCCTGCTCCAGAAACGCCAGCTGCGTCGCCATCTGAAACGCGCGCTGCCCGCGCTCCAGCCCCGCCGCCAGCTGCAGCAGCCCGGTGTCGGCCTGGAACACACGCTGTGCCTGCCCCGGCAGGTCGGCCACATCCACCACGCGCACGCCATGGGCGGCGAGCAGGCGCTGGGCCAGCGCCTCGTCGGCGCGGCCGGGCAGCAGGCCCCAGTCGGCGGCGCACTGCTCGGCCGCGTCGTCCAGCTCGGCAATGTGGTTCTGGCGCGCAAAGAAGAAGTCGCGCACCTCTTCATAGGCCATGGGCGGGTGGTGGGCCATGGCGCCCTCCCCGCCCCGGTCATTGCCCAGGGCGGCCAGGCGTTCAAGCGCCTGGCGGTGCCGCTGGTGCAGCGCGAGCAATGTGCGGGCCACGGCGGGCATGCCAGCGGCCAGCTCGCGGATCTCGGCCAGAGACACGGCTTCGCCCGCGCCCTCCCCGCCCAGACCTGCGGGCAGGTCTGCCAGCACCTCGCGCAAGCCGGTGATCAGGCGCGCCTCGTCGTCGTCGGAGAAGCGCTGCACATCCACGCCAAACACGGCGTTGATCTTGAGCAGCACGGGCACCGTGAGCGGGCGCTGGTTCTGCTCCAGCTGGTTGAGGTAGCTGGCCGACAGGTCCAAGGCCCGGGCCAGCGCAATCTGGGTCATGCCGCGCTCTTCGCGCAGGCGGCGCAGGCGCACACCCATGAAGGTTTTTTTCATTGTTTCTTTCGGCAGTGGGGTGGCGCCATTCATTCGCAAACTTTGCAAATCACTGCCGCCACCTTCGCAATCATTCGCCAATTCAGCCCTTACGGAGGGGTGCCATTGTGCGTAAATTGCGAAGCATGACAACCCCTCAAGGCACCGTCGAGCTGACGGAGATCGTCTTCCCCACCATCGCCAACCACTACGGCACGCTGTTCGGCGGCAACGCCTTGCAGCTCATGGCCAAGGCGGCGTTTCTGGCAGCGCGCGGCGCCGCACAGCGCGATGTGGTGATGGCGGGCGTGACGGATGTGTGCTTTCTGGCCCCCGTGCCCGTGGGCCATGTGCTCACGCTGCGCGCCTGGGTCAGCCGCATCGGGCGCAGCTCGCTCACCGTGTGTGTGACCGGCCTGGCCGCCACGCTGGGCTCGCCACCTGAGGAGGTGCTGAAGGGAATTTTTGAAATGGTGGCGGTGGATGGCAAAGGCCGCCCCGCCGCCATCACCAACGCCTATGCAAACCAGGAGACCGCATGACTACCACCGTTGAAACCCCGGGCTTCAAGCCCAAGAAGTCCGTCGCGCTCTCGGGCGTGACCGCCGGTAACACCGCCCTGTGCACCGTGGGCCGCACGGGCAACGACCTGCACTACCGGGGCTACGACATCCTCGACATTGCCGAGGTCTGCGAGTTTGAAGAAATCGCCCACCTGCTGGTGCACGGCAAGCTGCCCACACGCGCCGAACTGCGCGCCTACAAGGCCAAGCTCAAGGCCCTGCGCGGCCTGCCGCTGTCAGTCAAGCAGGCGCTGGAACAACTGCCCGCCGCCAGCCACCCCATGGACGTGATGCGCACGGGCGTCTCGGCCCTGGGCTGCGCGCTGCCCGAAAAGGACGACCACAACCTGCCCGGCGCGCGCGACATTGCCGACCGGTTGATGGCATCACTGGGCTCCATGCTGCTCTACTGGTACCACTGGGCCAGCTCGGGCCGCCGCATCGAGGTAGAGACCGATGACGACTCCATCGGCGCGCACTTCTTGCACCTGCTGCACGGCACCCCACCCAGCGCGGCCTGGGAGCGCGCCATGCACACCTCGCTCAACCTGTATGCCGAGCACGAGTTCAACGCCAGCACCTTCACCGCCCGCGTGGTGGCTGGCACGGGCAGCGACATGTACTCGGCCATCACCGGCGCCATTGGTGCGCTGCGCGGCCCCAAGCACGGCGGCGCCAACGAGGTGGCCTTCGAGATCCAGAAACGCTACGACAGCCCCGACGAGGCCGAGGCCGATATCCGCCGCCGCGTGGACGCCAAAGAGGTGGTCATAGGATTCGGCCACCCGGTCTACACCGTGAGCGACCCGCGCAACGTGGTCATCAAGGGCGTGGCGCACAACTTGTCGCAAGAGGCGGGCAGCACCAAGATGTTCGACATTGCCGAGCGGCTGGAATCTGTGATGTGGGAGGTCAAAAAGATGTTCCCCAACCTCGACTGGTTCAGCGCCGTGAGCTACCACATGATGGGCGTGCCCACCGCCATGTTCACGCCGCTGTTCGTCATTGCGCGCACCAGCGGGTGGGCGGCGCACATCATCGAGCAGCGCATCGACAACAAGATCATCCGGCCGAGTGCGAACTACACCGGGCCCGAAGACCTGGTGTTTGTGCCCATCGAACACCGCGCTTGAATCTCGCCTCCCCTTTCTTCCTCCCTCTCCCCTCGCGGGAGAGGGCCGGGGAGAGGGGGTGAACCCGCACAGCGTCACCTTGCAACCGCCCCCTCTCCCCCAACCCCTCTCCCGCGAGGGGGAGTGAACAGCCGGGCGCCAGAATGCCCCGCCACTTCAGCCCATGATGAACACCCTGTTTCGCCGCCCTTTGCCGGGCACTGATCTTGATTACTTCGACGCCCGTGCCGCTGTCGAAACCCTGCAACCGGGCGCCTGGGCCACCCTGCCCTACACCGCCCGGGTCCACGCCGAGAGCATCGTGCGCCGCGCAGACCCGGCCACCGTCAACGACTGCCTGCGCCAGCTCATCGAGCGCAAGCGTGACCGCGACTTCCCCTGGTACCCCGCGCGCGTGGTGTGCCACGACATCCTGGGCCAGACGGCGTTGGTGGATCTGGCGGGCCTGCGCGATGCGATTGCCAAGGGGGGCGGCGACCCGGCCCAGGTGAACCCCGTGGTGCCGGTGCAGCTCATCGTGGACCATTCGCTGGCCGTGGAGTGCGGCGGGTTCGACCCCGATGCCTTCGCCAAGAACCGCGCCATTGAAGACCGCCGCAACGAGGACCGCTTTCACTTCATCGAGTGGACGAAAAAAGCCTTTGCCAACGTGGATGTCATCCCGGCGGGGAACGGGATCATGCACCAGATCAATCTGGAAAAAATGTCGCCCGTGGTCCATGCCGACCGGGGCGTGGCCTACCCCGACACCTGCGTGGGCACCGACAGCCACACCCCGCATGTGGATGCGCTGGGCGTGATCGCCATCGGCGTGGGCGGCCTGGAGGCCGAGAACGTGATGCTGGGCCGCGCATCGATGATGCGTCTGCCCGAGATGGTGGGCGTGGAGCTGACCGGTCAGCGCCAGGACGGCATCACCGCCACCGATGTGGTGCTGGCGCTGACCGAGTTTTTGCGCAAGGCCAAGGTGGTGGGCGCCTACCTGGAGTTCTTTGGCGAAGGCGCCGCCAAGCTCACCCTTGGCGACCGCGCCACCATCTCCAACATGGCGCCGGAATATGGCGCCACGGCGGCGCTGTTCTGCATCGATGAACAGACGCTGGACTACCTGCGGCTGACTGGTCGCGAGGCCCGCCAGGTCAAGCTGGTCGAAACCTATGCCAAAACCGCAGGTTTGTGGGCCGATGCGCTCGCGGGCGCGGTGTACGACCGCACCCTGCGCTTTGACCTGTCTACCGTGGTGCGCAACCTGGCCGGCCCCTCCAACCCGCATGCGCGCGTAGCCACCTCAGACCTGGCCGCCCGGGGCATTGCGGGCCCCTGGGCCTTGCCGTCGCCGGGCGAAGGCACGATGCCCGACGGCGCCGTGGTCATCGCCGCCATCACCAGCTGCACCAACACCAGCAACCCGCGCAACGTGATCGCGGCCGCGCTGCTGGCGCGCAACGCTCACCGGCTGGGCCTCACACGCAAGCCTTGGGTCAAGACCTCGCTCGCGCCGGGCTCGCGCGTGGTGGAGCTTTACCTGAAAGAAGCCGGTCTGCTGACCGACCTGGAGGCGCTGGGCTTTGGCATCGTGGCCTTTGCCTGCACCACCTGCAACGGCATGAGCGGTGCGCTGGACCCTGCGATTCAGCAGGAGATCATCGACCGCGACCTGTACGCCACCGCCGTGCTTTCGGGCAACCGCAACTTTGACGGGCGCATCCACCCGTACGCCAAGCAGGCGTTCCTGGCCTCGCCGCCCCTGGTGGTGGCCTATGCGATTGCGGGCACGGTGCGGTTTGACATTGAAAAGGATGTGCTGGCGGTAGTGGATGGCCAGCCTATCCGGCTCAAGGACCTGTGGCCCAGCGATGAAGAAATCGACGCCGTGGTGAAGGCCGCCGTGAAACCCGCACACTACCGCGCCGTGTACGAGCCCATGTTCGCCATCCGGCACGACGATGGCCCGCGCGTGTCGCCGCAATACGACTGGCGGCCACAGTCCACCTACATCCGCCGCCCGCCCTACTGGGACACCGAAGGCATCGGCGCACTGGCCGCCCACCCGCGCACCCTGCAGGGGATGCGCCCGCTGGCCCTCCTGCCCGACAACATCACCACCGACCACCTCTCGCCGTCCAACGCCATCCTGCCGGACAGCGCGGCGGGCGAATACCTGGCGCGCATGGGCCTGCCGGAGGAGGACTTCAACTCCTACGCCACCCACCGGGGCGACCACCTCACCGCCCTGCGCGCCACGTTTGCCAACCCGCAACTGGTCAATGAGATGGCCGTGGTCGATGGCAAGGTCCAGAAAGGATCGCTCGCCCGCGTGGAGCCCGAGGGCCAGGTCATGCGCATGTGGGAGGCCATCGAAACCTACCTGCACCGCCGCCAGCCGCTGATCATCATTGCCGGGGCCGACTACGGCCAGGGATCGAGCCGCGACTGGGCCGCCAAGGGTGTGCGGCTGGCGGGGGTGGAGGTGGTGGTGGCCGAGGGGTTTGAACGCATCCACCGGACCAATCTGATTGGGATGGGGGTGTTGCCGCTGGAGTTTGAGGCGGGGGTCAACCGCACCACGCTGCAACTCGAGGGCACAGAGGTTTATGGCGTGGAGGGGGATCTGAAGCCCGGGGCCACCGTGACGCTTGTTGTGCAACGCAAGTTGGGTGAGGTGGTGAAGGTGCCCATGCGCTGTCGGCTGGACACGGCGGAGGAAGTGTCGGTGTACGAGGCGGGTGGGGTGCTGCAGCGTTTTGCACAGGACTTTCTGGCGGCGCGGGCTGGGGCAGCCCCCTCTCCCCAACCCCTCTCCCGCGAGGGGAGAGGGGCTAGCGCGCGTTGATGAGGGCCGCGCTCATGCAAACCCTGTCACCATCACTGCATCGCGCCGAGGAGCTTGCTCAGTCAGACAATGCTCCCTTTTGCCTTGCTCCCCTCGCCCCTCGCGGGAGAGGGGCCGGGGGAGAGGGGGCCCCACCCATGGACCAGCGCCAGTTCACCAAAACCCTGCGCCAAAACATGACCGACGCCGAGCAACTGCTCTGGAAGCACCTGCGCGCCCACCGCATGAGCGACCATAAGTTCCGCCGCCAGCAACCCATCGGCCCCTACATCGTGGACTTTGTGCATTTCGGCCAGCGGCTGATCGTGGAAGCGGATGGCGGGCAGCATGTGGATTCGGACCACGACGCGATCCGCGACGCCTGGCTGCGCAGCCAGGGCTTCACCCTGCTGCGGTTCTGGAACAACGACATCCTGCACAACACCAACGCAGTCCTCGAAGCCATTTGGCACGCCATGCACACGGACACCCCCTCTCCCCCAACCCCTCTCCCGCAAGGGGCGAGGGGAGGAACACCATGAACAACCATCCCCATCAAATCAAAGTACCTGCCACCTACCTGCGCGGCGGCACCAGCAAAGGCGTGTTCTTCCTGTTAGAAGACTTGCCCGCCCCCGCCCAACAACCCGGCCCCGCGCGCGACGCCCTGCTGCTGCGCGTGCTGGGCAGCCCCGACCCGTATGGCAAGCAGATCGACGGCATGGGCAATGCGTCCTCCAGCACCAGCAAGGCCGTGATCCTGTCGCGCAGCACGCGGCCGGGGCACGATGTGGACTACCTGTTTGGCCAGGTGTCCATCAACCAGCCCTTTGTGGACTGGAGCGGCAACTGCGGCAACCTCTCGGCGGCCGTGGGGCCCTGCGCCATCCACATGGGGCTGATCGATGCGGCGCGCATTCCGCAGAACGGCACCATCCCCGTCCGCATTTGGCAAGCCAACATCGGCAAGACCATCGTGGCGCATGTGCCCATCACCCACGGGCAGGTGCAGGAGACGGGCGACTTTGAACTGGACGGGGTGACCTTTGCGGCGGCCGAGGTGGCACTGGAGTTCATGGACCCAGCGGACGATGGCGACGAAGGGGGCGGCATGTTCCCCACCGGCAATGTCGTAGACACCCTCGAAGTACCGGGCGTCGGCAGCTTTGCCGCCACGCTGATCAACGCGGGCATCCCCACCATTTTTCTCAACGCGCAGGAGCTGGGCTACACCGGCACCGAACTGCAAGGCGCGATCAATGGCGATGCGGTGGCACTGGCGCGCTTCGAGGCCATCCGTGCCCACGGCGCCCTGCGCATGGGCCTGATCCAGCACCTGGGAGAGGCCACCACACGCCAGCACACACCCAAGATCGCGTTCGTCGCGCCGCGCGCCAGCTACACGGCCTCCAGCGGCAAAGCCATCGATGCCAAAGACATCGACCTGTTGGTGCGCGCCATCTCCATGGGCCAGCTGCACCACGCCATGATGGGCACGGCGGCCGTGGCCATTGGCACGGCGGCAGCCATCCCGGGCACGCTGGTCAACCTGGCGGCGGGTGGCGGCGTGCGCAGCAGCGTGCGGTTTGGCCACCCCTCGGGCACCTTGCGTGTGGGGGCCGAGGCAGCGCAGATCAACGGCCAATGGAAGGTGACCAAAGCCCTGATGAGCCGCAGCGCGCGCATCCTGATGGAGGGCTGGGTGCGTGTGCCTGGCGGTGTTTTTTGAGGTTTTTTGGCCCCTTCCGCGCATCCATCATCCCTTTATAGCTATCAAAACAGTAGCAAATCAAATTCCTTGCGATTCATGAACACCAAACAACAACTCAAAGCCCTGGCCCAGGCCCGCCGGGGCGTGATCGTGCCCGGCGCATTCAACGCGCTTTCCGCCCGTGTGGTGGCCGACCTGGGCTTTGAAGCCATCTACGTGACCGGCGCGGGCGTCACCAACATGTGGTTCGGCCTGCCCGACCAGGCCTTCATGGGCCTGACCGACATTGCCGACCACACGGCGCGCATCCGCGACGCGGTGGAGCTGCCGCTCATCGTCGATGCCGACACCGGCTTTGGCAACGCGCTCAACACCTACCACGCGGTGCGCACGCTGGAGCGCGCTGGCGCCGACTGCATCCAGCTCGAAGACCAGGTCAGCCCCAAGCGCTGCGGGCACTTCAATGGCAAGGAGGTGATCGGCACCGACGAAATGCTGGGCAAGATCAAGGCCGCCGTGGACGCGCGCCGCGACGCAGGCACTCTCATCCTCGCCCGCACCGATGCCTGCGCCACCCAGGGCTTTGAGGCCGCCGTGGAGCGTGCCCAGCGCTTTCAGGAGGCGGGTGCCGACATCCTGTTTGTGGAAGCCGTCACCACGCTGGACGAGATCCGCGCCCTGCCCCAGCGGCTGGCGGCGCCCCAGCTCATGAACATGGTGATTGGCGGCAAGACCCCCATCACCAGCGCCGAAGAGCTGGCCACGCTCGGCTACGGCCTGGTGCTGTATGCCAACGCCGCGCTGCAGGGCGCGGTGGCAGGCATGCAAAAGGCGCTCACGGTGCTGCGCGAGCAGCGGCGCATCGACGAAGACCCGGCCCTGGTGGCGCCGTTTGCCGAGCGCCAGCGCCTGGTGCGCAAGACCGAGTGGGATGCGTTGGAGGCCAGGTACACCTGATATCCAGCGCCTGTGTCCTGTCTCCAACGGGACGGGGACGGCACGGCGGGCGGGATGGGGCGTATTTGTTTATCCACACAGCGCCACAAAAGCGGCGACAAACACAATGCGCGCGGCACAATGGTCGCTCCATGCACTCTGCGCGCGCTGCCCCATGCACAGCATTCCTTCCCTGAACGTGGTGGACCTGATGCTCGATGCCGTCTGCCTCGTCAACGTGGACAGCACCATTGTTTTTGTCAGCCCCGCGTTCGAACGCATTTTTGGCTACCAGCCCGAAGAAGTAGTGGGCAAGCGCATGCTGGACATGGTGCACCCCGATGACCTCGCCATCACCCAGCGCCAGGCCAAAAGCGTGACCGAAGGCAACCTGCAGCTGCAGTTCGAAAACCGCTACCTGCGCAAGGACGGCACCATTGCCCACATCCGCTGGACGGCGCGCTGGCTGCCCGAGCAGCAGGTGCGGCTGGCCGTGGCGCACGACATCACCGAGCGCCGCCTCACCGAGTCCATGCAGGCCGTGATCTACGCGATCTCCGAGGCCGCCCACACCACGCAGAACCTGCAGGCGCTGTTCCAGCACATCCACCAGATCATCGGGCGGCTGCTGCCCGCCACCAACTTTGCGGTGGCGCTGTACGACGCGCAGGCCGATGCGCTGAGCTTCCCCTACCACGTCAACGAATCACTGCCTGCCCCGCCCCCCATGGCGCTGGCACAAGACGCGCTGTGTGCCGAGGTCATCCACAACGGCTGCACCCTGCTGCTGACCCCCGAAAACCGCACCGCCCACCCGCCCCCGGCCCCGCAGCAGCGCCCGCCGCTGTACTGGCTGGGCGTGCCCCTGCAAACCCAGAAAGGCGCGATTGGCGCGCTGGTGCTGCAAAGCTACACCGAACAGGGCCGCTACACCGACAAGGACAAGGACCTGCTGCAGTTCGTCTCCACCCAGGTGGCCGCCGCCATCGAGCGCAAGCAGATGCACGAGCGCCTGGAACACATGGCGCAGTACGACCAGCTCACCCACCTGCCCAACCGCCAGCTGTTTCTGGACCGCCTCAAGACCGCCCTGGCCCGCGCCCGGCGCGACCAGCGCCTGCTGTCGCTGCTGTTCATCGACCTGGACCGGTTCAAGGAGGTCAACGACACCCTGGGCCACGCCATGGGCGACCTGCTGCTGCAGCGCGTGGCGCAGCGCCTGCTCGAATGTGTGCGCGGCTCCGACACCGTGGCCCGCCTCGGGGGCGACGAGTTTGTGGTGCTGCTCGAAAGCGGCCTGGCGCGCGACCACGCCACCACCGTGGCCGACAAGATCCTGTCGGCCTTCACCCAACCGTTCGACCTGGAAGGCATTCGCCTGAACATCCAGCCCAGCATTGGCGTGGCGATCTACCCCGAACACGGGGGCGAAGAAGACCACCTGCTGGGCCACGCCGACGAGGCCATGTACCAGTCGAAAAAAAGCGGCGGCAACCAGGTGCGTGTGGCGCAGCAGGCAGAAGCCCCGGTCCAGGCCCTCTGACCCAAGCCCTCTGACAGGCAGGGCCAAGCCCCCGTGCAGCGGGCGTTCGCGGCACAATCCGGGCCCGCAGCAAGCCCTGCGGCCCGCCCCTCCCCACCAGGTTCATCCCCATGCTCTACAACGCCCTCAAGCTCGCCCATGTCCTGTCCATCATTGTGTGGATCGGTGGCATGGTGTTTGCCCATTTCTTCCTGCGCCCGGCGGCGCAGTCGCTGGAGCCGCCGCAGCGCCTGCGGTTGATGCACGACGTGCTGCAGCGGTTTCTGGGCGCGGTCAGCGTGGCGGTGGTGGTGGTGCTCGTCAGCGGGCTGTGGATGATCGGCAACGTCGCCCGGCAGGCCGTGCAGTCGGGCGGTAGCTTTGCCATGCCGCTGGACTGGACCCTCATGGCCGCGCTGGGCATCGTGATGATGGCCATCTTCGGCCACATCCGCTTTGCGCTTTTTCGGCGGCTGCAGCGGGCGGTGGCAGCATCCGACTGGTCCGCAGGCGGCCAGGCCATGGCGGCCATCCGCCAATGGGTGGCGGTAAACCTGGGCCTGGGCGTGGCCATTGTGGTCATCACCCTGCTGCTGTAACCCACGGCAACGCATTGCGCAGGCCGCTGGCCACAGTGCACCTACTTCAGGCGCGGGCAAGCCACTGCTGACACACCCTGGTCCTGCGGCTCCTCTACCATCGGGTAACGAGGAGCCCTGCTACGTGTTCAAGTATTTCGAAAGCCGCCTTCCCCCCTATCCCCCCGCCGAACCCCATCTGCCCCCGAAGGACTTCATGGCCTTTGTGTGGGACTGCACCCGTGGCCTGCGCGGCTACGTGGTGGCCATGGCGGCGCTGTCTGCGGCCATTGCCGTGTTCGAGGCCCTGCTGTTTGCGGTGCTCGGCCATGTGGTGGACTGGTTGTCTACCGTGGCGCCCCATGCGCTGTGGGCCGAGCACAAAGGGGCGATCCTGGGCATCGTCGCGCTGCTGATGGGCACGCTGGTGCTGGTGTCCTGGCAGACCAGCCTCAAGCACCAGGTGCTGGCCATCAACTTCCCGCTGCGCCTGCGCTGGAACTTCCACCGCCTGATGCTGGGCCAGAGCATGGCCTTCTATGCTGACGAGTTTGCGGGCCGCATCACCACCAAGATCATGCAGACCGCGCTGGCCGTGCGCGACATGATCTTCACCACCACCGACGTGGTGATCGGCATGGGCATCTACCTGGTCACCATCCTCGTGCTGCTGGCGGGGTTTGATGCGCGGCTGATCGTGCCGTTTGCGCTCTGGATCGTGGCCTATGGCCTGGCCTGCTGGTACTTTGTGCCGCGCCTGGGCAAGGTGGGCAAGGCGCAGGCCGACGCGCGCTCGGTGATGACCGGGCGCATCACCGACGCGTACACCAACATCGCCACCGTCAAGCTGTTCTCGCACACGCGGCGCGAGTCCGAGTTTGCGCGCGCGGCCATGGATGCCTTCAAACTCACCGGCTACGCGCAGATGCGGCTGGTGAGCCTGTTCGAGATCGTGAACCAGGCGCTGGTGGTGGCCATGATCCTGGGCGCCTGCGGCACGGCGCTGTGGCTCTGGACGCTGGGCGAGGTGGGCGCGGGCGCCGTGGCTGCGGTCATCGCCATGACGCTGCGTGTGTCGGGCCACGCCCACTGGGTGATGTGGGAGATGACCACACTGTTCGAAAGCGTGGGCACCATCCAGGACGGCATCAACACACTGACCAAACCCCGCACCGTGGTGGATGCACCCGATGCACAGCCGCTGCAGGTCACGCACGGCGAGGTGCGCTTTGACAACGTGAGCTTTGCCTACGACAGCCGGGGCGACGCCCTGGGCAAGGGCCGCCCCGTCATCGATGCGCTGCAGCTCACCATCCGCCCGGGCGAGAAGATCGGCCTGATCGGCCGCTCGGGCGCAGGCAAATCCACCCTGGTGAACCTGCTGCTGCGCTTTCACGACGTGCACGCGGGCCGCATCCTCATCGACGGGCAAGACATCGCCCAGGTCACACAAGACAGCCTGCGCCGCAACATCGGCATGGTCACGCAAGACACCTCGCTGCTGCACCGCTCCATGCGCGACAACATCCTGTATGGCCGCCCCGATGCGACCGAAGAAGACATGCACATCGCCGCCCGCCGCGCCGAGGCCGCCGAGTTCATCGACACCCTGAGCGACCTGCACGGCCGCACCGGCTACGACGCCCAGGTGGGCGAGCGCGGCGTGAAGCTCTCGGGCGGCCAGCGCCAGCGCGTGGCGATTGCGCGCGTGATGCTGAAAGACGCGCCCATCCTGCTGCTGGACGAAGCCACCAGCGCGCTCGACTCCGAGGTCGAGGCCGCCATCCAGCAAAGCCTGGACAGCCTGATGGAAGGCAAGACCGTGATCGCCATCGCGCACCGACTGTCCACCATCGCCGCCATGGACCGGCTCATCGTGCTGGACGCAGGCCGCATCGTGGAAGAAGGCACCCACGCGCAGCTGCTGGCCCAGGGCGGCGTGTATGCGCGGCTGTGGGGGCACCAGAGCGGCGGGTTCCTGGGCGAGGAGGACGAAGACTAAGGGTCTGTTTGCGATCTCGCAGGGGGTCGCTTTGGAGCGCCATCGTGATGGACGTGGACGCTTCGGATGCGCTGCATGGGCTCGTGCCCATGCAAGCAGCCGGGGCGCCAAAGCTTCGAGTTCATTGGCCCGATTTCGCTCCAACCCTGCGGGCAGTGGTCTTTGCGGGTGATCTGCGGCGTTGCGGCGCTGGTGGATAGCCGGGCTATCCACTGCGCACCGCGCCTGGCGCCCCATCCCGCAAAGACTGCTGCGCGACCCCGGGGAGATCGTAAACAGGCTCTACGCCACCTGAGTACATGTTCCGGATGCACCTGAACACGGGGTTCATTTCGACCTGACCACTCCGCCAGCACCGATCACCGGCCGACAACTCCCTTTCCAGGCGCTCTTCTCCGGCAGAATTCGGCCAGAAGCAGTCTGTGGCGCCAAAGAAAAAGCGAACGCACAACGACTGAAATGAGTGGCCTCGCGCGTCTTTAGGTCCGATAAATTGATGGGTTGGTCGTCATTTCGGACAAAGGTTGTTGCCTTCAATGAGAAGCTTACGAAGCGAGTCAGTTAGCCAACTGTGCAGAGCGTCGAATGACTCCAAGTCGCCCTCAACGACTGGAGTACTAGAAGTCGCCGCGAATTGAAGAGGCTTCGCAGGCGGTGGCGCTGCGCCAATTGCGCCAAAGCTAACTCGCGGTAGGTTGGATCTGTGGCTCATTCGGTTGCGGAGATCGACCCATAGCTTCCACTCTGCGGATGCGCAAAGCTCCGACAGCGCTTGGGTAAGCGCAGCCGCCATCGGTAATGGCGCAAGCCATTCAAGCAGCTTCTTCGGGCTGCAGTTTCTTTTTTCACTGGCACCAAAAGAGATGAGGTCAATGCGCGGGTGACTTGAAAGGGCAGCTAGTGCGTACGAAGTGCTTTCGATACAAGACACGCCCGCCGTGAACATGGCAAATAGAGCTCGCTCTCTGCGATAGAGGCACTCGTGATCCACTGCCACACCATGCGTTTGCCAAGAGCGCTTGTAGTAGTGCCATTCTTCGGAGGATGCTCTGTACCGCCAGCCAATAAGGTTTGACGCCCCCGCAAACTCGGCCCACTCAGGCCCCATTGGCGACAGTAGAACTCGACGGGCGGCCGCCATGAAGGTGGTGAGTTCTTCGACTGGAAAGTCGTCAGGGACCTCGATGCAATATTCGGAACAGTAGCGCATAGCTATGACTCACCTCGTAATGTTGACCGAAAAACCTGCGGGATAGACCAGACACTGCTTTCTCCTGAAAGTGGCTTGCAGCCTGGGTTTCAAGCGTAGGGCTGTTGAGACATCCGGACATCAAACCCTGCAAGCTTCAGCTGGGAAAATATAGCCTCCGAACTTACAGAGGCAGCGGTGCCGACACTCACGTTTGGGCCGCCCGCAAACCAATGACCAGATTGGGGAGTGGCGCTCACAGTCGCCTTCGGGCCCGTTACAGACATTTGGCATCCCTGTAGTAGACGTCCGTGACCAGGCATGCCTGGTGTACATCATCCTGATTGAAGGACTAAGTTTCACTAAGGTAGCCCCCCTCAACCTGCTGCTGCTGATTCTTAAAGATGGCCATAGCCGTCTTCATTCGCATGAAGCCGAATTTCCTGTAGAAAGGCTCTTTGCCAGGGACCGCGTACAAGATGATTTTCTTGTGACCGGATGACATTTCCACCAGGTCACTGACAACCTGTTTGCCGAGGCCTGTGCCTTGATAGCTGGGCAATACCGCAACGTCGCATATGTACGAGCAATCTCCACCATCAGCGAGCGCGCGCCCCACCGCAACGAGCTTCGCATTCTCGTAGACGAAACACGTGAACATGCTGTTGGAGAAGACTCTCTGCAGATGATGCGGCGGCTTCTCGCCTAGTGGGGCGGCCCGATAGAGGGCAGAAAGCTCTTCCCAATCGACTCCCTCGGTGGAGTGTTTCCATTCGAGTGGCATTTGAGACTCCAATGTTTGCTTGCGGCCGCTGACGAGGATACCTGCTGCGGGCGCTCATGACGCCGGACTGACCGGTCGTCATCACCGGACTACGCACCTGGGTGACAGCCTGTCACCCAGGCGGCTGTGCAGCAGGTGCAGTGTCTTTACGGTGGAGGTTTTCAACGACCGGATGGAAGCCCACCCATGATCAAAGTCACCGCCGTATACCGCTGGCGCGAAGGCGCCACTTTCGACCACGACTACTACCACAGCGAGCACATGCGCATCGCCCGCGCGGCGCTGCAGCCCCTGGGCCTGGTGCGGCTCGAAAGCGACCGCGTGCTCTACCCTGGCGAACCACGCCCAGGCCAGGTGGTGGCGCTGACCAATGCCTTCTTCAGCGACCTGAAACAGGCCCAGACAGCGGCCAAGCAGACGATGGCCGAACTGGCGGGCGACATCCCCAACTACACGAACATCCAGCCGGAGTCGTACTTCGCGCAAATGCTGGCGCACGAAGTGCCGGGCCCTGCTGTCACGGGGTAAGGCCGACTTTTCTGCGCGGGGGCGGAAACGGGTGGCCTCAGCCACCCGGATTTAGTTGATAATTCATTCTCATTAAATACCACCCCACAGCAAACCTCCATGGAACGATTCACCCGGCAACGCACAGCGATCTATGCCGTGGTGGCTGGCGCGCAGCGTCCGCTGTCGCCGCAGGAGATCCTGGAAACCGCCCAGGTGTCGGTGGAGGGGTTGGGCCTGGCCACGGTCTACCGCAACCTCAAGGCGTTGCTGGAAGATGGCGCCATCGAAGTGGTGCAACTGCCCGGCGAGAGCCCACGCTATGAGCCCGCAGGCCAGTCGCACCACCACCACTTCCAGTGCACGCAGTGCGCGCGTGTTTTTGATGTGCATGCCTGCCCGGGCGACTTGAAGGGGCTGGCGCCACAGGGATTCCAGGTGCAGCGCCATGAATTGACGCTCTACGGCCTGTGTGCAGATTGCGCGCAGGCAGCATGAGCGCGAGGGCCATTGCATTGCACCGCCCCCGGGCGGAGCCACCTCGGTGGCGGGCCACCGCGCTGCTGTGCGCGTGGTGTGCCTTGTGCATCTTGTTTGCGCAGATGCTTGGGCTGGCGCATGGCATTGCACATGGCCCGGTCCACGGGGATGTTGGCACTCAGGCCGCACAGGCTGTGGCGGCCCACCCTGGGCATGCCCACGGCAATGCGCAGGTTGCGCCGGATGTGCTGGAAACCCTCTTCGCCCAGCACGAAGACGCCGAAGACTGCCGCTTGTTCGACGCACTGGGCCAGCAGCCGGGCGCCGCAATGGCCGGGCCAGTGCCCCCGCCCGCAGTGCCCCCGTGCATGCAACGACTGCGGCGCCTGGAAGGCGCGTTTGTGGCGCGCTGGGCCACGCTGTTTGACGCGCGCGGCCCGCCCTTGTCTCACTGAACCCCTCGGCAACCCACCTGCGACCGGCGGGCATGTGCAAGCACGCATGTACCGGTGCGCCTATGCGCCCATGCGTACCTGCCGGGCCGCATCGACCTATTCAGTGAGAAAAAACCATGAAACATTCATCCCTTCAGGGCGGCCTGGCGCTGTCCCTCGTTCTGGCATTGGCCGCTTGCGGCGGCGGCAGTGGCGGCAGTAGCAGCGAAGCGCCGCACCAGGACACCCGCATCGACACCGCAGGCCGACTGGCCATGGCCGAAGACGCTGCCACCGCGCTGCGCATCTATGACCTGGACAGCAGCGCCGTGGTGGCCAACATCCCCCTGGCCAACCCGCCATCTGCCGTGTATGCCAGCCCCGGGCGGCGCTATGCGCTGGCCTTCCAGCGGCCGCAGGACACGGTGCAGATCGCCGATGCGGGCATCTGGCAGGAAGACCATGGCGACCACCTGCACGACTACAAGGCCGTGCCCAAGCTGCTGAGCTTCCGCATCACCGGCCCGCAGCCCACTCACTACGACGACCGCGCGGGCCAGGCCAGTATCTTCATGGACGGCCGCGCGCCATCGGCTGTGGCCTCGGCCACCGTTTTCCAGGATGCCGATCTGGGTGCGGGCCGCGTGGGCGCAAGCATCAGCTTTGCGCAGCCCATGCATGGCTTTGCCGAGCCCAATGGCAACTTCCTGGTGGCCACCTACCGGGCGCCCGATGCCACCGGCCCCACCCAGGTCGAGGTCTACAGCCGCCAGGGCGCTCAATACACGCTGACGCGGCGCCTGGATGCGCAGTGCCCCGGCATGCACGGCAGCTTTACCAGCGGCGGCACCACCGTGAGCGGCTGCGCCGACGGCGTGCTGGCCGTATCACCCCAGGCCACGGGCACAGCAGCCGCCACCAAGATCGCCACCCCCACGGGTGTGGGCACCATTGCGGGCCACCCGAAGCTGGGGGCGCGTTTCATCGGCATCGGCAATGCGGGCACACCCTCCACCACCCGCTTCTACGACATCGACACCGCGGCGGCCAAAGCCACGCCGGTGGCCATCACCGGATGGGCCGACGGGCGCCTGCGCCGCGCGCACGGGTTTGACCGCGCGGGGCGCACCTTCTTTGTGCTGGACGACACCGGCGCCCTGCATGCGCTGGAGCGGGGGGCAACGGGCTGGGTGGTGAAGAAGACGATCACCGGCGCCATCCCGGCCATGCCCACGGCGGCGCCGTTCCCGGCGTTTGTTGCCAACGAGGCGCGCGATGAGGTCTACCTCTCCGACCCCGGCGCGCGCCAGCTGGTGGCCATCAACACCACCACCCTCGAAGTGGCACGCCGCACTGCGCTGGACTTCCGGCCCACCTACCTTGCCTGGCTGGGCATCGCGAGATAAGTGAGCACAGCGCCGAGGGATGTCCTGCACAACCCTCGCGGGTCGGTGGTAGTGCGGATCGGGATGGGCCGCAAGGCGACTTTTTGCAGCCAATAGCGCGGCTATTGGCAAAAAAAGCAACGCAGCGGACCGCCCGAGACCGCGCTATCACGGACCGCAGGGAGTTATGCGGGACATCCCTAGCGTGCGCGAAAGGCCTTGAACAGCAGCCCCAGGCACACCGCCATGCCCAGCAGCGGGATGGCAGCGAGCAGCGCCACCACGGCGCGCGCCAGGGGCGACCAGTCAAAGTCGCGCGCCGTGCGCCAGGCGCCAAAGGCCGCCACCAGGCCCAGGCCCACCATGCCCATGCGGAAACTCGCGCCGGGCTTGAAGAAGGCGATCAGCAGCAGCACGCTGGCCACGCCCACCCCCAGGGCCACATGGCCCAGGTGCAGCGAGAAGCCCGAGCGGGCGCCATAACCAGCGCCCTGAGTGTCTGCGTCTGCTTCCTCATCCTCGTCATCATCCCGTGTGCTGCGCGCACGGCTGGGCGCAGGTCGGGGGGCCTGCGGCGCCGCACCACCGGCCCGGCCCCAGTCCGATGCCGACAACCCCGCAGCGGCGGCCGAAGCCACCACTGCGGCTGCCGCAGGCGCAACACTCCCGGGTGCCGCCACGGCAGCCGCCAGCCCGCGCTGCTGCAGCACGCTGCGCAGGCGGCCGGGCTCGCGCAGGGCCACCACCAGCGCCCGCACGGGCCCCTGCTCCTGCGGCTTGATGCCCAGGTCGGCCACCTGCATGGTGGTGCCGCGCGTGTTGGCCAGCATGAACAGCGCCTTGGCCACCTGCGCGTCCTTGGGGCCGCCCTTGCCGCTTTCGATGAAGGTGCCTAGGTTGTAGGTGGCATCGGCGTGGCCTGCCTCGGCCGCCTGGGCGTACCAGGCGCGGGCCTGGGCCAGGTTCACGGGCCCGCCATAGCGGCCATGCTCGTCGCTGGTGCCCAGGTGGAAGGCGGCGTGGGGGTCGCCCTCGTGCGCGTACCAGCCGGGCAGGTCGCGCAGGGGGTTGCCCGTCCACACCACCGGCGCTGCTGCGGCCGACGCGTGCGCGGCTGGCGACATAGGCGCCAGGCTCAGGCCACCGGGCGATTCCGCCTCTTCCCGTGCATGCTGCTTTTTCTGCGCCCGCTGCCGTTGCTCTTGCGCGGCGGCGTTCCACTTTGCGGCCTCCTGCATGTCCACCGGCCCGCCCCAGCCGCGCTCGTGCATCAGGGCGAAAAGGCGTTTGGCGGGCTCGTGGTCCCATTCGGCGGCGCGCTGGCACCAGGTGCGGGCGTTTTCAAAGTTGGGCTGCTCCCAGCCGATCACGACATCCAGCGCGTGCAGGAAGGCCGCTACCTCGTGCCCCAGCGCTGCGGCGGGCTCCAGGGCGTCGGCGGCTTCAATGCGCTTGCGCGAGTACAGCGCCAGTTGCTCGCTGCGGGTCACGGCGTCGTCCACGGCCTTGCGGTCATCGTCCACGATCTGCAGCAGCTGCTCGGCCGGGACGCCCTTCAGGCGCGCCATCAGCGCCTGCACGCGCGCCTTGGCCGGGTCCGGAAAACGCTGGAAGAACGCCTGGGCATCCTTGCGGGTCTCGGCATCGTGGGCGCCCAAGAGCTGCAGCGCAGCCGCCAGGTCGAAATGCCTGCGCTGGCCCATGGTGCCAAAGCGCAGCGCACGGCCGACGGCGTAGAGCGCGTGGGGGTTGCCGCGCGCGGCCCAGTGGCGGTACTCGGCCCAGGCGGTGGCGTCGTCGCCCGCCTTGCGGGCGCGCGCCGCACGCTGCACAGGCAGGTCGGGTTCTTCGGGCGCATCGCCGTTGGCCAGGTAGTGCACGCCGCTTTGCGGGTCGTACAGGTTCAGGCCCAGGCGCACGGCCTGCTCCCAGCCATCGTCAAACGGAGCGCCCCATTCCGAAGCGCGGGTGTTGATGCCCACGCCCCAGGTGGGGTCGGTCATCCCAGGGACGTCGAGGTAGACGTCCCAGAACCCGGGAAAGCGCTGCTCGACGGCCTGGGCCCAGGCAACGAACCTGGGGTTCATCGGCACCTGGGGGCCCGCCTCTGCGCGCTCGTACTGCGCGTCTGCCTCGGCCTTGGTGGTGGGCCAGGGCCAATCGGCGGGCTTTTCCCAGATCTGGATGGTGTAACTCACAGGTCCCTCCTCGGATGCCGCTGGGTGCGCGGCGTGTGGTCGTGTTGTCTTTCGTCAAGCGCGAGCGAATTCTAGAAGCGGCCCCACGCCACGCCCCAGAGGCGCACCCCACCAGTTTGTCCAGTGACGCACCCGCGCCACACCCGGCTGCTGGCACGCAGTTTTGGATAAAAATGGGCCTCTGCGCGCGTCCATCCTGCCCAAATAGCTCCTATTTTTATAGCAAACCTATGTCCCAGCCACCACTGCCTGCCCTCTCCCTCGCCATGCCCGTGCCCACTGGCGACCAGCTCAAGGCCGCCCGCGCCGCCGCCGGGCTGAGCCAGGCCCAGGCGGCCGAACTCATGGGCTACCCGCTGCAGACCGGCAGCCGGGGCGGCGTGCAGTCGCGCACCTGGCAGGCGCTGGAGAGCATGAGCGACGAGCGCAATATGCAGGGCCCCGTGTACGCCATGTTCCTGCTGCTGACCGGCCAGCACCCCGACTTTGTGCTGGCGGCGCGCCCGGTGGACGGCGGCGACAGCGCCACCGCCACCGGCTGACCGGCACACCAACGCGGACACCATAAAAAAAGCGGAACAGCCCGCAGGCGGTTCCGCAAAGTCTTCACAGGGAGATAAAAAAGTACGCGGCGGCTCAGTCCACTTTGATGTTCGCCGCCTTGATCACCTGGGCCCACTTCTCCACCTCGGCCTTCTGGAAGGCGGCGATCTGCGTGGTGTTGAGGTCGGCGGGCTCCATGCCAAAGCCCTTCAAGCGGGTCTGCATGTCGGGCTGGGCCAGGATCTTGCGGATCTCGTCGTGCAGGCGCGAGACGATGGGTGCGGGCGTGGCGGCGGGCACAAAAATCGCCTGCCACGACTGCACCTGGAAGTCGGCCAGGCCGTTCACGCCCGACTCGGCGACGGTGGGCACGTCGGGCATCGACGCCAGGCGCTTGGGCGAGGTGACGGCAATGGCGCGCAGCTTGCCGCTCTGGATGTGCGGTGCGGCCACCACGGTGGTGTCGAACATCATGTCCACCTGGCCGCTGATCACGTCCTGGATGGCGGGGCCGCTGCCCTTGTAGGGGATGTGGGTGAACTTCACACCCGATTTGTAGGCCAGCAGCTCCACCGCCAGATGCTGCGAGCTGCCCGTGCCGGCCGACGCCGACGACAACCCGCCCTCCTTCCCCTTGGCCGCGGCCAGCACGTCCTTCAGGGTCTTGTGCGGGCTGTTGGCGGCCACCACCAGCACCACGGGGTTGGTGCCGATCAGCGTCACGGGGCTGAAGGACTTGATGGGGTCATAGCCCAGCTTGGGGTACAGGCTGATGTTGATGGCGTGCGAGCTGACGGTGCCGCCCAGCAGCGTATAGCCATCGGGCGCCGCGCGCGCAGCGGCCTCCGAGCCCACGCTGCCCGCCGCGCCGCCCTTGTTCTCCACCACCACCGTGGTGCCCAGCACGGGCCCCAGCTGCTGGCCGATGAGGCGGCCCAGCGTGTCGGTGGTGCCGCCTGCGGCAAAGGGCACCACGTAGCTGATGGTCTTGCCCGTGGGCCAGGTGCCCTGGGCGGCGGCGGGCAGGCCGATGAAGCCCACGGCAGCGGCGAGGGCTGCCGTGTGGATGAGGTGTCTGCGTTGTTGCATGGTCAAAAGTCTCCTGGTGTGTAAATAGTGAATGGGGGCGGAAGGACGGGGCCGTTCTGGCGCGGCGGCTGGCGTCCAGCGCGCGTCAAGGCAGGTCAACAATCTCGACCCAGTTGGGGTTCTTGCCCGCAGGCACGCGCGTGGCGGCGCCCGGGATGCCGGTGGCGGGGTCGATGGGGTGCAGCGCGACGTGGTGCGACTCCTGCCCCGCCGCAATCAGAAAGCGGCCCGACGAATCCACCGCAAAGCCGCGCGGGGTTTTCTCCGTCGGCACCTGGCCCAGCGGCTGCAGCTGGCCGGTGGCGGCATCCACGCGGAAGCTGCTGAGCGTGCTGGAGGTGCGCTCGGACGCATACAGCGTGCGACCGTCGGGCGACAGGTGAATGTCGGCCGCCCAGGGCTTGCCAGCAAAACCTGCGGGCAGCGTGGTGGCGCGCTGCACGGCGCGCAGCGTGCCGCGCTCCTTGTCGTAGGCCATCACGTGCACCGAGGCGTCCAGCTCGTTCAGCAAATACAGGCTGCGCTGGGCCTTGTCCCACACAAAGTGGCGCGGGCCCGACTTTTCGGGGGTCACCGTGGTCAGCGCGGGCTCGTGTGCCGTGAGCTTGCCGGTCTCGGCATCAAAGCGCCAGGCCGAGAGGTTGTCGCCCCCCAGGCTGGTGGCCAGCACATGGCGGTTGGCCGCATCGGCATGGATGGCGTGTGCGTGGGGCGCTGTGGGGATGAGCTGCTGCACCGCGCCCACCGCGCCGTCCTTGCCAATGCTGTTGACCGTGATCTTGTGGCCGGGGTACGAGGCCGCGAACAGCCAGCGGCCCGTGGCATCGGTGTCGATGTTGGCCATGCTGTCGGCCAGCGGGGCCTCGCCCAGCTTGCGCAGTTTGCCGCTGGCCGGGTCGATGGCCAGGCTCACCACCCGAAACGGCTGCGAGCGCAGCGCCACATACAGCACCTTCTTGTCCGGGCTCACGGCCATGGGCATGGCCATACCGCCCAGTGCCGTCGTGTCCACCGGCTTCAAGGCGCCCGCATTGCGGTCCAGCTCGAACACCGACACGTCCTGGCTGTCGGCGTTGGACACATAGACCCAGGTGGCGGCCCCGGCACCGGGCGCAGCCAGGGCCAGGGCAAGCGCAGCCAAAGGCGCCAGGCGCGCAAGACGCGCATGAGGCCCGGCCGGGCGGCGGGTGTGAAGTACAGCGGTCATTCGGTTTTCCTTCTTCTGGTGGTGCACAGCCTGCGGGCCGGGGGCCACAGACATGCGATGTCTCGGTGCCGGGGCGCCTTCTTCGGGGCGGGTCTGGCAGCACCCAACCCATGGGAAGCAGGTGTTCATCCTGGGTTAGGTGCTGTTTTGTTATATGTCGTCATACAACATAGATGGCATTGTGAACCGAACCGAGCCCATCTGAGCAAAGGGATTACCCGCAGTTTTTGTGAGCGCCTGGCGCCCTGTTTCAGAGGCATTCCAAAGCCAATAGCGGGCAAAATTCTCAGTATTTACCCTGATTTTTTCGCACATCAGGCCAGTTTGCGATTCGGTGTCTTGTGTTTTTACCGACCTAGTTGTACGATGACTAACAACAACCTGACCCACCGGAGACATTCCATGACCCTGAACCGCCGCGCCGTCCTTCTGGCCTGCACCGCAGCCCTTGCTGCCGCCTCTGCCACCGCCCAGACGGCCGACTGGCCCGCCAAGACCTTGCGCATCGTGGTGCCCTACCCGCCCGGTGGCAGCTCGGACATCATTGCGCGCTCCATCAGCCAGGTGCTGTCCGAGTCGCTCAAGCAAACCGTTATCGTCGAGAACAAGCCGGGCGCCAACGGCAACCTGGGCGCCGACTTTGTGGCCAAGGCCGAACCCGATGGCTACACCATGCTGTTGTGCGACGTGGGCGCGCTGGCCATCAGCCCCTCGGTGTACACCAAGCTGTCGTTCGACCCCTCCAAAGACCTGCGCGGCGTGACCATGCTGGCCTACTCGCCCCACCTGCTGGTGGTGCACCCCTCGGTGCCGGTCAACAACCTCAAGGAGCTGATTGCCTACTCCAAGAAGAACGACCTGAACTTTGCCGTGACGGCCACCGGCAGCGCCCCCCACCTGGCCGGTGTGGCGCTGGAGCGCGCCAGCGGCGCCCGCTGGCAGTACATCCCCTACAAGGGCGGCGTGACCGCGATCCAGGACACCGTGGCGGGCCAGACCCAGGTGCTGATGAACGGCATGCTCGCCACCCTGCCCCAGGTGCAGAACGGCAAGCTCAAGGTGCTGGGCGTGTCCAAGTCCACCCGCATGCCACTCATCGGCAACGTGCCCACCATTGCCGAACAGGGCGTGACCGGCTACGAATCCGGCACCTGGCAAGGCGTATTGCTGCCACGCGGCACGCCCGAGGCCGTGGTGCAAAAGCTCAACAAGGCCCTCATCACCGCCATCCGCGCGCCTGAGATCCGCTCGCGCCTCGCAGGCCAGGGCGCCGAAGTCGTGACCATGACTCCCGCCGAGCAAGACCAGTTCTTTGCCAAGGAACGCGCGCGCTGGGCCAGCGTGGTCACGGCCGCCAACATCAAGCTGGACTGAGTCCCCCGCCCCCGCCTCCCCATTTCCTCTTACCGCCCCGCACTGACATGACCCCTCAAGACCTCAAAACCATCATGGGCTCCGGCCTGCTGTCCTTCCCCATCACGGACTTCGACGAGCAGGGCAACTTCCGCCCCAAGACCTACATCGAGCGCCTGGAGTGGCTCGCCCCCTATGGCGCCAGCGCCCTGTTTGCCGCTGGTGGCACGGGCGAGTATTTCTCGCTCTCGGGCCCCGAGTACAGCGAGGTCATCAAGACCGCCGTGGACACCTGCCGGGGCAAGGTGCCCATCATTGCCGGAGCTGGCGGCCCCACCCGCACAGCGATTGCCCATGCGCAAGAGGCTGAGCGCCTGGGTGCCCACGGCATCCTGCTGCTGCCCCACTACCTGACCGAAGCGGGCCAGGAGGGCCTGATCGAGCATGTGGCCCAGGTCTGCAACAGCGTGAAGTTCGGTGTGATCGTCTACAACCGCGACCGCACCAAGCTCACGGCCGAGTCCCTGGCCATCCTGGCCGAGCGCTGCCCCAACCTGATTGGCTTCAAGGACGGCGTGGGCAACATCGAGACCATGTCTTCCATCTACATGAAGATGGGCGACCGCTTCTCGTACCTGGGCGGCCTGCCCACGGCCGAGGTGTATGCGGCGGCGTACAAGGCGCTGGGCACACCGGTGTATTCGTCGGCGGTGTTCAACTTCATCCCGAAGACGGCGATGGACTTCTACAAGGCGGTGGCGGCGGACGACATTGCCACGCAGCACAAGCTGCTCAAGGAGTTCTTCATGCCCTACCTGGCCATCCGCAACCGGGTGGAAGGCTATGGCGTATCCATCATCAAGGCGGGCGCCAAGATCGTGGGCCATGACGGCGGGCCGGTGCGGGCGCCGCTGACGGACCTCAAGCCCCATGAGGTGGAAGAGCTGGCTGCGCTGATCAAGAAGCTCGGGCCGCAGTAAGCACGCCCGGCCAACACCTTCGCAAGAAACCACCACACACCTGGCCGTGCACGGGCGTGTGGTGTTGCTTTGGCACGCCCTTCTCGTCCACAAAACCACCACAACGGAGACAGACAAGATGTTCAGGAAATTCCTTCTCGCCACCGCCGCCGCCATCGCCGTGGCCACCCTGGCGGGCTGCGCCGCCAGCGCACCAGCGGCTTCGCACGCTGCATCGGCCGAACAGGCCGTGGCCGCCGCCGCCGAGCGCCTGCGCCTGGCCATGATCGACCCCACCCCTGCCGCCCTGGCCCCGCTGGTGGCCGACGACCTGAGCTACGGCCACTCGGGTGGCCGCGTGGACACCAAGGACAGCTTCATTGGCGATCTGGTGGCGGGCAAGTCTGACTTCGTGACCATCACCATCACCGACCAGACCATCAAGGTGGTGGGCAACTCTGCCATCGTGCGCCACACCCTCACGGCCGACACCAATGACTCGGGCAAGCCCGGCAAGGTGCAGATCAAGATCCTGGGTGTGTGGCAGCAGCAAGGCGGCCAGTGGAAGCTGCTGGCCCGCCAGGCCGTTCGCGTAAACACTTGATACCCCCTGAGTCGCTTCGCGCCATCCCCCTCAGGGGGACGCCGCCCCTGCGGCGGGGCGGCCCTTGCACGGCGGCGCTGGCGGGGCCGCGCCCGTCTCCGTAGCACGGCGATACGCGACACTGCGACTCAAGTCCGCCTTCTCAACATTCCAGGTTGCACTCCATCCAATGACCACCAACGCCCAGCCCCGCATCCTGCAAATCGGCCGCCTGCCCTTGCCCGCCCTCGAAACCGAACTGGCCGCGCGCTACAGCGTGGCCTGCCTGGCCGACCAGGCCGACCCGCAGGGTTTTCTGGCGGCGCAGGGCGCGGAGTTTTCGGGGGTGGTCACCACGGCATCCATCGGGCTCCAGGGTGAGGTGATTGCAGCCCTGCCCCATCTGCAGGTCATCAGCAGTTTTGGCGTGGGCTTTGATGCGCTGGATATCGGCACGGCCACGGCGCGCGGCGTGCAGGTGGGTTACACGCCCGGCGTGCTCAACGACTGCGTGGCCGACATGGCGTTTGCGCTGATGCTGGATGTGTCGCGCGGCATTGCGGCCAGCGACCGGTTTGTGCGCCAAGGCCAATGGCCTAAGGCGCGGTTTGCGCTGGGCACGCGGGTGTCGGGCAAGCGCCTGGGCATCGTGGGCATGGGCCGCATCGGCCAGGCCGTGGCCGAGCGCGCGGCGGGCTTCCGCATGGAGGTGAGCTACCACAACCGCCGCCCGGCCGAGGGCTGCGCACTCTCCTACTTTGAATCGCTGACCGCCCTGGCGCAATGGGCCGACTACCTGGTGCTGACGGTGGCGGGCGGCGCGGGCACGCGCCACCTGGTCAACCGCGATGTGCTCGATGCCCTGGGCCCGCAGGGCTACCTCATCAACGTGGCGCGTGGCAGCGTGGTGGATGAGGCCGCACTGATCGACGCGCTGGCCGAACGCCGCATCGCCGGGGCGGGCCTGGATGTGTTCGACAACGAGCCCCAGGTGCCCGCCGCCCTGATGGCGCTGGACAACGTGGTGCTCACCCCCCACACCGCCAGCGCCACGCACGAAACCCGCCGGGCGATGGCCGACCTGGTGCTGGAGAATTTGCACGCGTTCTACACCTCGGGCGCCGTGCGGGTGCCCGTGCCAGGCACGGTGGCTGGCTGATCGTTGGTTTTTCAAGTTTTTTAGGCCATCTGCGCGCGACCATCATGCCTAGATGGCTATCAAATACATAGCGCCAAGCTCCACACCCGTGCGGCCCTGCCTCACACCCACCCCGCAAACACCTGCGGCCCCAGGCGGGGCTTGCGCGCCTTGCGCTCGAACAGCCACATGCCATACAGCGGCAGCGCCTCGGCCAATTGCAGCGGGGCCACCAACTCTGCCGCCGCCCCCAGCAGCGCGGGGTGCGGCACCACAGCCAGCAGGTCCGAGTCCACCACCAGGTTCAACAGGCTGGCAAAGTCCGGGCAGCGCACGGCCATGCGCGGCGCGGGCATGCGCCGAACGCGGTGTGCCTCGGTCAGCACGTCCACCGGGCCGCTCACGCTCGGGCCCACACAGCCCCAGGCAGCGCCTTGCAAATCGGCCAGCGACCGGGCACGCGCCAGCGGGTGGCGCCGCCGTGCATAAATTTGCGGCTGCAGCTCGTACAAGCGCCACTGCACCACATCCGGGTGGGCAAACTGGCGCGGCCGGGGCGCAATCACGGCGTCGAAACTGCCATGCAGCAGGCCCGTCAGCAGGCTCCCCTCGTCGGTGGTGGTCATCTCCAGTGAACGCTGGGGCTGCGGCAGGCACCAGGCCTCGTACAGCAGCGGCCCACAGACCAGCGCGGCGGAGGCCGTGAGCCCCACGCGCAACACCTTGCGGTTTGCAGCGCCCGCGCGGGTCAGCGGCAAGGCGTCAATGCGCTGGGCCAGCGGCGCGCCTTCGGCCACCACACGCCGGGCCAGGTCGGTGGGCACATAACGGCGCCCGTCCCGCACCAGCAGGGGCGTTTCGAACTGCGCCTGCAGCACCTTCATGCCCTGGCTGATGGCGGGCTGCGACACCCCACAGGCCTGCGCGGCACGCGCAAACGAGCCTTGGTCGATGACGGATTGGAGGTAGTGCAGGTAGCGCAGATACATAAGCAGCTTTTATGTATGAGGCGCCATTGTCTCTTGTCGCAGCCGCCGGGCGCGGCGAAGCTCTGGGCATCTTTCTCCACCACGCTCCTGCCCATGACCACGCCACTCGACACCGTCCGCACCTACCTCGCCCACCTGCACGCCAGCCACACCGACGGGCTGATCGGCTGCTTTGAAGACGATGGCGTGGTGCACTCGCCGTTTCTGGGCACCATGCGCGCGAGCGACTTTTTCCAAAAGCTCGCCCAGGCCTCCAGCGGCAGCGTGATCACCGTGCTGGATCTGTTCGAATCCGTCCAACCAGACAACGGCGGCGCCGTGCGGGTCGCTGCCTATTTCCGCTACGACTGGACTTTGAACGACGGCCGCGAGGTGACCTTCACCTGCGTGGATGTGTTCACCTTCGACGCGGGCAGCACCCGCATCCGCGACATGAACATCGTCTACGACACCCACCCGCTGCGCGAAGAGGTGGGCGACAAGTACGCGCCTGATCCGACTACAAAAGCTCAACGCCCTTGAGCGTCACAAAACTCGTCTCGCGCGTGACCTGCACAAAATCCTGTAGGTAGGGCTTGGCCGACAGGCTGGGCAGGCAGGCGGCGTGCAGCTCGCCGCGCAGGCCTTTGTCGCCAATCGGCCTAGCAGTCACGTACCCCCGGTCCAGGTAACTCTGCACCGCCCACAGCGGCAGCGCCGCCACGCCGCGCCCACTGGCCACCAGCTGCAGCATGGCCACCGTCAGCTCGGTGGTGCGGCGCGGGGGGCGCACGCCGGCGGGCTCCAGCACCTGGCGGATCAAATCGAGCATTTCGTCGGGCACGGGGTAGGTGATGATGGTCTGGTCGGCAAAGTCCTGCGCCACCAGGTGCGGCTTGGCCACCAGCGGGTGCGTGTTGGCCAGCAGCGCGCGGATCTCAAAGGCAAACAGCGCGTGGTAGTCCACGCCCGCCTCGTCGGCATCCACCTCCGACACGATGGCCACATCGGCCCGGCCCTGGTGCAGCAGGCCCACGGGGTCGGCATGGAAGCCGCTCACGATGTCCAGCTCCACCTCGGGCCAGCGGGTGCGAAACGCGTCCATCGCGGGCATCAGCCAGTCAAAGCAGGTGTGGCACTCCACCGCAATGCGCATCTGCCCACCCTGCCCCAGCACCAGGCGGGCAATGTCGCGCTCGGCCCCTTCCACCTGCGGCAGCATCGCATCGGCCAGCGCGAGCAGGCGTTCGCCCACGGCGGTGAACTGCGGCGGCACCGATTTGCGCTCAAACAGCGGCTGGCCGTAGCGGTCTTCCAGCAGCTTGATCTGGTGCGACAGGGCCGACTGCGTGAGGTTGAGCAGCTGCGCAGCCCGCACCAGGCTGCCGCTGTCACGCAAGGCCACCAGGGTGCGCAGGTGGCGCACTTCCAGAATCGACTGGTTCATTATAAATTTTCAAGTTGATCGACTAAAACTTTCGTTTGAATAATAAACGAGCCCGCGCGACCATCGGTGCCTTCATTGCATTGCTCCATTCAGAAGAAGGAAATCACCATGTCGCTCGCCGCAGTTGTCGTAACAGCCGCCACCCGCCGCCCCGTGCTCACGCACACCCTGGGCTTTCCGCGCATGGGGGCGCAGCGCGCGCTGAAGTTCGCACTCGAATCCTTCTGGCGCGGCGA
Organism: Acidovorax sp. GW101-3H11; assembly: GCF_001633105.1. GTDB lineage: Bacteria > Pseudomonadota > Gammaproteobacteria > Burkholderiales > Burkholderiaceae_C > Acidovorax. Next base: position 600,397 of record NZ_LUKZ01000009.1, read on the forward strand.
CAGCACCGAGGCCGATCTGCAGGCCACGGCCGCCCAGCTGCGCCAGCAACACTGGCAAGCGCAGGCCGATGCAGGCCTGGGTTGTGTGACCGTGGGCGACTTTGCGCTGTACGACCACGTAGCCAACCACATCCAACTGCTGGGCTGCGAGCCTGCACGTTTTGGCTTTGATGCCCACACGCCCGAGCTGGCCCGCTACTTTGCAATGGCACGGGGCGTGTCGGCCCACACCACACCTGACCACGCAGGCTGCAGCGCCGGTTGCACCGCCAAGCACCACACCGCAGGCCAGCCCGCACTGGAGATGACCAAGTGGTTCGACACCAACTACCACTACCTCGTGCCCGAGTTCAGCGCCCACACCCAGTTCCACCTGGCCAGTGAGCGCCTGTTTGCCGAAGTGGCCGAGGCCCTGGCGCTGGGCCACCGCGTCAAGGCCGTGCTGCTGGGGCCGCTGAGCTTCTTGTGGCTGGGCAAATCCAAAACGGCGGGCTTCGACCGATTCAGCCTGCTGGAGTCCCTGCTGCCCGTGTACGAAGCCGTGCTGGCACGCCTGAAGGCCCAGGGTGTGGAATGGGTGCAGATCGACGAGCCCATCCTGGGCCTAGACTTGCCCGATGCGTGGCGCCATGCGTTCGAGCCCAGCTACTGGCAACTCGCCCGCAGCGCGCCCAAGCTGCTGCTGGCCACCTACTTCTCGCCGCTGGCCGAAAACCTGCGCCTGGCCTGCCAGCTGCCCGTGGCGGGCCTGCATGTGGATGCCGTGCGTGCCCCCGACGAGCTGGTGGGCGTGGCCGACTGGCTCCCGTCACACAAGGTGCTGTCAGTGGGCATCGTGGACGGCCGCAACATCTGGCGCACCGACCTAGATACAGCGCTGCAAAAGCTGCGCCCCGTGGCCGACAAACACCAGGGCGAGCTGTGGCTGGCACCATCGTGCTCGCTGCTGCATGTGCCGTTCAGCTTAGAGGCCGAAACGCAGTTGGACGCCGAAGTGAAGTCCTGGCTGGCGTTTGCGGTGGAGAAGTTGGACGAGCTGCGTGTGCTCTCCACCGCCTTGTCGCAAGGCGAAGCGGCGGTGGACGACGAACTGCACGCCGCCCGCACCGCGCTGGCCGCCCGCCGCGCCAGCCCGCGTGTGCACCGCGCCACCGTGGCGGCCCGCATTGCCGCCGCCGCACCGGGGGCCGACCAGCGCGCCAGTGCCTTCCCCGCCCGGCAAAAGGCCCAGCGCGCACGGCTGAAGCTGCCGCTGCTGCCCACCACCACCATCGGCTCGTTCCCACAGACGGCGGAGATCCGCGCCGCACGCGCTGCATTCAAGCGTGGCGCACTCGATTCCACGCACTATCAACAGAAGATGCAAGCCGAAATCGAATTGGCCGTGCGCAAGCAGGAAGCGCTGGGCCTCGACGTGCTGGTGCACGGCGAGGCCGAGCGTAACGACATGGTCGAATACTTTGGCGAGCAGCTGGACGGCTTTGCCTTTACCGCCAATGGCTGGGTGCAAAGCTATGGTTCGCGCTGCGTGAAGCCGCCCATCATTTACGGCGACGTGGCCCGTCCCACGCCCATGACGGTGGCCTGGACGCAGTACGCGCAGAGCCTGACCACCAAGCCCATGAAAGGCATGCTCACCGGCCCCATCACCATCCTGCAGTGGAGCTTTGTGCGCGACGACCAGCCCCGCGCCACCACGGCCGACCAGATCGCCTGGGCCATCCGCGACGAGGTGTGCGACCTGGAAGCCGCCGACATTGCCATCATCCAGATCGACGAACCCGCCATCCGTGAAGGGCTGCCGCTGCGCCGCGCGGGGTGGAAGAGCTATCTGGACCGCGCTACACGCGCCTTCCGCATCAGTGCCAGCGGGGTGCGCAACGACACGCAGATCCACACCCACATGTGCTACAGCGAGTTCAACGACATCCTGCCCGCCATCGCGGCCATGGACGCGGATGTGATCACGATTGAGACGAGCCGGTCGGACATGGAGCTGCTGCAGGGGTTCGGAGATTTCCGCTACCCCAACGAGATCGGCCCCGGCGTGTACGACATCCACTCGCCCCGCGTGCCCGGCGTGCAGGAGATGGCCGCGCTGCTGGAAAAAGCCGCCGAGGTCGTGCCCGTGGAGCACCTGTGGGTGAACCCCGACTGCGGCCTGAAAACCCGGGGCTGGCCCGAGACCGAAGCCGCCCTGCGCCACATGGTGCAGGCGGCACGGGAAGTGCGGGAGCGGCTGCTGGAGGAAGCGGCAGCCTGATAGCGTTTTTCGCGTTCGATCCGCCAGAAATACCCGTTCGGGCTGAGCCTGTCGAAGCCGTGCGCGGCGCTTCGACAGGCTCAGCGTGAACGGTTTTCAGGTTTTTGAGGGCGTACGGTTGGAGCCCCGCTAAGCGCCCCCACTAAGCAGAAACGCCCCGCGCTTCTGCCAACTTCACCAGCACCTGCAGCGCGTGGTTCAGCGGCGTTGGCACCCCCAGGGCCGCGCCGCGCTGGACCACATAACCGTTCAGGTGGTCGATCTCGGTGGGTTTGCCTCGCGCCAGGTCCTGCGCGGTGGACGAATATTGCCCCGGCATGGTGCTGGCAATGCCGCGCACGGCCGCCTGCACATCGCCCGGAATCGTCACCCCATCGGCCGCCGCCACGGCCAGACATTCGGCCACGATGTCGGCAATCACCTGCGTCACGCCGGGCACCTGCACCAGCGGACCATAGGGCTGTTGCGACAGGGCCGACAGCGCGTTGTAGGCGCTGTTGAGCACCAGCTTGGCCCAGAGCGCGCCGCGCACGTTGTCTGACACCTGGGTGGGGATGCCTGCCGCCGTGAGATGGCGGGCCACTTCATCGCTGCGTGGCGATGGCGCAATCACCAGCTCGCCCCGGCCATGGTGCACCACATGCCCCGGGCCGCCCATGGCGGTGGCCACATAGACCACGGCAGCGGCCACGGGGGTGCTGGCGTCCAGCACGGCGCGCACGCGCTCGTCGTTGTCCACGCCATTCTGCAAGGTCAGCACCAGCGCGCCGGAGGCCAGGTGCGGGCGAATCTGGCGCGCCGCGTCTTCCGTGTCGGACGACTTCACGCAGAACAGCACCACGTCTGCACCGTGCACGGCACTGGCCTCGGTGCTGGCCGCCAGGGGCACCTGCACGTCCATTTCCGCCGTCTGCAACCGCAGGCCGTTGTCGCGCACGGCCAGCACATGGGCGGGCCGCCCGATGAGCGTGACGGCATGGCCCGCACGCGCCAGCAAGGCGCCAAAGTAGCAACCCACGGCGCCCGCGCCCATCACAGCAAAACGCAGCGGAGGGGTGGCAGAAGGGGCGGATGCGAGCAAGGGAGATTCGGTCATAGGGCAATCTGCAGGCTGAATCGGCGGGTGAATGAAGGTTTGAGCGCGCATGGTATCGCCCTACACCCATGTACGGAGAGAGTGAGGCCGGCCGGGCACTTTGCATCTGCGTCCTGATTGGCGCAAAATGCGCCAATCAGGAGATCGCCATGTCCGCCACCGCCTTTTCTTCCGTCAAGCTCCCCGCCCACCTGGTGGAGCAGGCCCGCCAGGCCGCGCAGCCCATGCGCCGCTCGGTGGCCAGCCAGATCGAATACTGGGCCACGCTGGGCCAGATCGTGGAACACACGGGCCTGAGCGTGCAGGAGGCCCGCAGCGCCATTGAGCAGTACGAAGCCGCAGCGGCGCGCACCGCCGCCCTGGCGCCCCCCACGTCGGTGGACGCCCTCACCGCCCGCCTGCTGGCAGCCCAAACGCGCGGCACGCTGGCGCAGCGGGTGCGTGAAGTGGTGCTGGAGAACCAGGCCAAAGCCGCCACCCCTGTCGCCTGACCTTGCATGGTGGCCCCCGCCCAGCAGCCCTCTCCGCCGCCCCGCCACAACACTCCACCCCGCTGGTTCCACCTGCTGGCAGGCCCGAACGGCGCGGGCAAATCCACGCTGTACCGCGCCCTGGTGCGCGAAGGCATCCTGGGCCCGCCGCTGGAGTTTGTGAACGCCGACCTGTACGAACAGGCGCACCTGCAACACATTGCCGACCCCGAAGCCCGGTCCGAAGCCGCCCGCCAATGGGCCGATGACCGCCGTGCCACCTTGCTGCGCGAGGGCACCGACTTCGCCAGCGAAACCGTGTTTTCACACCCCTCCAAACTGGCGCTCATCGAAGAAGCCCAGCGCTGCGGCTACACCGTGGCCCTGTACATCGTGGCGCTGGACGACCCGGCCCGGCTGCTGACCCGCGTGGCGCAGCGCGTGCGCGAAGGCGGGCACCCGGTGCTGCCCGAACGCATCCTGGCCCGCTACCCCCGCACCATGGACAACCTGGCCCAGGCCGTGCGGCAGGCGGATGTGTCCTATCTGTATGACGCTGCCGAGGCCACCGGCACCAGCACCGGACCGCAGCTGGTGGCCGTGTGCTCCCCCGCCCAGGTCGCGCCCTTGGCCCAGCCGCTGCCCGCCTGGGCGCAGCGCCTGACCGGGCAATAGCCGATACGCCCACGCGCTGCACGGGCCTGCGCGGGCGGCCCACTCTCATCTGCTGTACCGTCGGCTCAATGTCAAATTGGTGCCCTGCGCACGTCTGTATTCATCCATAGCTATCCCTTTGATAGCAATCATGACCCCGCAAAAACCCTGAGTACATCGCGGGTGTTATCTATTTGCCAAGACAATAATTGTCTAGTCAATTAAATTCACCCTCCATGACTTCCCACACCTCCTCGCCGTCGCAGCCCGGCCCTGGCTTTTACAGCCCCAACCAGCTCCAGCCCGAAAACAGCGTGGGCTACCTGATGCGCAAGGTGATGACGTCCATCCGCACCCAGGCCGATGCGCAGCTGTCCACCCACGACCTGACCTACGCCCAGTGGCTGCCGCTGTTCAAGATCTCGCGCTGCCCCACCACCACCGTGGCCAGCCTGGCGCGGGACCTGGAGACCGACCCGGCCTCCATGACCCGCGCACTGGACCGCCTGGAGGCCAAGGGCCTGGTGGCGCGCGAGCGCTCCACCACCGACCGCCGCGTGGTGCAACTGGCGCTCACTCCCGAGGGCGACAAGGTAGCCGCCCAGGTGCCGCCGGTGCTGGCCGACGTACTCAACGGCCACCTGAGCGACTTCAGCCATGAGGAATGGCAAACGCTGCTGAGCCTGCTGCGCCGCATGCTGGCCAATGGCGAAGCCCTGCGCCAGCAGCTCAGGCCGGACTCCGCCGCTATGCCCTCTGCCTGATCCGCGCACCGTTTTCCTCCACACAACACCTCAAAATCATTCGGGAGAACTTTGTGAACACCACCGCCCCCCAGCCCTCCATCCGCACGGCGTTCGCCGCGCACTTCGCGGTCTCCGCACTGGCGTTGGCCGCCGCCATCCTGCTGGTGGGCTGCGCCAGCCCTGGCGCGCCGCATACTCCGCTGACCCAGACCACGCCTGCTGCGGTCGGCCTGGCGGCAGCCGGCACCACCGACACCGCCGCCCCCAGCCAGTGGTGGAAAGCCCTGGGCGACGCGCAGCTCAACACCCTGATCGACACCGCCCTGCAAGGCAACCCCAGCCTGGCCGTGAGCCGTGCGCGCCTGGAACAGGCCGTGGCGCTGAGCCAGGTGCGCGAAGCCGCCAACGGCCCGCAGGCCACCCTGGGCGTGGACGCCACCCGCCAGCGCTACACCGCCAATGGGCTGGTGCCAGCCCCCGTGGCAGGCAACACCTACAACAGCGGCACCGTGCAGGCCACGCTGAGCTGGTCGCCCGACTTCTTTGGCCAGCACGCCGCCGAGCTGCAGGCCGCCCTGGGCCAGGCCCGCGCCGCCCAGGCCGATGCAGCCGCCGCTGCCAACACCCTGGCCGCCCAGGTGGGCCGCAGCTATGTGGCCCTGGCCCGGCTGGTGGCCCAGCGCGATGTGGCCACACGCGCGCTGGAGCAGCGTGAAGAACAACGCAAGCTCACGCAAGAGCGCACCTCTGCAGGCCTGGACAGCCAGGTCGAGCTGACCCAGGCACAGGCCGCTGTGCCCGACGCCCGCACACAAATCGAAGCGCTGGACGAGCAGATCACCCTGGCCCGCCGCCAGCTGGCCGTGCTGACCGGCCAGGCGCCCGACGCGCTGCCCACGGTCACGCCGCAGCTCGCCGCACTGCAACCCACAGCCGTGCCCGAGGTGCTGGGCGCCGACCTGCTGGGCCGCCGCCCCGACGTGGTGGCCGCGCGCTGGCGCGTGGAGGCGGCAACGCAGGGCGTGAACAGCGCGCGCAGCGAGTTCTATCCCAACATCAACATCGGCGCGTTCATTGGCCTGAACTCGCTGGGGCTGGACCGGCTGTTCAACGGCAGCTCGCGCCAGATGGGCGTGACGCCCGCGCTGCGCCTGCCGATCTTTGACGGGGGCCGCCTGCGTGCCCAGCTGGGCGGCCGCGCTGCCGAGCTGGACATGGCCATCGCCCAGTACAACGGCGCCGTGCTCGATGCGGTGAAAGAAGCCGGCGACGCCGTGGCCTCCATCCAGTCGCTCACCCGCCAGCAGGCGCTGCAGGACGAAGCCGTGGCCAGCGCCGAAAAGGCCTACCGCTTTGCACAGGAGCGTTACCGCGCGGGCCTGGGCAACTACCTGGTGGTGCTCTCCACCGAAAGCCAGGTGCTGGCCCAGCGCCGCCTGGCCGTGGACCTGCGGGCGCGCCAGTTGGACACCCGCCTGGTGCTGATGAAGGCGCTGGGTGGCGGCTGGACCGATGACACCGCCGTGCTGCACACCGCGGCGAAATAAGCGCAGAAAAGTAAGCGCTGAAGTCCAACGTAGAGACCCGAGGCCGCCCCCCCTTCATGCACACCCCCACCCGTTCACGCTGAGCCTGTCGAAGCGCCGCGCAGAGCTTCGACAAGCTCAGCCCGAACGATGGTGAGGTGAAAACAGACAAAACCAAACAACAACACATTCCTGAAAGACCACTGCCATGACCGCCAACAGCGAACCCCTCACCGCCAACGAAGCCAACACCGCCCGCCGCCGGGGCCTCACGATCATTGCTGCCGCCGTGGCGATCGCAGCCATCGGCTGGGGCGGCTGGCACTGGGCCAATGGCCGCCATGTCGAGACCACCGACAACGCCTACGTGGCAGGCAACGTGGTGCAGATCACGCCGCAGATCGGCGGCACCGTGGTGTCTATCGGCGCAGACGACACCGACTACGTGAAGGCCGGGCAACTGCTGGTCAAGCTGGACCCTGCCGACGCCCGCGTGGCGCTGGAGCAGGCCGAGGCCCAGCTGGCCCAGACCGTGCGCGAGGTGCGCACCTTGTATGCCAACAACGCCACGCTCAAGGCTCAGGTCAGCCTGCGCAGTGCCGACCTGGCCCGCGCCCAGGCCGACTCCGCCCGCATGCAGGACGACGTGAACCGCCGCGCCCCGCTGATGGCCAGCGGGGCCGTGGGCAAGGAAGAGTTCCAGCACGCCAGCGCCCAGCTGGCCGCCGCCAAGAGCACCGTGGCCGCCGCGCAGTCGGCCGTGCTGGCCGCGCAAGAACAACTGGCCGCCAGCCAGACACAGACCGAGGGCACCTCCATCGAGCAGCACCCCAACGTGGCGCGTGCCTCGGCCCGCGTGCGCGAGGCCTACCTGGCCGTGCAGCGCGCCCAGCTGGTGGCCCCGCTGGACGGCCATGTGGCCAAGCGCGGCGTGCAGGTGGGCCAGCGTGTGCAGGCGGGTGCCCCGCTGATGACGCTGGTGCCGCTGAACGACCTGTGGGTGGACGCGAACTTCAAGGAAAGCCAGCTCAAGACCCTGCGCATTGGCCAGACCGCCGAGCTGGAAGCCGACGTGTACGGCACCAAGGTGGTCTACCACGGCACCGTCACGGGCCTGGGCGCAGGCACCGGCGCCGCCTTTGCGCTGCTGCCCGCACAGAACGCCACCGGCAACTGGATCAAGGTGGTGCAGCGTGTGCCCGTGCGCATTGCGCTCGACCCCAAGGAAGTGGCCGAGCACCCGCTGCGCGTGGGCCTGTCGATGGAAGTGAAGGTGGACACCGCCGACCAGACTGGCAAGACCCTGGCCGACACCCAGCGCACCACCCCCGTGGCTGCCACCGCCGTGTTCGACGCGCAGTTCAAGGCTGCCGACGATGAGGTGGCCCATATCATTGCCGCCAACCTGGGCCGCAGCGGCAAGGCCGCCGTGGCCGTGGCATCGCCCAAGGTGGGCAAGGCGCCTGTGGCAAGCCAGCAGCATGCCTCGGCGCCAACCGCAGCCACCGTGCAGTCGCCCGTGGTGCAGTAAACCGGTGGACAGAGCATGACCGCCGCCAACCCCACTGCAGACCAGGCGCCCGCCAGTTCGGCGCCTGCTGCAACACAACCCCCTGCCCCGCCCGGGCCGCCTGCCGCCTACCCGCCACTGCAAGGCACGGCCCTGCTGCTAGGCACGCTGTCGCTGTCGCTGGCCACGTTCATGAACGTGCTGGACTCGTCCATCGCCAACGTCTCCATCCCCGCCATTGCCGGTGACCTGGGTGTGAGCCCCGGCCAGGGCACCTGGGTCATTACCAGCTTTGGCGTGGCCAATGCCATCTCGGTGCCGCTCACTGGCTGGCTCACGCAGCGCTTTGGCGCGGTGCGCCTGTTCACCATGAGCGTGATGCTGTTTGTGCTGACCTCCTGGCTGTGCGGCTTTGCCTCGTCGCTGGAAATGCTGGTGTTCTTCCGCGTGCTGCAGGGCCTGGTGGCGGGGCCGATGATCCCGCTGAGCCAAACCCTGCTGCTGGCCAGCTATCCCAAGGCGCTGGCGGGCACCGCCCTGGCGTTGTGGGGCGTGACCACGCTGGTGGCGCCTGTGGTGGGGCCGCTGCTGGGCGGGTGGATTACTGACAACATCTCCTGGCCGTGGATCTTCTACATCAACGTGCCCGTGGGCCTGCTGGCCGGGCTGCTCACCTGGGGCATCTACCGCCAGCGCGAGACCCCCATCCGCAAGCTGCCCATCGACACCGTGGGCCTCTCCCTGCTGGTGCTGTGGGTGGGTGCGCTGCAGCTCATGCTCGACAAGGGCAAGGAGCTGGACTGGTTTGCCTCGGGCGAGATCATCACCATGGCCGTGGTCGCGGTGGTGGCGTTTGCCGTGTTCCTGGTGTGGGAGCTGACCGAGAAGCACCCGGTGGTGGACCTGAAGCTCTTCAAGGGCCGCAACTTCACCTTTGGCGCGCTGGCGCTGTCGGTGGCCTACGCCCTCTTCTTCGGCAACGTGGTGCTGCTGCCGCTGTGGCTGCAGCAGTGGATGGGCTACACCGCCACCTCGGCCGGCATGGCGCTGGCGCCGGTGGGCGTGTTCGCCATCTTGCTCACGCCGCTGGTGGGCAAGAAGGTGGGCCAGTGGGACCCGCGCCGCATGGCAACGGGCGCGTTCATCGTGTTCAGCACGGTGCTGTGGATGCGCTCGCAGTTCACGGTGCAGACGGACTTCATCCACATCCTGATCCCCACCCTGCTGCAGGGCGCAGCCATGGCGTTCTTCTTTATCCCGCTGACCACGCTGACCTTGGCAGGCATTGCACCCGAGCGCATCCCGGCGGCCGCAGGCCTCTCCAACTTCGTGCGCATCACCGCCGGGGCCATGGGCACGTCCATCGCCACCACGCTGTGGGAGAGCCGCGCCGCCATGCACCACGCCCACCTGACCGAAGGGCTGGTGCAAGGCCAGGGCGTGTTTGCGCAGACGCTGGACAACCTCACCGCGTCCGGCCTCACGCAGATGCAGGCGCTGGCGCAGATCAACCGGCTGATCGACCAGCAGGCGTTCACCCGCGCGGCCAATGACATCTTTTTGGGCTCGGCAGGTTTGTTCCTGTTGCTGATCGCGCTGATCTGGCTGACCAAGCGGCCCGCCAGAACGGCAGGTGGCGGTGGTGCGGCCGATGCAGGCGGCGCACATTGAGAGGAAAAAACGCCCTCTCCGCGCTATAGAAAAGAAAAGTTTGCTATCTTTTGCATAGCATTGATGCCAAAACCGGCTCCTCGGAGCCGCTTTTTGGTGTTGAGGGTGCGCCGCATGGCCCGCAATGGGCCTATGCAGCCCCCACCCGCTTTTCTGCGTTGGCAAACGCCGTGGCCAGCGCAGCAAATTCGCTCTGGCTCACCACCCCATCGGCAATGCCGCTGCGGTCCATCAGCTGCAGCACGGCCTGCGAAAAATCATTGCCCGGCCGGGTGATCGACGTGCTCGCCAGCCCCTGCAGAAACTCCTGGTGCGAAATCCGGCCGTCCTTGCTGGTGTCAAACCCGGCGGCAATCTGCTCCTGCTGGGCGTCGTCCGCACCAAACTCGCTGAGCAGCGCCTTGAAATCCTGCGCAGAGACCGCGCCCCCCGCCGCAGGCAACCCCACCAGGCCACCACCACTGCCACCGCCACGCTGCACGCCGCCCAGGGCACTGTCTACCTTGCCCTGCGACACCAGAATGCCCTTGCCCGCAAACCCCGCCAGCGCCTCGGCCTGGGGGCTGAGCGTGACCACGGCCGATGGCTGCGCCTGCGCTTCTTCGCTGCCGCGCCGGGGCGCCGCAGGTTTGGCCGCCCCGCTGGACGCAGCGTTGAAGACCAGCGAGGCTACGGATGCAAGACCGGAAAGAAGAGGTGACATCGCCTTGAACTCCTGCGTGGCGACATCCCAGTGCCGTGCTGGGACACATCCCGCCAGCCACCGCTTCGCCTTGTGATCGGAGCGTACGCGGCGCGGCAGGCGGCGGTGGCGCAATAAAACGGGGCTCCCGGGCCCACTTTGCAGGATCACCCGGGCCGCTTGACCCCATGTCCATCAGGCTGGCGAAATGTAGCCAGGCCCAAAAGCCACAAACTCCCCCTCCAGCTGCCCCGCAGGCTCGCCCTGGTAGTGCAGCACCGACGCCTGCACGATGCGCCCGATGCCCTTGCGCTGCAGCATGCGCGCAAAGGGCTGCCACACCTGCGCGGCCGGTGCCTGCGCCACAGCGGTGAAGGTGCCCGCCATGGGCGCGAGATAGTCCATGGTGTTGCGCTGAATCACCAGCCGACTGCCCAGCCCCTCGGCCGAGAGCCGCAGGTGCAGCATGGACCACGCCGCCAGAATGGCCACGGCCGAGGCACTGCCGCCAAACACCGTGTCGCGGTGGTTGATGTTGGGCGCCAGCGGCGCGCTCAGCACCACCTGCTGGGGCGATGCCTCCACCACGCTCACGCCCATGGCGTGGGACAAGGGAATGTGCTGGTGCAGGTAGGCCTGGAGTTCAAGAGGATTCACGGTGCGCGCCGGGGAAACCGGTGGGTTGTGGTGGCGCGATTCTGATACAGGCGCCCCCGCCCCTCGCCGAAGCCACCCAGGCTCAGAGCCACACGCCCCGCAGCCAATCCACTGTCTCCTGCAGCGGATGCCCCCTCGCAATCTCGTCCATGCGTTCGAGCTTGTCCACCGCGTCCAACGCAATCGTCTCGTTCGGTTGGAAGACGATCTGCAGGCGGTGGTAGCGGTCGTCCAGCAGCTGCCGGGCCTGGTAGTCCGAGATGCCGGCCACGCCATCCATCAGCACGTTGATGAGCGGCTGCGCCCACTGCGCGTAGCCCCAGTCCAGCGTCTGGCCCTTGATGTAGGTGAGGCTCACGCCGGTGCCCAGTGACAGCATCACCACCTCATCCAGCGCGGCGCGTTCGGCGGGCTGGTTGCGGCGCGAAATCGCCTGGGCCAGCGCGACGATGCTGGGGTTGTTGGCATACACGCCGCCGTCGATGTAGCCATCGGCCGAGGGGAAGTAGGTGGGCGCCGAGCTGGTGTATTGGGCGATGTGGGCCACCAGCTGCTCGCCGTCCGAGTCCGCGCCCTGGAAGTTGTGAAAGATCTTGGGCTTCCAGGTCCGTTTGGCGGCCACTTCCTCGTTGTCGAGGTCGAAGGTGGGGATGGCCACCTTGCGTGGGATGTCGCGCAGCTTCAGGTCGCCAAACACCGCTTTCAGCTCGGCCTTGAGGCCCTTGCTTGAATAGTCGGCGCCCACGGTTTTTCCCAGGTCGCGCAGGTTGTCCCAGATGCTGTCGTCAAAGATGACGCCACCGCGCTCCTTGTAGACGGTGCAGATCTCCTCGGGCGTTTTGCCGCAGGCCAGGCCCAGCGCCAGGATGCCGCCAGTGGAGGTGCCTGCGAACAGGTCCACGGTGCTCAGCCAGCCCGCCACCTGCGGGTGGGCGTTGAGCCGGGCCAGCAGCCGCGCCGTGATCAGACCACGCAGGCCGCCGCCGTCCAGGCAGAGGATTCGGTACTTGGCCATGGGCGCCTCCAAGTCTGTGAATGGATGGACCGCATGCTAGGAGGCGCCGAGGCGGGTGCCAAGAAGAATCGTGCCAGTCCCGACGCGGCCACCACACCCATCGCTACCGCCGGTCCGGCCGCAGCCGCCCGCTCTCCCCTTGCCCCACTTCCTTCAAAAAGCTCCACACCGCCTGCATGCGCGCCAGGTGTTTCGCCTCGGCGGGCATGCTCATCCAGAAGGTGCGGGTAAAGCGCGCCTCCTGCGGCAGCACGCGGGCCAGCACCGGGTCGGTGTCGGCCAGAAAGGCGGGCAGCACCGCCAGCCCGGCCCCGGCGCGCACGGCCTCGTACTGCGCGGTGACGCTGGTGCTGCGCATGGCAAACCGCTCGGGCGGGTAGAGCTGGTCGAGAAACTGCAGCTCCTTGGTGAACAGCAGATCGTCCACATAGCTCACAAACGCGTGGTGGCGCAGGTCCTCGCGCGTGGCCACCAGGGGGCGCCGGGCCAGGTACTCGCGCTGGCCGTACAGGTGCAGCGAGTAATCCGCCAGCTTGGTGACGATGACCGAGCCGCGCGTGGGCCGCTCCAGCGAGATGACGATGTCCGCCTCGCGCCGCGACAGGTGCAGCATGCGCGGCAACGCCAGCAGGTCGATGGACAAATGCGGGTGCTTTTGCGTGAGACGCGCCAGGTGCGGCGCCAGGATCAACGTGCCAAAGCCCTCGGTGGCCCCCACGCGCACCAGGCCCGAGGGCCCTGCCCCCGCCTGCGCCGGGGCAGCGCGCTCCACGCCCAGCACGGCGGTTTCCATGGCCTCCACGGCGGGCAGCAGTTGGCGCCCGGCCTCGGTCAGCCGGTGGCCGCCCGCCTCGCGCGCAAACAGGGCGGCGCCCATCTGCTTTTCCAGCGCCTGGATGCGGCGGGCCACGGTGGTGTGCTCCACCCCCGCGCGGCGGGCGGCGGCTGCCAGGGTGCCAGAGCGGGCCAGCTCCAGGAAGTAACGCAGGTTGTCCCAGTCCATGATCCTAGAAACGGTAGTTGAACGCGCTCGCCAATGCCCAGTGCCGTGATCGGCGTGCCAAGCAAGGCGTGGCGATCAATGATGTGCAAATTTGCAAAACCAAAGTGCAGCATTGTCTATTGCTTCAGCAATTTTGCACAGCTACGATGCGCCATTCGTCGGCAAACCGCCGCGTGCCAACCCAGGAGACAAACCCATGAATGCACCGACTTCCCAGGCCGTGCTGGCCCCCACCGTCAAACTGCTGATCGGCGGCAAGTTCGTCGAGTCCAAGACCACGCAGTGGCGCGACGTAGTGAACCCTGCCACGCAGGAAGTGCTGGCCCGCGTGCCGTTTGCCACCCCTGAAGAAATCGACGCAGCCGTGGCCTCGGCCCAGGAGGCCTTCAAGACCTGGAAGAAGACCGCCATCGGCGCCCGCGCCCGCATCTTCCTCAAATACCAGCAGCTGATCCGCGAAAACATGGCTGAGCTGGCCGCCATCCTGACGGCCGAGCAAGGCAAGACCCTGCCGGATGCCGAAGGCGATGTATTCCGTGGCCTCGAAGTGGTCGAACACGCAGCCAGCATCGGCAACCTGCAACTGGGCGAGCTGGCCAACAACGTGGCCGGTGGCGTGGACACCTACACACTGATGCAGCCCCTGGGCGTGTGCGCAGGCATCACCCCCTTCAACTTCCCCGCCATGATCCCGCTGTGGATGTTCCCCATGGCCATCGCCACGGGCAACACCTTCGTGCTCAAGCCGTCCGAGCAAGACCCCATGGTGACCATGCGCCTGGTCGAGCTGGCGCTCGAAGCGGGCATCCCCCCCGGCGTGCTCAACGTGATCCACGGTGGCGAAGCCGCTGTGAACGCGATCTGCGACCACAAGGACATCAAGGCGATCAGCTTTGTGGGCTCCACCAAGGTGGGCACGCACGTTTACAACCGCGCCAGCCTCAACGGCAAGCGCGTGCAATGCATGATGGGCGCCAAGAACCACGCCATCGTGATGCCCGATGCCAACAAGGAACAAACCCTGAACGCCCTGGCCGGTGCGGCTTTTGGTGCCGCAGGCCAGCGCTGCATGGCGCTGTCGGTGGTGGTGCTGGTGGGCGAGGCGCAAAAGTGGATCCCCGAGCTGGTCGCCAAGGCCAAGACCCTGAAGGTGAGCGCCGGTGTGGAAAAAGGCACGGACGTGGGCCCGGTGGTGTCCTGCGCCGCCAAGGACCGCGTGCAGAGCCTGATCGAGCGCGGCATTGCCGACGGCGCCACGCTGGAGCTGGACGGCCGCAACCCAGAGGTGGCTGGCTACGAAAAGGGCAACTTCGTGGGCCCCACGGTGTTCAGCGGCGTCAAGCCCGGCATGAGCATCTACGACCAGGAAATCTTTGGCCCCGTGCTGTGCCTGTCGGCTGCAGCAGACATTGACGAAGCCATCGCCTTCATCAACGACAACCCCAACGGCAACGGCACCGCCATCTTCACCCAGTCGGGTGCTGCCGCACGCAAGTTCCAGGAAGAGATCGACGTGGGCCAGGTCGGCATCAATGTGCCAATCCCTGTGCCAGTGCCCCTGTTCTCGTTCTCGGGCTCGCGTGCCTCCAAGCTGGGCGACCTGGGCCCTTACGGCAAGCAGGTCGTGCTGTTCTACACGCAGACCAAGACCGTGACGGCGCGCTGGTTTGATGACAGCACCATCTCGCACGGTGTCAATACGACGATTAGTTTGAAGTAACCCCCTGAGCGGCTTCGCCGCTTCCCCCTTTCTCTGCATCGCTGCGCGATGCGGAAGGGGGACGCCACCAGCGCGGCGGGGCGGCCCTTGCGCGGTGGCACTGGCCTAGGCTGTGCCAGTTCTTGCGCGCGGCTGTCGGTGGTAAAAGCAGGGCATGCAAACTTTTCAGACAACGATGCGGAGATGGGCCATGGTCGTCGGTGCTGGGTGCGTAGTGCTGGTGGGTGCCGATGCCCACGCACAGGCCGGTGCCGCCTGCAAACCCGGCGGCACGGTGGAAGAAACCAACGCCTGCGCCGTGCAATCCTTCCAGGCGGCCGACACCGAGATCGCCATCCTCTACGGCGATGTGATGCGCGCCCTGTCGGCCCACGAGCGGCCCCAGCTGCGGCAAGAGCACACGGCCTGGCAGCGCGAGCGCACCACGCGCTGCAAGCAGGCGCAGCGTAGCAACGAAGCGCAACCCCAGTGGCCGCGCCTGTACCACGAGTGCCTCACGGCCGAAACGCAGGCCCGCCGCAAGGGCCTGATGCGCTGGCTGACGCTGGACCACCCGTCCGCCAAGCCGTGAACAAGATGGATTCACGATGGACTCGACCTCTTTGAACTTCAAATATCCGTTCGGGCTGAGCCTGTCGAAGCCTCGCGCCGCGCTTCGACTGCGCTCAGCGTGAACGGTTGATTGGCGCGTAAACCCCATTCATCCGAAAAAAGCACAACAACAAGCGACATCGAGACACACCATGGACTTTGAACTCACCGAAGAACAACGCGCCTTTGCCCAGACGGCCCGCGACTTTGCACAAGCTGAGTTCGCACCCCACGCCGCGCACTGGGACGAGGAAGGCATCTTCCCGAAAGAAGCCATCGCCAAGGCGGGCGAGCTGGGCTTTTGTGGCCTGTACGCGCCCGAAGCCGCAGGCGGCCTGGCCCTGCCCCGGCTGGATGCCACGCTTGTCTTTGAAGAAATGGCGGCTGTGGACCCCAGCACCACCGCCTTCATCACCATCCACAACATGGCCACCTGGATGCTGGGCACCTGGGCCACGCCCGCCGTGCGCGACCACTGGGGTCCGCTGCTGACCACGGGCGAAAAGCTCGCGTCCTACTGCCTGACCGAGCCGGGCGCAGGCTCCGACGCCGCCTCGCTCAAGACCCGCGCCGAGCTGGTGGGCAACGAATACGTCATCAACGGCGCCAAGGCCTTCATCAGCGGTGCAGGCAGCACCGACGTGCTGGTGCTCATGGCCCGCACGGGCGATGCGCAATCCGGCGCCAGCGGCATCAGCGCCTTTGCCGTGCCCGCCGATGCGCCCGGCATCAGCTACGGCAAAAAGGAACAAAAGATGGGCTGGAACAGCCAGCCCACGCGCACCATCAGCTTCGACAACGTGCGCATCCCTGCCGACCACCTGCTGGGCCGCGAGGGCGAAGGCTTCAAGATCGCCATGAAGGGCCTGGACGGCGGCCGCATCAACATCGCTACCTGCTCGGTGGGCGCGGCGCAAGGCGCGCTCAACGCCGCCCAGCAGTACATGCAAGACCGCAAGCAGTTTGGCAAACCCATCGCCAGCTTCCAGGCCCTGCAGTTCAAGCTGGCCGACATGGCCACCGAGCTGGTCGCCGCCCGCCAAATGGTGCGCCTGGCCGCCAGCAAGCTGGACGCCGGTGCGCGCGACGCATCCACCTACTGCGCCATGGCCAAGCGTTTTGCCACCGATGCAGGCTTCACCGTCATCAACGACGCGCTGCAGCTGCACGGCGGCTACGGCTACATCCGCGAATACCCGCTGGAGCGCCTGCTGCGCGACGCGCGCGTGCACCAGATCCTGGAAGGCACCAACGAAATCATGCGGGTGATCATTGCGCGGCGCATGCTGGATGGGGATGCGACGGAAGTGATTCGCTGAGCGTTTACTCCTGTTTTCATAGCTACTAGCGCTTACCCAACGGGCGGTAACGGCCAATTTTCCTCATGAAACACCTCTCTCAGACAGGAACACCCGCCCACGCACCTGCAGCAGCGCCGGGGGCTACCCCCTCTCCCCTCGCGGGAGAGGGTTGGGGAGAGGGGGCCGCACCCGCACCGCGCCGGTTTCACCCCTCTCCCCGGCCCTCTCCCACAAGGGGAGAGGGAGCCACAGCCCACTGAGACAACCCTCTGAGACAGGTATCTAGCCAGCGCCATTTGAACCAGCCACCATGCCCGCCCGTCCCCTCTCCGACGAAACCCTGCACCTGATCGACGCCGTGCGCAGCGCGCTCGCGCACCGCAGCGACGTGGAAGAACGGACCATGTTTGGCTGCTACTGCTTCTTTGTGGACGGCAAGCTGTGCATTGGCATCAAGGGCGAAGACCTGCTGGTGCGCCTGCCGCCCGAGCGCCACGGCGAGTTACAGGAGATGCAGAACACCCGCGAACTCTCGCCGGGCGGCGGCATGAAAGGCTACTTCTGGGTGGAGCCCAACGGCTACGCCACCCGCGAGCAGTGGACCTACTGGGTTCAGGAGGCCCTGGCCTACAACCCGCTGGCCAAGGCATCACCGCGCAAGAAGCCGAAGAAAACCCCCGTTGCGGCTGCAGACAACAAGGCTTCGCCTGCCGCCAGCAAGACGCCCAAGACAAAAGCCGCTGCCCAGAAGAAGCACAGCATCTTCGAAGCCGACGACTGATACCAATTGGCCTTTAAAAATACAAAACCGTTCACGCTGAGCCTGTCGAAGCGCCGCGCAAGGCTTCGACAGGCTCAGCCCGAACGGTATGGAAGTTTGAACGCAGATCCGTATGAATCCAGCCTGCCCGGAGACACCCCCATGCCCCTACGCATAGTCCGCCTTGGCACCCCGCGCGCCGCCGGGGAAGGCACCCGCATCGGCACCGTGCGCCGCCCACCGCGCGGCGTGCCCAAGGCCGAGTTCGCCAGCCGCGACTACTACGACGTGTGGTACCCCCTGCTCTCCCCCAGCGCCGACCTCATGGCCCAGGGCCAGCAGGTGCCCACCGGCAAAGAAGGCGACAAGGAATGGGAGGCCTTCACCAAACAATTCCGCAAAGAACTGGCCCAGCCCGAAGCCAGCCGCACGCTGGATTTGCTGGCCGCGCTGTCGCACCACAGCGCCATGTCGCTGGGCTGCTACTGCGAGGACGAAGCCCGCTGCCACCGCTCGGTGCTGCGCGCCGAGCTGGCCCAGCGCGGGGCCGACATCAGCCCCTAGATTTCAAGCTTTTTAGGCCGCTACCGCGCGATGGATAAGCCTTTCCAGCTATCAAATTCATACTAAATCCGCACCCATTCCCTTTCACCATCACAACGACATCCAGGAGCAACACAGCATGAAAATCGCATTCATCGGCCTCGGCAACATGGGCGGCCCCATGGCACACAACCTGCACAAGGCAGGCCACGAAGTGCGCGCGTTCGACCTCTCGCAACCCGCCCGCGACAAGCTGGCCGCAGACGGCGTGCCCATCGCCACCGACGCCAAGGCAGCAGTCGCAGGCGCCGAAGTCGTCATCAGCATGCTGCCCGCCAGCCAGCATGTGGAAGGCCTCTTTTTGGGCGCGGGCGAGCTGCTGGCCCAGTTGCCTGCGGGCACGCTGATCATCGACTGCTCCACCATCGCAGCCGCTACCTCCCGCAAGGTGGCCGACGCCGCCAAGGCCAAGGGCGTGGCGTTCATCGACGCACCCGTGTCGGGCGGCACCGGCGGCGCCATCGCAGGCACCCTCACCTTCATGGTGGGCGGCGACGCCGCCGACCTGGAACGCGCCCGCCCCGTGCTCGAAAAAATGGGCGCCAACATCTTCCACGCAGGCAGCGTGGGCGCAGGCCAGACGGCCAAGATCTGCAACAACATGCTGCTGGGCATCTTGATGGCAGGCACCAGCGAAGCCATTGCCCTGGGCGTCGCCAACGGCCTGGACCCCAAAGTCCTCTCAGAAATCATGCGCCGCAGCTCGGGCGGCAACTGGGCGCTGGAGAAGTACAACCCCTTCCCCGGCGTGATGGAAMCCGCACCCGCCAGCAAGGGTTACGCGGGGGGATTTGGCACGGACCTGATGCTCAAGGACCTAGGGCTGGCACAGGAGAACGCGATGGCGGTGAAGGCCGCCACGCCGCTGGGGGGCATGGCGCGCAATTTGTATGCGGCGCACAGCCTGGCGGGACATGGGGGGCTGGATTTTTCCAGCATTATCAAGATGGTGCAGAAGGGTTAATCGCTCTTCCGTCACAGAAAAACGCCAGCGTCTGCTGGCGTTTTTTCATTGGTGCTAAGAAAAAAATTCTGAACTCCATGACTCAGCAATACTGACGCATTCTGGCAATTTGGGCCCGATGAAACTTGCCCAGCTAGACACGTGCTGGGAGGAGTGGTACCGCAGCCATATGTCCTCGTTTTCACGATAAGGAGCCGAGACTTCTCGGAACTTCTCAATATACCACTTTGCAACGTCTGGAGATATTTGAAACGTCGGATGATCTTGAGGTGGAGGGGGCAGATCCGAAATAACTCTGTTTTGAATTAATCGAATTTCTTCTCGCTCACCTGCTGAGAGAAATTTTGCGAGCCGCTTCCTTCTTGACGGATTGGCTCCGACGATTGGCTTCGTTGACTTTTGAAATTCAACTACAAATTTTGAGCCGGAGTGGAAATCCCAACCGTCTTGCGAAATCTGAAACCACGCGACGACGTAAGCGCTGCCGCATTCACGATACCAGCTCAAAGGCCCGTTTGCGCGCTTGAATCCAGCAGATTTGAACCAAGGCGCGAGTTCGGACTTGAGTAGTGCATAAACCTCTGGTGATTTCATATATTACCTACGCTGATGGAATGAATGTGGTTTGCGCCGCCACTATGACAATACTATCCCAGGACCAAGAACTAGCCGATCTTTGGCAATGCGCAGGACCCTATGTTCGCCATTCTTCGTTGGAATCATGCGCTTGAAATAACCCTCTCGCAATTGAATAGGAGCATCAGGCCCAATGTCGGACAAAAATTTTTGGATTATGCCTGAGTCGATGGGCCAAGGGAAAATAAGCGTCGGCTGAATGAAAATGCGTTTACCGCTGACAGTGATGGTGAACGATGAACCTCGCCGCAGGGGACTGGCGGCCGGTAGTATCGGTGTCGCCCATTCAAAATCATAGGTAAACCGCAAATATGCAGGGCCATCGCCTTGCTGCCTTGGCCATTTTTCTTCGTCGAATGCCAACGCCAGTGCCCTGGGAAGGTCTTCGGGCGAGAAGTGCCAGAGTCCCTCGCCTTCCGTTCCGAGAGTGCGATTAATGTGCGCGCGAAACTCGTTATAGACCTTCACCGGGCCATCATAGGGAGGTACGCATTGAAGTGAGATGGAGTCATGCAGCTTTGCAATGGTCCACTTTTGAAGAAAGTCTTCAATTTGTGCCCACGCCCTCCGTGCATTCTTTTCCCGAGCCTGATGACCATAACTTACAGACTTTGTGGGCTCGTAGAGGACAAATTCGTTATCGTCTTCTTTCATTGGTCCCTCGGTAGTTTTTCATTTGGCTAACCCTTCGGAGCGTCGAATTTAGCTTCATCGGAGAAGGCGCGGGAGTGGCGGCTTCAGTCCGAAAGGGGCAGTTTAGCTTCCGGATGCAGGTTGTTTTAGCCAGCTAAAACGACTGCCATTCAGTCGGTCCGACCTGAGTTGCGCAGTCCAACGGAGCGTTCTCACCCGAGCATTTCACGTAGGTTGGATTGACGGCTTTTGCCTCCCCGTCACTTCATGGCGGAACGACTTGCCCACCAATTCGCAGCCCGCAGTTGAGTATGATTCGCATCCCTCATGCTGCACCGCACCATCCCCGCTCTGCCTTTCCACATCGTGCTTCTGCTGGTGGCGTTGTTCAACGCGCTGGCGGGCACGCCCTTACACGAGGCGCGGCACATCCAGGAGCTGGTTAGCAGCGCCACAGTCTCAGCAACCGCAGGCGATGTGGATGCGTTGGCAAACAACGCCACAGCCAGCGACGATCACAGCGAAGAGACACACACCACCTGCGCCTGGTGCCTGACCCACGCGCTGGAGGCGGGGCTGGCGCATGCACCGGCTCGCCAGCCGCAAGTCCCCGCAGAACCCAGCGCCGTCGCGCCGCACAGCGCAGACCCCTTTACGGCCCAGCAGGTGCGCTGGCCGTTTGCAGCACGCGATCCCCCGCCAGCCCAGCGGGCCTGACACGCGTCGGGCCCGAGGGATCCTCTGCGCAAATCACCGCGCCGTGTGCATCTGCGGTCTCGGGCGGTCTGCGGCGTTGCAAATGCTCGCAATAGCTACGGCTATTGCTGTGCTTTGCGCCTAGCAGCCCATCCCGATCCGCAGCGCTCACTCGCCGCTCGATTCGCACAGAGGATCCCTAGCCAGCCTGCGCTCCCCAGCGCATCCCCTTTTCGTTTTTGCCCTTGCATTCACCCCCGTGGGGTGCGTGCGGGCACGCGGCCATGTGCGCCTGCCAACTCCCTGGCGGGTGTGAGCCGCGTTGCTACTGGCTTTTGCATTCACCGCTTTTGGACTGGTTTGCCATGCGTTCTTCGTCTTCTCCTGATTCTTCTTCACGCCCTGCGCCCCTGCCGCGCCCCACCTTGACGGCCCTGGCGGCAGCGGCCCTGCTGGCCTCCCTCCACCCCGCCTGGGCCGCAGACGGCGATGTGGTCACACCGCCCACCCTGTCTGCCGTAGACGTGGTGGGCCGCAGTGCCTCGGGCACCTACTACGCCGACGAGGCCGAGGGTGCCAAAACCAGCCTGCCGCTGCGCGAGCTGCCGCAGTCGGTGCGGGTGATGTCGCGCCAGACGCTGGACGACCTGGGTGCCACGCGGCTGGATGATGTGCTGGACTATGTGGGCGGGGTCTCGCGCCAGAACAACTTTGGCGGGCTGTGGGACAACATCGCCATCCGGGGGCTGCCGGGCAACGAGAACACGGGCATGGCGACGCTGCTCAACGGGTTTTCGTCTAACCGGGGCTTTAATGCGCCGCGCGACCTGGCGGGGGTGGAGCGGGTGGAGTTCCTCAAGGGCCCAGCGGCGGCCCTGTATGGCAGCAGCGAGCCCGGCGGCACGCTCAACATCGTGAGCAAGAAGCCGCTGTGGAAGGCCGCCCATTCGGTGGAGGCCTACGCGGGCAGCTACGGCCTGGGCCGGGCGGCGCTGGACACCACGGGCCCCATCAGCGACCGGCTGGCCTACCGCCTGAATGTGGCGGTGGAAGACAAGGGCAGTTTTCGCGACCATGTGCGCGCGCAGCGGCAGGTGGTGGCACCGGCGTTGACCTGGAAGCTCTCGCCCGACACGGTGCTGGAGTACACGGCCGAATTTCTGCGCCACGCCACTCCGCTGGACCGGGGCGTGGTGGCGGTCAACAACCGCCTGGGCCCGGTGCCCGCCAGCCGCTTTTTGGGCGAGCCTGCCGATGGCGATGTGACGGTGACCAACCAGACGCACCAGCTGGTGCTGTCGCACGAGTGGAACCCCGACTGGCGCAGCCGCGTGGGGCTGTCGTACCGCGAGACCGGGATGGAAGGCTTCTCGACCGAGGCCACCGCGCTGCAGGCCAATGGCCGCACGCTGACGCGCCAGCGGCGGTACCGCGACTTCCAGTCGGACGACGTGGCCGTGCAGGCCGAGCTGCAGGGCAACCTGCGCACGGGCGGGCTGGAGCATGAGCTGCTGGTGGGGGTGGAGAGCTACCGGTTCAGCATGGATTCGGTGATGCTGCGGGTGAACCCCAGCGCTGCCGCGCCCTATGCCATCGACATCTTCAACCCCGTCTACGGCCAGGCCCAGCCCACGCCGGGGCGCAACACCGACACGCTGGAGAAGCAGCGCAACACCGCGCTGTATGTGCAAGACACGCTGAAGCTGGGCGAGCAGTGGCGCGTGATGGCCGGGTTGCGGGCCGACAACTATGAACAGAGCCTGCAAAACCGCATCACCCACCGCACCACGGCGCAAAGCCCCTCGGCCGTGTCGCCGCGCCTGGGGGTGAGCTGGCTGCCCACGCAGGGGTGGACGGTGTATGCCAATGCGGGCAGTTCGTTCCGCCCCAACACGGGCAGCAATGTGGCGGGCAACGGCTTTGACCCCGAAAAATCCCGCGCGCTGGAGCTGGGCGCCAAGTGGGAGAGCACCGACCAGCGCCTGGGCGCCACGGCGGCGCTGTTCGACATTACCAAGCGCAATGTGCTGACCAGCGACCCGCTGAACGCGGGCTTTTCAGCCGCCGCTGGCGAGGTGCGCAGCCGGGGGCTGGAGCTGGACCTGTCGGGCCGCGTGAGCGCACATTGGCGGGTGAACGCCAGCCTGGTGTTCAACGACGTGGAGGTGACCCGCGACAACACGCTGGAGGTGGGCGGCCGCCTGCTGAACGTGCCCAAGGTCAACGGCAGCGTGCTGGCGGTGTACGAAAACGCACTGGCCAACGGCCAGCGCTACGGCGTGGGCGGCGGCGTGACCCACATGGGTAAGCGCCTGGGCCAGGCCCGCACGCAGGCCGAGGCCAATGCAGGCACGGCTGCGTTTGAACTGCCCAGCTACACGACAGCAAAGCTGATGGCGTACTGGCGCCTGAGCCCCACGCTGAACCTGTCGCTGGACGTGGACAACGTGTTTGACAAAGTGCACTACACCAGCTCGTACAGCCGCGTGTGGGTGGCGCCGGGGGCGGCGCGCACGGTCACCGTGGGTTTGCAGGCGAAGTTTTGACCCAGTGAGCCAGAACCGTTCACGCTGAGCTTGTCGAAGCGCCGCGCAAGGCTTCGACAGGCTCAGCCCGAACGGTGAGTGGAAGTTCAAAGATGCCGAAGCCATCGCCGCCCGAATTTCAGCGGCTGCACTGCATGCACAGCACCATGAATCACTGAAATGAATCGTTTCTTCAACCCCTTTTCACCGCTGACGCGCCGCCGTGCCTTGCAGGCCCCCGTGGCCGCGCTGGCTGCGGGCGCCTTGCCCGCAGCCTGGGCGCAGGACACAAAACCCGCCGCCCCTCCCGCACCGCTGCAAATCGTCGGCCCGTGGGAGATCAGCGGCCTGGCGCCCGCCAGCAGCGGCTATGTGTTCACGCGCCTGCAGGTCACCGAAACCCTGCTGGACGCTGCAGACGACGGCCAACCACGGCCCGCGCTGGCGCAGCACTGGCGCCGGTCGGCAGATGGGCTGGCGTGGCAGTTTGAGCTGCGGGCCGGGGCGCGTTTTCACGACGGCAAACCCGTGACCGCCGCCGCCGTGGTGCGCAGCCTGCAGGCCGCGCAGGTGGCGCCTGCGCTGCTGAGCCAAGCGCCCATCGAGTCCATCACCGCGCCTGACGAAGGCACGGTGCTCATCCGCCTGCAACGCCCCCACACCGCCCTGCCTGCGCTGCTGGCGCATTCCAGCACCATGGTGCTGGCCCCGGCCAGCTATGGGGCCGACGGCAAGGTGCGCAGCATCATTGGCTGCGGCCCCTACCGCATTGCGCTGCTGGTGCCGCCGCAGCAGGTCGAGACAGTGGTGTTTGACGCCTACGACGGCCCGCGCCCCGCGATTGCCGCCGTGCGCTACCTGGCCGCCAGCCGTGCCGAAACCCGCGCGCTGATGGCCGAGAGTGGCCAGGCCGACCTGGCCTATGGGCTGGACCCGGCCAGCCTGCGGCGGCTGCAGCGCCATGCGCAAAACCCTGCGCTGGCGCGCCGCACGCCGGTGCGCATTGCCTCGGTCACGCTGCCGCGCACCGTTATCGTCAAGCTCAATGCGGGCCTGCCTGCGCTGCGCGATGTGCGCGTGCGGCAGGCGCTGAGCCTGGCCATTGACCGCGCGGGCATTGCGCTGGCGCTGATGGGCGACGAGGCGCTGGCCGCCACGCAGCTGCTGCCGCCCACGCTGGGCGCGTGGCACAACCCGCACCTGCCCCCGCTGCAGCACGACCCCGAAGCCGCCGCACGCCTGCTGCGCGCCGCAGGCTGGCAGCGCCACAGCGATGGCCTGCGCGATGCCCAGGGCCAGCCGCTGCACCTGGTGATCCGAACCTTTGTGGACCGGCCCGAGCTGCCGCTGATTGCCACCGCCTTGCAGGAGCAGTGGCGGCTGGCGGGTATGGCGGTGAAGGTGAGCATTGGCAACTCGGGCGACGTGCCCCGGGGCCACCGCGACGGCAGCCTGCAACTGGCGCTGGCCACCCGCAACTACGCCAACGTGCCCGACCCCACAGGCACGCTGGCGGGCGACTTTGCCGCCCAGGGCGGCGACTGGGGCGCCATGGGCTGGCACAGCGACACCGTGGTGCAGGCCCTGCACGAGCTGACGCGCACCCAGACGCCGCCCGAGCGCACGCGAGTGCTGCGGCGATCCATCACGCACACCCTGCAAGCGGAGCTGCCCGTGATCCCCGTGGCGTGGTACCGCCAGCATGTGGCCGTGGCCCCCCGGCTGGCGGGCGTCACGCTGGACCCGCTGGAGCGTTCTTACCGCCTGACCGGCATGAAGTGGACCAACCCATGAACCCCTTGATGTCAAAACCCTGGGCCGCCCTGCTCGGCCGCAGGCTGGTGCAGGTGCTGGCCGTGTCGCTGCTGATCGGCACGCTGTGCTTTTTGATGGTGCGCGCCCTGCCCGGCGACCTGGCCATGCGCGTGGCCGCGGGCCGCTATGGCTATGACCTGGTGAGCAACGCAGCCGCCGACGCCGTGCGCGCGGAGCTGGGGCTGGACCGCCCCGGCTGGCTGGCGCTGCTGCACTGGTGGCGCGACATGGTCACCTTCAACCTGGGGCAGTCGCTGGTGTCGCAGCGATCGGTGTGGCACGAGGTCACGCACCACCTGGGCGCCACGCTGCGCCTGTCGGCCGCCGCGCTGGCCATTGCCTTTGCCGTGGGCGTGCCCCTGGGCGTGTGGGCCGGGCTGCGGTCCCAGGGCTGGGTGGACAAGGCCAGCTGGCTGATGGCCGTGGTGCTGCGCGCGCTGCCGCCGTTTTTGCTGTCGGTGCTGCTCATCCTGCTGGTGGCCGTGCAATGGGGCTTTTTGCCTGCGGGCGGTGACGAGAGCCAGGCCAGCCTGGTGCTGCCCGCGCTCACGCTGGGGCTGGGCCTGGCTGCCGGGCTGGCGCGTGTAACCCGCGCCGCGATGCTGGAGGTGGTGGTATCGCCCTTTTTTGAATTTGCGCGCACCAAGGGCCTGAGCGACTGGCAGGCGCTGGTGCGCCATGGCCTGCGCAATGCCGCCGTGCCGGTGACGGCCTACCTGGGCGTGCAAGCGCTGTTTCTGGTGGAGGGCGCGTTGGTGGTGGAGACGCTGTTTGCCTGGCCCGGCATCGGCCATGCGCTGGTGCACGCCGTGTTCGGGCGCGACATCCCCGTGGTGCAGGGCACGGCCCTGTGCATGGGCGTGCTGTTTGTAGTGTTCAACCTGCTGGTAGATGCGGCGTGTTTGGCGCTGGACCCTCGGCATACCCAGAAGGTAGCTGCATGAGTGCCGTACCTTCCACTCTTTCGTCGCCAGTTGGCGGCTTGGTGGCCCAGCCTCGCTGGCCGCTGCGCACCATGCTGGGCTTGGCCCTGCTCGGCCTGCTGGCCCTGTTTGCCCTGCTCGGCCCCTGGCTGGTGGGCGCCAGCCCGGTGGTGCAAGACCTGCGTAACACCCTGGCCCCACCCAGCGCCCAGCACTGGCTGGGCACCGATGTGCTGGGCCGCTCGGCGCTGGCGCGGCTGGCGCATGCGGCGCAGCTCTCGCTGGGCATGGCGCTGCTGGCGGCCGTGAGCGCCGCCGTGCCCGGCACGCTGCTGGGCATCGTCGCCGCATGGCGCGGTGGGCGCACCGAGCGGGCGCTGCTCATGCTGTCGGACTCGGTGCTGGCCATCCCCGGCCTGCTGCTGGTGCTGCTGGTGGCCGCCCTGGCGCCCGGCGCGCTGTGGGCGCTGTATGCGGGCCTGTCGGCTGCGCTGTGGGTCGAATACTTTCGCGTGAGCCGTGCAGTGGCCCGGCCCGTGCTGGCGGGCGACGCAGTGCAGGCATCGCGCCTGCTGGGTTTTGGGCGCGGCTATGTGCTGCGCCGCCACCTGCTGCCCGCGCTGGCACCCACGCTGGGCACGCTGCTGGCCTTCACCACATCGCAGGCCGTGCTGGCGCTGGCCGCACTGGGTTTTGTGGGCGTGGGCATGCAGCCGCCCACGCCCGAGCTGGGACTGATGATGACCGAGGCCATGCCCTACTACGAAGAAGCCCCGTGGCTCATTGCCGCCCCCACCGCCCTGCTGGTGTGGCTGGTGGCCGCGTTGATGCTGCTCAACCCCGACCGGGAGACCGCATGACCACGCCTTTGAAATCCGACGCCCTGCTGGTTGTGGAGGGGCTGGGCATCCAGGTGGGCGGCAAACGGCTGCTGCGCGACATCGGCTTCAGCCTGCGGCCGGGCGAGGCGCTGACTCTGGTGGGCGAAAGCGGCGCGGGCAAGTCGCTGCTGGCCCAGGCCATCATGGGCAACCTGCCGCCTGCACTGCAGGCGACGGGCCAGATCACGCTGGATGGCACCACCACCCGCGCCCAGGACGCCGCCGCGCGCCGTGCCCTGTGGGGCCGCAAGCTGGCGCTGCTGCCGCAAGAGCCCTCGCTGGCGCTCAACCCCCTGGCCCGCGTGGCGCCGCAGCTGGCCGAGGTGTACCGCCTGCTGCACCAGCAGCCCCCCAGCGCCGCCAGCGCACAGGCCGTCCAGGCGCTGAGCGCTGCGGGCCTGGGCAGTGCTGGCAGCCACTACCCCTGGCAACTGTCGGGCGGCATGGCCCAGCGCGCCGTGGCCGCCATCACCCTGGCCGGGGGCGCGCCGGTGCTGATGGTGGACGAGCCCACCAAGGGCCTGGACGCGCATTGGCGCGGCCGCATGGTGGAGCTGTTCCAGGGCGTGCTGCAGGCGGGCGGCTGCCTGCTCACCATCACCCACGACATGCAGGTGGCGCAGGCGCTGGGCGGCCAGGTCATCGTGCTGCGCCACGGGCAGGCGGTGGAGCAAGGCGACATCCACGCCGTGGCCGCCGCACCGCAGCACGCGTTTACGCGCCAGCTGCTGCAGGCCGACCCGGCCCGCTGGCTGCCGTTTGGCGCGCCCACGCCGGGCGAGCCGGTGGTGCAGGCGCATGGCATCTCCAAAGCCTATGGCGCGCAGCAGCTGTTTGCGCCGCTGGACCTGACGCTGCACAGCGGTGAACGCATCGCCGTGCAGGGCCCGAGCGGCACCGGCAAAAGCACGCTGGGCAATGTGCTGCTGGGCCTGGTGGCGCCCGACACCGGCCGCGTGGAGCGCAGCGCCCGGCTGCGCCCGCATGCCTTTCAAAAGCTGTACCAGGACCCGGTGGGTTCGTTTGCGCCGCACATCAGCCTGGCCCAGTCGCTGCGCGATGCTGCCCGCTTGCACCGCTGCGACTGGAAGGCGGTGCAGCAGCGCCTGGCGCAGCTGCGTATGCCCGAAGACCTGCTGGCGCGCAGGCCCGACCAGGTGTCGGGCGGCGAGCTGCAGCGCATTGCGCTGGCGCGCGTGCTGGTGGCGCAACCGGCCCTGCTGTTTGCCGACGAGCCCACCTCGCGCCTGGACCCGATCACGCAGCAGGAGGCCATCCAGGTGCTGCTGCACGCGGTGCAAGACACCGGCGCCGCGCTGATGCTGGTGACCCATGACCCCCACCTGGCCGCCGCCGTGGGAACGCGCACGCTGGACTTTGCACAGGGCAACACGCTGGCCTGCGCGGCGTGAGTCCACGCATCACTTCACGCATGGGGCCGGGCAGGAGTCTACCCAGGCGCTCGCCCCAAAGCGCCCTTCTCCTACCCTGCCCGGGGCGCTTTTCCGCTAAGGTGGCGGGATGCATCTGAAACGACTCAACACCCTCAGCGGCGGGCGCCCCGCCTTCGGCAAGGCCCTGGCGGCCGCCACCCTTGCAACCCTGCTGGCGGCCTGCAGCAGCCAGCCCCAGGGAGCCCCCATGACGCAGCCCCCGTCTCCTTCTTCTTCCCCGTCTTCTTCCGCCCACACGCTGCAGGCCTATGACTGGGACCTGGTCGCCGCCCACGATGCCCGGGGCCAGGCGGCGCCTGGCTGGCTGCTGGCGGGCAAGCGCCCGCTGCGCCTGCACTTTGAGGCCCAGCGGCTGTCGGTGCAGAACCTGTGCAACGTGATGGGCGCGGGCTACACGCTGAGCGGCCCGAATCTGCAGGTAGGCCAGCCCGTGTCCACCAAACGCGCCTGCGCCGAGCGCGACCTGATGGATCTGGAGCAGCGGGTGGCCACCCTGCTGCCCCAGGCCCAGCGTTGGGAGCTAAAGGGAGTCACCGCCACCACCGCGCCGCAGCTGGCGCTGTGGTTTGCCGACGGCAGCCGCTGGGAGCTGGCGGGTTCGCCCACACCGGCCACGCGGTTTGGCTCGGCGGGCGAACGGATGTTTCTGGAAGTGGCCCCCGAGCGTGTGGCCTGCAACCACCCGCTGATGCCCCAGGCCCAGTGTCTGCGCGTGCGCGATGTGCGCTATGCCGACAACGGTGTGCGCCAAGGGGTGGGCGAGTGGCGCATCTTCCAGGGCGAGATCGAGGGCTACCGCCACGAGCCGGGCCTGCGCAACGTGCTGCGGGTGCAGCGCTACTCGCTGGCGCGCAACGGCCAACTGCCCGCCGATGCGCCCAGCCATGCGTATCTGCTCGACATGGTGGTAGAGACCGAACGGGTCCGGTAGAGCCTGAAACTTCAAGCAAAAAGTGCCTTTACCGCGCGACCATCATGCCTTTATAGCTATCAAATACATAGCATCACTACGGCACAGGCACTGAAACAGCCGCCCCCGAGGGTGCCGCAGCGCGCAAAAAGCGCTGCTCGAACGCGCTGGCAGGCAGCGGCTGGCTGAGCAGGTAGCCCTGCATCTCGTCACAGCCCAGCTGCGCCAGCCGCGCACGCTGGTCCTCGGTCTCCACGCCCTCGGCCACCACCTTCAGGCGCAGCGAATGCCCCAGGTTGACGATGGTGGACACCAGCGACAGCCCCTGGGGCCCGGAGGCCATGTTCATGGTGAACGAACGGTCGATCTTGAGCGTGTCCACCGGCAGCCGGGCCAGGTAGCTCAGCGACGAGAACCCGGTGCCAAAGTCGTCGATGGCGATGGTGATGCCCATCTCGCGCAGCGCGTGCAGGCTTTGGGTGCTGCGCTCCACATCGTCCATCACCATGCTTTCGGTGATCTCCAGCTCCAGCCCGCTGGCGGCGGCGGCGTCGTGCGCCACGGCGTCGCGCACCTCGGCAATGAAGCCCTGGTGCCGCAGCTGCAGGATGGACACGTTCACGGCCACCCGCAGCGGCGCCAGCCCCGCCTGGCGCCAGCGCAGGTTGTCGGCCAGCGCCTGCCGCAGCGCCCAGCGGCCCACGTCGTAGATCAGGCCGGTTTCTTCGAGGATGGGGATGAACTGGCCGGGCGGCACCAGGCCCCGGCGCGGGTCGTTCCAGCGGATCAGCGCCTCGACGCCCGTGATGGCGCCACTGGCCAGGTGCTGCTTGGGCTGGTAGTGCAACACAAACTGGCCCTGCTCCAGCGCCGCGCGCAGGCGCCCTTCCAGGCTCAGCGCCTCGGCCACGCGGGTGTTCATCTCGGAGGTGTAGAACAGCAGGCTGTCGGCCGATGCCTTGGCCTTGTTGACGGCGGCTTCGGCGTTGCGCAGCAGGGTTTCGGCATCGGCACCGTCCATGGGGTACAGGGCCACCCCGGCCTTGGCGGCCATGCGCAGCTCGGTGCCGCCCACCACAAAAGGCGTGTCGAAACAGGCACGCATGAGCAGGTCCACCGCCACCGCCACGGCCCCGGCGTCGCGGGCCTCGGTCACGGCGATGCCAAAGCTGTTGATGCCGATGCGCGCCACGTCGTGCAGGTTGCTCGCTGCATGCTGCAGCCGCAGCGCGACCTGCTTGAGCAGTTCATCGCCCGCCTGGCGCCCCAGGGTGTCGTTGACGATGCGAAACCGGCTGACATCCATCAGCGCCACGCCATGCAAGGCCTTGGCCCCGTCGCGGGCCCGCAGGTGCTGCCCGGTGCGCTCCAGAAACAGCGTGCGGTTGGGCAGGCCGGTGATTTCGTCGTAATAGGCCAGGTAGCTCAGGCGGTCTTCCTTGTCGAGGTGGTCCATGGCAAAGCCGATGTCCCCGGCCAGCTCGGTCAGCAGCTTCATCTCGGCCGCGTCGAAAAAGCCCACCTCGTCCGCCAGCAGGGCCACCACGGCCACCACATCCCCCGCCACCACAATGGGCAGCACCGCAATGCTGGCCACGCCACGCGCCTGCAGCTGTTCGCGCAGCATCACGCGCGGGTCGCCGGTGATGTCGTCGCACAGCACGGGCCGCCCCGAGCGCACCACGGCGGCGGCCAGGCTTTCTTCGGGCGTGGGCACATCGAACAGGCCCAGCCGGTCGTGGATGTTGTGGATGAAGTCGGCCTCGGCCCCCGACACGCCCACGGGCACCACGCGCCGCGCCGCGCGGTCCACCCGGCCGATCCAGGCGATGCGGAAGTGGCCATGGTCCACGGCAATGCGGCAGGCCTCGCGGAACAGCTCGTCGCGCTGGCGCACGCGCACGATCAGGGTGTTGATGCCGCTGAGCATGGCGTACACGCGGTTCAGCCGCTTGATCTTGCGCTCGGCCTCGCGCCGCTCGGTGATGTCTTCGCCCAGGCTGGCCACGCCCGTCACCTGCCCGCCCACCGAGCGCAGCACGGTGTTGTTCCAGTGCACCAGGCGGCGCTCGCCCGAGCGGGTGAGGATTTCGTTGTCGTAGTGCCAGGCCGAGGGCCGGTCGGCCAGCAGGTCGGCAAACACATCGCGCACATGGGCGGTTTCGGGCGGCACAAACAGCTCGAACCAGTTGCGGCCAAACACCTCCTCGCGCTGCCAGCCCGTCAGGCGCAGCAGGTAGTCGTTGCAGTAGGTGATCAGGCCGGTGCAGTCCAGCATCAGCGAGATCATCTCGACCTTGTCGAGCATGGTGTTGAAGCGCCGGTCGCTTTCGTGCAGCTCTTCTTCGGCACGTTTTTCCTTGGTCACGTCCTGGATGGTGTTGAACCAGCGGCCCACCGTGCCCCGGCCGGTCTCGTCCTCCAGCGGCTCCATCACCTGGCGCAGGTACTGCAGCTCGCCCGACGGGTTGAGCACGCGGTAGGTGAAGTCCACCCGGATCCTCTGGCGCGCGGCCTGCAGCGCATGGTGGCGGAACGTGCCCCGGTCGTGCGGGTGCACCAGTTCCAGCCATTCGCGCGCCGAGCGGGGCACCGCGTCGGCGGGCAGGCCCAGGATGTCGGGCAAGGTGTCTTGCCAGCTTTCAAACGCGCCGTCGTGCCCGCTGATCACATGGGTGATCTTGGCCAGGGCCTGCGCCCGGCGCAGGCTGACCTTGCTGGCGCGCAGTTCGTCCATGGCGCGCTGGCGCTCGAACACCTCCACCTGCAGCTGTTCGGCGTGTTTCTGCACCTCCATGTAGAGGCTGCCGTTTTCGTAGATGCGCCCCACCTGGGCGCCCAGGATAGCCAAGACCTTTTCATCGTCGGCGCTGAACTCTTCGGCCCCCTCCTTGTTGGCCAGGCAGATCCAGCCGTAGGAAAACGACAGCGAGGTGACGGGCGCGATCAGCCCGGTGTGCAGCGGCGGGTAGCCTGCGGGCAGGCCGATCACGCTGGGGTTGCCACCGGGGTTGGTCACGCGCTCGGAGCGGCGGTCGGCCCGCAACTGCCCCAGCAGGCCGTGGGAGACCACGGGCAGGTCCAGCGGCCGGTCCTGCGGCCCTGTGCGTGCGGGATCGATGCCGCTGGTGCAGGTGATGGCGCTGCCGCTGTGTTTGCGCACCACGCACAACACGGCGTACTGCGCCCCCACCAGTTCGCGCGCCCCACGGCACACATTGGCCAGCAGCACCTGCGGGTCGCGTTCGGAGGCGAGCTGCAGGTTCAGGTCGGTCAGCGCCGCCAGGCGCCGGTTCATGGCCTCCAGCTCAGCCACGTTGCCCGTGAGCTTGTCGGTAACGAGCTGCAGGTGGCGGGTCTGGAAGCCATGCTCCAGCGCCACCGAAGGCCGGGGCGCAATCTGCGTGAGCGCCTGCTCGATGGCGGCCAGGATGTCCTGCGGCTCGCAGGGCTTGACCAGCACCTGCGTGACGCCGCAGGCCAGCGCGAGGTTGCGCGCCTCCTGCTCGCGGTAGTGCGCGCTGTAGAAGATCACCTGCGTGGCCGCCAGGTGGTGGTCGGCCCGCAGCTGGCGCACGAACTCGTAGCCGTCCATGGTCGGCATCAGGATGTCGGAGATCACCAGGTCAGGCCGCTCGGCGCGCACCAGGGCCAGGGCCTCGGCGCCATCGGCGGCCTCCAGGGCCTGGTGGCCGCTGTGCCCGATGAGCGTGACCACCAGCGCCCGGTTGGCGGGAAGGTCATCAACAACAAGGATCTTTGCCATGCGCTGCCCGGTGCTTCTGGTCAGCCCTCGGTGGGCGGGGTGTTGAACGGCGGCCCCAGGAAGGCCTCGACCTGCTGCACGAAGGTTTCGGGCGTGATGGGCTTGGACAGGTGTTCGTTGAAGCCCACGTCCAGCGCCTTCTCCCGGTCGCCCGGCATCGAGAACGCCGTGACCGCCACCAGCGGCACCACGCGCCAGATCATGCTGGTGCGCAGGCTGCGGGCCACCTCATAGCCGTTCATCACAGGCATCTGCAGGTCGCACAGGATGATGTCCGGGCTTTCTGCCAGTGCAACACGCACGCCCACGGCACCGTTTTCTGCGGCCAGCACGCGGTGGCCTGCGGCTTCCAGCAGGTAGGTGACCAGCTGGCGGCTGGCATCGTCGTCTTCTATGACCAGGATGGTGGCTTTGGTCATGCGCTGCGCTCCTGGATTTCAAGAACAAAGGTGCTGCCGCGCCCTTCTTCGCTGTCAAAACCCAGGGTTCCGCCCAGGGCTTCGGCCAGCTTGCGGCTCAGGTGCAGGCCCAGGCCCGTGCCTTCGTGGTGGCGGCGGTCTGCGCTCTCGACGCGCGAGAAGGCCTCGAACAGGCGGGGCTGCTCCTGCAGCGCAATGCCGGGGCCGGTGTCTTGCACCCGCAGCTGCACGCTGCGGCCGCCGTCAGGCATGGGCAGCTCGTGCAGCACCACATCGACCCGGCCCTGCTCGGTGAACTTGATGGCGTTGCCCACCAGGTTGATCAGGATCTGGCTCAGCGCGCGCCGGTCGGTCTGCAGGGCCACCGCCTGTGTCGGCACATGCACGGCAAATGCCAGCCCCTTGCGCCGTGCCTCCAGCTCCAGCGTGGCC
Organism: Acidovorax sp. GW101-3H11; assembly: GCF_001633105.1. Lineage (GTDB taxonomy): Bacteria > Pseudomonadota > Gammaproteobacteria > Burkholderiales > Burkholderiaceae_C > Acidovorax. The sequence continues at coordinate 634,719 of NZ_LUKZ01000009.1, forward strand.
GAGACCTCCTCGATCAGGGCCTTGCAGTCCACGGCCTCCAGGTTCAACGTCACCTTGTTGGCGCTCAACTTGGCCACGTCCAGCAGGTCGTTGATGAGGGACAGCAGATGCTTGGCACCCGTCTGCACGATGCGCAGCTGTTTTTCCTGCTCGGCGTTGAGCGGGCCGGGCAGCTTCATAAGCAAGGTGCCGGTGAAGCCGATGATGGCGTTGAGCGGCGTGCGCAGCTCGTGCGACATGCTGGCCAGGAAGCGGTCCTTGACCAGGGCGGCGTTCTCCAGCTCCAGGTTCTTGTCGCGCAGCACCTGCTCGATGCGCTTGCGCTCGGTCACGTCGCGGATGGCGCTCGATACAAACAGCCCTTCCTCGGTCTCCAGCGGGCTCAGGCTGATCTCGACCGGGAACTCGGACTTGTCCTTGCGCAGGCCATACAGGTCCAGCCCCGCGCCCATGGAGCGCGAACGCGGCTCGGCAAAAAAACGGTGCCGGTGCTCGGGGTGGCGGGCGCCAAAACGCTCGGGCACCAGCAGCTCGATGGGCTGGCCCAGCAGCTCGTCGCGGCTCCAGCCAAACAGCTTCACGGCCTGCGAGTTGACGAGCACGATGCGCCCTTCGCGGTTGACGATGACCATGGCGTCGGGCGCGGCTTCGAGCAGGTCCTTGAACTTCTGGTCGGCTCGCTTGCGGTCGGTGATGTCGCGGATGGCGCTCATCACCATGGTGCCCTCTTCGGTGTCGATCGGGCTCAGGCTGATCTCCACCGGGAACTCGCCCCGGTCCTTGTGCAGGCCATGCAGCTCCAGCCCCGCGCCCATGGTGCGCGTGCGCGGCTGGCCAAAAAAGCCGCTGCGGTGGCCCAGGTGGGCGCCCCGGTAGCGGTGGGGCAGCAGCATCTCGATCGCCTGGCCCAGCAGTTCGGCGCGGGGATAGCCAAACACGCGCTCGGCCTGCGAGTTGACGAGCACGATGCGCCCCGTCACATTGACCATCACGATGGCATCGGGGGTGGATTCGAGCAGGTCGCGAAAGCGGGCCTCCAGCAGCTTGGCCTCGCGCTCCACCTTCAGCTGGGTCACGTCCTTCTTGCTCGACAGGAAGTACAGCAACTGGCCGCTGCCATCGAGAACCGCCTTGGTGGACACGTTGATGTGGACCAGCGTGCCATCCTTGCGGCGGCGCACCGTCTCTCGCACCGAACTCCCCATATTCACGGCCTCTGCCCGCATGATGTCCTCTTCGTGGGCCCGGTCCGGGGGCACGATGAGATCCAGCAGAGAGCGCCCTTGCACGTCGGCTTGCTTGTAGCCAAAGATCAACTCGGCGGCCGGGTTCCACTCCAGCACCAGCCCCTCCGGAGACAGCACCAGCAGTGCGTCGGGGTTCTGCTCCCAATACGCGACAGAAAGTTTGGATCCCATGCAGCCCTCTTGTGCCTCTTGTTCCAAGTGGAGTTCCTTCCCTGCACCGCACCGCCAGGGTGCAAAACCATATTATGTGGGAACGCAAGAAAACACCAACACAGAAGTGCCATCGTGAATGCCCGGGCCACAACCGCTGCGCCACAGGGCGCAAGGCACAAAAAAGCCCCTGAAGCGGCAAGGGCTTCAGAGACTTTTTCTGTGGACCCAGAACGCCCACGGCGCCGGGCGATCAACCCCGGATGTCGTAGTGAAAGACCTTGGAGACGATCTGCCAACGCCCATCCAGCCAAAGCAAGGTGAGCAGGTCGATGAAGTGTTTCGGCGCGATGGAGCACTGCAGCCTGGCCAGCGCCGTCACGGGGCCCACCAGTTCGATGGAGAGCACGCGGTCGGTGCGCGGCTGGCCGCTCGCGGCCGGTGCCGGGCGGGCGTCCACCACCGGGAAGTACTCGTGCATGCGCCAGAAGATGGGTTGATCACCCACCGCCGTGGCGTACAGGGCCTGCGGGTGGAACACCTGGGCCAGGCGCGCTGTGTCGCTGTGGTACAGGCCGTCCAGGTACAGCTCCAGCACCGCGTGGATGGCGGCAAAGTCGGCGGCGGTGCTGGTCATTGCGCACCCCCTTGTCTGGCGCGCTCGCGCAGCACGGTCACGGTTTCACCCGCAATGCCCCAATGGTCGGTGTCCACCTCTTCGATCACGACAAAGGTGGTGGCCGGGTTCTTGCCCAGCACCTGCACCACCAGGTCGGTCGCGCCACGGATCAGCTGGGCCTTTTGTTCACGCGATGCACCTTCGCGGGTGATCTGGATGTTGATGTAGGGCATGGCTCGCTTCCTCAGCCCACCAGGCCTTCGGCTTGCATCGCGGCCCGGACCTCGGGGCGGGCCGCCACGCGCGCCATGAAGCTGCCGATGTGCTGCAGCTCGACCAGATCGATCTGTACGAACTTGGCCCAGCCGAGCACCACAAACAGATAGGCATCGGCGGCAGTGAAATCGTCGCCCGTGAGGTAGCTTTTGCCCGCCAGCTGCCCGTCGAGCCAGACCAGCTTTTTGTAGAGCACCGCAGCCAGCGCCTTCTTGGCGGTGGCATCTACATCGCTGTGGAACAGCGGCGTGAAGGACTTGTGCAGCTCGGCCGTCACGTAGTTTTGCCATTCCATGACGCGGTAGCGCTCCAGGCTGCCCGCTGGCGGCATCAGGGTGTGGGCACCCGCGCGGTCGGCCACGTACTGGGCGACCACCGGGCCTTCGGTGATTCGCGTCCCGTCCGGGAGTTCGATCACCGGCACCTGGCCTTTCGGGCTGATGGCATAGAAGTCGCCGCCGCTGGTGGTGTGTTTGCTGGTATCGACCTTCTCCAGCGTGAAGGGTGTGCCGGTTTCGCGCAGAAGGATGTGCGTGGCCAGCGAGCATGCGCCGGGGGCGTAGTAGAGCTTGATAGAGGTCTGCATCGGGGGACTCCTTATGTCCTGGGTTGGTGATGCAGTGACTCTATTTGCGATGTTATTGACAATAAAGCAGACTACTTTCAAATCACTAATTACACATAAATCACCAATGAACCGGCAATTCGACAACCTACGCCTGGGCAGCATCGAGTTGTTCTGCCTCACGGCACAGCACCAGGGGTTCACCGCAGCGGCCAAGGCCACGGGGCTCACGGCGGCGGCTGTGAGCCGGTCGGTGGCGCGGCTGGAAGAGCGCCTGGGCGTGCGCCTGCTCATGCGCACCACGCGCCAGGTGCGCCTCACGGAGGTCGGGCAGCGCTATTACGACCAGTGCCGCAACGCGCTCACCCAGCTCAGCGAGGCCGAGCGCGAGGCATCGGGCCAGCAGCTCAAGCCTGCCGGCCTGGTGCGCGTGAGCCTGCCCACTTCGTACGGCCACCACCGCGTGTTGCCGCTGCTGCCCGCCTTCAGCCAAAAGTACCCCGACATCGAGATCGAGCTGCAGCTGTCCAACCGCAACGTGGACTTCACCGAGGAAGGTTTTGACCTCGCCATCCGGGGCCGCACGCCGCCCGATTCGAGCCTGGTGGCCCGCAAGCTGGAGGACGCGGGCCTGGTGGTGGTCGCGGCGCCCGCCTACCTCCAGCGCCACCGCGCACCGCAGATGCCCGAGGAGCTGGAGCAGCATGAATGTGTGCAGTTTGTGCTGCCCAGCAGCGGGCAGGTGGTGCCCTGGCTGCTGGTGCGCGACGGCCAGGCCGTCGATTGGCCCACACAAGGCAAGCTGCGCTGCGCCGACGACATCCTGGGCCAGGTCACACTGGCCCGCGCGGGCGCCGGGCTGGTGCAGACCTACCGCTTTCTGGTCGAGGACGATCTGCGCAGCGGCCAGCTGGTCGAGGTGCTGGCCGCACACGCAGGCGCCTCGCGGCCGTTCTCGCTGATCTACCCCGGCAACCGGCACATGCCCCTGCGGGTGCGGGTTCTGATTGACTACCTGGTGCGTGCGCTGGGGCGTTAAGAGGTTCAGGCGCTGAGGCAGCACCAAGCAAAAAAACCCTGGTCCGATCAACGCACCAGGGTTCTTTTTTGCGGCGTTCCGAGCCGCCCCGAAGCCAGGGAGCCTCGATTACATGTGGTCAATCATGACCTGCCCAAAGCCCGAGCAGCTGACCTGCGTGGCGCCGTCCATCAGGCGCGCAAAGTCATAGGTCACCTTCTTGGAGGCAATCGACTTCTCCAGCGAGCTGATGATCAGGTTGGCGGCGGCGGTCCAGCCCATGTGGCGCAGCATCATCTCGGCCGAGAGGATCTCGGAGCCGGGGTTCACGTAGTCCTTGCCTGCGTACTTGGGCGCCGTGCCGTGGGTGGCTTCAAAGCAGGCCACCGAGTCGGACATGTTGGCGCCGGGCGCAATGCCGATGCCGCCCACCTGGGCTGCGAGCGCGTCGGAGATGTAGTCGCCATTGAGGTTGAGCGTGGCCACCACCGAATATTCGGCGGGGCGCAGCAGGATTTGCTGCAGGAAGGCGTCGGCAATGCTGTCCTTGACGGTGATGTCCTTGCCCGTCTTCGGGTTCTTGAGCTTGCACCAGGGGCCGCCATCGATCAGTTCGGCGCCAAACTCCTTCTGCGCCAGCGCATAGGCCCAGTCGCGGAAGCCGCCTTCGGTGAACTTCATGATGTTGCCCTTGTGCACGATGGTCACGCTGGGCTTGTCGTTGTCGATGGCGTACTGGATGGCCTTGCGCACCAGGCGCTCGGTGCCCTCGCGCGAGACGGGCTTGACGCCCAGGCCCGAGGTGTTGGGGAAGCGGATCTTCTTCACGCCCATCTCGTCCTGCAGGAACTTGATGAGCTTCTTGGCCTTGTCGGACTCGGCTTCAAATTCGATGCCAGCGTAGATGTCTTCCGAGTTCTCGCGGAAGATCACCATATTGGTCTTTTCAGGCTCCTTCAGCGGCGAGGGCACGCCCTTGAAGTACTGCACGGGGCGCAGGCAGACGTACAGGTCCAGCTCCTGGCGCAGCGCCACGTTGAGCGAGCGGATGCCGCCCCCCACGGGCGTGGTGAGCGGCCCCTTGATCGAGACCACGTACTCGCGCAGCACTGCCAGGGTTTCTTCGGGCAGCCACACGTCGGGGCCATAGACCTTGGTGGACTTTTCGCCCGCGTACACCTCCATCCAGTGGATCTTTTTCTTGCCGCCATAGGCCTTGGCCACAGCGGCATTCACCACCTTGATCATCACAGGCGTGATGTCGAGGCCCGTGCCGTCGCCTTCGATGAAGGGGATGATGGGCTCGTCCGGCACGTTCAGCGACATGTCGGCGTTGACGGTGATTTTCTGGCCTGCGGCAGGCACCACGATGTGCTGGTAGGTGGTCATGGGTGGGGAGTCTCCGGTATGCGCCGAATGGAATTCGGTCGATGAAGGGGAAAAGCAAGAAAAGGGAGCACCGCCAACGGCGCGGCGGTGTGGTTTCAAACCATTCTAATGACAAAATTTTTCATCCAAGACCCTGTCAACGCGCTGGGCGCTGCTATCGTTGCGAGTGGAGCCGTGCGGTTCTCGTACGGCCCTTCAACCTTCGTTCACACTGGAATCGGCATATATGAAAAAACTCCTCGCTGTCCTCGTGGCCGGTCTGTTCACCGCTGGTGCTTTTGCACAGGCACCTGCAGCCGCCCCCACCACCACCGCCCCCGCTGCGGCCCCCATGACGGCCCAGTCCGCCGCCCCCGCCACCAAGAAGGTTGCCAAGAAAAAGGCCACCAAAAAGGTCGCCAAGAAGAAAGCCACCCACAAGGCCGCCTGAAGCAGTCTGGCAAGGTCAGGCACCCCCATCACAGGGGCCTCTGACCTTCACTGATTCAAAATCGCCCGCACCAGCGGGCGTTTTCTTTGGTGCCGCGACCCGGCACACAGCGCCAGAACTTTCTGCGCGCTGAGCAGTCCGTCCCTGGCGCAGCCCGTTGTTGTCCGCCATGTTCCTTGTTGAATTGAAAGTTCCGCCCATGACCGCCTCACGCGCCACCCCTGCCCCCTCGTTGGATGCCTTGCACACTGCCACGGGCATTCTTCAGCGCCTTGCCCGACGCACTGCGGGGTTCTGGAGTGCTGTGTGCGTGGCATGTTCGCTGGCGGTCCCCGCTGGTGTCGCAACCGCCCAGGAGGGCCCCCAGCTGAACCTGCAGCGCGTAGAGCTGACCGCTGGCATGCACCGCATTGACGCCCAGGTGGCCGCCGCCCCGCAGGAGCGCCAGACCGGGCTCATGCACCGCAAGGACATGCCCCAGCACGAGGGCATGCTGTTTGTGTTTGAACAACCCGCGCAGCAATGCTTCTGGATGAAAAACACGCTGCTGCCGCTCACGGCGGCGTTTGTGGATGACGACGGCACCATCGTGAACCTGGCGGACATGAAGCCCCAGACGCTGGACTCGCACTGCTCGGCCAAGCCGGTGCGTTATGTGCTGGAGATGAACCAGGGCTGGTTTGCCAAGAAGAACATCAAGGCGGGCGCCAAACTGACCGGGGCGCCCTTCAGCCGCAAATGATGCCGGGGCTGCGCCCGCCGCCCGCACTCACTCCCATTTCGATAGCAAACATCGCTTGATGGACGCGCGCAAGCAGCCGAAAAAGCTTTGAAGAACCCACAAAAAAACGGCCCCCGGGCCGTTTTTTTGTGGCGACAGCCACCAGGGCGAACCCCGGCGGCCATGCGCTGGGCATCAGGCGAAGTTGGCTTCGGCAAACTTCCAGTTAACCAGCTTGTCGAGGAAGGTCTCGACAAACTTGGGGCGCATGTTGCGGTAGTCGATGTAGTAGGCGTGTTCCCACACGTCCACCGTCAGCAGGGCCTTGTCGGCGGTGGTCAGGGGCGTGCCGGCGGCGCCGGTGTTGACGATGTCCACGCTGCCGTCGGCCTTCTTCACCAGCCAGGTCCAGCCCGAACCGAAGTTGCCCACGGCAGACTTCACAAAGGCTTCCTTGAAAGCGGCGTAGCTGCCCCACTTGGCGTTGATGGCAGCAGCCAGTGCGCCCGAAGGCTCACCGCCACCCTGGGGGGCCATGCAGTTCCAGAAGAAGGTGTGGTTCCAGATTTGCGCGGCGTTGTTGTAGATGCCGCCGCTCGACTTCTTGACGATCTCTTCGAGCGTCAGGGATTCGAACTCGGTGCCCTTTTGCAGGTTGTTGAGGTTCACCACGTAGGCGTTGTGGTGCTTGCCGTGGTGGAATTCCAGCGTTTCCTGGCTGTAGTGCGGGGCCAGAGCGTCGATGGCGTAGGGCAGCGGGGGAAGGGTGTGTTCCATGGTGGTATTTCCTCGTGGTTTGAAATTCTGGGATGCCGCCTGCAACGCGGGCTTTCCTGAGCAATGCAGTCGGACACAGCGCGAGGGGGCATTGTAGGAACATCAGGTGACCTGTGCAGGCTCAGGGAGACCCCATCGCACACAAGGGGCCCGAAAAAACCGATAGCCCCTCAGAACCTGTTCACAACAGGCGTGGTTGTGCGGCCACCGTCACATCCACCACACCGTCGGCCAGCGTAGCGCGCAGGGCATCGCCCGGGTGGGCCTGCTGCACGCTGGTCACGGCCCGGCCCCCGGTGTCGGTCAGCAGCGCATAGCCGCGCTGCAGCACCAGGCGCGGGTCGAGCAGATCCAGGCGCAGGGCGGCGCGATCCAGCCGCTGGGTGTGTTGTGCCACGCAGCGCTGCATTTTTTGAGGCAAATTGGCCTCCATCGCCTGTTGGGACTGGCTAAGCCGCTGCAGTTTCAGGAGCACGCCATGGCGCATGCGCTGGGCCAGCCGGGCCAGCTGCAGCTGCTCACGCGCCACCAGGCCCGAGGGGCGGCCCAGGCGCGCGGCGGCCTGGTCCAGCCGCTGGTGGCGTGCGTCGAGCTGGCGCTCCACGCCATCGGCCAGGCGACCGGCCAACAGACCCAAGGCGCCCAGCCACACCTCGCGCGGCTGGGCCACCAGCTCGGCCGCCGCCGTGGGCGTGGGCGCGCGCAGGTCGGCGCAGAAGTCGGCAATGGTGAAGTCGGTCTCATGCCCCACCCCGCTGATCAGGGGCACCGGGCTTTGCACGATGGTGCGGGCCAGTTGCTCGTCGTTGAAGGCCCAGAGGTCTTCGATGGAGCCGCCACCGCGCACGAGCAGGATCACATCCACCGGCGGGTTTTGGGCCAAATCGGCCCCTTGGGCGCGCCCCGCTTGCGCAAGCAGATACATTTTTGATAGCGCCGCCACCAGCGACGCCGGGGCGGCTGCCCCTTGCACCAGCGCAGGCACCAGCACCACGGGGATGTGTGGCACGCGGCGGCGCAGCGCCGTGACCACGTCGTGCAGCGCCGCCGCACCGGGCGAGGTCACGAGGCCAATGGCGCGCGGCAGCAGCGGCAGCGGGCGCTTGCGGGCGGTGTCAAACAAGCCTTCGGCATCCAGCTGGGCCTTCAGGCGCAGGAACTGCTCGAACAGCGCGCCCTGCCCGGCCCGCTGCATGCTCTCGACGATGAACTGCAGGTCACCGCGCGCCTCGTACACCCCCAGGCGCCCGCGCACTTCCACCAATTCGCCATCGCGCGGCGAAAAGTCAAGCAGGCTGGCGGCACGGCGAAACATGGCGCAGCGCAGCTGGCCGTTGGCATCCTTGATCGAAAAATAGCAATGCCCGCTGGATGCGCGCGAGAAGCCCGTTATCTCGCCGCGCACGGCCACAGGATTGAAGCGCGCCTCCAGCGCATCAGCAATGGCGCGGCACAGCGCGCCAACTTCCCACACACGCGGCGCCACGCCTGGGTTTGTGCGCTCAAACATGAGAAACGGCGGGCGTTTGCGCAGGGCTCACCGCGCAAGTACTCCACAGAAACCAGCCCGCACCAGAGCACACTGGGTCACAACCAAAAACCGCCCGCAAAACACCAGCGCACGTACAAGTCATTGATTTATAAAGATTTTTCATTGCGCAATTTTTCATCAATCTGTTGCAAGCACGGTGTGGAGCCACTTTGCGAGGCCTGGAACAGGGGTTGCCCACAAAGTTATCCACAGATTTTGTGGGTGAGCAGGAACGGGGGCCGTGTGCACGGCAACGTAACGGTTTGTGACGTCAAGAGCCCCCGCAAGCTGGGCCATAATCGCCGATTGCTTTCATCTGCGCGGAGAGAGATTTGCTGTCCATCATACAAGCCGCAGGCTGGCCCATCTGGCCCCTGATTGCGTGTTCCGTCCTGGGAATGGCGCTGATTTTCGAACGTTTCGTGGCCCTCAAGACGGCCCGCGTCGCCCCCCCGAAATTGCTGGATGAAGCGATCACCGTGTCGTCCAAGGCCTTGCCCACCCCCGATGTGGTGAACCAGCTGGCGCAGAACTCGGCCCTGGGTGAAGTGCTGGCCAGCGGCCTGCGCACCCTCAACAGCAACCCCCAGTGCAGTGAAACCGACCTGCGCGCCGCCATGGAAGGCACCGGCCGCGCCGTGGCGCACCGGCTGGAAAAGTACCTCTCGGCGCTGGCCACCATCGCCTCGGCAGCGCCCCTGCTGGGCCTGCTGGGCACCGTCATCGGCATGATCGAGATCTTTGGCTCGCAAGCAGGCGGCGGCGGTGTAGGCCAGGCCATGGGCGGCGGCAACCCCGCCCAGTTGGCGCATGGCATCTCGATCGCGCTCTACAACACCGCCTTTGGCCTCATCGTGGCCATCCCGGCGCTGATCTTCTGGCGCTACTTCCGCGCCCGCGTGGATGCGTACCTGCTTACCCTGGAGCTGGCTTCGGAACAATTCGTGCGCCACATCCTGCGCTTGCGCAAAGCCAAGTAAAGCCGACCTCAAGCCCCATGAACTTCCGCCCCCGCGCCAAGGAAGAGCCGGAGATCAACCTGATCCCGTTCATCGACGTGCTGCTGGTGATCCTCATCTTTCTGATGCTGACCACCACCTACAGCAAGTTCACCGAGCTGCAACTCACCCTGCCCGTGGCCGACGCCGAGCAGCAGCGCGACCACCCCAAGGAAATCATCGTGGCCGTGGCGGCCGATGGCCGTTATGCTGTCAACAAGACGGGCGTAGACGGCAAGGGCGTGGATTCCATCGCCCAGGCCCTGCGTGCTGCGGCCACGGCCGGCCCCGGCAGCGTGGTCATTATCAGCGCCGACGCCATGGCGCCGCACCAGTCCGTGGTCACGGTGATGGAGGCCGCGCGCCGCGTGGGTCTCACGCAGATCACGTTTGCCACGCAGTCGTCGTCCGCGTCCGCACGCGCGACCAACGCGGCCAGCCGCTGACGGGCATGGGCGCCCCCGGGCCACAGCCGCCCCCGGCAACGCCCTCCCCCGCCCGCCCGCCCACCGGGCGCGCCACCGCCGAACAAGGCCTGCAAAAAATCTGGCAAACCCGGGGCCTGGCCGCCTGGGCCCTGTCGCCCGTTGCGCTGCTGTATGGCGCGCTGGTGGTAGTGCGCCGCCTGCTTTACCGCACCGGCCTGCTGCACTCTGAACACCCCGGCCGCCCCGTGATCGTGGTCGGCAATGTGATTGCCGGGGGCGCTGGCAAGACGCCGGTGGTCATTGCGCTGGCGAAACATCTGCAGGCACAGGGCCTGCAGGTGGGTGTCATTTCGCGCGGCTATGGCCGCAGCACCCAGGATTGCCGCGCGGTGCTGCCCGAAAGCCCGGCCAGTGAAGTGGGCGACGAGCCCGCGCTGATCGCGCGCAGCTTTGCGGGAACTGCCTCCCTGCCCGTGTTTGTGGCGCCGCGCCGCATCACCGCCGCACGGGCACTGCTGGCCGCCCACCCCGGCACCGATGTGATCGTCTGCGACGATGGCCTGCAGCACCTGGCGCTGCGGCGCGATATGGAAATCTGCATCTTCAACGACCAGGGCGTGGGCAATGGCTGGCTGCTGCCCGCCGGGCCGTTGCGCGAACCCTGGCCGCGCCGGGTGGACTTTGTGCTGCATGCGGGTGACAAGCCCCCCGGTGGAACCTCAGCCCCGTCATTTGGCCTGCAGCGCCGCCTAGCCCCTTGGGCGGTGCGGTCAGACGGCAGCCAGGTACCGTTGGCCCAGCTGAGGGGCCAAGCTCTGCACGCCTTGGCAGCCGTGGCGCGGCCCGGCGACTTCTTTGCCATGCTGCGGTCTGAAGGCCTGACCTTGGCGCACACCGAAGCCCTGTCGGATCACTATGATTTCAATAGCTGGAAGCGACCACTGGATGCGCGGAAGCCCGTGATTTGCACCGAAAAAGACGCCGTCAAACTGTGGGCCCTGCACCCCGAGGCGCTGGCCGTGCCTTTGGCCGTGCAGATCGACCCCCGCTTTTTTGCTGCGCTGGATACGAAGCTGTCAGCACTGCTGGCCCAGGCCGCAGCACACAGGCCGCCGCTATCATCCCCCCCTGCCTGAATGGGCCTTGCCCCACCCCCCTGAATCTTCCAGGAAAGCCCCGCCCCCATGGACCCCAAACTGCTTGAACTGCTGGTCTGCCCCGTCACCAAAGGCCCCCTGACCTATGACCGCGAGGCGCAGGAACTCGTCTCGCGCAGCGCACGGCTGGCCTACCCGGTGCGTGACGGCATTCCGGTGTTGCTGGAAAACGAAGCCCGCACGCTGACCGATGAGGAACTGGAGCGGTGAGCGCCACCGCCGCCCCGGCAGCGACCAGCCCCTTCACGGTGCTGATCCCGGCGCGCATGGCCTCAAGCCGCCTGCCGGACAAACCCCTGGCCGACATCGCCGGGTTGCCCATGGTGGTGCGCGTGGCCCAGCGCGCTGCGCAAAGCGCCGCCACCCGCGTGGTGGTGGCTGCCGACGATGCCCGCATCCTGCAGGCCTGCCAGGCCCACGGCGTGCAGGCCATCATGACCCGGCCCGACCACGCCAGCGGCAGCGACCGGCTGGCCGAAGCCTGCACCCAGCTGGGTCTGGCGGGCGACGACATCGTCGTCAACGTGCAGGGCGACGAACCTTTGATGGACCCGGCGCTCATCAACGCCGTGGCAAGCCTGTTGCCTGCGCGGCCCGAAGCCAGCATGGGCACGGCAGCCCATGCGATTGCCTCGCTGGCCGACGTGGCCAACCCCAATGTGGTGAAGGTGGTGCTCGACGCGCAGGGCCTGGCGCATTACTTCAGCCGCGCGCCCATCCCGTTTGCGCGCGACCATGTGGGCACTGCGTGGTGGCAAGGCGCCGCGCAGGCGGCGGCCCCGGGTGTTGCGGCACTGGCGGGCTTTGCGCCGCTGCGGCACATCGGCATCTACAGCTACCGCGCCGGTTTTCTGCGGCAGTTTCCGCAACTGGCCCCGGCACCGACCGAGGCCGTGGAGGCGCTGGAACAACTGCGCGCCCTCTGGCATGGCCACCGCATCGCCGTGCACATCGCAGACACGGCCCCGGGCCCGGGCGTGGACACCCCCGAAGACCTGGAGCGGGTGCGCGCACTGCTTGGCTGAGGGCCCGGCCCACCCTGTGCTGCACTGTGGTGGTGCAGCCCGGGGAGACTGCCGCCCATCTAGTCGCCGATGTAAGTCAGCGCAAGGTGGTCACATGCTATCCTCGACCGCAACGAGAGCACCGCATCCCGGGCGCACAGAACGGCTACAGGCGCCCTTCGCGCGTCCCCGCCAGCGGCGCCAACTGATTTCTAACCTTCGAGGACTTCCATGAGACTGATTCTGTTGGGCGCGCCTGGCGCCGGAAAGGGCACGCAAGCCACGTTCATCTGCCAGAAGTACGGCATCCCGCAAATCTCCACCGGCGACATGCTGCGCGCCGCCGTCAAGGCCGGCACCCCGCTGGGCCTGCAGGCCAAGGCCGTGATGGATTCGGGCGCCCTGGTCAGTGACGACATCATCATCGGTCTGGTCAAGGAACGCATCACGCAGCCCGACTGCGCCAAGGGCTTCCTGTTCGACGGTTTCCCCCGCACCATCCCCCAGGCCGACGCGATGAAGGCCGCAGGCGTCAAGCTCGACTACGTGCTCGAAATCGACGTGCCCTTCGACGCCATCATCGAACGCATGAGCGGCCGCCGCTCGCACCCCGCCAGCGGCCGCACTTACCACGTCAAGTTCAACCCGCCCAAGGTGGAAGGCAAGGATGACGTGACGGGCGAAGAGCTGATCCAGCGCGAGGACGACAAGGAAGAAACCGTCAAGAAGCGCCTGCAGGTCTACAGCGACCAGACGCGCCCCCTGGTGGACTACTACGGCAACTGGGCCAAGGCCGAGCCCGATGCCGCCCCCAAGTACCGCGCCATCAGCGGCACGGGCAGCGTGGACGAGATCACAGCCCGCGCGCTGCAGGCCCTGGCCAGCTGAGACCAGAAAATAATGCGGTCACTAATGCGGCGGCCCCGGCCACGCTGATCGCTACGAACCGGCGACGCCCTGCACAGGGGCGTCGCTTTTTTTATGGCGCCACCATGCCCGTGCGCCGACGCTGCCCGGCGGCATCAGCTCCGCCGCAGCGCCCCATATCACTCAGGTGTTGACCCACGCATCATGCGGGGCTGGACCGCAGGCCGTAGGCCTTGCCATCGACATACAGGTACTCCGCGCGCAACACCGGGTCGCCCTTTTCTTCGCGCAAGGTGAACCCCACCACCGACACCTGGGCGCCCGGCCGGATCTCCTGCACCTGCCACGCCTGCATGCGCGTGAGGGGCGCCAGCTCGACCTCCCAGAGCCGGTCCTTGCGGGTGGGCAACACGGCCTTGGCCAGCAGCGCCCGGCCATCCACCGGCGCCGTCTGCGCAGGCACGGGGCGCTGGGCCAGGTCGGCAGGCAGCTTCAGGCCAGCGGCAAGCTCCAGCGAGAGTTCCGCATGGGGGTTTTGCCAGCGCACCTTGCGCACGGTGCCTTCCAGGTAAATGGGGCGGTCCGGGTCAAAACTGCTCCAGCCATGGTGCGCCTGCGCCCCCAGGGGCCAGGCAGTGGCGGCGACAAGCAGGTGGCGTCGTTGCAGGCTCATACAGACTCCTGAAGCAAAGAGGAACCGGACAGGTTTTACAGATAGGCGATCCAGCGGCCACACACCACCACGGCCAGCCAGACCAGCGTGGATGCCAGCATTTGCGCGCGGGCCAGGGCATCGAGCCGCGTGAGCGAACCGCGCCCATGAAACCATGCGGCATTGCACCCGGCAAGCATCAACAACAGCATCTTCAAGGTGAATGCCCGGTTGCTGAGCAGCTCGGCAGGCTGCGTGGCAAACATCAGCAGGCCCGAGGCGGCGGCCAGTGCGAAACCGCACAGCGCCAGCGACAGGCTCAGCCGGGCCAGGTCCTTCACCGGCAGCGCCGTGCCCCGGCCAAACACCCGCAGCTCCAGCAACACCAGGTTGCCCAGCAGCAACGCGATGCCCACGATGTGCACCACCTCCAACGCCGGATAGGCCCAGGCATGTGTCTTGAGTGCTGCGAACATATCTGTAAATAAGGCAGCCAGCCCCGTCAGTGCGCCTGCAGCAGGTCAAGCAGCAAGGCCACCCGCGCCTTCACCGGAGACAACCCCCGGGAATCCGGCAACACATCGCCGGGCTTGGGCAGCACCTGCCCTTCGGCGCACCGGGTGGCCCGCACCACGCGCACACCGGCCTGCTGCGCCCGCAGCAAGGCGGCATCCAGCGCATGGTGAATGGTTCCGTTGCCAGTGCAGGCCACCACCAACCCCCGCACACCGGCGTGCACCAGCGCATCCACGGTCTGGGCCCGCGCCCCTGCGTGGCTCAGCACCACCTCCACCCAAGGCCATTCGGCGGATTCAATTCCTGTTTTGATAGCAGTAAAGGCACGTCCAACAGGCGGAAGAGGCCAATTTTGCACAAAGCGCACCCGCCCCTCTTCCACCCAGCCCAGGGGGCCGGCATCGCCCGAATTGAAAGCATGCACCCGGTACGGGTGGACCTTCTGCACGTTCCGGGCGGCATGCAGTTCCCCGGCCGCCACGGCCACCACCCCGGTGGCACCGGGGGCCAGCACCACGGCCACGGCGTCCAGCAGGTTCTGCGGGCCATCGGGCGTCAGCGCCGTCGCGGGGCGCATGGCGCAGGTCAGCACCACTGGCTTGGTGGTGTCCAGCACCTCGTGCAGAAACCAGGCGGTTTCTTCCAGCGTGTCGGTGCCGTGGGTAATCACCAGGCCCCGCACGTCCGGGTCCGCCAGGTGGTGCGCGCAGCGCTGGGCCAGCGCCCGCCAGACGCCGTCGTCCATGTCCTTGCTGTCCACCTGGGCCACCTGCTCGACCACCAGCGTGCCGCCCGCCAGCGCCTGCAGGCCCGGCACGGCGGCCAGCAATTGTTCTACCCCCACCTGGGCTGCGGTGTAGCCAATGTTGTCCCCCGCCTGCGCCGAGGTACCCGCGATGGTGCCTCCGGTGCCCAAAACCACAATTTTTTGCCCACTCACTTGCGTACTCCGAAAAACTGGTGAAAAATACAGTTACTGGATTAAAAAACAGTTGTTCGCCACTGTAACCGCCGCCACCGGAAACCACCATGCTCGACAACCCCAAACTCACCGCCCGCCAGCAGCAGATTCTGGATCTCATCCAGACCGCCATTGCACGCACTGGCGCGCCCCCGACCCGCGCAGAAATCGCGGCCGAGCTGGGATTCAAATCAGCCAACGCCGCCGAAGAACACCTGCAGGCCCTGGCCCGCAAAGGGGTGATCGAGCTGGTCAGCGGCACATCGCGTGGCATCCGCCTGCGGGGTGACACGGTCCGCTCCATCAATGCGGCCCGTAGCCTCCAGCTGGGCAGCCAGTTCAGCCTGCCGATTCCAGGCCTGTCGCAGCTGGTGCTGCCCCTGGTGGGGCGCGTGGCGGCAGGATCACCCATTCTCGCGCAGGAACATGTGGACCAGACCTACAGTGTGGAAAACAGCCTCTTCCAGCACAAGCCCGACTACCTGCTCAAGGTGCGCGGCATGTCCATGCGCGACGCTGGCATCATGGACGGCGACCTGCTCGCCGTGCAGTCCACCCGCGAGGCCCGCAACGGGCAGATCATCGTGGCGCGGCTGGGTGACGATGTCACCGTCAAGCGCCTGCGCCGCACCGCCACCGCCATCGAGCTCTTGCCCGAAAACCCCGACTACCCGGTGATCGTGGTCCAGCCCGGTGAACCCTTCGAAATCGAAGGCCTGGCTGTGGGGCTCATCCGCAACACCATGCTGATGTAGGCCACTCCGTTTGGGTCGCACTGCGGGTGGCGGGCGTTTGGTGGGCTGGCTACAGCACACCAGCCCTGCAGTGCAGACCCCATGCCATGTCACCCGTCGTACCAGTGCGGCGACGTTGTCTGTCTTGTGATGCCAGTTTCTTGCACCACAGGCACCCGCACGTCCGCCATGGCCCGGCAAACTGCATGGCATGAAATCACTTTGCAATCCTGCCTGTGTTCAACCCCCGACCTTCGGAGTTTTCACATGCGACTTGCCTTGTTCACCCTGACCGCCTTGCAAAATCCGCTGCGCGGCCTGAAGCGCCTGCTGGTACACCCTGCACGCGCAGAGACCGCAGCAGATGCCAACGCAACAGCAGCGGGCCGCCCGCGCCCGCCAACCCCGCAGCATGGCCCACGGCCACTGCGTGGCAACTGGCCTTTCACGGTCAGGCCTCCGCTGCGCCCCTCCGAGCCACCCACCCGGCAGCCTGCACCAGCGGGCAGGTCATTTCTGCCCATGGCCAACCCCATGGGCAGCCACCGCCACGCATTTTTATCAGCGCTGCCCACAGATTCGCATGCCAGCAGCCTGCGGTCGCCCAAGGTCCTGCGGCGGGTGTCCGACTCTGGCACCGGCCGCCTGGTGATTGCGGGCCGCATGGCCGATGTGTGCGCCGAGCTGGACCGCATGGTGGCCTCCGAAGCCATGCGGGCCTGAAGACTGTCGGGAGTTTTTTCGAAGATCGCATGGCAGTCCCACGGTGATGGATGTGCATGCTTTGGAGATGGCGCGCAAGCTTGGATGCCGTCAGAGAGCAAAGACACCAGCGCCTCAAACCCATCGGCCCAATTTCACGCCCCCTCGGCGGAATGCCCAGCCGCGCAACACCAACACTCCGTCACCAAAAGCCGGGGATTTTGGTACGCCAAGCGGCCACTTGGCGCGGTACGCAATCTCTGCCAAGGCACAATGTCGGGATGAACATAGTGATCCTCGACGATTACCAGGATGCAGTGCGCAAACTGCATTGCGCCACCCGGCTCGACGCGTACACCGCCAAGGTTTACACCAACACCATCAAGGGACTGGGCCAGCTCTCTGTGCGGCTCAAGGATGCCGACATCATCGTGCTGGTGAGGGAACGCACCCAGATCACCCGCCAGCTCGTCGAGAAGCTGCCTCGGCTCAAGCTCATTGCACAAACGGGCAAGATCGGCAGCCACATTGACGTGGCCGCCTGCACCGAGCGCGGTATTGCCGTTGCCGAAGGCGTGGGCTCCCCGGTGGCCCCCGCCGAGCTCACCTGGGCGCTGGTCATGGCCTCCATGCGCAGGCTGCCCCAGTACATCTCCAACCTCAAGCATGGTGCCTGGCAACAGTCCGGCTTGAAGACCGCGTCCATGCCCGCCAATTTTGGGCTGGGCAACGTGCTGCGCGGCAAAACACTCGGCATCTGGGGCTATGGGCGCATCGGGCAACTGGTGGCCGGCTATGGCCGGGCGTTTGGAATGAATGTGCGCGTCTGGGGCCGCGAGGGCTCGCGTGCGCAGGCATTGACGGATGGCTACCAGGCGGCCACGACGCGCGAGGAGTTCTTCTCGCAGTGCGACGTGATCTCGCTGCACCTGCGCCTCAACGATGAGACCCGAGGCCTCATTTCGCTCGAAGACCTGTCGTGCATGAAGCCCACCTCCCTGCTGGTCAACACCTCGCGCGCAGAACTCATTGAACCCGACGCGCTGATTGCCGCCCTGAACCGGGGGCGCCCCGGCATGGCTGCTGTCGATGTGTTCGAGAGCGAGCCCATTCTGCAAGGCCACGCCTTGCTCCGGCTGGAAAACTGCATCTGCACGCCACACATCGGGTATGTCGAACAGGACAGCTACGAGCTGTACTTTGGCGCGGCCTTTGACAACGTGGTGAATTTCATCAAGGGCACACCGACCAACATCGTGAACCCAGGTTCATTGCAAGTGCGGCGGTAAGGCGCACGCCCACTACAACCCTGGGAGGTTCACGCCCAAAAACAAAAAGGCTTCCCGAGGGAAGCCTTTTTGTTTTTTGCAAGGCACCTGAGCACCCTGCAAATGAAGACTCTCTATTACAGAGGGGTCTTCTTGCCGTCCTTGTAGACGTACAGCGTGATCGCGGGATTCTTCATTTCACCGTTGGGCTCGAAGGCGATCGTGGAGGTCACACCCTTGAAGCTGGACTTGGCCAGCTCAGGCGTGTAGACCTTGGGGTCCACGGAGTTGGCGCGCTTCATGGCGTCCACGATCAGGAACGTAGCGTCGTAGGTGTAGGGGCTGTACACCTGGAACTGGTTGGGGTACTTGGCGTCGTACTTGGCCTTCCAGGCCGTGCCGCCAGGCATCTTGGCCAGCGAAGAACCGCCTTCGGCGCAGATCACGTTGCCCAGAGTCTTGGCACCAGCGGCCAGCTTGGCGATTTCAGAGGTGCAGATGCCGTCGCCACCGAAGTACTTGACATTGCCCATGCCCAGCTGTTCCATCTGGCGCAGCATTGGGCCGCCTTGGGGGTCCATGCCGCCGTAGAAGATCGCGTCGGGGTTCTTGGCCTTGATGGCGGTCAGGATCGCCATGAAGTCGGTGGCCTTGTCGGTCGTGAACTGCTCGTCCACCACCTTCATGCCCTTGGCAGTGGCCGTCTTCTTGAACACGTCTGCCACGCCTTGGCCGTAAGCGGTACGGTCGTCGATGATGGCAACGGTCTTGAGCTTCAGCGTATCCACAGCGTAGAACGCCAGGCCAGCGCCCAGGGCGTTGTCGTTGGCGATGATGCGGAAGGTGGTCTTGTAGCCGGGCTTGGTCAGGTTGGGGTTGGTGGCAGCGCCGGTGACGTGGGGAATGCCGCAGTCGTTGTAGACCTTGGAAGCGGGGATGGTGGTACCGGAGTTGAGGTGACCCACCACGCCAGCAACCTTGGCATCGCACAGCTTCTGTGCAGCAGCGGTGCCCTGCTTTGGATCTGCAGCGTCGTCTTCAGCGACCAGCTCGAACTTGATCTTCTTGCCACCGATGGTGACACCTTGAGCGTTCAACTCTTCAATGGCCATGCGGGCGCCATTTTCGTTGTCCTTGCCGTAGTGGGCTTGGGCGCCGGAAACCGGAGCCACGTGGCCGATCTTGACCACCTGCTCTTGTGCAGAGGCCACACCAGCTGCAGCTGCGATAGCAGCAACCACGGTCAGTTTCAACTTCAATTGCATATCAATCTCCAGTAAAGATAAACGCTGAGAATCTTCTTGTGTCTCAACGCAGGCGAACATATCGCAATTTACGGGCCAGATCATTAGGGAACACGATTAAATGCGAGGGAAACCACAGGGGAATACCCTGTCATCCCTTGCTGGCTGTGGGCGCACCGCTGGCCAGCTCCTCGGCCACGGCCTCGTACACCGCGTGGCGGACCACAGACTCAATCTCTTCCCGCAACCTGGGCAGTACCGATCTTGTCTGTTCTTGCACCACCGTGGCGATCGCTTCGCGCAGACGTTGATCCAGCACAACGTCCACCCGCTGCATGACACGGTGCACCATGTATTCCTCCATGCCCTCGGGCATGGGGCGCACCAGCGCAGGGGTGGCTGCGCGCGCCATTGGCAGCCCGCCTGGCACAGTTGCCGCAGCGCCCGGCACGCGCTGTTGGGATACAGGTGCCTGAGCCCTCGCGGCACTCACACTGGCACCAACCATCCCACTCGCGGGCACAGCAGCCGGTGGGCGTGCCGACCGGGGCGCAGCGGGCAATGCGGTAGCAACGGGTTGCCGCATATCCAAAGGTGCGGTGGGGTGCGGCGGTGGCATGACCGTGGTGCGTGCACGGGGTTCCACCGCCGTCGCGGCCTGTGGCGCCCCCGGCACTTGCACCACTTCGGTGAGTGTGGGCACAAAACGGGGAGGCGCTTTGGGTGGGGTGGCCATCAGCCGCCTTTCAGCACCAGATCATGGCGCGTGATGGCGTAGCCCCGCGAGGCATAGTGGCGCCAGCGTGAGCGCGCCTCGGCACGATCGGCTTCGTCATGGGCACTCACCACCTCCACCAGCCGGTCAAACCGCCCGAAGCCTTCGGGGACTTCCGTGTTGAGATTCAGCAGCACCTCATGGTGCGCTGACGACCGCGCATCGACCGCCAGCAGCACCGGCGATGACAGCACCAGTTCCTCGTCCGCATCGCTGCGGCAATGGGCCACAAAGTCCTGGGGTGCCATGGCCCAGAGCATGCGGTCCAGGGTCTCCAGCGCCTCGGCCGGTGCCGTGATGACCAGGCGCGCCCCACTGCGCTGCACCTTGCGCGCAAAACGGCACGCGTAGGCCAGCTTGTCTGGCGCGTTGAAGTGGAAGGCGACCTCTGTCATGGCATGCCCGCTCGATCAGGCTGCCTTGGCCCGGGGAGCGCGCTTGGTCGCAGGCTTGACGGCAGCACGTGGTGCGGGCGCCGCCTTGCCCACCTTTGCGTGGGCCTGGGCCAGCAGGTAGTGCACCAGCAAACCCACAGGGCGCCCGGTGGAGCCTTTGGCCGCACCACCACGCCAGGCCGTGCCAGCAATGTCCAGGTGCGCCCAGGGCATGTCACCCACAAACTTTTGCAGGAACTTGGCGGCCGTGATGGAGCCACCCGCACGCCCGGCGACATTGCCCATGTCGGCAAAGTTGCTCTTGAGGCCGTCGGCGTAGTCGTCGTCCAGCGGCATGCGCCAGCAGGGGTCTTGTGCGGATTCGCCCGCCTCCTGCAATGCAGTGGCCAAGCCGTCGTTGTTGGCAAACAGGCCGCTGCGCACGCCACCCAGCGCAATCACGCAGGCGCCGGTCAGGGTGGCGATGTCCACCACGGCAGCAGGCTTGAAGCGGGCCGCATAGGTCAGCGCATCGCACAGCACCAGGCGGCCTTCGGCGTCGGTGTTCAAAATCTCGATGGTCTGGCCGCTCATGCTGGTGACCACGTCGCCGGGCTTCACGGCGCGGCCATCGGGCATGTTCTCGCAGGCCGGGATCAGCCCCACCACATTGATCGCGGGTTGCAGCTCGCCCAGGGCGCGGAACGTGCCCAGCACGCTGGCGGCGCCACACATGTCGAACTTCATTTCGTCCATCTCAGGCGCGGGCTTGATCGAGATGCCCCCGGTGTCAAAGGTGATGCCCTTGCCCACCAGCACCACGGGCGCCTTGTCCTTGGCGGCACCGTTGTAGCGCAGCTCGATGAACCGCAGCGGCTCTTCAGAGCCACGGGCCACGGCCATGAAGGAGCCCATGCCCAGACGGCTGACCTCGGCCGGGCCATGCACCTTGCACTGGATGCGCGGCAGCTTGGCCAGCGTCTTGGCGGCATCGGCCAGCAGGCTGGGCGTGGCATGGTTGGCCGGGCGGTTGCCCCATTCGCGCGCAAACTCTACCCCCGCCACCAGCGCCACACCCCGGTCAAAGCCTTCTCGCACCTCGGTGGGGCTGGCAACACCGATCACACAGCGGCCCAGGCTGCGGGCTTCTGCCTTGGATTTGGTGGTGGTGTAGACGTAGCTGGCCTCGGCCACCGCCTGCACGGCAGCGCCCACGGCATCTGCAGAAGCGGCGCCTGCCCAGCACAGCACCACCCGCTTGGTATGTGGAGCCTTGATCGCAGCGCCCACCGCCAGCACAGCCTGGCGCAGCGCGCGGGCAGAACCATCACCGCCACCCACCAGCACCACGCGGCGCGCGGCCACGGCGGGCACCTGGTACAGCTGCAGCTGCTTGCCCGCCTTCAGCGCCAGATCTCCGTTCTTGAGCGCCAGCGCCGCCAGGGCAGACAGGGCGTCCGCCCCCGGCTTGAAACCCTCCGGAATCAGTACCACCAGCAGGTCGCATTTCTCTGAAGCGGCCGCCGTCAAATCCAGGGTCTTGAGATCAAAGTTCATAATCGGTGTTTTCCTTTTGAGCGGGCCATGCGCTTTGATGCGCACGCAAAAATGCATAGCACGCGCTGAGCCAATGTTATTCGATTCATCCATTCGCAAAGAGCTGGCACGCAGCTTCGGCGCGACGCTTGTGGTGCTGGTGACCGTGGTCATGACCATGATGCTGATCCGCACCCTCGGCCAGGCCTCCAAAGGCAGCGTGAGCCCCTCCGATGTGATGCTCGTCATGGGCTTCACCGTGCTGGGGCAGTTGCCCATCATCCTGAGCCTGAGCCTGTTCATTGCCGTGGTTGGCACCCTCTCGCGCATGTACCGCGACAGCGAAATGGTGATCTGGTTCGCGAGCGGCCGGGGCCTGCTGAGCCTGGTCAAGCCCCTGCTGCGATTTGCCTGGCCCGTGATGGTGGTGATTGCCGTGCTGTCGCTGCTGGTCTGGCCCTGGGCCAACTCGCAGATCCAGGAGCTCAAGACCCGCTACGAGCAGCGCAGCGACATCGACCGCATTGCACCCGGCGAATTCCAGGAGTCCTCCAACGGCAGCCGGGTGTTCTTCATCGACAAGGACAGCCCCGACACCCAGGCTGCCAACAACGTGTTCATCGCGGCCAACGACGGCACACGCGAATCCGTCACCTCGGCCCGCAGCGCACGGCTGGAGACCCAGGCCGGCGAGCGCATGGTGCTGCTCAGCAATGGCCAGCGTCTGGAGACGTCGCGCGACAAGCCCGGCGTCAAGATCAGCGACTTCTCCGAATACGGCACCCGCATCGGCGCCGCCTCGCCGGGCTCCGCCGAAGAGCTGGCCGTAAAGACCCGTACCACCCTCAGCCTGCTCATGCAGCCCCTGCCTGCCTACCGGGCCGAGCTGGGCTGGCGCCTGGGCCTGGCGCTGGCCGCGCTCAACTTTGTGCTGCTGGGCCTGGCCGTGGCCAGTGCCAACCCGCGCGCCGCGCGCAGCACCAGCCTGGTGTTTGCGCTGTTCGGGTTCATCGTCTACTACAACCTCATGACCCTGGGCCAAAGCTGGGTGGGTGCGGGCCGTCTGGGTCTGGCAAGCTTCATGGTGCTGCTGCACGGCGGCATGCTGGCCGTGTCATTGCTGGTGCTGGCGATACGGCACAACCAGTGGAGCGTGCGCCGCCTGCTGCCGCCCCGCCCATCGGGTGCCACCCAGCCACAGGGAGGGCAGCCCGCATGAGAACCATCCGCCGCCTGATCCACCGCGAGGCCCTGTCCGCCGTCACCTTTGTCACGGTCGGTTTCTTGGCTTTGTTCTTCTTCTTCGACCTGGTGGACGAACTGCGCTGGGTGGGCCGCGCCGGGGCCGAGGGCTACCAGCTCTCGCACGCCCTGCTGTTCGTGGTGCTCAGCATTCCCAGCCACCTCTACGAGCTGCTGCCCATCACCGTGCTCATCGGCACCATCTTTGTGATGGCGCGCCTGGCCCAAAGCTCCGAATTCACCATCATGCGCACGAGCGGCATGGGCCCCTGGCGCGCGCTGCGCACCCTGGTCACCCTGGGCGGCATGTTTGTGCTGCTGACTTTTGCCGTGGGTGACTATCTGGCCCCGCTCACCGACCGCACGGCCCAGCTCATCAAGGTGCGCTACCTCGGCAAACTGACCACCGGCGCCACTGGCGCCTGGCTCAAGGAGCGGCAGGACAACCACTCCTTTGCCGTCAACGTGCGCGCGCTCACGCCCAACGGCGGCATGCTGGATGTGCGCATCTTCGAGTTCGACGACAAAGGGCGCCTCGCCTCGCAGACGCGGGCTGCCTCTGGCCAGTTCGGCTCGGACGGCGCCTGGGCGCTCACGAACGTGCAGCGCAGCCGCTTTGAGCACCACAGCGCCACCGACAGCAAAGGCGAAGCGCGCGTGGAGCACCTGGATACCCCCAGCCTGCAATGGCCCACGCGCATCAGCGCCGACATGGTGGCCGCCTCCCTGCTCAAACCCGACCGCATGGCCACGCTCGACCTGTTCCAGTTCATCCGGCACCTGAATGCCAATGGCCAGTCCGCGCAAAAGTATGAGATCGAGTTCTGGCGCAAGGTGTTCTACCCCCTCTCCTGCCTGGTGATGGTGGTGCTGGCCCTGCCCTTTGCCTATCTGCATTTCCGCTCTGGCGGGATTGCGGGCTATGTGTTTGGCGGGGTCATGGCGGGCATCAGCTTCTTCCTGCTGAACAACGTCTTCGGCTATGCAGGCAATCTGCAGAACTGGTCGCCCATGCTCACGGCCGCCGCGCCGGGGTTGATCTATTCCGTACTCTCCCTGGCCGCTTTCGGCTGGCTGGTGCTGCGGCGCTGACCGCCATAGCACGCCATTCCACAACCCATGCAAAAAGCCATCGTCCTGTTCTCGCACGGCTCCCGCGACCCACTGTGGCGCGCCCCCATCGAAGCCGTGGCCGCGCACATCGCGGCGCAGCGCCCAGCGCGCCCTGTGGCCTGCGCCTACCTGGAGCTGTGCACACCCAGCCTGGCAGAGGCTACCCAGCGGCTCGTCACCCAGGGCGCCACCCACGTCACCGTGGTTCCCATGTTCCTGGGCACCGGCAAACATGCGCGTGAAGACCTGCCCGTTCTGTTGCAGGAACTGCATGCGGCCCATCCCGGCGTGCAGTTCCACGTCCAGGCCGCCATCGGCGAAGACCCGCGCATGACCGCCCTGATGGCTGACATCGCCTGCGAGGCTCCGCTGGACTGAAAATTCTGTGGATGCGCCCGATAGCGCTTAGACGATTGCAGCATAATGATGCAAATCTTTAGGCGATATCAGATATGAACCTGCACCAATTCCGCTTCGTTCAAGAGGCGGCGCGCCGCAACCTCAACCTGACCGAAGCCGCCAAGGCCCTGCACACCTCGCAGCCGGGCGTGTCCAAAGCCATCATCGAGCTGGAAGAGGAGCTGGGCGTGGACATCTTTGCCCGCCACGGCAAACGCCTCAAGCGCATCACCGAGCCCGGCCAGCATGTGCTCAAAAGCATCGAGGTCATCATGCGCGAGGTGGGCAACTTGAAGCGCATCGGCGAGCAGTTCAGCGCCCAGGACAGCGGCACGCTCAGCATCGCCACCACGCACACCCAGGCCCGCTACGTGCTGCCCGTGCCCGTGGCCCGCCTGCGCGAGGCCTACCCCAAGGTCAACATCAGCCTGCACCAGGCCACGCCACACGAAGTGGCCCGCATGATCATCGACGAGGTGGCCGAGATCGGCATGGCCACCGAATCCCTGGCCGACTACCCCGAGCTGGTCACCCTGCCCTGCTACGAATGGCAACACGTGCTGGTCGTGCCCAATGACCACCCGCTGGCGCAAAAGGAACGCATCGGTCTGGACGACCTCGCCCATGAGGCGCTCATCACCTACCACCCCTCCTTCACCGGCCGGGGCAAGATCGACCACGCGTTTGCCGCCCGCAAGCTGCAGCCCCGCATCGTGCTCGAAGCCATCGACTCCGACGTGATCAAGACCTATGTGCGCCTGGGCCTGGGCATCGGCATCGTGGCCGAAATGGCCATGCGCGACGACCCGCTGGGCGACCTGGTGGTGCGCCCCGTGGGCCACCTGTTCGGCCAGAGCGTGGCGCGCGTGGCCTTCAAGCGCGGGGCTTACCTGCGCAACTTCGTTTACAAGTTTGCCGAGCTGCTCAGCGACCGCCTGAGCCGCGAGCTGATTGCCCGTGCGATGACTGGCCATGTCAACGACTACGAGCTGTGACCTGCACCTAGGCCCGAAACACACTGACCTCTTCCAGAATTGCCACGCTTTCCTCGCTGCTGCGCTATGACTCAATCCACCGCCCGCACACCCGCCTTCCCCAGCAAGCTGCCCAACGTGGGCACCACCATCTTCACCGTGATGTCGGCGCTGGCCGCAGAGCACAAGGCCGTCAACCTGGGCCAGGGCTTCCCGGACTTTGAATGCGCCCCTGAGCTGGTGAACGCCGTCACCGCCGCCATGCAGGCCGGGCACAACCAGTACCCGCCCATGCCCGGCATCCCAGCGCTGCGCGAGGCCGTGGCCCGCAAGATTGAGGCGCTGCATGGCCGCGCGTACAACCCCAACACCGAAATCACCATCACCGCTGGCGCCACGCAGGCCATCATCACCGCCATCCTGGCCATCGTGCACGCGGGTGACGAGGTGATCGTGCTCGACCCCTGCTACGACAGCTATGTGCCCAACATCGAGCTGGCCGGTGGCAAGGCCGTGCGTGTGCCGCTCACGCCCGGCACCTTCCGCCCCGACTTTGCCAAGATCAGCGCCGCCATCACGCCGCGCACCCGCGCCATCCTCGTCAACAGCCCACACAACCCCAGCGCCACCATCTGGACGGCCGAGGAAATGCGCCAGCTTGAAGACCTGCTCGCCCCCACCGACATCCTGCTCATCAGCGACGAGGTGTACGAGCACATGGTGTTCGACGGCGCCGAGCATGAAAGCGCTGCACGCTTTCCCGGCCTTGCCGCCCGCGCCTTCATCGTGTCGAGCTTCGGCAAGACCTTCCACGTCACCGGCTGGAAGGTCGGCACCGTGGCGGCCCCCGCAGCACTGACGGCCGAGTTCCGCAAGGTGCACCAGTTCAACGTGTTCACCGTGAACACCCCCGTGCAGCATGGGCTGGCCGCCTACCTGCAAGACCCCGCGCCCTACCTGCAGCTGCCCGCGTTCTACCAGGCCAAACGCGACCTGTTCCGAGAAGGGCTGTCAGGCTCGCGCTTCAAGCTGCTGCCCAGCACCGGCAGCTACTTCCAGTGCGTGGACATCTCGGCCATCAGCGACCTGAACGAGGCCGATTTCTGCCAGTGGCTCACCCGCGAAGTGGGCGTGGCGGCGATTCCGCTGTCGGCGTTTTATGGCGACGGGTTTGACCAGCGTGTGGTGCGGTTCTGCTTTGCCAAGAAGGACGAGACGCTGCGCGCCGCGCTGGAGCGGCTGCGCAAGCTCTGAGGCCGTTGCCATGGCTGCACTGACCGGACCTCTCCGGCCCATCGTCGCGCCCACGCCCACCAACCAGTTGCTACCGTTTGAGAAAGCCTTGCTCCACGCCGCTGCTTCTGCGCTGCAACCGACTGAGGCCGCGTTGCTGGCGAAGCAGGTGGACTGCATCAACCACATTCGCCGCCCGTCGGACTGGAAGCGCATTGAGTTCCAGTGCAAGCACTGGTTTCGGGTCCGGTGGCCGGCACAGCTCCTTTTCGACCGCGCGGATGCATTCCGCATCGCCACCATTGCCTGCCAGTTTGGGGTGAAAGATGCACTGGTGGATGTATGGGCAGAGGGCGGCCATGTGTCCGCACTGGAGTCCGCCGTGGGTTTCAGCGGGCTCTCTATCTCAGGGCCGCTGAACATCCTTGCGGTGCATCCCCCCGTGTGAGGGACGAAGTACCGTCCGGAGGTACGTGAATTTATAGAAAAAATGGGCTTCTGCGCGCATCCAGCATGCGGAATATGCTGCAAATAAGATAGCAAATTCGATCCGCAACCGTTCAAACTGCAGCGCAACCCTGCGTGCTTCCAGAGGGCCGCGCCCTGATAAACGCCGCCCTCACCGCGTCTGCCGCGCCAGCCACACACCCGCAGCCGCCAACGCCATCCCCACCAGCGCCCAGCCGGTCAGCGTTTCACCAAACATGGCCCAGGCAATCAGCGCCGTGGTGGGTGGGGTCAGGTAAAACAGGCTGGCCACGTTCACCGCGCCGCCCCGGCGGATGAGCAGGTTCAGCAGGCTCACCGCCCCCAGCGACAACACCAGCACCAGCCAGCCCAGCGCAAACACGAACTCACCGCTCCATGTGATCGCCATGGTTTCGGTGGCATAGGCCAGCACCGCCATGGCAATCGCGCACGGCAGATACTGGATCACCGAGCCCGTGCGCAGATCGAACGAGGGGCAGAAACGTTTCTGGTACAGCGTTCCCGCCGTGATACCCAGCAGCGCCACCAGCGCGGGCAGCAGCATGCCCGCCAAAGCACCGGCGGGCACAGTGGCCACCTTGCCCGCCACCACCAGCGCTACGCCGCTGAACCCCAACCCCAGCCCAACCCACTGCGCGGGCCGCACCTTCTCGCCCAGCAAGGCGCCCGCCACCAGGGCCGTCAACAGCGGCTGCAACCCCACCACCAATGCCGTGATGCCCGACGGCAGCCCGTGGCCAATGGCCATGAACACCCCGCCCAGGTACACGCCATGCACCAGCAGGCCCGACACCGCGATGTGCCCCCAGGCCCTGCCCGCCGGGGGCCAGGGCGCACGCACCAGCGCCACCACGGCCAGCATGAGCACGGTGACGATGGCAAAGCGCAACCCCAGGAAGGTCAGCGGCTCGATGTACGGCAGGCCCAGCTTGGCACCGATGAAGCCCGTGCTCCAGAGCGCGACAAACAGCAAGGGGACGAGTGAATCCAGCGGATTCGAGATGGGGGACGGGTGGGGCGTTGTCTGGGTCATGGGGTGTGAAGATGAAGCGTCTGCCTGCGGCGGTCACGCCAGACTTGGGAGGATGCCAAGGCAGCAGGAGTACGGCAGAGGGCCTGCCAATCATCGCACCGTCTGCCCGGCCACTGGGGCCTCGCCCGCGTGCCCTGGTCGCAGCCCCATTCACCCCCCAGGCATACAGAACTGCCCTACCAGCCCCGATGAGCTGGCACGAAGTCCGAGGCAAGCCGACCGCCTGTTGGTGCGCGCGGCGCAGACACAGACAAAAAATACAAGAAAAAATGCCGCCTTCCGCGCATCCACCATGCGTTAATCGCTACACATTTAATAGCAAAATCATGAATTTCTGCCCCCAGAAAAAAGAGCGGGTGCAAGCAGCCCCACCATCTGCCCACACCCTCCCTTTGCAAACGGGCTGGCTTCGGGTGCCGACACGCCAACGGCAAACACGCTCTACTTCGCAGCCATCGCCAGCCCCAAGGCGGGCCGGTGATACTGACCGCCCACCATCCGGCTGGCGCTGAAGCACTGCTCCACCTGCCGTCGGCCCTACACCGCCAGGCGGTATCCCACCCCTGACTCGGTGAGCAAATGGCGGGGCTGCGCGGGGTCGGCCTCCAGTTTTTGGCGCAGGTGCCCCATGTAGATGCGCAGGTAGTGGCTCTGGTCCGAGCGCATGGGGCCCCACACCTCGCGCAGCAGCTGCTTTTGGGTGATGACCCGCCCCGCGTTGGCCACCAGCACCATGAGCATGCGGTACTCGGTGGGGGTCAGGTGCACCTCCACCCCGGCCCTGCGCACCAGGCGCGCGCTGCGGTCCACCTCGACATCGCCGAAATGGAACAGGGGCTCCGCCGCCTCCTGCACCAGCCCGTTGCCGGTGGCGGCGCGGGGTCTGCGCAGGTTGGCCCGCACCCGCGCCAGCAATTCGCCCGTGCCAAACGGTTTGGTGAGGTAGTCGTCTGCACCGGCATCGAGTGCGGCGATCTTGTCGGTCTCGTCGGTGCGGGCTGACAACACGATGATGGGCACGGCAGACCAGCCCCGCACATCGCGGATCAGCTCCACCCCATCGCCGTCGGGCAGCCCAAGGTCCAACACCAGCAAGTCGGGGTGGCGGGTGCCTGCGGCCGACAGGCCCTCGCGCAGGGTGCCCGCCTCGTGCACCTGCCAGCCCTCAGCCTCCAGCGCGCCGCGCACAAAGCGCCGGATCTGTGGCTCGTCCTCGATCACCAAAACGGTACGTATCTGCATGGTTGTCATCTGGGGGCAGAAACGCCCCGCTCCATCTCACTCAAACCGGGGTCGGGCGGCGGCTCGCGCCGCGCCAGGGTCACCGTGAATTCTGCCCCGCCCCCTTCCACGCTGTCGGCAGAAATTGCGCCGCCATGGGCTTGCACAACGGCCTTGCAGATCGCCAGGCCCAGGCCCACGCCCGGGGTGGCGGATTCCGCCTGGCCCCGGGTGAATTTTTCAAACAGGGTGTGCTCTTTGCCTCGCACCGAGGCGGGCAGGCCCGGGCCATGGTCCCGCACCTTCAGCACCAGCATGGTGTCGGTGGTGGATGCTTTCACCACCACCGGCGCCGCGCCATATTTGGCCGCATTCTCCAAAAGGTTGACCAGCACGCGCTCGATGAGCACAGGGTCAAACTCCACCAGCGGCAGGTCGGCGGGCAGCTCGGTGCGCACGGGCATGTCGCCCAACGCTGGCCGGGCGGCCCGGATGGCCGAGCCAACCACCTCTTCCACCGACTGCCAGTCCCGCCGCAAGTGGACGCTCTGCCCCGACACATCACTCTCCAGCCGCGCCATGTCCAGCAGGTTGCTGACCAGCGCGTTGAGCTGGTGCGCCTGGTGCACGATGGCCTTGGCCATGGTGCCCGCCTCTTGCGGCGGCGCGGCCTGCAGCGATTCAGCGAGCGTGATCAGCGCCGTGAGAGGCGTACGCACATCGTGCGACACCGCGCCCAGCAGGGCATTGCGCAGCCGCTCCGACTCCATGTCCACCACAGCCTGCTGCGCAATGTCCACATAGTGCACACGCTCCAGGGCAATCGCGATCTGCCGCGCCAGGGTGTCCAACTGCTGCGCCTGTTCCGGGATCAGCAGCCAGCGGGGCTGGGCGGGCTCCAGCGCCAGCACGCCCCGCACGCGCATGGGGGCCTTCAGCGGCACGTAGCGCCAGGTTTGCGCAGCCAGGGTGCTGGTCGCCAGCCCGGCGCTCTGGCCCTGGCGCATGGTCCAGTCCGCCACGCTTTTGTCAAAGCCCGGCGGCAAATCGTCGGGGTACTGAAGGCGGTCTGACGCGTCCAGCGCCACCACCACGGCGCGGCCCCCAAAGTGCCCCTGCACGGCCGCCGCACCAATCTCGATGACCTGGCTGGTCTCCAGCGCCGCCGACAGCTCGCGCGTCAACTCAAACAGGGACTGGGCCCGCCGCTCCCGGCTGATCGACACCCCGGCCGCAAACCGCAACCCGGCCGTGAGCTGCCCCACCAGCAGCCCCACGCCCAGCATCACCGCAAACGTGACGATGTACTGCACATCACTCACCGCAAACGACAGGCGCGGCGAGACGAAGAAAAAATCGAATGCCAGCACGTTCAGCAACGCCGCCATGGCCGCAGGCACCCGGCCAAAACGCATGGCCACCGCGACCACCCCCACCAGGTAGAGCATCACGATGTTGGTCAGCTCCAGCAAACCATGCAGCGGCGTTGCCAGCACCGTGACGGCAATGCTGGCGCCCAGTGCCCACAAAAAACCCTGCCAGCGATAGCGCCCTGCGCCGGGCTCGCCCACATCCCCGTCATCCTCCAGGCCCACATGGCGGTCCCACAGCGCCTGGGGCAGGCGCCGCGAGCTGCCCGCATGCGCGGCCTCGACGATGTCGAGCGAAGGCGCCCGTTCGGCCAACTCGCGCGCAACGCCCTTGGCGGCCAGCAGCTTGCGCCACCCCGCCCGCACGGCGGGGCGCCCCAGCACCAGCGTGGCGCAGTTCAAATGCAGCGCCTGGGCCGCCAGCGCGGGCGCCACCCGGTCGCCCGTGAGCACGGCTGTCTCGGCACCCAGCTCCTGCGCCAGTTGCAGCACGGCCAGAATCTTGTCGCGCTGGGCGGCCTCCAGGCGCTGCAGCCGGGGTGTCTCCACATAGGCGGCATGCCACTTCACATTGAGCTGCCCCGCGAGGCGGGCGGCTGTGCGCACCGTCTGCGCCGCATCTTCATGCGGCCCGACACAGGCCAGGATGCTGCCCGAGGTGTTCCAGGCACTGGCCACACGGCTGCCGGAAGCGCCCGACTGCTCCACCCGCCAGCCCAGCACATCGTCCTCCACATGCTCTGCCGTGCGCCGCAGCGCAATCTCCCGCAGGGCGATCAGGTTGCCCTTGCGGAAGAAGCTTTGCGCCGCGCGCTCGGCCTGCTGGGGCACATAGACCTTGCCCGCGCCCAGGCGGGCGATCAGCTCATCGGGCGTGGCATCGACCAGAACCACCTCGTCAGCGTTGTCCAGAACGGTGTCGGGCACCGTTTCGTGCACGCGCACACCGGTGATGGCCCCCACCGTGCCATTCAGGCTCTCCAGGTGCTGCACGTTGAGTGCAGTCCACACGTCGATGCCAGCGGCCAGCAGCTCCTGCACATCCTGCCAGCGCTTGGCGTGGCGGGAACCCTGCACGTTGGAGTGCGCGAGTTCATCCACCAGCAGGATGGCGGGCTTGCGGGCCAGGGCTGCGTCCAGGTCAAACTCGGAAAGGGTCCGGCCCCGGTACGCCACCTGCTTCAAGGGCAGGGACTCCAGCCCGTCCAGCAGCGCCGCAGTCTCCGCACGGCCATGGGTTTCCACCACGCCGATCAGGATGTCGCGCCCCGCGCGCCGTTCGCGCTGCGCGGCGCTGAGCATGGCCCAGGTCTTGCCAACCCCGGCATTGGCACCGAAGTAGATGCGCAGCTTGCCCCGCTGGGTCTGCGCTTCCTGGGCGCGCAGTTGCGCAATCAAGGCGTCGGGGTCGGGGCGCTGGATGTCAGTCATGCATCAACGAGTATCGGTGCCAAGTAAATGTCCGCGCATGTCAGAGCGCATCAGCGCAGGCCATCGAGTGCCAGGTTCAGCGCCAGCACGTTCACCCGAGATTCACCCAGCAGCCCCCACAGCGGCTGCTCCGCGTGCTGGCCAATCACGGCATTCACGCTGGCCACCGGCAGGCTGCGGGCCCGCGCCACGCGCCCTGCCTGGTACTGCGCCGCAGCCAGGCTGATGTGCGGGTCCAGGCCACTGGCCGAGGCCGTGACCAGGTCCACCGGCACGGGGGCCGTGTTGCCGGGGTCGGCCGCACGCAGGGCCTCCACGCGCGCTTTCACGGCATCGGTCAGCGCCGGATTGAGCGGCCCCTGGTTGGAGCCACCGGACGCCGCCGCGTTGTACGGCATGGGCGCCGTGGCCGATGGGCGGCCCCAGAAATGGCGGGGGTCAGAAAAGTTCTGGCCGATCAGCGACGAACCAACGGTCTGGCCATTGCGCTGCACCAGGCTGCCCGCTGCCTGCTGGGGGAACACCGCCTGGGCGGCGCCCGTCACCACCAGCGGGTAGAGCAGACCCGTCAACACGCTCAACAAGGCAAACAGCACCAGCGCAGGGCGAAGAATGTTTTTCATCAGAATCTCCTCAGATCAGCCCGACGGCCACCAGTATCCAGTCAATCAGCTTGATGCCCACAAACGGCACCAGCAGCCCGCCCAGCCCATAGATGGCCAGGTTGCGCCGCAGCAGCGCAGCCGCACCCACCGGGCGGTAGCGCACGCCGCGCAAGGCCAGGGGAATCAGGAACACGATCACCAGCGCATTGAAGATGACGGCCGACAGGATGGCGGACGACGGGCTTGCCAGCTGCATGACGTTGAGTGCCGACAGCTGCGGGTAGGTGGACACGAAGATGGCCGGCACGATCGCGAAATACTTCGCCACATCGTTCGCGATGGAGAAGGTGGTGAGCGAGCCGCGCGTCATCAAGAGCGCCTTGCCCGTCTCCACCACCTCCAGCAGCTTGGTGGGGTTGGAGTCCAGGTCCACCATGTTGCCCGCCTCCTTGGCGGCCTGCGTGCCGCTGCCCATGGCCACGGCCACATCGGCCTGGGCCAGCGCGGGGGCGTCGTTGGTGCCGTCGCCGGTCATAGCCACCAGGCGGCCTTCGGCCTGGTATTTGCGGATCAGCTCCAGCTTGTCTTCGGGCGTGGCTTCGGCCAGAAAGTCGTCCACCCCCGCCTCAGCTGCGATGGCCGCTGCCGTGAGCTTGTTGTCGCCGGTGATCATCACGGTCTTGATGCCCATGCGGCGCAGCTCGATGAAGCGCTCCTTGATGCCCGCCTTGACGATGTCCTTGAGTTCGACGATGCCCAGCACATGGTTGCCATCGGCCACCGCCAGGGGCGTGCTGCCCCGCAGGGCCACCTGGTCGGCCGCGCTCATCACATCCTGCGGCATCTTGCCGCCCAGGGCTTCCACATGTTTGGCCAGTGCCAGCACGGCCCCCTTGCGCAGCATGGTGCCCGCAGATTCCGGCTGCCCCTCGCCCGCAGGCAGGTCCACGCCGCTCATGCGGGTTTGCGCCGTGAAGGGCACCAGCTTGACGCCCTGCGGGTTCTGGCCTTCCACACCCTCGCGGCGGGCCAGCTCCACAATGCTGCGGCCTTCAGGTGTCTCATCTGCCAGCGACGCCAGCAGCGCGGCGCGTGCAAGCCGCGATCTGGACACACCCGGCGCTGGCAGAAACGCGCTGGCCTGGCGGTTGCCGTGGGTGATGGTGCCGGTCTTGTCCAGCAGCAGCACATCCACATCGCCAGCGGCCTCCACAGCCCGGCCCGAGGTGGCGATCACGTTGGCCTGCATCATGCGGCTCATGCCAGCCACACCCACGGCAGACAGCAGGCCGCCAATGGTGGTGGGGATCAGGCACACCAGCAGCGCCACCAGCGCAGTCAGCGAGACCACTGTGCCCGCGCCCGAGGCCTGCACGCTGAAGATTGAAAACGGCAGCAGGGTCACGGTGACGACCAGGAACACGATGGTCAGCGCCACCAGCAAGATGGTCAGCGCGATCTCATTGGGCGTTTTCTGGCGCTTGGCGGCTTCCACCATGCCAATCATCCGGTCGAGGAAGGACTCGCCCGGGTTCACCGCCACACGCACCACCAGCCAGTCGGACAACACACGGGTGCCGCCGGTCACGGCAGAAAAATCGCCACCGGACTCGCGCACCACGGGGGCCGATTCACCGGTAATGGCACTCTCGTCCACCGAGGCCACGCCCTCGATCACCTCGCCGTCCAGCGGGATCACATCGCCCGCCTCCACCAGCACCACGTCGCCCCGGCGCAGGTTGGTGGCCAGCTCGGGCAAAAATGCAGCGCCGTGCACCGGCTCCTTGAGCTTCTTGGCCCAGGTCTCCTTGCGCAGCCCGCGCAGCGAGGCGGCCTGCGCCTTGCTGCGGCCTTCTGCCAGCGCTTCGGCAAAATTGGCAAACAGCACGGTAAACCACAGCCAGACCGTGATGGCCAGCACAAACGCTGGGCGCATGCTGGCATCCTCAGGCGCATTGAGTGCATGCAGCCACAGCAGCGTGGTGAAGATGCTGCCGATGTACACGATGAACATCACCGGGTTGCGCCACTGCACAAAGGGGCTCAGCTTGGCCAGTGCGCCCCAGAGCGCGGTCTTGATCAGCGCTGCATCCAGCAGCGAAACGGGAGAAGATTTTTTCTTGATCATTGCCATACCTCACTGAACCCGGAGCATCAGGTGCTCCACCATCGGACCCAGGGCCAGGGAGGGCACGTAGTTGAGAAGACCCACCAGAAGCACGGTGCCGATCAGCAGCGTGACAAACAACGGCCCGTGTGTGGGCATGGTGCCCGCCGTGACAGGCAAGCGCTTCTTGGCCGCGAGCGAACCCGCAATGGCCAGCACCGGCACGATCACACCAAAACGGCCCAGCCACATCGCCAGCCCCAGCAGCACGTTGTAGAACGGTGTGTTGGCCGACAGGCCTGCAAAGGCGCTGCCGTTGTTGTTGGCGGCCGAGGTCAGCGCATACAGAATTTCAGAGAACCCGTGCGCGCCCGGGTTAGCGATGCCCGCCCTGCCCGCGTCCGTGGCCACGGCAATCGCCGTGCCCACCAGCACCAGAATGGGCGTGACCAGGATGGCCGCCGAGGTGAGCTTCATCTCCCGCACCTCGATCTTCTTGCCCAGGTACTCTGGCGTGCGGCCAATCATGAGGCCCGCCATGAAGACGGCGAGGATGGCAAACACCAGCATGCCGTAGAGGCCCGTGCCAACCCCACCAAACACCACTTCGCCCAGTTGCATCAGCACCAGCGGCACCATGCCGCCCAGGGGCGTGAAGGAATCGTGCATGGCGTTCACCGCGCCACATGAGGCTGCAGTGGTCACGGCGGCGAAAAGGGCCGACGCGTTGATGCCGAACCGCACCTCCTTGCCCTCCATGTTGCCGCCCGCCTGCAAGGCGCTGGCGGTTTGCTCCACGCCCAGCCCCACCCATTGCGGATTGCCGGCTTTCTCGGCGGAAACCACCGCAATCACGGCCACCACAAACATCACGGTCATGGCTGCCAGGATCGCAAAGCCCTGGCGCTGGTCGCCTACGACCCGGCCAAATGCGAAACACAGCGCGGCGGGAATCAGAAAAATCGCCAGCATCTGCACGAAGTTCGTCAGGGCCGTCGGGTTCTCATAAGGATGGGCGGAGTTGGCGTTGAAAAAGCCACCGCCGTTGGTGCCCAGCATCTTGATGGCCTCCTGCGATGCCACCGGGCCCATGGCCAGGGTCTGGGTGTTGCTTGTCTTGGCTTCCATCACCGGCGCGCCATCGCTGCCCACCACCGGCTGGCCCGATGCGTCGAGCTTGGGCACGTCATAGGCCGTTGGCTCCAACGTGGCCACATCCTTGTAGGCGTCAAAGTTCTGAATCCCCCCCTGCCCGACCAGCACCATGGAAATCACAAACGCGATGGGCACCAGCACCCATGCCGTGATGCGCGTGACATCGGCCCAGAAGTTGCCGACAAAGCCCTGGCCATCGGTGCTGCGCGCCGCAAAGCCGCGCGCGAGCGCAAACGCCACAGCGATGCCGGTGGCCGCCGAGAAGAAATTCTGCACCGACAGGCCCAGCATCTGCGTGAGGTAGCTCATCGTGGACTCGCCCCCATAGCCCTGCCAGTTGGTGTTGGAGACAAAGCTGATGGCGGTGTTGAACGAAGAATCGCCCGACACTGCGGCCATGCCCTGCGGATTGAGTGGCAGCAGGTGCTGCAAACGCTGCAGGCCATACACCGCAAAAGCGCCGATGGCATTGAACGCCAGCAGCGCCAGCGCATAGCTGCGCCAGTGCATCATCTGATCCGGCGCGACCCCGGCCAGCTTGTACAACGGCTTTTCGGCGGCATGCATCCACCTTGGCAGGCGGCCTTCACACACTGCGGCCAGCCATTTGCCCAGCGGCCACGCCAGCACGCCCAGCACCATCAAAAAGAGCCCCATCAGGCTCCAGGCAGAGGTGTCCATGTCAGAACTCCTCCGCGCAGATCAGCGCAAACACCAGGTAGGCCAGCAGCACCAAGGCCACGATGGCGCCAAAGCCGTAAAGCATTTCCATGCCGATCATGAACGCTCCCCCTTGGCCGGGCCGAACTTGCCCAGCAAAACCACGGCCTCGGCCATGACCACCCACAACGCCGCCAGTGCGGCCATCCAAATCACGTCCATCGACAACTCCTGCATCAGAACAGGTGTTTGATTCTGAGAAGGTGGCCGTAAAAAGTGTGCACAGACTGTGGTGAGGGCCGTAAAAACGGCGTAAAAACGCGGGCCCGTCGAGGGCGGCGTCGGGGGATGCAGCTCACAAGCCACCGCGCCCGGCGGCTGCAGACTTGCGCAACATTGACGCAAAGGGGCGCAATTTTTGCGAACTTTATACGCGGGCTTTTTTACGCTTGCGCTCTTGTTCTTTTTTCAAACATTGCTGCCATGAACGGTTCTTCATCCAAAGTATTCGCCGCCGCCCTGCTGGCCGCGTTGCCCCTGCTGGCCAGTGCCCAGCTCACCGGCAACGTCAGCCTGACCACCAACTACAAGTTCCGTGGCCAGGACCAGGACGCCACCAAGGCCAAGGCCGTCAAGCCTGCGCTGCAAGGCGGTTTTGACTACGCCTTCGGCGAGTCCGGCTGGTACGTGGGCAACTGGAACTCCAGCGTGGACTGGCTGACCAACAACTCGCTCGAATCCGATCTGTACGGCGGCTACAAGTTC
Source organism: Acidovorax sp. GW101-3H11 (assembly GCF_001633105.1). Lineage (GTDB taxonomy): Bacteria > Pseudomonadota > Gammaproteobacteria > Burkholderiales > Burkholderiaceae_C > Acidovorax. The sequence goes on from NZ_LUKZ01000009.1 coordinate 672,455, forward strand.
AAGGCCGCTGGCGCTGACTTCGATGTGGGCGCACTGACCTACATCTACCCCGGCAACAGCAACGGCAACACCACCGAGCTGTATGGCGCGGCCACCATGGGCCCCTTCACCGCCAAGTATTCGCACACCATCTCCAAGGACTACTTCGGCTTCGCCGGTGCCAAGTCCGGCTCGGGCCTGAAGGGCCGCAACACGGGTTACCTGAACTTCGGCTTTGCGCAAGAAGTGGCGCCCAGCGTCACGGTGAAGGCCTCGGTGGGCTTTACCCGCTTTGCCAGCGACATCAAGGACCTGGGCGTGCCCAACTACATGGATTACAGCGTGGGTGGCGCGTATGACTTCGGCGGTGGCGTGTCGCTGGGTGCAGCCGTGGTCGGCGCCAACAAGAAGGCCTTCTTCGGCCACGTGAACAAGTCGCGCGTGATCGTCACGCTGACCAAAACCCTGTAGCCCCCTGCGCCAAGGGTTAGCAGCAGGCTTTCACAGCGCGCACCGCAGCGCCCGCTCCCCCGCCACGCGCAGCCGCGCTTTCAGTGCGGCGGGAGCCAGCACCTCGAATTCCACATCGAGGGCCATCAGCCAGTACACCAGCGAATCGTTGGCTGCGCATTCCAGCTGGCAACGCTGGCCCTGGTCCAGAGTGGTTACAACCCCGGCAGACGGCGGGATGCGGCGCGACATGACGGCGTAGGGCGCGTGCAGCACCACGCGCGCCTGTTCGGCCTGGTGCGGCGCAGAGATGGAGCGTGACACGTAGCCTTTCAGATCCCCCCCATCGGGCGAGGCCCGGGGCGCGAAATGTGCGCCCACCTGCGGGTCGCCCACGATGCGGTCGATGCGGAAGGTGCGCCAGTCGTTGCGCACCCTGTCCCACGCCACCAGGTACCAGCGCTGGCCGGTGTGCACCACGCCCTGCGGCTCGACCGAGCGCTGTGCGCTGCGGCCCTGGCTGTCCTGGTACTGGAACTCGGTGCGCAACTGGTCACGGCAAGCCAATGCGAGTGTGGCCAGCACCGAGGCCTCTACCACCGGCCCCGTGCGTGTGAGCGGCAGGATGGCCGAGCGCAGCGCGTCCACCCGTTTGCGCAGGCGCGCGGGCATGGCCTGCTCCAGCTTGACGAGCGCGCGCAGTGCGGGCTCTTCGATGCCCCCCACCGCCCCTGCCGTGGCGGTGCGCAGCGCAATCGATACCGCCAGGGCTTCCTCGTCATCCAGCAGCAGCGGCGGCAGGGCCTGCCCTGCGCGAAACGCATAGCCGCCCGCCACACCACTGCTGGCCTGCACCGGGTAGCCCAGCTGGCGCAGCCGGTCGATGTCGCGCCGCAGCGTGCGAGGGTGCACTTCCAGGCGCTCAGCCAGGTCCGGGCCCATCCAGTGGGCACGCGTTTGCAGCAGCGAAAGCAGGCGCAACAGGCGGGTCGATGAACTGAGCATGTGGGCACTTTACTTTTTATTGAGGACCGAAATTGTCCGCAATGGTTTTTACAGTGGCAACACCTTTTCTTTCACCACAACCAAGGAGTTCTCCATGTCCATCGTCCTCTACTGGCACCCCATGTCCAGCGCCACCCCCATCGCCTGCGCCCTCACAGAACTGGGCGTGCCGCATGAGCGCGTGAAGATCGATATCCGCACCGGCGAACAGCGCCGCCCCGAGTACCTCGCCCTGAACCCCAATGGCAAAGTGCCCACGATGACCGTGGACGGCGCCCCGATGTTCGAGGCCCTGGCCATCCACCTGTGGCTGGGCCACCGCTTTGGCGTGGAGCGTGGGCTGTGGCCTGCTGCGGGCACGCCCGAGGCGCTGCAAGCGCTGTCGTGGTGCGCCTGGGCATATGTGACCTATGGCGCAGTGCTGGTGCGCCTGCAGGTGGCCACGCAGGGGGACGAAACCCTGCGCAGCCCGGTGCACGCCGACGCCGCGATGCGCGGGTTGAACGAGCTGCTGGCGGTGCTGGATGCCCGGATGGCGCAGCAGCCCTGGATGCTGGGCGCCCACTATTCGCTGGTGGACCTGGTGGTGGGCTCGGTGCTGGGCTACAGCGTGTACCTGGGCGCTCCGGTGAAGGCGCACCGCCATGTCCAGGCCTGGCTGGAACGCGTGCAGGCGCGCCCGGCGATGCAGATCGAGGCCTGACGGTCGATCAAGGGCTGGCTGCAGATCGAAGGCTGGCGCGGGCAGCTGCCGCCAAGCCCGCCGGTCAAACTACAGCAGCACGATGTCGTACTGTTCCTGCCCCATCGCGCTCTCGGCCTGCAGCGAGATGGGCTTCTTGATGAAGTCGGAGAGCCCGGCCAGATGCTGGCTTTCCTCGTCCAGAAACAGCTCCACCACCCGGGCCGAGGCCACCACGCGGAACTCGCGCGGGTTGAACTGGCGGGCTTCGCGCAGGATCTCGCGCAGGATGTCGTAGCACACGCTGCGCGCGGTTTTCACGCTGCCCTTGCCCTGGCAGACCTCGCAGGGTTCGCACAGCATGTGGGCCAGCGATTCGCGGGTGCGCTTGCGTGTCATCTCCACCAGGCCGAGTTGCGAAAAACCGCTGGAGGACATGGTTTTGACCCGGTCGCGCGCAAGCTGCTTCTTGAACTCCGACAGCACAGCCTGCTGGTGGTCCTCGCGCACCATGTCGATGAAGTCCACGATGATGATGCCGCCCAGGTTGCGCAAGCGCAGCTGGCGCGCAATGGCCTGCGCGGCCTCCAGGTTGGTCTTGAAGATGGTGTCGTCGAAGTTGCGCGCACCCACGTAGCCACCGGTGTTCACGTCGATGGTGGTGAGGGCCTCGGTCTGGTCCACGATGAGGTAGCCGCCCGATTTCAATTCCACCCGGCGCCCCAGCGCCTTGGCGACTTCCTCGTCGATGGAGTACAGGTCAAAAATCGGCCGCTCGCCTTTGTAGTGCTGCAGCTTGCCAGCGGCGGCGGGCATGAACTCCTGCCCAAACGCGCGCAGGCGCTGGAACTGCTCCATCGAATCAAGACGGATGGTCTGTGTGTGGTCGCCCACCAGATCACGCAGCACACGCTGCAGCAAATCAAGGTCCTGGTGCAGCAGCGACATCGCGGGCAGCTTGAGCGATGCCTCCTTGATGCGCGCCCAGGTCTTGCGCAGGTAGGCGATGTCTTCGGCCAGTTCTTCGTCGGTGGAGTCTTCGCCGTTGGTGCGCAGGATGAAGCCGCCGCCACCGCCCGTGGACTTGTCACCCACCAGCGCCTGCAGGCGCGCGCGCAGGGCATCGCGCTCGGCGGGCGGGATCTTCTGCGACACGCCCACATGGTCATCCTGCGGCAAGAACACCAGCAGACGGCCTGCAATGCTGATCTGCGTGGACAGGCGCGCACCCTTGGTGCCAATGGGGTCCTTGATGACCTGCACCATGAGCGCCTGGCCTTCGAACACCTGCTTTTCGATGGGCACCTGGGGTTCGGTCTTGCGGGCGAATGCGGGCGGCTCGCCATCGGGCTGGCGCTGCCACACGTCGGCCACATGCAAGAAGGCCGCGCGCTCCAGGCCAATGTCGATGAAGGCCGACTGCATGCCCGGCAGCACGCGCGAGACCTTGCCCAGGTAGACGTTGCCCACCAGGCCGCGCTCCAGCGTGCGCTCGATGTGCAGCTCCTGCACGGCGCCGTGCTCCACCACGGCCACGCGCGTCTCCTGCGGCGACCAGTTGATCAGGATGTCTTGTTGCATGGCTCTGGTACCTTGTTGTTCTTGCTTATAGGGAGAAGCCCGCTGCACGGAGCAGCTGTGCGGTCTCGTACATCGGCAGGCCCATGATGCCCGAATAGCTGCCCGCCAGGTGCTCCACGTAGGCTGCCGCGCGGCCCTGGATGCCATAGGCCCCGGCCTTGCCCAGCGGCTCGCCCGTGGCCACATAGGCGTCGATCTGCGCGGGTGTCATGGCGACGAAGGTCACGCGCGACACCGACAGCGCCGCCAGCCGCTTGCCGCCCACCTGCAGCGCCACGGCGGTGAGCACGCGGTGCTCGTGCCCCGCCAGCTCGGCCAGCATGCGCGCGGCATGCGCTGCATCGTCGGGCTTGCCATAGATGGTGCGGCCCAGGGCCACGGTGGTGTCGGAGCAGAGGATGGGCGCATCCGGCAGGCCCCGGCGGGTGCGCCGGGCCACGGCGGCATCGAGCTTGAGGCCGGTGACGCGCTCCACATAGGCCGTGGGCGCTTCGGCGGGCAGCACCACTTCGATGGCTTCGGTGTCCTCGGGCTCGTCGCCGTCCACATTGGGCAACAGCAACTCATGGCGCACACCCAACTGTTCAAGCAACTGGCGCCGGCGTGGGCTTTGGGAGGCGAGGTAGATGAAGTCAGGCATGAACAGATTTTGAATAAAAATCGGCCTCAGCGCCTGACCATCAAGCGCTAGCAGCTATCAAAACAATAGTAAATAGAGCCAACAGCACGGGCACCCGCTTTACTCCCGGTGGTAGGGGTGCCCGGCGTTCACCGACCAGGCCCGGTACAGCTGCTCGATGAGCAGCACGCGCACCATGGCATGGGGCAGGGTCAGGTCGGACAGGCGAATGCGTTCGTGCGCGGCCTGGCGAAACGCCGGGTCCAGCCCGTCGGGGCCGCCGATGACCAGCGCCACATCGTCGCCCCCCAGCTGCCAGCCCTTGAGGCGTTCGGCCAGGGCCTTGGTGGTGAGGTTGGTGCCGCGCTCGTCCAGCGCCACCACGCGCGTGCCGCGCGGGATGGCGGCTTCGATGCGCTCACGCTCAGCCGCATAGAGCGTTTCCAGCGTCTTGGAGCCACGTGGCTCGGTCTTGACGGCCTTGAGTTCGACCTTGAGTTCGGGGGGAAAACGTTTGGCGTAGTCGTCGTAAGCCGTTTGTGCCCAGTCGGGCACCCGCTGCCCGACCGCCACGATAAGCAGCTTCATGGATCAACCTGGATGCGTGGGGGATGGTTGCCGCAGCGCACCCAGCCGGGCGCACTGCGGCCGCAGATCAACCCTTGCGGGCCGGGGCCTTCTTGGCGGCGGGCTTGCTGCTGGCAGCCGCCTTGGGTGCCGCTGCAGAAGCAGGCTTGGCTGCGGCGCGTGCGGGGGTCTTGGCGGCAGGTGACGACTTCTTGGCCGCAGGCTTCTTGGCGCCGCCGGGCTTGACCACCACCGTCTTGACAGGCGTCTTGGGGGCTGCGGGCTTCTTGGCAACCACCGTGCCGCTGGTCTTGGCGACCGTCTTGGCGGGTGCCGCCTTGGCCGTTGTTTTTGCTGCTGGCTTGGGTGCGGCTTTGACTGGCGTTTTGGCGGCTGTCTTCGCAGCGGTCTTGGCGACGGCCTTGACCGTGGCCTTGCCCGAACGGGCGGCTACCGTGGGGGCCGCTGCCTTCTTGGCCGTTGCCTTGGCACCCGACTTGGCGGCCTTCTGGGCCGACTTCTTCTCGGCCAGTTCGGTGGCGGCGCTGGACTGGGGCTTGGCCGCGCCCAGCTTCAAGCGCACGGGGGTGTCGCCCCACAGCTCTTCCAGGCGGTAGTACTGGCGGATGGCGGGCTGCATGATGTGCGCCACGGCAGCGCCGCAGTCCACGATGATCCACTCGCCGTTGTCTTCGCCTTCGATGCGGGGCTTGGAAAAACCGGCTTCCTTGACCGCATCGCGCACGCTGGCGGCCAGGGCCTTGGTCTGGCGGTTGGAGGTGCCCGATGCCACGATCACCCGTTCAAACAGCGGCGAGAGATGCTCGGTGTTGAAAACCTGGATGTCTTGCGCCTTGACGTCTTCCAGGCCATCGACGATGGCGCGCTGGAGTTTGGTGACGTCTTTTTTGGCGGCGGTTTCCGATTTGGTGGAGGTGGTCATCAGGCGGTGATTAGAGAGGGAATAGATCAATATAGCGCGCAACACGGCGTGCAACCAATAGGGCTGCGCCTTGGGTGTTGCGTGTTGTTGCGCCGGTGTTGCACCCTGGCGCAGCGTTGGTTTGGGGTGTTTCAGGGCTCCTGCGCCTGTGTAAAAAGCGTGGCCAGCTATTGAAATTATAGCTTTTGCGCTTTTTACCCCGTCAGCACGCTGCCGCAGCAGCGCTGGCCAGCCAGTCCCGGCGCACCAGAAAACGCTGCGCCAGCTCGGCTTCGACAGAATCTGCAGCCTCGGTACGCTGGTACGACCAGGACACCAGCGGCGGCATGGACAGCAGGATGGACTCGGTGCGCCCGCCCGACTGCAGGCCGAAGTGCGTGCCCCGGTCCCACACCAGGTTGAACTCGACATAGCGGCCCCGGCGATAAAGCTGGAAGTCGCGCTCGCGCTCGCCAAAGGGCGTGTTCTGGCGCTTTTCCACAATGGGCAGGTAGGCGTCCAGAAAGGCATCGCCCACCGACTGCGTCATCGCCAGGCTTTGCTCAAAGCCCAGCTCCGAGAAATCGTCATAGAACACGCCGCCCACGCCGCGCTGTTCATTGCGGTGCTTGAGGAAGAAATATTCGTCGCACCATTGCTTGAAGCGCGGGTACTTGTCGTCACCAAAGGCGCTGAGCGCATCGCGGCAGGTGCGGTGAAAGTGCACAGCATCCTCTTCAAACCCGTAGTACGGCGTGAGGTCCATGCCACCGCCAAACCAGCAGGTCGGCGCCTGGCCGGGGTGCCCGGCGGCAATCATGCGCACGTTCATGTGCACCGTGGGCGCATACGGGTTGCGCGGGTGGAACACCAGCGACACGCCCATGGCCTCGAACGGCGCACCCGCCAGCTCGGGCCGGTGCTGGGTGGCCGAAGGCGGCAGCTGCGGGCCACGCACATGGCTGAAGCCGCAGCCCGCGCGCTCAAACACCCGGCCACCTTCCATGATCTTGGTGATGCCGTCGCCCTGCAGCGGCTCGCCGGGCGGCTTGCTCCAGGTATCGGCCAAAAAGCGCGCTCCGCCCTCACCCTCCACGGCTTCGAGTGCATCCGTGATGCGCGCCTGCAGGCCCACCAGGTAGCCACGCACACGGGCCACCGTGTCGGCGGGGTTCAAAGTCTGGGCGTCTGCCATCAGCTCTTCAGGGCGCGGAAGCCGATGTCGCGGCGGTACTGCGCACCATCGAACTGGATGCCACGCGCCACGTCATACGCACGCTGCTGCGCCTGCTTGACGCTGTCCGCCAGCACGGTCACGCACAGCACCCGGCCCCCCGTCACGCTGACCACGCCGTCTTTGAGCTGCGTGCCCGCGTGGAACACCACGGCATCGTCCGCATCGGCAGGCAGGCCGGTGATGGGGTCGCCCTTGCGCGGGTTCTCGGGGTAGCCATGGGCAGCCATGACCACGCCCAGCGCGGTGCGGCGGTCCCATTGCAGTTCCATCTGGTCGAGCTTGCCGTCTGCGGCAGCGGCCATCACGTCGCTGAAGTCGCTTTTCAGGCGCATCAGGATGGGCTGCGTCTCGGGGTCGCCCATGCGGCAGTTGAATTCGAGCGTCTTGGGATGGCCCTTGGCGTCGATCATCAGACCGGCGTACAGGAAGCCGGTGTAGGGAATGCCGTCCTTTTCCATGCCCCGGATGGTGGGCAGGATGATTTCGCGCATCGCGCGGGCATGCACATCGGCCGTGACCACGGGGGCGGGCGAATACGCGCCCATGCCGCCGGTGTTGGGGCCTTCGTCGCCGTCTTTCAGGCGCTTGTGGTCCTGGCTGGTGGCCAGGGCCAGCACGTTCTTGCCGTCGCACAGCACGATGAAGGAGGCTTCTTCACCTTCGAGGAACTCCTCGATCACCACACGTGCTCCGCCCTCGTTGTGCGTCACGCCGTATTTGTTGTCCACCAGCATGAAGTCCACGGCGTCGTGGGCCTCTTGCAGCGTCATGGCCACCACCACACCCTTGCCGGCAGCCAGGCCATCGGCCTTGATGACGATGGGTGCACCCAGGCGGTCCACAAAGGCATGGGCTGCGGCGGGGTCGGTAAAGGTGTCGTAGTCGGCCGTGGGGATGCCGTGGCGGCGCATGAAGGCCTTGCTGAACGCCTTGGAGCTTTCGAGCTGGGCCGCCGCCTTGGTCGGGCCAAAGATGCGCATGTTGTGGGCGCGAAACTCATCGACCACACCAGCCGCCAGCGGTGCCTCGGGGCCCACCACCGTCAGTGCAATCTTCTCGGCCTGGGCCCAGGTGCGCAGTTCGCGCACATCGGAGATCGCCACGTTTTCGAGCTTGGGGTTCAAGGCCGTGCCACCGTTGCCGGGTGCCACAAACACCTTAGTCACCTTGGGGGACTCGCTCAGTTTCCACGCCATCGCGTGTTCACGGCCGCCGCCACCAATCACAAGTACTTTCATAGGAACCTTTGGTGAACCCGGCCCACAGCGCTGCACTGCTGGGTGGGGTTCGGGGAAATATCAGTCGGAAAACAAGTCAGGGCAAGAAAAAAGCGGCGATCTGCAGGCGCAAAGTCACAACGCCGCGTTGTGGTAGACCTCTTGCGTATCATCCAGGTCTTCCAGCACATCCAGCAGTTTTTGCATCTTGGCGGCGTCTTCGCCGGTCAGCTCGATGGTGTTTTCGGGCCGCATGGTCACACCCGCCACCTCGGCCGTCAGGCCTGCGGCCTCCAGCGCGTTTTTCACGGCTTCAAAGTCGGCCGGGGCCGTGAGCACCTCTACTGCACCGTCTTCGTCGGTCACCACGTCTTCGGCGCCTGCCTCCAGCGCCACTTCCATCACCTTGTCTTCGCTGGTGCCGGGGGCAAAAATGAGCTGGCCACAGTGCTTGAACTGGAACACCACCGATCCTTCGGTGCCCATGTTGCCACCGTGTTTGCTGAACGCATGGCGCACTTCGGCCACGGTGCGCACGCGGTTGTCGGTCATGGTGTCGATCATGATGGCCGCACCACCAATGCCATAGCCTTCGTAGCGGATTTCTTCGTAGGTCAGGCCTTCTGCGTTGCCCGTGGCCTTGTCGATGTTGTATTTGATGCGGTCGGCGGGCATGTTGGCCGCCTTGGCCTTGTCCACCGCCAGGCGCAGGCGGGGGTTGGCAGACAGGTCGCCGCCACCGGCACGGGCGGCCACAGTGATTTCACGAATGATGCGGGTCCAGATCTTGCCGCGTTTTTCATCCTGCCGCCCTTTGCGGTGCTGGATATTCGCCCATTTACTGTGTCCTGCCACGAGAAGTCCTTTTGTATTGATTTAATCTAGCTGGCAGATTTTACTTTTTGCTGAACCCTGGGAACCTCTGCACGCGTCGCGCGGAAAGTGTGCGCTGCGGATCGGGATGGGCTGCAAGGCACAAAGCGCAGCAATAGCCACAGCTATTGCGAGCATTTGTAACGCAGCAGATCGCCCGAGACCGCAGATGCACACGGCGCGCGATGCGTGCAGAGGTTCCCCCACCCCGAGGAAACCCGAAATGGCCGAACCCCTGCTGATTGCCAAGCACGACACGATTGAATGCCACCTGCTTCCCGGCCTGGCCAACCGCCACGGGCTTATCACCGGCGCCACCGGCACGGGCAAGACCGTCACTCTGCAGACCCTGGCCGAGAACTTCTCGCGCATTGGCGTGCCGGTGTTCATGGCCGACGTGAAGGGCGACCTCACTGGCGCCAGCCAGCCGGGCAAGATCGGCGACAAGCTGGCGGCGGTGCTCAAGGAGCGGGGCCTGGATCTGCCTACCCCGCTGGCCTGCCCCACCACGCTGTGGGACGTGTTTGGCCAGCAGGGCCACCCGGTGCGCGCCACCATCTCCGACATGGGCCCGCTGCTGCTGGGCCGCATGCTCAACCTGAACGAGACGCAGCTGGGCGTGCTCAACCTCGTGTTCAAGATCGCCGATGACAACGGACTGCTGCTGCTGGACCTGAAAGACCTGCGCGCCATGCTCACCTTCGTGGGTGACAACGCCAAGGAGTTCACCACCGAATACGGCAACGTGAGCGCCGCCAGTGTGGGCGCCATCCAGCGCGGGCTGCTGCAGATCGAACAGCAGGGCGGCAGCGAGTTCTTTGGCGAGCCCATGCTCAACATCCAGGATTTCATGCAGACCGTGGACGGCCACGGCGTGGTGAACATCCTGGCGGCCGACAAGCTCATGAACGCGCCGCGCCTGTACGCCACGTTCCTGCTCTGGATGCTGTCGGAGCTGTTCGAGCAACTGCCCGAGATCGGCGACCCCGAACAACCCAAACTGGTGTTCTTCTTCGACGAAGCCCACCTCTTGTTCAACGAGGCGCCCAAGGTGCTCGTCGAGCGCATCGAGCTGGTGGTGCGCCTGGTGCGCTCCAAAGGCGTGGGCGTGTATTTCGTCACCCAAAACCCGCTGGACATCCCCGACAGCGTGCTGGCCCAGCTGGGCAACCGCGTGCAGCACGCGCTGCGCGCCTTCACTCCGCGTGACCAGAAGGCCGTGAAGGCCACGGCCACCACCATGCGGCAAAAGCCGGGCCTCGATATCGAAACCGCCATCACCGAGCTGGCCGTGGGCGAGGCACTGGTGAGCTTTCTCGACGCCAAGGGCCGCCCCAGCGTGACGGAGCGCGTGTTCGTGCTGCCCCCGGGCAGCCAGCTGGGCCCCATCACACCGCAGCAGCGCCAGGCGCTGATGGCCAGCTCGCTGGTGGCCGGTGTGTACGAAACCACGGTGGACCGCGAATCCGCCTACGAAAAGCTCAAGGGCCGCGCCGAAAACGCCCCGCCCGCACCGGCGGGCACGCCTGCCAGCCGCACAGCGGGCGGCGCCAGCCCCGTGGGCACGGCGCCGGGCGGAGCCCAGCCGCAGGAGAGCAGCTTCCTCAACGACCTGCTGTTTGGCACCACCGGCCCGCGCGGCGGGCGCAAGGACGGGCTGGTGCAGACCATGGCCAAGTCGGCCGTGCGCACCGTGGGCACCAACGTGGGCAAGGAGATCCTGCGCGGTGTGCTGGGCGGCATCTTCGGCGGCGGCAGCAAGCGCCGCTGAACGGAGAAGGGGTAGCGCGGCGGCCCGGCCAGGCAGCCACCGCCCCGCTACCGCCCAGAGCCCTCCGCAGGTGTGGTGGCCTTGTGACAGGCTGGCGACAATGCCACGCGCTTGTCACGATTCGGTCACATTGCGGCCGTGCAATGGCCGAAACACACAACAACAAGGAGGGACACGATGCAACGAGTCGAACACGCCCTGGTGCGCTGGGGCAACAAGGTGGTCCAGGCGGCCATCGTCCTGTGGGTGCTGGCTTTCATCGGGGTGTTTGCCGGGGTGTGGAAGCTCCAGTGGAACTGGCTGCTGTATGTGTTTGTCACGGTGCTGCTCACCGTAGTGCTGATCCGCTGGACCACCGCCGTGCGCGAGCGCTACATCCGCGAAGCCCCCCTGCCCCGCTTTCTGCAGCGCAAGCTGCGCGAGACCTACCCCCATCTGAGCCCCCGCGACTGCGAGCTGGTGGAGCGTGGCCTGCGCCAGTTCTTCATGGCCTGCCTGCGCAGCAACAAGGACTTTGTGGCCATGCCATCGAGGGCCGTGGATGCGCTGTGGCATGAGTTCATCCTGCACACGCAGGCCTACAAACAGTGGTGCCACAACGCCCTGGGCTTCTTTTTGCACCACACCCCGGCCGAGGCCTTGGGCAAAAAGGCCCGTCACAACGACGGCCTGCGCCGCTGCTGGTACTGGGTGTGCAAGGAGGAATCCATCGACCCCAAGGCCCCCAGCCGCCTGCCCCTGCTGTTTGCGCTGGATGCCAAGTTCGCCATTGCCGGGGGCTTTACCTACGTGCCCGACTGTTCTGACATTGCCCGCAAGAGCGACGCGGGTGGCAGCGGCGGCGACAGCTACTGCGGCACCAGCTTTTCGGACGGCAGCTACAGCGGCAGTTCGGGCGACTTTGGCGGCGCCGAAAGCTCGGACGGTGGTGGCGGGGATGGAGGGGACGGCGGGGGCGATGGCGGTGGTGGCTGCGGCGGCGGGGGCGGCGACTGACTCGCCTGCCCACGAATGCTCTTATTTTTATAGCTATTAACCCAATACAGACAGGCGGAAACGGCCAAAATCATGCAAAGTCACCCAGGCGACGACCCGCCTGCGGCCAGCGGGTCTACAGTGACGGCCCATGAACACCACCCTCACCTGCTTCTCCCTCAGCATCACTAACCATGTGGCCCATTTGGTGCTGAACCGCCCCGAGGCCATGAACACCATGCACCCGACCTTCTGGCGCGAGCTGGATGAGGTGCTGGCCCAGCTGAACAAAAGCGGCGAGGCGCGGGCGCTGGTGGTCAGCAGCACCGGCAAACACTTCAGCGCGGGCATGGCGCTCGAAACGTTCGGCGGCGCCATCACCATGGACGACCAGAGCCCCGAGGGCCGCGCCGCCATCTTTGACCTGCTGACCGACATGCAGGCCACCTTCACCCGCATCGAAAGCCTGCGCATCCCCGTGATCATGGCCATCCAGGGCGGCTGCATCGGCGGCGCGGTGGACATGGTGACGACGGCCTGCGTGCGCTATGCCACGGCCGACGCATTCTTCTGCATCCAGGAGATCAACATCGGCATGGTGGCCGACGTGGGCACGCTGCAGCGCTTGCCCAAGCTCATCCCGCTGGGTGTGGTGAAAGAACTGGCCTACACCGGCCGCCGCCTGAGCGCACAAAGGGCCCAGGGCTACGGCCTGGTCAACGAAGTCTTCGACACCCCAGAGGCCATGGTGGCCGCCGCGCTGCAATGCGCGCAAGAGATTGCCAGCAAGCCGCCCGTCGCCATCTGGGGCACCAAGCAGGCCGTGAACTACGCGCGCGACCACAGCGTGGAAGACAGCCTGCGCCAGATGGGCTGGCTGCAAGGCGCCATCTGGAGCAACCGGCATGTGATGGAGTCCGTCACGGCGATGAAGCAAAAGCGGGCGGGTGAGTTCCCGGCGCTCACACCGCTGATCCGGTTCAGCGAACAGGGTTGAGGGACGGGGCCAGGGGCCAGGCCAGGCGCTGAGGCAAAACACCTCATTCACTACAAAATTCATAGCTGCTAGCGCTTACCCATCGCGCGTTGGCAGCTATTTTTATGCCTATTCCGGGTCCGAAGGGCTATCATGTGGCAACCCGGGGCGGCACACGCCCCGCAGCAAGGACGCCACCATGACCGTGCCCAGCATGCCCCCCTCTGTGAGCCTGCCCACCCATGACGACGTGGCCGCCGCCGCCCGGCGGTTGGCGGGCGTGGCACACCACACACCGGTGATGCGCTGCAACACCATCGACGAGCGGCTGGGCGCCAAGCTGTTCTTCAAGTGCGAGAACCTGCAGCGCACCGGCGCCTTCAAGTTCCGGGGCGCCTACAACGCGCTGGCCCAGTTCAGCGACGCGCAGCGCGAACACGGCGTGCTGACCTTCTCGGCCGGCAACCATGCGCAGGCCATTGCCCTGTCGGCCCGGCTGCTCGACATGCCCGCCCTGGTGGTGATGCCCGAAGACGCCGCTGCCTCCAAGATGGCCGCCACGCGCGAGTACGGCGCCCAGGTGGTCACCTACAACCGCTACACCGAAGACCGCGAGGCCATCAGCCGCCAGCTGGCGCACGAGCGCGGCATGACGCTGATCCCGCCGTTCGACCACCCCCATGTGATTGCAGGCCAGGGCACGGCCGCCCTGGAGCTGCTGCAGGAGGTGCCCGACCTCGACTACCTGTTTGTCTGCCTGGGCGGCGGTGGCCTGCTGTCGGGCAGCCTGCTGGCCGCGCAGGCGCTGGCGCCCCGGTGCAAGGTGATCGGCGTCGAGCCCGAGACCGCCAACGACGCCCAGCAGTCGCTGCGCGCGGGCCACATCGTGCGCATCCCCAACCCCCACACCATTGCCGACGGCGCGCAGGCCCCAAGCCTGGGCGAACTCACCTACCCCATCATCCGCGAGCATGTCGAAGACATCGTCACCGTGAGCGACCAGCAGCTCATCCAAGCCCTGCGCTTTTTTGCAGAGCGCATGAAGGTCGTCGTTGAACCCACGGGCGCCCTGGCCTTTGCGGGCGTGCAGGCGTTTTCGGGCGAGGACGACGGCGCCAAGCTGCTGCAAGGCGAGCATGTGGGCGTGATCGTGAGCGGGGGCAACGTCGATTTGCCGCGCCTCGCCCGGTTTCTGGCAGACTAGCCCCCACTTTTTTACAGCCTGGCCCCAGCGGACTGCGCACCAGCACAGCCCTCCGGCCCTCCTCTTTCAGGTTCTCCATGAGCAACGTCACCGTCATCACCCACCCCCTCGTCCAGCACAAGCTCACGCTGATGCGCAAGAAGGACGCGAGCACCAACAGCTTCCGCCGCCTGCTGGGCGAACTCTCCACGCTGATGGCCTACGAAGTCACGCGCGACATGCCGCTGCAGGACGTGCAGATCGAAACCCCGCTGGAGACCATGACCGGCAAGGTCATCGACGGCAAGAAGCTGGTGCTGGTCTCCATCCTGCGTGCGGGCAACGGTTTTCTGGACGGCATGCTCAACGTGGTGCCCGGCGCGCGCGTGGGCCACATCGGCCTGTACCGCGACCCGGCCACGCTGCAGCCGGTGGAGTACTACTTCAAGATGCCGTCCGAGATGGACGAGCGCGACATCATCGTGGTGGACCCGATGCTGGCCACCGGCAACTCGGCCGCCGCCTGTGTGGACCGCCTGAAAAAACTTAACCCCCGCTCCATCAAGTTCGTCTGCCTGCTGGCCGCCCCCGAAGGTGTGGCCACCTTGCAGAAGGCCCACCCCGACGTGCCGATCTTCACCGCTGCCATCGACCGCGAGCTGAACGACCACGGCTACATCCTGCCGGGCCTGGGCGATGCGGGTGACCGGATTTTTGGCACCAAATAAGCGCACGGTCGCCTTGGCGTGCACCAGCCACCGCAGGGCCATGGAGCCCGGCGGTGGCTTTTTTCATGATGGCCCGTCCGCGTCCGCAAATTTTTACCACCTGGTGGCTTTCCTCTGGCAGACTTGCCAGCGGTTTGCCGCAGTCCGGGGGGCCTACTGGCGCGCTCCTTGCTTGACAAAGGCACTTCCAACCCTTTGTTCGTTTGTCTGAAGGAACCCCACCATGACCACTCGCCGCCTTTTCACCGGACGCTTGCTCTGCACCTCCCTGGCCCTCTCGGCCGCCATGGCGATGGCGCCCTCGCTGGCCACAGCGCAGTCCAAGCTCAAGGTCGCGGCGATCTACACGGTGCCCTTCGAGCAGCAATGGGTGAGCCGCATCCACAAGGCCCTGAAAGCCGCCGAAGCACGCGGCGAGATCGAATACAAGGCCAGCGAAAACGTGAGCAACGCCGACTACGAACGCGTGATGCGCGAGTACGCCACCGGCGGCAACCAGCTCATCGTGGGCGAGGCCTTTGCGGTGGAAGCCGCCGCCCGCAAGGTGGCCAAGGACTTCCCCAAGACCTCCTTCCTGCTCGGCTCATCCGGCAAGCCCCAGGCGCCCAACTTCAGCGTGTTCGACAACTACATCCAGGAGCCCGCGTACCTCAGCGGCATGATCGCAGGCGGCATGACCAAGACCAACAAGATCGGCATGGTGGGCGGCTTCCCCATCCCCGAGGTGAACCGCCTGATGCACGCCTTCATGGCGGGCGCCAAAGAAACCAACCCCAAGGTCGAGTTCACCATCACCTTCATCAACAGCTGGTTTGACCCACCCAAGGCCAAGGAAGCCACCTTCGCCATGATCGACAAGGGCGCCGACGTGCTCTATGCCGAGCGCTTTGGCGTGAGCGATGCCGCCAAGGAAAAAGGCAAGCTCGCTATCGGCAACGTGATCAACACCCAGGACAAGTACCCCGACACGGTGGTGGCCTCGGCCATCTGGCACATGGAGCCCAGCATCGAGCGCGCGCTCAAGCTGGTCAAGGAAGGCAAGTTCACCGCCGAAGACTACGGCCCGTATTCGATGATGAAGCACAAGGGCTCTGAACTCGCGCCCCTGGGCACGTTCGAGAAGAAGGTGCCCGCAGACATCGTCGCCAAGGTCAAGGCCAAAGAGGCCGACATCCTGGTGGGCAAGTTCACCGTGAAGGTGGACGACAGCCAGCCTAAATCGACGGCCAAGTAAGCGGAGTGGATGACAAAACTCTTCTGGCGTTGTTGCTGCGTCTTGTCGTACTTGCAGTACTGCCTGCGACACAGCGCCTCGCCAGAACCGCTGCGCTGAGCTTTGTCAGCCACTCCAAATCACCCATGCGAGACAAAGCGGGTAAATACCTGGGCCACCACTCATCGCGGTGGCCCTTTTCGTTGTCGTTATCCGTCCGTCTCTGTCCCTGCCTGGTATGCCCATGACCACCTCCTCATCCACCCTGTTGCGCTACTCCATCACCTCTCATTCCACCCGGCTGCTGGGAGCACTGGCATTGGCTGGTGCGCTGGCCGGTTGTGCATCGAGCCCCACCAGCAAGACGGCGGTCCGGCTGGACGACACACCCCGCATCGCCGTCATCTCCGCCTTTGCCCCTGAGCTGACGGTGCTGCTGCCCCAGGTGCAGCAACCCGCCAAGCACAGCGTCAACGGTGTCGAATTCACCACCGGCACGCTCGAAGGCAAGCCCGTGGTGGTGTTCCTGTCGGGCATCAGCATGACCAACGCGGCCATGAACACGCAGCTGGTGCTGGACCGCTTCAACGTGAGCCATGTGGTCTTCAGCGGCATTGCAGGCGGCGTGAACCCCAGCCTGCACATCGGCGACGTGACGGTGCCCGCACAGTGGGGCCAGTACATGGAATGGCTAATGGCGCGCGAGGACAAGCCCGGCCAGTACAGCGCCCCCGCGTGGATGAAAAACGAGCTGACGATGCCCGCCTTCGGCATGATGCACCCGCGCCCGGTCGAGGTTCGGTCTGCCGCTAAGCCCCAGCTCAGCAAAAAATTCTGGTTCGAAGCCGACCCCAAGATGCTGGCCACCGCCCGCAGCCTGCAGAACGTGGGCCTGGAGCATTGCCTGGCCGCCACCTGCCTCAAACAGCGCCCGCAACTGGTGGTGGGCGGCAACGGCGTATCGGGCCAGGCGTTTGTGGACAACAAGGCCTTCCGTGAATACGCATTCAAGACTTTCGAAGCCAACGTACTCGACATGGAAACCGCCGCCACCGCCATGGTCGCGCACAGCAACGGCGTGCCCTACATCGCGTTCCGGTCGCTGAGCGACCTGGCCGGGGGTGGCGAGGGCGAGAACGAAATGGGCACCTTCATGGGCCTGGCGGCAGCCAATTCGGCCAAAGTGTTGCGAGCGTTTCTGGCAGCCTGGAAGTGAGCGCCATGAGCCCACAACAGCCTTCGCGATGTGCCAGTAGCTCCGCCCCCCTCGCAGGGGAGGGGTTGGAGAGAAAGGGAGCGTGGAAACCAGCGCCGTGCTTGGTACCAGCGCAGAGCCCCCTCTCCCCCACCCTCTCCCACAAGGGGAGAGGGAGTCTTGGGCCACTGCAGGCAGCGCGGAGTTCGCCGCGACACCAGAGCCCCTCCCCCCTCGCGGGGGAGGGGTTGGGGAGAGGGGGAGCGTGGAAACCGGCGCAGTGCTTGATTCCAGCGCCTAACCCCCTCTCCCCCACCCTCTCCCGCGAAGGGAGAGGGAGTGATAGCCGATGGTCGGCAGCGCGTGGCTGATGGGCCGCTGATATGTCCAACGTACTTCGCCTCTCCCACATCACCAAACGCTTCGGCAAACTCGTCGCCAACGACAGCATCAGCCTGACCCTCGCACGCGGCGAGGTGCTGGCCCTGCTGGGCGAAAACGGCGCGGGCAAGTCCACGTTGATGTCCATCCTGTTCGGGCACTACGTCGCCGACGAAGGCAGCATCGAAGTCTTTGGCCAGCCCCTGCCCCCCGGCCAGCCGCGCGCGGCACTGGCGGCGGGCATTGGCATGGTGCACCAGCACTTCACGCTGGCCGACAACCTCACGGTGCTGGACAACGTGCTGCTGGGCAGCGAGCCGCTGTGGCAGCCTTTCTCACGCCGCAGCGAGGCGCGTGCCAAGCTGCTGGCCGTGTCGCAGCAGTTCGGCCTTCCAGTCAGCCCGGATGCGAAAGTGGGCAGCCTCTCGGTGGGCGAACGCCAGCGGGTCGAGATCCTGAAGGCTCTGTACCGAGGCGCGCACATCCTCATCCTGGACGAGCCCACCGCCGTGCTCACCCCGCAGGAGAGCGAGGCACTGTTCGACACGCTGGCGCAAATGGTGGCGCAGGGCCTGTCCATCATCTTCATCAGCCACAAGCTGGGTGAGGTGTTGCGTGTATCGCACCGCGTGGCCGTGCTGCGCCAGGGCAAGCTGGTGGCCGAGGCGCCTGCGCAAGGCACCACACAAGGGCAGCTCGCGCAATGGATGGTGGGCCACGCCATTGAAGCGGCCGAACGCCGACCCGCGCAGAACGTGGGCGAGCCCATCTGCACCCTGTCCAACGTCAGCACCGCCCCCGCAGGGCGCGACCGGTTGAACGATGTGTCCCTCACCCTGCGCGCAGGCGAGATCGTGGCGATTGCGGGCGTGAGCGGCAACGGCCAGGTGGCACTGGCCGATGTACTGTGTGGCGTGCGTGCAGCCACCACCGGCCAGGTCACCCTGCGCGGCGCGCCGCTGCAAGCCCGGCCCGCATGGCTGGTCAGCCAGGGTGTGGCCCGCATCCCTGAAGACCGCCACGCCGTGGGCGTGGTGGGCGATTTGCCGGTGTGGGAGAACGCGGTTTCCGAACGCCTGCGCGGCCCCTGGTTTGCGCACCCGTGGTTTCGCGCCTTCTGGGTCAAACGCCGCGCCGCACGCCAGCATGCACAGCGTGTGGCCGAGACCTTTGACGTGCGCGGCGGCGGGGCCGATGCGCCGGCACGGTCCCTGTCGGGCGGCAACATGCAAAAGCTCATCCTGGGCCGGGCACTGATGCCGCCACAGGACGCAGCGGGTAACTCGGCCCCCGTGCCCCAGCTCATCGTGGCCCACCAACCCACCTGGGGGCTGGACATTGGCGCGGTCATGTTTGTGCAGCAGCAGCTCATCAATGCTCGCGACAGTGGTGCTGCGGTGTTGCTGATCTCCGACGACCTGGACGAAGTGCTGGCGCTGGGCGACCGCGTGGCAGTGATGCATGACGGGCGCCTGAGCGAGGCCCTGCCCGCAGAAGGCTGGACGCGCGAAGCCATCGGCCTCGCGATGGCAGGCGCTGCACATTGAGCGACAACAACAAGAACAACCCACATGAGACTCGAAAAACGCAACCACACCTCCCCCGCCGCCTATGTGCTGGCGCCGGTGGGCGCTGTGGTGTTCACATTGATCGTCAGCGCCCTGCTGGTGCTGTGGGCCGGGGCCCCCGTGGGCCAGACTTATGCATTGCTGCTGCAAGGCGCGTTCGGCTCAGTGTTCGCACTGACCGAAACCCTCACCCGCGCCACGCCGCTGATCCTGACGGGGCTGGCAGCCGCCGTGGCCTTCCGCGCGCGGCTGTTCAACATTGGGGCCGAGGGGCAGCTTTATGCAGGCGCGCTGGCCGCCGTGGCCGTGGGCGGTATGCATGGCGGCACGGGGCTGGAGTGGTCGCCGTATGTGCTCTTCCCGCTCATGATGCTGGCCGCCGCGCTGGCAGGGGCAGCACTGCTGCTGGGCCCGGCGCTGATGAAGGCGCGGCTGGGGGTGGACGAGGTGGTCACCACACTGCTGCTCAACTTCATCATGCTGTTGCTGGTGTCGGCCCTGCTGGATGGGCCGATGAAAGACCCGCTCTCCATGGGCTGGCCGCAGAGTGTGGCGCTGCAGGGCGACCTGGAACTTGCCAAGCTGGTGCCACAGACGCGGCTGCACACAGGGCTGCTGTGGGCCGTTTCGCTGGCCGTGATGCTGTGGGCGCTGCTGGCGCGCACGGTGCCGGGCTTTGACATTCGCGCCGCCGGGGCCAACGCGCGGGCGGCGGCGTTTGCGGGCGTGCCCATCACCCGCACCGTGGTGCTGGTCGCACTGCTCTCGGGCGGGCTGGCGGGGCTGGCGGGCGCCATCGAGGTGGCGGGCCGCACCGGTTATGTGACGCCCGACATGTCGCCCGGCTATGGCTACAGCGGCATCGTGATTGCGATGCTGGCGGGTCTGCACCCGCTGGGCGTGATCGCGGCGGGCACCTTTGTGGCGGGTGTGCTGGTGGGGGCTGACAGCATGAGCCGGGCGGTGGGCGTGCCCACCTACATTGCGGATGTGATCGTGGCGACCTCGCTGATTGCGGTGCTGGTGGCGGGGCTGCTGACCCAATACCGCGTGCGCTGGAAGTGAGGGCAACATGAACCCTCATTCACACCAAAACTTCAAGAAAAATGGGCCGCTACCGCGCGTCCATCATGCCTTGTTAGCTATCAAAAACAAAGCAAACCATGCCGGAGCAGCCGCATGACCGAACTGCTCGACATCCTCGCCAACCCCGCGTTCTGGATCGCCACACTGCGCGTGGCCACACCGCTCATCCTGGGCACGCTGGGGGTGCTCATGTGCGAACGCGCTGGCGTGCTCAACCTGGGCATCGAAGGGATCATGGTGGCGGGTGCCTTCACCGGCTGGCTGGCGGTGTATGCGGGCTACGGACTGTGGACGGGCGTGCTGGTGGCGGCGCTCACGGGCGCGTTGTTTGGCCTGCTGCATGCCTGGCTCACCGTCGGGCTGGCGCTGTCGCAGCATGTCTCGGGCCTGGGCATCACGCTGCTGGCCACGGCGCTCAGCTACTACGGCTACCGGGTGAGCTTCCCCAAGGTGAACACACCGCCCACCATCGAGCCCTTTGCGGCGATGGAGTGGCTGCCGATTCCTATCCTCTCTGCGCAAACTCCGCTCACGCTGCTGGCGCTGCTGCTGGTGCCGCTCTTGGCCTGGCTGCTGCTGCGCACCCCGCTGGGTCTGGCCGTGCGCATGGTGGGTGAAAACCCGCAGGCGGCCGAGGGCCAGGGCATCTCCGTGGCGGCCACCCGCACGGGTTCAATAGTGGCGGGGTCGGCGCTGATGGGCGTGGCGGGGTCGTTCCTCACGCTGTCGGCCTTCAACGCGTTTTTCTTCAACATGATCAACGGGCGCGGCTGGATCTGCGTGGCGCTGGTGGTGTTTGCGTCCTGGCGCCCCGGCAAGGCGCTGCTGGGTGCGCTGCTGTTTGCCTTTTTTGACGCGCTGCAGCTGCGGCTGCAGCAGGCGGGCGATGCCTGGTTGCCCTATCAGGTGTATTTGATGCTGCCCTACCTGCTGTCCATCCTGGCGCTGGTGCTGGTGGCGCGCAAGGCGGCGTATCCGCAGGCGCTGATGAAGCCTTACCGCAAGGGGGAGCGCTGACATGGCGCCCGCGCTGCTGCTGCCCGGCACCGTGCTGGCGCGCTGGCAGCACACCAGCCAGGGGCCCGGCACCACCACGGTTCTGCCCGATGGCTGCCGCGATCTGGTCCTGCGGCTGGACACGGCCACTGGCCAGGCAGACGGCATGGTGACGCCGCTGGACACCCAGGCGCGGCGGGTGAACACGCTGCGGCCCACGCAGTGGATCGGGTTTCGCCTGCGGCCCGGGGTGCAGGTGGAAGAACGGGCGTTGCTGGCCGCCGCGCGTGCGGCGCGGCACTCCGGCGGCTGGGATGAAGGACGCGTGCTGAGCGCGCTGGAAGACCATGTGGTGCTGCATGCACGCGCCGCAGAAGCGCTGGAAGCACTGCAAGCCTGCGCCAGCGTGGATGACGCCGCCCGTGCGCTGGGCATCTCACCGCGCAGCCTGGAGCGCATGCTGGCAGAGGCCACAGGCCAGCCGCCCCGCTACTGGCGCGCCCTGGCCCGCATGCGCCGTGCCGCCTGCGCGTTGTCTGGCGATGCGCCGCTGGTCGCCATTGCGGCAGACCACGGCTATGCCGACCAGTCCCACTTCAGCCGCGAATGCCTGCGCTGGCTGGGCCACACGCCGCACACGTTGCGGCACTCGCCCGACCAGCTGACCACGGTGGCCCAGCCCGGGTATGGCGCCTGACTGCTTCGTGCCTGACTGCCTGGTGCCTCACCGCCAGAGTGGCTCAGGCGGCCGGGGGCGGCGCCATGGGCGTGCACAGCTCCACCAGCGCGTCGTTGATGTCGGCCACATAGGCCACCGTCTGGCCCCAGGGCATTTGTTCGGCGCCCTGCACCAGGCGCGCACCTGCGGCCACGGCGCGCTCCACGGCGGCTGGCACGTCGGGCGTGGTGAAGGCGATCTCAAAGCTGGGCGCGCTGGCAGAGGCGCGCTGCGGGTTCTTGCCCAGCTGGGCCATGAGTTGCAGCGACGAAAACGCGAGGGCCGTGGCGCCGGTGTCCAGCTCGCCAAAATCGCCTTCTTCGCTCACAAAACGGCGCTGCAGGCCAAAGGCGGCTTCGTAAAAAGCGATGGTGCGCGGCACGTCTTCGACGTAAAGGATGGTGTAGCCAAAATGCATGGTGTGAAAAAGCTCCTGGTGGGTGAAACGGCGAGAAGACCACGGGCGCCCGCAGGTTGCCGGGCGATCCATGCAGGCAGCTTAGTCGCGCCACAAGGCGCGCGTCTTGAAGAAACCCGACAGCACCGCCTGCGGCCTCTCTGCCTACACTGCACTGCATAAATGAAGCGCCCTCCTTTGCACCAAGTACTCCGGCCCAGCCGGCCATGGCGCAGCGCCCTGCTCTGCCTGGCGCTGGCATGCGGCCAGCCGTCGGCCCATGCGCTGGGCATGGACATGCCCTACACCTCGTTCGGCACCGCGCCAGACGTGGACTGGATCAAGGTCTGCGGCCAGTGGCCCGCGCCCGTGCAGCCTGGCGAGGGCGGCGGCATGTACCGCATCGTGCATGCCACGCGGCATGCGCAGTCTTTTTTGTACCTGCAGTGGATCGTGCGTGACGGCACCGACAGCGCCAGCGAGGTGCACACCGAAAGCTTTGCGCAGATCAACAACGACCACGCCTCCATCACCCTGAGCCAAATGAACTGCCTGCCCACGCGGCGCGGCATCCGCTTCACGGCGCGCGCAGAATCCGGGCACGATGGCGAGGTGTTCCGCATCACCATCGACGCCGGACACAAGCCGGGCGACATGCGCTTTCGCAGCAACCAGAAGCGCTGGAAATAGGCCTTCACCCCTTCCCCATTACCCGCAGACCTTCCCCATGCTCGACCTGCTTATCCACAACGCCACCCTGCCCGACGGCCGCCAGAACATGTCGATTGCCGTGCAAAACGGCCGCATCACCGAAGTGACCGAAGGCCTGCAAGCCCCCGCGCACGAAACGGTGGACGCAGGCGGCCTGCTGGTCAGCCCCCCGTTTGTGGACGCGCATTTCCACATGGATTCGACCCTGAGCTACGGCCAGCCGCGTGTGAACGAAAGCGGCACGCTGCTCGAAGGCATTGCGCTGTGGGGCGAGCTCAAGCCCACGCTGACGCACGAGGCCATCGTAGAGCGCGCCCTGCGCTATTGCGACATGGCCGTGGCGCGCGGGCTGCTGGCCATCCGCAGCCATGTGGACACCAGCCACCCCAGCTTGCTGCCAGTGGAGGCGCTGCTGGATGTGAAACAGCGCGTATCGCCGTACCTGGATTTGCAGCTGGTGGCCTTTCCGCAAGACGGCGTGCTGCGCGCGCCCGGTGGGCTGGCCAACCTGAAACGCGCGCTGGACATGGGCGTGGACGTGGTGGGCGGCATCCCCCACTTCGAACGCACCATGGCCCAAGGAGCCGAGAGCGTGAAGATCCTCTGCGAGCTGGCGGCCGAGCGCGGCAAGCGCGTGGACATGCACTGCGACGAATCTGACGACCCGCACTCTCGCCACGTCGAAACCCTGGCGTTTGAGACCCAGCGCCTGGGCCTGCACGGGCGCGTGACGGGCTCGCATCTCACCTCCATGCACAGCATGGACAACTATTACGTCAGCAAGCTGATGGCGCTGATGGCCGAGGCCGACCTGGGCGTGGTGGCCAACCCGCTCATCAACATCACGCTGCAGGGCCGGCACGACACTTACCCCAAGCGCCGGGGCATGACCCGCGTGCCCGAGCTGATGGCCGCAGGCCTGACGGTCGCGTTCGGCCACGACTGCGTGCTGGACCCCTGGTACAGCGGCGGCAGCGCCGACATGCTGGAGGCCGCGCACATGGGCCTGCATGTGGGCCAGATGACCAGCCAGGCGGCCATGCGCCAGTGTTTTGATGCGGTGACGGTGAACCCCGCGCGCCTGCTGGGGCTGGAGGGCTATGGGATTGCGCGCGGCTGCCATGCGGACCTGGTGCTGCTGCATGCGCGCAACCCGGTGGACGCCATCCGCCTGCGCGCAACGCGGCTGGGGGTGTGGCGGCGCGGCCAGCGGGTGGCCAGCCAACCCTCTCCCACGGCGGAGCTGCGCCTGCCCGGGCGGTCGGGCAGCGTGGGCTTTTTGTAGCCTCCAGCACCCGCAGCACCGCAGCACCCGCAGGTCGGGTCAGCCCGAAAGGGCGTAACCCGACATCTTCCGCGCGGTCCACCGCGTCGGGTTACGCTGCGCCAACCCGACCTGCGATTCGAGTCAAAAAACGGCCTTTGCGCGCGTCTGATATACCCCAATAGCTATCAAAAATATAGCTACACCACCACATCAAATGCCGACAGGTGGTTGGCGAGGTGCATGGCATGCGCCTGCTCGTACTGGGCCTTGTCGAGGGCGCCATAGGCAAAGTGGGGCTGCAAGGGGCCGGTGTGGGCGGCAAAGTCTTGCGCTGCCTTGCGCAGCCGGGCCAGGGCGGCCTGGGCCTGGGCTGCTGCGTCCAGCGCAGGGGCGCCGGGGATGGGCTCGGCCAGGTTATGGCTCATGCGGCCGCGCAGGGCAAACAGGTTGAAGGCTGCGGCGCCCAGCGTGTTCTGGAACAGGGCCGACTTGGGTGCCGGAAAGCCCTGCAGCGAATACTCGATGCTCTGCGCGCAGTGCACCAGCGTCTGCGACCAGTTCCAGGCCATGGCGGGGGCCAGTGGGCCCACCTTGGCGCTGGCCAGGCGTTCCACCTCGCGCATGGCATCGGCCACGGTGGCAAAAACCAGCTGCCGGTCGTTGGCAGGCCGGTACAGCAAGTAGCCGCCCCCCGCCACCGCCCCCGCGGCGGCCAGACCGCCCCCCACACGCAGGAAGGCCCTGCGGGGCCGGGCCATCGGGCTGGTAGGGACGCTGCTACTGCGGGGGGGAGTGGCTGCCATGGCGTGTTCTTGTCAAAGACGTGGGGTGACCTCAGGGCCTGCAATTTTGCGGCAGGCCCGTGCCGGGCACCTACAGCGCACGCCCCCCTGAAGGTCGGGCAGCCGACATTGGGCTGCTGGGCGACGTGCGGGCGTTTCTGTGCGCTGGCCGCCCAAGCCCCCAGCGCGATCCCGCAGCTGCTCCACTCAGGCCGCTGTTGCCACCACTGCAGGCGCAGCGGCGGGCGTTAAAGGGCCCGACATTTCCACCCGGTTGCGGCCGCGTTGCTTGGCCAGGTACATGGCCTCGTCGGCCCGCTGCAGCGCGGCGCCCGCCGAGTCGCCGGGGCCACACAGGGCAATGCCGATGCTCACCGTGAGAGGAATCGACCGCGCGCCCGCTGTGGCCGGGTGGGATTCGACCAGCAGCCGCAGGCGTTCGGCCACGGCGCGTGCGCCCTCTGCCCCGGCATTGGGCAAGAAGATGGCGAACTCCTCGCCACCCAGCCGGCCCATCACGTCCTCCTTGCGCAGGCAGCGCAGGCCCAGGGCCACAAAGTGGCGCAGCACATCGTCGCCCGCACGGTGGCCCCAGGTGTCGTTGATGGTCTTGAAGTGGCCCAGGTCCAGGTCCAGCACCAGCACGGGCACCGGGGTGTGGGTGCGCTGGGCGCTGCTCACTGCCTTGTCCAGCAAAGTGAAGAATGCGCGGCGGTTGAAGACGCTGGTGAGCGGGTCCACCTCGGCCAGGTGCCGCAGCTCGCTGGTGATGAATTCGTTGGCCAGGATCAGCGCGCCAAACCCCAGCAGCACGACGGCCACGATGGCCTCCAACACCACAAACTGCGATATCTGCACCATGGGCCCCGCCCCCGGCAGCGCCCCGGGGCCTGCGCCGCCCAACGTGAACAAGGCAGGCCGCAGCAGCAGGAACAGGCCATGCAGGCCGAGCACCCCCGCCAGCAGGTAGCGGGCGGGCACGCGGTGCATGCCCCCTGCCGCCAGGGTGCGCGCCGTGAGCAGGTAGCAGACACCTGCGCCCAGCCCCGCCAGCAAAAACCGCATGCCCAGGTGCGGGATCACCACCGTGAACACCACCGACAAGGCCACCAGCACCCCGATGCCCACCACCGCATACAGGTGCGAAAACGGCCGCCGCCCCATGTACATGCGGCCCGCCAGCAGGCAAAGATACGCCCCCAGCGCCACAAACCCCTGCGAGATGACCACCCCCACCA
The DNA here is from genome assembly GCF_001633105.1 of Acidovorax sp. GW101-3H11. Taxonomy (GTDB): domain Bacteria; phylum Pseudomonadota; class Gammaproteobacteria; order Burkholderiales; family Burkholderiaceae_C; genus Acidovorax. Next base: position 698,772 of record NZ_LUKZ01000009.1, read on the forward strand.
CCTCGGGCAGCCAGCTGCGCGCCAGCAGGCTCACGGTAAAAATCGAGCTGCACAGAAAGGACAACATCCACAGGCGCAGGCCGGGGATGTTCTTGTTGAAATGCCACACGGCGTAGAGCACGGCGGTGACAAGTGCGGTCAAAAGCGCCGCAAGGATGGTGAGTGTGGGGCTGTGCACGAAGAGATGGGCAGGCGGGTGCCCCAAATGTTAACCGCGCCGCCGCCGCGCCCTGCCCGGGGCCGGTGCGCCGGGCAAGCTTGCTTGACCTGGGTTAAGGCCCGGGTCAAGAACCTCGATCAAAAACCTGGGGCTGGCTACCCCGCCACATTGCACTCGCGGCGCAGCAGCGCCAGCGCGTCGTGCAGCTGGTAGTCCATGTCGCTGAGCAAGGTTTTCTCGGCGTCCTGCACAAAGCTGGCCCACAGCGCGAGGTAGTCCTGCTGGTGCACGCCGGGCGCATGGGCACGGATGAAGTCGGCGGCCAGCGCAGGCTGCAGGCCGGACTTGCGCGCCTTGCGCACCAGGTTGGCGGCGGTTTTCTCCGTCAGCAAGGTCTTCTTGGGCACACCGGCGGCCAGGCACAGGAACAGCGTGAGCAGCGAATGCTCGTCGTCGTTGCCGTCGGTGGTCTTGAGCCAGGTCTTGCTGGCGGGCTGCGGGGGTTCGGCGTCGTCTTCCAGCGCGTCCAGGCTGTGGTGCAGGGCCTCTACCTCGGCCAGCGGGTCGTCCAGCAGGAAGTAGCGCGCCCGGAAGGCCCCCATGGGCCGTAGCAGGGTGCGCAGCGGCGTGGTGGACTGCAGCAGCTTGGGCAAATCAGCCAGCACGGCGCTGCAGTGCGCCGCCACGGCGTCGTGCAGCGGCTGGGGCAGCCCGGGCGGCAGGCGCAGCGCCGTGGGCACGGGCAGCTTTTTCTTGCGCAGCGCCGTCACCAGCTTTTCAAACGCTGGTGCACTGGGCCATTCGCCCGCCGCCATGGCCTGCGGGGCCAGGGCCTGCGTCAGCAGGCCTGTGCGGACCACGGCCTCGGCGTCGGCCCCGGCGGACTCCAGCTCGTCAGTGTCCAGGTCGTACTGCGCGGCCAGCCACTCGGCGGCGGCGATGGCCTGGGCAATCTGGCTGCGCCGGGCCAGCTCGGCGCGGTAGTCGGCATGGCTGCGCAGCGACCAAGCGGCCAGCAGCGGCGTTTCGGCATCGGCATACCCGGCCATGCCGAAGTTGCTGCTCTCGGGCATGGCGATCAGGCGCTTGAGCATGTCCGAGCCACCCTTGGAGCGCGAGAGGAACGAGTTGTCGCGCAGCGAGACCGCCGCCTTGGCCAGATCGCCGTCCGTGGTCTCCAGCAGGTACAGGCTGATGAGGTTGACCATGCGGTCGCGCGCTTTTTCCAGCTCAGGCCGCAAGAACTCGCTGCCAAAGTAGCGCGCAATCTGCACCATGCCCTTGGGCGCATCGGTGTTGATGGCCGCCAGACGGTCCGCATCGAGGATGCCGTGCTGCACGCCGTGCACCAGCGCCTTTTCAAAGAAAGGACGGGCGTCGTGGAGTTGCAGGGCCGAGCTTTGGGACATCATCAGATCGCCGACTCTTCGTCAGAGGCGCGGGCCGCAGGCGTGGCCTTGCCCCGGTCGGTCTCGCTGGTCTCGAACTTGCCGTCGTCTTCCTCGGCGGGTGCGTCGTCGCCCTCTTCCAGGCCCAGGTCAAAGGCGCGGGCCTTGGCGCGCAGCACCAGCAGCATTTCGATGAACAGGTCGCGGCATTCATAGCGCAGCAGCCAGGCCATCTGCATCCAGTCGCGGTCGGCCACTTCGTCCTGGTCCACGCGCGGCTGCACGTAGCCAGAGGCCAGCAGCTCGTCGTCGCTCAGCGTCACGCCGTAGTCTTCGGTCGCGTCAAAGGTGCCGGTGCGGGCAAAGGCCTCAATGCGGCTCCACTTCTCGGCAAAGTAGTTGGCCAGGGCCTCAGCGCCGCCTTCCAGGTCGCCAATGGCGGTGAGGAACTCCACCGGGTCGGCATCGTCGCGGAAGACCACGGCGTTGACCATGTTGCGCAGGTGCGTGTGGGTGAGGTCCTTGTACTGCTTCTCCAGCACCATGGCGCGCGCGAACTGCTCGGGCGTGACCAGCATGTTGACCACGGACGCCTTGGAGTCGTCGTACTCGCGCATCACGGCCAGGATGTCCTTGGGTGCCAGCTGGTCCAGCACCACCATCAGCGCGCCGTCGCCGTCAGTGTCGGCCAGCTCGGCCAGGGCCGATTCGGCGCCCACGATGTCACCGGCCGCAATCAGGCTGGTGGTTTTGGTGATCAGGGCGAGATGTTGGTTGCTGCTCATGGTCATTCTTTCCGGTCGAAACCTGCGTCGGCCAGCCAGTTGGCGCTGGACTCTTCGCGCGTACGGCTGTTGTGCGGGTCCACCGCGTCGTCGGCGCTCAACGCGTTGTAGTCGTCGTCGTGCTCGGCGGCGTCTTCACCATCGTCCTCGGCATCGTTGTCGCCATGCGCCGCCGATGCAGGCGCCATGCGGGCGTGCTGCTGCAGGTATTCCAGCCCGGCCGCCACCGCCAGAAAACGCGCGCCCTGGGGCTCGCGCAGCACGGTCTGCGCCAGGCTTTGCGCCCAGGGCTCCAGCGCCACGGCGTGGGTCAGGCTGTGCCAGTCGGGCAGGCTGTCGGCGGGCTGGCCCAGCAGTTGCTCGACCGCTGCAGGCTTGGTGAAGCGAAAGCCCCGGTGAAACACCACGGCCACCATCTCGGGGGCCAGCTCCATCATCTGCACCAGAAAGGCGATTTCGTTGCGCTTCTCTGCCAGGCGCTTGCGCAGCACATCGTTGCCTTCGGAGTCGGAGACCAGGTCGTCCAGCTCGGCCTGGTAGGCGGAGCGCAGGTCATGAAAGTAAGGAGAAAGTTTCACAGAGGCGATCAGGAAGAAATCAGGAAGAAGAAAGAATGCGCGCCGAATAGGCCTGCCAGATCTCTTGCGCGGTCTGCAGCGGGTCGTCCAGCAGGTTGCGGCGGCGGTTGTCGTCGTAGGCCTGGCGCGCCTCGTCGTCAGACAGCACCTCGTACGCCTTTTGCACCTGGGCAAAACGCTGGGCAGCGTCGGGCGCGTCGTTGCGGTCGGGGTGGTAGAACGAGGCCTTTTGCCGGAAGGCCTTCTTGATGTCGGCCAGCGACGCATTGGCCGCCAGCCCGAGGGCGGCGTAGTGGTCTGCAGTCATTGAATGGTGGGTGGTGTGAGCGCTGGTGGCGACGGTGATAGCGATGACGCAGGCCGCAGGGGCCTGCGGCCGTGCATCAACCGTGTATCAGCCGCCCAGGCTCACAAACACGTTCTGCACGTCGTCGTTGCCATCGATGGCTGCCAGGAAGTTTTCAACCTCTTCCAGCTGCTCGGCCGTGAGGTTGGCGGGGTTGACGGGGTTCTTGGGCTTGTAGCCCAGCTTGACCGACAGCACGTTGAACCCATGGGCGGGCAGCGCACGGCTCACCAGGTCCAGTTCAGCCGGGTCGGTCCAAAAAGTGGTGGTGCCCTCTTCATCGCCTGGCTCGCAGTCTTGCGCGCCCGCTTCAATGGCGGCCTCTTCAGGGTCAGCGCCTGCCACGGCAGGCTCGGCTTCGATCATGCCGACGTGGTCGAAATCCCAGGCCACCGAGCCCGAGGTGCCCAACTGGCCCTTGCGAAACAGCACGCGCATCTCAGGCGCCGTGCGTTTCACGTTGTCGGTCAGGCATTCGACCATCACGGCCACTTGGTGCGGTGCATAACCTTCGTAGATCACGCGCTCGTAGTTCACGGCATCGGCCCCGGTGCCCGAGCCCTTCTTGATGGCGCGCTCCAGCGTGTCCTTGGGCATCGAGGCCTTGCGGGCCTGCTCGACGACCAGGCGCAGGCGCGAGTTGCTGGCCGGGTCGGCACCGCCGCGTGCGGCCACGGTGATTTCCTTGACCAGCTTGCCAAACAGCTTGCCCTTGGCATCGGCAACCAGTGCCTTGCCCTTTGCTTTCCACTGCGCGCCCATGGGGGTTACCTTTGTGTGTGGGTTGGGGGGTGTTTGCCGTGGGTCGTCCCGCGCGGCAAAACCCTATAGTTTACCCGCAGCCCTTCCATCACCCCGTGCGGACAACCCTGGCGATGTCGTGGCGGCGCCAAACGGGTTGCAACCCGCCCATCCCCCGCCGACCAGCGTGTAACCTCGGCAGCATCCCGCCCCAGCACCTCCATTCATCCCATGCTCAACACCCTGTGGCTCGGCTTCTTCCTGACGGCGGCGGTGGCCGCGCTGGCCCAGTGGCTGGTGGGCGGCAACGCCGAGATTTTTTCGGCCATGGTGCAGGCCCTGTTCCAGATGGCCAAGCTGTCGGTCGAGGTGATGGTGCTGCTGTTTGGCACGCTCACACTGTGGCTGGGGTTCTTGCGCATCGCCGAAAAGGCGGGCCTTGTGGATGCCCTGGCGCGCTGGCTGGCGCCGCTGTTTGCCAAGCTCATGCCCGAAGTGCCACGCGGCCACCCCTCGCTGGGGCTGATCACGCTGAACTTTGCCGCCAACGCCCTAGGGCTGGACAACGCGGCCACGCCCATGGGGCTGAAGGCCATGAAGTCGCTGCAAGAGCTGAACCCGCAGCCCGACACTGCCACCAACGCGCAGATCCTGTTTCTGGTGCTCAACGCGTCGTCGCTCACGCTGCTGCCGGTCACTATCTTCATGTACCGCATGCAGCAGGGCGCGCCCGACCCGACGCTGGTCTTTTTGCCCATCCTGCTGGCCACCTCCGCATCCACCCTGGTGGGGCTGCTGAGCGTGGCCGTGGTGCAGCGCCTGCCGCTGTGGAGCCCCGTGGTGCTGGCCTACCTGCTGCCGGTGGCGCTGGTGCTGGGCGGCTTCATGGCGCTGCTCACCACGCTCAGCGCTGCGGCCCTGGCCTCGCTGTCGTCGCTGCTGGGCAACCTCACGCTGTTTGCGCTGGTGGTGCTGTTTGTGGCGATAGGCGCCTGGCGCAAGGTGCCGGTGTACGAAGCCTTCATCGACGGCGCGCGCGAAGGCTTTGACGTGGCCAAGGGCCTGCTGCCCTACCTGGTGGCCATGCTGTGCGCCGTGGGCGTATTCCGCGCCTCGGGCGCCTTAGGTTATGTGCTGGACGGCATCCGCTGGTGCGTGACCACGCTGGGCGCCGACGCCCGGTTTGTGGATGCGCTGCCCACCGCCCTGGTCAAGCCGTTCTCGGGCAGCGCCGCGCGCGCCATGCTGATCGAGACCATGCAGACCCAGGGCGTGGACAGCTTTGCCGCCCTGGCCGCCGCCACCATCCAGGGCAGCACCGAGACCACGTTCTATGTGCTGGCCGTGTACTTTGGCGCCGTGGGCATTCAGCGGGCGCGGCACGCCGTGGGCTGCGCGCTGCTGGCTGAGCTGGCGGGCGTGGTGGCGGCCATTGCCGTGTGCTATCAGTTCTTCGGATAAAAAAATGGATCAAATCAGGCCCCACCGCGCGTCCATCAAGCCCAGATAGCTACGAAATTTGCAGCAAAATACTGCCTTGGCCTGTTCCCGGGGGCACACCGCCCCCACAGGCTTGCCCTGCTGCCCGGCAGCGACACCCGAAGAGTTTTGTGAGCCGCTCTCAGTGGTTTCCACCATGCGGACCACCGAGGCGCTACCTATGCTCTGCCCACGGGCCCGCAAGCGGCGCCACGGCAGCGATCCAGCACTTTGACCCTTGCTCCAGGGCACCCGGAAAGCGCCCTCCACCACGTTCCATGACCTTGCCCCACCACCCCGCAGCGCCCCACGAAGCCGAAGAGCGCCGACATGCCGACGCCCTGCTCCAGCTGTGCAAGCGCCTGGAGCGCGCCTGGACCTTGCCCGACGTGCTGGAAGCCGTCAAACCCATGGGCGAAAGCGTTTTCGACTATCGCCATGTCTGGCTGGCGCTTTTCGACGAAGCCTCAGGCATGCTGGACTTCCTCACCCACACCACCAGCGGCGAAGAAAGCGCCCTGGGCCGCCAGGTGCAGACCATGAAAATCCCCGTGAAAGGGGATGCGCTGATCGAAGAAATCCTGCGCGCCACCCACGTCGTGGTGGTGGAAGACGCGCGCACCGACCCCCGCACCAACAAGGCCGTGGTGGCGGCACTGCACAACCGCACCATCGTCAACGTACCGCTGATCATGGCCGACCAGCGCCTGGGCGCACTGGGCATGGGCACCTATGGCGACGAAGAAGGCGTGCGGCCACCCAAGCCCTGGCAGATCGCGCTGATGCAGGCCACCGCCGGACACCTGGCCGTGGCGCTGGACCGGGTGCGCTTCATGACCGCGCGGCGCGAGGCCGAAGAAGCGCTGGTGCACCAGAAAGAGCGCCTGCAGGTGACCCTGCAATCGATCAGTGACGCCGTGGTCACCACCGATGCTGCGGGGCTGGTGCAATACCTCAACCCCGCCGCCCAGGCGCTGACCGGCTGGCCGCTGGCCGCCGCCTGCGGGCGCAGTCACCAGGACGTGCTGGGCCTGGGCACCGAGCCCGGTACCGACACCGCCCCCGACCTGGTGGGCCGCGCACTGGCGCAAGGCAGCACCCAGTTCCACCCCAAGCTGCGGTGCACGCCACAGGCGGGTGCACCGTTGCTGATCGATCTGTCGGCCTCCCCCCTGCTGCGCCCCGGCGGGGGTGCCGACGGCGTGGTGCTGGTGTTTCGTGACGTGACCGAAGCCAGCCGGCTGAGCCGCGAAATGGAGTTCCAGGCCCTGCACGACACGCTCACCAGCCTGGGCAACCGCCGTGCGTTCGAGCACCTGCTGGCCCAGGCCTTTGCCGCCACGCGCGATGGCGCGGCCCGCCACTGCGTGTGCTACCTCGACCTCGACAACTTCAAGGTGATCAACGACACCTGCGGCCATGCCGCAGGCGACGAACTGCTGCGGCAGGTGGCGCGCCTGTTTCTGGCCCACCTGCAGCCCCAGGACCTGCTGTGCCGCCTGGGCGGCGACGAGTTCGGCATCCTGCTGTGGCAGCAGGATCTGCAGCAGGCCTTGCAGGTGGCAGAACGCATGCAGCAGGAGCTGGCCGCGTTCCGCTTTGTGTGGCGCGACCATGTGTTCAGCGTGAGCGTCAGCATCGGGGCGGTGATGCTCGACGCCACCACCGAAAGTGTGGGCGCCCTGCTGCAGGCAGCCGACAGCGCCTGCTACGTGGCCAAGGACGGCGGCCGCAACCGCATCCATGTCTATGCCGAGAACGACCCGGCACTGGCGCAGCGCTACGGCGTCATGGAATGGGTCAGCCGCATCGAAGACGCCCTGCAGCACGACCGGTTCGAGCTGTTCGGCCAGCCCATCGCCCGCCTGGGCGCGGCCCCTTGCAGCCAGCCCACTGGCCTGCGTTGCGAGATCCTGCTGCGCATGCGCACGGCCGACGGCCGCCTGGTCTCGCCCGGAGAGTTCATGCCCGCCGTGGAGCGCTACCAGCTGGCCGCCCGTGTGGACCGCTGGGTCATCAAAAACGCCCTGGCGTGGATGGCCGAACACCAGGACGGGGTGGAGCTGTGCAGCATCAACCTCTCGGGCCAGTCGGTGGGCGACGCGGCCTTCCTAAGCCAGGTGCTGCAGGCCATGGACCAGACCCCGGTGCGCTGCGACCGCCTGTGTTTCGAGATCACCGAAACCGCCGCCATGGGCGACCTGGCAGCCGCCAACCGCTTCTTCCAGGCCCTGCGCGCACGGGGCTGCCAGTTCGCGCTCGACGACTTCGGCAGCGGGCTGTCGTCATACGCCTACCTGCGCGAGCTGGCGGTGGACACGCTCAAGATCGACGGCCAGTTTGTGAAGAACATGGCCGACGACCCCGTGAGCTTTGCCATGGTGAAGTCCATCCACGAGATCGGCTGCCTGATGGGCAAGAAAACCGTGGCGGAGTTTGCCGAAAGCCAGGCCATCGTGGACCTGCTGACCGGCCTGGGCGTGCACTTTGCCCAGGGATACGCCCTGGGCCGCCCCGCCCCCATCGACGAATTGCTGCTGGAAACCGTGGCGCACTGAGTGCCTGCCGCCGACCACCACTGGCCACTGGCGTCACAGGCGCTGATAGCGGCATCCGTTCAAAAACATAAACCGTTCACGCTGAGCCTGTCGAAGCGCCGCGCGAGGCGCAGGCAGGCTCAGCCCGAACGGTTCCTGCTGACAGAAAAATCCAAGTCAAAACAGGCCCCTGCGCGCGTCCACCATGCCCTGATAGCTATCAAATACATAGCAATCAACTCAACCCAGCGCTGTATCCAGCAGCATCATCACCACAAACCCCACCATAAGCCCGCCCGTGGCCCAGGCCTCGTGGCCCTTGCGGTGGGACTCAGGGATGATCTCGTGGCTGATCACAAACAACATGGCCCCGGCCGCAAACCCCAGCCCCCAGGGCAGCAGGCTGGCCGATGCGCTGACGACAGCCGCCCCCAGCACGGCGCCCAGGGGCTCAACCAGGCCCGATGCCATGCCCAGCCCCACCGCCAGCGCGCGCCGGTAGCCCGCCGCCAGCAGCGCCATGGCCACCACCAGGCCCTCGGGCACATCCTGGATGGCGATGCCCGTGGCCAGCGCGTTGGCCCGCAGGGGGTCGCCGCCCGCATGCGCCACGCCAATGGCCAGCCCCTCGGGCAGGTTGTGCAGCGCAATCGCAAACACAAACAGCCAGGTGCGCTGCAGCGTGCGCGACGCCGGGGCGCCCTCCACGCCCTTGATGAAATGCTCGTGCGGCAGCAGGCGCTCCATCCACAGCAGCACCAGCGCCCCCAGCAAGATGGCCCCGCCCACCGTGGCCCCCGCGCCCCAGGCGCCCGCCCCTGCCCCGCGCGCCGCATGGAGGCCCGGGATGATCAGCGAGAACGCACAGGCCGCCAGCATCACGCCCGCGCCAAAGCCAAACAGCGTGTCTTGCGCGCGCTCGGACAGCCGCTGCGACAGCAGCACCGGCAGCGTGCCCAAAGCCGTGGCCAGTGCAGCCACCAGGCCGCTCCACCACGCCGCCTCCACCGTGGGCTGGCTGGCCATCCACTGCCACGCCTGGGCAGCGGCGGCCACGATGCCCAGCAACACAATGCCCAGGCCCAGCCACTGCCGCCAGCGCAAAGCCACGGCGCGCCCGGCGGGCGGGGTCACGTGCTCAGTGGTAAGCACGGGGGGGTCCAAAGCGGTGTCGGGCGAAGTGGGCGGCATCTGCATGGCGGCGGCTCCGGTATGGGCAACAGGTGGGTCGAGGAACAGAAATCGCTGGGCGAAGCGGTCACGCCCGTGCGAGCGCAAAGCGGCGCGCCACCTCGGCCCAGTCGATCACGTTGTAGAACGCCGCGATGTACTCCGGGCGGCGGTTCTGGTACTGCAGGTAATAGGCGTGCTCCCACACATCCAGCCCCAGGATGGGCGTGTTGCCCGACATCGCCCCTGCCATCAGCGGGCTGTCCTGGTTGCCGGTGCTCTCCACCACCAGCTGGCCCGCCGCGCCCACACACAGCCAGGCCCAGCCGCTGCCAAACCGCGTAAGCGCCGCCTTGGTGAACGCATCCTTGAACGCGGCAAACCCGCCCAGGTCGGTATCAATGGCACGCGCCAGCTCGCCATCGGGTTGCCCGCCGCCCTGGGGCGACATCACGCGCCAGAACAGGCTGTGGTTGGCGTGCCCGCCGCCGTTGTTGCGCACGTGGCCCTGCAGGTTCTCGGGCAACAGCACCAGCCGCGCCACCAGCTCGTCAATGGGCAGATCGGCGTGGGGCGTGCCCTCCAGCGCGGCGTTCAGGTTGTTGATGTAGGTCTGGTGGTGTTTGGCATGGTGAATCTCCATCGTGCGCGCGTCGATGTGCGGCTCCAGCGCGTCATAGGCATAGGGCAAGGCAGGCAGCGTGTAAGGCATGGTTTTTCAGTTGGGTTGAGAGAAGGAAGCAAGGACAACATCCGGCGCGGGCAGCGCTGGCCGGTGCGGGAAGAAGGTGCAACCACGCCAGCCGGGCCACAGCGGCGAGGCGGCCGCATTGCCGTCAGGACGACAGGCCAGCAAGCCCGCCCCCGGCCAGCGCCTGGGCAATGGCGGGATGGGGGCCATGGCTGCGCACATGGGCCAGCAAGGCCGCATGCGTTTCGCGCCCATGCCGCCACGCCGCCTGGCGCAGCGCGGCGCCACACCGGCCATCTGCCACCAGGCTCTGCAGCAGCCCATGGGCCCGGCCCAGCAAACGCGCCGCCGCATCGGGCTCGGCCGCCTGCACCTGCAAATCGGCCACATTCAGGTGCGACACCACCAGGGCCGCAATGCAATCGTCCTCCCGCCCCGCCGGGGGCGTTTGCTGCACCAGGCGCAACGCCAGCGCCAGCGCCTGCTGCTCAAACGCCAGCGCCATGGCCATCTGGCCCATCTGCCCGGCGGCGCGGGCGCGCTGCATGGTGCGCTCCCACTGGGGCAAGGTGGCGGGGACTGGCGGCAGACCTATGGAGGCAGCGGCGCTGTCAGGGGTGTAGGGGTGGGAGGGGGTGCCCATCAGATCCATCGCAAAACTCCTGGAGGAGCCTTTTGCGGTGGACGGGGTGTGGCGTACTCAGGCGATTAAATGATAACGATTTGCATTTGCAATGTCGAGCAGGAATTGGAGATGCGTGCCTGGGGTTTGGTGGATGGAGCCACATTGACTCAAAGCCCGGCTTGCTCACTGTGTAAAAGCTGCCTACGGAGGGCTCCGGCCCTGCCCGTTCGCAAGCTATAGTTTGCGCAGTTGTCGCCTGCCGGGTCCGTCAGGATTCTTATATCTGAATGTTTGAACAGCCCTGCGTCTGCAGCCCTAGCCTACAAGGCACATCCAGAAGGATGTCAATTTCCAGAATATCGCTCACGGCCCAGCTTGTCCCGCAGGTTTTGCGGGGAACATCACGTTAGCCCGCTCAAGGAGACCCAATGCCTTCGCCACCAGCATCTGCTGCTGCTGCTAGTTCAGCCGCATCAACGGCAGACTCCACAACGAAATCGATCTTTGACCTGGCTGTGTGGTCGGCAATACCAAGCATCCTCTGGGCGCTGATAGCACTCGGTGTGATGGTCTACTTTCGCGGTCACATCTCAAGTCTTCTCAAGGCGCTTGTTGTTCGTATCAAAGATGGTGCGGTCTTGAAGGTGGGCGGACTTGAAATTGGGTCTGCGTCGGGCTTGGTTGCTATACCAGGCAGCTTCTCGAAAGAAGACAGTAGGGTCGGTGTTTATCAAGACGACGAGAGCCGCGCAAATCAGCGGCATGAAATTTACAAGGAAGCGCGTGGCGTAATGCTGGTGCACCGCTTGCAAAAATCCAGCCAAGACGGCCAGCTTTACGACATCCTGATCTATGTGATTCCACACAAGACCAGCTTCACCGGACTAGTAACCGTCGAGTACTTCTTCGGGAGCTTCTGGGGAAACAAGGTCTATCCCTCGCATGACAGAAGTCGTGGATTCCCCATCGTCACTTCAGCCTATGGTTCGTTCCTTTGCACCGCGAAGTTGATTTTCAACGACGGCACATCGACGATTGTGTACAGGTACATTGACTTTGAAATGGGCAATTCAGTACAGCGTCCACCGAGTGCGGGCTAGCCTCCGATATCAAACGTTGACCATTCACTTTCAGCAACTGCTGCATCCCGGCCGCTCCCAGCCGGGCCCCTCAATCCCCCACCCCCTCCTGCATCCCCCCACCCGGCGCAGCCACCAGCTCCCACTCCGCCAGTTGCTCATTGGTCGCAATCAACCGCCCCACCAGCAGCTTGATAAAGGCCTTGTCAAAGCGAGACTGCAAATCCTCCGACGCCTCGCGCAGTGCGGGGTTGCGCACTTTGAGCACCAGCACCTCGGTTTCGGCCACGGCGGTGGCGGTGCGCATTTTGTTGTCGGGGCGCAGGTAGGTCATCTCGCCCAGGGTGACGCCGGGGCCCAGGGTGCTGAGGTTCCAGCCTTGGCGGCTGATGGCGATCTGGCCTTCGATGAGGATGCAGAACGAGTCGCCCGGGGTGTTCTCGCGCATGAGCACGGTGCCCTGCTCCAGGCGGCGCCAGCTGCCCAGGCGCATCAGCTCCCACAGGGCCACATCGTGAAAGTCTGCAAAAAACGGCAGTGCGCGCAGGCGGGCAAAACGTTCGGCCTCGGTGTCTTGCGAGCGCTGGCGGGGCAGGCCCCGGTGGGCGGCGAGCAGGGCCTGGGCAAAGTCGGGCCAGGTGGCAAAGCGGTCTGCGGGGTCTTTGGCCAGGGCGCGCAGCAGCACCTCGTCCACATGCGGCGGCAGCGCGGCGCGCAGCAGGCTGGGGGGTGTGGGGGCTTCGTGGCTGATCTTGTAGAGGGTGGCGAAGTCGGTGTCGCCGTCAAACGGGCGGCGGCCGGTGAGCAGCTCGTACACCACCACGGCCAGCGAGAACATGTCGCTGTGGTGCGTGAGGTCGTGTTCGCGCACCTGTTCGGGCGACATGTACGAGGGCGAGCCCACCAGGCCCGACAGCTGCGTGGCGTCGCTGCGCAATGACAGGGCGGCGCCAAAGTCGGTCAGCTTCACATCCCCATCGCGCGCCAGCATGAGGTTGGCGGGCTTGATGTCGCGGTGCACCAGGCCTTCGCGGCAGGCGTAGTCCAGCGCGTTGCAGCATTTGAAGGCGATGTCGAGCACCTGGGGCATGGGCAGCAGCGCGTCGGGCGTGGCAAAGGCCGACAGGGGCTGGCCGTCTACGTATTCGAGCACCAGGTACGGGGGCACCGCCTCTTCGTCGGCATCGAGCAGGCGCACGATGTTGGGGTGGCGCAGGCGGCCCGACAGTGCGGCCTCGTTGCGCAGCAGCTTGCGGTAGCGCTCGGCCTGCTCGGGCACCTTGAGCAGGTGGGCGTGGGTCTGCTTGATGGCCACCTTGCGGCCTCGGAAGCCGTCGAGCCCTAGGTAAACAATGCCACTGGCGCCCCGCCCCAGTTCGCGCTCGATGCGGTATTTGCCGATGTTGGCGGGCGGTGCGGAGGTGGCTGTGGCCATGGCGGGGCTCCCGGCGAGGGTGGGCGGTGAGTACCTATTTGCGTGCAATAGGTGGGAACCGTTCGGACTGGGCCTGCCTGCGTCTTGCGCGGCGCTTCGACCCTTCGACAGGCTCAGGACAGGCCAAGCTCAGCGTGAACGGGTTCATGTGTTTGAACGCATGGTGAAGCGAGGCAGGATGCTGTCAGGCTCCGGCGAGCGCCTGCTCAAAGTCGGCCAGCAGGTCTTCCACCTCTTCCAGGCCCACCGACAGGCGGATCATGCTGTCGGCAATGCCCATGCTTGCGCGCACGGCGGGGCCGGCCTCCCAGAAGATGGTGTGCGCCACCGGGATGATCAGCGTGCGCGTGTCGGCCAGGCCCGTGGCCTTGATGGGCAGTTGCAGGCGGTTGCACACGGGCAGGCATTGGTCGGGGTCGCGCAGCTCGAAGGACAGCAGCCACGAGCCCGCCTTGAGGTGCTTTTTTGCAAAGGCATGCTGCGGGTGCGATGGCAACAGGGGGTAGTGCACGCGCGCGATAGCCGGGTGGGCCTCCAGCCACTGCGCCAGGGCCAGGGCCGTGGCGCTGGTCCGGTCCATGCGCAGGGCCAGGGTTTCGGCGCCCAGGGCCAACTGGTGGGCGGCGTGGGACGACAGCGTGCCACCCATGTCGCGCAGGCCCTTTTTGCGCAGCTGCTGCAGGCCCCAGCCCTTGGCGTCGCCCTTGCGGTAGGCGGCAAAGATGTTGGGGTAGCGCGACCAGTCGTACAGGCCGGTGTCGGTGATGGCGCCACCCAGCGCGTCGCCCAGGCCGCCGATGCTTTTGGTGAGCGAGTTGACCACCAGCCCCGCGCCCACCGTGGCGGCGCGGAACAGGTAGGGCGAGGCCACGGTGTTGTCCACCACGTAGAGCGCGCCATGCGCTTTGCACAGCGCGCCAATGCCTTCCAGGTCGGGGATCTGGGTGCCGGGGTTGGCAATGGTTTCGACAAACACCATGCGGGTGTTGGGGCGCAGCGCGGCGGCCACGTTGGCGGCGTCCGTCACGTCCACCGTGGTCACTTCAACGCCCAGGTCGGCCAGCGTGCCCAGCACGCTGTTGGTGTTGCCAAACACAAACTGGCTGGCCACCAGGTGGTCGCCCGCCTTGAGCAGCGTGAGGAACACGGCGCAGATGCCCGCCATGCCGCTGGAGAAAACGATGGTGCCGTGGCCGCGCTCCATCTTGGTGATCTTGGCCTCCAGCGCCGCCGTGGTGGGCGTGCCCTGGCGCGCGTAGTTGAAGCCGCCCTTGGCCGTGCCCTGGAAGACGGCGATCAGGTCTTCGACCTTGTCGTAGCCGTATTGCACCGAGGTGTGGATGGGCTGGTGGATGGCGCCCTGCTCGGCACCGCCCAGGCGGTCGGCATGCACGATCTGGGTGGTGAAGCTTTGGTTCTGCGGTGTCGTCATAAAAATCTGCGGCTGTTTTGTTTCGGCGGGTCGGCGTGCAACGGGGGCGATCAGCGCTGGCGCGCCCTGATGCCACCGCCCCCATCAGGGAAAGGCGTGCAGCCCCTCATGCGGATTCACGTTCGATCAATTAAAACCGTTCGGGCTGAGCTTGTCGAAGCCTTGCGCGGCGCTTCGATCCTTCGACAAGCTCAGGACAGGCACGCTCAGCGTGAACGGATGGATGTCTTTGAACGCGGACCGCTGTGAGAGGAGCTACCGCTCCGGTGCAATGTGCTCAGCGTAATCGTACAAGGCCCCCAGGATGTCCTGCGTGCGGTCGTCGTCGGCGGTCTCTGACAGGGTATCGATTTCGGTGAACAGCTGCTCCACCGTGCGCGCCCCGCCCTGCCCGTCAAACAGGCAGGCGGCGCGGTGCGCCTCCCAGCGCTGCTGCTCTTCGGGGGTGAGGGTTTGCGGAAAGTTGCGCGCCCGGTAGCGCCAGACCAGCTCGGTCAGGCGCGGGTCGTCAAAGCCCGTGCGGGCGGCGGCGAGCTTGGCGCCCGACATGCTGCGCAGGTCGTTCAAATAGCGCCGGTCGTTGTTGCCCACAAAGCCGCCATACAGGTCCTGGTCCACATCGGGCGCGGGCTCTTGCGGCCGGGCGAACACGGCGGGCCAGATGCCGCTCATGTCGGGCAGGCTGCGCGCCACCTCGGCGTGCTGCGCGGCCTGGGCCAGGTCGATGCCCCAGCGCTGCGCCAGTGCGGGCGTGAGCGTGTTCACATTGCCCACCACCATGGGCGACTTGTTGAGGTGGATGGTTTTGATGGGCAGGCGCGCCACGCCCTCGGGCAGGTCGGCCGTGCGGGTGAACATGCGCAGGCGGATGTCGTCCACATTCAGCGTGGCCAGCTCGCGCGGGTCGTGGGCCAGGTCCCAGGCGATCAGCTCGTTCTTGTTGGTGGGGTGGCTGGCCAGCGGCCACATCACGCCCAGGCAGCCGCGTTCCACCGGGAACATGCCCGACACATGCAAAAACGGCCGCGCGGTGATGGCGGTGGCGGGCAGGCGCAGCTCGGCGGCCACACGGTCCTTCTTGTGCAGGCTCAGCGCAAAGTCAAACAGCTTGGTGTTGTGCTGACGAATGAGCCGCGCGAGCGCAATGGTGGCGCGCACGTCCGACAGCGCATCGTGCGCGGCTTCGTGCAGCAGGCCATTGGCTTTGGAGAGGTGTTCGAGCTTGAAGCTGGGCGTCACGCCGTCTTCTTTCTTCGGCCATGTGATGCCGTCGGGCCGCAGCGCATAGGTCATGCGCACCACGTCCAGCAAATCCCAGCGACCGCACTGGTTCTGCCACTCGCGCGCATAGGGGTCGATGAGGTTGCGCCAGAACATGAAGCGCGTGATCTCATCGTCAAACCGGATGGTGTTGTAGCCCACGCCAATGGTGCCGGGCTGGGCAAACTCGGCCTCGATGCGGTTGGCAAACTCGCGCTCGGGCAGGCCTTTTTCCAGGCAGAGCTGGGGGGTGATGCCGGTGATGAGGCAGGCCTCGGGGTCGGGCAGGTAGTCGTTGGCCGGCTGGCAGTAGATCATCAGCGGCTCGCCGATCTCGTTGAGGTCGGCATCGGTGCGGATGGCAGCGAACTGCGCCGGACGGTCGCGGCGCGTGTTGGCCCCGAAGGTTTCGTAGTCGTGCCAGAGGAAGGTGTGGGCAGCCATGGTTGGTGGGCAAACAGGGGCGAGGCGGGGATGAAGGCGGGGTAGAGGCGCAACTGTAACCGGATTTACAGGCTTTTTATGCCCCTACCGCCTGTCCATCATGCCTTTACAGCTATCTAAATGATAGCAATGCGTACTCTGCGGCTGCACGGCGCTCAGAGGGCGCTCTCAGCGCGCTCACTGGGCATTCACGCAGTGATACACCTGCGTACGGGGCAACGGCATGGCTGCACGGGACAATGGCGCATGCATTGCCCTCACCCTGAATTCACCACCGCCACCGCCGCCCTGCCCCAGCGTTCGCCCTCTCCTCCTTCTGTGCGGCCCGCGCCACTCGCAGCCTGGTTCACGGCCGGGGTTGTGGGCCTGGCGCTGGCGGGCTGCGCAGCGGTCCCTGCCCCCGCGCCGTCCAAGCCCGCCAGCCCCGGCGCCCCATCGGCACCTGCAACCACAAGCACCATAAGCACCACAGGCGCTGCAACCACCGTGGCCGCCGAGGCGGATGACCACGCCGCCGGTTTTGCCGCCTGGCGCACCGCCTTTGCGGCGCAGGCCCTGGCGGCGGGCATTGCGCCGCACACGGTGCGCGATGTGCTGGGCCAGGCGCAGTGGCAGCCGCGTGTGGTGGAGCTGGACCGGGCCCAGCCCGAGTTCTCGCGCACGCCCTGGGCGTATCTCGACAGCGCGGTATCGGCCCAGCGCGTGGCCCAGGGCC
Source organism: Acidovorax sp. GW101-3H11 (assembly GCF_001633105.1). Taxonomy (GTDB): domain Bacteria; phylum Pseudomonadota; class Gammaproteobacteria; order Burkholderiales; family Burkholderiaceae_C; genus Acidovorax. The sequence continues at coordinate 715,637 of NZ_LUKZ01000009.1, forward strand.
AGGCCAAACTGGGCGAGCACCGCCCCACGCTGGAGGCCGCTGCCGCGCGCTACGGCGTGCCTGCCACCGTGGTCACCGCCATCTGGGGCATGGAGAGCAACTACGGCAGCAACTTTGGCAGCTTCCGCACGGTGGACGCGCTGGCCACCCTGGCCTACGAAGGCCGCCGCCGCGCCTGGGCCCAGGCCGAGCTGCTGGCGGCGCTGCGCATCGTGGACCGGGGCGACATTGCGGCCGAGCGCATGCTGGGCTCGTGGGCGGGCGCCATGGGGCACACGCAGTTTCTGCCCTCGGTGTTTCTGGCCTACGCCGTGGATGCCGATGGCGATGGGCGGCGCGACATCTGGGGCAGCATCCCCGATGTTCTGACCTCCACCGCGCACTTCCTCGCACGCTCTGGCTGGCTGGCCAGCGAGACCTGGGGCGCCGAAGTGGTGCTGCCCGCCAACTTCGACCATGCCCGGGCCGACCCGGCCGTGCGGCAGACCACGGCGCAGTGGGAGGCCGAGGGTGTACGGTCTGCCGACGGCCAGCCGCTGCCCGCCCTGGGCGCGGCTTCCATCACCGCCCCGGCGGGCGCACGCGGCCCGGCCTTTGTGGTGGGAGCGAACTTCCGGGCCATCCTGCGCTACAACAATTCGGTGAACTACGCGCTTGCGGTGGCGCTGCTGTCGCGCCAGATGGGCGGCGGCGCCCCGGTCACCGGCACCTGGCCGCGCGAGCTGGAACCGCTGTCCCGCACGCAGATGCAGACGCTGCAGGAGGCACTGAACCGCAAGGGCTTTGCAGCAGGCACACCCGACGGCGTGATGGGCCCCGCCACCCGCGCCGGGCTGCGCGGCTACCAGCGCAGCCTGGGCCTGGCGGCCGATGGGTATCCGACGATGGAATTGCTGCAGCGGCTGCAGGCGCCCTGAAGACACTGGGCGGGTGCGGCGGTCCGTGGCGGGCCGCCCTGGGGACCGCGTGGCGGCAAGGCGGCAAGGCGGTAAGGCGGTAAGGCGGTAAGGCGGTAAGGCGGTAAGGCGGTAAGGCGGTAAGGCGGTAAGGCGAAAAGTCCCCTCATCCGCAAGCCGGAAAACAAAAAACCCACGGCATTCACCGTGGGTTTCTTATCTGTCTGGCAGCGCCCCGGAAGGCGCCCCCAGCAACAGCGTCAGCCGGATCAGTCTGCCGTGGCCTCTTCCGGCTCGGCAGGCTCGGACTTGGCAGACCGCTCCTTCTTGGGCAGCGGCTGGATGTCGAGCAACACTTCGGGCGTTTCCACACCCTTGTCGTCGGTCTTCATCTCGATGTCCACCGTCAGGCGCCCACCTTCGGTCAGGCGGCCAAACAGCAGCTCGTCGGCCAGCGCGCGGCGGATGGTGTCCTGGATCAGGCGCTGCATCGGGCGGGCGCCCATGAGTGGATCAAAGCCCTTCTTGGCCAGGTGCTTGCGCAGCGTGTCGGTGAAGGTGACTTCCACCTTCTTCTCGGCGAGTTGCGTCTCCAGCTGCAGCAGGAACTTGTCCACCACGCGCAGGATGATTTGCTCGTCGAGCGCCTTGAAGTTGACGATGGCATCCAGCCGGTTGCGGAACTCGGGCGTGAACAGGCGCTTGATGTCGCCCATCTCGTCGCCCGCCTGGCGCGGGTTGGTGAAGCCGATGGTCGCCTTGTTCATGGTCTCGGCGCCAGCGTTCGTGGTCATGATGATGAGCACGTTGCGGAAGTCGGCCTTGCGGCCGTTGTTGTCCGTCAGCGTGCCATGGTCCATGACCTGCAGCAGCACGTTGAAGATGTCCGGGTGTGCCTTCTCGATCTCGTCGAGCAGCAGCACCGCGTGCGGCTTCTTGGTGATGGCTTCGGTCAGCAGGCCACCCTGGTCAAACCCGACGTAGCCCGGAGGCGCACCGATCAGGCGGCTCACGGCATGGCGCTCCATGTACTCCGACATGTCGAAGCGGATCAGCTCGATGCCCATGATGTAGGCGAGCTGCTTGGCCGCTTCGGTCTTGCCGACGCCCGTGGGGCCGCTGAACAGGAAGGAGCCGATCGGCTTGTCGCCCTTGCCCAGGCCCGAACGCGCCATCTTCACAGATGAAGCGAGCACTTCAAGCGCCTTGTCCTGGCCGAACACCACGCTCTTCAGGTCGCGCTCCAGCGTCTGCAGCTTGCTGCGATCGTCGTTGGACACGTTGGCAGGCGGGATGCGCGCGATCTTGGCCACGATCTCCTCGATCTCGGCCTTGCCGATGGTCTTCTTGCGCTTGCTGGGCACCAGGATGCGCTGCGCCGCACCGGCTTCATCGATCACGTCGATGGCCTTGTCGGGCAGGTGGCGGTCGTTGATGTACTTGGCGCTCAGCTCGGCCGCAGCCTGCAGGGCCGCCGCAGCGTACTTCACGCTGTGGTGCTCTTCAAAGCGCGACTTCAGGCCCTTCAGGATGTCGATGGTCTCCTGCACCGTGGGCTCGACCACGTCCACCTTCTGGAAGCGGCGGGACAGCGCGGCGTCTTTTTCGAAGATGCCACGGTATTCCGTGAAAGTGGTCGCGCCGATGCACTTGAGCTGGCCGCTGGAGAGCGCCGGCTTGAGCAGGTTGGACGCATCAAGCGTGCCGCCCGAGGCAGCGCCCGCACCGATCAGGGTGTGGATTTCGTCGATGAACAAAATGGCGTTGGGCTTGTCCTTGAGCGACTTGAGCACGCCCTTCAGGCGCTGCTCGAAATCACCACGGTACTTGGTGCCCGCCAGCAGTGCGCCCATATCGAGCGAATACACCACGGCTTCGGCCAGGATTTCGGGCACGTCGTTTTGCGTGATGCGCCAGGCCAAGCCCTCAGCAATGGCCGTCTTGCCCACGCCGGCTTCACCCACCAGCAGCGGGTTGTTCTTGCGGCGGCGGCACAGAATCTGGATCGTGCGCTCGACCTCGTAGTGGCGGCCGATCAGGGGGTCGATCTTGCCGTCCTTGGCTGCCTGGTTCAGGTTCTGCGTGAACTGCTCCAGGGGCGAGGCCTTTTCGCTGCGCTCGCCACCACCGCCCTCTTCACCTTCGGCCTGGTTCTCAGCCTTGGCGGGTTCTGGCGGCTCGCCCTTCTTGATGCCGTGGGCAATGAAGTTGACCACGTCCAGGCGCGTGACGCCCTGCTGGTGCAGGTAGTACACAGCGTGCGAATCCTTCTCGCCAAAGATGGCCACGAGCACGTTGGCGCCCGTCACCTCTTTCTTGCCATTGCCCGTGGACTGCACGTGCATGATGGCGCGCTGGATCACGCGCTGGAAGCCCAGCGTGGGCTGGGTGTCCACCTCGTCGGTACCGGCGACCTGGGGGGTATTGTCTTTGATGAAGTTCGACAGCGATGAACGCAGATCATCGATATTGGCCGAACATGCGCGCAGCACCTCCGCTGCGCTGGGGTTATCGAGCAATGCAAGCAACAGATGCTCCACGGTGATGAATTCGTGGCGCTGCTGGCGGGCCTCAACAAAGGCCATGTGCAAGCTGACTTCCAGTTCCTGGGCAATCATGTGAACTCCTTTGTGCTTGCGTGGAAGGGATAACTGTATTTCGGGATCAAAGACCTGTTATTCAACAGGCTCACTGACACATTGCAGTGGGTGGCCCGCCTTGAGGGCGGCGTCAAGCACTTGTTCCACCTTGGTGGCAGCGACATCGCGGGAATACACGCCGCAAACGCCTTTGCCGTCGAGATGGATCTTCAACATGATCTGGGTCGCTTGTTCACGGTCCTTGCTGAAGAATTCCTGCAGAACCACGATGACGAACTCCATGGGGGTGTAGTCGTCATTGAGCATGACCACCTGGTACATCTGGGGCGGCTGGGTCTTCTGTGTGCGCCTTTCGAGCACGACCGAACCGCCATCATCCCGCGCTGGCCGTGTAACCGGCGGCGCGGTGGGGGGTGAAGGTGGTTTTGTTGCCATGAAAATCATTCTAGCGACCCGCGCAGGGGGCTGCCGCTGAAGAAGTTGGGAGTTGACCCGGTATTTTTCAAGCCGTGGCGCCGCAAAGGGCGCCACACCCCGGAACCGCGCCACTCGCCTTGCCCTCGCCTTACTCGTACACCACCGTGGCTGCCCCCGGGCCCGCCTGCGCGGTCCATGCCGCCAGGGCCGCATCCGACGGGAAAAACCGCGCGTTTTCGCCCAGTTGCAGCTCCGCCACCGCCGCTGCGTCCTCGGCCTTGCAGCGCACCCCCATGCGCACCCGCAGGCCATGCACGGCGACCTCGCCCTCGGCACTTTCCTCGCGCCGCGCGGGAAACTCCTGCACCAGGCGGGGCACATCGGGCAGCTTCTCACCCACCACCACATGCAGGTATTTGCCAAACCGGCAGCGTGCACCGGCCAGGTCCCACACCTGCTGCACCTTCACGCGCAGGCCTCCGCTGAAATGGTCCAGCTGCAGGCGCCCCATCATCACCACGAACTCGTCTTCCTTGAGCTGGTTGCGGTAGGTGTTGATCAAGGCCTCGTCGGCCGATGCTTCGATGACGGCGGACTTGTCATCCAGCTTGAACAGGGCCAGCTTGCCCCGCTGCCCATTGATGACGCGGAAGTCGCTGATGATCCCGGCCAGCACCTGGGGCTCGCGGCTGTCGAGCAACTCGTCAATCTGGGTGCGCACGAAGCGGCGCACCTCGGTGGCCACCTCATCGAACAAATGGCCGGACAGGTAAAAGCCCACGGCCGTTTTCTCCAGCGTAAGCCGTTCCTTGATGCCCCAGGGTAATGCCTCCACCAGCTCGGGCTCCTGCGTGCTGGAGCCATGGGCGTCATCGCCCATCATGTCGAACAGCCCGCCCTGGTTCACATTGGCCAGCGTGGCGGCCGCAAAGTCAAAAGCCCGGTCGATGGACGCCACCATCGCTGCGCGGTTCATGTTGATCGAATCGAAGGCACCCGCCTTGATCAGGGCCTCCACCGTGCGCTTGTTCATGCGCGACTTGTCCACGCGCAGGCAGAAGTCGAACAGGCTCTTGAAAGGCCCGGTGGTGGAGCCGTTCGGCCCCTCGCCCCGGCCTTCGCGCGCGGCCACCATGGCTTCGATGGCCTGCTGGCCCGTGCCCTTCACGGCGCCCAGGCCATAGCGAATGATCTTGTCCGTGACCGGCTCGAACCGGTACTTGCCCCGGTTCACGTCCGGTGGTTCGAAGGTCATGCCGAAGTGCTTGACCGCGTCCTCGTACAACACCTTGAGCTTGTCGGTGTCGTCCATTTCCACGGTCATGTTGGCGCAGAAGAACTCGGCCGTGAAGTGCACCTTGAGCCAGCCCGTGTGGTAGGCGAGCAGCGAGTAAGCGGCGGCGTGCGACTTGTTGAAGCCGTAGCCCGCGAACTTCTCCATCAGGTCGAACACCTCGTCGGCCTTTTCCTGCCCGATGCCTTTTTCGGCCGCCCCCTTGCGGAAGATCTCGCGGTGCTCGGCCATCTCCTCGGCCTTTTTCTTGCCCATGGCCCGGCGCAGCATGTCGGCACCGCCCAGGCTGTAGCCGCCCAGCACCTGGGCGGTCTGCATCACCTGCTCCTGGTACACCATGATCCCGTATGTTTCGGCCAGCACGGGCTCGACCAGGGGGTGCGGGTACTCCACCGGCTCCTTGCCGTGCTTGCGGTTCACGAACGTGGGGATCAGGTCCATGGGGCCTGGGCGGTAGAGCGCATTCAGGGCGATCAGGTCTTCCAGGCGGCTGGGTTTGGCCTCCTTGAGCATGCCCTGCATGCCCCGGCTTTCAAACTGGAACACGGCCTCGGTCTTGCCCTCGGAGAACAGCCGGTAGGTGGGGCCGTCATCCAGCGGAATGGTTTCGAACGCAAAGTTCTCCTGGCCCTTGTGGCGCTTCATGATGAACTCGCGCGCAATCTCCAGGATGGTGAGCGTGGCCAGGCCCAAGAAGTCGAACTTCACGAGGCCGATGGCCTCCACGTCGTCCTTGTCGTACTGGCTCACGGCCGATTCGCTGCCCGGCTGCTGGTAAAGCGGGCAAAAATCGGTGAGCTTGCCCGGCGCAATCAGCACGCCCCCGGCGTGCATGCCGATGTTGCGCGTCATGCCTTCGAGCTTCTGCGCCATCTCGATGACGGTCTTGACGTCTTCTTCCTTGAGCACGCGCTCGTAGAGCATGGGCTCCAGCTCCAGCGCGTAGTTGTTCTTGTCGCCCTCCTTCTTCACCTCGGGCGGGTACTGCAAGGTGTACGACATGCCCGGCTTGCCCGGCACCAGCTTGGAGATGCCATCGCAGAAGGTGTAGCTCATGTCCATCACCCGGCCCACGTCGCGGATGGCAGCCTTGGCGGCCATGGTGCCGAAGGTGGCAATCTGGCTCACGGCGTTCTTGCCGTACTTGTCCTTCACGTAGTCGATCACGCGATCGCGGTTGCCCTGGCAGAAGTCGATGTCGAAGTCAGGCATCGAGACCCGCTCAGGGTTCAGAAAGCGCTCGAACAGCAGGTTGTATTCGAGCGGGTCCAGGTCGGTGATCTTGAGCGCGTAGGCCACGAGCGAACCCGCACCCGACCCCCGCCCCGGCCCCACGGGGCAGCCGTTTTCCTTGGCCCACTGGATGAAGTCGCCCACGATGAGGAAGTAGCCCGGGAACCCCATCTTGAGGATGGTGCCGATTTCGAACTCCAGCCGGTCCACATAGCGCTGGCGCTGGGCATCGCGCACGGCCTCCTTGGGAAAAAGCAGCTTAAGGCGCTCCTCCAGCCCTGCGAACGATGCATTGCGGAAGTGCTCATCGATCGGTATGCCATTGGGCGTGGGGAAGTCCGGCAGTTGCGGCTTGCCCAGCACCAGCGTCAAGTTGCAACGCTGGGCGATTTCCACCGTGTTCGCAATGGCCGAGGGCACATCGGCGAACAGCGCCTCCATCTCGGCCGATGACTTGAAATACTGGTCGCGGGTGAATTTGCGCACCCGGCGCGGGTTGGCCAGGATTTCGCCCTCTGCAATGCAAATGCGGGCCTCGTGGGCCTCGTAGTCGTCTGCCGTGGCAAATTGCACCGGGTGGGTGGCCACCACGGGCAGGTTCAGGCGCGCCGCCAGCTGGGCTGCAGCGGCCACATGGGGTTCATCGTCAGCGCGCCCCGCGCGTTGCAACTCCATGTAAAAGCGGTGCGGAAATATCCCCGCCAGGCGCAGAGCGAGATCGGCCGCACCAGACTCGTCCCCCTTCAGCAAGGCCTGCCCCACCGGGCCCGCCTGCGCGCCCGCGAGGGCAATCAGCCCTTCCGACAGCTCCTCCAGCCACGCCCAGGTGCACAGCGCCAGGTTCTTGACCACATTGCGCGTCCACGCGCGGGCCAGCAGCTCCGACAGGTTGAGGTAGCCCTTGCGGCTTTGCACCAGCACGATCATTCGCGATGGCGCAGCCCCCGCTTCGCCTTCCAGGAAAATTTCTGCGCCCAGGATGGGCTTGACGCCCTTGCCCCGGGCTTCTTTGTAGAACTTGATTGCGCCAAAAAGGTTGTTGAGATCGGTGATGGCCAATGCAGGCTGGCCATCCTTGGCGGCCGCCTTGGCCACCTCATCGATTCGGTTGGTCCCGTCCACGACGGAAAATTCGGTGTGCAGGCGCAGGTGAACAAACATGGAGCCATTGTAGAAAGCCCTGCACCCGCCCGCCGGAAAGCGGGGCACACGGCGCCGCTTGGCGGCAACGGCCACCAGTACAATGCCTTTTCTGTTCAAGATGCCCGTGGACCCTGGGGCCGGAAGCGCAACACACGCCCCGGACGGACCCAGCCCCGTGTGCACCTGTTCCCTCATTTGCTGAAAGCTGCCTGCGATGCTGCGTGCCCCACTGCCCCTCGTTTCCGCCCTGCTGCTTGCCGGTCTGCTGGCGGGATGCTCCAGCACCCCCGACGACAAAACGGCGGGCTGGAGCCCCAACCGCATCCACTCGGAAGCCAAGGACGAAATGAGCAGCGGCGCCTATGACAAGGCGGTTCCGTTGCTCGAAAAGCTCGAAGGCCGTGCGGCCGGTACACCGCTGGCGCAGCAGGCCCAGATCGACAAGGCCTACGCCCACTACAAGGCCGGTGAAAAGGCCCAGGCCATCGCCACGCTGGACCGCTTCATGAAGCTGCACCCGGCCAGCCCTGCGCTGGACTATGCGCTCTACCTCAAGGGCCTGGTGAACTTCAACGACAACCTGGGGCTGTTCTCCTTCATCTCGCGCCAGGACCTGTCCGAGCGGGACCAGAAGGCCGCCAAGGACTCGTTCGAGGCTTTCAGCGAACTGTCCACCCGCTTCCCCGAATCGCGCTACACGCAGGACGCGCGCCAGCGCATGACCTACATCGTCAACTCGCTCGCGCAGTACGAAGTGCATGTGGCCCGCTACTACTTCCAGCGTGGCGCCTATGTGGCGGCCATCAGCCGCGCCCAGGTGGCCGTGGCCGACTACCAGGGCGTGCCAGCGCTGGAAGAAGCGCTGTACATCCTGGTCCAGTCGTATGACGCCTTGGGCATGACCCAGTTGCGTGACGACGCACGCCGCGTGATGGACAAGTCCTACCCCCAAAGCCCCTACCTGAGTGGCGGCTTCAAGGGCAAGTCGGATCCGTGGTGGAAGGTCTGGTAAGCAGCGCCTGCAGGGCATCCTCAAACGCCTCCTCCGACTCCAGCCGCCGCATCGGCGGCAATGCAGCCAGCAGGCGTTTGCCGTAGCCCATGGTGACAAGGCGGGTGTCCCCCACCACCAGGATTCCCCGGTCCGACTCCCGCCGGATCAAGCGCCCCGCCCCTTGCTTGAGTGCCACGGCGGCCTCGGGCAGTGCATAGGCCTTGAAAGCCTTCCCCCCCGCCTTTTCAATCCGCTGGGTGCGCGCCTCGACCAAGGGGTCGCCAGGGGGCGGAAACGGCAGCTTGTCGATCACCACGAGCTGCAGCGCGTCGCCGGGCACATCAAACCCTTCCCAGAAGGTGGCGGAGGCGACCAGCACGCAGCCTGGCTGGCCATGGTCAGCCCCCTCCCGAAAGCGCTCCATCAGCCGCCGCTTGGGCCACTCGCCCTGCACCAGCACCTCAAGCGCTCCTGACGACGCAAACCGCTTCTGGAGTGCATCCCCCACCGCGCGCAACGCCTTCAACGTGGTGGTGAGCACCAAGGTGCGCCCTCCCAGCTGCTCAGCCGCCTGGCCCACCCATTGCGCCAGCGCCAGGCTGTGCGCGGGGTCGGCGGGCGCGGGCAGGTGGCGCGGCACATACAACGCGGCCTGCGCGGGGTAGTCGAACGGACTGACCACCCGCAGGATTTCAGCCTCCTGCAGCCCTGCCCGTTCGGTGAACCAGCTCAGGCGTTCGTCATCGCCCAGGGTCGCCGAGGTGAAGACCCAGGCCCGGCCCGGGCCTGCGGGGCTGTCACCGGGCCAGCCGTCGCCGCCCGCATCCTCAGAAGCCTCGGCAGGCGCCCCCAGCAAGCGCGTGCGCATGGCCTCGGCAATGTCCAGCGGCGATTCAACCAGCCTCAGCTGCGTGCCCACATCCACCCAGCGCACCACCTCGGGATCGCCGGGGCCCGAGAACCGGGCCAGGCGCGCCAGCAGCTCCGAGCCGCGCTCATACAGGCGCACAAAATCCGGCGCGATCTCGCTGACCGTATCGAGCGCCTCCTGGGCCTGGGCACAGGCCAGCGCCACGCCGCGCAGGGCGCCGTGCCAATGCTCCGCCGGGATACCCTCTGGGGCATCGTCCGCCCAGCGCAGCTTGGTGGCGCCCAAGGCCGTGCGGGCGACCAGGCGCAGGTCCTGGGCCGACAACTCCACCCTGCGGGACAATTCCACCCAGTCTGCCAGGCCCCGGGCATGCTGCAGGCCAGCGGCAAGCAAATCCCTGCTGAAGTCCATCACCTGCCCTGTGGACAACTGGGTGCCCAGGAACTGCACGCCGGTCTCATTGATCTGGTGCGCCTCGTCAAACACCACCACACGCACCGTGGGCAACAGCTCGGCCATGCCCGACTCGCGCACCGCAACATCGGCAAAAAACAGGTGGTGGTTGATGACCACAATGTCGGCCGCCAGCGCCTCGCGCCGGGCCCGGTGCACATGGCAGGGGCGGAACTGGGCGCATTGCGAACCCAGGCAGTTCTCGCGGGTGGATGTGACCAAGGGAATCACGGGCGAGCGGTCATCCAGTCCCGTCAGTTCCGCCAGGTCGCCCGACTGGGTGTGGTGTGACCAGTCCTCGACCTTGGCCAGCACACGCGCCACGCCACGGTCCTGGGCCTGCGCGTCCTGGCGCGCCAGCTCCATGCGGTACAGACACAGGTAGCTGGAACGGCCTTTGAGCAGCGCCATGCGCACGGGCATGCCCAGCGTTTCCACCAGCCAGGGCAGGTCCCGCGCAAAAAGCTGGTCCTGCAGCGCCTTGGTGGCGGTGGACAGCAGCACCCGCTCGCCGCTGAGCAGCGCGGGCACCAGATAAGAAAAGGTCTTGCCCACCCCGGTGCCCGCCTCCACCACCAGGGCACCCCCTGCTTCGATGGTCCGTGCGACGGCACAGGCCATCTGGGTTTGCCCTTCGCGGGGCTGGAAGTGCGTGTCTGCCCGCTCCAGAACTCCGCCGGCGGCAAACACCTCCGCCACCATGTCAACCAGCGCCATCAGGCAGGCTCTTGCGGCAGAAGCTCACGTTCCAGCCGGTCCATCGCGTCGCGCAGGACCAAGCGGCGCTTCTTCAGCCGCCGCAGCGCCAGTTCGTCGGGCGCCGCATCAGGGGCGCAGCGATCGATCAACGCGTCCAGATCGGCATGTTCCATGCGCAATTCGATCAGTTGTCGGTGGGGAGAGTGGAGGCTGGGTTTCAAGGCGGGAGCGCCACAAGCATGGCGAAAATGCCACAGGCGGGCGGATAATACGCGCTTGGCCCGTTTTCACGGCGAGCGTTTGTGCACGCGCCCCCACAATCACCAGCATGACCAAAGCGTTTCGCCTCATCGCGTCCACCGGCATCCACAAGGGCGACCGGGAATACCAGCAAGACCAGGTCGCCCTGATCTCCCACGACCGACACAATGGCTGTGTTCTGGGCGTGATCGCCGATGGCATGGGCGGCCGCAGCGGTGGCCGCAAGGCATCGGACCAGGTCATGATGACCGCGCGGCAGTTGTTCGAGCGCTACTCGCCCGACACCGACGATGCCGTGTCCATGCTCAAGAACATGGTCGAAGAGGCCCATATCGTCATCCGCCTGACGGCCATTTCGGCCGAACAGGAACCCCACAGCACGATTGCCGCCTTCCTCATCAACCCCCGGGGCGACTGCCACTGGGTGCATGCAGGCGACTCGCGCATCTACCATTTCCAGGGCCCCCGCATGGTGTTCCGCACCAGCGACCACTCCTATGTGCAGGCGCTGGTGGACCGGGGCGAGCTGACCGAGGCCGAGGCCAACAACCACCCCCACTCGAACATCCTGGTGGGCTGCCTGGGCACCGAAAGCGACCCGCCCATCACCACCCACGTCATTCCGCAACTGCAGCCAGGTGATGTGCTGCTCGCCTGCAGCGACGGTGTGTGGCACTACTTCTCGCCCACCGAACTGGCCTCGGTGGTGGATTCGCTGTCCCCCCGCGAAGCCACCGAGTTCCTGATTGAAAAGGCACGCTCCCGGGCCCGGGGCGGCGGCGACAACCTGTCGCTGGTCATCGTGAAGATCGAGGCACTGGTCGAAGAAAAGAAGATCGCACGCCTCGTTCCGCTCGACGCAGGCCGCGCCTGACCTGCTTACGCTCCACGGCACACTGCGGCCACCTCATGGGGCCATGGGGCGGCCAGACGCTTTTGGCTGCCACCCTCCAGCGGTAGCGGCTATCCCTCATAGATTAACTGGCCAGCGGGCCGACGATGCCCCGCTGCGCCTTTCAGGCATTCACCGCGCCGGGCTGGATGCCACCCGCGCCGGTGCGGGCAGCGGCGCAGCAGGAGGGTGCCCCTTGGCGGCAGCATCGGCCTTGGATTTTTCGACCCTGGCACGACGCTCGTCCGCTGCTTTCAGGGTTTCTGCATGACGGACACGCGCCTGGGCGGCGCGGTCAGCCTGGACGGCCGCGCGGGCAGCCTGCTCGCCGTCATGCTGCTGGACCCGGTTGCGCTGCAGCTGCGCGCGCTGCTCGGCTTCGTGGTCCCGCTGCGCTTTGGTGCTCGCGGGGGATGCCGGGGTTTTGCGCACCGTGGCATCTGTGCCCTGCCCTCTGGCGGCCGGGGGCGGCACGGCCTTCTGCTTTTCTTCGATGGAGCGCAGGCGCTCAGCCGCTTTTTCCCTGCGCTCGGCGTCGTTCAGCTCCACCTCCTGGGCTCTGAGGCGGTCGCCGGTTTCACGCGCCTTGGTGCGAGCAGTGCGCAGGCAGTCCTCCACCGCAAACTGCTTGTAGCAGGCCGCTTCTTCCTTCTGGCGCACGGCGGCCAGGGCCTCGCGCTCGTGGCGGATGCGTTCGTGTTCGGCCTTGCGGTGCGCGGCCGCAGCGGCCAGAGCGCTGCCCTGTGTTCCATCGGTGGCCTGGGCCCCCACGGGAGCCACTGGCAGCACCAGCAAGGTGGCAAGCACCGCTGTAGCAAAACATGCTCGCTGCATCATGTCAGCCCCGTATCCACCATGCGGCGTTCCAGGTCCAGGAACTCCTTGGACTGCATCTCGTTGAGACGCGACACCGTGCGCGGAAACTCGTGCGCCAGCGGGCCTTCGGTGTAGAGCTGCTCAGGCGGCACGGCCGCCGACAGAATGAGCTTGACGCGGCGGTCATACAACACATCCACCAGCCAGGTGAAACGCCGCGCGGGCGAGGCCATGCTCACAGGCATGTACGGCACGTCGGAGAGCAACACGGTGTGGAACTGCGTGGCGATCTCCAGGTAGTCGTTCTGCGAACGCGGGCCGCCGCACAACGCCTTGAAGTCAAACCACACCACGCCACCCGCCTTGCGCCGTGCACGGATCTCGCGCTGCTCGATGTGCAGCACCGGGTCTTCGTCATGCACCTCGGCCAGCTGGTCGAAAGCCTGGCTCATCTCGGCATCGGCCTCCGCGCCCAAAGGCGTGTGGTAGAGCTTCACATGCTCCAACGTGCGGCGCCGGTAGTCGGTGCCGTTGTCCACGTTCACCACTTCCAGCTTCTCGTTGAGCAGTGCGATGGCAGGCAGGATGCGGTCGCGGTGCAGGCCGCCGGGGTACAGATCGTCCGGCTTGAAATTGGAGGTGGTGACAAACCCCACGCCGTTGTCGAACAGCGCCACCAGCAGCCGGTGCAGAATCATCGCGTCCGTGATGTCCGCTACGTGGAACTCATCAAAGCAGATGAGCTTGTAGCGCTTGGCAATGCGTTCGCCCAGCACATCCAGCGGGTTCTGCGTGCCCTGCAGCGCCACCAGCTCGCGGTGCACCTCGCGCATGAACTCGTGGAAGTGCAGGCGCACCTTGCGCTTCAGGGGCACGGCGTCAAAAAAGCACTCCATCAGGAAGCTCTTGCCCCGCCCCACCCCGCCGTACATGTAGACGCCACGCGGGATCTCGGGCCGGTTGATCAGCTTCTTGAGCGCGTTGGAGCGCCGCGCCTTGTAGGCAGCCCACTCATCGGCGCAGCGCTGCAGCGCATCCACGGCCCGCAGCTGGGCCGGGTCGCTTTGGTAGCCTTTAGCGGCCAGCTCGGCCAGGTAAGCCTGTTTGACTGTCACGGGATGGGCACCCTTCCGATACTATGAATTTGATAGCTACCAGCGCATGACTAGCAGGCGCTGAAGCCCTTTTTTATTCAAATATCAGAAGTTGAGGGTGCGTTTGTCCACGGCCAGGGCCGCTTCCTTGGTGGCTTCGCTCAGCGAGGGGTGTGCGTGGCAGATGCGCGCGATGTCTTCGCTGCTGGCCTTGAATTCCATGGCCACCACGGCTTCGGAGATCAGCTCGCTGGCCTGCGGGCCCACGATGTGCACGCCCAGGATTTCATCGGTCTCGGCATCGGCCAGCATCTTGACCATGCCGGTGGTGTCGCCCAGTGCGCGTGCGCGGCCGTTCGCCAGGAACGGGAAGGTGCCGGCCTTGTACTTGACGCCGTCGGCCTTGAGCTGCTGCTCGGTACGGCCCACCCATGCGATCTCGGGGCTGGTATAGATGACCCAGGGCACGGTGTTGAAGTTGACATGGCCGTGCTGGCCGGCGATGCGCTCGGCCACGGCAACGCCTTCTTCCTCGGCCTTGTGCGCCAGCATCGGGCCGCGCACCACGTCGCCCACCGCCCACACGCCGGGCAGGTTGGTCTTGCAGTCACCATCCACCACGATGGCGCCGCGCTCGTCCAGCGCCAGGCCCACGGCTTCGACGTTCAGGCCGATGGTGTTGGGCACGCGACCGATGGAGACGATGAGCTTGTCCACGTCCAGCGACTGGGCTTCGCCCTTGGCGTTGGTGTAGGCGATGCTCACGCCCTTCTTGCCGGTCTTGATCTCGCCGACCTTCACGCCCAGCTCGATCTTCAGGCCCTGCTTGTCGAAGGCCTTCTTGGCTTCCTTGGCAATCTGTTCGTCCACTGCACCCAGGAAGGTTGGCAGGCCTTCGAGGATGGTGACTTCAGCGCCCAGGCGGCGCCACACCGAGCCCATTTCCAGGCCGATCACGCCCGAGCCGATCAGGCCCAGCTTCTTGGGCACGGCGCCGACGCGCAGCGCGCCGTCGTTGGACAGCACCAGTTCTTCGTCAAACGGCGTGCCGGGCAGCGCACGGGCGTTGGAGCCAGTGGCGATGATGATCTGCTTGCCGACGATGGACTCTTCGGCGGCGCCCGCCACCTTGATCTCGTAGCCACCTTCGGCAGCCTTCACGAACGAGCCGCGGCCGTGGAAGAAGCTGACCTTGTTCTTCTTGAACAGGTACAGGATGCCGTCGTTGTTCTGCTTCACGACGGTGTCCTTGCGGGCAATCATCTTGGCCACGTCCATCTTGACGCCGGTGGCTGTGATGCCGTGCTCGGCAAAGTGCTTGTTGGCGTGCTCGAAATGCTCGGACGACTGCAGCAGCGCCTTGGAGGGGATGCAACCCACGTTGGTGCAGGTGCCACCGGGTGCGGGGCCACCCTTGCCGTTCTTCCACTCGTCGATACAGGCGACGTTGAAGCCCAGCTGGGCTGCGCGGATGGCGGCGATGTAGCCACCGGGGCCACCGCCGATGACGATCACATCAAATTGTTTGCTCATGGGAAATCTCGTTCAGTCTGTTGGAGAAAGACCCACCGGCGGGCAGGACCAGAGGCCGGGCCACGCGGGTGGGTCGATGCAGTCAGGGGATCAGATGTCGAACAGCAGGCGCGATGGGTCTTCCAGCGCGTCCTTCATCGCCACCAGGCCCAGCACGGCTTCGCGGCCGTCGATGATGCGGTGGTCGTAGGACATCGCCAGGTAGTTCATCGGGCGCACCACGACCTGGCCGTTTTCGACCATGGCGCGGTCCTTGGTGGCGTGCACGCCCAGGATGGCCGATTGCGGCGGGTTGATGATGGGGGTGGACATCATCGAGCCGAAGGTGCCGCCGTTGGAGATGGAGAACGTGCCGCCGGTCATTTCTTCAATACCCAGCTTGCCTTCTGCAGCCTTCTTGCCAAATTCAGCGATCTTCTTCTCGATGTCGGCAAAGCTCATCTGGTCTGCATTGCGCAGGATGGGCACCACCAGGCCACGGGGCGAACCCACGGCGATACCGATGTCGAAGTAGCCGTGGTAGACGATGTCGTTGCCGTCCACCGACGCATTCAGCACGGGGTACTTCTTGAGGGCATGCACAGCAGCCTTCACGAAGAAGGACATGAAGCCCAGCTTGGCGCCGTGTTCCTTGGTGAAGCTGTCCTGGAACTTCTTGCGCAGGTCCATCACAGGCGCCATGTTCACTTCGTTGAACGTGGTCAGGATGGCGTTGGTCGATTGCGACTGCAGCAGACGCTCGGCCACGCGGGCGCGCAGGCGGCTCATGGGCACGCGCTGCTCGGGACGACCGCTCAGGTCTTCCTTGCCAGCGGGCGCTGCCACCTGGGGCAGTGCCTTGGAGGGCACGCCAGTGGGGATCACGCTGGGGGCTGCCACGGCGGCCTTGGCGCCACCGGCCACTGCGGCCAGCACGTCGCCCTTGGTCACGCGGCCATCCTTGCCCGAACCGGCCACGGCCGAGACAGACAGGTTGTTGTCGGCCAGCAGCTTGGCAGCAGCGGGCATGGCCACATCACCCTTGGAACCACCAGCGGCGGCAGGCGCTGCAGCAGGGGCAGCTGCGGCGGGGGCTGGCGCGGCAGCGGCAGGAGCTGCTGCGGCGGCGCCCGCCTTGCCTTCGGTGTCGATCTTGGCGATGAGCTGTTCGGCCACCACGGTGGCGCCGTCGCCCTGGATGATTTCGGACAGCACGCCTGCGGAGGGCGCGGGCACTTCGAGCACGACCTTGTCGGTTTCGATCTCGATCAGGATCTCGTCCACGGTCACGGCTTCACCGGCCTTCTTCTTCCAGGTGAGCATGGTGGCTTCTGCCACGGATTCGGACAGCTGGGGGACTTTGACTTCTACGATAGCCATTTTGAATTCTTTCGGTAGGGGTTCTGTTCTGTGTTCGTTCGGGTAGCTGGCCTTACTTGGTCAGGACAAAACCCTTGAGCTTGGCAAATGCTGCATCCACCAGCGCCTTTTGCTGCTCCTGGTGCAGGTGGGCGTAACCCACAGCGGGCGAAGCGGACGCGGCGCGACCTGCATAGCCCAGTTTCTGGCCGTCGAGCATGTTCTCGTGGATGTTGTGCTGGATGAAGAACCAGGCACCCTGGTTCTGCGGCTCGTCCTGGCACCACACCACGTCCGTCGCGTTGGGGTACTTCTTGAGTTCAGCCGCAAACGCCTTGTGGGGGAACGGGTAGAGCTGCTCCACACGGACGATGGCCACGTCTTCGTCTTCGCGCTCGGTGCGCTTCTTCACGAGGTCGTAGTACACCTTGCCCGAGCACGCGATCACGCGCTTGACCTTGGCGGCCTTCTTCACGATGGCTTCGTTCTGCTCGGGGATCACCGTCTGGAAGCTGCCCTTGGTGAACTCGGACAGCGGCGAGGTCGCATCCTTGTTACGCAGCAGCGACTTGGGCGTCATGATGATCAGCGGCTTGCGCAGGTCACGCACCATCTGGCGGCGCAGCACATGGAAGATCTGGCTGGCCGTGGTGGGCTGCACGATCTGCATGTTGGCGTCGGCAGCCAGCTGCATGAAGCGCTCCAGGCGGGCCGAGCTGTGCTCGGGGCCCTGGCCTTCATAACCGTGCGGCAGCATCAGCGTGATGCCGTTCACACGGCCCCACTTCACTTCGCCGGAGGCGATGAACTGGTCGATCACCACCTGGGCGCCGTTGGCGAAGTCGCCGAACTGGGCTTCCCAGATCACCAGGGTGTTGGGGTCGTTCGACGCATAGCCGTATTCAAAGCCCAGCACTGCCTCTTCGGACAGGATGGAGTCGATAACGACAAACGGGGCCTGGTTGTCGGCCACGTTCTGCAGCGGCACATAGGTGCCGGCATCCCACTTCTCGCGGGCCTGGTCGTGCACCACGGCGTGGCGGTGGGTGAAGGTACCGCGTCCGCAGTCTTCGCCCGACAGGCGCACCGGGTAGCCGCTGGCCACCAGCGAGGCAAAGGCCATGTGCTCACCCATGCCCCAGTCCACGTTGACTTCACCACGGCCCATGGCAGCGCGGTCGTCGTAAACCTTCTTCACCAGCTGGTGCGGTGTGACGCTGGCAGGAATGGTGGTGAGCTTTTCGGACAGGCGCTTCCATTCGGTCAGCGGAATCGCGGTATCGCCCGCGTCGGTCCACTTCTTGCCCAGGAAGGGCGACCAGTCCACCGCGTACTTGCTCTTGAAGTTGGTCAGTACCGGGTCTACCGTGTGCTTGCCCGCATCCATCGCAGCGCGGTAGGCCTTGGCCATGTCCTCACCCAGCGTGGCGCCCAGACCCTGGGTGGCCAGTTTGTCGGCGTACAGCTTGCGGGTACCGGGGTGGGACGCAATCTTCTTGTACATCAGCGGCTGAGTGAGCGAAGGCGTGTCTTGCTCGTTGTGGCCCAGCTTGCGGAAGCAGGTGATGTCCACCACCACGTCCTGGCGGAACTCCATGCGGTATTCCAGCGCCAGTTGCGTGGCCAGCACCACGGCTTCGGGATCATCACCGTTGACGTGCAGCACCGGCGATTCGACCATCTTCACGATGTCGGTACAGAACGCGCTGGAGCGCATGTCGCGCGGGTCCGAGGTGGTGAAACCGATCTGGTTGTTGATGATGATGTGCACCGTGCCGCCCGTGGTGTAGCCACGGGTCTGCGCCAGCGCCAGGGTTTCCTGGTTGACGCCCTGGCCGCCAAAGGCGGCGTCACCGTGTACCAGCACGGGCAGCACCTGGCTGCCCCGGGGATCATCACGGCGGTCCATGCGGGCGCGCACCGAGCCTTCCACCACGGGGTTGACGATTTCCAGATGGGAGGGGTTGAACGCCAGCGACAGGTGGACCGGGCCGCCGGGGGTGGACACATCCGAGGAGAAGCCCTGGTGGTACTTCACGTCGCCCGCTGGCAGGTCTTCCGGAGCGGTGTGGTCAAACTCGGCAAACAAGTCGGCGGGCATCTTGCCCAGCGTATTGACCAGCACATTCAGGCGGCCACGGTGGGCCATGCCAATGACGATTTCCTGGATGCCCTTGGAGCCCGCCTGCTGGATCAGCTCGTCCATGGCAGCAATGAAGCTCTCGCCCCCTTCGAGGGAGAAACGCTTCTGGCCGACGTACTTGGTGTGCAGAAAACGCTCCAGGCCTTCAGCAGCCGTCAGGCGGTCGAGAATCTGCTTTTTCTTTTCCGCGCCGAAACTGGGCTTGCTGCGGATGGTTTCGAGTTTTTCCTGCCACCAGCGCTTCTGGTTCTGGTCGGTGGCGTACATGTACTCGGCGCCGATGGAGCCGCAGTACGTTTCGCGCAAGGCATTGATCAGCTCGCGCAGCGGCATGGATTCCTTGCCGAAGAACGTGTTGCTGGTGTTGAACACGACTTCCTGGTCGGAGTCGCTGAAGCCGTAGAAAGAGGGTTCGAGTTCGGGAATCGCAGGGCGCTCGGTGCGCTTGAGCGGGTCCAGATCGGCCCAGCGCGCGCCCACATTGCGGTATGCGGCGATCAGCTGTTGAACCGCGGTGCGCTTGCGGCCCAGTTCGGAGTCCGCGCCGGTGGCGACGACAACCTTGGTACCGCCCTGCTTTGCACGCTCGGCAAAGGCATTGATCACCGGCAGGTGGGGAACGTCCTTGGCATTGCTGCCATCCACTGCGGGCACATTTTGCAGTGCATCAAAGTACTCGCGCCAGTTGTCTGGCACGCTACCTGGGTTGGCAAGGTAGTTTTCGTACATCTCTTCGACATAGGGCGCATTGCCGCCGAAGAGGTAAGTGTTGCCTTGGTAGGCTTGATAGACGGATGTCGTATCGCTCATATTCCGCTGACCTCCGCTTTCCTTGGGAAAGCATTAGCTGGTTGAGAAACCTTCCGCGACACGGCTGAACCGATTGGCGGATGCGACTGTGGCTGGGGAAGGGCCTTGGTACGGGCGGTATTGTGCCACCGAACGGGCGATCGCCCAAAGGAAGGGGCATGCGCGCACCCACAACAGGCCGCCGACAAATTGACGTCAGCGGGCCTCGCGTACATTCCGGGTATCTCATTGCCTCCAAGCGACATGACACCCAATCACCTCCAAGACAAAGCCTTCCTGCTGCTGCTGATCGCCGTGACCATCGCCTTCGGAGCCATCCTCTGGCAGTTTCACGGCGCTGTTTTTTGGGGCGTGATTCTGGCCATCCTGTTTGCCCCGCTGCATCGCAAGCTACTCAAGCGCATGCCTAAGCGCCCCACCCTGGCAGCCCTGTGCACGCTGGGGCTTTGCCTGGTCATCGTCATCCTGCCCATGACCGCCATCACCGTGTCGCTGGTTCAGGAGGCCAGCGTCATTTACGAACGGGTGCGCTCAGGCCAGCTCAATTTCGGGCTCTATCTGCAGCAGGTGATCGCAGCCCTGCCTGCGTGGGCCGCCAATCTTCTGGAGCGACTGAATCTCACCAGCATCGGTGAGTTGCAGCAAAAACTCTCCTCCGTTGCCGTACAAGCCAGCCAGTTCGTCGCAACACAAGCGCTGAGCATTGGTCAGAACACGCTGGAGTTCCTCGTCGGCTTCGGCATCATGCTGTACCTCCTGTTTTTCCTGCTGCGCGATGGCGCCAGCCTGGCCCGCCGGATTGGCCATGCGACCCCACTGGACGATGCCCATAAACGGCAGCTGGTCAGCAAGTTCACCACCGTCATCCGAGCCACCGTCAAAGGCAACATCGTGGTGGCGGCCTCTCAGGGGGCCCTGGGCGGCCTGATCTTCTGGGTGCTGGGCATCCAGGGCCCGGTTCTGTGGGGGGTACTGATGGCCTTCCTGTCACTGCTGCCTGCTGTGGGCGCAGGCCTGATCTGGGTACCGGTGGCCATCTACTTCCTCGCCACCGGAGCCGTGTGGCAGGGTGCGGTGCTCACCGCATTCGGGATCGGCGTGATTGGCCTCGTGGACAACGTCCTGCGCCCCATCCTGGTCGGCAAGGACACCAAGATGCCGGATTACATCGTACTCATCTCCACACTGGGAGGCATGGGACTTTTCGGCCTGACAGGCTTTGTGATCGGCCCCGTCATCGCTGCGCTGTTCATGGCCAGCTGGGACCTTTTTGCCCCGAACCAAACAGACTCCACGGCCAGTCCGTGACGCGCAACACGCCCCCTCCTGCAGGGGCGCCTGCAAAACACACGCCGGAAAAGACAAAGGCCTCCGCGAGAGAGGCCTTTGGAAATGCACACCAGACGCTGCGTAACGCATCGGGTGCGCGTTGTCGATGTGTTTGCCCACGAACTGGATCTTCGGTCGCTCGGTTCGGTGAGATCAATCCGGCGGCCACTGGACGGCCTGCGTACCACCCGGCAGTACCGCTCAAACTCTACATTTACGACCACCTCAACCGTATCCAATCGAGCCGCCGCCTGGAGCGCAAAGCCCAGCGCAATGTCGAGCTGATGTGGCTGACCGGGCTCCTTGACAGGACTTCAAGACCATTGCGGACTTCCGCCGGAGCAACGGCACTCGCATCTGCAACGTCTGCAAGCGCTTCATTGCCATGTGCCGACAGTTGGCCGGCCAAGCTGCCGCCCAGTTGATCCACCTTGAAGACCCCGCCACCGTATCGGTCGCGAACACTGACAACGTTTGCCACCGCGTGCAAGCGCCGGAGCCTGCCCCCCCCCACGCTCCGCCGCAGGCTATAGTCCATCACGCATTCGTTCAGGCGCCTGCGCTTGTCGTCGCCAGGGCCCGCCCCCCAAAAAAAGCGGCACCCGGATTCACAAAAACGGCACCCAGCCCGATAACCAAATCATTGGACTGCCAAGATGACGAATGTTCTCAGCGAAAAGAAGCGACTTTCACTGGCAGCGCTTTACCACCGGATGCCCATCGAGGAGCTGGAGGACCGAATCGCCAACGGCATGCTTGCGGCTCCGACCATGGCCATTGCGCAAGAGGTTTTGAACAGCAGGCTCGAACATGTAGACCCAGCTCCCGAGCCAACCAGCTCATCCAACCGTGGCGGGGATCAAGGCTCCGTTGTAGGAACTGCCATGTTGAAGATATTGGCGGCGGGATTGAGCTGGCTGGTGCTGCCTGAACATATGGCTGCGCTGGTGACGATGGTGGCAGTTTGCTGGGTGGTGGCAGGGCTGGGCAAGGCGCTCCCCCGTCTCGGGCTGACCATTGGCATTGTGTTTGCCATAGTGCCTGTGGGTCTCTTGCTCTGGGCATGGCAGACCGGAGCCCTGGTAATGCGGGGCGGAGACTACAAGCCCCTCGGCGCCATGCTGACGTGGCTTGTATTGGTCGTAGCGTTCGGATTATTCTGGTCACTTGCTAGCTTGCTTATCTTCGGCTCTCGCCACAAAGGTTCGTGGAGGCACTTGCATGGCGAACTCGACAACGTGAGCGATGAACAGGCAGACACCGTAAGGGGGCGACGCTGATGGATTGCGTTTCTGCGTAGCTCCGCCACAGAAAACAGCCCGCCCGCTTCGCGCACGGCGGGCTTTTTCATGTGCAGGCGGCGCATGCATTCGCCGCCGGTGGCCTTGCGCGTGGGAAGGGGTGAAGATCAGTACATCCCATTTCCCCGTCCCAGCCGGAGTGCGCATGGCCACCCTTGGCAACCTCCACGGCGTGCGCGTCACTGAAGTCAATGACGGCCCGGAGGCCACAGCCTCGGACACTGATGCGGCTGTCTTTTCACCTCAACACCCCGGTGCTTGTCACCAAGATTGATACGGCCATCGGTAAAGCGGGAGAGCCGGGCACGCTGGCCGCCTCGCTCAACGCCATCAAGGAACAAGCCCGCCCCAAGCCGGTCATCGTGCGGGTGGAAAATAGCGTGAGCGCCGACGATGAAGAGAAGGCGGCCGACCAAGCCGTGAAGGTCATCGGCCCCCCACAGGCAAAAAAAAGACCGGACTGCAAGCGCTGCAGTCGGCGCAGGCTGAGCCGGGGGCGTGAGGCCGCGCATCCTGGGCACCCCGGTCCTGGACCGCCAAGCCGTGACAGATGCCATGGTTGCCGTGGCCCGGAAGCTGCGCGCCATGGTCTACGCTGCCGCGCAGGGCGACACCATCGGTGAAGCCCAGGCCTCCCGCAACTACTTCGGAGCCAGCGAGCTGATGCTGCTGCGGCCCAACTGGAAGGCCCTCAAAACCGGCGCGGGCGTTCTGGAATCGCCCGCCGCAGCCCGTGTGCTAGGGTTGCGCACCGCTTCGACACCGAGCAGGGTTGGACCAGGCCGAGCGCGACGTGCGCGAGCTGAGCGGCAGGATTCCCACCGAAATCACCAACATGATGACGGCGGCCGCACGCATGGAGATGCCTACCGACAAGCTCAGGGAATTCACCTTGATAGCATCGGAGCTGGCCACAGCGCTCGACGCGGTGCCCGATGAAAGCCAAACAAACACGCGAATTTGTAGATGTGTCGGTTGGGATAGGGAGCGATGGAGTCACAGAGCAAACTGAGCTTCAAAGAATCGAAGAAGCCCACGCTATCGCAGCAAGTTGACTTACTTTGCGGAACACCGATCATGTTTGCGGAACAAGCGCAATCAACGGAAGCGGCGAATACATCAACTGTGATAGCAAACAAAAAGGCCCTGTATTGCTACAGGGCCTTGAATGTGTGGTAGGACGTACAAGATTCGAACTTGTGACCAACGGATTAAAAGTCCACGAAAGATACCATTTGCCCTTGTTGAGCGCTGTAGATACAATCAATACAAATCAACAACTTGCGAGAGATTAAATGCTCACCACTGTTGATTTACACATGGGCATATTTCCCAAATTTGCCTACAGATTGCCTACAGATTTCAGGTGACTCCATGAGTGGACAGAAAAGCCGGGTGCGTTTGACCGCTGGCCGGGTGGCTGACTTCGCTTGCCAGCCTGGAAAGTCCCAGGCATTCCTATGGGACACCGATACCCCCGCCCTGGCGCTGCGCGTGACACCCACGGGCCGCAAGACCTTCGTGTTTGAATCGCGCCTGCACGGGAACACCATCCGTTTGAACATCGGCACCGCAGCCGATTGGCCGATTGAAAAGGCACGGGGCGAGGCGCAGCGCCTGAAAGTGCTGGTTGACAGTGGAATCGACCCCCGCGAAGTGGAGCGCCAGCAACAAGCCGCCCAGGCTGCACAGAAAGCCATTGCTGCTGTGAAGGCCGTCACCGTGGCCGAGGCGTGGGCCGTGTACCTTGCCGACCGCCGCCCGCACTGGGGCGAGCGCCACTATCAAGACCACGAAAAGCTAGCCCGTGCAGGCGGCACGACTGCCAACCGGGGCACCCGTGGCCGTGGCGTGACCATTGCCGGGCCGCTGCATCCCTTGATGGCGATGCGCCTGCAAGACCTGACCGCCCCGGTTATCGAGGCATGGGCATCAGAGCAGGCCAAGACCCGGCCTACCCCTGCCCGCTTGTCCTGGCGTCTGATACGCGCTTTTCTGGCGTGGTGTGCCGAGCATCCTGAGTTTTCCGCAGTGGTGCCATCACAAAACCCAGCCAAGACCCGCCGCGCCCGCGATGCTCTTGGTAAGGCGGGGGTGAAGCAGGATGCGCTTTTGCGTGAGCAGCTTCCCGCTTGGTTCACCGCCGTGCGCAACATCGGCAACCCCGCCATATCGGTCTACCTGCAAACCCTGCTGCTGACCGGTGCAAGGCCCGGTGAGGTGTTGGCGATGCGCTGGAACGACTTGAACACGCAATGGCGAGGACTGACCATCCGCGACAAGGTGGAGGGAGAGCGCGTCATTCCACTGACGCCCTATGTGCATCACCTGCTGACCACCCTACCCCGTCGCAGTGAATGGGTGTTTGCTGGCGCTGTACGCGAGCCGGGCAAGGTTGCCCGGCCGATTGCCAAGCCCCACCACGCCCACGCCACAGCCTGCAAAGTGGCTGGCATCGAAGGACTGACATTCCACGGCCTGCGCCGCAGTTTCAAAAGCCTGACCGAGTGGCTTGAAATCCCTGCTGGCGTGGTGGCGCAGATTCAAGGCCACAAGCCGAGCGCAACCGCTGAAAAGCATTACACCGTGCGCCCGCTTGACCTGCTGCGCCTTCACCATGAGCGCATCGAGGCGTGGATTCTGGAGCAGGCCGGTGTGCAGTTTGATGCCAAGGCCGTGCCCGGTGCGCTGCGCGTGGTGGCTGGGTAATCAACGCGCCTATGTTTGCATCAATCACCATCAATGTGTACCATACACACAAATGACCAGCGCCGACCTGATACGAGACATGCAGCGTGCCGGGTGGCAACTTGACCGGGTGAACGGCTCGCACCACATCTTCAAGCACCCGAGCCGCCAAGGCATCGTAGTGGTGCCGCACCCCAAGAAAGACTTGGGGCAAGGGCTGGTCAAAGCCATCCGGCGGCAGGCCGGTATTTGAGAGGTGACACCCATGCGCTACCCCATTGCCATCGAACCCGGAAATGACGCCACCGCGTGGGGCGTTGTCGTGCCTGACCTGCCCGGCTGCTTTTCAGCGGGCGACACGCTGGAAGAAGCCATGATTAAGGCCGAGGACGCTATCACCGGATGGATTGAGGCAGCTATTGATGACGGACAGGACATTCCTGCACCGTCGCACATCGAGGCCCTTCGCGCTGCCCATCCTGAGTTTGAGGGCTGGCTGTGGGCCCTGGTGAAGGTTGACCCGGCCATGCTGGACGACACGCTTGAGCGGGTGAATATCAGTCTGCCCCGCCGCGTCCTGCACCGCTTGGACGCCCGCGCCCGCAGTGCTGGTGAAACCCGCTCAGGATTCATTGCGCGCATGGCTGTGGAGGGGCACGAGGCCGCACACGCCTGACAGTTTCGCCCCAGCTAGGCAGGGCCGCAATCCTGCCGAAAAGCCGGTTCCTCCCGCTGGCCTGCTGGGGCTCCTATCAGTGGAGCAGCATCCGGGAGGAATGCGCATGGATTTCACTGCCTGGAACTGGGCGTCCAGCTTTCGATTGCATGAGGCGGCGTGTTTGATTGCCGGCGTTATGCCAATTTCAAAACGGCACCCAATAAGTGAGGAATTGCCGCCTCAAGCGAGGCCTATTCTCATAAAACTTGCCGGGGCTTACTACGAGTGGTTTTTCCAGAAAAAGAACCCCGAACGCCCCAAGAGTATTGTTTTGGAGGGTATCTTGAATGAAGATGGCTCTCTGCCGCCATTCCCCGCCCTCGCAGACGTAGCAGGCGAAGTCGTCAGCCGCGGTGACCTCCACAGATTCCTCACCTTGATGGCCGAATGTGGACTCAAGTCTTGCTATGACTTCGGTCCTGTTGGCAAGGCCGACCCACCACATGAGATAGGCCATCAGACCCAGGCCGCAGCGACCGCGCCAGAGGTGGCCGAGAGCGCCAGCAGCGAGCCGAGCAATGGCCTTGCAACAGCACAGATTGCAGTGATTTTCGATGGATTGCCATACACCGCTGAAAACTGGCCGAGGCGACTGAGTGGCACAAAGTGGCTACAGCCTGCTCGGGTGGCATTAGGCGCTGCTGGTGGAGCAACAAGTCTTTGGTGCCCGGCAACACTGGCGCGACTGATACACGACAGGGGAAGCGGCCCAGCGAGGCAAAGTACGCTTGAAACGTTGAACAAGCGATTCAAAAGCAACCCGGTATTAGAGCCCTGGCGTGCTGCTTGGAATGAGCATTACGAGATGTTCAACGATGCCAAGTGAAGCCGTTGAATTTCCGGGAATTAATTCCGCGTTTTGCCACCGCAATCCACATAACCGCTTGATTTCAAAAGGCATTCAAATTCCGGGGTGACAGCGCGCAAACCCCGGAAATTTGCAATTCGCTCATTCCTAGCCCGGACGCCATGCACAACGCAAGGCCCGCGATGCTGGAATGGAAAGCGAACCATGCAAGCAATCCAACACAGCGCCGACACCCGCCGCGCTGCCACTGAGCCCCAACAGTTCCCTCCGCTGGAACTGGTCAACCGCCCCACGGTGCCGACCGAACAGGCTGCGTACTACCTGAACCGCCGCCCGCAGACTTTGCGCGGCTGGGCTTGCGCCGAAACTTTTGATGCTGGTCTGCGCCCCGTGCGCATCAATGGCCGTCTTGCCTGGCCGGTGGCTGGCATACGCGCTGCGCTGGGGGTGGCAGTATGAGCACCGCCACCATCTACGCCCACCCGGACGGGCACGAAATCACGGTTGGCTATGGCCTGCTGACCGCCTGCACCAGCGATGGCACCGCCGTTTCCCTGCCCATCGGGCCTGACGGCCTGCGCGATGTGGCTGCAAAGCTGCTGGCGCTGGCCGCTGAAGTGGAGGTGCAATCATGACCGCCGCCGTCAATCACCTGCTGCTGGCACTGTGGTGCGCCGCCCCGTCCCGCTGGTTTCGCAAGGTGGAGGGCTGCAAATGAAAACGCCCGAGCCTTCCAAAGAAAACCCGAGCGCCCCGAACAGCGCGAAGTTTACCGGCACAGACAACCCACGTCACTTGCGTGCAATCACCGCTTTGTTGCGCCGTCCCCTGCCACGCGAAAACTTAGACACCGTAGCGGGTTGCAGCAATGGCCCGGAACTGGTGGCAGAGCTTCGCCGCCGTGGGCTTGAGGTGCCATGCAAGCGAATCAACTTTGTTGACCGTGATGGATTCATTTGCCGTCCTGGCGTGTACTTCCTGACCCTAGCCGACCGCCGCAAGCTCCACCAATGGCAGGCCCGGCGCATGAATGGGGGTGAAGCATGAGTGCACCAATGCACCCGACCATGCAGCAACTGGCCGACAGTACAGGCGTGTCGCGCCGCCTGTTGTTCCAAGCTGCCGCCGTTCACCGTTATGGCTGTGCCGAGCTGGTCAAGGCTGCTCATGACGGAGTGCTCGCAATGAAGCATTGCGAGACATTGGCAAAGGCACTGCCGCACGATGCACAGCGCGAGTTACTGGCCGAGCTGCCGACCATGACACCGCGCCACCGTCACGACCTGTTGGCAATCATCAAGGGCGACTTGACGTATCGCACCCGCACGGCACGCGAAAAGGTGGGGCCCTGACATGGCCGGTGATGTTGCCTACTTTGCGGCAAAGACCATCGGCATGAGCAAGGTCAACGGGCGCAAGCCCTGCGACCTGCTGACCGCCGCCCGCCACAACCTGCGCGAGATTCAGGCCGAGATGGGCAGTGTGGGCCGGATTGACCCAGGCCGCAGCGCCACCAATGCCATCTTGGCCGGGCCCACCGATGCCGCCCAGGTGCAGGCCCTGGCCGTGTCTTTGCTGGCTGCTGCTGGGCTCAATCCTGACACCATGCGCCGTGACCACGTTCAGGCACTGGAGTTTGTTTTCAGCCTGCCGCCATCGTCCGGGGTTGACCCTGCCGCCTACTTTGACCGCTGCCTTGCCTGGCTGACGGGGGCTCTACCGATGCCGCTGCTGTCTGCCGTGAGCCATGCCGACGAGCATGCGCCGCACCTTCACATTCTGCTGCTGCCGCTGGCTGATGGCGTGTATGCGGGAGGCAAACCCGTGGAGCGCCCCAAGCTGCTGCAACTGCGCGAGAGCTTTTTCAACGTGGTGGCCGGGCCTGCCGGATTGCAGCGCGAGTCGGCCAAGCTGCGCGGACAGGCCAAACGCTGGGCAGTTACCGCCGTCATGGCCCGCTGTGAGGCGATGGGGCTCCCTGCCGTCAATGGCCCGCTGTGGCCGGTGCTGGTGGCTGCCATCGAGCGCGACCCGACCGCCGCCGTGCGTGCGCTTGGGATTGAACTGAGCGCCCAAAAAGACCGCCAAACCCAGGCCGAGCCAAACCCTATAGGGATTGAAGGAACCACGATGAGCAGCAAAGCAAACCCTATAGGGATTGAAAAACAGGGTGAAAAAATCCAATCCCTATCCTGTGTAGGGATTGACTCAAAAACCACCCTCAAAACCGCCCCCGCATCCCGCCCAGGCCGAGCACCAGCGATGCCAGAACCGGCCCACAAAGACAGTTCGGGCGCTGGTGCTGATGGCATCGGGAAGCGCAACGTCATCGAATCGCTGGACGAGCTTTGGCAGCGTGTCGGCATCCGTGCGATGGCTCTGCCGAAGATTGGCCGTGCTGGTGCTGTGCGGGTCGGCAAGACCGCCGCCGGACGCCACCACCGCTTGAGCGTGGCGCGGGCCGCCCAGGAGGCCGCAACCACCCGGCACGCCATCAAGCCCTTGCCCGTGCTGGCCGACCCAGACGACGACCGGCATGTTGACCGCAGCGAAGCCCAAGACCTGCACGCTTGGAACGACTGACACCACCATGACCACCAAACTGACCCACCACCACTTGTGCGCGGAGCAGGTCAATGACGACCACGGAACAGCCATCCTCCTGACCCAGCAAGACGGGATTGAAGAACCGCATTCGATTCTGGTTCACCCGTTCCAGCTTCGCGCAGTCTGCGAACGGTTCGGCATCATCGCCAGCGACACCCGTGCGGCAAAGACCATCGCCACATTGCAGCGCCGCATGGTGGGACTGCGCGACCGTATCGACAACTTGGCCGACTGGATGGCAAATCACAGCGACCACGCGCACGCCGACCTGAGTTATGAAACGACCCAGCTACGGGCGCTGCAAGACCTGGCGGGCGAGTGGTGCGCGGACTTCGAGGAAGGCTTACCCGAAGGCTTTGGCGAAGGCCCGCAACAACAGACCACGCCGCCCGAGTGCACCAGTGCACCTGCCGCCCAGGCTTCATTGCTTTGAGAGGCTGGACATGACCGATGCAGAACGACGCCGCATATGGCGCAGCTACGTGGACGCCTACTTTCGTGCGCAAGGGGCTTGGGAGGCCGCAGGAAGGCCCTTTCCGCGCCCGCCAATGCCTACCCAGCCGGAAGCCTTGCAGGGGCTCTAGTGCGTGGCTGCGACAGCACCTCAGAAAACCTCATATTGCCGAGCGTTTGGACCTGTCAAAACCCCACATTCCACCTTGTCAGCAAAAAGTTAGCACGCGCGGATGGTGTGGTCGTCAGTCACGACCGCACCAAAGTTGTCTGGTGCTGTGTGACGAAGGCGCAAAAAAAGCGCAACGATGGCAGCAGCCCTGAGTTTTCAGAACAATACGCGCGCGCGTGAGGCTGCTTGCTCAGGGACCAGTACGCACACGCGCGCGAGGCTGGTATCCATACAGGTATCCATGAATTCGATGGGCGTAACACCCCCCACCCCAAGATTTCCGCAAGGGTGCATCACCGTGTTGGTTACCAGGCCGGTTACCACTGAAAAGCGCAATGCTTGCGGGTGCTGCGTTACAGTGCCTGCGACGCTTAGTTTTCCTTAGCTTTTATGCCACTCGAACCTACCAGCGAAGGCCGTAGCCCTCAGCCAGCAGAGGCAGTGACTCACTGGAATTACGGCCCTGCGAGTCGCAAGTCTGACGTTCCGCCAAACGACACCCGGTACGACCCGGATTGGTACAAGCGAAACCCGCTAAGGCGTGGTCTGCTGGCGCGATTGCGGGAAGTGTTTCTGCGGAGACCTTGAGGTTTGGCGGGTACACTTTTCACGGCCTCACCGAGCATCCGGGAAATCAGCTTCCGGATTTGCCGCTTCTGCGGTTAAAGGATGAGGGGAATTCACAGCTTGTTCTGTGCGCTGCTGTCCCTCCGGTGAGTGCCCTTAATCTTTGTCGCGGATGGATTTGCCTGACCGGCAAAAGGCTTGATGAAAGGCTTTAGAGAAGGCTTTTCGCCCCCGCCTGGAAGCGACAAAAAGAAAGTGCGTAGCGCTGCGCGCAACGGAAAGTGGGCCGGTGCCGACAAGACTTCACGCACTGTCGAGACTTCTGGAACGGTGCAAGGAAACCCCTCTCGCCCCAACCAGCCGCAAGCAAATGGTAACGGCAAAAAACGTTGTAGGGTGTGCCCCTGGCGCGAGTGCGGACACCGCCAAGTATGTGAACCGGATGACACAACTCGCCGGTTCGGCACGGGCAGCAGTTTAGCCGGGGCGGGTGCAGGCCGTGCTACACGACAGCGCCAAATCCGGAGCGCAGCCAATCGGAAAGTTCACGGGGAGGGAGAACGTGGTCAGCGGCGAGCCAGAACGTGCCCGATGACCTTTTGACGGACACAATGGCACCGTGTGGTGTATCGGCGAACCCGATGCACAGGCCGTGATGTGAAGGGAGCGGATTCTTTGCCCACCGGATTTCTTCGGGCGCGGGGACAAATTTTTCAGGCTTTGCAGTAGCTTGGGCATCGACCCAAACATAGGCGCGAGCTGTACGAACGTAAGGCATATCTTCTCCTTGAGGCATAGAAAAGCGCAACACGTTTAGTGCTGTGCAATGGTTCATCTCAAGGAGGGTTGGCTTACGACATGGCGTGGATTCTACAGGCGCGAATTGCACTCAACGACCTGTGACCGTGCTACAGTTCCTCCAAGCCGAAAGGCCCGGTGCGTTCAAACACCACATCCGAAGCGGTAGCAGCCCCCACCGACAAGCGGGGTTTTGTCATGCCCAAATTCTGGGACTGGTGCGTCTGCACTGGCCCCGCATGGTTTCGGGCGGGATGGGCTTACCCGCAAGGATGGCCGCACGGCTTCGGACGTGTTTGAAACATCCCGTCCACCTGATGCGCGTTCAAACGCAAACGGTGGTTTTCCTTGCCACTCCCGAAGGAGCCAAGACCATGACCGCAATCACTGAGCGCAAACCCGCGCCCAGCACGTCCACCACGGACACCATCCCCACTGCCAACCTGACCGCCGTTTTGGCCGCCTTCAATGCGGCAAACCTTGCATCCAGCTACATCGAGCGCGGCAACTTCACCGCCGCCCGCCGCAAGCTGGTGCAGGCCCTGGCATCCATCGGCCAACTGCAAGCGGAGGGCTGACCATGAGCAGCACTCACCACCACGCCCACCCCCAGGGCGAAGCCGCTGCATTGCGCGAGGCCCTGCGCCTGGCACTGGCAGCGCTGGAAAAAGCCATTGATGACGGCTGCGCCATCGAGACGCACGACCGGATGACCATTGACGGCGACACCTGGACTTTCGGCGGTATCTGCGCCCTGGCCCATGACGCCCTGACCAGAAAAGGGGATTGAGCCATGGCGTACTTCATCCCCGCAGATACCCCACTCAACCCGACCGAGGCCAGAGCCCCCGCAGCACCCGCCGCTGGGCCATGGACGCCCGCCAACCACATCAAAGATGGGGTGACCAAGCCCATTCGCTTGCTGGCGCTGGGCACAGGGGAATACGGAAAGACCGCGCTGCTGGAGTTCCCTGGCGGCTGGCAGCGCACGATTGACCTGCCCACCGAGGCAGACGCTTGGCACCCGTTGTTCTCTGAGCTGCCCCAGGCAGACGTGCAGCGACTGCGCAAGCATGTGGCCCACCCCATCATCCGCCACCCAGACGGCACCCGCACGCGCCGAGGGGCTCTGTCCTTTGTCACCGAGGAAGTCGGCCCAGCAGGCGGATACAAAGCAGAGCGCTGCTTTGATGTTCCCCAAGAGGACTTCTACTCTGGGTGCGTCACGGGCTACCGCTGCGCCGCTGAACTGCTGGACGCCCTGGCGCGTGGCTACGGGCCGCACATCACCAAGCAACACGTCATCAAGGCGGCATTGCAGGCCAGCGATGAACCCTACAGCAAGCCATCCCGGCGCGGTGCAGGTTCCGCTTTCATGGAGATTGTCGGTGAGGCCCTGACTTTCATGGCCCGGCACTCCTTGCACGGGCAATACATGGCCGCAAAGATTGCCGAGGCCGAGCGCTTGCAGGCAACCATGGCGGAGCTGGACGCAAAAGAGAAGGCCGCTTTCGTGGAGCGCATGAAGGCCGCCAGACTCAGCAAAGCACAGCGTAGAGTCAGCACCACGGCGCAGCACTGAGCCATGGCAAACGGACGCAACAAGCTACGCCGGGGCGATGCGGGCCGGGATGCTGGCGGGTTCGTGGCGCTGCCGTGGGCGGTGCTGGACAGTCCCGCCTACGCCCAGCTATCCATGCACGCCCGTGCCCTGCTGCTGGAGGTGGCGAGGCAGTTCACGCGGGACAACAACGGCTGGCTGCTGCTGTCACGGGCCTACATGGCAGGCAGGGGCTGGAACTCCAACGACATGCTGACCAAAGCAAAGCGCGAACTGCTGGACGCAGGATTCATCTTTGAGACGGTGAAGGGCCAGCGCCCGAACAAGGCCGCCCGGTATGCCGTGACATGGCGTGCGCTGGACCGACACCCAGGGTATGAAGCAGGCACTGCCGAAGCATTCCAGCGAGGCGCGTACCGCCTGCAAGACCCTGTGCAAATTGCCCCGCCTGCACCGCCCCACGGTACAGAGAAAAACGCATCCCTTGTACCGTCCCACGGTCCCAAAGATGGCCCCATTGCACCGCCCCACGGTACAGAGAGAGGGCCCACTGTACCGCCCCACGGTCCTATCCGGGGTGTTTTTGGGGCTCTGCCTGTACCGCCACACGGACACCTATCTAGAGAACCATCTACAGCGAGCGCAGCGACGGATGTTCAGGGTGTTGAAGGGGGGCAGGAGAGGCGGGCAAACATCGGGCAGGATGACGACAGCGCCAGCCGAAAGCGCGAGGCAGCACCACGACCCACCAGACCCAGGCGAAGGCCAAAGGGGCCGGGGCTGGATGATGCCCAGCACGTACCGCAACCGCCCGACCCAACTGCGCAGCTTGAGTTGCTGCTGAACCGACAGGACTGAGGCATGGTTACGGCGATGGTTACACCCTGGCGCTGCATCCAAATGGGCACTGAGTACACGATTGCAGAGAGCAACGCGGAGGGTGGGCACTCAGTACCCACCCAGTAGAACGACCTACAGCCCCGCCGCGAGCGGGTTTTCTTTTGCTGGCGCTGGTGGCCGAGTGCCTGCCGCCGTGGTGCTTTTTCTGTGCCGTGACCGTGGCTTGTTTTGGGCAAGTTGCCTACAGATTGCCTACAGGCGACGGAAAAGAAAAAACCCCGCTACCAAAACGATAGCGAGGTTTCCTTATGTAGCTTGGTAGGACGTACAAGATTCGAACTTGTGACCAACGGATTAAAAGTCCGCTGCTCTACCAACTGAGCTAACGTCCCGACCGATTGCATCAATCCAGACTGATCAGACTGCTGCAAAGCCTTGGATTATAGCGTCTTTTTTTGACCCCAACTTAGAAATTGTCGCAAGTTTGTCGAGCACCCACCCAGCAGCGCACTGCCCGAAGGTGGCCGTGACCGCGACCACCGAGCCATAGCCATGGCAGTTCAAAGTGCCGTCGCCCTGGATGTTGCAGGACGCATCGGGAGGAGCCACAGCTTCACGGCTGAACACGCAGGTCACACCGATCTTCTTGCCCCCGCGCGGTGCGCGGTGGTGCTTGCGCATCTGGTAGCGCAACTGGGCCAACAGAGGGTCGTGGGTCGTGTAGGCTAGATCATCCACATCGACCTTGTGGGCCTGGCGCTTGCCACCGGCAGCACCGACTGCAATGTGCAGAACACCTGCAGATTGCGCCCATGCTGCGATAGCCACCTTGGCCCGCACCTGGTCACAGGCATCGATGACCGCATCCACTGGGGTCGTCAACAACCCAGGCCAGTTGCCAGGCTCCACAAACTCCTCAATGCAATGGATGGTGCACGCCGGATGGATCTGGGTAATACGGTCCCGCATCGCCAGCACCTTGGCCTGGCCCACCGTATCTGTCAGCGCATGAATCTGGCGGTTGATATTGGACTCGGCGACATGGTCCAGATCGACCAGGGTGATCTGGGCCACGCCACTGCGCGCCAGCGCCTCTGCAGCCCAGGACCCCACCCCGCCAATGCCGATGACGGCAACATGAGCGCAGCGGATTCTCGCCGCGCCTTCCACGCCATACAGCCGCGCCAACCCACCAAACCGGCGCTCCAGTGAAGCCTCAGACTCTTGCGGCAAAGGCAACCCCGGCGAAACGATCTCGCCCGGCATTACTTCAAGCGGGACAGACGCTCTTTGGCAGCGACAGCCGCCTCAGATTGTGGGTAGGCGCGAACCAGATCTTCCAGCGTCTTGCGTGCGGTGCGCGTGTCCTTGAGTTCGATCTGGCAGTTGGCAATCGACAAAGCGGCCTCCGGAGCCCGGGCATGGCCGGGCGCGTCCGCCAGCATTTGCTTGAAGTTACCGATGGCCTCCTTGTACTCCCGCGTGGCGTACTGGGCATTGCCAAGCCAGAAGCGCGCTGATGGCACAAAACCGCTGCGCGGATACTGGCGCACAAATCCCGCGAATGCCGTGCTGGCCTCGGGGAATTTGCCGGACCGGAAGACCGCAAGTGCGGCCTCGAAATCCCGTTTTTCCGCAGGATCCGCCTGAAACTCCTTGCCATCCACCGCCACCTTGACGGGCTCGAACTGGCGAAGCCGCTCATCCACCCCTTGGGCGATGTCCTTCTGGCGCCGCTGAAGGTCGCCCACATCGCGCAGCAGTTGCTCGTTTTGGCCATTGAGCTTGGCCTGCTCAGCCCGCAGGGTCTCTATCTGCGTCTGCAGATCCAGAAGGCTGCGGCGCAGCTGGGCATTTTCTTCACCCAGCTTGCGCAGCTCCTCGGCAGAGCGCTGGCTGGACATTTGCAGACCATCCACACGCTGGCGCATTTCCAGGATGGCCCGGCGTGCTTCGCCATCCTCAAAAATGGCCGCCTGGGCCGAGGGCAGCAAGGCCACCGACAACGCGGCAGCCGCCAAGAGCCGAAGAGGGAACACCACGGCAGCGGTTCGCATCAACGGTAGGACAGTTCAGCACGGCGATTCTTCGCGTGCACATCTTCTGTACCGCCCTGGGCTGCGGGCTTCTCCTTGCCAAAGCTCACAGCCTCCACCTGGCTGTCCGGTACGCCCAGCAGGCCCAGCGAACGGCGCACAGCCTCGGCACGCTTCTGGCCCAGTGCCAGGTTGTACTCGCGACCGCCACGTTCATCGGTGTGGCCTTCGATCATGACCTTGCGGTTGGGGGTTGCCTTGATGAAACGGGAATGCGCTTCGATCACGGACTGGAACTCGGGCTTGATGACATAGCTGTCGTAGTCGAAGTACACGATGCGCGCCACGCCCACTGGACCAGCGCCATCGCGGCCGGATTGCCCCAGATCCACACCGGCCACGCCGCTCTGAGACGTATTGCCAGAGTTGGCACCGCTGTTGGCACCGCCCATGGTGGACGTTGCGTTTTTGTCTTCGACGGGAACATCGTCCAGCTTCACACCAGAGCTGCAGCCGGCGACCAGCGCAACAACGGTAAGGGCAAGGGTAAAACGTTTGATCATCCAAATTTCTCCTGAAGGCTTGATAACTGAAAATGTCGATAAGTTCATTGCTTTTGAAACGGACCCCAGTCGGGTTCGCGCAGATCGCCCGCCTGCCCTGCAAGGCGGGCCTTGATCTTGCCGTCCAGCGTGGTGGTCATCAGTGCCTCACGCCCCTGCTGCTGGGTGGCGTACACGATGAGGCGGCTGTTCGGGGCAAAGCTGGGGTTTTCGTCGGCCATGGTGTCGGTCACGGCATTCACGGTGCCTGTGGACAGGTCCATCACGTGCAGCTTGAAAGCACCGCCCACGCGGGAGATATAGGCCAGCCAGCGCCCGTCCGGACTCACCGTGGGCGAGATGTTGTAGGTGCCCGTGAAGGTTACGCGCTCGGCGTTGCCGCCCGAGGTACCCACCKTGTAGATCTGGGGGGCGCCACCACGGTCGCTAACAAAAAAGATGCTGCGGCCATCGCCCGAGAACACCGGCTCGGTGTCAATGCCGGAGCTCTGCATCAGGCGACGAGGCTCGCCGCCATTCGCGTCGATGGTGTAGAGCTGCGAGCCACCGTCGCGGCTCAGCGTCACCGCAAGCGAACGCCCGTCCGGTGCCCAGGCAGGCGCACTGTTGGAGCCCCGGAAGTTGGCAATCAGGCGGCGACGGCCTGACGCCACGTCGTGCACATAGACCACCGGCTTGCGGGATTCGAAGGACACATAGGCCAGCTGCCCTCCATTGGGCGACCAGGCGGGGGAAATGATGGGCTCCGGGCTCGACAGAGCCGATTGCGCGTTCTCGCCATCGGCATCGGCCACCCACAGGCTGTAACGGGGGCCCGTCTTGGTCACATAGGCGATACGCGTTGAGAAAACGCCGCGCTCGCCCGTGAGCTTTTCGTAGATGAAATCGGCAATGCGGTGTGCCACCAAGCGCAGGTCGCCCTGGGTCACGACAAAACTCTGCCCTCCCAGGTCCTGCCCCTTGACCACGTCCCACAGCCGAAAGCGCACATCAAAACGCCCGTCGGCCAGCCGCGTCACGCTGCCCGTGGCCAGCGAGTCGGCACTTTTTTGCCGCCACAGCGCTACATCGGGACGGGCGGTTTCGTCCAGTGCAGCGCCCGCAGCGTCGATGGCGCGAAACTGGCCACTGCGCTCCAGATCGGCCTGGATGATGGCCGCAATCTTCTGGGGGGCTTGTGCCTCGCCCCGGAAGGAGGCAATGGCGATGGGCAACTGGGTGAGACCCACGCCCGTCACCTCGACGCGAAACTGCGCCAGGGCCGGAAGGGAGGGGGTTGCAATGAGCGCGGCCAAAAGCTGGCGGCGCAAGGGAAGCGGCGAAGCCGCAAAGGAGAGGTGTTTGGAGATTCGATCTGTGGT
Source organism: Acidovorax sp. GW101-3H11 (assembly GCF_001633105.1). Classification (GTDB taxonomy): domain Bacteria; phylum Pseudomonadota; class Gammaproteobacteria; order Burkholderiales; family Burkholderiaceae_C; genus Acidovorax. The sequence goes on from NZ_LUKZ01000009.1 coordinate 752,926, forward strand.
CATTGGCATCCAGCAGTGGCCGAACAAATGCCGAAGGGCAACCCTGAATGGTACACACAGCGGTAAACCCCCTGTGACAAACTGTGCCTCCACATGTGCTTCATGTGCACCATATCCGGTTGGGCCGGGTATGCGCCTTGGGCGCAGACTGCGGCCCCAAGAAGCACAACCTTAGAATCCGGGCCACATGCATGCCACCGACACGGGCTCTACGCCTGCCAACGCCCCCTCCTCGCCACCCGCCAGCCTGACCACGCGCCTGAAGCGGCTGTCCGTCTATTTCGGCGGCCAGCGGCTGGCCTGGGGCCTGGCGATTGTTGCCACCCTCGTGGGGGCAGTGACCGAGCCCCTGATTCCTGCCCTGCTGCAGCCCCTGCTGGACCAAGGGTTCACCCAAGGGAGCCTGCAGCTGTGGATGGTTCCACTGGCCATTCTCGGGATCTTCTTCGTGCGCGGGCTTGCCCAGTTCGTGGGCCAGTACGCCCTCGCGCGCATCGCCAATGAAGGCATGCTTACCCTGCGTACTTCATTGTTTGAACGGGTGCTTGCCGCAGAAATGGGCCTGTTCAGCCGCCAATCCGCCAGTGCGCTGTCCAACACCGTGGTCTATGAAGTCCAGACCGGGTCAACACTGCTCGTGCAGGCGCTGATGGGGATTTCGCGCGACGGATTCACGCTGGTCGCACTCTTGTTTTACCTGCTCTACCTGAACTGGCAATTGACGCTGATCGTGGCAGTGGTGGTGCCCGGCGTGGCCTGGATCATGAAGACGCTGTCCAAGCGGCTGTACCACCTCACCAAAAGCAGCCAGCAGGCCACGGACGAACTGGCCTATGTGGTGGAGGAAAACGTGCTGGCTCACCGCATGGTTCGGCTGCACGGTGCCCAGGAGAGCCAGGCCCGGCGCTTTGAGGGCCTCAGCCACAGCCTGCGGCGGCTGGCCATCAAATCCACGATTGCATCCGCAGCCATGACGCCACTGACCCAGCTGCTCGCCGCAGCCGCACTGTCGGTGGTGATCTGCATTGCACTCTGGCAGAGCCGTGGGGCCGTGGATGCCAAGGGTGTCACGGTGGGGGGCTTTGCCGCCTTCATCACGGCCATGTTGATGCTCATCGCCCCCATCCGGCGCCTGGCCGATGTTGCCAGCCCCATCACGCGCGGCGTGGCGGCGCTGGAGCGCGGCCTGGCCCTGCTGGGCGAGACCGGCGCCGAAAGTGGCGGCCAGTACCGCACCGATCGGGTCCGGGGCGAGCTGGCGCTGGAACGGGTCACGGTGTCCTTCGGGCCGGACCATGCGCCTGCCCTGGACCAGATCAGCCTGAAAGTGGCGCCCGGTGAAATCGTGGCACTTGTTGGCCCGTCCGGTGCAGGCAAGACCACACTCGTCAACCTTCTGCCGCGTTTTATTGCACCGGTAGAGGGCAACATCCTGGTTGATGGTCATCCCGTTCAGGACTGGGACTTGGGGTCGCTACGCTCGCAGTTTGCAATGGTGAGCCAGGACGTGGTCATGTTCAACGACACCATTGCAGCCAATGTGGCACTGGGAACCACGGTGGACGAACAACGGGTGCGCGACTGCCTGGAAGCCGCGAACCTGGCGGGGCATGTCGCGGGACTGCCGCAGGGCATCCACACCATCGTCGGCCACAACGCCACGCAACTGTCGGGCGGGCAGCGCCAGCGGCTGGCCATTGCACGGGCCCTGTACAAGGATGCCCCCATCCTGATCTTGGACGAAGCAACCTCAGCGCTCGACACCGAATCCGAAAGGCTGGTGCAGGACGCCCTGCAGCGCCTGATGCAGGGCCGCACCACGCTCGTCATTGCGCACCGCCTGTCCACCATCGAACACGCCGACCGCGTGGTTGTCATGGAACGGGGTCGCATTGCCGAACAAGGCACCCACAGCGCACTGATGGCGCAAGGTGGGCTGTATGCCCGCCTGCAGGCGCGTCCAGCCGTTGGCGGCGCCGCGCCAGAGTAGCCCTCGGCGACAGCAGGCTACCTGCTGTTTACCACTTGCCCCGGTTGGGCTGGCGCCGCCGAATGGCGGCAGCAATTTTCTCGGCAGACTCCGTGCGGCTCACACGCAAGGCGAAATCGGCGGCAGTCAAACCCAGCTGGTTCTTGAGCGTAGGGTCTGCGCCCTCGTCTAGCAAAAGCTGCACCGCTTCAATCGAGCCATAGTGCGCGGCCATCATGAGTGGTGTGGTGCCGTTGGGCGAGGTGGCATCGATGTAGGCATGGTTCTCCAGCAGCAGCGAGATGATGACCGCATGCTGCGGCGAGCCCGCCGATGCCGCATAGTGCAGCGGCGCCCAGCCGGTCTTGTTCACATCGGCCTCGCGGGCGATCAGCGCCTTCACCGCATCCACATTGCCTTTGATCGCGGCGATCATGAGCGGGCTTTCATCCTGGGCATTGCGGGCATCCACATTCACCGTGCGCGACGCTAGCAACGCAGCAAAGGCCTTGTTGGCACCGTTCTGCAATGCGATGGTGAGCCCCACCTGCCCCTTGGGGTCGCGCGTGTTGGGGTCAAAACCCCGGCGCAGCAATGCAGTGATCGCATCGCCATCGTCCCGCAGGATGGCCACAAAAAAATCTTCATAAGCACCCGCCCAGGCCTGGGCAGACACCAGACCCAGCGCCACAGCGGCCAGGGCGGAACGTCGTTGCAGACTCATGCCATCACCCCCGGGAACAAGCGGTCGAAATTGCGGCTGGTGGCCTCGGCCACCACCTCCAGCGCCAGGCCTTTGGTCTCGGCCACCTGTCGGGCCACATGGGGCACATACGACGGGTTGTTGGTCTTGCCACGGTAGGGCACCGGGGCCAGGTAGGGGCTGTCGGTCTCGATGAGCATACGGTCCAGCGGCACAAAGGCCACCACGTCGCGCAGCTCCTGCGCGCTTTTGAAGGTGACGATGCCCGAGAACGAGATGTAGTAGCCCCGATCCAGCGCGGCCCGCGCCACCTGCATCGACTCGGTAAAGCAGTGGAACACGCCGCCCGCCTGGTTGCCGCCGCCGTCCTCGCCCTCTTCCCGCAGGATGGCCAGTGTGTCGTCAGACGCACTGCGCGTGTGGATGATGAGCGGCTTGCCACAGGCCCGCGCCGCGCGGATATGGGTGCGGAAGCGGTCGCGCTGCCATTCCAGGTCGGCAATGCTGCGCCCGCCCTTGCGATCTTCCATGCCGTAGTAGTCCAGGCCGGTCTCGCCAATCGCCACCACGCGGGGCAGTGCCGCGCGGTCCAGCAGATCCTGCACGCTGGGCTCGGTCACGCCCTCGTTGTCGGGGTGCACGCCCACCGTGCTCCAGAAGTTGTCGTGGGCCAGGGCCAGGGCGTGCACGCCCTCGAACTCTTCCATGGTGGTGCAAATGCACAGGGCCCGGGTGACCTGCGCCTCGGCCATGGCCTGGCGGATGGCGGGCAGCTGGCTGACCAGTTCCGGGAAGTTGAGGTGACAGTGCGAATCAGTGAACATGCGATTTCAAAATAAAAAAGCCGACCAGCCAGCGCGGGTCGGCACAGGGGCAGCGGCGGCGCGGTCAGATCGTCTGGGTAGGACGGTCCGAGCCCAGCGCAGTTCCCAGCAATTCCTCGATCTTGGCCTTGAGCTGGCGAGATTTTTCGTCCTTGGGGAACTGGATGCCCACGCCCTGGGTGCGGTTGCCCGCAGCACGGGCCGGTGTGACCCAGGCCACGCGGCCTGCCACAGGGTAGCGCTGGGTGTCGTCCGGCAAGGTCAGCAGCACATACACGTCGTCGCCCAGCTTGTAGTCGCGCTGGGTGGGTACAAAAATGCCCCCTTCGGCAAAAAAGGGAATGTAGGCCGCGTAGAGGGCCCCTTTCTCCTTGATGGCCAGCTGCATGACGCTGGGACGGGGTGCGGTGGATGGACTGCTCATGGGTGGGGGTGCGGCTTAGTGTTTGGAGTGTAGGGTGTTTCGCGCCTGGGCGACAAGCGCCTCCAGCATGAGCCCGCCATTGAACGGGTGGTCTGCCGTGCGTGCGGCCTTGGAGAGCGCGCGCGACCAGCGGGTGAGCGCGCCCAGCGGCGGCGTCTTGGGCAGGTCGGCGGGCGCAAAGTAGCGTGGTGCGGCGCCCACGCTGGCGGCCAGCAGGTCGTGGCAGAGCTTTTGCAGCGCGTCGATCACCTGGGCCGGGGCCCAGTCGCCCAGCGCCGTCACATCGCCGCGAGCCACCGCCTGCGGCAAGGCAGACCAGGCCTGCGGGCTGCGGCCGGACTGGGCCAGCGCCAGGGCGTCCTCGGGCCGCCCACCTGCTGCACGCAGAAACGACGCTGCCGCATCCCGGGCCAGGCCCTGGGCCTGCAACCACGCCAGGCTGTCGGCCTCCACAGGCCAGACCATGGTGTGGCCCAGGCAGCGGCTGCGGATGGTGGGCAACAGCTGGTGCGCAGCCTCGCTCGCCAACACAAAACGCACGTCGCCCGGCGGTTCTTCCAGCGTCTTGAGCAGCGCGTTGGCCGTCACATGGTTCATCTGCTCGGCCGGGTAGACCAGCACGGCCTTGCCTTTGCCACGCGCCGAGGTGCGCTGCGAGAACTCCACCGCATCGCGCATGGCCTCCACGCGGATCTCGCGGCTGGGCTTGCGCTTTTTGTCATCAATGTCGGCCTGGGCTTTTTCCGACAGGGGCCAGCCCAGCGCCATCATCTGCACCTCGGGCATCAGCACGCACAGGTCGGCATGGGTGCGCACGTCGATGGCGTGGCAGCTGCCGCACTGGCCGCAGGCGCCCCGCTCTGTCGGCGCGTCGCACAGCCAGGCACGGACCATTTCCAGCCCGAGGGCGTACTGCCCCAGGCCCGACGGCCCCTGCAGCAGCCACGCATGGCCGCGCTGGGCCAACAGGCTGGTGCGCTGCGCGGCGATCCAGGGTGCCAATGGCACGGCTGACTCGCTCATTGCGGCCCTCCCTGTGTGGCGACCATGATGGCCAGCCAGCCCTTGCGCACAAACACGCTGGTGAGCTGCTGCCACACGCGGTGGCGGTCTTGCGCCGCATCCAGGCGGGCAAACCGCTGGGGCGCCGCAGCAGCGCGATCGGCATAGCCCTGGGCCACGCGGCGGAAGAACTCGACCGGCTGGGCCTCGAAGCGGTCGGGCACGCGTGCACCGGCCAGGCGCTCGGCCGCTACCTCGGGGGCCAGGTCAAACCACACCGTCAGGTCGGGTTCACGCATCAAAACAGGGTCCTGCGCCAGTCCTGTCTGGGCCAGGCGCTCCAAAGTTGATAGCACCTCCAGATCAAAGCCCCGCCCCGCGCCCTGGTAGGCAAAGGTGGCGTCGGTGAACCGGTCGCACAGCACCACGTCGCCCCGGGCCAGTGCAGGCTCGATGACGTTGAGCAGGTGGTCGCGGCGGGCTGCGAAGATCAGCAAGGACTCGGTGAGCGCATCCATCGGGTCGTTCAGGACCATCTCGCGCAGCTTTTCGGCCAGCGGCGTGCCGCCGGGTTCGCGGCTCACGGTGACGGTGCGGCCCTGGGTGCGGAACGCAGCCGCCAGGCCCTCGATGTGCGAGGACTTGCCTGCGCCATCGATGCCTTCAAAGGTGATGAAGAGTCCGGGTCGTGACATGGAAGCCTTGGTTGAATCTACTGCTGCCCGCGCTGGTAGCGGTTGACGGCACGGTTGTGCTCCTCCAGCGAGGCACTGAAGTGGCTGCTGCCGTCGCCCTTGGCCACAAAGTACAGCGCCCGCGTGGCCTGCGGCTGCACGGCGGCCAGCAGCGCGGCCTTGCCGGGCATGGCGATGGGCGTGGGTGGCAGGCCGGGGCGGGTGTAGGTGTTCCAGGGGGTGTCGGTCTGCAGGTCACGCTTGCGCAGGTTGCCGTCAAACTTCTCGCCCAGGCCATAAATCACCGTGGGATCGGTCTGCAGCAGCATGCCCACGCGCAGGCGGTTGACGAACACGCCTGCAATCTGGCCCCGGTCGCTGGCCTTGCCGGTTTCTTTTTCAACGATGCTGGCCAGGATCAGCGCCTCGTCCGCCGACTTGAGCGGCGTGTCGGCCGCGCGCTGCGCCCAGGCGGCTTCAAGGCGGCGGTCCATGGCGTGCATCGCCCGGCGCAGCAAGGCAATGTCGCTGGAGCCTTTGGCGTAGGTGTAGGTGTCGGGGAAGAACCGCCCCTCGGGCGCCACGTCGGGGCGGCCCAGCTGGGCCATCAGTGCTTCGTCGGTCAACGTGGCGGAGTCGCGCTTGAGCTGCTCTTCCTTGGCCAGCGCCTGGCGCACCTGGCGCCAGTTCCAGCCTTCCACCAGGGTGAGTGCGCGCAGCGCCTCTTCGCCCCGGGCCAGCTTTTGCAGCAGGCTGATGGGCGTGGTGCCAGGCGGGATTTCGTAGTTGCCGGCCTTGATGGCGCGGTCTTGCCCTGAGACGCGGAACCAGGCGTAGAGCAGGCGCGCGTCCGTCTTGACTCCGGCCGCCACCACATCGCGCGCCACGCCGCGTGGCGTGGTGCCGGGCTCGATGGCCAGCTCCAGCGGCTCGGGACCCAGGTCCAGCGGCTGGTGCAGCCACCAGTAAGCGGCACCGCCCAGTGCGATCCCCACCAACACGATCAAAGCCAGTAAACGTCGCACAACCCTGCCGTCTGTATGTATGAAACAGGGCATCATAATTCAGCGATGACCTACCCCTTGAATGGCATTGCCCCCCTGTCCCACCTCGGCGTGATTCGCGTGGAAGGCGAAGACGCCGCCAATTTTCTGCACGGCCAGCTCACCCAGGATTTCGCCCTGCTCGGCATGGAGCAGGCCCGCCTCGCGGCCTTCTTGTCGGCCAAGGGCCGGATGCAGGCCAGCTTCATTGGCTTCAAGCGCAGCGCCACCGAAGTGCTGCTGGTCTGCAGCCGCGACCTGCTGCCGCCCACACTCAAGCGCCTGTCGATGTTTGTGCTGCGCGCCAAAGCCAAGCTGACCGACGCCACCAACGACTTTGCCCTGTACGGCCTGGCCGGAGACGCCCTGCCCGGCGGCAGCCAGCCCGCCTGGACCAAGACCGACACCGGCAGCGCATCAGTGGTCCATCTCTATCCCGCCGACGGCCAGCCCCGCGCGCTGTGGGTGGCCCCGGCAGCCAACCCCGCCCCCACAGGCCCCGCGCTGGACGAGGCGCTGTGGCGCTGGAGCGAAGTAAAAAGTGGCGTGGCCACACTGACCACGCCTGTGGTCGAAGCCTTTGTGCCCCAGATGCTCAACTACGAATCCGTGGGCGGCGTGAACTTCAAGAAGGGCTGCTATCCCGGCCAGGAGGTGGTGGCGCGCAGCCAGTTCCGGGGCACGCTCAAGCGCCGCGCCTACATCGCCCACGCCGCAGCCGAGGTGGCGGTGGGCGCCGAGGTGTTCAGCACCAGCGATCTGGAGCAGCCGTGCGGCACGGTGGTGCAGGTGGCACCTGCACCGGGCAGCGGTTTCGACACCATCGTGTCGCTGCAGATCAGCGCAGCGCAGGCAGGCAGCCTGCAGGTGGGCGCGGCGGATGGCGTGGCGCTGTCGCTGCAGCCCCTGCCCTACCCTCTGCTCGAAGATATTTGAATAAAAATGGGCTCCTGCGCGCGTCCATCATGCGCTAGCAGCTCACTTTTTAATAGCAAATCACTGCAGCTTGCGCGCCATGGCAATGTGCGCAATGCCCGCCTCTTCGTACGGCTCGCCCACCACGGCGAAGCCCGCGCGGCGGTAGAAGCCCTCGGCACTGCTCTGGGCATGCAGCTGCACCTCGGTGTCGCCCCGGGCGCGGGCGGCGTCTACCAGCGCATCCAGCAACTGCCGCCCCCATTGCGCACCACGCACCGAGCGGTCCACCGCCATGCGGCCAATGCGGCCCACGCCCGGCGATGGCTGCAGCAGGCGGCCTGCAGCGATGGGCATGCCCAGCCGGTTGTAGAGCACGGCATGGCGGGCTGAAATGTCGTGAATATCGGCCTCGACGTCGGCGGGGATGCCCTGCTCGTGCACAAACACTGCCGTGCGCACGCGGCCTGCGTCACGCCCCAAAGTGTTCCAGTCGCCCGTGCGCACCTCGGCCATCTCGGCGCCCGCTTCGAAGCCTTCAAAGATTGCGCGCAGTGCGGGCGGCACGGGGCGGGAGGTCTGCGTGGCCGGGTCGGCAAACACATAGACCAGTTCGGCCGAGATCAGCAGCCGGTCGCCACAAAAAATGCCTGCGGTGAACAGGCACGACGAGTTGCCAATGCGCGTGGACTGCATGCCCACATCCAGCGTGTCATCGAGCCGCGCCGAGGCGTGGTATTCAACCGTGGCCTTCTTCACATAGATCTCGCCGCCCAGGGCCAGCATGCTGGCTTCGTACGGCAGCGCCAGCGCGCGCCAGTAGTCGGACATGGCCGTGTCGATGTACATGAGGTAGTGCGCGTTGAACACGATCTTTTGCATGTCCACCTCGGCCCAGCGCACGCGCAGGCGGTGGAAACAACGGAAGTCACTGCGTTGCATGGATTGATTTACTCCAGGTGAAAAGCCAGGCGCAGCGCACGGGCCGCGTCGGCATGGGCCTTGCGCGCCTCGGGGATGGCGCGGCCCATCTTGATGAATTCGTGGGTCACGCCGCGGTAGATGTCCAGGTCCACCGGCACGCCCGCCAGGCGCAGCTTGTCGGCGTAGTCAATGCCTTCGTCCACCAGCGGGTCGCATTCAGCCAGACCGATCCAGGCGGGCGCAACGCCCTCCACGTCCGGCGCCAGCAGCGGGGCAAAACGCCAGTCCTCGCGCTCCTCGCGCGTGGTCACGTAATGGCCGAAGAACCAGCTGATGGCAGGCTCCTCCAGCACCAGGCCGCGCGCAAAAGTGGCGTGCGACGGCGTGTCCTGGTGCGCCGCACAGCCGGGGTAGATCAGCAGCTGCAGCGCCAGCGGCAGGCCCGCATCGCGCGCCAGGATGGCGTTGACGGCGGCCAGCGTGCCGCCTGCACTGTCGCCACCCACAGCGAGGCGTTGGGGGTCAGCACCAAGGCGTTCCGCGTTGGCTGCGAGCCACTGCAGCGCATCCCAGGCATCGTTGCTGGCGGTGGGGAAGCGGTGCTCCGGCGCCAGCCGGTAGTCCAGCGACACCACCAAACAACCGGCCAGGCGCGCCAGTTCGCGGCACAGGATGTCGTGTGTGGCGATGTTGCCAATGGTGAAGCCGCCGCCGTGCGTGTACAGCAGCATGGGCAGGCCCTTGTCGGTGCTGGGCGCATACAGCCGCGCGGGCAGTTGGGCCCCATCGCGGGTGGGGATCTGCAGGTCTTCCACCCGCGCCAGCGCGGCCTTGGGCACCTCCAGCACATCCGCACCCGCCTGGTAGGCAATGCGCGCGTCCTGCGGCGTGCGCGTGTGCAACGGTGGGTGCCCGGCGCGGGCCATGCGTTCGAGCACGCTGCGCATCTGCGGGGTCAGGCGGGTGTGGTGGATGTGCAGGTCGGTCAACGGTGGGGTCTCTATGGCGAAAAGAAAGGCAACGGCCTGCACAGCGGCGGGCCGTTGGGAGCGGCTTACTTGAAGGTCACGCGCACGGGCGTCGCGCCGGGCAGGCCGTCATAGGTCGCCGTCACCGCCAGACCCGACTTGGGCGGCAGCAATGCAGAGAACGAGCCCAGGCTGATCAGGTCGCCCGGCTGCATCGCCAGGCCTTCCTGCGCCAACGCACCGGCCAGCCACACCACGGCATTGAGCGGATGCTCCAGGATGTCGCTGCCCTTGCCGCCGCCCAGGCGCGCGCCTGCGCCATCGGCCAGCGACACGTTCATGTCGGCCAGTGCCTTGAGCATGGCAAAACGCTCGCCCCGGTACACAGGCACCGCAATGGGCGCACCGGCCACCCCCAGGCGTGCACCCACGTTGATGGCGGTCACGCCAGCGCCGTTGAGCTTGGGTGGCGCCTGCACCATCAGGTCGGGCAGTTCAATGAAGGGGATGACCTGGTCCACAGCGTCCAACACGTCCATGGGGGTCTTGGCCTGGTTGATGGCGGCGCTTTTCACGCGCACCAGCATGTCGGCTTCGTACAGGGGGCGGGCGCCGAATGCGGGGTCCACCGTCGCGCCGCTTTGCAGCACCATGCCCTCGTAGAGCTTGCCCCACACGGGCTTGTCGGTGTTGAAGCGCTTTTGCACGGCGGGGTTGGTCAGGCCCGCCTTGTAGCCAATCACCTTGCCCATGCGCTGGGCCAGCAAGGCGTTGACCTTGCCGCGTGTGCAGGCGCCATCGGCGTCGGTGAGGTTCTCGGGGTTGGCGGCCGGGGTCTTGGCCACGTAGCTGGCCACCAGCTCGGCGGCCTGTGTTTCGCTCAGGCACTGGGCCTGGGCCGTTGTCACAGATGCGACGGCCACCAGGGTCACCATCAGGGTTTGCTTCGTTTTCACGGCTGTCTCCTCCTTATAAAGTGGGCTCAGAACCCGTATCAAGGGCTGGCGGGCTATCGTAATCGCTGGCACTCCCATTCACACATCCTGTTGCACCATGGCTTTCATCTACTACGTCACCCAGATCCAGTTTGAATTCGGCGCCGTCCAACTGCTCAAGCAGGAATGCGGGCGTGTGGGCATCACCCGCCCGCTGATCGTGACGGACCCTGGCGTGAAGGCTGCTGGCGTGCTGCAAAAGGCGCTCGATGCGTTGCCCGGCATGACGGTGGCCGTGTTTGACCAGACCCCGTCCAACCCCACCGAAGCCGCCGTGCGCGCCGCCGTGGAGATGTACAAGGCCCAGGGCTGCGACGGCCTGATCGCCGTGGGCGGCGGCTCGGCCATCGACTGCGCCAAAGGCATCGCGATTGCCGCCACGCACGAGGGGCCGCTGACGCACTACGCCACCATCGAAGGCGGCTCGCCGCGCATCACCGACCGCGCTGCGCCGCTGATCGCCGTGCCCACCACCAGCGGCACCGGCAGCGAGGTGGCGCGCGGCGCCATCATCATCGTGGACGACCACCGCAAGCTCGGCTTCCACTCGTGGAACCTGGTGCCCAAGACCGCCATCTGCGACCCGGAACTCACGCTGGGCCTGCCGCCCATGCTCACGGCAGCCACCGGCATGGACGCGATTGCGCACTGCATGGAAACCTTCATGTCCGCCGCGTTCAACCCGCCCGCCGACGGCATTGCGCTGGACGGCCTCACGCGCGGCTGGGCGAACATCGAACAGGCCACCAAAAACGGCAGCGACCGCGACGCGCGCCTGCACATGATGAGCGCCAGCATGCAGGGCGCCATGGCCTTTCAGAAGGGCCTGGGCGCCGTGCACTCGCTCAGCCACAGCCTGGGCGGCGTGAACCCGCGCCTGCACCATGGCACGCTCAACGCCATGTTTTTGCCCGCCGTGGTGCGCTTCAACGCGCAGGCCGAGTCGGTGCAAAAAGAAAAGCGCCTGGAACGCATGGCCCACGCCATGGGCCTGGCCAGCGCAGGCGACATCCCCGAAGCCATCCGCGATATGAACGCCCGCCTGGGCCTGCCCACGGGCCTGGCCGCCATGGGGGTGAACGAGGCGATGTTCGACGACATCATCAAAGGCGCCATGGCCGACCACTGCCACAAGACCAACCCGCGCATTGCCACCCCCGAGGAATACCGCGACATGCTGGCCCAGTCGCGCTGACCGCATCCCCATCCGCCCGCCACGGGTCTTCGGACCCGCGCGCGGGCCCCGCCGCAGGTGGCATTGGCTTGAACATTACAAAATGTCACAAACTCGCCACACTCCCCCACCAGGCTTCGATCAAAAGTCAGCCCGCGCAGCACCTGCGGCTAGACTCCCACCGGTTCACCATTAATTAACGATTCATTACCTGGGATGGGGGAGAGGGCCACCGCCGATGACGCGCACTGCAAATCTCAGCACATGGCTTCTGCGGGGCACCTACCCCCGACTCTACGTCCCCATCGTGCTGATCATCCTGCTGGTCAGTGGCGTGCGCTACCACGCCCTGCTGCAGGCCGAGACCGGCGAAGTCCACCGCCATGCTGCGGCCGAACTGCGCCGCGCCAGTGACTACCTCCTGCCGCGCCTGGCGACCACCCCCACCCCGGATGCCGACGCGATTGCGGGCATCCTGCGCGATGGCATCACCCACCTGGGGCCCGGCGTGCAGGCGCTCCGGTGGGAGCCCTCGGAGTCGGCCCAGCAGCTCGCCTTGCCCGCCACCGAGGTGCATGCCCCCGCCCCCACCGCCCCGGCAGCCCCGGCCTGGTTTGCCCGCTGGCTGAACATCCCCCAGCCCCTGCAGCAGTCCGCCCAGCGCCTGGCCGACGGCACCCCGGGCCGCCTGACCATCGCGCTGCAGACCCAGCCGCTGGTGGACCGGGTCTGGGGCACGGTGATCGTCCAGGCCCGCATCTCGGCGCTCAACATCTTCACCATCCTGTTCCTGCTCACCCTGCTGCTGCGCGCCAATGCACGCATGCTGCGGCGGCTGGCGCAGGCCACCGATGCGTTCCGCCAGGGCTACCTGGGCACCCGCATGGAGGTGACCGGCACCCTCGAATCCCGGGCCATGGCCGAGACGTTCAACGACATGGCGGGCAAGGTCCAGTCGCTGGTGCTGTCGCTGCACGAAACCCAGCGCCAGCAAAGCGAGCAACTGCATTTCACCCGGCAGCTGATCGACGCCCTGCCCCTGCCCGTGTTCGTGCGCAATGCCGACGGCACCTATGTGGACACCAACCGCGCCTGGCAGCGGCTCTTCCAGGCCCCGGTGGACCCGACCGGCGCCCACCACGCCTCCAACGTGCCCGACGCCCTGGCGCCCGAACACTCGGCCCAGGTCGCCAACGCACAGGACAACGTGGTCGCGATCCACCCCCTCCACACCGCCCACCAGCCACCGCTGTACATGGCGTACTACGAAGCGCCCTTCACCAGCACCAGCGGCGCGCTGGCAGGCACCATCGGCACCCTGGTGGACGTGACCGAACGCAAGCGCGCCCAAGAGGCCCTGCAGGCCGAGAAGGAGCGCGCCGAAGTCACGCTCGCCTCCATTGGCGACGGGGTCATCACCACCGACCTGGCGGGGCGCATCGACACCCTCAACGAGGCCGCGCAGCTCATGACCGGCTTCACCGCCCTGCAGGCCGTGGGCCGGCAGCTGGACGATGTGTTCCGCCTGTACGAAGAGCCCGCCAGCCGCAACGCCAGCACGGCCGCCGAGCGCGACAGCCAGCCCGGCGCGCTGCAGCAGGCCACCCACGAGGTACTGATCCACCGCTCGGGCGAACGCTACGCCATCGAATACACCGCTTCGCCCATCCGCCAGCACAACGGCCAGGCCGTGGGCTGCGTGCTGGTGTTCCGTGATGTGACCGAAGCCCGCAACCTGCGCCACCAGATCTCCTGGCACGCCCGGCACGACCCGCTGACCGGGCTCTACAACCGCACCGCCCTGGCCGAGCGCCTCACGCACGCCCTGTTCGTGGCCCGCAACAAGGGCCTGCTGCTGGCCGTGTGCATGCTGGACCTGGACCATTTCCAGGCGGTGAACGACGCCTTTGGCAACCGCGTGGGTGACCGCCTGCTCAAGGAAACCGCCCGGCGCCTGGGGGCCTTCATCACCCCAAGCGATGCCGTGGCCCGCATGGGCGGCGACGAATTTGTGCTGCTGCTGGGCGAGCAACCCGACATCCCGGCCATCGAAGCCCGCCTGGCCGTGCTCATGCAACAGCTGGCCGCGCCTTATGCCATCGACAACCGCGAGGTAAACACCACCGTGAGCATTGGTGTGGCCGTGTTTCCGCACGACAACGCCAGCCCCGACACCCTGCTGCGCCACGCCGACCAGGCCATGTGCCAGGCCAAGAGCTTCGGCCGCAACCAGCTGCATGTGTTCGACGTACAGCAAGACCATGCCGTGCAGACCCAGCACACGCGCCAGACCCGCGTGGCCCAGGCCCTGCACGCGGGCGAACTGGTGCTGCACTACCAGCCCAAGGTCAACCTGCGCACCGGCGAGATCATCGGGCTGGAGGCCCTGCTGCGCTGGCAACACCCCACCGAAGGCCTGCTGGGCCCGCAGCATGTGCTGCCCCTGGTGGAAGACACCGACCTGCAGGTCGAGCTGGGCGAATGGGTGCTGCGCCAGGCCCTGGCCCAGATGCGGCAGTGGACCGATGCGGGCATGCTGTGGGAGGTCAGCGTCAACATCGCCGCGCCCCATTTCCACCGGCCCAACTTCGTGCCGCGCCTCAAGGACATCCTGCACACCTGCCCCGAGGTGTCCCCCACCCGGCTGGAGCTGGAGATCCTCGAATCCGCCGCCCTGGAGGACATGCAGTACATGCGCAGCATGATGCAAAGCTGCCAGGCCCTGGGCGTGCGGTTTGCGCTGGACGACTTCGGCACCGGCTACTCATCGCTGTCCTACCTCAAGCGCCTGCCCGCCGAGACGATCAAGATCGACCAGTCCTTCGTGCGCGGCATTCTGGAGGACGGCGACGACCTCACCCTGGTCCAGGCCATCGTGGCCCTGGCCGCCGCCTTCCACCGCCATGTGGTGGCCGAAGGCGTGGAGACCGCCGAACATGCCGCCCGGCTGCTGGAGCTGGGCTGCGAGCGGGCGCAAGGCTACGGCATCGCACGGCCCATGCCCGCCCATGAGGTGCTGGGCTGGGCGCGCGACCATGCGGCCCGCCACGCCGCCCGGGCGGTGCAGGACGCGGCCACGCGGCGCCCTGCGTCGGCTTGAGGGCCGCCAGAGCGGCGAACGGGCAACTTCCCTCGCAACGCAGTGGATGCGTGAGAGCAGGCCAAGCGGCAGAGCGTTCGGACCGCGCCCACCCCACGTTCAAACCACGTTCACCCCGCCTACAGGGGATGCACGGCCCCCATGTCGGGCCGCTGCAGCCACTCGGCCCATTCATCCGCCAGCTGCTGGCTGGCGCTGGTGGCGCCCAGCCAGGCCTGGGCACGGGCGCGGCTGTCGGTGCCGTAGTGGGTGAAGTCCTTGCGGTCCGGCAGCTTGGCGTTGGGGAGCGCGCGCACCCAGTCGGGGTTGGGCGACAGCACCACCATGTTGTCCAGCGCGGGGGTGGCCCGGTGGCGCCACTTCAGGCCCTTGTCCAGCCAGCCCGGCACCACCCGGTGCTGGAAGTGCGGATACAGCACGATGCCCGCAGAACCCGGGCGCGCACCTGCCGCCATGGCCTGCGCACCCTCGCTTTTCAAGGTTTTTAGGCCGTCTGCGCGCGTCCCTATTGCCTTTTCAGCTATCAAATTAGAAGCATCCGAGCCTGCCTGGCCATAGGCCAGATGCAGGTGGTAGTCGGTGATGCCGCCATCCCAGTACGCCCCGGGCGGCGCCCCCGGAATGTTGTGCACGGCCTGCAGCACAAAAGGGATGGAGCAGCTGGCCTGCAGCGCGGGCATGAAATTGGCCGCACTGAGCCGCACCTGCCGCGTGCGGTAGTCCGACGTGCCAAACGGCAGCGCCGCACAGGCCGCCCCCGGCACCGTTGCGTCGGGCGACGAGAACACGACCCGCTCGAGCCAGGCCCCCATGGCCTTGCGGTGTACGGTATTGGTCAGGAAGGCGCCCAGATAGCCCAGCGGCGTTGCCACACCATGCTCACGCCCCAGCAGGTGCCGACCCCGCGACGTGATGATGTGCAGGCGATAGCGCGGGTGGCTCAGCACCTCGTCCMCCCGCCCGCCATAAAACGCATCCAGGTTGCGTCCAAACCGCTCGCTCACATGGGCTGCCGTAGGGCGCTTCTTGCCTGGAGGCAGCTCATAGTCCTGGTGGATGTAGTCATGCTCCAGCCGCTCAAACGCCGGCACCGATTGCTGCAAACAGGCCGTGGCCATGCGCCACGCGCCAATCGAGGCGCCCACCAGGTGCACGGGCTGGTCAGATTGCGGCAGCCACTCCCCAAAAATGAACCGGTCCAGCGGCCCCAGGATCAGCCCCTTGGGGCCCCCTGCGGCTGCGGGGATCACCCCCACATCGCCGGGTTGCAGGCCGTGTTGCTCAAGGTGTTGCCGGGCGCGGGGGCCGGCGTGGATGCGCAGTGCTTTCATGGCGGCGATTGTCGCAAAGCAGCACGCTGCGGGCTGTCGCCAAGCTGCGCGGGCCCCAGGGGCCTACACCACAAAATCCGCCACTTCCGGCTTGGCTGTCCAGTCGATGGGGTCCTGCTGCAGCACCATGTCGATGTCCAGGCCCAGGGTCAGGCCCACTTCACCGGGGAAGGACACGGCCAGCTCTTTCTCGCTCAGCTCGGCTTCGCGGGCACGGGCGCGCCAGGCGGCGAGGTGGATCACACCCGCCAGAGGCTCGTAGGCCTTGTTGTCGAACGGCGCGCTCTGGTACTGCAGGGCGTCGATCACCACCTCGGGCAGTTGCCAGCGGCGCGCGCAGCCCGCCGTGACGTGGCCGTAGCTGTAGCCAAAGATGCGCTGCTCGATCTTGTCGCGGCGCAGATCGAACGGCGCCACCAGGGTGTTGACCGACTGGGCTTTTTCCGGATCGACGAGGTGGATCACCAGCTCGCCCACCGCGTGCAGCAGGCCCGCCGTGTAGGCGGCAATCTGGTTCTGGTGCACGATGCCCGCCAGCGAACGGGCCAGCTTGGCGGTGTTGAGGCTGTAGCGCCAGAACTGCTGCATGTTCACGCCCGGCACCGACCGCGAGGTGGTGCCCAGCGGGGCCGACGACACCAGCGTGCGCAGCTGGGCAATGCCCAGCAGCGCCAGCGCCTCGGGGATGCCCGCGATCTGGCGCGGCAACTGGAAGGTGGGGGAATTGGCCAGCTCCAGCAGGCGCGCGGCCAGGGCCGGGTCGGTGCCAAACAGCTGGTTCAGGCGGCGCAGGCTGGGTTCGCCCTGGGCCAGCTCGCTCATCAGCAGCGCCACGGCGCGCGGCAGGCTGGGCAGTGCCACAGGTTGGGCCAGCAGTGCGTTCAACTCCATGGGACAGGGCACCTGTTGTGATGGGGGTGCTGGCGATTATGGCCCCCGGCAGGCCCCCACCGCCAGCGCGCAGTTACCGGCCCTTGGCCTGTTGCAACTTCGCAAACGCCGACGCCATGGCCGACGGCTGGGCCGCCTCGTTGGCGCGGCGCGGGGGCTGGGCGTAACCCCGGCCTGCCCCTTCAAAACGGTTGTCGCGCGGGCCCCGGTCGCGGTCGCCCTGCGGGCGCGGTGCGGCGTCGAGCTTCATCGACAGGCCGATGCGCTTGCGCTCCACGTCCACTTCCATCACTTTGACCTTGACGATGTCGCCGGTCTTGACCACTTCGCGCGCGTCGTTCACGAACTTGTGCGCCAGCTGGCTCACGTGCACCAGGCCATCCTGGTGAACGCCGAGGTCGATGAAGGCGCCGAACTGGGCCACATTGCTCACCGTGCCCTCCAGCACCATGCCTTCCTTCAGGTCCTTGATGTCTTCCACGCCGTCGTTGAAGCGCGCGACCTTGAAGTCGGGGCGCGGGTCGCGGCCGGGCTTTTCCAGCTCGGTCAGGATGTCCTTGACGGTGATCACGCCAAACTTGTCGTTGGCAAACAGCTCGGGCTTCAGGGTCTTGAGCATGTCGGCGCGGCCCATGATCTCGGCCACGGGCTTGCCCGTCTTTTCCATGATCTGCTCGACCACGGGGTAGGTTTCGGGGTGCACACCCGTCATGTCGAGTGGGTTCTCGCCGCCGCGAATACGCAAAAAGCCCGCGCTCTGCTCGAAGGTCTTGGCGCCCAGGCCCGCCACGTCCATCAGCTGCTTGCGGCTCTTGAACGCGCCATTGGCCTCACGCCAGCGCACCACGGCCTTTGCCACGCTGCCTGACAGGCCCGACACGCGACTGAGCAAGGGCACGCTGGCCGTGTTCAGGTCCACGCCCACCGAGTTCACGCAGTCTTCCACCACCGTGCCCAGCGTGCGCGCCAGCTCACTCTGGTTCACGTCGTGCTGGTACTGGCCCACGCCGATGCTCTTGGGGTCGATCTTCACCAGCTCGGCCAGAGGGTCCTGCAGGCGGCGGGCGATGGAGGCGGCGCCGCGCAGGCTCACGTCCACATCGGGCATCTCTTGCGATGCGTACTCGCTGGCGGAGTACACCGAAGCGCCCGCCTCACTCACCACCACCTTTTCGATGGCGCGCTCGGCCTTGGCGGCCATCTTGATCAGGTCGGCCGCCAGCTTGTCCGTCTCTCGGCTGGCCGTGCCGTTGCCAATCGCAATCAGGTTCACGCCGTGCTTTTCCACCAGCTTGGCCAGGGTGAACAATGATCCATCCCAGTCGCGCTTGGGCTCGTGCGGGTACACCGTGGCCGTCTCCACCAGCTTGCCCGTGGCGTCCACCACGGCTACCTTCACGCCAGTGCGGATGCCGGGGTCCAGCCCCATCACCACACGCGGACCAGCGGGGGCGGCCAGCAGCAAGTCGCGCAGATTGTCCGCGAACACCTTGATCGCCACCTTCTCGGCATCGTCACGCAGGCGGGCGAACAGGTCGCGCTCGGTCGATAGGCTCAGCTTCACGCGCCAGGTCCAGGCCACGCATTTGCGGATCAGGTCGTCGGCCTTGCGGCCCGCATGGCTCCAGCCCAGGTGCAGCGCAATCTTGCCTTCTGCCAGGCTGGGCTTGCCCGGCTCGGGCTCCACGGGCAGCACCAGCTTGGCTTCGAGGATTTCGAGGCCTCGGCCCCGAAACACCGCCAGCGCGCGGTGCGAAGGCACGCGGCCAATGGGCTCGTCGTACTCGAAGTAGTCGCGGAACTTGGAGACCTCGGGGTCGTTCTCGTTCTTGCTCTCCACCTTCTTGCTGCGCAACAGACCCTCGGCCCACAGCCATTCGCGCAGGTTTTGCACCAGGGCCGGGTCTTCGGCCCAGCGCTCGCTCAGGATGTCGCGCACGCCGTCGAGCACGGCGGGCACGGTCGAGAAGTCGGCGCCCGGCTTGCCATCGTCCAGCACCTCGGGCGGCTTGGTGAACGCGGCGGCCTCTACAGCCGGGTCCAGCGTCGGGTCGGCAAACAGCTTGTCGGCCAGCGGCTCAATGCCGAACTCGCGCGCAATCTGGCCTTTGGTGCGGCGCTTTTGCTTGAACGGCAGGTAGATGTCTTCCAGCTCCTGCTTGGTGGGCGCGGTCGCAATCGCGGCGCGCAGCGCGTCGGTCAGCTTGCCCTGCTCGTCAATCGCCTTGAGCACGGCCACGCGACGGTCTTCCAGCTCGCGCAGGTACGACAGGCGCGCCTCCAGCTCGCGCAGCTGGATGTCGTCCAGCCCGCCCGTCACCTCCTTGCGGTAGCGGGCGATGAAGGGCACCGTGGCCCCACCGTCCAGCAGCTCCACCGCTGCGCGCACCTGGGATTCACTGACTTTGATTTCTGCGGCCAACTGCCGAACGATCTGCTGCATGGTGGGAAAACTCTCTCAGACGCGGTCTAACGATAGGAACAAAAGGCGAAGCGCGGGAGTTTGCCACAGGCGGTTTGGCCACTCCCCGGCCCTCAACGGCCGGATCGTCGATTGTTCTCAATACCGGAACAGTTAGTTTGCGACTGGATGGTTTTTCCGTGAACACCATCGGCGTACAGTTCAGCCCATCGATGAGCCGAACCCGCAAGGCGACTCACCGAACCCGGTTCAGGAATGGTTTTTGACCCGGCTTTTTTGAGACGCTTTTTTCACTTTCAAGGATTTTCATCATGAACAAGACCGCCCGTTTCCTCTCCATCGCTGCTGTGGCTGCTTTCGCCTCTTTTGGCGCCCACGCTGACGAAGCCGATGGCTCGCAATTTGCCCTGAAGTTCGACACCAACCGCACCCGCGCTGAAGTGCAAGCCGAAGCCGTAGTGGAAGCCAAGACCCACAACATGGAACCCGCAGGCTCGCGCGTGGTGACCTACAAGTCCAACGCCGACCGCGCTGCCGTGCGCGCCCAGGCTGCCGAAGCCGTGCGCACCGGCCAGATCCCCCACGGCGAATTCAGCGCCATGTAATCGGTTGATCGATTGACACAGTTGCGGGACTTCCCATGGTGGCGGCACTTCGCGCGGTGCGGGTGCTGGTGCCATGGGAGGTGTTTTGAAGACACCCGTGCTGGCCAAGCAAACTGGGCTCCTGTTGGGAGCCCTTTTTGTTGGTGCTTGATTGGCTCGGAAACTCTGAAACCTGGCCCCATCGGTTTCAAGCGCTCTGTATGCGGCCTTCGCTGTCGTAGCGGTAGGTAGTCAGGCCGTCGCCCAACAGGTCACTTGCGCTGTTGTGTTGGTAAGTGACGCTGGTGCTGGCGCTGTTGCCTGCCGCGCTGGTGGCCGTCGGCTCAAAGCCCAGCAGGCGGGCTGGCCTTGCTGGGTTTAGAGCCAAATTGGGCGCTACCGCCTGATGGGTATGTGCTGACAGCTATCAATTTAGGAGTTTTTGACAGCTGTAAGCCAGCATATGTGGGGCGGTGTGCAATTCAGCTTTGAATCCACCGGTACGCGACTCAGGTAAAAGGCAAAACCTGACCCCAATCCCAATTTGCCACTTGACGGGCTCGGCTAATGGGTGATCCCGTTGCTCCGGTCGCAGTAGCGCGGGAGCTAGGTACGTCAGCGAAGCTTGGTGCTTTGGGTGCAGTCCGACGGTGCACCAAATCCGCATTTTCCACCCAGCATCAACTGCATTCGTTCGGGTTTGCCAACAGTGGCAATTCCGATCAAGCCGGCTTCAAGGGTGTAGAGATAGCGCAGCCGATGCTGCGCAATGTCGGTTTCGATGAAGTAGGTTGTGTATGTCCGGCCAAGAAGTTGTCGGCGACTCGTCCCAGTCACCTCATAGGCCGCACCGTCAAGATTCCACCTCTGTTGTGTTCCCGTGAAGCCGCGTGGAACCGCGAATCGAAAGTCACCGGCCGCAAAGCACTGAAAGCCCTCGCCACGTTGGCAGTACTTCACTGGACCTGCAACGTCTACCCACGCACTTCGATCCGGCTTTGTCTCCAGAACGAACTGGCTATTCGGATGGAGGATGTCGTAGTACACCCAATATTCGGCGCACGCGAGCGGCGACGCTAGCGCCAGCGCCGCTGCGAGTGCGAAGGGAGCTAGTCGCATGGGCACTTCCCATTCAGAAGATCGCGCACAAGCTGATCAGCGTGCCTCTCACCAGGCAACTGATTCGATTGGCCTTGCATGTACTTGTTGATGTATTCACCAGTCGACGTCTGCCGCATGACTCGATTGTTCGAGTCAACTAGATGCATAAATTCGTGCATGAAGACAAACTGAGGACTGGCCTTGCCATAGCCGTAATTCGATGGATCGAAGAACGGGCGAGTGAAGTCCGTGGTTCTCTTTTCATAGTCCGTAACGGGGTTCCCGCCACCGGCAGTGATCCGGCCAATCCAAGCATCAAACAGCTCTTTTGCCTTTTTGTTTCCAGGGCACGCCTTTGCCAGCAAGTCTTGAAGGTGACTAGCGTACCGATAAAGCTCCTGGACATTGGCGGGATACTTCCGCCTGTCGAAGGCCGAACTAGGATAACCCTCGACTTCAAAGAGTCCCAGCGGGTCGGTCCGGCTGAGCGGATTCCCTCCCACATACCCAAACCGATTCCACCCCCCATCCAACCCAATCGGATCCCCCTGCGTATACCGCCCCGTACCCGGCGCATACGTGCGGAAGTAGTTGTAGTGCAGCTTCGTCTCTTTGTCGAAGTACTGCCCCGGATACCGCAGGTTGAACGTGACTTCCGGGATGCTGGTGGCGCCCGTGGTCGGGTTGGTGCTCTCGCTGGTAAACCGTTTGGCCCCGATGGTGGGCTGTTCGTCTCCAAACGCACTGTACGCCCATTGCCAAGCCACCTGGCCGTCGGGCTGGGTCAGTTTGCGGGGGGTGTTCAGGTGGTCGCTGTGGGTGAACGGGGTCAGGTCTTGTCCTTTGCCTCCCCCAGCCTCATGGAGTGGACGGGGTCATGGAGTGAACAGGGTCAGGAGTGAACAGAGGAGTGAACAGGGAGTGAACAGGGTCAGGAGTGAACAGGGTCAGGTCTTGCCTTTTGCCTCCCCCAGGAGTGAACAGGGTCAGGTCTTGCCTTTTGCCTCCCCCAGCCTCATTTCATCCAGCCTAGCAGTTTCCCTCAAAGCCCTCTGCCCCGAAACAATCCGGCTGATGCGGGACACGGACAGCCCCAACTGCCGGGCAATCTCTGACAGGCTGATTTGCGACGCATAGTGCGCCTGATACAAAGCCTGCTCACGCGTGGGGCACTGGGCCAGCCAATCTTGCAGACTCTTGGGGCTGGCGCGCTGGGCTTTGGGCACCTCTTTGGCGCTCACAGCCCGGTTACTGGCCAAAGCCTGCATGCGCAAGACAAAGCCTTCATCGCCCAGATACACCTGCTGGCGCAGCCCCTGGGTCCATAGCTGCACCCCTTGCCCAGCCTGAACCAACGCTGCATACGCCTGGGCCGCTTGGCTGCGCGTGTCCTCATCCACCACATCACGCCCCAGCAGATAATCCCACACCGCCTGCACATCCAGCCAGTCCGGGGCTGGGCGCACGCCCGTCAGCGCGTGGTAGCTGCACCAAGGCCATTGCGCCGGGTGCTCCACCAGCTGGGCGCGCACCCGGTTGAGCTCCACATAGCGGCACACCTCCAGCAAATAGGCATCGCGGTCCACCAAAATGGCCTTGAACCGCCCTTGAAACAGATGCCCCACCTTGCCATGGCGGCGGTTGAAACGCTGGGTATAGACACCGTTCACATGGCGCATCAACAGCGACAAATTGGGCTGCCGCGTGCGCAGAACAAAGTGATAGTGGTTGTCCATCAAGCACCATGCCAAGGCACAAGCATCAAACCGATGCAGCGCCTGACCCAACACGCCCAACAGGTCTTCGCGATCCTCGTCGCCCAGTACGATGGGCTCGCGCCGGTCTCCCCGAGAGGTCACGTGATACACAGCGCCTGGGAACTCGATGCGTAGGGGCCTTGCCATGTTCGGAAACTCCGCTGAGTTAGATTGCAGCGGAGTTTGTGCGGAGTGGAGGCAAAAGGCAAGACCTGACCCCGGTGAATATGAGGGTGTTGCACTTCAGATTTGAGACCGCCTGGCCATTTGCGCAACTTCATATAGACGATGACGCTCCGCCGGCACATCCAATCGGTCAAAATCCCTGACAAAATCTTCCATTACTTGGCTCACGCTCTGGCCATATCGCCACATTGCAGTAGCTGAAATCTGCTGAATAAACTCCAAAGCTCTCAAAATATGATCACATCGATCATAATCAGCTCCCTCCATCTCCTTCATCGCATCAAAATACAACTCCTCCAATCTTCTTTTATTTTCACCAGAAAATAAAAGAGCGTATGAATTTTTTATATTTCTTCTCTCATCAATTAAAACGGGCTGATTTGAAAAAAAACCAAATCGATCCTCCAAATAACCAACTCTTTCCCCGCCCTCAAAAAGAAAGACTTGGTACACAGAAAATAGATTATCTTCAAACATAAAATTATTTTCTCAGCGGCTGAACGTGCCAAACTTCCCTCGTTGCAGGGTTGTATACCATTTCATACACCTCGTTAACGTAGCGATTAAATCCAGGCATACGATCAGGAGCAACACTCCTATAAGTATTTAGCACCTCTTCTGCCTGAAGAAAAGCAGCAGGACGCCCTGAAGTCCAAAGCTTATTATAGTAATATTCCGAGAATTTAAAAGCTGACCCCTCGGCCTGGTAAAATCCATCTACCAACTCAATCTTGCGCCCAAAGGCAGCCGCAGAGCAAAAACCTCCAGACTCTACCCCCTCAAGAATTCCTCGCACCACTGGCGTCATACGCGACACATTCGTGGGAATCTGTGCCACCAGCGGGCTCATCGGCGAGACGACCGCCCCATTTACCCCTGACGCCCCGGCGACGAACTCCGTGATCGCCGGACCATAGCGGTAATACACGTTTTGAGCGCGCATTGCCAGCCAGTTTGCGACATTGACGAAATTCAAACCATCCGCATCTATCGCGCTCAGCGGATTACCGTCCGCATAGGTAGCCCGGTTCCACCCGCCCGCTAATCCAATCGGATCAAACTGCGTGTACCGCCCGCCCATCGCCGGGCTGTAGCTACGGAAGTGGTTGTAGTGCAGCTTCGTCTCTTTGTCGAAGTACTGCCCCGGATACCGCAGGTTGAACGTGACTTCCGGGATGCTGGTGGCGCCCGTGGTGGGGTTGGTGCTCTGGCTGGTGAACCGTTTGGCCCCGATGGTGGGCTGCTCGTCTCCAAACGCACTGTACGCCCATTGCCATGCCACCTGGCCGTCGGGCTGGGTGAGTTTGCGAGGGGTGTTCAGGTGGTCGCTGTGGACGGCATAGGTTTGGCCTTTGATCACTGCCGCTATCGGCATGGGGCCGCTGGCGGTGGGCAGGTAGATGTATTGGGCGGTGCCGCTGCTGTTGCTGCCGCCCGAGCCGTATTCGCCCAGCAGGCT
>NZ_LUKZ01000009.1:778196-1301734 GCF_001633105.1 Acidovorax sp. GW101-3H11
CACCTGCCCGCCGGGGTAGGTGGTGCTGGCCAGCAGGCCCTGGGCGTTGTAGGCGTAGCTGACGCTGCGCGTGTCGCCATTGATGAGGCGCTGGGTTTTGGTGGTGACGCGGCCTTGGGCATCGCGCTCGTAAGTGGTGGTGCCGCTGGGGTCGAGGATTTCAGAGGAGCAACCGATGCGGACTGGGGCAGCACGGGGAATGCTGGCGTGTGATGCAGCCCCAGCAAAGACAAAAGCCAAGGCCAACAGGCTGCGAAGCTTGCTGGTCTTGGCGGGTTTGAGGCCAAATTGAGCGCTGTCGCCTGATGGGCATGGGTTGACAGCTATCAATTTAGGAATTTTCAATAGCTGAGAGCCAGCACGAGTGCTGCGGTTGCACCATTTAGGCAAAAGGCAAGACCTGACCCCGTTGCTTCGCTTCTCGCTTGCGGGCAGCATCGGCGAAGAGATCCAGCTTGAGGGCGCTGCGCGCTTGCGCTTTGGGTTTGCTCATGCGGCGATTGTCGCGTCCACCGGCGGGGCCTCGGGCAGGGAGGTTTTTAGAGGTTCCCTACAATTATGTATCCAAAGAAACATTATCCCAATCAGAATTACTTAACAGCCACTCCATTGCCCTGCGCCTCTCAATCAAACTAATCGGATTAATTTTAGCTGGAATTTTTACACCATGAATTCTTGCATTAACGACAGACCAGTGCAATAAGTAGGCCAAATCAGCCATCTGATACAGACTCTCCGGGGATTTAAATTCCACCCCTCTACGAAAATTAGCAGAGCCCTCCATTACCCTCATATCCGGCACATAACTAACCAAGTTACTCACCAAAGGATCCACCAGCTTCATGTCCTTGATCACACCAACATACCACAGCAAAAGAAACAACGCATCGGCTTGGACATGAAAGTCAATTAGAAAATCCTTTGCCAATCCATCAACAAGCATTCTTTCTTTATCCGTTAAATACCCCTCAAGCCCTTCAGACTCAATCCACCTCTTCGCCAAAGAGCGATCAAATCCATACGATACAGAAAGACACACATCAAGACACAAAATTCTTGCAACAACCTCACCCCCCCCTTTTTGAATCTTAAAATCGCTAGTCGGTAAATTAAAATTTACCTGATACCCAATGCCCTGGGCAATTGAAATAGATCTCTCCCTAATACGATCAAAATTCATCTATATCCACCAGGAAAATTTTGAGAAAAACCACCCCCACCTCCAGGCAGGGAATGAATAAATTGACTAATCAGCGGATCACGGTGTTCACACCTTAAAACCAGCCACAGCTCATTTGGTCGCCCTACAGGATGATGCCACTCAAAACCTTCTGGATTCCTAAATCCCGATGAGCGACCTCCCTGCATATGATTTACTATGGCACCTGAATTTACCGGACCTCGACCACCAGTTAAATAATTAAACAACTGATTGTTAGCAATAAATCTGTGATTCGAGTATGCACCATTTAGATTGGCGATAAAGTAAATTTGCAAACACACGCCGCAGCTCTGCATTGTGTTTGTTGAGTAACTGGTTATAGGTTCAAAATTCTGTGGCCTGGGTGGCGGGGCAAGTACCGGCACAGACGGTGGTCGAACAGGATTACCTCGTGGTGGTGGAACAGCTTGGAGTCCTTCTGGATCTGTAAATCCTAAGGTATCCCCATCCACATAGGTAAACCGATTCCACCCCCCATCCAACCCAATCGGATCCCCCTGCGTATACCGCCCCGTACCCGGCGCATACGTGCGGAAGTAGTTGTAATGCAGCTTCGTCTCTTTGTCGAAGTACTGCCCCGGGTACCGCAGGTTGAACGTGACTTCCGGGATGCTGGTGGCGCCCGTGGTGGGGTTGGTGGTCTCGCTGGTGAATCGCTTGGCCCCAATCGTGGGCTGTTCGTCGCCGAACGCACTGTACGCCCATTGCCACGCCACCTGGCCGTCGGGCTGGGTGAGTTTGCGGGGGGTGTTCAGGTGGTCGCTGTGGACGGCATAGGTTTGGCCTTTGATCACTGCCGCTATCGGCATGGGGCCGCTGGCGGTGGGCAGGTAGATGTATTGGGCGGTGCCGCTGCTGTTGCTGCCGCCCGAGCCGTATTCGCCCAGCAGGCTTTCTGCATCGCTGGTGCCGGGGCTCCAGAGTTTGCTGAAGAAGTTCAGGATTTGCTGGATGAGGCCGGGTGGTTCTGCCTGGGTTTCCTTGTTGTCGTCGCCGTCGTCATCGGCCAGCAGGTTGTTCCGGTTCTTGGTGCTGGCGGGTTTGCCTGCGGCGCTGTACAGCGGCTCGGTCTTGAACACGCGCTGGCCCAGGCCGTTGTGGGCGTATTTGGTGGTGGGTGCGTCTTCGCCTTCTCCGGTGCGGGCGCTTTCCATGCGGCCTTCGCTGTCATACAGGTAGCTGGTCAGGCCGTCGCCCAGCAGGTCGCCTGCGCTGTTGTATTGGTAGGTGACGCTGGTGGTAGCGCTGTTGCCTGCCGCGCTGGTGGTTTGCTCAAAGCCCAGCAGGCGGTTGCCGTTGGTGTCGTATGTGAAGGTGGACGTATCCACCGGGGTGTTGGCCGCCGTGGTTTTGGTGAAGCCGGTGATGCGGCCTGCGGGGCTGTATTGCACCGTCCAGGTGCTGGTGGCCTGGCTGATGGTGCTGGCCTGGGGGTTGGTGTTGGCCGGGCGCCAGAGTTTTTGCGTGAGGGTGTGGATGCGCCCTGCCGCGTCGTACTGGTAGCTGCTGAACTCGGTGGCGGTGACCTGGCCTGCGGTGTTGTAGCTGCGGGTGGCCGGGATGGCGGCCGTGGCCCCGGGCAGGCTCCAGCTCCAGCCGGTGGGCTGGCCCAGGGGGTTCCAGGTGATGCCGGTGACCAGCGGTTGCCCCGCCCAGGTCAGGCCGGTGAGTTGGCCGGTGGTGTCGTACACATGCTGCAGCACCTGCCCGCCGGGGTAGGTGGTGCTGGCCAGCAGGCCCTGGGCGTTGTAGGCGTAGCTGACGCTGCGCGTGTCGCCATTGATGAGGCGCTGGGTTTTGGTGGTGACGCGGCCTTGGGCATCGCGCTCGTAAGTGGTGGTGCCGCTGGNCACCTGCCCGCCGGGGTAGGTGGTGCTGGCCAGCAGGCCCTGGGCGTTGTAGGCGTAGCTGACGCTGCGCGTGTCGCCATTGATGAGGCGCTGGGTTTTGGTGGTGACGCGGCCTTGGGCATCGCGCTCGTAAGTGGTGGTGCCGCTGGCGTCCACGATTTCGCCCAGATACCCCTTGCTTGCGGGGGTGAGGTCGTAGCGCAGGGTGGCGGTGCGCCCACCGGCATGGGTGATGAGCGTGGGGCGGCCCAGCAGGTCGCGTTCGATGGTGGTGGCCTGGCCCAGGGCGTCGGTGACGGTACTGGGCAGGCCCAGGGCGTCGTATTGGGCGCTTTCGCTGCCGCTGTCGGGGCTGGTTTCAGTGGTGGCGTTGCCCAGGGCGTCGCGGGTGTAGGTGGTGGCTACGCCTTTGAAGTCGGTGGCCTGGGTGACGGCGTCGAGGGCGTTGTAAGCAAGCTTTGCGGTCGCACCCTCATCGTTGATGACGCTCGTGATACGGCGCAAGGCATCCAAGCCCCGCTGAGGCCAGCCTTCTACGGTTCCTACCCAATCGCCATTGCCGTCATAGCCATAGGTCACGGTTTTGCTACCCAGGGTGACTGACTCCACCCGATTGTTGGTGTTGATGGTGCGCGCCAAGCGCCACACCAGCTGGCCTTGAGCGTTGCGAATGTCTTCCCGCGTGCGATTGCCCATGCCGTCGAGGACGTAAGCTCCGCTTCCGCCCCGGTTATCACTCCAGCCCGTGAGTCTCTGGGCAGAGTCATAGGTGTAGGTAATGCTGTGGCCGTGTGGCAACGTCGCAGTGGCTACTTGGCCCGAGGGGCGGTAGGTGAGCGTGGTGAGCTGCCCGCCCCGGTTGGCGGTAAGCATGCGGCCACGGGCGTCGTAGGTGTAGCTGGTGACGAGGCCAGTGGGGGCTGTGTGGGTGAGCACATTGCCTGCCGCATCGTGGGTGTAGGTGTCTACATGGCCCTGGGCATTCGTGGTGCTGGTGAGGTTGCCTGCACCATCGTACTGGTAGCTGGTGACTGCGCCGTTGGGGGCCTTCTCGGTAGCAACCAGGCCTGACGGGTGATATGTCCAGGCGGTGGTGCGGGCGGTGCCCGTGGCGATATCGGTAATGGTTTGCGTGAGGCGGTTGCCCCCGCTGTCGTACGTGTAATTGGTGGTGCGCCCAGGTTCAGTCACGGAGACCGGCTTGCGCCACTGGGGGTGCCATTCCGTGACAGTACTGCGCTCTTCGGGCAAGCCCACGGCTTCGGTAACGACAGTGGGCAGTCGCCGAGTGACGTCCCACTGGTAGTTCGTCGAAACACCTCGAAAATCTTTCTCGGAGGTGATCAGACCAGAATCGGACATACCGCGCTCGGACACCACACCATTGAAAAACGCATCGGGGCGCCCTATTGCAATCAATGCCGCCCGCCCTGCGCTTGAATGAATTCGCGCCCAAGTCGTGAAACCAAGCGGACCCTGCACGCCGACCATGCCAACCGAATACGAAGAGTAATCTACGGAATATTTTTCAACTCCACCGGCTGCTTCCGAGGAAATAGCTCTCCCCACGCTATCATATTTATATGTTTTTAGGCGAGCATTGGCACCATCAAAAATACCCGTCAATGCCACCGGAAAATCGCTACGCTCATATTTATAGTATTTTTTTGAACCATCTGGATATCCAACCAAAGCCAATCGACCTGCCGAATCATACTCAAATCTCACTACAGCCCCACGGACTTCCACGCTGGCAATAGTGTCACCATTCCACAAAAATTTGACTTCCTTCTGAAGATCGCCAAATACCCGCGAAAGCCTATCACCCCCTAAATACTCAAATCGTTCCACCCCATTGTTCGGAAAGGTTTTTTTAATGAGTCTTCCAAAATTATCAAAATCGTAAACAATGTCTTTATCTGCGACTTTCAGTACCCACCCACTGGGACCACTTTCGAGGGAATCCCCAGAATTTACTGAGAGCCAGACGGATTTTGGACGCACAAACGATCTAGTCCAACCATCTCCCAGGTCAACTAAGGCAGTATCAATACCGTATTCAACGGCTGGAGTAAATTTCACTTTTCCATGGTAGTTGTGGGTCCAGCCAGGCCCAAGACCAGCTGCGCGCATGCCCCTACTCAGGTACATCCTTGAAAATATGAAAGAGAAAGACCCACCAACAACATGATCAACCTCCTTCATGTATTTTGTGCCGGAAGTCAGAAAAATGGGATTCGGAGTAGCATGACAAAGACACTCCTCCGGAGATTGCGGCGGGTACTCCGGCGTGCGCAGGTGAGCAGTTACCAGCATCTTGGCTGGTTGACCATCTTTGTTAATGAAGCTCGCGACATATGGGGTTTCACCCGGAATTGAGTAGCCCGCACATGCATATGGACAATACTCCACTGAAACACAAGTGATTTCATGCTTCTTTCCCAAGAAATAGCAGCCATTTAGAGCCGCTTCATCAGGCGATGTGTAGTATCCGTAAGGCTGATTTTCATCCGTAGACATGAACGTATGGAAAAAACTCCACAGCTTCAGCTCATTCGCACCGGAATAGATCGGAGAAAGCAGAACCGCCAAAACCAAAAATATTCTTAACATATTTCTTGAAATAGATAACCAAATACAGATCAGAAAATTCATGCCAAACTAAAAATAGGTCTGCATAGGATTTTCTTGCATTGCAGCCACATCGACAGTGACATGAGACACGTATATTGAATTTGATGAGGGCAATACACGCCTCGCGCTTACATCAGTAAGACACGTAGGTCCCTATGTATAGAAAATAAATCAAATGCATGCACGCATGCTTTTCATTGATGGCTGGACCAGGCAATCTCAATCACCTTGAGAGGCCAATGATCCATGGCGCTGATTGGCCACTGGGAGCATGAGTCAGCAGTTGCCAGTGTTCCAAAGCAACGCAGTTTCTAGCGTTGGATAGAGTTGGATGTGAGCCGGAGGCATCGGAGCAATTCCAATCACCCGCCACATCGATCGATCCCTGTCCTGCGAGGCTTGCAAGCGCGCGCAAGCCAGCGAGTCTTTTTTCAAGACTGTTCATTCATCTTCCCTCCCGTTGTGCGGCGCACTGTAGAGACACCTTCAGTAACAGGTCAATAGAACGAGGCATGCCGAGTTGTAATGTTGTGTATCTCTCACTCTGCACACCACAGCAATCCGTGAAACCCTACCTGCCGTTGCCCCCTTCGTTCCGTGGTTCCATCCCCGCGTGCCCGACTCCCTAGAATGCACTGCACTCCTCTGCAGCCCGCACCGCCCCATGTCCTCCCTTCCCTTCCCCATCCGCACCGAATGCCCCCCCGGCACCTGCGTCTGCGACCGGGATGCGTTGCTGCAGGCACCCAATGGGGATATGCGCATCCTGATGCTCACGCGCACCGAAGAGAAAAAGATGCTCGACCGGCTCGAAAACCTGGGCAGCCTGGCGGACCTGCGCAAGATGCAGGAGCGCATGGAGCAGCAGCTGGGCATACGTCTCTCGATCACGCAAAGCCCGCATGAGGTGCGCAGCCTGCGGGGCATTGCGATCCTGGTGCATGAGCAGCCGGGGCTGTGCCGCAAGACGCGGCAGGCCATTCCGGCGGCCATCAAGAAGAGCATGGATGCGCAGCCGCAGATCACGTTTGACCTGCTGGACGAGGGCGGGTTGTTTGGCGGTTCGTAGCGGGCCCACTGGCTACGCCCCCCTCCCCGGCCCCATGGCTGATTGACTGCGCATGCAAGACGATCTTTTTGGTGACGCATTGCCCAAGCCCTCAGCGGAGGGGGCTGCAGCGCAGGCACCGCTCTCTCAACACCCGGCCCCAAAGGAAGATCCCCCTGCACGGCGCACGCGGTCTGGAACGGTGGCGCCTGTCGTTCCCGACGATGCGTTGAAAAGCCTGGCAGCCGCACTGCCCGAGCGGCTGCGCCTGGGCACATCGTCGTGGACCTACCCTGGCTGGAAGGGCCTGGTGTGGGAGGGCGAGCATTCCGACGCACAGCTCTCCAAACAAGGGCTGGCCGTGTACGCACAGCACCCGCTGATGCGCACGGTGAGCATTGACCGCAGCTTTTACCGCCCGCTCACCGCGAGCCAGTTCGAGCGCTATGCGTCACAAGTGCCCGACGACTTCCGGTTTGTGGTGAAGGCGCCCAGCGTGGTGACGGATGCGCTGGTGCGCAGCGAGGACGGCCGGGGCCGCCAGCCCAACCCGGCGTTCTTGAGCCCCGAGCTGGCGCGCAGCGAGTGTGTGGAGCCTGCGCTGCAGGGCCTGGGGCACAAGCTGGGCGCGCTGGTGTTTCAGCTCAGCCCGCTGCCGCTGGCGCAGCTGGACCGCATGCCGATGCTGCTGGAGCGCTTGCGCACCATGCTGCTCGCCCTGCCCGCCCTCGCGCCCACGGCGCCCGAGGGGGTGATTGCGGTGGAAGTGCGCGACCCCGAATGGCTGACGCCCGACTTTGCCGCCGTGCTGCGCGAAGCTGGCGCCACCTACTGCCTGGGCCTGCACGCCAAGATGCCGCCGCTGCAGGCCCAGCTGCCCATGCTGCGCGCGCTGTGGCCCGGCCCCCTGGTTTGCCGGTGGAACCTGAACCCGGTGCATGGCCCCTATGGCTATGAAGATGCCGAGCGGCTGTACGAGCCCTACGACCGGCTGCACCACCCGGACCTGGAGACGCGGGCGGCGCTGGCGGCGGTGATTGCGGGCATCACGGGCCGGGGGCAGAACGCGCTGGTGACGATCAGCAACCATGCCGAGGGCTGCGCGCCGCTGACGGTGCGGGGGGTGGCGGAAGAGGTCGTGAAGCTGGGGGCGCGGTAGGCACTGCCAGCTGCGTGGATTCGGAGCCCAAACGCGGCCTGCGGATTCGCACTCAATGATTCAATACCGTTCGGGCTCAGCCCGTCGAAGCCCTGCGCCGCGCTTCGACGGGCTCAGCGTGAACGGTTTTGTATTTTTGAAAGCAACTGGGTCGCTGCACTGGGATGCGTTCAACAGTGCCTGCTTGCTCCCGCAGAGCGGGAAAAATCGCCGCGCAGGGCTTCGACAAACTCAGCCCGAACGGCTTTTCGTGCTTGCTCCGTGAACACGAAGAGACACAAGGGGAGCCAGGGGCATCACGCAGGCGCCAGCTCAATCCGATTGCGCCCGCCTTGCTTGGCGCGGTACATGGCGCGGTCGGCGCGGCGCACCAGCTCTTCGGGCAACTGGTCGCGCTGGGGCTGCAGGCTGGCCACGCCAAAGCTCACGGTGACGATGCCGTGGGGCGCGCCCTCGTGGGGCAGCGCCAGTTGGTGGATGGCCTCTTGCACATGGCGCGCCACCTCGGCGGCGGCGGCCAGGTCGGCGCCGGGCAGCAGCACCACAAACTCTTCGCCGCCAAAACGTGCGGCCAGTTCGCCCTCGCGCCGCGCCCCCACCTGCGCGAGCGTGGTGGCCAGGGTGCGCAGGCAGGCGTCCCCCGCCAGGTGGCCATAGTGGTCGTTGAAATGCTTGAACACGTCCACATCCAGCAGGATGAGCGCCAGCGGCGCAGCAGCGCGCTGGGCGCGCGCCCATTCGCGCGCCAGGGCGTCGTCAAAGTGGCGGCGGTTGGCAATGCCGGTGAGGCCGTCGGTGTTGCTCAGCAGCTCCAGGCGGTGGTTGACCTGGGCCAGGGCCTGGGTGCGTTCGGCCACCAGCGCCTCCAGCTCGCGGTTGCGCTGGCGCAGTTCTTCGATGGGGTAGACCTCGTCGCCCTGGGCGGTGCCGTAGGGGATGGAGACGCTCACATGCACGATCTTCCAGCCGCCAGAGTCCTGGCCCGCACCGGCCTCGCGCCGGAACAGCACGACCTTGCGCGCGGTTTCGCGGGCAAAGAGTGCGTCGGGGATGGGCAGGTGGATGTGGAAGAAGGCGGTGGCGGCCAGCAGGTCCTCGCCCAGCTCCTGGGCGAACAGGTCCATCATCTCGATCACGATGGGCTGGGGCACCTGCAAAAAATCCTGCCGCGTGGTCTCGATCCACTCGGCGCGGGTCTTGACCAGCCTGTCGCTGCTGCCCGAGAAGCCGCTGAAGTTGTCGCTGAAGCGGTCCAGCAGCCGCAGATCACGCGCGGCGTACATCGCGATGTACTCATCAAAGAGCATGCGGGTGAGTCGCTCGCGTTCCGGTGACATAGGTGGGTTCCTGTGGGGCAGCAGGGAATGGTGCGGACAACCTGCAGTATGCGTGGGGCCAGACGCTCTGACGAATGTAGCACCGCACATGCCGAGCGTGCGGCCTGGTTTGCGAACATGCCAATGCCACGCCAACACCGCACCCGCCAATACGGAGAGAGGCGCGGGGCGCCAAGGCCTTGCAGGCCTCACCCGCATGGCAAACAATGCGAAGCAGGCCCATGCCACACCGCCCCGCCCATGCCCCATATTCCCTTGCTGCGCTACCAGCTCCAGCACTCGACACAGACGCTGCAGCAGGGCCTGGACGAGTACTTTGCCGCCCACCCCAGTCTGTTGCGGGGCAGCGATCTGTCGGCTGCGGCGCAGCTGTTTTTTCGATGCCATGACACGGTGCACGTGCTCTATGGCTGCAGCACCAGCCTCCCCGACGAAGCAGTGGTCAAAATCGCCAGCCTGTGCGGCACCACCGAGGGGCTGGCTGTGCTCAAGGGATATGCACTGCATGAGTCGCGTGCGATCTATGGACAACTGCACGCCACCGACGTGCTTCGCAACCTGGGCGCCACGCTCTGGGCCGTGCCGCGCACTTGGTGGCGTTGCTCCCGGCAAACCATGCGCTGGCCGTGGAATTCCCCGCCAGAGCACCTGGACATGCCCTTGGCGGCCCTGCGCGCCCGGTATGGGATCCGGGTGCGCCACGCTGGCAGCGCTGCAGAAGAGTGAGCAATTCCGTCCGGGGTTGCCTACTCGTCGTGCGCAAACAGGGGCAAGGTACCGCCGGGGCATGCTCCTTCGATCCCCAACATGCGCATCTTGGTGGCCGCACCGCCACCGGCCGAGAAGCCGCCCGTCTTGCCCTTGGCGGCCAGGATGCGGTGGCAGGGCACCACGGGCGCAAACGGGTTGTGGCCCAGCGCCTGGCCCACGGCGCGGGCGGCGCCGGGTTCGCCCAGGGCTGCGGCCATTTCGCCATAGGTCATGGTCTTGCCGGGCGGAATGCGGCGGGCCAAGGCATACACGCGGGCGTTGAAGGGCGGCACGGTGTCGAGGGCCAGGGGCACGTCGCACAGGTCGTCGTGTGCCCCCTGCAGCAGGGCCGCCACGCGCGCGGCCCAAGCGGCCACCGGGGGTGGCATCGTGCATTCGGCCAGTTGCGGAAACCGCCGCTGCATGCGGGCGCGCGTGTGGGCCTCGCCCGCGTCCTCGGGCAGTCGCACGCCCACCAGCAGCGCCCCCTGCCAGGCCATGCCGCAATGGCCGATGGCGGTGGGGAACAGCGCGTAGCCGCTGGCCGCGCCCTGCTCTCCAGGGGTGATGGGTGCCTGCAGTGACATACGCTACATATTTAATAGCTACAAAGGCATATGGATAGAGCGGAGAGCGCCTATTCAGCCCTCAAAGCTGCACGCAGCTGCGCGCCCACCTCGGGCTTGCCTGCAAACGGGTCGGTGGGGTTGCGGCCCAGCATGACGTCTTCCATGCGCGTCTGCACCGAGGCGATGGCCTTGGGGTGGCTGTAGATGTAGAACTGGCCCTGCGCTGCGGCGTCGAACACCTTTTGCGCCACCTCGGCGGCGGTCACCTTGCCGCTGCCCACGGCCTTGTCGCTCATGGCCTGGCCGATGAGCTGGCTCTTGGTGGGCTTGTCGGCGGGCAGGTCGCCCGGGCGGTTGCGGTGGCTCTGGCTGATGCCGGTGGGCACAAAGAAGGGGCACAGCACGCTGGCCGTGACCTGGTCGGTGACCAGCGACAAATCCTGGTGCAGCGTTTCGGACAGCGCCACCACCGCGTGCTTGCTCACGTTGTAGATGCCCATGTTGGGCGCATTGAGCAGCCCGGCCATGCTGGCGGTGTTGATGATGTGGCCGCGCCAGGCGGGGTCGGCCTTGGCCGCTGCCAGCATCATGGGCGTGAACAGGCGCACGCCGTGCACCACGCCCCACAGGTTCACGCCCAGCACCCATTCCCAGTCCTTGACCGAGTTCTCCCACACCAGGCCACCCGCGCCCACACCGGCGTTGTTGAACACCAGATGCGGCGCGCCAAAGCGCTGCTGCACGTCGGCGGCCAGCTGCTCCATCTGCGCTGCGTCAGATACATCGACCTTGCGCGCCAGCACCTGCACGCCTGCGGCCTGCGCCTCGGCGGCTGCAGCGTCGAGTGCGTCCTGCTGCACATCGACCAGCACCAGGTTCATGCCCAGCCGCGCGCCAATGCGCGCGCATTCGAGGCCAAAGCCCGAGCCAGCGCCAGTGAGGACGGCGGTTTTGCCTTTGAAGTCGTCGATCATTTATTTCTCAACCTTTCGCAACGTGTAGCCAATGCGGGGAAAGTGCACATGCACCGTGCCCGCACGCGGATCGGTGCGGCGCAGGGTGTAGCGGGTGCGGGTGGCGGCGATCAGCTCGCCCTCGGTGGGTTCGGTGCCAAAACTCTCGGCGGCAATGGCCACCTGGTTGCCCAGCGGGATGCCGTGCTCGTCCTGGAACAGGTCGTCCATCAGGGGCAGCGGGTCCATGCCCGCAGCCACGGTGATGGCGTCTTGTGCGCTGAACTTTTCCATGCGGCCGTGGCCCAGGGCGGCCATGCGGTCCATCCACTCCAGCACGGCGGGGGTGGCGGCAAAGATATCGGCCATCACCGGCACACACTGGCGCGTGAACCACAGCGGGTGGTAGGCCGCAAAGTCGGCCAGGCAGGGCTCGGCGCCAAACAGGAAGTCGTGCTCTTCGGCCATGTGGGCGATGCGGCGCAGGTACGAGCGGTAGGCGGCCGTGGCGTCGGCCGGGCGCAGGCGCTGCATGCCCGCGCTCATCTCGCGGCGGTCTTCACCAAAGGTCTGGGCAGCGGTGGGCGGCAGGTTGGCAAACATGGCGGCCGCGCCCCTGGGCTGCAGGTTGTAGGCCATGGCGGCCCAGAACAGCGTGGTGTCGGCCCACTGCGCAAACACGCGCGACACGCCCTTGAGGTGCGGTGGGTAGAGCACGGGCTCGGGCTGCTCATGCTCCAGCACGTCGCAGATCAAGGCAGAGTCGCAATAGATGTCGGCGCCGATCTGCAAGAACGGCGTCTTGCGGTAACCGCCCGTGAGCGCCACCACATCGGGCTTGGGCATGATGCTGGGGATGATCACGGACTTCCAGGCCAGCTGTTTGTAGCCCAGCGCAAGCCGGATTTTTTCGGAGAACGGGGACGAGGGGTAGTGGTGCAGGATGAGGTGGGACATCGTGGGTCTCCGCAAAAAAGTGAGGTCAGGCAGGCAGGGCGCGGTTCAGCAGCAGGTCGAACTCCACACCCGCACCCAGCGTGCCAAAGCTGTAGCCCCAGTCGCCACCCAGGCGCGAATCGCAGAACGCGCTGAACACGGCGCTGGGCGCGCTGCGGTACAACAGCGCGGCCTGCACGGCCAGGGCCACGTCCTGCGCCAGGCGGCGGGCTTCGGCCTCGGTGGTCATCGCATCCACACGCAGCGGCAGCGCGCTGGCCATGCGGTCGAGCGCCGGGTGGGCGCCGCGTGCGGGGGCCAGTTCGTCGGCCAGGGCTGCTGCCGTGTCGGCGCGGCGCACGGCGCGCAGCAAATCCAGCGCCATGATGTTGCCCGCGCCTTCCCAGATGGAGTTGAGCGGCATCTCGCGGTAGATGCGGGCCATGGTGCCTTCACCGCCCTCTTCCACATAACCGTTGCCGCCGAGGCATTCCATGGCTTCTTGCGCAAACACGCTGCCGCGCTTGCACACCCAGAACTTGGCCACGGGCGTGAGCAGGCGGGCCATGACGGCCTCGTGTTCGCTCTTGTCCTTGTGATCGAAAGCGCTCGCAAGCCTTATGGATAGAGCGGTGGCCGCTTCGCTCTCCAGCGCCAGGTCGGCCAGCACATTGCGCATCAGCGGCTGGTCGATGAGCTTCTTGCCAAACGCCGAGCGCTGGCGCGTGTGGTGCAGCGCAATGCTGAGCGCCTGGCGCATGAGGCCGCTGGTGCCCAGGGCGCAATCGAGCCGCGTCATGGTGCCCATCTCCAGGATCTGCGCCACGCCGCGCCCCTCCTCGCCCACGCGCCAGGCCGTGGCGCCGATGAACTCGACCTCGGAACTCGCGTTGGCGTGGTTGCCCAGCTTGTCTTTCAGGCGCTGGATGCGGATCGCATTGACCGTGTCATCTGGCAGCACACGCGGCAGGAAAAAGCAGGTGAGCCCGCCGGGCGCCTGCGCCAGGATCAGGAAGGCGTCACACATGGGCGCCGAGAAGAACCATTTGTGCCCGATGATGCGGTAGCGCGCGCCCCAGGCGTCCTCGCCATCGGGCACGGCCTGCGTGGTGTTGGCGCGCACGTCCGATCCGCCCTGCTTCTCGGTCATGCCCATGCCCATGGTGAGGGCGGATTTTTGCGAGAACAGCGCCAGGCGCGGGTCGTACTGCGTGCTCGCCAAACCCTTGCTCCAGTCCGCCCACACGGCGGCATTGCCCCGCAAAGCGGGGGTCACGGCGTAGCTCATCGACACGGGGCACAGCACCGACGGTTCCGCCTCGGTAAACAGCATGAAGCCTGCGGCCCGCTCGATGTGCGCGTGGCCCGTGTCCTGGCGCGACCACGGCGTGGCGTGCAGGCCGTGGCGCAGCGCGGCACCGATCAGCGCGTGGTAGCTGGGGTGGAACTCGACCACATCGGTGCGGTGGCCGAAGCGGTCGTGGGTGCGCAGCTGCGGCTTGTAAGTGTTGGCCAGGCGCGCATGGGCCTGCATCTCTGCCGAGCCCATCTCCGCACCCAGCGCCGCCAGCCCCGCCAGCGGCAGGCCGGGGGCATGCAGGCGCAGGGCGTCCTGCAGGGGCTGGTTGGTGGTGAACAGATTCACATCGGCCCAGGGCGTGCTCTGGTTGAACACCTCGTGGGTGGCGGCAGGGCTGGCAGCGGTCATGGCGGCTCCTCAGGCAGCGGGGTGGTCACCCCGTCTCAGCATTTCGACGTGGGGGATGTCGTCTTCCAGGTATTCGTCGGACACGGCCTCAAAACCCAGGCTGCCGTAAAAGCCCTGCAGGTGCGCCTGCGCGCTGATGCGGATGCCCCGGCCGGGCCACGCCTGGCTGCAGCGCGCAATGCCTTCCGCCATCAGCGCCCGGCCCGTGCCATTGCCGCGCGCTTCCTTGGCGGTCACCACGCGGCCGATGGAGGGCTCGGGGTAGTTCACGCCCGGGTCTGCCACGCGCAGGCAGGCTTGCAGCACGCCCGCCTCGTCGTAGCCCAGCAGGTGGTGCGATTGCTTGTCCGCCCTGTCCGGGTCCTGGTAGGGGCCCTGCTCCAGGATGAAGACCTTGCAGCGCAACGCCAGCGCGTCGTGCAGGGCGTGCACGCCCAGGTCGTCGAAGCAGGCCCAAAGCCAACGCAGCGCCATCAGATCAGCTTCACCAGTTGCTTACCGAAGTTTTTGCCCTTGAGCAAGCCCAGGAAGGCTTCGGGCGCAGCGGCAATGCCGTGGGCAACCGTTTCGCGCGGGCGCAGCTTGCCGGTGCCGACCAGCGTGCCCAGCTCCTTCAGCGCCTCGGGCCAAACTTCCATGTGCTCGCTCACGATGAAGCCTTCGACCTTCATGCGGTTGATGAGCATGAGCGCGGGATTGGCCATGGGCAGGGGCGCGCCGTCGTAGCCTGCAATCATCCCGCACAAGGCCACGCGGCTGAAGGCGTTCATGCGCAGCATCACGGCGTCCATGATCCAGCCGCCCACGTTCTCGAAGTAGCCGTCGATGCCGTTGGGGCAGGCTTCCTTGAGTGCCTTGGACATGGCCTTTACATCGCTGTGCTCCTTGTAGTCGATGCAGGCATCAAAGCCCAGCTCGTCCACCGCGTATTTGCACTTGTCAGCACCGCCTGCAATGCCCACCGCGCGGCAGCCGCGCGCCTTGGCCAGGGCGGCAAAGGCGCTGCCCACGGCGCCGGTGGCGGCGCTCACCACCACGGTGTCGCCCGCCTTGGGCGCGATGATCTTGACCAGGCCGTACCAGGCCGTCACGCCCGGCATGCCCACAGCGCCCAGGTAGTGCGACAACGGCACATGGGTGGTATCGACCTTGCGCAGTGCGCCCAGCGCGTTGCCATCGACCACGCTGTACTCCTGCCAGCCGCCCATGCCCACCACCTTGTCGCCCACGGCGTACTTGGGGTGCTTGCTCTCGGCCACCTCGCCCACGGTGCCGCCGATCATGACCTCGCCCAGGCCTTGCGACGCCGCGTAGCTCTTGCTCTCGTTCATGCGGCCGCGCATGTAGGGGTCCAGGCTCAGGAAGTGATGGCGCACCAGCACTTCGCCGTCCTTGAGCTCAGGGGTGTCCACCGCCACCAGCTTGAAGTTGCTGGCCACGGCCTCGCCGTGGGGGCGGTTGTCGAGAACGATTTGTTGGTTGCGTGGCATGAGAGGCTCCTTCAGTGTGAAATCACTATCAATTTAATAGCTATAAGCGCTTATCTGTTGCGCGGAAACGGCCATTTTTATTCGGAAAAACTGGCTCAATCGGTGGAAATCACCTTGAGCCCGTGGGCGCTGCGGTTGTCCACCGGCAGGCGCCGCACATACTTGAACGTGCCCGTGGCATGGCTGCAGATGCGGCCCTGCGCGTCGTACACCGTGCCCTCGGTAA
The DNA here is from genome assembly GCF_001633105.1 of Acidovorax sp. GW101-3H11. Taxonomy (GTDB): domain Bacteria; phylum Pseudomonadota; class Gammaproteobacteria; order Burkholderiales; family Burkholderiaceae_C; genus Acidovorax. The sequence goes on from NZ_LUKZ01000009.1 coordinate 794,079, forward strand.
ACGCCATGGTGGCCGTGCGGTGGATGAGCCGCCCCTTGGCCACCAGCGGCCCGCGCGCGGGCTGCATGAAGCTGGTCTTCATCTCGATGGTGACCACACCCATGTCTGGCGTCTCGCTGCGCGCAGCCGTGGCCATGGTCACGTCCAGCAGCGTCATCGACGCACCGCCATGCGTCACGTCAAACGAGTTCAGGTGCTCAGGTTTGGCTTCGTAGCGCAGCTCGGACTCGCCGCCTTCCATGCGGTGCAGCGTGAAGCCGAGGTGGCTGACAAAGGGGATTTCGACACCAAAACTTTTCACGGCATGTCCTCAATAGACGAACTAAAAAACTGGCACTGCCCAAGCCAGCGACCGCCGCGCAAGGGCCGCCCCGCCGCGGTGGCGGTGTCCCCCTTCCCGGCGAAGCCGAGAGAAGGGGGAAGGCGCAAAGCACCTCAGGGGGATGATCACCCTCCCGTGACGATGCTCACGCCCCCATCCACCGCGAGCCACTGGCCGGTGATGTGCTTGCCTGCATCCGAAGCGTACAGCGCGCACAGGCCCTTCAAATCTTCGTCGTCGCCCAGTCGGCCCAGCGGGGCATGGGCAGCCAGCGCTTCCTCGCCCATGGCCTTGAGCGTACCCACCGTCATCTTGCTCGGGAAGAACCCCGGGCAGATCGCATTGACGCGGATGTTGTACGCGCCCCATTCGGCAGCCAGTGCGCGCGTGAAGTTGATCACAGCGCCCTTGGAGGTGTTGTAGGCAATGGTGTTCATGCCCTTGGGATTGCCGCCCAGGCCCGCGATGGACGCCACGTTGATGATGCTGCCGCTGCGGCGGCCGATCATGCTGTGCTTGGCGATGTGCTGGCTGAGGATGAAGTAGCCGCGCACGTTCAGGTTCATCACCTTGTCCCAGGCGTCCACCGGGTGGTCTTCGGCGGGCGCGCCCCAGGCGGCACCGGCGTTGTTGATGAGGATGTCCACATGGCCCAGGCACTCCAGCGTTTCGTCGGCCAGGCGGCGGATGTCGGTCTCGTTGGCGCAGTCGGCAGCGATCCAGCGGGCATCGATGCCTGCGGCCTGCAGCTCGGCGGTGGCTTCTTCCAGATCGGAGGCCTTGCGCGAGCTGAGCATGATCTTGGCGCCTGCTTCGCCCAGCGCATGCGCCAGTTGCAGGCCCAGGCCGCGCGAGCCGCCGGTCACCAGGGCGGTCTTGCCGGTCAGGTCAAACAGTTGTTGGATAGTGCGTGTCATGGTGTCTCGTCTCCTTGGGTTTATCGGAACATTCTCGGCGCCGATCGTCAACCGGGCCGGTGTTTGCAGCAGCCATTGTGCGGCGCAACGCGGGGCCATTGTGTCGCCCCGGTGTCGGCGCCAGTTCAGCGCCACTTCGGCACAGCTTCAGCGCCACTTCGGCAGCAAGCTCAGTCTGTTTTCAGGCGCGCGCGCACGGCAATCAGCACCACGCCCACGGCGGCCGCCAGCCCACCGCCCAGCGCCAGGCTCCAGCCCAGGGCAGCGTCGCTGCGCCCGGTAGCCAGGCCCAGCACCAGCGTGAGCAGGCCACCGTAGATCAGCACCCAGATCAGCTTGTGCAGTCGCTGCAGGTTTTGGGAAGTGGCCATGGTCAAAATGCATCCTCGGGAAAGCTGGCGCAGGTCGCATCGCGCGTGCTGACCACCTGCAGCCAGGCGCCGATCTTGGGCAGCTCATAGTGAAAGAAATAGCGCATGGACCCCATGCGGCCCACGCTGGCGGGCTGCGCCAGTGCGGCGTCATCGGCCAGCGTGGCCAGCGCCAGGTCCAGCCACACCCAGGCCAGCACCGTGTGGCCAAAGGCCTGCATGTAAGGCACGGCATTGGCCAGCGCATCGGCCGGCTGGCCCGTGGCCCAGGCGGCCTTGGTGGCAGCGCCCACCTGCTGCAGCGCCGCGCCCAGCGCATTGGCATGGGCTGCCAGTGCAGGGACCTGGATCGCACGCTCGATGGTGGCGTTGATGCGCCCAGCGAGCAGTTGCAGGCCCCGGCCGTTTTCCATCAGCACCTTGCGGCCCAGCAGGTCCATGGCCTGGATGCCGTGCGTGCCTTCATGGATCATGTTCAGGCGGTTGTCGCGCCAGTACTGCTCCACCGGGAAGTCGCGCGTGTAGCCGTAGCCGCCGTGGATCTGGATGGCCAGCGAGTTGGCCTCCAGGCAGAACTCGCTGGGCCAGCTTTTGGCGATGGGGGTGAGCACTTCCAGCAGCAGGCGGGCTTCGTCGGCCGCAGCGGCGTCGCCCGAGTGCTGCTCGTCCACCAGGCGGGCACAGAACAGGTTGAGCGCCAGCGCGCCCTCGCCATACGACTTCTGGGCCAGCAGCATGCGCTTGACATCGGCGTGTTCAATGATGCGCACCTGGGGCTGGGCAGCATCCTTGACCACGGCCGCAGCGCCTGCCGCATCCTTGGGGCCCTGCACGGGGCGGCCCTGGGGGCGGTTCTTGGCGTAGTCCAGGCTGGCGTAGTAGCCCGCCAGGCCGAGCATGGTGGCGGCCATGCCGATGCCGATGCGCGCCTCGTTCATCATGTGGAACATGCAGGCGAGGCCCTTGCCGGGCTGGCCCACCAGGTAGCCCACGGCACCGGCCTGGCCTTCGACGGGGAACTTGCCTTCGCCAAAGTTGAGCAAGGTGTTGGTGGTGCCGCGCCAGCCCAGCTTATGGTTCAGGCCCGCCAGCGCCACATCGTTGCGCACGCCGGTGAGGTTGCCCTGGGTGTCCACGAGCTTCTTGGGCACGATGAACAGCGAGATGCCGCGTGTGCCCGGCACCAGCTTTCCGTCCGCCCCGGGGATCTTGGCCAGCACCAGGTGCACGATGTTCTCGGTCAGCTCATGGTCGCCCGAGCTGATCCACATCTTGTTGCCGGTGAGGCGGTAGCGCGGGCCCAGCGGGTCGGCCTCATAGCCCTCGCCGTCGGGCACAGCGCGCGTAGCCACATCCGACAGCGACGAGCCCGCCTGGGGTTCGGACAAACACATGGTGCCCGACCAGCGGCCATTGAATTCATTGAGCGCAAACACCTCTTTCTGCAGCGCCGTGCCATGCGCCATCAGCAAATTGGCATTGCCCGAGGTGAGCAGGTTGGAGCCGATGCTGATCGAGGCCACCGCGAAGAAGCTGTTGGCCGCTGCTTCGAGCGCATAGGGCAGCTGCATGCCGCCAATCTCGTAGTCCTGCGCGGCCGACAGCAAGCCCGATTCTGCGTAGGCCTTGCGTGCCTCGTAGGTGGCCTGGGGCAGGATCACCTTCTCGCCATCGAAATGCGGCTCTTCGGTGTCTACCGTGCGGTTGAAGGGGGCGTATTTCTCGCGTGCGATGCGCTCGCAGGTGTCGAGCACCGCGTCGAAGGTTTCACGCGAATGGTCGGCAAAGCGTGCGCGGGCCGCGAGGGCCTCGGCGCCCAGCCAGTCGTAGAGCAGGAAGTCGAGCGTGGAACGCAAGGTCATGGGGTCTCCTTGTGGTTGGCATGCCCGCGCTCCTCCTGCTCTGCGCGAGGATCAGCGTGCGGGCAGCACGATGTTCTTGAAACACCAGAACTCCATGTCCGAATCGGGCCTGGGCTGGCAGCTGGCCTCTCCCAGCTGCAGGCGCGTGGCACCTGCGGGGAGCGGCGGGAAAGTGATCTTCAGAAACTTGCTGCGGCCGGGTTTGACCACATCCATCTTGACATTGCACAGCGTCAGCCCACCGATGGACTGCTGCTGCAGCACCGTGCCGCTGCCCAGGTCCTTGAGAGTGAACGCATCGGGCGATCCCGTGGGCTGCGCGCAGGCCTCGAATGCCTCGTTGGTGCTGTTCTTCACCAGCAGCGTGACGCGGGTCTGCTTGGCATCGACCACCACCTCCTGCAGCACCACGTCCGGGTCGGACTCCAGCGGCAGCTGGAGCTTGAAGCTCTGGGCATGGGCACTGCATGCCATGGCAAGTGCGGACAGTGCAGCAAAAAGGCGAAAGGAGGACGTGCGACGCATGGGGGGGTACCGTTGAGGGAAGGAAGGGGAATGGAGCGTGGACCGGGCACCGCGCTGGCCACCGGCCGCGCCGGATTCTGCCCGCGCAACCGCTGCCCGCAGGCACCGACCGAATTCCACAAGGCAACAATTTGTAGCCTATTGCCCTTCCACCCTCCCCTCACGGCCCCCGGCCGCAGTCACCTGGCCACCAGGGGCCCCCCACACACCAAGGGCCGCCCGCGAGCACCCGGCACAGCACACCCCCTGCGTGCGCTGTGCAGACCTCGGGCGAGGCCCTGCCGGTGCGCATGCTGGTGGCGTACCAGGGTGCCGCCGTGGTCAGAACACCTCGAAGATGCCCGCAGCGCCCATACCGCCGCCGATGCACATGGTCACGCACACGCGCTTGGCGCCACGGCGCTTGCCTTCGATGAGGGCGTGGCCCGTGAGGCGCTGGCCCGACACGCCGTAGGGGTGGCCCAGGGCGATGGCGCCGCCGTTCACGTTCAGGCGATCGGCCGGGATGCCCAGCTTGTCGCGGCAGTACAGCACCTGCACAGCAAAGGCTTCGTTCAGCTCCCACAGGTCGATGTCTTCCACCTTCAGGCCCAGCTTCTTCAGCACCTTGGGCACGGCGAACACGGGGCCGATGCCCATCTCGTCGGGCTCGCAACCAGCCACCGCAAAGCCGAGGAAACGGCCCAGGGGCTTGAGGCCCTTCTTGCTGGCGTAGTCTTCGCTGGTCAGCACGCAGGCACCGGCGCCGTCAGAGAACTGGCTGGCATTGCCGGCCGAGATCAGGCCGCCGGGCAGCGCCGAGCGCAGGCCGCTGATAGCTTCGACCGTCGTGCCTTCGCGCGTGCCTTCGTCCTTGCTCACGGTGACTTGCTTGGTGATCAGGCCCAGGGTCTTGTCAGCCACACCGGCCGTCACCGTGATGGGGGCAATTTCGGCGTCAAACAAGCCGTTGGCCTGCGCAGCGCAGGCCTTTTGCTGGCTGCCTGCACCGTATTCGTCCATGGCTTCGCGGCCGATGTTGTAGCGCTTGGCCACTTGCTCGGCGGTCTGCAGCATGCTCCAGTAGATCTCGGGCTTTTGCTTGGCCAGCGCCAGGTCCTGGATCATGTGCAGGTTCATCTCTTGCTGCACGCAGGAGATGCTTTCGACACCACCGGCCACGAACACGTCGGCCTCGCCCGCGATGATGCGCTGGGCGGCCATGGCAATGGTCTGCAGACCGGACGAGCAGAAACGGTTGACCGTGACGCCGGAGGCCGTGATGGGCAGGCCCGCCTTCAGTGCGATCTGGCGCGCGATGTTGCTGCCGGTAGCGCCTTCGGGCGTGGCGCAACCCATGATGACGTCGTCCACGTCAGCGCCGTCAATACCGGCGCGCTGTACGGCGTGCTGCACGGCATGGCCGCCCAGGGTGGCGCCGTGCGTCATGTTGAAAGAACCCTTCCAGCTCTTGGCGAGCGGCGTGCGGGCGGTGGAAACAATCACTGCGGAGGTCATGTGAATTCCTTTGAATCTGTAGGTGGGTGCACGCGGCTATTTACTGGAAGGCCTTGCCTTCGGCGGCCAGCTTGGCCAGCAGCGGAGCGGGCTTCCAGAACGCTGCGTCATCCAGCGGGTTCCTGGCGAAACGGTCCATGGCCTGCACCACGTTGAACAGACCCACCTCGCTGGCGTAGTGCATGGGGCCGCCACGGTGGATGGGGAAGCCGTAGCCGGTCAGGTACACCATGTCGATGTCGCCGGACTTGCTGGCAATGCCGTCTTCCAGGATGTGAGCGCCTTCGTTGACCAGGGCAAACACCAGGCGCTGCACGATTTCTTCGTCCGAAATCTTGCGCGGCGTGATGCCGAGTTCCTTGCGATGGTCTTCGATCATCTTGTTGACCAGGTCGCTCGGGATCGCATCGCGCTTGCCGGCCTGGTAGTCGTACCAGCCTGCGCCGGTCTTCTGGCCGAAGCGGCCCAGTTCACACAGCTTGTCGGCGGTGCGGCTGTACTTCATGTCGGCGCGCTCCACGGAGCGGCGCTTGCGGATGGCCCAGCCGATGTCGTTGCCCGCCAGGTCGCCCATGCGGAACGGGCCCATGGCAAAGCCGAACTTCTCCACGGCCTTGTCCACTTGCTGCGGCGTGCAGCCTTCGTCCAGCAGGAAACCGGCCTGGCGGCTGTACTGCTCGATCATGCGGTTGCCGATGAAACCATCGCACACGCCCGAGACCACCGAGGTCTTCTTGATCTTCTTGCCGATGGCCATCACCGTGGCCAGCACGTCCTTGGCGGTCTCTTTGCCACGCACCACTTCGAGCAGCTTCATCACGTTGGCGGGGCTGAAGAAGTGCATGCCCACCACGTCCTGCGGACGCTTGGTGAAAGCGGCGATCTTGTCCACGTCGAGTGTAGAGGTGTTGGACGCCAGGATGGCGCCGGGCTTGGCCACGGCATCCAGCTGCTTGAACACGGCTTCCTTGACGCCCATTTCTTCGAACACGGCTTCGATGATGAGGTCGCAGTCCTTGAAGTCGTCGTAGCTCAGCGTGGTGCTCAGCAGGGCCATGCGCTGGTCGTACTTGTCCTGCTTGAGCTTGCCCTTCTTGACCTGGGCTTCGTAGTTCTTCTTGATCGTGGCCACGCCACGGTCCAGGGCTTCCTGCTTCATTTCCAGAATCTTGACGGGGATGCCTGCGTTCAGGAAGTTCATGGAAATGCCGCCGCCCATGGTGCCCGCGCCGATCACGCCGACCAGCTTGATGTCGCGCTTGGGGGTGTCGGATGCCACATCAGGAATCTTGCTCGCTGCACGCTCTGCCATGAACAGGTGGCGCAGTGCGCGCGACTCGGGCGTCCACATCAGGTTGATGAAGATTTCGCGCTCGACCAGCATGCCTTCGGCAAACTTCTTCTTGGTGGCGGCTTCGACCGCATCCACACACTTGGCAGGCGCGGGGAAGTTCTTGGCCATGCCCTTGACCATGTTGCGCGCGAACTGGAAATACGCATCGCCTTCGGAGTGCTTGCAGGGGAAGTTGCGCACCAGGGGCAGCGGGCGGGCATCGGCCACGCTCTGTGCAAACGCCAGGGCTTCTGCCGCCAGCGACTCGGCCGACGCGGCCATCTTGTCGAACAGCTTCTGGCCGGGCACGGCGCCGATCATTTCGCTCTTGACGGGCTCGCCGCTCACGATGAGGTTGAGCGCGGCTTCGACACCGATCACGCGCGGCAGGCGCTGCGTGCCGCCTGCGCCGGGGATCAGACCCAGCTTGACTTCGGGCAATGCAATCGAGCAGCCAGGGGCTGCAATGCGGTAGTGGCAACCCAGGGCCAGCTCCAGCCCGCCGCCCATGGCGACGCTGTGCATGGCGGCCACGACGGGCTTGGCCGAGTTTTCGATGGCGGCAATCACCGACAGCAGGTTGGGTTCCTGCAGCGACTTGTCGGTGCCGAACTCCTTGATGTCGGCGCCGCCAGAGAACGCACCACCGGCACCGGTGATCACGATGGACTTCACGGCAGCATCGGCATTGGCACGGCCAAGGCCGTCCACGATGCCCTGGCGGGTCGCCAGACCGAGTCCGTTGACGGGAGGGTTGGCCATGGTGATCACGGCAACGGAGCCGTGGACTTTGTATTCAGCGGTCATGGTGCTGTTGTTCCTTGGAAAGTGAAAAAGAACGATCGTGCGTTTTTATTGTAGAGACTTCAAACCAGTTTGGCGTGTCAATTTGTCCCGGGCGGGACAAGGGGGTTTGCAGCGCACCATTTGTTAGAGCAAAAAAAGAGGCGCCTTCAGCTACCAGGCGCCTCTTTTTGTCATGGTTTCTCAGAAATCGTCAGACTTCAAGCCACTCTTTTCGGATGTAGTTATCAGCCCGCAGACTGTCCGGCGTGCCCTGGAACACGATGGAGCCGTGGCCCATCACCAGTGCGCGGTCCGAGATCTTCATCGCGATGGTGAGCTTCTGCTCGATCAGCAGCACCGAGATGCCGCGCGACTTGATGGTCTGCAGGTACTGCCCCACCAGCTCGACAATCTTGGGCGCCAGGCCTTCGGTGGGCTCGTCGATGATGATCAGGTCAGGGTCGCCCATCAGCGTGCGGCACAGGGTCAGCATCTGCTGCTCGCCGCCCGACATCACGCCCGCCTCGGTGTGCTGGCGCTCCTTGAGGCGCGGGAACATGTCGTACATGTCGTCAAACGACCAGCGGCTGTTCTTGCCACTGCCCTTCTGGCCGAGCATCAGGTTCTGGTGCACGGTGAGGTTGGGGAACACATCGCGGCTTTCCGGCACGTAGCCCACCCCCAGGTGGGCGATCTCGTAGGCCTTCTTGCCGTTGAGGTCCTGGCCCTTCCAGTTCAGGGTGCCCTCCCAGTCCACCAGGCCCATGATGGCCTTGGCGGTGGTGGAGCGGCCCGAGCCGTTGCGCCCCAGCAGGGCCACGATTTCACCGGGTTGCACGTCAAAGGTCACACCATGCAGCACATGGCTTTTGCCGTAGTAGGCGTGGAGATTCTCGATTTTCAGCATGTCAGTGTCCCGCCCCTTGCTCGTCTGCAACGACCGAGCCCAGATAGGCCTCCTGCACGCGCTGGTTGGCGCGCACCTTTTCGGGCGTGTCGAAAGCAATCACTTCGCCATACACCACCACGGCAATCTTGTCGGCCAGGCCAAACACCACGCCCATGTCGTGCTCCACCGTGAGCAGCGTGCGGCCCTCGGTCACCTCCTTGATGAGGTGGATGAAGCGGGTGGTTTCGGTCTTGCTCATGCCCGCCGTGGGCTCGTCCAGCAGGATCACGTTGGCACCACCGGCAATGGTGATGCCGATCTCCAGCGCGCGCTGCTCGGCGTAGGTAAGGTTCATCGCCAGCGTGTCGCGTTTCTTGTCGAGCTTGATCATCTCCATGAGCTGCTTGGCGCGCTCGTTGGCATCGTGCAGGTTCGACAGGAAGCGCAGGAACGTGTACTTGTAGCCCATGCTCCAGAGCACGCCACAGCGCAGGTTCTCGAACACGCTCAGCTTGGGGAAGATGTTCGTGATCTGGAAGCTGCGCGAAAGCCCGCGCCGGTTGATCTCGTACGGCGCCATGCCATTGATGCGCTGGCCGTTCAGGATCACGTCCCCGCTGGTGGGCGCAAAGCGCCCGCTGATCAGATTGAACAGCGTGGATTTGCCCGCACCGTTGGGGCCTATGATGGCCACCCGCTCGCCGGGGGCCACTGCCAGGTTGGCACCACGGATGATCTCCGTCTTGCCAAAGCTCTTGCGCAGGTCGCGCAGTTCGAGCGCGTAGGTTGCGTTGTCAGCCGCCATGGTTACACCGCCTCCCCGCGCTTGATTTCATGTTCTATTTCTTCCTGGATCTTGCCCCACTGGCGCACAAACTGGCGGCGGCAAAGCTCGAAGAGACCAAAGCCCGTCACCATCACAAAGATGGCGCCAAACCAGCTGCCAAAGCCCTTGGCATTGAGCGTTGCGCCCAGGAACGTCAGCTCGGTGCCCAGCGCTGCATTGAGCTGCAGGTGGTAGGTCATCTCGATCATGCAGGCCGCGCCCAGCACCCCCACCAGGGCGGTACCGCCCAGGCCCAGGTACGACGTCCAGAGCTGGCGCAGCTTGCCAAACTTGGCCAGGCGCAGGTTCATCATGATCAGGCTGGCCACGCCGCCGGGCGCATACATCACCATGAACAGGAACACCAGACCCAGGTACAGCAGCCAGGCCTTGGACAGCTCGGACAGCAGCACCGAAGCCAGCACCAGCAGCACCGCGCCGATGATGGGACCGAAGAAGAACGTGGCCCCGCCCAGGAAGGTGAAGAGCAGGTAGCCGCCCGAGCGCACCACGTTCAGGCTGTCGGCACCGGTCACGATCTCGAAGTTGATCGTGGCCAGGCCGCCGCCAATGCCTGCAAAGAAGCCTGCGATGATGAAGGCGAAGTAGCGCACCCGCTGCGTGTTGTAGCCGATGAACTCCACACGTTCGGGGTTGTCGCGCACGGCGTTCAGGATGCGGCCCAGCGGTGTGCCAGTGAAGGCAAACATCGCTGCTGTGCACACGAAGCAGTAGGCAGCGATCAGGTAGTACACCTGCATGCCCGAGCCAAAATTCAGGCCAAAGAAGGCCTTGCCGTACACCCGGTCAGTGGTGATGCCCCCTTCGCCCCCGAAGAACTCGGGAAACATCAGGGCCATCGATGCGACCAGCTCGCCGATGCCCAGCGTGATCATGGCAAACGTCGTGCCCGACTTCTTCGTGGTCACGAAGCCCAGGATGATGGCGAAAAAGGCCCCGGCCAGCCCGCCGACCAGAGGGATCAGCACCAGCGGGATGTGGAAGCTGCCCTTGCCCGCCATGTTCATCGCATGGATGGCGATGAACGAACCCAGGCCGGTGTAGACCGCGTGGCCGAAGCTCAGCATGCCCCCCTGCCCCAGCAGCATGTTGTAGGACAGGCAGATGATGATGAGGTAGCCGATCTGCGAGAGCATGGTCAGCGCCAGGCTGCTGCGAAACAGCATGGGTGCAACGATCAAGGCAATCGCAAACAGCGACCAGATGACGATCCGCCCGACATTCCAGGGCTTGAACCGGTAGTGCGCCGTGGCGCTTGGGGAAGCAGTGTTGGTCATCGAATTCATGGCATCAGTCCTCCCGGGTGCCCAGCAGGCCCTTGGGGCGGAAGATCAGGATCAGCACGAGGAACAGGTAAGGCAGGATGGGTGCGACCTGGGAAATCGTGAGCTTGAGCAAGGGATAGCCAAAGGTCTGGTCGGTAACCGCCACGCCCACAGCCTTGAAGACGTGGATCAGTGAATAGTCGAGCGCCACCGCAAAGGTCTGCACCACACCGATCAGCAGCGAGGCGATGAAAGCCCCTGCCAGCGAGCCCATGCCCCCCACCACCACCACCACGAAGATGATGGAGCCCACCGACGCCGCCATGGCGGGCTCGGTGACATAGGTGTTGCCACCGATCACACCCGCCAGCCCCGCCAGTGCAGCGCCGCCGCCAAACACCAGCATGAACACGCGCGGCACGTTGTGGCCCAGCGCCTCGACCATCTCGGGGTACTTGAGGGCGGCCTGGATCACCAGGCCGATGCGGGTGCGCGTCAAAAGCAGCCACACGGACACCAGCATCAGCAGAGCCACCAGCATCACGAACGACCGCGACTTGGGGAACTGCGTACCGTACAGCGAGAACAGCGGGCCCTGCAGTTGCTCGGGCAGGCCATAAGGCACGGTCGAGCGGCCCCACACCAGCTGCACCACCTCCAGGATCAGGTACGAGAGCCCGAAGGTGACCAGCAGCTCTGGCACGTGGCCAAACTTGTGCACGCGGCGCAGGGCGTAGCGCTCAAACGCGGCGCCGAGCACAAACACCGCCAGCGGCGCCAGCACCAGCGCGGGCCAGAAGCCCACCACCCCGGAGATGGTGAACGCGAAATAGGCACCCAGCATGTAGAAGCTGGTGTGAGCAAAGTTGAGCACGCCCATCATGCTGAAGATCAGCGTGAGGCCGGAACTCAGCATGAACAGCAGGAGCCCGTAGCTCACGCCGTTCAGCAAAGAGATCACGAAAAACTCAGGATTCATTGGAATTTTTCACTGCAGGGGTAAAAAAAAGGCCCGAGCCAGGTCGGGCCTCGAAGCGGTCACGCAGGACTTACGGACGCTTCATCTGGCACGACGTGGGCGTGCTGGCCACATAGGGCTCGTAGTACTTCACAGGCACAAAGGTGTAGCCAGTGTTCTCGGAGTCGATAGGGAACTTGCCACCGGCCTTCTCCCACTTCGAGATGAACAGGCCCTGCTGCAGCTGGTGGTCGGTCTTGCGCATTTCGACTTCGCCGTTGAAGCTCTTGAACTTCATGCCTTCAAACGCAGCGGCTACCTTGACGGGGTCGGTGGACTTGGCCTTGGCAAAGCCCTCCGACAGCATCGTGAACGCGTGGTACACGGCACCGGTGTACATGTCGTCGTTGAACTTCTTCTTGTAATCCACCACGATCTTGTTCAGCTCGCCCGGCAGGTTCATGTGGGCGTAAGCCACCATGTAGACGCGGCCTGAAGCAGCGGCGCCCATGGCCGTGGGGCTGCCGGTGACAGAGCCATAGTAGGTGTAGAAGTTGACGTTGTTCAGGCCTGCGTCATTGGCAGCCTTGATCAGCAGCGCGAGGTCAGAACCCCAGTTGCCGGTGATCACGCTGTCGGCACCCGAGGCCTTGATCTTGGCGATGTACGGGGCAAAGTCGCGCACCTGGGCCAGGGGGTGCAGGTCGTCGCCGACAAACTGCACGTCGGGGCGCTTGCGCTGCATCATTTCCTTGGCGAACTTCGAGACCTGGTGGCCGTGCGAGTAGTTCTGGTTGATCAGGTAGACCTTCTTGACCTCGGGCAGGTCCTTCATGTAGGTCGTCAGCGCTTCCATCTTCATGGACGTGTCTGCATCCAGGCGGAAGTGCCAGTAGCTGCACTTGCTGTTGGTGAGATCAGGATCCACGGCGGCGTAGTTGAGGAACAGGACTTCCTTGCCGGGATTGCGTGCGTTGTGCTTTTCCAGCGCGTCGATGATGGCGAGCGCAGGGCCTGAGCCGTTGCCTTGCACCACGTAGCGTGCGCCCTGGTCCATGGCCGAGCGCAGAGCGCTGGTGGTCTCTTGTGGGCTGAGTTTGTTGTCGATTCCGATGATCTCGAATTTGACCCCTGCGGCGTTCTTCTTGTTGAACTCTTCGGAGATGAACTGGAAGCTCTTGAGCTGGTTCGTTCCGACGGCTGCCATCAGACCCGAAAGGGGGTCCAGCCAGGCGATCTTCACTGTTTCGCCCTTTTGAGCGAAGGCCCCGCCAGCGGCCGCCAAGATTACCGAGGCTGCTACAGCCTTAATAGCAAATTTCATGGTTTTGTCTCCTAGTGAATCGACACAACGCAGCGTACCGCGTTGCAACAATGCGATGCTCAGGGATTGCCCTACCAGCGTCGCACACGTGACTGAACTCGGTGTCACCCCCTGAGGCGCTGCGCGCCTTCCCCCTCTCCTTCGGGAGGGAGACGCACCCGGTGGCCTGGCAAAGCCAGTTCCACGGGTGCACTGGTCTGGGCCGCGCCAGTTTCGAAAGCCGCGAGGGCGATCAAGAGGGCTAGCGGAGCCGAAGACGCAGCTTTCACAAGCCCGGAAGCTTGTAATCCTTGAGCTGCTCACGCAGTTTGGTTTTGAGCATCTTGCCGGTGGCACCGAGCGGAATGGCATCGACAAACACCACGTCGTCCGGGATCTGCCACTTGGCGGTTTTGCCTTCGTAAAAAGCGAGCAGCTCATCGCGTGTGACCTCAGTGCCGGGGCGCTTGACCACAGCCACGATCGGGCGCTCGTCCCACTTGGGATGCGGCATACCCACACACGCTGCCATGGCAATCGCGGGATGGGCCATGGCGATGTTCTCGATGTCGATGGAGCTGATCCACTCGCCGCCCGACTTGATCACGTCTTTGCTGCGGTCAGTGATCTGCATGAAGCCGTCGGCATCGATGGTGGCCACGTCGCCCGTGGGGAACCAGCCCCGGCCTTGCTTGTCTTTGACAAGCGGATGGCCGCCTTCGCCCTTGAAGTAGCTGTCCACGATCCACGGGCCCTTGACCAGCAGGTCGCCGTAGGTCTTGCCGTCCCAGGGCAGCTCTTCGCCATCACCGCCGACGATCTTCATATCCACACCATAGATCGCGCGGCCCTGCTTGAGCAAGACCTTCATCTGCTCATCCTTGGGCAGCGACAGGTGCTTGTTCTTGAGCGTGCACAGCGTGCCCAGTGGGCTCATCTCGGTCATGCCCCAGGCGTGCAGCACTTCCACGCCGTAGTCTTCCTTGAACGCATGGATCATGGCCGGTGGGCAGGCCGAGCCACCAATCACCGTGCGCTTGAGCGTGGAGAACTTCAGGCCTGCAGGCTTCATGTGGCCCAGCATCATCTGCCACACGGTCGGCACACCGGCGGCGTAGCTCACCTTTTCGGATTCGATGAGTTCATAGATCGACTTGCCATCCATCGCCGGGCCGGGAAACACCAGCTTGCAGCCCGTGAGCGCCGCCGAGTACGGAATGCCCCAGGCATTGACGTGGAACATGGGCACCACGGGCAGCACCGAGTCGCGGGCCGAGAGGCACATCACGTCGGGCAGCGCGGCGGCATAGGCATGCAGCGTGGTCGAGCGGTGGCTGTAAAGCGCGGCCTTGGGGTTGCCCGTGGTGCCGCTGGTGTAGCACATGCTCGATGCCGAGTTCTCGTCAAACTCGGGCCAGGCGTAGTCGGCCGAATGGGCGCCAATCCAGTCTTCATAGCTCGACAGGCCGGGAACACCAGAGTCCGCAGGCAGCTTGTCGGCATCGCACAGGGCCACCCACTTCTTCACGGTAGGGCACTTGGCGTGCACGGCCTGCACCAGGGGCAGGAAGGTCAGGTCAAAACACAGCACCTGGTCTTCGGCATGGTTGACGATCCAGGCGATCTGGTCGGGGTGCAGGCGGGGATTCACGGTGTGCAGCACACGGCCCGAGCCCGAGACACCAAAGTACATCTCCATGTGGCGGTAGCCGTTCCAGGCCAGCGTGGCCACGCGGTCGCTGAACTGCAGTTGCAGGTCGTCGAGCGCGTTGGCCAGACGGCGTGCACGCGCCGCCAGGTCGCGGTAGGTGTAGCGATGAATGTCACCCTCTACCCGCCGGGAGACGATTTCGGCGTCGCCATGGTGGCGTTCTGCGAACTCGATCAGCGACGAGATCAGCAACGGTTGACTTTGCATCAGGCCCAGCATGGGTGCTCCTTGAATGTTGTAGTGAAGGGAAAGATCATGGTAGCGCGAGGCATGGGCCCCAGGTGTCTCCAAAGTCATGCAAACAGGCCGCTGAAATCCATTGGTCCACCAGGCGCTGCGCCACCCGCCATCGGCTTTGCCACGCAACTCCTGGCGCCCCACGGCAGGCCGCCAGTGTGCGCCGCGCGCGCGCGGCTGCCAACACCTGTCGTCCCATTGACAAAGCCCAAGGGATTACCCTGAACCCGGCGCCAAAGTGCAGCGACAATCGCGCACATGCTCAGCACCTTGCCCCCTGCTCCGCGCTTCATTTCGGCCCAGCCCTGGTTTGCCAGCGTGCCCGCCGCGCTGCAGGAGCGCCTGCGCGACGAGGTGTTTGCCGTGCAGGGCGACAAGGGCGCCGTCATGATGCCTGCGGGTAGCGCGGTGGAGGGCTGGCATGCCGTTCTGTCGGGCCTGGTGATGCTGCAGAGCCCGGCCAGCAAAGGACGGGCGTCGGCTTTCATCGGTGTGCCGGATGGCGAGTGGTTTGGCGAGGGCTCGGCCATGAAGCCCGAGCCGCGCAAGTACAACGTGGTGGCGCTGCGGCCAACCACGCTGCTGTGCCTGCCGCTGCCACTGTTTGCCACGCTGCGCGAGAGCAGCCTGGCGTTCAACCAGTTCCTGGTGCAACACCTGAACATGCGGCTCGGACAGGCCATGACCATCATCGAGGCTGGCCGCACACAATCCCCCGAGCACCGCGTCGCGCTGTACCTGAGCCGGTTGTTCTGGCGCAGCACGCGCAGGCTCAACCTCACGCAGGACGAGCTGGGCCAGCTGGTGGGCCTGTCGCGCCAGACGGTGAACCGCGTGCTGCGCACGCTGGAGGCACTGGGCATCGTGTCGCTGGACTTTGGCAAGGTGGCCATCGTGGACGACGAGGCGCTCGGCGCATACCTTGCTGCCACCGCAGCAGCATGAACGGACATGGGAAGCAGCATCAGGCGCAGGGTCCTCACTGAACGCTCAGGCGCGTGGCCTTCTGGTCTGCGTCAAAGATGAACTTGCGCGGCCAGGGCTGCCACTCCTCGCCGAGGCCGGTGTGGTTGGGGTTGCCGGTGTGCACGAAGGCACGCACGCTGTCCATCATCACGCCAGAGAGCGCGAGGCGGCCGGGCTGGTTGGCCGTGCTGTTGGCGGCCTTGGCCAGCAGGGACGGGCCGAAGTTGCCAAAGACAAAGGGCAGGTCAAAGCCATGGGCAGCACCGTACACATCGTTCCAGGGTGCAGGCTGCTGGGCCCAGTTGAACTGGTAGCTCCACACGTTGGCTTGCTGGGTGCGCAACGTGCCCAGCAGGTTGTCGCGGCTGGGTTCAAAGAACACGCTGCCCAGCAGTTTCATGCGGGCGTTGTAGCCCGTGGATGGCGCCGCGATCGGCAGGTACGAAGGGTCAATGATGTCGGCCACCGTGAGCGTGGTGGGGGCATCGGGGTTGAAGCCCTGCGTCATCGCAAAGCGCTCCGCATCGCTGATCTTCAGGCCCGGCTTGCCACCCAGCAGCGCCAGGAAAGGCGCAAAGAGCTTGGCCTCGTCCTGGGTGTAGCCCGAGAGCACGGGCACCTTGTGGTAGCGGCCCGCTGCAATCTCCGCGATGGGGTTGGTCGGCACCACCACACCGTCAGGAATCGGCCCCGACCCCGTGAGCCCTTTTTGCATCACTGTCTGCAGCACCACACGGCCGTCCTTGCCGCGCAGGTAGCTGGCAGTTTGCGCGGGCGTCCAGCCCGCCACCAGCGTGGCAGCGGCGGCAGCGTCGGGCGCCAGGCCGTCGGCCAGTGCCAGTGCGGCCAGCAAGGCCCCTGACTGCGCTGCGTACTTCGATGCCGGATTGAGCGTGGGGATGGAACCCGCTGGCAGGTTGCTGGCCAGCGAGATGCCTCCGCTGATGGGCACGATCTTGTGGAAAAGGCCTGCGGCCTGGGGCGCGGTGAGCAGCGCCAGGACGTTGATGGCGCCCGCCGACTGCCCCATCAGCGTCACATTGGCTGCATTGCCGCCAAACTTGGCGATGTTGCGCTGGATGAAGGTCAGCGCCTGCACATTGTCCAGCAGCGCATAGTTGCCCGTGTACGCCTGGCTGCCGCTGTGCAGTTGCGGCAGCTGGAGAAAGCCCAGCACATCCAGCCGGTAGTTGGCCGTGACCACCACGGCATTGGCCGCGCGCGCCAATGCGGCGCCGTCGTACACCGGGTCGGCCGTGTAGCCCGAGATGGCACTGCCGCCATGCAAGAAGAGCAGCACCGGCAGGTTGTCCTGATTGGTCGCAGGGCGCCAGATGTTCAGCGTCAGGCAATCCTCGTTGCCCACGGGCGTGCCCAAGGTCTGGCCAATGGTGTCGTCAAAGCGGTTGTTGGCCCCGGGCCCGTACAGACGCCCCATCTGCAGGCAGGCATTGCCAAAACGCGTGGCGCTGCGCTCACCGGCCCAGGCAGCGGGCTCCGCAGGTGGCTGCCAGCGCAAGTCCCCCACGGGCGGCTTGGCAAAGGGCATGCCCTTCCAGGCATAGGTGCCCGTCACGGCGCTATCGTCCACGCCGCGCACGGTGCCGTACACCGTCTCACGCACCTCGGGCGCAGAGCCCGAGCCACCACCACAACCAGCCAGAGCCAGCACGCACACCACCGCCCCCAGCCATGGCACACGCTTGCGCACATCGATCATGTCTTGTCTCCTGTGAGTTCTAGAATGGGTCAGGCCTCAGCGAAGCGTCACACTTGCGGCAGGGCCTGACCTCGGCGACGATTGTGTGAATGCATCGCCGCTGGCCCACTATCGCAACCACGCCAAAACAGTGACTTCAGAACACCACCCTCGCGTTAACCCTGAGTGGGAAGCCTGCCCATGAACCACCCATGACCCAGCGCACCAGCTCCGCCGCATGGGTGCGTGGCATTGCGGACATGTTTGCGGCAGAAGGGCTGCCAGCGGCCGACCTGTGCACCGAAGCCGGCATCGACCTGCCGGGTCTGCAGCAGCAGCCTCAGACCCGCGTGGATGTGGACCGCGTGAGCCGGCTCTGGGAGGCCGCAGCGGCGCGCTACGGCCAACCCGGCCTGGGCCTGGAGCGGGACCTGGCAGCGCGGTACGGCAATGTGGACCTGGTGGGCTACGCGCTGGCCTCCGGCCCCAACCTGCTTATCGGCTTTGAACACCTGCAGCGGCAGATGGCGCTGATCTCGGACGCCACCACCTTTGAAATGAAGCGCGACCCGCGTGGCCAGGGCTACTGGCTGGCGCTCAGCCACATCGGCGCCACACGGCCCATTCCGCGCCAGCGCATCGAGTTCGCGGTGCTCACCCTGTTCACACTGTGCTGCTGGCTGACCCGGCGCGATCTGGTGCCCCTGGCTGTAGAACTGATCACCCCCCCACCTGGCGAAGACGGTCGGTATCGTGCCGCGTTTGGCGTCACGCCGCTCTTTGGCCAGCCCGCCAACCGTTTCCTGCTCTCCGAAGCCGATCTGCGCGCCCCCATCCCCACCCACAACCCAGGTCTGTGGACATTGCACGAACGGCTGGTCGAAACCGAGCTGGACCAGCTCGGCCAGACGCTGGCCAGCACCCGCGTCCGCACCGAAATCGCGCGCGTGCTGCACCTGGGCGAGCCCCGGCGCGAGGACATTGCCGCACGCCTGCACCTGACCGACCGCACCCTGCAGCGGCGCCTGCAGGCCGAGTCGGTGAGCTACCAGCAACTGCTGGACGACACCCGCCGCGAACTCGCGTGCCAGCACCTGAGCGATGAGCGCCGCAGCCTGGCCGAGATTGCCGACCTGCTGGGTTTTGCAGACCAGAGCAACCTGTTCCGCGCCTGCAAGCGCTGGTTTGGCATGCCGCCCGGGCAGTACCGCACACAGCTGCTGGCGGAGCCGGAGGCAGCGCCCACCTCCTGAGAATCCATAGCGGCAACGCCCCATGGCCTTGCCAGCCTTGTGCCATCCACGGTGCGAGACAATTGCGGCCATGAACCTGAGCGCCGACCACAGCGAAACCGCCGCCGACCTGGGACTGGCCTGGAACCACCGCTTCACCGACCTGGGGCCCGCCTTCCATACCGAACTGCGCCCCACCCCACTGCCCGCCCCCCACTGGGTGGGCACCAGCCCCGATGTGGCACGGCTGATCGGGCTCGACCCATCCTGGCTGGGGAGTGACAAAGCGCTGCAGGCCTTCACTGGCAACACGCTGCTGGCGGGCTCGCGCCCCCTGGCCAGCGTGTACAGCGGCCACCAGTTCGGGGTGTGGGCGGGGCAACTGGGCGACGGCCGGGCCATCCTGCTCGGCGAGACGGCCAACGGCCACGAAATCCAGCTCAAGGGCGCGGGCCGCACGCCCTACTCCCGCATGGGCGATGGCCGGGCGGTGCTGCGCTCCAGCATCCGTGAGTTCCTGTGCAGCGAGGCCATGCACGGGCTGGGCATTCCCACCTCGCGTGCGCTGTGCATCACCGGCTCGCCCGCGCCGGTGCGGCGCGAAGAGATCGAGACCGCCGCCGTGGTCACGCGCGTGGCGCCCAGTTTTGTGCGTTTTGGCCACTTTGAGCACTTTGCCGCCAACGGCCAGGAAGCCCCGCTGCAAGCGCTGGCCGACTATGTCATCGACCGCTACTACCCCGAATGCCGGGGCACCACGGATTTCGGTGGCAATGCCTACGCCGCCCTGCTGCAGGCGGTGAGTGAACGCACCGCGCGCCTCATGGCCCAGTGGCAGGCCGTGGGCTTTTGCCATGGGGTGATGAACACCGACAACATGAGCATCCTGGGCCTCACGATAGACTACGGCCCGTTCCAGTTTCTGGACGCTTTCGTGCCGGGCCATGTGTGCAACCACAGCGACACGCAGGGCCGCTATGCCTACAACCGCCAGCCCAATGTGGCGTATTGGAACCTGTTCTGCCTGGCGCAGGCGCTACTGCCACTGATCGGCGACGAGGAACTGGCCAAGGCGGCACTGGAGTCTTACAAGGCGGTGTTCCCGCAGGAGTTCATGGCCCTCATGCGCGCCAAGCTGGGCCTGACCACGGTGCACGAAGAGGACGCCACGCTGATCGACGGCATCCTGCTGCTGCTCGCAAAAAATGGCGTGGACTACACCATCTTCTGGCGCCGGCTCTCGCATGCCGTGGGCAGCGGCGATTTCGAGCCGGTGCGCGACCTGTTTGCCGATCACGCGGCCTGCGATGCATGGCTGCTATCATATTCAGAGCAAAAAAAGCATGATGGTCGCGCGGTAGCGGCCAATTTAATGCTCAAAACCAACCCCAAATTCGTGCTGCGCAACCACCTGGGCGAACAGGCCATCCGCGCGGCGAAACTTGGCGACTTCAGCGAACTCCAAACCCTGCAGCGGCTGCTGGAGCGCCCGTTCGACGAGCACCCCGGCCACGAAGCCTACGCAGCCTTCCCGCCCGACTGGGCGTCTTCCATCGAGATCAGCTGTTCATCATGACCCATCCCATCCAGAAGACCGACGCCGAATGGCAAGCCGTGCTGCGCGAAAAAGGCGCCGAGCCTGTGGCGTTCCAGGTCACCCGCCACGCCGCCACCGAGCGCCCGTTCACCGGCAAGTACGAAACCCACTGGGCCGACGGCAGCTACCACTGCATCTGCTGCGATGCCAAGCTGTTTGATTCGGACACCAAGTTCGACGCGGGCTGCGGCTGGCCGAGCTTCTCACAGGCCATCCCTGGCGCCATCACCGAAATCGTGGACCGCAGCCACGGCATGGTCCGCACCGAGACGGTGTGTGCACAATGCGGGGCCCATCTGGGCCACGTGTTTGAAGATGGCCCGGCACCCACCGGCCTGCGCTATTGCATGAACTCCGCGTCGCTCGACTTCGAATCCGACAAGGGCTGACCGCCGAGAATGTCCCCGACTCCATGAAAATCCTGATCGACTTCTTCCCCATCCTGCTGTTTTTCGGGGCCTACAAGTTCTATGGCATCTATGTGGGCACAGCCGTGCTCATGGCCGCCACGGTGGTGCAGATGGGCCTGATCTACGCCATCGACCGCCGCCTGCAGACCATGCACAAGGTCACGCTGGTGCTCATCCTGCTGTTTGGCACGCTCACGCTGGTGCTGCAGGACGACCGCTTCATCAAGTGGAAACCCACGGTGCTCTACGGCGCCATGTCCCTCGCGCTGGCCGTGGCCCTGTGGGCCATGAAGAAGAACTTCCTCAAGATGCTGCTGGGCAGCCAGCTGGACCTGCCCGACCGGGTGTGGTTGCGGCTCAATGTGGCGTGGATCATTTACTGCGCCTTCATGTCCGTCATCAACGCCTATGTGGTGGTCAACTTCAGCACCGAAGCCTGGGTGGACTTCAAGCTCTGGGGCTACGCCTTCCCACTGGTCTTCCTGATCGGCCAGGGCATCTACATCGCGCCACACCTCAAGGGCGACGAGCCTGCAGCCTGAGGCAACGAGACCACCATGACCACCCTCTCCATCGCCCAGCAGATGCATCAGGCCCTCGCCCTGCGGCTCACGCCCACCGCCCTTGAAGTGCTGGACGAAAGCGCCGCCCACGCAGGCCATGCCGGAGCCAACGGCACCGGTTTTGGCACGCATTTCCGGGTCCGCATTTCGTCACCTTTGTTTACAGGCAAGCCCCGCGTAGCGCAACACCGCCTTGTGTATGATGCGCTGCAAGAATTTATTGACCAAGGCGTACACGCCCTTGCCATTGAAGTTCTCTGAACCGGCCCCAGATAGCAATGCGCCGGATTTCAGCTGGCACAAACAACCTCTCATTTTTTGGATTCCGCATGAAGAAACAGCTCCTGTCCGGCCTCGTGGCCGCTGCCGTGCTGGGCACGATGGCCCTGCCCGCTTCCGCCCAGAACGTTGCCATCGTCAACGGCAAGGCCGTGCCGAAAGAGCGCGTTGAGGCACTCAAGCAGCAGGTGGAACGCTCGGGCCGCCCTGTGACGCCCGACATCGAAGGCCAGATCAAGGAAGAAGTGATCGCCCGCGAAATCTTCATGCAGGAAGCCCAAAAGCGCGGCCTGGAAGCCTCGGCCGACTACAAGGCCCAGATGGAACTGGCCCGCCAGAGCATCCTGATCCGCGAACTGTTCGCCGACTACCAGAAGACCAACCCGGTGACCGACGCCGAAATCCAGGCCGAATACGACAAGTTCGTGGCGGCCAATGGCGGCAAGGAATACAAGGCCAGCCACATCCTGGTGGAGAAGGAAGCCGACGCCAAGGCCATCATCGCGTCCATCAAGAAGGGCGCCAAGTTCGAAGACATCGCCAAGAAGCAATCCAAGGACCCAGGCTCCGGCGCCAAGGGTGGCGACCTGGACTGGGCCAACCCCGCCAGCTACGTGAGCGAATTCACCGAAGCCCTGGTCAAGCTCGAAAAGGGCAAGATGACCGACGCCCCCGTGAAGAGCCAGTTTGGCTACCACGTCATCCGCCTGGACGACGTGCGCCAAGCCCAGCTGCCCAAGCTGGACGAAGTCAAGCCCCAAGTGGCGCAACAACTGCAGCAGCAAAAGCTGGCCAAGTTCCAGGAAGACCTGCGCGCCAAGGCCAAGGTCGAGTAATCAGGCTGGACCGGCATCCGCAGGGATGCCCCCCCCCAAAAAACGCGGCCTAGGCCGCGTTTTTTTATGCCCGCTGGGAACGGTCTGCCGCCGACAGTTCACCCACAGAGCCGCTTGTTCTTTCCATCAACCAGTCGGCAGCTACGACCGGCCCAGCCACCAGGCCACCACCATCAACAGACCCATCATCACCGGCTGGTGAAGCATGTAGTAACTCAGGCTCCAGCGCCCCAGAACCGACACGGGCCGGACGATGCCGGGCAGTGGCAGCGACAGCAGCACCGACCGGCGGGCCAGCATCCACTGGCCTGCAGCCAGCCCCCACCACATCACGCCCAACCAAGGGAAAACAGGCACATAGTCTTCAGTGAAGGGCTTGCGGGATACCAACCCCAGCCAGTTGAGGGCCCGGCCGTTGAACCAGGGCGCAGCCTCCGCCCAACTGCCCGCCAGCAGATGCTGCGCCAGGGGCGGCAAGGCCACCGCCACCAGCCCCGCCAGCCACAGCCAGCGCCCCCAGCCAGATGTGCACCGGGCAATGAGCAGCATCACTGCCATGCCGTGCAAAACCCCGAAGTAGATGAAGCTCTGCGGAAACATGGCAAACGAGCCCAGCGTCACCAGCAGCGCACAGCCCGCGATCTGCATCCAGCGGCGCCCGAAACGCTGCCACCCCTGCCCCTGATGCCACGCAATGGCCTGACCCAGCCCGGCGCAGAAAAGAAAAAGGCTCACGATGAAGGTGCGCTGCGTGGTCCAGAACGGGTCCACGCGGAAATTCTGCGGCCAGAAACCAAAATGGCTCAGGTCAAAACAGAAGTGGAAAGCAGTCATCCACACCATCGCCAACCCCCGCAGAGCATCCACTGCGTCATAGCGCTGGCCGGTGGCGGCCGGGGTGCCCGTCCATGGGCTTGAGGCAGAAGACGGGGAGACAGGCAGAGGACGTTTCATGGCGTGGCCGGTCAGGCGGCGATTGGACGGATGCGCCCCAGGCTTCGGCGCCATCCGGGACGCCCCGATGGTAAGGACGTTTGCCCCAGTCACTCACTTGCCCGCACCGCAACAGGCAAGAAAAAAGGCCTTGCAGCATGTGCTGCAAGGCCTTCAGACATTGGTCGGAGCGGCGGGATTCGAACTCGCGACCCTCTGCTCCCAAAGCAGATGCGCTACCAGGCTGCGCTACGCTCCGACAGCTCGTATTCTAACCCGCCAATTTCCTGTTTTTTGGTTCGATGCCTGCTTTTTTCATTTTTTTGAAAAGCGGCAGGCACCAACAACAAACCGAAAATCCACAGCCTCTGGCAAAGCCATGCGAGGACGAGAGAACAACAAGAAACGGATCAGCCCTTCAGGCTGAAAAAGACCAATGAAACCGATGGGACCAATGAATCAAGCCAGGCGATGGCTTAGCGGCTGCTCGGGCCAGGGCCACGGCCAGCCAGATGGCGGAAGGTGATGCGGCCCTTGGTCAGGTCGTAGGGCGACATTTCCAGCGACACCTTGTCACCCGCCAGGATGCGGATGTGGTGCTTGCGCATCTTGCCGCCGGTGTAGGCGATCAGTTGGTGACCGTTGTCCAGCGTGACGCGAAAGCGCGAGTCGGGCAAGACTTCCGTGACGGAGCCTTGCATTTCAATGAGTTCTTCTTTGGCCATGTTCGTTATCTCTTCAAAACTAATATTCTGCGATTTGCGCCTGAACGCTTGGTGCATTCACCACGGCAGCTACGACGTGGTCGGTGCTCGACACACGGTGCATTGCGGGCGGTGGGAGTCGCTGCACCCGGGGCGCAGATCAGGCAGACGGCCGGGGGAGACGGCTTCAATGGACAGGCAAAAGCGCTGTGCAAAGCCTGTCGATTGTACCGCGATGCGCCCTGTTGTGCCTATCGGCCCGTTTGGACGGTAGCGGGCGGGCCATCGCGCCCCTGCACAGCCAGGGCCAGCGTGCGCACCAGATCCGTCTGCGTGATCACGCCCACCAGGCGATCGTCTGCATCCACGATGGGGATGTGGTGGTGCCCCCCTTGGGAAAACAGCGGAACCAGATCCATGGCGTGCTGCTCCACACGGGCCACCTGCACGGGGTGGGACATGATCTCCCCCACGTTCTGGGGCTGGCCGCCGCGCCCCATGACCAGGGTGCGCAGGCGCTGCCCCAGGCCTTCATGCACATCCAGATTGGCCAGGCGCATGAAGTCCGCCACGGTCACGATGCCCACCACCAGACGCTGCGCATCCACCACGGGCAGCGCCTTGATCTGTTCGGCCCGCATCAGGGCCCAAGCCTCCTTCAGTGAAATGGCCGCCTCCACCGCCAGCGGGGGCCGGGACATGATGTCCGAACAGCGCACCTCCCCCAGCGTCCGCTGGAACGCGGCGCGGCCTGCCAGGTGCAGCAACCCCTCCAGATCGGCGCGGCTCACGTCCAGCACCTGGTTGTAGTGCGACAGCGCCGCATCCACGTCCGATGCGGTGAAGGCGCCCTGGGCCACATCGGTGCGCGCCGCCATACGCTGCGGGTGGGGGTAGCGGCGCCCGGTCAGGCCGTTGTAGACCACGGCAGTCACCAGCAACACCACCACGTTGAACAGAATCGGAAACGCCGCCAGGTGCCAACCATCGCCTGCCGTGAGCACCACATACAGCGCCATGGCACCGCCCGGTGGGTGCAGGCAGCGCAGCGGCACCATGAGCGCAATGGCCAACCCCACCGCCACCGCCCCGGCCCACACGGGATCGGGAATCAGCGCCGCACAGAGCCCGCCCACCAGGGCAGACAAAGTGCTGCCACCCAGCACAGGCCATGGCTGGGCCAGCGGGCTCGACGGCATGCCGAACACCAGCACCGCACTGGCCCCCAGCGAAGCCACCATCCAGGGCCCCGCACTGCTGCCACCCGCCCACCAGCGACTCAGCCAGGCCGTCAACAGCACGCCAACCACCGCCCCTGCAATAAAACGCAGCCGCTCCCGGCCATCAATGCCCAGTGGTGCAGGCCAGAAATGGCGCAGCCAGCGGGCCATGCGCGTGCGCCCTGACTGGGGCGAAGAAGACGGGGATGGTGGAACGGAAAAAGACATGGGCAAAGAGGAAGCGCAGTCGCACCCCATTCGGCAGCAAAACAGTCGGCGCCCAAGGAGGGCGCAGCGCGCCGCAGCCCTTGAGTGTCGCCGAGGTCGGCATCCAGCGAGACCCGGGCCTCATAAGCCCCCACACCACAGCCCTGCAGCCGCACCGATCACCAGGGACAGGGAGGGGCTACCTATGCTCGAAACTACTGATATTGAGGGCTACAAACAGCCATCACGGTCTCAAAATCATGATCTATACTGCACAAAACATCGATAAATGCACTTTAATTCATGTTTGTTTTTACGATGGCCAACATCCAGCCTCCTCGACCTGCAGGTCGTGCTGCGATGGGCAATCGTGGCCTCTGTTGCATTGGTATGGCACGACCCGTCCGCTCCGGTACGGGTAACCCATAGGTATTCACCACGGAATGCTTGAAGTAAATTACTTTAAGCCTAAACAAAGGAGACCCATTCCATGACCACCCGCCGCCTCGTCATCAGCCGCAGCGCCGCCCTTGTGGGCGCAGCATCCACAGGGCTGCTGCTGCCCTCCATCGTGCGCGCCCAAAGCGGCAAGGCGCGTGTGGGTTTCATGTTGCCCTACACCGGCACGTTTGCCCAGCTGGGCGTGGCCATCGAGAACGGCGTGCGCCTGGCAATCGACCAGCAAGGCGGCAAGCTCGGCGGGCGCGAAATCGAGTGGTTCAAGGTGGACGACGAGTCCGAGCCCAGCAAGGGCGTGGAAAACGCCAGCAAGCTGGTGCAGCGCGACAAGGTGGATGTGCTGATCGGCACCGTGCACTCCGGCGTGCAGATGGGCATCCAGAAGGTGGCGCGCGACACCGGCGTGCTCAACCTCATCCCCAACGCAGGCGTGCATGCCGCCACCCGCGCGCTGTGCGCCCCCAACGTGTTCCGCACCTCGTTCAGTAACTCCCAGCCCACGCTGGCACTGGGCAAGGCCATGGTTGAAAAAGGCCACAAGAAGGCCGTGTGGATCACCTGGAAGTACGCGGCCGGCGACGAGGCCTTTGAAGGCTTCAAGCAAAGCTACACCGCTGCGGGCGGCACCATCGTGAAGGAACTGGGCCTGCCCTTCCCGAACGTGGAGTTCCAGGCACTGCTGACCGAGATCGCCGCGCTCAAGCCCGATGCCGTGGCCTGCTTCTTTGCCGGTGGCGGCGCGGCCAAGTTCATCCGCGACTACGCTGCGGCGGGCCTCAAGGACAAGTTCCCGCTGTACGGCTCGGGCTTCCTGACCGAAGGCGTGCTTGAAGCCGCAGGCCCTGCGGCCGACGGCATCATCACCACCATGCACTACAGCGACTCGCTGGACACGCCGCGCAACAAGCAGTTCCGCCTGGAGTACGCCAAGACCTTCCGCAGCCAGCCCGACGTGTACGCCGTGCAGGGCTACGACACCGGCCTGCTGCTGGTGCAGGGTGCCAATGCGGTCAAGGGCGACCTGACTGCCAAAGCGGCCGTCATCAAGGCCATGGAGAGCGCCACCATCGACAGCCCGCGTGGCAAGTGGACCATGAGCAAGGCCCACAACCCAGTGCAGGACATCTACCTGCGCCAGGTGGAAAACAAGGAAAACAAGGTGATTGGCGTGGCCGCAAAGGCGCTGGCCGACAGCGGCGCCGGCTGCAGGATGGGCTAACCCGCTGTACGGGGGGCCCCCTCTCCATCACCCGCCCGGCCCCCAGCCGGGCGCCCTGCTGCCCGCTTCGTGCCGGGCGGCCTGACTTACTGCACTCCACCCACGGCACCCGATGGACTTCGCCACCTTCCTGATCCAGTTGCTCAACAGCGTGCAGTACGGCCTGCTGCTGTTCATGCTGGCGGCCGGACTCACGCTGATCTTCGGGATCATGGGCGTGGTGAATCTGGCGCACGGCAGCTTCTACATGCTGGGGGCCTACCTCGCATATTCGCTGTCGGGGCATTTCGGCAGCCTGGCGCTGGCCATCCTGGGCGGGGCTCTGCTGTCGGTGGTCTTTGGCCTGGCGCTCGAATGGCTGCTGTTCCGCCACTTCTACCATCGCGATCACCTGGACCAGGTGCTGCTGACCTTCGGGCTGATCTACATCTTTGAAGAGCTGCGTTCCATCCTGTGGGGCGATGACGTGCACGGCGTGGCCATCCCCAAGATGCTGGACTGGTCGATTCCGCTTACCGACACCCTCTCCTACCCCGTCTACCGGCTGTTCATCTCGGGGGTGTGCATTGCGCTGGCGGTGGCCCTGTACCTGCTGATCTCCAAGACCCGCCTGGGCATGAAGATCCGCGCGGGCGCGTTCAACCGCGACATGGCCGAATCGCTGGGGGTGAACATCAAGCTCATCCATGCCATCGTGTTCGCGCTGGGCGTGGGCCTGGCGGCGGTGGCGGGCATGGTGGCCGCGCCGGTGTCCAGCGTGTATCCCAACATGGGCTCGTCGGTGCTCATCATGTGTTTTGTGGTGGTGGTGATCGGTGGCATCGGCTCCGTGCGAGGAGCGCTCATTGCGGCGCTGCTGGTGGGGCTGGTAGACACCTTTGGCAAAGTGCTGCTGCCTTCCATGGCGGGCATGCTGGTCTATATGTTGATGGCGGCTGTGCTGCTGTGGAAACCGGAAGGCCTGTTTAAGCAATGAGCACCCCCCGCGCCAATATCGAAGTGCTGCCACGCAGCGTGCAGTTTGCCCTGGCACTGGGGCTGGCTGCGCTGCTGCTGTTCCCTGTGGTCGGCAGCGACTTCTACGTGCAGATGGTCACGCGCATGATGATCATGGCCATCTTTGCGATGAGCCTGGATCTGCTGCAGGGCGTGACCGGCCTCGTGTCGCTGGGCCATGCCGCCTACTTTGGCGTGGCGGGCTATGCGCTGGCCTTCCTTACACCGGCCGACGCGCCCGTGAGCCTGTGGTGGACATTGCCGCTGGCGGTGGCGGGCGCCGCACTGGTGGCCCTGGTGATCGGCTTTTTTGTGGTGCGCACCCACGGCATCTACTTCATCATGGTCACCATGGCGTTTGCGCAGATGGTGTTCTATCTGTTCTTCGACAACAAGATGCTGGGCGGCTCGGACGGGCTGTACATCAACTTCCGGCCCGATGCCTCCATCTTCGGCTGGCTACCCTTCGACCTCGAAGGCCGCAAGACCTTCTACTACTTCACGCTGGCGCTCGTGGTCATCGTCTATGTGCTGCTGCGCCGCCTGCTCTGGAGCCCGCTGGGCCGGGCGCTGGCAGGCATTCGCATCAACGAGCACCGCATGCGCGCCATGGGCTTTGGCACCCAGGGCTACAAGCTCACCGCGTTCACCGTGGCGGGTGCGCTGGCGGGCCTGGCAGGCTACCTGTGGGGCGCGCAGACCGGCTATGTGAACCCGGAGCTGATGGGTTTCCACATGAGCGCACACGCCATCATGATGGTCATCCTGGGCGGCATGGGCAACTTTGCAGGGGCCATCGTCGGCGCGTTTGCTTTCGAAGTTCTGCTTCATGTGTTCAAGGACATCACCAAACACTGGCAACTGCTGATGGGCGGCTTCATCGTGCTGGTGGTGGTGGCCGCGCCGCGCGGGCTGCTGGGCATGCTGGGGCAACGCCAGGGCGGCAAGGCGCAGGAGGATTCTCACCATGGCTGACGCCCTGCTCTCTGCCCGCCAGCTCACCAAGCGCTTTGGCGGCCTGGCGGCCGTCAATGGCGTGTCCGTGGACCTCTGGCGCGGCCAGATCCATGCCGTGATCGGCCCCAACGGCGCGGGCAAGTCAACGCTGACCAACCTGCTCTCGGGCGATCTGCCGCCCACCTCGGGCACCGTGCTGCTGGGCGGCACCGATGTGACCGGCTGGGCGCCCGAGCGCATCTCGCGCCAGGGCCTGGGCCGCAGCTACCAGAAGACCAACATCTTCCTGCCGCTCACGGTGCACGAAAACGTGCGCCTGGCCGCCCAGTCGCGCGATGCGCAGCAGCCCTGGAACCCGCTGCGCTGGTGGCAGGACACCCGTGCAGCCACTATCAAAAACAGAGCTACCACCGCCCGCCTGGAAAGCGCTATCGAGCTGTCTGGCCTCAAAGACCGGCGCACGGCAATTGCCGGAGCCATGAGCCACGGCGAGCAGCGTCAGCTGGAGATCGCCATGACCCTGGCCACCGAGCCCCAGGTGCTGCTGCTCGACGAACCCCTGGCCGGCATGGGCGTGGCCGAGGCCGAGCGCATGGTGGACCTGCTGCAGCGCCTCAAGCCCGCGCACGCCATCATGCTGGTAGAGCACGATATGGATGCCGTGTTTGCGCTGGCCGATCGCCTCACCGTGATGGTCAACGGCGAGGTGATTGCCCACGGCACACCGGCTGAGGTGCGCGCCGACGAGGGCGTGCAAGCCGCCTACCTGGGCGAGGACCACTGAGATGACCACTCCATGGATCGATGCCAAAGGCATCCACACCTTCTACGGCAGCAGCCACATCCTTCACGGCATTGACTTCACCGTGGGCCAGGGCGAGACCATCGGCCTCATGGGCCGCAACGGCATGGGCAAAAGCACCCTGCTCAAGTCGCTGATGGGCCTGGTCAAACCCCGCTCGGGCAGCGTGGCTGTGGCGGGCCGCGACATGACGGGCAAGCCGCCCTACGAGGTGGCGCGGCTGGGCATTGCCTACGTGCCCGAAGGCCGTGGCATCTTTGGCAACCTCAGCGTGGTCGAGAATTTGCAGATGGCCGCACGTGCGGGCACACGCGGCCAGCGCGACTGGACCTACGAACGTGTGCTGGAGACCTTCCCGCGCCTGAAGGAGCGCCTGGGCCATGGCGGCCAGCAGCTCAGCGGTGGCGAGCAGCAGATGCTGACCATCGGCCGCGCGCTGATGACCAACCCCGATGTGCTGATCCTCGACGAAGCCACCGAGGGCCTGGCGCCACTGATCGCGCGCGAGATCTGGCGCATCTGCAGCCTGATCAAGGACAGCGGTATCAGCAGCGTGATCGTGGACAAGAACTGGAAACATGTCACGCAAATCACCGACCGCAACATCATCCTGGTCAAGGGCCAGGTGGTGTTTGAAGGCAGCTCGGACACGCTGCACGCGCAGCCCGCGCTGCTGGACCAGTACCTCGGGGTTTGACCGTGCGGGCGATGCCCGCCTGCGCCGATAGAATCATCCGCTTTCGTCTTCGAGGGGTTCGCCCGTGTCTGATCGCCTGGCAGTTCTGCCGCAATACCTCCTGCCCAAGCAGGCACTGACCACCCTGGCTGGCAAGTTCGCATCGGCCCGGCTGGGGGGCCTGACCACCTCGGTGATCCGTTGGTTTGTGGGCCGCTACAACGTGAACATGGGCGAGGCGGCCAACCCTGACATCACCAGCTACGCGAGCTTCAACGACTTCTTCACGCGCGCATTGAAAGACGGCGCCCGCCCGCTGGCCGATGCCGACCTGATCTGCCCCGTGGACGGCGCCATCAGCCAGTTCGGCCCCATTGCCAAGGACCAGGTCTTCCAGGCCAAGGGCCATTCGTATTCCACCACCGCCCTGGTGGGCGGCGACGCGGCACTGGGTGCGCGTTTCGAAAACGGCCACTTCGCCACGCTCTACCTGAGCCCACGCGACTACCACCGCATCCACATGCCCTGCGCGGGTTCGCTCACGCGCATGATCCACGTGCCGGGCGAGCTGTTCTCGGTCAACCCCACCACCGCGCGCGGCGTGCCCGGCCTGTTCGCGCGCAACGAGCGTGTGGTCTGTGTTTTCGAGTCGGCCCAGGGTCCGTTTGTGCTGGTGCTGGTGGGCGCCACCATCGTGGGCAGCATGGCCACTGTGTGGCACGGCCAGGTGAACCCCCCGCGCCCCGGCACGCTGCGCCAGTGGGACTACGCACCGGGCCAGGTCAGCCTGCAAAAGGGCGATGAGATGGGACGCTTTTTGCTCGGCTCCACCGTGGTGATGCTGTTCCCCGAGGGGCCGCTGCAGTTCAACCCGCAGTGGGCACCCGCACGGCCCATCCAGCTGGGTGAGGCCATGGCGCAGCGCAGCGTCTGATTTGAAGCCATATTGGCTTCTGGCGCCCGACCATCAAGCGCCAGAAGCTATCAAAACAAGAGCAAACTACTTCCGCCGGGCGGCCGCAAACGCCAGCGCCGCCTCCAGCAGACGCTCCAGGTGCGGCTGCACCTCGGCTGCTACCTCGGGCAGGTAGTCAAAGGGCAAGGCCTCCTGCATATAGCTGCACTGGGTCATCTCCAGCTGCACGGCGTGGATGTTCTGCGCGGGCTGGCCGTAGTGGCGCGTGATGTGCCCGCCCTTGAAACGGCCATTGAGCACACCGGTGTAGCCCGGCGCCGACTGGGCAATGGCCAACAGCGCCTGCGCCAGTGCCGGGTCGCAGCTGGCACCATCGGCCGTGCCCAGGTTCAGGTCGGGCAGCTTGCCCTCAAAAAAGCGCGGCAGCACGGAGCGGATGGAGTGCGCGTCCCACAGCACCGCCACACCATGCTGCGCGCGGATGCGGCTCAGCTCGGCGCGCAGTTGCGCATGGTACGGCGCCCAGACGGCGTCGCGGCGCGCAGCCACCTCGGCGTCATCGGGCACATCGCCCTGGGCGTAGATGGGCGTGTCGTCAAAGGTATCGACCGGGCACAGGCCGGTGACACTCTGGCCGGGGTAAAGGCTCGCGCCATCGGGTGGTCGGTTCAGGTCCACCACGTAGCGCGAATGCGTGGCCACGAGGATGGAGGCCCCCATGTCTTTCGCGAATGCATAGAGGCGCTCCATGTGCCAGTCGGTGTCGGGCACTTGGCGGGCCTCATCGGTGAAGCGCGCTGCCAACACGGGCGGCACATAGGTGCCTGCATGGGGCATCGAGACCAGCAAGGGCGCAGTGCCCTGGTGGAAGGTGAAGGGTGGGGGCGTGGTGGTCATAAGGGACAAAGTGGTTGGAGTTCAAGACCCGGGGTTTCAGTCCGCCGCAATGGTGGTGGAGCGCGCCGCTACAAAGGCCTGCGCGGCTGCGTCGTGCAGGGCATGGCGGCCCTGCGCCACGCGCAACACGCCCGCCACCCACAGGCTGTCAATGGCCGAGGTGCGGTGGCTGCCGAACACGTGGGACGACAACATGCTGGGTGCGGGCAGGCCCGCCAGCGCCACATGCCGCGCGTCCAGCGCCACCAGGTCGGCCTGCTGACCCACGGCCAGGCCACTGACCGAGCGGCCAGACGCCTGCGCCCCGCCCTGCACCGCTTGCAAGGTCATGGCCGTGGCCACCTCGGCCTGGCTGCGGCTGGCCAGCACATTGCGCTGGCGCAGCGACAGACGCTGGCCGTATTCGAGCATCAGCAGCTCCTCGGCCGCGTTCACGCAGGCGTGGCTGTCCGAACCCACGCCCCAGCGGCCGCCATGCTGCAGCCACAGCGGCATGTCAAAGATGCCGTCGCCCAGGTTGGCTTCCGTGGTGGGGCAAATGCCAGCCACCGCGCCCGTGCGGGCTGCGTCGGCGTATTCCTGCGGCGTCATGTGCGTGGCGTGAACCAGGCACCAGCGCTCGTCCACGGGTGCGTGCTCCAGCAGCCACTGCACGGGGCGCTGGCCGCTCCAGGCGATGCAGTCCTCCACCTCCTGCGTCTGCTCGGCAATGTGGATGTGGATGGGGGCCTGGGGGTTCAGCGCCGTAAGTCCCTGCACGGCGGCGGCCAAGCTATCGGGCGGCACGGCACGCAGCGAATGCGGGGCCAGACCCAGAATGCCGCCCAGCGCCCGTGTGGCGGGCGCAAGGCGCTCCAACAAAGAGAGCATGTTGTCGGTGCTGCGGATAAAGCGCGCCTGGTCGGCACGCGGTGGCTTGGCACCAAAACCACTCGTCTGGTAGAGCACCGGCAGCAGCGTGATGCCGATGCCCGCGCTCTTCGCCGCGCGCAGCAGCGCCAGCGACAGCGTGGCATCGTCGGCATAGGGGCGGCCGTCCTGGTCGTGGTGCACGTAGTGGAACTCGCACACGCTGGTGTAGCCCGCCTCCAGCATCTCCACATACAGCCAGGTGGCGATGGCCTCCAGCGACTCGGGCGTGATGCGCGCGGCAAAGCGGTACATCAGGTTGCGCCAGCTCCAGAAGCTGTCCTGGCTCTCGCCCCGGTACTCCGTGAGGCCCGCAAACGCGCGCTGAAACGCGTGCGAATGCAGGTTGGGCATGCCGGGCAGCAGCGGGCCGGGGGCCACGGCAGCGCCGTTCGGCTGTGCGTTGGGCGTGACGGCGGTGATGCGCCCTGCCCCATCCCAGGCCACGAGCACATCGCGCGCCCAGCCGGTGGGCAGCAAGGCATCGGCCGCGAAAAGTTGGCGTTGAAGCGGCTCGCTCATGGCATGACTCCGTGGATGCACCCCTGCCGCACGATGGTGCAGGCGGGCTTCTGGCCAAACCAGTAGGCCAGCTCGGCCGCCTCGCCCACGGGCCACAAAACAAAGTTGGCAGGTCGGCCCGATGCGATGAGGCCATGGGAATCTTGCAAGCCCAGCGCGCGCGCGGCATGGGTAGTGATGCCCGCCAGTGCCTCGGGCACCGTCAGGCGGAACAGCGTGCAGGCCATGTTGGCCATGAGCAGCAGGCTGAGCGCGGGCGATGTGCCCGGGTTGTGGTCGGTAGACACCGCCATGGGCACACCGGCCTCGCGCAGCTGCGCGATGGGCGGCAAGTGTGTGTCGCGCAGCGTGTAGTAGGCGCCGGGCAGCAGCACGGCCACGGTGCCTGCGGCTTTCATCGCGGCAATGCCGTCGGCCGACAGGTGTTCGATGTGGTCACACGACAGCGCGCCGTAACGCGCTGCCAGCGCCGAGCCGCCCATGTCCGACAGTTGCTCCGCATGCAACTTGACGGGGATGCCCAGCTTTTGCGCGGCCTGGAAGACCTGCTCTGTCTCGGCCAGCGTGAAGGCGATGCGTTCACAGAACACATCCACTGCATCCACCAGGCCTTCGGCGGCCAGTGCGGGCAGCATCTCGTTGCAGACCAGGTCGGTGTAGTCGCCACTGCGGCCTGCGTACTCGGACGGCAGCGCATGCGCGCCGAGGAAGGTGGTGCGCACCGTCACGCCAAATACCTCGCCCAGGCGACGGGCCACGCGCAACTGCTTGCGCTCATGTTCCAGCGCCAGGCCGTAGCCTGACTTGATCTCGATGGCGCACACGCCTTCATCGAGCAAAGCCTGCAGGCGCGGAGCAGCCTGGGCAAAAAGTTCGTCTTCCGACGCCGCACGCGTGGCCTTGACCGACGACACAATGCCCCCGCCTGCCTGGGCCACTTCTTCGTACGTGGCACCGGCCAGGCGCATGGCGAATTCGTTGGCCCGCTGACCGCCATAGACCAGGTGCGTGTGGCAGTCCACCAGCCCGGGGGTGGCGAGCGCGCCCCGCGCATCGTGGCGCGACAATGCCTTGTAAGCGGCGGGCAACTGCGCCTCGGGCCCCACCCAGGCCATCTGGCCTTGCTGCACCACCACGCAGGCAGGCTGGCCCTCGGGCACAGCCACATCGGCCACCCACAGGCCGGGCGCGGGTTGCAGGTTGTGCCACACGCCATCGGCGTTCTGGCTGGCGGCCGACCCGCTCGGGTGGCCGTGGTTGTCCATGTGTTGCATCTGCCTGCCCACCCGTGGGCTCCGTGTTGAATGCTATACAAATAATAGCTACCAGCGCTTATCCATCAGGCGGTGGCAGCCCTTTTTATTCAAATTTTGGAGACTGCACCGCGCTGCAAGGCGATCCAGACCAGCGCAGGCGCGTCGGCGGCGGCACCCGCATGCAGCGGCTCCAGTTGGCCCGGCGTTGCACCGCCCTCGCCCGCCCACCAAAAGCCCTGCCCTGCCGCCAGCGCACGCGGCCCGGCGCCCGGCGCCACCCACTGCCAATCGCCCTGCAGCACCAGGCACAGGCCTGCGGGCGTGCCGCCGGGCGACTGCGCATCGCCCACCACCTGCAGCGGCCCATGCCACTGGCCCCGCCGCTGCATAAGGTTGAAGTCCTTGGACGTGCCGCCCAGCATCGCGCCATCCACCGCGTCGTCGCCCGAAAACGCAAACGGCTGCCAGCGCTGCTCCAGGCGGTGCTCCCAGCCAGGGCTGCGCAGGTGCAGGCCGTCGCCGCCCAGCAGCATGATCTGCCGGTCGATGGCAGGGAAAACCGAGAACGGCCCGGGCCGGTCCACCGTGGCCAGGCTCACGCGCCACTCGAAGCTGTTCATGTCCGCACCGGGGGGCCAGCAGGCCAGCTCCTGCGTGCTGCCGCCGCCGTTTTTCCAAGGCATGCTGGGGGTGGTAGCCAGGTCAAAAAAATGCGTTGCCATCGGTGTTGTCGTGTTCATCAATCAGGATGTTGCGGTGGTCGGCTCTGCGCCGGTGACCAGCAGCGGGAACAGCGGGTGGTCCATCTCCGCGCCAGCGGGCAACTCGTCGGCCAGGCCCGGAAACTCGGGCGAGGTCTTCCACGGCCGGGGCGCATGGCGCGTGTCGTCGCCCAGAAAGCGCACCGAGAACACGCGGCGACGATTCGGCCCTTCCACCCCACCCGCGGCATGCAACGTGAGCATGTGGAAGCACACCACGTCGCCGGGCTCGATCTCCCAGCCCACGATGGGGAAGGCAGCACGGTCGGCCTCGACATCGGGCAGGTCCTGCAGGCTGCCTTCGGGGAACCATTTCGCCTGGTTGTCCATGAAGGTGCGCGGCATGAGCCACGGCCCCTTGTGCGAACCGGCCACAAATTCGAGCGTGGCCGCGCGCGACACCGGGTCAACCGGTATCCACATGCTGATGTTCTGCTGGCCGTCGATGTTGTAGTAGGGCTGGTCCTGGTGCCAGGGCGTGCGCTGGCGGGTGCCCGGCTCCTTCACCAGCACATGGTCGTGGTACAGCCGCACGGTGCGCGACTGCATGAGGCGCTGCGCGGCCAGGGCCAGCGGCGTCTCGTGCACAAAGCGGCCGAACTGCGGGATGTCCTGCCAGTTGCAGAAGTCCTCGAAGAAGCGACCCGGGTCGTCAGGCCGGCTGGCCACCTTGGCGCGCGGGCTGGGTGCGGCCAGGTTGGCGTCGATGCCTTCGCGCAGCAGCGCCACCTCTTCGGGCGTGAGCAACTGCTTGATGCACAGCGCGCCGTCGCGGTCAAAGCGGGCAATGTCGTCTGCGGTCAGGCTCTCTCGCAGGCGCTGCTGAAAGCGCTCTGACAGGCGCGGGTCCATGGCGGGCAATAGCGAAGAAGGCATGCGGGCTTGTCTCCTGTTGTGTTGTTGCTGACCGTTGTCGTGCACCCCGCCGCACCCGGCCTCAGGCGCGGGTCAGCACCGCCTGCAGGAAGGAGCGCGTGCGCTCCTGCGTGGGGTTGGTGAAGATGGTGGCGGGTGCACCAGCCTCGATGATGCCGCCGCCGTCCATCACGACCACCACATCGCCCACCTCACGCGCAAAGTCCATCTCGTGCGTCACCACCATCATGGTCATGCCTTCGCTGGCCAGCAGCTTCATGACCTGCAGCACCTCGCCCACGAGCTCCGGGTCCAGCGCCGAGGTGGGTTCGTCGAACAGCATCACGCGCGGCTCCATGGCCAGCGCGCGGGCAATGGCCACACGCTGCTTTTGCCCGCCCGACAGGCTGGCGGGCATGGCCGGCGCCTTGTGCGCGAGGCCCACCTTGGTCAGCAGGGCCTGGGCGCGCTCCTCGGCCTCCTTGCGCGAGAGGCCGCGCAGCTTGCGCGGGCCCAGCGTGACGTTGTCGAGCACGGACAGGTGCGGGAACAGGTTGAACGACTGGAACACCATGCCCACTTCTTCGCGCAGCGCGTTGAGGTCATGGTCGGGCAGCATGCGGCCGTCCTGCACCAGCGTGCGGCCACAGATCTCGACGGAGCCTCCCTCGGGCTGCTCCAGCCCATTGCAGCAGCGCAAGAAGGTGCTCTTGCCGGACCCACTGGGCCCGATGACCACCACCACCTGCGATGGCAGCACATCAAAGTCGATGCCGTTCAGCACCACATGGCTGCCAAACGCCTTGCGCAGCCCGCGAATGCGCACGATGGGTTCAGCGGCCTGGCCTGCTCCATTCATTGGAAGTGCTTCTTTCTTCATTGCACCATCCCCCCGGCGCGCAAGCGCAACTCGATGCGGCGCAGCACCAGCGTCGTGGCCCCGGTCAGGATGAAATACACCACCGCAATCGCCAGGTACACCTCCAGCGAGCGGTACGACACGCTGATGATCTTCTGCCCCTCGTGCATCAGGTCGTGGATGGTGAGCAGCGACACCAGCGCCGAGTTCTTGATGAGCGCGATGAACTCGTTGCCCAGCGGCGGAATCATGCGCACCACGGCCTGTGGCAGCACCACGGTGCGCATGGCCAGGCCCGAGGACATGCCGATGGAACGCGCCGCCTCCATCTGCCCCTTGTCAATGGACTGGATGGCGCCGCGCACCACCTCGGACACATAGGCACCCGAGTAGATGCCCAGGCCGATCACGCCGCACACAAAGGCAGGCAGCAGGATGCCGAACTGCGGCAAGCCAAAGAACAGGATGAACAACTGCACCAGCAGCGGGGTGCCACGGATGGCAGCCACGTAGGCGGTGCACAGGGCGTAGACCACGCGGCGCTTGGGGTTCAGCCGGCCAATGCCGACCAGCAGGCCCATGACGCAGCCCAGCAGCAGCGAGGCAGCCGTGATTTCCACAGTGACCAGCGCACCCGCCAGCAACTGCGGCACCCCGGCCCAGACAGGAGAAAAATCGAGTTCCATGGCTCAGTACAGCAACGGCTAGCGGGTCAGTGGCTTACTTGGCAGCGCTGTTGCTGAACCACTTCTTGACGATGGCCGCATAGGTGCCATCGGCCTTGAGCTTGGTGATGGCACCGTTGACGGCCTTCGTCAGCTCGGGCGTGTCCTTGCGCAGGGCCATGCCGTACTCTTCGGTGGTGAGCTGCTCATCGAGCACGCGCAGGCCCGGGCGGGTGCGGACATACTGGAACGCGGCGGGCTTACCGGTCACGGCAGCGTCGGCGCGGCCGATGTCCACCAGATTGAACATCTCCTGGTTCTTTTCGACCTCGACACGCTGCACCTTGGGGAATTTTTCAGTCAGGTAGCTCACGGATTTCGTGCCCACCTGCACGCTGACTTTCTTGCCGTCCAGGTCGGCCAGCTTGTTGATGGCCTTGTTGTCGGCCTTCACCATCACCACCAGGCCACCGGCGTAGTAGGAGTCGGTGAAGTCCACCACCTTCTTGCGCTCATCGGTGATGTAGATGGCCGAGACGGCCATGTCGAAACGCTTGGAGATCAGGCCCGGGATCAGGCCCTTGAAGTCGATGTCCACCCATTCGACCTGTTTGCCCATGGTCTTGGCAATCGCTTCCACCAGCTCGATGTCAAAGCCCGTGCGCTTGCCGTTCTCGACAAACTCCATGGGCGGAAACGTGGCATCGGTGCCCACACGCAGGACGTTGTCCTGGGCCTGCGCACCCGTGGTGCAGAAAGCAGCGGCGGCCAGGCTGGCCAGAAGAAGGTTGCGGCGAAGGTTCATGGGGAAAGCTCCTGAGGAGGGGTGAGGGAAATCAGGGAGAAGTGAGTTGGCGGGAGATGCGCGCCGCGGCGACGACGGCCATGCCGGTGAGCGCGGTCTCCTGCCCCTGGGCCCGCAAGATCGGGGCCATCAGCGTGATGGCCCCGGCCGCCTGCCGGGGAGAGCCGAACACCGGCACGCTGACGCCCCAGACACCGGCATCCACCTCGCCGGAGCTGACGGCGTAGCCCGCCTTGGCAATGCCTTCCAGCTCGGCGAGCGCCACCTGGCGCTCGGGGGTGCCTGCACCGTAGTGCAGGTCCAGAATGGCATTGCGCGTGGCCGGGGCCACATGGGCGAGCAGGCACTTGGCGGAGGCGCCCGCGCGCAGCGGCACGCTGCGCCCTTTTTCAAATGAGCAGCGCAGCGCCTGCGTGCTGTCCACCATGTCCAGGCACACCACGCTGTCATTCACGGCCACCACCAGCCCCACGCTCTCGTGGGACTGCCGGGCCAGGGCCTGCATGTCCGGCCGCGCGTGGTGCACCAGGTGCGACGCCATGTCAAAGCCCAGGGCCAGTTGCAGGCTGAGCGGCCCGGGCGCGTAGTGCCCGCTGCTCTCCAGCACAAAACCCCACAGCTTGAGCCGCGCCAGTTGGCGGTACAACGTGCTGCGCGCCAGGCCCGTGGCCTCCACCAGCTCGGCCGCCGACATGGGC
This sequence comes from Acidovorax sp. GW101-3H11, assembly GCF_001633105.1. Classification (GTDB taxonomy): domain Bacteria; phylum Pseudomonadota; class Gammaproteobacteria; order Burkholderiales; family Burkholderiaceae_C; genus Acidovorax. Next base: position 833,800 of record NZ_LUKZ01000009.1, read on the forward strand.
TGACCGTGCTGCGCCAGTACGGCCAGCACGTGCAGAACACGGTCGGCAGCGGCAACGGAGGTCAGTCCACGGGCGGTCATGGACTCAGTATCAAAGTATTGCAGCGACATTCCTACCCTGCATTCCCATTTGATGGGAATGCAGTTCCCTTTTTCACATTCCTGTTATTCCCTCGCTTTCTTCGGACTACTTCACCATGGGCAGCTTGAGGCCCTGCTTCTTCGCTGTCTCCACGGCCAACTCGTAGCCCGCGTCGGCGTGGCGCATCACGCCGCTGCCGCAGTCGTTGACCAGCACATTGGCCAGGCGTTGGGCCGCCGCATCGGTGCCATCGGCCACGATGACCATGCCCGAGTGCTGCGAGTAGCCCATGCCCACGCCACCGCCGTGGTGCAGGCTGACCCAGGTGGCGCCGCCCGAGGTATTGAGCAGCGCGTTGAGCAGCGGCCAGTCGCTCACAGCGTCCGTTCCGTCCTTCATGCCTTCGGTCTCACGGTTGGGGCTGGCCACGCTGCCGGTGTCCAGGTGGTCGCGGCCAATCACGATGGGGGCCTTCAGCTCGCCGTTCTTGACCATCTCGTTGAAGGCCAGGCCCGCGATGTGGCGCTCGCCCAGGCCCAGCCAGCAGATGCGTGCAGGCAGGCCCTGGAAGGCGATGCGCTCGCCCGCCATGTCGAGCCAGCGGTGCACGTGCTTGTTCTCGGGGAACAGTTCCTTGATCTTCGCGTCGGTCTTGCGGATGTCTTCCGGGTCGCCCGACAGGGCCACCCAGCGGAACGGGCCCTTGCCTTCGCAGAACAGCGGGCGGATGTAGGCAGGCACGAAGCCGGGGAAGTCGAAGGCATTCTTCACACCTTCGTCGAACGCCACCTGGCGGATGTTGTTGCCGTAGTCCACCACCGGAATGCCCATGTGCTGGAAGTCGAGCATGGCCTGCACGTGCACGGCGCACGACTTGGCAGCGGCCTTTTTCAGCACCTCGTGCTGCGTCACGTCCTGCTGCGCGGCACGCCACTGGGCCACCGTCCAGCCTGCGGGCAGGTAGCCGTTGACGAGGTCGTGGGCCGATGTCTGGTCGGTGACGAGGTCTGGCTTGAGGCCACCGGCCTTGGCACGGCGCACCAGCTCGGGCAGGATTTCGGCGGCGTTGCCCAGCAGTGCAATCGACACGGCCTCCTTGGCGGCGGTGTGCTGCTGGATCAGCTCGAACGCGTGGTCAATGTCGCGCGCCTGTTTGTCCACATAGCGCGTGCGCAGGCGGAAGTCGATGCTGCTTTGCTGGCATTCGATGTTGAGCGACACGGCGCCCGCAAACGTGGCGGCCAGCGGCTGCGCGCCGCCCATGCCTCCCAGGCCTGCGGTCAAGATCCACTTGCCCTCCAGCGAGCCGCCATAGTGCTTGCGGCCGGCCTCGGCAAAGGTCTCGTAGGTGCCTTGCACGATGCCTTGCGTGCCGATGTAGATCCAGCTGCCGGCGGTCATCTGGCCGTACATGAACAGACCCTTCTGGTCCAGCTCGCTGAAGTGCTCCCAGTTGGCCCACTTGGGCACCAGGTTGGAGTTGGCCAGCAGCACGCGGGGCGCGTTGGCATGGGTCTTGAACACGCCCACGGGCTTGCCGGACTGGATGAGCAGGGTCTCGTCGTCGTTCAAGTCCTTGAGCGAGGCGAGGATCTGGTCGTAGCACTCCCAGTTGCGCGCAGCACGGCCGATGCCGCCGTACACCACCAGGTCCTGCGGGCGCTCGGCCACTTCGGCGTCTAGGTTGTTCTGGATCATGCGATAGGCCGCTTCGGTGAGCCAGCTCTTGCACGTGAGCTGGCTGCCGCGCGGGGCGCGGATCACGCGGCTAGCGTCGTGGCGGGGGTCGGTGTTGGAGGCGGCGGCGATGATGGCGTCGTTGGCGTTCATGGTGAGCTCCTGTGAATCAGTGGGCGTGCGCGGAAAAAATCAGGCGAAGCTGGGCAGGCATTGCGTGAGCGCTGCGGGCCAGGTGGACTGCTGGGCCCAGGCGCGCATGGCTTCGATGTCGGGGGCGAGGTAGCGGTCCTGCTCCAGGTAGGCCACGCGCTCGCGGATGGCGGCGAATTGCGCTTCGATGAGGGGTGAACTCTTGAGCGAGCGGTCGAACTCCATGCCCTGCGCAGCGGCCATGGCTTCGATGCCGACCATCACCGCCGCATTGCGCACCATGTCGCCCAGCCGGCGTGCGCCGTAGGTGGCCATGGAAACGTGGTCCTCCTGGTTGGCCGAAGTGGGCAGGCTGGTCACGCTGCTGGGGTTGGCCAGGCACTGGTTCTCGGCAGCCAGCGCGGCGGCCGTGACCTGCGCGATCATGAAACCCGAGTTCACGCCGCTGTCGCGGATCAGGAACGCGGGCAGGCCCGAGAGGCCCGGGTCCAGCAGCAGCGACAGGCGCCGCTCGGAGATGGCCCCGATCTCGGCCACGGCCAGCGCGATGATGTCGGCCACGAAGGCCACGGGCTCGGCGTGGAAGTTGCCGCCGGAGATCACATCTCCGTTGTCAAAAACGAGCGGATTATCCGACGCCGCATTGGCCTCGATGGTCAGCACACGGGCGGCATGGTGCAGGTTGTCCAGGCACGCACCCATCACCTGGGGCACGCAGCGGATGGAGTACGGGTCTTGCACGCGGCCGCAGTGGGGGTGTGAGGGGTCGATGGCGCTGCCATCGAGCAGCGCGCGCACGGCAGCGGCCACGGCGATCTGCCCGGCCTGGCCACGCGCTTCGTGGATGCGCGCGTCAAACGGCTTGACCGAGCCCTTGATGGCTTCGAGCGACAAGCAGCCCGCGACCAGCGCGGCAGAGAACACGCTCTCGGCGCCAAACAAACCTGCCAGCGCGAGCGCGGTGGACACCTGCGTGCCATTGAGCAGCGCCAGCCCTTCCTTGGGGCCCAGCACAAAGGGCTGCAAACCGATGGAGCGCATGGCCTCGGCACCCGGCACCACCTTGCCGTCTACCTTGGCCTGCCCTTCGCCGATCAGCACACAAGCCATGTGCGCCAGCGGCGCCAGGTCGCCCGACGCACCCACCGAGCCTTTGGCCGGGATGACAGGAAGCACGTTGGCGTTGGCCAGCGCCAGCAGCGCGTCCACCAACTCGGGCCGCACGCCCGAGTGGCCGCGCGCCAGGCTCACGGCCTTGGTCGCCAGGATGAGGCGCACCACGTCGTCGGGCAACGGATCGCCCGTGCCCACGCTGTGCGACAGCACCAGGTTGCGCTGCAATTCGGCCAGACGCTCATGCGCGATCTTGGTGCTGGCCAGCTTGCCAAAGCCGGTGTTGATGCCATAGACCACCTGGTCTTCATCCACGATGCGCTGCACCGTGGCCAGGGACTTCTGCAAACCCGCGCGGGCCGACGCATCGAGCACCAGTTGCACAGGGCCCGCGTGGATGCGGCGCAGCTCAGCCAGCGTGACGCGGCCGGGATGCAGGGTGAGAGATGAAGCGTTGTGTGTCATGGCATTGATCCTGTATATACAAGTAGGTACAAGCGAAAAATAATCAGCGTTAATTTGTTCTTCAAATCCTGTCAGCCAATCCCGCTACGGGTGGAACTGCCACGGCGCCCGCGAGAGACGCCGAGCAAGGGCCGCCCCGCAGTGAGGGCGTCGTCCCCCTTGAGGGGGAAGGCGCGAAGCGACTCAGGGGGTGCTTCATATTCAACCAGCGACGGGATTGCCATCCGCGCGGAAGCGGCTGCCCAGGCGGTAGCGGGTGGCGGGGTGCAGGCAGCGCACCACGGTGATCGGCACGCCGCGCGACCAAGTGCGGCGGGTGAGCAGCAGGCAGGGCTCCTGCGGAGACATCTCCAGCAGCGCGGCCTGCTCGGCGGTGGGCATGACGGCATCGACCACATGCTCGATCTGGTCAAAGGGCACGTTGCGCACGAGGTATTCGGAGGGTTGCAACTGCGTGAAGTCCTGCGCGGCGAACTGGGGCACCTGGCGCGGGTTCACGTGGCGGTCTTCCAGTTGCACGGGCAGGCCGTCTTCGCGGTGGATGCACAGCGAGTGGAACACCGACTCGCCGGTGCGCAGGTCCAGCGCGGCGGCCACTTCCAGCGTGGCGGAGGTGCGCTCTACCGTGAGCACGTCGCAGCGGTAGTCGTGCCCGCGCTGGCGGATTTCGCTGGCCAGGTTGGCGATCTGCAGGAGCGTGGACTGCGGCTTGTCTTCGGCCACAAAGCTGCCCACGCCCGCCACGCGCACGATGCGGCCCTGCTCTACCAGCTCGCGCAGCGCGCGGTTCACCGTCATGCGCGAGATGCCGAACTGGGTGACCAGCTCGTTCTCGGACGGCAGGCGGTCGCCCGCGCGCCAGATGCCTTCCTGGATCTTGCGCGAGATGTGGTCCTTGACCTGCTCGTACAGCGCCATGGCCTGCGCGGGCGCTGCCACGGCGGCCACGGCCTTGGTGGGCGTGGCACTGCGGGGTGCAGTGGCGGCGGTGCGGCGGGAAGGACGGGCGCTCATGGTAGGAAGCAGTCAGTCAGGCTCAATGCAGGTCCGCCGCCATGGATTCGGCGCGGATCTCTTCGGTGAGGCGCGCCTTGAGGTCCATGAACTCGGGGCTGGTCTTGATCGTGTAATGGCGTGGGTGGGGCAAGTCCACCGCCAGCTCGGTCTTGATGCGACCGGGCCGGGCGCTGAACACGGCAACGCGGTTGGCCATGAAGATGGCCTCGTCGATGTCGTGGGTCACGAAGAGCACCGTCTTGCGCTCGGCCTCCCAGATGCCCAGCAGCAGCTCTTGCATGAGCACGCGGGTCTGGTTGTCGAGCGCGCCGAAGGGCTCGTCCATCAGCAAAATTTTGGGGTCGTTGGCCAGCGCGCGCGCAATGGCGGTGCGCTGCTGCATGCCGCCCGACAGTTGTTTGGGGAAATGCTGCTCAAAGCCGCGCAGCCCCACCTTGGCGATGAAGTACGCGGCGCGCTCCTTCTGTTGCGCCTCGGGCATGCCCCGCTCGCGCAGGCCAAAGCGGATGTTCTGCTCGATGGTGAGCCAAGGGAACAGCGTGTAGCTCTGGAACACCATGCCGCGCTCGGCGCCCGGGCCTTCGACCGGTGCGCCGTCGAGCAACACGCGGCCACTGGTGGCGTGGTCCAGCCCCGCCACGATGCGCAGCAGCGTGGACTTGCCGCAGCCCGAGGGGCCGAGGATGGTGACGAAGTCGTTGTCACGCACTTCAAAGTCCACCGGCTGCAGCGCCTGTGTGCGCTGGCCCTTGGCGGTCTCGAAAACACGCGAGACGGCTTGAATGGATACGCTGCTCATCGCACAAAGCTCCAGGCAAACAGACGGTGGTTGAGCGCCTTGAAGGCGAAGTCGGACACCAGCCCGATGAGGCCGATGATGATGATGCCGAAGATGATCTGGCCGGTGTTGAGCAGCGACTGGCTGTCGGTGATCATGTGGCCGATGCCGCTGGACGAGCCGATCAGCTCTGCCACGATCACATAGGTCCAGGCCCAGCCCAGCACCAGGCGCAGGGTCTCGGCGATCTCGGGCGCAGCGCCAGGGATGAGCACGCGCGTGACGATGCCCTTGTGGCCCGCGCCCAGCGTGTACGCCGCCTCCACCAGGTCGCGCCGAGCGCCGCCCACGGTGACGGCCACCATCAGCGTGATCTGAAAGACCGAGCCGATGAAGATGACGAGGATCTTCTGCGCCTCGCCAATGCCCGCCCACAGGATCAAAAGCGGGATGAAGGCCGAGGCTGGCAGGTAGCGGCAGAACGAGATGAAGGGCTCGAAGAACGCCTCAATGCCTTTGTACGCACCCATCGCAATGCCCAGCGGCACGGCGATGACGGCGGCCAGGACAAAGCCGCCGACCACACGCCAGATGGTCATGCCGATGTCTTTGATAAAGCCGTATTCGGTGAACAGCAGCCAGCCTTCCTTGGCCATGGTGATGGGGCTGGCCAGGAAGGTGGGCGACACGAAGCCGCCCAGCGTGAAGAACGCCCACACCGCCACGAACACGACGAAGAAGGCCAGCCCCAGCATCCAGCGCGCGCGGGCACTCACGGGCTCCAGGGGAGCCAGGGAGCGACGGCGGCGCACAGGGGCTTTCGGCTCAATAACGGACAGGGGTTGCACGGCAGACATGGCGCGTTCTACTTCCAGGTGACTGACTTACTTACTTGATGAAGCTCGCGTCGAACGTGACGGCCAGGTCTTCGTTCGCCTTGCGGATGATGCCGGCCTCCAGCAGGATGGCCGTGGCGTCCTTCATGAACGTGGTCAGCTCGCCCGCGAAGAACTTCTGGTTGGCAGCCTTGTCCTGCCAGCGCAGGAAGGACGAGGACTTGGCAAACTGCTCGCCCGTCTGCTTGACGGCGGCGCCCATGATCTCGTTGGACTTGGCCGGGTCGGCCTTGATCATGTCGAGTGCCTGGAAGTACGAATTGGCCAGCGCCTGTGCCGCCTTGCCATTGGCCTTGAGCCAGGTGGGGTCGCAGCCCACGGTGTCCATCACCATGGGATAGTCGAGCGTGGTCGCCAAAATCTTGCCGGCCGCAGGGTTGTCGCGCACGGTGGAGAGGTAGGGCTCATACGTCATGGCGGCGTCGTTCTGGCCTGCCACAAAGGCCTGCGCGGCCGCCTGGGGCGACAGCGTGGTGGTCTTCACGTCCTTGAGGCTCATGCCGTTCTTGCTCAGCATCCAGGCCAGGCCGAAGTAAGGCGCCGTGCCGGGCGCATCCACGCCGATGGTTTTGCCCTTCAGGTCGGCAAAACTCTTGATGTCGCCGCGCACCGCAATGCCGTCGGCGCCGTAGGACTTGTCCATCTGGAAAATCTGCACGATGGGCACGCCGTTCGCATTCCAGGCCACATGCGTCTCGACGGTGGTGGCGGCGCACTGGATGGATTTGGAGGCCAGGGCCAGGTGGCGGTCCTTCTGCGGAATCATCTTGATCTCCACATCCAGGCCGTTTTTCTTGAAGATGCCTGCCTTGTCGGCCAGCGTGAGTGGTGCAAAACCCGTCCAGCCGGACATGCCCAGCACAATCTTGGTGTCCTGCGCCTGGGCCGGTGCGGCCAGCGCCATCACACATGCTGCTGCCGCTGCCAGCGACGTCCATTTCACAACCGATCGAGTCATCATCTGCTCCTGTTTGAAAAAAGTACCACCCCAGCCGGTCCGCACCTGCGTTCCGGTCGCCATGATGACACCGGGAGCATACCTGTATATACAGGGTAAACACCAGAAAAACCGGGTCATCGGGCGAGGTGATGTGTACTGAGCAAAAACGGGGCCAGGCAGCGCCGCCCCACCCCATCCTCGAACAGGTACATAAATGCTATCAAATAAATAGCAATAAGCGCTTTACCAGAGCGCGGTAACGGCCATTTTTGCCAAAAATTTTCCTTGATAACCGAGCACAAGGACCGAGAGGACCGTTGCACCACCCGCGTGCAGGCCCGGGCCGGGCGGCCGCAGCCACCGGCCTAGGCCCCGGGCGGGGGTTGGTTCACTCCACCACGGGCAGGCGCACCGTGACCGACAGGCCCGGCTCGGCATTGCGCATGTGCAGCTGGCCGTCGTGCGCCTGCGCCACCAGGCGGCACAGGTACAGGCCCAGCCCCACGCCGCCGGTGGTGCGCTGGCGGGCGGTGTCCGGGCGGTAGAAGGCCTGGGCCAGATGGGGCAGGTGCTCGGGGGGCACGCCCCGGCCGTGGTCGCGCACCTCCAGCTCGACCACACGCCGGTCGCCCTCCAGCCGCAGGTGCAGCTCGGGGGGGAAGGCACCCGATTCGCTGTGGCGCAGGCTGTTGTCCAGCAGGTTGCGCAGCAGCAGCCGCAGGCGGGAGCGGTCGAGCCGGATGCTGGGCAGGTCTGGCGGCGCATGCAGCGCGATGCCGGCGGCGCCCGCGTGGCGGGAGCCCAGCTCGGCGATCACCTCGCGCGCCAGCTCCGTGAGGTCGGTGGGCTCGCGGTGCAGTGCGGCGTGGCGCCCGGCCAGGCGCTCGCTCTCCAGCAGGTCGGTGATGAGGCCCGCCATTTCACCCAGGTCGCGCAGCAGGGCCAGCCGCTGGGCCTCGATGTCGGCGGTCTCGGGCAGCAGCTCGGTGTTCAGCCGGGCACGGGTCAACGGGCTGCGCAGCTCGTGGCTCATGGCCAGCAGCAAGGCGCGTTTGGCTTCGAGCATCTGATGGATGTCGTCGCCCATGGTATTGATGGTGGCGGCGAGCTGCCCCAGCTCATCGGGCCGGTGCGCGTGCCGCACGGGGATGGGCTGGGCGAAGTTGCCGTTGCCAAAACGCTGGGCGCCCTGGCGGATGTCGTCCAGCGGGCGCAGCAGGTGGCGCACATACACGTAGGCCAGCGCCGTCAGCAGTAGCAGCACGGTGAGCGTGCCCCAGGCGATGCGCGGGCGCTTGTCCCACGACAGGGCATTGAGCCCAAACTCGATGTGGTGGCCATCGGCCGTGGTGCGCTGCAGCAAGCTGTGGCCATTCTCGTCGCCCGCCCAGTGGTCCTGCTTGCGGAACTTGTCGCTCATCCAGTCGGGGCGTGGCTGGTCGGGGTGAGAAGCCCAGTGGATCTGCGGCCCGTCGATGCGCAGCGTGACGGGCAAGCGGTCGGCAATCGCCTGCGCACGCTCGATGCTGGGCGGACTGCCGATCTCGGCGGTCAGCCGGTCCACATAGTCCATCAACAGGGGGCGGGCCGCTTCTTTCCAGCCCACGGCCACTGCTTTCTGCACCCCACCCATGAAGGTGACGGCCACCGTCACGGCCAGGGCCATGAAGACCAGCACCAGGCGAATGCGCAGCGAATGCCCCACGGCGTGCCGTGCACGGCGGTGCCAAGGGCAGTCGGGGTCCTGGGCCGCGAGTGTGTCGCGCACCTTCATCATCATGGCGCGGCCCGTCGCAGGGCCAGCGAATAACCGGCATTGCGCAGCGTCTTGATGCAGTCGAGCGGCTCCAGCTTCTTGCGCAGGCGGCTCACCACAATGTCCACGGCACGGGTGTACAGCTCGGCCTCGTGGCCACGCAGCTGGTTCAGGATGTCGTCGCGGCTGAACACCTTGCCGGGCTCGCGGGCCAGCAGGTGCAGCAGGTCGAATTCGGTGCCGGTCAGCTCCACGGCCACCCCCTGGCGCAGCACACTGCGGCGGGCGGCGTCGATGGTGAGCCCGTCAAACTCCAGCGAACCCACAGCAGCGCCCTGCCCCGGCCCGCGTCGGCGGCGCAGCACGGTCTGCAGGCGCGCCACCAGCTCGCGCGGCTCAAACGGCTTGGGCAAGTAATCGTCGGCCCCCAGCTCCAGCCCCACCACGCGGTCCATCACCTCGCCGCGCGCCGTGAGCATCACGATGGGCAGGTCGCCCTGCTTGCGGATGGTGCGGCACAGCTCGAAGCCATCCATCTCGGGCAGCATCACATCCAGGATGGCGGCATCGAAGCCCCCCGCTCCCAGCAGGGCCAGCCCGTCGCTGGGCTTGAGGGCGTGGACCAGCTCCAGCTCGAACCGCTGGAAATAGGTGGCCAGCGGTGGCCCGAGCTGGGCGTCGTCGTCAATGAGCAGGATGCGGTGCATGCGCAATTCTCACACCGTCAGGTGTTCGCCCATCCGGTGGTTGGCTCGGGGCCGTCCTCGCCGCCCACACCGAGCAATGCGCGGTGCCGCACGATCAACCGGCGCAGGCGACCTTGGGCGCCCGCATGGAGCGCATCAAAATGATCGGCAGCGGCCAACAAGGCAGGCAAGGTGTGGGCGGCAACCTCGGGCTGCCGGGCCACCAGGCCCAGTGCATGTTCACGGTCAAAGCGCGGCCCCCAGACCAGGGACATCAGCTCATCGTGGGGGTCGGGCATGCCCGCCAGCAGCGCGGGCCCATGGGTGCGCACGCCCTGCGCCAGGCGGTGGATGGGTTCCAGCGTGGGAGACATGGAGCAGCCCCTTGCCATCAACCGCGCGCCATCCAGCCTTTGCGCCGCTGCATCAGCTCGCGCACTTTCTGCTGCTGCTCGGGGTTCAGGCTGTCGTAAAAGTCGGCCATGGCGCTGATCACCTCGGGGCTGCTGGTCTGCACCGCACGGGTTTTTTCGTCCAGCAAGGTCTGTGCGCGTGCACGGTCAAATTTTTCGCCCGCCACAAGGGCCTGCATCTCTGCGCGCGGGTCTGCCGTCTTGCCGATGAACGCCGTGCGCTGCGCTTCCATCTTGTCGGCCAGCACATTGAGCTTGGTTTTTTGTGCGTCGTTCAGGTCCAGCTTGCTGCTGACGCGCTCGACCACCTTGCCACGCACTTCCGCCATCTTCTCGGCGTTCATGGGGCCACGGTGGTGGTGGTTGCTGGAGCAGGCCGTCAGACCGCCCACCGCGATGGAAGCGCCGAAGATGCCCATCAGGGTTTTCTTGATCCAGGGTTTCATGATGCAGTCCTTTCGAGGACGGTGTTGAACATGACCCTGATGGTGCCGCGCGGCGCGCGCTGCGTCGTCTCGACGCAGTTTCGGTTTATTTCATTTTGTTTCGCATGACATATGGGGAGTTACAGGCATTTGTGCCCCCTCCCCGCTCAGCGCACCACGGCCGACAGCACCACCAACCGGTTGGCCAGCAACGCCGCCTCATCCACCATCTGCGCCAAAGGCTTGGCGCCAATGCTCCACCCGCCATACCAGATGGCAAAGGCCGTCACCCCGGGGAACCACTGGCTGCCGCGCGTGCCATAGGCGGCAATGGCTTCGTCAATGCGGGCATGCAGGGTCGCAGCCCCGACCTGGACCTTGCCATCGAACACCCTGGCTAGGTATTGGTGGGAGCCTTCATGCCGAATATGCAAAGTCAGCACCATCATGGTCCTCCGCACGGGCCCAACCTCACCGCCAAGGGGCAGAAACCATGACAAGCCCCACGACAGCTGCGCATGGCAGGCAACGCTTGTGGCTTCAGGCCAGAAGCACCGGCACAACCCTCAATCAAACGAGGGTTCCAGATCACACAGCGGTCGAAGGCGCGGCACCGAAGAAGGCCAGCCACCAGCGCGCAAGGTGGCCCGCCCAAGCCCAGTGATGTACAGCACCTGCGCCCGGGGCTGCGGCGCATCCACCGGGGGCAGTTGCACCTCGACCATGCCCGCCGCACGCAGCACCCGCAGCTTGTCGATGTTGGTGACGTCCGATTCGATCAGAGGCAACTCATCCCGCGCCAGCCCCTGCAGATACTCCATTGGCATAGTGGCCTCCGGCTTGAACGAGCGGGCATTGTGCGGCGCTGGGTTGGGTTTATCAAGGGTTGATACACACGCCTACAGATGCAGGGGTGATTGCCGCAGAAAACCGCCCCACAAATGAAAAAGAGCGTTCGCTGAAGGTCAGCGAACGCTCTTGGATGTGGTGGAGCTGGCGGGAATTGAACCCGCGTCCGTAAGCCTTCACCGGGCAGATCTACATGTTTAGCGGTCTGTTTTGAATCTCGCCACCTGTGTCGCGCAGTCGCACGCTACACAAGCCGCCAGCACCCTATTTTCTTACCCCAACCCAAGGTACCCGGATCGGAGCCAGCCCATGTAATTATCCTTGCAGCCGGGAGGCACTGATTGCTCAGAACCCCCTTGCCCAGCCCATCGGCCAACTGTTGCAAGGCTCACTGGCAATTAAGCAGCGAGTGCGAAACGTTCGTCGTTTGCAGTTAGTTTGTTAAATCGAGATTTACGAGCGTGACTCAAGCTCGACATGCACCACACCGATTCCGAACCCACGTCGAAACCAGGACAGCCCCAAGCCCTCTATTTTAGGCGTGCACAAGCAATTGCAATAGCTCGGCGGGAGATTTAATTGCAGCATGGGCTCCCCACTCACCGGGATCGGCCTTAGCGCCCAGGTACCCATAGGTGGCGGCCACCGTGCCCATGCCTGCTGCCAAGCCAGCAAGGATGTCGCGCTCATCGTCGCCTACATAGATGCACTGCGCGGGCGAGAGCTTCAGGCGGGACGCTGCCTCCAGCAAGGGTGCGGGGTGCGGCTTTGCGTGGGGGGTCGTGTCGCCACTGACCACCGCTCCAGCGGTCTCGAACAGCGGAATCGCCCGGGTCAGCGGTTCTGTAAACCGTGCCGCCTTGTTGGTCACCACCCCCCACAGCAGGTTGCGCTGCAAGAGTTGACGGACCAGTTCGGGCACACCCTCGAATATGGTGGTGCGCTCGGTCATGCGCGATTCATAGTTCACAAAGAACTCTTCACGCCAGGCAGCAAAATCAGGATGGTCCGGGGTCATGCCAAAGGCCTCGCCCAGCATGCCGCGCGCGCCAGCCCCTGCCATGGGCCGATAACGCTCCAGGGGCAAGGAGGGCAGGCCGCGATCGGTACGCATTTTGTCGGCAGCAGCGCCCAGGTCGGGCGCACTGTCGATCAGCGTTCCGTCCAGGTCAAACAGAACGGCACGGATGTCGTGGAACATGGGTGCACCTCAGCCCGCACGCCGGGTGGCAAACAGGTAATTCACGCTGGTATCTTCACTCAGCCAGTAGCGCTTTGTCAGCGGGTTGTACTCCAGCCCTTTGGTATGCAGAACATCCAGTTGCGCACTGCGGCAACTGGCGGCCAATTCGCTGGGGCGAATCATCTTGGCATATTCATGGGTGCCTCGGGGCAGCATGTTCAGCACATATTCCGCCCCCACAATGGCCAGCATAAAGGCCTTGGCGTTGCGATTGATGGTGGAAAAAAACACCCAGCCCCCGGGTTTGACCAACTGGGAGCATGCGCGGACCACGGATGCGGGGTCTGGGACATGCTCCAGCATTTCCATACAGGTCACCACATCAAAACCCGCTGGCTGCTCCTGGGCCAGCGCTTCGACACTGATCTCCTGATAGCGGATATTCGGGGTGCCAGCTTCCAATGCATGCAGTTGCGCCACGCGCAGCGCCTTGGACGCCAGATCAATACCCAGCACGTCCGCACCTTTGCGCGCCATGGAGTCGGCCAGAATACCGCCCCCACAACCAACATCCAGCACCCGCTTGCCATTCAATGGGCTGAAGCCGTTAATCCAATCAAGCCGCAGCGGATTGATCTGGTGCAGCGGACGAAATTCACTGTCCGGATCCCACCAGCGGTGGGCCAATTCTGAAAACTTGGCCAGTTCGGCCGGATCTGCATTGACGGTGTCACTCATGCGGGCAATTGTCTCCGAACCAGATGCACATAAGACTCCAGACGCAAAAAAGCCCCGTTACCGGGGCTTTTTTGTGAAGTAATCCGAAGATTACTTGGAAGCGCGGGTACCGACCACTTCGATTTCCACGCGGCGGTTCTTGGCGCGGCCTTCGGCGGTCTTGTTGTCAGCCACTGGCTGCTTTTCGCCCTTGCCTTCGGTGTAAACGCGGTTCTTTTCGATGCCCTTGGACACCAAATAAGCCTTCACGGCTTCGGAACGACGCACCGACAGCTTCTGGTTGTAAGCATCAGAGCCCACGGAGTCGGTGTGACCCACGGCGATGATGACTTCCAGGTTGATGCCCTTGACCTTGGAAACCAGGTCGTCCAGCTTGGCCTTGCCTTCTGGCTTCAGCACCGACTTGTCGAAGTCGAAGAATGCGTCAGCGGCGTAGGTCACCTTGGTGGCCACGGCAGGAGCGGGTGCAGGTGCAGGTGCGGCGGCAGCGGGTGCAGGTGCGGCGGCAGGAGCAGGAGCAGCGGCAGGAGCAGCAGCCTTGGCGATAGCACCGTCGCAACCAGCGGCAGCCGTAGCAGGCGTCCAGTTGGCATCGCGCCAGCAGTATTCGTTCGTGCCGTTCTTCCAGACCAGATCACCGCTGGCATTGCGCCAGTTGTCAACGGTTTGTGCGCCAGCGGCGGTTGCGAGCGCTGCAGAGGCAAACAACATCGCCACTTTGTTCAGTTTCTTCATGGTTCTCCTCTTGGGGAAAAAGCCGCAGCCGCGCTGCGAATCAGGACGCTAGGGATGACCACCACCCAAAGCGTTCAAACGATTGTGCCATACGTAACAGGGCAAAAGCGGTGGTGACGCGCCACGGTCCGTAGGACAAAACCGGAATTGCTTCGATATGTTGCGCGGTCGCTACACGGTCTTAGCCCTAAAATGACCCTCCTTTGCCGCCACCGCAGCCCCCAATGACCCAGTTTGCCAAAGAAACCCTGCCGATCAGCCTCGAAGAGGAAATGCGGCGCAGTTATCTCGATTACGCGATGAGCGTGATCGTCGGCCGGGCACTGCCCGACGCGCGCGATGGCTTGAAGCCTGTGCACCGGCGCGTGTTGTTTGCCATGCACGAACTCAACAACGACTGGAACCGGCCTTATAAAAAATCGGCCCGTATCGTGGGTGACGTGATCGGTAAATACCACCCGCACGGTGATTCGGCGGTGTATGACACCATCGTGCGGATGGCCCAGGATTTCTCGCTGCGCCACATGCTGGTGGACGGCCAGGGCAATTTCGGATCGGTGGACGGCGACAACGCCGCCGCCATGCGGTATACCGAAATCCGCCTGGCCAAAATCGCGCACGAAATGCTGGGCGACATCGACAAGGAAACCGTCGATTTCGGCCCCAACTACGACGGCAGCGAAAAGGAGCCGCTGGTATTGCCCAGCAAGTTGCCCAATCTGCTGGTCAATGGCTCGGCAGGTATTGCGGTGGGCATGGCCACCAATATCCCGCCGCACAACCTCAATGAAGTGGTGGATGCCTGCCTGCACATGCTGCGCAACCCCGAGACCACCATCGACGAGCTGATGGAGATCATCCCGGCACCCGACTTCCCCACCGCCGGCATCATCTACGGCATCAACGGCGTGAAGGACGGCTACCGCACGGGCCGTGGCCGCGTGATCATGCGCGCGCGCTGCCACTTCGAGGACATCGACCGAGGCCAGCGCCAGGCGATCATCGTGGACGAGCTGCCCTACCAGGTCAACAAGAAGACTCTGCAGGAGCGCATGGCCGAGCTGGTGCACGAGAAGAAGATCGAAGGCATCAGCCACATCCAGGACGAGTCGGACAAATCCGGCATGCGCCTGGTGATCGAACTCAAGCGCGGCGAAGTGCCCGAGGTGGTGCTGAACAACCTGTACAAGCAGACGCAGCTGCAGGACACCTTTGGCATGAACATGGTGGCGCTGGTCGATGGCCAGCCGCGCCTCTGCAACCTCAAGGACCTGATCGTCGTCTTCCTGCAGCACCGCCGCGAAGTAGTGACGCGCCGCACGGTGTTCGAGCTGCGCAAGGCGCGCGATCGCGGCCATGTGCTGGAAGGCCTGGCCGTGGCCCTGGCCAACATCGACGATTTCATCGCCATCATCCGCAACGCCCCCACGCCGCCCGTGGCCAAGTCCGAGCTGATGGCCCGCTCATGGGACAGCAAGCTGGTGCGTGAGATGCTGACCCGCACCCGCGCCGATGGCGGCGTGATCAACGCGGACGACTACCGCCCTGAAGGCCTGGAAGTCGAGTTCGGCATGGGCCAGGACGGCCTGTACCGCCTGTCGGAAACGCAGGCCCAGGAAATCCTGCAGATGCGCCTGCAGCGCCTCACGGGCCTGGAGCAGGACAAGATCGTGGCCGAGTACAAGGAAGTCATGGCGGTCATTGAAGACCTGCTGGACATCCTGGCCAAGCCCGAGCGCGTCTCGACCATCATTGGCGAAGAACTCACCTCCATCAAGGCCGAGTTCGGCCAGCACAAGCTGGGCGCACGCCGCAGCGTGGTGGAGTACAGCGCACAGGACCTCTCCACCGAAGACCTGATCACCCCCACCGACATGGTGGTGACGCTCTCGCACACTGGCTACATCAAGAGCCAGCCCCTGTCAGAGTACCGCGCGCAAAAACGCGGCGGGCGTGGCAAGCAGGCCACGGCGACCAAGGAAGACGACTGGATCGACCAGCTCTTCATCGCCAACACGCACGACTACATCCTGTGCTTCTCCAACCGGGGCCGCCTGTACTGGCTCAAGGTCTGGGAAGTGCCCGCAGGCTCGCGCGGCTCGCGCGGTCGCCCCATCGTGAACATGTTCCCGCTGCAAGACGGCGAGAAAATCAACGTGGTGCTGCCACTCACGGGCGACATGCGCACCTTCCCGGCCGACCGTTTTGTGTTCATGGCGACCAGCATGGGCACCGTCAAGAAGACCGCGCTGGATGAATTCAGCAACCCGCGCAAGGGCGGCATCATTGCCGTCAACCTCGACGATGGCGACTACCTGATTGGCGCGGCCCTGACCGATGGCAAACACGATGTGATGCTGTTCAGCGACGGCGGCAAGGCGGTGCGCTTTGACGAAAACGACGTGCGCCCCCTGGGCCGCCAGGCGCGCGGTGTGCGCGGCATGATGCTGGAAGACGGCCAGAGCGTGATCGCCATGCTGGTGGCCGAAGACGAAACCCAAAGCGTGCTCACCGCCACCGAAAACGGCTACGGCAAACGCACCAGCATCGTCGAATACACCCGCCACGGCCGGGGCACCAAGGGCATGATCGCCATCCAGCAGAGCGAGCGCAACGGCAAGGTCGTGGCCGCCACGCTGGTGCATGCCGACGACGAAATCATGCTGATCACCGACAAGGGCGTGCTGGTCCGTACTCGCGTGAGCGAAATCCGCGAGCTGGGCCGTGCCACGCAGGGCGTCACGCTGATCGCGCTGGACGAAGGCTCCAAGCTCAGCGGCCTGCAACGCATCGTGGAAAACGATGCCAATGTGGCCGATGCCGACACCGATGGTGACGGCAATGTGGACGGTGGTGGCTCTGCAGACTCCGGCGCAGCCCCCAGCTCCGACGCCTGACCTGCTCGTTTCGCCTTCGCCGGGTGCCGCGCCAGACGCGGCACCCAAATGCTATTAAAAGTGTAGCTGCCAGCGCTTATTCAGCAGGCGCAAGCAGCATTTTTGACTGTTAAACCATGACCCGCCCCTACAACTTCTCGGCCGGCCCGGCCGCCATCCCCGCCGAAGTGCTGGAGCAAGCCGCCGCCGAAATGCTCGACTGGCACGGCAGCGGCATGGGCGTGATGGAAATGAGCCACCGGGGCAAGGAGTTCCTGTCCATCTACGAGCAGGCCGAAGCCGACCTGCGCGAACTGCTGGCCGTGCCCACCAACTACAAGATCCTGTTCATGCAAGGCGGTGGCCTGGCCGAAAACGCCATCGTGCCGCTGAACCTCTCGCGGGCTGGTGCGGTGGACTTTGTGGTCACAGGCAGCTGGAGCCAGAAGTCGCAGAAGGAAGCGCGCAAGTACGCCTCCGAGGTGAACATCGTGGCGTCGGCCGAAGACACCGGCTTCACCACCCTGCCCGACCCCGCCTCGTGGACCGTGAGCCGGGGCGCGAGCTACCTGCACATCTGCAGCAACGAAACCATCAACGGCATCGAATTCCACCAGCTGCCCGACCTGAAGGCGCTGGGCAGCGATGCACCGCTGGTCATTGATTTTTCGTCCCATGTGGCGTCGCGCCCTGTGGACTGGAGCCGCGTGGGTCTGGCCTTTGGCGGCGCGCAAAAGAACCTGGGCCCCGCCGGCCTCACCCTGGTGGTGGTGCGCGAAGACCTGCTGGGCCATGCCCTGCCCGCCTGCCCCAGCGCCTTCGACTACAAAACCGTGGCCGACAACCAGTCCATGTACAACACGCCCCCCACCTGGGGCGTCTATATCGCGGGCCTCACCTTCCAGTGGCTCAAGCGCCAGACCGAAGGCGGCCTGACCGGCGTGGCCGCGATGGAGCAGCGCAACATCGCCAAGGCCGCCCTGCTCTACAACGCCATCGACAGCTCGCAGCTGTATGTGAACAAGGTGGCAGCCAACTGCCGCTCGCGCATGAACATTCCGTTCTTCCTGCGCGACGAAAGCCGCAACGACGCGTTCCTGGCCGGAGCCAAGGAACGTGGTCTGCTGCAACTCAAGGGCCACAAGTCCGTGGGGGGTATGCGCGCCAGTGTCTACAACGCCATGCCGATCGAGGGCGTACAGGCGCTGGTGGACTACATGCGAGAATTTGAGCAAAAGCACGCCTGAACGCACACCGGCCTTCCCCGTTCGTTCACGCGCCCGCGCACCCAGACCCCACCCATGAACACTCCGCAAGCCTCACCCGATCTCGCCAGTCTGCGCGTGCAGATCGACTCCATCGACCAGCAACTGCTCACGCTGCTGAACCAGCGCGCGCTGGTGGCCGAACAGGTGGGTGAAGTCAAGAAGCGTGAAGGCACGCCTTTCTTCCGCCCCGACCGCGTGGCCCAGGTCATCGACAAGATCACCCACGCCAACCCCGGCCCGCTCAAGGGCCCGCATGTGGCGGCCATCTGGCGCGAGATCATGTCCGCCTGCCTGGCGCTCGAATCGCCCCAGCGCGTGGCCGTGCTGGGCCCCGAAGGCACGTTCTGCGAACAGGCGGCCATCGAATTCTTCGGCGGCGCAGCCGACCTGATGTACTGCGCCAATTTCGACGAGGTGTTCCACGCCACGGCCGCAGGCAGCGCCCAGTACGGTGTGGTGGGCGTCGAGAACTCCACCGAAGGCGTGGTCACGCGCTCGCTGGACCTGTTCCTGCACACCCCCACGCATGTGGTGGGCGAAGTGAGCCTGCTGGTGCGCCACAACCTGCTGCGCACCACCAATTCGCTCGACGGCATCGAGGCCGTGCTGGCCCACCCGCAGGCGCTGGCCCAATGCCAGGCCTGGTTGTCCAAGCACCTGCCACACGCCGAACGCCGCCCGGTGTCGAGCAATGCCGAGGGCGCGCGCCTGGCCACCACCAACCCCGCCTGGGCGGCCCTGTCGAGCGAGCGCGCAGCCACCCAGTTCGGCCTGCACATCGTCTCGCACGCGATCCAGGACGACGCCTACAACCGCACGCGTTTTGCCATCATCTGCCTGCCGCACACGCTGCAGACGCCTCCGCCTTCAGGCAAGGACTGCACCAGCCTCGTGGTCTCAGTGCCCAACCAGCCCGGCGCGGTGCATGACCTGCTGGTGCCGCTCAAGACGCATGGCGTGTCCATGACGCGTTTCGAATCCCGCCCCGCACGAACCGGCCAGTGGGAGTATTACTTCTACATCGACCTCGACGGCCACCCCGCGCAGCCCCATGTGGCGCGCGCGCTGGAAGAACTGCGCAGCCTGTGCGCGTTCTACAAGGTCCTGGGCACATACCCCGTGTCGTCCTGAGGAGCCGCCGCAATGTTTGAACAATTGGGATTGATTGGCTGCGGGCTCATGGGCGGCTCGTTTGCCCTGGCGATGAAAAAGGCGGGCCTGGTCAAGCGGGTGGTGGGCTACAGCAAGTCGCCCTCGACCACCGACCGCGCGCGCCAGCTGGGCGTGATCGATGTCGAGGCGCCTTCGGCCCTGCTCGCCGTGGCCGGCGCCGACATCGTGCTGGTGGCCGTGCCCGTGGCCGCCACCGAAGCCACCTTGAAAGCCATCAAGCACCTCGTCACGCCCCAGATGCTCATCATGGACGTAGGCTCGACCAAGGCCGACGTGGTGCATGCCGCACAGCGCTCTTTGCGCGACCAGGTCGGCTCGTTTGTGCCTGCACACCCCATCACCGGGCGCGAAGTGTCGGGCGTGGAGCATGCCGAGGCGGATCTCTACAGCGGGCGCCAGGTCATCCTGACGCCCACCGAGCGCACTCTCACGGTCCATCTGCAGAACGCAGAAAAGATCTGGAACGCCCTGGGCTGCCGCGTGACCAGCATGTCGCCCGAGTCGCACGACGCGGCCTTTGCCGCTGTCAGCCACCTGCCCCATGTGCTGGCTTTTGCGATGATGAACAGCATCACCGGGCAAGCGCACGGCGATGATTTCCTGTCCCTCGCAGGCCCCGGGTTTCGGGATTTCACCCGCATCGCGGCCAGCGACCCCAAGGTGTGGCGCGACATCATGCTGGCGAACCGCGAAGAACTCCTGGCCCAGTCCAAGCTGTTCCAGCAGGCCCTGCACAACATCGAGCAGGCCATGGAAAAGGGCAACGCCCAGGCACTGGAAGACATGCTGACCCTGGCCAGCGAAACCCGCGCGCACTGGCGCATGGGCGCAAAACGCAAGTAACCCCCTGAGTCGCCTTCGGCGCCTTCCCCCAAGGGGGACGCACCCGGTGGCCTGGCGAAGCCAGCTCCACGGGTGCGCTGGTGTTGGGGCGCGCCAGTTGTGCAGGCTGCTGGCCGCACGAACGCTCTTTGAGCCGCAATTGGACACAACACAACGATGTACAGCACCGTATTCCTCGATCTGCCTCCTTTGCAAGCCGCTGCGGGTGAAGTCCACCTGCCGGGCTCCAAGAGCATCTCCAACCGCGTGCTGCTGCTGGCCGCGCTGAGCAATGGCACCACCACCGTGCACGACCTGCTGGCGTCCGATGACACGCGTGTGATGCTGGATGCCCTGCGCCAAATCGGGTGCACGGTGGATGAAGCGGGCAGCACGGTGCGCATCACCGGCCTGGGGGGCCGCCTGCCCCAGTCTCCCGCCAAGCTGTTCCTGGGCAATGCCGGTACCGCCATGCGTCCGCTCACGGCGGCGCTGGCGCTGCTGGGCGGCGAGTTCGAGCTGTCGGGCGTGCCACGCATGCACGAGCGCCCCATTGGCGACCTCATCGATGCGCTGCGCCAGCTGGGTTGCCAGATCGACTACCTGGGCAACGAGGGCTACCCGCCGCTCAAGATCGCCCACGGCCAGGGCGTGCCTTCGCTGGCGCTGGCAGAGCCCATCCGGGTACGCGGCGATGTATCGAGCCAGTTCCTCACCGCGCTGCTCATGGCGCTGCCACTGGCGGCGGGCACACAGGCCATCGTGATCGAGGTGGTCGGCGAGCTGATCTCCAAGCCCTACATCGCCATCACGCTCCAGCTGCTGGCGCGTTTTGGCATCGTGGTCGGGCACCAGAACTGGCAGCGTTTCACCATCCCTGCGGGCAGCCGCTACCAGTCGCCCGGCAGCATCCATGTGGAGGCCGACGCCTCATCTGCTAGCTATTTCATAGCGCTTGGGGCAATAGCAACGGGCGGTGAAGCCCAAAAAAGCATCAAGATTCAGGGCGTGGGGCTGGATTCGATCCAGGGCGACATCCGTTTTGTCGAGGCCGCACGCGCCATGGGCGCCGTGGTCACGGGCGGCCCCAACTGGCTGCAGATCGAACGCGGCGCCTGGCCCCTGAAGGCCATTGAGCTGGACTGCAACCACATCCCCGACGCAGCCATGACACTGGCCGTGATGGCGTTGTATGCCGAAGGCACCACCACGCTGACCAACATTGCCAGCTGGCGCGTGAAGGAAACCGACCGCATCGCCGCCATGGCCACCGAGCTGCGCAAGCTCGGCGCCACGGTGGAGGAAGGTGCGGACTACATCCGCGTGACGCCTCCGACGCAGGCGGCGGACTGGAAAGCTGCCAGCATCCACACCTACGACGACCACCGCGTGGCCATGTGCTTCTCGCTGGCCGCCTTCAACCCGGCGCGCTTGCCGGTGCGCATCGAAGACCCCAAATGCGTGGCCAAGACCTTCCCGGACTATTTCGAGGCACTGTTCTCGGTCGCCCAGGTCGAGACCGCCCACATCCCGGTGATCTGCATCGACGGCCCCACGGCCTCAGGCAAGGGCACGGTGGCGGCTGCGGTGGCGCAGCGGCTGGGCTACCGCTTTCTCGACTCGGGGGCGATGTACCGCATCACCGCCCTGGCCGCGCTGCGTGCAGGTCTCGCCATCGACGCCGACCATGAAGCGCGCATTGCCACCATGGCGCAGACCCTCCCGGTGCGGTTTGAGGGCGGCAAGGTGTGGCTGGGCAGCGACGACGTGACCGACGCCATCCGCACCGAAGAAGCCGGCATGAACGCATCCCGCGTTTCGGCCCTGCCCGCCGTGCGCACGGCACTGGTAGACCTGCAGCACAGCTTCCAGCGCCTGCCGGGCCTGGTGGCCGATGGCCGCGACATGGGCACCGTGATCTTCCCAGAGGCCCCGCTCAAGGTCTATTTGACGGCCAGCGCCGCCTGCCGCGCGGAGCGCCGCTATAAGCAGTTGATTTCAAAGGGTTTTTCGGCTAGTATCGAAGACCTTCGCGCGGATTTGGAGGCGCGTGACGCACGGGACAGTTCCCGCAGCGTTGCTCCCTTGAAGCCCGCGCAGGACGCTCTGGTCCTGGACAACTCCACCTTGACGATTGATGAAGCCGTCGAGCAGGTGCTGGCCTGGTGGCAGGAGCGCCAACCTTTCGCAGGGTCTGCGCAAGGTTGAAACGTGTGGGGCCTTCCGTCAAAAACGGGGCTCCGCAAGCAAGGCTGAAAGGCCCTGCAACAGGCCCACGCAACCCCTCTCGCGCGCCAGCGCACAGGTTGTGTGGATCGATAACCTAACCCGCGGTTCTACCGCAAAAAACCACCGCAAGCAGCTATAAAAACAGTAGCAATGGTGCTACTGGAATCCTGTTTGTGGCAAGGAAACACATGTCCGAATCTTTTGCCGCCCTTTTTGAAGAATCTCTGCAGCGCACGGAAATGCGCCCAGGCGAAGTCATCACCGCTGAAGTCGTGCGCGTTGAGCACAACTTCGTGGTCGTGAACGCTGGCCTCAAGTCCGAAGCCTACGTGCCGCTGGAAGAGTTCAAGAACGACAAGGGCGAAGTCGAAGTCCAAGTGGGTGACTTCGTGTCGGTGGCCATTGGCTCCATCGAAAACGGCTACGGCGACACCATCCTGTCGCGCGACACCGCCAAGCGTCTGGCTTCGTGGATGAGCCTGGAAAAGGCCCTGGAATCCGGCGAATTCGTCACCGGCACCACCTCCGGCAAGGTCAAGGGCGGCCTGACTGTCCTGGTCAACGGCATCCGCGCATTCCTGCCCGGTTCGCTGATCGATACCCGTCCGATCAAGGATCTGACGCCGTACGAAAACAAGACCATGGAATTCAAGGTCATCAAGCTGGACCGCAAGCGCAACAACGTGGTGCTGAGCCGCCGCGCTGTGGTGGAAGCCTCCATGGGCGAAGAGCGCGCCAAGCTGATGGAAACCCTGAAGGAAGGCTCCATCGTTCAAGGCGTGGTCAAGAACATCACCGAATACGGTGCGTTCGTGGACCTGGGCGGCATCGACGGCCTGCTGCACATCACCGACATGGCATGGCGCCGTGTGCGTCACCCTTCCGAAGTGGTGACCGCTGGCCAGGAAATCACGGCCAAGATCCTGAAGTTCGACACCGAAAAGAACCGTGTCTCGCTGGGTCTGAAGCAAATGGGCGACGACCCATGGATGGGCGTGAACCGCCGCTACCCACAATCGACCCGCCTGTTCGGCAAGATCACGAACATTGCCGACTACGGCGCGTTCGTCGAACTCGAACCCGGCATCGAAGGCCTGGTGCACGTTTCCGAAATGGACTGGACCAACAAGAACATCGCTCCCGCCAAGCTGGTTTCGCTGGGCGACGAAGTCGAAGTCATGGTTCTGGAAATCGACGAAGACAAGCGCCGCATCAGCCTGGGCATGAAGCAGTGCAAGGCCAACCCATGGCAAGAATTCGCACAGGACACGAAGCGCGGCGACCGCGTGAAGGGTCCTATCAAGTCGATCACCGACTTCGGCGTGTTCGTGGGCCTGGCTGCCGGCATCGACGGCCTGGTGCACCTGTCCGACCTGTCTTGGAACGAAGCTGGCGAAGCCGCTGTTCGCAACTACAAGAAGGGCCAGGAAGTGGAAGCCATCGTGCTGGCCGTGGACGTGGACCGCGAACGCATCTCGCTGGGCATCAAGCAGCTCGACGGCGACCCATTCACGACCTTCGTGACCGTGAACGACAAGGGCCAGACGGTGACCGGCAAGGTCAAGACCGTGGACGCCCGTGGCGCTGAAATCGACCTCGGCGAAGACATCGTGGGCTACCTGCGCGCTTCGGAAATCTCCCGCGACCGCGTGGAAGATGCCCGCAACGTGCTGAAGGAAGGCGACGAAGTCACTGCTGTGGTGGTCAATGTGGATCGCAAGACCCGCAACATCCAGCTGTCGATCAAGGCCAAGGACATGGCCGACCAGCAAGAAGCCATGTCTTCGCTGTCGCAACAGTCGGCCCGCGAAAGCGCCGGCACGACCAGCCTGGGCGCCCTGCTGCGCGCCAAGCTGGACAACTCGGAAAAGTAAGTAAAGCGCTGACCCCTTGAAAGGTCAGACGGCGGGCGCCTCGTGCGCCCGCTCTTCTTTGAGAAGCCTATGTCCCAAGACTCCATGACCCGCTCAGACCTCGTTGAAGAACTGGCCGCCCGCTTCGGCCAGCTCACCCACCGCGATGCCGAATACGCCGTCAAGACCATTCTGGACGCCGTGGGCGATGCCCTGGTGCGTGGGCACCGCATCGAGATCCGGGGTTTTGGCAGTTTCTCGGTCAACCACCGCCCGCCCCGCATGGGCCGCAACCCGCGCAGCGGCGAAGCCGTGGCCATTCCTGAAAAGCGCGTGCCCCACTTCAAGCCCGGCAAGGCCCTGCGCGAAGCCGTGGACAAGCGCACCGCCGAGATGGAAGAAAAGACCCAGGCCACGCCGGGTTTGCCAGATCAAAATTGATAGCTAAAAAAACATGATGGTCGCGCCCAAGCGGCCATTTTTATTGATACTGGTGCTCTACCGACTTGCGGCAGACTCTGCACCCAAGCTCTTAGAATCGCCCCACCACTGGGGAGACCGATGAAATACCTCCTGTGGCTGCTCAAGGCAGCCATTTTTTTTACGCTCTTCGCCTTCGCGCTGAACAACCAGCAGGACGCGACCGTGCATTTCTTCTTTGGCACCCAGTGGCGCGCGCCGCTGGTGCTGGTGGTGCTGACGGCCTTCTCGGCCGGGCTCGCCGTGGGTGTGCTGGGCATGGTGCCCCGCTGGTGGCGCCACCGCACAGCCGCCCGCCGCGCCCAGGCTGCCGCCGCTGTCGCCGCGCCAACCCAGGTGCCCACAGCGGCAACCGCCAGCAACAGCGCGCCTGCCGCGCCCCCGCCACCTCCCGACCTGCCTTCGATCCATGGAATTTGACCTGAGCTGGATTCTGCTGGGCCTGCCCGTGGCCTTTGTGCTGGGCTGGCTGGCGTCGCGTTTTGACCTGCGCCAGCTGCGCGCCGAAAACCGGCGGGCGCCCAAGGCCTACTTCAAGGGCCTGAACTTCCTGCTCAACGAGCAGCAGGACCAGGCCATCGACGCCTTCATCGAGGCCGTGCAGAACGACCCCGACACCTCCGAGCTGCACTTTGCGCTGGGCAACCTGTTCCGCCGCCGGGGCGAATACGACCGCGCCGTGCGTGTGCACGAGCACCTGCTCTCGCGCGGCGACCTCTCCCGCACCGACCGCGAGCGCGCCCAGCACGCGCTGGCGCTCGACTTCCTAAAGGCGGGTCTGCTTGACCGCGCGGAAGACGCCCTGCACCGCCTGGAAGGCACGCCCTTCGAGGCCCAGGCCCGCCTGGCCCTGCTGGCCATCTACGAACGCTCGCGCGACTGGCCGCACGCCGCCACCATCGCCCGCAAGATGCACGATGCCGACCAGGGCGATTTCAGCACCCGGCAGGCGCATTACCTGTGCGAACAGGCACTGGCCCTGATTGCGCAGGGCGACCTGCCCGCCGCCCAGGCGCTGCTGGAACAGGCCGTGGCCGCCGCCCCCGAGGCGGCGCGTGCGCGCATCGAGCTGGCGCGGCTGCAGCGCCTCATGGGCCAGCCGGCAGCGGTGCTGGCCACGCTCAAGACGCTGGGCGAACGCAACCCCGCCGCCCTGCCGCTGGCCGCCCCGCTGATGGTCGAAGCCGCCACGGCCAGCGGGCGCACCGCCGAGGTCCATGGCCTGCTGCAGGCCCACTACGAACAGGCACCTTCGCTCGACGTGCTGGAGAGCATCGTGGCCATGGAAGCCGCCGACGCCGCCACCAGTGGTTCCGCCCGGCAGCGCTATGTGGAGCACCTGGACAAGGAGCGCTCGCTGGTGGCTGCCGCCAAATGGCTGGCCACCGAAAAGCTGGAGCACGAGGAGTTCCACCCCCAGGTCCAGCGCGCGCTGGAGCATGCCGTGAAACCCCTCACACGCTACCGCTGCGCAGCCTGCGGCTTCGAGGCCCGCCAGCATTTCTGGCAATGCCCCGGCTGCCAGACCTGGGACAGCTACCCCGCACGCCGCGTCGAAGAACTCTGACCCGCCATTCCAGCCCTCCACGCCAAGGACACCCGCCACCATGCTGAAGACACTGCTGACCCTGATCGCCACCCTGCTGCTGGCCACCACCGCCGCGTTCGCCGCCGTGGACGTGAACACCGCCACCGAGGCCGAACTCGACGGCATCAAGGGCATCGGGCCCGGCCTGTCGGGCCGCATCCTGGAAGAGCGCAAGAGCGCGCCTTTCAAGGACTGGGCCGACTTCATTGGTCGCGTGGGCGGCGTGGGCAACAAAAGCGCCGTGAACTTCTCCAAAGAGGGCCTGACCGTCAACGGCAAGAAGTACAGCGCTGCAGCCGCCGCCAAGGCAGAAGCCAAGAGCAAGCAGAAAGAGAAAGACAAAACTGCAAGCCACCAGGGCAGCGACCACAAGGCCCGCAGCAGCGCAGACAAGAACGCCGCCGCACCCACAGCGGCCCCCGGGGTCGCCCCGGCCGCAGCACCTGCAGCCCCGGCCCCTGCAGCCAGCGCTAGCAAAAACTAAGCAGACTTCGCAAGCAGCAAGCCCGCTCCAGCGGGCTTGTTTTTTTGCGCCCATCACAGGCGCGGCGCCAAGGGCTGGGCAGGGTTTTTAGGGGCTGCCCCCAGGGCGTGTCCCCCTTCAATTCCCCCACGCGAAAGCCATCCAGGCCGTGCAGTGCTAGGCGCCCTGAGCGCCGTGTAGCTTGGCTACACAAGCGAAGGGCAACGACGCAATGTGCGGCCTGGCTGGCTTTCCCTTCGGGCTGGCTGCGCAATGCGGCGTCTGCTTTGTCGGGCGGCTTGCCAATAGCCTGGCTATTGGCCGCGCCCCCCTTCGCGCATCCATCCGCATTGCACCGCCAGCGCGTGGGGGAATTGAAGGGGGACACGCCCTAGAATCGTTCGCGCATGCCCCTGATCACCCTCATCCTCCTCCCCTTCATCGGCAGCCTGCTGGCGGCAGTGTTGCCTGCCAATGCCCGCAATACCGAGTCCACGCTCGCCGGGCTCATTGCCCTGTTCTGCACGGTGCAGGCGGCGCTCTACTTCCCCGAGATTGCCGATGGGGGCGTGATCCGGCAAGAACTGGCCTGGCTCCCCGCACTGGGCCTGAACCTCGTCATCCGCATGGATGGCTTTGCCTGGATGTTCTGCATGCTGGTGCTGGGCGTGGGCAGCCTGGTAGTGCTGTATGCGCGTTACTACATGTCGCCCGCCGACCCGGTGCCGCGCTTCTTCTCGTTTTTTCTGGCCTTCATGGGCGCGATGGCGGGCGTGGTGCTCTCGGGCAACATCGTCCAGATCGCGTTCTTCTGGGAGCTGACCAGCCTGTTCTCGTTCTTGCTGATCGGCTACTGGCACCACCGCAAGGATGCGCGGCGGGGCGCGCGCATGGCGCTCACGGTGACAGGCACAGGCGGCCTGGCCATGCTGGCGGGCATGCTGGTGCTGGGCCACATCGTGGGCAGCTACGACCTGGACCATGTGCTCGTGGCCGGGCAGCTCATCCAGAACCATCCGCTGTACCTCGCGGCCCTGGTGCTGATCCTGCTGGGCGCGCTCACCAAAAGCGCGCAGTTCCCGTTCCACTTCTGGTTGCCCAACGCCATGGCCGCGCCCACGCCCGTGTCGGCCTACCTGCACTCGGCCACCATGGTGAAGGCCGGTGTGTTCCTGATGGCCCGCCTGTGGCCCGCACTGTCGGGCACGGAAGAGTGGTTCTGGCTGGTGGGCGGTGCGGGCCTGGCCACGCTGCTCGTGGGCGGCTATGCGGCCATGTTCCAGAACGACCTCAAGGGGCTGCTGGCCTACTCCACCATTTCGCACCTGGGCCTCATCACGCTGCTGCTGGGCCTCAACAGCCCGCTGGCTGCCGTCGCTGCGGTCTTCCACATCATGAACCACGCCACCTTCAAGGCCTCGCTGTTCATGGCCGTAGGCATCGTGGACCATGAAAGCGGCACGCGCGACATACGGCGCCTGTCGGGCCTGCGCACCATGATGCCCATCACCGCCACCCTGGCCATGGTGGCCAGCGCGGCCATGGCGGGTGTGCCGCTGCTCAACGGCTTCCTGTCCAAGGAAATGTTCTTTGCCGAGACCGTATACGTGAACACCGCGCCACTGCTCGAATGGCTGCTGCCCGTCGCCGCCACAGTGGCGGGCATGTTCAGCGTGGCGTATTCGCTGCGCTTCACCGTGGATGTGTTCTTTGGCCCACCCGCCACCGACCTGCCGCGCCCGCCGCACGAGCCGCCGCACTGGATGCGGGTGCCGGTGGAGCTGCTGGTGCTGGCATGCCTGGTGGTGGGCACGCTGCCCGCCTGGTCGGTGGGTGCCTACCTGGCCGCTGCCGCGCGGCCGGTGGTGGGCGGCGAGCTGCCTACGTACAGCCTGGCGGTCTGGCATGGCATCAACACCCCGTTTGTGATGAGCCTGGTGGCGCTGGGCGGCGGCATTGCGCTGTATGCGCTGCTGCGGCGCCAGCGTGCGCGGGGCACGCTGGATGCGCCCCCGCTCATGCACCGCCTGAGCGGCCAGCGCATGTTCGAGCACCTGCTGGCGGCCCTCACGCTGGCGGGCCGCAACGGCCGCCGCCTGCTGGGCACCGGCCGCCTGCAGTGGCAGATGCTGTGGCTGGCCACAGCCGCCCTGGTGGCGGGCACGCTGCCCCTGTGGGTGCGTGGCCTGCCGATTGGTGACCGGGCACAACTGCCGCTGTCACCCACGTTTGCACTGCTGTGGCTGCTGGGCGCCGTGTGCGCCGTGGCAGCGGCCTGGCAGGCCAAGTACCACCGGCTGGCCGCCCTCACGCTGCTGGGCGGCGCGGGCTTGTGCGTGTGCCTGACCTTCCTCTGGTTCTCGGCCCCCGACCTCGCGCTCACGCAGATCGTGGTGGAGATCGTGACCACCATCCTCATCCTGCTGGGCCTGCGCTGGCTGCCCCGGCGCGACGAAAGCCTGCGTGTGCCCACGCTGGCCGAAGAGCGCCGCACCCAACTGCGCCGCTGGCGCGACCTGGCACTGGCGCTGAGCGCGGGCGCGGGCATGGCGCTGCTGTCGTTTGCGATGATGAGCCGCCCCTTCCCCGACAGCACCTCCACCTTCTTCCTGGAGCGTGCGCTCACCGAAGGCGGTGGCACCAACGTGGTCAACGTGATGCTGGTGGACTTCCGGGGCTTTGACACCTTTGGCGAAATCGTGGTGCTCGGCATCGTGGCCCTCACGGTGTATGCGCTGTTGCGCCGCTTCCGCCCCGCGCGCGAGGTCATGGACCTGCCACCCCAGCAGCGCGCCCTGCCCGCCGATGTGGACACCGACCTGGCCAACCCGCGCCAGACCGCCGACACCGCCGTGGGCTACCTCATGGTGCCTGCCGTGCTGGTGCGCTTGCTGCTGCCGTTTGCCACGCTGGTGTCGATGTACCTCTTCATGCGTGGCCACAACGAGCCGGGCGGCGGCTTCGTGGCCGGGCTGGTGTTCTCGGTCGCGCTGCTGCTGCAGTACATCGTCTCGGGCACCTCCTGGGTCGAGGCCCACCTGCCCCTCTATCCACGCCGCTGGATCGGCATAGGCCTGCTGGCCGCACTGGCCACGGGCCTGGGCGCCTGGGCCTGGGGCTACCCGTTCCTCACCAGCCACACAGCGCACTTTGCGCTGCCGGTGGTGGGCGAGATCCATGTGGCCAGCGCGCTGTTCTTCGACATCGGCGTGTTCACCCTGGTGGTGGGCTCGACCATGCTCATCCTCACCGGCATTGCCCACCAGTCGGTGCGCAGCCACCGCTACAACAATGCGCGCGCGGACGACGAGGCGGCAGAACAAGCCGCTGCCGCCACGGTGCCCACCACCCGGGGAGAAACTGCATGGAACTGATACTGGCCCTGGCCATTGGCGTGCTCACCGGCTCGGGCGTGTGGCTGCTGCTGCGCCCCCGCACCTTCCAGGTCATCATGGGCCTGTCGCTGCTGTCGTACGCGGTCAACCTCTTCATCTTCAGCATGGGCCGCCTGGGCCTCGCGATTGACAAGGAGCCCGTGCTGCAGCCCGGCCTGCCACAGGACCTGGCCCACTACGCCGACCCCATGCCCCAGGCGCTCACGCTCACCGCCATCGTGATCGGCTTTGCCATGACGGCGCTGTTTCTGGTGGTGCTGCTGGCATCGCGCGGCATGGCGGGCACCGACCATGTGGATGGAACCAAAGGCAAAGACGTGCAGGAAATGCCATGACGGGAGGCACCAGCATCACCGCCTCGGTCATTGCGTGGCTGATGCCACACCTGATCCTCGCCCCCATCGCGCTGCCCCTGCTCACGGCCGGGCTGATGCTGCTGCTGCGCGAGGAGCGCCAGCGCACCAAGGTCACACTCAACATCACCTCGACCTTGCTGGGCCTGGTGGTGGCCGTGCTGCTGCTGGTGCAGGCCAAGGACCCCCACCTGCCCGGCGGCCTGGGCGTGTACCTGCCGGGCAACTGGCCCGCGCCGTTTGGCATCGTGCTGACCATCGACCGGCTCTCGGCCATGATGCTGGTGCTGTGCAGCACCGTGGCGCTGGCCACGGTGCTGTTCTCGGCGGCGCGCTGGCACCGGGCGGGGGTGCACTTTCACCCGCTGTTCCAGTTCCAGCTCATGGGGCTCGCGGGGGCCTTCCTCACGGCCGACCTGTTCAACCTGTTCGTGTTCTTCGAGATCATGCTGGCGGCCTCGTACGGCCTGCTGCTGCACGGCTCGGGCCGCCCGCGCGTGTCGGCGGGGTTGCACTACATCGCCATCAACCTCGCGGCCTCGTCGCTGTTCCTGATTGGTGTGTCCATGCTCTACGGCATCACCGGCACACTCAACATGGCCGACCTGGCGCAGAGCATTGCAGGCATTGCGCCCGCCGACCGAGGCCTGCTGCATGCAGCCGCAGCCATCCTGGCGGTGGCTTTTCTCATCAAGGCCGCCGTGTGGCCGCTCAACTTCTGGCTGGTGCCGGCCTACAGCGCGGCCACGGCGCCCGTGGGCGCGCTGTTTGCGCTGATGACCAAGGTGGGCGTGTACAGCGTGCTGCGGCTGTGGACGCTGCTGTTCGGTGCCGAGGCCGGAGACTCGGCCCAGTTTGGCAGCCAGTGGCTGATTGGCGGCGGCCTGCTCACCATGGCCTTTGGCGCCATCGGCATGCTGGGCTCGCAGCGCTTGGGGCACTTGGCGGGCTTCAGCGCCGTCCTGTCGTCGGGCACGCTGCTGGCGGCCGTGGGCTTTGGGCAGACCCTGCTCACCGGCGGCTTGCTGTACTACCTGCTCAGCTCCACGCTGGCGGTGAGCGCCCTCTTCCTGCTCACCGACCTGATCGACCGCTGGCGCAACGACGGCTCCAACCTCGCCCCCTACGAGCAAACCGACGACGCGCCCTTTCTCTCGGCCGATCTGATGCCCACCGAGGGCATGAACCTCGACGACAAGGAGCAGGCGTTGATCGGCGAGGTGATCCCGGCTGCCGCCGCCTTCCTGGGCCTGGCCTTTATCGCCTGCACACTGGTCATTGCGGGCCTGCCGCCGCTGCCGGGGTTTGTGGGCAAGTTCGCCATGGTGCATGCATTGCTCAACCCGCTGGGGCTGGGCGCATCCAGCGGGTTCCAGCTGGGCGCTGCGGGCTGGACGCTGGTGGCCCTGCTAGTGCTTTCGGGCCTGCTGGCACTGGTGGCCCTGACCCGCGCAGGCATCCGCCACTTCTGGGCCGCACACGACCGCTCGGCCCCCAAGCTGCTGGTGCTGGAGGGCCTGCCCATTGCCCTGCTGCTGGGCGCCTGCGCTGCGCTGGCCTGGCAGGCCGGTGCCGTGATGCGCTACACCCAGGCCACGGCCGACGCGCTGCATGCACCCGCAGGCTATGTGCGTGCGGTGATGACGGCCGAGCCCGTGCCCAACCCGCCCAAGCCCGCCGCTGCACCGGGGGGCAACCTGCCATGAAGCCAGAGTCCCAAACCACCGCCGCATCGACTCGGCCCTTCAAGCGGCTGGTGCCCGCACCCCTGCTGTCGCTGGCGCTGCTGGGCCTGTGGCTGCTGCTCAACCGCAGCCTGAGTGCTGGGCATTTTGTGCTGGGTACCGTGCTGGCGCTGGCGATTCCGCTGCTCACGGCCGGGCTGCGCCCGCTGCCGGTGCGCGTGCGCAAACCGGGCGCTGTGCTGCGCCTGGCCTTCACGGTGGTGGCTGACACCACCCGCTCTAACCTGGCCGTGGCCCGCCTGCTGCTGGCGCCCGGCCGCAGGCGCCACCCTGCCGGATTTGTGCACATCCCGCTGGATGTGCGCGACCCCAACGCACTGGCCGTGCTGGCGATGATCGTCTGCATCACCCCTGGCACGGCCTGGGCCGAGCTGTCGCTGGACCGCAGCGTGCTGCTGCTGCATGTGCTGGAACTGGACGACTCGGCCACCGTGATCGCCGACGTGAAGCGGCGCTACGAGGCCCCCTTGATGGAGATTTTTGAATGACCCCGATACTGGATTGGGCCCTACCCATCGCCCTGTTCATGCTGGCCCTGGCCATGGGCTGCGCGTTGATCCGCCTGCTCAAGGGCCCCTCCGCACAAGACCGCGTGCTGGCGCTCGACTGCATGTACCTGAGCGGCATGCTGGTGATGCTGGTGCTGGGCCTGCTGTATGGCAGCAAGAACTACTTCGAGGCCGCGCTGCTGCTGGCGCTGTTCAGCTTTGTGGGCAGCATGGCCATGGCCAAGTTTCTGCTGCGCGGCGAGGTGATCGAATGACCGAAGCCGCCACCACCGTTACCGCCGTGCTGCCGCTCTGGCTGGAAATCATCGTGGCCCTGCTGGTGCTGGCGGGCGCCGGGCTGGCCCTGCTGGGCTCCACCGGCCTGCTGCGCTTGCCCACGTTTTTTGAACGGGTGCACGCGCCCGCCATCATCGCCACGCTGGGCTGCTGGCTGATCATGCATGGCACGGTGCTGTACTTCTCGGTGGCCGACCGCAGCCTGGCGCTGCATGCGCTGCTGATCGCCGTGTTCGTGGCCATCACCGTGCCCATCATGTCGATCTTCTTGATGCGCGCGGCGCTGTTCCGTGCGCGGCAGATGGGGCTGAACGTGCCGCCCAGCCTCAGCCAGCCCAAGGCGTCTGAAGCAGCCAAAGACTCCTGATTTGATAGCTGCTTGCGTTTGATGGACGCGCGCAAGCAGCCATTTTGACCACTATTTTTGGCCTGAAGATCCAAAACCGCCACCGCCCGGCGTGTGGATTTCAAACACATCCCCCGGTTGCATCTCAGCCTGGCCAATGTGGTCCAGCAGCTCCACCCGCCCATCGCTGCGCACCACCTTGTTAATGCCCACCGCCCCCGGCTGGCCGCCCGCCATGCCAAACGCGCCATGGTGGCGGCCGTTGGACAAAATGCTGGCCGTCATCGGCTCCAAAAAACGCACACGGCGGATGCCGCCGTCGCCGCCCTTGTACTGCCCTGCGCCGCCCGAGCCCTTGCGGATCTCGTAGCCGTCCAGCCGCACGGGGAATCGGAACTCCAGCACCTCGGGGTCCGTCAGGCGCGAATTGGTCATGTGGCACTGCACGACGCTGGTGCCGTCAAACCCGCCCACCAGTTGCCCCTTGGCATCCCACACCCCACCCGCACCGCTGCCGCCCGAGATGGTCTCGTAATACTGGTAGCGCGTGCTGCCAAAAGTGAAGTTGTTCATGGTGCACTGCCCCGCCGCCATCAGGCCCAGCGCGCCATACAGCGCATTGGTGATGCAGGTGGAGGTCTCCACATTGCCCGCCACCACCGACGCTGGCGGATTCGGGTTGAGCATGCTGCCGGGCGGGATGATGACGTTCAGCGGCTTGAGGCACCCTGCGTTCAGCGGAATGTCGTCATCCACCAGCGTGCGGAACACATACAGCACCGCCGCCATGCACACCGCCGTGGGCGCGTTGAAGTTGTGGGTCTGCTGCGGGCTGGTGCCGGTGAAGTCGATGGTGGCACTGCGGTTTTGCGCATCCACCTTCACGGCCACGCTGATCTGCGCGCCGTTGTCCAGCGGCAGCGTGAACTGCCCATCCTTCAGACGTGTGATCACGCGGCGCACGGACTCTTCGGCGTTGTCCTGCACATGGCGCATGTAGGCCTCAACGACGTCGAGGCCAAACTCGCCCACCATGCGACGCAGCTCCTGCTGGCCCTTTTCGTTGGCGGCAATCTGCGCACGCAGGTCCGCCATGTTCTGCTGCGGGTTGCGGCTGGGGTACTCGCCGCTTTCCAGCAACGCAATCATCTCCGCCTCGCGCAGCACGCCGCGTTCCACCAGCTTCACGTTGTTGATCTGCACGCCCTCTTCTTCGATGCGCGTGGAGAACGGTGGCATGGAGCCCGGCGTGGTGCCGCCCACATCGGCGTGGTGGCCCCGGCTGCCCACATAGAACGTGGGCGTGGACTCGTCATCGGCAAGGTAGACCGGCGTGATCACGGTGATGTCCGGCAGGTGCGTGCCGCCGTGGTACGGGTCGTTGAGCACGAACACGTCGCCGGGCTGCATCTTGCCCGCGTTCTCACGGATCACCGTCTTGATGCTCTCGCCCATGCTGCCCAGGTGCACGGGCATGTGGGGTGCGTTGGCAATCAGGTTGCCTGCGGTGTCGAACAGCGCGCAGCTGAAGTCCAGCCGCTCCTTGATGTTCACCGAGTAGGCTGTGTTCTGCAGCTGCAAGCCCATCTGCTCGGCGATGTTCATGAACAGGTTGTTGAACACCTCCAGCAGCACCGGGTCCACCGTGGTGCCCACGGCGTGCTGCACGGCGCGCGCCACGCGGCGGTTGAGCAGCAGATGGTCCAGGTCGGTCAGCGCGGCCTCCCAGCCGGGCTCGACGATGGTGGTGGCGTTCTTCTCGGCAATGATGGCCGGGCCGGGGACCACGTCGCCGGGGCGCAGGTCCTCGCGCACCACCAGGGCGGCGTCGTGCCATGCCGCAACGCCATCCACGCCGCCGGTGTACATGCGCACCGTGCTGCGGCGCGGCACCTCGCGTGCGGGCTGCAGGGCATGGCGCGGCTCCACGGGGGCATCACCGGGCATAACAGCCTCGACAGAAACCGCCTCCACCACCAGACCCTTCCCTTGCATCAGAAAGGCGAAGCGCTGGCGGTAGGCGTTCTCGAACGCAGCGGTGATCTCGGCCAGCGAGCCAAACGGCACGATCAGCGCCGAATCACTGCCCTCATAGCGCACATGCACGCGGCGGTGCACCACGGCTGTGCCTGCGCCCACCTGCTGGCGCTCCAGCTCGGTGCGTGCGGTGTTGGCCAGTTGGTCCAGCGTGGCTTCGATGCTTGCGAGTGCATGGGGCACCAGCTTCGTTTCTACGGCCTGTTCGCGGATCACGTTTTGGTCCGCCAGGCCCATGCCGTAAGCACTGAGCACGCCCGCCAGCGGGTGCACAAACACACGCGTCATGCCCAGCGCATCTGCGACCAGACAGGCGTGTTGACCACCCGCACCGCCAAAGCACTGCAGCGTGTAGCGCGTCACGTCATAGCCGCGCGCCACGCTGATCTTCTTGATGGCATTGGCCATCTGCTGCACGGCGATCTGGATAAAACCGTGGGCCACATCTTCTTGCGAGCGGCCACTTTGCACCGCCAGCTGCGCAAACTTCTGCCCCACCACGTCGCGGTCAAGCGCCTCGTTGGCTGCATGGCCAAACACCTTGGGGAAATGTGCGGGCTGGATCTTGCCCACCATCACGTTTGCATCCGTCACGGCCAGCGGGCCGCCCCGGCGGTAGCTGGCGGGGCCAGGGTTGGCACCCGCGCTTTCGGGGCCGACGCGGAAGCGTGCGCCGTCAAAGCCGAGGATGGAGCCACCACCGGCCGCCACGGTGTGGATGCTCATCATGGGCGCGCGCATGCGCACACCGGCCACCTGCGTCTCGAACTCGCGCTCGAACTCGCCCGCGTAGTGGCTCACGTCGGTGCTGGTGCCGCCCATGTCGAAGCCGATGACCTTGTCGTGGCCTGCCAAGCCTGCGGTGCGTGCCATGCCGACAATGCCGCCTGCGGGGCCGCTCAGGATCGCGTCCTTGCCCTGGAACACCTGCGCATCGGTGAGGCCGCCCGACGACTGCATGAAGAACAGCTTCACGCCCGGCATTTCGCTCGCCACCTGGTCCACATAGCGGCGCAGGATGGGCGACAGGTAAGCGTCCACCACGGTGGTGTCGCCCCGGCTCACCAGCTTCATCATGGGGCTGGTGGCGTGGGATGCGCTGACCTGCGTGAAGCCCGCTTCGCGCGCAATGCGGGCAGCGGCTTCTTCGTGTGCGGTGTAGCGGTAGCCATGCATGAACACGATGGCCGCGCTGCGCAGGCCCGCGTCGTAGGCGGCCCACAGGCGTTCCTTCAAATGCGCTTCGTCCAACGGCTCGATGACCTCCCCGTGCGCCCCCACCCGTTCCTGCGCCTCGATCACGCGCTCGTACAGCAGCTCGGGCAGCACGATGTGGCGGTCAAACAGGCGCGGGCGGTTCTGGTAGGCGATGCGCAGCGCGTCCTTGAAGCCCTTGGTGGTGACCAGCAGCGTGGGCTCGCCCTTGCGCTCCAGCAGCGCGTTGGTGGCCACGGTGGTGCCCATCTTCACGCACTCCACCAGCGCGGGCGTCACGGGTTCGCCAGGCTGCAGGCCCAGCAGGTGGCGGATGCCGGCCACGGCCGCATCCTTGTACTGCTCGGGGTTCTCGGACAGCAGCTTGTGCGTGACCAACGTGCCGTCCGGGCGCTTGCCCACCACGTCGGTGAAGGTGCCGCCCCGGTCGATCCAGAACTGCCAGCGGGACATGGGAGAGGGTTGGTTGGACATATCAATGCTACTCATTTGATAGCTATCAGCGCTTTACAGTCGCGCGCAAGAGCCGATTTTTATTCAGATTTTCGAGCCATACAGGCTACATAGGCCGCCAACATCACAAAGACGCGGCCGAGCGCGCCGCCTGGTCGTACATGCCCGAGAGCACACGCAGCAACCGGGCCAGCTCGCCGATGTCGCGGTTGAGCGCATCGTCGGCTTTCAGGGCGTCAATCAGGCAGCTCTCGCGGATCTCGCGGTAGCGCTGCACATAGGCGCGGCCGGTGTCGGTGGCAGCGTAGGTGACTTCCTTGCCGTTTTTCTGCGAGGCGACCACGCCCAGGGTCTGCAGCTTTTTCAGCGAGTAGTTCACCAGGTGCGTGTCTTCCACATTCATGATGAAGCAGATGTCGGCCAGTCGTTTGTCGCGCGCGCGGTGCGTGACATGGTGCAGCACCACCACGTCGAGCGGCGTCAGGTCCTTGAGCCCCGCCGCCGCCATGCAGTGCACCACCCAGCGGTGGAACGCATTGCCCGCCACGATGAGGCCGAACTCGAACTCGCTCATCTCCGCGCTCTGCGCCGACACCAGGTGCGCCGATGACACGATGGGGCCGGAGTCGGTTTTGGCCTTGGGCTTGGCGTCAGATTTCATGGCGGGTTCGGGCCTGCGGGTTCTGTCATTGGCACGGGATATGCATGGGGCATTGTAGGCAAGTCGATGGTAATTTGTTGGCAATTTGTCAGCGTTTAGGCAAAACACCTATCGCAATCGGATCGGCTTCCGATACAGTGATTTGTTACATCCAACCTTGTACATACAACCCTGCGGAGCAATATCCATGAAGCGTCGAATCTTCCCCGTGACCGCACTCGCCCTGACCCTGGCTGCGGGCCTGTCTGCCACCTCGGCATTCGCCCAGACCAAGTGGGACCTGGCCGCCGCCTACCCCGCCACCAACTTCCACACCGAGAACATGGTGCAGCTGGCCAGCGATGTGGACAAGGCCACGGGCGGCAAGCTCAAGATCACGGTGCATGCCAACGCCGCGCTGTTCAAGGCCCCCGAAATCAAGCGCGCGGTGCAAGGCGGTCAGGCGCAGATGGGTGAAATCCTGCTGGCCAACTTCCAGAACGAATGGCAGCTGTTTGGTGTGGACGGCCTGCCCTTCCTGGCCGACAGCTACGACGCCTCCAAGAAGCTCTACGCCGCGCAAAAGCCCTTCCTGGAAAAGAAGCTGGCCGAACAAGGCATGGTGCTGCTGTATGCCGTGGCCTGGCCCCCACAAGGCATCTACACCAAGAAGCCCCTGGCCTCGGCCGCCGACCTCAAAGGCATCAAGTGGCGCGCCTACAGCCCCGCCACCGCCCGCATTGCCGAGCTGGTGGGCGCACAGCCTGTGACGGTGCAGGCCGCAGAGTTCTCGCAAGCCCTTGCCACGGGCGTGGTCGAATCGACGATGACCTCGGGCGCCACCGGCGTGGACAGCAAGCTGTACGAGCACCTCAAGTTCTACTACGACACCCAGGCCTGGCTGCCCAAGAACGCCGTGCTGGTGAACAAGAAGGCGTTTGACGCGCTGGACAAGCCCAGCCAGGACGCCCTGCTCAAGGCCGGTGCCGACGCCGAGGCGCGCGGTTGGGCTGCCAGCGCCAAGGTCAACACCGACACCATCGCCAAGCTCAAGGCCAATGGCATGGCGGTAGAAGCGCCGCCCGCAGCCCTCAAGGCCGACATGGCCAAGGTGGGCGACACCATGCTCAAGGAATGGCTGGACAAGGCCGGTCCCGAAGGCAAGGCGTTGATCGACGCCTACCGCAAGTAAGCCCGGGCACCCACGCACATGCGTCGTCTCCTGGACTTTCTGTACGACAGCGCCGCCGCCCTGGCGGCGCTTTTCATGGTCGGCCTGCTGGGCATGGTGCTGTTGTCCATCGCCAGCCGGCAGTTCCACTTCCATGTGCCGGGCACCGATGCCTATGCGGGCTACCTGATGGCCGCTGCGGGTTTTCTGGCGCTGGCCCACACCTTGAAGCGCGGCGAGCACATCCGCGTCACGCTGCTGCTCAACTTTCTCAAGGGCGGGGCCAAGAAGGCGTTTGAGATCTGGGCGCTGGCCATTGCCACGCTGCTGGCCTCGCTGTTTGCGGCGTACAGCTGCAAGCTGGCCTGGCAGTCGCACGAGTTCCACGACATCTCCACCGGCAGCGACGCCACGCCGCTGTGGATTCCGCAGATCGCCATGGCCGTGGGCACCGTGATCCTGGCCATCGCCTTCATCGACGAGCTGGTGCTGGAGCTGATGGGCAAACGCGCTGACACAGCCTCTGGCGAAGCCCTGCGCAATGAATAAAAAACCGGGCACTACCCACCATGAGTGATCTCGCCATAACCGGCCTGCTGGTCCTGTCGCTGTTCCTGATCCTGGGCAGCGGTGTGTGGATCGGGCTCACGCTCTCGGGCGTTGCCTGGATCGGCATGCAATTGTTTTCGGCACGCCCCGCAGGCGATGCCATGGCCGTGACCATCTGGGGCAGCGCCTCCAGCTGGACGCTCACGGCGCTGCCGCTGTTCATCTGGATGGGTGAAATCCTGTTCCGCACCCGGCTGTCGCAAGACATGTTCAAGGGCCTGGCCCCATGGGTGCAGGCGCTGCCGGGCCGCCTGCTGCACACCAACGTGGTGGGCTGCACCATCTTTGCCGCCGTGTCGGGGTCGAGCGCCGCCACCTGCGCCACCATCGGCAAGATGACGCTGCCCGAGCTGACGCGCCGGGGCTACCCCGAGCACATGGTGGTGGGCACCCTCGCCGGGGCCAGCACGCTGGGCCTCTTGATCCCGCCGTCGATCATCATGATCGTCTACGGCGTTTCGGCCGAAGTGTCCATCTCGCAGCTGTTCATTGCGGGCGTGCTGCCGGGCATTCTGCTGGCGGCCTTGTTCTCGGGCTACATCATGCTGTGGGCGCTGCGCCACCCCGACCAGGTGCCCGCCGCCGACGTGCGCATGACCTTCATGCAGAAGCTGGCCGAATCGCGCAGCCTGATCCCCGTGGTGCTGCTGATTGCGGCCGTGCTGGGCAGCATCTACACCGGCTTTGCCACCGCCACCGAGGCGGCGGCCGTGGGCGTGGTGGGCTCGCTCATCCTCTCGGCCGTGCAGGGCTCGATGAACTGGGGCACCTTCAAGGCCTCGCTCATGGGCGCCACGCGGCTGTACTGCATGATCGCGCTGATTCTGGCGGGCGCTGCGTTCCTCACGCTGTCGATGGGCTACATCGGCCTGCCACGCCACCTGGCTGAATGGATTGCGTCGCTCGGGCTCAACAAGGCACAGCTGATTGCAGCTCTGGCTGTGTTCTTCATCATCCTCGGTTGCTTCCTCGATGGCATCTCGATGGTGGTGCTGACCATGGGCGTGCTCATGCCCACCGTGCAGGCGGCCGGCATCGACCCGATCTGGTTTGGCATCTTCATCGTGCTGGTGGTCGAGATGGCACAGATCACACCGCCCGTGGGCTTCAACCTGTTTGTGCTGCAAGGCATGACGGGGCGCCAGCTGCCCTGGATTGCCAAGGTGACCGTGCCCATGTTCCTGCTCATGTGCGGCGCCGTGGCACTGATCTACATCTTCCCCGGCATCGTGACCTGGCTGCCGCAGCAGATGGCAGCGCGCTGAACCCACCTGCAGCCAGCAGACACCACAAAGCGGGACGGCCCCACCAAGGCCGCCCCGCTTTGTGCTTTAGGGGCAGCGCGAAGCGATGGTGGGGCCCTCAAATCCAGCGACAATGGCCCGATGTTGAACGTTCTTGCCATCTGCATCGGCGCCTGTGTGGGCGCACTGGCACGCTGGCGCCTGGGCCTGTGGCTCAGCCCCGGCGGGCTGATTCCCTGGGGCACCCTCACCGCCAACCTCGTGGGCGGCTACCTGATTGGCGTGTGTGTGGCCGTGTTCCACGCCCTGCCCCAGCTGGACCCGGTGTGGCGGCTGGCGCTGGTCACGGGGTTCCTCGGTGCCCTGACCACGTTTTCCAGCTTTTCGGCCGAGGTGGTCGAGATGCTGATGGCGCAGCGCTATGCCATGGCGCTGGGCACCACCGCACTGCACCTGCTGGGTTCGCTGGGCCTGACGGTGCTTGGCATACAAACTGCTTCATATTTCATAGCATCACGCGCTTGATGGTCGCGCGCAAGCAGGCTTTTTTTCATAAATTTCCGCCACACTGCTGCTCCATCCTGTCACCGGTCGGCCCCCACGGGCCCTCCCCCCAATTCACAGACCCAACCAAGAGTCCTGCCATGGAAGCCAACACCCAACTCAATGAACGCCGCCTGGCCGATGCCTGGGCCGAGCTGCACAACCACGCCACCAACGGCAACCCGCTGCAGGCCGACGCTTACCGCATGGCCTTTGCCGACCCCGAGTTCCTGTTCCGCCGCGAAACGCGGGGCATCCGCTTTCAGCTGGAGATGCTCAAGCCCGACCTGGGGCAGACCGAACAAGGCATCGAGAACACCATCGTCGTGTTTGGCAGCGCCCGCTTCATGGCCCCCGAAGACGCCGCCCAGGCCCTGACGGCCGCCGAAGCCACGGGGGACGCCACGCAGATTGCACGCGCCAGGCTCGCCGTGCGCAATGCACGCCACTATGACCTGGCCCGCGAGTTCTCGCGCCTGGTCGCGCAGTACAGCAATGGCAAGCCCGAGTCCGAGCGCCTGTACATCTGCACCGGCGGCGGCCCCGGCATCATGGAAGCCGCCAACCGGGGCGCGCACGACGAAGGTGCGCTGAATGTGGGCCTGAACATTGCCCTGCCGCACGAACAAAGCGGCAACCGCTACATCACGCCGTCGCTGAGCTTCAAGTTCCACTACTTTGCGCTGCGCAAGATGCACTTCATGATGCGCGCCAAGGCGCTGGTGGCCTTCCCCGGCGGTTTTGGCACGCTCGATGAGCTGTTCGAGGTGCTGACCCTGGTGCAGACCGGCAAGGCCAAGCCCGTGCCCATCGTGCTGTGTGGCACGGACTACTGGAAGCGCCTGATCAACTTCGACGTGCTGGTGGAAGAAGGCACGATCTCGGCGCAGGACCTGAAGCTCTTCCACTACACCGACGACCCGCAGGAAGCCTGGGATCTGATCCGGGCGTTCTACAAGCTCTGACCCCCAGGGCACCACCCCCCAGGGCAGCGCGGAACCCTAGCGGATCACTGGCGGCGGTGGGGG
Source organism: Acidovorax sp. GW101-3H11 (assembly GCF_001633105.1). Lineage (GTDB taxonomy): Bacteria > Pseudomonadota > Gammaproteobacteria > Burkholderiales > Burkholderiaceae_C > Acidovorax. The sequence continues at coordinate 876,021 of NZ_LUKZ01000009.1, forward strand.
CGGAGGCAGTATAAAAATCGGCAACACCGGGATGAACACAAACGGCGGCCGCACCGTGGGCGGTGGTGGTGCCGTGGTAGCAGGTGGTGGTGCCGTGGTCGCCGGGGGCGGTGGTGTAGGCCTTGTGGGCGGCGTGGGAGCGTTCGGCGCCGGTGGCTGGTAGTCGTCTGTCGGTGGCGGCGGTGGTGCCACGGGCACGGGCGGTGGCGGTGGCAAGTTGCCGGTGGGTGGCGGCGGAATGGGTACCGGTGCTGGCGCCGGGACGATGTACACAAACGCACGACGCCCCTGCACATCCAGCTGCTCGCCGATCAGCATGGGGGTGGGCAGCTCGGGCACCGGCAGCAAGGCGCGGGTGTGGGTGTACACCGGCAGCTCCTGGTCAGACAGCACCAGCACCGCCTCACCGGCCGTCACGCCCACACAACCAGCCTTGGTGCACACCTCAATCTCGTCCTGCTCGCCCGACACCAGCACCTTGCCATTGACATCGATGGCCAGCATGAAGGCCGAGCCCCGGATGCCCACCACGGCCGTGGGCGTGATGACCTTGTAGCTGGCGGGATTGCGCTTGCCGATGAGCCCGGTGAGCGCGCGCATGCCACCGCGCAGCAGGTTGACCACAAAATGGTCCTCGCCCGTGCCCGCACCGTCGGCATAGCGGGTCACGGTGAACTGTGAGTCGGGGTACAGGGCCACCAGGCCACCATCGGTAAAGCGGATCTGCGCGCGCCCCTCGGTGCCGGTCAGCACCACATCGCCGCCGTCCAGCTCGGCCCCCTTGGCCAGGCGCGAGAGGTTGTCGCCCCGGCGCAGCTGCACATCGCCCGCCGTGAACTGCACCAGCCCGGCAGCCGCCAGCCCGGTGAGTGGCCAGGCCGCCACCATGCCCATCAGCAGCGCCAGCCGGGCGCGTTTTTGGTCGGATGTCATAAGCACCTCCAGGGCGGGTTTGCAGCAAAACCCCAGGTCAGCGGCCGCATTCAGAACTCCCGGCGCAGCAGGATGGAGAACACCCGCCGCTCATAGTCGGTGATGGGCAGCGTGGAAGCGTTGCGCGTGAACTGCCACTGCGGCGTCACGCGCCAGCCGGGCGCGGGGGTCCAGTTCAGGCCCAGCGCCAATTGGGCCTGGCGGTCAGTGCGGGTCACGGCAAAAAACGGGTCTGGGCCGCCATAGCGCCGGTGCTCCCAGTCGGCGCTGGCAAACACCGTCCACTGCGGTGCCAGCGGCCACTGCCCGCCCAGGCGCACGCCCCACAGGCGGTGGCCCAGCGGATCGGCGCCGTCTGCCTTGGGCTGCTCGCGCCCACCATACACGCCCGCGTAGGCCGATGTGCCATTGCGGAACAGGTGCGAATACGAGGTGCCCAGCACGCTGCGCCGCACATTGCGCAGCTCCTGCGTGGGGTAGCGCACCTCCAGCACCTGCAAGAAGCTGCCCCATTGCCGGAAGCCGTCGATGCGGTAGATCCACTCGCCCAGCACACCGCCCATGGTGCGCAGGCGCGAGCCGTCGAGTGCGTAGTACGAGCCCTGCCCCGAGACAATCACCTCGTGCCGCTCGGCCCGCCAGGCCATGCCCAAGGCGCCATCCAGGGCCGTGTGGTCAAACCGGTCGGCCTGGCCCCCATAGTGGCGCGTGGCCGCGAGCGCCGTGCCCACCACCGACCAGCGCGAATTGATCACCGCCCGGCCCCGCAGCCCGGCCTGCGCCACCACATAGTTGCCCGAGGTGGCCTGCGCCTCGGGCAGCAGGGCCCAGGGCGGCGTGCCCGGCACGGGGGACTGCAGCTCGCCCACCACGGGCGCGGCGTTGGCGTTGGAGTCATGGCCCACGCCCAGCTCCACGTAGCCCTTCAGCGACGAGTGGCCGCCGTACTCGGGGCGGTCGTACGAATACAGGAACTGGTCCAGGGTGTGCCCCGCGTCCACGGGGATCAACAAGGCCTGCACCTGGGGCGGCAGCGCCAGCACCCCGCGCCGGTCGCCCACGGCCTGCAGCGACTGCCCCAGCGCCACCTGGGCGGCCTGGTTGCCGGGGTCGGCCGCCAGCACGCGTTCGCGCGCCATGATGGCCCGGGTGTACTGGCCTGCCGCATGGGCGGCCTCGCCCATGGCGGCGTCAAACACCGGGTCGCCCGCGCGCCGGGCCTCGTGGGCATCCAGCAATTGAAAGGCCTGCACGGCCTGCCCCTGGCGCACCAGGGCGGTGGCCTGCTGGACCACCTCGTCGGCCAGTGCCACAGACGGCAGGCCCGCGCCCAATGCCGAGGCCAGGCACCATGGCAACACGCGCCGTGACCAGAATCGAAAGTACATGACAGCCCCCTCTCGAAACCCGCAACCGGACCAAGAGCGGCTAACAAAACTCAGCGAAGCGGCCCTGGCTAGGCGTTCCGTCGCAGGCAGTACAACCCGTACGACAAGACGGGACAACAACGCCAGGGGTGTTTTGTTAACCGCTTTCAGGCAATTTACACCTGTTTACGCTTTTTGGGCCTCCTTGGGAACCCTGTTAACAATGCGCCACGCCAGCCGCGAGCCCCCCAGGCCCGCCGCGCCCACGGCCCAGAACAGGCCGCTCACGCCAATCACAGCCCCGGCCGAGCCAAACATCAGCGGCATCAGCACGCTGGACGCATTGATCGCCATCAGCCGCAGGCCCAGCGCCTCGCCCTGGCGGTGCGAGGGCGTGATCTGGTGCAGCAGGCTCATCACCATGGGCTGACCCGTGCCCAGCGCCAGGCCCAGCAGCACCGAGCACAGGCCCATGGCCCAGGCACTGTGCAACAGCGGGTAGACCGCAAACAGCACAGCCGTGACCAGCATGGCCACCGCCATCACGGCCTGCTCGCGCAGGCGCTTGGCAAAAAAGGGCATCAGCACACGGATCACGGTGGCGGCAATCGCAAACGCGCCAAAAATAGTGCCGATGACGGCGGCCGACAGCCCGCGCTCGTGCCCCAGCAGCGGAACGGCAAAGGCGTGCACGTCCCAGCAAGAGGAGATCAGCCAATTGACGATGAGCAAGCGGCGAAACGGCGCATCGCCCAGCAGGTCCCAGGCCCGCTGGGGCGGCCCGCCCGGGGTGCTGCCCGCCGCTGCGCTGGCAGCGGGCAGGTCTGGCACGCCCCGCACACAAAACCAGCTGAGCAGGGGCAGCAGCGCCAGCAGTGCAAACGCTGCGCGGTAGCCCTCCAGGCTGCCGGGCGTGCTGCCTGCCAGGTCAATCGCCAGCCCGGCCGCAAACGGGCCGATGAAGTTGGACACCGCCGGGCCGATGGACAGCCAGCTGAACACCTGCTTGAGTTCGGTCGCATCGTGCACGGCGCGGCCCGCATGGCGCTGCACGGCAATCGTGGCGGCCCCGGCGGCGGCGCCGGTCATCAGCGCTGCCACGCACAGCACCGGAAAAGTGGGGAATACCACGGCCAGCCCCGCGCCCACACAGGCCACGGCCACCGAATAGCCCACCGGGCGCTTGAGCCCGTGGCGGTCGGCATAGCGGCCCGCAGGCAGGGCCAGAAACACCTGCGTGAGCGCAAACAGCGCCACCAGCAAACCCACGGCCGCCGCGCTGTAGCCCTCGCGCAGCGCCAGCAGCGGCGCGGCCAGGCGCATGCCGGCCATGCTGCCGTGCACGCAGATCTGGCCAGCGATCAACCGGGCCAGTGTTCCGTTCACGGCAGGTCGTCCTCGGGGTCCAGCCCGGGCAAGGCTGCCGTGCGGGCGCCTGCCAAGGGCGCGCGGGCCGCATCGGGTGCGGGCAGCTCCTGCACATCGCGCAGCTTGCGCTGGATGGCACGGGTGCGCACGCCCACTTCGTCAAACTTCTTGGCGGCGGCGTCGATGGATTTTTTGGTGGCTTCGACCACATCGCCAAACTTGGCGAACTCGGTCTTCACCATGCCCAGGAGGCTCCAGACCTCGGACGAGCGCTTTTCGATCGCCAGCGTCTTGAAGCCCATCTGCAGGCTGTTGAGCATGGCCGCCAGGTTGGCGGGGCCGGTGATCATCACGCGGCATTCGTTCTGCACCGCTTCGACCAGGCCGGGGCGGCGCATCACCTCGGCAAACAGGCCCTCGGTGGGCAGGTAGAGCACGGCAAAGTCGGTGGTGTGCGGGGGCGAGACGTATTTGGCGAAGATTTTTTTCGCTTCGAGCTTGATCGAGGTCTCGAACGCATTGCCCGCCGACAGAATGGCCGCCTTGTCGGCCGCGTCCTGCGCGTCCAGCAGGCGCTGGTACTGCTCCACCGGGTACTTGGAGTCGATGGGCAGCCACACCGGGTGCTCGTCGTTCTTGCCCGGCAGGCGGATCGCAAATTCCACCAACTCATCGCTGCCTGGCACGGTCTTGACGTTGCGCGCGAACTGCTCGGGGGTGAGCACGTTGTCGATGATGGCGCCCAGCTGCATTTCGCCCCAGGTGCCACGCGACTTCACGTTGGTCATCACGCGCTTCAGGTCGCCCACGCTGCCCGCCAGGGTCTGCATCTCGCCCAGGCCCTTGTGCACTTGTTCGAGCCGGTCGCTCACCAGCTTGAAGGATTCGCCCAGGCGCTGCTCCAGCGTGGCGTGGAGTTTTTCGTCCACCGTGCGGCGCATTTCTTCGAGCTTGGTGGCGTTGTCGGCCTGGATGGCGGCCAGGCGTTCGTTGAGCGCGTTGCGCAGTTGCTCGGCGTTGTGCTGGCTGCCCTGCACCATGCCGGTGAGCTGTTGCGAGACAGCATCCTGCAGCACCGAGAACTGGTTGCGGATCTGGTTGCCATTGGCTTCGAGTTGGTCCTTGAGCGCGGTGGACACGGTGCCCATCTGCGTCTGGATGTCGGTCTTGAGCGAGTCGAGCGTGCCGCGCGTGGCGGCCGACAGGGCCTCGAAGCGCTCCTGGATACGCTGCTCGAACAGCTGCGTGCTTTCGGCCAGCGCCTCGCGCGAGCGCTGGCTGTCGGATGCGAGCGATTGCGCGGTCTGCGTGAGTTCGGCGCGGAAGGCGGCCAGCGCGTCGGACAGCTCCTTGCGCGCCAGCGCCGCCTCGGCCTGGCCCTGGGCCAAGCGCTGCTCCAGCTTGGCCTCAAACGCGCCAAAGGCGGCCAGCAGCTCGGCCCGGCCGGTGCGGGACTCGCCCACGGCCTGGGCCAGCCGCTCGTCCACCGCGCCGCGCAGGGCCTCCAGCTGGTGCTGCGTGGCCTGGGTAAAGCCCGAGAGCTGCTTCGCCATCGCCTCCATGGCGCCGTCGTTGCGGGCCACAGCCAGCTGTGTGGCCTGGGCCGTGGCCTCCAGCGACTGCAGGCGCGCCAGCCACTCGGCAGGCAGCTCCACACGCGGGCGGCGCAGCAGCAGCACGGCCACCAGCAGCACCACAACGGCCCATGCGGCCAGCAAGACAAGCGTATCGGTAGTCAAGGTATTTACTATTATTTTGATAGCTACTGCCGCTTATCCATCGCGCGGTAGCGGCCCATTTCGTTCGAAATCCTAGCCGCGCAGACCCGCCACAGGCTGGTTCACAGGCGTGAGCGGGCCCCGCCCGCCGAGGAAGGCAATCAGGTTGTCAGCCGCCAGATTGGCCATGGCGCGGCGGGTGGGCACGGTGGCGCTGGCGATGTGCGGCGTGAGCACCACGTTGGGCACGGTGAGCAGGTCGGGATGCACACTGGGCTCGCCCTCGAACACATCCAGGCCCGCCGCCGCAATGCGGCCTTCTCGCAGTGCCACCGCCAACGCGGCGTCATCCACAATGCCGCCGCGCGCAATGTTGATGAGCGTGGCTGTGGGCTTCATCAGTGCCAGCTCGGCCGCGCCGATGGTGTGGTGCGACGCGGCTGTGTAGGGCACGACCAGCATCACATGGTCGGCCGTGCGCAGCAGCTCGTCCTTGCCCACATAGCTGGCCTTGCATTCGGCCTCCAGCTCGGCCGACAGGCGCGAGCGGTTGTGGTAGATCACCTTCATGCCAAAGCCGTGCGCGCCGCGCTTGGCAATGCCCTGCCCGATGCGCCCCATGCCGATGATGCCCAGCGTGCTGCCGTGGATGTCGCTGCCCGCGAACATGTCGTAGCTCCACTTGGTCCATTGGCCAGCACGCAGGTAGTGCTCGCTCTCGGTCATGCGGCGGGCCGTGGCCATCAGCAATGCAAAGCCAAAGTCGGCCGTGGTCTCGGTCAGCACATCGGGCGTGTTGGTGCCCTGCACGCCAGCGGCGGTCATGGCATCCACGTCGAAGTTGTTGTAGCCCACGGCCATGTTGGCGCAGATCTTGAGGCGTGGCGCGGCGGCCAGCAGCGCGGCATCGATGCGCTGGCTGCCGGTGGTCAGCACACCGTCCTTGTCGGCCAGGCGCGCGGCCAGCTCTTGCGGGGTCCAGATCACGTCGTCGGGGTTGGCCTCCACGTCGAAATGCTCGCGCAGGCGGTCCACGATGTCGGGGAAGATCGCGCGCGCGACCAGGATGCGGGGTTTGCTCATGGGGTTACCTGAACCAGATGAAAGTCATGACAACAAAGAGCGGCACCAGGATGCCCCCCGACCACAGCATGTAGCCGAAGAAGCTGGGCATCTTTACGCCCCGATCCTCCGCAATGGCCTTGACCATGAGGTTGGGTGCGTTGCCGATGTAGGTGTTGGCGCCCATGAACACAGCACCCGCCGAGATGGCGGCCAGCGTGGGCGCCAGGGTGGTCATCAGCACGGCCGGGTCGCCACCGGCGGTGTTGAAGAACACGAGGTAGGTCGGCGCATTGTCGAGGAAGGAGCTGAGCGCGCCCGCCGCCCAGAAGTACATCGCCGGGTCGGGCGAGCCATCGGGCCGCGTGACGGCCGCCACGATGGCACCGAACGGGCCGTTGACACCGGCCTTGAGCATGGCGATGACGGGGATGATGGTGAGGAAGATGCCCGCAAACAGCTTGGCCACTTCCTGCATGGGGCCCCAGCCGAACTGGTTGTCCTCGTGCACCTTCTTGGGCGTGAGCCACAGCGATACCAGGGTCACGATGATGAGGCCCACATCGCGCACGATGCCGGGCAGGCCGACCTCGGTGCCCGCGATGTTGAACACCACGGACGACTTCCAGAAGCCGCTGAGCAACACCAGCGCCACCACCGCACCCAGCAGCGCAAAGTTGACCTTGCCGTCAAAACCGATGGACCGGCTGTCGGGCGTGGGGTCGGTCCTGAGCAGCTCTTCGCGGCGGTGGTAGTACCAGCTGTCGAGCACGAAGAAGATGACCAGCAGCGCGCCGACGAGGAACAGGGTTTCCTGGAAGATGTGGCTCACCGTCCAGAAGAAGTCCACGCCCTTGAGGAAGCCCAGGAACAGCGGCGGGTCGCCCAGCGGCGTGAGCGAGCCCCCGGCGTTGGAAACGATGAAGATGAAGAACACCACCACATGGGCCACATGCTTGCGGTTGTCGTTGGCGCGGATCAGCGGACGGATCAGCAGCATGGACGCGCCGGTGGTGCCCATGAAGCTGGCCAGCACCGCACCAATGGCCAGGATGGCGGTGTTGAGCCCCGGGCTGCCATGCAGGTTGCCCCGGATGAAGATGCCACCCGCCACGGTGAACAGCGCCGTCAGCAGGATCACGAACGGGATGTATTCGGCCAGCAGCGCATGCACCAGGCTCACGCCCGCCATGCCCGGCCCGAAGGTGATGGCAAAGGGCACCAGAAACGCGAGCCCCCAGGCCGCCGCGACCTTGCCGAAATGGTGGTGCCAGAAGATGGGCGCCAGCAGCGGCATGAGCGCAATCGACAGCAGGATGCCTGCAAACGGCACACCCCAGAGGACCGACAGCGTGCTGCCATCAATGTCTGCGGCCAGGGCCCAGCCGGGCAGTGCCGCCAGAAGACTGGCCACTGCCAGCCCGCGCGTGAGTTTCATGGGTTGTGTCTCCATCCAGTTTTAAAAATTCAGGGGCGCATCAGGGCGCTAGTCAGCGCGTGCTGTGCGCCAGTTCCCGGGCTGTCAGGCAGGCACGGGGATGTCGAACACCTGGCGCAGGTAGGCCAGGTACTTCTCGTCATCACACATGCCCTTGCCCGGCGTGTCCGACAGCTTGGCCACGGGTTGGTCGTTGCAGCGTGTCATCTTGATCACCACCTGCAGCGGCTCGTGCGCAGGCGGGCTGCCCAGGTCGTTGGTGAGGTTGGTGCCAATGCCAAAGGCCAGCTGGCAGCGCCCGCGGAACTGCTGGTACAGCTCGATGGTGCGCGGGATGGTGAGTGCATCGCTGAAGATCAGCGTCTTGGTGAGCGGATCGACGCGGTTCTTGCGGTAGTGCTCCAAGAGGCGCTCGCCCCAGGCAAACGGGTCGCCGCTGTCGTGGCGCGCGCCGTCAAACAGCTTGCAGAAGTACAGGTCGAAGTCGCGCAGGAAGGCGCTCATGCCGTACACGTCCGACAGCGCAATGCCCAGGTCGCCCCGGTATTCCTTGGCCCACATTTCAAAGCCGAACACCTGGCTGTCGCGCAGGCGCGGGCCCAGGGCCTGGCAGGCCTGCAGGTATTCGTGCGCCATGGTGCCCAGCGGCGTCACGCCGAGCTTCATGGCGTAAAGCACGTTGCTCGTGCCCGCAAACTGGCCGGGCCCTGCAGGGGAGCCAGGGCGGCGGTCGCCCGTGCCCAGGCGGGCCACGAGCACACGCAGCACTTCTTCGTGCCAGGCGCGCGAGAAGCGGCGGCGCGTGCCGTAGTCGGCGATCTTGAGGTCGGCCAGGCCGTCGGCCTGCAGCTGGGCGATCTTGGTGTCGAGGCGCCTGCGCCCTTCGGGGAAGTCGGGCACCTTCTGCGTGTTGCGGAAGTAGACCTCGTTGACGATGGCCAGCACCGGGATCTCGAACAGGATGGTGTGCAGCCAGGGCCCGCGGATGGCGATGTCGATCTCGCCGTTGTGCTGGGGTGTGACGGTGATGTATTTCTCGTTGAGCCGGAACAGCCCGAGAAAGTCCACAAAGTCGCTCTTGATGAAACGCAGCGAGCGCAGATAGGTCAGTTCGGCGTCCTGAAAATGCAGACTGCACAGCGACCGGATCTCGTCACGGATCTCGTTGGCAAACGGCGCCAGCTGCACGCCGGGGTTGCGGCACTTGAACTTGTACTCGACCTGCGCCCCCGGAAACTGGTGCAGCACCACCTGCATCATGGTGAACTTGTACAGGTCGGTGTCGAGCAGGCTGGTGATGATCATGGACGGGGCAGGCGCAGGGTGGAGCCAGGGTGCGGGGGGCCGTTCAGCGAAGCCGCAAAGTGTAGGCCATAGGAGCCCGCAGCGCCGGGCGTGACCCGGGGCGTCAGCCAAGGTTCAGGCGCTGCGGCCTGCAGCGGCCGCTATCAAAGGCTTTCAGGCCGTCTGCGCGCGCTGCTCATGGGTTGATTGCTATCAAATTGATTGCAACCACAGCACAGCTGCAGCGCGACCCGTCAGGCGGGCACCACCAGCGCCTGCAGCACGGTGCGCAGCGCCTCGGGCACGGGCACCGGGCGGCGGGTTTCACGGTCTACGTAGACATGGATGAAATGGCCAGCAGCGGCGGTGAGCGGCTCGCCCTGCGCAAACAGCCCCACCTCGTAGCGCACGCTGGAGCCCCCGAGCCTGGCCACGCGGACGCCCGCCTCCACCGTCTGCGGAAACGCCAGCGGTGCAAAGTAATTGCACTGGGTTTCGATCACCAGGCCGATGGTGCCGCCCGCATGGATGTCGAGCACGCCCTGGTCAATGAGGTGGGCGTTGACCGCCGTGTCAAACCAGCTGTAGTACACGACGTTGTTCACGTGGCCATACACATCGTTGTCGGCCCAGCGTGTGGTGATGGGGCGGAACACGCGGTAGGCGCTGCGCGGCTGCGGGGCCGGGCGGGTGGGCGCGGGAGCTGCTGTGGGCGTGGCAGAAGCGGTGGACGGGGTGCTGGCGGCAGAGGTCATGGCCGCACATTCTGCCAGCGCTGGTGGTATTGCAAGGCCACGCGCCAGGTGGTGAGCTGGGCCTGGACCGTGTCCTCCAGGTCGTTGCCATACCCCCCCGCCATCGCGAACACCAGTGGTATCCGCCGCTGCCAGGCCCAGTCGAACACGCGCCGGTCGCGCGCCTCCAGGCCATCGTGGGTCACGGCCAGGCGGCCCAGTCGGTCGCCTTCGTGAGGGTCGGCCCCGGCCAGGTAGAACACGAGGCCGGGCGTGCAGCGCTGCTCCAGCACCGCCAGGGCTTCGTCCAGCACCTGCAGATACTCCACATCGCCGCAGCCGTCCGGCAGGTCCAAGTCGAGGTCGCCCGCCTCCTTGCGAAAGGGAAAGTTGCGCGCCCCGTGCAGCGACAGCGTGAACACGCTGTCATCGCCCTGGAAGATATGCGCCGTACCATTGCCCTGGTGCACGTCCAGGTCGATCACGGCCACCTGCAGCGGCGGGCTGCCACCGCCCCGCCTTGCGGCATGCTCGGCCTGCATGCGCCGGGCGGCCACCGCCACATCGTTGAACACGCAAAACCCGCTGCCCTTGTTTGCATAGGCATGGTGCGTGCCGCCCGCCAGGTTGCCCGCCACGCCATCGTGCAAAGCCTGGCGGCTGGCGGCCACCGTGGCCCCCACCGAGCGCCGCGCGCGTTCGGCCATCGCCTCGCTCCAGGGAAAGCCGATCTCGCGCTGCGCGGCGGGCGGCAGTGTGCCGTGTGCAATCGCGGCGATGTATTCGGGGGTGTGGGCCAGCGCCAGATCGTCGTCCGGCGCTGGCAAGGCCACCTGCAGCGCCACACCGGGCAGCTGCTGTGCAATCCGGTCGCGCAGCATGCGGTACTTGGCCATGGGAAAACGGTGGCCCTCGGGCAGGGGCAGAACGAAGTGGTCGGCGTAGTAGGCAAACATGACGTGATTGTGGCAAGCCATGGATTTCTGGGGCGCCGTACCTAATTTGCTGCAGTGCAACAAAAAACCCTTGCAAACGCGCAGCAAGTCCCTAAAATTCACCCCATGCTGCACTGCAACATGACTCCACCGGGTCACGGTCAGCGCAGATGTCTGTAAGCCACCCTGGCCCTCTGGGTCCCATTTTTAGGAGATATGACATGACGCTGACCGCTGAACAAATCCTGGCCTCGCACAAAGCCAACATCGAAACCCTGTTCGGTCTGACGACCAAGGCTTTCGAAGGCGTGGAAAAGCTGGTGGAACTGAACGTGACCGCTTCGCGCGCCGCCCTGTCGGAAGCCGCCACCCACACGCAAGCCGTGCTGGGCGTGAAGGACGCACAAGAACTGCTGGCCCTGCAAGCCGGCCTGTTCCAGCCCCTGGCTGAAAAGACCGCCGCCTACAGCCGTCACCTGTACGACATCGCTTCGGGCACCGGCGCCGAATTCGGCAAGGCTTTCGAAAGCCAAACCACCGATGCACAAAAGGCCTTCACCAACCTGGTGGACAGCGCCGCCAAGAACGCCCCCGCCGGTTCCGAAACCGCCGTGGCCGTGATGAAGAGCGCCGTCTCTGCTGCCAACAACGCGTTTGAATCGGTGCAAAAGGCCGTCAAGCAAGCGTCCGACGTGGCCGAAGCCAACTTCAACGCCGTGGCCAGCACCGCTGCCAACGCCGCCAAGACCGCTGCTCCCCGCAAGCGCTAAGCCCAGCACCTGCGGTCTGGAGTGCAACCTCTAGGCCGCGTTCAGGGATTACCCTGATAATTGACCCAAGCGCTGCGACACACACCCTGTGTACAGCGCGCGAGTTGTCTCCTTGGATCCTCTCGAAACCCCCGTTTCAAGGATCCTTTTAAAGCCCGGTTTTACGACCGGGCTTTTTTTTTGCCTGTTCGATCCCACCCCTTTCAGCCATCCAGCCATCGCACACATCGCACGAGAGCGCGGGCCTGTGGGCACACCAGCCCACAACTGCTGTGCAGGTGCCGCACAGCTCATCTGGCCTTGCGCTGCATCAGCCCTCCCTCACAATCCCGGGCCCCATTTCGGACATTTATTAAGAATAATTCGCGTTTGTTTTATCATTGCGCCAGTAACAACCCGAAAGACGCATCCCATGTCGAAGACTGTGAAAGCCTTGCTGAGTGTTTGTGCCCTGGCCGCCGCTGCGGGCGCCGCCCATGCCCAGGAGCAGGTGGTAAACCTCTACTCGGCCCGCCACTACTCCACCGACGAAGCCCTGTACACCGGCTTCACCAAGGCCACCGGCATCAAGATCAACCGCGTGGACGCGGACGACGCCGGCATCCTGGCGCGCCTCAAGGCCGAGGGTGCCGCCTCCCCTGCCGACGTGATCCTGCTGGTGGATGCAGCGCGTCTTTACAAGGGTGAAGTCGATGGCCTGTTCCAACCCATCAAGTCCAAGGTGCTGAACGACGCCATTCCGGCCAACCTGCGCAGCAACCCCGTCGCCGACGGTGGCATCGCGTGGTACGGTCTGTCCACCCGCGCCCGCGTGGTCGTCTACAACAAGGTCAAGGTCCAGAAAGCCGATGTGGACACCTACGAAGAGCTGGGCGACCCCAAGAACAAGGGCAAGCTCTGCATCCGCTCGGGCTCGCACCCCTACAACCTGAGCCTGTTCGGCGCAGTGACGGAGCACATGGGCGAGCAGAAGGCCGAGGCCTGGCTCAAGGGCATGGTGGCCAATCTGGCCCGTCCTCCCAAGGGTGGTGACACCGACCAGATCAAGGCCGTGGCCGCTGGCGAATGCGACATTGCCGTGACCAACAGCTACTACCTGGCGCGCATGATGCGTTCCACCAAGCCAGAAGACGTGGCCGTGGTCAACAAGGTGGGCGTGGTGTTCCCCAACCAGGAATCCTGGGGCACGCACCTGAACATCGCGGGTGGTGCGGTGGCCAAGCATGCCAAGAACCAGGCCAATGCGATCAAGTTCCTCGAATACCTGGCCAGCCCTGAAGCGCAGAACTACTTCGCCAACGGCAACAACGAGTGGCCCGCCGCCAAGGGCGTGGCGCTGGACAACCCCGCTCTCAAGGCCATGACGGACGGCAAGCCCTTCAAGAGCGAAACCATCCCGATCAGCGCCGTGGGCGCCAATGTGACCACGGTGCAGCAGATGCTGGACCGCGTCGGCTTCCAGTAAGCCCGCACTGCCCTCCCACAAGCCCGGCTAGCCCGGGCTTTTTTTCGCCTTCAGCGCCGCAAGGAGATGCGCCATAATTGACGTTTACGTTAACGTCACTTACTGGAGACACCCCATGGACATCAAGGGCAAGGTATTCATCGTCACCGGCGGCGCATCGGGCCTGGGCGAAGGCACGGCACGCATGCTGGCCGCCCAGGGCGGCACCGTGGTCATTGCCGACATGCAGGCCGAAAAAGGCGAAGCCGTGGCCAAGGAAATCGGCGGCGCCTTCGTGAAATGTGATGTGAGCAACGAGGCCGATGGCCAGGCTGTGGTGGCCAAGGCCGTGTCGCTGGGCAAACTCATGGGCCTGGTCAATTGCGCAGGCATCGCGCCCGCCGAAAAAACCGTGGGCAAGAACGGCGCGCACGCGCTGGCCCTGTTCAGCAAGACCATCACCGTCAACCTGATCGGCAGTTTCAACATGATCCGCCTGGCCGCCGAAGCCATGAGCAAGAACGAGCCCGAGGCCACCGGCGAGCGCGGCGCACTGATCTCCACCGCCAGCGTGGCCGCGTATGACGGCCAGATCGGCCAGGCCGCCTATTCCGCCTCCAAGGGCGGCGTGGTCGGCATGACCCTGCCGATTGCCCGCGACCTGGCGCGCAACGGCATCCGCAACATGACGATTGCCCCCGGCATCTTCGGCACGCCCATGCTGTTTGGCATGCCCCAGGAAGTGCAGGACGCGCTGGCGGCTGGCGTGCCCTTCCCCAGCCGGCTGGGCACACCGCAGGACTACGCCAAGCTGGTGAAGCACATCTTCGAGAACGACATGCTCAACGGCGAAGTGATTCGCCTGGACGGCGCCATCCGTTTGGCACCACGCTGACAGCCCCTGCCCCGTTGCACCCTGCATGACCCTATTGATAGCAGGTGTCCCGCGGGCAGCATGCAATGTGCACCCGTCGCCCCACGGCCCGGGGTGCCGCACCTGAATGGCGTTGTTGTTCGGCGCACAGGTGCTGGGCACATCACGCCCACCGCCCTTTCGGCGATGGGCTTTTTGCCTCCCGGGGCCCCATCCGGCCAGACCGGCAGCCCTTTTCGCAACACACGCAAAACTTTTTGCGCTCCATTGGACTGCAAGAGCCAAAAAGAGTGGGACATAAAAAAACCGCTGCAGCCTTGCGACTGCAGCGGTTGATGACTGGCGGAGTGGACGGGACTCGAACCCGCGACCCCCGGCGTGACAGGCCGGTATTCTAACCAACTGAACTACCACTCCTGGCAGGCAGCTTTTCGCTTGCATTCTTCAACACAAGCCAAGTGCTACAAACTTGGCGACCCTACGGGGATTCGAACCCCGGTACTCACCGTGAAAGGGTGATGTCCTAGGCCTCTAGACGATAGGGTCAAAACCTTGGAACTAACCATTAACAAATTTTGGTGGAGGTAAACGGGATCGAACCGATGACCTCTTGCATGCCATGCAAGCGCTCTCCCAGCTGAGCTATACCCCCACTTAATGACTCCAAACACTTTGTATTTGTTGTCATCATCTGAGCCTTGAATTATAGACAGATTTTTAGCGGTTTCGCAAACGCGCTACAACTTTTTCACGTCCGACCAATTCCAGCACTGCATCGACCGATGGCGTGTGGGCCGTGCCCACGGTGAGAACACGGGCTGGCATGGCCAGTTGAGGCATCTTCAAGCCCTGGTTGACCAGCACCTGCTTGAAGGCGGCGCCGATAGAGGCCTTGTCCCATTCGCAGACAGACAGTGCATCGGCCAGCGCATCCAGCGCGGGCGCAATGGCGTCGGTGACATGCTGCGCGCGCTCGGCCTCCACGGGCGTCACGTCGCCATAGAACACATGCGCCCACTGGGCAAGCGCCACCGTGGTGTCGCAACGGTCCTTGAACAACGCACAGATGCGCACCAGGCGGCCATCGGCGAGCGCCTGCTCCGACACACCCCGCTGTTGCAGCTGCGGCGCGACCAGAGCGGCGAGCGCGTCGTCGGCCATGGCCTTGAGGTGCTGGGCATTCACCCAGCGCAGCTTGGCTTCGTCAAACTGGGCGGCGCTGCGGCCTAGGTGGTCGAGGTTGAACCATTCAAGGAACTGAGCACGACTGAAGATCTCGTCATCGCCGTGGCTCCAGCCCAGGCGCGCCAAGTAGTTCACCATGGCGTCGGGCAGGTAGCCTTCGTCGCGGTACTGCGTGACGGGCTTGGCACCGTTGCGCTTACTCATCTTCTCGCCCTGCTCGTTCAGCACGGTGGGCAGGTGGGCGTACACCGGTGGCTCCTTGCCCAGCGCGCGGAAGATGTTGATCTGGCGCGGCGTGTTGTTCACATGGTCGTCCCCACGGATCACATGGGTGATGTCCATGTCGATGTCGTCCACCACCACGCAGAAGTTGTAGGTGGGCGTGCCATCGGGGCGAGCGATCACGAGGTCATCGAGTTCGTCGTTGCGGATCTCGATGCGGCCCTTGACCTTGTCGTCCCACGCCACCACACCGCCTCGCGGGTTCTTGAAGCGCAGCACGGGCAACACACCTGCGGGCACCGGTGGCAAGGTCTTGCCGTCTTCGGGGCGCCAGGTACCGTCGTAGCGGGGCTTTTCCTTGGCGGCCATCTGCTTTTCGCGCAGGGCATCCAGCTCGGCCACGCTCATGTAGCAGGGGTACACATGGCCAGCCGCCTGCAGGTCGGCCAGCACCGCCTTGTAGCGGTCCATGCGCTGCATCTGGTAGAACGGGCCTTCATCGTGGTCCAGGCCCAGCCAGGCCATGCCTTCGATGATCACGTCTACCGCCGCCTGGCTGGAGCGCTCCAGGTCGGTGTCTTCGATGCGCAGGATGAAATCCCCCCCCGTGGCGCGTGCAAACGCCCAGGGGTAGAGCGCCGAGCGGATGTTGCCCAGGTGGATAAAGCCCGTGGGAGACGGGGCGAACCGGGTGCGCACGCGGCCCGCGCTGGAAGCAGTGGTTTCAGTCATATCAATAAGGTCTGGCCCCTTTCGGGGCCAGTGTCAAGATTCGGTCAATCGGTCTGCCATCAATCCGACGGGCGGCGGGCGGGGAACCGCCACACCGCCCTCTCAGCTATGCGGCCTTGGCGCTCAGGCCTCTTGCGCGTTCGGCAACGCCAGGCGGGAGGTGTCTTCCTCGCCCTCTTCCACGCCCACGCGCCCTTCGTTCAGGCGGGCAATGTCTTCTGCCGTGATGTCACCCGTGACATACACACCGTCAAAGCACGAGGCATCAAAGCCAGCAATGGACGCATTGAGCGAACCCACCGCCTTCTTCATGCCGTCCACGTCCTGGTAGATCAGTGCGTCGCAGCCAATCGCCTGGCGAATCTCTTCCACCGTGCGGCCATGGGCCACCAGTTCACTGCTGGTGGGCATGTCGATGCCGTACACATTGGGGTAACGCACCGGCGGTGCGGCGCTGGCCAGGTACACCTTGCGGGCGCCCGCATCGCGCGCCATCTGCACGATTTCGCGGCTGGTCGTGCCGCGCACGATGGAGTCGTCCACCAGCAGTACGTTGCGACCCTTGAATTCGCTGCCGATCACGTTGAGCTTCTGGCGCACGGACTTCTTGCGCACGCCTTGGCCCGGCATGATGAAGGTGCGGCCCACATAGCGGTTCTTGACGAAGCCTTCGCGGTACGGAATGCCCAGCAGGTGCGCCAGTTGCGTGGCGCTGGGGCGGCTCGATTCGGGGATTGGGATGATCACATCGATCTCATTGGGCGGCACGGTGGACACCACGCGCTTGGCCAGGGCCTCGCCCAGATTCAGACGCGCCTGGTACACCGAAATGCCATCCAGCACCGAATCAGGACGGGCAAGGTACACGAACTCGAAAATGCAGGGGTTGAGCTGCGGCTTCTCGGCACACTGGCTCGCATGGACCTGGCCGTCCAGCGTAATGAACACGGCCTCACCGGGGTCGATGTTGCGTTCGAACACATGGGATGTGCCTTCCAGCGCCACCGACTCGCTGCCCACCATCACCGTGCCGTCCTGGCTGCGGCCCAGGGCCAGGGGGCGAATGCCATGGGGGTCCCGGAACGCGAGCAGACCATGGCCCGCAATCAGGGCGATCACGGCGTACGAGCCCTTGACGCGTTTGTGCACGGCACGCACGGCAGCGAAGACATCCTCGACCTGCAGCGGCACACCCCGGGTGGATCGCTCCAGCTCGTGCGCTAGAACATTGAGCAGCACTTCCGAGTCACTCTCGGTGTTGGTGTGGCGGTGGTCCGTCAGGAACAGTTCGTTGCGCAGTTCGCGCGCATTGGTCAGGTTGCCGTTGTGCACCAGCACAAGGCCAAACGGCGCATTCACGTAAAAAGGCTGCGCCTCTTCCTCGCTGTAGGCATTGCCTGCCGTGGGGTAGCGCACCTGCCCCAGACCCACATTGCCCGGCAGGGCGCGCATGTTGCGCGTGCGGAACACGTCGCGCACCATGCCCTTGGCCTTGTGCATGAAGAACTTGCGGCCCTGCTGGGTCACGATGCCCGCTGCGTCCTGGCCGCGGTGCTGCAGCAGCAGCAAGGCGTCATAGATCAGCTGATTGACGGGCGCTGTGCTGACGACGCCGACGATTCCACACATAGTAAGTTTCCATCCGTTTGCGGGAACAGCCCCGCGGCAACCCCATGGCAGCAGCTTGTGACCGCCACCCCACCGATATCAAGAAGGCAGATGCCTACCAAATTCTTCCGGCAACGCCGGTTTCAAGCCCCTGAGCACTTCGGCGAGCACCGGGGCGGCTTGTGACTCCTGCCACCAGGACGCCTCGTGCAGCGAGGTCAGCCCCACCACCACAGCCACCACCAGCAGCAGCACCATGCCGCGCAGCACGCCAAACACAGCCCCCAGCGTGCGGTCAGCGGGCCGCAGGCCAATCGCCTCGATCAGCTTCTTGGCCAGCCAGCTCACAAACCCGCAGGCAAACACCGACGCCACGAACACCATGACAAAGCCCGCCGCATACCGCAACGACCCCGCCGACTCGCCCAGGGGCAGCAGCGCGGCCATGT
Organism: Acidovorax sp. GW101-3H11; assembly: GCF_001633105.1. Taxonomy (GTDB): domain Bacteria; phylum Pseudomonadota; class Gammaproteobacteria; order Burkholderiales; family Burkholderiaceae_C; genus Acidovorax. The sequence continues at coordinate 894,144 of NZ_LUKZ01000009.1, forward strand.
CCGCCGCAAACCACTGCGCAACAAAAAAAGACACCACCCAGCCCAACAGCGACAACACTTCAAACACCAGGCCACGCCAGGCACCGACCAGCATCGAAGCCAGCAGCACCGCGACAAAAATCCAATCCAGCGCAGCCATGGGCACAAACAGCAGAAAACAGAAAAGGCCAGGCCGCCCGGCTTACAGCGTCAGCACCGAGGCCGACAGCTCCAGCGCCTTGATGCGCGCAGCCGCTTTATCTGCCTCGGCCCGGTTGTTGAACGGCCCCACACGCACCCGTGTGCGTTTTCCGTCCTTGGTGTCCACCACCTGGGTGTAGGTCTTGAGGCCGGCACGCTCCACCTTGGTGCGCGCTTCACGGGCCTTTTCGGCATCGGCAAACGCCCCCACCTGCACGATGAAACGGCTTTCTTCGGCATTTGCACTGGCTGCCGGTTCGGCGCTGCGGCCTTCCAGCAAGGCCCGGGCACGCGCCGAGTCATCGGGGCGTTGCGCAGGTTTGGGCTCCGGCGCGGGCGCAGGTGCCACGGGCGGCTTGGTGTCGGGCTTGGGTGCAGCAGCAGGGGCGGCCGCAGCCACGGTAGGCGCTGCAGGCGCTGGTTTGGCGGCGGACGGACGCGGGCTTTGCACCAGCTCTTCCCCTTCCGTCAGCCCATTGGCAGCCGCGCTGCGCGGCGCCGACGAACGCTGCGCCGCAGGGGCGGCCACCGGGGGCACAGCAGGCGTCGCAGGCTTGGCCACGGGGGCTTCGGCCACAGGCGCAGGCACAACCAGCGGCGCCACCTTGTTGCGGTCAGGAATCTCGATGGGGATATCGACGGGCACAGGCCGGGGCTGGGTGTCGAACAGCAGGGGGAACCCGATCACCCCGACCAGTACCAGCACGGCAGCGCCGATCAGCCGGTGGCGGGCCCGGCGGCGCATCACCTCGATACTCTCGGCCTGCGGCGTGCGTGCGCCACGCTTGGACGGTTTTTCGGCCTGTTGCTGCTCACCCTGCCCGGGCCACCGAAACTTGAAAAATGCCATGGAGTAACGACCCGTGCGGACCTCAGAACCTGCCCTATTGGCCCAGATGTTTGGCCTGCAGGCGAGGTGTTCCGTTGATCAGCACACCGCCCACCGTATAAAACGAGCCAAAGACCACGATTCTATCAGCGGGGTCTGCCGCAGCCACCGCCGCAGCCAGGGCCTGCATGGGGTCTGCATGCACGCTCGATGTCACATCCCGGCGGCCACCGGCCACCATCTGCACGGCATTCCACTTCTGCTGCAGCGTGGCGGCAGCCTCGGCGCGCGGGGTGGGCAGGTTGGTGAAGTACCAGCGGTCCACCAGGGGGCCCACCTTGGCCAGCATGGGCCCGAGATCCTTGTCGGCCATGGCACCAAAAACAGCGTGTGTGGTAGGGAAGAACCCCATCGCATCCAGATTGGCCGTGAGCGCCGCCACCGAATGGGGGTTGTGCGCCACGTCCAGCACCAGGGTCGGCTGGCCGGGCACGATCTGGAATCGGCCGGGCAACTCCACGAGGGCCAGACCATTGCGCACGGCCTGTGCAGTCACCGGGAGGCGGTCGCGCAGGGCCTCCAGTGCCGCCAGCACGCCCGAGGCGTTCACCAGCTGGTTAGCGCCCCGCAGCGAGGGATAGGCCAGCCCGGCATAACGCCGCCCCCGCCCCGCCCAGCTCCACTGCTGCTTGTCGCCCGAGAAGTTGAAGTCGCGCCCGAAGCTCCAGAGGTCTGCCCCGATCTCGCGCGCATGGTCCACCACACTCTGCGGGGCCATGGGGTCGCTCACGATCACCGGACGGCCGGTGCGCATGATGCCCGCCTTCTCCCGGCCAATGCTCTCGCGGTCGGGCCCCAGAAATTCGGTGTGATCGATGTCGATGCTGGTGATCACGGCGCAGTCGGCATCGATGATGTTGGTCGCATCCAGCCGCCCCCCCAGGCCCACTTCCAGGATCGCGACATCCAGCCGCGCATGGCTCATCAGCCGCAGTATGGCCAGGGTGGTGAACTCGAAATAGGTCAGCGATATTTCATCGCCATTTTGGACCCTTGCGCGCTCCACAGCTTCGAAGTGCGCTACCAAATCAGAAGCAGAAACGCTTTCGCCATGCACACGGCAGCGCTCCTCAAAATGCACCAGATGGGGCGATGTGTACACCCCCGTGCGGTAGCCCGCCTGCTGGGCAACGGCCTCCAGCATGGCGCAGGTGGAGCCCTTGCCGTTGGTGCCCGCCACCGTGATCACCGGGCATTCAAAACTCAGCGCCATGCGGCGTGCCACCACGCTGACCCGGTCCAGGCCCATGTCGATGTTGCGGGGGTGCAGCTGCTCGCAATGGCGCAGCCAGCCTTCCAGAGTGTGGGGTTTGGTTTGCATACAGCCCGGGATTGTCGCCGAGCCCCATTCCCCACGGCGTTTTCGAGGATGATGCGCGGCATGACCAACGCCCGCATCACCCTCTACGGCATCCCCAACTGCGATACCGTCAAAAAATCCCGCGCCTGGTTCACCGAACAAGGGCTGGACTACCAGTTCCACGACTTCAAGAAACAAGGCGTGCCCACCGGCCAACTGCCCGGCTGGCTGAACGCCGTGGGCTGGCAGAAGCTCGTCAACCGCCAGGGCACCACCTGGCGCAAGCTGGATGCCAGCACCCAGGCGGCGGTCACGGATGACACCAGCGCCAGCACCCTGATGCAAGACCAGCCCAGTGTGATCAAACGGCCGGTGGTCGAATGGCACAACGCAGACCACACCCAGGTATCTGTGGGCTTTGTGCCCGATCAGTGGCAGGCCTGGTGCGACGCAGCGCCCAAAGGCTGACGAACCTGCAGGGTCATACCGACTGAATGACCGGCTGACATTTGCCCGCCAACGCGGGAAAATCGCACAAATCTTTACGCAGATTTACGGCTGCCAGGACCCGAATTGACGTCACGGGCCTAAACTTTTCTTGTGTTCGGCGCGTTATGTACCGACCCGAAAGGAGTTTCTCCATGAAAAAGATCGTCGTTTTTTCCGCCATGGCTGCTATCGCCTCCCTGGCAAGCGCCCAGGAACAGGGCCGTGTGCTGTCCGCCACACCCATCGTGCAACAGGTGGGCATCCCCCAGCAGGTGTGTGGCAACGAAACCGTGTACAGCGGCAACCGCACCAGCGGCGCAGGCGCCGTGATGGGCGCCATTGCAGGCGGTGCCGCTGGCAATGCCATCGGCAAGGGCAGCGGCCGCGCAGCCGCCACGGCCATCGGCGTGATCGGCGGGGCCGTGTTGGGCAACCAGATCGAAGGCGGCCAGCCGCAGTACCAAAACGTGCAGCACTGCACCACCGAGACCTACTACGAAAACCGTACCGTAGGCTACAACGTGGTGTACGAGTACGCAGGCAGGCAATACACCACGCGCACCCAGAACGACCCCGGCCGCTGGATTCCGCTGAGCGTGCAGCCCACGGGCCAGACCTATTCCACCCAGCCTGACCCGTATGCCCAACAAGGCGTGTACAGCCAGCCCGGCGTGGTGACATCCACCTACCCGGTGCAACCGGTCTACCAGCAGCCCACCTATGTGACGCCGCCCGTGACGGTGATCGAGTACGGCTACGACCGGCCGCACTACCCGCACCACCGCAACCCCTACTGGCGCTGAACGGGCGCCTGGGGCCCCCAACACCCAGGCCCCGAGCATTCGCCACCCAGGATTGGAGCCCTTCGGGGCTCTTTTTCTTGGCGCTCCGGCCCCTCGCGCAGGTTTCGTTGGGCCTGGCCGCCGAGGCCGCGCCACCCCTGCCCTAAAATCGCGGATTTCCTCTAACCCCATCCTGCGCTATCCATGACCACCGAAAAAATCGACGGCGTGTCCGTCACCACCCAGGCCAATGTGTACTTTGACGGCAAGTGCGTGAGCCACGGCATCACCTTCCCCGATGGCACGAAGAAGTCGGTGGGCGTGGTGCTGCCCGCAACGCTGACCTTCAACACCGGTGCGCCCGAGATCATGGAATGCGTCGCAGGCTCCTGTGAATACAAACTGGCTGGCACCGATGCCTGGGTGAAGTCGTCCGCAGGCGACAAGTTCAGCGTGCCCGGCAACTCGAAGTTCGACATCCGCGTGACCGAGGCCTACCACTACATCTGCCACTTCGGCTGATCGCACCCCACACCGCAACGGACCCCGCACATGGCCACCATTCTCCAAAACCTGCCCCTGGGGCAAAAAGTCGGCATCGCCTTCTCGGGCGGCCTCGATACCAGCGCCGCGCTGCACTGGATGAAGCTCAAGGGCGCCATGCCCTATGCCTACACCGCCAACCTGGGCCAGCCCGATGAGCCCGACTACGACGCCATCCCCCGCAAGGCGATGGAATATGGCGCCGAAAAGGCCCGCCTGGTGGACTGCCGCACGCAGTTGGCCCACGAAGGCATTGCAGCCCTGCAGGCCGGCGCCTTCCACATCAGCACCGGCGGCCTGACCTACTTCAATACCACGCCCCTGGGCCGCGCCGTGACCGGCACCATGCTGGTGGCCGCGATGAAGGAAGACGACGTCAACATCTGGGGCGACGGCTCGACCTTCAAGGGCAACGACATCGAGCGCTTCTACCGCTACGGCCTGCTCACCAACCCTTCGCTCAAGATCTACAAGCCCTGGCTGGACCAGCTGTTCATCGATGAGCTGGGTGGCCGCGCCGAAATGTCGGCGTTCATGACCCAGGCCGGCTTTGGCTACAAGATGAGCGCCGAGAAGGCCTATAGCACCGACAGCAACATGCTGGGCGCCACGCACGAGGCCAAGGACCTGGAGTTCCTGAACAGCGGCATCCGCATCGTCAACCCCATCATGGGCGTGGCATTCTGGAAGCCGGAAGTCGAAGTGAAGGCCGAGGAAGTCTCGGTGCGCTTTGAAGAAGGCCAGCCCGTGGCCCTGAACGGCGTGGAGTTCAATGACCCGGTCGAGCTGATCCTGGAAGCCAACCGCATCGGCGGCCGCCATGGCCTGGGCATGAGCGACCAGATTGAAAACCGCATCATCGAAGCCAAGAGCCGCGGCATCTACGAAGCCCCCGGCCTCGCACTGCTGCACATTGCCTACGAACGCCTGGTGACCGGCATCCACAACGAAGACACCATCGAGCAGTACCGCCTGAACGGCCTGAAGCTCGGCCGCCTGCTGTACCAGGGCCGCTGGTTCGACCCCCAGGCCATCATGCTGCGCGAAACCGCCCAGCGCTGGGTGGCCCGCGCCGTGACCGGCACCGTGACGCTGGAACTGCGCCGTGGCAACGACTACTCGCTGCTCAACACCGAATCGCCCAACCTGACCTACGCGCCCGAACGCCTGTCGATGGAAAAGGTGGAAGACGCGCCGTTCAGCCCGCTGGACCGCATCGGCCAGCTGACCATGCGCAACCTGGACATCTCGGACACGCGCGACAAGCTGGGTGTGTATGCGCGTGCAGGCCTGCTGTCGCTGGGTGGCAATGCAGCCCTGGCGCAGCTGGAAAACGACCGCAAGTGAGTTTGGCGGGGGTTTGCCACTCAAAATAGTGGTAAAAAATGGCTCCTGCGCGCGACCATCATGCGCTAGCAGCTATCAAAAAATGAGCAAAGCCACCGGAGACGGTGGCTTTTTTTTTGCCAAATCCGCTGGCATTTTTGCGAAATTTCATCTCACACTTACGAAAATATCATTTAAATCATATTTCCATTATAATTATCACTTCGAACACTTTACTCACGGAGCTTGCGATGCCTATTCCTTTTTCGCCCCCGAAATCCGTCTCGCGCCGCGCGCTTGTGCTGAGTACGGTCCTGCTTCTGCTAGCACCGGCCTGGGCGTTGCAGCCGCCAACAGGAACTGTGATCCTGACCATTTCAGGGAAGGTGGGGGAGATGAACCACGCAGGAGCCGCAGTATTCGACCTTGCCATGCTGGAAGCACTGCCCCAGCGTAGTTTTGTGACCAGTACGCCCTGGTACAAAGAGCCCACTAAATTCACTGGCCCACTGCTGCGCGATGTGCTTGCTGCGGCCAAAGCCCAAGGCACCACGCTGGAAGCCATGGCAATCAACGACTACAAAACCAGCATTCCGGTGGATGACGCGCGGCAATTCGACGTGATCGTGGCCCACCGCGTCAATGACCAGCCAATCTCAGTACGCACAAAGGGGCCGCTGTTCATCATCTATCCTTTCGATACTACGCCTGAGCTGAAGGCCTCCAAATACTATGGCCGCTCTGCCTGGCAGCTCAAATCCCTGAAGGTGGATTGACGCCCAAATGCCTGCCTACCACGAAAGTCAGCGCTACTTGCTATGGCTGGCCTTGGGCACCGTCGTCATGGCGGGCGTGATGGCTGTCCTGCTGGTGATGCAGGCTACGCAGCAGCAAGCGGTCCTTCAAAGCGCCAATTTACGCAGTGACTCCATTACGGCGCTGTCGTTCCAGCTGGAGCGGGAATTTCTGCGGTTGCGGCAGACCATCGAAGTCGCCGCAAACAGCTCTGCAGACCTGGACCTCGATGCCCTCAGGTTGCGCAGCGATCTGTTTGCCAGCCGCCTGCAGCTTATGCAAGACACCCCCAGCACCACGGCCCTGCAGGAACGCGCGGAGTACAGAAATACTCTGACGAAACTCGCGGCTTTGATGAGCGAAGTTGATGCCTTGCTACTGCCTCCCTCCGTACCGTCACGGCCACAGCTGGGCGGGTTGCTGCCCAACTTGAACGCTATGGGGCCTGAGGTTCAGGAACTGACCATGGCAGCGACGCGACACACAGCAGTACAGCTGGAACAGCAGGAATCGACCATGATCCACCAGGGGCGGCAAATCATGGTGCTGATCGTGGCGCAGCTTGTGCTGCTGCTTGCAGCCGCAACCGCGCTGGCCAGACGCCATCGCCGGGTTGAAGAAGCGCGCTGCGCCCTGCAACAGCTCACCCAGAACTTGCAGGAAGCCAATCTAGCGGCAGAAGAGGCCAACCGTGGCAAAAGCCAGTTCCTGGCCAACATGAGCCACGAACTGCGCACGCCCTTCAACGGCGTGCTGGGCATGTTGAGCCTGCTGGAGCGAACGGCGCTCACCGCCCGGCAGAAGGAATACGTGGGCACGGCCAAGGGCTCTGCAGACCACCTGCTCTCGTTGCTGAACGACATTCTGGACGTGTCTGCCATGGAAACGGGCGAGATGGCGATCCACCCGCATGCCATGGACCTCCACGCCCTGGTGGCCAGTGTCGAGCACCTGATGCAACCCGTGGCCGCACAGAGGGGCCTCAGTTTTCACACACATTGCGCTGCAGACTTGCCGCAGTGGGTACAGGCCGACAGTACGCGGCTCAAACAGATCGTTCTGAACCTGATCACCAACGCCATCAAGTTCAGCGAGAGCGGCACAGTGCGGCTGCTGCTGTTGCGTGGCGAGGCAGTTCCCGGCCCTGCGGGGTCGCCTGCCGCTTACCCGCTGCGCCTGCAGGTCAGCGACGAGGGCATCGGCATGGACGCCCACACCCTGTCCAAACTGTTCAAGCGTTTCTCACAAGGGGACGACAGCACATCCCGTCGATTTGGCGGCACCGGATTGGGGCTGGAGATATCGCGCAACCTTGCGCGGCGCATGGGTGGCGAGATCTCGGTGACCAGCACGCCCGGCAACGGCAGCACCTTTACCGTGTTGCTACCGCTGCCCGTCGCCACAAAGGCCGACACCGAGCCCGGGCAGGCCATCGAGCAGCCTCCCGCGCTGCGCCCGGTTGACGTGCAGGGCCTGACCGTGCTGGTGGCAGACGACCATCTGGTCAACCGCAAGTACATGGGCGCATTGCTGGAAGACATGGGGCACACCGTGGTGTTTGCCGAAAACGGCGAACAGGCCTGCATCGCAGTGCAAAGCCATCGCCCGGACCTGGTGCTGATGGACCTGCACATGCCCGTGCTTGACGGTTTCGACGCCACCCGCCGCATCCGCGAATCGATGGGCCCCAAGCAACTCCCCATCATCGCGCTCACGGCCGATGTCTTCGCCCAGGCACGCGACAAGGCCGTGGGATGTGGCATGAACGGGTTCGTCAGCAAACCGGTGAATGCGGCAACACTGCAATCAACGCTGATGGGCTTTTTTGGGCTGCGTGGCGCGCCCGGGCTGCCCGCTACAGACACAGTGGCTCCGACCGGCAATTTCAACGATTCGGCGACACTCCCGTTCACGCCCGCAGGGGGACAGGCAACAACGTCGTCAGCAGTGGACTCATCGGCACGAAATAACCTGCCACGCCCGCGCCAGCGGTTCAAACCTGGCGACCTCGGGGCGCACATCGACATGGCAATGGTTGGAGACGTGTGCATTGGCGTGTCCGCCCAAGGCTATCGATCACTGCTGCGCAGCTTTTTTTGTGATGAGTCCGGGGCGCTGGATGCGCTGCTGAGAGCCTTGAAGGAAGTCGAGGAAGAGCGCCCCCATGATCTGCGGAACTCCTCCCATGCCTTCAAAGGTGCAGCAGCCAACCTGGGCTTCCATAAGCTCGCAACACTGGCCTTGCAATTGGAAAAGGCCTATATAGCTCCTGCAGAGGTCCCCGCAATGCGAATCGAACTTGCGAGTGCCTGGGTAATGGCTCACGCGATGTGTTTACGCATGGGACTGACGGATGTTGAATCAGTGTTGGAACGGCACGACGTCGGATTGATGAACTGAGAGCGACCGCAAAGAGCAAAAGACAACCAGCGCAGCCAGCCCACGGCTCAAACCACCACCGGTTCCGGCTCCAGCCGGATACCGAAGCGCTCGTACACACTGGTCTGGATGGCCTTGGCCAGCGTCATCACCTCGCCGCCCGTCACGCTGTCGGCGCCCTGCCCCCGGTTCACCAGCACCAGCGCCTGCTTTTCGTACACGCCGGCTTTGCCGATGGACTTGCCCTTCCAGCCGCAGGCATCAATCAGCCAGCCCGCCGCCAGCTTGATGGTTCCGTCGGGCATGGGGTAGTGCACGATGCGCGGCTCGCGCGCGATGATGTCGGCGCACTGGTCGGGCGACACCGTGGGGTTCTTGAAGAAGCTGCCCGCATTGCCCACCACGGCCGGGTCGGGCAGCTTGGCGCGGCGGATGTCGCAGATCCAATCGAAGATTTGCTGGGCTGTGGGCTGCGACACACCCTCTTCCACCATGCGGCGCTCCAGGTCCAGATAGCCCAGCACCGGTTTCCAGGGCTTGGGCAGGCGAAAACGCACATGGGTGATCACAGCACGCCCTTCCAGACCCATGCCCCGGGGCAACCCGTCCGCACCGGGCATGTCCGAGGGCGCGTGCTTGAACACCGAATCCCGGTAGCCAAAGCCGCACTGTGCGGCGTCCAGCGTGAAAGTGCGGCCCGTGGCCAGGTCGATGGCGTCCAGCGATTCGAACCGGTCCTGCAGTTCCACGCCATAGGCGCCGATGTTCTGCACGGGCGAGGCGCCCACGGTGCCCGGGATCAGGGACAGGTTCTCCAGCCCCGGAAAGCCCTGCGCCAGCGTCCAGGCCACGCAGTCGTGCCAGACCTCACCAGCGCCTGCCTCCACGATCCAGGCCTTGGGGGTTTCTTCCACCAGGCGCAGGCCCTTGATCTCCATCTTGAGCACCACGGGCTTCACATCGCCGGTCAGGATGATGTTGCTGCCACCGCCCAGCACAAACTTGGGCGCAGATGCCAGCTCCGGGTCGGCCAGCACGGCCAGCACATCGGCTGAGGAGTGCACACGCACCAGCGTCTGCGCGCGTGCAGCAATGCCGAAGGTGTTGCAGGGCTGCAAAGGGACGTTTTTCTCGACTACCATTGGCCCGATTGTCGCATTCGCCCTTTGGAAGGGCTGCGATTTGCCCCCTGTTTCCCGAGATTGAGAACCACCATGCCATCTTTTGACACCGTCTGCGAAGCCAACCTGGTTGAAGTGAAAAACGCCGTGGAGAACACCGCCAAGGAAATCGCCACCCGCTTCGACTTCAAGGGCACCTCGGCCAGCATCGAGATCAAGGACAAGGACATCACCCTGATCGGCGATGCCGACTTCCAGCTCACCCAGATCGAGGACGTGCTGCGCAACAAGCTCACCAAGCGCAGCGTGGACGTGCGCTTCCTCGACATGGGCGATGTCCAGAAAATGGGCGGCGACAAGGTCAAGCAGGTCATCAAGGTGCGCAACGGCATCGAGAGCGAGCTGGCCAAGAAGATCCAGAAGCTGCTCAAGGAAAGCAAACTCAAGGTGCAAGGCGCCATCCAGGAAGACAAGGTGCGCGTGACCGGCGCCAAGCGCGACGATCTGCAGGCCGCCATGGCGCTGATCCGCAAGGACGTGACCGACGTGCCGCTGTCGTTCGACAACTTCCGCGACTGAGCCTGACGCCCGGCAAGATCCACCCACTTTGATCCCCCACACCATGACCAAGCCCGTACACCTGCTGCCCGCCGCCATGGTGGCCCTTGGCGGGCTTCTGCTGGCCACCGCCGGAGCGGTGCATGCGCAATCGGTGGCGCTGGCCGGCATGCTGGGCAGCAAGGCCCTGCTGGTGGTGGATGCCCACCCGCCGCGTGCGGTGGGCGCCGGGGATGAGTTCCAGGGGGTCAAGGTCATCGCGGTGCTCAAGGAAGAAGCCACCGTCGAGGTCAAGGGCGAGCGGCGCATTCTGCGGCTGGGCGAAGCCCCGGTGCGCGTAGGGGGCCGCAGCGGCGCCAGCGGCAGGCGCCTTGTGCTCACCGCCGACAGCCGGGGGCATTTTGTGAACAGCGGCACCATCAATGGCAAGGTCATGCAGTACATGGTCGATACGGGTGCCTCCACCGTCGCCATCGGCCGCTCTGATGCAGACCGGATGGGGCTGAACTACCAGAACGGCCAGCTCGTGCGCATGGGCACTGCCAATGGCGTTGGGCAAGGCTGGCGCATGAAGCTTGACTCCGTGCGCGTTGGCGATGTGGAGGTGTTTGGGGTGGAGGCCATCGTCACCTCCCAGCCCATGCCCTATGTGTTGCTGGGCAACAGTTTTCTGAACGAGTTTCAGATGACCCGCAGCAACGACCAGATGGTGCTTGAAAAACGCAACTGACCCGCCCGCCATGTCCGCCCACCCCGCCATCAGCCATCCGCATTCCGAGGGGGAGTACGAGGATCTTCTGAGCCTCTGGTCGGACCTGGAATCGGCGCTGTCGGTGTTGCTGGCGCGGCCGCTGCAGGTGCAGGATTTCCCCGGCAAGGTGCGGCAGTTCGACACCTGGCTGCAAGACCTGGTGGCGCACGACATCGATGCGGCGCTGTACCTGATGTTCCAGCTCGCGTCCACGTCCACCGTGGGCTACAGCGCATCCCACGCGCTGGTGTGCGGCACGCTGTGCCACATCATGGCGCTGGAGCTCAAGCTGCCCCAGCGGGAGCGGGACAGCCTGGTGCGCGCGGCGCTCACCATGAACATCGGCATGACCGCGCTGCAGGACGAACTGGCCGAGCAGCGCGAACGCCCCACTGCCGCGCAGCAGGAGGCTATCAAGAGCCACCCCGAAGAAAGCATGCTGCTGCTGGAGCGCCTGTTCATCAGCGATGCGCTCTGGCTGGACGTGGTGGGGCAACACCATGCCAGCATCACCGAACGCGTGCCCCTGGCGGGACAGGACCCGGAAGACCGGCTCACGCGCATCCTGGGCACCATCGACCGCTATGCGGCCATGATCAGCCCGCGCAAGTCACGTGCGGGCCGCAGCGCCACCGACTCGGTGCGCGCCATCGTGGGGCAGGAGGTGGACCAGCGCGACGAAGTGAGCTACACCCTGGTCCGTTCCATCGGGCTGTGCCCGCCCGGCACTTTTGTGAAACTGGACAACGGTGAAACGGCCATCGTGCTGCGCCGCAGCGACAAGGCCAACCATCCCCTGGTGGCCAGCCTGCTCGACCGCAGCGGCAGCCACAACGCGCAGCCCAGCCTGTACCAGACGGCCTCCGGCAAACCGCGCATCCAGTCGGCACTGGCACGCTCGGCGGTGAGCCTGGAACTCAACCACCGCACCATGGTGCGGCTGGGTTTGTATGCCGCCCAGCACAGTGCCGGGCTGCGGGGGCTGGTCACAGGGCCTGGAGCGCTCTGAGCGCCCGCAGTTCAATCGTAGCCGTAGCCTGCGCTCTGAATTTCTGCGACCAATGCCTGATAAAGAGGCAGTTGAGCAATTGCCTCATCCACCGGTCTGTCGGGAAACTCGTGCGCATTCAATGCCCTGTCCACTAGCGCCGCCGCAAAAGCGGCATCCTCCGTGGATACGCCCATCTCTGTCAGGCCCCGAGCAATAGCGACTTTCAAAGCAAGTTCGTTCTCAACCTCTTCGGCATTCATGTCCCACAAGGACAAAGCGGCAGAGGCGATCTCCTGAACCGACGGCGACGATCACATAGGACCCCTTCCTTACTGCAAGCCTAGCTCCACCAACGTGTTCATTGCGGCTACTTGTGCGCCTTGCCAGACGGCGCGCCCGCCTCGGCACCCGGCTTGTCCTTCTTGCTGCCCAGGCGCGACTCCTTGCCTGCCATCAGCCGCTGGATGTTCTCCTTGTGCCGCCAGGCCAGCAACAGCGCCATCACCACCATCGAAGCGGCAATGGTGCCTTCGGCATACCAGACCACGCCGTCCACCAGCAGGTAGTACACCGGCGCAAACACAGCGGCCACCAGCGAAGCCAGCGACGAATAGCGGAAGAAAAAGGCGATGACGACCCAGGTGAGTGCCGTGGCCAGACCCAGCCAGCCACTGACGCCCACCAGCACGCCCAGCGCCGTGGCCACGCCCTTGCCGCCCTCGAAGCGGAAGAACACCGGCCAGAGGTGCCCCAGGAAAGCCGCCAACCCCACCAGGGCCACGGTGCCATCCTCCAGGCCGTAGGGGTGGCCAAACCACATCACCAGCGCCACGGGCAGCCAGCCCTTCACGGCGTCCAGCAGCAGCGTGATGATGGCGGCGGCCTTGGAGCCCGAACGCAGCACGTTGGTAGCGCCCGGGTTCTTGCTGCCATAGGTGCGCGGGTCAGAGAGGCCCATGACCCGCGTCACGATGACGGCAAACGACAGCGAGCCCAGCAGGTAGGCAGCCACAGCGGCGAGAACGGGATAAACGGCGGTCAAAGCAACTCCTTGGAAATCAAATGGTCAGCCTTCTGACGGGCTGTATCGCGCGGCGGCCTATTCTGCCAGCGCACATTGCACGGGTTTGGCGCCCAGCAACTGCACACACACCTGCGGGTCCAGCTGCACCAGAAAACCCCGGCGCCCGCCATTGATGGCAATGCGGGGCAGCGCCAGGATGGTTTCCTCGATATAGACCGGCATGGTGCGCCGCGTGCCAAAAGGCGATGTGCCGCCCACCAGGTAGCCGCTGTGCCGGTTGGCCACCTCGGGTGCACAGGGCTCGACCGACTTGGCACCGATCTGGCGCGCGAGGTTCTTGGTGGACACCTTGCGGTTGCCGTGCATCAGCACCAAGAGCGGCTTGGCGTCCTGGTCCTGCATCACCAGGGTCTTGACCACGGTGAAGGGGTCCAGGCCCAGCACCTCGGCGCTGTGCATGGCGCCGCCGTGCTCCAGGTACTCATAAGGGTGTTCGGTGAAAGCCACCTTGTTCGCCTTGAGCAGCTGGGTGGCTTGGGTCTCGGAAACGTGTTCTTTCTTGGCCATGGTGTGGTGCGGATAGGGCACCGATGGTATCCGTATCCAAATGTGAACGCGCCGGAACCCGTTGCAGAGTGTCAGAACACCGTAGTTGGCGCCGCGGCGGCCTTGCGGCGCCGCCCCACCTTGCGCTTGCCGTACTCCTCAATGGCCACCACCAGCGCTTTGGTGAACAGCTCCACCAGGGCGGATGGCACCCGCCCCTCGGCGGCCAGCACCTGCAGGCGCCGCTGCTGCAACTGGGCTTCGTCAAACGGCCGGGCGGCGAGCAGGCCCGCCTCCACCCAGCGCGCCGCCGTGAGGTAGCTGGCCAGCACCACATCCTGCCCGCTGAGCAGCGGCAGCAGTGCCGATGAAAAATTGCTCTCCACCGCAGGCACGTAGCGCAGCCCCTGCACCGCACAGCTCAGATCGAACAGCTGCCGCCCCGTGGTATTGGCCGCGCCCAGCAGCAGCGGGTAACGCACCACATCGGCCACGCTCACGCTGCGCTGGCGGGCCAGCGGATGTTGCGCGGGCATGACGGCATAGATGGGGGCAATCGCCGAATGCAGCACCTGCAAGCCCTTTTCGGGCGCGGTGCTGTACTTCAGCGCCAGATCGACCTCGCCCCGCAGCACCAGGGCCGACACCTCCTGCGGCACCGCCACCTGCAATTGCAGCTGCACCTGCGGGTGCGCCTGCCGAAACCCCGCCATCACCAGCGGCATGAAAGCGGCCGCAAACCCTTCGGTGCAGGCCAGCCGCACCCGCAAAGCCCCTTGGGCCGACAAATCCTGCAGTTGCTCCACCAGCTCGAGCGCCTGTGCATCGTGTGCACTGGCGTGGGCAAGCAACCGGGTGCCCGCTTCGGTCAGGGTCATGCCGCGCGCCTGGCGCTCGAACAGGACCACGCCCAGGCTGTCTTCCAGCTTGCCCAGCTGGCGGCTCACCGCCGACGCCGCCACGTGCAGGCGCTGCGCGGCCTGGTTGACGGAGCCGGTGCGCGCCACCTCCAAGAAGTAGCGCAGAGGCAGGCTGAGCAATGAAACGGCCACGGCGTATCCAATCACAAAAAGGCAATGGTCAGTTGCCAAATCTCTATTCAAAGCAATGGTAAACCAGCATCCATCTTGCATGGCTTGAGACTCCAATTCACCCATGCCCCGCCGCACCCGTTGGTGCCAGGGCACTTCCCACCGGAGTCCGCATGAAATACCTTGTTCGAGCCTCGTTGTTGTCCGCAGCCCTGGCCGCCCTCGCCAGCGTCAGCAACCTTTCGCATGCCCAGACCCCCTCACCATCGGATGCCTGGCCCCAGCGCTCTGTGCGTGTGGTGGTGCCCTTCCCGCCCGGCGGCGGCACCGATGCCGTGGCCCGCGCCCTGGGCCAGAAGCTGTCTGCGCGCCTGGGCCAGCCAGTGGTCACCGACAACAAACCCGGTGCCTCCACCATCATTGGCACCGAGACTGTGGTGAAGGCCGAACCCGATGGCTACACGCTGCTGGTGTCAGGCTCCACCAGCTACACCGTGAACGCCGCGCTGCGCCACAAACTGCCTTATGACCCGCTCAAAGACCTCGCCCCCGTGGCTATCGTGGCGCGCGCACCGCTCGTGATCGTGGTCAACGCCAACGCGCCCTACAAGGACCTGGCCGCGCTGCTGGCGGCGGCCAAGGCGGCGCCCAAAACCATCAACTACGCCACGTTCGGCTCGGGCTCGGCCCCGCACCTGGTCGGTGCGCTGCTAGAGCAGGCGGCGGACGTGCGCCTGCAAGACGTGCCCTACCGGGGCAGCGCGCAGGCCATGATGGGCCTGATCGGCGGCGAGATCCAGATGGCCATCGACACCGTGGCCAGCGCAGCACCCCATGTGCGCTCCGGCAAGCTGCGGGCGCTGGCGATTGCGGGCAACGAACGCGCTCGCGCCCTGCCCTCAGTGCCCACCGTGACAGAGCAAAAGCTGCCGGATGCCGCCTTTGACGGCTGGTATGCCGTGGCCGCGCCAGCACGCACACCCGCACCCATCGTGAACAAGCTGATCTAGGAAGTGGAAGCCGCGATGCGCGACCCCCACCTGCAGGAACAGATCCGCGCCCAGGGCATGGAACCCGTGTTTTTGGGCCCCAAAGCCATGCACGCAGCCATGGATAACGAAATCGGCCGCTACCGCGCACTGGCCCACCGCGCCAAGATCGTGGTGGACTGACGAACACCAGAACAGGACCCGCACCATGACACGCCAACAATTGATCGACAACGTCCAGCGCTACTTTGACGATGGCCAATTTGCCACCGACCTGCGCCGCCGCGTGGCCTGGCGCACCGAAAGCGACACCGGCAAGGTGCCGCCCGAGTTGCGCGCCTACCTCACCGACGAAATGGTGCCCTGGCTCACCCCCCTGGGTTTTGAGTGCCAGGTGCTCGACAACCCCTCACCCCAAGGCGGCCCCTTTTTGGTGGCCCGACGTGTGGAAGACCCCGCCCTGCCCACCGTGCTCACCTACGGCCATGGCGACGTGGTCAACGGGCAGGACGCCCAATGGCGCGAGGGCCTCTCGCCCTGGGAGCTGACCATCGAAGGCGAGCGCTGGTACGGCCGGGGCACGGCCGACAACAAGGGCCAGCACACCGTGAGCCTGGCCGCACTCGCCCACACCATTGAGGCCCGGGGCGGCCGCCTGGGCTACAACGTGACGCTGCTCATGGAAATGGGTGAAGAGGCGGGCTCGCCCGGCCTGGGCGCCTTCTGCGAAGCGCACCGCGAGGCACTGCGGGCCGACCTGTTTGTAGCCAGCGACGGCCCCCGGGTGAATGCGGGCCACCCCACCCTCTTCCTGGGATCACGCGGTGCGATCAACTTTGCGCTTACCGTGCGCAGTCGCGACAAGGCCTACCACTCGGGCAACTGGGGCGGCGTGTTGGCCAACCCGGCCACGGTGCTCACCCACGCACTGGCCACGCTGGTGGACGCGAAGGGCCGCATCCTCGTCAAAGGCCTGCTGCCGCCTGCAGTGCCCGACAAGCTGCGCACGGCGCTCAAAGACGTGGTGATCGGCGCCGATGCCGACGCCCCGGCGCTCACGCCCGGCTGGGGCGAGCCTGGCCTGACACCCGCCGAACAGCTGGTGGGCTGGAACACGCTGGAGGTGCTGGCGCTGGGCGCGGGCAATGCGCAGCGGCCGATCAACGCCATCCCCGCGCAGGCAGTGGCACATTGCCAGCTGCGTTTTGTGGTGGGCACCAACTGGCAGAACGTGCAAGCCACGCTGCGCGAACACCTGGACGCGCACGGTTTCAGCCAGGTCGAGATCACCATGGGCATGCTCTGCGGCGCCACGCGGCTCGATCTGCACAACCCCTGGGTGGACTGGACGATGGCCTCGCTGCAGGCCAGCGCAGGCCAGCCCGCCACGCTGCTGCCGAACCTGGCAGGCTCGCTGCCCAACGACATCTTTGCCGACCAGCTGGGCCTGCCCACGCTGTGGGTGCCCCACTCGTACCCCGCCTGCGCCCAGCATGCGCCCAACGAACATTTGCTGGCGCCCGTGGCGCGCGAAGGGCTGGCGGTGATGGCCGGGTTATTCTGGGACCTGGGCGAGCCGCAAGGCACGCCGTGGCGGGAAGGCGCCTTGGCAGCACAAACTACAACGGATGCTTGAACGGTAAGCAACAGCCGCCAAAACTGGCGCGGCCCAAGCGAGAGACACCCAGCAAGGGCCGCCCCGCAGCGATGGTGTCGTCCCCCTCAGGGGGAAGGCGCCGCAGGCGACTCAGGGGGGAGCCATTACAAAGCCGGGTCGCGCAGCTCCCAGCGGATCGCGTCGATTTCCTTCAGCACTTCGGGCGACAGCGTGGTGCCCCAGGCGTTCAGGTCTTCGTCCAGCTGCGCCACCGACGTCACGCCGATGATGGTGCTGGCCACCTGCCACTTGGTGTAGCAGAACGCCAGCGCCATCTGCGTGGGGGTCATGCCATTGGCGCGGGCCAGCGCGTTGTAGCGGCGCGAGGCAGCCAGCGCCTCGGGACGGCCCCAGCGCTGCTTGCGCACCGATTCATAGGTGGCAATGCGCGCGCCTTGGGGGGCGTTGGGGCCGGTGGTGCCGCTCTCGTCGTACTTGCCCGTCAGCAGGCCAAAGCCCAGGGGCGAGTACGCCAGCAGCGACACATCCAGGCGGTGGCAGGTTTCGTCCATGCCGTTTTCCCAGGTGCGGTTGATCAGGCAATACGGGTTCTGCACCGTGGCCACGCGCGGCAGGCCGTGTTGCTCGGCCAGGCGCACGAACTCGTGCACGCCGTAGGGGGTTTCGTTCGACAGACCGACATAGCGCACCTTGCCCGCCTTCACCAGCCCGGCCAGCGCTTCGAGCTGCTCGCGGATGGGGGTTTGCGAGGTTTCCTTGGCGGGGTCGTAATACAGGTTACCGAACGCGGGCACATGGCGCTCGGGCCAGTGGATCTGGTAGAGGTCGATCACATCGGTCTGCAGGCGGCGCAGGCTGGCCTCGCACGATGCCACGATGTCGGCCGGGGTCATGCCCTTGCCCTCGCGCACCCAGGGCATGCCGCGCGAGGGGCCGGCCACCTTGGTCGCCACCACCAGCTTCTGGCGCGCGCCGGGGTTCTTGGCAAACCAGTTGCCGATGATGGTCTCGGTGGCGCCGAAGGTCTCGGCCTTGGCGGGCACTGAATACATCTCGGCCGTGTCGATGAAGTTCACGCCGCGCGCGAGCGACTGGCTCAGGATGGCGTGGGAATCGGCTTCATTGACCTGCTCGCCGAAGGTCATGGTGCCCAGGCAAATGGGGGTGACAAGCAGGTCACTCTGACCCAAGCGGACTGTGTTCATGCGGTGAAAGCTCCAGATGATCGGGATAAACGCGGCCTGCGGCGGCCGTGGCTGGCGATGGTACAAGCGAACGCCAAAACCTGCCGGGCGCCGGACTCCTTGGTGACAGCCGGGCACCGGGGTGGGCGCACCATCGACTTACCATTCGCGGAACATGTACCAAGTTCTCAAACCCTCGCGCAGCAGCACGCTGGCCATGCGCCACCTGAGCTACCACGTCCGCCACTGGGGCCCCGACACCAGCCCGCTGCCCACGCTGGTGCTTCTGCACGGCTGGATGGACGTGAGCGCCTCGTACCAGTTCACGGTGGACGCGCTGCAGCACGAGCGCCGCATCATCGCGCCCGACTGGCGCGGTTTTGGCCTGACCACCGGCGCGCCCGTGGACCACTATGTGTTTGCCGACTACCTGGCCGACCTGGACCTGCTGCTGGACCACTACGCCCCCGGCGAAGCCATTGACCTGGTGGGCCACAGCATGGGCGGCAACGTGGCCATGATGTATGCGGGCGTGCGGCCCGAACGCATCCGCCGCCTGGTGAACCTGGAGGGCTTTGGCTTGCCCGCCACGCAGCCCGACCAGGCGCCCAAGCGGTATGCGCAGTGGATCGACGAGATCAAGCAGCTGCACACCGGCGACATGGCCCTCAAGGGCTATGACAGTCAGGACGGCGTGGCCCGCAGGCTGATGAAGACCAACCCGCGCCTGTCCGAGGACAAGGCCCAATGGCTCGCGGGCCACTGGGCGCTGCCCAACGCGCAAGGCCAGTGGGAAATCCTGGGCGACCCGGCCCACAAGATCACCAGCGCCCAGCTCTACCGGCTGGACGAAGCGATGGAGCTGTACAAGAACATCGCCGCCCCCGTGCTGGCCGTGGAGGCCAGCGACGACAGCCTGAGCCAGTGGTGGAAGGGCCGCTACACGCTGGACGAATACCACCAGCGCCTGACCCATGTGCGCAACTGCCGCACGGCCGTGGTGCACGACGCCGCGCACATGCTGCACCACGACCAGCCTGCGCAGGTGGCGCGCCTGATCGAGGAGTTTCTGGAGCAGGCCTAGCAAAGATTCAAGCAAAAACAGGCCCTACCGCGCGTCGGATAAGCCTTTTTAGCTATCGTTTTTGATTTAACAGCACATCCGCAGCGGCCCGGCGGGCCCGGGCCTTTGCGCGCCAACGCCCATCGCAGGGCTTTGGCGGGGCACTTTGCTTGTCCCATGAGAAAATCGCGGGTTATTCAACAGAACACGCAGGACAAGAACCATGGACGCAGAACGCATCAACCTCATCGGCACCACCCTCAGCGACCTGGCTCTGCGCACGGCAGAGTTACGGAGGTATCTTTGACTTCGATGCCAAATTCGAACGCCTGCGCACGGTAAACGCATCGCTGGAAGACCCTTCGGTCTGGAACGATCCGAAGAAGGCCCAGGAGCTGGGCAAGGAACAAAAATCGCTCTCCAGCGTGGTCGTCACGCTGGACAAGCTCACCCGCGATCTGGCCGACAACGCCGAGCTGTATGAGATGAGCAAAGAGGAAGGCGATGAAGCCGGCCTTTTGACCATCGAGTCGGAAGCCGCCACGATGCGCGCGGCGGTGGAAGAGCTGGAGTTCCGCCGCATGTTCCGCAACGAGGCCGACCCGCTCAACTGCTTTGTGGACATCCAGGCAGGTGCCGGTGGCACCGAGGCCTGCGACTGGGCCAGCATGCTGCTGCGCCAGTACCTCAAGTACGCCGAACGCAAGGGCTTCAAGGCCACGGTCGAAGACGAAACCCCGGGCGACGTGGCCGGCATCAAGAGCGCCACGATCAAGATCGAGGGCGAATACGCCTTTGGCCTGCTGCGCACCGAAACCGGCGTGCACCGCTTGGTGCGCAAGAGCCCGTTCGACAGCTCGGGCGGCCGCCACACCTCGTTTGCGTCGCTGTTCGTCTACCCCGAGATCGACGACTCCATCGAGATCAACATCAACCCGGCCGACGTTCGCACCGACACCTTCCGTGCCTCCGGCGCGGGCGGCCAGCACATCAACAAGACCGACTCGGCCGTGCGCCTGACGCACATCCCCACGGGCATCGTGGTGCAGTGCCAGGACGGCCGCAGCCAGCACAGCAACCGTGACGTGGCCTGGCAGCGCCTGCGCAGCCGCCTGTATGACTTCGAGATGCGCAAGCGCATGGAAGAGCAGCAAAAGCTGGAAGACACCAAGACCGACGTGGGCTGGGGCCACCAGATCCGCAGCTACGTGCTGGACAACAGCCGCATCAAGGACCTGCGCACCAACGTCGAAATCTCGGCCACGCAGAAGGTGCTGGATGGTGATCTGGACGCGTTCATCGAAGCGTCGTTGAAGCAAGGCGTGTGATGCACGTCGAAGCCATCATCTTCGACATGGACGGCACCATGATCGACTCCATGCCCTGGCACGCCCAGGCGTGGGTCGAGTTTGCACGCCGCCGGGGCATGGACATCGACGTGCCCGACCTCATGGCCCGCACCACCGGCAAGAACGGCACCGAGTGCATCGTGGAACTGCTGGGCCGTGCCGTGTCGCAGGACGAGGCCGACGCGCTCACGCACGAAAAAGAAACCATCTACCGCGAACTGTTCGCGCCCCGCTTTACCGAAGTAGCGGGCTTTCGCCAGTTTGCAGCCCAGGTGCGTGCGCGTGGCCTCAAAGTGGCGGTGGGCACGGCGGGCGACATCGGCAACGTGGAATTCGCCCTGGGCCACCTGGGGCTGGAGCCTGCGCCGCAAGCCATCGTGCGCGGTGACGAGGGCCTGCCCGGCAAGCCCCAACCCGCCATTTTTCTGGAGGCCGCACGCCGCATTGCGGCCGACCCGGCACACTGCATCGTCTTTGAAGACGCGCCCTTTGGCATCGAAGCCGCGCGCCGCGCAGGCATGCGCGCCGTGGCCATCTGCAGCACCCACACACCCGAGCAACTGGCCGGGCCACATGTGCTGGCCGCCGTGCGCGACTACACCGAACTCATGAACACCGACTTTCTGGAGAGCATCCATGTTGCAACTGCATAGCGCAGACGGAAGTGGAGACGGAGCAGGCCAGACCATCGCCATCCGCCGCGAGGACTACACCGCCCCCGCCTACTGGATCGACAGCGTCGAACTCACCTTCGACCTGGACCCGAACAAGACCCGCGTGCTCAACCGCATGGTGCTGCGCCGCAACCCCGACGTGGCAGCCGAGCCGCTGAAGCTGGACGGCGACGAGCTGAACCTGGCGCGCGTGCTGGTCAACGGCCAGGGCACCTCGTTCAAGATGGAGGGCGCCCGCCTGGTGCTGGAGAACCTGCCCGAAGGCGAAGAGCCCTTCGCGCTCGAAATCTTCACCACCTGCTGCCCCGCCAAGAACACCCAGCTCATGGGCCTGTATGTGAGCCAGGGCACGTTCTTCACGCAGTGCGAGGCCGAGGGCTTCCGCCGCATCACCTACTTCCTGGACCGGCCCGATGTGATGGCCAGCTACACCGTCACGCTGCGCGCCGACAAGGCCCAGTACCCGGTGCTGCTCAGCAACGGCAACCTGGTGGACAGCGGCGCGCTGGAAGACGGCCCCAATGGCGCACGGCACTTCGCCAAATGGGTGGACCCGCACAAGAAGCCCTGCTACCTGTTCGCGTTGGTGGCGGGCAAGCTGGTGGCGCGCGAGCAGCTCATCAAGAGCCGCTCGGGCTCCAACCACCTGCTGCAGGTGTATGTGCGCCCCGGCGACCTGGGCAAGACCGAACACGCCATGAACTCGCTGATGTACAGCGTGGCCTGGGACGAAGCCCGCTTTGGCCTGCCGCTGGACCTGGAGCGCTTCATGATCGTCGCCACCAGCGACTTCAACATGGGCGCGATGGAGAACAAGGGCCTGAACATCTTCAACACGAAGTACGTTCTGGCCAGCGAATCCACGGCCACCGACACCGACTTCGCCAACATTGAAAGCGTGGTCGGCCACGAGTACTTCCACAACTGGACCGGCAACCGCGTGACCTGCCGCGACTGGTTCCAGCTCTCCTTGAAAGAAGGCCTCACCGTCTTCCGCGACCAGGAATTCAGCATGGACCTGGCGGGCAGCCCGTCGGCCCGCGCCGTCAAGCGCATCGAAGACGTGCGTGTGCTGCGCACCGCGCAGTTCCCCGAAGACGCAGGCCCCATGGCCCACCCGGTGCGGCCCGACAGCTACGTCGAGATCAACAACTTCTACACCGTCACCATCTACGAAAAGGGTGCCGAGGTCGTGCGCATGCAGCACAACCTGGTGGGCCGCGAAGGCTTTGCCAAGGGCATGAAGCTGTACTTCGAACGCCACGACGGCCAGGCCGTGACCTGCGACGACTTCGTGCGATCAATAGCCGACGCCAACCCGGCCAGCCCGCTCACGCAGCACTTGGCCCAGTTCAAGCGCTGGTACAGCCAGGTCGGCACGCCCCGCGTGCGCGCCACGGGCCGCTACGACGCCGCCACGCGCTGCTACGCACTCACGCTGTCGCAAAGCTGCGCTCCCACGCCCGGCCAGAGCGAGAAACTGCCCTTCGTCATCCCGGTGGACCTGGGCCTGATCGACGCCCGCACCGGCGCCGCCCTGCCCTTGCATCTGTCGGGCGAAGGGTCGTCGGGCAGCACATCGCGCGTGGTCGTGCTCACCGAGGCATCGCAGACGCTGACTTTCACCAACCTCGATGCCGAACCTGTGCCCTCGCTGCTGCGCGGTTTCAGCGCGCCCGTGGTGCTGGACATCGACTACACCGACGCACAGCTGCTGGCCTTGCTCGCACACGACACCGACGCCTTCAACCGCTGGGAAGCGGGCCAGCGCCTGGCACTGCGAATCGCTATTAATTCAATAGCAAACAATGCTTTACAGACAGGCGGTAACGGCCGATTTGAGCATCAAATTCTGCCCGCAGAGTTTGTAGACGCCATGCGCACCGTGCTGCGCAACCCCTCGCTGGATGCAGCGTTCAAGGAACTGGTGCTCACCCTGCCGTCCGAAACCTACATCGCCGAGCAGCAGGACGTGGTGGACCCCCAGCGCATCCACGCCGTGCGCGAAGCCATGCGCGAGCAACTGGCCGTCTCGCTGCAGGCCGACTGGGAATGGGCCTGGGAGCAGAACCAGGACACCGGTGGCTACCGCCCCGACCCCGTCTCCTCCGGCCGCCGCGCGCTCAGCGGCCTGGCGCTGCACATGCTGTGCATTGCGGCCCAGCGCACCGGTGATGCCATCTGGCCGGGCAAGGCCTACCAGCGCTTCAAGGTGGCGGGCAACATGACGGACCGCTTCAACGCGCTCACCGCCCTGGTGGCCAGTGGCAGCGAACTCGCAGCACCGGCCCTCGCGCGCTTTCACGCCATGTTCAAGGACGAGCCCCTGGTCATCGACAAGTGGTTTGCCCTGCAGGCAGGTGCGCCAGACCGGGGCGGCAATGTGCTGCCCGCCGTGCGCCAGCTCATGCAGCACCCGGACTTCAGTCTCAAGAACCCCAACCGCGCGCGCAGCGTGATCTTCAGCTACTGCAGCGCCAACCCCGGCGCCTTCCACCGTGCGGATGCTGCGGGCTACGTGTTCTGGAGCGACCGCGTGATCGAGCTGGATGCCATCAACCCGCAGGTCGCAGCCCGCCTTGCGCGCGCACTCGACCGCTGGAAGAAGCTGGCAGACCCTTGGCGCAGCGCCGCCCGCGAGGCCATCGCCCGCGTTGCCGCCAAGCCCGATCTGTCCAACGACGTGCGCGAGGTTGTCACCCGCGCTCTGGCCGACTAATCCATCTGAAAGCAAAGACCCATGGCAAAAAGCATCAGCCTGACCCGCTACCTCGTTGAGCAGCAACGGGTGGACGGCCTCATCCCCTCACAACTGCGCCTGCTGCTCGAAGTGGTGGCCCGCGCCTGCAAAAGCATCAGCCACGCCGTGAACAAAGGCGCGCTGGGCGGCGTGCTGGGCACAGCCAGCAGCGAAAACGTGCAGGGCGAGATCCAGAAAAAACTCGACATCATCGCCAACGAGGTGCTGATCGAAGCCAACGAATGGGGGGGCCACCTGGCGGCCATGGCGTCCGAAGAAATGGACGGCATCTACCTGGTGCCCAACCGCTACCCGCAAGGCGAATACCTGCTGCTGTTCGATCCCCTCGACGGCTCCAGCAACATCGACGTGAACGTGAGCATCGGCACCATCTTCAGCGTGCTGAAGAAGCCCGACGGTGACCGGGGCGTGGAGGAAGGCGACTTCCTGCAACCCGGCACGCAGCAAGTGGCTGCGGGCTACTGCATTTACGGCCCACAGACCACGCTGGTACTCACCGTGGGCGACGGCGTGGCCATGTTCACGCTCGACCGCGAACAAGGCTCCTTCGTGCTGACCGAAGAGAACATCCGCATTCCCGAGGACACCAAGGAATTCGCGATCAACATGAGCAACATGCGCCACTGGGACGAGCCCGTGAAGCGCTACATCGACGAATGCCTGCAGGGCAAGGAAGGCCCGCGCGGCAAGGACTTCAACATGCGCTGGATTGCCAGCATGGTGGCCGACGTGCACCGCATCCTGACCCGTGGCGGCGTCTTCATGTACCCCTGGGACAAGCGCGAGCCCAACAAGCCCGGCAAGCTGCGCCTGATGTACGAAGCCAACCCCATGGGCTGGCTGGTCGAGCAAGCCGGGGGCGCGGCCACCAACGGCAAGCAGCGCATCCTGGACATCCAGCCCACCCAATTGCACGAGCGCGTGAGCGTGATCCTCGGCTCAAAAAATGAGGTCGAGCGCGTGACAAGCTACCATTCCACGCTATAATTTGAGGCTTACGCCGGTGTAGCTCAGTCGGTAGAGCAGCTCATTCGTAATGAGAAGGTCGGGTGTTCGATTCATCTCTCCGGCACCAGATAAAAAGCCCTGATTCGCAAGAGTCAGGGCTTTTTTCATGGGCCTGACAGAAGCATTCTTTCTCGGCGAACTCAGAGCATCGGCGCCATCAAGCACAGCGGTGCGCAGGCATGGCCGCCGACGATGCCCCCCAACAAAACATCCTCAGGACCCGGACTTGGGGTTTTGAGCGCCCTGCTGCGCAAACGCAAAATCCGGCAGCGACAGCGTGGCCTCGGCCACCTCCAACAGGCGGCGGTTCTGGTCCATAGAGGTTTTCTGCAGTGCCCGGAAGGCCACTTCCTCGTTCATGCCCAGCCGCGCCATCAGCACCCCCTTGGCCCGCTCGATCACCTTGCGCTCATTGAGCGTGCGGCGGGCGACCTCCAGCTCCGCCTCCATGCTGGCCATGCGCGCGGACTGGCTCTGCAGCAGGTCCACCAGCGAGGCCGATTCGCCTGCGTGGGCAGCCGCACCGACGGGGTCCGGCATGGCTGATGGCACCTGGGCCATGTCGAAAAAACGGTCCACCGCATGGGTGCGCTGTGGCGGGTTGTCGCGCAGGCCACGCAGCAGGCCCTTGGAATCCTGCAGGTCCTGCTGGGCCTCCAGGATGCGCGCCTCGCAGTCTTCGCGCAGGCGTTTGACAAGATCCACCTGCAGGTGCCACAGCGCGCTGATGCGCTCGGAGCACAGGTCAAACCAGGTGTCGCTGAGGTCGCTGTCGAGCGCCGCCCCCGGTCTGGCCACGCACAGCGCGCGACGAAGGCGCTCCAGCTGGGCGGCGGCAGGCACCAGTTGCTGCTGCTCCCAACGGGCACGCAGCGCGGGTTCGGCAAACTCAGAGAACACACGCAGGCTGCGCTCCTGCGCGTCGATGAGGTGAATCACCCGCTGCTGGTGCGCCTCGTTGCTGCTGCCAGACGCATACAGCAAGGCTCCCAGCGCACGCTCCTGGCCCGCCTCTTCCTCGGCCTGCACCAGGTGCAGCAAGGCCACCAGCATGCGCGACACGCTGGGCAGGCCCGCCGCATCGGCCACGTGGAATACCAACTCAATCAGCCCCGCAATGAGGTGGCTGTAGGCCGCCACGGAGTCGTGCGCTGACATGGCCTGCCGCTCGATCTGGGTGCGCAGCGCGGGCAGCGACTCCAGGCCCAGCAGGGCCCATGCCATCAGCGACAGCGCCTTGGCGGTGGCGCCCTGCCCCGGCTCGATGTGCTGTGCAAACACTTCGCGCAGCCGCGCCTCCAGGGGCGCAACCTCGTCGATGACACGCAGCCGCACATCGACAAACCGCAGGGCCTTGGAGGCCAGATACGCGCCCGAGACGCCCCGCTCCCGCTGCAGGCCCTGGATCAGCTGCCCGATCACGTCCACCAGCTCGGCACGGCTGGCAAGGTGGCGCACGGCGTCGATCTCCAGCTGCTTGGAGCGGAGCACAAGGTTCGATACCGACAAAGGCGCGGCCGGGTCTGGCATGCAGGATTCCTGGGTGGTTGTGGCGCAGCAGGCGTGCCGCGACCTGACTGCGATTGTGTCAGGCCAAAGCCACGCTGACACGACCACCCACAGCGCGCACGCTGTGGGCACTCACCGATTGCGCCGGTGTCTCCAGGCATTCGCCGGTCCGCAGGTCGAAGTGGTTTTTGTACAGCGGCGAGGCCACCACCACACGGTCGCCAATGCTGCCCACCAGGCCCCGGGCCAGCACGCTGGCGCCAGACTTGGGGTCCACGTTGTCGATGGCAAAAAACTGGTCTGTGCCGACGCGGAACACCGCCACATGGCGGCTGGCCACCAGGGCGCATACGCCGGTGCTGGGCAGGATGTCATCGACCGCGCAAATGTCGGTCCAGGCAAGGGAGGAGTCGGTGCTGGTCATGGGGAGTGCGCTCATGGTGTTCTCGTCTTTCTTCAAGCGGCTTGGTGGATGGGGATGACCTTGGCCGAAGTCTGGCCGCGCTCTTCGGCACGCGCCGGGCGGATCTGGCCGCGCTCTTCCACAAACAGCACGTTCTCATCGGCTTTCTCGCTGTTCACGAAGGAGCGGAAGCGCTTGCGCGTCTCGGGGTCGGTCACGGCCGTCTTCCATTCGCACTGGTAGGTATTCACCACGTTCTGCATCTGCGACTCCAGCTCAGCACACAGGCCCAGGCTGTCTTTTTGCAGCACGTCCTTGAGGTAGTCCAGACCGCCTTCAAGGTTTTCGCGCCAGGTGCTGGTGCGCTGCAGCCGGTCGGCCGTGCGCACGTAGAACATTAGCACCCGGTCGATCATGCGCACCAGCTCTTCCTTCGAGAGGTCGGACGCGAACAGCTCGGCATGGCGCGGCTTCATGCCGCCGTTGCCGCAGATGTAGAGGTTCCAGCCCTTCTCGGTGGCGATGACGCCGATGTCCTTGCCCTGGGCCTCGGCGCATTCGCGCGTGCAGCCCGAGACGCCGAACTTGATCTTGTGCGGGGCGCGCAGGCCCTTGTAGCGATTCTCCAGCTCCACAGCCAGGCCCACGCTGTCCTGCACGCCATAGCGGCACCAGGTCGAGCCCACACAGCTCTTCACGGTGCGCAGGGAC
Organism: Acidovorax sp. GW101-3H11; assembly: GCF_001633105.1. Classification (GTDB taxonomy): domain Bacteria; phylum Pseudomonadota; class Gammaproteobacteria; order Burkholderiales; family Burkholderiaceae_C; genus Acidovorax. Next base: position 922,118 of record NZ_LUKZ01000009.1, read on the forward strand.
TTCCCATAGGCATGGCCGGACTCGAAACCAGCGGCAATCAGCTCTTCCCAGATCAACGGCAATTGCTCAACCCGCGCGCCAAACATGTCCACGCGCGCACCGCCCGTGACCTTCGTGTACAGGCCGTACTTCTTGGCCACCTGGCCCACGGCGATCAGGCCGTCGGGGGTGACCTCGCCACCAGGCATGCGCGGCACCACCGAGTAGGAGCCGTCCTTCTGGATGTTGCCCAGGTAGTAGTCGTTGCTGTCCTGCAGGCTTGCCAGGTCCTTCTTGAGCACGAATTCGTTCCAGCACGAGGCGAACACGCTGGCCGCCACGGGCTTGCAGATGTCGCAACCCAGCCCTTTGCCGTGCTTGGCCAGCAGGTCGTCGAAGCTCTTGATCTGCCCCACACGCACCAGGTGGTAGATCTCCTGGCGCGAGTACGCGAAGTGCTCGCAGATGTGGTTGTTCACGGCCATGCCACGGCGTGCCATTTCGGCCTTCATGACCTGGGTGACCAAGGGCACGCAGCCACCGCAGGTAGCGCCCGCCTTGGTGCAGGCCTTCATCTCGGCGATGGTACAGGCGCCATTGCCCACAGCAGCGCAAATGCCGCCCTTGGTGACGTTGTTGCAAGAGCAGATCTGTGCTGTATCAGGCAGCGCCTCCACGCCCAGGCCAGGCTTGGCCTTGCCGTCGCCGGACGGGAAAATCAGGAACTCGGGGTCCTCGGGCAGCGCGATACCGTTGAGCGCCATCTGCAGCAGCGTGCCATATTCGGTGGCGTCACCGATCAGCACGGCGCCCAGCAACTGCTTGCCGTCTTCGCTGATGACGATCTTCTTGTAGACCTGCCGACGTTCATCCACGTACTGGCAGCTGCGGCTGTGCGGCGTCTTGCCATGCGCGTCGCCGATGCTGGCCACATCCACCCCCATGAGCTTGAGCTTGGTGCTCATGTCGGCCCCCACAAAGGCGGCATCCACTTCACCCGCGATATGGCGTGCCGCCACCCGCGCCATGTCGTAGCCAGGTGCCACCAGGCCAAAAGTCTGTTCGTTCCAGGACGCACATTCGCCAATGGCATACACGTTGTGGTCGCTCGTGCGGCAAGCGCTGTCGATGGCGACACCACCGCGCGGGCCGATGGCCAGTACACACTGGCGGGCCAGTTCGTCGCGCGGGCGGATGCCCGCAGAGAACACGATCATGTCGGTCTCCAGGTACGAATCGTCCGCGAACTTCATGCGGTGGCGTGCGCGTGCGCCATCGGTGATCTCTTGCGTGTTGCGGCCGGTGTGCACCTGCACGCCCAGCTCCTCGATCTTGGCCTTGAGCACACGCCCGCCGCCCTCATCGACCTGCACGGCCATCAGGCGGGGCGCAAACTCGACCACGTGGGTTTCCAGGCCCATGTCGCGCAGCGCCTTGGCGCATTCCAGGCCCAGCAGGCCACCGCCCACCACCACACCGGTTTTGGATTTGGCTCCCGAGGCCTGCATGGCCTCCAGGTCCTCGATGGTGCGGTAGACGAAGCAATGGTCACGGTCACGCCCCGGCACCTGCGGCACGAAGGGGTTGGAGCCCGTAGCCAGCACCAGCTTGTCGTAGGGGAAGACCTCGCCGCTGACGGTGGTCACGGTGCAGGTGCGCCGGTCGATGGACGCGGCACGCGTCCCAAGGCGCAGCGAAAAGCCTGTTCGATCAAAGAAACCAGGCTCGACCAGCGAGAGGTCCTCAGCCGTCTTGCCACTGAAAAATTCGGACAAATGCACTCGGTCATAAGCTGCCCGGGGCTCTTCGCACAGCACCGTCACGTCCACATGGGACAGGCCCGTTTCCGCCAGGCTTTCCAGGAACTTGTGGCCCACCATGCCGTGGCCGATAAGAACAATCTTCATGCTTTTCATCCTGCAATGGCCCGTTGCGCCGCTGGGGGATACAGGATGTGCGCCTTGCCTGCCCCAACAGGGCAGCATGACACCTCACCCTCCGCAGACAACACGGGCGTGGGTTGGAACAACCAAACGATGGGCCAACGTGCCCACCACTCGCTTGGGTTCCGCCATCGTTAGCGGAGGATTTCATGGGACCCCGGGGCAGCATTACCGAGGGATCAACAACATTTCAGCAATATCCATGCCGACGTTTCACCCCCGGGCGAAAAAGCGCGAAAACCACTTCAGAGCGAAAACTGGCGCTACCGAAGCTGTTTTCTCACGCCGCAGGGCAAAGACGCATCAATGCGGTGCGATGCGCTTCCCCAACATGGGGAATCTGCAAGGGCTCAGCGTCCAGCGCAGCGCATCACAGGAGGTTGTTTTCTGATTTGCAAACAGCATCAACTCGGGCAGACTGCGAGCAAAGCACCTCACCCGCCCCCACAGGGCCGCGTGGGTGCCAGGCACCCCATCCCCATCTTCAACAGCAGATCACGACCATGAGCGTAGAACGCAGAGTCGCCTCAGACCGGCGCAGTGGCAAGGACCGGCGAGAGACGGAAGCCGGCCCCCCGACCAACTTTGAACGGCGGCGCAATGTCGAAGCGCGGCAACCCGAGCTGACAGAGCTGCACCTGAGCGAGGATGAACTCAAAGCCCTGGGGTTTGCGCCAGGGACGCCTGCGCCTCAAAAGTAATGACTCAGGTGCCAGCGCAGCGATGGTGGCTGTGCAAGCCCTCCCGCAGCACGATCAACACAGACGGCCACGCCACCTGAATCCGGGTGAGCCGTCCACCAGTCAGGACAACGCAGGCGCCATACATGCGCGGCATTGCGTGCCCCCTTTCACGGGCAATGACGCTCTTGCCCACAGGGCACTCAGCCGCCAATCCCAGGCAGCACGATCACGCGGTGCGCCACCATGTCCAGCGCGGGCCGGGCGTTGCCCTGTTTGTCGGTCCACACACGCGGAGAAAGGCTGCCCGACAGCGCCACGGAGTCGCCGTCTTGCATGGCACGCATTTCGGCACAGACCGCTGCATCAAACGCAATCACATTGACAAACAGCAGCTCCCCATCGGCGGTGCTGGCACGCACTTTGGCCAAGGTGAAAGTCTTGCCCGCCTTGTCCGTGCGTTGCTCGGTCTCGCCATACAGCCTTCCGGCCACCAGTCCATCAATCATGAAGATCCTTGGCCCGCTGCGGGCGTTGCTTTGTTCTGCCGTGACACCCTTGCTGGAGCACAGCGCCAATGAAAGGGACGTGATCCAACAGCCTGCGCAAAGTCGGTATTGAGGCGCAAAAGCAAAAAAGCCCAGAACCTTTCGGTTCTGGGCTTTTGCTAACAATGGTCGGCGTGGCGGGATTCGAACTCGCTACCCCTTGCACCCCATTCATTTTTGGGTAGATTTTGGTGGATTTCCGTGGATCAATAAAATCCTTTAAAAACAATAGGTTAAGCGATAAAATTAAAGAAAAGGAGTCCCAACAAATCCCCTACCATCCCATTTCTGGTGGACCCCTGGGTGGACCCCTGGAAGCTGGAGAAACTATGCGCTACCCAAAATCTGGCATTGGCCGGAAGTGGACGGTCATCGAGCTGAAAGCCATTGGTCCATCCTGGAAGGGCGAGGTCCTGAGCGACGGTGACGGCCTCAGCGGCCAAGTGCTGGCCGCCGCTGACGGCAGCGTTTCCATCAAGTTCCGCTACGGGTTCAAATGGGATGGCAAGAAAACATGGCACTACTGCGGTGCGTGGCCGACCGCGACGCTGGACGAGATCCGGACGAATCGAGACAACGCACGGAAAGCTGTACGGGACGGCATCAATCCCAATGACCAGCGGAAAGCTGTTCGCATCGAGAACCGCCTTCAAGTAGAACGGGTTATCGCAGAGCAGAAAAAACGGGACGCCGACAACATTACTGTGCAGTCCCTGTTCGACGCCTGGGTAACCGATGGCGTCAAGCGCGAGGACAACAACGCGGAAATCAAGCGTTCTTTCAACAAGGACGTTCTGCCCGCCATCGGCACCCTACCTGTGAAGGATGTGACGGAGCACCACATTCGGGCTCTGCTTCGAGCGATGGTCGATCGAGGAGTCAATCGGCTCGCCGTCATCGCCTCCCATGATCTCAAGCAGATGTTCGTCTGGGCGGAGGAGCGGCAGCCATGGCGGCGCCTGCTGCAGGAAGGGAATCCGACAGCCCTTGTGGCAGTCGAGAACCTTGTGGATGCCGACTACGATCTTTCCAACGAGGGCACCAGAACCCTTTCTCCGAAGGAAATCAGGGAGCTGCGTGACATCTTCGCTGCCATGCACCAGGCCTACGAAGCGGCTCCCGACAAGCGCCGGGCCAAGCGGCCTGTCTTGAAGGAGACGCAGTTGGCCCTCTGGATCAGCCTGTCCACGGCCTGCCGCATCGGCGAACTGCTCATGGCCGAATGGAAGCACGTGAACTTGGAGATCGGGGCGTGGTTCATCCCCAAAAAGAATGCCAAAGGGAAGCGCGGCAAGAAGCAGGACCAGGTTGTCTATCTCTCCGCTTTTGCGCTGAAGCAGTTCAAGGCACTCCACGAGCTGACGAAGGCCTCCAAATGGTGCTTCCCGTGTGCCGACGGGGAAAACCACGTGAACGAAAAGACAGTCAGCAAGCAAGTGGGCGACCGGCAGTGCCGCTTCAAGGACCGCAAGCCGTTGAAGAACCGGGTTCACGACGATACGCTGGTCCTGTCCGGGGGTGAAAACGGCAAGTGGACACCTCACGACATGCGAAGGACAGCCGCAACGATGATGCAGCATCTGGAAGTGACACCAGAGGTCATCGACCAATGCCAGAACCATGTGCTGGCGGGAAGCAAAGTGCGACGGCACTATCTGCACTACAAATACAGCAAGGAAAAGCGCGAAGCGTGGCGGCTCCTTGGAGAAAGGCTCACGGCAATCTTCGAAGGAAAGGACGAGGATGAATCGACCCGCGCGCCTGAAGTCGACATCGAGGCGCTTTTCATCCAATCGCTGAAAGAAGAGGCGGCTCTTGAGGCCCCGGCATGATCTCTTAAAAATGTGCGTATTCCGGCGATGCCGATCAGTCAATCCTGGAACGTGAGCACAGCAGGTCCGGCGAGCAATCGGCAGGATCGCTTCATGTCCCGCGCAAGCTGCCCCGGCAGCAGCCCGGCATCGAGCCCGCAAAGCGCCCTGACCACTACCTCAATAACCTGGTACGCATGTTGGACAAGGAGATGCGCGCGACGGCGTTGCCGCTGCTTGCTGCTCGGCGGGTATTTGTATTTGGGAAACTATTGGGCCGGTAACTGCAGAGTCATTCGCAAGAGAAGCTCAGAGGTTTCATCTTTCGGTTCAGTCTTGCCCACTTGGGAATTGTTTGCACGAACGCTGGACACCACTTTCAAGTAGCTCGCCCCCGCAGCGAGCTGACTTTTTGCCGCGTCGATCAGGCCAAGCCTTGATGCAGGATCAAACATCAGCAACAACCCCAGGATCACAAGACCATTGAAAAAGCGCCGCTGCGCCACCTTGATGAAGGTGAGCTTCAGGTTAATGGTGTCGCGGTTGCGCCTGCCTTGCAGTAGCGACTGTTGGATCAGAATCTTTTGAAGGTTCTTTTTCTGCTCCTTGACTTGGACAATGTCCTCCACGCCTATGACGTGATAATTGGCGACTGCGAGGGTTTTGAGGGCCCAGTGGGCCGCGGTAATGAAGTAGATGACCGCCAGGATAAAGATGCCTGTCCACGCGAAACATCCCCAACCCGGAGAACAAGTCAACGAGGGCCCGGCGTTGCCGATAGCCCATGTCATCAATGGAATCAACGCGGCGACGGCAGCAAGGTAGGTCGTCGCCCGGGCTTCGGCTCCAGCTTTTCGTTTGTCTTCTTCATCCGTGATGCGCCTCGCCGCCTCGAGATACAAGGAGGCCTCGGCGTCACCTATGCCCTGCAGGTCCTGGATGCGCGCATCCAGTTCGCGGCCGTCCTGCTGAAGCTTAGCGAGCTCCGCAGGAGAGCACATTTCAGGCCGTGGCCAAATCGCCTGCAGTAGCTTGTTCATTCGCGATCTGCGCCAGCTCGGCCACGATGGCGGCGGCGATGGGATGCCCCGTCCGGGTCTCTATCCATGCCCACTGGCCATTCGGATTGATCTCAAGAAACCACAACTGCCCTTCAGGGTCCAAGACGAAATCCAGCGCTCCGAAGCGCAGGCCCAGGCTACGCGTCATAGCTATGCATTTCCGGGCGATCTCGGACGGAAGGACGTAAACGGAGTGCGCCAGGTCCGGCGCCGAAGTCTTGCGCCAGTCCACCTCCGTTTCAGGGTGGCCTTGGGAGTCAATAGTTACGGCAAACACCCGATCCCCAACAACCGTGGCGCGCACGTCATATCGTTTCTTGATTTCCCGTTGAAGTATCAGTGGGCAGACCCTGATGGAGAGAGGGTCGGTTTGCGCATCGATGTGGACGCGGGAGGTGAAGACGACCCTGTCGGTACGTTGCCCCTTCACGACAGCGTTTCTCAGCGGTTTGCCGACAACCCTTCTTTCCGCGGCAAACGCCTGTGCAGCAACCGGAGAATTGCCGATCAGCGTCTCGGGTATCAGAAACCCGAGCCTCCGGGCAACAGTTAACTGCCTGATCTTGTCCTCAGCAAGCGCTATCGCGTGAGGGGCATTGAGCCAGCGATCCCCGACCGCCCAATAGAGCGATTGCAATGTCGCTTGCCACTCTACGGCAGCGTAAGCCTGTTCGGCCTCGTGAATGTCCGAAAGCGGCTCGGGGGTGCCTGGCCTCCGAAAGTACGCAGCCTTGACACGAGACAGGTCGAAAGACACCCCTTGGAGATCGAAATGCCAAGCATCGTCTACTTCTGGCCGACAGTAGAAGGCACCTTTCGGGAGTTCTTCCGTATTGAGCCTCAGGTAGGCGAGCCCCTTGCGTTGAAGCTCAAGTACGATGAAATCGCTCGTTAGGTCCCTTTGGCTGGTGACGATGAGAATCATGGCCTACTTCAGTCGTCGCGTTCCATGTTGGCAAACGTCTTCGTAGTGAGCCCCAGCAGGTGCGCATTCCAGTCCTGGTCATCCTGCTCCGCCTCGGCCTTTGTTTTAGTTTGCAGTTCCAGCAAGGAGGGCTCGGAACTGTCGTCCCGCTCCAACTGTGCCTCGGTTTTCGTGGTCAGCTCAGCCAAATTCGCCAGCGCTTCGACGATTGGCGCCCCCTCCATAAGCCATACATGCCGTTGTCCACAATAGGCCCCCGGCAACTGGGCGTTACCGGTGCGCTCAATGGACGCTGCGGTGAGCAGCGGGCTAATCCGCCCCCTTGGCGGCGGTTGCAATTGGGGCTCTGTCATGTTTTCTTCCCGGAAACGATGCAGCAAAAGGCTCAAGCCTCTATCTTATTCGTAGCAGGGAGAAACATCGACCGGATCGTTTCCTCTGTCTCCCACGCCCATCGGGCGGTCACTTATGCGATGCCATCCACTCCTGCCGCACGGGTGCTACGCGCGGACAGTGGCAACGCTCAGTCCGCTGCTGCGGTCGCCAGGGACCAGGCCCAATCCGGCTTCCCAGGATACTGGCTGCTGTCGCTAGGCACCGCGCCAAGGCGCTTGAAAAAGCGTTCATGCGCCTCGGAGTACGCGCGCTCGCTGAACACAATGGTCTCGGTTTCAAACTCATCCCTCAGGGCACTTGCGAGGCCGCGCGCAATTGCAAGACCAAAACCCTTCCCCACAAATTCGGTTTCAACCGCGAAGTGCTCCACCACTGCGGTCTTGCTGTCGCGCAAGCGCCACTGATGAACATAGGCACCCTGCCTCCCGTTGATCCTTATGTACAGATCCGGGGTGGAAGCTCTGGCGCTCTGCAGTAACCCGATTCCCTCGTGCTGCTGATAGAGGCAGGCGTATCGGACAAACCGGTGCTCCAACGCTTGCCTTATCACGTCGTCGTCCAGCATGGGATCTAGCTTTGCAGATCGGCGCGACCATGGCATGTTCCAGCCCACAGCGTTTCCTTCGTGGTTTGCGGATTCCGATCATTCCATCCAGCGGCGCGGCCCCACGGCTCGGCCGCAGGGCTAGATCACTGGACGGTTCTGATCGATCTGCCATTCATAGATCCCGGCCGCCTCGACGACCCGGACCTTGTCCGAAGCCTTTAACGTGCCCCCCAACTGGCTCCCGATGTCGTGCTGCATGGCTAGGCTGTGCTCGGCCTGCTTGAGCAGAACCCCGCCTTTCACCACACCGATGTTTGTGACCTTGATGAAGAACTTCTCCGCAGCCCGCGAGCCATGTAGACTCACTGGCACTACATCAGTCGGCTTCAGTTGCCCATACTGGCTGCCAAGCCCATAGAGCGTGACCTCCCGGCGTCCGTGCTGAAGCCGCGCATGCGTGGCCGCATCAAGGGTAAGGGCAGGGCCACTGTGGACCGTGCCAAAACTGGGCGCGGAAAATCTGTCGGGAAAGACGGCCTTGCGGGTCAGCCCCTCCAGCGGGACCTGCGTGTGCTCATTGATTTCCAGGTATTCGTGGAAACCGGCGAAGGGGCCATGCTTCGCCTCGTACGGCACATAGAGATGGGGCATATCGAACACGCTGTCGCCCTTGTCATCGATGTACGCGATCGCGTCAAAGCGAAGCAGCGCACGGCGCACCAAGATCGCGCGGCGGGCCCTGGGTAGCAGTTCCCAGAAGCCCTTGACCGCGAGGCATTGCGCTTGTTGCTGTTCCTCCTGCTGGTCTCCGAGGGACACGTCTTCGTCCACCAACTCCGTGCTGTCCCATTCGCCGCCTTCGCGGTCGAGGTAGGCGAAGTGCCTGGCCTCCGTCACGACCAGGCCACATGGATCGAAGGAGTGCGCTTTGTACTCTTTCCACCGGGGATTTTTGTCGAAGTCCGGGTAGTCGCCCTCGTAGGGATAGCTTTCGTCGTCCAGATCGCGGACCAGCACGCGCTGGACAGGGCGGTCGCCCAACACCCGCATCAGCTTGTTCTTGGCCAGCACCGTGGAACGAACGGAGGCGGCCCGGGACCGCCGCCTGGTCGCCAGCGACAGGCCGAAAAAGGCGAACAGGATGTGGTCGTTCTTGGGCTGGAAGAGCATGTCCTCCAGCTCGCCGGCGCCCCACAGATAGAACTCCATGACTCCGCGGGACCTGAGCTCCTCGCGGAAGCGGTCGTGCGCGGCCTTGGAGAAATGCACTGGCGCCGCCAGGATGTAGCCGTAGGGCGGCGCCTGCGCCGCCACCCCATCCGAAATGATGGTGGCCACCTTCTTGGGCCCGACCTCCTTCTCGCGCTTGCACTGGATCATCCAGAGGTTGCCCTCCATCGGGTGCGGGATGTCCTCGGCGTCCGCCTCGTCGTCCATCACGGTCGCCGGCACCCTCGCCTCCTCGAAAGCGCGGACATCGAAACCGTCGTCGGCGCCGCCGCGCCCCGTGGACTCGATGGACTTCCACGGCCGGAAGTCATAGGCCAACTGGCGGACTAGGTCCTCGAACCGGTGAGGATCAAGGTCTTCGAAGTGAATCGGTCCGACCGTTCGCGTGATGTGTGGTTTAGCCATAGACCTCTGCCTCCCATGTTGTTGGACGAGACGGACCCGCTGCCGCTGGCCCGCGATGGCCCGAACGCTGCGCCGACCTTGCCAGCGAGCATACGCATGATGCCAGTGCGGTCGGCCGTCGTTCCAGCGATACGCACGGCTGCTGAATGGGCCGCCCCATAATCGAACGAAACGCCACAGGCAACACCATTTACTTCATCGTGGGAGGGACACCGCGCTCATAGGCCCATTTGTCCATCACCTTGGAGATGAACTCGCTGCCGTTGTCGGTCTTGATCGTGCGCGGCAGGCGGCAATCAATGCGGCGCTCGATGCTGTAAAAGAATCGGTGAATACCGCTATGGGATTCACGCTGCTTTGATTTGATATCCAGCACGCCCTCCGGAGAAGGTCGATCACGCAATGGGTTGGTCCTTGAGGAAACTTTTTATCTCTTGCTTTGGTGCGACCGATGGGAACTGCCCGATAGCGTTCGTACCCTGGCCACCACCCATTGTTCGACCTCAGAAGCCGGCCAGGCAACGGCGCGGCGGGTTAATTTTCTAGGTGCAGGGAACTCACCAGCCGCAATGAGCTTGTAGATCGTCGAGCGGGCAAGACCGGTAAGTCGCATGACGTTTGGCAGACGTAGCAATGTAAAAGAGGAGAACTGTTGCTCCATAAGAACCTCGGTGCTGAAGATGTGAAGGGCCAGTTGGCTCACGCGTGTGCATGGGCTGAACTGGAGAGGGGGCTGGACTCTATGCCAGCGTGGGGAGGTAATCGGCGCCGCAAGAATTTGGCGCGATGGTGCCGAGCACCGTCACAGTCGGACGGCTACACCGCATGTCCTGTCCGGCCAGATCATTGCCAGGGCAACCGAACCACTTCAGTTATACAGGCGGGTAACGACCGCGACGCCACCGATAATCGGTGGAAACATGACATGCGCCTTGGGACTGGCAGCACATTGGAAGACTAACAGGTAGTTCCCCCTGCCGCATCCGCAACCGAAAGCGCTCCCGCGGAAAAGGGAGGCGTCTACCGGTAGATTTCGGTGGCATTCAAGTGACCACCTAAGCCGACATCGTGATCGGCTGGAATCGACCCGAAGCCGTCCCACGATTGGCCTGCTTGCAAGTCCGCAACGCAGCGGTTGCTGCACTTCACGACAAAGCGACAAGTGACTGCTTGACTGCGGAAAGCCGTCGTCGATTTCAACGCTTACAAAGGGGCAAAAAACCCGGGGTTTCAAGCAAGGGTGCCGAACCAGGACTTTGTCCTGCCCGGGTCTGCTAGTTCTAAAACAAGCACACCAGCATGTGCGCGCTGAACCGCCCCGGGATTTGAGGGCTCAACACTCTGAGAGGATTGAGCCATGAGCAAGTCGAACAAGTTCTCACCCGAGGTGCGTGAGCGAGCGGTGAGATGGTGCAAGAGCACCGCGGGAAGTACCCGTGGTTGTGGGCCGCCATCGAGTCCATCGCACCCAAGATTGGTTGTGTGCCGCAGACCTTGAACAAATGGGGCAAACGTGCCGAAGTGGATGCAGGCGCGCGAGAAGGTGTCACAACAGCCGAAGCCCAAAAGGTCAGTGAACTGGAGCGCGAGAACAAGGAGCTGCGTCGGGCCAACGAGATACTGAAGCTGGCCAGCGCGTTTTTCGCCCAGACGGAGCTCGACAGTCGTTTGAAGTCCTGAGGGATTTCATCGACAGGCATCGTGGCACCCTCGGGGTCGAGCCGATCTGCAAGGTGTTGCAGATCGCCCCGTCGGGGTATCGTAGACACGCAGCGCTGATGCGCGAGCCCGGCAGGCGCTGCCAACTCTGGCTTGGGAAAGGCACGCGCGCGGTTCGTGCCAATTCACCGTCTTCGAGCTCCGAGTGCCCCCCTGTCGAACCTTATATTAGGCAGGACGCGGCGGCACGGAGAGTAGTCGCCGTAAGTTATAGCGTCGAATGCCGCTTATGCTTAAGAACTCCGTGACAGGCGCAGTTCCTTGAACTCATTGCCAAGGAAGCGAAACTTGTGTCGGAAAAGCCCTGCAAGTTTGGTGTCTGCCGTGGCGAAAAATATCTGCCGTGATCCGCTGATCGCAAGCTGGCGAAGATGGTCGAGGAAAGACAGCATGTTGATGTCATCGATGTGCGCTACGGGGTCGTCGAAAAGCAGTACTGGGGGACCTGACCGGAGACGACCATTCATCGCCAGGAACAGCGACAAAGCGAACGCTGCGCGCTGCCCTGTGCTCATCTGTTCGAGTTGGACCTCTACTCCAGTACTTCTGCGAATGATGGCGAGCTTTCCCCCGGATATCTGAATTTCAAACTCGTTGGGCATGTGAATGCTCGCAAAGGTGCGAGCAATCTCCGCGGCGTTCTCGGTCAAGATCTGACTCTCCAACTCGCCTCCTGAGCGCTGCTGCGCCAGCGTGTCGAGCACTCCTTCCGCGTAGGCGGCGCTCGTGATCTTCGTCGTGCTGGATTCAATCTTCCGCGCGAGATCTTCAACGACTTTGGTTTCGTCGTTGAATGCCTTGTCATTTGAGTCTTCTTGAGCAACAGCCGTAGCGACCTGGGCAAGAAGTTGTTGAATAGCTGCGAGTTTCAATGCAACTTCTTCAGCGCTTGCCTCCCCGCTGACATTGAGGAGCGACGCGAGGATCTGCCGAGCTCCTAAAGCAGCTTCCGCATCGGAGATCATTTCTTTGACCGATCTGGTGAGCTGGTTCGTGTCCCCCAGTGCTTCTATGGACAAGCGCTTGGCCATTGCATCGCATTCTTGTCTGACCAAGTCCGAGTCATGTAGCGCCGTCTTCTCAGCATCTTGCAGTTTCTCCAACGTCTCAATATGACTTGAATGGAGGCTCTGCAGTTCCTCAGTCGGCAACAGTTCCGTGATGCCTGCAGCCAGTAGCTTGCTGGAAAGGTCTTGGGATGACAGTCCATCGGAATGGAGTTGCTGAAGCTGCAATTGAGTTGTTTCCAGCTCTTGTCGATCACGATCAAGCGCAGATCGTTCTAGGGAGATCTGTTCGAGAGCCTGAGCGACCGTGAGTGTTTCTGCGTGATCCGCAGTAAATTCACGCAAGGGATTGAGCAGGGCCAGAATAGCCCGGGCACCCACTATCGATTCGCTGGCCGACGACATGTCCGCCTGCAGCTGGCTGGCATGCTCCGATGTGCTGACTTCGACATCTGCCATCATTCGAGCCAGCAGTTGTCCTTCCTCGAACTTTGTCCTGCACAAAGGGCAATGGTCGGGATCGGCCGATCGTTGCAGTATGTCTTGGGCAGTGCCAACAAGGCGCTGTCTCAGAACGGTCATCGTGCTCTGTGTCTTCTCCAGAGCTTGAAGCGAGATTTTTGCTGCATCGTGCCGCTGCTGATGCTCCCTGATCTCCGCATCGGTCAAGTCAATGGCGTGGGCGACGGGGATTTCCAGATATTCTTGGATCGCGCTTGTATCCCCGATGTTGGCGACTGTGCTTAGCCTTGCAGTCTGCGTGCGGACCTGATCCCTCGTCTCCGATACCTTTTTGACAAGTTTGGGGAAGTCGGCGCGGGCATAAGGAAGAAGGATCTCTATGGCGGCGCTGAGTCCTGCTGCTGCCTCCGCAGCGCGCCTTGCGTTGGCCTGTGCCAATCGCGCGGCTTTCGCACGCTGATCCAAAGCGTCCGCTTTGGTCGCCTCATCGTTGAGGTCTGTTATGAGTCGAAGCACGGATTCTGGTTCGGCATGGAGCACACTTGCCGACGAGTGACGGACCAGCGCGATGGCGGAATTGGCCTCCTGCAGATCCTCGCGCAACGCATCAAGCTGGCCTTTCTTATCGGGAGGTTGACTCCATCCCAGCCCCTTCAGGGCGGTGAGAAGCTCGAGGAACAAGCTGTCGGATAGCTTGGGGGCCGTTTTTATGGCGTCCAGTCGGTTTTGGGCGGCCAGCTTCAAATGCTCATTGTTTTCCTTGTCGCGTCTTTGATCCTTCAATTCGTCCTGCAATTGCTTGAGGACGCGACGCAGCCTATCCGCCAGATTCTCTGCCGTCGCTCCCAACACCAATCGGGTGACGTCCGTTCCGATCTGGGTTGAACTGTTCGACACGCTGAGATTTACCGCCGCATCGGTGTCAAGAAAGTTGAACTTGCCGAAGCTGTCCTGGATAGTGACCGTCTTTAGCTCTGTCTTGGCATACCAATTGGAATGGCGCGCTCGAAGTCTTGTGGCATCCGTGGTCGAAGACAACTTGTGCTCGACGCCGACGAGATTCGCAGTGATGGATGTATTTCCAAGCAATGTGGACGATCGGCGATTTCTTCCGCAGTAGGCGAACTCAATGGCTTCCAGGAGCGAGGTCTTCCCAACTCCGTTGCTTCCGACGATCAAGTTCACTTGACCTAGCGGGTGCTCCTTTTCTTCAGGATGGGTGCGGAAGCCCTTGATCGTCAGGTGGCTGATGAATTGGCTCGCAGCGGCCTGTTCCGCATCGAGTAATGCGACGGTGGAAACCAGACGCGATGCTCCGTCCTTGGTTCCTGCAACGATTCGCCGAACTGCGTCCGGGACGGAGATGTCACTGTCCAGAATGAAAGAGAGGCCGTGCTCTTCAAGGGTGTTGGACCATGTCGTCGCGAGGTCGATCGGCAGGGCGGTCGGAGTTTCGGACGCTCGCGCGTTGGTCAGCAACCGAACGACCTCATCCTCTCGGATGACCTGCTTTCTCGCGTACTCCCTGTCAGCCTCTACCTTGGCCTTGAGCCGACCGAATTCTCCCCGTTGAGCTTCTTCATCACTCGTGACGAAGTACAGATAGTGGTTCCATCGCAGATCGGTAGCGACGTCGGTTGAGAAGTACATTGGCGAAAGCACTTCTTCCTGGTAGCTTTTGAGCGATTCAGCTGTTGTTGCGAGCCGGTCGTTTAGGTCGAAATAGCGAATCGCATAGTCGCGGGTGCCGAAGCGGTCGACGCCTCGGAAAACACCTGGCCCAACGCCTTCAAGATCTGGGTAGCGGCTCTTGAGCAGCGCTTCAACGCGTTGCGCATCGATCATGATCTGTCCTCTGAGAAGTCCACCGGCGATGCGCTGGCCGGGGTGTCAATGAGATTCGTACCTTCCGGACCGCGTGCGCCGAAGCGGTTGTCGCGTCGGAACACGACGCAGAGCCTGTCTTGGGAGCGCACGACAGCGTCGCTTAGCTCCTCGGCGTTTTTCCCGGCTTCGCAGGCCTTGGCCACCGCGTGGGTAGCCATGGCCGTCCTGAGCTTTTGGTGCGTACTCTCTATTGCCGAATCGTTTGCTTGGTCCGAGAGGTAGACAAGGGCTGCAGGTCCGCGCTCTCCAGTGTCTGGTTCGACGTTGTGGTGCGGGGAGTTGCGCTTCCATGAAAGTTTGAAGCCGTTAGCCAGGTCTTGTACTGGAGGCGGCCAAGGCACGTCGTTTTGTGCGAGTCTGATCGCATCGTGTGCACGTTGCAGTCGTTGCAGGCGGTAGAACGATCCTGGTCGATTAATGTCAGGGTCTTGATGAACCGTCACCCTGCGTATCGATTCCTCATCCTTGTCCAGATGGACCGCATCCAGCTCTTTGACTGTGTACCAGGATCCTGGATTTCCGCGGGGTCCCATGAGAATCTCGATAGCGCGTTCCACCGCGAGCGGGCTGGCCTGGGAGGCGACGTGCAGGTGCTCGGAAATGGCGTTGTATCCCACCAGCGCATCGGAAAATCCGTCGTTTGCAACCGCACCGGCATCCCAACTGTTGCTGACTGGATTCCAGGACCAGCGCTCCTCCACTGCAATGAAATTTTTGGGTGCCAGCGCTTGTTCGCCAGGAAAAAGCAGTTTCTGCTTCTGTAGTTGAATGACCTGACCTTCGTAGTTCAGGAAGAATGAATGCCAGCGCTGGGCTAGCAAGCAGTAATAGAGACCGCCCTGGTGCAGTGCATCGATGAGGCCATCGTCGGCGCTGAATTTTGCTGGCGGCGCATACCAGGCTGAGCCTGCGACGTTGTTCCAATCCAGATCTTTGCCTGCGCCCTTGACCTCATGGATGCTCTTGGCCCAATTCAGGCACAGGAGTTCAACGTGGCTGTTTGTTCCTACTGAGCAGAGCCTTGTACGGTAGGCTGCATAGTCGGCGTGGGCCGGCTTTGGATTCAGTTGGATATGAATGAGAAGGCAGTTGGTATGAATCGTGTCGATATGCGCGGCGAAGTCAAAGGCATCGGAGCAAATGATCGAAGCCAGACTGATGGAGTTGATGCCACGATTGAATGCGTAAACCGTACTGCCAAGGCAAAGCGAGGTCTGCTCTACATCCCTGTAGTCCCGGCACGCTACTGTTTTCAGTTGTGCAAGCAGACACAGGAATGGCTGTCCATCTTCGTTCTGGGCCCAGAAGACATAGAGAAGCGGGTCGATGTAACGACGTTGCGCAGCTTGCCGAGGATCGAGGGGTTCGTGGTGAAACACGCATTCACCAGCCGCGTTGTACCGTCGAGCCAAATCTTGAAAATCAGCTGGGGAGATACTTTCGCAGCCCAGTACCCAGATAGCTCCGTGCGGCGGCCGATATTTCCCCGCGACGATTTCTTCCACGACGGTCCAAGGGACGCAGTATTCGGGTGCTACTGCGAGGTCAGAATGGCTTTGTGCTGCCGAGGAAAGGAATCCGGTGCATAGGGCGTGACCTAGCGCGGCGTCTGCGTGTCCGACCCGCACGTCATTGGCTTCAACCCGGCCTGTTGGCTGAAGCAAGATTGCCCTGTAGGGCTCTCGTGCTGGATTGAGGGCTTGCAAGCTCATAAGCGTCAGCGGACGGGGCTGCTGCCTCCTCAACACATCTTCGACGTCTACGATATTAATCGCCACCATTCCTCCTCATCTAGAGCGGACGAAACACGAAAGAGTTCGTTCTGTTCAGGAAACTCATGTGTTTCGAGCTATTCGTTTCGGGTTCAGTGTAACCACGCGTAGCGATGGGCGCGGCAACGAGATAGCAGGCCATTCTAGGGTTCGCCAACGAGGCGAGGGATGGAAAGCCGAGGCAGGTCGGCAAGATTCCTCCGACTGTGCTTACGCCCTCTACGGCGCCCCGTTTTCATAACGCGCAGCGACAAGCGACAAAGAGGGCTTGCCGTTGGCGACGTCTACTTTGACGCGAATCATTCGATCCGCAGTCAATGACTTTTGAGCAACGGCCTCGCCCACTCCTACCCAGCGCGCGCATGCCACTGTGAGCAAGGAGTTGTTTTGAAAAACGTCCGCAGCCTCGGCAGCCGTCGGCTGCTTGATGGACCCATCGCGAAAAGAAATCTCGCTGTCGCCCGGCCGTCGATGTGCGACCAATCGCTGCTCGGAGACGAAGCTCTCCACCATGACGGCGAAGTCTAGATTCGCACCGCGGTCGAAGTGCATTGGTGTTTGGTCCACGTGCGCGCGGAATCTCATACCGATCTTTTGGACTCGCGCGGCAATCTTGGCCAGCCTTAGCTGATGAAATTCGGTGCCAGTGAAATCGATCTCACACGGAGTGATCAACTCCACGGTGCTTTTGATGCCACCGTCGAAAACTCCAAATGATTTTCCGACCATGTTCATCAGCATCCCGTGAGCATCGCCGAGTATGTCTACCAAGTTCGGGCCACGCTCCCCCGTCTTCACGGAGAACAGATCGAAATCTGGATGCCCGGGGCCTTTGACGCTCATGTCTATCGCCAGCGAGGCATCCGTAGGCGGCGGCCCATCGACCAACATGATCGCTGATGCCTCAAATCGCATGTCCTTAAACTCGCCCGCGTTGACATGCAAGGTCAAGGAAACATGCCGTCCTGGCAGGCCCCATTCCTCGGGAGTCAAATCACGGACCAAAAACAGTTCGATCCCCTTCGCCTTCGCATATGCGACGGCTCCGGCTTCAAAGCCTCGCGTCGTGAACATCGCACCGTTCGAAGCCCCCAGCGCCTCGATCGTCGAGGCGAGAATATCGATGCGGCTGCGGCTGACCGGACTTTTCCAACGTTTGCATTCGATGATCGTGACGAACTTGTGGAAGCGAGTCTTCCTTGTGATCTTCACGTCGATCTGGCGCGTTGCACCATATCTGTCCGTCTCCGTGACATCCCGTTCGACGCTGGTTTCGCCGTCGCCTTCGTATAGTCCTTTCACGAAATTCTCGAACGCCGCCCAATCGTAGTATTTGTGCATGAACCCAGAGGCGCTCACGCCACTGATGTCGGACGCCGACGAGTCGACCTTTTGCGTGGCTATCCGGGCGGCGCCAGATTTCCGCGATTTCTTGCTTGAACTGCGCGGAGCGCCCTTGGATGCCATGGAAATCCTCGATATTTTCGGCGATAGTTCATTATGAAGCGCCCTCGGTGCGAGACGGTCGGGTGGAAAGCGTCGGGAGTTCGAAGTCCGGATCCGGCAACGCGCGCGAGTCCTAGGGACAGAGCGCGTTCTAGACCGCTGGAGCGCTCGACAAAATCAACTCTTCGACGCGGAGCATCCGAACGGCGATGTCAAGCCATTTGGGCGCCGTGTAGCGGTGGGCGCCCGGCAGATCTCGGCGCAGACGAAAATCTGAGCGAGCGACGATTGAGCGGCGCAGATCCGTCCGCCTTGCTGCGATGATGAGCAAAATGATGCGCCGACAGGTGGCTCGATTGCGGCGCACAGCAGACGTTCGGTGGGCTGCGCCGACTGACCGCAGCCAGCCTGAACCAGACGTCGGCCCGCATCGCGTGGATGGCGACAGTTGGCCGATTGAAGCCAGTTGAGTGGGCGTGCCGTTCAGGTGTTCACATCCCAGGACTCTGTTCAGGATAGGTGGAATACGCAGCGAGTTTATAAATGAACTGTGCGCGCTTCATTCTACGCATGCCCGCAACGCAACGCAACGCAACGCAACACGACGCAACGCTCAGTTTTCGCCCTCCGCGCCATCATCGTCCAATACCTCGTCAGCGGCGGCATCGGCGTATGCTTGCGGAGGTTTTTTGCGCGGATCCGCGTCAAACTGGAGATATGGTGCCAACGCTGCTTCCAGCGCGCAGTCGTTTCTCACAGCCCGCGCTCAAGGGTGCAGACACTATTTTGACTAGCAAAAGCCCAGCCTGCAAAGTCAAGGTTCTTTGCCGGTATTCGCTTTGCGCGCAATGGGCGCTGTCCGATTCGGTATAGCCTTCGGTGGGGTGGCAGCCTCCGAATTTAAAGCGGGCCCGCATTGCCTCGCAAGCCATTGTCTTTGCGCATCGCTCAATCCTGCATCTTTCAGGTTCAGATAGCTGACAAGCGGACTGAGGTTTGCCTGCTTGCTGACAACATCACCACCCGCTTCTCCCCTGGTTCCCCCTCCCTCGGCCGGACCAGCATCCTGGGCAGGCTGTTGACCGGATTCTTTCGGCTCACTCGGCACAAATGGGGTGACGGACGGCCAAGATCTGACTTCGGATTTAGCCACCTGGATGCGCTGGTAGCGCAGATGGCCCACACTGCCGCCAAGTCGGCCCTTCTCGATCTCGGCAGGCCAGATCGGCCACCTCCCATCGTCCCCAAATGATGCCAACTCAAACACCATGGGAGCGCCAATACGGGACTTCAGAATGACTGGGCATGCCCAACCCAGCTTCTTGTCAGCATCCAATTGACATATCTGCTGTCCACGTGCGCTCTTGTTGAAGGTCTCGCATCCTTCGGGCGTCAACACCACACCAACGGGTATTTCCCCAAGTCCCAGAGTACGCACAACTGCCACGGGAATGGCCATCCATGCTGAAGTCAGCATCGTCAGAATCAAAACCGCGGCGGCGCCCGAGGCGATAAATGCTGGGATTTGAGCTTTCTGGGGAATCCTCACAACCACCATGTTCAAGAGAATGCTGATGACACCCCAACCACCCAGCCCGGCGGCGAACTTCAAGCTGTCGACGTTACTCTGCCGGGTCAGTGCTTCATAGGTCACAAATGCCATCATGGCCGAAACAAGCCATATGAATCCGCTCGCAAGGTAGGCGACGTACTCTTCCCAGGTCTCGGGCTCCTTGCGCCGCGCCGCAGCATTGCCATTCTCCAATATCGATTTCGCACCGCCTTCTGACGGTGATTTGCATTGCGCTCCGCTTTCGACTCCTGGTTCTGCCTCAAAGACACTTTTGTTCTGCTGCTGATACCAGCACCCCAACGCGGGGACGAAAAAAGAGAGAGCCAGCGTGAACCAAATCCAACAGGTGGTCGACAGAGTTTTCTCAGAGATGACAGAAACCACCACCGCGGCAATAAAAATGCCGCCCGGCGCAGCCAGGAACATTAGGCTCCGGAGGCTCGCCAAATGAGGTACATACGATGCCAGAGACCGCGTTACAACCCCTGCGGCGATCGTAGAGCCCCCCAGCGTGAAAATCACCAGCAACCCTATCACTGCAACTGCTGCTACTGTGGCGGTCGCTCCCGCCAAGTCCAGGTCGGGCATCGAACCCAGATGCGTGAAAAATGCCAGCAGGATCAGTCCTCCATAGACCGATACCGCGAGGCTGAAAGCCTTGAAAGGATGCTCTTTCAGGCGCGCCAACCACCAGACCTCAGCAGGCTTGGTGGCGGTCTCCAGCTGTTTGCCCGAGAGTTGGGCAGATGCTTGATATTGACGGCCCTCTTGCGAGGATGAGCCGCCTGGAGTCTTCAATGGAGCCTCTTCTGTCGGTTTCTGCGTTCCTTCTGTGGAAGGAACAGATGAGGATTGATCGTTCAACGAAGAGTCCGGGGTATATCTGGTCATGGTTGCTGTATGTTTCTTTGTCTTCATCCACGTCCGGCTGGCCCGCAGAACGGGGGCCAGGCGTCAGCAGTCATCCGGTGGCAGCCTTGAAAACAGCCTGGGCAGCATGCATGAGCTACGGATGCAGCACACCCAGCCTGGACCACGGAAAACCGCTCGGTACTGTAGGGCTTCCTGAACTGGCGCAGTTGCACTGCGGTCAGCGGGCCGTGGTCGGCTTCGTCTTATCGCAGGCGAGGCAACGCCAGCGGCAGGCGATCTAGGACACAATACCGCCGCCTTTCCATCGCCAACCGCCTTTATGCCCGTCCAGTTCACCATGCTCTTTCTCCTGGATGCCACTCACGACAGCTTGGTCAAAATCGCGCTGGCGCACCCGGATCTGTCCGGTGACTAGCGGCACGAGCTCTGGATTGAAGCGAATTGGATTACCGGGCGGAAACGTTTACCTTGTGCGCGATCTTCGACTCGAGTGCGCTGCGATCGGCAGCCACAAACGTCACATGACCCTCGCACACCAGTTCATGAGAATCATGGGCGCGCACATTGAATGTCACGCTTCGGGGTCCCAATCGCTCAACCCATCCCGACAGACGAATCTCTGCGCCAGGAGGTATAGGTCCACGGTGTTCCAAGTGAATGCTGCGGCCCACGACAACCTCTCGTTCGTGGTCAACGTGCCGCTGCATTTCCTTGATGCAGATAGATTCGACGACGGCCACGAGATACCCCGTAGCGATGCACTCAATGAGCGTCTCAGCGTAACCACGCCCATGCGGCAACTGCGTGAACAACGAGCGGGCGGTTTGATGGGACGGAACGACATAGACCTCGTCGAAGGAGATCTGGCTGATGCTCTCATGGTTCATGGATCGGGATGGCTCGCGCCAGCGTGGATGATGACCAGAGCAATATCCCCGGCAATGCCCACACCAGTCCACGAGAAATCCTGCCCGAATTTCGAGCATTTCGCGATCAGGCCTTATCGGCGAACAGAAAGCCGGTCGCACTCCGACCGAAAGGCACATCCACTGCATGCATTTGGCGAACGCGCATAAGTCGGCTCAATACGTCCCTCCAGGATCGCTTCGCGGCGACGCACAAGGGCGACAATTTCCTCGACCCCCAGCAATTTCACACTCTGCGAACTGCGTGCGTGCCTGCCCGTCGGGCTTGCGAAGCTCACGAAGGCTTGTGGCTCGACGACCTCCCCGGTCTGTGCCTCGATCACCAATTTCTGCACCGACAGTTGGATTCGGTCAGTTTCATGAACACGAGCTGCCAGACGCGTCTTGAGTTCGACCAGTACCAACATGCCATTGGCACGACGGTACACGCGATCGACCCTGGCAACGAGCCGCAAGGGGTGCCGCATGCGAAAGAGCCTCTCCATATAGGCCAGCTCGGCACCGACCAGCCCTCGCGGTCGGGAGGCCCGTTCGCCAGACCTATGGCGTCCCATCCATAGCCGCGCCAGCCACAGGACGAACGCAACGAAACCGGCGAGCACATACATGGCAGACCATGTCATGGCAGCCCCCTGTCGCCCATCGCCTTCGCACACCAGGCAACCACGATGCGCAGTACGCATCGCACCCCGATCACTATCCCAGGCGATCGCGCCATGATGCGGCAGCCCATTGGTGCAACCCGGTAGTACGCCGCAACCAGGGCTCTCCCCCAGCACTGGCGCAAGAGCACCGCATCGCGGTACGCGCGAAGCACCTGCGTCTCCGATGCATCCGGGCCAAACACGAAGGTCGCCACGAAACACCGGCGATCCGCCGTCGCTGCCACGCCCTCTTCCCAGTACCGCTGGTGAGCCACCTGCCCTCGGGCCATGGCCTTTCGCTGCTTCGGGGTAGCCCGCTCCCCATGGAGATGGGCCAGCTGCACTCGCTTCTCGCAGAAGCCCATCTCGGCCAAATCCTTCGCGGCCACCTCGCCATGACGCCCCATTCCTTGTCTTGGCATTTGCACCTCACTCAGCCAGGCTCGGCCCGAACACATCGTTGGTCACGCCTGCGGAAGCCAGCACCTCGCGGCCCGCCGATGCCAGCACAGGGCGAGCACCGTCGACGGCAAAGATTCCGTACTGCACCAGCAAGCCGTCGTAGGCCAGCACGCGCAGCCGGTTGACCCGCTTGCCACCTTTCGGAAATCGCACCAGCTCGTCATACAGCCGCGGGTTGTCCGCACGCGCCAGCTCGAACACCAGCCGAACCGGCTTGGAATCCTGTTGTGTGTTCCCGTTCATGCGATCTCCCCTGCCCCGCGGTCGCGGCCGGGAGCTATCGCGCTGGCGGCATAGTTCTGCCCGGCGAGCTGGAATCCGCGGACATTGGCGAACATCGGCTCCTTGACCTCGTGGATCCGGTGCTTCGGGAATGCCGCCTTCACCGCCTTCTTGAACAAGAAGGCACCACCGCCCACCAGAATGATGTTCTGCAGGCTCTCCGGCGTCTCGATCCACTGGCGCATCGTCGACACCGCTTGCTGCGCAACGCTCTCGGCCAGAGGCAAGTGCCGACCCATGTCGTAGGGTTTCTGGAAGATCACAGGCGACTTGCCGGAGCGCAAGGCCAGGTCGATGGCGTCGTAGTCGCGGTACGGTGAGCCGACATCCTTGGAGATCTCGGCTGCCAGCAGCCGCAGCACGTCCGACATGCCACGGTTGATCGAATGCGACTGCTTCTGCACTAGGCGCATGCCACGCGTGACCAACCAATCGAAGGTGCGAGAGCCAGGGTCGATCACCAGGCTCTGCTCGGTTCCGATGGTTGCCATCTTCTTGTGCTCGGCCGCGTAGTGGACCAAGGCACCCTGCGGTTGGGCAACGGCCATCGCCTTAGCGACGGTGACTGTCTTCCCGCCGCCTATCTGATGTTCTCCAGCCATGGTCTTTTCCAGCGCCGATTTCTTCAGCGAGAAGAGCGCCACCGGTAACCCGACGATCAGCAGATCGATGTGGGACACCTTCATCATGCTGAGCGCGCCGCGCAGCAGGGCCATGTATTCCGGTGACTCGGTGTACTCGTCGTGCAGCTGTTTGGCACGGAAGGTGTCGGCCGCCAGGCCGACGTCGGGTCCGACCTCGTAGAACAGCGGCCCGACCGGAATGCAGACGGTTTTGCGCCGTTCGCTGGCTGGCCAGTGAGGCGTCTCTCCGCTGGACGGATAGGCGACGGACGGAAAGCTGGCGCAGCGGATTTCGTTTCCCACGACGCCAGTGACGAATTTGGTGTTGCCGGACCCGACATCCACCGCTCGGACGATCAATTCCATGTGAGTGCTCCAAGTAAAGAACCATGTCGATCAGCATCGGCACGCCGATGCCTCCACGCCACGCGCAATCCGCTCGGAATGCCCCGCATTTCGGCATCAGGCTCTCTGTGCCGTCATCCGGGTGGAACGACAGCGACGATGCACTGACACCTGTCGCTGGCCTCTTCCTTCAAGACTTGCCCGTGTGTCACCACGGTCTCACTGCTTTGGCACTCGTCAACCCCGAACGCAAGCCACTGCCCCATTCAGCGGTGCTTGTCCCACACCCGCCTTGAGCGCCCCGTGTTGGACCAGAGGCAGGCGGTTCGCCTGTCAAGCCCGCATGCAGCCTCGCTCTGCCGCCCTGCGGGACACTAAATGGCCCCTATCAGGCCGTCGCGTCGGCGCAAGCGCCACCGGCAACCCAGGTTTCATGCCGTCGCATTGCCACGCCTGCATTGACCTGCAAGCCCCTTTCGTCATCCACTACAGGTTCCCGAGGGCCAACCTTGGCCCGCTCCATCAAGGAGCAGAAGGCGTCGCAGTCGTTACCTGCCCTTCAAGCCCCGGTCCTGAACCGGGGTGGCCGTCGCCCCCGAGGCGACCGCCCCGAGGTTCTCTTTCGTAGTGCATCTGCCTATGACCTTCGCCAGCCCTGTGGCTGGGCGCTCCCAGAAGCGCGTCAAGGCCATCGATCTCCCGACTTGGCACCCGATGCCGGCTCCCGATCCCGCCATTACTGAGCACGCGTGTTTCACGCCGCAAGCGGTTGTGCTTGCCCCCGAAGGGGCTCCCCGCTTGTCCCCGCTCAAACGCTCGACACCGCCCTGGACTTTCGGTCAGGGGCGGACCCATGCGCGCGGATGGCGCTGCGAATTCCAGGATTGATCCACCAGATAGCGCGAGACCTGATCTCGGCGCCGATGCGACTGTTTGCCCTCGAGGCAGCAGTGCGTCACCAGCCTCCGCCGTTGCAGAAATGCATATGCGGAGCCGGATCACACGTTTTCATTTTTAAGACCGACCGAGCTGGCCCTGCACGCGCATGTGGCTGGCGCAACCCCTGGGTCGGTGGCGCATGCCGTGGTCGCGTGCGCCGCCGTGATGAATCGACCTCCCGCACCAGCGGCTGACGGAATCCGTCGCTGGTGCCGACCTTCCCGGATTCCTGCCAGTGCGCCGTTCGGGCGGCGTGTTGTCCCCTTTGATTTGGAAAGCACCATGACGAACCCTTCCACTCAGTCAACCAATCCCATCAGCGCGAGGCGCATACCCGGCACAGATCGGCCGCGCCGGCAATCCTGGATAGACAAAACACCCCAGGAAATCCTCGCCCGACTGCGGCCCGGCCATGCCGATCCCATGCGCGTGCTGGAGACACTGATCGAGCTGTTCAACACCCGGCACACGGCGCGCGAGAAAACCGTCTCGCACAAGACCCGCGCCGAGCGCGCCCGCTTCCTGCGGCGTTTCTTCCTCGACCTCAAGCTGAAAGCTGGCTTCCACACCATGCCGGATCCGCGCAACCTGGGGCAGAAGCATCTGCACGCGATGGTGCAGGTGTGGCAGCGCGAGCATCTGGCACCCGCGACGATTCAGACCTACCTGTCTTTCCTGCGCGGATTGGCATCCTGGATGAACAAGCCCGGCCTCGTGCTACTTCCGGTGCGCTATGGCTTGTGCCTGGAGGAATACCAGCGCCATGAGTACGCCCAGCACGACAAAAGCTGGAGCGCGCACGGCATCGATGTGGAAGCCATCCTCGCCCAGGTCACGCAGTACGACGCACGGATCGCGGCCTCGATGCGGCTGATGCACACGCTGGCGCTGCGGCGCAAGGAATCGGTGATGTTCCGCCCCTTCGAGCACGTCGCGCCCTTCGAGGACACGGGCCTGCCTGCCGAGCGCCGCAAGGCGGATGAGTACGTGTGGATCAAGGGCAAGGGTGGGCGCGTGCGCTGGGTCGCGCTGGAAACGGAACAACAGCGGGCCTCGGTGGCGCTGGCGCGCTCGCTGGTTACCAGCCGCGACGCCCACCTGGGCCACCCAGCGCTCGACCTGAAGCGCAATCTGCGCCGACTCGACTACGCCCTGGAGAAGTTCGGAATCACGAAACGTCTGGTGGGCACCACGGGGCATGGACTGCGCCATGGCAATGTGAACGATCTGTACGAGAGCATTGCGGGCGTGCCGTCGCCCGTGCGTGGGGGCGGGACCGTGGCCGCAGATGTGGACCATGCGGCACGGCTGGCCGTGTCAGAGCGAGCCGGCCATTCGAGGGCCAGGGCTTCCGGTGCCTATATAGGAGCGGTACTGCCGAAGCAACCCACGGGCAGCCGAGGCCCCACCGCCCTCTTTTGAAGAACCGGTGTCAGGCGACGCGCAGATCGGCCTCGGTCTTGCCGCTGGCCAGCGCCTCGGCGAACCATCGGGGCTTGGGGCCGAAGCCTGACCAAGTGTGGCCCGCATCGTCCTTGAACTTGATGCGACCCGCTTCGGGCCTGGGCTTCTTGGCGTTACCGGATGCCTTGCGCGAGGCACCGCCCAATCCCAAGTCGGCGGCCGTGATGCCGTAATAGGCGATAGCCTCTTTCATGCGGGCAACCACCCCTGCCTTCTCTGCAACGCGGGTCTCCTCCCGCTCCCTTTGCAGCTTGGCAATCTCTGCGTCGATTTCTAGAGCCGTCCGTTTGCGGGCCATAGCAGTCTCTGGATATTGAGTGCGCGGAATTGCGCGGTCATGCGGTGCAAGGCATGGTGACCCAACCGCACCGCGAGTCTATAGCAGTATGCATCCGGCTCGGTTTGGGAGTCTATCCAGCCAGTCAATCACAGTGACGGCGATACGTCGAAGTCCTCGTCGGGATAGATCGCCGCGCCGCGCGGGCGTATTCCGCCCGCTTCCACTTCGTCCTCGGACAGGCCGAAGCGCGACAACGCTGCGCAGCGCGCCAGTGCTTCGGTGGACTCGCCCACCTTTCCGATATGGACGGCCTCTCCGTCGCGCACAACGCGCACATTCCATTGCTGCATGCTCATTCGGCTTCTGCCTCCGTGAGAGTCCTGGATTCGGACTGGTTAGATTCACTGCCCGCATGGAAGAACCCGAAGCGCGCCCAGGTGCGAGGATCAACTTCGATGGGGCCTGCGCGCTTGGAGTCGAGATTGACCACCACCCCATGCTGCGCGAGCCGCCCCCTGGAAAACAGTTCGTAGAGCAGTTGCGCCGCGAAGCGCACCGCCACGTCGTTGACGAACAGCCCCTGGGATGCCAGCGACATGCGAACCGAGCAGGACGGCTGGTTGTCCTCGGGTGCCGTGTCGTCGAGCAGTTCTGGAAACAGTTCGGTCACGCACGGCAGCCGCGGCCCCGTTGCCCGCGGGTCCAATGCCCTCCCGCCTTCGGGCTGGCCGAGCACCACCTGCGCCATGGCTTCCGTGTTGCCCAGGTCGAGCCAGTAGCGGTAGCAGCTGGTGTCCCGCCAAGCGATGCGGTGCAGCACACCTCGCGCCGAGCGGCTGTCCACGCAACTGATCAGCAAGTCCGTACCCGCCCAGTAGCGCTGGCCGTTCACATGCTCCTCATAGCGCATCGGGTGGGCGTCCCAGTCCAGGCCGTAGAACTGGTTCAGGCGGTGGATGGTGACCAACGCCTTGTGCCTACCGATGTCGGCGGCACTGTAGAGCTGCCGCCCGACATTCGCTTCGCTGACGCGGTCGGCGTCGAAGGCAGTGACGTGCAGGCCGTAGGGATGGCCCAGGGCGCGCATCGCAATGTCCAGGCGTGCGAGGCACGCCGCCATCTGCGCGCCGTTGCCGCCCACGCCGACCAGATGCACCGCAACGCGGCGTTCCAGCAACCTCGGATGAATCAGGTGTTCCACCAGCGCCTCCAGTTCCATGTCCTGCCGTCAGTTTCTCGCGGGGAGGATGGCTTTCAAGCGCTGTGCCAGCGTCGCACCAAGCGCAGCACCCAGCCATCGCGGCCTGCACCGGGCTCCCCTGCGTCCGGCATGGATGCCAGCGCCAGCGGCCCCTGCCACGGATGGTGCGGCAGCGATTTGTAGAGGCCGTTGATCACCAGCCGGAAGCACGCCACCGGCGCGGGCTGGTCCAGCAGCCCGAACACCCCGGCCACCTTGATGCCCTGGTCGTCCCGGTCATCGTCGGCCGACCAGAAGGCCGGGCCGTGGCCATGCGTGTGCAAGTCCACCGCTACCGTCTCGTCGCTGGCCATCGGCGGCCTGCGATAGTCGATGCGCACGGGCGAGGCACGTTCGGCCTCGCAGATCGCCAAGCGCAGCCGCCCGGTGCTGCGCGAGTAGATCAGCACCCCGGCGGCCTCATCGGGCAGGTGCTGCCGCCCATAGGCCACGAATTCCTCGATCATCCTGATCGGCAGTTGCCCGAAGCTGAACCGCAGGCACTCCTGCACCTCCCCGTAGGGCAGGCGCATCGCAGGGGGCTCCAGCCCCAAGGCGGTGATGCTGTCGAGCCAGTCCAGCCGGGTCTGCACGAACCAGCCGTTGCGGGCGACCACAATGCGCTGGCCGTTGGCCATGTCCGGCAGCGCGCCGAAGCGCGGCGCGGCCACAACGGGACAGGCGGCGAGCAGGGCCTGGTCCCTGGGGTCCATCGTGTACGTCATGGTGCCTCCGGTTCGCCGAGCAGTTGGCCCAACGTGGTCTTGGTATCGACCAGCACCCGTTCGGGAAAGCGCTTGAAGCGCTGGTTCAGCATGTCGCGCCAGAATGCAAAGGAGCCGCCCCGGTAGTTCAGCAGCTTGCCCGCCACGTTAGGGTGCGTGAAGTAGGAGTGGAAGAACGCATCGTTCCAGGCACCGATCTTCTCCACGGTCGTTCCCTCGGGCACCGGCACGTTGCCCTGACAGATGTGGCCGTGGGCATTGACATTGAAGAACGGGGCTTGGAACAGCGGCGTGCCCAGCGTCGGGCGGCGGCTGCCCTTGACCGCCCACACCCGCCACGCTCGGCTGGAGGCCCCGAAAACCAGCCCTGGCAGCGGCACCGCCTCACCGCGCTCGCCACCGCCGAAGGATTCGGCATGGTCGGTGCCCACGCGGAACGCGATGTGCCTGCGCGCCGGTGGTGCCCACCACACCAGCACGTCGCCATGCACGTAAAGCACCGTCTCAGGCAGAAAGCCGCCGTGCGCGGCCCGCTGGAGCAAGGCCGAGGCCAGTTCCCGCGCCGCCTGGGCGGTCATGGCCCGTCCCGCGCCGATGACCGGCGCACCGTCCACGGTCAGAATCTCATGCACGGTGGCAAGCGCGCCGCCCGAGCGTCCGTGGTACAGCAGCACGGCCTGGTCCAGCGTCAGCACGTCGTCCGTGGGTGTGTGGATGGAAAATTCCGCTTCGCTCATCTTCGATGACCTCCTGCTGTCAGTGTCCAGCGGACAGCGCGTGGATCAAGCGGTCGATCAGTCCGATCGCCTCGAAGCGCTGGCCCATGCGGTGGAACCACGCCCCGAGCGCACCGGGGTCGCTCATCGGAATCTGCGCCTCGCCCATGCGGTCGCAGAACTCAGCCTGATGCGCCATCTGGAGCAGGTCGTCGTAGATGCGCGTGGTCACGTCGCCCTCGTCCCAGGACAGCACCGCGCCGAAGCCGATGTACTCGCCGTCCATGTCGGGCAGGAACTCGTCGGTGATCGTCAGGCGCGACAGCGCCAGCGCATCGGCGGCGATCTGGCGCATCCGAGGGTCGGTGAGCGTCTTGGCCGCATGCCGCAGGTTGCACGGTTTCCACGCCTTCTTGCCCTTGGACCGCCGCTCGCCCTTGCGGGGCAGTGAGAGCCAGCTCCGCGCCCATTCGGGGTAGGAAGCATCCAGCTTGCCGCGCGTGACCATTTCCTCGCGCATGGCGTCGCGTTCGGCCTCGTCGCAGTCCTCGCACATCATGTCCAGGGCGGCTTCCTCGTCCATTTCGCCCTGCCAGTACACGTAGGAGGCCACGTCGCAGGCGATGTCGGGGGTGAACAGCGGGTACACATGTCGGCTCTGTTCGCGCAGCACTTGCAGAACCGTGGCCCCCAGGCGCGGCATGGCGGCATTGAGCGCCTCCAGGCCCTCGCCCACGGCCCACTCCGCCTCGCGGTATTCGCACCAGTACACATCGAGTTGGGCGTAGGCGGCCTGCCGCTCGCCACGCATCGCCGGGCGGTGGCCATGCTCGTCCAGCACGCTGACCGCGAAACGCGGCTCCAGGCACTGTAGCGGCCCGACCTGCCGCTTGACCCAGGCGTCGATGGCGCGCTCGCACGCCTTGAGTGGGTCGGACTCGCTCTCCGGCAAGTCCCCTTCGCGCACCGCGCCCGCCTCGATCAGGAAGCGGCATAGCGCCGCGTTGGCCCGGGCCTGGGAATTCGATGCAACGGTCAGCGGCACCCCTGCGCCCAGGCCCGGCAACGCCAGGAACGGCGAACAGGGCAGGACGGTGAGCGCCGTCATGGCAGTGGAACCAGCATGTCGCTGGTGGCGCTGGCCCGGTGGACAGAGGCGGCGTGGTGCTGCTCCTCCAGCATCCGATGCGCGAACTGGCTCCAGGCCGACGAACGGGTCTGCACGCTGCGACGCGACAAGGCGCGTGACAGCTTGCCCGTCGCACCCAGGTTGCCGCGCTCCACGGCCTGCACACGCTCCAGCAGCGCCGCGAGGCGTGGGCCGGATGGTGCTTGCGGCACGGCGTCATGGGTGCCCGTGCCCTTGGTGCCCACGGCCTTGCGAAAAACAAAGTCCTGCCGCCCGTTGGCGACCTCGCCCGCCTCGACCTCGGCGCTGACGAGTTCGGGAAACTGGGCGCTGTAGAGGTCGCGCACTTCGCGTGGCGCGAGGCCGGGCACGTCCGGCAGCAGGATGCCGTTGTAGGTGAAGGTACGCACGATGGGGGTGATTTCGATCGACATGGGGATGGCTCCTTGGGTTCGGATGCGGCCACCACGGCGATGGCCTTGCGGTCAGTCTCTCGCCGGACGCCTCCGGCGCAAGGGTGCTGCGGCGGATCATCCGAACAGGTCGAAGGACTCGCCACTGCCCGCCGCCACGCCAACCGTTGCGGCCTGCGGCGCGGCATCCCCGCCATCCGCCCCATCGTCATCGTCTTGCAGAGCCGGGCTGACCGTGGTCGCAGCCGTGGATGCCGGGGCTGGCTTGGCAGCGGACGGATTGGGGGCTGCAGCTTTGGCCGTCGCATCGCTGGCCTTCTTGACCGATGCCGCCTTGGCCGCCTCGATCACTTCCTTGGTGGCCTCGGCCTGCTGCGCGAGGCTGCGCCGGACTTCGCGATAGCCGCATAGCGCTTCAATGAAGCCTGTGTCGAACTCCTGCGGGGTCGCCGTCAGGCTCAGGGGCTGGGCCAGCGCGGGCTCGCCCGCGTCCTGCCTGGGCTTGGGAATCACGTTGACCGTCAGGCGGCCGGATTTCTCGTCGGCGCTCACCGTCATGGTGAGCGTGGCACTGCAAGCCAGCGCGAACAGTTCCTCGAACATCGTCATGTCATGCTCCTTGGGGGAATGGGGGGACATGGCCCCGTGGGGCCGTCCAGACCATGCTAGAACCGGCTCCCCCGCTGTCCAGGGGCCAATCCGGCATCAGGCCAGGGCCGGTTCTGGCTGCGGTTCGGCTGCGGTGTCGGTGGCCTCGGAGCCTTCCACTTCATCCGCTTCGCCGCTTCCGTCCTGCGCTTCATCGGCCAGGATCGGCTGGCGCGGATAGCACATCACGGCGGGCACAGTGCCTTGGTAGGCGAACCCCGGCACCTTGAGCAAGGCCGCGATGAACTCTTGCTTCTTGCCCGAGCGCGCCACCTTGAAGCCTGAGCCCATCGCCTTCTTCAACCCCACCTCGGCCGCGAGACTCTCCAGTTCGCTCGTCGTGAACAGGTCAAGGAATGCCTTGTCCCACTGGAAGTACCGGCCTTCATCGACCTCGGCGTAGTTCAGGAGAAGTTCCAGGTCGCTGGTGCTGACGCCGAAGGCGGCGGACGCGGTGGCGGCCTGCAAGAGCCGCTCCAGTTGCGCCTCAGGTGCAGCATCGGCGCGTTGCAGCCCGCCTCGCACGCCGAAACCAGCGCGTCCGGGCTGGCCCGCGATCCGCTCGAAGGCGTTGCGGAACTGCGCCTCGCGCAGATCGGCACCGCGCCCGGCCAGCGCCAGGGCAATCAGCACGCGCTGGCTGCGCTGCGGTTGGGCCATCAGGGCCTTGGCCAGCCATTTGCGCCACTCCGTCAGGCGGTGCGCCACCACGCGCTGCGGGGTCTGGTTCGCTGGTGCGACGGCTGCGGGTTTCGCAGCGCTCTTGTTCCTTTTGCCAGCCTTCGCACTCCCCTTGCCCGCTGCCTCGGCCACTGCCGCCTGCGCGTCGCGCTGCGCCTTGCGCCACAGGGCGACCTTCTGGCTGTTGCATGCGGCATCGAAGTACAGCGACCGTGTGACCTCGCCGTAGCTGCCCGGCATCGCGGACACCGAACAGCCGAAGGACTGGCACCCCTGGCAGGAGGTGTACTGCGGGGCACCGACACCCAGGTCGCCCGCGGCGGTCAGCGGCAGCGGCGTGAAGCCGTCGGACGCCTTCACGATGCGGATGACCGGGAACTCGTCGCGCAGGGCATCGGCCCGGGCCTGGACCGCCTGCAAGGTCAGTTTCTCGAAATGGCTCGGGTGCTGGCAGTAGCCCTCGCCCAGGGATTCGGCGAACAGGCCCGCCTGCCGCGCCGAGTTGTGCGCGCAGCCGCCGCACGGCGCCGTGTCGAAGATCGCATCGGCCAGCTGACGCGCATAGCGACCCAACTGCGCTTTGAGCACGGCCACCGGCACCTTCTGCGCCAGGATGCCCTCGAGCACGGTGTCCTGCTTGTCGGGGGGAATGCCCGAGAGCAGTTCGGCGTGGCCGAGCAGGATGGTGCGGCTGGTCAGCGCCTGCAGCACGGCAGGCGTACAGGCCAGCAGCGCCAGCCGCCGCTCCAGCACGTCGGGCGACCAGCCCATGAGGCGGGCGGTTTTCTCCTTGTCGCCGCGCTGGCGCAGGAGCTGGCGCTGGGCCGCATGGGCTTCCTCGGCGGGTGACATGTCCTCGCGGTGGTAGTTCTCGATCACCGACATGGCCTCGGCCGTCTCGTCGCTGGCGTCCTTGATGACCACGGGCATGTCGTAGCCGTCTCCGAAGACGTTCTTGGCGGCACGCCAGCGGCGTTCGCCCGCGATGATTTCGTAGCGGTCGGTGCCCGGAATCGGCCGCACGACAATGGGTTCGAGCACGCCGACGGCGCGGATGCCCTCCTCCAGTTCGGCCATCTTGTCGGGATCGAAGTACGTGCGCGGGTTCTTGCCCTGGACGATCCGGCGGATCGGCAAGGTGGGCTGACTTGGTTGGCTGAGATCGTTCACGGTGCCTCCTGTCTGCATCGGGTGGGATGCAGTCATGCTCTCGCTGCTCAACAGCCCTTCAAGGGACAACGCCAACGCCCCTTTCCAAAGGACACAGGAATGCGAGTAACCGCCAGATTGCAGAGTCTCACCGCCACCGGGCCGTAGACTTGCTCTCAATCTGGAGACGGAAGGACTTCAAATGATCGAATGGCTAATTTCAGTGTATGAGAGGTGTCGCGACTTGGCGGCGAAGGCCAATGACGCCAAAGACCGCCTGCTTGTGGGTGAAGACGACGCCGCCAAGACGATCAACGGCTACATGAAGCAGGACTACGACGCGCTCATTCGATTGTGGAAGGAAGTCGATCCAGAGATGAAGAACACCGGGCGACTGAGCGACATGGCCCGGCACGTCCGGTTCGGCATGAACAACGACTACGAGGACATCGTGGTCCACGACATCCCCTCCGTCCTCAATGCCGCTGAAGCGCTGGCGCGGGACGGCTCCAAGAATGCAGGAGCCATGGGGTTCGAAGGCCTGCTGCATCCGGCCATTGTTGCCAGCTCTCTGAGCCAGTACCGTAACGGCCATCTGCGGGACGCGGTACTCAACGGCGTCATCGCGGTGTTCGACATGATCCGGGCACGCACCAATCTCAACCTGGATGGCAAGGACCTCGTGGGACAGGCCTTCGGTATGGAGAAGGGGAAGCTAGTTTTCAGCGAGATCGGGACGGAGACGGGAAGGAACGATCAAAAAGGATTTCTTCTGATCTACGAGGGTATCTACACAGGTGTGCGCAACGTGAAAGCGCATTCGCTCAATCACGATCTGAACGAGCAGAAGGCAGCTCAGTACCTCGTCACTCTGAGTCTGCTGGCGCGGCGCGTTGAGGAATGCAATGATCGCCCGTAGCGACTGTCCGTGTAGACGATCACGGGACTCGCGCGCATGGGAAGAAACCCATCTGCGTGAATTGCCGCACCTCCGGGAATCCGCCGCACCTATCCACGCCGCAGCTCAAGTCATGCCCTCCGGGTGCCACGCCTGCGCCAGACTGCGTTTGTGATACGTTACAAATTGGCAAGAAGAAGAGATCCAGAGGAATTCAGGATGAAGGAAATCAGTGGCCGGGCTTTTGCAGAGCGTTTTGCTTTGAACCCTTTGGGCTTTGCGTGGTTGCTTGGCGCAGGCGCTTCCGCCACGGCCGGCATACCGACGGGCTATCAGATGATCCAGGAGTTCCGCACGCGCCTTTTCGCTTCGGAGACCGGCATCAGCCTGCGCGAGATCGACCCGGCGGACCCTGTCTGGCAATCGCGCATCGACCTGCACCATGAGAGGAAGGGAGTTCTCCCGCCCAAGGGAGACCCCTCTGAATACAGCCGGGCGTTCGAGGCCCTGTACCCCACAGCTGACGATCGTCGGCTTTTCATCAGGAACCAGGTCAGCAAAGGAAGCCCGTCGCTCGGCCACAAGGTGCTGGGCTCACTCCTGGGAGCACGGAAGACTCCCTGCGTATTCACCACAAACTTCGATTCGCTTGTCGAAAGCGCTGCCACGATTGCATCGCAGCTTCTGCCCGCCAACGAACGCGGTACGCCGACCCTCGCCGCGATCGACAATGCGGCCCGCGCCGAAACCTGCCTGCGCGAGAGCGAGTGGCCGCTAATCGTGAAGCTGCATGGCGACTACCAGTCTGTCGAGCTCAAGAATACCGATCAGGAACTGGCACAGCAGGATGCCCAGTTGCGTCTGGTGTTGACCCAATCGCTGCAGCGGTTCGGACTGGTCGTGGTCGGCTACAGCGGACGCGACGATTCCGTCATGCAGGCGTTGGGCGCCGTGCTTCGTTCCCCCGTGCGCTACCCCAAGGGCATCTACTGGCTGTGCCGTGACGCGGACAGCCTGCTCCCGGCCGTTCGAGAACTGCTTGAACAAGCCAAGCTCGCACAGGTGGATGTGCACCTCGTCAAGGGCACCACCTTCGATGAGCTATGCGGAGACATCGCGGACGTCACGGACCTCCCTGCCCCCCTGGTCACCCATGTGTTCGGTGAACGCAGCGCCGCCACTGTGGCGCAGGTACCGCTGCTGCGACAGGCGGCATTGCGAGCGCCGGTGCTCAGGCTTTCGGCCATGCCTCTGATCGAGATGCCCAAGTCCGCTCGAAGGATCGCTCTCAACTCGAACGCTGGCATCGCCGACGTTCGCGCCCTGCTCAAACAGGCCGGCGTGAGAGCCACCGTGGGCCAGGCAGGGGGCCCCGGCGTGCTGGCCGCATTCGGGGCCGATGCGGCGCTGGAGAAAGCGCTGGCACCATACGGAGCCAAGTTGGCCGGCGAGGTCGCACTGAACATTGCCAGGGACTCCTGGGCCAAGGGTGTGATCTACGATGCACTCGTTCGCGCGCTCTGCAGGGAGCTGCCTCTGTTCGCACGGTTGCATGGCCGTGGCCACAGCCTCTCGGTGTCACGTCCGAACAGCGAGCTCCCCAGGGAGCTGGCCCAGGCCAGACGTGAGCTGCTGTCGCGCTTGAAAACTGCGTATGGGTCCGAGTTAACTGGTCCGGTCCCAGGTACTTCCGGCAAATACTCCGAAGGTCTTTCAATCCGGCTGGAGCAGGCCGACGACCGCTGGTGGGCCGTGTTTGAACCGGCGACCTTCATTGACCTCAACCATCGCGCACCTGATGCCGATCCCCCTCAATCGAACGCCGAATGGCGTAAGGCCGAAGATTGGCGCAGGGAGCGCTGGGTGCAGAAGTACAACCACCGCTGGTCCGCGATCCTCGATGCGTGGGCGGAGTTGCTGACGCATGCCCAAGGTCCCCGACGCAGCGCCTACGGCTTGGCCGCGGAGACGGGTATCGATGCGGTGTTCGAGCTGGGCGCCAAGACCGCACGCAGCAGGCCAGCGCACGACCACGATTTCTTCCATGTGCCGCGGGGGCAACGATGAGTGTCGAGAAGCCGCTCCCGATCAATCTGCCTGCCTTCACGCTGCTGGAGGAACCCGAACTGGCCTTCGCGTCTGGAAACCCCAAGGCCCGCCATCGACACCCCCTATTGGGACTGTCGCGCTTTGGCGCGTTCGACCAGGCATCGTATCGACACTACAGCCAGGACCTTCGCGTCGCGTACGTGGGCCCCAGGTCAGGTGCTGCGCTGGTGCGCGACATGCGGGAGAGCCTGCGTGGACCGCAACGCAATACCGACAACAACAGCTACGCACAAGCCTATCCGGGATTCGAAAGCCTGTTCGGGGTGGACTTGCTCAGTGCCGACAAGCAGGCCCATGTCGTGTGGCCAGAGGAGCTGTACGACCTCGGTCAGGGCGACACGGTCAGCGAGCGGGTACGTGCCGCGCTCCATCACGCACTTAGGCGCCTTGAGGCGGCGCGCGCCCAGTTTGACGTGGCGCTGGTGTACTTTCCCGATCGATGGCTTCCGCATCTTCGAACCAAAGAGTTCGATGCACACGACGAACTCAAGGCACTGGGGGCTCAGTTGGGCATTCCAACCCAAGTCATCAACGACAAATCGCTGAAGTTCGGCAACTGGGGCGCACGCGCGTGGCGGCTGTCCGTGGCGCTGTATGCCAAGGCCGGCGGGACGCCCTGGAAGCTGGCGCCGATCGAGGGCATTCCCGAGGACACCGCCTACATCGGGCTGGCCTATGCCATCCGCCGATCCTCGGACGAAGCCCACTATGTGACCTGCTGCTCGCAGGTCTTCGACATGGAAGGAGGCGGCATGCAGTTCATCGCCTTCGAAGCGAATGACGCCATTGCCGACGAAGCGGAGGCACGACGCAACCCCTTTCTATCGCAAGCTGACATGCGGGCGGTCCTCACGCGCAGCGTCCGGCTCTACCTTGAAGGACATGCGGGCCGCGTCCCGCGTCGCCTTGTGATCCACAAGACTACCGCCTTTACTGAAGGCGAGCTCAAGGGAGTGCAGGACGCGACGCAGTCGATCCCGGAAGTCGAGTGCATCGAAATTGGCTCGAGTTCGGCATGGCGAGGGGTCTGGATGGTCGAGGCACCAGGCAAGCAACCCAGCGTCCAGCCAGCGCGCTTTCCGGTTCCGCGCGGCACCCTGGTCATGACCTCGGGCAACGCGGCCCTCCTCTGGCTTGCCGGCAATGCACCGTCGGCTGTCGGCGGCAGGGACTATTTCCAGGGAGGCAAGAGCATCCCGAAACCCATTGTTCTCCGCCGTCACATGGGGCGCGGCCCCTTTGAACTCCTGGCTTCCGAAGCCATGGCGCTGGCGAAGATGGACTGGAACAACGATGCGCTGTACGACCCCCTGCCGGTGACAATCATGTACTCGCAACGGCTGTCGCGCACCATCTCCAATGTGCCCAGCCTGCCCGCGCACAGCTACCCCTATCGGCTGTTCATGTAAGAACCTACAATCATGCGCAAGGCGCCCGCCGTACTTGCACGCGAGTAGAAACAGGCTCTTCTTCCATCGTCATCGATCTCCCTTCCGGGCCTCGTCGTCGGGGACTTAAACGCGTGCGTCTGCCCCGACGCGGCGAGGTGAACCGAAAGGAAGACGCATGATGTTCAAAGCACTGGCGCGCGCCACCCACCAATCCCTGCAAGCCCGCGCGGGCTGCAACATCCGCCACAGCCACGTTCACGAATTGCTGGCCGCGGCGTTCGGCTACAGAACCTGGGCCGCACTGACCGCAGACGCGCTGCTGGCCGACCACGGCGTCGGACAGGCCCCGCAGGACTCTGCCGAGCCGCAGATCACCGGCCGCGCACTGCAACTGCAGTACGGCCAAGCCGAGGCACTGGCTATGGCTGACGCCCTTGGCGAATTCATCGCCGACAAGCAGTTGAGGCGGGTCCGTTGGGCAACCCTGGCCCCACTGCTGCGCATGGCCAGGCGGTCCGAGGCACCCGGCGAGCACGAAGAGAACGGCGATGCGGATGAAGACCTGCAGGACTGGGACGATACCTCCCGCCTATCCGAGAACGCAAGCACCTTCCCCCGCGAACAGTTCCTGGCTTCGGGGCTTCTCCTGGAGAGCCTGGAGCAGGCTGCGACGAAAGATCCGCACGCACATCAGGTGCTGGCTGCCTTGTTCCGTTGCAGCAAGCCCAATACCTACCTCTACGAGGAGTCGCAAAAGGGACGCCAGCTCACCGCCAGTGAACGCGGCTGGGTCGAGCAGTACCTGCTGCTGGCGCCCCGGTACGCCCGCTACGAGGCGCACTTGAAGGCTGCCGCCGAAGCTGGTGTGCGCGCCGCCGCGCTGGAGTACGGAGTGGCCTTCGAGCGCCCGGAGTTCATCACGTTGGCCGAACGCCTGAACGGCGACGTCGACCCCGAGCAGATGGCACGGGTGGCAACGAGCCTCGAAGCCCGCACCCGGTGGCTGCGCCGGGCGGCCGAAGCGGGCTCTCACCGGGCATTGGAAGACCTTGCCGATCTCGGCGACCCATGGGCGCAAGAACGCGTGGCGCCCCTGGCCGGCCTGCACTGGTTGCGAGACGCTGCAGAGCGTGCCCTCACCGAAGGCGATCCGGTGCGTGCCTGGATCTGGCAATACGTGGCGCTGGCGCGCGGTGAGGACCTGACGCTCTCCACGCTGGCGGCCCGCCACGACGGCGGATCGAACGATGGCGAGTTCTACGACAGCGACTTCGGCGGGCCGCTGTACGTCGATGGCGACGAAGGACTTGCGCTACCTGAACTCGAACGCAACCAGCACGGCGAGGCGCAGGCGAAGGCGAAGGCCCAGGCTATCCTGCGCGCTTGAACGAGTTGGCATCGTAGGAACACGATGCCAAGCCGAAAACACAGACCCGAACCAGTAGCAGGACAATGCGACCATCGCTTCGCAGTCCTCCGTTGCCATGCCCGTCCACTTCGCCATGCTCCAGCTGTTCGATTCCGCCGAGGGCAGTCTCGCCGAGATCGAGCTGTCGCACCCGGACATGCCGAACGGCGAACGCCGCTGGCTCTGGATCGAGCCCAACTGGGTGACGCTGTTGCTCCCCATGATTGAAGGCACGGCCACGATGCGCGTGTTCGACGGTGCAGTCCTGACGCTCAACGGACTGCGAGGCGAGCTGCGCTGGCACAACGGAGGGCAAAACGC
This sequence comes from Acidovorax sp. GW101-3H11, assembly GCF_001633105.1. Classification (GTDB taxonomy): domain Bacteria; phylum Pseudomonadota; class Gammaproteobacteria; order Burkholderiales; family Burkholderiaceae_C; genus Acidovorax. Next base: position 961,175 of record NZ_LUKZ01000009.1, read on the forward strand.
TCTATTGTCTGCCCCCGATGCCTCGCTGCGCCCCGAGTTCCGACGGCTGGTTCATCAGCACCTGAACTGAAAACCACTTCAGGTTCGGAGGCCAAAGACGTTCGCTCTCACTCGCCCCTTTGGTTATCCCGCCGCCCCCTGATCATCTGGGCCAGTGCCCTGAAAAACGGTTGCGCCGCACACATCGCAACGTTCTCACGGTTGTCCCAGGCACTTTGGATCCCGATCAGCCGATAGTCATAGGCGGAACCCTGTGGCGGCAGCCGTGTAACGAAGACAGGACCCCCGCTCATTCCGCCAATATCGAACTGTCGTTCCCATTCCGCGACGGACTCGAAATCGACCCTCGCGAATAGACGTGAATGCTTTGTCGGCAACAAGTCGCCAGGGCGTTCAGGCAGGTGCATCACGCGCACCGTGACATGGCTTTTCAGGGAAGGCCGGTCATGACTCAGGGTTGCGAACTGGGTTGGCAGGCCGACCAGCGTCCAGAACGAAAACTCCTCCAGATCCTCCGAGTCCCACTGCTCCTTCCGGACCGGAACGATGCCGCTCTTTTCGAGCGCGATCGACGCCATCGGATCCAAGAGGTACGCCCCGTAGTCCAGTCCATCCTCATGGAAGAAGAGGATGTCCTTATCGAGGTTCACGTCCACCGGGTATGCAGGGAACCCGTGGTCAGAGACCATCGAATCATCGATGGCCCAATCCGACAGGATCGAACCCAGCGCGACGGCTTGTCTCAGTTCTTCAAAGACATGCCCGGCCGTGATGGCGAGCAGGACGCCCTCAACATCGACCACGAAAGCGCTGAAGTTGTAGCGCTTCGGCTTTCCGCCATTGGACTCCCTGGCATGCTCACCGGAGTCCACGCAGGTCAGGTTGATGTAGTGCCGATGAAGGTTGTTCAAGTCTTAGTGATTCAGAATCAGTTCGTCCGCCACTGCTATCTCCTCTCAACGCCACCGCACTCAGCCACGATTCACGTTGCCAGGCCCCAGGTACTCCAGGGAGAATTTGCCGAGATCGTTGGTAGAGGTCGCGACGATCAAACCCATGGAACTGGGCGTCCAGCCGAGCGTCCCGACCTCCCGGAAGTCGGCCGTGAACACGCTTCGCTCCTTCCCCGGCCCGCCGCCAAGGCGCAATGGCGTGCCGGGTGGCATCGGGACGCCTTGCCACGTGATGGGACTCGTGTATTCGGTTGCGGCCCACGCTTGCACAGCCTGCGCGCCACCGGGGCCGTGGAAATCGAGCCACAGCGCGTGCGATTCCGGCGTTGGCCAGTTTGGCGCTGCGGACAATGCCTGCACTTCCTCCGAAGCAAGCCAAGCCATCAGGCCGCGCATCGAATCGAAGTTCGCCCCAGTGGAAGTGACGGCCTGGATGGCTGCCAGCCGCGATCCGAAGCCCGCCTGAATCAGGATTGCGGCAGCGACCACCAGCGTTCCCGTTTCCAGCGCTGCAACTGCATGCGCCCGCGGGTAGTCGGACAGCTTGACCTCATCCGAGAACAGATCTTCATGCGCCTCGGCACGCACCCGGACGGCCTCCATCGCCCAAGGCAGGTTGTAGACGAAGGCTTGCTCAATGAACTGGACGGACTGGTCGTTGTCCCCAGACGGGGCCCCGGACACCGGTTCCCCGAGAAGCCAGCGTCTAAGCAAGGGCTTCCAGCCGTCGATCAATCTCTCCGGGCGGAACGGCGAGATGCCAAACGCGATCTCGGCGAAGGCCGTGATCGCCGCGACCGCCTCTTCCTGATCGCCGACGCCGATGTTAACGTTGGCCGCCAGCAGGAGGCGCTCCAACTCAGGCGCCCGTTCGTCCAGCGCCTTTCCGGCGGCCAGACCCACGCCGGCCAGGAAGTACCCCCGCCGCTGTGTGGGCGTGCTGTTGCGCCAGATGTACTTGGCGCGGGCGCGCAGCCCTGCCGGCAACAGTTTCTGAACATCTTCGTTGTAGCGCGCAAGGCGCCGCTGGAACAGCGAAGCCACCAAGATCTCATCAAGCTTGGCCTCGACTTCGGCGTCCAGCACGTAGGAATCGCCGAGCAAGCTGAAGATCGCGGTGTCCAGGCTTGCCAGATGCTGGTCCCATCGCTGCCTTGCGTCGCCGGCCTCTTCGGTCGACTCGGAGGCGAGCACCGGGAACTCCCACGCGGCCTGCCCCGCGACGTACTCGACCAGTTGGCCGGCGTCGCTGGACCCCAACCTTTTGCTCATCCGGCTGAGCAACGCTGCGACCAGCCGGAGCAGCCCGCTCTCCATCTCCCGACCCGCCTGGTTCGCGACCAGTTCCTGCCAGTCCTTACGCCGTTGCCGCATGTTATCGAACATCGGATAAAGCACCAAGCCTTCGACATCGATGTAAGCACGCCCAGCCCGGCCGACGACATTGCGGAATTCCGAGGCAGCGAGGAGATCACGGCCGCGCCTCACCCCACGAAAGACCAGCGAGGTCGCGGCGAGGTTGAGTCCCTGGGCCAAGGTCGGCGATGACACCGTGACGCGAAGCACGCCCTCCCGCAACAACCGTTCGACTTCCTTGCGGTAAGGCGTGGGCAGCGCACCGTGGTGGACCGCCACGCCCAATTTCAGGCACGCAAGGATGTCGTGATCGGGCCCGAACCATTCCGTGCCGACGGCCAGTGCCGTGGCCAGCGCGGAGACCGGTTGTGCGAGCATCGAGTCGATGTGGCCACGCTTGTGCATCTCGATGATGGTCGCGGCCAGAGGAAGCACCGAACGGCGCATCGGACAGAAGACGAGGACGGTTTGACCCTCTTCCACCAGACGCCACGCGGTTGCGATGCACAATTCCCCCTGGTCGGCCGGGAACAACTTTCTGGCGCGTCCGCGGGTCGGTCTCTTCGGAACCACGAACTTCGGGATGAAGGGCTTTTCGTCCCCCACGCTCACGTTGAGCTGAGCATGCTGGCCTTTCCATTCGACCTCGCCGAAGCGCAGCCGGGTCGGACGCCAGTCGTCCTTGATCAACCCGTCGGGCTGGTCGCGCGTCAACCAGGCGGCGAAGTCCTCCAATTGGTGTCCATCCGGCAAGATCGCCGAGAGGCACACGATGCGCCGCCCGGCTGCGTCCGAACGCCGTAGCAAGCGCTGAATCTGAGCCTCGTAGCGCACCTCGCGCTCGCCCAGGCCGATCATGTGGCCCTCATCGAGCACCACCAGGCCGACGTCGTCCAACAGCGTCGGATCGCTGCGTAGCGCGAAGTCGAGCTTCTCGGGCGTGGCCACGACGATGTCGGTCGAGCGCAAGGCGTCGACGTCCGCGCCGCTGGCGCCGATGCTGCCGTACAGGCTCGATACGGACTTTCCCAACGGGGCAAAGGTGCGCCGCAGGCCGACCTCGGTCTGTGCAGACAAGGCCCGGAGCGGTGTGACGAAGACGATGCGCTTGCCCCGCGCCAGGCAGGCCAGGATGCACAGCTCCGCGATGCGCGTCTTACCCGCGCTGGTGGGCAGCGACAGCACGAGGTTCGTGCCGGCGTCGAGCACACGCCGCGCCGCCTGGAGTTGTGACGGCCAGAGCTCGACCTCGGACTTGCTCCTGCGGTAGAGCGAGGCGATGAAGAGCTTGCGCAGCCGGGCCCAGTCGCCAATCTCTGCGCCGGGCGGCCCGGAAAGCGGCAGGATCTTGTGGAAGCTGGTCTCCCAGAGGCCCCCCAGCAGATGGATCGCCAGGCGGTGACACCACCAGGCGGGCACGAGCTCGAGCTCGCCGGCGGCCTCGAGGCCGCGCTGCAGGCGCTCGCGCACGAGCGACAACAAGGCTTCGTCGCCGCGTTCCAGGGCCAGCATCGCGACCGCCAGCGCGGCCATGAAGTTGTCCTCCAGAGCGACAAGCACGGCGCCAATCCGCTCGTCGGTCGCCCCCGCGCCGTCCGTGTCGTCGCCATCGGCCAATGTGTCGGGCCGGTCCAGCGCGGCAACGACCGCACCCTCGCTCCCTTGGCCCGAGGCGAACCATGCGCCGACGTCCCCGGCCAGGCCGTCGAGATCGCGGAGCATCAGCTTCGCCAGCCCCTTTTCCATCGCCGAGAAATTTGCCTCGGCCAGCCCCTGGTGCAGCAGCGAGTAGGCCCTCGCCGAGAAACGACCCAGGTGATAGGCCGCAGCCGCGACGAGGCGGTGGAAGTCGCGCTCCGCGCTGGCTTCGCCCCGCGCAACTACGGCTTCGAGCGCTTCGGCGGCCACCTCGAAGCTCTTGCGGGCTGTCTCGGCGTCGCCGCCCATATCGACATACCGCAGGCCGTGCTGCAACAGCGAGTACCCGTAGGACAGCAAGTCGTCCGACAGCTCACTACCGAAGTTGGGCGCTTCCTCCGGTAGAGCACCGTCGCGCCAGATCATCGCGCGCGCCTGGCCGCGGGCAAGCAGCCTGGCCCTGAATCCGGGCACCACGGCAGCGTCGATGTTGGCTTTCAGTTCCTCGAGCGTCGCGGCCATTACTTGCCCACCTTGCCGATTGCCGCGAAGACCGCCTTGATGAAGTCCTGGTGCCTATCGACACGAAGACCGACGTAGTGCTGCGGCACGGGGCCGGCATAGGACTGCAGGTTGGTTTTCAGAAGCTTCAGCGGGTCGTTGCCCGAGAATGTGAACAGCATGTGCGAGACCTGGGAGACGCGGATGCCATCCTTGAGCTGAGCCTTGTCCAGCGCATCGCCGAGAAACGTGTCGCCGGCTTGGTTCAAGCGGTCAGCGACGAACGCGAGCGCATGCGGCGACGGGAGCCCGCTGTTGGCGCAGAGCGCCGCCCTGGCCTCGTCGATGACGGCCGTGCGCATTCCTGCCCGGCTCTTGACCTCCGCCTTGAGGATCTTCAGGCTGCCGCTTTTCGAGTCGAAGTTGAAGGCCAGCACGTCTTCACCGCGCATCGACATGTTGCGATGGTCCTTCCAGCGCAAACGCTTGATGCCGAGAATGAAGGGAGTGGCCTCGTAAACATAGGCGTTGCACAGGATCTCGCCCAGATCGCCGGAGCGGATGGATGCCTGCGTCGGAAGCTTCTGCTCGACATGGGCGGCAGCGGCCGGCTTGCCCAGCTTTCTAAGCAGATCCGCGACGCGTTTCGGATCCGTGTAGTAGCCTGGGACGGCTTTCGCGATCGCGCCAATCGCATGTGCCTGCCCTCCGGTAGCAATACCCAGCCCGCGCAACTTGTGCGTCTGAACGGACTCCTCGGTTGCCACGCACCACTTCGCGAACTCCATCATCTCCTCCCATTGTTCTTGGTGATCAGCCGATCTGGGAACGCCCCTCGCCCGCAAGTTTCTCGGGTTTGAACTACGGCGTCCCCTTGCCCGGCACGATGTCGACGCCAATCCGATCGGCCAGATTCAGCAACTGCGCATAGGTCTGTTCTTCCTTCAGCAAACTGCGCGAGTCGCCGACCTGATGCAGCGCGCCTTTCGGAATTCGGTCGCCAAACAGCATCACCGCGCGAGCCGAATCGTCCTGCCGGGAGATCCAGGACAGCCCCTGGATTTCTGGGTGCTGAGCGTGGAGGGCCTCGGCCCAGCGGCGCGTCGCCGGATACTGATCCTTCTCGGTATCGATGAGTTGCTTGCATTGCGCACCCAGCTTGCGCAACGCAACGCTGCTGAGGTCGGCGAGCTTCAGTTCGCGCTTGACCTTGACTTCGGAGTGCAATTGCCCCTCCAGCTCGCGCTGGTCGTAGTGCTTGAAGCCGGGTGCATGGGATACATCGTGGAACACGGACTCCATGGAGGCCGCCTCGAACGTGGCCGCGGCATAGAGAGTCGGAATGAGGTCGCCCTGGGCGTCGCGGATCGGGCTGAAGCGCGCGTTGCCCTTGAGGCCCGGATTGAACTGGTCGGCCTTGTACAGATCCTCATGCACACGGTGCAGCACCTGTTTGGCGGGCAATGCCCATGGCGTGATGTGAAGCGTGGCCGGTGGCGCCGGGGTTGCCGTGCCGTCGCCGCCAGTGGGAGGTGACGCGCTGGCGGCCAACGGGGCCTTGCGCGATTTAGGCATGCACGACGCCTTCCATCTCGTCACTGGCGGCGGCAATGACCTGCTCCGGCTGGATCGCCAGCACATCCTGCGGGCGCCGCCCCCCCCAGGAAGCTGTTGGCCGAGAGAAACCAGTAAGCCAGCCCCCAGCCGTCCTTCTCGTCGCCACAGACCTCCAGGACAGACTTCAGGGCCTTGCGTGGCCTCCAGTCGGCTTCGGGATCCAGCCCGTAGCCGGGGAAGTAATCGACGCCGTTGTGGTGGATCGCGAAGATCTGCCGCTGGCGCTTCCATTTGTTGGGTTGTGTGCTCGGATTGGTCGCGCTCAGGCCGGCCAGTTCGGCCAGTTTGGCCGCGGTCAGCCAGTCCGCGCCTTCCAGCACGGCCTTGCGCGAGCGCGCGAGCATCGCCGCCTCCCGAAGCAGGGTCGGCTCGGGTGGAGCCTTGGGCACCACGGCGTTGACCAATGCTTTCAGGGTCTGCTCGTTCTGCTCGCGCAACGCCGCGTCGATAAACGACACGACGTTGGCTAACGTCTGCGCCAGCAGGCCCGCGTACTGGGCATCGGCCCGCGCCACGGGCAACACGATCACCCGTCGGCCTTGACCTTGACGAGCCGGCTTCGCACCTCGCTCGGGGTGCCCACCAGGGTAGCGAATGCTGCGGTGTCACGGATGGCGGTCATGGCTTATTCCAGGGAAAGATTATCTAGATTATCTCATTTTCCTCTACTTCATGTAATCCAATGAGCAGTGCAGAGCGTGCGGCATGCTCGGGCGAGAGGGATCGGAATCGCGGTAAAAACACCGGGACAAGGCTCGGTGCGAACGGTGCCGCTGGTGCTCGCGCACCCAACGCCACCGGGATTCAACCATCGATCCGGGTGCTTGCCGGATGGCTTCATACAGCCGGCGTTGCCAGCAGTCCGACAGGCGTACCCTCTCCGGCGAAGCGCGCCGGCAGTTTCGGCGCCGTCGGCGCTGGACGAAGCGCTTTGCGGGACGGACCGATAGCCCGGGACTGGCATCAACCCACCAGCCCCAGCGCGGCGATTACGGCCGCCGTCATCGCCTCGTTGTGCGCCTCCGGGACGTCGAAAGTCTCGTGCAGCACGTTCATCGACATGAACAGGCGCTGGAGCACGCGGCCGAGTTGCGCGGGATGGCGCAGCCGGTAGCCGGGCGGAAGGCGCCGGTCCTCCTCCTGCAGGTCCACGTCCACCAGCATCAGCAGGATGAGCTTGATCTGGTCGGGCTGCGGCAGGAGGAAGTGCAGCCAGTGGCTCCACTGCGCATTGACGGCCCGGAAGAAGCGCACGCACTCGGGAATCAGCAGCAGCGGACGCGGGTCGTCGTCGTAGCCCTCGACCTGCACCACCATGCGGCCCGCGAAGCGGTGAACCTGGACCGCATTGTCGCTGAACAGCATCAGACGCGCGACCGTTCCGCCCACTTGGCAGGTCTCGATGTCCGCGCGCGCGATGACGACGGCGAGGTCCGCGCCCTGCGCCGCCCGGTCGAAGCCCTCGGCGTTCGTGATCCTGATTTCCGTGACGAATCTCCTGTGTAGTCTCCGGCGCACAGCCACGCGGCGGCGAACCGTGGTCCGTGCGCGGAAGGCGTGGACCATCGAAGCGGCAGCGCCATCGCCACCACGTTCAGGATCCCCCGCCCCCGTGCCGATGCAAGCCCGACGCCGGTGATCCGCAGCCCTCGGGCGTCGTGGCGCCTGCTCGATAAAATGAGGGTCGGCGCAACGCTCAGCCCGCTGCCGCGCGGTGTGCCCAATCCCAATACACAGAGATCGAAAATCATGGCAACTGCGAAGAAAATCACCGCGCCAGCGCCTGCGAAGAAGGCCGCCAAGGCCCCTGCCACCGCCGGCATCCGTCCGGTCAAGGACACCTTCACCAAGAGCGCGCTGATCAATCACCTGGCCGAGCAATCGAGCGTCGAGCCCAAGGCCGTGAAGGCCGTCCTGGCCGCCCTGGAAGCCACCGTGCTCGGCTCGGTCAACAAGAAGGGCGCGGGCGGGTTCACGCTTCCCGGCCTGCTCAAGATCGACGTACAAAAGGTGCCTGCCAAGCCCAAACGCAAGGGCATCAACCCGTTCACCAAGGAAGAACAGGTTTTCGCGGCCAAGCCAGCCACCGTGCGCATCAAGACCCGCGCGCTCAAGAAGCTCAAGGACGCCGCGCTCTGATGCGATGCGACAGTAGCGGCCCGGTCAGCCGGGCTGCCCTGTCGGCATGACCCGTTCCGACCTGCACCGCCCTACCATGCGCTGCAGCCGTTGCCGCACCATAGAAAGGTGCTCGGGAAATCGCGTGACGTTGGGGTCGCTGGTTTCCCGGCCCCACCAGATGCCGGCGTAGTCCGAGACCGCGCCGTTGTAGCCGCAGTCCGGGCCGTCCTCCTCGAACTCCGCGCACAGGCGCCGCAGCGCTTCGCGGAAAGTCAGCCGACGCACGGCGACCAGCACTGCGGGGTTCCACACGACCCAGACGTTGCCCCAGAAATCGCGGACCGCGTCGTTGCCCGAGCACTCGAAGAACCTGTCGTAGGCCTCGCCCACGTCGAAGCGCCCCTCCGGCACCTTGATCCCCTCGGTCCAGCGCGCCGAGGGCGCAACCCAGGCCTCCAGCACACAGCCTCCCGCTCCGTACTCGCCGTACTCGCCCTACTCGTAGGCCACGGACAGCGATTCGCTCAGGCAGATCCCGGTGCCGGTGTAGCTGCATGATGCCGAGCGCCGAAAACCCTCCCGCAAGATGCGCCGCCCGCTCGCGCTGCGCGTGCCATGGAAGAGCGGCCCCAGGCGGCCATCGGTATTGGTGTCCATGCCCGGAGCTTCCCAGCGGAGCCCCCCGGTGCAAGGTCGCCGCCCACCGCGTCAATCATCGAAAAGCCTGAGCTGGGCAGCCACTTTCGGTTGCGGCGCCTGACGCACCACCGGCCTGCGCTCGGGCCGCGCATCGCTCTTGTGCGCCCGAGCGGGATGGGGCACGGCGGGGGAAACGGTATCGGTGCGCTGCGGCTCGGGCTCGCGCGCCTGCCGCGCCTCGATGCGCCGCCGCCAGCCGCCCAGCACATGGGCTGGCGTGTACCAGCGGCTCCAGACCTCGTTGCTCAACGAATTGCCGTGCAGCACGATGGCCGGAATATGCAGCAGCGAAGCCTGGAGATAGGTCATGTGGACACAGCACAGGTCGATGTCGATGCAGGTTGCATGCATCGCGCCCTGGTAGTTCAGCCCCGCCTGCTGCAGAGCATCGGCCATCGCGATCACCATGCCGCCCGCACCGGAGGCTGGCTCCAACACGTCGAGGAAGCCCTTCGCCCTGACCTCAGCCCCGTCGCCGACCAGCATGCGCGCCATCATCTGGGACACATGGTAGGGCGTGAAGAACTGCCCCGCCCGGTCATTGCCCAGTTCGAGCTGCATGTAGACTACTCCGAGCACGTCGCCCAGTCCGCCCGCGGCATAGCGCTGTTCCATCGCGAAGGTCAGGTGTCCCAGCATGCGTGGGAAGCTCTCGAATACGTCGCGCGGATACCTCTTCGCGATCTGCAGGTAGCGCGCCTCGCGTGCGTCGAACTGGCGCCGGTCCACCGCGTTGCTGAACGACAGGCAGGACAGCTCGACGAAATCCGAGAACACCTCGTGCGGGTTCCAGCGGTGAGCGGTCTTTCGGATCAGTTGCAGCAGTTCCTTGGTGTGGTCGGTACCGTCCAGGTCCATCGCCATCCTTTCGCACCCGCCCATGCGAGTCGTCCAGAACAGCATCCCGCCCGGCAGGGCCGGATCAACGGCACCGCCCGGCCGCCAGGCAGCAGCCGATGCGAGCCCCCAGCCTTCGGCCGCCAGCCAGGCAGGTGGCATAGCGCGATGGAAGCGCACCCGTGCCCAGTAGCACCGTGCGCGGGCGCGCGCGGCCTTGCGGTGGTTGCGGCTGCCGCTCGGCATGGCCCGCCGGGCAAGTTCATCGTCTTTCAGCCAGTCTCCGTTCGGAAACACCTTACGGAGCCGTGCTCACCCTGCAAGGGCACATCTGCCAGCGTTGCTGCGGCGTCGTCCGGCCTACTCCACAAATGAAGGATTCAACAGATCGATCCCTGCCCCCTTGCACTTGATCCACGGGCCGCCGGGATGCTCCTGGCCATCCCAGGCCGCGAGCGCCGCAAGGGCATCGGCAGCATGCTCGTAGCAATACCGGCGCTCATATCCTTCAAAGTTCAGTCCGACCACGAGGCCGGTCGTGAAACTGAAGCGATGCAAGCCACACACAGCAGTGCCGATGACGCGGAGTTGAATGTAGCCTTGCGAAACTAGGAAGGCTTCGAGTTCAGCTGTCGGGCCGTCTTCCTGAACACGTCGGCGAACGCGCTTCAACATGTGCTTTCCTGGGAAAACGGAGGACGGCGGAAGGAGCTTTGTACTGCGGCGGAACCGCTCACTCGACGATGGGCACCGGCTCGCGGTCCTCGAACGCCGACTGCACCGCCTCGACGACGCGCAGGGCCAGCGCCTTGTCTTCGAGCACTGCGTACTCCCTTGTCAGCTTGCCGGAGACCCGCCATCCGTTCTCCTTGATCGACCGGATCATGCGCACGGCGTCCAAATCGGGCATCTCCAGCACGTCCTTGATGCGGCGCTGCGCGACCTCGAACCGGATCAGCACGCGCGCCTCGTCCGCCATCTCGTGCCGGATCGTGTGGGCAACAAGCTGGGCCGTGTAGACCGCGTGCTCCGTGAGATCTGGGTAGCGCCAGGCCGCACCAGCGTCCTCGTAGGCGTCGAACACGAGGTTCGAGCGCACGCTGTCTTCGTAGGTGAGCATCTCCCCGAAGCGGTGGGCATCGTCGTAGCGCCGCATGAAGGGGCGCGAGAACACCTCCAGGACGCGGTCGTATCCATGGCCGAACTCCCGCACGCCGGTGATGGTGGCCGACACGGGAAGGATCACGCCCGCGGGAATGGCCCGATCGCGCTGCAGCGTGTCGTTGATGAGAAAGCGGTGGATGCGTCCGTTGCCGTCGCTCATCGGGTGGATGTAGACGAAGCCGAACGCGATGACGGCAGCGCGCGCCAGCGCCTCCCGTCCGCGCGTCGCCTGCTCGAACGCCTTGAGTCCGTCCAGCATTCCGTCCAGCGAAGTGAAGTCCGGGCCGATGTAGTGGACGATGTCGTCGCGAATGGTGGCCTGACCCACGAAGACCGGCGATTGGCGCACGCCGAAGCGAAGCGCGGTTTCGCCGAGGATACCCTTCTGCAGCACGGTGAGGCTGTCGATGCCCAGTGGCTCCTCGAGCTTGCCGCAGTGCTCGGCCATGACGTGGGCAAACCGCTTGATGCGATCGGTCTTGTCCGCCTCGTGCTCGATCAGGAAACTCGCCCGCGACTCCTTGAGCGTGAGCCACGCTGCGGCGCGCATAAGCACGTCCTCGCCGAACTGGCGGTCCAGCTCGGCGATCGCCCCGAAGGGATCGAACTGCAGCGCCTGGCCGAGGGCCGGGGTACGGCGCACGAGCGGACAGAACGCCGGGGTGCCCGGCAGGTTGTTGTTGATGCGCCAGCGCCGTTCCCGGACAGCCTCGGTGCGCGTCAGATAGGCGTCTGCGGCGATGGCGTCGACATAGGTTCCGGCGGTCAGGTCCGGCACATCGAGCCGGTGCCCGGTGAGCCACTCGTAGAAGAAGCCGGCACGGCGTGCGTACTGCCCGAAGGGCTCAGCCCAGCACCACTGCTCCAGCGGCTCCGGCCCACAGGCTGCGAACAGCCGCGCGAAGAACTCGAGGTGGATCTCCTCGTATTTCAGGCCGAACTCGAAGTGACCGGCGAAGCTGTCCGTCGGCCGGTAGACGGCCTGGTACTGGTTCAGGATGCGCTCGGGCGACTCTCGCACCGAGCGGGTGGTGCCGATGGTCGATTCCACCCGCAGGGGCTGTACCAAGGCGATGCCGTACTGAGCCTTCAGGGCCTTGAATCCAATCTGCATGTTACAAAAATCCCCTTAATCACCACGAAAAATGATGATGATCAACTCCGTTGGAGCAAAAACACTTCGGCGTATGGTTACATAAATACGCCGACAACCCAAGAAAAACAATGCCCAATGGCCGACACGATGGAAAAATACTTCCGCACAAGCCGATGGCAGGGAGCACTACCGATCGGTGATAGCTTGAAGCGACCGGCCAGGTCAATGCCAACGCCGATGCCGATACCACCAGAAATCCCCCGCAGACCGGGGCGCTTGCGCGGCACTCCTTCGGAAACGCCAACTGCTGCGCCGCGGCTGCGCTCACACTGGGGACTCCCTCGCTTCCCTTGCGGAAGACTTCCCCGCTCCGGCTGGGCGTAGCAGTCGTTACCTGCCTCTACGGGATTCGCCGCCATCTGAGCGACAACCCGGCTGACAACGGGATTCCGAGCGATCCCAGTCCCCCTTCGCCGTCGGCCAGCCCACCATGGCTGCACGTCGGCGGCTTCTTCATTTCCCGCCACCCCTGCGGTGGCCAAGCAGTGGGCGAGTCGCCTGGGTCTTCAGGCCCAACCCCCGCCCTCCCTTTGACAGGAGAATTCACATGCAAGCAGAGATGCTCCAGGCAGCCCACCGGCGGCCTGAGATTGAACGCACCCGCGTGGCAGTCGCCCTGCCACCGGATGCGACCTCCTCCGGCGAGGCGCTTTTCGTGCCGATCACCTGGGAAGATACGAACGACGACGGGGCGGGACGGCCCCGGATCCTGCGGGATCCGCACGGTGCGCTGCCCAGCTTCACCAGCCGGAGGCTGATCGGCTTCCTCTGCCAGGACCGGGCCACGCGCACGGTTGATGGCAATCTGAAGCTCTGGTACGGGGAGGTCAGCCCCGAAGACTACCTCCGGCTGTGGCGCGAGGCCCTCAAAAGCCCCCTGACGCCAGCGCAGCTGGCCGAGCGGCATGGCCTGTGCCTTCGCGTCACGCTGTGCGCAACCCTCGACAGGGTGCGCGGCATGCGCTGCCCCTGGCCGAATGCTCCATTCGAGACCTTCGAGCATCTGGAGGCCTTCTATGGAACGCGGCTGATCCACATCACGGCTGAAGCCGGCGAGACACGCTTCGGGCTCTCGCTCGACCTGCGCGAGCCCGAGGCCGCGCGCCATGCGTTCTACGTTGAATCGCTGCTGGCCCAGACCGGGGACACGCAGGCCGGGATCCGCGTGACGCTCGGGCGCGTGGCCCAGCCCCCGCACCGCCTGCCTGTCTTCGACTGGCAGGCCAACCTGTTCGAGGAGGCCACGTCATGAGCCACCGCGTCGAATACCAGTGGGCCGCGTTCCACGTGCCAGGCGCTCTACACGAACAATCAATCCCATGCCGACGAACAACGACAGGACGGCCCGTATGGAGTCGAGGAAGGAATCGACCGGCATCAGAATTTCCTTCCTACAGTGATCGTTCCGTAGACCGGGATTTCTTTTTGTCCCCGGAATTCGCGTGTGCGGTGGTAGCGGGCTATCGCGATGCGCCAGTTGCCTTGGGTAATCGCGACGCCGTAGCCGACATCCGCCACGAGTGGCCGCTTATCAACGCTATGGCCGGACTTGAAGGTATTGCCATCCAACGTGATGTCGTGCAGAACCCAGTGAGCGTCTAGCGCCACGAAGAGGTGGCCGTTCCAGTTGCTGCCAGCGGTCGTGCGCACGGGCGAGGTGTTCTCTCCGGCAGGCCGTAGCGGTGCCGTACCTAAATCATCAGGCAGGCGCAGCCCATAGCGCAGTTCTCCACCGACATTCGCGTAGGTGGCGAAGTTACCGAAGCTGCCACCCCAGTGGCGGGTCAGATCCCAGCCCCAACCGCTGACGTCTTCTTGCCTGAAGACTCGTGTTCGGCGTTCGTGCAGCAACTGCAGCACAGGCTCGTCGCGCAGTTGGTGTCGCCAGCCATTGAATTTGTCGACGCCGATGGTGTCATGCCACCAGTTCTGGGTTTGCCTGGCCAAGGAGGAGGGGCCCACAACACCGACGCGGATTTGTGAGGTGCGCAGCGTATCGCCGCGCCGCGCGTTGTAGCCAAAGCTCAACATCATTGCGCCGGCGAAAGGGCGGTCGTCTTTGATCAGATCGCTGCGCGTTTTGTCGCTGGGGGTGTACATCATCTGCCCGAAGCCGATGGTCATGTTCTGTTCGTCAAAACCCTCGGGTTGCAGCACCGTGAGAAAACGATTCAGCCCACGGACGAGACGGGGTAGGCAAGGGTCATCGCGATAGTCCACAAGGTTGGGGGAGACCCAGCTGACGAGAAATCCATTGGAGTAGCCTTGATCTTGTCCAATGCCGCCGAACATGTCGTTGTCGATCCGCAGATTGAGCGTTCCCGTTGAGCGCAGCGGGTTGTCCTGGTGGCAGGACTGGGCCTGTGCGGAGGCGCTCAGCAATAGCAGCAGCAAGGAGGCTGCGACTTCCAGCCTCCATTCAGCGGGGTCGGCGGACTGAACTTTCGTCACGCTGGCGTGCCACCCTGCCCAGGGGTTGCAGTCACAATGACCGATTGGGACTGGCGCACCAGCATCACCGGAACTGGTGCGATGCGAGCGAGCTGCTCTGCATCGCTTCCCATCAGCAGCCTGTCCACGCCCCGGCGTCCGTGGGTACCCAACACCACCAACTCGCATTGAGTAGTCAGTGCCTGCTGAGCGATGAGCACCGAGACGCGCTCGCCGTTACTTTCCAGAAGGACGGTCTCAACCACCAGGCCTCCCTGCCTCAGCCGCAGCGCCGCCTCGTCCAGCAGCTTCTGCCCGGCCGCCAGGAAGCCCGGCCTCACTTCTTCAATATAGATCCTCGGCCTCTCGAAGCCGTTGCTGTGCTTCATCTCCTCGATGACGTGCAGCAAGACGATGGTTGCGCCATTCAGGCGTGCCAGCACCGCAGCGTGGTGGAGCGCCAAATCGGCAGTAGGACTTCCGTCGAGCGGAACCAGGATTCTTGAGTACATGAATGTCTCCAGTTATCAGAGTAAAACGGGGTGACGAACAGATATTGCGTATACCGTGTCGCAATAGCGGACGCGGTATGCGCTTATTCAGTTGCGTACATATTCCCCTGGGGCGTCGCAAACAGTGGGGTATCCACTGGATTCAGCACCTATGAGCGGAGGCGCAACAACATCACCGGAACGCTCTCGCAGCCACGCCGACCATGCGGGCCACCAGGAATCCGGATGCGTCTGCATCGTCGCTTGCCACTCATCCGGCGCCATGTATCCATCACCGGCCGCGCGGGTATGGATTTGATATTGGCGCTTACCTCGGCCGGGCTCGCTCACGATGCCGCCGTTGTGTCCTCCAGTGGTCAGCACGAAAGTCAGCTCGGCCGAAGACAGGAGATGCAGCTTGTAAACCGAGCGCCAAGGCGCAATATGATCCGAGGCAGTGCCGACGCAAAACACCGGCACAGCGATGTCTCCCACTGAAACGGGGCGACCCGTGACGGGATAACGCCCCGCGCTGAGATCGTTATTCAGGTAAAGGCGTCGGAGATACTGCGAATGCATCTTCGCGGGCAGGCGAGTCCCATCGGCATTCCAAGCCATCAGGTCGGTCATTGGCCGGCGATCGCCCAATAGGTATTCGTCAATCATGCGAGACCATATGAGATCGTAGGAGCGCAGTAGCTGAAAAGCTCCGCTCATCTGGTCGGAGGTCAAATAACCGGTTTGAGCCATGCTGGCTTCCAACAGCGCCACTTGACTCTCGTTGATGAAAAGACTCAGCTCGCCCGGTTCGCTGAAGTCCGTCTGTGCGGCAAGCAGGCTTACCGACACCAGCCGCGTATCGCCATCACGCGCCATGGCTGAAGCACCAATGGCCAGTAGCGTTCCGCCCAGGCAATAACCAGCCGCGTGGACTCCATGCCCGGGGACAACGGAAGTCACAGCGTCCAGCGCTGCATGCAGGCCGAACTCCAGGTACTCATCCATGCCCAAATCTCGATCCTCAGCATCCGGATTTCTCCAGGAGATGCAAAAAACCGTATGCCCTTGCGCAACCAGATACCGTATCAGCGAGTTATGCGGTGACAGATCCAGTACGTAGTACTTCATGATCCAGGCAGGAATGATCATGATCGGTTCGGGATGGACTTTCTCGGTAGTGGGCGTGTACTGAATCAGTTCGATCAGTCGATTTCTCAGAACGACTTTTCCTTCCGTGACCGCTACGTCGCGCCCAACGACGAAGTTCTCCGTTCCCGCGGGAGGCTGGCCGGATAGTTGCCGACGCAAGTCGTCGAGAAAGTTGGACGTCCCCCGCGCTAGATTGGCGCCTTGCTCTGCGATGGTTCTTTTCAGGACAATGGGGTTGAAAACCGCAGCGTTGGCGGGCGAAAGCATTTCCAGCCACTGTTTGGCGCCAAACGCCAGCAGGCGTTGGTGTTTCGGATCCACTCCCCACACCCCCTGCGTGGCCTGCTCCCACCATTTGGTCTGATTGACGAATGAACTGCGGAAAAGGTCGTAGGGCCATTGATCCCATGCAGGATCGTTGAAGCGGCGGTCATTGACAGGTGACCGGTCAGGAGCGGTGGCTCCCCGGTTCGGGTTGGCCCGATTCTTCTTCAATACGGCCATCCATTGCTCGGACAGGGAGGCTGCAAACGCCAAAAGCTCGGCTTGCTTGCCAGGACTGTTTGCTAAATGGCTCGCCCAGTCCACCCATG
Organism: Acidovorax sp. GW101-3H11; assembly: GCF_001633105.1. Taxonomy (GTDB): domain Bacteria; phylum Pseudomonadota; class Gammaproteobacteria; order Burkholderiales; family Burkholderiaceae_C; genus Acidovorax. The sequence continues at coordinate 977,880 of NZ_LUKZ01000009.1, forward strand.
CGAGCAACGATGTCTCCGGCGAAATAGACGACCAAGCCTGTGCCCAAGCGACATGGGCATCCCCATCCAACTTCGGATTGATGGCTGAGTCGATATTGCCGTTCTTTTTATTCGTCAAAGCGTATTACCTCTATTTCTGCACAAGTAGAAAGAGCCCCTTGCTTGAAAACGGGAGTCGATTGCGATTTCCTGGGCGACGACGCCTCGCCAGCGCGTCAGCGATGTATCCATCTGCCAGCTCGCTCCGCTGTTTCGCTTCGCCTAACCGGCCATCAGGCTGATTACCAGTGCGTTCGCAATATCGATGACGAACCCACATACCAGGGGCACCACAATGAACGCCTCGCGTGCCGCACCATGCTCCCGAGTCACCGCCGTCATGTTGGCGATGGCAGTGGCGGTAGATCCCAGCGCAATACCGCCGAAACCCGCGCACACCACGGCGGCTTGGTAATCCTTGCCCATTGCCCGAAAAACAATCAGCAAAACGAATGCGATGACCAAGGCAATCTGCACCAGCATCGCCGCCGTGATGAAGGCGAGCACGGGCTGCAGTTCCCAGAGCCTGAGTCCCATCAGCGCCATGGTCAGAAACAGGCTCAATGACATGTCGGAAACCAGGGCGATGCCTGGCTGCATGCTCGGCCAGTTCCATAAACGTCCGCGCCCACTTGGGGGGGTGCGGACGAAAACTTGGACTACTAGAAGGTAGTTCATGTATTCCTACGAAGACCGAATCCGAGCCGTTGAGCTCTACATCAAGCTCGGCAAACGCACCAGCCCGACCATCCGTCAGCTGGGTTACCCAACCAAGAATGCATTGAAGGGGTGGTACCGCGAGTATCAGCAGCGGCTCGACCTGCCGCTGGGATATGCCCGTCGGGAGCCGAAGTTCTCGCAGGGCCAGAAGGCAGCGGCCATCGAGCACTACCTCACACATGATCGATGCATCGCTGCCACCATGAGGGCGCTGGGCTATCCAGGGCGTGGAACGCTAACCAAGTGGGTCCGCGAGGCATTCCCTGAAGCCAGGATGGCCCTTGTCGGCAGTGTGGGCCAGCGAAGATATCCCGAGAGCTTGAAGCACGCGGGAGTGATGGAGCTTTGCACCCGGCAGGAAAGTGCACAGGCTGTTGCCGACAGGCTCGGCGTGTGCCGGCCAACGTTGTACAACTGGAAGAACCAGCTTCTGGGGCGTGAGGCACCCGCATCAATGAAACACACCGATCGATCACCGCAGGCGCAAGAGCGTGAAGAGCTCGAGCGCCAAGTTGAGATACTGCGCCACGAAGTCAGGCAACTGCGCCTTGAGCAGGACCTCTTGAACAAGGCCAATGAACTGTTAAAAAAAGGCCTGGGCGTCGATCTGCAGCTCCTGTCCAACCGGGAGAAGACACTGCTGATTGACGCCCTCAGGGAGCACTATGGCCTGCCAGAGCTCCTTGCACAGTTGGGTCTTGCGCGTAGCTCGTACTTCTACCATCGAGCCCGCGCGGCAATCGGAGACAAGTACGTGAGGGTGCGCCAGTCCATCACCGAGATCTTCGAGTCCAATCACCGCTGCTATGGCTACCGCAGGCTGCAAGCCTCACTGGCCAGAGAGCAAGGCCCGATCTCCGAGAAGGTGATACAGCGGCTGATGAAGCAAGAGAGCCTGGTCGTTGCAAAACCCAAGAGGCGTCGGTATGCGTCTTACCTGGGCGAGATCAGCCCGGCACCAGAGAACATCATCAACCGTGACTTCCAGGCAGCAGCCCCCAACAAGAAATGGCTGACCGACATCACGGAGTTCCAGATCCCTGCAGGCAAGGTCTACCTGTCGCCGATCATCGATTGCTTCGACGGGATGGTGGTGAGCTGGACCATCGGCACGAGTCCGGATGCAGAGCTGGTCAACACCATGCTGGATGCAGCCATCGAGACCGTCACAGAGACAAGCGATCGACCAGTGGTCCACTCAGACCGCGGAGGTCACTACCGCTGGCCTGGCTGGCTATCCAGAATGAGCGAGGCCAAGCTCACCCGCTCGATGTCCCGCAAGGCCTGCTCGCCTGACAACGCAGCGTGCGAGGGCTTCTTCGGTCGGTTGAAGAATGAACTGTTCTATCCTCGGGACTGGAAGAGCGTCACAGTTGAGCAGTTCATTGAGGTGCTCGACGACTACATCCGTTGGTACAACGAGAAGCGGATCAAGATCTCCCTGGGGGCCCTCAGCCCGATCGAATACCGGGTGAGCCTTGGACTTGCGGCATAAAACCAGTCCAAGTTTTTATCCGCACCCCCGGTGGGTTAGGTTTGCGTGGAAATCAACAGGCATGACCTTGAAGGTATGCAACTCGCTTCTCTTGGCGATCTGCACCGTCACATGCCCGCCAAAACCTCCTGCACGCCCTGCGCGAAGGGCTGCCCCACGTAGTCGCTGTCGGCCAGCAGGCTTTGCACCCGGCTCAAGCCAGGTTTGCAGCGCGTCAGCGCCTGCAGCGCCTCCTTGCGGTCTGTGACTTCGGCCGTGGTCACCGCCACGGCGTGCGGCAACCCTGGCGTATCCACCGCAATGTGGCGCTTGATGCCCGAGACCTTCTTGCCAGCGTCATAGCCCTTCAAGGCCGCCGGGTCTGTGTTCTTCACGCTCTGCGCGTCGATGATCAAGAACGCGCTGCATGCGTTGCGCCCCAGTTTCTCGCGGGCCGCGCCAGCCTGGTTACTTCGCAACGCGATGACCACGCGCCCGAGAATCTCTCCGCGAAGAATGGGTTTCGGCCGGTTGCGGCAGGCGCGTGAAGCCGCCGGTGCGATTCCAAAAGCCCGAAGCCGGATCCGACTGGCGCCTCGTCGACCCGCCAAGTCACACAGCCGTCGGGGCGGTCAGAGACGCAAGGATGTGAGACGCCGACGCACGGCGATGCGCATCACGGGGCCGGGCCACTTCAGAAGTTGTGCTGCACGCCCACGTCGAAACCCATCTTGTCCGCGATCGCCACCTGATCGCGCGCGACGTTGAGGTACAAGAAGGTGCGCTTCGACAGATTGTGGTTGTAGCCCACCGCGAACTTGCGGCTGATGGCGAGGTCGGCACTGGTGTTCTTCAGATCGCCAAACGCAACTTTGAAGCGCCCCGTCGAGGTCGGCATGAAGGCGCTCACGATGTAGGTGCGGCGCTTCTCCAGGTTGTTCGCCCTGCCCTGGCCATAGCCGCCTGCGAGCGTGAGCGGCCCCAGCGGCACCTGAACCGCGAAGAAGTTCCACACGTCGTTCACGCCACCCGGGTTCTCGTACGCATAGCCAGCGAACCATTGGCCGGAACGGTAGGAGGCGCTCAGGCCCACCGGGTTGTTGGGCGTGGCCGGCGCGGGCAGCGTCGTGGAGTTCGGGCTCACGGCGTTGGCCCGCTGGAGTTGGAGGTTGAAGCCGCTCCTGTCGAACTTGTAGGTGATCGCGCCGTCGTTGCGGACGGTGCCGACGTTGCCGTTGCTGAACGCGACCATCGATGCGACGCCCGTGTGAATGAACGGGTCTGGCGCCATCTGGACTTCCACATAGCCCGCGATGTAGTCGCGGCCCAGCGACACGCTGCCCCAGTTGCCCTGGAGACCGACGATCGATTGCCCCTGGAAGAAGCGGGCGGCCGTGAGTCCGCCGGTGTCGGAACGGAATCGCTGTTCGAGCCAGAAGAAAGCCTTCATGCCTCCGCCGAGGTCTTCGGTCCCGCGAAAGCCGACACGGCTTTGCGCTCCCTCGCCCAGACCGTTTTCGCCGCGAGCGGTCGCGGTGCCGATCTTGTTCACATAGCCGCTGTCGACCTTGCCGAAGACCGTGACCGAAGACTGCGCCAGGGAGGACCCAGCCAAGCCACCGGCCAACCCGGCCGTCAAAAGTATCCGATATCTCAATTTGTCCCCGTTCTCTCTAGGTTTGAACCCACACGCCCGCTTGCGCACTCGAGAGCCTCCCGCTCACGAGAACCAGGCCAACGCTCCTTCGCCTATTCAGGCTGAATGCCGGCCCCGCGAATCACTCGGCCCCAATCGGCGCTTTCCTTGGCCTGGTATTTGGCGAGTTCGCCGATGGGCATGACGAACTCGAACATGCCCATGGTCTGCGACGCCGCCTGCGCCTCGGGTGCCTTGACTGCAGCGGCCAGGAGCTGATGCAGTCTGGCCACCACCGGCGCCGGCGCGTTGGCCGGCAGGTAGGCGCCCAGCCAGAAGCCGATGTCCATGCCCTTGATGCCGGCCTCCTTGAAGGTCGGGAGTCCGGGCGTGTAGGGGCTGCGCTGGAGGTCGGTCACGCCGATCGCCCGCAGCTTGTTGGACTTGACGTAGGCCCATGGCGTGTAGTCGGTGAACATCATGTCTATCTGGCCGCTGATCAGATCGGGAATGGCGGCGGCGCCGCTGCGATAGCGCACGCCCAGGAGCTTCACCTGGGCCGATTGCTGAAGCACCTCCGCAGGCAGCTGGCTGGTGATGCTGGTGTACGCAAACGAATACTTGCCAGGTTCCTTGCGCAGCAGGCTCACCAGTTCCGTCGCGTTCCAGGCCGGCAAGGTCTTCGGATTGACGTACAGATACATCGGCCCTTTCGACAGGGTCGTCACCGGCGTGAAGTCGGCGACCGGGTCATAGAGCATCTTCTTCACGACGTGCGGGTTGCCGGTGAACGCGACATTGCCGGTGATGAGCACCGTGTAGCCGTCGGGGGCGGCGCGCATCACTGATTGCGCCGCCAGCATCGAGCTGGCGCCGGGCTTGTTTTCCACGATCGCGGGCACGCCGGCCGCATGGCCGACTTCGGTTGCGATGGCCCGGACGAAGACGTCGGGCCCGGCGCCGGGACTGAAGGGCGTGACGAAGGTAATCAACTTCGCCGGGTAGCTCTCGGCCGAAGCGATTGCCGCGACACACACACCCAGCATGAACGCGGCGGCGCGAAAAGTCGGCAGGAACGCTCGCCTCCCCTCTTTTTCAACAGGACTTCTATAACTGATCATTTTCACAACCATTCTCGCACTGGAATTCAATTCTTATATTAGATTATCAGTCGAAAGTTCATGGCAGTAGGAGAAACCCTGCTGCCGAGTGAAAAACGAGAGGGCGCCTTGCAGTCGGCAGGAGGGAATTACCCTGGGATGGAGGCATCGGCGAAGTGCTTTTTCTATGCCCTGAAGACCTATGTTCATCCAGAAATTGAGAGCCGGTCCCGGTTGTTTGAGCACGCAGAGGCCCGAGATAAGTGGATGGGCTGCGATGTAAGAGCGTGTTGACGATCTTCTGAGCAACAAAGCGAGGAAAGCGAGATGGATGAACTGCAAGCTGGTGTTGAGCAGACGCTCGCAGTTCCTCCACAGCCGTCTGTTTTTGTCCAGCCAGGCGAAACTGCGTTCGACGACCCAGCGTTTGGGCATGACCTTGAAGGTGTGCAGCTCGCTGCGCCTGGCAATCTGCACCGTGACGCGCTCACCGAGGATGTCACGCACGCCCTGCGCGAACGGCTCGCCGACGTAGCCTCCATAGACCAGCAGGCTTTGTACTTGCGCCAGGTTCGGCTTGCAGCGCTCAAGCGCCTGCAACGCTCCCTTGCGATCGGTCAGATCGGCCGCGCTCACCGCAACCGCGTGCGTCAACCGGATAGCCCTATGGTCGATCCGGCCCAGACCCAGGCGAACGGCAGCCGACTCGTCGCGCCGGGCCCTGCAGAGTCACCGTAGGCGGACAGACCGCGTCTGCCTTGCGCTCCAGCACTTGCCACCTGCAACTGGCTGCGTCTGACGCCGGTTTCCGCGAGTGCGGCCTCGTTCTCCTCGCAGAGCGCGTACGGCACGCCATACTTCGATCGCTTCCCATGGACATCGCGTCCATAAAGCCTTCATCGGCGGCTGCGGCTGCCCTGAAGTCCAGCTTCGCTGGCGTCGCAGTCGATACCTGCCCTCGAGTTCCCCGGCTTCGTCCGGGGTGGCTGCCTTGGCAGCCATGAGTTCCTGTCGGCCTTCGGGCCGACGCATGCACATGGTCGACGGCCCCGGGGTCGCCGGCCACCGAGCGAAGGTCCTTGCCGCAAGGCACCGGGCCTTCACATCCCACGCCAGCCCCAAGGCTGGCACCAAGCCGCTTCGCATCCGCGAGGCACACCCGAACGGGGACCCCAGTCCCCGCCAGGGTTGGGCGTTCCCCTTTTCATCGAAGGAGAACGCCATGTTCGCTGCCTTTGCAGCCAGAGAGTCGCACCGCATTCCGGTGCTGTTGGGTGGATCGGGTCTCACCCGCCCGGCCCCCTTGCCGCAGCCCAGGCTTGCGGTACTGCTGCGTCCCCTGCCCTGCCTCGGCAAGTGCGGGGGCCGCCCGTGTGCGGACTGCCGCGAGGCAGCTTGACCATGCCGGTCGATCTGTACCGCCGGCGCATCGCCGCCACCGTGGTCGAACTGGCCCGGGAGGATCCCTTCCTGGTCAAGGAGGTCATCGCCCGTCTGCGCGCAGCGGGCGAAATCGAAGCCGACGATCTGGTCTACCTGGACCGGATCGCCGACCGCTGGATCGGCATCGCCGAAGCCAACGCCCGGCAGGAAGCCTCAACGCACGCGCGTCAAGCGCGCGGGTAGCGAGGCACCCTTCGCCTGGGCCATGGCCGAGGCGATCTTGTCCAGCAGTTCCGGGCGGTCCTCGGCCAGCGTGCCGGCCCATCGGGCCAGCGCCTGGTCGAGATCGTCCTGCGTTCGCGCCCCATCGACGTCGATGCCGACTCTTCGGAGTTCCTCGATTTCGGTGGGCGTGAACCGGAGTGAATGGCCTGCACGAAGCATGTGTGGGCTTTCGAAAGCGGTGGAATGCCAGCTTAGCAGGCCAACACATCGCCACAACCCTGGGAGACTGACGCCTCCCATTGGGGCATGGCGCGTGCATCCCGCAAGCAAGGAGAAAAACCATGACCGTGAACGCATCCCGCGCCAAGCCAAGGCGCAGTGCCATCGGCATCGAGGAAGAGCGCGCCTGGGTATCCTTCTACCGGCGTGCCGGCAAGGATCCCGCGATCGCGGCGGAAGTGCTGGCCCAGTTGGACAGCGATCCCGAGATGAAGCGCGAGCACTTGGCACTGTACCTGTGCTGCCGCGAGTCGCTGCGCCTGCACCAGGCGCGCGAGGCGCGCAACCAGCGGTTCGGCCGGTTCGTGCGCTGGCTGCTCGGCGGCCTGTTCATCCGGTTTCCGGCAAATGTGCGGCGCGCATTGGGACGTGGAAGCGACCTCGCCGCAGCCTGCCTGCCCGAGGAGCATTCCGAGCCTGCCACGGCCCAGATCCAGCGTCTGGCGAAAAGCCCGAAGGTACGTGCCGCCCGCGCGGCATTCAAGGCACCCTCCATCAGCGAGAAACCCGCCTCCCCATCGGCGGATTCGGCAATGGTGGATTCGGCGCCCCGAGCAGCTCAAGCCACTGGCTGAGCCATGTATCCCATTCCCCTGGCCGCGTGGCTAGGGGAATGCGGTGCTTCGCCCCATGGGCAGGCTAACGGCCCAATTTCTTGCGGCAGGCTCACGCCGCCAGGCAACGCGCGACCTCCCGGTCGATCATCCAATGGAGGAACTGCGTATCCTGCGACACGCCCCAATAGTGCGCCTTGCACTTCGCCACATACGCATCCAGATCCGCACGCGTGCGGATACCGGCAGGCTCGATGTCTGTCAGCCAACGGAAATACTCGATTTCCTTCTGCGTCAAACGGATCTGGGAACCCAGGCGGATCATGGAGAAATCTCTTGATGGTCACCATGCTGACGCAAAACAACGTGCTTGAGGACAAATTAATGGTCCTTGATCAAAAAATTTCCTGAATGGCAGCAGAGTGATTTTCGAGTGTCACGGGACTGCCATATGCCATGCCTCCGGCTTTCCAGATGTTGGCGAGTGGCCACGTTTCGGCGCATTTCCCATCCGGCCCCGTGAACAAACACCCGCCACCGTCACGAATTCCAGCCGACACAGGTTTTCCCCCTTGTGATGCGGCAAACCCAGGGGCACAGTCCCAATACCGGTCGAGGGCCTGATCAGGGCCTCCGGTCGCTTGCTCACGTCACAGCCCATCCAGCCAAGACCATCATGCCGACAGCCGTTGCGCACCTCCATCAGACTGCGGACGCCATCCCCTCGGCGACCGGCGCTGCACTGCATTTCGATCAAGGAGAGCGATGTGGAAAACGCGCTCACAACCTCCTATCCGCGAATAGCACTGCTGGGTGCGCCGTGCATCTACCGCTTCATCGCCGCGAGCAACTCTCGGCGCCTCGCATGGGAATCCCATCGGATTCTCTTGTATAGCGGCATGGTATTTGCGAAGCCCACAAGGCATCCCAGAACCCGTGCGGCATTGCCACACAAGGAAGGAAACATGCACACCCATTGCATTGAGCAATTGCGCGGACTCGCCGAGCCTCTGGCGGCTCTCTCGCTGACCCACCTGACACCCACCACCCGACAAAAGCTGCACGCAGACGATCTGTCCGTCAATGCCTACCCCACCGACTTTGGAGGCTTCGTATACGTAGGCTCGCCGCGCTACCGCATGCCTGCGGAGTCCGATCTTGCAAAGATTTTCGAGGCTGCAGAGCAAGCTGGCATCGTCTGGCTCAAGTTCGATAGTGAAGCGCCGACTGTTAGCGGCCTGCCGACCTTCACGCCCCAAGACACTATCCTCTGAGGCCCCCCGTTGCCAGCGCACTGCGGCCGGAGTGAACACCTTGACCTCTGTCACTCCATGGGCACGGCGTCGGCATCTACCCGCAAAGCCTCCAGGTCGATCACTGCATCGGCCATGCCGGCCAACTCGGTCGTCTGAGAGACGAAGAACTCCCGGTGGTAGCCGCCCAGTCGCAGCACCTCGCGCTTCATCGCCCCGAACATGCGCTTTCGGTCCGGGTCGAGGGCCCCGTCTGCTTCATCCGAGAACAGGGTCTCGTAGCGCCGTTCTCCAGCCTGCGCCAAATACAGCGCCACCGCCCGCACCAGGCATTCGTTGATCCAGACCCGCTCCCCTCCGCTCATCAGCCGCACACTCTTGCTCTCCCCTGAATCGGCGTCATGCACCAGGATGTCGAAGTCCTCCCGTTTCTCGCCCTTGGCCGTCTCCCCCTGCGTGAGGATGGAGACCGTGAAGCGCGGGCCGTAGCACGCCAGCAGCAGGTCGTTCGCCAGTCCCGACAAGGCCGGCCCCGCATCGTCGATCGCCAGCGCAATCAGACCATCATTGCTCATGCACCGCGCCAGCAGGGTCCAGTCGCCCATCGCGCTCTCGATCCGCAGGGCACGCCGGCGCGCCGCAGCCTGACGTTGTGCCAGGGCATCCAGCTGTTGACGCAGCGCCGCCAGGCTCTCCAACTCCTTCAAAGCGTCTACGTGCGAGCGCTGTGCATTGCCATGCGCGGCGATGGCGCGATCGCGTGCCGACTCGGCAATGACCAGTTGCTGGGGATCAAAGGGTTCCGGCAAAGTGCTCAGGACGGCATCCAGCCGGGCCAGCGCCTGCTTCAGCAGGTCGGACTGCTGCGTCCGCCGTGCGTCAATGGCCTGCATGGCGGCGGTAATGGCATCCCGCTCCTCCCGCTCGCCAACCGCTTCGGCCGAGGAATCGTCCCTCTCGGGATCTCCAAGGCCGTCCAGTTCGGCCTGGACCTCGGTCAGGCGCTGGCGCGCGACCTGAATCTCTTCCGCCTTCGCCGCCAGCAGGGCAAGTCGCGATGCGCGGCTGCGAGCGCGCTCCTGGCGATGCTCGGCGGCTTCCAATTGGCCGCTCGCGGCTGACAGCGACTGGACACGCGCCTTGACGGACCGGCCCTCCCGCTCGACCTCCGCCTTCTCGTCGCCCAAACGCCGCAGCACCGCATCGGCGCTGGGAATCAGCGCCTGCGCCTCCCGCGCATCGGCCAGCAGCTGGCAAACTCCCTGCAGCGGCATCCCGGCGCACGGCACCTCGGCGGTCAGGCCCAAACGGCGCCTGAGTGCCTGCGCCTGCAAGACAGCCTGCCCTGCCTCTCGTTCGATACCCTGAACCCGCTGCACAAGGATGCGCAACTGGCCCTTGGCCTGCTCCCACTCCGCCACCTGGTCTCGGCGATGACGCGCACGCTCGGTGCGCAGTTCCAGCAACTGCTCTGCCAGCGGCAAACGCCGCAATGCGTTGTGCACCAGGTGCTCCTGCTCCAGCAAGGCATGGCACCGGCTCCGTACGTTCTCCAGCCGTTCTCGGCGCTGCAGGGCCTGCGCCCGCCGCTGCACAACGCGGCGCGTGAGCCGGTCCAGCCGCTGGCGTGCATCCTGTTCGCGACCCGCCAGGTCCTGCAGAACCACTCGGCCCGCTCCCTGCGCAGCTTCCCGCTCCTGCAACAACTGGCCTCGCCGCGCGTCGGCCTCGCGCGCCTGCTCGCCCTGTGCCGCGGCCCGGGCGTGGGCCTGGCGCGCCTCCTCCAGCGCCGACGCCGCCGCTGCCGCCGCCGCCTGCGTCCGGGCGGCACGCGCCGGCGCATCGGCGGCATCGACCCGCGCGCGGGCGAGCCGTTCTCCCTCGGCCTCCAAGGCAGAGGCCTCCTGGCGCAGCGCTACCAGCCCTGTCTTCAACAGCTTGGCGGTCTCACCGGCCTTGCGCCCCAGCTCGCGGATATGCTCCTGCCCCAGCAGGTCGGCCAGCAGCGTTTTGATCTCCGCGTTGCGGTAATCGCTGAGCTGGCGCTTGCACTGTGCTCCGAAGACCGACGTGAAGAAAGTATCGGCGCTGCCGCACAGGTGCTCCACGCAGCGCGTATAGGTGTCCACCTTGCCGTCCGACACCGTGCCATCCTCCAGTGTGACGGGGTGCCATGCGCCCGCATCGGAGAGTGCGAACAGGAAGGCCTCCGTCCGGCGCCGACCGTTGGGCCGGATCACGATCTGGGAACGATAGCTTTGGCCTTCGAGCGCCCAAACCAGATCCTTCTCGTTCTCCGGAAGGTAAACATGGTCGTAGTAGCTGAAGCCGCCCGCGCCCGCTGCGGACGCGCGCGAGGGCATCGTGAGGTACGGGTGCATGTTGTCGAGCACCGTGGTCTTGCCGCGCCCGTTGGCACCCACGATGGCGACCAGCTCGGCCCCATCGCACAGGGCCTCGAAGTCCAGGGTCAAGGCATCCAGGCCCAGGCCATCCCGGATCCCGCGAAACCCCTTGAGCGTCAGAGAAAGTAGTTGCATGGCGAAGTTCTCCATGGGTTTGACGCACCCAGTTTCCCGTGAGAGCCCGGGGAAGCAAGGGCTTGAGCGCCGTGGCCGCCCCTCCCCGGCACTCTGGCAAGAGGATGATCGAGTTATGCTGAAAAATTCCTTTTGCGTTCAATGGCTTATCGAAATCGACAAGAGAGGTAAAATCGTCCGTCAAGGATCCTCCCTCCCACCGCCATGAACACGCTCAATCGCATCAAACGCTCCGTCGCCAACCGCAGCGACGATGTGCTGCTGCGCAGCGAGTTCGACCAGTTCGGCAGTGCCGCGCAGGTGGGCCGCGCACTGCGCGAACTGGTGCTGGACGGCACGCTGGTGCGCCTGGGCCTGGGCGTCTATGCCAAGGCCAAGCCAAGCGTGCTGACGGGCAAGCCGATTCCGGTGCGGCCGCTGGAAGTCCTGGCCCCCGAGGCGCTGAACAAGCTGGGCGTGACCGTCATGGCCAGCCGCTTGACCGAGACGTACAACGCCGGACACAGCACCCAGGTGCCTGCGGGCATCGTCTTCAACGTCGGCCGACGCCGCATCGCCCGCAAGCTGGGCTTCAACGGCAAGGCGATCCAGTACGAACACGCATGAGGGTGCTGGCACCGCAGCGGCGGGAACTGATCGAGGCGCTCGTCGCTGAAGCCACTTCCGGCGGAATCACTGCGGGCCTGCTGGAAATGGACGAGCACCTGACAGATGCGTTGCGGGCCCTGTTCGCCTTGAGGCTTGAGGGTGTGCAACTATTGTTCTGTGGTGGCACCAGCCTGTCCAAGGCCTACGGGCTGATCGAACGCATGTCCGAGGACGCGGATCTGAAGGTGGTACTGCCGGATGCGGGCCAGGCCCCCCGCGCCGAGATCCGCCGCCGCCTTTCCGCGCTGAAAGCCCAGGTGGCCGAAACGCTGGCCGGGATCGGCCTGGTCGAGGACAAGGGCAAAGAGCTGGCCTTCAACGAGAACCGGTACTTCTGGAGTGAGTGGAGCTATGCGCGGCACTATGCATCCGCCGCGGGGCTGCGCCCTCACCTGCAGATCGAATTGACGGCACGCACTCCGGTTCTGCCTCCGCAGGTGCGCCGTATCACCACGCTGGCCGACCAGCTCGCCGGCCGCTCCGATCAAGCCTTCGAGGTCCCGGTGGTCGCCGTAGCCGAAACGGTCGCGGAGAAAGTCCTGTCATTCCTGCGCCGCTACGCACAGCATCGCGCCGGGCTCATGCGCCAGGCCTGGGACACGGCCCTGGTCCGGCATCTCTACGACGTGCATTGCATCCGCCAACGCCAGCCTGAGATGCTGAGCGCGGCGCGGCGGGCCTTTCCTGCGCTGGTCGCGGGCGACCAGAAGGAGTTCGGCACCCAATTCCCGGACTTTGCCACGGCCCCTCGCCAGGTGCTGAGCGGCGCGCTGCGGCAGGCCCGTGCGGACGCGAAGATCCAGGCGGAGTTCACCGGCAACCTGCTGCCGCTGGTCTATGGGGGCGGCACACCGGCATTCGCGCAGGCTTTCGGCGACTTCGACGCAGTCGCCGAAACGCTGCTGGAAGTGCTGCCGTAGCCCTGTCCACCGGACGCGTCAAGCCGCCAGTCGCATGGGTTTCACGGGCTGGTTTCGGCATCCCGCTCGCGCAAGAGATCCGCTGCAATGTCCTCGGGCGTCGCTTCCTCCAGCGCGGCAAGGCATCTCACCAGCGGTTCGGGGTTGACCTCGGACACCTGGGCCCAGGCGCGCAGCTTGTCCTCCATCCTCGCCATGCGCGAGATGCCGGCCATGCGCGTGCGCACCACGGGCACGATGCGGCCCTCAAGCTTGGTCTCCGCGGCGCCGGCAAGGATTCGTTGGATGGCCCCGCGATCCACGGATCCCCGATCCTCCTCTGCGACGGTCCAGCGCACGCGCACGCTGGCACCGGCGATGTCCTGCCGTGCAACCGCTTCGCGCAAGGCGTCGAGATCCGGGCGGCCCTCGAACACGATATCCATGGTCCGGCGCGCCGGAGTGGGCTCCAGGGTGCAGCAGGCCGAATCCGTGCCCACTTCCCACAGCAGAAATCCCTTCTCCCCTTCTTCTCCATAGTGAAAGCGGCCGATGGAACCCGCATAGCCGATCAATTGCGCACCCGCAAGCCCCTGCTGCGCCCAGGTCTGGTGCTGGTGAATATGGCCGAGCATGAAAGCCTGGGCCTCGGCGGCAAACAACGCCCCGGTCGTGAACTCATGATCGAAACCGGCCATTGGCACACCGTGCTCGCTCACGCAACCGAACACCGTGCCGTGGGACACGCCGATGGTGGGCAGTCCTCGGCTGCGCGCGATCCGGTGTGACGGCGCAAAGCCGCGGAGCAGCCGGGCGAGTTGCTCTCCCACAGCCTGCGCCGCGTGCGTCGCCCCGGCGGTAGCCGCCACGGTCGCCTTGTTGACGGTGGGCAGACAGGAGAACAGCGCTACAGCACGGACCGGTAAAGCGCCGAAACGCCATTGCGGGGAAGCGATCCAGTCGCCCTCACGGGTCAGGGCCACCTGCTGGATCCGGTCGGCCACGTGAATCGGGTGGCGCCCACCGACCGAGCGGAAGACGTCCAAGGTACCCGGGGGCTCGTGCGAGTAGGTACCCTGCAACAGCAGCACCGGGCAATGATCGGCCAAGCGCCGCACCCGCTCCACCAGCCGCGCTGCGGCGGGCGAATGCAGGTCCAGCGCGTGATCGGTCGCGTCCCCGGACATCACGGCGGCCTGCGCCCCTTGCGCCACGGCCCGCTCGATGGCAGCGCCGAAGCAGCGCTCGGCCTCGTCGAGGGTCCTTGTTCCATAGTGCAGGTCGGAAAAGTGTGCGATGCGCATGGTCTTCTCCTTCAAGCACCCAGGCCCAGCTCGGCGTCGATCTTGTCGAGGTAGCCTTCCGGGTCTTGGGCGTACCTGTCGAGCTCGTCCCACGCACGACCGCGGCCGTGGGGATTGATCCGCCAGCCATGGCCCCAGCGCAAGGCCGCGTATGCGGAGTAGCGCTCCGTATCACCACCCATGGCCCGGACGCGCGCCAGCAGTTGCGCGAGCGTAGGTCGCGCCTGCTCCAGACGCGGATGGCCGGCACCGGCACCGGCGGGCGCATCGGCAGTTTCGCCTCTCCCGGCCTCCTCGCCCGTTCCTGCGTCCTGATGCGCCTCGGGCTGCCCTTCGAGCACCTGGGTTGCAAGATGGGCCTGCTGGATCGCCGTCTCTTCATCCTCGTGCTCGCGCAGCAGGGCCGTGACATCCACGGGGGCCTCCAGTTCGATGATCCACTGGGGCACGCGCACCGCCCGCCCCTGTTCGTCGATGTGCGGCACATCCCTGAGCACCTTCGTGAGGAAGAACGTTGCGCGGTCGCGCCCCAGGAAGCCGGAGATGCGCCCGCCGCGCATCATGGCCATGGCCTGGAAGCGCTGGATGGCCGCGCTCATCGCGTAGAAGCTCGTGGTGGGAAGCTCCAGCGCGCTGATGGAACGGATGCCGGGAATGAAGAACAGGAACCGGCCCGTGAGATTGCACTGGCGCGCCTGGTACTCGGGGCAGGATTCAGGATCGCAGAGGCCACCGTTCTCTTCACGCAGCACAGCCTTGCGCCCGCCAAAGATACGGATCGCGCGCCGCCCCGTGTCGTCCACCGGGACCGGTGCATGGCGCATGCAGTGGCGCACCAGGCCATCGGGCGAGTACTGCGACCAGAACCGCTTCTCATGGGTGCCCCAGGCCGCCAGCTCGTGCGGCATCACGGTCTGCCAGTGGTCGGAGGGGAAGACGACGGGAAAACAGTAAAGACGGTGGCCCTGGCCTCGATCCTCGCCGTAGGCATCGAGGATCTCCCGGGCGGTCTCCGGGTTCGCGAAGTCCGACGCTCGCACCGTGAACCAGGGCACGTTGCGCGGCACCAGCGGAGACTTGAGCTGCGGCATCGCCTGCGCCAGCCGCCGTTCGATCTCCTCGAAGGACCGGCCCTCGTCCACGCCCTGCCTGTAGATGGCCTTGGCCTCGGGATGCTCGGCGGCCTTGCGGGTCAGGACCATGATGCCGGGACGGATTTTCCCCCCGGTGGGGATGCGTGCCGGGGCCTGGCCCAGCAGGGTGTGCAAGGCGACCGGCCCGCCCTGCACCGAAACGACAGCGTTTGCCATGTGGCGCTCCTTCATGAAACGTCGGGGTTGCGACGCTTCATGCTCTCGCGTGATGCCAAGTGTTCAACCCCCGGCAGCAAGGCTTCCAGCCGACTGCCCCGTCCGGTCATGCACCGCCGGGAGTACGAAAGGCAAGCGAACTAAGCCGCCGGTGATGGCAGCGCGGGCATTGGCTGCTCAGTCCGCCACGCCCAGCATTCACCTTTGGCGACGGCCTTCTCCTTGGCGGTACGCTCCTTGGCCCCGGCAAACGCACTCACTATGTGCAGTGGAATGGGCGTGGCACCGCCGTCCAGCAACAGCGCATTCGGAAAGACTCCACCCTGCGGCGCGTCGTAGCGCAGCGGCTTGAGAAAGCGCCTTTCCTGTCCGACAAGCGCATCGATCAAAGGGCACTCGTGGCCGCCCTCCAGCGGTATCCATTGATCGCTTGCCAGCATCAGGCTAGCCGAATCGATCTCGTAGGTCAATTCGCGGCGGGCGCGTATCAACGCCGCGATCATGAGCCGGATCCGACGTTCGGTGTCTGCGTCGCGCGCCTCCAGCAAGGAAGCGTGAACACGCGCCAGGCGCTCCCAGCTCTTGGTGGGCATCAGCAACGGCGCATCGGGCATGTGGCGGATCCAGATCCGGCAGGCGTGCTCCGCACGATCGCAGGCCTTGAACTCGCCGATCACCAACGCCAATGGCGCATGCCCATCGCGGGGCTGCAGGATGGCCAGCTTTTCCCGTCGGCGCTGGGCGGCATCAGCCTTGGTGGATTCCTGGAATGGCTCGGGGACATAAAGACGCTCGGCCAATGGGATGCCCTTGACATCGATGTCGGCCGCCGCAGCGAGCAGGTACTTGCACAAGACACCCTGGTTGCGCTTTCCAGCCATGGCGGGCGTCCACCGGTTGAAGCCGGCACGCTCGAAAAGAAAATGCATCACGGCGCGAAGCGACATGCGCCGTCGCGGAACTGTGATCTCTGCCGGCTCCGAGATCTCGCCCCTTGGCAGGGCGTGGCCCTGGGTCCTGGTCCATGGGAAGTCCACGCGCAGTTCCACTCGACCAGGCTCAGGCTCCAGCACGGCTTCTCCCACGAGTTCGCCCAGCCCGGAAAGTGCCGCGTCGGGTTCATAGGAAGGGCAGGACGGGTGATGGTCCTTGCCGGTTTCTGGCATGCGTTTGACCACGTACTTGCGATGGCGGGCCACATACATTTCCACACCACCGGCGACACACAGGCAACGCGGCCGCTCAGCATCGTCATGGATCGACGCAAGCGCCAACTGGAGGCCCGGATCCGTGGCTGTAAACACACGGCCGTGGATTGAGAAGTGCTGCACAGGGAACACCGGCAGGCCGCCGTCGCTACTCGTTGCCGCCGCACTTGGTTGCAAGCCATTTCTTCCTGGACCATCAAAGAAAATCTGTTCCTGCATGCTGCCTTCCCCGTTGAGGTCAATGCCACGAACCCATCCTGGACCTTCGTGACGCTCCAGGCGAGCCGGATTCGCATCGAAATTGGTGAGATTTCGACATTGAAGGCGCAGAAATTTTCCGAGGTCAAGCACGCCTCGATCGCCTCATGCGGGAAGCCTCTCTCCCACTAGGTGACCACCAATAGGACAACCCGCACACCGTAAATAGGCAAAGCAAAGCATGCGGCCCACTCGCTCTCAGCCAGTCACGGCATCCGCGTTTTGCATCGACTTGCCATTTACCAGCATCCGCTGAAGGTAGCCCAGCAAGGCCTGCCATTCTTGGCGCGAGAAATCTGCCAGATGAGCGTTCTGCACAACGGCCAAAATGGCCGGCACCTCGGCAACGGCGCTCTCCCCTGCTTCCGTGAGCTGGACATGGATAACGCGCCGATCCTCGACGCTTCTCACACGCTTGCAGAGGCCCTTCTTCTCGAGTCGGTCAAGAGCCCGAGTCACGCCGCCCGCGTCCATTTCGAGGTCCTGCGCGAGATCAGCTACCGTTGGCCGCTGGCGGGCCTTGATCTTCACAAGCGGTCCCCACTGGGTGCTTGTCAGTCCGTGCTGATGGAGGCGCATGTCGGCGTTCCGGACTATCGACGTGGTAACGCGGCGCATCAAGTAGCCGACGGTCTCTTCCTGGTAGTAGCCAGAGGCTTCATAGAATTCAATCGGCACAAGGTTGTCTCCCATGCGAGAAGGATCGCGGAGGAACTGGCCTCCATCCCCGTACAACGGACGGCGAAGTTCGCCAGGCGGCGGAGCATGCGCTTGTACATCCCTCTCCAAGTCTGCGCCCCCCACACCTTCGTCCGGCCCGATAGCACCGGCGATTTCATCCCAGTCGGAGTCCAGCAGATACCGCCGCGCCGCCAACAGGATCCGCTCAACTTCATCCGCGTGCCGCATGCCCCCGCGGACGCCGCTCGCGAGCGATTGCAGTTGTCCCAACGCTGCCACGTTTCCAAGGGATACCGCCTCGGCGATCTCCATGAGCTTCAAACCCAGTCCATGTTCGCGGCAGTGCCGCTCCTCCAAGCAGGACAGAACCTCGATGAGTTCCGGCTTGCGCTTCCGCAACACGCCGTACAAATGCAACTCTCCATTGGCGCACAAGAGGTACTGCGGGACATGCTGGACACACAACCGGATTGCGTCGAAATCAACGCTCGGCTGCCCGTTGCCGGCGGCGTCAAGCACGGCCAGCGCCCCGAGCATGCCAATGGCAAACGCACGATGCGAGCTCAATAGGGCGGCAACGGTTCGCTCCTGGACAGTGGGAACCTCGCTGGATGCAACGCCCGTGACGAGCAGTGCCGTCGGCGCGCTCCGAAGAACCTGCTCCGTGCAGAACTGGAAACTCCAGCCTTGCGCTCCTGGGCATCGTTGCGGCGCCATCACGATGACGTCGCACCCCTGGAGCTTGGCGGCCGCGCCAACGGCCTCAGCGAGGTGGGCCGACACCACAGCCAATGACGCGCAGCGAACACCACGTGCCGCCGCGCTCGATCTCGCGCTCGACAAAACTGCATCGGAATCCCCGAAGGCCGCGCGCAGCAGCGTACTAGCCAAGGCTGTTGAGAGTGCGGTGACGCCCCGCGTCGCGGCCGGATCTGGAGCGGCATGAAGGAAGGTGATTTTCGCATTCAGCTTCTCAGCCAAATCGATCGCGGCTTTCACGTTTTTGTCCGATGCCGACGTTCCATCAACGGGTACCAAAAAATGCTCATACATGTCCGGCATCCCTGCTCACACCAGATCGCGCGTCAGCTCTTCCATCGTGTGCTGCCGCCGTGGAAACTGCTCTTTCACCGCACTACGTTCAGCGATTCCCAACAGCAGGCCCACCTGCGCCTCATCCGCGCCCCGGGTATAGAGGCGGTCGGCCACCGTATGCCGCGCGGTGAGCGCTGTGACCTGCTTAAACTCGGCATAGCGGAACAGCTTGCGATAGGTCTCTTGGATGCCGCGACACCGGAAGCGGCGCTGCCCCGCCTCTCCGTACGGCGTGATCTCGAAGCCCTTGCCGCTGGCGGACAGGAACAGGCGGCTGCCAGGCGCCAGGCCACGGTACTGGCCTTCCACACCGAGTCCGGCACCCCACCGCACACGATCGGCGAGATAAGCGTTCATGGCTTCGTTCAGCCGCGTGCTGTGGAAGTACAGCGGCCGCGCCCGGGAGGTGATAGCGGCCTCCTCGCGCAGCACGGAGATCCGCCGCACGCTCCCTGCGGCGTCCAGATAGTCCCGTACCTCGAGACGCGCGATCTCCAACGGCCGCGCGCCGATCGCGAACAGCATGTAGTACAGCGCGAGGTCTTCCAGAGGGTGTTGGCTGCGACCCCGGATCCGCACGGCGCCGGCGGCGATCTCCGCCTCACTCAGGATGGGCGTGCCCACGGCCCGCTCCGCGCCAGGGGGCTGCAGGCCGTCCAGCGCAGTCTGCAGCGCGTCACGGTGCAGGCGCAGCCTGCGAACAAACGCCGCACCGCTCTGATTCAGCCCGTCGATTCCGGCGCTGCCGGCCAGGTGGGTCGCCACCGCCTTGATGCGCCGCTCGACGGCCGTGCGCGACACCCCGTGCAGTGCCGCCACGGCGTCATAGGCCGCCCCGTCTAGCACCGCGCGCAGCATCGCCACAGACACGTCCCACGATGGCCGGGGATCGCCGGAGAGTTCCTGCTCTTGCACGCCGCGTGCCTCCTTTCAAGGCAATCACACCACGAACGCATCCTGACGCCCCGGTACGCGCCGCGCCAGCCGAAATCGCGTCGCAGTCCGGGGGGTTTCGGAATCAACTACCGAGATGCACAAGGGCAATGCCTCACAACCTGATCGCATTGCCAGCCTGCACTCCATGGGATCAGCAGCGAGCCGTCGAATACCAGCGCCGCGATCACGAGGCAAGCCCTTCGGTGAGACAGACATAGGAATCTTTTCGCATGACGGCGACTGCTTGATGCTGTGCCGTACAAGCGCATGCGGCTCGGGCACCGACTGCATGGCGTTGCGCGTCGATGGCTTGTTCCTGGCGCTCTCACTCACAGCCAGCCCCTTTTTTTGACGCGGAGCAACAGCCTGTCGAATGCACAATGCACCGGCTGCGATCTCGTCGTCGCTGACGACACGGATGCTTCGCCCCAGAACCACCTAGCCCTTTTCAAGCAGTAAGTTAACGTGCGGTTTCGCGGCCAACTACCGCCTCAGGATTGAGCTCGCGCTCGCTGCGCGGAGTCTCAATCTGCTTGAAGCCGCCAATCATGGCGTCGTTCAGGTACGCGTACAGGCCCCTGCTGAAGTCGTACACCACGTTCTTGACAGACCAGGGAATGTCCAAGTCGTACATGGGAGTGGTGGTATTGAACATGACTCGCGCCAACTGCCCCTCTTGGTCGAAAGCATCGAACATGCCAGCTCCGGAAAGATCCTCGTCAAAGTAATACGTCCGGCGTGGATATGCATGACGCTGGCCCGAGCGCAAGACCGCATCCACCACCCAGACCCGATGCAACTCCCAACGCTCGCATGCTGGGTTGGCATGGCGGGCCATCAGCGCAACTTCTGGTACGGGGCAGTCGTAGGTCGCCTTGTAGCCGTTGTAGGGAATGAGCATTTCCTTCTTGCCGAGCAGCTTGAAGTCAAAGCGATCCATCATTCCGGAGAAAACAAACAATTCGTCATAGACGATGACACCGCCCATGCTTGCCACCGGCGTGTCATAGGCAAATTCGGGCGCGAGCTTCACCCGGCGCTGGCCCGGCGTATAAGTCCACGCCTTCCGGGGCCTGGCGCTGGGATCCAGGTAGTCGGCCAAACCTGTCATTTCACCTACCCTGCGGGCCGGCGACTTGGTGACGGAATAGACCCGCCAGGCCATGGTGGGATCACGATCTTTCTGATCCAGTTCGTAGTAAGGAAAATTCTGATAGGTCTGCTGTTCCGCTGTCTTAATGGGCCGGCCGTTGGCATCCACCACCCAGGATCGCGAAGACATGGTGACCATGTCCTTGCTGCCCTGGTAGCGCAACTGCTGGTTCCACATCACCTCGTGCCCCGTCTTGGGAATCGGGAACGGCATGCCGCCACGGCAGGCCACGTCCACCGCCAAGCCGTCCTTCAGGCTGCGGCAACTGGTGGCGTTACGCCGTGTCGCAGCCAAGACCGCGTCGGGGTAGGCTACAGTGCGGTGGCTCGGGTAAACGTCCAGGTAGTACTCCGGGAATCGGGCCAGCAACTGCCGCTGGCCTTCCGAGAGCTTGTCGGCGTACCGCGCCATGTTGCGTGCGTCAATGCGGTAAAGCGGTTTCTCACCTTTGAACGGATCGACCCAAAAACCGCTGCCCGGCTTGTGTCCGGCAGGCGCGCTTCGGAGCCCCCCGGTATAGGGCGGAATGCTGCCGTCGGCATTGCCGGCGCGCACCGCGCCGAACTCTGTCAGGCTGCTACCCAATTGGCGGGCCTCCTCAGGAGAGACTCCTGCTGCGGCGGCGAGGTGCACGGCCAGCAGTGCCAGCGAAAATATACGGCGCATGGTCACGATCCAGTCAAACGAAAAGATGAAAGACGATTGGGTGATAGAAGGGTGCCGACTCAGCGCATCAATTGCCCATAGCGCGATCGCACCCCCACGTCCACCCAGTCGGAGCCCTGGTTGCGCTGGCGCGCGAAGCTCACGCTGAAGCCGCCCAGATCCAGATCGTTGAGCTGCGATAGCGTGGCAGCCACTGCCTCGGGCGTGAGACGCGGCGTGCGGCGCAAGGCCTCTACCAGCACCCTGGTGTTGATGTAGGCCTCCATGCCCACGAATGTCACCGCGTGGCCCGCGCCGTAGGTGTCCATGTTCCTTTGGAACTCCTGAACCAGGCGCAGATTGCCCGCCTCCGGATTGGGCACCACAGTGGTGAAGCCGAAAAGACGGCCCTTGAAGCCAGCCAGTAGCGTGTTGAGGTGAGGACTCGCCAGCGAAGCGATAACGCGGGGCCATTCCTCCCGTGCCCCCAATTGAAGATCCACCAAGGCCTCGGCCGTCGGCAGTTGCAAGGCAAGCACGGCCCCATGAAAACCCTCCCCGCCCAGGGACTTGATCAGCTTCTGCACGCTGTCGCCCGGCAAGCCGACAGGAACGGCGAGCACGGTGGCGGTCATACCCTCCCCGCCCATGGCGCTCTTGAGCGCTGCGACCGATTCGCTTTCCGGCGCGTCGGTGACGATGGCGACCCGAAAGCAGGCGATGGCCCTGAACTGCCGGGCCAGGGCCTCGGCCTCACGCGCGCTGCTGGCCCGTACCTGGAACAGCCAGGGGGCACTGCTGCGCGCCAAGGCTGAGGCCCCGCTCAACGGCCCAACCAAGGGCACCTTCAGTACTGCCGTGACTGCGGCGGAGGCCCGGCAAGAAGCCTCGCCCTGACAATTGAGCAAGGCCACCGCCCCACGCTGCGTGATCAGCTCGCGAACATTGCGCTCGTGCTTGCGCGGATCACCATCGTCGTTTAGCGTGACCAAATCAAGCCGACGCCCCTGCACGCCTCCGGCTGCATTTACGCCGTCTATGTACCCTTTGGCCGCAGCCATGACCCGCAATCCGCCGCCGTCCGAATCGGGCCCGATGTTCAGCGACTGGCCCAGGACGATCACGTCGGCGCCAAGCGCCACACTGCACCACACCAGGCCCGCCGACAAAGCCACCGCCAGGCGCCGATACCCACTATTCACATTCCGCATAGTGCGGGTCTCCTTCGTGTTCTTGTTAGGACAAGCCGCTACCCATGAGAACCAGAGGCTGAGTGCAGCGCGTCAACCGCATCCCAGAGAGGTCGGAGGAGCAATGCATGCGGCTACCGCGTGCGCCTTCCTTCCTGACCGCCGACCTTGCTATCCACCCGGTGGGGACCGTCCGCACCGCCTCTCTAGACAAAGGGACAGCGGCATCAAAATTTATACATATTTGCATTTTTTGTCTATATATAAAATTTCCGTTACTAACCTCCCGTCGCACTACGGTGCCTCCAAACGGCAGGCACGAGCGATGCATACCGCTGTTTCACCCCAGCCGAAACACATCCATTGCGCGCCCCAGCGATTCGGCACCGTCCTTGAGGCCCTGCGCCGCCGCCGTGGACTGCTCCACCAACGCGGCGTTCTGCTGCGTCACCGTGTCGAGCTGGGTCACGGCCTCGTTGACCTGGGCGATGCCCTGCGACTGCTCGCGCGTGGCGCTGCTGATCTGCTGCACCAGCGCGCTCACGCGTTCCACCGCGTCCACCACGCCGCGGATGGTGGTGCCCGCGTGGTCCATCTGCTGGGCGCCGCTGGCGATCTGGTCGACCGTCACGCCGATCAGGCCGCTGATCTCCCTGGCCGAGCTGGCGCTGCGCTGGGCCAGCGCGCGCACCTCGCCCGCCACCACGGCGAAGCCCCGGCCCTGCTCGCCCGCGCGCGCGGCCTCCACGGCGGCGTTCAGGGCCAGCAGGTTGGTCTGGAAGGCGATGCCTTCGATCACGCCCACGATCTCGCTAATCTTGGCGGACGAGTGTTTCATCTGCTGCATCGCCGCGCCCAGCTCCTGCACGGCCTGGCCGCCGAGCGAGGCGACCTCGCTGCTCTGCGCGCTCTCCTGCGAGACCTTGGCCGCCGTCTCGGCCGTCTGCAGCACGGTGCTGGCCAGCTGCTCCATCGACGCGGCGGTCTCCTCCAGGCTGCTCGCCTGCGATTCGGTGCGCGCCGACAGGTCCAGGCTGCCGCGCGTGATCTCGGCGGCCGACCGGGTGAAGTTGCCGACCTCGGTGCGCACGTCTCCCACCACGGCGCGCAGGTTCACCTGGGTCTGCTGCAGCCGCTGCATGAGCGCGCCCAGCGGCTCGGGGTAGTCCGTGCCGACCGAGGTCGCGAGGTTGCAGGCCGAGATGTCGGACGCGAAGCGCGTGGCATCGTGCAGCCCCTGCAGCACCGTGGCCTGGAAGCGCCACAGCACCCAACCAGCCCCCAGCACCAGCAGCGCCACGCGCGCGCCCCAGGCCGCCGCGCCCTGCAGCCCGAGCATGTCGGGCACCAGCGCCAGCAGCACCAGCACGGCCAGCATCAACGCCATGCGGGGCAGCAGCGCCATCTGCGCCAGGCGCTGGCGCCAGCCGCGCAGGCCGTGGTAGCGCACGCTGCCCGCCTCCAGCGAGAAGCTGCGGGAGCCCGCGTCCGCCTCGCGGCGCATCTGGGCATACAGCGCCTCGGCGGCGGCGGCTTCGGCGGCGCTGGGCTTGGTGCGCACCGACATGTAGCCGCGCGGCTTGCCGCCTTCCAGGATGGGCGTGACGTTGGCGCGCACCCAGTAGTGGTCACCGTTCTTGCGGCGGTTCTTGACCAGGCCCGTCCAGGGCTCGCCCCGGCCGATGGTGCGCCACAGGTCCTTGTAGGCCTCGGCGGGCATGTCGGGGTGGCGGATGATGTTGTGGGGCTGGCCGATGAGCTCGTCGTAGCCGTAGCCGCTCACGCGCACGAAGGCCGGGTTGCAGTGGGTGATCTCGCCTTTGGTGTTGGTGCTGGACACCAGCAGCTCGTCGCCGGAATAGTCGAAGTTCTGCTGGGTCACCGGCAGATTGATGCGCATGGAGGCTCCCTGGTGGGCCCGCGCCGGTCGCGGGCTGCACGGCTTGCTAACGGCTGACCGCGCCAAATGGATGTTGATACCTAAAGCGTGAGAAACCCAGGCACTGCAACCCTATGAAAACCATGACACGGATTAGGAAGCCCCATTCCGCACGGCAGTGGACTTGCAACGCCTGCCTTATGCGTAGCCGTGCCCACAGCGCAGATGCTGGATCACAGTGGTGATGCGCTGGAAGACTTGGGCTTAAACGAGCGCTAAGCTTGCCGGGGTGAAAACGGCCATATTGACTAGCCCTCCACGCTCTGGGCTCCCAAGATGCGGTGATGGAAAGCATGGCGGTGCAACTCGCGAACAGAAGCTCGCTGTGCACCTTCGAGGTGATGCCACTGCACAGGATTGTGGTGCGCAACTGTGCATGGCGGGGTAAAAATAGGCGGTTGCGGGCATTCCCGCTCACGCACTTCCTGCAGGCATTGGCGCAGCAAACCCATGGCGTAGAGCCTCCTTACGAGATCGCCTTGACGAGTTCCGGCACGGCCGTGAACAGGTCGGCCTCCAGGCCGTAGTCGGCCACGCTGAAGATGGGGGCCTCGGGATCCTTGTTGATCGCCACGATCACCTTGGAGTCCTTCATGCCAGCCAGATGCTGGATGGCGCCCGAGATGCCTGCGGCGATGTAGAGCTGCGGCGCCACGATCTTTCCCGTCTGGCCCACCTGCAGGTCGTTGGGGGCGTAGCCCGCGTCCACGGCGGCGCGCGATGCGCCGATGGCCGCGCCCAGCTTGTCGGCCAGGGGCGTCATGACTTCGGTGAACTTCTCGGCGCTGCCAAGGGCCCGGCCGCCCGAGACGATGATCTTGGCGGCGGTGAGCTCGGGGCGGTCGTTCTTGGTGACTTCGCGGCCCACGAAGCTGCTCTTGCCCGCATCGGCCACGGCTGCGGCGGCCTCGACGGGGGCGGAGCCGCCCGTGGCGGGCGCGGCGTCGAAGCCCGTAGTGCGCACGGTGATGACCTTCACGGCATCGCCCGACTGCACGGTGGCGATGGCGTTGCCCGCGTAGATGGGGCGCTCGAAGGTGTCGGCGCCCACCACCTTGGTGATGTCGCTGATCTGGGCCACGTCCAGCTTGGCGGCCACGCGGGGCGCCACGTTCTTGCCGCCGGCGGTGGCGGGGAACAGGATGTGGCTGTAGTTGCCGGCAATGGCCAGCACCTGGGCGGCCACGTTCTCGGCCAGGCCGTGTTCCAGGCCGGCGGCGTCGGCGTGGATGACCTTGGCGACTCCGGCGATCTGCGCAGCGGCAGCGGCTGCGGCACCGGCGTTGTGGCCGGCCACCAGCACGTGCACGTCGCCGCCGCAGGCGGCCGCGGCCGCGACGGTGTTGAGCGTCGCGCCCTTGATGGACGCGTTGTCGTGTTCAGCAATAACGAGTACCGACATTTAGATCACCTTCGCTTCGTTCTTGAGTTTCTCGACCAGGGCGGCCACGTCGGCCACCTTCACGCCGGCGCCGCGCTTGGCGGGCTCGCTGACCTTGAGGGTCTTGAGGCGGGGCGCCACGTCCACGCCGAGGTCTTCGGGCTTGACGGTGTCGAGCTGCTTCTTCTTGGCCTTCATGATGTTGGGCAAGGTGACGTAGCGGGGCTCGTTCAGGCGCAGGTCGGTGGTGATGACGGCGGGCAGCGTCAGGCTCAGGGTCTCCAGGCCGCCGTCGACTTCGCGGGTCACGCTGACCTTGTCGGCGGCCAGCTCCACCTTGCTGGCGAAGGTGGCCTGGGGCAGGTCGGCCAGGGCGGCGAGCATCTGGCCGGTCTGGTTGGCGTCGTCGTCGATGGCCTGCTTGCCCAGGATCACGAGCGAGGGCTGTTCCTTGTCCACCAGGGCCTTCAGGAGCTTGGCCACGGCCAGGGGCTGCAGGTCCAGGTCGGCGGGCGTCTCCACCAGAATGGCGCGGTCGGCGCCGATGGCCATGGCGGTGCGCAGGGTTTCCTGGCACTGGGCCACGCCGCAGGAGACGGCGATGACCTCGGTCACCAGGCCCTTTTCCTTCAGGCGCACGGCCTCTTCGACGGCAATTTCGTCGAAGGGGTTCATGCTCATCTTGACGTTGGCGATGTCCACACCCGTGTTGTCCGACTTCACGCGGACCTTCACGTTGTAGTCCACCACGCGCTTGACAGGGACAAGAATTCTCATATGTATCTCCTTTGGAATGAGTAGCAGCTTTTTCCTGACTGCCTTAGCCTTGGGAAAGGCCGGTCTTCGTTCGCCAGCGGGCCAGGAGCTCCAAGGCCTTCTTCTGCGCGACCTCGTGCTCGCGCGCCTTCACATGGCCATAGCCTCGCACTTGCTGGGGCAAACGGGCGAGCGCCAACGCCTCGTTGAAGTTGTTGCTGTTCAGGTCTTTCAGCAGGTCTTCAACCAAGGCCTCGAATTCGTCGATTGCCGCACGTTCCTCCCGCCGCTCCCGAGTCCAGCCGAACGGATCGAAAACTGTTCCGCGCAGGAACCGCAAACGGGCCAGGAGACGGAAGGCCGTCTGCACCCAGGCGCCGTAGCGCTGCTTGACTGGACGGCCTTGCGCGTCGCGGCGCGCCAGCAGCGGCGGTGCCAGGTAGTAGCTCACGGTGAAATCACCTTCGAAGCGCTCTTGCAGCCGGGCGAGGAAATCACTGCTGGTGTGCAGGCGAGCAACTTCGTATTCATCTTTGTAGGCCATCAGCTTGTAGAGGCTCATCGCGACCTCGCGCGCGAGGCGCTCTCCCCCGACACGCGCCTTCTCGACATCGGAAACACGCCGCACGACCGCCGCGTAGTGCTGCGCGTAGCGTGCATTCTGGTAGTCGGCGAGCCGCTCCGTGCGATCGGCCAGAATGCTCGCAAGAGACGCTGTTCTGCTCGGCATCAGCATCACCTTCTCGTCGGAAGGCAGCCCGGCCGCACGGCGCACCGCAGCAGGATCCAGCGCAGCCTGGCGTCCCCAGGCAAACGCTGCGCGGTTCATGCCCACCGCGGCGCCGTTGAGTTCGATGGCGCGCAGCAACGAATCCTCTTGCAGAGGCACCCAGCCTTTTTGCCATGCAAAGCCCAGCAGGAATACGTTGGTGGCCACAGCATCCCCCATGAGGGCGACCGCCAGGCGGGAAGCCTCCAGAGACTCTACCTGGGCAGCGGCCGAACCGACCCGCTCGAGCATCGCATCGGGCGACGCCTGCCAGTCGGGATCCCGTGTAAAGCTGCCCGTGGGGGCCACGTCCGTATTCAACACGGCGCGAGTGCGCCCGGACGCCATGGAAGCAAGCGCATCTCCGGCCGCGGCCACCATCAGGTCGCAGCCGAGCACCACGTCCGCCTGTCCGCGCGCTACCCGCGCGGCATGCAGTTGGACGGGATCCGCCGCCAGCCGCACATGGGACATCACGGCCCCGCCCTTCTGCGCCAAACCTGCCATGTCCAGCACCAGCACCCCTTTGCCCTCGAGATGCGCGGCCATCCCCATGAGGGCACCGATGGTCACCACGCCGGTGCCGCCGACCCCGGCCACCAGAATGTTCCAGGGGCGCGCCAAGACTGGCAGCTCGGGTCGCGCCATGCCGGTGGGCGGCGCCACGCGGTCACGCTGGGGCTTTCGCAGTTCGGCGCCATCGAGCACCACGAAGCTTGGGCAGAATCCGCGCACGCAGGAGAAGTCCTTGTTGCAGCCGCTCTGATCGATCTGCCGCTTGCGCCCCAAGGGCGTTTCCAGTGGCAGGATGGAGACGCAGTTGGACTGCACGCCGCAATCGCCGCAGCCTTCGCACACGGCCTCGTTGATGACCACTCGACGCGCCGGATCGGCCAGAGTCTTCTTCTTGCGCCGGCGGCGCTTCTCGGCCGCGCAGGTCTGCGCATAGACGATCACCGACACCCCCTTGACGTCGCGCAGCGCACGCTGCAGCGCGTCCATGCCGTCACGGTGCGACACCTTGACATCCTTGGGGAAGTCGTCCAAGGCCTGAAAGGCCTCGGGCTCGTCGCTCACCAGGTGCAGTTCCTTCACGCCTTCGGCGGCAAGCTGCCGCAGCAACTGGGGCACCGAAGGTGCGCCTTCGACTGGCTGACCTCCCGTCATGGCGACAGCATCGTTGACCAGCAGCTTGTAGGTGATGTTGACACCGGCAGCCACGGCAGCCCGGATGGCCAGGGAGCCCGAGTGCATGTAGGTTCCATCGCCCAGGTTGGCGAACACATGTGGCGTATCCGTGTAGGGCGCCTGCCCTATCCACGGCACCCCTTCGCCGCCCATCTGGCTGAACGTTTCCGTGCGGCGATCCATCCACATCGACATGTAGTGACAGCCGATCCCCGCCAGCGCGCGCGACCCTTCCGGCACCTGGGTGCTGGTGTTGTGAGGACAGCCCGAACAAAAGTAAGGAAGCCGCTGGGGCACAGGCGCATCGGATGGGGAACGAGTTGCCACCACCGCCTGACGCTCCAACCACACCCGCACCGACTCCGGCAGCACGCCTTGCCCGTACACCTTGACTAGGCGCGCAGCGATCACATCAGCGATGCCGGCTGGCGTGAGCTCGCCATTAGGCGACAGCAGGATGCCGCTGCTGGGAACCTGAACCCATTCGCCCGATTCATCGTATTTGCCGACCACGCGGGGGCGATGGGGTTCGTTGTAGAGGTGCTCCTTGATCTGGTATTCGAGTACCTGGCGCTTTTCCTCCACGACCAGTATTTCGTCGAGGCCCTGTGCGAACTCAACCACGCAGGTGGGTTCCAAAGGCCAGACCACGCCGATTTTGAGCAGGCGCACACCCAGCGCCTGTGCGGCCGCCTCGTCCAAGCCCAGCAGCGACAGCGCCTCGCGCACGTCCAGGTAGCTCTTGCCGGTGGTGCAGATACCCAGGCGTGCGTCCGGGACTGCCCAGTCCTGGCGATTGAGTTTGTTCAGGCGCACGTATTCGAGCAGTGCATACAGGCGCTCGCGCTGCAGCCGGTTCTCCTGCTCCAGCGGAGGATCGGGCCAGCGGATCGAGAAGCCGTCGGCGGGAACGGGGTAGGACTGCGGAATCTTGATCTCGACCGACATCGGATCGATGTCGAACGACGACGAGGACTCGACCGTGTCGCTGATCACCTTGAAGCCCACCCAGCATCCGGAGTAGCGCGACATGGCGTATCCGTGGAGTCCGAATTCGATGAATTCGTTTACTCCCGAAGGATGCAGCACCGGAATCATCGCAGCGATGAATGCATGCTCGCTCTGATGCGGCAGGCTGGATGACTTGCATGCGTGGTCGTCTCCCGCCACCAGCAGCACGCCGCCATGCGGAGCGCCACCCGCGATGTTCCCGTGCTTGAAGACATCGCCACTGCGGTCCACGCCCGGTCCCTTCCCGTACCAGAGGGCGAACACACCATCGACCCGTGCCTTCGGATCCAGGCTCACCATCTGCGTGCCCCAGACCGACGTTGCCGCCAGCTCCTCGTTGAGACCGGGCTGAAAGCGCACCTTGTGCTTGTCCAACAGCGCCCGGTTCTTCCACAGCTCCTGGTCTACGGCGCCCAGGGGAGAGCCACGATAGCCGGAGACGAAACCTTCGGTATTCAACCCGGCGGCCTCGTCACGCGCCTTTTGCGCCAGCAGCAGCCGAACCAGCGCCTGCGTACCGTTCATGTAGACACGGCCGGCGGGCAATTCGTACTTGTCCGCCAGGGAAACGGGAGGGGTCATGGGGATATCTCCAGGTTGCTCGCGCAACCTTTTATTTAAACATTTATCTATATTTTGTTCATATTTATGGCATAGTCAAATTCAATTTTTGAACCCCAGGTATTTGCCTTTCCAATGACAATCGGTCTGCCTGCCCTGCCGCGCTTCACGCTGCGCCAACTGCACTACTTCGTGGCCGTGGCGCGCTGCGGGCAAATCTCGGCTGCCGCAACAGAGATCGGCCTGTCGCAGTCGGCCATGACCCTGGCGATCGCGGACCTGGAACAGGCCATGGGCACGGCCTTGCTGGATCGCGGACGCCAAGGCGTCACCCTCACCTTGCAGGGACAAGGCTTTCTGCAGCACGCCGAATCCGTTCTGCGCATGGCCAACGAGGCGGCCCGCTTTCCGATACATGGGCGCGACCTCCACGGGAAGCTGGAAGTGGCCGCGACCTACACCGTCCTGGGGTACTTCCTGTTGCCCGCCCTCGCGCGTTTCTGCGAGCTGTATCCCCGGATAGAACTCTCGCTCGAGGAAATGCCGCGTAAGGACATCGAGGTCCGCCTGGCGAGCGGCCAACTGGAAATGGGCGCACTTTTGCTGTCCAACCTGGAAGCGCCGGAGCGCCTGGAAACCCGCGTCCTGGAAAGGTCCAGGCGTCAGCTCTGGATGGCTGCGGGCCATGAATACGCGGGCCGGGGGAGCGTGAGTTTCGAAGAACTTGCGGCGCTCCCCTACATCCTGCCCATGGTGGACGAAGGCGACCGCAATGCCCGGCGGTACTGGGCCGACGCGGGGCACACACCCCACAAGATTATCCAGACGTCTTCCATGGAGGCGCTGCGCGAGATGGTCGCTCTCAACCTGGGCGTGACCATCCTGTCGGACATGGTGTTCCGGCCATGGTCCCTGGATGGGCGGCGCATCCACGCCGTTCCCATGGACGCACGGCTGCCGGTCATGGAAGTCGGCCTGGCCTGGTCCGCAGGCCGTGCATTGAGCCCCTGCGCAGCAGCGCTGGAGCAGTTCCTGGGCCGATCATTCGCTAACGGCGCACAGGCAACGGCAAGAACCTAGATATGAACTATTTTTTAATTTCTGCCTACAATCTGCCAGATATTCTGCATAACCAGGAGACAGTACATGCTTATCGATTTGAGCCACAAGCGCGTCATCGTGACGGGCGCCTCGCGCGGAATTGGCCGGGCCATTGCCCGTGCCTTTGCTAAAGAAGGGGCCCGCGTTGCGGTCTGCGCCCGCACGCAGGCCGACATCGAAGCGGTGGGAGCCGAACTGGCGACGACGGCGCAAGCCGTGATCGCGCGCGCGGTCGACGTCACCGACACCGCGGGCGTGAAAGCCTTCGTGGATGAGATCGCAGCCGCCTGGGGCGGCGTGGACGTCCTGATCAACAACGCGGGCCAAGGCCGCGGCGGCAACCTCGACACCCTCACGCCAGAGCAGATCCTGGAGCACGCCAACGTGTTGCAGATGGGCCATTTCCGCTTCATCCAGGCCGTGGTCCCGCACATGCGAAAGCAGCGCTGGGGGCGCATCGTCGAGATCAATGCGCTGGCCGGCACCCAGATCACCCCGGACGGCATCCCCTCCGTGGTGAACCGCGCGGGCTGCATCGCCATGTCCAAATCGCTGGGCATGTCACTGCCCAAAGACAACATCCTGGTCAACACCCTCAACATGGGCTGGATCGACACCGGGCAGTGGGACCGCCACTACCGTGAGATGCCGCCCGGCACGCCGCGCGAGGAATTCGACGCCATGGTCCTCAAAGTTGTCCCCCTGGGGCGTTTTGGCAAGCCGGAAGACGTCGCCGGCATGGCGCTGTTCCTCGCAAGCGACTACGCCAGCTTCATCAGCGCGGCCTCCATCGACATTGCCGGCGGCATGGGCGGACAGATTGCCTACTACCCGACCCTCAAAAGGGACTTCGGCGCGGCCATGGCCTTGCGCTATCCCAGCCCGGACACCCAAGCCTGAGGCCCGGCTACGTGAACGAGGCCAAACGACACCTGCAAGGCAAGGTCGCCGTCGTCACCGGCGCATCGTCAGGTATCGGCGAAGCCATTGCCCATGAGCTCAGCGCCGCGGGCTGCAGCCTGGTGCTGACCGCGCGCCGCGCCGAGCGCTTGAATGCGCTGTGCGCCCAGCTCCCCGGCCCGGCAGTCCCCCTGAGCGCAGCGATCGATGAGCCCGCCACGGCGCAGGCTCTGCTGGAGTTGGCCCACCGAACCTACGGCCGCGCCGACATCCTGGTCAACAACGCCGGCATGCTGGTCACCGGCACACTCGAAACCATCGATCTCGATGGCCTGATGCAGATGACGCGCACCAACTACGATGCCGTGGTCCGGACTTCCTATGTGTTTGCGCGCGCATTCAAGCAACAGGGCGCGGGCGCCATCATCAACGTGTCCAGCGTGGGGGCATACCTGAGCCATTCTTCCATGGGCGTGTACGCCGGGTTGAAGCAGGCCGTCGAGGTGTTCAGCACTGCGCTGCGTGTCGAACTCAAAGGCAGTGGCGTGCGTGTGGGCACCATCGCGCCCGGCACCACGGAAACCGAGATCTTTGACCGGCTGCGCGCCTCGGGCCAGCCGGTCCGGGCGGACCAGACACCGGCCCTACAGTCGTCGGATGTCGCGTCCGCCGTGCGTTACATGCTCGAGCAGCCAAAGCACGTTAGCGTGGCGCGCATGCTGATGGTCTCGTCTTCGGAATCAGTCTGAAACGCCGACTCCCGTGCTGGCGGCCCAGCGCGGAAGTCGGCAAGCGGGCTGCGTCATCCCTGTTTGTACTTGGCCAGCAACTCGGGCTCGAGCAGTTCTTCGGGCGTCCGTACGCTCGGGCCGAGGATCGGGCCCACCACTTCATGACCCCAGGTGCTAAGCTTCTCGGGATTGAGTTCGAAGCCGTCGTCATGCCAGGGTTCGAGCTCGGTGATGGTCTCGAGTGCAAAGCCGCCCGGCGAGAAATGGTAGAAGGAAGCGTGCGGATCTTGAGAGTGCTGTCCCAGCGTCATCATCATCGGGATCCCGCGCTGCTTCACGATGTCGTAGGTCTCGCCGACGTCGCGCAGGCTTTTCACAAACAGGCCCACATGCTGGACACCCATCTTCCCAGGCCCGTATCCATAG
This sequence comes from Acidovorax sp. GW101-3H11, assembly GCF_001633105.1. Classification (GTDB taxonomy): domain Bacteria; phylum Pseudomonadota; class Gammaproteobacteria; order Burkholderiales; family Burkholderiaceae_C; genus Acidovorax. Next base: position 1,011,173 of record NZ_LUKZ01000009.1, read on the forward strand.
GCGATATCGTGGCTAGTGTAGCTGTTGAGCTTGGAGCGGTAAAACGCCGTCTGGCCCTTGCCGGCCCCTGGGCCGTAGTAATGGAAGCCCATCAGCTTGACGAAGAAATCCTGCAGTTCGGGTGGCCATTGCGGAGTGATCACGACCAGATGCCCCAACCCCCGCACGCCGGCCACGAAGCCCCCGTGAGGGCGGCCTGGCGTGAAGGAACGGGGCATCCATTTTTGACCATGGAACATCTCATGCTGGTAGCCGACCGGGTCACGAAAACGGAACACTCCCTTGACGCCACGCTGCTCGCACAGGGCCGCATCGCCCATGGTGACTTCCACGCCGTGTTCCTGGAATCGGGCAAACGCCGCCTCGAACTCGATCTTTCCCTTGGCCTCCCAGCCGATGTAGGCCAAGCGATCGATCTTGCCGGGATGGAAGGCAAACCGGTGCCGCCGATCGTCCGTGCGGAAGTAGAGAGAGTCCGGATCTGACGCCGGAGACTGGCCAACCTGAAAACCCATGACCTGCGGTCCATACTCCCGCCATTCGTCCACCTTGGTTGTCTCGAAGCCGAGGTATCCAATACCTATGATGTCCATGTTGATGCTTTCCCGTAAGCTAAAAAAACCGATGCCCCGCAGAACGAGTCATCGGCGACAACCAGCCATGGGATGCGCCAGCGCCCGCCGACGGCAGACCCTGCTGCCCCCCGGCCAATCACGACTGAATCGCTTCGATGACCAGCGCTTCCGCGGGGCAGGCCGCGGCCCCTTCCCTCGCCTCCTCCTCAAGCCCGCCAGGGATGAGCTCGGATTCGACATATACCAAGCCGTTTTCATCCAGCTTGTACACCTCGGGGCAGAGTTGGGCACACAGCCCGTAGCCGCAGCAACGACCGCGATCCACGATCACTCGAAGTGTGGGGGTTTTCCCGTGGGTACTCATAATTTTCCTTTCGATGCAGCGGGTTCGATGTTGCTGCGCGTAGAGACATATGCACATTATTCGATAAAGTGTTGATTTTTACTTCAGGGTTCTCCCTAAACCGCCCTTCGCGCCCCCACACTTTGCACCTGCGCGCAACGACCCACGAGCCGACCCGGTACTCCCGTCCCCACAGGACGTCCCTGAACAGACGTACGATAGATAAAACTCCATACAGAATGCACTTCGCCACTTAGAATGCCCGCTGCTGCAGACAGGTGGAAGTTTTGTGACGCCCCCTCGTTCCAACACTTCCGAGGCAGTGACCTGCATTCAATTGACCACTGGACAACATGGAATCCGTCGTGACCGAAGACAGCTCCGCGCCGGGCAAAGCTCCGACTTTGGCCGACAACTCCAAGAAATCAGGATCGAGCCACGGCGTCATCGTGAAGCCCGTGGTGAATGCCATCGGAGTCCTTCGATACCTCGCGCACAAGGGGGCTCCTGAGCGAGCAGCGGACATAGCGAGGCACCTGGAAATCAATCCAAGCACCTGCTTCAACATCCTCCGAACCCTGGTCTCGGAAGATGTCGTCGATTTCAATCCGCTGTCCAAAACGTACTCTGCAGGCCTTGGGCTGGCTCGCTTGGCAGAGCAGTTGGTGACACAGGGCCAGCGCGTCCAGTTGGCATTGCCGCTCATGCGCGAACTTGCCATCGCGCGCGGAATCACGGTCACGCTCTGGCGCCGGATGGGCAATGACAGGATCGTGCTCGTCAGCTCCGAATCCAGCCCTACGGATCTGCACATCTACATGCCGCTGGGCCAGCGCCTGCCTGTCCTGATGGGGGCCAGCGGCCGGCTTTTCGTTGGGCAGATGAATCTCTCTGAAAACGATCTGCGCGCTGAATTCGCCCGTATTCGCTGGGCACGCGCGCTATCGTTTGAGGAGTATTTGGAACAGGTTCACCTAGCTCAACGCCACGGATGGGCCGTTGACGACGGGTATTTCTCCGACGGCGTCCTTGCGATCGCCGCCCCTGTGCGCGACACCACGCGCAGCATTGCCTACACCGTTTCGGCTGTCATGATCCGCAGCCAGCACAGCGATGCCGAAGTACGGATCAAGGCGCTTGGACAGTCGCTGAAGGAATTGGGCACCCGGCTGGAATCTGTGCTTTTTTGAGACCCAGGCCTGGAAAACAGGCTCAAACACCAGCCACCACTGCAGCCATGCCCCAATCCCGCATCTAGCGGCGGCTGCTCACGTTCGCACGAGCCCACAAGGCTCGCCCCCCAAGTGATGCGCTGAAATCTAGCGGAAGCCGTGAGACATCAGTGTCCAAAAATCGCTCGCCATAGGGGGCGTGTGGGCATGCAGATGACCAACATGACTGGGCTGGTGGACAGCGGCATCGGCGAAATGCCACAGCACAGCAACAACCACCGCAAGGCTCGAGACGGTCGTAAAGATCAAGGAAGGCATTTTGTCTCCATGGTTCGATCCTCTGATGGCAGGACGGCTGTGCACACAGGAAATCAAAGGCACTTTTCCCATAAATGTACAAATTCCAACTTCCTGCGTCAAAACAGAAAGCGCTCCATGCGCCTCTTTCCGCTCAAAACCAGGGAAAACACCGATCCCAACCCAATCCAGCAGCCTGGGACGCGACGACCGCCTGCCCCACTCCACTGGGCCGCTCCCGCCCTTGATCAAGGACCTCTCCGTCACCAGCACTACCCGCCCCAGGCGCGCATTCATGCGCATCGCCTGCGGTCCGTCGGGACCTGTAAGTACAGCCCAAGCCAATCAGGACAACAGAAAGGAATGGCCAGCCAGGGTGAACCCCAATACCCAAAGCAGCGCGGGCCGATCAGAATCAAAAAATTCTAGATACAGAATTTAATTCTTTATGCAAACTATGAAGAAGGCTCCAGCTTGGGTCACGGCGCTCATGCTCATGTGCTTTTTGGCGGGTGCCGATGCATCCGGGGCCGCCGGCTTCCCGGAAAAACCCATCAAGGTCGTGACTCCCTTCACGCCGGGTTCGGCCCCAGACGTCTACACCCGAGCCCTCGCAAGCGAGATGTCCAAAGCTGCAGGAGTGCCTGTTGTGGTCGAAAACCGCCCTGGCGGCAGTTCCGGCATTGCGGCGTAATTGATCGGTTCGGCGAAACCCGATGGATACAACCTTCTGATCTCGGGGAACGTGGCATTCACCGGCAACCCCCACGTGATCAAGAACCTGCCCTACGACCCAGTCAACGGCTTTGTCCCTTTGACGACACTCTCCAAGGGCCCGATGTACCTGTATGTCAATCCGGACAAGGTCAGGGCGGCATCTGCCAAGGAGTTCCTCCAGCAGATCAAGAGCAATCCAGGCCGGTTCACTTTCGGCTACACGAGCATCACCAGCCGCTTGCCCGCCGAGGTACTGCAGCAGACCGCCGCAGTGAAAGTGGTAGGGGCAGCCTATCGCAGCGGCAACTCGATGATGCCGGATCTGATCAGTGGAGAAATCGACTTCATGTTCACCGACTTTTCGGCCTGGACTTACGTCAGTTCCGGAAAAATCAAAGCACTGGCCGTGACCGATGAAGTCCGCAGCCCATTCGCACCCGACCTGCCAACCTTCCGTGAAAGCGGAATCGATGGCATGGACATAGGTTTCTGGCTGGCAGCCTATCTGCCAGCCATGACTCCCGAGCCGATCGTTCAAAAGATGTACCGCTTGCTGGTTCAAGCCAATGAGACGCCGGCAGTGCAAGCAGCCATGAAGGCATCGGGCACGTTAGCGTTCATCCAGCCCCTGGGCCAGCTTGGGAAATACCAAACAAAAGAACGTGATCTATGGGGAAAGATCATTAGGGCCGCAGGCATCCAAGCCGAGTAAGCGGCTGGATCTCATGAAGAGCACCATCAGATGCACACCTCTTGTCAGCCTTTTACCACTGGTTGGTTTCCAGGCTCCGGCCCAGAGCACGGTGAAATAACCTGGCGGGACCCAACCCGCAGGGATACCCTGGACTATCCGTCAGCAATGGCCGCCTCCGTCGAGTGCAACCTGCGGGAACAGCACGCGCTGGACACTGCGGGCGTCGGCATCGTCTTCATCCGCCAACGTGTCATTGTCCGCTGCAACCGGCGATGCGCGGACATTTTCGGATACCCAGACGAGCACGCGCTGGTCGGCGTGGGCAGCGAGCAACTGCATCCCAGCCGAGGCGACTTGCGCAGCCTTGGGCGCGAGGCCTACACCACGCTCAGCGCGGGCCATGCCTATCGCACACAGCGTCGCCTAAGGCGCAAGGACGGCAGCCTGTTTTGGGGAGAGCTTACGGGCCGCCTCATTAACGCCGACAACCTGCACGAGGGCTCAATCTGGATCGTCAGTGACATGGGGGAGAACCTGCTCGCGCAACAGGCCCTGAATGAAGCGCACGAGCAGTTCAAGCAGCGGCCTCAGCGGGGGCTCAGGGCCACCGTGGAGAACCTGCACCGCGAAATCACCGACCGCAAGCTCGACCAGGAGCGCATTTACTGGATGGCGCACTACGACGCGCTCACGGGCCTGCCTAACCGAACACTGCTGGCCGAGCACACCGAGCGAGCCATTGAATTGGCCCGAGCCAGCGGCAGGCAACTGGCAGTGATGTTTCTCGATCTCGACCATTTCAAGCACGTCAACGACTCGCTGAACCACCGCGTCGGCGATACGCTGCTGATTGAGTTTGCTCGAAGGCTGCGCACAGTCGTGAACCAGTGTGACACCGTGGCACGCATCGGCGGCGACGAGTTCGTGCTGCTCCTACCCAACGCCAATGCCCAGGGCGCCGAGCGCATCGCCGCCAAACTGCAGAAGGCATCGCACCTGACGTATCGGATCGACCACCACGAGCTCATGATCGCCCCCTCCATCGGGATCGCGCTGTATCCCGATGACGGCCATGACATTGACTCCCTGACCCAGGCCGCCGACACGGCCATGTACCACGCCAAGCGGGCCGGCCGCGACACCTACCGCTTCTTCACGCCGCAGATGCAGGCCCAGTCGCGGCGCGCGCTGCAAGTGGAAAACGCGCTGCGCCGCGCACTGGATCGCAACCAACTCTCGCTGCACTACCAGCCCCAAGTCACGCTACGCACCGGCCGCGTCCACAGCGTGGAAGCCTTGCTGCGCTGGGACCATCCCGAACTGGGCCGCGTCTCGCCGGCCGAATTCATCCCCATCGCCGAGGACAGCGGCCAAATCCTGCAGATCGGCGAATGGGTGCTGCGCACTGCCATGCGGCAATTGCAGACGTGGCGCCAGGACGGACTGCGCGATTTGAAGGTGGCCGTGAACCTCTCTGCCATTCAGTTCCGCCAGCCGCAACTGCCTGAAATCATCAACTCCATACTGCAGGACACCGGAATCCCTCCCGATTCGCTGGAACTGGAGCTGACCGAGGGCGTGGCCATCAATGATCCGCACCAAGCCGCTGCCACGATGGACAAGCTGCGAGCCCGCGGTGTGCGCCTGTCGATGGACGATTTCGGCACTGGCTACTCTTCCCTGAGCCAGCTCAAGCGCTTCCAGATCTACAAGCTCAAGATCGACCAGTCCTTCGTCCAGGATCTGGATCGGAACAACAACGATCGTGCCATCGTCAGCGCCATCATCCGCATGGCCCAGGCCCTGGGCATGCAGACCACAGCCGAGGGCGTGGAAACCGAAGCGCAACTGGAGTTCCTGCGCGAGGAGGGCTGCGACGAAGCCCAGGGCTACCACTTCAGCCGCCCGCTGCCGTCAGGTGAACTCGGACAGTTCCTGCGCAGCCAGCCTGGATGGCTGCCATAACGCCTCCGGAAAAGGCGTGCAATTGCGGCACCAACCCCAAGAAAACAAAGCGTGGCAAGCGCATACAGCTTCCAAATTAATAGCAAAAAATCACTTTGATCTAGGGCGCAAGCCGAAATTACCTCGGCTCAGATGTGCACTGGATTGCCGGACTCCAGGCCCCTCATCCGCATGGCGCCGAAATGTTCCAGGGAGGCGCCCACCTAGCCGGTTCGGCTAGTGGTATTCCCTAGAATCGCATGTATTCCTTGCCAAATATGAACATTATTCTTGAATCTGTACAGTATTTGATCTAGCATCCCACCCTATGCCGTTGGTTCGGCCACCCCGAGCCAAGCCCCATCGCCTCACCCTCTGGAGACAAGATGAAACTGGAAGATCTCATCCTCGTCAGCGTTGACGATCACGCCATCGAGCCACCCAATGCATTCGCCCGCCATATGCCCGCGAAGTACAAGGGGCGCGAGCCCCGCGTCGAGAACCACAAAGGTCGCGACGTCTGGGTGTTCGAGGAAAAAGCCACGGGCTACATGGGCCTGAACTCGGTGGTCGGCCGCCCCAAAGAGGAATACGGCATGGAGCCGCTGGGCTACGAACAGATGCGCCGCGGCACTTGGGACATCAAGGCCCGTGTCGATGACATGAATGCCAATGGCGTTCTGGGTTCGATCTGCTTCCCGACCTTCCCGGGTTTTGCGGGACAGCGGTTTCAGAGCTACGAAGACCGCGGTGTCTCGCTCGCAGCCATCCAGGCCTACAACGACTGGCATCTGCACGATTGGTGCAACGCTGCACCGGGCCGCTTCATTCCCTTGATGATGGCTCCTTGGTTCGACATGCAGGCGGCGGCGGCGGAAGTCCAGCGCCTGGCCAAGCAGGGTGTGCATGCCCTCACGTTCTCCGACAACCCTACCGTGCATGGGTACCCGTCCATCCACAACAGCTACTGGGATCCCCTGTGGAAGGCATGCGCGGACAACGACGTGGTGATCTGCTGCCACATCGGCACCGGCGTCAAAGCGGCCCATGCATCCGACGAGTCGCCGATCGATGCCTGGATCACGTCGATGCCCATCTCCATCTCCAACTCCGCCGCCGACTGGATCTGGGCCCCCATGTGGAAGAAATTCCCCAAGCTGCGTATGGCCCTGTCCGAAGGCGGCATCGGCTGGATCCCCTACCTGCTGGAACGCGCCAACTTCACCCACAACCACCACAACGCCTGGACCAACTCCAACTTTGGCGGCAAGAAGCCCAGCGACGTCTTCAACGAGCACATCATCACCTGCTTCATCGAGGACGAGTTCGGCCTGCGCAATCTGGACTTCATCAATGTCGACAAGGTCACCTGGGAATGCGACTACCCGCACTCCGACTGCACATGGCCGGAATCCGCCAACGTGTTCTGGAAGCAATCTCAGCACCTGAGCGACGAGGTCATCAACAAGATCACGCACCTGAATGCGATGCGCGAGTTCTCCTACGACCCCTTCGCCATCCTGGGCCGCGAAAACTGCACCGTCGGCGCGCTGAAGGCGCAGGCCAAGCACGTGAGCATCGAGCCGGCCTGCGGCATGGGTGGCGCGGCTCCGCTCCGTGACCCGGAGCGTCCGGTCACCTCGGGCGACATCAACAAGATGTTTGCCGCCGCCGACGCCCAGACCGCCTTGTAACCCGCCATCGGCATCAACCCAGGAAACCGGCCGTACCCTATGGCGCTTGCATCTTTCCAATACCACCGCATCCCCGCAGACGTCGAGCCGCTCCGGGCCGAGGTGAGGCGCTTTCTCGCCACCGCACTCAAGGATCGGAGCGCCCTGCGCCGCGCGGACTCGTGGATGGGCGCCGACCCGGCCTTCAGCCGGGAATTGGGGTGCCGCGGCTGGCTTGGCATGACCTTGCCACACCAGTATGGCGGCCACGACGCCAGCCCTTGGGCGCGCTATGTCGTGATCGAAGAGCTGCTGGCGGCCGGGGCCCCCGTCTCCGCCCACTGGATCGCCGACCGCCAGAGCGGCCCCCTGATCCTGCGCTATGGCACGGAAGCCCAGCGCCAGAAGTACTTGCCTGGGATCTGCAAGGGCGAGGTCTATTTCTGCATCGGCATGAGCGAGCCCAACTCGGGCTCGGACCTCGCTTCGATCCGCAGCCGCGCGGTGCGTGATGAAGCGGCGGGCGATGGCAGCTGGCGGCTGAGCGGCCAGAAGGTCTGGACCACCAATGCCCACCACGCGCAATACATGATCGCCCTGGTGCGCACGGGTGCTGCTACGGGCGAGAAGGCTGCGCGCCATGAAGGCATGTCGCAGTTCATCATTGACCTGAAGGCCGCCGGCGTCACGGTGCGCCCGATCCGTGACCTGGCGGGCGGTGAACACTTCAACGAGGTCTACCTCGACGACGTCCGCCTGGATGCCGATGCCTTGATCGGCACCGAAGGCCAGGGCTGGGAACAAGTCACCGCGGAACTCGCCTTCGAGCGCAGCGGGCCAGAGCGTTTCCTGAGCAGCATGGCGCTGCTGCACACGCTGATCGACGCCGTCGGAGCACAACCGGATGCCCTGCAGGCCCATGCCGTGGGTCGCCTGAGCGCGCGCCTTGTCGTGCTGCGCCAGATGTCGCTGGCGGTCACGGCCGAGTTGGCCGCAGGAGGCAACCCCGCCTGGGCGGCCTCCTGCCTGAAGGATCTGGGTGCTGCGTTTGAGCAGGAGATCCCTGAACTCGCCCAACAGGTGCTCGATGTGGCGCCCGCCGTCGGCGGGGGCAGTGACCATGCGCAAGTGCTGGCGGCCTTGATGCAGATGGCACCTTCTTTCTCGCTGCGTGGTGGCACACGCGAAATCCTGCGCGGCATCATCGCCCGCGGTCTCGGGCTGCGTTGAGAACACAAGCATGCGTGAATTGTTTGAATCCACCATCGAGCGGCTGCTGGCCGATCTCGTCACCCCGGAACTGATCCGCCACTGCGAGGCGGGCCACTGGCCGGCCGACCTGTGGGCAGCCCTCGAATCATCCGGGTTCGCTGTGGCCGCCGCGCCGGAACACCTGGGCGGCGCTGGCGCCTCCTGGGAAGACCTGTACGGGGTCGTGAAGGCTGCAGGACGCCACAATCTGCCCCTGCCCCTGCCCGAGACCATGTTCGCGAACTGGTTGCTGGGCCAGTGCGGGATCGAGGCCCGCAATGAACCGCTGGGCATCTCCATGCGCAGCACGCTGTCGCTCAACCATGCCGCAAAAGGAGCTTTCTTCGACGCACCCTGGGTTGCGCCTGCGGAAACCCTCGTCACAGGCACGCTGTGCGACGTACCCTGGGGGCGCGATGTGGAGCACGTCGTCGCTCTCGTCCCCGGCGAACGAACGACGTTGATCCTGCTGTCGCGCCGCGACGCGGAAGTGAGCACCAAGCAGAACACCGCCGGCGAGCCGCGGGACGACCTCAGCTTCAAGAACACCACGCCCATCGCGATCGCGGATGTCCCCGCCGATTGGCCCGACGATGTGATCTGGTGGGGAGGGGCCATGCTGCGCACGGCCCAGATGGCCGGAGCCCTCGAAACCACGCTGGATCTGAGCACCCGCTACGCCACCGAGCGGGTTCAATTCGGCAAGCCCATCAGCGCATTTCAGGCCATTCAGCACCAGTTGGCGCAGATGGCTCAGCACACGGGCAGCGCGCTCGTCAGCGCCGAGGCCGCCTTCGCGGAATCGGGCAGCCAACTGGCGGCCTGGCAGATTGCCGCGGCCAAGGTCTGCGGCGCAGAAGCCGCCGGTGCGGTGGCCGCCATGGCCCATGCAGTGCACGGCGCCATCGGCTTTACGCACGAGCATGCGCTGCAGTTGGGCACCCGCCGGCTCTGGGCCTGGCGCAGCGAGTTCGGCAACCAGGGGCACTGGACACAGCGGCTGGGAAGGGCCGTCGCCCAAGGCGGCTCTGCCTCGCTGTGGCCTGCCGTAACCAGTGGCCGCCTGGCAGCCCTGTCCTCCACATGAATTCCCACCCCATGAGCGAACAAAGCCCTACCCCCTTCTTGCTGATCGAACGCGACGGCCCCGTGCTGACCGCCCGGTTGAACCGTCCCGAGACGCGCAACGCCCTGACCGATCCCGCGCACATGGATGAACTGGTGGCCCTGTGCCGCCAGATTCGTGCAGACCACAGCATCAAGGCCCTGGTGCTGACCGGCGAAGGCAGTGCTTTCTGCGCTGGCGGCAATGTGAAGGACATGCAGCAGCGCGGCGGCATTTTCGCGGGCAGCCCCTACGAGGTGCGCGACAGTTACCGCGACACCATCCAGCGCATTCCCCTCGCGCTCTACGAGCTCGACGTGCCGGTGATCGCAGCGGTGAATGGTCCTGCGATTGGCGCGGGCCTGGATCTGGCCTGCATGTGCGACATCCGGATTGCGAGTGACAAGGCCCTGTTCGCGGAGAGCTTCGTCAAGGTCGGCATCGTGCCCGGGGACGGTGGCGCCTGGCTGCTGCCGCGCGTGATCGGCATGCCCAAGGCCAGCCTCCTGGCCTTCACCGGCGACACCATCGATGCCGCCAAGGCGCTGTCCTGGGGCCTGGTTGCCGACGTTTTTCCCGCCGACCAGTTGCTGGGCCAGGCACAGGCGCTCGCCCAGCGCATCGCCCTCAACCCGTCGCATGCGCTTCGGTTAACCAAGCGCCTGCTGCGCGAAGGCCAGCATGTGCGCCTTGACACGCTGCTGGAGCTCTCATCGGCTTACCAAGCGTTGTCCCACCACACCGAAGACCACCTCGAAGCCGTCAACGCCTTTCTGGACAAGCGCCCCGCGCAGTTCACCGGACGCTGATGGCGAGCCCCCAGAACCAGGACATTTCCATGCGCCCCGTATTCCGAGAAGACCACGAGCAGTTCCGCGAACAGGCCCGCCGCTTCATTGAACGTGAGATCGTGCCCCACCTGCACGCCTGGGAGGCCGAGGGTATCGTGCCCAAGAGCGTCTGGCTCAAGGCTGGCGAAGCCGGCCTGCTGTGCTCCACCGTCCCTGAAGCGTACGGCGGCGCGGGCGGCGATTTCGGCCATTCGGCCGTGATGATCGAAGAACTTGCGCGGGTCAACGCCACCGCGGTCGGATTCACCACACACTCGGAAATCGTCGCGCCCTATATCGTGGCCTACGGCACGGAAGAGCAGAAACAGCGGTGGCTGCCCAAGATGGTGAGCGGCGAGACGATTGGCGTGATCGCAATGAGCGAGCCCGGTATAGGCAGCGACCTGCGCAGCATGCGCACCACCGCCGTGCGCGGCGAAGACATCTATACCATCAACGGCCAGAAGACCTTCATCACCAACGGGGGCAACGCGGATCTGGCCGTGACGGCCACCAAGCTGGATCCGGCAGCCAAGGAGCTGACGCTAATCTGCGTCGAAACCGACCAACCTGGTTTTTCCAAGGGCCGCAGGCTCGAAAAAATCGGACTCAAGGGCCAGGACACGTCGGAGCTCTTCTTCGACAACGTCTCGGTTCCGATGGCAAACCGGCTCGGCGAAGAAGGCCAGGGCTTCAAGTACCTGACCCACCAACTGGCCTGGGAACGCACCATCATCGGCATCCGCGCGGCCGCATCGATCGACTCGCTCATCGAACAGACGATCCAGTACACCCGCGACCGCAAGGTGTTCGGCAAGACAGTGTTCGACTTCCAGAACACCAAATTCAAGCTCGCCGAATGCAAGGCCCAGGCCACCATGCTGCGCGTGTTCGTCGACGACTGCCTGGCCAAGGCGATGCGTGGAGAACTCAGCGCGGAAGTCGGTGCCATGTGCAAGCTCATGGGCTCCGAAATGCAGGGCAAGATCCTGGACGAACTGCTGCAACTGCACGGGGGCTACGGCTTCATGAGCGAGTACATGATCAGCCGCGCCTGGGTCGATGCCCGAGTGGCGCGCATTTACGGCGGAACCAGTGAAATCATGAAAGAAATCATCAGCCGATCGCTCTGATTACCGATTCAATTTTAAGGAGACCCCATGCCGCAAATCATCTATGTCACACCCGATGGCAAACGTACCGAGCTGGACGTGGCCGAAGGCACCAGCGTCATGCAAGCCGCGCTCGCCAATGGGCTTCCAGGCATGAACGCCGACTGCGGCGGCGCCTGCCAATGCGCGACCTGCCACGTATACGTCGAGCAACCCTGGGCCGAGCAGCTCAGCTCTATCGACGACACCGAAGATGCCATGCTGGACTGCACAGGCGAGCCCCGTCAACCCCACAGTCGGCTGTCGTGCCAGATCATGGTCACGGCGGCCCTGGATGGTATGGTGGTGCGCTTGCCCGCGGCGCAGTAGCGGGCGGGCACGGGGGAGCCCGGTGCGGAGCGCCCCCCACCAACTCGCCACCGCTTCGTGCACTGCACGCCCATCTCCCCGCGTCCCGCCAGACGGCCCGCATGCGAAAGGGAAGCATCATGATCAAGCGCCCAGACCACTTCACCATCGTGACGGATCAGTTGGAGGCGACGCGGGCTTTCTACGTGGATCTGCTCGGCATGCGCGAGGGCCCGCGCCCTCCATTTCCGATTCCGGGGTTATGGCTCTATGCGGGGAATCAGCCCATCCTGCATGTGGTCGCTGTGGATCGAATGCCTATGCCCCGTCGTGGCGCGCTCGATCACATGGCCTATTGGGCCGAGGGATTGCAGGAGACCGCCGCCACCTTGCGTTCGCACAATGTGGGGCTGCGACTCATCCGTGCGCCAGGATCGGTCAGGACATGGCAACTGTTTTTCTCCGATCCCAATGGCGTTGAAGTCGAACTGGACTTCGCCGAAACCGAAGCCCCGCCCAAAGACTGGAAAACACTTTCCAGCAGCCGCCGCTAGATCAGGCCTTCATAGCTGCCGCCGTCGACCTGCAGATTCTGGCCACTGATGTAGCCCGCCTGGGCCGAGCACAGGAAAGCGCAAGCATCCGCGAACTCCTCAGGTCGCCCAAACCGCCTGGCAGCGACCGGTTTGAGCAACTCCGCGCGGGCTTGCTCTTGGGAAATCTGCCTGCGCTGGGCCAGTTGCCCAGTCATGTATGCGATGCGGTCGGTCTCGATGCGTTCGGGCAGCAGGTTGTTGATGGTGACGTTGTCCCGCACCACCTCGATGGACATGGCCTTCGAGAAGGCGGTCAGGCCCGCTCGCGAGGCCGTCGAGAGTCCGAGCATCAGCTTCGGCGATTTCACCATGGCCGACGTGATGTTGACGATGCGCCCGAAGCGGCGCTCCCGCATCCCGGGCACCACCGCCTGGATCAGCAAAATGCCGCTGAGCATGTTGCTCTCGACGGCCGCGATCCACGTTGCGTGGTCCCATTGCCCGGCTTCGCCTGGCGCTGGCCCGCCGTTGTTGGTCACCAAGATGTCAGGGGACGGACAGGCGGCCAGCAGCGCGGCGCGCCCCGCATCGGTGCCGACATCCCCCATGACGGCGACCGGAGGCTGGCCCGACACCGCCGCGATCTCCGCAGCGGCTGCATGCAGCGCCTGCGCATTGCGGCCATTGATGACCACCATGCAGCCTTCCCGCGCGAGCGCCAAGGCGCATGCCTTCCCGAGTCCTCTCGAAGAAGCGCAAATGATGGCCTTGCGGCCAGCGATGCCCAGATCCATCGGTCACTTCCTATTCGAGCTTGCCCATGCGCCGAACCGCCTGGTTCATGCGTGCAGCGTCCTGACTCCAGAATGCCCGGAACTCGTCCGCGTCGAGGTAAGCGGGAGTTCCCTCTGCCTTGAGCAACGCTTGCTTGAATTCGGGATTCTCGGCGGCGATGCGAAACGCCGACTGCAACCGCTCCATCACGGTCGGTGACACGTCAAACGGTACGAAAGCCCCCGTCCACGGCAGCACGCCCACGTTCAGTCCCGAGGCCTCGGTGCTTGGAGCGGACGGGAACTGTGGCCACGCCTCCGCCCCCACGGTGGCCAGGACGCGCAGCTTACCCGCCCGGACATGGGAAGCGATCAAGGAACGCGGCAACATCGTGAAATCGACCTGGCCGCCAAGCAGCCCCACCATCAGGGGCGCGCCTCCCGCATAGGGGATGTGGTTGAGCTTGAGCCCGGCCTCATGGGCAAAGATCTCCACCGGAATGTGCACGGTGCCATAGTTCCCTGACGAGCCATAGCTCATCTCGCCGGGCCGCGAACGCGCACGGACCATCAGGTCGCTCAAGGTTTGCAGAGGGCTATCGGCCCTCACCACGATAGCGAGCGGATCGGTGCTGATGCGCGCCACCGGCTTGAGCTGGCTCAGCAGGAATGCCGGCTTTTGCTGGTTGACTTGGGCTTGCTCAGGCAAGGTTGACAAGCTCGACAGCGTGAAGAGGATCGAATAGCCGTCAGGCTTGGCGCTGGCGACGGCGGCCGCGCCGATCGCACCGGCCGCGCCCGCGCGGTTCTGAACCACCACGGGCTGGCCAAGCACCCGCTCCAGCGACGGCGCGAACTGCCGCGCCACGCTGTCGGCAAGGCCTCCAGGCGGAAAAGGTACCACCAGGTTCACGGGCCGGCGAGGAAAGGCATCCTGGGCAGCAAGCGGATTGGAAGCAATGCCGGCCGCACTCACGAGCAGCCAACGGCGACGAGACATCTGGAACGGGTTCTTCATGGGAACTCCTTCAGTCCCACACCACGTGCACTTCATGGGGGCCACGCAACTGGGCCCCGGAGATCCGGGGAGCGGGCCTCGCAGGGTCCAGCCGCAGGTTGGGCAATAGATCCAGCACGGCATTGAGCGCCACCTGCATCTCGGTCTTGGCGATGAACTGGCCGATGCACATGTGCGGACCGAAGCCAAAGCCGAACGAGGGCTTGGGCTTGCGGTCGATGTCGAACCGATCGGCCTGCTCGAAGGCCTCCTCATCACGATTGGCCGACATCACGATCGCCTGCACCATCGCGCCCTTCGGGATCTGCGCGCCACCGATCTCCAGATCCTCAGCCGCCTGGCGCACCTTGAATGTCGCGACGGGCTCGAACCGAACCGCTTCGTCGATCGCCTTGCCGACCAGCGCGCGATCATTCCGCACACGCTCGAGCAGTTCCGGCCGCTCCAGCAGCAATACCAGCAGCGACCCGAAGGTGCGCGTGGTGGTCTCACCGGCGGCCGGCAGCAGCGAGCGCACGAAGGTCGAGATCTCATGGTCGTCCAACTGGCGGCCCTCGTACTCAGCGCGAATCAGCCTGCTGATCAAATCCTCCCCCGTCGCGCCTTCGGCCCGCACCTGAACCACCGCTTCCTTGACTGCGTCATAGAGCATCTTGGCGGCCTCCATGGCCGCTCCGCGCGCCCGGGCTGCCTTTTCCGGGTCGACCTGGGGTCCCGCGAGGATGGCCAGGGCCCAGGCGGCGACCTGGTGGATGCGCTCTGGATCATTTTCCGGAAAACCGATCAGCGAATAGATCAGTCGGATGGGAAAGTGCAGCGCGAAGTCCATCAGGTCAGCGCGCTTGCAGGCTACCAGCGGCAGCAGGTATTCATCGCGAATGATGGCGTCCATCTTAGGCTTCCACCGGGTGACCACGTCGGGCATGAAGACCGGTTGCAGCAGTGCCCGTGCCCGGCGGTGCTCCTCTCCGTCCATCCCTGTCAGGATCAAGCCGTCAAAAAAAGCGCCCAGGCCTTCCGCGATGAAGCCACTGGTAAAGCGGGTCGGATCCCGAAGCACCGCCATCACGTCACGGTACTTGAAGACCGTGAACGTCGGACGGTTCGCATCTTGGCCCGCGATATTGGGCACACCGAGCCCGGCCATGAAGTTTTCCGCCACCACGGGGGAATTTCGGCGCATGGCGGCGTAGACCGCATGGAGATCGACGTCGGATCCGCGGTAGTTGTCCGCGACCCCCGCAAATGCCCGTTCGAGGGATGAAGTTCTGGTGCTGGTCATCGCAGGTTTCCTTCGCAAACTTTGCATCGCGCTCGGTGATTTATAGACATTTTTTCGAATTGTGCATCATTTAACACATATCAAATAACTCGTAAACCCGTGAAGGCACATAGTAAACACCTATGTCACTTCGATCAACATATGATCACAATCAAAAAAAGTGTTCAATTATTTCATGAGCAACCATTCCTCAAGCCCGCCTCTCTCTGAGGCTCGCCGTCCAAAGGCCCAAGGAGTCGGCGAAAGCACTGGCCGTGTGGCCGGAGCGGCGAGGCAGGTTGACAGAACCCTCTCGGATGGCCAATACCTCGATGAATGCGCTGTAGGCCGCCCGATCATGGACGCGCATCTGCCTCCGATCGACCCCATAAAGGATCAACATCCCTTGGGTGATCACCGCCGCCGGGTGGCGCGGGAGCGGCGCGAGCGCATGCGCGAACGCCTGATTGCGGCCACCATGGACGCCTACCGCAAGAACGCGGGAAAACGCCGCCCCGTGATCGATGACGTGATCCGTGCGGCCAATGTCTCCCGCGGCACTTTCTATAAATACTTCGACACGCTGGACGAAGTTCTTGCGGAGATCGGCCGCACCACAGCGAGCGAAATGCTGCAGAGTTTCGAACGCCTGTTCGAGCCCCTGGATGACGGCGCAGTGATGCTCGCCACGGGCCCGTTGATGGCGCTGGCCCGTGCGGCGATGGATCCTGCCCACGGCGCCATAGTTTCGCATGCGGACTTGGTCGATCGCATCAACGGCGACGATCCGCGCCGCCAATTGGCTTTCCGCAGCCTGAACTATGGACGCGAGCAAGGCGTCTTCCAGTTCGACTCGATCGAGGCCGCCTTCGATCTGGTGATAGGCACCAGTGTCGAAGGGGCTCGGCGCATCTCCCGTACGGGACAGCTCAATGGGGCCTGCATCCGCGAGACCGTGGTCATGATCCTGCTCGGCCTGGGCATGAAGCTCCCGGCGGCCAGGATCGCCGTGGCCATCGCCTGGCAGCGGCTCCAGGATGCGTCCGAACACTTGCATTGGTGGAAGCCAGTCGCGCCCGCCTAAGCCCGCCCTCTTCTTTTCCAGGAATCTGTATGAGCACTACACCTCTCTATGACGCCATCGTCATCGGCGCAGGCCACAACGGGCTGGCCAGCGCCTGCTATCTCGCCGCCGAGGGCCGCAAGGTCATCGTCGTCGAATCCCTCGGCAAGGTCGGTGGCATGGCCTCCTCCGGCTATCTGATACCCGAAGCCCCAAATCATCTGGTGCACCCCTGCGCCCTCGATCTGATGTCTCTGCGCGTGCATCCCATGATGCCGCAGGAGCTCCAGTTGGAGCGCCACGGCTTTCGTCAGACCGAAATGGAGCCTGGCTATGTCTATCTGCATCCGGATGGCAACTCACTCGTATTCGGCCGCAGCGCGGAGCAGACCGCCGCTGAGATCCGCCGTTTCAGCACGGCAGACGCCACGGAGTTCCTGGCCCTGATGCAACTGGTAAACACCTTCATCGACTTGGCGATCCCCATGATGCGGGTCGATCCCGCGCAGATGAACCTAGGAGCGAAATGGCAGGCGCTCAAGGTGCTGATCAAGAACCGGCACCTCAGGCCGGAACTCATGGGCTTGATGAAAAGCCCCGCCTACACCTCCATCATGGAACGGTTCGAGCACCCGGTCACGCAATCCGCCCTGTGCTGCCTGCTGGGTGCCGCCGGCCCTATCACAGGCGAGGGTACCGGGGTCTATTTCGCGCTGCTGGGTTTCATCCAGCGCTTCGGCCTGGGCCGCGCCGTGGGAGGCATGCAGACTCTGTCTGACGCCCTGGCGGCCCGCCTGACGGAACTGGGGGGCGAGATTCGGCTCAATGCTCCTGCTGCTGAGATCGTGGCCCGTGGCGGTCAAACCCAGGGCGTCCGGCTTGCCAGCGGCGAAGTGCTCGAGTCACGCAGCGTTGTCGCGGCGGTGCACCCCAAGATTGCCCTGAATATGGTGACACCTGGCGCCATAGAACGCCGCTACCTGACGCGGGTCGATCTGGCGCCAGCCAATGCCCACGGCGGCTCGCCCATGAAGATCGACGTCGCACTTCGCGGCCAGGTTCGCGCCAGCCGCCACGAAGCCTTGCGCGCCGACGGACTGAGTCTTCGCAAGAGCGTGCTGCTGATCGGCACCGTGGAAGCGGTGCTCGACAACTTCAAATGCGCAGCGCGTGGCGATGTCTCCCGACTGCCCTATCTGTGGGCCACGGCACCGAGTGCCGTGGACCCCACGCAGGCCCCCGAAGGCCAGGACATCGCCTACCTGTATCCGATCGCCATGCCCCTCGAACCACGCGAAGGATGGGATGCCATCCGTGCCCCGGTGACACAAATGGTCATCGACCAAACGGACGCGTACCTGCCAGGGCTCAAGTCACAGGAGATTGGCCGCCGCGCCGAAGCAGCACCCGACTTCGCCAGTCGGCTGAATGTTCCCAACGGCTGCGTGGTGCACATCGACACCGGTGCCTCGCGCACAGGGCTCATGCGGCCGGCCTTCGGGCTCGGCGGCGACACGTTGCCGGTGAAGGGGCTGTTCTTCGGCGGCGCCGGCATCCATCCCGGCGGTGGCATCAATGGGCTGCCGGGCCGCATAGCCGCTGGCCGCGTGAAACGCTATCTGAAGTAAGTCCGTTATCCCCACTTTCCCATATCCATCCCTAAAGGAGACGCTCCATGAATACCACGACCAAAACCACCACCGAGAACGCCCAGAAGCTCGAAGCGGCCTATGCCAGCGTGTCCGACCTCTATCGCGGCAAAACGGACGACCTGTATGCCGCCTGCCGCGAGATGCGCAAGACCACACGCGTCTACGAAGGCGACTTCATTGCCAAGTTCCTTGGGGTTCCGACCAACGCCGGGTTGCAGACCCGTCCGACCTACGCCGTGTTCCAGTATCAAGACGTGATGAATGTGCTCAAAGACGCCAACACCTTCACCAGCGGATTCATCCTCGAAGGCATGGGCAAGGTGTGGGATGGCCTGATGATCCTGGGCATGGACGGCGAGGCCCACCGCAAGGTGCGCGCCCTGCTGCAGCCGGCGTTCATGCCGGAGAACGTGAACAAGTGGCGCCCGAAGATCGACCGCGTCGCGCGCGAGGATTTCATCATGCCTCTGCTGCCCGACAAGAAAGCCGACCTCATGGAAATGGGCCTGAACTTTCCGGTGCGTGCCATGTATGCCCTCGTAGGCTTCCCGGAAGACAACCCCGATCAGTACAACCAATATGCAGTCTGGGCGCTATCGATGCTGGCGGCCAACCAGCTTGACAAAGCCAAGGCCGAGGAAGGCCGCCGAGTCGCCGCCATTGCGGTCAAGAGCCTGTACGACGCGCTCATGGAGCAGGTCCAGCGGCGCCGCGCCGAAGGTGCAACGGGCGATGACCTCATTACCCGCCTGATGAACGCCGAATACGAGGGCCACAAGCTCGACGACCACGAGGTCGCGACCTTCGCCCGCTCGCTGCTGCCCGCTGCCGGTGAGACCACCACACGAACCTTCAGTGCGGCGATGACGTTCCTGCTGACCATCCCCGGCCTGCTCGACCGCGTGCGCAACGACCGCAATCTGGTGCCCAAGCTGATCGACGAAGCCGTGCGTTTCGAGCCCTCCTCCACGTTCAAGGTGCGCGAGACTTCCGCCGACGTACAGATCGGTGACGTGACGATCCCCAAGGGCTCCTTCGTCCAGTGCATGGTCGCCTCGGCCAACCGCGACGAAAGCGCCTTCGAGAATCCCGACGTGTTCGACATCGATCGACGCCAGAAGCCGTCGTTCGGCTTCGGCTTTGGCCCGCACATGTGCATTGGCCAGTTCGTGGCCAAGCTCGAACTGAACTGCGCGATCAACGGGATTCTGGACCTCATGCCCAACGTGCGGCTCGACCCCGAGCAACCCGCGCCCAAAATCGAAGGCGCCCATCTGCGCGGGGCCAAGAGCGTGCACGTCATCTGGGATTGATCAGGAAGGCCCCTCCGATCATGCGAACCTTCGATACGATCCCCGAGCGCTCCGACTTCGCCTACCAATGCCTGGTCGGCCCGCAAAAGGTCAGCGGCGCCAGGCTGGCTGATCTGCGCGACCACTTCGGCCTCAAGCTCACCAAGCACATGCCGTTTGGCAGCGTGCGCGACGATGAAGGCCACATCTACTCGGTGGTGCGGGCTCTCAACGCGCCGGACAGCACGCCCAACCCCACCAAGTTCATCTACCAGAGCACCCGCCTGGATGGCCAGAACATCCGCATCGACAAGGAAAAGATCGCCCCCAGAGCGCTCACCCTGTTTCCCGCACGCGGGCTCGATGGCGACACCGCCTGGTGGTCCAGCCATCCAGAGGATCCCGGTCAGCCCTGGCGGCTGACCGCCTCTGGCACCGGGTTCAGTTGGCGGGAAGAAGGCTTGCTCGACCTCACCGGCCAACTCATCGGCAATGGCATGCAGTGGTATTTGCCCGGGGTGGACTGGGGCACCTTCTACGTCGCACAGCTCTACGACGTGCAGGGCACCTGCGAGGGCAGAAAGGTCAAGGGCATGATTTCCCTGGACCAGGCCTGGATGGCGGAAGGCGGCGCCATCCACATGCACAAGGACCTGGTCGTCAACAACAAGATGCATGTCATCTGGTGGAACTTTGCCACGATCTACAAGGACGGGAGCTGGGATGTCGGCTCCTTCCTGGTCGGCCACGACAAACTGGGCTACGCCATTGTCCAGAACGAAAAGGGCGAAGTTCGCTGCACCACGGATATCGAAGGCACGGTACGCCATGAAAAGGACGGCTGGTTCGCCGAGGACGCGCGCATCATCCTGGAAGGCAAAGAGGAATGGGAGTTCCTGCCCGACCCCAAAGGCCGGATGCTCGACTTCGTGGGCGGTTTTCCCATCACAGCCCAGCAGGAAGGGCGATGGCGCCGGGTAGGCGATACGCGCGAGCCCGACCGCTGGATGGCCTGGGGCGAAAGCGACAAGCGCAATGGCACGGCACGCAACGTCCGTGGCACCGAAATCTGAACTGGAGACCATGTCATGGACAAAACCACCATCGAACACTTCCTGCACGCCCAGGTGCGGGCCTGGAACGCCGGCGACAAGGAAGGCTTCTTCGCTGCCTACCGCTCCGTAGCCCCGAGAGCCTACAAATCGAGTATGTCGGTCGAGGTCCTGCGGCCGAAGGCTGGACGATCCTGGAAGGCATGTGGGCGCAGCAAAATTCCAAGATCGAGATCGAAGAAGTGGCCCTGATCATCAATGGGAGCGAGGTCGCATGCCACAACCGGAACAAGGTGCGGGGCAATTCGCTGACCATCGAGACCATCGAGCTATACCACTTCGACAATGGCAGGCTGACCGTGCGCTATTTCATTCACCAGCCTTGAAGCAGTGAAAGATGCCCTGCACCCGACCCGAAAGCCTTGGCAAGCGCGCTCCGCAGCTCTGCCACCATCGCTGAACGAGCAACTCCACAGCCGGTGCTTGAGCCCCTGCGAGGCAGACCGTTAGCCGCGCGTGACGGTTGCCCGCTGGGCCTATAGCGAAAGTGCTCTGCCGAAACTGCAGATCCCGGAAATCATTGCGATCTCATCCCGTTTCCATGGGCTGCCGACATGAGTGCTGCCTTCACAAAGATAAATCACCATGCATCAGATCCCTTCAGAACAGATCAAGCGCTTCATGAGCGGCCAGGTCCGCTGCTGGAACAACCACGACAAGGCCGGCCTGCTGGCCCTGTACCGCGAAGCGGCCCCAGACCTCCTCGACATCGAATACGTGGGCCGCACGCAGCAGGCCGATGGTTGGCTCGTCATCGAAGAGATGTACGACAAGCACAACCACCAGTTCCGCCTAGAGGTCGTGAGCACCATCATCAACGGCAACGAGGCCGCTGTGCACCACCGCAACTGCATCCTCGGCACGAACCAGGTGATCGAGAGCATCGAGACCTACCGGTTCGGTCCCGGCAGCCTGCACGTGCGCTACTTCCTCAAGCCTCCGGAGGATGCCGTCGTGAACCTGGAACAGTTCCGCGGCTTCGCCGCCACCCCGTCGCAGGACACCCCATGAGCAAGCCCGCGCTTCCCGGCCCCCACGTGGGCCGCTTCAAGGACCAGGTTGCCATCGTCACCGGTGGCGCTTCCGGCATCGGCGAGGCCACCTGCCGTCGCCTCGTCGCCGAAGGCGCCACCGTGGTCGTGGCCGACGTCAACGCCGAACGGGCCGCAGCGCTGGCTTCGGAGCTGGGCCCACGTGCCAGTGCGCAGGTCTTCGACGCCGCAGACGTGCGAAGCATCGAGCGACTCGTTCAGGGCACGGTCGAGCGCTTCGGGCGACTGGACGTGCTGCATAACAATGCCGCATTGAGTTCTCCGGCCATCCATGCCAAGGACAAGAACGCCATCGACATCGAATTCGAGGTCTGGGATCAGGTCATGGCCGTGAACCTGCGCGGCTACCTGGCGGGTTGCAAGTACGCGCTGCCGACCATGATCGCCCAAGGCGGTGGCGCGATCGTGAACACCGCGTCGACCGGCGGCTTCTCGGGTGACATCACGCGCATGGCCTACAGCGTGTCGAAGGCAGCCATCATCGGCCTGACCCGCCAGATTGCCACCCACCATGGCGCCCAGGGCGTGCGCTGCAATGCCGTCGCGCCCGGCCTGGTGCTCACTCCCGGCACGCGTGGCGCGGCCGCGAGCGTGATCGACGTAATGCAGCGCCACCTGCTGGTGCCCGAGTTCGGCGAGCCCGAGGACATCGCAGCGCTGGTGTGTTTCCTGGCCTCAGGCGAGGCGCGCTACATCAACGGGCAGACGTACATCGCCGACGGCGGCATGCTGGCGCACAACCCGACCATGGCCGACCTCGTCGATATGGCCAAGTCCAGGAAGAGCAGTTGAACCACGTGAACCTCTTCCATAGCGGCTGGCGCAAGGCGTTGGACAAATCGGCCTGATGCCACACACCCCCGCCGACTCGCTGCTCGCCCCGTTCCGAGGGTCGGGCTTCCGTTACCTGTGGCTGGCCTGGCTGTCCGGCAACATGACCATGTGGATGCACGAGGTAACCGCCGCCTGGCGCATGGCCCAGCTCACCGACAGTCCCGCGTGGGTGGCCTGGGTACAGGCGGCCGGCACCTTGCCGCTGTTCGTGCTGGGCCTGGCCAGCGGCGCGCTGGCCGACCTGCTCAACCGCAGGCGTTTCCTCGCCGTGGCGCAAGCCTGGATCGCCGTTGTGGCGGCCGTGCTGGCGGTGCTCGCAGGCATCGATGCCCTGACCCCAGGAACGCTGTTGCTGCTGTGCCTGCTCAATGGCGTTGGACTGGCGTTGCGGTTTCCGGTGTTCTCGGCCCTAGTGCCGGACCTGGTGGAGCGGCGCCTGCTTGCCTCTGCCCTGACCCTCAACGCCCTGGCCATCAACCTGACGCGGGTGCTGGGCCCTATCGTCGCGGGCATCGTCCTGGCCTGGCAGGGAACGGCGATGGTGTTCGCACTCAACGCCGTGCTGTCCATATTGGCCGGCGTACTGATCTGGCGCGCTCCCATTGCCCCCCATGTTCCCTCCGCCGAACGCCCGCGCCTGCTGCAGGCCATGCGCGATGGCGTGAGCCATGCCCGGACCTCTCCCATACTGCGGGCGGTGCTGTTCCGCGCTTTCATCTTCTTCACCCAGGCCGTAGCGCTGGTGGCCTTGCTGCCCCTGGTCGCCAAGGACATCGGCGCCAACGAAACCACCTACACCACCCTGCTGGCCTCCATGGGCGCGGGGGCCGTGCTCGCCGCCATGGCCCTGCCCCGCCTCCCGGCACTGGCGGCGCGCAACCGGATCATCGATGGGGGCGTGTGGCTGCACGCGCTGGCCACGCTGGGCGCAGTTTGGGCGCCCAGCGCGTGGACGCTCGCGCCAGCGCTCGCCCTGTCCGGTGCGGTCTGGCTGTGTGTGGCCAACACGCTCACCATGTGCGCGCAATTGGCATTGCCGGCCACCTTGCGCGCAAGGGGCATGGCGATCTACCAGATGAGCATCATGGGCGGCAGCGCGGCGGGGGCCATTCTGTGGGGCACCATCGCGGAACGCACCTCGGTGGGTGCATCCCTGGCGGCATCGGCGATTGCCAGCCTGCTGCTACTGCTGTGGACCCGTGGCGCCAGCCTGGAAGAGCGCGCCCGTCACTGAGCTTGCGGCCCCAGGGTGCCAGCAGTCACGCCGTCCTTGAATGCAAACACCTCGACGCCGACCGCTTCGCAGTCGGGGTAGACATCGGGTTTCTCGGTCGAGACGCGTGCTGCCAGTACCTGGGGATGCGCGAGCAGCGCGCGCAGCAGATCATCCGCCAGCGTCTCCTGAAGCTGTATATGCCCGCGGCCCACGCGCTCCCGAACCGCCTCACGCACGAAATCGTAGTCCACGACCTCCCCCAGATCGTCATCCACCGGTGTGCTGCACGCCAGGGGAACGTACAGATCCACATTGATACGCACACGCTGCGGATGACCCTGCTCGAAGGCATGCGCCCCGATGTTGATGTCCACCACATGGTTGCGCAGGAAAAGGCGGCGACACCGCGCCAATGCAGGAGTCAGAAGGGTGTTGGACATTTCAGCGGGCTCCCATCTCGCGTGCCAGGAACATCACGTCGCGCGGCTGGCGAGTCAGGTGCTGGCCTCCATCGACAAGGATGGTGGAGCCTGTCGAAGCCGGGAATGTCAGCAGGAAGCGGACCGCGTCGGCGATATCCTCCGGCGGGGAGCTTCGCCCCAGCGGATTGAGCCGTTGGCCCAACTCGAACTCCCGCTCGTTCATCGGCCCGGACAGCAGGGCGAGCCCCGGGGCCACACCTCCTACGCGCAAGCGCGGCGCCATGGCCATGGCCAACATTTTTGTGGCTGCTTCCAGCGCCGCCTTGGACAGGGTGTAGGAAAAATAGTCAGGGTTCGGGTTCCACAGCTTCTGGTCGAGCAGATTCACCACGCACCCTGTCCTCCCGGTATCCAGCAGATGCTGGTATAAGGCCTGCGCCAGCAAGATGGCGGGCGCGGTGTTGGCCTTCCAGTGAAGCTCCATCGCCGCCAATCCGCAGGTCTCGGCGTTGTCGTACTCGAAAACGGACGCATTGTTCACCACGGCATCGATGCGGCCGAATCGCCTCACCACCTCGGGCACCAGCGCTCGGCAACCGGTCTCATCGCTCAAGTCGGCGTAGAGCGCTTCCGCTTGTCCTTCACTGCGGCGCAGTTCCCTGAGCGTGTCCTGAGCTTCCTCCGACGAGTGCCGGTAGGTGATCGCCACGTTCCATCCAGCCGCAGCCAGATCAAGCGCGATCACGCGTCCAATGCGGCGAGCACCGCCGGTAACAAGCACGACAGAACGGGACATCGGTTCAGGCTCTCAATAAAAAATACCAGGCAGAAAAGCGGCGGGCCGCCGTACCGCGGCTCAGCGATCCAGCGCCAAGGACCGGCGCCGCGCAGGGCGATCGGCGCGGGCCAGATAGGCCTCGATGACCGGGCAGCCGCCCAGCAGCGGGCGCGCAGTCTCGAACAAGCTCATGAACAGGATGTCCGCAGCGGTGAAACGCTGCCCGAGCAGGTAGGGGCCGCGTGACAGCGTGTGCCGGATGTGCTGCATCATTGATTGATTCAGGCCGCGCATCGCCGGATCCTGCGCCAGCAGGCCCTTCCCCTCCATGTAGACCAGGGGTTCGGTCAAACCCACCTGATAGAAGAGCCAGGTGAGATAGGCTCCACGCAACGCATGCCCCGCCGGCACGCCGACCTCGGCCTCGGGATGCAGATCGGTCAGGTAAAGCGCAATGGCAGCCGTCTCGGATACCAAGTGGCCATCGTGCTCCAGCGCGGGCGTGAACCCATGCGGGTGCGGATTGCGCGGATCGGCTTCACTGCCATCGTTGCGCGGGTATTTCACCACCACGACCTCCCGTTCCATGCCCAATTCCTCCAGCAGCCACAGAATGCGCGCCGAATTGGAGCCGGGTGCGTGATACAGCTTCAGCATCATGTGTCCTTGTAGCGAGATAGGCGATGTGATCGACGCCCGTGCAAAACCGCGTCATCGTTCTTTATCAGTCGTGCCTGGCCTGGGTCGGCAACCCAAAAGCAGCCCAGGCACCCGCGGAGAGCGCCGCACCGGTCATCCAGAACACCGGGGCAACACCCAGCGCGGCGCCGGCGGCGCCAAAACCCAAGGGCATCACCAAGGTGGAGAAATGGATGACGGTGGACCGCAGGCCAAGGGCCTCGCCTTGGCGCTCCGGCGGTGCAAAGGTGTGCAGGCTGGACATGACAGCGGGCTGGATGGCCCCCAGTCCCAGGCCTATGGTGCCGGCGCAAGCCGCCATGGCCCACGTGCTGTCCAACCAGGGATAGAGCAGGAAAACCGATGCCGTCAAGGTCAGCGCACCGGTCATCACCCACCGGGGCTGGAGACGCTCCGCCAAAAAGGGGATCGCCAGCCGCACGGCCGCTGAGGTGACGGCGTAGCTGGCCAGCACCGTGCCGATGGCCGATGCGCTCAAGCCCCGCTCGTGACCCAGGATCGGCAACGCAAAAGCGTGTGCATCCCAGCAGGCGGCAATCAGCCAATTGATGAAGAACAGTCGCCGAAGATCGCGGTCGCCCAGCAGGTCCCAAGCCTTCGGGGGAGTATCGGTCCGTTTCGCGGGCGCCCGAGGCGCCTCGGCAGGGACTCGGGTGGTGGCGAGCAGCGTCCCCAGAGGCAGCAGAGCCAGTCCGACGAAAGCCGCGCGATAGCTCACATGGTCGATCAGCATGCCCGCCAGGACCGGGCCCATGAAAGTCGCGATGGACGGCGCGAGTGCCACCCAGCTGAAGATCCGCAGGCGTTCCGCCTCGCCCCGGGCCAGCCGGCCTGCCGTGCGCTGCAGTGAAATCATGCCCACCGCAGAGCCCGCCCCCACCAGGGCCGCGGCGCCTCCCAGAGCCCAGACATGGGACGCCGAAGCGGCAAGAGCGGCCCCCGCCAGCGCCAGCAAGGCACCAATGCGCGTTCCCAGGTGGTACCCCCGACGATCCACCAGGCGCCCGGCAGGAATGGCGAGCACAAAGGGGAAGGCGGCAAACAGCGCCATCAACAACCCGATCACGGCAGGGCCCCGCGATTCGCTCACCGCCAACAAGGGGACGGTCATGCGCATGCCGTTGAGGCAGCCATGCAATCCGACCTGCGCGGCGACCAGCGTCAGCAGCGTCCATCCGAAACTGAAACGCCCGCTGCGCGCCATGGAATCAACCGAGGGCATCCTCGATGGCCGCGATCAGCCTTGCATCATCGGGTGCCACGTCGGGAGCGAAACGGGCCACCACGGCCCCATCACGGCCAATCAGGAATTTCTCGAAATTCCACATCACATCGGTATCTGCCTTGGGCAGCAGTTGATGCTTGGACAAGGTGTCGCGCAGCCGTGGATCGCCGGACGCGACGGCATGAGGCTGCGCAGCGATCAGGGCGGCATAGAGCGGGTGTCTGGGCTCACTGTTGATCCGCAATTTGGTGAAAAGCGGAAAGCTCACGCGGTAGTTGATGTCGCAGAAGTCGCGGATCTCGTCCTCGCTTCCCGGCTCCTGGCCCGCAAAATCGTTGCAGGGAAATCCCAGCACGTGCAGGCCACGGTCGCGAAAGCGGTCGTACAGGGACTGCAGGCCGGCGTACTGCGGGGTCAGCCCGCATTGGGAAGCCACGTTGACGACCAGCATCACCTGTCCCTTGAAGGGGGCGAGGCTCGTATCGGAGCCGTTCAGGGCCTGAAGGGGAATGTCGAAGATCGATGTGCTCACGGTGATACCTCCTGGTAGGCTTGTTGAACCAAAGTCATGCGGCCGCCCGCCAGCATCAAAGCGCAGAACATCTGCAGTTCAACGCTCTCGGCGGTCGAAAAGTGCTCGGCCAACGCTGTGAAATGCCCTTCTCCAATGGCATGCGCATCGGCTGCGAACAGCTCGGCATACGCCAGCGCGGCCCGCTCGGCGGGCGAAAAGTGGGCGCTGCCGATCTGCTGGCAATTGAGGGCTTCCAGGTCTTGCGCGTCCACGCGGTCGCTCTTGCGCGCCAGCTGGCAGGCTTGGCACTGCGTGATGCTGGCGATGCGCAGCCGCACCAGTTCCCGCAGCCGCCCGTCCAGCACGCCGCGGCTGTGGAACTGGTCCAGCAGCGCCAGCCATGCCAGCGCGGCCTGCGGCCGGTGGGCCCAGACCTGCACCGGCACGGTGGAACTGAGCATGCGTGTCTCGACGCCCCGCCGCACGGCCTCGCGCAGTTGCGCCGGAAAATCGGCCAGCGGCACCAGCGGCAGGCGCGCCACGGTCACAGCCGCTCGATGAGGGTGGCGGTCCCCATGCCGCCGGCGCAGCAGATCGCCTGCAGCGCATAACGTCCGCCCCGACGCTCCAGCTCGTGCAGCATCGACGTCATGATGCGCGCTCCGCTCGCCCCCAAGGGGTGCCCCAGCGCGATGGCACCGCCGTTGACGTTCAAACGCTCGGAAGACACGCCCAGCTCTTTCATCCAGACCAGGGGAACCGAGGCAAACGCCTCGTTGATCTCGAAGAGGTCGATGTCGTCCAGTGTGAGCCCCGCCTGCGCCAGCACTTTGCGGGTGGCCGCGACCGGCCCGGTCAGCATCAGCGTGGGATCGGAGCCCACCGTGGTCATGGCGAGAATGCGCGCGCGGGGCTTGAGGCCCAGCGACCGGGCCTTGACCGAAGACATCAGCAGCAAACCCGCCGCCCCATCCGAGATCTGCGAAGAGTTCCCGGCAGTCAGGCGACCGTCCGCGCGGAAGCTGGTTTTGAGGGTCGCCAGCTTCTCGACGGCCGTACCGGGACGGATCGTTTCGTCCGCGGAGAACAAGTGCGCCTCGCCCTCTGCGCCCTTCTCGCGCACCTGCATCACGGGCACCGGCACGATTTCTTTCTCGAAATGGCCGGCAGAGGCAGCCGCGCAAGCGCGCCGATGGCTTTCCACGGCGAACGCATCGAGGTCTTCCCGGCCCAGCTCCCACTGGTCGCACAAGCGCTCGGCCGCTTCACCCTGGCTCGTCATTTCGTAGCGCTCGGCGACCATCCAGCCAAAGGCCTCCCCATGGATGCTGCGGTTGCTGCCCATGGGCACCCGGCTCATGTTCTCGGCACCGCCGGCCACGACCACCTCGGCCGACCCGAACGCAATCAGGCCCGCGGCCACGTGCACGGCCTCTTCACCCGAACCGCATTTGCGGTCGATCGTCAGGCCAGGAATCGTGCAGGGCCAGCCGGCCCCTAGCAGTGACGTGCGCGCGATATTGGCCGACTGCTCACCGACCTGGGTGACGCAGCCGAAGATGACGTCGTCCACCAATTCCGGCTCAAGCCCCGAACGGGTAATGAGCTCGTCCAGGACGACGGCACCCAGGTGATCGGCGCGCACGGGCGCCAGGCTGCCTTTGAATTTTCCGACGGGCGTGCGAACCGCGCCGACGATCACCACATCCGGGCGACTCACAGAACGCTCGCTTTCAGGCCGGAGCCAGGAATGCGCTGGCCTTTTTCGTCGTACTGGTACACGCCCGCGCCGGTCTTGCGCCCATGGCGGCCGGAGGCCACCATCTTGATTATCAGAGGGCAGGGACGGAACTTGTCGCCCAGCGTCGAGTGCAGGTAACGAAGCACCGACAGCCGGGTATCCCATCCGGTCAGGTCTCCGAGTTCGAGGGGCCCCATCGGATGGTTGAAGCCCATGCGCAGCGCTGTGTCGATGTCCTCGGCAGTGGCCACGCCCTCCTGCAGCATCCACATCGCCTCGTTGCCCAGCATGGCCGACATCCGGCTGGTGGTCAGGCCCGGGGACTCGTTGACGATGATCGACGTCTTGCCCAGCGCGTCGCTGTATTCGCGGGTTCTGGCCACGGTCTCGTCGCTGGTGGCGATGCCGCGCACCAGCTCGACCAGCTTCATCTTGTGCACCGGGTTGAAGAAGTGCATGCCCACCACCCGTTCAGGCTGGGGCACGGCCGTGGCGATCTCGGTCACGCTCAGCGCGGAGGTGTTCGTGGCGATGATGGCGTCGGGCAGCATGTGGGCGGCGGCCGTGGCCACCACCTGCTTCTTCACCGCGATGTTCTCGGTGACGGTCTCGACCAGCAGTGCAGCCCCCGCGGATGCGGCAGCGAGATCGGCTTGCGTCGTAAGCCTGGATTTCGCCGCATCGGCCACCGCCGCATCGAGCTTGCCGAGGCGAACCCCGTCGTCCAGGATCTTGGCCACGGCGGAAAGTGCCTTGGCGGCCGCAGCTTCGTTGCTGTCCACCAGCACGGTGACGAAGCCGGAGCTGGCGAAGGCATGGGCGATGCCGGTTCCCATCAGGCCGCCACCGGCGACGACCACCTTGTTTTGCGTAATGCTCATGTACTGTCTCCCTGATTGCTTATTGGGCTGTCGTGACGATGTTGCGCAACAGACCGATGCCGGGAATCTCGGCCTCGACCACGTCACCGGGCTTGAGAAACTTGCCGGAACCCTGCCCCGTGCCGGCCGGCGAGCCGGTGAACATGACATCGCCGCTCTCGAAACGCGAGCGCTCGTCCACGAACTTCACCAGTTCCGCGACATCCCAGGTCATCTCGGCCGTGTCGCCGTCCTGGCGAATTTCCCCATTCACGCGCAGCAGCAGGCGCAGCGACAGCTTTCCCTCGCGCGCAAACTCATCGCGCGTCACGATCCACGGGCCGAGGCCCGTGGTCTGGTCACCGCTCTTGGCCGCAAACAGATCCATTCCGACACCGGGCGGTCCGCTGCGCTGCAGATCGCGCGAGCTCACGTCGTTGCCCACGGTGTATCCCAGCACGCTGGAGATGGGGTCATCGCGGTTGACCGTGTCGCCGATCACGGCCACCAGTTCCACCTCGTGATCCAGCTCCTGCGTCAGGGGCGGGTAGCGCAATGCGTCGTTCGCCCCGATGAGCGCGCCATGGGCCTTCAGGAAGGCGATAGGCTGGCTGTGGCTCTTGATGCCGAAGTCGGCCGCGAGATGCTTGGCGTAGTTGGCCCCAGCGACCACCACCCGGTTGGTCTTCTCGATGGGTGGCAGAAGCCGCACCGAGTCGAGCGCACGCACGGCGCCACGGAAGCGCAGCGCAGCCTCCCCCTCGCCGCGCGTGATAGCCGGACCCCAATCAGAGACCCCGCCCTCGATCGGGCGCAGTTCGTCGCGTTCGGTATCGACCAGCGCCCAGAACGGGGCACCGCCATCGGTGCAGCGTGCGAGCTTCATGCAGCGACTCTGGCAGCAGGTTGGACGGCGGGCTTGCCCAGCTTGGCAGGATCCAGGTGCAGCAGCTCGCACGCATTCTTCCAGCGAATCTTCTGCAGATCGTCGTCCGACAGGCGCAGGCCATCGGTCAGGTCGTGGCGAACGGCGTCGCTGCCGCCGAAGTTACTGCCATACAGAACGCGATCGGCACCAATGATGTCAATCAGTGCCTGGCGCATCGGCACTTCGTGCAATTCGACGTCGAACCAGAAGTTCTTCAGATACTCCTCGACCGGCTTCTTGTTGAACGCCACGTCGAGATTGCGGTTGGTCTGGGCCAGGCGGCCGAGCTGGTACGGGATGTACCCGCCGCCATGGGTGATGTAGACCTTGAGATTGGGGAAGCGATCCAGAACGCCGCCATTGATCAGATACCAAAAGAAGCGCGTCTCGTCGTAGTTCATGCCGACGATGGCCGTGGTTTCGTACTGGTCATGGTCGGCCTGCATGCCCCAGGTGACCGATTGGTTGTAGCCGTGGATGAAGATCGGCAGATCGAGGTCGCACATCGTTTTCCAGACGACGTCGAGCTGCGGCGAATCCGCCTCCAACCCGCCGAAGTTCGCGCCGCCGGCCACCAGGCCCTTCGCGCCGAGTTCGGTGCAGGCGCGGCGGATTTCCTTGGCTGCGTCGTGCGGCGCATTCAGCGGCGCATGGGCCCAGAACATCAAGCGATCCGGCGCGGCCGAGCAGTAGTCGGCAAGGATATCGTTGACCTTGGTGGCGAAGCGCACCGAGAACTCGGGGTCGGCCCAGTACATGTAGCAGTGCGAAGGCACCGACAGCACCTGCGCATTCTGCCCTGCGGCATCCATGCCATTGAGGCGGTTCTTCGGATCCGCCCAACGGGCCATGTATTCCTCGACGCTCGGTCCCTTCCCGGCACGAACCGCTGCCTTGCGTTCGGGCGAGCCCAGGCGCAGCACCCAATGGCCAACGCGAAGCTTGACGTCGCCATCCGGGTGCCGCTCAAAGAACGGCCCCCAAAACGGATGCTGGTTGTAGTACCCCGGTAGCGGGGCATGGGCGTGGAGGTCGATCAGCATGATGATTCTTTCAGGTTCGGGCACGGCCCCAAGGGCCGGTGCAGATGTCGTTCGCGTGCTACTGAAGCAGTGACAGCCGCCAGAAATCCGGCATGCGTTTGCACTGCGTCAATGCGATATTAATCAAAAACAGAGATTCTGTTCAAGTTATCGCAAACACTGAGGCGACGACACAGCCGCTACAGGCACCCTGAAGACTGTCTTGCATGGAGCTCTTTATGTACAAACACCTACTCGTCGCCCTGGACGACACCCCGCTGGGAATGGCAACCGTCACCCAGTCGGTCAGCTTTGCGCGGGCACTGGGGGCCCGGATCACCTTTTTCCACGCGGCCCCCGATCTGGCCGCCACCGGCGAAGGCTCCATGCTGCATTCGCTCGACCGCCAAGCCTTCACCGCCGAAAGCGACATGCCCCGACATGCGGTGCTGCTCAAGGCGGCCACGGCCGCGAGGATCGGCGGCGTCGAATGCTCGACGGATGCGCTCGTCAGCGACCATCCGGCCCAGGCCATTCTCGAAGCGGCGCAACGGCACGCCTGCGATCTGCTCTTCGTGAGTTCCCACGGCCGCGTGCCTGGCTTGCGGGGTTGGCTGCACAGCAGCGTGACCCGCCAGCTGCTGCAAATCGCCAACCTTCCCGTGCATGTGGCCAGCATCGAGTCGAATGACGAGCAGGCCGACGCGAACCGCGCGCTCGCCATCGTGGCGGGAGAACATCGTTCCATCGCTGCGGTACTCACCGGCCTGCAGCAATTGGATCGCGCAGGGCGTATCGATGGCACGATTCCCGACGTGGCGCTGATGCGGCAAATGGCTGACTACCTGCGCCAGTTTCCGACGAGGCTGCACCACCCCAAGGAAGAGGCCTTCATCTTCCGCCTGCTCCGGCAGCGCACGAGCGAACACAATGCAGTGCTGGACGAACTGGAACGGCAGCATGTGCTGGAAAACACCTTGATCGATGCCTTGTTCACCGCCCTCGCCCGTCACGGGCATGGAGATGCAGACGCCGCGGAAGCAGTCACCGCTGCCGTCCAGCGCCTGAGCGGCGCGGTCTGGGAGCACATGTCCCTGGAGGAGACCGTCATTTTCCCGGCTGCACGCCGGCATCTGACCAGCGCCGACTGGTCAGTTGTCTACAAAGCCTTTTCCGCGCACCACGACCCCCTTTTCAGCCACTCCCCCGAGATGCCGATGAGGCAATTGTTCGCGCGCATCGCTACCGCCCTGCAATAGGGTGACGGGTGCATGCCACTGCCGCAGGAGACAATTCACCGCCTAGCGCGGGGGGGTGCACCTGTGGCCAGGGCCTCCACCATTCGGCCAATGCGCCGGGGCAACGTCTTGCGATCAGCATCCCCCGGCACCAGTTGCTCGCTCAACACATAGCGGATCAGGAGTTCGCATACCAGTTCCCGATCCACCTTGACGCCAAAACGAGCCTCCCAGGCATCGAAAACAGAGCCGAGAACGTCCTGGAACCGGACCACCGAATCGTGGAAGATGCGGCGAAAGAAACCAAGGGCGTATTCCGGTGCGGCGACCAGCAACCGGCGCGCGCGGCCATGCTCCAAGTAGTGGTCCAGGTAGCGAATCAACGCGTCGAAGCGCTCGTCGGGGTCCTGGTAGGGTTGGACGGCCTCTGCCAAGGTGACATGGAACTGCTCGCGTTTGTGACGGGCAAACGCATCCAGCAGTTCATCCTGAGACGCGAAATAGCGATAGAACGTGCCGCGGGAAATACCCGCCTCGCGGCAGACATCGAGTATCGAGATCCGCTCGGCGCCAGATTTCAGCACGATGTTCTCGGTGACCATCAGGATGTTCGCAATCGTTTGCTCGGAACGCCGGTTGCTGCGCCCACGGCGTACGCCAACCGGCCCTGTCTCTGCGGCCACCGGGCTCTTCTTCTCCACCATGGCGACAGCCGCCGCAGGTTTCTGCACAACAGGCGCCGCAACGCCACGATCCACCACCCTGCGACGGGGCTTGCCAACCGCTTTCGATGCGACTGCGGCTTGCTTGTTCGTGCTCTTGAGGGTCATTTCCATGCTTTCTGAGGTTCAGTGAGAGATTCGGCGCTTGGCGATGCGGCCAAGGGTTTACCAGCACGCGCGGTGAAAAATCTAAATATAGAATTCTCATCTTTATCTAGAATTTTTTGCATCCTTGGGTGTGGCTTGGAGCGTTTTGCATGGCAGGAATCGGCAATCCCGACACGTGGTCCCTCGGTCAACAAGATACGGTCATTGCGGCGCTCGAACGCGCGGTAGCCAAACATTCCGACCGGGCGTTGCTCGACTTCTCGGGTGAACTCCATACCTACGGCGAAGTGGATCGCCAGTCGACCCGTTTGGCCCATGCGTTCGCGGCGCTGGGCGTGCAACCCGGCCAGACGGTCGTGACGATGCTCGACAACAACATCGATGCCGTGCTGTGCTGGTTCGCCATCAATAAGCTCTGCGCCGTCAGCGTACCCATCAACACCGCGCTCAAGGGTGAATTCCTGCGCCACCAGATTGCCGATGCTGGCGCGGCGCTCGTGGTCTGCGAGGCTGCGTATGCCGAACGCATCGCGGCGGTTTCGGACGGGTTGCCGGACGTGCAGCAGGTCCTGACCCGGGGAACGCCCGGCGACAGGCAGTGCGGCACCCTGCCCCTGGCCTCGCTCGACGAACACCGCGGCAGCGATGACAGCGCGTTCGAGCGCAAACCCCAGCCCTGGGAACTGGCCTGCCTCATCTACACCTCGGGCACGACCGGACCGTCCAAGGGCTGCATGATCAGCTACAACTACATGTGCAATCTGGCGCGTCTGCAACTGCGCGCCGGGCCGGCCAACGAAAACGACGTCACGATCACGCCCCTGCCGCTGTTCCACATGAACGCCATGTGCGTGGGCGTGCTGGCATCGATTCTGGTCGGCGCCCGCGTCGCTTTCGTTCCGCGTTTTTCGGTGTCGAACTTCTGGCCCGAAGTGGAGCGCAGCGGTGCCACCATCGCCTCCATCCTGGGCAGCATGGGGGCGATGCTGGCCAACGCGCCGGATACCGAGGCCGGGCGGCGCTGCAAGGGGCAGATCCATACAGTGCGGGGCAATCCGTTCACGGAGGAAGTCAAATCCATCTGGCGCGAACGCTTCGGCGCGAAACAGGTGGGCGGCAACGGCTATGGCCTCACCGAAGCGGCAGTGATCACTTCGCTGGCCGGTGGCGAGTATGCCGCACCCGGTTCGTCTGGAAAGCGCATTCCCGATTTCGACGTGCGCATCGTGGACGACCTCGACCGGGAAGTGCCGACCGGGACTTCTGGCGAAATCGTGGTGCGGCCGCTGCGCCCGGACATCATGTTCATGGGCTACTGGCGCAGGCCGGAAGACACGCTGAAGATCATGCGCAACCTCTGGCTGCACACCGGGGATATTGGCAAGTTCGACGAGCAAGGCTTTTTCTATTTCGTTGATCGCAAGAAAGACTACCTGCGCAGACGCGGCGAAAACATCTCCAGCTTCGAGATGGAGGCTGCCTTCGCCCGCCACCCGGCCCTGGCCGAAGTCGCCGTGCACGCCGTCCCGTCCGACAAGGGGGAAGACGACGTCAAGGTGACCGCCATGCTGCGCCCTGGCATGGCGCTGGCGCCCGAGGATCTTTTCCAGTGGGCCATCGACGCCGTCCCCTACTACGCCCTGCCGCGTTACATCGAATTCCGCGACAGCCTTCCCAAGAACCCCCAGGGGCGGGTTCTGAAGTATGAACTGCGCGACCAAGGTTGCACACCGGCCACCTGGGACCAGGAAACCAGCGGCATACAGGTCACCAAGCGCTGAAGCCTGTCTCCGGTGCATCAGTATTCGCGCACCGGCACATGGGCCGGGCGCGAGTTGTAGCCTGGCAAATGCAGCCCACCGTCCACGTGCATGGTGATTCCAGTCACGAACCGCGCCATCTCCGAGCCCAGAAAGACGGCCACTGGCCCGATATCCAGTTCCGGATCACCCGAGCGACCCATGGGCCGGGCGGCGGCCGAGCGCTCGGCGAAACCGGGGATTTCGGCGGCCAGCTTATGGAATGTCGCCCCCATGGCTGTCGGTGCAATGGCGTTGCAAGTGATGTTGAACCGGCCCCATTCGGCCGCCGCGCTGCGCGTCAGTCCGACGACACCGGATTTGCCCGTGTTGTAGTCGGCATGCTGCCAGGCTCCGATGTCCACGTCGATCGACGTGAAATTGATGATGCGCCCACCACCGCGCGCACGCATGTGCGGCAAGGCAGCGCGCATGGCCCACCAGGACGCCCAGACGGTAGATGTCAGCGTACGCTCCAGCATCGCATCCGTCTTGTCCTCCAGCAACACGTTCTCGGATGGGACGAAGGCATTGTTGATGAGAATGTCGAGCCCGCCAAAGCTATCCGCTGCGGCCTGAATAGCGGCTTCCACGCTGTCCTTGCGGAGCACGTCGGTGGGCACGAACAGGGCGCGCGCGCCCATCTGCTGGAGTTCGGCCTCGGCCTCGGCGCCGGTCACGGGATCGAGCTCGGCAATCAGTACCGCAGCGCCTTCTCGCGCATAGCAGCGTGCAATGCCGCGTCCGATACCACCGCCCGCTCCGGTGATCAGCGCCACCTTGTCTTTCAGCAAGCCCATTGAATCTCCTTATATTAGACAGAATTCTTTTTATCGTACACTTTAAGACACTTCGTGTCAGCCGGAAAAATCAGGCTTCGCGCGTTGCCAGCCGACGGCAGAGGCCCCGAAAGAAAGTACCCATGCCTGTATTCCGACGCCGCATTCTGATCGCAACCGATCCCGTGGAAGCCGGCTTTCGCTGCCGGGCCGCGCTGGAGGATGACTTCCATCATTTCCGGGTCGAACTCGTCGTCCGGGATGGGCTCATCGCCTTCGTGCGTGGCGAAGCTCCTCGCCACCCTTACAGCCTGTGTCCTTCGGCGGCTGGCCAACTCCAACAGCTGGTCGGCACTCCCCCTGCGACAAGCGCTCACGGCGTGATGCGCCAAGTCGATCCCAGCGAGCAATGCACCCACATGCTGGAACTCAGCGGCCTGGCCGCGGCCGCCGCGTCCCGGGCCTTGCCGCGACGCCGTTATGACATCGAGGTGCCACTGAGAATCGAAGGACGCACATACGCGACCCTCGATCGCGACGGCATCCGGCTGCTGGCCTGGGATATCCAGGACCTGGACATCGTAGGGCCTCCCCCTTACGAAGGCATCGGGTTGCGCCAGGGCATGGCGCGCTGGGCGTTTGCCCACCTGACCGAAG
This sequence comes from Acidovorax sp. GW101-3H11, assembly GCF_001633105.1. GTDB lineage: Bacteria > Pseudomonadota > Gammaproteobacteria > Burkholderiales > Burkholderiaceae_C > Acidovorax. The sequence continues at coordinate 1,048,535 of NZ_LUKZ01000009.1, forward strand.
ACATGGCCGAAGCAGCACTGGTATTGCGGCGATGTGCCGTGATTTCCATGGGGAAGAATCGTCCCCTCGATGCACAGCGCCATGCCAGAACGACCGGGGCCTGCTATGCGCAGCAGCCTGGAAGAGCCCCTCTGGCTTTGCGCCAAGTGGGCTCGACCTGGAATTTCACGTGGCAGCCCGGCCAGCTATGCCGCGATGACCAGGAATGGCTCGCGTTCAAGGCTTGAAGGCAAGCGCGAGGTCAAAGGAAGATGGCCAGATTCGGCGTACCCAGCACGGCCTGGTCCAGCAGGATCTCGCGCTTGGCCAGCTTGAACCCCTCGCCATCAGCCCGCAGGATGTCCCTGCGTTCCGCGCTGATCAGGTCGTATTCATCGAAGTTGAACCGGCTGCGCGTCACTAGCAGATAGCTGCGCACACTGTATTCCTGGGGCTTGTCCGTCTCTTCGACCAGAACGTTGGTCACGAGTCGGCGCGTGCGCGATGGTGGATCTTCCGCCCAGGCGCTCTTGGTGCCGGTAAGGCGCACGATGCGCCCCATCACGGAGCGCCAATCGTCGTGGTAGTGCTGCATGGTGCGCACCACCGATGCCGCCTGCTGGTTGACCGGCCGTGTTTCCCTCAAGGGAGCGGAGTAGATCAGGTCTTGCGCGAGCAGGGCGCCCCATTCCTTGAGGCGGATTTCGTCAAGCAGGCGCGCCTCGACGTACAGAAATTGAAGGATCTGGTTGTAAACCGGCGATCCGATAGGCACCAGGGCGCCTTGGGCTTCACTCATGGGAGTCTCCGAGATTGGATGGTATCGAGTTGCAAGGAAGGATCAGACCGCGTCGCCCATGAGCTGGCGCCAGTACAACCACCAGTGCCACTGCGTGTCGTCCTTGGTGAAGCCTTCGTTGACGATGCCCGGGCCGGGCCAGCCTTTGGGCGCCCCGGTTTCATAGACAGCCTGGTACTTCAGGGTCATCTTCTTGCCCTGCGCGCCCTTGGCGGCCAGGGTCATGTGCGGCCAGGTGTCGGAGTCGTCCTGCTCCACCATGCCTGATGTGCCAAACAGCTGGATGGTCTGCCTGAGCATCTTGTCGCGCAACTCCTGCGGGGCGTCCTTTTCCGCAAAGATCCAGTTCACGAACTCCAGCTTGTCGGGCCCCTTCGGGACGTAGGCATGCATGGTCATCGAGCCGACCACCGAGCCATCGGCCTGTGGGATGTAGACGAAGCCAAACAGCACGTTCGGGAAGATGCCGCCGACCTGCGGCGGCATGCTGGTCTGCACATGCAGCTGTTCGGGCGTGAGGTTGCGCTTGAGCTGCTCGACCATCTCCTTCGTCATGCCGGCTGGCGGGAGCGCATTGAGCTTTTCGTCCACGCTCAGCACGTCGGGATCGAGCCCGGTCATGCGGCGAATCTTCCGCCCCAGGTCGATGCATCGCAACGCGTGCCCGTGCGGCGAACTGACTTCCACCCCGTACATCTCTGGGCTCAGGTCGCCACCGCTGCCCTCCCCTTCGCCCTTCTTGGAATAGTTGCCGACCTCGCCAAGCCAGCGGTGCAGGGTCAGCGTGTGGTAGCCGTCGGCGGCAGACTGCTCCCCTGCTGCCTTCCAGTTGGCACGCACCGTGAAGCGCTGCGGCGGCCCCAGCACTTCCATGCCTTTGTCGGTGCGCTTGAAAAGGATGTCGTAGTACCACTTGGCGTCGCCAAGGAATTCCTCGAACGAGGGGCCATCGATGTTCCAGGTTGCAAAGATCAGCCCGCCATACAAGGTGACCCGGGCCTTCTTCAACCCCAGTTCCTCCTTGCTCATCATCTTGCCGTGCATCGTCTCCTTCTCGACCGGCGCGCCGAGAAAGGCTCCGTTCGGACGGAAAGCCCAGCCATGGTAGATGCAGGTGTGGATCTGCGTGTTGCCCGCATCCAGGGTCGAAACCCGCATGCCCCGGTGCGTGCACAGGTTGAGAAGCACGTGAACCTCGCCCGACTTATCGCGCGTGACCAGCACCGAGTCGGAACCCATGTCGCGAGTGACGAAGTCCCCCGAGTTGGGAATCTCGGACTCATGGCCGAGGAAAACCCAGATCTTGCCGAAGATCCGCTCCATCTCCAGCTCGTAGAGCTCGGGGTCCGAGAGCGCGCGCATCTGCACCTCCCGTGTGTTCACATTGACCAGATCAACGACCTTGGTTCCATCGGAAAGCGTGGGGGGGGTGGGGCTTAGCATGCGCGTCTCCTTCATCTGTTTGGGCAGCTGTGGGGACGAAATATAAACAACCTAGCAAAGTCTGTACATATAAAGCCCGTTCCAGTGGCCCAAATGCGGCCAAAAACCAGGGTTAACACTAGGTTCGCGCATACCCTCCCAGCCTGGCATCCGCGCCATCCTTCTGGTTCGTGCCGAATTCCGATCAGGCCTTGAGAGAAGCGGTGATCTTGGCATGTGGCCCCGCCACCTGGCTTGCCCAGGCGTCCGGCATCTGGTCGAAGCGATACCCGACATGGTCAAAGGTGATGCGATGCTCGTGCGCCATCCGCAGGAGCCGGCGCCAGGTGGCCTCGCGATCGCTGGCCGAGCGCTGCCCCGTACCCACGCAACTGAGCGTGCGGAACAGCAGGTCGGCGATATCGAGCTTCACTTCGCGCCCGCCCCCCGTGCCGACGGTGAGGATGCGCGCGCCCCAGCGCGTGGCCTTCAGCGCCGCGAGCATGGGCGCACCGCATACGCCGTCGAGAACCACGTCGAACCCCTCGCCCGCCACGGCCTTCAGGGCCACGGCATCGTCGGTGCCGCCCAGGGCCACCACCGCGTCGGCCAGGCCCCGCGCGCGCAAGCGCTCCAGGGCGGCCGCATCGCGGGCCGCCCCCACCACACGGCCAGCGCCCAGAATGCGCGCGAGCTGCAGGGCGAGCTGCCCGAGCGTTCCCGTGGCCCCCAAGATCAGCACGGTTTCGCCAGGCTGGATGCGGGCCTGTTCCAGCGGCAGCAGTGCGCCGGTGCCCGCGATGCCCATGGTGATGGCCAGCGCATCGTCGACATCGTCGGGAACGTCCCACACCTCTTCGGTAGGTACCAAGGTGCGTTCGGCCCAGGCCCCGAAGGGCGCCACCGAGCGCTCGCCGAAATAGACCCGGCGCCCGTCCGGGGCGTGGCCTACCCCCTCGCCCCGAATCACGCACGGGAATTGCACGCCCAGGCGGTAGGCCCCCAGAACATCCCAGCCTCCCAGCCCCGCGGTATCGACCTTGATCAAGGTCGCGCCCTCGCGAGCCTGTGGTTCGGGAAAGTCCTGCAGAACCGGCGGCAGTCCGCGCTCGGCAATCACGGCCGCCCGCATCATGCAGCCCCCAGATCGTAGAGATGGCTCATCTGATGCTCCCAAAGGCTACAGCGCGGTCTCTGCGTCCGCATCAGCGAACATCTTGTTGATGTCGCCCGAGGTCACCGGCTTGCCCGTCTGCCGCACCGGCTTGGCCCCCCCCATGCCCAGCATCGGTTCGACACTCACGTGCTTGGCCTGCGCCCGCAGCGCTCCCACGGTGCAGTTCTCGCGTCCCAGGATGGAGAACGGGTCGTAGGAGAACTCGCGCATGGCGTTGAGGTGGCCGATCTTGTCGATCTGCGCGTCCGTCAGGTGCCGGGTCTGCGCATGGAAGATCTCCGGCGAACCCGGCCAGGTGCAGTCGGAGTGCGGGTAGTCGCACTCCCAGGTCACCTTGTCTTCGCCGATGTCGGCCAGATTGCGCAAGCCGAACTCGTCTTCGATGAAGCAGGTGATGATGTGCTGCCTGAAGACGTCGCTGGGCTTGCCGCCGCCGAAGTCCGTCATGGTCCACTCGTGATGGTGCCGGTAGGTGAAGTCGGCACGCTCCAGCAGGTATGGAATCCATCCGATGCTGCCCTCGGAGAGGGCCATGCGCAGATTGGGGTACTTCTTCCACATGGGGGCCCATATCCAGTCGGCGGCCGAGTTGGCGATCGAGATCGGCATCGAGGTGATCCAGGCATCGATCGGCGTGAGGTCCGAGGCATGCTCGGCCTTGACGCCGGTGCCGATGTGGCAGCAGATCACCACGTCATTGTCCGCGCAAGCCTTCCACACCGGATCCCAATGGTCGGAGTGGATCGAGGGGAACCCATGCAGCGCGGGGTTGTCCGAGAGGGAGATCGCGTGAACCCCCAGCTTGGCCATGCGGCGGATCTCCTGGGCAGCCAGTTCACCATCCCACCATGGAATCAGGCTCAGCGGAATGAACCGCCCCGGCGCTGCATTGCACCAGTCGTGCAGGTGCCAGTCGTTGTAGGCCTGGATGGCGGCGAACGAAACCTCCCGCGCATCCCTGTACTGCTGGAAGCGCTGCCCCGCGAAACCGGGAAAGGTCGGGAAGCAGATGGAGCCCAGCACACCATTGGCGTTCATATCGTCCACCCGGGCCTTGATGTCCCACGTCCCGCGGCGCATGTGCTCGTAGCCCAAAGGCTCCATGCCGTATTCGTCCTTGGGGCGCCCCACCACGGAGTTCAGGCCCATGTAGCCTGTCGCGCGGTCTTCGAAGACCCAGACGTCACGGCCCCTGCTTTGAACCACCTTGGGCTGGCGGCCCTTGAATTTGGCTGGCATGTGGCGATCAAAAGCCCCGCGCGGCTCGATCGCGTGGTCGTCAACGCTGACAAGAATGAGGTCGTCGAGTTTCATGATGGACTCCAGATAAAGGAATATGCAAACAAAAGATGAAACCCCGATCGCGCCTGGGACGATCGGGAATCTGCGCCGCGCCGGCCGCGCCGCACATCGCGGCGGGCACGTCCGGCGGGGAATACCGTGCGGCTGATTTGACGGCCTGGGGCTTCAGTCCCAGATCACGGGCACAGAGGACGCGCCGCGCAGCATGCTGCCGGCGATCACGGGCGCGGGGCGATCCGGATCGAGCCGGATGTTGGGGAACAGGTCGAGCACCGCGTTGATGGCGATGGAAAGCTCCATCTTCGCCAGGTACTGGCCGATGCACATGTGCGGGCCGAAGCCGAAGGTGAAGGACGGCTTCTGGCGGCGGTCGATGTCGAAGGTGTCGCTGTTATCGAAGATCTCTTCGTCGCGGTTGGCGGAGGCGACCACGCACTGCACCATCGCATCCCTTGGGATCTGCACGCCCCGGATCTCGACATCGCGAACGGCCTGGCGCACCTTGACGGTGGACACGGGCTCGAAGCGCACCCCCTCGTCGATCAGCTTGGACACCAGGCTGCGATCGTTGCGGACCCGTTCGACCAGGGCGGGACGCTGCAGCAGCAGCGTCATGATTGAGCTGAAGGTCCGGGTGGTGGTTTCGCCGCCGGCGGCCACCATCGAACGCGCGAAGGTCGTGATTTCGTGGTCGTCGAGCTTGCGCCCCTCGAATTCGGCGCGCAGCAGGCGGCACACCAGGTCGTCTCCGGGAGCTCCTTCGGCGCGGCGGCGCTTGACCAGCGCCATCACGGTCTCATACAAGGTGTTGGTGGCCTTCATCGCGCGCTCGCGGGACGCGGCCTCCTCGGCCGGGTCGATCTTCGGGCCAGCCAGCACGGTCAGGCCCATCGCCGCGTACTCGTAGAAATTGCCCAGTTCCTCGTCGGGAAAGCCGATCAATCCGTAGATGACGCGGATCGGGAAGTACAGGCCGAAGTCCAGCAGGTCGGCGCGCTTGTCGGGCACCAGGGGCAGGATGAACTCGTCGCGGATCTGGTGCTCTATCGCGGCGCGCCAGGGCAGCACGGCATCGGGTGCAAACACCGGCTGCAGCAGCCCGCGGGCCTTGCGGTGCGCCTCGCCATCCATGGCCGTGATGACCAGTCCGTCGGCACTGAAAAAGCTGCCGAAGCCCTTGGCCATGAAGCGGCTGTTGAAGGTGGCGGAGTCCTGCAGCACGTTCTTGACGTCGTTGTACTTGAACAGGGTGAAGGTCGGGTGGCCGTGGTTGGCACCGGCATGCGTGGGCACGCCGATGCTGTTCATGAAGTCGCCGGTCGCGACCGGCGACGTCGCGCGCCTGTCGCGGCACACCGCGTACAGGTCGATGTCGGTCCCTCGGTAGTTGGCCGAAAGTGCAGCGAAAGCCTCTTCGAGCTTCTCGGAACGATAGGTGGTTTTCATTTTTTCCTCAAAGGTGGAAGGCGACACCGCAGGTCACAGAAAAATGCCGAGGTTGGGCGTGCCGAGCACGGATTGGTCAATCAGGACCTCGCGCCGCGCCAGTTGCAAGGCGCCGCCCTCCTTGCGCAACACGTCATGGCGGTCGCAGGGGATCAGGTCAAAATAGTCAAAATCGAATCGGTTCCGGGTGAGAAGCATGTAGCTCTGCACCTTGAATTCATTCGGCTTGTCGGTCTTGTAGACGCGCACGTTGCTGACCATCCGGCGCGTGCGCGAGGGAGGGTCTTCGCACCAGGCGCTGCGGGTTTCCGTGATACGGCGCACGCGCAGCATCAACGAGGCATAGTTGTCGTGCATGTGCTGAACGGTTCGAATGGTCGTGCCGTCCTGCATGCGCACAGGGCGTGTCAAGCGCTGCGGGACGTTGTATTCGATGTCCTGCGCCAGCAGCGCGCGCCATTCGTCAAAGCGCAGTTCATCGAGCATCTCCGCCTCGTCAATGAGGAATTCGACGCATTCGTTGTAAAGGGGACTGCCGACAGGCATGCGGTTGCCGCGCACGGTGGATGGCAGAGGTGTGGGTTCGAGCAGGTTGGCAAGCATGGTGATCTCCTGGTGGTGAAGGGTTGGCATCGGCGGCTCAAGACTCGCGAGTCATCAGCTCGTGCCAGTACTGCCAGAAGCTCCAGTTGGTGTCGTCCTTGGTGAAGCCGCTGCCAACATGACCGGGACCCGGCCAGCCGTCAGGCTTGCCGGTCTCATACTTGGCTTGGTATTTGAGCGTGATGTTCTTGCTCATCGCCCCTTTGGAGACGATGGTCTGGTGCGGCCAGGTGTCCGAGTCGTCCTGCTCCACCATGCCGGAAGTGCCCAGGAACTGGCAGGAAATGCGCAGCATCGCGGCCTTCTGCTCGGGCGGCGTATCCTTTTCTGCCAGGATCCAGTTCATGAACATGAACTTATCCGGCCCCATGGGCACATAGGTGTGCAGGGCCATCGCGCCCGTCACCTTGCCATCGGCCGTCGGCAGGTAGATGAACTCGAACAGTCCGTTGGGAAAGAAGTTGCCCACTTGCGGCGGGTTGGAGCTCATGATCTCGATCTGCTCAGGCGAGAGGCGGCTCACCACATCGGGGATCATCTCGGCCGTCAAGCCCGGGGGGGGCAGGACAGTGAGCTTTTCCTGGGCCGAAAGCTCGGCTGGATCCCTGCCTGTGATCCGGTGAACCTTACGGCCCAGATCGATACAACGCATGGTGTGGCCATGGTCAGTCCAGACTTCAACGCCATACATTTCCGGTGTCAGGTCCGCCCCACCTCCTTCGGCATTGGGCTTCTTCGCATAGGGGCCGATCTCACCCAGCCAGCGGTGCAGGGTCAGCGTGTGATAGCCATCGCATGCCCCCTGCTCGGCAGCTGTCTTCCAATTGGCCTTGATGATGAAGCGCTGCGGCGGCCCCAAAACCTCCATGCCACTGGTGGTACGGCACCACATGGTGTCGTAGTAGAACTTTGCGTCTCCCAGGAACTCGTCGAAGGAAGGGCCGTCGAGGTTCCAGGTGGCGAAAATCATGCCGCCGTAGACCGCCACGCGGGCCTTGGTGAGCGAGAGTTGCTCTTTGCTCATCATCTTCCCGTGCATGCACTCCTTGTCGACGGGGGCGCCGATGAAGTCCCCATTGGGCTTGAATGCCCAGCCGTGGTAGATGCACATGTGGGCCTGGGTGTTGCCCACGTCCAGCGTGGAGACCTTCATGCCCCGGTGGGTGCAGACGTTGAGCACCACGTGCACCTGGCCCTCGCGGTCACGCGTGACGAGGACCGAATCCGAACCCATATCCCGCTGGACGAAATCTCCCGAGTTGGGTATTTCCGTTTCATGGGCCAGGAAGACCCAGGTCTTGGCGAAGATCTTTTCCATCTCGAGCTGGTACAGCTCGGCATCGGACAAGACCCGCATCTTCACTTCACGGGTGTCCAGATTGATGAGGTCCGAGATCCTGGTTCCGTCGGACAACACCGGATTGCTACGCGTCAACATTTCATCGTCTCCTTGGGACCGGCACGATTGCCGGCATGGAGACAATTTAGGACAGTTTTTCTATTTGTGTTCAACTTCTAGAGGTTTACCCGAAGCCGAAACGCCTGCCCTGTTGATCTATCGCAAATTACCAGGGGGGGATGGCCGTGAAAGGCGCCTTCAAGAAGTCTCCGTTCCCGCCGGATGCAAGGCAACGCCAATCGCCAGCATGATCAAGAGCACCGCGGCCCCGTCTTGCCAATGCAGCGCCTCGTTCAGCCACAGCGCGCCCGACAGCAGCCCGAGCACGGGGATCAGGGAAATGCTGACACTCGCTGCGACTGGCGGCAAGGCGCGGGCCAGGGCGAACCACGCCACGTGGCAAAACCCAAAAATCAACAGTGCGTTGTAGGCGATCGCTGCCCAGACCCGTGGCGAAGGCTGGTTCGCGGGCAGGCCATCGGTGCTCCCCACATACAGCAGAACCGCGACTGTCGTGATCGCCGTCATCCAGAACCCGATCGCGAGCACAGGCACATCCATGGCGCTGCGCCGCAGTTGCTGGGTTCCCAGGGCCCACACCGCGGTTCCGGCCAGCAGGGTGAGCCCGGCCAAGGGAACCCCGCTGAGGCGCGAGAATTCATGCCACAGCAGCAACACCACGCCTGCAGTAGCGCTTCCCACGCCCACCCATTGCGGCCGGGACAGGCGCTGGCGATACAGCAACATGCCCCAGAGCGCCGAAAACACGGGCATGGTGTAGCCGATGATCGCCGCCCGGCCGGAACTCAGGCCCGGCAAAGCCCACATCAGACACAGGTGCCAGGCCACCATGTTGGTGGTTGCCAGCAGCAGCAACTCGCCCCAGTACCGTCGTGGTACCTGCAGGGGCACCCGCAGCAGCTTCAGTCCCACCCACAGGCACGGCAGGCCCAATACCATGGACCAGGCCCGGAACGCCATCGCGGGATAGGCGCCGACGGCTGATTTCATGATGGGCCAATTCACCCCCCAGAACAGGGTGACGAACACGAGCAGCCAGACCTGGCGTCGGCTCAGGACAAAACCCGTCATGCCGCGACGGAGGTATCGAGCTTCAGCAGGCGGCGCGCATTCCGGCTGCGGATCTTGGCCACGTCGGCGTCGGAAAGGCCCAGTCCGGCGGTCAGGTCGCCATTGTCGTAGGCCCCCCCGAAGTTGGTGCCGTAGAGGATCTGATCGGCACCCACCACCTCCACCACGGCGCGGCGCAGCGCCGGATGGTGCACGTCCAGGTCGAACCAGAAGTTGGACAGGTAGTCCATGAACGGGCGCTTGTTGCGTGCGTCGGGCGCCATCGACTTGTTCAGCTCGGCCAGGCGCCCGAGCTGGAACACAGCCATGCCACCGGCGTGGTTGATGTAGGTTTTCAGCGTGGGGAACACGTCCAGCGCGCCGCCGCAGATCAGGTACCAGAAGAATAGGGTTTCATCGACGCAATCGCCCACGATCGAGGTGGTCTCGAAACGGTCTTCCGCATGCTTGTCGCCCCACCATACGGACTGGTTGTAACCATGCACCATCAGTGGCACATCCAGCCGCGTGACAGCCTCCCAAACGGGGAACAATTCCTCGCTATAGGCCTGCAGGCCCTTGAAATTGGCGCCCCCCACGCAGACCCCCTTGGCCCCGAGTTGCGTGACGGCGCGCTCGATCTCGCGTGCAGCCGCGACCGGATCGGCCAGGTTGGCGTGTGCCCAGAAAGCAAAGTGCGCCGGGTCCTGGGCGCAGTAGGCGGACATCTCGTCGTTGCAGATGCGCGCGTATTCGCTTCCGAAGTCGTCCGCCCAGTACATGAATGCATGCGAGGGCGTGGACACCACTATCTGGTCCACGCCGCGCTGGGCCATCAGTTCGCGGCGCGCGGCATGCGTCATCTTTGCCAGCAGGTTCGCCTCCGCCTGCTGGTCCGAGGCGGCCTTCGATTTTTGCTTGGTTCCCAGCGCGAAGTGCCCGACGGTGAACCCCTGCATCTTCATGAAAGGCCCCCAGAAATCGTGGCGGTTGAGCATTCCAGGAGTCAGCAGGTGTGCGTGGGCGTCGATCAGCATAGGTCGTCAGGGTGATGGGACGGGGAATGGCCCCCGGGACAGCCGCCCGGACTTGACATCAGCCGAGCCAGCACAGTCTAATGTTTGAACACTTATTGTCAATGTGTTTCAATTTCAGCAAGAACCTGAGAGACCCGATGCAACCCACCACATACCACCTGCTTGGCCGTACCGGTTTGCGCGTCTCGCGCCTGTCCCTGGGTACCATGACCTTTGGCACCGAGAACGGTTGGGGCTGCGATCGGGAGACCGCACGCGCGATGTTCGACACCTACCTGGCATCCGGGGGGAATTTCATCGATTCGGCGGACATCTACACGCAAGGCACCGCCGAGACCTGGCTGGGCGAATTTATGTCGGAAACGGGTATGCGCGATCGCGTCGTTCTGGCCACCAAGTACAGCTTCAATCACCAGAACCCGCAAGGCAACCCGAACGCCGCGGGCAACGGCCGCAAGAATCTGATCCGTTCCCTGGATGCCTCGCTGGCGCGGCTGAAGACGGACTATGTGGATCTCTACTACCTCCATGCATGGGATGGCATCACGCCGGCGGAGGAGGTTCTGCGCAGCATGGATCAGTTGGTGCGCGCCGGCAAGATCCGCCACTGGGCGCTCTCGGACGTGCCCGCCTGGTATGCCGCGCGCATCACCACCCTGGCGCAGTACCATGGCCTCGAAGGTCCTTGCGCGGTGCAGCTCGAGTATTCGCTGGTGCAGCGCGGCATCGAGTACGAGTTTCCCGCCATGTGCCAGGAAGTGGGCCTCGGGCTGGTGGCCTGGAGTCCTTTGGGCGGCGGCCTGCTGTCCGGCAAGTACCAGCCCAATGTGGAGGCACAAGCACAGCAGGCTGGGCGCATCAGGGCCACCGCCGCGGTGGCGACACCCGCGCTGAACAAGCTGACGCCGCGCAACTGGGAGATCGTCGCGGCGCTCGAATCCGTCGCCAATGAATTGGGGCAGCCCATGGCCAGGGTGGCCATCAACTGGCTGTCGGGCCGCCCGGCGCTCAGTTCGGTGATCCTGGGCGCCACCCGGCTCGAACAGCTGCAGGACAGCTTGGGCGCGCTGGACTTCGAGTTGCCTTCCGAACTCCGTACCCGGCTTGATCAGGTGAGCGCGTTGCCACCGCTGTTTCCCTACAACTTTCTGAGCGCCATTCAGCCGCGCATGCACGGGGGAGCCAGCGTGTCGCCCCATCCTCCCCACTTTGACGAACCTCCTGCGGCTCGCAGTGGCGGCTGGCGCTGAGCGACAGAACAGCGCCCCTGGAGAACCCGCCCATCCTTGGCAAATGTCCGGGGAACTCGCACGAAAGAGCCTCGGAGGAACCCGTGAAAATGGCAGGCATGGCCTCCCGGCCAATCGAAACGGAGACATCCACATGATTTGCTGGACCCGGCGTCGGATGCTTGGCCTCGCGGCCAGTGCACTCCCGACATGGGCAGCTCCTGGCTACGCCCAAACCACCTGGCCCACCAAGCCAGTCTCGATCACGGTGGCATACGCCGGTGGCGGTGCCATCGACGGGCTGATTCGCTACTGCACCGAGCAGATCCAAAAGCGCCATCCCGAGATCGTGTTCGTCATCGAGTACAAGCCTGGCGCAGGCGGCAACATTGCGGCGGACGCTGTCGCCCGCATGAAAGGCGATGGGCATCAGTTCCTGATGACAGGATCCTCGACCCAGGCGGCCAACGTCAGCTTGTACAAAACCCTCCCATTCGATCCGGAAAAGGATTTCGCGCCGATCGCCTCCATGGCCACCGTGCCTTACATCCTGGTGGTCAACCCCGCGCGCGTGCCGGTCAGCACGTTTCAGGAGTTCGTCGCCTTCGTCAAATCCAGGCCGGGCCAGTTGAGCTACGCCAGTTCGGCGATCACCGGAAGGCTCGCTGGCGAGATTCTCAAGCAGCGCATGGGATTGCAGGCGACCTTCGTGCCGTACAAGACCTTGGCCCAGGTGGTTTCCGACATCATCGGCGGCCATCTTGACTACGCCTTTGGCGACCCTCAGGGCTACCTGCCACATGTGCACTCCGGCCGCCTGCGTGCAATTGCCGTGACGACGCGCGCGCGCATCGCCGCCGCCAGCGACATTCCTACCCTCGCGGAGTCGGGCGTCGCTGATTTCGACGTCTCCGCGTGGCTGGCTCTCTACGGGAAGGCCGGGATGCCAGCCTTCGCAATCCAGCGCTTCAACCAGTTGATCAACGAGGTGCTGGAAGCGCCCGAGGGCCAAGCATTCCTTACCAGCATCGGGCTGCAGCCACTGCTTGGCAAGCCCGACCAGCTTGCCGCCCTGCAAAAGCGCGATACGCTGGCCTGGGCACAGGCCATCCGGGCGGCAGGCATCACGATCGAATAGTCCATGCCTGAAATCAGGTCCCCCGCCAACGCCAACCCTATGCCTGCGGTCGATCCCGTTTACCTTTGCGAGGGTGCGTTGGGCTTCTGGCAAATTGCCGAGCGGCAGCCCAGCCGCATCGCGATCACGGAATCCAATGGCGGCTGCAGCACGTTCGGCGAGCTGCGCGACCGCGTCGATCGCCTGTCCCATGCGCTGCGCGGCTGCGGTGCGAAGACCGGCGACGCCGTCGCGGTCTTGTTGCCGAACTCCAGCGACTGGCTGGCGAGCGCGCTCGCCATCTCGCAAATAGGCGCCTACCTGGTGCCTTTGAATTGGCACCTGACGGCCGAAGAATTGGCCTACCTGTTGTCCAACAGCATGAGCCGCGTGCTGATTGCCGATCATCGCTTTGCCTCCACGGCCAGCCAGGCGGCCCGACAGGCGGCACTCCCCGAGCAAGGGCGCCTGGCGGTTGCGGGAGACATACCGGGTTTTCGCGATCTGCAATCCTTGCTGGACGCGCAGCCCGATGCCCCTCTTGGCGACCGGCTGGCAGGCAGCACCATGTTCTATTCCTCCGGCACCACGGGACGCCCCAAGGGAATTCGGCGGCCGCTGACAGGATTGCCCCCCGAAGGGGCATTGGCGCGCACCCTTCCGCTCTATTCGGGCATGTTCGGCCTGCGCGCGGGCAATGGGGCGCACCTGGTCTGCACGCCGCTCTACCACGCGGCTCCCGGCTCCCGCGCCATCCAGATGCTGCATCTCGGGCATCGGCTCGTGCTGCTGGAAAAATGGGACAGCGAACGCGTGCTCGCCCTGATCGAAAGCGAACGCATCGACAGCGTGCAGCTGGTGCCGATCCTGTTCCACCGCCTGCTGCAACTTCCGCAGGCTATCCGGCAGCGCTACGACCTTTCGAGCCTCAGAACCGTCATTCACGCGGCTGCCCCATGCCCGCCGGAGACCAAGCGCCGGATGATCGAGTGGCTTGGCCCTGTTCTGCACGAGTACTACGCGTGCAGCGAGGGAGGGGGCACCTATGTCGGCAGCGACGACTGGCTGCGGCGCCCCGGGACAGTGGGCCGCAGGTATCCGTTCAGCAAGCTCGCTATCCTGGATGAGGGCGGAGCCGAGCTTCCTGCCGGCGAGCCCGGGTTGATCTACATGAATGATGGCTTCGATTTCGAGTATTTCAACGATCCACAGAAGACCCGTTCCGTCAAGCGCGGTGACCTGTTCACCGCGGGAGACTATGGATACCTCGATGAGGAAGGCTGGCTCTACCTTTGCGACCGCCGCTCCGATCTCATTCTTTCCGGCGGCGTCAACATCTACCCTGCCGAGATCGAGGCCGTTCTCATGCAGCATCCTTCGGTATCCGACGCAGTCGTCGTGGGACTGCCGGATCCCGAATGGGGCCAGAGTGTCTGCGCATTGGTCCAACCCCGCGAGCCGGCCCCATCGCACGCGCTGGAGGCGTTGCGTGCCGAGCTGACGGCGTACTGCGGGCAGCACCTGGCTTCCTTCAAGCGGCCCAGGCACCTCCTCCTCGCGCACGTCCCGCGCACCGATGCCGGCAAAGTCGGCCGCGCTGCAGTCCGGCAAGCGCTGCTGGCGGGAGAACTGCGTCCGCTGGCAGGTGCCGCTCCTGCCTGACCACCGGCTCAGCGCACCATCAGCGTCCCGCCATCGACGGCAAAGATCTGGCCGGTCATGAAACGCGCGCCGGGAGATGCCAGGAAGGCGAGCACCGGCACCAGATCCTGCGCCATGTCGCCCAGCTTGCCGCCCAGCGGGATCACCCTGGCCATCAGCGCATCGTGCGCGCTCAGTTGCTCCGGGCTCATTTCGGAACGGGTCTGGTCATACATGGGCGTCCAGATGGCCGGGGCGATCGCATTCACGCGGATGTTGTAGGGCCCCCATTCCTGGGCCACGGTGCGGGTCCAGGCCAGGACAGCCCCTTTGGCGGCCGAATAGGCAGACTTGTTGGGGAGCCCCAGCGCGCCGGCTGCGGAAGCGAAGTTTATGATGCTGCCGCCCTGCTCCCTCATATGGGGAAACACCGCCCGGTTCATCAGGAAGGTACCCGTGGCATTGACAGCAAAGACCTTTTCCCACAACGCCAGACTGGTCCCCTGCGCCGGCGAAGACGGCGCGATGCCCGCGGCATGGATCAGCACATCCAGGCCGCCCAGGCGGGTGCAGGCGGCATCGACCGCGCGCGCAACCGAGCCCTCGTCGGCCACATCGACCTCCATGAAGCCCCGTGCTCCCGCCGCCTTGGCAACGGCTTCGCCGCGTTCGCGGTTCAGGTCCATGGACACGACCAGCGCCCCCATGCCCGTCAGCGAGCGCACAAGGCCCTCGCCCATGCCACTGGCCCCTCCGGTGATGAGGATGCGGCGGCCGGCCAATTCTGAAACGGACATGGTGGTGCTCCTCTAGCGCTGCACTTTGATGGTGGAGGACTCGATGTCCCAGGTGGCAGGCGTCACCCCTTCATCGCGCAGCTGGTACTTCAGAACCCGCCCCTGCGGATTGACCGGCAGTTCGACCCGGAACTCGATGTAACGGGGCACGGCGTAATAAGGCACCCGATCCACCATCCAGCGGCACAGGGCCTCTTCGGTGAGTTGGGCACCCGCCACCCGCTTGGCGGTGACCTTCAGGTCGTCCTCGCCCAGATTCGACCGCACGGCATGAACCGCGACCTGCTCGATGTCGGGATGCTGCAGGATCGCCGATTCCATCTCGAAGCTGGAGATGTTCTCCCCCCGCCGGCGCAGATAGTCCTTCTTGCGGTCCACGAAGTAGAAGAACCCGGCCTCGTCGAACTTGCCAATGTCTCCCGTGTGGAACCACATGTTCCCCATCACCTTCTGCGTGTCCTCGGCCCGGCGCCAGTAGCCCTTGAACATGATGTCGGGATGCAGGGGCCGGCACACAACCTCGCCGGCCTGCCCGGGCGGCAGCGGATTGTCCTGGTCGTCGAAGATGCGCACGTCGAACTCGGGAGCGCACCGTCCCGACGAGCCTGGAGGAACCGGCTCGCCGGCTGGCACCGACGTGATCAGCGCCTCCGTCAGGCCGTAGGCGTTGGAGCCGATGTGGCGCGCGCCGAAGCGGGTGCGCCACATCGCCTTGATGTCTTCCGTGAACGGATTGCCCTTGACCGTGTGGATCTGGCCGAAGCAGCGCCTCATCGCGTCATTGTCCGGTGCCTGGGCCAGCAGCGTACCCAGGGCGCCCAGGATGGACACCACGGTGGCCCCGGATGCCTCCACGGCAGGCCAGAAGCCGCTGACCGAGAACCGTGGAGCGATCGAGATCGTTCCACCCACCAGCAGCGTGGACACCACGCCGGTCGCGATCGCGTTCATGTGGAACAGCGGCAACGGGGTCCACAGCACATCGTTCGGGCCGAACGGCGCAGCCCGCAGGAGCAGGCGCGCCACATGGCACATCTGGTTGCCGCTGATCATGCAGCCCTTAGAAGGCCCTGTTGTCCCGGACGTGTAGATCAGGGCGTTGAGCGCGGCCGGATCGGGCAGCTCGGCCAGGGGCGTGGTGTCGTGCCCCCGGTGATCGTCAAGGCTTTCGATGGCAAAACCAACGTCTGGACACCCATTTTCCACAACCCCGCGCACCAACAGGCGCCTAATGCCTTGAAGGTGCCCGGCCACCTCGAACAGGCGCGGAGCGTAGGCCGCATCGCACACCACGATCTCGGCCCCCGAGTCGGCCACCTGGTGGCGCAGGAACTCGCCCTTGAGCGCCGTGTTCAACGGAACGCTCACGGCGGACAGCTTGTTGAGCGCGATCCAGAGAACCACGGCGTCGAGGTGGTTGTCGAACAGCGAAGTGACGGTGGCGCCGGCCTTCACCCCCAATGCCTGCAGCGCATGGGCCATGCGGTTGCTGAGAGCGTCGAACTCGGCGTAGGTGGTTTTCTCGCCACTGAAATCGAACAGGATTTTGTCCGGATGCGCGAGAACCGCGCGGGCCAAGGCCGCCACGGGAGTGTCGCGCAGTCCTGGCGTCCAGCCAGGTGCGCTATCAATGTCTTTGCTCATTCGATGTGCCCTGCCGCGACCGGCGGCAGATTTTTTGCGTTGTGTGAAGGCGCCGATCGGAAGCATGCTGCATGCCACCGCGGCGACGGAACCAGGGCGCCCGCCCGTGGGTGGAGGACGCCCATCAAGGCTGCGTGATGCGCGTACGCAGCAGGCCGATGCCCTCCACCTCTAGTTCCACGACATCGTCAGGCTTGAGGTAGCGCATCTGCTCCAGGCCACAGCCATTGCCCACCGTTCCCGACCCGATGAACTCACCGGGATGCAGGGTTTCGGAGCGCGAGACATGCGCGATCACATCCTCGAACTTCCAATACATGTCGCGCGAATTGCCGCGCCCCCATTCCTCGCCATTGACACGGGCGACCATGTTCAGGTTGTAGGGATCGGGGAGCTCATCGGCAGTGACCAGGCAGGGCCCCATCACGTTGCTGGTATCGAAGTCTTTGCCCTTGGCCGGCCCCAGCATGCCGCCCATTTCCACGGCCTGGGCATCACGCGCGCTGATGTCATTGAAGATCGTGTAGCCAAAGATGTACTCGCGCGCCTTCTCTTTGGGCACGTCCTTGGCCCGCGCGCCTAGGTAGAAGCCGAACTCGAGCTCAAAATCGAGCGCCTTGCTGTAGCCGGGCCACACGACATCGTCGTCCACGCCGATGGTCGCAAAACGGTTGCATTTGTAGTAGATGGGCTGGCGCAGGAAGGTCTCGATCGCGCGCTCGTCTGAGCGGGTGTTCATGGCCTTCAGTGTGGCCTCCGGATCCGGTGTGCGCGCCGCGCGTGCCCGCCGTGCTGCCGCATAGCTCTGGCGCAGATGCAGCTCGAAGCAAGAGGCATCGCGCATTTGCGGTGGCGGTTGGATGGGCGCCAGGATTCTGACCGCGCTGCGCTCCCGGACGGCCGCACGGGGCGCACGCGCGATCAGGTCGCGCGCAAGCTCGGAGGCAGCGGGCCCCGCTTCGATCAGCGCGAGGATGCTCGCCAGTGCGTCCGCGCTGCCGCCATGCACGGTCTGCGCCGCCTGCCGCAAGTCAAGCACCGCTTGGTCGCCCTCGATGAATGCGCCTGCGCGGGCGGCTTCGCCTGCAGCCTGAAATGTCACCAGTCTCATATTGATCGTTTCTCTTGTGGGGGGATTGAAAACCAGGGGCAAAGCGCCTCTAGCGGGAACGAAGACTCAGTTGGCCGGCGGCAGAGGCGGCGCGTCAGCGGGCTCCAGCCGGCGGCGAAGCACCACCGGCGCTCCACCATGGCTGCGCTTGACCAGCCATTGGGCAAGCGAAGCATCCATGTAATCAGCGTGTCCTGGGAACCAATTCGCGAGCGCATGGGCGAGATCGCGGGCTATCTGCCCTGGACCGCCATTGCGCAGAATCTCCTGCACCTCGTGCACGGAACGCAGAACCGCCGTATGTTCGTCCACATGGCACTGTGCGGCAGGAAACCCGGTGGAGTCCATCCAGCGCCGCTCCTGCTCGAAATGCTCGACGGCATGTGCTTCGAAAGCGGCAAGGCACCCCGCAAGATCGACATCTTTCGCTGTTTGAAGGGCCGCCACGCACGCGACAAATTCGCGATGGGTGCCATCCATGTCACCGTGCCCAAGCAAGTAGCGATCGGACCAAGCCATGGCATTGCCGCCGCCCTCTCCAACGGCCCCGGGTGACGAGTGCTCCTGGGACAAGCGCATGTCTTCCATGATCACACCCGACCGGCCACCGGAATGCACGCGCCTGTGACGGCGCTGGCATCGTCCGACAACAGAAACGCGATGACGGCGGCCAGCGAGCGCGGCGATACCCAGCGCGCGGTGTCGGCATCGGGCATATCGGCCCGGTTGGCAGGCGTGTCCAGAATGCTGGGGCACACAGCGTTCACACGCACGCCACGATCCTTGACCTCCTCGGCAAGCGCTTCGGTTAGCCGCGCGACGCCAGCCTTGGACGCCGCATAAGCCCCCATTCCCATTCCGGCCTTCTGTGCAGCCAGCGCTCCCACGTTGACGATGCCTGAGCCATCGGCCGCCAACAGCCGTGGCAGAGCCTCCCGGCACGCCACCACGGTACTGCGCAGATTCATCGCATAGAGCGCATCCCACGACTCCAGGGTTCCGCTCTCCAGCGTTTCCCATCGGAACCCCCCGGCGGCGTTCACCAGGCCATCGAAGCCCTGGAGCCGCTCGCTTGCCTGCTGGAATGCGGACCGTGTGGCATCCGGGTCGGTCAGGTCAATGCCGCCGATCACCGCCGTGATCCCAGGCACATCCTGGGCCGCAACACGATCGAGCAGGACAACGCGGGCTCCCTGCTCGACCAGCACGGCCCCCACGGCACGGCCCAGCACGCCCAGGCCGCCGGTCACAACGATATGGCGGTTCGCCAAAGAATGTTCACTCATAGATGCAGATGGTTGGTAGAAACCATTAGTTATACACATTGACGCAATTTGTTCAGATATTAAACTCTCTCAACCCGCCTGCGTCAATTCGTAGCGGCCCTGATTCAACACACTGCCAGCCCGACATACCCCGCGTTCATGCCACGAAAACTGCCCCAGATCACCAGCGACTCATCGGCCTTTTGGCAGGGAGGGGAATCGGGCCGACTGATGATCCATCGCTGCAGCACCTGCCGGCGGTTCTTTCATCCACCCGCTCCGATCTGCCCATCCTGTGGTTCGCTGGATGTGGCGCCCCAGGCCACGAGCGGCCGCGGCCGCATCGCCACCTACACCATCAACCACCAGGCGTGGAAGCCCGAGCTGGCCGCACCCTACGTCGTGGCCATCGTCGAGCTCGACGATCAGCCCGGCCTGCGCCTGCTCAGCAACGTAGTGGAATTAGCGCCCGATCAGGTGCGAATCGGCATGCCGGTGCATGTCACTTTCGAGCAGCACGAAGACGTCTGGCTCCCTCTGTTCAAGAAAGCCGAATGATGTTCGACCATCTGTACGAAAAAAACGTGGCGATCGCCGGCGTAGGCCAATCCGAAGTGGCCCGCCCATCCGACAAGTCCGCTATGCGCCTGACCCTGGACGCATGCCTGGAGGCCATTGCCGATGCGGGGCTCACGCGAAAGGACATCGATGGCGTGGCTTGCTGGCCAGGCGACAACAACAATGGCAACAGCTTTTCCCCGGTGGGCCCCAATGCGCTGATCGGCACGATGGGGCTCCACGTCAACTGGTATGGCGGCGGCTACGAAGGGCCGGGGCCACTGGCCGGCGTGATCAACGGCGCGATGGCCATCGCCGCGGGCCTGTGCCGCCATGTGCTGGTGTTCCGCACGATCACCGAAGCGAGCGCGCGGCGGCTCGACAAGAATGCCAACGCCTTGAGCAACAAGACCGCCGGGCGCGACAGCAGCTTCTTCTGGCAGTGGTACACCCCCTATGAAGTGCACTCGGCCATCAACCTGATGGCCATGTACGCGCAGCGGCACTTCCACGAATACGGGACCACCCCCGAGCAGTTGGCGCAAATCGCCCTGACCTGCCGTGCCAACGCCGAGCTCAATCCCAAGGCTGTGTACCGCACGCCCATGACCATGGACGACTACTTGGCCTCCCGCATGATCTCGACGCCCCTGCGCATGTTCGATTGCGACGTGCACTGCGACGGGGCGACGGCCATCGTGCTCTCGCGCATGGATGCGGCGCGCCATGGACCGAATCCCCCCATCCGCCTGGAGGCCATCGGTTCGGCCCTGCACCAGCCCTGGTCCTGGGATCAGGTTTCCCTGACCGGCGGGGCCAGCATCGACGCGGCACGCATGATGTGGCAGCGAACCGATCTCAAGCCGGCTGATGTCCGCAGTGCCCAGTTGTACGACGGCTTTTCCATCCTGACCCTGCTCTGGCTGGAGGCCTTGGGCCTGTGCCCGGTGGGCGAAAGCGGCCGCTTCGTCGAAGGCGGCACGCGGATCGCCCGCGACGGCGCCCTGCCGGTGAACACCAACGGCGGCCAGCTCTCGGGGGGAAGAACCCACGGCCTTGGGTATGTGCACGAGGCTTGCACCCAACTCTGGGAGCGCGCCGGACAGCGCCAGATCGCGCCGCACCAGGTAGCGGTCGCGGCGGCCGGCGGAGGCCCGCTGGCCGGCTCGCTTCTGCTCGTGCGCGAGTGAACCGGCCCTGGCCCTACCTGCCCTTCCCTTCCCCATTGCCGGCACCCTATGACACAACCTCTCCCCACCTCTTCACATACCGCGCATGGCCTGGGCATCGATCTGACTGAGTTCAAGAGCGCGTGGCGCATCGTGATTCTGGCCACGCTGGGACTGGCGATCAACTCCAACTCATCCATGCTGTATGCCTACGGCGCGATGATGGTTCCGCTGCAGCAGACATTTGACTGGGCCCGCGCGGATCTTCAGTCCGCAGTGAGCTTCATGTTTCTGGGATCGGTGGTCGCATCCCAGATCGTGGGCTGGCTCAATCTGCGCTTTGGCATGAAGCGCGTCACGGTGATCTCGCTGTGCATGCTTTCCCTGGCCTTCATCGCCATGACGCGCTTGGGGCCTTCGATCGTGACGCTCTACCTGGGCTTTTTCCTGATGTCCATGGCCAGCATGGGCACTATGCACGTCACCTGGACCCATCTGGTGAACCTGTGGTTCGAGCGCAACCGCGGCCTGGCTCTCGCGCTGGTTCTTTCCGGCACCGGTCTGGCCGCCATGCTCATTCCCTCGGCGGTGAGCGCCGTGATCTCGCAATGGAACTGGCAGGCGGCCTTCTGGCTTCTGGCGGCCCTGCCAATAGTGCTGGTGCTGCCCCTGGTGCTGGCCTGGATGAAAGAGCCTGCCCGCGCCCCGGTCCGCAAGCACAGCGAGTCAGCATCGTCAGCAGATGCCATGGTCACGGGTGCCTCGCTGCGCGAAGGCGTGCGCAATCCTCGCTTCTGGCTTCTGAACATCGCCTTGTCCATGGTCGTGGCCTGCGTGGTGACGCTGGTCACGAATGGTGTCCCCCTGTTGCGCGACAAAGGCCTGGAGGCAGGGGATGCAGCGCGCATCTTCGGCAGCTTTGGCTTGTCGCTGATATTGGGGCGGGTCGTCGTGGGCTACCTGGTGGACCGCCTCTGGGCGCCTGGCGTGGCCGCCGTCGCCCTGGGGCTGCCGGCTCTGGGGTGCCTGCTCCTGGGTATCAGCGGCGCGAACGATACCGGCTGGCTCGTGCTGGGTGTCATGCTGGTGGGCATCGGCGCGGGTGCCGAGTTCGACCTGGCGGCCTTTCTCGTCTCGCGGTATTTCGGCATGCGTGACTACGGCCGCCTGTTCGGCATCCACCTCGGGCTGATCACGCTGGCTTCCACGCTGGCCCCGTGGCTCTTCGGGCAACTCTACCGGGGCACCGGCTCGTACCAGGCGACGCTGTGGGTCTGCGGGCCCATGTTTCTCTTTGGTGGCCTCGCGTTGCTCTCGTTGGGCCGTTATCCGATCTTCGAGCGCAAGACCGCCCCTGACCAAACTCTTTGAAGCAGAACTCTATGTCCCACAATTCCATCGTCATCGTCGGTGCCGGCCAAGCCGGCTATCAGGTTGCAGCATCGCTGCGGCAGGAGGGATTTGAAGGCGCGGTCACCCTCATCGGCGACGAACCTGGCGTTCCCTACCAGCGTCCACCACTGTCCAAGGCCTATCTGCTAGGAAAGGTCGGCGTGGCGGCGCTGCGCTTTCGCCCCCCCGAGTACTTTGACGAGCACCGCATCACGCGCATACAGGGCAGTGCCACTGCCATCGACCGGGAACGCCGCGAGCTTGTCCTCGCCAGCGGCGAAAGACTCGCCTACGAGCACCTGGTGCTGGCAACCGGCGCGCGCAACCGTGTGCCGGCGGTCGCGGGCATCGAGCTCGGCGGCGTATTCGGCTTGCGCAACCTGGCAGATGCCGACGGGCTGTCACAGCGCCTGGGCAGCGCGAAGCGCGCAGTGGTCATTGGCGCGGGCTTCATCGGCCTGGAGTTCGCGGCCGTCGCAGCCGCACGCGGCATCGCGGTGGACGTGCTGGAGCTGGGCACGCGGCCAATGGCCCGAGCCCTCTCTGCGGTCACGTCCCAGGTATTCGATCACGCCCACGCCCGGTGGGGTGTGCGAATCCACTATGGCCAGAGCCTCGCCGCAATCCACGGCGATGGCGGCCAGGTGCGCAGCGTGGAGCTGGCCAGCGGCGAAGTCCTGCCGGCGGATCTGGTGGTCTATGGCATCGGCGTGCTGCCCAACGCGGAACTCGCTGCTCAGGCACAGTTGACCGTCAACAACGGCATCGTTGTCGACGCCCATCTGCTCACCAGCGACCCGGCCATTTCCGCCATCGGCGACGTGGTCAGCTTTCCCAGCCCCTGGTCACCACAGGCCATCCGGCTCGAGTCGGTTCAGAATGCCGTGGACCAGGCCAAGGCCGTGGCGGCCCGGCTCATGGGCAAGCCCGCCGGCTATGCCGCCCTGCCCTGGTTCTGGACCGACCAGGGAGAACTCAAGCTGCAAATCGCCGGCCTCGCCGACGGGCACGATGAAACCGTCGTGCTCGGCTCCGTCGAGCAGCACCAGATCAGCGTCCTTTGCTTCCGCGCCGGCCGTTTGGTGGCAGTGGAATCATGCAATCGGCCAGCCGACCACATGGCGGCGCGCAAGCTCATTGCACGCAACACGCCGCTCAGTCCTGCCGAGGCGGCCGCTCCAGGCTTCGACCTCAAGGCGTTCGAAGTCTCGACACGCGAGACCGCCTGAAAACGCGCCGATCCAGCGGCTTCCGCCGGGCTTTCAGCGGCCCTGCGCGGCGACCCCACCCACGCCCACGCCCGCCACTGCCAACTACCCCGCGCCATGAATCGCTTAAAAATCTCCACCCGGCTTGCCATTTCGTTCTCCACCATGGTGCTGCTGCTGGTCGCGCAGGGCGCAATGGTGCTGTTCCTGTCCGCCGCGCAGCGTGAGGCGATGGAAGACATCGTTCAAAGGAGCAACCCCATCACCAAGGCATTGAGTGCGGTGATCGACGGGTCGAACATGGAAACCATCCAGTTCCGCAATCTGGCCTTGTTCTCGTCCCCGGACATTCAGCAGGCGGCGCTGGCCCAGATCAAGGTCGAACGCGGCAACATCGCCGCACAGACGCAAATTCTGGATCAGCTCATCGAATCCGACGAAGGTAAGGCCTTGCACCAGAGCATCAAGCCTCTGCGTGCCAAGGACCTTGCATTGGGCAATCAGTTTCTTGAACTGTTTGCCAAGGAACAATGGGTGGAGGCGCTGGCCTTGCTGGAGAGCAAACAGCGCCCCGCGCAGATCGAATACCAGAACGCGACCCGCAAGCAAGCGGAACTCCAGGCGCAGGTCATGGCCGAAGCCGGCCATCGGGCCGAGTCGGCCACCCGCAATTTGACGCGGGGGCTCCTGGTCGCGAGCGCCGTGACCATTGCTCTGGCCCTGTTCCTCGCTATCACCATCATCCGCTCGATCACTCGCCCGCTGATGCAGGCCGTTTCAGTGGCCGACCGCGTCGCCAGCGGCGATCTGAGCGGGCACATCACCGTGCAGTCCCAGGACGAAATGGGCCACCTGCTGGAGACGCTGCAGCGCATGCAGCACAGCCTGGCGCAGACGGTCACGGCGGTGCGCAGCAATGCACAGGGCGTCGCCTCGGCCAGCACCGAGATCGCGGCGGGCAACCATGACCTGTCGGGCCGCACCGAAGAGCAGGCCAGCGCACTGCAGCAAACCGCCGCGTCGATGGAACAACTGGGCTCCACGGTGAAGCAGAACGCCGACAACGCGCGCCAGGCCAACCAGCTCGCCCTGAGTGCCTCCACCGTGGCCACCCAAGGCGGCGAAGTGGTCGCCGAAGTGGTCAAAACAATGAAGGGCATCGACGACAGCAGCCACAAGATTGCCGACATCATCAGTGTGATCGACGGCATCGCTTTCCAGACCAACATCCTGGCCCTGAACGCCGCAGTGGAAGCCGCCCGCGCGGGCGAGCAAGGCCGCGGCTTTGCTGTGGTAGCCAGCGAGGTGCGCAGCCTCGCAGGCCGCAGCGCCGAAGCAGCCAAGGAAATCAAGCGGCTTATCACCGACAGCGTGGAGCGCGTGGAGCAGGGGTCGCAGCTCGTGGGCAAGGCCGGTGCCACGATGACGGAGGTCGTCACCGCCATCCGCCGTGTAACGGACATCATGGGCGAAATCAGCGCCGCGAGCAGCGAACAGAGCCAGGACATGGGACAAATCGGAGAAGCGGTCGCGCAGATGGACCAGACCACGCAGCGAAATGCCGCGCTGGTCGAAGAAATGGCCGCGGCCGCCAGCAGCCTGAGCAGCCAGTCCCAGGCGCTGGTGGAAGCTGTGGCGGTATTCAAGCTGTCGGACGGAGAGGCCGTGCGCACCATCAGTGCCGTGCCCGTGCCTCGCACGCTCCACGCAAGCGCGCCGATAAAAGCCATCCTGCTCGCCAGCGAGCACTAGGCTGAATCGACATTCACTGTAGCCATAGCCAGATTGAAGCAGCCAAGACCGCTGCCATGAAGTTGGCGGGCTTGCGGTCGTAGCGGGTGGCCACACGCCGCCATTGTTTGAGCTTGGCAAAGCAGCGCTCGATTCGACTGCGCAGGCGGTAGCGAGCCTTGTCATAGGGGCGCGCGGCCGCTCGCAATTGCGAGGCGGGATCACGGCCTGCGCCCCTTGCTGCTCGATGGCCTGTATCAATTCCGGGCTGTCGTAGCCCTTGCCGGCCAGCACGTAGCTGGGCTTGAACCCATCCACCAGGGCGCGGGTCTGGGTGACCATCCTCCGAGCTTAGAGAATGAATATCGATTAAGCCTAGGGCCGCAAGCATCAGAGCGGCAAGGCCCAGCCGCCATGCCGCGCCCGTCTCACACGAAAGCGCGCCGCCCGCCATGGGCAGTGGGGGCGATTGGAAGCGCATCTGAGTTTCCGGCGGTCTGGACTCTTCGGCGGGAAATCAGCACGCGAATGAATGCCCCGTTCATTGGCGCGGGATCTGCCTGAGCGGTGAACACGTCCTCTATGAAGTTTTGATAGCTGCTTGCGCGTTTTGAATGGGCGCTTGAGGCCAATTTGGCCCGTATCTTCCGTGCACGCGTCCGGGCCCCTGCGAAAGTATTGCCCTGCACTGAAGATGAGATCAGCCCCGCCACAGCGCCAACCTGGACCGCTGGTGACGAACGTGCCACGCGCACTCGGAGCGCGTGGACATCCACCCGCAAAAAAACACCCCCTGGTACAAGCCGTGAAGGTCTGCCAGGGGGTTCAAAACCCCGGATTCCACGGGGTACTGTGTCAATCACCGGCCTTGCCTCCGGTACTTGCACCTTGGAGAACGTGTCCAGGTCCGGCCCGGTCAGGCCATGGCTCCCAGAAAGTCAGCCTTGCCCAGCTCCACGCCTGCCTGGCGGAGCAACGCATAGGCCGTGGTCACATGAAAGAAGAAATTCGGCAGCGACCACTGCTGTAAGAAGGTCTGCCCCGTGAAGTGCAGCGGATCGCCTTGCCGCTGCGGCACGACCAGGGGCCGCTCGGCGCTCCCGGCCAATTGCTGCGGCGAAACGCCTTCCACGAAGCCGATGGCGTCCCGGACGCGGACACGCAACCCTTCGAAGCTCTCGTCGGAGCCTTGAGCGGCAGGCAGTTCCACGGCACCCAGGCGCGCGACGGCGAGCCGCGCCACCTCGCTGGCAATGGCAACTTGCTTGCCAAAGGTCAGCATGTCGGGCGACAGCTTCGTATTCAGGAAGGCCGCGCTGTCAAAACTTCTGGCCTGGGCATGGCCTTCGGCTTTGTCAAGCCAGGTCAGCAGGTTGCGCAGCATGCGGGCATAGATTTCCGCGCTGGCGGCATGCATGGATAAAGACATGGTCGGATATGGTTGGTTGGGTTCAGAGTTTGTTGGATCCCATGCGTGCGAAGAACTCGCGCATGGGCACCATGGACGGAGCGTGGCTGGTGAAGCCGCCATCCACTGGAATCACCGCCCCCGTGATGAATGAGGACTCGTCGCTGGCCAGGAAGCTCACCACGTCGGCAATCTGCTTTGGCGAACCGAGCTGGGGCGTCAGGTGCTGATCCAGGAGGATCTGCTTGATCTCCTGCGGAACGCCCTTCTGCGCGTGCTCGTTGAGCACAAAGCCAATCATGATGGCATTGGATCGGATACCCTCCTTGCCGTACTGAGCGGCCACGGAACGTGCCAGCGCCATCAGGGCCGCCTTGGAGGCGGCATAGGCGGTCAGCGTTGCATCACCCAGCAGCCCGAAGCCCGACGTCGCAAAGATGATCGATCCACCGCCGACCTTGAGCATGTGCGGGATGGCGTGCTTGCAGCACAGCATGGCGCCGCGCGCATTGACGTTCATGGCCCTGTCCCATGCGGAAAGGTCCACGTTGCAGACATCGCGGTCACCGGCACGCTGCGCCGGATCCAACGCGGCCGCATTGTTGTGCAGGACATCGATCCGCCCAAAGTGGTCGAGCACGGCGGAAACCATCGCCGCGACCCCCTCCTCGGAAGTCAGGTCGGTTTGGATGGCCAGAGCCTTGCCACCCCCCGCCTTGATTTCGGCGGCCACCGACTGAGCGCCCTCCAAGTTGATGTCCACCACCGCGACACGGGCTCCATGCCGGGCCAGCGAACGCGCACATTCAGCCCCAAGACCCGCCCCCGCACCGGTCACGATGGCGACCTTTCCATCCAGTTTGCGTTCGCTCATTGCATCTCCAGAAAAGCGATGTTTTGAAATTCATTCACCAGAAAAACAGGGCGCCCGTTTCTCGCGAAACGCCAGCGCGGCTTCCTTGACGTCGTTCATCGGAACCAGCATGGCGAACAGATCCAATTCCAGGTCCAGGCCGCTCTTGAGGTCAAGGTGGCAGGCCGCGCGTGCAGCCTGCTTGGCGAACAGCGTTGCCGTGGGCGGCTTCTGGGCAATGCGTTCGGCCAGGGCAGTGACCTCCGCGAGCAGCGAGTCCGCGCTGTCGGCCATGCGGGTGATCAGGCCGATGTCAAATGCCCGGCGTGCGTCAACGCGATCACCGGTCAGGAGCAAGTCCAGAGCACGCCCCGGGCCGACCACGGCTCCAAGGCGCTGGGTTCCTCCCCCTCCGGGGATCAGGCCCAGCCCCGTTTCGGGAAGGGCAAACACGGCGTCCGAGGCCGCGAAACGCAGATCGCAAGCCAAGGCCAGTTCCATGCCCCCGCCCATGCAATAGCCATGAATGGCGGCGATCACAGGTTTCTCGGTGCGATCCAGCGCCTCGATCCAACGCGACTTCTGCATGCGCCGACGCACCTGCACCGATGTTTCCGCCGCCCGCCGTTCCTTGATGTCGGCTCCGGCGCAAAACCCGCGCGCGCCCGCGCCGCGTATCACGATCACCCGAACGGACGGATCGCTATCGAGCTCGGCCAGCGCCGCGGGTACACCACGGCGGATGTCGTCGTTGATCGCATTGATCTGGTCCGGGCGATTGAGCACGATCCAACCAACGCCTCCCCGGCGCTCCACCTCGACGGCATTCCCGGGGGCCGCAGCTTCGTCACGCGTCGGGGTGGCCGGCTTGTGAAAGGAGGTTTCCATCATCGGTTCAATACTCCTCGAACTCAAACAGTTGCCCCCGCACGTCGGCCGGATCGACCCGGATCAGCGGCTTCCCACCCACGGCCTCGCATTCGTCGATCCAGGTGAAACGGGTACCGCGTGCCTTCAGGTCCTCGGCCTTGGCCTGGAGACCGTTCACCGCGATGCGGATGTAGTAGGGGCCGGGCCCCCAGGAATTCAGGTAGACGCCGGCATCACCGTTCCAGCGGGTCGCCTCGATCACGTCCAGCGAAGCGCTGTGCGGCACCGTGAATTCCATGCGGGCGCGACGGTACCCCTCCTTGTCCAGAGACTCCACAGGGCTGCCAGGCTCCCAATCGAGGTTGGCCGATACCGTGCGCAGGGTTTCGTCCAGATTGCGGACGATGTAGCCGCGCGAGGTGACTCGCACCATGTCGCCCGGCTTGGGATCGCGCGGCTCGGGCGGGGGCACGCTGAAGGTGTCGGCCGGCATCTGCAGCGGCTCCAGGGGCATGACCTCGATGCACAGACCGCCGTCCACCGATGGGTGGTAGCGGGGATCCTCGGGCGTCGCGCCCAGCCAGAGCCGGTCGAACGGCATGTCGGGGGTGCGTTGTGCCATGCGGAACCGCAGGCGCCGGCGCATGAGCTTCTCGACCAGCAGGTCGAACTTGTCGCCGCGCGCGGCCAGCACGATCGAGTGGGTCACCATGGGCCGGTGCGCGCCCTGGTAAGCCTTGAGGCTCTCCAGGAAGTCGTGGAACATCGGATCGCCCGGGTTTGGTTGGTCCAAGTGGCACTGCGGCTCGATGCGGGTGGGGGCGACCGCCAACGATTTGTGAACCCGCAGGAAATGGGCAATGTAGGGATGGCCATCGAACGCTTGGCGCCAGTTGGGATGGCCGTGGAGGCCCAGCTTCGTCACCAACAGTTGCGCCATGCCGTCCGGGTCGGACAGCATCATGTCGGCACTCATCAACAGATCAAACACAGGCGTTGCTCCAAGAGAAGGAAAAAGTCAAAGAGGAAGTGCGCCATCCGCGGGCAGTGCAGACTTGGTCTGCCGTGGATTGAGCAGGAAATGGGACAAGGCGGGAATCAGCACCAGGGCACCCACCATGTTCCACAGGAACATGAAGGTCAGCAAAATGCCCATGTCCGCCTGGAACTTGATCGGCGAAAACGCCCAGGTGATCACGCCTGCGGCCATGGTCAGCCCCACCAGCGCCACCACGCGTCCCGTGAAGTCGAGCGACCTCCGGTATGCCTCGGCGAGCGTCGAGCCACGGCGCTGCATCGCAATCTGCACACTCAGCAGGTACAGGGCGTAGTCCACCCCGACGCCGACACCCACCGCGATCACTGGCAACGTGGCCACCTTGAGCCCGATGCCCATCCACACCATCAAGGCCTTGCAGATGATGGTGGTGATCACCAAGGGAACCATCGCCACGATGGTGGCGCGCAGGCTGCGGAAGGTCAGCAGGCACAGCAGCGCCGTGGCGCCATACACGGCCAGGTACATCAGCAAGATGCCGCGCTCGACCTCAATGTTGGTCGCCGCCTCGATACCCGCGGAACCCGCCGCGAGCAAAAAGCGCGGCCCGCCGTCGGCAGAAGCACTGTTGTGCTCCGCGGCAAAGGCCTCACTCACCTGAAGCACGCGCTTGAGCGTGTCCGCCTTGTGATCGGCCAGGTAGGCAATCAGTGGCGAGACGGAACACGAGGTATTGGTGATGTCCGGACTCGCAATCATGGCGGCCCCCACCGCCGCATTCGTGATGCCCTGGTCCCGGCTGATGGTGAGCCACTTGCCACTGCCCTCATTCAAGGCTGCAGTGATGAAGCGCGTGGACTCCGCCAGCGAACTGGTGGCCTGCACGCCCTCGGTCTGGCGCAGTGCCTGGGCCAGTTGGTCCATCAACTGCAAGGTGCCGTACAGCCGGCAGCCATCGTCAGGATTGGTCATGATGACCACGAACTGATCATTCGACAGCCCGTAGTGGGCCGTGATATAGGCACTGTCGCGGTTGTAGCGCGAGTCCTGCCTCAATTCGGGCGCCCCCGGATCCAGGTCGCCGATGCGCAGGTCGAACATCACGACCGTGCAGACCGCGGTCATCACGGCGGCAAGCGCCACCGTCACCGTGGCCGCGCGACGCTCCGTCAGGCGATCCAGCGCACTCCAGGTGCGTCCGAGCCATCCTTGCTTGCGCGTCGTGTCCTCGGCGAGGGCGCGGCGCGCCGCAGCCTCGCTCACGCCGATGTAGGACAAGGTCACCGGGATCAGCACGAGCTTGGTGAAGACCAGCACCGTGATCCCGATGCTGGTGGTCAGGGCCAGATCGCGAATAACCGGGATATCGATGATCACCAGCACGGCGAAGCCGACAATGTTCGTCAAAAGCGCCGTCAGGCCCGCCATGAAGAGGCGCCGGAAGGTGTAGCGCGCGGCAACGTATTTGTGCGTCCCACGGCCCACGTCCTGCAGGATGCCGTTCATCTTCTGGGCACCGTGCGAGAGCCCAATCGCGAAAATCAGGAATGGGACCAGGATCGAGTAGGGGTCCAGCTCGTAGCCCAGCAGGTTCATCAACCCCAGCAGCCACACCACCCCGGCAACGGCCACGCTCACCAGCAGCACGGTGCTGCGGATGCACCGGGTATAGAGGTAGACAAACAGCGCGGCGACCGCCACCGAGAGTCCGAAAAAGAGCATCACCTCATGGAGCCCTGCGATCAGATCGCCGACGATCTTTGCAAACCCGACCATGTAAATGCCGGTGCTCTCGTCCTCGAACGACCGGATCTCCTTCTCCAGGATGCGGGAGAACTCGCCATAGTTCAACGGCTCGCCCGTCTTGGGATGCCGGTCCAGCAACGGCACGATGATCATCGTAGAGCGCGCGTCATTGGCCACCAGGCTTCCAACAATGCCTGACCGCCCAACGTTTTCCTTGAGCTTGCCGATCGATTCCTGGCTGCCGCTGTAGTCCGGCGGCATGACAGGCCCCCCCACCACGCCCTCCTCCGTCACCTGCCGCCAGCGCACGATGGGCATCCAGAGCGATTTCATCCACGAGCGGTCGACCCCTGGAATCAGGTAGAGAGCGTCATTGACCTTGCGCAGTTTTTCCAGGTAGGCTGCGTCGTAGACATCACCGCTCTTGTTCTCCACGACGACCCGCACCGTGTTTCCCAACCCGGGGAGTTCCTCCCGATAGGCAAAGTAGGTCTGAATGTACGGGCTGGAGGATGGGATCATCCGCTCAAAGCTGGCATTGACTTCCAGCTTCAGAGCGAAGTAGCCCAGCACTGCGGTAGCCGCAAGGCACAGGAGCAACACCAACAGCCGGTTGTTGAACACCAGTTGCTCCAGGCGGCTGCCTGACTTGCGGTCGAACTGTGCCGGATCGCGAACGACCGGCATGGCGGGTTGCTGGGAATGAGCAGACATCAAAACTTTCCGAGGCAGATCCATGGGATCTGCGGCCTTCATTTACCTTGCGTGGGGAGCGCGATGACTCCGACACCGTTCAGGCGTGCCAGAGCCAGACGATGGGGGTCGGTCATCGCGGCGTCATAGACCTCAGCACCTGGTGCCTGGTCATATACCGTGGCGCGAGCGGCAGCGAAATCCACGGCGAGCACACTCCCTTGCTGCGACACTAGAAAAGCGGAATCCTCAAGGGTGACCGCACTTACAAGGTTGGCATCAAGACCGGTCTCGATCTTTTTCCACGCATGCCCAGCGTCCTCGCTGACAAAGGCATTGCCACGCAGGCCGTAGGCCAGCAAGCGGGCACCGAACTGCGCGATCCCGAAGAAACTGCCGTTGTAAGGCGTCTGCACACGCTTGAAGCGTTGAGCCGTTGCATCGAGATGCATCACAAGGCCCTGCTCACCCGCGACGAAGACGCCCCCTTCCCCACCTGCCAGTGCATAGAGGTGGTACCGCTGGTCGTTGTCGGTTTTCCAGAGCCAGGGTTGCCACGTGTTGCCGGCATCGCTGGTTTTCAGGATCAAGCCGAAACCGCCCACGGCAAAGCCGGTGAGGCCATCGGGAGCGAACCAAATGTCGAGCAACGGCGCGGGCCAGACGTCCGCCGTGGCCGATTGCCCAACTGTCCGCTGGATCTCCGCCTCCCTCTCTTCGGAGCCTTTGGCGGAATCGCGCAGCAGCGTCAATACCGCACGCCCGTCCAGCACCCGCGTCCACGAGGCGCCGCCATCGGGCGACCTCAGGGCCACGGCATCGTGCCCCACGGCCCACGCCACGCCGGAACTGGCGAAGCGCACCGTGGTGAGGTCGGTGGAGACCGGGCTGCCGACCTGGCGCCACGATACCCCACCATCTTCGGACAGCAGGATCAAACCGCGCGGACCCACCGCAATGGTGCGCCCGCCTTGGCTCGCCACCCCGCTGACCATCGCCCGCTGCGCCGCCACAAGGGCTCGTGATGGCGCATCGATCAGATCCAGGCGGGCTGCGCCTTGCGCTGCGATCACCCACGGCACCGGCAGCAGTACACACACGCCAACGAGCGCGGCGGAAGCCCAACGCAACCGCAGGAAAGGATGCAGGAAAGTCATGGCCCGGGGATCCGATCGAGGTTCGTCATGCACGAGGTTCAGCGAGCAGATTCACGCGACACGATGGCTTCAGGATTCATCTCGCGCTCGCTGCGCGCGGACGGAAGCACCTTGTAGCCTCCCACCATCACATCGTTGACATAGGCGTACATGCCCTTGTTGAAGTCGTACACCACGTTCTTCGCAGCAAAGGGGATCTGCTTGTCGTACATCGGCGAAGCAGCCTGAAACAGGCTACGGTACAACTGACCATTCTGGTCAAAGGCATCGTAGTTGGCGGCGCCGGTCAAATCTTCATCAAAGTAGTAGATGCGCTTGGAATACGCATGACGCTGGCCCGGCTTGAGCGTGGCTTCCACGGCCCAGACACGGTGCTTTTCCCAGCGCTCGCACTCCGGATTGACGTGGTTCGGCAGCAAAGCCTTTTCGGCCGTCGGGCAATCGTACAGATTCTTGTAGGCGTTGTACTGGATGTACATCTCCTTCTTGCCGATGAGCTTGAAGTCGAAGCGATCCATGATGCCGGAGAATACGAACAGTTCGTCGAACAAAGTCACGCCGCCCATGCTGGCCACGGGCGTGTCATAGGCGAACTCAGGTGAGAGCTTCACACGGCGCAGGCCCGGGGTATAGCTCCAAGCCTTGCGCGGACGAGCCACCGGATCGAGATAGTCTGCCAAGCCTGTCATTTCGCCTGCACGCCGTGCCGGCACCTTGCTGATCGAATACACCCGCCACGCCATGTCCGGATCGCGATCTGCCACGTCGGTCTGGTAGTACACAAAGTCCTGGAACGTCGCTTGCTCCGCCGTCACCACGGCCTTGCCCGAAGTATCAATCACCCAGGAGCGGGAGGCCGCAGTGGTGATCGCGGTCTCTCCCTGGTAACGCAGGATTTGGTTCCACATCACCTCGTATCCGGTCTTCGGAATGGGGAACGGGATGCCACCGCGGCAGGCGTTTTCAATGGCAAGGCCCTCTTTGGTTGCCTTGCACGTGGTCGCATTGCGGACGGTCGCATCCAGAATCTTCTTGGGATAGGCCGCCGTTCTGTGCGTGGGATACACATTGAGGTAGTACCCTGGGTACTTGGACAGCAGGTGCTTCTGCCCTTCGCTCAGCAAGGCTGCGTGCTGTGCCATGTTCTTGCTGTCGATGCGCAGCACGGGCTTTTCGTCTTTGAACGGATCGGTCCAGAAGCCGCTATCCGGCTTGAAGCCCTCAGGAGCCTTGGTCAACCCCCCGGTGTAGGCCGGGATGCTGCCATCGGCATTGGCTGCCTTGACCGCTCCGAACGGGGTCAGGGTGGTGCCCAGTTGCTTGGCCTCCTCCGCTGTCACGGCCGCGAAAGCTGGCGTGGCAAGGCCAATGGCAACCAGCGAAAGGATGTTGCGGAATTTCATGATTGCAGCTCCAGGGAATCAGAAAGAGGTCTTATAGGTGAAAAACAGGCGACCACGATCGGTTGCGCCCACGCTGCTGTTGAGTGCGTTGCCACCAATGGCGGCCGTACCGGCAGCGTTGTATTTGGTCGGCACGGACATGTCCGCATAGGTCAGGCTGAATTCATGCTTGCTTGCGTAGGTTGCAGCAATGCCGATCGACCACTTGAGGAGGCCTTCAAACCCGCCACCGCCGGTGGCGGCCGAGCCCTTAATGCCGTAGCTCACTGTCATCGGGACGGACACATCCAGGGACGGCAGCACGCCCAGGTACTGGGGCGTGAAGCGCATGGCAAGCTCCCAATAGTTCTTGGTCGAGCAGGTATCGGTCACATCCCCCGGCTGGGCGGTGGCACCGCTCGTTCCGAGCCGCACGCAACCGGCATACCCGACACCGCGATACAACTGCTCGTTACCCGTGACCTTCAGCAGGCGGCTGTACGCGAGTTCGCCGATCAGCGTGCCGGTATCCCAGAGGGGTGTCTTGGGCAGCCCGTAGGTGCCGTTCACCACGGCATGGAAAGTGTCTCCCGTCGCCCCCGTGCTGGTGGAGGTGTAGCTGGCAACGGAGTTGAGGTGCGCATTCTTGCGCCAGGACACTTCGGAGCCAACACTCACCGGGCCCACAGACTTGGAAAGACTCAGGCCCCAGAGCTTGGTAGCGGCCGGGTAGACAAACCTGAAGGTACTCGGCAGTGCCGCCCCCAGGATAGCGTTGTAGGGTGCCGACACCGGAGCGAAACTGGTGAGTTGAATGCCCGTTTCCGGATTGGTATCGTTGAACTGCCGGTAGTAGGCACCCAGTGTGGAATCGATGGCATCCACATCCAGACGCGCGGAAAGCCCCCAATTCTTGTCGCCGGATGTCTTGGCCGCAGTGTTGGCCATGGCCAGGCAGGAATAAGGACCCAGAGCGGGGTTGCAGGGTGTCAGGGCAAATCGATCCACGCCCGGCGCGTTGTCAGCCCCCATCAGGTAGGTGCCGGCATACGGCACGCGCGTTGATTTCCAGTCCAGTGCATATTGACCCGCAAGCGACAGCTTATCGGTGACCTGCGCCTTGAACGTCAACTGGTTGATGGGCAGGAAAGTTTCCTTGGTCTCGATGCCCGGGCTGGACACAGCCTTCACACCATCCACAGGCGACTGCCCGTAAGAAATGGCATGCGCACCGATAAACATGCCCTCACCCCAAAGCACTGTGTGCCGACCCAACTTCACGTTGACAGGAACAGAACCCAGATCGAAATTGGACCAGACAAAAGCATCCAGGATTTCACCGGAAGGGCCGTGGATAAAGCGGTTGACGCCGTCGTTGAACCGGTTGTTGTTGTATGACGTCGCCTGCCCCGCTGGCGATGACACCGATCTGTCGCGGTACGCATGGTCATACCAACTCGCCGCACTGATCCGCGCACCAAAGATCCCTTTGTAGTTAAGGTCAAGCTCCCCCAAAAGATCGAGCCTATTGGACACGATATCTCCACGGCCGAACTTAGCGTTGCCTTCGTCGGTAGTGGCAAAATTCAACAGTCGCTGGTCTTGTGCCTCGGTACGAACCCCCAAGTTGTATCGAACCGTCGCATCGGCACGCACCTTGAAGTCGGGATTGCCAGTGTCAAGCTCCAGTGCGTGTGCACCACTGGTTGCGACCAATGCCGCTGCAGCGGCAATCATGTGCACTGCGGCCCGGGAGGGAGCCGTCCTCGTTTGTCGATTTTTCATGAGTTTGTCTCCATCAGTTGGGGATTTACCTGCTACTTGGCACAAGCTTCAGTCAGCCCTCCCATGCGTCCCCCTGAGGTGTCAGGGCTGGCCAGCGCAGCTCGCCTTCATTCTGTATGCTGCCTTAGATTCTGCATTTAGAATTTTCTTCCCGATTCCGGGTTTTCACCTAATTTGAACAAATTTATCCATATCGTCTAAAATAAGACCGATGGAGGCGGTGCAGTCGGCATCCAGCGTGGCGGCGAAGCCGCTATCCAGCGTCGAGCATCAGGGATGGAGTCCGCTGCGGTCGCCGGTCCACGAAACGCACCCTTTGATGCAGATAGAAGCTCAGCCACGTCCACGAACGAAACCGCCGGAAGCACGGCGAGAAGAACTCATGAATGCCGCCCAGGCGTTGTTCCTGAAGAAGGGGGTGGGCGCTACCGTGATCAGGGAGATCACTGATAGCGCGAAAGTGGCGAAGGGCTCGTTCTACCTGTACTTCTCATCCAAGGAAGACATCCATATCGCATTGGCCGAGCGGTTCCATGCCCTGCATGTGGGCAACCTGGATCGGGCGACTGGGCAATGGCCTGGAACAGATTGGGGCGGCAAGCTCGGAGCTTGGGTCAAGGCTGCCGCAACGGGATTTCTTGACGATGGGCCGTTGGTTAGCATGTTTTTCGATGCTCTCCCGCACATTCCGGACAAAAGGCCAAACGCGATCGGCAAGCATCTCGAGGAATTGCTCGGGGCTGGCACAGAAGCGGGTGCCTGGTTCGTCGTCGATCCAGGAGTCACCGCCGACTTTCTGCTTGGAGGGCTCCGTGGTGTTGTCGGTGACGCCTTGACTGGCGAAACAAGCGCCAGCCGCATGCAAGTTGTCGAGCGCCTGCAGCAGCTCTTTTTCAGGATCGTAGGGTTGCCTGAAAACTGACAATCGGGCCGCTTCGTTCATTCAGCAGTCATCTCTTTCAGAGATGACTGCTGCGTCGTACTGAACCCAAAAGCCGCAGTGACCCCGAGCCCACAAACTGCCCACTGGGTGGCACGGGGCCGATGAGCAGCGCAATGCGGTCAGCAACATAGGGCAGCAACGTTGCCCCGGGGGGGCGATGCCCTTGCACTGCTCCGCATCAGAGCGCGCACGCATCAGGCCGCGCCGCTCTCGCGGTCAATCGACCTGGGCACCCGAAAGCCTGACGACACCGCCCCACTTCTCGAGTTCGCTTGCCGCGAAGCGCGCGAACTCCGGCTGTGTCATGACCAGAGGGTCAATGCCCACCGCTGCAAGCCTGGTCTGGAAATCTCCCGACTTGACGACTTTGTCGCCAGCTTGCACCAGCTTTTGCATGACCGCAGGTGGCAGGCTGGCCGGACCGGCAACGGCCCACCATCCGGTCAAGTCGAATCCTGGAAAGCCTTGCTCGTCCAGCGGCTTCACGCCTGGCGCCGCCGGTGATTTGGCAACGCTACTCAAACCCAGCGCGCGCAGCTTGCCAGCTTGAATCTGCGGCATCGCCACGGCCGGGTGGTAGAACATGAAATCGGTCTGCCCCCCGATAACTGACGTGACGGCCTGTGCTCCCTCCTTATATGGCACATGGACCATCTTCGTATTGCTCGTGGCCTTGACGAGTTCTCCCGCCAAGTGACCGGTGGTGCCGTTGCCTGCGGATGCGTAGGTCACCTTGTCGGGGTTGTCCTTGGCGTATTGCACCAGTTCAGCCACGCTGTGCCACGGGGCGTTGGCCCGCACCAGCAGCAAGGTGGGCGTGTAGCCAATCATGGTCAGGGGCGTGAAGTCCTTGATGGGATCGAAATTAATCTTCTTGTAGAGGGCCTTGTTGATGGAGAACGGCCCAGTGTTGGTCAGGATCAAGGTGTAGCCGTCCGCAGGTGACTTCGCGACCAACTCGTGCGCGATGTTGCCGCTAGCTCCAGTCTTGTTCTCCACCACCACGGGCTGACCAAGCTCACGCGCGAGACCTTCGCCCATCAGGCGTGCCACGATGTCGGTGGACGTGCCAGCACCCGCAGGCACGATGAGCTTTAGAGGCTTGTTTGGATAGTCTTGTGCCAGTGCCTGGGTGGCGGAAAGGACGGCTGCGAGGCCGCAGGCCAGCGTGATGGCCGCCCGTGCAAGAAGTCGATGGGTGTACGTGAACATGTTGTCTCCTTTGTTGTTTGACTAGTACTTGAGCCCCGCGAGCAACTCGCTGCGATGCTCGTCCAGCTCCGGCGGCGGTACGAGTCTCGCGGGCGGCGAGCGGTCGTAGATCACCGGATTTCTCACGGCTGTAAAGATCCCGCGTCCAGGTCGTTCTGCGGCCTGCCTGAGCTGCATGTGCAGCGCCTGCGGATCATTGAGTGCCTCACTCGCGTCGTAGACCGGCGAATGTGGCACGTCATGTTCCTTCAGACGGATGCACCACTCGGATCGGTCGTACTCCTTGAAGTAGCCATCCAGCACGCGAATTACTTCGCCGTGATTACGTATGCGCTCGCCGCGCTGCTTGAAGCGCGGATCGTCCAGCAGCTCCATATGGCCGGTGGCGCGCACCAGGTTCTCCCAGAACTTGAGCGGTGAGGACATGTGCAGCGCCACGCGCTTGCCATCCTTGCAGGTGAGCACGTGTGCCTGCGACGCACCCGGCCGACTGTATGGAGTCATCAGCTCGCCGTCACCGTAGTAGTGCGTGAAGGCGTCGATGTTGAAATGCGCCATCGCACCCACCATGGCCACCTCCACCAGCCGTCCCCGGCCAGTGCGTTGCCGCTCATGCAGCGCGCCCAGGATTCCGTAGGCCGCGTACATCCCCGTGATCGAATCGGCCACCGCAGGACCGCACACGCGCGGGTTGCCGGGATTGAGCGTCAGGTCCAAATAGCCGCTGGCGGCCTGCGCCACTGTGTCATAGCAAGGCTGGTTGGCGCCTGGACCGTCAGGCCCGAAGCCGCTGATGGCGCAATACACCAATCGTGGATTGATGAATCGCAGCCGTTCCGCACCCACATTGAGTTTCTCTGCCGCACCTGGACGAAAGTTCTGAATGAACACGTCTGCATCGGCAATCAATGCGTCGAACACGGCAAGATCCTGTGGATCGACAGTGTCGAGCGCGAGGCTGCGTTTATTGCGGTTAAAGGCCTGGAAGTTGGTGTCGTACAAGCTTCCGTCTGCCGACATCCGAAACGGGTCTCCTGTGCCGGGTTTCTCGACCTTCACAACGTCGGCCCCCTGGTCGGCCAGCAGCACTCCGGCAGCCGGGCCAGTGATGAAAGTCCCCATCTCGATCACGCGCAAGCCGTGCAGCACCCCGCTCATGCCAGATCCTTCCGTAGGGATCTGGGCGGCGGCCCGTCATAGGTGATGCTTTCGTCTGCCACGTTGTACATGTAGAACCCGATAGGCCGCGTGGCTTCCTCGTGCAAGTGGCCCAACAGACCGGCAGTGCGCGCCAGGATGGGAATGCCCTTCAACGCTCCGACGGGAAACCCTACATCCAGCAGCACAGCAGGGATCGACCCGGAAGCATTGGCCAACAGCGGACGGCCATAGACTTGGGGCAGCAGTTGCTCGACGGTGCACAGAGCCTCGATGTATCTGCCCGTCACACCTTGCTCCCTGGCGAGGGCCAGCAGCCGGTGCGTGCGCGGGTCGCCCTGCGTGTGCAGTGGGTGGCCGTAGCCCGGCACGGTCTTTCTGGCCTCGCGTAACTGCGTGACCTTCTCGAGCGCCGCGTCTTTCAGCGGCCGACTGTCAGTCTCGGCCAATGTGATGATCTCGTGCAGGAAACGCCCGCACAGTTCGGATGTGCCCATGACCACGGAGCCGGCGCCAAGAATGCCTGCAGCCACAGCACCCTGGAGGGCGGCTGGATCGGCGTCGTAGGTCATGCGCGCAGCCTGGACCGTGGGCGTCAGTCCATGCTCGGCAATGGTGACAAGGGTCGCGTTGACGAAGAAGCTTTGCTGCGGCGTAGGCATCTCGCCGGTCAGCAGGAAAAAATAGAAATCGGCAAAGTTCAATTTGCCGATGAGCTCGCTGCACAGATCCTTGCCGCGGATGGTGATGGAGTCTGCGTCCGATGTCGCGATGGTGCTGAACGGCTCCTGCTTGCCAATCTTCATGTCGATGTCTCCAGACGCCGCAACGGTGGGCGTGCCGCATTCTTGGTCGCACGGAGCAATCGGGCAAATGACTTATTTCGCTGACTATGATTGATGCTGTCGATTATTTGGGGATGGCCATGGAACTGAGACACCTGCGGTACTTCATCGCCCTGGCAGAGCGGCTGAACTTCACCCACGCTGCCGCGCAAGTGCACGTGACGCAGTCGACGCTGTCGCACCAGATACGCCAGCTCGAGGAGGAGCTGGGCCAGGCTCTCTTCCAGCGAACGAAGCGCAGCGTGGCCCTCACCGCAGCGGGCGAGCTGTTCCTGCCGCGTGCGGTGCACGCGCTGGGAGAACTGGACATCGCCATAGCGTTGCTGAGCCCGGCCTCGCCCGAACTCACCGGCCAACTGCGCGTGGGCACGACGCCGACGTTCGACATCCATGTGATTCCACGCGCCATCACAGCATTCACTGCACGGCACCCGGCCGTGCGGCTGACGGTGGAAGAAGATACGGCCGCCAGCATCTCGCGCAAGGTCTTGCAACGCGAGTTCGACATCGCCATCTCCTACCACCCCGGCGATGAGCCCAAGCTCAGCTTCGAGCCGTTGTGCAACGAAGAACTGGTGCTGCTGGTGGGCGCGAAACATCCCCTGGCCAGCCGCAAGCGCATGAGGATGGTGGAGTTGCACCGGCGCGAGATGATCCTCCCATCATCGCGCTACACCACGCGGCGCATGATTGAAGAGGCATTTGCTGCAGCGGGGGCGACGCCCATTGTGCGCGCTGAGTCTGACTCCATCACAGCCATGCTCGGCACGGTACGCCAGAGTCATCTGGCAACTATTGTGTCGCGCCATGCAGTCCAGGGAGACAGTGGGTTCAAGATCATTGCTCTTGAAAGCCCCACGCCGATGCGCACGCCTGGTCTCGTACGGCTGAAGGGGGCACCCGTGGACCCCGCCCAGGCCACGCTCGCTTCCATCATCCGGGAGGTCACGACGGCTGCCGATTTTCAGCCCCTGCAGCGCAATCGCTAGAGGCACGGCGACCCGTCCCATGAATGCACTCTGCTATCACCGGGAAGGCTCATCTGGCACTCACGGGAGATTCATTCTGAATACCGTTGATCAGTCGCAAACGTCGAGCATTTGTTGGCGTTGTTGACTCTGGGTAAGCCTCAAGAGTGCGGGAAACGAAGCCTCCATGCAATGAAACGCTAACAAGTTGTGAGCTGCCTGCGCCGCCCGCGCGCGATTCCCTCCCCTGAATGGATGGCGCGCGGCAGCTCCTGCGGCGTGGCCTCCCCGCTTCCCTTCCGTTGGACGCGCACGCGCCCACCCAGCGTATCCACCGCCTACATCTGTGGGGTCTCGGCAATTGACCCGCGCGTTGTCAGCACCTTACGTTTTGCTTCATCCGTAGGGTGAGTGTGCCGAATCAGCTCAAGGCCGCGCCCGTGCTGACTCAGCGGCACATTTCTGCGGCTTTTAAGTTGAATGCATCGTGGTAGGCCACCACAGCCGCCGGAATTGCCCCTTCGAAGGCAATGGCCAAAAAGTACTCAGGCGGCACATCGGGCAGCACCAGTGCGCTCTCGGCCTTGAAACCAAAGCGTTGGTAGTAGTGCGGATCTCCCAGGAGCACGCAGCCCGACGCGCCCATCGAACGCAGTTGCGCTATGGCATGGTTCATGAGTTGCACGCCGATCCCCTGCCTCTGCCGCTGCGGCAAGACCGACAACGGCCCCAGGCCGAACCAATCCGCAGGGCCAATGGAGAGCCGTATCGGCGAGATCGCCACATGGCCGACCACCGCTCCATCGTCGTCAGCCACCAGCGACAGCGTGAGTTGCCCCGCATGACGCAGCGCGTTCACAATGAAGTGCTCAGTGTGGCTGGTGTGCTCGGCATCATGGAACGCCGCTATCGTGACGGCCTCGATGGCCGCTACATCGGATGCTGTTTCGTTGCGGATCTTGAGGGTCACGGCGTATCCATCGTATGTTGATTGCTCATGTTCGTGTGCACAGCCGCCCCCTGTGCGGCTCCATAAAACTGTCCTTTTCCAAACTGGAAAGGTATGAACCGCGAGTAGGACGGGCCGGGGTGCGGTGCTCAGAATTCCAAGTTGTCGATCAGCCGCGTGCCGCCCAGGCGCGCCGCGCCCAGAACCACGAGTTGGCCCGGCTGCGGAGCCTCTGCAGGCGGCAGCAAGTCAGCGCGCTGGCGCACGGTTAGGTAGTCGGGCTGCCAGCCCTGCTTGCGCAGGCGCTCCACCGCCTGGGCCTCCAGCGCGGGCAGGCTGGCGCCTAGCTGCAGCGCCGCATCGGCCAGCGCGCGTAGCGCCTGGCTCAGTTGCACGGCCTGGGCACGTTCTGCTTCGTCCAGATAGCCGTTGCGCGAACTCAGCGCCAGACCGTCGCCGGCGCGGCAGGTGTCGCCGGTCACGATGTCGATGGGCAGCGCGAACTGCTCCACCATGCGGCGGATCACCAGGACCTGCTGGTAGTCCTTGCGCCCAAACACGGCCGTGCCCGGGCCGCCGCTGAACACGCAGGCCAGCAGTTTCATCACTACCGTGCACACGCCGGTGAAGAAGCCTGGACGGAAGTGTCCCTCCAGGATGTCAGCCAGTCGCGGATCGGGCTGCACTTTGAAGGTTTGCGGCTGCGGGTATAAGTCTTTTTCGGCAGGCGCGAACAGCACGTCGCAGCCCTCGGCGTGCAGCTTGCCAGCGTCTATTTCCAGCGTTCGCGGGTAGCTGTCGAAGTCCTCGTGCGGCAGGAACTGCAGCCTGTTGACAAAAATGCTGACCACCATGACGCTGCCCAACGGCTTGGCTTGGCGCACCAGGGCCAAGTGGCCGTCGTGCAAGTTGCCCATGGTGGGCACGAAGGCGGGACGGCCGCGACCCGCCAGGGCGTCGCGCAGGTCAGAGATGGTGTGGACGATTTGCATGGGTGGATTCATCAGGCGCGGAGCTAATTGTCGGGGAAGGTGGCCAAGGGCTCAGGCCGCGTCAACGGACTAGCGTTCGACGAGGACGGCGGGGGGCTGGACGGCCCTGCGCGGCAGCTGGGACATCATGCGTTTCGTCGCCGATGGGGCCTTCGATCGGGTGCAGGGCCTGCACGTGAGTTTGGCAAATATGGAATTTTCTCGGAATTCTTCAAGGAAATCATCCGACTTCCTCTCAGAGGCGGACAGACCGCTTGCACGCTGACACGCAACCGACTGTGTGCTCAGCGATCTCTCCCTCTACTTCGCGCTGCAAACAAAATCTTGCGCAGACTCTCAGGATTGGCTCCACCTCGCGCTCGCCCTGCACCGCCAGCGATCCAAGTCTTACTCCGCCCCTTCATGCAATAGATTCGAGGCTGTATCGCCCCGCCTCCCCTACTTACCTTGCAGGAGAATGGGGATGTACCTCTTGCCTACCAAGCTATCAATACGCGGCTATTTCTGCTCCGCGATCCAGTGACGGACATCTTCTGCCCGCCATGCCGTTATGCCGACGGAAATCCGGACAGGCGCAGGGAACAGACCCGCCTTCACCCGCCTCCAGAGCGTTGATTTGGAAAATGGTACGAATCTGAGCAGCAGGCTCTGGCGCACAAAGCCAGTGTGGGGTAGCGTCATGAGATCGGTGTGCTGGCCGGAGCGCACGGGCTTAAGCGAAGAAGTGTCTTGCATGATCATTCCTTTCCCGGATCTATGTCCGAGATCTGAGGGATAACCAGCTCTGTCGCAGCGGTGTTGGTCGAAAGGGTTCCGCTGCCAAGGAACGCAGGACTTACGCATCTTTGCCGACGGTCCGGTCGGGCAAAGAGGGGGAGACGTGGGACGACGCGCGCGCATGCACGAATCGCCAGCACACTTCAGGAAGCCTCCCAAGGCTGTCAGCAGGCAGGTGACGACTGCGACGTGCCCATCTTGCTGGGCGGGCAATGGAAGGCCCGATGAGCATCTCCATTGCTGCCGTCTACTCTACAAGCTTCACGTGCTTGCTGGCGCCCTAGTATGAGCAGTGCGGAGAAAAACCCTCGCAAGCGCTTCCGTTTGTGCATGGCGATGCCTTCTCTCTACTGGGGATCCGCTGTGAGCTCATCGCGCTTTGGGTCTTCCAACCTCCCAGTAGCAGCGCCAGCCCCGGCAAGACCCTCGTGTTCCCTTGGAAACTCAGTCAGGTTGCCGACGTCACCCTGTCCTGCTCCACCGCTAGGCTCTTGTGCATCTGCCATCGTTTCCATGTCGCTGGCTGGGCGACGACTATCTAGTGCATTCATCTCGCGCCGCAACCGCGACGCCAGATTTCGGGCACCGTTCGCGACGTCGCGCACCCTGCGTTTGAGCGCAGCCCGCTCGATGTCGACTGCCTGCGCTGTGATGACCTCATGGATTTCCAGGGTCTGCAGCAAAGGCATCAATTGATCCAACTTGCCCAGGATCTCAAGATACCTGCGACTGCTGGAGGACAGCACGCCCACCTCCAGTTCCAGGGCAACCGTGTCATAGGTAGCGACGCTCGTGATGCCGTTGGCTTTAAACAGAGCCTCGGCCCCGTCAATAGCTTGGTTCAGTTGCTCGGCAACCTTGTCCACCTGTTCTCGGATGAGCGTCTCGACCTTCGCGACGTCTTCATGATTGAGCCGGGTTCGTGAGATCACCGAGATGAAATGGATGCCCAGCTGAAAGGTATTGAAGTACCGGAT
This sequence comes from Acidovorax sp. GW101-3H11, assembly GCF_001633105.1. Lineage (GTDB taxonomy): Bacteria > Pseudomonadota > Gammaproteobacteria > Burkholderiales > Burkholderiaceae_C > Acidovorax. Next base: position 1,093,344 of record NZ_LUKZ01000009.1, read on the forward strand.
GAACAGGCGCTTGCCCTCGGCGCTCGCAAAACTGGCCTTGATTTTCAGGCTCGCGGCCTCCACTCGCCGGAAGTCGGCCTTGGTTTCTCGGGCAAGGATGCGGGCATTGACACCCCCCTGGTCGTGCTTGACGAAATCGAGGTCGGCCATAGTCATCTTCTCCTGGTGCAACGAGCTTCGGAGAAATGATCGGCAAGACCTTGGCGCATCGCCACGCGAAACGGCCACGAAGTCAGGCTGCTTTCGGCATCGGGGCGGACTGATGGCGCTTCGGGCATTGACGCATAAGGGTTCGGCCCCTACCGTGGGAGCCATGCAGTAGCTGGCCCTGCACCCCTGGCAAGCCCTGGAGTTCCGTCGGCACGGTCTGAGCACGGCACGCTCGGGATCGCTGTCTCTACGCATGCTTCCCGCCGGCGGCTTTCGAGGCCAGCCCCGGGGGCTCCCACGCCCTCGGCCTGGTGCCGAAAGCTTTCTCCCTGCCGGTCGCTGGCGCACCGGCCCCACGGCGCATCGCGCCGTGTCCAAGCCAGCCTTGGAATCCCTGATCCGCCACACGGATCCGTTCATTCATCCACCCCCTGGGGGCTAACAGCCTCTAGATCGGTGCGTTGGCTCCTGCCGTCATCCCAAGGAGCCAACCATGCTGAGCCCCAGCATCTCATCCGAGATCCGTACTTGCCCGCCGATCGGGATCCTGCCCGAAGGCATGCACGCCGAGCGGACGGCCTTCCAGGTCCTGCTTGAACGGCTGCAGGCTGGAAATGCGCACGTCGTTCCACCCGCGACTGCCGCGGCAATGCTCGATGACCCGGACGACAGGTCCCCCGTCGAATGGAGCGAGGAAGACATCGTGCTGCTGCACTGGCGGCTGCTCAAGGAGATCGGCCGACTGGCAGATCCCGAGACACCGCTCGAAGAGAAGTTCGACACGCTGCGCTGGGTGTTCACCGAGCGCGAGAAGGATCGCAAGCCATTCAGCTTCGTCTCCTGCCTTCGCGTGGTGGGCTGCAGCCCTTTGTCGCCCCTGCCGTATTGCGGCTTGGTCGACGTCGAGGAAGTCCGGGACGTCATCCGCTGTGCCGTGCGCAGCTGGCTTCGCCAAACCCTGATGCGCTACCCGAGCTGGGTGCGTGAGGCCATCGTGGACCACCCCGAATGGATCGAGTCCCGTCTGGCCCGCAACCCTCAGTGGATCAACGAAGCGATCCGGCGCACCGCCCTCGAGGGCGATCTCTTCGCCTGACTGCTCCGGCCTGAAGCCCCAACCCCTGGGGCGCGCCCCGCCCCACCCTGCAACTTGAAAGGAGTCCGCCATGACCGAATGGAAGGACGTTCTCTGCCTCCTGGCGATCTTCGTGGCCTATGGGTTCGCCAGCCACCTGGACTACCAGGATGCCATCGCGATGGAAGAAGCCATGCGCGAGGACACGCCACCTCACTGCTCCGCGCCTGCGGGCGTGGCAGCGGAAGGCAAGCCGCCGCTTGCGGCCGATGCACGGACTGTCCGCCTCGGCGCCACGGCGGCGATTTCCCGTCCGGCCTGTGGGCCGGACAACGAATGAAGGGTCAAACCATGCACTACGCCGCACGCCACCCGAAGCCGTCGGAGGCCTTGCTCCCCGTCAGGGCGCTGGACGACATCGAATACCTCGTCAAGGAAAGCGAAGTCGTGACCGGCCAGGCCGGCAGGGCCTTCGTCATTGCCGGTGCCGACAGGCTGATCTACCGCGTGCACTGGCACCCGCTGGGCTTCAAGGTCGAGCGCCTGGACATGCACGGCGACATCCTGGACAGCCGGCACCTGCTTCCCTCGAGTTTCGAGCAGCACGGCCTGGCCCAGGCACTGGCCTGCGGCCAGCTGTTCACTGCATCGGTGTCCCGCGACATCGATGGCACTGCCTGATTTTCGCCACAGCCAGCGGACCGTCCCGCTGGGGCAGAGTCCTGGCCTCACAGGAGATCTCCATGAAGATCCAAGTACGCATCGAGCAAGAAGGCACCCTGCGCCCCGAGCGCCGCGCCTTCGCCGACCGGTTCACGCCGGCCACCAAAGTGCTGAAGAGCGCCCGGCTAGCAGGCGCGCATCACATCGCGACTGGGCACCCGGCCGAAGAGCGGGAGCAGGACGGAGACCGCCATGCAGAACGCTGAATACGCCGCCCGTGTGGACGCGACCAAACGCCGTGCGCACGGGCGCTGGACCGACATTCTCGGTGCCATGGGGCTGGACGAACGCATGCTCAAACGCAAGCCCATGGCCTGCCCCGTGTGCTGCGACGGAGAGGACCGGTTCCAGTACACCGACAAATTCGGCGAAGGGAACTACCACTGCCGCAAGTGCGGTCCAGGCGGCGGCTTCAAGCTGCTGCAGGCATGCAAGGGAATGGACTTCCACACCGCGCTGTGCGCCGTCGAGAAACTGCTGGGGGTTCTGCCTCCGGCCAGGCCGGCCGATGAGCCGACACCGGACCGGATGAAGAAGCTTGCGCAGCGCATCTGGAACGAGGCGCGGCCCATCACCCTCGGCGACGAGGTGGACCGCTACCTGCGTGGCCGAGGACTCGCGCTCCGTAACTATCCGCCCTCGCTGCGCTTCCACCCCGCGCTGGGCTACTACCAGAAGGAGGGGGCAGCCAAGTCCCGCAAGGTCGCGGAATACCCCGCCATGCTGGCCAGCGTGCAGGACGCGCAGGGCGCGGTGACGCTGCACCGCACCTATCTGCGCGATGGCCGAAAGCTCGATGCGCCGGATGCAAAGAAGGTGCTGAGCAGTGGCTTTGCTGGTGCCGCCGTGCGGCTGGCCGAAGCGACCGAAGACCTCGCGGTCTGCGAAGGTATCGAGACCGGCATCGCGGTGTTCCTGGCGACCGGCAGGCCCGTGTGGTGCGCACTCAGCGCAGGCAACCTCGAAAAGATCTGGATCCCCGAGACAGTCGTCAGCGTGGGCATCTACGGCGACAACGATGCCGACGGCGACTTCACCGGCCAAGCCAGCACCTACGCGCTCGCCCGCCGGCTCATGAGGGAGCCCTGTCACCGCGGTCGCCGCGAAGTGCGCCCGCATCTGCCCCGGCGCATCGGCTCCGACTGGGCCGACGTCTGGCGGCAGCGGCAGGAAGCCCTGCTGTTGCAGGCCGCGTGACCCTTGCTGGGATGGGCATCTCGCCCATCCCGCCTTTTCAACGCAGATTCGCCTCCCGCGCGTCTGCGCTGAAAAGGTTTCTCCCCTGGTCGCTGCCAGACCAGGCCGTTCACGCGGCGAAGGCAGCCTGGGAGTTCTGCGCGCAACCAGATTGCGCGATCGCGGGCCGGCTCACGCCGGTCCTTCATCAGCCCATGCGGGGATGCGCATCCCCGCCGGGGCTCTGCCGTTCCCGCTTCTTTCTTTCCGAAGGAGATTGTCATGAGAAGTGGACGTACCCTGTTGAATCTGGCCCAGGAGCTGGAGCGCCAGCTCGACACCAAGAAGGATCTGGTGGTGTCCTCGCCGCTCGTGCGCCACAGCACTAGCGAAGGCGGTGGAACGACCCTCGTGGTCGAGGAGGCAAGCGGACCGGCGGCATATGGCGTGACATCGCTCGCGCGCCGACAACTCGCCGACAAGCTGAACATCCCGTATGCCTATTTCGAACGCATGCGCGAAAGCCAGCCGGCGCTGCTGGACCGCAACGTCAACACCTGGCTGCAAAGCGAGCCCGACCGGCGCCTGCTGCGCACCCTCGACGGACAGGTGCGCGCCGTGCTGTCCGACCGCTACCGGCGTCTGGACAACTACGACCTGGCCGTGCATGTCCTGCCCATCCTCAAGGGCCTGCCCGACCTCCGGTTCGAGTCCGTGGAGCTGACCGAGACGCGCATGTACATCAAGTGCGTCACGCCGCAGCTGAAGTTCGAGATGGCGCCCGGCGACATCGTGCAGGCAGGCATCGCTATCTCGAATTCCGAGGTGGGCCAGGGCACGCTGTCTGTGCAGCCGCTGCTTTATCGCCTGGTGTGCCGCAACGGCCTCATCGTCGCCGACCGCGCCCTGCGCAAGACGCACGTCGGGCGTTCTCTCGCACAGGACGATGAAGGCGTGACGGTCTACCAGGACGACACCCTGCAGGCCGACGACAAAGCGTTCTTCCTCAAGGTCCGCGACGTCGTGCAGGCAGCGGTGTCGGAAGTGACTTTCCATCAAGCTGCGGCCAAGATGCAAAGGACCATGGGCATCAAGCTCGTCGGCGACCCGGTGCACAGTGTGGAGGTGCTGGCCCAGCGCTATACGCTCAACGAAGCGGAACGGTCAGGGGTGCTGCGCCACCTGGTGGCAGGTGGCGATCTGTCGGGCTACGGCCTGGTGAACGCGGTCACGCATTTCAGCCAGGAAGTCGAGGACTACGACCGGGCCACAGAGTTCGAGGTCCTGGGCGGCAAGCTCATCGAGTTGTCGGCATCCGAGTGGAAGCCGCTGGCCGAAGCCGCCTGAGAAACGTGTCGCGGCTGCAGGAGGGTCAATCCCTCCTGCAGCCCGCCATTGGCACAGAATGGCTTCCTTCAGAACACCTGCACGCTGATCCCGCCATGGACTTTGCCAAGCAGCTTGACGCCGGAACGCGCGGCTGCTGCCGCCCCTTTCCATTCATGATCCCGATAGGCCTTGTTGTCGCACTGAAGCACGATGCTCTTGTCAATTCGCTGCTCCACGCGGCGGATAAGAAGTTCGTCGTCGCGGGTGAATGCGTAGATGCCATTGCCTTCGATACGAGTGATGGCCGTTTTCACGAACACGATGTCCCCGGCCTTCAGGCGTGGTGCCATTTCGTCGCCAGGCACACGGACCGGAATTCCCAGTTCGCCCCTGCGGGCCAGCGAATCGGTGATCGCGCGAATGCAGTTGGCCATCTGGACCATGTGAGCGCAGCGAGCCGGATCGTGCCCTTCGCGATGAAGGGCCCCAATGATCTCGTCCGCGCTGCACCCCAGGCCGATGCACAGCCGAGCAAAGGATTCGAGGTCCGGTAACCCGGGCTCGCGTGCATCAAACCAGCGGCGCACGCTTTGCGCGGCTCGCTGCGTGATGCCGGCCACATAGGACACCTCCTTCGTGGCGGGTATGCCCATGGCGACCAGTCTGGCATGCAGACGATCACGCACACCAGGAACGAGGTCGAGATCGACCTCTGCGGCTTCGCGGCCTATGTGCCCAGCCCTGGCACGCAGGCCACCTTCAAGCCCTTTCATTCGCGGGGTAGGCGCGCGCCTCGTGGGGCAGCGCGCTGCAGTGGTTATGGGTGTCACGCTTGTCTCCTTGCCGATCGCAAATCGCGTGTTGTACTGCTACTTTTGTTACCGGATGTGCGCGAATGCGAAATCAATCTCCAAAGCTGCCATTTGTCGGTGGCAAGTCCTGCGGACTCTCCGCGCGCAGCTTGGGATGCGGGATTTCGCGCAAAGCGCAGCATATGCTGTATCCCCAAAAGCCCCCATCAACTCGCTCCGAGGACGTCGTGAAACATCGTTGAACCACACAACCGGGATATGAGGAACCGATCATGCGCCACCTGCATCTGTCCGATGTGCAATCCACCAACCTGCAATTGCTCCACGTGATCCTCGTGGGTGCGCAGCGAGACCTGGTGGAGACCTGCCGCAAATTCCATCTGCACGCCACCCAGGCCGAGCGCCTGCGTACGATGCAGCCGTCCGAGATCTGGTCTCTCGTGCATGCCGTCGGCGACACATCGCTGTTCGTGCCCAGGAACGACTTTCTCGCATTGGTCGACTCGCCGCCCTCATTGGTCGGCACGCTCGCTGCGGTGCGCCCGCCCTTCCCTCCGTCGCTGGATCCCATCCAGGTGACCCGCTGAATGCCGGGAACAAAAATCGGCCATCGCATGCGGATGCTGGCTTTGGCCCGAGACTGCGCCACGCTGGGAGCACGCATCCGAACCATTCATCACCTCACCGGCCTGCGTCCGCGGGAACTGTTGCACTTGCTTTTCAGCGGCCAGGCACTCCCGCCACGCGGCCGCGCACCGGATTCCCGTGAGTGGTATCACGGTGCGAACCTGCCGCACCGGATCGAAGCGTCCGTCATTGTCGCCAACTTCGGCCGGCTGCGCCAACTGGGGTGCCCTGCGGCCGAAGCCCTCGTGGAGGCGTACCGCTATTACCAGTCGATGCACCGGCAACCGTTGCGCATCAGCTTCGATCGCGCCTTCGACCTTGCTGCCCATACTGAAGGGCTATGGATAGCGAAGGCGGCGAGTTTCCAGCTGGCATCGTGCCCCCGTTGCGGCAGCGAGTTCCTCGACACGCTGGGCGGCATGGATACGGCATCGCGCTCTTGCCCGTTCTGCCAATTGCTGGACCGGCATGGTCGGGATCCGAGATTGACCGCGTCCTATGTCGTGCCACCCCCAATCTCCGCGGACATCATCGTTCACCTCGCTCCAATTCGGGGTGCCGATGGCGAAACCCCCGTCACTCCGGCCCCATTGCCAACGGCCAAGCCATAGCCAACCCTGAACAATGGATCTCCATCCGACCGCACAGGCACGGAGATTCTTCGATGGCTCCAAGCCCTTCGCCACCAGGCACCGCTGCACATTCGTTCTCTTCCTCGGATCCCGGCTTCGAGGCGTTGCCGCTGGTCCCCGTTCTCGCGCTCCACCAAGGACTGCTGGCGCGCATCAAGCTGTGCTTCGGCGCGGACCGCGCCACCTTCGAGCGCGATCTGCTGCCGCTGATCCAAGGCTACGCGCGCTTCGTGCACCTGCTGCCTGCGACCGCCGGCAACTACTTCCATACGCCGGGTGGCCTGCTGCAACTGGGACTGGAGACCGCCTTTTTCAGTCTGCAGGGAACCGATGCGCACATCTTCTCAGGTCGCTCGACGATCTCCGAGCGCCGCGAGCTGGAGCCGCGCTGGCGGATAGCAACCTTCATCGGCGGCCTGTGCTGCGAACTGCATCGGGTACTGTCGCACCTGATCGTGACCACCGCCGACGGCGAGGAATGGCCGGCATTCCTGGGAGGATTGGCGCCGTGGCTCGAATCCCGGGGCGTGGACCGCTACTTCGTGCGTTGGCGCGCAAACGCGCGCGAGTCGCGTGGCCTGGGACTCTTCGCGCTGCCGCATGTCGTTCCGGCCACGGTGCTCCAGATGCTGGGCAGCAGCAACGCCGTCATCGTGCCGCAACTCATGGCCAGCATCGGCGGTATCCCGCAGTACCGCGAACACAACGTGCTCGACGAACTTGTGCGCCGCTCGCTGGCGCTGGTGATCGACCGCAACCTGCTGGCCAGCGCCGACCGCTACGGCAAGCCTCAGTACGGCTCGCACCTCGAGCGCTACCTGGTGGATGCGCTGCGCCGCCTCGCGGCCGGCCACTCGGCCTGGACGGCCAACCGTGACAAAAGCCGCGTCTGGCTGGGGCCGGAAGGGCTCTTCCTGGTCTGGCCCGGCGCGGCCGAAGATGTGCTGGCTCTTCTCGAGAACGACCAACTCGTCGGTATCCCAAAATCTCCGCAGACCCTGTTGGAGCTGCTACTGGAGGCAGGCGTATTTGTGGCAGCCGAAGCGGCGCGACAAACCTGGACGATCCAGCCGCCAGGTGCCAAGGCACCCATGGAGGCCGTCAAGCTCACCAGCTCCGCCATCCTGCTAGCAGGTCTTGAGCCGCCGCCTAGTGCACTGGAGGCCAACCTTATTCCAACACCATCTGACTCAAAGGCGCAGCACAACGCACCGCCGGCTGCAAAGGCCTTGCCAGCGGCCCCGGCCGCGCCCACGGTTGCACCATCTTCAGCATCGGGCGGATCGGCAATGCAGTTGTCGCTGATCGATCCCCCCGCCGAAAGCACGGCACATGATTCCCCTCCAACGATCGCAGGTCCGAACGAAACAGGGACTTCCACGGCGCCGGCCCAACCCTTGGCCCCCCGCCCCTCTGTCAAGTTGCTGGCGCCGCTCAGGCTGAACCCCGCCGTTCGCACAGCGCTTGTCGACATCCTGGCAGCCCTCGACGACGGCACGGAAGCACCGGACATCATCACCGAGGCCGAAGGCTTCTTCATTCCTCTGACGCAATTCGAGCATCGCGGGGTCCAGCCTGGCATCGCGATCCGCGCCCTCGACGATGCCCGGATGATTCTTCGCCCGCCCTCGGGCGGCCCGTCCGCGGTAACCCGCCAGATCCGCGATACCACGGTGCATGGCATCGTCCTCATGTCCACGCACGTCGAAGGCCTCGACCCGCATGCCTTTGCCCTCTCGGGCGCGTCCGAAGCCCCGGGGGCGTCCGCCCTGCGCACGGGGCGCAGGAGCCAATGACATGCTTGTCCGTCGCTACGAGATGCCCTGGCGCACCGCCTTCGAGGCGCACGCCGGCATGTCCTGGCTGGTCGCCGCCTGCTACTTCACGTGCGTGGCCGCTGCGGGAACGCTGCCGCTGCTTCCGTCTCTGGCGATCGCTGGCGCCTGCTCGACCATGGCGTTGCACCGCTTCGGCCAGGCCGTGCGCGTGCTGCGCCTGCGCGGTTCGCTGAGCGGCCGTCGCATCCAGGTCATCGGCCCGCGGCAGCTCGCCCGCCTGAGCGAGGACGCCGCCCAGGTGTTCCTCGGCTTCGGCTTCGAATGGCGTCCGGTGCATGCGCAGCGTCTGTACGAACTCTCGAAAGTGGACTACCGGGAGTTCACCGTCCCGCATTGGCTGCAGCGCCTGCTCGGCCAGGGGCATGCCGCCCAGCCCGACGCCGAGATCGGCCTGCCGTACATCCACGGAGTGGAGCCCGTCGAGCACCCGCTGCATCGGCCACTGCAGAACTTCGAAGGCGGAACCTTGCTGGTGGGCACCACGCAATCCGGCAAGGGCGTGGCGCTGGCCAACCTGATCACCCAGGCCGTGCGCCGCGGCGACGTCGTGATCGTGATCGACCCAAAGAACAGCCGTCGGCTCAAGCGCATCGTCGAGCGCGCCTGCGCGGACTACCGCGAGCCGGACACCTTCATGGAGTTCCACCCCGCCTTCCCCGACCGAGGCGTCCGGCTGGACTTCACGTTCAACTGGCAGAAGCCGACCGAGATCGCGTCGCGCATCCAGTCGATCATGCCGCCCGACACTGCGGGCGCCTTCTCGGCCTTCGGCTGGGATGCGGTGAACGTCGTGGTGCAGGGCCTCGTCGAACTCGAAGAGCGCCCCAACCTCATCAAGCTCACCAAGTACATCGAAGGCGGCATCGAGCCGGTCCTCGAGGCCTCGCTGCGGCGCTTCTACGAGCAGTTGCTCGGCAACGGCTGGCGCGACCAGCCCGAGATGCGCAAGCTGCTGCATGACGCACACAAGGGCAACATGCGCCGCCCTTCGGAAGCGGCCAGCGCCGACCTGATGGCCTTCGTCGCCTACTACGAGCACCACGTGGCCCAGAACCAGCGCAACAAGACGCTCGACGCCCAGGTCCGCACGTTTCGGCACAACAGGGAACACTACCAGAAGATCACGGCCAATCTGCTGCCGATCCTCTCGATGCTCACTTCGGGCGACCTGGGCCGCAGCCTGTCGCCCGACCCGTTCGATGCGGACGACGAACGCCCGATCATGAACTTCGAGAAGATCGAACGCGGCGGCCACGTCCTCTACATGTGTCTGGATTCGCTGCCGGATCCTTCGGTGGCCTCCGCCATCGGCGCGCTGGCCCTGGCCGACCAGGCCGCGCGCGCGGGCATGCGCTACAACCTCGGCACCTACCAGCGCATCTCGCTGTTCGTGGATGAAGTCTCGAACGTCATCAACCAGCCGCTGATCGAGATCCTCAACAAGGGCGCCGAGGGCGGCATCTTCACGACCTGCGCGATGCAGACCCTGGCCGACCTGGCCAAGCGCCTCGGCAGCGAGGACGCTGCGCGCATGGCGGTCGGAAACCTGAACAACCTGATCGCCCTGCGCACCAAAGACCGGCCGACGCAGGACTTCGTCACCGAGACCTTCGGCAAGACCGCCATCCATACGGTGCGCGTCGGCCTGAGCCACGGCGCCGACGCGCACCTGGGAGACTTCTCATCGAGCTATTCGACGCAACTCACAGAGAGCTTCGAGGAGGTGGTGCCCGCCGAGGTACTGGGCAAGCTGCCCAATCTGCAGTACTTCGCATCGGTATCGGGCGGACGCATCATCAAGGGCCGCTTCCCGATCATCGACCCCGATCTTGACGCCGACGTTCATACTGAAGAGGTCGCGGCATGATCCGTGCCGTCGCAGTCGTCTCCCTGGTAATGCTGCTCGTGCTGGTGCTCTACGTACCCTCGGCGCATCCGCCGGTGCGCTTCCTGGGGCAGCTGCGCAGCGAGCACGAAGCGGCCGTCGCGTTCTGGGGACCGCAGCCGGCCCATCGGATGCTGGATCGCGCAATGCGCCTGCAGTCGGATGCGGCGCAAGCCAGTCCGCTGCCAGCGGCCCGCGACATGCCCCGAACGCCCGGCATCAACGGCGCGGTGGCGGTCGAGATGGCCACGGTCAACCAGCGCCTGTTCGACAACCCTTACTTCCGTTCGGTGGACGCCCTGCTCATGCTCGCGAGCTATCGCCTGTCGAGCCTGCTCGAATGGCTGCCCTGGCTGCTCCCCCTGGTGCTGGTCGCGGCCACCGACGGCGCGCTGGTGCGCGTCATCCGGTCCAAGGAATTCCTGCAGCACGACCCCGAGATGTTCGCCGTGTGGTGCTCGCTGCTGATCATCACCGCCTGCTCCACCATCGTCGCCTTCGTGTTGCCGGTGCACCTGCATCCGGCATCGTTGGCCGGGTTTCCCATCGCAATGGCCGTGCTGCTCGGCCGCGCCATCGCTCATTTCCACCGACGCGCCTGAGCCGGGGGAACCCGCTACAACTCCGCCTCTGCCATCAGTTCGGTGACCGTCATGTCCATCGCGCGCGCAATGCGAACGATGGAGACGAGGCCGGGATTCTGGACTCCGCGCTCGATGCTGCTCATGTAGGAACGGTCCACGGCGCTGACGTGCGCGAGATCCTCCTGGGAGATGCCTCGCGCGCGCCGGCTTCGGCGAATGGCATCGCCCAGTGCAGTGAGCACAGGGTCGTGGGCGTGCCGTGGCGAGGAAATAGGCATTCCCGCATAGTGGATTTATGATGGCAATCGCACCACGGACGATCACCCACAGAATTTTCAGCAGATCTTCCTGGCGCATGGGTTTCATCCTCGAACCACACCACCCTTGCGAAGGCCCAAGCATGAACACTGCCGGCATCGGCCGCCTACGGGAACTGGCCGAAACCATTGCCGTCGTTTCGCTATCGCACCTGTTGCCCACTACACGCGCGAAACTGCAGACCAACGCGCTTTCCGTGAACGCCTATCCCACCGAATTCGGCGGACTGGTCCATGTAGGCACTGCGCCGCACCGTGCGCCGGTCGAGCACGACCTGGCCCTGATCAGCGAATTGGCGGCGCAGGCGGGAGTCGAATGGCTGCTCTTCGATGCCGAGGCCCCAACCCTCGACGAGCTTCCGCTGTACGCGCCGCAACTGCCCGAAGCCTGACGCGCGCGGAGCCTCGCGTGCCGGACACCATCCGCCTTCACGCCCCGGCCTGTCCGGGCGCCTTGGGACGCTGATCGCGAAACACCCCTCAGAAGAGCGGCATTGCGAGGCGACGTTCGCGCCGCCCGCTCATACCCTACGTCCATGCGCTCATGAGCGTGTTCATTGCACTCCGGGACACGAGGACCGACGCCATGCTGACTGCCATGCCGAACATTCACCTTCCAGACCTGCCATCCGCGGGCGGGATTGACGCCACCGACGTGGTCGAAACCCGCCTGTGGACGGAAGAACACAACTGGCTGTATGCGCTGCTGCGCAGCGGCGACAACGTATCGCCCACGTTCCGCATCCCGGATCTGCTCAGTGCCTGCGTGGCCATCGTCTTCACCCGCGGCGACGCCGCCGAGCGCATTTTCGGATTTCTCGGAACGGATCTGGTCATGCGCTCGCCGACCACGCCGCGCCGACGCGAATCACTGTGGCGATCCCAGTACGAGTTGCTCCATAACCTGCAATGTTCCCCGGTGAACAGGCATCCGAACCCCAAGTTCGGACTCGACCAGATCACCACCGCCTGCGTAGCCCTGTGCCAGCAGGACGATCCATCCGGCGCGGCCGTACTCGGCCAGGCGCGCCGCAACATGGTGGAGCGCCATCTGGTCCAACGCGCGCCGCAACAGCGGCGCTGACCCTGCGGCGTCACGCCGCCCACCCGCACCGACCCGAACGGGCCACGGCTCCCGCCAGCCGCCTCCACGGCCCCACCCGCACTAGACCCTGACCGGCACTGCCGGTCCCCACCCCGCGCCCGCCCTGCGCTCGTCCAGTGGCGGATTGGTCCTGAACACCTTCGGGGGGCTTCGATGCGTCCGGTTGTCGTTTTCGTGTGGTCGATCACGTGTGCCATGCCGGTGCTGGCGACACCGTGCTGGGACACCGCGGCCCAGCGCTACGGCGTGGCGCCGGAGTTGCTCTATGCCATTGCACGCACCGAGTCGAACCTGAACCCGAAGGCGGTGAACCGCGCACATGCGCAACGCACCGGCAGCTACGACATCGGACTGATGCAGATCAACAGCCGGCACCTGCCCAAGCTCGCCGGCTTCGGCATCCGCGAGGCCGATCTCTACGACCCCTGCATCAACCTGCAGGTGGGCGCCTGGCTCATGGCTGACAGCTTCGCCCGCCACGGCATCACCTGGAATGCCGTGGGTGCCTACAACGCCGCTTGCAGCCAGCTCAAGGGCGAGGCCTGCACCAAGGCGCGCGCCACCTACGCCTGGAAGGTGTACCGGCACCTGCCGGCGGTACGTCAGAACCGCACGCCGCTGGCCGCCTGGCCGACCGCCACCACGGTTCCGTCGCAGCGCCGCGACCTGCACGTGAGGGTCGCGCCATGACGCGCAGGACGCACATGCCAGCGTGGCGCCCCAGCGCCGCAGCGTCATGCCTGGCCATCGCGGCGTGCGCGGCGACACCGCCCGCGCCGGTCGCTCCGCCCGCACCGGCAACGCCCATCGCACGGGCACAGCTGGCGCAGCGGGGACATGGCGACGGAGCGGCATTCGCACTGTGCCGCGGCGACGCCTGCCCGCAGCGCACGCCCAAGACCCTGGCACCGGCCGCTGTGCAATCCACAGCCCCGGCCGCGTCGGCAACGCCCGCCTTGCCGAGAAGTGCCGACGTCGAGCTCGAAGAGAGTACTCCGCCGCCCATCGCTTCGGTCCCCGCCAAGGCACCAGAGCCGCCGGCCTTCGAGCAGGTCTCCGTGCACTTCCCGTTCGCAAGCGCGCAGCTGGGGCCGAGCGCCCGCGCGGCGCTGCGCGAGGTAGCGCCGCGGCTGGCCCAGGCGAGCGAGATCACGCTCAGCGGCCGTACCGACAGCACCGGCCCTGCGGCCACGAACGACGGCCTCGCCAAGGCCCGCGCTCAGGCGGTACTGCGCCAACTTCTGGCTCTGTCGCCCGCCATCGCGCCGCGCGTGAGCGTCGACGCGCAAGGCGCGTGCTGTTACGCCGAATCCAACGACAGCCCGGCCGGCCGGGCGAACAACCGCCGCGTCGAGATCCGCTACCGCATCGACGGCCACGACCCGCCCTGAGCGGCAGACAGCCTTCACCAGCACTGGACCCCGGTCCGCCACCCCGCCCACGCGCCAACCCGTACCGACACCCGATCCCACCCGTCGTCTCGTCCTTTTCGCTGGAGCACTTTCATGAGCACTGCCATCCTGTCCACTCCCATCCCGGCCGCTCTGCGCTCGCCCACGCGCAAGCTCGCCGGCTTCCTCTGCCTGATGGTCATCGCCTTCGTTGGCCTGGCCCTCGCCTTCCCGAGCCACGCACTGGACCTCGTGGCCTTCACGGGCATCACCGGTCCGTTGACCTCGGCACTCACGCAAATCGCCGATCTGGGGCCCGGCATCAAGGCCCTGGTCGGCTTCGTCGGCTTCGTCGTCGCGCTCATCTCGCTGTCCGCGCTGCGCAATTTCGGGCCCGTGCTTTTTTATGTCGGCCTGGCCATTTTTGCGGCGGTGGGCTTGGTGATCGCCGGCGCGATCATGGGCGCGGTCGTCTGAGCCCCGGCGCGTCGAAATCCCGGAGGCCCACATGCAAGCGGACACCTACATCCCGCGGCGTCTGGACGATCAATGGAAGATCGGCTTCTGGGACGTCGACGTCGCCGCGCCCATCGTCCTGGCGTTCTTCATCGGCTACCTGTCCTCGAGCAAGGCGGCATTCGCAGCCTGCATGGCCGCAGGCATCGCCGTCTCGCGCTGGATCTCGCGCCTGAAGGCGGACAAGCACCCCGCCTTCGCGCTGCACTGGCTCTACTGGCATTTGCCGACGAACCCCGCGACGTCGATGCGCGCGACGCCGCCGTCGCACATCCGCCGCATGGTGGGCTGAGCCGGAGCACCGCCATGGACTTCGACCGACTCAGCGGCGACCTCAAGGACCTGCGCCGGCGCAACCGCGGCCTTGCCCTGGCCGTCGGGGCGCTGGCCACGGGCGTGGTGCTCGCGCTCATCGTCATCCTCAACCTGTTGGGCACGGTGCGCACGGTGATCGTGCCGCCATCGCTCAACAAGACCTTCTGGGTCAGCGGCGACAAGGCATCGAGCGAGTACCTGGAGCAGATGGGCAGCTTCGTTGCCTGGCTGATCCTGGATGTCACTCCCAGCACGATCGACTGGAAGAAGGACATCCTGCTCGGCTACGTCGATCCGGCCCAGTACGGCGCGCTCAAGACGCGCCAGGAAGTAGAGGCCGAGCGCCTCAAGCGCATCAACGCCACCACGGCCTTCGCGCCGCAGCAGCTCGTGTCCAGCGAGGACACGCAGTCCCTGGTCGTGCGGGGACGCCTGCGCACCCTCGTCAACGGCTACGAGACCGCGAACGACCTCAAAGCCTACCGCATCGACTTCGGCCACGCCGGAGCCCGCATGCACGTCATCGGATTCAAGGAGGTGCCCTATGCGGTCAAGTGACATCGCATGCACGCCGCCACGCCTGGTCGGCCCCGCGCCCACCGGACCCCGGCCCGCCCCGACCAGGCTCGCGAAACTGCCTCCCTTGCACAGCGCACCGTCGCGCCAGCGCTGGGATAGCCTGTCCCCGGCGGCACGCCGCATCCTCGCCGTCACGGCCCTGTCCTTCGGCCTGCAGGCGCATGCGCTGCAGGTCGTGGAGGCCAGTGACGGTGTGGCCGTCGAGGCCATCGCTTCCCTGAAAGAGCCCACGCGCATCCGCATCGAGGGCACGCCGATCACGGACGTGTTCGGCAACATCTATTCGAGCCATTGCGGCGGCTCCCCCTTGCCGGCCGCTGCGGCATCCCCCGGGGTGCCCTCCACCACGCCCGGCCCGGCCACGCCGGCCGCCCTGACGTCCCCCGCGGTCAACCCGGCCGGCGACGTCATCGTCGAGTGCGACCGCGACAAGGGCGAGGTCTACATCCGCCCGGTCGGCGATGCGACGCGGCCGATCAACCTTTTCGTGTCTTCGGCCAGCGCCACCTACACGCTTCTGCTGCGGCGCTCCGACACGCCGGCCGACACCATCGTCATCCGCGACAAGACGCCGCGCGCGCTACGCCCGGCCACGCCCGACGCGGCGCCCTCCGGCCCGGCCCCCAGCCATGTGCGCACGATGAAGGCGCTGCTGGTGGCGATGGCCTCGGATCGCGTGCCGCCGGATGTCCGGGTCGAAGAAACATCGCGTTCCATCCAGCTTTGGGCCGAGGCGCGCTTCACGCTGCTGCGCCTGTACGAGGGCCGCGGACTCACCGGCGAAAAATACACGCTGCAGAACGTCGGCACGGCCCCGATGGTGCTCGCCGAGCAGGAGTTCGACCGTCCGGACAGCCGTGCCGGCGGCGCGGTCGCCGGTATCGCGATCGAGCACCACAACCTGCGTCCGGGCGAGACCACCAGCATCTACGTGATCCGGCGGGGAGGCACGCGATGAGCACGCCCTCCATGCCACCGGGCGGGCGCCCGCCCGGCTATGCCGTGCGCGGGCTGCTGGATCGCCTCTCGCCGCGCCAGCGTCAGTACGCCCTGCTGGCCGCCATCCTGGGCGGCGGCATCGGCCTGCTGTGGCTGATCTTCAGCTTCTCCGCCACGAACCACCAGCCGCACGGGCGGGCCGCCCCAACGCAGCCCGGCGACGTCACCAACATCGGCGTCCTGCCGCCCGGCGGCCAGGTGAATCCGGTGGACCAGTGGGTCGGTACCGCGGGCCGAAAGCTGGCCCAGTACGAAACCGAGCGCGAGGAACAGAGCCGGCTCAACAAGGAGCGGCAGGCCTTCGAGGGAAGAACGATGCAGCGTTTCGCCGAACTGGAGCAACGCCTGACCGCGAGCCAGCAGGCAGCCGCGCCGAAGCCCGCCGCACCGCCGCCACCGACCCCCACAGCCCCGGACCCGAGCCCCACGGCCATGCCGCCCGCGGCCAGCCTGCCGCCAGCGCCGCCGCCCACCGCCAGCGGCTTGGGTGCGATACCGGCCGGACCGCCCCACCTGCAGCCGCCCGCACCGCCAGCACCGCCGACGCCCGTGATCTCCCGGATAACACTGGCAGAGCGCGCCCGCCCGCCCGCCGGTGGCGATGGCACCGCCGCGCGAGACGGCCCACCTGCGTCGGCCACCACGCCCAAGACGGTCTCGACCTTCCTGCCCGTCAGCTTCACGCGCGGCATCCTGCTCGGCGGCCTGGACGCCCCCACTGGCGGGCAGTCGCAATCGAATCCGCACCCGGTGCTGATCCGGCTCTCCGACAACAGCGTCCTGCCCAACCAGTTCCGCGGCGAGTACCGCGAGTGCTTCATCATCGCGGCCGGCTACGGCGATATCAGCTCCGAGCGCGCCTACCTGCGCACCGAGAACCTGTCGTGCGTGCGCGCCGACGGCGCGACGCTCGAAGTGCGCATCCAGGGCAGCGTCTACGGCGAGGACGGCAAAGTCGGGATGCGCGGCAGGCTGGTGACCAAACAGGGGCAGATGCTGGCGAATGCGCTCCTGGCCGGGGTGGTCAGCGGCATCGGGCAGGGTCTGTCTACCGCCAACACCACCTACAGCACCTCGGCCCTCGGGACCATCGCGAGCGCGGACGGCAATGCCGACGCCTACCGGGCGGGCCTCGGGCAAGGCGTGGGCAAGGCCCTGGACCGCCTGGCCCAGTACTACATCAAGCTGGCCGAGAACACCTTTCCGGTCATCGAGGTCGACGCCGGCCGGCAGATCGACGTGGTGATCACCAAGGGCGTGCGCATCGACGTGCCGATGACCGCCATGGCCGGGCAGGCCACCCGCCGCTCCCCTTCCCCCGAAACCCGCTACCTGGAGGCCACCGATGATGGCAACTACTGACCCCGTGCGCGCGCGGCGCCCTCGTTTCGCCGCAAGGCTTCTCCCTGCGGCGCTGTGCGCGGTGCTGCTGGCCGCCGCCACCCCCGGCCAAGCCACGACGCCCGACGAAACCCGCCTGCTCGGCGCGCTGCGCATGGCCCATCCCGGCACCCAGTTCACCGAGGTGGCACGCACCGAGGTCGAGGGCCTCTACGAGGTCTGGATGAACGGCAACGTGGCCTACGTCACGGCCGCCAACCCGCGCTTCTTCGTGTTCGGCCGCCTCTTCGACACGGCCAGCATGCGCGACATCACGGGCCCCAGGATCGCACAGCGCAGCGCTGCCCAAGGTGCTCAACTCCAGTCGGAGTCGACGTCGGCAGCACCCGTCTCGATCGACCAGTTGCCGCTGAACGACGCGATCAAGACCGTGCGCGGCAATGGCCAGCGCAAGGTCGCGGTCTTCAGCGATCCGAACTGCATCTACTGCAAGCAGCTGGAGCCCGAGCTCGCTGGCATCGACAACGTCACTGTCTACACCTTCCTCGTGCCCTTCCAGGGCGAGGCCCGGCCGGTCGCGATCTGGTGCTCCGCCGACCGCGAGCGCGCCTGGCGGCAATGGATGCTGCAAGCGGACGCGAGTCTGCAGCAGCCGACTGCAAGCTGCGAGCACCCGATCGCGCGCAACCTCGAACTGGCACGCAGGCTCGGGGTGCAGGGAACACCCACGCTGATCTGGGCCGACGGCACGCGCACCGACGGCTACGTCGGCCGCCAGGTGCTGGAGGCCCGGCTCGCCGAAGCCGCCAAGTCCGCATCCAAGCCGGCCAGCACGGGGAAACGGCCATGAGCACGACAACGCTGCGCCTCTGCGCCATGGCCCTGCTCTTGCCGCTGGCCGCCTGCGTCAACATGTCTGGGCTCAGCGGCGGGTCCAAATACGCCTGCGCGGCGCCCGAGGGCGTGGCCTGCGACTCGGTGTCGGGCACCTACGCCAACGCGCTGCACGAGAACCTTCCCAGCCAGCGGACGTCGGGCACCGCCGCGGGCGATGCAGCGGCGCCGTCGAGGAGCGCGGTGCCCGTCGCACCGGCCCCGGCCCGTCAGCCGCTCGCGGCTCCCACAGCCGCGAATGCGTTGGCCGGCACCGGCGACGCGCCCGCCCTGGCGCTGCGCTCCCAGGCCCGTGTCCTGCGGCTGTGGACCAAGCCCTGGGAGGACGCCGACGGCGACCTGTGGGACCAGGGCTACGTCTACGTCCAGGTGGACACCGGGCGCTGGCAGATCGACCACGTCCGCCAGCGCATCCGCGACCAGTACGCGCCGCTGCGCCCACCGCCCGCGGCCCCCTCCCCCGCCCCATCCTCGTCCGGCCAGGCACCCACCGAGACCGACGCGCCCGCCCCCTCCGAGGGCGCGGTGCAGCGGCCCACGTCCCTCAATCCCTTCCCTTCGCTCAGTCGGCCCCCGGCGGGCCTGGGCACCCATCCGCAGTGAGGCCACCATGCGCATACCCTCCACCGAAGCCCCGTCCGGCGAGTTCCGCGCGGCGCCGCTGTTCCCCTTCGCACTGCCAGCGGACACACCGGCCGAACAGTTCGCTGGCTGGCTGCCCTACTCGGCCTACCTCGCCGAAGAGAAGCTCTTCGTGAACCGCGACGGCATGGGCTTCCTTCTGGAAGTGATGCCGCAGTCGGGCGCCGACGAGCGCATGGCCGAGGTGCTGGTCTCGCTCTACGCCAACTGCCCGCCGGACACCGGCCTGCAGTTCCACTTGTTCGCCTCGCCGCACATCCGCCACCAGTTGCGCCAGTACACCAACCTGCGCGTGGAAGACGAGGACCAGGCCGAGAAGGCCCGCCCCTTCGGGCGGCCCGTGCCCAACGAGAACCTGTTCCGCAAGCTCGCTCGACAGCGCGTGCAGCACCTGCTGCGCGGCACGCAGACCTCGCTCACCGCGGGCTTCCACTACACCTTGCGGGACTTCCGGCTGATGCTGAGCGTGTCCTTCCCCGGCGATGCGGCGGATCTGAACAGCCGCGAGGCGCTGCTGACGCTGCGCGACTCGATGGCCGCCACGCTGCGCGCGGCCATGCTGCCCAACCGCGTGTGCGACGCGGCCGACCTCATCAACTGGTGCGCCCTCTTCACGAACCCCGACCGGATCGCGCACTCGGACGCGGAAGACCTGCAGTTCGATGACGATCGGTGGCTGCACTACGACGATGGCCGGGAGATTCGGGACCAGATCGTGGACTTCGACACCATCCAGGATCCGCATCCCTCCGGCATCACCCTATGGAAGGAAACCAGCGCCGAGGTGCTGGAAGCGCGCTTCTACTCGATCAAGAGTTTCCCGGAGAAATTCGCGTTATGGCAGATGGGCTCGCTGATCGGCGACCTCATGCAGCCGGCGCTGCAGTACAGCGCGCCCTTCCTCATCACGCTGGGCGTGCACATCCTGGACCCCAACGCCACCAAGTCCGTCGTCACCGCGAACCACGTGCGCGCCACCCAGAACGCCAAAAGCAAGATGGCGGATGTGATGCCGGATGTGAGGAAGAAGCTCGACGACTGGTCCGCCGCGGCGAACGCCATCGACACCGGCGGCAGCCTCGTCAGTCTGTACCACCAGCTCGCGATCTTCACCCACCCGGACAAGTCCGCCTCGGCGCACGAGGCCGCCAACGCGATCTGGCGCGCACGGGGTTTTCAGCTCAATTCCGACGCCTACATGCACAGGCAGGCCTTGCTCGCGAGCCTGCCCATGACGCTGACGCCGAGGATGCACAAGGACCTGGGCAAGATGCGCCGCGTCACGCGCAAGACCATGTCGAACGCGATCCACATGGCGCCGCTCATTGCGGAGTGGCGCGGCACGCGCACGCCGGCGCTGGTCTTCGGCGGCCGTCGCGGCCAGGTCATGACGCTCGACCTCTACGACAACGATCTCGGGAACTACAACTTCGCCATCATCGGCGCCCCCGGCAGCGGCAAATCGGTGCTGATGAACGAGCTGGCCTGGTCCTACCGCGCGATCGGCGCGAAGGTCTGGATGCTGGACCTGGGCCGCAGCTTCGAGAAGCTCTGCAGGAAAGCGCAGGGCACCTACATCGAGTTCCGCGCGGATTCCAACATCTGCCTGAACCCGTTCACGATCGTGCGCGACATCAACGAAGACATCGACATGCTCGTGCCG
The DNA here is from genome assembly GCF_001633105.1 of Acidovorax sp. GW101-3H11. Classification (GTDB taxonomy): domain Bacteria; phylum Pseudomonadota; class Gammaproteobacteria; order Burkholderiales; family Burkholderiaceae_C; genus Acidovorax. Next base: position 1,113,937 of record NZ_LUKZ01000009.1, read on the forward strand.
GGCATCGCCAAGATGTGCTCGATGCAGCATACGCTGGAGGAGGTGCAGTACAAGGCCATCTCCGCCATGGTGCTCAAGCTCTGGCGCGAACATGGCCCGGACCTCACGATCACCGGCGTGCGCGACGCCTTCAAGACCGGGACCATCGAGGAACTTGGCGTCAACGGTGACCAGCGCATACGGGACCTGGCGATCATGCTCAACCCTTACGCCAAGGGTGGGCAGTACGAGCGCTTCTTCGAGGGCCGGTCCAACGTCGATTTCAGCAACGATTTCATAGTCGTCGAGAATGAGGAACTCAAGCGCCGGCCCGACCTGCACGCGGTGGTCAACATCCTTCTGTTGCACCAGATCACCGGGGAGATGTACCTCACGCGCAACCGGCGCAAGGTGCTTTTCATCGACGAGCTGAAACAGCAGTTGGGGGACATCGGCGCCGACGATCCCGTCAAGGCGGCCGTGGTGGAGGAGGCAGCACGCCGTGCGCGCAAGTACGGGGGCGCGCTCGGCACTGCTACCCAAAGCGCCGACGACTACTACGGCAGCGCCCAGATGGAAGCGGCGTTCAACTGTTCCGACTGGGTGTTCCTGCTGCGGCAGAAGCCCGAATCCATCGAGATGCTCGACCGCAAGGGGCGCCTGTCCATGGACGAGCCGAAGAAGCGACTGCTCAACTCGCTGCGCACCGAGGCCGGCGCTTTTTCCGAACTCTACATTTCCTCGCCCGTCGGCGAGGGTGTCGCCCGCAACATCCTCGACCCGGCGACCCATCTGCTGTTCTCCAACAAGCTGGAGGACAACGCCCCGATTGACGAACTGCGCGCCCAGGGCCTGTCGATCGACGAGGCCATCACCGAGCTGCTGCGGCAGCGGGGGTACGCGCTATGAGGGCGCTCCTGCTGCATGCGCTCGTCGCCGCGCTACTCGCCGCTGCCGGCATCGCGGCCTACGACCGCTGGGTGCTGCGGCCCACGCTCGTCGTCGGCGTGGTGGACCTGTCGGAGGTCTACCGCGCCAAGGAAGCCGAGTTCACGCAGATGCTCACAAGCACCGGCACCGAGGCCGAACGCGAACAGGCGCTCGCACTGGCTCGCCGCTTCTCGCAGCGCCTGCCCGCGGCGCTGGAGGAACTGCCGCGCGAGTGCGGCTGCCTGGTGGTGATCAAGAGCGCGATCGCCGGTGCGCCGAACAGCCGCGATCTCACGCCGGTGCTACGCAGAAAGGTAGACCAGCCATGACCGAACCCGTCTCCACCAATGCGGCCATCCAGGCGTCTGGCTGGTGGCGCCTCCACGTCCGATCCTTCGCGGAGTTCCTGCGCCACATGCGGCGGCGCTGGTACCTGTACCTGCCGGTACTCGCGATCTGGGGCTTCGCCTACGTGCGCCTGTTCGTCGACCCAACGCCGCGCGTGCCGCTGCTCGTGAACTGGACACCAAGCCTGCCGTACCACGTGGCGCTGATGCAGTTCCAGCAGAGGCCCGTGCGGCGCGGCGACCTGATCGTCTTCGCCTTTGCTGGCGAGGCACAGGCGCACTACCGCGGCCTGCGCGGCCAGCCTTTCTTCAAGCGGGTGCGCGGCGTTCCCGGCGATGTGGTCACGGTCTCGGACCGCACGGTCTTCGTCAACGGCGAAGCCGTGGGCCGGGCCAAGACCCACGCCTACGACGGCCATCCGCTCGCGCCCATCGCCCCGGTGGTGATCCCGCCGGGCCACTACTACGTCCAGGGCATCGGGCTCCACAGCTTCGACTCGCGCTATGCCGAGAGCGGACTGGTGCGCGATGGGCAGGTGCTGGGCATCGTCCAGCCGATCTTCTGAGGAGTCGGACCATGCCCCGTAAATCCAGCATCGCCCCCCGCGTGGGCGCCAGCCTCGGCCTCCTGCTGGCTATTCTGGCGGCGGCCTCGAATCCCGGGCGGGCGCAGACCAGCCCGGCCTTCGGTCCGGTGAGCACGCCTTCCACGGCCGCGCCCGCCGATGACATGCCGCTGGCCGACTACCTCGGCCTGCTGCGGCAGATCGCCCCGGCCGCCGAGCAGGGAGCCCGCACCTACCTCGCCGCCGCGCAACTGCGCTGCGGCCGCGCGCCGACCACGACCGAGCTGCGGCAGGCCCTGTCCGAGGGTGACGGCCACCCGGCGCTGATGGGGCTGATTCGCGCCGCCCACCAGCAAAACAAGGCGGCGCGGGACCGGTGGATCGCACAGATCCCGTGCCCGCGGGGAGCTGCGCGATGAAGCGCACCGCCTCTTTCGCCATCGCCCTGCTGGCCGGGACCGGCCTGCCCACGCTCGCCACCGACCTCGGCACCCTGGGGCCGACCTACGAGATCGCCGAGCCCCACCTTCTTCGCATGATCGAGGAGCGCCTGCGGGACAAGGAACGCTCGGGCGAACTGGCCCGCATCGAGCAAGAGGCGCGCGCCCGCGGCACCGACATCGTCAGGAATCCCGTGCCGGTAGCCAGCGTGCGGACCACCGCCACGCCGCGCACCTTCTACTTCAACCCCACGTACACGCTCGACCGCAACCTCCTGGGCGCCCAGGGCGAGCTGCTGTTCGCCGCGGGCACAAAGGCCAATCCGCTGGACATCGTGTCCCTCTCGCGCCACCTGCTGTTCTTCGACGCACGCGACAGCCGCCAAGTCCGCCGCGCACGCGAGCTGATGACGCACTACCAGGGCAAGGTGAAGCCGATCCTGACCGGCGGCTCCTACCTGGATCTCATGAAGTCCTGGCGCGTCCCCGTCTACTACGACCAGCAGGGGATGCTCACGCGGCGCCTGGGCATCACACAGGTGCCCGCCCTCGTCTCGCAGGAGGGCAAGCGGCTGCGCATCGACGAAATGGAGGTGACGCAATGAAGCGCCCCTGGTTCACCTCCTTGCTCCGATGGCTGTCCGGACTGGCCCTGGCTGCAGGCGGCGCTGCCGCAGGCGCGACCACCTGCACCGGCAAGTTCCCCAACCCCATCACGGACATCTGCTGGAGCTGCATCCTGCCGCTGAGCATCGGCAGCGCCCGCATCGGCGACTTCGGTTCGCAGGAAGACATCGAAAACCCCGGCAGCCCGCTGTGCACCTGCGGCGTCAACCCGGTGATCGGCCTGTCGGTCGGCTTCTGGGAGCCGGCCCGGCACGTCGAGGCCGTGCGCAAGCCCTTCTGCCTGACCTCGCTCGGCGGCATCGACCTCAATCCCGGCATCCCGGCACCCGAGGCCGCGCGATTCACACGGTCCGAGGGCGATGGCGATGGTGGCAGTTTCTACCAGGCCCATTTCTACGTGAACCCCGTCCTCTACTACCTGGAGGTGGTCACCGATTTCCCCTGCCTGGAAAAGGGCAGCTTCGACCTGGCCTACCTCACGGAGGTCGACCCGCTCTGGGCCGACGACGAACTCACGCTGATCATCAACCCGGACGCCGTGCTGTTCGCCAATCCGGTGGCCATCGCGGCCTGCGCTGCCGACTGCGTGGCGGCCTCGCTTGGCTTCGGGATCCGGGAGATGTTCTGGTGCGCCGGCTGCCAGGGCGGCCTTTATCCCATGAACGGCCATGTTCCGTACCACTTGGGCGGCGTGCGCACCGCCGCGCTGATGGCACAGCGGCTGACGGCCAAGATGCACCGCGAGCTGATCGCCTGGGGCTGGCACGGCACACCCGGCCTGTGCGGACCGTACTTCCTGCCCGTCATGGACAAGGCCGCCTACAAGACCCAGCTCACCCATCCAATCCCGGCCACGTCAAAGGAAACCGGCAAGTGCTGCCAGCCTTTCGGCCGCCAGACCGTCACCTGGAGCGCTGGCAAGGAGTACCCGGTACGAGGCGAGGACTTCAGCTTCATCTTGTTCAGAAAGAGGAACTGCTGTGTGGGCTACTGACCTTCTCTCGCGACACCGGATCGCCTCGGCCTTGGCGCTGGCGCTGCACGCGACGGCGGCAACGGCCGCCGGACCCGACATCACCGAGGCCGACCTCGAGCGCGTGCGCCGCGAGCAGCCCACCGTCACCGAGCAGGACATCGAGCAGGCGCGGCGCAGGCATCGCGAGCCGGGCGAGGCCGAGCTGAAAGCGGCACCCGTGCCGTCGGCGCCGGCCATCGAGGCCCTGCCCCAGCCGGCGACGCGCACGCCGATAGACCTCGAAGCGCTGGCGCGAGGCTACGCCTCGCAGGTCGACGCGATGCAGGCCGCCGAAGGGCTGGCGCGCGGGCCGGGCCTGTTCGTCTTCGTGAGCCTGTCGATGCCACGGCCCGCCCTGCAGCGCCTGATCGATCAGGCCGCGCGCGCCCGCGCCTCGGTCATCCTACGCGGCCTCGTCAAGGGATCGCTGCGCGAGACCGTGGCGCAACTGCAGCCGCTCATCGGTACGCGCCAGGTGGCGGTGCAGATCGACCCCCCGGCATTCGACCGTTTTTCCATCGTGCGCGTGCCCAGCTTCGTGCTCGTGCGCGACGGCACGCGGCCGGTGTCCTGCGCCAGCGGTACCTGCGCGCCACCCGAGGCCTTCCTGCGCACGGCGGGCGACGTGAGCCTGGACTACGCGCTGGAGCACATGGTGCGCACCGCCCCGGCGTTCCAGGGCGATGCCGCGGGTTTCCTGCAACGGCTGAAGGAGTAGGAGCCCGCCATGCGCCCCGCCCTCGTCCTCCTCCTGCGCCGTGCCGTGGTCTGGCTCACGCTGGCCTGCTTCGTCACGACGCAGACGGTCGCGCAAACCGGTCCGCATGCCGAGGGCACAGCCGCGGGCCAGGCCGCCAACCCGGTGATCCGCGGTACGATCAACGCCCCCGACGCATCGGCGGTGGTGCCGGGCTACACCACGACGCCGCCCGAGCGCGGCTACTACGGCCAGCCCAACCTCTCGGGCCAGACCAGCGCCCGGCTCGCGGCCTGCGCGACCACCCCGAACGATCCTGTGTGCCAGGCGCTGCTGGGCGCGCGGGCCTCGGCCAACACACCGCGCGAGCCCGTCTCGCCCTACGACCCGGCTGTCCTCGACGCGCGCCGCGTGGCGGCCAACCCCTCGACGGCCCTGGAGGACATCGCGAGCTACTACAGCGGCTGCCAGGTGGAGACCGTGGCCACGCCCGCGACGGAGACCCGCGTGTGCCGGCAGTACAGCGGCGCGACTGCCCAGTCGTGCGCCCGCACGCTGTCGGTATCGATCTCGCGCACCAGCAGTTGCCCGCCGGGCGAGTGGTTCGCCCAGGCGGCCTCCGGCAGCGTCGCACTGGGCGTGCAGTGCAAGCCCGACCAGCCGGCCTCGGGCCAGCGCTTCCGGGTGACCAACGCCGGTGTGCCGGTGGCCTTCTTCGACGTCGATGTGGGCTCGGGACTGGTGTTCCCGCAGATGGTGGCCCCCTTGCCCAACCCCGCCTGGCCGCCGGGCGGCCAGAACGGTGTCTGGGTCGTCAACAACCGCTGTGATGGCGATGCCTGCCGGCTGACCGGCTTCATCGCGCAGGAGTACCGCCAGGTCTGCACGGGCGGCGGGGGCGACTCGGGGGACATGAATTGCACCAACGAGCGGCCGTTCCTGGAGGTGTATGGCGCCTGCCCTTCGGGCACGCAGAGCGGCGACCGCATCGCGCACACGACCGGCTCGGGCGGTGATGCCGGCGACATCCAGACCACCTACCTCGACGAGGGCCGCTGCTATGCCCCCAGCACCGACCCGAACGACGCGCCGGGCCAGGACGTCACGGGCACCTATTCGGCCTCTTACTGGCGGTTTGGCAGCAACCGCCCCATCGTGGGCTTCCGGCTGAACGCGTTGTACGGCCCGATCCCGCAGATGACGCTGAGCTTCGAGCGGCCCCACACCACGGTGACCGAGTCGGACCAATGGGATGAGCAGTGCCCCGCACTCGACAGCGACGGCCGCTGCGCCGTCACCGGCGCGGCGCGCTGCGCCGACGGGCCGGCCACCAAGGTGATCGACGGGGCTTCGGTCACACGCGCGTGCTGGCGCTACGAGACCTCGCTCTCCTGCCAGTACGGGACGCCCACCGACGAGTGCGCGCCACTGGCCGCGGCAGGCTGCACGCCATCGGGAACCGTCTGCCGCCAGATGGACCCGGCCACGGGCACCTGCGAAATCGCGGAGAACACCTACAGCTGCCCGGTGGCCCCGGGCTCGGCGGTGACGGCGCGCAACTGCCCGATCGACGTCTTCTGCATCGCGGGCAGCTGCTTCAATACCACGTACACCAACGACGCCGACTTCGCGAGGGCCATGTCCTTCCTGGAAGCGGGACGCGAGGCAGGGGTCTACCTCGATACGGACAACCTCCAGGTATTCCGGGGCGAAGCCAACCGCTGCCGCGACCGCCTGCTCAACAACTGCTGCATGTCGGACGCCTCGGGCCGGGGCATGAGCAACCAGAGTCTATTCGGGGTGGGTTCGCGACTGGTTTTCGATGTGTTGATGAATTCCGGCAACCGCGACTTCCTCTACCACGGAATGCAGGCGCTGCTGATGAGCGGCGGATTCTCAGGCAGCTTTACCACCTATGGCGTCACGGTGGCTATCAATGGCACGGCCCTGCCTGCCGGCTCGTCGGTGCTCTATGCCGGAGAGAGCGTGGTGGTGGCCTTCGACCCATGGAGCCTGGTCATCGCGATCGTCATCTACGTGGTGATGTCTGCGATCTCCTGCGACGAAGAGGAAGGCAAGCTGGCGATGAAGGAAGGCGCACGGCTGTGCCATACGGTCGGCACCTACTGCTCATCCTGCATCCGCATCCTGGGCAAATGCGTCTCCTGCATCACGCACACCACGACCAAGTGCTGCTTCAACTCGGCCCTGGCCAGGATCATCAATGAGCAGGGTCGGCTGCAGGTCGCGAAGTGGTGGGGCACGGCCGAAGCGCCGGACTGTTCGGGCTTCACGATCGCGCAGTTGCAGAGCCTGAACTTCGCGCAGATGGATCTCACCGAGTTCTACGCGTCGATCGTGCCAAACCTGCCTAGCGCAGGAGCGATGCAAGGCGGCGCCGTCGGTCGCGCGAGCAACTGCTACTACGGCGAAGGAAGATGCCAATGAAGAATACCGCCACCCGCGCCAGATCCCGCTTCGCAGGTATCGTCGTGATCCTCCTTCTCGCCACGCGAGCGCATGCCGAGCCGATCCGCACGCCCGTGACCGATGCACGGCCCGTCCTGCTGGCGGCCTTGCAGTCCACGGACGGGGCAGCCCACGGCGTACTCATCGGCAAAGTGGCGGATGCGATCACCCGGCATTTCCAGGCCACCTCGCCGATCTATATCGATGTGTCCACCGTGAAGCGCTACCGGGAGACGGGCTGCAGCCGACTCAAGGTGCTCTTCTGGCAGGCGGGCTTAAAGCTGCCCGACGTTGCGGTGCCGCGCAAGCAGACCATCGAATTCGGTATCAACTACTGCCTCGACGGCCTGCCGCCGAAGTCGCTGCTGTGAGGACGCCATGATGAGCTGCCCCACTTACGCGTACCTGCGGTTGTTGCCGATCCTGGCACTGGCAATGGCGCTGGTCACGGCCGCGGCCCAGGAAGCAGCCCCTGCCGCTGGGCAGGTCGAGCCCCGCCCCTACTGGTCCGACCGCTGGCGCGGCTGGCACTTCTACGAAGACCCTCCGCTGGAGGAGCCCGCGCCGCCACGCGCGCAGGCCGTCCCGGCAAGGCCAACCAAACCGGCAGATCCGCCCCGCCCGCCCGAGCTGGTGGAATTCGAGCGGCTGCAAAAGTCCCTCGAAGACCTGCGCAACATCGCGATCATGCGACCGACCGAGTCCAACGTGCGGCGCTACATGGAGCTGGAGATGCAGGTGGTGAACCGAGCCTCCTACTTCGCCGACGTGGCGCAGCGCGTGGCCTGGGCCACGCCCGAGCTCGATCCGACATTGCAGGGCCGGCCCGTCAACGCCCAGGCGCTGGAGGTCTTCGAGCGCCAGCAGCGGACCGACCGCTCCGCCTCGGTCGCCGAGCTGGGCCGCGACCACGTGATCATCTTCTTCTATCGCAGCGACTGCCCCTACTGCCACGCCTTCGCGCCCACCCTGCAGGCATTCGAGGCGCGCCACGGCATCCAGGTCGTACCCGTGAGCGTGGACGGCGGCCCGATGCCGGGCTTCCCGCGCGCCCGCCCCGACAACGGCATCGCCACGGCTCTGCAGGTGACCCAGGTGCCGGCCGTTTTCCTGGCCCAGCCCACCACCGGAAAGATCACCCCGATCGGATCCGGCGTGCTCTCCGAGTCGCAGCTGCTCGAGCGCATCGCCATCGTCTCCTCGCCCACCGGCGAGGCCATGCTGCCCGGCGCGACCCAGCACCTGGCCCTGCCCTAGGAGGTTTCCATGTCCCGTCCCTCCCGCCCTGTCCGTGCTCGCAAGGCCGTCGCGCTGGCCGCGGCCCTGGTCGTGCTATCCGCCACGCTGCCCGCCCGCGCCGACCTCAACAGCGAGGTCAATGACATGTTCAACAACCTGGGCGCCATCGGCAACTACACCGCACCGGGAGCATTTCGCGGGCAGACCTACAACACCTACACCGGCGGCTCGCTCATGATGCGATCGCCCAACAAGGTCTATCAGCTCGCGGCGATCCAGTTTCCGAGCGTGAAGGCGGGCTGCGGCGGGATCGACGTGTTCGGCGGCTCGTTCTCGCACATCTCCGCACAGGAGTTCAAAAACCTCTTGCGCAACATCACGGCCGCGCTGCCCGGCATTGCGTTCCAGCTCGCGCTCGAGGCCGTGTCCCCACTCCTCGGGGGCCTGACCAAGTGGGCGAAGGGGCTGGAGACCTGGATCAACAATGCCCGCATCAATTCTTGCGAGACCGCGAAGGCGATCGTCAGCAGCGCGGCCGAGGCTGTGGGCTACAGCTCGCAGGAAACCTGCTCGGACCTGGCGATGGAGATGGGCCTTGAGAGCGACCGCGACGCTGCCCGCCGCCGTTGCTGGACCGACCGGCCCAGCATCCTGTCTTCTGCCCGCTCATCGGGCGATGCCAATGTGCGCAACAAGGCGCCTTTCGTGGGCAACCTGACCTGGAAGGCGCTGCAGTACACCGGCTCCTCCCTCGACGACGCAGGGCGTGAATTGATCATGAGCATGGTCGGCACCGTCATCTATTACCCCGAGGAATCGGGACGCGACCCGGAGCCGATCGCACCGACCCTGACGTCGATCAGCCAGTTGCTCTACGGCCAGGCCGCCGGATCGGGCAACAACGTCATCCAGCACCTGCTGCGCTGCAACGACTATTCGACCTGCGACGTCGTCTCGACCAACACCGCCTACGACCACGTGCCCTTCACGGCGCGCGTGGAGACCATGATGCGCTCGATCGCCGACCGCATCGCCACCCGCACGGCCATCCCCAACAATTCCGCCGAGGTCGGCTTCGTCAACCAGACCACCGAGCCGGTCTACAAGATGCTCTCGGTGGGCACCAGCATCCCGGGCTCGGGTCTGGCCGACAGCCTGATCGGCCAGTACCGCGACGTGATCGCGGCGGACTACGCCCACGTCTTTCTCGAAAGGAACCTGCGCCTGGGCATGGCGGCCCTGGCGAAGGACTACACGCTGCAGCAGACGCAGCGCGACCAGGCCAACCAGATCCGCCAGCGCGCCCAGGCCATCCTGCTGCAGATCTCCCAGGAGAAGAACCTCCTGTATGCGAAGGTCGGTTCCTACCGCGCCGTCGCCAGCCACCTGGAGCAGTTGGAGCGCCAGTTGCGCTCGAGCATGCCCCAGCATGTGATGGACATGCTGGGCCAGCAGGCGGCCCACCTGTCGCGTTGACGCCGATGGTAGGGCACGACCATGTGGGAGATCTACGCCTACCAGAACGCGGACAGCCTGTTCGGAGTATTCAACGCGTCCGCCGCGATTCACGCCTCCGGCGACTACGCCTCAGCCGTCGCGGCGGTGGCCTTCTGCGGCTTCGTCGCCGCGCTCATCGCCTACGCGTTTGCCCCTGAAAAGCTCCAAGGCTGGAAGTGGCTCGCCTCCGTGGTGCTGGTCTTCGGCATCCTGATTGTGCCCAAGGTCACCGTGGGCATCGTCGACAAGACCGGCGGCTCGCCGGTCAAGGTCGTGGACAACGTGCCCTTCGGGGTGGCGCTGCTGGGCAGCCTGACCAGCACCATCGGACACACGCTCACCGGGCTATTCGAGACCGCCTTCCAGGTGATCCCTGGAGCGGGGGCCTTGCCTTCGGAGCTCTCCTACCAGCAGAACGGTTTGATGTTCGGCAACCGCCTCGTCAGGGAGACCGGCAACGTGGTGTTCCAGGATCCCGCCTTCCGCACGGACCTCGTGAACTTCATTCACAACTGCGCGATGTACGACCTGATCGACGGCTCGCTCGATCCGGCCACATTCTCCGCCTCCAACGATGTCTGGCCGCTGATGGCCTCACCCAACCCTGCGCGATTCAGCACGCTCACGGGCGCAGGCGGAGCCGTGGGCGTGGACACCTGCCCGAACGTGTACCAGAGCCTCAATGGTCGGCTGCCGGCACAGTTGCAGCGCATCCAGAGGCGCCTGGCCTTCCAGCTTAACCCGACGCTGCCCGGCACCGCGGCGGCAGCCGCGATCGCAGGCCAGATCCAGCAGGCCTACCTCAAGAACAGCATCGCCAACGCATCGGCCACTGCCGCGGACATCATCCGGCAAAACGCGATGCTCAACGCGCTGGAGGACACCGGCAAGATCGTCGGGCAGAAGATCAACGACCCGGCCTCCATGGTGCTGGCCGTGGGGCGGGCCCAGGCCGTGGCTCAGATGAACGCTTCATGGCTGAACTACGGCAAGGTGGCCGAGCAGGCGCTGCCCGTCTTCCGCAACGTGATCGAAGCGGTCACCTACGCAATGTTCCCGCTGTTCGTGCTCCTGCTGCTGCTCACCAGCGGCCGCGAGACGATGATGGCGTTCAAGGGGTATGCGTCGATCCTGATCTGGATCCAGCTCTGGCCGCCGCTGTACGCCATCCTCAACTACATGGCCTCGATCTACGCGGCCTACGACCTGGCAGCCGCGGCGGACCTGGGTACCGGCGCGAAAGCGCTGGCGCTGCAAACGGCCTCGGTGATTTACTCACGTGCGCTGTCGGGAGAGGCCATCGTCGGGTACCTGGCGATTAGCATCCCGTTCGTGGCCTGGGCCGCCTTGAAGAGGATGGAGAACTTCGGCACGGCGCTGGTGGGCGGGCTGTCGGGGCTGCAGGCCACGCTGTCGGGTTCGACCTCGGCAGCTACGGTGGGCAACACGTCGCTCGGCAACGTCTCCATGGACCAGATGCAGCTCGCGCCCAACCGCACCTCGGCCTTCATGGGCAGTTGGCAACACGACCTGAGCGGCAACACCTTCTCGTCGAACGCTCTCACGGGCATGACGGCGGTGAGCCTGCTGCGCAACCAGGGCTACGCCTCGCGGGTCGTGTCGATGCGGGTGTCCGAACAGGACGTGCAGGACGCCAGTCGGCAGGTGGATGCCGCGCGCAGCGAGGCTGTGGCAGCCAGCAGCGAGCGCTCGTCCGTGCTGGCGGAGGCATTCACGAAAGGCGTGGCCAAGCTGCGGTCATCGCGTAGCAGCAACGGCTCCACGTCAAGTAGCTTCGAGCAGTTCGGCGAGACGCTCAACCGGCTCGACCAAATCAGCAAGAGCGTGGCGGATACCACCGGCCTCACGCAATCGCAGGTTGCGCGGATTGCTCTTGGCGCATCGGGCCGCCTGGGCGTCAACACCCCCATTGCCAGCCTCAACGGCACAGCCTCAGCCGACAAGAACTACATGTCGGGCCTGTCAGCAGCCGAACAGAAAGTCCTCACGTCAATGAACAGCGAGCAACTCGCCGAGTTCAAGCAGTTCGGCGACCGAGCCTCCCAGGACAGGAGCTTCATGAACATCATCGCCAGCGATGCGCGCGAAGCGCAGGATCTTTCCGCCCGCCTTTCCTCGACTGCGGCACGTTCGGAGCGTGCCGACGCAAGCCTCGCGGAGCGAAGCGCCTTTGCGGAGCGCGTCTCGACCGCCTACGAACGGGGCGAGACTATCGCCATCGACATCGCCCAGGACCCGCACAACCTCGCCATGTTCACCCGCTACGCCGAGCAGTACGGCGGCAACAGCGCCTCGGCGCGCGTGCTTATGGAAGCGGAACTGGCCCGGCAGTCCCTGCGCCCCCATAGCGTGTTCTCGGACGGCACTGCGGTGCCCATGGCCTTTGGGGACCTTCAGGCCCAGCACTTGCGGAACTCCGGCGATCCGGCATTGGCACCCGACCTCACAGGACGCCACCAATCAAATCAGGGTGACGTGCGCCGGTTCGGTGGCGGTGCCACGCCACCCACGCCGACGGCGGGTTCGGCTTCATCAATGCGCAGCACGGTTCGGGAGGAAGGCAAACGTATCCGGGCAACCACTTCGGCCGATCAGGGAACATTCGACCGCAAGGCACAGATCACGAGGACGCCCGACGGCACCCTGGCGTCCGAGCGCTCCCTGATGATGCAAACGGGTAAACAGGTCAAAGAGGATGCCGCGCCGTTGATCGATGAAGCGAAAGAAGCTGTAAAGAAGGCCCTGAAAAAATAGCTGATCAGAGGTTCTTGTCCGCGTCGAGCATGTGGTTCCCATACTCGGGCCGAGGTGGCTTCATGAACTGTGGATGGCCTTCATCGCGCCAGTAATTGGCAGCGAGATCTCGACCTGACGTGCCCATTCCAGGAATCGGTTCAAGTTCTTCTTCCGCATGGAGTGGAAGGCGCCGTCGCCGCTTCCCGACCTGCGACAACCCACCGCCGATTGCTCCGCCGAACAGCGCGCCCACGGCCATCATGACGATGCGCAGGCCCCAGTCGTCGTTGCGTGCAGGCAGGTACCCAGCGCCGACGCCCAGCAGCAGGAAGAAGAGGAAGATGGCTTTTCGCATGAGCACCTCCTGACAGTTACCCTATCAGCGGCGACCTTCATGTCAAGACCTCCAAGGGCCTTCCAGCCTCTCACCACACGATATGGTCGGCTGGCGCCGTCGAATGTCCGAGTTCCTCAATCTTCCTGGGAGCCCTGCGAATCCTAGACTGCCGTCTGCGTCTCGCGGACTGCAGCCTCGATCACGTCGAAAGCGACCGTCGGCACACGGTCGGCTAACGCTTGCGCTCTTTGATGGAGATCACCTCGGCGTTGTCCAGGCAGATGACCGCCAGCACGGTGTCACTGCGATGGCTCGCGCGTGCCCCACAGCTTGAGAGCGCTGCCGAACCGCTTGAATCGACTGAGGCACTTGCGCGGGCCGCGAATGGCACAGGTGCCGCGAGCGTGAACGGGCGGATTTCCCGATGACAAATCCTCTTTGTCGCTTTTGGCAATGACGTTTACATTCCCTTCGTATCGGAAATGCAACCAACGGAGGGGCGGATGATGAAGCGGATCTCAAAGGCAGCGGCGGCGGCTGGTCTCTCGCTGCTAGCGAGCGGCTGTGCCACATTCAGCCAGCAGAAGGCGCTCACGGAGAAAGTGAGCCCCGTCATTTCACAACTGCGACAACGTCAGGCCGAGGCGGACGCTGCCCGGATGGCGTTCTACGCAGCCGCGCCCATTCTCAACAGCCAGGTGGACGCCACTGAACTAAATGGCATGATCAGCGCGCTGTGCGCGCCGCCTCCACCGATTCCGGCAGAAGCGCTCGATGCGCTGGACGCATTCCAGCGGCAGCTGACCGTGCTCAGCAAGGAACCCGATGCCAGCTTTTCGGGCTATCAGCAGAGCATCGCCACCACACAGAAGACGCTCAACAGCCTCACTGCACTGGGCGACTACCAGGCCCGGGAAATACAACGCCGGAAGGACGCGGCCGAGCAGGAGGCCGATATCGTGAAGCGCGAATTGGACTGCGGCACTGTGATCCGACAGAACTTTGCTGCGGAGATCACTGGGCCTGATTTCGGCACGGATGTCAAGGCGTTGGGCTCGGTAGCTGTGATCCAAGCAGTCGGCGCGCTCATCCTCAAGATCGAGCAGATCGCGGACCGCGAGCTTCGCGCTGCCGCGCTACGCCAGTACGTCGCCATCTACAAGGCAGAGGTGGCTGTCGCCTTGGACCAACTCGATTCCAGCACGAGCCAAGGCGCCATCGCCAACGATCCGGAGCTGCGCAAGTCCAAAGTACCACCGGGTGCGCGCAGCGCCTACTCCCGTATGCTGCGCGAGCACCTTCAATACCTTGAGCGCAAGGCCTTGCTACTGCTACGCGATGCACGAAACCCGGCCTTGCCCCGCACTCTCAACCTGCAGGCCGCAGACGCGTTCGCCGAGACCGCAGCAGCGCACGCCAAGGTGCTGGGCGCTCTCACGATCGCCGACCGGACTCTAGCCAGCTTGCGCACTTGGTACTGGACCTACACGCGGGCTATCGAGGCCGGTCCGTCAAGCCCCAGCGAGTTGGTTGACGCGCTGTTCGCTGCCACCAAGGATCTGAGCGCATTGGACAGTTTGTATGGCTCCTTCGACAAGGCCCGCAACCAATAGGAGGCGGCTGTTCCTCGGCCTCGCTGTGGCGGGCTGCGGCGGCCTCGCCCTCGCGGCCGCTTGGCAGGAAGGCACCAAGCCCTATATCTACAAGGGCTTCAAGCCCGATCCATCGCTGGAGCTATCCTGGCAAGTGGCAATCGTGCTGCGCAAGACCCCCGATGCAATCCGCTGCGGAGGCGCGGTCATTGCATCGCGCTGGGTTCTCACCGCCGCCCACTGCTTTGATGGCATCGACGCCTCCGACGTCCGCGTCATCGCCAATACGCGGAATCTCAATGATCCGGCGCGAACCGTGCGCCGGGTCAACGAACTCGAGACCTACTACCACCAGGGACTGGAATACAGCGCCTCGTCCCGGCGCTTCGACGCCGCGCTGCTCAAGCTCGACCAGCCCATCGCGGCAAAACCGCTGGAACTCGCCTCCGCGGCCGAAGCGTCGCTGGACGCCGTAGGAGCGAAGGCCCAGGTCTTCGGCTGGGGTATCACGGAATCGGGGGTGTTTTCCACCGACTTGCTGGCAGCGAACGTCACCATCCATCCCGGCGCGACATGCCAAGCATCGGGTCCTGGGATACCTCCGCTGGCGGACACGCTGATGATCTGTGCAGGGGGGAACGTCGAGGACGCATGCAGCGGCGACAGCGGGGGACCGCTCGTGGCTGAGCTGGGCGGCCGACAGTTCGTGATCGGCATCGTCAGCCGCGGCGTCGACTGCGCGAAGCATCAGGGAGCCGGCATCTACACGCGAGTTCGCGCCCTGAGCACTTGGATCTCCACAATGCGCGCCAAGCACGCCGATCCCGGAGAAATCGAGCAGCGCTAAAGGTGAGACGCTTCTTACCAGGCCAATGCAACGCGCAAGAACGAAACCGGACACGGGGCACGTAACCAGTTCACCAGCCCATCCAGCGCAAAACCCTCTACAGCATGCAGGGAATACGTGTGCGCTTCGGGTTTCTGCACCCATCTATGTCGCAAGGGAAGCCCATCCCGTCCCAGAACTGGTGGACCCCTGGGTGGACCCCTGGCTGCCGAACAAAGAAAAAGGGCTCCTAACTTGATAGCTAGGAGCCCTTATCGTTATTGGTCGGCGTGGCGGGATTCGAACTCGCGACCCCTTGCACCCCATGCAAGTGCGCTACCAGGCTGCGCTACACGCCGACAAGACTTAGATTATATACACAAAAAACCTTAGCTCAGAGAAAGTAGTGCACGAATCTCAAATAACTCTTTGCGCACTGCATTGGAGTCCAATGCGAAACCTCCCGACGGGATCGACAGATCGGTGGCGCTGTCCATCAACATGCTGGGCAACTCACTGTCCAGCTGCTCCAATGCACCATCCACCCCAGACTCTTCGCGCGCCGGGTGAGCCAACTCCTGGAGACGATTGCGCGCCCCGCTGATGGTGAAGCCCTGGTCATACAGCAGGTCCCGGATACGGCGGATCATGAGCACCTCGTGGTGCTGGTAGTAGCGCCGATTGCCGCGCCGCTTCATGGGACGCAGCTGCGTGAACTCTTGCTCCCAGTACCGCAGCACATGGGGCTTGACGCCGCACAACTCCGCAACCTCACCAATCGTGAAGTATCGCTTGGCAGGAATGGAAGGAAGGGTGGTGCCCATGGGATGCGGATTCAAACCGGAAAGCCGACAAGCGTACTGCAGACGCGCCAATACTGCCAGCCACCAATCTCATCTTGAGAACAAAATCGGCACAAGCTCACACTGCAGCCGCCGTCTGAATCTGCTCCTTGAGCTTGCTGCTGGCATGGAAGGTCACGACCCGGCGCGCCTTGATGGGAATGGCCTCTCCGGTACGCGGATTGCGCCCCGGGCGGGGTGCCTTGGTGCGGATCTGAAAGTTGCCAAAGCCCGAAAGTTTGACATCCTTGCCTTCGACCAGGCTCTGCGCAATCAGGTCGAAGAACGCATCGATCATGTCCTTGGACTCACGCTTGTTCAGGCCGATCTGATCGAACAACAGATCCGCCAGCTGCGCCTTGGTCAGCGCCGGGGTTTCCAAGCTTTCGACGGCAAATTCGATCACGGCATCACTCCCATTCAACATCATCAAACCCGCAGCTTTGCACCCGTGCGCTGGGCCAACTGCGCCACCACGGACTGCACGGCAGCGTCGATCTCGGCCTCGGTCAGCGTGGCTTCGTCGCTGCCCAGCGTCAAGCGCACAGCCAGACTCTTCTCGCCCTGCGCCAACCCACCCGCAGGGGCCTCTTCGCCCGCACGCAGTGTCTTGGGGCGATATACGTCAAACAGCACCGCCGAGCGCAGCATGGCACCGGGCACGGCCTGCTGCACTGCTGCCATGATCTCGGCATGCGTCACACGCTCGGCCACTACCACGGCCAGATCGCGCTCCACAGCTTGGTGCTTGGCCACGGACTTGAACTGCGGCACCACGCGCTGCAAGACGGCATCCAGCTCCAGCTCGAACATCACGGGGGCCTGGGGCAGATCCCAGGACTGGCGCCACTGTGGATGCAACTCGCCCACATAACCGATGGCACGTCCTTGCACCAGCACGCGGGCGCAACGGCCCGGGTGCATGGCAGGATGGGTGCCGGGCTCAAAGGTCGCCTGCAGCGGGGCCAGTAGCGCCTCGACATCGCCCTTCACATCGAAGAAGTCGATGCCCTGCTCCTTGCGCCCCCACTGCAGCATGTCATTGGGGCCATAGGCCACCCCTGCGACGCGCATGGGCTGATGGAAGCCTTCCACCGTCGTGTCGGTGTTGTGCACCGTTGCATCGCGCAGGAACACGCGGCCCAGCTCGAACACACGCACACGCTGGGCCTTGCGGTCCAGGTTGAATTTCAAAACTTGCAGCAAAGAACCCAGCAGGGTCGAACGCATCACGCTCATCTGGCTGGCAATCGGGTTGAGCAGCTTGATGGGCTGCGGATTGGCCACCAGCTCATGCTCCCAACGCTCTTCCACGAAGCTGAAGTTGATGGTTTCCTGGTAGCCCAAACCTGCCAGAGAACGGCGCACAGCAAACGGACTCCGCGTGGCTTCGGCCGGCAACTTGGGCGTGATGGGAGCCAGCGGCGGCGTGGTGGGCAGGTTGTTGTAGCCCATCATGCGCGCCACTTCTTCGATCAGGTCTTCTTCGATGGTGATGTCGAAGCGATACGCAGGCGGCGTGACGGTGAGCGTGCCGTCGCCCTGCACCACCGGCAGGCCCAGGCGCACCAAAACGTCAGCGCATTGCGCCTGGGTCAGCGGCATGCCGATGACCTTGGACGCACGCGCCACGCGCAGCGTAACGGGCTGAGGCACCGGCAGGTTCACAGACTGGTCGTCCATGGGGCCGCAGGCCGTATCGGGCGTGCCACAGATGTCGATGACCAGCTGGGTGATGCGCTCGATGTGCTCGACCGTGAGGCTCGGATCCACACCGCGCTCAAAGCGGTGCCCAGCATCGGTCGAGAAGTTGAAGCGGCGCGAGCGCCCTGCCACGGCCTTGGGCCACCAGAAGGCGGCTTCAATGTAGATGTGTTTCGTGTCGTCGGACACCGCCGTGGCATCGCCGCCCATGATGCCGGCCAGCGATTCAACCTGGTTGGCATCGGCAATCACACCGACCTTGTCATCTACCGTGATCGTGTTGCCATTGAGCAGCTTGAGCTGTTCGCCCGGTTTGCCCCAGCGTACATCCAGGCCACCATGGATCTTGTCCAGATCAAAAATGTGCGAGGGACGGCCCAGCTCGAACATCACATAGTTGGAGATGTCCACCAGGGGCGACACACCGCGCTGGCCACAGCGGGCCAGGCGGTCCAGCATCCACTGGGGCGTGGCCGCACGCGTGTTCACGTTGCGCACAATGCGGCCGGAGAAGCGGCCGCACAGATCGGGCGCGCTGATCTTCACAGCCAGTTTGTCGGCGGTCTTCGCAGCCACGGCTGGGAAGGCCTGTTGCTTCAGCGGAACGCCAGTCAACGCCGAGACTTCGCGCGCAATACCGTACACGCTCAGGCAGTGCGCCAAGTTGGGCGTGAGCTTGAGCGTGAACAACGTGTCGTCCAGGTTCAGGTGCTCACGGATGTCCTGGCCCAGGGGGGCCGACGCATCCAGCTCCAGCAGGCCACCATGGTCTTCCGACAGCTTGAGTTCGCGCGCCGAGCACAACATGCCCTGGCTTTCCACGCCACGCAGCTTGCCCACCTTGATGAGGAAGGGCTTGCCATCATCGCCAGGCGGCAACTCGGCTCCCACCATAGCGCAGGGCACCTTGATGCCCACGCGTGCATTGGGTGCGCCGCACACGATGTTGAGCAGGGCGCCCTGCCCCACGTCCACCTGGCACACGCGCAGGCGGTCGGCATCAGGGTGCTGCACAGCCTCCTTGATCTCGCCCACCACGATCTTGGTGAAAGGGGGCGCCACAGGGCGCAGCTCTTCCACCTCCAGGCCAGCCATGGTCAGCGTTTCGGCCAATTCAGCCGTCGTCAAAGGGGGGTTGCAAAACTCGCGCAACCAGGATTCAGGAAATTGCATAGTCGGACACTCTTGTTCGGAAGGTGCAGCGTGAGGCCACCAGGCCCGCCACGCAGCGAACGAAATCGGCTGGTGTTACTGGAACTGCGAGAGAAAACGGATGTCGCCGTCAAAGAACAGGCGCAGATCGTTCACGCCATAGCGCAGCATGGTCAGGCGGTCCGGGCCCATGCCGAAGGCGAAGCCGATGTACTTCTCAGGGTCGAGGCCCATGTTCCGCACCACGTTGGGATGCACCTGACCGGAGCCCGCCACTTCGAGCCAGCGGCCTGCCAGCGGGCCGGTCTGGAACTG
This sequence comes from Acidovorax sp. GW101-3H11, assembly GCF_001633105.1. GTDB lineage: Bacteria > Pseudomonadota > Gammaproteobacteria > Burkholderiales > Burkholderiaceae_C > Acidovorax. Next base: position 1,133,268 of record NZ_LUKZ01000009.1, read on the forward strand.
AATGTCGATCTCGGCGCTGGGCTCAGTGAAGGGGAAGAAGCTAGGACGGAAGCGCAGCACCAGGTCGTCGCTCTCGAAGAAGGTGCGGCAAAACGCCGTGAAGATCACCTTCAGGTCCTTGAAGCTCACGTTCTCGCCCACCCACAGGCCTTCGCACTGGTGGAACATGGGTGAGTGTGTGGCGTCGCTGTCCACACGGTAGGTACGGCCGGGGGCAATCACCCGGATCTCGGGCATGGTCTGGCCCGCATCGAGCAGCGCACGGTGTTTTTTCACATGCTGCACCGCGTGGCGGATCTGCATGGGGCTGGTGTGGGTGCGCAGCAGGTTGGGCGCCTCAGGGGTGCCACCTTCCACGTAGAAGGTGTCGTGCATGGAACGCGCGGGGTGGTCTTCCGGCGTGTTCAGTGCAGTGAAGTTGAACCAGTCGGTCTCGATCTCGGGGCCCTGGGCCACGTCGAAACCCATGGAGCCGAAGATGCCCTCGATGCGTTCGAGCGTGAGCGACACGGGGTGCAGGCCGCCCTGCCCACGCTGGCGCCCTGGCAGGCTCACGTCCAGTGCTTCGGCCTTGAGCTGCACCTGCAACTCTGCGTCGGCCAGCGCCTGGCGGCGCGCGGTCAGCGCTGCCTCAATGGCCTGCTTGGCCACGTTGATGGCTGCACCACGAGACTTTTTTTCCTCGACGGAAAGCTGCGCCATGCCCTTCATGAGTTCGGTCACACGGCCCGACTTGCCAAGAAACTGCGCCTTGGCGTTTTCCAGATCAGCGGGAGTGGCGCTTTGGGCAAACAGTTGCGTCGCGCTTTCAACCAGGGAATCCAACTCGTTCATATCGACTCTTGAAAATGAACAAGGGCTAGTGCCTTTTCAAGCCCTAGCCCTTGCTGTTATTGCGCAAGCAGCTATCAGAACGATAGCCGCTCATCGTGAACTCAAGCAGCCAGCTTGGCCTTGACTTGCTCCACGATGCTGCCAAAGGCAGCCTTGTCGTGCACTGCGAGGTCGGCCAGCATCTTGCGGTCGATCTCGATGGATGCCTTCTTCAGGCCGTTGGCGAACTGGCTGTAGGTCAGGCCCAGTTCACGCGCAGCGGCATTGATACGGGCGATCCACAACTGGCGGAACACGCGCTTCTTGGTGCGGCGGTCACGGTAGGCATATTGCCCAGCCTTCATTACCGCCTGTTTGGCGATACGGAAGACGTTACCGCGGCGACCACGGAAACCCTTAGCAAGGGCGAGAACTTTCTTGTGACGGGCACGGGCCGTTACACCACGTTTGACGCGAGGCATGTATGTACTCCTTGTTCGTCAGTAAATTAAACGCCCATGCCGGGCAGCATCTGTGAAATCGAGCCCATATTGGTCTCGTGCACAGCAACCGCACCACGCAGATGGCGCTTGTTCTTGGTGGTCTTCTTGGTCAAGATGTGACGCTTGAAGGCTTGACCGCGCTTGACGGTGCCACCGGGACGAACGCGGAAACGTTTTTTCGCGCTGCTCTTGGTCTTCATTTTGGGCATATGAATGCTCCTTTTTCATTGTGCTCGTGAGGCGTTTGCAAACCGATCTGCAAACTTGTTGGCCCCGAGCCACTTTTTCGAAAGGCTTTCGCCTCTCGTTTGGCAGTGTTTGCACACCACCTTCAAGTACCGCGCCCTTTCAGGCCCAGCGCTCAAATCTTGATATTCACCCCACCACCACTCAGGCGGCTGCACCCGGCGCCGGAGCACCTTCTGCAGCAGGCTTGGCAGCAGGCTTCTTGCGGCCTGGCGCAATCATCATGATCATCTGGCGGCCTTCCAACTTGGGAAACTGTTCAATGATGATGGTGTCTGCCAGCTCGTCGCGGATGCGGTTGAGCAATGCAAGGCCCAATTCCTGGTGCGTGATCTCGCGGCCACGGAAGCGCAGCGTGATCTTGCACTTGTCGCCATCCGCCAGAAAACGGCGGATATTGCGCATCTTGATGTTGTAGTCGCCATCGTCCGTCCCGGGGCGGAACTTGACTTCCTTGATCTCAATGACCGTCTGCTTGGCTTTGGCTTCCGCCGCACGCTTTTGCTCTTGGTACTTGAACTTGCCGTAGTCCATGAGGCGGCACACTGGCGGATTTGCCGTAGCGGCAATTTCCACCAGATCCACATCCAGCTCGCCGGCCATGCGCAGCGCTTCCATCAGGCTGACAACACCCAAAGGCTCATTATCAGGCCCGGACAGGCGGACTTCCGGGGCCATGATTTCACGGTTCAGGCGGTGCTTGCGCTCTTCCCGGTGGCGACGATCACGAAATTCAGTAGCGATGGCTATCTTCCTTGAATCAAAACACTACAATTTTTGTAGCAACAACCGCACAACTGGCAGGCGCCAAAGCATGTTTTAAGGCAAAAATCAGGCTTTGGTGGCGATGTCTTGGGCGATCAGCTCAGCGAACGCTTCAACGGACATCACGCCGAGGTCACGATTGCCTCGGCCGCGCACTGCGACGGCTCCTGCGGCCTTCTCCTTGTCGCCCGCGACAAGGATGTACGGCAGCTTTTGCAACGAATGCTCACGTATTTTATACGTAATCTTCTCATTGCGCAGATCGACCGCCACTCTAAGGTCTTGATTCGGCAGTGCTTTTTGCAGTTTTGCTGCAATTTCGCGACAGTAATCGGCCTGCGCATCGGTGATATTGAGCACAGAAACCTGCACCGGCGCAAGCCACACAGGGAAGGCGCCAGCATAGTGCTCAATCAGCATCCCGATGAAGCGCTCCATGCTGCCCACCGTCGCGCGGTGCAGCATCAGTGGGCGTTTGCGGGTGCCGTCTTCGGCCACGTATTCGGCGTCCAGGCGCTCAGGCAGGTTCGGGTCGATCTGCATCGTGCCGCACTGCCACTGGCGGCCCAAGGCGTCCTTGAGCGTGTACTCGATCTTGGGGCCGTAAAACGCGCCCTCGCCTTCGGCGATCTCGAACTCGCAGCCCGAATGGCGCAGGCCGTCCATGAGCGCCTTTTCGGCGCGGTCCCACGACTCATCCGAGCCGATGCGCGCCTCGGGGCGCGTGGCCACCTTGTAGATGATGTCCGTGAAGCCGAAGTCCTTGTAGACCTTCTGCACCAGCGCCGTGTAGTTGGCGCACTCTTCCAAAACCTGCTCCTCGGTACAGAAGATGTGGCCATCGTCCTGCGTAAAGCCGCGCACGCGCATGATGCCGTGCAGGCCGCCCGTGGGCTCATTGCGGTGGCAGGCACCGAACTCGCCGTAGCGCAATGGCAGGTCGCGGTAGCTCTTGATGCCCTGCTTGTAGATCAGGATGTGGCCGGGGCAATTCATCGGCTTGAGCGCGTACTCACGCTTTTCCGACTCGGTCGTGAACATGTTGTCGCGGTACTTGTCCCAGTGGCCCGTCTTCTCCCACAGGCTCTTGTCCAGGATCTGCGGGCCCTTCACTTCCTGGTAGCCGTTGTTGCGGTACACGCGGCGCATGTACTGCTCCACCTCCTGCCACAAAGCCCAGCCCTTGGGGTGCCAGAACACGGTGCCGGGCGAATGCTCGTCCATATGGAACAGATCCAGTTCACGACCCAGCTTGCGGTGGTCGCGCTTTTCGGCCTCTTCCAGCATCGTCAGGTACTGCTGCAGTTCCTCCTTGGAAGTCCAGGCCGTGCCATAGATACGCTGCAGCATCTCGTTGCGATGGTCACCGCGCCAGTAGGCGCCCGCCACCTTCATCAGCTTGAAGAACTTCAGCTTGCCCGTGCTGGGCACATGGGGGCCACGGCACAGGTCTTCAAAATTGCCTTCGCGGTACAGGCTCACATCCTCGTTGCTCGGGATGCTCGCAATGATCTCGGCCTTGTAGCGCTCGCCCAGGCCCTTGAAGTAGGCCACGGCCTCGTCGCGCGGCAGAACGCGACGTACCACGGGCTCGTCCTTGGCGGCGAGTTCGGTCATGCGCTTTTCGATGGCCACCAGGTCCTCAGGCGTGAAGGGGCGCTTGTATGAGAAGTCGTAGAAGAAGCCGTTCTCGATCACCGGGCCAATGGTCACCTGGGCCTCCGGAAACAGCTCCTTGACGGCATAGGCCAGCAAGTGCGCTGTAGAGTGGCGAATGACCTCCAGGCCATCGGCATCCTTGGCCGTGATGATGGACAGCGGGCTGTCGGCCGTGATCTGGTGGCTGGTGTCCACCACCTTGCCGTCGATCTTGCCCGCAAGGGCGGCCTTGGCCAGGCCAGCGCCGATAGAGGCGGCCACTTCGGCCACCGTGACAGGGCCCGGGAATTCGCGCTGCGAGCCATCAGGAAGCGTGATGTGAATCATGGGAGTAACTCTTTCTTTTCAATCAGTGCAATGGGTGCGGGCACGCGCCAGGCCCAGAAAACAAAAAAGCGCGGAACAGGTCCGCGCTTTTGGAGGGGTGTGCAATCTCGTGCAGGCGCGAACAGCCAGCCTTAGCGGCCGGTCAACATCTCCGATGTAGTTCGCGGTGTCATAACCAGATTGCCTTTCTCGCTCTTGTGCAGTGAATGTGCTGGCATTTTAACCTTGCCGCCAACAAAAAAGCCCGAAGCTGGTGCTTCGGGCCTTCATCCGGTGCATTTTGCGCCACACCCAGGCGGCGCATCAGCCCCTCAGATCAGTGGAACTGCTCTTCTTCGGTCGAACCCGTCAGGGCCTTCACGGAGGACGAGCCGCCCTGGATCACCGTGGTCACGTCGTCGAAGTAGCCTGCGCCCACTTCTTGCTGGTGCGACACGAAGGTGTAGCCCTTGTCGCGTGCTGCGAATTCTGGCTCTTGCACCATGTTCACGTAGTGCTTCATGCCTTCGCCGTTGGCGTATGCGTGGGCAAATTGGAACGTATTGAACCAGTTGATGTGGATGCCAGCCAGCGTGATGAACTGGTACTTGTAGCCCAGAGCCGACAGGTCTTCCTGGAACGAAGCGATCTGCTTGTCGTTGAGGTTCTTCTTCCAGTTGAAGGAAGGCGAGCAGTTGTACGACAGCAGCTTGCCGGGGCAGGCGGCGTGCACGGCTTGCGCAAACTCACGGGCGAAGCCGATGTCTGGCACGCCGGTTTCGCACCACACCAGGTCGGCGTAGGGGGCGTAGGCCACGCCACGGCTGATGGCTTGTTCCAGGCCGTTCTTGACGCGGTAGAAGCCTTCTTGCGTGCGCTCGCCGGTCAGGAAAGGCTTGTCGTTGGCGTCGTGGTCGGACGTGATCAGGTTGGCGGCTTCTGCGTCGGTGCGGGCCAGCACGATGGTGGACACGCCCATCACGTCTGCAGCAAAACGTGCAGAGATCAGCTTTTCGCAGGCTTCTTGCGTAGGAACCAGCACCTTGCCGCCCATGTGGCCGCACTTCTTCACGGCAGCCAGCTGGTCTTCAAAGTGAACGCCAGCAGCGCCGCTTTGAATCATGTTCTTCATCAGTTCGAAGGCGTTCAGCACGCCGCCGAAGCCGGCTTCTGCATCGGCCACGATGGGCAGGAAGTAGTCGATGAATTCCTTGTCGCCGGGGTTGATGCCACGGCCCCACTGGATTTCGTCAGCGCGCTTGAAGGTGTTGTTGATGCGGCGAACCATGGTGGGCACCGAGTCGTAGGCGTACAGCGACTGGTCGGGGTACATGGTTTCGCTGGTGTTGCCGTCAGCGGCGACTTGCCAGCCCGACAGGTACACGGCTTCCAGGCCCGCCTTGGCTTGCTGCATGGCCTGGCCGGCAGAGATCGCGCCGAACGCGTTCACATAGCCCTTCTTGGCGCCGCCATTGATCTTGTCCCACAGCTTTTCAGCGCCGCGCTTGGCGAGCGTGTGCTCGATGGGCAGCGAACCACGCAGACGCACCACGTCGGCAGCGGAGTAACCGCGCTTCACACCCTTCCAGCGGGGGTTGGTCGCCCAGTCTTTTTCCAGGGCGGCAATTTGCTGTTCGCGGCTCAGTTGTTCATTGAGGGATTGGGGCATGAGATCACTCCAGGGGGTTGGTTGAAAACGCCGGGCTGCTGTGTGCTGCCCTTGAAGACAACTTTAAGTCTTCTATAAGACTTGTGCAAGCTCTTATGTCTTATAGAAGAGATAAATTTTCTTCTTTCAAAACAACCACTTAACCACGGGATTTCTCAATACAGAAATTGATTTCTCATATCGAGAAAAATTGCGGCAATGCAGCATCTATTGCGTTTTGCATTGAGAAAAATAACTTTCACATTACGGGAAATTCAATGACTTTTGAGAGCCACCGCCTGGAGCCAGTCGCCCGAGGCAATCACCGGGGCCGCCGCCACGTACGGTGGGTTGATCTCGTACAGCAGACAGGCCAGCGGCCGCCCCTCAACCAGCACCACCACCTCCCGCCGGATGTACTCATCGCCCGGTTGGCCCACCACGCCCTCAATGGCATCCAGGATGGCTTCCAGCGCCGGTTCGATGGCATAGACCTCGCCCACCACCCACTGATCGCCGCCCAGCAACAAACCCGGATAGGCCCCCAGGTGGTACAGCACACCGGCCACCTGCGCAGGCCCCACAAACCGGGGCGCGGGCTGCAGCCGCGTGATGTCGTTGCTGCCGCCAAGGCGCAGCGTGCCGTAGACAAAAACGCAGCGGGGTGGCCGAGGCGGCACGGATTCGTCGGGCATGATGCGCACTCTTTTTTGAGGGCTTGCGCCAACAAGGATGCAAAGCAGGCTTCGCCCTATGGCGAGCGCTGCGCTTGAACCTATTTGCGTAAGCCGTTTTTGTTGAACAGCACCCAGTCTAGTGAACACGCCCAACCGCCCCTTTGCCTATCTGTGCCTGGCACTCAGCATGTCGCTGGTGGGCAGCTATGTGGCCCTGTCCAAGCCGCTGGCGGCCGTGCTGCCGGTGCTCCTGCTGGCCTGGATGCGTTTTGGCATCGGCGGCCTGGCCATGCTGCACTGGCTCAAGAAACCGGCGGACGAGCCCCCGCTCACCCCGCAGACCCGGCGGCTGCTGTTCCTGGAGTCGTTCCTGGGCAACTTTCTGTTCACCATCTGCATGATCTACGGCGTGAGCCTGACCGATGCGGTGTCGGCAGGCGTGACCATGGCCGCCATCCCGGCCGCCGTGGCGCTGATGGGCTGGGCGTTCCTGCGCGAGCGGGTGGCGCCACGCACCTGGCTGGCAGTGGTCTGCGCCGTGGCAGGCATTGCGCTGTTTTCACTATCAAAACCAGAGCACTCAGCCCATGCTGGTCAGGCGGTAGCAGCCAAAAACCCTCAGAACCTGGCCTGGCTGGGGCAGTTGCTGCTGGTGGGGGCTGTGGTCTGTGAGGCGGCGTACACCGTGATCGGCAAGAAGCTCACGGGCAGCCTGGGGCCCAAACGCATCACCGCGCTCATCAACCTGTGGGGCTTTGTGCTGACCACGCCGTTCGGGCTGTACCTGGCACTGGGTTTCGACTTCGGCGCCGTCGGCTGGGGCACCTGGGCGCTGCTGCTGTTCTATGCCCTGGCGGCCTGCATGTGGACCGTGTGGCTCTGGATGACAGGGCTCAAGGTTGTGCCCGCCGCGCAGGGCGGTGTGTTCTCGGTGCTGCTGCCGGTCAGTGCCGCGCTGGTGGGCGTGCTGGTGCTGGGCGAGTCGCTCACAGGCCTGCAATTGCTCGCATTTGCGATTGCGCTGGCCAGTGTGCTGATGGCCACCCTGCCCTCCCGCGCTGCACTGCGCGTGGGCCGGGGCGACCGCCCCGACCGATCCTGACCCGCACAACGACCGTCAAGCAGTCAACGCCTGCGCGCTGACCACGATGCCGTCGGCATCGGCATACAGCCAGTCGCCCGGCCGCACCCACACGCCCTGCATCAGCACCGCCACATCGCGCTGGCCTTCGCCCCGGCGCTCGGTGGGCAGCGGTATGAGCGCCAGCGCCCGGATGCCCACGGCGGCGGCGTTCAGCTCGGCCACATCGCGCACGCAGCCATCCACTACCACACCCGCCCAGCCGTTGTGCGCCGCTGCAGCCGCCAGGTTGCCGCCCACCAGCGCGCGGCGCAGCGAGCCCCCGCCATCTACCACCAGCACGCGGCCCTCGCCCGGCGACTCCACGGCGGCTTTGACCAGGGAGTTGTCTTCGTGGCATTTGACGGTGGTGACCGGGCCCGCAAACACCCGCTTGCCGCCATAGCTCTGAAAAACGGGCGGCAAAACGCGGAACGCGCCACTCACATCGGCCTTGTGCACATCGCAGAAGTCACAGGTGGAGAAGGGAGGGTTGGAAGCTGCGGACATAGAGACAAAATCTTTCAAAGAGGAGGTCAGTGAAACGGGCCAGGCCAGGATTGTCTGCGCAACGCACGCCGCAGGGACCCTCTGCACGAATCAGCGCGCCCCACGCAGGCCCAGGCCAGGCCACCCAGCCCCGGGCTTTTGTCAAGGCTGGCGCGGCCCTGCGGCGAATTGCTGCGCGCTGCGCGGCGCCACCGCTACAAATCGAGGCAAAAAAAGCCGTTTCTCCCTTGGAAACGCGTTTTTTTCCCATTAGCATCGCTCTGCCAGTGGGAAAGCGTCGTTTTCGCTGGTGAAAATTTACTTCCAACAAGGAAAACCCAACATGGCAACTGCAAAAAAAGCTCCGGCAACCACAGCCCCAGCAGCCAAGAAGGCCGCTGCCCCCGCCAAGAAGCGCACCCCCAACGCCGCCTTCATGAAGGCGCTCACGCCCAGCCCCGCGCTGGCCGCCGTGGTGGGCTCGGCACCGCTGCCACGCACGGAGATCATCAGCAAGCTGTGGGTCTACATCAAGGCCAACAACCTGCAGGACGCCACCAACAAGCGCAACATCAACGCCGATGCCAAGCTCAAGGAGCTGTTCGGCAAGCCCCAAGTGTCCATGTTTGAACTGGCTGGCCTGATTGGCAAGCACGTCAAGTAAACCGACGCACTGCACCCGCAGCACCCGAAAAAAGCCGGCTCAGCCGGCTTTTTTCATTTCAGCCCCTCTGAAAGTGTGGCATGCGAACATCAACACAAATGAGAATGACCCGCATTTGATGTAACATAAAGCGGCACGACGACGCACAGCCATGTTGATCTAGCCACTGCCTCTCGCTGCATTTGGCGCTCCGCGCGCCATCCGCACATCGTCCCCCCTGCACCCCATCGATGGAGGCCATCTTGGCAAAATCACGCGCACAGCGCCGCAGCCCCACGCTGCGTAAAAACGCATCCCTCCCGTCCTTCGCCCCCGTCTCCTCGTCCGACAAGGCCCTGCTGCCCCTGGGCGCCCTGATGCTGGCCGCCTCCATGGGCGCCATGGCACAGACCAGCCCCAAAGAGACCACCCTGTCCACCGTGACGGTGAAAGAAGCCGCCGAAGTGCAAGGCAAGGACACCCTGTTGCTCAAAAAGACCACGGTCGGCAAGGGCAACCAGGACATCAAGGACATCCCCCAGTCCGTGACGGTGTTCACCGAAAAGCAGATGAACGACCGCAACATGGACGACTTCCGCGAGGTGCTGCGCAACACTGCGGGCGTGACCTTCCAGTCGGGCGAAACGGGTGAAGAAGACGTGCGCCTGCGCGGCTTCTCGCTGGGCCAGGCGGGCGATATCTATGTGGACGGCATGAAGGACGCCCCGCTGATCGAGCGCGACACCTTCAACCTGGACCGCGTCGAAGTGCTCAAGGGCTCGGCATCCATGCTGTTTGGCAAGGGCTCTACGGGCGGCGTGGTCAACCAGGTCAACAAGGCGCCCCTGCTGATCGACCAGCACGAAGCCTCGTACACCTACGGCACCGGCCAATACCACCGCGCCACGGGCGACTTCAACTTCAAGACTGGCGAAAACGCGGCCTTCCGCCTGAACGCCATGGTGCAGGAGTTCGACAACTACGGCGCCAAGCAGGACAAGCGCGGCATTGCGCCCACCTTCGCCTGGGGCATCGGCACGCGAGATGAGTTCTCCATCGGCCTGTACTACCTCGAATCCAAGGGCCGCCCCCTGTACAACCACCCCTGGCGCGTGGTGGACGGCAAGATCAACACGCCGCTCGAAGCCCGCAACTACTACGGCCTGGCCAGCGACCACAACAACACCTCGGCGCAGCACGTGACGCTGGGCCACATCCACCGCTTTGACAACAATGGCGAGCTGAACACGCGCCTGCGCTACGGCACCTACGAGCGCGACCTGCTGGCCAGCACCATCGGCTTTCAGAACAGCGCCATCACGCTCGACCAGATCAACGGCAACACCGTGCTGACGCGTGGCTCCAAGGGCCGCCTGGGCGAAAGCGATGTGCTGCAGGTGCAAAGCGACTACAGCAACACCTTCAACTGGGGCGGCAAGAAGCACGCCGTGCTGGCGGGCGTCGATTACTTCGACGACGATGCCAAGCGCAACCAGAACTACCCCAACACCACCACCCGCCCCACCACCACCGTCGGTTCGCCCAACGATGGCGCCTGGGTGGCCGATGGCCGTACGCCCGTGCAGTGGAACACCTTCAAGTCGCGCAACCTGGGCATGTACTTCCAGGACACGATGGCGCTGAACGACACCCTGAAGCTGGTGGGCGGCCTGCGTTATGACAACTTCAAGGCCTCCTACAAGAACGCGACCGGCGCACTGAGCAACTCCCGCTCCGACAGCCTGGTCAGCCCCCGCGTAGGCCTGCTGTTCCAGCCCAGCGAACTGGTCTCTTACTACGCGTCGTTCGGCACCTCGTACAACACCTCGGGCGACACCTACCAGTTCGGCAACCCCGGCGCCAACACGTCCCGCACGGCCAACACCGACCCCGAGAAGAGCCGCAACTTCGAGATCGGCAGCAAGTTCGAGCTGTTCGAGCGCCGCGCCCTGCTGGGTGTGGCCGTGTTCCGCAGCGAGAAGTACAACGAGCGCAACACCGACCCCGACACCGCAGCCGCGCAAGAACTGCTCTCGGGCAAGCGCCACGCCACCGGCATGGAGTTCAACCTGGCCGGCCGCCTCACGCCCCAGTGGGAAGTGTTCGCCAACCACACCTGGATCCCCTCGGCCAAGATCGACAAGAGCAACGTGGCGCTCGCCGCCAACGGTGGCGGTGCCCAGGTGCAGGGCGACCGCCCCGGCCTCACGCCCAAGCACAGCGGCAGCGTGTGGAGCACCTACGCCGTCACCTCCAAGCTGCGCCTGGGCGCTGGCCTGACCTACCGCAGCAAGCAGAACCCCGAGGGTTCGCGCGCGGTGTACGCCAGCGGCTTTGCCGTGATGGACGCCATGGCCGAGTACGCGTTTGACGACAAGACCACGCTCAAGCTGAACGTGAGCAACCTGTTCGACCGCACCTACGCCGACGGCCTGTACCGTGGCTTCTACACGCCGGGCACGGCGCGTTCCGTGCAGCTGTCGATCAAGACGCGCTTCTGATGCGCTCCTGACGCACTGTGAAAGTGCCGATGTTTTGACGAAACGACTCCGCCCCTTCACTGGGGCGGAGTCACAATGGGCCCCCATGTTTATGCACATCCCCCACGTTCTCACGGCCGAAGAAGTCTCCTTCTTCCGACAGCAGCTCTGGGCCCCCGACACCCCCTGGGTGGACGGCGCCCGCAGCGCAGGCGGCCAGGCCGTGCACCAGAAGAACAACCGGCAACTGGCCCAGGACAGCGAGCTGTCGGCCCAGTTGCAGGGCCTGGTGAAGGCGGCACTGCACCGCAACGCACTGTTTTTCTCGGCTGCCCTGCCCCGGCGCATCTACAACCCGCTGTTCAACCACTACGGCGGCGGCGCCAACGCCTACGGCAACCATGTCGATAGCGCCGTCATGCACTCCAAGGCCGACAACGGCTGGGTGCGCAGCGACCTGTCGTGCACGCTGTTCCTCACCCCGCCGGACGAATACGACGGCGGCGAACTGGTAGCCACCGAAGCCTGGGGCGAAAAACGCATCAAGCTGCCTGCAGGCGACATGGTTTTGTACCCCAGCAGCACCGTGCACCAGGTGTCGCCCGTCACACGCGGGCAGCGCATCAGCAGCTTCTTCTGGGTCGAAAGCATGGTGCGCGGGCTGGAGCAGCGGCAGCTGCTGTTCGACATGGACATGTCGCTGCTGCGGCTGCGCCAGAGCGTGGGCGAGACGGAGCCGTCGGTCATTGCGCTCTCGGGCACGTACCACAACCTGCTGCGCATGTGGGCCGACGTGTGAGCCACCTCCCCTGGCAGCCAGGCACCACGGCCCTTTCGCGCCGCGCACCCCTGCCTTGCCAGATTTACTCCTATTTCAATAGCACCTCGCGCATACTGAAAGCGCGCAAGGTGCTTTTTTCATTGGTATGACTGACACCCCCGCCCGCCACCGGCTGCCGCCCGAGATCGCCAACCTGGCCGACCACGAACTCCAGGCACGCCAGCAGCTGGACGACAACGCCTGGGCCTACTTCAGCGGCGGCGCGGGCGACGAGATCACCCTGCGCGCCAACCGCAGCGCCTGGGACGCCCTGCCCCTGTGGCCCCGCGTGCTGCGGCCGCTGGCGGGCGGCCACACCCGGGTGCAGCTGCTGGGGCGCACGCTGGCCCACCCCATCCTGCTAGCCCCGGTCGCCTTCCAGCGCCTGGCCCACGCCGATGGCGAACTGGCCATGGCCTATGCGGCGGCGGCGCTGGGCGCGGGCGTGGTGCTCAGCACCCAGGCCAGCGTGTCGCTTGAAGCCATCGCCGAGGCCGTGCAGCCCGACCCGGGGCGCGGCCCGCTGTGGTTCCAGCTCTACCTGCAACACGACCGGGGCTTTACCCAGGCGCTGGTGCAGCGGGCCGAGGCGGCGGGCTATGAAGCCCTGGTGCTCACGGTGGATGCCCCCACCAGCGGCGTGCGCGACCGCGAGCGGCGCGCGGGCTTCCGGCTGCCGCCCGGCGTGGGCCCGGTCAACCTCGCGGGCCTGCCGCCGCCACCACCACCCGACCTGCGCCCCGGCCAGAGCGCGCTGTTTGACGGCCTGCTGCACCAGGCGCCCACCTGGGACGACGTGGCCTGGCTGCAGTCCATCACCCGCCTGCCCGTGCTGCTCAAGGGCGTGCTGCACCCAGCCGACGCGCGCCAGGCCGTGGCAGCGGGTGCGGCAGGCCTGATCGTCTCCAACCACGGCGGCCGCACGCTGGACACCGCCCCTGCCACCGCCACCGCCCTGCCTCGCGTGGTGCAGGCCGTGGGCGGGGCTGTGCCGGTGCTGGTGGACGGCGGCATCCGGCGCGGCACCGATGTGCTCAAGGCCATGGCGCTGGGTGCCTCGGCCGTGCTGGTGGGGCGGCCCGCCGTGTGGGGCCTGGCCAATGCCGGGGCCACAGGCGTGGCCCATGTGCTGCGCCTGCTGCGCGACGAGCTGGAGGTTGCCATGGCACTCACCGGCTGCGCCACGCTGGCCGACGCCACCCCTGCGTTGCTGGACCCCGCAGAGGACCCGGCCCTTCGCCCCGGCGGGTGACAGCCAACGATGGCCGGAGGTGGCGGCCGGTGAGGTGTGTTGACGCCGATCAAAGCCCTTCCCCCTGTCGGCAGGAATGATTTATTGCAAATGCGATAGATTCGTATTTATAATGCAACCATCCCTTCAACAGCCAGCCACACCGCCTGCTCCCCATGATCGTCTGTGTTTGCCGCCGGGTTTCCGACCGTGAGATTGCCCGCCATGCGCGTGCTGGCATGAGCTTCGATGAAATCCAGTTCGAGCTGGGCGTGGCCACCCAATGCGGTTGCTGCGAAAGCTGCGCCCGCGACGTGGTGGCGCAGTGCAGTGTTTCGAATCCTGTGGCCGCCCTGCACAATGACGTGGCACCGCAGCCGATCCAGCTTGCCAGCTCCATCCTGGAAAGCAAGTCATGGAACTCCTCTCAACACTCGCTGGCAGCCTGATCCTCGTCGCAGGCTCTGCCTGGTGGATCTTCCGCAAGTAACATCGGTCTTTTAAGCCCCTGGCGCCTGATACACAAGCGCTGGTTGCTATCATTTTTATGTCTCACCCTGATCGTTTTGCCACCCCCGGGGGTGTCAGCCGCAACACCGTGATCGTGGGCTCCGTGATCGCCCTGCATGTGGCAGGCATCTGGGCCCTGCAGTCGGGCCTGCTGCGCCGCGCGGCCGAGGTCATCGTGCCGGCCGAACTGCTCAGCGAGTTCATCGCCCCGCCCGCGCCCCCCAAGGTCACACCGCCGCCCCCGGCACCGCCACCACCGCCCCGCCCGGCCCCCAAGGTCGCGCCGCGCCCGGCCCCCATGCCGGTGGCGATTGCCGACCCGACACCCGCGCCCAATGCGCCCACGGGCATCACCACGCCCCAGCCGCCCGCGCCCCCCATCGAAGCGCCTGTTGCCCCCCCGGCGCCGCCCGCCCCACCGGCACCGCCTGCGCCGCCCAAGATCGAGCTGCCCTCCAGCGACGCCGCCTACCTCAACAACCCCAAGCCCAGCTACCCCGCCATCAGCAAACGCATGGGTGAGCAGGGCAAGGTGGTGCTGCGGGTGCTCATCGGCACCGACGGCACGCCGCAGAAGGTGGAAGTCAACAAGTCCAGCGGCTTCGAACGCCTGGACAAACAGGCCCAGGAGGCCGTCATGCGCTGGCGCTTTGTGCCCGGCAAACGCAACGGAGTGGTCGAGACCATGTGGAATCTGGTCCCGGTCAACTTCGTTCTCGAATAACCAGTTCACAGTTTCAGATCACCGCTTCAGGGAGTTTTTTCATGGAATCGCAATTCGGCATCGCCAACGTATGGATTCAGGGCGACTTTGTCACCCGCGCCGTCGCCATCATCCTGCTGGCCATGTCGCTGGCCTCGTGGATCGTCATCTTCATCAAGGCGCTGGACATCATCAAGTTCAAGAAGCACACCCGCGCCGCGCAGGACTTCTGGCACAGCGAAGACTTTGCCGCAGGCCTGACCAAGCTGGGCGCCGACCCCACCAACCCCTTCCGCCACCTGGCGCTGGAAGGCCGTGAGGCCACCGCCCACCACCGCAACACCAAGGCCCACCTGCACGACAGCCTGGACGTGAGCGACTGGGTCACCCGCTGCCTGCGCAACTGCATCGACGAATTCACTGCCCGCCTGCAATCGGGCCTGGCCATCCTGGCCTCGGTGGGCTCCACCGCGCCCTTCATCGGCCTGTTCGGCACCGTGTGGGGCATCTACCATGCGCTGGTGGCCATTGGCACGTCGGGCCAGTCCACCATCGACAAGGTGGCCGGCCCCATCGGCGAGGCGCTGATCATGACCGCCCTGGGCCTGGCCGTGGCCATCCCCGCCGTGCTGGGCTACAACGCGCTGGTGCGCGGCAACAAGTCCATCCTGGGCGGCCTCAACAGCTTTGCACACGACCTGCACGCCTACTTCGTGACCGGTGCCCGCGTGAATGCCGGTGGCGAACAGGCCAAGGTGCTGCCCATCAAGAAAGGCAACTAAGCCATGGCTTTCGGAACGCAAGACGATGCCGATGACGTGATGAACGAGATCAACATGACGCCCCTGGTGGACGTCATGCTGGTGCTGCTCATCATCTTCATCATCACCGTGCCGGTGATGAAACACTCGGTCAATGTGGACCTGCCCCGGGCCACGAACCAGCCCGAGAACGTCAAGCCCGAGACCGTGCGCCTGTCGGTGGCGGCCGATGGCAAGTTCTACTGGAACGAATCGCAGGTGACGGAAGAAGAACTCTTCCCCCGCCTGCAGGCCGAGGCCGCCAAGGAGCCCCAGCCGGACCTGCACATCCGGGGCGACAAGAGCGTGCGCTACGAATACGTGGCCCAGGCCATGGCCGCCGCCCAGCGCGCCGGGGTGCGCAAGATCGGGTTTGTGACCGACCCGCAGTAGATAGCAGCAGATAGCGGCATGCAGCAGTAGCAGCCCCTGGCCCCGGGGTTTCTCGTTGCCCCAGCCCGGCCAGCCTTGCTTGCCGGGCTTTTTTACTGCCCGCCGCCCTGTCCCGCCGCCCTACCCCACCGCGCCTGCTCCAACGAGGCAGCGCAGGGTAGATCAGCGTTGGCCCACCCGGCAAAAAAAGAACAAAAAGAAACACGCAATTCGCTTGACTCGTAATTGCGAATCGTTATCATTAGCAAAACGCAATGCAATGACACAGGAAAAAACCTCCATGCAAGCCACCCTGACCGCCGCCTCGCTCCTGCGTTCCGCCGCATCCGACAAGGCGGCTTCGCTCGCCCCGGTGGAAGGCGCCCACAGCGCAGAGTCCGTATCGGCGGCGGTGGACAGCAGCGCCCTGCTCCAAGGCCAGAAAGCCGTGGCCATCAGCCACAACGGCTCGGTGTACCGCCTGCAGGCCACCAAGCTGGGCAAGCTGATCCTGACCAAATAAGCGCAGCCGCCCTGCCCCCATTCCCTTCGGCAGCACAGCCAGACTGCTGCCAGCCCCCAACAGTTTCATCGTGGGGCGACTCCCGGGCTTGCAACAAGCTCGCAAGGGTCGTTTTTGCCAGCCAACGGGTTCGCCCGCGTAGCCAGGCTTTTTTTCTCCCCGATGGCGAATCCTGTTCCTCACCTGCCGCTGCCAGAACCCGCAGCGGCCGCACCATAAAAAAACCGGCTCTCCAGCCGGTTTTTTTGTGCGTGACAGGCAGGATATGCCCATCCATCCACGCCGCCTTTACAGGCCCAGGGCCGCAATCCCGGCGCGGGCAATCTGCGCGTCTTCGGTGGACTTCACACCGCTCACGCCCACGGCACCCAGGCATTGGCCGTCCTTCATGATCGGCACGCCGCCTTCGAGCAGGCCGTCGATGGTGGGCGCGCTCAGGAACGATGTGCGGCCGCCGTTGATGACGTCTTCGTACACCTTGCTCTCGCGGCGGCCCAGCGCGGCCGTGCGGGCCTTGGAGGGGGCAATGTGCGAAGACACGGCAGCGGCGCCATCCAGGCGCTGCAGCCACAGCAGGTGGCCGCCGTCGTCCACGATGGCGATGGTCACGGGCCAGTTGTTCTTGAGGGCCTCGGCTTCGGCGGCGGCGGCGATGGCCTTGACGTCGGCCAGTTCGAGTTCATGCTTGGTTTTCATGGAGGTATCCGGATAGGAAAAAGAGGAAGGAAAAAATCGCGCGGGCCCGCCCTGTTGGAGCGCCCGGGCCGAGGGAGCCGCAAGCATAGCGGCATCACGCGGTGTGCTCACCCCCATGCAGGGTGAAAGTACCCTTACCAAAAGTAGGTGACCGGACGCGGTTATTGCGCGGCCAAAAACCGCCAACGCCTAAAATTTGGGGCGTCTGCGCTGTGCAGGCCAACAAGGAGAGACACAAGATGATGAACGACCAAGTCACCACCCTGGGCCACTCTGCGGGCTATGGCATCTCGCAGGAAGAGCGCCACAAGGTGCTGCGCAATACCTACTGGCTGCTGGCCCTGAGCATGATCCCCACGGTGCTGGGCGCCTGGATCGGTGTGGCCACCGGCATCACCCGTTCGCTGACAGGCGGCCTGGGCCTGATCGTGTTCCTGGGCGGCGCATTCGCCTTCATGTTCGCGATCGAAAAGACCAAGCGCTCGGCCGCTGGCGTACCCGTGCTGCTCGCCTTCACCTTCTTCATGGGCCTCATGCTCTCGCGCCTGATCGGCATGGTGCTGGGCTTCAAGAATGGCACCGACCTGATCATGACCGCCTTTGCCGGCACCGCCGGTGTGTTCTTCGTGATGGCCAGCCTGGCCAGCGTGATCAAGCGCGACCTCTCGGGCATGGGCAAGTGGCTGATGGTGGGCGCGCTGGTGCTCATGGTCGGCGGCATCATCAACGTGTTTGTCGGTTCCACCGTGGGCATGATGGTGATCTCGATGCTGGCCATCGGCATCTTCAGCGCCTACATGCTGTATGACCTCAAGCAGATCCTGGACGGCGGCGAAACCAACTACATCAGCGCCACGCTGGCCCTGTACCTGGACATCTTCAACGTGTTCCAGAGCCTGCTGGCCCTGCTGGGCATCATGGGCGGCGAGCGCGAGTAAGCCACGCCGGGCTGCAGCCCCGCACAAAGAACAAAAGGCTCCCTCGGGAGCCTTTTGCTTTTTTGTTGAGCCCACACCAAGGTCAAGCCTCAATAGCGGCGCAGTCCTGCCGATAATGCAAATACATGTATCTCCACCAGCCCTCCACCCCGCTGCGCCTGCTGGCTGCCACAGCCCTCGTGCTGCTGCTGAGCGGCTGCGACAAGATCCCCGGCCTGGGCCCTGACCCCCGTGTTGCGCAGCGCGACGCCGAAGCCAAGGCCATCGGCGGTGCCTGCCGCCACGCACTGCGCGGCCTGGAAGACTGCTACACCCTCAACCCCAAGGCCGCCAAGGCATCGGTGTTTGCAGGCTGGAAAGAGATGGACGCCTACATGCGCGAGAACAAGATCGAGGGCACCCCCTCGGTATTGACCAAGGCCGAGAAGCCCGAGCCGCGCAAGGGCGGTAGCAGCAACAACACCGAGATCGAAACCGAAACCCGCGACCCCGCAGCCAGCCGCAGCCGCAGCTGAGCGGCCGGAGTCACCAGAGGCCAGGCTCGCCCCTGGTCACCCCCTCTTCTCCCCTCTTTTTCCCTTGGCTGCCTGCGGGCGTGCGCACCGGGGCCACACGCCCCGAAAGCGCCTCACCCCGCCTCTACACCCGCTCGAACACCGCCATGCTCTCCACGTGCGCGGTGTGCGGGAACATGTTGACCATGCCCGCTGCCGTGCACTTGTAGCCCGCCAGATGCACCAGCAGGCCCGCATCGCGCGCCAGGGTGGCGGGGTTGCAGCTCACGTACACGATGCGCTTTGGCGGCGTCCAGCCCTCGGCCCCGGCAGGCAGCGGGCCCGCCCCTTCGGCGCCGATGCGCGACTGCTCGATGTCGGCCAGCGCCTTGGCCAGTGCAAAGGCGCCTTCGCGCGGCGGGTCCACCAGCCACTTGTCGGCAGCGCCATCGGCCACCAGCATCTCGGGGGTCATCTCAAACAGGTTACGCGCTACAAATTCAGTAGCTGAAAGCGCTTTATGGCCGCGCGCAAGGGCCTGATTCAATGCATAGTTTTCGCGCGAGCGGGCCACCAGGGCCTCGCTGCCCTCGATGCCCAGCACCTCGCGGGCCTGCGTGGCCAGGGGCAGCGTGAAGTTGCCCAGGCCGCAGAACCAGTCGATCACCCGCTCGTGCGGCTGCACATCCAGCAGGCGCAGCGCCCGGGTCACCAGCACCTGGTTGATGTGCGGGTTCACCTGGGTGAAGTCGGTGGGCTTGAAGGGCATGGTGATACCGAAATCCGGCAGCGCATACGACAGCTGCTCGCCGCCCTCATCCAGCAGCTTGACGGTGTCCGGCCCCTTGGGCTGCAGCCACCATTGCACGCGGTGCTCGGCGGCGAAGGTGCGCAGCCGCGCCAGATCATCAGTGCTCAGCGGCTCCAGGTGCCGCAGCACCATGGCGGTCACGTTGTCGCCGCAGGCCAGCTCGATCTGGGGGCAGGTGTCGCGGGCGTCCATGCCGGCGATCAGCGCGCGCAGCGGCATCAGCATCGCATCGACGTGCGGCGGCAATACCTTGCAGGTCTGCATGTCGGCCACGTAACGGCTCTTGCGCTCATGAAAGCCGATCAGCACCTGGCCCTTCTTGATCACGTTGCGCACGGACAGCCGGGCGCGGTAGCGGTAGCCCCAGGCGGGCCCCTCGATGGGCCGCAGCACGGTTTCGGCCTTGACCTTGCCCAGGTGCCAGAGGTTGTCCTCCAGCACCCGCTGCTTGACGGCCACCTGCGCGCCCACATGCAGATGCTGCATCTTGCAGCCCCCGCAGGCACCGGCATGCAGGCCAAAGTGCGGGCAGCCAGGGCGCACACGCTGCGACGATTCGCGGTGAATCGCCACCAGGCTGGCCTGCTCCCAGTTGTTCTTCTTGCGGTGGGTGTTGGCGGTGACCAGCTCGGACGTGAGGGCACCGTCAATAAAGATGACCTTGCCATCGGGCTTGCGGGCCACGCCCTGGGCATCGAGGTCCATGGACTGCACCTGCAGCCAGCCCTCGGGCAGGTCGGCGGCGTCCTGCGCCACGGGTTCAAACGAGGGGGATAGTTCTTTCGGTTCGCTCATCCCCCGATTGTCTCAGGCCCGGGACTGCTGCCCCGAAGGCTCAGCCCCGGTCTGCGCGCGCGGGGCGCATTCCGCCCGACGCCGATGCAGCCGAGGCCAGCGGCAGCTTGTTGATGGTGAGTTCGCAGCCAAAATCGTCAGGGGAAAAAACCAGCGTGCCGCCAGGCGCGACCCGGGGCAGGGTTTCGTGGATCTGGCGCGACATATCGACCGGCGGCTCGGGGGCGCGGTAGACGATGTCCTTGTCGGGGCCGTACACCACATAACACCCGGCGGCGGCCGACTGGCTGAACAGGGCGGCCAACAGGGCGGCGGCAGCGGTTGGAAGGGCTCGCATGGTTCTTCTCCTCAGTCTGACGGTTGCTGCAGCGCATTATGCGGGCTTTGCCCTGCAGAGCCAATCGGGCCCAGGTGGCGGCCCGCCACGCCCCCGCTCTCTCAGCGCAGGTGCAGGTGGTTGGTGTGCTTGACCTCTTCCATCACCGCATAGGTGCGTGTCTCGCGCACGCCGGGCAACTGCCACAGCACATTGCCCGCAAACACCCGATAGGCGTTCATGTCGGCCGAGCGGGTTTTCAGCAGGTAATCAAACCCACCCGCCACCATGTGGCATTCCATGATCTCGGGGTGTACCTGCACGGCGGCCTTGAACTGGTCGAACACATTGGGCGTGGTGCGGTCCAGCAGCACCTCCACAAACACCAGCATGCCCGCACCCAGCTTGAGCGGGTTCAGGCGCGCCTCGTAGCCCAGGATGAAGCCATCGCGCGTGAGGCGCTGCACGCGCGCCAGCACGGCCGTGGGCGACAGGGCCACCGCCTCGGCCAGCTTGAGGTTGGCAATGCGGCCGTCTTCCTGCAGGATTGACAGAATCTTGCGGTCAATCCGGTCGAGATCGGGTTCTGTTTGCATTGTGATTAGCTATTTATTCGGTGTACAGGCCAATTTTCGACCATTTATTCATCACCAACCCAAGGATCATCGCCAATAACGCGCCCCACCAACACCTTTGCTTGGTGTTGGCCCCGCAAAACCCTGAAAGACACCGCCATGACGCTGCCCACCGCCCCGTTTGCCGACTTCGCGCCCCGCACACCGCTGGCCAACCCGCTGCGCGCCGCCATCACCGCCGCCATCACCGCCGCCACCCGCCACCCCGAGCCCGAGGCCCTGGCCCCGCTGCTGGCCCAGGCCCGCCTGCCTGCCGATCAAGCGGCAGCGGCCGAGCAACTGGCCCTGCGCATTGCCAAGGCGCTGCGTGAACGCAAGGCCAGCGCCGGGCGCGCGGGCATCGTGCAAGGGCTGCTGCAAGAGTTCTCGCTGTCATCACAAGAAGGCGTGGCGCTGATGTGCCTGGCCGAGGCGCTGCTGCGCATCCCCGACAAAGCCACGCGCGACGCGCTGATCCGCGACAAGATCAGCCACGGCCAGTGGGATGCCCACCTGGGCAAGAGCCCCTCGCTGTTCGTCAACGCCGCCACCTGGGGCCTGCTCATCACCGGCAAGCTGGTGGCCACGCACAGCGAAGGCAGCCTGGGCAACTCGCTCAGCCGACTGATCGGCAAGGGCGGCGAGCCCCTGATCCGCAAGGGCGTGGACATGGCCATGCGCATGATGGGCGAGCAGTTTGTGACCGGCGAAACCATTGACGAAGCCCTGCGCAACGCCCGCACGATGGAGGCCGAGGGCTTTCGCTATTCGTACGACATGCTGGGCGAAGCGGCACTGACCAGCGAAGACGCCAAGCGCTATTACTCGTCGTACGAGCAGGCCATCCACGCCATTGGCAAGGCCTCTGCCGGGCGCGGCATCTACGAAGGCCCGGGCATCTCCATCAAGCTCTCGGCCCTGCACCCGCGCTACAGCCGCGCACAGTTTGGCCGCGTGATGGACGAGCTGTACCCGCTCGTTTTGCGCCTGACTGCACTGGCAAAGCAGTACGACATCGGCCTGAACATCGACGCCGAAGAAACCGACCGCCTGGAACTGTCGCTGGACCTGCTGGAGCGCCTGTGCCACGAGCCCACGCTGGCGGGCTGGAACGGTATTGGCTTCGTGATCCAGGCCTACCAAAAGCGCTGCCCCTTCGTCATCGACTGCGTTGTGGACTTGGCCCGCCGCACCCAGCGGCGCCTGATGGTGCGCCTGGTCAAGGGCGCGTACTGGGACAGCGAGATCAAGCGCGCCCAGGTCGATGGCCTGAAGGACTACCCCGTCTACACCCGCAAGGTGCACACCGACATCTCCTACATCGCCTGCGCCAAGAAGCTGCTGGCCGCGCCCGAAGCCGTGTACCCCCAGTTCGCCACGCACAACGCCGAAACGGTGGCCACCATCTACCAACTGGCGGGCAGCAACTACTACGCCGGGCAGTACGAGTTCCAGTGTCTGCACGGCATGGGCGAGCCGCTGTATGAGCAGGTGGTGGGCGCCATCACCGCGGGCAAGCTGGGCCGAGAAATAGGAAAGGGCGGCCTGGGCCGCCCGTGCCGCATCTACGCCCCCGTGGGCACGCACGAAACCCTGCTGGCCTACCTGGTGCGCCGCTTGCTCGAAAACGGCGCCAACACCTCGTTTGTGAACCGCATTGCCGACGAAACCATTGCGCTGGACGAGCTGGTGAAAAGCCCCGTGCAGGTAGTGGACCAGCAAGCTGCCACCGAAGGCACCGCTGGCCTGCCCCACCCGCGCATTCCGCTGCCTGCCGCGCTGTACGGCGCCCACCGCAGCAATTCACGCGGGCTGGATTTGTCGAACGAAAACACGCTGACCGAACTGGCCGCCACGCTGCAAGCCACTGCAAGCCACGCCTGGACGGCAGCGCCCCTGCTGGCCGCTGATGTGCCCGCAGGCACTACCCAACCCGTGCGCAACCCCGCCGACCACAACGACGTGGTGGGCCAGGTGCAAGAAGCCACCACCGCAGATGTAGACCAGGCCCTGGTGCACGCCCAGGCCGCTGCAACCTCCTGGGCCGCCACGCCACCCGCAGAACGCGCAGCAGCCCTGCTGCGCACCGCCGACTTGCTGGAAGAGCGCATCCAGCCCCTCATGGGCCTGCTGATGCGCGAAGCGGGCAAAAGCGCCAGCAATGCCGTGGCCGAAGTGCGCGAAGCCGTGGACTTTCTGCGCTACTACGCCGCGCAAGTGCAAAGCACCTTCGACAACGCCACCCACATCCCATTGGGCCCTGTCGCCTGCATCAGCCCCTGGAACTTCCCGCTCGCCATTTTCATGGGCCAGGTCGCTGCCGCGCTGGCCGCAGGCAACCCCGTGCTGGCCAAGCCCGCCGAACAAACCCCGCTGATCGCAGCCGAGGCCGTGCGCCTGCTGTGGCAGGCGGGTGTGCCCCGCGCCGCCGTGCAGTTGCTGCCCGGCCAGGGCGAAACCGTGGGCGCGCGTTTGATTGGCGATGCGCGCGTGATGGGCGTGATGTTCACCGGCTCCACCGAAGTGGCGCGCATCCTGCAGCGCACCGTGGCGGGGCGGCTGGATGCCGCAGGCCGCCCCATTCCGCTGATTGCCGAAACGGGCGGGCAGAACGCGATGATCGTGGACTCGTCCGCGCTGGTGGAGCAGGTGGTGGGCGATGCCGTGTCGTCCGCCTTTGACAGCGCAGGCCAGCGCTGCTCCGCGCTGCGCGTGCTGTGCGTGCAGGAAGAAGCCGCCGACCGCGTGGTCGAGATGCTGCAAGGCGCCATGGGCGAACTGCGCGTGGGCAACCCCGGCGAGTTGCGCGTGGACGTGGGCCCCGTGATTGATGCCGAGGCACAGGCAGGCATCGCCCAGCACATCGAAAAATTCAAGGCCCAAGGCCACCGCGTGTTCCAGCACCCGAACCACGTTTCTGCCATCAGCGCACCGGGCACCTTTGTACCCCCTACCCTGATCGAGCTGAACCACATCGGCGAGCTGCAACGCGAAGTCTTCGGCCCCGTGCTGCACCTGGTGCGCTATGCGCGGAGCGACCTGGACCAGCTGCTCGACCAGATCAACGCCACCGGCTACGGCCTCACACAAGGTGTACACACCCGCATCGACGAAACCATTGCCCGCGTGGTCAACCGCGCCCACGCAGGCAACGTGTACGTGAACCGCAACATGGTGGGCGCCGTGGTGGGTGTGCAGCCGTTTGGTGGCGAAGGCTTGTCGGGCACGGGGCCCAAGGCAGGCGGGCCGCTGTACCTGCTGCGCCTGCTGTCGCAGCGCCCTGCCGACGCGCTGGCCCGAACTTTTGCCGAGGCCGACCGCACCAGCCCGCACGACACCGAGCGGCGCGAACGTCATCTGGCCCCGCTGGCCACCTTGCAGCAATGGGCGCACAACCAGGGCAACCTGGCCCTGGCGGGCCACTGCCAGCGTTTTGCGCAAGAAACGCAGAGCGGCACCTCCCGCACCCTGCCCGGCCCCACGGGCGAGCGCAACGTCTACACCCTGGCACCCCGGGCCCGCGTGCTGTGCCTGGCGCACAGCGTGGATGACCTGCTGGTGCAGACGGCGGCGGTACTCGCCAGCGGTGGCACCGCCCTGTGGCCCCACGCCCATGCAGGGCTGCGCGCAAAGCTGCCCACCCACGTGCAGGCCCAGGTCATGCTGCAAGACAACACCCTGAGCGATGGCTCCGTGGCATTGGACGCCGTGCTGCACCATGGCGACGCCCCATCGCTGCAGGCGGTGTGCACCACCCTCGCCCGCCGCCCCGGGCCCATCGTGGGCGTGACCGCGCTGCAGCCCGGCGCAGCGGACATCCCGCTGGAGCGCCTGCTGATCGAACGCGCCCTGAGTGTGAACACGGCAGCGGCCGGGGGCAACGCGAGCCTGATGACGATTGGATAGACACGCGATGCCATGCAGCACGTCGGGCGGTCAAAAATCCAAGCAAAATTGGCCGTTACCGCGCACTAGTTAAGCACTTAATGCTATTTAATTAATAGCAAATCAAGTCTGCAACGCCAGCGGCAGGTTCAGCAGCAAGTTCTGCGGCTTGATGCGCACCACGCCCTCGGCATTGGTGGCCAACCCCAGGTACACCGGCTTGCCAGCCACGTCTGCGCGCATCTCCGCCGGGTTGGCAAAGGTCAATGTGAACAGGCTCACCAGGCGCTGCATGCGCTCGGCCTCCACCGGGCGGTCCTCGTAAAGGTCGTTGAGGATGGCGGTGGACTCCACGTCCAGCCCGATGTGCCAGCGCCAGGCACTGTCGGTGACCTGGTGCACAGGCTCGATCAACACCTGCACGCCCAGCAGGTGCGCCACCCAGCGCTCCAGCACCCGGGCCAGTGCCTTCAGACCCGATCGGGCGCGGGTCATCTTGAAGGTCAGGCCATGGCTCAGGTCCTGCGTCAGCTCGTGGGTCAGGTCGAGCAGAAAGTGGTGGCGGTCACTCTCTTGCCAATATTGCGCCGCATTGTCCGCCGACAGCACCTTGACCTGCGCCGTGGGCTGCAGTGCGCCGCTTTGCAGCAGCAAGCGCCCCACCTCGCCCAGGCCCGCAGTCTCGTTGAGCATGTCGAGCGTCGCCCGGTCGCCTGCCAGCATTTGCCCCTCCTGCAGGGTGATGCGCTGTGGCCGAAACAGCATCTCGGCAGCGCGGGCTTCAAAGGCATCGTTGCAGTCGTCCAGCAGGCTGCGCAGCAGCGCCTGCACCACGGCGTCAATGAACACGGCGGGCACGTTCACCACTCCACTTCGCATGAGCTGCAGGTAATACGCCTCCAGCGTGCCCGCGGCCAGCAGGCCATCGCGGAAGCGCAGGAACACGGCGTAGTTTTCGCGTGCATCGGCGTCCTGCATGGCGGCCAGCTCGGCTGCAGCCACGGGCTTGAGAGGCGCAACCTGCAAGCCCTCATGCAAGACCACCTCTGCAGCACAAGACTCGGGCACCAGCGCCAGCTCTGGGCGGCGCAGCAGGTGTCGAACATACGCATCCGTGGGACGCAGCCACCCGCGCTCGTCGCGCGCCAGGTGCATCAGGCCACTGTGGGACCAGAAATCAGGAACAAGGGTGGGCATGGAGATTTACAAACCAGTCCAAAGGACGAACAGGAGACAGATCGGCAATCGCGGGGTCAGCACGAAGAGCAAACGGGTTGCCCGGAACCCGCAAGAATCGGTCGGAGTTTGCATCCATCTTATCGGGCAAGGACCTGCACCCCCGGGGAATCCGTGCACGCATATCAGCGTTATGTGCCGCTGCAGCCTGGGGCGGTCTTCAGCGCACACCTGGCCAGCGCGATGCGTGCTGAGGATCGCAGCCCCAGGGCACATCCGTGCCCAGCAGATCGATGCTTCCATCGGCGGGAAATGCCCGGGATTTCTGCTGCTTTCGCAGGGATTGGACGCAAGCCGTTGGAGGATGATCAGCCAAGCTTCCTGCCTCCACAGCCAGTGCGAGCGACCAACCGACGATGGAGTCCCACATGCTCGATATTTCTCAAGCCGCCAATCTCCTGACCTCCATGGGCGTATCCAGCGCCCTGGCGACACGCGCTGCGGAGCGCACGGCACAAAACCACTCCGGCGCGGACCCACTCACTTTTCTCAAAGAATTGAGAGCAACCTTGGAGGAGTTGTCTGCACAAGCCCCCTCTACCGCCGCAGGCTCGGCGGCAGGCGCAGCTTCATCCGACAAAGCGGCCTACACGTCCACCACGGACCTGTACGCCAAGGGCACCTCTCCAACGGCAGCCACCAGCACCAAGACGACAGCCGACAAAGCAGCGGCCGCTGTTCCTTTCAAGAACCTGGCAGAGTTCAAACAGTGGGAAAAAGGCCTGGGCGACACTTTTGCGGCGGACTACGAACCGCCGGACTACATCAGGATGCACGCCATGGTGCTCAGCGGCGGTGACGATACGGCCGTTGGACGCTACATGTTCTTCAAGAACCACCCGGAGTTCGCCGCTGACTACGAGTCCATCCGGAGCGGCAAGTTGTCCAAATTTCCAACGGATGGATCAACCTTGGTCAAAAGCGATCTGTCCAAGATGTCCGCAGAAACGGCGGCTCATTACCGCAAGAACCCCAGCGCCCTGCTGGCCGCCGAGGGCTTCAACATGGACCCCACGCTGGCCAAAATGCGCATGAATGGAGAGATCAATGCGCCCACAGGAACCGAAGTGTCTGAATGGCTCACGAGCAACAAGTGGACCAAGGATGGCATCGTGGCCGAGAACAATCGGCTCGCCTATGCCAATGCCGACTACATCGGCCTGGACGGCAAAGGCGCAGGGACCTACAAGCGGAGCCGACTCGACACGGCGACTGGCAACATCATCAACTACGATGGACGGGTCTATGACCCGCTGACGGGCGAGGTGAAAGCCTGAAGCACTGGCGTCGGCGCGCCAACTACCACCCGATGCGTGCCGAAGGCCTGACGCGCCAGCAGCGCTGACCAGAAAATCTGCTGGCTGGCTTCGTCATATGGCTCAGCCAGCAGTCCTGCGCGCACGGCACTTTTTAGAAGGCGTGTGCGCCCCCTCACTCACTCCCACTCAATCGTCGCTGGCGGCTTGCTGCTCACGTCGTAGGTCACGCGGTTGATGCCACGCACCTCGTTGATGATCCGGCCCGATACCTTCTTGAGCAACGCGTAGGGCAGTTCAGCCCAGTCGGCGGTCATGAAGTCGCTGGTCTGCACGGCGCGCAGGGCCACCACGTAGTCGTAGGTTCGGCCGTCGCCCATCACGCCCACGCTCTTGACGGGCAGGAAGACGGTGAAGGCCTGGCTGGTGAGGTCATACCAAGTCTTGCCGGTGGCGTCGTCCTTGAAGTTGCGCAGTTCTTCGATGAAGATCGCGTCGGCGCGGCGCAGCAGGTCGGCGTATTCCTTCTTCACTTCGCCCAGAATGCGCACCCCCAGGCCGGGGCCGGGGAAGGGGTGGCGGTAGACCATCTCAGGCGGCAGGCCCAGGGCCACGCCCAGTTCGCGCACTTCGTCCTTGAACAGATCGCGCAGGGGTTCCAGCAGCTTGAGGCCCAGTTGCTCGGGCAGGCCACCCACGTTGTGGTGGCTCTTGATGGTGACGGCCTTCTTGCTCTTGGCGCCGCCGCTTTCGATCACGTCGGGGTAGATCGTGCCCTGGGCCAAAAAGGTGGCGCCCTTGTGGCCGCCGGTGCCGGCCTTGAGCTTCGCAGCTTCGGCCTTGAACACGTCCACAAACAGGCCGCCGATGATCTTGCGCTTCTGCTCAGGCTCGCTCACCCCGGCCAGCTTGCCCAGGAACAAATCGCTGGCGTCCACGCGAATGACCTTGGCGTGCAGCTTGCCTTCGAACATGTCCATGACCATGTCGCCCTCGTTCAGGCGCAGCAGGCCGTGGTCCACAAACACGCAGGTGAGCTGGTCGCCGATGGCGCGGTGGATCAGCGCGGCAGCCACGGACGAATCCACGCCACCCGACAGGCCGAGGATCACCTCTTCATCGCCCACTTGCTCGCGGATCTTCTGCACGGCTTCTTCGATGTAGTCGCCCATGACCCAGTCGGCACGGGTGCCGCAGATGCCCAGCACAAAACGCTCCAGCAAGGCGCGGCCCTGCAGGGTGTGTGTGACTTCGGGGTGGAACTGCACGGCGTAGTAATGACGGCTTTCGTCGGCCATGCCAGCGATGGGGCACGAGGGCGTGGAGCACATCACCTTGAAGCCAGGTGGCAGCGCCGTGACCTTGTCGCCATGGCTCATCCACACCTTGAGCATGCCGTGGCCTTCGGGCGTGGCGAAATCTTCGATGCCCTTGAGCAGCTCGGTGTGGCCATGAGCGCGCACTTCGGCGTAGCCAAATTCGCGGGTGTTGGAGCCTTCGACCTTGCCGCCCAGCTGTTGGGCCATGGTCTGCATGCCGTAGCAGATGCCCAGCACGGGGATGCCGAGTTCAAACACCGCATCCGGCGCCTTGTCATCCACCTCGTACACGCTGGCGTGGCTGCCCGACAGGATCACGCCCTTGAGCGAGCCGTCCTTGGCGTAGTCGCGGATCCACTCGTCGGTCACGTCGCAGGGGTGCACCTCGCAGTACACATGGGCCTCGCGCACGCGGCGGGCGATGAGCTGGGTGACTTGCGAGCCGAAATCGAGGATGAGGATTTTCTGGTGTTGCATGGTGGTGGTCCGTCAGAGGCTGGAGAGGTCGAGAAGTGGGACACCGCTGCGCTGGGCGGCAGCGATCTGCTGGGGGTCGAAAGTGGCCAGCGGCAGGCGCAGCGAGCGCGCCAGCCACAAATAGGCGGCATCAAAGGTGGGCAGGCCGGTGTCGAGCGCCACGTCCATCACGGCCTTGTGCTGGGCGGGGGCCAGGTCGTGCAGTTCCACGCGGTGGCGGATCGCCTCCAGCACGCTCCAGAGACCCTCCACCGAGGCAGCGGGTATGCGGCCGCTGTGCACGCCGCTGGAAATGAGGTTGCTGCACTCCCACTGCCAGAGGTTGGGAGCCTGGGGTTCGACCTCGTCGCGGCGGATCAGGGTGTAGAGGCGGCGCGTTTGTTCACTGGCCGCGTCGGGCAACAGCCAAGCGGCGGTGACAGAGGCGTCGAGCACAAAGGCGGTCATGCGGCGCTCCGGCCAACGCGGCGCAGGGCACCGGCCGCATCGCCAGCGGGGCGAACCGTGGCGTGCAAGGCATCCATCTGATCCAGTTCACGGGCAATCTGCTCGTCCGTGATGACTGGGCGGCGGCGCACCGGCAGCATGCGCACCACTTCTTTGCCGTGGCGGGTGATGCGCACTTCCTCGCCCTGCTCGACCAGCTCGATCAGGGCGGAAAAGCGGCTCTTGGCCTCGTAGATACCGACGGACTGCATGGAAACGCGGACCCCAAAAAAGAAAAGTCTGGCCTGAATATTGAATTCAGACCAGACTATATCAGTCTGACCAGATTTTTTCAATCAGGCCAGACTCAGTATCTCTGAGGGTAGAGCAGACCCATGGCTTGCGAACATCGACAGCCCGAGCCAGGGCAGCCGTGCAAGGGCCGCCCCGCCGCACTGGCTGCGTCCCCCTTCCCGAATGGCACAGCCGTTCGAGAGAAGGGGGAAGGCGCGAAGCGACTCAGGGGGTTGCCCGTTAATCAGCGCGGTAGTTCGGCGCTTCCTTGGTGATCTGCACGTCGTGCACGTGGCTTTCGCGGATACCGGCGGTGGTGATCTCAACGAACTCGGCCTTGTTGTTCATCTCTTCGATGGTGGCGCAGCCGCAGTAGCCCATGGAGGCACGCACACCGCCTGCCATCTGGTAGACGATGCTGACCATGGAGCCCTTGTAGGGCACGCGGCCTTCAATGCCTTCGGGCACGAGCTTGTCGGCATTGGGGTTGCCGGTGCTTGACTCCTGGAAGTAGCGGTCCGCACTGCCCTGCTGCATCGCGCCAATCGAGCCCATGCCACGGTAGCTCTTGTAGCTGCGGCCCTGGAACAGGATGACTTCGCCAGGTGCCTCTTCGGTGCCCGCAAACATGCCGCCCATCATCACGGTGCCAGCTCCAGCGGCCAGGGCCTTGGCGATGTCACCGCTGTAGCGAACGCCACCATCAGCAATCAGCGGCACGCCCGTGCCCTTGAGCGCCGTGGCCACGTTGTCGATGGCCATGATCTGGGGCACACCCACGCCAGCCACGATGCGGGTGGTGCAGATGGAGCCGGGGCCGATACCGACCTTGACCGCATCAGCACCCGCCTCGACCAGCGCCAGCGCAGCCGCGCCGGTGGCGATGTTGCCGCCGATCACGTCGATCTGCGGGTAGTTCTGCTTGACCCAGCGCACACGGTCGATCACGCCCTTGCTGTGGCCGTGGGCGGTGTCCACCACGATGGCGTCCACACCGGCCTTGACCAGCGCTTCGACGCGTTCTTCGGTGCCCTCGCCCACGCCCACCGCAGCGCCTACGCGCAGGCGGCCTGCGGCGTCGCGCGCTGCGTTGGGGAAGCTGGTCTGCTTGGTGATGTCCTTCACCGTGATCAGGCCCTTGAGTTCAAAGGCGTCGTTCACGACCAGGATGCGTTCCAACTTGTGCTTGTTGAGCAGCGCCTTGGCCTGCGCGGGCGTGGTGCCTTCCTTTTCATTGACCGTGATGAGCTTCTCGCGCGGGGTCATGATCTGGTGGACCTTGACGTCGTAGCGGGTCTCGAAGCGCAGGTCACGGCCCGTGACAATGCCGACCACCTTGCCACCGTCGCACACCGGGAAGCCCGAGATGCCCAGCTGCTCGGACAGCTGCAGCACCTGCAGCACCGTGTGCTCGGGGGTGATGACCACGGGGTCGCGCAGCACGCCAGATTCATAGCGCTTGACCTTGGCCACATGGGCGGCCTGCTCTTGCGCAGTGAGGTTCTTGTGCACGATGCCGATGCCACCCTCCTGGGCGATGGCGATGGCCAGGCGTGCTTCAGTCACGGTGTCCATGGCGGCGGACACGAGCGGCAGGTTCAGCTGGATATTACGGGAGAGTTTCGTCGCGAGGGACGTGTCCTTGGGCAGGACCTGGGAGTACGCTGGCACCAGCAACACATCGTCGAAGGTGAGCGCTTTTCCAAGAAGGCGCATGAGAAAGCTCCAAAAAACGGATTGTACCCGTGCCGCGTGTGGCGCACTGCCGACACGCCCATCCACCCCCCCAACCCTCTCCATCCGGGCCTCAACAAGGCCCGGCGGGTACGCTGCAGGCATGGTGCCGCCGTGCAGCACAGCAACCCAAAAGGGCCGCCCATCCCGCCGCACTGGCGGGTGGCGGGCCACACGGCTAAACTTGTTCGCATGAAAATGCACAAGATTCTTCTGCTGGCCGTGGCCTGCACCTGGGCCATGGGCGCGGCAGCGCAGTGGCAGTGGATCGACAAGGACGGGCGCAAGGTCTTCAGCGACCGCCCCCCTCCGGCCGACATCCAGGAAAAAAACATCCTGAAGCAACCCGGGGGCAGCCTCCCCGCCCGCCCTGCCCCGGCGGCGGCCGCCGCGCCAGGCGATGCGCCCACGGCCACAGCGCCAGCCACTGCAGCCGCAGCGGCCCCCAAGCCAGCAGCCAGTGCCGCAGGCAGCGGCAAGGACAAGGAGCTGGAAGAGAAAAAAGCCCAGGCCGAAGCTGCCGAAGCCGCCAAGAAAAAGGCGGAAGACGAGAAAATCGCCAAAACCAAGGCCGAGAACTGCACCCGCGCCCGTGCCGCAAAAGCCGCATTCGATGCAGGCAAACCCATCACCCAGACCAATGCCCAGGGTGAGCGCATCTTCCTGGACGGCACCGCCCGTGCGGCAGAGGCCAAGCGCATCGATGGCATCGTCGCCTCGGACTGCGCGCGCTGAGCCGCATCGCTCAGCCATCGCTGTTTCAGTATCCCGACTTGCCCCCGGGGCGCTGGCGGGCGAACAGACCGGTGGAGCGCGCGCCCTGGCGCGCGAAACGCTCCCGGCGCGCCACCTTGGGGTCTACCTTCAAAGGGCGGTAGATCTCCACACGGTCGCCGTGCTGCAGGGGCGCATCCAGCGCCACCGCCCGGCCCCACACTCCCACAAGCGGTGGGCCCGCGTCGGCTGCTGCCTCCCCCTGCACTGGTGTCGGTAGCGGCACGGCGCCACAAGCCCGCAGGGCATCGGTCACCAAGGCCCCCTGGGGCAAATCCAGCGTCCATTCCCGTGTCTCACGGGGCGCCACACACACCACCACCGTGACCTGCACCGTGGTGCTCCCCTCGCCCGGTTTCCCGGCGCCCCCCTCAGCCATACACCTGCTCCGCCCGCTTCACAAAAGCGTCCACCATGCTGCCCGCGATGCGGTCAAACACCGGCCCCACCAGCGCCGCCAGGGCTGCACTGTCAAAGCCATAGTTCAGGAGCAGTTCCACCTTGCAGGCGCGCTGCTGGCCATCGCCCACGGGGTGGAAGTGCCAGTCTCCGTCCAGGCGCGAGAACGGGCCCTTGACCAGGTGCATCTGCACCCGGCGCCCGGCCTCGTGGGTGTTGCGCGTCACAAACGTCTGGCGAATGCCCCCGAGGGCAATGCCCACCTCGGCGGTCATGCCGTCTTCGGTCTGCTCCAGCACGGCAGAGCGATCGCACCAGGGCAAGAACTGCGGGTAGTGCTCCACCCCGGTGACCAGGGCAAACATTTCTTCGGGGCTGTACCAGATGAGGACGGACTTTTGAACGGTTTTCATGCAGACGCTGCTTGCGCGGGGCCACGCAAGCGGGGGAGAAATTAGAATCGCGGCTCGCGAGACGACAACATTGTAGGGAGGCCTTTTATCTCCCCGTTTGCGCCGCATCTAAACCCAATGGCCAAGAAACCTGATCCCACGTCCCGCATTGCTGACAACAAGAAAGCGGCCTACAACTATTTTTTTGAAGAGCGCCACGAGGCGGGCATGGTGCTGCACGGCTGGGAG
Organism: Acidovorax sp. GW101-3H11; assembly: GCF_001633105.1. Taxonomy (GTDB): domain Bacteria; phylum Pseudomonadota; class Gammaproteobacteria; order Burkholderiales; family Burkholderiaceae_C; genus Acidovorax. Next base: position 1,166,681 of record NZ_LUKZ01000009.1, read on the forward strand.
GTGAAGGCGCTGCGCGAAGGCAAGGTGCAGCTGACCGACGGCTATGTGCTCATCCGCGAGGGCGAGCTGTATCTGCTGGGCTGCCTGATCCACCCGCTCAAAACCGCCTCGACGCATGTGAACCCCGAGTCCGCACGCACCAAGAAGCTGCTGCTCAAGAAGGACGACATCAAGCGGCTGATCGGCAAGGTCGAGCAAAAAGGCTTCACCCTGGTGCCACTGAACCTGCACTGGAAGAACGGTTTCGTGAAATGCGAGATCGCGCTGGCCAAGGGCAAGGCAGAGCACGACAAACGCGACACCATCAAGGACCGCGAAGGCAAGCGCGAGGTCGAGCGCGCGATGAAAAGCCACAACCGGTAACCCGCGCAGCGTGGCGGGTCTGTAGCCGAGCGCGGCAGCATCAGCCCGTCATCTCTCGCCCCCGGCCATGTGGCCATGGCTTGGCCGCCCTGTTGCAAGCAGCGGCTCTGAGGGCATCAGCAACCGCGCCCCCTCAGGGCTACCAAGCCCTCAGGCCCTCAGACCAGCGCTGCCAGCGGGTGGGAATGTGCCGGCCAGGGGCTGGCAAAAAACGGCGCTACCATCTCGGGCGTCACGTCTTCGATGCGTGCGGGGTTCCACTTCGGCGCGTGGTCCTTGTCCACCGCCAGGGCGCGGATGCCCTCCACCGTTTCGCTCTGGCCGGGGCGCAGGTAAAAGCAGTGGCGCACCATGTCGCGCTCCATGCGCAGGTCGTCGGCCAGGCCCATGCCGCGCGCGCGGCGGATCTGCTCCAGCACCACGTTCAGCATCAGCGGCGAGCGCTTGCGCAAGGTGGCTGCCGTGGCACGCGCCCAGTCGCTGTCGGCGGACTCCAGGGCTGACACGATCTCACCCACGGTGGGCAGCGCAAAATATTGGTCAATTTGGCCCTTTGCGCCTGACAGCATTGGCTCAATAGCTATAAATTTTGAAGCAACATAGTCTTTGACGGCAGCGCCGCTCGCAAAGGTCTGTGTGGCCAGGGCCTCCCACACGGCGGCCTGCTGGTCGGCGGGCAGGCAACCGTCTGCCAGCTGGCTGTCGATGGCATCACCGGCACCGATGGTGTCGCCGGTCAGCGCCAGCCATTCGCCCACGCGGCCCGGGCAGCGGCTGAGGAAGTAGCCGCCCCCCACGTCGGGGAACAGGCCAATCGCCGTTTCGGGCATGGCCATCTTGGTGCGCTCGGTCACCACGCGCAGCGCGGCGCCCTGGCTGATGCCCATGCCGCCGCCCATCACGATGCCGTCCATGAAGGCGATGTAGGGCTTGGCGTAGTTGTGAATGAGGTGGTTGAGCGCGTACTCCTCGGTGAAGAAGTCTTCGAGCTGCGGGTTGCCCTGGCTGCCCGCCTGGTGCAGAAAGCGGATGTCGCCGCCCGCGCAGAAAGCGCCAAACGGGCCTTCCTTGTTGCTGCCCCGGATCGCCACGGCCAGCACGCGTGCATCGTTCTGCCAGGCCAGCAGGATGGCCATCAGGTCACGCACCATGGAGAGCGACAAGGCATTGAGTGCACGCGGGCGGTTCAGGGTGATGAAGCCCACCTGTCCACGCACTTCGCTCAGCACATCGCTCACTACTTCCGACACAACCGTCTCCGTCATTTTTGTTCCTTCCAACCTAAGAGTTCATTGAACACCAGCGCACCGATCACCAGCGCGCCTCCCGTCAGCACCGCTGCGGCAGGCTTTTCGCCCGCGCCCAGCCATGCCAGCAAAATGCCAAAAATCACTTCCAGCAAACCCAGCAGCGCCATCTCGGGCGCCTTGAGCACCCTGCCGCAGCGCACGGCCAGCACGCAAGGAATCGCCAATTGCACCACGCCCAGCAGCGCCAGCAGGGCCAGGTCATGCCCCGACGCCTGAAACGGCAGGGCCAGGGGCAGCGTGACCAGGGACGAGATCACGGCCCCCACCAGCACGGCTGGCACCAGATCCACCGCGTGGCCATGGCGCTGTGAGTGCTGCACCACCGTCCAGTTGATCGCCGCCGCCACCGGCACACACAAGGCCACCAGCGTGCCCGCCAGCGGCAGGCCCGCCATCTGCGAGCCATACATCCAGCCAATGCCCAGGCCTGCCACCGCAATCGCGCCCCAGGTGCGCGCAGCAATGTGGTGGCCAATGAAGACGCGCGCAAACAGCGCGGTGAGCAGCGGCCCCACCGCCATGGTCACCAGCACATTGGCCACCGGCATGAGCACCAGGGCCACCATGAAGGCGGTGAACATCACGCTCCAGCAGATGCCCGAGATCCACAACGCGCTGCCACCCTTGCGCATGGCCACAAACACCGCCCGCCCCTGCAGCAACGGCAACAGGACCAGCAGCGACACCAGCGTGAAGAAGCTGCGCCAGAAGGTCACCTCAAAACTCGCGGCGTGCTCCAGGTGGCGCGTGACCACCCCGGCAATCGACCACATCAGGGTGACCGCCACCATCAGCAGCACGGCGCGGGAATGCGTGAGTTTCAACAGCATGGATCGGGGGGTTGCAGGCAGAAAAAAGGCCACTGCGCAGCAGTGGCCCTTCCGGGAACGCTCAGCCTATCAAGAGCGGCCTGCGCGCTTGCGCTCGTTTTCGGTCAGGAAGCGCTTGCGGATGCGGATCGACTTGGGCGTGATCTCGACCAGTTCGTCGTCCTCGATGAATTCCACGGCGTATTCCAGCGTAGCGTCGATGGGCGGAGTGATCTTGATCGCGTCTTCCTTGCCGGACACGCGGAAGTTGGTCAGCTGCTTGGTGCGCGTGGCGTTCACGATCAGGTCGTTGTCGCGGCTGTGGATACCGACGATCATGCCCTCGTACACCGGATCGTTCGCCTTCACGAACATGCGGCCACGGTCGTCCAGCTTGCCCAGGGCGTAGGTGAAAATTTCACCGGCATCCATGGAGATCAGCACACCGTTCTTGCGGCCGCCGATGTCGCCCTTGTGCGGCTCGTAGCTGTCGAAGATGTTGGAGATCAGGCCAGAACCACGCGTCAGGTTCAGGAATTCGTTGGTGAAACCGATCAGGCCACGGGCCGGGATGCGGTACTCCAGGCGCACGCGACCACGGCCGTCCGGCTCCATGTTCACCAGCTCGCCTTTGCGCTCGCCCAGGGCTTGCATCACGCCGCCTTGGTGGCCTTCTTCAATGTCGGCCGTCACCAGCTCGATAGGCTCGTGTTTTTCGCCCTTGATGTCCTTGAACACAACGCGGGGCTTGGACACGGCCAGCTCGTAGCCTTCGCGGCGCATGTTTTCCAGCAGGATGGTCAGGTGCAACTCACCCCGGCCCATCACTTCAAAGATACCTTCTTCGTCGGTTTCCTTCACGCGCAGGGCCACGTTGTGCTGGAGTTCCTTTTGCAGGCGGTCCCAGATCTGGCGGCTGGTCACGAACTTGCCTTCGCGGCCTGCCAGGGGCGAGGTGTTCACGCAGAAGTTCATGGTCAGCGTGGGCTCGTCCACCTTCAGCATGGGCAGCGGTGCGGGGTTGGCGGGGTCGGTCACGGTCACGCCGATGCCGATGTCTTCAATGCCGTTGATCAGTACGATGTCGCCGGGGCCGGCCAGCGGCGTCTGCATGCGGTCCAGGCCCTGGAACGTCAGCACCTGGTTCACACGGCCCTTGACGGCCTTGCCATCGGGGCCTTCCATGACGACCACGTCCATCATGGGCTTCAGCGTGCCTTGACTGATGCGGCCCACGCCGATGCGGCCCACAAAGGTGGAGAAGTCCAGCGCCGAGATTTGCAGCTGCAACGGTGCATTGGCATCACCCGTGTTCGGTGGCACGTGCGAGAGGATGGTGTCGAACAGGGCCGACATGTCGGGGCCCCACTGCTCACCCGGGGCGCCTTCTTCCAGCGACGACCAGCCATTGATGCCCGAGGCGTACACGACTGGGAAGTCGAGCTGTTCGTCGGTAGCACCGAGCTTGTCGAACAGGTCAAACGCGGCGTTCACGACCTTGTCGGGGTTGGCACCGGGCTTGTCCACCTTGTTCACCACCAGGATCGGGCGCAGGCCCAGGGCCAGGGCCTTCTTGGTCACGAAACGCGTCTGGGGCATGGGGCCTTCTTGCGCGTCGATCAGCAGCACCACGCTGTCCACCATGGACAGGGCACGTTCCACTTCGCCGCCGAAGTCCGCGTGGCCGGGGGTGTCCACGATGTTGATGTGCGTGCCCTTCCAGCTCACGGCGCAGTTCTTGGCCAGGATGGTGATGCCCCGCTCTTTTTCGATCGCGTTGTTGTCCATCACCGTATCGACGACCTTTTCGTGGTCGGCGAAGGTGCCGGACTGGCGCAGCAGCTGGTCCACCATGGTGGTTTTGCCATGGTCAACGTGGGCAATGATGGCGATGTTGCGGATCTGTTTAGTCATAGTTTTTCCAATGTGCCGCTGTGCGCCATGGACGCGGAATGCGGCGTGCTTTCCAAAATTTGTTGAATTTCCAGCGGACTCAGGAGCCTGCCCGGCACCAGCTCCCCGCCCACGATGTGCCCCACTCCCAGCAGCGCCGGGGGACTCTCTCCAAACACCGCCACGGCACTGGCATCAGGCCAGTTGCCACGGCGACGCACGCCCGACAGGAATCGGGCTGCATTCTCACCATCCAGCGTGACACGTGTATGCCCGGCCAGCAGCGACTCAGGCGCTTCCAGGCTGGCCAAGCGCTCGGCCTCGGGCATGGCCTCCAGCTGCGCCAGCGTGACGCAGCGCTCCACACCGATGCCACCGGTGTCGATACGGCGCAGAAAGCTGAGGTGCGCCCCACAGCCCAGCGCAGCACCAATATCCTCACCCAGGGTGCGGATGTAGGTGCCTTTGCTGCAAGTTACTATTATTTTTATAGCAAACAGTGCTTGGTCAGTGCGCGTGAGTGCCAGTTTTAGTGCATGAATGACGATACCGCGCGGCTCACGCTCCACGGTCACACCTGCGCGCGCGTACTCGTACAGCGCTTTGCCGTCCTTCTTGAGGGCGCTGTGCATGGGCGGCACCTGGCGGATGGGGCCGGTGAACTGCTGCTGCACGGCGGCCAGGCGCTCGGGTGTGAGCTGGGCGGGGTCCACCTCGCGGCGCTCCAGCACCTCGCCCTCGGCGTCGCCGGTGGTGGTGGTGGTACCCAACACGGCAATCGCTTCGTACGTCTTGGCGGCTTCGAGCTGCAGCTGGCTGAACTTGGTGGCCGCGCCAAAACACAGCGGCAATACGCCCGTGGCGAGCGGATCGAGCGTGCCAGTGTGGCCCGCCTTCTCGGCGCGCAGCAGCCATTTCGCCTTTTGCAAGGCGTCATTGCTGGACAGGCCCAGGGGTTTGTCGAGCAGCAGCACTCCGTGCACCGGGCGCCGCTGCACCCGGATGCGGGGAGCGCGCTCGGTCATGCTTCCTCGTCGTCTTTGGAGCGGGAAGCCACAGCGCGCGCAATCAGCGCATTCATGTCAGCCGCACGCTCAGAGGTGCGGTCGAACACGAAGTGCAGCGTGGGCACCGTATGGATGTGCAGGCGCTTGAACAGGCCATTGCGCAAGAAGCCCGCAGCCTGGTTGAGTGCCACCTGGGTTTCCACCGGGTCGCCCGTCAGCAGGCTGAAGAACACCTTGGCATGGGCGTAGTCGGGGGTCACCTCCACGCCCTGCAGCGTCACCATGCCCACGCGCGGGTCTTTCAACTCGCGCGCGATCAGTTCCGTCAGATCGCGCTGGATCTGATCGGCGACCTTGAAGGCGCGGTTGGGGGTAGCGGACTTCTTTGCAGCCATGTCGCTCTGTCGTCGTAGCGGTCGCCTTACAGCGTCCGTGCGATTTCCTTGATATCAAAGAACTCGAGTTGATCGCCTTCCTTGATGTCGCTGTAGTTCTTGAGCTTGATACCGCACTCAAAACCTTCCTTGACATCACGGACATCGTCCTTGAGGCGCTTGATCGAATCGACTTCGCCCGTGTAGACCACGACGTTTTCGCGCAGCAGGCGGAAGCGTGCGTTGCGATGGACCATGCCCGAAGTGATGTACGAACCCGCAATCGTGCCGATCTTGGTGGCCACGAACACCGTGCGGATCTCGGCCGTGCCAATGATCTCTTCGCGTTGCTCGGGGGCCAACATGCCGGACATCGCCACCCGCAACTCGTCCACAGCGTCGTAAATGATGCTGTAGTAGTGCAGGTCTACGCCATTGCCCTCGGCCAGCTTGCGCGCACCGGCATCTGCCCGCACGTTGAAGCCGATCACGATCGCCTTGGAGGCGATGGCCAGGTTGATGTCGGACTCGCTGATGGCGCCGACGGCGGCGTACACCAGTTGCACCTTGACTTCGTCGGTAGACAGCTTGAGCAGCGACTGCGCCAGCGCTTCCTGCGAACCCTGCACGTCGGCCTTGACGATGATGGGCAGCATCTTCACTTCGCCCGCCGTCATGTCGGCAAACATGTTTTCCAGCTTCGCCGCTTGCTGCTTGGCCAGCTTGGTGTTGCGGAACTTGCCGGCACGGTAGGTGGCGATTTCGCGGGCACGGCGCTCGTCGGTGAGCACCATGAACTCGTCGCCCGCCTGAGGCACTTCCGTCAGACCCTGGATTTCCACCGGGATCGATGGGCCTGCGGTCTTGGCGACCTTGCCGTTTTCGTCCAGCATGGCGCGCACGCGGCCGTAGGTCTGGCCTGCAAGCACGATGTCACCCACCTTGAGCGTGCCGGACTGCACCAGCACGGTCGCCACAGGGCCACGGCCCTTGTCGAGCTGCGCTTCGATCACGAGGCCCTTGGCCAGCGATTCGACCGGCGCCTTCAGTTCCAGCACTTCGGCCTGCAGCAGCACCTGCTCCAGCAGCGTATCGATGCCCATGCCGGTCTTGGAGGACACAGGCACGAACGGCGACTCGCCACCGTACTCTTCAGGCACCACTTCTTCCACCACCAGTTCCTGCTTGACGCGGTCGGGGTTGGCATCGGGCTTGTCAGCCTTGGTGATGGCCACCACGATAGGAACACCTGCCGCCTTGGCGTGCTTGATGGCTTCCTTCGTTTGTGGCATCACGCCGTCGTCGGCCGCGACCACCAGAATCACGATGTCGGTGGCCTGGGCACCACGGGCACGCATGGCTGTGAAAGCCTCGTGGCCGGGGGTATCGAGGAACGACACCATGCCGCGTGGCGTTTCCACGTGGTAGGCACCAATGTGCTGCGTAATGCCGCCGGCTTCGCCCGCAGCGACCTTGGCGCGGCGGATGTAGTCCAGCAGCGAGGTCTTGCCGTGGTCCACGTGGCCCATGACGGTGACCACCGGTGCGCGGGGCAGCAGCTCTGCATTCTGCTGCTGCGAATCGTCGTCGGTGAAGGCTTCGGGATCGTCCAGGGCGGCCACCACGGCCTTGTGGCCCAGTTCTTCCACCACGATCATGGCGGTGTCCTGGTCCAGCGGCTGGTTGATGGTGACCATCTGGCCCATCTTCATCAGCGCCTTGATGACTTCGGACGCCTTGATCGACATCTTGTGCGCCAGCTCGGCCACCGTGATGGTCTCGGGCACATGCACTTCAATGATGCGCGCCTCGACCGGGGCAGACTGCTGGTGATCGTCGCGCTGGTCGCGGCCGTCGCCACGGCGGCCACGCGGGCCACCACGCCAGTTGTTGCGGCCCACACCGCCGCTGCTGTCGCCGCGGGTCTTGATTTCTTTCTTCTTGGCCGTGTCGTTGGCCCAGCTGGAGGACAGCTTGGCCGACTTGACTTCCTTGCCCGAACCCGGGGCAGCACCGGCACCGGCCGGGGCTGCAGCGCCCGCACGCGGGCCACCCGTGCCAACGGCAGGCTTGTGCAGCGTGCCCTTCTTGGCATCACCCACTGCCGCAGGCTTGGCCACGGGCTTGGGTTCTTCGGGCTTCTTGGCGACCATGACCGCCTTCTTGGGCGTGGCCATCATGGCGCGGATGGCTTCTGCTTCGGCCAGGGCCTTGCGGCGGCGCTCTTCCAGATCCCGGGCGCGGGCAGACTCTTCGTCCGCACGGGCCTTGGCTTCTGCCTGGGCCTTCTCGCGGGCTTCGGTCTGCGCAGCGGCGCGTGCAGCAGCTTCGGCAGCCTGCTCGCGGGTCGCCTCTTGCTTCACGGCGGAGGCCTGGGCCTTCTTTTCGGCTTCTTGCGCTGCATAGGCAGCCGCACGCTCTTCGGCTTCGCGCTCGCGCTTCTCGCGGGCTTCGCGCTCGGCACGCTTCTCGGCCAGCTCGGTCTCCTGGCGGCGGATCAGCTCGGCCTGGCGGCGGGCTTCTTCTTCGCGGCGGACCAGTTCCAGGTCTTCGCTCGACACAGCGGCTTCTTCCACGACCGCAGTGGCGGTCTCGGCAGTCGCATCAGCGCCTTCATCCCGCTGGATGAACGTGCGCTTCTTGCGCACTTCCACCTGGATGGTGCGCGCCTTGCCCGTGGCGTCGGCTTGTTTGATCTCGCTGGTGGACTTCTTCACCAGGGTGATCTTCTTGCGGTCGGCAGATGCCGTGCCGTGGCTGGCCTGCAGGTATGCGAGCAGCTTTTGCTTGTCCGACTCGGTCAGTGCGTCGGAGGGGGCGGCCTTGCCCACGCCCGCAGCCTTGAGCTGGTCGAGCAGGGTTTCAGGCGATTTTTTGAGTTCGGTTGCGAACTCGGCGACAGTGTTACTGGACATATGTGGTTCGTGCCTCCCTGACCCTTACTCTTGTTGCCCCGCGAACCAATGTTCGCGCGCCTTCATGATCAAGGCTTTGGCGTCGTCTGCAGACTGTCCGGTCAGGTCGGTCAGCTCATCAATGGCCAGGTCGGCCAGGTCGTCACGTGTATGCACACCACCGTCAGCCAGCTTGGCAATCAGTTCGGGGGTGAGGCCTTCGAGGTCGCGCAGGTCCTGGGAGACCTCTTCCACGCTTTCCTCGCGGGCGATTTCCATGGTCAGGAGGGCATCCTTGGCACGGGCACGCAGCTCGTTGACGGTGTCTTCGTCGAAGCTTTCGATCTCCAGCATTTCCTGCAGCGGCACATAGGCCACTTCTTCCAGGCTGTTGAAGCCTTCGGAGATCAGGATGTCGGCGATTTCCTCGTCCACATCCAGCTTTTCCATGAACAACTTGCGGGCCGTGTCGGTCTCGTTGGCCTGCTTCTGCGCGCTTTCGGCGGCGTCCATGATGTTGATCTTCCAACCGGTGAGGTCGGACGCCAGACGCACGTTCTGGCCACCACGGCCGATGGCGATGGCAAGGTTTTCCTCGTCCACCACCACGTCCATGGCGTGTTTTTCTTCATCGACCACGATGGAGGACACGTTGGCCGGGGCCAGCGCACCAATCACAAACTGGGCCGGGTCTTCGGACCACAGCACGATGTCCACGCGTTCGCCAGCGAGTTCGTTGGTCACAGCGTTCACGCGGGTGCCGCGCACGCCGACGCAGGTGCCGATGGGGTCCACGCGCTTGTCGTGCGAGAGCACGGCGATCTTGGCGCGCGAGCCGGGGTCACGGGCGCAGGACTTGATCTCCAGCAGGCCTTGTTCGATTTCGGGAACTTCCTGGCGGAAGAGTTCGATCATGAACTCGGGGGCCGAACGCGACAGGATGATGGGCGCGCCGCGCAGCGTCAGGTCCACCTCCATGATCATGGCCCGCACGCGGTCGCCGCTGCGCAGGTTTTCCTTGGGGATCATCTCGCCACGGCGCAGGCGGCCTTCCACACGGCCGGATTCGACAATGATGTCGCCCTTGTCCATGCGCTTGACGGTGCCGGTGAAGATGCGCTCGCCGCGCGACATGAAGTCGTTGAGCAGCATTTCACGCTCGGCGTCACGGATCTTCTGCAGGATGACCTGCTTGGCGGCCATGGCACCGATGCGGCCGATCGGCACGGACTCGACGCCTTCTTCGATGTACTCGCCCACCTCGATGTCGGGGATGCGCTCCTGCGCGTCCATGAGCAGCTCTTCGGCTTCGGGGTTCTGCAGGCCGGCGTCATCGGGCACCACCAGCCAGCGGCGGAAAGTCTCGTAGTTGCCGCTATCGCGATCAATCGACACGCGGATGTCCACCTCGCCTTGGTACAGCTTCTTGGTAGCCTGGGCCAGGGCCGACTCCACGGCGCCCAAGACCACATCCCGCTCCACGTTCTTCTCGCGCGAAATGGCCTCAACCAACATCAACAATTCGCGATTCATGCGACGACTCTCCTGTTTCAATCACCCGAAGATGGAAGGCTGCGCGCAGCGACCACCCACCCCAATCCATTCAGCAACTCAGGCAGCTGCCGACCCGGCCTTGCCCGCACGCCCCTTGAAGTTCACGATGGGCGCCAGGCGCGCATCCCGCAGCTCGTCCAGGGTAAAGCCCAGCGCCTGCAAAGGGGCGGGCACACGTTTCTTGCTCACTTTTTGACCTGGCTTGACCGGCGGCTCGTCGCTCCAGACGATTTGCCAGCCACCCGCCTCGGCGCGCTCCAGCGTGCCGCGAAATTTCTTGCGGGTGGCATTGACCTGCCCCCCGCCTGCAGCGCCAATGGGCGCCTTCAAGGTGATGTCGATGACCGCACCTTCAAAACGCACGAAATCCTGTTCGTGGCGCAAGGGGCGGTCGATGCCGGGGGACGACACTTCGAGGCGCTTGTATTCGACGCCGTCCACTTCCAGCGCAAACTGCAGCTGGCGGGTGACCTTCTCGCAATCCTCGACGGTGACGAACTGCTCGATCACGGGGGCGGACGCATCGGCGGCCGGCTGCACCCAGGGCAAGTCGATGGTGACGCGCAGCAAACCACCGGCGGAGCGTTCAATCTCCACCAGGTCATAGTCCAGGCCCGTCACAATTTGTTCAACGACTTGCTGTAGTGCCACGTGTTCTGTTCAATCCCGGAAAAACAAAAAACCCGATAACCCCCGGAGACTTCTCCGGCAGCTTCGAGCTCGAAAAGCAATCGACCAAAAAAAACGGGCGGTTGGTACCCGCCCGTTTGGTCGTGAGGCTCTTATTGTAACGCGTAAAGCATTGATTTGCAAAGACAGCGCGTGCGGCGACACCCATAGGCTGTTGTTAACACGCCAGCACGGCTGGCCTGGCCGCTTGAATGGCGCCACAAGCGCGCCCCGCCCGCCCAGCCATCCTTTCTTGCTACAACGACGATAGCGGCTGCAGCAATTCGGCCAGGTCGCTTTCGGTAAACAGCGGCTCCTTGCGGGCCGCCGCCTCGCTGTAAAGGCTGCCTGCGAGCTGCGCCTTGCGCTCCTGCAAGGCCAGGATGCGCTCTTCGATCGTGCCCTGCGCCACCAGCTTGACCACCCACACGCTCTGCGTCTGGCCGATGCGGTGGGCGCGGTCGGTGGCCTGGTTTTCCACGGCCGGGTTCCACCAGGGGTCGAAATGGATCACGGTGTCGGCCTGCGGCAGGTTCAGCCCCACCCCGCCCGCCTTCAGGCTGATGAGAAACAGCGGCACCTGTCCGCTGGTGAACTGTTCGATGATCGCGTCGCGCTTTTGGCTCTGCCCCGTGAGCTTGACCCAGGGCCAGCCGCGTTTTTTCAGCTCCGCCTCGATCAGCGTGAGCATGCTGGTGAACTGCGAGAACAGCAGAATGCGCCGCCCTTCGGCCAACATCTCGGGCAACAGCGCCATCAACTGCTCCAGCTTGGCCGAGGTTTTGACCTTTTTGGCGGCATCCAGCGGCACCAGCGCCGGGTGGCAACACGCCTGGCGCAGCTTGAGCAGCGCATCGAGGATGGTGATCTGCGATTTGGCCAGGCCCTTGGTCTGCAGCGCCTCGCGCACGGTCTTTTCCATGCCCAGGCGGATGGTTTCGTACAGGTCGGCCTGCGGGCCGCTCAGCTCCACCGGCATCACCGACTCCACTTTGGGCGGCAGTTCGGCGGCCACCAGATTCTTCGTCCGCCGCAGCATGAAGGGTGTGACGCGGGCGCGCAGCTGTGCCAGGCGGGCCGTGTCGCCCTGTTTTTCGATGGGGTTGCGGAACAGCTCCTTGAAGCGCTGCTGGCTGCCCAGGAACCCCGGCATCAGGAAGTGGAACAGGCTCCAGATTTCGCCCAGGTGGTTTTCCATGGGCGTGCCCGACAGGCACAGCCGGTGGCGCGCCTGCAACTCGCCCACCACCTGCGCGGCATGGGTGCTGGCGTTCTTGATGTTCTGGGCTTCGTCCAGCACCACCAGGTGCCAGGGCTGCGCCAGCCAGCGCTCGCGGTCGCGCTGCAGCAGCGAATAGGGGGCGATGACGATGTCGTGCTCGGCCACCGCATCGGCCACGGCGTGGCGGCCCGCGCCGTGCAGCACCAGGCAGCGCAGGCCGGGGCAAAAACGCGCGGCCTCGCGCTGCCAGTTGCCCATCAGGCTCACGGGCGCAATGATGAGGGCGGGGTCGCTCAAACGGCCCGCGTCTTTTTCGACCTGGATGTGGGCCAGCGTCTGCAGCGTCTTGCCCAGGCCCATGTCGTCGGCCAGCACCCCGGCCAGCCCATGGGCGCGCAGAAACTGCAGCCAGTTCAGCCCTTGCTGCTGGTACGGCCGCAACGTGGCCTGCACACCCGCCGGCACGGGCACGGCGGGCAATGCGCTCGCGCCCTGCAACTGCGCCACCAGTCCGCGCAGCGCATCTGCGCCCTGCCACACCGCGCCCTCGCCCAAGGCGGCGCTGGTGCGCAGCGCGTCCAAACGCGAGAGCTTCAGGCTGTCGCCGCTGAAGTCGTGCGCGCGGTCGCCCACCAGGTCCAGCAGGGCGGCCATCCAGGGGCGCAGCGCGTCGGTCGGCACCCGCACAAAACCCGAGTCCCCCACACCGCGCAAATAGGCAAACGGCGGCAGCAGTGGCTGGCCCGTGGCGGGGTCGGGCGGCTGCTGGGCGGCGGCCGCAATCAGCATGGGCAACAGCGGCAGGATGTTGCGGCGCACGCCGTTGATTTCCATGCCCAGCGAGAGCGCGAACCAAGGCGACGCGGCCTCGTCCTCGCCTTCGCCAGTGGGCAACAGCGCCACGTCCAGATTGTCGGCATGGGTGATCCAGCCGTTCAATGCGGCATCCAGCGTCAGCACAAAACCAGCCTCGCGCAGCACCGAAAAGCCGTTGTCAAACCAGTGCAACCAGTCTTCCTGCGATTCCTCGCCGGGAATGCCGAACAGGCCATCGTCCGTCCCCAGCAGGCCCAGGTCCATCAGGCGTTCGATGGCGTCCAGCTCGGCCGCCGCGTCGCGCTGCAGGAGCACCTGGCCGCCGTCGGCGCCCGGCACCAGCACGCCCAGCTCCTGCCCGGCCCACCAGCCCACATGGCCCTGGTAGTCAAAACGCAGCTGGGCGGTGATGAGCCCCAGGTAAGGAACATCGGATTCAGCCACGGGCGCCACGTGCAGCCGCGCCACGGGCTTCACGCCCTGCACGCGAGTGAGGGGGCTGAGCACCGGCGGCAGCGGCAGCATGCCGCCCAGGCGGCTGGCCACATCGGCATGGTGTTTTTGCAACGCGGCGGTGCCCAGCGGGGGCGCCTGCAGCAGCAGCTGCAGTTGTGCGGCGCTCAGCCCCTCGGCCAGCACGGGGCCACACAGGCCCTGGTCGGTGTCCAGGTACAGCGGCGGGTCGTTGGCGCAGAGCGCGGCGCTGGGGTTGGGCAGGCGAGCCTGCAGGCGCCAGGCGCTGTCGCCGTCGGCCTGGGGGGGCGGGGTCTCGTTCCAGGCCCAGGCGATGGGCAGCGCATCGCCCCAGCGCAGCGGCGCACCCACCGTGGCGCCGCCCGCGTCAGCAAACAAACGGCCCGTGGCGGCGGCCTGCTGCAGCGCCAGCAGGCCCACCGTGCCTTCCAGCACGCCCGACGGCGCGCCGCTGTAGGCCGAGTAGTAACCCAGGCTGCGCGGCATGGCACGCAGCAGCTGCAGCAGCTGGCGGTCGGCATCGGTGGCGCGGTCGTACACCGCCTGGCCGGGGCCGGGCTGGGTGCGGATGGTCTTGGGCTTGGCCCAGCCGCCGGTGAGCTTGGGGTAGGACACCACGGCCTCGATCTGCAGCTGCGGCGCGCCCGAGCGCAGCCGCCCCACGGTGGAGAGCAGGTAGAGATAACACTCGGGCCGGTCAGCGCGCGCACCGGGCGGGGGCGGCGCAGCGTTGTCGGCGGCCAGGTCCCAGTCGTGCAGCCAGCGCACCAGGCGCGCTTCGGCCTCGGCACGGGCCTGGGCGGCCACGCGGTCTTGCATGGCCTGCAGCGCCTGCACAGCCTGGGCCGACAGGGGCGCGGGTGCGGATGAGGATGCGGACGCCGGGCCCGAGCGCAGGTGCGCCGCCTTCAGCGTCAGCGCCACGGCATGTTTGCAGTCTTCCCCGACCGGGCAGCTGCATTCGCCCGACCACGCGCTGACCTGGCCATTGGGCGCCAGCTGCAGGTCTACCGACAGCCCATACGGATCGAGCTGGGTGCCCTGCACCTCGCCATGGATGGTGAAGGCGCTGTCGCCGCGCTCTTCAATGTCGATGTGGACCACCGCAGCCTGGCGAAAAAGGTCCACGCCCCGCGACCAGGCGCCTTTGTCGCACCAGGCCTGCAGCGAGTTGATGGGAAACCAGGGAGCGGAGGAGGAGGAAGACACAAAATTCAAGAAAAAATGCCCTTTGCGCGCGACCATCAAGCGCAATCAGCTATCAAAAAAGGAGCAAAAGGCCCCGCAGCGCCTCAGCGCCCGCGCGCGGCCCGCACGCGCTCGAACACGCCCTGGGCCTCCTGCCCTGCCCCGGCACCGCTGCCGGGGGTGGCCGCCTGCAGGCTGGTCAGCAGCCGCGCCAGCACCGGCGCCTGGGGCAGCAGCGGGCCCAAAAACAGCGCGCGCTGGCCGTCGGCAATCAGCAGCGTGGGGAAGGTTTCCACGTCCAGGTCGCCCGCCAGATCGGATTCGTCCTCGATGTCCACCCATTCAAACCGCACGTCCGGGTGCGCGCGGGCCAGTTCGTCAAACAGGGGGCGGTAGATGCCGCAGGTGCCACACCAGGCCGCGCACAGGCACACGGCCCACCAGCCGCCGGGCGTGGCGGCCGCCGGGCTTGCGGGGGTGGACGGGGGCAGTGCGGCGGGGCTGGACATCAAACGGGCTCCTGGGGCTGGTGCAGCAGTCCGTCAACACCAGCGGACCCGCTACAAACCGCGCCGTTCCCGGGCGCGGTAAACCTCGATGGTACCCACCCCGGGCGCCCGGTTGCCCCAGCTGTTGCGCACCAAGGTGGTTACGGCCGCAATGTCTTCGTCGGACAACAACTGCTGGAACGGCGGCATGCCATGCGGGCGCGGGTTGCCCGCCGTGGCGGGCAGGTAGCCGCCCTGCAGCACCACGCGCACCAGGTTGGTGGGGTCGGCCAGCGTGACGGCGCGGTTGCCCGCCAGCGCGGGGAAGGCACCCGGCTCACCCTGCCCCTGGTCGCCGTGGCACTGGGCGCAGTGCTGTTCATACACCTTGGCGCCGCGCGCCAGGGCACTGGCCGGGGGCGCGGCCCCGGCAGCAAGCGCCCTGTGCTCCTGCTGCGGCAGCGCCTGCAGGTAGACCGCCATGGCGCGCGCATCGGCATCGCTCAAATGCTGTGCGCTGCGGAACACCACCTCGGCCATGGGCCCCAGCACCGAGCCCTGCGGGGCCACGCCGGTTTTCAGCAAAGCCACCACGTCGTCGGTTTTCCATTCTTTGACACCCGCCTCATGCGCCGCATTGAGCGCAGGCGCATACCAGTTCTGCACCGGGATCAGCCCGCCCGTGAACGCCTTGGCGTCGGTGGTGGCGCCCAGCGCGTTGCGCGGCGTGTGGCAGGCGGTGCAGTGGCCCAGGCCGTTGACCAGGTAGGCGCCCCGGTTGTATTCAGCCGACTGCGTGGCTTCGGGCTGGGGCGCTCCGGGCGTGAAAAACAGCGCCCGCCACACACCCAGCGCCGCCTGCGTGTTGTACGGAAAACGCAGCGCATGCGCGCGGTTGGGCTCGGCCACGGCAGGTTGGCTTTGCAGATACGCAAAGATAGCATCCGAATCCTCGCGCGTGACCTGGGTGTAGTTAGGGTACGGAAACGCCGGGTACAGCAGCCGCCCGTCCTTGCTGCGGCCATGGTGCATGGCGCGCCAGAACTCGGCCGATGTCCAGCTGCCAATGCCCTGCGCCTTGTCGGGCGTGAGGTTGGAGCTGTGCACCACACCAAACGGCGTCTCGATGCCGCGCCCGCCCGCAAACGGCGCCCCGCCCTGCGTGGTGTGGCAGGCCATGCAATTGCCGACACGGGCCAGGTATTCGCCGCGCTGCACCAGCGCGGGCGTGGATTGCAGGGTTTCGGTGGCGGGCAGTGGTTCTTCGCCCCGCAGGTTCAAGGTGACCACAGCGGCGGCGGCCATGCCCAGGGCCGCGAGTGCGCAAGAGATCGTCCAGAGGATGCGTTTCATCGTTGCGCCTCCTCAGCGTCCAGCCACCGGCACATCGGCCACGCCACCGCACCGGGCGGGCATGGCGGCAGGCAGGGTGCGCGCAGGCTTGCCGCCCGCCGCCACCGGCTGCGCAGCCAGCCAGGCCGACACGGCACTCACCTCCTCGGGCGTGAGCTGGCGCGCAATGTCGGCCATGCAGTCTGGCGCATGGGCGCGGCGCTGGCCGGTTTTCCAGGCGCCGAGCTGGCTGTTCAGGTAGTCGCGCGGAAGGCCCAGCAGGCCGGGGATGGATGGCGCCACGCCCGTCATGCCCGCGCCATGGCAGGCCACGCAGGCGGGGATGTTGCGGGCCACATCGCCCTGCTGCACCAGCCTGCGGCCTTGCTCCAGCACGGCGGCGGGCGCTTGGGGTGCGGGCGGGGGCGGGTACGGCAGGTCCAGCGCCGCAAAGTGTTCGGCCATCTCGCGCAGGTAGTCATCGGTCAGGTGCTCGATGAGGTAGGTCATCTGCGGGTAGCTGCGCCGCCCGTCGCGAAAGTTGAGCAGCTGGTTGGCCAGGTAGCCCGCCGGTTTGCCCGCAATGCGCGGGAAGTAGCCGTCTGGCGTGGCCCGGCCCTCTTTGCCGTGGCACACCGTGCAGGCCAGCACACGCGGGGCCATGGCAGCCGGTGCCGCAGTGGTGGGCGCGGGCTGGGCCGCCACCCCGGCGGCCAGGCCCGCAGACAGGAAGAACACAACAGCAATGGGGCGCAGCAAGCGGTGCAGACAGTGCAGGCGATCAATCATGGGGATGTGGGTGGGGCAACGGAGCACAGGGAGATTCCAGAGCAACTCTACGCGTGCACCCAAAAACAGTACAGATTCAGTTTCCAGTTAAAAATACAGATCAGTTTGCCCTGCATCAACGCCTGCACCTGGTTTTTACGCCCATGAAACGCTACGAACGCCACGCTGACGCCATCGCCCAGCTCATCCACAGCGGCGCGCTGCGCCCCGGCGACCGCGTGCCCTCGGTGCGCGAGGCCAGCCGCACGCGCGGCATCAGCCCGTCTACCGTGTTCGAGGCGTATTACCTGCTGGAGGCCCAGGGCCTGATCCATGCGCGCCCGCGCTCGGGCTACTACGTCAGCGCCCGGCTGCCCGGCACGGCCGAGGCCCGCCCCGCCGAGCCTCTGCCCTCGCAGCCCGCCGCCACCTCCACCGACGTGGCCATCAGCGACCTGGTGTTCGAGGTGCTGGGCCTGGCGCGCGACCGCGACCTGGTGCCGCTGGGCTCGGCCTTTCCGGGGCTGGAGCTGTTCCCGCTCGACCGCCTGGCGCGCTGCCTGGCCAGCGGCATGCGCAAGCTCGACCCGTGGAACATCGTGCAAAGCCTGCCACCGGGCGATGAACGCCTGCGCCAGCAGATCGCGCTGCGCTACGGCGTGCACGGCACGGCGGTGGATGTGGAAGAAATCATCATCACCAACGGCGCGATGGAAGCGCTCAACCTCTGCCTGGAGGCCGTCACCCAGCCCGGCGACGTGGTGGTGGTCGAATCGCCCACCTTTTATGCCGCGCTGCAGGCCCTGGAGCGGCTGAACCTGCAGGCGCTGGAAATCGCCACCCACCCGCGCGACGGCATCGACCTGGCCGCGCTGGCCGAGGCGCTGGAACGCCAGCCACCCCACCAGCCCATCAAGGCCTGCTGGCTCATGCCCAGCTTTCAGAACCCGCTGGGCAGCCTGATGCCCGAGGCCAAAAAGCGCGAACTCGTCGCCCTGCTCGCCCGCCACGGCGTGCCGCTGATCGAAGACGACGTGTATGGCGAACTGCACTTTGGCCCCCAGCGCCCGCCCCCAGCCAAGGCGTTTGATGGCGCGGGGCTGGTGATGCACTGCAGCTCGTTCAGCAAAAGCCTGGCGCCCGGCTACCGCGTGGGCTGGGTGGCGGCGGGCCGCTTTGCCACGGCCGTGCAGCGGCTCAAGCTCATGACCACACTCTCGGCCGCCACGCCGTCGCAGCAGGCGCTGTCCGAATACCTGGCCCAGGGCGGCTACGACCGGCACCTGCGCCAACTGCGCCGCAGCCTGGCCCAGCAGCAGGCCATCGCGCTGGCGGCGGTGGCCGCGCACTTCCCGCCCGGCACGCGCGTGTCGCGGCCCGAGGGTGGGTATTTTTTGTGGGTGGAGCTGCCGCCTGCGGTCAATGCGCTGGATCTGCACCGGCTTGCACTGCAGCAGGGCATCAGCCTGGCGCCGGGGCAGATCTTCTCGGCCGACCAGCGGTTTGCCCACTGCGTGCGCATCAACTACGGCCACCCCGCCCACCACCGGCTGCAGGCCGCGCTGGCCACCGTGGGCCAGCTGGCGACAGGATTGGCGACGGCCGTGGCATGACGCCGGTCGCGGCCATAAAACTATCAAAACAATAGCTAAAAAGGCATAATGGTCGCGCGCAGAGGCCGATTTTTCCTCAAAATCCAGGCACTCTCGCCACGCAAGCAGCCCCCTGGCCCACTGCGCCAGCCTTGCACCAGGCTGACATCCCCGGCCCTGCGTTGGAAAGGCCCAACCTCGGGTTCTCCCGCAGCAGGCACAGCGCTTGCAACGGCATACTGGCGCCCGCCCGCACCCCGGGCAGTGCACCACGGCGGCCCACCCGCCCCGCCCACCAACCCCAACGCCCAGCACCATGGCCGCACCCCAGCATGTTCCGTTTGTGACGGTGGAAGACGAAGACGACTGGGTGGTCTCGTTCGCGCTCGGCCCCCGGGGCGCCGACCGCCTCACCCTGGTGCGCACCCCCCATCTTGAATTCATGCTGCGCCCCGAACAGCGCGGCGTATCGGTGGGCGCCGAAGTCGGCCAGCGCCCCGCCCTGCTCGTGGCCGTGCAATGGGGCCACAAATGTGTGGACGTGGTCTCCACCGCTAAGCGCTACAGCCTGGACATCAGCAAGGTGGACAACACCACCCGCAATGCCGCGCTGCGCCTGCTGGGCAAGATGAATTTTGACCAGCGGTTTCAGCTGGCCGACGGCTACCCCTGATCGCAGGCAGCGTGGGGCCAGATCACCCCACCGCCGTCCACTTCTGCGCGCTGGCCGCAGACACCACCACCCGCTCAATAAAACGCACGCCCCGTGCGCCATCTTCCACGCGCGGGTAGTCGGCGTGCAGCGGGTCGGCCGCCGTGCCTGCCTGCCGCGCGCGGATGTCGGCGGCTACGCCCAGGTAGACGTTGGCAAAGGCCTCGATAAACGCCTCGGGGTGGCCCGCCGGGATGCGCCCCGCGCGGAGCGCCGCCGGGCTGAGCCACGGCGAGCCGCGCGTGAGGATGCGGCGTGGGCCGTCCACGGGGGAGTGGACGAGCTGGTTGGGTTCTTCCTGCCGCCAGGTGATGGTGCCCAGCGTGCCCGACACCTGCAGGCGCAGGTCGTTCTCCAGACCCGCTGCCACTTGCGATGCCACGATGAAGCCGCGTGCGCCGCTGTCGTAGCGCAGCAGCAGCTGGGCGTCGTCGTCCAGCCGACGCCCGGCGCCAAAGGTGGTGAGGTCCGCACACACCCAGGCGGGATGCTGGCCGGTGACGGTGGCGGCCAGGTTTTCGGCGTGGGAGCCGATGTCGCCCAGCGTGCCCGCGCTGCCGCTGCGCGCCGGGTCCAGCCGCCAGTCGGCCTGCTTGTTGGCGCCGCCCTCTTCTACCGCCGTGGCCAGCCAGCCCTGGTTGTATTCGACGGTGATCTTGCGCAGTGTGCCCAGCGCGCCGCTGTGCACCAGGTGGCGCGCCTCGCGCACCATGGGGTAGCCGGTGTAGTTGTAGGTGACGCCGAACACGGTGCCCGCCTTCTTCACCGCCGCCACCAGCTCGTCAGCCTGCGCACTGGTGTGCACCAGCGGCTTGTCGCACACCACATGGAAGCCCGCCTGCACAAACGCCAGCGCCACCGGGTGGTGCACGTGGTTGGGCGTGACGATGCTCACCAGGTCGATGCGCTCATGCGCCGGGCGGCGCAGTTCGTCGGCCAGCAGGGCCTGCCAGGTGCCGTGGTTGCGGTCATCGCGCAGACCCAGCGCGGCGCCGGATGCACGGGCGCGCTCGGGCGATGACGACAGCGCTCCCGCCACCAGCTCGAACTGGCCGTCGAGCGCCATCGCTTGGCGGTGCACCGCACCGATGAAGGCGCCGTGGCCGCCGCCGACCATGGCGTAGCGGAGTTTTTTGACTTCACTGGACATACGGAAGGCCTTTGTTTGTTGTTCTTGGTTCGCTGTTGTTGTCATCACCCAGCCGTTCGCCCTGAGCTTGCCGAAGGGCTTTCAAGCCCCCTGCCCCGGCTTCGACAGGCTCAGCCCGAACGGTGAGGGAGTGGGTGGCGCTTGAATGGTCACGATGGCGGGAGTGCGTTCAAACGTTCTGCTTGTCGCGCGCAAACACGGCGTCGAACGCACCGACTGCGGGCTTGAAATCGAGCCGCCTGCAGAACGCCGCGCTCTCGGTCGCGCCATGCACGCGGTCCATGCGGCTGTCCTCCCACTCCACCGAGAGCGGGCCCTGGTAGCCGATGTCGTTGAGCGCGACGATGATGGATTCAAAGTCGATCATCCCGCGCCCCACGCTGCGAAAGTCCCAGTGGCGCCGCGCATCGCCAAAGCTGGTGTGCCCGCCGAACACGCCCACCGTGCCGTCGCCCTTGCCCCACCACACGTCCTTCATGTGGGCGTTGTAGATGCGGTCTGCAAACTGGCGGATGAACTTCACGTAGTCCACGCCCTGGTAGGCCAGGTGGCTGGGGTCGTAGTTGAAGCCGAAGCGCTTGTTGCCGCCGACCGCTGCAATCGCGCGCTCTGCCGTGGCGATGTCAAACGCGATTTCGGTGGGGTGCACTTCGAGCGCGAAATTGATGTCGTGCTGCTCGAACACATCCAGGATGGGGCCGAACCGCTTCGCAAAATCGGCAAAGCCCTTGTCCCAATACGCCTGCGTGGTGGGCGGGAAGGCGTAGATCGAATGCCACACCGACGAGCCCGTGAAGCCCGTCACCGTCTTCACGCCGAACGCTGCGGCCGCACGCGCCGTGTCGGCCAGCTCGGCGGCGGCCCGCTGGCGCACGCCCTCGGGCTCGCCGTTGCCCCACACGTGGGGCGGCAGGATGGACTGGTGGCGCTCGTCGATCAGATCGCACACGGCCTGGCCCACCAGGTGGTTGCCGATGGCAAAACACTGCAGGCCATGCTGGGCCAGCAGTGCGTGTTTGTCCTTCACGTACTGAGGCGAAGACAGCGCCTCCTGCACGTTGAAATGGTCGCCCCAGCAGGCCAGCTCCAGGCCGTCGTAGCCCATGCTCTTGGCCAGCGGCGCGAGTTGGGCCAAAGGCAGGTCGGCCCACTGGCCGGTGAAGAGGGTGACGGGTCTTGGCATGGCGGCTCCAAGGGACGCGGGTTGCAGGTTCGCAGCGACTAGCAGCTATATTTTCAATAGCTGCCAGCGCTTACTGGATAGGCGGTAGAGGCCAATTTGGCTTGATTTTTCACATAGCTCAGATCGCCCCCCACTCCCTCTCCCCTGGTGGGAGAGGGCCGGGGAGAGGGGGATGGAACGGACGCGGCGCGGGTGCAGCCCCCTCTCCCCCACCCTCTCCCGCGAGGGGAGAGGGAGTAACACCCAGCGCCGCTGCGGGTGCGCGGGCTGATGTCCTCATCTGAGCGATGTTCCTGATCAGGCAACTTGACTCACATTTCCATCAGAACGGCGAGTCAGGGAAGTAGAAATCCTTCGCCGTTTCCTTGGTGATCAGCACCGACGGAATGATGGTGTTGGCAGGCAGCTTCTCGCCCTTGATGCGCGCCTCGGCCGTGAGCTTGATCGAGTCGTAGATGAACTTGGGGCTGTACGACACGTTGGCCTGGATCATCGGGTTGCTGCCGTCCATCAGCGTCTTGATCATGCCCTTGGCCCCCGCGCCGCCAAACACCAGCTTGATGTCCTTGCGCTTGGCCTGCTCGATGGCCTTGAGCACGCCCACGGCCATGTCGTCATCGGCAGCCCACACGGCGTCGATCTGCGGGAAGCGCGTCAGGTAGTCCTGCATCACCTTGAAGGCGTCGTCGCGGTTCCAGTTGGCGTACTTGGCGTCCAGCAGCTTGATGCCGGGGTGGTTCTTCAGCACGCTGTTGAACGCGTCCATGCGCTCGTTGTCCAGCGTGGTCGCAATGCCGCGCATGGCCACCACGTTGCCCTTGCCGCCCAGCGCCTTGGCAATGTACTCGGCCGGAATCTTGCCAAACGCCGTGTTGTCACCCGCCACATACGCGTCCTGCGCGCTGGTGTCGGTCAGGCCCCGGTCCACCACCGTCACGTACACGCCCTTGGCCTTGACCTGGGCCACGGGCTTGGTCAAGGCCGCCGATTCGAACGGGAAGATGACCAATGCGTTGATCTTGTTCACCGTGACCAAGTCTTGCAGCTGGTTGGCCTGTTCGGGCGCGCCGCCTGCCGTCTTCACGATCACCTGCAGGCCGGGGTGGGCCTTCTCCAGGTCCTTCTTGGCCTGGTTGGCCCAGTACACGATGCCGCCCGTGAAGCCGTGCGTGGCCGACGGAATGGCCACACCCACCACCGTCTTGTTGGCCTGCGCCATGGCAGGCGCGGCCAATGCGAAGGCGGCGGCGCCCACGGCCGAGAGGGCCAGGCGGCGGGTGAAAGAAAGTTGGCTGTTCATGCGTTGTCTCCTGTTGCTTTGGAATATGGCCATGGAAGCTGGCCGGCTGGGGAACACGAAAGTCAAACGACCTACCGAGAAAACCGAAGATCCATCACCGCTTGCCCCTCTGCATGAAGGCAACCGCGATGATCACGAACCCCTGCACCGCCGCATTCAGGTACACGCTGATGATGCTGGTGAGGTTGAGGATGTTGCTGATGACCGAGAGCAGGATGGCCCCCACCACCGTGCCGGTGATGCTGCCCGCCCCGCCCTTCAAAACCGTGCCGCCCACGATGACGGCGGCAATCGCCTCCAGCTCCCACAGCAGCCCCGTAGTGGGCGATGCAGAGCCCAGGCGCGGCACATACAGCAGCGTGGCAATGCCCACGCACACGCCCAGCAGCATGTACGTGAGGATCTTGATCTTGTGCACATCCACCGCCGCGTACTGCGCCACCTGCTCGTTGGAGCCGATGGCCTGCACATAGCGGCCATAGGCCGTGCGGTTCAGGATGACGCCTCCCACAATCGCCACCAGCAGGAAGATCCACACGGGGATGGGCACACCCAGCAGGTTGGCGTAATACACCGGGCTGTAGATGTCCGATAGGTCGTTCTCCAGCGTGATGGCCCCGCCGTTGGAGAAGTACGTGAGGTACGCGCGGAAGATGCCCAGCGTGCCCAGCGTGACGATGAAGGGCTCGATGCGCCCCTTGGTGATCAAGAGGCCGTGCACCAGCCCGAACACCGCGCCCAGCACCACCGCCAGCAGCATGCCCACCACCACGGCCGCCATGGGCGAGCCCAGCACGGGCGCCATCGCGTTCATGAACAGGATGACCGAGCCCGCGATCAGTGCCGCCATCGACCCCACCGACAGGTCGATGCCGCCCGAGATGATGACGAAGCACATGCCCACCGCAATGATGCCGATGAACGCCGTGCGGGTCAGCACGTTCATCACGTTGTCGTAGGTGGCGAAGTTGCTGTTGAGCAGCGTGCCCGCAATGCACAGCAGCACCAGGCCGATGACCGGGCCCAGGCCATGCAGCTTGCCCCACCAGGCGCTGGCGCCGGTGGCGGCCGCAGCGGCGTGGCGGCTACCACCTGCCTGCGGGGCGGCGGCGTTTTCAGCCGGTACGTTAACGGGTGCCTGTGGCATGGGCTATCAACTCCTCTTCGGTCAAATGGGGTTCTTGCAGCGTGGTCTGCAGCCGCCCCGCGCGCATCACCGCCACGCGGTGGCACAGGCCGATCAGCTCCATCAGTTCGGACGAAATCACGATCACCGCCAGCCCCTGCTCTGCCAGGCGCTGCACCAGGTGATAAATCTCGCGCTTGGCGCCCACGTCCACGCCGCGCGTGGGCTCGTCCAGCACCACCACGCTCGGGCCGGGGTGCAGCACCTTGGCCAGCGCCAGCTTTTGCTGGTTGCCGCCCGACAGCGATGACGCACGCACCTCCAGCGAGCCGGTGCGGATGCCGAACTCCTGCACCGCTTCGCGCAGCGCAGCCTGCTCGGCCGCCGGGTCCAGCCAGGGCTTGGCGTAGCGCTCCAGCGCCATCAGCGTCAGGTTGGGCCGCAGGCCAAAGTGCACATGCAGGCCCTTGCCCTTGCGGTCTTCGCTCAGATAGGTGAGGCCGTGGCGCGCCGCATCGCGTGGGCTTTTGAGCTGCACGGGCTGGCCCGCAATCTCCACCGTGCCCGCCGTGCGCGGGCGCAGGCCCAGCAAGCCCTCAAAAAGCTCCGTACGCCCAGCGCCCACCAGCCCGGCAAAGCCCAGAATCTCGCCGCGCCGCACTTCAAAGTCCACGCCCTCGGCCCACCCCGGCACCGTGAGGCCGCGCACCGTGATGGCCGGTGCGCCATCCTGCGGCGCGGGCAGCTTGGGCGGAAACAAATCCGCCAGCTCGCGGCCCACCATCAGGTTGGCCATCTGCCGCCGCGTCACGCTGGCCGTGGCCTCGCGCGCCACCAGCAGGCCGTCGCGCATCACCACCACCTCGTCGGTGGTGCGCTCCACCTCGTCGAGCTTGTGCGATATGTAGATGATGGTCACGCCCGCGGCCTTGAGCCCGGCCATCAGCGCAAACAGGCGCTCCGTCTCGCCCGGGGTCAGCGTAGCGGTGGGCTCGTCCATGATGAGCAGGCGCGCATTGCGGGCCAGCGCCCGGGCAATCTCAACCAGCTGCTTTTCGGCCACGATGAGCTTGCGCACCCGCGTGTCCGGGTCCAGCGGCAGTCCCACTTTGGCAAGCGCCTCGCGCGTCTTCTCGCGCATCGCCTTGTCATCCAGAAAGAGCCCGCGCTTGATCTCATGGCCCAAGAAGATGTTCTGCGCAATCGTCAGGTCGTCCGCCAGGTTGAACTCCTGGTGGATCAGCACAATGCCCTGCGCCTCGGCCGCACGCGATCCCCCACCGGGCGCGCGCACCGCGCCGTCCACCACCACCTCGCCAGTCGTCGGGCTCTCGTAGCCAGCCAGAATCTTCATCAGCGTGGACTTGCCCGCGCCGTTCTCGCCCAGCAGGCCGTACACCCGGCCCGGCTGCAGCGCAAAGCCCACGCCGTGCAGCACGCGCACCGGGCCGAACTCCTTGGTCACGTTGCGGAACTCGACGGCCACGCTCATCGCGCTACCCCTGCTCCAACGCCCGCACCCGTCACCGAGCCCGCACGCGACAGGCTCTCCTGCATCGCCAGCACGCCCGCGCCCACCACACCGGCATCGTCGGCCAGCGGCGCGTATTGAATCTCCAGATGCCGCGTAGACAACGCCAGCGACCGGTGGTACACGCTCTGCCGCACCGACGCGAGGAACAGCGGCCCCATGTCCGTCACCCGCCCCGCAATGAACACATGCGACGGGTTGAAGAAGTTGACGATGGACGCCAGCATCTGCCCCACCAGGCTGCCCGCGCGCTGGATGATGGCGTTGGCCGCCACATCGCCCGTGCGGCTGGCCTGGGCCACGTCTTCAATCGTCAGCGCGCCCGTGCTTTGCAGGCGCTCGGCCAGCAGCGCGCTCTCGCCGCGCTGCGCGGCCTCAGTGGCCATGCGCGCCATGGCGGGTGCTGCGGCCATCGCCTCCACACAGCCCTGGTTGCCGCAGTGGCAGCGCGGGCCGTGCTGGTCCACACAGATGTGGCCCACATCGCCCGCCGAGCCATTGGCGCCCCGGTACACCTGCCCGTGGCACACAATGCCGCAGCCAATACCCGTGCCCACCTTGATGACCAAGAAGTTGGGCAGATTGCGCTGCAGCCGGTACATCTCGCCCAGCGCCATCAGGTTCACATCGTTGTCCACAAACACCGGCGCGGCAAACGCCTCGCGCAGGTAGTCGCGGATCGAGAAGCCGTCCCAGTCGGGCATCAGCGGCGGGTTGACGAGCTGCCCGCTTTCAAAATCCACCGGCCCCGGCACGCCCATGCCAATGGCAATCACCTGGTTGGGCGCCAGCCCGCAGCGCGCCAGCAGCTCGCGCATCAGCCCCCGCACCCGCGCCAGGATCACGCCCGGCCCCTGGCGCACATCAATCGGCTCGCGGTGCCGCGCCAGCACCGTCATGTCGGGCCGCATCACCGCAATTTGCATGCTGGTGGCGCCCAGGTCAGCGCCAATCACCACGCCCAGGGTTTCGCTCAAACGGAGGGTTTCAGCCCGCCGGCCGCCAGAGGATTCCTGCAGGCCCACCTCGTCGAGCAGGCCTTCGTCCAGCAGCGCCGCCACCATGGCGTTGGCCTTGCTCTTGGAATAGGCCAGGCGCTGCGCCAGCGCATTGCGCGACGCGCCTGCGGACCAGAAGATGGTCTGCAAGACGCTCAGGTCTTCGGTGCCGCAGTGACTCCAGCGGGTGGATGGCAAGGCTTGTCTCCTGTCATGTTTTTGTGCAGCACCTCATGGGGGTGGGTGCTTGACAGGGATGCTATGCGGTCACCTTTGGCCGGGCAAGACTGAACTTTGACCTATTTGAAACCAAAGTAAGTCGTCAAGTGCTGAAGGCCGTGTTGAGAATCATTGGAGCAGCGGATATAGTCATAAAGACAACTTAAAAACAGGAAGCAGAGAATTTAATCATGATGGAATATCTCACCAACCCTGCCTTATCGACATTATTAGGCGTGCTAGTGGGCTCGGGATCTTTATTGTTTGGCAACATTCTCACGCAGCACCTTTCAAATACAAGAGCTGCCAAACAATGGGAGCGAGAGCAAATTGCAAAAAACACTGAGCGTGCTCTGGAACGCGATTTCAAAAAAGCCGAAGAGCTGGAGGCACTCTACCATCAATGCGTTGGCCTTCTGTCCATTTATATATCAACAATTCACCCCAACAGCAAAATATCCGAAGCCGACGTATCCAGCTTAACTAAAGATGTACACACGTCGCTATCGAAACTTGCAGTCATACACCCTAGCGAAACACTGCTACGCGCGTTAGACAGTTTTCTTTCCTATCCAGAAGTGGCTGAAGCAAGTCGAATTRGAAAATACATTTTAGAAATTGCCAAACAAGATTTCAGTTCCAAGCAGTGCGATTCGGGTGACGCCGAAGCAGAAAAAAATCTCAATGCATATCGGGAGATCTCCTTTGTAATTGATAAGGAATTTCAAAAATCCCTCATGATCCAGGGCGTGGAGCTTCCCAACACCTTCAAATTTAAGTACCGACCACAGGATCTTCTACCACTACACAGAGAAAAGCTTCTCGAAATCTACTTCACCACCTATCGAAAAATTCCCGACCAAGCATCACTCGTATTGCCCACCAAACAAGCAAAAGCAACTGTCGTTACATACACCAAAACATGGGAAGCAAAAGTTAATCCATTGCACGTTGGCTTAGAGGGAGTGTTAGAGGCGTGGGCTGCGGATTTTGACCAATCCTCGCAAGAGGCACGGGCCTCTCTAAACTCACCTTCGTAATCACCTGTTCCTGAAGCAGCAAAACAAGAAATTTTCCCTAAAGCCATCTGAACGTCGCCAAATTCAAAGCAAAAGCCTTCATCTTAGAAAATTCAACCATCGGTATGAGGACATATTCAAGGCTTCTCTACTCCTAACCCGCATGCATTCAAAGCGCCACAAATCCTATCCACGCCTTAAAAGCAAACCCCATATAAAACATCCGCACATCGCTAAACCCCACCTCACACAAAACCACCTCATCCTCCTCAGGCGTCAACACAGCCAGCTCCGCAGCCACCTTGTCCCGCGCCTAACTGCACCGCCGCCAGAAACGCGGCATAGCGCGACAGCCACAGATCGCGATCCCCTGCCCCGCTCGCGGCCACCACCAGCGGCGCCCCGGGCTTCAACCGCCGCCAGATTTCCGCCGCCATCGGCACGCGCTTCTCGCGCGGCACAAAGTGAAAAGTCAGCAGGCACATAGCGCCATCAAAGCGCCAGCCGGGGTACGCCAGCGCCATGTCTTCCAGCTTTCGGAGCCTGCCGGACTTGGAATCGTCGGCTGCAAACGGGCCGCAGCGGTGTCTGCAGCAGTGGTGGCCGGGAAAATTCAGCATCAAATCGCCCTTCTCCGCGCGTCCAGCAAGCGCTATTAGCTATTTATTTGATAGCTACGCGCCCATGACGACAGCAGCAGCGGCGGCAACCCAGGCGGCAGCACTACTGCCTAAACTCCCCCGCAACGCCGCGCAGGCAGACTTGCGCACCCACCTGCTGATACCCATCCACGCCAGCACATCACCATGACCTTTTCATCGCCACTCCGCTTCCGCCTCCGTGCCCGCTCGCCTTCCCGCTTCGGCCTCGGCATGCGTTGGCTGTCGGCCGCAGCGCTTGGCTGCGCCGCCACCGTGGCCCAGGCGGCGGGCTTTGCGTTTATCGAGGTGCCTGCAGACAAGGACGGGCCAGCGCTGCGCGGCGCCGTGTGGTCGCCCTGCAGCACGCCGCCGGGCCGCATCGACCTGGCGCCGCTGGTACTGCAAGGCACGCGCGACTGCACCGTGGCTGGCCAGGGCTTGCCGCTGGTGGTGGTGTCGCACGGCGCGGGCGGATCGGCCCTGGGGCACCACGACACGGCGGCTGCGCTGGCCGATGCGGGCCATGTGGTGGCTGCCATTAACCATCCAGGCGACAACTTTCAGGACCTGAGCCGCCAGGGCCACCTGTCGGCCTTTGCCACGCGGCCGGTGGACATGCGACGGCTGACGGACTACATGCTGGGCGCGTGGCCCCAGCGCGCGCAGCTGGACGCGGGCAAGGTGGGCTTTTTTGGCTATTCGCGCGGCGGCTACACGGGGCTGGTGGCCATAGGTGCCAAGCCGGACTGGGCGCTGCGCCCGGACCTGTGCCCGCCGCTGTCCACGCGGCCCCTGTGCGGCGAGATTCGGCGCAACGAAATCCCCGCCACGCCTGCGCCGGATGCACGCATCCGGGCGGCGGTCATCGTGGACCCATTGAGCGTGTTCGATGCCAAGGGGCTGGGGCAGGTCGGCGTGCCGGTGCAGCTGTGGGCCTCAGCGCTGGGTGGCAGTGGCGTGACGCTGCAAAGCGTGGAGGTGCTGCGCCAGGGCCTGCCCCGCGCACCCGACTGGCATGTGGCTGCCAACGCGGAGCACTATGCCTTTCTGGCGCCCTGCTCGCCTGCGCTGAACGAGGCCGCGCCGGAGATTTGCCGCGATGGGCCGGGGTTTGACCGGGTGGCGTTTCACCAGGGGTTCAATGCGAAGGTGGTGGCGTTCTTCACACAACATCTGGCGGCGGGCAAGGCGCCCTGAGTTCTCGCATTGAGTCATAGGCAGCCTGCCCGACAAGACGCTCCGAATGGACGAGACCACCCACGCTGTGCTCGTGGATGCGTTACGCAAGGCTGCGACAAGCTTAGCCCAAAAGGGTGTCCAAGTTCAGCCATCTGCCTTCGTGAAGGGGTGAAGTGACACACGCCACCGCGCACCTGCATTGCTTGCGGCTGCGCGCACAATGCGCGGCTGCTTCACAAATCTGACCTCCATGCCAAGCCGCTCCGCAATCTTTGACTTCTGCAACACCAGAGCGCAATGGCTGGTGTGGCTCTGCGCACTGGGTGCGCTCACGGCGCCCGTCTCACGGAAACTATCCACAGACAATGAGTCTTGGCTGCAATGGCTGGTGGAGCTGGCCGCGCACTGGCAGTGGGCCTATGCCGTGGTAGGTGCGGCGGCCTCAGCGCCCATCGTGGTGATGGCGCTAATGCTGCGGCAAAGCGCATCGTGGCTGCCACTGCCTGCGTCGATGATTGCGGGTTCGTTGATATGGCAGCCCGCCACACTGCCTGCAGCGGCTGCACCCACCACCGCCAACGCCCAGGTGCTGAAAGTGGGCACTGCCAACCTGAATCTGTCTACCACAGACTTCACACCGCTACGGCATTGGCTGGCCTCTGCCGATGCGCCGGATGTGGTGTTTTTGCAGGAGTTCACCGAGCTGGCCCAGCGCGCGTTGGCCGATGACCCGGCCCTTGCCGCGCGCTACCCGCACCGCCTGACCGTGCCGCAGCCCGACCCGTTTGGGCTGGCTATTTTGTCGCGCTACCCGCTCGCCGGTACACAGGTGCTGCAACCCCGCACCGACCACGACACGCTGCGCCTGCGCGCGACGATGGCGTGGAACGGCCAGCCCGTACATCTGAGCGCGCTGCACCCCATGCCCCCGATCAGCAGCGCCTTTGCCCAAGCACGTGACCGTGCACTGCAAGACGAGACCCAACATCTGACACAGGCCGGTGGTCTGAGCGTAATGGCGGGTGACTTGAACACCACGCCCTGGGCACGCGGAGTGTGGGACGCAGAGCAAGCGCAGATGCGCCGCGCGGGCCTTGCCGTGCCAACCTGGCCCAACGCCTGGGGCTGGCTGTCGGTGCTGCCGCTGGACCACGTGCTGGCCTCGTCGGCGTGGCAGCTGGTGGATGCACACACGGGGCCCGACCTGGGTTCAGACCACCGGCCGATGGTGGTGCGGTTGGTGAAGTGGTAATCCAAGTCATTAGTAGCCGTCAGCTTGCTAGCCGGGGCCGCCGCAGCGTCCACAGCGCAGCCGCCATCAGCCCCACGCCCGCCAGCTGCACGGGGCTGAGCGTGCGGCCATACACGGCCCAGTCCACCAGCACGGCGGTGAGCGGGTACACAAACTGCAGCACCGCAATGCGCCCCAGCCCCAGGCGCGCCATGCCCGCAAACAGCACCACATAGGCCAGGCCCGTGTGCAGCACGCCCAGGCCCAGCAGCCAGCCCCAGGCGGCGCCCAGCGGCGGCCAGCCCAGCGCCCAGGGGGCCCACGCCAGCGCCACCGCGCCCACCAGGCATTGCCACAGGGCCATGGCGTAGGGGCTGATGGCCTTTTGTGTGTTGGCCAGCAGCGTGACGCCCGCGTAGCACAGCGAGCCGCCCAGGCACATCAGCACGCCTGCCAGGTAGCCCTGGCTGTTGTTGCTTGCGGCGGCAGCAGCGGGCGTGCCGTCTAGCAGCCCGGTGGTCAACACCAGGCCCGCCAGCGCGGCCAGGGTGGCCAGCCACTGCAGGGGCGAGATGGCCGCGCGCAGAAACAGCGCGCCAAACACGATGACCCAGATGGGCTGGATATGAAAGATGACCGTGGCCACGGCAATGGAGGTGCGCGGGATGGCCGCAAAAAACAGCGCCCAGTTCAGCACCATGAGCACGCCCGAGGCGCAGGCCACCCAGCGGGCTTTGCCGCTAAGCAGGAGCTCGCGCCCCCGCCCCATGCCCAGGCACCACGCCAGCAGCGCCAGCGCGCCAAATGCGCAGCGAAACCACACGGTGACCAGCGGGTGCTGGCCCGCCTCTTCCACAAACACGCCGATGGTGCCCAGCAGCACGCCACCGGCGATGAGCAGCCACTGGCCGTCGCGCTCGCGGGTGTGTGCGTTGGCGGGCTGCAGCGTGCTGGCAAGGGATGGTGATGCGGCGGTGTGGGATGGGGAGTGGTTCATGCCGCAGATGCTCCGGGTTTCTGGCTACGCTGTAAAACGGATAAATCGAACAGATACCATTCGATAAACGAATTCGAGGCAAACCGCCCATGAACTACCCAGACTTTCAGATCGACTGGCTGCGCGCCTTTGTGGCGGTGGTGGATGCGGGCTCGCTCTCGGGCGCGGCGCCGCTGGTGCACCGCTCGCAGTCGGCGGTGAGCATGCAGATCAAGAAGCTGGAGGCGGCGCTGGGCCGCCCGGTGCTGCTGCGCGGGCCGCGCCACCTGGAGGTGACGCCAGCGGGGGCCGAGCTGCTGTCGTACGCGCGCCGTGTGCTCGATTTGCAGGCCGAGGCGCATGCGGCGCTGTTTGGCCCCAAGCTGGCAGGCCGCGTGCGGCTGGGTGTGCCGGATGACTACGCCAGCGCCTACCTCACGCCGGTGCTGCGCAGCTTTGCGCACCGCTACCAGGGGGTGGAGATTGAGCTGACCTGTGAGCAGTCCACATCCCTGATCCCGCGCATCACGCGGGGCGAGCTGGACCTGGCGCTGGTCTCGCAAGACAAGCCGCAGCGGGGGCGCTTTCTGTTTGACGAGCCGCTGGTGTGGGTGGGCTCGCCGCAGTTTGAGGTGTGGCGGCGCGACCCGTTGCCGATTGCGGTGTATGAATCCACCAGCATGGCGCGGCAGGCCACCCTGGCCGCGCTGGGCACGCGGCGGCGCGGCTACCACCTCGTGTACCACAGCCCCAGCCTGGCAGGCCAGCTGGCCGCCGTGGAGAGCGGCCTGGCCGTGGCCGTGCTCACGCGCTGCAGCGTGCCGCCCCACCTGCAAATTTTGCAGAACCTGCCTGCAGAGTTTGAGCTGCCGCCGCTGGATGCCATGCATGTGGCGGTGCTGCGCAGCAAGGTGTCGCAGCGGTCACCGGCGGTGAATGCGATGTATGAGCAGATGGTGCGGACGCTGGGGGGTTAAAAGCCTGCCCATGCCGCGTTGGCCTGGACCTGCGTTGGCAGCCACGGCAACCCTGCTGCCGCAAGGCACTTGTGCGACCGCGTTTGCGGATCAGTCGCGTTCTAATGCCAGGCACGTGGCCGCGCCATCACAGCAAGGCGCGCCCTCTTTTTCAAGGAAAGCCATCCATGACCACCGCACCCGCCTCCATCCCCACCACCGCCCTGCAACTGCGCTCCCTCGTCCAGCCCGACGGCACGCTGCAGATCAGCCTGGAGCCCACGCCCGTGCCCACGCCGGGGCCTGATGAGGTGCTGATCCAGGTGCAGGCCACGCCCATCAACCCGTCGGACATCGGCCTACTGCTAGGCCCGGCCGATTTGTCTACCGTGCAGGTCAGCGGCACGGCCGATCGGCCGGTGGCCACGGCCCGCATCCCCGAGCGCGCCATGCCCAACATGGCCGCACGCCTGGGCCAGAGCATGCCGGTGGGCAACGAGGGCGCGGGCCTGGTGGTGGCGGCGGGTGCATCGCCCGCCGCACAGGCGCTGCTGGGCCGCACGGTGGCGGTGATTGGTGGCGCCATGTATTCGCAATACCGCGCCATGCCTGCGGCGCAGTGCCTGCCGCTGCCGCCCGGCACCACGGCGGCCGAGGGCGCATCGTGTTTTGTGAACCCGCTCACGGCGCTGAGCATGGTGGAGACGATGAAGCGCGAGGGCCACACCGCGCTGGTGCACACTGCTGCGGCCAGCAACCTGGGGCAGATGCTGAACAAGGTGTGCCAGAAGGACGGCATTGGCCTGGTCAACATCGTGCGCAAGCCCGAGCAGGCGGCGCTGCTGCGCGGGCTGGGCGCGCAGTATGTTTGCGACAGCAGCGTGCCCACCTTCATGGCTGACCTGACGGATGCGCTGGCCGCCACAGGCGCCACGATTGCGTTTGATGCCACGGGCGGCGGCACGCTGGCTGGGCAGATCCTGCAGTGCATGGAAGCCGCCATCAACCGCACGGCCAAGGAGTACAGCCGCTATGGTTCGGCCGTGCACAAGCAGGTGTATTTGTACGGCCACCTGGACACGCGCCCCACCGAAGTGCACCGCACCTTTGGCATGGCCTGGGGCATGGGCGGGTGGCTGCTGTTTCCGTTTCTGCAGAAGATTGGTGATGAAGCCACCCAGGCGCTGCGCGCGCGTGTGGCCGCCGAGCTGAAGACCACGTTTGCCAGCCACTATGCGCGCACGGTGTCGCTGGCGGGGGCACTGAGTGCGGATGCGATTGCGTTCTATGGCCCGCGCAATACCGGGGCCAAGGTACTGATTGATCCGTCGATGGAGTGAGCCTGCGCGGGCGTTTTCGTACGGACTCGCTTTTACCCATTCCTTCCCGTTCGGGCTGAGCCTGTCGAAGCCTCGCGCGGCGCTTCGACAAGCTCAGCGTGAACGGGTTTTGATGAACTCACCCTCGATCACTTAACACCGTTCGGGGTGAGCCCGTCGAAGCCCTGCGCCGCGCTGCGACAGGCTCAGCGTGAACGGGTTTTTATGAACCCACCCTCGATCACTCAACACCGTTAGGGCTGAGCCTGTCGAAGCCCTGCGCGGCGCTTCGACAAACTCAGCGTGAACGGGTTTTGATGAACTCACCCTCGATCACCCAATACCGTTCGGGCTGAGCCTGTCGAAGCCCTGCGCCGCGCTTCGGCAGGCTCAGCGTGAACGGGTTTTGATGAACCCACCCTCGATCACTCAACATCGTTCGGGCTGAGCCTGTCGAAGCCTCACGCCGCGCTGCGACCAGCTCAGCGTGAACGGGTTTTGATGAACCCACCCTCAATTACCCAACACCGTTCGGGCTGAGCCCGTCGAAGCCCTGCACAGCGCTTCGACGGACTCAGCGTGAACGGCTTCTTGGTGTTTAAAAAAACGGCGCACTTCCGCTGCATTCAATCCGCAGCCGCCGCCCGCACCAGCGCCAGCAACTGCTCGCGCGGGCCCAGCAGCGCATCGCCACCCAGCAACCGCAGCGCCCCGCCCTGCCCCGTGACCACCAGTTGCGGCACGCCGCGCGCACCCACGGCGCGCAGCATGGCCTGGGCGGTCGCAGTGCGGTCGCCGTTGGCGCGCTGCAAGGCGGTGTCGGGCGACAGGGCCAGGGTGGCGGCTTGTTGCAGGCCCAGGGCGCGCAGCACCTCGGCGATCACGGCCGGGTCAGTGTTGTCGCGGCCGTCCACATAGCGGGCGTGCTGCAGGGCGTGCAGCGCGTCCAGCTCGCGCTCAGGCGCGGTCTGCGCCACGGCCGTGAGGGCCAGCGTGGCGGGGCCGGAGTCAAAACGGCCGCCTTCGGCACCCAGGATCTGGTCGCGGTAGGCCTGCGTGAAGGGCTGGCCGGTGAGCTGCTGGATGCGCTGGTCGTTGGCCCAGGCATAGGCGGCAAATTGCGCGTCCATGGGCCGCGCGCCTGCACCCGCGAACAGGCCGGTGGGGGCCAGCACCACCTCGACACCCTCCTGTGCTTGCAGAAACTTGAGCGCGGGCGCGGCGGCATAGCACCAGCCGCACAGGGGGTCGAACAGGTAGGTCACGGTGACGGTTGGCGTGGTGGGCATGGATCAGGTTCTTTCGTTGGGGTCTGAGGTTTCGGACGCAGCCAGTGCGGCTTCAAACGCCGCAATCTCTTCGGCCAGCGTGCCCCGGCTGCGGAAGTGGCGGGCAGCGCGGTCGTACCAATTTTCGGCGTCTTCCAAATCGCCTTCTTGCAGATGCAGGATGCCGTGCAGCCAGGCTGCGAGCATGGAGCCGTCGTGCTGCACCAGATCGTGCGCCGCGTTCCAGCGCCCGGCGTGCAGGTGCTGCAGGACTTGTTGGAGGGGATGTGTGGCGGTCACGGTCTGGTGCTCCTTCAGAAGGGGTTCAGTTGGCGGGTTTGGTGAACATGGGGTTGCCGCTGGCGGTCTGGGTGACCTCCTCCTGCAGGACATCCCAGTGCTCAACGATCTTTCCACCGGACAGGCGGAAGATGTCCACACCGACCATGGGCTTGGGGCCCATGCCAGAGTAGCGACCATGCATCATCACCAGATCGCCCTCGGCCACCACCATGCCGGGCTCGTACTTGAAGTCGGGCGGCAGGCTTTTGATCCATCCGCGCAGCACCTCGGCCCCATTGGGCACGGCGGGGTTGTGCTGGATGTAGCCGGGCGACCAGTACTTGTCGATGACCGACGCATCACGCGTGATGAACAGGCCTTTCATGCCGGCCACCACGATGTCTTTGTTGGTGGTCTGGGCAAAGGCGCTGGCGGAAACAAAGGCTGCCACGAGCGATGCGGCGATGAGCAAGGTCTTGACGAGCTTCATGGGAACTCCTTGGGTTGGGACGGGGACTTGAAGGACGGGACGGGAAATCTGTGTGCGTGGCAGTCTGAGGGTTGGCTTACCACTTCATCTCGCCCTTGTTGACCTTGGCGCCGATGTCCAGCGACAGGCCCATGGGCGCTGCGGGGTAGGCCTTCTTCATCGCGTCGATGAGCTCGGCGCTGGTCTTGGTCGCGGCGGCATTCTTCTCGAACGCCTGCAGATAGCCCTTGGTATAGCTGATGTTGGCGGCATCCAGCGCGCCACCGGCGGGCATGTGGCCGGGCACCACCACGGTGGGCTGCAGGGCGGCCATTTCGTCGAGCTGGGCCACCCAGGCGCTGCGCTCGGCCACGGTTTGCGTGTCGGCCGTCCACACATGGGTGTTGGTGCCAAACACGCCGATGGTGCCCACCACGGCCTTGATGGACGGGATCCACGCATACGGGCGGTGTGCCAGCAGGCCGGTGGTGCCACGGATCTCGACCGCCTGGCCGTCCACGCTCAGCGTGTTGCCCGCGATGGCCTTGGGCAGCACGGGCGTGCGCGGTGCGTTGGCGCCCATCTTGGGGCCCCAGAACGAGAGCTTGGTAGCGAGCTTGGCGTTGATCTTCTCCAGCACGGCGGGCGTGGTCACCACGTCGGCTTTGGGGAAGATTTCTTTCAGCGTCTCGACGCCAAAGTAGTAGTCGGGGTCAGCCTGGCTCACGTAGATAGTCTTCAGCTCTTTGCCGGTGTCGAGCACGTTGGCGGCAATGCGCAGCGCGTCGGCACGGGTAAAGCCTGCGTCAATCACCATGGCCTCCTTCTCGCCGTAGACCAGCGTGGAGTTGACGTTGAAGCTGTTGCCGTCGGCGTTGTAGACCTTGACCTGCAGGGGCTGGGCGGCCTGGGCTCCGGTGAAGGCAACGGCGAGGGTGGCGGCGATGAGGGTGGTGCGGAACATGGTGGTTTCTCCAGGGTTTTGAGAGGTTGGGTAGATGACGGAATGAAGTTTATTTGCGCCAATCGATCCAATAAACCCGATAATTCGCGCATATTTGTTTCACCATTCGATCAAATAACCCACCCACCACCTATGGACCGCCTGACCGCCATGCATGTGTTTGCCGAAGTCGCCACCAGCGGCAGCTTCAGCGCCACGGCCGACAAGCTGGATATGTCGCGTGCCATGGTCACGCGCTATGTGGGCGAGATGGAGCAGTGGCTGCAGGCCCGCCTGCTGCAGCGCACCACTCGCAGCGTGACGCTGACCGACGCGGGCGAGCACGCGCTGCGCCGCTGCCAGCAGATGCTGGCGCTGTCGCAAGACCTGGAAGAAGAAACCGCCACCACCACCGAGGGCGCATTGCGCGGCCAGCTGCGGCTGACCTGCAGCGTGTCGTTTGCATTTGCGCAGATGGGCGCGGCGATTGCGGACTTTCTGGCGCAGCACCCGCAGCTCAAGATCGACCTGGACGCCAGCGAAGGGTCACTGAACCTGGTGGAAAAGCGCATCGACCTGGCCATCCGCATCAGCGCCGAGCCCGACCCGCTGCTCATTGGCCGCCCACTGGCGCGGTGTGATTCGGTGCTGGTGGCATCGCCCGCCTACCTGGCCGCGCACAGCGTGCCACAGTTGCCCGCCGATCTGGCGCAGCACCGCTGCCTGAGCTATGCCAACTTTGGCAAAAGCGTGTGGCAGCTGACGCGCGGCGATGTGGTGGAACGCGTGGGCGTTAGCGGCCATTTCAGCGCCAACGAGGCCACCACGCTGATGCGCGCGGCGCTGGCGGGCGGTGGCATTGCGATGCAGCCGACGTATCTGGTCAACCCGTATTTGCACAGCGGCGAGCTGCAGGCCGTGCTGCCGGGGTGGGACTTGCCGGTGATGACGATCTATGCGCTGTACCCGTCGCGCAGGCACTTGTCGCCTGCGGTGCGGGCGTTGCTGGATTTTTTGGTGGAGCGGTTTGCGGGGGTGCCGTGGTGAGGGATGCTAGGGATGTCCTGCATAACTCCCTGCGGTCGGTGATAGCGCGGCCTCGGGCGGTTCGCTGCGTTGCTTTTCTTGCCTGTTCAGACCGGACACATGGTTAACAGGTGTGCGGGGACATGGTTAACACTTTCGGTGAACTTCGCCGGAGGTCGCTATGCCATGGAAGGCTTGCAACACCATGAACCTGAGACAGGAATTCGTTGAACTGGCAAGGCAAGAGGGCTCNATGTCCTGCATAACTCCCTGCGGTCGGTGATAGCGCGGCCTCTGGCGGTTCGCTGCGTTGCTTTTCTTGCCTGTTCAGACCGGACACATGGTTAACAGGTGTGCGGGGACATGGTTAACACTTTCGGTGAACTTCGCCGGAGGTCGCTATGCCATGGAAGGCTTGCAACACCATGAACCTGAGACAGGAATTCGTTGAACTGGCAAGGCAAGAGGGCTCCAATCTGCGTGAGTTGTGCCGCCGCTTTGGCATCAGTGCCCCCACCGGGTACAAGTGGCTCAACCGCTTTGAGGAGCAAGGCAGCGAGGGGCTTGTAGACCGCTCGCGCAGACCGCGCAGCAGTCCAAGCAGTTCCTCGCCACAGGTGGAGGCGGCTGTCATCGCTGTGCGCACCGAGCATCCCTCGTGGGGCGGGCGCAAGATCAGCTGGCGCTTGCAGCACCTGGGTGGGCCCAACGTGGCCCCCAGCACCGTCACATCCATCTTGCGCCGCCACAGCTTGATCACGCCCGAGGCCAGCGAAGCGGCCAAGCCCTGGCAGCGGTTCGAACGCGAGGAGCCCAACGCACTTTGGCAGGCCGACTTTAAGGGCCACTTCCAGACCGTGGAGGGTCGGTGCTCGCCGCTGACCATGCTGGACGACCACTCGCGCTTCAACCTGGCGCTTCAGGCCTGCGGCAAGACTGCCACTGAGATCGTGCAAGCGCACATGACGGAGGTATTCAGGCGCTATGGCCTGCCAGCGCAGATCAACTTCGACAACGGCGCTCCCTGGGGCTCACCGAGCGCACCGGGACAGCTCACAGCGCTGGGCGTGTGGCTGGTGCAGTTGGGCATCCACGTCAGCCACAGCAGGCCCTACCACCCGCAAACGAACGGCAAGGATGAGCGCTTTCACCGAACGCTGGAGATCGAGGTGCTCAAGGGGAGGTGCTTCGAGAGCCTGCAGAAGGTCCAGCAGGCGCTGGACCGCTGGCGTGTGGTCTACAACCATCAGCGCCCTCATGAAGCACTGCACGGCGCTACGCCGGTCACGTGCTATCGGCCTAGCAAGAGAGCGTTTCCTGAGCAACTGAGTCAGCCCGAGTACAGCAGTGAAGACGAGGTGAGTACGGTCGGCTGGAACGGGGTCCTGAGATTCAGGGGAAGGAGCTACAAGCTGAGCAACGCCCTGCAGCACCATAAGGTGGGTATCCGGCCCAAGCAGGACAAGGACGGTTGCTTTGAAGTGTTCTTCGCGCATCACCGCTGTCTGGTGATTGACCTGACTGACACCGAAGCCGTTAAATCAAATCTGTAAACCATGTCCCCGCACACCTGTTAACCATGTGTCCGGTCCATACACTTNCCCAAGCAGGACAAGGACGGTTGCTTTGAAGTGTTCTTCGCGCATCACCGCTGTCTGGTGATTGACCTGACTGACACCGAAGCCGTTAAATCAAATCTGTAAACCATGTCCCCGCACACCTGTTAACCATGTGTCCGGTCCATACACTTGCCAATAGCTGGGCTATTGGCTGCAAAAAGACGCCTTGCGCCCCATCCCGATCCGCACTACCACCGCCCCGCGAGGGTTATGCAGGACATCCCTAGCCTCGGCTGAATTACTACCAATTTGATAGCTATCAGCGCTTACCTATCAGGCGGTAGAGGCCTATTTGGCTTGATTTTCTACATCCCTTTGAAAGCGCGCTGGCACTCCCTCTCCCCTCGTGGGAGAGGGTGGGGGAGAGGGGGAGCATGGGGCGCGGCGCTCGGAAGAAGAGCCCCCTCTCCCCGGCCCTCTCCCGCGAGGGGAGAGGGAGTGAAAACCCGGCGCAGCGCGTGTTACCCGCCACCGCTACCAGGCCTTCGATTTACTCGGCCTCGATACCCGCGGCCTTGATCACCTTGCCCCACTTCTGGGTTTCGGCGGCCTGGAACTTGGCGAGTTCATCGGGCGTGGTGGTCCAGGCTTCAGAGCCTGCGTTCTCGAAGAAGCTCTTGGCCGCAGCGCTCTTGGTGGCGGCGGTCAGCAGCTCGTTCAGGCGTGCCACCACGGGTGCGGGTGTATTGGCGGGCACGTAGGCCGCAAACCAGTAGCCCATGTCATAGCCCTTCACACCGGCTTCGTCGATGGTGGGCACATCGGGCAACTGGGTGCTGCGCTTTTGCGTGGAGTAGCCCAGCGCACGCAGCTTGCCCGCCTTGACCTGGGGCACGCCGGTGGAGGTGTCGGTGATCATCAAATCGATCTGCCCGCCCAGCAGGTCGGTGATGGCCAGCGGGTTGCTCTTGTAGGGCACATGCAGGATGTCCACGGCCGCCAGCTGCTTGAGCATCTCGCCCGCCATGCGGCTCGATGAACTGCCGCTGCCAAAGCTGAGCTTGCCGGGGTTCTTCTTGGCAAAGGCCAGCAGCTCGCCCACGCTCTTGTACGGTGCGCTGGCGTTGACCACCAGCACCTGCCCGCCCTTGCCCAGGCCGGTGACGGGCGCAAAGTCCTTCACCGGGTCGTACGAGAGCTTTTTGTACAGGTGCTCGTTGGCCGCGTGGGTGGTGTTGGTGGTGATGAGCACGCTGTAGCCGTCGGCCGCCGACTTGGCCACGGCCGACGCGGCGATCATGCCGCTGGCACCCGCCTTGTTGTCGATGACCACGGGCTGCTTGGTGTCGTTGGTGATGGACTGGCCCAGCGCGCGCGCCAGCTGGTCGGTGGCGCTGCCTGCAGCAAAGGGCACGACGAAGGTGATGGCCTTGGCGGGATAGGCACCAGCCGCCTGGGCGAGCGCAGCGGGGACGTGCAATGTGCCCAGCGCCAGTACGGCAGCAGTGGCGAGCAGAGCGCGGCGGGGGGATGAAGGGGTCATGTTGTCTCCTGGTGTTGGTATGGATGGAAAAGCGAAACGGGAGGTCTAGGCCGTGGGGCCGCCAAAGTGCGCAGCCAGGTGCGCGGGCACGGCGACAGGCATATCGAGCAGCAGGTAGCTGAGTGCCTTGCCGTGGCTGTCGAGGTTGAGCGAATCATTCACGCCACCGTCGAGCACGTCGTCCAGCACGATGTTCATGGCCTGCAGCTGGGGCAGCAGGTAGCGCGTGACCTGGCGCGGGCGGCGCTGCGCAAACTGCTGCGCCACGGCGGCCTCGGTGACCTGGTCAACCAGCACATCCCACAGCGCGGGGTGCCAGGCGATGACGCTGATGTTGGAGCGGTTGCCTTTGTCCCCCGTGCGGCTGTGGGCAAGTCGATACAAGGGAACGGTGACGGTAGGGTGTGTAGGGGTCATGGCTTGAGTCCTCAATCCACCATCTCAAAACGCACGGCCACGGCCTCGCGCGGCACCAGGCACGACACGGTGCCCAGGCGCGGCCGCATGGCGGTGCGCACGCCGCCGCCCCCTGCGGGGCCGCAGGTGTAGAGCGCGGTCACCTCGCGCACCAGGCGCTGGGCGCTGGCGTGGTCGCGGTGCTGCAGGGCCACGCGCAGGCGAACGTCGCGGGGGTCATTGCGAGCATCACCTGCTGCGGGGTCGTCCAGCCAGCGGCTGGTGTCGTCGCCAAAGATGCTGGTCACGCCGATCAGGTCGATGCGCAGCGGGCCCAGGCCCTGCAGACGCTCGCGCAGCACCTCGCCCGCCAGGCGCGCGCGTGCTTCGGCGCGGGGGCCGGCGTAGGAGATTTCGCCCTCGGCAAACCAGCCCGATTCAAAACACACGTTGACCTTGAGCGTGGCGGGCCGCGCGTGGCCCAACACGCCTTCCAGCCGCACCACGTCAGCGCCCACAGTGGTCACGCGGGCAGTGGTGATGTCGGCCACCACGTCGGGCGTGAAGTACGCCGCCGGGTCGTGCAACTCGTACAGCAGCTGTTCCTTCACC
This sequence comes from Acidovorax sp. GW101-3H11, assembly GCF_001633105.1. GTDB lineage: Bacteria > Pseudomonadota > Gammaproteobacteria > Burkholderiales > Burkholderiaceae_C > Acidovorax. Next base: position 1,209,072 of record NZ_LUKZ01000009.1, read on the forward strand.
GTGCGTTCGGTAATGCAGCCACCCGTGCCCGGGGGCTTGGTGATGGTGCAGTGGCCGTCGGCGTCGATCTCGGCGATGGGGTAGCCCAGTTGCGCCAGGCCTTGCACATCCTTGTAGCCGGGGTCGGCAAAGTAGCCGCCTGTGACCTGCGCGCCGCATTCGAGCAGATGCCCGGCCATGGTGGCGCGCGCCAGCCGGTCCCAGTCGTCCAGCGCCCAACCGTAGTGCGCCAGCGCCGGGCCCAGCACCAGCGAAGGGTCGGCCACACGGCCACACACCACGATGTCAGCCCCGGCGCGCAGCGCATCGGCAATGGCCTGCGCGCCGATGTAGGCGTTGGCGCTGACGATGGGCTCGGTGGGCATCGCGCTGCCCAGTGCGCCCTGCAGCAGCGCGCGGTGTTCGGGGCCGCTCAGGTCGTCGCCCTGCAGCACGGCAATGCGCGGGCGGGCCAGGCCCAGCTCGGCCGCCAGGGCGTGGATGCGGCGCGCGGCGCCGTGCGGGTTGGCCGCGCCAAAGTTGCTGACGATGCGCACGTCGTGCGCCAGGCACTGCGCCAGCACGGGGCGCAGCAGGTCTACCAGCAGCGGCTCATACCCAGCGTCGGGGTCGGTGCGGCGCGCCAGCTGGGCCAGGGCCAGCGTGCGCTCGGCCAGGGTCTCGAAGATGAGCACCGCAGGCTGGCCGCTGGCGATGAGCGCCTGCACCACGGGCAGGGCCGCGTCGGTGCGGTCGCCCGAGAAGCCGGCGGCGCAGCCCACCAGCAGCTTTTTGTTAGCTTTTTTCGCCATGGAATCGTTGTCTCCTGCGCCCACTGTAGGCAGCCTGCGGTATTCTGTAAAATCGATTGTTACGATGAATCCATCTGAAAACCAGATGAATCACACCCACCCCGCATGAGCGCCCCGCACCTCTCCAGCCGCCAGCTCGACGCCTTCCTCGCGCTGGCCGAGCAGCGCAGCTTCACCCGCGCCGCCACGCTGTGCCATTTGTCGCAGCCCGCGTTCAGCGCCCTCATCCGCGCGCTGGAGGACGACCTGGGCCTGCGCCTGTTCGACCGCAGCACGCGGCATGTGGACCTCACGCCCGAGGGGCAGAACTTTCTGGAATCGGCCCGCCGCATCCGCGCAGAGATCACCAGCGCACTGGCCGCCGTGCGCAGTGCCGCCACGCTGCAGCGCGGGCACGTGGCCGTGGCGCTGTTGCCGTCACTGGCGGCGGGCTGGCTGCCGGGTGTGCTGGCGCAGTACCGCACGGCGCACCCGGGCATCGAGATCGACATTGCCGATGTGCTGTCCGAGCCCTGCATCGACCGCGTGGCCAGTGGCCATGCCGACTTTGCGCTGGCCGCCATCCGCGCCGACACGCCTGCGCTGCAGGCCGAGCCGTTTTGCAGCGACAACTTCTACCTGGTGTGCCCTGCAGATCACCCGCTGGCGCGCCGCCGCAAGGCCATCACCGCACAGGACCTGGCCGCGTGGCCCTTCATCCACCTGGCGCGCACCAGCAGCGTGCGGCAGTACCTGGAGGCCGCCTTGCACCCGCAGGCGATGCACACGCTGATGGAAGTGGAGCAGCTCGCCACCGTGATGGGCATGGTGCGCGCGGGCCTGGGCATCAGCGTGGTGCCCGCGCTCACGCTGTTCCACTTCGACCAGCCGGGCCTGGTCACCCGGCCGCTGTCGCTGCCGGGGCTCACGCGGCAGATCTATCTGGTGCGGCGGCGGGACGAGAGCCTGTCGGTGGCGGCGCAGGCGCTGTATGCGCTGGTGATGGCTCAGCGGCCTTGAGGGGCGTAGCGATAAAGCTACATATTTAATAGCTTAAAGTGCTTGATGGGTGCGCGGTAGTGGCCATTTTTATCAAAAAACAGCCCGCCACATCGAGCTGTTCCTGGCGATCGAACCGCCCGTCCAAGGGCATACAAGGCCGCAGAGCATGGGACGGGTGCACGGCGAGCCTTTGCAGCCATCAAGCGGTCTGTCAGTCGATCCCGCAACCCCACAAGGCTAACGCGCAGATGGAGTGCCGCCACCACCGGCCGCCCCTCCCACGGTCGGGTTGTGCACGCACCACCCGGCCGCCTAAGCTGCCCGCAGGCACCTCCACCCCGCCCTTCCCTTCGACTGCGCCACCGGGCGCCCTGCCCTGTTGCCCATGCACACACTCGCCCTGCCCACGTCCACCACCATGCTCGCCTGGGTCTGCACCCGCTATGGCGGCACCGATGTGCTGCGGCTGCGCACCCTGCCCCGCCCGGTGCCCGGCCCGCGCGATGTGCTGGTGCGGGTGCTGGCGGCCAGTGTGTCGTCGGCCGACATGCGCGTGCGCACGCAGAAGCTGCCGCGCGGCTTTGGCCTGCTGGGGCGGCTGGCGTTTGGCATCACGCGGCCGCGCCAGCCGGTGCTGGGCACCGATGTGGCAGGCGTGGTGGAGGCCGTGGGCCGCGCGGTCACCGGCTTTGCCCCCGGCGATGCCGTGGTGGGTGTGGCGGGCGTGGCCATGGGCGGCCATGCCGAGTACTGCCTGCTGCCCAGCACCCGGCCCCTGGTGCACAAGCCCGAGCGCCTGTCGTTTGTAGACGCGGCCTGCCTGCCGTTTGGTGGCTTGGCGGCGCTGCACTTTTTGAACAAGGCCAACCTGCGCGCGGGCGAATCGCTGCTGGTGATTGGCGCAGCGGGCGCGGTGGGCAGCGCCATGGTGCAGCTGGCGCGGCACCGGGGCGCGCATGTCACGGCGGTGTGCAGTGGCGGCAATGTGGCGCTGGCCCGGGCGCTGGGCGCACAGGCCGTGATCGACTACACCGAAGAGGACTTCACCCAGGACCCGCAGCAGTGGGACGTGGTGGCCGACACGGTGGGCGCCAGCAGCTTTGCCGCCTGCCTGCCGCGCCTGACGGAGCATGGCCGCTACCTGGCGGTGGCGGGCAGCCTGGCGCAGGTGCTGGCCCGCCCGCGCGGCACGCGCCGCAGCATTGGCGGCCCGGCGGCCGAGCAGCCTGAGGACCTGCAGACCCTGATGGGCCTGGCCCAGGCCGGTGCGCTGCGGCCGGTGCTGGACTGCGCCTACCCGTTTGCCGACCTGCCTGCGGCACATGCGTATGTGGAGACGGGGCGCAAGCGCGGGGCGGTGGTGGTGGCACTGCCGTGAACCTCCATGCCCACAGCGTCTATCACTATCAAATCAATAGCTAAAAGCGCTTATCCATAGCGCGATAACGGCCTTTTTTCCCCCGCAATAGACACAGATCCCAGACAGAAACAACAACCTGTGCACCAGCACTGAAGGGTGGCCCCCTCTCCCCCTGCGGGAGAGGGTTGGGGAGAGGGGTCCTGCGCCCGCTATGCGCCCGTTTCACCCCCCTCTCCCCGGCCCTCTCCCACAAGGGGAGAGGGAGTGAGGGCCATCGGAAATAAGCCTCTTTGGCTCACACCTTGGCGTCGCTGCGCGCCAGCACGGCCAGCTCCTGGTGCAGCAGCAGTTCCACTTCCGCCGGTTCAAACTGGTCCTGCAGCAGCGGGATGGCAAAGCGGTATTCACCGCCTTCATGCTTGCGCAGCACATAGGCCAGCTGCAGGCGCGCCAGTGACTGGCGCAGCGCCTGCGCGTCGCCCGCGATGCCGTGGCCTTGCAGCAGCTGGGCCAGGGCGACCAGGCTGGCCTGCCCGGTCTGGGCGGTGTGGTAGACCACGATGCGGTCGAGACGGCAGGCGGCTTCGTCGTGGCTCAGACGGCCCCAGCCCGCCAAGGCATCCTGCACGGCCTGCGAGGCCAGGGCCTGGTCGAGATGGCGCTTTTCAATCACGCGCTCGCCGGGCGCCAGTGCCTCCAGGCACTCCTGGCACAGGATGGCGACCAGGTTGGCGCGCTGGCCGCTGGCGTCCACCAGGCGGTCCACCAGGCGCTCGTTGTCAAAGCCTAGGCGCAGTTTGCGCAGCGGCTCGGTGGCCAGCTCGCGGCAGGCGCTGCGCTCCAGGCCGCCAATGGCCAGCACCTCGCCAAAGTTGCGCAGGGGGCTTTGGTAGTCGAGCACGGCCGTGGCATACAAATCCCAGAAGCCCGCGAGCATGAACCAGCAGCGCCCCTCTTCGCTGAGCGCGCGCAGGGTGGACAGCTGCACATAGCCGTTGGCCGATTCGTCACGAAAGAACAGGTCGGCCTCGTCGATGAGCAGCACCAGGCGCTTGCCCTGGTACTGCGCCTGCAGGTGGTCCACGATGGCTTCGAGCGGGGTGTCGGCCGCCAGGCCAAACTGCAGCGCCATGCGCGGCGCCAGGCGGTGGTCGCGCAGCGAGACGTAGTGGCACACGGTGTGCGGGTGGCCCGCCATGCGGCGTTGCACGGCCTTGAGCAGGCTGCTTTTGCCCAGCTGGCGCCCGCCCACCACCAGGTAGTTGGCGGGCTCGCGGTTGATGACGCGGGCGAGCAGCTGGGCGCGGCCAAAAAAGCCGCCCTCGCGCGTCACGCCGCCGCGTGTCTGGTAGGGCGAGATGCGCGTGATGCGCAGCTGTGCGGCCAGCTGGCGCAGCAGCACCTGCAGGGCCTCGCCGCCAATCAGCCATTCGGTCTGGTGGGCGCTGTCCAGCATCACATGCAGGTTGGCGCGGTCGTCGGCATGCGCGCGCAGCAGGGGCCAGGGCGTGTCCACGCTGTGCTCGCACAGGATCAGCAGCACGTCGCTGCCGGTCTGCACGGCGCGCAGCTGGCGCAGCACGGTGGCTTCGTCGATGCCGGGCGTGGGCACAAACACCAGGCAGCGGTCCAGCGACACGGGCAGGTCGGGCGGGAACTGCCACTCAAACACTGCACCGGGCAGCGCCCAGCCGGTGCTGGGCTGGCAGCGTGCCGACACGCGCTCGGCCAGCGCGCGCGCCAGGGCCGGGGCGCGCTCGCCGCCCGTGGCCTGGGCGCAGGCCACGGCGCGGCGCCAGTCCACCGTGCGGATGTCGGCGGCCAGCAAGGTGGCGTCCAGCCGCCGCAGCCAGCGCAGCAGGCGGTCGATCTGCGGCAGGCGCGCGAGCGGCGTGCGGCGCAGGCGTGCGGGGCGCAGCTGGCCCGCACCGATGAGCGGATGGCGCACCACCCACAGCACGGCGCCCACCCCAAAGATCACGGCGCACCAGGCGATCAGCGAGCGCATCCAGCCAAACGGGTCGGCATCGGGCACTTGGGTGGGGCGCTCGAAATCGTCGGTGCTGCCCTCCAGGCAGTTGATGGGCAGGTAGCCCAGGGGGATGGGCGGTTTGCCGGGGCGGCAGGACCAGGTGGTGGTGCCGGGTTTCAGCTCCACCACCACCTGGGTACCTGCGAGCTTGCCCAGCTCGGGGTGCTGGGCGATGTCGGCCTGCAGCACATAGGGGCGCGGGGAGGTGACGCGCAACTGCGGCTGAGCCACCGGGGGGGCGTAGGCATTAATGTCCTTGGGCCAGTGGCCCAGCTCGTTGTGCGCCTGCACCATCGCCACGCGCCATTGCACCAGCTCGCCCCACACCGGGCCCACGTTCATGGTCGCCATGAACCTGCCGCGCGTGGCCGGGTTGTGCTGGGGCGTGAACACCGCACTGACCACAAACAGCGTGACCAGCGCGATGACAACGGCGCGCACCACGGGTTTGGACAGCAGGGGCTTCAGTCCGCCGAGCATGAATCCAGCACCATGAAGCCCGCATCGCGAATGGTGGCGCAGCGCCAGTGCAATCGCGCCGCATCGCCCGTGCCACGCACATGGATCAGGTTGCCCCAGAACAGGGCGCGCAGTTCGTCGTCTTGCAGGTAGGGCCGGGCGCGGCCCAGGTCGTCGGCCTGCAGCAGCTGTAACAGGCGCGCGCGGGTGGCGGGCGCCTGGGCCAGGGGCAAAAAGGTTTGCCACAGGCGCGGGCTGCTGGCCAGGTGGGTGCGCAGGGCACTGGGGGGTGCATCGCCGTTGCCCCCTCTCTGGTCCATTCCCTGGTCCACCAGCCACTGCAAGCCCTCTTCAAACAACGCGGGGTGGCCGCCGCTGAGCGCTTGCAGATCGGCCACCACGGGCTCCGTCCAGGTGTGCTCGGGCCAGCGGTGCCGGGCCAGCTGCAGGAGGTCGTACAGCGACGGGTCGGGCCAGTGGTTGACCTGCGCGATGTTGAGCAGCGAGAGGTCGCCACTGCGGTACTTGAGGTCGGCCAGCGCCTCGCCGCCACACAGCAGCAGGTGCAGGCGGCCGCTGTGCATTTCGCTCAGGCTGCGCAAAATGCCCGCCAGGGTCTCGCGCAGCGCGGGTGTGCCCTGCTCAAAGCGGCTGACCAGGCAGAAGATGCGTTCGCCTGCCAGCAGGCGGCGCTCCAGCGCAGATTCAAACTCGTAGTCCGACGCCACATCGCCCAGGCCACATTGGCGGCCGATGGCGGCGAAGTATTCGGCGGGCACCGTGCTCACGCTGTAGGGCGGCTGGATGTGCAGCACCGAGCCCTCACCATACTGCGCGCGGGCACGCTGCAGCAGCTCGTGCCGAAACGGCGGCTGCCCCCAGTGCGCGGGCGACAGCAGCAGCGAGATGGGGTATGGCACGGCCTGCGCAAGCTGGGCAAACAGCCGGTCCTGAAACGCCGCAAAGGGCTGCGCCGCGCCTGGGGCCACACCCGTGGCCCTGGCCTCGGCCCGCAGCGGCGCTTCGGCCTGCAGCGGAAACTCGGGCGCAAACCCTGCTGCGCTAAGCAGGCGGTTGGTCTCGCTCTCGGTCAGGCGCAGGTAGCGGGTGCAGGCCACCAGCTTGTCGCGCGAGCGCGGGTTGGGCACCGAAATGCCGTTGCGCCAGTTGTTCACCGCCTCGCGGCTCAGGCCGATTTCGGTGGCCACGCCGGAGGCGCTGGCGCGGATGCGCCGCATGTAGACCGACAGAAGATCGGCAAAGGAATCGGGGGACATGGAGTTGTGGACTAACGAAGGCTGGTACACCGAGCCAAAACTAAGGGCAGCGAAAAACATGGGGATGGTGGGCAGGCATTGTCAGCCTTGCCAGACCGCTGCCATCCCACTGCGCACTGCGGATGCACTACGCCAGGCGCTGCACCATGGGCCAGGCTTTATAGCTGGCGAGGCCACAGGCCGTGAGCACCGGGCTGTACAGCACGATGGCGCCGACCACCGGCATCAGCCAACCGGGCTCCTCGTACTCTTCAGCCTCGGCTGTCGCGCCCTCCTTCAAGGGTTCCTTGCTGCGCCCCTCTTCTTTGCCCTCGCCCGAATCGCCGGTCATTTCCTGCACCAGCATCACGGCCACCACCAGCAGCGAGACGGCCAACAGCACCAGGTAGCCGTATTGCAGCGCGGGCTGCGTAAGCGGATAGAAGTAGCCCGCCAGCAGCACGGCCGGGGCCAGAAAGAACGCGTGCATCATGAGCCGGTACCAAGGGATGCCGTCCACCGGCCTCTCCAGCGCCCCCATGACCATGCGGTAGGTGAGCGCCCCCAGCACAAAGATCACCCCACCCCACCATTCGATTTGCGTCAGCATGTTGTTGTTCTCCTGAGATTCTTTTACTGCGCTGCCACCACTGTGGCGGGGCCGCCGTCGCCAGGCGGGTCGGCGTCATCGTCTCCGTCGTCCCCGCGCAGCTCCTTGTGTTCGGTGGCCATGTAGTACAGCGGCAGCGCCACGGCCAGCGCCAGCCCCAGGCCCATCCACAGCCAGAAGCCTTTGAACAGCAACACGGTGACGACCGTGAATGCCACCGCATGCACCAGCCCCTTGAGCCCGGCGCGCAACAGCAGCACGGCGATGAGGCCCTGCACGGGCGACTTGCCGCTTTTGCCCATGGCCCGCGCCATCTCCACAAACGCCTCGGCCGCCTCCTGGGCCTCGCGCTTGCGCTTTTCTTCCTGCTGGCGCAGCTTGGCCACGGCCAGCGGCTTGGCGGGGTCTTTGGAGCAGGCGTAGCGGTCGTCGGCATCGCCCTCGCTGTCTTCGCCGCCTTGCTGAGCGGGCTCGACCACGGCGCGCCACTGCGGGTTGGCGTCCATGAACGCCTGGCGCGACACCCACTGGCCCCGGTCGAAGTGCATGCGCTCGGTTTCGCCAACCTGGTCGTAGAAGACCTCCAGCACCGCCGCCCGCAGGCCGTGGCTGAACAAGGTTTCGATCTGCAGCAAGGGCAGGTCGCTGCTGGTGCCGGTATCGAACTGCAGCACCAGGTGCGACGGCGCCGCAGCCACCGACTGGTTGAACCATTCTGTGTCCCACAACGCCTCCAGGCCGGGGGCGCCCAGCTTGTCCGCCCAGCGCTGGGCCTGCTCGGTGTTGTCTGCGCACAGGTACTGGTAGACCAGCTGAGCGGTCTTGAGCTTGATCGGGTCTTCAAAGAACAGCTGCAGCGTGAGGGTGTTTTGCGACATGGGACTGGAACGGATGAGGAGCGTATTGAGGGTGTTGCGTGATGGCATTGTGTCGGGCCGTGCCGCGCCTGTCCTTCGCGGCCCTGTCCAGGGCGCCGTGCAGCCGGTTGACACACTGTCCAGTGCCTGGGCGCCTTTGCAGAAAGCCCACACACAGTCGCCTGGGTGCCCGATCATCACCCAAAGCCCCTGCATACTCTCGGCCCTCGGGCTCGGCCCGATCCAAGGCAACACTGAACAAGTCCTCGCGGTGGCGCGCGCCCTGGTTGGGGATGGGATGCAAGGCGCAAACCACAGCGATAGCCGTAGCTATCGCGAGGATTTGCAACGCGGCAGACCGCCCCAAGCAGGGATGCGCGGTGCGCGATGGACTTGTTCAGTGTTGCCCTCAAAGCCAACACCCCGGAGGGACCTCACCATGCGATTCGATACCCGCTTTTATGCACTGATGTCTGGCGCAGCGCTGACCCTGAGCCCAGTGGCCGCACAAACAGAGCGCGCCGCCCCCGCCAAGCCTGCTGCCACTGCGCAAGCCGCCAGCCAGTTCGCCAGCAGCCCGCGCGAAAAGCTGGTGGTGGCCATGCCCAAGACCTATGCCAAGGCCGAGACCATGCTGCTGTGGGGCGACTACTTCAACCACCTGGCACGCTGCGGCAACATCGATCTGCAGAACCAGCAGGGCGAATCGCTGGACAAGAGCACCAACATCGACGTGCTGGCAGAAAAAGAACTCATCGACAGCCTGGTGTCTGGCAAGGCACAGCTGGCTCAGGTCAACCCCGGCCTGGTGCCACAACTGGTGGCTGCCGGCCAGCCCACGCCGTTCGGGGTGCCGGGCAACAAGGCCAGCGGGCAACGCAATTCATACAAGCTGATCCTCATCGCGCGCGTAGACAGTCCCTTCACCAAACCGCAGGATTTGGTGGGCAAGAAGATTGCGCACACCACGCCCACCTCCAATTCGGGCAACCTGGCGCCGCGCGCCTTGTTCCCCGCCATCGGACTGATGCCAGACCAGAACTACGAAGTGGTGTTCTCCAACGGCCATGAGCGCTCTGTCACGGGCGTGATGCACGGCTTCTACCCGGCGGCTGCCGTGGCCAGTGACCTGTACCAGCGCATGGTGGTGAAGGGTGATGTGAAGGGCTCCAGCATCCGCACGCTGTGGGAAAGCCCGCCCTTCATGACCGAGACCTGGACGATGGGCAAGGATGTCTCGCCCGACGTGCAGGCGCGTGTGAAGAAGTGCTCCTTCAGCTACAGCTTTTCGCCCAAGCTGCGGCAGCTTCTGCCCGGCAACGACACCTTCCTGCCCATCAACTTTGAACGCGACTTTGGGACCGTGATGGAGGTCTACAACAAGACGCAGAAGGCGCAAGCAGCCAAGGCGGCTGCCAAGTAGCCAGCAGACTGGAAAGAGGCTGGGACTGGCACAGCCGGTTCAACAGCCGCATGCACCAGGCGCGCACTGCGGCATGGGGCGTCTTTCACGCCAGCCCGTGCCTCTGTTGGACTCATGCCCCGGGCGTGCCGTCCACCAGCACCAGGGATGCGAATGGCAGGTGGTGCATCAGCTCCCGCAACACGAGCAGCGTGCCAGCAAAGGCGGGGTCTTCCGGCAGGCCCTCGTGCGCGGCGGGGCGGCCTTCAGACACAGCCGCCAGGCGGTTGAACAAGCGCTCCATGGCGTCGAGCGTCAGCACCCGCTGCGGCCCGGGCGGCACACCTGCCAAGGTTGCCAGCCCGTGCAGCGCCGCGTCGGTAGACCACGGAGCCCACACTTGCCCCTGCGGCAGCAAGCCCTGCAACTGGCGGTGGGCGATGTGCACTTCATCCTCGACCGCAGCAATCGCATTCTCCAGCTCCAGCGGGGCCGGTATGGCGCCTCGAAAGAACTGCCGTGCCGTGCGTGCGCCGCCCAGCGGCAAGCGCAGCCTCACAGTGGGGTCAGGGGTGCCGGTGCCCGCCGCCCAGCTCACCTGCTCGGCCCCCAGGTGCAGGCCACTGCACCATGTGCCCGGCGAGGCCTGGCGCTGCGCCTGTTGGTAGCTGCGCACAGCGGGGTCGTCGGCGGGCAGATCCGGTGCCCGCGTTGGCGCGATCGAATCTGCAGAAGCCACAGCGTCTTCGGTCAAAGGGAACGAGGCAGGCACAGGGGACGAAAAGGGATGGTTCACAAGGCTCCTTGATCGCAGAACGGCCACACAGAACAGGCCATGAAACGCCGCCGCCCGAGGCCCAGTTGCACTCTACCCCCGTCACCATCCCCTGCACACAGAAACGCGCAAAGGGCGCAGGCCAAGGCGGCGCAGGCAGCGCGCATGGCGACACCCGGCGCGCCGCGCCGCCGACAGCGCGCGCCAGCGCCTTCCTACACCGTGCCGCATGTGCCGTACCTACAGTCGGTTGCCAGGCAAGCGCTGCAGCCAGCGCCCCACACACAACAACAGCCCCCAGGAGACACCGCCATGCACGCTATCTGCACCACGCCCCGCCGCGCCCCCTGGCCTTGGATCGTGGGCGCAGCCGCGTTGATGGGGGCGCTGGTGCTGTCGGCCTGCTCCACACCGCGCGCACCCGAGGGCGTGCAGTCCGTCACAGGTTTTGATGTGGACCGCTACACAGGGCACTGGCACGAGGTGGCGCGCATCGAAAACTCCTTTGAGCGTGGCCTGACGCAGGCCACGGCCACGTACAACCGCAGCGCAGACAACACCATCAAGGTGGTGAACCGGGGCTATGACCCTGTGCGCAAGCAGTGGAAGGAAGCGAAGGGCCGCGCCGAGTTTGTGGACAGCCCCAACCGCGCCGCCCTCAAGGTGTCGTTCTTCGGACCGTTTTATGGCGGCTACAACGTGGTGGCGCTGGACGAGAACTACCAGTGGGCCCTGGTGGTGGGCTCCAGCACCGACTATGTGTGGGTGCTGTCACGCACCCCCACCCTGCCCTGGCATGTGCGCGAGCACCTGATGGAGCGCGCACAGGCCCTGGGGGTGGATGTGCGCAAGATCGTGTGGGCACAGCCCGGCGTGGAGCAACATGCGCGGCGCCTGGCGGTCAGGACCTGATCGGCACTCGACGCACCAGGCCCCCCTGCAGGATCGAGGCCAAAGGCCAAGCCTCTGGCGCAACAGGGGATAATCAAATTTGATAGCAGCTCGCGCATAGCAGACAGGCGCAAGCAGCCAATTTGACTCTCAAATTATCCGCCAGGCACTGTGGCGGCAGCCACCAGCCGCTGGGTGTACGGGTGCTGGGGGGCATCCAGCACATCCACCACGCTGCCGCTTTCCAGCACCGCGCCGTCCTTCATGACCAGCACATCGTGCGCCATGGCACGGATCACATCCACGTCGTGGGTGATGAGCAGATAGCTCAGGCCCTTTTCTTTTTGCAGGCGCTGCAGCAAGCCCAGCACCTGCTGCTGGATGGTCACATCCAGCGCGCTGGTGGGCTCGTCGAGCACCAGCACCTGCGGCTGCACGATGAGTGCGCGCGCCACCGCCAGGCGCTGGCGCTGGCCGCCCGAAAACTCATGCGGGTAGCGCGCCAGCAGGCGCGGAAACTGCGCTTCGGTCAGGCCCACCTCGGCCAGTATGGCTTCCACACGGCTGCGGCGCTCGGCCACGGTGAGTGTGGGCTCGTGTACCTTGAGTCCCTCGCCCACGATCTCCTCGACCGTGAGGCGGGGCGACAGGGACGAGAACGGGTCCTGAAACACCACCTGCACCCGGCGGCGCAGCTGCTGGTTGGCAGGCGTGTTGCGCATGGCGGGCTGCTGCCAGGCTTGGCCGCCCACCTGCAGTTGTCCTGTCGAGGGCAACAGCCCCAGGATGGCCTGGGCCAGGGTGGACTTGCCCGAACCGGATTCGCCCACCACGCCCAGTGTCTGGCCGGGCAGCAATTGCAGCGTGGCGCCCTGCACGGCCACAAACTCGCCCTTTTTGAACCAGCCTTGGATGCCCGGCAGCGGCGTGGGGTAGACCACGCGCAGGTCTTGCGTCTGCACCACGGGCGCCGTGCCAGCAGGCGGGTCGGCCAGGGCCACATCGCGGCGCGGCTGGCTGGCAATCAGGCGGCGGGTGTAGGCGTGTTGCGGCGCGCCGAATACTTCGGCTACCGGGCCTTGCTCTACCAGCACGCCCTGCTCCATCACGGCCACGCGGTCGGCAAAGCGGCGCACCAGGTTCAGGTCGTGCGTGATGAGCAGCACGGCCATGCCGGTCTGGCGTTGCAGGTCGCTCAGCAAATCCAGAATCTGCCCGCGCAGGCTCACGTCCAGCGCGGTGGTGGGCTCGTCGGCCAACAGCAGCTTGGGCGCGCTGGCCAGGGCCATGGCGATCATGGCGCGCTGGCGCTGGCCGCCGCTGAGCTGGTGCGGAAAGCTGCCCGCCCGGCGCGCGGGCTCGGGGATTCCGGTCTGCGCCAGCAGATCGATGGTGGCCTGCGCGCACTGCACGCCCGTGAGGCCGCGCTTGAGCTGCAAAATTTCGGCAATCTGCGCGCCAATCGTCATCAGCGGGTTGAGCGCCGTCATGGGCTCCTGGAACACCATGGCGATGTCGTCGCCGCGCACGCCGCGCATCTCGCGCTCGGTCAGCGCCAGCAGGTCGCCCCGGCCTTGAAGATGGGCCTGCCCGGTGATGGCGGCATCGCCCGCCAGGCGCAGCAGGCTCAAGGCGGTGATGGTCTTGCCCGAGCCAGACTCGCCCACCAGCGCGAGTTTCTCGCCAGCGGCAATGTGGAGATTGACACCCCGCACCACCTCTTTGGTGCCAAAGCGCACATGCAGGTCCTGCACCTGCAGCAGGGGTGGATTGTTGGCCGATGAGATTACGGTCACAGGTCGGCCTTTCTGGGGTCCAGCGCATCGCGCAGTGCGTCGCCCATGAAGGTGAGCAAGAGAAGGGTAGTGACCAGCACGCCAAAGGTCGAAAGCGAAATCCACCACGCGTCGATGCTGTTCTTGCCCTGGCTCAGCAGCTCGCCCAGCGACGGTGTGCCAGGCGGCACGCCCAGGCCCAGAAAGTCGAGCGAGGTGAGCGCAAGGATGGCCGCACTCATGCGGAACGGCAGGAAGGTGACCACGGGCGTCAGGCTGTTGGGCAGGATATGGCGCCAGATGATCTGCAGGTTGCCCACCCCCAGGGCTCGCGCAGCCTTCACATAGTCCAGTTGGCGGTTGCGCAGGAACTCGGCGCGCACGTAGTCCGACAGCCCCATCCAGCCAAACAGGCTGAGCAAGATGAGCAGCAGCGAAATGCTGGGCGCAAACACCGCACTGAAGATGATGAGCAGGTACAGCTCGGGCATGGAGCCCCAGATCTCGATGAAGCGCTGGAACGCAAGGTCGATCTTGCCACCAAAGAAGCCCTGGATGGCCCCCGTGACAACGCCCAGCAGCACGCCGGTGACGGTGAGCGCCAGGCCAAACAGCACACTCACCCGAAAGCCATAGAGCAGCTGCGCCAGCAGGTCACGCCCCCGGTCGTCCGTGCCCAGCCAGTTGTCGGCCGTGGGCGCCGAGGGGTTGGGCGCCTTGGCAAAGTAGTTGAGCGTGTTGGGGCCATAGGGGTTGAGGGTGTACAGCGCCCAGTTGCTGCCGGTGCTCAGCCGCTCCTTGATGAAGGGGTCGAGGTAGTCGGTGGGGGTTTCAAAGTCGCCCCCGAAGGTTTTTTCGGGGTAGTCCTTGAGCATGGGGAAGTAGGTCTGCCCCTCGTAGCGCACCACCAGCGGCTTGTCGTTGCTGACCAGCTCGGCGCACAGGCTGACCAGCACCAGGGCGCAAAAAATGAGCAGGCTCCAGTACCCCAGCCGGTTGCGCTTGAAACGCAGCCAGGCGCGGCGGGATGGGGAGAGTGAAATCGGGGCAGCAGCAGGACTCATCGGGGCCATCGGTGCGTTCGGGCTAGTCAAACTTCACGCGCGGGTCCACCCACACATAACAAAGGTCGCTGATGAGCTTGGTCACCAGCCCGATCAGCGTGAACAAATACAGCGTGCCCAGCACCACCGGGTAGTCGCGGCGGATCACGCTCTCGTAGCTGAGCAGGCCGAGGCCGTCGAGCGAGAACAGGGTTTCGATGAGCAGCGAGCCCGCAAAGAACGCGCCAATGAACGCGGCCGGAAAGCCGGTAACGATGGGGATGAGCGCGTTGCGGAACACATGCTTCCACAGCACCTGGCGCTCGCTCAAGCCTTTGGCACGGGCCGTGAGCACATACTGCTTGCGGATTTCTTCGAGGAACGCGTTTTTGGTCAGCATGGCCGTGACGGCAAAACTGCCCAGCACCATGGCGATCACCGGCAGCGTGATGTGCCACAGGTAGTCCACGATGCGCGCGCCCCAGGACAGCTGCTCCCAGTTGGCCGATGTGAGCCCCCTAAGCGGAAACCACTGCAGTTGCCCGCCGAAGATCACCAAAAGCGCCACACCCAGCACGAAGCCGGGTATGGCGTAGCCGACCAGGATGAGCAAGGTGGTGACCAGATCGAACCGCGACCCCGCCCGCACCGCCTTGGCAACGCCCAGAGGCACGGCAACCAGATAGCTGATGAAAAAGGTCCACAGGCCCAGGCTGATGGAAACGGGGAGCTTTTCACGCACAAGGTCAGAGACGGCTTTTCGTTGATAGAAACTCTGCCCCAGGTCAAACCGCGCAAACGACCAAAGCATTTGCGCGAAGCGCTCATGCGCAGGCTTGTCGAACCCGTACAGCGCCTTGATTTCCTCCAGTTGCTTCGGGCTCAACCCTTGGCGGCCACGGTAATCCCCTCCCGCTCCTGCACTCGGCGAAGCGCCCTCCCCACCGGAAGAGCGCCCCTGCAACTGCGACACCAGTTGCTCCACCGGCCCGCCGGGTACAAACTGGATGACCACAAAGGTCAGCAGCAGCACCCCCAGCAGCGTGGGCACCATCAACAAGATGCGTTTGAGTATGTAGCTGAGCATGCAGTGTGACCCTAGCGGTTGGTTGGCGAAGCCCACCACGTGGCGGCAGCCCAAGAATCCGGCTGGTAATAGGGCGGAATTGTCGAGGGCAAGACAAAACCAGCGGGCCGGTAGCCCACAAAAAACTCGTCGCTGTACCACTGCGGAATCGAGTAGTAGCCGTGCGACAAAACACGGTCCAGCGCACGCATCGCCGCAGAGACATCCGCCTTGGTCTGTGCACTAAGCACCGAACGAATCAGGCTGTCCACCGCTGGATCGGCAATGCCCCACATGTTGGCCGAGCCGGGTGTCGCGGCGGCCTTGGAGCCAAAGTATTCAAAGAGCTCGCTGCCTGGGGAAGTCCGTCCTGGAATACGAAGGCTGCCCAGCTCGAATTCGAACTCATCCATCCGCTGCTGGTAGAGGGCTCCGTCCACATTGCGTATCTTCAGGTTGATCCCCAGCTTTTTCAAAGCAATCTGCATGGGGCTGACCAGTCGCACCGAGGACGGCTGTGCATTCAGGTACTCCATCTCGAACGCATCGCCCTGGGCGTTTCTCAGCGCTCCGTCACGGTAGACCCAGCCTGCCTCCGCCAACAACTGTTTCGCCTGGCGCAGGTTGTCCCGCAAACTGGATGGAGGCAGCGTGCTGGGTGATCGCAAGGCCGGGCCAAACACGTCGGGGCTCAGCTTGTCGCGCAGCGGCTCCAGCAAAGCCATTTCTGCAGGCCCTGGCAGCCCCGACGCATGGAAGTCACTGTTCGGGAAATACCCCTCCACCCGCTTGTACAAACCATAAAACATCTGGCGATTGAGCCACTCGAAGTCCATCGTCAGCGCAATAGCCTTGCGAACGCGAATGTCCTTGAACTTGGGATTGCGCAGGTTGAATGTGTAGCCTTGGAAATCACCAGGATTGCGGTGCTCGAACACCTGCTTCTTGACGGCGCCGGAGTCAAAAGCCTTGCCCTTGTATTGGCGCGCCCAGTTTTTGGAAACGAACTCCCGCTTCAGGTCATATTCACCCGCTTTGAGCCCTTCAAACCGGCTGGTGTCATCGAGATAGAGTTTGTAGGTGATGCGATCAAAGTTGTAGAGACCCTTGCGCACCGGCAAGGAAGCACCCCAGTAATTCTTGTCACGAACATAGGTAATATCGCGCCCCAGTTGCCCACTGGAGGGCCGGTAGGGCCCCGAGGCAATGGGCACATCTGTGATGACTGCATCGAAGGGCTTTCCAGCCCCCCATTTCCGGCTGAAAACCGGGACACTCCCAGCCACAAGCGGCAGTTCTCGATTGGAACTGGCAAATTCAAATTTGACCAAGCGCTCAGCCAGCGCCCGGACCTCTTTGATATCCCCAAAGATCGTCTTGAACTGCGGCGATGCCTGCTTGCTCATCAGGGTGTTGAAAGAATGGACCACATCGGCGGCCATCACTGCAGACCCATCGCTGAATCGCGCTTCCTTGCGAATGCGAAAGGTGGCCGACAAACCATCCGGCGCCACCTCCACGTCTTCTGCGAGCAAGCCGTACCCTGTGGACGGTTCCTCTGAATTACCGATCAACAGGGACTCGAAAACCAACTCCAGCATCCCCGCAGGCGGCGTTCCCTTCAGCGTGAACGGATTGAACTTGTCGAAATTGGTGACCGCAATCGGCGGGACCAAACGAATCTCTCCGCCCTTTGGAGCGTTCGGATTGACATAGTCAAAATGGGTAAAACCCGGCGGGTACTTCACATCACCAAACTGCGCATAGGCATGTGCGGCCCAGGAAGCCGGGCCGAAAACCATGCCACACACAGCGCACAACACCGCGCGGACCCAGCGAGAACAGACTGCAACAAGCCACATGCGACAATTCTGCACTACGTTCATCGGCCACCGCAGCGAGTAGCGCATAACCACATGCAGCGCGCCAGCGGGGCGCCCTCCCCCCAATTCCACAAGGAGAACAAACATGGGTTTTCTGACCGGCAAGAAGCTGCTCATCACGGGTGTTTTGTCCAACCGCTCCATCGCCTACGGCATCGCCAAGGCCTGCCACGAACAAGGCGCCGAGCTGGCGTTCAGCTACGTGGGCGAGCGCTTCAAGGACCGCATCACCGACTTTGCTGCCGAGTTCAACTCCACGCTGGTGTTTGACTGCGACGTGGCGAGCGACGAGCAGATCGAGCGCATGTTTGCCGAGCTGTCGCAGACCTGGCCGAAGTTCGACGGCTTTGTGCACAGCATCGGCTTTGCACCGCGCGAGGCGATTGCGGGCAACTTCCTCGACGGCCTGAGCCGCGAAGGCTTCCGCATTGCGCACGACATCAGCGCCTACAGCTTCCCGGCCATGGCCAAAGCCGCCCTGCCCTACCTGAACGACAAGTCGTCGCTGATCACCCTGAGCTACTTGGGTGCGCTGCGCTCCATCCCCAACTACAACACCATGGGCCTGGCCAAGGCCAGCCTCGAAGCCTCGGTGCGCTACCTGGCCGAGGCCGTGGGCCGCACTGCAGACGGCCGCAGCATCCGCGCCAACGGCATCAGCGCGGGCCCCATCAAGACGCTGGCGGCCAGCGGCATCAAGGACTTTGGCAAGCTGCTGTCCCGCGTGGCCGATGCCTCGCCCCTGCGCCGCAATGTGACGATTGAAGACGTGGGCAATGTGGCGGCCTTCCTGCTGTCCGACCTGGCCTCGGGCATGACCGCCGAGATCACCTACGTGGATGGCGGCTTCAGCCAGACGGCGGGCCTGTCTGCCGACCAGGTCTGAGCGCACCGCACCCCGGACACCCTGCGGACCACACCGAAATATTGAACAAAATGGCTGCTACCGCGCATCCATCATGCGCAAGCAGCTATATTTTCAATAGCAAACTAACCCGCAGGCATTGGCTGGGCCTGGGGATGCTGGGCCTGCTGCCTGTCGCCATGGCGGTGCACGCAGCCGATGCCCCCGCCCTGCTGCTGGCCAATGTGTACCGCCCCGGGATGCCGCTGGCCGACTACTGGGTGAGCGAGAAGTACGACGGCGTGCGGGGCTACTGGGACGGCCACACGCTGCGCACGCGGGGTGGCGAAACCGTGGCCGCGCCCGCCTGGTTCACCGCAGGCTGGCCCGCCACGCCCATGGACGGCGAGCTGTGGGCGGGGCGCGGACGTTTTGCGCACGCCCAATCCACCACACGCCAGCAGCAACCAGACGATGCGGCCTGGCGGCAGATGCGCTTCATGGTGTTTGACCTGCCCACCCAGGGCGGCCCGTTTGATGAACGCCTGCCCGCCCTGAAAGCCCTGGTGGCGCAAATCCACCAACCTTGGGTGCAGGCCGTGCCGCAACAGCGCGTGGCCACCGATGCCGCCCTGCAAGCCCTGCTGCAGCGCACGGTGCGCGCGGGCGGCGAGGGGCTGATGCTGCACAAGGGCAGTTCGCTGTACCGTTCAGGCCGCAGCGACGATCTCATCAAGCTCAAGACCCACGAAGACACCGAGGCCCTGGTGGTGGGCCACCTGCCGGGCAAGGGCAAACATGCCGGGCGGCTGGGCGCGCTGCTGGTGGAGATGCCCTCGGGCCAGCGCTTCAGGCTGGGCGCGGGGCTGACGGATGCCGACCGCGCCGATCCTCCGCCCATCGGCAGCTGGGTGACTTATCGCTTCCGAGGCACACACGACGGCGGCCTGCCGCGTTTTGCGAGTTTTGTGCGGGTGCGGCTGGACCGGCCTGTTGCCACGATTCCCACAACCGCCACACGCTGATTCAACTATCAAAAAAATAGCTGCCAGCGCTTGATGGACGCGCGCTGACAGCCTTTTTGACTCAAACTTTCACCCACCCCACCAGGCCCCGGCCGTGGTGGGACTGTGGGCGGGATGTGAACTGACTCAGGGCTTGCCCGCGACGCAGTCGGCGTAGTAACGCACCTGGCCGCTCTCGTCCTCCACCTCCACCAGGCCGTGGATGTCGGTCTCGAAACCCGGGCACAGCTTGGCGAACTCGCGCGCGAACTTGAGGTAGTCCACGATCTTCTTGTTGAACACTTCGCCGGGGATCAGCAGCGGGATGCCCGGTGGGTACGGCGTGACCAGGCCCACGGTGATGCGGCCTTCGAGGTTGTCGATCTCCACGCGCTCGGTCGTGCGGTGCGCAATGTGCGCGTAGGCGTCCGAGGGCTTCATGGCGGGCGTGAGGTCCGAGAGGTACATCTCGGTCGTCAGGCGCGCGATGTCGTACTTGGCGTACATCTCGTGCACATGCTGGCAGAGGTCGCGCAGGCCCATGCGCTCGTAGCGCTTGTGCTGCTGGCAGAACTCCGGAAGGATGCGCCACATGGGCTGATTCTTCTCGTAGTCGTCCTTGAACTGCTGCAGCGCCGTGAGCAGCGTGTTCCAGCGGCCCTTGGTGATGCCGATGGTGAACATGATGAAGAAGCTGTACAGGCCCGTCTTCTCCACCACCACGCCATGCTCGGCGAGGTACTTGGTCACGATGGACGCAGGAATGCCGGTCTTGTCGAACTTGCCATCCAGGTTCAGGCCCGGCGTGACGATGGTGGACTTGATCGGGTCCAGCATGTTGAAGCCATCGGCCAGCTGGCCAAAGCCGTGCCACTTGCTGCCGTTCTTCTTGCCCTTGCCGTCGCTGCGGATGATCCAGTCCTCGGCGCGGCCCAGGCCCTCGTCCACCAACTTGTCGGGGCCCCAGACCTTGAACCACCAGTCGTTCTTGCCGAAGTCTTCTTCCACCTGGCGCATGGCGCGGCGAAAGTCCAGGGCTTCGAGCAGGCTTTCCTCCACCAGTGCGGTGCCGCCGGGCGGCTCCATCATCGCGGCGGCCACGTCGCAGCTGGCGATGATGCTGTACTGCGGCGATGTGGACGTGTGCATCAGGTAGGCCTCATTGAAGAGGTGCCTGTCGAGCTTGGCGGTCTGCGAGTCCTGCACCAGCACATGCGATGCCTGGCTGATGCCGGCCAGCAGCTTGTGGATGGACTGCGTGGCATACGTCACCGAATACTTGGGGCGCGTGCGCTTCTTGCCCATGGCGTGGTAGCTGCCGTAGAACGGGTGGAAAGCCGCGTGCGGCAGCCAGGCCTCGTCAAAGTGCAGGTTGTCCACGTAGCCATCGAGCATGCCCTTGATGGTCTCGGTGTTGTAGAGCACGCCGTCGTAGGTGCTCTGCGTGAGCGTGAGCACGCGCGGCTTGACCTTCTTGGCATCCACGCCCTTGAGCAGCGGGTTGGCCTTGATCTTGGCCTGGATGGCGGCGGGCTCGAACTCGCTTTGAGGGATGGGGCCGATGATGCCGAAGTGGTTGCGCGTGGGCTTCATGAACACGGGGATGGCCCCGGTCATGATGATGCTGTGCAGGATGGACTTGTGGCAGTTGCGGTCTACCACCACCACATCGCCCGGCGCCACGGTGTGGTGCCACACCATCTTGTTGGAGGTGCTGGTGCCGTTGGTCACGAAGAAGCAGTGGTCGGCATTGAAAATGCGCGCGGCGTTGCGCTCCGATTCGCCAATGGCGCCGTTGTGGTCCAGCAGCTGGCCCAGTTCTTCCACCGCGTTGCACACGTCGGCGCGCAGCATGTTCTCGCCATAGAACTGGTGGTACATCTGGCCCACGGGGCTTTTCAGGAAGGCCACGCCGCCCGAATGGCCGGGGCAGTGCCAGCTGTACGAGCCGTCTTCAGCGTAGTCCAGCAGCGCCTTGAAGAACGGCGGCTGCACGCTTTCGAGGTAGCTCTTGGCCTCGCGGATGATGTGGCGCGCCACGAACTCGGGCGTATCCTCGAACATGTGGATGAAGCCGTGCAGCTCGCGCAGGATGTCGTTGGGCAGGTGGCGGCTGGTCTTGGTCTCGCCGTGCACGTAGATAGGCACATCGGCGTTCTTGCGGCGCACCTCGCCGATGAAGTTGCGCAGGCTCAGAACGATCGGGTCCAGCCCCTCGCCCACGGTGAACTCTTCATCGTCGATGGACAGGATGAAAGCGCTGGCGCGGCTTTGCTGCTGCGCAAATTGGGACAAATCCCCATAGCTGGTGACCCCAACCACCTCGAAACCCTCAGTCTCGATGGCCTGCGCCAGGGCGCGGATACCCAGACCCGAGGTGTTCTCGGAACGATAGTCTTCATCGATGATGATGATGGGAAAGCGAAACTTCATGCGCAGCCTCCAAGGAGCCGTGGCCTGCCCGGCCAAAAAACGAAATAGGCGCGAAGTGTAAGGAATAACGTTGACGCGCCTTTGAACTGCCATCCTTTTGACCCAGAATGTGGTGCACTAAACACAACCGACCCAAGGAGGTTCAGCATGGAGGCATCCACCATCTGGTGGCTGGCAGCGGGGGCCGTGGTCGTTGCGGAGCTGCTTACCGGGACGTTTTATCTGCTGATGGTGGCGCTGGGGCTGGTTGCTGCAGCGTTGGCCGCCCACATCGGACTCTCGGCAGCAATGCAAATCGTGGCGGCTGCAGCGGTTGGCGGTGTTGCCGTGGTGGGTTGGTACTACTTCAAGAAGAAGCGACCGGAAGACCCCTCGGCCCGCGCCGACCGCAGCGTGAACCTGGATGTGGGGGAAACCATTCTCATCAGCGAATGGAGTTCTGACGGCACCACCCAAGTGAAATACCGAGGCGCAAGCTGGACCGCGATTCATCGGCCCGGCGTGACGCCTGCCACCGGAATGCACAAAGTTGTCGAGCTCGTAGGCAACCGCCTGCTGGTAGAACCTTTGTAACCCTCTTTTTCAGCAATCTCTCCCGAAAGGCTTGATATGGACGGCATCTACATCGCATACGCCATCGCCATAGTGGTCATTGTCGTCGTGATCCGCAGCTTCAAACAGGTTCCCCAGCAAAACGCCTGGGTTGTCGAAAGGCTCGGCAAGTACCACGGCACGCTGGGCCCGGGTTTGAAGGTCATCATCCCCTTCTTCGACAAGGTGGCCTACAAACACAGCCTCAAGGAAATCCCGCTCGACGTGCCCAGCCAGGTCTGCATCACACGCGACAACACGCAGCTGCAAGTGGACGGCATCCTGTACTTCCAGGTCACCGACCCCATGCGCGCCAGCTATGGCTCCAGCAACTACATCATGGCCGTCACGCAGCTGGCCCAGACCTCACTGCGCTCCGTGATCGGCAAGCTGGAGCTGGACAAGACCTTCGAGGAGCGCGACATCATCAACGCCCAGGTCGTGCAGGCCATCGACGAGGCTGCGCTGAACTGGGGCGTGAAGGTGCTGCGCTACGAAATCAAGGACCTCACACCGCCGAAGGAAATCCTGCACGCCATGCAGGCCCAGATCACTGCCGAGCGCGAAAAGCGCGCACTGATCGCCGCCTCCGAAGGCCGCCGCCAAGAGCAGATCAACATCGCCACCGGCGAGCGCGAGGCCTTCATCGCCCGCTCCGAAGGGGAGAAGCAGGCCGTCATCAACAAGGCCATCGGCGAGGCCGAATCCATCCGCGCCGTGGCCCAGGCCACCGCAGAGGCCATCGAGCGCGTGGCCACCGCCATCCGCCAGCCCGGCGGTGAGCAGGCCGTGCAGCTCAAGGTGGCAGAAAAGGCCGTGGACGCCTACAGCCAGGTAGCGTCTGACGCGACCACCACGCTCATCGTGCCCAGCAACATGACCGAGGTGTCGGCCCTGATCGGCTCGGCCATGAAGATGGTGCAGGCGTCGCAGAAGGCAGGCTGACAACGCGCAAGCACCTTTTTTTACCGTCAACCCCGCCACCGGCCCAGATAGGTGCAATCCTGTGGCTATAATCGAGGGCTTCGGAGAGGTGGATGAGCGGTTTAAGTCGCACGCCTGGAAAGCGTGTGTGGGCTAATCCCCACCGCGGGTTCGAATCCCGCCCTCTCCGCCATATGCACAGTTTCTGAGCCATTCAGCGCTTTGAAAACGCAAAAAAAATCCCCGCATGCCGGGGATTTTTTATTTCTGCGGCACACATCCCGCCGCAGCCAATCACCACCACACCGCCCGTCCGAGCACATCCGTGCATCTGCGCATTCGCCAGCACGGACACGCGGCACATGCCCGGGAGCCCTTTCGGGCCACCCGAGCAGCACCTTCATTTACTGCTTGCGCAGCAGCGTCTTCAGCACGTTCTGCAAACGCCGGGCGCTGGCAGCGTCGCTGGCACTGGCCAGCACGCGGGCAGCATCCTGACCCCAGGTCTGGGCCGGGGCCGGGTCGTTGCGGCGCGTCAGCAGTTGCAGTTGCAGCATGCGCCGGGCAGCGATGTACTCTGCAGGTGTAGGGGCTTCGGCCGCCATTTCCAGGCGCAGCAACGCTTCGGAGGCATCGCCCTGGGGCGCGGCGGACAACGCCTGGGCCCAGGCTGCGCGCACGGGCGCCGTCACGCGGCCACCCAGGTCTTGAGCGCTCGGGACCTGGGATGGGTCACGCTTGTCCCACGCGGCCAGCAACTGGGTCAGGGTTTCACCATGGGCCTGGGCTGCCAGCTTTTTCAGTGCCAGCTGCGCGTGCTCCATCGCGTCGCGCTGCGCCCTGAAGGCCGCATCGCCCAGGCGGGGACCACGGTCTTCGTGAGCGGGACGCTCGCCCATGCGACCACCACGGTCATTGCGGTCACCAAAACGGCCTTCGGTGCGCGGGCCACGGCCCGCGTCACGGTCGCCAGGACGGCCATCGCGGCGGTCGCCCGGGCGCGCACCACGGCCGGGGGCGGCTGGTGCGTCTTTTTTCATGCCGGGGCGGTCGTCGCCACGCACAGCCACCACGGGGCGGGCTGGCTTGGGGGGCGCCACAGGGGCCGCAGCAGGTGCAGCAGCTTCGCCATCGGCCGTTGCCTCGCTCGCTTCGGCATCCGCCACAGGTGCCTCACCCTCGCCGGTCGGATCTGCAGGTGCGGCTGCGCTTTGTGCTGCCTCTGCCTTCTGAGCGGAAGCAACTGCTTCGGCCGCCTGGGCCTGGCCACGCAATGCGGCTTCCAGCGCTTGCACGGCAGCACGGATCTGCTGGGCATCGCCCGTGGCATTGGCGGCTTCGAGGGCCTTGGAGGCGTCCAGCACCACGCGGTCGCGTGCGCTCAGCTCGGTGGTCGCCTTTTCCCGGTCGGCCGACTTGCGATTGAACGCCTCGTCAATCGGCTTGCGGAAAGCATCCCACAGCTTTTGTTCGTGCTTGCGGTCCAGCGGCACGGACTGCGCCTCGGCTTGCCAGCGTTGCTGCAGCGCCTTGACCGCGTCGATGCGCAGCATGGGCGCTGCGCCCAGTGCCGTCGCTTCATCGATCATGGCGTGGCGACGGGCCAGGCTGTCTTTTTGTGCAGCCTCCAGCGGCGCAGCGGCCAGGGCAATGGCCTGCTTCCACTGCGGCTGCAGTTCGGCAAACAGTTTTTCGCCCACATGGCCACCCTCGCGCCAGCGGTCACCAAACTGGAACAGAGCGCGGTTCATGCCCTTCCAGTCGGTCGATGCGGCGTGCGCTTGCGCCCAGGCCTTGACCTCTTCGATCAGCGCCAGGCGCTGCGCCTTGTGCTCAGCCGCTTCGGTGCGGATCTTGTCCAGCCAGGCCTCGACAACCTTGTGTGCGGCGTTGCAGGCTTCGTCAAATTTCTTCCACAAGGCGTGGTTGGGGGCGCCGCCCTGGTCTGCCTGTTTCCATTGGTCACGCAGGTTGCGCAGGGTCTCCTGCATCTTGCGGCCACCCAGGGCCTGCCCTTCGGGGCGATTGAGCAATGCCTCGGCCTTGGCGACGAGGTCTTCGCGCACCTGGTCGGCGCTCCAGCGCTGCCAGCCTTCCAGCTCGCCCGCAGCCACCAGTGCGGTGTGCACCTGCTGCTCCAGCGCGTTGTCGATGTGTTTGCCATGCACCTTGAGCACGGCCCGCAGGGCGGCTGCGGCACCAGCGCTGGCCTTGCCATGGCCTTCGGCCGTTTCCTTTTCCAGCGTTGCCAGGGCTTCGCGCACCACCTGTGCAGCCTTTTCCACCACCTCAGGGGCCACCTTGGGCTTGGGGGCACGCGCGGGTTTAGCTGCAGCCGCTGCGGCGGCCGCCTCGGTAGGCAGGCCCCGCGCGGCACGCAGCTCATCGGCCCACACAGGCACGGGGGGCAGGGGCGCTGCAACGTCTTCAGCCGCAGCGGCCGCCTGGGCCACGGCGGGCTGGAAGGCTTCCCAGACCACCAGCAACTGGGTGCGGGAGGCATCCAGCAGCGGAGGGAAACGGGCTTCCACGCTCACCCAGCTGGCGTCGCCCGTCAGCTCCTGGGCCTGCTCTTGCCAGCGCGCAACGTCGGCGCGCAGCAGTTCGAGTGCCGCATGGGCATCGCGCCAGGGCTTGGTCGAGAGCACTTCAATGCGTTGTGCGAGCAGCACGGCGGCTTCGCGCTGCACCTGCACGCGGTGCTGCAGGTCTTCGATGACCTTCACGCGGTCAGCCATCTGCACCTTGAGCAGCGACAGCGGCTCACGCGACAAGGGCGCACCGGCCTTGGCCGCATCGCGCTGCCAGGCCAGGGCGTCTGCAATATTGAGCTTGGGGGCGGCCAGCAGCGCCTGGGCCTTCTCGGCCCATTCGGCGGCGATCGCTTCTTGCCCTTTGGCGCGGCGGATTTCATCCAGGCGCTCGCGCACGGCACGGGCGGCCCCCTTGTCACGGCCGCTCAGCTCCTTGAAGACTTCCTGCAGCTGCTCGGGCGCGGGCTGGGTGGCCAGCCAGTCGCGGATGCGGGAGGCGCGCTCGCCAGACGTGGCGGCAGAAAAAGCGCCGCCGGTCAGCGCGTCGAGCGGATGCGGCTCTTGGGTTTTGGCCGGGGCCGGATTCACTTCAGGTGCGTCGGACATTTTGCTGCGGGAAAAAAATGGAAACATGGATCCAATGGATAACGAAGGCACACCCTGGCGCATTGCCAAAAGAGGACCTGCCACGGCAAGCGCACTGCATGCGTGCCGGGCAACAAAGGGGCTATTTTCACCGGGTTCTGAGCGGGCGCCTTTGCGTGCACCACACCAACCTTCAACAGGTGATCTGGCACAAGGCTTGGACGGGCAGCCGACAGGCTGCACCCCTCTATGGGAGCCACGCCCCACTGCGGGCGAACAGTCGCCCCACCAGGGACAGCCCCCATTATCTATATATAGACGCCAATGCCCAATCGCCAAGGGATCCTCTGCACGAATCGAGCTGGCCAAGTGTGCGCTGCGGATCGGGATGGGCTGCAAGGCGCTGAACTGGAAAAGTTGACGCAGCAATAGCCGTAGCAATTGCGAGTATTTGCAACGCCGCAGACCGCCCGAGACCGCAGATGCACACGGCGCAGTGATTTGTGCAGAGGATCCCAAGGGCGAAGCACAAACAAGAAAGCCCGACAGACAGGGCCTCATGGCCTGCCCGCCGGGCTTGACGGCTGACACAACGGTCTTTGCCATCGGTCGCGATGCGGAGATGAAGGTCCGCATGGCGAGGAGGCAAGGGATTGCCTCCAGGGGTTGCCTTGGAAGCGGCATCTGCTGCACCTTGGCACTGAATGCCCTCGGAGGGAGATTTCGCTTCGTCTGGCGATGCCTGAAATCTACAGGCGCCTCCACCTTACCAAAGTCGCCCGCCGGGCTCAAATCGGATTCTCAATGACGGCCGGACGGCCGATTGAATTTGACACGAGAGCGTCACAACGACCACCCGCACCAGACGACTTCGAGCCCCTCAAAGAGCCCAAAAACTGTGATTTTTTACATATTTTTCATAACTCAATCATCTAACAATGCAGATTGTTAGTATTGACTATGCATTTAGAGAGCTTCTAGAATCCGCCAGCCCCAAAAACGGGCTAGTAAAAACCCCAACCCGCTGCCGAACCCGGCTAAGTCAAACCAGGCAACAAGCACTCCACAGACGTGCAGCCCGGACTTGATGGCGTACCAATCCAGGCGACTTGCCGGGAAGGTGCAGTCCCAGCGACTGCTCCGAGCTCCCGCTGTGCCTCAGAAAGGAAGAGCTATGACAGCGTCAGGAAAAATAGTCTCCGGCGTGCGAACCTTCGCGGCCGATGTGACCGAAGGTTTTCTTGAAATCACCCACAACAGCTTTGCCCTCATCGGCTTGGCCGTTGCCTTCATCATCATTGCCCTCACGGCACGGCCCGACCTGCGCCAGGCAGGCGAAGAGCGCCTCATGGGCTGGCTGCAGGCGCGCCAGGTGGAAATGCTGGGCATGCCCATCGAGCCCGAAGCCAGCGAGCGCGCCACGGCCGCCAACCCGAAGGACCTACCCAAGGAGCAGGCCGCAGTGGCTTTCTGGCTCAGCAAGAAGTACCGCGTGGCGCCCGAGCCGCTCAGCGTGCTGGTGGCCGAGGCCTACGAGATTGGCACCCGTGCCAAGATCGACCCCACGCTGATCCTGGCCATCATGGCCATCGAATCGAGCTTCAACCCGTTTGCCGAGAGCGCCGTGGGCGCCCAGGGCCTCATGCAGGTCATGACCCGCGTGCACACCGACAAGTACCAGAGCTTCGGCGGCCACTTTGCGGCCTTCGACCCGGTGAGCAACCTGCGCGTGGGCGTCAAGGTGCTGCAGGAATGTATTGCACGTGCTGGCTCTGTCGAGGGTGGCCTGCGCTACTACGTGGGCGCGGCCAACATGGCCGACGATGGCGGCTATGCGGCCAAGGTGATGGCGGAGCATTTCCGCCTGCGCCAGGTCGCCAACGGCCGGGCCATGCCGTTCAACCCGCCCCCATCGCTGTCTACCCAGGCGCCTGCCCAGAGCATTCCGGCTGCCGCCCCTGCGGCAGCGCCCACCGCCAACGCCGACAAGGTGGCCCTGCTGTCGGGTCTTTGAATCCCACGGCCCACCGGAGATTTGTGCGATGCACCTGGTAGGTGCACGCCACCGTGTCGGCTACACTAGCGAAGTACGCGACTGGCGATAGGCGCAGCACCCTCTCAGGG
Organism: Acidovorax sp. GW101-3H11; assembly: GCF_001633105.1. Taxonomy (GTDB): domain Bacteria; phylum Pseudomonadota; class Gammaproteobacteria; order Burkholderiales; family Burkholderiaceae_C; genus Acidovorax. The sequence goes on from NZ_LUKZ01000009.1 coordinate 1,237,292, forward strand.
TTCTGCCGCTGACGTGGAAACCGGCAAGGGCCCGCCCCTTGTGAACCACTGGGAAGCGTGCCGCACGGGGCCACCTGCTGCGTTCAGCCGTTCGCCTGGGCAGCCCTTGTTTCAAGGGACACAAGTTCTTAGGACTGCCAAACCATGTACGACCGCAACATTCTTGTCGAACAAACCGACCCCGAAGTTTTTGCCGCCATCCAGGCTGAAAACGCCCGGCAAGAGCACCACATCGAGCTGATCGCTAGCGAGAACTACGCCTCCCCCGCCGTGATGTGGGCGCAGGGCACCCAGCTAACCAACAAGTACGCCGAAGGCTACCCCGGCAAGCGCTACTACGGTGGCTGCGAGCATGTGGACGTGGCCGAGCAACTGGCCATCGACCGCGTGAAGAAAATCTTCGGCGCCGATGCCGCCAACGTGCAACCCCACTGCGGCGCGTCGGCCAACGAGGCCGTGTTCCTGGCCTTCCTCAAGCCCGGCGACACCATCATGGGCATGAGCCTGGCCGAAGGCGGCCACCTGACGCACGGCATGCCGCTGAACATGTCGGGCAAGTGGTTCAACGTGGTCAGCTACGGTCTGGACAAGAACGAAGCCATTGACTACGACGCAATGGAAGCCAAGGCCCGCGAGCACAAGCCCAAACTGATCGTGGCTGGTGCCTCGGCCTACAGCCTGCACATCGATTTCGAGCGCTTTGCCAAGATCGCCAAGGAAATTGGCGCGATCTTCATGGTGGACATGGCCCACTACGCAGGCCTGATCGCCGCCGGCGTGTACCCCAACCCCGTGCCCCACGCCGACGTGGTGACATCGACCACGCACAAGAGCCTGCGCGGCCCCCGTGGCGGCATCATCCTGATGAAGGCCGAGCACGAGAAGGCCATCAACAGCGCCATCTTCCCCGGCCTGCAAGGCGGCCCGCTGATGCACGTGATCGCGGCCAAGGCTGTGGCCTTCAAGGAAGCGATGCAGCCCGAGTTCAAGGCCTACCAAGAGCAAGTGGCCAAGAACGCCAAGGTCGTGGCCGAGACGCTGACCGCACGTGGCCTGCGCATCGTGTCCGGCGGCACCCAAAGCCACGTGATGCTGGTGGACCTGCGCGCCAAGGGCATCACCGGCAAGGAAGCCGAGGCCGTGCTGGGCGCTGCCCACATGACCATCAACAAGAACGCGATCCCCAACGACCCTGAAAAGCCGATGGTGACCAGCGGCGTGCGCATTGGCACCCCCGCCATGACCACGCGCGGCTTCAAGGAAGAAGAAGCCCGCATCACGGCCAACCTGATTGCCGACGTGCTGGACAACCCCCGCGACGAAGCCAACATCGCCGCCGTGCGCGCCAAGGTCAACGCCCTGACCGCTCGTTTCCCGGTCTACCGCTAAGCAAGCCGGTCCTGAGCGCCCATGAAGTGCCCCTTCTGCAGCCACCTCGAAACGCAAGTCGTTGAAACGCGGGTGTCTGAGGATGGGGTCTTCATCCGCCGCCGCCGCCAGTGCGGCGCGTGCGACAAGCGCTTCACCACGTACGAACGGCCGGAAGTGAACTTCCCGGCCATCGTCAAAAAAGACGGTCGGCGCATTGAATACGACCGCAGCAAGCTGCTCGGCTCGTTCAGCCTGGCACTGCGCAAGCGCCCGGTGAGCACGGAGCAGATCGACAGCGCCATCGAGCGCATCGAAGAAAAGCTGCTCAACCTGGGCCAGCGCGAAGTGCTGTCCGGCCGCATTGGCGAACTTGTGATGCGCGAACTCAAGAAGCTCGACAAGGTGGCCTACATCCGCTTTGCGAGCGTCTACCGAAGCTTCGAAGACATCGACGACTTCCGCGCCATGGTCGATGAAGTGCGCAAGTAAATAGGTCACCGCCAAGACAGGCGACGGGGCCACCTCCACCCGGCCCACCGGGCATGGACTTCAAGCCTTTTTGGCACCTACCGCGCACCCACCATGCCTCGAAAGCTATCAATAGAATAGCAATCAAACCTCACCACGGCTTCCCGACAGATGCAACCAGCAGCGCTGTCACCAAGGCTACAAGGCGCAATGCTCCTGAAACAATAGCTTAAAGGGCTTACTGGACGCGCGCAAACGGCCTTTTTAGCTTGAAATTTTTCACCCACCCATGCGGCAGGCCCCGCGCCCGTGCCCGACAATCGCTGCGGTGAAAACCCGCCACTTTTTGCAGCTGGTGCTGCTGTCTGCCCTGTGGGGCGCCTCGTTCCTCTTCATCCGCATTGCCAGCCCCGTGCTGGGCCCCAACGTGATGGCGGCCCTGCGCATCGGGCTGGCCACGCTCACGCTGATCGGCATCATGCGCGTCGCCAACGAGTCCTGGCCCTGGCGCCACTGGCGCGAGCTGTTCGGGCTGGGCACGCTCACCGTCGCCCTGCCCTTTTTGCTCTATGCCTGGGCGGCCTTGCACTTGCCCGCGGGCTACAGCTCGCTGCTCAACACCATGGCCGTGCCGTTTGGCGTGATTGCCGCCGCCTGGATGAAGGAAGACACGCTGAGCATGCGCAAGTGGCTGGGCTGCCTCTGCGGCTTTGCGGGCGTGGCGCTCATCGTGCAGCTGGGCCCCGTACAGCCCACACCCGCCCTGCTGCTGGCGGCGGCGGCCTGCGTGACGGCATCGGCCTGCTATGGCATCTCGACTACCTGGATGAAACGCGCCACCCAGCGCATGTCCCCGCTGTCGATTGCGGCAGGCATCCATGCCGCCGCCCTGGTGCTGCTGCTGCCAGGAGCGGCCTGGAGCCTTCCCGAGGCGCGCTTCACACCGGGCGCGCTGGCGGCCGTGGCGGTGATGGGCATCGTGACATCGGGCCTGGCGTATTGGCTCAACCTGCGGGTGCTCAAGCATGTCTCGCCCGTGGCGGCCATGAGTTCGGCCTTCATGATCCCGCTGTTTGGCGTGGCCTGGGGCCATGTCTTTCTGGGCGAGGCCCTGGGGCCGGGCATGCTCTGGGGCGGCGCGCTGGTGCTGGTCGCGACCGGGCTGGTCACCGGCTTCAACCCGCTGCAGTGGCTGGGTGCGCTGCGCCGCCGCAGCTGACCCACACCCAGGCCGCAGCGCGGCCCCGCCTCAGCGGCCCACGCGCGTGATGCGGTCCGTGGCGGGCAGCGCCACCGGGCTTTGCTGACGGAAGTAGGCCTCCAGCGCATCCAGGTCCAGCGCGCCCACCTGCCGGTCCCGGCCTTGCGTCAGCACCGTGAAGTTGTCCCCGCCGCTGTCCAGAAAACTGCTCATGACCACGCGCACCGGTTGCACGTCGGCCAATGGCGCACCGTTCAGCACCATCTGGCTGATGCGCGCCCCGGCGGGCTGGCCCAGGTCGTAGCGGTAGCTGAAGCCGCTGGACACCGACAGCACCCGGGGCCGCTGCACCGTGTTGCCGCCGCTGGCGAACTGCTGCTCCAGCACCGCACGGATCTGCGCACCGGTGAAGGTCTTCACTACCAGCTGGTTGCCGAAGGGCTGCACCGCGTACAGCTGGCCATACCGCACCAGCCCTTGGTCATCCGGCACCAGGTCGGCACGCAGGCCGCCGGGGTTCATGAACGACAGCCGCGCGCCCCCCTCTTCGGGCGAACGCGTGGCCAGCAGCTGGGCATCGGCCACCAAGTTGCCCAAAACGCTCTCCAGCGCCGTGTTGGGCTGGCGCCGCATGGGGCCCTTGGCCTGCCCCACCGGCCGCTGGGCCAGTGGAATGGCGGCGGCGCGGTAGGTGTCGATGATCTTCTGCACCCCCGGGTCTGCCGGGAAGGCAGGCACGGCGGTGGTGACGGGCACCAGCCCCTGGGCACCGGTAAAGGCCTCGCCCTGCACCACCACATTGCGCGCTGTTTTGCGCACCACGCGGCGGGTGTGCGTGTCCACGCGCAGCTGAATGTCGGTGAGCAGCGTGCCGTACTGGCCTGCACTGGTCAGCAAAAAGGGCTTGGCGGGGTTCACGCGGCTGTAGTCGCACACATAGGCCTGGTGCGTGTGGCCCGAGACCACCACATCCACGGCCGGGTCCAGGCGCTCCAGGATGGGCACGATGTCGCCCGACAGGCCTGCGCAGCTGGTCTCCTGCACGCCCGCCGTGGTGCCGCCACCTTCGTGGATGGCCACCACGATCACATCGGCGCCCTGGGCCTTGAGCTGCGGAATCAGCGCATTGGCCGTGGCCGCTTCGTCCTCAAACCGCAGCCCGGCCACGCCCGACGGGCTGACCATGGTGGGCGTGGCCTGCAGCGTGAGGCCGATGAACCCCATGGTGACGGTGACGCCGCCTTCGGTAAACCGCTTGAGCCCCGTGGCGGGCAGCAGGGTGCGCCCGTCTTCGCGCACTGTGTTGGCCGCCAGCAGGCCAAATCGGGCGCCCTCGAACGGCTTGCTGATGCGGCAGGGCTCGCGCGAGGTGAACTTTTCGCAGCCCCCGTGCTGCAGCCGCAGCAGTTCGCGCCAGCCCCGGTCAAACTCGTGGTTGCCGACCGCGTTGAAGTCGATCTGCATGCGGTTGACCGCCTCGATGGTGGGCTCGTCCAGGAACAGCGACGACACCAGCGGCGATGCGCCCACCATGTCCCCCGCCGACACCACCGCATGGTGCGGCGACTGGGCCTTGAGGGCCGCCATGGCGCTGGCAAAGTAGGCCATGCCCCCCGCAGGTGCCAGCACCGGGCCTGTGGGCCCCTGCACCCGGTGCGCCATGTGGGGCGGCTCCAGGTTGCCATGCAGGTCGTTGAAGCCGATGAGGGTGATGTCGATGTGGGGCGGCGCGCTGCCCGCCACGGGGGCCGTCGTGCTGCTGCAGCCCGCCAGCGACAGCGCCCCGGTGGCGAGCGCCAAGCTGCCAACGGCCTTGAACAAGCGGTTGCTCATAGGGTGTGGCCGCCTCCGGGGCGGCAATACAGGGGATTACAGAAAGGAGGCCTGGATCGGCGGCACGGGCGGCACCACATCGCCGCACTGGGCACGGTGGCGCAGCGCGTGCTCCATCACCACCAGCGCCAGCAGCGCTTCGGCAATCGGCGCGGCGCGGATGCCCACACACGGGTCGTGGCGGCCCTTGGTGATCACCTCGGTGCTCTGGCCGTGGATGTCGATGGACTCGCGCGGGCTGATGATGGAGCTGGTGGGCTTGATCGCAATGCTCACCTCCAGGTCCTGCCCCGTGCTGATGCCGCCCAGCACGCCACCGGCGTTGTTGGTGCGAAAGCCCTGGGGCGTCATCGAGTCGCCGTGCATCGTGCCCCGGTGGGCCACGCTGGCAAAGCCTGCGCCAATCTCCACGCCCTTGACCGCGTTCAGGCCCATCATGGCGTGGGCAATGTCGGCGTCGAGCTTGTCATACAGCGGCTCGCCCAGGCCCACCGGCACGCCGGTGGCCTGCACCCGGATGCGGGCGCCGCACGAATCCCCGGCCTTGCGCAGGGCGTCCATGTAGTCCTCGTACTGCTGCACGTCGGCCACGGGGGCGAAGAAGGGGTTGCTGCGCACATGGTCCCAGCTCTCGAACGGGATGGGCAGCTCGCCCAGCTGCGTCATGCAGGCGCGGAACTGGGCGCCATACTGCTGGGCCAGCCACTTCTTAGCCACGGCGCCTGCGGCCACCGTGGGTGCCGTCAGGCGGGCCGAGGAACGACCGCCGCCGCGCGGGTCGCGGATGCCGTACTTGTGCCAATAGGTGTAGTCGGCATGGCCGGGGCGGAAGCTCTCGGCGATGTTGCTGTAGTCTTTGCTGCGCTGGTCGGTGTTGCGGATCAGCAGGGCGATGGGGGTGCCGGTGGTCTTGCCCTCGTACACGCCAGAGAGGATCTCCACCGCGTCAGGCTCGTTGCGCTGCGTGACGTGGCGGCTGGTGCCAGGGCGGCGCCGGTCCAGGTCGGCCTGGATGTCGGCCTCGGACAGCAGCATGCCCGGCGGGCAGCCGTCGATCACGCAGCCAATGGCCGGGCCGTGGGATTCACCAAAGTTGGTGACTGCGAATAGGGTACCGATGGTGTTGCCGCTCATGGGTCGGGATTATTCCAGACACACGGAATCCGCCAGCGTCTGGCGTGCGCTTTTTCCAATTGGCGGGTGGTTTCGATCTCGATATAGTGGCCAACAGCCTGTTGAAAGGGCCCATAGAAACGCGTGTGGAGGGACCGCCAGTGATTCAAGTCTTTGCAGCATCGCAACGTGTACAACGGTTTCTGTCACGCGCGCTGGTGGCCCTGGGGGCGCTGGCCGCTTCTGCGCAGGCCAATGCGCCCCTCGACATCCGGATTGCACTGGTCATCGGTAACTCCGCCTACCCCGGCAACGCAGCGCTCTCGAACCCCGCCAATGACGCCAAGGCGATGTCGGAGCAATTGCGCAAGCTGGGCTTTCAGGTCCTGGAACTGCGCGATGGATCGCGTGGCCAGATGACCGAAGCCATTGACGACGCCCGCAAGCGGCTGCAAGGCAAGAACGGGGTCGGCATGCTGTACTACGCAGGCCATGGACTCCAGATCAACTGGCGCAACTACATGGTGCCCGTGGATGCGCACCCCAAAAGCCAGAACGATGTGGTGGCACAGGCCGTGGATGTGGACGCTGTGATCAATGCCTTCAAAGAGGCTGGCAACCGCGTCAACATCCTGGTACTCGACGCCTGCCGAAACAACCCCTTCGACGGCACAGCGTCGGCCAAAGGGTTGGCGCAGATCGACGCTGTGCCTGGGACTTTTCTTGCCTACGCTACGGCCCCGGGCAACACCGCAGACGATGGCGAAGGCAGCAACGGCCTGTACACCGGCTACCTGCTGCAGGAACTGGCAAAACCCGTCTCCCGCATCGAGGATGTCTTCAAGCGCGTGCGGCTGCAGGTGCGGCAAAAGAGCCGGGGCAGCCAGATTCCCTGGGAAAGCACCAGCCTGGAGGAGGACTTTGTCTTCAACGATGGCAGAAGCCCGGGCGCCACAGTGCCGATGGCACCACCACCGAAGCCCAAGCCCGCAGAACTGGACCAAAGATTCCTGCGCGAGAAGGCAGAGTGGGACCGCATCAAAGCGTCACGCAATCCTGACGACTTCTATGCGTTCTTGCAGGCCTATCCCAGCAGCGCCATCAGTGAAGCAGTGCAGAGCCGTCTGGACCAACTCTCCAAGCCCTTGGTCACGGCAACGCCTGTGCATGGGCGCCACTCCGTGCAGCGGGATGTACAGGTCGGCGATGAGATTGAGCAGGTCTACCGCGACTACCTCACCAACCTGGAGACACGCCGAGAAACCCTGCGCGTTACATCAATCAAGGATGGCATTATCGAAATCAACAACGGCCAGCAGATCGTGACGCTGGCGGGTGGCACCATTCGCAATGACATCGGCATCGAATTCGATCCCCCCATCCAGTCGCTGCCCGCCGATGAGTTTCAGATTGGCAAGCGCTGGGTCAGCCGATCGCAAGAAACCATGCCCAAGCACATTCCCACGCCGATCGGCGACGTGGGCTGGGTAGAGCAGGACATGAGGGTGGTTGCCTACGAAGAAATTACCGTTCCCGCAGGCACGATGTACGCCTACCGCATTGAAGCCAGCTTACGGTCATACCGAGGCCTGTCCGGCAAGCTGACCTATTGGGTGGATAGCCGTGGAACCATCGCAAAGTATGTCCGCCGGGCCAAAGTCAGTGTGGCCAATGGAGCGACCCGGGACAACAGCTGGACACGCGAAGTCGTGCGCATCCACAAACCACGGTGATCAGAGGCCACGCCCTCTCGCAACAACAGCCTGTCAAGCACGCGGCCCGAGAGCGGAAGATGTTCAGGGTGTATTCACGTCGCCCTTGGATGACTCTTCCTCAGGCCAATCGCGGATATAGGCCTTGAGCATCTTGTTCTCGAAGTTCTGGCTGTCCACCACAGCCTTGGCCACGTCGTAGAAGCTGATCACACCCATAAGCATGCGGCGGTCCATCACCGGCATGTAGCGCGCGTGGCGGTCCAGCATCATGCGGCGCACTTCGTCCATGTCGGTTTCCAGGGTGCAGGTCAAAGGCGCGTCGTCCATAGCGGTGCGCACCAGCATCGTGCCCACGCCGCCGCCGTTTTTCACCACGGCCTGGATCACTTCGCGGAAAGTGAGCATGCCCACCAGGTCGCCATGCTCCATGACCACCAGCGAACCGATGTCGCGCTCGGCCATCAGGGCCACGGCGCCTGCCAGCGGCTCGTCCGGCGAGGCGGTGTACAAGGTGTTGCCTTTGACGCGAAGGATGTCGCTGACTTTCATGGTGCGGAGTCTCCGGGAGAGCAGGAAGAGAGAGGGGGCCACGCCGCGCGGCGGGCGCCGTAGACAATTTGCTACCAAATATAGCCCACAATGCCCGCCTGCATTGACAACATGGGAGACACAAGATGCCCGGTTATTCCGACCCCGGCTTTGACACGCTGGCCCTGCACGCAGGCGCGAGCCCCGACCCCGCCACCGGCGCACGCGCCACGCCCATCCACCTGACCACCTCGTTCGTCTTCGAGTCGAGCGACCACGCAGCGTCCCTCTTCAACCTGGAGCGCGGCGGCCATGTGTACAGCCGCATCAGCAACCCAACCAACGCGGTGCTGGAGCAGCGCGTGGCCGCCCTGGAAGGCGGCGTGGGCGCCATCGCCACCGCCAGCGGTCAGGCCGCGCTGCATCTGGCGATTGCCACGATCATGGGCGCGGGCAGCCACATCGTGGCCAGCACGGCGCTGTATGGCGGTTCGCAGAACCTGCTGCACTACACGCTCTCGCGCTTCGGCATTGAGACTACTTTTGTGAAACCGGGCGACATCGACGCCTGGCGCGCTGCGGTGCGCCCCAACACCAAGCTCTTCTTTGGCGAAACCGTGGGCAACCCCGGTCTGGATGTACTGGACATCCCCACCGTGTCGTCCATTGCGCACGAAGCGGGCGTGCCGCTGCTGGTGGACTCCACCCTCACCTCCCCATGGCTCATCAAGCCGTTTGAACATGGCGCAGACCTGGTCTACCACTCGGCCACCAAGTTCCTTTCGGGCCACGGCACCGTTGTGGGCGGCATCGTGGTGGACGGCGGCAGCTTTGACTGGGACGGGCCAAAGTCCGCCGGCAAGTTTGCCGAGCTGACGCAGCCTTACGACGGCTTCCACAACATGGTCTTCACCGAAGAAAGCACCGTGGGCGCCTTTCTGCTGCGTGCGCGGCGCGAGGGCCTGCGCGACTTTGGCGCCTGCATGAGCCCGCACACGGCCTGGCTCATCCTGCAAGGCATCGAGACCCTGCCGCTGCGCATGGCGCAGCACATGCGCAACACAGAGAAGGTGGTGGAGTTTCTGGCGGCGCAGCCCTTTGTGTCGCGCGTGGGCCACCCCATGCTGGAGTCTCACCCCAGCCACGCGCTCGCGCAAAAGCTGCTGCCGCGCGGTGCGGGCTCGGTGTTCAGCTTTGACCTCAAGGGCAACCGCGAGCAGGGCAAGAAGTTCATCGAAACGCTCAAGGTCTTCAGCCATCTGGCCAACGTGGGCGACTGCCGCAGCCTGGTGATCCACCCGGCCAGCACCACACATTTCCGCATGAGCGACGAAGCGCTGGCGGGCGCGGGCATCACGCAGGGCACGATCCGCCTGTCGATCGGGCTCGAAGACGCCGACGACCTGATTGACGACCTCAAGCGTGCACTGAAAGCTGCAGAGAAAGCGGGGGCCTGACCATGCACCTCCAAGTCAACGGAGCATCCATCTATTGCTACACCGGTGGCAAGGCCTTCGATGCCGCCAAGCCCACGGTGGTGTTCATCCACGGCGTGCTCAACGACCACAGCGTGTGGGCCCTGCAAAGCCGCTACATGGCCAACCATGGCTGGAACGTGCTGGCCATCGACCTGCCGGGCCACTGCCGCAGTGGTGGCGATGCGCCCGCCACGGTGGAGCAGGCGGCCGACTTCATCGGCGCGTTGCTCGACGCTGCGGGCGTGCAGCGCGCAGCCCTGGTGGGCCACAGCTGGGGCTCGCTCATTGCGATGGAAGCCGCCGCACGGCTCAAGGACCGCGTCAGCCACCTGGTGCTGGTGGGCACGGCCTTCCCGATGAAGGTGTCGCCCGCGCTCATCGAGGCCTCGCAGAGCGACCCCGAAAAGGCCCTGCGCATGGTCAACGTGTTCTCGCGCAACACACTGGCCGCGCCCCCGTCGGCCCTGGGGCCCGGCACTTGGGTGTTTGGCACGGGCATGGCGCTGGGCCGCCGGGTGCTGCGCAGCAACCCGGCCGTCAACGTGTTCCACCGGGGTTTCGTGGCCTGCGACAGCTACGCCGGTGGCGAAGCCGCCATGGCGCAACTCACCTGCCCGGTGCTGTTTGCGCTGGGCGCGCAGGACCAGATGACGCCCCCGAAGGCCGCGCAAGGCCTGGTCAACGCAGCCCGCGCTGCAGGCCAATCGGTGTCGATCGCGAGCCTGCCCGTGGGCCACCACCAGATGACCGAAGCGCCGGAAGAAACGCTGTTCGCGCTGCGCGACTTTCTGGCCCGCTGAGCAACACGCCGCCTGCGCCCTGGCCTGTGGTCAGGGCGCGGGGCGCCGCCACGCTGGCCACTGCCAGAGCGTGAAGGCCCGCAGCCACCACTCCACCGGTCCGTAGGCGTGTGTGGCCATCCAGCGGCGGCTCCACACCAACTGGGCGCCATACAACGCGAACACCCCCAGCACCACCAGCCAGGGTGCCACCTGGCCCACCAGCGCAAAGCCATAGGCCGTGAAAACCGTCGCCCCCACCAGCGACTGCAGCAGGTAGTTGGACAGCGCCATGCGCCCCGCAGGCTCCAGCGCCGCGCCCAGGCGCGGGCCCCCGGTGCCATGCTGCAGCAGCCACAGCAACAGCGCCACATAGCCGACGGTGAGAAACGGCGCCGTGGCCAGGTCCACCGCCAGCGCAGCCAGCACCACATGCTCGGGCTGCTGCACGCTGCTGGTGCCCACCTGCGCCGTGGCATAGAACAAGGCCCCCGCCCCTCCCACAGGCAGGCAGCGCACCATCCACCGCCGCAGGCGCGCTGGTTGCTGCGCCACCCGGGCCAGGTAGCCCGAGCGGTGGGCCGCCAGCCCCAGCAGGAACATGGCCAGCGCGCAGGGCCCCTGCACAAACACCAGCACAAACCACACGCCTTCGGCCATGTCGCGCCCACGCTGGGCGATGGCATCCAGTGCGCTCGCGCGGTAGGCCTGTGCGGCCTGCTGCGCCTTGGCATGCAGCTCGGCCACCGGTACCTCGATGGGCGGCACATGCGCCACCAGCCAGGCCAGCAGGCCCCAACCCCCGGCCACCATGCCCAGCAGGGCCAGGGCCAGCACCGTGGCCGCCATGGGTTTCAGCCCGCGCCAGGCCAGCAGCAGCACGCCCAGCAGTGCATAGGTGACAAGAATGTCGCCCGCGAACAGCAACCAGGCATGCGCAAGCCCCAGCAGCAAAAGGCCCAGCAGGCGGCGCAGAAAACGCGGCACAAAGGCGTTGCCGGAGCGCGCTGCCGAATCCATCTGCAGCGCAAAGCTGTAGCCGAACAGCAGCGAGAACAGCAGGTAGAACTTGGTCTCGAAGATGAAGCTCACCCACCAGCGCACGGCATGGTCCACGGGCCGGGAGAAGGCTGGGTCCACCACGCCCACGCCAAAGTAGGTGGATGCAAAACTGCCCGCGTTGACCATGAGGATGCCCAGCAGCGCAAAGCCGCGCAGCGCGTCGATGGCGTGTTCACGGCCCACGGCGGGGGCGGGGGCTGGGGAAGATGGATTGGTGGAGGATTCAGCAGAAGTCATCATGGCCATGGTGGCAGAACCTGTTCAAGCACGAGCCGCAGCAACCCCTGTCCATCGCGGCACAGCATTGTCTCGGGCTTGGGCGTATAAATCGTCTGGCAGCGGCGCAGCCCCCCGGGAGTTTGCGCACAAGCAAGGCCACGCACAGATGGCCCAAGGATCACCATAGATCACAGGCAGACCGCCCACCAGGAGACAACGATGGACATCAGCGCCCCCCACACCGCCACCGATCCGCGCAGCTTCAAGAGCTTCGCGGAGTTCTACCCCTTCTATCTGGGCGAGCACAGCAACCGCACCTGCAGGCGCCTGCACTTCGTGGGCTCCACGCTCACCCTGGTCTGCCTGGCCATGCTGGTGGCCACGGGCAAGCCGCAGTACCTGCTGTATGGCCTGCTCTGCGGCTATGGCTTTGCCTGGGTGGGGCACTTCGGCTTTGAGAAGAACAAGCCCGCCAGCTTCAAGCGCCCGCTCTACAGCTTCATGGGCGACTGGGTGATGTACAAGGACATCTGGACGGGCAAGGTGCCGTTCTGATCTGAAAATTCAAGCAAAAATGGCCGCTACCGCGCGTCCATCATGCGCTTATAGCTACATATTTTATAGCAATCAAAGCGCAGCAGCAGTTCATCCGGCCTGCGCGGCGCTCTCCAGCACATCGGCCATGCGCAGCGTCTCCAGGCCCGCGCGCTGCCACAGCGGGGCCAGGCTCTGGGCGCGCTCCAGCAACAGTTTCTGCACCAGGGGCGCCAGCGGCGTGCGAGCCGGATCGGCCAGCAGCACGTAGCGCGGCTCGGGCACATCCGAGGCGCTCACTGCGGCATCGGCCACCTCGCCCGCCCAGTCGAGCGCCGTCAGGGCTTCGAGCACGGGTTCGAGCTGCAGCACGTCCACGCGCAGCAACTGCGCGAGCTGGCTGGGGCGCAGGCCTTTCATGGGCTGGCTGCGCGCGCGGTGCAGCTCCTGCAGCACCTCGATGGCAAGCTGGAACGTCCAGCCCGCCACCGTGCCGCGCCGCGCCACGCCCGCCAGCAGGCTGGGCAGGTAGGCGGTGACCACGGCCCCCAGCAGCACGATGACCCAGGCCACATAGATCCACACCAGCAGGATGGGCAGCGTGGCAAACGCGCCGTACACCACCGAATAGGTGGGCACCTTGCCCAGGTACAGCGCCAGCACCTTCTTGGCCAGCTCGATGCACACGGCCACAAACAGCCCGCCCGTCCAGGCATGGCGCCACTTCACCGGCGTGTTGGGGACATAGTGGTACAGCGACGCCATGCCCCCCGCCAGCACCACAAACTGGATCGAGTCGAACAGCAGCTGCACCCCATCAGGCAAGCGCTTGACCAGCCCGCCCGAGGCCGACATCACATACGAGGTGAGCGCCAGGCTGGCACCCATCAGCAGCGGGCCCAGCGTGATGGCCGCCCAGTAGATCAACACCCGCTGCCCCAGTGGGCGCAGGCGCTGCACGCGCCAGATGTCGTTGAGCGTGCGGTCGATGGTGAGGATCAGCGCCAGCGCCGTGGCCAGCAGGATGCTGAAGCCCGCCACCCCCAGGCCGCTGGCCTTGGAGGCAAACTGGTTCAGGTAACCAATCACCTGCCGCGAGATGCTGTCGGGCACCAGGCTGCTGACCAGCCAGCCCTGCAGCGCATCCTGCAGCTTGCCGAAGATGGGGAACGCGGTGAACACCGCCAGCGCCACGGTAAAAAATGGCACCAGCGCCAGGATGGTGGTGAAGGTCAGGCTGCTGGCCGTGAGCCCCAGGTGGTCCTCACGAAAGCGTTCGCGCAGTGTCTGGGCCGTGGTCTTCCACGGGAAGTGCGACAGCTCATTGATCAACGCTTCGGTGCGCGACGCGACTGTCTGTATGGAAAAAGGCATGGCCGATATGATGCCACCCCAATGACTGCATCCCCTTCTGCCCCCGCGTCCCCTCTCACACCATCCGACAACGGCGTCGCCGCCACCCGCTGGGTGGCCACCGGCAGCCTGCTGGCCCTGATTGTTCTGTGCCTGGCCTGGGAGCTGGTGCTGGCCCCCTTGCGCCCCGGCGGTACCTGGCTGGCCATCAAGGCCCTGCCGCTGTGCATTCCGCTGGCGGGCATCCTCAAGAACCGCATGTACACCTACCGCTGGGTGAGCCTGGTGATCTGGCTGTATTTCACCGAAGGCGTGGTGCGCGGCTGGAGCGACAAGCCGCCATCGCAATGGCTGGCCTGGGCCGAAGTGGCGCTGTGCCTGGTGCTGTTCACGGCCTGCACGCTGCATGTGCGGCTGCGCCAGCGCAACGCCAAGGCGGCCGCAGCCGCTGCAGAGGCCAGCGCAGCTGCCCCCGCCCCCTGACGAGCCCTGTGCAATCCCCGCCCTGCCCTTTTCAACGCACTGCCCCCCTTTGCCCATGACCACTTTGCTTGACACCCTGCGCGCCATCGTTGGCCCCACCCATGTGATCACCGAGGGCGACCTCACCGCCTGGGAACAGGACTGGCGCCGCCGCGTGCGCGGCAAGGCCCTGGCCGTGGTGCGCCCCGCCAACACGCAGGAAGTGGCCGCCGTGGTCAAGGCCTGCGCGGCGGTGGGTACAGCCATCGTGCCCCAGGGCGGCAACACGGGCTTGGCCGTGGGCTCCACGCCCGATGACAGCGGCACGCAGATCGTGCTGAGCCTCACGCGCATGAACGCGGTGCGCAGCGTGGACACCGACAACCTGACGATGACGGTGGAAGCAGGCTGCATCCTGCAAAACCTGCAGGACGTGGCGCAGAACGCGGGCGTGCTCTTCCCCCTGAGCCTTGCGGCCGAGGGCAGCTGCACCATTGGCGGTAACCTGGGCACCAACGCGGGCGGCACACAGGTGGTGCGCTACGGCAATGCGCGCGACCTGTGCCTGGGCCTGGAAGTCGTCACCGCCCAGGGTGAGGTGTGGGACGGCCTCAAGGGCCTGCGCAAGGACAACACCGGCTACGACCTGCGCGACCTGTTCATCGGCAGCGAAGGCACGCTGGGCATCATCACCGCCGCCACGATGAAGCTCTACCCCCAGCCCGCTGCCAACCTCACGGCATGGGCTGCGGCGCCATCCATGGAGCACGCCGTGGCGCTGCTGGGCCTGGCGCACAAGCAGCTGGGCGCGGGCCTCACGGGCTTTGAAGTGATGGGCCAGTTTGCGCTGAGCCTGGTGGGCAAGCACATGCCGCAGCTGCGCGTGCCCTTCCTGGGCGACGACAACGCGCCCTGGTGCGTGCTGCTCGAAAACTCCGACAGCGAATCCGAAGAACACGCGCGCGCACGGTTTGAATCGCTGCTGGAAACCGCGTTTGAAATGGGCTGCGTGACCGACGCCGTGGTGGCCGAGAACCTCACGCAGGCCCACCAGCTGTGGCACATCCGCGAGAGCATTCCGCTGGCCCAGGCCGAAGAGGGCCTGAACATCAAGCACGACATCTCCATCCAGATCTCGCGCATTCCGGCCTTCGTGGCGCACACCGACGCGGTGCTGCAGCGCGAGATCCCGGGGGTGCGCCTGGTCAACTTCGGGCACCTGGGCGACGGCAACCTGCACTACAACGTGCAGGCGCCGGCAGCAGGCGACCCCAAGGCCTTCCTGCGCGAGCAGGAAGCACGGGTGAACCATCTCGTGTACGAAGCGGTGGCCGAATTCGGCGGCTCATTCTCGGCCGAACACGGCATCGGCGAACTCAAGGCCGACAAGCTCGCCAAGTACCAATCGCCCGTGGCGCTGGGCATGATGCGCGCCATCAAGCAGGCGCTCGACCCGCAGGGCGTCATGAACCCGGGACGTGTGCTGGGTCACCCCGGCTGAGGCGGCCCGCCGCGCCCGCGCCGGGGTCGCGGGCTAGCGCTCCACTGCCGCGTAGACCAGATTGCGAAGCACCGAGCGGTACACGGTGCGCTGCTTGGGCGACTGCATCATGAACACAACGAACAGGTCAGACTTCGGATCGACCCAGAAATAGGTCCCACCCGCACCGCCCCACCAGTAGTCGCCGGCGGGCGTGATCCACGGCGATTCGCCCGTTGCGGTGCGTACTGCAAAGCCCAAGCCGAAACCATGTCCCGCGCCTGGCAGGTACAGCGGCGTCCGGGCCACAGAAGTGCCGAGGTGGTCGCTTGTCATGTACTCCAGCGTCTTGGGGCTCAGGAAACGCTTGCCATTGAAGGTGCCGCCATTGCGCAGCATGCTCAGAAAACGCACGTAATCGTCGGCGGTGGACACCAGTCCGCCCCCGCCTGACTCGAATTTTTGCGCGACACGCGGGTTGCCCACGGTGGCACCGGCACCAATCACACGGTCCTCGGCAAACGGCTCGGCAATGCGGGCCTGACGCGCCGGATCGGTGACATAGAACGCGGTATCGACCATGCCCAGAGGGTCCAGCAGGCGGTCCTTGAGCACGGCGAACAAGGGCTTGCCCTCCACCACCTCCAGCACCCGGCCCAGCACATCCGTGGAATAGCTGTAGTCCCAGGTGCTGCCGGGCTGAAAGTGCAAGGGCAAACTGGCCAGTTTGTTGGCGAACTCCTCATTGGTCATGTCAGCGCCCAAGCCGACGCCCGCATCCAGATAGGCTTTCTTGACCAGCGACTCTCCAAAAAAGCCATAGGTGAGCCCCGAGGTATGGCGCAGCAGATCCTGCACCGTCATCGGACGCCGCTGCGGCTCCTGCACCAGGGTCTTGGCGCCCGAGGCGTCGGTGCGTTCCACGCCGACCCGTGTCGCGGCAAACGCCGGGATGTAACGCGCCACGGGCGTTTCCAGCGTGAGCTTCCCCTCCTCCACCAGCATGAGCGTCGCCACAGAGACCATGGGCTTGGTCATCGAGTAGATGCGAAACATGCTGTCACGCGCCATGGCGGCCGGCGCCGCGGGGTCCTGCCGGCCTCGCACATCGCTGTAGACGAGCTTGCCGTTGCGCACCACCATCACCACCGATCCCGGGACGCGACGGGCATCAATTTCGCCTTGCAGCCAGGTCCCGATCCGCGCAAGACGGGCGGGTGACATGCCCTCGGTTTCCGGCGCCGCAGTGGGCAGCGCCTGGGCGCCCAGGCTCCAGGCGGCCAGGCCCAACAGCGGCGCCACCAGACAACGCAGGACCGTTCGACGCACAGGCAAAGCAAGATTCATCATGGCGACATCTTTCTACGATAGTGGACTCTGCATGGTTCTGCAGCGGCCCTACCGCCCCCTGTCGCCAAGGGGTCAACTCCAGGGTTTGCCCTAGGGATCCTCTGCACGAATCACCGCGCCGTGTGCATCTGCGGATTCGTGCAGAGGATCCCCAGGCTGGCGCTTCAACCCTCGGCACGGCTGAGCGCTACCGTGCCAGCGCCCGGGCCTGGGCGGCCTCCCACGCTGGCGGCACACAGCCCTGCTCCATCACACACAGGCTGGCGCTGGCCAGCGCATGGCGCAGCGCCTGCTGGCAGGCGTCGGCCGTCAGCCCGTCCACAAACTGCGCAAAACTCGCAAGCTCGGCGGCCTGCGACTGCCGCAGCAGATGCGCCAGCAGCCCCGCCAGAAAGCTGTCGCCCGCACCCACGGTGTCCACCACTGGCAGCGGCTGGGCCTCTTTGGCAAAGCACTGTGCGCCGTTGCGGTGCAGCAGCCACGCGCCTGCAGCGCCCAGCGTCAGCGCCAGCAGGTGCGCCTGTGGGTGGGCAGCGAGCAGGTGCTGTGCGCGGGCCAAGGCATCCCCACCCGGCACGGCCAGGTGCTCCAGGTCTTCGTCGCTGGCCTTGATGATGTGGGCGTGGGCCAGCGCGGCGTGCACGGCGGTGCGGTAGGCCGCCAAGTCGGGCATGACCGAGGGGCGCAGGTTGGCATCGACCACCACGCAACAGCCTGCGGCGCGCTGGGCGGCCAGCCACGGCAGGTAGATGGCGGTGTCGCGCGCGTCGAGCGCCAGGGCGCCGGTGCAGACCAGCTGCAGCGCGGGCAAGGCGGTGCAGCTATCGCCCAGACCTGCTGCAGACACGGCACGGTCTGCCACGCCTTCGCGGTAGAAAGCGTAGTCGGGGTGGCCGTGTGCATCGAGGTTGACCACGGCGAGGGATGTGACTTGCTGCACGGGCTCGGGCTGGGCCAGCACCACGCCGTCGGCCACCAGTTGCGCCGCCAGCTCGCGGCCAAAGCGGTCGCGCGACAAGGGGGTGAGGTACTGCGTGCCCACACCCTGCCGGGCCAGCGCGCGGCACAGGTTGTAGAGCGCGCCACCCAGGCACGGCAGGTAGCTGCCATCGGGGCGGCGGATGAGGTCGATGAGGGCCTCGCCTGCGATGGCTGCGTGGATGGGCGCTGTAGCGGTAGAGGTGTTGGGTGCAGAAGTCATTGTGGCTTGGGGGGAAGCAGGCAGCGCGTCAGAACTGCGATTGCAGCGCGGGGTACAGCGCGACAAAGCGGGCATACCGCTCGGCCAGCAGGGCTTGTTGTGCAGGCTGCGGCATGAAGGTGGCATCGGCAGGCAAGGGCTGGCACCAGTGGGCTTCGTCACCACCGCAGGCCATGGCCGCCAAGCGGGCCGCGCCCAGGGCGGCGGCTGCATGTGCGCCCTGCGGGCGCTGCAGTGGGGTGCCCAAAGCGCTGGCCAACAGCTGTGCCCAGGGGTTGCTGCGGGCGCCACCACCGACCAAAGCCAGGGCGCTGTCGGTGGCGCCTGGTGCTGTACGGGCTTCGACAAGCTCAGCCTGAACGGGGGTGGTCGAACCAACCGCCTCACCCGCAGCCCTGCCCTGCCCTGCCCCTGCAGCGCGCATCGCGTTGAGACCATCCAGCAGGCCAAAGCCCACGCCTTCCATCACGGCATAGGCCAGGTCCGCCGCTTCGTGCTCGGCCCGCAGGCCCATGAACACGCCGGTGGCAGCCGCGTTGTTGTGCGGCGTGCGCTCGCCACTCAGGTAGGGCAAAAACAGCGGGGCCTGCGCCTGGCGGCTGGTACTGAGGGCACCCACGGCGTCGGACAGTTGCGCCTCGTCACTGCGCCCCGTGAGCCGTGTAACCCAGCCAAACGCGCTCGCCGCGCTGAGCATCACCGACATGTGGTGCCAGCGCTGCGGCAGTGCGTGGGCAAAGGCGTGCACGGCGCGCTCGGTGGCGGGCGCAAAAGCGTCCGTCACGCGAAAGACCACGCCCGATGTGCCCAGCGACACAAAGCCCTGTCCCGCAGTGCGGGCGCCCACACCCACGGCACTGGCAGCGTTGTCGCCTGCACCTGCCGCCACGACCACGCCCTCCCCGAGCCCCCAACGGCGCGCTACGTCGCTGCGCAGCGTGCCGGTGGGCGCGCTGCCCTCGGCCAGCTTGGGCATGTGCGACACGTCAAGCCCGCAGGCCTGCAGCATGGCCGGACTCCAGGTGCGCGCCTGCACGTCCAGCCACAGCGTGCCCGATGCGTCGGACATGTCGCTCACCGCATCGCCGGTGAGCTGCAGGCGGAGCCAGTCCTTGGGAAGCAGCACGGTGCGGACCTGCGCAAACACGGCAGGCTCGTGCGTGCGCAGCCACAGCAGCTTGGGGGCGGTGAAGCCGGGCATGGCGAGGTTGCCGGTGATCTGGCGTGATGTGGGCACTGCATCTTCCAGCTGTGCACATTCGGCGCTGGCGCGGCCGTCGTTCCACAAGATGGCCGGGCGCAGCACATGGCCCTGCGCGCCCAGCACCACGGCGCCATGCATGTGGCCCGAGAGGCCGATGCCCCGCACTTGTGCCCACGCGGCGGGGGCCTGGGCGCGCAGCTGCGCCACGGCGGCTTCCACGGCGGCCATCCAGTCGGCGGGGTTCTGTTCGCTCCAGGTGGGCTGGGGGCGGTGCTGGGGCACGGCCGCATCGGCCGTGGCGACCAGAGTTTGCGCGCCATTCAGCAGCAGGAGCTTGACACCCGAGGTGCCCAAATCGATTCCGAGGTACATGGATGCTTGGTTGGGTCAGTAGGCTGCTGCGCGGGTGAAACGGGTCAACGCGGGTGGTGCGCCCTGGCTTCGACAGGCTCAGCCCGAACGGTAGGGACGGGAGCAGTGCCCGCAGGCCAGCGCTCGGCCCCGCAGGGTCAGCCCACGGCACGGGGACACGTCACACCTTGCCAAATCTCCCCGCCCCCTGCTTGCGAAATTCGCTGGGCGTCATGCCCTTGATGTCCAGGAAGCGGCGGTTGAAGTTGGCCATGTTGTTGAAGCCCACGTCGTACGCGATGTGGGTGATGTAGCGGTCGGACTCCATGAGCAGCTGGCACGCGCGGTTCACGCGCACCAGGTTCACGAAGTCGGTGAAGGTGTTGCCCGTGGCGCGCCGGAAGAAGCGCGAGAAGCGGCTCTCGGTCATGCCCAGCTCCTGCGCCAGGTCGGCGGCGGCCAGGGGGTCGGCCAGGTGGTCGGTGATGCGGCTCACGATGGCGTTGATCTGGTCGAGCTGGGCGTCGTTGTCCTCGCTTTGCAGCTGCGTGCTCGACAGCAGGCGAAAGTCGGTGCAGCGGGCCAGGTCGCTCAAGAATTCGCAGAACGCGCCGAACCGGGCCAGGCCCTGGCGCGCCTTGATGCGGTGCCAGTGTTCCTGGGCCTGCGACTCCATGCCGAAGAACTCGATGCCGTGGCGCGCGCGCTCCAGCAGGGGCAGCACCTCGCGCAGCTCGGGAATGCTTTCGCTGCTGGCCACCAGCGGCGCGTGCGAGAACTGGATCACCAAATCGCGCAATGGCACGCCGCCTTCGGGCAGGTCCATGCTGATCCAGTTGTGCGGCAGACGCGGGCCGGTCAGCACCAGGTGGCCGGGCTGGAATTGCCCGATCCAGTCGCCCACAAACACCTTGCCCGAGGTAGCCGTGATGAGGTGCAGCTCGTACTCGTCGTGGTAGTGCCAGCGCGCCAGTGGCGTGGGAAACCCGTGGGCCAGGCAGCGGATAAAGCCCGCAGTGTCTGGCGACTCGTAGCCCAGCGCGGGCGAGCGCACATAGTCGTGCTCCAGCTCAGGCTTGGTCTGGCGCGGGGCGGTGGGCGTTTTCACGGTCATGGCGGTGGTGGGCTGAAGTTACACCAGCATCAGGCGCTTGTCCGCTGCGCCACAAAGGCCAGCACGCGGGCGTAGGCTTTGCGCAAGGTGTCCACCAGCCGGGGGTGGCTGGCCATCTCGCCCCACAGGGTCGTGTCGGCTGCGTAGGCCGCCACCGGATCGGCAGCCTCGCAGATGGCATGGGCCACGGCAGGGTCCATGGCCTGGTCCTGGTAGGTGTAGGGGATCTGCCCGGCATGCCAGCGCTGCAGGTAGGCCAGGAACAGCGCGGGCAACACGGCCACGCTGTCGAAAGGTTGATTGCGCGCCAGCTTGTCGCGGATGGTGGGCGCGATCATGCCGGGAATCTTGGAGAACGCGTCCATGGCCACGCGCTGGTTGGTGTCCGCGATGGCGGGGTTGCCGAAGCGGTCCAGCACCACGTCGCGGTAGGCCTCCAGGTCGATGGGGCACGGCAGCAGGACGGGGATCGCGTCGTCGGTGACGTAGTCGTGGGCCATCTGGCGGATGGCGGCATCGTGCGTGCCTTCGTGGATGTATTGGTAGCCCGCGAGCGTGCCCGCCCAGGCAATGCAGCTGTGGGTGGCGTTGAGCAGGCGGATCTTGGCCTCTTCGTGCGCCTGCACCGACTGCACCATCTCGACTCCGACCTTTTCCCACGCGGGGCGGCCTGCGATGAAGTCGTCTTCAATGACCCACTGGATAAAGCTCTCGCCCATCAGGGCCGCCTTGTCATCCCAACCGGTCGCAGTCTTTACCCGCTCGGCCACGTCGGGCGTGGGGCGCGGCGTGATGCGGTCCACCATGGCGTTGGGGCTGGTGGTGTTCTGCTCCACCCAGCCTTTCAGCGGCGCATCGCCCAGTGCGTCGATGAACTGCAGCAGCCCGCCGCGCGAGCGGTCGCCGTTGTGGCGCAGGTTGTCGCAGTTCATCAGCGTGACCGGGCCCGCGCCCGCCCGCATGCGCGCACGCAGGATGCTGGCCAGGCCGCCGTAGATGGTGTGGCCCGCCTGCCCTGCCTGCACCGTCGCAAGGTCGGCGCGCAGGTCGGCAAAGGTGGCCCAGTCGAGCTGGTTCGCGGCGTCGAGGTAGTAGCCCGCCTCGGTCACGGTGAAGCTGATGATGCGCGTGGCCGGATCGGCACCGGCGGCGATCAGCGGAGCCAGGTCGTCCTGGTACGGGATCACGCGCTGGATCGATTCGATGACGGTGTAGCTACGCTCGCCCTGGGGCGTGACAGTTTCGAGCGTGTAGCGCCCGCCCTGCGCCTGCAGGGCTGCAATGGTGTCGGCCATGTCGGGGCGCAGGTTGCCGCCTGCGATGGCCCAGTCCGTGCTGCCTTGCTGGCGCAGCTGGTGCATGTAGACGGCCTGGTGCGCGCGGTGGAAGGAGCCCAGGCCCAGGTGCAGGATGAAATTCATGGTGCGTGAAGACAGGGTTCTAGAGGTCGAAATTCGTCGGCATCATCACGACGTCGCGGATGGTCATGCCGCGCGGACGGGTGAGCATGAACAGCACCACCTCGGCCACTTCGGCCGCCTCGATGAGGCTGCCGCTGGCCTTGGCCTCGGCGAGTTTTTCCGCAGGCCAGTCGGCCAGCAGCGAGGTGATGACGGGCCCGGGCGAGATCGAACCCACACGGATGCCGTGCTTGAAGACCTGGCGGCGCACGGTCTGCACGAAGCAGTTGACCGCCCATTTGGACGATGCGTAGACAGGCTCCCACGGCGTAGGGAAATGCGCGGCCAGCGAGCTGGTGACGATGATGTCGCCCGTGCCGCGCTCGATCATGTGCGGCAGCACGTTGTGCACGTTCTTCATCACCACGTTGACGTTCAGGTTCAGCATGCGGTCGATGGCATCGGGGTCGGCATCCACCAGATCGCCGCCCACATACAGGCCCGCGTTGGCATGGAAGATGTCGAGCTGCCCCGCGAGCGCCAGCGTGCGCTGCAGCAGGCTGGCGCACTGTCGGGCATCGAGCAGGTCGAGCACCAGCGGCAAGGCGTTCGGGCCGATCGTTGCGCATGCCTTGGCCAGTGCGGCCTCGTCGCGGTCGATCAGCACTACGCGTGCGCCCGCGTCGGCCATGGTCTGGGCGCTGGCAAAGCCTATGCCCGAGGCCGCGCCGGTGATGGCGGCCACTTGCCCCTGCAGATTGCGTGCGGCGCTCATGCCGCGTGCCCCGCCACGACGCGGCCCGCCGTGTCGAACCAGTGCGCTTGCGATGCATCGATATCGAGGCTCACGGCATCGCCTACGCGCAGGTCGGTGCGGTCGTTCTGGCGTGAGACGAACTGCGCCCCGCCAGGCGTGGTCACGTAGATCAGCGTCTCGGCGCCCAGCGCTTCGATCAGGTCCACCTGGCCGCCCACCGGCGTGGCGCCGGTGGTTCGCACCGTGATGTTCTCGGGGCGCAGGCCGATGGCGCCTACGGCGGCACCAGCGGGGGCGGCTGGCGCCTGCTGCTGCACGGGCTGCGGCAGCTTGTCCACGGGCACCACGTTCATCTGTGGTGTGCCGATGAACTGGGCCACGAACTGGTTGGCGGGCTTGTCGTACAGCTCCAGGGGCGTGCCCACCTGCTCGATGATGCCGTCGCGCAGCACCACCACGCGGTCGGCCAGCGTCATGGCTTCGACCTGGTCGTGCGTCACGTAGATGGTGGTGGCGCCCAGGTCGCGGTGCAGCTTGGCGATCTCCACCCGCGTCTGGCCGCGCAGCGCCGCGTCGAGGTTGGACAGCGGCTCGTCGAACAGGAACACCTTGGGCGCGCGCACGATGGCGCGGCCGATGGCCACGCGCTGGCGCTGGCCGCCCGACAGTTCCTTGGGCGTGCGCTGCAGGTACTGGGTGAGGTTGAGGATGCGGGCGGCGTTCTGCACTTTTTCGTCGATCACCTGCTTGTCCACCTTGGCGAGCTTGAGCGCGAAGCTCATGTTCTCGTAGACGCTCATGTGGGGGTACAGCGCGTAGCTCTGGAACACCATGGCCAGGTCGCGCTTGCTCGACGGCTGGTCGGTGATGTCGCGGCCGTCGAGCATGAGCGAGCCGCCGTCGATGGCTTCGAGCCCCGCGATCAGCCGCAGCAGCGTGGATTTGCCGCAGCCCGACGGGCCGACGAAGACGATGAACTCGCCCTGCTGGATGGTGAGGTCGATGCCTTTGATGGCGCGGTGCTCGCCGAAGAATTTTTCGATGCCGCGCAGTTGAAGGTAGGCCATGGAATCGGGTTCCTGAATGCTTTGAAAACTGGGAGATAAACGCTGCGCTTTACTTGACCGCACCGAACGTAAGACCTTGGACGAGCTGCTTCTGGCTAAACCAGCCAAACACCACGATGGGTGCAATGGCCATCAGCGATGCGGCGGACAGCTTGGCCCAGAACAGGCCTTCAGGGCTGGAGTACGACGCGATCAACGTGGCCAGCGTGCCGGCCTTGGCGGCGCTGAGGTTCAGGCTCCAGAAGGCTTCGTTCCACGACAGCACCAGGCACAGGAGGCCGGTGGATGCCAGGCCGCCCATGCCCAGCGGCAGCAGCACCAGGCGCACCTCCTGCCACAGCGTGGCGCCGTCCATGCGCGCGGCCTCCAGGATCTCGTGCGGGATGTCCTTGAAGTGCGAGTACAGCATCCACACCATGATGGGCAGGTTGGACAGCGCGAACACGATGATGAGCGCGAGCTGCGTGTCCAGCAGGTGGCTCTTTTGCGCCAGCACGTAGATCGGCACCAGCGCACCCACGGCGGGCATCATCTTGGTGGAGAGCATCCACATGAGGATGTCCTTGGTGTACTTGCCCTTGAAGAAGGCCATGGCATAGGCCGCAGGGGCGGCCAGCATCAGGCCCAGCACAGTGGACAGCACGCTGGTGATGACCGAGTTCTTGGCGTACAGCAGGTAGTCGCTGCGCTCCTGCACCTCGTGAAAGTTCTCCAGCGTGGGCGTGAAGACGAACAGCGGTGGCACGGCGATGGCCTGCAGCTCGGTCTTGAACGCGGTGAGGAACAGCCACCCCAGCGGGAAGAACAGCAGCAGGGCCACGCCCCAGGCAGCCGCAGTGCGCAGGGCCAGCAGGCCGAGCGGGAAGTTGGAACGGCGTCGGACGGTCATGATGTTCTGTGTTGTTGTGCACTGATGGATTTGGAGGGACCAAGAAAGCTCAGCGAAGCGGTTCTGGCTAGGCGCTGCGTCGCAGGCAGTACGGGTAGTACGACAAGACGCAGCAACGACGCCAGAAGAGTTTTATTGGTCACTCCTATTTGTCGAGGTTCTTGCCGACCATGCGGATCAGGAACACGGCCGCGATATTGGCCAGCACCACCGCAAACAGTGCCCCGGCCGAGGCCACGCCCGCATCGAAGTTGAGCAGCGCCTGCTTGAAGATCAGGAAGGTGACGTTGGTGCTCGCATCGCCGGGCCCACCGGCGGTGGTCGTGTAGATCTCGGCAAAGATGCTGAGCAAGAAGATGAGTTCGATCATGACCACCACGGCCACCGAGCGACCCAGGTGCGGCACGTACAGGTAGCGCAGCTGCTGCAGGTAGTTGGCGCCGTCCATGCGCGAGGCTTCGAGCTGCTCGTGGTTCATGCTCTGCAGCGCAGTCATGAAGATCAGCGTGGCGAACGGCAGCCATTGCCACGACACCATCACGATGACCGAGAACAGCGGGTGGTCGGTGAGCCAGTCCACCGGCGCCGCGCCAAAGAAGATCCACACCTGCGCGAGCACGCCGTAGATGGGGTTCATCATCATGTTCTTCCACATCAGTGCGTTGACCGTGGGCATGACGAAGAACGGCGAGATCAGCAGCACCCGCACGATGCCCCGGCCCGGGAACGGCTCGTTGATGAGCAGCGCAATCGCCACGCCCAGCACCACGGTGATGAGGATCACGCTGCCCAGCAGCAAGATGGTGTTGACCACCGCCGTGCCGAACGAGGGGTCGGTGACGAAAAACTCGAAGTTCTCCAGCCCCGCAAAGCCCGTCTGGTCGGGCTGCATGAGGTTGTAGCGGATGAGCGAGAAGTAGATCGTCATCACCAGCGGCACGATCATCCACAGGAAGAGCGTGGCCATGGCTGGCGTGAGCAGCAGGCGGGGGAGCAGGCGGCGGTTCATGGAGAGTCCGTCAAAGCAGCGGAAAAATGCAGCGGAGAAAGGGCAGGCAGTGGCATGGGCGATGGGCGGCGAAGTCCGCAACTCCACAAGTCCCCCAAAAACCGTTCGGGCTGAGCCTGTCGAAGCCGGGGCGTCCTGTGCGAACGGCCCTTCGACAGGCTCAGGGCGAACGGTGAGCAAGTGACAGCAGGGGCCAGGTAAATCCACGCGGCGTCTCCACATGGCCCCACACCTGGTCTCTTACTTGTAATACCCCGCCTTTTTCATTTCACGATCAGCCGACACCTGCGATGCCTTCAGCGCCGCATCCACCGTCGTCTTGCCCGCCAGCGCGGCGCTCATCTGCTGCCCCACCGCGATGCCGATGGCCTGGAACTCCGGGATCGCTGCGAACTGCACGCCCACGTACGGGCTCTTGGGCAGGGTCGAATCGGTCGGGTTGGCCGAGTCGATGGCGACCTTCTCTGCAGCTGCAAAGCGGGCGGCCTTCTGGAACTCGGGCGATGCATAGGTGCTCTTGCGCGTGCCGGTGGGCACGTTGGCCCAGCCGTTGGTCTTGGCCACGAGCTGCACGTACTCCTTGCTGGTGGACCAGGTGATGAATTTCTGCGCGGCGTCCACCTTCTTCGAACCAGCCGGGATGGCCAGGTTCCAGGACCACAGCCAGTTGGCACCCTTGGGCGTGTTCATGGTGGGGGCCTGGGCAAAGGCCATCTGGTCGGCCACCTTGGACTGCTTGGGATCGCTCACGAACGATGCGGCGATGGTCGCGTCGATCCACATGCCGCACTTGCCCGAGTTGGTCAGCGCCAGGATCTCGTTGAAGCTGTTGGCCGACGAGCCGGGCGGGCCGTAGTTCTTGAGCAGGTCCACGTAGAAGGTGATCGCCTCCTTCCAGGGCTTGGATTCGAGTTGCGGCTTCCACTGCATATCGAACCACTGGCCGCCAAAGGTGTTGACCAGCGTGGACAGGAAGGCCATGTTGTCGCCCCAGCCCGGCTTGCCGCGCAGGCAGATGCCGTACACGCCGTTCTTGGGGTCGTGGATCTTGGCGGCCAGGTCCTTGATCTGCGGCCAGGTGGGGCGCTCGGGCACCTGCACGCCGGCCTTGTCGGCCAGGTCCTTGCGGTACATGAGCATGGAGCTTTCGCCATAGAACGGCGCTGCAAACAGCTTGCCGTCGATCGACAGGCCGTTGCGCACGGCGGGCAGCAGGTCGTCCACGTCGTACGCGGCGTCGGTCTTGAGCTCCTGCAGCCAGCCCTTCTTGCCCCAGATGGGGGCTTCGTACATGCCGATGGTCATCACGTCGAACTGGCCGCCCTTGGTGGCGATGTCGGTGGTGACGCGCTGGCGCAGCACGCCTTCTTCGAGCGTCACCCACTTGAGCTTGATGTCGGGGTGGGCCTGCTCGAAGTTCTTGCTGAGCTTTTGCATCTCGATCATGTGGCCGTTGTTCACGGTGGCAATCACGAGTTCGGTCTGCGCATGCGCAGCGGCGCCGCACAGCGATGCCGCCAGGGCAGCAGCGGCCAGGGCCAGGCGGGTGTGTGGACGGGTGGAACGGGGCATCGGAACGTCTCCTGCGTAGTTGGTATGGATCTGCCATTCAACGCCGGTCGGATCACGGCATTGATGGGCTGAACGATACCGATGCTCTGATGCTCAGTTGATACTTTGAAAAGCCATACACATACTAATTTTCGCCAGAATCTCAGGATTTATACCTAGATCTATCAATTGGGTATGTGCATTGTGGGCCTGGGATGCCTGCCCTGGCCCTGCGGGGCGCTGCGCCAATTCGGCACAGGCGCGCGCTTCGTGCGCGCCCACTGTTTCCAAAACTGGAACAGTCAGTTTGCGACTGAGCGGTTTTTCCCTGAACACCATCGGCGTACAGTTCAACCCATCGATGAGCCGAACCCGCAAGGCGACTCACCGAACCCGGTTCAGGATTGGTTTTTTGACCCGGTTTTTTTGAGACGCTTTTTAACTTCAAGGATTTTCATCATGAACAACACCGCACGTTTCCTCTCCATCGCCGCTGTCGCTGCTTTCGCCTCTTTTGGTGCCCACGCTGACGAAGCTGATGCTTCGCAGTTCGCCACGAAGTTTGAAACCAACCGCACCCGCGCCGAAGTGGCCGCTGAAGCCGCCACCGTCGCCCAGACCCGCAGCATCGAACCCGCTGGTTCGCGTGTCGTGACCTACAAGAGCACCGCCGATCGCGCTGCTGTGCGTGCCCAGGCTGCYGAYGCTGTGCGCACCGGCCAGATCGCTTACGGCGAGCGTGGTTGATTGGTCAGCGCCTGATTCGCTGAATCCACCGCTCTTCCTGTTTCGTATTGCCCAGTACATCCCTCTTTTTTGAATTTCACCGGAGTTTCACCATGAACAAGACCGCWCGYWTCCTCTCCATCGCCGCTGTGGCTGCTTTCTCTGCCTTCGGCGCCCACGCTGACGAAGCCGACAGCTCGCAATTTGCCCTGAAGTTCGACACGAACCGCACCCGCGCCGAAGTGGCTGCTGAAGCCGCTACCGTGGCCCAGACCCGCAGCATCGAACCCGCTGGTTCGCGCGTGGTGACCTACAAGTCCACGGCCGACCGTGCCGCTGTGCGTGCCCAGGCTGCTGAAGCCCTGCGCACCGGCCAGATCCCTTCGGGCGAATTCAGCGCCATGTAATCGGTTGACGCAGTTGCGGGCCTTCCCATGGTGGTGGCACGCCGCGTTGGCGGGGTGCTGCTGCCATGGGGAGTGTTTTTCCCCGGGGCTGCAAATCAAACAGATCGGGCTCCCATCGGGAGCCCTTTTTGTTGGGGCTTGTGGCTGCGCCGCCCCGGGGCGGCTCATACAACCCGAATGCCCAGGCCGCTGACCAGCGCGGCAGCCTGGTCGGTCGAGAGGATCGCGCCCTTGAAGAACTGCGCCAGCGCGGTAATGCGCAAGCCGCCGAGGTCTGCAGCCCGCAGATCGGCACCATCAAACCGCGCGTTTTTGAGGTGGGCATCGCGCAGGCTGCCACCTTCAAAAATGGCGTCCCGGAAGTCGCAGCCCGACACATCGGCATCGGACAGATCCAGTTGTTCAATGGTTTGCTTGCGAAACGAGATGCCCCGGAGGTCGGCGCCCACCAGCAGGGAGTCGTGAAAGCCCAGGCCCAGGGTCTGCGCCTCGCGAAACTGCGCGCCCGTCAGTTTGACTTCGGCAAACCGTGCCGAGGCGAGCGTGGCTCTGGTCCAGTCGGTGTTGTTCAGGTCACAACGGTGAAAACGCGCATCGCTCAGGTTTGCAAGCTGGAAACGGGCCGCCCCGGCGCGGCAGTCCAGCCAGCGGGTATCGCTCAGGTTGGCCTTGTCCAGCACCGTTTCTGCCAACGAGCAGCCCAGGAACTGGGCACCCCGCAGCGCCAACCCCGACAGGTCGGCGCCATCGAAGGCGCAGTGCTCAAAATGCAGCACGGCATGCGGGTCTGCGGCCAGGTCTGCCAGGTCGGCGCGGGACAGGGTCAGGTCGGCAAGGGTGGTGGTCATGGGGCGGGCTGGTCAAAAACAAAGGCGTGTGTGCGCCGCGGACGACGGTGGTGCCGGCACGGTGGTGGTGCAGAGGTCAGTGGCCCACGCTGCGGGAAAACAGGTTCACCACCAGCACGCCCGCCACAATCAGGCCCAGCCCCAGCACGGCGGGCGCATCGAGGCGCTGCCCGTACAGCAGCCAGCCCACGGCAGAAATCAGCACGATGCCCACCCCGGACCAGATGGCGTAGGCAATGCCGATGGGCAGGGTGCGCAGCGTGAGCGATAGCAGGTAGAACGACACCATGTAGGCCACGGCCGTGACCAGGCTGGGCACCAGCCGCGTGAAACCGTCCGACGCCTTGAGCGCCGAGGTGCCCAGCACCTCCGCCAGGATGGCCAGGCCGAGCAGCAGGTAGCTGGAGGCGGGCGTGGCGGCGCTCATGGCTGCACCTCGCCACCGCAGAGCTTCAGCAGCAGCGCCAGCAGGTCTGCCCGGCGCTGTGCGCTGAGTTCGTACACATCCAGCATTTGTGCAAACCAGAAGCCGTCGCCCGCCAGGCGGCACAGGAGCAGCAGGTTGGCGGTGTCTGCGTCGGGCCCATCGGCTGCCAGGGCGGCTTGCATCGCGGCGTGCCAGCGCTCCCGGCAGGCGGGGGAGGTGAGTGCCAGCAGGCCGATGGCGCGCTGGGTATCGACCCGGTTGCAGTCGGCCTGGCCATCGAAACAGGTGCGGATGTAGGCGCGCGCGTGGCGGCCGGGGGTGTCGGCTTCCTGTTGCAGGGCAGTGCCGTAGCTGTGCTCAAACTCTTCAAACAACTGCTCGGACAGCGCATCAAGCAAGGCCTGCTTGCTGCGAAAGTGATGCTGCAGGCCCCCCTTGGTCACGTTGGCGCGGTGCGCCACGGCCTCCAGCGTGACGGCGTGAGGGCCCTCGCGCACCAGCAGGTCGCGCACCACCGCCAGCAACTGGCTGCGGATTAGTTGGGGCTGTTTTGGTCGGCGGTGGGCTTCGGGCATTTAACAAACCATCTGGATGGATTGTTTATTGTAGAGACCGGTGCTCTTCGGATTCAGGAAAGCCCCCGCAGCACCGTGAGGGCTTTGTTGGGCACCCCGGCGGGTGCCCAGAGCCCATGCCCGCCGCCCCCTCTGCGCCACACAACACGGCAGGCGGGCCGCCGGGCCCCGGGGCGGTGGGTCGGACCATGTGGGTGGCTACCGCGCGAAGCGGCCCAGCATCAAATCCAGGTTCTGCACTGCCGCGCCCGAGGCGCCCTTGCCCAGGTTGTCGAACACGGCCGTGAGTAGCACCTGCCCGTGCCGCGCGTTGGAGAACACGCCCAGCCGCAGCTGGTTGGTGCCATTGAGGGCCTGCGGGTCGAGGTGTTCGGCGGCTTCGGCCTGCGCCAGGGGCATGACCTCGACATGGGCAGCGCCCGCGTAGTGCTGTTGCAGACAGGCGTGCAGCCGCTCGCCGCTGGCACCCGCAGGCAGCTGGTGCACAAACAGGGGAATGCTCAGCACGATGCCCTGGCGGAACGCGCCGTAGGCGGGCACAAAAATCGGGCGCTGGGCCAGGCCCGCGTGCTGTGCGATTTCGGGCGTGTGTTTGTGCTCCAGCTTCAGTCCATACAGCTGAAAGGCCGGGGCCTGCGCGCCGCCAGGGCCTTCGTGCTCCTCCACGCGCGCCCGCCCGCCGCCCGAGTAGCCCGATACCGCGTGCACCGTGACCGCATGCTCGCGGCCCAGCAGGCCGGCCTGCACCAGGGGGCGCAGCAGGGCCACGGCCCCCGTGGGGTAGCAGCCGGGGTTGCTCACCCGCTGGGCGCTTGCGATGCGTGCAGGCTGCGCGGCGTCCAGTTCCGGAAAACCATAGACCCACTGCGGGTCGGTGCGATGCGCCGAGCTGGCGTCAATCACCTGCACAGCCGGGTTGGTGATGGCGGTCACGGCCTCACGCGCAGCCCCATCGGGCAGGCACAGGATGGCGATGTCGCAGTGGTTGATGGCCTCGGCGCGGCGGGCCGCGTTCTTGCGCTCGGCGTCGGGCAAGGTCAGCAGGTGCAGGTCGGTGCGGCCACGCAAGCGCTCGTGGATCTGCAGGCCGGTGGTGCCCTGGTCGCCGTCGATAAAAACAAGGGGAGAGGTGGTCATGGGATGGGCTCCGGGTGCTTGCCGTGGCATCCATGGTGGGATGAACGAGCGGGGTGGGGGATGCGCAATCTTCGGCGCCGGTCTAAACTTTGAAAAGTTGAATTTCACAAACATCAGCATCAGGTTTACTGAACGTCATGCGCGAACTCAACCTCGACCGGCTGCGCACCCTGGTCACGATTGCCGACCTCGGCTCCTTTGCCGAGGCCGCACGCGTGCTGCACCTGGCGCCGCCCACGGTCAGCCTGCACATCGCCGACCTGGAGGCCCACATCGGCGCCCCCCTGCTGGTGCGCAAGCGCGGCGAGGTGCGACCGTCGGGCGTGGGCGAGGCGCTGGTCGAGCGCGCGCGGCGCCTGCTGGCCGACGCGGACGAAACCCTGGACCTGGTGCAGCGCCAGGTGCAGGGGCTGGCCGGGCGGGTGCGCCTGGGCGCATCCACTGGCGCCATTGCGCACCTGCTGCCGCAGGCGCTGGAGGTGCTGGGCCAGCACCACCCAGGCGTGGATGTGCAGGTGGCGGTGCTGACTTCGCCAGAAACCATGGCCCGGCTGGCCAGCGGGGCGCTGGATATCGGCCTGGTGGCGCTGCCGCAGCCCGCCGTGCGCGGGGTGGCGGTGCTGCCCTGGCGGCGCGATCCGGTCATGGCCTTTGTGCCTGCCGCCTGGGCATCGCCCCGGCGCGCCACGCCCCGCTGGCTGGCAGGCCAGCCGCTGATCCTGAACGACGAGGGCACCAGCCTGTCGCGCCTGTGCAAGGAATGGTTTGCCCAGGCGGGCGAGCACCCCCGGGCGCGCATCCAGCTCAACTACAACGACGCCATCAAGAGCCTGGTGGCCGCCGGTTATGGCGCCACGCTGCTGCCCCACGAGGCCCCGTCTGCCGCGCCCCTGGACCCACGCATCCGCATGCTGCCCCTGCAGCGCCCGCTGTGGCGGCCGCTGGGCATTGCCCACCGCGAAGGCGGCGTGGAGCGCGCCACCCAGCATGTGCTGGATGTGCTGTGGCAGCAGAAACAGGGTTGATGCGGCCGGGCATGGGTTGTCGGCGCGGCCTTTCCTGCCGGTGGCTCAATGCGCCCCCGGTGAGAGTGGGCTAAATTATGAGAAAAATAGGCCGTTTGCGCGCGACCATATTGGTTTTTTTGCTATCGAATATGTAGTAATTGAAATCTGGACGCGCCGGGGCTCGATGCATCGCCACCCGCTCAGCCCACCGCATCAGGCGACAGTGCGCTCAGCACCATGCGCACGATCAGCTCCTCGGCCTTTTCGTAGTCGCGCTCCGTCAGCGCGGGTTTGCCCAGCAGCAGGGCGAACTGGGCTTCCTGCTCCGCATATGCCTGCGTGACCGACCAGATGATGAACATCAGGTGCGTGAAGTTGACCTTGGCAATGCGGCCCTCGCGCGCCCAGCGCTCGAAGGTGCGCACCTCGGTCTTGAGCAGCGGCGCAACGCGCTCGGTGATGGCCTGGCCATAGCGTGGTGCACCCGCAATCACCTCTTTGGTGAACACCTTGGCGCCTTGTGGCCGGGTGCGCGAGTAGTGCAGCTTGGCGCGGATGTAGCGCCGCAGCGCCTGCTGGGGGTCGTCGCTGTGTGACAGGTCTTCCATGCCCGCCAGCCACTGGGTGAGCACGTCGTCCAGCACCCGTTGGTACAGCGCCTCCTTGCTCGGGAAGTAATACAGCAGGTTGTGGCGGCTGATGCCCGCAGCGGCGGCAATGTTCTCCAGCGAGGCGCCCTCGAAGCCGAACTGTGCAAAGTGGTTCTCGGCTTCGGTGAGGATGCCCTGCTCCTTGGCCAGGCGCGAGGCCTTGGGCGCGCGGGGCGCCACGTTGTCGCCAGGGGCGGTGCGCGGCACCTTGGGGGGGCGGGGGGCGGAGGGAGCTGGGGGCGGACGGGAGGCGGCGGCAGTCATTGCACCATTGTGGAACAAGCCAGGGCCCAAAAACTGGCAAATCGCTGGCGTGGTGCTGGCACGCGGTTTGCTCTAGGGATTTTACCAATTGGTAAATTTTTACACGTTGGTAAATTGACCCACAACGCAGGGCGCCGCTGCACCAAAGCAGCGGGCACCTGCACCCCACAGCGAGGACCACGATGAAACCTCCGAAGTTTGCGGGTACCAGCATTCGCGCTGGTGCCGCATTGGCAGGCGCCCCTGGCTGGCGCTCCAACGCTGCGCGGCGTGCGCTTGCACGTCCCCTGGGCGCCCAGACCCCCACCCTCACTCTCTCGGAGGAAACCTGATGGACACACCCGCAAGCCGTGCCTGCGGCATTCATGCCGCACGCCTGAACCTGGCCGACTACGCCGTCAACTTCGGCGACGCACACCCGCCGCTCACCCGGCCGCAGGCCCTCATCGAGGCCGAGCGCTGCTACTACTGCCACGACGCCCCCTGCGCCACGGCCTGCCCCACGGGCATTGACATTCCCTCCTTCATCCACCGCATTGCGCAGGACAACAACCGGGGCGCCGCCCGCGCCATCCTGGAGGCCAACCCGCTGGGCGGCATGTGCGCCCGCGTCTGCCCCACCGAGGTGCTGTGCGAGCAGGCTTGCGTGCGCAACACTAACGAAGACAAGCCGGTGGAGATCGGATCGCTGCAGCGCTATGCGACTGACGCATTTTTTGAAAAGCCCGGTGCACCCCTGTTCCAGCGTGCAGCCGCCACCGGCAAGCGCGTGGCCGTGGTGGGCGCCGGGCCGGCGGGCCTGGCCTGCGCGCATGGTCTGGCCGTGCGCGGGCATGACGTGGTGCTGTTCGAGGCGCGCCCCAAGTTGGGCGGCCTCAATGAATACGGCCTGGCCAGCTACAAGACCACCGACAACTTTGCGCAGAAGGAAGTGGAGTGGCTGCTGTCCATCGGCGGCATCGAGGTGCGCACGGGCCAGCAACTGGGCCGTGACATCACGCTCGACAGCCTGCTGGGCGCGTACGACGCTGTGTTCCTGGGCCTGGGCCTGCAGGGTGTGAACGCGCTGGGCGTGGCCGAACCCACGGCTACCGGTTTGCGCAATGCGGTGGACTTCATCGC
Organism: Acidovorax sp. GW101-3H11; assembly: GCF_001633105.1. Classification (GTDB taxonomy): domain Bacteria; phylum Pseudomonadota; class Gammaproteobacteria; order Burkholderiales; family Burkholderiaceae_C; genus Acidovorax. The sequence continues at coordinate 1,271,944 of NZ_LUKZ01000009.1, forward strand.
CGAACTGCGCCAGAGCGCCGACCTCTCCACCCTGCCCGTGGGCCGCCGCGTGGTGGTGATTGGCGGCGGCATGACGGCGGTGGACGCCGCCGTGCAGTCGCGCAAGCTGGGCGCCGAAGAAGTGACCATCGTCTACCGCCGGGGCGCCGAGGCCATGTCGGCATCGGCCGTGGAGCAGCAATGGGCGCAGACGAACGGCGTGACCATCCGCCACTGGGCGGCACCGAAGGAGGTGCTGAGCGAAAACGGCGCGGTGAAGGGTGTGCGCTTTGCCGCCACGGCACTGAGCGGCGGCAAGCTGGTGGAAACCGGCGAGACCTTCACGCTCGATGCCGACATGGTGCTCAAGGCCATCGGCCAGACCTTTGTGGCCGAGCCGGTGGGCAAGAGCATTGCGCTGGAGGGCGGGCGCATCGCCACCGATGCCGAAGGCCAGACCAGCCTGGCGCGTGTGTGGGCGGGTGGCGACTGCCGTGTGGGCGGCCGCGACCTCACGGTGGAAGCGGTGGAGCACGGCAAGGTTGCCGCTGTCTCTATCCACGCTGCACTCAGCGCCTGACGTGGCCTGAACCCTTCACCTCAGTTTTCACGGGAGCACCCCATGGCAGACATTCGCAGCAATTTCCTGGGCATCCAGAGCCCCAACCCCTTCTGGCTGGCCTCCGCGCCGCCCACCGATAAAGAGATCAACGTCACCCGCGCGTTCGAGGCGGGCTGGGGCGGTGTGGTGTGGAAGACGTTGGGCGAAGACCCGGCCGTGGTCAACGTCAACGGCCCGCGCTACTCCACGCTGATGTCGCAAGACCGCCGCGTGATCGGCTTGAACAATATCGAGCTGATCACCGACCGGCCGCTGCAGACCAACCTCGAAGAGATCAAACGCGTCAAACGCAACTGGCCCGACCGCGCCATGATCGTCTCGCTCATGGTGCCGTGCGAGGAGCAGAGCTGGAAGGCCATCCTGCCGCTCGTCGAAGACACCGGCGCCGACGGCATCGAACTCAACTTCGGCTGCCCGCATGGCATGAGCGAGCGCGGCATGGGCGCGGCCGTGGGCCAGGTGCCCGAATACATCCAGATGGTCACGGCCTGGTGCAAGCACTACAGCAAGCTGCCCGTGATCGTGAAGCTCACGCCCAACATTACCGACGTGCGCCAGCCCGCGCGCGCTGCCAAGGCGGGTGGGGCGGATGCGGTGTCGCTCATCAACACCATCAACTCCATCATGGGCGTGGACCTGGACCGCATGGTGATGAGCCCGAGCACCGACGGCTGGGGCTCGCACGGCGGCTACTGCGGCCCGGCCGTCAAGCCCATTGCGCTGAACATGGTGGCGGAGATTGCACGCGACGCGCAAACCGCAGGCCTGCCCATCAGCGGCATCGGCGGCATCACCACCTGGCGCGATGCGGCCGAATACATTGCGCTGGGCTGCGGCACGGTGCAGGTGTGCACGGCTGCCATGGTGTATGGCTTCAAGATCGTGCAGGACATGTGCGACGGCCTGTCCAACTTCATGGACGAGCACGGCTATGCCACCTTGGATGACTTCAAGGGCCAGGCCGTGCCCACGGTGAAGGACTGGAAGAACCTCAACCTCAACCACATCGAGAAGGCTGTCATCAACCAGGACGCCTGCATCCAGTGCGGCCGCTGCCATGTGGTGTGCGAAGACACCTCGCACCAGGCCATTACCTTCACCAAAGAGGGTGGCGTGCGCAAGTTCGAGATCAACGAGGCCGAGTGCGTGGGCTGCAACCTCTGTGTGTCGATCTGCCCCGTGCCTGAGTGCATCACCATGCGCGCGCTGGAGCCGGGCGAAGTGGATGTGCGCACAGGCAAGAAAGTGACGGGCGAATACGCCAACTGGACCACGCACCCCAACAACCCGCAGCGCGTGTCCGCAGCGGCTTGATATGCGGCCCATGCGTGCGTGTGCCACAGACCCTGCAAGGCGTTGTGACAGCACCCGTTGTGGTGCTGATTTGCAACGCATGCTGCACTGCATCTGGTGCAGTTCTTGCGTGATCTCTAGCATCGCTCGCTTCCCTTTGCCCGCCATCTGCCAGCGTGAGGGCGCTGAAACAGACGGCGGGTTGTGTGCAACCCCAACGACGTCTTTGACAGGAGTACAGGCATGACCAACAGTACCGGCAGCGCTGCCCACGTGGCGGGGCTAATGCCCGGCGGAGCCTCCAACACGCTCGCCAATGAAGATCTGCTCCCCACCACCGCCGCGCAGCGACACTGGACCTGGAAAGACTTCGCCGCACTTTGGGTGGGCATGGTCGTGTGTGTGCCCACCTACACCATGGCCAGCTCCATGCTCGACCAGGGCTTCACCTGGCAGATGGCGGTGTGGCTGGTGTTCCTGGCCAACTGCATCGTGCTCGTGCCCATGGTGCTGATCGGCCGCGTGGGGCCCAAATATGGTGTGCCGTTCCCCGTGCTGGCACGTGCTTCGTTCGGTGTGAAAGGCGCCAACCTGCCCGCTGTACTGCGGGGCCTGGTGGCGTGTGGCTGGTTCTCCATCAACTGCTACTTTGGCGCGTTGGCGCTGCATGGCTTCCTGAACATCCTGGGCATGGGGCTCGCGGGCCCGGCGGAGGGGCAGACCATCAGCACCTCGCAGTTCATGTGTTTCCTCGCGTTCTGGGCAGTGCACATTTACTTCATCTGGAAGGGCCCAGAGTCCATCCGCAAGCTCGAAGTGATCGCCGCGCCGCTGATGATCATTGCGTCCATCGTGCTCGTCGTGGTGCTGATGATGAAGGTGCCTTCGGGCCAGCTCTTCAACCTGCCTGCCAAGGTGGTCGAAGGTGGCCCCAAGACTTGGGCAGCATTGACGGGCCTGGTGGGCTTCTGGGCCACTCTGGCACTCAACATTCCCGACTTCACACGCTTTGCCAAGACGCAAAAGGATCAGGTCATGGGCCAGGCGATTGGCCTGCCGATTCCCATGGCGCTGTTCTCCATGGTGGGTGTGATTGGCTTCTCGGCATCGGCCATCCTGTATGGCAAGGCACAGTTGTTCCCCGACGGCTTGCTCACGCAAATGGGCAGCGTGGCTGCGGGCGTGGGCCTGCTGGTGATCCTGCTGGCCAACCTGACGACCAACGTGGCCGCCAACCTGGTGTCGCCTTCGTACGACTTCAGCCAGGTCGCACCGTCCAAGATCAGCTTCCGCATGGGTGGCCTGATCGCCGCGCTGATTGGCTTGGTGTTCATGCCCTGGAAGCTGCTGGCCACCTCGGGCGGCTACCTGTTCACCTGGCTGGGCGGCTACGGCACGCTGCTGGGCGCCATTGCGGGCATCCTGCTGGTGGACTATTACCTGGTGCGCAAGAGCGAGCTGAAGGTGGACGACCTGTACCGCCGTGGCGGCGAATACGAGTACAGCAATGGCTGGAACGTGCAGGCGCTGATTGCCTTTGCGCTGGGTGTGCTGCCCTGCCTGCCGGGCTACCTGGCCGTGTCGGGCGTGATCGACAAGGCGGCTGTGCCCGGCCTGCTGCTGGCGCTGTTCGACTTTGGCTGGTTCTTCAGCCTGGCCGTGGCCGGCACCTATTACTACCTGACTGCAAAGAAGAAGTGACCCCTTGGCCCTGCCTGGGCCTGGTGCCAGTGCAGGGCTTTTTTTGACCTGATCCGCATCCCTGAAGGAGACCCCCATGACCCAAGCCCTTGTGATCCGCGGTGGCACCGTGGTCAACGCCGACCGTGAACAGCGCGCCGATGTGTTGTGCGTCGATGGCCGCATCGTGGCCGTGGGGGATGGGGCTGCGGCGCAGGCCCCTGCAGGCGCGCAGGTGCTGGACGCCAGCGGCCAGTACGTGCTGCCCGGCGGCATCGACCCGCACACCCACATGCAGTTGCCGTTCATGGGCACCGTCACCATGGACGACTTCTTCACCGGCACGGCCGCCGCGCTGGCCGGTGGCACCACGAGCATCATCGACTTCGTGATCCCCGACCCGCAAGAACCCATCCTGGATGCTTATCGCAAATGGCGCGGCTGGGCGGAGAAGTCCGCCGCCGACTATTCGTTTCACGTCGCTATCACCTGGTGGAGCGAGCAGGTGCGCGCCGACATGGGCACGCTGGTGCAGCAGGAGGGCGTGAACAGCTTCAAGCACTTCATGGCCTATAAGAACGCCATCATGTGCGACGACGAAACCCTGGTGAACAGCTTCAAGCGCGCGCTCGAACTCGGGGCCATGCCCACGGTGCACGCCGAAAACGGCGAGCTGGTCTACCTGCTGCAGCAAGAGGTCGCCAAGATGGGCATCACCGGCCCCGAGGGCCACCCACTGTCGCGCCCGCCCATGGTGGAGGCCGAGGCCGCCAACCGCGCCATCGCCATTGCCGATGTGCTGGGCGTGCCCATCTACGTGGTGCATGTGAGCTGCATGGAATCCGCCGACGCGATTGCCCGCGCCCGGGCGCGCGGCCAGCGCGTGTACGGCGAGGTGCTGGCGGGCCACCTTCTGGTGGACGACAGCGTGTACCGCGACCCTGACTTTGCCAAGGCCGCTGCCTATGTGATGAGCCCGCCCTTCCGCCCCAAGGGCCACCAGGAGGCGTTGTGGCGCGGCCTGCAGTCGGGCCAGCTGCACACCACGGCCACAGACCATTGCACCTTCTGCGCCGCGCAAAAGGCCATGGGCAAAGAGAACTTCGCAAAGATTCCCAACGGCACGGGCGGCGTGGAAGAACGCATGGCCGCGCTGTGGGATGGCGGCGTGAACACCGGGCGCCTCACGCCCAGCGAGTTTGTGGCCATCACCTCGGCCAACGCGGCCAAGCTGTTCAACATCTACCCGCGCAAGGGCTTTATCGGCGAAGGCGCCGATGCCGACCTGGTGCTGTGGGACCCGCAAGGCACCAAGACCTTCTCGGCCAAGACGCAGTTCAGCAAGGGCGACTTCAACATCTTCGAAGGTCGCACCGTGCGCGGCATCCCGACTCACACCGTGAGCCAGGGGCGCGTGGTGTTTTCCAACGGCGACCTGCGGGCCGAGCAGGGCAAAGGCCGCTACATCAAGCGCCCCGCGTTTGGCGCCAACTTCCAGGCCGTGCAAAAGCGCGCGCAGGACCTGGCCCCTGCGGCAGTGGCGCGCAGCTGATGCAGGCGCTACCGCAGGCAACTTCCCCAGCAGCCCGTTCAGCCTGAGCTTGTCGAAGGCCTTCACTGCCCCGGCTTCGACAGGCTCAGCCCGAACGGGTAGTGAAGGAACTGGCATCTCAGACACCCCCGGAGAACACCATGAACACCCAAGTCAAACCCAACATCGAAAACCTGCGCATCAACGGCCAGCGCCTGTGGGATTCGCTCATGGAGCTGGCCCAGATCGGCGCCACCCCCAAAGGCGGCGTGTGCCGCCTCACCCTCACCGATCTGGACAAACAAGGCCGTGACCTGGTGACCCGCTGGGCGCGCGAGGCCGGCATGACCGTGACCATCGACAAGATCGGCAACGGCTTCATGCGCCGCCCTGGGCGCAACAACAACCTGCCCCCCATCATGACTGGCAGCCACATCGACACCCAGCCCACGGGCGGCAAGTTCGACGGCAACTACGGCGTGCTCGCCGGCATCGAAGTGGTGCGCACGCTCAACGATCATGGCATCGAAACCGAAGCCCCCATCGAAGTCGCGTTCTGGACCAACGAAGAAGGCAGCCGTTTCGTGCCCGTGATGATGGGCTCGGGCGTGTTCGCCAAGGCCTTCACGCTGGAGCACGCCTACGCCGCCACCGACACCGAAGGCAAAACGGTGAAGGGCGAACTCGAGCGCATCGGCTACATCGGAGACCAGGAGCCCGGCGACCACCCCATCGGCGCCTACTTCGAGACCCACATCGAACAAGGCCCGGTGCTGGAAGACAACGACAAGACCATTGGCGTCGTCAGCGGCGTGCTGGGCATCCGCTGGTTTGACTGCACCGTCACCGGCATGGAAGCCCACGCGGGCCCCACGCCCATGGCCCTGCGCAAGGACGCGATGCTGGCCGCCACACGCATCATGCAAGACGTAGTCGCCGCCGCCCACCGCCACCCGCCGCACGGGCGCGGCACCGTGGGCATGGTGCAAGTCTTCCCCAACAGCCGCAACGTCATCCCCGGCCGGGTCAAATTCAGCATCGACCTGCGCAACAGCACCGACGCGCTGGTGGACGCCATGGCCGCCGAGGTCAAGGCCTTTGCCGACCAGGTGGCCCAAGAACACGGTGTGCAGGTGCACATCGAGATGGTGTCCAGCTACCCCGCGCAACTCTTCCAGCCCGAGTGTGTGGATGCCGTGGGCCGCGCCGCCGCCAAGCTGGGCTACAGCCACATGCCCGCCGTGTCGGGCGCGGGGCACGACGCCGTCTACATGGCCAAGCTCGCACCCAGCGGCATGATCTTCATCCCCTGCAAGGACGGCATCAGCCACAACGAGATCGAGGATGCGAAACCCGAGCACATCGAGGCGGGCTGCAACGTGCTGCTGCATGCGATGCTGGAGCGGGCGGGCACCTGATCGGGCGCGCAGTGGGGCGGCGCGCCCGCAGGGCATGGGTGGCGTTGTATCTTCCGGTGGTTTGTAATTTTTGTTTTCCGCGAAGAGGGCTGCCCCATGAAACTCAAAACCCGCATCCTGTGGCTGTGCGCCGCCACGCTCCTGGGCCTGGTCGTGCTGTCGGCCATGGCCCTCACCACGCTCTACCAGTCGATGATGAAGGAGCGCACGGCGCAGCTCTCCAATCTGGTGGTGCTGGCCCACGCGGCCGCCCAGAAGTCGCACGAAAAAGAAAAGAGCGGCGCACTCTCGCGCGAAGACGCCATCAAGGAAGCGACCCAGATCATCGGCAGCTTTGTGGACAAGGACAAATACTTCTTTGTCCGGGGCTTCACCAACGATGTGAACTACGTGCACCCCAACCCCAAACGCATCGGCATCGTCGATGAAAAGGGCGGCAAGGAGGCGGGTGTGCGCTACCGCGCCGCGCTGCAGGGCGTGACCGTGGGCACCGTGACGGCCCCCGGCACACGCCCCGGCGCCAAGGAGCCAGTGGACAAGCTCTACGCCATCATCAAGTTCGAGCCCTGGGACTGGATCATCGGCTTTGGCGACTATGTGGACGACATCGAGAACTCCTTCTGGCGCAACACGGCCATCCTGCTGTCCATTGGCGCGGTGCTGATGCTCATCGTGGCGCTGATGGCCTGGCAGATGCTGCGCAGCCTGGTGCACCAGCTCGGCGGCGAGCCGCAGTACGCGGCCGACGTGGTGACCCAGATCGCCGAAGGCAACCTGGCCGTGGACGTGCAGACGCTGCCCGGCGACACCACCAGCATCCTGCACGCCATCCGCGCCATGCGCGACAACCTCTCGCACCTGGTGAAGCAGGTGCGCGACAGCACCGATTCCATCAACACTGCATCCTCCGAAATCGCCGCAGGCAATGGCGACCTGTCGGCCCGCACCGAGTCGCAGGCCAGCGCGCTGCAGGAGACGGCGGCCTCGATGGAGCAACTCACCTCCACCGTGCAGCAGAACGCGGCCAACGCCAAACGGGCCGACGAACTGGCCCGCGCCGCATCCGACATGGCCGTGCGCGGCGGCGACGTGGTGCAGCAGGTGGTGGGCACCATGGGCTCCATCGACCAGTCCTCGCGCAAGATCGTGGACATCATCAGCGTGATCGACGGCATTGCGTTCCAGACCAACATCCTCGCGCTGAATGCGGCGGTGGAAGCCGCGCGTGCGGGTGAACAGGGCCGGGGCTTTGCCGTGGTGGCGAGCGAAGTGCGCAGCCTGGCCCAGCGCAGTGCGGCGGCGGCCAAGGAGATCAAGGGCCTGATCGACGACTCTGTGGCCAAGGTGGGCGTGGGCACACAACTGGTGGAGCAAGCGGGCGCCACCATGGGCGAGGTGGTGGCGGGTGTGAAAAGCGTGACCACCATGGTCGCCGAGATCAGCGCCGCCAGCGGCGAACAAAGCGCGGGCATCGCCCAGGTCAACCAGGCCATCTCGCAGATGGACCAGAGCACGCAGCAGAACGCCGCGCTGGTGGAGGAAGCCCTGGCGGCGGCCCAGTCGCTCAGCCAGCAGGCCGTGGCGCTGTCGCAAACGGTGGGGCAGTTCCGCGTGGCCTGACGCCGGGGACGCTGGTCAGGCTGCCGGAACAGCCCCTGCCAAAGTGGGCTGGACAAGCCATGGGAGTGTGCGAAGATGCAATTGATAATTGCTTCAGGCGCACACCTCTCTTCTCTCTTGCGTCTTCTCCCACATTCTTGCCACCCATGTCCGCCCGTTTGTCGCTGACCCTTTTGTGTGCACAGGCCCTGGGCCTGGCGCCGGGCTGCGGGCGGTCATGAGCGTGTCGGCACCCACTCCGGCAGCGCGCCTGCCGGTGGACCGCCAGCCCGCAGCCACCGAGCTGGCCGAGCGCGCAGCCCGCTACGCCGCGCTGGAGTGGCTGTCCCGCCCCGTCTGGGTCTTCGACATCGATGGCCAATGTGTGCACTGGGCCAACACCCCCGCGCTGGCGGTGTGGAACGCCAGCACGCTGGCCGAGCTGTGCGGGCGCGACATGGGGCACGACATGTCCGAATCCGTGGCGCAGCGCCTGGCGCAGTACCAGAGCGACTTTGTGCTGCGGGGCAACACCAGCTTCAACGAGCAATGGACCCTCTACCCCGGCGGCGTGCCGGTGTCGCTCAATGTGCGCTTCAGCGGGCACCGGCTGCCCGATGGCCGCATGAGCATGCTCTGCGAAGGCGAACCCGTGGGGGTGGTGCCGCCCGAGTCGCTGCGCTCGGTAGAGGCCCTGCTGCACACGGCGGTGATGATCACCCTCTACAGCCAGAGCGGCGAGGCGCTGTACCGCAACCCGGCCGCACGCGCGGTGGTGCTCAGCCCCGGCGAGCGGCTGCAGGACCGCATTGGCAACCCGGCTGCGTTTGCCGCCCTGTCGCGCAGCCTGGAGCAGCAGGGGGTGGCCACGCTCACGCTGGCTGTGCGCACGCCCCAGGGCGACCGCTGGCACGAGCTGTCGGCACGCCGCTGCAACGACGCCATCACCGGCCAGGACGCCGTGCTGGTGAGCGAGGCGGACATCAGCGCCATCAAGCACACTGAAGAGCGCGCCAACTTCCAGTCGCTGCACGACGTGCTCACCGGCCTGCCCAACCGCGCGCATTTCACCCAGCGCTTTGCACGCGCGATGGAAGAAGCCCGCGCCCAGTCGATGGAGGCGGCGCTGCTGCTCATCAACCTGGACCACTTCAAGGACGTGAATGACACCCTGGGCCACGCGGCGGGCGACGAGCTGCTGGTGGCCCTGTCGCAGCGCCTGCGCCACACGCGGCATGGCACCGAGGTGCTGGCCCGCTGGGGCAGTGACGAGTTTCTGGTGCTGCTCACGTCCCCGCGCATCCGCGCTGACCTGGACGCGCTGCACGAGCGCATCTCGGTGGCGCTGGCCGCGCCGCTGTCGGTGGCGGGCACGCCACTGTGTGTGACCTCCAGTATGGGCGTGGCGCTGTATCCACAGGATGGCGACACCATCGAGATATTGCTGCGCAACGCGGGCCTGGCGATGCATGCCGCCAAGGAGCGCGGGCGCAACACGCTGGTCTACTTTGACGGCAGCCTGGCCGAGATCGCGCGCAACCGCACCGAGCTGGAGAAGGAATTGCGCCAGGCGCTGGAGCGCGAGGAGTTCGAGGTCTACTACCAGCCCCGCGTGGACGTGGCCACCAACACCTTGCGCGCGGTCGAGGCGCTGGTGCGCTGGAACCACCCGCGCCTGGGCGTGGTGCTGCCCGCCCAGTTCATCCCCGCCTGCGAAAGCATGGGCCTCATCGGCCAGCTGGGCCTGTGGGTGCTGGCGCAGGCCGCCCACCAGCAGGTGGCGTGGGCGGCGCAGGGCTTTGACCTGGTGGTGTCGGTCAACCTGTCGCCGCGCCAGTTTGCATCGCCCGACCTGCTGCACGACATCACCGGCGTGCTGCGCCAGGCCGGGGTGAACCCCGCGCGCATGGAGCTGGAGATCACCGAATCCATGCTGCTGGGCGAAGACCAGCATGTGCTGGGCGTGATGCGCGAGCTGTCGGCGCTGGGGCTGACCATGGCCCTGGACGACTTCGGCACGGGCTACTCCAACCTGGCCTACCTGCAGCGTTTTCCCATTCACACGCTCAAGATCGACAAGACCTTCATCCAGGACACGGACGCCAACCGCTCGCTGGCCGAGCTGATTGTTTCGCTCTCTACCCTGATGAAGCTCACCGCCGTGGCCGAAGGCGTGGAAACGCAGGAGCAGCTGGACTGGGTGGCAAAACGCGGCATCGCGCAGTACCAGGGCTACCTCTACGCGCGGCCGATGCCGGTGCAGGCCCTCACAGACTGGCTGTTGAGCCACCCGCCGAAGCCCTGACTGGCAGGTTCGCAGCGGGTTCGCGGGGTGGCCTGTCAGCCCCGCAGCGGTGCCCCGGTGATCGTCAGGAAGTGGTCCAGCATGTGGAAGTGGTCTTCAAAGAACTCTTCCTCCATCCCGGCCAATGCATCGATGCGTGTCCACTGCACCAGCATCGCGTCGTCATCGGCCTGCACCACGGGGAAGGGGGCATCGCCCAGGTCGAAGTAGTGCGCATGCGTGATGGTGCGGCCACGCTGGCTGCGGTCGGGGTGGTCGAACACGGCCACCGACTGCAGCGCGGCGCGCATCGTGGCTTCGGGCAGGTGGCAATGGGTTTCTTCCACCAGCTCGCGCAGGCAGGACTGCCACACGGTTTCGCGCTGTTCGATGAAGCCGCCGGGCACCGCCAGCTGGCCCTTGCCGGGCGCGTGCGCGCGGCGAATCAGCAGCACATGGTCCTGGCAGCGCAGCACGGCGTCCACCGTCACGAACACGGGCGGGTAGGGCGCTGCGGACCAGGCCTGGCGGTAGCCGCGCAGCATGCGCCACTCCTCCTGCAGCGCGGCGTAGTGCGGGGTGTGCGCAAATGCCTGCAGCTGGGCCAGCGTGCTGGCCGGGATCTGCGCGGCCAGCGGCGCCAGGGCTTGGTCCACCGTGGCAGCCGTGGCGCCAAAGTAGGCGTCGCGGATGGTGGTGGCGTCCATGCTGCCCTGGCGGGGCAGGTCGATCAGCGCCCAACTGGGGAAGGCGCGCAGGTAGCTGCTGGTCGCGTCCTTGAAATGGCCCACCAGCGCCATGCGGGCGCCGGGCTGCGTGTGCTGCGCCACGCCCTGGCGCACGGCCTGCACCCACACGGCTTCGTTGTAGTAGTCGCGCACGGGCAGCACGCGCACGCGGCTGCGGTCGGCCGGAGGCAGCGCATCGCGCAGCATGGCTTCGCGCTCTTGCCAGGTGAAGGGGTTCTTGGGCGAGCGGGCCTGCCAGGCCGAGCCCACCACCACGATGACCTGGGGCGCCACGCGCAGGGCCTCGTGCAGCAGGGCCAGGTGGCCGCTGTGCACGGGTTCAAAGCGGCCGATGAGGAGGGCGGTGTCGTACATGGGTCTCCGAAATTTTGAGTTTTTTGGCCCCTTGCGCGCGTCCATCATGCCCAAGTAGCTATTATTTTTATAGTAATTCTACCGAAGGGCCTCACTCACGCATACCTTGCAGCGATGGGCATCTGCCGACCGCTGCCAAACGCGCGCGGCCGCACACGCAGGATGGGCGGGGCCTGGCGGCGTTTGTATTCGTTGCGCGCCACCATCATGCGCACGCGCTGCACCAGGGCACTCCCGGCGTCTTCGGCCTGCAGCTGGGCCACAAAGGCCTGCGCGGCCAGGTGTTCGGCGGGTGACAGGCGCTCGCCCTCGATGAGCAGCTTGAGCACTTCGTCCAGCACGGGGTAGGGCGGCAGGCTGTCCACGTCGCGCTGGCCCGGGGCCAGTTCGGCCGAGGGTTCCTTGTCGATGATGGCCTGCGGAATCAGCGCGCGCCCCGCTTGTTCGTTGACATGGCGTGACAGGGCAAACACCTCGGTCTTGTAGAGGTCGCCAATCAGGCCCAGCCCACCGTTGGTGTCGCCATACAGCGTGCAGTAGCCCACCGAAATCTCGCTCTTGTTGCCCGTGGTCAGCAGCAGGTGGCCAAAGGCGTTGGAGTATTCCATCAGCACCGTGCCCCGGATGCGGGCCTGCAGGTTTTCGAGCGGCAGGCCCTGCAGCGGCTGGCCGAAACTGGCTTCGTATTGCCGGGCATAGCCCGCCACCAGGTCGGCAATCGGGTGGGTGTGCAGCTGCACGCCCAGGTTCTGGCACAGCGCCACCGAGTCATCGACCGAACCGCTGCTGGAGTAACGCGAGGGCATGGTGATGCCCACCACGTTCTTGGGCCCCAGCGCCTGCGCGGCGAGGGCCAGCGTGAGCGCGCTGTCGATGCCGCCCGAGCTGCCCACCACCACCTGCCTGAAGCCGCAGCGGCGCGCGTAGTCCTTGAGGCCCAGCAGGATCTGCTGGCGGTAGAACTCCATGGTGGGCAGGCCTTCTGCGGGCACGCGCGCTGGCACCTGGCCGTCAGCGGTGAGGAAGTGGCCGTTGTCAAACCGCAGCGTGCGCACATCCTCCACAAAACGCGGCGCCTCGAACACGATGCCCGCTGCGGGCTCGGCCGCAAACGATGCGCCGTCGTACACCACCTGGTCGTGCCCGCCGACCTGGTTCACATACAGGATGGGCAGACCATGGCGGCGCGACGAGCCGCCAAAGATCTGGTGCCGCTGCTCCCGCTTGCCCACGTGGCTGGGGCTGGCGTTGATGCTGATCACCAGGTCGGGCGCGGCGTCGCGCAGGCGCTCGAAGGGGTTGGTGGCGTAGTCGGCGCCGTGGTCATTCCAGCCGTCTTCGCAGATCAGCAACCCGACTTGCGCGCTGCCGATGCGCAGCACCTTGGCCACGTCCGGGCCGGGCTCGAAGTGGCGGCGCTCGTCAAAGATGTTGTAAGTGGGCAGCAGCTGCTTGGCGTATTGCAGGCGCACGGCGCCGCCCTGCAGCACCAGCAGGCTGTTGTGCAGGCGCTTTCCCGGGCCTGTGGCGGGCGTGGGCGCGCCCACTACCCAGTGCAGCGCGGGCAGGTCAGCCGATGCCTTCTGCAGTGCCGCCAGGCCGTCCTGCACACGTTGCAGGAAGGGCGGCTCGTCCAGCATGTCGCCGGGGTAGTAGCCGCACAGCGCGAGTTCGCTGAACACGATGAGGTCGGACCGCTCGCTGGCGGCCTGCTGGGCGGCAGCCACCATGCGGGCCACGTTGCCCTCGATGTCGCCGACGGTGAAATTCAATTGGGCGATGGTGATGCGAAGCATGGTGTCAGTCCTTCACGTTGAAGACTTGGCGCAAGTACGCGAGGTAGGTTTCATCGTCGCACAGCGTCTTGCCCGGCGTGTCCGACAGCTTCGCCACCGCCTGGCCGTTGGCGCGGGTGAGCTTCATCACGATGTTCAGCGGCTTCATCTCGGGCGTTACTTCGGGGTTGCCCATGTCGTTGGTGAGGTGGGTGCCAATGCCAAAACCCAGCTGCGTGCGGTCGCCAAAGTGCCGGTATAGCGCCAGCGCCTTGGTGAGCGTGAGGCCGTCCGAGAACACCAGCCGCTTGGTGTGCGCGTCGATGCGCAGCTTGGCATAGTGGGCCAGCGCCTTTTCGCCCCAGGCCACCGGGTCGCCCGAGTCGTGCCGCAGGCCGTCGAACAGCTTGGCGAAGTACAGGTCGAAGTCGGCCAGGAAGGCGTCCATGCCCACGGTGTCGGTCAGCGCGATGCCCAGGTCGCCCCGGTATTCCTGCACCCAGTCTTCGAGCGCCGCCTTCTGGAAGTCACGCAGGCGCACGCCCAGCGCCTGGTAGCTCTGCAGGTATTCGTGCGCCATGGTGCCAATGGGCACCAGGCCCAGGTCGCGCGCCAGCAACACGTTGCTCGTGCCCTTGAACCACTGCGGCGCCTGTGTGGCGAAGGTCTGCACCACCTCGCGCTGCCAGGCACCGCTGTAGCGGCGGCGCAGGCCAAAGTCGAACAGCTCGAACGGGTGGCGCAGCGTGGCCTGCTGCGCCAGGTCCTGCAGCTGATGCACCTTGACCGCCAGCCGTTCGCGGCCGCTGGCGAGGGCTGCAGTGGCGTTGAAGCGGCGGAAATACAGCTCGTTCACGATGGCCAGCACAAAGATCTCGAACCCCATCACATGCACCTGCGGGCCGCGCGCCACGATGGTGAGCGTGTCGCCCTCTGCCCGCGCCTCGATGAAGCTGCGCTGGAACTGGAAGATGCGCAGAAAGTCGATGAAGTCGCTCTTGATGAAGCGCAGCCCGGCCAGGTAGTCGAGTTCGCCCTTCGTGAAGCGCAGGCTGCACAAATGGTCCAGCGCGGCATTCACCTCGGGCAGCAATTCGGCCAGCGGGTACTGGGGCTGGTTGCGGCAGACAAAGCGGTATTCGCTTTGTGTTTGTGGATGCCGGTGCAGCAGCGCCTGCCACATGGTGAACTTGTAGAGGTCGGTGTCGAGCAGGCTGGTGATGACAGGGTGCATGATTTGCTCCTGAATTAATAGCTATCAGGGGAAGATGGTCAGGCGCTAAAGGCCCATTTCATTCATATTTTTCAGCTGTGCGCCTGCGGCGCGCATCGCATCCAGAAACGCCTGGTGCTGTGCTTCGAATCCCGCCACGGGGCTCATGCCATCGGTCAGCAGCACGATGCGGCTCGCCTGCCAGCCCGGCACCAACTGCGGCAGGTGCTGCGCGATGTGTTCGGTGGTCGAGCGCACGCAGTGGCTGCTGGCCTCGCCCGCAATCAGCAGCACATCGGCCTGGCCCAGCGACAACAGCAGGGCGGTGTTCAGCGCGGTGCTGGCGTCGTCCGCATCGGGCACCTCGGCCTCGATGGCGCTGTAGTGCTCTGTCCAGGGGTTGGTGCCCTTGAACACATTGCGCACCGCGCGCTGACGCTGCAACTGCCAGTCCCCACAGGCCGCCAGCACATCGGCGTGGATGCCGTGGCCCCAGCTGCCGACTTCGCAATGCACGGGCCAGACCATGAGCGTGTAGCGGCCCTGGGCTTCGAGTGCGTCCAGGTACGCCAGCGTGCGTGGCAGGGCGGCGGGGTTGCGTGGAGTGAATTGGCCCGCGCGCACCTGGGCGGCGGTGATGGGGGTGAAGGGCGCCACCGCGCCGCCATCCGCCTGCTGCCAGAAGCCGGGGTGGGCGATGTCGAAACGCTGGTGCGAATCAAGCGTGACCGTGATGGCGTCGAGCTGACCGGTCTGCGCCCGGATGAAGGCCGCCAGGCGTTGCATGTCGGCATGGGCGCCCGCCACGGGCAGGCTGGGCGCGCTGCCTGCGGGGCAATGGGTGGCGGGCAGGTCGCAGAAATCATTCTGGGGGTCGATCACCAGAAGCTGGGTGGTGCGTGTGGCCATGGTCTTTCTCCTTCGCTGTGGGTGCAGTGTAGTTTTGTTAGGTTAAATTTGCAACTAAGTGGTTTGCAAGCGGATGTTTCGAGACTGCAGGGCGCCGATCGTCCCGGAATGCTTTGCCGCAATCTGTCCTGGTGGTAGCCTTGTTCGTTCAACTTTGCAATGAACTACCTCGCCACATGACCACCGACAGCATTCCCGCCGTGATCTGCACCGTGGACGTGGTGCTGCTCACCCTGGAGCAGTCCACGCTGAAGGTGGCCCTGGTGCGCCGCGAGCGCGAGCCCTTTGCGCAGGCCCTGGCGCTGCCGGGCGGCTACGTCCATGCGCAGGACGATGTGGACGCCCAGGCCAGCGCCGTGCGGGTGCTGCGCGACAAGGCCGGGCTGGAAAGCCCTTACCTGGAGCAACTGGCCACCTTCACGGGCGCGGTGCGCGACCCCCGGGGTTGGTCGGTGGCCGTGGCGTATTGCGCGCTGGTGCCTGCTACCGTGCTGGCGCAGGCCGAAGGGCGGGTGGAGTTGGTGGCGGTGGATGCGCTGCCGCCGCTGCCCTTCGACCACCGCCAGATCATCGACACGGCCGTGTTGCGCGTGCGCAGCAAAAGCCAGTATTCGTCGCTGCCCGTGCACCTGTGCGCCGAGCCCTTCACGCTGCCGCAGCTGCAGGCGGTGTACGAAGCGGTGCTGGGCGAGCCGGTCAACAAGGTGAGTTTTCGCCGCAAGATGGACGAGCTGGACCTGCTGGAGCCTGTGGTGGGCGCCCTGCAGACCGGCGGCGCGCACCGGCCCGCGCAGCTGTACCGGGTGCGCCCGGCTTACCGGCGGACTTTGTCGCTGAGCGCCCGGGGTTTGTAGCGCCGGCCCCCAGAGTGCACAAAACATTGGACCGCCGCGCCCAAATCTGGCACAAACGCAAACTTTGTGTCCCACGAACGGTGAGTGCGCGGCGCAGGCCAGAGGGGCCGCCGTCGCCTCGCCAATAACAAGCCAGCGCGACGCTGGTGCCTGAGGGTGATCCATGTCTTTGCGGCTCAAATTCAATCTGGTGCTGGCGGCGGTGTTGCTGCTGGCGGTGCTGGGCGCGGGCGCCTATGTGCACCGCTTTCTGCAGCAAGCGGCCATCGAGGAGGTGCAGCACAACTCGCAGATCATGATGCACGCCGCCATGGCCATCCGCGACTACACCACCGAGCTGGTCAAGCCGCACCTGGATGTGACGCTGGCCGAAAAATTCCTGCCGCAGACCGTGCCCGCTTACGCCGCGACGGAAACGCTGCGCCGCCTGCAAAGCCGCTTCCCGGGCTACGAATACAAGGAGGCGGTGCTCAACCCCACCAACCTGCGCGACCGGGCCAACGACTGGGAGGAGCGCATCATCAGCGACTTCCGCGAAGGCCGGGCCGACCTCAAGAAAGAGGTGACGGGCGAGGTGGGCGAGGGCATGCACCGCGCCATGTATGTGGCCCGGCCCATCACCATCAAGCAGGCCCAGTGCATGGCCTGCCACAGCACACCGGCCGTGGCGCCGCCCACCATGCTCAAGGTCTATGGCGACAAGAACGGCTTTGGCTGGGGCATGAACGAAACCGTGGGCATCCAGGTGGTGAAGGTGCCCATGTACTTCCCGCTGGAGAAGGCGCGCCAGACCTTCAACACGGTGATGACGGCGCTGGTGACCAGCTTTGCGCTGCTGTTTGTGGTGCTCAACCTCTCGCTGTCGTCGCTGGTGATCGAGCCCATGGCGCGGCTCAATGCCAAGCTGGAAGACCTGGCGACCAAGGACTTCCTGACCGACCTGGTCAACCGCCGCCGCTTCTTCGAGCGCCTGGAGGCCGGTATGGCCGAGACGCGGGTCAAGAAGAGCCAGCTGTCGGTGGTGATGTTCGACATCGACTTTTTCAAGCGCATCAACGACACCTTCGGGCATGACTCGGGCGATGTGGTGCTCAAGCACACGGCGCTGCGCGTGCGCGAGCTGTTGCGTTCGTCGGACTGCGCTGCCCGCTTTGGTGGCGAGGAGTTCATCATCCTGCTCAAGGAAACCCCGGTCGATGCCGCCATGGCCATGGCCGAGGCCGTGCGGGCCCGCATTGCGGGCGTGCCGTTTGACGCCGTGGGTCATGTGAGCGCGAGCTTTGGCGTGGCCACCTGGGACCACAAGGAAGACAGCCATGCGCTCATCAAGCGCGCGGACACGGCGCTGTACAAGGCCAAGTCCAGCGGCCGCAACTGCGTGGTGCAGGCCGAAGAGGCGTCCTGAGTTTTTGAGCGGAAAGCCGTCAGGCCGGGGCGGCCTTGGCGTCCTCGTAGTCATCCCGGTAGCTCGCCGCCAGCGCGGTTTTCTGCTTTTCCGTCAGCAGCTTCCCGGCCATCTGGAAGAAGCGGTGTTCTTCTTCTTTGAGGTGGTGTTCCACCTTCTCGGCCAGCTTCCTGGCCAGCGGCAACCAGGCGGGGCTTGAGGGCTCGGTTTCTTCGAGTGACTCCACCAGTTCGTCGATCTGGTGGTGCTCCGCGATCGCGTGGCGCGACAGGTCGATGCCTGCGTCGTGCGCCATCAGCGGCACATAAAAGTGGCGGTCCTCGGCCAGCGCGTGGGCGGCCAGTTCGGTCTTGAGTTCGTCAAACAGCGCACGCCGCTCGGGGCTGTCTCCGCTGGTGCCGGTGAGTGCTGTGGACAGCGCGCGCTGGCGTTCGTGGCTTTCGCGCAAGGCTTCAAAGATCGTGGTGTCGGGCATGGTGGGGGTGTCCGTATCTGCTCTGTGGGCTGTCGTGCCGCGCGGGCTGCGACAGGGCGTGCAGAAACAATACGGACTGGCCGGTGGGGCCGCAGTCAGCAGCGGCTGGGGGCGGGTGTAGGAGAGTGCCGCAGCGGGGGGCACGTGCCAAAAGAAAAAGCCGCAACGCGCGGGGCGTTGCGGCTTTTTCGGTTCTTTGGTGTGCGTTCACATCGCTGGCGCGATATGAACTGCGCCCGAAGACCGATACCGCTCTATTCGCGCGGTGGGCTGTACGTTGGCTTCGGCGCGGGCCTTGCGGCCCTTCACATCGCTGCGCGATATGAGCCTGCGCCGAAGAACTGCCAAACCGCGCTGATCGCGCGGCGGGCCTTACAGCCCGGCTGCGGCACGCAGTGCCGCAGCTTTGTCAGTTCTTTCCCAGCTGAACTCGGGTTCTTCGCGGCCGAAGTGGCCGTAGGCCGCCGTCTTTTCGTAGATCGGGCGCAGCAGGTCCAGCATCTGGATGATGCCCTTGGGGCGCAGGTCGAAATGCTCGCGCACCAGTGCGGCCAAACGGTCATCCGACACCACGCCCGTACCTTCGGTGTACACCGTGATGTTCATTGGCTCGGCCACGCCGATCGCATAAGCCACCTGGATCTGGCACTGGCGCGCCAGGCCCGCAGCCACGATGTTCTTGGCCACATAGCGGGCGGCATAGGCGGCCG
Organism: Acidovorax sp. GW101-3H11; assembly: GCF_001633105.1. GTDB lineage: Bacteria > Pseudomonadota > Gammaproteobacteria > Burkholderiales > Burkholderiaceae_C > Acidovorax. The sequence continues at coordinate 1,290,794 of NZ_LUKZ01000009.1, forward strand.
AGCGGTCCACCTTCGTTGGGTCCTTGCCGCTGAAGGCGCCGCCGCCGTGGGGGCAGGCACCACCGTAGGTGTCCACGATGATCTTGCGGCCGGTCAGGCCACAGTCGCCCTGCGGGCCGCCGATGACGAAACGGCCGGTGGGGTTGATCAGGTAGCGCGTGTTCTGCAGCCATTCCTTGGGCAGCACGGGCTTGATGATCTCTTCGATGATGGCTTCAGTGAAGCTGGCCTTCATCTTGGTCTGGGTTTCGCTCTGGTCGGGGTGGTGCTGGGTGGAGAGCACCACGGTGTCGATGCTGTGGGGCTTGCCGTCCACATAGCGCATCGTCACTTGGCTCTTGGCATCGGGGCGCAGGAAGGGCAGGCGGCCGTCCTTGCGCAGCTGGGCCTGGCGCTCGACCAGGCGGTGCGCGTAGTAGATGGGCGCGGGCATCAGCTCGGGCGTTTCGTCGCAGGCGTAGCCAAACATCAGGCCCTGGTCGCCAGCGCCGGTGTTCAGGTGGTCGTCGGACGCGTGGTCCACGCCCTGGGCGATGTCGTTGGACTGCTTGTCGTAAGCCACCAGCACGGCGCAGCCCTTGTAGTCGATGCCGTAGTCGGTGTTGTCGTAGCCGATGCGCTTGATGGTGTCGCGCGCCACCTGGATGTAGTCCACGTGGGCGTTGGTCGTGATCTCGCCCGCCAGCACCACGAGGCCGGTGTTGGTCAGCGTTTCGGCGGCGACGCGGCTGCGGGGGTCTTGCTTGAAGATCGCGTCGAGAATCGCGTCCGAGATCTGGTCGGCCACCTTGTCGGGGTGGCCTTCGGAGACGGATTCCGAGGTAAAGAGAAAGTCGTTCGCCATTTGAATAAACTCCTGTGTTCCGGCATTTGGGGCGTTGCCCTCACCCCGAAGGAGATCTGGCGAACGCTTTAGCAGATTTTTTTAACGTCGCCCTGCAAGTTGCTCATTTAACTCAGCGACCCCTCTATTTTAATGCCAGTCGTCTTCCGATTCTTTTCCGCGTTTCCACTGTGGTTGCTGCATGTCATGGGTGCAGCGATGGGCTGGGTGGCGTTTTGTGCGTCGCCCACCTACCGGCGCCGCTTTCTCGCCAATTCGGCGCTGGCGGGCTATCCGTTTGGTGCCGTGCGGGCCGCCGTGGCCCACGCGGGCCGCATGGTGGCCGAGCTGCCGCGCCTGTGGCTGGGGGCACCGCTGCCCTGCCGCATCGAAGGCGAAGCCTGTGTGGAGCAGGCCTATGCCGCCGGTCGTGGCATCGTTCTTCTGACCCCGCATCAGGGGTGTTTTGAGCTGTCGGCCCAGGCGGTGGCGCGGCGCTGGAGCGCCGAGCGCGGCCCCATCACCGTGCTGTACCGCCCCGCGCGCCAGGCCTGGCTGGCCAAGGTGATGGAGACCGCACGCAACCGCCCCGGCATGCTGGCCGTGCCCACCACGCTGGCGGGCGTGCGCCAGATGATCAAGGCGCTGCGCCGGGGCGAGGCCGTGGGCCTGCTGCCCGATCAGGTGCCGCCCGAGGGCCAGGGCCAGTGGGCGCCGTTTTTTGGCCGCGATGCCTACACCATGACCCTGGCCGCGCGCCTGGCGCAGCAGACGGGCGCCGCCGTGGTGCTGGTGCGCTGTGAGCGCCTGTCCTGGGGGCGGGGCTATGTCACGCATTTCGAGCCTTTGCCCGCGCCGCTATCGGCAGACATGGACCAAGCTCTGCTGCAGATCAACCAGGCCATGGAACACCTCATCCGCCAATGCCCCGAGCAGTACCTGTGGGGCTATGGCCGCTACAAGCAGCCACGTGGGGACGCCGCACCCGCCGCGCCTGCTGCAGGGGGTGCCGCATGACCGGCCGCCTGGGCGTGTGGTTCATGAGCGTGCTGGCGCTGCTGCCCCTGCCCGTGCTGCGCGGCCTGGGCTGGGTGCTGGGGCAGGTGGCCTATGTGCTGGTGGTGCGGCGGCGCAAGGTGGCGCTGCGCAACCTGGCGCTGTGTTTTCCTGATTGGACCGAGGCGCGCCGCCGGGCTGTGGCACGGGCCAATTTTGTGGCGTTCTGCCAGGCCTGGCTGGACCGCAGCTGGCTCTGGGCTGCACCGCGTGCGGTGGTCGAGCAGCGCGTGCGCCTCACGGGCGCCGTGCACGAGCTGGAGGGCGACACGCCCACCATCCTGTTCGCGCCGCATTTCTACGGCATGGACGCGGGTGGCCTGGCGCTGCCGCTGAACACGCAGCGCGCTTTCACCTCGATTTTTGCCACCCACCCCGACCCGGCGGTGGATGCCTGGTTCATGGCCGGGCGCCAGCGTTTTGGCGACGTGCGCATGCTCAACCGTGCCGATGGGGTCAAGCCCATCATCTCCAGCCTGCGCAAAGGGGGCCTGCTGTATTTGCTGCCGGACATGGACTATGGCCGCAATGACTCGCTGTTTGTGCCGTTCTACGGCGTGACGGCGGCCACCATCCCGTCGCTGTCGCGTTTTGCGCGGCTGGGGCGCGCCAAGGTGGTGGGCGTGTATTCGCGCATGACGCCCACAGGCTATGTGGCCGAGGTCTCGCCCGCCTGGGCCGACTACCCCACCGACGACGCCGATGCCGACACCGTGCGTATGAACCGCGAGCTGCAGGCCGTGATCGACACCATGCCCGAGCAGTACTACTGGGTGCACAAGCGCTTCAAGACCCGGCCCGAGGGTGAGGATTCGGTGTACTGACCTCTGGCGCTGGGGCTCCGCCCGGGCGGCGCGGCTTGGGGCCGTTATTGGATCTCAGTTTTATGGCAAAAATGGCCATTACCGCGCGTCCAGCATGCCTTGGTAGCTATGTTTTTTGATGAAAGAAGCGCTGCAACTCCAGGGCTACGCGCTCCGGGTGCTCATGCACGATCCAGTGCGATGCGCCCTCCACCCGCTGCAACTGCAGCTGCGGCACCCAGCCCGGCAGGCCATCGAGCAGGCCCGGCAGCAGGGCCGGGTCGTCCAGGCCCCACAGCACCAGCGTGGGCACGGTCACGGTGAGCATGCTGTCGGGCAAGGTGATGGCCTGTGCGCCCGGGTCGCCATCCCGTGGCGGGCGGATGGGGCTGGCGCGGTAGTAGTTGCAGGCGCCGGTCAGGCCCTGCTGCCACAGCGCGCGGTACTGGGCGCGCACGCTGTCGGTGAGCCAGGCGGGGGTACTGCCATCCGGCGCGTCGAAGAAGCCGAACAGGCGGCGGAAGTCGTCGTCCGCCAGCAGCGCCTCGGCGTCCGGGCGGCACAGGAAGTGCATGTACTGGCTACCCGCCTGCTGGGCGGCGTTGTGCGCCAGCTCGCGCACAAACGCGCCGGGATGGGGGGAGTTGATGATCGCCAGCCGCTTCATCAGCTGCGGCTGCTGGTTGGCCAGGTTCCAGGCCACGGCGCCGCCCCAGTCGTGCGCCACCAGGCATTCCAGCGCGCCGCCGGGGCATTCGTGGGCGATCAGCGCGACCAGGTCCTGCACCAGGTGTTTGGCGCGGTAGGCCTCTACCTCGGGCGGGCTGCTGGACGGGCCAAACCCGCGCAGGTAGGGCGCCACGCAGCGGTAGCCGCCGTTTTCGGGGCGGGAGAAATGCAGCAGCAGCTCGTCCCAGATGAAGGCCCCCTCGGGAAACCCGTGCAGGAACAGCAGCACCGGGCGCCCCGCCACGCCGCTGGTGCGGCAGTGCAGGGTGATGCCATGGGGAAGGGAAACGGCGTTTTGCTGGATCATGGCGCTATTGCTATCAATTAAATAGCTTCTAGCGCACGATGGTCGCGCGCTAGAGGCTGTTTTTGTCTGAGTTTTCAGGGGCGGCGTCTGCCCCGGCAGGTGGTGCACCGGCGTCGGCGGCTTCGGGCTCAGCCGCAGGGCGCACCGGGTGGGCCCACTGCCACAGCAGCTGGGCCACGTCGTCCACCCCTTGCTTCTTGAGGGCCGAGAACATCTTCACCTCGCCGCCGCCTGCATGCAGTCGCGTAATCGACAGCACCTTGGCCTGCTCGGCGCGCGTGAGCTTGTCGGCCTTGGTCAGCACGATGAGGAACTTCAGGCCTTCTTCGACGCGGGGGCGCACCACTTCGAGCAGGGCCTCGTCCAGCTCGGTCAGGCCCAGGCGCGGATCACACAGCAGCACGATGCCGGTGAGGCTGGTGCGGCTGACCAGGTAGTTCACCATCACCTGCTGCCAGCGCACCTTGTCCGAGCGCGACACGGCGGCATAGCCATAGCCGGGCAGGTCGGCCAGCACGGCGTCGGTCACGCCCTGTTTGCCTAGCGAGAACAGGTTGATGTGCTGCGTGCGGCCAGGTTTTTTGGAGGCAAACGCCAGCTGCTTTTGCTGCGTGAGCGTGTTGATGCAGGTGGATTTGCCTGCGTTGGAGCGGCCCACGAAGGCGATTTCGGGCACATCGATGGGCGGCAGGTGGTGCAGCTGCGCGGCCGTGGTCAGGAACCTGGCCGTGTGCATCCAGCCCATGGCGATCTTGGCGTCGGGTGCGGGCGGAAGGGAGCCAGCAACTGGCACGGTAGGAGAAGTCGTCATGAGAAATTGGGAGGCAGGGAAGCCTCATTGTAGAATCGCGCGGTTTTGCGCACATAAACATACACCCTCGATATGAAGTTGCTCGCCTCCTTGCTGACGGCTGCCGCACTGGCAGCACCTGTTTTCTCGGCCCACGCGGCGGGCGACGCCCCGAAGGTGGCCAAGCCGGATCTCGTCAAGGGCGAGGCCAGCTTCACCGCCGTGTGTGCGGCCTGCCACAACGCTGACGGCAATTCGGCCATCGCGGCCAACCCCAAGCTGTCGCAGCAACACCCCGAATACCTGGTCAAGCAACTGCAGGAATTCAAGTCGGGCAAGCGCAACAACGCTGTCATGAAGGGTTTTGCAGCCGCCCTGTCGGATGACGACATGCGCAACATCTCCTACTGGGTGGCCTCCAAGCCCGCCAAGGCTGGTTTTGCCAAGGACAAGGACTTGGTCGCCCTGGGCGAGCGCATCTACCGTGGCGGCATTGCCGACCGCAACATCGCGGCCTGCGCAGGCTGCCACAGCCCTAACGGTGCGGGCATCCCGGCACAGTACCCCCGTCTGGCGGGCCAGCATGCCGACTACACGGTGTCGCAGCTGAACATGTTCCGCGACGGTTCGCGCAGCAACAGCCTGCAGATGACCCAGGTGGCCGCCAAGCTCAATGACAAGGAAATCAAGGCCGTCTCGGACTACATCGCCGGCCTGCGCTGATTGATCTTCGTCAAACCGTGGCCCCTTGAGGTTTTTTGAACCGGGCCGCACGGAACCTACCGCCAATAACAACCCCAAAAAGGGCGGGTCCATCTCCACAGATGGTCCCGCCCTTTTTCTTTCGCGCTTCGCAGACCCGTTTTATCCATGTCCGACAACACCCAAGGCCTTCGCATCCAGTCTGGTTCCCAGGCCTGGCGCGCCGGGATCGAACTGCTGTCCTCCATGCGGTTCGCCATCTCGCTGCTGACGGTGATCTGTATTGCCTCGGTGATCGGCACGGTGCTCAAGCAGCATGAGCCTGCAGTCAACTACGTCAACCAGTTCGGGCCGTTCTGGGCTGAGCTGTTTGGCGCCATCCAGCTCAACGCGGTGTACAGCGCCTGGTGGTTCCTGCTGATCCTCGCGTTCCTGGTGATCAGCACCTCGCTGTGCATTGCCCGCAACACGCCCAAGATCCTGGTGGACCTCAAGGCCTACAAGGAAAACATCCGCGAGCAAAGCCTCAAGGCCTTCCACCACAAGGCGCAGGCCGACCTGCCCGCATCGGCCGAGGCTGAGGCACGCCGCATGGGCGCCCTGCTGGCCGGTGGCGGCTGGAAGGTGCGCCTGCAGCAGCGCGACACCGCCGCAGGCCCCGGCACGGGCTGGATGGTGGCGGCCAAGGCGGGCGCGGCCAACAAGATCGGCTACATCGCGGCGCACAGCGCCATCGTGCTGGTGTGTGTGGGCGGCCTGCTGGACGGCGACCTCATCGTGCGCGCCCAGATGCTGCTGGGTGGCAAGACGCCCTACCAGGGCGGCGGGCTGATTGCCGATGTGAAGCCCGAGCACCGGCTGTCCGAGCGCAATCCCACCTTCCGGGGCAACCTGCTGGTGGCCGAGGGCACGCAGTCGAGCACGGCCATCCTGAACCAGTCCGACGGCGTGCTGCTGCAGGACCTGCCCTTCGCCATCGAACTCAAGAAGTTCATCGTGGAGCATTACTCCACCGGCATGCCCAAGCTGTTTGCCAGCGAGATCGTCATCCACGACAAGGCCACGGGCGAGAAGACCCCGGCGCGTGTGGAGGTGAACCACCCGGCCAGCTACAAAGGCATCGAGATCTACCAGTCGAGCTTTGACGACGGCGGCTCGCACCTCAAGCTGCGCGCCGCGCCCATGGTGGCAGGCGCCAAGCCGTTTGACGTGGAAGGTGTGGTGGGGGGCTCCACCCAGCTCACCAACAAGGGCGGTGGCCCGGGCAGCGACACGCTGACGCTGGAGTTCACGGCGCTGCGCACCATCAACGTCGAGAACTTTGGCGGCGCAGGCCCCGGCGGCAGCGGCGCCGATGTGCGCAAGGTGGACCTGCGCGAATCGGTGGAGTCCCGCCTGGGCGCCGCCAACAAGACCGTGACCAAAAAAGAGCTGCGCAATGTGGGCCCGAGCGTGAGCTACAAGCTGCGCGACGCTGCGGGCCAGGCGCGCGAGTTCCACAACTACATGCTGCCGGTGGACACGGGCGACGGCGTGCCGGTGTTCCTGCTCGGCGTGCGCGAGTCGCCTGCCGACCCTTTCCGCTACCTGCGCGTGCCTGCGGACGACAACGGCAGCATGGACGGGTTCCTGCGCATGAAGGCCCTGCTGGCCGACCCCGATGCGCGCGAGCAGGCCGTGCGCCGCTATGTGTCGCAGGCCATGGATTCGTCGCGGCCCGAGCTGGCCGAGCAGCTGCGCCTTTCGGCATCCCGTGCGCTGGCGCTGTTTGCGGGCGAAGGCATGGTGGCGGGCAAGCCCACGGGCGGCCTGCAGGCCGTGTCGGACTTCATGGAGGCCAACGTGCCCGAGGCCGAGCGTGCGCGGGCGGGCGAGGTGCTGGTGCGCATCCTCAACGGCACGCTGTTCGAGGTGGCCCAGCTCGCGCGCAAGCAGGCGGGCCAGGCGCCGCTGCAACACGACGACCGCACCCAGGGCTTCATGACGCAGGCCGTGCTCTCGCTGTCGGACGCACAGATCTACCCTGCGCCGCTGGCGTTCGAACTCAAGGACTTCACCCAGGTGCAGGCCAGCGTGTTCCAGGTGGCGCGCGCCCCTGGCAAGAACATTGTCTATCTGGGCTGCGCCTTGCTGATCCTGGGCATTTTTGCCATGCTGTACGTGCGGGAGCGGCGCGTATGGGTGTGGGTAGCCCCCCAGGAAGGGCGCACCCACGCCACCATGGCGCTGTCCACCAACCGCAAGACGCTGGACAGTGACCAGGAGTTTGCACAGCTCGCACACAAACTGATCGGGGCATCGCCCCGCGAAGGTACCGCATGAACACCGCGACCTCTTCCTCGACCACCACGACGATCACCCTGAACGAGGGCTTCTTTGCCCGCCGCAACTGGCTGGACTGGCTGTTTGCCGCCATCGTGACCGTGGGTGGTCTTTACGCGCTGCAGCGGTATGGCAGCTTCATGGACGGGTACGAAAAAGGCATCCTGATCGGCACCATCCCGTGCACGATCTGGCTGTGCTGGTTCTGGCGCCCGCTGCGGGTGCTGCTGCTCATCGTGGCGGCCGTGGCGCTGATGGCGATCGGGCTGTACCAGCAGGACGGGGCGGGCAGCCTGGCGCGGGCGGACACGGTGTTCGGCCTCAAGTATTTCCTCTCCAGCCAGTCGGCCATCCTGTGGATGAGCATGCTGTTTTTCATCAGCACGGCGTTCTACTGGATCGGCATGTTCTCACGCGGCGAGGGCCGCACCATGGGCATGCTGGGCTCGCGCATTGCCTGGTTGGCGGTGGCCATGGCGCTCATCGGCACGCTGGTGCGCTGGTACGAGAGCTACCTCATCGGCCCGGACATCGGCCACATCCCCGTGAGCAACCTGTACGAGGTGTTTGTGTTGTTCTGCTGGATGACGGCGGCGTTCTACCTCTACTACGAAGAGCAGTACGACACGCGCGCACTGGGCGGGTTTGTGATGCTGGTGGTGAGCGCGGCCGTGGGCTTCTTGCTCTGGTACACCGTGGTGCGCGAGGCGCATGAAATCCAGCCCCTGGTGCCCGCCCTCAAGAGCTGGTGGATGAAGCTGCACGTGCCCGCCAACTTCATCGGCTACGGCACCTTTGCGCTGGCCGCCATGGTGGCCTTTGCCTACCTGATCAAACAACAGGCCACCGAAACCCGCTGGTACAAGCTGGCGCCGCTGTGGCTGCTGGGCGTGGTGCTGTGTTTCGAGCCCATCGTCTTCCGCCAGGGCGCCACCGAGAACGGCGGCAGCTACTGGATGGTGTACTTCGGCATCTCCGCGCTCATCGTCGCGGGCATCCTGCTGGGCCGCAAGCGCATCGCGGCGCGCCTGCCGTCGTTCGAGATCCTGGACGACGTGATGTACAAGTCCATCGCCGTGGGCTTTGCGTTTTTCACCATTGCCACCGTGCTGGGCGCCCTGTGGGCGGCCGAGGCTTGGGGCGGCTACTGGAGCTGGGACCCGAAGGAGACCTGGGCGCTGATCGTCTGGCTCAACTACGCGGCCTGGCTGCACATGCGGCTCATGAAGGGCCTGCGCGGCACGGTGTCGGCATGGTGGGCGCTGGTGGGGCTGGCGGTCACCACCTTCGCGTTCCTGGGGGTGAACATGTTCCTGAGCGGGCTGCACAGCTACGGCACGCTGTGATGGGTTGAAGGGATAGGGGCCCGGTCGGGCATCGGCGCAGGCGACGGCAACTATTGCGTCGTCGGTGTAACCTGCGCGGTCCAGGGAACGAACTAACAGTTGTGCGGCTCTACCGCTGCAGCTGTTTCCACCAGACCACGACCGGAGCCTCCCCATGCTGATCCCCCCGCGCGACTCGGGTTTCCACCACCCCCATCCCTCCGAAATCACGCCCCGCGCGGTCTACGAAGACCGGCGCCAGATGCTCAAGCTCATGGCGGGCGGCGCGGCAGGTGCCGCGATGGCAGCCTGGGCAGGCCGCGAGGCGCTCGCGCAGCAAGCCCAGGTGGTGCGGCCCAACAAGCTGGCAGCGCTGGCGGGCGCCAAGTCCACCGTGGCGGGCGCGGTCACGATGGAAAAGCTCACCGACTACAAGGACGCGAGCACCTACAACAACTTCTACGAATTCGGCACCGACAAGGCCGACCCGGCGCGCAACGCCCACACGCTCAAGACCACCCCCTGGACGGTGGAAGTGGAAGGGCTGGTCAAGAAGCCCGGCAAGTACGGCATCGAAGACCTGATCAAGCTCAGCGCGCAGGAAGAGCGCATCTACCGCCTGCGCTGCGTGGAAGGCTGGTCCATGGTGATCCCCTGGGTGGGTTATTCGCTGGCGGAGCTCATCAAGCGCGTGGAGCCGCAGGGCAGCGCCAAGTACGTGGAGTTTGTGACCCTGGCCGACAAGGCCACCATGCCCTATGTGGGCTCGCGCGTGCTCGACTGGCCGTATGTGGAAGGTCTGCGGCTGGACGAGGCCATGAACCCCCTGACCTTGCTCGCTTTTGGCATGTATGGCGAAGTGTTGCCCAACCAGAATGGCGCGCCGGTGCGCCTGGTGGTGCCTTGGAAGTACGGCTTCAAGAGCGCCAAGAGCATCGTCAAGATCCGCTTCGTCGAGAAGGAGCCGGGCACGGCCTGGAACAAGGCGGCCAAGCAGGAATATGGCTTCTATTCGAACGTGAACCCCGAGGTGGACCACCCGCGCTGGAGCCAGGCCACCGAGCGGCGCATTGGCGAAGACGGCCTGTTTGCCAAGAAGCGCAAGACGTTGATGTTCAACGGCTACGAAGCCCAGGTCGGCCAGCTGTATGCGGGCATGGACCTCAAGAAGTTCTACTGACCCCTGGCGACCGCCTGACGTTCTCTGGGCCCTGTCTTTTGCCCGGCCTTCCATGCGTGGAGGCCGCAGCATTCAGGACAGGCACCGATCCCCATGCGCAAACTCCTGCTCCATCCCGCCACCAAACCCCTGGTGTTTGTGCTGTGCCTGCTGCCCCTGGTGTGGCTGGTGGTGGCCACTGCCACCAGCCAGCTGGGCGCCAACCCCGCAGAAGCCCTGATCCGCGCCACGGGCGACTGGACGCTGCGGGCGCTGTGCCTGGTGCTGGCCGTCACGCCGCTGCGTGTGCTCACGGCCACGCCGCAGCTGGCGCGGTTTCGGCGCATGCTGGGCTTGTTCGTGTTTTTCTATGGGCTGCTGCACCTGCTGAGCTACAGCTGGTTTGACATGGGCTTTGACCTGGCAGACATCCTGCGCGACATCGCCAAGCGGCCGTTCATCCTGGTCGGATCGCTGGCGCTGCTGCTGCTGGCGCTGCTGGCTGGCACCTCGTTCAACCGGGCCATCAAGGCGCTGGGGGGCAAGCGCTGGCAGGCGCTGCACCGCACGGTCTACGCGGTGGCGGGTTTGGGCATCCTGCACTTCTTCTGGATGCGTGCCGGGAAGAACGATTTTGCCGAAGTGGCGCTGTACGCCGCCATCCTGGCGGCGCTGCTGGGCTGGCGTGCCTGGCACCGCTGGCGCAGGCCGCAACCTGTCTTGGCCACCACCCAGCGCGGGCGTGGCACCCCAGCGGGTTTGCCTTAGCGCTGCGGACAGGGCAATCGCATCTAAACCCTGATGCCCAGGACATGGGCCAGATAGCCCACATCCCAGCCCGCTCGCTTGCGCTTGGCCTGCACCCCCACCTTCACCGAGGTGTCGCTCTTGAGCACCTGCAGCGCCATGCGCCGCAGCAGCGTCT
>NZ_LUKZ01000010.1 GCF_001633105.1 Acidovorax sp. GW101-3H11
AAGCAATACCGGGGCATTGCCACGCGTTACGACAAGACCGCCTGCAACTTCCTGGGGGCGATTCACTTGGCTGCCTCCATGGTGTGGCTGGCGTGAGAGGCTGTAACCCCAGAGCTTTGTCTGGCTCCGAATGATGACACGCCCTAGGCCACCGGTTGCGTCCTCCTTCGGGGAAGGCGTCGCAGGTGACTCGAGGAGGCTTTTCCCTCGGGGGGCTATCTCCGTCAGCCAATGCCCTCAATAATGCCCGTACCCGCGACTCTTGCGAAGCACCCGCTTCCCCCTGGCCATGTTCGATCGCCTGCGCAAAGCCTTCAGCCCGTCCGGTGGCTCCGCCGCCCGGCCCGTCACCAACAAGGAAGTGGCCCGCTGGGCCGCATCGCAGCAGCTGGCCATCGTGCCGTCGGCCACCGAGGGGCATTTCGACCTCGGCGGCGACGTGGGCGGCCACCCCTGGCGGCTGGAATGTGGCGCCCCCACCCGCGACTATGTGCGGGGCCTGGAGCTGCGCGGCCGCGCCGACGTAGGCGCTGACCCGGATGCCGCCGTGATGGTGCTGAACCGATCCCTGCACGAAGCGCTGGAGGGCAGCGCCTACAACGCCATCACCGACACGCTGCAGACCACGGTGAACGCCAACCTGCCCGAAGAAATGCGCTGGCTGGCCATGTACGAAGAGATGACCTGGCCCGGCCTGCCCGCCTCCTTCCGCCAGCATTTTGCGGTGATCGCCGAGCGCATCGACGTGGCCCAGCGCTGGATCCACGCGCCCGTGGTGTCGCAACTGCTCAACTTCCTCGAAGGCGAACACAGCGCCGCCCGTGCGCAGTCCCCGCTGGTACTGATGCTGGTGCGCGGCAAGGTCTATCTGCGCATGGAACACACCGAGCGCAGCCTGCCCGAGATCGCACACGCCACGCAGATGCTGTTGATAGGCGCCCAGGCGGCCATGCAGAACCTGCCGCCCATGTCGGTGGCGGGGCCGGATGATTTGCCGAATGTGGAGCGGTAGGGGGTTCGTGCGTTTGAGCCAGCAACCAAAGCAACGAGGCCCTATGGCCCCGCTTTACGGTTGCAAGCTTGCTCTTGGACGAGAACGCACGAAAAGAAGGCATGCACTCATGGTGTCCGCTCAGACGGATTACAGACAATCTCGATCTCAGTTCGGCGATTCTTCGCGCGGTCGTTTGCAGTCCTGTTGCCAGCAGCTGGTTGCATGTCGCTCTTGCCCACAAACCAAGTGACAGGGCCGAGCTCGGGAAACGTTCGAAGAATGTGGATTGCCACAGCGGCGGCCCGAGCAGTTGATAGGAGCATCTTGTCGCCCGACTCGGATGAGTCGGCGTGGCCGACTGCAAAATACAGGGCAAATGACCCGCCGCATTTGGTCCTCGCAGGCTCTAAAACTCGTTCTATCTCACTGCTATTGAGCACTGCAGAATTGGGCGCGAAGTAGACATCAACCGCATGCCGCGCCGGAGTTCTTCCGTGTGCGGAAATCGGGCCGAACATAAGCGCGGCAAAAAGCGAGACTATTCCCACTCTGCTCGGGTTGGACTTAACGAACGAAAGGGACCTCTCTGTCCCAAGTGGTCCGCGCAGTTGCCGATATGGCATTTGGGTGCCGGGATGTGAAGAACGATCCCTCATCAGCTCACCCGTTTGTTGAAATGGGAAATCCACGAACGCCATGGTCACCGTTGGTATCGATTTCGCCAAGAATGTGTTCACCGTCCATGGCTTTGATACCGTGTTCTCCAACTGCACGCTTCGGGATGAGATCAAGCCAAGCCGTGTTTTGAATCAATGATAGCTGGGGAATGAGGGCATCTTCGGTTCAGGGCACGAAGAGGACCTTCACGGCCTACAGAGCTAATGCAGCCTATAAAACTGGCGCTCTTCCGACGAGGCTCCTCTAGCAATGCCACCCTGCAGCGAGGGCGGTATCCCCCGCCCGCACCGCGCACCGGTGCAAAAGCGGGGGAGGGAGGCCCGAAGGGCCTCAAAGACTGTCCTCGCTCAAGCCCCGCGCGTGATCGGCACCCCCGCATCGCGGCCATAGGTGCCGTACTTGCCCAGCTCCCACTTGGCGATGGCGTTGCGGTGCACTTCGTCCGGGCCGTCGGCAAAACGCAGGGTGCGTGCACCGGCGTAGGCATAGGCCAGCGGGAAGTCGTCGCACATGCCGCCGCCGCCGTGCGCCTGCATGGCCCAGTCGATGACCTGGCAGGCCATGCTGGGGGCGACGACCTTGATCATGGCGATTTCGGTCTTGGCGACCTTGTTGCCGGCCACGTCCATCAGCCAGGCGGCCTTGAGCGTGAGCAGGCGGGCCATGTCGATCTTGCAGCGGGCTTCGGCAATGCGCTCTTGCGTCACGGTCTGCTGCGCCACGGTCTTGCCGAAGGCGGTGCGTGAGGAGGCGCGCTTGCACATCAGCTCCAGCGCGCGTTCGGCCAGGCCGATGAGGCGCATGCAGTGGTGGATGCGGCCAGGGCCCAGGCGCCCTTGTGCGATCTCGAAGCCACGGCCTTCGCCCAGCAGGATGTTGGAGACGGGCACGCGCACGTTCTCGAACGTCATCTCCACGTGGCCATGGGGGGCGTCGTCATAGCCCATCACGTTCAGCGGGCGGATGATGGTGATCCCCTTGGTGTCGGCGGGCACCAGCACCATGCTTTGCTGCGAGTGCTTGGGGGCTTCGGGGTCGGTCTTGCCCATGGTGACGAACACGGCGCAGCGCGGGTCGGCCGCGCCAGAGATCCACCACTTGCGGCCGTTGATCACGTACTCGTCGCCGTCGCGCTCGATGCGCGTTTCGATGTTGGTGGCGTCGCTCGATGCCACGTCGGGCTCGGTCATCGCAAAGGCCGAACGGATCTTGCCTTCTAGCAGGGGCTTGAGCCAGCGGGCCTTGTTGGCCTCGTCGCCGTAGCGGGCGATGGTTTCCATGTTGCCCGTGTCGGGGGCTGAGCAATTGAACACTTCACTGGCCCATTGCACGCGGCCCATGATTTCGGCCAGGGGTGCGTATTCCTGGTTGGTCAGGCCTGCGCCGTCGTAGCCCGAGGCGGCTGCGCTGTCCACCGGCAGGAACAGGTTCCACAAACCGGCGGCCTGGGCCTTGGGCTTGAGGTCTTCGATGGTCTTGAGCGCGCTCCAGCGTTTGCCTGCTGCCGTGTTGGCGACCAGTTCGTCTTTGTAGGCAGACTCGTTCGGATAGATGTGGTCATCCATGAACTGGAGCAGTTTGGCCTGCAGTTCCTTGGTTTTGGGCGAGTAGTCAAAGTCCATGGGTTTCTTCTCCGTTGGTAATCGTGGGGCGGCGTCTGTGCCTTGGTCTGTGTCCGGGTGTCCTCAGCCGCGCTGTGCAAACGACCAGGCCAGCTCGGCCATGGGCCGCGCGGTGTCCCCCGAGGCCTTGGCCTGCGCGCTGGAGGCGGTGCCCGCCTCGACGCGCTTGGCAATGCCCTGCAGGATGGCCGCGATGCGGAACATGTTGTAGGCGAGGTAAAAGTTCCAGTCGGCGCGCAGTGCCTCGGGCGTGGCGATGCCGGTGCGTTCGCAGTACAGGCGGATGTAGCTGTCTTCGCTCGGGATGCCGAGCGCGGCCAGGTCTTGCCCCGCAATGCCCCGGCCCATGGCGGCAGGGATGTGCCAGCTCATGCAGTGGTAGCTGAAGTCGGCCAACGGGTGGCCCAGGGTGGACAGCTCCCAGTCGAGCACGGCGATCACGCGGGGCTCGGTGGGGTGGAACATGAGGTTGTCCAGCCGGTAGTCGCCATGCACGATGGACACATGGCTCTCGTCGCGCGCGCTGGCGGGCATGTGCGCGGGCAGCCATTCCATGAGCTTGTCCATCTCGGGGATGGGCTGCGTGATGGAGGCCACGTACTGCTTGCTCCAGCGGCCGATCTGGCGGTCGAAATAGTTGCCGGGCTTGCCGTAGCTGGCCAGGCCCCGGTCGGCAAACTTCACCGTGTGCAGCGCGGCAATCACGCGGTTCATCTCGTTGTAGATGGCACCGCGTTCGGCCTGCGACATGCCGGGCAGGGACTGGTCCCACAGCACGCGGCCCTGCATGCACTCCATCACGTAGAAGGCGCGGCCGATCACCGACTCGTCCTCGCACAGCACAAACATGCGTGGCACGGGCACATCGGTGCCATACAGGCCGCTCATCACCGCAAACTCGCGCTCGATGGCGTGGGCCGAAGGCAGCAGCTTGGCCACGGGCCCGGGCTTGGCGCGCATGACGTAGCTGGCGCCGGGTGTGATGAGCTTGTAGGTGGGGTTGGACTGCCCGCCCTTGAACATCTCCACCGTCAGGGGCCCCTCAAAGCCCTGCATGTGTTGCGCGAGCCAGGCGCTCAGCGCGGCGGTGTCGAACGCGTGCTGGTCGGAAACGGGCCGGGTGCCCACGAAGTGGTCGAAGTTGCTCATGGAAGGGCGGAGAGTGTGTTGTTGTTGCTCTTCAGTTGTCGGTTTCCGCAATGCGCATCAGTGCCTCGCGGTCGCGCACCACCAGGCCGCCCGGCTCGATGCGGATGGCATCCTCGCGCTCCATGGCTTTCAGCTCCTGGTTTACGCGCTGGCGCGATGCACCCAGCAGCTGCGCCAGTTCTTCCTGCGCCAGTTGCAGCCCGATGCGCATCTCGCTGCCGTCCGACAGGCTGGGGATGCCGTAGCTGCGCACCAGGTGCACCAGCTGCTTGGCCAGCCGCGCGCGCAGGGGCAGGGTGTTGAGGTCTTCCACCAGGCCGTAGAGCTGGCGAATGCGCCGCGCGTGCAGGCGCAGCATGGCTTCGTAGAACTCCACGTGCGAGGCCAGGATCTTCTTGAAATCGGACTTGGCCACGCACAGGATGGTGGTGTCGCCATGCGCATAGGCGTCGTGCGTGCGCCGGTCCCCGTCGAAGATCGCCACGTCGCCGAACCAGATGCCCGGCTCCACATAGGTCAGCGTGATCTGCTTGCCCGAGATGGAGGTGGAGCTCACCCGCACCGCACCGCGTGCGCAGGCAATCCACTCCTCGGGTGGATCGCCGCGTGCGCAGATCAGGGCGCCGTCCTTGAAACGTTTGACGTATGCACATCGGAGGATGTCGTGGCGTAGCGAAGGTGAGAGGGAAGAAAACCAGCGACCGGAGTTGATCGCTTCACGTTCTTCGATAGTAAGAATCGGGTCGTCCATGGTCTGTCTTTTGTGTGACTGGAAACGGGGCCATTGTCGCGTGAGGGACCTGCGCAAAGCCTCAGGGTTGTCACCTGCGCGTCTGCCGCAGCCGCGCAGCAAAAAGCCCCTGGCAGCCGGTTTGGCTGCCAGGGGCTTTGGGGCGTGGATGGGGTGGCGGCTTACTCGTAGCGCGGCACGCGTTTTTCGAGGAAAGCCGAAATGCCTGCGCCGCCGTTGGCGTGGTGCAGGTTCTTCACGAAGTGGTCGCGCTCGTGGCCCAGGTGCTGGGTCAGGCTGGCATGGGGGGCTTCGTTCAGCAGCTCCTTGATGCTGGCCAGCGCGTTGGGGGCCTTGGCGTTGAGCTGCTCGGCCAGCGCGAGCGCCGCATCCAGTGCAGAGCCCGCTTCGGCCACGCGGTTGACCAGGCCCAGCGCATGCAGGCGCTCGGCACCAATGCGGTCGCCGCACATGAGGATTTCGGTGGCGATCTGGCGGGGCAGGGCCTGCGACAGGCTCCAGCTCGCTCCCCCATCGGGCGACAGGGCCACGTTGCTGTAGGCCATCACGAACACGGCATTGCGCGCCGCCACGATGAAGTCGCAGGCCAGCGCCAGCGAAAAGCCTGCACCGGCTGCCGCGCCTTCCACCGCTGCAATCACCGGCTTGGGGTAGGTGCGGATGGTCTCGATCCAGTTGTGCAGGCCTTCAATGCTCTGGGCCTGGACGTCGGGCGGCAGCTGGCGGTTGGCCAGCAGCCGCTGCAGGTTGCCACCCGAGCAGAACATGCCGTCGGAGCCGGTGATGACCACGCTGCGGATGTCGGCGCTGCTCTCGGCCACGCTCAGCGCCTCCACACCCGCCGCGTACATCGATGGGTCGATGGCGTTGCGCCGCTCGGGGTTGCTCAGGGTCAAGATCAGGGTCTGGCCCTGGCTGGTGCTTCGGAGTTCTGCGGGCATGGCGGTCTTAGGTGGAGTGGCCGTGGTGCGGGGCGATCAGGCTTCTTCGACGTGGCTCAAGCTCAGGCCGATGGCGCCGCGCCGACGCAGCCAGGGGCTGGGGCGGTAGCGGGTGTCGCCATACACAGTCTGCATGTTGAACAGCACTTCGAGGATGTTGGTGGGCCCCCAGCGGTCGCCCATGGCCAATGGGCCCAGCGGGTAGCCCAGGCCCAGGGTCACGGCAGTCTCCAGGTCCTTGGGTGAGCAGATACCTTGCTGGCAGATGTCGGCCGCGATGTTGACGATGGTGGCCACCACGCGTTGGGTAACAAAACCGCCGCTGTCGCGGATCACGCTCACGGCCTTGCCGTCGCGCGCAAACAGCGCATGCGCCGCATTGCGGATGTCCACGCGCGTGGCGGGGTTGGTGGCCAGCACGCGGCGTTTGGTGGCGGCGTCGTCGATGAGCATGTCGATGCCGATGGTGCGCGCCGGGTCCAGCCGTTCCACCACGGCCACGGTGGTCACGTCAAAGCCCAGCGGCGCCACCAGCGTGATGGCGTGGGGCGAAGGGGATTGGCCGGTTTCAATGGTGGCGCCCAGGTCCTTGAGCAGCTGGTACAGCTCGGCGCGCCGGGCAGCACGCGGAGACACCCAGACGGGCGGGATGTCGTTGACGACGGGCGCCGGGGCATCGGCGGGCACCTGGGCCGCGCCATCCACATAGCGGTAGAAGCCTTCGCCCACCTTCTTGCCCACGATGCCACCGGCCAGGCGCTGCGCCGTGATCACGCTGGGGCGAAAGCGGGGCTCGTCGTAATACTGGCGGTAGATGGATTCCATCACCGGGTGCGACACGTCGAGTGCCGTGAGGTCCATCAGCTCGAACGGCCCGAGCTTGAAGCCCACCTGGTCGCGCAGGATGCGGTCGATGGTGGCGAAATCCGCCACGCCTTCGCCCACGATGCGCAGCGCCTCGGTGCCAAAGCCGCGCCCGGCGTGGTTCACGATGAAGCCGGGCGTGTCTTGCGCCTGCACAGGGGTGTGGCCCATTTGTTTTGCATAGGCGGCCAGTGCGGCGCACACGCCAGCATCGGTCTTGAGCCCGGCAATCACTTCCACCACCTTCATGAGTGGAACCGGGTTGAAGAAGTGGAAGCCTGCCAGGCGCTCGGGCCGCTGCAGGCCCGCGCCGATGGCGGTGACGGACAAGGAGGATGTGTTGGTGGCCAGCACGGCGTCCGGGCGCACCACGGCTTCCAGCTCGGCAAACAGCGCCTTCTTCACGTCCAGGCGCTCCACGATGGCCTCCACCACCAGGTCGCAGCCCGCCAGGTCGGCCACGGCCTTGACGGGGTGCAGCCGTGCCACCAGCTCACTGGCCTGTGTGGCATCGATGCGGCCTTTGGCCACCAGTTTGTTCCATTGCTCCTGGAGTGCCGCCTGGGCCGCATCGGCGGCGCCGGGGTTGGCATCCAGCAGAAAAACCTGGCTGCCGGCCTGGGCTGCGATTTGGGCGATGCCCCGGCCCATGGCGCCGGTGCCCACGATGGCGATGGTGGGAAACTGAATTTTCATAGCGCCATTATGGCTCTGGCCTTATCTGGGACTTGTGTGCAAGAATGCCTCAGACCAGGAACAGAACTTATTGTGAAAATCCGTAACACTATTTTTGGGCCGGGGCTGTGGGCGTTTGCAGCCGGTGCTTCGGCGCTGTCGCTGGGCAGTGGCAGCGGCACGGTGGTGTTGGGATCTCCTGTCGATCTGACGTTTGAATTGCAGCCCGACCCGGGCACCGATGTCGCGTCGTCTTGCGTCTCGGCGAAGCTGGTGGCGGGCGACAACGCGATTGGCGACAGCAAGGTGCGTGTCATCCCTCTGCCTGAAGTGCGGGGCCGCCCATCGGGCGTGCGGGTCATGGCATCCATTGCGCTGGATGAACCTGTGCTCACCGTAACCCTCACGGCCGGGTGTGCGGGCAAAACCACACGCACATACACATTTCTCTCTGACCTCCCGACCATTGCCACGCGCTCGGCGTCGGCGCTGCCGGTGGATCTGTCGCGCCTGCCCGCTGCCCGAGGGAGCGAGGCCGCCCGGCCCCCGGCGGCGGCATCAGGCAGTGGCGCAGTACCAGTCCCTGCCGACCAGCCCGCCACGCGCCAGTCCGCTGTACCCCGGGCGCCCATCGTGGTCCGGCCTGCAGCCCCGGCCCCTGCGCGGCCTGCTGCACGTGCACCGGCCCCTGCCAAGGCCTTGGCGGCGGGCACCGCGCCCGCCCAGCGCCCCCGCCTGGTGTTGGAGCCCCTGGACATCTGGCTGGACAGCCCGGTTCCGCTGCGTTCCAGCACCGAACTCACGGTCACGCCGTCTGAGGAAATGTCGGTGCAGCGCGCGCAAGCCATTGCGCTGTGGAAGTCGCTGAACGCGCAGCCGGAAACCCTGCTCAAGGACAGCGAGCAACTGAAAACGCTGGAGTCCGAGGCCGCCGCCCTGCGCGCGCAGGCCGCCAAAGACCGTGCCGCCGCCGCGCAGTTGCAGCAGCAGCTGGAATTGGCCGAGCAAGAGCGCTTCCCGGCGGCCATCGTGTATGCGCTGGGGGCCTTGTTGGCACTGGCCCTGCTGGGGGTTGCGTGGATGTGGGTGCGCCTGCGCAACGCCTCCCAGAACGCCGTGCGGGCCTGGGGCGACTCGGTGGCCTTGGGCGCGCGCGATGCCACCGTGGCCGAGGAGGCGCTGGGCCTGGCGCCCCATCCCGGAGATTCCTGGCTGCCGTCCGACACCCAGCCTTTGCCCGAAGAGGGCCCCGCCTCCATGGCGCCATCGTCGCCAGTCACCGTGCCTGCGCCCAGCCCGGCGCCGGTGGCGGCAGCGGCGGTTGCGAGCAGCGTTGTCTCCAAACCCCCGGTGGCCAGCGCTCCGGCGCCGCTGTCCAAGCCGCCGGTGCCGGTGGCGCCGCCATCACCCGCTGCGGCATCGGCATCGCTGCACATCGTCAACCCCGAAGAGCTTTTTGACATCCAGCAGCAGGCTGAATTCTTCATTTCGGTGGGCGAGCACCAGCAGGCCATCGAGGTCTTGAAGAACCACATTGCCGAGCACCGCGAGACCTCGCCGCTGGCCTATCTGGAGCTTTTGCAGCTGTACCACACGCTCAGCCGCGTGGACGAGTTTGCCCAGCTGCGTGCGCAGTTCATGCAGTCCTTCAATGCGCAGGTGCCGGAGTTTTCCGGCTTCCACCGCACGGGGCGCATGCTCTACCACTACACCGACGCGCTGGCCGACATCGAAGCCGCGTGGACGTCTCCCGAGGTGCTCGGGTTGCTGGAGAAGCTCCTGTTCCGCCGCACCGGGGCCGAGGCGGTGGAGCCGTTTGACCTTGCGGCCTACGACGACCTGCTGCTGCTGCTGTCCATCGCGCAGACCACCCCCGCCAGCGCACGGGGCGAGCCCCCGCCACGCAAGCGGACCACCCCGCTGGCGCCGCCCCGGGTCGAGGCCCTGGTGGCAGAACCGCCCGTGGCCCCCGCTGTGGCGCCGGTTGCATCGCTGCGGGACGACGCGCCGCTGGATTCGCTTGCAGCCAGCCTGGAGTTTGACTTTGGGGCCATGTCGCCACGCTCGGCCCCGGCTAGTGACAACAGCGCCCCCGTGTCCACCGCCCCGGCAGCCATGGGCGCAGACAGTGGCAATGCGCCGCTGGACCTCGACCTGTCCGAGCCCCTGCACCTGACCCTCAGCGACCTTCCGCCCGTGCCCGTGACGCCCCCGCCATCCTCCGGGCAGGCCGTGGGTTTTGGCATGGAGAACGACCTGATGGAACTGCGGCTGGAGCTGGAGCAGATGAAACACAAGACCGACCGCAGCAAGTAAAAGGCCGGGGCCACTGGCCCTTGGCCTGCTGCGGCGCTTCGACACGCGCAGTGATACGCGCAGCGTGAATGGCATCAAGCGGGTGGGTGCCACACCAATACACCGCCGCCAATGCGCGGCGCGGCGCTTCCAGGGCCCTGGCGTTGTGTGCCAGGCCCCCGGGGCAGTCTTTAGGTGGGCATGGGCGCCATGTGCTGCATCAGCTGGGCTGCGGCGCCCTCAGGATCTGCCGCGTTCACCAGCGCCCGCACCACGGCGATGGAGCCCACCCCCGTGGCCAGCACCTGCGCAAACTGCTCGGCGCCAATGCCGCCAATCGCCACCTGCGGGTAGTGGCGCATCAGCCGCGCATACACCCCCAACCGGCCCACCCCCTGGGGGGCGGTGGCCATTTTCTTGAGCGTGGTGGGGAACACGGCCCCCATAGCGATGTAGCTGGGGCCCACGGCGTCGGCGCGCACCATTTCGGCATAACCGTGGGTGCTGACGCCCAGGCGCAGGCCGGAGCCGTGCAGCGCCTGCAATTCGGGGGCACTCAGCGCGTCCAGGTCCTCCTGGCCCAGGTGGATGCCGTAGGCGCCTGAGTCGATGGCCACGCGCCAGTGGTCGTTGATGAACAGTAGCGCGCCCGTGCCCTGCACGGCCAACACGGCGGCGCGCACCTCCCGCGCAATCGCGGCCGCGTCATCGGACTTGAAGCGCAGCTGCACCGTGGGCACGCCCGCGCGGGCCATGCGGCCTACCCAGGCGGCGTCGGGCAGCACGGCGTACAGGCCCAGGTGATCAGGGCTGGGCGCGAACTGGTGGGCGCGCGGCAGGGGTTGCAGGCCAAAGTCCTCCGGGGCGTCGGGCCACACCTCGGGCTGCGCGCTGCCGGTGCGCAGGGCGCGCGCCTGCCAGGCGCGGGCCAGGCATTCGGCGTCGTGGGCGATGAAACCCAGCTGGCTGCAGGCCTGCAGCGCCGCCAGGTAGACGGGCTCTTGCGAGGTGGGGGCAGGCATGGGCTCGGGCGCAAAACCCGCAAAGGTGGCCGCGTGGTGGCTCAGGATGGCGTGCGCCAGGGCGGTGGTGTCATGCATGGGCGTGGTGCCAGAAAGGGGTGCCCAGCACGGGGGTGCTGGGCTGGGCTGCATCCTGCGCGGCCATGGCACCGGCCAGGCGGGCAGCGCGCCCGGCGCCTACGGCATCGGCAAACGCACCGGCCATGGCCACGGGGTCTTGCGCCAGGGCCACGGCGGTGTTCAGCAGCACACCGTCAAAGCCCCATTCCATGACCTGGCAGGCGTGTGACGGCAGGCCTAGGCCCGCGTCCACCAGCATGGGGACTTGAAGGCGCTCGCGCAGCGTCTGCAGCGCGTAGGGGTTGACCGGGCCCCGGCCGGTGCCGATGGGCGCGGCCCAGGGCATCACGGCCTGGCAGCCCACGTCTACCAGGCGCTGGCACAGCACCAAGTCTTCGGTGCAGTAGGGCAGCACCTGAAAACCTTCCTTGATGAGGTGCTCGGCCACGCCCACCAGGTTCAGCGTGTCGGGCTGCAGGGTGTAGTCGTCGCCGATCAGCTCCAGCTTGATCCACGGGGTGTTGAACACCTCGCGCGCCATCTGTGCAGTGGTAATGGCCTCTTGCGCGCTGTGGCAGCCAGCGGTGTTGGGCAGCACAGGCACGTTGAGCTTGCGCAGCAGCTCCCAGAAGCTGCTGCCGCTTTCGGCCGGGTTGCTGCCCTGGCGGCGCAGCGAGGCGGTGACCATGGCGGGCCGGGCGCGCAGCACGGCAGCTTCGAGCACGGCGGGCGAGGGGTAGCGCGAGGTGCCCAGCAACAGGCGGCTGGCGAAGGTCTGGCCGTACAGCACCAGCGGGTCTTGGGGCGTCGGAGTGGTCATGTGGTTACTATGTTTTTGATAGCTGTCAGGGCTTGATGGGCGCGCGCAGAGGGCTTATTTTCTTCAAATTTCAGGTGCTGCATCAGCCCCCGGTCACGGGCGAGATGATTTCCACGCGGTCGCCGGGCTGCAGCCGGTGGGCTGCGTAAGCGGTGTTGGGCACAAAGGTGGTGTTCACCGCCACGGCGAAAGGCGGGCGCGCCGCGATGGCGGCCACGGCGTCGGCCACGGTGGCGCCTTCGGGCAGTTCGTGCGGGGTCTGGTTGATGGAGATGTTCATGCGAGAGCGGCTGCAGCGCTGGTGGCGGGCACGGAGGCAGGGGCCAGGTCCAGCGCGAGGTCAAAACGTTGCGAAAGCTGCGATTGTCCTGTGTTCAGCACTTCCAGGGTCACATCCAGCATCGCCGGGGCGATCATGAAGCCGTGGCGGTACAGGCCGTTGATCTCCAGCACACCCTGGCGCGTCTGGCGGATGGCGGGCAGGTTGTCGGGCAGCGTGGGGCGGCACTGCGTGGCCAGCTCCAGGATGCGGCCCTCGGCAAAGCCAGGGTGCACGGCATAGGCAGCGCTGAGCAGTTCCAGCGTGGACCGCACGCTGGCGGGCGAGAGGTCGTCGGATTCGATCTCGGTGGCGCCGATGACAAACAGGTGGTCCTGCTTGGGCGCGATGTAGATGGGGTAGCGCGGGTGCACCAGCCGCGTGGGGCGCTGCAGCGTCACATCGGGCGCGTGGATGCGCACCACCTCGCCGCGCACACCGCGCAGCGCGCTCCACTGGCCCTTGGCGCCCAGGCCCCGGCAGTCCAGCACCCAGTTGGGCTGGCCGGGGGCGCCGGGGCTGAAGGTGTCGGGCGACTGAGGGCTGTGCCAGTGCATGCGCACGCCCAGGCGCTCCATCTCTACCACCAGCGCGGCCAGCAGTTGGCGGTTGTCCAGCTGGCCCTCGCCGGGCAGGTACAGGCCCTGGGCAAAGCGGTGGGCCAGCGTGGGCTCGGCCTGGGCCAGGCCGTCGCTGCCCAGCTTTTCGAGCCGGGGCAGCTCGGGCACGGTGTGCTGGTTGGCCTCCAGCTGGCGCGTCAGGCGCTGGGCCTCGGCCGCGTCCTGCCGGTGCCACACGATCAGCGTGCCTGCTTGCTGAAAGAACACCGGCTCGGCCAGCGGCGCCAGCAGCTGCTGCCAGCGGGCGAGGGCATGGTGGCCCATGCGCACCACACCGGGCTCGGTGATAGCCGATTCGGCCAGGGGCGCCAGCATGGCTGCGGCTACCGTGGCGGCCGAGCCTTCGGCTGCGGGGCTGCCCGCGTCGTGGATGTCCACGCGGTGGCCCTGGCGGGCCAGCTCCACCGCAAGCAGGCGGCCCATGAGGCCTGCGCCCAGGATGGCAAAGGAGGAGGATGGCAGTGGCATAGGCGTTGTGGTCTGTCCGTGTGCTGCAGGCGAGGCGCGAGCAAGGTGCATGGGGACAAAACGGGGCTGTGCCGCTTGAAAAGAAACTCCCCACGCCAGCATGACCTGGATCGGGTAGCGGGGCCATGGTATGCAGTGTGGCTGCAGGCCCCAGGGTATTTCTCAGTCGCACACCTTAGAACAGCTTCTAAACGGCGGGACACCCCTGTTTCGTCCGGAAAATCAAATTACAGCACAAGCCCGCGCCACCCTTTTTGCGCTAGCGCATAGGCCATAATTTTTGCCATGACTTCTTTGACCCCGCCGTCCTCCTCCTCGTCTGTGCCGCCCATGCCTTCCACACGCCGCTATGTGCGTGTGCTCTCCATTGCGGGCTCCGACAGCGGCGGCGGCGCGGGCATCCAGGCCGACCTCAAGACCTTCAGCGCCTTGGGCTGCTACGGCATGACGGCCATCACCGCCATCACCGCGCAGAACACCTGCGGCGTGACCGGCATCCACGGCGTTCCGCCCGAGATGCTCAAGGCGCAGATCGACGCGGTGGTGCAGGACATCGGCGTGGACGCCGTCAAGATCGGCATGCTGCATTCGCCCGAGGTGGTGCGTGTGGTGGCCGATGCCATCCGCACCTACCAGCTGCCCCATGTGGTGCTGGACCCGGTGATGGTTGCCACCAGCGGCGACCGCCTGATCGCGCAGGAAACCGTGGGCGTGCTGGTGCAGGAGCTGTTCCCGCTGGCCGAGGTGATCACCCCCAACCTGGACGAAGCCGGCTGGCTGCTGGGCCGCAAGATCGAAGGCGTGGAGACGCTGGACGCCGCCGCCCAGGCCCTGCGCGCGCTGGGCGCCCCGGCCGCGCTGCTCAAGGGCGGGCACCTGCCCGGAGACTGGGTGGTGGACGTGCTGGCCCTGCCGGACGGCACCTGCCAGCGCCTGGCATCGCAGCGCATTGCCACGCACAACGGCCACGGCACCGGCTGCACGCTGTCGTCGGCCATCGCATCGCACCTGGCACTGGGCGCGCCCCTGCCGCAGGCGGTGGAACGCGCCCGGGCCTACATCCTGGGCGCCATTGCCGCCGGGGCCGATGTGACCACCGGGCGCGGCCATGGCCCGCTGAGCCATGGCTATGCGCCGCTGCCGCAGGTGGTGGTGCCGGGCTGATTTTTTTAGAGATTTTTGGCTGCTACCGCCTGTCCATCAAGCGATAGCAGCTATTTATTTGATAGCAATTCCGTGCGGCGGCATTGCCATCAGGGCTGCCGTCAGGCAGCACGGGGCCGCGTGGCCCAGGCCATCACAAAGCTGAACGCCAGCGCTGGCAGTGCCGACCCGGCCCCTGGCATCACTTGCGGTGCGAGGTGGTACACCGCAATGCCCACGACCCAGATGGCGACCGGCGCCGCATTCACGCGGCGTGCACTGGCCAGCAGGGCCGGTGCGTCGGCGCCGAACGCCAGGCGCCCCAAAATCACGCCAAACAGCGGCACAAACACCGAGCTGAGCAGCAGCAGGAACGGCTCCAGGCTGTGCATGGGCAGCACCAGCGCCAGCCCCGTGCACAGCGCGGCCACCAGCAGGCCCCAGGCGCGCACGCCAAAACGTGGCAGCAGGCTGTGGGCCGACACCGCGCCCGAATAGGTGTCGCCATAGGCGTTGTCCACCTCGTCGATGAGGATCAGCGACAGCGCAATCAGCCCGCCCTGGGCCAGCAGCAGCGCCTGCACCAGGTCCTTGCTGGGCAAGGTCAGCGCCACCAGCACACCCAGCGAGTAGCACCACATGTTGGCCAGCGCATAGCCCAGCCAGGTGCCGCGCAATGCCGAGCCCCCGTTCTTGCCATGGCGCGCATAGTCGGCCACCAGCGGCAGCCACGAGATTGGCATGGCAATCACCAGGTCCAGCGCGGGCAACACGCCCATGCCGCCCGCGCCCTGGCGCGTCCACAGCGCTTCAAAACCCTGCGCCTGCGCCAGCGATAAAAACTGCCACGACAGCCACAGCAGCGACAGCACCACCAGCGGCAGCGCCACGCGCGCAATCACCTTGCGCACCAGCTGCACCATCGATCCGCTGATGAGCAGCATCACCACGCCGCCCCACAGCAGCGTGGCCAGCACCGGCCAGTGGGCACCGGCCATGGCGCCCGACTGCTGGCCGATGGCCACCGTGGCATCGCGCATCACCACCAGCTCGAACGTGCCCCAGCCCACCAGCTGCACGATGTTCAGGATGATGGGCAGGCTGGCAAAGGTGCGGCCATACACGGCGTGCATCAGCCCCGCGCTGGCCAGGCCGCTGTCGCACCCCAGCTTGGCCACCCAGCCCAGCAGGCCCGCGCCCACGATGGAACCGGCGACGATGGCAATCAGTGCCTCCTTGGTGCCCAGCGCAGGCATCAGGTAGGCCCCCACCTGCATGACCAGCAGGCCCACGCCCAGGCTGAACCAGAGCGAGGCGTGGTCATGCCACTGGAAGACGCGGCGGTCGGGGGAGACGGGGGCCAGCGCTTCGTTGGTTGCGTGCGCGGCGGGGGATGAGGACATGGTGGGCTCCGTGGCAATACAGAGCAGGGGCGGCCCGCGCGGCTGGTGCCCGGCGCAGAAGCTCAGGGCATGGCGTTGGCGGACTTGCTTCCCTGCGCGAGGATGATCTCAAGCCTGCAAAGTAAAACAATGCAGGCAACAGGTTCGAAGGGTTTGATCTCAGCCCTGCAGTGGATTGATTGCAGGACACCCCCAGCGATATGGTGGGATTCTAGTTAAACAGGGTTGAGTGAGGTCAACGAGCTGTTTCGCAAGTGGCATAGTGCACCTGCTTCATAGGTGTGAATGGCGCCTTGAGGCCGCGGTGATTGTCTGTAGCGGGCCCAAAGCAGCCGGGCGTTGTCTCCTAAATCAGTTGTTCGGAATTGCGAAACGCCCTTGCTTCTCAAGGAAACTGATCTGCTGAGTTCGGGGTTTGCGCGGCAACTAGCTGCTATTTTGCAGTTTGCTTTTTTGACATGCGTTGTTCGAAAACGGCCCTTGCCTTCGGTTCTCCGTACTCTAAAACGAGTGATTTCCGAGTTAGCCCAACGTGCGCGAAATAGACACCCTTGCTTAATCGATCAGCGGCATCATTAGGGCCTCTCCGCTTTCCAGCTCGTTTCGCAACCTCCTTTTTATCAGCCGCTAGGGTCGCTTCGAGATGCTTCTTTACGATTTGCCGGAGTTCCATTGGTGTGTTTACCCCTAACTCAGTTAAGTCCATCAGCAGATCTGCGTATGGTTCGTCGTCTTTGCGGTTTTGGGGTGGATAGAGTTCGGTCAAAATGGCTGCCATTGAATCAACGTTCAAACGCTCTCCGGCAACCTCTGTAGAAGGTTCTTCGAGATAGGCCTTGCGTTCTTCAAGTACGCGCTCAAACTCTAGGGAAATCCTGCAAAACCTCGCGAGCAGTCTGATAGATGCAGATCAGTCATGGCATCCTCGCAAGCCATGAAGCAAAGCAGCCTTGAGCTGAACCTGAGCACCAAGAAGACCCGCAAGCAAGAGCTACTGGCCCAGATGGAATTG
>NZ_LUKZ01000011.1 GCF_001633105.1 Acidovorax sp. GW101-3H11
CGGGGTCAGCCCGGAGGGAAAGCCATCCAGGCCGCGCATTGCGTCGTTGCCCTTCGCTTGTGTAGCTGAGCTACACGGCACTCAGGGCGCCTAGCACTGCACGGCCTGGCTGGCTTTCGCGTGGGGGTATTGATTGATGACACGCCCTAGGCAAGCGGGCGCCAAGCACAGGCCAGCCCCGATGGCATGTAATTATTATCAAAACAGGGCCCAGCGCGCTACCAGCAAACCCCAACAGCTACCAAATATGTAGCAACCCGCACACACCCTATCGACAGGGCATGAGCGATCCGCACAATGGCCCACCGTTACAAACCCCACATTGCCCGCCCCTTCACCCATGAGCGACACCACGTTTGACACCATCATCATCGGCGGGGGCACGGCCGGTGCCCTGCTCGCCAACCGCCTGAGCGCCGACGGCCGCCACCGCGTGCTGCTGATCGAGGCGGGCCGCAAGGACGACTACCACTGGATCCACATCCCCGTGGGCTACCTGTACTGCATCGGCAACCCGCGCACCGACTGGCTCTACAACACCGAGCCCGACACAGGCCTGAACGGCCGCACCCTGCGCTACCCGCGCGGCAAGACGCTGGGCGGCTGCAGCAGCATCAACGGCATGATCTACATGCGCGGCCAGGCGCGCGACTACGACCAGTGGGCGGAGCTGACCGGCGATGCGGGCTGGCGCTGGGACAACGCCCTGCCCTACTTCCGCCGCCATGAGGACCACTGGCGCCTGGACCAGCCCGGCAGCGCGAACGAGAATTTCAAACGCCTGCACGGCAACAAGGCCACCGGCAGCACCGGCGAGTGGCGGGTGGAAAAACAACGCCTGCGCTGGGACGTGCTCGACGCCTTTGCCCACGCCGCCCAGCAGGCGGGCATCCCCGCCACCGACGACTTCAACGGCGGCAGCAACGAAGGTGTGGGCTACTTCGAGGTCAACCAGAAAAGCGGCTGGCGCTGGAACACCGCCAAGGCCTTTTTGCGGCCCACTTGCTATGGCCGCCCCAACTTCGAGATGTGGACCAGCGCGCAAGCCGCCAAGCTCGTGGTCGAAACCCAGCCCGATGGCAGCAAACGCTGCACGGGTGTGATGGTGTGGGACGGCCAGGAGATGGTGACGGCACAGGCCACGGGCGAGGTGATCCTGAGCGCGGGCGCGGTCAACTCGCCCCAGCTGCTGCAGCTGTCGGGCATCGGCCCGGCCGCGCTGCTGCGCCAGCATGGCATCGACGTGGCGGTGGACCTGCCTGGTGTGGGCGCCAACCTGCAGGACCATCTGCAGATCCGCGCCGTGTTCAAGGTGCAGGGCGTGCAGACGCTCAACACCATGGCCAACTCGCTGGTGGGCAAGGCCAAGATCGGGCTCGAATACGCGCTCAAGCGCAGCGGCCCCATGAGCATGGCGCCCTCGCAGCTGGGCGCTTTCACCCGCAGCAGCGCCGACCAGCCGTATCCGAACATCGAGTACCACGTGCAACCGCTGTCGCTCGATGCGTTTGGCGAGCCGCTGCACAGCTTTCCGGCCTTCACGGCCAGCGTGTGCAACCTCAACCCCACCAGCCGGGGCACGGTGAACATCAAGAGCGCCGACTTCAAGACCGCGCCCGCCATCGCCCCCAACTACCTCAGCACGCCCGAGGACCGCCAGGTAGCGGCCGACAGCTTGCGTGTGACGCGCCGCATCGTGGCCCAGCCTGCGCTGGCCAAATACCGGCCTGAGGAGTGGAAGCCAGGCGTGCAGTTTGAAAGCGACGAAGACCTGGCGCGCCTGGCGGGCGACATCGCCACCACCATCTTCCACCCCGTTGGCACGACCAAGATGGGGCTCGATGGTGACCCGATGGCCGTGCTGGATGCGCAGATGCGCGTGCGCGACGGGCGCGGCGGCGTGGTGGCCGGCCTGCGCGTGGTGGACGCGGGCGCCATGCCCACCATCACCAGCGGCAACACCAACTCGCCCACACTGATGATGGCGGAGAAGGCGGCCGAGTGGATCATCGCGGCGCGGCGGGCGTGACCTGACGCCCGTGCCGCCGCGCAGGCCCGCTCAGCGGATGCCCCCCACGTAGCGCGGCACTTCGGGCGGCGGTGGAGGCGGTGGTGGTGCCAGGCGCTGGCGCACCGCCTGTGTGGCCACATCCAGCAAGGGCTTGCGCGCTGCGGGCGTCGGCGCCTGGTGCACCGCCTGGTCCAGCCGGTCGGCCCACTCGGCCAGCTCGGGCGCGTTGTCCTCCTGCGCACGCAGGCGCGCAAAGCGCACGATCTCCAGCGCGTATTCGGCGTTGGCCGCCATCCACTCGGTGTCGGTCACGCGCCCCGTCTTGCGGCGCAGCAGCACGTGCAGATGGGCGGCAATGGCAAGCTTGTCGGAATCGGGCATGGTCGGCTCCTTACGGCATTTCAGTCATCCAGGGCGCGGTGGGTCAACCCCCTAAGTGCTCGCGGTGCTGGGCGATGTCGAGCCCAGTCTGCTCGCTCTGCTCGTCCACCCGCAGTCCCATTGCAAAGTTGACAAGCCACAGCAGCACGGCCGTCGCCACCAGGCTGTAGGCCATCACGGCCCCCACACCAATGGCCTGGGTGAGCAGGCTGCCCGGCACGCCACCCACCGTGCGGCTGGCCAGCACGCCCGTGAGCAGCGAGCCCACGATGCCGCCAATGCCATGCACACCGAACACATCGAGCGAGTCGTCCACCCGCAGCAGCCGCTTGAGCCCCGTGGCGCCCCAGTAGCAGGCCAGGCCTGCCACCAGGCCAATCACCACGGCCGAGCGCAGCGTGACAAACCCTGCCGCCGGGGTGATGGCCACCAGGCCTGCGACCAGGCCGGAACACAGCCCCAGCAACGATGGACGCCCGCGCACCACCCACTCGCCCAGCATCCACGCCAGCGCACCGGCCGCAGCGGCCAGGTGCGTCACCGCCATGGCCAACCCGGCGCGGCCATCGGCCGCCACGGCCGAGCCCGCATTGAAGCCAAACCAGCCCACCCACAACAGGCCCGCGCCCGCCATGGTGAGCCCCAGGTTGTAGGGTTCGAAGGGCTGGCGGCCATAGCCCGTGCGACGGCCCAGGAACCAGGCACACACCAGCCCGGCCACGCCCGCATTCACGTGCACCACCGAGCCGCCGGCAAAGTCGAGCGCCCCCATCTGGGCCAGCCAGCCGCCCGGCTCCCACACCCAGTGCGCCACCGGGGCATAGACCACCAGGGTCCACAGGCCGATGAAGACCAGCATGGCGGAAAACCGCATGCGCTCCACCAGCGCGCCCACCAGCAGTGCGGCGGTGATGATGGCAAAGGTGAGCTGGAACATCGCGTACACCGATTCGGGAATGTGGGGCGCCACATGGCTCACGGCCAGCTGGCCGCCCGCCAGGTCGAAGTCCAGCCCCGCAAAACCTGCGCGCTCCCAGCCGCCCAGCCAAGCATTGCCGGGCGTGAAGGCGAGGGAGTACCCTGCCGCAAACCACAGCAGGCTGACCAGCGCCGCAATCGCCACCACGCTGGCCATGGTGTTGAGCACGCTCTTCTTGCGCACCATGCCCGCATAGAACAGCGCAATGCCCGGCAGCGTCATGAGCAGCACCAGGGCGGTGGAGGTCATCATCCAGCCGGTGTGGGCCGCATTCACGGCGTCCTGCGCAACCAGGGATGGCCGCGTGAGCGCCACCGCCACCGCTGCCGCAGCCGGGGCCGCCCCACCGGCCACGGCCTCAGGCGGGCTCTGCGCCAGCACACTGGCACACAGCCCCAGACACAMCCCCACAACCGCCACGAACCGGTGCAAGACTCCCCGCATGAGGGCTCCCTTTCGCAATTTGTTACAGCGCATTGCACGAGCCATGCCAACCGTTCCCGCCCGATTCAGGGCCACAGCACGACCCGGCGCCCTACAAAGGGGGGGCGGGAAACCCCCAATGCACCAGTGGGGTGCGGCCGTTACAGTCACGGCACTCGAAAGCGCGCTTCGGTGTGCCAAGCGAGGGGCCCGAGGAGACACTTTCTACCAACAACCAAATTCAAAGCACCCAACGAGGTGCAACACTTTCCAGGCGCTGGCGATCCCAGCGCCTTTTTCTTGCCTGCTCGAAAAGTGATCCGAGCACCCAGCGCGCCCATTCAGTCCTGAATTGATAGCACTCCAGGTGCGAAAATAGCGCCATGGAATGGATTTTGATGACCCTGGCCTCGCTGCTCGCAGGCTTTGTGGATGCGATCGTGGGGGGCGGGGGCCTGGTGATGGTGCCCGCGCTGTTTGCAGCGTTTCCGGGGGCGCCGCCAGCCACCCTGCTGGGCACCAACAAGGCGGCCTCGGTGTGGGGCACGGCCATGGCCACCTGGCAGTACAGCCGCCGGGTGCAGATCCGCTGGCAGGCCATGTTGCCTGCTGCGGCGGCCGGTTTTGTAGGGTCGTTTGCGGGCGCCTGGGCTGTCACGGAGATCTCGGCCGATTTCCTGCGCAAGCTGCTGCCCCTGGTGCTGCTGGCTGTGCTGGTCTACACCCTGGCCAAAAAGGAGCTGGGGCGGCACCACACCCCGCGTTTTGCGGGCCGCACCGAGGTGCTGGTGGCCGGGCTGATCGGCGTGCTCATCGGTTTTTATGACGGCTTCTTCGGCCCGGGCACCGGCAGCTTTTTTGTGTTCCTGTTCGTGCGGCTGCTGGGCTACGACTTCCTCAACGCCTCGGCCTCGGCCAAGCTGCTCAACTGCGCCACCAACATCGCCGCCATCGTGCTGTTTGCGGCCAAGGGCCATGTGTGGTGGCACTTTGCCGTGACGCTGGCCGTGGCCAACGTGGTGGGCAGCCTGCTGGGCACGCACATGGCGCTCAAGCATGGCACGGGCTTTGTGCGCGGCATCTTCATCCTGGTGGTGAGCACGCTGATCCTCAAGACCGGCTATGACGCCTTCTTGCGCTGACACCGGGCCCGAAAACTGCTCCTGAAAGTTCGGGAGCCCCGTCTAAACCTGTTGTGAATAGGCACACAAGCGCCCGCTGGGGGTTGTCCGCAGTGTCAAGGAAAAAGTTCACAACTTTATAATCGTGTCCATTTGATGACGGCTGGCTTCGCCATCGGCGATGACCCCGTCCGCAATCCCCGAGCCTCCGGCCTGCTTACCCGCATGCCGGATTTTTTGTACCTGAAATACCCCGTACAGGACCCATCCCATGAAATTGTTCAAGGCTGTCGCCACCGCCCTCGCGCTTTGCGCCGCATTCGCCGCCCAGGCCCGGACGCTGGACGAGGTGAAGAAGGACGGCAAGATCCTCATCGCCACCGAAGGCCAGTTCGCCCCGTTCAATTTCTTCAACGGCACCACGCTGACCGGTTTCGAAGTGGAAGTGGCCGAACTCGTGGCCAAGAAGATGGGCCTGACCATCCAGTGGAAGACGCTGGGCTTCGACGCCCTGCTGACCGGCCTGCGCCAGGACCGCTGGGACCTGGTGATCGCCTCGCACGGCATCACCGAAGAGCGCGCCAAGGCCGTGACCTTCACCGAACCCCACTACTGCTCGGGCGGCATGATCATCGCCATGGACCCCGCCATCAAGAGCGCCAAGGACCTGGCCGGCAAGATCGTGGCGGTGCAGACCGGCACCAGCTACCTCGAAAACGTGCAGAAGGTCTCGTCCATCAAGGAAATGAAGAACTTCCCCACCGACGTGGACGCCCGCAGCGCCCTGAACTCGCGCCGCGTGGACGCCTGGGTGACCGACCGCTTTGTGGCCAAGGCCGTGGCCGAGAAGAACCCCGGCGCGGGCTTCAAGCTCGGCGACATGCTGTTCATCGAACGCATCGCCGCCGCCGTGGCCAAGGGCAACAGCTCGCTGGCCGGTGGCTGGAACAAGGCCCTCGCCGAAGTCATGGCCGATGGCAGCTACGCCGCACTGTCCAAGAAATATTTCAACGAAGACGTGCGCTGCCAGTAAGCGGCAGGCCCGGGATATTTCTTCATGCTCACTGCCTTTTGGCCACAGCGCTGGTCCCGCCAGCAGCGCAGCAACGCCACGCTCGTCTCCGCCGTCATCCTGATGGTGCTGGCGCTGGCGCTGCTGGGCCAGTTGCTCTCCTTCCTGCCCGAGCCCATTGGCTCCAACGCCCAGGCTTTTTCTGACGGCGCGCGCACCACGCTGTGGCTCACGCTGATCAGCGGCAGCGTCGGCCTGGTGCTGGGCACCGGCGCGGCCCTGGCCCGCACCGCACGCTGGGCGGTGGTGCGCTGGGCAGCCAGCTTCTACATCTGGGTCATCCGGGGCACGCCCCTCTTGGTGCAGATCCTGTTTGTGTACTTCGCACTGCCGGTGCTGGTGCCGGGGCTGAATTTGCCCGACTTTGCCGCCGCCGTGCTGGCCCTGGGCCTGAACGTGGGCGCCTACAACGCCGAGGCCATCCGCGCCGGGCTGCTGGCCGTGCCACGCGGCCAGACCGAGGCCGCCAAGGCCCTGGGGCTCGGGCGCATGCATGTCTTTTTTGACGTGGTGTTCCCCCAGGCATTCAAGATCTCGCTGCCGCCGCTGGTGAGCAACTTTGTGGCGCTGCTCAAGGACTCGTCGCTGGCCTACGCGATTGGCGTAGTGGAGCTGACCAACGTGGGCAACCGCATCCAGTCGGCCACCTTCCAGCCCATTGCCACGCTGTCCACCGTGGCCATCACCTACCTGCTGCTGACCACGCTGGTCACGCAGATCTCGAACGCGGTGGAATACCGCTTCGACGTGGAAGGCCGCAACAAATGACGACGGGCCAAGCCACTCCTTTCATCGTCGTGGACCGGGTCTGCAAGTCGTTCGGCGCCCACCAGGTGCTCAAGGACGTCTCGACCACCTTCAACACCGGCGAGGTCACCGTGATCATCGGTGCCTCGGGCTCGGGCAAGAGCACCTTGCTGCGCGCCATCAACCGGCTGGAGCCCCACGACAGCGGCACCATCACCATCGGCGGCGAGCCGGTGGGCGACGACCAGCACCTGCTGCAAAAACAGCGCAGCGAAGTCGGCATGGTGTTCCAGCAGTTCAACCTGTTCGGCCACATGAGCGTGCTGGACAACGTGACCCTGGCGCCGCGCCGCATCCGCCACACACCACGCACGCAGGCCAATGCGCAGGCCCTGGCCCTGCTCACCCGCGTGGGCATGCAGGACCATGCGCACAAGTACCCCTGGCAGCTGTCGGGTGGCCAGCAGCAGCGCGTGGCCATTGCACGCGCGCTGGCCATGCAACCCAAGGTGATGCTGTTTGACGAACCCACCTCGGCCCTCGACCCCGAAATGGTGCAGGAGGTGCTGGACGTGATGCGCGAACTGGCCCGTGGCGGCATGACCATGATCGTGGTGACCCACGAGATGGGTTTTGCGCGCGAGGTGTCCGACCGCGTGATGTTCTTCGACCAAGGCCGCATCGCGCACGACGCTCCCCCTGCCGAGTTCTTCAACAACCCCGCCAACGACCGCATCCGCGCCTTCATCGGCCGCATGGGGGCCTGAAGAAATGAAGCCCCCCCTGAGTCGCTTCGCGCCTTCCCCCTCGCTCGCTTCGCGGGAGGGGGACGCCCCCAGCGCATGCAAGCAACGCGCCGCATACGCGGCTTGGCGGCCCTTGCGCGGGGGCACTCGCCTCGGGCCGCGCCTACCTGATGCGCTCTGTGCCTCACCCCATGCCATTGGCACCTGAGATCCAGGTCCATGTGACATCCACAAAAACGCCAACAACCCCTACCGGAGTGACCATGAAACTGAACCACACGTTCCTCGCCCTGATGGCCGCCGGCCTGTGCAGCCTGCCACCCGCA
This sequence comes from Acidovorax sp. GW101-3H11, assembly GCF_001633105.1. Classification (GTDB taxonomy): domain Bacteria; phylum Pseudomonadota; class Gammaproteobacteria; order Burkholderiales; family Burkholderiaceae_C; genus Acidovorax. The sequence goes on from NZ_LUKZ01000011.1 coordinate 7,807, forward strand.
GCCTTTGCCCAGACCGCCAAGGATTTCGAAGACATGCGCAATGAGCTGAAGGCCCTGCGCGCCGAGCTGAACGCGCTCAAGGCCCAGGCACCGGCCGCAGCGCCCGCCGCCTCGGCGTCGGCCTGGAACGACCGCATCGACGCCGTCGAACTCAAGCAGAAGGACGCCGTGGTGCTGGGCGACATCCCTGGCAGCTTCCGCCTCCCGGGCAGCGAAACCTCGATCCGCATCTATGGCTTTGCCGAAGCCAACATGGTCAAGGACTTCAAGGGCACAGCCCCTGGCGACACCTTCACCAACCTGATGGAGCAGCCCCTGGGCAGCTCCAAGAGCGGCAAGACCAGCCTGACCGCACAGACCTCGCGTTTTGGCTTCGAAACCTCCACGCCCACCGGCGTCGGCACCTTCAACACCAAGATCGAAGCCGACTTTTATGCCTACTGCGGCGCCGAGTGCAACCGCAACCGCCTGCGCCTGCGCCATGCCTACGGCGAATACGCAGGCTGGCTGATCGGCCAGACCTGGTCCACTTTCATGGACACGGACAACCTGCCCGAGACCGTGGACTTCAACGGCCCGCCCGGCGCCACGTTCCGCCGCCCCACGCAGATCCGCTACACCTACAACAACCCCAGCCTCGCCAAGTTCCAGTTCGCCGTGGAAGAGCCCACCGACGGCGCACGCAGCCCCAACCTGGTGGCCCGCGTGGACAAGGCCTACGACTGGGGCAACGTGAACGCCCGCCTGCTGTCGCACGAGCAGCGCGTGTCTGGCGTGTCCAAGCGCGGCACCGGCTTTGGCCTGGGCGCGGGCTACAAGATCACCGGCACCACCACGCTGATGGCGCAGTACACGCGCCTGGACGGCGATGGCGACGGCGCCTACCTGGTGGGCACCAACTACCCGGTGCTGGACGGCGGCACGGTGCGTCTGGACAAGTCGCACGGCCTGGTGCTGGGCCTGTCCAACGTGTTCAGCGAACAGCTGCGCGGCACGGTCTCGCTGGGCTTGGTGCGCTCGCGCAGCCACCTGGGCGACGCCTACGTGAACGCCTATGGCGCCGAAGGCAACCACAAGCTCTACCAGTGGCACGCCGGCATGTACTACCTGCCGATCAAGAACGTGGAACTGGGCGGCGAGCTGATCGGTGGCCGCCGCACCACGTTCGACGGCCAGCAGGGCGACATGCTGCGCCTGAACCTGCAGGCCCGTTATCTGTTCAACTAAGCCTTCGCCTCGTTGAAGCAGGCTGGCCGGGCAACCGGCCAGCCTTTTTTGTTTATTGCATTGCCTCTTTGCCTGTCGATGAAACCCGAACGTTTTGGCCTGATGGCCCTGCTGGCCGTGACCGTGGTGTGGGGCACCACCTTCCCGGCCATGAAGCTGTTGTCCACCCAGCTCGATGCGCTGCAGATCATCTGGCTGCGGTTTGTGATTGCGCTGGCGGTGCTGGCGCCGCTGTGGTGGGGCATGTGGCGCCATGAGCGCCTGTGGGGCTGCGCGCTGGGAGCGCTGCTGTTCCTGGCGTTCTGGCTGCAGATCGAGGGGCTGGCGCGCACCAGCAGCAACCGCAACGCGTTTGTGACCGGCCTCAATGTGCTGGTGGTGCCGCTGATCGCCATGGCCGCCATGGGCCGCCGCTACGGCTGGCGGCTGTGGGCAGCCTGCGGGATGGCCTTGCTGGGCATGACCCTGATGTTCCACGAGAACGAGCCCTGGAACCTGGGCGATACGCTGACGCTGGCCAGCACCGTGTTCTATGCGCTCTACATCCTGGCGCTGGAAGAATGCGCGCGCCGCACGGCCGCGCGCCCCCTGCGCGCCACGCGCATGGCGGCGGCGCAGGCCACGGTGATGGCAGTGGCCTCCACCCTGCTGCTGCTGGGCCGCGACGGGGGCATGGGCTGGCTGCAGGCCACCGCCCACCTGCCCACCGATGCCTGGGTCGCCCTGCTCTACCTGGGCCTGCTGGCCAGTGTGGTGGTGGTCACGCTGCAGGCCTGGGGCCAGCAACGCGTGGACGCCATGCGCAGCGCCATCGTGTTCGGGCTGGAGCCAGTGTTTGCCGCACTCACGGCCTGGGCACTGCTGGGCGAGCGGCTGGGCTGGGCGGGCCTGGCGGGCGCGGCGCTGATCGTGGCGGCGCTGGTGTTCAGCCAGATCCCGCCGTCGGCGCGGGCACAGCCTGCTTGAGCCAAAAATTCAAGGAAAAATGGGCTTCACCGCTCGACCAGCATACCTTTATAGCTATACAAATAATAGCAATACTGCCGCTCTGGTACGGATACAGGTCCGCATGCGACGCGGACAACGGGGCTAGACCTGCGTGACCAGCCCCACCATCTTCACCACCTCCAGGTCGCGCCCCTTGACCGAGGCCAGCTCGGCGCGCAAGCGGTCGTTGTTCCAGCGCGCATCGGGGGCGCCGCTGAGGAACCAGTCTGAGCCGTTGTCGGCCAGGAACATGCCGTAGGTCTTGAGCGCCGCCAGGATGGCCTGGGCCTCGGGGCTGAAGCTGGCGGGGATGGCGTAGGCCGCCTTCAGGCGCACGCGCATGCCCATGGGCGGCAGGTTGGGGTCGGTGTTGGACGACGCGTAGTGCGTGGCCGGTGGCACAAACGCGCGGCGTGTGCGCGCTGCCGTGAAGCGCAGCGCATGGCGGATGCCACCCGCACCCTGCGATGCCTCGTCGTACCGCACCAGCCCGGGGAAGATGGGCAACCCGGCGGCGTCGGCGCTGGTCCAGCCAGGCTTGGCGGTGGGCCGCACGGTGTTGTTGTCGAGGTGGAACATGGCGCCCACATCGGCCACCCAGCGGTCGCTGCGTGCAAAGGCGCGCCCCAGTTCGTACAGCCGCTGGTTGTCGCGGTCGATCACCAACACATGGCGGTCGCCGTTCTGCCCCGGCGCGCCTTCCACGGGCGCGTCCAGCGGGATGGGAAACGGGCCGGGGTCGCTTTCGTCCCCGTAGGCCTGGTACTCGATGGCCACCCGCGCCTGCTGGCCCGAAACCACCTGGTAGGGAATGCCGATGGGTGCGCCCTCCCACAGGCCGGAGCCGAAGTCGCGGTACAGGCCCTTGTCGGCGCCGATGCTGGCGATCAGGCGGTCGGAGGCCGGGTCCACTTCGGCGCCGCTGATGTCGGTGTTCCAGGGATTGTCGGCCGGGAAAGGAATGGCACCGTTGAGCGCCGCACCGGCCCCCAGACTGGCGCGCGCGAGGTTGCCATAGGCCACGCTGCCGGGCGGTGGTGGGGGCAGGGGCGACGGCGATGGGGCTGGCGCCGGAGACGGAGCGGGGGATGGCGCTGGAGCGGGGCTGGCCGGGGCATCGTCGCCACCACCGCCGCCTCCACACGCCGTGAGCAACAGAACAGGAAGGGCCCTGAGGGCCCGGCGGCGTTGGCGTTGCATGGTGCTTGTCTCCGGTGCGTGGCGATCGGGCGCGGCCCCGGGGCAGAGCCGGAATCTGGTTTCCTGTCATCCAGCGGGGGCGGGCGAATTCTGCCGCAGAAGCGGAGTACGGCCTGTTAGAAGATGTTCGCGTGGGGTGGGGCCAGACCTCCGCACGCGGGCCCGGCCATCAAGGCAGGGGCAGGGCCACCTCGGCTGCCTTGCGCGGCTTGCCGATGGGGGCTGCGGCCTGGCCCTTTTGCACGGCGGCGATGTCTTCCTCGCTGGGGTATTCGCCCTGCAGCCAGTAGTCGAACACGCGCCGCACGATGGGCGCGGCGTGGGCGGCGCCAAAACCGGCGTTTTCGACAATCGCGGCCACGGCGATGGTGGGGTTCTCGGCCGGGGCAAACGCGGCAAACAGCGAGTGGTCGCGCTGGTGCTCCTCCAGCGCCTTGGCGTTGTACTTCACGTTCTGGCCCAGGCTCACCGCCTGCGCCGTGCCGGTCTTGCCACCGGCGGTGTAGAGGGCCCCCGCAAACACGCGGGTGCCGGTGCCGCCCTTGTTCACGGCCACCATGGCGTTGCGCACGATCTCCACGTTCTTGGGGGCATAGCCCAGGTTCTCGCCGGGCGGCTGGACGATCTCGGTGATGGCCCCGGTGACCGAGTTCTTCACCGCCTTGGCCAGGTGCGGGCGGTAGCGGGTGCCCCCGTTGGCCATCGTGGCCTGGGCCAGCGCCAGCTGCAGCATGGTGAAGTTGTTGTAGCCCTGGCCAATGCCCAGCGACACGGTTTCGCCGGGGAACCAGCGCTTCATCTCGGGGCGCTTGTAGGCGTTGCGCTTCCACTCGGTACTGGGCAGGGTGCCGCGCACTTCGCCGTTGAGGTCGATGCCCGTGGACTGGCCAAAACCCAGCGGCTTCATGAAGTCATGGATGGCGTCCACACCCATGTCCACGGCCAGCGAATAGAAGTAGGTGTTGCTCGACTGCTGGATCGCGCGGTGCATGTCCACCCCGCCCAGCCCGCCCTCGTGGCTGCGGAAGGTGTGGCCGCCAAAGGTGTAGAACCCCGGGTCGTTGACCACCAGGCTGGGCGAGCGCTTGTTCAGCTGCAGCGCCGCCAGCGCCATGAAGGGCTTGTAGGTGGAGCCCGGCGGGTAGGTGCCGCGCAGGGCGCGGTTGAGCAGCGGCTTGTCGATGGATTCGTTGAGCGCAGCCCAGTTTTCGGCGTCGATGCCTTCGACGAACAGGTTGGGGTCGAAGGTGGGTTTGCTCACCAGCGCCAGGATCTCGCCGTTGCGCGGGTCGATGACCACCAGCGCGCCCCGGCGGCTGCCATACAGCTCTTCAATGAGCTTTTGCAGCTTGATGTCGATGGACAGCATCACGCTGTCGCCCGGCGTGGCCGCGTGGCTGGACAGCTTGCGCACGGCCCGCCCGCCCGCCGATGTCTCCATCTGCTCGAAGCCGGTCACGCCGTGCAGCGCCGCCTCGAAGCTCTGCTCCACCCCCAGCTTGCCGATGTATTCCGTGCCCCGGTAGTTGGCCTCGTCCTCCGAGTCCTGGATGCGCGCCTTCTCGGTCTGGTTGATGCGCCCGATGTAGCCGATGGCGTGCGCCCCCACATCGCCCAGCGGGTAGTTGCGGAACAGCCGCGCCTTGATGTCCACGCCCGGAAAGCGGTAGCGCTGGGCGGTGAAGCGCGCCACCTCCTGGTCAGTCAGGCGGGTGCGGATGGGCAGGGATTCAAAGTTGCGCGACTCGTCCATGAGCCGCTTGAAGCGCCGCCGGTCCCGCGCCTGGATGTCTACCACCTTGGACAGCGCGTCGATGGTTTCATCCAGCACCCCCGCGCGCGAGGGCGTGATCTCCAGCGTGTAGGCCGAGTAGTTGGTGGCCAGCACCACCCCGTTGCGGTCCAGGATCAGGCCCCGGTTGGGCACGATGGGCGCGACCGCCGTGCGGTTGCTCTCGGCCTGGGCCGCAAGGTCGTCGTGGCGCACCACCTGCAGAAAAATCAGCCGCGCCACCACCAGGCAGAACGCGGCAAACACCACCAGGCCCACCACCACGGCCCGCAGGCGGAAACGCGATGCGTCGGCTTCGCTGCTGCGCAGTTCGGTCATGGTTGCGCCCCCACAGGCACGGGCCAGAAGCTCGCGGCGTGTGCAACTGGCGCGGCCCAGGCCCGAGGACGCCGAGCCAGGGCCGCCCCGCCGCGAGGGCGTCGTCCCCCCTCCCGCAGTGCGCAGCACTGCGAGAGAAGGGGGAAGCGGCGCAGCCGCTCAGGGGGTTGCCTCATGTTCACAACGGGCGGTTCTGGTCACTGTCGGGCGGGCGGCGCTGGGGCGCCAGCAGCACCCAGCTGGCCAGGGGCCAGAGCAGCGCCTCGATCAACGGCGCCAGCAGGCTCCACAGCCCCGGAAAAATTCCGCCCGCCGCCATGCGCAGCAACAGCTCGACCGCGTGGGCCAGCGCAAACAGCGGGAACACCTGCAGCGCCTGCGACGGCACGCTGAACCACAGCAGGCGGCGGTGAATGGCAATGGCGCCAAACGACAGCACGGTATACGACAGCGCATGCTGGCCCAGCAGCGCCGACTGGCTCACGTCCATGCACAGGCCCAGCACAAAGGCCGCCCCCATGCCAATGCGCAGCGGCTGGTGCACGCCCCAAAAGACCAGCAGCACCATGAGCAGGTCGGGCGTCCAGACGATGCGGCCCAGCGGCAGCATGTTGATGGCCAGGCCCGCGACCAGGCTGAACCACATGAACACCGGGTTCACCGGCATCAGCAGGGGCTCACCACGCGGCATGATCATGGCGTGGGTCCTTTCGTCTGCATGCAGGGGAGGATGTTGGGGAAGATGCAGCGGCTCACTTGCGGCCTCCGCGCTTGTTCGATGGCACCGGGTGCGCCGGTTCGGGGCGCTGCAGTTCGTGCTCGGCCAGCGGCTTGAGCACCACCACGTGGCGCGCGCCCTGCACCTGGGCCAGGGGCGCGCAGTAGATGCGGGCAAACGCCGAGTCGGCCCGGCGCTCCACCCGCACCACCCGCGCCACGGGCAGGCCCGGGGGGTAGAGCCCGTCCACGCCGCTGGTGGTCAGCAGGTCGTCTTCGCGGATGTCGGCATTGGCGGGCATGAAGCGCAGCTCCATGCCACCGCCATGCCCCGCCACGGGGTCGCCGTATGCCACGCCCCGCACGCCGGTGCGGATATTCAGCACAGGGATCGCCTGGTCGCGGTCCACCAGCAGGGTGACCTCGCTCACCAGCGGGAACACGCGCGTGACCTGGCCCAGCACCCCGGCCTCGTCCATGACGGGCGCGCCCAGTTCCACGCCGCCCAGCTGGCCCCGGTCCAGCACCACGCGGCGGGTGTAGGGGTCGGCCGTGTCATAGATCACCTCGGCCGCCTGGGCCGGGGTCTGCAGCCGGTCGCGCAACTCCATCAGCTTGCGCAGGCGGCCGTTTTCCAGCGCCAGCTGATCGGCCTGGTTGGCGCGCTGGCCCATCTCGGTCATCTTCTTGCGGGCGGTGTCCAGGTCCTGCTGCGCGGTCTGCAGCGACTGGAAGTAGCCGGAGCCCTGGCTAGCAAACTCCACCGGCTTGAGCATGAGCCACTGCACCGGGTAGAGCACGGTGGCCACCACCTTGCGCAGCGGGTCTGTGATGTGAAAGCGCGCGTCGGCCACCATGAGGAACAGCGCCAGCGCACTGAACACGGCCAAACGCGACAGGGCCGAAGGGCCCTGTTTGAAGAAAGGGGGAGCGCTGCGCTCCAGGGTACCGAGTGGCATGGTGCGCAGCGGTCAGTCTCTGCCGCACGGAGCAAGCTCCATGGGCGGGTGCTCAGAAACAAGCATTGGAGCAGGTGCAGTCATGCAATTCAGAGCGCAAAAAAAGTGCCTGCCATGTACAGGCGCCCGCCAGTTACTCGCTCGTGAAGATGCTGCCCAGGCGGTCCATGCGCTCCAGCGCAATACCGCAGCCGCGCACCACACAGGTCAGCGGGTCTTCGGCCACCAGCACGGGCAGGCCGGTCTCTTCGGCCAGCAGGCGGTCCAGGTCGCGCAGCAGCGCGCCGCCGCCGGTCAGCATCATGCCCCGGTCGGCAATATCGGCGCCCAGCTCGGGGGGGGTTTGTTCCAGCGCGTTCTTCACGGCCGAGACGATCTGGTTGAGCGGGTCGGTCAGGGCTTCCAGCACTTCGTTGGAAGAAATGGTGAAGCTGCGTGGCACGCCTTCGGACAGGTTGCGGCCCTTGACTTCCATCTCGCGCACTTCGGAGCCGGGGAAGGCCGAGCCGATGTTCTTCTTGATGGATTCAGCGGTGGGTTCGCCGATCAACATGCCATAGTTGCGGCGGATGTAGCTGATGATGGCTTCGTCGAACTTGTCGCCACCGACGCGGACGCTGCCCTTGTAGACCATGCCGCCCAGCGAGATCACGCCGACCTCGGTGGTGCCACCGCCGATGTCCACCACCATGGAGCCCGAGGCTTCCGAGACGGGCAGACCGGCGCCGATACCGGCGGCCATGGGTTCTTCGATCAGGTACACCGCCGTAGCACCGGCAGCCTCGGCCGCGTCCTTGATGGCGCGGCGCTCGACCTGGGTGGAACCGCAGGGCACGCAGATGATGATGCGCGGGCTGGGGGTGAACAGCGTGCGCGGGTGCACCATCTTGATGAACTGCTTGATCATCTGCTCGGTGATCACGAAGTCGGCGATCACGCCGTCCTTCATGGGGCGGATGGCTTCGATGTTGCCGGGCACCTTGCCCAGCATGGCCTTGGCCTCGTGGCCTACGGCCTGGATGACTTTTTTGCCGTGCGGACCACCTTCATGGCGGATGGCGACCACGGAAGGTTCGTCGAGGACGATGCCTTTGTCGCGGGCGAAGATGAGGGTGTTGGCTGTGCCAAGGTCAATGGCAAGGTCGGTGGAGAAGTACCGACGGAAAGCTCCGAACATTCAAAAGTCCTCTCGGGCACGGCATGCGCGTCGGCCTGCCATCGCCAGGTATTTCAGGGGTGTTTATTGGCTTTTTTCACGCAATTGACTCCCATTCCGGGAGCTTTGCGGCAAAGCCGGGATAATACCCCATCCCCTGTGAATAACTCCCTCCGGCGCGGGCCGGATCACAGCTTTACGTCTGGTTTCTTTAGATTTTCCTCCCTATGGCACTGACCCCCCAGGACATCAGCCGCATTGCCAACTTGGCGCGGCTTGAGCTGACACCCTCCGAAAGTGAGCGCATGCTCACCCAGCTCAACGGCTTCTTTGACATCGTGGAACAGATGCGGGCTGTGGATACCTCGGGCGTCACGCCCCTGGCCCACCCCGTGGCGGCCATCCAGGACGTGCAGTTGCGCCTGCGCGAAGACTTGGCCAGCGAGCCCAACCAGCGCGAAGCCAATCAGCAAAGCGCCCCCGCTGTCGAACGAGGCCTGTTCCTCGTGCCCAAAGTGATCGAGTAAGTAAGAACTGACTTTCGCCGCATGACTTCCACCGCACTGCATGACCTGGGCGTGGCCCAGCTGGCCACCGAGCTGCGCGAACGCCGCGTTTCGGCTGTCGAGGCCGCCCAGCATTTTCTTGATCGCGCACAAGCCCACCAGAACCTGGGCGCCTACGTGGCCGTGAACCCCGAGATCACCCTGGCCCAGGCCCGCGCCCAGGACGCCGCCATCGCCGCAGGCACCGCTGGCCCGCTGGCGGGCGTGCCAATTGCGCACAAGGACATTTTTGTCACCAAGGGCTTCCCCAGCACCGCAGGCTCGAAGATGCTCGCGGGCTACCAGTCGCCGTTTGACGCCACCGTGGTCACCAAACTCGCCGACGCGGGCGCCGTGACCTTGGGCAAGCTCAACTGCGACGAGTTCGCCATGGGATCGGCCAACGAAAACTCTGCCGTCGCCCCCGTGGGCACCGACGCACCCGCCCCGGTGCGCAACCCCTGGGCCACCGACCGCATCCCTGGCGGCTCGTCCGGCGGCAGCGCCGTGGCCGTGGCCGCACGCCTGGCGCCTGCCGTCACCGGCACCGACACGGGCGGCTCCATCCGCCAGCCCGCCTCGTTCTGCGGCATCACGGGCATCAAGCCCACCTATGGCCGCGCCAGCCGCTACGGCATGATCGCGTTTGCCTCCAGCCTGGACCAGGCAGGGCCCATGGCCCGCTCGGCCGAAGACTGCGCGCTGCTGCTGTCCGCCATGTGCGGCCCCGACCCGGACCGCGACTCCACGTCGCTCGATGTGCCCGCCGAGAACTTCAGCGCCAAGTTGAATGATTCGATCGAAGGCTTGCGCATCGGCATCCCCGCCGAATTCTTTGGCGAAGGCCTGGCGCCCGACGTGCGCGCCGCCGTCGATGGCGCCCTCAAGGAATACGAAAAGCTCGGCGCCAAGCTCGTGCCCATCAGCCTGCCGCGCACGCAGCTGTCCATCCCGGTCTACTACATCATTGCCCCGGCCGAAGCATCGTCCAACCTCTCCCGCTTTGACGGCGTGAAGTTCGGCCACCGCGCCAAGGACTACTCCGACCTGGTGGACATGTACAAGAAGACCCGCGCCGAAGGTTTTGGCGACGAGGTCAAGCGCCGCATCATGATCGGCGCCTACGTGCTGAGCCACGGCTACTACGACGCCTACTACCTGCAGGCGCAGAAGATCCGCCGCATGATCGCCGACGACTTCCAGAATGCGTTCAAGAGCTGCGACCTGATCGCGGGCCCCGTGGCCCCCACCGTGGCCTGGAAGCTGGGCGACCATGGCAACGACCCGCTGGCCGACTACCTGGCCGACATCTTCACCCTGCCCGGCTCGCTGGCCGGCCTGCCCGGCATGAGCGTGCCCGCCGGTTTTGGCGAGGGCGGCATGCCCGTGGGCCTGCAGCTGCTGGGCAACTACTTCCAGGAAGCCCGCCTTCTGAACGCTGCGCACCGCCTGCAGCAAGCCACCGACTTCCACCTCCGCCGTCCGGAGGGCTTCTGACATGACTGCCAAACTGATCCATGGCTACGAAGTCGTCATCGGCTTCGAAACCCACACCCAGCTCGCTACCCAGAGCAAAATTTTCAGCCGCGCGCCCACCGCCTTTGGCGCCGAGCCCAACACACAAGCCTGCGCGGTGGACCTGGCCCTGCCCGGCACCCTGCCCGTGATGAACCGCGAGGCCGTGGCCTGCGCTATCAAATTAGGACTGGCACTCGGCTCCCACATTGCCGAGAAGAGCATTTTTGCGCGCAAAAATTACTTCTACCCTGACCTGCCCAAGGGCTACCAGATCAGCCAGTTCGAGATCCCGGTGGTGCAAGGCGGTGAGGTGTCGTTCTTTTTGGGCGACGAAAAGAAGACCGTGCGCCTGGTGCGCGCCCACCTCGAAGAAGACGCGGGCAAATCGCTGCACGAGGACTTCATCGGCCAGTCGGGCATCGACCTGAACCGTGCGGGCACGCCGCTCTTGGAGATCGTGACCGAGCCCGACATGAGTTCGTCCGACGAGGCCGTGGCCTACGCCAAGGAGCTGCACAAGATCGTGACCTGGATCGGCATCTGCGACGGCAACATGCAGGAAGGCAGCTTCCGCTGCGACGCCAACGTGTCGGTGCGCAAGCCCGGCCAGCCGCTGGGCACGCGCCGCGAGATCAAGAACCTGAACTCGTTCAAGTTCATGCAGCAGGCGATTGACTACGAAATCCGCTGGCAGATCGAGCAGATCGAAGACGGCCACGCGATCCAGCAGGCCACCGTGCTGTTCGACCCCGACACGGGCGAAACGCGCGCCATGCGCACCAAGGAAGACGCGGCGGACTACCGTTACTTTCCGGACCCCGATCTGCCTCCGCTACATATTTCAGAGCAATGGATCGAGGAGCAGCGCGCGCAGATGGCCGAATTGCCTCGTACCATGGCCACACGTTTTGTGGCGGACTACGGACTGCCCGAGTACGACGCGACCACGCTCACGCAGAGCAAGGCGATGGCCGCCTACTTCGAGGCCGTGGCCAAGGCCTGCGGCCAGGCCAAGCTGGCTAGCAACTGGATCATGGGCGAGGTGTCGCGCCGCCTGAACATGGCCGAGATCGGCATCGAGCAGGCGCCCGTGTCGTCGGCCCAGCTGGCCGCGCTGATCGCGCGCATTGCCGACGGCACCATCTCCAACAACGCGGCCAAGCAGGTGTTCGACGCGCTGTGGACCAGTGAAGGGCAGGACGTGGATGCCGTCATCGAGGCCAAGGGCCTCAAGCAGATGAACGACTCCGGCGCGCTCGAAAAGATCATCGACGAGGTGATTGCCGCCAACGCCGACAACGTGGCCCAGTTCCGCGCGGGCAAGGACAAGGCCTTCAACGCACTGGTCGGCCAGATCATGAAGGCCAGCAAAGGCAAGGCGAACCCCACGCAGGTGAACGAGCTGCTGCGCGCCAAGCTCGCAGGTTGATGGCTTGATGGCTTGATGGCTTGATGGCTTGATGGCTTGATGGCTTGATGGCTTGATGGCTTGATGGCCTGACAGGCTGAACACAGCAACGACCAAAACAAAGGGGCCTCGCGGCCCCTTTGTTTTTTTGCTTTTCAATGGCCCGCAGTTACCGGCTGGCAGCGGGCGTTTCTGCCGCCACACCAGCAGCGGGCAGGCGCTGGGATTCCCACAGCTTGCGCAGCTGGGCCAGCTCGGTGTCAAAGCGCTGGTGCACGCGCCGTTTTTCCTGGTCCTGCCCGGCGATGAAACGCTGCTGCTCGGCCATGCTGTCTTCGTTCTCGGCGATCTTGCGGCGCAGCGTCATGGGGGCCTTGTTGGGGTCGCGTTTGTAGAACTCCATCTCCACCTCAAACGCCTTGTGCTGCTGCTTGAGTTCGGCAATGCGTTTTTCTGCAGTGGCGGTGACCTCATCGACCATCTGGATGGCGGCGGCGCGCTCCACGTCGTGGGTGGCCTTGTCGGGATAGCGGGTGGTGAGCACGCGTTCGCGGCGGCGCTCCTCCACTTCGCGGGCGCGGGCCTCGGCCTCTCTGCGCTGCTGGGCCTCCTGGGCACTGCGCTCCTGTTCGGTGAGAGAGGGGCCGATTTGCCTGCGCACGGTGCCCGAAGGGCTCAGTTCGCGCTGCTCACGGTCCAGGCATTCGGGGATGGGGCGGTCTGCGGTCAGGCGTCGGCCATTGCGGTCCACACAGGTGTAGATGCCTCCCGCTGGCGCCTGCGCCCGCGCCAAATCGGCGGCCAGGGTGGCCAGCAGAACCCCGCCCATGATCCACGCCGATTTGCTGCTGCTCAAAGTTGTCTACCCCTCGTTGACGCCATACCGCTGGCGGTAGGCCAGCACTTTTTCATGGTGGGAGCGCATTGCATCCTCCCCGTTTTGCTCCAGATAGAGCAATAAGTCTGCCAGACGCGCGATAGCGCACACCTGCATGCCCAGCTGGTGGCGCACGTACTGCACGGCGCTGTGGTCTACGTCCTGGCCATTCTCTGTGGCTTTTTCCTGGCGGTCCAGCGCAATGGCCACCGCGTGCGGCGTGGCGCCTGCCGCCTTGATGATGGCGATGGACTCGCGGGCGGCGGTACCGGCCGACATCACATCGTCCACGATCAGCACCCGGCCCTTCAAGGGCGCGCCCACCAGGGTGCCACCTTCGCCATGGTCCTTGGCCTCCTTGCGGTTGTAGGCAAACGGCACGTTGCGGCCCAGGCGGGCCAGCTCCACGGCCACGGTGGCGGCCAGCGGGATGCCCTTGTACGCGGGGCCGAACACCATGTCGAATTCGATGCCGCTGGCCAGCAGGGCTTTTGCATAGAATTCCGCGAGGCGGCCGATCTTGCGGCCGTCGTCAAACAGACCGGCGTTGAAGAAATAGGGGCTCAGGCGCCCGGCCTTGGTCTTGAATTCACCAAACCGCAGCACGCCCGATTCAACGGCAAAACGGACAAAATCCTGCGCCAGCTGGCCCTGCTCTGAGGTTTGCGCGCCAACATCCACCATGGGGAAATCCTTGTTCAAATTAACCAGCCTCAATCTCAATGGCATCCGCTCGGCCACCAGCAAAGGCGTGGAAAGCTGGATGGCAGCCACGCGGCCGGATTGTATTTGTGTGCAGGAAGTGAAGGCCCAGGCGGCCGACATGGCCAACCGGTTCGAGCGCATGGCGGGCCTGCAGGGCCACTTCCACTTTGCCCAGAAAAAGGGCTATTCCGGTGTAGGGGTGTACACCCGGCACACGCCCTCCGACATAGTAGTTGGCTATGGATCTGAAGAGTTTGATGCAGAAGGCAGGTATGTGGAGCTGCGCTTTGACACGCCCGCGCGCAAGCTGTCCATCATCAGCGCCTACTTTCCGAGTGGCTCCTCGGGCGAAGAGCGCCAGCAGGCCAAGTTCCGCTTTCTGGCCGAGTTCCACCCGCATCTCATGCGCCTGAAAGCCGAACGCGAATTCATCCTGTGCGGTGACATCAACATTGCGCACCAGCAAATCGACCTCAAAAACTGGCGCAGCAACCAGAAAAACAGTGGTTTTTTGCCCGAAGAACGCGCCTGGATGACAAAGTTGTTGCACACAACTGATGAAGGCGGCGGCATCATCGACGTTTACCGCCAGTTACAACCGACCGCCACCGACACCGCCTACACCTGGTGGAGCAACCGCGGCCAGGCCTATGCCAACAACGTGGGATGGCGGCTGGACTACCACCTGGCCACCCCCACACTGGCGGCGCTGGCACGCACCGAATCCATCTACAAGGGCGAGAAGTTCTCCGACCACGCACCCATCACGGTGGACTACGAATTCCGTCTATGACCCGGCCCTGCTGACCCGATGACCGACGCCGCTGCCTCCGCACCCCCACCCGCCCACAGTTTTCGGCCGCCCAGTGCAGAGGCCTTGTGGAAGCAGATTTCCACCCCCCACCCCACAGTGGGGAAGGCGCGGCACCTGGGCGAGGCGCTGGTGCATGCCGGGCTGCTGGCCACGCCCGCGTTGTCCGAGGGCCTGCAGGCGCAGCAGACCGAGCGCAGCCAGGGCCAGCACCGCCCCATCGGCCAGATCCTGGTGGACCGGGGGGCCCTGACCCAGGAACAGCTGCGCAACGTGATTGCCACCTGGCTGGGTGAATACACGGTGCACCCCGGCGACATCACCCCCGAGGCCTCGGCCCTGGCCCTGATCCCCCGCGCCGTGGCCGAGCGCGAGTCCGTGCTGCCGCTGATTGCCCGCGAGGACGCGCTGGTGCTGCTCATGGCCGACCCCTGGGACCGGGTGCTGGTGGACGAGATGCGCTTTCTGACCCAGCGCCGACTGATCCCGCTGCAGGCCGCGCCGGGCACCCTGATGCCTGCCATCCACAAGGCCTACCGCACCACGCCCACAGCGCCGGGCAACGCCAGCGCAGGGGCCCGCGCCACCTCGCAAGAACTGCTGACCAACCTGAGCAGTGCCGCGCCAGACGCCGATGCCGAACAGGCCGACGTGATCAGCGAGTCGGACAACACCCTGGTGCGGCTCATCAACTCGGTGATCGACGAGGCCATCAACCACCGCGCCTCCGACATCCACATCGAGACCGAGCCCGCCCCGCGCAATGTGCGCGTGCGCCTGCGCATCGACGGCGATCTGGTGCCCTACCTGGAGCTGCCTGCGCGCTACCGCTTTGCGATGGTGGCGCGCATCAAGATCATGGCCAGCATGGACATCTCGGAGCACCGCAAGCCCCAGGACGGCAAGATCGACTTTGCCCGCTTTGGCGGCCCGCCGGTGGAGCTGCGCGTGGTCACCGTGCCCACCTCGCGCGGTCTGGAAGACGTGGTGCTGCGCCTGCTGGCAGGCGCCAAGCCCCTGCCGCTGGAAAACATTGGCCTGAGCCCCGCCAACCTGCAGGCCCTGCGGGCTGTGGTGCAAAAAAGCTACGGCCTGGTGCTGGTGTGTGGCCCCACGGGCTGCGGCAAGACGACCACGCTGCACTCGGTGGTGCGCGACATCAACACCGCAGGCCGCAAGATCTGGACGGCCGAAGACCCCATCGAGATCACCCAGGAGGGCCTGCGCCAGGTGCAGGTGAACCCGCGCATCGGCTGGACCTTTGCCGCCGCCATGCGCACCTTTTTGCGCGCCGACCCCGACGTGATCATGATCGGCGAGATGCGCGACGAGGAAACCGCGCGCATCGCCATCGAGGCCTCGCTCACCGGGCACCTGGTGCTGTCCACGCTGCACACCAACTCGGCGCCCGAGAGCATTGCGCGGCTGCTGGAGATTGGCCTGGACCCGTTCAACTTCTCCGATTCGCTGCTCGCCATCCTGGCCCAGCGCCTGGTGCGCCGCCTGTGCACCGCCTGCCGCGCGCCGCATGTGGCCGACCACGACACGCTGCTGGAGTTGGCTTCGCAGTACCTGGACAGCGGCACCAACAACTCCGCCGATGCCCGCGAGGCACAGATCGCGCGCTGGCGCCAGCAATACGGCGGGCCCCAGGGCGAGCTGCAGCTGTGGCGCCATGTGGGCTGCAAACAATGTGACAACCACGGCTACCACGGGCGGCTGGGCATCCACGAGCTGATGATGAGCGACGAAACCATCCGCCAGCACATCCGCCACCGGGCCCCGGCCTCGGACATCCGCCATTCGGCGCTGGCGGCTGGCATGCGCACCCTGCGCCAGGACGGCATCGACAAGGCACTGCAGGGCCTGACCGACATGGCCGAGGTGGTGGCCGCCACCAACCTGTAGCGCACTGCAGGCGCAGGCGTTTCACGGCGGACGGGGCCCGGTGTGCGGGTAAGCCGGGGTTGCACACCCCGGTGCCCGGTGGGAGCATGTAAGCAAGTGCAACCACCGCACCCCCACCGGGGTGCACGCGCCAAAAACACCGCAAGCAACGTCAACAATTGTCAAGACGCCCTATTTGTGGCGATTTTCCGTTTTGAACCTGTCGGATTTCGTGCTTTCCCCTGCATAGTCACCCTGTGCCCGCCCCCTGCCCCCAGGCCGGGGCTTCGATGAAAGACCCGCACCAGCCCCGGCTCCTTGCATCGGCGGAAACGGAAGACGTGAAAGTTGTGATGATGTTCAGAGCCACTGCCGTCCTGCCCCGCGCAGGCGCCGCCTTGATTTCCCTGATGGCCCTCTGGGGCCCACAGTGGGCACACGCGGGCCCGGTGTGCCCCGGCCCCGACAGCCGCCGTGTGCTGCAGCTGCACGCCCCACAGGGCAGCGCCCCCCAGGCCTGCGACCTCAAGGGCCTGGCCAGGCTGCCTGCCAAAGAGATTGTTGTCACGCTCCCTGCGGCACTCGGCCTGGCGGGTGAGCACCGCTGGCGGGGCGTCTCGCTGCGCCACCTGGTCGAGCAGCTGGGTGGAGGGGAACACAGCCAGATCCTGCTGACCGCGCTCAACGACTACGCCATCGAAATCCCCTGGAGCGACCTCGTGCGCTACGACCCCATCCTGGCGTACAGCCGCGACGGCGAGCGCATCAGCATCCGCGACAAGGGGCCGCTGATCCTGATCTACCCGTTTGGCACCCACCCCCAGCTGCAGGGCCAGGACTACATCAACCGATCCATCTGGCAGGTCCATGCAGTCACCCTCCGGTAAACCGCTGCCCCGCCGGGCGGCCAACGACATCCCCCCCGGCCAGCCCCGCCCGCACGCCACCTACTGGCTGCTGGCCATGGTGGCGGCCATGGCGCTGGCCACGGCCGCCACCCTGTGGTGGACGCTGCGCCAGACCCATGTGCTGGCGCAGCCCCACCAGCAGAACGACCTGTGGTACGTGTCCAGCGTGCACAACGAGCTGGCCCGGGTGAGCCTGCTGGCGCGCAAGGTGCGGGCCCGCGAGGCCAGCACACAAGACCTGCAGGAGCGGCTGGAAGTGCTGCTCGGCACACTCGACACCTCGGGCCGGGGGCCCCGCGTCAGCACCCAGCTGCGCGAGGCATTGCCCGAAGCCGCCCAGGACCTGGACAGCCTGCGCCCGCTGGTGGAGCGCTGGTCCACCCAGCTGGCCCCCCTCGCCACCCAGAACGGCAACGGCAAGGCTGCGGCCATCACCGCCGACATCGTGCGGCAGTCCGACACCCTGCTGGACCGCCTGCGCAAAGTGGTCGCCAACGTCCACCTCTTCAGCGCCCAGGAGGCCAACCAGGCGCGCCAACAGCTGTCCCAGCGCTTTCTGGTGCTCAGTGCCGTGCTGGGCGGGCTGCTGCTGGGCACGGCCCTGCTGATTGCCAAGCTGGTGCGCGACACCCGCCTGGCCCGCGCCGCATCGCAGCAGCTGGTGCAGGCCAACCGCCAGCTCGAAGTGCGGGTGGCCAGCCGCACCCGCAAGATCGAAGAAGGCCGCGCGCTGCTGAGCTTCATCCTGAACACCAGCCCCAGCGACGTGGTGCTGGCCGAGGTCGAAAGCGGCCGCGTGCACTTCATCAACCGCCAGCTCACCGAACGCCTGGGGCTCAAGGCCGCGCCCGAGACCCTGTTCCTGCCCGAGCTGCTGCACGACCCCGAAACCCGCGAACGCTTCACCCAGGCCCTGGACCGCTACGGCCAGGTCGATGCCATGGAAGCGATGATTGGCGAACAAGACCCCCGCTGGAGTTCGCTGTCGGCCCGCCTGATCGAGGTGGAAGGGCAGCTGGCGCACCTGCTGTGGGGCTTTGACATCAGCGCCCACAAGGCGCTGGAAGGCCAGCTGCGCGAGCTGGCCACCCGCGACGCGCTCAGCGGGCTGCTCAACCGGCGGGCGTTCCTGGAGCGCAGCACCGCCCTGTTCGACCACTGTCGCCGCCACGGCCAGCCCTGTGCCGTGCTGATGATCGACATCGACCACTTCAAGCGCATCAACGACCGGCACGGCCACCAGATGGGCGACGTGGCCATCCGCACCTGCGCCGAGGCCATTGGCCATGCCCTGCGCGACGCCGACCTGCTGGGCCGCCTGGGGGGCGAAGAATTTGCCGTACTGCTGCCCCACGCCACGGCCGACAGCGCCACGGTGGTGGCCGAACGCATCCGCAGCGCCATGGCCCAGATGAACCTCATGTCGCCCCAGGGCCAGCCGCTCTCCTTCACCATCTCGATCGGCGTGGCCGAAATGGCCGCACACCATGCGGGCATCGAACCCCTGCTGGTCGATGCCGACCAGGCGCTGTATCGCGCCAAGGCCACAGGCCGCAACAAAGTGCTTGCCTACGAAGCCGCTATCGGACAACCTTGACCCCACCGCCTGCCCTACACACCATGAGCCTGCGCCTAATGATCGTTGACGACAGCCGCATGTCGCGCCTCATCCTGCAGGGCCTGATCCTGCAGGCCCACCCCCAATGGACCATCGTGCATGCCAGCAGCGGCGAAGAAGCCCTGCAGCTGGTGCGCGAGAACCCCGTGGACCTCGTGTCCATGGACTTCAACATGGCCGGCATGAACGGCCTGGAGGCCGCCCTTGCGCTGCGCGAGATCCTGCCCGCCGTGCCGATTGCCATCCTCACGGCCAACGTGCAGACCGCCGTGCAGGGGCGCATCGAAGAAGCCGGCATGGTGTTCATCGCCAAGCCCATCACCGCCAGCGCAGCCACCCAGCTCGCGGCGCTGGCAGGAGCCTGACATGACGGTGCAGCTAGATACCGAACAAATCGACGCGCTCAGCGAGATCTTCAACATCGGCGTAGGCAAGGCCGCCGCCGCCATGGGCGCCCTCATGCACGACGAAGTGCTGCTGTCGGTGCCCCACGTGAGCATCTTCACCGTGAGCGAAGCCGCCCAGCAGCTGGGGGCCGCAGGCAGCACCATGTACGGCGTGCGCCAGCCGTTTCGCGGCACCTTCAACGGCGACGCCCTGCTGATCTTCCCTGGCCACAAGAGCCTGGAGATCGTGCGCATCGTCGCAGGCCAGAGCATGCCTGGCGAAGACCTCAGCGCCATCGAGCAGGACGCCATGACCGAGGTGGGCAACGTCATGCTCAACGCCTGCATCGCCGCGCTGTCCGACCTGCTGGGCAACGAATTCCAGCTCAGCCCCCCCAGCATCGACGTGGGCGACAGCCGCACCATCCTGGGCACCCGCATCCAGAACCACCTGGTGGTCTTCCTGCACATCCGCTTCGAGCTGCTCACCAGCCAGATTGAGGGGTTTGTGGTGTTTGTGCTCAACACCACATCGCTGGAAGGGCTGCGTGCGGCGGTAAACCGGCTGCTGGGGCGGCCGGCGGAGATGGACTGACGCCGAGGCCCGCGCGGTGCGCTGTGCGACACTCGCCACCCTTCGTTGCGCCACCCCATTGCGGCTGGCGCGCCCTGGACTCCACCTCCCGCCCCCATGCTCCGCTACCTCACCGTCCCCGTGACCGCGTTCCAACAGAACTGCTCCCTCGTCTGGTGCGATGCCACGCAGCAGGCCGCTGTGATCGACCCCGGGGGCGATCTGGATGTGCTGCTGGCTGAAATCCAGCGCCTGGGCCTCACGCTGTCGCAGATCTGGCTCACGCATGCGCACATCGACCATGCGGGGGGCACGGGCGAGCTGGCCACGCGTTTGGGGCTGCCCATCGTTGGGCCGCACCCGGGCGACCAGTTCTGGATTGATGGCCTGCCGCAGCAGAGCGCAATGTTCGGCTTTCCGCCCGCGCAGCATTTCACACCCACGCGTTGGCTGGCGGATGGCGACACGGTGCAGATTGGCGACGAGACGCTGGCCGTGCGCCACTGCCCCGGGCACACGCCCGGGCATGTGGTGTTCCATGCGCCGCAGATCGACCGGGCCTTTGTGGGCGATGTGCTGTTTGCGGGCAGCATCGGCCGCACGGATTTCCCGATGGGCAACCACCAGGATCTGATCGACAGCATCACCCAGCGCCTGTGGCCCATGGGCGACCAGACGGTGTTCATCCCCGGGCATGGACCGGAGAGCACCTTTGGCCGCGAGCGCAAGAGCAACCCCTACGTGGGCGGCACCTGAGGCGGTGCGCCCGCGCGCTGAAATTTATGCTTTTTTGGCCGTTACCGCGCACTGGATAAGCAGTAATAGCTATCAATTTTGAAGCAATAGACTCCCTACCCTGAAGCCCGGCGCGCCCACCAGGTCGCACGCCGGTCTCCATGGCAAGGGCCTCTCTCCACCTTAGAAGTCAAACGCGGCCGACAGGCGCACGGCACGCGGCGCGCCCACGTTCACCCGGCCTGCACCCCAGATGCTGTCGAAGTACGCGCGGTTGGCCAGGTTGGTGACCGTGGCGCGCAGCACCACGGGCTGTGCGCCAAAGCGCGTGGCGTAGCGTGCGCCCACGTCCAGCGTGGTCCAGGCGGGCAGCTTGACGCTGTTGTCGCCCGTGAGCCACTGGGCGCCCGTGTGGTTCACCCGGCCGTTGACCGACAGGCCCTGCACGCCGGGGATGGCCCAGTCGGCGCCCAGGTTGAGCGTGAGCTTGGGCACGCCGAACTGCGCACGGCCCTGGTTCACGCCCTTGGTGGTTTGGGTCTGCTCGGCCTCGGTGTAGGCCACGCCGCCCAGCAGGCTGAGCGCCGGGGTCAGCTGGCCGAACAGGTTCCATTCCACGCCCCGGTTGCGCTGCTCGCCATCGAGCACCTGGCGGTTGCCCGCCTCGATGAGCGCAGGCTTGCTGATCTGGAACAGGCTCACCGTTTGCGTAAGGCTGCCGCTCACCCACTTCACGCCCACCTCCATCTGCTTGCTTTTGTAGGGTTTGAAGGTTTCGCCCTCGTTGGCATAGGGTGCCTTCACGGTGGTGCCCGCGCTCAGGCCTTCCACGTAGTTGCCGTAGAGCGAGACGTTCTCGCCCCAGGGCTTGGCGACCACACCCACCAGCGGGGTCACGGCGCTTTCCTTGTACTTGTTGAGCTTCTGGTTCACCTGCTGCGCGCGCAAGCCCAGGGTGAGCTGCAGCTTGTCATCGGCAAACGCCAGGGTGTCCACCACGCTCAGCGCCGTCATCACGTCGTCGTTGAGCGTGTTGTAGGTGGATGCGGCACCACCGGCCGGCATGGTGATGGGCCGGGGGTGGTAGATGTTGCTGTTGATGGCGGCCGTGCCGTTGGCGCGGCTGCCGCCTTGGTAGTTCAACACATTGGCGGCCAGGGTGAGCTTGTGGGCCACGGCGCCGGTGCTGAACTGGCCGCGCAGGCCCAGCTCGGCCGTGGTGGTGTCGTACTCGCCCCAGGAGTTGTAGGCCGTGCCCGTGGCATTGCCGGTGGCGGCATTGGCCGGGGTCCACACGGGCCGGGTGCCGAAGATAAAGCCGTCGTAGGCATGCTCGGCCTTGCCCGCCGATGCAAACGCCGTCCAGCCCGCGCTGATCCGGGCCTGGCCGCGCACGAGGAGGCCCTGCGTCTGCGTGTTGCTGTACACGCCTTCGCCATAGAAAAAGTTGGTGGAGCCGTCGGGCGCCTTGGGCACCGTGGTCCAGCCGGTGAGGATGGGCTGCATGGGCGAGCCCTTGCGCACCTTGTTTGTCAGCGAATAGGCATCGGCCTCGATGTTCCAGCCCTCGCCCTGGTAGTCGAACGCCAGGTGGCCAATCTCGCGCGCCTTGGTCTGGTGGTCCAGCCAGGTTTCGCCGCCCGACAGCACGCCGTTGACGCGCACGCCCAGGCGCTGGTCCGCGCCAAAGCGGCGCGACACGTCGGCATGCACGCCCACGTTGGATTGGGTCGAATAGGTGGTGGTGACGCGCGTCAGCGGCTCCTTGCCCGCGCGCTTGGGCACGAGGTTGATGGCGCCGCCCACATCACCTGCAGGTGGCAGCCCCATCATCATGGCGCCGGGGCCCTTGAGCACTTCCACGCGCTCGAAGATCTCGGTGGGTGTGTTCTGCTCCGGCGCCAAGCCGTATGCGCCGTTGATGGCCAGGGAACCTGCGCCCACGCCAAAGCCCCGGATGATGAAGTTCTCGACGATATGGCCCTCGTTGGTGGTGGTGCGCACCGAGGGGTCGTTCTTGAGCACCGCGCCCACCGTCTGCGCCTGCTGGTCGGCAATGCCTTCGGCGGTGTAGCCCGTCATGTTGAAGGGCGTGTCCATCACGCCCACATTGCCCAGCACCCCCAGGCGCGTGCCCCGGGCCACCTTGCCGCCGGGCGCTGCGGCGGGCAGGCTCTCGGGCGCTTCGGCCGCCGCGTTCACGGTCACCTCCTTCAGCGCCACCGGGGCGGCCGGGCTTTGCGCCAGTGCCGCGCCTGCCCCGGCCAGCAAGGTCCACGCACAGGCCTGGGCGATCTGGCGCAGGGCAAAAGGATGGGCCGGGGAGGCACCCCGGGATGGGTGGCGAGTCTGCATAGAGGAAGTCCTGAATCAAAAACGGGAGGAAAGAAAGGGAAGAGCCGCCCCGGCAACGGATTGCAAACAAGAATGAGTGCGATTTCATGCAGAGCGCAAACCAACTCCTTGACGGAGCTGCGCAAAAGCGGTGCCCAGAATGCGCTGCGAGGCGTGCCGACGCGTTGCATCCGGCATGCAGCGATGGTTCCACGCGGCCCCTGGGCCTGTGTTTGCACGGCCAACAAAGATGTTTGCAGCACCCGCGCCGCCCGCAAAGAGCAAACGGCCAAGCCACGTTGGAGGCGCCTTCCCTGGAGAAACGCGCTGCAAAGGAATCAGGAGCCTCCAACCTCCCCACGCGCTCGCAATGGGCACGCCCCCGCCAGTGCCACCGTGGAGCTGGCTTTGCCAGGCCACGGGTGGCGTCCCCCTGGGGGGGAAGCCGCGAAGCGGCTCAGGGGGGCGTCAGATCCTCCCGCGGGCCAGCTTCGGCGGCATGCCGAACCGCTTGCGGTACGCCGTCGCAAAGTTGGCGGCGCTGTTGTAGCCCGCCACCAGCGCCGCCTGCCCCACCGTCAGCCCGTCCTGCTCCAGCGCGTGGCGCGCACGCTGCAGGCGGTGCTCGCGCACAAAGTCGAACACCGTGGTGCCGTACACGGCGCGGAAGTGGCGCTGCAGCGTGTTGGCATTGGTGCCCGCCTGGCGCGCCAGGGCGTCCAGGGACATGTCCATGGCGCCATCGGTCTGCAAAAAGGCGTGCAGCGCGCGCATGCGCTGGTGTTCATGGGGCAGCAGGCGCAGCGCGGCGGCAGCGGGGGCCGGTGCCGGGGCGGGCGCCGGTGCAGGCCCGGGGGCGTGCTGCGACAGGCTGGCCAGCGCCTCGCCCACCAGCTCCAGCGCGCGGCTTTCCAGGTACAGGTGCAGCAGCAGCGGGCTCAGGTCGGGCGCGCGGGTGATCTGCTCGGCCACGGCCGCAATGCGGGCCGAGGGCTGCCAGTGGTGCATGGCCAGGTGCTGGCGGCGAAAGGCTTCGATGGCATCTGACGCCGACGGGCCCGCCACCTGCTCCAGCCATTCGCCGCCCAGGCCCACGCTCACCCGGCGCGCATAGGCGCCCCGGCGGCCGCGCCGCTCAAACCGTTCGGGCTCGGCCACCGACACCAGCAGCGCACGCGGCAGGCCAGGCCCACGCGCAGGCTGGCTGGTGGCGCCGGACGACAAGGCCACGCGGCGCGGGCCATAGCTCACGTCCACCGAGCCCTCCAGCAGCAGCACGATGCGCAGGCCCGCCTCCATCTCGCCGCTGGCGGTGAAGTCCTGCACGTCGGCCGTGTCGTCGGCATGCAGGTGCAGCCCGGGACGCAGCACCCGCACGCGCTGCAAGTGGCGCTGCAGCGACGCCTGCATGCCTTCCGACGGCGGCGCCGAGGGCTGGACATGCAAGGGGCTGACAACGGACATGGGCAGGCGGGCTTTCCGGCAGGTGAAGGGACGGGACGGTGTGGCTCCGATAGCGGCAGAAGATGGGGCACGGGAAGGCCCTGGTCGCATCGGGCGCTGGCGCAAAGGTTTTTCTCCACCCCGCAAACACGGCGGGCACCGGGCCATGGGATGCTAGCAACTTGCGATAATAAATGCAAATGATTCTCAATAGTGATTTTTATCCGGTCCACCATCGGGCTGGCCTGCAAGCACCCTGCCATCCATGACCTTGACCCTTTCCCGCTGGCGGCCCGCCCAGGCGGCCCGCTACGTTTTGGCCACGTTCCTGTGCGCCCTGGCCGCTGCGGCCACCGCCCCCGCGCAAGCGCAAACCACCACCCACACCGTGACCGACCTGGCCGGTCGCAGCGTGACCCTGCCCGCCCAGGTGGACCGCATCCTGCTCGGCGAAGGCCGCCTGCTGCCCGCGCTGGGCGTGTTCGAGCGCCAGGATGTGGCCCGCCGCCTGGTGGGCATGATGGGCGACTACGAAACCCTGGACGCCGCTGGCTACGCCCAATGGCGCAACCGCTTCCCGCAGCTGGACAAGGTGCCGCGCGTGGGCCGCAACAACGCGGGCAGCTTCAGCGACGAGCAGGCGATTGCGCTGCGCCCGCAGCTGGCCATCCTGGGCCTGGCGGGCGGCCATGGCCCGAGCAAGAACGACCGCGAAACCCTGGCCCGCCTGGAAGCGGCCGGTGTGGCCGTGGTGTTTGTGGATTTCCGCCACGACCCGCTCAAGAACACCACCCGCAGCATGGAGCTGCTGGGCGCCGTGCTGGGCAAGCGCCAAGAGGCCCAGGCCTTCAACAGTTTTTGGCGCGCGCAGCTGGAGCGCGTCGAGTCGCGCCTGCGCAGCCTGCCTGCGGGCACCCGCCACCCGGCCGTGTTCCTGGAAAACCGCGTGGGCCTGGCCGACGAATGCTGCGCCACCATGGTGGGCCTGGTGGGCGTGCTGCTGGATGCCGCAGGCGCCGACAATGTGGCGCGCGGCCGCATCCCGGGCGAACACGGCACGCTGAACCCCGAGTTTCTGATTGCCACACAGCCCCGGCTGTACATCGGCACCGGCATCGGCAGCATGGCCACGGCCGAGAAGTCGCCGCTGCGCATCGTGCTGGGGGCCGACGCCACGCCCGAGGCGGCCCGCGCTTCGCTGCTGCGCGCCACGCAGCGCCGGGGCATCGCCCAGCTGCAGGCCGTGCAGCAGCCGGGCCGCGCGCACGCCATCTGGCACCACTACTACAACTCGCCCTTCAACGTGGTGGCCGTGCAGGTGTTCGCCAAATGGCTGCACCCCGAGCTGTTTGCCGACCTGGACCCACGCGCCACGCTGCAGACGATGTTCACCCAATTCCAGCCCATCCCGCTGACCGGCGTGTACTGGACCAGCCTCTGATGCCCGTGCCCTACCCCGCGCCAGGCAACACGCGCCGCGCGCTGCTGGCCGCCGGTGCTGGCGCCAGCCTGGGCCTGCTGGGTGGCTGCGCCAGCGGTGGCCCGGCGGCGCCCGCACAGTTGCTGCAGGCCCCCGCCGCCACACTGCCAGGCACCCACCAGCAGGACCTGCGCGACCCGGCCAGCGGCCACACCTGGCGCATCTGGGTGCAGCGCCCCGCAGGCCCCGCGCCCGCCACGGGCCACCCGGTGCTGTATGTGCTGGACGGCAACGCCGCCTTTGCGCTGGCCGCGCAGCTGGCCCGCAACGACGCCGCGCGCCCGCCCGAGCTGCGGCCCGACGCGGCCATCGTGGTGGGCATTGGGCACCCCGGCGACGCGGTGATCCACCCCGCCGAGCGCCAGCGCGACTACACCCCACCGCCGCCGGGCGGCAGCGCCACACCCCAGGCGGGCGGCGCCGACCGGCTGCTCGGCTTCATCGCCCGCGAACTGCAGCCGCGCATCACGCAGGCCTTTGCCATCGATGCGCAGCGCCAGACGATCACCGGCCACTCCTTTGGCGGCCTGTTCGTGCTGCATGCGCTGTTCACGCGCCCGGCGCAGTTCACCCGCTACGCGGCCACCAGCCCGTCGGTGTGGTGGAACCAGGGCCAGGTGCTGCAGACGGCAGCGCAGTTCATGCAGGCGCATGCCACAGCGCCCCGCGCCTTCAGCGCCCGGCTGCAGCTGCGCGTGGGCAGCCTGGAGCATGCGCAAGCGGCCGCCACGCCCGCGCGCGCCGCCGTGCAGGCCGAGCGCCGCCTGCTGGAGCGCACCGAGGCGCTGGCGCAGCAGCTCACGGCCCTGCAATGGCCCGCGCTGCATGTGCAGATGGCCGTGTTGCCCGGCCTGGACCATGGCAGCGTGATGCTGCCCGGCCTGGTCGATGCATTGGCGCTGGCGCAGCAGGCGCGCTGAGCCTTTCACCCCCCTTTTGCAATGTCTGCCGTGCCTGATTCCGCAACCGCCTTGGCCTCCGCTGCCACCTCCCCCACCCCACCGCCCGCTGGCGCGCTCGCGCAGCGCTACCGGCATTTCGTGCGCCGCCGCCTGCTGCTGCTGGCCGCACTGCTGGCCGTGCTGTGCGCCAGCGTGGTGGCCGACATTGCGCTGGGGCCCTCCACTTTCGCGTTTGCCGATGTGCTGCGCGGCCTGTTCACGCCCGGCGCGCTGCCCCAGGCGCAGCAGGTCATCCTGTGGGAGGTGCGCCTGCCTTATGCGGTGATGGCCGTGCTGGTGGGCGCCAGCCTGGGCCTGGCCGGGGCCGAGATGCAGACCGCGCTGAACAACCCGCTGGCCAGCCCGTTCACGCTGGGCGTGTCGGCCGCCGCCGCCGTGGGCGCCTCGGCCGCCGTGGTCAGCGGCTTCACGCTGCTGGCCTGGGGCGAGAACCTAGCCGTGCCGCTGTGCGCCTTTGTGGGCGCGGCCTGCGCCACGGCGCTGATCCAGCTGCTGGCCTGGCGCCAGGGCGCGACGGTGGACACGGTGGTGCTGTTCGGCATTGCGCTGCTGCTCAGCTTCGAGGCGCTGCTGTGGTTGTTGCAGTTCATCGCCGACAGCAATGCGCTGCAGCAGATCGTGTTCTGGACCATGGGCAGCCTGAGCCGCGCCACCTGGACCAAGATCGGCATCGTGGGCACGGTGCTGTCGCTGTGCCTGCTGTGGTCGGCGCGCCAGGCCTGGGCGCTCACGGCGCTGCGCGCGGGCGAGGACCAGGCGCGCAGCTTTGGCATCGCGGTGGAGCGGCTGCGCCTGGTGACGCTGCTGCGCGTGAGCCTGCTGGCGGCCACGGCGCTGTCGTTCGTGGGCACGATCGGCTTTGTGGGCCTGGTGGGGCCGCACATCGCGCGCATGCTGCTGGGCGAAGACCACCGCTACTACCTGCCGGGCAGCGCGCTGGCCGGGGCGCTGATGCTGTCGCTCGCGTCCATCCTGAGCAAGGCGCTGGTGCCGGGCGTGGTGCTGCCGATTGGCATCATCACCGCGCTGGTGGGCGTGCCGCTGTTCATGACCCTGGTGCTGCGCCAACGGAGGGTGGCATGAAGGACGGCCTGCAGATCGACCAGCTCACCGCCGGGTACCCCGGCCGCCCCGTGCTGCAGGGCGTGACACTGCCGGGCGTGCCCGCAGGCACGCTGGTGGCCGTGGTGGGCCCCAATGCCGTGGGCAAGTCCACGCTGCTCAAGGCCGTGGCCGGGTTGCGGCCTGCGCAGGGCCGCGTGTGGCTGGAGGGCACCGACCTGGCCACGCTGGCGCCGCGCGAGCGCCTGCGCCGCGTGGGCTACCTGCCGCAGGCACTACCGCAGAGCACCTCGCTCGTGGCCTACGAAACCTGGCAGAGCGCGCTGCGCGCCAGCCGCAGCGAATGGAGCACCGCCCAGCGCGAGGCGGCCATCGAGTCGGTGGTGGCCACGCTGGGCCTGCAGGCGCTGGCGCTGCGGCGACTGGACGAACTCTCAGGCGGGCAGCGCCAGATGGTGGGCCTGGCCCAGGTCATCGTGCGTGCGCCGCGCCTCTTGCTGCTGGACGAGCCCACCAGCGCGCTCGACCTGCGCTGGCAATTGCAGGTGCTGCAGGCCGTGCGCGCCCTGGTGCTCCAGCAGGGTGCGATCGGCCTGGTGGCCGTGCACGACCTGAACCTGGCCCTGCGTTTTTGCCAGCATGTGCTGGTGCTGGGCGGCGGCAGCGTGCTGGCGGCGGGCGCCCCGGCCACCGTGCTCACCCCCGCGCTGCTGCAGCGCGCCTATGGCGTACTGGCCCGCGTGGAGCGCTGCTCCGAGGGCCACCTGCTGGTGCTGGCCGACGCGGCGCTGCCGCAATAGCCCCTTCACTTTCCGCACAACAACGACACCCACCCATGATGCGACGCGAGGGCCATGTGCCCACCCCCGAGGCCAGCCGCTATCTGCAGCGCCTGTGCTACCACTTCACGCGCAAGATCCGCGTGGACTACGACGAGCACCGGGGCGAGGCCCACTTCCCCTGGGGCCTGTGTGTGCTGCGCGCCGACAGCGAAGCGCTGCACTTTGACTGCAGCGCCGAGGACGACGCCAGCCTGGCGCGGGTGCAGTTCGCCATCGACTCGCATGTGGAGCTGTTCTCGCGCAAGAGCCCCGTGGCCGTGAGCTGGCAGCCCGTCCAGACCGGGTAAGCATGCGCCGGGCCTTCGGGTCCAAAGGGCGACCTGCGGCGGCCTGGGGCGGCCCGATACCGCAAATGGCAGGCATTGACCTGCCAGATCGGAAGATGGCCCACCCGCCAGCTTTCTAGGATGTGACATTTTGTTAAGAACCCGCGTGCAGAAGGAGCGCACCGGGCCCCGTCACGCCATGGCATCCTCTGCAAGCACCCCCTCCCCCAGCGCCCGTCCGCCCCGCCCCTTTGCCGTTCCGCAGCGTGGCTCCAGCGTGGCTGGCAAGGCCTACTGGGCCATGGCGCAAAGGGTGGCCTTGACGGCAGCAGCCATCGACTGCGGGTACATCGCACTTTTCCTCTGGCTGGGATCGCTGCCGCTGGCGCTGGTCAACGTGGGCAGCATCGCGATGTACCTGGTCGCGTATGCGCTCATCCAGCGGCGGCACAACACGGCGGGCATCCTGCTGATCTGGCTGGAGGTGGTTGCCCACTCGGCGCTGGGTTCGCTGCTGGTGGGCTGGGACAGCGGTTTTCACTACTACCTGCTGCTGTTCATCCCGGCCGTCGTGATTGCCAATTCAGGCCGGTACGCCACGCCGATCGTGCTGGCGTTGCTGGCCTATTACCTGGGCCTGCGCTGGGCCTGCGACCACTGGGGCGCCCTGGCGCCGCTGGCGGGCAAGGGGCAGCAGATCGTCAACGCCATCCACGTCTGCGTGGTGTTTGGCATGTTTGCGGCGCTGGCCGCGTTCTACCGCCGCACCATCCTCATCGCTGAAAACCGGCTGCTCAAACAGGCCACGCTGGATGCCCTGACCGGGCTGAACAACCGTGCCCATTTCTACACCCTGGCAGGGCATACGCTGGCGCGCATCCAGCGCACGGGCGAGCCGGTGGCGCTGCTGCTGTGCGACATCGACCACTTCAAGCAGGTCAACGACCGCCATGGCCATGCCACGGGCGACCAGGTGCTGGTGACGGTGGCGGGGGTGCTCTCCCGCAACCTGCGCGAGAGCGATGTGATCGCCCGCTGGGGCGGCGAGGAGTTTCTGGCGCTGATGCCTGCCAGCCCCCTGGCCTCTGCGCTGGAGGTGGCAGAGCGCATCCGGGTGGCCATCGAACAGACCACCGTGTACCACCAGAACAACCCGGTGCCGCTGACCATGTCTTTCGGGGTGGTGCAGGTGGCCAGCGGTGACGACCTGCAGGCCGCCATTGCACGGGCCGACAAGGCGCTGTACCAAAGCAAACACGGCGGCCGCAACCGCGTCACGGCGGGCTGACGCCCGGTGGCGGGCAATGCGTGCCGGCCCGCGCCTGCGGAGCAGCCGATCCTGGGTCAGCCGTTCCGGCGAGCCGCTTCGTACAGCCCCTGCACCTTGGGCACGTTCTGCTCCAGCTCCTTGATGCGCGCGGGCCCCGAGGGGTGGGTGGACAAAAACGCCAGCCCGCCCTGCTTGCCGCCCGTGGCGTTGCCCATCTTCTGCCACAGGCTCACGGCGGCGGAGGGCTGGTAGCCGCCGCGCGCGGCCAGCTCCAGGCCCACCAGGTCGGCATCACTTTCGTCCGAGCGGCTGAACTGCAGCGTGAGCAGTTGCCCGCCCAGCCCGGCCGCCGCCTGGCCCAGGTCGCCCAGGCCCAGCAGCTGCGAGCCCAGGCGCAGCGCCAGGTTGGTGCCCTGCGTCTTGGCAATGCGCTCGCGCGCGTGTTCGCGCAGCGCGTGGGCCATTTCGTGGCCCATGATCATCGCGGCCTCGTCGTCGGTGAGCTTGAGCTGGTCAAGGATGCCGGTATAGAACGCGATCTTGCCGCCGGGCATGCAAAACGCGTTGATCTGCTGGCTGCCGATGAGGTTGACCTCCCAGCGCCATTGCTTGGCGCGGTCGTTCCACGGCGTGGTGAACGGGATCAGCCGCTTGGCAATGGCGTGCAAGCGCTGCAGCTGGGGGTGGTTGTCGGGGGCCAGCGCGCGTTTGGCGCGGGCTTGCTCCAGCATCTGGCGGTATTGCTGGGCGGCGGAGTTTTCGAGCGTCTCGGCGGGCACCAGCTTGCGCAGGCTGGAGGACGAGCCCACGTCCACCTGCGCCAGCACCGGCGTGGCTGCGGCAGCACCCGCTGCCAGCAAAAAAAAGGCCCGGCGCGCAGACCAGGGGGACGAGGGTGCGGCGGAAGGGGTGGGGCAAAAGAGGCACATACCAGAATCACCTGAAGGAAAAATGACTTACGCAAAACAGGCCTCAGGCACACGGATCCAGCCACGCCAAGGTGGCTGTTGCATCCCGATTTGCGTAAGTCCTGGGAATAATAGGCGGCGCTGACCGACCCTGTGGTTTGCAGCAGCGTCTGCCACCCAGATGGAGGCAGCGGGGCTGGACGACAAGGGTGTCGGCGATGATAGACAAAACCCCCGCCCGCCCATGTCAGACACCTCCACGTCCTCCTCCCCCAGCATTTCGCCCGAAAAACCCGCCCGCACCCCCTGGCTGCAGACCCTGCGCGTGTACCTGGAGCCCGCCAGCCTGCGCATGCTCACGCTCGGGTTCTCGGCCGGGCTGCCGCTGCTGCTGGTGCTGGGCACGCTCTCGTTTCGCCTGCGCGAGGCGGGCATCGACCGCAGCACCATCGGCTACCTCAGTTGGGTGGGCCTGGCCTATGGCTTCAAGTGGGTGTGGGCGCCGCTGGTGGACCGCATGCCGATCCCACTGCTCACCCCGGCGCTGGGGCGCCGCCGCAGCTGGCTGCTGCTGTCGCAGGCGCTGATCGTGGCCGGGCTGGTGGGCATGGCGCTGGCCGACCCGCGCCACACGCTCGGGCCCATCGTGTGGTGCGCGCTGGCGGTGGCGTTTGGCTCGGCCACACAGGACATTGCGCTCGACGCGTTCCGCATCGAGTCGGCCGATGCCAACCACCAGGCGGCGCTGGCGGCCTCGTACCAGACGGGCTACCGGCTGGCGATGATCTGGGCCGGGGCGGGCGTGCTGTGGATTGCGGCCCGCGCCGAGGTGGCGCCCGCCGTGGGCCAGGCCGTGCTGCAGGGCGTTGTACAGGGCGCGGCACAAGGCACCGTGGCGTACCAGAACGGTGCCTGGCAAACGGCCTATCTGGTGATGGCGGCGTCCATGGCCGTGGGCGTGGTCACCGTGCTGTTCTCGCGCGAGCCCGCGCCGGTGGCGCTGCCCCCGGCCAAGAACGCCGCCGAGTGGATCCAGGGCGCGCTGGTGGCGCCATTTGCCGATTTTCTGCGCCGCTACGGCTGGCATGCGGCACTGATCCTCGCACTCATCGCCGTCTACCGCATCAGCGATGTGGTCATGGGCATCATGGCCAACCCGTTTTACGTTGACATGGGCTTCACCAAGGACGAGGTGGCCGCCGTGACCAAGGTGTATGGCGTGGTGATGACGCTGCTGGGCGCCTTTGTGGGCGGCGTGTTGTCGATGCGCTTTGGCGTGATGCGCATCCTGATGCTGGGCGCGATCCTGAGCGCGGCCAGCAACCTGCTGTTTGCCTGGCTCGCGGGCCACGGGCACGACGTGACGGCGCTGATTGCCGTGGTCTCGGCCGACAACCTGGCCAGCGGCATCGCCTCGGCCGCGTTCATCGCCTACCTGTCGAGCCTGACCAACGTGAGCTACTCGGCCACGCAGTACGCGCTGTTCAGCTCGATGATGCTGCTGCTGCCGAAGTTTGTGGCGGGCTTCTCGGGCGACTATGTGGATGCGTTTGGCTATGCGCACTTCTTCACATCGACGGCGCTGCTGGGGCTGCCGGTGCTGGTGCTGGTGTGGCTGGCGTCCCGGGTGCAGGCAACGCGATCTGGACACAAGTCCCCTGACCCGGTGCAGCCGTGATCTCCAGGAGGGCGCCGATGGCCTGCGCTCTTGCCCGCATGTTGGACAGTCCCTGGCCCCTTGTCTGGACCGTGCTGTCCATGCCGATCCCGTTGTCAGCAATCTCCAGCACCAGGCGCGGCGACTGGTGCAGCATCTCCGGCTGGTAGCGGGCACACACCCGCACACTGGTCGCCTGGGCATGCCGCAGCACATTGGTGAAGGCTTCCAGCAGGATGCGCTGGATCTGCAGCACCATGTGCGGCGTCAGGCCGTCCAGGGTAGGCAACTCCTCCACCTGCCAGTCCACCTGAATTCCTGTGGCTGCCAGGCGCGGCTGCAGCCGGTATCGCAGCGTGGCCAACACAGTGGCCAGGTCACCATCCACCGGCTGCATGGCGTCCACGGCCATGCGCAGTTCATCCAGCGCGGCGTTCGCATGCTCACGCAGCTCGGCGCGACTGGCGCGACCCTTGCCGATGAGGCTGAGCAAGCCCACCAATTGCGAGCCCACGCCATCGTGGATGTCGCGCATGATGCGCTGGCGCTCCAGCAACGCGGCATGCTGGGCGTGCTCCTGCTGCAGCAGCGCATAGCTGACCTGCAGCTCCTGCTCTCGCTGGCGCACTTTCTCGTCCAGCGAATTGCGCAGTCCTTGGTATGCGCGCACCTGCCGCGCGTAACGGTTCAGGATGAGCCAGCCCATGAGCAATGCAAACAGCATCGTGGCCAGGGGCAGATAAGAAGAGCGGCCCACACTTTCGGTGGACACCCGAATTTCCAGGAAGTCGTAAAGACCAGCGCCAAGAGGAATGAAGCAGGCAAGACACAACGCTACGGCCTCTGTCTGCCTCGCCACCAAGGCATCACGGGCCGCCATGGCATAGGTCCAGACAGAAGGCACGAACAGCAGCGCCAGGCCCGCTGTCCAGCACCAAGGCTTGCCCAAGCCGTAGGCGCACCACACCAGCACGGCTTCGGCCACCAGCAAGGCCCAAAAGCCACGCCGGACGCCCATGCCGTCGCGGCCCAGCAAAGCCAGCGAGAACCGCACCAGCAGCAGCATATGCACCGTCAATGAGAAGGCCACGATCCCGCCCCACAGAGGCCAGCCCAGGGGGGGCACCTCCCACAGCCGGTCGCCATATCGCAGCATGCCAAAAGGTGCGCACAGCGCGAAGTAGCCATACACGGGTTCAGGGTTGAGGTACCAGAGCCCCCCGGCAATCACCCCCGTGAGTGCCAGCACAAACACCACAGCAACGGCCCCCCACTGCCGCCAGACGTAGCGCTCGCGGTACTGCGGCAGCAAACTGGCTTCGGTGCCAAAGCGTGGCGCCGCCAACCCACCCCAGCGCACCGGTTGCACCGCTATGCGCACCTCCAGCACCGTGGGTGTGGTGGCGGAAAGCAGGCTCGCCGGCACGGGCACCCACAGCGGCGCCTTGGTCGCGTCGTGGCGGCTGTCGCCCAGAACGCCGCGATGCGCAATCAAATCGCCCCCCACAAAAATTTCCACCTGATTGCCGACCCGAGAGAAGAAGAGCCCCCGCAGCACACCATCTGCCGGAACCGGCGGCAGCTCCAGCCGATAGCGCGCACGCCCCGCGCGACCCGGGTAGGCTTTGTCCCAGAGGTGCGGAAGTGTCACCAGACCGGCCCAGGCCGCCGCACCCTCAGGCTCCAGGTAGGCCTGCGCGAAGTCAAGGGTGATTGGCTCCTCCTGCGCAAAGGCCCCGCCACACAGCAACAAGGACAACGCGCCACCCCAGAAAAACCGGAGAAACACGTGCCTACAAAAGCCCCAGCTGCCGTGCTTCATAGATCGCTTCGGTCTTTGAATGGACAGCCAGCTTGCTGTAGATGTTCTTGACATGCGACTGGACCGTAGACGCTGCGATACCCAGAATCTCGGCGGTTTCCGAATAGGTGTAGCCCCGCGCGAGCTTGGCCAGGATGTCTCGCTCTCGCGCGGTCAGCGCTTCGGCGGCGGGCAGTGCGCCTTGCCGCAGCGGCGCGGGGGACAGACGGGCCAGCAGCTGCCGCGCGATGATGGGGGTCATCGGGGACCCCCCCGCATTCAGGCTCAGCACATGTTCAGCCAGATCGTCTTCCGTTCCGTCCTTCAGCAAGTAGCCGCGCGCGCCCGCCTCGAAGGCGCGCATCATGTTGGCCTCATCCCCGAACATGGTGATCACCATGATCTCGGTCCCTCGCGACAGCTTCTGGCACTCGCGGATCACCTCCAGACCCGACCCATCCGGCAAGCCCAGGTCCACCAGAAGGACATCGACGCTGTTCTGGCGCAGCCAAGCCACCATTTCGACCACCGTGGCACCCGCGTAGGCCAGACACAGCCGTTCCGCGCGTGCAAGCGCCTGCACAAGGCGCTCGCGCGTGCGCGGGTCGTCCTCGACCAAAGCGACCGAAACCACGGGTTCCTGCGGGGCAGTGCGGAGCCTTGAAGGCATCATGCGGGCCCCGGAATGTCGGCCTTGGAGCGTATGGTTCCGTTCGTTCCCGCGCTCAATGGAGCCTGGACAGCGCGCAGGCACCCGGCACACCAAACCCCCGCCCCATCTTTCAGGGCACGGTTCTCGTCTGTGGGTGTGGTGAAAGCAGTTTGCATAGCTCCGAGCGTAGAGGCAAAGCACAGGGCACACAAGGAGCGAGACATCCCCAATTCAGGGGATGCACACCCCCCGTTTTCTAGATGGCAGACCACGCGCCGTCCGCCCGGACCACAGCGTCGATGCCCTGGCAGCAGGCGCACCCAAGCCATTACCCGACGCCCGGTGTACCTGCGCCGAAAAAGCAAGCCCCAACCTACGGCTGGAGGACTTGGCCATGGTGTGTCCGCAGTTCTCCTCCACAAGTCTGTCGAGGTTTGGGGCGAACATCGAGAAAAATCAGGCCCTATCGCCTGATGGCAAAGCACATATAGCTATTATTTTTATAGCATCCCGAACCCTCAGACAAGAACCGGTTTACGGCAACTTTACGGAGGCTTCAACACGGAGAGACGCCTGCCCACGAGCATGGAGCCCTGTCTGGCACCTTAGACCCTGTTCTCACTACACTGCCCCCATGAGTTCCCAACTGCTGATGATCGAAGACGATGCCCGCCTCGCGCAGATGGTGGGCGAGTACCTGGGCCAGTCGGGCCTGCAGGTCACGCACCGTGCCGATGGCAAAAGTGGCCTGGCGCAGCTGCAGGGGCCGGACGCGGGGCCGCTGCCCGATCTGGTGATCCTGGACCTGATGCTGCCCGACATGGACGGGCTGGAGGTGTGCCGCCGCATCCGCTCGCTGCAGGGCCACGCGGCCCAGGTGCCGGTGCTCATGCTCACCGCCAAGGGCGACCCCATGGACCGCATCATTGGCCTGGAACTGGGCGCCGACGACTACCTGCCCAAGCCTTTTGAACCGCGCGAACTGCTGGCCCGCATCCGCGCCATCCTGCGCCGCCGCACCGATGGCGGCAACGCGGCAGCCGCCACCCAGGTGCTGCGCTTCGGCACGCTGGAGATCGACCGCGACGCGCGCACCGTGACCGTGGGCGGCGAGCTGGCCGACCTCACCTCGTACCAGTTCGACCTGCTGGTGGCCCTGGCCGAGCGCGCGGGCCGCGTGCTCACGCGCGACCAGATCATGGAGGCCGTGCGCGGCCGCGAGCTGGAGGCGTTTGACCGCAGCATCGACGTGCACATGGGCCGCATCCGTGCCGCCATTGAGCAGGACGCCAAGAACCCGCGCCGCATCCTCACGGTGCGGGGTGTGGGCTATGTCTTTGCAAAACAACAAGACTGACGGACCTCGGCAAAGGATGTCCCTGTCCACCCCCTTCTCCCGCCGCCTGTACCTGCGCATCTGGCTGGCCGTGGTCGCGGGCATCGCCGTGCTGACCCTGACCGTGGGCTGGGCCTGGCGCATGGCCGAGGAGCAGAAGGCACAGACCAACCAGCCTTTTGTGCCACCTTCGCGCGAGATGGCGCTGCGCGACCCCTCGGGCCAGCTGCTGCTGCGCGGCATGGCCACGCGCCAGCCTGCCGAGCCCGGCGAGGGCGTGGAATTCCGCATCGAAACCGACACCGGCCAGACCTTCACCCTGCAGATGGCGCCCCGCCAGCCACGCGGCGAGTGGGCGGGCGGGCGACCCGGTGGCGGCGGGCCCAACCAGGGCTGGGCCGCGTTCTGGACGCGCCCGCCGTTTGGTTTCTTGTGGCTGTTGGGCATCGTGAGCCTGGCGGTGGCCGTGGGGGTGTACCCCATCATCCGGCGCCTTACGCAGCGGCTCGAAGCCCTGCAGCGCAGCGTGCAGAAGTTTGGCGAAGGCGACCTGTCGGTGCGGGTGCCCGAGCAGGGGCAGGACGAGGTGGCCGACCTGGCGCGCCAGTTCAACGCGGCCGCCGAGCGGGTGGAAACACTCGTCAAATCGCACAAGTCGCTGCTGGCCAATGCCTCGCACGAGCTGCGCTCGCCGCTCACCCGCATCCGCATGGGGCTGGAGCTGATGGGCGGGCAGCAGCCCTCGCCCGCATTCCGCGCCGAGATTTTGCGCAACATCGCCGAGCTGGACCAGCTGGTGGACGAGATCCTGCTGGCCAGCCGCCTGGATGCGCGCGAGGCCGATGTGGGCACGGTGGAGCTGGTGGACCTGATTGGCCTGGCTGCCGAGGAATGCGCCCGGGTGGACGCAGACTTGGACGTGAGCGCCAGCCCCGATTCGCTGGAGGTGCGCGGCGTGGCCAAGCTGCTGCGCCGGGCCCTGCGCAACCTGCTGGAAAACGCGCGCCGCTACAGCACCGGCGAGATCACGGTGGTGGTGCACCGCCGCCAGGGCCGCGCCGAGGTGCATGTGTGCGACCACGGCCCGGGCGTGCCGCCCAGCCAGCGCGAGCGCATCTTCGAGCCCTTCTACCGCCTGCCGGGCGCCAGCGAGCGTGCGGGTGGCGTGGGACTGGGGCTGTCATTGGTGCGCTCGATCGCCGGGCGCCACCAGGGCACCGTGCACTGCCAGGACCGGCTCGATGGCGAGCACGGCGCCTGTTTTGTGCTGACCCTGCCGCTGGCGCCGGTGGCAGCCACCACCAGCACGGCGGTCCACTGACCCGGGCGCCCTGCGCGCCTTGAACGTTCAGCGGCTGCTGACCAGCGGCCAGCGCCAAGCCATGGCCGCGTACACCACTGCGCCCACCCCCAGCGCCGCCGCCGCCACGGCCAGCCCATACACAAACCCCTGGCCCTGCGTCGCCGCGTGGTGCAGCATCCAGGCCACCATGGGCGGGCCCACGATCTGGCCGATGCCATAGGCGGCGGTGAGCAGGCCCGGAAAGCTGTCGCCCGCTGCGGGCCACACCCGCCGCGCCTCTTGCAAGGCATAGAAGGTGATGGCGGTGAACGGCAGGCCCAGCAACAAGCTGCCCAGCGCAAAACCCAGCGGCCCCGGCCACACCAGGCTGAGCGCGATGGCCCCGGCCTGCACCCAGTAAGCCACCATCAGCAGCCAGCGCCGGTCCCACGCGGCCGGTGTGCGCGTGGACAGCAGCGCCCCCAGCGCCACGCCCGCGCCAAACAGCGGCCAGAACAGGTCGGGCCAGGGCGAGCCCGCAGGCAGCGCGGCACGCGCGATCACGGGCAGGAAGGTGGCCGTGACGATGTAGCCCAGCCCCGCCAGTCCATAAGCCAGTGTGAGCCCCGTGCGCGCCAGCGGCCCCTGACCCGGCAGGGCAAGGCCCGGTGTGTGCGCCGCCGCCGCCGGGGCAGGCAAGGCCAGGCCTTGCAGCACGGGCCAGATGGTGGCGCACAGGCCCACGCTCAGCACACCAAACACCGCCCACCCGGCGGCGGCGGGCCAGCCCAGGGCCACCATGGCACTGGCCGACAAGCCCGTGAGCACAATGCCCAACCCGGGCCCGCAAAAGATCAGCCCGCCCAGTGCGGCATGGCCCAGCGCCACCAGCCGCACCATGCACCACACCGAGACATTGAGGAACACCAGCGCACTGGCCACGCCCGCCGCAAAGCGCAGCGCGGGCCAGGCACCCGGCAACGGCAGTGCCATGCCCAGCGTGAGCAGCACCGTGGCCGCCAGCCCCCAGCGCGCCAGGCGCACCGCATGCCACCGCTGCCGTGCACGCGGCGCCACCCAGGGCAGGGCCATGCAGGCCAGCGCGCCGATCAGGTAGCCCAGGTAGTTGGCCGTGGCCAGCCAGCTGCCGCCTGCGAGCGTCACCACACCGTCGTGCAGCATCATGGGCAACAGTGGCGTGAACGCGAACCGCCCGATGCCCATGGCCACGGCCAGCGCGGCCATGCCCGCCAGTGCCACGGCCAAGGGGCGCTGCGACAGGGGCAAAGCGGTGGGAGGTTCCAGGCGGTCGGGTTCGGGCATATGATTCTTTTTTGAGATATATTTTCCATAAATCATCTCACAAAGAGAATATCCATGGACCTTGCCGCACTGGAGATTTTCCGCGCCGTGGCGCAGGAAGGCAGCGTGACCCGCGCCGCCGAGCGGCTGGGCCGCGTGCAGTCCAACGTGACCACGCGCGTGCAGCAGCTCGAAGAACAACTCGGCGCCACACTGTTCCTGCGCGAGGGCAAGCGCATGGTGCCCACGCCTGCCGGCGAATCGCTGCGCGGTTATGCCGACCGCCTGCTGGCGCTGGCCGAGGAGGCCCGCCAGTCGGTGCACCCCCACGAGCCCGGCGGCCGCCTGCGCCTGGGCGCCATGGAGAGCACGGCCGCCGCGCGCCTGCCCCAGCCGCTGGCGCAGCTGCACGCGCAGTGGCCAGGGCTGGTGCTGGAGCTGTCCACCGCGCCCTCGCGCCAGCTGGTGGAGCAGGTGCTGGCCCACCAGATCGACTGTGCGCTGGTGGCCTGGCCGCCGCCGGGCATCGACGCCGACGCGCCCGTGGAACACACCGCCATGTTCACCGAACCCCTGCTGCTGGCCCTGCCCGCCGACCACCCGCCCGTGCACACGCCGCAGGATCTGCAACTGGACACCCTGGCCGCGTTCAGCAGCGGCTGCACCTACCGCCGCATGGGCGAGGCCTTCTTGCAGCAAAAGAACGGCAGCCCGCCGCGCGTGCTGGAGCTGGCCTCGTACCACGCCATCCTGGCCTGCGTGGCCGCCGGGCGCTGCGCGGGCGTGCTGCCGCAGGCCGTGATCGACCTGATGCGCGAGCCCCCGGCCCTGCGGTGGGTGCCGCTGGGCAGCTGCGACACGGTGCTGGTCACGCGGCGCAGCTACCAGTCGCCCGCGCTGCAGGCCCTGCGGGCAGCCCTGTTGGCCAGCGCGCCCCGCCCGGCCCCTTCCATCGCCTGATCCACCTCACCAGGAGTTGCCCATGCCTTCGTCCCCCTTCACCACCCGCCTGGGCCTTGCGCTGCCCATCGTCCAGGGCCCCATGACGGGCTCCGACACACCCGCGCTCGCGGCCGCCGTGTCCCAGGCGGGTGGACTGGGCATGCTGGGCTGCGGCATGCGCTCGCCCGCCGCCATGGCCGAAGCCGCCGCCGAGGTGCGCCGCCGCACCGACCGGCCCTTTGGCATGAACCTGTTCGTGCAGGCCACGCCCACGCCCGACGAGGCCACGGTGCTGGCCGCGCTGCAGCGCCTGGCGCCGTTCTATGCCGAATTCGGCCTGGTGCCCGAGCGGCCCGCGCAGTGGTGCGAGGACTTCGGCGCGCAGTTCGACGCCCTGGTGGCCGCGCGCCCGGCCGTGGCCAGCTTCACCTTCGGCATCCTCTCGGCGGCGCAGGTGGCGCGGCTGCAGGCCGTGGGCAGCACCGTGATCGGCACCGCCACCACCGTGGCCGAGGCCCGTGCCTGGGCCGCTGTGGGGGCGGATGCGGTCTGCGCCTCGGGCATGGAATCGGGCGGGCACCGGGGCACCTTCCTGTCGCCCGGCCACGAGGCGCCGCCCGTGGCCGGGCCGTCGGTGGACGACTTCGAGGCCAGCATGCTGGGCACGCTGACGCTGGTGCGCCAGTGTGCGGACGCGCTGCCGTCCACGCCCATCATCGCGGCAGGCGGCATCATGGACGGGCGCGCCATTGCGGGCGCGCTGGCCCTGGGCGCCCAGGCGGTGCAGATGGGCACGGCGTTCCTGACCTGCCCCGAGTCGGCCATCGGCCCCGCCTACCGCCAGGCGCTGACGCAGGCCGGGCCCACCGACACCCGCACCACGCGCATCTTTTCGGGCCGCCCGGCGCGGGGCATCGTCAACACCATGATGGATGCCCTGCGGGCCGACGAGCGCAGCGTGCCGCCCTACCCCGTGCAGAACGCGCTCACGGGCGCGCTGCGCCGCGTGGCGGCCCAGGCGGGCCGGGCCGACCATCTGTCGCTGTGGGCAGGCCAGGGCGTGGCCCAGGTGCGCCCCATGCCTGCGGCCGCGCTGGTGGCGGTGCTGGCGCAGGAGCTGCAGGCGGCCAGCGCCTGAGGTCTGCTATATGTTTGATAGCTGCTTGCGCTTATCCATCGCGCGCAAACGGCCATTTTGACCACAATTTTGGGCCCTGCCCTGTCAGTTTTTCCAGGGCAGCTCGCGCGCCGGGCCTTGGATGACCGGCGCCTGCGCATTCAGGGTTTCGCCCGCCAGTACGCGCTCATACATGCGCAGGTAGTTGCGCGCCATGCGCTCGGCGCCAAAGTGCTCCACCACATGCTGGTGGCAGGCGCGGGCATCAAAGCGGTTGTTACGCACCGCTTCGGCCAGCACGGCGGCTTCGGCCGACAGCACGCCGCAGTGCAGGGGCACCAGCTCGGGCAGCGCGCCGTAGGGCGTGGAAAACACCGGGCAGCCAAAGTACAGGCTCTCGATCACCGCCAGCCCAAAAGGCTCGTGCCACCGCACCGGAAAGATCAGCCCGCGCGAGGCGTTGAGCAGGCCCGTCTTCTGCGTGCCGCCCACCATGCCGTGGAAGTGGATCTTGCGCGACAGCGTCCAGCGGAAACCGCGCTTGAAGTTGATGCGGTCACCGCCCAGCACGTCCAGCTCCACGCCCGCGAGCTTGGCCACCTTGATGGCACCGCGCACGTTCTTCACGCCCCAGGCCGCCTTGCCCAGGAAGTGGTAGCGCGGGCGCGGCAGGCTGAAATCGACCGGGCCGTAGCCCGACCAGTCCAGCCCGTTGTAGACAAACTCGCTGGAGCCATACCGC
Organism: Acidovorax sp. GW101-3H11; assembly: GCF_001633105.1. Taxonomy (GTDB): domain Bacteria; phylum Pseudomonadota; class Gammaproteobacteria; order Burkholderiales; family Burkholderiaceae_C; genus Acidovorax. Next base: position 49,533 of record NZ_LUKZ01000011.1, read on the forward strand.
GCCGCATGGTCGCGCGAGAGGAACACCGTGTTGCGCGGCAGCGGCTTGGGCTTGCGCGCGTTGCCATGTTCGGTCACCAGGTAGGGCTTGGCCAGCTCGGTGCGCGGGTTGAACTGGAAATGTGTGATGTCCACGTCGGCCGGAATCTGGCCCTCCCAGGGCGCGTCGGGCCGGATCGGGAGCACCTGGCCAAAGTCGCAGGTCGAGCCCTCGGGCACCAGGTAGCTCACGCGGTGACCCTGCTGCACCAGGGTCTTGCCCAGGTCCCAGATCACGCGCTCGGTGCCCCCGTAGCCATAGACGGGGATGGGGGAGTTGTTGACCAGCAGGATGTGCATCGGAAGTACCTGTCGTCAGAGGGGGCGAGGGCAACCCAGGCGCGCGCGGCGCTGGTGCAGCGCGGCCAGCACCAGCGGGCACATGAACAGGTAGAACATGTTGCCGCTGTTGTGGGCCAGAAACACCTGCGTGAGGCCAAAGCCGATGTACGACAGCGGCAGCAGCACGCCCACCAGGCACAGTGACAGCGATTCGCGGTCCATCTTGCCCTGGGCGTCGCGGATGCGCTGCGCCGTGGGCCAGAACATGGCCAGCGGTATGCCATAGAAGGCCAGCAGCAGCAGCACCCCGGGCAGGCCGCGCTTGGCAAACAGGTCCAGGATTTCGTTGTGTGCGTGGCCAAATTCGAGCACCACGGGGTGCGCTTGCCCGGCCGCCACGCGCCGGGCCTTCTCTTCGGCATAACCCGCGCGGCCCCAGCCGGTGAGCGGGCGGTCCCAGCCCATCTGCCAGGCCAGGCCCCAGTGCGCCAGGCGCTGGCCCACCGAGCTGCGACCGTCGCCGTGCTGCTGGTAGGTCTGCACTTCCTGACGGGCTTCGTCCACCCGCAGCTCCACAGCCGGCACCTGCGACAGGGCCGCAGCCGCCACCACCAGCGCAGACAGGCCCCAGTACACGCGCCGCTGCCCGGTGGTGCGCACCAGCAGCCAGGCACACACCGGCAGCAACAGCACCAGCGCCAGCCAGCCGCCGCGCGACTGCGACAGCACCGACCCCGCCACGCCCAGCGCCACGGCGCTGGCCAGCAGCAGCCGCTGCCACAGCACCCAGCGCCGCCACTGCGCCACCAGCAGCAGGCCGCTCATCACGGCCAGCAGCATGCTCAGGTTGCCATACTGAATGGCGTTGGTGAAGCCATTGGCACGCGGCAGGCCCATGCCGTAGGTCTGGTAGAGCCCCACGAGCCCGCTGCCCACAGCCCCCACCGCAATGCCCATCCACAGCCACGAGGCGCGGGGCTGGAAGGTCATCAGGTAAAAGATGCAGGGCAGGGCCAGCAGGTACTTGACCGGGCGGTCCATGCTGCCCCAGCCCCAGGCAGCGCCCACATCCAGCAGCCACAGCGCGGCCATGCAGGAAAACGCGGCCGTCAGCCACCAGGCGGCGCGTGGCGCGGGGCGGCGCCACCACACCGGGGCACTGGTCAGCGCGGCCAGCAGCAACAAGGCCGCGCCATAGGAGTACCCCGAGGGCACGCACAGCGCCAGCCCAGGAACCAAGAAGGCGCCGATGCTCGCGCTGCGCCTCCACCAGCGTTGTGCGGTCATCAACGGATCACCTTGTCGGTCAGGCAGTCACGGTCATAGTGCAGGGCGGCATAGCGAAAGAAGCCCTCCAGCGCCACAAACAGGCAGTACAGAAACCCCGCCCCGCCACACAAGAAACCCAGGCGGAACACATACAGGCGCAGGAACATGGAGAGCCCCGACGCCAGGCCGCGCAGCACGCCGCCGCGCTGGCCTTTTTCGGCGCGCTTGGCGGCGCCCAGCATCACGTACTGCGTGAGCTTTTCCAGGCTGCCCCGGACCGTGGTGCGCGAATAGTGCAGAAGGCGGGCTCGGATGAGCCGGCGCGGCACCGCCCCGCCGTCGGGCAGGGCATGCAGTTCGGCCTGCTCGTGCACCACCCCGGTGAACTCCTTGACCAGCGCGCGCACAAACAGGCGCTCGATCTGCGACTGCGAGCGGAAGTACTTCAGTTCGTGCCCGTAGGCCACCATGCGCCAGCGGATGCGCCACACGGCCTGCTCACCCGACCGCACGATGGCCTGCAGCTCTTGCGCAAACGCAGGCGTCATCACCTCGTCGGCGTCGAGAAAAAACACATAGTCGCCGCGCGAATGCGCGAGCAGCCGATTGCGCTGCACGGCAAAACCCTGCCAGTCGGGGTGGCTGTGGACTTCCGCGCCCAGGCCCTGGGCGATGGCCACGGTGTTGTCCGTGCTGCCGCTGTCCACCACCAGGAGCTGGTCGGCAAACGCGGCGCTTTTCAGGCAGGCCTCAATGCGGTGCGCCTCGTTGTGGGTCAGCACCGCCACGGTCAACGTGGGCGGCGCCGATGCGCCGCCGGTTCCTACGGGCATCAATCAATGACCGTGGAAATGCTCGCCCGCCTTCAGGCGATAGACGGTTCCGCAATAAGGGCACTTGGCCTCGCCCGCGCGGGCCACGTCCAGATACACCTTGGGGTGGCTGTTCCACAGCTTCATGTCGGCCTTGGGGCTGGGGCAGAAAACACCGCCCTGAGCGTTCAGGTCTTTGGCCAGGAGTTCAACGGGAGCTTGCGACATGTTCTTCAGACCTTGGTGAGCCAGTGGGCGTAGTTGGAATTGCGGCCGTTCACGATGTCGAAGAAGGCGCTCTGGATTTTTTCGGTGATCGGGCCGCGCGAACCGCTGCCCAACTCGATGCGGTCGAGTTCGCGAATGGGCGTGACTTCAGCGGCCGTGCCGGTGAAGAAGGCCTCGTCGGCGATGTAGACCTCGTCGCGCGTGATGCGCTTTTGCACGATCTCCAGGCCCAGGTCCTTGGCGATGTGGAACACGGTGTTGCGGGTGATGCCGTTCAGGGCCCCGGCCGACAGGTCGGGCGTGTAGATCACGCCGTTCTTGATCACGAAGATGTTCTCGCCCGCGCCCTCGGACACGAAGCCGGAGCTGTCGAGCAGCAGGGCTTCGTCGTAGCCGTCGTCCAGCGCTTCCATGTTGGCCAGGATGGAGTTGGTGTAGTTGCTCACCGCCTTGGCCTGCGTCATCGTGATGTTGACGTGGTGGCGGGTGTAGCTGCTGGTCTTGACGCGGATGCCGCGCTTGAGACCCTCTTCGCCCAGGTAGGCACCCCAGGCCCAGGCAGCGACCATCAGGTGGATCTGGTTGCCCTTGGGCGAAACACCCAGCTTTTGCGAGCCGATCCAGGTCAATGGGCGCAGATAGCAGGATTCGAGCTTGTTTTCGCGCACCACGGCCTTCTGGGCCTCGTTCACTTCTTCCTTGGTGAACGGGATCTTCATGCGCAGGATCTTGGCGCTGTTGAACAGGCGGTCGGTGTGCTCTTCGAGGCGGAAAATGGCCGTGCCGTTGGCCGTGTTGTAGGCGCGCACGCCTTCGAAGGCGCCGCAGCCGTAGTGCAGGGTGTGGGTCAGCACATGGATCTTGGCGTCGCGCCAATCGACCATCTGGCCGTCCATCCAGATCTTGCCGTCACGGTCGGCCATCGAGGGAACTACGGGGCTCATGGGAATCCTTTGGTTGCTGTGGGTCGCAAAACCGGGATTTTACGGGCCCCCAGCCCACCGGGAACCGCCGCCCGAGGGTGCAGTGCAGCAAACCCGCAGGTTCAGGGCCGGGATGTCATCCCGCCGGAGGCGGGGTGTCGGCATCCGCCTCGGGCCGCTCCAGCGTCCACGTCACCAGCTTGCCCTTGCGGAACTCGCAGGTCACGTGCGAGCGCGTGCCATCGGTCCAGCGGTAGATCTCCGGATCCGCGCCTTCGGCAGACCGCAGCTCGCCCAGCGCCTGCGTCATGGCCACCACGTGCATCAGGTTCACGCCCTCGGCCAGCCGTGCATTGAGCATCACGGCGCTGCCCACATAGCCAATCGGCCGCTTGGCGGCCTTCTTCATCACATTCACCAGCCGCGTGAAGTGCAGCAGGGCCCACATGACCAGCCCGCCCACCACCGCCGCCACACCGGCCCAGCCGTAGGCGGTAAAACCAAACCCGACCAGGGCCACCGCCCCCAGGGGCACCAGGATATTGCGCAGATTCATAGGCTGGGATTGTCTTACGGCCTCAACCGTGTGGGGCTGTGGGCATTGCTTACAAGCCCCGCACCACGTCCATCGCCTCCTCCACCCGCTCCACCGCGTGGATGGTGAGGCCCTCGATGGGCTTCTTGGGCGCATTGGCCTTGGGCACCACGGCCACGCTGAAGCCCAGCTTGGCGGCTTCCTTCAGGCGCTCCTGGCCGCGCGGTGCGGGCCGCACCTCGCCAGCCAGCCCCACCTCGCCAAAAGCGATGAAGCCCTTGGGCAGTGGCTTGCCACGCAGGCTGGACGTAATGGACAGCATGACGGCCAGGTCGGCCGCAGGCTCGCTGATGCGCACGCCGCCCACGGCGTTCACAAACACATCCTGGTCCATGCAGGCCACGCCCGCGTGGCGGTGCAGCACGGCCAGCAGCATGGCCAGGCGGTCCTTGTCCAGGCCCACGGACAGGCGCCGGGGGCTGGGGCCGCCGCTGTCCACCAGCGCCTGGATCTCGACCAGCATGGGGCGCGTGCCCTCCAGGGTGACCATCACACAGCTGCCGGGCACGGGCTCGGAGTGCTGGCTCAAGAAGATGGCGCTCGGGTTGCTCACGCCCTTGAGGCCCTTTTCGGTCATGGCGAACACGCCGATCTCATTCACCGCGCCAAAACGGTTCTTGATGGCGCGCACCAGGCGGAACTGGCTGTGGGTGTCGCCTTCGAAGTACAGCACCGTGTCCACCATGTGCTCCAGCACACGCGGGCCCGCCAGCGCGCCCTCCTTGGTCACATGGCCCACCAGAATCACGGCGATGCCTGTGCCCTTGGCCATGCGCGTGAGGTGCGCCGCACATTCGCGCACCTGGGCGACCGAGCCCGGTGCGCTGGTGAGCTGGTCGGAATAGGTGGTCTGGATGGAGTCGATCACGACCACGGCCGGTTGGGTGGCCTCCACCGTCGCCAGAATTTTTTCAAGCTGGATCTCGGCCAGCAGCTTCACCTGGCTGCCCTCGATGCCCAGGCGCCGCGAGCGCAGCGCCACCTGGGCACCACTTTCCTCGCCCGTCACATACAGCGTGGGCAGGCCCGCGCGCTGCAGTGCGTCCATGGCCTGCAGCAGCAGGGTCGATTTGCCAATGCCCGGGTCGCCCCCGATGAGCACCACGCCCCCTTCCACAATGCCGCCGCCCAGCACGCGGTCCAGCTCGTCGATGCTGCTGGGTGTGCGGGCCACGTCCTGGGCTTCGATGGCGGCCAGCGGCATCACGGGCTGCGCATGGGCCAGGCCCGCGTACCCTTGCGGTGCGCTCAGGCGGTTCTTGCCCGGCCCGGCCTCGGCCACCTGCTCGATCAGCGTGTTCCAGGCGCCGCAGGCCGGGCATTTGCCCAGCCAGCGCGGGCTGGTGCCGCCACATTCGGTGCAGGTGAAGATGGTTTTGTCTTTGGCCATGAAAGGAGAATGGTCGGTGGGCACAGGCGCGGGTGGCCGACTATAGCGGCGCAGGCCCGGTGCCCGGCCATCGGCCCCCACCCTACCAAGCACCTATAGACCCCAGGCGCCGCGCCCCTACGATGGCCATCCATCCACTTGCTTCTCCGGCATCGGCAAGAATGCACGCCATGCACACACCCACCAATTCCTTCAAGCAGGCCCTGGCCCAGGGCGAGGCACAGATCGGCCTGTGGCTGGGCCTGGCCGATGCCTACACCGCAGAGATCCTCGCAGGCACCGGCTACGACTGGCTGCTGGTCGATGGCGAACATGCGCCCAACGACCTGCGCTCCATCCTGCACCAGCTGCAGGCCATCGCCAGCGCCAGCAGCGCCCTGCCACCGGGGGCGCGCGCGTCCCACGCCGTTGCGCGGGTGCCGGTGGGCGACACGGCCCTCATCAAGCAGTACCTCGACATCGGCGCACAAACCCTGCTGGTGCCCATGGTGGACACGCCCGAGCAGGCCCAGCAGCTGGTGCGCGCCACGCGCTATGCGCCCGAAGGCGTGCGCGGCATGGGCAGCGCGCTGGCGCGCTCGTCGCGCTGGCAGGCTTACCCCCGCTATGTGCACGAGGCCAACCAGCAGATCTGCCTGCTGGTGCAGGCCGAGACGGTGGAAGCCATGGCCCACCTGGATGCGATTGCTGCCACGCCCGGTGTGGACGGCGTGTTCATCGGCCCGGCCGACCTGTCGGCCTCGATGGGCCACCCGGGCAACCCGGGGCACCCCGATGTGCAGGCCGCCATCCACGATGGCATTGCACGCATCCTGCGCGCGGGCAAGGCACCGGGCATCCTGGCCACCAACGAGGCCCAGGCGCGCCAGTGGCTGGCGGCCGGTGCGCTGTTTGTGGCCGTGGGCGTGGACACCATGCTGCTGACCAGCGCTGCGCAGAATCTGCTGGCGCGCTTTCGCACCGGCCCGGATGCCGCTGCCGCACCACGGCCCGCAGGCTACTAGCCCTTCTCTTCTTCTCTTCCCGACAACATACAGAACAAGCAAGGATCGACAAGCATGAAAGCATGTATCTACGGCGCGGGCGCCATTGGCGGCTGGCTGGGCATGGCCCTGGCACAGGCGGGCCACCCGGTGAGCCTGGTCGCACGCGGCGCCACGCTGGCAGCGTTGCAGGCCGACGGCCTGCGCCTGCGGCGCCCTGATGGCACGGTGGCCCAGGTGTCGGTGACGGCTGCAGCCGACCCGGCAGCCCTGGGCGTGCAAGACCTGGTGGTGGTGGCCGTGAAGGCACCCGGCCTGCCCGAGGTGGCACGCGCCATGGCCCCGTTGATCGGGCCGGACACCATCGTGCTCACGGCCATGAACGGCGTGCCCTGGTGGTTTCTGGATGGTTTTGGCGGCGCCGCGCAGGGCCATGCGCTCGAATCCGTGGACGCGGGCGGTGTGATCGCCAGCGCCATCCCCACGCGCCATGTGGTGGGCAGCGTGGTGCACACCAGCTGCTCGCTGGAGGCGCCGGGCTTCGTCAAGCAGCACTTTGGCAACCGCCTCATCGTGGGCGAACCGGGCGGCCACCGCAGCGCACGCCTGCAGGCCCTGGCCGACACGCTGCAGCGCGGCGGCATCGAGGTGGAGGTGAGCGACCGCATCCAGAAGGACATCTGGTTCAAGCTCTGGGGCAACCTCACCATGAACCCCATCAGCGCACTCACCGGCGCCACCACCGACCGCATCCTGGACGACGAGCTGGTGCGGGGGTTTGTGTCGCACGTCATGCTCGAAGCCAAGGCCATTGGCGACCAGCTGGGCCTGCCGATCGACCAGCAGCCTGAAGACCGCCATACCGTGACGCGCAAGCTGGGCGCGTTCAAGACCTCGATGCTGCAGGACGTGGAAGCGAACAAGCCCATGGAGATCGACGCCCTGGTGGGTGCCGTGCGCGAGCTGGGCCAGATCACCGCCGTGCCCACCCCGCACACCGACGCGCTGCTGGGCCTGGTGCGCCTGATGGCGCGCACGCGCGGCCTGTACTGAAAACTTCAAGCCAAAAAGGCCGTCTGCGCGCGGCCCTATTGCCTTATAAGCTACACATTTAATAGCAAACTAGCCATGACCACACTCACGCTGTACTACACCCCCGGCACCTGCGCGCAGGCCGTGCGCATCGCGTTGGAAGAAGCGGGCGCCGCCTACGAACTGATCCGCGTGGACTTCGCCGCAGGCCAGCAGCGCACGCCCGAGTACCTCGCCGTCAACCCCAAGGGCCGCGTGCCCGCGCTGGCCACGCCACAGGGCACGCTGACCGAAACCCCCGCCCTGCTGGCCTATGTGGCGCAGAGCTTTCCCGCAGCGCGCCTGGCCCCTGCGGACGCGCATGGTTTTGCGCGCCTGCAGGAGTTCCACAGCTACCTCGCGTCCACCGTACACATCGCCCATGCCCACCGCCCCCGCGCCAGCCGCTGGGCGGATGAGCCCGAGGCCCAGACCGCCATGCAACGCAAGGTGCCGCAGAACATGACGGAGTGCTTCAACCTCATCGAAAGCCACTACCTGCCGCAGGCGGACCAGGGCCCGTGGGTGATGGGCGAGCAGTACACCGTGGCCGACGGCTACCTGTTCACCATCGGCACTTGGCTGCACAGCGATGGCGTGGACATTGCCCAGTTCCCGAAGGTGTTTGCGCACACGCAGCGCATGCTGCAAAGGCCCGCGGTGCAGCGCGCACTGGCCTGACACGCCGCCTGCGGACGCAAAAAAGCCCCGGTGCGTCCAAAGCACCGGGGCTTTTTTGGAGGCCGATGCCAGCCTCCCCAACCACCGTTCACGCTGAGCTTGTCGAAGCGCAGCGCAGGGCTTCGACAAGCTCAGCCCGAACGGGTGGGGGTGGGTACACCAACGGGGCCAGCCCGTCGTGCAAGCGCCGCTCGGCCCTCTCAATTCACCTTCAAATACCGCCAGTCGATGCGGTTGTCGGCGCGGTGGATGATCTCCACCTTCTTCGTCCCCGCCCACGGAATCACCTGGTTGTAGAGCGGAATGTGTGACACCAGCTCGTGTTCCTTGATCAGCGCCTGCTCGATCAGCTGGTTGCGTGTGGTGGTGTCGGTTTCCTTCTTCACGCGCTCGACCAGGGCGTCGATCTGCGGGTCGGAGAAGCGGCCCAGGTTGAAGTTGCCATCGCCCCCCGCGCCCGTTGTGCGCACCAGCGACTGCAGGCTGTAGAACGCATCGAACGTGGGCACACCCCAGCCCAGCAGGTAGATGCTGGCTTCGTTGCGCTGGATCATCGGGAAGTAGGTGGCAAACGGCAGCGAACGCAGCTTGGCCTTCACGCCCACCTTGGCCCAGTGCGCGGTGATGGCCTGGCACAGTTGCTCGTCGTTGATGTAGCGGCCCGCGCTGCACGCAAAGTCCACTTCAAACCCGTTGGGGTAGCCCGCGTCGGCCAGCAGCTTTTGCGCGGCCTTGGGGTCGTAGGGGTAGCGCACGTCGGCCTTCTTGGTCCAGCCGTTGACCTGGTTGGCGATCAGCGTGCCCGTGGGCTGGGCCAGGCCGCGCAGCACCACGCGCTGGATGGACTGGATGTCGATGGCCTGGTACAGCGCCTTGCGCACGCGCAGGTCCTTGAGCGGGTTCTTGCCCTTCACGTCCGAGCCGGGCAGCTCGTCGCGGAACTGGTCCAGGCCCAGGAAGATGGTGCGGTACTCCGGCCCTTCCAGCACCTGCAGGGTGGGCGTCTGCTTGATGCGCGCCAGGTCTTGCAGGCTGGGGTCGATCACAAAGTCCACCTCACCCGACAGCAGCGCCGCCGTGCGCGTGGCATCGGCCTTGATGGGGGTGTAGACGATCTCGGTCAGGTTGGTGGGGTACTTGCCTTTGCCCCACCAGTGCGGGTTGGGCTCCAGCACCACGCGCTGGTCGGGTGTCCACTGCTTGAGCTGGTAGGGGCCGGTGCCCAGCGCATTGCGGTGGGCAAAGGTTTCGTCCTTGGTCTTGATGTCCTTGGGCTCGACCGACTTGTTCTTCTCGGCCCAGGCCTTGCTCAGAATGCGCAGCTCGGTGAGCTGGTTCACCAGCACCGGGTTGGGCAGGTCGGAGTGGATATCGATGGTGTAGGCATCGATCTTCTCGACCCGGTCGATGCCCTGCGTGTAGACGGCGAAGTTGGAAGTCTTGGCCTTGGCCCGCTCCAGCGAGAACTTGGCGTCGTCGGCCGTGAACTCGCTGCCGTCGCTGAACTTCACGCCCTTGCGCAGGGTCAGGCGCAGCTGCGTGGGCTTGATGAGTTTCCACTCGGTGGCGAGCGACGGCTCGGGCTTGAAGGTCTTGCTGTTGTATTCCACCAGCGTGTCGTACACCGCGCCGTGCATGGTGTTGTTCACGCCCACGTTCTGGGTGTGGATGTCCCAGGTGGAAATATCTACCGAGCGGGACCAGCGGAAGGTGGCGGACTGGGCGGCCAGGGGCAGCGCCGCAGCGATGGCGGCGGCAAGCAGGAGGTGTTTGAAGCGCATGGAGGGGAAGTGGACGCGATGGCCAAAGTGCTGAATAGCCTGACTATCCCCCAAGCTGCACCACAAGGGAACGAATTTATCGTTCTTAGCTTAGAGCCATCACCCCCGCCAGCACCAGCATGGTGGTAGCCGTCACCCCATCCAGCACCCGCCATGCTGCCGGGGTGGCAAACAGCGGCGCCAGCCAGCGGGCACCCAGGCCAATCAACAAGAACCACAACGCGCTGGCCAGCGAGCCCCCTGCGGCAAACAGCGCACGCCCCCAGGCCGGGTATGGCGTGGCCATGGTGCCCAGCAGAACCACGGTGTCCAGGTACACATGCGGGTTGAGCCAGGTGAGCGCCACCACCGTGGCCAGCGTGGTGCGCAGGCTGGTGCCGGGGCCGCTGGTGGCGACCAGCAGCTGGCCTGGGCGCAGCGCCCGCGCAGCCGTCTGCGCCGCATACATCAACAGGAACAGCGCACCCGCCCAGCGCATGAATTGCGCCCACTCGGGCCGCGCCAGCAGCACGCCGCCCATGCCCCACACGCCCACCTGCAGCAGCACCGCGTCCGACAGCGCACACACCAGCACCACGGGCATCACATGCTCGCGCCGCAGGCCCTGGCGCAGCACAAATGCGTTTTGCGCGCCAATGGCCATGATGAGCATGGCGGTGGAAGTGAAACCGTGAACGAAGGCAGTAGAGACCATGGGTGCGGATTGTGGGGACCGCCACCAGTTGACGCCAGCTATACTTTTTAACGATCCGTCAAAATCTCTAACTACCCATGCAACTGGACTCTTCCCAGCTCAACGCCTTTGCCACGGTGATCGACGAGGGCAGCTTCGAGCGCGCCGCGGCCGTGCTGCATGTCACGCGCTCGGCGGTGTCCCAGCGCATCAAGCTATTGGAAGAACGTGTGGGCCAGGTGCTGGTGCGCCGCGCCACCCCCTGCACGCCCACCGAGGCCGGGCAGGCGCTGTACCGCCATGCGCGCGAGGTGGCGCTGAGCGAGGCCGACGCGCTGGCCACCATTGGCGGCGGGCAGCACAGCACCACGCGGCTGGCAATTGGGGTGAATGCCGACTCGCTGGCCACCTGGTTTCCCCACGCCATGGCGCAGGCGGCCGAGGGGCAGGCCATCACCTTCGACATCCATGTGGAAGACCAGGACCACTCGGCCAACCTGCTGCGCGAAGGCCGCGTGATGGCCGCCGTGACGGCCGACCCGCAGCCCGTGCAGGGCTGCCAGGTGCTGCCGCTGGGCACGCTGCGCTACCGCGCGCTCGCAAGCCCTGCGTTCATGGAGCGCCACTTTGCCCAAGGGGTGAACGCCACCACGCTGGCGCAGGCGCCCATGCTGGTGTTCAACCGCAAGGATGCGCTGCAGGCGCGTTTTGTGGGCCGCATCACGCGCCGCAAGCTCGCACCGCCCGTGCACTGGCTGCCCGAGGCGCATGCCTTCGTCAAAGCCACCCGCGCCAGCCTGGGCTGGGGCATGACGCCCGACCCGCTGGTGGAGGACGACCTGACAACCGGTGCCCTGGTCGAGCTGATTGCGAACAAGCCGGTGGATGTGCCGCTGTACTGGCAGTGCTGGCGCCTGAATGTGCAGGCGTTGCAGCACGTCACCCAGGCGGTGCAGAAAGCGGCGGCGCTGACACTGCTGCGCTGAGAGAAAGGCGGCGAGGGCCGACTACGCGGCGTTCGCTAGGTCTTCGTGGTGGTCCGCAGCGCCGCGCTTCCAGTAGGCGGAGATGCGCATGCGCTTCGGGTCTACACCCGGCTTGGCCAGCACTGCGCGGCGCACGGCGGCCATGTCGCTGTGTTCGCCCGCAGCCCAGACAAAGCCCGCACCGGGCGGCAGTGCCAAGGCTTCGACGGCGGCAGGCAGCGCGCTCACCCACTGCAGATCCACCTGCGCCGCACTCGCCAGCGTGCGCTGGTCGGCCGGGTTGCCCAGCTGGATGCGCACGGTGGCCACCGCGCTGGCGGGCAGCTCGGCCAGGCGGCGGGCGATGGCGGGCAGCGCGGTTTCGTCGCCCAGCAGCCAGTGCCAGTCAAACCCGGTGGGCACCACCATGCTGCCGCGCGGCCCGGCAATGCCCACCCACTGGCCCACGGCGGCGCGGGCGGCCCAGTCGGTGGCGGGGCCTGCGTCGTGCAGGGCGACTTCGATGTCCAGCTCACCCGCAGCGGCGTCAAAACGCGCGGGGGTGTAGTCGCGCAGCGTGGGGCGTGGGCCGTCGAACACCGGGCGGCCGTCCTGCAGCGTGGGCAAGGTGGGGCGGTCCTGCCCGGGCGCAGGAAGGATGAGCTTGAGGTGGTCGTCAAACCCGGCGCTCACAAACCCCGCCAGCTCCGGGCCGGCCAAGGTCAGCCGCACAAAGCCGGGGCTGACCTGGGTGCGGCGCACCACCTGGAGGTGGCGGCCCTGCAAAGGGTGGCGAATGCGCTCGATGGCGAGGGAGGGGGCCGTGGCGGCCAGGGGCAGAGGTGCGTTCATGGCGTAAAATGTTGATTTAATCAACCAAATCATCCGCCATTCAGTTGACTTTGTCAACCGATAGCCACGCCATGCCCCCACGCGCCCGCCCCGATGTGTTTGAAGCCCTGCACGACCTGATGCACGCCTACCGGGCGCGCATGGTGCGCGCGATGACCTCCGTGCACCCGGACCTGACCTTCAACGAAGTGCGCGCGCTGAACTTCATCGGCCGCCACCCCGGCGCCACGCAGAAAGAGCTGGTGCGCCACAGCGGCGCCGACAAGGCCCAGGTGGCACGCATGCTGGGCCTGTTGCAGGACAAGGGTTGGCTGGAGCGCCAGCCCCACGCCGAGGACCGGCGCAGCCTGTGCCTCACGCTGAGCGCCGAGGGCCAGGCGCTGTACCAGGCGCTGCAGGCCGCGCGGCAAACCCTGTCGGCCCAGGTGCTGGCGGGCTGCGACGACGCCACCCAGGCGCAGCTGCTGGCCCTGCTGGCGCGGGTGCGCAGCAACCTGGATGCGCTGCCGCCCGTGGAGTCCGGCGAAGACTGCGGCCACGGCTCAGGCCGGTCCTCCCGGTAGAGGCGCCCCAGGGGATTTCAGACACTTTTGAAGAGTTTTTCGCCCCTGGCGCGCGTTCAACATGCCCTGTTAGCTATCAAAAAAAGAGCAAATCACCGCCCCTGGATCACGCGCAGCGCCTCGGGCAGCGACTGCACATGGGGCAGGAAGTGGTCGATGGTGGCGCCCAGCAGCACGGCGCAGACCAGGGCGCCCAGCAGGGGTTTCCAGGTCAAGCGCACAGCGGCGCTGAGCCAGCCCTCGCGCTCCACGCCCACGGTGGCCCGCGCGGTGGCCACCGAGAAGGCAATCTCCACCGCCACCGTGAGCAGCACATCCCAGCCAAAGAACAGCATGGCGAGCGATCCCGCGCCCAGGATCAGCGCCGCGCCGATAAGAAAGATGGCCACCACGGGCACGACCACCACGGCGCCTTCGTCGGCGCTGCCAATGGCATCGGCGGCGCCACTGGCCAGGTCGCCCAGCGCGCCCGACTCACTGCCCGTGCTGGAGCCGCCCCGGGGCAGGGCCTGCGCCCAGCTGCCGCCAAAATCTCCCGAGGCGCCACCGCCCCCAAAGTCCCCGCCGCCCGTGCGCGGCAAGGGCACCTGGCCTCCGCCCGAGGGGCCGTTGCCGCTGGGCCATGAAATATCGGGCAACTCCACACTGCCATCGCCCGACGACCCATCCCGCCGCACCAGCCGCGCCGCCCAGGCGCGCAGCACCAGCAGATAGCCGACGTAGCCCACCGACAGCGTGACCAGGTACCGCAGCGCCAGCGAATCCACGCCCAGCACCATCTGCAGGTGCGAGGTGGCCCACATCAGCAGCAGCGTGAAGCTGCCAATCAGCAACCCGTGCCAGCGCAGGCTGTAGCGCTGCTGCAAGCCGCGCGCCACTGCGCCGTGGTGCGGCATGCGCACCGAGCGCCAGGTGGAGCTGCTTTTTTTCTTGGAGCCAGAGGAGTTGCTGCGGGGTGGGGCCATGGAAGGAGCGCGGTGCGCGAAGTGGCGAACAGACGGCGCCATTTCACACCAGTTTGCGGCCACCCCGCGCGCAGCCTATGCCCACTGCGTGAACTTCTGCGCGAACCGCGGGGGCACAGAGAGGGCGGGTGGACGTCAGGCCACGCCGTCCACCGCCACCGGCACGCGCTGGGCCAGGGCGCACATCAGCTCGTAGCCCACGGTGCCTGCGGCCTGCGCCACCTCGTCGATGGGCAGCACGGCCCCATTGCTGGCCTGGCCCCACAGCGTGACCTCGCTGCCGAAACCCGCCGCCACACCGGCCTGCTGCAGGGGCGTGAGGTCCACGGTCACCATGTCCATGCTCACCCGCCCCACCAGGCGCGTGCGCAAGCCGTTCACCAGCACCGGCGTGCCGGTGTCGCAGTGGCGGGGGTAGCCGTCGGCGTAGCCACAGGCGGCGATGCCGATGGTGAGCGGGGCATCGGCCGTGAAGCGCGAGCCATAGCCCACGGTGTCGCCCGCCTGCAGTTGCTGGGTGGCGATGAGGCGGGTGGACAAAGTCATGGTGGGTTGCAACCCCCAGTGGCTGGCGTTGTGCTCGGGGAAGTCGGGGGCGCTGCCGTACACCACGATGCCCGCACGCACCCAGTCGGCGCGCACACCCGCATCCTGCGCGTGGCGCAGCGTGGCGGCGCTGTTGCTCAGGCTGCGCTCGCCGGGCAGGTCCTGCGCGGCGGCGGTGAAGGCCGCCATCTGGTGCGCGATGCCACGGGGGCCATCGGCGTCGCTGAAGTGGGTCATGAACGAAATTTCGTCCACCTGCGGCAGCGCATTGAGCCGGGCCCACGCGGCGCGGTAGCGCTCGGGCGTGAAGCCCAGGCGGTTCATGCCCGAGTTCATCTTGAGGAACACGCGGTGCGGCACCTGCGTCTTGTGCGCGGCCAGCATGTCGATCTGCTCGTCGCAGTGCACCGCATGCCACAGGCCCAGGCGCGAGCACAGCTCCAGGTCGCGCGACTCGAACACGCCTTCGAGCAGCAGGATGGGCCCGCGCCAGCCCAGGTGGCGCACGCGTTCGGCCTCGGCCAGATCCAGCAGCGCAAAGCCGTCGGCGCCGCGCAGGCCCTCGAACACGCGTTCGATGCCGTGGCCATAGGCGTTGGCTTTGACCACCGCCCACACCTTGGCGTCGGGCACCGACTGGCGCACGCGCGCGAGGTTGTTGTGCAAAGCGGCGGTGTGGATGGTGGCGGTGATGGGACGGGGCATGGAAAGAAGCAGTTGGGGCGGGRAAATCTACCGGGGAATACCTGCAGGATTCTGGCACTGCAGCCGTTTATCCGCGTGATATAACCGCCTGTCCCCTGCTACGGTTACTCACAATTAACAGTGCATCAGCCCAACTGATGCACCCACCAGCCATTCGATGAAGCGCGGTTTCTACACCATCATGTCGGCGCAGTTTTTCAGCTCGCTGGCCGACAACGCACTTTTCGTGGCCGCCGTGGAACTCCTGCGCTCTGAGGGCGCCCCCGAGTGGCAGCGCGCCGCCCTGGTGCCCATGTTTGCGCTGTTCTATGTGGTGCTGGCGCCCTTCGTGGGCGCTTTTGCCGATGCGCTGCCCAAAGGCAAGGTGATGTTCGTCAGCAATGCCATCAAGGTGGTGGGCTGCCTGATGATGCTGTTCGGCTCGCACCCGCTGATTGCCTACGCGGTGGTGGGCCTGGGCGCAGCGGCCTACTCGCCCGCCAAGTACGGCATCCTGACCGAGCTGCTGCCCGCGTCGCAGCTGGTCAAGGCCAATGGCTGGATCGAGGGGCTCACCATCGCCTCCATCATCCTGGGTGTGCTGTTCGGCGGGCAGCTGGTGGGCCAGCACATGTCCCACATGCTGCTGGGTATCGATATTCCGTTCATCGACACCGGCGTGGACACACCCGCCGAGTCGGCCATTGCCGCACTGATCGTGGTGTATGCCGTGGCCGCCTGGTTCAACACCCGCATCCCGCACACCGGCGTGGAAATGCGCCCGATGCGTGCCGACCCTGCGCGCAGCGTCGTCTCCAACACCCTGAGCCTGCTGCCCGACTTCTGGGCCTGCAACAGCCGCCTGTGGCGCGACAAGCTCGGCCAGATCTCGCTGTCCACCACCACGCTGTTCTGGGGCGCGGGCGGCAACCTCAAGTTCATCGTGCTGGCCTGGGCGGCCGTGGCGCTGGGCTACAACACCACGCAGGCCTCGGCCCTCACGGGCGTGGTGGCTATCGGCACGGCCGTGGGCGCGGTGGTGGCCTCGATGCGCATGCGCCTGGACATGGCCACCAAAGTGATCCCGCTGGGCATTGCCATGGGGCTGCTGCTGATCCTGATGGTGTTCATCAGCAACATCTGGGTGGCCATCCCCTTCCTCATCATCCTGGGCGGCCTGGGCGGCTACCTGGTCGTGCCCATGAACGCGCTGCTGCAGCACCGGGGCCACAACCTCATGGGCGCGGGCCGCTCGATTGCCGTGCAGAACTTCAACGAGCAGGCCTGCATCCTGGCACTGGGCGCGTTCTACAGCCTGTCGCTCAAGTTCGGGCTGTCGGTGTTCGGCGCGATCACGGCCTTTGGGCTGGTGGTGGCGGGCGTGATGTGGCTGATCCAGCGCTGGCACCAGAACAACTGCGTGCAGCACCGCGACGAGGTGGAGCACCTGCTGCACATTGCGCGGCACGACACACACCATTGAGAAGCCCCCCTGAGCGGCTGCGCCGCTTCCCCCGGAGGGGGACGCACCCGGTGGCCTGGCAGAGCCAGTTCCACGGGTGCGCTGACAGGGCGGTGTGCCAGTTTCTGGCGCTGCGCCATTTACTATCATTTTCATAGCTATCAGCACTTACCTATCGCGCGGTAGCGGCCATTTTTCCTTCCATGCAATCGCCCCTGCCCTTTGCCGCCCTGCTGTTCAACGCCTTTGTCTGGGGGCTGGCGTGGTGGCCGTTCCAGCACATGCACCAGGCGGGGCTGCACCCGCTGTGGGCCACGGCGTTCATGTATGCGGTGGTGCTGCTGGCGCTGCTGGCCTGGCGCCCCACGCTCTGGACCCAGGTGCGCCAGCACCCCGAGCTGTGGCTGCTGGCACTGGCCTCGGGCCTGAACAACGTGGCCTTCAACTGGGCCGTGACCATTGGCGACGTGGTGCGCGTGATCCTGCTGTTCTATCTGATGCCCGCCTGGGCCGTGCTGCTGGCCTGGAAGGTGCTGGGCGAACGCCCCACCCCGGCGGCGCTGCTGCGCCTGGCGCTGGCCTTCAGCGGCGTGCTGCTGGTACTGCTGCCCGAGGGCGCGCCCGCATCGCGCCTGCTGCAGAACCTGTCGCTGGCCGATGGGCTGGCGCTGCTGGGCGGCTTCATGTTTGCGCTCACCAACGTCACGCTGCGCCGCCTGCACGCCGTGCCGGGGCCCGCGCGCATGTTCTCGATGTTTGGCGGCTGCATGCTGATGGCGCTGGCCGTGGCGGGCATCGGTCTGCAGGCGGGGGTGGTCGAGCCCTTCCCCGCCGCCAACGCCACCTGGGTGGTCACCGGGCTGCTGCTGGCGGGTGTGCTCATGCTGGGCAACTGGGCGCTGCAGTTTGGCGCGGCGCGGCTGGCGGCGGGCACCACGGCGCTGGTGATGCTGTCGGAGGTGATGTTTGCCAGCGTGTCGTCGGCCCTGCTGGGCGCCGCCACCCTGAGCACGCGCACCGTGCTGGGTGGGGCGCTGATCCTGCTGGCCTCGCTGCTGGCGGCGCTGCAGTTCCGCCGACCGGGTGCTGCGGGTCATTGAGCGGCGTACGCGCACGCTTTGGCGGCAGGGGCTACGATGGCCCGCCATCCCCACCCGGAGTACCCGCATGCCCACCAGCATCTACGACTTTGAAGCCCTGCAGATGAACGGCCAGGCCGTGCCCCTGTCGCAATACCGGGGCAAGGTATTGCTCATCGTGAACACCGCCAGCGCCTGCGGGTTCACCCCCCAGTTCGGCGGGCTGGAAGAGCTGCACAAGGAATACGCCGACCAGGGCCTCGTCGTGCTGGGCTTCCCCTGCAACCAATTCGGCAGCCAGGACCCGGGCAGCAACGACGAGATCGCCAGCTTCTGCCAGCTCAACTACGGCGTGAGCTTCCCGATGATGGCCAAGACCGACGTGAACGGCGCCAACGCCTCCCCCCTGTACCAATGGCTCACCGCCGAGGCCCCGGGCCTGCTGGGCAGCAAGGCCATCAAGTGGAACTTCACCAAGTTCCTCGTCGGCAAGGACGGCCAGGTGATCCGCCGCTACGCGCCGCAGGATGCGCCGAAGAAGCTGGCGGGGGATATTGAGGCGGCGCTAGCGCAGGGCTGAGGGCGGCACCCAGCGGCACAACACCCGTTCGCGGCCCGTGCCGGGATGGCGGTCCACCACTGCCTCCACCAGGCCGCAGCGCGCATAAAACCGCCGCGCCCGCACATTGGTGGTGGCGACATGCAAGGTCCACCCCTGGGGGCACAACTGCTCGCAAAGCTGCTGCACCAATGCTGCCCCCAGGCCCTGGCCCTGCGCCCCGGGGGCCACAAAGAGCTGGTGCAGATGGCCCTGGGCCTGGTCCAGCACCATGAAAGCCCGCACGGTGTGGCCCTGATCCACCAACACGGTGGTGGAGCAAGGCGGGCCAAACTCGGCATCCACCCGTGCTGCCCAATGGGACAGTGGCGCCACCGTGCTCACCGCCGGGTTGGCACTGGCCCAGGCGTCGCGCCACAGGGGCGCGAGCTGGGGGAAGTCTTGCGGGGCTACGGGGCGCAGCGTGAGTGTGTGCGGCAGGCGGCTCATGCCCGCATTGTGCGGGCCAGACCGAACAGCGGCCGCAGCCACCCCACGCGCTGCACCACGGCCGTGGTCCCCCAGCACAGCCCCACCGTACCCACCACCAGCAGCACGGGCTCCACCACAGGGCCCAAGCGCCAGGGTGCAAGAAGCACCACCAGCCCGACGATCACCGTCTGGTGCAGCACATACCAGGGGTAGACCGATGCGTTCGCCCAGCGCAGCCACGGCCAGGGGCGGTTGAGCCGGTGGTGGGCCCAGCCCAGGATGGCCAGCAGCGCTGCCCAGAGGTAGGCATCCGCCAGCACACGCAGCGGCAGGCGCGCAGCCCGCACACCGTGTTGCTGCGCCAGGCCCAGCAGCCCCAGGTACAGCACCAGCAGGCCCAGCGCCAAACCCAGGTTGCGCCAGCGCTGGCGCACCAGCTCGGCCCACAGGCCTGCATCCAGCCCGATCCAGTAGCCGTAGACAAACACGGTGAAGTACACGGCATGCAGCCAGGCATCCTGGACCAGGTCATGGGTGGGCGGGAAGTGGGGCCACAGCAGCACCGAGTACAGCGCCAGCGGCAGCACCGGCACCACCACCAGCCGCACGCCCCGCAGACGGATGAAGGCCTGGCGCAGCCGCTGGCCAACGGCGGATTCGGCCAGGGGCAGCAGCAGTGCCAGCACCACGGTGTAGACCCAGAGGTAGGCCAGGTACCAGAGGTGGTTCCAGGTGATGCCCACCTCCCAGCCATCGAACGCCCCGGCGGGCCAGCGGCTGCCGGGGTGGTAACGCAGCAAAAACGCGCCAAACCCCGGCGCGATCAGGCCGTTGGCCACGCCCTGCGCATAGGCCTGGTAGGGCACGACCACAGCCATGCCAAAGGCCAGGGGCAGCAGCAGGCGCAGACTGCGCTGGCGGATGAGGCCCACCGGGGTCTGCCCCCGGGCCACCAGCCCCAAGGCCAGGCCGGAGATGAGGAACACCAGGTCCATGCGCCACAGGTTGAGCGCACGCATGGGCGCCTGCAGCCACTCGGCCGCATGGGGGCTTTTGAGGTGCCAGTGCCAGTCGGCCACATAAAACATGGCGACGTGGTACAGGATGACGAGGGCAAAGGCCAGGGCGCGCAGGGTGTCGATGTCGTGGCGGCGGGGGGACATGGGATGAGAGGATCCGGGACAAAAGATGCGCCATGGTGGGCCGGGCACCGCGCGGGCGGCCCGGCGATGGGATGGCCCCACCCCCTCCGGGGACCAGCGGTGGCCCCGTGGGACGAGCGGCGGCGGCCACTAGGGTCCGCCCCACCCCGGCTGCCTACACTAGGGCATGCCCTCTGCCGCCCCCACCTGGCCCGACCGCTACCTGCGCAACCCGGCGCTGCGCCGCCGCGCCGAGGTGGGCTTCTGGACCACGGTGCTGCTGGTGCAGGCGGTGTTCAACGCGGTGGTGACCTCGCTCGACCTGGCCGGTGCCGGGCGGCAGGTGCTGGCCTGGGAGCCCTGGTTGTGGGAGGTCTCCAGCGTGATTGTGGTGGCGGCGCTGATCCCGGCCGTGGTGGCGTTTGAGCGGCGCTTTGGGCTGCACTGGGACACCCTGGCGCGCCACCTGCCCTGGCATGTGCTGGGCAGCGTGGTTTATTGCACCCTGCACCTGGCCGGGATGGTGGCGCTGCGCCACGCAGCCTATGCGGTGCTGGACACGCCCTACCGCCCCGGGACCTGGTGGGCCGCCTGGGGTTATGAATACCTCAAGGACGTGCGCACCTATGTGCTCACCGTGGGCACGCTGGTGGGCTACCGCTTCTTGCTGCTGCGCCTGCAGGGCGAGGCGCGCGTGCTGGATGCGCCTGAACCGGCCCCGGCACCGGCCGCTGCCGCCCTGACCCCAGGCGCTGCGGAGCCCCAGCCCGCGCCGCCGCCCGTGGCACGGGCAACACCAGAGCCGGACGCCGCCCCCGCGCCGCCGCCCACCCCGGCGCGGCCCGAGCGTTTTCTGGTGCGCAAGCTGCGGCGCGAGTTCCTGATCGCCGCCACCGACATCGCCTGGCTGCAGGCCGAGGCCAACTACGTGGGCCTGCATGTGAACGGGCACGACTACCTGCTGCGCTCCACGCTCACCGACTTTCTGGCCCAGCTGGACCCGGCGCGCTTCGTGCGCGTGCACCGCAGCTACGCCGTCAACCTGGACGCCATCGCCATGATTGAGCCGCTGGACAGCGGCGACGCGCGACTGGTGATGAAGGATGGGAGCACCGTGCCGTGCAGCCGGAGGTATCGGGAAGGGCTGGTGCCGCAGACGGGCCGCGCTTCACATTCAGGGCCCGCCTGCTGACATCCCGCGCCTGAGCCATGCCGACGCCCTGTGCGCAGCAACTCCAATCAGCCCCCACCACCCGCAGCATCCATAGCGCGAGCAAGCCGCCGCTCGACGAGCTCAATTTCAGCGCGCACGGCCGAAACCAGTTGCTGGCGCTCTAGTGGTAGCTGCAGCAAAACGGTGTTGTTGTTGTCCGAAGAGGCGCACAACTGCAGGCGCACGGGCACTCCATCCGGCCCGTAGAACACGCGTGCAGTGCGCGTTGACCGTGCAGGATGCCATTGCACTTCGCCAAGAAAGTACGTACAGGCGGCTGCGGGCATGGCCGGCTCCGGGGTCAGGCCCAGATCGGCCACCAGAAGCTGGTGCAGTTCGCTGCGATTCATGGGTGCTTTCCCTGGGAGTCTGCACGCTTAACGCGAGGCCCCGTCGGGCGGCACAGGCGCCCCCTCGGGCGGGCACGACGCTGCCTCCGCCTCGGCCTCCACCTTGCGCAGCAGGTCTGCCAGCGTCTTGCCGGGCTCCTGGCGGAACTGCTCTTCGAGTACCACCAGGTCCACGATGCGGTCGATGCGAAAGCCCCGGAAGTCATTGCGCAGCTCGCACCAGGCCGACAGCGTCCAGACCTTGCCCCAGTAGAAGCAGCCCAGCGGCCGCAGGCGGCGCAGGCTGGGGCGGCCGTGCACATCGGCATAGTCGATCTGCACCACATGGCGGCTGTGCACCGCCTCGCGCAGCGCCTGCAGCGTGGCCTGCGCGCGCGGGTCCAGCCCCACGGACGGCGCATAAAGCGCCTGGGCCTCGGCCGCCACGCGCGCGGCGGGGGGCAGCACCGACAGGATCTTGCCCAGGGCGCCTTCCACCTCGCGCGCCAGCCCGGCATCGAGCCAGGCCTGCGCCAGCCGCGCGGCGGCCACCAGGGCGTTGGCCTCGCCCTGGCTGAACATCAGCGGCGGCAGCTCGAAGCCCGCGCCCAGGCGGTAGCCCACACCGGCCTCGCCCTCAATGGGCACGCCCTGGTGCTGGAGGTCCGCCACGTCGCGGTAGATGGTGCGGGCCGAGACTTCGAGCCGATCGGCCAGGAAGGCGGCCGTGGACAGGCGCCGCCCTCGGATGAGCTGAACAATCTGGAACAGGCGGTCGGCACGGCGCATGGGCGAAGAATATCAGTGTTTTAAGGCTCTACCGCCTGTCCATCAAGCATTTATAGCTATACTATTTATAGCATCACACCCACATGGATGGCCACCTTGTCGGGCCCTTCGTAGGCCTCGAAATCGGTGCCAAAACGGCGCTGCACCTGCGGATTTTCGGCAAAGTAGTGCCAGATGCGGACCCAGGTGTCGATCACCATCTGCGGCATGTCGCCCTCGCCGCTGAACACGAGGTAATCACCCGCCTCGATGTCGATACGGTGCGCGTCGGGCACGGTCTTCTGCACCAGCTCGGGCTCGGCAACGGCCACACCGGCGGTCACGTCGAAGGCGCCATGCTCGTTGGATTCATAGCCGCTGTACACGCCGAAGATGCGGCCATCGTTGCCCCGGCTGGGCAGCTTGCGCTCCCAGCTCTGGCTGAAAAAACGGTTCCACAGGCCGCCCAGGCGGGCAACGGCCGGGTTCATCTCTTCGCTGTTGCGCGTGCGCACAGCAATGCCGGCCACGCTGAACGCGGGGATCCGCAGGGGGGTGGGTGTGGTGGTGGGTGTCATGGCAGGTCCTCTCTCTCGTCTTCAGTGGATGAAATCGGTGCACGGGCCGAAGGGCGTTGTGCGAGAGAGGCATGGTGCGTGCACGCTGCTGACAGCCTGATGTCAGTAGCCTGCGCCCACCCCGGTGGTCCGGCAGGGGCGCAATGGCCGAAGCGGGCGGGCACTGCGCCCCCGCCTCCACCACCGGTCAGTCGGGCTGCGCGGCGATGGCCGCCGTGGCGCGGCGCACCACCGGCAGCACCAGCAGCACCAGCAGCAGCGTGGAGAAGGCCACGACCCCGGCAGGGCCGGTGTTGGTGTGCACGTTGATGGACGCAAGACCGTAAACACGTTCCAGACGCTTACGGCAACCCATGAACCGGGTCCATCCAAAATCTAGGCGGTCTCAGTGCCTGCCCGCAGGTGGTGGCTGATATGCCCGGCCACCGCCTCGGCATGGGTCTGGGCCAGGTCGTGGGCGCCGCCTGGCAGCACCTGCAGCTGCGCACAGGGCAGCAGGCCCTGCAAGCGCTCGCCCACCGCCACGGGGCTGATGGCGTCGGCATCGCCCCACAGCAGCAAAGTGGGCGCGCGCACCGATGCCAGCTGCGGTGCCAGATTCCAGCGCTCGCGGGCCATCCACGCAGGGAAGGCGGGGTTTGAGCGCATGAAATCAGGGCGCCAGTCGTGCGGGCGCAGGTCGTCGATAGGCACACCGCCGGATGTGGCCACGAGCACCAGGTGCGTGAGGTATTCGGGGCGCTGTAAGGCCGCCAGCACCGCCACCACGCCCCCCATGGACTGTGCGATCAGTGCACAAGGCCGGTCCATGTGCGGCGTGACCGCATCGACCAGATCCTGCATGCAGTCCGCCGCGTGTGGTGGCATGTCTGCAGCCGATGCCAGGCCGAACCAGGGCCAGCCCAGCAATGTCCGCTCAGCAGGGAGCGTGATCGCGTCCGAGGCGGCCCGCCAGAAAGCAGGGTTGCCGCCCACGCCGGGCAGAAAGATCAGGCGCGCGGGGGCTGCAGACACGAACGCCCTGCCTGGTTTCAGTCGCCCTGGGCTGGCGCCGCCGCTGCATTCTCAGCACCCGCAGATTCAGCGGCTGCATTTGCTGCCGCCACCTGCTGCACACGCACTGCGGCCAGGCGGCGCGCACGTTCGATCTGCTGGCCCACGGTGCGGGGCACCAGGCCGTACATGTCGGCAAAGGCGTCCAGTGTCTGGCCGCTGGCTTCGAACGCACGCAGCAGGGCTTCGTCCTTGGCGTTGCGGGCGGCCCAATCAGCAAAGGCTTCTTCGAGCAGGGCGTTGGCCGATTCGTCGCGGCTTGCTACCAGCACGGTGTAGTCCTCGCGCGTGAGGCCCGAGGCTTCGAACGCCGCGATCATGCGGTTGCGCAGCTTGGGCAGCAGGTCTTCGGTGGCGCGGGCCTTCTTGCGGCGGTAGACCTCCAGCAGCGCATGGTGCACATGCTCGGGTGCCATGGCCTCGACCGGCTGGCCTTGCAGGTCGTGGCGCTTGTCGCCTGCCGCCACGCTTTGCAGGTAGCGCGTGGAGCGGGTGTGCAGGCCCAGCGCCACCTTGAGCGCCTCGCGCTCGAACAGCTCGGGGTGGGTGGCCAGGATGTCCTGGAAGATGCCGCGCTTGAGCGGACGGAACACCGCGCCAAACAGGTGCGGGTACAGCGCCGCGAGTTGCTCCAGCGCCGGATGCACGCGCTGGGGCGCACGCGGGGCTGCGCCCGGCGCGGCGGCCTCGGCCGCCCCTTCGGGCGCCGGGCGCCCCTCGGGCTTGCGGCGGTTGCGGCCACCCCGGCGGGACCCGCCCTTGCGCTGCGGCTGGGCCGCACCGGCGTCACCGGCAGGCGCAGCGGTGGCCAAGGCAGCGGCAGATTCGGCCACCACAGGCACGGCCACGGGGGCGGCAGGGGCTGCGTGGGGTTGTTCTTGTGCGGACGCGGAGTCGGTCATGGCAATGCGGTTCGGGGGCGAATGGGAAGCGACAAAACCCTCGATCATGCCAGTGTCGGCGCACCGGGGGCCAAACGGCCTTGGCGGGCAGGCTACTTTGCCAGCGGATGGGTGCACCACTGCTGCTCGCAGGGAACCCCATCGCCGTTCCCGTCCATCTTGGTGCCGGGGCAGTTTTGCAGGAAAAACTTGGCTTCCGAACACGACGTCATCTGCGAGCAGTGCTGGCGGCCGTCACAGCGATACAAAGACGCCAACGGTTGTGCAGTGGCGGCGGGCGCGCGCTGTGGCTGCGCCTCCAGGGACTGTGCCGCCGCCTCGGCCCGGGCCGCAGCAGCCCGCTGGGTGCGCCGGTCAAAATGCCAGTAGGCCGCCGCGAGAAGCGCGCAGGCAATGACGAAAACTACGATGCGGGTAGGCAGCCCCGTGGATTCGGAGCCTGCGCCGCCGATGTCACGGCGCGCACGGGCTGGGGCAGCAGAAGATGTGGCCGAGGCGGGCCGGTCACGGCGCACCAGAACCGCCTGCTTCTTGCCATCTTTGTTCAGCGATACCTCAAAACTCAGCGCCTCGTTCAGCTGCGGCCGCAAGCCATCACGCGCAAAGGCCGAGATGTGCACAAAGATGTCCTGGCCCGCAGGGGTGGGCGTGATGAAGCCAAAGCCCCGGTCGTCATTCCACTGGGTAAGCGTCCCCTCGAATCGCATGGCCTCCCCTTTCAAAACATGTTGGGGCGCCATCGTAGCGGCTGGGCAGCACGATCACTGCCCGCGCAGCGCCTCGTCCAGCACCTCCACCCAGTGCCGCACGGGCGTGCCCGTGCCGCTTTGCAGGTGGGTGATGCAGCCGATGTTGGCCGACAGGATCATGTCGGGGGGTTGCTCGCCAAAGGCCTCGGCCAGCACGCCGAGCTTGCGGTCGCGCAGCTGGTACGACAGGTCGGGGTTGAGCACCGAATACGTGCCGGCCGAGCCGCAGCACAGATGGGCGTCGTTGCGCGCGGTGCTCAGCTGAAAGCCGAGCTGGTTCAGGTGCGCCTCCACACCCCCGCGCAGCTTCTGGCCGTGCTGCAGCGTGCAAGGGGGGTGGTAGGCGTACATGGTGTCCGGCTGGTTCACACGGCCCTGCAGCTTGTCGGCCAGCTCGGGCAGCATGGCGGGCAGCAGCTCCGACAGGTCGCGCGTGAGGGCGCTGATGCGCTCGGCCTTGGCGGCGTACTGCGCATCGTCCTTCAGGATGTGCCCGTATTCCTTGACGGTGACGCCGCAGCCCGAGGCGTTCATGACGATGGCCTCGACCCCACCCGCTTCCACCAGCGGCCACCAGGCGTCGATGTTGGCGCGCATCTCGGCCATGCCGCCTGCCTGGTCGTTGAGGTGGAACTTGACGGCGCCGCAGCAACCCGCCTTGGGTGCGATCACGGTCTGGATGCCCACCGCGTCGAGCACGCGCGCCGTGGCGGTGTTGATGTTGGGCATCATGGCCAGTTGCACGCAGCCCGCCAGCAAGAGCACCTTGCGCGCATGTTCGCGTGTGGGCCAGGCGCCAGCGTCCTGTGGTGCGGGCACCTTGGCCTTCAGGGCCTCGGGCAGCAGGCCGCGCACCAGTTGCCCGGCCTTCATGGCAGGGGCAAACAGCGGCGAGGGCAGGCCCTCCTTCAGCGCCCAGCGCAGGGCTTTTTCGCCCACGGGGCGGGGCACTTTTTCATCGACGATCTTGCGGCCAATGTCCACCAGGTGGCCGTATTGCACGCCGCTGGGGCAGGTGCTTTCGCAGTTGCGGCAGGTGAGGCACCGGTCCAGGTGCATCTGGGTCTTGCGCGTGGGTGTCTCGCCTTCGAGCACCTGCTTGATGAGGTAGATGCGGCCGCGCGGGCCGTCCAGCTCGTCGCCCAGCAGCTGGTAGGTGGGGCAGGTGGCGGTGCAAAAGCCGCAGTGCACGCACTTGCGCAGGATGGATTCGGCCTCCAGGCCATCGGCGCGGGCGCGGTATTCAGGAGAGAGCTGGGTTTGCATGGTGCATGCCTGGGCGGGGGAAGCAGAAAAAATGTCAGAACGGATTCATCAGCGTGCGGCCGAAGGGTCCGCAGGGGCGTCGGGTACCAGCGCCTTGCGCCAGGGGTGGCGCAGGCGTGCGCGGTCGGCCCACAGCGGGGGCAGCGACAGGGCCAGCAGCACCAGCGCCAGCGGCACCACAAACACAAAGCCCACGTGCTTGAAGCCCGCCGCCCCCGCAATGCCGCCCACCAGGAACATCCCCAGCAGCCCGGCAAACAGCCGCAGCCGGACCTGGTTGGCGCGCACCTGCGACTCGGGGGCGGTGCCGGTGCGGTTCCAGTAGAGCATCTTGCCCATCTCGATGCCCAAGTCGGTCACCACGCCGGTCATGTGCGTGGTGCGGATCTGGGACGAGGACATCTTGGTCACCGTGGCGTTCTGCAGGCCCATGATGAAGGACAGCAGCAGCACCGTGAGCGGCACCGCAAACGGCGTGGGCCAGTTGAGGGTGATGGCGCCCACCAGGCCAAACAGCAGCATGAGCACGGCCACCAGCAGCAGCGGCAGCGCAAAGGTGCTGCGCAGCCTGCGCTGGCGCGCCCAGTTGACCATGATGGCCGTAGTGCCCGCGCCCGAAAGGAACGCCCACAGCGCACCTATGGCCCCCAGCACCAGCTTCATCTGGCCCAGCACCAGGTTGTCGGCCAGCGACGACAGGAAACCGGTCATGTGCGAGGTGTAGAGGTGCACGACCAGAAAGCCCCCGGCGTTCACGGCCCCCGCGTTGAAGGCCAGCAGCAGGCCCAGCACCCGGTTGCTGGCCACCGTGCGGCGGTGTCCGGTGAGGTGGCGAAGGCGGCGCATGCGGGGGCGGGGGGAGAACCGGGCGGCTGCGCTTACCAGGCCCGTGCCACGCGGCCGGGGTTGAAGATGCCCGCCGGGTCAAAGCTGTGCTTGAGCCGGGTGTGGATCTGCTCCAGCGCAGTGGATTTGAGGTCAAAAAGGCCTTTTGCGCCTGTCCCACCTGCGCTTGCAGCTACAAAAACAGAAGCATTCCCACCCACAGCCTGGGCGGCTTCGCGCAGGGCCTCGCCCGCAGATTCGGGGGCCTGCACCCAGCGCAGCGCGCCGTGCCACTCCACCAGCGGCTCGGCACCGCCCGGCAGGGCCAGCACCGGGGCGGTGGCGGGCACGGACAGGCGCCACAGGGCATGGTCGGGGCGCTGGGCGCGGTCGGCGAACCACGGCAGGGTCTGCTCGCGGCAGGCGGTCCAGTCGGCGGCAACAGTGGCGTTGTCCATGCGGGTGCCGCCCATCGTTTTACAGGCCGCCTCTACGGCCGCCACGGCGCCACGCAAGCGCACATAGAGCGTGCCCACACCGCCGTCTTGCACCCAGCAACTGGCGTTCAGGGGCAGCGGCTGGCCGCCCCAGGCGTGCAACTGGCGCAGGGCGTTGGCCTGGGTGATGTCGTCAAAGCGCAGCGTGGCCTCGCCGGGCGCCACGGGCAGCACCTTGAGGCTCACCTCGGTCAGCAGGCCCAGCGTGCCCCAGGCACCGGCCATGAGGCGCGACACGTCGTACCCCGCCACGTTTTTCATGACCTGGCCGCCAAAGGTCAGCAGCTCGCCCTTGCCGTTGAGCACCGTCACGCCCAGCAGGTAGTCGCGCACCGCGCCCACGCTGGCGCGCGCGGGGCCCGACAGGCCCGCTGCCACCATGCCGCCCACGGTGGCGGCGTCTGAAGGCGTCTTGGCGAAATGGGGGGGCTCAAACGGCAGGCACTGGCCTTTTTCAGCGAGCAGGGCCTCCAGCTCGGCCAGCGGGGTGCCCGCGCGCACGGTGACGACCAGCTCGCTGGGCTCGTAGCTCACGATGCCGCGCAGCCCCCGGGTGTCGAGCACCTCGCCATGCAGGGCCAGGCCGTGGAAGTCCTTGGTGCCCCCGCCACGAATGCGCAACGGGGTCTGGTCGGCCGCAGCAGCACGCACACGCTCGGCAATCGGGGCAAGGGAAAAGTCCATCCGTGCATCGTAGCGGCAGCAGTGTGCGGCACGGCAGGCGGGGCGCGTGAATTTTTTGAACAGCGTTTGTGAAGGACAGCGGCCTGGTGGACGGAGGCAGCAAGGGGCGCGATGCCCCTGCTCCACAACAAACCAAGCGAGCCCCCTGCGGGCGCAAAAATGGCCCGCCGGTGGTCGGCGGGCCAAAGAACCCAGAGGAGTAACTCGCTTGTTTTTCTTGCTACCACGCCACGGTGCCACCAGACACCGCAGCGCGTGGGGCGCAGGGCCGAAGATCAGCGGTTGTACGCCGTTTCGCCGTGCGATGTGATGTCCAGACCTTCGCGTTCGTCTTCTTCCGTGACACGCAGGCCCAGGGTCAGGTCCACAATCTTGTAGGCCACGAAGGACACCACACCCGACCACACGATGGTGAGCAGCACGGCCTTGGCCTGCGTCCACACCTGGGCGGCGATGGAGTAGTCGGCCGCCGTGACCATGGATGCGGTCACCCAGTCAGCCACGTAGCCAGGACCGCCGAGGGATGGCGAGTTGAACACGCCGGTCAACAGGGCCCCCACGATGCCGCCGATGCCGTGCACGCCGAACACGTCGAGCGAGTCGTCTGCACCCAGCAGCTTCTTGAGGCCGTTGACACCCCACAGGCAGGCAAAACCMCCCACCAGGCCGATGACCAGAGCACCGCCGATGCCGACGTTGCCTGCAGCGGGCGTGATGGCCACGAGGCCTGCCACGGCACCGGATGCTGCACCCAGCATCGAAGCCTTGCCACGCATCAGCGCTTCACCAATGCACCAGGCCAGCACGGCAGCGGCGGTGGCCACCAGCGTGTTGATGAAGGCCAGGGCGGCGAAGCCGTTGGCTTCCAGGGCAGAGCCTGCGTTGAAACCGAACCAGCCCACCCACAGCAGCGAGGCGCCCACCATGGTCAGCGTCAGGCTGTGAGGCGCCATGGCTTCCTTGCCGTAGCCGATGCGCTTGCCCACCATGAACGCGCCCACCAGGCCCGCCACAGCGGCGTTGATGTGCACCACGGTGCCGCCAGCGAAGTCCAGAGCACCCCACTGCCAGATCTGGCCAGCCTTGCCGGTCATGGCGTCGGCCACTTCCTTGGAGGCATAAGCGTCAGGGCCCATCCAGAACCACACCATGTGGGCGATCGGCAGGTAGCTGAAGGTGAACCACAGCACCATGAACAGCATGACGGCGCTGAACTTGATGCGCTCGGCGAACGCACCGACGATCAGGGCGCAGGTGATACCAGCGAACGTGGCCTGGAAGGCAGCGAACACCACTTCAGGAATCACGACACCCTTGCTGAACGTGGCCGCGTTGGCAAACGTGCCCGCAGCGTTGTCCCAGATGCCCTTCATGAACAGGCGGTCAAAGCCCCCGATGAAGGCACTGCCCTCGGTGAAGGCCAGGCTGTAGCCGTAGATGAACCACAGCACCACGATCAGCGAGAACGTGACCATGACCTGCATCAGCACGGACAGCATGTTCTTGCTGCGCACCAGGCCGCCGTAGAACAGCGCCAGGCCGGGCAGGACCATCAGGATCACCAGGATGGTGGACGTCATCATCCAGGCCGTGTCGCCCTTGTTGGGGACGGGCGCTGGCGCTTCGGCTGCAGCAGCAGGAGCGGCGGCGGGTGCTGCGGCCGGGGCAGCAGCGGCTGCGGGTGCAGCGGCGTCAGCAGCCGGGGCGGCGGCGGTGGCGGCCGCCGGTTCGGCAGCAGGAGCCTGGGCCAGGGACAGATTGCCCATGGTCAGCAGACCCAGCCCCAGAATGAAGGAAGCAAGCAGTTTTTTCATGGCATTTCTTCTCTTGTGTCTGTTGCGACCGGGCCCTTACAGGGCTTCCTTGCCGGTTTCGCCCGTGCGAATGCGCACCACCTGCTCCAGGTGGGTCACAAAAATCTTGCCGTCACCGATCTTGCCGGTGCGCGCTGCGGTCTCGATGGACTCGATCACGCGGTCCACCAGGTCGTCCGCGATGGCGGCTTCGATCTTGACCTTGGGCAGGAAGTCCACTACGTACTCTGCACCACGGTACAGCTCGGTGTGGCCCTTCTGGCGGCCAAAGCCCTTGACCTCAGTGACCGTGATGCCTTGCACGCCGATGTCCGAAAGCGCTTCGCGCACTTCGTCCAGCTTGAAGGGCTTGATGATGGCTGTCACCATTTTCATTTTGGATTCCTCCGGAATGGGCGCCCACGGCGCCCATTGAGATTTACAGGGTTTTGGTCAGCGTGACGATGACGCGCGACTTGTTGACATGGCCGAAGAAGGCCTTCTTGTTGGCGCCGACCACAGCCGCACCCAGCGACAGGCCACCGCCGAAGTCGTAGGCACCGCCCACGCTGTAGTCCATGTAGTTGGGCACGCCCAGGTCTTTGATGTCGCTGGCAAAACGCGTGAAGCCCACCGATGCCTTCACGGTGACGCTGGGCGCCACTTCCTGCGCAAAGCCGAAGTTCAGGTAGCCGGTGTTGCGGCCTTTCAGGCCCGAGCCGGACTTGGCGCCGGCGAAGCCGAAGTAGTCCTTGGAGATGGTGTGCGAGTACTTGGCGGTGAAGGGGCCCATGGTGGCCGCGCCATACAGCTCGGTGGTGTTGCCGTTGCTGTTGCCGGGGTAGATGTAGGTCAGTGCGCCCACATCGAAGTCGGCGCCAGCGGCCTTGAACTTGTAGCCGCCATACA
Source organism: Acidovorax sp. GW101-3H11 (assembly GCF_001633105.1). Classification (GTDB taxonomy): domain Bacteria; phylum Pseudomonadota; class Gammaproteobacteria; order Burkholderiales; family Burkholderiaceae_C; genus Acidovorax. The sequence goes on from NZ_LUKZ01000011.1 coordinate 81,113, forward strand.
GGTCGGATTCGAGCGAATTGTTGGCCAGCCAGTCCACGCTGGAGTTCCAGTTGCCCACGTACCAGCCGGAGTCACCGAAGGCGTAGTCAAAGCCGCCTTGCAGGGCGGGCTTGACGGCCTTGGCCTTGGTGGCGTCCTGGTCCTGGCCACGGAACTTGTAGTTGGTGGTCAGGCTGACGTTGCCGGTGAGCTGGGCACTGGCCAGCATGGGAAGGGTTGCAACAAGGGCAACGCCCAGGGTCTTGATGATGGCGCGGGTCATGTTTCCTCCGGTTGGACAAAGTAGGGACAAGCGCTTTAAGCACGGACCGTGCCATTGCCTCCGCAGGCCCTGCGCGTGCGGACCGGGTGCGGTTGCTTTGGGTTACAACAATCCCCAGTACAGTGGTGGGGATCGCGCCGGGCACGTCGCACCCATCTGGTGCAAAAACCCACCGCCCCGCGCCAAAACACCCGAAAACGCACCCATCTGGGGAGAAACCGCTTCATGAGTCTTGCTTTGGTGCAAAGCCGCGCCCTTCTGGGGATGTTGGCGCCTTCAGTCACCGTGGAAGTGCATCTGGCCAACGGCCTGCCCAGCTTCACGCTGGTGGGGCTGGCCGAGGTGGAGGTGAAGGAAGCCCGCGAACGCGTGCGCTCGGCGCTGCAGAACGCGGGGCTGGAGTTCCCTACCAACAAGCGCATTACCGTGAACCTGGCGCCTGCTGATTTGCCCAAGGATTCCGGGCGCTTCGACTTGCCGATTGCACTGGGCATCCTCGCCGCCAGCGGGCAGGTGGACGCCAGCCGCCTGGCGGGCTACGAGTTCGCGGGCGAGCTGTCGCTGTCGGGCGAACTGCGCCCCGTGCGCGGCGCGCTGGCCACCAGCCTGGCACTGCAGACGCAGCAGATCGACACCCAGCTGGTGCTGCCCCCCGGCAGCGCCGAGGAAGCAGCCCTGGTGCCCGCAGCCCAGGTGGTGCGCGCACGCCACCTGCTGGACGTGGTGCGCGCCTTTCTGCCCCCGGGCAGCGTGGCAGGCGGCGATGCCGACGTTGCCAACGACGGCTGGACCCGCCTGGCCGCCACCCCCATGGCCACCTGCACCACCGGCCCCGACATGGCCGATGTCAAAGGCCAGGCCGGGGCCAAGCGCGCGCTGGAGATTGCTGCGGCAGGCGGCCACAGCCTGCTGATGGCCGGGCCACCGGGCTCGGGCAAATCGATGCTGGCGCAGCGTTTTGCGGGCCTGCTGCCCGCAATGACCGTGGAAGAGGCGCTGGAGAGCGCCGCCATCGCCAGCCTGACCGGGCGCTTTCGCCCCGAGGCCTGGGGCCAGCGGCCGACCGGCCAGCCGCACCACACGGCCAGCGCGGTGGCGCTGGTGGGCGGTGGCTCGCCCCCGCGCCCGGGCGAAATCTCCCTGGCGCACCAGGGCGTTCTATTTTTGGATGAGCTTCCTGAGTTCCCCAGGGCCGCGCTGGAGGCTCTGCGCGAACCGCTGGAGACCGGCCACATCACCATCGCCCGCGCCGCGCAGCGTGCAGAGTTTCCGGCGCGTTTTCAGATGATTGCGGCCATGAACCCCTGCCCCTGCGGGTTTCTGGGCTCCACGCAGCGCGCGTGCCGCTGCACGCCCGACCAGGTGAACCGCTACCAGGCCAAGCTCAGCGGCCCGCTGCTGGACCGCATCGACCTGCATGTGGAGGTGCCCGCCCTGCCCGCCGAGCAGCTGGTGCAGGCCCCGGCAGGCGAATCCACCACCGCCATCCGCACGCGCGTGGAGCAGGCCCGCCAGCGCGCACTCGCCCGCCAAGGCAAGTCCAACCAGGCACTGCAGGGCCAGGAGATCGACGCCCACCTGCAGCTGCAGGACGCAGCCGCGAAGTTTCTGAACACTGCGGCCGCCCGCCTGGGCTGGTCGGCACGCAGCACGCACCGCGCGCTCAAGGTGGCCCGCACCATTGCCGACCTGGCAGGCGCTGCCGACACCGAGGTGGGCCATGTGGCCGAGGCTGTGCAGTACCGCCGCGTGCTGCGCCACCCCGCCTGAGGCACGCGTCACGGGTGTGCCGCTGCGGGTTTCCACCCTTTTTTAACTATCATTTTTATAGCTAAATAGGCAATACAGACAGGCGCAGACGGCTGATTTGAATCAAATTTCCTGCTGTCTTGCACCCATCCCCACCCTGCGCCGCCACAATCGCCCCATGCCCAGCCCCCGCACTTCCAAAAAGACCGCCGCCGCCACGCTCGACACCCCGGCCACACCCGCGCCTGAATCGGTGGACACCGGCTTTCTGCGCACCCTGGTGGGCTACAACGCGCGCCGCGCATCGCTGGCCGTGATCGAAGTGTTCATGGAGCGCATGGCGGTGTACCGCTTGAAGGTGGTGGATTTTTCGGTGCTGTCGCTGGTGGCGCACAACCCGGGCGTGACCTCGCGCCAGCTGTGCGTGACGCTGGGCGTGTTGCCGCCCAACCTGGTGGGCCTGATTGCGGCGCTGGAGCGGCGCGGCCTGATCGAACGCCGCCCCCACCCCAGCGACGGCCGCGCCATGGGCCTGCACCTGACGCCCGCCGGTGTGGAGCTGACCGCCCAGGCCGAGCAGACCGCCGCGCAACTGGAGGTGGACGCCACCGCCGGCCTCACGGCCACCGAGCGCAAGACGCTGATCCGCCTGCTGCAAAAGGTCTACGCCCGCGACGGGGCCTGACGAAGAAAAGGGGCGCTGCAGCCAGCGCCCCTTGGTTCTTGGGTTCTTGGTTTTTTGTGCCCGGCTTCGGGCCGGGTCTGCGCCCCGTTTATTGGCCTGCGGCCGCCTGGGCCACGGCCTCAGACTTCGCGGCCATGGCCGCCGCCAGCCCACCCCATTTTTCGTGGAACAGGCCCGCGTCCATGGTCTTCACATTGCGCATGATCGGCTTGAAGCCCATGTGCGCCAGCACATCGCGCTCCAGATCGATGCCAGGTGCGATCTCGGTCAGCTCCAGGCCTTCGGTGGTCAGGTGGAACACGGCGCGCTCGGTCACGAACAGCACGTTCTGCTCGCGCTGCGCGGCGTCCAGCCCGTTGAAGGTGATCTGCTCGACCTTCTCGATGAACTTGCGCGAGCGGCCTTCCTTCACGATGGTGAGCTGGCCGTCGGCCACCTTCACCTCCAGTCCGCCTGCGGTGAACGTGCCGCAGAACACCAGGTTCTTGGTGGACCGTGTGATGTTCACAAAACCGCCGCAGCCCACGGGGCGGCCGTTGAACTTGCTCACGTTCACGTTGCCGTGGTTGTCGGCCTGCGCCAGGCCCAGAAAGCTCGCGTCCAGCCCGCCGCCGTCGTAGAAGTCGAACTGCAGCGACTGCTCGATGATCGCGTCGGCGTTGTAGGCCGTGCCGAAGTCGCCCAGCTGCGCCGGAATCCCGCCGGTGATGCCGCTTTCCACGCTCAGCGTGAACTGGTCGGCCACGCCCTCTTCCGCAGCCACCGACGGCACGCCCGCCGGGATGCCAATGCCCAGGTTGGTGATGGCGCCGGGCTTGAGCTCCAGCGCGGTGCGGCGCGCGATGACCTTGCGCTCGTCCAGCGCCATCGGCGCGAGCGAGTTCACCGGCACGCGCACGTCGCCGCACAGGGCGGCGTTGAACTGCGTGGTGATGGTCTGCATGTGGTTCTCGGGCTGGCTGACCACCACGTAGTCCACCGACACACCGGGCACCTTGACCGACTTGGGGTGCAGGCTGCCCGCCTTGACGATGCGCTCCACCTGCGCGATCACGATACCGCCGCAGGCCTTGGCCGCGTGGGCGATGTTGATCTGCTCCAGCAACACGCCTTCCTTGTCCAGCGTGATGTTGCCGTTCTCGTCGGCCAGCGTGCCACGGATGATGGCCACATCGACCTTGGGTGCGGGGTAGAACAGCCATTCTTCGCCGTTGAACTCCACCAGCTTGACCAGGTCTTCGGTGGACTTGCTGTTGAGCTTGCCGCCTTCGATGCGCGGGTCCACAAAGGTGCCCAGGCCCACCTTGGTCAGCAGCCCGGGGCTGCGGCTGGCGATGTGGCGCGTGAGGTGCGACAGGCTGCCCTGCGGGAAGTTGTAGGCCTCGACCTCGCCGTCGAACACCATCTTCATCATCTCGGCGCCGGTCTGGCCGAAGTGGCCCGCCACGGTGCGCTTGATCATGCCGGGGTGGGCAAAGTGCACCATGCCCGCGTCCTTGCTGTTGCCAATGGCGCCGCAGGCCCAGGTGGTCACGTTCTTCGGACTGCCGTGGTCGAGGAAGTTTTTCTCGATGCCCTTGAGCACTTCCTCCGGCAGGCTGGAGACGGCCAGGCCGCCCAGGAAGATGGTGGCGTTGTCGGGGATCAGGGCCCCGGCCTGGGCTGCGGTGATGATTTTCATGGTGCTGTGCTCTGCAAGAAGATAGGGAGACTGGGTTTACGCGTCGGTGTTTTCAATGAGCAGCGCAATGCCCTGCCCGCCGCCCACGCAGGCGCTGGAGATGCCATAACGCAGCCCACGGCGGCGCAGCTCGCGCGCCAGGGTCACCGTCAGGCGCACGCCGGTGGCGGCCAGCGGGTGGCCCAGCGCAATCGCACCGCCGTTCACGTTGAGCTTGTTCAGATCGAGCCCCAGCTCGCGGCCCACGGCCAGGGTCTGTGCGCCCTGGGCTTCGTTGATTTCGAACAGGCCGATGTCATCCAGCGTGAGGCCGGTGCGTGCCAGCAGCGCGCGGATGGCCGGGGCGGGGCCGATGCCCATGTACTCCGGCGCCACACCCACGGCCGCCACGCCGCGCAGGCGGGCCAGGGGCTTCAGGCCGCGCTGCTGCACATAGGCATCGCTGGCCACCACGGCACCCACGGCGCCATCGACCAGGGCCGAGCTATTGCCCGCGGTCTGCACGCCGCCGGGGTAGACGGTGCGCAGCGCGGCCAGCGCTTCGACCGGCGACGGACGCGGGTGCGTGTCGCGGTCCAGCTGCGCCACCTTGCGCGGCAGCGTGATGCCGCGCGTGGCGTAGCCTTCCAGTTCAAATTTTTCGCTGACCACAGGCACGATCTCCCCCGCCAGGAAGCCGTCTTCCTGCGCCTTGAGCGCGCGGGCGAAGGACTGCGAGGCGTAGGCGTCCACGTCCTCGCGCGTGATGCCGTATTTTTTCGCCAGGTTCTCGGCCGTCTCGATCATGGTCACCGGGCCTGCGGTGTCGATCAGCGCTTCCATCAGGAAGTCCTTGAACTCCACGGGCGCGCCCAGCTTGAAGCCGGTGCGGTGTGTGTAGGCCGCAATCGGGTTGCGCGTCATGGACTCGGTGCCCACCACCAGCGCCACGTCGGTGTAGCCCAACGCGATCTGGTCGGCCGCCTGGCGGAACAGCTCGAAGCCCGTGCCGCAGATGCGCTGCACCAGGATAGAGGGCACATCCAGAGGAACGCCCGCGTACAGACCGATGTGGCGCGGCAGCACAAAGGCGTCGAAGTCCGCCTGCGCCATGGAGCCGGTGATGACCGAGCCCACATCGGCCGCTGGCACGCCGCTGCGCGCCAGCACCGCACGCGCCACCTTGATGCCCATGTCGGTGGGCGACACATGGCCTAGCGGGCCGCAGTAATCGACCATGGGCGTGCGCACGCCGTCCACCAGCCAGGCGTTCAGGGGGGCAGAGAAAGAGTTTTTTTCAGTGGTCATGGTCAGGCCTTGGAGGTGGTTTTGCTGTCGGTCACGCGCAGCACGGTGGCGTAGCCGGTGTCGCCCGCAGCGCAGCCGGTGAACAGGCCCACGCCGCCGCCGCGCAGCACCAGCTCTTCGATCAGTTCGATGATGGCGCGCATGCCGGTGGGTGCCTGGGGGTGGCCCCAGATGATGGAGCTGCCGTAGTTGTTCATGCGCTCCCAGGCAAAGCCGGTGTCGCGCGCCAGGGCGATGTCGTTCACGGCAAAGGGGTTGTGCGTCTTGATGGCCACCACGTCGCTGATGGACAGACCCGCGTTTTTCAGAGCATTGAACGCGGCAGGCGACGGTGCCATGGGCATGTAACCCGCCTCCACGCGTGACATGCCAAAGCCCAGGATCTCGATCTCGATGCCCGGGTCGGTGGCCACGGCGCGTGCCCGCTCGCGCGTGGTGACGATGGCGCCCGCGTTGCCGTCGGCCGGGTGCGTCTGGCCGCCAAAGGTGACGGTGCCGCCTTCCTTCACCGGCTTGAGCTTGGCCAAGCCCTCGGCCGTAGTCGGGAAGATGCCTTCATCGGCGCTGAGCGTGCCCGTCTGCTTGCGGAATTTCGAATCGGTCACCGGCACATCGGCCATGTAGCGCCTTTGAAAGGCGCGGTCCTCGGCCAGCGCCGCCTGGTACTGCGTGTAGCGGTGCAGCTTGAGCGCGTGCTGCTCTTCGGTGGTGATGCCGTAGCGCGCCGCCACGTTCTCGCCAGTCTGCAGCATGGGGTTCTTGGCGTAGGGGTCGTGGCCCATGTTGTCGGGCACCCAGTGTTCGGTGATGCCGTAGCCGCCGGTGCCGCTCGAATCCGGGTAGTACACCACCGGGCCGTTGGACTGGCGGTCGGCCATCACCAGCAGCGCGCTGGTGGCCGTGCCGCAGGCCACCTCTTGTGCGGCCATCTGCAGCGCACGCACACTGGTGGCGCAGGCCTGCTGCACCGTGGGGCCCGCCACGCGGTCGATGCCCATGAGGCCCGTGACCCAGGGCAGGCCGTAGAAGCTGCCCTTTTGCGGGTTGGTGATGCCGAGGATGGCCAGGTCCACCGCCGCCAAGTCGTAGCCCCGCGCCGCAAGCGCCTGCTTGCCCACGGCGGCCGCCAGCGGCAGCGCGTTGAGGTTGGCCAGCGTGCCCTGCCACTTGGCAAACGGGGACGACCAGTAGATACCGTAGGGGATGAAGGCGTTCATGGCAGATCCTTGGCAGCGGTTGAGCGGCGATTTTAGTTATTTATCATAACCAAATGACAACCCCGAAAAGCTAGGGAAACCACCTAGCAAAGACCGGCATCATGGCCTTGTTTTAGTTATTTTTGATAACCATAATTTCTCCAACTCACTCACACCACCATGACCAAGACCTCCGACATCTCCCTTGAAATCCGTGGCGACCGCGAGGAAGTCGCGGTCATCCGCCTCACCCGCCCCGCCAAGCGCAATGCGCTGAACGACGGCCTCATCCTGGCGCTTCGCGACGTGATGGACAACCTGCCCGCCAGCGTAGGCGCCGCCGTGATCGACGGCGAGGGCGAGCACTTCTGCTCGGGCCTGGACCTCTCGGAGCTGAAAGAGCGCGACGCGGGCCAGGGCCTGCACCACTCGCGCATGTGGCATGCGGCGCTCGACCGCGTGCAGTTCGGCCCCGTGCCCGTGGTGGCTGCGCTGCACGGTGCGGTGGTGGGCGGCGGGCTGGAGCTGGCCAGCGCCTGCCACATCCGCGTGGCCGACGAAACCACCTTCTACGCGCTGCCCGAAGGCTCGCGCGGCATCTTTGTGGGCGGCGGCGGCGCGGTGCGCATTCCGCGCCTGATCGGCACGGCGCGCATGACCGACATGATGATGACCGGCCGCGTCTACAACGCGGTGGACGGCGAGAAGGTGGGCTTTGCGCAATACCTCGTGCCCACCGGCACGTCCTTCGACAAGGCCTTCGAACTGGCCCAGCGCATCGCACAGAACGCGCCGCTGACCAACTACGCCCTGATGCACGCGCTACCCCGCATTGCCGAGCAGCCCGCCGACCAGGGCCTGATGGCCGAGGCCATGATGGCCGCCATTGCCCAGAGCGCGCCCGAGGCCAAGGCCCGCGTGCGCGCCTTCCTGGACGGCAAGGCCGCCAAGGTCAAGAAACAAGACTGAGCAGAACGCCTTCCGTTCACGCGCCAGCACCAGCCCCGAGACAAGCTCCATGACGGCAAACCTCCCCTCCCCCCGCTACCGGCCGCTGCGCTTTGGCGTGACCGAGGTCACCACCCGCCAGGGCGACAACGGCGTGGTCTATGTGCGCGCCACACAAGACCTGCAGCCCCACCCCGTGCGCCTGACCGACCGCCTGGCGCATTGGGCGCAGACAACGCCCGACCGCACCTGGATGGCCCAGCGCGTGAAGAACGCCGACGGCAGCCTGGGCGACTGGCGCCACATCAGCTACCGCGAGGCATGGGACAGCGCACGCCGCATTGCGCAGGCCCTGCTGGACCGCCAACTCAGCGCCGACCGCCCTGTGGCCATCCTGAGCGAAAACGACCTGGACCACGCCCTGCTGTCGCTGGGCTGCCTGGTGGCCGGTGTGCCGCAGTGCACGGTGTCGTCGGCCTACTCCACCGTGAGCAAGGACTACGACAAGCTGCGCCACGCCATCGACACGCTCACGCCCGGCCTGGTGTTTGCGAGCAATGCCGAGCGCTATGCCGCCGCCATCAACGCCACCGTGGGCACCGACGTGCATGTGGTGCTGGGCCAGGGCACGCTGCCGGGCCGCAGCACCACCCCCTTCAGCGCGCTGCTGGCCACCGAGGCCACGCCTGCCGTGGACGCCGCACACGCCGCCATCACGGGCGAGAGCATTGCCAAGTTCATGTTCACCTCGGGCTCCACCAAGGCGCCCAAGGCCGTGATCATCACGCACGGCATGTGGGCCGCCAACCTGCAGCAGATGAACCAGTCCATGCCCGTGCTGGTGGAGCAAGACCTGGTGCTGGTGGACTGGCTGCCGTGGAACCACACCTTTGGCGGCAACCACAACTTCGGCATCGTCATCTACAACGGCGGCACGCTGTACCTGGACGAAGGCAAGCCCACGCCCACCGGCATGGTCGAGACCATCCGCAACCTGCGCGAGATCGCGCCCACGGTGTACTTCAACGTGCCCACGGGTTTCGAGGTGATCGCGCACACCATGAAGACCGACGCGCAGCTGCGCAAGAACCTGCTCAGCCGCGTGCAGATGTTCTTCTTTGCCGCCGCCGCGCTGTCGCAGCCCATCTGGGATTCGCTGTTTGAGAGCGCCGAGCGCGAAGTGGGCGAGCGCATCGTGATGAACACCGGCCTGGGCATGACCGAAGGCTGCCCCTTCTGCGTGGCCGTGAACAGCCCCAACGTGCAGGCGGGCGACATCGGCGTGCCCACGCCGGGGCTGGAGCTGAAACTGGTGCCCGTGGATGGCAAGGTCGAGGTGCGTTATCGCGGCCCCAACATCACGCAGGGCTACTGGCGCAACGCCGAGGCCACGCAAGAGGCGTTCGACGAAGAAGGCTTCTACTGCTCGGGCGACGCCGTGAAGTGGATCGACGAGAACGACCTGAACAAGGGCCTGAAGTTTGACGGCCGCATTGCCGAGGACTTCAAGCTCAGCACCGGCACCTTTGTGAGCGTGGGCCCCATGCGCGCCAAGGTCATTGCCGGCTGCGCGCCCTATGTGCAGGACGCCGTCATCACCGGCATCAACCTCAAGGAAGTGGGCGCGCTGCTGATCCCCACGCAGAGCATCCGCGCACTGGCAGGCCTGCCGGACGGCGCCAGCCTGCAGCAGGTGCTGGAGAGCGCGCCCGTGCAGCAGCACTTCCAGACAGTGATCAACCAGCTGGCCGCGCAGGCCACGGGCAGCGCCACGCGCGTGGCCCGCGCCCACCTGATGGCCGAGCCGCCCTCGCTCGACAAGGGCGAGATCACCGACAAGGGCTCCATCAACCAGCGCGCCGTGCTCAAGCACCGCGCCGACCTGGTGAACGCGCTGCACGACGGCAGCCTGCCGTTCACCCTCGTTCCCCACCATTGAACCGAAGCAACAAGGACACCACCATGCAGATTCAAGGACAAGCCGCCCTCGTGACCGGCGGCGCATCGGGCCTCGGTGAAGCCACCGCCCGCGCACTGGCCGCCCAGGGCGCCAAGGTCGCAGTGCTGGACCGCAATGCCGAACTGGCCGAGAAGGTGGCTGCAGACATCAATGGCATCGCCTGCCCCTGCGACATCACCGACCCCGCCAGCGTGCAAGCCGCCATCGACAAGGCCGCTGCCGCCCACGGCCCCGCGCGCATCCTGATGAACGTGGCGGGCATCGGCAGCGCCAAGCGCGTGGTGCAGCGCGACGGCAGCGCGGCACCGCTGGAAGACTTTGTGCGCGTGGTCAACATCAACCTGATCGGCACCTACAACGTGAGCCGCTTGTTTGCCGCTGCCTGCAGCAAGCTCGACGTGCTGGACAACGGCGAGCGCGGCGTGATGATGTTCACCGCCTCCGTCGCTGCCTTTGACGGCCAGGTGGGCCAGCAGGCCTACAGCGCATCGAAGGCGGGCCTGGCCGGCATGACGCTGCCCATGGCGCGCGACCTGGCGCAGCACGCCATCCGCGTGTGCACCGTGGCGCCCGGCCTGTTTGCCACGCCGCTGATGAAGGAACTGCCCGAGGCCGTGCAGCAGTCGCTGGCCGCCAGCATCCCCTTCCCGCCGCGCCTGGGCAAGCCCGAAGAGTTTGCCGAGCTGGCCTGCCACATCGTGACCAACGGGCACCTGAACGGCGAAGTCATTCGCCTGGATGGCGCCCTGCGCATGGCGCCACGCTGATCCATTTTTTCTTTCCCCCGCCCCCAGAGCTTTCAACGACACACAGGAGACAACACCATGACCATCACCCGCCGACAACTCGTCCAGGCCTTTGGCGCCAGCGCCGCGCTGGGCGCCCTGCACCCCTTTGCTGCCCACGCCCAGGTGGACCAGGTGAAGGTGTACTTCGGCTTCCCTGCGGGCAGCTCGGGCGACACCGTGGCCCGCCGCGTGGCAGAAAAATGGGGCGGCTCGGCGTTCAGCAAGAACGCGGGTGTGGTGGAGAACAAGCCCGGCGCGGGCGGCCGCATTGCACTGGAGACGCTGAAGGGCGCACCCGCCGACGGCTCGGTGCTGGCCGTGGCACAGGTGTCGGCCATTGCCAACTACCCGCACATCTACAGCAAGATGAACTACACCGACAAGGACTTCGCGCCCGTGTCGATCGCGGCCATCATGCACCACGGCCTGGCCGTGGGTCCCATGGTGCCCGCCAGCGTGAAGAACGTGAAGGACTTCCTGGCCTGGGCCAAGGCCAACCCCAAGGACGCGAGCTACGGCTCGCCCGGTGCGGGCTCCACGCCCCACTTTTTGGGCGCGCTCCTGGGCATCAACAGCGGCGTGGACCTTCGCCACGTGCCCTACCGTGGCTCCATCCCCGGCGTGACGGACGTGGTGGGCGGCCAGGTGGCAGCCATGGTCACGCCACACGGTGACTTCATCGCCAACTACAAGGCGGGCAAGCTGCGCATCCTGGCCACCTCGGGCCCCAAGCGCTCCATCTACGTGCCCGATGTGCCCACGTTTGCCGAGCAAGGCTTCCCTGAGCTGACCACCGAAGAGTGGTTCGGCTTCTACGCCCCGGCCGCCACGCCCAAGCCGGTGATTGCCGCCGCCAACGCTGCCATCAACGCCGCGCTGAAGGAAAAGTCGGTCATCGACAGCCTGGCCATCGTGGGCCTGATGCCCCACGGCTCCACGCCCGAGGAGCAAGCGCGTTGGCAGAAGGCCGAGTACGACACCTGGGGCCCGCTGATCAAGAAGATTGGCTTTACCGCAGATTCCTGAGCTCCCCCTGAGGCGCTGGCGCGCCTTCCCCCCTGAGGGGGGACGCCACCAGCGCGGCGGGGCGGCCCTTGCGCGGTGGCCCTCGCCTGGGCCGCGCCGGTATCGACGGGCGTGAGCGCAGCGGTCGTTCATCGCCATGCACCCCCACCCGTTCGGGCTGAGCCTGTCGAAGCCAGGGCGCAAGCAGTCGCCCCACTTCTTCAGAGAAATTTAGAAGAAAACAGCCGTTACCGCGCGTCCATCAAGCGTTAATAGCTATCAAATCAAGAGCAATCCATGCAAGCACGCCAGGCCCTCACCGACATCCAGTTCCTGCTGACCGAGGTGCTGCAGGCCCCTGCGCGGTGGCAGGCGCTGGCGCCGTTTGCCGACACCGATGGCGAGCTGGCTGCGCAGGTGCTGGAGGAAGCCGCCAAGTTTGTGGACAGCGCCGTGGCGCCGCTGCAGCGCACGGGCGACGAGGTGGGTTGCCGGTTTGACGCAGGCCAGGTGCACACGCCACCCGGCTTCCGCGACGCCTACCAGGCCTTCTGGCAAGGCGGCTGGCCCGCACTGGCCTGCGCGCCCGAGGACGGCGGCCAGGGCCTGCCTGCGGTGCTCGAATGCGTGCTGTTTGAATGGCTGGCCGGTGCCAACCATGGCTGGACCATGGCGCCCGGCCTGCTGCATGGCGCGTACGAATGCATCAAGCACCACGCCAGCGATGCCCTGAAGGCGCAGTACCTGGAAAAGGTGGCCACCGGCGAATGGCTGGCCACCATGTGCCTGACCGAAGCCCACGCGGGCAGCGACCTGGGCCTGGTGCGCACACGCGCCGTGCCCCAGCCCGACGGCAGCGCGCGGGTGAACGGCAGCAAGATCTTTATCTCCGGCGGCGAACACGACCTGACGGACAACATCGTGCACCTGGTGCTGGCGCGTTTGCCCGATGCACCTGCGGGGCCCAAGGGACTGTCGCTGTTTCTGGTGCCCAAGGTGCTTCAGGACGGAACACGCAATGCCGTGGTCTGCGAGCGCATCGAAGAAAAGATGGGCCTGCACGGCAGCCCCACCTGCGTGATGCGCTTTGACGACGCCACCGGCTGGCTGGTGGGCGAGCCCAACAAGGGCCTCGCCGCCATGTTCGTGATGATGAACGCCGCGCGCCTGCACGTGGGCCTGCAAGGCATCGGCCTGCTGGAGGCCGCGTGGCAAAAGGCCAGCGCCTACGCGGCAGAGCGCCGCCAGATGCGCGCCCCCGGCGCCAAGGACACCAGCCTCATTCAAGACCACCCCGTCATCCGCCGCACGCTGCACACCCAGCGCGCCTGGATCGACGGCGGCCGCGTGCTGGCCTACCACACGGCCTTACAACTCGACATCGCCAAACACAGCACCGACGCGGGCGAGCGCGCCGCCGCGCAGCGCTGGTGTGCGCTGGTCACGCCCGTGCTCAAGGCCGCGCTCACCGACCAAGGCTTCCATGGCGCCAGCGCCTGCCTGCAGGTGTTTGGCGGCCACGGCTACGTGAGCGAATGGGGCATCGAGCAGATCGTGCGCGACGCGCGCGTGGCCATGATCTACGAGGGCACCAACGAGATCCAGGCGATTGACCTGCTGGTGCGCAAGGTACTGGCCGACGGCGGCCAGGGCCTGGCCGCGCTGCTGGCCACGCTGCCCGGCGCAGCGCCCAGCCCTGCTGCCAGCGCACGCCGCCATGCGCTGGTCGAGATCACACAAACCCTGGCGATTGCCGCGCAGACCGACCCCGAACTGCCCTACTGGGTGGCCGACGACTACCTGCGCGCGGTGGCGCTGGTGCTGCTGGACTGGGCCTGGGGCGAGATCAGCGCCGTGGCCCAAGGCGAGCGGGGGAGCGAGCCGCCCCAGGCTCCCGAACGCTGGAGCACCCCGGCCCAGGCGCTGGCCCAGTGGGTGCTGCCCGAGTTCGAAATGCGCGCCGCCATGTTGCGCCAGCGCATTGCCAAGGCGCTGGAAATCAAGCCAAAAATGGCTGCTACCGCCTGATGCATAAGCATTTGTAGCTACTGAATTCGTAGCAAAACACACCCCAACCACCCCATCTCCCACAACGTGTTGAGGCCACGTTGCGGGTTTCCTTGCGCCTCAAAAATAAATGGAGACAACAGCATGAACCGTACGAAAAGAAGAATGCGCTGGCACCCTCTCGCCCTGTCGGCCCTGCCGGTGGCGCTGCTGGTCGGTTGCGGAGGGGGATCGTCCGACAATGCCCCGCCCCAGCTCACGGCCGCCACCCCTGCCACCCTTCAGGCCTGCACCAATCTGGTCAACACCCTGGCCCTGCCCGACACGCGCATCACCTCGTCCGAGCTGGTGCCCGAAGGGCCGCTGACGCTGCAGAACTTCACCACCCAGGCGCCTGCGCACTGTCTCGTCAAAGGCAAGATGAAGGAGCGCACCAGTACCGTGGACGGCGCCAGCTACGCCATCGGTTTTGAGATCCGCATGCCCGTGGCCTGGAACGGGCGCTTTCTGCACCAGGCCAATGGCGGCCTGGATGGCAGCGTCGTGGTCGCACTGGGCTCGGTGAGCGGCGCCGCACCCGTAGCCCCGGGGTTGGTGCAAGGCTTTGCGGTGCTCAGCTCCGATGCGGGCCACGGTGCACCCACGCCGTTCTTTGGCGTGGACCCACAGGCCCGGCTGGACTATGGCTACCAGGCAGTGGGCACGCTCACCCCCATGGCCAAGAACCTCATCAAGAGCGCTTACGGCAAGGCACCCGACCGCTCGTACCTGGCCGGCTGCTCCAACGGCGGACGCCACGCCATGGTGGGCGCTTCGCGCTATGCCGATCAATACGACGGCATCCTGGCGGGCAACCCCGGTTTTCACCTGCCCAAGGCCGCCACCACCCAACTGTGGAAGGCCCAGCAATACGCCAAGGTATCGACCAAGGACGCAGGCACCGGCCTGCCCGACCTGAACACCGCCGTGACACCGGCCGAGTTCAAGCTCATCAGCAGCAAGATCGTGGCAAAGTGCGACGCGCTGGACGGTGTGGCCGACGGCCAGGTCAACGACGTGGCCGCCTGCCAGACCGCTTTCAACCTGCAGACCGACGTGCCCACCTGCACCGGTGCGCGCGACGGCTCGTGCATCACCAGCGAACAAAAGAGCGTGCTGGCCAGCGTCTTTGCGGGCCCCAAGAACAGCAAGGGCGAAGCGCTGTACACCGGCACCTGGTGGGATCCCGGCATTGCGGGCGCCAACTTTGCGTCATGGCACTTCGGCTCGCCCGCAACGCGCGATGCGGGTGCGGTGGCCTTCATCTTCACCTCGCCTCCATCCACCGTGGCAGCGTTTACCGCCATCCCCGGCATGCAGTACGCGCTGAATTTCAGCATGGAGACCGATTACCCCAAGATGTTCGCCACCACAACGCAGTACACCGAGTCGCCCTGGTCGTACATGACCCCGCCGAATGAAGCGGACCTGAGCACGCTGAAAAACCGGGGCGCCAAGATGATCGTCTTCCACGGCGTGGCCGATGGCGTTTTCTCGCCCACGGACACCGCCAACTGGATGGACCGCCTCCAGGCCAACCACAGCGGCAAGGCCGATGCGTTTGCGCGCCTGTTCCTGGTGCCGGGCATGAACCACTGCTCGGGCGGCCAGGCCACCGACCAGTTCGACATGCTGGCCCCGCTGGTGGCCTGGGTGGAACAGGGCAAGGCGCCCGACAGCGTAACGGCGAAGGCACGCGGTGCGGGGGCCAACATGGTCAACGCCGAGCTGCCCGCCAGCTGGTCCGCCAACCGCACCCGGCCGCTGTGTGTGTACCCCAAGGTCGCACGCTACAACGGCACGGGTGACATCGAAAGCGCCAGCAGCTTCAGCTGCAAGTAGCGCCCCCAAGGCCCTGGCCCCTGCGGCCCGGGCCTTTTTCTTGGGGTGTGCCCCTTCGCCCACAGCGCGGGGGCACACCCTCCACCCTTCGGAGCCCCGCATGCCATACCCTCTCACGCGCCCCCTCCCCCTGTCGGCCCTGGCCATGGCCCTGGTCGGCACCGCCACGCTGCTGGCGGGCTGCGCCAGCGCGCCGCGCACCACGCCCCCACCGCAGTTGGGCGCCGCCACCCCAGCCACGCTGAAAAACTGCACCACGCTGGCCCAGAGCCTTGCGCTGCCCGACACGCGCATCACCTCGGCAGAGATGGTGGCCGAAGGCCCGATCACCCTGCAGGGCAACACCACCCAGGCGCCCGCGCACTGCCTCGTCAAAGGCAAGATGAAAGAGCGCACCGGCCCCGTGGACGGCGCCAGCTACGCCATCGGTTTTGAGATCCGCCTGCCCGTCAATTGGAACGGCCGCTTTCTGCACCAGGCCAATGGCGGGCTGGACGGCAGCGTGGTGACCGCGCTCGGCTCCGTCAGCGGCGCCGCGCCCGTGGCGCCCGGCCTGGTGCAAGGCTTTGCCGTGCTCAGCTCCGACGCAGGCCACGGCGCCCCCACACCCTTCTTCGGGCTGGACCCCCAGGCCCGGCGCGACTACGGCTACCAGGCCGTGGGCACCCTCACACCCATGGCCAAGGACCTGATCAAAGGCGCCTACGGCAAGGGCCCCGACCGCTCGTACATCGCAGGCTGCTCCAACGGCGGGCGCCACGCCATGGTGGCCGCATCGCGCTATGCCGACCAGTACGACGGCGTGCTGGCGGGCAACCCCGGCTTCAGCCTGCCCAAGGCCGCAACGGCCCAGCTGTGGAAGGCCCAGCAATACGCCAAGGTTTCCCCCACCGGAGCCAACGGCCAACCCGACCTGACCAAAGCCGTGAGCCCCGCCGAGTTCCAGCTCATCGCCCGCAAGATCGTGGAGCGCTGCGACGCGCTGGACGGCGCCACCGACGGCCAGGTGAACGACGTGCAAGCCTGCCAGGCCGCATTCAACCTGCAGCGCGATGTGCCCACCTGCACCGCGGCCAACAATGCCAACACTGCGCGGGATGGATCGTGCATCTCTGCCGAGCAAAAGAACGTGCTGGCCAGCATCTTCGCCGGGCCCAAGAACAGCAAGGGCGAAGCGCTGTACACCGGCACCTGGTTCGACCCCGGCGTGGCGGGCAGCAACTTTGCGTTCTGGCACTTCAACGCCCCCACCACGCGCGACGCGGGGGCCGTGGCCTTCTTGTTCACCACACCGCCTTCCACCCTGGACGCCTTCAAGGCCACCACCGGCCTGCAGTACGCGCTGAACTTCAGCATGGACGCGGACTACCCCAAGATGTTCGCCACCACGCCGGTCTACACCGAGTCATCGTGGTCGTACATGACTCCGCCCAACGCCGCTGACCTGGGCGCCCTGCGCAACCGGGGCGCCAAGATGATGGTCTACCACGGCGTGGCCGACGGCGTGTTCTCGCCCATCGACACCGCAAACTGGATGGACCGCGTGCAGGCAACCCACGGCGGCAAGGCCGACGACTTTGCCCGCCTGTACCTGGTGCCCGGCATGAACCACTGCTCCGGCGGCCCCGCCACCGACCAGTTCGACATGCTGGCCCCGCTGGTGGCGTGGGTGGAACAAGGCAAGGCGCCTGAGAGCGTGACGGCCAAGGCGCGCGGCGCGGGCGCCAATGTGGTGAATGCAGAGCTGCCTGCCAGTTGGTCTGCCAACCGCACCCGGCCGCTGTGTGTGTATCCGAAGGTGGCGCGGTACAACGGGACGGGGGATGTGGAGAGTGCGGGGAGTTTTAGCTGCAAGTGAGGGGGAATTGAAAGTGAGAAGCCCGGCTCGTGCCGGGCCTTTTTCGCGACGATTTGGGGATAAAGCTTTGATGGGGTAAATGACGCTCATCACTGTTCCGCTCGCGTTGCTTACCAATGAGAAGCTGGCCCAGTCGATTCACTAGATACGGCGACCATCTATACCGCAGCCTATTTGCGCATACGGTTCTGAACGCGACCGCGTGGCTCCATAGCGCAGGTGTTCAGGAACTGCGAATACAACTGGAGAAAAGGCCACGCCGCGCTCTTCAAAGAACCTCTCAAGAAGCGTCACAATCTGTTCAACGAGGATTTGAAGGGAGAACGCTATAGCAACCCTTCCTATAGCCAGTGCCGCCGATTGGGACCCCGAATCCTGGAACCGGCTTTGAACGCTGGCCCCCTCGCGCTGACCCGTTCCGAAGGCCAGGAGTACCAGAATGAGGCGGTAGACCCCGTTGGGGGATGCGGCCTGCGATCCCTGATCCAGGTACGAGCACTCTGCGCAGAGTGCCAAGCCTCACCTGGACTACCCGAATGTCAGGGCGATGGGCGACGACGCCGCTACTGCGGCAGATCGAGCACTTTGTCCCGGCAGTAAACCGATTCGAGCTTGGAGTAGCTCGCTCTGTTCTCCGGGATTTCAGATCTGTCCACTCCTGAAACGACTCGGTTATAGAAGAACCGCTTGTAGCCTACATAGCCGCCGTAGGAATTCTTGGCGTTGATCTCACCACAAAGGGTCGGCGTCGTCCTGTTGCTGATGAAAACATCCCTGTAGAGCACAGAGTCCGGATCTTTGAAGTCGTGGGTGATCGACCGCTTTGCCGCCAGCACGAATGCCCCGTGATTGCCGCCTTGAATTTGGGCCGCGTCTGCCTCCGCCAACGCCATCCTGCGGCGCCGTTCTGCTTCGGCAAGCTTGTATTCCTGCAATGTATATACCCGGTGGTCTGCCCAAATGGCTTCGATCACGGCGTTATCAATGTCCACCGAGCATACGATTTCCTGGCCAAGGTTGTTGAGCGCGACGTTCACAGCACCTTGCATGCTGAGATGCGTTCCGCCGTCATCCCTAGCGTTTGTTGCAGCGGGAAGCTCCCGCTGGCAGATCCCTTGATACAGCGTGAAGGATTCAGCCGCCGCGCGTCGCGATGTCTCGACGGCCTTCATAATCCTCAGCTGCTCCTCCTGAGGCATCGTTCCGTTGTGGGCGCACCCATACAGCGCGCAAAGCGCGAGCACTACGGATCCTATGTACTTCATCCCTCTCTCCTTAATGGTGTGTCGTGAGGCACAACAATTTGATTGTCGCAGGGCTCAGGGCCGAGTAAGCCAATGCATTGGGGGGAAACGCAAGGCCGGGACGCCCAAGCCACACCAATGCAGCCAGATATGTCGCGACCTGTCCGCCAGACCGGTAGGCGAAGGTCGAGAGGGGCGTCAAAGCCGTGGACAAGCCTTGTGTATGGAGCGGAGCCAGTTTTCGTAGAGTAGGAGATCACCGTCTCCGGAGCTGGTCAGTTGCGGGCCTGTGCGGATTTGAATGCTCTGTTGTTGCCTGAAGGGCAGTTAGCAAGGGGTTTGCCGGATTTTTGTACGCGGATGGTTTGAACAGTCCCGCAGCGCCAACCCTGAGCAATACGCAACTTTTCCTCACTTCGCGATGGGGTTGGCTCTATGAACTATCGATCAGCACAATGACTACGATTCGTTGCACTGCAGACATCCAACCGCTGAACCGCGCGACCTCCGGTTTCGAAGCCCGCCGTCGCAGGTCACTAAGTTTGAACGACAGCAATCAGCCACACGGCTTCCGCCAATCTGCATGACACAACCAATGCTATAGCGAATGGACTCAGGCTCTGATGCGAGGCGTGATCGCGGGCTGCAAGTAGCGCTAATCGGTGCAAGCCTTTGACTAATCTGCCGGGACCCAAACAAAGCCCCGATAGGCACCGCACCAAAGCGCGCCGCAACGATCAAAACGTCAACCCCACAAAGTTCTCTGCCAACGACCATAGCGCCTTCTCTGACGCGAACAGATACGCTCGGTCCGCGTCCTGCAGCGTCCGGTCGTAGACCAGTGGCTCTGGGAAAGTGGCGGCATGGTGGTCATCCACCACGAGAAGGGCTAGGCCTTTCACACGCGGGCCAGAGCCTTCTCGGAGTATTTGTGGAGGCCGGTGCTGTCGCCGTTTTGGTGGTGAGCGACCATGGCGTGGCACAGGCAGATAGAAATCTGGTGCCCCGCAGACCATCGCAGGGCATCAACCGACTACTCCGGCGCGCCCGGCGTGCGTTCTGTTGGCATTTGCGATCTGCTCGCTTCGTTCTTCGCCTTCTTCCCTTGGTCGTAATGCCACTTGATGGCGAAGAACATGCCGGTGCCGAATACGGCCACCTTGAACACAATGAAGACTATCGGGACCCAATCCATCTTGGAGACTTTCCTGGCTGTTGATTAGCACTCAATACCGAGCAGTGCACTGCCTCAAAACGCTGCGTCCGCAGCTTCATCGTGCTCAAGCCATCGTCGAACCGCACATCGACACCACTGGGCAAATGATCTGAAAACTTGGTGCGATGCTATCGGGCCTGCTGTGCGGGCGTAAGCATCAGTTCTGCTTAAATTTTGCGTAGCAGATGGAGATCGCCGTGCTGGGCGGCTGCATGGAAAGCGACTTCGTCATGGGGGCCGTACGTGGCCGCAGTGCGCAGGCCATAGAGCGCGCCGGGAGTGCGCGGAAGGACCACAGGTTGCACTCAACGCCGATGCGGGCACACCAAAAAGGCCTGGATGAGGGAACCCCATGCAAGCCTTTGATTGGGTGACAGTGCTAATGCCGGATGCTCAGAACGGCAACCCCACATAGTTCTCCGCCAGCGACCCCAACGCCTTCTCCGACGAGAACAGATACGCCAGGTCCGTGTCCTGCAGCTTCTGGTCGTACGCGATGGAATCCGGAAAGGTGTGCAGCATGGTCGTCATCCACCACGAGAAGCGCTGGGCCTTCCAAACGCGGGCCAGGGCCTTTTCGGAGTATTTGTCCAGGCCGGTGCTGTCGCCGTTTTGGTAGTGCGCGACCATGGCGTGGTGCAGGTAGTAGATGTCGGACGCGGCGCTGTTCAGGCCCCGCGCGCCGGTGGGCGGCACGATGTGGGCGGCGTCGCCTGCCAGGAACAGGTTGCCGTAGCGCATGGGCTCGGCCACAAAGGAGCGCAGGGGGGCGATGGACTTTTCGATGGATGCGCCCGTAATCAGCTTGTCGGCCACCTCGGCGGGCAGGCGGCGCTTGAGCTCGGCCCAGAAGGCTTCGTCGGACCAGTCTTCCACGTTGTCGGTCAGCGGCACCTGGATGTAGTAGCGGCTCAGCACCTGCGAGCGCAGCGAGCACAGCGCAAAGCCGCGTTCGTGCTTGGCGTAGATCAGCTCGGGCGAGACGGGCTTGGTGCGCGAGAGCACGCCCAGCCAGCCGAAGGGGTAGACCTTTTCATACTCTTTGAGCACGTCGCGTGGAATGGACTTGCGGCTCACGCCGTGAAAGCCGTCGGCGCCGATGACAAAGTCGCAGTCGATGCGCACCACCTCGTCGCCATTGCGGTAGGTCACATACGGGTTGGCGCTTTTCAGGTTGTGCGGCTGCACGTCTTCGGCGTTGTGGATGACGACGCCCTTCATGCGGTCGCGCGCTTCGTACAGGTCGCGCGTCAGCTCGGTCTGGCCGTACACCACCACAGAGCTGCCGCCGCTGTACTTGTGCAAATCGACCCGGTCCATCTGGCCGTCGTGGGCAATGATGAAGCCGTCGTGGATCTCGCCTTCCTTGTCCATGCGCTCGCCGCATTGGGCCTCGCGCATCAGCGCAGCAAAGCCATGCTCCAGCACGCCTGCCCGTATGCGGCCCAGCACGTATTCGCGGCTTTGGCGCTCCAGCACGATGGTGGCTATGCCCTTGAGGTGCAAGAGCTGCGAGAGCATGAGGCCCGAGGGGCCTCCGCCGATGATGCAAACCTGGGTTTTCATGGTGTCTCCTGGTGTGGTTGGTGCGTTCATGACATTGATCAAACGGACCACCCAAAGATACGTGGCACAGTCGCCGCGTTGAATGGACGGATGGAGCCAGAACATGCACTTTTCGAACATCGATGGCATCCGCTCGTACAGCCTGTTTGGCGAGTCGCAGCACCTGCCCGATGTGCTGCACTGCGAGACGATTGCCGAGCGCTCGGTGCTGCACGACTGGGAGCTGGCGCCGCACCGGCACACGCGGCTGCACCAGGTGCTGCTGATCACCTCGGGTGGGGGCATGGCGCACCTGGACGGCGAGCGGGTGCCGCTGTTTGCCGGTGCGCTCATCAACGTGCCGCAAGGGCATGTGCACGCATTCCGCTTTACGCAGCACACGCAGGGCTGGGTGGCCACGCTGGCCGATGAACTGATGGACGAGATTTTTGTGCGCGTGGGCGATGTGCGGCGCGACCTGGCGCGGCCCGCCGTGGCGCCCGCGCCGCCACAGCTGCACCAGGCCATGGGCCAGGTCTGGCAGGAGTTCTCGGGCCGCGCCAAGGCGCGTGCGCTGGTGCTGCGGGGCTTGAGCGCCACGCTGCTGGGCTGGGTGGCCCGCGCGATGGAAGAGCACAGCCCGGGCGACGCGGCAGCGCCAGAGTCCAGCCTGGTACAGCGGCTGGAGGCGCTGATCGAGGCGCATTTTCTGGAGCACTGGCAGGTGGCGGACTATGCGCGGGCGCTGGCCGTGTCGCCCACGCACCTGAGCCGCGTGGCGCGGGCCGCCACCGGCGTGTCGGCCCAGCGGCTGATAGAGGCGCGGCTGATGCGCGAGGCGCGGCGCAACCTGGCCTACACCCACCTGGGCGTGGCCACCATTGCCTACACGCTGGGCTATGCCGACCCGGCGTACTTCACCCGCGCCTTCACGCGCGACGCGGGGCTGTCACCACGTGCGTTTCGGGCGCAGGTGGCGGCATCGGCGCCCGCCCCAGCGATGTGATGGCGGGTGACAGGCTGCTGACACGCCGCTGTCAGCAGCCCCCGCTCACCATCGGGGCTTCTTTCTTTCCATCACCCATTGAACGACAAGGAGCCTTTCATGAAAAATGCCATCGCCTGGTTCGAAATCCCCACCACCCAGCTGGACCGCGCCCAGGCCTTTTACGAGGCCGTGCTGGGCCAGCCCATGCGCCGCGAGAACATGGGCCCGAGCGAAGGCGCTGTGTTTGCCTACGACCCCGAAGCCGATGGCGCAGGCGGCGCGCTGATGATGGGGCCAACTGCCCCGCAGGTGTCGGGCAGCGGCACGCTGGTGTACCTGGACGCATCGCCCTCGCTCGACGCCGCGCTGGACCGCGCGGTGGCCCACGGCGGCCGCGTGGCCCTGCCCCGCCAGGCGCTGCCGCCGGGCATGGGGTTCTTTGCGCACATCCACGATCTGGATGGCAACCGCGTGGGTCTGCACGCGCCGGATTGAAGCCAGGACGCACCGACGGTCTACAAAAGGAGCACAGCATGGAAGCGCAAGAAATCCACCGGGGCAGGCTGTTTGACCATGTGCAGCTGGTCGTGCGCGACCTGGCGGCCAGCCAGGCCTTCTACGCAGCGGTGCTGCAGGCCCTGCAGGTGCCCATGGGCGGGGCGGACGAGGGCTACTTCTGGGCCGACGAGCTGTTTGTGTCGTTGGCCGACAGCCCTGCCGCGCAAGGGCACCTGACGGGGCGCACGCACTTGGCGTTTCAGGCCCGGGACCGGGCGATGGTGGATGCGTTCTACCGCGCTGCGCTGGCCCATGGTGGCACCGACAACGGTGCGCCGGGCGAGCGCCCTTACCACCCCGGCTACTACGCTGCG
Source organism: Acidovorax sp. GW101-3H11 (assembly GCF_001633105.1). GTDB lineage: Bacteria > Pseudomonadota > Gammaproteobacteria > Burkholderiales > Burkholderiaceae_C > Acidovorax. Next base: position 104,285 of record NZ_LUKZ01000011.1, read on the forward strand.
TTTGTGCTGGACCCGGATGGCAACAACATCGAGGCCGTGTTCCATGGCGACGCCCAGCGCAGTGCGGCGTCGGTGAAGATCACGTTCTGAGGGGTGAGTCAGCCCGCCTCCGGCCGGGCCAGGCCGCGCAGCGGGATGGGCGTGGAGAACACGATGGACGTGCGTGTTTCGCCATAGCCGTTGATGTCGCCCAGAAAGCGCTCCAGATCGGGCAGGTCGCGCGCCACGACCTGCATCACGTACGAGTCGTTGCCGCTCACGTGGTGGCATTCAAGCACCTGGGGCGACTGGCGCAGCTTGTCGATCAGCGCCTTCTTGCCGGGCTGCGGCACGTTGATGCCGACCACCGCCCGCACGCCATAGCCGACCTTGGCGGGGTCGATGTCGGCATGCACGCCGCGCACCACGCCCGCCTCTTGCAGGCGGCGCAGGCGCTCCAGCGTGGCGGGCACCGACAGGCCCACGGCCTCGGCCAGTTCCTTGAGCGAGGCGCGGCCATCGGCCTGCAGTGCGCTGATCAGGCGCCAGGCTTTGTCATCGACTTCCATACAAGCCTTTATCGATTGGCACAGAAAAAAACGAAACCCAATGCGGGATTCGCCGAATTTTCTGCATTCTCCACCGCCCGCTGCCGCCCTAGCATCGGTGCATGGACTTCACTTCAATCACCGTGTTTCTGCAAGCCGCCGTCATCGGCGTGCTCATTGCGGCCCCTGTGGGCCCCATTGGCCTGTTGACCATGCAACGCACCCTGGAGCGGGGCCTGGCGGCCGGGCTGGCCACGGGCCTGGGCGCCGCTGCAGCCGATGCGGTGTATGGCGCCGTGGGCGCCTTCAGCGTGCGCTGGCTCATCGATGGGCTGACCCAGGCCAAGACGCCGCTGGCGCTGGGCGGTGGCGCACTGCTGCTGGTGATGGCCTGGCGCACCTGGCGCGCGCCGGTGGCCCACACCGCCGCACCCGCCCGCGACGCGCAGGGCCTGCTGGGCCTGGCTGCCGGCACGTTTGCGCTGACACTGGCCAACCCGGCCACCATCGTGTCGTTCATTGCCGTGTTTGGCTCGCTGGGTGGCGGCCGGCCCAGCCTGCCGTCGCCGCTGTGGATGGTGGCGGGCGTGCTGGCGGGCTCTGCCGCCTGGTGGCTGCTGCTGACCAGTGCGATTGCCTACCAACGGCAGCGCTTTACGCCCGCCTGGCGCCAGCGCATCAACCGGGCGTCGGCCCTGCTGCTGGGCGGATTTGCGTTGTGGCAGTGGGGGCAGTTGGTCTGAGGGGTCGTGCGGTGCTGACAGGGATGCTGCAAAGGTACTGACACTGCGGTGTCAGCAGCACGGCCGCACCATCGGTGGCTTCTTTGACCAGGAGCTTTCTCATGACCGACGCCGTGCTGCAACACCCCCTTTGGCCGGATGCCGCGCCTGCGCGCAACGACATGCCCGTGTCGGCAGCGACCTCTGCAGCCACCACGCGCCGCAACTGGATCGCCGTGGCCTGCGCCCAGCACGCCCGCCGGGGCTGCGCCACGCCGGGCCCGGGCTACATGCAGGTGTGCCATGGCAAGGTGGCGCCGCTGCAGCGCATACGCCCTGGCGACCGCGTGGCGTACTACGCGCCCACCATCACGATGGGTGGCAAGGACCGGCTGCAGGCGTTTGTCTCGATTGGCATCGTGCAGCCGGGTGCGCCGTATGCGTTTGACATGGGCGGCGGGTTTGTGCCCTCGCGCCGGGACGTGGCCTATGTGCCTGCGCGCGAGGCTTCGATTGCGCCGCTGCTGGACGACTTTGAGTTTGTGGACGACCGCCAGCGCTGGGGCAGCAAGTTCCGCTTTGGGCTGTTGGCCGTGAACGACCACGACATGCGCCTGATTGCGCGGGCGATGCAGGCCGAGCTGGAATCACTACATTTTTGATAGCACCTTGGGCAATAGGCGCACGCGCAGGCGGCCAAAAAGGCTTCAAATCAGCCCCGAGATGCCCACGAACACCCCGCAGGCGGGCGTCAGCACACCGCCATCAGCGTGTCCACCACCCGGCGTTGGGCGACGGTCAGGGCGGCATAGCCTTCGCGCAGCAGTCGCAGCACGATCTCGTGGACTTCCAGTTCGCTAGCGGGCATGGTCTTCTCCTTGAACGACAGTGGGCGGCCGCCGCTAGGGCAGGCCGATGACGTGAGCGCCCACCACAACCAAGAGGCGGGCACCCGGGCCTGCCCCACCATGGACCAAGCCCCGATGCCACTGTGCCGAGGTGGCGGCGCAGGCGGTGGGGCGATAAACGGGGAAGTTCGCGGCTTTTTTCGCGCGCCGCTCTGCAACCAAGGGGCTTATGGAGAGGTGGCACCGGGCACGTAGGCGTCGATGACGGGCGGCTCGCTGCCCCCCGCTGCAGTACGGGCCAGCTTGAACCAGGTCCAGGTCTCCACATCGGGCGCGTCGTAGCTGCCGTAGGATTGCCCGCCCCACGAGAAGTAAGAGCCCTTGTTGCCGGTGCTGAGGGTGCGCTTGCCTACGGCCAGCCCGCCATCCTTGAGCAGCGCCAGACGAAAACCCTGCAGCACGCCGGAGCTTCCAGGCTCCTTGCCCGGCAACGCGCTCTGCGGAGCCAGGTCGAGCATGCCGGAGCTGCAGCGGGCCTGTGCGCCGCTGTAGGTGACCAGGCTCCACTGCCGGGTGAGCGAGTTGCGCACGTTGCGCGCGCGGTTGATGGTGCGCGTGCGCAGCGTGGTTTCGCCGCGCTGCTGCTGCACCCAGACCTGCATCTCGGCGGAGCCGGTAAAAAACGGCAGGCTGCCCCGCACACCCGCGGGCGCCACCGGCGGCCAGGCGTACACCCCTTGCAGGGACGGGCAGCCGAACCAGCTGCTCTGCACCGGGCCAAACGCCGGGGGCGGCTTGGGCGACCCCTGCACATCCGGCCCGCAAGCCGTGAGGGCCAGGCAACACAGGGCCAGCGTTGCGGCCCCGCCTGTGCGCTGCATGCGCCGGTGCGTTGCAGGCAAGGCGCTGTGTGACGGCAGGGGGGCGGCAGCTGTCATGGTGTGTGGGCAGTGGTGCAGCCCGATTGTCGGGCTGAATACGGGACCTGCGATTGCTCCATTTTTGATAGCTGCTCGCACATATTCCACTAGCGCATCAGCACCAAAAGGCTTCAAAACCGTGTTGATGATCGCGCAGACGCGGGCTGCAAGATCGTCTCCCCGGTCTAGGGATGCGCTGGCCCCGCCCGCACTCGCGCCAATGCCTCGGGCACATCGCGCCATGCCGGGCGGCCCGGTGCGTAACGCTGGCGCATATAGCCCGCCAGCTCGGTGATCTGCGCATCGCTGAGCGCGTGGCCAAAGCCGGGCATGAAGCCGATGTCCCGCGCGGCGGGCTCGCGGATGCCGTGCACGATGACCTGCAGCAGGTTGTCGGGCCGGTCGCTGTGCAGGTTGCTGTTGAGCGCCAGGGGCACGTTCACGCCCAGCAGCTTTGGCCCGTCGCCATCGTGGTGGCAGGCGGCGCAGGCGCCATCGAAGAGGCGCTGGGCCTGGCCGGGTTGCGGGGCCAGCGCAGCGGCCTGGGCCACGGCGGTTTGGGCGCGCTGCTGCGGGTCAGACACAGGCTGGGTAGCGGCTTCCGCAGCGGTGAACGAGGCCAGGTAGCTTGCCATGGCGCGGATGTCGTCGTCGGGCAAGTGCGCCAGCTCGCGCACCACGGGCGCCATGGGGCCGGAGGCGCTGCCATGCTGCGGGCTGTGGCCGTGGCGCAGGTAGCCATACAGCGCATCGGCCGTCCACGGCACGGGCGCCTTTGACAGGCCGGTGAGCGCAGGCGCCTCCCAGCCATCAATCATGGCGCCCGAGAGGAACGCAGCCCCGCCCAACTCGGCCCCCAGCGCATTGCGCGGCGTGTGGCAGGCGCCGCAGTGGCCCACGCCCTGCACCAGGTAGGCGCCCCGATTCCATTCAGGCGGGCGGGTCGGGTCCGGCTTGAAAGGGGTGGCGTCGTGGAACAGCGCGTTCCAGCCGGCCATGAGGGGGCGCACGCTGAAGGGGAAGGTCAGCTCGGTCTTGGGCACCTCAGCCCGCACGGCGGGCTGCGCCATGAGGTAGGCGTACAGCGCGGTCAGGTCGTCGTCGCTCATCTTCGCGAACGAGGTGTAGGGGAACGCGGGGTACAGGTGCTTGCCGCCCTGAGAGATGCCTTCGCGCATGGCGCGCTGGAAGGCACTGAAGGACCACTGGCCGATGCCAGTCTCCGCATCGGGCGTGAGGTTGGTGGTGTAGATCTTGCCGAATGGAGTTTCCATGGCGCGGCCGCCCGTGTTGGGCGTGCCGCCTGGGGCGGTGTGGCACACCGCGCAGTCGCCCGCAGCGGCCAGCAGGCGGCCGCGTTCGATGGTGGCAGCGTTGTAGACCGACGCGCCCACCGTCTGCACCACGGGCGCGATGGAGGGGCGCCAGCCCAGCAGCGCCGCACCCATGGCGATGCCACCGGCGACGAGAGCGAGCGCGCGGGCCCAGGGGCTGCGTTTAGCGGGCCATGTGGCGCTGGCAGGCACGGTGGGCGCGGGGAGTTCCAGCGTGGACAGCACTTCGGCTTGTTCCGCAGGCGGGCTTCCGCTAGCGGCGGCATTGCCCGCGCCACCGGGCAAGGGATTGAGCCCAGCGCGCACCACCTCGGGCGTGAAGGGCGGCGCACGAAAGCGCACGCCCGTGGCGTCGAAGATCGCGTTGGCAATGGCCGCTGTGCCCGGCACGGACGACGACTCGCCGGAGCCCAGCGGCGCTTCGTCCTGCCGGGGCATGTGCATGACCTCGATGACCGGCACCTCGCGGAAGCTCAGGATGGGGTAGCTGCCCCATTCGCGGTTGTCCACGGCCTGCTTGACGGGCTCGAACGTCACCTGCTCCTTGAGCGCGCGGCTGGTGGTCTGCAGCACGTTGCCGTGCACCTGCTGCTCCACACCGGCGGGGTTCACCATCAGGCCCGCGTCGTGCCCCACGACCACACGGCGCACGTGCACCTCACCGGTCTTTTTGTTGACCTCCACATCGGCCACCCAGGCCGCCCAGGCCGCGCCAAACCCGGGCCATTTGCTGTGGATGTAGCGGGCATAGGCAAAGCCCTGGCCTTGCACCCAGTCTCCATCCAGCGGGTGCTGTTGCGGGCCGGTGCGGCGAATCCAGCCCGCCTTCTCGGCCGTGGCCTGCACCAGCTCGGCAGCGCGCGGGTCGTTCAGCAACTGCAGGCGAAACTGCACCGGGTCCACACCCGCCGCCGTCGCCAGTTCGTCCACATACGATTCGTGCGCAAACGAATTGGGCAGCGCCGAAACGCCGCGCAGCCATGACGCGCGCACGATGGGCGGCATGTCGTTGACGGCCACGCGCAGGTTGTCGTACTGGTAGGGCGGGCGCGCCGTGCGGTCGCCCATTTCGTAGGCCTGGGCCACGGGCTCGATGGTGCGGGTGAGCAGCAGGGCCAGCGTGGGCGCGCCGTTGGAGGGGTAGGACGTCTCGAAGTCGTACGCCGCCACGGTGCCATCGGCCTTGAGCCCGCCGCGCACCTGCATGAGCTGCGCCGTGCCCTTGGGCTCCCACAAATGCTCCTGCTCGCGCGTGAGCTGCACGCGCACCGGGGCACCCACGGCGCGTGACAGCAGCGCCGCATCGGCGGCCACGTCGTCGGCACCGTTGCGGCCGTAGCAGCCGGCGGCCTCCATGCGGATGAGGTCGATGTCCACATCGCCCACGCCCATCAGGCGGGCCAGGTCGGCGCGCAGCACATGGGGGTTTTGCGTGCCAGCCCACACGTTCATGCGCGGGCGGCCCGTGCTGTCATCACTGCGCCATTCGGCCACCGCGCAGGACGGGCCGATGGAGCCATGCATCTGGTACGGCCACACATAGGTGCGCGGCATGGGCTGGCCGTCGGCGGACAGCGCGGCCAGGACGCCCTCCACATCGCCCTCGTCCACCAGGCGGCGCTGCGTGGCGGGGTTGGCGCGTATGGCCTGCTCCAGCGCCTCGGCGCTGTCCTGGCGCGGAAAGCCGGGCCAGTCTTTCCAGCGCACTTTCAGCTCGCGCAGCGCCTGCTCGGCCTGCTCCTCGCGCTCGGCCACGATACCCACAAAGTCGCGGATCACCACCACGGCGCGGATGCCGGGGATGTGGGCGATGGACTGCTGGTCCACCGATTCCAGCGTGTTGCCGATGAAGTCACCATGGTCGGCCCCCGCATACGGCGGGCGCACCACGCGGCCGTGCAGCATGCCGGGTACGCGCATGTCGTGCACAAACACCAGCTCGCCACTGACCTTGGCGGGGATGTCCACACGCGGTACGGACTGGCCGACCACGGTGTAATCGGCGGCGGCCTTGGTGGGTGTGGCGTCCACCAGCTCCAGCGTGGTGTGCGCGCCCGCCAGCAGCGCGCCGTAGGCCACTTGGCGCGACGGGTCTGCAGTGACCTGCACCACACCGGCACGCACCTGCATTGCCTCCACCGGCACGCCCAGCCGCTCTGCGGCCTGGGCCACCAGCCAGTGGCGCGCCTGCGCGGCAGCGGTGCGCAGGGGCTTGGCGTGGATCTGGATGGATGCACTGGCGATGGTGGCGCCCTGGTTGGGGGCGCGCGTGGTGTCGCCCAGCACCATGTTCACCTGCGCCAAGGGCACGTCCAGTTCTTCGGCCACGATCTGCGCGAGTGCGGTGCGGATGCCGGTGCCCAGGTCCACATGGCCGTTGAGCGCGGTCACGCTGCCGTCGTCCCACACGGCGATCAGTATCTCCACACCCTCGGCCGGGTTACCGGCCACCAGCGCGGGCTGGCCCTTGACGGGCGGTGGTGCGGGCGGCGGGTTGCGCACCACCAGCAGCACGCCCTGTGCAGCATGGAAGTCGGCGCGGGTGAGCGGGCTGTGGGCGCGCAGGGATGGAGGCGTGTTCATGCCTGGGCCTCGCGCATCAACTGGGCTGCGCGCAGCACGGCGCGGATGATTTCGACATGCGTGCCGCAGCGGCACAGGTTGCCCGACAGCTCGCGGCGTACGGCGGCTTCGTCGGGGTCTGGATTGCGCTCCAGCAGGGCCACGGCCATCATCACCATTCCATTGAGGCAATAGCCGCATTGCGCGGCCTGCTCATCCACAAAGGCTTGCTGCACCGGGTGAAGTCCTGCGGTGCGGCTGCAACGCCCGGGCAGCCCTTCCAGCGTGGTCACCTCGCGGCCCGCCACGCCCTGCGCCGGGATCACGCAGGCCCGCGCGGCAATGCCGTCCACCAGCACCGTGCAGGCACCACACTGCCCCAGGCCACAGCCGTACTTGGGGCCGTTGAGCAACAGGTCGTTGCGCAGCACATGCAGCAGCGTGGCGCTGGCCAAGGTGCTCTTCGGCAGGGCAAACGGCTGGCCATTGACGACGACCGGGGATATTGAAGCAGGCGCGTGCATGTCTCGGTGGGGTGTTCTCAGCGTCGCAGCGACCCGCTGCGTGTGTACATCTCCAGGTCCACAAAGTTGGAGCCATTGTGGTTGTTAGGGCCGTACACCAGCGGAAAGTCGCCGATCTTGGTGGTGCCCATGTCTTCCATGGCCTTGATGAAGCCTTCGCGCGTGAGCGCTTTGCCTGCGCGCTTGACACCTTCAACAAACACGCGCGCGGCAATGTAGCCCTCCAGCATGGTGTAGCTGTCGATCTTCTCGCCCGCGTCCGCGCGGTCCTTGCGGTAGTCGGCCACGATGGCCAGACGGCTGGCCTGCGGCGATGGCACGATGCTGGCCGTGACCAGCCCTTCGATGCCGCCATTCAGGCGCTGCGCAGACCCCGGTGCATCGGTGATACCCACCGAGATGGTGTACAGCGGCGACGCCGCGCCCGCCGCCCGATAGTCGCGCAGGAACACCTCCACCATCTTGCCCGCCATGATCATCACCACGGCGCCCGGCTGGCCCTTGGTGAGCTGCGCCACCTGGGGCTTGGCGTCGGTGGCGGCGATCTCCATGGGCACGGAATCGACCACCTTGACCTTCAGGCCCTGGGCGATCTGCAGGCAGGTGTCGAGGTTGGATTTGCCAAACGCGCTGTTCTGGTAAATGACGGCGATGTTGTTGATGCCCAGCGTGGCCAGGTGGCCCACGATCTTGCGCAGCTCGGTCTCGTAGCTGGCGCGCACGTGGAACAGGTAGCGGTTGTGTGTGGTGCGAAACGAGGTGGTGCCCACCAGCGGCGCGAACATGGGCACGCCCGCCTTCTCTGCCAGGGGCATGGCGGCGATGAGGTTGCCGGTGGCCACATAGCCGATCAGGGCGAAGACCTTGTCTTCGTCAATGAGCTTGGCCGTGTTCTCGGCGGTCTTCTTGGGCTCGTACGCGTCATCGTGCGACACCAGCTCCAGCGTGCGCCCCTGCACGCCGCCGGTCTTGTTCACCTTGTCGAACGCCAGCGCAATGCCCGCCTTGTAGTCCACCCCGAAATCCTTGGCCGGGCCGGTGAACACGGCCGACTGCCCTACCTTTATGCGGGTGTCCGTCACCCCGGTTTCGGCGGCCGCCGGGCCTGCCCATGCCAACCCTGCCACCGCCAGGCCCACCATGGCGCTGCGGCGGTCGATGCATCCATCCTCCACTCCTCGACACTTCATGTAGTGCTCCTTACATCAAAAGGCAAAGTTTCCGTGGGAGCACAAACATCGTGCAAGTGCTTGCAGAGGTGTTTTTTGTAACCAACAGCACACGTGGGCCGCACACCACAGTGCCGTTGGTAGCGGAGGTCAGACGCTGAGGTAGGCGCGCCGCACCTCGTCGTTGGCGGCCAGCTCTTCCATGCTGGCCTGGTAACGGATCTGGCCCTTTTCGAGCACATAGGCGCGGTCGGAGACCAACTCGGCAAAGTGCATGTTCTGCTCGGACAGCAGGATGCTCACGCCCTGCTCCTTCAGCTCCAGAATCATGTGCGCCATCTGCTCCACGATGACAGGGGCCACACCTTCTGACGGTTCGTCCAGCAGCACCAGATACGGGTTGCCCATGAGCGTGCGGGCCACGGTGAGCATCTGCTGTTCGCCGCCGCTCATGCGGCCGCCGGGGCGCTGGGGCATCTCGCCCAGGTTGGGGAAGAGCTTGAACAGGCGCTCGGGCGTCCACACCGGGGCGGCCGTGCCGTCGGGCCAGTGGCGCGCGGGCTGGCGGCCCACTTCCAGGTTCTCCATCACCGTGAGGTCGGTAAACACGCGGCGGTCTTCGGGCACAAAGCCCAGGCCCAGGCGCGCGGCGTCGTGCGGGTCGGTTCTGGAGAGGTCGCGGCCCATGAACTGGATGCTGCCCTTGCGCTTGGCCAGCATGCCCATCAGCGTCTTGAGCGTGGTGGACTTGCCTGCGCCGTTGCGGCCCATCAAGGCCACGACTTCGCCACGGCGAACGTCCAGATCCACGTCGTACAGGATTTGCGCAGCACCGTACCAGGCCTGCAGGCCCTTGGCCTGGAGCAGCAGTTCTTTAGGGTTGTGGGTCGTCATGGTCATGCCGCCTCCGCAGTGGCTGCGGCTTTCTTCTCAAACGTTTTTCCGGTGCCGAAGTACACCTCCTGCACCTTGGGGTGGTCGCGCAGCTCCAGCGGCTTGCCCTCGGCAATCAGGCGCCCCCGCGCCAGCACGATCATGCGGTCGGCGTATGCAAACACCACGTCCATGCTGTGCTCGGTGAAGAGCACAGCCATATTGCGGTCGATCACCAGCTGCTTGGTCAGCGCCATGAGCTCGTTGCGCTCCTTGGGCGCCATGCCTGCGGTGGGTTCGTCCATGAGCAGCAGCTTGGGCGAGTTGGCCATGGCAATCGCCAGCTCCACACGCTTCACATCGCCATACGCCAGCACGCTGCAGGGGCGGTCGGCCTGCGACTTCATGCCCACCTGGTCGAGCAGCGCCAAGGCTTCGTCGCGTTTGTGGTCGGCAGCCCTGCGCCACAGGGAGAACAGCAGACCGTCGTTGGAGATCAGTGCCATCTGCACGTTCTCCACCACCGTCAGCGATGCAAAGGTTTCGGCGATCTGAAAGGTGCGGCCCACGCCCATGCGCCAGATGTCGCGCGGCTTGCGGCCCACCAGCTCCTGGCCATTGAGCTGGATGGAGCCTGCGTCAGCAGGCAGCTGGCCGTTGACCATGTTGAAGGTGGTGGACTTGCCCGCGCCGTTGGGGCCGATGAGTGCCAGCAGCTCACCCGCAGCGAGTTCGAAGTGGATGCCATCCACCGCCTTGACGCCGCCAAACGATTTGCCCAGACCGGTGACTTTGAGGAGGCTCATGCCGTGCCCTCCTTGGTGTTCTTGGCGTCGCGCATATTGTCAAAAATCTGCTTGATGGTGCCCGCGATGCCCTGCGGAAACAGCAGCACCAGGATGAGGATGATGGCGCCCAGCATGGCGCGCCAGTAGTCGGTGTTGCGCGCCACGGTGTCGTGCAGCCAGGTGAAGGTGACCGCACCCACCACGGGGCCCGCCAGCGTCTGGATGCCGCCGAGCAGCACCATCACCAGCCCGTCCACCGATTTGCCCACGGCCAGCGACTCCGGCGAAATGCTGCCCTTGGAGAACGCATACAGTGCCCCTGCCAGCCCTGCAGCCGTGCCCGCCACCACAAACGCTGCCCACTGCATGCGCTTGACATCGATACCAATGGCATCGGCCCGCAGCACAGAGTCGCGGCCTGCGCGCAGCGCATAGCCAAACGGCGAGAACAACACGCGGCGCAGCCACCACACCCCCGCCCCCACCAGTGCCAGCGTGAGCCAGTAGTACATGCGCTTGTCTGCCAGCCAGGCCGCAGGCCACACGCCTGTGAGGCCGTTGCTGCCCCCCGTGAAACTGTCCCACTGGTAGGTGATGGCCCAGGTGATCTGGGCGAAGGCCAGCGTCAGCATGGCGAGGTACACACCCGACAGCCGCACTGCAAACCACCCGTAGACAAACGCCCCGGCCGCCGCCACCAGCGGCGCCACCACCAGTGCGATCTCCATGGGTAGCCCGAGCGAGCGCACCAGCAGGGCCGCGCCATAAGCGCCCAGCCCAAAGTAGGCGGCATGGCCGAAGGAGTGCATGCCCGCAGGCCCCATGATGAAGTGAAGGCTGGCCGCAAACAGCGCTGCGATCAGCAGGTCAATCAGCAGCACCGTGGTGTACGGTGACTGCGCGGTGAGCACCGGCGCCGCTGCCAGCAGCAGGCCCAGCACCGCGGCCGCCACCAGGTAGGCCTTGCCAGGCCGACGCAGAGGCTCCTCCTGCATGCCCACGTAGCGGCTGGGCGCCTGCGGCCGGCCAAACAGGCCCCACGGGCGCCAGACCAGCACCACTGCCATCACCAGAAAATCCACCACCAGGGTCAGCTTGGAAAACGAAACACTCAGGCCGAACACATCGACCACACCCAGCCAGATGCAGATGGCCTTGATCTCGGAGATCAGCAGGGCTGCGGCATACGCGCCCGGGATGGAACCCATTCCGCCCACCACCACCACCACGAAGGCGGCACCGATGGTGTGCAGGTCCATCTCCAACGTGGCGGGCTCGCGTGGCAGCTGCAGTGCGCCACCCAGCCCGGCCAGCATCGCGCCCAGCGCAAACACGGCCGTGAACAACCAGGCCTGGTTGACGCCCAGGGCGCTCACCATCTCGCGGTCTTGCGTGGCGGCACGCACCAGCGTGCCAAACCGGGTGCGCGTGAGCAGCAGCCAGACCGCGCCCAGCACCAGCGGCCCGACCACGATGAGGAACAGGTCGTAGCTGGGGAACTGCCGCCCCAGCAGGCTCACGGAACCCGAAAGGCCCGGCGCGCGCGGGCCCAGCAGTTCGTCGGGGCCCCAGAGCCACAGCACCGCGTCCTTGATGACCAGCACCAGGGCAAACGTGGCCAGCAGCTGGAACAGCTCGGGCGCCTTGTAGATGCGGCGCAGCAGCACCACCTCGATCAGCGCCCCCAGCACGCCAACGATCAGCGCTGCCAGCGGCAAGGCCACCCAGAAGCCCAGGGCACCACTCAGGCGCTCGACCAGCGAGTACGCAACGTAGATGCCCACCATGAAGAACGAGCCATGGGCAAAGTTCACGATGCGGGTCACGCCAAAGATCAGCGACAAACCCGCCGCCACGAGGAACAGCGACGACGCGCTCGCCAGCCCGTTGATGAGCTGGACGATGAAACCCGAAAAACTCATGTTCGATAAACCCTCAAGTCATCACCACCCGTGTTGCGCATCACTCGCAGCACATGAAAGAAGCCAGACACGCCCCAGCCAGCGCCACCAGAAATCCGGCTGTGCCGGACCGCCGGTAGCGTCTGCCGGGACCGAGGCGCGGCAGGCGCCTCAGACCTCAGAGGGAATCAATCAGCGCTTCGTGACTTCTTCACGTCGGCAGCGGACGGCTGGTACTTGGCATCGGCGCCATCCAGGTAGACGTAATCCACCATCACGCCCTTGCCGCCTTCGTTCTTGGTGCGACCGACAAACGCGCCCATGGTGGCCTGGTGGTCTTCAGGCCGGTAGGTGATCTTGCCGAACGGGGTGTCTACCTGCAGACCCTTGAAGGCAGCAACCAGTTTGTCGGTGTCGGTGCTCTTGGCTTTGGCAATACCGGCCGCGGCCGACTTGATCATGCTGTAGCCCACCACCGAACCCAGGCGCGGGTAGTCCTTGAACTTGGCCTGGTACGCCTGCTCGAACGCCTTGTGTGCGGGGGTGTTGATGCCGTACCAGGGATAGCCGGTCACCAGCCAACCGTTGGGTGCCTCATCTTTCAACGGGTCCAGGTATTCCGGCTCGCCCGTCAGCACGCTGACCACCTCGATGCCCTTGAAAAGGCCGCGCGTATTGCCTTCGCGCACGAACTTCGACAAGTCCGCGCCGAACAGCACGTTGAAGACAGCGTCGGGCTTGGCGTCCGACAGCGCTTGCACCACGCTGCCGGCATCCACCCGGCCCAGGGGCGTGGCTTGTTCAGCCACAAACTCCACATCAGGCTGGGCAGCCTTGAGCAGTTGTTTGAACGCCGCCACGGCGGACTGGCCGTATTCGTAGTTGGGGTAGACCACGGCCCAGCGCTTTTTCTTCATCTTGGCGGCCTCAGGCACCAGCATGGCGGCCTGCATGTAGGTGCCGGGGCGCAGGCGGAAGGTGTACTGGTTGCCGCCTTGCCAGGTCATCTTGTCAGTCAGCGGCTCGCCTGCGAGAAAGAAGAACTTCTTTTGCTTGGCGAAGTCGGCCACCGCCAGGCCGGTGTTCGACAGGAAGGTGCCAGCCAGCACATCGACCTTCTCGCGCGACACCAGCTCTTCGGCCACGCGAACGGCGTCGCCGGGGTTGGCGTTGTCGTCGCGCGTGATCAGTTCGATCTTTTTGCCATTGACGCCGCCCGCAGCGTTGATCTCATCGACCGCCAGCTCCATGCCTTTCTTGTAGGGCTCCAGGAAAGCAGGCTGTGCCTTGTAGCTGTTGACCTCGCCAATCTTGATCACGCCCTGGGCAAAAACAGGGGCCAGGGTAAGAGCCAGTGCAGCCGCAGCCGTGGCACGCATGAGGTTTCGTCGCATCGTCATGGGGAGACTCCTGAAGGATGGTTGGAGAGAGATCGAACGGGGGTGAGACAGGACAGGTGTGTGTTGTACGCGCGCCGGGCTCAGCGCAGGCCGTCAACGCCTTTTATTTCAGAGGCCGTGAGGCCGCCGACACGTGGCAACGGCCGCCCGCTGTCGGTCACGACAACGGCCACCACGATTTCATTGGCCCGCGGGGCATCGGCCACCCGGGCTTCCATGGCGTCGAAATGGCTGCGCACATAAGCCGCATCCTTGTGGCCCAGCGGCACGTCGATGGCCGTGCCGAGGCCGCCCATCTTCTTGCTGGATGGGACCAACGCGGCACCCTTCTCGACAGCCACACGCAGTGGTGCGCCCAGCTTGGGGTGGAGGATGGCGGCGGCGTGCTCCAGCTCGCCCGCCTCGCCCACGATGGCGGCCTTGCCGTAGCTGTGCGCATCGCCCGGGGCAATGCCCAGGGCCTGCACGCAGCGGGCGCCCAGAAGGCCTCCCAGCTCCTCACCGATGGCGATGAGTTCGTCCAGGTTTTCCACATAGCGTCCGGCAAAGGGGTTCTCGATCACGGCCATGGCCAGCGCCTTGCGCACCGGGGGCTGAACGTCACGCCCCATTTCCACGCGGACCTCGTCGGTCTGGACGATGATCTTTCGAATCTTGGCTGGCATTTTTTGGCTCCTTGGGATCTTGTCTTGTTCGATGGTGTGCGGGTCGGCGGGCGGCTCAGCGCAGGCCGTTCCACTGGCTGACGTCTGCCGCCTTGAGCCCCCCCACGCGGGCGTGGATGCGCGGGCCCGTGGTCATGGCAAGTATGAACACGATCTCGTCGGCAGATGGCGCGCCCGGAACACGCACTTCGATCGCGTCGAAATGGCTGCGCACATAGCTGGCGTTGATGTGCGTCAGCGGCACATCCAGCGCCGCACCGGGGCCACCCACCTTCTTGGTGGAGGGCACGATGGACAACGCGTTGGCGGGCTGCCCCGTCTTCTCTTCGGCCTGGCCTTTGGCATAAGCGTTGCGGTCGCCCTTCCAGCCCAGCAGCTCGCGCATGGCGTAGCCACCGGGCACGTGCCACAGCGCGCCGTGCTCCAGTTCTCCGGCCGCGCCCACGATGGCGCCCTTGCCATAGGTCTCGATGCGCTCCGCAGGCACGCCCATGGCCTTCAGGAGGCGCTGCGCCATGTCCAGCCCTACGTCCTGCAGCGCGTCCATCATGGGCAGGATGTCGGGCTCGTACCGGCCCGCAAACGGATTGGTCAGCACCGCGCCGATGGCACCACGCAGCAGCGGCACATCGGCCACCGGCCCGAATTCGTGCCGGATTTCCTCAAGATGGGTAAAAACGCGTCGTATCTGGATCATTTTGGAGACCTGTGCAATTCGTTAAGCAAATACTGAACCAACTTCCGATTCCGCCACCGCATTCCGGGGCCACACCGCGTTCGCCAGCGTCTGGGGTGCCGAGGTCGCCACCCACTGCCCCTGGCACGCCAACAGCGCAAACCACAGCAGGCCGCTGGACTGCAATTCTTGCGCTTTTTGCAGCCCCTGGTGCAAGGCCCGGGCCACCAGCTCCCTGGGCAAGGCAGGGACATCCACGGTGACTGGAATGGCCCCCAGGTCGCTGTCGTCCCGCACCTGCCACGCAGGCCTGCGCACAATCCGCGCATCGGCCACATCCACCGCGTTGGCCACGATGGTTGCTGCCGCATCGGCCTGCGCCGCCGTACGCGCCAGCACGGTGACACTGTCTGCAATGCCCAGCGACTGGCTGCGCCCGCGCCAGCCACTGGTGGCCACACCGCGCACCGGCATGGCGCTGTCGATGCGGATCTGCCCATCCAGCACCAGGCCGTGGTGCAACTGTGCGGCGTTCAGTGCAGCGATATCAGCGTACACCCCCACCGTGACCGACTGGCCGGGCGCCAGGTGCAGCGCAATGTCGCCCCCGTTGTTGACCCAGGCGCGGCCTACGCCCTGCTGGTCGTAGCAGACCAGAATCTCCTGCGCCACCGCACCCGCCACCGCCGCCATCGATGTGATGAAGCCTGCGCGGTAGGGACTGCAGGCGGCCCACATGCGGCGCGCCACCACGCCCTGCACCGCGCAGTGTTCACCCACCGGCGCCCGCAGGCCGGGAAGTTCATTCACCAACTCCTGCAGCAGCCCTTCAAAACGTTGCCACGCACGCTCGTGCGCCTGGGCCACGGCGTCGGGCGCGCCTTCGGCCTGGAGGATGAGGTCCATCGGCCCGTGCTGGAAATGCCAGCGGCCGTCGGACAGGAGCTTGCGAACGGCTTGCATGTACGTTTCAGTATTCACCGCAGGGCGCACCGCCCGCAGCCGTAAACACCGGCGCGGTCCACGCCAGGGACGCCGAGCAAGGGCCGCCCCGCAGCGAGGGCGTCGTCCCCCTGAAGGGGGAAGGCGCGAAGCGACTCAGGGGGTGTTTCATATCAACCCAGCAGAGGTGGGCGACCGAGCGGCCACGGGTTGGCAGCAGGCAAGGTTTGCCACACACGCGCCTGCGGTGCACCGTCGTTGTGCCATGCACCACGCTCCAGCACCTCGCGCAGGCTGCGGATCTGCTCGGTGTGGCCGCCCAGCGCTTCGTAGTCTGCACGGCGCATGCTGAACTCGATGGGCGCCACGATGGCGGGCGTGGGCACGGTGCCAAAGCTGTTGTCGGGCATGCGCAGCACGTCGGCCATCACGGTGATACCGCCGCCCGGCCATACATAGGCGGGGGCACCGCCACAGGTCACGTTGACCAGCGCGTTCTTGATGGAGCGCGTGAGCAGCACCGGGTTCTCGGTGACCCCTGCGCGCAGGCTGCCGCCTGCACCGCCAAGGAACAGCACGGAGGCCAGCGAGGGCTCGCAGTTTTCGCCGATGCGGTCCACGATGCGACGCACTTCGGCAGGCATCTCGGCCTCCACCGGATGGAGTTGCGCGTCCAGCACGTACCAGGAGGCATGCTCCCCGGTGGTGGAGGTCATCAACAAGCGCAGCCCCGGCCAGGCCACGGATTCGTCCCAGCCCTCGATGATGGACAGCGGGTCGGCAATGTCGGTTCCGCCCCAGCCGGTGCCCGGGTTCGCGACCTGAAAGTACCGCCCCGGCGTGGACTTGCGCCCGCGCATCTGGATGCCCGAGGGCTTCATGTCCAGACAGCGACCCGCCTGGTGTTCGGTTAGCACGCCGGTGATGTGGTCGTCCACTACCACAACCTCGTCGGCATGGCCAAAGAACTGGCGCGCAAAGATGCCAATGGCCGCCGAGCCGCAGCCCACGCGCATGCGCTGCTCGGCCACACCGTTGACGATGGGTGCGCGCCCCGCCTGGATCACAAGCTGCGAGCCGCCATCAATGGTGAACTCCACGGCCTGCTTGTTGCCCAGGGCTTGCATCATCTCGGCGGTGATGCGGCCTTCTTTTTTGGTGCCGCCCGTGAGGTGGTGCACACCGCCCAGCGACAGCATCTGCGAGCCATATTCGGCCGTGGTCACATGGCCCACCACCTCGCCCTTGCAGCGCACGTTGGCCTGCTCGGAGCCGAGGAAGCGGTCGGTGTCGATCTTCACCTTGAAGCTGCAGTAGCTGAAGATGCCCTCGGTGACCACGGTGACCATGTCCACGCCATCGGTTTGGGAGCCCACGATGAAGGGCGCAGGCTTGTAGTCGGGATAGGTGGTGGACGAGCCCACACCCGTCACGAACACTTCTTCAGACAGCAGCAGATCGCCGTTCCACGCGGGTTCTGGAGCCGCCTCTGCATCAGCGCCTTCAGCAGCCTCGGCACGGCCCGCAAACGGCACCAGCGTGGCCTCGCCTGCCTCCAGCGTCTTGCGCAGCAGCACCACCGGGTCCAGCCGCACCAGCACGCCCGCCTGGTTGGCATAGCGGTCGCAAGCGCCTGCGCGGCCTTCGGAAATCTGGCACAGCACCGGGCACGCATTGCACTCAACCTTGGCAGCGTTCATGCGCTCGTTGCGGGGCCGGGCGCGCTCCAGCACCTGCGGCAGCTCTGGCGCATCCATGCCCGGCAACCCATCGGTCTTGGTGTGTTCAGTCATCGTGGCGACCCATTCATTGCTTTGTTGCAAGTGCTTGTATGCGCATTGCATTTTGTGTAGCATTCACTTAACTTAAATGTTGTGAACACTACATTCGATGTCAATGTAGCGGAATCAACCAGACTCTGCAATGGTGTTTTCGCACCCCCAAAACCGGTGCACGAGGAGCCCCAAAATGACGCACGTTGTGACGGACGCATGCATTCGGTGCAAGTACACCGACTGCGTCGATGTGTGCCCGGTGGATTGCTTCAAGGAGGGGCCGGAATACCTCGTGATCGACCCTGACGAATGCATCGACTGCGCGGTGTGCATTCCGGAGTGCCCGGCCAACGCCATCTATGCCGAAGACGACCTGCCCGAAGGCATGGAAATCTTCCTGCAGTTCAACAAAAAGCTGGCGCCCACGCTGCCCACAATCACCAAAAGAAAAGCGGCTTTGCCAGATGCGGAACAATGGAGGGTTGTGAGCCACAAGCTTTCAGGCCTGAACATTGCGCTGTAGAGCGCTTGGGCCCCTGAATTTGAGCCAGCTTCAGCCAGATTTCTTATTTGTTTCCAACTTTTCCATCTAACGCACCATGAGCGCCTTTCTTGAAGAACGCGTCCTGTCCGTCCACCACTGGACGGACCGCCTTTTCTCCTTCACCACCACGCGCGACACCGCGCTGCGCTTCTCCAACGGCCATTTCACGATGATTGGCCTGCGCGGCGAGAACGGCAAACCCCTGCTGCGCGCCTACAGCATTGCCAGCGCCAACTACGAAGAGCACCTCGAATTTCTGTCGATCAAGGTGCCCGACGGCCCGCTGACCTCGCGCCTGCAGCACATCCAGGTGGGTGACACCATCGTGGTGGGCAAGAAGCCCACCGGCACCCTGCTGATCGACTACCTGCTGCCCGCCAAGCGCCTGTACATGCTCTCCACCGGCACGGGTGTGGCCCCGTTCCTGAGCCTGATGCGCGACCCCGAGACCTATGAGAAGTTCGAAGAGGTCATCCTGGTGCACGGCGTGCGCGAGGTGAAGGAACTGGCCTACCACGACTACATCACCGAGGAGCTGCCAAAGCACGAGTTCCTGGGCGAAATCGTGAGCAAGCAGCTCAAGTACTACCCCACCGTGACGCGCGAGCCCTTCAAGAACCAGGGCCGCGTGACCACCGTGATCGAAAACGGCCAGATGGCGCGCGACCTGGGCCTGCCCGCGCTGAACCCCGCAGAAGACCGCGTGATGATCTGCGGCAGCCCCGAGATGCTGCGCGACCTCAAGCACATGATGGAAGAGCGTGGCTTCAAGGAGGGCAACACCACGAAGCCCGGCGACTTCGTGATCGAACGCGCGTTCGCAGAGCAGTGATCCCCCGGCGGGCCCCGCCCTGCGGGCCCGCCCCATCCACCAGGACCCGCCATGTCTGCCACTCCCACCAAGACCCGGACCGCGTCCCCCCGCGCAGCCTCTACCCGCAAGACGGGCGTGCGCGAGCAGGCCGCTCAGACCACGCGCGACAACATCCTGAAGGCGGCGACCAAGGTGTTCGCCCGCTACGGCTACGAAGGCGGCAGCGTGGAGAAGATCTCCAAGGCGGCCAAGTCCTTCGACCGGATGATCTACTACTACTTCGGCAGCAAGGAAGGCCTGTTCATCGAGGTGCTGGAGGAAACCTACCGGCGCATGAACGACGCGGAATCCAAGCTCGATCTGGCCACGGACAAGCCCATCGAGGCCCTGCAGGCGGTGATCCGCTTCGTGGTGAGCTACTACCGCAAGAACCCCGAGTTCATCACGCTGCTCAACACCGAAAACCTGCACAAGGGCAAGCACATTTCCAAGTCGATGCGCGCCCGCGAATATTCGTCGCCCGCCATCGAGATGATCCGCCGCGTGCTGGAGAGCGGCCAGGCACAGGGCCTGTTCCGCAAGGACGTGTCGGCGCGCGATGTGTACCTGCTGATCGCCGCCACGGGCTACTTCTACATGTCCAACCGGCACACGCTGTCGGCCTTTCTGGGCGAAGACCTGGAGACGCCCGACGCCCTGGCGCACTGGGAGACGTTTGTCATCGACAGCGTGCTGCGCACCGTGGCACCCGGCCCCCACCTGCCCAAGGGCAAGGCAGCAGCGGCGGCCTGAACCAACAAGAGATTTTTCCCTGCGGAGTGCCGCGTGGCGCCCCGCCCACCACCCCACGAGGAGAATCCATGGCAGAAGCAGCAGCAGGCGGCAAATCGGGCAAGGTCGTCATCCAGAACATCGGCCTTTTGTTGTCGGGCGACCTGGACCGCCCCATCCTCGACGCCGACACCATCGTGGTGAATGACGGCCTCATCGTGGCCGTGGGCCGCTACAAGGACTGCGACACCGAGCATGCGCAAACCGTGATCGACGCGCGCCAGACCTGCGTGGCGCCGGGCCTGATCGACAGCCACGTACACCCCGTATTCGGCGACTGGACGCCGCGCCAGAACCAGATCGGGTGGATCGACTCCACCATGAACGGCGGCGTGACCACCATGGTCTCGGCCGGTGAAGTGCACCTGCCCGGCCGCCCCAAGGACATCGTGGGCCTGAAGGCCCTGGCCATCACCGCGCAGCGTTCGTTCGACAACTTCCGCCCCGGTGGCGTGAAGGTGATCGCGGGTGCCCCGGTGATCGAAAAAGGCATGACCGAGCAGGACTTCAAGGACCTGGCCGAGGCCGGCGTGACGCTGCTGGGCGAGGTGGGCCTGGGCTCCGTCAAGGCGGGCTACGAGGCCCAGCAGATGGTGGCCTGGGCGCGCAAGCACGGCATCCAGAGCACCATCCACACGGGCGGCCCGTCCATCCCGGGCTCGGGCCTGATCGACAAGGACGTGGTGCTGGAGGCCGATGCCGACGTGATCGGCCACATCAACGGCGGCCACACCTCGCTGCCCTGGAAGCATGTGTGCGAGCTGTGCGAAAAATCATCCCGCGCGATCGAGCTGGTGCACAACGGCAACGAGAAGATCGCCATCCAGGCCGCGCGCGCGGCCATCGAGCTCAAGTGCCCGCACCGCGTGATCCTGGGCACCGACGGCCCGGCGGGCTCGGGCGTGCAGCCGCTGGGCATGCTGCGCATGATTGCGCTCATCTCCAGCTTTGCCGACATCCCCGCCGAGCTGGTGTTCTGCTTTGCCACGGGCAACACGGCGCGCATCCGCAACCTGAACTGCGGCCTGATCGAGGTGGGCCGCGCGGCCGACTTTGTGTTCATGGACCGCGCCCAGCACACGGCTGGCGCCACGCTGCTGGAGAGCGTGCAACTGGGCGACATCCCGGGCATTGGCATGGTGATGATCGACGGCCTGGTGCGCTGTGGTCGCAGCCGCAACACGCCGCCCGCGACCGAGATCCCGGTGGTGCTGTAACCCGCAGACCAACCAGCCGCGACAAAAACAAAAGCCCGCGCTTGCGGGCCTTTGTTTTGGGGGAAGCGACTGACGGGCTCAGTAGGTGTCCGACACCCGCACCGCACCCGGCTGGGGCTGCGCATAAGGGTCTGCAGCACGGGCCGAGCCGCCCTGGTCCACGCGGAAGCCCTTGCCCTGCAGCACCACGGGCGTGCCCACGGCGGTGGGTTCTGCGCGCTGGAAGTGGCGCAGCGAGCCATCCTCCATGCGCACCGCCACTTGGTACACGGTGGTGGTGCGCGTGCGCTCTTCGACCTTGTGGCCCACATAACCGCCGCCCACGGCGCCCAGCACAGTGGCGGCGGTGCGGCCGCTGCCCTTGCCGATCTGGTTGCCCACCACGGCACCCAGCACGCCACCGGCCACGGCGCCTACGCCCGTGGCGGGGGCAGCTTGTTGAACCGCCTGCACCGATTCGACACGGCCGCAGCTGCGGCACACAGGGGCTGCAGCACGCACGGGCTGGGCAGCGCCCCCGGGGGCCATGCCACCCGCCATGTCACCGGACCGGCCTGCGCTGCCGCCGGTCTGCGGACGGTAGTTTGCTCCGCTATTCATAGCATTCTGGGCAGGTACAACCGGCGCTTGGGCCCGTTTTTCTTCAATGATCTCGGATTCGGGCGTGCGGGGGGCCGCCGCCAGGGCGGCGGGGGCTGTCGCATCGGCTGCCGAGGGCGTGCGGTTTTGCATCACCAGGGTCGCACCCAAGGCCAGCACGCTCACGCCCAGCGCGCCAATGGCCGCCCACATCCATTTCAGGGCCGGTCCGGCGGGGGCTGCAGCGGGTACGGGCGAGGCAGGAGAAGAAACTGTCAGGTTCATGGTCATATCCTTGTTCATGTCGGAGAAATCCGCAGGGGGCGGCAGGTAGATGTGCGCTGCATGCCCGCTACGGAATGGCGCCGTGGTGTTTCAACGGCCTGGATGGTGCAAAGGTACACAGCGGGGGGCGCTGCGGTGTGGCCGGTTTGTAAGCGGCAGTAAGCAGCGGTAAACCACCTTGGCCAGCACTTGCGACGCCAGGCCCCGCATATGGGCCCTGCCCGCACAGCCCGGCAGCGCAATGGGCGCCATCGCAGCGGCCCGGACGATCCGGCCGCCGCGCTGGCCCCGGCTTGTTGTGCGCTGTTGCCAACATTTACAGCTCCTGCACCCGCGCGCGGGCCGCGGCCGTCCACCGGGCCCAGCCCACCGGTCGACGTGGCCCGGGATGCAAGGCCTGCTCCAGCGCCTGCGCACAGCTGGCAGAAAACAGCAGGATGGCCGATGAAAAATAGATCCACATGAGCAGCACCACCAGCGAGCCCGCCGCACCATAGGCCGACACCACGGCTGCTGTGGACAGGTACCACGCCAGCAGCTGCTTGCCCACCGTGAACAGCGTGGCCCCCACCACGGCGCCCATCACCAGGTAGCGCAGCGACGGCTTGGGGCCCGCGCCGATGCGCATGAGCCCCACAAACAGGGCCACCGCAAACCCGAAGGCAATGGCTTCGTTGACGACCTGCAGCAGCGGTGCCAGGGGCGCCAAGGTGGGCAGGTGTGCCACGGTCAGCCGCTCTCCCGCCCAGCCCGCCAACAGGTGGATCAGCGTGGACAGCGCCAGCGACACCATGAGCAAAAAGCCCAGCGCCAGCACATAGGCCAGCCCCCGCAGCCGCAGCGACGCCATGCGCCACCACGCGGCCCGCTGGGGCGGGGTGTAGCCATCCCGGCGCCACAGCCGCTCCAGCGCCGACTGCAGCTCCACAAACACGCCGGTGGCGCCCGAGACCAGCACCACAAACCCGATGGCCGATGCCAGCCGCCCCTCGGACGGGGCCTGGGCGCTGGCCATGGCCTGGCGCACCACATCGGCCACCTGTTGGCCCATCACCGACTGCACCTGGGCGACCAGGCTGCTCTCCAGGTAGCTGCGGTCCACCCACCAGCCCAGCACGCCCACCAACAGCAGCAGCAGGGGCGCCAGGCTGAGCATGCCGTAGAACGACATGGCCGCGCTCATGCGCAGCCCATCGGCGTCCAGCCACATCTGAGCGGCGCGCCAGAACGGCTGCACCAGGCGCCACAGGGGCAACAGGGGCTGGGCGATGCGGGCAAGCGAAGTCGCCATCAAGGACGGAGGGGGCGCGGTCATCCCCGCGAGCGTAAGGCCTGGCGGCGGCCCCATCCATCCGCCGCAGCCGCGAGGCGGGGTAGGCGCTGTCCCACACGCACCGTGCCGGATGCATCGCACAGAGTTTCAAAGGTGACAGCACCGGTTTTACACGGTGCCTGGGCAGGGCTAGCATGGGGCGCTGTCGGTTGACTCGACCGCCATTGACACAGCGGCCACCGCCGCCCCAGCCGCACCTCCTCACCCAGCCTGCGGGCCACAAGCCGCCGGGCTGGTCTTGGCATTCACTCAACTCACCCCTCTCTGCACGAAAGCGTTTTTTCCATGAGCGTCAAGCAACTCTTCGATCTCACCGGCCAGGTCGCCCTGGTCACTGGCGGCTCGCGCGGCCTGGGCCTGCAGATGGCCGAAGCCCTGGGCGAAATGGGCGCCAAACTTGCCATCACCGCACGCAAGGCCGATGAGCTGGCCGAGGCCAAAAAGCACCTGGAGGCCCAGGGCTACGAGGTGCTGACCGTGGTCAACGACCTGCAAAAGACCGAGGACATCCCCGGCCTGGTGGACCAAGTGGTCGAGCGCTTTGGCACCATCGACATCCTGGTCAACAACGCGGGCGCCACCTGGGGCGCCAAGGCCGAGGACTACCCCGACGCCGCCTGGCACAAGGTGATGGACCTGAACGTGAGCGCACCGTTTTTCCTGTCGCGCGAAGTGGGCAAGCGCTGCATGATCCCGCGCGGCAAGGGCTCGATCATCGTCACGGCCTCGGTGGCCGCGCTCAAGGGCACGCCTCCGGGCATGAACACCATTGCCTACAACACCTCCAAGGCCGCCGCGCTGCACTTTGCGCGCACGCTGGCGTCCGAATGGGGACACTACGGCGTTCGCGTCAATGCGATCTGCCCCGGCTTCTTCCCGAGCAAGATGGCCAGCGGCCTGATCGAAAAGCTGGGCCCTGCGATGATCGAGCGCACGCCGCTGCGCCGCATTGGCGGCGAAGAGGACCTCAAGGGCGCGGTGGTGTTCCTGGCGTCCAATGCCTCGCGGCACATCACGGGCGAAAGCATCGTGGTGGATGGCGGCGCCAGTTTGATTTGAGCCCCCTGAGGCGCTGCGCGCCTTCCCCCTCAGGGGGACGACGGCCTTTGCTGCGGGGCGGCCCTTGCTGGCCGTCCCTCGCCTGAGGTGCGCCCTGTTTTGTCCGGCCTGTACCCTGCACGAACCAACCCAGAGTTCCGTATCCCATGTCCGACCGCCACCTCGCCCATTGGCCGCCCGGCCTATCGCTCCACCTCACGCTGCCGCAGACGCATCTGTTCCACAACGCCGAGGTGTCGGCCGCGCGCTACCCGGACAAACCTTTTCTGGTGTTCTACGACACGCTGGTGACCTTCCGGCAGTTCCAGCAGCAGGCCGAGCACATTGCGGGCTTTTTGCAGCAGGTGTGTGGCGTGAAGGCGGGCGACCGCGTGCTGCTGTACATGCAAAACAGCCCGCAGTGGATTCTGGCGTTCTACGGCATCCTGCGCGCCAACGCGGTGGTGGTGCCGGTGAATCCCATGAACCTCACCGACGAACTGCGCCACTACGTGCACGACAGCGGCGCCACCGTGGCCTTTGTGCCGCAGGACCTGCATGCACAGGCGCAGCCGCTGGTGGATGCTGCAGGGGGCGAAGGCAAGCTCCAGCACCTCATCGTGGCCGCCTACAGCGACTACCTGCAGGTGCCCACCGACCTGCCCGTGCCCGCTTTCGTGTCGGCACCGCGCCAGGCCATTGATGCCCCCGGCGTCACGCAGTGGAGCGACATGCTCGCGCAGCAGCGCACCCCCGGACCCATTACCACCGGGCCGGACGACCTGTGCGTGATGCCCTACACCTCGGGCACCACGGGCCACCCCAAGGGCTGCATGCACACGCACCGCAGCGCCATGAGCACGCTGGTGGGCGGCGTGCAGTGGTTTGCGCGCACCCAGGATTCGACCTACCTCACGGTGCTTCCGCTGTTCCACGTCACCGGCATGTCGGGCAGCATGAACGGGCCGCTGTTTGTGGGCGCCACGGTGGTCGTGCTGCCGCGCTGGGACCGTGATGCGGCCGCCCAGCTCATCCAGCGCTACCGGGTCACCATCTGGCAGGCCATCTCGACCATGGTGGTGGACTTTCTGGCCAACCCGCGCATCGCCGACTACGACATCAGCAGCCTGCAGGCCATGCGCGGCGGCGGTGCGGCCATGCCCAAGGCCGTGGCGCAGCGCCTGAAGGATCTGACCGGGCTCGACTACGTGGAGGGCTACGGCATGTCCGAAACCATGGCCGCCACCCACATCAACCCGCCCCACCGCCCCAAGCCACAGTGCCTGGGCATCCCGGTGTTCGACGTGGATGCGCGCGTGGTGGACCCGGCCACCTTCGCCGAACTGCCTCCGGGCGAGATTGGCGAGATCGTGGTGCACGGCCCCCAGGTCATGCGGGGCTACTGGAACAACCCGCAGGCCACCACCGACAGCTTTGTGACGCTGGACGGCAAGCGCTTTCTGCGCACGGGCGACCTGGCGCAGGTGGACGAGGACGGCTACTTCTTCATGGTGGACCGGCTCAAGCGCATGATCAATGCGTCGGGCTTCAAGGTCTGGCCCGCCGAGGTCGAAGCCATGATGTACGCCCACCCTGCCATCCAGGAGGTGTGCGTGATCGCCGCGCACGACGAGCGCCGGGGCGAGACGGTGAAGGCCCTGGTCGTGCTGCGCGACGCCTTCAAGGGCCAGGTCAGTGAGAAGTCCATCATCGACTGGAGCCACGAACACATGGCCGCCTACAAAAGCCCGCGCATCGTGCAGCTGGTGGACAGCCTGCCCAAGTCCGGCACGGGCAAGGTGCAGTGGCGCGAGCTGCAGGAGCAGGAGCGCAGCCGCGCTGCCGGGGCTGCGGGCTGAGCAGCGGCGCATGGAATTTCACGCAACAGCTACTGTTTTTATAGCTATCAGCGCTTGACCATCGCGCGCAAACGGCCAAAAAACCTTCAGAAAACTCACCATTCCACGCTCATGCACCCCTCCGCCCTCGCCCGCCTGCGCTCCGTGCTGCAAACCCATGTGGACCAGGGCCTGCTGCCCGGTGCCGTGGCCCTTGTTCACCACCAGGGCCACACCGTTCTGCACACGGCCGTGGGCCACCAGCGCCCGCCCAGCGCCGGATCGGCGGTGCCCGCCATGGCGCCCGACACGGTGTTCCGCATCTATTCCATGACCAAACCCATCGCCTCGCTGGTGGCGATGATGCTCATGGAAGAAGGCCGCCTGCTGCTCTCGCACCCCGTGGCCCACTACCTGCCCGCGTTTGCAGGCCAGCGCGTGTACGACGAAGCCACCGGCGCCACCGCCCCCGTGCAGCGCGAGGCCACGGTGCACGACCTGCTGCGCCACACCGCCGGCCTGAGCTACGCGTGGGAGGCCGGCACCGTGCCCGACGCCTACCGCACCGCCCGCATCGGCTCGCGCCGCCACAGCAATGCCGAGCTGGCCGCCGCGCTGGGCCCTTTGCCCCTGGTCCACCAACCCGGCACCCGCTGGGAATACAGCCGCGCCACCGACGTGCTGGGCGCGGTGCTGGAGGTGATCGAGGGCGAAAGCCTGGGCGCCATCCTGCAGCGCCGCGTGTTCGGCCCGCTGGGCATGCACGACACGGGCTTTGCGGTGCCAGCCGCACAGCAGCACCGCCTGGCCGAGGCCTTTGAGCGCGACCCGCAGACCGGCATCGGCATGCCACTGATCGACGTGACCGCGCCGCCCGTGTTCGAGTCGGCCGGTGGCGGGCTGGTCTCCACCGCCAGCGACTACGCGCGCTTCCTGCAGCTCATGCTGGGCCGGGGTACCGCCCCCGGGCCCGACGGCCCCAACGGCCTTGGCGCTCCTGTTCGCCTGCTGGGCCGCGCCACGGTGGACTTCATGACCGCCGACCACCTGGGCAACCTGCCCGTGGCGGGCGACATCCTGCCCACCGGCTACGGCTTTGGCCTGGGCGTGGCCGTGCGCACCGCCACCGGCCAGGCCACCCGGCCGGGCTCAGCCGGGCACTACAGCTGGAGCGGCCTGGGCGGCACCTTCTTTTTTGTGGACCCGGCAGAAGACCTGTTCGCCATCCTGCTCACGCAGGCGCCCGGCCAATTGCGCTACCTGTGCGAGCTGTACCCGGCGCTGGTGTACGCAGCTCTTTGATCAACGTTCGGGCTTGATCCACCCCCACCGTTCTGGCTGAGCTTGTCGAAGCCCTGCGCGGCGCTTCGACAAGCTCAGCGTGAACGGATGGGGGGTTGAACGCCAATCCGCATGACGGACCCCACCCGCGCAGCAACCCGCCGCCCTGCCATGGCCCGCGCCAGAGGCGCCCACAGGCCCCCGGCTTACACTCAACGCCCAGTCACGGCACGCGACACAGCCCCATCCGCAGTGCGCAAGCCCGTCCCCCAGATCTCTTTTTTGAACCTATGCAGATTCGCTGCGCACTGGTCGGCATGCCCGGCTCGGGCAAATCCACTGTCGGCCGGCAACTGGCCCACCGGGCGGGCGTGCCCTTCATCGACCTGGACCACCGGCTGGAACAGACCCTGGGCACCACCATCCGCAGCTTCTTCGAGGCCGAGGGCGAAGCGCGCTTTCGCGACATCGAAGCCCAGGTGCTGGCCGACGTGGCCCGCCAGCCCGGCGGCATGGTCCTGTCCACCGGCGGCGGCGCCGTGCTGCGCCCCGAGAACCGCGAAGTGCTGCGCCAGTTCGGCAACGTGCTGTACCTGCGCGCCTCGCCCGAAGAAATCTTCAAGCGCGTCAAACACGACAAGACCCGCCCCCTGCTGCAAGGCGGCAACCCCATGGACAAGCTGCGCGACCTCTACGCCCAGCGCGACCACCTGTACCGCGAAACCGCCCACTACGTAATCGAGACCGGGCGGCCATCGGTGCACACGCTGGTCAACATGGTGATGATGCAGTTGGAAATGGCGGAGAGTGCGGGTGGGGCGGGGTCGCGCTGAGGGCAAGATAGAGTGCTGCCCGGTACACGGGTAAACAGCGATCTGTTCAAACAGCGGCCAGGACCGTTATTTGGGCTACTCTTTTCACGTCAGGCACGAGGTCATTGACCAAGGAGGCATCAATGCTGCAGCAGTATGAGGAACTTGCCGTGCTGGATCAGGGAGATGATGGCGCAATCGTCTCCATTCGTGGTCAGGATGGCCCCTCGGTTGTCCTAGGGAAATCCTGCAAAACCTCGCGAGCAGTCTGATAGATGCAGATCAGTCATGGCATCCTCGCAAGCCATGAAGCAAAGCAGCCTTGAGCTGAACCTGAGCACCAAGAAGACCCGCAAGCAAGAGCTACTGGCCCAGATGGAATTGG
>NZ_LUKZ01000012.1 GCF_001633105.1 Acidovorax sp. GW101-3H11
TCGCATCCCGGACGATTGCATAGACTCTAAACGCTATCCACTCTTCATGGCCCGAGCTGTTTTGAAGGAGTTGATAGAGTCCTTGCAATCTATCCAGGGAGTGAAGCCATGTTGATTGCCCTGCACAAGAACGCCCGCACCACTCCCGCCGTGCGCGCCGAGATCGCGGCCAGCAATGAACCAGCCAGCGTCCTGGCCCAGCGCTTTGGGATCACTGAGCAGACGGTCTACAAGTGGAAGAAGCGCGATGTCTTTGCAGACCGCTCGCACACGGCCCATCGCCTACAGACGGTGCTCACGCCTGCGCAAGAGACCGTGGTGGTTCACTTGCGCCGTACCTTGCTGCTACCTCTGGATGACCTGCTGGCGGTCACGCGGGAGTTCTTGAGCCCCGATGTCTCACGCTCAGGTTTGGACAGGTGCCTGCGCCGCCATGGAGCGGGCAACCTCAACGCCCTCAAACCCCAGGAGCCTGCGGTAGCCCACAAGGCCTTCAAGAGCTACGAGCCAGGCTACTTGCACATGGATGTGAAGTACCTGCCCCAGATGCAGGATGAGAGCAGCCGGCGCTACCTGTTCGTGGCTATCGACAGGGCCACGCGTTGGGTGTTTGTGCAACTCAAGACCAACAAGACAGCCGCCAGTGCGCACGCCTTTCTGAAGGCACTACACAAGGCCTGTCCGCTCAGGGATCACCAAGCTGTTGACCGACAACGGCAAAGAGTTCACGGACCGACTGTTTGCCAGCCGGGAGCGCGAACCCAGCGGCAACCATGAGTTCGACCAACTGTGCCAGGAGCTGGGCATAGAGCACCGGCTGACCAAGCCCAGGACCCCGAGAACCAACGGCATGGTGGAGCGGTTCAATGGNGAGTTCACGGACCGACTGTTTGCCAGCCGGGAGCGCGAACCCAGCGGCAACCATGAGTTCGACCAACTGTGCCAGGAGCTGGGCATAGAGCACCGGCTGACCAAGCCCAGGACCCCGAGAACCAACGGCATGGTGGAGCGGTTCAATGGACGCATAGCGGACGTCCTGAAGACCCACCGATTCAACAGCCGCGAAGATATGGAGCAGACCTTGCTGCGCTATGTGGCCTTGTACAACCACCAGTTGCCGCAGTCAGCGCTCAAGAGCAGTACGCCGATGCAGGCCATGAAACAGTGGTATCAGACGCACCCGCATCTTTTTCACAAGCGACCCTATGATCGTCCGGGATGTGACAGACCTTGCTGCGCTATGTGGCCTTGTACAACCACCAGTTGCCGCAGTCAGCGCTCAAGAGCAGTACGCCGATGCAGGCCATGAAACAGTGGTATCAGACGCACCCGCATCTTTTTCACAAGCGACCCTATGATCGTCCGGGATGTGACAGCTAAGCACGATCTACACCGAGATGTTGATCGACGAATTTTTTTCAACCAACAGCCTTTACGGGCACCGTAGCTCGAACTTTTGAACGTCCACTTTTCACTAGCTGCTACAGGCGTCTCTGAACAGCACCCCGCCGCACAATCCCACCATGACCTTCCCCTCCCCCTGGCTCCACGAAGCCATCGCCCGCATCGAAGCCGACTACCAGCGCAGTGCCGACACGCACCTGATCCCGCTGCGGCTGCCCGCGTTTGCCGCGCATGGCATTGACCTGTACCTCAAGGACGAATCCACCCACCCCACGGGCAGCCTGAAACACCGGCTGGCGCGGTCGCTGTTCCTATACGCGCTGTGCAATGGCTGGGTGCATGAAGGCTCGACCATCGTGGAATCCTCCAGTGGCTCCACGGCGGTGAGCGAGGCGTACTTTGCGCGCCTGCTGGGGCTGCCGTTTGTGGCGGTAATGCCGCGCAGCACCTCGCCCGAGAAGGTGGCGCAGATCGAGTTCCATGGCGGGCGTTGCCACTTTGTGGACAGCGCGGGCGCGGTGTATGACGCGGCCCGTGCGATTGCCGAGGAGACGGGCGGCCACTACATGGACCAATTCACCTATGCCGAGCGGGCGACCGACTGGCGGGGCAACAACAACATTGCCGAGAGCATGTTCACGCAGATGGCGCGCGAGCCGCACCCGGTCCCGCGCTGGATTGTGGTGGGTGCGGGCACGGGCGGCACCAGCGCCACCATTGGCCGCTATGTGCGCTACCAGCGCCATGCCACGCAGGTGTGTGTGGCTGACCCGGCGGGCTCGGTGTTCAGCGCCTACCACCGCACGGGCGATGCGCAGCTCACGGCGCCGGGCTCGCGCATCGAGGGCATTGGGCGGCCACGGGTGGAGCCAAGCTTTATCCGCACGCTGGTGGACCGCATGGTGGATGTGGCGGACTGCGAATCGGTTGCTGCCATGCGCGCGCTGTCGCAGTTGCTGGGGCGGCGTGTGGGGCCGTCTACCGGCACCAACTTTGTGGCCATGCTCACGCTGGCCAGCGAGATGCGCGAGCGGGGCGAGCGCGGCTCCATCCTGTCGCTGCTGTGCGATGCGGGCGAACGCTATCTGCCCACGTACTTCGACATCGAGTGGGTGGACCGCACGTTTGGCGATTGCTCGGCCGCGCAGCAGAAGGTGGATGCGTTGATGGGCTGAGCGCCCTGCCCCGTCCCGCAGTTCCATTCCGAAATTCCATCCCGTACCTCGATCCCCACACCATGCACAGCTCCACACGCCGCCAGTGGCTGATGGGGGCCAGCCTACAGGCAGCCGGGCTGGGCGCGCTGCTCTGTCCGGGTGTGGCGCAGGCGTTGCCTGCGCGCACGCTGGCCTTCCCGCACGACCATGGCAGCCACCCGGAGCTGCGCACCGAGTGGTGGTACATCACCGGCCATGTGCAGGCGCAGGGCCAGCCGTGGGGGTTTCAGCTCACGTTTTTCCGGTCGCGGGTGGATACCACGCAGAGCCTGCAGTCGGCGTTTGCGGCCAAGCAGCTGCTGTTTGCACATGCAGCCATCACCGACGTGAAGGGGCAGCGCCTGCGGCATGACCAGCGCATTGCGCGTGCGGGTTTTGGCGTGGCGCAGGCCAGCGAGGCGGACACGCGCATCCGCCTGCAGGACTGGACGCTGGAGCGCAGTGATGTGCCGCGTAGCACGGCTGCCGATGGCCCGCGCAGCCGCTACACCACGCGCATCACCGGCGGCGAACTGGGGCTGGAGCTGCAGTTCGACAGCACGCAGCCGGTGCTGCTGCAGGGCCAGCAAGGCCTGTCGCGCAAGGGGCCGGAAGCGATGCAGGCGAGCTACTACTACAGCCAGCCGCAGCTGGCCGTGAGCGGGCACCTGACGGTGGCGGGCCGCCGCATGGCGGTGGAGCCGGGTACCGGCCGCGCGTGGATGGACCACGAGTGGAGCGAGGCGCTGATGCACCCCGAGGCCCAGGGCTGGGACTGGATCGGCATGAACCTGGCCGATGGCAGCGCATTGACCGCCTTCCGCCTGCGGCGCGCGGATGGGTCGGCGCTGTGGGCCGGGGGGTCGTGGCGGGCGCCCGGGCAGCCTGCGCAGGTGTTTGGCACACAGGCCGTGGTGTTCACCCCACTGCGCACCTGGGCCAGCCCGCACAGTGGCGCGCGGTACCCGGTGCAGTGGCGGGTGTTGACGCCGGTGGGGCAGTTTGAGGTGCGCGCGCTGTTGGACAACCAGGAGCTGGACAGCAGTGGGTCCAGCGGCGCGATTTATTGGGAGGGGCTGTCCGATCTGCTGGACGGCAGCGGACAGCCCGTGGGCCGGGGCTATCTGGAGATGACCGGATATGCCAAGCCGCTGCGCCTGTGAGGGCGGCAGCGGCTTTTTGATCCGGCCTCTTTGAAATTGAAGTATCCGTTCGGGTTGAGCTTGTCGAAACCTTGCGCGGCGCTTCGACAAGCTCAGCGTGAACGGTTCAAGTGGGTTGGAGCCGGGTCAACAATGCTCGCAAGACACCGCCAGAGCAGGCGGCGCCACATTCTCAATGCTTGGCCGTGCTGCCCGCGCGGCGTTGTGCCAGCCAGGCAATGATCTCGCCCATGATGCCCCGGCGGAAGGCCAGCACGCAGATCACGAAGATCAGGCCCGTGACCATGGTGACGGACTCGCCCAGGGTCTTGAACCATTCCACGCTGGTCAGGGCCGCGAGCAGGTTGCCGAATTCGCCGATCTTGTTCTCCAGCAGCACCACCACGGCCGAGCCGATGAGCGGGCCGGACAACGTGCCCAGGCCGCCCACCAGCGTCATCAGAATGACCTGGCCCGAGGCCGTCCAGTGCACATCCGACAGCGTGGCAAAGCCCAGCACCAGGGTCTTGAGCGAACCGGCCAGGCCCGCCAGCGCGGCCGACAGCACAAAGGCCAGCAGCTTGAAGCGGTGCGTGTCGTAGCCCAGCGAGATGGCGCGGGGTTCGTTCTCCTTGATGCCCTTGAGCACCTGGCCGAACGGCGAGTGGATGGTGCGCACGATCAGCAGGAACGCCAGCGCCACGATCACCAGGGCCACGTAGTACATGACGAGGTCGCTTTGCAGGTCGATCACACCAAACAGCTTGCCGCGTGGCACGCCCTGCAGGCCGTCTTCACCGCCAGTGAACTTGGCTTGCAGGCAGGCGAAGAACAGCATCTGCGCCAGCGCCAGCGTGATCATGGAGAAGTAGATGCCCTGGCGACGGATGGCCAGCCAGCCAAAGAGCAGGCCCAGCAGCGCGCCCCCGGCCGTGCCCAGCAGCAGGCCCACTTCGGGCGTCAGGCCCCAGACCTTGATGGCGTGGCCCGCCACATAGGCAGCACCACCCAGGAAGGCCGCGTGGCCGAAGGACAGCAGGCCGGTGAAGCCCAGCAGCAGGTTGAAGGCCGAAGCAAACAGTGCAAAGCACATGAGCTTCATCACGAAAACAGGGTAGGCACCGAGGAAGGGTGCAACAACCAGGCCCAGCAGCAGCAGGCCGTATCCGACGGGGGCAATGTTCTTGAAGTTCATGCTGGCTGCCCCTTATTTCTCTTTGCCGAACAGGCCGGCGGGGCGGATGAGGAGAACGATGACCATGATGACGAACACCACGGTGGACGACGCTTCGGGGTAGAACACCTTGGTGAAGCCTTCGATGACGCCCAGGCCCAGCCCGGTGAGGATGGAGCCCATGATGGAGCCCATGCCGCCAATCACCACCACCGCAAACACCACGATGATGAGGTTCTGGCCCATGAGCGGCGTGACCTGGTACACAGGCGCAGCGAGCACACCGGCAAACGCGGCCAGTGCGGCGCCAAAGGCATAGGTCAGCGTCACCATCACTGGCACGTTGATGCCGAAGGCCTCTACCAGACGCGGGTTTTCGGTACCGGCGCGCAGGTAGGCACCGAGCTTGGTTTTTTCGATCACGTACCAGGTGGCCACGCAGACGACGATGGATGCCACCACAACCCAGGCGCGGTAGTTGGGCATGATCATGAAGCCGAGGTTGGTGGCGCCTTCGAGCAGCTCGGGCGTGTCGTAGCCCAGGCCCGATACGCCGTAGATCGAGCGGAACACGCCTTCGATCAGCAGCGTGAGGCCCAGTGTGAGCAGCAGGCCATAGAGATGGTCGAGCTTGTAGATCCAGCGCAGCAGCAGGCGTTCGATGAGCACCCCGAACAGGCCCACCACCAGCGGTGCCAGCACCAGCATCAACCAGTAGTTGATGCCGAGGTAGTTCATGGCCATCCAGGTGATCAGGGCGCCGGTCATGAACAGCGCACCGTGCGCAAAGTTGATGACGTTGAGCAGGCCGAAGATCACGGCCAGCCCGAGGCTGAGGATTGCGTAGAACGATCCGTTGACCAGCCCCAGAAGGAGCTGGCTCAACAGGCCGGGCAATGAGACACCAAAGATTTCCATGGGAGGCAGCAGCAGGTGGAGGGGTTCAGGTCAGAGGGCGCCCACGGGCCAGGCCCCACCGGCAGCGGCGGGGTCGGGCACGAGGGCTTCCTCTCAGGGGTTTACTTCCAGAGCGCGCACTTGCTCTCGGCCTTGGTGGTGAACACCTGGTCACCGGGCAGCTTCTTGATGAGCTTGTAGTAGTCCCAGGGCTTGGTGGATTCCGAAGGCTTCTTCACTTCCATCAGGTACATGTCGTGCACGTAGCGGCCATCAGGACGCAGTTGGCCGGAGCCGAAGAAGTCGTTCATCTTCATGCCGCGCCAGGTGGTCATCACCTTGTCAGCATCGACCGACTTGGCGGCTTCCACGGCCTTGAGGTAGTTCATGGTGGCGGAGTAGTCGGCCGCCTGGATTTCGGTAGGCATGCGCTTGGTCTTCTCGAAGAAGCGGGCCGAGAACTTGCGCGTCTCGTCGTTCAGGTCCCAGTACCAGCTGGTGGTGAACTGCAGGCCTTCGGTGTTGCGCAGGCCCAGGCTGTGCACGTCAGAGATGAAGATCAGCAAACCGGCGAGCTTCATGCTCTTGCCGATGCCAAACTCTTTGGCGGCCTTGATGGCGTTGATGGTGTCGCCACCGGCATTGGCCAGGCCCAGGATCTGGGCCTTGGAGTTCTGCGCCTGCAGCAGGAAGGACGAGAAGTCCGACGCATTCAGCGGGTGGCGCACGGCGCCCACCACGGTGCCGCCCTTGGCCTTGACCACGGTGCTGGTGTCAGCCTCCAGCGCGTGGCCGAAAGCGTAGTCTGCCGTGAGGAAGTACCAGCTCTTGCCGCCGTTGTCGATGATCGCAGAGCCCGTGCCCTTGGCCAGGGCGACCGTGTCATACGCGTAGTGCACCGTGTAGGGGGTGCACTGGTCGTTGGTCAGTGCCGAGCTGGCGGCGCCGTTGTTGATGTAGACGCGCTTCTTCTCTGCGGCCACCTTGGCCGTGGCCAGTGCCGTGCCGGAGTTGGTGCCGCCAAAGACCATGGTCAGGCCCTGGGTGTCGATCCACTCGCGGGCCTTGGAGGCGGCGATGTCGGCCTTGTTCTGGTGGTCGGCCGTGAGCAACTCGATGGGCATGCCCAGCACCTTGCCGCCGAAGTCGTCGATGGCCATCTGGATGGCCACGGCACCGTTCTTGCCCTCCAGGTCGGCGTACAGGCTGGACATGTCGGTGATGAAGCCGATCTTGACCTTGTCCTGTGCCTGGGCCGTAGTGGCCAGGCCTGCGGCGGCCAGCATCAAGGCCAGCAGTGTGAGTTGTTTCTTCATGGATTTGTCTCCTGTGGGTGTGGTGGTTGAAGAAAGCGAAAATTGGGAAGCAGGCTGCGTTCAGACGCCCAGCAATTCGTTGAGCACGGGCATCTTGGCTTCGAGTTCGGACGCACCGAACTTCTCGACGATGCGGCCATGCTCCATCACGTAGAAGCGGTCGGCCAGCGGCGCGGCAAAGCGGAAGTTCTGCTCGACCATGACCACCGTGTAGCCCTTTTCGCGCAGCATCTTGATCATGCGGGCCAGGGCCTGCACGATGACCGGCGCGAGGCCTTCGGAGATTTCATCGAGCAGCAGCAGGTTGGCGCCAGTGCGCAGGATGCGGGCCACGGCCAGCATCTGCTGCTCGCCGCCCGACAGGCGCGTGCCCTGGCTGTTCTTGCGCTCGGCCAGGTTGGGGAACATGGCGTAGATCTCTTGCACCGACATGCCCGGTGTGCCTGTCTTGAGCGCGGGCGGCAGCAGCAGGTTTTCTTCGCACGACAGGCTGGAGAAAATGCCGCGCTCTTCCGGGCAGTAGCCCACGCCCAGGTGCGCAATGCGGTGCGTGGGCATGTTCACGGTTTCCACGCCGTTGATCTTGACCGAGCCCTTGCGCGCGCCGGTCAGGCCCATGATGGCACGCATGGTGGTGGTGCGACCCGCGCCGTTGCGGCCCAGCAGCGTGACCACCTCGCCGGGCTGGACGACGATGTCCACGCCGTGCAGCACATGCGACTCGCCGTACCAGGCTTCGAGGTTTTTGATTTCGAGTGCGGGAGCGGCAGCCATCAATGCGCTCCTTGCAGTTGGCCATCGGTGGTGCCCATGTAGGCTTCCATGACTTGGGGGTTGTTCGAGACTTCTTCGTAGGGCCCTTCGGCCAGCACGGCACCACGCTGCAGCACGGTGATGCGGTCCGCTATTGTTGAGACAACCTTCATGTTGTGTTCCACCATCAGGATGGTGCGACCCGCCGAGACCTTTTTGATGAGCTGGGTGACGCGGTCCACGTCCTCGTGGCCCATGCCCTGGGTGGGCTCGTCGAGCAGCATCAGCTCGGGCTCCATCGACAGCGTGGTGGCAATCTCCAGCGCGCGCTTGCGGCCGTAGGGAAGGTTCACGGTAACCTCGTCGGCCAGGTCTTCCAGGCCCACTTCGGTCAGCAGTTGCATGGCGCGGTCGTCCAGTTGGCTCAGGGTGCGTTCGCTGCGCCAGAAGTGGAACGAGGTGCCCAGCTTGCGCTGCAGGCCCAGGCGCACGTTCTCCATCAGCGTGAGGTGCGGAAACACCGCTGAGATCTGGAACGAGCGGATCACACCGCGCCGGGCAATCTGCGCGGGCTGCTCGCGTGTGATGTCGTGCCCGTTGAAGCGGATCACGCCCGAGGTGGGCTCCAGAAACTTGGTC
This sequence comes from Acidovorax sp. GW101-3H11, assembly GCF_001633105.1. Lineage (GTDB taxonomy): Bacteria > Pseudomonadota > Gammaproteobacteria > Burkholderiales > Burkholderiaceae_C > Acidovorax. The sequence goes on from NZ_LUKZ01000012.1 coordinate 8,522, forward strand.
AGCAGGTTGAAGCAGGTGGTCTTGCCTGCGCCATTGGGGCCGATCAGCGCATGGATGGAACCACGGCGCACTGCCAGGTTCACATCGCTCACGGCAGTGAAGCCCTTGAACTCTTTGGTCAGGCTTTTGGTTTCAAGAATGACGTCGCTCATTGCGCCTTGGCCGCTCCGTAGGGTGCTGAGGAATGGAGCCTTGCAGCAAGGTCTCCGTGTGTGGGTCTCGGCGCATCGTATGTCTCTCTACCCTGCGGTAGATACTGGGACTAATGCCTATGTATAAATGCCTACGTACCCACCGCCCGCAGCGCAGGCGCACCAACGGCTGCGGGCCCACAGCGCAGGCCAGCGCTCAATCCAGCCCTTCGAACGGCCTGCGCACGGCCCCGGCTCGAGGGCCTGCAGCGCGGGGGCATCACTGACTTTTTGCTGACACCGCCCCGCAGCGCCCCTTGGCCTGCGCGCCATGCACGCCGTCATGGGCCGGGCCTACACTGCCGCCATGGCATCCATCCCCTCCTCCAATCCGGCACGCGGGGCTCCGCGCTCGTTGACCGGTCTGCTCCCCTTTCTGCGCCCCTACCGCATCCATATTCTGTTATCGGGGGTCTTCCTGGTGCTGGCTGCGCTGGCCACGCTGGCGTTTCCCATGGCGCTGCGCGGGCTGATCGATGGGGGCCTGGTGGGTGGCTCGGCCAGCGACAAGGGCGCGCAGGCCATGGCGCTGCGCGGCCACTTCGAGGCCTTGTTCGCCGTCGCGGTGGCGCTGGGCGTGTTCTCTGCCGCGCGCTTTTACATGGTGAGCTGGCTGGGTGAACGGGTGACCGCCGACCTGCGCAACGCCGTCTATGGCCATGTGCTGCGGCAAAGCCCGCAGTTTTTTGAAACCACACAGACCGGGGAGGTGTTGTCTCGCCTCACCGCCGACACCACCCTGGTGCAGACCGTGGTCGGCTCGTCGTTGTCGATGGGGCTGCGCAATGCGGTGATGGGCATTGGCGCGCTGGCCATGCTGGTGTGGACCAATCCTTACGTGATGTCGGTGGTGCTGCTGGCCGTGGTGCTGGTGGTGCTGCCCACGATGTGGATCGGGCGGCGCGTGCGGCGGCTGTCGCGGGACAGCCAGGACCGGGTGGCCGACTCCAGCGCCATTGCCGCCGAGGTGCTGAACGCCGTGCCGGTGGTGCAAAGCCATGCGGCCGAGCCGCGCGAGACGGCCCGCTTCATGCGCGCCACCGAAAACGCCTTCCAGGCGGCCATCCAGCGCACCCGCGCGCGGGCGGTGCTGGTTGCCTTCATCATCATCGCCAATGCCGCCCTGCTGCTGTGGGGGCTGTACCGGGGCACCGAGGCGGTGCTGGCGGGCCAGATGAGTGCGGGCCACCTCGGCCAGACTGTTGTCTATGTGATCCTGCTGGCGGGGGCCGTGGCCGTGCTGGGCGAGGTGTATGGCGACCTGCTGCGCGCTGCAGGCGCCACCGAGCGCCTGATGGAGCTGCTGGCAAGTCGCTCCCCCGTGGCGGACCCTGCCACGCCCCGAGACCTTCCCACCTCCGGCCAGGGCCTGGAGGTGCAGTTTGACAACGTGTGGTTCCACTACCCCTCGCGCCCGGAGCAGGCCGCACTGCACGGCTTTTCGCTGCACCTGGCCCCCGGCGAAACCGTGGCCCTGGTCGGCGCGAGCGGTGCGGGCAAGACCACGGTGCTGCAGCTGCTGCAACGCTTCTACGACGTGGACGTGGATGCCCAGACCAACATCCCGGGCACGCCGGGCACATCGGCGCCGCAGCAAGGGCGCATTCTGCTCAACGGGGTGGACATCCGCGACCTGGCGCTGGGCACCCTGCGGGCCCACACCGGCACGGTACCGCAGGACGCGGTGATCTTCTCGGCCTCGGCCCTGGAGAACATCCGCTACGGGCGCCCCGAGGCCACGGACGAGGAGGTGGTAGCCGCCGCCCGCGCTGCATTTGCCCATGACTTCCTCATGGCCCTGCCCGAGGGCTACGCCACCTTTCTGGGCGAGCGCGGCGTGCGGCTGTCGGGCGGGCAGCGCCAGCGCATCGCAATTGCACGGGCCATGCTCAAGAACCCGCCCCTGCTGCTGCTGGACGAAGCCACCAGCGCACTCGACGCCGAGAGCGAGCGCATGGTGCAGGCCGCGCTGGACACCGCCATGCAGCGCCACACCGGCCGCCGGACCACGCTGGTCATTGCACACCGGCTTGCCACCGTGCAGAACGCCGACCGCATCGTGGTTCTGGACCACGGGCGCATCGTGGAACAGGGCACCCACACCAGCCTGCTGGCGCAAGGGGGTGTCTATGCCCGGCTGGCTGCGCTGCAGTTCGCAGCGTGAGGCGCACAGGTGGAGCCTCGCAGGGATAGGTAATTATTTGCTATTGAATTAATAGCAATAAACCCATACTGGTCGCGCGGTAGCGGGCTAAAAATTTCAAAATTCAGCCCCTCCTGTCCCGACCCGGGGTAGAAAAACCTATTGCAGGGTTTCCTTGGCGGCCACTGGCAGGGGCAAAGGCATGACGGCAATGCCCTCTTCCAGCAGCTGCACCGCCTCGTCGGGCGTGGCCTTGCCCCGGATGGCGCGCTCTTCCACCTCACCATGGTGCATGCGCCGGGCCTCCTGGGCAAAACGCTCGCCCACGTCCTCGGTGTTGGCCACCACTTTGCGGGCCAGCGCCAGCCAGGCGGCCTGCAAGGCGGGGGGCAGCATCGCTGCCTCTGAAGAGGTTGGGCCTTGGGCGCCCGCCGTGGCGGCGGAATGCGCTGGCGCGGTGGCCTCGGCAGTCGCAGGTGCCCGGGCGCCCAGGTTCAGGCGCGGAGCACTGAGCCGCTTTTCAATGTGGTCGTCTGCGCACAGGGGGCATTGCACCAGGCCACGCTGCTTCTGGCCCTGGAAGTCGTCCTCGGAGCCAAACCAGCCTTCAAAGACATGGCCTTGCCGACATTGGAGGTCCAGCACCTTCATGGCAACACTTGTGGGCGACGCAATCGTGAGTCAGCAGGTTTGGCCAGATCAGCTGTGGTGGCGCCGCAGCAGATACCGGTAGACAAAACCCGGAAACGCAAAGGTCAGGAACATGGTGCCGGTGATGGCGTAGAACTCCCAGCCCTGGGGCGCGATCTGGCCCGCACGGCGCTCCAGCACCAACGCCAGCGCCCCCACCACAAAGTAGAAAACAACCAGCTCCAGCAGCCGCCCCAGCAAGGGTTTGGCGGGGGCAGCCACCGGCCCTGCCACCAGCCAGCGCTGGTTGACAAAAGGCAGGTTGGCGGCCACGAAGGCCGCCACGATGATGAGCCAGACTGATCCGGTGAGCGACACGGAAGAACGAGCCCGGAACCGGTCAGCGACCGGCGAAAAGAACAGAGGCAGCGCGCCGCTGCAGCGTCAGCATGGGGACCCGCTGCAGATCAGGTGGCGAGCGCACGCACCACGGCGTCCGCACACAGGGCCATCAGGCCACCGGGCAGCAGGCCCAGGCCCAGGACCAGGGCGCCGTTGATGGTCAGCACCACGCGCACGTCCACGGGGGCGGACACGTTCGTGGCCGTCAGCGGCGCATCGAAATACATGACCTTGACCACGCGCAGGTAGTAGAAAGCGCCGATCAGCGACATGATGACGGCGAACACGGCCATCGCGATGTACAGGCTCTGGCCCGAGGCAACCAGCGCCTGCAGCACCGACAGCTTGGCGTAGAAGCCGACCATGGGCGGGATACCGGCCATGGAGAACAGGCACACCGCCATCACACCCGCGTACAGCGGGCTGCGCTGGTTCAGGCCCGCGAAGTCGGAGATCTCTTCACTCTCGAAGCCTTCACGCGCCAGCAGCAGGATCACGCCAAACGCGGCCAGCGTGGTCAGCACATAGGTCACCACGTAGAACATGGACGCGCTGTAGGCGTTTTCGACCGCCGTGGCATCCACGTTGCCGTTGATGACACCCGACATCAGGCCCAGCAGCACAAAACCCATTTGCGAAATGGTCGAGTACGCCAGCATGCGCTTGAGGTTGGTCTGCGCAATGGCGGCCAGATTACCCACCAGCAGCGAGCCAATGGCCAGCACCGCCAGCATCTGCTGCCAGTCGATCGCCAGGGGCAACAGGCCGTCCACCAGCAGGCGGATGGTGATGGCAAAGGCTGCGAGCTTGGGCGCGCCGCCGATCATCAGCGTGACGGCCGTGGGAGCGCCCTGGTACACATCGGGGATCCACATGTGGAAAGGCACCACACCCAGCTTGAACGCCAGGCCGGCCACCACAAACACGAGGCCGAACACCAGCACCTGGTGCTTGATCTGACCAGAGTTGACGGCCTTGAACACCTGGCCGATGTCGAGCGAACCCGTGGCGCCGTAGACCATGGACAGGCCATACAGCAGGAAACCACTGGCCATGGCGCCGAGCACGAAGTACTTCATCGCGGCTTCCGTGGCCGTGGCGTTGTCGCGGCGCAGGGCCACCAGGGCGTAGCTGGACAGCGTGAGCAGTTCCAGGCCCAGGTAGATCACCAGGAAGTTGTTGCCGGAGATCATGATGAACATGCCCAGCAGCGCAAACATCGACAGCGTGAACATTTCGCCGCCACGCATCATGCCGCGGTCGGCCGCGTAGGGGCGGCCATAGACCAGCGTGACCATCATGGCCACGGTGGCGAAACACTTGAGCCAGTTGCCCATGGCGTCGCTCACCACCATGTTGCCAAAGCCATAGAAGGTGTTGCCGCTGCTGGCATACATGGCCTGCAGGGCGGCCACCACGGCCAGCGTGAGCATGGTCAGCACATAGGTGCCGGTGCGGCGGGCGCTGTGAACCCCCAGATCGACCAGCGCAATGACGCAGGCCATGGTCAACAGCACGATTTCGGGGTAAATCGCGAGCCAGCTGATGTTGTCAATCATCTCGAATCTCTCAGTTCAGTCTGGTCAGTTCAGCTTGGTCAGTGCGACATGCTTGAGCAGTTCCGCGACCGAGGTGTCCATCACGTCCGTGAAGGGGCGTGGGTACAGGCCCATGGCGAGCACGGCAATCGCCAGCAGCGACATCACCAGGAATTCGCGGCTGTTGATGTCGGTGAGTTCCTTGACGTGGTCGTTGGCCACGGGGCCCAGGTACACGCGCTTGAACATCCACAGCGTGTAGGCCGCACCGAAGATCAGCGCCGTGGCCGAGGCCAGGCCGATCCAGAAGTTGGCCTTGGTCGCACCCAGGATCACCATCCACTCGCCCACAAAACCAGCCGTGCCCGGCAGGCCGCAGTTGGCCATGGCGAACAGCAGCGCAAACGCCGTGAAGTTGGGCATGGTGTTGACCACGCCGCCGTAAGCGGCGATTTCACGCGAATGCACGCGGTCGTACAGCACGCCGATGGACAGGAACATCGCGCCCGACACAAAACCGTGGGCAATCATCTGCACCAGGCCGCCGGAGACGCCCAGGTCATTGAAGATGAAGAAACCCAGGGTCACAAAACCCATGTGCGCCACGGACGAATAGGCCACCAGCTTCTTCATGTCCTTCTGGACCATGGCCACCAGGCCCACGTAGATCACGGCGATCAGCGACAGCGTGATCATCAGCCAGGCCCATTCGCGCGATGCGTCGGGGGCGATGGGCATCGAGAAGCGCAGGAAGCCATAGGCACCCAGCTTGAGCATGATGGCCGCCAGCACGGCGGAACCGCCGGTGGGCGCTTCCACGTGCACGTCGGGCAGCCAGGTGTGCACCGGCCACATGGGCACCTTCACAGCAAATGCAGCGAAGAACGCGAAGAACAGCATGGTCTGTGCGCGGCGGCTCAGGGGCAGCTGGTGCCAGGTGGCGATGTCGAAGCTGCCGCCCGACTGGTTGTACAGATAGATCAGCGCGATCAGCATCAAGAGCGAGCCGAGCAACGTGTACAGGAAGAACTTGAACGCCGCGTAGATCTTGTTGGGGCCGCCCCAGATACCGATGATCAGGTACATCGGGATCAGCGTAGCCTCGAAGAACACGTAGAACAGGATGCCGTCGAGCGCGCTGAACACGCCGATCATCAGACCCGACAGGATCAGGAACGCACCCATGTACTGGTTGACGCGCTCAGTGATGGCCTCCCACGAGGCGATCACCACGATCACCGTGATGAAGGCAGTGAGCGGCACGAACCAGAACGAAATGCCGTCCACACCCAGGTGGTAGTGCACATTGAAGCGCTCGATCCACGAGGCCTTCTCGACAAACTGCATCGCTGCAGTGCCCAGTTTGAAGCCGTCGTACAAAGGCAGCGTGACCAGGAAGCCCAGCAGCGCCCCGAGCAAGGCCAACCAGCGCACGGCACGTGCGTGCTCATCCCGCCCAATGGCAAGCAGCAGCACACCGAAGGCAATCGGTGTCCAGATTGCAAGACTCAACAGACCCATTTGTTGTTTTCCTTATTTGATGAGCTGCAGGAACGTGTCGCCCCAGACGAACCAGGTCATCAGAGCGAAGACACCCAGAATCATCACCAGCGCGTAGTGGAAGATGAAGCCCGACTGCACCCAGCGCACGACGCCAGCCACACCCCGCACGACCTTCCAGGAGCCGTTCACCAAGGCGCCATCGATCACCGCCTGATCACCGCCCTTCCACAGCCCCACGCCCAACAGGCGGGCGCCACGGGCCAGGACGTTTTCGTTGAACCAGTCCATGCCGTACTTGTTTTCAAGCAGCTGGTACACCTTGATCGATTCGAAGAAACGCTTGAGTGCCGCAGGCAGCGCGGGGTTGACCATGTACATGTAGTACGAAGCTGCCACACCCGCCAGCGCCAGCCAGAACGGTGCCGTCTGCAGGCCATGCACTGCCATGGCCACGGGGCCGTGGAAGATTTCTGCGAGCTTCGCCATTGCTGGGTGCTTGGCTGCGTCCACAAAGATCACATCCTTGAAGAAGTCGCCAAACAGCATGGGCTGGATGAACATGAAGCCCACCACCACCGAAGGAATGGCCAGCAGGATCAAGGGCACGGTCACCACCCAGGGCGACTCATGGGGTTCGTGGTGGTGGTCATCGTGGCCGTGGCCATGGTGGTCGTCGTGGTGCGCATCGGGGTTCTGGTCGTAACGCTCCTTGCCATGAAAGACCAGGAAGTACATGCGGAACGAATAGAACGCCGTGATGAACACGCCTGCCAGCACGGCAAAGTGCGCGAAGCCAGCGCCAGGCAGCTGGCTGAAATGCACCGCCTCAATGATGCTGTCCTTGGAATAAAAACCCGCGAACAAAGGCGTACCGATCAGCGCCAGCGAACCCAGCAGCGAAGTGATCCAGGTGATGGGCATGTACTTGCGTACGCCACCCATCCAGCGGATGTCCTGGTTGTGGTGCATGCCCATGATGACCGAGCCGGCCCCGAGGAACAGCAGCGCCTTGAAGAACGCGTGGGTCATCAAGTGGAACACGGCCACCGAGTAGGCCGAAGCGCCCAGTGCCACGGTCATGTAGCCCAGCTGCGACAGCGTGGAGTAGGCCACCACACGCTTGATGTCGTTCTGGATGATGCCCAGGAAGCCCATGAACAGCGCCGTGATGGCACCAATGATCAGGATGAAGTTGAGCGCGGTGTCCGACAGTTCGAACAGCGGCGACATGCGCGACACCATGAAGATGCCTGCGGTCACCATGGTGGCCGCGTGGATCAGTGCCGAGATGGGGGTCGGGCCTTCCATCGAGTCGGGCAGCCACACGTGCAGCGGGAACTGGGCGGACTTGCCCATGGCACCGATGAACAGGCAGATGCAGATCACCGTGATCAGCAGCCAGTCGGTGCCGGGGAATGCCAGGGCGCCGAGTTCGCCGGACTTGGCGAAAATTTCGCTGTAGTTCAGCGTACCGGTGTAGGCCGCAATCAGGCCGATGCCCAGGATGAAGCCGAAGTCACCCACGCGGTTGACCAGGAAGGCCTTCATGTTGGCGAAGATCGCCGTGGGCTTGTTGAACCAGAACCCGATCAGCAGGTACGACACCAGGCCCACCGCTTCCCAGCCGAAGAACAGCTGCAGCAGGTTGTTGCTCATGACGAGCATGAGCATGGAGAACGTGAACAGCGAGATGTAGGCGAAGAAACGGTTGTAGCCGTCGTCCTCTTCCATGTAGCCAATGGTGTAGATGTGCACCATCAGCGACACGAAGGTCACCACCACCATCATCATGGCCGTGAGGCTGTCGATCAGGAAGCCCACTTCCATCTTCAGGCCACCCACCACCATCCAGGTGTAGAGCGTCTCGTTGAAACGGGCACCGTCCACGGCCACGCTCTTGAGCGTCATGGCCGAGAGGATGAAAGCGACAAGCACGCCAAGGATCGTCAGCGTGTGGCTCAGGCGGCGACCAATCCAGTTACCACCAAAGGTTGTGCCGAAGATACCGGCCAGCAGAGCGCCCGCCAGCGGAGCCAGTGGCACGGCCAGGAGCGTTGAAGCGGAGAGGGTTTGACTCATTCTTGAGAACCTTGGGAATACTGGTGGCTCATCAGCCCTTGAGGGTGTTGAGGTCTTCCGCGTTGATGCTGGACTTGTTGCGGAACAGCAGCACCAGGATCGCGAGGCCGATGGCCGACTCGGCGGCCGCCACGGTCAGGATGAAGAACACGAACACCTGCCCGTGCATGTCGCCCAGGTAGTGCGAGAACGCCACGAAGTTCATGTTCACTGCCAGCAGCATCAACTCGATCGCCATCAGCAGCACGATCAGGTTCTTGCGGTTCAGGAAGATACCGATCACGGCCAGCGCGAACAGCATCGCGCCCAGGGAGAGAAAGTGGCCCAAAGTCAGCGTCATGCTTTTTTCTCCTCGGCAGCGGGTTCGGCGGGCACCTCGGGCTGCGCCTTCTGGGTAGCGGCCACCTTCACGACTTCCAGGCGATCGCTGGCGCGAACCCGGACCTGCAAGGAAGGATTGATGGCCTTGCTGTCCTTGCGCTGGCGCAGGGTCAGTGCAATGGCAGCAATCATGGCCACCAGCAGGATCACGGCAGCGATCTCGACGGGATACAGGTATTCGGTGTAAAGCAGCTTGCCCAGAGCCTTGGTGTTCGAGTACGGCACCACTTGTCCTGCGGCATCCAGCACCACGGCGGCGGCCTTGGGTTCGTCCATGCCACGGAAACCGCCCATCAGCACAGCGGCCATTTCCAGCGCAATCAATGCACCCACCGTCGCGGCGAGCGGGAAGTGTTTCCAGAAGCCCTTGCGCACGGTATCGATGTGGATGTCCAGCATCATCACCACGAACAGGAACAGCACCATCACCGCCCCCAGGTACACCAGCACCAGGGCGATGGCCAGGAACTCGGCCTTGAGCAGCAGCCACACGGCAGCAGCCTGCGAAAAGGCAAGAATGAGGTAGAGCACCGCATGCACAGGATTGCGCGCGGTGATCACCCGGAAGGCAGCAAACAGCAGCACCACCGAGAAGAGATAGAAGAAACCAGTCTTGGCGTCCATGAATCGGGTCTTTATAGAAAGTCTGGCAAAGAGGCCGCGCTCAGCACCGCTCAGCGGTACTTGGCATCCGCAGCTTTGGCCGCCGCGATTTCACCTTCGTACCGGTCGCCCACGGCCAGGAGCATGTCTTTCGTGAAATACAGGTCGCCACGCTTCTCGCCGTGGTACTCGAAGATGTGCGTTTCGACGATCGAATCCACCGGGCAGCTTTCTTCGCAGAAACCGCAGAAGATGCACTTGGTCAGATCGATGTCGTAGCGCGTAGTACGGCGCGAACCGTCGGCGCGCACGTCCGATTCAATCGTGATGGCCATGGCGGGGCACACAGCCTCGCACAGCTTGCAGGCAATGCAGCGCTCTTCGCCGTTGTCGTAACGGCGCAGGGCGTGCAGGCCACGGAAACGGGGCGACAGAGGCGTCTTCTCCTCAGGGAACTGCACGGTCACCTTGCGGCGGAACGCGTAGCGGCCGGTCAGGGCCATGCCCTTGACCAGTTCCACGAGCATGAAGCTCTTGAAGAAGTCTTTGAACGAAAAAGGTGCAGCAGCAACAACGGCAGTCATGTGTGTGTCCCCGCTTATTTCCAGATGTTCCAGGGCGAGAGCAGCCAGCCGCCCACAAAGAGCAAGTACACCAGCGTCACCGGGATGAAGATCTTCCAGCCCAGACGCATGATCTGGTCATAACGGAAGCGTGGGAATGTGGCGCGGATCCAGATGAACATGGACACCACGAGGAAGGTCTTGAGACCCAGCCAGATCCAACCGGGAATCCAGTTGAACAGTGCGCTGTCGATAGGCGACAGCCAGCCGCCCAGGAACATCAGCGCGGCCAGGATGGACACGAGCCACATGCTGGCGTACTCGGCCAGGAAGAAGATCGCAAAGCCCATACCCGAATATTCGACCATGTGGCCGGCCACGATTTCTGCTTCACCTTCGACCACGTCGAACGGGTGGCGGTTGGTCTCGGCGACGCCGGAGATCAGGTACACCAGGAAGATCGGCAGCAAGGGCAACCAGTTCCAGGACAAGAAGGTCAGGCCCTTGTCGGCCGCCATGCCCTTGGCCTGCGACATGACGATCTCGGTCAGGTTCATGCTGCCCGAGACCATGATCACCACCAGGAAGCAGAAGCCCATGGCGATTTCATAGCTCACCATCTGGGCCGAGGCGCGCAGCGCGCCCAGAAAGGCGTACTTGGAGTTGGATGCCCAGCCAGCAATGATCACGCCGTACACCTCGATGGAGGTAATGGCCATCACCAGCAGCAGGCCGGCATTGACATTGGCCAGCGCCACATCGGGACCAAAGGGAATCGCCACCCAGGCAGCCAGCGCCGGCATGATGGCCATGACAGGGCCCAGCACGAACAAACCCTTGCTGGCAGCGGTCGGCTGGATGATTTCCTTGGTCAGCAGCTTCAGCGCATCGGCAATCGGCTGCAGCAGACCCATGGGGCCGACGCGGTTGGGGCCGTGGCGCACTTGCATGAAGCCCAGCAGCTTGCGCTCCCACAAGGTGAGGTAGGCCACTGCACCCATCAGGGGCGCCAGGATGCAGACGATCTTGATCAGGATCCAGAGCACCGGCCAGACGATGCCGGTCCACCAGCCAAAGGAGAGCAGGTTCAGGCCCGCGTTGTAGATCGCGTCGATCATGCGGCCACTCCTTCACGTGCCATGCGCGCGTCGGCAGTGAGCTGCAGCGACGTAGAACGGCGCACCAGGCCGTCCAGTTGATAGATGGAAGCCACGACGGGTTCGCCAGCAGCGGCCGTGGTCGCAGGCGCCGCCTTCACAACATTCGACAGCTGCGCGGCCGGTACTTGTGTGACCGTGCCCGCTGGGGCATTGGTGGCACGGGCCAGCACGTCCTGCGAGGTTTCGAAGTCGAAGCCCGGCACGCCCAGCAGATTGGCCAGCACGCGCAGGACCTTCCACGCGGGGCGGGTGTCACCCAGGGGGCGCACCACAGCATGGAAGCTTTGCAGACGGCCTTCGGCATTGACGAAGCTGCCCGAGGTTTCCGTGAACGGAGCAATTGGCAACAGAACGTCACTGAACTCCATGTTGGCCTTGAAGGGGCTCAACGTGACCACCATCTCTGCACCAGCCAGGGCGGTTGCAGCCTGCGCACCTGCAGCCGAGTCATGGACTGGTTCGGTGTTGAGCAGCACCGCCGCCTTCAAACCACCGGAGAGCATTTGAGCCGCATTCAGACCACCGTTGACAGGGTGAGCGCCCGCAAACTGCGCGCCCACCGTATTGGCGGCTTCGGTGAGGTAACCCACGCTCGCGCCGGTGTTCTCACCGATCCAGTTGGCAAGCGCCAGCAGCTGGCTGGCCTGCGCATGGTGTGCAGCAGCGTTGCCCAGCAGCACGGCCTTGCGCTCGCCGCCCAGCAGGGAGCGAGCGATGGCTTGGGCAGTCTCGCTGGCAGCAGCCGCGCCTTGAGGTGCAGCAATGCCCTTTTCCTGGGCCACTGCGGACGCAATACCGCCCAGCGTCTGCATCCATTCCGCAGCGCCTTGCGCCACGAAGGATTGCAGGGGCATGGCCCAGTCCTGGGCCACCGAAGCGATGGCGCTGACCTGGCAGCCATGGCGTGCAGCCTGGCGAATGCGCTGGGCAAACAGCGGATGGTCCTTGCGCAGATTCGAGCCCACCACCAGCACGCGTTGCAGCGTGGACAGGGAGGCGATGGACGTGCCCAGCCAGCGGATACCTTCGGGTGCTGCGAATTCGGCGTTGCGCAGACGGTAGTCGATGTTGTCACTGCCGATGCCACGCACCAGCGCGGAGGCAAGGTACAGCTCTTCCACGGTGCTGTGCGGGCTGACCAACGCACCGATGCTGCTGGCGCCGTGGTCGTTCTTAATGTTCTTCAGGCCATTGGCCACGTATTCCAGCGCGGTCTGCCAATCAACTTCCTTCCACACCCCACCCTGCTTGAGCATGGGCTGGGTCAGGCGGTCTTCACCGTTGAGCGCTTCGTAGGAGAAGCGGTCACGGTCGGCAATCCAGCACTCGTTGACAGCTTCGTTCTCCAGGGGCACTACGCGCATGACCTTGTGGTTCTTGACCTGGACAATCAGGTTGGAGCCAGTCGAATCGTGTGGGCTCACCGAACGGCGGCGCGACAACTCCCAGGTGCGTGCGCTGTAGCGGAACGGCTTGCTGGTGAGGGCGCCCACGGGGCAGATGTCGATCATGTTGCCCGACAGCTCGGAGTCGATCGTGTCGCCCACCACGGTGGTGATCTCGGAGTGCTCGCCGCGATGGATCATGCCCAACTCCATCACGCCAGCCACTTCCTGGCCGAAACGCACACAGCGGGTGCAGTGGATGCAGCGGCTCATTTCCTGCATGGAAATCAGCGGGCCCACGTCCTTGACGGGCACCACGCGCTTTTCTTCTTCGTAGCGCGAAGAAGAGCCGCCATAGCCCACCGCCAAGTCCTGCAGCTGGCACTCACCGCCCTGGTCGCAGATGGGGCAGTCCAGCGGGTGGTTGATCAGCAGAAACTCCATGACCGACTGCTGGGCCTTGATGGCCTTGTCGCTCTTGGTGCGCACGATCATGCCTTGCGTCACCGGCGTGGCGCAGGCGGGCATGGGCTTGGGAGCCTTTTCCACATCCACCAGGCACATGCGGCAGTTGGCGGCGATGGAAAGCTTCTTGTGGTAACAGAAATGGGGAATGTAGGTGCCAGCTTTCTCGGCTGCATGCATCACCATGCAGCCTTCAGCGACTTCTACTTTCTGCCCGTCGAGTTCGATTTCAACCATATGCGTTTCTCGCGATCAGGCGGAGGTGGAAGCCTGAGGGGTCTTCTCTTGGCGGATCAGCGCTTCGAATTCCGGACGGAAGTGCTTGATCATGGCGCGCACCGGCATGGCCGCTGCATCACCCAGCGCACAAATGGTGCGGCCCTGGATGTTGTCCGCCACCGAATTGAGCAGGTTCAGGTCGCCATCGCGCCCCTGGCCATGCTGGATACGGTCGATCACACGCCACATCCAGCCCGTGCCTTCACGGCAGGGTGTGCACTGGCCGCAGGATTCGTGCGAATAGAAGTACGACAGGCGCAGCAGGCTCTCAACCATGCTGCGGGAGTCGTCCATCACGATCACAGCGCCCGAACCCAGCATGGAGCCGGCCTTGGCGATGGAGTCGTAGTCCATCGTGCATTCCATGATGATGGATGCGGGCAGCACCGGGGCGGACGAACCACCGGGGATCACGGCCTTGAGCTGACGGCCCTTGCGCACGCCACCGGCCAGTTCGAGCAGCTTGGCGAAAGGCGTGCCCAGGGGCACTTCGTAGTTGCCGGGCTTTTCTACGTCGCCGGAGACCGAGAAAATCTTGGTGCCGCCATTGTTGGGCTTGCCGCACTCCAGATACGCTGCACCGCCGTTGCGGATGATCCACGGCACGGCAGCGAAGGTCTCGGTGTTGTTGATGGTCGTCGGCTTGCCGTACAGGCCGAAGCTGGCAGGGAACGGCGGCTTGAAGCGCGGCTGGCCCTTCTTGCCTTCCAGCGATTCGAGCAGCGCAGTCTCTTCGCCGCAGATGTAGGCACCAAAGCCGTGCGCCGCATGCAGCTGGAAGCTGAAGTTGCTGCCCAGGATCTTGTCGCCCAGGTACCCAGCAGCGCGCGCCTCTTCCAGCGCCGCTTCGAAGCGGTCGTAGGTCTGGAAGATTTCGCCGTGGATGTAGTTGTAGCCCACGGAAATGCCCATCGCGTAGGCCGCAATGATCATGCCTTCGATGACGATGTGCGGGTTGAACTGCAGGATGTCGCGGTCCTTGCACGTGCCCGGTTCGCCTTCGTCGGAATTGCAGACGAGGTACTTCTGACCAGGGAACGAGCGGGGCATGAAGCTCCACTTGAGGCCGGTGGGAAAGCCCGCACCGCCACGGCCGCGCAGGCCCGATTCCTTGACGGTGGCTATGACCTGGTCTTGCGTGAGAGGCTCCCCGCCGTCGGTGCCCAGGATCTTGCGCAGCGCGGCATAACCGCCGCGCGCTTCGTAGTCCTTGATGCTCCAGTTCGTGCCGTCGAGGCCCGCAACGATCTGCGGGTTGATGTGGCGGTCATGGAAGCAGGTCTGGACGCCCGTGGCCTGGAACTGAGAGAGGATCTGTGCGGCGGTGGTCATGCTTGCCCTTCCGCGGCCTTGAGGCCATCGACGAGCTGGTCGAGCTTGTCGTTGTCCATGAAACTGCACATGGTGCGGTCGTTGACCAGCATCACGGGTGCATCGGCGCAAGCGCCCAGGCATTCACACTGCTGCAGCGTGAAGAGGCCATCTGGCGTGGTCTCGCCCATGCTCACACCGAGCTTCTTTTCAAGGTGGTGCAGCGCCTTCTGGCCGTCGCGCAGCTGGCAAGGCAGGTTGGTGCAGACGTTGAGCTTGTACTTGCCCGTCGGCTGCTGGTTGTACATGTTGTAGAACGTGGTGACTTCGTGCACCGCGATCTGGGCCATGCCCAGGTAGTCGGCGATCACGGCCTCGCTCTCGACACTGACCCAGCCCTGTTCCTGCTGAACGATGGACAGGCAGGCCATCACGGCGGACTGCGCCTGCTCGGGCGGGTACTTGGCCACTTCGCGCGCAAAGCGGGCGAGCGTGGCTTCGGTGATCTTGGTGTTGGTGCTGGTGCTGCTCATCGGTCGATCTCCCCGAACACGATATCCATGGTGCCGATGATGGCCACGGCATCCGCGATCATGTGGCCGCGGGCCATTTCGTCCAGCGTGGCCAGGTGCGCAAAGCCCGGCGCGCGGATCTTGAGGCGGTAAGGCTTGTTGGCACCATCGCTGACTAGGTAGATGCCGAACTCGCCCTTGGGGTGTTCCACGGCCGCATAGGCCTCGCCTTCGGGCACATGAAAACCCTCGGTGAAGAGCTTGAAATGGTGGATCAGCTCTTCCATGTTGGACTTCATGGATTCGCGCGCAGGCGCTGCCACCTTGTGGTTGTCAGTGATGACGGGGCCCGGATTGGCGCGCAGCCAGTCCACGCACTGCTTGATGATGCGGTTGGACTCGCGCATTTCCTGCACGCGCACCAAGTAGCGGTCGTAGCAGTCGCCGGTCTTGCCCACTGGCACATCAAAGTCCACGCGGTCGTACACATCGTAGGGCTGCGTCTTGCGCAGGTCCCAGGCAATGCCAGAACCACGGATCATGGGGCCGGTCATGCCCAGATTGAGCGCACGCTCGGGTGGCACCACGCCGATGCCCACGGTACGCTGCTTCCAGATGCGGTTGTCGGTCAGCAGCGTCTCGTACTCGTCCACGCAGCCGGGGAAGCGCTTGGTGAAGTCATCGATAAAGTCCAGCAGCGAGCCCTGGCGGTTCTGGTTCAGCGCCTCCAATGCCTTGGCATTTTTGATCTTGCTGACCTTGTACTGCGGCATGCTGTCTGGCAGGTCGCGATAGACACCGCCCGGACGGAAGTACGCCGCGTGCATGCGAGCACCGGAGACGGCCTCGTACATGTCGAACAGGTCTTCGCGTTCGCGGAAGGTATAGATCAGGATGGTGGAGCTGCCGCAGTCGTTGCCGTGCGAGCCCAGCCACATCAGGTGATTCAGCAGGCGCGTGATCTCGGAGAACATCACGCGGATGTACTGTGCACGCACCGGCACTTCCAGGCCCAGCAGCTTTTCGATGGCCAGGCAGTACGCGTGCTCGTTGGACATCATGGACACATAGTCCAGGCGGTCCATGTAGGGCAGCGACTGGATGTAGGTCTTGTGCTCGGCCAGCTTTTCAGTGGCACGGTGCAGAAGACCAATGTGCGGGTCGGCACGTTGCACGACCTCGCCGTCCAGCTCCAGCACCAGGCGCAACACACCGTGCGCCGCCGGGTGCTGCGGACCAAAGTTCAGGGAATAGTTCTTGATTTCAGCCATGATGGTTCACGTGGGGCGCCAAGCGCCTCAGTGCAGGCCTCCGTACTTGTCTTCGCGGATGATGCGGGGCGTGATCTCACGCGGCTCGATCGAGACGGGCTCGTAGACCACCCGGCGCTGCTCAGCGTCGTAGCGCATTTCGACATGGCCCGACAGCGGGAAGTCCTTGCGGAAGGGATGGCCGATGAAGCCATAGTCGGTCAGGATGCGGCGCAGGTCGTTGTGGCCATCGAACACGATGCCGAACAGGTCAAACGCCTCGCGCTCGTACCAATTGGCCGAGTTCCACAGATCGGAGACCGATGCCACCACCGGAAAATCATCGTCGGCGCAAAACACCTTCACGCGCACGCGCTGATTGAGGCTCACCGACAGCAAGTGCGACACCACACAGTAGCGCGCCCCTTCGTTCACGGCATCGCCATACGCGGAGTAATCCACGCCACACAGATCCACCAGTTGCTCGAAGCGGCACCCTTCGGCGTCACGCAGCAGGCGCATGGCATCCAGGTAGTCGGCAGCGGACACCACCAGCGTGACTTCATCCAAGGCCACCGTGATCTGGCGCACCTTGGCACCGAGCGCCGCAGCAATGTTGTCTTTGAGTTTCTCAGGCCGAATGGCAACAGCAGTCATCATCAACCCTTCAGACACGAGCAATGGTGTTGGTGCGGCGAATCTTCTGCTGCAACTGAATGATCCCGTAGATCAGCGCTTCTGCCGTGGGCGGGCAGCCTGGCACGTACACATCCACAGGCACGATGCGGTCGCACCCACGCACCACGGAGTAGCTGTAGTGGTAGTAACCACCACCGTTGGCGCACGAGCCCATCGACAGCACCCAGCGGGGCTCGGACATCTGGTCGTACACCTTGCGCAGCGCCGGCGCCATCTTGTTGCACAGCGTGCCGGCCACGATCATTAGATCGGACTGGCGGGGGCTGGCACGGAACACTTCGGCGCCGAAGCGGCCGATGTCATAGCGGGCCGCTGCCGCGTGCATCATCTCGACAGCACAACAGGCCAGACCAAAAGTCATCGGCCACAGAGAGCCGGTCTTGGCCCAATTCACCACGGAGTCGTAACTCGTGGTGATGAAGCCTTCCTTCATCACGCCTTCAATCATTGCATCGATCCTTGTTGAAGCCCGCTCATTCCCAATCCAGGGCACCCTTTTTCCACTCGTAGGCAAAACCCACGACCAGGATGGCCAGGAAGATCACGACCGCCACAAAACCTGCCATACCCACGTCGTGCAGCGTCACCGCCCAGGGGAAGAGGAATGCGATTTCGAGGTCGAACAGAATGAAGAGAATGGCCACGAGGTAATAGCGCACATCGAACTTCATGCGCGCATCCTCGAAGGCTTCAAAGCCACATTCGTAGGGGGAGTTCTTTGCGGCATCCGGGCGATTGGGGCCCAGTATGTAGCCAAGCACGAGGGGGACAACGCCGACGGCGATGCCAACCAAGATGAACAAAAGGACGGGGAGGTACTGATCGAGGTTCATCTTGAGGATGTGCTCACCGCTGCGGCCTTGCCCGACATGAGCCCGGATAGGTCATGCGGGGAGGCCTTTGTTTTGGTGCCGTCGGCGAGACTCGAACTCGCACAGCTTTCGCCACTACCCCCTCAAGATAGCGTGTCTACCAATTTCACCACGACGGCTGGTTGCTGCGCCTGGATGGCATGAGGAACCTTGCGGTTTTGGCTTTCCAGACAATCCGGAATTCTACTCCGGAAAAACCCTGCTTCAGCTTGCAGGGCCCAATTTAGTGCAGATTATTTGGTCGGAATCTGCGCAGCGCCCGACGCAGGCACAGCAGGAGCAACGGCCGCATCCGGAGCCGCAGCGGCAGGCGCCACGGCAGCAGGTGCCTCCAGCACGCTGCCAGAGCTGGCAGGACGCGCGTTGCCAAAGTAGGCCAGTGCCAGCGTGGACACAAAAAAGACCGCCGCCAGCACCCCTGTGCTGCGCGACAGGAAGTTGGCGCTGCCACTTGCGCCAAACAGGCTGCCCGAGCTTCCGCTGCCAAATGCGGCCCCCATGTCGGCCCCCTTGCCGTGCTGGATGAGGATCAGGCCGATCATCACCAGGGCCGCCAACATCTGCACCGCCAAAATCACATTCACGATCACGTTCATTCTCTGTTCACTCCTGATTGAATAACCTCGGCAGCCTTACCGGGCTGCCGCAATGATTTGCAAAAAGTCGGCCGCCTTCAACGAGGCGCCCCCCACCAGTCCACCATCGATGTCCGGCTGGGCCAGCAGCTGCGCCGCGTTGCCCGCATTCATGCTGCCGCCGTACAGCAAACGAATCCGATCGGCATGTTCGCTAGCCGCCGCGAGTTGCGCGCGCAACACCGCATGGACCGCCTGGGCTTGCTCTGGAGATGCCGTGCGCCCCGTGCCAATGGCCCAGACGGGTTCGTACGCCACCACGATCTCGCTGATGCAGTGGCCGTTGAGGTGAATCACCGCCGCCAGCTGGCGCTTGACCACTGCTTCGGTCTGCCCCGCTTCGCGCTCCTCTAAGGTTTCCCCCACACAAACGATGGGGGTGACACCTGCAGCCAGGGCGCGCTGCGCCTTCTCCGCCACCGCTACGTCAGTTTCGCCATGGTATTGGCGACGCTCCGAGTGCCCTACCAAGGCATAACGCACGCCAAAATCCTTGAGCATCGCCACGGAGACCTCGCCGGTGTAGGCCCCCGACTCGTACCGGGAAACATCCTGCGCTGCCACCGCGACCGCTGTTCCAGCAGTGAGTGCCTGCACCTGCGCCAGATACGGCGCAGGCACCGCCACTGCCACGTCGCAAGTCACATCACCCAGACCTGCGATGAGCGCCTTCAGCAACACCTCATTGGCAGCCAGGCTGCCATTCATCTTCCAGTTGCCTGCGATGAGTTTTTTCTTGTTGGTCATGGTTACCATGTCAAAACAATCTTGCCGATATGCTGGTTCGATTCCATCAGGGCATGGGCTTCAGATGCATCTGCCGCTGCAAACGTGCTGTGGATGACAGGGCGCACCCTGCCCGCTTCCAACAAAGGCCACACCCGCTCACGCAGTGCGCGGGCAATGGCCCCCTTGAATGCCACAGGACGCGGACGCAACGTAGACCCGGTGATGGTGAGGCGGCGCCGCAAAACCAGCCCCGCATTGAAGTCACTTTTGACGCCGCCCTGCACCGCAATGATGACCAGACGGCCATCTTCGGCCAGGCATTCCACCTCCCGTGCCACATAGTCGCCAGCGACCATATCGAGCACCACATCCACACCCCGCCCTTCCGTGATGCGCCGCACCTCGGCCACAAAGTCTTGCGACTTGTAGTTGATGGCGTGGTGCGCACCCAGCGCGAGACAGGCCGCATATTTTTCGTCGCTGCCCGCCGTGGCAATGACCACCGCACCGAGTGCCCGCGCCAACTGGATCGCCGTGACGCCGATGCCGCTTGTACCACCCTGCACCAGCAAGGTCTCCCCCGCCTGCAGACGACCACGGTCGAACACATTGCTCCACACCGTGAAGAATGTCTCCGGCAGCGATGCCGCCTCAACGTCACTCAGCCCATCGGGCACCGGCAAACACTGCGCCACCGGAGCGACACACCATTCGGCATAGCCGCCACCGGCCACCAGGGCGCACACGCGGTCGCCCACGCGAATGCCCGCCTCGACCAGCGCCGCAGCATCACCAGACTCCACCACCCCCGCCACCTCCAGCCCCGGCAGGTCCGAGGTGCCCGGTGGTGGCGCGTAGTGCCCCATGCGCTGCAGCACATCAGGGCGGTTGATGCCACTGGCGGCAACGCGGATCAGCAGCTCACCAGCACCTGGCTCCGGCCTGGGGCGATCCCCCAGGGCCAGCACCTGAGGCCCGCCAAACGACGTGATCTCGACTGCACGCATATTGCGATCCATGGAAAGTAAGAATTGGAATGATTTCGGCCGTTTGCGCGCTATGGATAAGCGCAAACAGCTACAAAATCAATAGCAATCAAGAACTCAGCTAATCACTTGTTCGGATGCGCCATCCGACAACAGAGATTGCTGCTGTTGTTGCTCCGCAGGCTGGCGACCACCGTCACGACCATGGTCACGGCGGGGCTCACGGTCACCGCGCTCGGCAGGCGCGGGGCGGTCGCTACCGCCCGCTGGGCGCTCGGCCAACACCTTCATCGACAGCTTGATGCGGCCCTTTTCGTCGGTTTCCATGACCTTGACCTTCACGATCTGGCCTTCGGTCAGGTAATCAGACACCTTCTCGACGCGTTCGTGCGCGATCTGGCTGATGTGCAGCAGGCCATCCTTGCCGGGCAGCAGGTTGATCAGTGCGCCGAAGTCCAGGATCTTGGTCACAGGGCCTTCGTAGATCTTGCCGATCTCGACTTCGGCCGTGATCTGCTCGATGCGCTTCTTGGCTACGTCAGCCTTTGCCGCATCGGTCGCGGCGATGGTGATGGTGCCGTCTTCCTCGATGTTGATCTGGCAGCCGGTTTCTTCGGTCAGCGCACGGATCACCGCACCGCCCTTGCCGATCACGTCGCGGATCTTCTCGGGGTTGATCTTCATCGTGTACAGCTTCGGCGCGAAGTTGGACACCTCGGTCTTGGCTTCGCCCATGGCTTCCTGCATCTTGCCCAGGATGTGCATGCGCGCTTCCTTGGCCTGGGCCAGGGCGACTTGCATGATTTCCTTGGTGATCCCCTGGATCTTGATGTCCATCTGCAGCGCAGTAATGCCGTTGGTCGTGCCGGCCACCTTGAAGTCCATGTCGCCCAGGTGATCTTCGTCACCCAGGATGTCGGTCAACACGGCAAAGCGGTTGTCTTCCTTGATCAGGCCCATGGCAATACCGGCCACGTGGGCCTTCATGGGCACGCCAGCGTCCATCATGGACAGGCAGCCGCCGCAGACGGAAGCCATCGAGGACGAACCGTTGGATTCGGTAATTTCCGACACCACGCGGATGGTGTAGGGGAATTCTTCCTTGGTAGGCAACACGGCGACGAGCGCGCGCTTGGCCAGGCGGCCGTGGCCGATTTCGCGGCGCTTGGTCGAGCCCATGCGACCCACTTCGCCGGTGGCGAAGGGAGGCATGTTGTAGTGGAACATGAAGCGGTCTTCGAACTCGCCAGCCAGCGCGTCGATGCGCTGCGCGTCGCGCTCGGTGCCCAGCGTCGAGATCACCAGCGCCTGGGTTTCACCGCGCGTGAACAGCGCCGAGCCGTGCGTGCGGGGCAGCACGGAATTGCGGATTTCGATAGGACGCACGGTGCGCGTGTCGCGACCGTCGATGCGGGGTTCGCCGGCCAGGATCTGGCTGCGCACGATCTTGGCTTCGATATCGAACAGCAGGCTTTCAACCTTGACGGAATCGAATTCCACGCCTTCCGCCTTCAGCGAGGCGAACACAGAGGCCGTGGCTTCGCGCAGGGCGTGCGTGCGGGCTTGCTTGCTGCGGATCTGGTAAGCAGTGCGCAGCTTTTCTTCGGCCAGGCCAGCGATCTTGGCGATGAAGGGCTCGTCCTTGGCGGGAGCTTGCCAGTCCCACACGGGCTTGCCAGCGTCGCGCACCAGTTCGTGGATGGCATTGATGGCGACCTTGCCTTGCTCGTGACCGAACACCACGGCGCCCAGCATGATGTCTTCAGGCAATTGCTGCGCTTCGGATTCGACCATCAGCACGGCGGCTTCGGTGCCGGCGACGATCAGGTCCATCTGCGAGTTCTTGCGGGCGGTCTGGCCGGGGTTCAGCACGTATTCGCCGTTGATGTAGCCCACGCGTGCAGCGCCGATGGGGCCATTGAACGGGATACCGGAGATCGACAGCGCGGCACTCACCGCAATCATGGCAGCGATGTCAGCGTCCACTTCGGGGTTCAGCGAGATGGTGTGGATGACCACATGCACATCGTTGTAGAAGCCTTCGGGGAACAGCGGGCGGATCGGGCGGTCGATCAGGCGGCTGGTCAGCGTTTCGAGTTCGCTGGGCTTGGCTTCGCGCTTGAAGAAGCTGCCAGGGATCTTGCCAGCGGCGTAGGTCTTTTCGATGTAGTCCACGGTCAGCGGGAAGAAGTCCTGGCCAGCCTTGGCAATCTTGGACCCCACCACGGTGGCCAGCACCACGGTGTCATCGATGTTCACCAGCACGGCGCCGGAGGCCTGGCGGGCGATTTCACCCGTTTCCATGACGACGGTCTTGTCGCCCCATTGGAAAGACTTGGTGACTTTGTTGAAAATGCTCATGTTTAGCTCCTGTTTTAATAGCTGGTAGCGCACTACCAGATTGTCACGGAGGGCAATTCAGAACACGATGCCATTCCAGGGAACCTGCCCGCCAGCGCATGGCGGCAACTTCATTGGAATGACACAGCTTCGCTCTGTTTTGCGGCTCCGAAGTAAAAAACGCCTGAGCTAGCGGACTAACCCAGGCGTTTTCGCATGCAATGAAAATTACTTGCGCAGACCCAACTTGGCGATCAGCGCGGTGTAACGGTCAGCGTCCTTGGCCTTCAGATAGTCCAGCAGCTTGCGACGACGGCTCACCATGCGCAGCAGGCCACGGCGACCATGGTGGTCCTTGGCGTGCGTCTTGAAGTGGGGAGTCAGTTCGTTGATGCGGGCGGTCAGCAGGGCCACTTGCACTTCTGGGCTACCAGTGTCATTGGCAGCACGGGCGTTCGCCTTGACGACTTCAGCCTTGATGGAGGATGCGATCATGTTTTTCCTTTGATGCGGCCTAGCGTGTAAGCAGGCCATGGTTTTTACTTGCGCCAGCAGCTGGAACGGCCGCGAGCGTGCGTCTTGCACCATGCAAAACCTTTAGATTATAACCTGAGACAGGTTTTTGACTACCCGACCTCATAGCCGATCCGCTTCGGGCTGCCAGATACCACAAAGTCCTGCGCACCCAACCCGGCCCAGCAGCATCAAGCGCATTGCCAAGGGCAAGACCCAGCCTCGCCGCCGCCACCACACCGAAAGAGTCACCCTGCCCTGCAATACGAAAAAGAATACAACCCGCCCTGAGCGGCTGCCACATCCGCGCCAGGCAGCACCCAAGAACCGACGCCACTACGCTGCGGATGTGACTCAGACGCGCAACTCACCCACGCCAGCACATCATCCGCGCGCAATCATTGCCAGCCAGGCGCACAGCGCAAACGTATTGAAGCAAGGGGTCAGAAACGCGGCGCGACAACCCACCCAAGCCGCAAATCCACCTCCAGAAAGCTCGTGAAAAACTGCGCACCAAGATGAGGCGTCCTTCAGACCCTACCAAATCCAGACAGCTGGAAGCACAACCCAGGGAGAGTCTGGACAGCAAAGACATCCACATACCCAACCCACCAGAATTCATGCGCCAGCTTCCACCGTAGGCCAGAATTACACACGATCTAGCCGGACTCAATCTGCGAAGCTTTTTTGAGGTCCAGGAGATTAGCAACCGAGTTGCGGTGAGGGCTGCCAGCAGGCTTTCATGAAGCAAAAAGAAAGGCGCCCGAAGGCTGCCCTAGCTTACCAAACTATCTCGAATAGGGGCATCATCATCTTCGCCAAACTTGGAACCTTATCACCCCGCCCCCCGCGCCGACCACTTCACGGACGAGAGACTCTTTAAAACTTAGCGGGGCCGAACGAATAAAAGGCGACATAGAAACCAAAGGGAATCGACAATTTTGAGAGCAGGCAATAGGCATAAAAATAGCCCTTTTGGCACCCAAGGCTCGCCTCAAAAACAAGAACCTAATTAAGCATCAACAAAATTGATGCGTGAACGAAATTAAATCCTTCAATGAATTACTCTCACTCCATTCTCCAAAAACCAAAGTTCACCAAAAATCGCCAGCAAACACATAAAAGCCTCCAATAAGTATTACCAACGTTCGTAAATTTTATGCCCTCAAAAATGCGATCAATAAATTTTCGTTTAGTTTACACACTTATTTTCCTTACAACTCTTGGCATTCCAAATGCAGCCCACTTAAAAACCCACGCAAAGAAGGATCCCACCACCGCACAAGGCGCCAGTGGCTCCACAAAAAAGCAGGCTCGCGCCAAGCAGCCAAAGAGCAGCTCGGAAGAGTCAAGCGCCGAAAGAGACCGTCGATTGAAACGCGAGTGTCAAGGTCGCAACAATGCAGGCGCATGTCTCGGCTATACACGATAGCAAACGCCACTCATCACTCATTCGAAGCCACCCGTCCACCCCACCCCTCTGGGCAGACTCCTGAGAAATATGATGCGAAGCATGCTCGTACACCACCCAGTTCCAGCCAGGCGGCCAGCTCAGACGGCGCGGCACGCTCTAGGCTTCACCGCCATTGAGTTGCTGATTGTCATCACTATTCTGGCCGTGCTTACGGCCATGGCAGTCCCGAGCTTTGGCCCCATGATTGAGCGCTGGCGCACCAACCAAGCGGTAAACAACATCACCAGCACAATTTATGTAGCCCGCTCGGAAGCCATCAAACGAGGTGGCAGGGTTAGTGTC
This sequence comes from Acidovorax sp. GW101-3H11, assembly GCF_001633105.1. Lineage (GTDB taxonomy): Bacteria > Pseudomonadota > Gammaproteobacteria > Burkholderiales > Burkholderiaceae_C > Acidovorax. The sequence goes on from NZ_LUKZ01000012.1 coordinate 33,447, forward strand.
AGGAAAATTGCAAACGGCACAGATGGCTGCACCTTTGCGCCCAATATCGCCGAATGGAGTTGCGGATGGATTATTTTTGTGGATACAGATGAAGATGGGAATCTGGATGCGGGGGAGGAGATTCTGCAATCTTTCCAGATGCCAACAAGCGTAGATATTTCGAACAAAAATAGTGCAGCATCATTTCGCTTTGACCGATGGGGACGTGCTAATGATATGAACGCAGCCAGCTTCGCCATCGTCCCACGAGCAGGTGGCGTCGCGTCACCTGCAGCGACTGCCGTCTGCGTTTCATCTGGCGGGCGAATTCGTGTTGTTAAAGAAAGCGTGACATGCTAGTTTATGATCATTCCCGCAGCAGAAAGACTTCTCAAAAAGGGATTACGCTCCTCGAATCATTGGTTGCGATCGTAGTGATGGCGCTTGGACTACTTGGCGTAGTGGGCATTCAGATGCGAACGCTGGCCGACACTCAAACTGGAGTCAGGCGCTCCCAAGCAGTCAAGCTGATTGAAGACCTTAGCGAACGGGTCAGAGCTAACCCGAATGCAATTGGGAACGCCGCCAGCTACACGATTGCGTGGGCATCGACGTTGGGCTCCCCCCCGGCTTGCGTGATCGACTCCGGATTTCCCGCCACAAGCTGCACAGCAGCCCAGCTGGCCACCTACGACGTGGATCGCTGGTTGCGCAGCGTGAGGGCAAATTTGCCCGTTGGTGATGCAACTGTCTTTGTTTCGGGAAGCGATGCCAGGCAGTTGGGAGTAATGCTCTCCTGGCGAGAAAATGAACGCGCCCGCGAGGGCGATTCCTTGGCAGATACTTCCGCATATAAGGCTATTTTTTCAGTAACTGGCACTTCAACTTCTGGATCTGTAACCTGTCCAGCGGGCAAAATTTGCCACTTGCAATATATCAATCTCACCCAACGATGCATACCCAGCGGCCCACTGGTTTTTTGTTCTGACATTTGAATAAAGCCTATGATGCACACAAGCTCGACAGCGCATAGCGCCTTCAATTCATATATTTTCTCCCGTATGCAGAGCAGAGAACGCGGAGCTACTCTTATAGAGCTACTGGTTGGATTGACAATCGGCCTACTCACAATCAGTGTTGGTTTGGGTGCAATCATGGTATCGCGTGGAGTAACCACTACGGTTAATGACACCACCACTCTGCAACAGCAAGCATCCTATGCCTTCAGAGTAATTGGACAACAACTACGACAAGCCGGAGGAAGACCACTCAATACAGCAGCAGATCCTCGTGATGCAGCGACATTTGTTCAACCAACTGCTGTTACTTTATCTGGCCTCCCACCCATTGCAGGACTGGACGCACCAACAGCCAGCCAATTCATAATTTCTATGCGTTATGTTAACGCGAGTGAATCTATTTATCCATCTCCGCCTTCTTCCACGCCAATAGAGGGATATCTTATCAGAGACTGCTTAGGCAGCAATTCAGGTATTGCGTCAGCCCCGATTGTTCTCAACGAACTTCGCAAAAACGGCACTGATCTTGAATGCTCAAACAGCACTGGAAATGTTCAACCGATCATTAGCAACTTGGTAGATCTAAGGATTCGCTATCTGCAACAGAAATTGAATTTAGCAGATAAACAGCCACAATTTCGCTACGCATCGGCAGCCAACCTTGGCCCAACCGACTGGCCTGAGGTATACGGCATTGAAGTATGCCTTGAATTAGAGGGCGAGCAAGTCATAGATACCGTCGGTGCGAGCTACACCAAGTGCGATGGAACCACCGCAACCCGAGGAAACAAGCTACGAATGGTTTTCAAGAATATATTCCACATTCGTAACCATGCTTGGCCAAAGGCCATATCTTGAGCCCGCCATGAAAAATTACAAAAATCAGCAAGGTATCTCACTCTTCATTGTCATCGTACTAGTCTTGATGTCAATGCTGCTGGCCTTGTGGGCATCGCGAACAGCGTTTTTTAACGAGCTCATCGTGGGCAACGATACAGATTACCAAAGGGCATTTGAAGCTGCGCAAGTGATGTTGCAAGACGCCGAGTTGGACATTCGTCAGGGCACAGAAGTGGGGACCAACCAGCGAGCAGTTGTCAGTTCAACTTTTTACCCTACTGCTCATGATGAATTGGACGCACTGACCTACGTCCTTGACGCCCAGACCACAAAATGTTTCAACGGAATTTGCCAGTTCCGCACTGGTGCACAGGATTTCTGGAATGACTCCACCATGATGAATGCCATGATTGCAACCAATGTTGGCGCTAGATATGGCCAGTACACCGGAGCAAGCGCAGGGACTTCCAGCAACTCCATCTTGGCAGACACTACGGCAGGCAGAGGTGCCTGGTACTGGGTAGAAGTCATCAAGTACGAACCCAAAGAAACAGGTCCAGGTGTCTTGACTGGAGCAGAGCCTGAAGTGGTTAACGCCAAAATTTTCTACCGTATTACAGCCATTGCTCGCGGTCTCAAGCCAAGCACACAAGTTGTTTTACAAAACATCGTTGCTTTCCCATCCATATCCGGCGAATAATTTACGGCAACATCAGGAAATCATATGAAAACAAATCATAAATTTCAGAAAACTGCCATCGCGCTAATCATTGGCACTATTGGCTTTCCCCAAATGGTTCTTGCGGGCGACTTCCTGAGTCTCGTCCAATACCCGGCCGGATCGGCGAGCAGAGAGCCGGCACCAAATATCATCGTATCGGTTGACAATTCTGGCAGTATGGGTGCAGCAGGCATCACCGCCTTGAAAGATGCGCTCAAAGAGACCTTCAGGCCCGCCAACGTGCCGGATGACTCCATACGACTTGCCTATCAGTCGCTTTGGGGTTGCAACACCATACCCAGTACCGATGTGAGTTGTAACAGTAAAAATTCAATGAAAGTCCTGCGAGGTCTGGACAATGCCACTGACAACAGTCATCGCGGGAATTTCATCAAATGGGTGGACACACTGGTTGCGGGCGGAAACACCCCCACCCACCGCATGCAAGGGGTTGCAGGCGAATACCTGAAAACCACAGGAATCGACAACCCATACAATTTTGATCCCGGCACCACCGAGGCGCCTATACATACATGCCGTCGCGCATACAACATCTTGATGACCGATGGCGGCTGGAACAACAATCCAGCCAATACCATCAACAATGACGACGGCACCAATCACACATTGCCGGACGGAACCTCCTACGATATAACAGCGCCCGAAACACGCATATACAGAGATGACTGGGGAACAAACGCCGTATCCACATTGTCTGATATGGCATTTTATTACTGGCGGCAAGATCTTCAATCGGGAATCAACAATCAAGTTGTTCCACTCATTAAGAAGTCGGGTTCCGAAACATTTGCCGACGGTGCAACCACTGCAACCATTCCACAGTACTGGAATCCTAAGAACAATCCTGCCAACTGGCAGCACATGGTAACCTATACCATTGGATACAATGCAGCGGCAAACTGGCCCAATATTGGAACCAACCCCATGTTCAACATTGCGCAAGGCATGTATGGTGGGGACTTTTCGCGTGCTATTGTTGGGACCAGGCTCTGGCGAGACCCCCTGACCACCAACGAAACCGGTCGGCAGGAGGAGCTCTGGCATACCGCCATTAACAGTCGGGGCAAGTTCTACCCGGCCCAAACATCCCAAGATCTGGTTAATGCCTTTAAGGATATTGTGGGTACAATTATTGCTGACTCCACTAGGCCAATAACTGGGTTTTCAAGCGCTTCCAGCTCCATAAGCAACCAAGGAACCACAGCCTTTTTTTCCACCTATGAGGCAGATGGCTGGATTGGTGGGATCGGATCTAAGACAGTTGCTGCTGCCACCGGAGCGCTCTCCGACAATACTGCATGGGGCACGACCTCAACCCTGCCCGTGAGAGGAAAAACTACCGGGGACAAGCTGGATGAACTGTCAGCAGCCGACATATCTTCCAGATTGATTTTTACCTATAACGATACAACGGCAGCAGGTACTACATTTACTTGGGCTAACCTTAGTGCAGCCCAAAAAATTCTGTTAAACACCGTTGATTCGGCGACCGATACGCTCGGAGAAGATCGACTAAACTATGTTCGGGGCGACAGAGCCAAAGAGGGGACAACGGCAACAGAGCCTTTCCGGGTTCGCCGGTCCCGACAGGGCGACATTGCCAACTCCACGCTGTGGTACATCGGCCCTCCCAATAATGGCCTGACTGTAGATGGGTATCGTACTTTTGCGAATGCCCAGCGCTATCGTATGCCCATGCTTTATGCTGGTGGTAATGATGGCATGCTGCATGGTTTTTCAGCTGCAGATGGTACGGAGAAGATTGCATATGTTCCTCAGGGGGTCATAAAAAATCTTTCGCAGCTGTCGAAACAAGATTACAGCCACCGCTATTTTGTTGACGGATCACCCTTCACAGGTGATGTCAACACAGGAACCAGTGCGCTTCCATCGTGGAAAACGATGTTGGTTGGTACATTGGGCGCCGGCGGCAAGGGCTATTATGTTCTGGATGTCACCCGCCCCGGATACACAGCAGGAGCAGAAACCTCCAACTTTTTGGCAGCAAACGCGTCTTCGCTTGTCGTGATGGATAAAACCGACGGAGCGGATAGTGATATTGGTAATATTTTTGGAGACCCCGTTACGTCAGAGGCCAATTCACAGATTGCGACCCAGATCACGCGCATGAACAATGGCCGCTGGGCTGTCGTATTGGGCAACGGATACAACAGCGGCAGTGAAGACCCGGTTCTTTTGATTCAATACCTTGATGGGGATAAATCCATCAAGAAGATCAATGCTGCCAGTACAGGAGCGGAAGCTACGGCCAATGGGCTTTCCACACCACGTCTGCTAGACGTTAATGGCGACGGTACTGTGGACATGATCTATGCGGGTGATCTGCGGGGTAATATCTGGAAGTTTGATGTCTCCAACGCAGATGCAACCAACTGGAAAGTGGCGTTCTCTTCGGCAGGATGCACTGCGTGCACACCCTTTTACACTGCCGTGGAAAAAGCGAACACTGCAAACCGCCAACCTATTACTGCAGCACCCAACCTCAGACCAAACACTACCGTCGGCGGCATGATGGTTGTTTTTGGTACGGGCAGAAACGTGACCGAAGGCGATCGCACCGACGTGACGGTGCAAACGCTGTACTCGATATTGGACAATACGCGCTACAAGCTGGATACAGCCGCTGGCCCCAACCTGGGCAAGGTACTTATTGACACAGCTGTGGTAACGCCGGCAGCTATCGGGACCAACGGGCGAGATACCAAACTTGCAGAACGTGTGTTTAGCGCACCAGTCATTGCCGGACAAGGAGTCAATAGCAGCGCAAGCTTCTGGCGCATGCCTACTACCCAGACAACATTGGCTTATTCACTTGCCGGCACACAAAAGGGCTGGTATTTTGAACTACCGCTTACTGGAGAGCGGGTTTTGAATATGCCCACCTTCTATGATGGTAGCGACGTCATTGACCTCCTCAGTATTATTCCGGCATCCGGAGGCAACACAACCGGAGAGACATGCCAACCCACCTCGACGCCCGCCAGAGGTTACAGAACATTTTTGGGTGTTCAGTATGGTTTGAAACCCACGCAGCAAATCCTGGATGCGAATGGTGACGGGCTTTATCAAGCAGCAGCCGCACAAGACAATGACACCAATCGTACAACCACGTCTCCCGAAGGCATCTCCTTGAGAGGAAAGGGGATCATTATTAAGATTGGTGGTGGTGGTGGTGGTGGTGGTGGTGGTGGTGGTGGTGGTGGTGGTGGTGGTGGTGGTGGTGGTGGTGATGGCAACTCCGCCCAGTTACCCAAACCTGCCTCAACTGTTAACTGGCGGCAGTTGCAGTAATTTACATATCTGAAACGGATTGCAGATGAATCAGCAACAACGAGGCTTCACCCTGATTGAAGTGATGATTGTGGTCGCCATCGTGGCCATTCTTAGCGCTATAGCGTTTCCAACCTATACGGAATATGTGCGGCGCGGGCATCGTGCGGAAGCGCGCGCTGCCTTGCTTCAAGCAGCCCAATGGATGGAGCGCGCGGCCACGGCAACCGGAACCTATCCGCCAACAGCATCGTTTCCGACCACGCTTACAACGATCAAATCTGGCCGGTACACCATTGCACTGGCATCGCCACCAGCGAGCGCCGCGTCGGGTACCGCTTATACGCTGACGGCCACACCAGCTGGCGGGCAGACGGGTGACCGATGCGGAAACTACACGCTGACGCACACAGGTGTGCGAGGTGCGGCATCTGCCGCATCGGCGACTCTGACGACTGAATGCTGGAACAAGTAGCGACGCCTAGACCCATTGGCTCATGCAGTAGCATCCGCCAATGCAACGCCCCGACGAATTAACGACTACCATGAACAAAGCGCTTGGGCTCGCCGCCCAGGCGCTTTTTGTTTCCAACCCCAATCCGCGCGTTGGCTGCGTGCTGGTGGCGCCGGGTGGGCGGGAAATAGGCAGCGGTCACACCCAGCAGGCGGGGGGGCCTCATGCGGAAGTCATGGCGCTGCGATCTGCGCAAGAAGCGGGGCACAGCATCCGGGGCGCGACCGCTTACGTGACCCTGGAGCCCTGCGCGCACCAGGGGCGCACGGGGCCCTGCTGCGATGCGTTGGTGGCCGCCGGGATTGGCAAGGTGGTGGCTTCTCTCACAGACCCCAACCCTTTGGTCGCTGGGCAGGGATTTGCCCGGTTGCGTGCGGCGGGGGTGACAGTAGAAGTCGGCCCCGGGGCCGCTGAGTCCCGCGAACTCAATATTGGTTTTTTCAGCCGCATGGTGCGGGGCATCCCTTGGGTTCGCATGAAGGCTGCCACCTCGCTGGATGGCGCCACTGCTTTGCCCAACGGTACAAGCCAGTGGATCACGTCGCCCACGGCGCGCGCCGATGGCCATGCCTGGCGTGCACGCGCCTGTGCGGTGCTCACCGGCATCGGCACCGTGCTGGACGACAACCCCCGCCTGGATGTGCGTGAGGTGCCCACGCCGCGCCAGCCCCATGTGGTAGTGGTGGACAGCCAGTTGCAGACCCCGCCAGACGCACGCCTGTTCATGGCTGGCCGTGCTTGCTATATCTACGCAGCCATCCAGAACGACGAGAAGAAGGCCGCTCTGGAGGCGAGCGGCGCCACCGTGATCTGTTTACCCAACGCCCAGGGCAAGGTGGACTTGGCCGCAATGCTGCGCGACCTGGCCGCCCGGGGGGTGAACGAGTTGCATGTGGAGGCCGGCCACAAGCTCAATGGCTCCTTGCTGCGCGAGGGGCTGGTGGATGAGATGCTGATCTACATGGCCCCCATGCTGCTGGGCCCCGGGCTCGGACTGGCCCAGGTGGGGCCCTTTGAAACTTTGGCCCAGGGGCTGAAGCTGGACTTCATGTCGGTGGAGCAGCTGAGGCCTGACCTGCGCATCGTGGCCCGGGTGCCAGGGCGCGACACCTTCTGACGAGGCCTGGCCCTTCCCTGCTTTTTTTCTGCATACCGGTGCGCGGCGATCGGCAGCCGCACAGCTGATTCAGTGCGAGGAGCGCCCCCCACATAGCACCCTGCCACTGAATCGGGTGGATGAGCGCGCAGCGGTAGCAACTGCTCGCGGCAGGGCGACCGATGCCTGCCACCTCCTCTGGCACAGGCGTCTTCCAGACGCCGCACCTTCATGAGCACCCCGGCAAACACCCCAAGCCGGGCCAAGTGAGGACGTTGCCAGAGAAACAATCTCCCGACATCCCTCCGATGCGCGGCACCTGACTACACACGCAGCCACCTAACACGTCCAATCCGCGCCGCCCCATATCAGTGCAAACATCCGCACCAATATCTGGCACGATTTTTGCATCAATCTGGTGCAAATCTGTTGCAGACAGCCGCAATGCACCAGAGTCGATCAATCACTAGCGCGAGGATGTTATGGAAGCACTCAAACAGGGCACGGACGCTCTGTTCATTCTGCTCGGGGCGATCATGGTGTTGGCCATGCACGCTGGTTTTGCCTTTCTGGAGCTGGGCACGGTCCGCAAGAAGAACCAGGTGAATGCGCTGGTGAAGATCCTGGTGGACTTCTCGGTGTCCACGGTCGTCTATTTTGTGGTGGGGTACAGCGTGGCCTATGGCACGCATTTCTTCATGGGGGCAGAGGCTCTGGCGCAGCAAAGCGGCTATGCGCTGGTCAAATTCTTCTTCCTGCTCACGTTTGCGGCCGCCATTCCGGCCATTGTGTCCGGGGGGATTGCCGAACGGGCCAAGTTCTGGCCCCAACTGATGGCCACGGCGGTCATCGTGGGGTTTGTCTATCCCTTCTTTGAAGGCATTGCGTGGAACCAACATTTCGGCGTGCAGGCCTGGATCAAGGCCGTCACGGGCGAAGAGTTTCATGACTTTGCGGGCTCGGTGGTGGTGCACGCCATGGGCGGCTGGATCGCACTTCCCGCCGTGATCCTGCTGGGCTCGCGCGCCAACCGCTACCGCAAGGATGGCGCGATCTCGGCCCACCCGCCCTCCAACATCCCGTTTTTGGCACTGGGCGCCTGGGTGCTGGTGGTGGGCTGGTTCGGCTTCAACGTGATGAGCGCGCAAACCCTGGACAAGATCTCGGGCCTGGTGGCGGTCAACTCGCTCATGGCGATGGTGGGCGGCACCCTGGCGGCGCTGGTGCTGGGCAAGAACGACCCGGGCTTTGTGCACAACGGCCCGCTGGCCGGGCTGGTGGCCGTGTGCGCGGGCTCGGACCTGATGCATCCCTTGGGTGCGCTGGTGGTGGGCGCCGTGGCGGGCGCCATCTTTGTGCTGATGTTCACCCTCACCCAGAACAAATGGAAGATCGACGACGTGCTGGGCGTCTGGCCCCTGCATGGGCTGTGCGGCACCTGGGGCGGGCTGGCGGCGGGCATCTTTGGCAGCAAGGCGCTGGGGGGCCTGGGCGGCGTGAGCCTGTCGGCCCAGCTGATTGGCACGGGCCTGGGGGTGGCCTGGGCGCTGCTGGGGGGCTTCATTGTCTATGGCCTGCTCAAACACACGGTGGGCCTGCGGCTTACGCAGGAAGAAGAGTTCGACGGGGCCGACCTGTCCATCCACAAGATCAGCGCCACGCCCGACCGCGAAGTGAGCTGGTAAAGCCACAGCACCGAGCCTGGCGGGGCGTGGGCAGGCCCCGGGGTTGGTGCAACCATTGTGCGAATGGCGGCCTCGTCCGACAGGCCCAGGCCTGGCAGCGGGATACACCTTGGAGCAACGCCTTGGCGGCTCCAAGGTCACAATCCCCCATCGCGCCATGCCCCACCAGCCTTTCCTCCTCCCCCTGCTGACATCCCTGGCCCACCGCAGTCGGCGGGCCCTTGCCCTGGTGGCCACCGTGGCTCTGATGGGCTGCGCGGGCTTGCCCAAGGATGTAGAGCGGCCCATCTCCACCGCCTTGCCAAACCCCGGCGACACCACACTGGGCCAATGGGTAGAGGCCCGCCGCGCCGCGCAGAAGGCGCGCCACCCCTCGGGGTTTGTGTTGCTCAGCGGCCCCCAGGCGGCTTACAGCAGCCGCCTGGCACTGGTCGATGCAGCCCAGAAGACACTGGACCTGCAGTACTACGCCATCCACGCCGACGCCAGCAGCGAGCGCCTGCTGCTCAGCGTGGCCGCCGCTGCCCGGCGTGGCGTGCGCGTGCGGCTGTTGCTGGACGACTTTCACAGCACTGGGCGCGATGCGCTGGTGATGCGGCTGGCCTTTGTGCCCAATGTCGAGATGCGCATGTTCAACCCGCTCACCGGCGCACGCGGCTCGCCCTTGGGCCGCATGTTCAGCCTGCTGAGCGATTTCTCCAGGGTGCAGCAGCGCATGCACAACAAGCTCTTCATTGCCGACAACGCCGTGGGCGTGACAGGGGGGCGCAACCTGGGGGACGCCTATTTCGGCAACTCGGACTCCGGCAATTTTGTGGACCTGGACGTGCTGGCCGCCGGGAGCATCGTGCAGGACATGTCGCGCAGCTTTGACAGCTACTGGAACAACGAGCGCGCCTACCCCGTGCAGTCGCTCATCACCCGCGAGGAGCTGGACCGCCTGCGCGACAGCATCCGCACCGCCGAGGCCACACAGCAAGAGCGCGTGGAAAGCGCAGGCGCCGCCGCAGCAACCCCCGCCCCCACCGGGCGCAGCACCACCCCGGGCACGCGGCGCGCACGCATCTGGAACCAGGAGCCCATGGACCTGAAGCAGGTGCAGTTTGTCTGGGCCCCCGCCGCCGTGCTGGCAGACCGGCCCGCCAAGATCCCGCCCGACGGCGTATCCGCCGCCGCCTTGCCCGACCAGAACCCGCCCCGGCCCAGCCCCGCCACCATCGCAGCACTGGTCCGGCCGCGGGCCTCGGCCACGGCAGCGACAACGGCGACCGCCCCATCGGCAGATGCCGTCGCTGGCGCACCGCAAACGGCCCTGGCCGCAGCGCTGCCCGCCGCGCCCGCCAATACCACCCTGGGCAATGGCAATGGCAACCCCCCTGCCCCACCCGCACCAGACAGCGAAACCAGCGAAGCCCAGACCGACACCGTGGTGGACGGCCTGCTGCAGCTCATGGGCCAGGCGCGGCGCGACCTGCTGATCATCTCGCCCTACTTCGTGCCCGGGCCCGACATGGAGCGTGCCTTTGCCGCTGCGCGGGCCCGGGGCGTGCGCGTGCGGGTGCTCACCAACTCGCTGGCATCCAACGATGCACCCATCGCCCACGCAGGCTACGCGCGCCACCGGCCCATGTTGCTGGCCATGGGGGTGGAGCTGTACGAGATGCGCAGCGAACTCACCGGCGTGCTGCGCGGGGCCTTCGGCAGTACCGGCAGCATGGGTGGTGCGGGCGGCAGCGGGGCCAGTGGCAGTTCGCGCGCCATGCTGCACTCCAAGCTGATGATCGTGGACGGCCGCCTGTTGGTCATCGGCTCGATGAACCTGGACCTGCGCTCGCAGCGGCAGAACACCGAGGTGGCGCTGCTGATTCGCAGCGGCGAGCTGTCGCGCCGGGCCACGGCACAGATCGACACCGCCCTGCAAGACGCCGCCTGGCAGGTGCAGCAGACCGAGCAGGGCCTGGTGTGGCGCGCGCCGAAGGACAGTGGCCTGGCCGACGCCACCACCGAGCCCGACGCCAGCCTGCCCCTGCGCCTGATGCTGCAGCTGCTGGGCCCCCTGGCGCCCGACCACCTGCTGTAGACAGCCGCCTGCGCCCCTGCGGTCCGGGGCGGATCAGACGCTATTGCAGGCCTCGGCCTGCTGCGCCGCCACCCAGGCGGTGATGGCGCGCTGATCCGTCATCGTGCGCACATGCTGGTAGGCCACTTCGGCCTCCACAAACCGCCTGCGCAGCAGGTTGAGCCACTGCTTGAGGCGCCCCGCGCGCTGGCGAGGTTCCAGGTCGTCGCACACCAGTTGCCAGAAGGCCGCCAGGTGGGGGATCAAATCGGCCCAGACCACCGGGTCCGCATCCGGCCGCCCGGCGTCGGATGCACGGATGGCGCGGGCCAGCCCCGGGTCGGCCACCATGCCACGCCCCAGCATGAGGGCATCGCAGCCCGACACCGCGCGGCAGCGCAGGGCGTCGGCCACCGTCCAGATCTCGCCATTGGCCACCACCGGGATGGCGACAGCCGCGCGGATGGCCGGGATGTGCTCCCAGTACGCGGGCGGACGGTAGCCATCGGCCTTGGTGCGGGCATGCACCACCAGCTCGGCCGCACCCCCGGCCTGCATGGCCTGGGCACATTCGCGCATCAGCCCGGTGTCGTTGAAGCCCAGGCGCATCTTGGCCGACACCGGCAGGTGCGCGGGCACGGCACGGCGCACGGCGGCCACCACGGCGGCAATGCGCTCGGGCTCCTGCAGCAGCGCGGCCCCGCCGCCGTGGCGGTTGACCACCTTGGCCGGGCAGCCAAAGTTCAGGTCGATGCCCTCGGGGCCCAGCGCGGCCAGGCGTGCGGCGTTCTCGGCCATGCTGACCGGGTCGGAGCCCAGCAGCTGCGCCCGCACAGGCACCCCCGCCAGCGTGCGGCTGCCGTTGCGCAGCTCGGGCAGGTAGCGCAGGAACACCTTGTCGGGCAGCAGCGTGCCGGTGATGCGGATGAACTCCGACACACAGCGGTCCACCCCGCCCACGCGCGTGAGCACATCGCGCAGCACAAAATCCAGGAGCCCCTCCATGGGGGCAAGCAGCAGGGTCATCGCAGTGGGGGCTGTGCAAGGCCGGGCACACACGCCGCAGCCTCAAAAATATCAATAAAAACAGGCCTTTGCGCCTGATGGATATGCCTTTACAGCTATCAAAAAATGAGCAAACCCCATTCCACGGCCAGGCGGCCCGGGGCAAAGCCCCCGGATTGTGCGGCAAAGGGTCATCACGGCGTCATCGCGGGCGGCTGCAATGGCGGGCATTCGTGCCTGAACGGAGCCCCTCCATGCTGCTGCAAAAGACCGACAAAGCCCGCCAGGAGCTATCGCCCGGTGTGCGCACCCTGAGCCTGCGCGAACGTTCGCTGCTGCTGCTGGCCGACGGCAAACCGCTGTCGGACCTGCAGGCCATGTACAACGGCATCGGCGCGCAGATTGTGGACAACCTCATGCGCCAGGGCTACCTGACAGGCCCGGCCGAGTTGCCCGAGCCCCAGCCCACACCGCCCGCCCCAGTGGCCCCCAGCACCAACCCGGCCCCTTCCATCGAGCGGCCGGAGCCAGGTGAATCCCTGCGCTCGCTGGCCGGTGCGCGCATGTACCTGTTCGACACCTGCGAGCGGCTGTTTGCCCGCCGTGACCCGGTGCTGGCGCAGCATTTCCGCGAGGCCCTGCGCACCGCGCGGGACCGCAGCAGCATGCTGGACGTGGGCGACGCCATGTTCGAAGAAGTGGCCCTGGCCGCAGGGGCAGAACGCGCCGCCAGCCTGCGCGAGCGGCTGGAGCAGTTGCTGCCCCGGTCCCCCGAGGCTGCGCCCGGTCTCTATGCGGCCACACAGCCCGCGCTGCTGGAGGGCTGAGGCGCTGCGACCTCAGGCGGGTTCCATCGGGCTCCAGCGGGCTCGAGTGGACTCAGCCGCCTCAGACAGCTGCTGCCAGCCGCCAGAGCGAAGTCACCTCGGCCGCCCGCGCCGCGTGCAGGGCATCCCCCGCATCGGCCGCCTTGGCATGGACCGGTTTGACATCATGCCGCCCCCGGACCACCAGGCCTGCCTCGGCAATCCAGCCCAGGAGCTGCTCGCGCGGGCGCAGGCCCAGGTGCTCGGCCAGGTCCGACAGGATCAGCCAGCCTTCGCCACCAGGCTCCAGGTGCTCGGCCAGCCCCCCCAGAAAACCCCGCAGCATGCGGCTGCCTTCGTCGTACACCGCATGTTCGATGGGCGAGCTGGCACGCGCCGGCACCCAGGGCGGGTTGCACACCACCAGCGGCGCACGGCCGGGCGGAAACAGATTGGTCTGCAGCAGCTCGACCTGGGGCGACACGCCCAGGCGCTGCAGGTTGTCGTGTGCGCAGGCCAGGGCCCGGGGGTCCTGGTCGGTGGCAACCACCCGCTGCACCCCCCGGCGCACCAGCACGGCAGACAACACGCCCGTGCCCACGCCAATGTCAAACGCCAGCGCCTGGCTGGGCAACGGGGTGCTGGCCACCAGGTCCACATACTCGCCCCGCACGGGCGAGAACACGCCGTAGTGCGGATGGATCCGGTTGCGGGGCGCTGCGCCCAGCGCGGGCACCTCCACCCCTTTTTTGCGCCACTCGTAGGCGCCCACCAGGCCCAGCAGCTCGCGCAGCGTGGCCACACTGCGCTCGCCGGTGGCCGGCCCCCAGGCCTGGGTGCAGGCCTCGCGCCAGTCAGGCGCGCGGCGCAAAGCAATGCTGTAGTCGCCCTCCAGCGGAATCAGCACCGACGCCAGCACCCGCGCGCGCTGCGCCTGGGCCTGGCGGTGCAGGTGAAAGGCCTCGGAGGGGGTGGCCACCGCCGCCTTCTGGGCGGCCTTGGCGGCCGAACGGCGGTGTTTGCCGGTCTTGGAATCGGTGCGCCGCATGAGCGCCTGCAGCAGGTGCCGGGCGTTCTGAAAATCGCCCTGCCACAGCAGGCCTGTGCCTTCACACGCCATGCGGTAGGCCGTGTCGGCGGGCAGCGTGTCGTCGGCAGTGACCACACGGCGCGGCGCCGGGGCGCCAGCTTCGGAGCGCCACTGGGCTTGTTGTGTCTGGCCCTGGCGGCTCCATTCAATCATCGTGTGCCCTATGCGTTGATGGGCCGTTTCAGGCGCACTTCTTCGATCTTCACGCCGCCAATCACATTGGTCTTGGCGGTCGAGAGTTCTTGCTTGAAGCCCGCCATTTCGTGGAAACGGAGGGCACGCTCGTTGCGCAGCGGCACCCATGCGGTGACGTTGGTGCAGCCTTCTTCGTGCAAGCCGTCACGGGCGGCATCCCACAGCGCCAGGCCAACGCCCTGACTCCAGTGGGTGGGTGCGGCGTAGATAGCCCAGATTTCACCGGTGGTGGGGCGGGACTTTTCATCGCGCGAGCGGTCATAGCCCACAAAGCCGACGATCTTCTCGCCGTCCACCGCCACCTGCACCTGGGGCTCGCAATACTCAATGGCCTCGCGCCAGTAAGCCTGGCGCTTTTCGACCGACGACATGGATTTCAACTGCTCGTCTGGCACCAGCCCTTTGTAAGCCTCTTGGGCGGAAACGGTGTGGATCTGGGCGATGGCTTTTGCATCGCGAAGCGTGGCGGGACGAACCTGGATACTGGACATGAAAAAACCGAACGAAAACAGAGAATGAAAATGCGAAAGGTCGGCATTGTCGCCGCAAACGGTTTTTTGCCCTCCAGAGGCCCCTGTTTTGTCCTCGTCAAACGTTCGGCTTCGCTCCCCAAAATGCTGTCTTTGTGGCATGCACGGCCGGGCACCCGGCCCCACTCCGCAGCTCTACCGCCTTGCTCAGAAGGTGTGAATGAATCCGGCGTGCCCGAGCAGGCCGCCAAAACGCGCCCGATCTAGGCGCAAAGCACAGCCATAGCTCGGGCTATGGCGAGCATTGGCAACGACGAGCGGGTGCGTTTTGGCGGAATGAGCGGGCATGGCGGGTTCGTTCACACCTTCTCAGGCCATGGCCATCGAGCCCGACAGCGCAGCGCCCACCCCCACCGAGGCCGCCGCGCGCTGAACCATCGCCCGCTTGTTGCGCGGGCGCGGCACATGCACCACCGGCGGCGCACCATTGATGGCTGCCAGGCTGAGCACCAGCGTCACCGTGCGCGAATCCCCATCCCGATCGTCGGGGGCATAGGCGCGGTAGCTGCCATTGCCTGCACCATGGCTGCGCTGCACAGCATGGAAAGCCACCCGGGCGCCCGTCACCCGGTGGCCGCCGAAGGGCAGCACCCGCAGGCGTGCATCGCGGTCCAGCGCTAGCCCCAGGTTGCCCGGGCGGTTGATCAGGTCGGTGCGGATGGCGCGCCAGGTCTGCCCCTGGTCGGCAGAGAACTGCCAGGCCCCCGCCTGGGCATCGAGGTGTTCGATCACCACGCCCGCAGCGGCCAGCATGTCCGAGCAGTTCTCTTCCATGATCTGTGCCAGCGTATTGCCCCCCAGGCCGGTGCCCGCAGGGGCGGCCGGTCGCCGCTCGCCCCCCCGGTGGGCATTTGCAGAAGGGGTGGAGCCGTGGATCAACGCAGTGGTGGTCATGGGGAAGCCCTTTGAAGACGAAGTGAGACGACGAAGGTTTGCGCATCGGCGGGCACCCAAAGTGCTTTTCAATGCTTGACGGAAAGTCTAGAAAGTGACCTAGCCTGCGTCCATCGCACAAATGGACTAGCCCGCAACACCCGGTTGTGCGCAATACTTGTCCAATGAGTGCCTTCCAAAGTGCCCGTCCGAATGCCCGCCTCCTGCTGGTGGACGATCACGCCCTGTTTCGCACAGGGCTGCGCCTGATCGTGCAGGACCACCCCAGCGTGGGCACTATTGCCGAAGCGGGCTCGATTGCCGACGCCTGCGCGCTACAGCAGGCCGACATCGACCTGGTGCTGCTCGACATCCAGCTGCCCGGCATGAGTGGCCTGGACGGCCTGCGTCTGGTGCGCCAGGCCTGCCCCCAGGCCCGCATCGTGCTGGTGTCCGCCAGCGTGGCGCCCGATGCGGTCTATGAGGCGCGGGCCCGGGGCGCCGATGGTTTTCTACCCAAGTCGGCCAACGCCGAAGACATCCTGGAGGCCATCACCTGCGCGCTGTCGGGCCAGCCCTGCTTCCCCATCAACAGCGGCAACAGCGCCACCACACGCGGGCCCGATGCGCCCTCGCTCACGGCGCGCCAGCTGGATGTGCTGTCGCTGCTGTGCACCGGCAAACCCAACAAGGTAATCGCCCGCGACCTGGGCCTGAGCGAAAACACAGTGCGCGTGCACGTGGCCGCCATCTTTGCGCAGCTGGGCGTGAACAGCCGCAGCGCCGCGCTGCTGGCCGCGCAGCGCCTGGGCCTGTCCACACCGCAGCTCCATGACCCCCTCTGAGACCACGCCCGAACCCCCCGGCACGCAGCCCCCCACCCGCTGGGGCTGGCCGGTGTGGGAGCGCGACGAGGTGCTGCGCGAGCAGGTGGCCCTGCTGCGGCAGAACTTTCCGATGACGCTGCTGGCGTCGCTGGCCACCGCGCTGGGCACCCTGTGGGTGATGGCCCGGGTGGCCGACACGCAGGCCACCACCGTCTGGCTGTCCACCCATGCGCTGGTGATTGCGGGCGTCTACCTCACGCTGCGCAGCATCTCCCCCTTCACCGACCCCGCGCCCCAGGCCGCGCGCAAGCTGATTGCCTGCATGGCCGCCATGGGGCTGAGCTGGGGCAGCCTGGGCTACGTGGTGCTGTACTGGGGCACGTCCGACAGCGTGATCTACGCCATCGGCATCATCAGCACCGTCTCGTCCGGCGCGCTGGGCCTGGGGGCGCCGCTGTACCGGGCCTATGTCACCTACCTCACCAGCGCCATCGGCGGGGKGATGACAGCCGTGGCCCTGGCTGGCGGGCCTGTGATGTGGCCTGCGCTGTTCTTGAGCGGTGTGTACTACGCGCTGACCTGCCTGCAGGCCCGCACCGCCGACCGGGCCACGCGGCGCAGCATTGCGCTCAAGCTCGAAAACGAGCGCCTGGTGAACGAGCTGCGCGCCGAATCCCAGCGTGCCCTGGCCGCACAAGGGGCCGCCGAACAAGCCGACCGCGACAAATCGCGCTTTCTGGCCGCTGCCAGCCACGACCTGCGCCAGCCCCTGCACGCCATGGGGCTGTTTCTCGAATCGCTGCAGCGCAGCCCCCTCAACGACCACCAGCGCACGGTGCTCAAGCACGCGCACGCGGCCTCGGGTGCGGCGGCCGAAATGCTCACCACCCTGCTGGACTACTCGCGGCTGGAAGCCGGTGTGGTGAAGGTGCGGCCCGCCGCCTTTGCGGTGCAGCCGCTGCTGACGGCGCTGGAGCAGGAATTTGGCGTGCAGGCCGACACGGCCGGGCTGGTGTACCGCACCCGCGAGACTTCGGCCGCTGCCTTTGCCGACCGCTCGCTGGTGGGGCTGGTGATGCACAACTTCATCTCCAACGCCCTGCGCTACACCGCGCGGGGCGGCGTGCTCATTGCCTGCCGCACACGCGGCAAACGGCTGGCGCTGGAGGTGTGGGACACCGGGGCGGGCATCCCCGTGCACCAGTGGGAGGACATCTTCAAGGAGTTCCACCAGCTCGGCAACCCCGAGCGCGACCGTCGCAAAGGGCTGGGCCTGGGCCTGGCCATCGTGCAGCGGCTGGCGCGCGAGATGAAGACCTCGGTGGAGCTGCGCTCACACCCCGGCAGGGGCTCTGTGTTTCGGCTGTGGCTGGACCGCTGGCAGGGCGCGCTGGAGGACGACGCCAGCCCTGCCCCGTCGGCCCGCAGCCTGGCCGGGCTGAAGGTGCTGGCCATCGACGACGACGAGGCCGTGCGCCTGGGCATGCAGTCGCTGCTGCAAAGCTGGGGCTGCCAATGCCTCACGGCCGAGTCCAGCGCCGATGCGCTGGAGGCGCTGGAGGACGTGACCCCCGACATCATCATCACGGACTTCCGCCTGCGCCACGAAGAGACGGGCAAGCAGGTGCTGCAGGCGCTGCGCACCTACCTGGGCACGCCCGTGCCCGCCATCATCATGACGGGCGACACGTCGCCCCAGCGCCTGCGCGATGCGCAGTCCACCTCGGCACTGCTGCTGCACAAGCCGGTGTCTACCGGCCAGCTGCGCGATGCCATTGTGCAGCTCATCACCCGCCCTCCGGCCCCGCCGGACGGTGGGCCCGCAGCGGCGCCAGCACAAGAGGGGCCCGAGAGCGAGCCCGCCGCCCCTACAACCAGCGGCGCAGCAGCCCCATGACCTGGTCGAACCGGGCACCATAGGGCGGGTAGAACAGCGAGCCCATCGCCCAGCGCGACTGCACCAGCACCGACTTCTGGTGGCAAAAGCGCAGAAAGCCCTGCTCGCCGTGGTAGGCGCCCCAGCCGCTGTCGCCCACACCGCCAAAGGGCAGGTTGTCGTGCGCAATGTGCATCAGCGTGTCGTTCACCGTCACGCCGCCGCTCACGGTGCGGCGCAGCACATCGCCCTGCACCGCTTCGCTGTTGCCAAACCAGTACAGCGCCAGCGGGCGCGGCCCGGCGTTGATGTGGGCAATGGCATCGTCAAGCCGCTCGTACGAGATCACCGGCAGGATGGGGCCAAAAATCTCCTCCTGCATGAGCTGCATCTGCGAGGTGGCGCCGAACACCAGCGTGGGCAACATCTGGCGGCTGGCGCCGTCGCCCAGCGTGCCCACGGTGTGCACCACGGGCTTGCCTGCAGCCGGGTCGATGGTCTGCACCTCGGCCCCCTGCGTCTGGGCCTGCTGCAGCATGGTGCGCAGGCGCGCATGGTGGCGCGGCGTGATGATGGAGGCGTAGTCGGCGTTGCCCTCGATGGTGGGGAAGAGGCGCGCCACCGCTGCGAGGTAGGCCTGCGCAAACTCGCCCTCGCGCCCCCGGGGCAGCAGCACGTAGTCGGGCGCAATGCAGGTCTGCCCGGCGTTGAGCAGCTTGCCATGCGCAATCTTGAGCGCCGCGTCCTGCATGTCGCAGTGGCCGTCGATGATGCAGGGCGACTTGCCGCCCAGCTCCAGCGTGGTGGGCGTGAGGTTCTGCGCCGCCGCCTGCGCCACCTTGCGCCCCACCGCCGTGGAGCCGGTGAACACCAGATGATCGAACGGCAACGAGGCAAACAGCGCCGACAGGTTGGCATCGCCCTGCACCACGCAGAACTCGTCGGGCGCGAAAAACTGGGCCACCAGGGCCGCGAGCTGGGCCGAGGTGTGGGGCGTGAGTTCGCTGGGCTTGAGCATCACGCGGTTGCCTGCGGCCAGCGCGGTGATGGCAGGGGCCAGGGCCAGTTGCACCGGGTAGTTCCAGGGCGCAATCACGCCCACCACCCCCAGCGGCTGGCGCTGGATGTGTGCGCTGGCGGGCTGCAGGTACAGCGGGGTGCGCACCTTGCGGGGCTTCATCCATTGGGCGAGGTGGCTCAGGGTGTGCGACAGCAGGGTGTGCAGCACGAAGAAATCGGCCACCTCGGTCAGGCGCGGCGAGCGCATGCCAAAGTCGGCCTGCACCGCCGCCGCCAGCACGGGGCCATGCTCGTCGAGCATTTTGGCGATGCGCAGCAGCCGCTCCCGGCGCACGAGCAGTGGCACATCCACATGCGCGCGGCTCGCCTGGCGTTGGAGATCGAAATGGGCGTGGATATCGGCTGGTGTCATGTCTGGATCATAGAAGACACCCCCATGGGCGCATCACGCACAAGGCGGGTGTGCCGCCGTCAAAAAAACTGCTGCAGGCGCCCACACGCAGAGGTGGGCGCGGCCCGTGGGGCCATGCCCCGTCAACGGACTTCGCGCGCTTCCACGTCGGTCACCTGGGCCGCACCCGGCAGGATGCCGCCCCGGCGCGACGCAGCTGCTTCTTCACCGGCATCGGCCGGTGCTGCGGCGCCACGGCGGCTTGAAGACCACCGCTCGGTAGAGCGGAACACGGTGCTGAAACCCGTGCGCGGATCCATGCGCATAACCCAGGGTGCCACCGGCCGCCCCGTGAGGCGCGCCCAGCCTGCGCGCAGCACCCACACCAGGGCCAGCACCAGGGCGGCCACCAGCAGGCTGGCAAACAGCACCAGCCCCATGGCAATGACCACTACACGCAGCAACAGGCGCACAGCGCCCGCAACAAAATCATTCAAACGACACCTCTCCTTCACAATTTGGGGAGGGGGCGGCAGCACGGATGCGCGCTACCACCTCTTCCCACACCCGCATCACCCCTGCGGGGCCACGCCGAACTGGAACACGCCCGGCTCCAGCACCGGGTTCACGGTGACCGGAATCACGCTCTTGGGCGGGAAGCGCCCTTCCAGCAGCAGCTTGGACAGCGGGTTCTCGATGCGCTGCTGGATCGCCCGCTTGAGCGGCCGCGCACCAAACACGGGGTCGAACCCCACTTTGGCCAATTCTGCCAAGGCCGCATCCGACACCTGCAACTCCAAATCCATCTTGGCCAACCGGGATTGCAGCAACTGCAGCTGGATCTTGGCGATGGACGCAATGTGCTGCGCATCCAGCGCATGGAACACCACGGTCTCGTCAATGCGGTTCAGGAACTCGGGCCGGAAGTGGTTCTTCAGTTCGCCCCACACCGCATCCTTGATGTCCTGCGAGTCCTGCCCCACCATGGCCTGGATCAGGTGCGAGCCGATGTTGCTCGTCATCACGATCACCGTGTTCTTGAAGTCCACGGTGCGGCCCTGGCCATCGGTCAGGCGGCCATCGTCCAGCACCTGCAGCAGCACGTTGAACACGTCGGGGTGGGCCTTTTCCACCTCGTCGAGCAGCAGCACGCTGTAGGGCTTGCGGCGCACGGCCTCGGTCAGGTAGCCACCCTCTTCGTAACCCACATAGCCCGGCGGCGCACCGATCAGGCGGGCCACCGAGTGCTTCTCCATGAACTCGCTCATGTCGATGCGGATCAGGTGGTCCTCGCTGTCGAACAGGAAGCCCGCCAGCGCCTTGCACAGCTCGGTCTTGCCCACGCCCGTGGGGCCCAGGAAGAGGAACGAGCCCGTGGGCCGGTTGGGATCGGACAGGCCCGAGCGCGAGCGGCGGATGGCGTTGGCCACCGCAGCAATCGCCTCTTGCTGGCCCACCACGCGCTCGTGCAGCTTGGCTTCCATCTGCAAGAGCTTGTCCTTTTCGCCCTGCATCATTTTGGCCACGGGGATGCCCGTGGCGCGGCTCACCACTTCGGCGATTTCTTCGGCACCGACTTGGGTGCGCAGCAGGCGGCGCGCGGCCGGGGCGCCATCCTTGCCAGCCTCTTGCGCCTGTGCTTCTTTCAGCTGCTTTTCCAGCTCGGGCAGCTTGCCGTACTGCAACTCAGCCACCTTGTTGAAGTCGCCCTTGCGGGTGAACTCCTCGATCTGGAACTTGAGCTTGTCGATGGCCTCGCGCACATGGGCGCTGCCCTGCGCCTGGGCTTTTTCCGACTGCCAGATCTCGTCGTAGTCGGCAATCTCCTTTTGCAGCTTGCCGATCTCTTCCTCGATCAATGCAAAGCGCTTCTGCGAGGACTCGTCCTTCTCGCGGCGCACGGCTTCGCGCTCGATCTGCAGCTGGATCAGGCGGCGGTCGAGCTTGTCCATCACCTCGGGCTTGGAGTCCATCTCGATCTTGATCTTGGACGCGGCCTCGTCGATCAAATCAATCGCCTTGTCGGGCAGAAAGCGGTCGGTGATGTAGCGGTTGGACAGCTCGGCCGCCGCCACGATGGCCGGGTCGGTGATGTCCACGCCATGGTGCACCTCGTACTTCTCCTGCAGGCCACGCAGGATGGCGATGGTCGCCTCCACGCTGGGCTCGCCCACCAGGATTTTCTGAAAGCGCCGCTCCAGCGCCGCATCCTTTTCGATGTACTTGCGGTACTCATCCAGCGTGGTCGCACCCACACAGTGCAGCTCGCCGCGCGCGAGGGCCGGCTTGAGCATGTTGCCCGCGTCCATCGCGCCTTCGCCCTTGCCCGCGCCCACCATGGTGTGCAGCTCGTCGATGAAGACGATGGTCTGGCCTTCGTCCTTGGCCAGCTCGTTGAGTACGGCTTTCAGGCGTTCCTCGAACTCACCGCGAAACTTGGCACCCGCCAGCAACGCCGCCATGTCGAGCGACAGCACGCGCTTGCCCTTGAGGCTTTCGGGCACCTCGCCCGCCACGATGCGCTGGGCCAGGCCTTCGACGATGGCGGTCTTGCCCACGCCGGGCTCGCCGATGAGCACGGGGTTGTTCTTGGTGCGGCGCTGCAGCACCTGGATGGCGCGGCGGATTTCATCGTCGCGGCCAATCACGGGGTCGAGCTTGCCGATGCGCGCGCGCTCGGTCAGGTCCAGGCAGTATTTGGCGAGTGCGCCGCGCTGGCCTTCGGCCTCGGCGCTGTCCACTTTCTGGCCGCCGCGCACGGCGTCAATGGCGGCTTCCAGGCTCTTGCGGGTCAGGCCGTTGTCCTTGGCGATCTTGGCGGCGTCGCCCTTGCTGTCGATCACGGCCAGCAAAAACAGCTCGCTGGCGATGAACGGGTCGCCGCGTTTGATGGCCTCCTTCTCGGTGGCCTGCAGCACGCGGCCCAGCTCGGGCCCGCCCTGCACCTGGTCGTTGCCCTGCACCTGGGGCAGGCGCTTGACGGCCGCCTCAGCCGCCGTCAGCAGGCCGGGCACATTGGCGCCCGCACGCTGCAGCAGCGCCTTGGGGCCGTCGTCCTGCTGCAGCATGGCCAGCAGCACATGCACGGGTTCGATGTAGGCGTTGTCATGGCCCAGCGCAATGCTCTGGGCATCGCTCAGGGCTTCCTGGAACTTGGTGGTGAATTTGTCGAGACGCATGGGTGAATGTCCTCCGAATTGCAGAACATTTGAGGCGAGGTGTGCCTGATTTCAAGACAGTCCCCCACCCCGCTCCATGGCCTGCCGTTGACCTGCGTCAGTGGTTCACCACGCCAGGCAAGCACCCATCACTATAATTTTTATAGCTACCAACGCTTTACCAGAGCGCGGAGAAGGCCAATTTCTTTTAAATTTTTGCCCCGCCGCGCCCCGCCGCGCCCCACGCGTCAGGCCGCGTTGCCCAGCGTGATGCCCCAGCGCGCCAGCGCGGCGTCGTCGCTCACCCGCGCGTCCACCCAGCGGGCGCCCTGGGCGGTTTCTTCCTTCTTCCAGAACGGCGCCTGGGTCTTGAGGTAGTCCATCAAAAACTCGCAGGCCTGGAAGCTCTGGCCCCGGTGGGCGCTGGTCACGGCCACCAGCACGATCTGGTCCAGCGGCTGCAGCAGCCCCACGCGGTGGATGACGCGGGCGCCGAAGATGTCGAAGCGCCGAAAGGCCTCATCCACCATGGCCTCGATGGATTTTTCGGTCATGCCGGGGTAATGCTCCAGCTCCATGGACGCCACCTGGTCCCCTTCATTGCGGTCGCGCACCGTGCCCACAAAGCTGCACACCGCGCCCACGCCCTTGTTCTCACGGCGCAGCGCCACCACCTCGGCAGACAGGTCGAAGTCTTCGGTCTGGATGGAAACGCGGGGCACGGTCATGGCGAAAAACTCTCTACTGGACGGACGACGGCAAAGGCGAACGGGCAATCAGGGCGAACGGTGCAGCCGGGGGGCGGCCAGCAGGGCGCGCTCTTCCTCGACCACCTTGTGCAGCTGTGCCAACGAAGGGGACGGTGGCAATTCGGCCAGCAGGGTTTGCAGGCGGGTGACATCACCAACCGTGGGCGCCACCTTGATCTGCGCGATGGCGGCGGCCACATTGCCGCCTCGCACCAGCGCCAGCACTTTGGCCGGCCATTCGCTTTTGTTTCGTGCCATAAATAGGTAAAAAGGTTTGTCTGTACGATTCGCCCGCACTGTACCCGCACTGCAGCCCCCTTTGAACAGGCTCGCACCAACGACCATGGCCACACAAACGATTCAAACCGACCTGTACAAGCTCTACCCCTCGCCCCGCAACACGCACAAGGACGTTTTCGAGCACCAGGTTTTTGTCCCCTACCCCTACGCCATCATCGACCTGGAGGTGATGGAGCTGGCCGGCAAAACCACATTGTTTGCGGCCTGTCGGCTGTCGGACATGAAGATGGGCCAGCTCGTGAGCTTCGAGCTGACGGCGGACCAGACCAAGTTCGAGCGTCTTTTCACCCCCGACTGAAGGGTGCCCATGGACGACGACAACCAGATCCACGTGCCGCCCTCGTTCATGGCGGTCTACAGCGACACACGCCAGCGCCTGACCGACAAGCCTGCCGTGGTGCGCGCCCGCTACGAGCTGTGCGAAGACCTGTCCGGCCACCTGGTGGAGCAGGCACAAACGCTCTACCACGTGCAGGCCCCGTCCGAAGCCGAGACCCTGCGGCGCATCCACGCCGGGCTGTGCACGGCCGAATCGGGCGTCTCGGTGGCCGAGGCCACGTGGATCACCACCCGCCTGGCCGAGTTGCTGGTCTGGCAGTGCCCCGAGCTGCTGGCACCCCAGCCCGCGCCCACCGACACCTCGCACTGAGGAGCACGCCAGCCCGCTCCGGGCCGTGGCCTCACTTGGTGAACTTGCCGTCGCGCCCCATCATCAGCAGGTCCACAAACTTGCTGGAGTTGTGCTGGCTGGCAGACAGCTCCACGGGGTAGCCGCCCAGGCTCACGTTTTTCATCGACTCCATGGCCTGCACCAGGCTGGCCCGCGTGGGCCTGGCCCCGGCGCGTTGCAAGGCCTCCACCAGGAAACGGGCCGCGATGAACCCCTCCATCTGGCTGAACGTGAACTCTGTGATGCCCCGCGCCCTGGCCAGCCCCTGGAACTCCCGCGAGATGGGCATGCTCTGGTTCCACGGCGACGGCACGACCTGGGAGACCACCACGCCCCGTGCCCGCTCACCCAGCGCCTGCACAAGCTGGGCATTGCTGATGGCCGACAGCATGTAGAACGTGCTGCGGTGGCCCGCCCCCAGGTACGCGGCCACAAAGTCCACGCTGGGCTTGCCAGCGCTGATCACCACGATGGCCTGCGGCGACTGCCTGGCCACCACCGCCACGGCATCGGCCATCTTCGAGCCATCCACCTCCAGCGGAGCCTGGGCAAGCAAGGCCACGTTGTGCGCTTTCACGGATTTTTCGACGGCGGCCAGCCCGCCCGTGCCGAATGGGTTGTTCAGGTACACCGCCGCAATGCGCGAGATGCCGACCGAGGCCAGCTGCTTCACGGTGGCATCAAGCTCAGCCGCATAACCCGCCTTGATGTTGAAGACATAGCGGCTGTTCGCCTGCCGCAAGGCATCGGACCCGGTGAACGGCGCAATGAATGGCACACCCCGCGCCTCGGCGATCGGAAAGGCAGCCATTGCCGGTGGAGTACCAGCGTACTGGAACAGCGCAAGCACTTTGTCCTCATCGATCAACTTGCGGGTGTTGTCTGCGGCCTGCTTCGCGTCGTAGGCATCGTCCAGAGCCACCACCCGGATCTTGCGGCCGCGCACACCGCCTGCAGCGTTGACCTGGTCGAAGTAGAGGCTCGCCCCCAGGCGCACCTCGTGGGTCAGCGCCGACAACGGCCCGCTGAGTTGGCCCGACTGGCCTATGACGATCTCGCTGTCCGTGACGCCCGCCATGTCTTGCCCCTGGGCCGGACCGACCGCCAGGGCCAGGGCAACCGCAGCCAAGCCCATGCGGGCACGGCTGGACAACGAGGTGGAAGGCTGGAATCCTGCCCGCATATGCCGACCTCCGGGTGTTTCTTGATTTTTCTTCAAACGTCCACGGCGTTGCACGCCCCCTGGTGGCCTCCTCAGACGCCGCCCATGCACAGGTACTTGGTGTCCACGTATTCCTCAATGCCATGCACCGAGCCCTCGCGCCCCATGCCCGACTGCTTGACGCCGCCGAACGGGGCCACTGCCGTGGAGATCACGCCCGCATTGATGCCCACCATGCCGTACTGCAGCGCGCCACTGACACGCCAGACCCGCCCCACATCGCGCGAATAGAAATAGGCCGCCAAGCCAAACTCGGTGTCGTTGGCCATCTGGATCGCCTCGGCCTCGGTGTGGAAGCGAAACAGCGGCGCCACCGGGCCGAAGATTTCCTCGCGGGCCATGCGCATGTCCGGCGTGATGTCCGCGAGGATCGTGGGCTCGTAGAACGTGCCGCCCAGCGCGTGGCGCCGCCCGCCCGTGACCACCCGGGCGCCCCGGGCCTTGGCATCGGCGACCAGCGCCTCCACTTTGGTGAGAGAGGCCTCGTCGATCAGCGGGCCCTGCTCCACGCCCTCCTCCAGGCCGTGGCCCACCTTCAGCGCAGCCACGGTACGGGCCAGTTTTTCGGCGAAGGCGTCGTAGACGCCGTCCTGCACCAGCAGGCGGTTGGCACACACGCAGGTCTGCCCCGTGTTGCGGTACTTGGAGGCCATGGCCCCTGCCACGGCCGCATCCAGGTCTGCGTCCTCGAACACGATGAAGGGCGCATTGCCCCCCAGTTCCAGCGACATCTTCTTGAGCGTGGGTGCGCACTGTGCAGCCAGCACACGGCCGATTTCGGTCGAGCCCGTGAACGTGAGCTTGCGCACCACGGGGCTGGCCGTGAGTTCCGCGCCGATGGGCCGCGCATCGCCGGTGATGACGCTGAACACCCCCGCCGGGACACCCGCCCGCGCCGCGAGTTCGGCCATGGCCAGCGCCGACAGCGGCGTCTGCGTGGCGGGCTTGACGATGATGGTGCACCCGGCGGCCAGCGCGGGCGCCACCTTGCGCGTGATCATCGCGGCCGGGAAGTTCCAGGGTGTGATGGCCGCACAGACACCGACCGGCTCGCGCGTCACGACGATGCGCTTGTCCAGCCAGGGTGAGGGAATCACCTCGCCATAGATGCGGCGGGCCTCTTCGGCAAACCACTCGATGTAGGACGCCGCATAGGCGATCTCACCCCGGGCTTCGGCCAGGGGTTTGCCCTGCTCGCTGGTCATGATGAGGGCCAGGTCCTCCTGGTGCTGCAGCATGAGCTCGAACCAGCGGCGCAGGATGCGCGCGCGGTCCTCGGCCGTGCGGTCCTTCCAGGGGCCAAACGCTCGGTCAGCGGCGGCGATGGCGGTCTGGGTTTGCGCAGCGCCCGCGTTCGGGATGGTGCCGATCAGCGCGCCATTGGCGGGGTTGTTCACAGCGAGCGTGGCCCCGTTGTCGGCATCGACCCACTGGCCGTCGATGTAGCAGCGGGCCTTGAGCAGGCTGGGGTCCTGGAGTGCGAGTGTGTGCATGGCGTAACGGTCTGGTTGCTGTGGTGTGTCGGGCGGAGCGAACCCAGGGCTCACTCCAGCTTCAGGCCGATGTCCTTGATGAGCTTGCCCCAGCGCGCGCGTTCGGCCATGGCAAAGGTGTTCATCTGCGCGGGCGTGCCGGGCATGGCCTCCACACCCAGGGCCTGGAAGCGTGCCTTCACCGGCGTAGAGTTCAGTGCGGCCTGCAGCGCGGTGCTCAGGCGCTTGATTTCTTCGGGCGACGTGGACGCATGGACCGACATGCCCTGCCAGGCAAACGCCTCGAAGTCCTTGAGGCCTTGCTCCATCAGCGTCGGCACTTCAGGCAGCGTGGCCATGCGCTGGGCGCTGGCCACGCCAATGGCGCGCAGGTTGCCCCCCACGATGTTTGGCATACCGCCCGCCGACTCGACAAACATGAAAGGAACCTGCCCACCCATGATGTCCTGGATGGCCGGCGTGACACCCCGGTAAGGCACATGGGTCATGTTCAAGCCGGTCTGCTGGCGCAGCAGCTCCATGGTCAGGTGGTGGGGCGTGCCCGCGCCGGGCGATGCATAGTTGACGCCGCCAGGCTGGGCCTTGGCCCAGGCCACGAACTCCTTGAAGTTCTTGACGGGCAGCTTGGGCGACACCACCAGGATCAGCGGGAAACGCACCAGCATGCCCACCGATGACAGGTCCCGGTCGGCGTTGTACGACAGCTTGCTGTACAGCCAGGGGTTGGTGGCCAGCACGGCGTAGTCGCCCGTGAGCAGCAGGTTGGCCGGGGTGGAGGAGCGTGCCACATAGTCCGCAGCGATGTTGTGCGCAGCGCCGGGCTTGTTGACCACCACGATGGTCTGGTTCAGCGTCTTGCTCATCTGGTCGGCCACGGTGCGCGCAACGATGTCGGTGCCGCCACCGGCCGCCATGCCGACCACCCACTCGAGGGGGCGTTTGTCCTGCGCCAGGGTGGCCATGGGCAGGCCGCTCAGGGACATCGCGGCGGTGCACAGGGCCGCGCGGCGGGAGAGGTTGAATGTGGACATGGGGTGTCTCCTCACAGGGAATGGTTGGAAAAAAGGCCGGCTTGGTGGCTGGCTCGGGGAAAAACGGAAAAAGGCTGCGCTGCGGGCACTGCCTGCTGCAGTGCCCGGTGCCGGGTTGTCTATGTGTGGATGGGCCTGTCAGTAGGGGTTGCCACCGCCAGCCAGGGGCACCCTCGTTGGCACAGGCGCCGAGTTGCGGCCAAAGCTGCGCGCCAGCTCTGTAGCGCTGCGCACCAGCAGCGTGGTGTCCACACCGACGGCCACGAACAGGGCACCCGCGTCGAGGTAGCTCTGGGCCAGCTGGCGGTCTGCCATCAGGATGCCGGGGGCCTTGCCGACCGCACGCACCGTGGCAATGCCCTCCAGGATGGCCCGCTGCACTGCGGGGTGGCTGGCCTGGCCCCGGTATCCCATCGACGCCGACAGGTCCGCAGGGCCGAAGAACACGCCGTCCACGCCGTCGGTCGCTGCGATGGCCTGCAGGTTCTGCATCGCCAGCGGGGTCTCGGCCTGCACCAGCAGGCACATCTCGCCGTTGGCGCAGTTCAGGTAGTCCTCCACCTGATTCCAGCGCGAGGCCCGCGCCAGCGCGGCACCCATGCCCCGGATGCCTTCGGGTGCATAGCGCATGGCCCGCACCATCAGGGCCGCCTGCTCGGGCGTATCGACCATGGGGATGAGCAGGGTCTGCGCGCCCACATCCAGGTACTGCTTGACCAGCGCCACATCGGCCTGCACCGGGCGCACCACGGGGTGCGCGGGGTATGGCGCCACGGCCCGCAGCTGGTCGAGCACGCTGCGCACGTCGTTGGGCGCATGTTCGCCGTCCAGCAGCAGCCAGTCAAAACCGCAGCCGGCCAGCGCCTCGGCGGCGTTGGCATCAGCCAGCCCCACCCACAGGCCAATTTGCGGCTGGCCTTCGCGCAGCGCATTGCGAAACCGATTGTTGGGGATCTGCATCATGGCAAAGGCCTCACACAAAACGGAAGGACACGGAGCCCAGCGGGCCGTAGTCGGCATGGAAGCTGTCGCCCGCCACCGCCGCCGTGGGGCGTGTGAACGAGCCCGCCAGCACCACATCGCCCGCGTTGAGCTGCTCGCCATAGGGCGCGATCTTGTTGGCCAGCCAGGCCACGCCATTCGCCGGGTGGTTGAGCACGGCGGCAGCCAGGCCACTCTCCTCGATCACGCCGTTCTTGTGCAAAAGCGCGCCCACCCAGCGCAGGTCCACATCCAGGGGCTTGACGGGGCGGCCGCCCAGCACGATGCCTGCATTGGCGGCGAAGTCCGAGATGGTGTCGAAGACCTTGCGCATCACGCGGGTCTCGCGGTCGAACTGCTCGATGCGCGAGTCGATGATCTCGATGGCGGGCACCACATAGTCGGTGGCCGAAAGCACGTCAAACAGCGTGACGCCCGGGCCTTTCAGGGGCTTGCCCAGGATGAAGGCCAGCTCCACCTCCACGCGCGGCGCGATGAAGCGCTCGAAGGGAATATCGCCACCGGCATCGAAGAACATGTCGTCCATCAGAGGTGCATAGTCGGGCTCGGTGATCTGGCTGGCGATCTGCATCGCCCGCGAGGTCAGACCGATCTTGCGGCCCTTGATGGTGCGGCCCTCGGCCAGCTCCAGCCGCACCCATTCGCGCTGGATGGCGTAGCCGTCCTCGATGGTCATCTCGGGGTACTGCAGCGAGAAGTGGCGCAGCTGCGTGCGGGTCATACGTGCGTCTTGGAGCGCGCGCGCCAGGGCGCCCACGGTGTCTTGTGAAAGCATGGTGTTGTAGGGGCCGTCAGCGGTTGGCCGGCTTGTGGAACAGGGGGTGGATGGAGCTGTGTTTGGCGTCGAACACCTCGGGACCTTCGTCGATCTGCAAGGTGATGCCGATGTGGCGCGACGCCAGCAGCGCAGCAAAATGGGCCTGGGCTGTGGCCTCCAGCGCGCGGCCCACGGACAGGTGGGTGGCAGCGCCACGGCCGCGCCCCATGCGCAGGTTGAGGTAGACGAAGGCATAGCCCGCGCCATCCCCCGCCGCCAGCCCGGCGGCCCCGCCATCGGCCACGGCGCAGTGCGCAGCCGGGTAGGCCAGCACGCGCACGCCGCCGGTGGGGAACACCGGCTTGCCCGCTTCATCCACCTGGGCGCACAAGGTGCGGGCCAGCGTGCGGCACAGCGCCGCCATGTCACTGCCGCCTTGTGCGGCGGGCAGGTCCAGGTTGGGGGTGTAGAGGATGACCAGGTGGGGCATGGCGCGGCTCCGGCTCAGGTGCGGGTCAAGGACGGGTTAGAGGCGGCTGAAGGCCTGGTAGCCCGAGGCCGAGGAGGCCTGCGCCGCCGGAATCGCACGCCCCGTCTGCGGGGTGACCGGGAAGATGGCGTTGATCTGCCCTGTGCCCGAGGCGCCGAAATACGGCGTCACCACCTCCGCCCGGCCCGCGTACTCCGACCAGCCCAGTGCACCCACAAGCATGGCGGTGTCGTGCATGAACCCTTCGCCATGGCCCTTGGCCGCGTACTCGGGCAACATCTCGCAGAACGTGGCCCAGTCGCCCGCCTGCCACATCTCGATGACGCGGTGGTCCAGCGTCTCCAGGAAGGGGCTCCAGATCCTCTGGGCAAATTCGGGGGCCAGGCCGTTCTGGGCAAAGCGGTGGCTCAGGCTGCCGCTGGCCAGAAAGGCCACGGTGCCGTCGTAGTGCTCTTCAATGGCCCGGCGCATGGCCCAGCCCAGGCGCGCGCTGTCGGCCAGATAGTGCACCTGGCACAGAGCCGACACCGACACCACCTTGAAGTGCTGGTCGGCGTTCATGTAGCGCATGGGGACCAGCGTTCCGTACTCGGGCGCCAGCGTGGTCGCGGGGTGGGCCAGGGTCTCCACGCCCTGTGCGCAGCAGGCCTGGGCCAGCAGCTGCCCCAGCTCCGGATTGCCGGGAAACGCGTAGTCCAGGTTGCTGATGAAGTGGGGCAGCTCGTTGCTGGTGTACACCCCCTGGAACTGCGGCGCGCAGTTGATGTGGTAGTTGGCGTTCACCAGCCAGTGCGTGTCGAACACCACGATGGTGTCCACGCCCAGCTCCCGGCAGCGGCGGCCGATTTCTGCATGGCCGTCGATGGCGGCCTGGCGGAACCCTTTTTGCGGTCCCTCCAGTTCGCTCAGGTACATGGAGGGCACGTGGGTGATTTTGGCTGCCAGTGCGAGTTGTCCCATTCTTTGCTCCTGTATTTCTCGGCTGTTCTGTGGTTCGATTGGATGCTTGCGGGGTACGACGTGGTCCAGGCCGCAGGTCAAACACCCCAGTGCGGAATGTGGTGGCTCCCCATCGACACCGCAATGTTCTTGGGCTCCAGGAACACCTCGTAGCTCCAGGTGCCACCTTCGCGCCCCGTGCCGCTGCCCTTCGTGCCGCCGAAGGGCTGGCGCAGGTCGCGCACGTTCTGACTGTTGACGAAACACATGCCTGCCTCGATGCCGGCCGCCACGCGGTGTGCCCGGCCAATGTTCTCGGTCCAGACGTAGCTCGACAGGCCGTACTGGATGTCGTTGGCCAGGCGGATCGCTTCGGCCTCGTCCTCGAACGGGATCAGGCAGGCCACGGGGCCGAAGATCTCTTCCTGGGCAATCTTCATGCGGTTGTCCACGTCCGCGAACACCGTGGGCAGCACGAAGTTGCCCTTTTGCAGATGGGCCGGCAGGTCGGGCGTGCCGAGGCCGCCGCACAGCAGGGTGGCGCCCTCTTTCGGGCCCAGTTCGATATAGCTGCGCACCTTGGCCAGATGGGCCTGGCTGATCATCGGACCGACGATGGTCTTCTCATCCAGCGGGTCCCCCACCACGATGCGGCGCGCGCGGGCCGCGAACTTCTCTGCGAAGTCGGCATAGATGGACTTCTGCACCAGGATGCGCGAACCGGCGGTGCAGCGCTCTCCGTTGTTGGAGAAGATCATGAAGAGGGCGGCGTCGAGCGCGCGGTCCAGATCGGCGTCGGCAAACACCACGAACGGGCTCTTGCCGCCCAGCTCCATGCTGAACTTCTTGAGGCCTGCGGCCTGCACGATGCGGTTGCCCGTGGCCGTGGAGCCCGTGAACGAAATCGCGCGCACGTCGGGGTGTGTGCACAGCGGCTCGCCCGCGTCCTTGCCATAACCATGCACCACATTCAGCACACCGGCCGGAATGCCCGCTTCGAGCGCCAGCTCGCCCAGGCGCGCAGCCGTCAGGGGCGACAACTCGCTCATCTTGAGCACCGCCGTGTTGCCGAAGGCCAGGGCGGGAGCTACCTTCCAGGTGGACGTCATGAAGGGCACGTTCCACGGCGAGATCAATGCGCACACGCCCACCGGGTGGAACAGCGTGTAGTTCAGGTGGGTGGGCGTGGGGTAGGTGTGGCCGTCCACGCGGGTGCACATCTCGGCAAAGTAATAGAAGTTGTCGGCAGCACGCGGAATCAGCGCCTTGCCGGTCTGGCCGATCACCTGGCCCGTGTCCTTGGTTTCTGTCAGTGCCAGCGTGGGCACCTCGGCGGCGATCAGGTCGCCGAGCTTGCGCACGAGCTTGGCGCGCTCGGGGGCGGGCAAGCCGGCCCAGGCGGGAAAGGCGTCCTTGGCGGCGGCCACGGCGGCATGGACTTCGGCCGCGCCACCGCTGGCCACCTCCGCCAGCACCTCCTGCGTAGCGGGGTTGACGGTCTCGAAGTATTCGCGGCTTTCGACGGGCTTGCCGCCGATCAGGTGTTGGATGCGCATGAGAGGAATCTCCAGGAAGCAGGGATATTTTTTGGGAGGGAAGTCAGCGGCCGAAGGCTTCGTCGCCCACGATGGTGTTCACCAGCCGGCCGATGCCGTCGATCTCGGTGACCACCTGGTCGCCCACGCTGACGTTCACCACGCCTTCGGGCGTGCCCGTCAAGATCACGTCGCCCGCGCGCAGCGTCATGAAGCCGCTCAGGTACTCGATCAGCTCGGCAATGTCATTGACCATGTTGCCCGTGTGCCCCTGCTGCACTACCTGGCCATTGACCAGGGTGCGCAGTTGCAGATCGTGCGGATCGGGCACATCGGCGGCATCCACGAACCAGGGGCCCAGCACGGTGCAGGTGTCGCGGTTCTTCACGCGCAGGTTGGGCCGGTACCAGTTCTCCAGGTAGTCGCGGATCGCGTAGTCGTTGCACACCGTGTAGCCCGCCACATGCTGCAGGGCGTCGGCCTTCTTGACGCCCCGTGCGGTCTTGCCAATGACCACCGCGAGTTCGCACTCGTAGTGCATGAAGGCCGCATCGGCCGGCCGGCGCGTCTGACCGTTGTGGCCGATCAAGGCGCCCGGGCCCTTGAGGAACACCAGGGGTTCGTCCTTCGTGGTCACGGTCAGCTCGCCCGACAGCTCCTTGAGGTGGTCGGCATAGTTCAGGCCCAGCGCGATGATGGTGCCCACTTCGAAAGGCGGCAGCCAGACCACCTCACCCTGCTCCAGCACGCGGCCATCGGCCAGTCGGATCTGCTCGCCATGGGGGGTTGCCTCATGAATGGCGCCTGCATAGGCCACCCTTGCCTTCTTCATTGCGAAACTCCTTCATTCACCAACCGGTTGTCGAGCTGGCCCAGGCCCTTGATCTCGATGCGGACCTGCTGCCCGGCCCGCACACGCGGAGCATCGGCAGACACCCCCAGCATGAGCACATCGCCGGGCGACAAGGTCATGAACTCCGTCACATCGGCCAGCAGGCGCGCCACCGTGCGCCGCCGCTCGCCCGTGGTGGTGGCGTGCACCAGGGCACCGTCCACCCAAACGCGTACATCCAGGGCATCGGGGTTGCCCACCGCGCTGCAGGGCACGACCATGGGCCCGATGGGGCAAGAGCCATCGCGCGCCTTGAAGCGAATCGAGGGCCGGTAGAACAGGCCATGGGGCACGCTGATGTCGTTCACGATGGTGTAGCCCGCAACGTGGTCCAGCGCCTGCTCTGGCGCCACGCGGCACGCAGTGCGGCCGATGACGATGCCCAGCGAAGCGCCGATCTCCAGCTCGGGGGCATCGGCGGGCACCACCACGGCATCCCCAAGGCCCGCCAAGGTGTTGCGTGGCTTGATGTACAGAACCGGCGCCTTGGCGGGCGCCTTGTAGGGCGGCAACTCGGCAGCGGGCCCGAGCGAGGCAATCGCGGGCTCGTGGTTGAGGAGGGTTCCGTACACCACCCCGGACAGCCGGTAGGGCGCAACATCGAACTCCAGATGGCAGGGGTTTGAGTGCATGGCAGTTAATTGCTAATATGTGAGTATCTTATTTGCTAACATGTGAGCAAGTCAACATCCACCGCCTGTTTTTTCCCGGGGTTTACGCGGAGATCCAGGCCCTCAGTCCGTTTCGAGGATGATTCACATGTATGGATTCAAAACCACTGGACCTTGTCCATCGCAACCTGCCGCTGCTGTTTCTGCAGGCCCGTGAGAGCGTCTTTGCACGCTTCAGGCCCATCCTCAACATGGCCGGCCTCACCGAGCAGCAATGGCGCGTGGTACGCGCCCTGCTCGACCACGGGCCGCTGGAGCCCCGCCAGATTGGCGACATCTGCCGTCTGTCGAGCCCCAGTCTGGCCGGCATCCTGGCGCGCATGGACGACCTGGGCCTGGTGCTGCGCGAGCGGCTGGAAAACGACCAGCGCCGGGTGCGGGTGTCGGTCACGCCCAAAGGCAAGGCGCTGGCCGCCAGTCTGGCGCCCACGATCGAGGCCACCTACCGCGAGCTGGAGAACCAGTTGGGCGTCGAGTTCATTGCACACCTCTATGCCACGCTGGACGAGGTAATTGCCAAGCTCGGCACAGCCCCCGACAGCGACGACGGAAGCTGAGCGCGCTGCCGTAGCCAAGCACCTGCAGGCTGCGCACGCTCGAAAACCCGTGGTACGCCGCGGGCGGTTTTGTGATCGAATCACGCGCTCTTTGCAAGCGCTGCGAGCCCGCGAAGATGGGCCCCAACTGGAGACACAGCATGAAATGCGCGACCCACGAAACCCATGGTTTGCCGCTGCGGCAACAGCTCCAGCAATGGCAATCGGCCTCGGACCACTACTTTGGCCCCTTGCAGGCGCAGGCGATGAGCGAGGAGCCCTTTGATGCACGCATGAAGGCTTGGGAAGCCGGAGCGCTGCGCATGCTGACCATTGACGCCCCCGCCCACCGCATCCTGCGCGACCGGGTCGCCAGCGACCCGCGCCACGACAGTTTCAAGCTGCTGCTGCAGCTCAAGGGCGTGAGCGACATCCGCCAGCGCGACGCAAACTTCTGCCTGCATCCCGGGGACTGGAGCCTGTACGACCCGAGCGTTCCCTACACCATCACCTCGCAGGAGTCGATCCGCCAGCTGGTGGTGCAGATCCCGCGTGGCAAGCTCGGCCACCTGCCACTGGGCTCGCTACACACCTGC
Source organism: Acidovorax sp. GW101-3H11 (assembly GCF_001633105.1). Taxonomy (GTDB): domain Bacteria; phylum Pseudomonadota; class Gammaproteobacteria; order Burkholderiales; family Burkholderiaceae_C; genus Acidovorax. The sequence goes on from NZ_LUKZ01000012.1 coordinate 69,326, forward strand.
GAAGCCGATGCGCCCGAGCTGCGGGCCCTGTACCAAGTGCTGTCGTCGTTTCTGGGCGCCTTGGCGGCGCAGCTGAGCACCCTGCCCGATACCGTGGGCGAACCCCTGTCGGAGACCACGCTGGGCCTGCTAGCACAGGCACTGCAGGCCCAACGCGGCGATGCCCCCGAACGCATGCCGCTACCCGAAGCCATGCGCGCACGGGTGCGGCAATACATCCAGAGCCACCTGGACGACGCGGACCTGACCGTGGAACGCATCGCACACGAAATGCGCTGCTCCAAGCGCTATCTGCACACTCTGTTCCAGGGCGAAGCCCACACGCTGGATCGCCAGATATGGCTGTCACGGCTGGAGCGCTGCAGGCAGGCCCTGGCGGGCGCCGATGTATCCACCGTGTCCATTTCTGCACTGGCCTACCGCTGGGGATTCAACAGCAACGCGCATTTCTGCCGCCTGTTCAAGCGCGAGTTCGGCACCACCCCCAGCGCCTTCCTCAAGCGCGACAACCTGCATTGAGCGGGAACGGCTCCCTGAGTCGCTGGGGGCTGCCCTTGCCTGGCTGCACGGGCCAGGGTGCGCCGGTTGAGGCGTGCTGCGGCCTGTGGCCCGCGTGTTGCGCTATCGCTGCGCCTGAAGAAAAAGCCCCCCGGGCAGGCGGGCTGCTCGGGGGGCTTTGCACGGCTTGAAGTCAGGCTGCCAGGTAGCTGCTGTGCAGGATCTCCGGCTGTTCGCGCAGGGTCTGGGCCGGGCCGCCAAACGCGACCCGCCCCCGTTCAAGCACATAGGCATCTTCCGACACCGCCAGGGCCACACTGGTGAACTGCTCGATCAGCAGCACCCCCACGCCCTGCGCCGCCACCTGCTGCACCAAGGCCACCAGCCGCTTGACCACCATGGGCGCCAGCCCCAGCGACAGTTCGTCCAGCACCAGGTAGCGCGGCCGTGCGATCAATGCCTGCGCCACGCACACCATCTGCTTCTGCCCCCCCGAAAGCGAGCGGCCGAGCGCACCCATCTTCTCCGACAGCTCGGGCATCACCGCCAGAACGCGGTCCACCTCTGCCTGCACCTGGCGCGCAGGCCAGGCCGTAGCGGCAGCGCGCAGGTTGTCGTGCACCGACAGGTCACCGAGCACGCGATGCCCCTCGGGCACCACGGCCACGCCGGCGGCGCGCACCGCCTCGGGCCTGCGCCCCGAAAGCGCCACCCCATCGAGTTCGATGTGGCCTGCCACCAGCGGCAACGCCCCCGCCAGCGCCATGACCAGACTGGACTTGCCCGCCCCATTGGCCCCCACCAGCGCGGTGATCTGCCCGGGTGCCACCTGCAGCGACACACCATGCAACACGTGCTTGCCGCCGCGCTGCACCACCAGATTGTTCATACTCAGCATGGTTTTCACTCCTCCGTACCGAGGTAGGCGCGGCGCACCGCAGGGTCTTCGAGCACCTGCTGCGTCGGCCCCAGGGCCAGCCGCTGGCCGAAGTCCAGCACCAGGGTCTGCGTGCAGGTCGCCTTGATCAGGTCCACGTCATGGTCGATCAACAGCACCTGGGCTCCGCAAAAATCCTGGATGCCCAACAAGGCACGGCGCAGGAAGACGGCCTCTTGCTCGGTCAGCCCCGCACCGGGTTCGTCGAACAGCAGCAGGCGGGGCGCCCCCACCAGGGCCTTGGCCACCTCGACCATGCGACGCTGGAACAGGTTCAGCCGAGCCCCCAGCACGGTGGCCACGGAGGCCAAGCCCACGTACTCGATCACGCGCCCCACCTCGGCTTTGGCGCGTGCGCGCTCGTGGGGTACATGGTCCAGCATGGCCAGCACATTGCTCCACACGTCCAGGTCTTCCACCACCTGCTCGGTCTGGAACGAACGCCGCAAGCCGAAGCGCACGCGCTGTGTCGGCGTGAGGGCCAGCAGGTCGGTGCCGTCCACCGCGATATGGCCGGTGCGCGGCTGCACCAGGCCGCTGAGCACATTCACCAGCGTCGTCTTGCCCGCGCCATTGGGGCCGATGAGGCCACACACGTGGTGGTCCAGCACCGCATCCAGCTGCGTGAGGGCCTTGACGCCGCCGAACTGCACCGTCAGGTTGCTGATGGCGATCATGGGGCACTCCCTGCAGTCCAGCGCGCACGCACACGGTGCAGGAGGCTCAGCACCTGCCCTGCCACGCCCTCTTGCGCCGTGATCAGCGCATGCAGCAGGGCCGCGCCAAAAAAGACCATGGCCAGAAAACCATTGACGTTGAAATCAGTCAACAGCGATGGCACCGCACGCAGCAGAAGGCCCGCGATGATGGCTCCCAGCCAATGGTGCACACCGCCCACCACCGACAGCGCGAACAGCATCACCGACTCGCTGGCCCCAAAAGCCCGCCCGTCCAGCTGCCCCACCCCACCGGCCAGCAGCGCGCCGCCCACACCGGCACAGAAGCCGGCCAGTGCGAAGGCCCAGGTCTGGTAGAGCAGCACGTTGACCCCAGCCCCCAGGGCAGCCGCCTCGCCCCTGCGGATCAATGCCCAGGAGCGGCCTGCGCGTGTGCGGCGGTGCAGTTCGATCAACGCCAGCACGGCCGCCAGCCACAGCACCACATAGCGCAGGTAGGCGGAGTCGGAGGTGGCCACCGCCGGGCGCGCCATCAGCAGGCGCTCGCTCCCCTCCACCCGGCCCAACCAGCCCGGGCCACCGTCCGGAAAACCCACGACCGTGATGACCACCTGAAAGCCGCCAGCGAGCATGAGGGTGACCAGCGCCAGGTACAGCCCCTTCAAGCGCAGCGCCGGCAAACCCGCCAGCATGCCGACCAGGGCCGACACCAGGCCCGCCGCCAGCACACACAACTCGAACGGCAGGCCGCTGCCATGGCTGATGCGCAGGGCCACCCAGCCCCCCACGCCCAGCAGCGCAAACTGGCACAGCGACACCAGGCCCAGCTGGCCGTAGAGCAGGCCCACGCCAGCGGCCGCCACCGACAGCGCGAGCGCCGAACTGAAGGTCTTGGTCCAGTAGGCATTGGCCAGCCAGGGCAACACGGCGCCCAGCACCAGCAGCGTGCCCAACATCACCAGCAGGGAGCGCAGCCGCTCGCGCCGCACCCGATCCAGCGCAATCTGCAGCGCATCGATGGAGGGAGGAGTTGCCATAGGGCTTGCAATAGAAATGGGCGTCATGCCTAAGCCACGCGGGTGTTCGATTGATGAAAGGCGATCATGAGGAGCGCCACCAGGAAGGGGGTGGCGCTGCGGAACGAGGCCAAGCCCGGAACCACGATGGCCACAGCCTCCAGCACGCCAATGAGGATGCCCCCCACCACCGTGGCGGGCAGCGATTCCAGCCGGCCGATGATGGCGGCGGCAAAGGCGGGGATCACCATGAAGGTCAGCAGCGTGGCCTGCAGGCGCACGATATTGGCCAGCAGCAGGCCACACACGCCCGCGAAGGCGCCGCTGAGCACCCAGGCTACCGTGTCCACCTGCAGCACGCGAATGCCCAGCAGCGCGCTCAGGTCGCGGTCGTTGGCCAGCGCCCGCATCTTCAGACCGACCCGCGTGCGCGCCAGCAGCAGGCCGATGCCTACCATCATCGCCACCGCCAGAGCCAGGCCAATGACCCGCGTGTAGGTCAGTCGCACGTCGGCCAGCTCCAGCGCCCCCGCATCGGTGGGCAACACCAGGCGCCGGGGCTGCTCGCCCCAGAACCACTCGGTAAAACCCAGCACCACCAGCGCAAAGCCCAGGGTGCCAATGCCCCGGATGGTGGGGTTGCGCTGCGCCAGATGGGGGGCGATGAGGCGGCCATAGGCGAGCGACAACAACATGGCCACCACAACGCTGGCAGCCCAGGCCAGGGCCTGCGGCCAGCCGGACTCCAGCATCGACCAGGCAACGTAGGCCCCCAGCGCACCCAGCGCGCCAAACGCAAAGTTCAACACCCCGGACGAGCGGTAGAGCACCACCAGCCCCACCCCGGACAGTGCGTAGACCGCCCCCACCCCCAGGCCGGAGACAACAAAAGGCAACAAGTCAGGCATGGCAAGCGATCCTGGTCACATCACGGTGCGGTGTCACTTCAGGCCGAGCTTTTTCTCATCGGCGCGCACATCCACCAGCTCCGGGTCGTCGGCCATAAGGCAGCCCTTGGAGACGGTGGTGAAGCCGTTGCCATCGACCACCACCATGGGCCCTGCGTTGTTGGCGTTGTGGCGGTTTCCGGACCCCACGTAGAAGGGGTTGCACAGGATGTCGCTGCGGAAGTCGCCCACCTTGCGCAGCGCTTCGGTGACAGAGGCACGGTCGATCTTCTTCGGGTCCATTTTCAGCAGCGTTTCCGTCAGTAGCCGGGCCGCCAGGTAACCGGCCTGCGAGAAGGTGTCGCGCGGATCGGTCTTGGCACCGTGGGAGTTCATGACGGCCTGCCAGTTCAGGTTGTCGGCCCCCTTGGACTCCAGCGGGTTGAACTCCAGGTTGACGGCAAAGTTCTTGTTCCAGTACGGGCCAATGGCCTTGGGCACATCGGCGCTGTAGGCCGGTGCCGCTGAGACGAAATGGATTTTCTTGCCCAGGTTCTGCTGCTCGGCTGCGGCCAGCATGGGCACCAGGATGCCCTTGGGCACGTTCATGATGATGGTGTCGGGCTTCTTGGAGGCCGCCTGCAGCATCACCGACGTGGCATCGGCCGAACCCGGGTCGATGGCGATGGTCTCGACCTCGACGCCATTGGCCTTGCCCCAGGCCTTGGGCCCTTCGCAGGCCCAGTTGCCCAGGCTCGGAATGTTGGGAATGATGCAGACCATCTTCTTGCTCTTGTAGGCCTGCGCGGCATACATCGCGGCGATGGTGGCGCTGATGCGCGGGCCGGAATTGACGGGCACATAGTTCTTCGCGTTGAAGCATTCGCGCGGCACACCGGTGCCGGCCACCACCATCACGCCCTCGTCGGCATACATCTTGGCGTTGGCACCACACTCCACAAAACTGGTGTTGCCCGCCAGTGCCACCACCTTGCGGTCCTTGACGAGTTTGCTGGCCACCTGTGCGGCCGTCTCGGGGTTCCACTGGTCATCGGCAACGAGGTACTCCACCGGGCGGCCGTTGATGCCACCGTTCTCGTTCACGCACTTGAAATAGGCGGCAGCCGCCTGTGCCGACGAGCTGAAATCGTCCGGCCCCGTCTTGCCGACCACAGCGCCGACGGCGATGGGCTCGCCATCGGCCTTCTTGCCATTGCCCAGGCCGCACTTGGACTGAGCGAAGGCGCCAGAGGACGCGAAGGATGCGGCCAGGGTCACTGCCGACAATGCGGCGATGCGATAGATGTTCATGGTGGTTGTCTCCTTGGTTTGTGGTTTGTGGTTTCGTCGCGGCCTTGCGGCCTGGCGTGCATCAGACGGCCATGCACACGCTCTTCAACTCGGTGAAGCCCTCGACCGCCGCACGCCCGAGGTCGCGTCCGGTCCCCGATTGCTTGATGCCACCCAGGGGCAGCCCGGCATCCAGCACGTTGTGCGCGTTCACCCACACCACGCCCGCCTGCAGGCGGGGCACGATGCGGTGGGCATGGGACAGGCTCTGGGTCCACAGGCTGGCGGCCAACCCATAGGGGGTGTCGTTGGCGGCAGCGATGGCGTCTTCCACGTCGTCGAATGGCGCCACCGCCAGCACGGGGCCAAACACTTCTTCACGCACCACACGCATCTGCGCCGTGGTGTCGGCAAAAATCGTGGGCTGCACAAAACAGCCGGCATCGTGAACACGCTCACCACCCGCCACCAGCGTGGCGCCCTCGGCCTTGGCCGATGCGATGAAATCCATCACACGCGCGAAATGTGCTTTCGATGTCAGCGGCCCGAACTGCGTGGCGGCATCGAAGCCGGAGCCGATCCTCATGCCCTGGGCGATGCCCGCCAACTCGTCCAGCACGCGGCGGTACAGGCTGCGGTGCACCAGCAAGCGTGAGCTGGCCGTGCACACCTGGCCCTGGTGGAAAAAGATGCCCGTGGCGATGCCCTGTGCCACCTGCGACGGGTCGGCGTCCTCCATCACCACAGCCGGGCTCTTGCCGCCCAGCTCCAGCGTGAAGCGCGCCATGTTCTCCACCGCCGCGTGCCCCACCACCTTGCCCACGGCCGTCGAGCCGGTGAAGCTGAGCTTGCGCACACCCGGGTGGGCGATCAGTGCCGCACCGGCTGTCGCGCCGCGCCCGCACACCACGTTCAGCACCCCTTCGGGGATGCCCGCCTCCAGCGCCAGGTGCGCCAGGCGCAGGGCTGTGAGTGGCGTGTCTTCCGAGGGCTTGAGCACCACCGTGCAGCCAGCGGCCAGCGCGGGGGCGATCTTCCACAGCGCGATCGCGAGCGGGAAGTTCCAGGGCACGATGGCGCCGACCACGCCCACCGGTTCGCGGCGCGTGTAGGTGACCCACTGCGGGCCGGGAATCGGGATGGAGTTGTCGAGCGTCTGGCCTTCGAGCTTGGTGGCCCAGCCGGCCATGTAGCGCACGAACTCGGCACCGGCCTGTACATCGATAGCGCGCGCAATACCTTGCAGCTTGCCGCTTTGCAATGTCTCCAGCGCACTCAACTCGTCGGCATGGCGTTCGATCAGCTCCGACAGCCTGAACAACAGCTTTTCGCGGTCTGCAGGGCGCAGGCCGCGCCAGACATGGCTGTCAAACGCACGCTGGGCGCTGGCCACGGCCCGGGCTATGTCTGCCGCATCGCTGTCGGGCGCCTCGGCCACCACCATCTCGGTGGCCGGATCGGTCACGGGCAGCCAGCGGCCCGACAGCGCCGGTCCACTCACACCGCCGATGACATTGCCGACGCGCCGCTCGGACAGGAACTTGGCGCCTTGGAGCTGCTGGCTGGAAAGATCAAATGGATTCATGGTGGGTGTCGTTATGGATGCGGCAAAGAGAGAAGTTCAGTCTAGGCAGCAAGGGCCTTGCCCCATTGCCCCAGAGCGCAGCCGGTGTTGCCTGTGCGCGCATGTTCAAGCGGCCTGCAATACAAACTCCGCGCAGCGCTCGGCCAGCATGATGGTGGGCGCGTTGGTGTTGCCCGATGGCAGCGTGGGCATCACCGAGGCATCACACACCCGCAGGCCCGCCACACCCCGCACACGCAGGTGCGTGTCCACCACCGATGTGGCGTCGCCACCCATGCGGCAGGTGCCTGCGGGGTGGTAAACCGTCTTGGCGTGGGAGCGCACATGGGCCTCGACCTGCGCGTCGCTGAGCGTGGCCTCAGCGCCGGGCAGCAGCTCGTGCTCGACAACTTCTGCCAGTGCGGGCGCCCGCAAGATCCTGCGCGCCAGTTTCACCCCGCGCACCAGCGTGTCCACGTCGGCCTGCACGCGCAGCGCCCCCGCATCGAACAGGATGGGATGCGCCGGATCGGGGCTGCGCAGCGACACCGTGCCGCGCGACTGCGGGCGCAGAAAACAGGGGTTGATCGACAAGCCATGGCCCGGCAAAGGTTCGCGCTCCACATCGCCCACCAGCACCGGCAGCACATGGAACTGCACGTCGGGGCGGCCCGTTCCCAGGGTGTCCACAAACCCGCCAGACTCGACGACATTGGAGGTGAGCAGCCCGCTGCGCAGCAGTTGCCACTGCAACCCATGGCGCAGCGCGCGCAGCCCCTGGTCCTGCCCCAAGAGGCTGATGGGCCGGCGCGTGCGCGCATAGACACTCACTTCCAGATGGTCCTGGTAGTTCTGGCCCACGCCCGCGCTGTCGGCATGCACCGGAATGCCCAGCTTGTGCAGATCTTCGCCCGGGCCAATACCCGACAGCATGAGCAGCTGGGGCGACGCCAGCGCACCCGCACTGAGCAGCACGTCCTGCGCGCAACGCACCTGCTGCAGTTGCCCCGCCTCCATGAACTCGACGCCCACGGCGCGTCCGGCCTCCACCAGGATGCGGCGCACGTGCACGCCCGTGCGCACCGCCAGGCGTTCATCGCGCCGCACCGCGGCCAGGTAGGTGGCGGCGGTGGAGCCACGCTCGCCCCGGAAGGTGGTGGACTGGTAGAAGCCCACCCCAGCCTGCTCGGTCCCGTTGAAGTCGGGGTTGGCGGGCAGGCCTGCCTGCTGCGCAGCGGCCACGAAGGCTGCGCTGAGCGGGTGGCGAAAACGCGGCTCGCTGACCTGCAGCGGCCCGTCGCGCCCGTGCAGGGGCCCGGCATACCGCTCGTTCGACTCCGCCCGCACAAAGGCGGGCAACACATCGCTCCAGCCCCACCCCGTGCAGCCAGCGTCGCGCCAGCTGTCGTAGTCGGCCGCCTGGCCACGGATGTACACCATCGCATTGAGCGAGCTGCCGCCCCCCAGCATGCGCCCCTGCGGCACATGCATGCGACGCCCGTTGGCATGGGGCTGCGGCTCGCTCGCGTAGTCCCACGAGCGCTCGGTGCCGATGACCCGTACAAAAGCGGCAGGCATGCGCACGAAGGGATGTTCGTGGGTCGGTCCGGCCTCCAGCAGCAGCACGCGCCGCCCGGCACGCACCAGGCGGTGCGCCAACACGCAACCGGCGGAGCCGGCACCAATGATGATGTGATCGAAGTTCATGGCGGCCAGTGTGGGTCAGCCCCCGTACGGCGTAAACGGCCGATGCGGCTCCGTGCGTTGCCGGTCAACAGTTTGTGCGCTGACAGCGAACGGGGCTGCGGGGAGGCGTTAATAGACTCGATCCGTTCCAACTCACGGAGGTGTTCCGTCCATGTCAATCAAAGAGTTCGAAGGCAAGGTGGCCTTCATCACCGGTGGCGGCACCGGCATCGGCGCAGCGGTTGCGCAGCAGTTCGTGGCAGCCGGAGGGCGCGTGGTGCTCATGGGCCGCCGGCGCGAGCCCCTGCTCGCGGTGGCCGAGCCAATCGGTGGCCTGGTGGTGGCCGGCGATGCCGCCAATGCACAGGACGTGCGGGCCGCGCTGGCCGAGGCACGCGCGCACTTTGGTGGCATCGATGTGCTGGTGGCCAATGCAGGTGGCCATGGCGTGGGCGAGCTGACGGCCACCGACGACGAGGCCTGGCACATGGCCACCCGGTTGAACCTGGACACCGCCTTTGTCTGCGCCCGCGAGCTGATGCCTGGGCTGATCGAGCGGCGCGGCAACGTGGTTGTGCTCTCGTCCCTCGCGGGCCATTTCGCGAGGCCCGGCGTGGTGGGCTATGTGACGATGAAACACGCGCTCATCGGTTTGACCCGCTCACTGGCGCGGGACTACGGCCGGCACGGTGTGCGCACCAACGCGGTCTGCCCGGGCTGGGTGCGCACCGCGATGGCCGATGAGCAGATGCAGGTGCTCATCGACAAACACCAGCTCGCCAATGTTGATGCCGCCTACGCCCTGGTCGCGCGCGACGTGCCGCTGGGCCGCGCGGCCGAGCCCCGCGAGGTGGCCGACGCCGTGCTCTACCTCGCATCCCCGCGCGCGAGCATGGTCAACGGAACCTTCCTGATGGTGGATGGCGGCGCCTCCGCCGTTGACCTTCCCACCATTGCCTTTGCCCACTGAAAGCCCCTCCCATGACCCAGCTTGCATCCCCTGCGCCTACCCCTGCCGGGTGGAAAACCTACGACCAGTTCGCCGCAGGCATCGCCACCAACCGGCTGCCGCAGAGCGAGGCCCTGAAGGGCCAGACGCTGCACATCGACCTGCCTGCGCGTGCCCTGCATCTGCACTTCCCACAACCGCATCAGGTGGCCTGGACAGACACCGCGCATGGCGAAGGCCGCGACGCGTACGAAGCCGTGGAGGTGGCGCCCGGCACATTCTTCATCGACATCACGTTTGCCGCGCGCCCACTGTCCGCGCTAACGGTGATCGTGAACCTGCACACACGCCGCGTGCTGGCCATCGAATGCCGCGTGCGCAGCCCCGAAGAAGCCGGCGCCGAACCCCGCGTGGCCCAGGACTTCCTGGTGGGCACCCTGGCGGGCGGCCTGGCCAGCGGCCTGGTGCCACGGGAAAGCCGCGACCTGATCGGCCTGCGCACCTGGCAGACCTACAGCCCCAACCACACCTACGAGCACACTTACCTCAGCTCCGAGCGCTACTGCTGGCAGTGCCTGGTGGGCGTGCAGCGCGGCCATGGCGACGTGGACATGGCGACCTACTACCAGTTCGATGAGCAGCAGTACATCTTCACCTTCCGCGAGTTCCTGATTCCGGTCGCGTCGGTGTTCTTCTTCAACTTCGAAAGCCAGCGCTCGACCGGCAAGTTCCTCGGTTTAACCGGGGACGGCTCGGTCGCCAACAGCCCCGCAGGGGCCTTCATGCAGACCGCATCCACCACCACCTACCCGGCCTCCCACGCCCCCATCTGAGCCACACCCCATGACCATCAGCAATTTCGACATCATCCAGGCCCACTACGCCGCCTCCGACCGCAAAGACATCGCGGGCATGATGGCCCACGTCTCACCCGAGGTCCGCTGGACGGAGATGGCGGGCTTTCCCTGTGCCGGCACCTGGGTCGGGCCACAGCAGGTCATCGACAACGTCTTCGCGGCACTGGGTGCCGCCTGGGAGGGCTATCAATTTCAACTGGAGCGTCTGATCGACGGCGGCGACCGCATCGTGGGCGTGGGTGATTACCGCGGCACCTACCGCGCCACCGGCAAGCCCATGCACGCGCGGGTGGTGCATGTATGGCAGCTCCAGGACCAGCAGGTGGTGGCGTTCGAGCAGTTCACTGACACGCTGCTGGTGGCCCGTGCGATGGCCTGAGGCACGTCGCAGACCGCTTCGCTATACTGCGCTCCATGCCCACACACACCTCCTTTGCCATGACCGCCGCATCTGCGGTGGCATTGCAATGTGTGGGCAAAGCCAAAAAACCAGAGCTCATCTGACCGGAGCTGTGGTTCCGTCCGGATGAGCGACGGAACCACCTGGTAGAGAAATACCCCTTCTTTTTTCTTCCCTTCCCGGCATTCCGCGCGCTTTTCTTTCGGGCGGTTCTTCCCTTGGTCGAACCTTCAAAGGACGCTACGCATGCCCACGCTGACGACACCCTCTGCTGCACCCACCGCAGCCCACCCTGCGCCCACCCGCATGCCCTTCAGCGGACTCTGGATCGCCCTGGTCACACCGTTCAAGGACGGTGCCGTGGACCACCCGGCGCTTGCCGCCCTCACCGCCCGGCTGCGTGCCCAGGGGGTGGCAGGCTTTGTTGCCTGCGGCTCCACGGGCGAAGCCGCTGCACTCGACAAGGCTGAGCAGTTGCAGGTGCTGGAGACGGTGCTCCAGGCCGCCCAGGGCCTGCCCGTGGTGATGGGCGTGTCGGGCTACCACCAGGGCCAGGTGCTGCAGCAGGTACAGGCCCTGGCGCGCTACCCGGTGGCAGGATTACTGGTGTCGGCCCCGCACTACATCCGCCCCTCGCAGGAAGGTTTGCTGCACTGGTTCCGCACCCTGGCCGACGCCAGCGCCGTGCCCCTGCTCATCTACGACATTCCGTACCGCACAGGCGCCACGATCACCACCGAAACGCTGCTGGCGCTGGCCGCGCACCCGCGCATCCAGGCCATCAAGGACTGCGGCGGCAGCCCCGCCAAGACGCAGGCCCTGATCAGCGATGGCCGCCTGCAGGTGCTGACGGGCGAAGACGCGCAGATCTTCCACACGCTGGCGCTGGGCGGCGCGGGCGCGATCTCGGCCAGCGCGCACTGGCAGACGCCCCGCTTTGTGGAACTGATGGCCTTGCTGCGCGCAGGCGACCTGGGTGAAGCCCGTCGCGTGTGGCGGGCCCTGCTGCCCTGGATCGAGGTCTGCTTTGCCGAGCCCAACCCGGCACCACTGAAGACCGTGCTGGCCCATGCGGGCGAGATGTGCAATGAATTGCGGGCGCCGATGATGGGCGCCTCGGAGGCACTGAACCTGCGCCTGCAGGCCCAGGCCTGCGCCGGGCTCAGCCCCCGGTAACGGGAGGGAAGAACGCCACCTCGGCCCCGTCGGGCAGGGTGGCGGATTCATCGCTCAAGGTCTGGTTGAGTGCCATGCGCACGGCCCGGCCGCGCGCCAGGCTGCTCGCATGGGCGCCGCCGCGCGCGATGAGTTCATCCCGCAGCGCACCGAGCGTGGCGGCTGCCGTTTCCACCGCCTCTTGCCCGGTGCCGATGGCCTCGCGGATGGAGGCGAAATAGCGGACGGTGATCCTGTTCATCGCCGGGCCGCCCCAAGATGAAAAGCGGCCCCCTCGGGGGGCAGCGACCACACGAAGTGGGAAGCGTGGGGGTTAACATTCATGCCAAAAGCTCCGAGAAGGCGATGTACCGCACGGTGTCGCACGCAGCAATGGTCTGGCCCGCCGGGTTATCTACCACTCCATCGCCCCAGGCGGCCGAGGTGAGCACGCCCGAACTCTGGTTGTTGAACAGGTCCAGCCCGCCCGCCGCGTTGTGGCGCACACGCAGGAATTCGCGGCGCTTGTCGGCCTTGGGCCAGCTGAAATCTGCCCGCATGGCCACGGATTGGGACGCCACATCCAACACGCCCTGCAGCCGCAGCACAAACGGCCGCACCAGCAGCGCAAAGGTCAGAAAGCTCGACACCGGATTGCCGGGCAGGCCCATGAAGTGGGCGGCACCCCCTTCACGCGGGATCTGGCCGTAGGCGAACGGCTTGCCGGGCTTCATGGCGATCTGCCACAGGTCCAGCGTGCCCAGCGACTCGACGGCGGGCTTGATGTGGTCTTCCTCGCCCACGCTCACGCCGCCGCTGGTCAGGATCAGGTCGTGCGCGGCACTCGCGTCGCGCAGGGCCGCGATGGTGGCATCCCGCCGGTCGGGCACTATGCCGAAGTCCGTCACCTCGCAGCCCAGGCGCAGCAGCATGGCGCGCAAGAAGAAGCGGTTGCTGTTGTAGATGGCGCCGGGGCGCATCTGCTCGGGCGGCACCTCGCCGGGCATGACAAGTTCGTCGCCGGTGGAGAACAGCGCCACGCGCGGGCGGCGGGCCACCTGCAGCTGGTGTTGGCCGATGCTGGCGGCCAGGCCCAGCTCGGCGGGCGTGAGACGCGTGCCCGCCGACAGCACCACGCCCCCCCGGGTGATGTCCTCGCCCGCGCTGCGGATCCACTGGCCGGCTTGGGGGACGGCGTTGATACACACCGCGCCCAGGCCACCGGCAGCTGCAGCGGCAAGGGCCTCACAGTCTTCCTGCATCAGGATCGCATCGGCGCCTGCGGGCACCGGTGCGCCGGTGAAGATGCGCGCCGCCGTGCCGGGCTGCAGCGGGTAGCCCGCACTGCCCGCTGGAATGCGCTGCGACACGGGCAACACCACCCCTGCGGCTGCCACATCGGCGCAGCGCACGGCGTAGCCGTCCATCGAGCTGTTGTCCTGCGGCGGCACCTGCAGGGCCGAGACGCAGTCCTGCGCCAGCACGCGGCCATCGGCGTCAAAGGTGGTGACGGTATCGGTGCCCGGCAGCGGCGTGGCGTGGGCCAGCAGCTCGGCCAGCGCGTCGTCCAGCGCCTTGAGGGGCTTCATTGGGGGGCGCATGGCACCAGCCCTCCGTGCAGTTCCCAGTTGTATTCAAAGCGGTGCCCGTACTCGATCAGCCAGTCCACCACCTGCGCGGGCTGGTTCAGGTCCAGCAGCGGCAGCTGGGTGGGCTGGGGCAGGCTTCCGGCGGCGTCGGTGGCCACGGCCACCACAAAGTCGTCCTCGGGGTAGCGCACGGGCTTGGCCACCTGGCCCGGCTCGGGCGCGCGCCAGACTTCAACCTTGAGCAGGTCGCTGTCCTTGAAGCCCTCCACCAGCACCCAGTCCACGCCCTGGTACAGCTCGGCCAGCAGGTGGTGCACGCTGAGCGCGGCGGGCTGCTCGAACTCACGCACCAGCATCAGGCGCTTGTCCGATGCGGCCACCACCTCAAAAGCGCCTGCCTCGCGGTGGCGGTAGGTGTCCTTGCCCGGGTGGTCGATGTCGAAACTGTGGTGCGCATGCTTGACCACCGACACGCGCAGGCCCCGCAGCCGCAGCTCGGGGATCAGCTGCTCGACCAGCGTGGTCTTGCCACTGCCGGAGAACCCGGCAAAACCGACAACCTTCATCCAGTGCTCCTTGGTTAGCTATCGTATTTATAGCTACTAGCGCTTACCAGACGCGCGCCAGGGGCGTTTTTTATCTCAAATCCCCCTCATAGAAGGGGGCGCCGCCTCAGCCCTGCGCGGCCGGGGCGCAGTGGCGCTCGATGTAGGCCTTGACCTGCTCCACATCGGCGGGCATCACGTGCACGCGCTTGGGCAGGTCTTCGATGCCCGCAAACTTGGCGGGCCGCTCGGGCGCATGGCCCAGGGCCTCGATGATGGTCTCGGCGAACTTGATGGGCAGGGCGGTCTCCAGCACGATCATGGGCACCTTGGCATCGCTGTGGTGCTCGCGCGCCACCTTCACGCCGTCGGCGGTGTGGGTGTCGATGGTGACGCCGTGGCGCTCGAAGGTGTCCTTGATGGTGGCCAGGCGGTCGGCGTGGGTGCTCTTGCCACTTTCAAAGCCGTATTTCTTGGCGGCATCGGCAAACAGAGGGTCGGCGCTCAAATCGAAGCGGCCATAGGTTTGCAGCGCGGCGCTGAACAGCGCCTTGGTGCGCTGGCCGTTGCGGCCCAGCAGGTCGAAGATGAAACGCTCGAAGTTGCTGGCCTTGCTGATGTCCATCGACGGGCTCGATGTCTCGTGCGTGTCGGCACTGCCCCGCACGCGGTACACGCCGGTGCGGAAGAACTCGTCCAGCACATCGTTTTCGTTCGTGGCCACCACCAGCTTGGCAATGGGCAGGCCCATCATGCGCGCCACATGGCCTGCGCAGATGTTGCCGAAATTGCCCGAGGGCACCGTGAAGCTGACCTTCTGGTTGTTGGTCTCGGTGGCCTGGATGTAGCCCGCGAAGTAGTACACCACCTGCGCCAAGAGGCGCGCCCAGTTGATGGAGTTGACGGTGCCGATCTTGTACTTGGCCTTGAAGGCGTGGTCGTTGGAGACGGCCTTGACGATGTCCTGGCAGTCGTCAAACACGCCTTCGATGGCGATGTTGTGGATGTTCTCGTCCTGCAGGCTGAACATCTGCGCTTGCTGGAAGGCGCTCATGCGGCCATGCGGGCTGGTCATGAAGACGCGCACGCCCTCTTTGCCGCGCATCGCGTACTCGGCCGCGCTGCCCGTGTCGCCGCTGGTAGCGCCCAGGATGTTGAGCTGCTCGCCACGGCGGCCCAGTTCGTATTCGAACAGGTTGCCCAAGAGCTGCATGGCCATGTCCTTGAAGGCCAGCGTGGGGCCGTTGGACAGGGCTTCGAGCCACAGGCCGTCTTCGAGGTGGCGCAGGGGCACGATCTCGCCCGTGCCGAAGACTTCAGCGGTGTAGGTCTTGGCGCAGATGGCCTTGAGGTCCGCAGCGGGGATGTCGTCGATGTACAGCGACAGGATCTGGAAGGCCAGCTCGGCGTAGCCCTGCTCGTGGTAGGCCTTGCGCAGCTTGGTCAAGGCGGCGGCGGTGATCTTGGGGTACGTCTCGGGCAGGTACAGGCCGCCATCGGGCGCCAGGCCTTCGAGCAGGATGTCGCAGAACTGTTTGCGGTCTGCGTGGCCGCGTGTGCTGAGGTATTTCATGAGGGGGTCCCGTCGGTGTCGCTCAAAGACTGATGCCGTACACGCGGATATCAAGGTAAAAACGTGAGGCGATCAGCAGCAGGAAGCCGCCAATCAAGACCAGCCAGTGCACTGGCTTGTCCTCGTAATTGTCCGTGCGCTCCAGCAGCACGAAGTACAGCCAGGCCGCCAGAAAACTGCCCACCCCGTTGAGGATGGCCTGCCCGCGTGGCATCGACCCGAACAGGGCGAGCATGACCAGCAGGCCGAACCAGAACGCCAGGTGCCAGCGCGGCAGATCGACATGCGCCATCTTGAGCAGCGCCGACAGCGTGAGGGCGGCAACCAGGGTGGGCATGGCGGGGCAGCATCATGGCGCGGCGTGGCCCGTCATCAGTTGAGCTCTTCCTTGCGGATGCGCGTGATGGGCGCCAGCACCGTGGGCAGGGCTTGCATCTGGGCGATGACGGCGTCCATGGTGCCTTCGCGGGTGTCGTGGGTCAGGATGATGAGGTCGGTCTGGGTCGAGCCTTCGCCACCCACTTCGTCGGCCTCGCGCTGCAGCACCGCGTCGATGCTCACACCCGCCTCGGCCAGCAGGCCGGTGACCTTGGCAAGCACGCCAGCCTGGTCGGCCACGCGCAGGCGCAGGTAGTAGCTGGTGACCACTTCGCTCATGGGCAGCACAGGCAACTGGTCCATGGCGCCCTGCAGCGTGTTGGACTGGAAGGCCAGGTGCGGCACACGGTGTTCGGGGTCGGCCGTGTGCAGACGGGCAATGTCCACCAGGTCGGCAATCACGGCACTGGCGGTGGGCTCGCTGCCCGCGCCCTTGCCGTAGTACAGCGTGGTGCCCACGGCGTCGCCCTGCACCACCACGGCGTTCATCGCGCCTTCGACGTTGGCGATCAGGCGCTTGGAGGGCACCAGGCTCGGGTGCACGCGCAGCTCGATGCCCTTGTCGGCACGCTTGGTGATGCCCAGCAGCTTGATGCGGTAGCCCAGCTGCTCGGCGTACTTGATGTCGGCAGCACCCAGCTTGGTGATGCCTTCGACATAGGCCTTGTCGAACTGCACCGGGATGCCAAACGCAATGGCGCTCATCAGCGTGACCTTGTGCGCGGCGTCAACGCCTTCGATGTCGAAGGTGGGGTCGGCCTCGGCGTAGCCCAGGCGTTGCGCTTCTTTCAGCACCACGTCGAAGTCCAGTCCCTTGCTGCGCATCTCGGACAGGATGAAGTTGGTGGTGCCATTGATGATGCCGGCAAGCCACTGGATGCGGTTGGCGGTGAGGCCTTCGCGCAGCGCCTTGATGATGGGGATGCCCCCGGCCACGGCGGCCTCGAAGGCCACCATCACGCCCTTGGCCGATGCGGCCGCGAAGATCTCGGTGCCGTGCACGGCCAAGAGCGCCTTGTTGGCAGTGACCACATGCTTGCCCGCCGCAATGGCTTCGAGCACCAGCGCGCGCGCAATGCCGTAGCCGCCGATCAGCTCGATGACGATGTCGATGTCGGGGTTGGCAATGATGGCGCGGGCGTCGTTGACGACCTGGATGCCTTCGCCCACCACGGCCTTGGCGCGCTCCACGTCCAGGTCGGCCACCATGGTGATCTCGATGCCACGGCCTGCGCGGCGGCTGATTTCGTCCTGGTTGCGTGCGAGCACGTTGAACACGCCGCTGCCGACGGTGCCGATGCCCAGAAGGCCTACTTGGATGGGTTTCATGGAAGATTTACCAGTCAAAAATGGGGTTTGCGCCTGTCCAGCAAGCGCTAGCAGCTATCAAAAGATGAGTATCAACCGACGCGCCGCAGATCGGTGCCGCAGCGCTTGCGGTACTGCTCCAGAAAACGCGCCACGCGGCCGATGGCGTCGCGCAGGTCGTCTTCGTGCGGCAGGAACACGATGCGGAAGTGGTCGGGTGCGGCCCAGTTGAAGCCCGTGCCCTGCACCAGCATCACCTTGGTTTCCTGCAGCAGTTCCAGGAAGAACTGCTGGTCGTCCGCAATGGGGTACACGGCCGGATCCAGGCGCGGGAACATGTACAGCGCCGCCTGGGGCTTCACGCAGCTCACGCCCGGGATGGCGGTGATCAACTCATAGGCCAGGTCGCGCTGCTTGCGCAGGCGGCCGCCCTCGCCCACCAGCTCATTGATGCTCTGGTAGCCACCCAGCGCGGTCTGCACGGCCCACTGGCCGGGCACGTTGGCACACAGGCGCATGTTCGAGAGCATGTTCAGGCCCTCGATGTAGTCCTTGGCGGGCTTCTTGTCACCCGACACGACCAGCCAGCCCGCGCGGTAGCCGCAGGAGCGATAGCTTTTGGACAGCGAGTTGAAGGTGAGTGTGAGCACGTCCTCGCTCAGCGAGCCAATGGCAGTGTGCCTGGCGCCGTCGTACAGCACCTTGTCGTACACCTCGTCGGCAAAGATCACCAGGCCGTGCTCGCGGGCAATGGCAACGATGCCCTTGAGCAGCGCGTCCGAGTACAGCGCGCCCGTGGGGTTGTTGGGGTTGATGACCACGATGCCCTTGGTGCGGGGCGTGATCTTGGCGCGGATGTCATCCAGGTCGGGCATCCAGCCATTGGCCTCGTCGCACAGGTAGTGCACGGGCGTGCCGCCCGAGAGGCTGGCCGCCGCCGTCCACAGCGGGTAGTCGGGCGAAGGCAGCAACAGCTCGTCGCCCGTGTCCAGCAGCGCGTTTGTGGCCATCACGATGAGTTCGCTGGCGCCGTTGCCCAGGTAGATGTCATCGAGCGCCACGCCCTTGATGCCCTGCTTCTGGGTCTCGTGCATCACGGCCTTGCGCGCTGCGAAGATGCCCTTGCTGTCCGAATAGCCTGCCGAGTTGGGCAGGTTGCGGATCATGTCGAGCTGGATTTCTTCGGGCGCATCGAAGCCGAACACGGCCAAGTTGCCGATGTTGAGCTTGATGATCTTGTGCCCGTCTTCTTCCATCTTCTTGGCCGCGTCCATGATCGGCCCCCGGATGTCGTAGCAGACGTTGGCAAGCTTGGCGGATTTTTGGACGGTTTTCATGCGCTGACGGTGGTGCGGTGGGGTCAGGGGGCGGCCAAAGCAACGGGTACTTTGGCGAAACCTATAATTTGACCACAGAACCGGCACCCTCCCCTGGCGCAAGCGCCTCTGGCCACGCCCTGCCAACCGCCCCGCCTCCCACGCCCACCTCCATGAAATTTCAGCCTGACCGCTCGAACGCACAGACCATCAGCGGCTACGGCCCCGGCTGGATCGGCGTGGATGCCGAGAAGATCACCCACAGCGTCATCCTCGGCTCCGGCGGGCTGCGCCAGGCCTGGCCCTGCGCGCGTTTCGAAGACCTGACCCCGGACCACTTCGTGCAACTGGCCACCCTGGAGGCCGAGCTGGTGATCCTTGGTAGCGGAACCCGCAACCGCTTTCCACCCCCCGCCTGGCTGGCCCCGCTGATGGCGCGGCGGCTGGGGCTGGAGACCATGGACACGGCCGCAGCCTGCCGCACCTACAACATCCTGGCCGGGGAAGGCCGGAATGTGGTGGCAGCGCTGATTCTGGAAACCTGAAGGCTGGCCAGCGGCCCCCTGCCGCAGGCGCGGCGCACCTATGCAAATCCTTGCCAAAGTGCCCGCCACCAGGGGCAAGACACACAGTCTTACATTTGGCTGGCAATCGATTTCGGGGTAAAATCACCGGTTGCGGTCGGGGGCACTACCAAGAGCAATAACACACCCCACTCCCCCGGCTTACCAACGACTACATCCTGAGAGATTGAAGTGATATGGCGATCGTTGTCAACAAACCCCTCCCTGAATTTGAAGCCAACGCGACCGGTGGAATCAAGGTTTCCAACACCTCCCACCTTGGCCAGATTCTGGTTCTGTACTTCTATCCCAAGGACAACACGCCTGGCTGCACCACGGAGGCCATGCAGTTTCGCGACAAGTACAAGGATTTCGTGAAGGCGGGCGCTGCAGTGTTCGGCGTGTCGCGCGACAACATGAAGTCGCACGACGACTTCAAGGAAAAGCTGGAACTGCCGTTCGAGCTGATCGCAGACACCGAAGAGAAGATGTGCCACATGTTCGGCGTGGTCAAGAACAAGATCATGTACGGCAAGAAGGTCAAGGGCATCGAGCGCAGCACCTTCCTGATCGGCCCCGACGGCCTGCTGGTGCAGGAGTGGCGCGGCCTCAAGGTACCCGGCCACGTGGACGAAGTCCTCAAGACCGTCAAATCCATCAAGGCCCTGAAAAAGGCCGCCTGATCCTCTGCCACCTGCGCACCCGGATCAAGCCTCTGGAGCATCGGCGCGACACCCCACTGGGTTTGCCTCGGCAAGACATCCAGAGTGGGCATAATGGATTTATGCCCCTGGTTATCGCGACGTTTACCCCTCCCCAAAAAGCCGCCTTGGCCTCCAGGCGGCTTTTTGCTTTCTGACCCGTCTTTCTTCATTCACCGACCGAGGCCCTGCCACCATGCCCCTGCCCCCCGCCCCCAGCCGGCGCGCTGCACTCCTCGCGCCAGAAGCCTTTGAAGTCACGGCCCGTCCACGGGTGTCACAAACCTCGGCCAACGAGCCCGTTGCCGCACCCGTGCGCGCAGCTTCGGCCACCCGCACAGGGCGCAAGGCAGGCAGCGCCGCACTGGCCACGCCCGCAGCCCTGGTCGCAGCCCCGCTGATCCAGGTCGAAACGCAGGCCCGCGTGCCCGAGCCCGCAAGCAGCCCGACCACCCCCACCGCCCGCGCTACCGGCACCCGCAAGGCACGCACGACCAGCGTGACCGCGAGCCCCAGTGCCACAGCCCCCGCCCCGGCACCCCGGGGCAAGAAGGCCGCACCACAGGGCCCGACCAAGCTGTTCGTGCTGGACACCAATGTGCTGCTGCACGACCCCACCAGCCTGTTCCGCTTCGAAGAGCACGACATCTTCCTGCCGATGATCGTGCTGGAGGAACTGGATGGGCACAAGAAGGGCATGACCGAGGTCGCCCGCAACGGCCGCCAGACCAGCCGCACCCTGGACGCCCTGGCTGGCGTGCAAGGCGCCGACATCGCCCACGGCCTCAAGCTTGATTCCACAGGCCAGCGCGCCGCCGGCGGCCACCTGTTCTTCCAGACCGCGCCGCTGGACTACAGCCTGCCCACCAGCCTGCCGCCGGGCAAGGCCGACAACCAGATACTGGGCGTGGTGGAGGCGCTGCGCAAGCTGCATGCGCCGCGCGAGGTGGTGCTGGTGTCCAAGGACATCAACATGCGCGTCAAGGCGCGGGCCCTGGGCCTGAACGCCGAGGACTACCAGAACGACAAGACGCTGGAAGACGGCGACCTGCTGTACGCCGGTGTGCTGGCCCTGCCCCCCGACTTCTGGGCCAAGAGCGGCAAGAACGTGGAAAGCTGGCAGAGCGGCGCCCACACCTACTACCGCATCGGCGGGCCCATCGTGCCGCAGTTGATGATCAACCAGTTTGTGTACTTCGAGGCCCCCGGCGAGCCCAGCCTGTTTGCGCGCGTGAGCGAGATCCGTGAAAAGACGGCCGTGCTGCAAACGCTCAAGGACTATGGCTCCGCCAAGAACGCCGTGTGGGGCGTGACCACGCGCAACCGCGAGCAGAACTACGCCATGAACCTGCTCATGGACCCGGAGATCGACTTCGTGACGCTGACCGGCACCGCCGGCACCGGCAAGACCCTGCTGGCCCTGGCTGCAGGATTGACCCAGGTGCTGGACGACCGCCGCTACACCGAGATCATCATGACCCGCGCCACGGTGAGCGTGGGCGAGGACATCGGCTTCCTGCCCGGCACCGAGGAAGAAAAGATGGGCCCCTGGATGGGCGCACTGGACGACAACCTGGAATTCTTGGCCAAGGGCGACGGCGGCAATGCGGGTGAATGGGGCCGCGCCGCCACCAACGAGCTGATCCGTAGCCGCATCAAGATCAAGAGCATGAACTTCATGCGCGGGCGCACCTTCCTGAACAAGTACGTGATCATCGACGAGGCGCAGAACCTCACGCCCAAGCAGATGAAGACCCTGATCACCCGCGCGGGCCCGGGCACCAAGATCATCTGCATGGGCAACCTCGCACAGATCGACACGCCGTACCTGACCGAGGGCTCGTCGGGCCTGACCTATGCGGTGGACCGCTTCAAGGGCTGGCCGCACAGCGGGCACATCACACTGGCTCGGGGTGAGCGCTCACGTTTGGCCGATTTCGCCAGCGAAGTTCTCTGACATCGCACCAAAAATGAAAAGGCCCCTGCCGACGGCAGGGGCCTTTTGTTTTTGGAGATCGATTTCCGCGCGTCAGTAATCGTCGCCGCCGCCCATGGCCAGATTTTCAAAGCGGGTCTGGTTCTTCTGGAAGAAGAGTTTGACCGTGCCCGTGGGCCCGTTACGCTGCTTGCCGATGATGACCTCGGCCACATTGGGCTCCTTGGAGTCCTTGTTGTAGTAGTCATCGCGGTAGATGAACATGATGATGTCCGCGTCCTGCTCAATGGCGCCGGATTCACGCAGGTCGGACATCATGGGGCGCTTGTCGGTGCGCTGCTCCACCGAGCGGTTGAGCTGGGAAAGCGCAATCACGGGGCACTGCAACTCCTTGGCCAGCATCTTGAGGCCCCGGGAGATCTCGCCCAGCTCGGTCGCACGGTTGTCCGAGCTTGCCGCCGAACCCGAGCCACTCATGAGCTGCAGGTAGTCCACCACAATCAGGCCCAGCTTGCCACACTGGCGCGCCAGGCGGCGCGCATTGGCTCGCAACTCGCCGGGGGACAAGCCGGGGGTTTCGTCGATGTGCAGCGAGACAGTGCGCAAGCGCTCGATGGCCTCGGTCAGGCGCGGCCATTCATCGTCGGTGAGTTTGCCGCTGCGCAGGTTACCCTGGTTCACCCGGCCGATGGAGCCCACGATACGCACCGCCAACTGGGCGGCACCCATTTCCATCGAGAAGATCGCGACTGGCAGGCCTTCGTTGAGCGCCACGTGCTCAGCAATATTCACTGCAAACGAGGTCTTGCCCATGGACGGGCGGGCGGCCAGCACGATCATGTCACCCGCCTGCAACCCCGAAGTCATGCGGTCCAGGTCGGCAAAACCAGTGGGCACGCCGGTCACGTCGGCCGGGTTGTCGGCCATCTCCTGCACCTTGTCGAGCAGGTCGATCACCAGGTTGTCGAGCGACTGGAAGCCCTGCTTGTTGCGCGAGCCTTCTTCGCCGATGGCAAAGATCTTCGCCTCGGCCTCGTCCAGAATCCGCTCCACCGTCTTGCCCTGCGGGTTGAAGGCATTGGTGGAGATTTCATCGCTGGCCGTGACCAGCTTGCGCAGAATAGCCCGCTCGCGCACGATCTCGGCGTAGCGGCGGATGTTGGTGGCGCTCGGAACGTACTGCGCCAGACTGTTCAGGTAGGTGAGCCCGCCCATCTCCTGGGCCTTGCCCTGGTTCTTGAGCTGCTCGAACACCGTGATCACGTCGGCAGGCTTGCTGGCATTGATCAGCGCGCCGATGGCCGCGTAAATGGCCTGGTGCTCGTAGCGGTAAAAGTCCCCCTCCTTGAGCAGGTCCCCGACCCGGTCCCAGGCATTGTTGTCCAGCAGCAGGCCACCCAGAACGCTGGACTCGGCCTCGATGGAGTGCGGCGGCGTGCGCAGCTTGGCAATTTCCTGGTCCTCGCTGGCGGATGGCAGCGAGCCCTGTTCGTCAAGCGGAGGGAAAACAGCAGACATGGATTTCTCCGGGACAGGTCTGAAAACAGGCCACCCCATGGCCCCAGGGGCAGCAGCCAGGCTGGACAAGCCTTGGGACAATCTGTGGATGACCGGTGGGCAACCCTGTACAAATGGGCCGGGTCAGAAGCGCGAAAGCCGCCCAAAGGCGGCTTTCGCGGCGAGTCGCGCAGAGATTATCTACGCGCTGGCGATCAGGCGGTTTCGCCGTAGACCGACACGTTGACTTCCACCACCACGTCGGTGTGCAGAGCCACGCTCACAGCGCTGTCGCTCACGACCTTGATGGGGCCGTTGGGCAGGCGGATTTGCGACTTGGCAACCTTGTAGCCTTGCTTGTTCAGCTCTTCGGCGATGTCGTGGTTGGTCACAGAACCAAACAGACGGCCATCGACGCCAGCCTTTTGCGTCAGCTTGACGGTCGTGCCAGCCAGCTTTTCGCCTTGGGCTTGGGCTTCTGCCAGCTTGGCTGCAGCAGCCTTTTCGAGTTCAGCGCGCTTGGCTTCGAACTCAGCCTTGGCGGCTTCCGTGGCACGGCGGGCGCGGCCAGCGGGGATCAGGAAGTTACGGGCGTAGCCGTCTTTCACCTTGACGATTTCGCCGAGGTTGCCGAGGTTCACAACCTTGTCGAGCAGAATGATTTGCATGGGTTGTGCTCCTTAGATCTTGTGCTGGTCGCTGTAAGGCACCAGGGCCAGGAAGCGAGCGCGCTTGATGGCGGTGTTCAGCTGACGCTGGAAAATAGCGCGCGTGCCGGTCAGGCGTGCGGGGATGATCTTGCCGTTTTCGGCGATGAAATCGCGCAGCGTATCGACATCCTTGTAGTCGATTTCTTCAACGCCCGTCACCGTGAAGCGGCAAAAGCGCTTGCGCTTGAACAGCAGGGACTGGGTGTTGCGCTTTGGGCGCTTGTCTTTGTTGAACTTCTTGAACGTGGCCATTGCGGACCCCTTGAAAATTAATTTTGTTGAATATCCTGGATGTGCAGCACTGCGGTCTTGCCATTGCGCGGGTTGGCCAGAAATCCATGGAAAGTCCAGAGACTTCCGATGTTCTGCCTTGCCAGACGCTCAGCCATTGCCCCGAAGGCCATGGCTTTGATGGCGGCCTTGACTGCGCGGGGATGTTCTGCCTCGGTTTGCTGCGACTCATGTTCAAGCCGCAGGGTGATGGCAGGCAATCCGGCGGGCGTGTAACGCAGGGGTTCAGCCTCTGCGATACAGGCGGTCAAGACTACGCGGTTCTCCACTCCAACAGGGATGGATCAGCGCTCGCCGCCAGCAGCTGCGTACTCAGCTTGGCTGGCCTTGCGGGCTTCTTCGCGCTCGACGGTCTTCATCATGGAAGATGGGCCCGTGTCGGCCTTCTTCTTCTGAACCGTCAGGTGGCGCAGCACGGCGTCGTTGAACTTGAAGGCGTGCTCCAGTTCAGCCATCACAGCCTGGTCGGCTTCGATGTTCACGCACAGGTAGTGGGCCTTGGCCAGCTTGTTGATCAGGTACGCCAGTTGACGG
Organism: Acidovorax sp. GW101-3H11; assembly: GCF_001633105.1. Classification (GTDB taxonomy): domain Bacteria; phylum Pseudomonadota; class Gammaproteobacteria; order Burkholderiales; family Burkholderiaceae_C; genus Acidovorax. Next base: position 94,183 of record NZ_LUKZ01000012.1, read on the forward strand.
CGGCCCCAGTCTTCCACGCGGTGCACCTTGCCACCGCCAGCGGTGATCATGCCCTTGTAGCGCTCCAGCATGGCTGGAACTTGCTCGCTTTGATCCGGATGGATCAACAAAATGATTTCGTAATGACGCATGCAGACTCCTTTTGGGTGAGACCACCCACCGCGTCTAGAAGTGGTGTGGCAAGGGAAAGCCTGCGATTATAGCCCGGCCGTCGCCGCTTGTACACTCAGCGTTCTCCGTCGGTCCTTGGGCTCGCACCAAAGGCGTCCAATAAAAGGCACCTGGTGGTACATGGAGGGGTGTTCAACCCTTGCAAAAACCGGGGTTGGACCGACCTCCTCACCACCACGGGCCCTGCGCGCAGGGCCCGAAAGCACAAATCCCTGGTGCAGACCTTGATTTGTGGCGGCATGCCCCCAACTCCCGCGCGTACCGTTTCACTCACCTTCAGACCAAGACATGTCAGACCACAGCCAAACCACCCCGCCCCAGAGCGCCCCCGCCCCCGAAGAAGTCGAAGCCGCCATGGCTGCCCACGCCTCTGACGAGCTGGCCCGCCTGCAAGGCGAGCTGGCCGAGCTGAAGGCCAAAAGCGCCGATCTAGCCGACCAGTTCCTGCGCGCCAAGGCCGAGGCCGAGAACGCCCGCCGCCGCGCCGATGACGAAGTGGCCAAGGCCCGCAAGTTCGGCATCGAGAGCTTTGCTGAAAGCCTGCTGCCCGTGGCCGACAGCCTGGACGCCGCCCTGGCCATCAAGGAAGCCACCCCCCAGCAGCTGCGCGAAGGCGCCGACGCCACCCTGCGCCAGCTGACCTCGGCCCTGGAGCGCAACAAGGTGCTGGCCATCAMCCCCGCCGCTGGCGCCAAGTTCGACCCGCACCAGCACCAAGCCATCAGCGTGGTGCCCGCCGAGCAAGAGGCCAACACCGTCGTGGCCGTGCTGCAAAAAGGCTATGTGATTGCCGAACGCGTGCTGCGCCCGGCCCTGGTCACGGTCACGGCCCCGAAGTAAATCGTCAAATAAATCAGCACGGATGACTTGAACCCCCACGAGTTATCCACAAGTTACTAGCCATCCACACATTCAAGCATTCGGAGAAAAATCATGGGAAAAATCATCGGCATTGACCTGGGCACCACCAACAGCTGCGTGTCCATCATGGAAGGCAACACCACGCGCGTGATCGAGAACAGCGAAGGCGCGCGCACCACACCCTCCATCGTGGCCTACCAGGAAGACGGCGAGATCCTCGTTGGCGCCTCGGCCAAGCGCCAGGCCGTGACCAACCCCAAGAACACGCTGTACGCGATCAAGCGCCTGATCGGCCGCAAGTTCACCGAAAAAGAAGTGCAAAAGGACATCGACCTGATGCCCTATTCCATCGTGGCCGCCGACAACGGCGACGCCTGGGTGGAAGTGCGCGGCAGCAAGCTGTCGGCCCAGCAGGTGTCGGCCGACATCCTGCGCAAGATGAAGAAGACCGCCGAGGACTACCTGGGCGAGCCCGTGACCGAAGCCGTGATCACCGTGCCTGCGTACTTCAACGACGCCCAGCGCCAGGCCACCAAGGACGCCGGCCGCATTGCGGGCCTGGAAGTCAAGCGCATCATCAACGAGCCCACCGCTGCGGCCCTGGCCTTTGGCCTGGACAAGCAGGAAAAGGGCGACCGCAAGATCGCCGTGTATGACCTGGGCGGCGGCACGTTCGACGTGTCCATCATCGAAATCGCCGACGTCGATGGCGAAAAGCAGTTCGAAGTGCTGTCCACCAACGGCGACACTTTCCTGGGCGGCGAAGACTTCGACCAGCGCATCATCGACTTCATCATCAGCGAGTTCAAGAAGGAACAGGGCGTGGACCTGTCCAAGGACGTGCTGGCCCTGCAGCGCCTGAAGGAAGCCGCCGAAAAGGCCAAGATCGAGCTGTCGAACTCGGCTGCCACCGACATCAACCTGCCCTACATCACGGCAGACGCCTCGGGCCCCAAGCACCTGAACATCAAGCTGACCCGCGCCAAGCTGGAAGCCCTGGTGGAAGAGCTGATCGAGCGCACCATCGCTCCTTGCCGCGTGGCGATCAAGGACGCTGGCGTGTCGGTGTCCGACATCCACGACGTGATCCTGGTCGGCGGCATGACCCGCATGCCCAAGGTGCAGGAGAAGGTGAAGGAATTCTTCGGCAAGGACCCCCGCAAGGATGTGAATCCTGACGAAGCCGTGGCCGTGGGCGCCGCCATCCAGGGCCAGGTGCTCTCGGGCGACCGCAAGGACGTGCTGCTGCTGGACGTGACCCCCCTGTCCCTGGGCATCGAGACCCTGGGCGGCGTCATGACCAAGATGATCACCAAGAACACCACGATCCCGACGAAGTTCGCACAGACCTTCTCGACGGCCGACGACAACCAGCCCGCCGTGACCATCAAGGTGTTCCAGGGCGAGCGCGAGATGGCCTCGGGCAACAAGGCCCTGGGCGAGTTCAACCTCGAAGGCATCCCGCCCGCAGCGCGTGGCGTGCCACAGATCGAAGTGTCGTTCGACATCGACGCCAACGGCATCCTGCACGTGGGCGCCAAGGACAAGGGCACCGGCAAGGAAAACAAGATCACCATCAAGGCCAGCTCGGGCCTGTCGGAAGAAGAAATTCAGAAGATGGTGAAGGACGCCGAGCTGAACGCCGCTGACGACAAGAAGAAGCTGGAACTGGTGCAGGCCAAGAACCAGGGTGAAGCTGCCGTGCACAGCGTGAACAAGAGCCTGGCCGAGCATGGCGACAAGCTCGACGCGGGCGAAAAGGACGCGATCACGGCCGCCGTGAAGGCACTGGAAGACGCCTTGAAGGGCGAGGACAAGGCCTCCATCGACGAGAAGACCACGGCCCTGATGGCCGCCAGCCAGAAGCTGGGCGAGAAGATGTACGCCGAATCCCAGGCTGCACAAGCTGCCCAGGCCGCCGGTGGCGCCGACGCGGCAGGTGCCTCGGCCTCCGCTTCTTCGGCCAAGCCCGCTGACGACGACAACGTCGTCGATGCCGAAGTGAAGGAAGTCAAGAAGGGCTGAGCGAGCCCCCGTTGACCCGAGCCGCCGCGCAATGCCTACAGGGGCTGCGCGGCGTTCCTGTTCCAACCGGGTTCTGAATCACTATGTCCAAACGAGACTTTTACGAAATCCTGGGCGTTCCGAAAAACGCCTCGGACGAAGAAATCAAGAAGGCCTATCGCAAGCTGGCGATGAAGCACCACCCTGACCGCAACCAGGGGGATGCGGCCAAGCCTGCCGAAGAGAAGTTCAAGGAGGCCAAGGAGGCCTACGAGATGCTCTCCGACCCGCAAAAACGCGCGGCCTACGACCAGTATGGCCACGCGGGGGTGGACCCCAACATGCGCGGCCCCGGTGGTGCGGGCGCGGAAGGTTTTGGCGGTTTTGCCGAGGCCTTCGGCGACATCTTCGGCGACATGTTTGGCCAGCAGGGCGGGCGTGGGCGCGGTGCCGGTGGCCGCCAGGTGTACCGGGGCAGCGACCTCAGCTACGCCATGGAGATCACGCTGGAAGAAGCCGCACGCGGCAAGGACGCGCAGATCCGCATCCCCTCGTGGGAAAGCTGCGACACCTGCCACGGCAGCGGCGCAAAGCCCGGCACCAGCGCCAAGACCTGTGGCACCTGCCAGGGCGCAGGCACGGTGCAGATGCGCCAGGGCTTCTTCAGCGTGCAGCAAACCTGCCCGCACTGCCGTGGCACGGGCAAGATCATTCCTGAGCCTTGCACCACCTGCCACGGCCAGGGCAAGCTCAAGAAGCAGAAGACGCTGGAAGTGAAGATTCCTGCGGGCATCGACGATGGCATGCGCATCCGCAGCACCGGCAACGGCGAACCGGGCACCAACGGCGGCCCACCGGGCGACCTGTATATCGAGATCCGCCTGAAGAAGCACGACATCTTCGAGCGCGACGGCGACGACCTGCACTGCCAGGTGCCCGTGAGCTTCATCACGGCCGCGCTGGGCGGCGAGATCGAAGTGCCCACGCTGGCTGGCAAGGCCGCCATCGACATCCCCGAAGGCACGCAGGCCGGCAAGCAGTTCCGCCTGCGCGGCAAGGGCATCAAGGGCGTGCGCGCCAGCTACCCGGGCGACCTGTACTGCCACATCGCGGTCGAGACGCCCGTGAAGCTGACCGAGCACCAGCGCAAGCTGCTGCGCGAGCTGGAGGATTCGCTCAAGAAGGGCGGCGCTCGCCACTCGCCGAGCGGCGAGAGTTGGACGGACCGGTTGAAGAACTTCTTCAGCTGACGCGGCTGCGCAGCCGCCTTCAAGAAACCGCCCTCGGCTTCACGGCCCGGGCGGTTTTTTCATGCGCGCTGCGGGCTGCACGGCGAGCCCCGTGGCCTTGCCCGGCCGCTCGTGCTGGGGCGCACGGTAGAAGCCCAGGATGCGGCGCACGTACTCGCGCGTCTCGCTGTAGGGCGGCACGCCGCCGTGGCGCTCCACCGCTTTCTCGCCCGCGTTGTAGGCGGCCGAGGCCAGTGCTACATCGCCCCCGAAACGGTCCAGCAGCCAGCGCAGGTAGGTCAGCCCACCACGCACGTTCTGCTCGGGGTTCCACACGTCGCGCACGCCAAAACGCTCCGCCGTTTCGGGGATGAGCTGCATCAGCCCCTGCGCGTTCTTGGGCGACAGCGCGCGGGCCTGGAAGTTGGATTCCGACCGCACGATGGCCAGCGCCAGGCGTGGGTCCACCTCGAAGCGGGGGGCGAGCCGCTGCACCAGCTCGGCGTGGCGGCGTTTGTCGTCGGGCAGGTTGCTGACATAGCGGTCCACCACCTCGTGGGGCACGACCTCCTGGGCAGAGTCGCGCACCTCCAGCCGGGGCGCCTCACCGGTGGTGAGGCAGTCCGGCAGCTGCTCGCCCGGCGCCAGGCCTTCGGCCAGGCTGCGCGCCTTCTCGTGCCCCCGCTGCGCCGCCAGGGCCAGCAAGGTGGCGGCCGCCGCCGGGTCAGGCACCACGTCGCGCCCCCGCATCAGCAGGCGGCCCAGGCGGTATTGCGCCTCCACGCTGCCGTAGCGCGCGGCATCGCAGTAGCGCTGTGCAGCGCGGTGCGGCTGGCGCCGCACTTCGGCCTCGTAGCCCTCCTCCAGCCAGCGCGACAGCACGGGCGGCTCATCGCCCCATTCGGGCGGTTCGTCCAGCGGCTGCGCGTGCGCCTGCCAGCCGCCAGCCAGCAAAACAATAGCCAGCAAGGCGCCATGGGCGTGACAGGAAAACCGGGGCTGCATACCTCAACCTGTTGGATGAAGGTCCCGCTAAGACGGGGCGTCAGGAGATGGGCTGCCCACTGTAGTACCGCCGGAGGATTTGCAACAGAAAAACATTGCCAGCGGTGATTTCTTGATCTGAGGCAAGAATCCACCCGCCAGCGGTAGCCCCCATCCCCCCTGCGCCGTAGCATGAAAGCCCACCCGGCGGTCGTGGGGGCCGCCATCCGGGGAAAAGGGAACAACGGGACAAGGGGCATCGGCATGAACGTCAACATCACCTTCCTGGGCGGCTCGGGCACGGTCACCGGCTCCAAATACCTGGTGCGCCACAACGGCAAGAGCCTGCTGGTGGACTGCGGCCTCTTCCAGGGCTACAAGCAGCTGCGCCTGCGCAACTGGCAGCCCCTGCCCGTCACGCCGCACCAGATCGACGCTGTGGTTCTGACCCACGCCCATCTGGACCACAGCGGCTACCTGCCCCTGCTGGCGCGCGACGGCTACACCCGTGCGATCCACTGCACGCCCGGCACGCGCGACCTGTGCACCATCCTGCTGCCCGACAGCGGGCACCTGCAGGAAGAAGACGCGGCCTTTCTCAACCGCCACCAGCTCAGCAGCCACAGCCCGGCACTGCCCCTGTACACCCGGCTGGACGCACTGCACTGCCTGAAACAGTTCCAGGTCCATGCTTTCCACAAGGCGTTTGAGCCCCTGCCCGGCTGGCGGGTGACGCTCTCCCCGGCGGGCCACATCCTGGGCGCGGCCAGCGTGCTGCTGGAGGTGGGTGGCCGGCGCATCCTGTTCTCGGGCGACCTGGGGCGGCCCGATGACCTGCTCATGAACCCGCCCGACGCCCCGCCCCCGGCCGACACGGTGCTGATCGAATCCACCTACGGCGACCGCGAACACCCGCCCGAGGGGCTGCTGGACGAACTGGGCCCCGCCCTGCAACGCCTGGCCGCGCGCGGCGGCACGGCCGTGGTGCCGGTGTTTGCCGTGGGCCGCGCCCAGGTGGTGCTGCACGCCATTGGCCTGCTCAAGGCGCAGGGCGTGGTGCCTGCGTCGCTCAAGGTGTTTCTGGACAGCCCCATGGCCGTCAGCACCACGGGCCTGTTCCAGCACCACATGCAAGAGCACCGCCTGAGCAGCCGCGAGGTGCAGGCGCTGGAGCATGGCGCCACCATGGTCCAGACGCCCGAGCAGTCCAAGGGCCTGGCCCGGCTGCACGGCCCCATGGTCATCCTGTCGGCCAGCGGCATGGCCACCGGGGGCCGCGTGCTGCACCACCTGGCGCTGCACGCGGGCGACCACCGCAACATGGTCATCCTGACCGGCCACCAGGCGCCGGGCACACGCGGCGCGCGGCTGGCTGAGGGCGAAAAGACCATCCGCATCCATGGCCAGGACGTGGCTGTGCGTGCCGAGGTGGTGCGGCTGTCGTCTGCCTCGGCCCATGCCGATGGCAACCAGCTCGTCGCCTGGCTGCGCAGCATGGGCCACGCGCCCGACCAGGTGTATGTGGTGCATGGCGAAATGGGCGCCGCCGACCACCTGCGCCAGCGCATAGCGCACGAACTGCGCTGGAATGCGGCGGTGCCAGAGCATGGCAGCACCTGCGTGGCCTGAGCCCTGCCCTTGCGCAGCAGGCAAACCGTAGACGGGCAACCCAGCCATCGCGCATGGCGATGACAATTGACAAATAATGAGGAGAAAATAGCCATCCTTCTCGTTTTGAGAAGACAAAAACCCCCATGAAAAGCTCCGAGCGCAGTTTTGCGCGCCGTATCGACCTCACCTCGCTGCAACTGTTTGTGGCGGTGTGCGAGCTTGGCAGCATCGGCCGCGCGGCCGAGCGCGAGTTCATTGCGGCATCGGCCGTCAGCAAGCGCCTGTCGGACCTGGAAACCGCTGTGGACACGGCCCTGCTGTACCGCCACAGCCGGGGCGTGACCCTGACCCCGGCGGGCGAGAGCCTGCTGCACCACGCCCGCACCGTGCTGTTTGGCCTCGAACGCATGCAGGGCGAGCTGAGCGAATACGCCGACGGCGTGCGCGGCCATGTGCGCATGCATGCCAACATCTCGGCCATCTTCCAGTTCCTGCCCGAAGACCTGGGCGCCTTTGCGCGCGAGCACAGCCAGATCAAGATCGACCTGCAGGAGCACCTCTCCAGCGACGTGCTGCACGCCGTGCAGGAAGGCGCGGCCGACCTGGGCATCTGCAACATCGGCATGGCCAGCGCCGGGGGCAGCCCCGCCCTGCAAAGCCGCCCCTACCGGTCTGACCGTTTGATGCTTGTAGTGCCTTCTGGGCACGCCCTGTCTGCCCAGGCAGCTATCAATTTTGAAGAAGTGCTGGACTGGGACATTGTGGGCCTGCATGCCAACAGCAGCATCAGCCTGGCCATGCGCGCCGCCGCCGCTGCTGCCGGGCGCCCGCTGCGCCAGCGCATCCAGGTCACAGGGCTCGATGCCATGTGCCGCATGATCGACAACGGCCTGGGCGTGGGCCTGCTGCCCGACCGGGCCTTTGCACTCATGCGCGGCGTGGGCCAGCTGCAGGCCATCCCGCTGACCGACGCCTGGGCCCACCGCGAACTGCGCGTGGTGGCCCGCGACTTTGAGGCCCTGCCCATCACCGCGCGCCTGCTGGTGGAACACCTCGCGCCACACCCCGGCCCGGCACCAGTGAACCCAGCCCCCGACACTAAAATCCAATCCCCCACCTGAAAGTAGAAAGCCACGCCATGGGACGCACCCTGTACGACAAGATCTGGGACGAGCATGTTGTCCACACCGAAGAGGACGGCACCTCCATCCTCTACATCGACCGCCATCTGGTGCACGAAGTCACAAGCCCCCAGGCCTTCGAAGGCCTGCGCGAGGCGGGCCGCAAGGTCTGGCGCATGAGCTCCATCGTGGGCACGGCCGACCACAACACGCCCACCACGGGCTGGGAACACGGCTACGACGGCATCACCGACCCGATCAGCAAAGAGCAGATCACCACGCTGAACGACAACATGGCGACGATCTCGCCCGCCGCGTTCTTCCCCTTCATGCACAAGCGCCAGGGCATCGTGCACGTGATTGGCCCCGAAAACGGCGCCACCCTGCCCGGCATGACCGTGGTGTGCGGCGACAGCCATACCAGCACGCACGGCGCGTTTGGCGCACTGGCCCACGGCATCGGCACCAGCGAGGTCGAGCACGTCATGGCCACGCAGACCCTGCTGGCCAAGAAGGCCAAGAACATGCTGGTGCAGGTGGACGGCACGCTCGCCAAGGGCGTGACCCCCAAGGATGTGGTGCTGGCCATCATCGGCAAGATCGGCACGGCGGGTGGCACGGGCTACACCATTGAGTTTGCAGGCTCCGTCTTCCGCGCCATGAGCATGGAAGGCCGCATGACCGTGTGCAACATGGCCATCGAAGGCGGCGCGCGCGCGGGCCTGGTGGCCGTGGACGACAAGACGATTGAATACGTCAAGGGCCGCCCCCTGTCGCCCACGGGCGTGGAGTGGGACCAGGCCGTGGCGTACTGGAAGACGCTGCACTCGGATGCCGACGCGCAATTCGACACCGTGGTCAAGCTCGATGCTGCCGAGATCCAGCCACAGGTCACCTGGGGTACGTCGCCCGAAATGGTGCTGGGCATCGACGCCCGCGTGCCCGACCCAGACAAGGAAAAAGACGCCAACAAGCGTGGTGCCATCGAGCGTGCGCTGACCTACATGGACCTGCAGCCCGGCAAGCCCATCAACGACATCACCATCGACAAGGTGTTCATCGGCAGTTGCACCAACAGCCGCATCGAAGACATGCGCGAAGCCGCTGCCGTGGTGAAGAACCTGGGCCGCAAGGTGGCCAGCAACGTGAAGCTGGCCCTGGTGGTGCCCGGCTCGGGCCTCGTCAAAGAGCAAGCCGAGCGTGAAGGCCTGGACCAGATCTTCAAGGCCGCAGGCTTTGAATGGCGCGAACCCGGCTGCAGCATGTGCCTGGCCATGAACGCCGACCGCCTGGAGCCCGGCGAGCGCTGCGCCTCCACCAGCAACCGCAACTTCGAAGGCCGCCAGGGCGCTGGGGGCCGCACCCATCTCGTCAGCCCCGCCATGGCCGCCGCTGCTGCCGTGCACGGCCATTTTGTGGACATTCGCCAATTCGCCTGAAGGAGCACGCCATGAAGAAAATTGCCGCAACCCTCATCGCACTGTCTGCCGCCTTGCTGCTGGCCGGATGCAACACCGTCAAGGGCGTGGGCCAGGACGTTCAACGGGCAGGGGGCGCGCTCGAACGCGCCGCCAACAAGTAACCACAAGGCAGCCATGCAGAAATTCACCGTGCACAAGGGCCTGGTGGCCCCAATGGACCGCGAGAACGTCGATACCGACGCGATCATCCCCAAGCAGTTCCTCAAGTCGATCAAGAAGACGGGCTTTGGCCCCAATCTGTTTGACGAGTGGCGCTACCTGGACAAGGGCGAGCCGGGCATCCCCGAGTCCGCCCGCAAGCCCAACCCCGACTTCGTGCTGAACCTGCCGCGCTACAAAGGCGCCAGCATCCTGATCGCGCGCAAGAACTTCGGCTGCGGCTCCAGCCGCGAACACGCCCCCTGGGCGCTGGACCAGTTCGGCTTTCGCGCCGTGATCGCGCCCAGCTTTGCCGACATCTTCTTCAACAACTGCTTCAAGAACGGCCTCTTGCCCATCGTGCTGCCCGAGGCCACCGTGGCCCAGCTGTTCGATGAAGTGGCGGCCTTCCCCGGCTACCAGCTCACCATCGACCTGGAGCGCCAGGTGGTCGTGCGCCAGAACCGTGACGAGGTGGTGGGCGAAGAAATCCCGTTCGACGTGATCGCCTTCCGCAAGTACTGCCTGCTCAACGGTTTCGACGACATCGGCCTGACCCTGCGCAAGTCCGACAAGATCCGGGCGTTTGAAGCAGAGCGTCTGGCCACCAAGCCCTGGCTGGCACACACCATGGTGTCCTGAGCCCCAAAATACCCATCAAAATGGCCGTTTGCGCGCAACCAGATTGCCCAAGCAGCTATCAAAATAGAAGCAAACCAATGAAAATCGCAGTTCTGCCGGGTGACGGCATTGGCACCGAAATCGTCGCCGAGGCCGTCAAGGTCCTGAAGGCGCTCGACCTGAAGTTCGAGATGGAATCCGCCCTGGTCGGTGGCGCCGCCTACGAAGCCCACGGCCACCCGCTGCCCGAGTCCACGCTCAAGCTCGCCAAGGAAGCCGACGCCATCCTGTTCGGCGCTGTGGGCGACTGGAAATATGACAAGCTCGACCGCCCCCTGCGCCCCGAGCAGGCCATCCTGGGCCTGCGCAAGAACCTGGGCCTGTTCGCCAACTTCCGCCCCGCCATCTGCTACGAGCAACTGGTGGGCGCTTCGAGCCTCAAGCCCGAGCTGATCGCGGGCCTCGATATCCTCATCATCCGCGAGCTGACCGGTGACATCTACTTCGGCCAGCCGCGTGGCCGCCGTGTGGCCACCGATGGCCACTTCCCCGGTGCCGAGGAAGCCTTCGACACCATGCGCTACAGCCGCCCCGAGATCGAGCGCATCGCCCACGTCGCCTTCCAGGCCGCCCGCAAGCGCAACAAGAAGGTCACCAGCGTGGACAAGGCCAACGTGCTCGAAACCTTCCAGTTCTGGAAGGACGTGGTCACCGACGTGCACAAGGAATACCCCGACGTCGAACTGCAGCACATGTATGTGGACAACGCGGCCATGCAACTCGTGAAAGCGCCCAAGGCGTTTGACGTGGTGGTCACCGGCAACATGTTCGGCGACATCCTGTCAGATGAAGCCTCGATGCTCACCGGCTCCATCGGCATGCTGCCGTCGGCCAGCTTGAACAGCAGCAACCAGGGCCTGTACGAGCCCAGCCACGGCAGCGCCCCCGACATCGCGGGCAAGGGCGTGGCCAATCCGCTGGCCACCATCCTGAGCGCCGCCATGATGCTGCGCTTCAGCCTGAACCAGGAAGCCGCCGCCCAGCGCATCGAAGCCGCCGTGCAAAAGGTGCTGGCCCAGGGCCTGCGCACGCCCGACATCTACAGCGAAGGCACCACCAAGGTGGGCACCGCGCAGATGGGCGATGCCGTGGTGAAGGCGCTGGCCGCCTGAGGCCCATTGACCCGGTGGACGCAAGTCTGCTGGGCCCACCCCGTCCCCAGAAAGCGCCGCATTGCGGCGCTTTTTCATGGGCGCCCGCATCCCGCTGTGTCTTGAAAGCATCGCCCGGCCCGGTAAATCTGGGCAAAAAGCGCTCAAAACACGGTGATGGGACCTGATCCGCTACAATCGCACCCTATGTTTGCCGCCCGCCCGTTCGCCCTGAACACCGCTACTGCCGCCCTGGCAGGCGTGGCTGTGCGCGCAATCACCACCAAAACCACGACCATTAAGGGCTGACCCAGCTCCGGTATCGTCGTGCGCCCTCCCTGGCCCAGACGAGCCGGGGCAGAAGTCAGTCCCGGTCGGGCACTGTTTCTTACACTGAAAGGGGCGTTGAAATGAGCAAGTTGGTAGGGTTGGTCGGCTGGCGCGGCATGGTCGGCTCGGTCCTGATGGACCGCATGGAACAAGAGAAGGACTTCGATCTGATCGAGCCCATGTTCTTCTCCACCTCGAATGCAGGCGGCAAGGCCCCTGCCCAGGCCAAGAACGAGACTGCCCTGCAGGACGCGTTCAACATCGAGGCCTTGAAGCGCTGCGAAATCATCATCACCGCCCAAGGCGGCGACTACACCAGCGAGGTGTACCCCAAGCTGCGCGCTGCGGGCTGGAACGGCCACTGGATCGACGCGGCTTCCTCCCTGCGCATGGAAAAGAACGCCGTCATCGTGCTCGACCCGGTGAACATGCCCGTGATCAAGAACGCGCTCGCCAACGGCGGCAAGGACTGGATCGGCGGCAACTGCACCGTGAGCTGCATGCTGATGGGTGTGGGCGCGCTGTACAAGGCGGGCCTCGTGGAGTGGATGAGCACCCAGACCTACCAGGCCGCTTCGGGCGGCGGTGCCCAGCACATGCGCGAGTTGCTCACGCAATACGGCACGCTGAACGCCGAAGTGCGTTCGCTGCTCGACGACCCCAAGAGCGCCATCCTGGAAATCGACCGCAAGGTGATCGCCAAGCAACGTGCCCTGACCGGTGCTGAGACCGCCAACTTCGGCGTGCCGCTGGGCGGCTCGCTGATCCCCTGGATCGACAAGGACCTGGGTATTGGCAAAAGCCAGGACGAGCCTGGCTGGGGCATGTCCAAGGAAGAATGGAAGGGCATGGCCGAAACCAACAAGATCCTGGGCCAGGGCGAAGGCTTCAGCACCGCCGCCATCCCCGTGGACGGCTTCTGCGTGCGCGTGGGCGCCATGCGCTGCCACAGCCAGGCGCTGACCTTCAAGCTCAAGAAGGACGTGCCCGTGGCCGACATCGAAGCCATGGTCGCGGCCGACAACGAGTGGGTGAAGGTGGTTCCCAACACCCGTGAAGCGACCATCCAGGACCTGACGCCCGTGGCCGTGACCGGCACCATGACGATCCCCGTGGGCCGCATCCGCAAGCTGGCCATGGGCCCCGAATATGTGGGCGCCTTCACCATTGGCGACCAACTGCTGTGGGGCGCTGCCGAGCCGCTGCGCCGCATGCTGCGCATCCTGCTGGACGCGTGATTCCAGGGCCGATGGGCCCTCTTCTCAAAGCGCGCATACCCCCGTGTGCGCGCTTTTTCACGTCCAGACACCAGACACACTCCGTTACGGGACGTTGGCAATTGGCAACAACCGGATGCCCCAAGTTGGGGCCCCGGCACCCCTCTCAAAGCTTCGGCGCCACCTCAGCTTGTCAGTGCAAAACATTGATGCTATGGTGCTTTTTACATATTTTCACGCGCCGGGGCGGGACCAGACCATGACAAAAAAAGCACCGCTCGTCCGAGCCGCACAAAACCCTCATCAGTTGTTGGCAAACATGCATCGTTGGAAATTCTCTGTCCTGGCGGCCGCGGCCGTGGCTTGTTCTGGTTTTTACGCCAGCGATGCATCAGCCCTGGCACTGGGCCGTATCACTGTGCAGTCGGCCCTGGGCGAGCCCCTGCGCGCAGAAATCGACCTGCCCCAGATCACCCCGGCCGAAGCCGACACGCTGCGCGCCACAGCCGCTGCCCCCGAAGTGTTCCGCGCTCAGGGCATGGAATACACCCAGGCCATGAACAACCTGCAGATCCAGCTGCAGCGCCGCCCCGACGGCACGGCCGTGTTGCGCCTGACCAGCGACCGCCCCGTGAACGAGCCCTTCCTGGACCTGGTGCTGGATGCCAACTGGGGTACTGGCCGCCTGGTACGCAGCTACACCATGCTGTTCGACCCACCCGCGCTGCGCCGTCCGGCGCCTGCGGTCACGGCCTCGCCCCAGATTTCTGCCCCCGCAGTGCAAGCCGCGCCTGCCGTGCGTGCACCAGCGGCCCCCAGGCCCACCGAATCTGCCGCCGCACCGGCTGCGCCCCGTCCTGCCGCCGCTCCGCGCCCCACCCCCACGGATGGAGTCACCGTCCAGGCGGGCGACACGGCCGGCCGCCTCGCCAATAGCTACAAGCCCGCAGGCGTGTCGCTGGACCAGATGCTGGTCGCCATGATGCGCGCCAACCCCGACGCGTTCATCCAGGGCAACGTCAACCGCATCAAGGCGGGCGCTGTGCTGCAAATGCCCGACGAGGCTGCAGCCCAGTCCACCACGGTCCCCGAGGCACGTCAGATCCTCGCTGCACAGGCGCGCGACTTCAACGACTTCCGCCGCAAGCTCGCTGGCGCAGCCCCGTCCACCGAAGTGGCTGCCGCACAACGCTCGGCCTCGGGCTCTGTGCAAACCCGGGTGGAAGACAAAAAACCCGCCACGGCTGCGCCTGACAAGCTCACGCTCTCCAAGGGCTCTGTGAAGGGCCAAAAGGCGGCCGAAGAGCAGGTCGCCAAAGACAAGCAGGCGGGCGAAGCCGCCACCCGGATGGCCGAGCTGTCCAAGAACATCACCGACCTGAACAAGCTGGGCGCAGCTTCGTCCGCTACAGGCGGCAGTGCCGCACCTGCAGCCGCAGGCGCTGCCAGTGCCCCCGCAGGCGTGGCCGTGCAAGCGCCCGCCGTACCCGCCACGCCCACGGCCCCGCCCGCCCCCGAGGCCCCAGCATCGGCGCCTGCCGCCGCAGCCAGCGCTCCGGCAGAAGCATCGGTTCCTGCCGAAGCGGCCGCGTCGGCGCCTGCGGCTGAAGCATCAGCCCCTGCACCGGCTCCAGCCCCGGCGCCTGTACCCACGCCAGCCCCGGCCCCCGCGCCGGTCGAAGAGCCCGGCCTCCTGGCCGGTCTGATAGACGATCCGCTGCTGCCGATTGGTGGTCTCCTGGTCGCAGGGGCGCTAGGGTTTGTCGCTTACCGCGTTGTCCAGCGTCGCCGCCAGAACAACGGCGTGGACAGCTCCTTCCTCGAAAGCCGCATCCAGCCCGACTCCTTCTTTGGCGCCAGCGGCGGCCAACGCGTAGACACGGCCAACAGCGACATGACCACTGGCTCGTCCATGGCCTATTCGCCGAGCCAGCTGGATGCCGGTGGCGATGTGGACCCCGTGGCCGAGGCCGATGTCTACCTGGCCTATGGCCGCGACCTGCAGGCCGAAGAAATCCTGAAAGAAGCCGTCCGCCACAACCCCGGCCGTGTTTCTGTGCACGTCAAGCTGGGAGAAATCTACGCCAAGCGCCAGGACCGCAAGGCCCTGGAGGCCGTCGCCGGTGAGGTCTTCAAGTTGACCCAAGGCGAAGGCCCGGACTGGGCGCGCATCGCCGAACTGGGCCATGACCTGGAACCCGACAACCGCCTGTACCAACCGGGCGGCCGCCCCGGCATGGGCGAAGACGAGTCGCCATCGCTGCCCCCTGGCGGCTTCCCCAGCACCTTCACTGGCGCAGGCAGCACCGCTGATGCGGCCCTGCCGCCCGACCTGGACCTGGATCTCGACCTGGACCTGCCCGATGACGCGTTGACCGACGCACCTCCCGCTGCCCCCGGCGGATTTGCTGCAGCAGCTGCCGCGGCCACCAGCGCCCGTGGCAACACGCCGTCGGACGCGGACGAGCCCCCCACACTGCGCCCCGAACTGGATCTGCCCCCACCGTCCGCAGAACCTCCCGCCGCGTGGAACAGCCCCGACACGTCGCCCAGCCCCATGGCGCCGCCTCCGGTGGCCGACCTGGACTTCCCCAGCGCTGACGACCTGAGCATGGCCCCTTCCGGCCCCATGCCGCTGACGGGTGACGCCAAGGACTCCGGCCCCATGGAATTCGACCTGGGCGAGCTGTCGCTGGACCTGAATGCGCCCACCAAGCCCATGGCAGCCCCCGCAGCCAAGGCGCCAGCCCCGGTGGCCGACTCCTCGGACGACGGCTCCGCCGCCGCGCAGGACGACCCCTTGGCTACCAAGCTGGCGCTGGCGGAAGAGTTCAACGCCATTGGTGACACCGACGGTGCCCGCACGCTGATTGAAGAGGTGGTTGCGGAATCCAGCGGCGCACTCAAGACCCGCGCCCAGCGCATGCTGGCCGAACTGGGCTGATGCTGCCCTCTCCGGCACACACAACCCCACCCACCCCGTCCCCAGGCCACCCCATGACGCGGGTGGCACTGGGTGTCAGCTACAACGGCCAGGCCTACAGCGGCTGGCAAAGCCAGCTGTCGGGCAACACGATTCAGGACAAACTCGAAGCGGCCCTGGGCCGCTTTGCCACGCACCCCGTGAGCACCCTGTGCGCTGGCCGCACCGATGCGGGGGTGCACGGGCTGATGCAGGTGGTGCACTTTGACACCCCGCTTCAGCGGCCAGCATCGTCCTGGGTGCGGGGCACCAACACCTTTCTCCCGGCCGACATTGCCGTTCAGTGGGCGCAACCCGTCCCCTCAGATTTCCACGCCCGCGCCAGCGCCGTGGCGCGTCGCTATGCCTACGTGCTCTTGCAATCGCCGGTACGGCCGAGTGTGGATGCCGGACGCGTAGGCTGGGTGTTCCACCCGCTGGACCACGATGCCATGCGGCAGGCGGCCGACATCCTGCTGGGCAAGCATGACTTCACGTCCTTTCGCGCCTCTGCCTGCCAGGCCAAGTCGCCCGTCAAGACGCTGCACCGCATCGACATCACCCGCCGGGGCCTCGGCGACCCCCACCCGGAACTGGGCTGGAGCCCCTGCTACTGGCGCTTTGAATTCGAAGCCAATGCTTTTCTGCACCACATGATCCGCAACATCATGGGCTGCCTGATTGCCGTGGGCCGGGGGGACCAGCCGCCCGAATGGATGGCCCAGGTGCTGGCCGCGCAGTCACGCGACGCGGCCGCACCCACGTTTTCTCCCGACGGGCTGTATTTTCAGGGCCCGGTCTACGAAGCCCGCTGGGGCCTGCCCCAGCGCACGGCTGCGTATGATTGGCTGCCATGAAAGCCCAAGACATCGCCCCCCTTCCCCCCGCCCGCACCCGCATCAAGATCTGCGGCCTGACCCGCGAGGAGGACGTGGATGCGGCCGTGGCCGCAGGTGCCGACGCGATCGGCTTTGTGCTCTATGCCCCGAGCCCCCGTGCGGTCACGCCGGCGCGCGCAGCCCAGCTGGCCAAACGCCTGCCTCCGTTTGTGACCCCAGTGCTGCTCTGCGTGAACGAGAATGCTACAAATGTAATAGCTGCAAGCGCTTTGGTAGCGGGCGCAACCATCCAATTCCATGGTGACGAATCGCCCGAGGACTGCCTTGCAGCCACCGGTCAGGGCGCCAGGCCCTACCTGCGCGCAGCACGCATTCCCCTGGGTGATGGTGCCGCCCGGTTCGACCTCGTAAAATACGCAAACGATTATTCTCACGCCCAGGCCATCCTGCTCGACGCCCATGTCGAAGGTTATGGCGGCGGCGGCAAGGCATTCAATTGGTCACTCCTTCCACCAAGCGTCAGCTCTCACCTCGTTTTGTCTGGTGGACTCACGCCTGCAAACGTGATCGATGGCATTTTGCAAGTCCGCCCGCGTTGCAAAACGCTGGCGGTTGATGTCAGCTCCGGCGTCGAGGCCACGGACCCGAACGGTCCCGATGGCCAGCCCCTGAAGGGCATCAAGGACGCCGGAAAGATCCAAAGGTTCATCGCCGCCGTGCGTGCGGCCGATGCCCAACTTGCAAAGAACCCTCATGAATTCCTATCAGCAACCTGATTCCTCAGGCCACTTCGGCCCTTACGGCGGCAGCTTCGTCAGCGAAACACTCACCCACGCGATCCAGGAACTGCGCGACGCCTACGCCCGCTACCAGAACGACCCGGATTTCGTGGCCGAGTTTGCGTACGAGCTCAAGCACTTCGTGGGCCGCCCCTCGCCGGTCTACCACGCCGCCCGCACCAGCCGCGAGCTGGGCGGCGCGCAGATCTACCTCAAGCGCGAAGACCTCAACCACACCGGCGCCCACAAGATCAACAACGTGATCGGGCAGGCCATGCTGGCACGCCGCATGGGCAAGCCGCGCGTGATCGCCGAGACCGGTGCAGGCCAGCATGGCGTGGCCACGGCTACCATCTGCGCGCGCTACGGCCTCGAATGCGTGGTCTACATGGGCAGCGAAGACGTCAAACGCCAGAGCCCCAATGTGTTTCGCATGAAGCTGCTGGGCGCCACCGTGGTGCCCGTCGAATCGGGCAGCAAGACGCTGAAAGACGCGCTCAACGAAGCCATGCGCGACTGGGTGGCCAATGTGGACAACACCTTCTACATCATCGGCACCGTGGCGGGCCCGCACCCCTACCCAATGATGGTGCGCGACTTCCAGAGCGTGATCGGCAAAGAGTCCATCGAACAAATGCCTGCCATGCTGGCCGAGCAAAAGATCGCTGCCGAGCAGCCCGATGCCGTGATCGCCTGCGTGGGCGGCGGCAGCAATGCCATGGGCATCTTCCACCCCTACATTCCGTTCGCAAAGACGCGCCTGATCGGCGTGGAGGCTGCGGGCGAGGGCCTGGACAGCGGCAAACACTCCGCATCGCTGCAGCGTGGCAGCTCTGGCGTGCTGCATGGCAACCGCACCTTCATCTTGCAGGACGCCAACGGCCAGATCACCGAAACCCACAGCATCAGCGCGGGCCTGGACTACCCCGGCGTGGGCCCCGAGCACGCCTGGTTGCAGGAGATCGGCCGCGCCGAGTACGTGGGCATCACCGACCAGGAAGCACTGTCGGCCTTCCACCACCTGTGCCGCACCGAAGGCATCATCCCGGCGCTCGAATCGAGCCACGCCTTTGCCTACGCCCTCAAGCTAGCGCCCACCATGCGGCCCGACCAGGCCATCCTGGTCAACCTCTCGGGCCGGGGCGACAAGGACATCGGCACCGTGGCTGACCTCTCGGGTGAAGATTTCTACGACCGCCCTTCCATGCGCGGCCTGACCGTCAAGGGCGCCCCGGGAGACGCCAAGCAATGAGCCGCATCCAGACCACTTTTGAACAGCTGAAAGCCCAGGGCCGCAAGGCACTGATCCCGTACGTCACCGCAGGCTTCCCGTTTGCCGACATCACGCCCGCCCTCATGCACGGCATGGTGGAGGCCGGTGCCGATGTGATCGAGCTGGGTGTGCCGTTTTCCGACCCCATGGCCGACGGCCCCGTGATCCAAAAGGCGGGCGAAAAGGCCCTGGGCCTGGGCGTCGGCATGGTGCAGGTGCTGGACCACGTGCGTGAGTTCCGCAAGCGCAACACCACCACGCCCGTGGTGCTGATGGGCTACGCGAACCCGGTGGAGCGCTATGACCAAGTCCATGGTGAGGGCGCCTTTGTGCGCGACAGCGCCGAGGCCGGGGTCGATGGTGTGCTCATCGTGGACTACCCGCCCGAGGAATGCGAAGCCTTCGCCGCCAGCCTCCAGGCAAATGGCATGGACCTGATCTTCCTGCTGGCCCCCACCAGCACGGACGAGCGCATGGCCCAGGTGGCGCGCGTGGCCAGCGGCTATGTGTACTACGTGTCGCTCAAGGGCGTGACCGGCTCCGGCGCACTCGACACGGCGGCAGTCGAGCAGATGCTGCCCCGCATCCGCCAGCATGTGCACATCCCTGTCGGCGTGGGCTTCGGCATCCGCGATGCGGCCACGGCGCAGGCGATCGGCAAGGTGGCAGACGCCGTGGTCATCGGCAGCCGCATCATCCAGTTGATCGAAGACCAGGAGCATGCCAAGGTGGTGCCCCTGACCATCGACTTCCTGCGCGGCATCCGCAAGGCTTTGGACGCGTAAAATAAAGAGCATCCCCCTGAGCGGCTTTGCCGCTTCCCCCTTCTCTCGCGCTCCGCGCGGGAAGGGGGACGCTCCCAGCGCGGCGGGGCGGCCCTTGCGCGGGAGCCCTGGCCTTTAGGCCGCGCCAGTTTCAAGGCCGTGCCGCAAATGGCCCATTCATACAGAGGAAAACCATGTCCTGGCTCGAAAAACTTCTGCCCTCCAAGATCCAGCAAACCGACCCCACCGAGCGCCGCCAGGTGCCCGAAGGCCTCTGGATCAAGTGCCCAAGCTGTGAGACGGTGCTCTACAAGGCTGACCTGGAACACAACCAGAACGTCTGCCCCCACTGCAGCCACCACCACCGCATCGGTGCCCGTGCGCGCCTGGACTCCTTCCTCGACGCCGAAGGCCGCTATGAAATCGGCCAGGAAGTGCTGCCCGTGGACGCCTTGAAGTTCAAGGACAGCCGCAAGTACCCCGAGCGCTTGAAGGAAGCGCTGGAGAACACCGGCGAGACCGATGCGCTCATCGTCATGGGTGGCGCGGTCAAGAGCATCAACGTGGTGGCGGCCTGCTTCGAGTTCGATTTCATGGGCGGCTCCATGGGCTCCGTGGTCGGCGAACGCTTCGTGCGCGGCGTAGAAACCGCCATCGAGCAGAAGGTGCCCTTCATCTGTTTCACCGCCACCGGCGGCGCGCGCATGCAGGAAGGCCTGCTGTCGCTAATGCAGATGGCCAAGACCAACGCCGCCCTCACCCGTTTGGCCAAGAAGGGCCTGCCCTACATCAGCGTGCTGACCGACCCGACCATGGGCGGCGTCTCTGCTGGTTTTGCCTTCGTCGGCGACATCGTGATCGCCGAGCCCAAGGCCCTGATCGGCTTCGCCGGCCCGCGCGTGATCGAATCGACCGTGCGCGTGACGCTGCCCGAGGGCTTCCAGCGCGCCGAGTTCCTGCAGACCAAGGGCGCAGTGGACTTCATTTGCGACCGCCGCGAACTGCGCAACACCGTGGCCAGCAGCCTGGCCATGCTGCAGCGCCTGCCGGCGGATGCAGTGATGTAACCAAAGGCCCGCAGATGCAAAGTGAGCGGCCGCGCCTATCTGGCGCGGCCGCTCTTTTTTTGATAGCTACTCAGGCTTACCTATTGCGCGTAGGGGCCGTTTTTAAGTAGATTTTTCGGCTCAACGCATGACGCTGGCCTGCAAATGGCCCAGCACAATCATGACCACCTGCAGCAGCACCAGCGCGGCCAGGGGTGACAGGTCGATGCCCCCCACCAGCGGGATGATCCGGCGAAACGGCCGCAGGACCGGTTCGCACAGCCGCGCAATCACATCGGACAGCGGTGAACGCGCCTGCACCCAGGACATCACGGCGTAGACGATCAAAAGGCCGATCAGCCCCGACACCGCCACCCGCGCCAGGCCAAACAGGGCCAGCCATGGTAGCCAGGCCCACGCAGAAGCGGCCCCGAGCAACAAAGTCAGCAGGGAGTACTGCACCAGCTGTAGCAATGCAGCAGCCACCAGGCTCGACACATCCCAGCGCCCCACCGGAGGAATCACCCGGCGCAGCGGCATGATCAGCCAGTCTGTCAGGGCAAACACCAGCCCCCCCACCGGGTTGGCGAATGGAACACGTTGCCACTGCATGTACAGCCGCAGCAGACAGGCCCCCGTGAGCAAGCCACCAACAACGTCGAGCAGGAAAGAAGTGATCTGAAAGAGCATGGGTGGAAAAAGGGGCGGAGGGAACAAAAAACAAGGGCGGGACCGAAAGCGGGTTGCGCCGTGGGATGATAGCGGGCCAAGGCGCCTCACCCCGCTCATGTCCCAAGCCCTCACACTGTCATCCCTGCCCCTTTTCCCGCTGAACTCCGTGCTGTTCCCGGGCGGCGTGCTGGCTCTGCGCGTGTTCGAGGTGCGCTACCTGGACATGGTGCGCAAGTGCCACCAGGCAGGTGCGCCGTTTGGCGTGGTGTCGCTCACCCATGGCCACGAAGTGCGCCAGGCGGGCGCCCCCGAAGAGCGCTTCAACGACGTCGGCACCCTGGCGATCATCGAACAGCTGGATCATCCCCAGCCAGGCCTGATCACGTTGCTGTGCCGCGCCAGCCAACGTTTTCGCATCACCCAGCGCCATCACCTGCCCCACGGCCTGTGGACCGCCGATGTGGATCACGTAGACCCCGACCTCCCGGTCCCCGTCCCAGGCGACCTCAAGAAGGCAGCAACCGCATTGGCACAGGTGCTGCACACACTCCGGGAACGCGACCCCGAAACCCCCAACGCCATCATGCCCACCGAAGCGCAACTGGACGATTGCGGCTGGGTATCCAACCGCTGGTGCGAGCTGTTGCCCGTACCGCTGGAACTCAAGCAGCGCTTGATGGAGCTCGAGAATCCGCTAGTACGGCTGGAGTTGGTGGGGGATGTGCTGGAGAGGACGGGGATTGCGCAGTAGACGCGAAAGCCTGCGCTTGCACTATCGAGCGGTGTACTCCGGCACTTGCGTCTGCAACCATGAACGGAGCGCAGACGCAGATGGCTCAACCCCCAGGTCCGCGATACTCTGACTCACCGCCTCAGGGTTCACGCCGCCAGAAGCATCGGTCTTGGCGACATGCAGCTTGGGGTGAGGCGTAGGCTCGGTTGTCTCTCCATTGGCCAGCAGTTCCTCATAGAGCTTCTCACCAGGCCTCAGGCCCGTGAAAACGATAGGAATTTCCTGCTCGGTCTTTCCTGACAAACGAACAAGAATTCTGGCCAACTCCACGATCTTGACCGGCTCACCCATATCCAGCACAAAGATTTGCCCCGATTGCCCCATTAGGCCAGCCTGCAAGACCAACTGGGCAGCCTCGGGAATGGTCATGAAGTACCGGACGATATCGGGATGGGTCACGGTCACCGGCCCCCCGCGCGCAATCTGCTCCGCGAACAAGGGGACGACCGACCCACTCGAACCCAACACGTTTCCAAATCGCACTGCAACAAAACGTGTCCCCGGGTGCTCAGACGCCACCGCTTGCATTACCCGCTCCGCAAGCCTCTTGCTGGCCCCCATGACGTTGGTCGGGTTCACGGCCTTGTCCGTAGAGATCAGTACAAAACGCGCCGCTCCTATCGCAGCCGCCACACGAGCGACATTCATGGTGCCCAAGACATTGGTGCGCAACGCCTCGATTTCGTTGAGCGACTCCATCAGCGGGACGTGTTTGTAGGCTGCCGCATGAAACACCACTGTCGGCTGATGAAGACGCGCGATGGCGTGCAGGCGCTCGACCTCGCGCACGTTGGCGGTGTAGTACATGCCCTGCATCTGCGGGTGTGCTTCACGCAGTTCTTGCTCCAACTGGTAGATAGCGAACTCAGACACATCTACACAAACCAGACGCGCCACACCAAAACGTGCAATCTGGCGGCACAACTCGGAGCCGATGGAGCCGCCGGCACCGGTGACAAGTACACATGTACCCGCAAACAGATCTGACAAGCCCTTGGCGTCCAATTGCACCTGAACGCGACCCAACAGGTCTTCCAACTCGATGCGACGCGGCCCGACACTCTCGGTTCGAAGCCATTCATCGGGCCGAGGCATGGCCAGCAGTGCGAGACCCGCATCGCTGGAATACTTCAGGACTTCACTACGCCCTTCAGATCCGGCGGGACTGGCAAGCAAGGCTGTGCGCACATCAACGGAGCGTGCAATAGAGTCGATATTGGTCGTGGTGCCAAGTACCGGCACCCCCTGCAACGAGCGCCCTTGCTCAGACTCTAAGTGCGACACAATACCCACCGGGTGCCAATGGCCCGAGCCTTTGAGCGCTCGCAGGGCATCGGCGGCATCCTGAAGCGCCCCCACGATCAATATGGGCCGAGTTCCCGTCGGCAAAACGGCCCGCTCGAAGAGCGTGCGCCAAGCAGCGCGTGCAGCCACCAAAAGCATCAAAACTATCAGGGGATGGAGCAGCAAGACTGAACGAGGAAAGCTCGGCACGCGCAGCATCAGCACCGCAGCTGCGGTCAAAAGAGACGCGAGAAATACAGCGATCGCCAACTGACGCAACTCAGACAACCCGATGTAGCGCCAGACTTGTCGATGTACTCCCATACCAACGAAGGCGACCCAGTATGACCCCACAGCCAGCAAAGCCGACTCAACAGCCATAGAGCTGAACTCATCAGGCACATCCAGATTGAAACGTAGCCAGAACGACAACACCCAAGCTAGAAGAATGAGTGCGGTGTCCAAGGCAAGCAGGACTAGCGAAGACAAGCGGACAGCGGTACGGTTTGGCAGCACAGTGAGGGAGGGGGGCGCGCTGGAAGTTTGGCGGCACGCCCGAGAGTCACGCGTGCCAACGTCGTTGATAATAACAAGAGAGCATTCGTGGGACCTTCATGCTGACCGACAAATCTATTCTCGTTACCGGCGGAACCGGGTCCTTTGGCAAAGCATTCGTGCGTACCGTACTAGAACGCTATCCCGAGGTGCGAAGACTCGTTATCTTCTCTCGTGACGAGCTCAAGCAGTATGAAATGCAGCAGGTATTCCCGGCCAGCCAGTTCCCTTGTCTGCGTTACTTCATTGGCGATGTGCGCGACGAAGCTCGCTTGCGGCGTGCACTGGAAGGAATCGACATCGTTGTGCATGCTGCAGCCCTCAAGCAGGTGCCTGCAGCAGAGTACAACCCGTTCGAATGCATCAAGACCAATGTGCTCGGCGCCCAGAACCTCATCGAGGCCTGTCTATCCAACGGCGTACAGCGCGTGGTTGCGCTCTCAACAGACAAGGCCGCTGCGCCAGTAAACCTCTACGGCGCCACAAAACTCTGCTCCGACAAACTCTTCATTGCGGCCAACAACATCAAAGGCAATCGGGACATCCGTTTCAGCGTTGTACGCTACGGAAACGTGATGGGAAGCCGTGGCTCCGTCATCCCATTCTTTCTGGAGAAGCGCAAGAGCGGTGCGCTACCGATCACTGATCCTCGCATGACTCGATTTAACATCTCACTGCAAGAAGGCGTGGACATGGTCCTCTGGTCTATCGAGCACGCTTGGGGTGGAGAAGTGCTGGTTCCCAAAATTCCGTCGTACCGCATCACCGATGTGGCGACAGCCGTGGCACCAAATTGCCGGCAGGAAATCATCGGCATCCGCCCAGGCGAGAAAATCCACGAGGAAATGATCACATCAAGTGATGCAGCAAGCACTGTGGACCTCGGCAGTTACTACGCAATCCTACCGCTGGCAGGTCAATTCACGCTAAAAGAGTACTGCGCCAAAACCGGCGCTAAACCAGTGGAGCCGGGCTTCGCCTACGACAGTGGCAAAAACCCAGATTTTTTGTCAGTAGACCAACTCTGCGCACTCATTGAAAAGTACGTTGCCAGCCCCACGACAATGTGAGCGTGCCTATATGTACATCCCCTATAGCTGCCAGCAGATCACAGAAGAGGACATCGCGGCCGTCGTCGCAATTTTGAAGTCAGAGTATCTCACCCAAGGCCCATCGGTCACAGCCTTTGAGACTGCGTTCGCGGTGCGCCATGAGGTGGCGCACGCGGTCGCCGTGTCCAACGCCACGGCAGCGTTGCACATCGGCTGCCTCGCACTCGGCGTCGGACCAGGATCTTTGGTATGGACAACACCGAACACTTTCCTGGCCTCTGCGAACTGCGCGCTCTACTGCGGTGCTGATATCGACTTCGTCGACATGGACGGCGCCACGCGCAACATCAGCGTGGCGGCGCTCACTGCCAAGCTGAAGAAGGCTGAGGCGAACGGCCGCCTCCCGTCCTTACTGATCCCCGTCGACTTCTCTGGCTTGCCCTGCGACATGCGCGAGATCCGGGCCCTCGCAGACTGCTACGGCTTTCGTATTCTAGAGGACGCGTCCCACGCTGCCGGTGCCTCGTATCTGGGGCGCCCAGTGGGCAGCGCCTGGGCCGACCTCACCGTATTCAGTTTTCATGCCGTCAAGATCGTTACCACCGCCGAAGGCGGCATAGTCACAACTCAGGACGATGCCATCGCCGCCAAGCTGCGCTTGCTACGCTCACATGGCATGACACGCGACCCTGCGCAGATGGACCATGCGCCTGAAGGCGCCTGGTACTATGAACAACAACAACTTGGCTTCAACTATCGCCTTACCGATCTGCAGGCAGCGCTGGGAGCGTCTCAACTGAAACGCATTGACACGCTGCAGGTAGAACGCGTGAAACTCGCAAGTCGCTACGACAAACTTCTCGCGGAGTTGCCTCTGCACCTCCCCCCTCGACTGGTAGATCGTGAGTCCGCTTGGCACCTTTACACGGTGGAAATCGACCCACTGCGCACACGCGCACACCGCGCAACTGTGTTCGCTCGCCTGCGCGAGGATGGAGTCGGCGTCAACGTGCACTACATCCCCGTGCACCTGCAACCCTACTACGCGCGGCTCGGCTTTCGTCTCGGAGAGTTCCCCGCCGCAGAGAAATACTACGCCAACACACTCTCGTTACCACTCTTTCCCGCCATGACGCAAGCACAGCAGGACCATGTGGTGGGCAGTCTCACCATGGCCCTCCGGGAGGCGGAATGAAGCTCGCTATCATTCCCGCGCGCGGAGGCAGCAAGCGGATCCCACGTAAGAACATCAAAACCTTCGGTGGAAAACCAATGATCGGCCATGCTATCCATACGGCCGAAGCCAGTGGCCTATTCGACGCGGTGATCGTTTCCACCGACGACACAGAGATCGCTCAAACCGCACGAGACCTGGGTGCCGTCACCCCTTTCATGCGCCCAGCCAATCTGGCGGACGACTACACACCCACGGTACCGGTTATCGCGCACGCCATCCGTGCCTGCGAAGAACTCGGGTGGCATGTAGAGCAAGTGTGTTGCATCTACCCGGGCGTCCCCTTCATGCGTACAGACGACCTTCGCACTGCGCTGGCAGTGCTGGAGGATGGCGCCACCTACGCCTTCCCCGTCACCCCATTCCCATCCCCCATCCAGCGCGCACTGAGATGCGATGCAGGCGGCGCGACAACACCGTTCTTCCCGGAGTACGCGGCCACCCGCACACAAGACCTTCTACCGGCCTACCACGATGCCGGACAGTTCTATTGGGGGCGTGCCAACGCCTGGCTTAGCGGTTTGAATATCCATATCCATGGTCGCACGATCGTCTTGCCACACTGGCGCGTAATAGATATAGACACATCCGAGGACTGGGAACGCGCGGAGCTGATTTATCGCGCACTGGAGCAGAGAGCACCCCAATGAAAGTGGCCATCAGGGCTGACGCGTGGCCCACCATGGGTAGCGGGCACATCATGCGCTGCCTCTGCTTGGCAGACGCTTTGAGGGTACGCGGCGCTCGGGTCACCTTCCTCTGCCGCTCGCTTCCACCCCATCTGGCAAATGCCATCACCGCTGGCGGGCACTCCCTGCGCACTCTGCCATTGCTTACCACCGACGACGCGCCGCAAAACAACTGGCCCGAGGACAGGCAAACCAAGGATGCCCATGCCACGTGCGAGGCCCTGGAGGGGTTTGTGCCCGACTGGCTTGTTGTTGACCACTACGGACTTGGCAGAGAATGGGAAAACGTACTGCGACCTGTTGTCCGGCGTCTCATGGTCATCGACGACTTGGCACGGCCCCACAATTGCGACCTCCTACTCGACATCAACCTCCAGGCTCAACCGCAGACGCGGTACGAAGGTCGCGTCCCAACTACAACGCAACTCCTTCTGGGACCCCATTTCGCCCTCCTGCGCCCCGAGTTTCGTGCCGCGCGCAAGAAAATGCACCCGCGCACAGGCGCAGTGCAGCGTCTACTCGTCTTCATGGGCGGCATGGACGCGGGCAATGCGACCGGCACGGTACTTCAGGCCATCGCTCTGACTGCTCAGCGTGGACTCGCACTGGACATCGTGATCGGCACCTCACATCCCGCGCGCGAGGCCGTCACAGCCTTTTGCGCCGCATGGCCCCTCGCCAAATGCCATGTTCAAACGGATCAAATGGCGGCCCTCCTCGCGAGGTGCGATCTCGCGATCGGTGCTGGCGGTGGCGCAACATGGGAGCGTTGTTGCTTGGGGGTGCCCACCTTAGCTCTGGCGCTGGCGGACAACCAGCGCACGCAATTGGGTGCGCTTGCAGCTGCAGGCTTGGCCTACGTACCTAACGACCCACTGCCCGAAGCAGCACGACTATCCTCACACCTACTAGCGCTCCTGGACAACAACTCGTTGCGTGAAGCGATGTCCAAAGCGGGCATGGCACTGGTCGATGGACAGGGCGCACAACGAGTCTCGAGCGCGATGCTCGCCGGATTAGTGCGACTGAGACCCGCCGCACCAAGCGATAGTGCTCGCGTCTTCGAATGGCGCAATGCGCCACGCGTACGCGAAATGTCTCTGGACAACACTGAGATTGCGAAGCCCCTGCACAAGCGCTGGTTTGAGCAAGTGCTGGCGGCATCCGATCAAGTGCTGCTCATCGGCGAAGATGACGAAGGCCCCGCCGGGGTCGTGCGGTTTGACCTGAGTGAGGACAGCGCCACCATTTCCATTTACCTCGCTCAGGAACGCTTCGGTCAAGGACTTGGCTCCAGTCTACTGCGTGCAGCGGAGCACTGGCTCGCAACGAGCCACCCAGAAATCCTCTGGGTCCATGCACAGGTGCGAGCAGTCAACACAGCCTCACTGCGCCTGTTCGAACAAGGCGGCTACCGCCTGGATTTTTATCACTTCTCCAGGAAAATTCAAGCATGAATGCTCAGGACGACGTAGTCATTGCAGGAAAGCACATAGGGCCCGGCCATCCCCCCTTCATCATCGCGGAGATGTCGGGCAACCACAACCAGTCATTGGACCGAGCAATGGCATTGGTAGAGGCTGCGGCGCGCGCCGGTGCACACGCATTGAAGCTACAGACATACACGGCAGATACCATGACGCTGGATGTCCAGAACGAGGGGTTTCAAATTCGTGACCCTGACAGCCTCTGGAAGGAGTCCTCGCTCTATAAACTTTACCAGCAGGCCTACACCCCCTGGGAATGGCATACGCCAATCTTCGCCCGTGCAAAGCAGCTTGGGATGATCGCGTTCAGCACCCCATTCGACGAGACAGCTGTCGATTTTCTAGAAAGCATTGAAGCCCCCTGCTACAAAATCGCGTCATTCGAGAACACTGACCTTCCACTGATCCGCCGAGTCGCGCGCACAGGAAAGCCCGTCATCATCTCGACTGGCATGGCCTCTGTGGCCGAGTTGGACGAGAGCGTGCGTGCAGCGAGAAAAGCCGGCTGCCATAGCCTAGTTCTCCTCAAGTGCACCAGCACCTATCCAGCCACGCCGGAGAACACAAACGTATCCACCATTCCTCACATGCGTGCGCTCTTCGGCTGCCAAGTCGGGCTTTCGGATCACACCATGGGCGTAGGCGCCTCCGTGGCGGGTGTGGCACTAGGTGCCACTGTGATCGAAAAACACTTCACACTCCGTCGCGCGGACGGTGGAGTCGACAGCGCCTTCTCTCTCGAACCTGAAGAACTCGCTCAACTCGTCGTTGAAACAGGCCGAGCCTGGCAGAGCTTGGGCACCGTGCATTACGGCCCCACAGAGGCTGAGCGCAACTCCTTGCAGTTCCGTCGCTCCCTCTATGTCGTAGAAGACCTCGCACCCGGCGATGAACTCACGACCACAAACGTCCGCGCAATTCGCCCAGGTTTTGGCCTTCCACCCCGGCACCTCGAAGAGGTGCTCGGCTCCCGCGTCACCCATGCAGTAAAGCGGGGCACACCGCTTTCCTGGTCGCTGCTAAGGTAAGTGACTTGAAACTCCTAGACGTCCTCATCGTCGGCTGCGGGAATATCGCTGGAGGTTTCGACGCAAACCGCCCCTTAAGCGATTTACCGCTGACCCACGCGGGCGCATTTAGCAGGAATCCCGGCTTTGCTCTAGCGGCTTGCGTGGAGCCCAATGACGCAAAACGCGAAGCCTTCATGGCACGCTGGAACATCCCCACAGGGTTCGCCAACCTCACCCAGGCGATTGCAGCGAACCTGCGCCCCAAAGTCGTCAGCATTTGCAGTCCGACAGCGGCGCACGCGAATGACATCCAGACAGCGCTCGCCCTGAAGCCTCGTATCATCTTTTGCGAAAAGCCCATCACGATGTCAGCGGCCGAAACGGAGCATTGGGTGAACACTTGTCAGCAGAGCGGTGTACTGCTCGCAGTGAACCACACGCGGCGCTGGGCACCGGACGTAGTCCGGCTGAAGACCATGCTGGACTCCGGCGAATGGGGTCGTTTGCGCTCTCTGAATGCTGTCTACAACAAAGGTATTCTGAACAACGGTGGGCACATGATTGACCTAGTGCAGTACCTTGCAGGCCCGCTGACCGTCCTCTGCGCAGGAATGCCTGTCCATGACCATTGGTCAGACGACCCCACAGTCCCCGCCTTGATGAGCACAGCCGAGGGCGTGCCATTTAGTCTGAACATAGCCCATGCTAGCGACTACGCGATGTTTGAGCTAGAGTTGGTTATGGCAAATGGCGTGCTGACAATGGAGAATGGTGGAATGAACTGGCGCATCCGCCGGACGATACAAAGCCCATACTTTCAAGGTTATCACTCTCTCGGCCCAGCCGCAGAGACCGCCGGCGAGTACCCCCTGGCGATGAGCGCGGCAGTTGCAAACCTGTATGGAGCCGCGACGTGTGGTGAACCGCTCGCTAGCAATGGGGTCAGTGCGCTCTCGGCTCAGCGCATATGCCAAAAAATACGCGAAGCAGCCGTCGCCCCCCAAGAAAAGCCGATATGACAATACCCCTTTTAGAATCCCGGCTTGCCATCAACGGCGGCCCTCCTACCATTGCCCAGCCGCTGGAACTGTTTCGCAGCGTTGGAGAAGAAGAAGCGCAAGCTGCTGTCGAAGTGATACGCAGCGGTGTTCTATCCGCCTATGTCGGCGCACCTGGTGATTTTTTTATGGGCGGTCCACGCGTCCGTCGACTTGAAGCGCAAGCTGCCGAATACTTCGGCGTGAAGCATGCCGTAGCTGTGAACTCATGGACCTCAGGCCTCATTGCTAGCATCGGCGCTATCGGAGTAGAGCCGGGAGATGAAATCATCACCACGCCTTGGACAATGGCTGCGACTGCGACCGCCATCCTTCACTGGAATGCAATCCCCGTCTTCGCAGACATAGATCCGGTGAGCTACAACATCGACCCCGCAAGCGTCGAACGTCTCATCTCACCGCGTACACGCGGCATCATGGCCGTGGACATCTTCGGTCAATCATGCAACATTGATGCACTGCGCGCCATCGCGACCAAACATCAAATCAAGTTGCTGGTCGACACGGCTCAATCTCCAGGCGCTCTGTACAAGGGACGCCATGCGGGCACTCAAGCAGATATCGGTGGCTACAGTCTCAACTACCATAAGCACATCCACAGCGGCGAGGGCGGCATCATTGTCACCAACGACGACCACTTAGCCGAACGCACACGCCTCATCCGTAACCACGCTGAGTGCGTGGTGCAGGCCGCATCACCAGCGGATCTATCCAACATGCTGGGGTACAACTTCCGTATGGGCGAAATCGAGGCAGCTATCGCCTTGGTGCAATTGGGCAAGCTCAAAGAACGTGTGGCTAGCCGCCAACGCGCTGCGGCCGAGCTAAACGCAGCGCTCGCGGGCCTTGAAGGGTTGCGCACACCTGTCGTTTCCAAAAACTGCACTCACGTTTACTACGTGTATGGCCTGCACATCGACATCGACACACTCGGCGTAAGCCGCCAGCGTATCGCAGAGGCGCTGCGTGCAGAAGGCGTGCCGGGTGTTATGACGGGTTACCAAAATGTGCATATGTATCCGCTGTTCCAGCAGAAGATCGCATACGGCACTAGCGGCTTCCCCTGGAATTCACCCTACTGCGCACGCGAAGTTAACTATGATTTTGGCATTTGCCCTGTTGCAGAGGATCTCCACACGCGCACGTTCATTGGCCTAAATCTATGCATGTGCGAGTTCCAAAGCTCTGATATCCAGCGAGTCGCCATGGCTATCCGCAAAATCTGGGGCCAGTTGAACGCGCTCAAGGACTAACTACCGATGCCAACATCGGACGCATTCATCGAACTGGCAGGCCAGCGAGTAGTACTGCGCACGTTCGTCCCTGCCGATCTGACTGATCAGTACATTAGTTGGCTTAACGATCCACAAACTATGCGCTGGAGCAACCAACGCTTCCTACACCACGACCGCGCCTCATGCGAGCTCTTCCTCGCCCATTTCGCGCAGGGGCCCAATCATTTCCTCAGTATCCGGGAGTCGATGACAGGCTTTGCAGTTGGCACTGCAACGGCGTACGTCTCGCTACCCCACGGTACGGCCGACGTAGGCATTTTGCTAGGGGAGCGCAGTTTCTGGGGCCTAGGCTATGGTCAGGATGCCTGGAACACGCTGTTGGACTGGCTGTCGGCGCAACCGAAGATACGCAAAATCACCGCAGGTACGTTAGCCTGCAACAAGCCTATGGTGCGACTGATAGAGAAATCGGGCATGCAACTTGAGGGCACACGGCGGAGCCAGGAAATCGTTGAAGGCAACGAGGAAGACATCCTGCTGTATGCAAGGTTCCGGCGTGATACAGCTTGAGGGGCCGCTTGTACTGGTCTGCCACGATGCGGGAGCTGCGAATCTAGCGCTTTCGTGGATTGAAGCCCTGCAATTGGCGCACCCGCTTGAATGTCGAGCTGTGCTCCAGGGTCCTGCTGCCGCGCTTGCTGCAAATTTTCAGCTGGACATACAGACTTTCGCCGAAACTGCGAGCGCGCTCAGGGGTGCAAGCTTGTTGATTAGCGGCACGGGCTGGGCCAGCGTTCTGGAGCACCAAGCCCGCGCCCTAGCTTACGCTGGTGGTGTACATAGCATTGCGGTGCTGGACCACTGGGTAAACTACCGGGACCGCTTTGCGCGCAATGGGCAAGTGGTTCTTCCTGACGAAATCTGGGTTGCAGATCACGATGCCCACACATTGGCCACACGTCAGTTCCCAGATGTGAAGATCGTCCTGCAGTCCAATCTGTACCTGCAAAGACAATTGCGTGAGATCGGTCCACCGCCAACCATCGGCGAAGTGCTGTATTTGCTGGAACCTGCACGCAGCGACTGGGGCCGGCAGATTCCTGGCGAATTTCAGGCACTTGACTATTTCATGCAGCACAGCAGCCGCGCAGGCATTCCAGTCGGCACGCCAGTGCGGCTACGCCCTCATCCTTCAGATGCTCCAGGCAAGTATGATCGCTGGCTTCGCAAACACACCGGCGCAGCGACCCTGGCCCCCCCAACTCCACTTGCAGCAGATCTAAACCGAGCCACATGGGTCGCTGGCTGCGAAACGGCCGCTCTAGCTATCGCGATTGCGGCTGGGCGCCGCACAGTTTGTACACTCCCCCCATGGGCACCGCCGTGCCGCCTGCCACAGCAGGAGCTCGTTCACCTCCAGAAGTTGGTGCCCGCGACACGATGAAATACTGCACGCAGTGCCTCCAGCCCGACACCCGTCCCAACACCGCTTTCACGGATGCGGGACTGTGCCCAGCCTGCGACTACTTTGCCCACCTGCATCATGTAGATTGGCAGGAACGCTATGAAATCCTGGAAGATCTACTCGCACAATACCCTCGCAAGCGGGGCCAGTTCGACTGCATCATCGGCGTCAGCGGCGGAAAGGACAGCACGCGCCAAGCCCTGTGGGTACGTGACAAGCTGGGCCTCAAACCGCTTCTAGCCTGCCTGAGCTATCCACCACAGCAGGTAACCCAGCGCGGTGTAGACAACATATCCAACCTCATCGAACAAGGCTTCGACGTGGTGATAGCAGCTCCTGCACCCGAGACCTGGCGTTTACTGATGAGGGAGTCGTTCGCACGCTTTACCAACTGGGCGCGCTCGACTGAACTCGCGCTTTTCAGTTCCGTTCCCCAGCTGGCCATCCGTTACAACGTGCCACTGATTCTGTGGGGGGAAAACCCCGGACTGCAGTTAGGTGACCTCAAGACGCTTGGCCGTACAGGCTACGACGGCAACAATCTGCGCAATATGAATACCCTGTCTGGCGGCGCAATGGCATGGATGGCAGAAACACCTGGC
The DNA here is from genome assembly GCF_001633105.1 of Acidovorax sp. GW101-3H11. GTDB lineage: Bacteria > Pseudomonadota > Gammaproteobacteria > Burkholderiales > Burkholderiaceae_C > Acidovorax. Next base: position 127,901 of record NZ_LUKZ01000012.1, read on the forward strand.
GTGGATCTGCGCAATTTGCAGGCCTACCGCTATCCTGCACCACAGGAATTCGACCAACACCGCTTACAGATCATCTACTTAGGTTGGTTTCTTGGCGACTGGTCGCTGGTAAACAACGGCATGTACTCGTGCACCAACGGGTTGGACATTCGCACCGATACCGTGGAAAACACGGGTGACCTACTCGGCATTACCTCCCTAGACGAAGATTGGGTGACGCTCAACCAGATGATCAAATACTATAAATTTGGATTTGGACGCGTCACCGACTACGTAAACGAGGAAATCCGGCTAGGCAGACTCACACGCGAACAGGGTATCGGGCTGGTCGAACAATACGATGACGCCTGCGCGCCCTCGTACATAAAGAGCTTCTGCGACTACATTGGTATCCACGTAGACGCCTTCTGGACCCAGGTTCATAGCAGCGTCAACCGTACACTTTTCGATGTCGACGCAGTCACAGGTCGCATCAACCGGCGCTATAAGGTGGGAGCAGGACTACCGTGAGGCAACCTACGATCGGCATCGTGGACTACGGCGTGGGCAATCTTGCTTCAGTGTGGCATGCCCTGCATGCTCTGCAGTTTCGCTGCCGCATTAGCAGCGAGCCAGCCACACTCAGCGCCTCTGACCTACTGTTGTTGCCTGGCGTGGGCGCGTTCCCAGCCGCCATGGCGGCTCTGCATCGGACAGGGCTGGTCGACTACCTTCGGAGTGAGGCCCATAAGGGCCGACCTATGATCGGAATCTGCCTAGGCATGCAACTTTTGGCGGAATCGTCCACAGAACAGCGTACAACACCCGGGCTGGGCCTGCTACCAGCGACCGTGCGCGCCCTGCAAGCTGGCGCGTGGCACATCGGTTGGAATGAGATTGAACTTGAGCGCGAAGATCCTTTGTTTGGCAACGAGTGGGCTCATTCCGTCTATTTCAATCATTCATACGTAATGGACGCGCAGCCTCAGCACCGCGTCTTCATTGCGCGGGCGGGCGAGCAGATCACTGCAGTCGTCCGAAATGACAACGTAGTAGGCATTCAGTTCCACCCCGAAAAGAGCCAGTCAACCGGACGCAAGTTGCTGCACCATGTCGTTGGGGGACTTCTGCGTGATTAAAAAACGACTCATCGGCGTGGTGACCGTCAAGAATGGCTGGGCAGTGCAGTCCTTCGGCTACGGTCGCTATCTACCGCTTGGGCGCCCCGAAGTACTGATCGCCAATCTGGATCGATGGGGTGCCGACGAAATACTGCTGCAATGTATTGATCGCAGCTGCACAACCCAAGGCCCCGATCTGCGTCTTCTTGACCGGGTAAGTCGCCGGGGACTGGCCACGCCCCTCATCTACTCCGGTGGCCTACGCCATGCAGCCGACGGAGTCGCAGCCATCAAGGCAGGTGCTGACCGTGTGTGTGTGGATGCACTGTTACACGACGATCTGGACGCCGTACTGTCAATATGCGAACCCCTAGGCGCCCAAGCTGTCGTTGCCAGCCTACCGTTAAGTCAGACAGCCGATGGCATCCGTTGGCTTGACTACCGGAGTCACCAGTCATTCCCGCTGGCACCCGAGCTTGTACGTCTATTGCGCGAAGGCGCTATTTCAGAGGCGATGATCGTCGACTGGCGCAATGAAGGCAGCCCCGGCGCATTCGATATCCGTCTACTGACCCTACCAGCTTTGCGCGGGATTCCCCTCATCGCTTTTGGCGGCCTCAGCGGCGAATCTCTGCTGCGAGAGGCACTCCAGATGCCAGAAGTAGTGGGCGTCGCACAAGGCAACTTCCTCAGTTACCGCGAGCATGCGGTGCAAGCCGTCAAGCAGTTGCTTCACGGCTTGCCCATGCGAGCCCCCCATTTTGAATCCTCCCCACCGTGACTCTAGGCCATTCCCTAAGTTGCCGCCGCTGCCTGTATACCACTAGCCACCCGCTGGGGCTGATACTCGACGAAGAAGGCATTTGCTCGGGTTGTCGCATTCATGAAGAAAAAGACCAACTAGACTGGCCCGCGCGCTGGGAAAGCTTGACCCGACTGGTCCAGCCGTACCGCATCACGTCGGGCGACACTTACGACTGCATAGTTCCAGTCACAGGAGCGAATGACTCGTACTTCATAGTGCACTTGATCAAGGAACGCCTGGGCCTCAACCCACTGCTCGTAACCTACAACAAATATTTCAACAGTGCGCTTGGCATCCGAAACTTGGCAAACCTGAGAATCCGATTCGACTGCGACATATTGGTACAAAACGTCAACCCTGTGTCGGTGCGCAAAATTACGCGCGCTACGCTGCGCCAGTTTGGCAGCATCTATTGGCACTGCCTGGCAGGCCAAACAGTGTTTCCTGTGCAAACAGCAGTGCGCTACGGCGTGCCACTGATTATCTGGGGCGCACACCAGGGACTCGAGCAGGTAGGCATGTTCTCCCACGAGCACGAAGTCGAGATGACACGCCGCTACCGCACCGACCACGACCTCATGGGTCAAGATCCCGATATGCTGCTGTCAATCTTCGACACCCTAACTGAAGACGACATCTGGCAATACCGCTATCCAGCCGACACTGACCTGCATACAGTCGGTGTGCGCGGTATTTACCTGGGTAACTACGTACGCTGGGACCCAAAGGCGCAGCACGAACAGATGGCAGCCAAGCATGATTATCGCGGTGCCGCATTCGCTCGCACCTTCGACACCTATGACCATGTCGACTGCTACAACTACATGGATGTGCACGATCAGATCAAGCTGTACAAGCAAGGCTACTCCAAGGTCACTGACCACGCTTGCCGGGAGATCCGCCACGGACGCCTCACGCGCTCACAGGGATTGGCTCTGGTTCAGCAGCACGAACTCGCGCCGCTCAAGCATCTGGACAAGTTCTGCGAGTGGCTCGGCGTAACCGAGCGCTCCCTGCAGTTCATCCTCGACCAGCACCGTGACCCGAGATACTGGACGCAGACACAGCCCGGACGCTGGGATTTCCATGGCGAAAGCACGCGTCTTGATGCGGCGTCCGGATACAACAACGCTCCTATAGATATTGGGTTCAGAGGCACCGACAGACTCGCTTTCGACGGCGACGGCAGCTACATCACGGTGGGCAAGGGCTACCCCTGAATGCTGCGATGCACAAGGCCCAGGATCGCGTCGGCAACACGTGGTGCGGCCAGCCCCGGCGGCGGCATCACGCGCAGAGAGCGTTGGATCGGGTGCGGGTTGTCAATGGCAAGCGTTAGATCGTCCATTGACTCCACCGGCTCAGCCAACCCCATGCGGCTATAGTCGAACTCCAGATTGGTCACGGAAGGTGCGAAACGCAGGCAAAGCACACGCTTGCCCGACAGCGCAGCCTCCAACCCAACGGTCGTCGTCTGCACAACGACGATATCGCTCGCATGTAATAGAAAAGCTACCGGTTCACGTGTAGGGATACTTACATATACCCCATCCTGCTCACCCAAGTCAGGAAATTCGTGGTACTGGCTCGGGTGGTAGCGCACAACCAACGCACGGGCCGGAGCCTCCGCCACCCATGCACGCAAACGCTGCTCTACGGCCAAGCCAAATCGATTGCCGAGGTATTCCAGCGGCGTACAGGGGCTCGGATCCTCCAGGTAGCCAGGATACATGACCACAGTCCGACCCTCCCAGCCCATCCGGCGCCGAAACTCGGCCCCTTGGCGAATATTGTCCGGATCCTGCAACGGATCGTAGGCGGGGCAACCCGTCACTAAAATGCGAGCCGGATCGATACCCGCTGTCGTCAGGTTGTCCCTCACAAATTCCGACAACACAGTAATCCGATCAGAATGCACAGGCTGTCGCGGGTAGATGTCGTAAGGCAAACCGAACAGGTCCATGATGTTCAAGCTCGGGACACCCCGTATCACAGCCGCTTCGGTAGCCGCGCGCTCCGAACGCGGTGAACTCGTGGTAACGACGACAGCCGGTCGTATCTCTTCAAGCACCCTGCCCATGAAGCGCAACGGAAAGAATATCCGCCTCCCCCCCTCCAGATACAACCGCTGGGCTCCTACCTCGCCATAGGTATCAACCCATTCGCTGTAGTTAATACCAAGGTAAGCGAGGCTTTCAACCTCATCAATGTCGGGATGGGCGTTGCCCTCCAAGAGCGCTCGGCCACACGCAAGTGCCCGTTTCGGGTCATCCACCAGGTGCAGGAAATTCTTGTACCCCACGGGCGAAAGCCCTGAGCGCTCGGCAATGCGAAAACCTGTGGTGAGGGCCATGACATGTACGTCCATGCCTCGCGCGATGAGTTCCTGTGCAACGGGTACGACCTTGCCGATGTGCCCTCCTCCATAACAAACGAAGAGAATCGGACCACCATCCAACATCAGAAAAAGTCCACGTAACGAGTGAATTCGGCCTTGGATATTTCCAGCACTAGCTCATCGCATTCAGCGCGTTTGACCGCTAGGTACTCAGCAATAAATGCCTCACCCAAGCCGCGGCGCATGACTTCGCTAGCATCCAGTTCGTCCAATGCATCTGGTAACGAGGTGGGAAGACACTTGATACCAAGAGCGGCGAGATCAGCTACAGACAGGACATAGAGGTTATCGTTCACTGGCTGGCCAGGTTCTAGCTCGCGTTCAATCCCGTCGAGTCCTGCATAGATAACTGCTGCTGTCAGTAGATAGGGGTTAGCCGCTGCGTCGGGTAGGCGCAGCTCCAGTCGGCCTCCAGGAACACGCACAAGTGCAGTGCGATTATTATTGCCATACGCAATGTTGATAGGCGCCCATGTTGCGCCTGAGCGAGAGCCGCTCTTGACTAGACGCTTGTAGCTATTGACACACGGCGCAGCAATGGCAGTGAGGGCGGCCGCATTCGCCATTAGTCCACCCAGGAATTGGTAGGCCATGGGCGATAGATCCATTTCCCGAGGATCAGTCTTGTCCTCGAAGGCGTTATCACAAAACTCGCCACCTGCGGACATATGCATATGCAACCCACTGCCCGACCGCTCTGCAAAGGGCTTCGGCATGAAGGAACACAGCATGCCATGTTTCTTCGCAATGGCCTGGGCTGCCATTTTGAAATAGGTTAGGTTGTCTGCAGTCTTGAGGGCATCGGCGTAAGTGAAGTTCATCTCAAACTGACCATTGGCATCTTCATGGTCAATCTGGTAAACGTCGATACCAGCCTCTTCCAGCGCCGCACGCAGTTCCATAAGGAAATCAGACACCGAGGACAGATGACGAAAGTCATAGCAAGGTTTATCCAAAGACTCAGACTCCGTAGCAACGACCCAACTCCCTGCAGCAGCACCCGCCTTAAGAAGGAAAAACTCTGGCTCCAAGCCCGTGAAAAACTCCAATCCGGTGGTCTCACGAAATTTGGCCAAGGCCTTCTTAAGTATCACCCTAGGGTCCAACGCATGCGGCTTGCCATCAACATAGCCCTCACAGGTAACACTTGCCGTCGACCCCATCCAGGGCACCGGACGAATCGAGTCGCGATCGCCAACGGCCATAAACTCGCGTCCATTGGGGCCCATGCCCATACCGGCGATGGCGAACCCGGCAAAACCTGCGCCGGCACCAAAAATCATGTCCTTGTGCTTGGCAGGCACCAGCTTCGCTTTGGGCCTACCGTGGATATCCACAAACTGCGCCAGATAGTAGTCAAATTCGGCCATAGTCCTGAAATCTCCGCTCGATGCTTACACAGTTTCTGGGAAAAACTCTTGCAGCCAAAGCTTGGTCATAAGCACCGTGCGTAACTGTTTGGTGTGGTTGTGCAGGCCGCTGCGATGCTCCTCCAGCATGACCAGCAATTCGTTGCGATCAAAGCGTCCGCCGTCGGACAAGGCCAATGTATCCCGCGCCCACTGATACAACGGCCCCTTGATCCATTCGCCGATCGGCAGCGTAGGCATGGTCTTGGGGCGAAACACGAAGTCACGGTCGTAGTAGTTCTCTGCAGCCTTTTTGAGGAAGTGCTTTCCAACGCCCTGATGAAACTTGGAGGTGATGGGCAAACGAGCAAGCAGCTCGCTGACACGGTGATCCAGGAAAGGCGCCCGCGCCTCAATAGACCAGCAAGCTCCCATGCGGTCACCCTTGACCGAATTATTGCCGGGCATGAGAGCCGTCAGCTCGTAGGCAGCCACTTGCTCCATGGGCTCCAGGTCACGGAACGGCTCGATGATGCTCATGAACTTGTCAAGTGCACCCTCGGTATGCGGCAAAAACGACACACTCATCATGCGCTTGCGATCCTTTTCCGAGCTGTAGCTAATGAGGTCGAAATAGCTACGCATAGAGAAATTGGCGCGCGTCATCTCGGAAAAAAACTGCTCGTTGTGCCGGAAGCCCAACATGACCTCATCGGGGCCGTCCCCCGTAAACATGACGATTTTCCCCATCTCATGCGCCTTGCGAGACAGCAGGTAAAAAAGGAAAAAAGAGAAATCACCGTGCGGCTGCTCCGCATGCCTGACAACGGAGCGTGCGATTTCCGGAATATCCGAAGGCTGGATATCCAGCGCGCTCAAGTTAATATTCAGGTCCGTAGCCACCCGCTCTGCATAAGCGTATTCAGAAAAACCCTCATGCTCGATCCGCAGACCAATAGCATCCAAGCGGGGGCGGTTCCACTGGGGCACCAGTCGATTAGCAATGACCGAGGAGTCCACGCCACCCGAGAGGAACAGGCCACCATCCACATCAAACCGCATCTGCAGTTTGACTGCTTCGTCCAGAGCACGCTCCAAATCAGCCTGCTCCGCATCAAGGCGCTCGCCATCCAGTGGCCACTCCCAATAGCGCACAGGCTCAGAGAAACTGCCTCCACCATAGCGGATGAAAGTGCCAGGCATCAGGTGTCGGATTCCCTCAAAGCAGGTCTCCGGCGGCGGGCAATAGTTGAAAGTGAACACGTTGCCCAATGCTGATTCGTTCACCTTGCGCTCAAATTTTGGCAACGCGAGGATGGCTTTCATCTCGCTGGCAAATGCCACCCCTCCTTGATAGGGGGCGTAAAAGCAGGGTTTGATACCCTGGCGATCACGGGCTAGCATGCCCGTCTGTGTCCGCTGGTCCCATATAAAAAAAGCAAACATGCCGACCAGATCGTCGAGCATCTTCTCGCCTTTTTCGCACCAAAGGTGAACCAGCACTTCCGTGTCACAACGCGACTTGAATTTGTAGCCCTTGGCCTTGAGCTGTTCGCGCAACTCTATGAAGTTGAAGATCTCCCCGTTGAAAACCACCCAGACCTTGCCATCGGTGCTGGACATCGGTTGCATGCCGTTTTCGGGGTCAACCACGGCCAGTCGGGCGTGCCCCAGAACAGCACCACCCAAATCCTCAACACCCTGCTCATCCACACCACGGTATTTGATGCAGTCGATCATCTTCCAGACGTCGTCTTTCGTCACGCCCGCAGCGTTGACCACACCTGCTATTCCACACATGGAAATTCCTTAATTCTTTAAATCGATTCGTGCAATCTTGCGGCTCAAGGGAGCTCGGCCCACCAGGGCTTCATCCGTGGCATCTTCGTTGAAAACCCGTTCGAAGATTTCCACCTGATAGTCCAGGCTGGCTTTCGTTTCAGTCTCGGTGGGTTCGATCAGCATCGCGGACTTCAGGTCGCCCGGGAAGTACACGCATCCAGCCCCCACCAAAGTGGGAGGATGAATGCCGTAGTCAATCAATCGTTTGGCGAACTGCCTAGCAGAGGTATTGAGCTTCTCGCCGGAGAGCAGCGTCTCATGCTTGCAGAACTGGCGATACACCGGGGGCAGCATAGGCGCTAATCGGTGCTGAAGATAGTTGGCATTCAGTACAGCGTTCTCCGACGCCTCACGGAGCCCGCGCGCGCCCATCGTGCGCAGATATCCGTAGGCCCGAAGCAAAACCCCCACATGGCCGTGGAAGCTTTTCATCCGACCAATGGACAGAGGCAGGTCCCCATCGGGCTGAGCAACGCCGTCTTTGCGGACCACCACAGGGCTGGGCAAATACGCGGCCAGCCCTGCCTTCACGGCTACAGGCCCTGCCCCTGGACCGCCTCCGCCATGAGGCGTCGAAAATGTCTTGTGGACATTGACGTGCACCACGTCAAAACCCATGTCACCAGGACGCACAATGCCCATCAAAGCGTTGAGATTGGCACCGTCGTAGTACAGCAATGATCCGTTGGCGTGCACTGCATCGGCAATTTCTACGATCTGATCTTCAAACAAACCCAGTGTCGATGGATTCGTCAGCATGAATGCGGCTACATCAGGCGTCAGCATCTCGCGCAGGGAAACCATGTCCACGCGGCCCTTCAGGTCCGAGGGCACAATTCGGCAATCAAACCCTGCCATGGCAGCGGACGCCGGGTTGGTGCCATGGGCTGAATCAGGCACTAGCACCACCGGACGAATCACGCCGAGTTGGGCAAAGTACTTGCGGATGACTAGCAACCCAGCCAGTTCACCGTGCGCGCCAGCGGCTGGCGCCAGGCAACAGGCATCCATTCCGGTGACCTCATTCACCATCGACTGGAGTCGCTCGTACAGCTCCCAAACACCCCGCAGGGTGTCAACGTCCTGCATCGGGTGGGCGCTCACAAAACCCGGCAATCGGGCCAGCTCGTCGTTGCGTTTGGGGTTGTACTTCATCGTGCACGACCCAAGTGGGTAGGGCCCGTTGTCCACGCCATGGGACTCCTGGCTCAACCGGGTGAAATGGCGCACGACGTCTACCTCGCTCACTTCCGGCAGACCAATCACAGTGCGCTGGCGGGCAAAAGAAGGCAGAGGAGGCGACACCAGCACCCTGCCCGCGAAAACGTCGCTGGCGGCACCGGGCCGATGAAGGTCGATGATGGATTGAGAAGGTGAAGTAGCGGACATTTCAGGACTCCCGCAAACACGCGCGAGCATGCGCCACATAGGCCTCTAGGTCAGCCAGACTCTTGGTCTCTGTCACGGCAACCAACAAACCTCGTCCATGGCCCACCAGCCCCTCCTCGAGAGGAACACCTGCAAAGATGCCGAGGTTGCGCATGCGAGTGCAGAAGGTCGCCACATCCACGGGCAGCGCAACCGCAAACTCGTTGAAATGCACCCCGCTACGCAACGCGCTGACACCGTCGATCGAGGTCAAAAGCTCGCGCAGCCTTGCCGCATTGGCGGCATTCATCTGGGCAATGCGCATGAAATTGCGCTCTCCCAAGCAGGCCAAATGGATGGCTACTCGAATGGCATTAAGGGCCTGGTTGGAGCAGATGTGGCTGGTCGCCTTGTCACGCGCCACATGTTGCTCACGGTCTTCCTTGACCAGCGCATACCCGAGCTGTCCATTCAGGTCGTGAACACGGCCTACAAGGCGGCCGGGCAAGTAACGCTCCAGTGGCTTGGCGCAGGCAATGATGCCAACATAAGGTCCCCCGGCGCTCAGCGGCAAACCCAGAGGCTGGCCTTCACATACAACGATATCGGCTCCCAACGCACCGGGTGCCTCCAGCCATCCGCACAGCAAAGGATTGACACACACTGTCAGCAGCGCACCGTGCTGCGAACACATCAGCGCAACCGCCTGCACATCCTCGACCAGCCCGAGGGCGTTGGGACTTTGCAGCGCCACGCCAGCCACATCCCCACTCGCGATCAGATTGGCCATGGCGGCGGCATCCACCATCCCAGTCACGGGATCTTGCGCCACGTAAACCACCTGTACGCCTCGGGGCAGGAGGTAGGTGTCAAGCACCTCGCGATACTGCGCCCAGACCGCTTGCGCCACAACCACACGGCGCTTGCCACTGGCAGAGCACATCATCCAGCAGGATTCAGCCAGTGCGGTAGCCCCATCATAGACAGAACAGTTGACGCACTCCCGCCCCAGAAGGCGCCCCAGCAACACCTGAAACTCAAACAGGGCTTGCAAAAGCCCTTGACTCATCTCCGGCTGATACGGTGTGTAGGCAGTCAGGAACTCACCGCGCGAAACAATGGCATCCACAACGGCGGGAATGTAGTGCTCGTAAGCTCCACACCCCAAAAAACTGGTGTGCGACAACACAGTGGAGTTCATGTCGGCCATGCTCCGCACATCACGCATCAGCTCCCATTCACTGAGTGCGGGGGGCAAATCCAGCTCACGACGCAAACGGACCTGTGCAGGCACATCGGCAAACAACTGCTCCACCGAATCCAGCCCCATAACTTCCAGCATCGACTGGACGTCTGAGCCAGTGTGCACGTTAAAACCGGTGGGCATTCGCTCCATCGCAGAGCTATTCTTACTTGGGTTCACAAGGATGAAGCGCCTGTTCGGGACGCCATGTTGGACTACAAATTGGAGCGAGGATCTTTAAGCAAGCCCCTCTTTGGAGGAGCACAGAGGGCCGCAGAGCCGACCATTCGATGCCAAGCGTAGCATGCTCCGTACACGCACTGCAGGATATCCAAAGCATCATCAGTTGGCGATCAATCGACCAAGCCGCTTGACGGTCCCCACCAGAATCTGGAGATCCAGCCAGACACTGACTTCACGGGCATAGCGCAGATCTGCGGTCAGCCTTTGTTCATGGGTCGCCTCAGAACGGAATAGCACCTGCGCCAGACCAGTGATGCCCGGTCGTACGCTGCAGCGCTCGGCCCATTGCGCTTCGGAATACAGGCTGCGTTGAACCGGCAGATCTGGGCGCGGACCGACCAGGCTCATATCACCCTTGATCACATTCAGGAGCTGAGGCAACTCATCAATGCTGGTACGGCGTAAGAAACGCCCTACCGGCGTGATGCGTGGATCCGCGCCACCTTCGGTGAAATGCGGCCCCAGAGTACCAGCATTGCGCACCATGCTGCGAAATTTGTACATGTGAAACTCACGCCCATTGAGCCCCACACGAACCTGCCGAAAAAACACCGGGAAACCATCACCCCAAACACAGGCCACGGCCGCCACCAACAGGACAGGACTCAACACCGCCAAGGCCAGCAGCGACAGAACCAGATCCATCAGGCGCTTCATGCGGCTTGTCCTAAATCTGCAGCGATGGCTTCGATCGCCTTGCGAACATGCAACTGGTCGGACTCCACCTGACCCGACGTACGCGCCGCGAGCGCACTTTCTGCCCCCCGGATTGAGCGCACCTGGTCTTCAAATGAGCCCACAGCCTCACTAGCATGAAAAGTGCGCGACAAAATCACCGCCTGCGAACCCAGGCGGAGGTGTTCTGCCAGCACATCTCGCCCTGGCAATAGCCCCTCATCCAGCCGAGCAATCCCCCCGAACCCAAAACGCAACCCCTGGGCATGCACCCTGGCAGCGATCCGGTCCAGCACCCCTTGCCCCAAAGGCTCAAACATGAACCTGCAGCCTAGCGAGAGATGCAAATCATTGAGCCCCACGAACACCTCGCACAACCCCGGGGTATCCACCCAATCGTCCAAGGACTGCAGCGCACCCGCGGTCTCCAGCAGCGCCACGATGGGCGCCCGCCCGGCCACGATGCGGCTGAAGGCCTGCAGTTCATCGGGGGTTTGAAACATGGGCAGCATGACCCAGTCGGCGCCCTGGGCCAGTACTGCGTCCAGCTCATCCGGGGTGCCTGCATGCAAGGGGTTCACGCGAACCATCAGCAATGACCGCTGCAGTTGGGACTTGATGCGGCCGACATCCTCCATCCGGTGGGTGCTGATAAAGGTGTTGCGTCCGGCCTGGCGCTCCGCCTTGCCGTTAACTTCCAGATCGACAAACAGGCGCATCCTCGGCAACGCGTCGCAGCGGCGTGCCAGCGCAGGGTCATTGGTGATCTGGATAAGGTCAATCATGGTGTGGCGCAGATTATGACCGCAGGGCTTGGCGCAGACCGGGGCCGGAGAACCAGCCAGCCGCTACTACAAAGATAGCAGAAAAGGCAATACCAACAAGCGAAAACACCTGTTTTAACCCTAAATCACGAACCAGGACAGCCGCAGCACTGGCGCCCCCCCACCAGTGCGCCAGCCAAGCAACGACTGCCAGCGCCAGCGATGGCGCCAGGAGCGCGCGCACCGGCAGCCAATGCCGCAGGGCGGGGGCACCCAGCGCCCCCCCTGCAACCAGGGCGGCGACCACAAACCCGGCATTCAAACCCCACATGAGTGACTCACCGGCCGTCCAGCCCGCTGCCCCCACTGCCAGCAGCAGGGCCAGTGCCAGCACATAGGCCAGGACGGCAAAACGCATGCGCCCCACCGAGGCCAGGACCGTCAAGGCCACCGCCAGCAGCGCCTGCGGCAGCAAACCCCACGCCCCCACACGGCCCCAGGCAGCGATCTGCTCCAGAGCGGACACCTCCATGCGCCCCCAGCCGAACAACAGAGACGCGATCACAGGAGCCCCCACCAGCAGTGCCGCAGCGGCTGCGCAGGCCAGCGTCCAGGCCAGTACCAGCGCATTGCGCACCGCCGTCGCCATGGCGTCAGCACGGGTGTGCCCAGTGCCAGACGCCGACGCCGCGTGCGCGCGCGCAATCGCGGGGAAGGCCAGCGAGGCCACGAGCTGGATGGCCAGGATCAGCGGCAGCTCCACCAGCTTCCAGGCGTAGTTGAAGGTGGCCAAAGCCCCCTCACCCGCCCCAGACGCAAAGGTGCGGGCCACAAACGGCAGCGTCAGGGGCAGTCCCGCCCCCAAGGCAGCCCACATCCAGATACGCCAACCGGGCAGCGGCGGCGGTGGCGCGACGCCCGGTGGTGCCACGGGCAACGCGTTCTGGCGCAAGTGCCGCATGCGCCACCCCTGCCAGAGCAAGCGCAAAACAACAGCCATCAACAAGAAAACGCCCAGCGTCTGCCCTGCACCCGGCTCAGCGCCACGAAAACCCAGAAGCAACAGAGCGGCGATCAGCACGCCATTCACCACCAGATTGGCGCTGTACAAGCCGACAAAATCACGCTCGTGCTGCAACCGCGTGGCCCACAGGCCGGCCAGCATGGCAGCGGGCAGGGCCAGGGCGCTCCAGACCACAGCGTGGCGGGCAGCACCTTGCAGCGCGGCGGAGGCTCCGGGCACCAGCAACGCCGCCACGGGGCCTTGGGCCACACACATCAGGCCCGCCAGCACAAGGCTCCCCCACAACAAACGCCGGGCGACGTGGTTCTGGGTGGCATTCTGCTGCGCGGCAGACTCCTTGGCCCACTGCGGCAACAGCACATAGGCCAGAGCCCCACTGACGAGCACGCCAGCGAGCCAGTCGGGCAGGGTCAGCATGACGATGGCCACGTCGGCCATGCCAGAGCTGCCAAATGCCGCAGCCAATGCCGTTTCGCGCAGTACCCCCAACACACGGCTGGCGAGCAGCAGCAACAGCGAAAGCAGGCCAGCTTTAAGAAACATGCGGCAAATTATCCGGGCTCAGACGGGCGCAAACCCCACACGGCACGGCCAAAAAACTAAAATCACGGGTTTTGGTCCGAAACAACGCCTCTGAACGCCTCCATCTGCGGGCGGCCCTCCATGTCTGACAACAACACAACCCTCCCTCCCCAGGACGACAACCAGCTCATCGCCGAGCGCCGCGAAAAGCTCCGCGCCTTGCGCGAAGTGCAAGCCAACGGCGGCGGCGTGGCCTTCCCCAACAACTTCAAGCCCGCCCACAAGGCAGCCCAGCTGCACCAGGACCACGGTGAGACGGCCAACGAGGCCCTGGAGGCCACACCCGTCACCGTCAGCGTGGCCGGCCGCATGATGCTCAAGCGCGTGATGGGCAAGGCCAGTTTTGCCACGGTGCAGGACGGCTCGCTGGGCGAGGTGGGTGGCCGCATCCAGCTCTACGTCACGCGCGATGCGGTGGGCGAAGAACTGTACGCCGCTTTCAAGCACTGGGACCTGGGCGACATCGTGGGTGCTGAGGGCACGCTGATGAAGACCAAGACGGGCGAGCTGTCGATCAAGGTGAGCAGCCTGCGCCTCTTGACCAAGAGCCTGCGCCCCCTGCCCGACAAGTTCCACGGCATGGCCGACCAGGAACAGAAATACCGCCAGCGTTATGTGGACCTGATCACCGACGAGCACGCCCGCAAGCGCTTCATGGCCCGCAGCAAGGCCGTGAGCGGCCTGCGCGAGTTCATGGTGAGCCACGGCTTCCTGGAGGTCGAGACGCCCATGCTGCACCCCATCCCGGGCGGTGCCAACGCCAAGCCGTTCGTGACGCACCACAACGCGCTGGAGCAGGAGATGTACCTGCGCATCGCGCCGGAGCTGTACCTGAAGCGCCTGATCGTGGGCGGCTTCGAGCGCGTGTTCGAAATCAACCGCAGCTACCGCAACGAAGGCATCTCGGTGCGCCACAACCCCGAGTTCACCATGATGGAGTTCTACGCGGCGTACTGGAACTACCTGGACCTGATGGACTTCACCGAGACGCTGATCCGCGAAGTGGCCCTGAAGGCCACGGGCTCGCTGCAGCTGAGCTACGGTGGGCGCGACGTGGACCTGAGCCAGCCGTTTGCGCGCCTGACCATCCGCGAAGCGATCTTCCAGTACACCGAAGCAGGCGCCCATGTGGACGATGCTGCCTGGCTGATCAGCGCCTTGAAGAAGCTGGGCCTGAACGAAGAGAAGAACAAGCTGTCCACCCGCACTCTGGCCAGCCTGCAGGTGCTGTACTTCGAGGAGACGGTGGAAGACAAGCTCTGGATGCCCACCTTCATCATGGAGCACCCCACCGAGATCTCGCCCCTGGCACGCGCCAACGACACCCGCCCCGAGGTGACCGAGCGCTTCGAGCTGTACATCACCGGCCGCGAGTTCGGCAACGGCTTCAGCGAATTGAACGATGCCGAAGACCAGGCCGCACGCTTCCACGCCCAGGTGGCCGCCAAGGACAGCGGCGACGACGAAGCCATGTTCTACGACCACGACTTTGTGCGTGCGCTCGAATACGGCATGCCCCCAACGGGGGGTTGCGGCATTGGCATTGACCGCCTCATGATGCTGCTGACCGACAGCCCCAGCATCCGCGACGTGATCCTGTTCCCGGCGCTGCGCCGCGAGTCCTGAGCCTGTGCGAGGCCCCGGGGCGATGCACCCCGGGAGCCCGAGACCGCGCCGTTTGACGACGGCGCCCAAGGAAACCCCTGTGCCTTTCAGCTCCAGCAATGCCCCCTACCCCGCCGCCGAGCCCTTGCCCTCCGGCAATGCGTTCTCGGTGCTGGTGGTCGAAGACCAGGGCTCCGTGCGCGCCGCGCTGGTGGCCGAACTGCGGCGCGCAGGCGTGTCCAACATTTTTGAGGCGCCCGAGGGCCAGGCGGCGCTGCACCTCTTCAAGACCCACCGCCCGGACCTGGTGCTGCTCGACATCAAGCTGCCCGGCCAGGACGGCTACTGGGTGGCCCAGCAGATGCGCGAAAGCGAGGCGGGCGACTGGACTCCCATCATCTTCCTGTCGGGCCTGGACAACGAGCTGGACGTGTGGCGCGGCATTGAGGTGGGCGGCGACGACTACCTCGTCAAGCCCGTCAAGCCCATCGTGCTCATGGCCAAGCTGCGTGCCATGCGGCGCCTGCTGGACATGCGCCGCCGTCTGGTGCTGATGTCGGCCGAGCTGCATGCCGCCAACCAGCGCCTCAACGAGATGGTGGAGATCGACGCGCTCACCGGCCTGGTCAACCGCCGGGGCTTTGACCGCATCCTGCACAACGAGATTCTGGCGGCGCGCCGGGATGGCACGCCGCTCACGCTGATGCTGTGCGACCTGGACCACTTCAAGCTCTTCAACGACGCCAGCGGCCATGTGCAGGGCGACTCCTGCCTGAAAGAGGTGGGCCGCCTGCTGCGCGAAGTGTGTGTGCGCCCCCGGGACGTGGCCTCGCGGTATGGCGGCGAAGAGTTCGCCCTCATCCTGCCCAACACACCCCGCTCGGGTGCGATGACCTTCGCACGCGCCCTGGGGCAGCTGCTCAAGGTGCGGGCCATCGCACATGCCAATTCGCCCCTGGGCGACATCCTTACTCTGTCCGGCGGCATCACCACCTGCGTGCCCGACGACAGCACCAATGCCGAAAGCATGATCATGCGCGCCGACCAGGCCCTGTACGCCTCCAAGGCCCAGGGCCGCAACCGTTTCTTCAGTTTTGAAATGCAGATGGATACCGTGGAGCAATTGCGCAATTGAGTTTCTTTTCCGCCTTCTCGTTTGACGCCACCGAGCGCAGTGCGCGCACCGTGGCCTCCCGCATGCAACTGCTGAAAACCCGTCTGCCCGACTGGGTGCAGGACTGGCTGGAGGTCATCATCCCCGGCACGCAGATCCTGCTCATCCTTTTTGTGGCCTGGCTGCTGCAGCGCGTGCTGCGCCGCATCGTGCGCCGCGCCAGCAGCCACTACCAGGTGCCCGACGAGCTGGTCGTGCCCCTGAACGGACTGATCCGCTGGATCATCGTGGCCAGCGCACTGCTGCTGGTGCTGGAGCGCATGGGCGTCTCTGCCACCGTGCTCTGGACAGCGTTCACCGGCTTTGCCACGGTGGGTGCGGTGGCGTTTTTTGCCGCCTGGAGCGTGTTGTCCAACCTGTTCTGCGCGCTGCTGATCTTCACCGTGCGGCCGTTCCGCATCGGCGACTACATCGAGGTGCTGGACACCGCCGAGAAACCCGGCGCCAAGGGCCGCGTGGTGGACATCAACCTGCTCTACACCACGCTGGAAGACCATGGCGCCACGGCCGAGCATGTGGCCTGGCTGCAGATCCCGAATTCGCTGGTGTTCCAGCGGGTGGTACGGCGCTTTCAGGGTGTGCCCGCACCAGCAACGCCACTGGCGCCTGCGCCGGCAGCGTCGCCAGAACCTGCTGCACACCCGACCGCAATGCCCGCTGCAGCACAATCAGCGCCGCCCCCAGCCCCCACGACAGCGCCGCAGGGCGGCTCAGGCCAACCCTGAGCGCCTGGCTTCGACCTCGCGGGGGGACTTGAAACTGCCCCTCAGGGCAGCAAATCCAGCGCCTGCAGGTACGCAGGCTGGTACATCAGCTCGTCCCACGGCTGGGGCAGGGTTTCGGGCAGCAGCGCCAGGCGGCGCGATTCGCTGTCCACGCTGGGCTGCCAGCGGCCTTGCTTGCGGGCTTTTTCCAGGCCGTCGATCAGCTCATCCACGGCCTGGCCGTCGCCCAGGCTCTGGTTGCACAGCAGCACCAGGTCGCAGCCCGCCTGCAGCGCCGCAATCCCGGCGTCGGTGTAGCTCACCACCTGGCCGTCCAGGCGGCGCGCGCCTTCCATGCTGAGGTCGTCGCTGAAGATGGCGCCGTCAAAACGCATCTGGCGGCGCAGGATGTCTTGCAGCCAGCGCGGCGAGAAGCCTGCGGGGCGGCTATCGACCTTGGGGTAGATCACGTGGGCGGGCATCACGCTGGTGAGCGTGCTGCTGAGCCAGGGGTATGGCGCGGCGTCGTCGGCCAGGATGGCCTTGAGGCTGCGCTTGTCCACGGGCACTTCGGTGTGCGAGTCGGCCTTCACGAAACCATGACCCGGGAAATGCTTGCCGCAGTTGGCCATGCCCGCCTGCAGCAGGCCGTGCATGAGGCTTTTGGCCAGCAGCGCCACCACACGCGGGTCGCGGTGAAAGGAACGGTCGCCGATCACGCCGCTTTCGCCCCAGTCCAGGTCGAGCACGGGCGTGAAGCTGAAATCAACCCCACAGGCGCGCAGCTCGGCCCCCAGCACGTAGCCCGCTGCCGTGGCGGCATTGGTGGCGCGCAGCGCGCCGCTGCCGGGCACCGCCTTGGCGCCCTTGCCATCGTCCATCCACATCTCGCCCAAAGCGCGCATAGGCGGCAGGTGGGTGAAACCATCGGTGCGAAAGCGCTGCACGCGGCCGCCTTCGTGGTCCACGCAGATGAGCAGGTCGTCGCGCACGGCCTTGATGCTGCTGGTGAGCTGCAGCAGCTGCGCGCGGTTGTCCCAGTTGCGGGCAAACAGGATCACGCCGCCGGTCAGCGGGTGGGCCAGGCGGCGGCGGTCCACGTCGGTGAGTGTGGTGCCCGCCACGTCGAGGATCAGGGGTGCGTGTTCAGTCATCAGGGTCCGTCAGAATTTACTATCAAAACAATAGCTACAAAGGCATACCAGTCGCGCGGTAAAGGCTTATTTTCTTCAAATTTTCTCGACCACACAGAAGCTGGCGGCGTAGTCGGTCTCGTCGGTCACGCTCAGGTGCGCCTTCAGCCCCCGGGCCTCGAACCATTCCTTGAGCGCGCCGTGCAGCACGATCACCGGCTGGCCCGTGGGGAGCTTGGCCACCTCGCAGTGGCGCCAGGTCATGGGCATGCGCATGCCCAGGCCAATGGCTTTGCTGAACGCTTCCTTCGCCGAAAAGCGCGTGGCCAGGTAGCGCAGGCCCCGGTCGGGCCAGCGGCTGCTGCGCTCGCGCCAGGTGGCCAGCTCGCCGTCGGCCAGCACCTTCTGGGCAAAACGTTCGCCGTGGCGCTCCAGGCTGGCGGCGATGCGGCGCACGTCGCAGATGTCGGTGCCAATGCCGTAGATCATGAGAATTTTTGAATAAAAATGGCTGCTACCGCGCGTCCATCATGCCTTAGCAGCTATCAAATCAGGAGTTATTGATCGTACCTGTAAACCCCGCCTGGATACACGCCAGATAGGCCTGGACCGTGGCGGTGTAGCCCAGCTCCAGCGCATCGGCAATAAGGGCGTGGCCAATCGAGACTTCGAGCACGCCGGGCACCTCGCGCACAAAGGCGGCCAGGTTGTCGCGGTTGAGGTCGTGGCCTGCGTTCACGCCCAGGCCCGCGTCCAGCGCGGCCTGGGCAGCGGCGGCGTAGCGCTTGAGTTCCACAGCGTGCTGCGGCGTGCCCCAGGCGGCGGCGTAGGGTTCGGTGTACAGCTCCACCCGGTCAGCGCCCATGGCCCGGGCGGCGGCCATCTGCCCGGGCACCGGGTCCATGAACAGGCTCACGCGCACGCCCAAGGCCTTGCATTCTGCGATCAGGGGCGCCAGGCGCTCGGCGTCTTGCGGAAAGCTCCAGCCGTGGTCGCTGGTGAACTGGTCTTCGCTGTCGGGCACAAAGGTCGCCTGGTGGGGCCGCACCTGGCGAATGAAGTCCATCAGGTTCTGCGACGGGTTGCCTTCGATGTTGTATTCGCGGTCCGGCCAGGCCTTCATCAGCGCGGCCAGCTCGAACACGTCGTGGCTGCGGATGTGGCGCGCGTCGGGTCGGGGGTGCACGGTGATGCCCTGGGCACCCGCCTGCAGGCACAGCTCGGCCGCGCGCGTGACGCTGGGGATGCCCAGGTGGCGCGTGTTGCGCAGCAGCGCGACTTTGTTGACGTTGACCGAGAGGGCGGTGGTCGGGTGCGAAGCGGGGAGGGAGGGCTGGTTCATAGGGCCTGCAGGTCAATCATGAGCTGGCGGGTGCGCAGCATCGGGCTGCCGCAATGGTATTGCAGCACGGTGCGCAGCTGGGGCTTGAGTTCCGCAGCGACGGGGGCACAGACGCGCAGCGTGGCGGTGTAGCTGGCGGAGTCATCGTCCAGCGCGCGCTGCAGGGCGATCCACTGGCGGCCCGCCAGCGCCGCGCGGTCGGTGCTGGAGGCCATCCGCAAACCGCCTTCGGCCACCAGCGTGTAGCGGGCGTCGGCCTTCAGCGGCTCCAGCGTCATGGTCTGCACATCCAGGCTGGGCAGAAGGCCAATCTCGCGCAGCAGCAGCAATTCAAAGCTGCGCAGCACGGGCTCCAGCGCGTCGCCATGTTCGCTGGCCAGCACGCGTACCACACCCGCGTAGGCGTCGAACAGCGCGGCGTGCGCATCGGCCCGCGCCAGCAGGCGCAGCAGCAGTTCGTTGAGGTACAGGCCCGAGAGCAGCGCATCGCCCGTGGGCATCACATGGCCGCCCACCCACTCGGCGCCCTTGAGGGTGTGGATGTCGGCCGTGCCGTCGCCCGCCAGGGTGTAGGTGAGCAGCAGCGGCTGCAGCGGCAGCAGCACGGGGCGGAAGTTGGAAGTGGGCTTCTTCGCGCCCTTGGCCACCAGGGCCACGCGCCCCTGGCGGCGGCAGAAGACTTCCAGGATCAGGCTGGACTCGCTCCAGTCGTAGCTGTGCAGCACGAAGGCGGGCTCATCGGCGATGCGCTTGGCGGCAGCCACGGTGCTGGTTGGAAAGTGGTGCGAAAGGGGTCAGGAAAAGCCCGCCACCGCGTCGGGTGGTCGGCAGATCATTCGGGCAGCGCTCATTCGTAGCCGAAGGAGCGCACACGCGCTTCGTCGTCGGCCCAGCCAGAGCGCACCTTGACCCAGAGTTCGAGGAACACCTTGGCGTCCATGAGCTTTTCCAGCTCCTGGCGGGCCTCGGTGCCGATGCGCTTGAGGCGCTCGCCCTTGTCGCCAATGACCATCATCTTGTGGTTGTCGCGCTCGACCACGATGGTGGCGGCGATCTTCACGAGGCGCTTGTGCTGCTTGCTCTTTTCCTCGTCGAACTTGTCGATGACCACGGTCGAGGTGTAGGGCAGTTCATCGCCGGTGAAGCGGAAGAGCTTTTCGCGCACAGTCTCGGAGGCCAGGAACTTCTCGCTGCGGTCGGTCAGCTCGTCCTCGGCGTACCACCAGGCTTGCTCAGGCAGGTACTTGGCGCAGATGCCAAACATGCGCTCGATATCGCCCTTGTTCTTGGCCGACATGGGCACGAACTCGGCGAACGGGTGGCGCTCCTGCATGCTCTTGAGCCAGGGTGCCAGCTCGGCACGGCGGTGCACCATGTCAAGCTTGTTGGCCACCAGCAGCGTGGGGATGCCGGGCTTGAAGAGCGAGAGCACCTTGGCATCGGCCAGCGTGAAGTTGCCCGCCTCGACCACAAAGAGGATCAGGTCCACATCGCCGATCGCGCCCATCACGGTTTTGTTGAGCGACTTGTTGAGCGCCGTGGCGTGGCGCGTCTGGAAACCCGGCGTGTCCACAAAGATGAACTGCGTCTGCTCCCGCGTACGGATGCCCGTGATGCGGTGGCGCGTGGTCTGCGCCTTGCGCGAGGTGATGCTGATCTTCTGCCCCACCAGGGCATTGAGCAGCGTGGACTTGCCCACGTTGGGCTTGCCCACAATGGCAATCACGCCGCAGCGCTGGCCCGGCACAGCCGCAGGCACTGCAGCGGCGGCCAGCATGGCCTCCAGATCGTTTTGCACGGGGGCGCTTTCTGCACCCTCGTCACCAGCTACATTTTTAGTAGCGTCATTCATAAATTCTTTGCTTTCAATGTGGCCAGCATGGCGGCAGCTGCCGCCTGCTCGCCGGCCCGGCGCGAGCCACCGATGCCGCGTTCGGTCAGGCCCAGTTCGGGAATATCGCACTCGACGTCAAAGGTTTGGCGGTGGGCCGCGCCCACGGTTGCCACCACCTGGTACTGCGGCAGCTTCATTTTGCGGCCCTGGAGCCACTCCTGCAACGCGGTTTTGGCGTCCTTGGACGCCGCCTGCATCTGGGGGTTGATCTCCACCTCTTCAAACAGGCGGTGCACCAGCGCCTCGGCATGGACGTACCCCGCATCAAGGTATACCGCACCAATCAGGGCTTCGAGGGCATCGGCCAGGATGGAGGGGCGTTGCTGCCCGCCCGACTTGGCCTCCCCCTCGCCCAGGCGCAGCACCTCGGAGACCTTCAGCCGCAGGGCCAGCTGGTACAAGGTGTCCTGTTTGACGAGGTTGGCGCGCACCCGGGATAGATCGCCCTCGGGCAGCGCAGACAGCCGCTGGTACAACAGGCTGGCAACCGCCAGGTTCAGGACGGAGTCACCCAGAAATTCGAGCCGCTCGTTGTGGTCCGCAGAAAAGCTGCGGTGCGTGGTGGCACGCTGGAGCAGCGAAGGATCAGAAAAAACATGCTGCAGGCGAGCCTGCAGCGCGACGAGACCGGGCTGCACCTAGTTGGTCTGCGCTTGAAAGCGGTAGACCAGATAGGCCGGCCCCGCCAGAGGGATCTCGCGGGAGTATTTGAACGACACCACGACCTTGTCGCCGCGTTTGGTGACTTCCAGGTCCTTGCCCTGGATTGACTTGATGTCGTCGATCGCCGCAGCTCGATCAAAAGCAGCGCGCACACCGGGAACTGTTCCCTCCACCTTGGCTTTTTCAATCGCCTTCTTCGCCGTAACGTACTCTAGATAAATCGGAACGGACTGACCACCGATGGCAAACACAGCCACAGCGATCACGCCAACAAAAACCAATCCAAAAAAAGACAACCCGCGCTGGCGGGAGCGGCTTGTGGTGCGATTCATTGTCATAAATTACCCCCTCACTATGTGGTGTGCATCGGCTGCGCGTATCAGTGGAACGCACCGATGCGCTTGAGATTACCGAAATTCATCCAGACAAAAAAGGCCTTGCCCACGATATTGCCCTCTGGAACAAACCCCCAGTAGCGAGAGTCCAGCGAGTTGTCGCGGTTGTCGCCCATCATGAAATAGTGGCCTTCGGGGACCTTGCAAGCGACGCCTTCCACACTGTAGCGGCAGTTTTCGCGATAGGCAAAATTGCTGGCGCCTTGCACAAAAGCGGGCACGTCGGGGTTGTTCAGCAAGCGGTGGGGCTTGTCACCCAGCGTTTCCTCGAACTGTTTGAAGTAGCGCATCGCGTCTTCTTCAAAAAAGTCGGGAATCGCTTTTGTATCAATGGCCTTGCCATTGATCGTGAGGCGCTTGTTGATGTAGGCGACCTCGTCACCAGGCACCCCGACCACACGCTTGATGTAGTCCATGCTGGGCTGCGGCGGATACCGAAATACCAGCACGTCGCCACGCACGGGCTTGTTGCCCTCGGTGATCTTCGTGTTGATGACCGGAAGGCGCAGGCCGTAGGTGAATTTGTTCACCAGGATCAGGTCGCCCACCAGCAGGGTCGGGATCATGGATCCGGACGGAATCTTGAACGGCTCAAACAGAAAGGAGCGCAGGAAAAACACCGCAACAATCACCGGAAAAAGCCCTGCGGTCCAGTCCAGCCACCAGGGCTGCATGAGGATCTGACCTTTGGCCTCCTGCACATCCACGTCGATCTTCTGGATGCCCATGCGGTCCAGCTCGGCGCGGCGCGCCACGGCAGCATCCTCGATCGCTTGCGCCGCGCGGCGCCGTGCCGGCAAGAAGTAGAACCGCTCCGCCAGCCAGTACGCACCGGTGATCACCGTGGCCAGAAACAACAGCAGCGCAAAGTTGCCCTCGATAGCGCCAAAGTACCAGGCGCCGACATAACCGGCAAAACCGGCCAGCACCAAAGACGTGAGAATTTGCATGAACTGCATCAATCTTCCACCTGCAAAATAGCCAGAAACGCCTCTTGGGGCACCTCGACCGAACCGATCTGCTTCATCCGCTTCTTGCCCGCCTTCTGCTTTTCGAGCAGCTTGCGCTTGCGGRAAATATCCCCGCCGTAGCACTTGGCCAGCACGTTCTTGCGCAAGGCCTTGATGGTCTCGCGCGCAATGATGTTGGCGCCAATCGCTGCCTGGATGGCCACGTCATACATCTGGCGGCTGATGATCTCGCGCATCTTGGCAACTACGGCGCGACCCCGGTACTGGGATTGCGAGCGGTGCACGATGATGGACAGTGCATCGACCTTTTCGCCATTCAGAAGGATGTCCACCTTCACCACGTCGGACGCACGGTATTCCTTGAACTCGTAGTCCATGGAGGCATAGCCGCGCGACACCGACTTGAGCTTGTCGAAGAAATCAAGCACGATTTCGCCGAGTGGCATTTCGTAGGTGAGCATCACTTGGCGACCGTGGTACGCCATGTTCATCTGCACACCACGCTTCTGGTTGGCCAGTGTCATCACCGGGCCCACGTAGTCCTGGGGCATGTACAGGTGCACCGTGACGATGGGCTCGCGGATCTCCTCCAGCCGCCCCTGGTCGGGCATCTTGGAAGGGTTCTCGACCATGATCACTTCGCCATCGGCCTTGACCACCTGGTAGACCACGCTGGGCGCCGTCGTGATGAGGTCCTGGTCAAACTCGCGCTCCAGACGCTCCTGCACGATTTCCATGTGCAACAAACCCAGGAAGCCGCAGCGGAAACCGAAACCCAGCGCCTGGCTGACTTCCGGTTCGTAATGCAAAGAGGCGTCATTGAGCTTGAGCTTTTCAAGCGCATCGCGCAGCGAGTCGTATTCGCTCGCCTCGGTCGGGTACAGACCGGCAAACACCTGGGGCTGGATTTCCTTGAAGCCGGGAAGCGCCTCGGTGGCAGGGCCTGCGTTGTTGGGCAACTTCTTTTCGAGCGTGATCGTGTCGCCCACCTTGGCGGCCTGCAGCTCCTTGATGCCAGCGATGATGTAGCCCACCTGCCCTGCGTCGAGCGAATTGCGCGGCTCGTTGGCAGGCGTGAACACACCAAGGTTGTCCGCGTTGTACACCGCACCACTGGCCATCATCTTGATGCGTTCGCCTTTCAGCAAACGGCCATCGACCACGCGCACCAGCATCACCACGCCCACGTAGCTGTCGAACCAGCTGTCGATGATCATCGCGCGCAGCGGGCCGTCGGCATTGCCACGCGGCGCAGGCACCTTGGCCACGATGGCTTCGAGGATCTCGTCGATGCCCATGCCGGTCTTCGCTGAGCAAGGGATGGCGTCGGTCGCATCGATGCCGATGACATCCTCGACCTCGGCCTTCGCGTTGTCGGGATCGGCGTTGGGCAAATCCATCTTGTTGAGCACAGGCACCACTTCCACACCCAGGTCCAGCGCGGTGTAGCAGTTGGCCACGGTCTGTGCTTCTACGCCCTGCGATGCATCGACGACGAGCAGTGCGCCTTCACATGCAGACAGTGAACGAGAGACCTCGTAGGAGAAGTCCACATGGCCCGGTGTATCGATCAGATTGAGGTTGTAGATCTGACCATCGCGCGCCTTGTACTGCAGCGCAGCGGTCTGCGCCTTGATGGTTATCCCACGCTCTTTTTCGATGTCCATCGAGTCCAGGACCTGGGCCTCCATCTCACGCTCCGCCAGCCCGCCACACCGCTGGATCAAGCGGTCGGCCAGCGTCGACTTGCCATGGTCGATGTGCGCAATGATGGAAAAATTTCTGATGTGATTCATCAACGGAAAGCGTCAAGTGATTGAATTAAAACGGCGCCCACAAGAAAAAAGGGCGCGTCGAGTGGCGACGCGCCCTGAACCAACAATCATTGGCAACTGCGATAGTTGGAGCTTCATTGTAGGCAAAAAGGCCGCTTGGAAAAGCCCGCCCGACTGCACTGAGGGGGAGTTGCCGGTCTGCAACAGGGATTTTATACACAGTTTATTCACAGTTGGCACAACAACAACGCTGGACAACTTGTGGGTGAGCTGTGGATCAGCTGTGCATTGCACCAAACCATCCCGCATCGTGAACCCGACGCCAGTCAATATGCAGATAAGCGTTTAACGGAAGCCTCTATTCTATCGAATCTGGTTGATAGGCTCCCCAAAAGTTAGCAAAAGCTAACATCTAGTCATCTTCCGATGGCGACGCAAAAAAGCCAAAAAAGAAATCGATCACCCAAAGGCCCGCTCAAAGAAGAGGGGAATCAGCCCTGTGTGGGGCCGCCCCTCCCCTCCAACAGCGCCGCGTCAGCGCCCAGACCGGATCAGGGCGTACTGGGCCCATTCACCGCGCCGGTACAGCACGTTGATGGACTTGCTCTTGTCGGCCTTGGCGAGTACCGACTCAAACTCCTTGACGCCCGAAATTTCGGTATTGGCCACCGACAAGATGATGTCCCCTTCGCGCAGTCCCGCACGGGCTGCAGCGTCAGTGGCAGCGGCCACCACCACGCCGCCCTTGAGCTTGAACTCCTTCTTCTGCGCGTCCGTCAGTTCCGTCACCGACAGCCCCAACTGCTGCGCAGCTGCGGAGGCCTTGGGTTTTTCCTCACGCTCGGCCACCTTGGTAGCAGGCTTGTCTGGTTCGATTTCTGCGATGGTGATGCCGAGATCACGCGACGCCCCCCGGCGGAACACCGTCACCGTGCTTTTGCTTCCGGGCTTGGTATTGCCCACCAGGCGCGGCAGGTCTGCCACCTTCTCGATGGGTTTGCCGTCAAAACGCGTGATGATGTCCCCGGCTTCCACGCCGGCCTTGTCGGCGGGCGACCCGCCCTCGACACCCGTGACCAGCGCACCTTGCGCCTTGCCCAGCCCAATGGACTCGGCCACATCTTTGGTGACCGCGCCAATCTGCACGCCAATGCGTCCGCGCGTCACGCGCCCCGATGCACGCAATTGTTCGCTCACCCGGATGGCTTCATCCATGGGGATAGCAAACGAGATGCCCATGAAGCCACCTGAGCGTGAATAGATCTGGCTGTTGATGCCCACCACCTCGCCGCGCATGTTGATAAGCGGGCCGCCCGAATTGCCGGGGTTGATCGCCACATCGGTCTGGATGAAGGGCAGGTAGTCCCCCGTGTCGCGCTGCTTGGCACTCACGATGCCCGCCGTGACGGTGTTCTCCAGCCCAAAGGGGGAGCCAATTGCCATCACCCATTCACCCACCCGCAGGCGGCTCACATCCCCCACCTTCACCGCCGGCAGGCCCGTGGCTTCGATCTTGACCACCGCCACGTCCGTGCGCTTGTCTGCACCCACAATCTTGGCCTTGAACTCGCGCTTGTCCGGGAGCGTCACGATGACTTCATCGGCACCGTCCACCACATGGGCGTTGGTCATGACAAAACCGTCTGCCGTCAGGATGAACCCGGAACCCACACCCCGTGGCTGCTGCTCCTCTTCCTGCTGCGGCCTCTGGGGGCGCTGCTGGCGGGGCTGGTTAGGAATGGGCACACCAAAACGCCGGAAGAACTCCAGCATCTCCTCGTCCATGCCATTGGCACCGGCACGGGAGGACGCTTTTTCGACCGTGCGGATATTGACCACCGAGGGCCCCACCTGGTCCACCAGATCCGTGAAGTCCGGCAACCCCCGGACCACGGCCGCTGGCTGGGCCCACGCCACCTGGGGCAGCGCCACGGCGCCGGCCACCCCGGCAAACATGCACGCGAGCGCCACAGAGCGCAGCTTATTTCCATCGAACTTCGGCATCTTCGACCTTTCGTGAATTGTGCAAATGCTGGCTATCAACTTGGTGTGACTGTGAAGAGTGTGCCGCGAAATGGTTCCCGGCAAAGACCCAGGTTCTTCGCCACACTATCAGTCAACCAGGCCAGGAAGGGGCGTTTGCCACCCCGCGAGGATGGACGCGCTCAGCGGACGCGTTCCAGTTGTCCGGCAAAAAGGCGCAGCGTCTGCAAGGGGACCTCGCCGACAGCCGTCAACCAGGTGTCCGGCGACACCCGCTGCGCCAAGAGCTGCGTTGCACCCATGCCCGACACCTGGGATTGCGCCGGGTGACGCTGGGGGTCAAAAGACTCCAGGAACAAGGACACGGAAGCCAGTCCATCGGAGTACAAGCATTGCAGCACGCTTTGCGCATCGTCTGCACCAGAAACTGCCCGGCGATGGCAACTGACAGGCACGAACCCCGCCACCGGCTGCCGCAGCGCCCAGCCCTCGGCCTGGGCCGTCGTCTTCACGACGGCTGGGGCGACCACCTTGTAGCCCATGGTTGAATCCATCAAGCGGGAGAGCTGCTCCACCCGCACCGATGCATTCAAATCAAGCTCCGAAAAAGCGGCCTGCTCCAGCACCCGCCCGTCCAAGGCCAGGGTTTGCAGCTTCACCACCAGCCCGGAGTCCCGCTCCACCCACAGGCGATAGCCAAAGCGCAGGGCATCCAGGGGTTTGAACCACACCACATCGGACACCAAGCCCGCCACCCGCTCCTGGCCTATCAGCTGCGAGGTATAAAACTGGGCCGTGGATGTGCCGCTGACCACCGGCACGCGCGGGAAAAGCCCGGCCGCATCGCGCCGATCCGTGCGCACCACACGCGCCTGCGGCAAAAAGGTACGCACCTCATCGTTGCGCCGAAAAACAGTGCGCGGCGTGCCGCTCAGCGACTCCACCCGCTCCATCTGCTGAAGCCCATCGCAGGCATGCCAGATGCGGGAACTGGACATGGCTCCGTTGGCAGACATCACCACAAACACCCCGGCGTAGGATTTGCGGCAGGGCGCACTGTGCATGCGCTCAATCCACTGCGCCACATCGCGCTCGGCAGGGACCGATATCGCCTCCGAGGAAGCAGCAGCAGGATTGCCCCCGCCAGGGCCTGCGGCCAGGGCTGCTGATGCCACCAGGCCCGACGCAACCACCGCCCCACACCACATCAGCCACCGATTGCGAAAGATTCCAGCAGCGCCCAGCACTCCCAATGTGTTCATCACGCGATCTCACCGCCTGGAGCAGGCATCCTTATTCCCAAATCAACGGCCAGGGGTTTCAAAGGTGGCATTGCGCAGAAAACCCGCTGGCATCTGCAGTGCCGATGTGCTGCCAAACTGCTTGTGGGCGGCCAGCAATTCATCCAGGCGGGGATCCCGCAGCATCACCTGCTGCCCGTCAGCGTCGGCCACAGCCACCACGGGAGCCCCTGGGGCCGGGCTGCTGCGCTCGGGCACGGCCGCCATCTGTGCCCCTGCCCCTGCTGCAGGGCCCGCACCTTGCAAACTGGCCAGGGATGTCCAACCGATCGCCGCCACCGCAGCCAGGGAAGCAAAGCCCGCCACCATCTTCCAGCGGAACACGGACGCATTGGCAGCCTCGGGCAGTCCGGCAGCAACCACGGCCACGGGGACCGGAACTTGGGGGCGCTCAGGCAGCGCCTCCTGGGCCAGTTGTTCACGCAAACGGGCCATGAATGCCGGGTTGGCAGGCTGCGCAAGGTCTGCCGAGCGCAGCACATCGCCCACCAGGTGGTACAGCTGCCAGGTCTTGGCCCCGTCCTCGTCCTCCGCCGCATAGGCGAATGCGGCACTCAGTTCGTCGCCCTGAAGCTGGCCATCAGCCAGCGCAGACAGCCGCTCCCGACGGTCCGCCCCTTGGTCCACGGGGCCACCCGCCAGTCCATTGATACCTGTTTCAGCCTTGTTCATTCCATCACCTCACCACCGTTTGCCCGACTGGTTCTCAAGCAGAGGGCGCACTTTGGCCGAGATGGCCTCACGCGCCCGAAAAATCCGGGACCGCACCGTGCCGATGGGGCATCCCATGGCCGCCGCGATCTCTTCGTAACTCAAACCCTCAATCTCGCGCAGCGTCACCGCCTGGCGCAAGTCATCGGGCAACGCCTCCATGGCCGCATTCACCACCTGCGCAATCTCTTGGGCAGCCAGTACGGTCTCGGGGGTTTCGTCGCTGGTTAGTTCATGTCCGAGGCGGGAAGTTTCATCCTCGTCCTCACCGCCCCGGAATGCGTTTTCTGAGATGACCGGGTTGCGCTTCATGTCCATCAGCGCCTTCTTGGCAGTATTGACGGCAATGCGGTACAGCCAGGTGTAGAACTGCGCATCCCCACGGAACTGGTGCAGCGCCCGGTAGGCTCGGATAAAGGTCTCCTGGGCAATGTCCTGGACAAGGTCGGTGTCGCGCACCATGCGCCCTATCAGGCGCTCAATGCGGCGCTGGTACTTGATGACCAGTAACTCATAAGCGCGCTGATCGCCCGCTACCGTGCGCTCCACCAGGTGGAGATCGCTGTCTTCGGGGGGAGAAGGCGAAATTACAGTCATGGATACTCAGGATTCACGCCCCACGGCCGTGGCCGGGGCGGTTGCGTCAGGGTTGTCAGCGCCCGGTACGGCGCGCGAATATACCGCACGGCGCATGTCCAGCCAGCGCTCGGGCTGGCTCGCACGCTCCAGCCAAAGCCAGGTGCGGTGATGCCCCCACGGAGAGACACACACCCAAAGATGGGCCTGCAGGTCAAGAAGGACTTCAGGCGGCGCAGAAAGTGCCCGGAATATTTTTTCAGGCCCATCGCCTTCCAGGACCCATCCCTGCCCGTCCCAGCGCAGGGTACCCACAAATTGCTGGCGCCAGAAATGCACCGCGCCCGCTGCAGCCACCAGCCAAACGCCAGCAGCAGTGCTTGCAGACACCCAGGACAGCATCGCACCTTCCGCAAGCCAGGCCCACAGCACCGCAGCCCCTGCCAACAACAACACGACCAATGCAGCGCCCAAGGCCATGCTGCGCCGCACGGGGTAGAGCACAGCAGGCGCACGCCGTGTGGGTCGGTTCATGGCATCGGGGTCAAACTGAAACCGCGCCACAGCGCACGAAAACCCCCTGCCCTGCTGGACAGGGGGAGGGCATTCGGTGCGCTGGGCCGAGGGCGTCCACGGGCATCGATGCCACGAAGAAAAAAGCTGTCCGCTGGATCAGATGCGCTTGAAAACCAGCGTGCCGTTGGTGCCGCCAAAACCGAAGTTATTCTTTACGGCCACGTCAATCTTCATATCCCGCGCCGTGTTGGCGCAGTAGTCCAGATCGCACTCGGGGTCCTGATTGAACAGGTTGATGGTGGGAGGCACCTTTTGCTCGTGCAGGGCCAGCACGGTGAAAACACTTTCAATCCCCCCCGCACCACCGAGCAGGTGGCCCGTCATGGATTTGGTGGAGCTGACAACGGTCTTGTAGGCATGTGCACCCAAGGCCGCCTTGATCGCGTTGGTTTCGTTGATGTCGCCCAGTGGAGTGGACGTGCCGTGCGCATTCAGGTAATCCACCTGGTCGGCATTGATGCCTGCATTGCGCAAGGCGCTGAGCATGGCACGGCGGGGGCCATCCATGTTGGGGGCCGTCATGTGGCCCGCATCCGCACTCATGCCAAAGCCACTGAGTTCGGCGTAAATCTTGGCGCCACGGGCCTTGGCGTGTTCGTACTCTTCCAGCACCATCACGCCAGCACCTTCGCCCAGCACAAAACCATCGCGGTCCTTGTCCCAGGGGCGGGAGGCTGTCTGGGGGTCATCGTTGCGGGTGGACAGGGCACGCATGGCAGCAAAGCCACCAATGCCCAGTGGCGACACCGTGGACTCTGTGCCACCAGCCACCACCACATCCGCATCCCCGTATTCGATCATGCGACCCGCTTCTCCGATGCAGTGCAAGCCCGTTGTACAGGCAGTCACCACAGCCAGATTCGGCCCTTTGAAGCCGAAGCGCATGGACACATGGCCGGCCACCATATTGATGATGGACGCGGGCACAAAAAACGGCGTGATACGCCGAGGCCCACGGCTGGCCAGTTCCGCATGGGTATTTTCGATCAGCGGAAGGCCGCCAATGCCAGAGCCGATCACACACGCAATGCGTGTGGCGAACTCGTCACTGAGCGCCTCGCCCGTAGGCAAACCGGCGTCTTGCACGGCCTGCGCAGCTGCGGCAATGCCGAAATGGATGAAAGCGTCCATCGCGCGCGCATCCTTGGCGCTGATGTACGACTCCAGGTCAAGACCTTTGACCTCCCCCGCGATCTTGCAGGCGAAGTTCGACGCATCGAACTTGGTGATGAGATCAATGCCGGACTTTCCGGCAAGGAGGTTGGCCCAGGAATCGGCCACCGTGTTACCCACGGGGCTGACGCAACCTAGGCCGGTCACGACAACGCGACGACGGCTCATGCGTAAAAACCTTCTGCTGATCGCTTGAGTCAGGCGCAGGGCGCCGCTCAGGCCTTCTGGTGGGTATTGGCGTAGTCGATGGCGTTTTGCACCGTGGTGATCTTCTCGGCGTCTTCGTCCGGGATCTCGATGCCGAATTCGTCTTCCAGAGCCATCACCAGTTCCACCGTGTCGAGCGAGTCGGCACCGAGGTCTGCCACGAAGGCCTTTTCATTGGTGACTTGGGACTCTTCCACACCGAGTTGTTCGGCAATGATTTTTTTGACGCGTGCTTCGATATCGCTCATGGTTTCCCTCTGGGGGTTGTGAATGAATCCGCGATTCTAGCCGCTTAAGGAGAAGCCCCTAAACGACCCGCCGTCCGGATGAACCGGCGTTAACTTATCTTAATTACATGTACATGCCGCCATTGACATGCAACTCCTGCCCCGTCACATAGCCCGCCTCGCGCGAAGCCAGGTAAGCGACCGCATGCGCGACGTCCGCTGGCTTGCCCATGTGGCCCAGCGGGATCTGCGCATTGAGCGCTTTTTGCTGATCTTCAGGCAACACCGAGGTCATGTCCGTCTCGATAAAACCAGGCGCCACGCAGTTCACGGTGATGCTGCGGCTGCCCAGCTCTCGGGCCAGTGCGCGCGTCATGCCCGCCACACCCGCCTTGGCGGCGGCGTAGTTGGCCTGGCCCGGATTGCCCGATGCACCCACCACGCTGGTGATGCTGATGATGCGCCCAAAACGCTGCTTCATCATCGGGCGGATCGCGGCGCGGCTCACACGGAACACGGCCTTGAGATTGGTGTCCATCACCGCATCCCAGTCGTCGTCCTTCATGCGCATGGCCAGGGTGTCGCGCGTGATGCCGGCGTTGTTCACCAGCACATGCAGGCCGCCTTGTTGTTTGACGATGGAGTCCATCAGGGCCTCAACCGCCGCCACATCGTTCACATTCAGATTGGCACCCCGGCAGCCCGGATAGGCCGCCAGCGCCTGGCTGATGCGCGCAGCACCTTCATCCGTAGTGGCCGTACCCACCACCTGGTAGCCGCGCACCGCCAGCTCTAGAGCAATCGCTGCGCCAATGCCGCGCGATGCGCCGGTCACCAGCGCTACTTGCGCCGCCTGAGCTACCGTCTGGGTCGATTCCGTCATGCCAACAACTCCCGGGTTTCGGCCAACGTGGCCGAGTCAAACAATGCTGCGCCGACCAGTTCGGGGTCGATGCGCTTGGTCAGGCCCGCCAGCACCTTGCCGGGGCCACATTCAACAATGTGCGTCACGCCACGGCCCTTCAGCGCCTGCACGCATTCAACCCAGCGCACCGGGCCAAAGGCCTGGCGGTAGAGTGCGTCGCGAATGGCGTCCGCGTCCTGCTGCACTGCCACGTCCACGTTGTTGAGCACTGGAATCTGGGGCGCGGCCAGCGCCACACCGGCCAACGCCACGCGCAGCTTTTCAGCGGCGGGCTTCATCAGGCTGGAGTGGAAAGGCGCAGACACCGGCAGCAGCAGCGCGCGCTTGGCACCGGCCGACTTGAGCACTTCACAGGCCTTGTCCACACCTGCCTTGGTTCCGGCAATCACGGTCTGGATAGGGTCGTTGAAATTGACGGCCTCGACCACCTCGGTGGTGCCGGACCCGAACGATGCCAGCGCCTCGGCACACCCGGCGATGACCTTGGAGGCTTCCATGCCCAAAATGGCGGCCATGGCGCCGGTGCCCACCGGCACAGCCTCTTGCATGGCCGCAGCGCGCAGTCGCACCAGCGGAGCCGCCTGTGCCAGCGTCAGCACGTCGGCCGCCACCAGGGCCGAATATTCGCCCAGCGAATGCCCGGCCACTGCCACCGGGGCAGCCCCGCCCTCAGCACGCCAAACACGCCAGGCCGCCACACCCACCACCAGCATCACCGGCTGGGTGTTGGTGGTCAGCGCCAGCGCCTCCTTGGGGCCCTCTTTGATCAGGGCGCCCACATCTTCACGCAGGGCATCCGATGCTTCTTGCAGGGTCTGCGCCACCACAGGGTGATCACCCCACCCATCGAGCATGCCCACGGACTGGGAGCCTTGTCCGGGAAAGACAAATGCAAAAGACGTCATGACAAAATCCAGAAATTTGAGAGAAATTGGGCGCTACCGCCTGTCCACATTGGCTTGATAGCTACAACTTCAGGAGCACAGCGCCCCAGGCAAAGCCACCACCCACCCCCTCCAGCAACAGGGTCTGACCCTTGTGGACCTGGCCGGAGCGCACGGCGTGGTCGAGCGCCAGCGGAATGGAAGCCGCAGACGTGTTGCCATGCTGATCCACGGTGACCACCACTTTGTCCATGGACAGCTTCAGCTTGCGGGCCGTGCCCTGCATGATGCGGATGTTGGCCTGGTGCGGAATCAGCCAGTCGATGTCCGCTTCGGTCAAGCCGGCCTTGGCCAATGCGGCATGGGCGGCTTTTTCCAGCACCCCTACCGCCAGCTTGAAAACAGCCTGCCCATCCATCTTGAGGAGCGGATCCCCCAGCACCTGGCCACCCGACACATTGCCCGGCACACACAGAATGCCGACATGTTTGCCATCAGCGTGCAGGTCGCTCGACAGGATGCCGGGCGTCT
This sequence comes from Acidovorax sp. GW101-3H11, assembly GCF_001633105.1. Classification (GTDB taxonomy): domain Bacteria; phylum Pseudomonadota; class Gammaproteobacteria; order Burkholderiales; family Burkholderiaceae_C; genus Acidovorax. The sequence continues at coordinate 162,044 of NZ_LUKZ01000012.1, forward strand.
CGGACGCCTCCAGCACCACTGCCCCGGCGCCATCACCAAACAACACGCAGGTGGTGCGGTCATTGAAGTCCAGGATGCGGCTGAAAACCTCGGCGCCGATCACCAGGGCGCGGTTGGCCGCCCCCGTCTGGATCATGGCATCTGCCACCGACAGCGCGTACACAAAACCGCTACAGACCGCCTGCACATCAAACGCCGGGCAACCATTGGCCCCCAGCTTGTTCTGCAAGATACAAGCGGTGGAGGGGAACACCATGTCAGGCGTGGACGTGGCCACGATGATCAGGTCGATGTCCGTCGGCTGCAGCCCGGCCGCCTGCAAGGCGTTGCGCGCGGCCTCCAGACCCAGATCGCTGCTGGCCACATCGGGGGCCGCAAAGTGGCGCGCCCGGATGCCGGTGCGCTCCACAATCCATTCGTCAGAGGTTTCGATGCCGCGCTGGCCCAGTTCGGCCACGAGATCGGCGTTGGTCAACCGGCGGGGCGGCAGGTAGCTGCCGGTGCCGGTAATGCGGGAGTAGCGTCTCATCAATGTGTCGTCGCCGCTGCGCCAGGCTGGGGCTGGGCGTCTGCAGGCACCAGAAGCGGTGCCGCATGCGCAATCCGGGTCCGGACACGGTCGAGCAGGTTGTTGCGGGCTGCATCATACGCCCGGTTCAAAGCCTGCTCGAAGGCCATGGCGTCGGCCGATCCGTGACTCTTGAACACCAGTCCGCGCAGGCCGAGCAGCGCCGCGCCGTTGTACCGGCGGTAGTCCATACGCTTCATGAGCGCTTTTAGGATCGGATAAGCGATGATCGCCGCCATTTTCGTGAAGATATGACGGGAGAACTCGGTCTTAAGCGCCCCAATGACCATCGAGGCAACACCCTCGCTGGCCTTGAGCGCCACATTGCCCACAAAACCGTCACACACCACGATGTCCACGGTGCCTTTGAAAATGTCATTGCCTTCAACATTACCAAAGAAGTTCAAATCACCGGAACTGGCAGCAGATCGCAGCAGTTCACCCGCTTTTTTGATGACTTCGCTGCCTTTAATGACCTCTTCGCCAATATTCAGCAAACCCACGGTGGGCTCACCGCCCTCCTGAAGGGCCGACACCAGGGCGGACCCCATCACGGCAAACTGCAGCAGATGCTCAGCCGAGCAATCCACATTGGCCCCCAGGTCCAGCACCGTGGTGGCGCCGCCCGTGGCATTGGGCAGCTGGGTGGCAATCGCTGGGCGGTCAATCCCATCCAGCGTCTTGAGGAGATAACGGGCGATGGCCATCAGCGCGCCGGTGTTGCCCGCCGAGACGGCCGCCGATGCCGCGCCGTCCTTGACCTGCTGGATGGCCACGCGCATCGAAGAATCCTTCTTCTTGCGCAAGGCCACCTCCACCGGGTCGTCCATGGCCACCACTTCGGAGGCGGGAACAATGGCAGCACGGTCGTGCGCAAACGCCTGCAGGCTGCCTGGCAGGCCTACCAGCAGCAAACGAGCATCGGGATGGTGTTCGAGAAACTGGCGGCACGCCGCGAGCGTGACGCGGGGGCCATGGTCGCCCCCCATGCAGTCAACAGCCAGTGTGATCATGGGCGACTTGTCCGACCAACGGATGGGGCCGGAAGAAAAATACGACGGTCAAAACAAAGGCCCGCACTACAGAAGTAGTTGCGGGCCTTGATGGGTGCTGAAATCAGGCTTCAGACTTGTTCTTCAGCACCTGACGGCCACGGTAGAAACCGTTGGGGCTGATGTGGTGACGCAGGTGCGTTTCACCAGTGGTGGGTTCCACAGCAATGCCTGGCACGTTCAGGGCATTGTGCGAGCGGTGCATGCCGCGCTTGGAAGGGGACTTTTTGTTTTGCTGAACGGCCATGATGGCTCCTGATCTTGAGTAGGTTGGTAAAAACGCGATCAGCCCAAAAGACACGATGGGATTCGCGTGAAGCCCACGATTATAACCCAAATGATTTTTGGGTCAGCCAATCACCCCTTGGGATCCTTGCGCAGCCCGGCGAGCGCAGCAAAAGGGTTGGGTTTTTCGTCGTTCGCTTCTTCGAAATCGTCGTCGGAAGAGGCCAGCGGCACGGCCGTGGGGCATTCGTCGTGTTTGGGCACCACGGGCAAGGCCATCAGCAGCTCGTCCTCGATGAGTTCGTGCAGGTCGAACTCACGGCTCAGGGCGAGCAGGTCTTCCTCGCTCTCGTCGTCCAGCGCCTCGGCCGTGGCCTCGTCCGCCACAAAACGGAACTCGCGGTCCACCTCCAGCGGCACGTCTACGGGGGTCATGCAGCGCTGGCATTCCATGGGGAAACTTGCGCGCACCTTGATGTGCAGCCACACCTGGCCCATGCCACCCAGCGCGGTACGCACTTCGCCCACCGCCTCCCAGTCCACCAGCAGGTCGGGGTGCAGGCCCTTGGCCTCTTGCGCCAGGCGTTCGTACTTCAGCAGCGAGTCGTGGCCCGCCAGCCGTCCGCCCGCCTGTGCAAAGGCTTTCACGTCCAGGCGCTGCAGGGAGAATTCCTTGGTCATGGCGGCAGTGTAAGAGAATCGGCGCATGCATCAATCCCCCCCCCTGCAACGCCCTCTGGTATTGGGCTCCACCTCGCGCTACCGGCGTGAATTGCTCGAGCGGCTGAACCTGCCTTTTGAGGTCGCAGCCCCGGATGTGGACGAAACCCCCCTGCCCGGCGAAGCCCCGCGCGATCTGGCCCTGCGCCTGGCGCTGGCCAAGGCGCGCGCCGTGGCGCAGCAGCATCCCGGCGCCGTGGTAATTGGCTCCGACCAGGTGGCCGACCTCGCGGGTAAGCCCCTGGGCAAGCCGGGCCAGCACGAACGCGCCGTGCAGCAACTGCGCCAGATGCGCGGCCAGACCGTGGTGTTCCAGACCGCGCTGGCCGTGGTGTGCGCCGCCACCGGCTTTGAGCAAGCAGACCTCGCCCCGGTGGAGGTGAAGTTCCGCGACCTGTCCGACGAAGAAATCGAGCGCTACCTGCGCGCCGAACAACCCTACGACTGTGCGGGAAGTGCCAAGAGCGAAGGCTTGGGCATTGCGCTGCTGGACGCCATCCACAGCGACGACCCCACGGCCCTCATCGGCCTGCCGCTGATCCGCACCTGCCGCATGCTGCGCGCTGCAGGGCTGGTGCTGCCATGATGAAGCACCCCCTGAGTCGCTTCGCGCCCTCCCCCTCTCCTTCGGGAGGGAGACACACCCAGTGGCCTGGCCAAGCCAGCTCCACGGGTGCGCTGGCCTGCACCGCGTCAGTATCCCCAGCACCGGACACTGCGCAGCGCAATGGAGGCCAACGATGAATGCGAAAACCGGCACGCTGTACCTGGTGCCTGCCCCCCTCGACTTTGGCTGCGACACCCAGGCCCCGCTGCAGGACGCTCTGCCCGCAGCCACGCTGCAGACAGCCGCGCGCCTGACCCATTGGGTGTGTGAAAACGCCAAGAGCACACGCGCCTACCTCAAGCGCATCGACGCCCTGCACCCCCTGGCAGCGTCCCTGCAGCAACAGCAGATCACCGAGCTGCCGCGCGAAGTCCACAAAAAGGGCGACCACGGCGACAAGGGCTCGGCCCCGTTCGACGCCCGCCCGTTGCTGACGGCGGCGCTGAACGGGCACGACATCGGCCTGGTCAGCGAAGCGGGCATGCCTGCTGTGGCCGACCCGGGTTCGTCGGTGGTCCGCGCCGCGCACGACCTGGGCCTGCGCGTAGTGCCGCTGGTGGGGCCGGTATCGCTGCTGCTGGCCCTGGCGGCCAGTGGCCTCAATGGGCAGAACTTCGCCTTCGTCGGCTATCTGCCACAAGACGGGCAAGAGCGCGCACAGCGCATCAAGGAGCTGGAGGGCATTGCACTGCGCACGGGCCAGACCCAGCTGTTCATTGAAACCCCCTACCGCAACCCCGCCCTGTGGCAAGCCCTGGTGCAGACGCTGCAGCCCCACACGCGCCTGGCGCTGGCCAGCGGGCTGACACTGCCCGAGGCACGCATCCACAGCCAGCTGGTTCGGCAATGGCGCCAGCAACCCGCACCGCCCGACAACCGCACCCCGGTCGTGTTTGCACTGGGCCGCTAGCATGGTGAAGCACCCCTACCCTATTGCTATATTTTTGATAGCTATCAGCGCTTATGGAACGCGCGCAGAAGCCATTATTCGTTGTGAATTGAATGGCAAGGCGATCAATATTTCCAACGGTGGCGAGACCGCAGGCCAGTCCGGCCTGGTGCGCTGCCGCGACGAGAACACCGGCCATGTGCAGCGCGAGCAGCAATTGCAGAACGGCAAGTTCATGGGCCTGGAACGCATGTTCGACCGCGAAGGCCGCCTGCAGCGCGAGCGCAGCGTGAACGAACGCGGCAACAGCCATGGCCGGGTGGCGGAGTTCTGGCCCAACGGCCAGCTGCGCCGCGAGGAAACCGCCGACAACGGCCGCACCCTGGGTGCGGTGCGGCGCTTCGATGCCAGCGGCCGGGTGGAACGCGTGTCCTTCCACGGCGAGGGGCAGGAGCTTTTTTATGTGGAGTACACCAGCAAGGGCCAGCCAGCGCGCCTGCTGTGCCCGCGCACCAGCGTGTTGCCCGAAGACCGCAAGCTCTGCGGTTTTGACGGCGCCGCCGACACCCCACTTTTTGCTGAAAGCGGTGCGCGCTCGGCCCAGCTGCGCTACGACCAGGGCCGGCTGCTGAGCGCCACCGAATGGACCGCCGACGGCATCGTCTCTGCCCAGCAACTGGTGGTGGACGGCCGGCGGGTGCACAAAAGCTTCACCACCGAAGGCGGCAAGAGCGTGCTGCGCGAGGAGCGTGTCTTCGCGCCGGACGACTGCACGCTGTGGGACACGCGGGGCCCCTTGCTGAGCGCCAAACGCTATGGCGCGTCGGGCCAGCTCATCGAGCAGCGCAGCTTTGCCGAGGGCCGCGAGGTGCAGGTGGAGCGCTGGTACCTGAACGGCGCCGTGCGCGAGCGCAGCGCCTGGAGCGGCACCGGCAAGGACGCCCGCCTGCTGCGCGAGATGTACCGCGACGACGGCAAGCTGGCGCGGCGCGACCAGCTCAATGCCGACCAGTGGCCCGTGGGCACCCAGCAGGCCTTCCACGACAACGGCCGCCTGGCGCTGGAAGAGCAGTATTCGGCCCCCGACGGCCGAGGGCGCACCCGGCTCACGGCGCGCAAGCAGTGGGATGACACCGGCAAGCTGACTGCAGACGACACCATCCTGGAAGACGGATCACGCCAGCGCAAGGCGGGTGGGGTGGACAGCTGAAGACGCCGTCCATACCACCCACACCGGCCCCCATACGCAAAATGCCCTGAATGGAAACTCCATCCGGGGCATTTTTTTCTGCCATCGGCCAGCTGGCCGGGTGGGCTGCGGTCAGCGCAGCTGAGGGCCCGCCAGCGACAGCGACCTTACCGCGCCCACACCAATCGCAGCGCCAAATCGCTTGACCAGGCGTTCCGCCACGTTGTCGCGGCGGGTGTAGTCGATGATGTCTTCGGCTTTGACCACTTCGCGGGCCACATAGTCCAGGTTGCCCAGCTTGTCGGCCAGGCCCATTTCCACAGCCTGCTGGCCGGTCCAGAACAGGCCGCTGAAGGTGTCGGGCGTGGTCTTGAGGCGGTCACCCCGGCCTGCCTTCACCACGGCGATGAACTGCTGGTGGATCTGGTCGAGCATGGTCTGCGCGTAGGCACGCTGCTTTTCAGTCTGTGGGCTGAACGGGTCGAGGAAACCCTTGTTCTCGCCCGCCGTGAGCAGGCGGCGCTCCACACCCAGCTTTTCCATGGTGCCGGTGAAGCCAAAACCGTCCATCAGCACGCCGATACTGCCCACGATGCTGGCCTTGTCCACATAGATGTCGTCGGCGGCTGCGGCGATGTAGTAGGCGGCCGAGGCACAGGTTTCTTCCACCACCGCATAGATGGGTTTCTTGTGCTTGGCCTTGAGGCGAATGATCTCGTCGTTGATGATGCCCGCCTGCACCGGGCTGCCGCCGGGCGAGTTGATGAGCAGCACCAGCGCCTGCGAGCCTTCGTCTTCCAGCGCACTGCGCATGGCGGCGACGACAAATTCGGCACTGGCCTCGGCCCCGCTGGCGATCTCGCCCTTGATGTCCACCACGGCCGTGTGGGGGGTGCTTTTGCTGGCGCTGGGCGAGGCCTGGCGCAGGGCGGTGAAGGCCACGGCGGCAATCAACACCAGCCAGGCCAGGCGGAAGAAGATCTTCCAGCGGCGGGCGCTGCGTTGTTCTTGGAGGGCGGAGAAGGCCAGCTTTTCCAGCGTGGCGCGTTCCCAGCCAGGTTCACGCGATGGGTCGCTCACAGATGCTCCTGAATTTGTAGCTGCTTGCGCCCACAGGTCGGGCGCGGGGTTGCTTTTGGGGTCAAAACCCGAGGGTCCGGGCGATTGGGGGTCGGTCATGTCTTGTGTCCTGGGCACTGCACCACTGCGGCCGGCGCCCCCACACAGGCGGCGGGTGGCGTGGGTCCAGGCTTTCCATCTGGGTTGTCTAGAACTCCACGGGCTGCAGGTGGTGGGCAGTATGCCAGTGCACCACACCATCGCTTTCTGACAAAGCAATTTTCACCAGCCCGCCCCGGCAGGGTCCTCCGGCACACTGGCCCGTGTGGGGCAGGTAGGCCGCCCCATGGGTGGAGCACAGCAGCCATTGGCCGGTGTCATCAAAAAAATGGCCTTCCTGGTAGTCCATCTCCATCGCCACATGGGTGCAGCGGTTGAGGTAGGCATGGGGCACGCCCCGGTAGCGGATGGCAAAGGCGCGGCAGGTCTGCCCCGCGTAACGCACATCAAACGCCACCGCCAGGCCGCCATCGACCAGGTCGGCGCTGTTGCACAGGGCAAGGGACTGTTCGGGGGGCGTGGTCATGGCGGGTTCGTTCACACCGTCTCAGCCATGCTGCAGCAGCCAGTCGTGCAGCTCACGCACCGAATGCGCCACCGCCAGCGGATTCAGCGCGTGGAAGACATCGGGCTCGTGGGCGCCGTAGCTCACGCCCACGCTCGCGCAGCCTGCATTGACTGCCATCTGCAGGTCGTGGGTGGTGTCGCCAATCATCAAGAGGCGTTCGGGCGCCACGTCAAATTCGACCATCAGCTCCTGCAGCATCAGCGGGTGGGGCTTGCCAGCAGTCTGGTCGGCCGTGCGCGAGCCGTCGAACACGCCACGCAGGTCTACCGAATGCAGCGCCTCGTCCAGCCCCCGGCGGCTTTTGCCCGTGGCCACGGCCAGCAGGTGACCGCGCTCGCGCAGATCGTTCAGCAGGGGCAACACGCCGTCGAACAGGCTCAGGTCGTCCTGGTGCTGGATGTAGTGAAAGCGGTAGCGGTTGCCCAGCTCGGTGTACTTCTCGGGGGGTACATCCGGCGCCGCATGGGCCAGCGCCTGCATGAGCCCCATGCCGATCACGTAGGCCGCCTCCTTGTCGGTGGGCACGGTGCCACCCACGTCGCGCACCGCCGCCTGGATGCAGCGCACGATGATGGCGGTGGAGTCGAACAGGGTGCCATCCCAGTCAAAGGCGATGAGGTCGAAGCGGCGCGGGCGGAAGTTTTTGGCGGACATGGAAGCAAAGTTTTTCGCGCAGGATCGTCAGGCGGTAGGCACAAAATCGGCCAGCTCGGGAGGCAGCTCGGCAATCAACTGCACACGCTCCCCCGAGGCGGGGTGGTTGAACTGTAACCGCCATGCATGCAGGAACATGCGCTTCATCCCCTGCTTCTGCAGGCGTTTGTTGAGGTCGAAGTCGCCGTATTTGTCGTCGCCCACGATGGCGTGCCCCTGGCTGGCCAGATGCACCCGGATCTGGTGGGTACGGCCGGTCTTGATGGTCACCTCCAGCAGCGACGTCGCGGGCAGGCCCTGGGCCGTGCGCGCAGGCACGGTGCTGCGCACCTTGACCAGGGTGATGGAGCGCATGCCGTCCGGGTCGTCGGCCGTGGTTACGCGCACGCGGCGTTCTCCATCCGCCTGCAAATATTTGTGCAGCGGCAGGTCGATGACCTTCTTGTTGGCGGGCCAAGTGCCGGTGACCAGCGCCAAGTAGGTCTTGCCCGTCTCGCGCTCGCGGAACTGGTCCTGCAGGTGAGTGAGCGCTGACCGCTTCTTGGCCACCAGCAGGATGCCGGAGGTTTCGCGGTCCAGCCGGTGCACCAGCTCCAGGAACTTCGCCTGCGGCCGCGCCTGGCGCAATTGCTCGATCACCCCAAAACTCACGCCGCTGCCGCCGTGCACCGCCACACCGGCGGGTTTGTCGAGGGCGATCAGGTGCTCGTCTTCGAGCAGGATGGGAAATTCGCGCGCGGGCGCCGGGCGCTCGGCCTTTTCGGCCACCTTGTCGGAGATGCGCACGGGCGGCAGGCGCACCTGGTCGCCCGCTTCCACCCGGGTGTCGGCGCTCGCGCGGCCTTTGTTGATGCGCACCTCACCGCTGCGGATGATGCGGTAGACATGCGTTTTGGGTACGCCCTTCAGGTGGCGTATCAAAAAGTTATCGAGCCGCTGGCCGGCGGAGTCTTCATCGACCTCCACCATGCGGGCTGCGGGAAGGCCCGCAGGAGCGGCGGGCGGTTTGGCCCCTATAATGTGTTTCACCTGCGCGTTGTCATGTAAGTGGTTGATTTGTCTGGAGTTTAGTCCACACAGCCCATTGCCCCGTGCAGGCAGGTCGATGCCAGCGGGTGTCGTGCGCGCAGATTGCAGGCCAGATGCCTGTGGTGGCCCGCATGCCACGCGGCGGGCTGACAGATTGAAACACTGATACGGAATCCCCCAAGCTGGCAGATGTTCCCTACCCGGGCGCAGCCTGCCAGCGGATCAAAGCGAGCATGTGGTTGTTGATGGCATGGATGATGACCCTGTGGCGGAGGCTGCGGCCTTTGGCTGCATGCTCAAAATCGCCTTCAGCGCCCAGCCAGCAAGCGCATTCAGCTACTTTTTTGCTAGCAAAACTGCGCTCCTACCACTCGCCCCCATCCACGCGCCCCTGCCTCACGATGCTGCGCTAGAGCGCGGCAGATCATTGGCATTCCCGGCAATTCCCTTCGTTTCGATGCGTCAGTCCAGGCATTCACAGCTCCTGTAGAGCTTGTTGTATTGGTTTGGAAACTGTGGGCGGCAGCCCGCGCAGCCCGTCCCTGTGGATCAGGTCGGCTGCACCGCTGCTGTCCGCGAAACACTGAAGGAATCGCATCATGAAGCGGATGCTCATCAACGCCACGCAAGCCGAAGAACGGCGCCTGGCCATCGTCGATGGACAAAAACTCCTCGACTACGAAATCGAAATCGAAGGGCGCGAACAGCGCAAGGGCAACATCTACAAGGCCGTCGTCACGCGCGTCGAGCCTTCGCTGGAAGCCTGTTTTGTGGACTACGGCGAAGACCGCCACGGCTTCCTGCCGTTCAAGGAAATCTCGCGCCAGTACTTCGCCCCCGGCGTCTCGCCCAGCCAGGCGCGCATCAATGAAGTGATCAAGGAAGGCCAGGAGCTGCTGGTCCAGGTCGAAAAGGAAGAGCGCGGCAACAAGGGCGCGGCCCTGACCACCTTCGTCTCGCTGGCCGGCCGCTACGTGGTGCTGATGCCCAACAACCCCCGGGGTGGTGGCGTTTCGCGCCGCATCGAGGGCGAGGACCGCGCCGAGCTCAAGGAGGCGATGGACCAGCTGGAATACCCCAACGGCATGTCCATCATCGCGCGCACGGCCGGCATCGGCCGCACCGCGCCCGAGCTGCAGTGGGACCTGAACTACCTGCTCAAGCTGTGGACCGCGATTGACGGCGCTGGCAAGGGCGGCAAGGGCGCCTTCCTCATCTACCAGGAATCGAGCCTGGTGATCCGCGCGATCCGTGACTACTTCAACAACGATATCGGTGACATCCTCATCGATACCGACGACATCTACGAACAGGCGCAGCAGTTCATGGCGCACGTCATGCCCGAGCATGCCGCCCGCGTGAAGCGCTACCGCGACGACGCCGCCCTGTTCAGCCGCTTCCAGATCGAGCACCAGATCGAATCGGCCTACGCCCGCACCGTGCAACTGCCCTCGGGCGGCGCCATCGTGATCGACCACACCGAAGCGCTGGTGTCCGTGGACGTGAACTCGGCCCGCGCCATCAAGGGCGGCGACATCGAGGAAACCGCCACCCGCACCAACCTGGAAGCCGCTGACGAAGTGGCCCGCCAGATGCGCCTGCGCGACCTGGGTGGCCTGATCGTGATCGACTTCATCGACATGGAAGAGTCGAAGAACCGCCGCGAAGTGGAAAACCGCCTGCGCGACGCGCTGCGCCAGGACCGCGCCCGCGTGCAGTTCGGCACCATCAGCAAGTTCGGCCTCATGGAAATGAGCCGCCAGCGCCTGAAGCCCGCATTGAGCGAAGGCTCGTCCATCCCCTGCCCCCGATGCGGCGGCTCGGGCCACATCCGCGACACGGAATCGTCGGCCCTGCAGATCCTGCGGATCATTCAAGAAGAATCGATGAAGGACAACACGGCTGCCGTGCACTGCCAGGTGCCGGTGGAAGTGGCATCGTTCCTGCTGAACGAAAAGCGCACCGAGATCGCCAAGATCGAACTCAAGCAGCGCGTGGCCGTGTTGATGGTGCCCAACAAGACGCTGGAAACCCCCAACTACCGACTGGAACGCCTCAAGCACGACGACCCGCGCCTGGACCACATCGAAGCCAGCTACAAGCTTGCCGAAGAAGTGGAAGACCCCACGGCCGTGACGCGCCGCTCGCAAGAGCCCACCAACAAGCAGACGCCGGTGATCAAGGGCGTGCTGCCTGACGCACCCGCTCCACAGGTCGAGCCCCGCCCCGAAGTCGCGGCCCGCCCAGCGCGCAGCGGCCAGGCCCCACGCGGTGCGGCCACGCCAGCGCCCGCACCGGCTCCGGTGGCAGCGCCTGCCCCGGCCGCCCCGCAAGAGCAAGGCTTCTTTGCCTGGCTCAAGAGCCTGTTCGGTTTTGGCGGCACGCCCGCAGCGACCCCTGCCCCGGTGGCAGCCCCTGCCGCCGCACCGACCGGCGAGCCCGCAGGCCGTGGCGAACCCCGCCGCGACGGCCGCAACGGTGAAGGCCGTGGCCGCCGCAGCGGTGGCCGCGATGGCAACCGTGAAGGCCAGCGCGAAGGAGGCCGTGACGGCAACCGCGAAGCAGGCAGCGGCGAAGGCCGTGGCCGCCGTGGCGAGCGTTCGGCCGAAGGCCGCGCCCCCCGCGACGCCGAGAGCCGCCCACCCCGCGACACCGACCGCCGCCCCGAAGGCGAAGGCCGTGAAGGTGGTGGCCGCAACGGACGCGACGGGCGTGACGGTGGCCGTGGCCGCCGCGATGCCGAACCGCGCCAAAACAATGCTGGCCTGAACGCCGACAACACCGCCGCCAGCGCACAGGTGGAAGGCCCGGGCAACCAGGGCGCAGAGGGCGCAGCGGCCCAGCAGCCACGCGGTGAACGCGGCCCCCGCCGCGAACGGGGTGATCGCGGTGACCGCGCCCCCCGTGGCGAACGCGCACCCCGCGCCGTGGAAGCCCAGGAAGCCGCAGCAGCCCAGGCCCCCGCCGTGCCCGGCGACTTCGCCGACACAGCGCCCATGGCCTCGCTGCCCGACCTGGACCTGAGTGGCAATGACGCCCCCGGCAACGGCCAGGGCGCAGCCAGCGAAGAACAGCGCCGCGAGCGCCGTTCGCGCGACCGCTATGGCCGTGACCGCCGCGAACGCGGTGAACGTGGCCCCCGCGACGGCAATGGCACCGAAGCAGCCGCCGCACCGGCCATGCTGGACTTCGACCCCACCCAGGCCGAGCCCGCAGCAGCCCCAGCGGCTGCCGCACCCCAGGACGAGCCACCACGCCGCAGCTACTTCAGCGCCCCGGCCACTGCGGCCGCCGCTCCTGAGGTTGCAGCCACTGCGGCTGCACCGGCACCCGCCCAGGCCGTCGCACCGGCCATGGCCCCTGTCGCAGCACCCGTGGCAGCACCGGCAGCACCAGCGGCTGCGCCCGTGGTCGCCGCTGCCCCTGTGGCAGCCGCCCCGGCCACGCCCGCAGCTGTGGCACCTGCAGCCGCCCCAGCTGCTGCTGCAGCCCAGGGCGGCCTGCCCCGCGTGCAGACGTTCACGCTGCCGGTCGATGCGCTGCAGCAAGTGGCTGCTTCGTCGGGCCTGCAATGGGTGAACTCCGATGCGGACAAGATCGCAGCCGTGCAGGCCGCGATTGCCGCCGAACCCAAGCCCATCCACGTGCCGCGCGAACGCCCCCCCGTGGTGGTGCTGGACGAAGGCCCGCTGGTGCTGGTGGAAACCCGCCGCGACCTGTCGGCCATGCCGCTGCCTTTTGAGCAGCCACCAGCGGCTTGAAGCCCACACATGGCCGCCGCCCCCGGGCAGTGGCCGTGAACCCAGAAGGCGGCTCCGGCCGCCTTCTTTTTTTGGGGCCCCGCGAGCAAGGCCCGGCGCCTTGTTCAGCGTTGTCAGCCAGCGCCCGCCAATACCCATGGGCGACCGGCGCCCGGGATGGAGCAGGTACCATTTCCTGCACAGCCCGCGCCGCCGCTGGCAAACCGCCCCTTACAGATCCGAGAGCTTTCCGCCCCCATGCTGTTCCTGCTGTCCCCCGCCAAATCGCTCGACTACGACACGCCCCTGCCCGAGGGCCTGCCACACACCACGCCGCAATTTGTGCCGCAGTCCACGGCCCTCATCGAGGTGCTGCGCACGCAGTCTCCGCAGCAGATCGCCTCGCTGATGGAGCTGAGCGACGCGCTCGCTGCCCTCAACGTGGCGCGCTACCAGGCCTGGCGGCCCCGCTTCACGGCCAGCAACTCGCGCCAGGCGGTGCTGGCTTTCAATGGCGATGTCTACGACGGGCTGCAAGCCCGCAGCCTGGGCCCTGACGACCTGGGGTGGGCACAGAGCCATGTGGCCATCCTGAGCGGCCTGTACGGCGTGCTGCGGCCGCTGGACCGCATGCAGCCCTACCGCCTGGAGATGGGCACGCGCCTGGCCACCAGCGCGGGCAGCAACCTCTACCAGTTCTGGGGCAGCCAGATCGCCGAGCACCTCAACACCCGGCTGCGGGCCGACACCACGCCCGTGGTGGTCAACCTGGCCTCGCAGGAATACTTCAAGGCCGTGGACCGCAAGGCGCTCAAGGCCCGCGTCATCGAATGTGTGTTTGAGGACTGGAAGGGCGGCAACTACAAGATCATCAGCTTCTTTGCCAAGCGCGCGCGCGGCCTCATGGCACGCTATGCCATCACCCACCGCATTGCCACGCCGCACAAGCTCGAAGGTTTTGATCTGGACGGCTATGCCTTTGCCCCGGCATCATCTGAGCCGGAGCGCCTGGTGTTCCGGCGCAAGGCGGCACCTGCCGCATGAATTGAACTGTTCTGCCCCACCGCACCCCGTTGAAGGACCGCCATGGCATCACGCTCTGACACGCATTCCGACAGCACCACCACGGCCCAGCGCAGCCACACGGCGCGCCAGGCCATCACGCCCGAGCTGCGCCGCTGGATCATCGAGCAGGCCCAGGCCGGCCACGCCGCGCCCGTGGTGCTGCAGTCCATGCGCGATGCGGGCTGGGATGAAGACGTGGCCGCCGACGCGCTGGAGATCACGCTGCAGGACCACCTGAACGAGCTGGCCGTGCAGCAGGGCCTGCCCTCGGCCGTACCCGTGCCCGAGCCGCAGCTCGGTGCGTCGCCCGCGCAGGTGGACTGCGGCGACCGCATGGTCAACGTGCTGCTGGCCATGGCCCAGCCGCGCATCGTGGTGTTTGGCAACCTGCTGTCGCCCGAGGAATGCGATGCCCTGATTGCCGACGCCGAGCCCCGCCTGGCGCGCTCGCTCACCGTGGCCACCAAGACGGGCGGCGAAGAGATCAACGCCGACCGCACCAGCGACGGCATGTTCTTCCAGCGCGGAGAAACCCCGCTGATCCAGCGCATCGAGGCGCGCATTGCACGCCTCTTGCACTGGCCCATCGAGAACGGCGAAGGCCTGCAGGTGCTGCACTACCGCCCCGGCGCCGAGTACAAGCCGCACTACGACTACTTCGACCCGGCCGAGCCCGGCACGGCCACCATCGTCAAGCGCGGCGGGCAGCGCGTGGGCACGCTGGTGATGTACCTCAACACCCCCGAAAAAGGCGGCGGCACCACCTTCCCCGACGTGCACCTTGAGGTGGGCCCACAGCGCGGCAATGCGGTGTTCTTCAGCTACGAACGCCCCCACACCTCCACGCGCACCCTGCACGGCGGCGCCCCCGTGATCGCAGGCGAGAAGTGGATCGCCACCAAGTGGCTGCGCGAGCGGGAATTCAAATAAAAACAGGCCTTACCGCCCGTCCATATTGCCTCAATAGCTATCAAATAGATAGCAAACATCCTTATCAACACACCAGCATGAACACGCCAGAACAATCCCAGCTTGGCAAGGCCTCGGCCTATGTGGACCAGTACGACGCCGCGCTGCTGTTCCCCATCCCCCGCGCAGGCAAGCGGGCCGAGATCGGCATCACCGGCGCTGCGCCCTTCTTTGGCGCCGACCTGTGGACAGCGTTCGAGCTGTCGTGGCTGAATACGCGCGGCAAGCCGCAGGTGGCGCTGGCGCACATCACCGTGCCCTGCGAGACGCCCAACATCGTCGAGAGCAAGTCGTTCAAGCTCTACCTCAACAGCTTCAACAACACACGGTTTGCCGACATGGCCGAGGTGCAGGCCCGCATCCGCACCGACATCAGCGAAGCCGTGTGGCGCGGCGCCGAGCACCCGGCCACGGTGGGCGTGAAACTCATCGCGCCCGAGCTGTTTGACCAGGAGCCCGTGCACGAACTGGACGGCCTGAGCCTGGACCGGCTGGATGTGGAATGCACGCGCTACCAGCCCGCCCCCGAGCTGCTGACAGCCGAATTCAACGCGGGCCCGGTGACCGAGACCCTGACCAGCAACCTGCTGAAAAGCAACTGCCTGGTGACCGGCCAGCCCGACTGGGGCAGCGTGCAGATCAGCTACAGCGGCCCGCAGATCAACCAGGAAGGCCTGCTGCAGTACCTGGTGAGCTTTCGCAACCACAACGAATTCCACGAGCAGTGCGTGGAGCGCATCTTCATGGACCTGTGGGCGCGCTGCAAACCCATCAAGCTCACGGTGTATGCGCGCTACACGCGCCGGGGCGGCCTGGACATCAACCCCCTGCGCACCAGCCACCCGCAGGGCCTGCCGCGCAACGTGCGCACGGCCCGGCAGTAAGCCCGCCATCAGCCCCGCACATCAAGCCAGTCACACCGTAGGGTATGGCGCAAATGTGCGCGGGTGCGCCAGGTCACGTACAGACTGGGCACAAAGATACCGATCAGGCTCACCGGGGCGGTGAGCGGCTCGCCAAAAGCGCAGAGGGGGAACCAGCCCACCCAGCCCAGTACCCACAGCGTCAGCACCAGGTCCCACAGGTGGTACTCCAGCGGGTGGTCCGCCTTGTGCGCAACATGCCATTGCTTGATGCGTTGCAGCTCGCTCAACGTCATGGGAATCTCCCGGAAAACGGGTGATTCAATGTAAGTTGCGAGTAAGAATTCGTCAAGAAATACCGGGATGGGGACGGTCCCCCTGAGGGTGACAAGGCCCACCGACTTGCCCGGCCCCTCCAGCAGCCCGCCAGTGCCCCCTGCCCCCCGGGGCACCAGCGCCCCCGGTTTACTGCGCGGGCTTGTAAGCCGCGATGGCCTTGGCCAGATCGGTGGTTTCCTCGCACTGCGCACAAATGGCCTGCAGTTTGGCAAGCTGGGCTTCGGCCTGCGCCTTCTGGCCCACCTTGAGGTAGCCCATGCCCGAGTATTCGAGGGCTCCTTTGTGGCGGGGGTCCAGCGCCAGGGCCTTGTTGTAGGCGGCAAACGCCTCGTCGTACTTGCCCAGCCAGCGGTTGGAGTAGCCCAGCAGGTTGTAGGCATCGGCATTCTGCGGGTTCTGGGCCACCACCTTGCTAAAGCTGCTGGCCGCCAGCGCCCAGTTCTTGGCTTCGATGGCTTTCTTTCCCACGGCAAAGTCGTCAATGCGGGTGTTTTCGACCGGCGTGGTGGGTGTATCGGCAGCATGGGCCGTGTGCAGCGCCCACAGGGGCGCCGCCGCCAATGCCAGGCTCAGCAGGGGCGTGGACATCCAACGGCGAATAGAAAAGGAAGGCATGGGAAGACTCCTGAAAACGCAGACCAGAAAAAAGGGGGTGAGAGGCCGCGATGGCCCCATGCCGCGCAACGGCACCTTGGACAAACGCCACGGAGCGCCAAACGGATGCAGTACGCGGAAAATTTTTTCTTGGCGACGCCGGGGGCTGCCTCGCCCGGCCCCCACTCACCACAGCTTGGCGCAGTTGCCGGTGAACAGCACGGTGCCACTGGGCACCTGGGGCGTTGCCGAGGTCTCCAGCGTCACCATGAGCTTGCTGACCTTGAGCAGCAGCTTCTCCGACGTATCGGGCAATGCCGACACCGCCGAGCCCGTCACCGGCACCATGCCCAGCGCAAACGGGGCACCGTCGGCGGGCACCGCCCACAGCACCAGCTGGGGGGCGGCGCCCGCCGACGTCGCTGGAGCCGCTGGCATCGCTAGCGTCGGAGGAAGGGTGATAGGCCCGATGGCCTTCACCGTCAGCGTGCGCCCATGGCGCAGCGAACTCACCAGCACCTTGCCATTGCCGGCCGCGTCCGTCAGCAAGCCCACATAGGCCTGCGGCAGCTTGTCCCCGGCGCGCAAGGCCACCTGGTCGCTCGACACAAACCAGGTGGGCACCGCAGCCACCAGCGCCACAGTGGCCACCGCACCCAGCACCACACCCGCCAAGCCCTGCAGCACCCCATGGCGCCGCCACAGCGCGCCCATCCAACCACCTTGTGGGGCGGCCTCTTTCACATTCAAATCGTGCTGCCGGGTGCGCGCCTCAATGGCGGTCCACACGCTTTGCGGTGGCTTCTGCACCGGCACCGAACTGGCCAGCAGGCCCAGCCGCCCTTCCCATTGCGCCACCAGCAACTGCAGGTCGCTGCGGTCTCTCAGCAGCCGCACAAACCGGCGGCGCGCACCACCACCCAGCGTGCCCAGCACATAGGCAGACGCCAGGTGGTCCAGCAGCGCAGGATGGGTGTATCTCATGTGCCCGCCCCTTGCGCGGCCAGGCAGTTTTTCAGGCGTTCCAGGCCCCGCCGGATCCACGCCTTGACCGACCCCAGTGGCGCGCCCATCTGCGCCGCCACCTCGGAATGCGACAGGCCCTGGTAGTAGGCCAGCGCCAGGCTTTGCCGGTGGCTCCCGTCCAACGCGTTCATGCAACCTTCGACGCGCAGCGCCTCGGCGGCCTGCTCCAGCAGATGCAGCGCGCTGGGTGCGGCGGCCCATGCAGATGCAGCACCCGGCGCGTCGCTGCCGTCCGTCTCACTGCCTGCAGGCTCGGTGGTGTCATTCCAGGCGCTTTCGGGCCGCCGCGCACGGGCGCGCAAAGCGTCCAGCGCCTTGTTGCGCACGATGGCAATCAGCCATGTCATGGGCTGGATGGGCTGCCCGCCCACTTCGCTGCGGTAGCTTCCAGCGTTTTTCCAAATGCTCACATACGCCTCTTGCAGCACATCCTCGGCCGCTTGCCCTTGCCCCAACATACGCACGGCAACGCCGAACAGATGCACATGGGTGCGCTGGTAGACCTGCGCGAAGGCCGCGTGATCGCCCCCGGCGGCGGCGCGGATCAATGCCTGCAGGTTGGCAGAAGAAACATCGGGGGCGGAGGCCATATGCGGGCGAGTATAGAAACGCGCCGGGTTTTGCAGCCCGCCTGCGCCCTGGGTGTTTACGCCGATTGCCACGGCCGCGCCGGGCCGTGACGTGGCAGGTCGGGGCGTCAAAGCGCGCTAAAAGAGCTGCGCCGTGCCACCCACACCGCCCGTGCCATCGGTGGTGCCTGGCTTGTGTTGGCGTGTTTCTGCCGCTGCCCCAGCCCGTGGCTCCAGCACGGGTTCTTCGCCCCGTCGCGCCAGGGTGCTGGCCCGCACGCCCAGCAGCCGCAAGCGCTTGTCCAAAGGCACGCGTTTGAGGCACTGCCCCGCCAACTGGCGGATGGTGGCACCGTCGGCCGTGTAGATACCTGCCGTGTGGTCCCGCGTGGCAATCTTGAAGTCGTCATAGCGCAGCTTGATGCCGATGGTGCGCGCCACATAGCCCTTGCGCTGCAGGTCCTCGGCCAGGCGCAGACACAGGTCGGTAAAGATCGCGCCCAGTTCCGCCTTGTCGCGCACGGCATGCAGGTCGCGGTCGAAAGTCGTCTCGCGGCTCATGCTCACGGGCTCGCTCTCGGTCACCACGGGGCTGTCGTCGCGGCCCCAGGCCACGCGGTGCATCCAGGCGCCGGTGGATTTGCCAAAGTGGCCGATGAGCCACTGCGGGTCTTGCGCCGCCAATTGGCCGATGGTCTCCACACCCAGCCGCGCGAGCTTCTCGCCCGCCTTGGGGCCGATGCCATTGACCTTGCGCACGTTCAGCGGCCAGATCTTTTCCTGCAGGTCGTCCTCGTAAACGATGGAGATGCCATTGGGTTTGTTGAACTCGCTCGCCATCTTGGCCAGCAGGCGGTTGGGCGCCACGCCGATGGAGCAGGTCAGCCCCGTCTTGTCGAAGATGCTTTTCTGGATGAGCCGCGCCAGCACCCGCCCGCCCTCGCGCTGGCCGCCGGGCACATCGGTGAAGTCGATGTAGACCTCGTCCACGCCCCGGTCCTGCATCACCGGCGCGATCTCGGTAATGGCGGCCTTGAAGGTGCGCGAAAAGCTCCGCACTTCGTCAAAATCCACCGGCAGCACGATGGCCTGCGGGCACAGCCTGGCCGCCTTCATCATGCCCATGGCCGAGCCCACGCCAAACTGGCGCGCGGCGTAGGTCGCCGTGGTGATCACGCCCCGGCCCACATAGTCCTTGAGCAGCGGGAAGTCTTCCACCGGGATGAAGCGACGCTCGCGTTCGGCCGTGCCGTCCGGCCCGCGCAGCAGCAGCTCGTCCACCTTGCGCCGCCCGCCACCAATGACCACGGGCAGGCCCTTGAGCTGCGGGTAGCGCAGCAACTCGACGGACGCGAAAAAGGCGTCCATGTCGAGGTGGGCGATGCGGCGCAGCTTGCCTCCGGTCTGGGCCGGGGTTGCGGGGTCGCTTTCAGCGAAATCAGATGCGGGAACGGTCACGCCCGCTATTGTGCGCGGCGGGGTGACAGCCTGCTGCCATCCCGCTCCCCGCGCTATCGCCGGGTCACCATCACTGTTTTGCCAGGGCCGCTTTGCGAATCCCCTGCAGCGTGCCGGTGGGCGTGATCGCCTCGGGGTCGATCAGGCAGTGCAACACGCTGGGCAGGCCGCTGGCGCGGGCGCGGGCCAATGCAGGTGCGAAATCTTCGGTGCGCTCCACACGCTCGCCGTGGCCGCCAAAGGCCTGCGCATAGGCCTTGAAGTCGGGGTTCTTGAGCTGCGTGGCGCTGATGCGGCCGGGGTACTCACGCTCCTGGTGCATGCGGATGGTGCCGTACATGGCGTTGTCCAGCAGCACCACGAGGATGGGCAGGCCGTACTGCACAGCGGTCGCAAACTCCTGTCCGTGCATCAAGAAGTCGCCGTCGCCCGCAAACACCACCACCTCGCGCTGCGGCCACAGGCGCTTGCCGCCCACGCCTGCGGGCAGGCCGTAGCCCATCGACCCGCTGGTGGGTGCCAACTGGCTTGCGTACGTGGTGAAGGGCCAGAAGCGGTGGACCCAGGTGGCGAAGTTGCCCGCGCCGTTGCAGAAGATGGTGTCGGCGGGCAGCACGCTCTTGAGGTGCTGCATCACCTCGCCCATCTGCAGATTGCCGGGGATGCGGATGGGCGCCGGGTCGCTCCAGGCCAGGTATTCGGCATGGGCTGCTTCGGTGTGTGCCTTCCACGCGACCGAGGCCGTGGGGCGCACTGCGTTGAGCGCGGCGGTGAATGCCTGTGGCGTGGCGTGGATGGCCTGCGTGGGGCGGTAGAGCTTGCCCAGTTCATCCGCATCGGCATGCACATGCACGAAGGACTGCGCGGGCGTGGGAATGTCGAACAGCTCATAACCTTGCGACGGCACTTCGGACAAGCGGCCACCCACCACCAGCACCAGGTCGGACGCCTTGATGCGTGCCAGCAGCTTGGGATTGACACCCAGGCCCAGGTCACCGCCATAGCAGGCATGCGTGGCCGGGAACAGCATCTGGCGGCGGAACGAGCAGTACACAGGAATCGACCACGCCTCGGCAAAGGCTGTGAACTCGCGCACCGCCTCCTCAGACCAGCGGCTACCGCCCAGAATCGCTACGGGATTCTTGGCGGCTTGCAGGCGCTGGGCTAACTCGGCCAACTGCGCAGCGCCAGGGTGGGTTTCCGTCACTTGGTAGGGCAGCGCATCGGCCACCGTGGCGGCTTCGGTCAGCATGTCTTCAGGCAGCGCCACCACCACCGGGCCGGGGCGGCCTGAAGTGGCGACGTGAAAGGCGCGCGAGATCAGCTCGGGCACGCGCGCCGGGTCGTCGATCTGCACCACCCACTTGGCCATGGTGCCAAACACGGCGCTGTAGTCCAGCTCTTGAAAGGCCTCGCGCCCCATGGCGCCGCGCGCCACCTGGCCCACAAACAGAATCATGGGCGTCGAGTCCTGGTGCGCAATGTGCACACCGGCCGATGCATTGGTGGCGCCGGGGCCGCGCGTCACAAAGCAGATGCCGGGCTGGCCGGTGAGCTTGCCCTGCGCCTCGGCCATCATGGCCGCGCCGCCTTCCTGGCGGCACACGGTCACGCCGATGTCGGCATCGTGCAGGGCATCAAGCACCGCCAGGTAGCTTTCGCCGGGCACACAAAAGAGCTGCTTCACGCCATGGGTGATGAGCTGCTGCACCAGGATCTGGCCGCCGGTGCGGGGGGTGAGGGAGGTCGTGTTCATGTCAACGGTATCGGATCAAAAATTCAGAACAGGGCCTGGCAGGCGCGCTGGATGCGTGCGCAAGCCTCTTGCAAATCGGCCGTGGACGCAGCGTACGAGATGCGGAAGTAAGGCGCCAGCCCCAGTACCCCGCCGGGCACCACGGCCACGTGGTGTTCGCGCAGCAGGTAGGCGCAAAAGTCGGCATCGGTGCGCAGCAGCAAACCACCCGGCGTGGTGCGGCCCAGCGCACCTTCGCAACTGGCAAAGGTGTAGAACGCGCCCTCGGGCACACGGCAGCGCAAGCCGGGTGAGACGTTGAGTGCGGCCACCACCAGGTCACGCCGGTCCTGGAAAGCTTGGCAGCGCTCGCGCACCACGTCTTGCGGCCCCGTGAGCGCTGCCACGGCTGCCGCCTGGCTGATGGACGAGGGGCAGGAGGTGGCCTGGCTCTGCACCACGGCCATGGCCGCAATCAGCGCCTTGGGGCCCGCGCCGTAGCCCAGGCGCCAGCCGGTCATGGCATAGGCCTTGGAGACACCGTTCACCGTCAGCGTGCGATCGCGCAGCGATGGCAGCACGGCGGCGGGCGTGGCAAACGCACGGCCGTCGTACAGGATGTGTTCGTAGATGTCGTCTGCCAGCAGCCACACCTGCGGGTGGCGCTCCACCACCTCCAGCACCGGGCGAAGCTGTTCTGCGCTGTAAGCCGCGCCGCTGGGGTTGGAGGGCGAATTGATGAAAACCCAGCGCGTGCGCGGCGTGATGGCCGCCTCCAGCTGCTCGGGCGTGATGCGAAAGCCGTTGGCCTCGGTGCAGGGTACGACCACCGGCACGCCGCCCGCAATCAACACCATGTCGGCGTATGACGTCCAGTACGGCGCGGGCAGGATCACCTCGTCGCCAGGGTTCACCGAGGCCATCAGCGCGTTGTAGAGGATCTGCTTGGCACCCGCGCCTGCGGTGATCTCGTTGAGCTGAAAGTCCAGCCCGTTGTAGTGCTTGAACTTGTGCTGGATGGCGGCCTTGAGTTCGGCCGTGCCGTCCAGCACCGTGTAGTGCGTCTCCCCCCGTGCCATGGCCTGCTGCGCGGCCTCCAGGATGTGGGCAGGCGTGTCGAAGTCCGGCTCGCCCAGGCCCAGAACGATCACGGGCTGACCCTGGCGCTTGAGCTGGTTGGCCTCTTGCGTCAGGCGCACGATTTCCGAGACACCGATGGCGCCCAGGCGGTCGGCCGCGCGGAAGGCGGTGGCGGGGATGGGAGCGTTCATTGCTGGTAGGTCTCCAGGGGCTTGTCGTTGGGGGTGGCAAACAGCTGGCGCAGCGTGGTGCCCAGTGGCAGGTTCAGGCTCATGTTCTTGGGTGGGATGGGGTTCACAAACCACTTGGTGTAGATCTTTTCCATCTCGCCGGACTGCATCAGCTTGGTCAGCACGCCGTCCACCGCCGCCTTGAAGGTGGGGTCGTCCTTGCGGAACAGCAGTGCGATGGGCTCAGCACCCAGCGGCTCGCCCACGATGCGGTAGGCCGAGGGGTCTTTGGAGTTGGCAATCATCCCGGCCAGCAGGTTGTCGTCGAGCACAAAGGCATCCGCACGGCCTGATTCGAGCAGCAGGAAACTCTCGTGGTGGTCCTTGCCCAGCACGGTCTTGATGGGCGCGCCGCCCAGCACGCGCTCTTGCTTGCGCAGCAGCTGCACGGCGGTGGTGCCGGTGGAGGCAGCGATGGTGCGGCCCGCCAGCTGGTTGATGGACTTGAGGTCCGAATCCTTGCGCACGGCCATGCGCACTTCGCTCACATAGGTGGTCACGGCAAAGGCCACCTGCTGCTGGCGCGCCGTGTTGTTGGTGGTGGGGCCGCAGCCAATGTCGAGCGTGCCGTTCTGTACCAGCGGCAAGGTGTTCTGCGCCGTCACAGCCATGTATTCGAGCTTGGCGTCGGGCGCGATCTCTTTGAGCACACGCTCGCACAGCTCGACGTGGTAGCCCACGTACTTTTCATTGGCGCCCAGTGCATAGGCCATGGGCGGCGAGGTCTCGCGCACGCCCAGCACGGCCTTGCCGGATGCCTTGATCTTCTCCAGCGTCGGTTGAGTGACAGTCTGCGCCAGCGCAGGTGCCGTGGTCAGGCAGGCCAGGGTCAGGCCTGCAGCGAGCGCTGTGAAGGTCTTGCGGGAAATTGCCATGTCGTTGTCTCCGTATGTTTTGTGGTTGGCAGGTTGAGAAAGGGGTGAGGGAAAACTGGCGGTACCGATGGCGCTCAGATCACGTTCTTTTCAAGCAGCGGCGCGTTGCGCGCAATGCGCTCGATGGACAGCGGCGACAGGTCCAGGCTCTGGTAGCTGCCCGTGAGCAACAGCTCGGCCACACCCCGGCCCACGGCAGGGCACTGCTGCAGGCCGTGACCCGAAAAGCCGTTGGCGAACACTAGGTTGTCGCACGCCGGGTGCAGGCCCACGATGGCGTTGTGGTCGAACGTGTTCATCTCGTAGTAACCCGCCCAGGCGCCCTGCATGCGCAGTGCCTCAAAGCCCGGAATGCGCTCGGCCAGCGTGGGCCAGATACGGTCTTCAAACGCGGCGTACTCGGGCTCCAGCGGGGCAAAGTCGGCGTCGTTGTCCGCATCGGGCGCAAAGCCGCAGATAAAACCCTTGCCCTCGGGCCGCAGCCAGATACCGCTGGTGTCGATGAGCAGCGGGCAACCCGGCAACGCTGCGGGGCTGGCCAGGTTGAACACCGTGCGACGCTTGCCCACCACGGGCAGGCCGATGCCCGCCCAGCCTGCAATTGCTGCAGCCCAGGGGCCACCGGCATTCACGGCGTAGCGACAGGGCAGCACGGAGCCGCTATTCAGTTGCACCGCGTTCACATGCAACAAGCCATCGCTGCTCGCCGTATCCAGCCCCACGGCTTCATCGGCAACGTAGCGCACGCCCTGGCTTTGCGCCTTCTTGCGCAGCGCCGTCAGCAGCAGGTAGCCATCAAACCAGCCCTCGCCCGACAGGCCCAGCGAGCCCAGCACCACGTCCTGCAGCGCCAGCCACGGAAAACGCTCGGCCAGTTGCTGCGGGCTGAGCAGCGCCACATCGGCGCCATGCTGCTTTTGCAGCGCGTGGTTCTCGCGCAGCGTGGCCTCACCGGCCTGGGTGGCCAGGTACAGGTAGCCACCTTCGTGCAGACCAATGTCGGGCACATCGCCATGGCACGCCAGCAGAGAACCCACGTTGCGCAGAAAGTCGATACCAAATGCCGAGATCTGGATGTTGATGTCAGTGGAGAACTGCTGGCGAATGGAGCTGGCAGACAGCGCCGACGAGGCGCGTGCGTAGGTCGGGTCGCGCTCGACCACCACCACCTCGCAGCTCGGTTGCTGCAGGGTGAGGAAGTAGGCAATCGCGCTGCCGATGACACCGCCGCCGATGATGACGATGGGGTGTTGGTCCTTAGCGTTAGGCATAGACGGTGCGGCCAGCGCGTGGGTCACACGTCAAACGTCACGCCCTGCGCCAGCGGCAGTGCGGTCGAATAGTTGATGGTGTTCGTCGCCCGGCGCATGTAGGCCTTCCAGCTGTCCGAGCCCGCCTCACGCCCACCGCCCGTTTCCTTCTCACCGCCAAACGCACCGCCAATCTCGGCGCCACTGGGGCCAATGTTCACGTTGGCTATGCCGCAGTCCGAACCCGCTGCGGACATGAACTGTTCGGCCTCGCGCACGTTGAGTGTGAAAATCGACGACGACAGGCCCGCGCCCACGGCGTTGTTCATGGCGATGGCTTCGTCGATGGCGCTGTAGCGCACCACGTACAGGATGGGCGCAAAGGTTTCGTGCAACGCGGGGCCTTCGTGTTTTTGCAGCTCCACCAGCGCGGGGCGCACGTAATACGCATCGGCACCGCCCACGCCCTCCACACGGCCACCACCATGCACCGTGGCGCCCAGCGCGCGGCTCTGCTCCAGGGCTTTTTGCATGCCATCAAAGGCCATGCGGTCGATCAGCGGGCCCACCAGCGTGCCAGGCGTGCGCGGGTCGCCCACCTGCACGTTGGCGTACACCTTGGCCAGCTGGGGCACCAGTTGGTCGTAAATGCTTGCGTGCACGAACAGGCGGCGCAGCGTGGTGCAGCGCTGGCCTGCAGTGCCCATGGCGGCAAACGCAATGCCGCGCAGGGCCAAGTTCAGGTCGGCCGTGGGCGCCACGATGGCGGCGTTGTTGCCACCCAGCTCCAGAATGCCACGCGCAAAGCGCGCTGCCAGGCGCGGGCCCACAGCGCGGCCCATGGCGGTGGAGCCGGTGGCAGACAGCACGGGCACACGGGCGTCGTCCACCAGCACCTCGCCGATGTCGCGCTGGCCCACGATCAGCTCCAGCAGGCCTTCGGGCGCATCGGTGCCAAACCGCGCAATGGCGCGCTGGGCAATCGCGTGCGTGGCCAGTGCGGTGAGCGGCGTCTTTTCCGAAGGCTTCCACACCACCGAGTCACCGCACACCAGCGCCAGCGCTGCGTTCCACGACCACACGGCCACGGGGAAGTTGAAGGCCGAGATCACGCCGCACACGCCCAGCGGGTGCCAGGTTTCCATCATGCGGTGGCCGGGGCGCTCGGTGGCAATCGTCAGGCCGTACAGCTGGCGCGACAGGCCCACGGCAAAGTCGCAGATGTCGATCATTTCCTGCACCTCGCCCAGGCCTTCGGACGGGATCTTGCCCGCCTCGATGGTCACCAGCAGGCCCAGGTCGCCCTTGGCGGCGCGCAGTTCTTCGCCCAGCAGGCGCACCAGCTCGCCCCGGCGCGGTGCGGGCACATTGCGCCAGGCCAGGAAGGCCGCATGTGCCCGGCCAATGGCGGCGGTGGCATCGGCCGCACTTTGCTGTGGCACCTGGGCCAGCACCTCGCCCGTGATGGGCGAACGCGCCGCCAGCGTACCGCCGGTGTACGCAGCGCGGGGCACGCCCAGGCGTTGCAACAGTTGATCGACTTCGGACACAAGGGGGGTGGCGGCAGGGGTGGCAGACATGGCGGCTCGCAAGGGTGGATGGGGCAGAGAGAGGGAAACAGTGTGGAAGAACACACGCAATGAATGCGCCAATATCCGCCAATCGCGCCACGCTGGATAGCGAAAAAATGGAACTACTTGATCACAAATCAGAATGAAGTGCCTGAAAATATCAGGACTACCACCCCATACCCAATGCGCGGCAGGGGCTCAAAAGGTTCAAATTTTGGCACCCATCATCATTCCCCCAATGCATAACCCGGTATGACCTTGCTGCGCCGCGCCTTCCTGCCCTCCACCGCCGACCTGTTGGCCTTTGAGGCCGCCGCCCGCCACCAGAGCGTGTCGCGCGCGGCCGAGGAGCTGCACCTCACGCAAAGCGCGGTGTCGCGCCAGATCCGCCAGCTGGAGGAGCAGATCGGCACCGCCCTCTTCCACCGCGTGCGCCAGCGCGTGGTGCTGACCGACGCGGGCCGCGTCTACGCCGCCGACGTGCAAAACCTGCTGCAACAGCTGTCGGCCAGCACACAAAAAGCCATGGCGTTCTCCAGCACCGACGGCCTGCTCAACCTGGCCGTGCTGCCCACGCTGGGCACGCGCTGGCTCATCCCGCGCCTGGGCGGTTTCATGGCGCTGCACCCCGAGGCCATGGTCAACTTCTCGGCCCGCACCGAGCCGTTTGACTTTGCGGGCACACCGTTTGACGCCGCCATCCACTTCGGCACGCCGCACTGGGCGGGCGCCGTGTGCGAATACCTGATGCACGAAGAAACCGTGCCCGTGTGCAGCCCCACCTACCGCGACCGCCACAACATCCGCACCCCACAAGACCTGACGCGCGTGGTGCTGCTGCAGCAAAGCACCCGCCCCACGCAGTGGGCCGAGTGGTTCGAGCTGGTGGGCGCCCCCACAGCCCTGGCCCTGCGCGGCCCGCAGTCGGAACACTTCGCCATGATTGCGCAGGCTGCGGTCTCGCACCTGGGGGCGGCCCTGCTGCCGCGCTTTTTGATTGAGCAGGAGCTGGCAGCAGGGAGTTTGGTGGAGCTGTCGGACCAGGTGCTGACAAGCACCGATGCGTATTACCTCGTGTACCCCGAGGCACGGGCGCAGACGCCGCTGGTGAAGGCGTTCAGGGATTGGGTAGTGGGGGAATGTGCGGGGCGGGGCCAGGGATGAAGGAGCGGAGAAACCCGCAAGGCACTGCGCTACGCACTGCCACCTGAAATGTGGTCAAAAAATGACTCCAACGCTTTTTGGTAAAGCGCAAGCAGCTATGAAAACAGAAGCACGTTGCCGCAAAGCACCACACCCCATGCGAGGATGTGCCCACCGAAGCTGTCGGGAACAAGAACGGCATAGTTCGTAGCCAAGGAGTTCGTATGAGTCAAATCAAACCACAGAAGAAAACCGCGCCAGCATCCGTGGCCGCAACGGATGCGCCCCAGTTGTTGATGGACCTACGGCAGCTCATCGAACAATCGCGCCAAGCAGCTGCGGCAGCTGTGAATGCAGGGTTGACTTTGATGTACTGGCACATCGGACAGCGCATTCGAACTGAAGTGCTTTCCGGGGAGCGCGCCAGCTACGGCGAGGAAATTGTCTCGACGGTGTCGAGACAATTGACGGCAGATTACGGCCGCAGCTTCAGCGCCAAGAGCCTTCGGCACATGATCCGGTTTGCTGAGGTTTTCCCAAATCTTGAAATTGTCTCGACACTGTCGAGACAATTAGCCTGGAGCCATTTTCTAGAGCTGATCTACCTGAAAGACCCGCTCGCTCGCGACTTCTACGCTGAGATGTGCAGCATCGAACGCTGGAGCGTACGCACACTGCGCGAGCGGGTGGATTCGATGCTGTTTGAGCGCACAGCCCTGTCCAAGAAGCCCGGCGAAACGATCCGCTCAGAACTGGACACCCTGCGCGCAGAGGGCGAAGTCAGCCCGCCCCTGCTGCTCAAAGACCCCTACGTTCTGGACTTCCTCGCACTGGAAGACCGCTATCTGGAAAAAGGCCTCGAAGACGCCATCCTGCGCGAGCTGGAGCACTTCCTGCTGGAGCTGGGCGCGGGCTTCAGCTTTGTAGCGCGGCAGCGCCGCATCCAGCTCGACAACGACGACTTCTATATCGACCTGCTGTTCTACAACCGCAAGCTGCGCCGCCTAGTGGCCATTGAACTGAAGCTGGGCGAGTTCCGCGCCGAATACAAAGGCCAGATGGAGTTGTACCTGCGCTGGCTGGCCAAACACGACCAGGAGCCGGGGGATCTGCCCCCGCTGGGCATCATCCTGTGCACCGGCAAAAAACAGGAGCAGATTGAGTTGCTGGAGCTGGACAAGTCCGGCATCCACGTGGCCGAGTACCTGACGGTGCTACCGCCGCGTGAAGTATTCCAACAGAAGATCCATGAGGCAATGGTGCAGGCGCGATTACGGGTGGAGCGGAGGGAGTCAACCGGAGCATGACCAAGGCTTCGACCAGCATGGGTCTACACGAATCGAAGCCCCATCACTCATTTCGGAAAGTTACTTCTGGTCCAATCAGTGATGAAACAAGTCCTCCATAGGCTGGTAGGAGGTGTTGTGCCCAAACACAACCAATATTCGTTGCGACTTTGGATCAAACACCAACATCTGGCCGCCAGCCCCGACAAACTGAGGGAGACCCCGCTTGTCTATCCACATCTGATAGCCATATTTTTTTGAAGCCCATGACGAGTCAAGGTGCGGAGCGATCGACTCAGCCATGAACTGTTTCATACAGGCATTGCCATCATGAAGAACGTCAAGCGCCATCATGCCAACTCGTGCCAAGTCTCGGGGAGTCACCCAAAGACCGCCATCCGCAATGGCCCGGCCATCCTTGCTGGCGACGCGAAGGAACGCATCGCTCGCCGCACCTACCTTGCGCCAAACAGCGATATCAAACCACTCCTGAAACTTCATCCCAACGGCACCTTCGATCACCAACGAGATGGCTGCAGTGTCTCGACCACTGTACTGAAATACCGAACCCGGCACGCGGGTTAGGCCATTTCGCACGAACGGTCTACTGTCTTTGCGAACGTACTCGCTGACACCAAGACGCCCTTCGAACTGGGCCATAAAGTCCTTAAAGTTGACGCCAGCAGGGACATCATCCATATAAGCCGGATCGGCGCCACTCGACATCGTGAGAAGCTGTTTAACACTAGCCTGACCTTGAACTGCTCCACTGAGTTCATTTGAGTAAGAAACGGCTGGGTCATCCAGGCTCTTAATTTTTCCTGCACAAAGAGCTTCGCCTGTTGCTATCGCTACAAGGCTCTTGGTTATCGACAAAGAAAAGAGTTGAGTCTTTTCATTCAAATCAGTGGCGTATTGCTCAAAAGCAATCCCCCCCTTGTCAATAAGGAGCAAAGCGAGGCTGTCTTTTGTAAATGCACGCTTCGCGGCTGCTTCAATTTTTGAATCTGTCGCAATGGATAACTCACGGGGTAAAGAGCTTCTACCAAGCACATAAGTCCGCTCAGCAGGTGGGTGCACTATGTGCGTGCGTCTAGGCAAATCAACCGCACCGATAGTCTGACTCAGACAGAGTACAAATGCGCAAGCAAAACCCTTGGATCTTTTCATTGCTCCTCCCATAGCGGTATCGAAGTTGACCAAGCAATCCTAACGCCCGATTGCCAAGCCGGACGGTCCTCAATGAGCAATTGAAGCACTACCGCACTAAAAATGACCACTCATGTCGAATTCGTTCAAGACCCCACCAATGCGCCCGGGCACCATCCCGCGCCATGCAACTTGAACCCCTCGACTCCCACCTCTGGCACGCCACCCACGCCTTCAAGGCCAACGGCCTTCCCATCACCACGCGCATGACGGTGGTGCGCCTGCCAGGGCGCAAGCTTTTGATTCACTCGCCCATTCCGATGCCGCCCGGCAGCGCGTTGCTGCGCCAGGTGCAAGACCTCGGCAGCGTGGCCTATATCGTGGCGCCGAACAAGATGCACCACCTGTTTCTGGCGCCCTGCGCGGCAGCCTTTCCGGGCGCAGTGGTTTACGGCCCGCGAGGGCTGGCGCAAAAGCGGCCGGACCTGGCCGCCACCTTGCGTGTGCTGCCTGCAGGCGACCTGCCCGAGTGGCTGCCGGAGCTGGAGCACTTTGCCTTCGAGGGCATTCCGGCGGGCAACGAGTCGGTGTGGTTTCACCGGCCGTCGGCCACGCTCGTCGTGACGGACCTGCTGCAGTGGATGGCGGGTGATCTGCCCTGGCCCACGCGGGCCTATGCCACGCTGACGGGGGTGCGAAGCAAGCTAGCTGTACCGCTCACGGTGCGTGCGCTGGTGCGCGACCGGGCTGCAGCGGCCCGCAGTGCGGAGCGTTTGTTGCGCTGGCCCTTCACGCGGGTGGTGGTGGCGCACAACTGCGTCATTGATACCGATGCGCATGCCCAGGTGGCGCGGGCGCTGGCCGTGATCTGACTGACAGGCAGCGGGATGGTGGCCGGGCTTGTGCCCCGGGCCTCCCCATCAAGCCGCTGGGTTGGCGCCACCGGAAGGCACCAGCAGTTGTTCAGACGGCTGCCCCGCCAGGCTTTGCGCGGGGCGGCGCAGCGTGGCATCGAAGGGGTGAATGCGCGGGCCAATGGCGGCGGCCTCGCGCTTGAGCAGCTCCACCACCGTGGGCAGGCGGTCTTCGTTGAGGCGGGCGGAGATGGTGCCCACGCTCAGCGCGGCCACGGCGCGGCCTTCGCGGTCGAGCACGGGCACGCCCACGCCGGCCATGCCTTCGAGCAGGCCGGTGTTGCGCGCGGCGTAGCCGGTCTGGCGCACGCGCTCGATCTCGGTGCGCAGGTAGACCTCGTCGTACACGCCGTACTCGCGCACGCGCGAGAGGTTGAAGCGGATCACTTCTTCGCGCTCGGCCTCGGGCAAAAAGGCCAGGATGGACAAGGCCCCCTGCCCCACCCCCAGCGCCACGCGGCCGCCGATGTCGCCGGTAAACGAGCGGATGGGAAACGGCCCTTCGCTGCGGTCCAGGCAGATCGCGTCGAACCCGCTGCGCACCAAAAGGAAGATGCTGTCGCCCAGGCTGGCGCTCAGGCGCAGCAGCGCGGGCCGGCAGATGCTGCGCAGGTCACCGGGGTTGCCCGCCTTGGCCGCGAGAGCAAAGAACTCGGTGGACAGGCGGTAGAGCTTGCTGCGTTCGTCCTGCTCGACCATGCCCTCGGCGACCAGCGATTGCAGCAAACGGTGCGTGGTGCCCTGCGTCAGCCCAATGGCACGCGCCAATTGGGTGACTCGGCCGCCCTCGGCCTGCACAGCCACCAGGGCGCGGATGAGGGCAAAGACCCGGGGTACGCCGCCCGTGCCTGCGGATGCTGCTTCCATGCGTCACTCCTGCGGAATAGATGGCTTGTATTCTAATCTTAATATTCCATTAAACGGAATAAATTGAAGAAAAATTCTGATTAATGGAATACCCGATTCAACCTGGTTCGCATATTGCAATAGAGTGAATCAACAAAGCCGGTCATGTTCTATTTCAGGCAAGCAGGCGCACCACAGCGGTGCACCCGGCGCCACGCACTGGAACACAAGGCGCCCGGCGTTCCGATAGCCCGCAGTGGCCCGCGCTTCTTTGCAGAAAACGGGCGGCTGGCCCCGCAAGAACAGATCGATAGACAAACAGGCAGAAAGAAAGGCCCACGCATGTCCTTCCTCCAGCTCACGGATGTGACCAAGTTCTATGGCAGCACCTGCGCGGTGCAGTCCATGAACCTTTCGGTGGAAAAAGGCGAGTTCGTCTCGCTGCTCGGCCCCTCGGGCTGCGGCAAGACCACCACCTTGCAGATGGTGGCGGGCTTCGAGGCGGTGACCAGCGGCCGCATCGAGCTGGCCGGGCGCGACATCACACACGCCAAGGCCAACACACGCGGGCTGGGCATCGTGTTCCAGAGCTACGCGCTCTTCCCGCACATGACGGTGGCCGACAACGTGAGCTTTGGCCTGGAGATGCGCAAGGTGCCCAAGGCCGAGCGCAAAGACCGCGTCGCCCAGGCCCTGGGCCTGGTGCACCTGGAGAAACATGCAGGCCGCTACCCGCGCGAGCTGTCGGGCGGGCAGCGCCAGCGCGTGGCCCTGGCGCGTGCGCTAGTCATCGAGCCGCCCGTGCTGCTGCTGGACGAACCCCTCTCCAACCTCGATGCCAAGCTGCGCGAAGAGATGCAATTCGAGCTGCGCCAGATCCAGCGCAAGGTGGGCACCACCACGGTGATGGTGACCCACGACCAGAGCGAAGCCATGTCCATCAGCGACCGCGTGGTGGTGATGGAGGCAGGCCGCGCCACGCAGATCGACCACCCGCATCGCGTGTACGAACACCCGCGCACGCGCTTCATCTCCACCTTTGTGGGCAAGGCCAACCTGGTGCCGGGCCAGGTGACCACGGCCAGCGCCACCCACACGCATGTGGGCGCGGGGCCCATTGAAGTGCGCGTGGAAGGTGCGCAGTTCCGCCCCGGTGCGGCCGTGCTGCTGAGCGTGCGCCCCGAGAAGCTGCAACTGGTGCCCACAGTGCAAGGCCGCATCGACGGTGAGGTGTGCGAGCGCTTCTTCCTGGGCAGCCAGTGGCTGTACCGCGTGGGCACGGGCATGGGCGACCTGATGGTGCTGGCCCCCAACGATGGCCGCGGCGCACTCGAAGAAGGCGAGCGCACGGGCCTGGACTGGCCCGACCACTGCATGCGCCTGCTACCCGCCGATGAAGCCGCCCTGGCCGACACCGAGGCCACGCCATGACAAGCGCCACGACAACAACGACGGCAGCAACGCCCCACCCGCTGCTGGGCAAAAAGGCCTTGCCCTGGTGGCTGTCCGGCCCGGCGCTGCTGCTGTTCACGGTACTGCTGCTGGTGCCGCTGGGCCTCACGGCCGTGCTCTCGTTCAACGCCTTCGACCCGGCCACGGGCGTGAAAGCGGGCGAGTTCACGCTGGAGCACTACGGCCATGTGTTTGCCGATGCGTACTACCACGCGATCTTCTGGCGCACGTTCTGGATTGCGGGCCTGGTCACGCTGATCTGCGTGCTGATTGGCGCACCCGAGGCCTATGTGCTCAGCCGCATGCGCAACCCGTGGCGCTCCATCTTGCTGCTGGTGGTGCTGGCCCCGCTGCTGGTGTCGGTGGTGGTGCGCGCCTTTGGCTGGAGCATGTTGCTGGGCCCCGAGGGACTGGTGAACGCGGCCTTCGGCCTGGTGGGCATCGGCCCCGTGAAGATGCTCTACACCGAGATTGCGGTGGTGATTGCACTGGTGCATGTGATGCTGCCCTTCATGGTGATCCCCGTGTGGACCTCGCTGCAGAAGCTGGACCCGGGCGTGGAGAACGCAGCCCTGTCGCTGCAGGCCACGCCCTTCACCACGCTGCGGCGCATCGTGCTGCCGCAGGTGCTGCCCGGCATTCTGTCGGGCAGCCTCATCGTGTTCGGCCTGGCAGCCAGCTCATTCGCCATCCCCGGCTTGCTGGGCGGGCGGCGCCTGAAGATGGTGGCCACGGTGGTGTACGACGAATACCTGCACGAGCTGAACTGGCCACTGGGCGCTGCGATTGCGCTGACCCTGTTGGTGGCCAACCTCGTGGTCATGCTGAGCTACAACCGCCTGGTTGAAGGCCGGTACAAAAAGTCTTTGGGATAACCAAGATGCAAAAGAACGGCCCCATCGCCCTCGCGTTCAACGCGCTGGTCATCACCTTCATGCTCGCCCCCTTGCTGGTGGTGTGCATCGTGGCCTTCACGCCGCACAACACGCTGACGCTGCCCACCACCGAGTTCTCGCTGCGCTGGTTCAAGGCAGTGTTCGAGCATTCAGACTTTGTGCAGTCGTTCTGGAACAGCCTGTGGCTCGCGCTGGCATCGGCCACGCTGGCCACGGCGCTGGCCGTGCCTGCAGGCATCGCCATCACACGCTACGACTTTCCGGGGCGCGGCTTCCTGAACGGCTTGTTTTTATCGCCACTCATCATTCCGCATCTGGTGCTGGGTGTGGCCCTGCTGCGGCTGTTCGCGCTGATTGGGGGCACGGGCAGCTTTGGCTGGCTGGTGGTGGCGCATGCACTCATCGTCACGCCCTACACGCTGCGCCTGGTGGTGGCGGCGCTGGTGGGGTTTGACCGCAGTGCCGAGCATGCCGCCCTGTCGCTGGGTGCCAGCCAGGCCACGGTGTTCACACGCATCACGCTGCCGATGATCCTGCCGGGCGTCACAGGCGGGTGGATGCTGGCCTTCATCAACAGCTTTGACGAAGTGACCATGTCGATCTTTGTCACCTCGCCCAGCACGGTGACGCTGCCGGTGCGCATGTACATGTACGCCACCGAGTCCATCGACCCGCTGATGGCAGCCGTGTCGGCGCTGATGGTGGCGGTCACGGCCTTTGCCATGGTGCTGCTGGACCGCGTGTACGGGCTCGACCGTGTGCTGGTGGGACGGAAATGATGCCGCTTGAAACCATGAGTTCCAGCCAACCCTTGCTGCGCCGCGTGGCCGAAAAAGGCCGTGCGCCCGTGCACTTCACCATCGACGGCCAACCTGCCACCGCCCTGCAGGGCGACACGGTGCTGACCGCCATCCTCACCCAGCGCGCGCAACTGCGCCGCAATGAATTCAGCCACGAGCCCCGCGCAGGCTTCTGTTTGATGGGGGCCTGCCAAGACTGCTGGGTGCTGACCGACAGCGGCGAACGCCTGCGTGCCTGCAGCACCTTCATCACACCGGGTGTGGCGCTGCGCACCGAGCCTGTGGATGCGGCGGCTTTTGCCAGCGGGGGCCCGGCATGACAGCAGCCCCCGCCTTGCAACCCGTGATCGTGGGCGCGGGCCCCGCTGGCATTCGCGCCGCGCAAACGCTGGCCGCCCACGGGGTGCGCCCTGTGCTGATCGACGAAGCCGCGCGTGGTGGTGGGCAGATCTACCGCCGCCCGCCCGCACATTTCACACGCGCCGCAGCCACGCTGTATGGCACCGAGGCCACACGCGCCACGGCGTTGCACGCGGCGCTCGAAACGCTGCACGACCAGATCGACTACCAACCCGACAGCCTGGTGTGGAACGCTCAAGGCAGCCTGCTGGACGTTCTGCACGGCCCCACGCAGACAACCCGCTCAGTGCCCTACAGCCAGCTCATCGTGGCCAGCGGCGCCACCGACCGGGTGCTGCCCATCACGGGCTGGACGCTGCCGGGCGTGTACACACTGGGCGGCGCGCAGGTGGCACTCAAGTTCCAGGGCTGCGCCATTGGCAGCCGTGTGGTGCTGATGGGCACGGGCCCGCTGCTGTATCTGGTGGCCTACCAATATGCGAAGGCCGGTGCCACTGTGGCCGCCGTGCTGGACACCGCGCGGCTTTCCGACCAGCTGGCTGCCGTGCCCGCCATGCTCACGCAGCCTGCGGTGTTTGCCAAGGGCATCTACTACGTGGCCTGGCTGCGCGCGCGCGGCATCCCCATCCACAGCGGCATCCGCCCCGTGCGCGTATTGGGCGACCAGCGCGTGGCAGGCGTGGTGTGGGCCGATGGCGCCGGGCGCGAGCACACGCTGGCCTGCGACGCCGTGGGCTTGGGCTACGCACTGCGCTCCGAGACCCAGCTGGCCGACCTGCTGGGCTGCCGCTTTGCCTGGGCCCCCCTGCACCGTGCCCACCTGCCCGAGCGGGATGCCCAAGGCCGCAGCAGCGTGCCGGGCGTGTACCTGGCGGGCGACGGCGCGGGCATCATGGGTGCCGACGCGGCGGAGTGGGCGGGCGAGCTGGCGGCGCTGGCGCTGCTGCAGGACCACGGTGTGGCCGTAGACACCGCGCGCATGCAAACGCTGCAAGGCCAGCTCGGCCATCTGATGAAGTTTCGCCAAGGGCTGGAACGCGCATTCCCCTTCCCCACCGACTGGGCAGCACACGCACCCGATGCACTGGTGGTGTGCCGCTGCGAGAACATCACGGCGGGCGATTTGCGCGCCTGCGTGCGCGACACCGGCGCCGACGAGATGAACCGGCTCAAAGCCCTCACCCGCGTGGGCATGGGCCGCTGCCAGGGCCGCAGCTGCGGCGTGGCCGCCGCCGAGATCCTGGCCCAGGCCACCGGCAAGCCTGTGGAGCTGGTAGGCCGCCTGCGCGGGCAGGCGCCCATCAAGCCGATACCGATCCACCTGCAGACGCGGCCCTCAGCCGATGCGGGAGCCGCCGCATGAGCAGCACCACACGCATTGTCAAAACCGACGTCGCCATCGTGGGCGGCGGTATCGTGGGCGCATCGGCCGCATTGGCCCTGCGCCGCAAGGGCGTGGACGTGGTGCTGCTGGAGCGCGACCTGTGTGGCTCACGCTCCAGCGGCGTCAACTACGGCGGTGTGCGGCGCCAGGGCCGCCCGTTGAGCCAGCTGCCGCTGGCGCAGCGCGCCCACCAGATCTGGGCGCGGCTGCCCGAGCTGATTGGCACCGATGGCGAATACCAGCGCACCGGGCACTTCAAGATCGCGCGCAGCGAGGCGGACTTGGCCTCGCTGGAGCACTACGCCGACCTGAGCCGCGACTTTGACCTGGGGATCGCGCTGATCTCCGGCGAGCGCCTGCGTACGCAGTGCCCGTGGCTGGGCGGCAAGGCCGTGGGCGGGTCGCTGTGCGCGGACGACGGACAA
This sequence comes from Acidovorax sp. GW101-3H11, assembly GCF_001633105.1. Classification (GTDB taxonomy): domain Bacteria; phylum Pseudomonadota; class Gammaproteobacteria; order Burkholderiales; family Burkholderiaceae_C; genus Acidovorax. The sequence goes on from NZ_LUKZ01000012.1 coordinate 198,683, forward strand.
GCCAACCCGCGCCTGGTGTCGCCCGCCTTTGCGCTCGCCGCCCAACGCGCGGGCGCACAGATCTTTGAGCGCTCCCCCCTCACGCACATCGAACACAGTGGCCAGCAGTTCACGCTGCAATCGGGCGCCGCGCTGCAGGTGCAGGCGCCCGTGGTACTCAACTGCGCGGGCGCCTGGGCCGGTGCCCTGGCGGCGCAATTTAGCGAAGCCGTGCCGCTGCGCTCCGGCCACCCGGCCATGATGGTCACCGAGCCCCTGCCCTACTTCATGCAATGGAGCCTGGGCGTCGAAGGCGGTGGCATCTACTGCCGCCAGGTGGCGCGCGGCAACCTGGTGCTGGGCGGCGGCTCGGGCTTCTGGCTCGATGCCGACCGTGCGCGTTCGGAGCGCGGCGCGATTGCATCGCTCACGCAGCAGGCCATCGAACTGCTGCCCGCACTGAAGCACGCGCATTTCATCCGCACCTGGAGCGGCACCGAGGGCTACCTGCCCGACCGCCAGCCCGTGCTGTGCCAAAGCCGCACCACGCCGGGCCTGGTCCACGGCTTTGGTTTTGCGGGCGCGGGTTTCCAGATTGGCCCCGCCGTGGGCGAGGTGCTGGCCGAACTGGCGCGCGACGGGCAGACCAGCACGCCCATCGACGCGTTTTCTCTCGCACGTTTTGACGAACCGCCCGCGCCCATCGCTGGCGCCACCCCCACAACCCCAGTGCAGGCCCACTGAGCCCGCCGATCTTTCATCCCCCCTGACCCACCCGAAAGGCAATCACCATGAACTTCGCTTTCCGCTCGAACGTTGTTTCCCTGCGCCGTGGCCTGCTGGCCGCAGCGGCTGCTGCCACGGCCCTGGCCGCCAGCGGCGGCGCAGTGGCACAAACCAAGACGCTGTACATCGGCATGAACGGCGGCACCATGGAGAAGGCGTACACGCAGTACGTGTTCCCGGCGTTTGAAAAGCTGCACGGCGTGAAGGTAGTGGTGGTGCCCGGCACGTCTTCGGACATCCTGGCCAAGGCCCAGGCCAACAAGGACAAGCCGCAGATGCACGTGATGTTTCTGGACGACGGCATCATGGTGCGCGCCATGGGCATGGGCCTGTGCGAAAAGCAAAAGCCCAACCCGCACCTGGCCGACATTTACCCTGCAGCCCGCTTCAAGGACGACCTGGCCAGCGGCGTGAGCCTGGGCATGACGGGCATCGCCTACAACACCAAGATGTTTGCGGAAAAGGGCTGGGCTGCGCCCACCTCGTGGATGGACTTTGCCGACCCCAAGTACAAGGGCAAGGTGGTGTTCCAGTCCATGCCGTCGTCGTCGTTCGGGCTGCATGGCTTCTTGATGTTCAACCGCATCCAGGGCGGCAACGACAAGAACGTGGAGCCGGGCTTCAACAACTGGGCCAAGACGATTGGCCCCAATGTGCTGGAGTACATCCCCAGCTCGGCCAAGATTTCGGAGATGGTGCAGACGGGTGAAGCCGCGCTGTTCCCGCTCACGCCCACGGCCGTGGCTGCGCTCAAATCCAAGGGCATCCCGGTGGAATATGCACAGCCCAAGGAAGGCTCGGTGGTGCTGATGACCGGCCAGTGCGTGATTGCCAAGAACAGCGAACCCGAGCTGGCACAAAAGCTTGCCGAGTTTTTGCTGAGCCCGCTGGCCCAGGCCAACGTGCTGCAGTTTGGCGCGCAGATCCCCACCAACCCCAAGGCACCCGCCGTGGGCGAAGGTGCTGCCCAGGTCGCCCAGATCAGTCAGTGGATGAAAAATGCCGTGACGCTGGATTGGGACAGCGTGAACGCCAACCGCCCGGCCTGGAACACGCGCTGGAACAAGACCGTCGAGCGCTGAGATGGGTGTGAGCAGGCAACGCTTGCTCACACCAACGGGCCGTTTGTGACAAATGTCACCGGCCCCGCCCCGCCCTGCGGCCTGGGGGTGTGCCAAACCGCTTCTTCGAATTCAGAATCCGCCGCCTGAACACGGCAATTGGGTCGTTGGATCGAAGAAGAGGGATACCACCATGAAACGCTGGATCAAATGGACTGCAGGCGGCGCGATGCTGCTGGGCGTGATCGTGGCCGCCACCGCCGCCAGCGGCCTGTACCTGGCCGAGCAGCGGCGCAACCGCTACATCGACATCAAGCCCCGCCCCGTGGCCTACACCACCGATGCGCAGACCATTGAGCGTGGCCGCTACCTGTATGCGTCGCGCGGCTGCACCGACTGCCATGGCGCCCAGGGCACGGGTCGCGAGTTTGTGAACGATGGCAAGGGCACGCGCATCGCCGGGCCTAACATCACCTCGGCAGGTGTGGTGGGCCGCTACCAGCCCGAGGACTGGAACAGCGTGATCCGCCACGGCGTCAAGCCCAATGGCCGCCCCGTGATGGTGATGCCCAGCGAAGACTACAACCGCTTCACCAACGACGACCTCAACGCCCTCGTGTCGTACGTGCGCCAGCTGCCGCCCCAGGAGAGCACGCAGCAGGCGGTGCTCGATCTGCCCCGCCCTGCCTGGGTGCTGTATGGCCTGGGCGTGATTCCGGACGCTGCCGCGCGCATCGACCACCAGCTGGCGCCCTCGCGCCCCGTGCCTGCGGGCGTGACGCTGGCCAACGGCCAGTACGTGGCCAACATGTGCATCGGCTGCCACGGCGCAGACCTGTCGGGCGGCAAGATCCCGGGCGGCCCGCCCGACTGGCCTGCGGCCTCCGACATCCGCCCCGGCTCCCACAGCGCCGACAGCGCCCTGGCGCGCTACCCCAACGCCGCCAGCTTTGTGGCCATGCTGCGCACGGGCAAGCGGCCCGATGGCACGCCCATCCAGGTGATGCCTTTCGAGTCGCTGGGCCAGCTCAGCGATGTGGATGCACAGGCGCTGTACCTGTACCTGAATGCCCCGGTGGGCAGCGTGAAGCAGGAGGTGGGCAATGCCAACCCCCTGCCCCCGGCCCAGGGCACCAAGAGCAGCGCCAACACCGTGACCTCGGGCCCGGGCGGGCTCAAGCTGCCGGGCTGAACCACAAGCAAAACAGCTGCCCGCTGACCCGCCACCCGGTGGACCACCCGCCGTGGTGGTGGGTCAGCTCCCGCGGTAGTGGGCGTGGGTGCCCTGTGCAGGCGCCTGGCTGTAAGCGCCCATGGGCCCACCTGGGGTGTTGCTGGGTGTGGCCGGAGGGGCGCGGCGCACGCGGGGCACGACGCTGAGCTGCACGGTGTCGAGCACCGGGCCAGGCACCACGTTCAGGGCCTTGCGCGGCAAGTCCACGAGCTGTTCGGCATGCCACACGCGCACCTGGGCGGCGCCGTCGGGCACGGAGGGGAAGCGCGCAATCCCGTCGTTGTCGGTCTTGAGCGACCAGGCCGAGTCGGTCACAAACACATGGCCGCGCATGGAGCCGTGCAGGTGGCAGCCCAGCAGCACCACGCCGGGCGCGTCCAGCTTCACGTCGGCAAAGTTGGCGGGCTTGCCGTCGGTCTTGCCCGCCAGGCGCAATTCGAAATTGGTACTGGCCGCCGCCGCACCGGGCGCGGCGGCCGGTGCCACACCGGTGGGATTGCCGCGCACATGGTGGTCCCAGCGGTCCTGGTTGGTGAAGCGCACCGTGGTGCCTGCCGAGACCACTGTCACCGCAGGCACAAACCGCATTTTTTCCTGCTCGATGGTGGGGCTGGCCTGGAGCAGATTGGGCGGCGTACCCGCTGCGTTGCCGGGGTAGATCACCACCACGGCGTCGGGCACGGGCTTGCCTTCGCGGTCCAGCACCTGGATCTGGACATTTCCGGCGCTAGCGCCTGTCCACAAAGCGCTGATAGCTATCAAAACAAGAGTATTTCTCATGGTGGTTCAACGAATGGTGATCACGTCCCGGTGCATGGGCGCCAGCAGGGCCAGCAAGCGGTTTTGCTGGGCGAAGGGTATGCCCTGGGCATCCATGGCGCTTTGCAGCACCTCGACCAGGGCGTTGAAGTGGCCCTTGTTGATGTCCATGTCGGCATGGGCCGATTTCATGTCAGCGCCTTCATATTTGCAAGGGCCGCCGCTCAGCTGGCAGATCTGGTCGGTCAGGCTCTCCTTGAGGGCGGCGGGTTTGACGTCCTTGAAGTGGCCGCCAATGCGGGGATCTTTGACCACACGGTTCACAAAGTCGTCCATCAGGCGGGTGATGCCGGGTTTCTCGCCCAGCGCCTGGTACAGGCCCGCAGGGGCCGTGGCCATGGCGGCGGTGCCCTGGGCAAATGCTGGCGGGGCCAGCACCCCCCCCACAGCGATGGCGGTGGCGATGGCAAGGGCGATGAGGGTTTTGGGGTGCGTCATGACAATCTCCTCACTCAAAATGCGACTTGGGCCGACAGGTAGTACCCGGTCTGGCGGCGGTTGTTGGTGATGCCGGGCACGATGCGGCCCAGGTCCACATAAGCCAGCGTGAGCGACAGGTTCTTGCTGGGCGCCCAGGCCACAAAGATGTCCTTCCAGTCGTCCTCGCGCAGCGCAGCGCCCAGGCCTGCGGCGGCGCCCAACGCCTGCAGGTTGTTGGGCTTGAAGCGGTATTCGGCGCCCACGGCCAGGTGCTTGTTGATGAGGTAGGCCACCGAGAACTCGGGCTGCAGGCTGCGGCTGTTCTTGCCAGGGGCTGCCGAGCCAAAGCCCAGCAGGCCGTTCTGGTTGGCGTTGGTGTAGCGCAGCGTGCCGTTGACGAGCACGCTCTGCGCCAGCAGCAGCTTGGTCGCACTCACATACACATCGGTACCGCTGGTTTTGGTGCCCAGAAAATCCAGCACCGAGCCGATAGAACCCGGGTGCACCCGCTTGTGCTCCAGCCCCACCGCAATCTGCGGCATCCAGCTGTCGCTGTTGAGCACGGCGTCGCCCGCCACCCTGAGCTTGACACCCACCACATCCATCTTGATGTGCTGGCCCGGCGTCACGCCAAACGGTGCAATGCCGTTGAGCGCGATGGCGGGCGAGGCATCAAAGTCCTGCCGCGCCAGCGACAGCTCCAGGCGGTCGTACAGGCCCAGTGCCACGCCATAGCCGGTCAGGCCGTAGTCCTGCGTGGCGGCGCGGGTGGCATGGGCGCTGACGCCCACCTCGCCTTCGGTGGCGTTGCTGCCGATCACGGCCCAGGGGGTCAGCCCGCCTCCGGCCGATCCGGCGATGGTGCTGACGCCGCCGGTGAGCAGCAGCTTGCCGGTATCGGCCTGGGCCAGGCCACTGACCAGGGTCAGCGCGGCGGCAGCCAGGAGGGGAAATGGGGGCCTGTGGGTCATCATGGTCTCCGGTGAATAAATGGGGGGGTGTAAGAAGTTGTTGCAACCTACATACGACCACCGATGCCAACCGGATTCACGAATCCCGAAAATTTCTGGCGGGGTGGCGCTAACCCGCGAGCCCAGCGGTCACAACATCCGCTGAATCAGCTCGCCCTTGAACAGCACCGGCCCGGTGGGCCCCGTCTCGCTGGGCACGCCGCCCTTGGGCTCCAGGCTGATGGCCAGCGCAGGCACCTGGCGCACATCGGCCTCGCCCGCCACCAGCGTCAGCAGTTTGTCCTGCCCCAGCACACCCAGCGAACGCGGGCCCCCCGCAGGCGGCAGCGCCCACAGCTGCAGGGATTTGTCCGCCCCCTCCTGGAAACCGCCCACGCGCTGCAGCACCAGCTGGTTGTTTTTGGGGTCGAAGGTGACCAGCATCGATGCGGCCGCCTTGTCGTCGGCCAGCACGGCCACGTACTGGATCTGGGGCGTGGCCTGCAGTTGCTGCTGCAGGGCCGCAATCTGCGCGCCCGTGGTGGCGCGCAGGCCGCCGTTGACCTGCACCCCCACCACCACCGCCGCCAGGGTGGCGATGGCACCGGCAGCGGCGGCACCGCGCCACACCAGCAGGTTGCGCCACCAGCCGCCGGGGGCCGGGGCGGATGCGTGTGCGGGGGCGGCCTGCCGGGCGGCCAGCATGGCCTGCTCCAGCTGGCCTGCCCGCACCAGGTTGTCAATGCGCGTCCACACGGCGGGCGACGGCGCCACCTGCGGCTGCAGCTCGGTCAGGCCCGACCAGCGGGTCTGCCACACCAGGGCGGCGGCGCGCACGGTAGCGTGCTCACGGGCCAGGGTTTCAAAGCGGCGGCGGGCGCCACCGCGCAGCGTGCCCAGTGCGTAGCTGGCGGCCAGGCGGTCCAGCAGATCAGGGTGTTGGGTGATGTTCATGGCGACGACCTCAGGCATAGCGCGCCATGCAGGCACGCAGTTGCTCCAGCCCCCGGCGAATCCAGGTCTTGACGGTGCCCAGCGGCAGCTTGAGCTGCTCGGCCAGCTCGCCGTGGCTCTGGTCGCGCAGGTAGGCCAGGCTCACCACCTCGCGCTGTTTGCTCTCCAGCTTGCCCAGGCAGTGGTGCAAGGCAAAGGCCTGCTCGCTGGCGTCGGCGGCGTCCATGGGGTTGGGCGAGTCGCCTTCCAGCGTCTGCGCCATGTCATCGTCCAGCTCGTTCATGAGATCGGCCCGGTCGGAAGTGCGCTTGCGCAGGGCATCCAGCGCCCGGCTGCGCACGATGAGCCCCATCCAGGCCATGGGCGGGCTCAGCGACGCGCGGTAGCTGCCCGCGCTGCGCCAGATGGTCAAGAACGCCTCCTGCAGCACGTCCTCGGCCGCATCGCGGTTGCGCACGACGCGCAAGGCCAGGCCAAAAAGCTGCGACGCCGTGCGGTCGTACAGGCTTTTCAGCGCGGAATCGTCCTGCGCGGCAATGCGGTCAAGGAGGTCCATCAGTTCAGTGTCTGGGTGGCGGGTGCTCATGCGCCCATTGTGTGGGATCGGTCTGGATTCGCGGATTGGGGACATCGTCTGTGGGTGAATACGCCACAACCGGCCCACCGGATTCAGTGGCGGCCCCAGAAAAAGAAAAAGGCCGCAAAGCGGCCTTCGGGGAACAGGTTCTGCCTAACTTACACCGGGTAGGTACCCGGCAGCAGGATGGAGCGGTCCACCGTGTTGATGTTGGTGTGCCCACAAAACGCCATGGTGATGTCCAGCTCTTTCTGGATGATCTGCAGCGCGCGGGTCACGCCTGCCTCGCCATACGCCCCCAAGCCGTACAGGAAGCTGCGCCCGATCAGCGTGCCCTGCGCGCCCAGCGCACGGGCCTTGAGCACGTCCTGCCCGCTGCGAATGCCGCCGTCCATCCACACCTCGATGCCACCGCCCATCTGGGCCACCGCGTCGGCAATGCCGGGCAGCGCGGCGATGGAAGATGGCGCGCCATCCAGCTGGCGGCCGCCGTGGTTGCTGACGATGAGCGCATCGGCCCCGCTGTTGACGGCCAGGCGCGCGTCTTCGGCGTCCATGATGCCTTTGAGGATCAGCTTGCCGCCCCAGCGCTTCTTGATCCACTCCACATCGCCCCAGTTGAGCTGTGGGTCAAACTGCTCGGCCGTCCACGACGACAGCGACGACAAATCACCCACGCCCTTGGCATGGCCCACGATGTTGCCGAAGCTGCGGCGCTTCGTGCCCAGCATGCCCAGGCACCAGCGCGGCTTGGTGGCCAGGTTGATGAGGTTGGCGATGGTGGGCTTGGGCGGGGCCGAGAGGCCGTTCTTGATGTCCTTGTGGCGCTGGCCCAGGATCTGCAAATCCAGCGTGAGCTGCAGCGCCGAGCAGTTGGCGGCCTTGGCGCGGTCGATCAGGCGCTCGATGAAATCGCGGTCGCGCATCACATACACCTGGAACCAGAAGGGGTGGCGGCCCGTGTGCTCGGCAATGTCCTCGATGGAGCAGATGCTCATGGTCGAGAGCGTGAACGGGATGCCGAACGCCTTGGCCGCCTTGGCGCCCAGGATCTCGCCGTCGGCATGCTGCATGCCGGTGAGGCCGGTGGGCGCAATGGCCACGGGCATGGCCACGTCCTGGCCGACCATGGTGGTGCGGGTGCTGCGGCCTTCCATGTTCACCGCCACGCGCTGGCGCAGCTTGATGCGCTGGAAGTCGCTTTCGTTGGCGCGGTAGGTGCCCTCGGTGTACGAGCCTGAATCGGCGTAGTCATAGAACATGCGCGGCACGCGGCGCTGGGCGATGGCACGCAGGTCTTCGATGCAGGTGATTTTGGACAGGTCAGGCACGCAGGCTCTCCAGGATGGGGAATGCGCCAGATGGTAGGGGCAGGCGCCAGGGGCAGCCATCAAAATTATTTCGGGGGGCTGCAACAAATTTTCAGCGCAGCCTCTGTGCGCGGCGCGGGGGGCGCGGCTGCATTTGAAGCAAAAAGTGCCTTCCCCGCACGATGGTATTAGGCTGATAGCTACCAATTGAGTAGCAAATCACCCACGCTCAGCCGACACTCACCCTTCGATGCTCGCCACCGCATCGGGCAGCACCACCTCGGGCTCCGCATCCGGGCCCCGGTAGAGCATGAAGCGCATGCGGCCACCGCGCTTGGCGGCGTACATGGCGCTGTCGGCGTGGCGCGAGAGCGCGTCGAAGGTGTCGCCATGCTGCGGGAACAGCGCAATGCCGCCGCTGAGCCCCACGCGCATGGGCTCGCCCGCCAGCTCGAAGGGCGCGTCGCACGAGGCGAGGATCTTGCGCGCCACGGCCCGCGCAGGCTCGGCGCCCTCCAGGCCCGGCAACAGCACCACAAACTCGTCGCCGCCCTGGCGGCACACGGTGTCGGACGCACGCACGGCGGCCTTCAGGCGCTGGGCAAACTGCACCAGCAGCACATCGCCCACATCGTGGCCCAGGCGGTCGTTGACCTCCTTGAAGCCATCCAGGTCCAGGTACATGACGGCCAGCGACTTGCCGTCGCGCCGTGCCTGGGCAATGGCCAGCTGGGCGCGGTCGTGCAGCAGCACGCGGTTGGGCAGGTCGGTGAGTGCGTCGTACTGCGCCAGGTGCGCCATGCGCTCGGCCATGGCCACGGCTTCGGTCACATCGCGCAGCACGGCCACCGCGCCCTTCACGGCGCCATGGCGGTCGGTGATGGGGCTGGCGGTCTCCTCCACCTGAAAGCGCTGGCCGCTGCCCCGGTGCACCACCACGCCCCGCACGGCCTCCATCATGGCCGCTTGCTGGATGGCTGTGCGCAACGGGCTGGGCAGCAGGGCGTCGTTGTCGGGGCTGCGCAGGCACACGACCTCGTCCACGTTGTGGCCTGCGGCGTCAAAGGCCTGCCAGCCGGTCAGGCGCTCGGCTGCCGGGTTGAGGTAGGTCACCGAGCCCTTTGCGTCCGAGCAGACCACGGCATCGCCAATCGACTGCAGCGTGAGGCGCACGCGTTCTTTCTCGTCAAACAGCTCGTCCTCCATGCGCTTGCGCTCGGAGATGTCGGTGGCCTGCACAAAAATGCCGCGCACGGCGCCCGCTTCGGTGTCGGGCACGTACGAGACGATGATGTGGCGCGACACGCCATGCACGTCGAGCAGGGTGTTCTCGAACAGCTGTGGCTCGCCCTGCAGCGCGCGCTCCAGAAACGGTTTGTTCACCGCAAAACGCTCGGGGCCCACCAGCTCGCTGAAGTGCATGCCCCGCAGCCGCTCAGGCTGGATGCCGAACCACTCGAAATGCGCCTTGTTGGCAAAGCGGTTGAGCAGGTGCGCGTCCCAGTAGCCGATCATGGACGGCAAGTTGTTGAGGATGGTGCGCACATCGTGCTCGGCCTCGCTGAGCCGGGCGGCCACCTGCTGGCGCAGGGTCAGCTCGCGCACGAACAGCAGCGCCAGCCCCAGGCAGGCGGCCATCAGCAGCAACGCAAAACCGCCCAGCCACAAGGAGCTGCGGTACCACTTGCTCAGGATGGTGTCGGTGGCCTGGGCCACGTTGATGATCAGCGGGAACTCGCCCACCTGCCGGAAGGAATACAGGCGCTCGACACCATCGAGCGCCGCCGTGCCCACAAAGGAGCCGTTGCCCTCCTTCTGAAAGCGCAGCATGTTGGGCGACCCGGCAATCGTCTTGCCCACGTCCATGTCGCCATAAGGGAAGCGCGAGATCACCACTCCGTCACTGCGGAACAGGTTCACGCCGCTGCTGGGGCCCATGTCCAGCGCGCCGAAGAGTTCGTTGAAGTAGCTCAGGCGCACGGCCCCCACCACCACGCCCGCAAAGCTGCCGTCGGCATGGAAGTACGCGCGCGACAGGGGCAGGATGTTGAGCCCCGTGATGCGCGACGGCACGGGTTTGCCGATGTACAGGCCCTGGTGCCCGTCCTTCTGGAAGGCCAGGAAGTAGTCCCGGTCCGCAAAGTTGACTTTGCGCGGTGTGAGCGAGCCTGAATCCAGGATGACGTTGCCCTGGGCATCGAGCACCAGCACGTCCCCCGTGCCCCGGGCGCGCAGAGAGTTGTCGAACACCGCGCGCGCGCGCAGCTCGGGGGCCAGGTCCCACACCTCGGGGCGGCTTACCTCGCGGGCCACGCCCTCCAGGGATTTGTCAAACGACTCCAGCACCCAGCCCAGGCCCTGCTCCAGGGTCTGCACCAGGTTGGCATTGGTCTGCGCGGCGTAGTTCCACTCGTCCTGGCGAATGGTCCAGATCGAGCGTGCGAACAGCACACCGATCCCCAGGGAGACCAACACAGCAAGCCAGATCAGGCGATGCGAAAAGAACTGGCGCAAAAGGGGCATAGAAATAATTTGTAACCATTTTAGGCGACCCGTGGAGGGACGCTGAATGGGGAATTCACACCGTATTCCTCGGATTAGAGCGCGTCAATGCGCGGCAGCCCTGATCGGGGGCGCCACCGAACCCGCCGCCACGCCCCCCCCGCGCACCTCGATGCGGATCTCGTCCAGCACCTGCCCCTGGGCGTTGGTGATCTGCACCACATGCCGCCCCGGCCAGGGCAGCCAGGCCACACGCGGGCCCCGGCCCAGCGGCTTGCCGTCCATGCGCCAGAGCAGCCCGTCGCCCGTGGCCGTGAACTGCAGGCGCTGGCGCGCGGGCGGGATGTCCGGGTCCAGCGCAATGATGGTGCCGGGTGCGGGCGCGGTGATGCGGGCGGGGCCGGAAGGCGCGTCTACCACCTGAGTAGGCGATTTTTTGAAGCTTTTTTGGCCTTCTGCGCGCAATGGATATGCCTTTTCAGCTATTGAATCAATAGCAAACAAGGCCTGCTGCGTGCCTTGCAGAAACCATTCGCTGCGCGCGGCCTCCAGCGGGGGGCGGGGGTCGGGCGCCGCACCCGGCTGGCCACCGGCCACGGGCCCGGGGCCAAACCGCACCCCGGCCTGCAGCAGGCCCGCCGGGGCCTTGGGCGCGCGGCTGGGCTCGCGGGCGTGCAAAAAGCCCATCACTGCCGCCCAGATGGGCGCCGCGCCGCTGGTGCCGCTCACGTCGTGCATGGCCGCGCCGCTGGCGTTGCCCACCCACACGCCCACGGTGTAGCGCTCCGACCAGCCCACGGCCCAGTTGTCGCGCATGTCCTTGCTGGTGCCGGTTTTCACGGCCGTCCAAAAGCGGGTGGCCAGCACGCTGTCGGTGCCGAAGGTGCGCGCGCGTGCATTGCCGTCCGAGAGGATGTCGCCCACGATGAAGGCCGCGCGCGGGTCCAGGGCCGCCGTGAAAGCGGGCGCCCGGCCCTGGACCGGCGCTGCCAGCGCCACCGGGCTGAGCCGCCCGCCGTTGGCCAGCGTGCGGAACGCGTTGGTCAGGTGCAGCAGCGGCACCTCGGGGCTGCCCAGCGCGAGGCTGTAGCCAAAGTAGTCGCCGCTTTCGCGCAGCGGCAGGCCCACGGCGCCCAGCTGGCGGTGGAACGCATCGGGTGTGACCATGACCAGTGTGCGCACCGCTGGCACGTTGAGCGACGCGGCCAGCGCGGTGCGCACCGACACCCAGCCCTTGAACTGCCGGTCGTAGTTCTGCGGGATGTAGAGCCCGCCCGCCGTGGCGATGTGCGCGGGCGAGTCATCCACCAGCGACGCGGCCGTGAGGCGCCGCTGTTCAATAGCCTGCCCATACAGAAAAGGCTTGAGCGTGGAGCCCGGCTGGCGCAGCGCCAGCACGCCGTCCACCTCGCTCGCCTGGCTGAGCTGGCCCGACGAGCCCACCCAGGCCAGCACCGCACCCGTGGCGTTGTCGAGCACCAGCACCGCGCCGTCTTCCACATTGCGGCCGCGCAGCTCGCGCAGGTGCTGCTGCAGGGTCTGCACGGCAAACCGCTGCAGGGGTGCGCGCAGCGTGCTCTGCACACGCTCGGGCACCGCAGCGTCCTTGCCAAAACGCTGGCGCAGCAGGTGGCGCGCAAAGTGCGGGGCCACGCCCTCGCTCGCGTCAAACGCGCGGCGCTGCAGCGCGGCGGTGGTGAACAGGTCGAGCGCGTCGCAGTCGATGCGGGCACCACCATCACCACCACCTCGCTGCATGTCGCGCAGCACCCCGCAGGCGCGCTGCGCCACCAGCGCGGGCCGCGCATTGGGCGCGCGCACCAGGGCGGCGGCCACGGCGGCCTCGCGGTCGTCCAGCCCATGCGCGGCCTTGCCAAACAGCGTGCGGCTCAGCGCATCAATGCCCACCAGTTCGCTGCGAAACGGCACGAGGTTGAGGTAGGCCTCCAGGATCTGGTCCTTGCGCCAGCGCCGGTCCAGCACCTGGGCGGCCACCGTCTGCCCCAGCTTTTGCACCACGGTGCGCCCGCCGGGGCCCTGGCGCCAATCGCCATCGAGCAAACCCGCCAGCTGCATGGTGATGGTGCTGGCGCCGCGTGTGCGCTGGTTCCACAGGTTGCCCCAGGCGGCGGCCGATGCGGCGCGCCAGTCCACACCGCTGTGTTCAAAAAAGCGCTTGTCCTCGCTCAGCACCAGCGCCTGGCGCAGCGCGGGCGAGATGTCGGCCAGCGGCACCCACTGGCCGCGCCGCACCGTGGGGTCGGTGCGCAGGCGCTGCAGCACCTCGCCTTCGCGCGAGAGCAGCACGGTGTCGGAAGGCTTGAAATCAGCACGCACCTCATCAAAAGTGGGGATTGCGCGCGCTGGACTTGCCGTGATAGCTACAAAAAATATAGCAACCAACAGTTGCACACCCAGGGCATGCCGCAGCCGCGAGCACATGCAGCGCACAGCACGCACCGACTCAGCGGCCATCGCGGCCTCTGCGAATTCGCGCCCAGGCCACCGCCCCAGCGGCGCCCAGCAGCGGCGCGAGCACCAGCCAGGCCATGATCTCGGCCGCGTGGGACTGGCGGGGCAGATCCAGCACCCGCCCCCAGGCCACCATCACCCCGGCTGCACAGCCCAGCACTGCCCACCAGCGGGCCCCGCGCAGCGGGGGCACCCACCACGCCAGCAGCAAGCACACCGCCACTACAGCAACCTGGGCGTAGGCCATGGCCAGCACCTCCTGCCCGTGGGCGTGCGCGGCCAGCGGGGCACCCGCCAGCACCGCGCACCACGCGGGGCGCAAGAAGAGGGATGGCCGCCGTTCAATCATCGGGATGCTCCCGGTCAAACCGGGTTTCGGCCTCGCTCAGGTGGCGCAGCAGCACATGCGACATCAGGTTGACGCCGATGCCGCCAAACACCACGGGCAGCACGTACAGTGCAATGGACAGCTCGGAGATGAACACCGCGTCGTCCGCCAGCGACGGCGTGGTCTTGGCCAGGGACGCGAGCGACTGCAGCAGGTACACATCCACCCCCGCAATCAGCACCAACGCCACGCCAAAACCCAGCACCGCCATGCGCGAGATGGAGCGAGTGGCCAGCAGCAGCGCGTAGATGCCCGCTGGCAGCACCAGCGAAAACACCACCAGCAGCCAGAACCGCAGCTCGACAAAAACACTGAGGCTCATGGCGGGCTGCAAGCAGACGGGCTCATCACGGAAGAAGGCATGGCGCTGCGGCCTACCGGGCCGCCTCCACCTTCACCCGCGCGTTGGGGAACTCGCCAAACATCTCGGGCGCGTACATCGCTTCCACCCGGCTCGGGGGCAGCGCGAAGTCACCCACGTTGTTCAGGCGCACGGTGTATTCCATCTTGACCGTGCCCTTGGGCAGGTACTCGTAGTAGCTGCGGAAGGACTCGAAGCTGCGCTCCTCGAACGCGGGCCAGCCGGGGCCGGTGCGCGCTTTTTCGCCCTGCGTGGCGATGGCCGAGTCACGGCCCAGGCCGCTGCCCAGGATGGTGGCGCCGCCCGGGATGGGGTCGGTGATGGCCACCCAGGTCATGTCGGCGCTGGCGTTCACCTCCAGCGTCACACGCAGCACGTCGCCGCGTGTGTACTGGCCTGCGGGCAGCGACTTGTTGGCCTGCTCTACCGGCGTGATGGTCTTGGTGATGGCATAGCCTGCTGCAAACGGCGCCTTGAGCTGCACGGCCGCCACCGACTGCAGCGTGAGCCACGGCTTGCCGGGGCCCTGGTGCGTGACGGCGAGCTGCTCCTTGCCACCTGTTTTGCTCCAGGGCAGGAACATGCCGTTGTTCTTCAGGTTGCCCGGCGATGCGGGCGCACCAAACCAGGTGCCCTGGTGAGGCGCACCGGTCAGGTCGCTGGTCTTCACTCGCTCGACCTTGCTCCAGTCCACGCTGGCAGCATTGCCACCCATGCTGGCCTTGGTGGTGCCGGACACCGGCACGGCCTCGAACTTGGCGCTGAATTTTTCCAGCGCCAGCCCGCCCCACAGGTTGGCCGTGGTGGTGTGCCAGGCACCCGCCTGCTGGCGGCTGATGAAGCCGTTGGCCAGGCGGCCCATGTCGTCCTTCCAGGCCGGGTCGTCCATCACCGCCAGCATCAGGCGCGCGGTGTTCACGTCGCCGTTTTGCATCAGCCACCACCAGTAGTCGTCCTGCTCGGTGCTGAAGATGAGCTTGGTGCCCTGGAACGACAGGCGCGCGCGCAGGATCTGCTGGGCCTCGGCCAGGCGCTGGTCGCGCTGGGGCACATCGGCCACGCGCTTCAAGACATTCACCCAGTCGATCACCGCATGCGTGGGCCACTGGTTGGGCGCGATGGTGATGCTGCTCACCATGCGGCCCTGGGCCTTGCCGTAGCGCGACAGCGCCTCGATGGCAGCGAGCTTGCGCATGTCCAGGTCCTTGCGCGGGCTCCAGAAGCTGCGCTCGATGCGGCCTTCAATGAAGGCGATCAGGCCGCGCTCCATGGGGGCGCGCACGTCGTCCGGCAGTGCAAACGCGGGGTTGATGGAGGCGGCCTCGTGCGTGGCGGCCAGCACGTAGGCAGTGAGCGTGTCGCTGCCCCGGTTGCTGTCGCCGTCGCGCGGCGGGAAATAGTTGGCCAGGCCGTCGCTGTCGAGGTAGGTGGGCAGCTGCGCCACCACGGTCTGCCACAGCGCGCCGTCGCGCAGGCCCACGGCCTTGCTGGTCTTTTGCTCCAGGCAGGCAAACGGGTAGCGGGCCCACCAGTCGCGCACGCCGGGCAGGCCCTCGGCCAGCTTGGGCTGCAGCGCCAGCTTGAGGCCGCCGCGCCCGGGCAACGCATCGGCGGGCGGGTTCACGTCCAGGTTGAAGCTGCCGTCCACCTGCACCAGCGTGGCCTGCTGCACGGTGAGCGGCACGGCGGGGATCAGCTTCTGGCTGGCCTTGAGCGCGTCGCGCGCGCCGCTGACGGTGTCCTTGGCCTCGATCTCCCACAGGATGGCCTGGGTGCGGGTCTGCGCGAGCTGCGCGGGCGCGGTGACGTTCCAGGCCACCTCGCGCGATTCGCCAGCGGGGATGTCCACGGTTTGCGGTTTCAGGTCGAGCAGCGTGGCACGCGGCGCCACCTCGACCTTCATCGCGGCCTTGGTGGTGTTGCGCAGCGTGAGCTGGGCGCGGAACTGGTCGTCCTCGCGCACCAGGGGCGGCAGGCCGCTGATGATCTGCAGATCCTGCGTGGCGCGAATGCTGGTGCTGCCGGTGCCAAACAGGCCGGTGGACGCATCGGCCACGGCCACGATCTTGAAGGTGGTCAGGGCATCGTTGAGCGGCACCGTCACCTTGGCCTGGCCGTTGGCATCGAGCTGGATGGCGGGCTGCCACAGCAGCAGCGTGTCGAGCAGCTCACGCGTTTGCGCCTTGCCGCCGCCACCGCCTGCGGGCACGGCCTTCTTGCCATAGTGGCGGCGGCCGATGATTTCCATCTGCGCGGTCGATGTCTCCACGCCCCAGCTGCGGCGCTGCAGCATGGCTTCGAGCAGGTTCCAGCTGTTGTTGGGCATCAGCTCCAGCAGCGCCTGGTCCACGGCGGCCACGGCCACCTCGGCATTCGCGGCGGGCTTGCCACCCGGCAGCGTGGCGGTGATGGTGACCTGCGCCTTGCCGCGCACGGCATAGCTTTCCTTGTCGGCCTGCACCTTCACATCGATCTGGTGGGCCTGCGTGCCCACGCGGATTTCGGCCAGACCCAGGCGGTAGGCGGGCTTGGAGAGGTCCACCAGCGCGGTGGGCGCCTGGTACTCACGGCCTTCGTACCAGAAGGACGTCCACCACTCGCTTGGCGACTTGAAGCCCCAGGTGAAGAAGCTGTACCACGGCACCTCGCGCAGGCGGCCGCGCAGGGCCAGCACGCTCACGTAGACGTTGGGGCCCCACTCGGGCTGGATCTTGAGGCTCACCGTGGGGTCCTGCCCGTTGAGCTGCACCACCTGCGTGTCGATGATGCCTTCGCGCTCCACCGCCACCAGCGCCGTGGCGTAGCGGAACGGCATGCGCACCTGGAACTTGGCGGTCTCGCCGGGCTGGTAGCTCTTCTTCTCGGGCAACATGTCGATGCGGTCGTGGTCTTCGCCGCCAAACCACAGCTCGCCCTGGCGGGTGACCCACACCGACGACGCGGCCACGCTGGTGTTGCCGTCCTTGTCGGTGGCCGTCACCACCAGTTCCACCTCGCCGGGTTCGTCAAGCTTGGATTCGCACAGCAGCAGGCCACGCGCGTCGGCCTTGCCACTGCACAGCGTGCCCAGGTCCTTGGTTTCGGTCTGGTTGTCGTAGCTGTAGAAGCCGCCCACCATGCGCTTGCGCGTGGTGGTGGTGATACGCGCCACGGCCTGCACCTGCAGCGCAGTGTCGGGCGCGGGTTTGCCCGCGTGCTGCAGCGCCAGCGCCTGGAAGCGGATCTTCTGGCGGGCCGACACCCAGCCCTCGGTCTTGATGCCGGCCACCACGCCCGCAGGCCACAGGGCCTGCACGCTGCGGAGGGTCTGCACCTCGCCGTTGGGGTCGGCGTAGGTGGCTTCCATCACCAGCTCCTGCGGCTGGCGCGCCTGGGGCACGTTGTCGATGGTGACCTTGCCCGCGCCGTCCTTGTTGAGGGTGAGGGGCAGCTTGTCGGCAATCACACGCGCATCCTGGCTGGCGGTGGCCTCTTCGTCGTCGCTGCTGGCATTGGACGCATCGCGCTTGCGGGGCGGGGTGAAGCTGAACGCCTCGTAGTCGCTGTACTGCAGGGTCTTGCCGCGCACCATGGCCGAGACACGCACCGGCAGGTGGGCCGCGCCGCCACCGGCCACATAGTTGATCTGCACATCGGTGGGCACCGAGCGCACACGCACCAGTGCCTTCTTGTCGGCGGGCGCGATGCGGCCCTCCAGCACCGGCAGGCGGAACTCCTCGACCCGGAACTCGCCCGAGCCGAAGCTGCGTTCGTTGTCCACATCGTTGCGCAACTCCACCTGGTACACACCCAGCTTGGCGGCGGGCGGAATGGCAAAACTGCTCTGGGCGCTGAGGCCACCGGTGGCGGTGCCGCGCCAGGCCAGCGGCTGGGTGAACTGCTGGCCGCTGCCCAGGTGGGTGATGACCAGGGTTTCAGGCCGCGCGTCGGGCAGGCCAAAGCCCTTGCGGGTTTCGGTGCGCAGCAGGTGCTTCATCGACACGGTTTCGCCTGCGCGGAACAGCGTGCGGTCGAAGATGGTGTGGGCCCGCTCGGTGGGGCGCGGGCCGGTGTGCGTGGGCACGTTGAAGCGCCAGGGCTCAATGCCACGCTGCCAGTCGCTCCAGGTGAAGGCCATGTCTTCCACGCCGTCGGCACCCTTGGAGCGTGCACTCACGAAATAGGCCTGGGTCCAGTCATCGCCGCTGCAGGTGGGCGCCTCGGGCGACAGCCCCTCTATCCGGGCCACGCCCTGGGCGTCGGTGGTGGCGCTGCCCACCTCGTTGCCCCGGCAGTCAGACACACGCACCTTGGCGCCCGCCACGGGCTGACCCTTGTCCAGCGTGGTCACCCAGGCCATGGCGTTCTCGCGGCCCAGCTTGAAGTGCACGCCCAGGTTGGTCACCAGCGCCGAGGTGCGCACATACATCGTGCGGCCCTCGCCGTGGCGGTCGTCCAGCAGCGAGGCGCCGAGCTTTTGCGATGCGATCTCCACCACATGGAAGCCCGGCGGCAGCGGAATGCCCACCACCTCGAACGGGCGCGGGTCGTTGCTCGCGGGTTTGGGCAGGTCCAGCGTCTTCACGCCGCCCTTGCCGGCCAGCAGCGACACCATGCGGCTTTGCACATGGCTGCGCTCATCGTCCAGCACCTTGGGCAGCGGGCCGGTCACGTCCTGGCGCGCCTGCTTACGGTCCACCAGGTAGTTGTCATAGCGCTTGACCTTGCGGAACCACGCAATGATCTCGGCGTCGGTGCCGGGCTGGAGCGTGCTCACCTTGCCCGCCGGGGCGGCCGCACCGGGGGTGCCTGGCTGCAGGCCCTGCACGCGCAGGGCGGCTTCCACATTGCGCAAGGTCACCGGCAGCAACGCGGGTGGTTTGTCCGACGCAGGGCCTTCGGCAAAACGCTCGACGATGCCAAACGGCGCCGCCGCAAACTTGGCCAGGGGCGGCATGCCGCCCGTGGACACCTTGAGCGGGAAACTCTCGGCATTGCGCAGTGGGCGGCCCGAGGCGTCCTTGAAGTCCTTGGGCAGCTCCAGCGTGAAGGCCGTGTTTTCGGCCAGCGGCGCGGCAAACTGCACGCTGTTGACCAGCGCATCGCCCTTCTGGCTTTCGATGCCGCCATCGGTCTGGGGCTTGAGGGTTTCCTTGGCCGACTTGAGGCGGATGGCCGTGGCCAGGCTGCGCGGCACCGGCGTGTTGAAGGACAGTTGCAGCGGGCGGATGGGCAGGCAGGCGGCCTGGGCGTTCTCGCGTTCGCAGCTGAACTCGGCCGAAAACGGCTCGCGCACCTTGAAGTCGAAGCGCTTTTCCACCGTGTTGGGCACACCGCTGGGCGTGGCCACGCCCTTGCCAAACACGATCTGCATGCGCGAGCCCGAGGTGAAGCGCCGGTTGCAGGCCAGCGTGGCGTACTGCAGTGGCTCCTTGGCAGCACTCTTGTCCAGGCCCAGCGTTTTCAGGATTTCGGCACGCTGCGCGCCCTCGATCAAACGCACCGGCACACGCTCGCCCACGCCTTCCATCGTGCACCAGACATTGGACTGGACGCTGGCCGTGGTGGCCGGGCCATTGAGCTGCAGCACAAAGAACTGCTCTTCGTCGATCTGTTCGTAGGTGTTCGGGCGAATAACCTGCACAAATGGGCCGCCGCTATTGAATTGATAGCTTTTAACGCCCACCAGATCCGCCCCAAGGGCCGATTTGAACCCTGGTTTGACGGTGGCGGTGCAGCGCACGCCGGGCGGCAGGTCGCGCTCGAAGTCGAACACCCATTCACGCTCGCCCGTCCAGCGGCCCGTGCCTTTGGCCGCGCTGGCGTCGCTGCAGCTCAGGGTCAGCGGCGCCGGAGCCTTGGGATCGCCAAAGTTGACGGCAGCGGCATCAAACTTGGCCACCACCTGGCGCACCTGCGCCACTTCGCCCTGCGGCGAAAAGCTGCTGATCTGCAGGGCCTGCGCCCCCCAGGCCACCAGCGACAGGCTGGCCGCCAGCATCCATTGTTTTTTGTTCATTTTTCCCCTCCGAAGGAACCAGGGCGGACGTCCCCAGTGGCCCCGCGGGGGGAAGGGGAATTGCACGACCTGCGAGCGTAACAAAACGGCACCACCGCCAGCGCAGCGTTGCAAGCGCTTACGTATGCCGAAAACAAGGCGGCCATCGGGCTTTTTCCCCCATGGACAGGCCCGGCCAAAGTGCGCACACTGGCTCCAAGCTGCTGCGCTGCGCGGCCCCTTCGGCGCACGGCCCATGCCAACCACACTGCAAGGAGATGCCATGAACCGCGTGCATTACGACAGCCACCAGCTGGACGAGCTGGTGCTGCAGATGATGGAGACCGAACAGGTGGGCGAGCGGGTGTACCGCGCCGCCCTCGCCTGCGCCCACCACCCGGCCCTGAAGAAGGAATGGCAGGGCTACCTGCGGGACAGCCAGGCGCACCAGGGCGTGGTGCGCCGCATGTGCGATGCGCTCGGCCTGGACCCGGACGCCCCCACCGCCGCGCGGGCCGTGACACGGCAGCTGGGTGACACATGGGTGCAGGCCATCGAGACGGCCCAGCGCACTTGCGACCCGGACACCGCCCAACGTGTGGCCTGCGAATGTGTGCTGCACACAGAAACCAGCAACCATGCCCAGTGGGAGCTGCTGGGCCGGGTGGCCCGGGTGGCGGTGGGCGACGTGGGCCAGACGCTCAAGGCGGCCTTCAAGGCCGTGGAGAAAAACGAAGAACACCACCTGCACCACATCCAGGGCTGGCACCGCGAGCTGGCCATCCAGGCGCTGGGCCTGCCCGCCGTGCTGCCACCGCCCGAGGCGGGCAAAAAAATGGGCCAGGGCCTGGGCGGCACGCCCCGGGCAGAGCCGCAGGTGGCCCTGCACTAAAAACAAACCGAGGGGAAAAGACCTACCTACAGGCTTGTGCGCCCGCAGGCGCCCTGCCCCGCGTGGGTCAGCCCGGCTGCGCTGCGGCGCCCCCCGGGGCATCGGCCAGCGTGGCCATCCCCTTGCCACCGTGTTTGCTGGCGTAGAGCGCGCGATCGGCACGGTCCATCAACGCAGACAGCGCCTCCACCGTAGGGCCCTGGAACAGAGCCACCCCGATGCTGGCGCCAATCAGCACATGCTGGCCGTTGTCGAGCCCGATGGGCGCCACCAGTGCTGCCAGCACCTTGTGGGCCATTTCCATGGCCGCATCGGGCGAATCCACCGCATTGAGCACCAGGGCAAACTCATCCCCACCCAACCGGGCCGCCGTGTCGTTGGCACGCGCCAGGCCCGACAGGCGCTGCGCCACGCGCACCAGCACCTGGTCGCCGCTGCCATGGCCCTGGCTGTCGTTCACGGCCTTGAAGCCGTCCAGATCCACCAGCAGCAACGCACCCGCACGGTGGTCGCGGTAGGCCGCCAAGGCCGCCTGCGAAAGGCGGTCTTCAAACAAACGCCGGTTGGGCAGCCCCGTGAGGCGGTCGTGGCTGGCCAGGGCCAGCACCTGCTGGTGGGCCCTCACCAGCCGCGCACTGAGCAGGCCCAGCACCAGCGCAAACGCATAGGCCAACATCACCACCAGGGTGGGTGCACGGCCTGCCGCCACCCAGCCGCCACTGGGCACGGCCCCCAGGATCCAGCTGCCGCCACCGGGCAGGGGCACATCTAGCGTGGCGGGCGCCTCGTCAAACAATTGGGGGCGGCCAATGAACACTGCCCCCTGCGCCCCCATGGCGTCCAGGCCCCGTGCCGCCACCTGGAACCCCATCTGCTCCGTGCTGAGCCCCACATCGGCAAACAAGGTGTCGGCATTGACCGTGAGCGACACAATGCCCCAGTACTGCGGCCCGCCCACGGGCGGCCTCTCGGGCGGGTGGGCCAGAAACACCGGCGTGCGGCTGATGATGCCCAGCCCGCCCTGCACCAGGGTGATGGGGCCCGCCACCACCGTGCGGCGGGACTGGATGGCCCGCTCCACCGCGCCGCGCTGCTGGGGGTTGTCGAGGTAACGCAGGCCGATGGCGCGCTCGTTGCCCACACGCGGATACACATCAGCGATCACGTTGTCGGGCGCCAGCGCCAGGTTGCGGATGTTGCGCTGGTGCTCCAGCAGGCGGCCGACCACGGTGGCAAAAATGTCGGGCGCCATGCTGCCCTGCGCGGCGATGAAGGCGGCCACCGTTTCGGGCACCGACAAGGTGCTTTGCAGTTGCCTGTCCAGCCGGTCACGGATCTGCAGCAGATGGCTTTGCGCCTGGGCCGCGATCTCGGCCCGGGCCTTGGTGTGCGAGATGTCAATGACCACCCAGGCCAGCAGCGCCGCGAGCGCGCCGCTGCATGCCCCCACCACCAGGGGCAGGTACCGATGCTGGATCCAGTTGGAAGGGAGGCGGCTGGTGGGCATGGGGGAAAGAAGGAGTGCAAAAAAGCGGCCCCTTGCATACCGAGACTGCGCCCGGAGCGCGGAGGCCGGGCACAGCATAAGCGAACACAGCGTGCGCTAGGCTTGCCGCCCCGCCCAGGGCCCGCCTGCTTACTGCGCCACGAAGCCGCTGGTCTTGATGATGCGCGCCCAGGCCTCGGTGTATGCCTTTTCGCGCGCAGCCAGTTGCTGGGGCGACATGTGGCCCACCGTGAGGCCCATGGCCGTGAGGTGATCGCGCACATCGGGCTGGGCCACCACCTTGGCCAACGCATTCGAGAAGTCGGTGATGAACTTCTGCGGCGTGCCGGTGGGTGCATAGATGCCGTAGTACGGCAGGTCTTCAAAGCCCTTGAGACCCATCTCGTCGAACGTGGGCACGTCGGGCATGGCAGCCTGGCGCTTGGTGCCCAGCACGCCCACCACACGCACCTTGCCAGCCTTGTGGTTCTCCATGAAGTCCTGCACCGAGGCCACGCCCGCGCCAATCTGGTTGCCGAGCATGTCGGCCATCATGGGTGCACTGCCCCGGTAAGGCGCCGAGACCAGGTCCAGCTGGTACTTCTGCCCGATCAGCTTGACCAGGAACTCCGGCGTGGACGCCGGGGCAGGAATGCCCACCGCGCCCTTGCCACCGCCGGACGCCTTGATCCAGCCCACGTACTCGGTGAACGACTTCGCAGGCGTGCCGCCCGACACAGCGAACGCATTCACAAAGGTGGCAAAACCGCCCACCGCCACAAAGTCGCGCGCGGGGTCAAAGCCGGGGTTCTTCACCACCTGGGGCAGGATGGAGATGGTGTGGTCGTGGGTGAGGAACAGCGTGGTTCCATCGGGCGCCGAGGCCTTGAGCGCCTGCGCGGCGATCTGGCCACCCGCGCCGGGTCGGTTCTCCACCACCACGGGTTGGCCCAGCTCGTCCTTGAGTTTTTCGGCCAGCGTGCGCGCAATGGCGTCGGTGCCGCCGCCGGGTGGAAAACCCACCAGCAGGCGGATGGGCTTGGGCGTCTGGGCCGATGCCAGGCCCACGGCCAGCGCAGCGCCCACAAAAGCACCGGTGCGCACTAAGCGGGACAGCAGATTGCGGCGGGTCGTTGTCATGGAAAAACTCCGGAAAGGGGTGGTGGTCCGTCAAGACCCGGTGCAAGATTCAGGCCCGCCGAACGCGGGCATCCGGGCATCCATACGGCGGCACCGACTGCGGCCACAAAAAAAGCCACAGCGGTGCAGCAGCGCAGGCGTTCAGCCCAGGCGTGCGCGGTGGCGCGCCAGCTGGGTGCGCACCTGCGCAGGCGCGGTGCCGCCGAGCGTGTTGCGGGCGTTGAGCGAGCCGCGCAGGCTCAGGCACTCATACACATCCTTCTCGATGGCCGGGTGAAAGCCCTGCAGCACGGCCAGCGGCAGCTCCGACAGGTCGCATGCATGAGTAGTGGCAGCCTTCACCGCGTGGGCTACCGTCTCGTGCGCGTCGCGGAAGGGCAGGCCCTTCTTCACCAGGTAGTCGGCCAGGTCGGTGGCCGTGGCGTAGCCCTTGAGCGCGGCCTGCTCCATGGCGGGTGCGTTGACGGTGATGCCGCCTTCCTTCTTGCCCGTGGCGGGGTTCAACTGGCCGCCGACCATCTCGGCGAAGATGCGCAGCGTGTCTTTCAGCGTGTCCACGGTGTCGAACAACGGCTCCTTGTCTTCCTGGTTGTCCTTGTTGTAGGCCAGGGGCTGGCCCTTCATCAAGGTGATCAGGCCCATCAGGTGGCCCACCACACGGCCGGTCTTGCCACGTGCCAGTTCGGGCACGTCGGGGTTCTTCTTCTGCGGCATGATCGACGAGCCGGTGGTGAAGCGGTCGGCGATTTTGATGAAGCCGAAGTTTTGGCTCATCCAGATGATGAGCTCTTCGGACAGGCGGCTCACGTGCACCATGCACAGGCTGGCAGCGGCGGTGAATTCGATGGCGAAGTCGCGGTCGCTCACGGCGTCCAGGCTGTTCTGGCACACGCCCTCCATGCCCAGGGTTTTGGCGACGCGCTCGCGGTCCAGCGGGTAGGTGGTACCGGCCAGGGCCGCCGAGCCCAGGGGCAGCACGTTGGTGCGGCGGCGCACATCGGCCATGCGCTCGGCATCGCGCTTGAACATCTCCACATAGGCGAGCATGTGGTGGCCAAAACTCACGGGCTGGGCCACCTGCAGGTGGGTGAAGCCGGGCAGGATCACCTCGACGTTCTGCTCGGCCACATCGACCAGCGACACCTGCAGCTCTTTCAGCAGGTCGCCAATCAAATCAATCTCGCCGCGCAGCCACAGGCGCACGTCGGTGGCCACCTGGTCGTTGCGGCTGCGGCCGGTGTGCAGGCGCTTGCCCGCGTCGCCCACCAGCTGAGTCAGGCGCGCTTCGATGTTCAGGTGCACGTCTTCCAGGTCCAGCTTCCATTCAAAGGCGCCGGATTCGATCTCCGACGTGATCTGGGCCATGCCGCGCTGGATGGAGGCGTGGTCTTCTGCGCTGATCACGCCCTGGGCCGCCAGCATTTCGGCGTGCGCCAGGCTGCCCGCAATGTCGGCCTGCCACAGGCGCTTGTCGAAGAACACGCTGGAGGTGTAGCGCTTGACCAGGTCGCTCATGGGCTCGGAAAACAGCGCCGACCAGGCCTGGGCCTTGGTGTCGAGCTGGTTGTGGGACGGCGCAGAGTCAGCGCTGGTGGCTTGGGCTTTGGACATAAGGAGGGCAATAATCCGGAGGTTCAGACACCCGGACTACCCGGGCGCCGCAATGCAAAACACGCAAATTTTATCGACCCAGCCCCCGCTGCCGGATTCTGCCCCTCCAGAACGCTCCGCGCGCAGCGTGCGGGCCGCTGCGGGCGCCGGGCCGGGTGGGCGGGCGCTGGTGTTCGACGCCTGCCAGGTGGGCGTGGTGCTGCGGGCCGTGCTGTTTGTGGAGGTGGTGGTGGGCGTGGGGGCCATGTATGGCGCCAGCAGCCCGCTGCAATGGCTGGCCAGCCTGGCGCTGCTCACGGGCGGCGCCCTGCCCGCCACGCTGGTGTGGCTCATCACGGCCTGCAGCCTCAAGACGGTGCTGCAGCGCCTGTCCACCGCGCAACAATATGCGGCAGGTGTGCTGCTGGGAGCGCTGGCCGGGGCTTACGGGTGCGGCATGCTGGCGCTGGTGGGCATGGCTGCGTCGCCCCCCTGGCTGGCCAGTGCCGCCACGGGCGCTCTGCTGGCCGCCATGCTGGTGGCAGCCCTGGTGCTGCGCGCGCGGGGCCGCACCCCAGCCGCCACCACGGCGCGCCTGACCGAGCTGCAGTCGCGCATCCGCCCACACTTTCTGTTCAACACCCTCAACAGCGCCATCGCCCTGGTGCGCGAAGAACCGGCCAAGGCCGAGTCGCTGCTGGAAGACCTCTCCGACCTGTTCCGCGTGGCCCTGGTGGAGCAAGGCGAATCGGTCACACTGGCCGAAGAGATCACGCTCGCGCGCCGCTACCTGGCCATCGAGGAGGTGCGTTTTGGCAAACGCCTGCAGGTGCAGTGGAACCTGGACCCGCGCACCGACGCCGCCCGCCTGCCCCCGCTGCTGCTGCAGCCGCTGGTCGAAAACGCCGTCAAACACGGCGTGGAGCCCAGTGCGCGCGGCGGCAAGCTGCGGGTGCTGACCGAGCTGCGCGGCAGCCGCGTGGTGGTGCGCATCACCAACACCCTGCCCCCCAAGGATGGCCGCCATGGCACGCCGGACGACGGCGGTGCGGGCAGCAGCAAGGGGCATGGCATTGCGCTGGCCAATGTGCGCGCCCGGCTGGCACTGCTGCACGACGTGCAGGGCGAATTCACGGCGGGCGTGCAGGATGGCCTGTACCAGGTGCGCATTTCACTGCCCGTGCCCGAGCCCAAAAAGAACCCCGGCCCCCCCTCCCGCGCGCGGCACCCCGTGCGCCGGGGAGCGCCACCGCTGCGCCGGGGCGCGGTGCCCGCCCCTGACGAGCATGCGCCCCTGGATGACTACCCACCCTTTGACCGCCCATGAACATCCTCATCGTTGACGACGAAGCCCTGGCCCGCAGCCGCCTGCGCACCCTGCTGTCCGACTGCACGGACACCCAGCGCATCACCGTGGCCGAGGCCGCCAACGCGGGCGAGGCCCTGGCGCAGCTCGGCCCCACGGGCGGGCGGGCGTTCGACCTGGTGCTGCTGGACATCCACATGCCGGGGCAGGACGGCCTCTCGCTGGCGCATGCACTGCAAACCCTGCCCCAGCCCCCGGCGGTGGTGTTTGTCACGGCCCATGCCGACCATGCCGTGAGCGCGTTCGAACTGGACGCCGTGGACTACCTCACCAAACCCGTGCGCCGCGAGCGCCTGCAGCAGGCGCTGGCCAAGGTGCAGCGCAGCGCCCGCGCCCCGGCTCCGGCCGCAGCCCCCAGCGTGCCCGAGGGCGAAACCCTGCTGATCCAGGACCGGGGCCGCACCGAGCGCCTGCCCCTGGCCGAGGTGCTGTACTTCAAGGCCGAACAAAAGTACGTGACCGTGCGCACCCCCACCCGCAGCTACATCATGGACGGCTCGCTCAGCGAGATCGAAGCCAAGTTCGCCCCCCGGTTCATGCGCATCCACCGCAACGCCCTGGTGGCCCGCCGCGCCGTGCGCGCGCTCGAAAAACACTACGACCCCGAAGAAGGCGAAGGCTGGGCCGTGCGGCTGCAGGGATCGACTGAGCTGCTGGCGGTGTCGCGCAGGCAGGTGGCGGCGGTGCGGGAAGAGCTGGCGCGCTGAACCCGCGCTGCTGGGCCTTCACCGCACTTTTCTGCGCGGCATGGGCAGCGCTCACGGAGCGCGCCCTCGGTACCGCCCATGGCCTGAGCGCCTCGCCCAGAAGCCCCTGCGCAAATGGAGCACCACCGGCACGCTGCAGGCGCCGACTTGGGCACCCATTCAACACAAAGTGTGAATAACAGCTTCACAGTCAGCAGATTGTTTCCGCAATACCTGCGCCAGATACTCCGGCGAACCTCTTCACCGTTCCAAGGAGCACCATGCGCAACTCCCTCCCCTGGCCCATTGCCCGCGCCGCAGGCGCCACCACAACCGCCGCCGCACCGCAACGAGCGGCCTTCTTGCAGCGCTGCGTCTTGGCGCTGGTGGCGGCCGTCGCGGCCGTGGGTTCCTTCGGCGCACATGCACAAGCTTTTCCCACCAAGCCCGTCACCTTGGTGATTCCGTTTGCGGCCGGTGGCCCGACGGACCTGCTGGGGCGCGCATTGGCGCAGTCCATGGGCGCAAGCCTGGGCCAGACGGTGATCGTGGAAAACCGTGCGGGCGCAGGCGGAACGGTGGCCTCTGCCTCGGTGGCACGCGCTGCCAAGGACGGCTACACGCTGCTGCTGCACCACATCGGCATGTCCACCGCGCCCAGCCTCTACCGCAAGCTGTCTTTCGACCCGCTGAAGGATTTCGAATACCTTGGCCAGGTGGCCGATGTGCCCATGACGGTCATCGGGCGCCCCGACCTGCCCGCCAAAACCCCGCAGGAGTTGATCAGCTACCTCAAGCGGGAAGGAAAGGCCGTCAACCTCTCGCACGCAGGGCTGGGTGCGGCGTCGCAGTTGTGCGGCATGCTGTTGCAGCAGGCGGTGGGCGCCGAGAGCACGACCGTGCCCTTCCAGGGGACCGCGCCTGCGTTGACCGCCCTGATCGGCGGGCAGGTGGACCTGATGTGCGACCAGTCGATGCAGACGGTGCAACACATCAAGTCGGGCAAGGTCAAGCTCTACGGCGTCACCACCCGCGAACGGCTCAAGCCCCTGCCGGATGCGCCGACGCTGCGCGAGGCCGGACTGAAAGACTTCGAGGTGGTGGTCTGGCACGGCCTCTATGCCCCCAAGGCCACACCCGCCCCGGTGCTGGCAGCCCTCAACACGGCGCTGAAAGCGGCGTTGAAAGACCCTGCACTCATCAAGCGGCTGGATGACGTGGGGGTGGTGGTCGTCAAACCAGAACTGCAAACGCCAGAGGGCCTGCGCACTCAGCTGTCTTCCGAGGTGGACCGCTGGGGCGCATTGATCCGGCAGGCAGGGACTTACGCTGACTGATCTGCATCACTCCCCCTGGCCCCAAGCACAAGAGCGTGCCAGCCACTGCGAACCTATTTGAAATGCAGCATCTCCCATCCACCAACCCCGGGCAGGCCGCCGTGAACCGCCGGTCCGCAGCTCCGCTGCAGCGCCATAGCGCCTGGCCGTGGGCTTGTGTAGCCCTGCTGGGTCTGGCGGCCTGTGGCCAGCCCACCGTGTCTGACCGCATTGGCGAGCAGGCCCGCAACAGCGGCATGGTGGACATGGCCCGGGCGGCCGAATTTGCGTGGACGCAGGTGCGCATCTACACCCCCTACAGCACCCGGCAAGCTGTCTGCAAAGACCTGGGTGATCTGGCGCCTGACTGCCTGAAAGAATCCCCTGCCAGCGTGGCGGAAGGCGAGTTTCTCCTCGTGTTCATCAACGAAGGGAAAGGGGCGCGGTACGAACCACACCGCCGCAGCAATGGCAATTTTTTGAGCCACACCGGCGTGCTGGCCTTGCAGCGCCACGCGGCCGTGCTGGATGTGGTGCCCTCCAGATCGGCGCGCCAGGGCAACGCCTTCTACCTGAAACCCAGGCCCCCCGCCCCGCGCTGACGGGGGCTGCGCATTGCGCAGGGGCGATTCACCGTCAATGCGCGTGCGCCGCGCCGCTCACCAGCGTCACGATCACCATGCCTGCGATCAGCCAGGCGATTTGCGCAATGGTCTCGCGCGCCGTGAGGCGCTTTTGCAGCTGGGGGATCAGGTCGGCCAGCGCCACATACACAAAACTGCTCGACGCCACGGCCAGGAAGTACGGCAAAAAGTCCTGCAGCTGCCCCACCAGGAAG
This sequence comes from Acidovorax sp. GW101-3H11, assembly GCF_001633105.1. Lineage (GTDB taxonomy): Bacteria > Pseudomonadota > Gammaproteobacteria > Burkholderiales > Burkholderiaceae_C > Acidovorax. The sequence continues at coordinate 227,787 of NZ_LUKZ01000012.1, forward strand.
TAGCCCACCACCCCGCCCAGCGCCGTCACCGCGCCCGCCAGCGACACCTTGACCAGCGCCATGCGGCGGTTGGTGCTGGTCTGGCGCAGCACCACCAGATCGCCCATGTGGTGCGGCACCTCGTGCGCCAGCACCGACACGGCAGCAATCACCCCCAGGCGGATGTCGGCCAGGAAGGCCGAGGCGATCAGGATGCCGTCGCCAAAACAATGCACGCTGTCGCCGGTCAACACGGCCCAGCCGCCCGAGCGCGGGCCATGGTGGTGGTGCGCATGGCCATGGTCATGGCCGTGGTGGGCATCGTGGGTATGCCCCTGGCCGTGGGCGTGGTCCTGTGCGGCAGGCGCGGGGTGGCTGTGCTCATGCCCGTGGTGCCACAGCTCGGCCTTGTCGAGCAGGAAGAAGAACACCACGCCCACCAGCAGGGTGGCAAACAGGTCGTGCGCACCCGCCTGGCTCTCGAACGCCTCGGGCAGCAGGTGCATGAAAGCCGTGGCCAGCAGGGCCCCTGCCGCCAGGCTAAGGAGGTGCTGCGGGCCCACACTGTCGGCCCGCCCGCCCAGGCCCAGCCGCATGAGCAGTGCGGCCAGCCACACGCTGCCAATGCCTGCGGCCAGTGTGGCCAGAATGATTGCTATCAAAGTCATAGCTAATTGCGCTTTATAGACAGGCGCCAGGGCCTATTTTCTTTCAAAAAACCACACCCGAAATCGCGATAAAAAAGCCGCCCCCGTTGGGGGCGGCTGCAGTCGGCCCACCGGCACAGGGCCGGATCCAGGGGCACAGGGGGTCAGACCACGCCCTGCGCCTTGAACCAGGCCAGCGCACGCTTCCAGCCATCCTCGGCCGCTTCCTTGCGATAGCTCGCACGGTAGTCGGCATGGAAGGCATGGGGCGCGTCGGGGTACACCACAAATTCCGATGCCTTGGCCTGCGGCGAGCCACCGGCCAGGGCAGCTTTCATCTTATCAACCGTGTCAAGGGGGATGCCGGTGTCTTTTTCACCATACAGGCCCAGCACGGGCGCCTTGAGGATGGGGGCGATGTCCACGGGGTGCTTGGGCGTGAGTTCGCTCGCCTGGCCCACCAGGCGGCCATACCAGGCCACACCGGCCTTGACGGGGCCATGCGCGGCATACAGCCAGGTGATGCGCCCCCCCCAGCAAAAGCCGGTGATGCCCACCCGCGCCGCGTCGCCACCGTTGGCGGCGGCCCACTGCACGGCGCCATCCAGGTCGGCCATCACCTGGGCATCGGGCACCTTGGAAACCACCTCGGCCATGAGCTTGGCGATTTCGGTGTATTGCGAAGGGTCGCCCTGGCGCGCGTACAGCTGGGGCGCAATGGCCAGGTAGCCCGCCTTGGCAAACCGGCGGCAGGTGTCGGCGATGTATTCGTGCACGCCAAAAATCTCCTGGATCACCAGCACCACCGGCAGGCCCGTCTTGCCCGCCGGTGCCGCGCGGTAGGCGGGCACCTTGAAGCCATTGACCGTGAAGCTCACCTCGCCCGCCGTCAGCCCATCGGCCGGTGTGGCAATGGCCGTCTGGGCCATGATGGGTGCGGCGGCAGCCGCGTAGCCCAGGCCCAGCGCCGCTTGCAGAGCAGTGCGGCGGGTGGCGCCCGCATCAGTGGTGCGGCCCGGCAGCAGGGCATGGGCGTCGGTGTGGAGGTCGTCATTGAGCATGGGGTTCTCCGAAAAAGGGGGGCCAAGAAAGGGACGAGCCCCGCAGTCTAGGGCTTGTTGCTGGGTTTTGCAGGCCGCCTGGCTGCAGCCCCCAGGGCGCGCTTCCCAGCGGCCCGTGGCCCCGCTGGGGTTTACCGCAGGGCGGCATTTTCGGGTATCGAAATTGGGGCAGCACTGCTAGACTTTCTTCGAACCGCCCGGCGCCTGCCGTGTGCGCCCCCACCAACCCACCCCGTGCCCCCCAGGTAGCCCAGCCCCTCAGCCCCTCGCCGCGACTGCCCCACCGCATGCACCGCACCACGCCCCCCACCCTGCCGCGCGGACACCTGCTGGCGTTGCTGGTGGCGGGGGTTTGTGGTGCTGGCGGCTTGGCCCTGCTCACCTGGGCGCTGGCCAGCCGGTCCATGGACCTGGCGACCCGCATTGCATTCACGGCTGCCGGGGCCGGGCTGGTGGCCAGCGCATTGCTGTCATGGTGGCTGGTGCGGCAGGTGTGGGCACTGCGCGCCACGGCCAGCGAGGCCCAGGCAGCCGCCCGGCGCGCCAGCACCCAGCTGTCGGCCACACTCGACATCCTGCCGGACGGGCTGGCCATCTACGACGCTGACGACCGCCTGGTGCTTTGCAACGCCCAGTACCGCGAGGTGAACACGGGCACCTCGATGGCGGTCGAATACGGCACGCTGTTCGAGGATGTGCTGCGCCGCGCCGCGCGCTCGGGCCACATTGTGGACGCGCGGCCCGACGTGGACACCTGGCTCGCACACCGCATGGCCCGCCATCGCGCCCCCGAGCTGCCTGAAGTGCAGGAGGTCGAGGGCGACCGCTGGATGCGGATCACCGAACGCCTCACCGAAGGGGGCGGCGTGGTGGTGCTGCGTGCCGACATCACCGATGTCGTGCACAAGGAACGCGCCCTCAAGCAGGCGCTGCACGATGCCGAGCGCGCCGAACGCAGCCTGCGCGAGGCCGTCAATGCCATGCCCGCCGGGCTCGAAATCTATGACGAGAGCGACCGCCTGGTGCTGTGCAATGACCAGATGGCGCGGCTGCGCCCGCACCTGCCGGTGGCGGAGTCGCTGGGCAAGACCTACGAAGAGCTGCTGCGCGCGGGCCTGCGCCACGGCATCCCCCAGGAGGCCAGTGGCCAGGAAGAGCTGTGGCTGGCGCACGAAATGGCGCTTCGTGGCCACCGGCCCGGCCCAGAGGTGCGCCACTACCCCAACGGCGCCTGGATGCACATGCACGAAAGCCGCACGCCCTCGGGCATGACAGTGGTGGTGCGTCTGGACATCAGCGACCTGATCGAGCAGCGCCACAAGGTCGATGCCGCCCGGCAAGAGAACCAGCGCATCCGGCAGCTGCTGGAGCGTGCGGTCGAAGCCCTGCCCGTGAGCATTGAGATCTTTGACGAGCAGGACCGCCTGGTGCTTTTCAACCAGCAGCTCTCGCGCATGTACCCGCACATGAACTACGCAGAGCATCTGGGCAAGGGCTTTGCCGACATCCTGCGCTACTCGGTGGAGCGGGGCCTGATCCCCTCGGCCCAGGGCCGCGAAGAGGCCTGGATTGCCGAGCGCCTGTCCGAGCACGGCAGCCGCACATCCACCCTGGTGCAGCGCCTGGCCGACGGGCGCTGGATCAACATCTACGAAACCCGCACCCCCGAGAACTACGTGGTGGCGGTGCGTCTGGACATCACAGACCTGATCGAGCAGCGCCAGGCCCTGGAGAGCGCCCAGGAGGCCGCCCAGCAGGCGCGCCAGCTGCTCCAGGACGCAGTCGAATCCCTGCCCGAAGGGTTCGCCCTGTTCGATGCCGACGACAGGCTGGTGGTGTGCAACGCACAGTACCGCAGGCTCTACCCCATCTCGGCGCCGGTGATCGTGCCGGGCAGCACGTTCGAGCAGATTGCTCGTTATGGCGCCGAGCGGGGCCAGTACCTGGACGCCGTGGGCAACGAAGAGGGCTGGGTCGCCCAGCGCGTGGCCGACCACCGCGCGGCCAACCAGGCCGTGCTGCAACGCCTGCCCGAGGGCCGCTGGCTGCAGGCCGACGAGCGGCGCACGCCCCAGGGCGGCATTGCCGGTGTGCGCACCGACGTGACCCAGCTGGTGCGCAAGGAGCAGGAACTGGCCGCCGCCAACGCCAAGCTGGCCCTGCTGTCCACCACCGACGGCGTGACCGGCATCAGCAACCGGCGCCGCTTTGACGAACGGCTGGCCGCCGAGTGGATGCGCTGCGGCCGTCACCACCTGCCGCTGGCCGTGGTGCTGATCGACATCGACCATTTCAAGCTCTACAACGACCACTATGGCCACCTGGCGGGCGACGAATGCCTGCGCCGCGTGGCCCAGCTGCTGCAGGGCAATATCCGCCGCGCAGACGAAATTGCCGCCCGCTATGGCGGCGAAGAGTTTGTGCTGCTGCTGCCTGACGCCACCGTGGCCGACGCGGTGACGGCCGCCCAGCGCTGCATGGACAGCCTGCGCGAAGCCGCCCTGGCCCATCCCCGCTCGCCCACAGCGCCCACCGTCACGCTCAGCGCGGGTGTGGCCAGCATGGTGCCGCGCCCCGGAGCCCAGCCAGACAGCCTGGTGCAGGCCGCCGACGCGGCCCTGTACCGCGCCAAACATGGCGGCCGCAACCGGCTGGAGGTGTTTGACCCGGGCCCTTGATCCTGCCCGGCGTCACTGGCGTTGCATGCCAGGCCTGGAGCACTGCCCGGCCTACTGCGGCACGTAGTCCGACGGGTACTTGAGCGAATCCACCAGCAGGTGTGGCATGCGCATGCCCAGGTTGATGCCCTGGGGCGGAATCGGCTGAGTGAACCACTTGTCGTACAGCCGGTGCAGCTCGCGGGTCTGGATCAGGCGGCGCAGCTCGGCATCCACCACGGCCTTGAGTTCGGGGTTGTTGCGCTCAAACGCCACCGCATAGGGCTCGATGGTCATGGGCTTGCCGATGACCTTCAGGTCCTGCGGCTTGGCATGGCTGGCGCGCAGCCCGTACAGCAGCACGTCGTCCATCGCAAACCCCTCCACCTTGCCGCTCACCACCCAGCCAAAGCCCTCGGCGTGGTCCTTGGCGGGCTCGATGCGCACACGCACCGACTTGGTGGCCGCCTCACGCGCCAGCGAATCGATGTTGGTGGTGCCCGCCGTGGACGCCAGCGTCTTGCCGTCCAGGTCTTCGATGCGCGAATACGGTTTGTCGCTTTGCACCACGATGCGCGACGAGGCGATGAAATGCGCAATGGTGAACGCCACACGCTGGCGGCGCGCTGCCGTGTTGGTGGTGGAGCCACATTCCAGGTCCACCTCGCCTTTTTCAATGGCATCAAAGCGGGTGCTGGACGTGACCAGGCGGTAGGCCACCTTGGTCTCGCGCAGCTTGAGGTGGCGCCCCAGCGCCTGCGCAAGCTGCAGGCAGACGTCCACGCTGTAGCCCATGGGGGTTCCATTGGCCACATAGGACATTGGCATGGACGATTCCCGGTGGCCGATGACCACCACACCGCTGGACTGGATGCGTTGCAGCGTGCCACCCGCGGCAGGTGGCGGCAAAGATGGTGCCGCCGACTGGGCCCACGCCTTGCCACCCCCTGCTCCGCCGAACGCGAACGCGAGCATTGCCGCCCCCACGCTCGCGCCCAGCCTCTTGCCAACCGTCGTGAATGCCATGACTTTCACCTTCATTCAGGAAGCCGCCACCCCAGTCGGGCTGGGAGATCGTGGCGAGAAAAAGAAGCCGCACCCCTTCGGGCATCCCGCAGCGTCGGGCTCAGCAGGCGCGCTCGGTATCGCTGTAGGCATGCCGGTCGCTGTAGGCATGCCGGGCCAGAGCCGAGGCCAGCACCACCGAGGGGTTCACCAGCGATATTCCTTCCAGCCGGGGGTGCTCCGACAGCGCCAGCGGAATCTCGGTGCAGCCCATGATCAGCGTGGACACGCCGTAGCGCTCCTGCAGCGCAATCGACACGGCTTCAAAGCGCTGGCGCGCCAGCGGGTAGTTGCCCGCTTTCACGCCTTCGTAGATGCCCTGCATCAACTGCTCGCGCTCAGGATCGTCGGGCACAAAGCAATCGATGCGCGCCCGCTCCAGCTCGCGCTGATACAGACCGGCGTCGTAGGCGCCACGCGTGGCCAGCAGCCCCACGCCCTGCACCTTGCGCGCCGCCAGCTCGGCCACCACCTCCTGCACACCGTGCAAAACCACCATCTGCGGAAACCGCTGCTGCAGGATGCCGTGCCACGCGTGGGCCGTGTTGCAGGCAATCGCCACCACCCGCGCACCCAGCGCGGCCAGTCGCCCGGTGGCCTGCAGCATCGGGTCTGCGGGCTGGTGGGCACCGGGGCGCGTGTCGCTCAGCGCGGCCGTGCGGTCCGGGATGGGCACCTGCGCCAGCCAATGCTCGGGGTAGGCCTGATCACGCACCGGAATACCCAACACCTCCATGCGTGTTGTGCAGGCCTGCACGAACAGGCGCACAAAATCCGCTCCGGCGGCGGGGCCCATACCGCCCAGGATGCCCACCACCTGCGGGGCGTGCGTGGGGCTTGCAGACACCAAAGACATGTGCGCTCCGGCTTACTGGGCGGGCTTGTCGCTCTGCGCCACCAGGTTCTCGCGCAGCTCTTTGCTCATGGCCAGGTTCAGGTTCTGGTTGCGCGGCGGCACGGGCGACATGAACCACTTGGTATAGAGCTTGTCGAATTCGCCGGACTTCATCATCCCGCCGATCACGCCGTTGACCAGCGCCTGGAACTGCGGGTCGTCCTTGCGCAGCATGCAGGCATAGGGCTCCACCTGCAGCGAATCGCCCACCACCGTCCACTCGGCCGGGTTGCGCTGGTTGCCCATCAGGCCAAACAGCAGGATGTCATCCATCGCAAACGCCTCGGCCCGCCCCGATTCCACCAGCAACAAGGAATCGTCATGGTCCTTGCCCAGCACGATGTCCATGTCCAGGTTCTGGTCGCGGTTGTACTTGCGAATCACCTGCGCATTGGTGGTGCCCGAGGTACTGGCCACCTTCTTCTTGGCCAGGTCGGCGTAGTTCTTGACGCCCGAGGTTTTCTTGGTCAGCAGGCGCGTGCCGGTGTAGAAGTAGTTGACGGCAAATTGCACATCCTTGCCGCGCACGCTGTTGTTGGTGGTCGATCCGCACTCCAGGTCGATGGTGCCGTTGGTCAGCAGCGGAATGCGGTTCTGCGATGTCACCGCCTGCAGCTCCACCTTGAGGGCAGGGTTGTTCACGCGCTTCTTCACGGCATCGACCACCGCGTTGGAGATGTCCACCGCAAAGCCCACGGGCACGCCCGGGCCCGACAGGTAGCTGAAGGGCACCGACGACTCGCGGTAGGCCAGCGTGATCTTGCCCGACTCGGCAACCTTCTTGAGGGTATCGGCGCTGACGACGGTGCTGGCCAGCAGGCCGGTAACCACGATGGCGGCGGAGGTGACGGCGGAGAGCTTCATGGGAATCCCTTTGCGAAAAATCAGGTGGGTGATTGAAAAATTCGGAACGCAGGGGCACTGTAAAAATTCGCGCCGCCGTTGAACAATTCATTTGCACGGGTATGTCATGACCAAAAGTTATGCCACCGATTTGGTGCACGCCGCCGCACCATCCAAGTGCCATTGCGCCCGCTACAAGGGGCTTTTTCACACGCCCCGCCTCCCACCGGTGCACACGCATAACTTCCCGGCATGGCTGCGCATGGCATTGGCATTGTTCAAAGGCCAGCCCTCACCCTACATTGACTTTCAGTCAACAACGTAGAACACACAAGATGCAGGTATGTGTCCTTGGCGCAGGCATCGTGGGCCTGGCCACCGCGTATGAACTCCACCAGCGCGGCATGCAGGTGACCGTGATCGACCAGGCCCAACCCGGCACAGGCGCCAGCGGCGGCAATGGCGCGCAATTGAGCTACAGCTATGTGCAGCCTCTGGCCAATGCCGACCTGTGGCAACAGTTGCCCGAACTGCTGCTGTCGCCCCGCTCACCGCTCAAGATGCGCCCGCAGTGGGACGTGCACCAGTGGCGCTGGGGCCTGGAGTTTTTGCGGGCCTGCAACCGGCGCACGTCCGAGCGCAGCACCGAGCAGCTGCTGGCCCTGGCCACACTCAGCCGCCACGGTTTTGAAGCCATGCGGCAGGCTGAGCAGCTGGACTGCGATTTCTCCAGCACCGGCAAGCTCGTGCTGTACAGCACCCCCGCTGGCCTCGCCGCAGCACAGCGGCAGATGGAGCTGCAGCGCGCCTGGGGCAGCGAGCAAGAATCCGTATCGCCCCAGCGCTGCGTGGAGATTGAACCCGCTCTGCAGCACTACCAGAGCCACATCGCAGGCGCCATCCACACGCCCAGCGAATGCGCGGCCGATTGCCTGGCGGTGTGCCAGGGCCTGCACAGGATTTTGGCCGCGCGCGGGGTGCATTTTGTGCTCGGCGCCCGCATCGAGGGTTTTGTGCGCCGCGCGCAGCGCATTGCAGCCGTCCAGACCAGCGCGGGCGCCATCGAGGCACAGCAGTTTGTGCTGGCCCTGGGCAGTGCCAGCCACCAGGCGGCGCAGACGCTGGGTTTTCGCCTGCCCGTCTATCCGCTCAAGGGCTACAGCATCACGCTGGATACGACGGACGCTGCCAATGCCGCGCCCCGCGTCAACGTGACCGACGCGGCGCGCAAGGTGGTGTTTGCACGCATCGGCCAGCGGCTGCGCGTGGCGGGCATGGCCGAACTGGTGGGGCACAACCACCATATCCCACCCGCGCGCATCCAGAGCCTGCGCGAAGCCACCCGTGCGCTGTTTCCGGGCTGCAGCGACTTCGGTGAACTGCGCCCCTGGACCGGCATGCGCCCGGCCACGCCCACGGGCGTGCCACTGGTGGGCAGGCACCCCCACGCCCCCGACAACCTGCTGCTGAACACGGGCCACGGCGCGCTGGGCTTTACGCTGGCGTTTGGCACGGCAGCGCAGGTGGCCGAACTGGTGGCGCCAGCGGCTTGACGCTGACGCGGACCAACGACAGCCCGCGATGTTGGCCCTGCATTGTTGAGCTTGAACCACCGTTCGGGCTGAGCTTGTCGAAGCCACGCGCGGCGCTTCGACGAGCTCAGCGTGAACGGCTTCAAGTGGTTTGAAGTGGGTGGAAGTCGCCCAATAAAAGCGTTACTCGGCTTCCCGCAGACCCACCGACTCCAGCGTCTCGGCCACCGCCTGGCGCATGCACTGCGTCATGGCGCTGGCCAGCAGCGAGCTGGGCCGGTTCACGGTGCGCAATGACTTGATGGGCACGGCAATATGCGGCGCCAGTGCCAGCACATCGACCTTGCTGCGGTCGGCCGACGCCGCCGTGCATGTGTCCACCACCGCCACCGCGTGGCCGTGGTGCGCCAATGCCAGCGCAGCGTGGTAGGTCTGCACCGTGATCGCCGTCTGCAGCCCCACCCCCGCTTCGCGGCAGGCATGGTTGACCACCGTGCCGATGGGGTCGCGCACATCGAGCCGCACCACGGGCGTTTCTGCCAGGTCAGACAGGTGCACCACCCCTGCCGCCACCAGCGCAGCGCTCAGCATGCCCTTAGGCGCCACACACACCATGCGGCCATCGGCCAGGTGCTCTTGCGTGAGCGCGGGGTGGGCAATGGCGCTGAACACAAAACCCACATCCGCCTCCTGCAGCACCAGGGCCGACACGATCTGCGGCGAGTGCAGCGCATCGATGGTGACCTTCACGTCCGGGTGCTTCTGCCGAAAGAACCGCAGCGCGCGTGGCAACACCTCGTAGCTCAGCGCCAGCACGCTCAGGATGTGCAGCTCGCCCTCGCGCTGGTCGCTCTTGAGGCTGTTGGCCAGGCGCTGCACATCGTCCAGCTGGGTGAACAGGCGCTCGATGTGCGGGTACAGGGTCTGCGCCTCGGTGGTGGGCACCAGCTTGCCCTTGAGGCGATGGAACAGCGGAAAGCCCAGTTGCAATTCGGCATGCGCCAGGATACGGCTGACCGCAGGCTGCGTGACGTTGATGAGGCGAGCCGCCGCGCTCACGCTGCCGGTGAGCATGACGGCGTTGAAAACTTCTATGTGGCGAAGGCGCATGGGCTGACGATGCAAGGAATGGGCCGCAAGCGCAATCCTTGCATGTACCCATTGATAAATGGCGCACTCAAACCGCGCCCACTGCAAGCGTCTGAGGCTACAACGACATCGACGACCGCGCCGCCATGGCCGCGCGCCAGCGCAGCAGGTGCGGATGCTGGTCGCCGGGCTTGTGCTTGACCACACGCGCAAAGTCCACCGCCACCACCGCCGTGATGTCGGCCACGCTGAAGCGGTCGGTGGCAATGAAGTCACGGCCTGCCAGGCGCTCGTTGAGCAGGTGGAAGAACTGCCCCACACGCACCAGTCCACGCTCGGCCAGGGCCGGGATTTGCGGGTAGTCCACCGCGCCGGGCAATGCCCGGTTGGCCATGGCGGGCGCGCTGTTGCGCAGCGCCTCGGCAATGGCCTGCAGGCCCTCGAACTCCATGCGCCAGTTCCAGCTCGCAATCTCGGCCTTTTCTGCAGGCGTCTCGCCCAGCAGTGCAGGCTGCGGGTAGCGCGCCTCCACATACGCCGTGATCGCCGCGTTGTCAGTCAGCAGCAGACCCTCTTCGGTGCGCAGCGCGGGCACTGTGCACTGCGGGTTGATCTGGCGATACGCGTCACCCAGTTGCTCGCCATTGCGCAGGTCCACCTGCACGGTGTTGTGGGTCACGCCCTTTTCTGCCAGCAGGATGCGCGCACGGCGCGGGCTGGGCGCGGTGGCGCAGTCATACAAAGTGATCATAGTGACGCCTTGCAAAAAACACTCAGCGTGCGGGTGAAGAAGCCGCTGCCGCCGCCGCCTCGATCTTGTCCTGCGTCTTGGTGTCAAAGTCGCTGGCGTCATGCCGCTCGCGCAGCTGGCTGGCCGGGTCTCCATTGACGCGGTTGACCTTGCGCCCGCGCTGCACTGCCGGGCGCTTGGCCACCTGCTCGGCCCAGCGCACCACATGCGTGTATTCATGCACCTGCAAAAACTCGCCTGCGTTGTAGGCCTGGCCCTTCACCATCAGGCCATACCAGGGCCAGATCGCCATGTCGGCCACCGTGTACTCATCGCCCGCCACGTATTCGGTCACGGCCAGGCGCTGGTTCAGCACATCCAGCTGACGCTTGGCCTCCATCGCATAGCGGTCAATCGCGTACTCGATCTTGACCGGCGCATAGGCATAAAAATGCCCAAACCCGCCACCCACAAACGGCGCACTACCCATCTGCCAGAACAGCCACGACAGGCACTCCGCCCGCGCCGCACCTTCCTTGGGAAAAAAGGCGCTGCCGAACTTCTCTGCCAGGTACATCAGGATGGCGCCGGACTCAAACACCCGCACCGGGTTGGCCGGGTCGGTGCGGTCCAGCAGCGCGGGGATCTTGGAGTTGGGGTTCACAGACACGAAGCCGCTGCCGAACTGCTCTCCCTCGTTGATGCGAATCAGCCACGCGTCGTACTCTGCCCCGCTGTGGCCTAGCGCCAGCAGCTCTTCCAGCATCACGGTCACCTTCACGCCATTGGGCGTGCCCAGCGAGTAGAGCTGCAGCGGGTGCTTGCCTACAGGCAGCTCCTTGTCGTGCGTAGCCCCGGCAACAGGCCGGTTGATGCTGGCGAAGTGGCCGCCGTTTTCTTTGTTCCATTGCCAGATGGCGGGGGGGGCGTAGGGAGTGCGATCGTGCATGCAGGGCTCCAAGCAAATTGATAGGCGAAGCGAAAGGGGTCTCTTGCGGCTATCAAAGGAGTCTAGCGATGCCATTGACTTATTGCTGGGCTGAACCGAATGTCCCGCTAAGTAGCCCGCCCCTATCCCGCGATGGCAGGCCTCACGGCGATTCATACGCTACAACCGAATACGAACAACCCAGCTCGGAAAGACTACGGAGCATGGCAGGAGAAAGATCCGCTACCAGCCCTTGGCCGTGCGCTCCCCAAACGTAAGAGGTCACTGTTACTTCTAAATTTTCCGAAGCGGCGAGCGCCGTAATCTCGTGCTTGTGCGGCAGCAGTTCTCGCAACAGCTCCTGAAGCTCTCGCTCTACCCCTGCGGACTCGCGCTTTTCTCGGACGAGAGCCCACCATGAATCCGGAGAAGGAACTTTACCGGTGATATCCCCGCGTTGCGCTTTACCACTGGGGGAGATACCCATCTGCCTAGTCCAGACAGAAACGTCGGCAACGCGGTTAACTGCGATTAGATGAAACGTTGTCTCAACGAGCATTTAAGCCTCCGATGACCTTGGTTAACACGTCCCAAGACCCAGTCTGATAGACACTTGCCGAGCTTGCCCTCACAACCTCAATGCGCCTTATCCCAATTAGCCCCCACTCCCACCTCCGCCAGTAACGGCACCTTCAGCGCCGCCACCTCGGCCATCAAGCGCGGAATGTGGGTCTTGAGCCAGTCCACCTCGCCCTCGGGCAGCTCGAACACCAGTTCATCGTGCACCTGCATGATCATCTTGATGTCCGGCTTGTGCGCGTCCAGCTCTTTTTGCACGGCCACCATGGCCAGCTTGATCAAGTCTGCCGCCGTGCCTTGCATGGGCGCGTTGATGGCGGCGCGCTCGGCACCGGCGCGGCGGGGGCCGTTGGGGGAGTTGATTTCGGGCAGGTAGAGGCGTCGGCCAAACACGGTTTCGACGTAGCCCATGGATTTGGCGGCGGCCTTGGTGTCGTCCATGTACTGCTTCACGCCGGGGTAGCGCTGGAAGTATTTGTCGATGTAGGCGGCGGCTGCTTTGGTCTCGATGCCCAGGTTCTTGGCCAGGCCAAAGCTGCTCATGCCGTAGATGAGGCCAAAGTTGATGACCTTGGCGTAGCGGCGTTGCTCGCTGGTGACCTGATCGACCTCCACCCCAAACACTTCAGCGGCAGTGGCGCGGTGCACGTCCAGCCCGGCGTGGAAGGCGTGCAGCAGCGAGTGGTCGCCGCTCAGGTGGGCCATGATGCGCAGCTCGATCTGGGAGTAGTCGGCGCTGGCGATCACGCGGCCTGCAGGGGCCACAAAGGCCTCGCGCACGCGGCGGCCTTCGGGGGTGCGGATGGGGATGTTCTGCAGGTTGGGATCGTTGCTGGACAAGCGGCCTGTGACGGCCACGGCCTGCGCGTAGTGCGTGTGCACGCGGCCTGTGCGTGGCAGGGCCAGTTGGGCGAGCTTGTCGGTGTAGGTGCCTTTGAGCTTGACCAGGCCCCGGTGCTCCAGCAGCTTGGCGGGCAGGGGGTAGTCCTCGGCCAGCTTTTCCAGCACTTCTTCGTCGGTGCTGCGGGCGCCGGTGGCGGTCTTTTTGACCACGGGCATGCCCAGCTTGTCGAAGAAGATTTCGCCCAGTTGCTTAGGGCTGCTCAGGTTGAAGGGCTGGCCTGCAATCTCATACGCCTCGGTTTCGAGCTGCAAGATGCGCTGGCCCAGCTCGTGGCTCTGCGCGGCCAGCGTGGGGGCGTCGATGAGCACGCCGTTGCGTTCGATGCGGTACAGGGCCTCGCTGCTCTGCATCTCCAGTTCGTAGATGAAGCGCAGTTTGTCATCGGCCTGCAGCAGGGGCCACAAGGCGTTGTGCACGTCCAGGGTCTGGTCAGAGTCTTCGCACGAATAGGCGGCGGCTTTGTCCACGGGCACTTGCGCAAACGGGATCTGGTGCGCGCCCTTGCCGCACAGGTCTTCATAGGTGATGCCCTTGCGGCCGGTGTGGCGCTCGGCCAGGCTGGTCAGGTTGTGGGGCTTGTGCACTTCGAGCACGTAGCTTTGCAGCATGGTGTCGTGCGCGTAGCCCTGCACCTCAATGCCGTGGTTGGCGAACACATGGCGGTCGTATTTGATGTGCTGGCCCAGCTTGTGGTGCTTGGGGTCTTCCAGCCAGGGCTTGAGGCGGGCGAGCACTTCGTCGATGGACAGTTGCTCTGGCGCATCGGGGCCTTCGTGGCGCAGGGGAATGTAGGCGGCCTCGCCGGGCTGTACGCTGAAACTGATGCCGACGATTTGCGCGCGCATCTCGTCGAGGGAGTCGGTTTCGGTGTCGATGGCCGCCAGCGGGGCTTTCTGCAGGCGCTCCAGCCACTGGTCAAAGTCGGCCCAGTTGAGGATGGTGTCGTACACCACGGTGCGGTGCTGGGCTTCTTCGGCCACGGTGCTGGCGGAATGATCGGCAAACAGATCGCCGCTTTGGCCGGGCATGGCGACGGTGGGGGCTGTGGCGGCGGGGGCCGCGCCACCCTTGATGGCGCTGGCCAAGCCCTTGAAGCCGTACTTTTCGTAAAAGGGCAGCAGGCCAGCGTTGTCCGGCGCGTCCAGCGTGATGTCGTCAAACGCGGGCAGGCCGGGGATGTAGTCGGCCAACGCGCAGTCGGTCTTCATGGTGACCAGCTGGCGGCTCAAGGCCAGCTGGCCGCTGGCAATGGCCTCGCGCAGGTTGTTGCCTGCCACGCCCTTGATGGCGTCGGCGTTGGCAATCAGGTTGTCGAGCGAGCCATATTCTTCCAGCCACTTGGCGGCTGTTTTGGGGCCCACCTTGGTAACGCCGGGCACGTTGTCCACGGTGTCACCCACCAGGGCCTGGTAGTCCACCATCAGCGCAGGCGGTACGCCAAACTCTGCTGTCACGCCCGCCACATCGCGGCGCTTGCCGCTCATGGTGTCGATGATGGTGATGTGCTCGTTGACCAGCTGGCTCAAATCTTTGTCGCCGCTGGACACAATGACCTCAATGCCCTGCGCTGCCGCCACGTTGGCCAGGGTGGCGATAACGTCGTCGGCCTCCACGCCGGGCACGGCCACCACCTTCCAGCCCAGCAGGTCCACCACCTCGTGGATGGGCTCGATCTGGCTGCGCAGGTCGTCGGGCATGGGCGAGCGCGTGGCCTTGTATTCGGTGTACAAGGCATCGCGGAAGGTGGGGCCCGAGGCGTCGAACACGCAGACAGCGTAGTCAGCAGGCACCTCTTTGCGCAGCGCCTGCATCATGTTGATCATGCCGCGAATGGCACCGGTGGCAGGGCTGCCAGGGTCGCCCGGCACGGCCCGCAAGTCGGGCATGGCGTGGAAGGCGCGGTAGAGGTAGCTGGAGCCGTCCACCAGCACCAGGGTCTTTTTGTCAGTCATCCGGCAATTGTGCACGGCTGGGCCGCGCCACGGCGCCTGCCAGGCAGCGCTCTACAATCGGCCGATGCGCGCTCCTCACCTTCTCTTGCTGCTGGGCATGGCCTGCGGCACCGCCCTGGCCCAGAATACAAGCCAAAATGCCCCTTTGGGCGCAACAGATAAGCGCGAAACGCTATCAAATCAAGAGCAACCAGCAGGCCGCACCAACCAGCGCACCGAGCGCATCCAGGTCGAAGACGCGGGCAGCCGCGTCGATGAGCTGCGTGTGGGCGGCCAGACCCAGACCATTTCCGTACAGCCCAAGACAGGCAACATGCCGGGCTACGAAGTGCAGTCGCCCGATGGCGCCCGCAGCCGTGCGGGCAGCAACAGCGGCGCCGAAACCACCACGGCCCCGCGTGTCTGGAACGTGCTGAAGTTCTGAGCCAGCGGCGGCCTTGCCGCCTGCCTCCAGCGGCGGCGCGCCGCCCTGCGGCTCTGCGTACGCCCCGCCAACCCCTTCCCTCCTCTTTTTCGATACCTTTCGAGCGATGGCTGTTTTTACCGAAGTCTCCAACACCGAGGCGCGCGAGCTGCTGCGCCGTTTGCAACTGGGTGAGCTGGTAGAGCTGCGCGGCATTGAGGGGGGCATCGAGAACACCAACTACTTCCTCACCAGCGACCAGGGCGCGTTCGTGCTCACGCTGTTCGAGCGCCTGACGGCCGAGCAGCTGCCGTTCTACCTGTACCTGATGAAGCACCTGGCGCACGGCGGCGTGCCCGTGCCCGACCCGCGCGCTGACAAGAACGGCGACATCCTGCACACCGTGTGTGGCAAGCCCGCTGCGGTGGTGAACAAGCTGCGCGGCAAGAGCCAGCTGGCGCCCCAGGGCGCGCACTGCGCGGCCGTGGGCACCATGCTCGCGCGCATGCACCTGGCGGGGCGCGACTTTGATCGGCGCCAGCCCAACCTGCGCGGCCTGCCCTGGTGGAACGAAACCGTGCCCGTGGTGCTGCCGCACATTGGCGAGGCGCAATCGGCCCTGCTGCGCGCCGAACTGGCCTACCAGAACCATGTGGCAGCAGGCTCGGCCTACGCCGCCCTGCCCTGCGGCCCCGTGCATGCCGACCTGTTCCGCGACAACGTGATGTTCGAGGGCGAAGAGCTGACCGGCTTCTTCGACTTTTATTTTGCAGGCGTGGACACCTGGCTGTTCGACCTGGCCGTGTGCCTGAACGACTGGTGCATCGACCTGCCCACCGGCGCACACGATGCCGAACGCGCCACGCGCATGCTGGATGCCTACCAGGCCGTGCGCCCGCTGACTGCCGCAGAGCGCGAGCTGCTGCCCGCCATGCTGCGCGCAGGCGCGCTGCGGTTCTGGATCTCGCGGCTGTGGGACTTTTACCTGCCGCGCGAGGCCTCCATGCTCACGCCACACGACCCCACGCACTTCGAGCGCGTGCTGCGCCACCGCGTGGCGCACCCCGTACACGCCTGACCCCGGCCGCACCTGGCAAGGGAGCACGACGCTGGCGCTGCCCCTTCGCCGTGGCTGGAATGGGCTGCTGGGGTAAATTCCTGCCTGTTGCTTTCCGCATGTTGCTTCCCGCCTGTTGCCCGCAACTCCCAGCGCCAAGCCTGCGCCTCCGGCGCAGCGCGGCGAAGGCGGCGTGAACCGGCCCATCCTCTCCTGCACCCCATTCAATGAAACTCCACATCGTCCCCGCCCGCACCGGCATGGCCTGGGTCAAGCTTGGCATCCGGGCGTTCTGGCGGCAGCCCATGGCGCTGGCAGCGCTGTTCTTCATGACCATGGCCTCCATGTCGGTGGCCACCATGGTGCCCCTGGTGGGCCCGGCCATTGCGCTCGCGCTGCTGCCGTCGGCCACGCTGGCCATGATGGTGGCGGCCGCCGAGGCCACGCAGGGGCGGTTTCCCATGCCCACGGTGCTGCTGGTGGCGTTTCGCACCGGCCGCCAGCGGCTGCGCGACATGCTGGTGCTGGGCGCGCTGTATGCGGTGGGCTTCCTGGGCGTGATGGGCCTGTCGGCCCTGATCGACGGCGGGCAGTTTGCCCAGGTGTACCTGGGTGGCGCCAAGCTGACGCAGGAGGTGGCGCAGGACCCGGCCTTCCAGAGCGCCATGTGGCTGTCCATGGTGCTGTACCTGCCGCTGTCGCTGCTGTTCTGGCATGCGCCGGGGCTGGTGCACTGGCACGGCGTGCCGCCGGTCAAGGCGCTGTTCTTCAGCATCGTGGCCTGCGTGCGCAACTTTGGCGCGTTTCTGGTCTACGGGCTTGGCTGGCTGGGGGTGTTCCTGCTGGGGGGCCTGGTGGTCAGCATTGTTTCGGCGCTGCTCGCAGTGGCGGGGCTTGCCGGTGCGGCGGCCGGTGGCATCATGGTGGGGGCGGCCATGATGATGGCGGCCATGTTCTTCACGTCGGTGGTGTTCACCTTCCGTGACTGCTTCGACCCCCCATCCACGGCCACCGTGCACGAGGCGCCCCATGACGAGCCACCGCCACCACCCCCATCAACTCCTGGGCCGCTCTGAACAAGAGCTGGCCTGGTTCCAGCGGCGCAGCCTGCTGCAGGCCGCCGCGCTGTGGGTCGCCTCCGGCGGCTGGGCGGCAGCCCATGCGCAGGGCCGCAGCAACATCGTGGAGCTGCGCGGTGACGTGCTGCGCAATGGCGAGCCGCTGACGGCCCAGCACACCATCACCGCCAACGACCGCATCGAAACCGGCCCCGGCTCGACCGCCGTGTTCACCGTGGGCAACAGCGCCTTCATGGTGCGCCAGAACTCGCGCGTAGCGCTGGAGAGCGACACCCCCACCGCCGTCAAGGCGCTGCGCGTGCTGAGCGGCGCCGTCGCCAGCGTGTGGGGCAAGGGCGCCGACCGCCAGATCGTGCTGCCCACCGCCACGGCCGGAATCCGGGGCACGGGGGTCTATGCCGAGGTGTTCCCGGACCAGGCGCTGCGTGGCTATTTCTGCAACTGCTACGGCACCGTGGACCTGGCGGCAGGCAGCGAGAGCCTGGTGAGCCAATCGTCCTACCACCAGGCCTTCTGGGCCGAGCCTGCCCCCCGCAATGGCCGGCTGCTGACGCCTGCGGGCGCCATCAACCACACCGACGAAGAGCTGGAGTTTCTGGCAGGCCTGGTGAACCAGCGCACGGCCTGGCAGGTGGCCGGGCGCAAGGGGGTGAAGGACGGGCGCGGGCAGATGGACTATTCAGCCCCACCGGGCAACGCGGGCAACGCTGGCAGTGGTGGCGGTTCTGGCAGCGGCGCAGAACCCTCGCCCCCACCGGCGCCGGCTCCAGCAGCCCCCTCACCGGCCCC
This sequence comes from Acidovorax sp. GW101-3H11, assembly GCF_001633105.1. Lineage (GTDB taxonomy): Bacteria > Pseudomonadota > Gammaproteobacteria > Burkholderiales > Burkholderiaceae_C > Acidovorax. Next base: position 245,976 of record NZ_LUKZ01000012.1, read on the forward strand.
CGCATCCCGCGCCCGGCCCGCATCACCTTACGGCCCGGACTATTGAGCGGAACGGCAATCTGCCGCTGCGGCTCTCAGCGCCAGCATCGCAAGGCCGCGCGCACTAGCTGCCCCCAAAAAGCAAAAAGGCCGACTCAAGAGCCGGCCCATGAACCGTGGGAGGGAACCCTCCCACCTCCACATCAGGTCCCGATGGTGCCGCCGTCGTTCTTGGTGATCACGATCGTGGCCGAGCGGGGGCGCTTGCCCGCGCCGTAGCCCGCATTGGAAGGCCACTGGCTGGTGTACTTGGCGGGGTCGCCCAGGTTGGCCAGCGAGGTGGTCTCACCCGGGTGCTGGATGTTCACGAAGATGGCCTTGCCATCGGGCGTTTCGGCCACACCGGTGATTTCGCTGCCGCTAGGGCCCACCAGAAAGCGCTTGAGCGTGCTCTCGGTCGCGGCCTTGCCCACGGGGGTCACGATGTCCATCTTGGAGCCATCGGCCTTGGTGTAGCTCAGCGTCTTCTTGCCGCCGTCACCCACCTGGCCAGGCACGGCGGCCAGCATCATGCAGTTGGTCACGTCGGTGTAGGCGCCGTCATCGGTCTGGATCCAGCAGATGCCGGTGGCCTTGCTGAAGGCCAGGCCGTCGGGGCTGGAGAAGTCCTGGTCAGCCGTCAGCGACGAGATGTTGACCAGCGTCTTGTCGGCGCCCGCTTCCGCGCCGAACAGGTACACGTCCCAGGTGAAGGCCGACACGGATGTGCCTTCCTTCAGGCGCACCAGGTGGCCGTTGGGGTTGCCGTTCTGAGCGCTGCTGCCCTTCATGTCGGTATAGGCGCGCGGGTTAGCCGCGTCGGGCAGGTACTGGCTGCCGGTGGGGTTCACGCTGCGGTTGCTGTTGTTGGTCAGCGTGAAGTACACCTCGCCGTTGGCGGGGTTCACCGCATTCCACTCGGGGCGGTCCATCTTGGTGGCACCCACGGCGTCGGCGGCGATGCGGGTGTTGATGGCGATGTCGGCCGCGTCGGCAAACTTGTAGGCCGCGTAGCCGCTGATGGCGGTGTTGGCCAGCGACAGCTCGATCCAGCTGCCCGTGCCGTCGGCGTTGAACTTGGCCACATAGAGCTTGCCGCTGTCCAGGTACTTGTCGCCCACGGCCATGCGGTCGGCGGCGTTGGCGTCGGCCGCGTTCCACAGCGCGGTGGAGACAAACTTGTAGATGTATTCCCCGCGCGAATCGTCACCCATGTACACGCTCAGGGGCTTGCCCGCTTCCACCTTGCCAAATGCCGCGCTTTCGTGCGCGAAGCGGCCCAGGCCCGTGCGCTTCTTGGCCATGCGGGTCTTGTCGTAGGCGTCGATTTCAACGATGTAGCCCATGCCGTTCATCTCGTTGCGGTAGTCATCGCTGCCGTCGGCCGAGGTGCCGGTCTTGCTGTTGTTCCAGCGCTGGTACTGGTCGGCAGTGCCACCACTTTCCCACCCGTGGCGCGATGCTGCGCCCTGGTTGCGGCCATAGCGCTTGAGGGCCGTCACGCTCTTGTCGTTGCCGCGTGCGGCATCGTCGGCAGCGCTGCGGGTGAAGTAGCCAAACCAGTTTTCTTCACCGGTCAGGAACGTGCCCCAAGGCGTCTTGCCCGTGCCGCAATTGTTCAGCGTGCCACGCGTGGTGGTGCCGGTGGGCGAATACTTGGTCACCAGCTGCGCATTGCCGCGTGCGGGGCCCGAAATTTCGATGGGGCTGAGCGCCGTCAGGCGGAAGTTCAGGGCCGAGTTGGGCGTGTAGGCCCACTTGCCAGCCGCCTTGGCCACTTCGATCACGGCGATACCGTGGGCAGCGGTTTCCTTGTCGATTTCCGCAGCAGGACGGGGCAAGGTGGTGGTGCCACCATTGGCGTGCAGGAAGTGCGACGACAGCTTTTCGTCGGTGGTGGCTTCGTGGTTGATGGCCAGCAGGCCGCGCTCGGTGGCGTTGTCGTTGCGCTTGCCATCGGCGCCCAGGCCAAACCACTCCATGCCGTCGTGGTGGTCACCGGCCCGCTTGTCGAAGTCGCCATCGGTGCCATCGTTCTTGTACGCAGCCACGCCAGCGGCAATGGGGTCGCCCAGCGCGAACAGCACGCTGGCGGTGTAGCCCGCAGGCACGGCCACCACGTCGGCCAGGCTCTTGGGCACGGCACCAAAACCCAGCAGCTTGGGGCCCGCAGGCACGGCGGCGTCGTCGCTGCCACCACCACAGGCGCTCACGCCAAACCCGGCCAGCATGGCCGTGCCCACAGTGCCCACGCTGCCACGCAGCAGGCCCCGGCGCGACAGGCGTGCACCCAGCACTGCGTCGAACGTGGGGTTGGCGGAGGTGTTGGCGTTTTCGTTGTTGAAATCGATGGCCTGCTCGGGCGCATCCACACGGTGGGTCATGGGGTTCCTCGGGGGTTGTTGGTTACAAAGCCTGTGGAGCGTAGAAACACCGGGTGACACCGCCGTGAAGTTTTTGCGTCGGTTTTGTGACATGCGATTCCAGACTGCGCCCGAGGGATTGAGCAAATACGAATAACTATCATTTGTATAATCCCGAACACCCCAGACCGCCCAGCCAATCTCCGCGCCCACCCGTCTTCCCAAGGCCTGTGCGCGGCCCCCACCAGCCAGTGCGGCCCCTCCGTTCCCACCCCGTCATCGCGGCGCCCCGCCCAGCCCCCGGCTGTCGGTGCGGCAGCCTGCGTGCCCCTTTGGAGACCCCTGCATGACATCGCCCTTCCTGAAGACATCGCTGCTGGCAGCGGCCCTGTGCGCCACCACCCTCGCCTGCAGCACCGGCGCCGCCGCGCAGACCCCGGCCGCAGCCGCCCCCCAGGCCCAGGCCACACAAACGGTGACCTCGCAGGCCGTGGCAGCGCACTACGCCACCCTGGTGCACGCCAACTACGCCGACACCCTGGCCAGCGCCCAGGCGCTGCGCGAGGCGGTGTTGGCCTTCAACACCAAGCCGTCGGCCGAGACCCTGACCGAAGCGCGCAAGCAATGGCTGGCCGCGCGCGAGTTCTATAGCCAGACCGAGGCCTTCCGCTTTTACGGTGGCCCCATTGACAACGACAACGGCCCCGAAGGCCGCATCAACGCCTGGCCTATGGACGAGTCCTTTGTGGACAGCGTGCAGGGCAAGGCCAACGCAGGCCTGGTCAACAACCGCAAGTTCGCCATCACCAAGAAGAACCTCTCGGCCCAGAACGAGCGCGGCGGCGAGGAGAACATCGCCACCGGCTGGCACGCCATCGAGTTCTTCCTGTGGGGCCAGGACCTGTCGGAAACCGGCCCGGGCAACCGCAGCTTTGAAGACTTCGTGGACGGCAAGGCGCCCAATGCCGACCGCCGCCGCCAGTACCTGACCGTGGTGACCGAGCTACTCATCGACGACCTCACCGCACTGGTGAAGGCCTGGGCGCCCGATGCGAAGAACAACTACCGCGCCAGGTTCGTGCGCGGCGGCAACGAGTCGGTCCGCAAGATGCTCGTGGGCCTGGGCTCGCTCTCGCGCGGTGAGCTGGCGGGCGAGCGCCTGGAAGTGGCCCTGAACAGCCAGGACCAGGAAGACGAACACTCGTGCTTCTCCGACAACACGCACCGCGACGCGGTGACCAATGCCCAGGGCATCCGCAACGTGTGGCTGGGCGAGTACCAGCGCGCCGACGGCAGCATGGTGAAGGGCCCATCGCTGCGCGACCTGGTGGCCGCCAAGGACGCGGCGCTGGCCGCCAAGACCACGCAGCAGATCGCGGCCTCGGTGGCAGCCGCCGAAGCCATCCAGGCGCCGTTCGACCGCGAGATCATTGGCGGCAAGGACGCCCCGGGCCGCCAGCGCATCCAGAAGACCATCGACAGCCTCACCAGTCAAGCCAAGGACCTGGTGGCCGCCGCCAACGCCATCGGCATCACCAAACTCACGCTGGTGCAACCCTGAACATGTTGCTTTTGCCAGCCATTCGCCGCCAGCGCGCCCTGCGCCTGGCAGCAGCCAGCACCGTTGTCGTCGCCCTCGGCGGCCTGGGCCTGCAGTCGCTGACGGCGGCGCCCCCGCCCGACCCGCTGGGCGAAAAAACCGGCGGCGACACCACCGTGTTCGCCACCGGGCGCAATGCCTTCTCGTTCCCGGCCGCCAACCTCAGCGATGAAGAGCGCACGCGTTTTGTCATCGGCAACTCGTTCTTCCGCCGCAACTGGGTCGAGGCCCCCGCCTCCACCAAGGCGCGCGACGGCCTGGGCCCGCATTTCATTGCGCGGTCCTGCGGTGGCTGCCATGTGCAGGACGGGCGCGGCGAGCCGCCAGCCATCTTCAACCGCCTGGGCGAGACCAAAGACCCGACCGTGGCCTTGCTGATCCGCCTGTCCATCCCCGGCACCGACGCGCACGGCGGGCCCCGTCCCGACCCGGTGTACGGCGATCAGTTCAACAATGCGGCCATCCAGGGCGTCCAACCCGAAGGGCGCGTCACGCTGCGCTACGACTCCATCAAGGGCAAATTCGCCGACGGCACGCCCTACACGCTGCAAAAACCCCTCTACGGCTTTGCCGACCTGGGCTACGGCCCCCTGCACCCTCAAGTCATGACCAGCCCGCGCATCGCGCCACAGATCATTGGCGTGGGCCTGCTCGAAGCCATTGCCGAGGCCGACATCCTGGCCAACGCCGCCGACCAGGCCGCCGCCCCCGGCCCCATCAAGGGCGTGCCCAACCAGGTGTGGGATGCGCCCGCAGGCCGCACGATGGTGGGCCGCTTTGGCTGGAAAGCCAATGTGGCCACGATTGCGCACCAGACGGGCGGCGCCTTTTTGGGCGACATGGGCATCACCTCGCGCCACTTTGCGCAGGAGGCCTGCACGCCCGCGCAGAAGGACTGCCTGGCCGCACCCAGCGGCCAAAGCGGCGGCGAGCAGGGCCAGCCCGGCGTGGAGATCGACGACAAGACCCTGGCCGACGTGGTCTTCTACCAGGCCACGCTGGCGCCGCCCGCGCGCCGCAACATCAACGATGCGCAGGTGCTGCGTGGCCAGGCGCTGTTTGCGCAGGCCCAGTGCGCCACCTGCCACCGCCCGAGCTACGTCACCCAGGGCGGCCCCTTCCCGCAGCTGACCAGCAAGGCGCTGAGCGGCCAGCGCATCTGGCCCTACACCGACCTGCTGCTGCACGACATGGGCGAGCGCCTGGCCGACAACCGCCCTGACTTTGGCGCCAACGGCCGCCAGTGGAAGACCCCGCCGCTGTGGGGCACGGGCCTGATCAAGGACGTGAACGGCCACACCCGCCTGCTGCACGACGGCCGCGCGCGTGGCGTACTGGAAGCCGTGCTGTGGCACGGCGGCGAGGCCGAGGCGGCCAAGGACCAGGTGCTGAAAATGAAGAAAGCCGACCGGGATGCGCTGGTGAAATTCGTGGAGTCACTATGACCATGAGAACCCTTGCCGCGCTGCTGCTGGCCCTGCCCCTGGCGGCCCCGGCGCAAACTGCCACCCCCGCCTGGCAGCGCAATGCCGTGCCCTTCTACGACACGGTGCACGCGCTGCAAGGCATCTACGGCCACTGGGCCCTGCCACGTGCCCAGGACTTTGACCACAGCGCACGCGCGCTGGCGCCCGCCGTGGCGGCGCTGTGCGAAGCGCCTGCGGCAGGCGGCAAGGCCGCACTCGAATCCGCACGCACCGCCTGGCAGGCCACAACCCGCGCGTGGGAGCAGCTGGCCGCCGTGTCCGTGGGCCCCGTCATCGCCCGCCGCAGCCAGCGCGCCATCGACTTCACACCCACCCGCCCTGCCCTGATCGAAAAAGCCATCGCCGCCCAACCCCAGGGCGCCAAGGCGTTCGAGCGCATCGGCACGCCCGCCAAGGGCCTGCCTGCACTGGAATGGCTGCTATGGACGCGCCCCGTGCAGCCAGGAAGCCCCGCCTGCAGCTACGCCCACGAGGTGGCGCAGGACGTGGCGCGTGAGTCCGCCGCGCTCGAAAAAGCCTTTGCCGACGCCTCGGGCACCGACTGGGGCGCCGAGGATGAGCAGGAGCAGTCCACCCAGGCCATCAGCGAGTTTGTGAACCAGTGGGTGGGCGGCATCGAACGCCTGCGCTGGGCGCAGATGGAGAAGCCCCTGCATGCCGCTGGATCGGGATCTGGCAGCCGCGCGCCCGACTACCCCCGCACCGCCAGCGGCAACACCCTGGCCGCCTGGGCTGCCAGCTGGGCAGCCCTGCGCAACGTGACCGCCCTGCCTGCCAACGCCGCCACGCCCACCCCTGGCGAGGCCCTGGTGCCGCTGGAGATGTATTTGCGCGGCAAGGGCCTGAACCCCCTGGCCGACAAGCTGCACCAGGCCGCCGGCAAGGTGGATGCATCAATGGCACAGGTACAAAAATCCGGCGTGCAGAACAAGGCCGCCATCCAGCAAACCGCCAAGGACCTGGCCGCACTCAAATACCTGGCCGAATCCGAAGTGGCGCCTGCACTGCAGGTCAGCATTGGCTTCTCGGACGCCGATGGCGACTGACCTGCACCGCCGCCATGCCCTGGCCGCGCTCGCGGGACTGGGCGCCTGCGTGCTCGCCCCCGGAGCGGCCTTCGCATCCCCCGGTGAGCGCATGCACCTGGCCGCCGCCTGGGAGCACCAGGGCAGTTTCCACATCGGTGTGCTCTCTACGCACGGAGGCGCCGGGCAGGCGCTGCAGGTTCACGCCGCGCTGGAGGTCCCGACCCGCGCGCACGGCCTGTGTGTGTTGCCCGACGGGTCGGTGATCGCCACGGCCCGCCGCCCCGGCGACTGGCTGGTGCGCTGGCGGCCCGGTGCAGGCGGCAAGCCCCAGTGGCTGTGGCAAGACGGCGAGCGATCCTTCAACGGCCATGTGCTGGCCAGCGCCGACGGCCAGCGGCTGTACACCACCGAGACCGATGCCGAGACGGGCGCAAGCTGGGTCGTGGTGCGCGACGCCCGCACGCTCGCTACCACCGCTGTTTGGCCCACCCACGGCATCGACGCACACGAGCTGGCCTGGGACACCCGGGGAAACAACGGCGGCGCCCCCACCCTGATCGTCGCCAACGGCGGCGTGCCCACAGCCCCCGAAACCGGCCGCGTCAAGCGCGAGCTGGACCGCATGGACCCATCGCTCGCGCGGCTCGATGCCCACACGGGCCGCCTGCTCGGCCAGTGGCGCCTGCCCGACCCGCGCCTGAGCCTGCGCCACCTGGCCTGGAGCCCCGACGGCGCCCTGCTGGGCATCGCGCTGCAGGCCGAACACGACGATGCCGCCACCAAGCATGCCGCGCCCGTGCTGGCGCTGTTTGACGGCACCGCGCTGCGCGGGGTGGCGGCGCCAGACCCAATTGCCCAGCGCCTGCACGGCTACGGCGGCAGCGTGGCCGCCACCCCCACCGGCTGGGCCGTGAGCTGCCCGCGCGCCCACGGCATCGCCACGTTTTCCTTGCTGGGGGACTGGCAAGACCTGGTGCCGCTGCCCGAGGTGTGCCCGCTGGCCGTGCGCAGCGGCGCGCTGTGGGCGGGTGGCCTGGCAAGCAGCCTGCAGAACGCGCAGGCAGTGGCGCCGCTGGCGCATCCGCATGGAGCGGGGTTGCAAGGCGCGCGGCTGGACAACCACTGGGTGGTGTTGCAGGGCTGAAACTTCAGGAAAAAACAGGCTTCTGCGCTCTATGGATAAGCGCTTTCAGCTATCAAAAGAGAAGCAAAAACCCATCCGGCGCAACGCCCCGCAGGTCGGGTGAGCGCCGCGTAACCCGACACCACCGCCACATGCCCCCAGTGTTCCGCCGGGTCACGCCCTGGCGGGCTCATTCGCCAGACAGCTCGAGCTGGCGCCGCCGCAACGCAGCCAACACCTCAGCGGCAATCTGCTCCGGCGCCATGCGCGCGGTGTCCACCACCCACCGCGCTGTCTGCGATGCAGGCCAGGGCTGGTAGTCGTGCTGCAGCACGGATTGCCAGCTGGGCGGCGTGAGCCCGGGGATGTCGCTGCGGCGGGTCTCGACGCGGCGCCGGTGTTCTGCCGCGTCCGAGCAGACCACCTCCACATCCAGCCACGGCACCGACACGCCACGGGCCACGCTGTGCCAGGCCTCGCGCGTCACCGGCAAGGGGTTCACACAGTCCACCAGCACCGGCAGGCCCTGCGCCAGCTGGGTGCGCGCCAGCGCGTAGGCGACCCGATAGCCTGCGGTGCCAACCTCGGCCCCGGCATCGCGCAGCGCCTGCTCGATGGTGTCGATGCGCAAATACACCGCCTGCCACTGCGCCAGCAATGCACGGGCTACGGTGCTCTTGCCCACGCCGGGCAGTCCGCCCAGCACCACCAAGGCTGCGGCGCCGGGCCCGCCCATTCAATCCACCACCGTGAGCTTGGCCACCGACAGCGCCAGCCACTTGGTGCCATGGCGCGGAAAGCTGACCTGCGCGCGCGCATCGTCGCCCGCGCCTTCGATCGCCAGCACCTTGCCTTCGCCAAACTTGGTGTGGAACACGGCGATGCCCACGCGCAGGCCGTGCGAGGGCGCGGCCTTCTGCACGGGCACCGGGGGGCTGGCAAAGGTCTCGGATTTCAAGCCAAAACTGCCTCTTCCGCCTGCTGCATATGGGTTTGAAGCTCCCATATTAGGAGCATACGAACCAAACCCCTGCTGCTTGGGCGTGATCCACTTGAGCGCGGCTTCGGGCAGCTCGTCAAAGAACCGGCTCTTGATGTTGTAGCGCGTCTGCCCGTGCAGCATGCGGGTTTGCGAGTGGCTGAGGTACAGGCGCTTGCGCGCGCGGGTGATGGCCACGTACATCAGGCGGCGCTCTTCCTCCAGGCCGTCGCGGTCGCTGGCGGAGTTCTCGTGGGGGAAAAGGCCCTCTTCCATGCCGCCGATGAACACACCGTCGAACTCCAGGCCCTTGCTGGCGTGCACGGTCATGAGCTGCACGGCGTCTTGCCCGGCCTGGGCCTGGTTGTCGCCCGCCTCCAGCGCGGCGTGGGTCAGGAAGGCGGCCAGCGGCGAGAGGGTTTCGCCGGTATCAGCGTCCACGATGCCGGGCACGGCAGGCTTCAAAGGCTCGTCCAGCACCGGCGCGTTCGGGTCCAGGCCTTGGCTGACCACGCTTTGGGTGAGCGGCGTGCCGTGCTCATCGAGCGGCAGGGCCACGGCGTCGCGGCCAAAGCCTTCCTGCGTGACAAAACTCTCGGCGGCGTTGACCAGTTCCTGCAAGTTCTCGATGCGGTCAGCGCCCTCCTTTTCGGTGCGAAAGTGCTCCACCAGGCCGGTGGATTCGAGCATCTGCTCGATGATGCCGCGCAGGTTCAGGCCCTGGGTCTGCTCGCGCAGCACATCGACCATGGCGACAAAGGCGCCCAGGTTGGCACCCGCCTTGCCGGGCACGGCGCTCACCGCGTCGTGCAGCGAGCAACCAGCGGCACGGGCCGCGTCCTGCAGCACCTCGATGCTGCGCGCGCCAATGCCACGCGGCGGAAAGTTGACGACCCGCGTGAAGCTGGTGTCGTCGTGCGGGTTCTCCAAGAGGCGCAGGTAGGCCAGTGCGTGCTTGATTTCGGCGCGCTCAAAAAACCGCAGGCCGCCGTACACGCGGTAGGGCACGCTGGCATTGAACAGCGCCGATTCGATCACCCGGCTTTGTGCGTTGCTGCGGTAGAGCACGGCAATCTCCTTGCGCTCAAAGCCGTCGCTGCGCACCAGCTGCTTGATCTCATCGACCATCCACTGCGCCTCGGCCAGGTCGGAGCTGGCCTCGTACACGCGCACGGGCTCGCCCGCGCCCTGCGTGGTGCGCAGGTTCTTGCCCAAGCGGCGGCTGTTGTGGCTGATGAGGTGGTTGGCCGAATCGAGGATGTTGCTGTAGCTGCGGTAGTTCTGCTCCAGCTTGATCTGGCGTTGCACATCAAATTCGCGCACAAAGTCGGTCATGTTGCCCACGCGTGCACCGCGAAAGGCGTAGATGCTCTGGTCGTCGTCGCCCACGGCGATCACACTGCCCCGCGCTTCGTAGCGCCCGCCCACGTCGTTGCCCGCCAGTTGCTTGAGCCAGGCGTACTGCAGCTTGTTGGTGTCCTGGAACTCGTCCACCAGGATGTGGGCAAAGCGGCGCTGGTAGTGCTCGCGGATGGGGTCGTTGTCGCGCAGCAGCTCGTAAGAGCGCAGCATCAGCTCGCCGAAGTCCACCACGCCTTCGCGCTGGCATTGTTCTTCGTACAGCTGGTAGATCTCGACCTTTTTGCGCGCATCGCTGTCATGCGCCTCCACGTTGGCGGGGCGCAGGCCTTCTTCCTTGCAGTTGGCGATGAAGTACGCCAGCTGCTTGGGCGGGAAGCGCTCATCGTCCACGTTGTGCTGCTTGCACAGGCGTTTGATGGCCGAGAGCTGGTCTTGGGTGTCGAGGATCTGGAAGGTCTGCGCCAGCCCCGCCGCCTTGTGGTGGGCTCGCAGCAGGCGGTTGCACAGGCCGTGGAAGGTGCCGATCCACATGCCGCGCACGTTCACCGGCAGCATGGCCGACAGGCGGGCCACCATCTCCTTGGCGGCCTTGTTGGTGAAGGTGACGGCCAGGATGCCGCCGGGTGTGGCGTGGCCGTTTTGCAGCAGCCAGGCGATGCGGGTGGTGAGCACGCGGGTCTTGCCCGAGCCCGCGCCCGCCAGGATGAGCGCATGGCCTGCGGGCAGCGTGACGGCGGCGAGTTGCTCGTCGTTCAGGTTCTGCAGCAGGGGGGACAAAGGCGCGGGGGCCGGGGCGGCACCGGCGGGGGAAGGCGACGGCGCACCCGGAAACAGGTCTTGTGGGAACATCCGGCCATTGTAGAAAGCGCCTCCGCCTCTGCCCCTTCCACCCATGAAAAACATTGCACCTGCCCTGACCAGCCTGCTGCTGGCCCTTTCTTCCGCCCCCGGCGCCTGGGCCCAGGCCAGTTGCAGCAGCGACGGCGCGCCCCGGCCCGTGTGGGTGTTCGAGCGCTTCATCAACGCCGACTGCGAAGCCTGCTGGACCGACCCGGCCCCCCCTGCCCCGTCCGCCCGGGGCCAGGCCGTGGTGCTGGACTGGATCGTGCCCGGCGCCCTGGGCGACGACGCGCCCCTGTCGGCCGCCGCCACCAGCGATGCCCTGGCACGCCTTGAGACCCTGGCCCGCCCCGTGCCTGCACGCACCGACGTGCACATCGCAGCCCTTGAATCAGCAGCCCCTGCACAACTGCGCGTTGCCCAGGGCCCGCCGTTCAACGACTACATGGGCGCCTCCATCACCTTCACGCCGGCCCGCGCCGCGCGCCAGCACGGCCCCTGGCGTTTTCACCTGGCGCTGGTCGAATCCGTGCCCGCCGGAGCCGACGGCAGTGCAGCGCCCAGAAATGTGGTCAGAAACATGCTTCTCGGCGCATGGGATAAGGGCGGCAAGCTATCAAAAACAGAGCAATTCAAGCAGCAGGAGATGCGCCCGGTGCGCATCCCCGAGGGCGCCAAGCCAGAGCGCCTGCGCCTGGTGGGCTGGGTGCAGGACGCCCAGGGCCGCGTGGTGGCCGCTGCACAGTCCCGCTGCCAGTGACACCGGCCGCATCAGCGGTGCGCGTGATACCGCTCATACCACCAGTGTTATAGGGCCTGGCACACAGGCGGGTAGAATCAATCACCGGGCCCAAGTTTCTTKTCGCCCGGTTTTTTGTGCCCGCGCATTGCGGGGTTCGGAGCGGCCACCACGGCCCCGCCCACAAACCAAGCCGGTCCCAAGCCAAGCGCCCCACGCTGCTGAAATGGTTTGGCAGCGCCTTTCAAAGGAGCTTGGAATCTCATGGAAATCTTCGACTACGACAACATCCTTTTGCTGCCGCGCAAGTGCCGGGTGGAAAGCCGCTCGGAATGCGATGCCAGCGTGGAGCTGGGCGGGCGCTCGTTCCGCCTGCCCGTGGTGCCGTCCAACATGAAAACGGTGGTGGACGAAAAAATCTGCACCTGGATGGCGAAGAACGGCTACTTCTACGTGATGCACCGCTTTGACCTGGACAACGTCCAGTTCGTGAAGGACATGCATGCACAGGGCTGCTACGCATCCATCTCGCTGGGCGTGAAGCAACCCGACTACGACACCGTGGACCAGCTGGTGGCCCTGGGCCTCACGCCCGAGTACATCACCATCGACATCGCCCACGGCCATGCCGACAGCGTGAAGAACATGATCGGCTATCTGAAGGACAAGCTGCCCCAATCCTTTGTGATTGCAGGCAACGTGGCCACGCCCGAGGCGGTGATCGACCTGGAAAACTGGGGCGCCGATGCCACCAAGGTGGGCGTGGGCCCGGGCAAGGTGTGCATCACCAAGCTCAAGACCGGTTTTGGCACGGGCGGCTGGCAGCTGTCGGCACTCAAGTGGTGCGCCCGCGTGGCCACCAAGCCCATCATTGCCGACGGCGGCATCCGCAGCCACGGCGACATCGCCAAGAGCATCCGTTTTGGCGCCAGCATGGTGATGATTGGCTCGCTGTTTGCAGGTCATGAGGAATCGCCCGGCCAGACAGTGGAAGTGGATGGCGCGCTCTACAAGGAGTACTACGGCTCGGCCAGCGACTTCAACAAGGGTGAGTACAAACATGTCGAGGGCAAGCGCATCCTGGAGCCCATCAAGGGCCAGCTCGCCAACACGCTCATCGAGATGGAGCAGGATGTGCAAAGCTCCATCAGCTACGCCGGGGGCAAGAAGCTGATGGACATCCGCAAGGTGAACTACGTGATCCTGGGCGGCGACAACGCGGGCGAACACCTGCTGATGTAAAGCCCGCACCTGCCGGGGCCGTGCACCATGCCACGGCCTGCGCAACCGCTGGGGGCTACATGCGCAGCAGGTTCTGCGCCATGTGGTGCAGGTCCTTGCCGGGCTGGGCCAGGGTGTCGAGGATGCTGAAATGGTGCAGCCCCGGCAGCACCTGGCAGCGTGGCACCGAGTGCACACCCCAGGCCTGCTGCACCAGGCCGTTCTGGCGGTGGAATTCTTCGCTCTCATCCCCGCCCGCCACGCAGTAAAGAATGCCGTGCTCGGGCGCCAGCAGGCGCGCGGGGCTGTCTTGCAGCACATGCTGGTCGGTCAGGTGCAGCGCCTCTTGCAGGAAAGGGGTGTGCATCAAAGGCTCCAGGTCATGCAGCCCCGAGATCGACAGCGCGTTGCGCACCAGCCCATCCGGCAAGCCTGCACCGATCAACGGCCACACACTGGTCAGCAGCATGGCCGCCAGGTGCCCGCCCGCCGAATGCCCGGCCACCGTGATGCGCCGCGCATCCCCGCCATGGGCCTCAATGTTGCGCGCCACCCAGGCCACCGCTTTTTCCATCTGCCGCACGATGTGCGGAATCGTGACTGGTGCCTCGGGCGTGCCCGGGCACAGCGCGTAGTTCACCACCACCACACAGAAGCCTGCCTGGTTGAACGGGGGGGCGATGAAGGAATGGTCGGATTTATCAAGGGCCCGCCAGTAACCGCCGTGGATGAACACCAGCACCGGCACCGGGGCACCGGCGGGGCGCGTGGAGGGGAAAACATCCAGGGTTTCCCCGGGGCCCGTGCCATAGGCCACATCGAGCACACAGGGCACCTGGGCACGCACCTGTGCGGAATCCCGGGCCCAGCGCTGCAGGTAGTCCATGTGGTCGGGAACCAGCGCACGGTTGTTGTACATGCGCTCCAGCCAGGCCGGGTCGTTCAGGGGCAAGCTCATGGGCGATGTCTCCTTGGGCAAAAACAGCTTCGGGCATCATCTTTCCATTCGCGCCAAGCTGCAAGCTCCGTGACAGGCTGGTGCACCAAAAAGGCACATGATGGCAGCAGAGACAGCCTTTCATCTCAGCAAAAAAGAAGCACGCCATGACCACTACACCCCTGCGCATCGCCGTTCTCGGCATTGGCATGATGGGCCTGCCCATGGCCCGCCGCCTGAGCGAAGCGGGCCACCCGGTGCGGGCCTGGAACCGCACCCGCGCCAAGGCAGAACCGCTGGCCTTGTACGGCGTCACCGTGAGCAATACACCCGCAGAAGCCGTGCAGGACGCCGACATCGTGATCAGCCTGCTCGAAAACGGCCCCGTGGTTGGCCAGGTGCTGTTTGACCAGGGTGCCGCCCGGGCGATGCGCCGGGGCAGCCTGTTCATCGACATGGCCTCCATCCAGCCCAGCGAGGCGCGCGACCATGCCGCCCGCCTGGGCGAGCTGGGCGTGGCGCACCTGGACGCGCCGGTCTCCGGCGGCACCGTGGGCGCCGAAGCGGGCACCCTGGCCATCATGGTGGGCGGCCGCCCCGAGGACTATCAAAGGGCCCTGCCCGTGTTTGCCCCCCTGGGGCGCGCCACGCATGTGGGACCCCATGGTGCGGGGCAGCTCGCCAAACTGGCCAACCAGATGATTGTGGGCATCACGATTGGCGCCGTGGCCGAAGCGCTGCTGTTTGCGGCCAAGGGCGGGGCCGACATGGCCAAGGTCCGCGAGGCCATCAGTGGCGGCTTTGCCGACAGCCGCATCCTGCAATTGCATGGCCAGCGCATGGTGGAGCGCGACTTCGCCCCCCGGGGCCGCATGGCCGTGCAGCTCAAGGACATGCGCAACGCCATGGCCACCGCCCATGAGACAGGCTTTGATGCGCCCATCACCGCCCTGTTCGAGGCCCTGTATGCCGACGGTGTCGAGCACGGCCTGGGCGACCTGGACCACAGCGGACTCTTTGTGGAACTGGCCAGCCGCAACGCGATGCAGTGAAAATTTTTAGCCCGACTTGCCAACAGCCAAAAAACTAGTGCATAATTCGAGGCTCTGCAGCAACGCAGACAGATTCTAAAAAGATTTGGGTTCTTAGCTCAGTTGGTAGAGCAGCGGACTCTTAATCCGTAGGTCGAGTGTTCGAGTCACTCAGGACCCACCAAATCGAAGCCGCAAGGCACAAAAAGCCTGCTACCTATAAGTAGCAGGCTTTTTTGTTTTCAGAACAACTGCCCCACTCTCGCAGCCAGTACGCGCGCACCGCCCGGAAGCCTGCCGGTGCATGCTCTGACCTCCGGGCCACACGGCCTTGGTGTCCGCCTTCCTCAGGCGGCAACGAATGCGTCTCCCCCGAGACGGCCACCTTGCCGCTGCCAAAGGCTGCGGCCCTTTGGTGGCGCGTGCGGCTGGCGGCCATTTTTTGACCATTGAATCCAAGCGCACACCTGCCTCGTACCCATCGCAGGAACGCTTCCAACAGGGCTGGTGGCAATTGCAAACAAATGTCTACCAACCATTTGCGGACGAAACGCGTGGCTACACTTTGTCAAACACATGACACACCGGTGAGGTAGGCCCACGACGCCACGCACACCCGGAACGAGACACCCAGAACACCGTGATATCCAGACCAAAAACAACCGGCGCGCCCGCCATCCTGCTCGCACTCATCGCCGTCGGCCTGATCTCGCTACCCCACCCTGTTGCCAACGCACAGTCCTCCAAATCGCGCGACACCGGGGCCAAGGATCGCAGCCAGGCCAGGGCAGAACGCGATGTGGTGCGCGGCAAGGTGGCACCCGCAGACGCGGGACCCGGTGGAGCCCTTGCATCAGTGGCCACGCCCCCGCCACTGCCATCCCGGCAGTGGAAGGTCAGCCTCAAGGATCTTGGCGTGACGCGCCCTATCGCCCTGCGTGGTGTGGAGAGCGAAGCCAGTGTGGGCGTGGGCGTGCGGCGCGACGAAGCGGTGGAATCGGCCCGGCTGCGCCTGACCTTCACGCTGTCGCCGGCCTTGATCCCGGTGCTGTCACACCTCAAGGTGATGCTCAACGACGAAACGCTGCAAACCCTTGTCCTCGACAAGGAGCGTCTGGGCACGCCACAGACCGTCGAACTCAACATCGACCCACGCTACTTCACCGACTACAACCGTTTCCGCTTCCAGTTCATCGGCCACTACACGATGGAATGCGAAACACCCAACCATTCGAGCCTGTGGGCCACCATCAGCAATGAGAGCCAGCTCGAACTCTCGCTGCGCCAGATCCCGCTGCGCGACGATCTGGCCCTGCTACCTGCACCGTTCTTCGACCCACGCGACAACCGGCCCGTCAGCCTGCCCTTTGTGTACGGAGACAAGCCCAGCACAGGCACGCTCAAGGCGTCGGGCTCCATTGCAAGCTGGATCGGCATGCTGGCAGGCTACCGTGGCAACCAGTTTCCGGTGTTTGAAAACCAGCTGCCCCGCCAGCACGCCGTGGTGCTGGCCACCAACAACAACCGCGCCGCGTTCCTGCAAACCCTGCCAGCGGTGGAAGAACCCACGCTGTCTGTCGTGCCACACCCCGACGTGCCGGGCGCCAAGCTGCTGCTGGTGCTGGGCAAGGACGATGCGCAGCTGCAGATGGCGGCCGACGCGCTGGCCTTGGGCAAGGCTGCGCTCTCGGGGCAGAGCATCACTGTCAAGTCGCTGGAGTACCCGGCCCCGGCCAAACCGTATGACGCGCCCCGGTGGATCACAACCCAGCGGCCTGTAAAGCTGGCAGAACTGGTGTCCAGTGCGTCGGAGCTGCAGCTGCGCGGCTCGGTGCTCAACGACACGGTCAACGTCTACACCCGCATGGCGCCCGACCTGTTCACCTGGAACGCCAAGGGCGTGCCGCTGGACCTGACCTACCGCTACACGCCCAACAGTGTCTCGGACCATGGCGCGCTCAATATCTCGATCAACAACCAGTTCATCCAGTCCTACCCGCTGCAGTCGCGCGAAGACCGCACCAGTGGCAAGAGCACCATCATGCTGCCGTTGTTTGACGATGGCAGTGCCCAGACCCGTTCAGACCTGAAGATCCCGGCCTTCATGATCGGTGGCGACAACCAGCTGCAGTTTGCCTTCCAGATCCCGCCCAATGACCTGGGCCGCTGTCGCTCGGCACCGCCCACCGAGTTGTTCGCAGCCATTGATCCACAGTCCACCATCGACCTCACGGCTTTCCGCCACTACCTGGCGATGCCCAACCTGGCGGCCTATGCCAACAGCGGTTTCCCGTTCACGCGGATGCCAGACCTGGCGCAGACGTCCATCATCCTGCCGAACCGGCCGACGCCATCCGACGTGGAAGTGTTTCTGACGGCCGTGGGCCGCATGAGCGCATCCACCGGCTATCCCGGCACGCGCTTCAAGCTGCTCAGCGCGGCCGAGGCCGACAAGGCGGCCGACACCGACATCCTGGTCATTTCTCAGGGTGACAGCGACGGCCTGCTTGAAAAATGGAAGAGCCACCTGCCAGCCCTGTTGGCAGCGGGCGCACGTTCGGTGCAACCGCTGGAGCGCGCGATAGGTTCTTTCTTCGATCTTTTCAACCTGGAGCCCCACCAGCGCCTGTCGGCCTCGGGGGGCCAGGCCGTGCTGCAGGGCAAAGGCCCGCTGGCAGCCGTGACAGGCTTCGAATCGCCTCTGAGTAGCGGGCGCAGCGTGGTGGCCCTCACCGCCACCGACAAGGATGCCATGTCCTTGTTGAGCCAGGGCCTGAATGACGCGGGCAAAATCAAGAGCCTGCGTGGCGACCTGGGACTGATGCGCGGCGACGCCATCGAAAGCTTCCGCATCAAGCCCGTGTACTACGTGGGTGACCTGCCCTGGTGGCAGCGCCTGTGGTTCCACATGCACAGCCATCCGCTGCTGCTGGCCCTCGTGGGCATTGGCACTGGCCTGCTGCTGACTTTCATCGTCTACGCAGCGCTGCGCAGCATGGCGCGGCGCCGACTGGCTGCACACCATGACTAAGCCCGTTCATCGCCGCGCCGCCTTGCAGACCTGCGCCAGTGCCGCCCTGCTGGCCTGCTTCCCGGGCGCACAGGCCCAGCCAGCCGCAGCGGGCGGAGGCCGCACCGCCTGGCCCGCCTGGGACACGTTCAAAGCCCAGTTCATCAACGAAGGCGGCCGCGTGGTCTCCGATGACGATGGGGGTGGCCAGACCTATTCCGAAGGCCAGTCCTACGCACTATTCTTTGCGCTGGTGGCGAACGACCGGCCCATGTTCGACAAGCTGCTGCGCTGGACGGAGAACAACCTCTGCGAAGGCGACATGACCGCACGCCTGCCTGCATGGCTCTGGGGTCGCCGCCCCGACGGTACATGGGGTGTGATCGACAGCAATGCCGCATCGGATGCCGACCTGTGGATTGCCTATGCGCTGGGCGAGGCCGGTCGGCTGTGGAACGAGCGCAGCTACCGCGCCCTTTCGGCCCTGTTGGCCGCACGTGTGCTGCGGGAGGAAACCGCCGACATCCCTGGCCTGGGGCCCACGCTACTGCCCGCGCCCAAGGGGTTCGTGCAGCCCAACGGCCGCTGGCGCCTGAACCCCAGCTACGTGCCCATGCACCTGATGCACTGGCTGGCCGCCAGTGACTACGACCCGCAATGGAAAAAGCTGGTGGACAGCTCGCTCAAGGTCATCCGTGGCGCATCGCCCAAGGGCTTCACCCCGGACTGGACCGTGTACGACGCCAAGCAGGGCTTTCTGGTCGATACAGAAGGCAAGGAAAAAGGCCAGGGCACCTACAACGCCATCCGTGTCTACCTGTGGGCCGGTGTGATGCATGCCGACGCGCCCGGGCGCAAGGCGCTGCTCGACACCCTGGCGCCCATGGCCCGCTATGTGCGCGAGCAGGGCTACCCGCCCGAATCCATCGATATCCTGACCGGGCAGGCCTCGGGCCCTGCACCCTCGGGCTTTTCGGCCGCGATGCTGCCCTTTTTGCGTGCCATGGGGGACGACAAGGCGCTGCAGTCGCAGCGCATGCGCCTGGAGGCACGCCCCCTGCGACCCAAGGCCTACTATGAGCAGGTGCTGGCCCTGTTTGGCCAGGGTGCATTCGAGGGGCAGTACCGCTTCACAGCAACGGGCCAGCTCCTGGCGCGGTGGAAACCGTGACCCGAGCCCCCCGACGCCCCCTCCATTGGCTGCCTTCCATCACCCTGCTGGCCGCAGCCTGCCTTCCCCCAGCCCAGGGCGTGCACGCCAGTACGCCATCGGCCGTCGAGGCCGAGCTGCTCAGCGGTGCCCGCATGTGGGCATCCAAGAACCGCCCCGACATGGCCCGCCAGCTGGTGGACAAGGTCCTGGCTATGGACCCCTATTCGCCGCAGGGACTCGGCACGCTCGGCGACCTGGCGCTGCGCGAGAAAAAGATGGACGAAGCCAAGCGCATCCTCGACACCCTGCGCAGCCGCCACCCTGGCCACGCGGTGACTCAGGAGCTGGAGACCCTGGTGCGGGTCTATGGCAGCGAACGTGAAAAGCTCTCGCAAATGCGCCTCATGGCGCGTGCAGGCCGCAAGGCAGAGGCCGCCGACCTGGCGCGCGAGCTGTTCCCGCAAGGCCCCCCTACCCTGGGTGGACTGGCGCTGGAATACCACCAGATCCTCGGCTCCAGCACCAAGCGCAATACCGACTCCCTGCGCCAGCTGGGCAAGCTGTACCAGGAGACCGGGGAATCCCGCTACCGCCTGGCGCAGCTCGAAATGCGCATGTACCAGGGCGAGAACCCCACCACCGTGGTGCAGGAAATCGAATCGCTGGCCAAGCAACCCGACGTCAACGCCCAGCAATTGCAGGACCTGTGGCGCCGTGCCATGGACCGGCTGGCCAACACCTCCGCCAACCTGCCCCGCGTGCGTGCCTTTCTGCAGCGTTACCCGGGCGACAAGGCCATGGAAGATCGCCTGGCCGCCATGCAACAGGCCGTGGAGCGCGCCGCCCGAGCGGCCCGCGACCCCGCTAACCTGGCACGCAATGCCGCACGGGCAGCTTTGGACCAGGGCAACACCGAATTGGCCGAAGAACAGCTCCAGGCCGCACTGGCCTTGCGCCCCAGCGATGGCGACAGCCTGGGCAACCTCGGGCTCATCCGTCTGCGCCAGGGTGAACATGCCCAGGCCCAGGAGCTGTTTGGCCAGGCCTATGCGCTGACCCGCCAGGGCAAATGGAAAGAACTACAGGAGACGGCCCGGTTCTGGGGCTTTCTGCGGCAGGCAGACCGGGCCATTGAGAAGAACGAACTGTCTACGGCCGCGAGCCTGGCCGAGCGGGCGCTGGCCCTGCAACCCGGCAACGCAGAGGCGCTGACCACACTGGCCAGCATCCGCGACCTGCAGGGAGACCACGCGCTGGCAGAAAACCTGTATCTGGACGCGCTGCGGCATGACGCCGCCAGCAGCGCTGCCGTCAAGGGGCTGGCCAGTCTGTATGCCCGCACGCAGCGCTCAGGCAAAGCGCTGGCCTTGCTGGCCGAGGCCGCCACCCGCGACGCTGCCCTGGGCGCAAAGCTGGCAGGCACGCAGGCCGACATCTTGGTCGCCCAGGCCGAAGAGCACCTGCAGGCGCAGCGCCTCAGTGCCGCGCTGCGCGCCCTCGAATCTGCCGTGGTGTTGGCCCCGGGCGATGCCTGGGTGCGGCATCGCCTGGCACGGTTGTACCTGCGGCTGAACCTGCCCAAGGAAGCGCTCAATGTCATGGACGAAGGCATGGCACGCGCCACCGTCACCCCACCGGGCGCGGCCAGCGGCGCCATGCTGTACGCACGGGCGCTGATCCGCTCTGCGGTGAATGACGATCAGGGGGCGCTGGCCGATCTGGCGCAGATTCCATCTGGCGAGCGCACCGAATCGATGCAGGCGTTGAGCCAGCGCTCCACCGTCAACTCGCTGGCGGCGCAGGCAGCCGCCAGCCGCCAGCCCGCCGAGGCGCAGGCCCTGCTCGCCCAGGCCGAGCAGACCGCTGGCAATGATGCGGAGCTGCTCTACACCGTGGCCAATGCCTGGTTTCGCCGGGCGCAGCCCCTGCAAGGCGTGGCAGTGTTCAACCGGTTGGCAGCCCGCGCGCACCGCATGGAGCCGCAGGCGCAGCTCGACCATGCCCAGTTGCTCAACCGCGCACAGGACGATGCCACACTGGCCGAACACTTGCCCCGCCTGTTGCAATCACCGGGCTGGAGCGTCGAGCAAGAAGCGCGCCTTGTAGCGCTCTACACCGCCCACCGCGAGCGACTCATCGAACAGCAGCGCCAGGCCGGCAACCTGACCGAAGCCGTGCGCATGGCGCGCCAGCCACTGCAGCTGCCAACACCAGCAGCCTCTCCCGATGCGGTCCAACAGCGTGGGCAAACGCAGGCCCGCCTGTTGATGGCTGCAGGTGAGTATGCCGACGCAGCCCGGCTGCTTGCACCGCTGGTCAAGACGCAGCCCGATGGCCTGGACCTGCGCATGGCCCTGGCGGATGCACTGTCGCGCCTGGGCGATGTACGGGGCGCTACCGAGCACGCCCTGTGGCTGCAAGACCATCTGCCCCCCACCGACGCCGGACAGCAGCTGGCGCTGCTGCGCATCTGGCAACGCGCAGGCCGCATGGAAGAAGCCCGGGCCCTTTCCACACGATTGCTGCAGGCTTTTCCCAATGACAGCGATGTTCTGCTGCATGCCGCGCGGCTGGAACGAGCGAACCGCAACTATGCGCAGGCGCTGGTGTTTTTCCGCAGCGCCCTGATGCTGGAGACGCGCGGCGGCGCCCTGGCGACGGCTGAACCCACCCCGACCGAGGCGATGGATGCCGAGCCCCCGCTGGCGCTGCAAAAGAGCTACGCGCTTTCGTTGCCCGTGGATCCCATTGTGGTGGCCAAGATCCAGGGTGAGATCGACGCCATCGAGGCCCGGCGACAGGTCTGGATCGAGGCCGCGCACACCGGGCTGCGCAAGAATTCCACCGAGGGCATCTCCAGCCTGCGCGGCTGGGAGCGCCCCCTCGTCGCCTGGATGCCACGCGGCTACGACGGGCACTATTTTCTGCATGTGGACCGGGTCAAGCTCAACGCAGGGGACTTGCCTGCCGATGGATCGGACCTGCTGGACTTTGGCCAGATGGCCGCCCTGCCCCCGGGCTCGCCCCTGACCTACCGCCGCCAGCGGGGCTCGGGCACCAACCTGGGCTTCGGTTTTGTGGGCGATGACATCCAATGGGACATCGGCGCCACGGGCGTGGGCTTCCCGGTGACCAACGTGGTGGGGGGGCTGGCCAAAACCGGCACCCTGGGCCGCTACGGCTACAAGCTCGAAGCTTTCCGTCGCCCCATCACAGGCAGCCTGCTGTCCTATGCCGGTGCCCGCGATCCCGTCTCCGGCGAGCTCTGGGGTGGCGTGGTGGCCACTGGTGCCGCAGCGCGCCTGTCCACCGACTTCGGCCCATACAGCAGCTCGGTGAGCCTGAATCTCGCAGCCCTGACCGGCAAGAACGTGGAAAACAACACCCGCGCCCAACTGCGCGTGGCTGTGGACCGCGACGTCTGGCGCGGCAGCCACAGCGTGGTCAACATGGGCGTGGCGTTTTCCGCCTGGCACTACGGCAAGGACCTGTCGGAATACAGTTTCGGCCACGGTGGCTACTACAGCCCGCGCAGCTACGCCTCCCTTGCATTGCCTGTGGAATGGAGCGGTCGCCACGGGGCCCTCACCTGGCTGGCGCGGGGTTCGGTATCGGTATCGCGCAGCAGCAGCGCCGACAGCGACTACTTCCCGCAGAGCGCGCTGCTGCAGGCTCTGGCGCGTGCGCGCCTGGCGGAAAGCGGCAATGTGCCGGTGTACCCAGGCAGTTCAGGCTCGGGGGTTGGCCGATCGTTCCGGGGCGTGCTGGAGTACCAGGTCACCCGCAATCTTTCGCTCGGTGCCCAGCTGGAGCTGGACCGCTCCGCCTACTACGCCCCCACCAACCTCATGGTGTACGGCCGCTACCGCTTTGACCCGGTGCTGGTACCGCTGGAAAACCGCCCGCGCCCCGTCCAGCCCTATTCGAGTTTCTGAGATGTCCACCGCCTCTTCTTCCCCGCGCAAAGGCCCTCCGCCTCCAGGGCGGGTGCGCACCTGGCTCCGGCGCCTGCGCCTTTCCTCCGGCCAGGGGCCTGACGGTGGCGCAACCCCCACGCGCATCGGCATCGAAGGCCTGCCCGATGGCGTGGGCCAGTTGCCAGCGCATGTCCCTGTCTCGCTGGTCGCAGCCGATGCGCCCAGTGCTGCGCTGTGGTTCCCCGCACTGCTGGAGGACGCCCTCGCCGCAGGCCCCGTGGGCCTGGTCGCATCCGACACATCATGGGTAGACGGTCTGCTGCGGCGCCCGGCCCTGCAGGCCGCCTACCGCGCCGGCCGCTTGCAGCTGTGGGTGCTCTCACCCGGCCTGCAGGCCGAGGTGCGGCGCCATGGGCTCCTGCCCTTGATGGAGGAACTGGAGCGCACGGGCCTGAGCGATGCACATGCGCTGTTTGTCTGTGACGCCCAGGGCCTGCTCGCAGGCCTCAGCGTGGTGGAGCTGGCCCGGGTGAGCCGCCAGCTCAGCGCCCTGTGCCGCGAGCGCGCACGCCCTGTGGTGCTGGGGTTCTTCCCGCCGCTGGAGCCTGAAGTGCTTCTGCCCGCTTTGCGCAACCTGTGCCAGATGTCCATGCACATTGCCACCTTGCGCACCGATGCAGACCGCTGGAGCCTGGGCCTGGAGCGCTGGAATACCGATGGCGGCGCTCTCTTCCAGACGGCCTTCGGACTGCTGCACGACGACACAACGGGCCGCCTGATGGCGGACGGCACGCGCACGCGGGGTGCCGCGCGCGAACTGGTCGAAGCGGCAGACCAGTCCGAGGTCATCGCCACGCGCGCTTCCATCGAAGGCCAGCGCGGCGTGCCTGGCCACTGGCGCATCGTCGAGGGCCTCGCCGACCTGGAGATAGCGGCCGCCGCCAGCGTGGCGGCCACCGTGCTCCTGGATGCAGGCCAGGCGTCAGACTTCGAATCCCGTGCACGCCTGGTGCATCAGCTGCGCCTGTCGCGCCCGCTCACGCTCAAGATCGTGGTGCGGGAAAACCTGGGAAAGCTGCGCACACACAGCGAACAGGCCCTGCTGCAACTGGGCGCCAGCGCGATGGTCTACAAGGAGGTCGGGTTTTCTCGGCTCCTGCAGCTGCTGCAGGACATCAACGCCCAAAGCCACACCCGCAAAGTGCACCCTGACTACGAGCAGGCGCTGGGCAGCTTCATGCCTGCACGCGAGCGGGGCTACCAGCCACCAGCGCAGTTCTGTGCACTGGTGCGCAGCATGCTGGACCGCACACATGCGATTGGCCTGTCGCACAGCCTGGTGCGACTGAACGTGCTGGCGCAGATCCCGCACCTGGATGCGCTGCGCGCCTGCCACACCGCACGCGACGGCGACCTCTTCACCGCCGACCATGAAGCGGTGTACGTCTTCCTGTTCGCCTGCCGCGAACCCGATGTGGATCTGGCGCTGCACCGCCTTTTTGCGCTGCCCTTGACCCAGTTGTTTTCATCCGAAGCCACCGACTGTTCGGACACAGGCATCCGAGCCATGACCAGCCACCTGCAAGAGGCCTTGCGCAAGGGCTTGCCCGACTACAGCGCGCTGCTGGACCCCGCACCCGCAGCAACAGCAGTCGCCACTGCTGCGCCAGCCTCCATGCCGCCCCTTCCCTCGCCCACACTGCCTGCACCGCCCACAGGCACCGGGGCCGTGCATGTCGCAGCAGGCCCCAGCGTGCAGCGCCGCCCCATTGCACGGCGTGCTGTGCCGCACCCTGCCGGGAGGTCCGTGGCATGACACTGTTGATGTTGCTGCTCTACATGCTGCTGGGCGCCCTGCTGGCCTGGCCCTGCTGGTTGCTGCTGCGCCGTGCGCAACGGGCACGCCAGCCACTGCGCTGCGTGAGGCCCTACCGGCCCGAACTGCCGCAACTGCCGCAAGCAGATGCGGCCGCTGCGCCAACGCCTCCTTCCGCCCCCTGAGTGAACGAATGAACAGAGACTTTGCATGCGTGTGATTGCCGTTGTATCGCCACTCGGAGGAGTGGGGCGAACCACCCTGACTGCCCATCTGGCCACGCTCCTGGCGCGCCAAGGCCAGCGCAGCCTGGCGGTGGAGCTGTGCGCCCAGAACCTGCTGGGGCGGCACCTGGGCATGCACGAGGCCAGCGCCGCTGGCTGGGCCCGCGCGGCGGCCGACGGCCAATGGTGGGCCGAAGGCGGCTTTGACAATTCGGACGGCGTTCGCGTCCTGCCTTTTGGCGAAGCGTCCCTGGAAACCATTCACACCCTGCACCAGCTGCTGCAGGTACAGCCGCGCTGGCTGCAGGACCAGATCGAACTGCTGGACATCCCCTCTGACAGCACCGTGCTGCTGGACACCCCCCTGTGGCCCTCACCCTGGGCCCAGGCCGCACTGCAGTGTGCCGACACCGTGCTGGTCGCACTGGAAGCCTCTGCTCGCGCCTGTGCAGCCCTGGGCAGTGTGCGGGCCTTGCTGCGCGGCGCTACCGCAGCCCCCGGCGAGCAGGGTGTGCTGGTCACCCGCTTCGATCCGCGCCGAGTCTCCCATCGCGAGGCTTTGCAGACCCTGCGTGAACAATGGGGAGAGCACCTCATCCCCTACACCTTGCACGAGGATGAGAACATCGCGCGCGCGCTGGCCCGCGCCATGTGTGTGGGCAGCCTGGCGCCCCACGCACAGTCCGCACACGACCTGCAGGGCGTGTGCAACTGGCTGGAAGGCCAGCGTGCGGCCCCCGCGTCCATGCTGGTGCCCGGCGCCACCCTGCCATGACCTACCTGCACGATACGGGGGTGGCGCCCCGCGCAAACGCCCCCCAGCCTCAGCAAGACCCTGCGAACGAGGGCTCCGGGCCAGGCCGGGTCGGGCAATGGATACGTTGGCTTGCGCAGCAGCTGGAAGTGACACCTAGTGCACCATGGTGGATGTGGCTGTGGCGCTGCATCGTGCTGCCCGCCACGCCCGAGCGTGCACTGCTGCCTTGGCTGCTGCAGCCGGGGCGCTGGCTGCTCGCAGGACTGGTATTTGTGCTGCGCTGGGGCTGGAAAGGCCTGGCCCTGCTCCTGAACGGGGTGTTCTGGCCCATACGCCTCTTCCTGCGCGCCATGGACCGGCTGGCCACTCATGTCAACGTGGAAAAGGGGATGCGTCTGGCCGACCAGGTGCTGTCACCCCTCATGGAAATTCCCGGACTTCGGTGGGTGGTGCTGGGCGTGGGCCTTCTGGCCGGGCTGGTCGTGATGACGACCCCCTTCAACTGGCTCGGGCAGACACTGTTCATGCTGCTCTGCTGGGGTCTTTCGCTGGTGCTGCGCCGCCTGCCGGGGCGCTATCCTTCGCTTGCACTGGCGGCCATCAGCCTGCTAGCCATGGGGCGCTACGCCTGGTGGCGTGTGACCTCGTCCATCGAGTTCGAATCGGCCATTGAATCCTTCCTGGGCTACGGCCTGCTCGCCGCCGAGGCCTACACCTGGCTGGTGGTGGTGCTGGGGTTCATCCAGACCGCCTGGCCCCTGCACCGCCGCCCGGCCGACCTGCAGGGCCAGTCAGCCTCCTGGCCCACCGTCGATGTCTACATCCCCACCTACAACGAACCCCTGAGCGTGGTGCGGACCACGGTGCTGGCGTCCATGGCACTGGACTGGCCCAAAGACAAGGTCAAGGTTTTCATCCTGGACGACGGTCGGCGCGAGGAATTCCGCGAGTTCGCCGAGTCCATGGGTGTGGGTTACATCGTCCGCCCCGACAACAACCACGCCAAGGCTGGCAACCTGAACCACGCGCTGGGCAAAACCGACGGCGAGTTGATCGCCATCTTCGACTGCGACCACATCCCCACACGCTCCTTCCTGACCACGGCCGTGGGCTGGTTCCAGCGCGACCCGAAGTGCGCCATGCTGCAAACGCCGCACCACTTTTTCTCGCCCGACCCGTTTGAGCGCAACCTGGGCACCTTCCGCCGCGTGCCCAACGAAGGCGCACTGTTCTACGGCCTGATCCAGGACGGCAACGATTTCTGGAACGCCACCTTCTTCTGCGGCTCCTGCGCCGTGATACGCCGCGGCCCGCTGCTGGAGGTGGGCGGCATCGCCGTGGAGACGGTGACCGAGGATGCGCACACCGCGCTCAAGCTGCACCGGCGCGGCTACACCACGGCCTACATCAACGAAACCCAGGCCGCAGGGCTGGCCACCGAGAGCCTGTCGGCCCATGTGGGGCAGCGCATCCGCTGGGCGCGCGGCATGGCGCAGATCTTCCGCGTAGACAACCCCTTCCTGGGCAAGGGCCTCACGCTATGGCAACGCATTTGTTATGCCAATGCCATGGTGCACTTCTTCTTCGGGTTGCCCAGGCTGGTGTTCCTCACCGCGCCCATGGCCTTCCTGTTCTTCGAATGGCACATCATCAACGCGGGCGCCATCATGATCGCGCTGTATGTGCTGCCTTACATCCTGCAATCCAACATCGCCAACGCCCACGTGCAAGGCGAGCACCGGCACACTTTCTGGGCTGAGGTCTACGAGACCGTGCTGGCCTGGTACGTGGCCCTGCCCACCACGGTGGCGCTGATCAACCCGCGCCTGGGCAAGTTCAACGTGACGGCCAAGGGCGGGCTGGTGGACGAGCCCTACTTCGACTGGGCCATCTCGCGCCCCTACACCGTTCTGGTGCTGCTGAACTTCGCAGCCTTTGGAATGGGGATCATGCGCCTGTTCTTCTGGAACACGGAAGAAACGGCCACCGTGTTGCTGAACCTGCTGTGGACCGTCTACAGCATCCTCATGCTGGGCGCCGCACTGGGCGTGGCCTCCGAGGCGCGCCAGGTGCGCCGCATGCACCGTGTGGCCACCCGCTTGCAGGCCACGCTGTACCAGGACGACGGTACGGTATTCCAGGCCGTTTGCATCGACTTCTCCATGACGGGGGTGGGCCTGGAACTACCCAAAGGCACCCGACTGGCAGTGGGTGAGAAGGTTCAGGTAGGCCTGTGGCGCGGCCATGTCGAATGCACCTTCCCCGCCACCATCATGCTGCACCGGGGCCAAGGCGCTACGGGCCTGCAATTCGACCCCATGACACGCGAACAACAGATCGACCTGGTGCAATGCACCTTTGCCCGCCCCGACACCTGGCGGCAATGGAACGACAGCCATGACATCGACCGTCCCCTGCACGGTCTGCAGGAGATCGCCCAGCTCGGTGTGCTCGGCTACCGCAAGTTCTGGGAATCGCTGCTGGAAGCTGCCCGGAGCCGCTGGCCCACCAGCAGCCAACGCAGACAACAGGGACTGGGCGCATGAGCTACTGGAACCTGTACTTCCTGGTCAAGGTGGGCCTGTACTTCACGGGCTACATCGGTTTCAGCTGGTGGCTGAACCTGCTGCTGTGGCTGGTACTGCAGCCCCCCATTGGCCACCGGCTGCTGAGACGCACCCGCGCCGTGCTGGCCTGGCCAGCGGCGATTGCACTGCTGTACTACGACTCCTACCTGCCCACCCTGGGGCGCGTGTTGTCCCAGCTCAAGGCCCTGGCGGGTTTCAGCGCCGACTACTGGATGGAGTTGGCCGGGCGGCTGGTCAACCCCACCGCCGTGGCGATTGCTGTGGCCGGTGTCTTTCTGTATGCGGCCTTGGCGCGACGCGTGCGCTTTGCCACCTTTGCCCTGATTGGCATCTTGAGCGTGCCGCTGGTGGCAGCCCTCCAGGAGCGGGAGGCGCAGATCAACGATGCCGTGAATGCCCGGGTCAACGCTGGCGACGGCTCCTCCGTGGCGGGCGCCGATGCAGCAGACCCCGACGCCCTCCTGCAAAAGTTCTATGCCAGCGAAAGCCAGAAGCGGATGCAGTTCAGCACCGCAGGCGGGCAGCCCCCCTTCGACATCATTCTGTTGCACGTGTGCTCGCTGTCCTGGGACGACATGGAGTTTGTGGGCCAGCGCAACCACCCACTGCTCCAACGCTTTGACGTGTTGTTCACCAACTTCAACAGCGCCGCCAGCTACAGCGGGCCAGCTTCGCTGCGCGTGCTGCACGGCTCGTGTGGGCAGACGCCCCACAACAAGCTGTACGAGGGCATCGATCCACAGTGTTACGTGTTTCCCAACCTGGAGAAGGTGGGCTACCGGACAGCGGCACTGCTCAACCACGATGGCGTGTACGAAGAGTACGCCCATGCGCTGGAGCAACGCGGCGGTTTGGCAGGCAAGCTGCAGCCCAACCAGAGTGCGCCCGTGCACATGCAGAACTTCGACGGCTCGCCGATCTACAACGACCATGCGCTGCTGTCGCAGTGGTGGAAGAAGCGCAGCAGCGAGAGGGGAACCGCCCCTGTGGCGCTGTACTACAACACCATCTCACTGCACGATGGCAACCGCGTGCCGGGCATGACCTCCCGCAGCAGCCTGGACACCTACAAACCTCGTCTGGTGCAGCTAATGGCTGATTTCGATAAGTTCATCACGGAACTGGAAACGGCGGGCAAACCGGTGGTGGTAGTGCTCGTGCCTGAACACGGCGCATCGCTGCGCGGTGACAAGATACAGATTTCGGGCATGCGCGAGATTCCAGGCCCACGCATCACACTGGTGCCTGCTGGCGTAAAGCTCGTGGGCATGAAGAAAAAAGACCCTGCGGCTGAGCCCACCGCGCCGGTGGTGGTGAACCAGCCCATGAGCTACCTGGGCCTGTTCACCTTGCTTGGCGACCTGCTGAGCGACAGTCCCTATGCCGACTCCGCCCGCCCGCTGACCGATCGCCTGCAGGCACCGGAGACCACGCCCTTCGTTTCGGAAAACGCCGACGTGGTCGTGATGCGCAACGCGGTCGGCAAGTACCTGATGAAGTCGGGCAACGGAGAGTGGATTCCCTACAGCTACTGATCTACGGCGTTGGCCCAGGCAGCGGCCGGGGGCTGTGTCCCGCATAATCAGCCGCTGCGCCCGCGCACCGGGCCCTCGCCCGCCTGCGGCGTACGTCCGTCAACCCCTTCCCTCTTCGCATGAACCCACAAGCCCACCTGGTCTGGAAAGCGCCCCGCTGGGCCTTGGCGGTGTTGCTGGCGGTGCTGGGGATGCTGGGGCCGTTCTCCATCGACACCTACATCCCCGCGTTCTCGGGCATCGCCACGGCACTGGGTGCTACGCCGGTACAGATGCAGCAGACGCTGTCCGCCTACCTGTTCGGCTTCGCGTTCATGAGCCTCTTCCATGGGGCCCTGGCCGACAGCTTTGGCCGCAGGCCGGTGATCCTGTGGGGCATTGCTGTGTTCACGCTGGCATCGGCAGGCTGCGCGTTGTCGCAGACCATCGGGCAATTGGTGTTCTTCCGCGCGCTGCAAGGCCTGTCCACGGGCGCGGGCATCGTGGTCTCGCGCGCCGTGATCCGCGACATGTTCCCGCCTGCCCAGGCGCAGAAGGTGATGAGCCAGGTCACCATCTACTTTGGCGTGGCTCCGGCGATTGCCCCTATCGTGGGGGGCTGGTTGTTCGTGCACCTGGGCTGGCACAGCATTTTCTGGTTCCTGACCCTGGTGGGTGTGGCACTGTGGACCGCCAACTACCGACTGTTGCCCGAAACCTTGCACCACGAGCACCGGCAGCCCTTCAATATGCGCCATCTGATGCGCGGCTATGTGCAGCTCGGATCAAGTGCGCGGTTTGTGTTGCTGGCCCTGGCCAGTGGCGTGCCGTTCAACGGCATGTTCCTCTACGTGCTCTCTGCACCGGCCTTCCTCGGCGAGCATCTGTCGCTGGCACCCACGCAGTTCTTCTGGTTCTTCGTCTTGACCATCTCGGGCATCATGGGCGGCGCCTGGCTCAGCGGGCGCCTGGCCGGACGCATCCCGCCCAAGCGGCAGATACGCCATGGTTTTCTCATCATGTGCACGGTGGCTGTGCTCAACCTCGCAGCCAACCTGCTGTTTCCGCCACACGCCTGGTGGGCCCTGCTGCCCATCACCATCTTTTCATTCGGCTGGGCACTGATGGTGCCGGTGGTCACGCTGCTGGTGTTGGACCTGCACCCGGAGCGCCGGGGCATGGCCTCATCGATGCAAGCCTTTGTGGGCTCCAGCGCCAATGGCCTGGTGGCCGGTCTGATTGCCCCCCTGGTCATGCACTCCACGGTGCTGCTGGCGCTGGCCTCGCTGCTGATGATGGGCATTGGCCTGGTGGCCTGGATCTATCTGCACCACCGCTGGCCCGACATCGGACGCACGCCCGTGCACCTCTGAAAGGCCTGTCGGGTCTGTGGGGCGGCCCAGCTGCCAGCCCGCTGCCCCTGCAGCGGCAACGGCAACAACGGGCGCATCAGGTACCGGACGGGTGCCGACGATCCACGCTCTTTTGCTGGTAGTACCGGTTTTTCTCGGCATACATGGCCTGATCGGCCCGGTTGATCGCAGCCTCCACCGCTTCGCCAGAATGGCAGCTGGCGATGCCCATGGCCAGGCTCAGGTGCTGACCCGGATAGAACTGGTTGTTCAACTCCAGCATCGAGATGATGCGCTCCTGCAGCGCGTGGGCACCACGCTCGTCAGTTCCCGGCAGCAGCACAGTGAACTCGTCGCCGCCGATGCGAGCTGCACAGGCGGGCGCATCCACGGCCTTGGCCAGCACTTCACCCACGCGGCGCAGCATCGAGTCACCGGCCGCATGGCCTTGCTCGTCATTGACCACCTTGAGGCCATTCAGGTCAATGGCGATGATAGACAGGGGCCAGGGCCCTTTGCGCGTGAGCCGGTTCAGCTCTTCGGCATAGAAGGCACGGTTGCGCAACTGGGTAAGTACATCGTGTTTGCCTAGGTATTCGAGGTAGGCCTCGGCCTTCTTGCGCGCCGTGATGTCCACCAAGGACAAGAGCACCAGACCCCAGTCATGCCGATGGCTATCGAGCACCGAGAATTGCATGTGGATGTTCACCGCATCGCCCGACAGTGAGTAGTTCACCACCTCCCGCTGCTGGAAGGTCTTCCCCTCCCACAAGTCCTGCAGCTGCTCCGCGAAGGACTCATGCATTTCGCCACGGAACACGCG
This sequence comes from Acidovorax sp. GW101-3H11, assembly GCF_001633105.1. GTDB lineage: Bacteria > Pseudomonadota > Gammaproteobacteria > Burkholderiales > Burkholderiaceae_C > Acidovorax. The sequence continues at coordinate 277,858 of NZ_LUKZ01000012.1, forward strand.
GCCAATGCTGTTGAGCAGCATCTCCTTGCTGGCGGCGCCGAACATGCGCAATGTCTGCTGGTTCACATCAATGACGCGGATCTCCTGCATGCAGCGAGCCACGAAGTCGGGGTGCACCTTGAGGAAGGTCTTGAAGTCGCCGATGCCCTGGGCACGCACGCCATCGAGCAGATTCTTCACAACGCTGAAGTCCTCCACCCAGAGCGAGACCGGCGAATGCTCGAACAGGTCGCGCGCGTACTGCTCGCTGCGCCGCAAGCGGCGCGCTGCCTCCAGTTGCTGGGTGTTGTCCTCCAGAGAGACCAGCACGCGGCTCCAGTCGGCCTCATGGCCAGGCAGTATGCGCGCACGGACCAGCACATCCAGGCGTCGGCCGTCGAGCGCATAGTTCACCGTCTGGTTGGCAAACTCCATCTGCCCGTCCCACAGCTGCGCAAGCTCATGCGCCGCAGTGTCGTGCCGGTCGTCACGAAAGACTTTGTCGAGGTTGGCTTCCAGATGCTGCTGGCTGTCGGCCGAGAACAACTCCAGCGTGCGCCGATTGACCTGCAGCACACGCAACGACGCACTGCATTGGCGCAGGCGGGCCGGGTCTTCGGCCAGATGGGAGCGTATGTCCGTCACCCCTTGTGCGCGCCAGCCATCGAACAGACGTTTGAGTTCGCTGAAATCCTCCAGCCAGAGCGACACGGGCGCCAACTCGAACATGTGTTCGTAATCGGCCCCCGAGGATAGAGAAGACACCACGACAAATTCCTCCGTGGGCAATTATTGACGACACGGCCCGCAAAAAGCAGGGTGCGCATACTCCAGCCACAAAAAAGGGCTGGCACCTTGCGGTGCCAGCCCTTGATCGGATGGAGCGCTCAAAACGCCCCATCGTTGTCCGTCGATCAGCGTGCGGGGCGCGCTGGGCGCTTGCGCGCATCGTGGGCCACAAAAGGCTTGGCACCACCGCTGCCTGCGGGCTTGGAGAAAGCAGGCTTGCGTGGCGCGAAATCACCGCGCGGTGCGCCTGCATCGCCACGGGGGGCAAAACCACCACGACCGGCATCACCAAAGCCGGGCTTGCGGCCATAGCCTTCGCCGTCGCGGCGAGGGGCAAACCCACGGTCGTCACGGCCGCCGAAACCACCACCGTCACCACGGGCAGGAGCGCCACGGTTGTCGCCACGGCCCGCAAAGCCACCACCAAAACCGCCGCCGAAGCCACCACGGTCAGGGCCGCCACGGGCAGGGCCATTGAAGCGGCCGCGCGATGGGTTGTCACGGTTGTCGTACGAGCGGCCCTGGCCACCACGGCCGCCGAAGTCGCCACGCGGTGCCTGGGGGGCACGCTGCGAAGGTTCCATGCCGGGCACCACTTCGGCCTTGAATTGCTGGCGGCTGTACGACTCAATGTCGTAGATCTTGCGGCGGTCGCGGAACTCAGCGAACGTCACAGCCAGGCCATCGCGGCCCGCACGGCCGGTACGGCCGATGCGGTGGGTGTAGTCCTCGGCCTTCATGGGAAGGCCAAAGTTGAACACGTGGGTGATCGTGGGCACGTCGATGCCACGGGCTGCCACATCGGTCGCCACCAGGATCTGCACCTGGCCACTGCGCAGCGCCATCAGGCGGCGGTTGCGCAGGCCCTGGCTCAAGGCACCGTGCAGGGCCACAGCCGAGAAGCCGTCTTGCTGCAGGTCGTTGGCCAAGCCGTCGCACTCCACCTGGGTGCTGGCAAACACGATGGCCTGGTTGATCGTGGTGTCACGCAGCCAGTGGTCCAGCAGCTTGCGCTTGTGCTGGGCGTTGTCGGCCCAGTACAGCACCTGCTTGATGTTGGAGTGCTTCTCTTGCGGGGAATCGATGGTCACCTTCTGCACGGACGAGCCACCGTCGTGCATCACGCGCATGGCCAGTTGCTGGATGCGGGGCGCGAACGTGGCGCTGAACATCATGGTCTGCTTGCGCTGGCTCGTCAGCTGGTTCAGCTCGGCCAGGTCGTCCGAGAAGCCCAGGTCCAGCATGCGGTCGGCTTCGTCCACCACCAGGAACTGCACCTTGTCGAGCTTGATCTGCATCGAGCGCTGCAGGTCCAGCAGGCGGCCAGGGGTAGCGACCACCAGGTCGGCGTTCTGCAGCTTGGCGATCTGCAGCTGGTAGGGCATACCGCCCACCACGTTGGCCACGCGCAGACCACGGCAGTGCTTGACCAGATCGATGGCGTCATGCGCCACCTGCTGGGCCAGTTCACGCGTAGGGCACAGGATCAGGGCGCCAGGGGTGGCGGCCTTGAAGTTGCGCGAGCTGGTGGGGTCCTTGCGCTTGGCGCGCTTGGGGGCGGGCTCGCCACGGGCAGCCGCTTCGGCCACAGCGCGTTCGAACGCGGCGCGCTCTTCGGCTTCGGCCACGGCCTGCTGCTGGATCAGCGTGTGCAGCACGGGCAGCAGGAAGGCGGCGGTCTTGCCGCTGCCCGTCTGGCTGGAGACCATCAGGTCGATGAACTTGGAGGCATCGCTGCCCATGGCCAGGGGAATGGCCTTGCGCTGCACGCTGGTGGGCTGGGTGTAGCCCAGATCAGCCACGGCCTGCACGAGTTCAGGCGCGAGGCCCAGTTCGACGAAGCCATTGGGCTCGGCCGTCACGGCGGCATCGCCTTCTGCAGCGGCGGCGGACACCACAGCGTCCAGGGGGGAAGACTGCACGGAAACGTCGGCAGCAAAAGAGGTATCGGCAGGCGCGAATTCGCCCTGCACCAAGGAGGTGTCGGTCATGATTTTTCTCTCACGAAGACGGTCGCGGGCGCTGCCCACGATTGGCTTCGTCAAATGGTTAAAAAACATCAACCATCAAACGAAACCTGCGCTGGCTCTGGAGGATCAGGCCGATGCGGGTGGGCTGTTATTCGCCAGTCCTGCACTGCCGGCTTACATTTGCATGTGGGCAGTGGGCTGGCAAGCCCGGTGTGTGAGGGGAGATGCACAAACTGCGAGGCGAATTTCCTGCGCAGCCCGCAATTATGACACGGTTAAGGGTTTCCCCGCAATACCCTTCAAATGCGCAGCTCTCAAAGGAGTGCCCCGGACCTACCCCTTCGCGCAATGGACGCCCCGCTGCGGAGGCGACCTGTACCCGCGCATGCACCGAGGGCGCTCCTGGCGCCAAGCAATTCAGGGGGTTTTCACTTCCACGGACAAAAGGTGCTGGCGGTAGTGCGCCAGCTCATCGATGGACTCGTGCACATCCGCCAGCGCCGTGTGCTTCTGGGCTTTCTTGAAGCTGGTATAGGCCTCGGGCTTCCAGCGTTTGGCCAGTTCCTTCAGCGTGCTCACATCGACATTGCGGTAGTGGAAGAACTTTTCCAGCTTAGGCATGTAGCGCACCAGAAAACGGCGGTCCTGCCCGATGCTGTTGCCACACATGGGGGCTGTGCCCTTGGGCACATACTTGCCCAGAAACGCGATGATCTGCCGCTCGGCCTCTTCCTCGGTCACCGTGGAGGCCTTCACCTTGTCGATCAGGCCGCTGCGGCCATGGGTTCCCTTGTTCCAGGCATCCATCTTGTTCAGCAATTCATCCGATTGGTGGATGGCAAACACCGGGCCTTCGACACGGGGCTCCAGGCCCGGGCCCGTCACGACCACGGCAATCTCCAGCAGGCGGTCCGTATCAGGCTCCAGACCGGTCATTTCACAATCGAGCCAGACCAGGTTCTGGTCGGATTTGGCGAGGGTGGCAGGGGTGGGGTTGTTGGCTTCTGACATGGCGCGCATTGTCGCCGATGGCCTAAACTCGCCGCACATGCCCACCCCCGACGACCTCTCCCCCTCCATGCTGCTCACGCTGGCCTTTGCGGCGGCGCTGGTCCTGGGCCTTGCGCTCAAGTTCTGGCTGGCCACCCGGCAGGTGCGGCATGTGGCCCGCCACCGCGCCGCCGTGCCAGCCCCCTTTGCCGAACGCATCCCCCTGGCGGCCCACCAGAAGGCCGCCGACTACACCATGACCAAGGCCCGCCTGGGGCTGCTGGAGATGGCCCTGGGCTGCGTGGTGCTGCTGGGGTGGACCTTGCTCGGCGGCCTGGACGCACTGAACCGCACCCTGCTGGACGCCATGGGGCCCGGCATGGCGCAGCAGCTGGCGCTGCTGGTGGCGTTTGCCGCCATCGGTGGCCTGATCGACCTGCCCCTGTCGCTGTACCAGACCTTCGTGATCGAAGAGCGTTTTGGCTTCAACAAGATGACCTGGCGCTTGTGGCTGGCCGACGCGGCCAAGGGCCTGCTGGTGGGCGCCCTCATCGGCCTGCCGATTGCCGCACTCATCCTGTGGCTCATGGGCGCGGCCGGCCCGCTGTGGTGGCTCTGGGCCTGGTGCTTCTGGATGGGCTTCAACCTGCTCCTGATGGTGATCTACCCCACCTTCATTGCGCCCTTGTTCAACAAGTTCCAGCCGCTCGAAGACGAGTCGCTCAAGGCCCGCGTCACGGCCCTGATGCAGCGCTGCGGCTTCTCGGCCAAAGGCCTGTTCGTGATGGATGGCAGCCGCCGCAGCGCCCATGCCAATGCGTACTTCACAGGCTTTGGAGCAGCCAAGCGCGTGGTGTTCTACGACACCTTGCTGAAGCAGCTGGCCCCCGGCGAAGTTGAGGCCGTGCTGGCGCATGAGCTGGGCCACTTCAAGCACCGCCACATCATCCAGCGCATCGTGGTCATGTTTGGCCTCAGCCTCGCCGGTTTTGCGTTGCTGGGCTGGCTCTCCAACCAGGTGTGGTTCTATACCGGCCTGGGCGTGCGCCCCAATATCTCGCTGGACCCATCCATAGCGGCCGCGCCCAACGACGCCCTGGCGTTGCTGCTGTTCATGCTGGTGGTGCCCGTGTTCACCTTCTTCATCTCGCCGCTGTTCTCGCAGCAGTCGCGCAAGCACGAGTTCCAGGCCGACGCCTATGCCGTGGCCCAGGCCAGCGGCGCCGATCTGGCTTCGGCCCTGCTCAAGCTGTATGAAGACAATGCCTCCACACTCACACCCGACCCGGTGTACGTGAAGTTCTACTACTCGCACCCGCCCGCCACCGAACGGCTGGCACGCATGCACAACAACCCCGCCCATCCATGACCACCACCATGCTGAAGAAAAAAGACTGGTCTGCGCTTGCCCGACGTGCGCTGACCGCTACTGAAGTTGTAGCAAACCTCGCCAAGCTCGAAGGCTGGAGCCTGAGCGGCGACGGCGCCAACGTCGCCATCGAGAAGACCTACCACTTCGCCAACTACTACGAGACCATCTCGTTCGTGAACGCGCTGGCCTTTGTCGCCAATGCGCAGGACCACCACCCCGACCTCTCGGTGCACTACAACCGCTGCGTGGTGCGCCTGAACACCCACGATGTGAACGGCATCTCCTCGACCGACTTCGAGTGCGCCACCCAGTTCGACGCATTGGTCGCGCTGTGACACAGGCCCACCATGGCTGAACGCAGCGCCCTCATGGAAGGCACCGTGGTGGCCAGCCATGGGCGCCACTGCATGGTTGAAACCGCCGACGGAGAACGCCGCATCTGCCACCCCCGGGGCAAAAAAAGCCATGCCGTGGTGGGCGACCGGGTGCTGTGGCAAGCCCCCCCGCCCGGCCAGGGGGACGAAGGCACCATCGAGAAGGTGCTGGAGCGGCGCAACCTGTTCTACCGCCAGGACGAGATCCGCACCAAGTCGTTTGCGGCCAACCTGGACCAGGTGCTGATCCTGATCGCGGCAGAGCCCGTGTTCTCAGAAAGCCAGCTCGCCCGCGCCCTGATCGCGGCCGAGGCCGAGGGCATCAAGCCCCTGATCGGCCTCAACAAAAGCGATCTGGTGGAGCCCTTTGCCCGTGCCTGGGAGCGGCTGCTTCCGTACCGCCACATGGGGGCGGGCACCCACTATGGCGTGCTGCCCTTGTCGCTGGCGCTGTCCAGCGATGTGGACCGCGCGCTGCTGATGGAACACCTGCGGGGCAAGACCACGCTGGTGCTGGGCCCCTCGGGCTCGGGCAAGAGCACGCTCATCAACCTGCTGGTGCCAGGCGCCACGGTGCTGACGGGCGAGATCTCGCAAGCGCTCAACTCCGGCAAACACACGACCACCAGCACGCACTGGTACTGGATGGATGCGGAGCGCACCACAGCGCTGATCGACTCACCGGGGTTCCAGGAATTCGGACTGCACCACGTGGCGCCCATGCAGCTCGCCGCCTGCATGCCCGACATCGCAGAACACGCCACCGACTGCAAGTTCTACAACTGCACCCACCTGCACGAGCCCGGTTGTGGCGTGCTGGATGCGGTCAAAAACGGCCCCTCCGCGCACGGGATAAGCCCGATGCGCTATAAAATTTATAGCGACTTGTTTGAAGAGCTGAGCCACACGCGTTACTGACGCGGGGCCTGCGCCAGGGGCGCCCGGCACTAGGGCGTGTCATCAATCAATATCCCCACGCGAAAGCCCGCCAGGCCGTGCAGTGCTAGGCGTCCTGAGTGCCGTGTAGCTTGGCTACACAAACGAAGGGCAACGACGCAATGCGCGGCCTGGATGGCTTTCCCTCCGGGCTGACCCCGCAATGCGGCGTCTGCTTTGTCGCGTGGCTTGACCATAGATGACTATGGGCTGCGCCCCGCTTCGCGCATCCATCCGCATTGCGGGGCCAGCGCGTGGGGATATTGATTGATGACACGCCCTAGCCCAGCAGGCGGGCCAGCGTGAGCAGCGCCAGCAGCAGCATCCAGACCACCACAGATCGCCACACCAGCCCCACCACGCTGCGCAGGTGGCCCACCTCGGGCTCGCGGCCGGGGGTGGCATCGCTGTCGCCCATGTCGGCGTCGATCTCCAGCCCTTGGGGCGCCTGCATTTCGGTGCGGGACTTCAGGGCCTCGCCGCCCAGGCGCACATTGATCGCGCCCGCTGTAGCGGCCAGCACCACGCCGTCGTTGTCATTGGGGAAGCGCTGCGCATGAAAGCGCCAGCCCTCGATCGCTTCCTCGAAGCTGCCCACCACCGCAAAGCTGAGTGCCGTGAGCCGCGCTGGCAGCCAGTCCACCACGGTCCAGGCCTGGGCGCAGGCCTTCTGCAGCGAGGCGCTGGCGGGCTGCGTGCCCGCGCGCTGCCGGTATTGCCAGTAGCGTGAAACAAATTCGGCCAGGCGGTACAACACCGCCCCCGTGGGCCCCAGCCCCAGCGCCGCCAGCACTGAGAACCAGGCCAGCACCCCAAACACATGGCGGTGTGCGGCCAGCACCGAATACTCGATCACATGGCGCACGATTTCGCTGCGGGGCAAGGCCCCCACGTCCACCTGCTGCCAGTGCGCCAAGCGCTCGCGGGCCGCATCTTCGTCGCCCTCTTCGAGCGCATCGCGGATGCCCGTGAAATGGTGGCTGAACTGGCGAAATCCCAGCGTGACATACAGCACCGCCACGCTCCAGAGCACCGCAAACGGCCAGCCCAGGCCCCACAGCAGCGCCCAATGGATGGCCAGGGTGATCAAGGCCGGGAGCAGCACCGCCAGGCACCATGCCACCCAGCCATGGTGGGGTTTGCCCGCATCGAAATTGCGGCTCACGGACAGCGCCCACGCCCGCAGACCCGCATGGATGGGGTTGCTGCGAGCCAGGGGGCGGGCCTGCTCGATCAGCAGAGCGAACAGGATGGCGAAGAAACTCATGGGGGGCAATGATACTGGCGCTTCGCCCCCGTGCACCCTTTATGTGCGAGGCGGATCAGGCCCGCATGAAGCGGTAGAAATTGCGCAGCATGCCCGCCGTCGCCCCCCAGATGAAATGGTTCTTGCGGCTGTCCTGGTAGGGCATGGAGAACCACTCGCGGTGCACACCGTCCAGGTCGAACACATGGCGCCGGTGGTTGGCGGGGTCCAGCAGAAACGCGAGTGGCACCTCGAACAGGTCCGCCACCTCGTAGGGGTTGGGCTGCAGGACACAATCCGGCCGCACCAGCGCCACCACCGGCGTGATGATGAAGGACGAGCCGGTGACGTAGGTTGGCAAGATGCCCAGCACCTCGACGAATTCGGGCGCGAGCCCCACCTCTTCCTGCGCCTCGCGCAAGGCGGTGGCGGCGGGCGTGGCGTCGCCAGGGTCGGCCCGCCCGCCCGGGAAAGCCACCTGCCCCGAGTGCGTGGACAGGTGGGCCGTGCGCTCGGTGAGCAGCACCGTGGGCTGCTCGCGCAGCATGATCGCCAGCAGCACGGACGCGTGGGCTGGCTCGCGGTTCATGAACTTCTTCTCCAGCAGCACCTCGGGCTCCCAGCGGGGCGGGTGCGCAAACCGCGCGCGCAGCGCCTCGGGCGTCTGCGCCGCCGCAGGCACGGCGGGCAGGTGCGCGTCCACGCCCACCACCGGCACCAGGCGGGGGTCGAAATCAGGCAGGCTGGACAGCGGCGCAACCACGGACGAAACGGCGGGGGCGGGAGAAGAGGCGTTCACTCAAAAATTTCGGTTCGGGTTCAGGTTCGGATTCAACAGACCAAAAAAACAAAAAGCCGCTACAGGCTGACGCTGTAGCGGCTTGTCAGGGCAGGCCCTCGCCTTGCTGGGATTAAGCAGCGGTGGCGGCAGCAACCTTGACGCGTTGTGGCAGCTTTTCCTTGATACGTGCCGACTTGCCGCTGCGCTCACGCAGGTAGTACAGCTTGGCACGGCGCACGTCACCGCGGCGCTTGACTTCGATGCCGGCGATCAGCGGGCTGTAGGTCTGGAACGTACGTTCCACGCCTTCGCCGCTGGAGATCTTGCGCACGGTGAAGCCGCTGTTCAGGCCGCGATTGCGCTTGGCAATCACCACGCCTTCGTAGGCCTGCACGCGCTTGCGGGTACCTTCCACCACGTTCACGCTCACGATGACGGTGTCACCAGGGGCGAATTCGGGGATGGTCTTGTTCAAGCGGGCGATTTCTTCCGCTTCCAGGGTCTGGATCAGGTTCATGTTTGATGTCCAACGATCTTGTCCGCGCCAAAAATGGCTGCGTCGGGATTGACGGTTCAGTGTTTTGCGGGAGGAATCCCTGTCAAAACGGCCGGCCAGAGGATCGAAAAGCCTTTGATTATAACAATTCAGGCGAGCTTGGCCAATACGGCCTCATCGGCCGGGGCCAAACGCCCCGCCTGGCGCGCCGCGTCGATGAGATCGGGGCGGTGGCGGGCCGTGATGGCCAGCCGCTGGTCGCGCCGCCAGCGCTCGATCTGCGCATGGTGCCCGGACATCAGCGGTGCAGGCACCTGCTGCCCCGCCCATTCTTCCGGCCGCGTGTAGTGCGGACAGTCGAGCAGGCCATCGAGCGCGGGGTTGAAGCTGTCGAGCTGGTGGCTGCCTTCGTCGTTGAGCACGCCGGGCTGCAGCCGGGCCACCGCATCCAGCAAGGCCATGGCGGCGATTTCACCGCCCGAAAGCACAAAATCTCCCAGGCTCAGCTGCACATCCACATGCGCGTCGATGAATCGCTGGTCAATGCCCTCATAGCGGCCACACAGCAGCACGGCGCCCGCGCTGGCAGACCAGCGCTCCATGGCAGCATGGTTGAGCGGTGACCCGATCGGCGAAAAGAGCACCAGCGGCGCCCGGCCCTCTTCCGGCTCGGCCCGCTCAACACGGATGGCCGCAAGGCACCGCTGCAGCGGCTCGGCCATCATCACCATGCCAGGGCCGCCCCCAAACGGGCGGTCATCCACCCGACGGTAGTTGCCCTCGGCATGGTCGCGCGGGTTCCACAAGCGCACATCGACCTGGCCACTGGCGTAGGCGCGGCGCGTTACGCCGCTGGCCAAAAAGGGCGCGAACAGCTCAGGGAACAGGGTGATGATGTCAAAGCGCATGGTGCGTGCAGGGCGCAGGGGAGCGGCGTTCGGTCAGTAGTCCGGTTGCCAATCGACCGTGATGCGCTTTTCGGGCAGATCCACCTTGTCCACAAACGCCGAGACAAAAGGAATCATGCGCTCTTGCGCCTTGCCGTCCTGTTCGTAGGCCAGCACCAGCACAGTCTGGGGGCCGGTGGACATCAGCTCCTGTACCTGCCCCAGCGCCACGCCTTCGCGATTGACGACCGACAGGCCGATCAGATCGACCCAGTAGAACTCGTCTTCCGAAGTGGAAGGGAAACTCGACCGGGGCACAAAGATGCGCGCGCCGCGCAGGGCCTCGGCGGCATTGCGGTCATCAATGCCCTGCGCCCAGGCCACCACGGTGTCGGAATGGTCCTTGGCCTGGCGGATGGACAGCAGCACCGTGCCGGCAAATGCCTTGGCACCCCGCTCGGACGGCTGCAGGTACCAGCGCTTGGACGCAAACAGCGCTTCGGGGCTGCTGCTGTGGGACAGCACCTTGAACCAGCCCTTGACGCCCCAGGCATCGGCAATGCGCCCCACTTCAACGGCATCGGGCGGCAGCTCTGCGGGTTCGAGGGTCAGGGGAGTGGTGGCCATGGCGGGGGGATTCCAGAATAGGAAAAGGGCGGGTTCCGCCAGACAAGCCGACGGAACCCGCCCTTTTCAGGGAGCTTTAAGCAGCCTTCTTGGCGGCTTGCTTGATCAGGCGGTCCACCGTGGGGGAGGACTGGGCGCCAACGCCCACCCAGTAAGCCAGACGGTCTTGCACGATGCGCAGGCCTTCTTCGGTTTCCTTGGCGGTGGGGTTGTAGAAGCCGATGCGCTCGATGAAGCGGCCGTCACGGCGCACGCGCTTGTCAGCAACGACGATGTTGAAGAAAGGACGGCCCTTGGAGCCGCCGCGGGAGAGTCGAATGACGACCATGATTTATCCTTCGGGTGGTGAACTCCGGCAACATTTGCCGAAAGCCACAGTGTTCGCAACCATATTCGCAACGCTTGAGACACGCGACATGGCCACCCGGCCAGCGACACGCTGCAAAGCCCGCGATTATATCCATTTCCTCCAAAATGCCCACCATCCGTCCCAGCACCGACAGCGATATCCCTGCCATTACCGCCATTTACCAACACCACGTGCTCCACGGCACGGGTACGTTCGAGATCGATCCCCCCTCTGAAACCGACATGGCGGGCCGCCGCGCCGACGTGCTGGCGCGTGGCCTGCCCTGGCTGGTGGCCGAGCAGGACGGGCAGGTGCTGGGCTTTGCCTACGCCAACTGGTTCAAGCCGCGCCCGGCCTACCGTTTTTCGGCCGAAGACTCGATCTACGTGGCCGATAGCGCCCGTGGCATGGGCCTGGGCCGCCAGCTGCTGGCCGCGCTGGCCGTGCAGGCCGAAGCCGTGGGCGTGCGCAAGCTGCTGGCGGTGATTGGCGACTCGGCCAACGCGGGCTCTATTGGCGTGCACCGGGCGCTGGGGTTTACCGATGTGGGCGTGATGCGCTCGGTGGGCTGGAAGTTCGGCGCATGGCGCGACATCGTACTGATGGAAAAGACCCTGGGCGCAGGCGACACCACCTCCCCCGAATGACACGATGCCCCGCATGAAAAACAAGACCCTGGCGGCCTGGCTCGCGTTTCTGGGTGGGCCGCTGGGCCTGCACCGCTTTTACCTGCACGGCATGTGGGACCTGATCGGCTGGCTGCTGCCGCTGCCCACGGCGCTGGGGGTCTACGGTATCCAACGCGTGCAGCAGTTTGGCCAGGACGACCACACCAGCTGGATGCTGATCCCGCTGCTGGGCTTCACCATCGCGGGCTGTGCGCTGCAGGCCATCCTGTTTGCCCTGAAGACGCCCGAAGCCTGGAACGCCCGCTACAACCCCCACGCTGCACCCGACGCCGCGCCCGGCCGCACAGGCTGGATCACGATTGCCGCCATCGTGGCGTCGCTGATGATTGGCACGGCGGTGCTGATGGCCAGCATCGCGTTCAGCTTTCAGCGCTACTTCGAGCACCAGATTGAAGAAGCCCGCAAGATTTCTCAATGAAATCGGGGCCTTGCGCCTGATGGATAAGCGCAAGCAGCTATAAAAAATATAGCGATTGGCGACTGACAATTGCCAATTTGCAATTTGCAATTGGCAATCCACCATCCGCTGGCAACCAGCGGATGGTGGCAGGCCGTCAGAAGATCTGCAGGCTGATCCAGTAAGCCACGGCGGCCACAAACGCGCTGGCCGGGATGGTCAGAATCCACGCCCAGACAATGTTGCCCGCCACGCCCCAGCGCACGGCGCTGGCGCGCTGTGTGGAGCCCACGCCCACGATGGCGCCGGTGATGGTGTGGGTGGTGGACACCGGAATGCCCAGCGTGGTCGCGAGGAACAGGGTGAGCGCCCCGCCCGTTTCGGCGCAGAAACCGCCCACGGGCTTGAGCTTGGTGATCTTCTGGCCCATGGTCTTCACGATGCGCCAGCCGCCGAACATGGTGCCGAGACCGATGGCCACGTAGCAGCTCACGATGGTCCAGGTAGGCGGCGATGCATCGGTGGCCGACGAGTACCCGGTGGCGATCAGCAGCAGCCAGATGATGCCGATGGTCTTTTGCGCATCATTGCCGCCGTGGCCCAGGCTGTAGGCCCCGGCAGACACCAGCTGCAGGCGGCGGAACCACTTGTCCACCTTGCTCGGGCGCGTGCGCCGGAAGATCCAGGCCACAGCCACCATCATCAGCGACCCGAGCGCAAAACCGAGCAGCGGCGAGACGAAGATGAAGGCCACCGTCTTGAGAATGCCGGTGGACACCAGCGCGCCCGCCCCGGCCTTGGCAATCACCGCGCCCACGATGCCACCGATCAGCGCGTGCGAGGAGCTGCTGGGGATGCCGTAGTACCAGGTGATCACGTTCCAGGTGATGGCCCCCACCAGGGCACCAAACACCACATGCGTGTCCACAATGCCGGGCTGCACGATGCCCTTGCCCACGGTGGCGGCGACGCTCAGGTGAAAGACAAAGATCGCCACGAAGTTGAAGAACGCCGCGAACAGCACCGCCTGCGCGGGCTTGAGCACGCCGGTGGAGACCACCGTGGCGATCGAATTGGCGGCGTCGTGGAACCCGTTCATGAAGTCGAACAGGAGCGCCAACGCCACGAGCAGAACCACAACCCACAGGGCCGTCTGTATGGTTTCCATGCTGGTCAGCCTGCGGGGTTCAGGAGTTTTCGAGGACGATGCCCTCGATGCAGTTGGCCACGTCCTCGCACTTGTCGGTGATCGTTTCCAGCAGCTCGTAGATGGCCTTGAGCTTGATCACCTCGCGCACATCGGGCTCTTCGCGGAACAGCTTGCTCATGGCGCTGCGCATCACGCGGTCGGCGTCGGATTCGAGCCGGTCGATCTCTTCGCAGGTCTTGAGCGCGGCCTCGGCCACGGCCGGGTCGGCGATCTTGTCGAGCAGCTTCACGGCATCGCGCAGACGCTCGCAGCACTTGAGGCTCAGGTCCGTGAGGCGCGTGATCTCTTCCGTCATGTGGCGCACGTCGTACAGCGCCATGGTTTCGGCCGAGTCCTGGATCAGGTCGGCCACGTCGTCCATGGTGTTGATCAGCGTGTGGATCTGTTCGCGGTCGATGGGGGTGATGAAGGTCTTGTGGATTGCCTTGTTCACCTCGTGGGTCACGCGGTCAGCGGCTCGCTCGGCGTTGTCCACGTCCTGGTTGTACTTGTCGCGCAGGTGCGGATCACTGTAATTGGCCACCAGCTGCGAGAAGGCCCGTGCCGCCTCGACGATGCGATCCGCATGCTGGTTGAACATTTCGAAAAAATTGCCTTCGCGTGGCAACAGCTTGGCAAACAGCATGGGAGAGGCTCCTGGAACGGGATCGAATTTTGAAAAAAGGCAAAGCCATGACAGAACCATGACTTTTTCGTGACCCGGGGAGTTTAACCGTCCACCCCCGACGGGCCGATGCCTGCGCAGCATGCGGTCATGCGCCGGGGCAACCCCCTGGCGCGCGCGTGCGGCTCAGGCGCTGCGGAAGATGAAGTACACCGCCCCAACCAGGCACAGCCCCGCCCAGAGGTAGTCCCACTTGAGCGGCTGGCCCATGTAGAACACCGCAAACGGCACAAACACCCCCAGCGTGATCACCTCCTGCATGATCTTGAGCTGCCCCACATTGAACTGCGTGTAGCCGATGCGGTTGGCAGGCACCTGCAGCAGGTATTCAAACAGTGCGATGCCCCAGCTCACCAGCGCAGCGGTGTACCAGGGCGAAGACGCCAGGCTCTTGAGGTGCCCGTACCAGGCAAAGGTCATGAAGACGTTGCTGGCAATGAGCAGCAACACGGTCTGGAGCGAAACGGGCAGGGATTGGAGGGTGGACATCGACGGCCTCGGTCAGGAGGGGCTGGACAAGGGCTGAATTATGAACAAAAAAGGCACTTTGCGCGCGACAGGTATGCGCTTTAAGCTATCAATACAATAGCAAACATCGACTTCCCCACTTGCAGGGGCCAGAAAAAAAGGCACTGCCCGAGGAGGCAGTGCCTTTTTGTTTCCCCAGGTCCTGCGCCCTTTTTTGTCAGGCGGCAGGCGGGGCCAGTCGGGGCCGGTGGTTCGCTTTATTCGCCCAGGTAGGCAGCGCGCACCTTGGGGTCGTTCAGCAGCTGCTGGCCGGGGCCGGTCATGGTGATCAGGCCCGACTCCATCACATAGCCACGGTCGGCAATCGCCAGCGCACGGCTCGCGTTCTGCTCCACCAGCACGATGGTCACGCCCAGGGCGTACACGTCGCGCACCACTTCAAAGATCTTGTCCACCATGATGGGCGAGAGGCCCATGGAAGGTTCGTCCAGCAGCAGCACCTTGGGCTGGCTCATCAACGCGCGGCCCATGGCCAGCATCTGCTGCTCGCCGCCGGACATGGTGCCGGCCAGCTGGTCCTTGCGCTCGCGCAGGCGCGGGAAGATGGTGAACATCTTCTCGATGTCGGCCAGGATGCCCGCCTTGTCCTTGCGGATGTAGGCGCCCATCTGCAGGTTCTCGGTGATGGTCATGCGCGCGAACACGCCACGGCCTTCCGGCACCATCACCAGGCCCTCTTTGACCAAGTCCCAGGCGCCCTTGCCCTTGATGCTCTTGCCCAGGTATTCGATGTTGCCATCGTTCATGCTCAGGGTGCCGGTGATGGCCTTCATGGTGGTGGTCTTGCCCGCACCGTTGGAGCCGATCAGCGAGACCAGCTCGCCTTCGCGCACTTCGAAGTCCACGCCCTTGACGGCCTGGATACCGCCGTAGGCCACCTTCAGGCCCTTGACCTGCAGCAGTACCTTGTTGGATTTTTCGGCCATTCTCAATGTCCTCCGGTGCCCAGATAGGCCTCAATCACTTTTTCGTTCTTCTGCACTTCGGCAGGGTTGCCTTCGGCGATCTGCTTGCCGTAGTCGAGCACGGTCACGCGGTCGCACAGGCCCATCACCAGCTTCACATCGTGTTCGATGAGCAGGATGGTGCGGTTGTCGTTGCGGATGCGGTCGATCAGCTCGCGCAGCTGCACCTTTTCGGTGGCGTTCATGCCGGCGGCGGGTTCGTCCAGCGCAATCAGTTGCGGATCGGTGGCCAGGGCGCGGGCGATTTCGAGGCGGCGCTGGTCGCCATAGCTCAGCGTACGCGCCTTGTAGTCGGCAAACTTGCCAATGCCCACATAGTCCAGCAGCTCCTGGGCACGCTTGGCAATGGCGGCTTCTTCGGCCTTGAAGCCCTTGGTGCGGAACACCGCGCCAAACAGGCCGGAGCCGGTGCGGATGTGGCGGCCGACCATCACGTTCTCCAGCGCCGTCATTTCGGCAAACAGGCGAATGTTCTGGAAGGTGCGCGCAATACCGGCCTTGGCCACTTCGTGCACGGCCGTGGGTTCGTAGGGCTTGCCCGCCAGTTCGAAGGTGCCCGCGTCGGGGGTGTACAGGCCGGTGATCACGTTGAAGAACGTGGTCTTGCCCGCGCCGTTGGGACCGATCAGGCCATAGACCTGGCCGCGCTTGATGGTGATGCCCACGTCGGACAGGGCCTGCAGGCCGCCGAAGCGCTTGGAAATACCGGCGACCTTCAGCACCACTTCATTGGATTTCTCTGTCATTGCTAACTTTCGGTGGTGTTCTGCTTCAGGTCTTCTGCGTCAGGCTCTTGCCGTGCTCAGGCGACGGCCACAGACCACGGGGGCGCAGCAGCATGATGATGATCATGGCCAAGGCAATCAGCAGCTGGCGCAGGATGGCGGAGTCCAGGCGACCGTCCGTCATGGCCTGCAGCGGGCCCGCCACATAGCGCAGCACTTCGGGCAGGGCCGACAGCAGCACGGCGCCCAGGATCACGCCGGGGATGTGGCCGATACCGCCCAGCACCACCATGGCGACGATCATGACCGACTCCATCAGGCTGAAGGACTCGGGCGACACGAAGCCCTGGAAGGCACCGAACATCGCACCCGACACACCACCGAACGAAGCGCCCATGCCAAAGGCCAGCAGCTTCATGTTGCGGGTGTTGATGCCCATGGCCTTGGCGGCGATTTCGTCTTCACGGATGGCCATCCAGGCGCGGCCGATGCGCGAATCCTGCAGGCGATAGCAGATGATCACGGAGACCACCACCAGCACCAGGAACAGGTAGTAATAGAGCGTGACGGAGTTGATATCGAAGCCGAACACCT
Source organism: Acidovorax sp. GW101-3H11 (assembly GCF_001633105.1). Lineage (GTDB taxonomy): Bacteria > Pseudomonadota > Gammaproteobacteria > Burkholderiales > Burkholderiaceae_C > Acidovorax. Next base: position 294,426 of record NZ_LUKZ01000012.1, read on the forward strand.
CCAGGCGCTTGCCCAGGTCCAGGCCAAAGACCTTGACCGAGTCGATCTGGCCCAGGCCCTTGGGGCCGTTGGTCAGGTTGACGGGGTGGTCCAGGTTGTTCAGGAAGATGCGGATGATTTCGCCGAAGCCCAGCGTCACGATGGCCAGGTAGTCCCCGCGCAGCTTGAGCGTCGGCGCCCCGAGCATGGCGCCGAAGAACGCCGCCAATAGCGCCGCCACCGGTATCACGATCCACAGCGAGGTGTGCAGCCCGTTGGGGAACATGGCGGCAAACGCCGCAAAGTTGTCCGCAAGGTGCGGCGAGGCCATCAAGGCAAACAGGTAGGCGCCCACGGCGTAGAACGCCACGTAGCCCAGGTCGAGCAGGCCGGCGTAGCCGACCACGATGTTCAGGCCCAGGGCCAGCAGCACATACAGCAGGGCCAGGTCGGCAATGCGCACCCAGGCGTTGCCGAAGGATTGCAGGATCAGCGGCAGCACCAGCAGCGCGACGGCGCCGATGATCCAGTTGGTTTTGGTGTTCTTCATGGTGTGAGGCTCCTCAGGCGCGATCCGCCACACGCTCACCCAGCAGGCCCGAGGGGCGCAGCGTCAGGATGATGATGAGCACGATGAACGCAAAGATGTCGGTGTAGTGGCTGCCCAGCAGTCCGCCCGTGAGCGTGCCGATGTAGCCCGAGCCGATGGCTTCGATGAGGCCCAGCAAAATGCCGCCCACCACCGCACCGGCCAGGTTGCCGATGCCACCGAACACGGCCGCCGTGAAGGCCTTGAGACCCGGCAGGAAACCCATGGTGTGCTGGGCCGTGCCGTAGTTGGATGCATACATGATGCCGGCGATGGCCGCCAGCACGGCGCCGATGATGAAGGTGGCCGAGATCACCATGTCGGGCTTCACGCCCATCAGGGACGCCACACGGGGATTTTCTGCCGTGGCCCGCATGGCGCGGCCCAGGTTGGTGTGGTTGACCAGGTAGACCAGCGAGGCCAGGGCCACCGCCGTCACGCCCAGGATCAGGATCTGCGTGGGGGTGATGAAAGCGCCACCGATCTCAAACGGCGAGCTGGGCAGCATCGTCGGATAAGGTTTGTAGTTGGGCTTCCAGATGATCATGGCCAGCGTCTGCAGCAGGATCGACATGCCGATGGCAGTGATCAGCGGCGCCAGGCGTGGACTGCTGCGCAGGGGGCGGTAGGCCACTTTTTCGATCACGAAGTTGAGGGTTGCAGCGACCACGCAGGCAATGATGGTAGCGAGCAGCAGGATGACCCAGCCGGGGGCGCCGGGCATTGCGCCCTGCATCATTCCTATACAACTCCAGCTGGTGAGAGCCCCGATCATGAGCACCTCGCCGTGGGCGAAATTGATGAGTTGAATAATGCCGTACACCATCGTGTAGCCCAAGGCTATCAAGGCGTACATGCTGCCGAGAACCAGACCGTTGATGATCTGTTGCAGCAAAATGTCCATAAGAGAAGTCCTTCGTTTGTGACGCACCCACCGCTTAGGCACCGGAATCGGTACAGCCTTGTGGGCCCGACTGCCATCTAGCAAAAAACCCGCCAGGCATTCAACTGTGCGGGTTTGTGGACGGGATTGTAGCGAGTAGTCTTCTCTGCCCCCACCCGCGCCGGGCGGGGTTTTCCCTCGGGTTTTCGTCCCATCAGCGCGCCACGCACTTCATAAGGAAAAATGATCCACGCAGGATCATTGATGTGCAAACTTATTACCGCATTCATGCAAAATCAGCATAAAGCGGCAAATACACCCGGCATGGGCCCTCTCCAGGCCTGCGGCCTCACCCCCCCTCGCCGGGGTCTAGGCCATCGCCCGCTGCGGCATTGCGTACACGCAACTCGCGCAATTTCTGTGCAATCTTGATTTCGAGCCCGCGCTCCACCGGCTGGTAGAAACCGGGCTCCGGCATGCCCTCGGGCAGGTAGTTTTCGCCTGCGGCAAAGCCGCCCGCTTCGTCGTGGGCGTAGCGGTAGCCCTTGCCGTAGTCGAGCTGCTTCATGAGCTGCGTGGGTGCATTGCGCAGGTGCATGGGCACGGGCCGGGTGCCGTCCTGCTTCACCCACGCGCGCGCCGCGTTGTAGGCCTTGTAGACCGCGTTGGATTTGGGCGCCACGGCCAGGTACACCACACATTCGGCCAGCGCCAGTTCGCCCTCGGGGCTGCCCAGGCGCTCGTAGACCTCGCTCGCGTCCAGCGCCAGGCGCAGGGCGCGCGGATCGGCCAGGCCAATGTCCTCGCTGGCCATGCGCACCAGGCGGCGGGCCATGTAGCGCGGGTCGGCACCGCCGTCCAGCATGCGCACCAGCCAGTACAGCGCGGCGTCGGGGTCGGAGCCCCGCACCGACTTGTGCAGCGCGCTGATGGTGTCGTAGAACTGCTCGCCGCCCTTGTCGTAGCGGCGCATGCGCTCGCCCAGCACCTTGAGCAGCCACACGTCGGTGATTTCGGCGAGCTTTTCCTGCGCGGCCGCCATGGCCAGCGTCTCCAGCGTGTTGAGCAGGCGGCGCGCGTCGCCATCGGCGTAGGCCACCAGGCGGTCAATTGCTACGCTTTCGATAGCTGGAAAGTCTTTTTCATCGCGCGCAAGGGCCACAATTTGCTTCAATTCCTCTTCCGACAGCGGCTGCAGCACGTAGACGGCGGCACGCGACAGCAAGGCGGAGTTGACTTCGAACGAGGGGTTCTCGGTGGTGGCGCCGATGAAGGTGAACAGGCCCGATTCGACATGGGGCAGGAAGGCGTCCTGCTGGCTTTTGTTGAAGCGGTGCACTTCATCGACAAAAACGATGGTGCGCTGCGATTCGTGAATGAGCGAGCCCTGCGGTCCCGCGTGCAGCCCGTCGCGCGCGGCCTGGGCCTTCTCCACGGCCTCGCGGATGTCCTTGACCCCGCCCAGCACGGCGCTGATGCTGATGAACTGCGCATCGAACGCATCGGCCATCAAGCGCGCGATGGTGGTCTTGCCCACGCCCGGCGGGCCCCAGAGGATGCAGCTGTGCGGGCGTCCCGATTCAAACGCGAGCCTGAGCGGCATGCCCGGGCCCAGCACATGCTGCTGGCCAATCACCTCGCCCAAGGTGCGGGGCCGCAGGCGCTCGGCCAGGGGCTGGTGGGTGGAGGCCTGCGCCGCTGGGGAGGTGGAGGCACTGCGTGTGGCCATGGTGGAGTCGGTCCTGTCTACATCACGCTTATCAGGCAAAACTGCCCTTTGCGCCTGACCAGCTTGCGCTGGTAGCTATACTATTTATAGCAAATCACTGCTTCACCACGTCCGCCCCGGCAGGCGGCTTGAACTGGAAGCTGCTGGCGGGCAACGCCGCATTGGCCTGCATGCCGGTAAAGCGGATGAGCGAGCGCTGGCTAAAGCTGTCCAGGATATCGAGCGCCGTCAGCTGTTCGCCCGCAAAACCCACACGCACGCTCTTGAGCTGGCCGTCCTTGGCCTTGGGGCTGGCCAGCACCCACTGCAGGCCGTCCGCATCGGGGGCGGCCTCCAGCGTGAATTCGGCCTTGAGCGCCGACAAGTCTGGCGCCGACGCCAACAGCGCAGCGGGCGTGCTGCCCAGCGCCTGCGACTGGGAGCGCTGCGTGACCTGGTTCAGGTCTACGTCGTACAGCCACAGCGTTTGCCCGTCGGCCACGATGGTCTGCTCAAAAGGCTTCTTGTAGACGAACTTGAAACGCCCGGGGCGCTGGAATTCGAAGCTGCCGCTTGACTGCTTGGTGCGCGCGGTCTGGCCCTCTTTCGGGGGCGAGGTCACGGTCTGGGTGAAGTCAGCCTTGCCCGTCTGGGTGCCTTTCATGAAGGATTCCAGGCTTTTCAGGCCGTCAGCGCTTGCTGCGCTTGCCGCAGCAGCTATCAAAATTGCAGTAGCGATCTTTTTCAACAGAAACTCCTGTGGGGTGCGGGCCGGGCGTGCCGCCCGGTCCTTCATTCGCTGCGGTTGGGTACCAGCACTTCGCGCTGGCCGCTGGCCGTGAGGCCGCTGACCAACCCGGCTTTCTCCATGTCTTCCAGCAGCCGCGCCGAGCGGTTGTAGCCAATGCGCAGCTTGCGCTGCACGTACGAGATGCTGGCCTTGCGGTCCTTGAGCACCACTTCGACGGCCTGGTCGTACATGGGGTCCTTCTCGCCGCCTTCACCACCAGCGCCGTCCCCTGACAGATCGCCGTCACCATCCACAGTTCCGCCTTCGAGCACACCCTCGATGTAGTCCGGCTCCCCTTGTTCCTTGAGGTAGCTGACGACACGGTGTACTTCTTCGTCCGACACAAAGGCGCCATGCACCCGGATCGGCAGGCCCGTGCCGCTGGCCATGTAGAGCATGTCGCCCATGCCCAGCAGCGCCTCGGCGCCCATCTGGTCGAGGATGGTGCGGCTGTCGATCTTGGAGCCCACCGAGAACGCGATACGGGTGGGGATGTTGGCCTTGATCAGGCCGGTGATCACGTCCACGCTGGGGCGCTGGGTGGCCAGGATCAGGTGGATACCCGCCGCACGCGCCTTCTGCGCCAGGCGGGCGATGAGTTCTTCGATCTTCTTGCCCACCACCATCATCAGGTCGGCCAGCTCGTCGATGATGACCACGATGTGCGGCAGGCGCTGCAGCGGCTCGGGCTCCTCGGGCGTCAGGCTGAAGGGGTTGTAGATGAACTCCTCGCGCGCCTTGGCTTCGTCGATCTTGACGTTGTAGCCCGCCAAATTTCGCACGCCCAACTTGGACATGAGCTTGTAGCGGCGCTCCATCTCGGCCACGCACCAGTTCAGGCCGTGGGCGGCCTGCTTCATGTCGGTGACCACGGGCGCCAGCAGGTGCGGAATGCCTTCGTAGACCGACATTTCCAGCATCTTGGGGTCGATCATCAACAGGCGCACATCCCGCGCCTCGGCCTTGTACAAGAGCGACAGGATCATGGCGTTGATCCCCACCGACTTGCCCGAGCCCGTGGTACCGGCCACCAGCACGTGCGGCATCTTGGCCAGGTCGGCCACCACCGGGTTGCCCACGATGTCCTTACCCAGGCCCATGGTGAGCATGCTCTTGGCCTCGTGGTAGACCTGCGAGCCGAGGATCTCGGACAGGCGGATCGACTGGCGCTTGGCATTGGGCAGCTCCAGCGCCATGTAGTTCTTGCCGGGGATGGTCTCCACCACGCGGATGGACACCAGGCTCAGCGAGCGCGCCAGGTCCTTGGCCAGGCCCACGATCTGCGAGCCCTTCACGCCGGTGGCGGGCTCGATCTCGTAGCGCGTAATCACCGGGCCGGGCATGGCCGCGACCACGCGCACTTCCACGCCAAAGTCCTTGAGCTTTTTCTCGATGAGGCGGCTGGTCATCTCCAGCGTCTCGGGCGCCACGGTCTCCTGGCGCTGCTGCGGGCCATCGAGCAGGTCTACCAGGGGCAGCTTGCTGTCGGGCATCTCGGTGAACAGGGGCTTTTGCCGCTCTTTCACCACACGCGTGCTTTGGGGCACGTCCACCAGCACGGGTTCGATGATCTGGATGGGCTCGGGGTGGTGCACCTCGCTCTCGGTGCGCTCTTCCAGCACCACCACCTCGCGCTCGCGCGCGGCCTTGCGGCCCACGGCCACGTCCTTGGCCACCTCGCGTTTTGCCAGGCGAGATTGCACCAGCGCATCGATGCGCCCCCCCAGAAACTCCGCAACATGGCCCCACGAAAAGCGGAACACCAGCGCAGCGCCCAGCACGGCCAGCACAATGGCCAGCAGCCCCGAGCCGGTGAAACCCAGCCATTTCACACTGGCGGGCCCCGTGAGGTACCCCAGCACACCACCGGCATGGCCCGGCAGGAAGGATTCAAACCGGTACAGCCGCGACCATTCCAGGGCCGTGCTGGAACCCATCAACACCACCAGGCCCAGCCAGAACGTGGCCCGGCGTACCAGCGGGCTGGCAGCCCCGGCCACAGCTTCGCCACCGCGCATCCAGCGCGCCAGCGACGACAACCAGGCACGCACACCCGCCGCCACACACAACCACACCGAAAAGCCCATCGCAAAATAGCTGCCGTCAGCCAGCCAGGCCCCCAGCCGCCCCGCCCAATTGGCCACCGCGCGCGCATCCCGCGCGCCTGAGGTGGACCAGGCCGCGTCCTGGGCCGAATAGCTGACCAGCGCCAGCAGCCAGAAAACCAGGGCCAGCAGGCCCACCAGCAGGCCAATCTCATGGCCAAAACGGGCAGCGCCCGTGCGGGGCGGCGACTTGGCCGCCGCCGATGCATTCAAGGTATTGAGGGAATAGGTCATAAGCGTGCCGGGCGAGCTTACCCCAAGCATCCCGGGACCGTGGGCTTGGCCCGCCGCAGGGCGGTACCGTCAGCCCAGCGCGTTAAGCCGGTCGCGCAGCAGCGTGGCGCCGCTCGGGAGCACCTCGATGAAACCACGCTCCTCCAGGTCCTTCATCACGCGGCTGACCATCTCGCGCGAGGCGCCCACCATCTTGGCCAGGTCCTGGCGCGATATCTTGTCCTTGATCACCTGCTGCCCCTGGGCATCGGGCACGGCAAAGTCCAGCAGGGCATGGGCCACACGGCCATACACATCCAGTAACGCCAGTGACTCAATCTTGCGATCGGCATGGCGCAGGCGCTTGACCAGGCCACGCATCACCACCAGCGACATGGAGGCGTTCTCGGTCAGGCAACGGGCGAACTCGGTGCGGCCCAGCATCAGCACGTCGGTCTGCACCTCGGCCCGCACTGTGGCGGAGTGGGGTTCGTTGTCGATGATGCTCATCTCGCCCAGGTAGTCGCCCTGCGCCAGGGTGGCCAGGATCACCTCGCGCCCCCGGCTGTCCGAGGTCATCACCCGGGCCCGGCCCGTGAGCAGGATGAACAGGGCATTCGACTTCTGCCCCTGCTCGACCAGGGCCTCGCCACGCTTGAAACGGCGCTTGATCACCGCGCCGCTGATCACCTCGGCCTGCGCCACCGTCAGCAGCGAGAACAAGGGCACCCGGCGCAGCAGGTCCAGGTTGGACAACATCGTGGACATGCAGACATCTCCTTTCAGGGGTGCGGCTCAACCGGCGCCGCAACGGGTTATCAATCGCTTCTTACAATCGCCGTGATTGAAAAACGGGCTGCATGCAGCCGCATCCGCCAGTTGATACTCGGCGGCTCAACCCCCAGCTTTCCCAACAGCGCCCCGTGTAGCGGGCGCAAAACACAGGCTTTTACCATGTCCACCACCCAACACGCGAAAGTTCTGATCCTTGGCTCGGGCCCTGCGGGCTACACGGCGGCCGTCTATGCCGCCCGCGCCAACCTGAACCCGGTGCTCATCACCGGCATGGCCCAGGGCGGCCAGCTGATGACCACGACCGAGGTGGACAACTGGCCCGCCGACGTGCACGGCGTGCAGGGTCCGGACCTGATGCAGCGCTTTCTGGAGCATGCCGAGCGCTTCAAGACACAAATCATCTTCGACCACATCAACAAGGTCGATTTCAGCAAGCGCCCCTTCACCCTCACCGGCGACAGCGGCACCTACACCTGCGACGCGCTGATCCTGGCCACCGGCGCATCGGCCAAATACCTGGGCCTGCCCTCCGAAGAGGCCTTCATGGGCAAGGGCGTGTCGGGCTGTGCCACCTGCGACGGTTTCTTCTACCGCGAGCAGGATGTCTGTGTGGTGGGTGGCGGCAACACCGCCGTGGAAGAAGCGCTGTACCTGTCGAACATCGCCCGCAAGGTCACGCTGGTGCACCGCCGCGACAAGTTCAAGGCCGAGCCCATCCTGGTGGACAAGCTCCACGAGAAGGTCGCAGCGGGCAAGATCGAACTCAAGCTGTTCAACACGCTCGACGAAGTGCTGGGCGACAACACGGGCGTGACCGGCATCCGTATCAAGAGCACCAAGGACGGCAGCACCGAAGACATCAAGCTGCAGGGCTGCTTCATCGCCATTGGCCATGCACCCAACACCGAGATATTCCAGGGCCAGCTGGAGATGGAGAACGGCTACATCATCACCCAGGGCGGGCTCAAGGGTTTTGCCACCCAGACCAGTGTGCCCGGCGTGTTTGCCGCAGGCGACGTGCAGGACCATGTGTACCGCCAGGCCATCACCAGCGCAGGCACGGGCTGCATGGCCGCGCTGGACGCGCAGCGCTTCCTGGAACAAGAAGCTTGATGAGTAGCAAGGCCCCCACGCTCCGCCGCTGCGCGGGTCGCTGCCCCCCAAGGGGGCTTTTTTGTCTTGGGGCGGCCCGTCGACAAAAATCGGGCAGCAGGCTATAATCTGCGGCTTTGCTGAATTCGGCCCGTTCTTGCGGTGCCTGAAACCAAGCAAATCGGGTTACCGCCACCCTTTCTGGCGAGGTGAGGCCGCAAGCCAACCCGGGAAATTGATCCCGGGACCCAGCAAACGGCCGTTAAAAGTATCGGAGTGTCCTCATGGCACGCGTCTGCGACGTAACGGGCAAGAAGCCCATGACCGGGAACAACGTTTCCCACGCCAACAACAAAACCAAGCGCCGGTTCCTGCCGAACCTGCAATACCGCCGTTTCTGGGTCGAGACCGAAAACCGCTGGGTTCGCCTGCGTGTTTCGAGCGCTGCCCTGCGTTTGATCGACAAGAACGGTATCGACTCGGTGCTCGCAGACCTGCGTGCCCGTGGCCAGGCTTAAGGAGTAGCACCATGGCAAGCAAAGGCGGACGCGACAAGATCAAGCTGGTGTCCTCGGCGGACACCGGTCACTTCTACACCACCACCAAGAACAAGAAGACGATGCCTGAAAAGATGTCGATCATGAAGTTCGACCCCAAGGCTCGCAAGCACGTCGAGTACAAGGAAGCCAAGCTGAAGTAATTCGGCGCCGCTCCCTCCAAAAACCGCCCTTTCAGGGCGGTTTTTTTATGCCTGCAGCAACAGCAACAACGACCTGCCTTCGGGCGGGCGACCTCAGCAACTTCAGGCCACCTTGCGCGGAACAGGCAGCTCCGCCACCTGGGCAGCCAGCAAGCCACCCAGCGTGCGATAGCCCGCCTCCACCTCGGCAGTGAACGGCATGCCGCAGCTCAGCCGCAGGAAATGCTCATACCGTCCCGTGTTGGAGAACATAGGGCCCGGGGCCACGCGGATGCCGTTTTGCAAGGCTTCGTCGTACAGGCGTGTCGAGGAAATGCCGATGGGCAGCTCCAGCCACAGACTCAGCCCACCCGGCGGCAAGCTCAGGCGCGTGCCTGCAGGGAAGTAGCGCGCCACGGCCCGCGCCGCCTGTTCGCGCTGGATGCGCAGTTGCGCCCGCATGCGGCGCATGTGGCGCTCGTAGGCCGGGGAATCCACGCTGCGCGCGGCCAGCAGTTGCGACCAAGTCTGCATGTTGCGCGTGCGTGCGAACTTGATCATCTGCACCCGCGCCTGCCAGCGGCCCGCACTCATCCAGCCCTGGCGCAGGCCAGGCGCAAAGCTCTTGCTGAGCGATGCGCAGTAAATCACCTGACCCGCATCGCCCGGCCGGTCCCAGGCCTTGGCAGGGCGCAGCACGTGGGGGGACTCCACAAACTCGCGGTAGATGTCGTCCTCGATGAGCGCCAGCCCATGCTCCACACACAGGGCCACCAGGCGTTCCTTGTGGGTGTCGGGCATCACGCTGCCCAGGGGCATCTGCAGGTGGGGCACCACCACCACGCCCTTGAGCCGGGGCTCATTGCGCGCGGCCAGTTCCAGCGCCTCCAGCGACATGCCGGTGTGTGGACTGCTCGGAATCTCCAGCGCGCGCAGCCCCCGCACCTCGATGGCCTGCAGGATGCCAAAAAACGTGGGCGACTCCACAGCAATCACGTCGCCCGGCTCGGCCACCGCATCGAGCGCAAGGTTCACAGCTTCAGAGTTGCCGTGCGTCGCACCAATGTCGGCAGGCGCCACACACACGCCAAAGGTGAGCGCATGGCGCGCCATGGCCTGCTGGAACTCCGGATGCGTGGTCGGCGCCGAGGGGCCATACACCAGGATATCGGGCTGTTCCCGCAGCAGGCCATGGGCCAGCCGGTTGAGCGCAGGCGCATCGAACAGGCTGGGCGAGGGCATGGCGCTGCCCAAGTCCAGCGGCAAAGGGCCGGCACGGCGCGCCTTCTCCAGAAAGCCCGAAATACGCTCGTTGATGCCCGCGAAGACGCGCGGATCCTGGGCCAGGGGCTCATGCAGGTCGGGCTCGCGCGCCCCGGGCAGCGCCAGGCCACCCGGCTCCCGCACAAAGTACCCCACCCGCTCGCGGGCCTCCACACACCCCTGGGATTCGAGCTGGCGCAGCACCTGCAGCGCCGTCGTCAGGCTCACCTGGTGCCGCTGGCACAACTCCCGCACCGAAGGCATGCGCATGCCGGGTGTGAGGCTGCCTGCGGCGATCGCCTGTTCATACAAGGCCGCCAGCTGGCGGTAGATCGGGACTTCACGGGGCTCGGAGGAATGTGACATGGCGTGGTGCGCCGCTGTGGGATGGGCTTGGCAGCAGGTCCGAGCATCGTGCACGAACACCGCTGGCGGGTACAGATACAGGAAAGGGGATCAAGCACCATAACAGCATTCAAAAAATCAACACTGTTCTGCCCTTCGGTGCTGGCGCCTGTACCTGTTGAACAGTAGCGGCTTTTTCTACGCTAATGCCTTCGCTGCAGCCCTTTCCTTTGTTCACCCGGAGCCCCTGCACCATGTCCACGCACAGCACCACCACGCCACCCCTCACCCAGCATCTCGCCCCCGGCCAGGGCATCTGGATATGCCTGCACCCCGGCAGCACACTGCGCACCACGCGGGGCGACGTGGCTGTCCACTGGGGCCCCCAGGCCTGCGGACAGGCATCGCAGACACCACCACCGCCACCCACCTTGCTGAAGGCCGGGCAGCACCTGCCGTGGAACGGGCAGGCGCAGGCCGCCTGGATCCAGTTGCACAACCCCCGGGACTGCCCCGCCGAAATCCAGCTCATGGAAGCCGCGCCCGCACCAGGGCTGTGGCAAAAGATCTGGCACGGGCTGCGCGCCGCCCTCCAAAGCCCCCGGAAAGTCGCCAAAGACTCCGGCCATGGCAGCGCGTTGCACGCTGCCCGATAAGCGAGACCCCCCAAAGAAAAAGGCCTTGCCAAGCGGCAAGGCCTTTGTGTGGTCAGGGCAAACCGCTTCAGGCCTGCGCCGCCCGCAGCCGCAGCGAGAACTCGCGCAGTGCGGAAATCCCGCTTTCTTCCGCCCGGCGGCACCAGGCCTGCAGGTCGGCTGTGAGCTGCTCACGCGATTGCGAGGTGTTCAGCCACAGCTGGCGCAGTTCTTCGCGCATCGTCACCATCTTGTCGAGCGCGGGGTGGGCCGCGCGGGCCTGGGCCAGTTGTGGCAGAGCGACGGCCGGAATCTTTTCGGCATCGCGGGGCAGCCAGCGCTTGGCGGCCTTGAGCACCGAGACATCCGCCTGGCGCGCCTTGAGCGCGGCGATCTCTTCCTTGCACGCCTGGCGCACACCCCGGGCATAACCGGCCATGACCTCGTAACGATTGGCGATCAGGGCCTCAAGCGTCTTTTCGTCGGCCACCGCCTTCACGTCGCCCAGCTGCAGCTTGGGCGGCACCTTCTTGACCGTGGCCCAGCCCACCTTTTTCATCAGGCTGATGTAGGCCCAGCCGATGTCGAACTCGTACGGCTTGACCGAGAACTTGGCCGATGTGGGGTAGGTGTGGTGGTTGTTGTGCAGCTCTTCGCCGCCAATGATCACGCCCCAGGGCGAGAGGTTGGTGCTCGCGTCCTGCGCTTCGAAATTGCGGTAGCCCCAGTAGTGGCCGATGCCGTTGACCACACCGGCGGCCCAGAACGGAATCCACAGCATCTGCACCGCCCAGACGGCTGCGCCCACCGCGCCGAACAGCGCCAGGTTAAGCACCAGCATCAGGCCCACGCCCTGCCAGCCAAAGCGGGTGTAGACGTTGCGCTCCATCCAGTCGTCGGGCGTGCCGTGGCCGAACTTCTTCATGGTCTCCAAGTTCTTCGACTCGGCCCGGTACAGCTCGGCGCCGCGCCACATCACGGTATCGAGGCCGCGCGTCTGCGGGCTGTGCGGGTCGTCCACGGTTTCACACTTGGCGTGGTGCTTGCGGTGGATAGCCACCCACTCCTTGGTGACCATGCCCGTGCCGATCCACAGCCAGAAGCGGAAGAAATGCGAAGGAATGGCGTGCAAGTCGAGCGCGCGGTGCGCCTGGGCACGGTGCAGAAAAATCGTGACCGCCGCAATGGTGATGTGGGTCGTCGCCAGGGTGTACAACACGATTTGCCACCAAGCCAGGTTCCACAGCCCATGGCCCAGCCAGTCAATGGCAGCGTTCAGCACAGCCCAATCGGGTAACAGCATATTCAACAAAAGCCTTACTACAAAGAACCCGCTCATCAGCGAAGCAGGCCACCCATTTTAAAGTGACACCCCTTTGAAAAACAGGGGGCATCCCTAGGATTTACGCTGATTTAGAGGGCATTCTCAGCTCATCTGTCGCCAACTGGTCATATCCCCAAGTTGGTGCAGACGAACCCGCCCTTCAGCGCTTGCGGGTCCAGACGGCCGCAAAGAAGCCGTCGGTCTGGTGCACATGGGGCCACAGGCGCAGATAACCACTGCCAGACGCGCCCCCGCTGCACAGGCCCTGGGCGCCTTCGACCTTGAGCTGCGCCAGCAGTTCACCCGCATCGAGCAGCTCAAAATCCGGGTGCGCGGCGCTGAAGGCTTCGGCGATCGCTTCGTTCTCCTCGGGCAGGATGCTGCAGGTGGCGTACACCAGCCGCCCGCCCGGCTTGAGCAGGCGTGCTGCACTGGCCAGGATGGACGTCTGCTTGGCAGTCAGTTCCTCCACCGCCTTCGGGCTTTGGCGCCACTTGAGGTCGGGATTGCGGCGCAGGGTGCCCAGGCCGGAGCACGGCGCATCCACCAGCACGCGGTCGATCTTGCCCGCCAGGCGCTTGACGCGATCGTCGCGCTCGTGCGCGATCGCGGCCGGGTGCACGTTCGAGAGGCCACTGCGCGCCAGGCGCGGCTTGAGCGCGTCCAGCCGGTGGCCCGACACGTCAAACGCATACAGCCGCCCGGTATTGCGCATGGTCGCGCCCACCGCCAGCGTCTTGCCGCCCGCGCCCGCACAGAAGTCCACCACCATCTCGCCGCGCTTGGCATCCAGCAGCAGGGCCAGCAGCTGCGAACCCTCGTCCTGCACCTCGATGGCACCGCGGGTGAACGCGTCCAGCTTGGTCAGCGCGGGCTTGTCGTCAATGCGCAGGCCCCAGGGCGAATACGGCGTGGGCAGGGCCTTGATGCCGGCCTTGGCCAGCTCTTTTTGCACATCGGCGCGCTTGTCCTTGAGCGCGTTGACGCGCAGGTCCAGCGGCGCGCTCTGGGCCAGGCTGCCCACCAGGGGCCAGAAGCCATCGCCCAATTGGTCCTTGAGGGGCTTGACCAGCCATTCAGGCACGTTGTGGCGGTGGCGCTCCATCAGGTCGTCCACCGTGACGGCATCGCACTGGTCCAGCCAGTTCTTTTCCTGGTCTGTCAGTGCACCTTTGAGGAAATCGCGGGGGCCGTAGAAGCCCAGGATGGCCAGACGGCGCTCCTTGGGGCCCGAGCCCGAAGGCGCCATGTGGTCAAACAGCAGCTTCTTGCGCAGCACGGTGTAGACCGTTTCGGCCAGCGTGGCACGCTCGCGGGGCCCCAGGCCCCGGTTGTCACGAAAAAAACGCGACACCACCGCATCGGCGGGGTGTTCAAACGTGAGGGTGAGCCTGACCAGTTCGGCGCAGGCGTCGAGAAGAACTTTGGGATGCATCCCCCGATTGTCCCACCCTGAAGCCCCCCTGAGTCGCCTTCGGCGCCTTCCCCCAGAGGGGGACGCCCCCAGCGCGGCGGGGCGGCCCTTGCGCGGGGACACTGGCCTGGGTCGCGCCAGTGGCAAAGACCTGCATCGTGGGGTTGAATCCGCCCAACCGCACGGATCTGAGCCCCCTCACCGCGTATAGATGGGCTCGAACGCCGAGCGCTGGATCTCCTGCAGCGTGGGCGATTCGCCCGCCCACAGCACCAATGCGGGGCCGGGCAGGCTCAGGTTGCGCTCCAGCGCACGGCACAGGTGGTAGCGGCTTTCGTCGTCCATGCCCGGCAGTTCCACAAACACCAGGTAGGCCCTGCGCTGCGGGTGTTCGCGCAGGTTCTTGCGCACCAGCCAGCAGCGGGTCAGGGGGGCGCAGCGGGCCAGTTCGGCCTGCAGTTCGGCCAGCTCGAAAGAACTCAGGTCATTGCGTGTGGTCTGGCTGAAGAACGAGGTGCCCGACAGCTCCTCCCAGGCCCGCTCTTCCGACTCCTGGGCACGTTCCAGGCGCTTGCGCCACTGTTTGAACGCGGCGGCGTCGTGGTCCAGCCCCAGGCGCGGGGTTTCCAGCTCGGCCAGCGCCGTGCGTGCGGCCCAGTAGCGGTCGCTGCTGCCGGCCTCCCACACCCGGTTTAGCAGCGCCAGCTTGGCTTCGCGATCGCCTTCGGGCAGGCAGGGCACCAGCCCGCGCAGGGCGGCCGGGTAATCGGTGCTGCGCTCCAGCGCCAGCTCGTACAGGGCGCGCACATCGGCATGCGGGTCCAGGTGGCGCTTGAGGCGGGCCAGCTCCACCAGATCCGCAGCGCTGCTTTGCGCCGTGGAGGCACCCAGGGCCTCGGCGCGGGCGCGCACGCGGCCCAGCCAGGCATGGTGCTGCTTCCACTCGGTGGCGTTGTCGCGGCACCATTGCTTGTCGAAATGGGTCACCCAGCGTTTGGCATCAGGGCCCAGCAGGGCCAGGGCGTTGCCACGCGACCAGTCCGGAACGGTGGGCGCCGCATCCAGCGCCTCCATGCGGTCGCGCAGGCCGGGGTGGGTGTCGTCCACGCTGCTCAGGCGCTTGAGCGCCTGGCGCAGCGCATCGTTGGCAAACACGGCGTCGGGGGCCTTGGCCAGCTGGCGGCGCATGCTGCGGTAGGGGCCCACCGGCACCGGGTTGTCGGCCGCCACACACCAGTGGTTGCCCCAGAACTCCGCCTGCAGCCAGGCGCCCCGGATCTCGATCTCGGCCAGGGCGGCGGCCGTCACGTCGCGGCCCAGCAGCTTGCCCGCAATGCGGTCTGCCTCGTATTCGTCCTGGCGGGCCAGTGCAAAGGTCTTGGCCGAAAAGCGCGGAAAGTACCAGCGCATGAAGGCCTGGGTGGCAGCCGCTACCGGGCCTTCGTCGTCGGCCAGGCTGTGATTCAGGCGCATCCACGACAGGCGTGTGCGGTAGATCCAGGCGGCAAACCGGCCATGGTCGCCGCGCAGGTGCCCGTATTCATGGGCCAGCACGGCCAAAAAGCGCGGCCTGTCCAGCGCCATCAGCAGGGGCAGGCCAATGCTCAGGTGGTTGACGGCGCCGCCCAGCAGGCCAAAACGCGGCAGCTGCTGGATGCTGGCGTTGAATTCGTCGGTGAGGGTGACCTTGTGGAGCGGCGGCCCCTTGATCTTGCGGCGGATGCGCGCCAGGGCTTCGAACAGGTCGGGCGCGTCCAGCGCCGTCACTTCCACCCCGGCGGGCTCGTCAAACCGCACCCACAGGGCCCGCAGGCTGACCCAGAGCAGCCCGCCCGCCCCCAGCAGGGCCCACACCAACGCAAAACGAAAGCGGCCCTGCAGCAGCTGCGGCACCACCCACATCAAAATACCCACGGCCAGCGCCAGGCACCCCAGCACCCACGCATAGCCCAGCGCCGCAAACGCCGCCACGCTGCGGCGGTACGCTCGGCTGTTGTCGGCACTGGCATGCTCACTCATGCGCACCAGATGCACAAAATCTGCCTGATCCACGGACGTCCCTCACTCTTGCTTGATTTTTATCAGCCGCCATCCTAACCACTCGCGCCCCCGCCCCACCACCATGACCGACGACGACCTGCCTGCACTCATCCACACGCCCCCGGGGCTGTACCGCCACTACAAGGGCATGCTTTACGAGGTGATCGACACCGTGCGCCACAGCGAGACGCTGGAGCCCATGACGCTGTACCGCGCGCTGTATGGCCAGCGCGGCCTGTGGGTGCGCCCCGCCGCCATGTTTGAAGAGCAGGTGCTCATCGACGGCGTGCTGCGGCCCCGTTTTGAAAAATGCGAGGGGGAAAAGCCCGTCGATTGAAGCCGGCCGGGGCCGGGCCACCGCGTGTCGCGCGCACAGGCGGCGCAGCGCCGGGCGCAATCCATGCCGCAGCGGGGGTGGGTACGACCCGACCAGGAAATCAGATGCGTGCCGAAAATTGAGGAAAACCACCTTCTCCGCGCAACCACATTGATTTTTTAGCTATACAAAATATAGCAAACAAATCCCCTGGGCTCTAAAGCGCCTGCGCCTGCACCAGCGCCCGCACGGCGCGGGGGTAGATCACATGCTCCTGGGTCAGCACCCGGGCCGCCAGCGTCTCGGCCGTGTCGCCTGGCAGCACCGGCACCACGGCCTGGTCCAGGATGGGGCCCACATCCAGCTCGGCCGTCACCTGGTGCACCGTCACGCCCGCAAACTTGCAGCCTGCATCAATCGCGCGCTGGTGCGTGTGCAGCCCGGTAAAGGCGGGCAGCAGCGAAGGGTGGATGTTGATCAGCCGCCCCGCATAGTGCGCCACAAACCCCGGCGTGAGGATGCGCATGAACCCGGCCAACACCACCAGGGCGGGCTGGTGGCGGTCGATGGTAGCGGCCAGCTCGGCATCAAACGCCTCGCGGCTGGCAAAGGCCTTGTTGTCCAGCGCCTCGGCGGCGATGCCCTGCTCGCGCGCAAACACCAGCCCGGCGGCGTCCGGTTTGTTGCTGATGACGGCCGCCACGCGGGCGCCGTAGCGCTGGGCCCAGTTCTCCTGCTGCGCAGTTCGGACGATGGTGGCCATGTTGGAGCCGCCGCCAGAGATCAGAATGACGATGTTCTTCATAAATTGCCACGGATTATCCCAGCCATGCCTTTTGATCCTGCGACCCGCCCCCTCACCCCCCACGAAGCCCGCGTACTCGCCACCCTGATGGAAAAAGCCCGCACCGTGCCCGACAGCTACCCCATGTCGCTCAACGGCCTGGTCACCGGCTGCAACCAGAAAACCAGCCGCGACCCGGTGATGAACCTGAGCGACGCCGAGGCCCAGGAGGCGCTGGATTCGCTCAAGCTGCTGACGCTGGCGTTTGAGAGCAGCGGCAACCGCACCACGCGCTGGGAGCACAACTTCCAGCGTGGCGTGGGCGTGCCCGAGCAATCGGCCATGCTGCTGGGCCTCTTGATGCTGCGCGGCCCGCAGACGGCGGGCGAGCTGCGCATCAACGCCGAGCGCTGGTACCGGTTTGCCGACATTTCCTCGGTCGAAGCGTTTCTGGACGAGCTGCAGGAGCGCAGCGCCGAAAAAGGCGGCCGGCTGGTGGTGCAGCTGCCCCGCGCACCCGGCGCGCGCGAGCAACGCTGGGCGCACCTGATGTGCGGGCCGGTGGACACCAGCAGCAGCCACGCCCCCCAGCCGGGCACCGGCGCCGCAGGGCCGTCCCCCGCCCTGCAGGCCCGCGTGGACGCGCTGGAGGCCGAGGTGGCCCGCCTCCGCGCCACCGTGCAGCGGCTGTGCGCAGAGCTGGGCATGGCCGCAGAGCCCGGGGCGATGTCGCCACCCGGACAGGAATAAAACGAACGACCGTGCTACAAACAGGACTTCTCAGGAGACAAGCCGCATGGATCTCGCATTCACCCCCGAAGAACAGGCCTTCCGCGACGAAGTTCGCGCATGGGTTCACGCCAACCTGCCCCAGGACATCTCGCACAAAGTGCACAACGCCCTGCGCCTGACCCGTGCAGACATGCAGGGCTGGGCCAAGATCCTGGGCAAAAAGGGCTGGCTCGGTTTTGGCTGGCCCAAAGAGTTTGGCGGCCCCGGCTGGACGGCCGTGCAAAAGCACCTGTTTGAAGAAGAGTGCGCGCTGGCTGGCGCGCCGCGCATCATCCCCTTCGGCCCCGTGATGGTGGCCCCGGTGATCATGGCGTTCGGCAATGCCGAGCAGCAAAAGCGCTTTTTGCCCGGCATCGCCAGCGGCGAAGTCTGGTGGAGCCAGGGCTACAGCGAACCCGGTTCGGGCTCGGACCTGGCCAGCGTCAAGACCCGCGCCGAGCGCGTGGGCGACAAGTACATCGTCAACGGCCAGAAAACCTGGACCACGCTGGGCCAGCACGGCGACTGGATGTTCAACCTGGTGCGCACCAGCAACGAAGGCAAGCCGCAGACCGGCATCTCCTTCCTGCTGCTGGACATGAAGTCCAAGGGCGTCACCGTGCGCCCCATCAAGCTGCTGGACGGCGAGTGCGAAGTGAACGAGGTGTTCTTCGACAACGTCGAAGTGCCCGCCGAAAACCTGATCGGCGAAGAGAACAAGGGCTGGACCTACGCCAAGCACCTGCTGAGCCACGAGCGCACCAACATCGCCGACGTGAACCGCAGCAAGCGCGAACTGGAGCGCTTGAAGCGCATTGCCAAGACCGAAGGTGTGTGGGACGACCAGCGCTTCCGTGACCAGATCGCCCTGCTTGAAGTGGACATCGTGGCGCTGGAAATGCTGGTGCTGCGCGTGCTGTCGGCCGAGAAGAGCGGCAAGAACTCGCTCGACATCGCGGGCCTGCTCAAGATCAAGGGCAGCGAGATCCAGCAGCGCTATGCCGAGCTGATGATGCTGGCCGCTGGCCCGTTCAGCCTGCCCTTCATCGAAGAGGCCATGGAGGCCGGCTGGCAAGGCAACTTCCCCGGCGGCGTGACCGCCAACGCGCCGCTGGCATCCACCTACTTCAACCTGCGCAAGACCACCATCTACGGTGGCTCCAACGAAGTGCAGCGCAATATCGTGGCTCAGACCGTCCTCGGCTGATCCCAAGTTCCAGGAGACAAGAACATGGATTTCGATTTTTCTGACGACCAGGAACAACTGCGCGACGCCGTGCGCAAGTGGGTGGACAAGGGCTACACGTTTGAGCGCCGCCGCGCCACCGTGGCCGCTGGCGGTTTTGACCGCGCCGCCTGGGGCGAGCTGGCCGAGCTGGGCCTGACCGCGCTGACCGTGCCCGAAGCCCACGACGGCATGGGCCAGGGCGCCATCGACGCCATGGTGGTCGCCGAGGAGTTGGGCCGTGGCATGGTGCTCGAGCCCATCGCCCAGGCCTTTATCGCCAGCAGCGTGCTATCGCACTGCGCCCCCGCCGACGTGCAAAGTGCCTGGCTGCCTCGCGTGGCCAGCGGTGAAGCGCTGGTGGTGCTGGCCTACCAGGAGCGCAAGGCGCGCTACCGCCTCGACGTTTGTGAGGCAAAAGCGGCCTCTGCGCCCGCTGGATATGCCGTAACAGCTACAAAAAGCATAGTAGCCGCTGGCGACCAGGCCGACGCCTTCATCGTGCCTGCGCAGCTGGACGGCAAGATCGCCCTCTTCCTCGTGGAACGCTCAGCCGCTGGCGTCACCACACGCGGCTACGTCACACAAGACGGCAGCCGCGCTGCCGAAGTGCAGCTGGCCAATGCGCCTGCCACGCTCATCACCACCGACGGCCTGGCCGCGCTGGAACTGGCCGTGGACACCGGCATCGCCGCCACCTGCGCCGAAGCCGTGGGCGTGATGGACAAGACCGTGGCGCTCACCGTCGAGTACATGAACCAGCGCAAGCAGTTTGGCGTGTTCATCGCCAGCTTCCAGGCGCTGCGCCACCGCGTGGCCGACATGAAGATGCAGCTGGAACTGGCCCGCTCGATGAGCTACTACGCCAGCCTCAAGCTCGGCGCCCCTGCGGCCGAACGCCGCGCCGCCATGGCCCGCGCCAAGGTGCAACTGGGCCAATCGATGCGCTTCGTAGGCCAGCAGTCGGTGCAACTGCATGGCGGCATCGGCGTGACCGACGAATACATCGGCAGCCACTATTTCAAGAAGCTCACGCAGCTGGAGATGACTTTTGGCGACACCCTGCACCACCTGGGCGAGGTGTCGGCCCGCATGCAGGACACCGCTGGCGTTTTTGCATAAACCGGGGCTGTCACGCACTTGTGCAATGCTCGTGGGCTGACCGGCTCACGGGCATTTTTTCTTTCAGGAGACCTTCCGATGAATACGCTGTGGCTGCAACGCCGATCCCTGCTTCTCGCCACCGCTGCTGCGGCAGCCACTCTGGCCCTCGCCGGTTGTGCCACCCAGAGCCCCGGCCTGGCCGAGGCACCTCCCATCGTTTTTGTGCACGGCAATGGCGACACCGCCGCGCTGTGGCAGACCACCGTGTGGCGCTTCGAATCCAACGGCTGGCCGCGCGAGCGCCTGCACGCCATCGACCTGCCCTACCCGCTCTCTCGCGATGACGACACCAAGCCCCAGGCGGGCCGCACGTCCACCGCAGAACACATGGCCTACCTCCAGGCCGAAGTGGACAAGGTGCTCAAAGCCACGGGCGCAAGCAAGGTGGTGCTGGTCGGCAACTCGCGCGGCGGCAATGCCATCCGCAACTACATCTACAACGGCGGTGGCGCTGCAACCGTGAGCCACGCCATCCTGGGCGGCACCCCCAACCATGGCGTGTGGGCCACCCCCGGGGTGCGCGAAGGCAGCGAGTTCTCGGGCACGGGCCCGTTCCTCAAGGGCCTGAACGCCCCCAAAAACGCCGCTGGTGACGAAGTCAGCGGCCCGGTGAAATGGATGACCATCCGCTCGGACAACAACGACAAGTTCGCCCAGCCCGACGGCCTGTGGATCGGCCAGAAAGGCACGCCCACCAATGTGACCGCAGCCGGGCCCGAGCTGAAGGGCGCCACCAATGTGGTGATCCCGCGCATCGACCACCGCGAGACCTCGTACTCGCCCGCCGCGTTTGAAGCGACCTACCGCTTCATCACCGGCAAGGCCCCGCAGGCCACCACCATCGCGGCAGAAAAGCAGGTGGTGCTGAATGGCAAGGTCACCGGCCTGGGTGTGGACCCGGCCGACGCGAAGACCGGCAACTTCAGCAACAACCTGCCGCTGGCAGGCGCCCAGCTGGAGGTCTATGCCACCGACGCCGCCACCGGCGCCCGCAGCGGCCCGCCACTGCTGCGCAAGACCGTGGGGGCCGACGGCGCGTGGGGGCCGTTGACCATCCAGCCCGGCACCCCCACCGAGTTCGTGATTGCAGCGCCCGGCTACGCCATCACCCACATCTACCGCAGCGGCTTCCCCCGCAGCAGCCACCTCATCCACCTGCGCGCAGAACGCATGGCCGACGCGGACAAGGCTGCCGAATCCATCGTCACCCTCACCCGCCCCCGAGGCTACCTGGACCCGGCGCGCGACAAGATGTTGCTGGATGGGGCGGCACCGGCGGGTGTGCCTGCGGGCGCAGGGGTTGCGACGGCCAAGGTCAAGCCCTCGGGCGGCGTGCGCAGCATTGCGGGCGAATTCAATGGCGAGCGGGTGGTGGGACAAACCTGGCCCGCCGCAAGCGGCCACCTGGTGTTTCTGGAATTGACTTACTGAAGTTATAGGCGCAGCTCGGAGCCTGTGCTCCGTGCAGCACGCCACCAAGAGCGGTCAAGACAGCCCTTATGGCTAGGCGCTCCGTCGCAGACAGTACTGAAACGGAGCAACGACGCCAGCGGGGTCGTCTTGGCCGCTCTACGCCAAAAGACGCGAGGACTTGGGGACGTGGGCCATCAGAAAATCCATCTGATCGGCCAGGATGCGCCGGTTGCGCAGGATGAAATCCTCCCACAGGCTGGGCACGTAGGGGGTGTAGAGCAGCGGCATGTGGGCCTGCTCGGGTGTGCGCGGACCCTTGCGGTGGTTGCAGGGGCGGCAGGCCGTCACCACGTTCATCCAGTGGTCCTGCCCGTTGCGGGCAAAGGGCACGATGTGTTCGCGCGTCAGGTGTTCTTCGTGGAAGTGGCCGCCGCAGTAGGCGCACACATTGCGGTCGCGGGCGAAGAGCTTGCTGTTGGTCAAGCTGGGCTTGAGCTCGAACGGATTGATGCTGGGCACGCCCTTGGTGCCGATGATGCTGTTGATGGCGATCACCGACTGTTCGCCTGATATGGCGTTGTGCCCCCCGCGGAACCGGGCGATCTGGGCGCCGGACTCCCAGCGCACTTCCCCAGCGGCGTAATGAATCACCGCCTGTTCGAGCGAAATCCACGATTGGGGCAGCCCTTGGGCTGACAGCTTCAAGACCTTCAAAACACGCCTCCTGGAACACAAAGTACACAAGGATCGGAACGCAGATGTCTCGCGGGCAGCCCTGCGCGGGGCCAGCCGTGGGTCACAATATACTCCGTTTTCATGACAAATTGGCGTCCTGCGCTTGATGGACCTGCGCATGCTGCTATCAAAAAGATAACAACCCGATGAAGATCTTTCGCGGCTTCCACCACCCTGGCATTGCCAATGCCTGTGCGCTGACCATCGGCAATTTCGATGGCGTGCACCGGGGCCATCAGGCCATGCTGGCCCTGCTGAACAGCGAGGCTGCACACCGGGGCGTAGAAAGCTGCGTGCTGACGTTCGAGCCGCACCCGAGGGACTACTTTGCAGGGGTTCACAACAAGCCGGAACTCGCCCCCGCGCGCGTGGGCACCCTGCGCGACAAGCTGACCGAGCTGGCGCGCTGCGGTGTGCAGCAGACCGTGGTGCTGCCTTTCGATGCCCGGCTGGCCGCCCAGTCGCCCGAAGCGTTCATCGACGAAGTGCTGGTGCGCGGCCTGGGCGCCCGGTATGTGCTGGTGGGCGACGACTTCCGCTTTGGCCGCCAGCGCGCAGGCGACTACGCGATGCTGGATGCGGCGGGGCAAACCAAGGGCTTTGACGTGGCGCGCATGAACAGCTACGAAGTGCATGGGTTGCGGGTATCGAGTTCCGCCGTGCGCCAGGCCCTGGCCGCAGGCGACATGGAAGCCGCTGCACGCCTGCTGGGGCGGCCCTACACCATCAGCGGCCATGTGGTGCATGGCCGCAAGCTGGGGCGTGAGCTGGGCGCCACCGCTGGTGGGGCCGGCGACGGCTTTCGTACCCTGAACCTGCGGTTTGCGCACTGGAAGCCCGCTGCCAGCGGCATCTTTGCGGTGCTGGTGCATGGCCTCGCCGCCGGGCCTTTGCCGGGTGTTGCCAACCTGGGCGTGCGCCCTTCGCTGGACCCGAACGACGTGAACGGTGGCCGTGTGCTGCTGGAAACCCATTGCCTGCAGTGGCCTGCCGATCTGGGCCCTGAGGGGGCGTACGGTAAAATCGTGCGCGTGGAACTGCTACACAAACTGCACGACGAGCTGAAATACGACGGTCTGGACGCCCTGACACAGGGCATCGCCAAAGACTGCGCCGATGCGCGTGCCTACTTTGCCTCGGCCCAGGCACACAACCACACCGAAACCCGGCGCCAGACCACCCGCGACCGAATTTGAGGGAGCTGCTTCGCGCAGCGCCCGCCTGACGGGCCCGTCATCTTTAGCGCTCCAACCCCGTTTTTGCTCCGGGCCTTGCCCCGGAATGCCCCGTTTTTAAGGCTCCCTCATGTCCGACGACAACGCCAGCACTCCCTCCACGGACTACCGCAGCACGCTGAACCTGCCCGACACCCCCTTCCCCATGCGCGGCGACCTGCCCAAGCGCGAACCGGGCTGGGTGAAGGAATGGGAAGACCAGGGCACCTACAAGCGCCTGCGCGACGCGCGCCGGGGTGCCCCCAAGTTCATCCTGCACGACGGCCCGCCCTATGCCAACGGCCAGATCCACATGGGCCATGCGGTCAACAAGATCCTGAAGGACATGATCACCAAGGCGCGCCAGCTGGAAGGCTTTGACGCGCTGTACGTGCCCGGCTGGGACTGCCATGGCCTGCCGATCGAAAACGCCATCGAAAAGAAGCACGGCCGCAACCTGAGCCGCGATGACATGCAGGCCAAGAGCCGCGCATTTGCTACCGAGCAGATCGAGCAGCAGATGGTGGACTTCAAGCGCCTGGGCGTGCTGGGCGAATGGGACAACCCCTACAAGACCATGAACCCCGCCAACGAGGCGGGCGAAATCCGCGCCTTCAAGCGCGTGATGGAGCGCGGCTTTGTGTACCGGGGCCTCAAGCCTGTCTACTGGTGTTTTGACTGCGGTTCGTCGCTGGCCGAGTTCGAGATCGAGTACCAGGACAAGAAGAGCACCACGCTGGACGTGGCCTTCAAGGCGCACGAGCCCGCCAAGCTGGCCGCTGCCTTCGGACTTCCTTCACTGGCCAAGGACGCGTTTGTGGTCATCTGGACCACCACCGCCTGGACCATTCCGGCCAACCAGGCGCTGAACCTGAACCCCGAGATCAGCTACGCGCTGGTGGACACGGGCGAGCGCATCCTGCTCGTGGCCGAGCCGCTGGTGGCGTCGTGCCTGGAGCGCTATGGCCTCACGGGCAGCGTGATCGCCACCACCCTGGGCAAAAACCTGGGCGGCCTGGAATTCGAACACCCGCTGTACGACGTGAAGAGCGAGGACGGAACCCAGGGTTACAAGCGCCTTTCGCCTGTGTACCTGGCCGACTACGCCACGGCCGATGACGGCACGGGTATCGTGCATTCGTCGCCCGCCTACGGCCTGGAAGACTTTAACTCCTGCCGCGCGCACGGCATGGCGCTGGACGACATCCTGAACCCCGTGCAGGGCAACGGCACCTACGCGGCGGACTTCCCGCTGTTCGGCGGCCAGCACATCTGGAAGGCCGTGCCGGTGATCATCGAAGCCCTGCGCAACGCAGGCCGCCTGATGACCACCAAGGACATCACGCACAGCTACCCGCACTGCTGGCGCCACAAGACACCCGTGATCTACCGCGCCGCCGCACAGTGGTTCATCCGCATGGACGAAGGCGAAGGCGTGTTCACGAAGCCCGGCATGAAGCCGGCCAAGACGCTGCGCCAGATCGCGCTGGACGCCATCGAGCACACCAGCTTCTACCCCGAGAACGGCAAGGTCCGCCTGCACGACATGATCGCCGGGCGGCCCGACTGGTGCATCTCGCGCCAGCGCAGCTGGGGCGTGCCCATCCCGTTCTTTTTGCACAAGGACTCGGGCGAGCTGCACCCGCGCACCATGGAGATCATGGACCAGGCGGCCGATATCGTCGAGAAGGGCGGCATCGAGGCCTGGAGCCGCGTGACGACCGAAGAAATCCTGGGTGCTGACGACGCACCGCACTACACCAAGAGCACCGACATCCTCGAAGTGTGGTTCGACTCCGGCTCCACCTTCAGCCATGTGCTGCGCGGCACGCACCCCAACGTGCACCATGACACGGGCCCCGAGGCCGACCTGTACCTGGAAGGCCATGACCAGCACCGGGGCTGGTTCCACAGCTCGCTGCTGCTGGCCTCGGCGCTGGAAGGTCGCGCACCCTATCGCGGCCTGCTGACCCACGGCTTCACCGTGGACAGCCAGGGCCGCAAGATGAGCAAGTCGCTCGGCAACGGCATCGACCCGCAAGAGATCAACAAGAAGCTGGGCGCCGAGATCATCCGCCTTTGGGTGGCCGCGAGCGACTACTCGGGCGACATCGCGGGCGACGAGAAGATCCTGGCGCGCGTGGTGGACGCCTACCGCCGCATCCGCAACACGCTGCGCTTCTTGCTTGCCAACGTGAGCGACTTCGACCCCGCCAAGGACGCGGTGCCGTTCGAGCAGATGCTGGAGATCGACCGCTACGCGCTCACGCGCGCCTCCGAGTTCCAGGCCACCGTGCTCGCGCACTACAAGGTCTACGAATTCCACCCCGTGGTGGCCAAGCTGCAGCTGTACTGCTCGGAAGACCTGGGTGGCTTCTACCTGGACGTGCTCAAGGACCGCCTGTACACCACAGCGCCCAAGAGCCTGGCCCGCCGCAGCGCGCAGACCGCGCTCTACAACATCACCCACGCCATGTTGCGCTGGATGGCGCCCTTCCTGTCGTTCACGGCCGAAGAGGCCTGGAAGGTGTTTGGCAGCTCCGACTCCATCTTCCTGGAGACCTACGGCAATG
This sequence comes from Acidovorax sp. GW101-3H11, assembly GCF_001633105.1. Taxonomy (GTDB): domain Bacteria; phylum Pseudomonadota; class Gammaproteobacteria; order Burkholderiales; family Burkholderiaceae_C; genus Acidovorax. The sequence goes on from NZ_LUKZ01000012.1 coordinate 320,475, forward strand.
TGGCTGGCGTTGGGGCCGGTGCCGACGAAGGCCTGCTGGCCAAGTGGGCGCGCCTGCGCGAGATCCGCGACGTGGTGAACAAGGAAATCGAGACCCTGCGTGCCGATGGCAAGGTGGGCTCGTCCCTGCAGGCCGTGGTGCAACTCACCGCAGCACCAGAAGACCACGCGCTGCTGGCCAGCCTGGGCGACGACCTGAAGTTCGTGTTCATCACATCCGCTATCGAATTAGTAGCTGGAAACGAGCTACAGATCCGCGTGAACCCCAGTTCTGATGCCAAATGCGAGCGCTGCTGGCACTACCGCAGTGACGTGGGCAGCGATGCCGCACACCCCACCATCTGCGGCCGCTGCACCAGCAACCTGTTCGGCAGCGGCGAGCGCCGGGGCCACGCGTAATGGCGAGCACCACCGCACGCAACGGCCCGCGCATCTGGGTCTGGCTGGCCTGGGCTGTGGTTCTGCTGGTGGCCGACCAGATCACCAAGACGCTGATCCTGGACAACTACCGGCTGGGCGACTCCACAGTCATCACCAGCTTCTTCAACATCGTGCGGGCGCACAACACGGGTGCGGCGTTCTCGTTCCTGGCCAATGCCGGGGGCTGGCAGCGCTGGCTGTTCACGGGCATCGGCGCGGTGGCCACAGTCTTCATCGTGTGGCAACTGCGCGCACACCCGGGGCAAAAGCTGTTCTGCTTCTCGCTGGCCAGCATCCTGGGCGGCGCGGTGGGCAACGTGGTGGACCGCCTGATGCATGGCTACGTGGTGGATTTTCTGGACTTCCACTGGGACTTCCTCTCGGGCATCTTCCACGGCGGGCATTTCCCGGCCTTCAACCTGGCGGACATGGCCATCAGCGTGGGCGCGGTCTGCCTGATCCTGGATGAGCTGCTGCGGATGAGGCGCGAGCGCTGACGTAGCCCCCCAACACTTCACGCACACCACGGCCCGCAGCACGCGGGCCGTTTTGTTTTTGCTTTTTGCTTTTTGCTTTTTGCTTTTTATTTTTTGCGCCACGGCGCTGCGGGCATGCCAACACAACGCCCCCCTGCCCCAGCATGGACATCTGCGCCGACGCTATGGAATCAGGAGTATGCTTATATGTCAGTTTTGTGACAAACCAGTGTGCGCGGTTCTTGCGTGTAGCGTGGGAGCCGACAGCCGCACAGGCCAACGGGTCACCGCAACCGCGTCCACGCGCCGCACAATGGGGTCATGAACGCAGTACCGGCTCCGAGGGAGCCGGGCAGAAGTCTGCGCAGGTCACAAGAAGAAGAAACAACGGGTTTTCATGAAGCATCTCCTCAATCTCCTGGCAGCCGTGGCGCTGCTGATCTGGGGCACCCACCTGGTGCGCACCGGCATCCTGCGGGTCTTCGGCGCCAACCTGCGCCAGCTCATCGCGCACAGCGTCAGCAGCCGGTTCACGGCGGTCCTGTCAGGCATCGGCGTGACGGCCGTGGTGCAGTCCAGCACGGCCACCGCACTCATCGTGTCGTCCTTTGTGGGCCAGGGCCTGGTGGGCCTGCCCGCCGCGCTGGCCGTGATGCTGGGGGCCGACGTGGGCACCAGCGTGATGGCGGTGGTGTTCTCGATGGACCTGTCGTGGCTCTCGCCGCTGTTCATCTTTGTGGGCGTGGTGCTGTTCATCTCGCGCAAGGACACCGCCGTGGGCCGTGTGGGCCGTGTACTGATCGGCCTGGGGCTGATGCTGCTGGCGCTGCGGCTCATCACCGAGTCCACCACCGTGCTCACCCAGTCGCCCACCGTGCGCACGCTGCTGGGCGCGCTCACCAGCGACCTGCTGCTGGAGATCTTCACTGGCGCCGTGCTGGCCATCGTGGCGTATTCGAGCCTGGCCACGGTGCTGCTCACGGCGGCGCTGGCGGGCTCGGGCGGTATTCCGGCCGACGTGGCGCTGGGCCTGGTGCTGGGCGCCAACCTGGGCAGCGGCGTGCTGGCGGTGCTGACCACCATGAAGGCCAATGTGCAAACGCGCCAGGTGCCGCTGGGCAACCTGTTCTTCAAGATCATTGGTGTGGTCATCATGACGCCACTCACCGGGCTGTGGCTGCAGCATGTGCGGCCCTATGTGCCCGAGACCGCTGCACTGGTGGTGCTGTTCCACCTGGCTTTCAACGTGGTTGTGGGCATTGTCTGCATTGGCCTTACCGGCACCGTGGCCCGCACCGTGCAGCGGCTGCTGCCCACCGAAAAAACCCAGGCTGCCGCAGGCACCCGCCCCCAGCACCTGGACCCCTCGGCCCTGGCCACGCCCTCGCTGGCCATCTCGTGCGCCGCACGCGAGGCCCTGCACCAGGCGGATGTGGTCGAGTCCATGCTGCTGGGCCTGCAAAAGGTGATCCAGACCGACGACCTGCAGCTGGCCGAAGACCTGCGCAAGCTTGACGACGAGGTGGACGGCCTGTACTCGGCCATCAAGTACTACATGACCAAGATCTCGCGCGAGGCCCTGGACGAGCGCGAGGGCCGCCGCTGGGCCGACATCATCAGCTTCACGATCAATATGGAGCAGATCGGCGACATCATCGAGCGCGTGCTGATCGACATCGAGGACAAGAAGATCAAGAAGGGCCGCCAGTTCTCCGAAGCGGGCATGGAAGAGATCAACGAGCTGCACGCCCGCCTGATCGACAACCTGCGGCTGGCGATGAGCGTGTTCCTGAACGGCAGCGTGCGCGATGCACAAAAGCTGCTGGAGGAAAAAGCCCGCTTCCGCGACCTGGAGCATGCGTATTCGGCCACCCACCTGGCGCGCCTGTCCGACAACACGGTGCCCAGCATCGAAACCAGCTCGCTGCACATCGACCTGATCAGCGAACTCAAGCGCATCAACTCGCTGCTGTGCTCCGTGGCCTACCCCATCCTTGAATCGGCCGGAGCACTGGCGCCCAGTCGGCTCAAGACGATGGTGGACCAGGGCTGAGAAAAAAGGGGCAGGACACCGGCTGGCGCCCGCCCGGGCCCTGTGAGAAGCAGGGCCGCGCCAGCGCTAGCGCAGCAGGGCCAGCACACCCTGCGGCAGCTGGTTGGCCTGGGCCACCATGGCCGTGCCAGCCTGCTGCAGGATCTGCGAGCGCGAGAGGTTGGCAGTTTCTGCGGCAAAGTCGGCGTCAAGGATGCGGCTGCGCGAGGAAGACAGGTTTTCGGACGTCACCTGTAGGTTGCTGATTGAGGTTTCGAAGCGCGATTGCAGGGCACCGAGCTTGGCGCGTTCGCCGTTGATGAAGGCCAAGGCAGAGTCCACGGTTTTCAGCGCGTTGGTCGCATTGCTGAACGTGGTCACGTCCAGAGCCGCCACGGTTTGAAGCCGAGACCCGCCAGTCTGAAACTGGTTGGTAGTGGAGGTCAACGCAAAGGACTTCTCGGAGTCGAGGGTGATGTAGCCCCCCACAGATATCTGGAAATCCAAGCCGGGTGTGGCCAGTACTTGAGCCCCTCCCACCGCATTTCCTGCAGCGTCATAGCCCTGCACCCACACGTCCCCGGCCGAATCTGCGCCGGTGGGAAACTCTCCTACGGCGATGTTGTTGCCCGAACTGTTGCGCAGGATGACCTGAGAACCATCGCTGCTCAACGAGGCCGTGATCCCGGTTTTGGAAGACTGGTCATTGATGGCAGCCACCACGGGGGAATAGCGGTCATTGCCCGTGGTGGAGGTCAGGGTGAATGAAATACTCACTGGGGACCCCACGTTGTCCCCTTCGAGGAAGAAGCGGTAGGCCCCCGTGTTGTTCATGTCATACAGACGCGCTTCGGTGCTCGCAGTGGCCGTCACCCCGGTGGTGGCCTTCAAGGCATTGATGCTGTCCGCTGTTGCCTTGGCCACTGCAGTGGAAGCCACTGAAACAGTGCCCGTACCCAGGTAACCACTGAGGGCTACAGTCCCTGCGGAGACACCATTGACCGGCGCACTACCGAGTCCTTGACCATTCGCCCCTGCGCCCGCGCCATTGGACGCAGCGTTCTGGTTATTGCCATACACGCTGGTGCGCAGGTTGGCGGTGGCCGCCACGATGGTCTGGTTGGCATTGGCACCCACCTGGAACTGTTGTGTGCCAAAGGTGCCGTCCAGCAGCTTGGAGCCGTTGAATTCCGTGGTTTGCGAGATGCGGTCCAGTTCGGACACCAGCTGGCCGACTTCCTGTTGCAACGCCTGGCGGTCGCCCGCACTGTTGGTGGCATTGGCCGACTGCACCGCCAGCTCGCGCACCCGCTGCAGGATGTCGCCGGAGGCCTTGAGCGCGCCTTCAGCCGTCTGCGCCAGGGAGATACCGTCATTGGCATTGCGAACCGCCTGGTTCAGGCCGCGGATCTGGCTGGTGAAACGCTCAGAAATGGCCAGTCCCGCAGCGTCGTCCTTGGCGCTGTTGATGCGCAGGCCCGACGACAGGCGCTGGATGGAGGTGTTCAGCGAGGTCTGGCTCATGCCCAGGTTGCGCTGGGCGGTGAGCGAGCTGATGTTGGTATTGATCGTTGCAGCCATGTTGATTGCCCGCCCAGTCCGCTCGCTAGAGTTTTCGTGTTGTTGTGTGGCGCGCAGCACAGGCAGCGCTTGACCATGTTTCGGCCAGGCCTGAGCGAACTTGAGGTGCTTTTCGCGGCGCTGCGGGTATCCCCGGCCCCCGCATCTTGCGAAATACGGGGTTTGGGTACGTGGGCCCCGCAGAGAAAAAACCGTCAGGCCGCCACGCCCGCCCCCTCCTCTGCCAGCCCCGTGTACTGCAGCAGCCCCGCCACCAAGGCATCAAACGTATGCCTGCAGCGTGGGCTGTTGCGCAGGTCTTCGTGCATCACCACCCAGGTGTCCAGCGCGGCATTGAACTGCTGTGGCAGCACCCGCACCAGCTGCGGCGTGCGCCGCGCCAGTTCCACCTGGCATATGCCAATGCCGCCGCCCGCGCGGATCAGTGCCAGCTGGACCAGGTCGCTGTCGCTGCGCAGGGCAAAACCTTCGCGGCGCCATGGGGGAAGCGCCTTGCGGGCGGCGCGGATGAACGGGGTTTCCTGGTCGAAACCGATCAACCGGTGGTGCGCCAGGTCGAGCAGCGATGTGGGCGTGCCCTGCGCCTGCAGGTAGCTGGCGTGGGCATGCAGGCCCAGCGCCACCACGCCCACGCGGCGGGCAATGAGCGCCTCCTGGCGGGGCTCGGTCATGCGGATGGCGATGTCGGCCTCGCGGTGGAGCAGGTCCTGCACGCGGTTGCTCAGGGCCAACTCCACGGTGAGCCCTGGGTGCCGGGCCTGCAGCTGGGCCAGCAGCGGGGGCAGCACCTCCACGCCCATCACCTCACTGGCCGTCACACGCACGGTGCCCCGCACGCCCTCACCATGGCCGCTGGCGGCCCGTGCCAGGGCAGCGGCCGAATGCTGCATGGCCTCGGCGTAAGGGCGCAGCGCCTGCGCGGCGTCCGTGGGCAGCAGGCCTTGCTGCGAGCGGGTGAACAGGGTGAGCCCCAGGGCGTGTTCCAGCGCGGCGATGTGGCGGCCCACCGTGGGCTGGGTCACACCCAGGGCCCGGGCGGCGCCCGACAACGAACCTTCGCTGAGCACCCCCAGGAAGGAGCGGTACAGCTCCCAGCCGATCGATTCTGCAGGGGGTTGAGTCATACATAAATGTATAGCCTCACTTCTATTTTCAGCAATTTCTTTTTGAAGGGCCGCGCTCCACACTGGCACCCATCAACACGGCAACGGCCACATCCACGGCCACACAAGGAGCACTTTCATGGAACAAGGCAACAAGGTTCTGGTTCTGGGCGCCACCGGCGGCATTGGCGGCGAGGTGGCACGCCAGCTGCGCGACCGGGGGTGGGAGGTGCATGCGCTGCACCGGGGTGTGGCGCAGGCCCGCGAGCAGCGCGAGGGCATGACCTGGGTGCGTGGTGACGCGATGCGCCGAGAGGACGTGGTGGCCGCCGCCGCAGGCTGCGACGTGATCGTGCACGCGGTCAACCCACCCGGTTACCGGCGCTGGGGCGAGCTGGTACTGCCGATGATCGACAACACCATTGCTGCGGCCAAGGCCACCGGGGCCACGGTGGTGCTGCCCGGCACGGTCTACAACTATGGGCCCGATGCCTTCCCGGTGCTGCGCGAGGATGCACCGCAACAGCCCCACACCCGCAAGGGCGCCGTGCGGGTGGAGCTGGAGCGCCGCCTGCAACAGGCCACCCAGCCCCACCCGCTGGGCCCGGGCACCTGCCGCGTGATCATCGTGCGGGCGGGCGACTACTTTGGCCCCCAGGTGGGCAACAGCTGGTTTGCGCAGGGCCTGGTGCGGCCGGGCCAGCCTGTGGCCAGCGTCAAGCAGCCCGGCCGCCCCGGCGTGGGCCACCAGTGGTCCTACCTGCCTGATGTGGCACGCACCATGGTGCTGCTGCTGGAGCGGCGCGCTGAGCTGCCCGCGTTTGCGCCCTTCCACATAGCGGGACACTGGGATGCCGACGGCACGCAGATGGCCGACGCCATCGGCCGCGCCGTGGTGCGCAGCGGCGGCGCGGCGCCCCGGGTGCAGGCGTTTCCATGGTGGCTGGTCACGCTGGCATCGCCGTTTGTGGCGACCTTGCGCGAGCTGCGCGAAATGCGCTATCTGTGGCAGCAGCCGGTGCGCATGGCCAACGACCGCCTTCTGGCTGTGCTGGGCACCGAGCCCCATACCCCGCTGGATGTGGCGGTGCAGGCCACGCTGCAGGGGCTGGGCTGCCTGCCTGCAGCGCCGCTCACTGCCCCAGGTAGCCCGCGATCACCAGGCCAGCTTCCAGCGTGAACAGGCCCTGGGCCACCTGCGTGCGCAGCGCATCCAGCGGCAGCAGGTCAAAACGCTCGACCTCGTCATCCTGGTTGTGGGGCTCCATGCCCTCGGGAACCTGGGCGCAGAACCAGTCGATGCGCTCGCGCATGTAGCCCGCGCCGCCGCCCTCGCGGCTCGGGCGGCTGAAGTCCACATGGCCGCCGTGGCGCAGGCCCTGCAAGGCCTCCACCCGCAGGCCTGCTTCTTCCCAGGTTTCGCGCGCCAGGGCCTGGGGCAGCGAGTCGGCGGCCGAGACCATGCCGCCCATCAGCGTGTCCCACAGGCCGGGGTTGTTGGGTTTGGTCATGGAGCGCTTTTGCACCCACATGCGGCCATCGGGCGCCAGGCCCACCAGGTGCACGGCGCGGGTGGTGACGCCCAGCACCCGCACAGCGCCACGCTCCACCGTGGCCACCACCTCACCGGCGGGGCTGCACACGGCCAGTTGTTCGTTGCGCCAGGGGCCACACAGGTCTGCGTCGCGCAGGGCTGCGGCCAGGGTGTTGAGCGCCTCCGTGGCCGCGCCCATCGGCACATCCAGGTGCCAGGCGGGCGCGCCAAAATGCTCATTATTTGATAGCTTAAAGCGCTTATCCAGCAGGCGGTGGAGGCCGATTTGGTTCAAAAAACCTTCCGCCACCGATCCCACCACCTGCCCGGCCACCAGCAGCGGCTGGCGCGGCTGGGCCGGCGGCTGCTGCGCCGACGCGCGTGCGCCCGCCAGCCAGTGCTCGAACGCGGGGTTCTGCACGCCGGTGTTCACAGCGTGAGGATGGTGCAACCCGTGGTCTTGCGCGCCTCCAGGTCCCGGTGGGCTTGCTGAACCTCGGCCAGGGGGTAGCGCTGGTCGATGTGGATCTTGACCTGGCCGCTGGCCACCACGGCAAACAGGTCGTCGGCCATGGCCTGGGTGGCTTCGCGCGTGGCGATGTGGGTGAACAGCGTCTGCCGCGTGACATAAAGCGAGCCCTTGGCACCCAGGCTGCCCGGCGCAAACGGTGCCACCGGGCCCGAGGCGTTGCCGAAGCTGGCCATCAGGCCGAAGGGCCGCAGGCACTCCAGCGACTTGTCCCAGGTGTCCTTGCCCACCGAGTCGTAGACCACCTTCACGCCCTTGCCGCCGGTGATCTCCTTCACGCGGGCGGCGAAGTCCTCGGTGCTGTAATTGATGGCATGCGCGGCGCCGTTGGCCAGGGCCAGCTGGCACTTGGCGTCCGACCCCGCCGTGCCGATGAGCTGCAGGCCCAGGGCCTTGGCCCACTGGCTGGCGATCAGGCCCACACCACCGGCGGCGGCGTGGAACAGCACAAAATCGCCGGGCTCCAGCCCTTCCACCGGGCGCGTCTTTTTCAGCAGGTACTGCACCGTCAGGCCCTTGAGCATCATGGCCGCGCCGGTCTCGAAGCTGATGGCGTCGGGCAGCTTGCATACGCACTTGGCGGGCATCACGCGCACCTCGCAATAGGCGCCCGGCGGGTTGCTGGCATAGGCGGCGCGGTCGCCCACCTGCAGGTGCGTGACGCCTTCGCCCACGGCCTCGATCACGCCCGCGCCTTCCATGCCGATGGTGGCGGGCATGGTGAGCGGGTACAGGCCGGTGCGGTGGTACACGTCGATGAAATTGAGGCCGATGGCGTGGTGGCGGATGCGGACCTCGCCCGGGCCGGGGTTGCCCACGGGCACATCGACAAGGTGGAGTTCTTCGGGTCCACCGTGCTGGCGGATCTGGACGGCGAGGGTCATGGGTGGCTCCTGTAGCGATCGAACAAACGAAAGAATGGAAGGGAAGTACGGCCCAGGCCGATACCCACCAAAACGGCGGCCATCCTGCCACGAATCGGCGGACCATGCCCGCCACCCTGCGTGGCTGTCCGGCACTTCTGAGAGCCTGTTCAAGGTCTTTTTGGAGTCGCACAAGTACCTTGCCGGGATGGGATGCTAGGCGCGGTGCGCAGCCGATAGCCCGTGCTATCGGCAAGCGCCGCAACGCCGCAGACCGCCCGGCAAGGCACTTGCCCGCAGGGTTGGAGTGAAATCGGGCGATTGGACGCCCCGGCTGCTTGCACGGGCATGAGCCCATGCGGCACACCCGAAGCATCCACTCATCCCGATTGCACTCCAATGCGATCTCCAAAAAGACCTTGAACAGGCTCTAGGGGCGTTGCCACCGCATGCTGCAGCGCAGCGCGCGCACCGTTACAGTGCAGCCCCATGACTCACAAACTCACACCCGGCACGGCCGTGCTGCTGGTGATTCCGCCCCTGCTGTGGGCTGGCAACGCCGTCACGGGGCGGCTGGTGCATGACCTGATTTCCCCCGCCGCTCTCAACTTCATCCGCTGGGTGCTGGCCTTTTTCATCCTGCTGCCGCTGGCCCACGGTGTGCTGCGCACAAACAGCCCGCTGTGGCCGCACTGGCGCCGCTATGCGCTGCTGGGGCTGCTGGGCATTGGCCTGTACAACGCGCTGCAGTACATGGCGCTGCAGACGTCCACGCCCATCAACGCGACGCTGGTGGGTTCGAGCATGCCGGTGTGGATGCTGGCCGTGGGGGCGCTGTTTTTTGGCGCGGCCGTGACGCGGCGCCAGGTGGTGGGTGCGCTGCTGTCGGTGTGTGGCGTGCTGCTGGTGCTGAGCCGGGGCGAATGGGCGCAGCTGCTCGCGTTCCGCCTGGTGCCGGGCGATCTGTTCATGCTGCTGGCCACCATTTCGTGGGCGTTCTACAGCTGGCTGCTGGCGCGCACCAGCGAGCCGGGCAGCATCCGGGGCGACTGGGCGGCCTTCCTGATGGCGCAGATGGTGTTTGGCCTGGCCTGGTCGGGCAGTTTTGCCGGGGCCGAGTGGGCCACCGGCCACACGCACACCACCTGGGGCTGGCCGCTGGTGGCCGCGCTGGCCTTCATTGCCGTGGGCCCTGCGGTGCTGGCCTACCGCTGCTGGGGTGTGGGCGTGCAGCGGGCGGGGCCTGCGGTGGCGGGCTTTTTTGTCAACCTCACGCCGCTGTTTGCGGGGCTGCTGTCGGCCGCATTTCTGGGCGAAACGCCCCAGGCGTTCCACGGCGTGGCGTTCGCGTTGATCGTGGGCGGGATTGTGGTGTCTTCGCGACGCTGAGGCCTGTCGATTTATTGATAAAAATCGGCCTTACCGCGCGCCCATAATGCATTTGTAGCTATAAATAATATAGCAATCACTGCACTCCATAGCCCCTCACCCTCCCCCTCAACTGGGCAGATCGATGTCTTCGGCGGTGGTGGTGACCGGCTCCAGCAGCGCCTCCAGCTCCGCCACGGGGACGGGCCGCCCCATCAGGTAGCCCTGGAAGTAGGTGCAGCCGTACTGGGCCAGCAGCTTCTTTTGCGCCTCGGTTTCCACGCCTTCGGCGATCACGTCCAGCTCCAGGTTGCGCGCCATGCCCAGGATGGTCTGCACGATCACGTCGTCGGTGTGCCGCACGCCCAGGTTGTGCACGAAGGACTGGTCGATCTTGAGCTGGTCCAGCGGCAGCCGCGTGAGGTAGGCCAGCGACGAGTAGCCGGTGCCGAAGTCGTCCACCGAGAAGCGCACGCCCTTGGTCTTGAGCGTGCCGATCTTGGCGATGGTGTCATCCACGTTGTCCAGCACCAGCGATTCGGTGAGTTCAAGCTTGAGCAGATGGGGGCGCGCGCCGGTTTCGCGCAGCACCTCGACCACCCGGGCCACAAAGTCACGCTGGCGGAACTGCCGCGCGCTCACGTTGACCGAGAGCTGCAGGTGCTGCAGGCGCGGATTGCCCTGCCAGGCGGCGAGCTGCTCGCAGGCGGTGCGCAGCACCCAGTGGCCCATGGGCACGATGAGTTCGCTTTCTTCCGCCACGCCGATGAAGGCCCCCGGCGCCACCAGGCCCCGCTCGGGGTGCTGCCAGCGGATCAGCCCCTCGGCGCCCACCATGCGGCCATCCAGGTGGAACTGCGGCTGGTAGTGCAGCACAAACTGCCGCGCCGTGAGCGCCGCCTGCAGGTCGGCTTCGAGCTGCGCGCGCAGGCTAATGCTGATCTGCATCTGCGGATCAAAAAAGCACAGCGCGTTGCGCCCCTGCGACTTGACCTGGTACATGGCGATGTCGGCCTGCTTGAGCAGATCGACCGACGACTGGATCGCGCCGCCCATCAGCGTGGCGCCGATGCTGGGCGTGCTGTGGTGGGCATGCCCCCCGAGCGTGTAGGGCACGTTGAGCTTGCGCAGGATTTTTTCGCCCACGCGGCGGACATGGGCGCCCGCCTCTTCGCTGCTGGCCGACAGGTCACTCAGCATCACCACAAACTCGTCGCCGCCCAGCCGGGCCACGGTGTCCTCGCGCCGCACGCAGGTCTTCAGGCGCTGGGCCACCTGGCGCAGCAGCATGTCGCCCACCTCGTGGCCCCGGGTGTCGTTCAGGGTCTTGAAGTGGTCCAGGTCGAGGAACAGCAGGGCCCCATACTGCCCGCTGCGCGCACTGGAGGCGATGGCCTGCTGCATGCGGTCCATGAGCAGGCGGCGGTTGGGCAGGTTGGTCAGTGGGTCGTAGAACGCCAGGTTCTCGATCTCGGCACTGGCGCGCCGCAGGGCCGTCACGTCGTGGTAGCTGATGACCAGGCCACCGTCGGGCGTGGGGCGCTCGGTGATCTGGATGGTGCGACCGTTGGAAAAAACCTGTTCATGAGGTTCGTTCTGCGGCTGCTTTTGCCGCAGCAGCCGCTGCTCCACCCAGCGCGCATGCTCTTCGTCGGCCAGCCGGGGGTGGTGGTGCTTGACGGTTTCCTCGATCACCGCACGAAAGGGCAGCCGGGGGGCGACGATGCCCCTCAGCCACGGGAAGATCACCTCGAACTGGCTGTTCCACTGCACCACGCAGTTGTTCTTGTCGAGCAGCAAGAAGCCGCTGACCATGGACTCCAGCGCCTGGTCGAGCGTGGCCTTGGACTGCGCAATGGCCACGCGGGCCTGCGAGAGGCGGTCCAGATAACGAAAAGCCAGCCCCCCCGCCGCCAGGATCATGGCCACAAACACCAGCGCGGTCAGCCCGATCGCGTCGCGCTGGTCACGCCAGCTGCTCAGTGCCTCGTGCAGCGGAATGCTCGCGGAGATCCGCAGGTCCTGGTACAGGATGGGACGGAAGACCACCAGGGCAGGAGCCCCCGTGAGGCGCGCCGGGGCCTTCCACTCCTGGCCCAGGTCGGCCAGCTCGGCCAGCGGCGGCGCCAGCGTGGGGGCGATGACCTCCTCGCGGCCCGGCACGCCCAGCAGCAGCTGCCCGCCAGCCCGCTCCAGCGTGACCTGCAGGCCGCTGATATCTACGCCCTGGAGCAGCACCGCGCTCAGCGCGCCCACCGGCAACTCGGCCACGGCGGCCACGCGCGTGTTGTCGGCCAGGCGCAGGTGGCGCGCGAAATACAGAACCCGTTCGGAGCTGGCAAAACTCACCACCGGGGCGCTGACCATCAGGGTGGACACCGACTGCTCCAGCACGGACTCCAGAAAGCCTGCCGGCAGTTGCACGGCCAGCGCGCCACCGGCCGGATCGGACGACGCCATGGTCTTTCCCGTGGTGTCCAGCAGCGCCACATAGCGCACCATCAGGTTCTGCCGGGTGGAGCCGCGCAAACGCTGACTGGCCGATTCCGCATCGAGCCAGGGCGCGGTCATGTTCGACAGGTTGAGCAGCTCGTCCATGCTGGCCAGCAGCACGTCCACCGTCAGCAGCGAGCGGTTGAGCGCCGCCTCGGCCCCCGCCACAAAGCGGGTGGCCTGGGCCTCGCTGTCGTTGAGCGCCACCTTGCGGGCGTTCCAGGCCACAGCGGCTGCCACGATGGCCACGGCCACCACAAACACCACAACCGCAGCCCCGACAAAGGCCTTGATGCGCAGTGGTGTGATGGGTTCTCTCATTGATTTATTTGACAGGCGCGGCCAGCAAGCCACGCGCGGGGCCAATCGTCTGGTTCCAGGCCTGGGCACAGCGCGCGCCGCAGCGCTGCACCCAGCGCGGCAGCACGGTGGAGGCCAGGATCTCCTGGCGGCTGCGCTCATCCTGAGGCGAAGCAGGCACCACCACCATCGCACCCTTGGTGCCGCCGGTGCAGGTGGGCGCGCCCCGGTTGCAGGCCAGGCCTTCGGCGGTTTCGCGCTCGGACTCGGCCCAGATGGCGGACTCCAGCCGGGGCAGCTCGCGCTTGAGCAATTCGCGCAGGTCGGCGGGCAGGCCCGCCCAGGCCGCCTGGTTGGCGCCAAAGATGGCCAGGCCCCAGGTCACGGGCAGGGTGTGCACATGGGAAGTGAGTGTGGGCAGGCCCAGCATGTTGCCCGACATGGTGCCCGTGATAGCGCATTCGGTATTGCCCGCCGTCAGGCTGGGCACGATCTGCGAGAAACTGGTCAGCACCGGCACACCGCCCAGTGCGCCCACAAAGTCGGCCTGCGTGGAGGACGAAACCCGAACGCGGCGCCCCGACAAATCAGACAGCGTACGCAGCGGCTTCTTGCAGAACACCACCTGGGCTGGGTAGACATAGATCGCCAGCGCCTCCACCCCATGCTGCTCGCGCAAGGCCTTTTCCAGGTAGGGGCGAAAGGCACCCAGGGTGGCCTTGAGGGTGGTGATGTCGGGGTTCAGGCCCGCCAGGTCGGGGGCGGTGTACTCGGGGTACTGCGAGGTGAATGAACTCATCAGCGTGGTGCCAAACGGCACCACGCCCAGTTGCAACAGGCGCAGCATTTCGTTGCCGGGCACCCCCGCCCGGTCAAACGGCACGATCTCTGCCTGGAACCTGCCACCACTGAGGCGGGACAGCTCTTTGCTCCAGAAGGGTTCCTCCTGGCGCGTGTACTGGTTCACACCCGCCAGCCCACCCACCACCCGCAGCTTGTACGGCGCAGCAGCGCTGCTGCCAGGGGGATCGGCCGCATGCACCCCGCCCCATGCAACCAGCGCTGCACACAAGAGCAGTGCCTGGCGGCGAAGGTGGGAGGTCAAGGTGCGGGGGGTGGTGAACATGGCAAACAATGGCGAGCAGTATTCCACCAATTTTTCAGCCCCCAAGGCAAATTGTCGGCAAAACGCCACGCGTGAGCCTTTGAGAGAACTGGTGCGTGGCATGGGGCCTGGTAGCTGCAGCAACCCTGTCACTCGCCGCCCTGTGCCGTCAGAAGGTGCCCGGGTAGGCGCCACCATCGGCCAGCACGTTCTGGCCGGTCATGTAGCCCGCCTGCTGGCTGCACAAGAAGGCGCAGATCGCCCCAAACTCTTCGGCCGTGCCATAACGGCCCGCCGGAATCTGCGCCTGCTGGACGGCACGCACATCCTCCACGCTTTTGCCCGCCTTGCCTGCAGCCGCCGTCACGGTGGCCGCCAGGCGGTCGGTGTCGAACTTGCCAGGCAGCAGGTTGTTGATCGTCACGCCCCGCGCCGCGATCTTGCTGCGCGACACGCCCGCCACAAACCCTGTGAGGCCACTGCGCGCGCCGTTGGACAGGCCCAGGATGTCGATGGGCGCCTTCACCGCACTCGACGTGATGTTGACGATGCGGCCAAAGCCCCGCACGGCCATCCCATCCACCGTGGCCTGGATGAGTTCGATGGGCGTGAGCATGTTGGCATCCACTGCCTTGATCCAGGCATCGCGGTTCCAGTCGCGGAAGTCACCGGTGGGTGGCCCCCCGGCATTGGTCACCACCATGTCGAAATCCCGCCCCGGGCCCCCCGCCACGGAGAACACGGCCTCGCGCCCGACAGGGGTCGTGATGTCTGCTGCCACGGCCAGCACTTTGGGCGTCTGAATTTCAGACTCCTTGAGCCCCTTTGCGCGCGCCTGGCTTGCGCATTCAGCTATCAAACGGGTAGCAGCCTGATCGAGTGCCTCGGCATTGCGGGCGTTGATGACCACATGGACGCCCTCGCGCACCAGCGCCAGCGCACAGCCATAGCCCAGCCCCTTGCTGGCGCCACACACCAGCGCCCATTTGCCTGCGATACCCAAATCCATAACAATCTCCGGTTACGGTGCTGCACCCCGCAGCCCTGGCAAATCATAAGTGGAGAGTTGCAAGATGAAATGGCTGCACCGTGACGCACTGGCCACTTGGTTGGCTGGGGCCGCACTGGCCCTGGTGGCGGGCGCCGCGCCTGCCCAGGAAGCTGCCGTGGTCAAACGCGCCACGCAGCTGCGCGACAGCCCCGCGGACAACGGTGCCAGCGTGGCCCCGCTGGAGGCCAACACGGTCGTGACACGCAGCAGCGAGCGCAAGGGCCCCTGGACCAAGGTGAGCACTCCCCAGGGCGCCACGGGCTGGGTGCACATGTTCGACCTGGGGCCCCAATCGGGCGCGGCTGCAGCCAGCAACAACACAGCCACCGGCGGCCTGCGGGGGCTGGGCGGCCTGTTCGGCGGCAACAGCGGCATAACCACTACAGCAACCTCCACAGTGGGCATTCGCGGCCTGGACGCTGAAGACATTGCCAAGGCACAACCCAACCCGGCCGCTGTGGGCAGGGTTGAAGGCATGCGGGTGAACGCCGACCAGGCACGCCAGTTCGCCAGCTCCGCGTCGCTGCAGGCGCGGGACGTGCCCGCCATGGCGCAGCCCGCCCTGCCGTCCGGGGGGACCGGCAGCCGCTCCGGCGGCAGTTCCGGCAACCCTTCGGACCCCAACTACAGCCCGAACTGAGGAGATGAACATGCACCGGAATTTCGGCTGGAAACGTTGTGCAGGGGTGGCCGCCCTGCTGACTGCCCTGGCGGCGGTCCCCCTGGCGGCCCACAGCCAGAACGTCATGAACAACCTGCTGAACTCCCTGGGCGGCGGACTGGGCTCAGCCATCACGGGCGGCAAGGCCGCACCGGCCGCGCAAGGGGACGATCTGATCAGCCTGCTGACCCAGTCGCTGAACAACATCGACGAGCCCAAGGAGATCGAGATCGGCCGCCAGTTGGCCGCCCTGCTGCTGGGCGCCAAGCCTGCCCACCCGGACATGGCGCTGCAACGCTACGTGAACCGCCTGGGCCGCTGGATCAGCCTGCAATCGCCCCGCCCCGGGCTGCCCTGGACCTTTGTGGTGCTGGATGATGCCGGGTACAACGCCTTCGCAGCACCCGGCGGTTATGTGTTTGTGACCAAGGGCCTCATCGACCGCTGCGCCGACGAGTCCGAGCTCGCGGGCATCCTGGCGCACGAGATCACACACGTGACCGCCAAGCACCACCTGCAGGCCATCCGGCAGAGCGCCATGGCAGGTGTGGGCACCCAGCTGCTGGCCTCGCAGATCCGCACCAGCAACGTGGCGGGCCAGCTTGTCAAAGACCAGCTGCTGTCGCTGTTCCGCACGGTCTACACCAAAGGGCTGAGCCAGTCCGACGAGTTCGAAGCCGATCGCAGCGGTGTGGCCATGGCGGCCAAGGCCGGGTTCGACCCGTACGGGCTGGTGTCGGTGCTGCAGCAGCTGCGCACCGTCACACCAGACAACCCGATGTTCACGCTGACCATGTCCACCCACCCTGCCGCCCAGGCCCGCCTGGACTACCTGGAGCAATCCATGGGCCGACAGCTTGATGGGCTGGGGGGCTCCCGGGCGACGATTGCGCAGCGCCTGGGCGGTGGTGGTGGAGGCGGTGCACCAGCCGCCCCCGCACCTGCCAACCGGCCGGCGCCCGCAACAAAAAAGGCGGGTTGAGGAGGCGCCAGTACCCTGCTGCCAGGGTGCGGCGGCCTCGCTTCAAGCCCCCGGGCGGCGCGCCAGGCGGGTGAACACAAAGATCCCCGCCACCACCAGCGCCGTGCCCGCCGCCACCCAAACGGTGAAGGGCTCGCCCAGAATCCACACCCCCATCAAGATGGTGGACAGCGGCCCCACCATGCCCGCCTGGGCGGCCATGCCCGCACCAATGCGTTCGATGGCCATCATCACCATCAACACCGGCGCGGCCGTGCACAACGTGGCGTTGAGGACAGACAGCCAGATCACCTCTGGCGCCACCACGGCAGCTTCCAGGGGCCGCAGCACCACAAACTGCACCAGGCAGCACAGACAGGCCACAGTGGTTGCCAGCCCCACCAGGCGCAGGGAGCCGAGGCGTTGCACCATCTCGCCGCTGTAGACCAGATAGATGGCGTAACTCACGGCGCTCAGAAACACCAGCAGCGCCCCCCAGGCCACGTTGGGGCCCTGCAGATTGGCCTCATGGCCAAACACCAGCACCACGCCGCAGTAGCTGACCAGCATGCCTGCAGCCTGCGCCCAGCGGATGCCACGGCCATACAGCAACCAGCCCAGCAGCACGACCAGCGTGGGGTTGAGGTACAGGATGAGCCGCTCCAGGCTGGCGCTGATGTAGGCCAGCCCGGCAAAGTCCAGAAAGCTCGCCAGGTAGTAGCCCGTGACCCCGAGGCCCAGCACGCCCAGCCAGTCCTTGCGGCTCAGGGGCGGCTTGCCCCGGCTGGCCCACCAGGCCATCACGGCGAAGATGGGCAGCGCAAACAGCATGCGGTACATGATGAGCGTGACCGCGTCCACGCCGTGGCGGTACGCCAGCTTGACGATGATGGCCTTGCCACTGAACGCGATGGAGCCCGCCAGCGCCAGCAGCAGGCCCGACGCCATGTGCGCCTTGGCAGTAAGTGCTGGGGTGGGGTGCTGCGGGGATGGAGAGGGGGCTGACGACACGGGGCCTCGATTTTTGTCAGAACAAGCGCGGGCGGAACACACTGCTCACACGCTGATCGCGAGCCGTCGAGTGTGACAGGCATCCCCCACCGGCGCCATCGAAGCTCTGTGTGGGCACCCCCTTCATCAACGATGGCCAGAAGTGACGCAGGCCCCACACCGCACCATCTCACCACCACCCCATCGCGCGGTTGGACGGCTCAGCCGTGCTTGAGAAACACCTTGTGATGCAGGCGCCGCAGCGACCACCACACGCCCACGGCCACCACGGGGATGGCAATGGCCGCCGTGGTTTCGGGCGACAGGGGCCAGCCCAGCTTTTGAGCGCCTTTGGCCAGGTAGCTCACCAGGCCCACGATGTAGTAGGTGATGGCCGCCACGGACAACCCCTCCACGGTGGACTGCATCTTGAGCTGCAGGTCCTGGCGGTGGTTCATGGTGGCCAGCAGCGCCTGGCTGCTTTGCTGCTGCTCGATCTCCACACGGGTGCGCAGCAGGTTGCTCATGCGCGAAACACGCTGCGAGAGTGCGTCCTGGCGGCGCGCAGCCCACTCGCAGGTGCTGCGTGCGGGGGTCAGGCGCCGGTCCATGAACTCGCGGATGGTCTGCATGCCCGCCAGGCGCGATTCGGCAATGTCTTCAATGCGCTTGTCCAGCAACTCGAAATAAGCACTGCTGGCCGAAAACCGCGAATGCGAGGCGGCATATTGGCTCTCCACCTGCCCGGCCAGCCGGGTCAGGCGGTCCAGCAGGACTGGTTCGTCGTCGCGGTTGGCGGTGCGGATGGCGTTGGCCAGCTCGGCCAGCTCACGCTCGGCAAAGGCCAGCACACTGGCTGCTTCGCGGGCGGCAGGCAGGCCCAGCAAAGCGGCCATGCGGTAGGTTTCAATCTCCAGCAGGCGCTGCACCAGACGCCCCAGGCGCCTTGGCGTCATGCCCCCTGCCAGCAACACCATGCGCGAAAAACCGTCCGCATGGATCGCAAAGTCGGTATAGACCTCGCCATGGCCATCGGCCACGGTGGAGGCCACCAGCGTGTCCTCGTGCAGCACATGTTTGACCAGCGAACCCGAGCCAAAAGTGTGCGTCGGCAACACCCACAGGTTCAGGCTGCACAAACACTGCCCGGGCAGGGCGGCCAGCCAGTCGCGGGGCACGGCCTCCATGGCGCTGGCGGGCTCGCGCTCGCCAAAAGCCTCCATGGGGGCGGGCACCATGAAGGTCCAGGTGACGAACTCGGTGTGCAGCTCCCAGCGCATGCGAAAGGCGCCCAGGTCCATCCGCAGGTGGGTGGTGTGGGCATCGGGCAGGGCCATGTGGTGGTCGCGCAAAAGCGCGGCAACATGGGCGCGGCTCGCCTCGCGCCCAGCCGCATCGGCCAGCATCACGATGTGTGCAATGGCCAGGGGGGCATTCATCGCCTCGGGCGGGCGGGCGTGGATTTCGTTGTGCAGCATGGCCCGGTGGGGGTGCTGCGCGGGATGGAATGGTGTGGGCATGCGGACCTCTGCCTGCGATTGTGTACCGGCGGCAGCTGCAACAAACGAATGCCTCTGCCCAAAAAACAACGGCACCCGAGGGTGCCGTTGTTCAGTCAGGGAAAGCAGGAAGCCCGAGGGCGATCAATCTTCCACAAATGCTTCTTCGCGCTTGTTCTTCACGGCAGGCAGCAGCACGATGATCAGCAGCAGTGCCGCAGCCGCCAGCAGGCCCGCCGACAGCGGACGCGTCACGAACACGCTCCAGTCACCGCGCGAGAGCAGCAGCGCGCGGCGCAGGTTTTCTTCCATCATCGGGCCCAGGATGAAGCCCAGCAGCAGGGGTGCAGGCTCTGTACCCAGCTTGTGGAAGATATAGCCAATCAGGCCGAAGATACCCACCATCCAGATATCGAAGGTGTTGTTGTTGGTGGAGTACACACCCACTGCGCAGAACAGCACGATGGACGGGAACAGCCAGCGGTACGGCACCGTGAGCAGCTTGATCCAGATGCCGATCAGCGGCAGGTTCAAAACGATCAGCATGGCATTGCCGATCCACATCGAAGCGATCAGGCCCCAGAACAGCTCAGGGTTGCTGGTCATCACCTGGGGACCAGGCTGGATGTTGTGGATGGTCATGGCGCCCACCATCAGCGCCATCACGGCGTTGGGTGGAATACCCAAGGTCAGCAGCGGGATGAACGAGGTCTGCGAGCCCGCGTTGTTGGCCGACTCAGGAGCCGCCACGCCACGGATGTTGCCCTGCCCAAAAGGCACTTCGCCGGGTTGCAGCTTGGTCTTCTTTTCCACCGTGTAGGCGGCAAAAGCGGCCAGCAATGCACCGCCACCAGGCAAGATGCCCAGGGCAGCGCCCAGCGAGGTACCACGCAAAACGGCAGGAATCATGCGCTTGAAATCGTCCTTGGTGGGGAACAGGCCTTCCACCTTGGCAGTGAACACTTCACGGTCTTCGTCGGGACGCGAGAGGTTGGCAATGATTTCACCGTAGCCGAACACGCCCATGGCGATGGTCACGAAGCCAATGCCATCGGTCAGTTCAGGAATGTCGAAGCTGAAGCGCGCCACACCCGAATTCACGTCGGTACCCACCAGGCCCATCAGCAGACCCAGCACGATCATGCCCACCGCCTTGAGCAGGGAGCCCGAGGCAAGCACCACGGCGCCGATCAGACCCAGCACCATCAGCGAGAAATACTCGGCCGGGCCAAACTTGAAGGCGACTTCGGTCAGCGGCGGTGCGAAGGCCGCCAGAATCAGCGTGCCCACACAACCGGCAAAGAACGAGCCCAGGCCGGCAGCCGCCAGCGCTGGCCCCGCCCTGCCCTTGCGCGCCATCTGGTAGCCGTCGATCACGGTCACCACCGACGACGACTCGCCCGGCAGATTCACCAGAATGGCGGTGGTGGAACCACCGTACTGCGCGCCGTAGTAGATACCGGCCAGCATGATCAGTGCGGCCACAGGCGGCAGCGCATAGGTGGCGGGCAGCAGCATGGCGATGGTTGCCACGGGGCCAATGCCGGGCAAAACGCCAATCAGCGTACCCAGCAGACAGCCGACAAAACAGTAGATCAAGTTCTGGAACGTGAAGGCCACGCCAAAACCGAGCGAGAGGTTGTTAATCAAATCCATGGTCGGTGCTCCTGCTCAACCCGTGATGAAACTGGGCCACACGGGGAACTGCAGCTTGAGCGCCCAGACGAATGCCACATAACTGCCAATGGCCAACACGGTGGCCAGCACGAACACGGCCTTGGCGTTGAACTCTTGCCCGGCCAGGCTGGCAATGAAGGTCAGCGCATAGATGCCCACGATGAGCCCCATGGCCGGAACACCGAGGCTGGGCAAACCACCCAGCAGGATGCCGAACGCGAAGTTGGCAGCCAGGATGAAGAACAGCGGCTTCCAGGCCCACTTGCCGATCTTGTCGCCATCCTGGGTTTCCACCGTGACTGCCTTGAAAGTGATCACGCTGCCGATGATGGCGAGCAGGATACCCAGCAACAGTGGGAAATAGCCGGGGCCCATGCGGGCACCACTGCCGACGTTGTACGTGGTTGCACCCCACGCAAACGCCACTCCGACACCCATGAACATGAGGCCGGAAAAAAAGTCTTTTTGACTCTTGATTTTCACGAATTGTCTCCTAGGCGGAAATCTTGACTGCGCGATTGTGCGTGCAAGCACGGCCCGCGCGAATGTGGATTCCACCTACATCCAGTAACGCCCCATGGCCGCACCGCGCGAACAAAGCATCGCGCACGGGCCACAAGCCGCCCCGGGGAGACGCCTGAACGGCGCAGGGCGCACTACTCCAGCGGTGGAGTGGCAGCGATCACCTCGTCCATGGTGGTCAACCCCTCGGCCACCCGCAGCGCCCCCGCCAGGCGCAGCGGGCGCATGCCATCCTGCACCGCCTGGCGGCGCAGGTTGTCGATGGATGGGGACTGGGTGATCCGGTCCTTGAGTGCCTCGCTCACGGTCAGCAATTCATAGAGCCCCATGCGGCCACGGTAACCGCCCATGCGGCAGTCCACACAACCCACGGGTTTGTAGGGCTGGTAGGCGCCATTGATCTTCCAAGGCTTGACGACCTCGGCCAATGCATCGCGCGATGCCGTTTCGTCACGCTGCTTGCACTGCTTGCACAGCGTGCGCACCAGCCGCTGGGCCAGCACGCCCAGCAAGGTGGCGTTGAGCAGGTAGGGCGGCACCCCCAGCTCCATCATGCGGGTGATGGCACTGGGTGCGTCGTTGGTGTGCAACGTCGAAAACACAAGGTGCCCCGTGAGCGCGGCCTGGATGGCCATCTCTGCGGTCTCCAGATCGCGGATTTCGCCCACCATGATGATGTCCGGGTCCTGGCGCATCAGCGCACGCAGGCCCTCGGCAAAGTTGAAATCGAGCTGCGGCTGCACTTGGGTCTGGTTGAAGCTTGGCTCGATCATTTCGATCGGGTCTTCCACCGTGCTCACGTTGACCTCTTCGGTCGCCACGCGCTTGAGCGTGGAGTACAGCGTGGTGGTCTTGCCCGAGCCCGTGGGCCCTGTCACAAGGATGATGCCGTGCGGGCGTTTGACCAACGCCTCCCAGCGCTGCGCATCGTGCTGCGCAAAACCCAGCGCATCCAGATCCTTGACTGCGTTGTCCGGGTCAAAGATCCGCATGACCATCTTCTCGCCGAATGCTGTGGGCAGCGTGGACAGGCGCATTTCCACCTCGTCCCCCCGCTGGTTGCGCGTCTTGATGCGGCCGTCCTGCGGGCGGCGTTTTTCCACCACGTCGATGCGGCCCAGCAGCTTGATGCGCGACACCATGGCGTTGTGCACCCCCATGGGCATCTGGTAGACCGGGTGCAGCACACCGTCGATGCGGAAGCGGATCACACCCTGCTCGCGGCGCGGCTCCAGGTGGATGTCGCTTGCGCGCTGGTCAAACGCGTACTGCCAGAGCCAGTCCACCACCTTGACCACGCCCTGGTCATTGGCATCGAGCTGCTTGTTGCTTTTGCCCAGCTCCACCAGTTGCTCGAAGCTGCTGCCACCCGAGTTCCCCCCCGCTTTCTGCGCAGCGCGTACGGACTTGGCAAGCGCAAAGAACTCGGCAGTGAATCGATGGATGTCCTGCGGATTGGCCACCACCCGGCGCACCGTGCGGCGTGACTGGCGCTCCACCTCGGCCACCCAGTCGTCAATGAAGGGCTCGGCCGTGGCCACCACCACTTCCTTGGCCGTCACCTGCACCGGCAGCACCTTGTGGCGCTCGGCGTAGGTGGCGCTCATGCTGTCAGCCACGCGGCCCACATCGACCTTGAGGGGGTCAATGCGCAGATAAGCCAACCCGGCACGCGTGGCCAGATACTCGGACAGTGCCTCGATATCGAGCGGTTTGCCATCGCTCGCGCGCTCCATGGCCACACTGGCCAACCGCACCAGCGCATGCTGGGAGCTTTCAGCCTGCGAGCAGCGGGCAATGGTGCGCTGCGCTTCTTCCGGCGAAATGACATGGTCATCGCTGAGCCACTGCACCATGCGGCGCCAGTCCACCGGGCCGATGTGGGTGGCGGCCTTCAGTCGGCCGGGGATGTCCACGGAAGCATTCATGTCAAAACCTTTCAGGGAGCCACAGGCTTGAACGCCCGCAGCCATTTGGTGGTGGGCAACTCCCAGCGTGCCTGGATCGCTTCGGCCTGTTCCTCCAGCTCCGCACGTTTGGGCCGGGAAGGCGTGCGCTGCGCCAGCACCACCGTATTGCCCTCGCGGGTGGGCTTGAATGCCCACAGCGCATCGTTGCCAAACGCCTGGGCCATGCTTTGGAGGCTGCGGTCAAAACTCGACGCGCGGCCGAACAGGTTGACCGTCATGCAGCCCGTCTCGGTCAGCAGCGCCCGGCAATCGGCATAAAAATCCGGGCTGTCCAGCACCGGTGCAGCTGCCTCGTGGTCGTAGAGATCCACAGCCAATGCGTCCACCGTGCCCAGCCACATGGGGTTCTGGATCTCCTTGGCCGCATCAGCAAGCACCACACGCAGTTTCGGGCCATCGGGAGGAAGCTTGAACCATTGGCGGCACACCGCCAGCACCTGGGGATTCAACTCAATCGCAGTGCTGCAGATGCGCAGCTTCTTGTGGCAAAACTTGGTGATGGCGCCTGCCCCCAGCCCCAGTTGCATGGCATGTCCCTTGGACACCTGGGCCAGGTCGGCAAACAGCAGCCAGGCCATCATGCGCTGCACGTATTCCAGCTCCAGCGCAAAGGGCTCATCAATGCGCATGGAACCCTGGATCCACGGTGTGCCCAGGTGCAGGTGGCGCACCTCACCATCGTCCGACACACTGACTTCGGGCAACTCTTGCAGTTTTTCTTTTTTACGGGTCATTCAAAGCGTTCAAAGCAGGTGGTGGGCCGACAACACTGCGGCCCAGGCCGCCAATTTACGGTCAAAACTCCAGGACGCATTGGCCGGACTGGTCGATGGCAGCCGCACGGCCTGCAGTTGCAGCCTGTGCTGCGAACCCAGGCTGGCCAACACCGCCGGGGCGTGCCGGAAGCTTTCGGCACCGTTGTGGGCCACAGCCACCAGCCGGGGACAGCGCCCGAGCAGACGGGCAAAGTCGTTGACCTGAGGGTTTCGGATGCTGGTGTCCAGGCTGCCTTCGCGCTCGCAGCTGGCATACACATCCCATAGCCCCAGCCCCCGTGCCAGCAGCCAGTCGCAGCGCTGCGCGTAGTGCTCCGGCCCGGCGACGGGCAGCGGATGCTGCGGCCAGAGGGCCTGCAATATCTTCCAGAAGTGATTCTGCGGATGGGCATAGTACTGCTGTGCCCGCAGGGAGGCTGCGCCCGGAAAGCTGCCCAGCACCAGCACCACCGTGACCTCGGACGCCACGGGCGGCAGCCCCTGCCACCGGACGGCAGCAGGAGCGGACATGAGGCCAGTGGCACCGGGGTCAAACATGGGCCGATTCTGGACCGAAACCACGCCAACGCTTTTGCGCAAATGCAAAAAAAGAGAGCTGTAAACCGTTTACCACACGGCCCAAAGCTCCCAAATTGCTCCTCATTTTCCACCCTGGGCAAGCAAAGGCACCAGTCGCGGTAGCGCCACGCAGGCGTTGACCGTGGTGGCCTGGGCCAGCGCCGCCAAGGGCTGGCCCCGCAGTTGCGCCAGCACCTCGGCAATGCGCGGCAACTCGGCCGGGGCATTGCGCCCCTGGGGCAAGCCCTCAGCCCGCTGTGCGGCCGGGGTGTAGAGCCAGTGGGGCGGGATATCGGGGGCGTCGGTCTCCAGGACCAACGCCTCCTCGGGCAGCTCAGCCGCCAGGCGGCGCAGCTGCAGGGCGCGGTCATAAGTCATGGCGCCGCCAAAACCGAGCTTGAAGCCCAGGCCGACGAAGGCCTGCGCCTGCTGCAGGCTGCCATTGAAGGCATGCGCAATCCCGCCACGCACCGGCAGGTCCCGCAGGCCCTTGAGCAGTTTGTCGGCCGATCGACGCACATGCAGGATCACTGGCAGGTCAAACCGGCGGGCCAGCTGCAACTGGGCCCGGTAAAACCGCTCCTGCCGTACAGGGTCCAGCCCCGGCACGAAGTAGTCCAGTCCAATCTCGCCGATCGCCACCAGGCGCGGGTCGGCGTGGCGCTGGGCCAGCATCTGCTCAAGTAGCGCCACATCCCCATCGCCTGCACGCCCGGTGTACAGCGGGTGGATGCCCAGCGCATAACTATCCCCATGCTGGTGCGCCAGCAGGCGCACGGTGTCCCAGTTGCTGCGCTCCACGGCCGGAATCACACAATGGCCCACCCCTTGCGCGATTGCTTCGCGGCGCACTGCACTGCGGTCGGCATCGAACTCGGGCGCATCCAGGTGGCAGTGGGTGTCAATCCAGGCAGTCATGCGCCGATGATGCCCGATGCGGTGTACCCCACACAGGGGCGGTAGCCCTGCGTGTGCATTTGCGGGCAAACCGTGCTACCGTCATTTGCGTGCGCCGGTACTTGGCGCCAATGAACCTGCGAATGATCTTCCGGGGCCGTCCCAAGACCCTCCGCAGGCTCCCAGAGCAAAGGTGACAGGATGCCCCGGCCCGCCCTCTACAGCAGCTCACGCCCCGCCCGCAGCCGTGCCCCCAATCCGGCGGTCGCACCCGCAGCGCCTGCGACCGCTGCACTGCCCTCAGCCGATGCACCGCCCTCGCCGCAGGAGGTGGCCCAGGCCACGGCGGCCGCCCCACACTCTGCGGCCATCCTGCGACAGCTTTGGGCCCTGTGGACCATCGTGGTGCTGTTGGCAGCCCTGCTGGTAGCCAGCGCCTGGCACAACAGCCGCAGCACCACCCGCAAGATCACCCAGGACGACATCGACGCCGCCGTGCTGCGCACGCTGGAGACCACGACGCCGCCTTCGGCCGCCGCACGCGCCGTGGAGAGCATCGCCCCCTCCATCGTGCGCGTGGTGGGCTATGGCCGCAGCAAGAACGGCAAGGAAGAAGTCGAGCGCGGCATCGGTACGGGCGTGGTCATCGTGGACAAGGGTGTCATCCTGACCAACCTGCATGTGGTGGCGGGCGCCGACCGCATCGGCATCACCTTCCACGATGGGCTGGAAACCACCGCCAGCATCACCGGTGCCCAGCCCGAGAACGACCTGGCCGTGCTGCAGGCGCACAAGGTGCCCGACGACCTGGAGGCCGCCACCCTGCGCTCCACCCAGAACCTGCGCCCTGGCGACCACGTGGTGGCCGTGGGCTTCCCCTTTGGCATCGGCCCCTCTGCATCGGCGGGTGTCGTGTCGGGGCTGCAGCGCGAATTCACTTCGCCCGAGGGCAAACGCCAGCTCAGCAACCTGATCCAGTTCGACGCCGCTGCCAACCCCGGCAATTCAGGCGGCCCGCTGGTCACGCTGGATGGCGAAGTGGTGGGCATCGTCACCGCCATCCTCAACCCCACGCCTGCGCGCACCTTCATCGGCATCGGGTTTGCGGTGCCTATCGAGAACGCGGCCTCGGCCGTGGGCATGCCCCCCTTCTGACCCTGACCCTCCACAAGGAGCACCATGGAAACCACCCCCTCCCCCGCCGCCATGAACAACGCCGCCACCGCCACCCTGATGGAGCAAGTGCTCTACGAAGTCAAACGCGTGGTGGTGGGCCAGGACCGCTTTCTTGAGCGCGTCATGGTCGCCATGCTCGCCCAGGGCCACCTGCTGGTCGAAGGCGTGCCGGGCCTGGCCAAGACGCTCACCGTGAAGACGCTGGCCAGCACCATCCAGGGCAGCTTCAAGCGGATCCAGTTCACGCCCGACCTGGTGCCCGCCGACCTGGTGGGCACGCGTCTGTACAACCAGAGAACGGGCGAGTTCAGCACCACGCTGGGCCCCGTGTTCACCCACCTGCTGCTGGCCGACGAAATCAACCGCGCACCCGCCAAGGTGCAGAGCGCGCTGCTGGAAGTGATGCAGGAGCGCCAGGTCACGATTGCGGGCGAAACGCACAAGGTGCCCGAGCCCTTTTTGGTGATGGCCACCCAAAACCCCATCGAGACCGAGGGCACCTACGCGCTGCCCGAGGCGCAGGTGGACCGCTTCATGATGAAGGTACTCATCGACTACCCGACAGAGGAAGAAGAATTTGTGATCGCCCAGCGCGCTCTGGACAAGCCCGTGCAGGTGCTGCCCGTGGCCACCACCGCGCAGCTGGCCGCGCTGCAGGCCGAATGCCGCACGGTGTATGTGGACCCTTCCCTGCTGCAGCATGCGGTGAAGTTGGTGGCCGCCACGCGTGCGCCCGCCAGGCACGGCCTCAAGGACCTGGCCGGCTTCATCGCCTGCGGCGCCAGCCCCCGCGCGACCATTGCCCTGGCAGAGGGCGCCCAGGCCCTGGCCATGCTGCGCGGGCGCAACTACGTGCTGCCCGAGGACATGACCGACCTGACCGCCGATGTGTTGCGCCACCGCATTGCGCTGTCGTACGAGGCGCTGTCCGAAGGGCTGGATGCCGACGCGCTCATCCAGCGCATCATGGCCAAGATTCCGGCACCTGCGCGGCCTTTGCACCACGAGCAAAAAGTGGCCTGAGCCTGCACCATGAGCAACAAGCCGCCCGACACCCCTTCCGCCACAGTCCACACGCTGCCGACCCTGCCCGGGCAGGCCGACCGGCTGCTGCGCGAGCTGGAGTGGAAGGTCATCCGCCGCCTGGACGGTCTTCTGCAGGGCGACTACCGCACCCTGATGCGCGGCAGCGGGCTGGACCTGGCCGACCTGCGCGAGTACCAGCCACACGACGACGTGCGCCACATCGACTGGAACGTGACCGCCCGCCTCAACCAGCCCCATGTGCGCGTATTCACCGAAGACCGCGAGATGACCGCCTGGTTCCTGCTGGACCTGAGCCCCTCGATCAGCTTTGGCCCTGAAGGGCGCGCCAAACGCGACATCCTCACCGGCTTTGTGGCCGTGCTCTCGCGCCTGCTCACGCGCCACGGCAACCGCGTGGGCGCCATGCTCTATGGCGGCGCCAGCCACCAAGCCGAACGCGCGGTAGACGCCGTGCTGCCACCCCGCAGCAGCCGCGCCCATGTGCTGCACCTGGTGCACCGCCTGCTGGCCCCCACCACGCCCGCCACACGCCAGCCCCAGGGCGGCGGTGCGGCCACCGAACTGCACCGGCTGCTGCAAACCGGCCTGGCCAACCTGCGCCGCCGCGCCACCGTGTTTGTGGTGTCCGACTTCATCAGCGCGCCAGGCTGGGAGAAGCCCCTGGCGCAACTCGCCCAGCGCCACGACGTGGTGGCCGTGCGCCTGCTCGACCCGCTGGAGCTGGAGCTGCCCGACCTGGGCCTGATCACCCTGCGCGACGCCGAAAGCGGCGAGCAATTGCAGGTGGACACCCACGATGCCGCGTTTCGCCGCCGCTTTGCCCAGCTGGCGGCCGAGCGCGAGGCCACATTGCGCAATGGCCTGGCGCACGCCGGGGCCGACACGCTGGAGCTGTGCACCGACGACGACCTGGTGGACGCCCTGCTGCGCTTCATGGACCTGCGCCAGCGCCGCGTGCGGGCGCCCCGCGCCACGGCGGATGCCACCGCGCCCCACCCCCACTACGCCACCTGAGGACCCGCACCATGGTTTTTCTCTGGCCCACCCTGCTCTGGCTGCTGCTGGTTGCGCCCCTGCTGGTGCTGCTGTACTGGTGGCTGCTGCACCGGCGCAAGAAGACTGCGCTGAACTATTCCAGCCTGTCGCTGGTGCGCGAGGCCCTCGGCCCCGGCCAGCGCCTGCGGCGCCACATCCCGCCCGCGCTGTTCCTGCTGGCGCTCATCGCCTTGCTGCTGGCCGCCGCGCGGCCCCTCGCGGTGATCACCCTGCCCTCGCAAGACCAGACCATCATGCTGGCCATGGATGTCTCGGGCAGCATGCGCGCCGCCGACGTGGAGCCCGACCGCATCACCGCCGCCCAGAACGCCGCCAAGGCCTTCATTGCCGAACTGCCCCGCCATGTGCGCGTGGGCATCGTGGCCTTTGCAGGCAGCGCCCAGCTGGCGCAGCTGCCCACACAAAGCCGCGAAGACCTGGTCAAGGCCATCGACAGCTTTCAACTGCAGCGCGGCACGGCCACAGGCAACGGCATCATGTTGTCGCTGGCCACCCTCTTTCCCGATGCGGGCATCGACATCTCCGCCCTGGGCGGCCGCCAGGCCATGCGCCCCAAGCCCATCGACGAAATCGGCAAGCAGGACCCGGCCAAACCCTTCACCCCCGTAGCGCCGGGCTCCTACAACTCGGCCGCCATCATCATGCTGACCGACGGCCAACGCACCACGGGCGTGGACCCGCTCGAAGCCGCCAAGTGGGCGGCCGACCGGGGCGTGCGCGTGTACACCGTGGGCGTGGGCACGGTGCAGGGCGAAACCATTGGCTTTGAAGGCTGGTCCATGCGCGTGCGACTGGACGAAGAGACGCTGAAAGCCGTGGCCGCACGCACCAACGCCGAATACTTCCATGCCGCCACGGCGGCCGACCTCAAGAAGGTCTACCAGACCCTCAGCTCGCGCCTGACGGTGGAAAAGCGCGAAACCGAAATCTCTGCCCTGTTCGCGCTGGCGGGCGCTGCGCTGGCTCTGCTGGCTGCGGCGCTGTCGGTGTGGTGGTACGGGCGGGTGATGTAGCCCCCCAAGCCCCGCCGGGCGCAGGCACAGGGCCCCTGCCTCGGCATCCCGCTCAGTCGGTCCTGGTATTCGCACGAAGGAGATCATTCCATGCGTTCCCTGATCCGCACCACGGCCCTGGCGGCCCTGCTGGCCACCGCCGCAGGCATGGCGCTGGCCCACAACTGCCCCAACGAGATGAAGGCCATCGACGCCAAGCTGGCCACCAACCCCAGCCTGTCGGCCGACAACGCTGCCAAGGTCAAGCAGCTGCGCGCCGATGGCGAAACCCACCACAAGGCGGGCAAACACGACGATTCGATGAAGGCTCTGGCCGAGGCCAAGAAGATCCTCGGGATCTGAACCCGCGCCCCCGTCTATCCAGCGGGGGCGATCAGGCGCGTGGCGCCTGCAGCTTTCCTTCGGCAATCCGCACCACGCGGCCGCAGCGCGCGGCCAGGGATTCGTCGTGCGTCACCATCACAAAGGCCGTGCCGTGGTCGCGCGCGAGCTGGAGCATCAGCTCGAACACGCCGTCGGCCGTGCCCCGGTCCAGGTTGCCGGTGGGTTCGTCGGCCAGCACGCACGCGGGCCGCGTGACCAGCGCGCGCGCAATGGCCACACGCTGGCGCTCGCCGCCCGACAACTCGGCCGGACGGTGGTGCACCCGCGCCTTCAGGCCCACGGCCGCCAGCACTTGCTCGGCCGCCTGGTGGGCTTGTTCAGAAGGCATGCGGCGAATGCGCAGCGGCATGGCCACGTTGTCCAGCGCGCTGAACTCGGGCAGCAGGTGGTGAAACTGGTAGATAAAACCCAGGTGCTGGTTGCGCAGTTGGCCCTGCGCCTGGGGCGACAGCGCCGACAGCTCGGCCCCCTTGAGCCGCACCGACCCGGCCGTGGGCGCATCCAGCCCGCCCAGCAGGTGCAGCAAGGTGCTCTTGCCCGAGCCCGAGGCACCCACAATGGCCAGGGTTTCGCCCGCATGCACCTGCAGATCCACGCCTTGCAGCACGGTCACGTCCAGGCGGCCTTCGGTAAAACGTTTGGTCAGGCCCTTCGCCTCCAGTACCACCGCACCATTTTTCAAACCATTTTGGCCATTACCGCCTGATGGTATTGGGTTGATAGCTACATTATTCATAGCGTAAAGCTTCGGCAGGGTTCACACGGCTGGCGCGCCAGCTCGGGTACAGGGTGGCCACAAAGGCCAGCACGAGCGAGATCAAGCCGATAGGCACGATGTCGCTGCTTTGTGGCTCGCTGGGCATCTTGCTGATGAGGTAGATGTCCTTGGGCAAGAAGCTCGCGTTCAGGGCCTTTTCGATGGCGGGCACGATCACGTCGATGTTGAACGCAATGCCCAGGCCCAGCAGCAGGCCCACGGCCGTGCCGATCACGCCCACCATGGCGCCCTGCACCACGAAGATGCCCATGATGCTTTTCGGGCTGGCGCCCAGGGTGCGCAGGATGGCGATGTCGGCGCGCTTGTCGGTCACGGTCATCACCAGCGTGGAGACCAGGTTGAACGCGGCCACCGCCACGATGAGCGTGAGGATGATGAACATCATGCGTTTTTCGAGCTGCACGGCGGCAAACCAGGTGCGGTTCTGCTGCGTCCAGTCGCGGATCAGCAGCATGCCGCTCAAGGACTGCGCGAGCTGCTGCGCCACCTCGCGCGCCTGGTGCAGGTCCTTGAGCTTGAGGCGCACACCCGTGGGGCCTTCCAGGCGGAAGATGCGCTGCGCGTCCTCATGGTGCAGCAGCACCAGGGCCGAGTCGTATTCATAGTGGCCCGAGTCAAACGTGCCCGCCACCGTCATCTGCTTGAGGCGCGGCACCACACCGGCCGGGGTGACCTGGCCTGCGGGCGCAATCACCGTGACCACATCGCCCGCACGCACGCCCAGGGCGCGGGCCAGCTCGCCGCCCAGCACCACGCGAAACTCGCCGGGCACCAGCAGGTTCAGCGTTTTCTCGTTGGTGGCGGCCAGGTCGGTCACCGCGCCTTCCAGCGCCGGGTCGATGCCGCGCACCAGCGCACCCTTCATGTCCTCGCCCCGCGCCAGCAGGGCCTGCGCCGCCACAAAGGGGGCGGCGCCGATCACGTTGGGGTTCTGTTTGGCCTCGGCCAGCGTGCGCGCCGGGTCGGGCAGCGCCGCGCCCTGGGGGGCAAAAATTTCGATGTGCGAGACCACGCTGAGCATGCGGTCGCGCACCTCCTTCTGAAAGCCGTTCATCACGCTGAGCACGATGATGAGTGCCGCCACCCCCAGCGCAATGCCCAGCATGGACACGCCCGAGATGAACGAGATGAAGCCATTGCGCCGCGTGGCGCGGCCCGCGCGCGTGTAGCGCCAGCCCAGGGCCAGTTCGTAGGGGATTTTCATGGATTGGGAAAGAAGGCCTCGCCCCAGCGGAATGCCGGGGCCGGGCCGGGGCAGATTGTGGCATCCCGGACAATAGCGGGATGTCGGACACCACCCATTTGCTCATTCCTGGCGCCGCGAGCGCCTCGGAGGGATGCCAGCAAGCCCAACAAGGCCTCGCCCTGCCCCACCTGGACCGGCTCCTTGCCCGGCTCAGCCCCCACCCTGCCCAGAGCGACGACGGCGAAGAAACCAGCTTCACCCCCCCGCACGAACGCGCCCTGGCCCGCGCCCTGGGCCTGCCTGCCGAGGATGGCCACATCCCCTGGGCCGCCTGGCACCGCCACCAGCAAGGTCTTTCGACGGATGGCGAAGCCTGGGCCTTTGTCACCCCCTGCCAGTGGCAGGTCAGCACCGACCACGTCACCCTGCGCGACCCGGAGCAACTGGGCCTGGATGAGGCGGCATCGCGCGCACTGCTCGGCATCGTGGCGCCCTGGTTTGCCGAAGACGGCATCACCTTGCACTACGACCAGCCCACGCGCTGGCTCGCCAGCGGCCCGCTGTTTACCCACCTGGCCACCGCATCGCTGGAACGCGTGCTGCTGCGCGACGTGCGCGCCTGGATGCCCGACGCCAAGCAGGCCCGCACCCTGCACCGCCTGCACAGCGAGATGCAGATGCTGCTCTACACCCACGCCTTCAACGACGAGCGCACGGCGCGCGGGCTGCCGGTGGTCAACTCCTTCTGGGTGCATGGCGCGGGCGCGCTGCCCCAGCCGGTGCCCGCCCCTTCTGCGCCCCCCCACATGCCCACCCCGCTGCGCGATGCCGCGCTGCGCGAAGACTGGCGCGCATGGGCCCAGGCCTGGGCCGCGCTCGATGCAGGCCCCGTGACCGAGCTGCTGCGCCAGGCCGAGGCAGGCGTCCCCGTAACGCTCACACTGTGCGGCGAGCGCAATGCACGGACTTTTCACAGCGCGCCCCGCTCGCTGGCACAGCGTTTTCAAGGCCTTTTTCGGCCTCTGCGCGCGACAGATCTACTCCATAAGCTATGAAAATAATAGCAAGAGACATTCCCCCCCGCGCCGCCTGGGCGCTGGAGCAGGCCGGGGTGCACCCGCTGCTGGCCCGCCTGTACGCCGCGCGCGGTGTGCGCGCCCATGAGGAGCTGGACGACGGCCTGGGCCGCCTGCTGCCCCCCGGCGGAGACCTCGGCCTGAAGGGCATCGACGCCGCCGCCCGCCTGCTGGCCGACGCCATGGCGCAAAACCAGCGCCTGGTCATCGTGGCCGACTACGACTGCGACGGCGCCACCGCCTGCGCCGTGGGCGTGCGCGGCCTGCGCCTGCTGGGCGCCCGGAACGTGGATTACCTCGTGCCCGACCGCGTGACCGACGGCTACGGCCTCACGCCCCCCATCGCCCGCCGCGTGGCCGAGCGCGGCGCCGATGTGCTGATCACCGTGGACAACGGCATCGCCAGCGTGGAAGGCGTGGCCGAGGCCAAGGCGCTGGGCCTGCAGGTGCTCGTCACCGACCACCACCTGCCCGGCCCCGCGCTGCCTGCGGCCGATGCCATCGTCAACCCCAACCAGCCCGGCTGCCCGTTCGAGAGCAAGTCCATGGCGGGCGTGGGCGTGATGTTCTACACACTGCTGGCGCTGCGCGCCGAGCTGCGCGCGCGCGGCGTGTTTGACGTCGGCAGCCAACCGAAGCTCGACCCGCTGCTCACCCTGGTAGCGCTGGGCACGGTGGCCGACGTGGTCAAGCTCGACGCCAACAACCGCCGCCTGGTCGCTCAGGGCCTCAAACGCATTCGCATGGGGCAGATGCCCGCAGGCATCGCCGCACTCTTCCACGCCGCAGGTCGCAAGGCGCCTGCCGCTACCACCTTCGACTTTGGCTTCGCTTTAGGCCCGCGCATCAACGCGGCCGGGCGCCTGGCCGACATGACGCTGGGCATCGAATGCCTGCTGACCGACGACGCGGGCCGCGCCGCAGAACTCGCCAGCACGCTGGACAGCATCAACCGCGAGCGCCGCGAGATCGAGGGCGGCATGCGCGAGCAGGCCATGCTGATGGCCGAGAGCCTGTTTGACGAGAGCGAAGAGCCGCCCCCGGCCATCAGCGTGTTCGACCCCGACTTCCACGAAGGCGTGGTCGGCATCGTGGCCAGCCGCATCAAGGACAAGCTGCACCGCCCCACCTTCGTGTTTGCGGCCAGCAGCGCGCCGGGCAAGGAACATGAACTCAAAGGCTCAGGCCGCTCCATCCCCGGCTTTCACCTGCGCGACGCACTCGACCTGGTGGCCAAGCGCCACCCGGGCGTGATCCTCAAGTTCGGCGGCCACGCCATGGCGGCGGGCTGCACCGTGGCCGAGGAAGCGTTTGACGTATTCGAGCAGGCCTTTGCCCAGGTCGCGCAGGAATGGCTCGACGCCGCCACCCTCACCCGCCGCATCGAAACCGACGGCCCGCTGGCCCCTGAATACTGCCGCGCCGACATCGTGGACACCCTGCACCGCGAGGTCTGGGGCCAGGGTTTTGCGCCGCCCACCTTCAGCGAAGAGGTGCAGATCGTGAGCCAGCGCCTGGTGGGCGAGGCCAAGAACCACCTGTCCCTCAAGCTCATCCACCAGGGCAACCCCGTGGATGCCATCTGGTTCGGCCACACCGAGCAGCTGCCCGCGCGTGTGCTGCTGGCCTTCCGCCTCGACGTGAACGAGTGGAAGGGCGAGCGCAAAGTGCAGTTTCTGGTGGAAGGCGCCGAGGTCTAAGCGCTTCCCCCTGAGGCGCTGGCGCGGCTGCCGCTGGATTGGTGCTGCGACCGTTGCGGAAGTCTGTCGGCCACACCGGCATCCACAGAGTTCAAACGTCAGTTGAAGAGGTCGATGCGCGCAAGTTCAGGTCTGCAGCGGCCCCTGGCTGCGCTGGCGCACTGCGGTGACCTGCTCGCCCCCCACGCCCCAGTTGTCGGGGTCGATCTCGTCAATGATGACGGTCACGGTCTCGGGTTTTTTGTCCAGCACCTCCTGCATGAGGCGGGTGACACCCGCGATCAGGGCCGCCTTCTGGGCGGATGTGGTGGGGATGTCGCGGTTGGCGAGACGGATGTTGACCAAAGGCATGGGCGGGTCCTTTTCTGGTGTGGTACCAAAGCAAAAGGCAGCCAGGGCTGCCTTTGTTCTGCTCGTTGATTTGGAAGCTTGCGCAAACTCTTCAGAAGCTTTCCCAGTCGTCATCCCCGCCCTGGGCCGTGGCACGGGGTGCGGGTGAAGGGGCCGGGGCTGCCGAGGATGCGATCCGTGGAGCTGTCGGCGCCTTGGTGCTGGCGGCGGGCTTGGCCGGTGCCGCCACGCGCGGGGCGCTGGTTGCGGCCTTGGCCACCGCAGGCCGGAGCGCTGGCGCTGGTGCTGCGCGGGGTGCCGCTGCCGGGGCCCGCGCCGCCACTGCGCCCACGTTGAACACCGACACCACCTCTGCCAGCCGCTGCGCCTGGTCGCGCATCGAGGCGGCTGCGGCCGTTGACTCCTCCACCAGCGCTGCGTTCTGCTGCGTCATCTGATCGAGGTGCGTGACTGCCTGGTTCACCTGGGCGATGCCGTCGCGTTGTTCGGTGGACGATGCCGTGATCTCGCCGATCAGGTCGCTCACCCGCTGCACGCTCGCGACGATCTCTTCCATGCTTTGACCGGCCTGGGCCACCTGGGCCGAGCCCGATTCCACGTTTTGCACGCTGGCGCTGATGAGGTTTTTGATCTCTTTGGCCGCCTCGGCACTGCGCTGGGCCAGGCTGCGCACTTCGCTGGCCACCACGGCAAAGCCCCGGCCTTGTTCACCGGCACGGGCGGCTTCCACGGCGGCGTTCAGCGCCAGGATGTTGGTCTGGAACGCGATGCCGTCGATGGTGCCGATGATGTCGCTGATCTTTTTGCTGCTGTCGGTGATCTGCTGCATGCTGCTGACCACCTGGCCCACCACTTCGCCACCGCGTGCTGCGGCCTGGGCGGCGGTGCCTGCGAGCTGGTTGGCCTGGCGGGCCGTGTCGGCCGACTGGCTCACGGTGGCGGTGAGCTGTTCCATGCTGGCCGCCGTCTCTTCCAGGTTCGAGGCGGTCTGCTCGGTGCGGGCCGACAGGTCGTGGTTGCCATTGGCAATCTCTACCGAGGCCGACGACACCGAGTCCACCCCGTGGCGCACCTCGCTCACCACCGTGCGCAGCCGCGCCGACATGGCCGACAGCGAGCGCAGCATGTGGCCGAACTCGTCCTTGCGGGTGGACTGCAGTTCCTGGGTCAGGTCACCGGCGGCAATCGCATCAATGGTTTCGACCGCCTGATCAAGCGGCACGGTGATCGAATGCACCAGCCGCCAGGCCAGGAAAATGCCCACGGCCAGCAGCACCATGGACAGGATGATCCCCGAGACGGCGTTCTCGATGCGGCGGCTCACGGCGTCGGCGCGGATGGCGTCGCGGCGCTTTTCCAGCGTGGCCACAAAGTCGTCCTGGGTCTTGAGGTACTTGGTGACCAGGGGGGCAAACTCGTCGTCGGCAAACCGCTGGGTGGCCACGGCATCGCCCGCGCCTTTCAGCTCCCAGGTCTTGGCGGTGGCGGCCAGCACGGCCTTGCGGGCGTCCAGCACCTTGTCGAGCGCGGCTTTTTCCTCGGGCGCGGTGGCAGACGCAACGATCTTCTCCTGCACCTTGTTGATGTTGCCGATGATCTCCTTGACCTTGGCGCCGTACTGCTCGGCCAGCACCGAGTCGGTGGTCACCGCGCCGCCCATGACCATGGTGACGGCGGTTTCGGTGGCGCCACGCCAGCGCACGGCCGAGGAGATGCGCTCCTCGATCTCGATGATGCCGTCCATCGCAGCCGTCATCGAGTTGTTGCCCCGGTTCTGAGCAAAGCTCGAGAGCAGGAGCATGCCGATCATCAGACCCAGAAAAGCGCCCCAGAGCTTGCGGGAGACGCGGATATTGTCGAATTGCATGGTTTGGATTTCCTCGTGGACCGGTGATGTTCTCTTCATGTTCTGCGCATGCCGCACAGGAAACATTCGATTACATCAACGACAGGCCATAGCCTACGCCAGCCCGGCGTGCCCACAGGCCCGGACCCCACCGGGAAATACCCGCATCCAGAAAGCGCCAGAAATGCGCGAACGAAAAAGCTGCGAACACCGGGCCATGCGCCCCGCCGGGCAGCGCCGCGCTAAGTGGCCGCCCCAGGGATCAGGAATTTGAACAAAAATGGCCGTTACCGCTCTACCAGATTGCCTTGGCAGCTATCAATTCAGGAGTATCCGCACCACAAGGGCTGGGCCGGGTCAGAAGCTCTCCCACTCGTCGTCATTGCCCCCTGCGGCAGCCCGGGGGGCTGGGGCGGGGGAGGACGCCGCAGAAGGCGCGGGTGCAACCTTGGGCGCGGCAGGCGCCTTGCCCGCCAGCCGGGCAGCCACCGGCGCCTTGGCTGCGGATGCCGGTTTGCTGCCGGTGCCGCCCACCCGCGCGGCTGCGGGGGCGGGCCGGGGCGCCGCTGTTGCGCGGGGTGCTGCTGCCGGGGCCCGCGCCGTCACTGCGCCCACGTTGAACACCGACACCACCTCTGCCAGCCGCTGCGCCTGGTCGCGCATCGAGGCGGCGGCTGCCGTCGATTCCTCCACCAGCGCTGCGTTCTGCTGCGTCATCTGATCGAGGTGCGTGACCGCCTGGTTCACCTGGGCAATGCCGTCGCGTTGTTCGGTGGACGACGCCGTGATCTCGCCGATCAGGTCGCTCACGCGCTGCACGCTGGCGACGATCTCTTCCATGCTTTGACCGGCCTGGGCCACTTGGGCCGAGCCCGATTCCACGTTTTGCACGCTGGCGCCGATCAGGGTCTTGATTTCCTTGGCCGCCTCGGCACTGCGCTGCGCCAGGCTGCGCACTTCGCTGGCCACCACCGCAAAGCCCCTGCCTTGTTCGCCCGCGCGGGCGGCTTCCACGGCGGCATTGAGCGCCAGGATGTTGGTCTGGAACGCAATGCCGTCGATGGTGCCGATGATGTCGCTGATCTTTTTGCTGCTGTCGGTGATCTGCTGCATGCTGCTCACCACCTGGCCCACCACTTCGCCACCGCGTGCTGCGGCCTGGGCGGCGGTGCCTGCGAGCTGGTTGGCCTGGCGGGCCGTGTCGGCCGACTGGCTCACAGTGGCTGTGAGCTGTTCCATGCTGGCCGCCGTCTCTTCCAGGTTCGAGGCGGTCTGCTCGGTGCGGGCCGACAGGTCGTGATTGCCGTTGGCGATCTCGATGGACGCCGAGGACACCGAGTCCACGCCCGTGCGCACCTCGCTCACCACCGTGCGCAGCCGCGTCGCCATGCCCGACAGGGCCCGGGTGAGCACGCCCAGCTCGTCCTTGCGGTCGTCGTGGATGTTCTGCGTGAGGTCCCGCCCGAGATGGATTCGGCCAGCGCCACGGCCCGGTCCAGCGGGCGCGTGATGGAGCGCACCAGCAAGGCCGCCAGCAACATGCCCAGCGCCACCACGGCAACAGCGGCGGCAGACCCTATCAGCACCAGGCTGCTGCGGGTGGCGTTGGCGGCCTGCACCGCCGCCTCGCGCTGGCGCTCCTGCACACCTACAAACTTGTCGATCGACTCCAGATAGGCCACCACTTTGGGCCGGTACACGTCGGCCAGATAGGTTTGTTTAGCGGCAGCATCGCCCGCGTCGGTCAGCTCCTTGAGCTTGTCGGCCTGGCCCCGCACATCGGCGCGCGCTGCGGCCACGGCGGCCAGCGCGGCCTTGTCGTCGGCCGACACGGCGGCCTTGTTGATCTTTTCCTGCACTGGCGTGATGCGCGCCGTGAGGGCCGCCACCCGGGTGTCAAAGTCGGCCTTGAGCGCCTGGTCGGTGGTCACAAAACTGGCCATCGACATGGTGACGGCCACCTCGGCCAGCCCGCGCCAGCTGACGGCGGTGGTGATGGCGGCCTCAAATTTGTCCACGGATTCCTCGGTGGCGGCGGTCACCTGCCGCCCGTACCACTGGGTTCCGATGGCGGTCACCAGCATCAACGCCAGCAAACCGAGGATCACGCTCCACATCTTGTGGGCCACGCGCAGGTCATTGAATTTCATACTTGCTCCTTGGAACACGCCATCCATTGCCGCGCTGCCGCCAGCACCGGCCCTGCCCGCAGTGTTGCTGGGTTCGGCAGGGCGCGTTATCGGTACAAGCCCTAAAATGACCCGGTGACCCCCATACTCAACGCCGACCTGCACTGCCACTCTGTCGTTTCCGACGGCACCCTGACCCCCGAAGACCTGGCCGCGCGGGCCAAGGCCAACGGGGTCGAGCTGTGGGCGTTGACGGACCATGACGAAATCGGCGGCCAGCACCGCGCCGCCGCCGCAGCCCGCGCGCAGGGCATGGCCTACCTCACCGGCACCGAGATTTCGGTCACCTTTGCCAACACCACCGTGCACATCGTGGGCCTGGGGTTCGACCCCGACGACGCCCAGCTGGCCCGGGGCCTGGCCGCCACACGCGGCGGGCGCAGCGAACGGGCCCAGGACATGGCCGCACAGCTGACGCAGGTGGGCATCCACGGCGCGTACGAAGGCGCGCTGCAGTTTGTGGGCAACCCCGACCTGATTTCGCGCACGCATTTCGCGCGTTTTCTGGTGGAAAGTGGCGTGTGCAAGGACACCTCGGAGGTGTTCCGCAGGTACCTCATCGAAGGCAAACCCGGCTACGTGCCCCATTGCTGGGCCAGCTTGGGCGATGCGGTGCGCTGGATCACCGGAGCTGGCGGCATGGCCGTGATTGCCCACCCTGCGCGCTACAAGTTCACAGCCAACGAGGAGTACGCGCTGTTCTCCGAGTTCAAGCAACACGGCGGGCGTGGCGTGGAGGTGGTGACCGGCAGCCACACCGCCGCCGAATACATGACCTACGCCGCCATGGCCGAGGAGTTCGGCCTGGCCGCCTCGCGCGGCAGCGACTTCCACAGCCCCAACGAATCCCACACCGACCTGGGCACGCTGCCCCTGCTGCCGGGCCAGCTCACCCCGGTGTGGGAACTGCTGGCAGACCGCATCCAGCACCCCGCCGCCTGACCCGGCGCCCCAAAGCAGCCCCCAAGCAAAGCAGCCCGCAAAAACGCCCCCATAGCGCCCCCACAACGCCCATGGCCCAGTATTTCGAAGTTCACCCCGACAACCCGCAGCCACGCCTGCTCAAGCAGGGGGCGATGCTGCTGCAAAAGGGCGGCATCCTGGCCGTGCCCACCGATTCGAGCTACGCACTCGTCTGCCACCTGGACGACAAGGACGCCGTGGACCGCCTGCGCCGCATCCGCCAGGTGGACGACAAGCACCACCTCACGCTGCTGTGCCGCGACCTGTCGGAGCTGGCCAACTATGCGCGGGTGGACAACCGCCAGTATCGCCTGCTCAAGCTGGGCACGCCCGGGCCCTACACCTTCATCCTCGAAGCCACCAAGGAAGTGCCACGCCGCGTGAGCCACCCCTCGCGCAAGACCATCGGCCTGCGCGTGCCCGACCGCAAGGGCCTGCAACTGCTGCTGGAGCTGCACGGCGCGCCGCTGCTGGCCACCACGCTGATCCCGGCGGGCGAGACGGAGCCACTGAACGACCCGCAGGAAATCCGCGAACGCTACGAGAAGCTGCTGGACGCCATCGTGGACGCAGGCGCCTGCCCGCTGGAGCCCACCACGGTGGTGGACCTGACCCCCATGGGCGCCGGTGGCGACCCCGAGGTGGTGCGCGAAGGGCGCGGCAGCCTGCAGGCGCTGGGGTTGTAGAGAGACCTGTACCGTCTGTCGATTTCGCGGTGCGCTGGCCACTCACTGGCTACAGCGCTAGCGGATGGTCTTTCCGTCCAATGTCAACGAAGTGATTCGCTTTTGCGATTTACTGACCACGCACGATGCAGTGGTGGCTACCTCAATGCCTAGCCCATTGCGCATCCTCGCCATCTTGGTTGACGGCCCCCACGCGTAGTAAAACTCATCGCCTTTGCCAAAATTTTCGACATACGGCACGTCTGCTTTTTCTGGATCACGCGATGCGTTCTTTAAGCTCATCTGACAAAGGGTGAGCGCATCATTCCAAGTGAATTCATCCGCACTTTTTGTGTCGTCTT
The DNA here is from genome assembly GCF_001633105.1 of Acidovorax sp. GW101-3H11. Taxonomy (GTDB): domain Bacteria; phylum Pseudomonadota; class Gammaproteobacteria; order Burkholderiales; family Burkholderiaceae_C; genus Acidovorax. Next base: position 361,632 of record NZ_LUKZ01000012.1, read on the forward strand.
TGCCTCCGACACAGGACACAACCACGAAAGCCATCATCCCTACAGAAACTGCTGCTACTAACAAAATGCCAATCGAGGGCGATGGCTTTGCTGATGCAGCGGGTTCATCGATTGGTTTTTGAAGCACTACGGGTGCTCCACATCCCGGGCATGCAGACGCTTTGTCACTGATCTCTTTTCCACATTCGAAACATTTGACCAGTGCCATTCCGTCCTCCTAAGTTGCCTTCATTCTGACGAATGGCATTTTTGCGCCTGGCTCGATACCCAACCTGGAGAGCGTTCGCACAAGCAGCAACAGCAGTTGCACAGCCGAGAGAGATCTAAAGCTTGAACGCGCCCACAGCCTGCTCCAGATCGCGCGCCTGAGCGGTCAATGAGGATGCGGTGGCCACGGCGCTCTGCACCAGCGCCGCCGTGTCCTGGGTCGTGCCGTCCATGTGGGCCACGGCCTGGTTCACATGGGTGATGGCCTCGCTCTGCTCGCGCAGGGCCACGGAGATCTCGCCCAGCAAGGCGCTCACCTGGCCCACGGCGCCAACGATCTCTTCCATGGTCTTGCCCGCCTGGCCCACCTGGCCTGCGCCGCTTTCGACCTGCTCGACGGATGCACTGATCAGCGCCTTGATCTCGCGCGCGGCCACCGCGCTGCGCTGGGCCAGGTTGCGCACCTCGCTGGCCACCACGGCAAAGCCCCGGCCTTGTTCGCCCGCACGGGCGGCCTCGACAGCGGCGTTGAGCGCCAGGATGTTGGTCTGGAAGGCAATGCCTTCGATGACCTGGATGATGTCCACGATCTTGCGGGAGCTGCCGCTGATGGCCTGCATGGTCTGCACCACGTCGCCCACCACGGTGCCGCCCTGCTCGGCAATGGCCGAGGCCTTGACGGCCAGGCCGCTGGCCGAATGGGCGCGCTCGGCGTTCTGGCGCACCGTGGCCGTGAGCTGCTCCATGCTGGCGGCCGTCTGGGTGAGGGACGACACCTGGTCTTCGGCGCGGCGCGAGAGGTCGGTGTTGCCGTGATCGATGTCGGCGGCCGAGGCGCTGATCGCGTCGGCGTCCTGCTTGATGCGCGAGACCAGGTCGGTCAGCGTGTCCTCCATGGTGCCCAGCGCGCCCAGCAGGCGGCCAAAATCACCCTGCAGTTCGGAGCTGAATTCCTGGCTCAGGTCGCCCGAGGCCACGGTTTCGGCGATCAGGATGGCCTGGTTCAGCGGCGCCACAATGCCCGCGCGCAGACTGACCACGGCCAGCAGCGCCAGCACAAACACCACCACACTGCAGCCAATGGCCCAGGCCCGCACGCTGCCCAGGTGGGCCTGCGCGGCCTGCACCTGCTGTGCCCCCACCGCACCGCCCTGCAGGGCCTGCTCTGCCCCGCCAATGCCCGACAGCACCATGGCCATCAACAGCAGCACCACTAGGCCAATGCCACCAAACGCCAGCGTCAGGCGTGTTCCGATCTTCAGATGGTTCAACATGCGCGTCGTCTCTCTAGAACTGTTGTAGTGATTTTTGAGGGGCACACCCGGCGTAGGCCCGCAACTTGCAATGATCGCCCAGCCGGGCATGCCTCCAACATACGTACAACCCACAATCACCCAACCCGCCGCCTGCGGGACCGCCGGGCGGCAGGCGGTCTGAGACAATCCCCCGGGTGGACACCTCCAATCTCATCCAAACCGTTCTGATCTACGCCCTGCCGGTGCTGTTTGCCATCACCGTGCACGAGGCGGCCCATGGCTACGCGGCGCGCCACTTTGGCGACAACACGGCCTACATGATGGGGCGCATCACGCTCAACCCCCTCAAGCACATCGACCCGGTGGGCACCATCCTGATGCCGCTGCTGCTGTACTTTGCCACCTCGGGGGCGTTCCTGTTCGGCTATGCCAAGCCGGTGCCGGTCAACTTCGGCAACCTGCGCAAGCCCAAGCAGCACATGGTCTGGGTGGCGCTGGCGGGGCCCGCATCCAACTTCATCCAGGCCATTGGCTGGGCCGTGCTGCTGGTGGCGCTGGTGGGTTCGGGCGTGGAAGAGCGCTTCTTCATCGAGATGGCCCGCGCGGGTGTGATGGTCAACCTGGTGATGTGGGCCTTCAACCTGTTTCCGCTGCCGCCGCTCGACGGCGGGCGCATCCTGGTGGGGCTGCTGCCCTGGAAGCAGGCGCACATGGTCTCGCGCATCGAGCCCTGGGGCTTTTTCATCGTGATGGGCCTGGTGATTGCAGGCGTGGTGGGGGCCCTGTGGCTGCGCCCGCTGATGGCGCTGGGCTACAGCACCATCAACCTGCTGCTCACCCCGCTGACGGCCCTGCTGCGCTGAACTTCCTTTTTCTTCTCCTTTCCAGCTGATTTTGTTCCCATGAGCACCACGCGTTTTCTCACCGGCATCACCACCACGGGCACGCCCCACCTGGGCAACTTTGTCGGCTCGATCCGCCCCTCGGTGGCGGCCAGCCTGTCGCCCAACGTGCAGAGCTTCTACTTCCTGGCCGACTACCACGCGCTCATCAAGTGCGAAGACCCGGTGCGCATCCAGCGCTCCACGCTCGAGATCGCGGCCAGCTGGCTGGCGGCGGGCCTGGACCCCGAGAAGGTCACCTTCTACCGCCAGTCCGACATCCCCGAGATCCCCGAGCTGACCTGGCTGCTGACCTGCGTGACGGGCAAGGGCGTGCTCAACCGCGCGCACGCCTACAAGGCCAGCGTGGACAAGAACACCGCTGCCGGGCGCGAGCAGGACGACGGCGTGACGGCCGGCCTGTTCATGTACCCCGTGCTCATGGGCGCTGACATCCTGATGTTCAAGGCACACAAGGTGCCCGTGGGCCGCGACCAGATCCAGCACATCGAGATGGCGCGCGACATGGCGGCCAGCTTCAACCACCTGTATGGCGAGCACTTTGTGCTGCCCGAGGCGGCGATTGACGACCATGTGGCCACGCTGCCCGGCCTGGACGGCCGCAAGATGAGCAAGAGCTACGACAACACCATCCCGCTGTTCAGCTCGCGCGAGCAGCTCAAGAAGCTGATCGGCTCCATCCTTACCGACTCGCGCGCGCCCGGCGAGGCCAAGGAGGTCGAGGGCTCGGCGCTGTTCCAGATCTACCAAGCATTTGCCACGGCCGACGAAACAGAAGCACTGCGCAAGGCCTACGCCGACGGCATTGCCTGGGGCGATGCCAAGCAGGTGCTGTTCGAGCGCGTGGACCAGGTGATTGCACCCATGCGCGCCAAGTACGAAGACCTGATGAACAACCCCGCCCGCATCGAAACCACGCTGCTGGCCGGTGCCGAGCGTGCCCGCGCGCTGGCCACCCCGTTCATCCGCGAGCTGCGTTCGGCCGTGGGCCTGCGCAGCCTGGCGCAGGCCAGCACGGCCGCCAAGCCAGCGAAGGCCGCCAAGGCCGCCCTACCCACGTTCAAGCAGTACCGCGAGGCCGACGGCAAGTTCTACTTCAAGCTGGTGGACGCCGATGGCCGCCTGCTGCTGCAAAGCACGGGTTTTGACGCGCCCAAGGACGCAGGCCAGGCCATCGCCCGCCTGCAGCGCGAAGGGCTGGGCACCCTGGCGGGGCACCTGGCGCCTGTGGACGGCGTGGCAGATGCCGATGTGGCAGCTGCACTGGCGGCGCTGGCCGCGCACGCAGAGGCTGCGGCCTGAGCATCTGGCACGCATGATTGCTATATATTTGCTAGCTTAAAACGCTTGATAGTCGCGCGCAGAGGGCCTAAAAAGCCCTCAAAAACTGTGCTCAATCCATGCGGTAACGCAGACTCGTCCACAGCGTGGGGCGCACGGTGCCATGCAGCGGTGTCTGCAGCGTGCCCGTCCACGCCCAGCGGCGGTCCGCCGATTCGCGGAACAGCACGAGGTTGAAGCTCCAGCCCGCGCCCTGGGGCTGGGTTTTGGCCTCGTCGGCAAACCGCGAGCCCCGGTAGACCAGCGATGCCAGCGTCAGGTCGCGCGCCCCATGCCGCCAGACATTGGCCAGCACCCCCGTGTGCTGCGGCACGCCCGGCAGCAGATTGCCCGCGTGTTGCACGCCGGTGTTGCGCGAGTGGGCCCAGGTGTAGCTGCCCAGCACGCTCCAGTGCGGGGTGAGCACCCGGTTCAGCGCGGCGCCCGCCTGGTGCAGGCGGCCCTGGCTGAAGTAGGGGTTGCCGTTGTAGGCATCGATCACCACCTGCCCGGACGCACCCACGGGAGCCAGCACACCCGCCCGGTCTGACACCGAACTGCCCAGGTTGGGCACGAGCAAACGGCCATCGGCAAACGTGGGGTTGGCGATGGACTGGCTGCTGAGCACGCCCCAGGCAAAGGTGCGCGCATCGATCTCCCAATCGAGCTGCACCGCGCGTTTGCGCGCCAGGCTGCCCAGGCGCTGGTACTGGTGGTCGATGGCGATGGCGCCCACGGCCACGGGTGCCAGGGTGTGGGATGCGGGCGCGTGCATGCTTTCGATGTAGGCCGCGTGCAGCGCCCGGCCCGGCCCGAAGCGGTACGAGAGCCCCGCCCGGGGCCGCAGGCGCCGGGTGTGGCCGCCCTCGGTGATGTCGGGGGCAAAGAAATCTTCGTTGGTGATCTGGCTGTAGTAGCGGTTGACGTAGCGAGCGCGCAGGCGCGGCCAGGCGGCGCCGACCTCCCACGCCCAGGCACCGTGCTGCCATTCGGAGGTGATCCAGGGCATGTCAAAACGTGCGGTGGTGGTGCCGTCCGATGCCTCCCAAGGCACGCCGGGGTCGTACAGCCCGGAGCGGGCCTGGGCGCGGACGTTTTCCCACCCGGCACTGAGCCGCTGCCCCGGCAGCTGCACCACATGCCGCAGCATCACGCCGTCCATGCCGTCCTGCACCCGCGAGTTCTGCGGGCCCCAGGCGTCGAAGTCGAGCACGCGGGTGTTGGTGCTGCGCACATGGTGCACCTTGAGCCAGGTCTGCGCGTCGGCCGACCAGCGCCAGGCCCCACCGGCATCTGTGCGCGCGGCGTGGGTGCGCGCCACGCCATCAAAGCGCGCAGGCCCCAGGTCCAGCCCGCCCGGGTAGCCCACGCGGTCCCAGCCCTGGTCGTGCACCACAAACAGGCCCAGCTGGTCGGTGGGCCGCGCGCCCCAGCCCAGCGTGGCCATGGGCGCTGTCAGCCAGTACGAGCCCGACCCGCCCCGGGGCCACATGCGCAGCCCGGTGGCGCGGGCCAGCCAGGCCATGGGCACCGCGCTGGCATCGAGCCCACGCAAGGTCACCGCGCCCACCAGGGCCGAATGCACCGGGTTGTGTTCTGCGCTGGTGGTCCACACGGTTTCGTGGCCCTCGGTGGGCAACACGGGCACCTGCCGCTCGCCCAGGCCCAGCGCCAGCGGGTCGGCCAGGTAGCCCTGGTACAGCTCGGAGTTGCGGCTGTAGTCGCTCTCGTGCCGATTGGCCATGAAGAAATGGCTGCCCGCCCAGAGCGGGTAGTACGACTGCTGCGCATAGGCGCGCGCCCAGTGCTCCAGCCCGAAGTCGCCCAGCGCCTTGCCCAGGTTGGCCGAGCCCTGGCTGTCGGACACCAGCGGGTTGAGCGACTTGAGGGCGGGCAGCCGCACCAGCGCCTGGCGCGCGGCGGCCATCGCGGCCTCGGGCTGGCCGCTGTCGTTGCGCAGGATGGCTTCGATCTGCCAGGGCAGCGGGTCGTTGGGGTCGGCCAGGCGGGCGCGGTCCAGCGAATCCAGGGCGGCGGCGAGCTCGCCCAGCCGGTATTCGGCCACGGCCAGCCACACCTGGGCGCGTGCGTAGCGGGGTTCGATCACCAGCGCCTTGAGCAGCTGGGTGCGCGCACCCTCGGCATCGCCCTGCTGCAGCGCCAGCAGGCCCGCACCGGCCAGGCTGGTGTAGTCGTCGCCCGCCAGGGCCAGGGCGGCGTCAAAGCCGGTGCGTGCGTCGGCCAGCCGCAGTGCCTCGGTGTCGGCCGTGGCCAGCTCGGCCCGGTAGGCGGGGTGGTCGGGCGCCAGCGCCACGGCGCGCGCCAGGGTGGTGCGTGCGGCATGCAGGTCGCCCCGCTCCTGCAGCGCACGGCCCAGGCCCCACAGCGCGGCGGCCTGCTGCGCCGTGCCTGCGGGCGCCGCGTCGGCCGCCTGGCGGTACAGGGCCAGGGCGGCATCGCCCCGGCCCTCCAGGCGGTGCCAGTCGGCATCGGCCAGCAGCAGCTCGGGCGCGGCAGGGGCGGCGGTGCGGGTGGTGTCCAGCCAGGCGCGGGCCTCGGCGGGGCGGTCCAACGCCATCAGCAGCTCGGCGCGGCGCGCGGCGATGCGGGGGTCTGGCGTGCGCGGCCAGGCGGCGGCCAGGCGGGCCTGAGCGGCGTCCATCTGGCCGTTTCGCAGGTCCAGGTCAGCCAGCACAAGGGCCACCACGGCGCTGCCGCCGCCCGCGTCACCAGCGTCGCCCCGCGCTGCCATCTGCTGCAGCTGGGCCTGCGCAGCACTCCACTGGCCGGCCTGCAGCGCAGCACGCAGGTCGGCCAGCGCGGGTGCGATGTCGGGGCGCTGGAATTCGGCCCAGCGCGTGGTGTCGGTGGGGTAGGCCGCCACCCACTGCACCCGCTCGCGGGGGTTGACCAGCACGCGTTTCACAGGAGCCCGCCCCGGCTCCGCAAAGCCCTGCTCCGCCGGGCCCAGTTGCACGCTGCCCTGGGCGTTGGACAGCTCCACCAGGCCCGAGAGCACGGTGAGCGTGGTGCGCCCGGCAGCGTCCACCTCCACGTCCCAGTCGGTGCCGCGCACCACGGCCAGGGCGGCGGGGGTTTGCAGCTGCAGGGTGGCCGGGGTCTTCTTGGTGCGGGCCCACAGGCGCCCGGCTGCCAGCTCCAGCAAGGTGCGCTGGGGCTGCGATTCACACAGCCGCACCTGGGCGCTGGCCGACATGCGGATCTGCGTGCGGTCGGCCAGCAGCAGCGCGGCAGACGACAGCGCCAGCGTGCGCATGTCGGCCCCGGCCCCCAGCTGCTGCGCCAGCGCGGCGGGGGACCAGGGCTCCACACCGGGCGCGCGGGTCTGGCCCTGGCCCGCCAGCGCCACGATCTGCGCCGCCGACGCACCGGGTGCGGGCGCACCACCTGCGCACTGCGCCCAGGCGGTGGCACTGCCCATCGCACCGAGCGCGAGGCCCAGACGGGTCCAACGGAAGAAGGAGCGGCGATGGGATGGCATGGGGTGGCCTTTCATCGGGAGGTTCGGAGTCTTCTATTTGTCGAGCGCACGGGCGCCAAAAGACGGTGGCGTGGCCGAGGCTTGCGCGGCGGCATCGGCCAGATCCAGCACCCGGGCCTGGAGCTGATCGGCGTGCGGCGCCCACTGCGGCGCCTGGCGGTGCGCGTGGGCCTGCCACTGGGCGCAGCAGACCAGGGCTTCGGCCCACTCGGCGGCCTGCAGGTGGCGGTGCAGCGCCTGGCTGGTGGCCACCAGCGTGGCGTCGTCGCAGGGGGTGTACACATCCAGCCCCGTGCTGCGCCCGGCCAGCACCACGGTGTCGAGCCAGAGCAGGTGCGCGTGTTCCGGGGCCCCGGCGGGCAGGGCCGCGCGCGTGGCGCCGGAGAGCAGGATGCTGGAGCCAAAGGCCTTGTTGGCCCCTTCCAGTCGCGCGGCGGTGTTCACCGCGTCGCCCACTGCGGTGTAGGTGAAGCGTTCGTGCGAGCCCAGGTGGCCCACCGCCGCCTCGCCCGTGTGCAGGCCGATGCGCAGCTGCACCTGCGCAAACGGTGTGCCCGCCCACTGGGCGCGCAGGGCCACCATCTCGGCCTGCATGGCCTGGGCGCAAGCCAGTGCGCGCGCCGCATGGGCGGGCTCGGGCAGGGGCGCATTCCAGAAGGCCATGACAGCGTCGCCAATGAACTTGTCGAGCGTGCCGCCATGCTGGTGCACGGTATGGGTCATGCGCGAGAAATAAGCATTGAGGGCCTGGGCCACGGCCTCGGGGGGCAGGCGCTCGCTGGCGGCCGTGAAACCGGCCAGGTCGGAGAACAGCAGGGTCAGAACCCGGCGTTCGCCCTGCAGCGCCGGGGCCGCGCCTTCGGCCACCAGCGCATCGACCACGGCGGGCGGCACATAGCGGGCAAAGTCGGCGCGCAGTTGCTCGCGGCGGCGGTGTTCGCGCCAGTAACTGTCAGCCGCCCCCACATTGAAATGCAGCGCCAGGCCTGCCAGTGTGGGCAGTGCGCTCCACCACAGGCCCGCCACCAGGGCCCACCACCCGCCCGCCACGGCCAGCAGCGCCAGCACGGCGCTGAGCCACGCGGCCCGCGCCCCGCGCCAGCGGCGTGTGAGCGCAGCCACCACGCCCACCGCCAGCACGGCCTGCAAGAACGGCCCCAGGGGGTGCGCGGGCCGGATCCAGTCGCCCGCCAGCCCGTTGATCAGCACCGTGGCATGCACCAGCACGCCCGACTGGGTGCCCGCCCCCAGCACATGCAAGGGGGTGGCGAACTGGTCCACGCCGTCCACCGGCGTGTTCTGCCCCAGCAGCAGCACCCGGCCTTGCAGGGCGCCCGGCGCCAGCATGCGCGTGGGCTCCAGCGCCTGGGTGTAATGGGCATAGGGCAAGGGCAGCTCGGGCGCGTAGTAGCGCAGCAGCGCGCCCTCGGGCGGCGGGGTGACCGCACGCCCTGCGGCCTGGGCCAGCACGCGCCACAGTGCGGCGTCGTGCCCCGGGGCGCGGCGCAGCACGCCGTCGCCATCCGGCTCGACGGCCACACTGCCAAACCGGGCATGGGGGAACACGGAGGGCACGGTCTGCCGGTATTGCGCCACCTGCGAGCTGGGCACCGCGACCTCGGCCGTGGCCAGCACCACGGGCAAGCGCCCTTGCAGCGCCAGGGCCAGGGCCGCGTCGTCCTCGGGCGTCTGGGGTGCGGCAAACAGCATGTCGATGCCCAGCGCGGCGGCGCCTGCGGCCGATACGGCGTCTACCAGCTGCGCATGCAGGCGGCGCGACAAGGGCGGGCTCATGTTCAGCGCGGCCAGGCTGGGTTCGTCGAGCCCCACCACCAGCGCACCCACATCGGGCCGCACCGGGGCGGTGAGGCTGGCCAGCAGGTCGTATTCCAGCCGCTGCAGCGGCGCCCACACCGGCAGCACCTGCAGCAGGGCCAGCAGGCCCAGTGCCCACAGCACCCGCAGCGCCCAGGCGCGCCAGGCGTCGTGTGTGACCGGTGATTGCGTGCCTGCCATCCCGCCCCCTCTTTGGCTGGCGCCACACGATGCAGCCCAGCATGGTGGGCACACTGTAGTGCGTCATCCGCCCCGTGCACAGCGGGGATACGCGCAAACATGCCCAGCGGCCGCTTCCTTGCACCCGGCCCTTAAACTGGGCGCCTGGACTGATCTGGAGAACCCCATGAAACTGCTGTTTGCCTCGGTCTCTGTGCTGGCCCTGCTGGCCGGTTGCAACGCCACCCACCCTCACCAACCCTCCGGCCCCATGGCATCGGGACGGGACCGCACCTTCAGCGTGCCGGTGTACGGCCCGGACACCTCCCAGGCCTACGCCACCGCCAGCCGCGAATGCCAGCGCCTGGCGCTGCACGCCAAGCTGCTGCGCAACGATGGCTCGCGCCTGATTTTTGAGTGCGTGAGCGAACTGCCCGACAAACCTTGATGCCCGTGGCCCCCACCGTACGCACCCGCCGAGCGGGCGCCCGTGGGGCCCTGCTGGCCCTGGCCGCGCTGCTGGCGGGGTGCCAGCACGCACCTCGCCTGGAGCCCCCGGCAACCCCCACCTGGGTCAACAGCCTGGGCATGGTGTTTGTGCAGGTGCCTGCGGGCCGGTTCTGGATGGGGGGCGTGCCCCCGCTGGAGATGCTGGCCCAGACCTACCCGCAGCTGGAGAAAAAACGCTTTACCGACCTGATCGATGAAGCGCCCGGCCATGAAGTGCACATCCGCCGCGCGTTCTACCTGGGCCAGCACGAGGTCACGGTGGGGCAGTTCCAGCGGTTTGTCGAAGCCTCGGGCTACCAGCCTGAATCCGAGACCGATGGCACGGGCGGCTATGGCTACAACCCCCAGTACGACCCGGCCACCACCCAGCGCGGCGACGCGTTCGAGGGGCGCTTGCTCCGGTACTCATGGCGCAACCCCGGGTTTGCGCAGGGCCCGGAGCACCCGGTCGTCAACATCACCTGGAACGACGCCCAGGCACTGGCGCACTGGCTGAGCCGCACCGAAGGCCACCGCTACCGCCTGCCCACCGAGGCCGAGTGGGAATACGCCTGCCGCGCGGGCACCCGCACCCTCTACCCCCATGGCGACGATCCGCAAGGCCTGGTGCGGGTGGCCAACACTTTTGACCAGGCCGCCGCCCCCCTGTGGCCCCGCTGGCGCCAGCATGCGCTGGCAGGCAGCGACGGCCATGCCTTTACCGCCCCAGTGGGCAGCTATGCCCCCAACACCTTTGGCCTGCACGACATGCTGGGCAATGCCTGGGAGTGGGTGGCAGACTGGCACGACGACCACTACTACGCCGCATCTCCAGGCGCCGACCCGCAGGGCCCGGCCGAGGGCGGTGTGCGGGTGCGCCGGGGCGGCTCGTGGCACACCTGGTCGTTTTATGCCCGCTGCGGCTTTCGCAACTGGAACACGCCACAGACGCGGTATCCGCTGGTCGGCATGCGGCTGGTGCGCGAAATCGCCCCACTGGCAGCACCCCGGCCGCCATCGCCCTGATGATGGCCCCCCCGCGTCTGCCACACACAACAAAGGGTTAACAAATGTCAAACCACCCGCACACCCGCACGGGGCCGCTAGGCCAGGCGCGGGATATCGCGAATAATTCCCGGCTTCGATTTCGATGGGGGACACCATGCGCATAGCCGCTCTGGACGACGATGCGCTTCAGCTGGATCTGATCAAGCAGGCCACCGAGGCGATGGGCCATGTCTGCCACACGCATTTGACGGGCGCCGAGTTGCTGCGCACTTTGCGCCGCGAGACCTTTGACCTGCTGATCGTGGACTGGCACCTGCCCGACACCACGGGCCCCGAGGTGGTGCGCTGGGTGCGCAAGAACGTGGCCGCGCAGCTGCCCATTCTGTTCGTGACCAACCGGCAGGAAGAACGCGACATCGTCGAAGGCCTGGCCAGCGGGGCTGACGACTTCATGGTCAAGCCTGTGCGCATCGGTGAGCTCAATGCCCGCGTGGCCGCGCTGCTGCGCCGCGCCTACCCCGACAACGCAGCCAGCGTGCTGGAGTTTGGCCGCTACCGGTTTCTGCCCGAAACCCGCGCCATCGAAATGGACGGTGTGCCCGTGGAGCTCAAGAACCGCGAATACGACCTCGCGCTGTTCCTGTTTCAGAACATGGGCCGGTTGCTGTCGCGTGACCACCTCAAGGAAATCGTCTGGGGCCAGGTGGCCGATGTCATGTCGCGTTCGCTGGACACCCACATCTCGCGCCTGCGCACCCTGCTGGACCTGCGCCCCGCCAATGGCTTCATCGTCACGGCGGTGTATGGCGTAGGCTACCGTTTTGAAGCCGTCGAAGCCCCGCGCAAGGACTGACAAAGGCGCCCAAGACCCCGCAAAGGCACCGCCACAAGCGGCCCCACCTGCGCCGGACCGCACGAAGGAGACATGACTTGACCCCCACCACCCCGCACATCCGCTGGACACCCTGCGCCGCCGCTGCACTGGCTTTGGCCGCCCTCGCAGGCCTTGCAGCCCGGGGAGCACAGGCCAGCCCGCCCGTCCCCCTGGGGGATGAAGTGGCCCACATCGTCAAGGAGGGGGACACCCTGGAAGGCCTGGCCCGGGACTACCTGGCCGCGCCCCGGCAGTGGCAGCAGCTGCAGACCCGCAACAAGGTGGCCGATCCCCGGCGGCTGCAGCCAGGCTCGGTGATCTGGATCCCAGTGCGGCTGCAGCCCAGCGAGTCGGCCACGGTGCAGTTCGTGCAGGGTGCCGTCACGGCACAGGCGCGGGCCGGTGATGCCCCCGCCCCTGTCAGCCCCGGCGGCAAGCTGGAGGAAGGCACAGCGCTGCAGGTGGGCCCGGAATCCTTTGTGACCGTCAAGCTCGCCGATGGCACCGTGGTCCGGGTGCAGGCGCAGTCCGAGCTGCAGCTGCGGCAGTTGCGCCGCCGTGGCCGCGCGGGCAGCGTGCAGTCGGTGCTGGAGATGCACAAGGGTGGCGTGGAATCGACCGTGCCCCCCAGTACCGAGCCCCTGCGCCGGTTCGAGATCCGCACCCCGCTGGCCGTGACCAGCGTGCGTGGCACCCACTTCAGCGTGGCCATGGCGGACTCGGGCCAGACCACGGCCTCGGTGCTCAACGGCTCGGTGGCGGTGCAGTCCCGGCGCGACACCGACAGCCACCCCGGCGCGTCGCTGAACGCCCCCACCGCCCTGCTCGCCCCAGGCCAGGGCCTGGCCGTGGCCACCGATGGCACCGTGGGCGCAGCCCGCCCCCTGCTGCCCCCACCCGACACCTCGGGCATGCCCGCCATGCTGGGCGATGCCAGCCTGCTGGCCATCGACCTGCCCACGGCCCCGGGCGCCACACGCTACCTGGCCCAGGTGGCGCAGGACGAAGCACTCACCCAGGTGCTGCGCCACGGCAGCTTTGCCGATGGGCGCCTGCGCTGGAAAGCGCTCGAAGACGGCCGCTACTACCTGGCCGTGCGGGCCGTGGACGATGCCGGGATTGCCGGCCTGCCCGCCGTGCAGCCCTTCACCATCAAGACCCGGCCCGTGGCACCGCTGCACCAGTCCCCCGCGCCCGGCGCCGTGGTGCCCAGCGGCGCGGCCGAGCTGCGCTGCACCGAGGTGCCTGGCGTGCGCTGGTACCGCGTGCAGGTGGCCGCCGATGCGAAATTCACCGCCCCCCTGCGCGACGAACAGCGCCTGGACGAATGCCGTCTGCCCATTGGTGCCCTGCCCGTGGGCAACTACTTCTGGCGCATGGCCAGCGTTCAGCAGTTGCCGGGCGGCCAGGCCGACCAGGGCCCGTTTGCCCCGCCGCAACCCTTCACCGTGGCCGAACGCCCGGCCACCCTGTCCCTGCAAGCCTTGCAGGCTGACGACGGCGAACCCACAGTGCGCCTGCACTGGCCGGCCCAACCGGGCCAGCGGTTCCGGCTGCAGCTGGCCGCAGCCTCCGACGCGGCTTTTGCCCAGCCCGCCCAGGACACCGTGCTGGACGCTCCCACCTGGACTGGCAGCAACCTGCCCGCTGGCGAGTACCTGGTGCGCATCCAGGTGCTGGACCCCAGTGGCCTGGAAAGCGAGTTCTCGCAGCCCCGCAAGATCCGTGTGGGCACGGGCATCCGCACCGGCGCCGGGCTGCCGGTGTCCACCTCCAGCGGAGCGCCGGTGGGGCGCCCTTGAGCGCGCATTGCAACCGCTGTGCCCTGGTGGGCATTGACGGCAGACGCCCCTTTGCAGCGCCCCGCCCGGGCGCTGACGCCGCCCCATGCTGAGCATTGCCCACAGCCGCCGCCGCAGGCGCCGCCTGGAATGGTCGGTGCTGGCCATGGTGCTGCTGGGGCTGGTGGCCTGGCTCAGCACGCCCGACAGCCTGGGCCGGGTCAACCACCTGGTGCAGGACGCCGGGCTACGCCTGGTCTCTCGCGCCCCGCACCCGGACATCGTGCTCGTGGCCATCGATGACCCCAGCATTGCCGCCATCGGTCGCTGGCCCTGGCGCCGGGCCCTGCATGCTGAACTCATCACGCGCATTTCGGCGCAGAACCCGCATGTGATCGGCATGGACGTGTTGTTCAACGAGGCCGACCTGGACTACCCCGAAGACGACCTGCTGCTCACCGATGCCATCCGGCGCAGCGGTCGGGTGGTGCTGCCCGTGCTGCGGCGCGGCTACGGCCCCACCGGCAACGCCACCGACCTGCCCTGGCCCGCATTTGCCCAGGCCGCCGCCGACCTGGGCCATGTGCATGTGGCCCCCGACGGCGATGGGGTGGTGCGCAGCCTGTACCTGCGCGAAGGCCCGGCCGCCGCGCCCTGGCACCACTTCAGCATGGCCCTGCAATGTGTGGCGCAGACTCGGCAACCTGGCGCGGCGCCCTGCCCCCGCCCGGCAGCTCTTGCCGCCGATGCAGGCCCCTGGGAGCGCACTGACCACGCCCTGATCGCCTACGCAGGCGGCCCCTCGCAGTTCACCACCTACTCTTACATCGACGTGCTGCGCGGCGCAGTGCCCGCCGATGCCTTCCGGGGCAAATACGTGCTGGTGGGCGCCGCCGCGTCGGGGCTGGGCGATATGTTTGCCACCCCGGTCAGCCAGCAGTCGCGCCTGATGCCGGGGGTGGAGGTGGTGGCCCACGTGCTGGATGCTCGCCTGTCGGGCGACCAGATTGCCCCCGCGTCGCGAACACTGAACACGCTGTTCAACCTGGCCCCGGTGGCCGCCGCCCTGCTGGCCCTGCTGCTGATGGGCCCCCTGGCCGCGCTGCTGACCAGCGCGGCGCTGGCCCTGGCCACGCTGCTGCTGAGCGTTGGCCTGCCCTGGTGGGCGGGCCTGCAGTTTGCCCCGGCGGCTGCCCTGCTGGGGCTGGTGCTGGCCTACCCACTGTGGAGCTGGCGGCGCCTGAGTGCTGCGGCGCATTTTCTGCGGCTGGAGATGGAGAACCTGCAGCGCCAGGGCCTGTCGATGCGGCTGCGCAGGCGGCCTGGGGACTCGGCCGACTTTCTGGAGCGGCGCATCAATGCGGTCGAGCGCGCGTCGCGCCAGTTGCGCGACCTGCACCACTTCGTGAGCGAAAGCCTGCAGCAGTTGCCTTCGCCCAGCCTCGTCTGCGACCCCGAGGGCCAGATCCTGCTGGCCAACCAGGCCGCCCGCGAGCACCTGGGCGGTGGTGCTGAGGCCCCGCTGCAGGGGCAGTCGGTGGTCGATCTGCTGGCCGACCTGGTGCATGCGGGCAACCGCCAGCCACTCGTCACGCGGGAACACCTGCAACAAAGGTCCATGCCCGAGCACAGCGAAGGCACCGATGCGCAGGGCCGCAGCCTGCTGGTGCAATGCAAGCCCTTCACCGACCTGGCCAACGCAGGCTGGCTGCTGACGCTGGTGGACCTCACCGACATGCGCCGTGCCCTGCAGCAGCGCGACCAGGCGATGCACTTCATCTCGCACGACATCCGCGCGCCCAACGCTTCCATCCTCACACTGCTGGAGATGCAGCGCGCCTACCCCGGCCGCATGGCAGACGATGAACTGCTGCGGCGCATCGAGCGCTATGCACAGGCGTCCCTGGGCATGGCCGAAAGCTTTGTGCAGCTGGCCAGCGCGCAGGCACAGGAGTACCGCATGGCGCCGATCGATCTGGTCGCACTGCTGGCCGAAACCACCGACGACCTCTGGGCCCTGGCCCGCGACAAGCAGGTGGATGTGCGCACCATCGCCTCCCCCGACACCGCCCTGTGCCTGGGGGACCAGGCCCTGCTGCGCCGCGCCCTCGCCAATGTGATCAACAACGCCATCAAGTTCAGCCCGGAGGGCGGTGTGGTGCAGTGCGCCATTGCAGAACGCGGCCCGCACTGGGTGGTGTCGGTGCGCGACCAGGGCCCCGGTATTGCCCCTGAACTGCAGGACAAGCTGTTCACGCCCTACCAAAGGCTGCACGACCGCAGCCACCCTGCCGTGCAAGGCGTGGGCCTGGGCCTGGCGCTGGTGGCTACCGTGGTGCAGCGCCACGGCGGCAGCCTGGAGGTGGACAGCGACACGGGGCGGGGCGCCGAGTTCCGGCTGGTGCTGCCCCGCAGCTAGCACAGGCCAGAAGACAGCGAGGGCTAAACCGCCCTGCCGCCCGCCGCACCTGCCGCGCCCACCGTGCCTGCGATGGAAGCAGATGCACGCAAATAATCCAGCACCGCCTCCCGGTCGCCCTGGAACACGATGCGACCCGCCCGCTGGCGCTGCTGGTAGGCGTACATCGGGTCGTAGTAATCGCGCACCAGCAGGGCGATCCAGTCCCGGTGCAGCGCGGGGTCTGCATGGTCTTTTTGACGCGCCAGCGCCACCAGCATGGTCGCGCGCAGTGCCCGGTGCCGGTCGCCGCCCAGGCGCTTGGCGAGTTTGTCCAGGCTTTCGAGCAAGCGGGCCGCAAACAGATCGGTGCCCACCGCCTCACCATGGGCTGCCACAAAGTCAGCGCATTGCTGCACCACATAGTCCCGCAGGATGCGTTCGACCCGGGCATCAAAGCCGTCGTCCAGGCACACGATGGGGGCCTGCTCCAGCCGCTGCCGCAGCGCCAACGGCACAGAGCAACTGCCCACATGCCGCCCCTCGTCTTCGACCACAAACGCCCCATGCCCTCGGTCGCGTTTTTTGAGCAAATCAATGGCCAGCCGGTTTTCAAAATCGATCTGCGACGGCTGGCCACTCACACGCTGGCCAAAGCTGGAGCCCCGGTGGTTGGCAAAGCCCTCCAGGTCCAGCCCCTGGGCCAGTTGCGCGATCACCTCGGTCTTGCCGGTGCCAGTGAGACCGCCCAGCACCACAAAACCGCACTGCGCCGAGGCCGCCTCCAGGGTGTCGATGAGAAAACCGCGCAGGGCCTTGTAGCCGCCCTGCACGCGGGGGTAGTCGATGCCCGCCTCGCTTTTCAGCCACTGCTGGACGATCTGGGACCGCAGTCCACCCCGAAAGCAATAAAGCACGCCCCCCGGATGGGCCTGTGCAAACTGTGCCCAGGCCGCAATGCGGGCCTGCTTGGTGGCCCCGGACACCAGTTGGTGCCCCAAGGCAATCGCCGCGTCCTGCCCCTTGTGCTTGTAGCAGGTGCCCACCTGCTGGCGTTCGCCATCGTCCATCAGTGGGCGGTTGACCACCCCGGGGAACGCGCCCTGCGCAAACTCCACCGGCGCCCGCACATCCATCATGGGCACACCGTTCAGCAACAGGTGCCGGTAGTCCGACAGAGCGGCCAACATCAGCGCAACACCACGGCCAGGGCGCGCCGCTCCGTCATCTGGCCAATGGGTGCCAGCGCCAGGCCCAGCCCGCTTGCCACCGTCAGAAACTCGTCCTCGCCTTCGGGGCTCACGGCCACCAGCAGCCCGCCGCTGGTCTGCGGGTCGCACAGCAGGTGCTTCTGCTCGTCGGTCAGCGGCGCAATCTTGGCGCCGTAGCTGTCGAAATTGCGCTGCGTGCCGCCGGGCACGCAGCCCTGGTCCATGTAGTGCTCCACCCCCGCCAGGCGCGGCACGGCTGCGTAGTCGATCTCGGCGCTCAGGCCACTGCCATCGGCCATCTCGACCAGATGCCCCAGCAGGCCAAAACCTGTCACATCGGTCATTGCCTTGACCCCCGCCAACCGGCCAAAGCGGCTGCCGGGTTGGTTCAGCGTGCACATCAGGTCGCGCGCCACACCCACGTCCTGCGGGCGCAGCCGGGCTTTTTTCTCGGCCGTGGTCAGGATGCCAATGCCCAGGGGCTTGGTCAGGTACAGGCGGCAACCCGCCGTGGCGGTGTCGTTGCGTTTGAGGTGGCGCTTTTCCACCACCCCGGTCACCGCCAGGCCAAAGATGGGCTCCGGCGCATCGATGGAATGCCCACCCGCCAGCGGAATGCCCGCCGCATCACACACGGCCCGCCCGCCGCGCACCACCTCGCGCGCGACCTCGGGGGGCAGGACATTCACCGGCCAGCCCAGGATGGCAATCGCCATCAGCGGGTCGGCCCCCATGGCGTAGATGTCGCTGATGGCATTGGTGGCTGCGATGCGGCCAAAGTCAAAGGGGTCGTCCACGATGGGCATGAAGAAGTCGGTGGTGGACACCACCCCGCGCTCGCCATCCAGCGCATACACGGCCGCATCGTCGCGCGAGGTGTTGCCCACCCACAGCCGGGGGTCCAGGTTCTGCGCCCCGCTGCCCGCCAGGATCACATCCAGCACCTGGGGGCTGATCTTGCAGCCGCAGCCTGCGCCGTGGCTGTATTGGGTCAGGCGGATGGGAGGGTTCGTTGGCAGTTCTGGGGACATACAGGATTCTTTCCGGGCATCAGGCGCAAACCGCGCAGCCCTCCATTCTGGCGGTGAGGGCCCGGCGGCTCAACACGCCAGCCCCATCCCCCCATGCCCGTGAGCAATCCGCAGAAGCTGCTGGGCGGTATACCGGGCTGGACATAGTCCCTTCCCCTTCGCCCCCTAGAATTGCACCAGACCGGTGCAGTGGCGCTGCACAGCCACCCCCAGGCAACGGCCGTGCCTCGCAGGCCCGTCGCCCTCCCCCCAACCCCACCATTTCGCCAGCCCCCCATCCATTCATGCTCAGTCTTGACCTTCGCTCCCTGACCATCATGGCGGGCCTGATCGGCATCGTGATGGGGCTGGTCTTGCTGGGCTTGCGACGCAGCTACCCGGCGTCGATCCGGGGCATGCGGCTTTGGGGCGCGGCGCCCCTGCTGTGTGCCGGCTCCACCCTGTTTTATGGCCTGGACGGCGTGCTCCCGCCCACCCTCGTGGCCCTGACGGGCAACGCGCTGCTGCTGGTGGGTGTCACGCTGTTTCTGCTGGGGAGCGAGCGGCTGTATGGCCTGCCATCCTCAGGCCGCCGCTGGGCTGCGGTGATCGCGGTGGTTTTGCTGGTCCTCGCCTTCTTCATGCATGGCCACCCGGACTACCGCATCCGGGTGCTGGTCTTCAGCGGCACCCTGGCAGCCATCGTGGCAGAACATGCACGCCTGCTGGGCCGCCATGGCAGCCAGGGCTTCGCCCCCCGCTTCACGGCCATGGTGCTGTGGGGGCAGGCAGCGGTGCTGGTCTGCCGTGCAGTGTCCACCCTGTGGCTGGACCAGGCGGACACCCAGCGCTTCGCGCAGTCCTTCGTCCAGACCCTCTACATCGCGGCCTTCAGCTTCTCGGTGCTGCTGGTCAGCATCGGGGTCTTGCTGATGGCCGGCGAGCGTGTGCGCGCAGAGTTTGAGTACCTGGCCACCCACGACTCCCTGACGGGGGCCCACACCCGCCGGTCCGTGCTGGCGGCCTGCGCCGACGAGCTGGCCCGCTGGAGCCGCTACAGCAAACCGTTCTCGCTGCTGATCCTGGACATCGACCACTTCAAGCGCGTCAACGACGCACATGGGCACCTTGCAGGTGACCAGGTCCTCACACGCTTTGTGCGGCTTGCCGAGTCGCACCTGCGATCGGCCGACCGGCTCGGGCGCTACGGGGGCGAAGAATTCATGGTGCTGCTGCCAGAAACCGACAGCGCCGCCGCCCAGGCCGTGGCCGAACGCATGCGCGCAGCACTCGACGCCACCCCGGAGGCCGCAGGCCTGCCGCACTGCACCGTCAGCATCGGGGTGACCACGGCGCAACCCGGCGACGAATCGGTTGATGCCCTGATCGCACGCGCGGATGCCGCCCTCTACGAGGCCAAGGCACAAGGCCGCAACCAGGTTCGGGTCGGCTGAAGAACTATTGGGAAGGGAAAGCGTGGACAAGAGGGCCCAGAAACCAGAAAGGGTTTGCTTCTATTTTCATAGCAGCAAACCCTTTGGATACTGGCGGAGAGGGTGGGATTCGAACCCACGGTAGTGTTGCCACTACGCCTGATTTCGAGTCAGGTACATTCGACCACTCTGCCACCTCTCCTGTGAGTCGAAGCTGCGATTATAGCAAGGTTTTTCCGGCGCTCAGACGGGTTGCTACGGCATGGTCCGCCTGCCTCAGCCGTGGCGGCGAACAATGTGCCCAGGCCCCAGGTCTGTGCACGCCCTGGCGCCCAGCATGGCGAGGTTGCGGTCCACCTCGTCGCGCAGCAGCCCGATGGCGTGTTGCACCCCGGCCTCCCCAGCCACAGCGGCCGCGTAGTTGAAGGGGCGCCCCACCAGCACCATGCGTGCGCCCAGCGCAATGGCCTTGAGCACGTCGGAGCCACGCCGGAAGCCCCCATCGATGAGCACCGGGAAAGCAGGACCCACGGCTGCCACCACGGCCTCCAGCACGCGCATGGCGGACACGGCGCCGTCGAGCTGGCGGCCGCCATGGTTGGACAGCACCACCCCGTCGGCCCCCAGGTTTCGGGCCTGCAATGCGTCTTCCACGCGGAGCACGCCTTTGACAACCAGCGGCCCCTTCCAGCGGCGACGGATGGCCTCCAGATGGTTCCAGCTGAGGTGGTCGCGCGCGGAGAAGTCGCGCAGCACGGAAGACGACACAATGGGCGCGCCCCGCGTGGCGAACGAGTTCTCGAAGTGCGGCATGCCATGGCGCAGCAGCGTGCGCACAAAGGTGCCCGCCACCCAGCGTGGCCGCACCAGGCCGTCCCAGGCCAGGCGCAGGCCGGGCCTGAGCGGTGTTGAAAAGCCCGTGCGGATGTTGTTCTCGCGGTTGGCCGAGATGGGTATGTCCACCGTGACCACCAGCGTGCGAAAACCTGCGCGCTCCACGCGGTCGATGAGCGCATCGATGCGCGCCTGGTCGCCGGGTAGATAGGCCTGGAACCAGGTGCCAGGACTCTCGCGCGCCACTTCTTCCATCGGGATCAGCGAGGTGCCGCTCATGACCGACACGATGCCTGCACGCTGCGCCGCACACGCCAGCACCAGATCGCCCCGGTAGGTGGACAACGCATTGATGCCCATGGGTGCAATGCCGAACGGGCTGCTGTAGCGCTCGCCAAACAGCTCCACGGCCTGGGAGCGCTGCGAGACGTCGCGCAGCACACGCGTGGTGAAGGCGTATTCGCCAAACACCTCGCGGTTGTCGCGCAGCGAGGCGTTGTCTTCCGCCGCGCCTGCGATGTAGCCAAAAATGGGCCGGGGCAGACGCCTGCGTGCGGCGTCCTCAAAGTCGTGCAGCGACAGCATGCGGCGCAGCACGGCAGGGGAGCGTTGCGGGGCGCCCGGCGTGGGCGATAAAGCGGGGGACACGGAATCAATGGCGGTGGTCATGGTGTGGACATCGGTGCAGGCGCTCAGACGCATTCAGACGCGTTCATGCAAGCCCCCACTCTAGGCAACATTCCATGCGCACAAAAGCGAAATATCTAGAATGAAATCGTTCGCTTTTTCGACCAAAGACCATGCCGACCCCTTCCATCAAGCAGCTCGAAGCCTTCTGGTGGGCCGCCACCTGCGCCAACTTCACCACCGCTGCAGACCGTGTGCATGTGTCGGTGTCGTCGTTGTCCAAGCGCATCGCCGAGCTGGAGTCGGCGCTGGGCCAGCCGCTGTTCGACCGCAGCGGCCACCGCGCCGTGCTCACCGAAGCGGGCGAGCGCCTGTTGCCCGCAGCGCTCGATGTGCTCCAGGCCATGACGGCGCTGGGCCAGGCGGTGGACGCGCGCGCCACACTCACCGGCCGGTGCCGTTTTGGCGTGGGCGATCTCTCGGCGCTCACCTGGCTGCCCACCTTTGTGGCCGCCGCCCGGCACGCCCACCCCCGCCTCACGCTGGAGCCCGTGGTGGATGTGGGCAGCGTGCTAGAGCGCCGCCTGGACGATGGCGAGCTGGACTTTGCCGTGATCGCCGGGCGCTCGTCCCGCAGCAGCCTGCTGTCGCAACCGATAGGCGCTGCCCACTTCACCTGGGCGGCCGCACCAGGCCTGCCCGGCGCGGGCAGGATGGGCGCCGGGGCCTTGCTGCAACGCCATGCCCTGGTCACCCTGCCCCCCGGCGCGGGCACCACGCGGCTGCTGGACGACTGGCTGCTGGCGCACCGCGTCACGGTGGGCGAGCGCATCCTGTGCAACAGCTGGGGGGCCGTGGCGGGAATGCTGCGCGCGGGTGTGGGGGTGGGGTTTTTGCCTGCTGGCTGGGCCCACACCCTGGGCCTGCGCGCGGTGGGTGGGCGCACGCCGCTGGCGCCCCTGCACTACGCATACCAATGGCGGCGGGGCGATACGCGGGCGCTGGTGGCAGCCATGTTGCGCCTGGCCCAGGCGCAGGTGGATTTTTCAGCTCCCCCCGCTCTGGCGGCCTGAGCCCGTGCACAAGGCTTTACCCAAGGTCATTCGCGTGGCACCCATACGCGTCACGCCTGCACGAACGGGAAGTGAAAAACACAACGGGCCACAAGGGCCCGCTGTAGGAGTCGATGAATCAGGCAAGCCCGAACGGACCTGCCGGGCTGTCTCACGCGGCCTCAGGCCTGCAGCACAGTCTGGCCGCCCAGGTAGGGGCGCAGCACCTCGGGCACCATCACGCTGCCATCGGCCTGCTGGTAGTTGTAGTTCCGGCACGCTTCGCTTCACTTTCGCGCTGCGAAAGTGAGCCTGCACAGAAACTATCCGCTCAGGTCGGAGCAAGCTCCGACACTCCGCCCATGTATGGGCGGAGAACGGACGGAACCTCGACGGTTCCGTCCGCACGCTGATAGTTTTCCAGCACCGCCACCAGCGTGCGGCCCACGGCCAGGCCGGAGCCGTTCAGGGTATGCAGCAACTCGTTCTTGCCCTGGGCGTTCTTGAAGCGGGCTTGCAGGCGGCGGGCCTGGAAGGCTTCGCAGTTGCTCACCGAGCTGATCTCGCGGTAGGTGTTCTGTGCGGGCAGCCACACTTCCAGGTCGTAGGTCTTGGCGGCGCCAAAGCCCATGTCGCCGGTGCACAGACTCATCACGCGGTAAGGCAGGCCCAGCTTCTGCAGCACGGCCTCGGCGTGGCGGGTCATTTCTTCCAGCGCTTCGTAGCTCTTGTCGGGGTGCACGATCTGGACCATCTCGACCTTGTCGAACTGGTGCTGGCGGATCAAGCCCCGAATGTCACGCCCGCCGCTCCCGGCTTCCGAGCGGAAGCATGGCGTGTGGGCCGTGAGCTTGATGGGCAGGTCGGCCTCGGGCGTGACCACGTCGCGCACAAAGTTGGTCAGCGGCACTTCGCTGGTGGGGATGAGGTACAGCGCGGTGTTGTCCGGCACGGGTTCGCCGTCCTGACCGCCCTTTTTGGCAGCAAACAGGTCGCCTTCAAACTTGGGCAACTGGCCTGTGCCCTTGAGGGAATCGGCATTCACGGCGTAGGGCACGTAGCACTCGGTGTAGCCATGCTCTTGCGTCTGCACGTCCAGCATGAACTGGGCGAGCGCGCGGTGCAGGCGGGCGATCGGGCCCTTCATCACGGTGAAGCGCGAGCCCGAGAGTTTGGCGCCCATGTCGAAGTCCAGGCCCAGCGGCGTGCCCAGGTCCACATGGTCTTTCACCTCGAACGCAAAACTGGGGGGAGCGCCCCAGCGGCGCACTTCCACATTGCCCGATTCATCGCTGCCCACGGGCACGGATTCGTGCGGCAGATTGGGCACGGCCACCAGCATGGCCAGCAGCTCGGACTGGATTTGATCGAGCCGAATCTTGGAGGAATCAAACTCTTGATTGATTGCAGCGACTTCTAACTTGAATGCCTCAACCTGCTGCTTATTGAACTCAGCCTGATCGAGCTCCTCAGTCGCGACCAAACGCGCGATTTGCCCCATCAGCACACCGATTTGTTTTGAGCGCTGGTTGCGCTGGGCCTGCAGCTCTTCGGTGCGGGTCTGCAGCGTCTTGCGCTCGGACTCCAGCGCCTGAAAAGCGGAGACGTCCAGGAAGGCCTGGGGCTTTTTACGGGTTTCCAGCCGCGCGATGGCGGTGTCGAGGTCTTTGCGGAGAAGGAAGATGTCAAGCATTGCTGGATTTTAAAGGGGTGGTCGGCCTGGGCTCAGGCGAGGTTTGCCGGGTCGAAGTTGGCGCCGCAAAGAATCAGGGCCACGGTCTCTTGGGGCTGCGGTTTGTACGCGCCCGTCTGCAGCGCCGCCAGGCCCAGCGCGGCGGCGGGCTCCACGGCCAGTTTCAGCTCCTTCCACAGCCACAGCTGGGCGGCGCGGATGGCGTCGTCGGGCAGCAGCAGCGCGTCGTGCACATGGCGCTGGCTCACTTCCCAGCCAATGGCGCCGATGCGCTTGGCGCCCAGCGAGTCGGCGGCCACGCCACCCACTTCCACATCCACCGGCTGCCCTGCAGCCCGCGCCGCGTGCAGGGTGGGCGCGCGTTCGGGCTCCAGCGCCACCACATGGGCGCGGCTTTCCACCCAGGCGGCCACACCGCCGATGAGGCCCCCACCGCCCACGCTGACGAGCACCGTGTCGGGCAGGCGACCGCCCTGCTCTTCCAGCTCCAGCGCCAGGGTGCCCGCGCCCGCCACCACTTCGGGCTGGTCGTAGGCATGGGCCTGCAAGGCGCCGGTGGTCTTCTGGCGGGCCACGCAGGCTTCAAAGGCTTGCGAGTACGCAGCGCCGGTAACGATCACCTCGGCGCCCAGCGCGCGCAGGCGGGCGCGTTTGGCCTCGGGCGAGACCTCGGGCACAAACACCTCGCAGCGCACGCCCAGGGCCTGGGCGGCCGCCGCCACGGCAATACCGGCGTTGCCGCCCGAGGCAATGATCACGCCGCTCTCGGGCACCGGGTTGGCCAGCAAACGGTAGAGCATGCCGCGCGCCTTGAAGCTGCCGCCCACCTGCAAATGCTCCAGCTTGAGCCAGACCTCGGCACAGTCCACGCCCAAAGTCTTGCCAGACACACGCATCAGCGGCGTGGTGCGCAGAAAGTCGGGCTGGGTGGCCAGTTGGCGGCGGGCAGCGGCAATGGCGGCGCGGTCGATCATGCAGGGGCTCCGGAGGGCAGGTGGTGTCAAAAGAAGGGGCAGTGTAGGGGCTGCCCGCAACATGCAGACACAAGGCTGACTGCACGCGCGCCCCACAACTGCCGATAACATGGGCAGAGCAGCCCCCGCCACCGCCCGTGGCGGGCCTGCCCGCAGGAGGAAAGACATGTTCTTTGTGTTCGGCCCGTCGGGCCAGATGTACCGGGGCGGCCCGGAGAACCTGGCCCAGATCTCGTCGGTGCGGCGCGTGCAGCGGCCCCAGGCGCTGCGCACCCGGGCGCTGGACCTGCCGGGGGAGCCCGTGCCCGTCTTCCCCGCCCCGCCCCACGCGGCCACGGCTGAAGCCACCACACCCGCCGTGGTCAACCTGCGCCTGCAGGATGCCGTGAGCGCCTACGCACAAACCGAACAGGGCCCCCAGCATGCCCGCCAGCCGCTGACCCGGGTGAGCGACGTGATGACCCGAGGCGCACTCAGCGTGCAGCCGGATGCCCGTGTGAACAACGCCTGGCAGACCCTGGCTGAACACAAGGTGGCCCAGGCCCCGGTGGTGGATGTGCTGGGCCGCGTGATCGGCCTGCTGGTGCGTGCCGACATGGCGCCACTCGACCTGCTGCCCGAACCCGGCGCCGTGAAGCAGGCCATTGACCTGGCCCGCCGCCCGGTGGCCGAGGTGATGGTGAGCCCCGTGCCCACGGTGTCCCCCGACACCGAACTGCGCCGCGTGGCGGCCGTGCTGCTGGACACCGGCCTGCCGGGCCTGCCGGTGACGGACGAAGCGGGCGTGCTCTCAGGCTTTATCTCGCGCACCGACATCCTGCGCGCCGTGGCGGCCGACCCGCCGCTGGACCTGTGGAGCGGGCCGGCCGTGCCGCTGTGACGAAAAATATGAATAAAAATGGCCGTTACCGCGCGATGGTCAAGCGATGATAGCTATCAATTCAGGAGCAAAAATAAAAAGGGCGCCTATGAGCACCCTTCTTCTCGACTGAACCTCCCCACCGTCAGTGTTCAGTGGGCAGAAGGCCCCGTCTCGGGCGTGCGCTCACGAATCTCCAGCCCCGTGGCCGCGTCGATCTTCAGCCCCTTGGGCAGCGGGAACTTGATGGTCTCCTCGATGCCCGCCATGCTGCGCACCGACACCGCGCCCAGCGCCTTGATGCGGTCGATGACCTGCTGCACCAGGATTTCAGGCGCCGATGCGCCCGCCGTGAGCCCCACGCGCGAGCGGCCCTTGAACCACTCGCCCTGCAGCTCATCGGCGCTGTCCACCATGTAGGCGGTGGTGCCCAGCTTTGCGGCCAGCTCGCGCAGGCGGTTGCTGTTGGAGCTGGTGGGGCTGCCCACCACGATCACGACATCCACCTGCGGGCTCAGCACCTTGACGGCGTCCTGGCGGTTTTGTGTGGCGTAGCAGATGTCCTGCTGCTTGGGCTCGCGCACGCTCGGGAAGCGCGCGCGCACGGCGGCCGAGATTTCGGCGGCGTCGTCCACACTCAGCGTGGTCTGCGTGACCACGGCCAGCTTCTCGGTCTGCGCGGGCTGCACTCGGGCCACGTCTTCCACGTCTTCCACCAGGTGGATGCCCTGGTCGAGCTGGCCCATGGTGCCCTCGACCTCGGGGTGGCCCTTGTGGCCGATCATGATGAATTCGTAGCCCTCTTTGGCGAGCTTGGCCACTTCGACGTGCACCTTGGTCACCAGCGGGCAGGTGGCGTCAAAAATGCTGAAGCCACGCGCCACAGCCTCTTGCTGCACGGCCTTGCTCACGCCGTGGGCACTGAAGACCAGCGTGGCGCCCGGGGGCACGTCCGACAGCTCCTCAATAAAGATCGCGCCCTTGGCCTTGAGGTCGTTCACCACATAGGTGTTGTGCACGATCTCGTGGCGCACATAGATGGGGGCGCCAAACTTCTGGATGGCGCGCTCCACGATCTCGATGGCGCGGTCCACACCGGCGCAAAAGCCGCGCGGCTCGGCCAGCAGAATTTCTTGCGGCGCCTGCATCACAAAATTCCGATCAGCTGCACTTCAAAAGTCACGGGCTGGCCCGCCAGCGGGTGGTTGAAGTCGAACAGCACGGCGCCGTCTTCGCGCACCTGCATCACGGCCCCGGCGTAGCTGCCCTGGCCGTCGGGCGTGGGGAACTGCACCACATCGCCCACGTTGTACTTTTCGTCGGGGTCGCCCAGCTCGTTCATCAGCTTGCGCGCCACCCACTGCTGCATGTCGGGGTTGCGCTCGCCAAAAGCCTCGCCCGCAGGCAGCTCGAACGTAGTGCGCGTGCCTTCGGCCAGGCCCAGAAGGCGCTGCTCCACGGCGGGCGACAGCTCGCCCGTGCCCAGCGACAGGGTGGCGGGTTTGTCGGTAAAAGTGTTGATCACATCGCCTGCAGGGCCCGCCAGACGGTAGTGCAAGGTAAGGAAGGAGCCCGGCTGGACGGTGGGCAAAGCAGCAGCGGTAGAGGTCATGACAGTCTCGATAAACTCCTGCGATTGTAGAAAACCGGGCAAAGCCCTACCGCCACCACCGCCGCTGGCGCGTCCCACCTCCTCGTTCCATGGCCCTCAAAGACCTGCCCGCCGACGCCCAGCCCCGTGAAAAACTGCTGGCGCGCGGCCCCGCCGCGCTGGCCGATGCCGAGCTGCTGGCCATCCTGCTGCGCACCGGCATCGTGGGCAAAGGCGTGCTACAGATGGCGCAGGAGCTGCTGGACCCGCCCGGCATCGACCCGGACACCGGCGCCATCAACGGCGGTTTTGGCGGCATCGCCGGGCTGCTGCACACCAGCGCGGCCGACCTGGAACGCATCAAGGGCCTGGGCCCCGCCAAGCGCGCCGAACTGGTGGCGGTGCTGGAGCTGGCCCGCCGCGCACTGGCCCAGCAACTGCGCGAGCGCGAGGTGTTCGACTCGCCCGATACCGTCAAGCACTACCTGCAGCTGCATCTGGCCGCCAAGGGGCATGAGGTGTTTGCGGTGCTGTTCCTCGATGCGCAAAACCGCTTGCTGGCACTGGAGGAGCTGTTTCGCGGCACGCTCACGCAGACCAGCGTGTACCCGCGCGAGGTGGTGCTGCGCGCCCTGCACCACCAGGCCGCCGCCGTGGTGCTGGCCCACAACCACCCCAGCGGCAGCGTACAACCCAGCCGCGCCGACGAGGCGCTGACCCAGACCCTGAAGACCACGCTGGCGCTGGTGGACGTGCGCGTGCTCGACCATGTGATCGTGGCGCCGGGCCAGGCGTTGTCGATGGCGGAAAAGGGCCTGGTGTGACCGCCCCTGCGCCCGCACCGACCCACCCGCCCACGGCGCTGCAAGCCGCGTTGGCACGCGCTGCGCGCACGGCGGCGGGCGGCCATGCCGCAGCTGCAGAGCCAGCCCCCGCGCCAGCCCCACCGCCTTCCACGATCCCCCGGTCCGCCCGGCGCGCGGGCCTGGCCGACAAAAAAGCGGCAGCCAAGGCCGCCATGCGCCCGCTGCGCCACGCCCCCGCCACACCCGCAGCCGCAGACAACCCCGCACCACCCCGCCGCCGCGCCCCCCCGGCCCCGCGCCGGGCGGGCGAACGCATCACCCAGCTGCAGGACCTGGCCACCGTGGCCCGCCGCCTGCGCGAAGAACAGGAACGCCGCGAGGCCGAAGACAAGGCCCGGCGCGAAGCAGCAGCACGGGCCGAGGCCGAGCGCCACCTCTTCAGCCGCAGCGTGGGCCCCGTCACCCCGCTGCGCAACCCCAACCTGGCGCGCGTGCGCCGCCACCAGCCGCCGCCGCTGCCGGTGCAGCACTGGCTGGACGAAGAGCGGGTGCTGATGGAGTCGATCAGTGACGATTTCGACGTGAGCACCCTGCTCGACACCGACGACCAGCTCAGCTTTCGCCGCCCCGGCATTGGCGTGGAGATCACCCGCCGCCTGCGATCGGGCCACTGGAGCATCCAGCGCCAGCTCGACCTGCACGGCCTGCGCGTGGACGAGGCGCGCGAGGCGCTGGGCGACTTCATCCGTCATGCCCACAAGACGGGGCTGCGCTGTGTGCGCGTGGTGCACGGCAAGGGCCTGGGCTCGCCCGGCAAAAGCCCCGTGCTCAAGGGCCGCGTGCAGCGCTGGCTGGTGCAAAAGAACGAGGTGCTGGCCTTTGTGCAGGCCCGGCCCATGGACGGCGGCGCAGGCGCGCTGGTGGTGCTGCTGCAGCCGGTGCTGCACAGAAATACATAAAAAAATAGGCTCTCTTCCGTTTCGGGTGGAACACTACAGTACAAATAAACCCATTGACACCCCCCGAACAGGAGCCCTCCCCATGCAAGAAGCGTTGTTCTGCCAGGCATTGGGGCTGGCCGCGCCCTGGGCTGTGGAGCGTGTTGCACTGGACGTTCAAATAAACCCATTGACACCCCCCGAACAGGAGCCCTCCCCATGCAAGAAGCGTTGTTCTGCCAGGCATTGGGGCTGGCCGCGCCCTGGGCTGTGGAGCGTGTTGCACTGGACGTCGAGCGCAGCCGCATCGACCTGTACGTGGTCTGGCAATCCGGCAGTGCCGCCTGCCCCGTTTGCGCAGCAGCTGACCAGAAACTGCATGACCACCGCCAGCGCAGCTGGCGGCATCTGGATTTCTTCCAGTTTGAAGCCTACGTGCACTGCGCGCTGCCTCGCGTGTCGTGCAGCGCCTGCGGCTGTACGACCCAGCTGAGTGTTCCCTGGGCGCGAGAGGGYAGCCGCTTCACGCTCATGTTCGAGGCGCTGGCCCTCACGCTGGCCCGGGAGATGCCGGTGGCCGCGTGTGCGCGCATCCTGCGCTGCGCGGACAACGCCTTGTGGCGCCAGATCGATGCCCATGTCGGATTGGCGCGGGCCAAGGAGAGCTACGCGGGTGTGGCGGTCATTGGTATCGATGAGACCAGCTGCGCCAAAGGCCACAGCTACATCACCCTGGTGCACGATCTTGAGCGGGCGCGACTGATCTACGCCACCCCCGGCAAGGATGCCAGCACGGTTCAGAGATTTACCGAAGACTTCAAGAGCCACCAAGGCAGACCCGAGGCCATCCAGGTGGTGTGCATGGACATGTCCAAGGCCTTCATCGCAGGAGCAGGCCAGCACTTGTCCCAGGCGGCGATTGCCTTTGATGGCTTTCATGTGGTGCAGCTGGCCAACCGGGCCGTGGACGCTGTGCGGCGAGAAGAAGCCAGGGGCGAGCGCTGGCTCAAGAAGACCCGCTGGTGCTGGCTCAAGGACAAAGCCAGGTGGACGGACAAAGAGCAGGCCAAGATGGATTGGCTGCCCCACACCCGACTGAAGACCGCCAGGGCGTGGCGGATCAAGGAGGGGCTGCGCGATGTTTACCGGAACTCAGACGCGGATGTCGCCAGCAGTGCACGGGCACTCAAGAAATGGCTGCGATGGGCGCAACGCAGCCGCTTGCAGCCCTTCAAGGACTTGGCCAAGACCATCCAGCAGCACTGGGCGGGAATACTCAAGGCGTTTGATGCCTCTCATCTGCATACCGGCTATGTGGAGGCGGTGAACTCACTGCTGCAAGCGGCCAAGGCCAAGGCGCGTGGCTATGGCACCACCGACCACTTCATCGCCATGGCGTTCCTGATCGCTGGAAAGCTCACTCACCTGCCGGGCAGTCCTTTGCAAAAAGCAAGGGCCTGACCATGGCTATGGTGGGGAATGTGGCTTTCCACCCGAAACGGAAGAGAGCC
>NZ_LUKZ01000013.1 GCF_001633105.1 Acidovorax sp. GW101-3H11
GGATTGGAGTTCATGGCGGCGCGTGCGCGCAAGGCGTGGGTCGGGGATGAGTTGCAGGTGCTGCAGCAGGGTCATGGGACGTGAATCGGGTGATCGAACGCCACAGTTTCGCTCTGATTTGAGGAGGGGTTTAGATGCGATTGCCCTGCGCTTATCCATCAGGCGGTGATGGCACTTTTTGCTTGAATTTTTCCGACACAAACGCCAGCGGGATGCGAGCCCGTGCTTATCCCCGCTCCCGCAGCGCCCGCTCAATCCGGTCGCGCCGTACCGTCGTCTTGGGTACCTTGAACGGGAACCAGCTGCGCACGTCTTCTTCGAGCCCGATGCCGTGCATGTAGTTGTAGATGGCCTTCTTGAGCGCGCCGCCCAGTGCGTCGTGGTCCACGCCCGTGGGGTCGATGAAGGCCACGTCGTTCTTGGCAAAGTCGCCGGGCGGCAGCGGCGCCAGGGTCACGCCGTATTCCTCGGGGTTCTTGCCCACGGGTGAATGCACGGTGCAGGCAAAGCGGTGGAAGAAGCCGCTCTGGATGCAGCCGTTGGCAAACAGCTGGCGCACGTATTCGAGCGCGTCCACCGTGTCCTGCACCGTCTGCGTGGGAAAGCCGTACATCAGATAGGCATGCACCAGGATGCCCGCGTCGGTGAATGCCCGCGTCACGCGCGCCACCTGGTCCACCGACACGCCTTTTTTCATGAGCTGCAGCAGCCGGTCGGATGCGACTTCGAGCCCGCCGGAGATCGCGATACAACCGCTGTCGGCCATCAGCTCGGCCAGCTCGGGGGTGAAGGTCTTTTCAAACCGCACATTGCCCCACCAGCTGATGCCTGCGTTGCGCGCAATCAGCTCGGTGGACAGGGCCTTGAGGGCCTTGGGCGGCGCCGCTTCATCGACGAAGTGAAAGCCGGTCTGCCCCGTCTCGCGCACGATTTGTTCGATGCGGTCGGCCAGCACAGCGGCACTCGCGCCTTCGTAGCGGCTGATGTAGTCCAGGCTCACATCGCAAAAGCTGCACTTCTTCCAGTAGCAGCCATGCGCCACGGTCAGCTTGTTCCAGCGCCCGTCGCTCCACAGCCGGTGCATGGGGTTGAGCATGTCGAGCAGCGACAGGTAGCGGTCCAGCGGCAGGCCGTCCCAGGTGGGGGTGCCCACCTCGGCAAAGGCGATGTCGGCTTCCATCATGTTGATGTACTGCACCGCGCCGTCGCCACCTTCTCCGTCATCGCGCACAAAGGTACGCACCAGCCGCTGGCGGCCGCGCTGGCCCTGCAGATGCTCCAGCAGCGCCAGCAGCGGGCGCTCGCCCGCGTCCAGGGTCACGTAATCAAAGAAGTCGAACACACGCGGGTCGGCCAGCTCGCGCAGCTCGGTGTTCACAAAACCGCCGCCCAGCACGGTGGCGATGTGTGGGTGCCGCGCCTTGATGGCCTGCGCGATGCGGAAGGCTGCGTACACTGACCCCGGGAACGGCACCGACAGCAGCACCACCGTGGGCTGGTGGCGCGCGACGGCCTCGTGCGTGAGCTGCTCCAGCAGCTCGTCCACCAGCGTGGGTGGCGCGGCCAATGCGGTGGCCAGCGGGTCGAACGTGGGCTGGCTGCCTGCCAGCGATTCGGCATAGCGCACAAACTCAAAGCGCTCGTCCACCGCGTCGCGCAGCACATCGGCCAGGTCGTTCAGATACAGCGTGGCCAGGTGCTTTGCCTTGTCGGTCAGGCCTAAAGCGCCAAAGGCCCAGCCCAGCGGGTCGCCACCCTCGTCGTCCACATACACATCCAGCGTGGCAAAACGCGGCCCTTCGGGCAGGTAGTTGCGGCCCACGATGCGGTGGGCCAGCGTGCTGTCGCGGCCTTGCAGGAAGGCAATGGCGGGGCCGATGGTGGCGAGGTAGCGGTCCTTTTGCGCCGCAAAACTTTGCACGGCGGGACTCTGCTTTTTGGCGGGCAGCGTATCCACTTGGGCCGCCACGTCCTTGAGCCCATCGGGCGACAGCAGGCGCAGCACCAGCGCCAGCGCCAGGTCTTCCTGGAACGCCGTCACTCCCCGCGAACGCAGAAAGCCGGTGAGGTAGGCGGTGGAGGGGTAAGGCGTGTTCAGCTGCGTCATCGGGGGGATGACGGAGAGCACGCGCTGGGCGGGTGAGGCAGGGGCGACGGCAGACATGGTGAAAACGGGCAATGGGGCGATGCGGTGCCGCCGCAGGGGTCGTGGAAGCCCCGATTATCCCGGCCCCGCTTTATCCCTGGTGGGCGGGGGGCGCAGGGGGCACCGCAGCCGCATGGGGTGTGCCTGCCAGGTAGTTGTTCTTCACCCGCACATAGTGCTCGGCCGAATACTTCAGGTAGGCGATCTCCGCCTCGGTCAGTGCACGCTGGCGCATCGCCGGACGGCCGATGTAGAGGTAGCCACTCTCCAGCACCTTGCCGGGCGACACCAGGCTGCCTGCGCCCAGCATCACGCGGTCTTCGATCACCGCGTCGTCCATGACGATGGAGCCCATGCCGATGAGGCATTCGTTGCCGATGCGGCAGCCGTGCAGGATCACCGAGTGGCCCACCGTGACGTAGTCGCCGATGACCAGCGGCGAGCCTTCGGGCTTGCTGGCGTTGCGGTGCGACACATGGCCCATGGTCAGGTCCTGCACGTTGCTACAGACACCCACGGTGATGCGGTTCACGTCGCCGCGCAGCACGGCGTTGCACCAGACCGAGCTGTCGCGACCCAGGGTGACGTCGCCGATGATCTGGGCAGAGTCGTGGATGAAAACGCCGGTGTCGAGCGTGGGGCGGGTGTCGAGGTAGGGAGCGAGGGGCATGGGGCTTGGGAAGAAGAAACGAAGGGTGGTGGCGAGCGTAGTGCTGTGGTCAGCGCGGCCTGGTTGTGCGGGCCGCGCGCTTGGCAGGGGCCGCTGCGGTGCGGGTGGACTCCATGGCGGGCCGCACGGCGTAGAACGCCAGAAACATGTCCACCGCATCACCCAGCACCTGTTGCTGCTCGGCGGCGGTGAGGGGCGCTTGCCCCATCGCCAGCTGGGGCCAGAAGGCGAACGACTTGACCATGCCGTGCAGCTGGTGTGCGGCGTACTGCGGGTCCACACCCGCGCGCAGGGCGCCGTCTTGCTGGGCGGCGCGGACCCAGCGCGGCAGGCCCTCTTCCTTTTCGGACAGGCGCGCCACCATGGCCTGGGCGCGTTCGGGCGTGTGCATCATCTCGGCGATGGCCACGCGCGAGAGGTCGATGAAGCTCGCGTCGTTCAGCAGTTCCATCTTCTGCTCCAGCACCGCCAGCAGCTGCGTGCGCAGCGGGCGGGCGGCGTCGTAGGCCACGTCGGCCAGCGAATGGCTGCGGTCCCACAGGTGGCCCAGGATGGCCTCGAACAGCTCGTCCTTGCTGGGGAAGTGGTTGTACACCGTGCGCTTGGACACATCTGCCGCAGCGGCCACGCGGTCCATGCTGGTGCCGCTGAAGCCATGTTCGCGGAACTCGGCAATGGCGGCCAACACGATGGCTTCGCGCTTGCGGTCGGTCAGGCGGGTGGGGAGAACGGTGGGGGCCTCGGTCATAGGCAAAATTTTACACCGGGCAGTTTACTTTTTGAAAAAGTGAACTACACTGTGCAGTGTAATTTTCCGAAGGGCAATCCCATGCTCCGAACCTTCGTCCTCCTCACCGTCCTGATCGCCATGGCCTACAGTATTCTTTCCTGCACCAGCCTGCCGGCAAGCTCCTACGAGCAGTCGCCCCAGTACACCGAAGGCAAGTTCCGCAACGCCGCGCCGCGCCAGGCGCCGGGTTTTGCCAAGACCATGGCCATCATGTGGCGCTTCATGACCGAGAAGCCCGCCGACGCCGTGCCTGCACAGCCGCCCCAGGTGCTGCCGCTCACGCAGGCGGACTTGCTCAAGGCCCCCGACCTGAGCCTGTGGCGCCTGGGCCACTCGACCATGCTGCTCAAGCTGCAAGGCCAGTTCTGGCTGACCGACCCGGTGTTCTCCGAGCGCGCCTCGCCGTTCACCTTCATGGGCCCCAAGCGTTTCCATGCGCCGCCGCTCAGCATCGACGAGCTGCCGCCCATCACCGGCGTGGTGCTGTCGCACGACCACTACGACCACCTGGACTACGACGCGATCCAGAAGCTCGCCCCCAAGGTGGCGCACTTTGTGACGCCGCTGGGCGTGGGCGACCGCCTGATGGGCTGGGGCGTGCCTGCCGCCAAGGTGCAGCAGTTCGACTGGTGGCAGGGCACCACCATCGCCGGGGTGAAGCTGGTGGCAACACCCGCGCAACATTTCTCGGGCCGCAGCCTGTCGGACGGCAACCGCACGCTGTGGGCCTCGTGGGTGATCGAGGCGGGCCAAGGTGCCGATGCAACGCGCATCTTCTTCAGCGGCGACACCGGCTATTTCGACGGCTTCAAGGCCATCGGCGAGCGCTTCGGCCCGTTCGACCTGACCCTGATTGAAACCGGCGCCTACGACGCCCAGTGGCCCGACGTGCACATGCAGCCCGAGGAAAGCCTGCAGGCGCACCTGGACGTGAAGGGCCGCCACCTCATGCCCATCCACAACGGCACCTTCGACCTGGCGCTGCACGCCTGGACGGACCCGTTCGACCGCATCACCGCCCTGGCCGAAAAAGCCCATGTGCCGCTGGTCGCACCGGTGATGGGCGAGCGGCTGGACATCCGCCAGCCTGCACTTTCAAAGCAGTGGTGGAAGGGCCCCCAGCCGCAGGCGCGCCCGGCGGTGATGACCGAGGGCCAAGGCGTGGCCGCCCGCGTGCCTGCGCAGTCCTGAGGCACCAGGGCCTTTGCTTCAAAGGCTTGGTTTCAAAGTTGCGCCAGCCGCGCCACCACGCGGGCTGCGCCGACGATCTCGGCCTCGCTGTAGCCCGCGTAGCCAAACAGCCACCCCCGCCGCTGCGATTGCATGGCGTAGCGCGACAGCGGCGCCAGCATCACCCCGGCCGTGAGGGCCTTGCGGCTCAGGGTCTCGTCGTCGCTGCCCGGCGCACTTTCCAGCAGCAGGTGCATGCCCCGGTCGCTGGGGATGAGCCGCAGGGCACCATCGCTCGCGCTGGCCAGGGCATCGATCAGCACCTGCTGGCGCGCCTGGTACAGCTCGCGCATCTGCCGCAGGTGGCGCAGCAGATGGCCTTCGGCAATGAAGCGCGCCAGCACGGCCTGCGCATCGCCGGGCGCATGCCGGTCGGTGATGGCGCGGGCCATGGCAAAGGCCTCGACCAGCGCGGGCGGCACCACCACAAAACCCAGGCGCAGGCCGGGGTGCAAGGTCTTGCTGAAGGTGCCCACATACAGCACGCGCTCCGACCCCGGCAGGCTGCACAGCGCGGGCACGCGTTGCGCCGCGCTGCCGTACTGGAATTCGCCGTCGTAGTCGTCCTCCACCACCCAGGCGTCGTGCGTGCGCGCCCACTGCAGCAGCGCCTGCCGCCGCGCGAGGCCCATGCCAACGCCCGTGGGGAACTGGTGCGTGGGCGTGACCACGGCCATGCGCGCGCCAGGCCACAACGCGGCGCCTTCGGCGATGCACAGGCCCTGCGCATCCAGCGCCACGGGCCGTGCCTGGGCGCCATGGGCCAGCAGGCTGGCGCGGATGCCGGGGTAGCCGGGGTCTTCCACCAGCACCTCGTCGCCCGCGTCCAGCAGCAGCCGCGCGATCAGGTCGATGCCCTGCTGCGAGCCCGCGCACACCACCACCTGCGCCGCATCGCAGCGGATGCCACGCGAGGCCCACAGCCACAGCGCAATCGCCTGGCGCAGGTCGGGGTCGCCCGCAGGGTCGAGGTACTGCGCGCGGGCGCTGCGCTGGGCGGGGCTGGCCTGGCGCGCGAGGCGGTCCCACAGCGCAAACGGAAAGCTGTCCACCTCGGGCGCGCCGATGCGAAACGCGCGCGCCGCCACATGCGGCGGCCGCCAGCGCGCGGCCGTCTCGGCAATCAGCTGCCCGCGCCGCGACAGCCCGCGCGGCGGTGCCACCAGCCCCTGCGGAGGCGGTGCCCCAGCGGCCTGCGAGACATAGGTGCCGTCGCCCACACGCGCCTCCACATAGCCTTCGGCCTGCAGGCGCTGCACGGCCCACAGCACCGTGTTGCGCGACACGCCCAGGCTGGCGGCCTGCTCGCGCGAGGGTGGCAGGCGCGTGCCCGCCGGCAGGCGGCCCTGCTCGATGGCGCCGCGCAGCTGCTCGTACACCTGCTGGCGCAGCAGGCCGGGGTGGCCGCCGGGGGCATTGGCTCTGGCAACGGGCATGAATTGGTTCCTTCGATGGCGCAGTGCAGTCATAAACTGAAGAACCATTGTAGAAAGACCTCCCACCATGGCCGAGCACCTCGCCACCATCACCTGGACCCGTGGCACCGACGATTTTCTGGACAAGCGCTACCACCGCGCCCACCGCTGGCAGTTCGATGGCGGCGCCACCGTGGCCGCGTCGTCGTCGCCCCATGTGGTGCCGCTGCCGTATTCCGATGCGGCGGCGGTGGACCCGGAGGAAGCCTATGTCGCCGCGCTGTCGAGCTGCCACATGCTGTGGTTCATGGACTTCGCCAGCCGCGCGGGCTATCGGCTCAACCGCTACACCGACGCGGCCGTGGGCACCCTGGCCAAGAACGCAGAGGGCCAGCTGGTCGTCACCCACGTGCAGTTGCGCCCCGTCGCATGCTTTGATGCGGCCCACGCGCCCAGCGCTGCGCAGCTGGACGAGCTGCACCACCGCGCCCATGCGTCGTGTTTTCTGGCCAACTCGGTCAAGACGCAGATCGACTGCGCGCCCGTGCTCGAAGTGGAAGGCGCCTGACCATGGCCTACCCCAACCGGCTATTTCAAGTCACCGAACCGGCCACCCTGCACGCGCTGGTGCACGCGCAGCCCCTGGCCACGCTGGTGATCGCGCAAGCAGGTGCGCAACATGTCAACCACATCCCGCTGTACCTGGACCCTGAACGCGGCCCGCACGGCACGCTGGTCGGCCACGTGGCCCGTGCCAACGGTGTGTGGCCGCTGCTGCCGCAAACGGCGGTGGCGGTGTTCCACGGGCCGCAGGCCTATGTGTCGCCCAGCTGGTATCCGTCCAAGGCGCTCGACGGCAAGCAGGTGCCCACCTGGAACTACGCCGCCGTGCACGCGCATGGCACCTTGAGCGCGGTGGACGACCCGGTGCGCTTGCGCGCCATCCTGCACACCCTGAGCGAGCGGCACGAAGCCCACCGCCCCGACCCCTGGCGCATTGACGATGCGCCGCCCGACTACATCGACAAGCTGCTGCGCGCCATCGTGGGCATCGAGCTGGCGGTGGAGCGCTGGGAGGGCGTCTGGAAGGTGAGCCAGAACCGCACGGAAGCTGACCGCGCGGGCGTGGTGCAGGGCCTGATGGCCGAAGGCACGCCTGCGGCGGAGGACATGGCGGCGCTGGTGCTCGGGCGGCTGATGGCGTAGCGGGCAGGGGTTGCTATTGAATTAATAGCTATTTGCGCATGATGGACGCGCGCAAACGGCCATTTTTGTTCATATTTTCCCCGCCACAACCACTCATCCTTCCAGCATCTCCACCCGCAGCGCCGCCACGGGCCCGGCCACGGCGGGGTGTGCGGCCAGCGCGTGCACGGCCAGGTCCACGGTGCTTTGCGCCACCGCGTCTGTCAGCACCAGCACCTGCGGCCCTGCGCCAGCGGGAGCGGCTTTTTCGCAGGCCAGCTCCACACGCGCCACCGGCACCTGCTGCGCCGCCAGCCAGGCGCCCACGGCCTCAATCTGCTGGGCCTGGTGCACGGGCACACGCAGGTAGTGGCGCGTGTGCACGGCGGCGCGCGGCAGCACGGCCAGGTTGTTGTTGACCGCGTCGGCGTGGAACCCCAGGTGCGGCACCCGCTGCGCGGCGTGGGTGCCCTGCAGCCGCGCGACATCCACCAGGTCGGCAATCACGGCCGACGCTGTTGGCTCCGACCCCGCACCCGCGCCGTAGTACATCGTCACGCCCGAGGCATCGCCCTTCACCATCACGGCGTTCATGGACCCGTTCACGTGGGCCAGCAAATGCGTGGCGGGCACCAGCGCGGGCTGCACGCGCAGCTCGACGCCTTCCGCATCGCCGTCCTTGCGCCGCTTGGCCACGCCCAAGAGCTTGATGCGATAGCCCAGCTGCTCGGCACAGGCCACGTCCAGGCCTTGCAGCGCGGTGATGCCCTCCACCTGCGCATCGGCAAACCGCACCGGCATGCCAAACGCATTGGCCGCCAGCAGCGAGATCTTGTGCGCTGCGTCGATGCCCTCGATGTCGAACGTCGGGTCCGCCTCGGCATAGCCCAGCGCCTGGGCCTGGGTCAGCGCCTCGGCAAAGCCCACGCCCTCATCGCGCATCTTGCTCAGGATGAAATTGGTGGTGCCGTTGATGATGCCCGCCACCCACTCGATGCGGTTGGCGGTGAGGCCCTCGCGCAGCGCCTTCACGATGGGGATGCTGACGGCCACCGCGCCTTCATAGGCCACGGCCACGCCGTGCTGGCGCGCGGCCGCAAAGATCTCGTTGCCATGCTCGGCCAGCAGCGCCTTGTTGGCGGTGACCACATGTTTGCCCGCGCGGATGGCGGCCAGCACCCAGTCGCGCGCGGGGCCGGTGCCGCCAGCGGCCTCCACCAGCACATCCACGTCGGGGTGTGTGGCGACCTGCATGGGGTCATTGGTCAAGGCCACGTCCTTGCCCACCACGCTCATCGCGCGGGCCAGGCTGCGGGCGCAGACCACCACCAGCTTGATGCCCCGCCCTGCGCGGCCGGCAATCAGCGCCTGGTTGCGTGCCAGCACGCGAAAGGTGCCCGCGCCCACGGTGCCAATGCCAATCATGCCCACGCGCAGGGGGCGCATGGCCGTGGCGGACGACGGCAACGATGGGGCTTCGAGGGACTGGACAGGATCGCGGTACATGGACTTCTCCGGCTAACGAACAAACAAAAAAACCCAGCTGCCAGAGCTGGGTTTCGTGCATTCGTCTTGGGGGAGAAGAGAGCGATCACCAGGTGGCTGCCGAAACGGCCACCTGCGCGTGCTCAGGTGGCCGCGGCGGTAATGGTGGTAATCATTCGTGCACCCATCGCCCGCGTGAACGCGCACTGCATCATGCCCATGCCTTGGAAGGCAGCGGCGTGTGCGGTGGAGGGGATGGAGGTGTACGGCATGAAGGGCGCAGTGTAACCCAGGCGGTTTGTCAGGCCAATTGTTCCCGCAAGCGGCTGGCGCGGTCCTTCGGTGCCGGGTGGGTGGACAGGAAGCTGCTGGAGCTATCGCCGGACAAAGAGGCCAGCTTTTCCAGTGCAGTCACGCAGGCCTGCGGGTTGTATTTTTTTGCCTTCATGAACTTCAGCGCATAGTCATCTGCCTCGCGCTCGTTGGATTGGGAGTGCTGCGCGTTGACCACTTTTTCGAACAGATTGCCCAGCTCGGTGCTGGCCAGCGCGCCTGCGCGCGTGTTGCTCGATTCCACGCCTTTGCGCAGTGCGCTGGTGCGCAGTGCCGCCTGCATGCGCGATTTGGAGTGACCGCTTTTGACGTGACCGATTTCGTGACCGATGACATAGCGGACTTCGTCGTCGGTGAATGCGTCCATCAGTCCCGAATACACACGGATGGTGCCGTTGGCCATGGCAAACGCATTGATCTGCGGTGTGACATAGACCTTGAAGTTCAACCGCATTCCATCGTAAGTTTGCAGACCCGTCACCATCTTGGTCAGGCGCTTGGCATAGGCGTTGCTGCCGGGGGCCACGGAGCTTTGGCTGTCCATCTGCACGGTTACCTGGTCAAAGTACTTGTTGAGTTCTTCGTCGGTGATGGACTCGGCTTTCACCAGGTCCTGCCCGGCCTCCAGTGCCTTGCCAAAGTTGAACTGGGCCCACACGGGAGAAACGGCACTGATGCCGGAGGCGAGTGTTGCAAGAGTGATCAGGTCGCGGCGATTCATGGGTAAAAGTCTTTTTTGAAGTGGGTCGTACAAGCTGTCCCTTACAGCAGGCGAGCGAAATGTACATAAAGCCAGTGCTGGCGTTGACACCTCGAATGCAACCAAAGTAACCATGTGTGAACTTTGTCATGCCCGGCTGCTGTTTTTCTTGTGGCCGCTTCGTGCCTCAGTGAATAGTCACGTCCTTCGGCGTCCGTGGTTTGCCCGGCCTGCAGAAATCCATAACAATGCGCGCCGCAGAAAGTTGTGCGCGGACATCGCATCCGTGTGAAGCATCC
This sequence comes from Acidovorax sp. GW101-3H11, assembly GCF_001633105.1. Classification (GTDB taxonomy): domain Bacteria; phylum Pseudomonadota; class Gammaproteobacteria; order Burkholderiales; family Burkholderiaceae_C; genus Acidovorax. The sequence continues at coordinate 10,254 of NZ_LUKZ01000013.1, forward strand.
AAGAGAGGGAGAAAAAATGGTGGGCTTACGCAGCAGCAGCAGCCGTGCATTCACGGGCAGCCTGGTGCTTCTGGGGTTTTTGGGCATGGCCCAGGCTCAAGAAGAGGCAATGATCAAGCGTGCAACGCAGCTACGCGCCGCACCGGGGGACACCAGTAGCGCGTTGGCAGACCTGGCCGCAAGCGCCAAGGTCACGCGCACCGCACAGCGCCAGGGGGCATGGGTACAGGTCCGTGCCGAGTCCGGAGCCACGGGCTGGATCCACATGTTCGACATCGGCACGCCAGCGCGTGACAACGCCGCAGCCAGCGCGTTGCGCGCTGTGGGCAACCCGTTGGGTGGGGTTGGCTCTACCGCAGTGTCCACGTCCACCGTGGGGATCCGCGGTCTGGGCGAAGGCAATGTGTCGCAGTCTGTGGGTGCAAGCGGACGTGGTGTGACGCAAAGTCAGGGCATGGGCCAGGCGGACCGCCTGCGCGTGACGGCCAATGAGGCGCGCGCCTTTGCTGCTGCGGCGGCATTGCAGCCACGCCGGGTAGATGCGCTGCCTGTGACGCATTTCGCCGCCGCCGCAGCAGCAGAAGCCTCCAGCGTGGCCTCGGCAGCCGCCCCAGCCGCATCAGACGCCCACAGCGCGATGAATGCCCTGCTGCAGGCTGCGGACAGCGTGACCGAGGCGCAAGAGATCGAACTGGGCCGCCAGATGGCTGTGCTGTTGCTGCAAGGCAAGCCGCTGGACCCGGCGCCGGAGATGCAGCGTTACGTCAATCTTCTGGGCCGCTGGGTCAGTCTGCAGTCGAGCCGCCCTCAACTTCCATGGACCTTCGTGGTGGTGGATGAATCGGACTTCAACGCCTACAGCACCCCTGGAGGCTACGTGTTCCTGACCCGTGGCCTGGTGGACCGTTGCGCAGACGAGGCTGAGTTGGCCGGCGTCCTGGCGCATGAGATTGCCCACGTTACATCCAGGCACCACCTGCGCGCCATGCACAGCGCGGCACGCAGCGGCAAGGTGTCTCCCAGCCTCACGGCACTGGCCCGCCATACCCACACGCTGGGTCTGGGCGCTGAGGCCGAGCACGCTGCCGACCGCGAGGCCGTGGTGCTGGCTGCGCGTGCCGGGCTGGACTCGTTCGGCCTGGTGTCTGCGCTGGTGCAGCTGAACGCATTGGGTGACAGCGATCTGCAGTTTGCGGACGCGCATCCCCAAAGTCGCCTGCGGCTGGACCATCTGGAGCGCGCCATGGCGCAACCGATCCATCCTGCGGCAGGTGCTGCAGCGCCCGTCACCATCGACGAGCGGCTGGCATCGCATGCTGTGAAGTAAGAAGGGCTTGGTGCTTGGCTGGCGCGCGCCGCGCTCGCCTCTGTGCGCACCATGCCTTCCTTGGATGGATCGGGGCGTGGCCATCATTCACCCACCCATTGCCCACTTTTCATCCTCTGCCCGCGTGAGTGCGTACCGCATCATGCCCATGCCCTGGAAGGCGGCGGCGAGTGTGAATGAGGCGCTGCAGCTGTACGACCTGAAAAAGGGATTGCCTTGGATTTGAGCCCGTGTCCGTCAGCTCGCCTCAGTCGGGCCGTCGTGCCTGGCTTTACCAGCCGCCTCCACACGCACCATGCGGATCGCATCGAACGGGCAGCGCACCGCACACAGCGCGCACCCGGTGCAGCCCAGCGCATCGTGCAGGGTGGAGCACTTGGGGCCCCAGGGCTCCGGGCCCGGCACCTGCAGCGACAGCACATGGGGTGGGCACACCGCCACGCACCAGCCGCAGCCGGTGCAGCGCTGCGGGTCGATGGTGGGCAGGGCCTTGGGGGTTGTGGTGGTCATGGCGCGTCGTGTTGTGGGCAGTGTGCCGCTGGCGCGTGCACTGCACAAGGCAAGCGCTACAGTGCCGCCATGAACGCAGAACTCCATTCCACCGTCACCCGCCATCTGTTGATCACCGGCCATGTGCAGGGCGTGGGCTACCGCTGGTCCCTGGTGCAGGCCGCCCAGCGCCTGGGCGTGACGGGCTGGGTGCGCAACCGCCAGGATGGCCGCGTGGAAGCCTGCGCCTGGGGCCCGGAGCCCGCCGTGCGGGCCCTCATCGACTGGGCGCACCAGGGGCCGGAACATGCGCGGGTGGACCGCGTGGTGGTGGGCAATGTGCCCGATGGTGGCGAGGCCCCGCAGGGCTTTGTGCAGCGCGAGACGGTGTAGCTGCGCCGCTGCCCCACTGCTACGCGCGCAGGCCCAGTTGCCTGAGCAACTCCATCGCCCCCGCAGGCGCCCGCTCCTTGGCGCCGTTGATGAAGTACACAAACACATCGCGCGGCCGCTCGCCGCTGGTCCAGGTGCGCACGCCCTGCGCCCACTGCGCAATCGCATCGACGGTGTAGCCCGTGGGCACATCGGCCTGGCTGCGCATCAGCCGCAGGTAGGCAAAGTCGGCCCCTGCATCCGCGATGGCCGGAAATTGGTCGGAGTCGGTGTACACAGGCACGCAGCCATAGCGGCGCGCGAGTGCCACAAACTCTGGCGCCGCAAAACTGGGGTGGCGCACATCCAGCGCGTGGCGCAGCAGCAGGCCATCCACCTGCTGCGGCAGCAGGGCCAGAAAGGCCTCGAAGTCGCCCGGTTCAAACACCTTGGTCGGCATGAACTGCCACACGATGGGACCGAGCTTGTCTTTCAGTTCCGAGATGCCGCTCTCCACAAACCGCGTGATCGAATCGCCCGCATCCGCCAGCACGCGCCGGTGCGTCGCAAAGCGATTGGCCTTGAGCGAGAACATGAAGCCTTCGGGCGTTTCGTCATGCCACTTGGCAAAGGTGGGTGGTTTAAAGGTGCTGTAGTAGGTGCCGTTGACCTCGATCGCCGTGAGCTGTCGGCTGGCGTATTGCAGCTCCTTGCTGTGCGCCAGCCCTGCGGGGTAGAAGTTGCCGCGCCAGGGCTCGAAGGTCCAGCCGCCAATGCCGACGCAGATGCGTGGGTGGCTGTCGCTGGTCTCGCGGTTGCCGGCAGAGATGTCCACAGCGTTGTCCTTCAGGAGTCCACGGAGCGGTCACTGTAGCAGCGGCGTGCCCGGCAGCTCCACCCGCGCCTCCAGCCCCTGCGCGCCGTCCGCGCGCGGCCCCAGCACCAGGCGCCCGCCCAGGGCCTGGGCCAGCTCGTTGGCAATGGCCAGGCCCAGGCCCGTGCCGCCCGTGCCCCGGTTGCGCGAATCCTCCAGCCGCACATAGGGCTGCAGCACGGCCGACAGCGCTGCGGGCGGGATGCCCGGGCCATGGTCCAGCACACGCACCAGCCACTGGCCCGGCGCGCCCGCCTCCAGCGTCAGCTCGGCGGCGCCCGCGAACTTGAGCGCGTTGTCCACCAGGTTGCACACCAGGCGGCGCAGGGCCTGCGGGCGGGTGTCGCAGGTCACATCCACTGCCTGCAGCAGGTGTACCGGCAGGCCGGCATCGGCGTAGTCGCGCGCAATGCTCTCCACCAGCGCGCGCAGGTCCACGCGCTGCGGTGGCTCGCGCACGGCCTGCGATGAGCGCGCATAGGCAATGCCCTCCTCCACCAGCGACTGCATCTCGGCCAGGTCGGCATGCAGCTTGCCCTGCAGCACGGGGTCGTCCAGCAGGTCGGCGCGCAGGCGCAGGCGGGTGATGGGTGTTTGCAGGTCGTGCGAGACGGCGGCCAGGATCTGCATGCGCTCCTGCATGTGCGCCTGGATGCGCTGCTGCATGCGGTTGAACGCGGCGGCGGCGCGCACCACTTCGCGCGGGCCGTTTTCGGCCAGGGGCACGGTGGGGCGGTCGGCGCCCAGCGCATCGGCCGCGTCGGCCAGCGTGTTCAGGGGTCGCGTGGCCGCACGCACGGCCCAGGCACACAGGCCCACCAGCAGCGCCAGCTGCAGCGCCAGCGCGCCCAGCACCCAGGGCGATATCTGCAGCCGGGGCTCGTCCATGTCCACGGCCAGGGGTGTGCCGTCGGCCAGGCGCAGCTGCAGCCGCAGCTCGGTGCCGGGTACATGGGGGTCGATCACCTGCACCGGGCGGTCGGCAGGTAAGGTGGCCGCCACGGCGTTGGCAACAAGGCGCGCAAGTTGCGAGGGGTCTTCGGGGGCGTCCAGCGGTTCGGCCAGTGCAAAGCGGTAGTTGCGGCGCGCCAGCCGGTCCACCCACTGTGCGCGCTCGGTGGCAGGCAGGCGTTCCAGCATGGCGACCGAGCTGGCCACGTCGCTCGCGAAGTACGACACCATGGCCCGCCGCATGGTCATGCTGCGTTCGGTGAACGCGAGCACAAAGGTCAGCGCATGCGCCAGCGCCAGGCCCAGCGCCAGCACCAGCAGGATGCGCCCGAACAGCGAGCGCGGCCACCCGCGCAGCGTCATGGCGCAGCCTCCTGGGAGGCTGACGCGGCGTGCACGTCGGCGCAGAACACATAGCCCTCGTTGCGCACCGTCTTGATGTAGCGCGAGCCGCGTGCGCCATCCCCCAGCCGCTGGCGCACGCGGCTGACCAGGAGGTCGATGGAGCGGTCAAAGACATCGGCGTCGCGCCCCTGCGTGAGCTGTAGTAGCTGGTCGCGTGTGAGGATGCGCTGCGGGTGGTCCAGCAGCACACGCAGCAGCCGGTATTCGGCGCCCGACAGCGCCACCACCGCGCCGGTGGCATCGAGCAGGTGGCGCGCCGTGGTGTCCAGCCGCCAGTCGCCAAACGCGAGGTGGCGCGCGGGCTCGCCCACGGCCAGGTTGGGCGGCAGCATGCGCGTGCGCCGCAGCACGGCGTGGAGGCGCGCCAGCAGCTCGCGCGCGGCGAAGGGTTTGGTCAGGTAGTCGTCGGCGCCCAGCTCCAGGCCCAGGATGCGGTCCGCCTCGTCGCTGCGCGCGGTGAGCATGATGATGGGCAGCGGCGGCGCACCGGGGCTGCGCAGCTCGCGGCACAGGGTGATGCCGTCGGTGCCGGGCAGCATCAGGTCCAGCACCAGCAGGTCGATGCGCTGCGTGGCCAGCACCTCGCGCATTTGCCGCCCGTCGGCCGCCACGCTCACCTGCAGGCCCTGGCGCTGCAGGTACTCGGCGGCCAGCTCGCGGATGCCGGCGTCGTCATCGACGATCAGGATGTGGTCGGGCGGGGGCGTCGTCATGGCGGCCATTGTCCGGGCTTTGGCGGCGCTGTGTTGGGGCAACGCAGGCCCGTATGTATCTGAACTTGTCTGCCCGGTGTCCCGACAAGCGTGCATACCAAAAGCCCCTGGCCAGACAAACCACCGATACCTGCGCTGGCTTCAATGGCGTCTTCCTGAACTTCACGAGGACCTTGCCATGAAACCATCCATCGCCGTGGCTGCCTTGCTGGCCCTGGGCCTGGCGCACGCCGCCAGCGCGCAAGAGGCCACCAAGCTGCAGCCCGCCGCTGCCGCGCAGCCCACATCCCAACCCACCTCTGAGCGTTCATCCCAGCCCAAGGCCCCGCTGGGCCGCTGGATCACCGAAAGCGGCAACCTGGAGGTGAACATTGCCCCCTGCAACCCGGGCGGGGGCAACACCCTGTGCGGCAAGGTGGTGCGCGTGCTGGCCAACCGCTCCATGAGCGGGCCGGGCACCGACATGGCGGCGGCCGATGCGCGGCCCGCGCTGGGCATGATTCTGCTGTCGGGCCTGCGCGCGGCCGAAGGTGGCAACAGCGAGTACCAGGGCGAGATCTACAACCGCGAAAACGCTAAGACCTACCGCGCCCACCTCACCCCGGCCGAGCCCGACCAGCTGCTGGTGCGCGCCTACGTGGGCATCCCGCTGTTTGGCAAGACACAGGTGTGGCGCCGCCCGGCCGCCGAGCACGGGGGCGCGCAATGACGATGGCCATCACCACCACCTCGCCCTGGCTGGCCGTGGCCGCCGGCATGCTCACCGTGGGTGCGCCCTGCGTGCTGCCCATGCTGCCGGTGGTGCTGGGGGCCTCGGTGGGCGGCAGCGGTTCTGCGCAGCGCACGCGGCCGCTGTTCATTGCGCTGGGTTTTGCACTGTCGTTCGCGGCCGTGGCACTGCTGTTCAGCAGCTTCACGCAGGTGCTCGGTGTGTCGCAAGAAGGCCTGCGCCGCTTTGCCGCCGTGATGCTGCTGGTGTTTGGCGTGCTCACGGTGTGGCCCCGGCCGTTCCAGTGGCTCAGCCAATATGCGGGCGGCGTGCTCAGCCGCCTGGCCAGCCTGGGCATGGGCAGCGGGGGCGGCAACTGGGGCGGCCTGCTGCTGGGCCTGAGCCTGGGCGCCGTCTGGACACCCTGCGCCGGGCCCGTGCTCGCCTCCATCCTCACCCTCATTGCCACCGAGCCTGCGGGCCTGGGCACCGCCGTGCTGCTGCTCGCGTATTCCACCGGCGCGGCGCTGCCCATGCTGGCCATTGCCTACGGCGGCCAGGCCGCCGCCACCCATGTGCGCCGCATTGCGCGCCACGCGCACCGCGTGCAGCAGGTGTTTGGCGTGGTGGTCATTGCCATCGCGCTGGCCATGTTGTGGGAGGTGGACGGGCAGATCACCGCCTGGCTCACGCAGTTCTATCCCTCGGGCTGGGGCGGCCTGTAGCCGATCACCCCCATCGCCCCGTCTTCGATTGCAAGGAGTTTCACCATGGCATCGCATCCCTCTTCATCCCTCTTTGCGGAGCGCCGCGCGTTTCTGGCGTCGCTGGCCGCTGTATTGGCGGCGCCTGGCCTGGCCAGCGCCACGGGCCCCACCAGCCCCGCCGCTGCATTGCCCGACTTTGGCGCCGCGCCCGAGTTCACCGGCATCGAGCGCTGGTTCAACTCCGAACCGCTGAGCCTGGCCCAGCTGCGCGGCCGCGTGGTGCTGGTGGACTTCTGGACGTACGCCTGCATCAACTGCATCCGCACCCTGCCCCATGTGAACCGCTGGGCCGAGCGGTACACGCCCCAGGGCCTCACGGTGGTGGGCGTGCACACGCCCGAGTTTCCGTTCGAGCGCTCGGCCAGCAATGTTGAAGCGGCCATGCGCCGCTACGGCGTGAAGCACCCCGTGGCGCAGGACAACCGCTACGGCACCTGGAAGGCCTACAGCAACCAGTACTGGCCCGCCACCTACCTCATCGATGCGCAGGGCCGCATTCGCTACAAGCACTTTGGCGAAGGCGAATACGAGCGCACCGAGAGCGTGATCCGCACGCTGCTGGCGGCCAGGGGCTGAGCCGCCCGATGGCTTCCGCCTCCTTGTTTGTTCTTCCGTTTCCCACAACTTTTTGACAGAGGTCTTTTCACCATGCGCCCCTTTCCTCGCCACCTGACCCGCTCGTTTTCTGCCGTCGCCCTGGCCTGCACCCTGCTGGGTGTGGCCCCGGCCAGCCAGGCCCAGGCACCGCAGCTGCCGCCGCCGGACGCCACCCACCCCATGACCCTGCAGCTGATGCAGGGCTTCCCCCCGGCGCCCGACAAGATCGTGCGGCTGGCCAACATCCTCAAGTACCCGAACGTGCGCTGGGCCGCGCAGCACCTGCGCGAACTGGGGCCCACGGCCACCATCTGGCGCGGTGCTGCAGCGCCCAGCGCGCTGCCCGCAGCGCCGCGTGCCTTGCCCGACACCCTGGCGTTTGCCGACGACAAGGGTGCGCCCACCACGCTGGCCGACTGGCAGAAATCCACCTACACCGACGCCCTGCTGGTGCTGCACCGGGGCCGTGTGGTGTACGAGCGCTACCACATCGGCATGCAGCCCCAGCAGCCGCATGTGCTGTGGTCCATGAGCAAGTCGCTGGTGGGCCTGCTGGTGACCGAACTCATCCAGGAAGGCGCGATTGATGCCAACGCGCTCATCCCGCGCTACCTGCCCGAGTTGGCCACCAGCGCCTGGGCCGACGCCACCGTGCAGCAGGCGCTGGACATGACCACCGGCGTGAAATACGCCGAGAACTTTGCCGATCCCACTTCGGGCGTGTTCCAGTACCTGGCCGCCGCAGGCCTGCAGCCCGCGCCCCCCGGAAGCAACGTGGCCAAAAGCATGGCCGAGCACCTGCCCACCGTGCAGAAGGAAGGCGAGCACGGCACTGCGTTTGCCTACAAATCGGTGGACACGGAAGTGCTGGGCTGGCTGCTGCAGCGCGTGACCGGCAAGAGCTACGCCACGCTGTTGTCCGAACGCATCTGGTCCAAGCTGGGCACGCAGGAGGACGCCTATGTGTTTGCCGACGCGAACGGCGGCCAGGCCACCAGTGTGGGCGTGAATGCCACCTTGCGTGACCTGGGCCGCCTGGGCGAAATGCTGCGCTCCAACGGCCGCTTCAACGGGCAGCAGATCGTCTCGCCCGCCACCATTGCCGAGCTGCGCAAGGGCGCCGACCCTGCCAAGTTCAGCAAGGCCCCCGGCACTGCCATGCGCGCGGGCTACTCGTACCACAACCAATGGTGGCTGCCCCACGATGCCGATGGCAGCTTCGAAGCCAAGGGCCTGATGGGCCAGCACATCCACATCAACCCGGCGGCCGAGCTGGTGGTGGTGAAACTCTCCACCCATCCCGTGCCCAACACCGCCTTCACTCACGCGCTGGATCGGCAGGCCTTTGCCGCACTGGCCAAGGCTGTGCGCTGAGCCTTGCACGCCATCCCCCGGGGCTGGGCCATTGTGGCCCTGGTGGCCAGCCCAATGCCCAGCCCCTTCTTCATCCCCCGAGGATCTTTGCACCATGTCCCCCCAACCCTGGCTGGCCAGCTACGGCGCCATCCCCGCCCACATCGACCCCGACAGCCATCCCAGCGTCGTGCACCTGCTATGCGCAGCCATGCAGCGCTACGCACATCGGCCCGCATTCACCTGCCTGGGGCAGACGCTGACCTATGCGCATGTAGACCAGCAATCCCGCGCGTTTGCGGCCTACCTGCAGAACGTGCTGCGCGTGCGCAAGGGCGACCGCATCGCCGTGATGTGCCCCAACCTGGTGGCGTTTCCCATCGCCATGCTGGGCATTGCGCGCGCGGGCTGTGTGCAGGTCAACGTGAATCCGCTCTACACCCCGCGCGAGCTGGAGCACCAGCTCCTGGACGCAGGGGTCCGGGTGATGGTGGTCTATGCCGGGTCCACCGCCACTCTGGCCGCCATCCAGGACCGGGTGGAACTGCACAGCATCATCACCGTGGCGCCCGGCGACGGCACTGCAGCCGACCTGCCCGGGCCGCCGGTGGATGCCCACCTGCACACCACCACCTCGTTTGCGCGCGCCCTGGCCGAAGGCGCCACCCTGCCCTTTGCGCCGCCCGTGCTGGAGGGGGGCGACCTGCTGTTCCTGCAGTACACCGGGGGCACCACGGGCCTGTCCAAAGGGGCCATGCTCACGCACCGCAACCTGGTGGCCAACGTGGAGCAGTTCAAGGCCTTCGTGCCCGATGCCCTGCGCCCCGCGCAAGAGGTCATCGTCACCGCCATTCCGCTTTATCACATCTTCGCGCTCATGGTGAACCTGATCAGCTACTTTGCGGTGGGTGCACGCAACTGGCTGGTGCCCAACCCGCGCGACCTGGACGCGCTGATCCACGTGCTGAACGCCGCGCGCCCCAGCGTGTTCATGGGGGTTAACACGCTGTACGCCGGGCTGGCGGCGCACCCCGGCACGCAGGGCGTGGACTTCTCCAACCTGCGGCTGGCGGGTGGTGGAGGCGCAGCCATCCTGTCCTCAGTATCTGCCCGCTGGCAGGCCATCACCGGCCAGTTCATCCGCGAAGGCTACGGCCTGAGCGAGACCAGCCCCGTGGTGGCCTTCAACCCCGCATCGGTCACTGCTTTCAGCGGCAGCACCGGTCTGCCCCTGCCTTCCACCGACGTGCTGCTGCTGGACGACCAGGGCCACCCCGTGCCCCTGGGCCAGCCCGGCGAGGTCTGTGTGAAAGGCCCCCAGGTCATGGGCGGCTACTGGCAGCAGCCCGAGGCCAACGCAGTCGCCTTTACCCCCGACGGCTACTTCCGCACCGGCGACATCGGCCAGCTGGACGAGCGCGGCTTCCTCAAGATCGTGGACCGCAAGAAGGACATGGTCATCGTCTCGGGCTTCAACGTCTTTCCCAACGAAATCGAAGCCGTGGCCACCGCCTGCCCCGGCGTGCTGGAATGCGCCTGCATCGGTGTGTCAGACGATAAAACGGGCGAGGCGCTGAGGCTGTACGTGGTGCGCGCGGCGGGCACTGCGCCACCGGTGGATGCAGACCAGATCGCCGCCCACTGCCGCGCCGCACTCACCGCCTACAAGGTGCCCCGGCAGATCGTGTTTTTGGAGGCCCTGCCCAAGTCCAGCGTCGGCAAGATCCTGCGCCGAGAACTGCGCGACATGGCGTGAGCGCGGGGAGCGGCGGTTTCAGACGGTGGCGGGCTTGTGCAGATCAGAGGTGCGAGACACCTCAGCACTTGTCGGTAGTCAGCCCCGCCGCTGCAGATCCCGCGCCCCGTAAGCGCAGTACCCCGGCTTGGGGCTCTTCTTTTGTGGGTGCAGGCGGCAGGTCTCGGGCCGCTTGTCATACACCGTGCACCGCCGCGTCTTGGGGTCCAGAAAGTTGCAGTCCCCACTCGCCCGCCGTGCCATCGTGAAGATCGCGTTCTTGTGGTTGAAGTGGTCAATCAACCGCGCCTTCTGCAGCCGCTTGGCAATGTGGCGAATCTCTTCATGCTCGGCCTCGAACGGGTCCACCAGTTCCAGCCGCACCAGGTCGGACAGCTGCACCTCCAGCGGCATCGTGCAGCAGTTGGCCGCGCAGGTGTCGCACAGGCCCGCGCGGTAGCGGGACCAGGTGTCCAGGCGGTCTACGTCAACGATGGCAATGGAGGAGCGCATGGGGGTGGGATTGTGCCTAAACTCGATCTGCCCAGGCGCACACGGCGCGGTGCACAGCGTCTGTGGGCACAAACTCCTGCTCCAGCCGGCCCTTGTCCTGTGCGCGCAGGTGCGCGTCCAACGCTCTCTCCTCGGGCGTCCACGTGCCTGTAGCGGTATTGAGAGCATGCACCGGTTCGGCCACGGCCAAGCTCTGATGGACCGTGAAGGTGGCGCGGTCCATCAGCAGTGCCTGCAAGTGCGGCAAATGGTTGCGTGCCGTGGCCAGCATGTGCAAGCCCCAGGTGTCCAGGTCGCCCCAGTAGCCCACGCTGCACGCCTGCAGCCAGGGCGCGGCCAGCCAGCCCAGGTTGAGGCCCGCGCCCAGCACGGCGACGGTGTCCGCCACGGGCTGCGGTAACTGGTGCAGGCACCGCTCGTTTTCCACCAGCAGGATGCGGCGGGCGGGCAGTGGTGCGGTCAGCAGCTCGCTGGCGCGGACGCGCAGGCGTGCGAAAGGCAGCAGGCCGGGGTACAGCGGGGCGATGAGCAGCCAGTGGTCGTCCTCCGGCAGCGCGCCCAAAAAGCCCACCAGCCCCTGGCGGCTGGCTTCGCCGTCAAAGCGCTCGTCCAGCAAGGCGGTGAGCAGGCTGGCGTGGCGCTCGAAGAATTTGCTGTCGTTGCCTTGCACGGCCAGCGCGCGCAGCGGTTTGCTTTGGGCGCAGTCAGGCTCCAATTGCAACGCCATGCGTGCGGCGGCGATGACAGCGTCCGTGGGCGTGTCGCGCCACTGCACCAGGCGGCGCACCAGCAGGCGCTGAAAGCCGGGACGCTCCACCGCCGCGATGAGGGCACCGAGCCGGGTGTAGTCGCTTTTGACCTGCGCATGCCCCGGCACCTTGAAGTGAACGATGGCCGCCACGCACTGCGAGGGTTTGGCCAGTTGCCAGTGGGTGGGCACGGCGACGGCGTCGCTGCTGCCCCGGTAGCGCCGCTCCTGCCACTGCACATTGCCCAGGCCGTGCTGCTCCACGGCGCGCCATTGCTGCAAATGGCTGCGCAGCGTGGCGGCGTCGTTCAGAAACACGGCAGTGTCAGGCTGGCCGATGGGCAGGGTCAGCGGCCACGCTGTGGCGGTGCCAAGAAGCTGGCGCTCACGCCAATCGGCGCTGTTCCATTGCTGGGCCAGCCGTGCGGTCAGTTCCTGGGGTGACTTCATGCCTCGATGCCGGTAGAGGCGCTGAGTGTGCCGGGGGTGCTTGGCGCGCTGCGGCGAAATGCATCAATCTCCTCCCACCGCAGCGACGCCAGCGTGGCCTGCGCGCCGCGTCGGTGCACCACGACGGCGCTGCGCGTGTGGTTGCGCAGCAGGCGCACTTCCTTGTTGGGCGTGACGAACAGCGCGTGCAGGCCAAACTCGCGCAGCGCCTGGATGATGCGCGCGGCCACGGCTTGCGAGCTTTTGGAAAACGCCTCGTCCAGAACGATGGTGCCGAACACCGGGCGGCTGGCGCCATCGGGGCACAGCGCGTAGCTCAGCGAGGCGGTGAGCACGTAGCTGGCGATGATCTCCTTCTCGCCCCCGCTGCCGCCTTGCGATCCGGTGCGCCGCTCCAGCATCTGGCCGCTGGCCCGGTCCAGCACCAATACCGCGAACTGCAGGCGGTAGCGGGCGTCCAGCAGCGCTTGCGCGGCTTTGCTGCGGCGGTTGCTGGCGTGGGTTTGCAGGATCTCCACGATGGCGCGCAGCGCGCGGTAGTGGCTCTGGCCGCCATCGTCGCGCAGGCTTTCGGTGCGCAACTGGCCCTGGGCACGGTTCAGCTCTTGCAGGCTTTGGTGGGCGACGGCGCGGGGCTCCAGCTGCAGATAGCGGCCGGGCTGAAAGTCCACGCGTTGCAGCGTGTGGTTGAGCTGGGCAATGCGCTCTTCAATGTCCGCCACCTGCGCGGCGATGCCATTGAGCAGCGTGTCCACACCCTGCTGCGAAGTGTTGTTGAGGTATTCCTGAAACCGCTGGCGTTTGTGCGGCAGGGCTTCTTCCTCCAGCACCTGCAGGCGCTGCAGGTAGTGGGGCAGCGCGTCTACCTCTTGCGCGTGGTCGGCCAGCGCGCCGCGGTCTTCGCCTTTGGCCTTGCCCATCTGGCGCACGATGTCGGTGTGCAGGGTGCTGAGCTTTTTGCTGGCGTCGGAGGTTTTGGCTTGTACCGCAGTGCCTGCGTCGCGCTCCTGGGCTGCGAGGTTGTCGCCATCGAGCGGGGGCAGGCGGTGCCCGTTGCTGGCCAGTTGCGCGGCAAAGTCGGCGTCGATGGCGAATGTGTCGGTGCTGCGCGCTTGGTACGCGCCGTGCTGCTTCTGCGCCGCCGCCCGCAAGGTCTCGTCTTGCGTCTGTGCCGCTTGCAGATCGCGCAGTTGGCCCTCCGCAGCGCGGGTGTGGGTTTGCGCGGCCTCCCAGCGCTGCTGGGCCTGTGCGGTGTCGGAGTCGGGGTGGAGCAGCGCCTGCAACTGCTGCTCTTTGTGCTGCAACTGCGTTTGGGCGGCGGTGGCGTCCAGGTTTTCGTACCGCAGTGCCTGGAGCGCGGCCCACAGCTGGCGCTGCTCTTCCGCGCGGCGCTGGGCGTGCAAAGTTTGGGTCTTTTGGGCCTCCAGCGCTTGATGGTCAAGCGCTAGCAGCTCCTTTTGTTGTAGCAATTGCACCAGCCGGTCACGGTTGTCAAACCCCGTCATCCAGTCCTGGTCCAGCCGCTTCTGGTCTTGTTTGTCGAAGTGGCCGGATTGGCTGGACATCAGCCCCTGCGCCGTCATGGCGTGGGGCGTGCGCTCCAGGGTTTGCACGTCGGGCACGCAGTGGCGGTCCACGTTGGACAGCAACTGGCGCAGCGTGTTCAGGTGGGCCGTGGGCGCTGCGGGCTTGAGGTTGAGCTTGCGTGCAAAGCCGTCGGCCAGGAAGGCCGCAGGCGTGGCATCACGCACTTCCAGCAGGCGCACATGCAGCCTGTTGTGCCGCTGGTTCACCCACTGCAGGGCGGCGTGCATCGCTGCGTGGGGCACCAAAATGCGCAGCCGGTGGCTGCCCAGTGCGCGCTCGATGGCGCCGCGCCACGCCTGTTCGGCCTTGCGCACCTCCACCAGTTCGGCGGTGAAGGGCAGATCGCTTTCCGGCAAGTCCAGGTGGTCGGCCAGCTCGGCACGAAAGCGCTGGTGCTCCATCGGCAGGTTGGAGCCGGGGCGCTGGCGCACGGCGTCGTATTCGGCCTGGATCTCGTTCAGGCGGGTGTGGGCGTTGTGGGCCTGGGCGATGGCGCGTTCGGCGTCGGCCTGCAGCCCGGCGTCTTGGGCGTCAATCTGCGCCATCGCCGCCTGGGCTTGGGCCTGGTGGCTGGCCAGGTGGTCAGCCCCTGCGTGGGCCCCCAGCCCCAGGTTGCGCGCCAGTGCCTGGTATTGCGCCAGGTTGCTCTGGACGCGCGCCAGCTCCTTGCGTGCGTGGTCAATGTTCTCGCGCAGCACGTCGATGTTGGCGCCACCGGCTTGCAGGTAAAGGCCGTGCAAGTCCTGTTCGACCTTTCGCGTGGTGTTGACACGCTCTTGCGCGGCATGCAGTTCTTCACCCCGCGCCGCAATCTGTGCCTGCAGTTGCGTGATGCGCTCGCCCCACCATTGCACGCCCTGCGCCGCAAACCATTGCGGCAGCTGTTGCTGCAGCGCCTGCAAGTGCGCCAGGTGCTGGGCCTGCTGCAGCTCGCGCGCAGCCAGGTCGCGCAGCGGCAGCAGCGACACATACTGCGCGTTGGCCAGCTCCAGGTCGGCGTGGATGGAAGCCAATTCGGCAAACACATCCACCACCTTTTGTGCGTCTTCAAAGGCCGAGTGATCGTCCAGCACCAGCTCGCGAAAAATCTCGTCAATGCTGTTGAGCTGCTTGAGCCCCGCCGCGCGGTTGAGCAGCGTGAAGGCATTTGGCCCCACTTCGAAGAAGCTGTGCAGCTTGGCCAGGTACGGCGCCTTGCTGCTGAACATCTGCAGGCCGTCGCTGTCCTTGGCCAGCCGAGTCAGTGCCCGCGCGCCGCCGCTGTGTTGTTCTTCCAGCCACAGGTCCAGGCTGTGGCCTGTGCCCTGCGCAAAGAACCAGCGCTTTTGCATGTCGGCGGCAGATTGGCTGCTGCCGTCAAACCACAGCAGCGCGCCGAGCCAGACCGATTCAGCCCCGCGCACCAGCCGTGCGGCGATGCCCGTGGCGCAGCGCCCGGCGCGCGCAATGTGGTCGCCGCTGTCGTTGCCCTGGCCGCTGGCGCCGCGCACATAGCTCACCAGGTCGCGGTCGCTTTCGTGCCCACCGGTGGAGGCCAGGTTGTAGCGCGGGCTGGCGCACAGCAGTGTCATCAGCGCATCCACCAGCGTGGTCTTGCCGCTGCCCGTGGGGCCGATGATGGCGCTGTTGCCGGGGTCGATGCCCACCTGGTGGCGGCCTGCGAACGCACCCCAGTTGTACAGGTGCAGCTCTTGCAGGATGAAGGAGGCGTCGGCGCTCATGGCGCGCCCTCCCCGTGGCCTGCGCCGCCTGGTTCCGCCACCGCACGCAGGCGCAGCAGCAGCGTTTGCAGGTTCTCGGGGTTGAGCAGGTGCACGATCATCGGGCGGATGGTGATGCAGTCTTGCGCATCCACCTCGGTCACCATGCCGTGCGTGCGCAGGTTCTCCAGCAGCTGGCCCAGGCGCTTGCGCTCTTGCATGTCGCTGCCGGTGGCCCCAAGGTAGGTTTCGAGCTGCGGCAGCAGGCTGTCTACGGTAACGCGCACCGCCGTGCCGGTGCCGCTTTCCTGCTCGCGCTGCAAGAACTCGCGCCGCAAAAGGGCCAGCAGCAGCGATTGCTCCAACGTCAGCCGCTGGCGCTTCATCAGGGGATGTGTCCAGTCATCCTGCTCGCTCTCGTCGGTGTCGTCGCCCGCGTAGTCGGGCACCACGGCCAAAAAGGCCAGCCCGCGCACGTCGTCCACCACCACGCGCAGGTCCAGCGGCTCCAGCAGCGCATCGAGCAGTGTGGTTTGCGCCGCAATCAGGTTGAACAGCTTCGGCTTGGTCGCAGATTCGAGCCAGCCGTGCGCTAGCAAAAACTGTAGCGCCTGGCGCACGTTGGGCGGCGTTCTTGAGGCATTAGGTGCCGCCATGCCGCTTTCAACAAGCGCAGGTAGCTCTTCTTTCGATAGTAGTTGCTCTGCTTGCGCACTTGCACCCAGCGCGGCCATGCGGTCAAAAATATCCGGCTCCTGCTGCATCACAGCTCCCACTCTCTTTGCGCCAGCTGCGCGCCATCCAGCGCCACGCGCGGCACGGTAAAGCGCCAGTGCTGGATGTCGTCTTGTGTGTCGATGTACTCCTCGCCCGGCTGCAGCTGCACACCCGCCTCGCGCGCCATGGCCAGCCACAGCGCAAAGGTCTCCAGGTCGTGCTCGCCCGGGGGCAGCGCGGCAGCCAGTTCCGCCAGGGTCATAGGCTGGCCCCGCTCGGCCAAGGTTTGCAAGGTGCGCTGCACCAGCGCGTCGCGGTCCAGCCCTTCAAACGCCTGCCAGAACTCACCGTCCATCTCGCCCAGGTCGGTGTATTGGGTGGTGAGCAGCAGCGCGGCCTGATCGCCGCCGTCCAGCGACTTGGCGCGCAGGCGCTCTACCAGCGGCACGCTGCCCAGGGCCACGCCCAGCGGCGGCAGCGGTGTGCTTTGGCGGCGCACAGCCTGGCGTTGCCAGTCGATGCGCAGGGCCTGCTCCAGCACGTCGTTGAGCAGCTGGCCCACGCGCTGGTTCTCGGCCACCTGGCCGGTTTTCATGAACTGGCTGACCTCGCGCTCGCTGCGCGCGCGCACGGCCTGCACCACCTTGGCTTCTTTGATCAGCTGCTGCACCAGCAGACGCAGCGTGCTGTGCTGCAGGCCATCGAGCGCCTTGTCCGCTGCCGGATGCTCCAGGATCTGACGGATGCGCTGGCGCATTTCCGTGAGCTCGGTTTGGTGCGAGAGCTGCTGGTGAAAGCTGTCGAACACACGGCCCTCTTGCGTGTTGAGCAAGTTGGCATGGCCATCGAGTAACTGGTCCATCACCGCACCCCGGTGGTGGCGGGCGCTGATGATGGCCTCGCGCAGCGCACGGTCGGCCTCGCGCCACGAATCCTCCACCCGC
Source organism: Acidovorax sp. GW101-3H11 (assembly GCF_001633105.1). Lineage (GTDB taxonomy): Bacteria > Pseudomonadota > Gammaproteobacteria > Burkholderiales > Burkholderiaceae_C > Acidovorax. Next base: position 27,205 of record NZ_LUKZ01000013.1, read on the forward strand.
CGAAAGTCCGCCCGCAGGCTGACCGAGAGCGCATACACCTCGCGAATGCCTTCCACCGCTTGCTCGGGTGTCAGCTCTGCGATGCGCCCCGCCTGCACGTCGTCGAGCTGCTGCTGCAAATCGGCCATGCGGCGCTGCAGATGTTCGGTGCGGCTTTGCGGGTCGGGGTTGAGCGCGGCGGCCAGGTTGTCGATTTCGCGCTGCACCACGGCCAGACGCGACGCGGTGGATGTCATCATCCGCCCGTCCAGTTGCGCGATGAATCGCAATGCGGTCTTGAGCGCATCAGTCTCGAACACCCGCCCCTCGCGCTCCACCACCAGCCCGCGCCGTATCCACTCGCGCACCTCGCGCCGGGCCTGGCTCAGGGTGTCGTCGCTGTCGATTTCAAAGTCCACCTCGTTGGCATGCATCGCCAGCATGTCCGCCAGCGCCTGCACGGCGGCGTCGAACGGGACTCCATCGCGCTGGTGCTCGAACAGTGCATCCAGGCAACTGAGCACCAACGGTGCACGCCGCGAGGCCAGCAACAGCCACGCCGGGTGCTGCTGGCGGGCTGCGATGTATTTTTGGGTGCGCTGCTGGTTGAGGGTGGGCATGGTGCTTAACTACATGCGCTTTTGATGAGTACCGCTGATGGCATCAATTTGGCAAGACTATAAAAGCTCTGGAGCGTGCTGCTGAAGCAACGCAAGCGCAGCATCCTTGTAAAAGTGCATGGTGACACTGAAGAATGGGCGGAGTTTTCCGTTGGATGGCAAAAGGTCAACGGACATCAAGCGCTCCAGATCCCACTGGCGCTGCGTGTGGTCAAGCCAGCACTGATCCAGTTCATCCCACCAACTTCTTCTGAGACTGACGAGGAGCTGGCTTCTGAGATTCAAAACCTTGATCGTGTATTCGGCTCGGTCAAACTCTTCAGCCGTCAAGTTCGGGCCAGGACTGACTTCACCGTCGGATGTGTAAGTGAAGTACTTCGCGCAATCAGGTTCGTGGGGCGAGACAAACAGGCTCATATCAATGGGGCCACCGACACCGCGTTTACCAGGCGCATGGCCGCCAAACACTTCCCAGCCTTGCCGAGATGCCTGTTGGAGTCCCGTATCGCTGTCAAAAGCACTGGCAGCCAAGTTCAGATAGTCGAACGTTCTGGCAGGGATCTGAGACTTGTTCTCTACATGTTCAATGTGATAGCCGATACCCAACTCGTCAGCGCGAACCTCGCTGTAACAACAGAGGTGGTACTGTTCATCCAATAGATGGTGGTTTAAAAGAACAGGCTTCCCATTGAAACCAGCCCAGCGGGAGGTGGCGGTCGTTGGTGTTGATGGTGGGTTGACATGCTGTGCGGCCAAGGCGTTTGTTCCGAGCCCTACCTTCTTCACATGCCTCATTCCGCCTTGTCTCCGTTGGAGTTACGGATTCGAGCTGCCAACTCTGTCAACCCTACTTGGCGGGAAATACTGCGGCGGATGCGAAGAATCTGCTCATGGGTGTCTCCTAGCTTTTCGCCCAAGCGCTTCATCAACTCCACAGCACGTGAGGTTGTGTAGTCACCTTGATCCACCAGCCGGGTGAGTTCCCGTAACTCATCTTTTTCGTGGATCGGAGGAAGCGGATCCACCTGCATCACACGTTGCATCACTAGTTGGCTTGACTGCCCGTAGGTGTGTGCCAAAGGCACGGTGGCCACCGTTCGGCCATCCGTATCACGACCCAAGATGCGAATGCACTCTCGTTGTACCGTGCTCAGCACTTGGGGACTGTGGGTCGTAACGATGAACTGCACGCTGGGAAAAGCTTCCGCGAGCCCTTGCAGCACTACCTGTTGCCATTCCGGGTGCAGGTGCATGTCAACCTCATCGATCAACACGATGCCTGGCGTCTGGCTGGAGGCGTTGGCACCCAGTTGGGGATTCAGCTTGGTAGCCCGATAGGCAATATCCGCCACCATCCCGATCATGTTGCGAATGCCATCGCTGAGCCATTCGACTGGCAGTTCCCCATGCTCCGGATGCTGCGCTACAAGTTCCTCGAGAGAGAACGAGTAGCTGATACCGCCCCACCCTGACGGCTTCAGACAGGCATTCACTGCGGAGGAAACAGATTGGATGTAGTGATCAAACTCCGTGGCTTCAATAGGTTTGCCGGACTCAAGGGACTTGACCTGACTCACCTTGGCGTTCAAGTTCCAGTATCTAAACCATGCGAAAAATGACTTGTATTTGGAGGCTGGGTCCAAGCAGTCGGTATATCCGACTGTCCGCGAGGTGCGGGAGATCTTTTCGCTTTCAGGCTTTTTACCTTCTGTCTGTTTTTTTTGCTGCCATAAGCGCCCTGTCCCGTAGTAGGCCAGAAGTGGCAGCACAACCTCTGTGCCGGGCGTCCGGACAGCCTCCTGCATCCGTTTGCCATAGTCAGTAAGCTCTCGGGCGTCCTTCACAGAAGTCTTGGCTTTGGTCGGGCTGGAAAGTGCTCGCTTCCAGGTGGTTGGAGGATTCCCATCTGCGAGTGTGTCGATGAGGCCAAGAGGGACAAAACCGCAAGCCTCAATCTCTGCACCGCGAGGCGCGTACTCCATTTCGTTGCTGGAGGTTTCCCGCACGCGCGCCATGCGGATGTCACTACCCACTAGCGCGGTGCCTTTCGCCTCATCAAAGGCACCGAGATAGGTGCCGAAAGCCACTGAAATGGCATCCAGCACGGAGGTTTTGCCTGCTCCATTGGAGGCCACCAACACAGTCAGCTTTGGATGGAAAGTGATCTCTAGCGCCTCAAAGCACCTGTAGTTCAGGAGCTTCAAAGACCGAATGTCCAAGGATGGCACGGCCTCCCTCCAGTCGCTGCAATAGCTAATTCAGATCCAAATTACAGTTTTGGAAACAGTGCTGTTGAAGTCATATCCTTCAAACGTCAATATTCCCCGCCCGCAAAGCGTTGGTTTCAATGAAATCCCGGCGTGGCTCCACCTCATCCCCCATGAGCATCGTGAACACGCGGTCCGCCTCGATCGCGTCGTCGATCTGCACGCGCAGCAGGCGGCGCACATTGGGGTCCATCGTCGTTTCCCACAGCTGCTCGGGGTTCATTTCGCCCAGGCCCTTGTAGCGCTGGCGGCTGGTGGTGCGTTCGGCTTCGCTGATGAGCCACTTCATGGCCTGGCGGAAGTCGCCGACCTTTTCTTCCTTCTGCTTGTCGCCTTCGCCGCGCAGGGCCTTGGCGCCCTCGCCCAGCAGGCCACGGAAGGTGTCGGCGGCTTCGGCCAGGGCGGCGTAGTCGGCGCCGTGCACGAAGTCCTGCGTGATGACGCTGCTCTTGACGTTGCCGTGGTGGCGGCGGCTGATGCGCAGAATGGGTTTGTCGGTGCGGGCGTCGAACTCGCCCGCCACTTCGGCGGGGGTGCCGGTGGTGTTCAGCTCGCGCAGCTTGATCTGCAGGGCCACGGCGCTGGCTTCGGCCTCGGCCACGGTGTCGAGCTTCAGGCTCACGCCGTCGGCCACGGCGCGCAGGGCCTCCTGGTCCATGAAGTTGGACAGGCGGTGGATGACGCTCTCGGCCACCTGGTGCTTGCGCGCCAGTTCGGCCAGGGTGTCGCCCGCCAGCACCTGCGGGTTGGCGCCGCCGGTGCTTACGCTCGCGTGGTTCAGCGCAATGCGCAGCAAGAAGCCGTCAAGCGCGGGGCCGTCCTTCAGGTACAGCTCTTCCTTGCCCGCCTTGACCTTGTACAGCGGTGGCTGGGCGATGTAGATGTGGCCGCGTTCGACCAGCTCGGGCATCTGGCGGTAGAAGAAGGTCAGCAGCAGGGTGCGGATGTGGGCGCCGTCCACGTCGGCGTCGGTCATGATGATGATGCGGTGGTAGCGCAGCTTGGCGACGTCGAAGTCGTCGCCGCCGGTGGTGCCACCCGCCTTGCCGATGCCTGTGCCGAGAGCCGTGATCAGCGTGAGGATTTCGTTGCTGGTCAGCAGCTTTTCGTAGCGGGCTTTTTCCACGTTCAGGATCTTGCCGCGCAGGGGCAGGATGGCCTGGAATTTGCGGTCGCGGCCTTGTTTGGCAGAGCCGCCGGCGGAGTCACCCTCGACGATGTAGATCTCGCACATGGCGGGGTCTTTTTCCTGGCAGTCGGCCAGTTTGCCGGGCAGGCCCATGCCGTCGAGCACGCCCTTGCGGCGGGTCATTTCGCGGGCCTTGCGGGCGGCTTCGCGGGCGCGGGCGGCTTCCACGATCTTGCCGCAGATGATCTTGGCGTCGGCGGGGCGCTCTTGCAGGTAGTCGGTGAGCAGCTTGCCCACGATGTCTTCCACGGGCGCGCGCACTTCGCTCGAGACCAGCTTGTCCTTGGTCTGGCTGCTGAACTTGGGCTCGGGCACCTTCACGCTCAGCACGCAGCACAGGCCTTCGCGCATGTCGTCGCCGGTGACTTCGACCTTGGCCTTTTTGGCCAGCTCGTTTTCTTCGATGTACTTGTTGATGACGCGGGTCATCGCGGCGCGCAGGCCGGTCAGGTGGGTGCCGCCGTCACGCTGGGGGATGTTGTTGGTGAAGCACAGCACCTGCTCGGTGTAGGCGCTGTTCCACTGCATGGACACTTCCACGCCGATGTGCGTGCCGGGGATGCCGCCATACGTTTCTGCCGGGCGCTCGCCTGCGGCGTAGAACGAGGTGGGGTGCAGAACGGTCTTGCCCTTGTTAATGAACTCGACAAAGCCGCGCACGCCGCCCGCGCCCGAGAAGTCGTCTTCCTTGCCGCTGCGCTCGTCCTTCAAACGAATGCGCACGCCGTTGTTCAGGAACGAGAGTTCGCGCAGGCGCTTGGCCAGGATCTCGTAGTGGAAGTCGTAGTTCTCTTTGAAGATCTCGGTGTCGGGCAAAAAGTGCACTTCGGTGCCGCGCTTTTCGGTCTCGCCGGTCACCTTCATGGGGCTCACTTCAAAGCCGTCTACCTTGTCCAGCAGGCGGTCTTGTACGAAGCCACGTGCAAATTCGATCTGGTGCACCTTGCCTTCGCGGCGCACGGTCAGGCGCAGCCATTTGGAGAGCGCGTTCACGCAGCTCACGCCCACGCCGTGCAGGCCGCCGGAGACCTTGTAGCTGTTCTGGTTGAACTTGCCGCCTGCGTGCAGCTCGGTCAGGGCGATTTCTGCGGCACTGCGCTTGGGCTCGTGCTTGTCGTCCATCTTCACGCCGGTGGGGATGCCACGGCCGTTGTCGGTGACGCTGATGGAGTTGTCGGTGTGGATGGTGACGACGATGTCGTCGCAGTGCCCGGCCAGGGCCTCGTCGATGGAGTTGTCCACCACCTCGAACACCAGGTGGTGCAGGCCGGTGCCGTCGCTCGTGTCGCCGATGTACATGCCGGGGCGCTTGCGCACGGCCTCCAGGCCTTCGAGGATGGTGATGGAGCCTTCGCCGTAGCTTTCGCTGGCGCCAGCCTGGTTGGTGTCGATCTTGTGCGGAACAGGCTCACCCGTGCCGGTAGGTTCTTGCTCGGGCAGGTTGTTGTCAGCGGTCATGGTGGGCCTTGGGGTCCGTGGAAACCGGATGGTTTCCAATAAGTTCAATGGTCAAATTGGGCTCTACCGCCTATCCAGTAAGCGCTAGTAGCTATCAATACGATAGTAAATGGGTGCAGCCGTGCGATGGTGCAGGGGGCGGCCGGTGAGAGGGGCCGCCGCACTCACCCACTCGCTCAGATTCAAATGCGCATCGGCATCACCACATATTTGAAGCTGTCGTTGTCGGGGATGGTCATCAGCGCAGAGCTGTTGCCGTCCGACAGCTCCACCTTCACCATGTCCTGGCCCATGTTGGCCAGGGCGTCGATGAGGTAGGTCACGTTGAAGCCGATCTCGATGGTGTCGCCACCGTAGTCGATGTCGAGCTCGTCCACGGCCTCTTCCTGCTCGGCGTTGTTGGACGCCACGCGCAGGGTGCCAGGCTCCAGGTTCAGGCGCACGCCCTTGAACTTGTCGCTGGTCATGATGGCGGTGCGCTGCAGGCTGGCCAGCAGCGGCGCGCGGCCCAGGGTGATGCTGTTCTTGTGGTTCTTGGGGATCACGCGGTTGTAGTCGGGGAACTTGCCCTCGACTAATTTTGTGACGAACTCCATGCCGCCAAAGGTGAACTTCGCCTGGTTGTTGGCGAACTGCATCTCGATGTGCGGCTGGTTCTCGCCGCCCGCGTCACTCAGCAGGCGCTGCAGCTCGATCACGGTCTTGCGCGGCAGGATGACTTCCTGCTTGGGCACTTCCACATCCAGCGTGGCGCTGGCAAACGCCAGGCGGTGGCCGTCGGTGGCGACCAGGCTGAGCTGCTTGCCTTCAGCCACAAACAGGATGCCGTTCAAGTAATAGCGGATGTCCTGCACTGCCATCGCAAACGACACCTGGCCCAGCAGGTCCTTCAGCGTCTTTTGCGGCACGGCAAACACGGGGCCGAACGCGGCGGATTCCTGCACCAGCGGGAAGTCTTCGGCGGGCAGGCTTTGCAGCGTGAAGCGGCTCTTGCCACCCTTGAGCACCAGCTTGGACTGCTGCGACTCCAGGCTCACGGTCTGGTCGCCGGGCATGGTGCGCAGGATGTCGATGAGCTTGCGCGCACCCACGGTGGTGGTGAAGTCGCCGGTGTCGCCACCCAGCTCGGCGGTGGTGCGGATCTGGATTTCGAGGTCGCTGGTCGTCAGCTGCAGGGCATTGCCCGTCTTGCGGATCAGCACATTGGCCAGGATGGGCAGCGTGTGGCGGCGCTCGACGATGCCAGCCACGGACTGCAGTACCGCGAGAACCTTGTCTTGTGTTGCCTTCAGGACGATCATGTCTTCAACCTCTTGTGGTTTTTGGAACGGAGCTTGGACAGCGGCACGGGTTGTGCCTCCCCCTGCTGCACAACCCATCATTTTGCCCCTTAAAGGGGCCTTTTCTCTGGGGCGCCTCGATCACGCCGGTTCAGCCCTTGAGCGTTTGCTCCAGCACATGCAACTGCTGGTTCAACTCGGTCAGCTGCTGGCGCTCGCCCGAAATCTTGCGCACCGCGTGCAAAACCGTGGTGTGGTCGCGCCCGCCGAACAATTCTCCGATCTCCGGAAGGCTCTTTTGCGTCAGCTCCTTGGCCAGGTACATCGCAATCTGGCGCGGGCGGGCAATGCTGGCCGGGCGCTTCTTGCTGTACATGTCGGCGACCTTGATCTTGTAATAGTCGGCCACCGTCTTCTGGATGTTTTCCACAGAAATCTGCCGGTTCTGGATGGACAGCAGATCACGCAGCGCCTCGCGGGCGAGCTGGATCGAAATCTCTTTCTGGTTGAAGCGCGAGTACGCGAGGATCTTGCGCAGTGCGCCCTCCAACTCGCGCACGTTGGAGCGCACGTTCTTGGCGACGAAGAAGGCGACTTCTTCGGGCATCTCGGTGCCTTCCACGCGCGCCTTGTTGATCAGAATCGCCACGCGCATTTCCAGCTCGGGCGGTTCCAGCGCCACCGTCAGGCCCGAATCGAAGCGCGACACCAGGCGGTCGTGGATGTTGGTCAGGCCCTTGGGGTAGGTGTCCGACGTCATCACGATGTGGCTCTTCTTGGTCAGCAAGGCCTCGAACGCATTGAAGAATTCTTCCTGCGTGCGGTCCTTGTTGGCAAAGAACTGCACATCGTCGATCAGCAGCAGATCGAGCGAGTGGTAGCGTTCCTTGAACTCGTCGAAGGTGCGGCGCTGGTACGCCTTAACCACATCCGACACGAACTGCTCCGCATGGATGTAGAGAACTTTGGCGTCGGGTTTGTCCTGCAGTAGGCGGTTACCCACAGCGTGCATCAGGTGGGTCTTGCCCAGGCCCACGCCACCATAGATGAACAACGGGTTGTACAGGTGGCCGGGCATGCCCGCCACGTGCATGGCGGCCGAGCGCGCCATGCGGTTGGCGGTGCCCTCCACCAGGGTCTCGAACGTGAGCGCGGCGTTCAGCCGGTTGCGGAAGGCACCGGCAGGGGCCTCGTCGATGCTGGCGGCCGGGGATTCTGCCGGTGCCGGGGCGCTGGAGGGTTCGGGAGATGCGGGGCGTACATAAGTACGGGTAACGGATTCCCGCTGAGCGAGCGCTAACTCCAGCGAAACCGGCTGGCCGTACAGGCCTTCCAGCAGGGAGGCGATGCGGCCTGCGTACTGGGCGCGGATCCAGTCCAGCTTGAAGCGGTTGGCCACCAGCAGGGTGACCTTGGAGAAGTCCTCGGCCACCTGGGCGACCAGGGGCTTGATCCAGGTGTTGAATTGTTGTTCCGGCAGGTCTTGCGCCAGTTGTTCTACGCAGGCTTGCCACAGGCCTTGTCCGGCATCGGCTCCGGGAGATGGCTGGGCGCTGCGGGTGGGTTCCTCGGTCATTTATCGGGGATTCTTGTTGTGGATAGGAGGAACGGTGCTGGGCGGCGGATTGTAGCTTGTCAAGGAGTTATCCACATTTTCGCGGCGGCTGTCATCGGGGGATTCCGGGGTTGATGGGCTGGCATCCCCGGGGTCTCAAAACGGGCGCATGGTGATCGCCAAAGGCCCGCTTGGGGTGGGGCAAACGGGGCTGTGGCGGCCCCGCCGGGTGGCTTGCGGATAGGCCTGCCCGCCGAAAGGCATTGCCAGAGGGTCACAAGCCTGCGATAATTTTGGGTTTCCCTGAATGTGTTCAGGGTGATTTGACCCGGCGCGCCGTTATTTCTGCTTCTGTCTGGCTGGTTTTCAGCCGAGCAAGGCAGGGGTTCAAGAGCAGCAGTCCGGAACTGAACCTCAAGGAATAGCACCATGAAACGTACTTACCAGCCCTCCAAGACGCGCCGCGCGCGCACCCACGGTTTCCTCGTCCGCATGAAGACCCGCGGCGGCCGTGCCGTTATCAACGCACGCCGCGCCAAGGGCCGCAAGCGCCTGGCCGTCTAAGGCCGTCCCGGTCTACGGTCTGCTCCCCGCCTGCCCCCGGTTTGCACCGTCAGGTTCCAAACGGGGTGCCTGCATGCAACGGCTAAAAACCCGTCCGCAGTTCCAGGCCGCCATGGCTGGGGGCACCGTCTCCCGCACAGCGCATTTTGCGCTGCACCGTCTGGTGCTGGATGTTGCTGGCAGCGCTGCTGCCAATCTCGCCAGTGCTGCACCCACAGGGCCCGGCTCCTTGCCGTCAACGCAAGGGCCGCAGGCCCTGTTTGCCGTGCCGGATGTCTGGCTGGGCGCGATGGTGCCCAAGCGCTGGGCGCGCCGGGCCGTGACACGCAACACCATCAAGCGGCAGATCTACACCGTGGGCGCCACGTTTGAAGCGCGCCTGCCCCAGGCCGCCCATGTGGTGCGCCTGCGCACGGCGTTTGACCGCAAGCAGTTTGTGAGCGCCACGTCCGACCAGCTCAAGCAGGCCGTGCGTGCAGAGCTGCTGCAGCTGTTTGGCCATGCCGCCCGGCGTGCGGGTGGCGGGGCCGCAGTGCCCGCTCCGGCGCCTGCTTCGCAGGTGCTGCCTGCCCACGAGGTGGCGCCATGATCATGCAGCGCCTGCTGATGGGCGTGGTCAAGGGCTACCGGTTTTTCCTCAGCCCCTGGCTGGGGTCGGCCTGCCGGTTCGAGCCCACCTGCTCGGCCTATTCGCTGCAGGCGCTGGAATGGCATGGCGCGGCGGCGGGCAGCTATCTCACGGTGCGCAGGCTGGTACGCTGCCACCCCTGGTGTGATGGGGGCCACGATCCGGTCCCCCGAGAACTGCCGCGCGGCATGAGGCTTTTTTCGCGGCTGCAACAATCCTCCACCACCCAACCACCCTCACCAAAGAAGTCTTCATGAACGACATTCGCCGCACCATCCTGTGGGTGATTTTTGGCTTTTCCATGGTTCTGCTGTGGGACAAGTGGCAACTGCACAACGGCAACAAGGCCACGTTTTTCCCCACCACCCCGGCCGTGACCGCGTCTGCCGCTGCAAGCGCAGCGTCCGGTGCCACGGGCGCGGCCAGTGTGCCTGCGTCCACGGCGCCTGTGGCGGCGGCTGCTGCCCAGGGCGCTGCGGCCGTTCCGGGCCAGCCCGCCCCGGCCGCTGCACCCGCAGCCGCGCGGGAGCGCATCGAGGTCAAGACCGACCTGTACCGCCTCACCTTCGACAGCGAAGGTGGCACGCTCACCCATGCCGAGCTGCTGCAGCACGCCGACATGACCGAGAAGAACCGCAACTTCCTGCTGCTGGACGAGAGCGCCCAGCGCGTCTACGTGGCGCAGACGGGGCTGATCGGTGGTGGCTTCCCCACGCACAAGACCGTGATGGCGGCCGTGCCCGGCCCGCGTGAACTCAAGGACGGTCAGGACGAGCTGAGCATCCGCTTCGAGTCGCCCAGCCAGGGTGGCGTGAAGCTGGCCAAGACCTGGACCATCAAGCGCGGCGCCTATGACATCGCCGTCAAGCACGAAGTCGTCAACACCGGCGCCGCTGCCGTGTCGCCCCAGCTGTACCTGCAGCTGGTGCGTGACGGCAACAAGCCACCGGGCGAGTCGTCGTTCTATTCCACCTTCACCGGCCCGGCCGTGTACACCGACGCCAAGAAGTACCAGAAGATCGAGTTCAAGGACATCGAAAACGGCAAGGTTGATATCCCCCGCGATTCGCCCAATGGCTACGTGGCCATGGTGCAGCATTACTTCGCTACCGCCTGGCTGTTGGCCGACGGCACCCAGCGCGAGCTGTTCACCCGCAAGGTGGACACCAACCTGTACTCTGTGGGCATGCTGACTTCGCTGGGCGCCATCGAGCCCGGCACGAGCAAGACCGTGGACGCGCGCCTGTTTGCGGGCCCGCAGGTCGAGACGATGATGGAAAAGCTGTACCCCGGCCTGGAACTGGTCAAGGACTACGGCTGGCTCACCATCCTGTCCAAGCCGCTGTACTGGCTGCTGGACCAGCTGCACAAGATTCTGGGCAACTGGGGCTGGGCGATTGTGGGCCTGGTGCTGCTGCTCAAGATCGCGTTCTACTGGCTCAACGCCAAGGCCTACGCCAGCATGGCCAAGATGAAGGCCATCAACCCCAAGATCATGGAGATGCGCGAGCGCCTGAAGGACAAGCCGCAGCAGATGCAGCAGGAGATGATGCGCATCTACCGCGAGGAAAAGGTCAACCCCATGGGTGGCTGCTTCCCCATCATGATCCAGATCCCCGTGTTCATCGCGCTGTACTGGGTGCTGCTGTCCAGCGTCGAGATGCGCAACGCGCCCTGGATCGGCTGGATCCACGACCTGTCCACGCCCGACCCGTTCTTCATTCTGCCCCTGCTGATGACGCTGTCCTCGTTGCTGCAGACGGCCCTGAACCCAGCACCGCCAGACCCGATGCAGGCCAAGATGATGTGGTTCATGCCGCTGATCTTCAGTGTGATGTTCTTCTTCTTCCCGGCCGGTCTGGTGCTGTACTGGCTGACGAACAACATCCTGTCGATTGCACAGCAGTGGATCATCAACACCCGCATGGGGGTGCCACCGCAGTTCAATCTGCCCAGTTTTAAGTGACATCCCCCTGAGCGGCTGCGCCGCTTCCCCCTTCTCTCGCGCTTCGCGCGGGAAGGGGGACGACACCAGCGCGGCGGGGCGGCCCTTGCGCGGTGTCTCGCGCCTGGGCCGCGCCAGTTTCGGCGCTCCTTTTCCATAGATTGCCGCCCATGCTCCCCCGCCACCAGGACCCCATCGTCGCCATCGCTACCGCTCCGGGCCGGGGTGCCGTCGGCATCGTGCGGGTGTCGGGCCGGGCCATCGGCGCGCTGGTGCAGGCCCTGTGCGGCCGGGCACTCAAGCCCCGCGAGGCCACCTACCTGCCGTTTAGGGATGCGCAGGGCCAGGCCATCGACCAGGGGTTGGCGCTGTACTTCCCCGGCCCGCACAGCTACACCGGCGAGGACGTGCTGGAGCTGCAGGCCCACGGCGGGCCCGTGGTGCTGCAGCTGCTGCTGGCGCGCTGCCTGGAGGCGGGCGCCGCCACCGACCCGGCCACGGGCCAGCCCTGCCTGCCGGGCCTGCGCGTGGCCCAGCCGGGCGAATTCACCGAACGGGCTTTCCTGAACGACAAGATCGACCTGGCACAGGCCGAGGCGATTGCGGACCTGATCGACGCCAGCACCGAGGCCGCCGCGCGCAGCGCCAGCCGCTCGCTCACCGGCGCGTTCTCGGCCGAGATCCATGGCCTGCGCGATGCGCTCATCCATCTGCGCATGCTGGTCGAGGCCACGCTCGACTTTCCTGAAGAAGAAATCGACTTCCTGCGCAAGGCCGATGCGCACGGGCAGCTATCGAATCTGCAGCAGACCCTGGCCTCGGTGATGCAGCGGGCGCGCCAGGGCGCCTTGCTGCGCGAGGGCATCAAGGTGGTGATTGCCGGGCAGCCCAATGCGGGCAAAAGCTCGCTGCTCAACGCGCTGGCCGGGGCCGAACTGGCCATCGTCACCCCCATCGCAGGCACCACCCGCGACAAGGTGCAGCAGACCATCCAGATCGAGGGGGTTCCCCTGCACATCATCGACACTGCGGGCCTGCGCGACAGCGACGACGAGGTGGAGCGCATTGGCATCGCCCGCGCCTGGGACGAGATTGCGGGGGCCGACGCGGTGTTGTTCCTGCACGACCTGTCGCGCCAGGATGCTATGGAATACATAGCTTCTGAGGCAGACATAGCGCGCGCACTGGCCCAAAAACTACCTCCAACCATCCCGGTGATCGATGTCTGGAACAAGCTGGACCGCGCCCCGGGGGGGGCCGCCACCGCCGCAGAAGGGGCCGGGCACGCCGAAACCCGGCCGGGCGTGTGGCTGTCTGCACGCACGGGCGAGGGGCTGGACCGGCTGCGGCGCATCCTGCTGGAGGTGGCGGGCTGGCAGTCGGCGCCTGAAGGCCTCTACATCGCGCGCGCCCGCCACATCGAGGCGCTGCGCGCCGTGTCGGCCCACCTGCAGGAGGCCGCCGACCAGCTGCAGGCCCAGGGCCCGGCCCTCGATCTGCTGGCCGAGGAACTGCGCCTGGCCCAGAACGCCCTGAGCGCCATCACCGGCGAGTTCAGCTCCGACGACCTGCTGGGCGTGATCTTCTCCAGCTTCTGCATCGGCAAGTAGGCGGGGCGCCCGGCCAGGGCGCCCGCGCCGCCGCCTGTCGCTTATGTTGTAAACGGACGTAAACAGCGCTTGTGTCCGATCTGTAACAACGGTACTTTCGACGCATCATGAATGCCCCCACCCCCGCTGCCATCAAGGTTGACCTCAAAGGTTTGCTGGACGCCATTGCGCAAACCACCGCTGACGACAGCATGACCAACCCCCTCTCCCCCGCGCAGTGGGAGGTGCTCTCGTCCTACCTGCTGCCCGTGGTGCTGCCCGCCGGGCAGGTGCTTTTCAGCCAGGGGGCCACCGACCGCACCCTGTACCTGGTGGAAAGCGGCAGCCTGAGCGTGCACTACCAGGACGAAAAAGAGCGCCTGCGCCTGGCCATCGTGGGCGCGGGCTCGGTGGTGGGCGAAGGCGCGTTTTTCTCGCACCGCGCGCGCAGCGCCACTGTGCAGGCCAGTGCGCCCTGCAAGCTCTGGAGCCTCACGGCCATCCGCTTCACCGAACTCACCAACCGCCAGCCCGCCATTGCCCTGGGTTTGGCGATGGCTGCCGGGGCGGTGCTGGCCAAGCGCCTGGGCAACCGCCGCCGCCGCGTTGCGGCGACCTGACAGGCGCCCCGCAGACGCGGGATTTGCGGGCTTGTTCGGGGCTGTGCGAGGGGTACAGCAAGTTACACTCGATTTGGATTTTGTCCAGGCACCATCCGAAGAAAGCAAGCCATGTCCCTGTTCAGCTGGTTCAGCCGCAAACCCGCCCCCCCCAAGCCCCGGCCAGCCGCAGAACCGTCGGGTCTGTTGAATGCCGACGCCACCGTGCCGCTGCACCCCGGCCGCATGGGCAAACCCCTGGTCGAGCCCCCACCCCCCGAACACGCGGCCAACCGCAAGAACGAGCGCATGGAGCGCCGCGAGCTGCTCTACACCGTGGTGCGTGATGCCATGGTGCGCGCCGGGGTGCTGTCGGCCAGCTACAAGTTCAAGGTGCTGTCGCTGGACCAGCGCGGCCGCCAGTTCCTGGTGATGATGGACCTGGCGCGCGAATATGGCGGCGAGACGGTGCGCCTGTCCGAAATCGAGGCGCTGATCGCCCAGACCGCCAAGACCCGCTACGACATCCTGGTGACGGCCGTGTACTGGCGCATCAATGACCATGTGGCCGTGGGCATTCCCCAAAAAGGCGTGGCGCCCCAGGGGGCGGCGCTGCCTGTGCCAGCGGCGCCTGTGGCTGCGGCCCCGGTGCGCAAGCCGCCCGTGGCGGCACCCGCCCCGGTGGTGGCACCTGCCAACCCCATCTTCCCCATAGCGTCAGCTCCGGCTCCAGCGCCTGCACCCACAGCTGCACCCGTCGGCGCAGCACCCCAGCGCCCGGCCGCACCCCCGGCTACTGCGGCACCCGCCCGGCCCCCTGTGGCGGCGCCGGTGGGCGAGCAGCGCCCTGCCCCCCGGTTCGAACCCATCGAGGCCGACGAAGTGGCCGCCTTCAAGCGCGCCCTGGCCAACGCGGCAGGCGCCACGGCGGCCCCGGCAGCGGCGGCCAAGCCGGGCGTGCCCGTGCGCTCCGGCCCGCTGCTCCCCCCGGCGCAGCCCACCGGGTTTGAAGACACCGAAATGCCCGGGGCAGACAGCCCCTCGCCCGACCTCAGCAGCACCCAGTACGGCGAGCTGCGCTGAGCGCCGGGCGCGGTCTCCCAAAAAAGAAGCCCTCCATGCGGAGGGCTTCTTTGCTTGTGGCGGGCGTTGCGCCGCTAGGCGCGTCCATCAGGCCCTGATTCAGTGCCCCGCAAAATCCACCAGCGTGTACAGCGGCAGGCCCGATGCGCGCAGGCGGTCCGAGCCACCCAGTTCGGGCAGGTCCACGATGGCCGCGCCTTCGGTCACCGTGGCGCCCAGCTTCTCCAGCAGACGCCGACCGGCCATCATGGTGCCGCCGGTGGCAATGAGGTCGTCGATCAGCAGCACGCGGTCGCCCGCCTTCACGGCGTCGGTGTGCAGCTCCACGGTGGCGCTGCCGTACTCCAGCTCGTAGGTCTCCTCGACCGTGGTGAAGGGCAGCTTGCCCTTCTTGCGGATGGGCACGAAGCCCACGTTGAGTTCATAGGCCACCACCGCACCCAGGATGAAGCCGCGCGCATCCAGCCCGGCCACCACATCGGGGCGCAGGGCCTTGTCCATGTAGCGGTGCACAAAGGCGTCGATGAGCACGCGGAACACCTTGGGGTCCTGCAGCAGCGGCGTGATGTCGCGGAACTGCACGCCCGCTGCGGGCCAGTCGGGCACGGTGCGGATGTGCTGGCGGAGGTAGTCGTTGACGCTGAGTGGCTGCATGGGAAAAGAGAAGGGGATCAAGGGGCACGGGTGTGGGGGCCGGGCAACGGCTTTCCCGCGCGAAGGGCTGAAGTGTAATCAGCCGCCTGCGTGCGCTGTTCTGCGCTCCCGGGGCCACCCCCAGCCCCCATAATGTTTCATTGCTGTTACACCCCCGGCGCGGCTGCCTTGCAGGCCAAGCCCTTCCACAGAAGATTGGCCCATGCCCATCTCCATCCTGCTGATCGAAGGCGACCACGCCCATGCCCAGGCGGTGGCGGGCGCATTGGCAGACCCCTGGTCGGGCTGGCAGGTGGAAGTCTGTGCGTCGCTGGCGCAGGCGCGTGAACACCTGCAGCACCAGCAGCGGCGGCCCGACATCGTGCTGGCCGCCCAGAGCACCCTGGGGGGCACGGCCTTTGATTTGCTGCAGCTGCTGGCCGGTGTGCCCGCCATCATCATCGTGCGCATGGGGGCCGAAACCCATGCGGCGCAGGCCATGCGGCATGGCTTTGACGACTTTGCCGTGCAGGACCCGGCCCTGGACTACCTGCTCACACTGCCCGCGCAGATCGACGCAGTGCTTGAGCGCAGCTCTAGCGCCCGCGCCCGCCTGGCGGCCGAGGCCATGCTGGCGCGCCAGCACCGGCTGCTGCAGGCCATCTCGCGCGCCCAGGCCATGTTCATCGCCAGCTCCGGGCCCCGGGCGGCGTTCGAGGCCTTGCTCGAAGAACTGATGTCGCTCAGCCAGAGCGCCTTCGGCCTGGTGGGCCAGGTGCAGCGCGCGGCCGACGGCCACCCCTTCTTGCGGGTGCACGCCATGACCGACATCAGCTGGGACGCGGCCTCCCGCGCGCTGTATGCGCAGCACGCCGAGGAGGGCATGGTGTTCGACAGCCTGCACTCGCTGGTGGGCGCGGCCCTGGTCTCTGGCGAGCCCGTGATCAGCAACGACGCCTGCCACGACCCGCGCGCCGCAGGCACCCCGCCGGGCCACCCCACGCTGCACACCTACCTGGGCCTGCCCATCCACGCGGCGGGCGAGCTGGTGGCCATGGTGGGCCTGGCCAACCGCGCCGAGGGTTATTCGCAGGCGGATGTGTCGTTCCTGCAGCCCCTGCTCAATACCGTGGGCCAGCTGGAGACCGCGCGCCGCGCCGAGCTGGCCCGCAGCGCGATTGATGCCGAACTGCTGCGCACCGGCGCCCTGCTGGGCGAAAAAACCCGGGCGCTGGAGGCCACGCTGGCCAACATCTCCCAGGGCATCACCAGCGTGGACGCCGAAGGGCGCATCCGGGTCTACAACCGGCGCTACCTGGAGCTGCTCGACCTGCCCGAGGACCTGCTGGCCAGCCAGCCCAAGGTGGAGGACGTGGTGCGCTTCCAGACCGAGCGGGGCGACTTCGGTCCGCAGTTCCAGCTCATCGAGCCCATGGCGCGCAACTACGTGGCCTCGGAATACGCGGCGCACGGCGGGCAGCTCACCATGCCTGACTCGTACGTGCGGCGCACGCACAATGGCCGCTACATCGAGGTGCGCACCCGCGCGCTGGAGCCCGGCGGGCGGGTGCGTACCTTCACCGATGTCACCGACTACCTCAGCACCCTGGAGGCCCTGCGCCTGAGCGAGGCGCGCTGGCGCAGCCTCACGCAGCTCTCGTCGGACTGGTACTGGGAGCAGGACGCGCAGTTCCGCTTTGTGCGGCTGGACGGCAATGCCCAGCAGAAAACCGGCGTGCCCGACGAGGTGCACTACGGCCTCACGCGCTGGGAGCTGCCCGAGACCTTTGTGGACGAAGGCCAGTGGCGCGACCACCGCGCGCTGCTGGAGGCGCACCAGGTGTTCCACGACTTCGAGATGCAGCGCCGGACCCACGACGGCCAGCCCATCTGGGTGTCGATCAGCGGCGAGCCCATCTTCGATGCCGAAGGCCGCTTCACCGGCTACCGGGGCGTGGCGCGCGACATCACCGAGCGCAAGCTGGCCGAGGCCCAGATCCAGCGCCTGGCGTTTTATGACGAACTCACCGGCCTGCCCAACCGGCGCCTGCTGATGGACCGGCTGGAGCGCGCTGTGGCCTCCAGCACCCGCGAGGGTTGCCACGGCGCCCTGCTGTTCCTCGACTTGGACAACTTCAAGGGCATCAACGACACCCTGGGCCACGAATGGGGCGACCGGCTGCTGGTGCAGGTGGGCGCCCGCGTGAGCGCCTGTGTGCGCGCCACCGACACCGTGGCACGCCTGGGGGGCGACGAGTTTGTGGTGGTGATCGAAGGCCTGCACGCCGAAGAGGCCGAGGCCGCCGCCGAGGCCGAAGCGGTGGCGCAGAAGGTGCTGGCCGCGCTCAACCAGCCCTACCAGATCGAGGGCTGCGAGATGCACAGCACGCCCAGCATCGGCATCGCGCTGTTCCGGGACGCGCAGCAGCCGGTGCAGGAGCTGCTCAAGCGCGCTGACCTGGCCATGTACCAGGCCAAGGCCCAGGGGCGCAACATGCTGTGTTTCTTCGACCCCGCCATGCAGGCCGCCGCGTCCGCGCGCTCGGCGCTGGAGGGCGACATCCGCCTGGGGCTTGCGCGCGCCGAGTTCCTGCTGCACTACCAGCCGGTGGTGGACGCCACCGGCCAGCTGCTGGGCGCCGAGGCCCTGGTGCGCTGGAACCACCCCCAGCGCGGCATGGTGCCACCCGCCGACTTCATCCCGCTGGCCGAGCAGACCGGCCTCATCCTGCCCCTGGGCCGGCAGGTGCTGGCCATGGCCTGCCACCAGCTCGCACTGTGGGCGGCCGACCCCGCCAGGGCCGGCTGGACCCTGTCCGTGAACGTGAGCGCGCAGGAGTTCCGCCAGAGCGAGTTTGTGCAAGACGTGCTGGCCGTGCTGCGCGACTCGGGCGCGGATGCGCGGCGGCTCAAGCTGGAGCTCACCGAAAGCCTGCTGCTGCACGACGTGGAGGACAGCATCCTCAAGATGCAGGCCCTGCGCACGCTGGGCGTGGGGTTTGCGCTGGATGACTTTGGCACGGGCTACTCGTCGCTGAGCTACCTCAAGCGCCTGCCGCTGGACCAGCTCAAGATCGACCAGAGCTTTGTGCGCGACGTGCTCACCGACCCCAACGACGCCGCCATCGCCTGCACCATCATCACCCTGGCCCACAGCCTGGCCCTGGACGTGGTGGCCGAGGGCGTGGAAACCGAAGGCCAGCGCGCGTTCTTGCTGCGCAACGGCTGCCAGCGCTTCCAGGGCTACCTGTTCGGGCGGCCCGGGCCTGCTGCGCAGCTCTGAACGCTATTAAATATATAGCTACAAAGGCATGGTGGGAGCGCGGTAAGGCCGATTTTTAATCAGAATTCGGCGCCCTCTCTGCCGCTGGCGCAGTCCTTGCTGCTGCGCAGCCGCCCAGGGCGGTCACCCTCGGAGCAGCTTGTCCTCTGCCAGCGCCAGCGCCGCCGGGTGGCCTGACAGAACCAGCGTGTCGCCTTCGGCCAGCAGGGCTTCGTCCACGGCCGCGCTCAGGTGGCCGTTGCCGCGCCGCAGGTTCACCACGCGCACACCCATCGCGGGCAGGGCCAGCTGGCCCAGGCTGTGGCCCAGGGCGGTGGCGCCGGGTGGCAGGTTCAGGGTGGACAGGCGCTCCTGGTCGCGCTCGTTCACCGTGTCATCGTCCGCGCCGTGGAAGTAGCCGCGCAGCAGGTTGTAGCGCGCATCGCGCTGGTCCTGCACCAGCCGCAGCACGCGGCGCATGGGCACGCCCACCAGGGCCAGCGCGTGGCTGGCCAGCATCAGCGAGCCTTCAATCGCCTCGGGCACCACCTCGGTCGCACCGGCTTCCTGCAGTTTGTCGAGGTGGGCATCGTCCTGTGTGCGCACCACCACCGGCACCTGCGGCGCGTGCGAGCGCGCATTGGCCAGCACCTTCAGCGCGGCGGGCACGTCGATGTAGGTCACGGCGACGGCGCTCGCGCGCACCAGGCCGGCGGCCATCAGGGCCTGCAGGCGGGTGGCGTCGCCGTACACCACCGAGTCGCCCGCCGCCGCCGCCTGGCGCACGCGG
The DNA here is from genome assembly GCF_001633105.1 of Acidovorax sp. GW101-3H11. Classification (GTDB taxonomy): domain Bacteria; phylum Pseudomonadota; class Gammaproteobacteria; order Burkholderiales; family Burkholderiaceae_C; genus Acidovorax. The sequence goes on from NZ_LUKZ01000013.1 coordinate 46,646, forward strand.
TCCGGGTCCAGGTCCAGCGCCATGTAGGGGATGCCCTCGTGCTCCAGCATGCGCGCCAGGTTCTGGCCGCAGCGGCCGTAGCCGCAGATGATCACGTGTTTGCTGGTGTTGATGGACTTGCGCGCGATGCTCGTCATCTGCAGCGACTGCTGCAGCCAGTCGCTGGCCACCAGCTTCATCACGATGCGGTTGCTGTACATGATGAGGAAGGGCGTGGCCAACATCGACAGCACCATGGCCGCAAGGATGGGGTTCATCAGCGCCGGTTGCACCAGCCCGTTGCCCTGCGTGAGCGACAGCAGCACAAACCCGAACTCGCCCGCCTGCGCCAGGTACAGCCCCGTACGCAGCGCCACGCCCGTGGTGGCGCCCATGCCGCGCGCCAGCACCAGGATGATCACGAGCTTGAGCAGCAGCGGCACCACCAGCAGCGCCAGCACCAGCGCCCAGCGGTCCACCAGGATGTGCCAGTCCAGCATCATGCCGATGGTGATGAAGAACAGGCCCAGCAGCACGTCGTGGAAGGGCCGGATGTCCGTGCCCACCTGGTGCTTGTACTCCGTCTCGGACACCAGCACCCCGGCGATGAAGGCGCCCAGCGCCAGGCTCAGGCCCGCCACCTCGGTCAGCCAGGCCAGGCCCAGCGTGATCAGCAGCAGGTTGAGCATGAACAGCTCGTCGCTCTTGCGCCGCGCCACCAGCGTGAGCCACCAGCGCATCAGGCGCTGCCCGCCGGTGAGCAGCAGGCCCACCAGCACCGTGGCCTTGATCAGCGCCCAGCCCAGTGAGGTGAGCAACTGGTCGGGCGACGACCCCAGCGCCGGAATCAGCACCAAGAGCGGCACCACGGCCAGGTCCTGGAACAGCAGGATGCCCATCACGCGGCGGCCGTGTTCGCTCTCCAGCTCGGCCCGTTCGGCCATGAGCTTGACCACAATCGCCGTGCTGCTCATGGCCATCACGCCCGACAGCGCCAGCGCCGTCTGCCAGCCCATGTCCCACACCCCGCCTGCCCAGCGCGACAGCACCAGGGCCAGCACCGTCAGCACCACCATGGTCAGCACCACCTGCATCAGCCCCAGGCCAAACACCTGTTTGCGCATGGCGCGCAGCTTGGGCAGGCTGAACTCAAGCCCGATGGCGAACATCAGGAACACCACGCCGAACTCGCCCAGGTGGCGCACACCCTCGGAGTTTTGGGCCAGCGCCAGCGCGTGCGGGCCAATCAGCACCCCGGCCGCCAGGTAGCCCAGCATGGGCGGCAGCTTGAGGCTGCGGCAAGTCACCACGCCCAGCACCGCGGCCAGCAGGTAAAGCAGTGTGAGGGCGAGAGAAGACATGGGTTCGATGCTATCCGAGGCTTGTGCGCCAGCAAGGATGTTTTCTGCAGGCGATGCACGGTCCGTGCCAGAGGGCATCCGTTGGCAGGGCCCGCCGGGCATGCCCGGTCGATAGAATCCCCGGATGACTCCCGCCCCCGCCGCGCTGCCCCCTTTTGATGCCGACCAGGCCCTGCGCCTGGCCCGCGAAACCTTTGATATCGAGGCTGCGGCCCTGACCGGACTGGCGGCCCGCGTCGATGGCGTGTTTGCCCAGGCCGTACAGATGGTGCTGCAGGCCCGGGGCCGTGTGGTGGTGATGGGCATGGGCAAAAGTGGCCATGTGGGCCGCAAGATTGCTGCCACGCTCGCATCCACCGGCACCCCCGCCTTTTTTGTGCACCCCGCCGAGGCCAGCCATGGCGACCTGGGCATGGTCACGGGCGACGACCTGGTGCTGGCCATCTCCAACAGCGGCGAAAGCGGCGAACTCACGGCCATCCTGCCCGTGCTGCGGCGCCTGGGCGCCCCGCTGATCGCCATGACCGGCGGCCTGCAGTCCACGTTGGCCCGCTATGCGGACCTGGTGCTGGACTGCAGCGTGGAGCGCGAAGCCTGCCCCCTGAACCTGGCCCCCACCGCCAGCACCACGGCCCAGCTGGCCATGGGCGATGCGCTGGCCGTGGCCCTGCTGGACGCCCGGGGCTTCCGCCCCGAAGACTTTGCCCGCTCGCACCCCGGCGGTGCGCTGGGCCGCAAGCTGCTCACCCACGTGAGCGACGTGATGCGCTCGGGCACCGAGGTGCCGCGCGTGGCGCCCGAGGCCTCGTTCAGCGACCTCATGCGCGAGATGAGCGCCAAGGGCCTGGGCGCCTCGGCCATCGTCGATGCCGCCGGGCAGGTGCTGGGCATCTTCACCGACGGCGACCTGCGCCGCCGAATCGAGGCCGGGGCGGACCTGCGCACGGCCACGGCCGCCCAGGTCATGCACCCCCACCCGCGCCGGATTGCTCCTGATGCCTTGGCTGTGGACGCCGCCGAAATGATGGAGGCGCATGCCATCACCAGTGTGCTGGTGCTGGATGCAGCGGGTGTGCTGGTGGGCGTGGTGCACATTGGCGACCTCATGCGGGCGAAGGTGATCTGACGATGGCGCAGTCTTCGCAGACCTCCTCTTCCCCTGCCCTGCAGATCGACCCCGAGCTGCTGCTGCGCGCCCAGGGCGTGCGCGTGGCCTTTTTTGATGTGGACGGCGTGCTCACCGACGGCGGCCTGTACTTCAGCGAAACGGGCGAAACCATCAAGCGCTTCAACACGCTGGACGGGCATGGCCTCAAGCTGCTGCAAAAGGCGGGCATCACGCCTGCTGTGATCACGGGGCGGGACTCTGCGCCGCTGCGGGTGCGCCTGAAAGCTTTGGGCGTCGAGCACGCGGTGTTCGGCACCGAAGACAAACGCCCCGCCGCCGAGCAGATTTTGGCCACCCTGGGCCTGACCTGGGCGCAGGCGGCGGCCATGGGCGACGACTGGCCCGACCTGCCCGTCATGCGCCGCAGCGCGTTTGCCTGCGCGCCTGCCAACGCCCAGACCGAGGTGCGCCACGCGGCGCATTTCGTCACCCAGGCGCGCGGCGGCGACGGGGCGGCGCGCGAGCTGTGCGACCTGCTGCTCGTGGCCACGGGCCGCTATGCCGCGCTGCTGGCGGACTACACCGCATGATCCGTGTGATCCGCCAGGGCTGGGACCAGCTCTCGATCTACCTGCCCGTGCTGCTGATGGGCCTGCTGGCCCTGGGCACCTGGTGGCTGGTGCGCAATGCGCCCATGCCGCAATTGCCCGCCATCGACCGCCCCGTCAAACACCAGCCCGACTACTTCATGAAGAATTTTTCGGTGAAGAGTTTTGACGCCACGGGACGCCTGCAGAGCGAGGTGCAGGGCACGGAAGCCCGGCACTACCCCGACACGGACACGCTGGAGATCGACAAGGTCCGCATGCGCTCGATCGGCCTTGACGGTCGGCTCACCGTGGCGACCGCCAACCGTGCGTTGAGCAATGCCGATGGCTCGGAGGTGCAGCTGTTTGGCAACGCCATCGTCACCCGCGAGCCCCTGCCCGCCAAACCCGGGGCGCTGGCGCAGCCGCGCATGGAGTTCCGGGGCGAGTTCCTGCACGCCTTCACCAACACCGAGCGCGTGCGGTCGGACCAGCCCGTGACGCTCACGCGGGGCAACGACCGCTTCACGGCCGATGGCATGGACTACGACAACCTTGACCAGGTGCTGCAATTGCGCGGGCGCGTGCGCGGCATGATCCTGCCGGGCAAGAAATGAGACAACCCCCTGAGTCGCTTCGCGCCTTCCCCCTTCTCTCTGCGCGCTTCGCGCCAGGGGACGGGGGACGCAGCCAGCGTGGCGGGGCGGCCCTTGCGCGCCAGTTTCACGCGCTGCGGGTGATTCACAGCACAACGGATAACTGAGATGACCACCCCCCTCGTTTTCATCACCGGCGCGTCCAGCGGCATTGGCCAGGCACTGGCTCTGCGTTTTCACCAGGCGGGCTACCGGCTGGCCCTGGCTGCGCGCCGCACAGAAGAGGTCAAAACATGGGCTACCGCGCAAGGGATAAGCTCTGATTGCTATGAAATTTATAGTGCTGATGTGGCCGTGGCCGACAGCATCGTGGCCGCAGGCCAGTCCTGCCTGGCGCGCCAGGGGGTGCCCGACGTGGTCATCGCCAACGCTGGCATCAGCGTGGGCATGGACACCGCCGTGCGCAGCGACATCGAGGTGATGGCGCGCACCTTTGCCACCAACAACATCGGCATGGCCGCCACCTTCCAGCCCTTTGTGGATGGCATGGTGCAGCGCGGCAGCGGCACACTGGTGGGCATTGGCAGCGTGGCGGGCATCCGGGGCCTGCCGGGGCACGGCGCCTACTGCGCCAGCAAGGCCGCCGTCATCAGCTACTGCGAAAGCCTGCGTGGCGAAATGCGCCCGCACGGCGTGCGGGTGGTCACCATCTCGCCCGGCTACATCGACACACCACTCACCCAGAAAAACCGCTACGGCATGCCGTTCCTGATGCAGCCCGGGGATTTTGCCGACCGCGCCTACCGGGCGATTGCTGCGGGCGTGAGCTACCGGGTCATCCCCTGGCAGATGGGCGTGGTGGCCAAACTGCTGCGCCTGCTGCCCAATGCCGTGTTCGACAAGGTGCTGGCGGGACGCCCGCGCAAACGCCGAATCGACGAGTAGCCCCCTGGGGCGTTGCGCGCTGGGACGTTCCCGGCGCCCGCCAGCGAAGCGCCGTATGCGCGGCTTGGCGGCCCTTGCGCGGGAGCGCTGGCCGGTGCAGTGCCAGTTTTGAAATCGGTGGGCTGTTTCAGCGTCGCCAAGGTTTGGCAGGACGCCACGCCCTGGATGTCGGGGCATGAAAAAAGCCCCCGAAGGGGCTTCTTGCGAGAAAACCGGACGGAGGGCTCAGTAGCCGCCGTTGCCGCCACCGCCGTAGCCGCCGCCACCACCATTGCGACCGCCGCCACCGCCGTTGCGCGAACCGGAGCCGTAGGGGCTGCGGAAGCCGCCTTCGCCACGGCCGCCACCACCACCACCACCGTAACCGCCGCCGCCATCGCGGCCACCGCCACCATAGCCACCACCGCCGCCTTCACGGCCGCCGCCGTAACCACCGCCACCACCACTGCGGCCACCGCCGCCGTAGCCGCCACCACCGCCGCCGCCAAAACCGCCACTGCGGGGCGGGCGGGGCTCCATGGGACGGGCTTCATTGACCACGATGCTGCGGCCGCCCAGGGGCTGGCCGTTCATGCCATGGATGGCCGCCTGGGCTTCTGCGTCGCTGCCCATTTCCACAAAGCCAAAGCCCTTGGAACGGCCCGTGTCACGCTCCATCATCACCTTGGCACTGGTGACCGCGCCGAATTGGCCAAAAGCCTGCTCCAGATCGCTGTCGCGCACGGAATAAGGCAGGTTGCCGACGTACAGTTTGTTGCCCATCGAGGGACTCCTCAAAAACACATGGATAAAGCGATGGAGTCCCGAAAACGCAGCCAGCTAATCTCAATGACGCTCTCAGCGCGAAACTGACGGATCCCCGCAAACTTGGAAAGCGGGAGAACCCCGCCAACCCATTATGCGCCACACTTTTGCGGAAAAAGCAAGCGGCAATGTCCGTTGTGGCGCCCATGCTGCGCGGGCACCAGAAATGGCCCCGGGCTCCACCGCCGCGCAGGCCATCGGCTCAGGGGCGGCACCTGTTGTGCAGGACGGCCTGGCAATAAAAAAAGGAGCCCAAAGGCTCCTTCTTTTTTGCCATCTGCAGACGCGAACGCCTGCAGAAATGGTCTTTTTAGTAACCGCCGCGGCCACCGCCGTAGCCGCCACCGCCGCCTTCACGGCCACCGCCGTAACCGCCGCCGCCGTAGCCACCACCACCGCCGCTACGGCCACCGCCGTAACCGCCGCCGCCGCCATTGCCGCCACCGAAGCCACCGCTACGGGGAGCGCGGGGCTCCATGGGACGGGCTTCGTTGACCACGAGGTCACGGCCGCCAAAGTTTTGGCCATGCACGCCTTGGATGGCAGCTTGTGCTTCGGCATCGCTGCCCATTTCGACAAAGCCGAAACCCTTGGAACGGCCGGTGTCGCGCTCCATCATGACCTTGGCGCTGCCCACGGAGCCGAACTGGCTGAAGGTTTGTTCCAGATCTTGGTCGCGGAAGGAATAGGGCAGGTTGCCCACGTAGAGTTTGTTGCCCATGAAGGACTCCTGAAAAAACATGAAAACGCGATGGAGCCCGACGCAATCAACAAACCTGTGACGACTTCAAAGACGCGAAACTGACCAATCACCGCTAAGTTAGCTGCCCCTCTGCAAGCAGAGAAGCGAACCCATTATCAATCACTTTATGGGCGGTGTGGGGGATTATTTCTGGGCCAGACGCCCCAAAACAGGCGAACGGCGTGGTTTTGTGGCCAATCTCCGGACAAACCATAGGGTAAAATCGTCGGGTCTTTGGGGAGTAGCCCGCCCGGCTGTGCAACGCACCGGGGGCATGCGTCAACAAACTTGGGCCCGGTGGGCCTATGGCGTATGCGGTTTTTTAGCTGGGCGAGACCATTGACTGCAAACCGATCCACATGGCCGGAGTCGGGGTGCAGTCAATGCGTTTTCCACCCATCCGGCCGGATAGGACCCCCACATGGAACCGTTTTTCATCTCCACCGCCATCGTCGCGCTCGCCGAAATGGGCGACAAGACGCAGCTTCTGGCGCTGGTGCTCGCCGCCCGCTTTCGCAAACCCTGGCCCATCGTGCTGGGCATCCTGGTCGCCACCCTGGTCAACCACGGCCTGGCCGGTGCCGTGGGCGCCTGGGTGACCACCTTCGTGGTGCCGCAGGTGCTGCGCTGGATTTTGGGCGCGTCGTTCATTGCGATGGCCGTGTGGATGCTGATCCCCGACAAACTGGACGAAGGCGAGGCCGATGGTTCGCCGCGCTGGGGTGTGTTTGGCACCACCGTGGTCGCATTCTTCCTGGCCGAGATGGGCGACAAGACGCAGATCGCCACCGTCATGCTGGCCGCGCAGTACAACGCCTACCTGTGGGTGGTGGCGGGCACCACGCTCGGGATGATGATCGCCAACGCGCCCGTGGTCTGGCTGGGCGAACGCATCACGCGCCGCGTGCCGATCCGTGCGGTGCATGTGGTGTCGGCCGTGATCTTCCTGGTGCTGGGGCTGTTGGCGATCTTCGCGCCCACGGGCAACTGACGGACACGGACATGGACACAGTGGTAGGCGCTTTTGGTATATTTGCCGAACGCGCCGATTTGCCACAGCTTGCGGGCGCTTTATAAATCCTGCTAAAGACCCGTCCGACATCCGTGCCCGGCCTCGTTTTTAGCGACGCCGGGTTTTTTTATGTCGTTTTTTGCCACACCCCAGTCCCTGCATTTCCCGGAGGTGCTCCCGCTGCAAAGCGGCGCGTCCCTCCGCGACTACCACCTGGCCTACGAGACCTACGGCACGCTCAATGCCGACCGCTCCAACGCGGTGCTCGTGTGCCACGCCCTCAATGCCTCGCACCACGTAGCAGGTGTTTATGCGGGGCAGGACAAGAGCGAGGGCTGGTGGGACAACATGATCGGCCCCGGCAAACCGGTGGACACCGACCGCTTCTTCGTCATCGGTGTGAACAACCTGGGCTCCTGCTTCGGCTCCACCGGCCCCATGCACAACCACCCGGACACGGGCGAGGTCTATGGCGCGGACTTCCCCGTGGTCACCGTGGAAGACTGGGTCAACGCCCAGGCCCGCCTGCTCGACCGCCTCGGCATCACGCAACTGGCCGCCGTGCTGGGCGGAAGCCTGGGCGGCATGCAGGCATTGAGCTGGACACTGCAGTACCCCGAGCGCATGCGCCACGCCGTGGTGGTGGCCAGCGCACCCAACCTCACTGCCGAGAACATCGCCTTCAACGAAGTGGCCCGCCGCGCCATCGTGACCGACCCGGACTTTCACGGCGGGCACTTCTACCGCCATGGTGTGATCCCCAAGCGCGGCCTGCGCATCGCCCGCATGATCGGCCACATCACGTACCTCAGCGACGACGTGATGAACGAGAAGTTCGGCCGCAGTCTGCGTGCCCCCACGCTCCCCGCTGCGCGTGGTTCGCTGCCCCCCGAGGGGGCTGGTCCGGCTCGGGGCGGCCCAGCGCCGGACCTCCGCGATTACCTGTACAGCACGCAAGACATCGAGTTCCAGATCGAAAGCTACCTGCGCTACCAGGGCGACAAGTTCAGCGACTATTTCGACGCCAACACCTACCTGCTGATCACCCGCGCGCTCGACTACTTTGACCCCGCCCGCGCGCATGGCGGCAACCTCACACGCGCCCTGGCCCGCGCCACGGCGAAGTTCCTGCTCGTGAGCTTCACCACCGACTGGCGCTTCTCGCCCCAGCGCAGCCGCGAGATCGTCAAGGCGCTGCTCGACAACCGCCGCCGCGTGAGCTACGCCGAGATCGACGCACCCCACGGGCACGATGCCTTTTTGCTCGATGACGCTCGCTACATGGGCGTGATGCGCTCTTACTTCGATAGCATTGCCAAGGAGTTGCAAGCATGACGGACAAAGCGGCAATGCAAGCCCTGGCGCGCCTGGTGCCCCCCGGATCGCGCGTCCTCGACCTGGGCTGTGGCAACGGCGCCATGCTGGACTACCTGCAGCGCGAGCGCGGCTGCAGCGGCTACGGCGTGGAGATTGACGACGCCAACGTGCTGGCCTGCGTGCAGCGCGGGGTGGACGTGATCCAGCTCAACCTCGACGAAGGGCTGGCGATGTTTGACGACAACAGCTTTGACGTGGTGCTGCAGATCGACACGCTGCAGCACCTGCGCAATGCCGAAACCATGCTGCGCGAGACAGCCCGCGTGGGCCGCACGGGCGTGGTGGCCTTCCCCAACTTCGCGCACTGGCCCAACCGCCTGTCCATCCTGCGCGGGCGCATGCCCGTGACGCGGCGCCTGCCCTACCAGTGGTACGACACGCCCAACATCCGCGTGGGTACCTACAAGGACTTCGAGGTGCTGGCCACCAAGAACGACCTGCGCATCCTCGACGCCTTCGGGCTGCAGGATGGCGAAGAAGTGCGCTGGCTGCCCAACGCACGTGCGGGCACGGCGGTGTTCCACTTCGAACACGCCTAGGCGTCCGCGCGACACACCGCTGTCAAGCGCATCGGCTAAGGTGCGGGCTCTGTTTGGAGGAGACCCGCATGAAACACATTGCACTGCGCGCCGTGACCGCTGCCGCGCTGCTCACCACCTGGGCGCTGGGCGCCGTGGCCCAGGCCTGGCCGCCCACCCCCACCGTCATTGCCCACCGGGGCGCATCTGCCCTGCGGCCCGAGCACACGCTGGCCGCGTACCAGAAGGCCATCGACGACGGCGCCGACATCATCGAGCCCGACCTGGTGATCACCAAGGACGGCGTGCTGGTGGCCCGGCACGAGAACGCGATGGCCATCCTGGGCGCCGACGGCTCGGTGAAGGAAGCCACCACCGACGTGGTGGACCGCCCCGAGTTTGCGGGCCGCAAAACCACCAAGACCATCGACGGCCAGCAGATTACCGGCTGGTTCACCGAAGACTTCACGCTGGCCGAACTCAAGACCCTGCGCGCCCGCGAGCGCATCCCCGCGCAGCGCCCGGCCAACGTGGCCTATAACGGCCAGTTCGAGGTGCCCACGCTGCAGGAGGTCATCGACCTGGCCAAGGCCCAGAGCGCGAAGACGGGCCGCACCATCGGCATCTACCCCGAGACCAAGCACCCCACCTACTTCCAGTCCATCGGCTTGCCGCTGGAGGCACCGCTGCTGGCAGCGCTGGAGAAGAACGGCTGGAACCACAAGGATGCGCCCGTGTTCGTGCAGTCGTTCGAGGTCAGCAACCTGCAGGCGATCCGCAAGCTCAGCAGCGTGCGCCTGGTGCAACTGGTCGCGCCATCCGGCCGGCCCTATGACTTTGTGGCCCAGGGCGCGGCCAACACGCGCGCCTATGCCGACCTGATCACGTCCGAAGGCCTCAAGCAGGTGGCTACCTACGCCAATGCCATCGGCCCGTTCAAGACGCTGGTGGTGCCGGTGAAAGACGGCGTGCCGGGCGAGCCCACCCCGCTGGTGGCGCGCGCCCGCGCCGAAGGCCTGGGCGTGCACATCTGGACGCTGCGGCCCGAAAACGCCTTCCTGCCCGCCGGGCTGAAAAAGGCGCCCGCCACCGACGGCACCGTGCGCGGCGACAGCGTGGCCGAGATCACGGCCTATCTGCGTGCGGGCATCGATGGCTTTTTCACCGACGATCCGGCCGTGGGCCGCGCGGCGGTGTCAGCCTTCACGTCGGCGTCGAAGGTGTCGTTGTCGCCGAAGCCGTAGCCGAGGGCTGCACCACCGGCCGTGCGCTGCGGTCCGGTGGCCCGCGCCGGGCCTGCCGTGCACCCAGCTGGCGTGCGGCATCCACCCACTGCGCCAGCTGGTGCGGGCTGGCCGAACGCACCGGCCCAAAGCTGTGCACGCGCACCGGCCGGATGCCGCAGAACTCCAGGATGGCCTTCTTCATCTGGTGGTGGCCCGGCATGCGCGTGACCCAGCGGAAGTACCAGGGCGGCGAGTCCATGGTCACCAGCAGCTCGGCCGAGCGCCCGGCCAGCAGCTTGTCCCACAGCGACGAACCCTGGCGGTACTTGAACGCGTAGCCCGGCAGCAGCACGCGGTCGATGAACCCCTTGAGCAGCGCAGGCATGGCACCCCACCAGAGGGGGTAGACCCACACCAGGTGGTCCGCCCAGGTGATGTCTGCCTGCGCGGCCAGCAGGTCGGGCTCCAGTGGCTGCGCCGCGCCATAGCCCTGGAACAGCGGGTTGAACGTGAGCTGCCCCAGGTCCAGAAAGCGCAGCTCGGCGCCCGCCTGCCGCGCGCCCTCGGCATAGGCGTGTGCCATGCCCGCGCACAGGCTGTCGGCGGCGGGGTGGCCCAGGATGACCAGGATGTGCTGTTTTGCCACGGAATCTCCATCACACAGAAGTTGTTGATGGCGGCATGCTCACCTTGCCCCGTGGGGCAGAGTCAAGCGGTCCGGTCAAAGATGCCGGTGGGGAGCGGGTGAACGCCGTGGGGCATGTGGCGGCGGTGGGGCCACCAATGCGCTCGGCGCCACGCAGGCCTGGGGCGTGGCGGGCACGGCCAGCGTGTCGCAGGTGTGCAGCTCGGCCTCCAGCAGCGCCAGCTGGGCGTCCAGCGCGGCCAGGCGGGCCAGCTCCTGCGCCACGGCGGCGCGGCGCTGGGCCACCAGCTGGGCCATGCGCTCCCAACCTGCGGTGGTGTCGATGTGGGGCAGGCCGTCCAGCTCTGCCAGCCGAAAACCCAGCGCCTGCGCCTGGCGGATCAGCAACACACGCGCCACATCGGCCTCGCCATAGTGGCGGTAGCTGCCCGCACGCGCCACAGCGCCCATCAGGCCGCGTGCTTCGTACAGGCGGATGGCCTTGGGCGTGGTGCCTGTGCGGTGGGCGAGTTCTCCGATGCGCATGGTGGGCGGGCGTTTTGTGGGTTGAATGGAATGCTATTAAATATATAGCTATAAAGGCATATCCATCGCGCGCAGACGGCCTTTTTTGCTTGTATTTTGGTGTGGTGTGCGAGGGTGTGCGCGCTGTGCAGGATAAGCTGCCGCGTTCTCCTTGTATTCCTTGTTGTCTTGCGCCCCGCGCCCCCGCCCGCCATGCCCCAGTTCGCCGCCAACCTGAGTCTGATGTACCCCGAGCTGCCCTTCCTGGACCGCTTTGCCGCCGCCGCGCGCGACCGGTTCACGGCGGTGGAGTGCCAGTTCCCCTACGCCTTCGCGCCCGCCGAGCTGGCCGCGCGGCTGGCGGACCACGGCCTGCAGCTGGTGCTGATGAACGCCCCGGCCGGTGGCACCGACCGCGCCGCCATGGCCACGGCCTGGGACCAGGGCGCGCGCGGCACGGCCGCATTGCCCGGGCGCGAGGCCGAGTTCCGCGCGGGCGTGCACGAGGCGCTGCGCTATGCCGAGGCGCTGGACTGCCCGCACATCCATGTGCTCGCGGGCATCGTGCCGCCGGGGGTGGAGCGCGAATCCCTCAAGGACCTGTGCGCGGGCAACCTGCGCTGGGCGGCGGCCGAGGCCGCGCGCGCCGGGCGCAAGGTGCTGATCGAACCCATCAACCTGCGCGATGTGCCGCGCTACTTCTTGAACCGCCAGGACCACGCGCACGAACTGCTCGACGCCGTGCAGGCCGACAACCTCCAGGTGCTGATGGACCTGTACCACTGCCAGATCGTGGAGGGCGACGTGGCCACCAAGCTGCAGCGCTACCTGCCCACGGGCCGCGTGGCGCATGTCCAGATCGCGGGCGTGCCCGGCCGCCACGAGCCCGACCGGGGCGAGCTGCACTACCCGTTTTTGTTCGAGACGCTGGACGCGCTGGGCTACAGCGGCTGGGTGGGGTGTGAATACCGCCCGGCGGCCGATACCTCGGCCGGACTGGCGTGGCGGGACCGGGCACTGGCGGGGTGCACAGCGGGGGCCACAGCGGGGTCTGCAGCAGGTTCCTAGGCGCAATCGCCCCGCGCCTCCAGTCCGCGCAATTGCGTAAGGGAATGCGTGAATAAATGTAACAAGACTCTGGCCGTAGATTCAGAGCAGACCGGCCCAGCCGGCTTTGTGCATTTGTAATCACCCGCAGGAGACATCCCCCATGGCAGCATCCCTGGCCAACAACCGTTCTGTCGCGCGGCAGGTCACGCTGGCCGCCATCGGGCTGGTGGCCCTGGTGCTGGTGCTGGTGGGGCTGGCGATTGCGGTGCTGACCGAGCGCAGCACGCGTGCGCAGGTGGTGGCCAGCGTGGGCGACACGGCACAGAGCGTGGCGCAGTCGCTGGACGCGGCCGACAACACCAACCGCGAGCTGGTGCAGCTCACCATGAAGGGCTTCCAGCGCTACTTCGAGGCCACCATGCAGCTCGACGAAGCCACGGGCGAGCTGCGCAGCTACGGCGCGCTGGTCAACGAGGACTATGGTTCGGTCGATAAATTCGCCAGCGAAACCGGCGGCATCGCCACGGTGTTCGCCAAGAAGGGCGACGACTTCATCCGCATCACCACCTCGGTCAAGAACGACAAGGGCGAGCGCCAGCAGGGCACGCCGCTGGGCAAGGACGACCCGGCCTATGCCACCGTGTCCAAGGGCGAGCCCTACACCGGCGTCACGGTGGCGGGCGGCAAGCCCTACATGGGCCACTACTTGCCCGCCAAAGATGCTTCGGGCAAAGTGATTGCGCTGCTGTTCATCGGCAACGACATCAGCGTGTTCCACGCCATGCTGCAAAAGCAGGTCACGCAGACCAAATTCTTCGAGCACGGCGGCACCTACGTGATCAACCCCGGCACCTCGCTCGACAAGGCGGTGTTTGTGTACCACCCCACGGCGCGTGGCAAGCGCGTGCTGGAGGCCTACCCGCAGGCCCGCCCCTTCTTTGAAGCCCTGGCCGCGTCGCAAGACGGCTTTGTGCGCGAGGCCGCCCCCGTGCTGGGCGCGGGCGCCACGGACCCCTGGGCGCTGGTGCGCAAGACCGGCGGTGGCTGGTGGGTGGTGGCCGAGGTGGCCGACGGCGAGGCCATGGCCAGCCAGCGCCGCGTGACGCTGGCCGTGTGGGGCCTGATGGCTGTGGCCGTGGTGCTGCTGGCCATTGGCCTGTTCGTGATGCTGCGCCGGGGCGTGAGCCGCCCGCTGCAGGACCTGACCCAGGCCATCACGCTGGTGGCCCAGGGCGACCTGACCGAGGCTTTCCGCACCACGCGGCGCGACGAAATCGGCGCGCTGGTGCAAGAGGTCGAGGGCATGCGCCAGCGCTACACGCAGATGCTGCAGCAGGTGCGCACGGCGGTGGACAGCATCACCACGGCCAGCGCCGAGATCGCCAGCGGCAACCAGGATCTGTCGGCCCGCACCGAGGCCACGGCCAGCAGCCTGGCCCAGACCGCGCAGAGCATGGACCAGCTCACGGCCACCGTGCGCCAGTCGGCCGACGCTGCGCGCCAGGCCAACCAGCTGGCCAGCACCGCCGCCGAGGTGGCCGCGCGTGGCGGCCAGGTGGTGGGCGAGGTGGTCACCACCATGGGCGACATCAACCAAAGCTCGCGCAAGATCGCCGACATCATCGGCGTCATCGATTCGATTGCTTTCCAGACCAACATCCTCGCGCTGAACGCGGCTGTGGAAGCCGCGCGTGCGGGCGAACAGGGCCGGGGCTTTGCCGTGGTGGCCAGCGAGGTGCGCAACCTCGCCGGGCGCAGTGCCGAGGCCGCACGCGAGATCAAGGCGCTCATCGGCGCCTCGGTCGAGCGGGTGGAATCGGGCGCGCGCCTGGTGCAGAACGCGGGCAGCACCATGGACGAGATCGTGGGCTCCGTCAAACGCGTGGGCGACATCATTGGCGAGATCACGGCCGCCTCGGGCGAGCAGTCGGACGGCATTGGCCAGGTCAACACCGCCGTGAACCAGCTCGACCAGATGACCCAGCAGAACGCCGCGCTGGTGGAGCAATCTGCCGCCGCCGCACAAAGCCTGCGCGAGCAGGCCACGCGCCTGGCGGGGGCGGTGCAGGTGTTCAAGCTGGGCCACGGCGCGGGCGATGGGCATGAAGACTTGCAGGCCCTGGCCGCACCACAGGCGGGCAGCGGCCCCGGCCCGGCCCTGCGGGCGCCGGGCAGTGCCTCTACGGGTGGCCGCCGCCGGGGCGAGCCCGCGCAGTTGCACTGAACCGTGCCCTCAGTCCCCGGGGGGGCGGCAGGGGCGGCGGCTGCCAGCCTGTCGCCAGGGCGCCTGGGGGTTGGCACATTGGTGTTTCGCGCGCCGCGCAGCTTGGTTTATGCTGGGCTGACCCACCACCCCTCCCACAGGCCCCCCGCGCTCCATGGCTGCCCACGTTCCCACCATGCTGGCAATGATCATTGTCAGCTCGCTGATGATGGCGGCCTCCATGGCGGTGGTGGGTTGGGGGCGTCGGCGCGACGGCCTGGGGCGCTGGGCAGCGGCCCTGCTGGTCAACGCCATCGGGCACGGCCTCATCATGCTGCGCGGCCTGGTGCCCGACCTTCTGTCGGTGGTGCTGGGCAACCTGCTGCTGTCTTGCGTGTTTGTCGGCATGATCGCGGCGATCCGCCAGTTCCAGGGGCAGCCTGCCCGGTGGCTTTTGCTGATGGCACCGCCCGCGCTGGTCACCGGCTTTGTGATTGCCTTCATCGACAACTTTGCGGCCCGTGTGAGTTTTGTGGGCCTGGTGATTGGCCTGCAGGCCGTGTGGGCGCTGGCCACGGCGCTGGAGCGCCGCGATGCCACGGTGGGGCGCGGGCAGTGGCTGCTGGTGGCGGGGCTGGCGCTGGAGGCCGCCGTGCTCAGCGGCCGGGCCCTGCTGGCGCTCAGCAGCACGGCCGTGGCCTCCGGCATCCTGCAGGCCAGCGCGCTGCAGACGCTCACCTTTCTGGCCACCTTCTCGGTGGTGCTCATCAGCTCCATGGGTTTTGTGTTCATGGCGCGCGACCGGGCCGACGAGAACAACCGCATCATGGCCGCCATCGACCCGCTCACCGGCGTGGCCAACCGCCGCTCGCTGATCTCCGCTCTCGACCGCGATGTCTCGCGCGCCGTGCGCACCCGCGAGCCCATCGCGCTCATGATGGTGGACATCGACCACTTCAAGCGCGTGAACGACCGCTACGGCCACCCCGCAGGCGACCAGGTGCTGTGCAGCGTGGTGGACGTGCTGCGTGGGCGGGTGCGCGCGCAGGACCTGGTGGGGCGCTACGGCGGCGAGGAGTTCATGGTGGTGCTGCCCGACACCACGCTGCTGGGCGCCGAACAGCTGGCGCGCGAGCTGTGCCGCGCGGTGGCCGAGTCGCGGTGCCGCATTGGCAGTACCGAAGGGGGCAGCGACACCCGCCCCGAGCCCGGCGGCACGAGCATCGCCGTCACCGTGAGCATTGGCGTGTTTGGCGGCCGCCTGGAGTCGGGCGACAGCTGGGACATGCTGATCGCTGCCGCCGACCGCGCGCTCTACCAGGCCAAGGAGAACGGCCGCAACCGCGTGGAGGTGGCCACGGGCCTGCGGCGCCCGTCTGCACAGCGCGCCGCCCTGGACAACCCCGAGACCCATCCCGTCTCCCGGTACTGAGCAGCCCAGAACCCCGGTGGGCAGCCCGCCAACGCAGGGGCCATGCTGCGGCGCAACAGAGCCGTTTGCAGGTGTATGGCCGTGCCCGGTGGCATGTGCGCAGGGCTTGTGTTGGAATGCTGGTTTTGGTCCACAAGAACCTGTTGGCCGTCCCGGCGCA
The DNA here is from genome assembly GCF_001633105.1 of Acidovorax sp. GW101-3H11. Taxonomy (GTDB): domain Bacteria; phylum Pseudomonadota; class Gammaproteobacteria; order Burkholderiales; family Burkholderiaceae_C; genus Acidovorax. Next base: position 62,896 of record NZ_LUKZ01000013.1, read on the forward strand.
ACCCGCACGGGACAGCACCCAGGCTCCCATCCCCCCATCCAGGAGAGCTGTCCATGAACGCCCGAGTCCCCGCCCACGCCCTGCAACCCGCCCTGGCCCTCGAACGGGTCAGCCAAGCCTGGGACAACGACATTGTTCGCCAGCTCACCGACTACATCGCCATCCCCGCCAAATCGCCCATGTTCTCGCCCGACTGGGCCGCACAGGGCTTGCTCGACACCGTGGTGCGCAACGCCGCCGCCTGGGTTGAATCGCAGAAGGTCGAAGGCCTGAAGCTTGAAGTGGTGCGCCTGGAAGGCCGCACCCCCGTGCTGTTCTTTGAAATCGACGCCACCCAGGCGGGCGCCACCGACACCGTGCTGATGTATGGCCACCTGGACAAGCAGCCCGAGTTCAGCGGCTGGCGCAACGACCTCGGCCCCTGGACGCCCAAGTACGAAGACGGCAAGCTCTACGGCCGGGGCGGCGCCGACGACGGCTACGCGGTCTACGCCAGCATCGCCGCCGTGCAGGAGCTCAAGCGCCAGAACGTGCCGCACCCGCGCATCGTGGGCCTGATCGAAACCTGCGAAGAAAGCGGCTCGCGCGACCTGCTGCCCTACATCGAGGCCCTGAAGCCCCGCATGGGCAACGTGGCACTGGTGGTGTGCCTGGACTCGGGCGCGGGCAACTACGACCAGCTGTGGCTCACCACCAGCCTGCGCGGCATGGCCACCGGCACGCTCAAGGTCGAGATCCTCACCGAAGGCATCCACTCCGGCGACGCCTCGGGCCTGGTGCCTTCGTCGTTCCGCATCATGCGGCAGGTGCTCGACCGCCTGGAGGACAGCGCCACCGGCCGCCTGCTGCCCGCCAGCTTCCACTGCGAGGTGCCCGCCGACCGCCTGGGCCAGGCCCGCGCCACGGCCGCCATCCTGGGTGACGAGGTGTACAAGCGCTTCCCCTGGGCGCATTACGACTGCGGCGGTGCCACCACCTTTGCGCTGCCCACCACCACCGACCCGGTGCAGGCCCTGCTCAAGCGCACGTGGGAGCCCACGCTCTCCGTGACCGGCGCCGAAGGCTTCCCCGCGCTGCAGGACGCAGGCAACGTGCTGCGCCCCTACACCGCCTTCAAGCTCAGCCTGCGCCTGCCGCCCCTGGTGGATGCGGGCCAGGCCGTGCAAGAGCTGAAAGCGCTGCTCGAAGACAACGCGCCCTACCAGGCCAAGGTCACCTTCCAGGGCACGAGCGGCGCCACGGGCTGGAATGCCCCGGCCACCACGCCCTGGTTCGAGCAGGCACTCAATGAGGCCTCGCAGGCGCACTTTGGCGCACCCTGCGGCTACATCGGCCAGGGCGGCACCATCCCGCTCATGAACATGCTCAGCGAAGGCTTCCCCACCGCGCAGATGATGGTCTGCGGCGTGCTGGGCCCCAAGAGCAACGCGCACGGCCCCAACGAGTTCTTGCACGTGCCCTATGCCAAGAAGCTCACCGCCGCCGTGGCGCAGGTGATTGCGGGCATGGCGCAGCACCAGGCGGCCACCGCAGCAGCGGATTGATGGGCGCATCGGTGCCGCTTTTGGCGCTTTCTCACTCCCTTTTTTTGCGGGCCCGCACCATGGACAAACGCGCTTTTCTGAGGGCCTGCACGGCCACCACCCTGGCCACGGCGATGCCGCCGCTTGTCCATGCCCAGGCGCCTGCTGCCACGCCTCCCGGGCCGCGCCACACGCTGTCGGGCACCAACGGTGACGGCAGGCCTGTGGCCCTGGCGGACTACGCAGGCAAGGTGTGTCTTGTGAGCTTCTTCACAGCGGGCTGCGCGCTCTGTGTCAATGAACTCCGCCTGATGCGCGAGTTCTACGCCAACAACCGCCAGCGAGACTTTGTGCTGCTGGGCGTGAACATGGACGACAAAAGTGCGGACTTCATGCAGTACATCGAGCTGCTCAAGGTGTCCGTGCCCGCAGAGCAGCGCTTTCCCATTGCCTGGCGCAATGCGGCCGGTCACCAGGACAGCTTTGGCGCCATCACCCGCCGCCCCACCCACTACGTCCTCAACCGCCAGCACCAGCAGGTGCTGCGGCGCGAGGGCAACTTCCAGCCCACAGACTGGGACGACCTCTGGACTTCGCTCGCCTGAGCTGGGCGGGATGAGGCGGGACCGCAACCGGCACAGCCGTGGGCTGGAGTGGTGGGGCTGCCACTGAGTCCTTCGAGAGTTGGAAGGCGCGGGGTATGCTGCATGCCATCCCCCTGACAGCCCCTGCTGCCCATGAACGCTGACGAACTCACCCCCTCAACCCTGACCTCCTTCACCGCCAGCGACGGCGAGAACCTGGCCGTGCAGGACTGGCCCCTGCCCGAGGGCGAACCCTGCCGGGGCACCGTGCTGCTGGTGCATGGCCTGGGTGAGCATGTGGGCCGTTACGACCCTGTGGCGCGCAGGCTGAACGACTGGGGGTTTGCCGTGCGCGGCTACGACCACTATGGCCACGGCGAATCCGCCGGGCCACGCGGCGGCCTTACCAGCGACCTGCGCCTGCTCGACGACCTGGCCGACCTGGTGGACGCCACCCGCGCCCGCATGCCACAGGGCCAGCCCCTGGTGCTGCTGGGCCACAGCATGGGCGGCCTGGTGGCCGCGCGGTTTGTGGCCATGCACCTGCGGCCCATCGATGCGCTGGTGTTGTCATCCCCCGCGCTGGACCCGGGCCTGAACGCCGTGCAAAAACTGCTTTTGGCCACGCTGCCGCGTTTTGCGCCCAACCTGCGCGTGGGCAACGGGCTCGATGCGCAATACCTCTCGCACGACCCGGCCGTGCCTGCCGCCTACCTGGCCGACCCGCTGTGCCACGACCGCATCAGCGCGCGCCTGGCGCGCTTCATCGCCGACGGCGGCCCCGCCACCGTGGCGCGCGCCGCGCACTGGAGCGTGCCCACGCTGCTGATCTGGGCGGGCGGTGACAAGCTGGTGAACCCCGCAGGCAGCCGCGCCTTTGCCGCCGCCGCGCCCCAGGCCCTGGTGCAGTCGCACTGCTTCGAGCCGCTGTACCACGAGCTGTTCAACGAAAGCCCCGAGCTGGCCGAGCCCGTGTTCGACCTGCTGCGCCAGTGGCTGGTGCGGCGCTGCCCGCTGGCGCAGTGATCAAAATTTGAGGAAAAAAGGGCTCTTGCGCGCGTCCATCATGCGCTAATAGCTATCATTTTTGAAGCAAACCGCCCAACATCCCGAACAGGTCGTTGGCATTGCCAAACCCGCCCTGCGGCGCATGGCCCTGGGGGCTGAGCTGGTCCACCAGGCCCGGCAGCACCTGGGCCAGCTGGCCTGCGGCGGCGCCGCTGCCCACACCCAGCTGTGCGGCGATCTGTGACAGCGGCCCGCTGCCCAGCACCTGCGACAGCTGCTCGCCCGAGATCGCCTGGTTGGGCCCGCTGCTGAGCCAAGAGGCAATCACATTGCCCAGCCCGGCCTGCTGGAACTTGGCCATCAGGCCCGGCAAGCCGCCCACCGGGCCATCGTTGCTGATCAGGGACATCACCACCTGGATGAGCTGCGGGTTCTGCGCGGCCAGGCCCAGCAGGCCGCCCAGCCCACCGGCCGCGCCGCCAGCCGAGGCCTGTGCGCCGCCCTGCGACGCGTTGTTGATGACGGCACCCAAGACGGAATCGAGCAAGCCCATGGTGATCTCCTGCGGAAGAAAAAAGAAAGGGGAAGGGAGGAAGAAGGACGGATGAGAGGAACCCGCCCGCAGGCGCCCCAGGGCGGATGGTACGCACCCGGGCCGATGCCCTGTGTCAACAAACGTGAATTCTTCCGGTCTTTTCTTCCACTGCCCGTGCCGGGGCGGTGCCCTGGCTTCGACGGGCTCAGCCCGAACGGATGGAGGGCTTTTTACTTCTTCCGTTTTTCCAGCAGCGGCTCGCTCACCCCCTGCACACCCACCAGGCCCAGCACGGTGATCAGCGAGGTCTGCGCGCCCTGCCAGGCGTCGGTCAGGTCGATCCACTCGGACAGCGCATGGAAGCCGCCGGTCTTGCCGCCGCCGCCCATCACGATGGCCGGGATGCCCAGCGACATGGGCACGTTGGCGTCGGTGCTGGCCCCGCCCAGGATGGTCTTGCGGCCATGGGCGCGGTTGGCGCGCACTGCAGCCTGCACGATGAGCGCGTCCGATGCGGTCTGACCGCCCGGGCGGTCGCCGATCAGCTTGTGCGACACGCTGAGCGACTGCACGCCCCAGCGCTGGTTTTCTTCGGCCACGGCCTCGTCGATGGCGGCGAGGATCTTCTTTTCGGTCTCCAGCAGCGGTGCCATCGCGTCCGAGCGGATGTCCACCGCCATGCGCGCATCGGGCGCAATCGTGTTCACCGAAGTGCCGCCGCCCACCGTGCCCACGGTGAAGGTGGTCTTGGGGTAGCTGGGGGTCTTGATGTCGGCGATCTTGGCAATGGCACGGCCCATGCCGTGGATGGCGCTGGGCACGCGGCCAAACGCGGCATAGCTGTGGCCGCCCGGGCCCTTGAAGGTGACCTCGTAGCGGTGGCTGCCCGTGCCCAGCACCAGCACGTTGCCGTCGGCGGCGGGCTCCAGGGCCACCATGCCATCGATGTCGCGGTGCTCGGCAAACAGGTGCTTCATGCCGCGCAGGTTGCCCAGCTCTTCCTCGCCCACATTGCCCACAAACAGCAGGTCGCCCACGGTCTCGATCTTCTGCTCGTTCAGCACCTTGAGCCACGACAGCAGCACGGCCAGGCTGCGCGTGTTGTCCGAAATGCCGGGGGCCATGAGCTTGCCGTCCTGCTCCTTCACCTTCACGTCGGTGCCCGCAGGGAACACCGTGTCCAGGTGGGCCGAGATGACCAGCTTCGGCCCCTTGCCCGTGCCCTTGCGCAGGCCCACCACATTGCCTTCAGCGTCGATGGCCGCGTGCGTCAGGCCCAGCGCCTGCAGCCGCGTCAGGAAGGCCTCTGCGCGCTTTTGCTCCTTGAAGGGCGGCGCCTCGATCTCGGTGAGCATCTTCAGGTCGTCGATGGAGCGGGTGTGGTCGGCGCGCACCGCGTCCATCAGCTGGGTGATGCGGGGCGCGGCCAGCAGGCGCGTGAACGCGGCCTCGACGGCGGGGCTGAGCTGCTCGGGTGCCGAGGCCACCGCGCTTTGTGCAGCGGCGGGTGCCGTCCAGGTGGCGGCGGCCAGGGCGATGGCGCACAGCGCGTGGGTGGCGTGGGGGCGGCGGCGGGAATATGGGGTGGTCATAAAACAGGAGAGAGAAGAGCCAAAGAAAGAAGAGGCAAGAGGCGCAGCACCCCGCCGTGGGCGCGGAGCTTGCATGCCCCGCATCGTCGCGCGAGTGCGCCGCGCCCGCTTTGCTTTAATTTGGCGGGCTGACAGTTTTTCTTACACCCCCGCTTTGCCTGCCCCTTCCATGCACCGCCACATCCCCAGCACCCGCGCCCTCCTGGCCTTCGAGGCCGTGGCCCGCCACCACAGCGTGAGTCAGGCGGCCGAGGAGCTGTGCATCACGCACAGTGCCGTCAGCCAGCAGATCCGCCACCTGGAGGCCCAGCTGGGCGTGTTGCTGTTCGAGCGCAGCGCGCGTGGCTCGCGCCTCACGCCCGCCGGGCGGCGCTACCACGGCCAGGTGGTGGGCGACCTGCTGCGGCTGCAGAACCACACGCTCGAAGCCATGGCCCAGCGGCCCGACGGCACGCGCCTGCTGGTGGGCTGTGTGCCCGTGTTTGCCGAGCGCTGGCTGCTGCCGCGCCTGCCCGACTTTCTGGCCCGGCACCGCCACTGCAGCCTGCACCTGCAGGTGTTCCCCACGCAGACCTACATGGCCGAGCTGCCGTTTGACCTGGCCGTGCAGTACGACGACGCGAGCTGGCCCGGCGCCCAGGCCATGCCGCTGATGCGCGAGGTGGTGGTCGCCGTGTGTGCACCCGGCGCGCGCCACCGGCGGGCCATGGCGCGGGGCGACTTCCGCGCGGTGCCGCTGCTGCAGCTCAGCTCGCGCCTGGGCGCGTGGGACGACTGGTTTGCGCGTGCAGGCATTACCCGCGTGCCCGAGCACCGGCTGGGCGGCCACCGGTTCGACCTGTTCTCGATGCTGGTGGAGGCCGTGCGCGCCGACCTGGGCGTGGGCCTGGTGCCGCAGTATTTTGTGCAGCGCGAACTGGACGCAGGCACGCTGGCCCTGGCCCACCCGCATGCCGACACGGGCGCTCGGGGCTACAGCCTGTTCATGCCGCCCGCGCGCGAGCCCGACCCCACGGTGGCCGCCTTCACGCAGTGGCTGCAGGCCGAGATGGCGGCCTCGGGCGCTGGCGTTACGCCGCCGTAGTGCGGCGGCGCTGCAGCGCCAGCCACACCAGCGCCAGGCCGGTGAGGGTGATGGGCAGCAGCGAGCCTGCGTTGAGCAGCGTCCAACCCTGGGTGGTGACCAGCACGCCCGACGAAAACGCGCTCAGCGCCAGCGTGGCGTACACGCAGAAGTTGATGGCGGCCTGGGCGCGGTCCTTCTCTTCCGGGCGGTAGGCCGTCATCGCCAGCGTGGTGGAGCCGGTGAACAGGAAGTTCCAGCCCACGCCGAGGAAGAACAGCGCAATGCCGAAGTGGTGCAGCTCCAGGCCCATCAGCGCCACGGCCACGCAGGCAAAGTTCAGCAGCACCCCCACGCCCATGATGGGCAGCACGCCAAAGCGCTTGATGAGGTGGCCGGTGACAAAGCCGGGCGCGAACATGCCGATCACGTGCCATTCCAGCACCAGCGCCGAGGCGTCGAAGTCAAAACCGCACACCTGCATGGCCAGCGGCGTGGCGGCCATCAGCAGGTTCATCACGCCGTAGCCCAGCGCGGCACCCACAATGGCCACGATGAAGGCGGGCTGGCGCATCAGCTCGGTGAGCGGGCGCCCCTGCTCGCGCTGGCCCGCAGCATTCAGCACCACGGGTTGCGCCTCGAAGCGAATGGCCGACATGCACAGCATGGACAACAGCGCCACGCCGATCAGTGCGATGTAGGCACCCGCAAACGGCACCGGGAACAGCGTGCGCGTGGCGCTGGCCAGGTTGGGGCCCGCCACGGCGCCCAGCAGGCCACCGGCCAGCACCAGCGATACGGCCTTTTCACGGTAGTCTGGCGGGGCCAGTTCGGCCGCAGCAAAGCGGTACAGCCCGCCATTGGCACTGTAGTAGCCCGCCACCACCGTGGCCGAGCACAGCAGCCAGAAGCTGCCGCTGAACGCCGCCCAGGCACACAGCGCGGCCGACGCCACGGCCACGGCCAGCCCGATCTGGAACGACACCTTGCGCCCCCACCGCGCCTGGCTGTGCGCTACCAGCGGCGTGGACAGCGCCCCGCCCACTACATAACCCATCACCGGCAGCGTGGCCATCCAGCCAAACGGGGCCAGCTGCAGGCCCACCAGACCGTTGATGGCGATGAAAACGACGTTGTTGGTGAGGAACAGGCCTTGGCACAGGGCCAGCAGCCAGAGGTTGCGGTTCATGGGTTGAGGTGCGTCAGGGCGCACTTGAAATGGGTCAAGCCGGGGACCGGATCTGGGTCAATTCCGACCAAAAAACTCTGCCATTGTGCGCCCGCTTTGATCGGGATCAGCGGACGCACCCCCTGGCCGCCGTACCGTGCGGGCCTGTTTGGACGATGGACCGCGATGGATTCCGTGACCGTATCTTCTTTTGCCGAAGCCCCTGCCCCGGTGGTGCCCCCCCGTGCGCCCGAGCTGGTCTGCCCCGCAGGCAGCCTGCCCGCCCTCAAGGCCGCCGTGGACCATGGCGCCAGCTGCGTCTACCTGGGCCTGCGCGACGCCACGAACGCGCGCAACTTTGCGGGGCTCAACTTCGACGCCGCCGCCATCGCGCAGGGCATTGCCTATGCCCACGCGCGTGGCGCCAAGGTGTTCATGGCGCTCAACACCTACCCCCAGGCCGGGCGCGAAGCACCGTGGCTGAGCGCGCTGGACCAGGCGGTGGACCTGGGTGTGGACGCCGTGATCCTGGCCGACCCCGGCCTCATGCAGCACGCGGTGCACCACCACCCCCGGCTGCGGCTGCACCTGTCGGTGCAGGGCTCGGCCACCAACCACGACGCCATCAACTTCTACCGTGCGCAGTTCGGCATCGTGCGTGCTGTGCTGCCGCGCGTGCTCTCGCTGCCGCAGGTGCGCCAGGTGATCGAGCGCACCGAGGTCGAGATCGAGGTCTTCGGCTTTGGCAGCCTGTGCGTGATGGTGGAGGGACGCTGCGCGCTGTCCTCGTACGCCACGGGCGAATCGCCCAACACCCACGGCGTGTGCTCGCCCCCCAAGGCCGTGCGCTGGCAGGAGACCGCAGGCAGCATGGAGTCGCGCCTGGGCGGCGTGCTCATCGACCGCTTTGCGCCCGGCGAAAAGGCGGGCTACCCCACGCTGTGCAAAGGCCGCTTTGATGTGGAAGACGACCAGGGCTACTACGCGCTGGAAGAGCCCACCAGCCTGAACACGCTGGAGCTGCTGCCCCAGCTGGTGCAGATGGGCGTGCGCGCCATCAAGATCGAAGGCCGCCAGCGCAGTCCCGCCTATGTGGCCCAGGTCACGCAGGTATGGCGCGCCGCGATTGACGAATGCATGGCCCAGCCCCAGCGCTTTCGCCCCCGCACGCACTGGATGGCCCAGCTCGACCAGGTGGCCGAAGGCCAGCAGCACACGCTGGGGGCCTACCACCGTCCCTGGAAATGAGGAACAACCCCCTGAGGCGCTGCGCGCCTTCCCCCTTCCCTCGCCTCGCTAGCGCGATGCGGGAAGGGGGACACCGCCAGCGCGGCGGGGCGGCCCTTGCGCGGCGGTCGCTGGCCTGGCCCGCGCCTGATGGCAGGCCGGTGTGCCTCTTTGAAACCGAAACAACCCGATGAAAACCCCGGAGACCGCTCCCATGAAACTCTCTTTGGGCCCCCTGCAGTACTACTGGCCGCGCAGCCAGGTGTTCGACTTCTACGACACCCTGGCGGGCACGCCGCTCGATGTGGTGTACCTGGGCGAGACCGTGTGCTCGCGCCGCCACGAGCTGCGCCTGGCGGACTGGCTGGCGCTGGGCGAGATGCTGCGCGCGGCGGGCAAGCAGGTGGTGCTGTCCACCCAGGTGCTGCTTGAATCCACGGCCGACGTGGGCACCATGCACAAGCTCGTGGCCAACGAGCCCGGGTTTGTGGTCGAGGCCAACGACATGGGCGCCGTGCACTGCCTGCACCAGGCCGGGCAGCCCTTTGTGGCCGGGCCGCACCTGAACCTGTACCACCCGCGCGCCGTGGGCTGGATCGCGCAGCTGGGCGCCACGCGCTGGGTGATGCCGGTGGAGATGCCGCAGGCCGACCTGGCGGGCATCCAGGCCGCGCGGCCCGCCGGGCTGCAGACGGAGGTGTTTGCGCACGGGCGCCTGCCGCTGGCCTACTCGGCCCGCTGCTTCACCGCGCGCCACGCCAACCGGCCCAAGGACGACTGCGGTTTTGTCTGCCAGAGCCACCCCGACGGCCTGCCGCTGCGCACGCGCGATGGCGAAGGTTTCCTCGTGCTCAACGGCATCCAGACGCAGTCGGCCCGCGTGTACCAGCTGCTGCACGCGCTGCCGCAGATGACCGCGCTGGGCGTGGACCTGGTGCGCCTGTCGCCCCAGGCCCGGCACATGGCCGAGGTGGTGGCGCTGTTCGACGCCGCCCGCCACGACGCCACCAACGCCGCCCTGGCCGCCCGCTGCGCCCAGCAGGCCGAACCCCTGCTGCCCGACGCGCCCTGCAACGGCTTCTGGGACGGCCGCCCCGGGCTGGAGCAGGGGCGCGTGGAGCCTGGCCGCACGCCGCAGGCCGCGCCCTCGGCAGGCAAGGCCGCCGCTGTCTAGCCCCCGCCATGTACCCCGGCGAACGTCTCAACAGCCTCACCCACCTGGTGGGCGCCGCCCTGGCTGCCACCGGCACCGCCGTGCTGGTGGTGCTGGCCACGCGCCTGGGCGACCCGTGGAAGATCGTGAGCTTCAGCATCTACGGCGCCATGCTGGTGCTGCTGTATGCGGCCTCCACCGCGTACCACAGCGTGCGTGCGCGCAGGCCCAAGGCGGTGCTGCAAAAGATTGACCACTGCAGCATCTACCTGCTGATCGCGGGCAGCTACACGCCGTTTGCGCTGGTGTCGCTGCGCGGCGCCTGGGGCTGGTCGCTGCTGGGCGTGGTGTGGGGGCTCGCTGCGCTGGGTGTGGTGCAAGAGATCTGGCTCGCGCGCGGCGCGCGCATCCTGTCGCTGGTGCTGTACGTGGCCATGGGCTGGCTGGCGCTGGTGGCTGTGGTGCCGCTGTGGCGCGCGCTCTCGCCTGCCGGTTTCGCCTGGCTGGCCGCCGGTGGCGCGGCGTACACGCTGGGCGTGGTTTTCTACGCGGCCGACCACCGCATTCCCCACGGCCACGGGCTGTGGCATTTGTTTGTGCTGGCGGGCAGTGCCTGCCACTTCACCACCGTGCTGGTCTACGTCGCCTGATTCCATTTCCAAATCATCCGTGTCGTTGTTGCTTCGCCTTGTCGTGCTACCGCACTGCCTGCGGCTTCGCGCCTAGACACGAATGATTTGGAAATGGAATGAGCCACTCCTGCCCACCCACCACCCAAAGCTTCTTCCCATGACTGCAGAGAGCCCCTTTTCCGCTGCCCCATCGTCTGAGCCCACCGCGCAACCCTTCACCCTGCCCGCGCCCGTGGGCGCCGTGCTGTCGCGCCTGCCCGCCTGGCCGGGCGCGGCCGCACTGGCCGTGGGGCTCAACCGGGTGCTGGCCCCGCACCTGCCCGCCGATGTGCTGGCCCTGCTGCGCGGGCGGCACCTGCGCATTGCCGTGCGCGATGCACGCGTGGCGTTCGACTTTGGCTGGGACGGGCAGCGTTTTGCGCCCCTGCATGCCACCCCGGTGGCGCCCGACCTCACCATCCGCGCCAGCGCGCAGGACTTTTTGTGGCTGGCCCAGCGCAAGCAAGACCCCGACACCCTGTTCTTCTGCCGCCGCCTGGCCATGGAGGGCGACACCGAACTGGGCCTGGCCGTGAAAAATGCGCTGGACGCGCTGGACACCCCTGTACTCGACCCGCGCCAGTGGCTGCAGCCCGGCGGCGCGCTGCGCAGGCTGGCCCCGCGCGCGGTGCTGGGCGCGCTGGCGCGGCGCGTGGGCCGGGGGGCGCAGCCATGAACGGCAGCACCAGCAACGCCGACCATCCGCTGGTGTACTCCTGCTCCGGCTGCTCCAGCGCCGCGCAGCTGGCCAACCACGTGGCGCTGCAGCTCGACCGGCGCGGCGTGGCCGAGATGTCGTGCATCGCCGGGGTGGGCGGCGATGTGCCGCACCTGATGAAGACCGTGCGCTCGGGCCGCCCCATCATCGCGCTCGACGGCTGTCCGCTGGTGTGTGTGAAGAGCACACTCGCGCGCCATGGCATTGCGGCCGACCGGCACTACCAGCTGCAGCAGTACGGCGTCAAAAAACGCGCCCACGAAGACTTCGACCCCGTGCAGGCCGCGCTGGTGCTGGAGCAGGTCGAGGCCGACCAGCTCGCCCAGCCCTTGCAGCGCCCCGCCGTGGTGGAGGCCTCGCATGGCTGAGTTCACCCCCTTGCGCCGCATCATCGTCGCCATCTCGGGCGCCAGCGGCGCCGTGTATGGCGCGCGCCTGCTGCAGGTGCTGCAAGGCCTGCCCGGCGTCGAGACCCACCTGGTCGTCTCCCATGCCGGATGGCGCAACCTGCAGCACGAGCTGGACATGGACCGCCCTGCCGTGGAGGCGCTGGCGCACCGCGTGCACGACGTGGCCAACGTGGGCGCTGCGATTGCCAGCGGCTCGTTCCCATGCCATGCCATGGTCGTCGCGCCCTGCTCCATGCGCACGCTGGCCGCCATTGCGCACGGCCTGGCCGACAACCTGCTCACCCGCGCGGCCGACGTCACGCTCAAGGAGCGCCGCCGCCTGGTGCTGATGGTGCGCGAATCGCCCCTGCACCTCACCCACCTGCGCAACATGGTGGCCGTGACCGAGATGGGCGGCATCGTCTGCCCGCCGCTGCCCGCCTTCTACCTGCGCCCGCAGACCGTGGGCGAGGTGGTGGACACCAGCGTGGCACGTGTGCTGGACCTGATCGGCGTGGAGCACAGCCTGATGCCGCGCTGGCAGGGGCTGGATTGATTGCTATTGTATTGATAGCTATTTGCGCATGATGGACGCGCGCAGACGGCCTTTTTTGTTCAAAATTTTTAGATACTGATATGGCCTACCGCGACCTGCGCGACTTCATGGCCCAGCTCGAAGCCACGGGCGACCTGCGCCGTGTGGCGGAGCCCGTCTCGCCCCACCTGGAGATGACCGCGCTCAGCGACCGCGTGCTGCGCGCGGGCGGCCCGGCGCTGCTGTTCACCCAGCCCACCGGCCACCCCATGCCCGTGCTCACCAACCTGTTTGGCACCCCGGCCCGCGTGGCCCGCGCCATGGGCGTGCCCGACCTGCGCGGCGTGCGCGCTTTGGGCGAGCTGCTCGCCACGCTGAAAGAGCCCGAGGCCCCCAAAGGCTTCAAGGACATGCTGGGCATGGGCCAGTTGCTCAAGACCCTGTGGAACATGGCGCCGCACACCGTGGCGCGCGGCGCGCCCTGCCAGCAGGAAGTGTGGGAAGGGCCGGATGTGGATCTGGCCCGCCTGCCCGTGCAGCACTGTTGGCCCGGCGATGTGGCCCCGCTCATCACCTGGGGCCTCACCATCACGCGCGGCCCGCGCAAGGCGCGGCAGAACCTGGGCATCTACCGCCAGCAGGTGCTCTCGCGCAACCAGGTCATCGTGCGCTGGCTGGCCCACCGCGGCGGTGCGCTGGATTTTGCCGACCACTGCGCCCAGCATCCCGGCCAGCCCTACCCCGTGGCCGTGGCCCTGGGCGCCGACCCCGCCACGCTGCTGGGCGCCGTCACGCCCGTGCCCGACAGCTTGAGCGAGTACCAGTTTGCGGGCCTGCTGCGCGGCGCACGCACCGAAGTCACGCCCGCGCTGGGCGTGCCGCTGCAGGTACCCGCCACCGCCGAGATCGTGCTTGAAGGCCACATCCAGCCCGACGCCCACCACGCCAGCGGCTGGCAGCACGCGATGGAGGGGCCCTACGGCGACCACACCGGCTACTACAACGAATGCGCCGAGTTCCCCGTGCTCACCGTGGACCGCATCACGATGCGCAAGGACGCGATCTACCACAGCACCTACACCGGCAAGCCACCCGACGAACCCGCCGTGCTCGGCCTGGCGATGAACGAGCTGTTCATCCCGCTGCTGCAAAAGCAGTTCCCCGAGATCGTGGATTTCTACCTCCCGCCCGAAGGCTGCAGCTATCGGCTAGCGGTGGTCAGCATCCGCAAGGCCTACGCGGGCCACGCGCGGCGCGTGATGATGGGCGTGTGGAGCCACCTGCGCCAGTTCATGTACACCAAGTTCATCGTGGTGGTGGACGACGACGTGGACGTGCGCTCCTGGCCCGACGTGATCTGGGCCATCACCACCCGCATGGACCCTGCCCGCGACACCCTGCTGGTGGAGCACACCCCCATCGACTACCTGGACTTTGCCTCGCCCGTGAGCGGCCTGGGCAGCAAGATGGGGATGGATGCCACGAACAAATGGCCGGGGGAGACGCAGCGGGAGTGGGGGAGGCCGATGGCCATGGACGCCGCCGTGCAGGCGCGCATGGACGGGCTTTTCACTGCACTGGGCCTATAGGGCCCCCGCGCGCCACGGCGCACCAAGGTGGTACTGCGCACCCTCAGTCGCGCAGACGACAAGCCCGCCCCGCGTTGTTTGCGACGATGCGCAAGCCTCACATAGAAGGCTCTGCACCGGCACCCCACGGATGCCGCGATGCAGCAAGGCGCACATCCCTAGGAGACAACGGCAATGCAGCAGCACCAGCCCGGCAGCATGATGGACCGGCCTTTACTGGTTTCGGCCATTCTTGAGCATGGCGAGAACCAGTACGGCGATCGGCAGATCGTTTCACGCGACACCGATGGCCGCCTGCACCGTTACCGCTTTGCCGACATGGCCCAGCGCGCCCGGCAGCTGGCCAGCGCACTGCAGGCACTGGGCCTGCGCCCCGGCAGCGTGGTGGGGTCGCTGGCCTGGAACAACCACCGCCATCTGGAGGCGTACTACGCCGTGTCGGGCAGCGGCATGGTTATGCACACCTGCAACCCGCGCCTGCACCCCGAGCAGCTGGCCTACATCGTCAACCACGCCGACGACGAGGTGGTGCTGTTCGACACCACCTTCGCGCCGCTGGTGCGCGCCATTGCGGCGTCGTGCCCCCGCGTGCGGCACTGGGTGGCGCTGTGTGATGCCGACACGCTGGGCACGATGGACATGCAGGGCGTCAGCGGGGTCGAGGCGTACGAGACGCTGGTAGCCAGCCAGAACGACCGCTTTACCTGGCCCCTGTGTGATGAAAAGGCCGGCGCGGCGCTGTGCTACACGTCGGGCACCACCGGCAACCCCAAGGGCGTGCTGTATTCGCACCGGGCGCTGGTGCTCAGCGCCCTGTCGGCCTGCATGCCGGGCGTGCTCAGCATCAGCGCGCGGGAGACCATCCTGCCCGTGGTGCCCATGTTCCACATCAACGCCTGGTGCCTGCCCTATGCGGCCCTGATCGGCGGCGCCAAGCTGGTGCTGCCCGGCCCGCGCCTGGACGCCGCCAGCCTGTACGAGCTGATGGAGACCGAGCGCGTCACGGTCAGCGCGGGCGTGCCCACGATCTGGATGGGCCTGATCCAGCATGTGGAGCAGCATGGGCTGCGCTTTACCACCATGCGGCGCACGGGCGTGGGCGGCTCGGCCATGCCCAAGGCGCTGATTGCCAAGTTCAACGACCTGTACGACGTGGAGGTGCGCCACGGCTGGGGCATGACCGAGACCACGGCCATTGCCACCATGAGCGTGCTGGGCGCGGGTGATGCTGAACTGCCACCGGAGGACCGCCATGCGCTGGTCGCCAAGCAGGGCAAGTCGGTGTTCGGCATCGAACTCAAGCTGGTAGACGAAAACGGCGCCAGCCTGCCGCGCGACGGCGTGGCGCAGGGCGAGCTGATGGTGCGCGGCCAGTGGATCGTGGACCGGTACCACAAGGCAGAGCGTTCGGCACTGGTGGATGGCTGGTTCCCCACGGGCGACATCGCCACCATCAACCCGCAGGGCGTGGTGCAGATCCGTGACCGCACCAAGGACGTGATCAAGTCGGGCGGCGAGTGGATCAGCTCCATCGACCTGGAGAACGCTGCGGTGGCGCACCCGGCGGTGGCCATGGCGGCGGTCATCGGTGTGAAGCACCCCAAGTGGGATGAGCGCCCGCTGCTGTTCATCGTGCGCAAGCCCGGCCAGTCGCTGGACAAGGCGCAGATCCTGGACTTTCTGGCGCAACGCGTCGCCAAGTGGTGGCTGCCCGATGACGTGCTGTTTGTGGACAGCCTGCCGCTGGGCGGCACCGGCAAGGTCCAGAAAAACGAGCTGCGGCAGAGCCATGGCGCGGTGTTCGGCGGCGAATGACACCGCTTTAACTTTGTATTGACCGCTTCCCTTTCTTTCCCACCCACCCCACGGAGACACACATGAACATGGTTCCCAGGAAATGGCCGCGCCAATGGTTGAAGGTCGGCGCATGCGCCGCAGCGCTGGTGATGGCGGCGCACGCCGGGGCGGCCGAGACGGTCAAGATCGGCTTCATCGACCTGCTGTCCGGCCCGTTCGCGCTCACCGGCCAAAGCTCGCTCAACCAGCTGCGCGAGGTGGTGGCGCAGGTCAATGCCAAGGCCGGGCCCAACGAGCCCAAGTTCGAGGTGGTGGACTTCGACAACAAGGGCACACCGCAGGAGAGCCTGAACGCGCTGAAAGCCGCCACCGACCGGGGCGTGCGCTACATCACCCAGGGGGGCGGTTCGGGCGTGGCGCTGGCGCTGGTGGATGCGCTCAACAAGCTCGCCGAGCGCGACCCCGAGCGCGCGACGGTGTACCTCAACTACGCCGCCATGGACCCGCAGCTCACCAACGAGCGCTGCAGCTTCTGGCACTTTCGTTTCTATCCATCGAGCGAGATGAAGATCGAGGCGCTGACCACCTACCTGCAAGGCCGCAAGGACGTGAAGCGCGTGTACCTGCTCAACCAGGACTACACCCACGGCCGCCAGGTCTCCAAGGCCGCCAAGGAATACCTGGCGCGCAAGCGGCCCGACATCGAGATCGTGGGTGACGACTTTGTGCCCATCGCCCAGACGCGCGACTTTGCGCCCTACGTCGCCAAGATGGCCGCCGCCAAGGCCGACACGGTCATCACCTCCAACTGGGGCAGCGACCTGACGCTGCTGTTCAAGTCGTCCCGCGACTACGGGCTCAACATCAACTACTTCACCTTGAACGGCAACAACCCCGGCACCCCGGCGCAGCTGGGCAACTGGGGCGAAGGCAAGGTGGGCGTGGTCTGGAACTGGGTGCACAACGCGCCCACGCCCGAGCTGGAGAAGATCTACCTGGACTACAAGAAGAAGTACAACGACGAGTTCATCTTTGCTGCCCACTGGAACAGCGTGCACATGCTGCGCGAAGCCATGCGCAAGGCGCAATCGACCGACGCCAAGAAGGTTGCCCTGGCCCTGGAAGGCATGGCCTACAAGAGCCCCATGGGCGAGGTGCGCATGCGCAAGACCGACCACCAGCTCGAAGCCCCGCTGTACCTGGGCATCTGGGCCAAGCAGGGCAGCAAGGGCGTGAAACACGACGCGGAGAAAACCGGCTACGGCTTCCGCTCCGAAGTGGCGTGGGACAACTACATCAGCGCCCAGCCCACGTCCTGCCAGATGAAGCGGCCGTCCTGAGCGCCCTGTAGCTCAGACGTTCCCTCGGCAGCACGCCGTGCACGCTGCGCAGGCAAGCTGGCGACGCTTTGGTGGGCGTCGTCGGCATGGGCCCCGTTCCCTCTCGCCTGGGAGCGGGGTCTGCACACGTTCAAGCGCTTTGTACGTGATGGCTTCAACGCGCCGCCCGGGGCACACAGTCCGCAGCCCCCGCTGACGGGCGCCCCACACCTCCAAGCCCCCTTCGCTGCAGGCCCTGTGTCGGTGTGCGCTACCTGGGCCTCTTGCGCCGCCGGTGGTGCCTTCAAGCCCCTGGCTCCCTGCTGGTGCGCAAGCCGCAAAGAAACAACTCCTTTCTCCGCAGAGATTGCGGCCAGCCCGTGCCCCTTCTTTCGCTCTCTGCGTTCTCATCAGATGATTTGGTTGTAAAGAAAACGATTTTTATTCGTTTGGTTTTTGCGGACCCCCGCATAAATTGGTGGCTATCCCCATCCAAAACCGCTTTCCCCCCGTTCCAGGAGACCCTGTCCATGTCCGCCGAAGCCCTTGAGATCGCCCTGCCCGAAGCCCTGGAGGCCGCCCGTGCCGATGCCGCTGCGCAGGGGCTGAACTACGCTGGTGGCGTGCGCCCGGCGGTGGCGTGGGCGCTGGTGCAGTCGGGCCAGGCCGTGCTGGTGGACGTGCGTTCGGCCGAGGAGCGCAAGTTTGTGGGCCATGTGCCCGGCAGCCAGCATGTGGCCTGGGCCACGGGCACGGCGCTCACACGCAACCCGCGTTTTGTGCGCGAGCTGGAAGCCAAGCTGGCCAAGGACGGTGGCAAGGACGCCGTGGTGCTGCTGCTGTGCCGCAGCGGCAAGCGTTCGGTGCTGGCGGCAGAGGCGGCAGCGGCTGCCGGGTTTCACCACGTGTTCAACGTGCTCGAAGGCTTTGAGGGCGAGATTGATGCCCAGCAGCACCGGGGCGGCGGCGATGGCTGGCGCTTTCACCAGTTGCCCTGGGTGCAGGACTGAACAGCGCGTTGGACCCTCGAACTTTGCAGATTGGAAAGACCGGCACAACCGGCATCACACCCCATGGCCCTTTTCGACATTGAACAGATCGCGCAATCGCTGAGCGCGGCCCGGCGTGAGTGGCGCGATGCGCACAACCGCCTGCAGGATGCAGGCGAGCGCGAGTTCCCCTCGCGCGATGCGCTGGCCCAGGTGGTGCACCAGCTCAAGGGCGCGCTCTTCCCCATGCGGCTGGGCCCTACGACCTGCGGCAGGAGAGCGAAGACTTCTACGTCGCCCACACGCTGGACAGCGCCCTGCATGCGCTGCATGTGCAGATCGGGCTGGAGCTGCGCTACAGCGCCCGCCGCCAGGCGCTGGACGGGGCGGATGTGGAAGCGCAGGCGCGCCGGTCGGCCCAGGCGTTTGCGCAGTCGCTGCCCGCCATCCGCCGCCTGCTCGACAGCGATGTGCTGGCCGCCTACCAGGGCGACCCGGCAGCGCGCAGTGTGGACGAAGTGCTGCTCTGCTACCCCGGCATTCTGGCCATGATCCACCACCGCCTGGCGCACCGGCTCTACCAGCTGGGCCTGCCCTTGCTGGCCCGCATCGTGGCCGAACTGGCGCACAGTGAAACGGGCATCGACATCCATCCTGGCGCGCAGATTGGCGCGGGCTTTTTCATCGACCACGGCACCGGCGTGGTGATCGGCGAGACGGCGGTGATCGGCGAGCGCGTGCGGGTGTACCAGGCCGTCACGCTGGGTGCCAAGCGGTTTCCTGCCGGCGCCGACGGCCACCTGCAAAAAGGCCTGCCCCGCCATCCGGTGGTGCAGGACGACGTGGTCATCTATGCGGGCGCCACCATCCTGGGCCGCGTCACGCTGGGCCGGGGCGCCGTGATTGGCGGCAATGTCTGGCTCACGCACGACGTGCCCGCTGGCAGCCATGTCACGCAGGCCAGTTCGCAGGAGTCGGGCCGTTTTGCCTCGGTGCTGGCGGGGGCTGCGCTGTGAGCACGCTGGTCCAGGGTTTTGGCCTGGCCGTGCGCCAGTCGCGCGAGGCCCGGGGCTGGTCGCAGGAGCGGCTGGCCGAGCACTCCGACCTGAACCGCTCCTATGTGGGCGAGATCGAGCGCGGCAGCGTGATCGCCTCGCTCGCCACCGTCGAGAAGCTGGCCGGTGCGCTGGGCGTGGCGGCCTCGGGCCTGGTGGTGCGGGGCGAGGCGATCCAGCGGGCCCAGCTGGTGCGCGGCATCCAGTTGGCGGCTATAGCCTGTTGAGGCCACCCGCCTTGCCACGGGACACTGCGCGCGTTCCATTTTTCATCACTGATTTTTTACCCCAGGGAGTTTCACTATGTCGGCAACAGTGGGCGGCACGACCGCACTCGGCGATAGCGCCGCACGGCAACTAGCCAATGCAACCAAGACCGTCCCCCAGCTGGAGACCATCAGCCCCCGCTGGCTGACCCACCTGCTGCAATGGACGCCAGTGGAAGCGGGCATCTACCGCCTCAACAAGGTCAAGAACCCTGAAGCCATCAAGGTGGCCTGCACCGCCAAGGAGTCGGAGAACCAGCTGCCACGCACCTTCGTGGATTACGAAGAGAACCCGCGCGAGTATTTCCTCAATGCCGTGAGCACCGTGCTCGACGTGCACACCCGCGTGTCCGACCTGTACAGCAGCCCGCACGACCAGATCAAGGAACAGCTGCGCCTGACGATCGAAACGATCAAGGAAAACCAGGAAAGCGAACTCATCAACAACCCCGACTACGGCCTGCTGGCCCAGGTGACGGAAGAGCAGCGCATCTTCCCGCTCACGGGCGCCCCCACGCCCGACGACCTGGACGAGCTGCTGACCAAGGTCTGGAAAGAGCCCGCCTTCTTCCTGGCGCACCCGCTGGCCATTGCCGCGTTCGGGCGCGAAGCCACCCGCCGTGGCACGCCGCCCCCCACCGTGAGCCTGTTCGGCTCGCAGTTCATCACCTGGCGCGGCATTCCGCTGATTCCTTCGGACAAGGTGCCCGTGGCCGACGGCAAGAGCAAGATCCTGCTGCTGCGCGTGGGCGACAAGCGCCAGGGCGTGGTGGGCCTGTTCCAGCCGGGCCTGCCGGGCGAGCAGGGCCCGGGCCTGTCGGTGCGTTTCATGGGCATCAACAACCACGCGATTGCGTCGTACCTGATCTCGCTGTACTGCTCGCTCGCCGTGCTGACCAGCGACGCGCTGGCGGTGCTGGATGACGTCGAGGTCAACAAGTACCACGACTACCCCGATACCTACAAATAATCTGCGGTGAGCAACATCCCTTCCACTTCTGTGGGCGTGCCCGACGCGCCGGAGGCGCCGATCCATCCGGCGCTTCTGGCACAGATGGCCACGGCGTTCTTCTCGGCCCGGCCGGGCGAGACGCCCCAGCTGCCCACCGGCAACCCTTCCAGCCCGGCAAGCCTGGTGGCTGGCCTGGGGTTGCCATCGACACCACCGGCCACCGTCCCGAGCTTTGCCCAGGCATCGCCCGGGTCGGCCGGTGTGCAGGCGCCGGTCAACATCGCGCCTGCGGGTTCGCCGCTGGCCAGTCCAGCGGGCTTCGGGCCCAGCGTGCCCGGTACGCCGTTCCCGCAAGGGCAGGTGCCGGGCGCCAATCTGGCGCCTGCCTCGCCCACGCCTGTGTTGTCGCTGGCGCACAGGGCTCCGGCCCTGCTGCCCCACGCCACCGCCGCCAACGGCGTGACCGACACCGTGGTCACTGCCGTGCCCGGCTACGAGCCCCGCTTTGGCAGTGGCGTGCTGGGTGTTCCCGAGGCGGCGGGTGCCAGCGGTGCATCTGCTGGCAGCCACCCTGCAGCCAGCGCATCGCCGTTCTATTTCCTGTCGCCCCAGCACGGGCAGCCCTCGCCCGGTGGCCACAGTGGCACGCCAGGCAATGCGCTGGGCCCCACGCGCGTCAGCGACGAACTGGCCCGCCAGCCGTTTGCCAACCTGCAAGGGGTGGACCTGCGCGGCACACCTGCGCCCTCGTCCGCACCTTTGGCGCAGGCGTCTCCCGGTACTGCACCGCAGTTTTACTTTGCCGACGCGGTGGTGCTGCCCAGCGGCTATGTCACCCCGGCCAAGCCCGCGCCGCATGCCGCCGTGCCGCTGGCGGGGCAGGGGCAGCATCCGCCGTTTGACGTGCATGCCATCCGCCGCGACTTTCCCGTGCTCTCCGAGCGCGTGAACGGACGCCAGCTGGTGTGGTTCGACAACGCGGCCACCACGCACAAGCCGAAGGCGGTCATTGATCGCATCTCGTACTTCTACGAGCACGAAAACTCCAACATCCACCGCGCCGCCCATGAGCTGGCTGCACGTGCCACGGACGCCTACGAAGGCGCCCGCCAGCGCGTGAAGAACTTCATCAACGCGCCGGATGTGAACGAGGTGATTTTTGTGCGCGGCACCACCGAGGCCATCAACCTCGTGGCCAAAAGCTGGGGCGCGCAGCACATCGGCGAGGGCGACGAGATCATCGTCAGCCACCTGGAGCACCACGCCAACATCGTGCCCTGGCAGCAGCTCGCGGTGGCCAAGGGGGCCAGGCTGCGCGTGATCCCGGTGGACGACACGGGCCAGGTGCTGCTGGATGAATACCAGAAGCTCCTGAACGACCGCACCAAGATCGTGTCCGTCACGCAGGTGTCGAACGCGCTCGGTACGGTGGTGCCCGTCAAGGAGATCGTGGCCCTGGCGCACCGCGCAGGGGCCAAGGCGCTGGTGGATGGCGCGCAGTCCATCTCGCACATGCGGGTGGACGTGCAGGACATCGGTGCCGACTTCTTCGTGTTCTCGGGCCACAAGGTCTTCGGGCCTACCGGCATCGGCGTGGTCTGGGGCAAGCGCGAGGTGCTGGAAGACATGCCCCCCTGGCAGGGCGGCGGCAACATGATTGCCGACGTGACCTTCGAGAAGACGGTGTTCCAGCCCATCCCCAACAAGTTCGAGGCAGGCACCGGCAACATTGCCGACGCCGTGGGCCTGGGTGCCGCCATCGACTACGTGAACCGCGTGGGCATCGAGAACATTGCGCAGTACGAGCATGACCTGCTGGTGTACGGCATGCAGCAGCTCGGCGCCATCCCGGGTGTGCGCCTGATCGGCACGGCGGCGCACAAGGCCAGCGTGATGTCCTTCGTTCTCGCGGGTTACACCACCGAGGAAGTGGGCAAGGCGCTCAACCAGGAGGGCATTGCGGTGCGCACGGGTCACCACTGTGCCCAGCCCATCCTGCGCCGCTTTGGCGTGGAGACCACGGTGCGGCCGTCGCTCGCGTTCTACAACACGTTTGACGAAATCGACTGCCTCACGACCGTGGTGCGCAGGCTGGCGGCGCAACGGCGCTAGCCAGAGCGCACACCGGTTGCAATGCCAGCCGGTTGGCGATCAAAAAAAGGGGAAGTGGGTGTTGTGCCCACTTCCCCTTTTTGATGGTGGTGCGGATGTGCTGGGGCCAGCCGCAGTCAGGCAACCACCAGTTCAATCGCGGCGCCGTGGGTCTGCTCCCGATGCCATGCCTGGTGTGGCTGTGCGGCCGGTGAACCGGTGCCCAGCACCACGGCAAACGGGCCAGGGCCGCGCTTGGCCAGTTGGTGCGCCTGTGTGGTGTGCGGGGCGGCTCCAGGGATCGGCTGCGTCAGAACCAAGGTGGTGGCGCCCAGGGCAAGGGTGGCCACCCGCGCAGCGGCACCCGGCAGCACAAAGGGCGTGCCAATGTGCGTGCCCTGTGCCTCGCCCAGCAAGGCGCGGTAGCGGGCCAGGCTGGCGTCAAGGTTTTGCACTGCAATCGACAGGCTGAGCACACCGCGTGCGCCGTTGGGGTGCACGCGGGCGTCGCCTTCGGGCACCCGCAGCGCGCGGGGCGTGATGTCGCCGCACAAGAAAGGCAGGTCGGTTGACGGCGGGCGGGCCGTTTGCCATTGCAGGCGTTCGCCATCGGGTCGCAAGCGGCCTCCGTCGTGGGGGCCGCTGTAGGCCAGGCCCCGGGCCTGCGCACCGCTCACAGTGGCTGCCGTCCCGGGCGGCAGCAGTGCAAAGTCCACGATGCCATCGCCATGCTGGTTCAGCAGTTCCCACCAGCGGTCGCCAGGCGAGGGGGACCGCCAGGCGATGAGTTCAAAGTAGGCGCCATCGGCCAACACGACCAGCGCGTTGTAGGTGGGCCGGCCCGGGTGCTCGCCGCCCTGCAGCACGTTGAAGCCAAGGGCGCGGTAGTCGGTGATGGTCTGCTCCAGATCCTTTACCGCGATGACGATGTGGTCGAGTGTCAATGCCATGGGGTTCCTTGGGGGCTTCTCGGCGTTCAGGCCGCCACCGCGTCTGCAGTGGCGCGTTGGGGTGCGGAGGCGGCGGAGTTCACCAGCTTCACCTCGGCGTGGATGTGCTGTGGATTGCGCAGCAGGTTGAGGATGGGGCAGGTCTGCTCGACCGCCTGGAACAGCGCATCGATGTCGGCCCGGCTGGCGGGCGAGTCGATGTGCACCGTGTAGGCAATGTGGTGTGGCCAGATGGGCGTGGACTCGTGCCCGGGCTTGCCGCCGCGCGGGTCGATCACGCCGCTGACCTCCACCTCCAGGCTCGTCAAAGGCACCTGGCGCAAGGCCGCCTGGATCAGGAAGATGTGCGTCACGCAGCTGCCCAGCACCCCCAGCTGCAGCTCGGGCGAGCTGGGGCCCAGGTGGTAGCCCGCGAAGTCGGGCGGGCTGTCGCTGATGACCTGGTGGTCGCGGATGCGGATGCGGCGCACGCCGCTGCGGCCCTCGGCGCTCACGCGCGCGTTCAGGGCGGCTGGTTGTGCAGTGCCCGCATCAATGGCGGCGTTGCGGGCCAGTACGGCGGCACGTTTCTCGGCCAGGTAGTCGTTCAGGTGGGCATTCGGATGGGTCATGGATGTTCTTTCCAACGCCTTCCGCGCCCGGACATCGGGCGTGGGGTGGGCAGCGTTGCACACTGATTGTTCGGGGCCACGCCTGTGCTGGAAACAAACAAAACTGCGCTCGCATATGCAGGTTTCAGATATGCCCAACGGGGCCGGATGCTGCAGCCTGCTTCGTCGTTTTCCGAATATGCATGCTACGTAATAGGTGCACGTTCGGATGGTGCGTCGATAGCATGCAACCACATGAATCAGCCCACTTTGAGGCTGATGTTTCATGGTCTGTCAATGCCGGTCCGGCGACGAGGTACGAACGTGTTTTCTCTGAAGAAATCAATGGGATGGAGGGTGTGGGGTGTATCAGCGCTGGCGCTGGGCGTGCTGGTGGCGGGCTGCTCCAAGCAGGCCAGCGAGCCAGCCGCCTCCACCGGTGCGGCCACCGACCAACCCGTGCAGGGCGGCACGCTGGTGTATCTGGAACAGCAGGCGCACACCAACCTGTACCCACCGGCGGGGGGCTTCTATCCGAACGGCGGCATCCTCAACCAGATCACCGACAAGCTCACCTACCAGGACCCCAAGACGCTGGAGATCCAGCCCTGGATCGCCGAGTCGTGGGAGGTGAACCCTACCGCCACCGAGTACACCTTCAGGCTGAAGAAAGGCGTGACCTTCTCGGACGGCAGCCCGCTGGATGCCGCCGCTGTGGCCAAGAACTACGACACCTACGGCCTGGGCAACAAGGAGCTCAAGCTGCCCGTCTCCGAGGTCATCAACAACTACGAGCGCAGCGAGGTGGTGGACCCGCTCACCGTCAAGTTCTATTTCAAGAAGCCCTCACCCGGCTTCCTGCAGGGCACGTCGGTCATCGGCTCGGGCCTGGTGTCGCTGGCCACGCTGGCACGGCCGTTTGAAGAGCTGGGCGATGCGACCAAGATCATCGGCTCCGGGCACTTTGTGGTGACGGCCGAGACGCTGGGCAAGGAGCTCACGCTCACCGCCCGCAAGGACTACGCATGGGGCCCCGCCAAACACGCCCACCAGGGCCGTGCGCGCCTGGACGAGATCAAGCTCATCGTCACGCCCGAGGACAGCGTGCGCATCGGCGCGCTGCTGTCGGGCCAGGCGGGCTTCATCCGCCAGGTGCAGGCCTACGACGAAAAGCGCGTGCTCGACCAGAAGTTCGCCATCTACGCACCCTCCACGCGCGGCGTGAACAACAGCGTGGTGTTCCGCCCCGACAACGCGCTGGTGGCCGATGTGAAGGTGCGCAAGGCGCTGCTGCATGCCACCAACACGAAGGAGATCGTGCAGACCCTGTTCTCGACCAACTACCCGCAGGCCACCTCGGTCATCGCGTCCACGGCCTTGGGCTATGTGAACCTGTCGACCAAGCTGGGCTATGACGAAGCCAAGGCCAGGCAGCTGCTCGACGAAGCAGGCTGGAAGCTCAATGCCAATGGCCGGCGCGAGAAGGATGGCAAGGAGCTGGTGCTGGCTGCATACGAATCGCTGCCGCAGCCACAGAACAAGGAAACCCTGCAGCTCGTGGCGCAGCAGTGGGCCAAGGTGGGTGTGAAGCTCAACGTGCTGGCGGGCGACTCGGGCAGCCGTACCGTGGACAGCCTCGACCCCGAGAAGACGCCCGTCGCCCCTGGCATGGTGGGCCGCGCCGACCCCGATGTGATCAAGAGCAACTACTACCCCACCAACCGCAACGTGCTGCTGCAAAGGGTGGTGTGAGCACCAAGGTCAAGTCGTTTGAGGACATCAAGCTCAACGGGCTGCTCGATGCCATCGCGGCCGAGACCGACCCCGCCAAGCGCCTGGCGCTCACGGGCGATGTGCAGAACTACCTGATCGACCAGGCGTATGTGATTCCGGTGTTTGAAGAGCCGCAGGCTTTTGCCGGTGCACCCTCGGTGAAGGGCGTTGGTTTTGAGGCCGTGGGCCGCCCCAGTTTCTACGGCACCTGGGTCGCTGCAAAACACTGACCTTTTGACGGCGCCAGTCTCGCAGGCGCGGCGCCCTCTGCAGCACAAGGAGTGATCGACATGTTCATCAAGTACCTCGCCAATCGCACCGGCCAGCCCCTGCTGGTGCTGTGGGCGGCGTTCACGGCGTCGTTCGTGCTGCTGCAGCTGTTGCCGGGCGATGCGATCCTGATCAAGTTCCTGAACCCTGAGTTTGGACTGGGGCCGCAGGAGATCGCGGATATCCGTGCGGCCTATGGGGCCGACACGCCGGTGTGGCAGCAGTACCAGCACACGCTACTGGGCTTCCTCAGCGGCAACTTCGGGTATTCGGTGCAGGCGGGGGTGCCGGTAAGCCAGGGGCTGGCCACCAACCTGCCGCCCACGCTGCGCCTGGCGGGGCTCGGCTTTGCTGCCGCGCTGCTGCTGGCGGTGGTGCTGGCCTTTGTGTCGCAGCTCACGCGCTGGGGCTGGCTGCGAGCAGCGCTGCAGTCGCTGCCCTCGCTGTTCATCTCGGTGCCGGTGTTCTGGCTGGGGATCATGCTGATCCAGGTGGTGTCGTTCCGCCTGGGCTGGATTCCGGTGATCAACCCCGGCAAGTGGCAGGGCCTGGTGCTGCCTACGCTCACGCTGGCCATCCCCATCGCTGCGCCACTGGCGCAGATCCTGATCCGCAACATCGACGAGGTGCTCACCCAGCCGTTCGTGGCCGTGGCGCGTGCCAAGGGCGCCACGCGCCAATGGGTGCTGTGGAAACACGTGGCGCGCAACGCGGTGCTGCCCACGCTGACCATCGCGGGTGTGTTGTTCGGCGAGCTGCTGGCCGGTGCCGTGGTCACCGAGGCGGTGTTCGGCTTGAATGGCCTGGGCAGCCTCACGCAGCAGGCCGTGGGCAACCAGGACACCGCCGTGCTGCAGGCCGTGGTGGTGGTGTCGGCCACGGCCTTCGTGTTCATCAACCTGGTGGTGGATCTGCTGTACCCGGTTTTTGATCCCCGTCTTCGTACCCGTCTCGGCGCCTGAAGGAGCCTGCCATGTCCACCACATCTTCGACCGCCGACCTGGGCGCCTTTGTTGGCGCCGCGCAGCCTGCACCACAACGCTACGAGCGCGCCGCCGTGGCCCCCGCTGCTGTGGTGGCGCCCACGCCCACGGCATTCCTCCCTGCGGCCCCGCCGCCGCGCACACGCCACAGTGCGTGGGCCCACCGTGCCATTCAGCGTGCGCGCAGCGCCCCCCTCAGCCTGTGGCTGGCCTGGGGTGTGATCGCACTGGTGGCGCTGTGGGCAGTGGTCCCCGGTGTTTTCACCAGCTACAGCGCCACCGTGGGTGTGGCCGGCCAGCAGCTGCAGGCGCCCTCGGCCGCACACTGGCTGGGCACCGATGCGCTGGGCCGCGACGGCTATGCGCGCCTGGTGTTCGGCGCGGTGCATTCGCTCTCGGGCGCGTTCCTGGCTGTGGCCGTGGGGCTGGTGCTGGGCACGCTGCTGGGCGTGCTGGCGGGCTCCATCGGCGGCTGGGTGGAGGACGTGATCATGCGCACCGTCGATGTGCTGCTCTCGGTGCCCCCGCTGCTGCTGTCGCTGTCCATCATCATCATCCTGGGCTTTGGCACGCTGAATGCGGCGGTGGCTGTGGGCGTGGCCTCGGTGGCCAGCTTTGCGCGGCTCACGCGGTCCGAGGTGGTGCGCGTGCGCCGCTCGGAATATGTGGAGGCCGCGTTCGGCAGCGGCGGGCGTTTCGGTGCCGTGCTGTGGCGCCACGTGCTGCCCAACTCGCTGACCTCGGTGATCGCCATGGCCGCGTTGCAGTTCGGCTCTGCCATTCTGTCGATCTCTACGCTGGGGTTTCTGGGCTACGGCGCGCCGCCGCCCACGCCCGAATGGGGTCTCTTGATCGCCGAAGGGCGCAACTACATCGCCACGGCATGGTGGCTGACCACAGTGCCTGGGTTGGTGGTGGTGGCCGTGGTGCTGTCGGCCAACCGCATCAGCGCGGCCTTGACGAAGGGGCGCGCATGACGGTCAGCCCTGTCACCGCAACACCACCGGTGCTGGAGGTGGAAAACCTCGCCATCGCCTACCGCGAAAAGGACCACGAACAGCGCGTGGTGCACGGCGTGTCGTTCTCCATTGCACCCGGCGAAGTCGTGGCGCTGGTGGGCGAATCCGGCTCGGGCAAGACCACCACCGCGCAGTCCATCATCGGCCTGCTGGCCGACAACGGCCGGGTGGAGCAGGGCGCCATCCGGCTCAACGGCACGGACATCGCGGGCTGGTCTGCTGACCGCTTTGATACCGTGCGCGGCCGCGTGGTGAGCCTCATCCCGCAGGACCCGACCAGCTCGCTCAACCCCGTGCGCACGGCGGGCGAGCAGGTGGGCGAGATCCTGCAGATCCACCGCTACGGCGACCGCCAGGCCATCGCGCAGCGGGTGGTCGAGCTGCTGGCCAAGGTGGGCCTGTCGCAGCCCGAGCTGCGTGCGCGGCAGTACCCGCACGAGCTGTCGGGCGGCATGAAGCAGCGCGTGCTGATAGCCATCGCCATTGCGCTGCAGCCCGCGCTCATCATTGCCGACGAGCCCACCAGCGCGCTCGACGTGACGGTGCAGCGGCGCATCCTCGACCTCATCGACGGGCTGCGCGCCGAGTTTGGCACCGCCGTGCTGCTGGTCACGCACGACCTGGGCGTGGCGGCCGACCGCGCCCACCGGCTGGTGGTGCTGCAGGGCGGGCGCATCCAGGAGCAGGGCGACACGGGCAGCGTGCTGCGCAACCCGCAAAGCGCCTACACGCGCAAGCTGCTGGCCGATGCGCCCTCGCTGGCCAGCGCAGCTTTCCGCGCTCCCCGTGTCCTGGTGGCCAACGATGCGCCCGAGCGGCCCGATGACTTCGCCATCGTGGTCGAAGGCCTGGTGCACGATTTTCCAGTGGCGGGGCGCAAGGAGCCATTCCGCGCGGTGGATGGCGTGTCCTTCCGTGTGCGGCGTGGCACCACGCATGCCATCGTGGGCGAGTCGGGTTCGGGCA
This sequence comes from Acidovorax sp. GW101-3H11, assembly GCF_001633105.1. Taxonomy (GTDB): domain Bacteria; phylum Pseudomonadota; class Gammaproteobacteria; order Burkholderiales; family Burkholderiaceae_C; genus Acidovorax. The sequence continues at coordinate 91,671 of NZ_LUKZ01000013.1, forward strand.
AGACCACCACCATCCGCAACGTGGTGGGCTTTCGCCAGCCCACGGCGGGCCACATCGTCATCGAGGGCATGGACCTCACCACCCTGCGCGGCGAGGCGCTGCGGCAGTTCCGCCGCACGGTGCAGCTGGTCTACCAGAACCCGTTCAGCTCGCTGGACCCGCGCCAGACCATCTTCCAGATCATCGAAGAGCCCCTGCTCAATTTCGATCCGCTGCCTGCTGCCGAGCGCGCGCGCCGCGTGCACGACATCCTGGCCCGTGTGGGCCTGCCGCCGACCGTGCTGGAGCGCCGCCCGCGTGCCCTGTCCGGCGGGCAGCGCCAGCGCGTGGCCATTGCGCGCGCCCTCATCCTGCAGCCGCGTGTGCTGGTGCTCGACGAGGCCGTGTCGGCCCTCGATGTGACCGTCCAGGCGCAGATTCTGGCGCTGCTGGAGACGCTGCAGCGCGACCTGGGCCTGACCTATCTCTTCATCTCGCACGACCTCGCCGTGGTGCGCCAGATCGCAGACACCGTCTCGGTGCTGCAGGGCGGCCGCCAGGTGGATGCGGGGCGTGTGGAAGACGTGTTCCTGCGCCCCGGCAGCGACTACACGCGCGAACTCATTGCCGCCATTCCCGGAAAGAAAAACCCACACCATGACCCTCTCACAGACCTCTCCAGCAAAACGCCTCGGGTTCTTCAGCAGGCTGCTTGACGATGTGCCTGCGGGCGAGCGCTACCGGCTCGTGACCGAGCAGATCGCCCATGCCGAGGCTTTCGGCTTCGACTCCGCCTGGGTGGCGCAGCACCATTTCCACGAGCACGAAGGGGGCCTGCCCTCGCCCTTCGTGTTCCTGGCCCATGTGGCGGCGCGCACGCGGCGCATCCGGTTGGGCACGGGCATCGTGACCCTGCCCATGGAAAACGCGGTGCGTGTGGCCGAGGACGCCATCGTGCTCGACCTGCTCTCGGGCGGGCGGCTGGAGCTGGGCGTGGGCACGGGCGGCACACCCGAATCGTTCGCGGCCTTCGGCATCACCAGCGAAGACCGCAGTGCCGTGTATGCGCGCCACCTGGCCGTGGTGCGCGAGGCCTGGGCCGGGCGCCCGCTGCCCGGCGGCGACCGGCTGTACCCGGCCGCCGAGCAACTGCTGGGCCGCATCTGGCAGGCCACGTTTTCGGTGGCGGGTGGCGAACGTGCGGGGCAGGCGGGCGACGGGCTCATGTTGTCGCGCACCCAGCCGCGCACGGCCGATGCGCCCAACGCGTCGCTGTCGGACCTGCAGCATCCCATCATCGATGCCTACCTGGCGGCATTGCCTGCGGGCAGCACACCGCGCATCGTGGGCTCGCGCAGCCTGTTCGTGGCCGATGACCGCAACGAGGCGCTGCGCCTGGCCGATGTGGGCCTGCGCCGTTCTGCCTCACGTTTTGCAGCGGCGGTGTCGCCTGGGCAGGCCCCGCGCCCCGGGCCCGATGCACCGCTAGAAACCCTGATCGCCGCTTACGACGTGCATGTGGGCACACCCGACGACGTGATCGCCTCGCTGCGGGCGGACACGGCGCTGGCGCGCACCACCGACATCGTGTTCCAGGTGCATTCCGTGGACCCGCCACACGCACAGATCCTGCGTTCCATCGAACTCACGGCCACCCATGTCGCCCCGGCGCTGGGTTGGGTGCGCAAGCAGCCCGGCAACGCCACGGCCGCATCCTTGGCCACACCCACTTCCGCAACCCGTATCGAGGCCTTTGCATGAGCCAAGCCAACCCCTCCTCCCTGCCGGGCCACACCTTGCCCGATGTGATCGACCTGCTCGTGGGCATCGAGCCCGGCGACCACCTGGACACCCTCCGCCGCCACCGGCTGCAGGCGCGCACCCATGCGCAGGAAAGCTACCGCGCGCTGTTTGCGCCCACGGCCCCCGCGCCCGGCGCGGTGACGCTGGCCGAGCGCCTGGCTGTCGCGGCCTTTGTCGCGGGCCTGCACCAGCAGCCCGATGCGGCGGCCTTCTATGCCGCCGCGCTGGTGGCGCAGGACGCGGGTGCGGGGTTGGCGCAGGCGATTGCGGCCGAGGTGAGCCGGGGTGCGGCGCAGGGGCCCTATGGCCACTACCCTGCCGGCCCCCTGAGCCGCGAGGACACCGATGGCCCGGTCTACGCCGTGGGCGAGTCGCAGCGCACCGTGCTGGGCGCGCGACTGTCGGCGGGCCTGGCGCACGCGCACCTGCTGGCCTTCCACCCGCGCGATGCCAGCCCCGGGGCCTTGCAGGCGCTGCTGGACGCAGGCTGGTCGGCCACCGACATCGTGATCCTGTCGCAGCTGGTGGCGTTCCTGTCGTTCCAGATCCGCGTGGTCGTGGGCCTGCGCGCGCTGGCCGCCTACCCTGCATCCCCCACACCGTTGTCCCCCCGCACCGCAGAGGCCCAGCCATGAGCGAACCCGCCGTCATCACCCACCCCGGCAACCACGAACCCACGGCCTTCACCCAGGCGCAGCTCGAATGGCTGCCCTGGCTGTCGCCGCTGCCCGAGGAAGAGCTAACCGAGCGCCACTACGCTGGCCTGGTGGATGCCGCACGCGCCAAGTCGCCCTACTTCCGCCTGCTGGCGCGCGACCCTGACACGCTGGGCGCGCGCACCCGCACTGACAAGGACATCTTTTACAACCCCGACGCCGGCTTGCCCCGGGCGGAGCGCGAGCTCTCGGCCACGGTCACATCGCGCGCCAACGGCTGCATCTACTGCGCGTCGGTGCATGCGCGGTTTGCCTCGCACTTCTCGCACCGCGAGGCCGATGTGCAGCGCCTGCTGGACGAGGGCGTGGGCGCAGACCTGGGCCCGCGCTGGAACGCCATCGTCGAAGCGTCCGTGGCCCTCACGGCCACGCCCACGGCGCTGGACGGCACCCACATCGAGCGCCTGCGCGCCCAGGGGCTCGATGATTTCGCGATCTCGGATGCGCTGCACGGCGCGGCATTTTTCAACTGGGCCAACCGGCTGATGCTGTCGCTGGGGGAGCCGCAGCAGGAAGTCGCCGCGACGTGAAACGGTGGCCTGAAAAGGGGTCCATCGATGGTTCTCCACCCGTTCGGGCTCGGCGTGAACGGTGTGGAGGAGGTCAGCGCCCCCTCAATCCAGCCACCCCTTGGGCACTTTGTCGGCCTTCTTCTCCACCGGGTTGGCCGTGAGCCACTGCGGCGCGTACTGCCGCATGAACTCCTTGGCCTTGTCGGGCCGGGCCGACAGCCAGGCGTCGTAGGCGCCTTCGTTCAGGATGGCGGGCATGTTCTTCTCGCTGCCCGGCGGGCCGTAGCGCTGCAGCAGCGCGTGGTTGTTGGCGTTCACGGTGAGCAGGCAGTAGCTCACGATCACCTCGCCGTCCGCCCCTTGCCAGCGCGCCCACAGGCCCGCCACGCCCATGGGCTTGCCGTCCACGCGGGCGATGCGGGTGGGCACGGCCTTGCCGGTGCGCCAGTCGTCTTCAAAAAACGCCTGCATCGGCACGATGCAGCGCTGGCCGTTCAGCCAGGCGTCGCGGAACGCAGTGCCGGTGGAGGCGAGGTCGGACTTGGCGTGGGCCAACTTGGGGGCGCGCAGCTTTGCGTCGGATGCCGACTTGACCCAGTGGGGCACCAGGCCCCACTGCGCGGGCACCAGCATGCGCTCTGCGCTGTCGCTGCGGGCCTCCTCGCCCGCCGGTGAGGGCGGCGCCGCACCCAGGGCAGTGGCGCTGGCAGCGGGCACGATGCAGGCCCCGGGTTTGCGCAGGCGCAGGTGGCGCTCCAGCGGGGTGTCGGGCGGCGCCACGGCAAAGGCCTCGCGGTAGCTGTCGGCGGGGTGCAGGGTTTCGTAGTGGGTGGCCATGGGGCGATGGTAGCGGGTGGCGGCTGGGTTTATGAATAAAAATCGGCTTTTCCGCGCATCTGGTAACGGTTGTTAGCTATGAAAAATGTAGTTAACAACCTTTCGGCACTGCGGGGGCATTGCGGCAGCCCTGATGTGCGTCAAGCCCCTTGTCGCCTGTGTTGTGACGGGCTGGCGCGCGGTTTTGACAATGGCCGCATGGACTTCGCACCCTCACCCCTGGCCCGTGCACTGCTGGCACGGCTCACTGCTTTCATGGACCGCTACCTGCTGCCCTACAACGCCGCCTGGCATGCGGCCGTGGCGGCGGGCGACTACCCGCCGCCGTTTCTGGACGACCTCAAGACCCTGGCGCGCGAGCAAGGCCTGTGGAACCTGTTCTTGCCCACGCTGCGGGATGACGAGCCCGGCACGCGCCTCACCAACCTCGACTACGCGCCGCTGGCCGAGGCCATGGGCCGCCTGCCCTGGGCGGCCGAGGTGTTCAACTGCCAGGCGCCGGACACCGGCAACATCGAGCTGCTGCACCGCTTTGCCACGCCCGCGCAGCGCGCGCGCTGGCTGGTGCCGCTGCTGCACGGGCAGATGCGTTCGGCCTTTGCGATGAGCGAGCCCGATGTGGCCTCGTCCGACCCCACCAACCTGCAGACCACCGTGCGGCGCGAGGGCGGCGACCTGGTGATCAGCGGCCGCAAGTGGTTCATCACGGGCGCGGCGCACCCGCACTGCCAGCTGCTCATCGTGCTGTGCCGCAATGCGGATGCTGAGTATGCGAGCAGCCACAGCAGCCACCGCAGCCACAGCATGGTGCTGGTGCCTGCTGACGCAGCAGGCGTGCAGATCGTGCGCAACATCCCCGTGCTGCACCACCATGCGCCCGAGGGGCATTGCGAGATTTTGCTGCGTGGCGTGCGGGTGCCCGCCGACCACCTGCTGGGCGACTGGGGCGCGGGCTTTGCGATGGCGCAGGCGCGGCTGGGCCCGGGGCGGGTGCACCACTGCATGCGCAGCATCGGCCAGTGCGAGCTGGCGCTGCGCCTGGCCACCGAGCGCGCGCTGGAGCGCACGGCGTTTGGCAAGCCGCTGGCCGAGCAGGCCAATGTGCAGGACTGGCTGGCCGAGTCGCGCATCGAGATCGACCAGGCGCGGCTGCTGGTGCTGCATGCGGCCTGGCTGCTGGACCAGGGCGATGCGGTGGACGCGCGCCAGGTGCGTGCCCAGGTGGCTGCCATCAAGCTGGTGGCCGCGCGCCTGCAGCAGCGCGTGGTGGACCGCGCCATGCAGATCTTTGGCGCCATGGGCCTGTCGCCCGACACGCCGCTGGCAGCCTTCTGGACCTGGGGCCGCGCGCTGCGGCTGATGGACGGGCCCGACGAGGTGCACCTGCGCACCGTGGCGCGGCACGAGCTGGCCCGGGCGCGCGCGGGGCTGGGGGAGTCCGGCGCCTGGTTCACCACGCCCGAGCAACTGCGCGCGCCGCCGCACCTGAGCGCGTGACGGGCTCCGTGCGAGCAGTGGGCACTGCGCAGGCGGATGAGGTCGCCCCGCCCGAGCCCCACTTGGCAGCCCGGGGCGGCTTGGAGATACTGGCCACCTTGTCTCCACTCTGGAAGCCCCACCATGCGCCAGCCCGCCCTCGCCTTGACCACGGCCCTGTTGTTGACCGGTGCGCTGGCCCCCGCCCAGGCCCAGGTGCAGAAGATGCGCCCCGGCCTGTGGGAGCACAGCGTGGCCATGAAAAGCCAGAGTGGCGAGATGGAGGCGGCCATGGCGCAGATGCAGAAGTCCATGGCCAGCATGACGCCCGCGCAGCGCAAGCAGATGGAGCAGATGCTGGCGCAGCAGGGCGTGGCCATGGGCCCGGGGGGCAGCACCACCACCGTGAAGGTGTGCATCAGCCCCGAGCAGGCCGACCTGGACCGCATCCCGCCGCAGGAAGGCTGCACGCAGACCGTGACCCGCACCGGGCCGAACGCGGTGGCCATGCGCTTCAGTTGCAAGGGCGCGCAGGGCCAGCCGCCCACCACGGGCGAGGGCACCATGACCTTCAACGGCCCCACGGCCTACACGGGCCAGTTCAAGGTCAAGACCACCAGCAACGGCAAGCCCGACCAGCTCGACATGGCGCAAACCGGCAAGTGGCTGGCCGCCGACTGCGGCGCGCTCAAACCCGTGCGTTGAAGGGGGGCTGGCCCGCAGCGGGGCGCGGCGGGTGCTGTGGGCCGCTGGGCGCCACCACCTAGCGGTTGCGCCCCAGGGCCTTGGCGGTGTAGAGCGCCTGGTCGGCGCGCTCCAGCGTGTGCACCACGGTGTCGCCCGGCAGGTGCAGGGCCAGGCCTGCCGACACGGTCAGGCGCAGCGTCCCCGTGGCGTGGGGGATTTCGAGCGCCTCCACCGCCAGCCGCACGCGTTCGAGCAGCTCGCGTGCGTCGTTCAGCTGGGTGTCGCACAGCATCAGCACAAACTCCTCGCCACCCCAGCGGGCCAGCACATCGGTGTCGCGCACGTTGGCGCGCACGGTGCCCGCAAAGGCCTGCAGCGCGCGGTCGCCGGTGGCGTGGCCGTGCTGGTCGTTGATGGGCTTGAAGTGGTCGATGTCGAGCTGCGCCAGCAGCAGGGGGCGGCCGCTGCGCAGGCTGCGGCGGTGTTCCAGCTCCATCAGGTCGAGCATGGCGCGGCGGTTGATGAGCCCGGTCAGCTCGTCGCGTGTGGCCAGCTCGCGGTTGATGTCCAGCGCCTGCGCCAGCGCCTCGCGCTGCTGCTGCAGCCGGGCGCGGATGCGGTGGATGCGCAGGTTCAGCGCAATACAACCCCCGAGCACGATGACGACCATGAGGGCATAGGCGGTGTCGAGGTAGCCCGAGGCATTGGCGCTCAGGCGCGAACTCACGCCGATCGCGCACCCAAAGGCCACCAGCGCATAGATACCGATGCCGATCACCTCGGCCACACGTGAGGCCGAAGGTGCCAAAGAACAGGATCATGGCCAGCACGCTGGGCACCAGCCCGCGCGCCTCGCCCGCCAGCACGTAGGCCACGGCGCCGCTGGTGATGGTCCAGGCCATCTGGGGCAGGGTGAGCGAGGGGTCGCGCAGCGCCAGCGTGGCGCCGGACCGGATGAAGGCTGTCATCACGGCCAGCCCGCCCACCGAGAGGGCGGCCCACCAGTGCACGGCGGTGGCGTTCAGCGCAGCGCTGGCATGCGCCACCAGCAGCATCACGCCCGCGCTGGCGGTCATCAGCAGCAGGGCCAGCAGCGCCATCCCCACCAGCGTGCGCCGCCGGGGATCGGTGGAGAGAATCACATCCCTGAGGCGCTGCCAGCGGGAAGGGTGGCGCAAGGTGGGGGCTCCTGCCAGAGGTGGAGCCACGCGCAGGGCGCGGCCGATCGGGCATTTTAGGCCGCAGGGGCCCGCGCGTACATCCTTGGAGCCTGTTATTCCATCCCGGCCAGGTACTTGTGCGACTCTAAAAAGACTTTGAACAGGCTCTTACAGCAGGGTCAGCGCTGCCAGGGCTGCCAGCGGCGCGGTTTCGGCGCGCAGCACGCGGGGGCCGAGCGTGACGGGGGCAAAGCCATGTAACAAGGCCAGGTCTTCCTCTGCGCTGCTGAGCCCGCCTTCGGGGCCCGAGAGGAACAGCACCGGCCCGGCCGGGGCCGCCGCCTGCTGCAGCGGCAAGGTGCCTGCGCGCAGCGACAGCAGCAGGCGCTGCGCTGCCACGGCCCCGTCGGACGCTGCGGCCCCTGCCTGCGCACGCGCCCAGCCCGCGAGGTCGATGGCATCGTGCACCACGGGCACGCGGTTGCGGCCACATTGTTCGCAGGCGGCCACGGCCACGGCCTGCCAGTGGGCGATCTTCTTGTCGGCGCGCTCGCCCTTGAGCTTGAGCACGCTGCGCTCGGCCACCAGCGGGGTGATGCTGGCCACGCCGAGTTCGGTGGCTTTTTCCACGAGCCAGTCCATGCGCTCGTTGGCGGTGATGCCCGCGAGCAGGTGCACGGCGCGCGGCGCCTCGCGCTCGGTGGCGTGGTGGGCGCCCACCTGCACCAGCACATCGCTGCGGCCCATTTTCAGCACCGTGGCCTCGAACTCGCCGCCTTCGCCGTTGAACAGCGTCAGCGCATCGCCGGGCTGCAGGCGCAGCACCTGCACATGGCGCGCGGCGCCGGGGGGCAGTGCAATCTCGGCGCCCGTGGCCAGTGGAGCGGGGCAGTAGAAACGGGGCATTTGCTATGTTATTAATAGCTGTCTGGGCAATATGGTCGCGCGCAGAGGGCTGTTTTTGCTTGAAATTTTGGCGATTGGGCGGTGCTGCCTGCCTACATGCGGCCGTAGGCAAAGCCCACCACGGGCTCGGTGCCTTCGATCTGGTCGAGCATCTTGAGCAGCGGGCCCAGCTGGCGGTAGCGGTTGGCGGTGGCGCGGATGTAGGCCATGAACCGGGGCGCGTCGGCCAGGTACTTGGGCTTGCCGTCGCGCAGCGTCAGGCGCGCAAAGATGCCTGCGACCTTGAGGTGGCGCTGCAGGCCCATCCATTCCACCGCGCGGTAAAACTCGCCAAAGTCATCGCCCCAGCCGCTGGCGCTGTTGGCGCCCAGCAGCCCGGCCTTGCGCGCCTTCTCCCAGTAGCGCACGGTGATGTCGATGATGAATTCCTCTTCCCAGCTGATGAACGCATCGCGCAGCAGGCTGGCAATGTCGTAGGTGATGGGGCCGTAGACCGCGTCCTGGAAGTCCAGCACGCCCAAGGGTGCGCCTGCTTCCAGGGGCGCCATCAGGTTGCGGGTCATGAAGTCGCGGTGCACATACACGCTGGGTGCGGCCAGGTTGTGCGCCACGATGGCGTCAAAGGCGCTGCTCAAGGTGGCCTGTTGCTTGTCATCCAGGGTGACGGCGCGGTGCTTGGCGAGGTACCAGTCGGGGAACAGCGCCAGCTCGCGGCGCAGCAGAGGCTCGTCGTAGGCGGGCAGCACGCCGGGCTGCGAAGCCTTTTGCCACTGCAGCAGCACATCGGTGGCCTGCTGGTACCAGGCGTAGGCATCCTGGGGTTTTTCAGGGTTCAGCCGCTCGATCACGGTCTGGTGGCCCAGGTCGGACAGCAGCATGAAGCCGGTGGGTTCATCAAACGCCAGGATCTGCGGCACGTTCAGCCCGGCGGCGGCCATCAGGCCCTGCACCTGCACAAAGGGCTTGCAGTTTTCCTTGTCGGGCGGGGCATCCATCACGATGCAGCTGGCGCCTGCGGCCGTGTCGATGCGCAGGTAGCGGCGAAAGCTCGCGTCGGCCGAGGCGGGGCGCAGCGTGGCGGGCAGCAATTGCTGGGGGCCGACCAGGGGCGCCAGCCAGGCGTCGAAGGCCGCTTTGCGGGCGGCGTCGGGCCAGGTCACGGGGGGCAGGGCGGTGGCGGCAGCGGCCGCGCCCAGGGGCGCACCGGCGGGTGATGGGGGGAAGGGGTGGCTCATGGATAATCCGATTTTAAAACCCGCTTTGGGCACGCGCCCCCGCAGAGCCTGGGGCGGGCCTTCTTCCTCTGCCACTGCCCGAACCACCACCCCACGTGCCACGCTGCCAGCCCCCCACCGTGCAGACCCCCTCTTCCCTGCGGCCCCGGCCTGCCACGGCACAGGCAGCGCGCCTGCGCGCCCCGGTGCCGCGCGCGCTGGCCTATGGTGTGGCGCTGGCCTGCTGCAGCTGGCCGCTGGCGGCCCTGGCCCAGGGCCCGGCGCCCAGCGCCTGGGACGCCCCGCCCGCACTGCGCACCTCGCCCCTGCTGCAAGAAAAGATCCCCGACGCCGTGCGCCCCCAGCTGCCCGTGTTTGTGAAGGGTGACCGCATCAGCGGCCAGACCGACCTGAACGCGCTCATTGAGGGCAACGCCGAGCTGCGCCGGGGCGACACCGTGATCCACGCCGACCGGCTGGACTACAACGTGCCCGAAGACCTGGCCAAGGCCAACGGCAAGGTGCGCATCAACCGCGCGGGCAATGTCTACGAGGGCACGGCGCTGGAGCTGCGCGTGGATGCGTTCGAAGGTTTCTTCAGCGACGCGCGCTACCAGTTCCTGGCCACACAGGCGCATGGCGATGCCACGCGCGTGGACTTCATCGACCGCTACCGGGCCGTGGTGCACAACGCCACCTACACCACCTGCGAGCGCGGCAACGAAGAAAGCTGGGAGCCCGACTGGGTGTTGCGCGCAGGTACGCTGCGCCTGGACAACGAAGAAGAAGTGGGCACGGCCGAGAACGCCGTGCTGGAGTTCAAGGGCATCTCGGTGCTGCCCATCCCCTACATCACCTTCCCGCTGTCGGACAAGCGCAAGTCGGGCCTGCTGCCGCCCACCATCGGCCTCGACAGCCGCGACGGCGTGGCCTACATCCAGCCCTATTACTGGAACATCGCCCCCAACCGCGACGCCACGCTGCGCGCCGCGCTGATGACCAAACGCGGCGCCAACCTGGGCGGCGAGTTCCGCTACCTGGAGCCCACGTACTCGGGCCAGGTCAGCGCGGACGTGATGCCCGCTGACCGGCTGCGGGACCGCCTGCGCTGGAGCTTCTCGGGCCAGCACCAGGGTGCGTTTGACACCGCCATCGGTGGCCTGGGCCTGAACCTGAACATCAACCGCGTGAGCGACGACAACTACTGGCGCGACTTTGGGCGCGCCTCCGAGCCGCTGCGCCAGCGCCTGCTGCCCGGCGACGCCACGCTGTCCTGGGCCCGCAACGACATGAGCGCCCGCGTGCGCACCCTGAAGTGGCAGACGCTGCAGGACGTGAACGCACCCATCGTGCCGCCCTACGACCGCATGCCGCAGCTGCAGTGGCGCTATGCCCCGTCGCAGCTGGATGGCGGTTTCGATGCGACCGTGGAGCTGGACACCACACGTTTCCAGGCCGCGCGCGCCCTCACGGGCCAGCCCAACGCCGACCGCAGCTACGCCATGGCGCAGATCAGCCGGCCGTTCCTGTCGCCCGGCGGCTTCATCACGCCGCGCCTGCAGCTGCACGCCACCACCTACCAGTTCGACAGCCCGCTGGCGAACGGCGACCGCTCGGCCAGCCGCACCCTGCCCACCTTCAGCCTGGACAGCGGCCTGGTGTTCGAGCGCGACGCGGCCTACTTTGGCCGCGCCTTTTTGCAGACGCTGGAGCCGCGCGCGTTCTACACCTACACGCCCTACCGCGACCAGAGCCGCCTGCCGGTGTACGACACGGCGGCCAACGACTTCAACTTTGCCACCGTCTACACCGAGAACGCCTTTGGCGGCAACGACCGGCTGGCGGACAACAACCTGCTCACCCTGGGCGTGACCACGCGGCTGCTGGACCCGAACACGGGTGCCGAGGCCGCACGGTTTGGCATCGCCCAGCGCCTGCGTTTTTCAGACCAGAAGGTCACCCTGCCGGGCGTAGCGCCCGTGAGCGAGCGCCTGTCCGACCTGCTGCTGGGCGCGGGCATCACCTGGACGCCGCAGTGGGGCTTTGACTCCACCGTGCAATACAACCCCAAGACGGGCCGCTCCATCCGCTCGACCATCGGCGCGCGCTACAGCCCCGGCAACTACCGCACCGTGAGCGCGGCCTACCGCCTGCAGCGGGGCACCAGCGAACAGATCGACATCGGCTGGCAATGGCCGTTGAACGATCTGTGGGGCGACAAGGGCAAGGACCTGGGCGCAGGCCGGGGCCAGGGCGGCGGGCGCTGGTACAGCGTGGGCCGCCTGAACTACAGCCTGCAGGACCGCAAACTGGTGGACACGGTGGTGGGCTTCGAGTACGACAGCTGCTGCTGGATCGGCCGCGTGGTGCTGGAGCGCCTGCAGAGCAGCGTGACCACGTCCAACACCCGCCTGCTGTTCCAGATCGAATTTGTGGGATTCTCCCGCCTCAGTCTGGGCTCCAGCCCGCTGGAAACCTTCAAGAACAACGTGCCGCGCTACCAGAACCTGCGCGAGCAGGTCTCCACGCCCAGCCGTTTCAGCAACTACGACTAACGCCATGAACCACCGAGTTTTTGCACTGGCCCTCGCCACCCTGGCCTCCATGAGCATGCAGGGCGCTGCGGCGCAGGGGCTGCGTCCTTCGGGGGCGTCGCCGTCCGGCAAGAGTGGCTTGTCGGCACCGTCTTCGCCCTCGGCACGCCCACCGGCGGCGCCGTCGATCACGCTGCCCGCGCCTGGCGCGGGCGCGGCGTCCCGCTCGGCCGACTTCATCGTGGCGGTGGTCAATTCCGAGCCCGTGACCAACTACGAAGTGCGTTCGCGCCTGGCGCGGGCCGAGGCCCAGCTGGCCAAGCAGGGCGGCGCCATGCCCCCGCGCGACCTGCTCGCGCGTGAGGTGCTGGAACGCATCATCGTGGAGAAGGTGCAGCTCCAGCAGGCGCGCGAATCCGGCATCAAGGTGGACGATATGGCGGTGGCGCAGGCCGAACAGGGCGTCGCCCGCCAGAACGACATGACCGTGGAGCAGCTGTATGCGCGCCTGGGCCGCGACGGCATGAGCCGCGAACGCTTCCGCGAAGAGCTGCGCAACCAGCTGCTGCAGCAACGCCTGCGCGAACGTGAGGTGGAGGCGCGGGTGAAGGTGACCGACCTGGACGTGGACCAGTACCTGCGCGAGGAGCAAAAAGGCACGGACCCCACCGCGATGGAAATCAACCTCGGCCATGTGCTGGTGCTGGTGCCTGAGAACGCCAGCCCCGTGCAGGTGGCCGAGCGCCAGGCCAGAGCCCAGCGCGCGGCCGACAAGGTGCGGGCCGGTGAAGACTTTGCCGCCGTGGCGCGCGAGTTTTCGGACGCCGCCGAGGGGCAGCGCGCGGGTGGCCTGCTGGGCCTGCGCCCGGCCGACCGCTACCCCGAGCTGTTCGTGAACTCCACGCTGGGCCTGCCCGTGGGCTCCATCGTGGGCCCCGTGCGGTCTCCGGCGGGCTTCCACGTGCTCAAGGTGGTGGAGCGGGTCACGGCGGGCATGCCCGCCACCGTGGTGCAGAACCACGCCCGCCACATCCTGCTGCGCACCGGCCCCCAGCTGTCCGAGACCGCCGCCGCCACCCGCCTGGCCGACTACCGCCGCCGCGTGCTCGCGGGCCAGGCCGACTTTGCGGCGCTGGCGCGCGAACATTCGCAGGATGGCAGCGCCAAGGACGGCGGCGACCTGGGCTGGGCCAGCCCGGGCCGCTATGTGCCCGAGTTTGAACAGGCCCTGGACACCCTCAAGCCCGGCGAGATCAGCGAGCCGCTGGTGTCGCGTTTTGGTGTGCACCTGGTCCAGCTGCTGGAGCGCCGCGAGGCCAAGCTCACCCAGCGCGAACAGCGCGAGATGGCGCGTGGTGCCGTGCGCGAGAAGAAACTCGACGAGGCCTACGCCACCTGGGCGCAGGAGCTGCGCGGGCGCGCGTATGTCGAGTACCGCGAGCCACCCCAGTAAACATCGGCAGCAGCATTGGCAGCAGCACACCCATCCCCCACTTCCGTGACAAGACAGGCAAGGCCGCGTTGAAACACATCCCCCGCAAGCGCTTCGGGCAGCATTTCCTGTCCGACCACGGCATCATCGACGGCATCGTCTCGGCCATCGCCCCGCAGCCGGGCCAGCCCATGGTCGAAATCGGGCCCGGCCTGGCGGCTCTGACCCAGCCCCTGGTGGAGCGCCTGGGGCGCCTCACCGTCATCGAACTGGACCGCGACCTGGCACTGCGCCTGCGACTGCATGGCCAGCTCGACGTGATTGAGTCCGATGTGCTCAAGGTGGATTTCACGGCCCTGGCGCAGACCCTGCGCGAGAAGGCTGGCCAGCCCGGGCTGCGGCTGCGTGTGGTGGGCAACCTGCCCTACAACATCTCCACGCCCATCCTGTTCCACCTGCTCGCGCATGTGCAGGTCATCGAAGACCAGCACTTCATGCTGCAAAAGGAGGTCATCGACCGCATGGTGGCCAGCCCCGCCACGGGCGACTACGGCCGCCTGTCGGTGATGCTGCAATGGCGCTACGCCATGGAGAACGTGCTTTTTGTGCCGCCCGAGAGCTTCGACCCGCCCCCGCGAGTGGACAGCGCCGTGGTGCGCATGGTGCCCCATGCCGAGCCCGCGCCGCTGTCGGTGCCCGTGCTGGAAGAACTGGTGCAGGTCGCCTTCAGCCAGCGCCGCAAGCTGCTGCGCCACACCCTGGGCCGCTGGCTGGAAGCCCGCCAGTTCGCTGGCACCTTCGACACCCAGCGCCGCGCCGAGGAAGTGCCCGTGGCCGAATACGTGGCACTGGCGCAGGATTTCTCTTAAATTGATAGCTATTAGCGCTTAATGGGCGCGCGCAAGGCGCCATTTTGGCTGTGGATACGATGGCGTCGTGCCTGCAGCTTCGGCGCCTCATTTCGCCACGACCCTGGCAACCGGCACGGCCCCAAGCCAGTGACACCGCGCAAGGGCCGCCCCGCCGCGCTGGTGTCGTCCCCCTTCCCGGCGAAGCCGAGAGAAGGGGGAAGCGGCGCAGCCGCTCAGGGGGATGTACCGAGTTATGCGGCGCTGAGCCAGTAACCGGCGTTGAAGGGGCTGCTCATGCGCAGCGCCATGGGGGAGACGTCCACGAGCTTGTCGGTCGGCATTTTCTCGGCGGATTCCGCGTGGATCTCGATGCCCTTGACTTCCTGGGCGCCGGTAGCCTCGTTCGCCCGTTCTGCTTGGCTGGTGGATGCAGAACGGGCTACAGAAAAGAATAGAAACACCGGAACGGGATCTTGCGGTCGCCCCAGTAGTCCGCCGCGTCGCGGAAGATGTCGAGCAGCTGCTCGCGGGCTTCCTTGTCGAACTTGGCCGTGGCGGGGATCTGCTCCAGCACCACGATGAACCCTGGCTGCGGGCCCGATTTGTGCAAGGGGTCCGTCATGCAGTCGTACAACGCGTCGAAGTTCTTGCCGAAATGCGACGGGAAGGTGAACTGGGCGGCAATCAGGTCCAGCACATCCTGCTTGGACTGCGCGTGGGCCAGGTTGGCATACAAGAAATGATGACCCATGGAGGTGGCCGCATCCTGCAGGTCCTGCACGCGGAAGGCGCGAATGGACTGCACGATGTTGGTGCGCACGCCACGCAGTGGCGTTTCCAGGTCTTTACGAAGTGGCGTCTGCATCTCCGCTACTCTTTCTTTAGAAAGTCCACAAACTTCTGGCTCTCCGCAGGGCTGCGGAATGCAGCCTGCGGGTGGGGGATTCAAGGGGGCGCGCTGACCGCTGCCAGCGTATCTCTGGCCTGCGTGCAGCGCAACGGGTGTCACTCGACGATTTCGCGAAAACTGGCGTAGTGATCGCTGGTGTAGTAGCAGGCATCCGGAACCCGGGGCTTGCCGCCACACACGATGCGCCGGGCTCCCCGGTTGCGCGATCCTGGTGTTCTGACGGTGTACTCACGGTAGTAGCCCCGCTTGTGGGCGGGCAACAGCCGCTCGCGGTTGCCGAAAACTGTTCCGTCCTTGTCATACGGAAAGGGCCCTCCTTCCCGGATCAGCGCATACGTGGCGCGCCCTTGGGGCGGCAACTCGGCCAATGCGATGGGGGGGATGGCGCCGCCGGTAGACGGGGCGTTTCGAGCGTGCCCCATTGCCGGGGACAACACGAACGCAACACCCAAAACACACAAAAACCCTGCTTTGCGCGCCCGGGTGGCTACAGCCTTCAACATCAACGAACCTTTCACACGACTTATGCAATTCGAGAACAGGCAGATCGCTTGTTCTTTGATAACGCGCTTCATGCCCCCTTGCTTGCATAAGTCCAGCGTCCAGAAACCTACGGGTTAACCCGAAATTTCGAGCCGCTAGTGTCGCTCAACGGCCCCCAAAAAGCAAGCGTCTGCACAAAGATTGGGCAGACGCTGAAGGGTTGGTTAAGTGCTTTAAGTTAGCACTTGCTACCGCTTTTTGACTTATCTCGACACGTTGGCATCGGCCACGGTCAAGGCTGTCATATTGACAATCCGGCGCACGGTGGCGCTGGGTGTCAGGATATGGACGGGCTTGGCCGCACCCAGCAGCACGGGGCCGATCGCAATGCCGCCACCGGCTGCGGTCTTGAGCAGGTTGTAGGCAATGTTGGCGGCATCAATGTTGGGGAACACCAGCAGATTGGCATCGCCCGTGAGTTCACTGCTGGGCATGAGGGCCGCGCGGGCCTTGCCGTCCAGCGCCACATCGCCATGCATTTCGCCGTCCACTTCCAGCCAGGGCGCCTGCTGGCGCAGCAGCTCCAGCGTCTGGCGCATCTTCACGGCGCTGGGGTGGTTGCTGGTGCCAAAGTTGGAGTGCGACAGCAGCGCGGCCTTGGGCTTGATGCCAAAACGCATCATTTCTTCGGCGGCCAGGGCAGTGATCTCCGCCAGCTCCTGCGGCGTGGGGTCGTAGTTGACGTGGGTGTCCACCAGGAACACCTGGCGGCCGGGCAGCATCAGGCCGTTCATGCAGGCGTACACCGGCACATCCTGCGCGGTGCTGTCGGCGCCGCCCGCGTGTTTGCCGATCACCTGGTCGATGTAGAGCAGGTGGTTGGCGGTGGTGCCCCAGGTACCGCAGATCAGGCCGTCCACCTCGCCCTTGTGCAGCATCATCGAACCGATCAGTGTCAGGCGGCGGCGCATTTCGATCTTGGCGACCTGCTGGGTGATGCCCTTGCGCTCCGTCATGCGGTGGTAGGTCTGCCAGAAGTCGTTGTAGCGGTGGTCGAAGTCGGTGTTGACCACGTCGTAGTCCACGCCTTCCTTCAGGCGCAGGCCAAACTTTTCGATGCGCTGGGCGATGATGGCGGGGCGGCCGATCAGCGTGGGGCGGGCGACTTTTTCGTCCACCACGATCTGTGCGGCGCGCAGCACGCGCTCCTCTTCACCTTCAGCATAGGCCACACGCTTCTTGGCGGCATTGCGGGCCGCGTCGAAGATGGGCTTCATCGTCGTCCCCGAGGCATACACAAAGGTCTGCAGCCGCTCGCGGTAGGCGTCCATGTCGGCGATGGGTCGCTGCGCCACGCCGCTGTCCATGGCCGCCTGGGCCACAGCGGGCGCGATCTTCATCATCAGGCGCGGGTCGAACGGCTTGGGGATCAGGTACTCGGGGCCGAAGGTGAGCTTCTCGCCCACATAGGCCGCAGCCACCACTTCGCTCTGCTCGGCCTGCGCCAGCTCGGCAATTGCGTGCACGGCGGCAATTTCCATCTCATCGGTGATGGTGGTGGCGCCGCAATCCAGCGCACCCCGGAAGATGTACGGGAAGCACAGCACGTTGTTCACTTGGTTCGGATAGTCCGACCGGCCCGTGGCCATGATGATGTCGCTGCGCACGCTGTGCGCCAGCTCGGGCGTGATCTCGGGGTTGGGGTTGGCCAGCGCGAAGATCACCGGGCGCTCGGCCATGGTGGCCACCATCTCGGGCTTGAGCACGTTGCCGGCCGACAGGCCCAGGAACACGTCGGCGCCGACCATCACCTCGGCCAGCTTGCGCGCGTCGGTCTTCTGCATGAACTGGCGCTTGTCGTCGTCCATCAGCTCTTCGCGGCCTTCATAGACCACGCCCGCCAAGTCGGTGACAAACACGTTCTTGCGCTGCACGCCCACCTTGAGCAGCAGGTTCAGGCAGGCCAGCGCCGCTGCACCCGCGCCGCTCGTCACGAGCTTCACGTCCTCGATCTTCTTGTTGGCCACCTTGAGCGCGTTCACGATGGCGGCCGCCACCGTGATGGCCGTGCCGTGCTGGTCGTCGTGGAAGACCGGGATCTTCATGCGCTTGCGCAGCTCGCGCTCCACATAGAAGCAGTCCGGGGCCTTGATGTCTTCGAGGTTCACAGCCCCAAAGGTCGGCTCCAGCGCAGCGATCACTTCCACCAGCTTGGCGGGGTCCTTCTCATCGATCTCGATGTCGAACACATCCACGCCCGCAAACTTCTTGAACAGAACGGCCTTGCCTTCCATCACCGGCTTGGAGGCCAGCGCGCCGATGTCACCCAGGCCCAGAACGGCCGTGCCATTGGAGATTACGGCCACCAGGTTGCCGCGCGCGGTGTAGCGGAAGGCGTTGGCCGGGTCCTTGACGATCTCTTCGCAGGGGGCAGCCACACCGGGCGAGTACGCCAGCGCGAGATCGTGCTGGTTGATCATCTGCTTGGTGGCCGCAATCGCCAGCTTGCCCGGCTTGGGAAACTCGTGGTATTCGAGAGCGGCACGGCGCAACTGGGCGCGTTTGTCGGAATGGCTGTTGTTGTTCTCGGCCGTGGTGTTCTCGGGCATTCAGTGTCTCCAGCGCAGTCAATCAGTCAGTCAGGATAGAAGCAAAAAACCGTGCCGCAGTGGGCTGCAGCGGGCTGTCAGCTTTGTAAGGGTCTGCGATTGTAGGGGGCGGGCGGTAAAAACCCTAGTAAGCGAATCTGCTTATGTGGGTGCAGGTGTTGTGACTTTCCTCACTCCACGTGGACACCTGCTTTGGATCTCCCTGGTTGAAGGATTGATCAATGCCGACATGTTGTATGTATGGGGCATGATTTTTCAGAGAAATAAAGAGTGACAACGGAGGGGGCATTGGTTAAAACCCATGGTCTCCACATTGTTAATCGATGGAGGCTGGGGCCTTGAGTGCCCCAACGCGATGCCTGCTGAACCCGCAGGAATGCTGAGTGCCCCTTTTTATGAAGAAACCAGAAACGGCCACCACCTGGTGGCTCACGGGCCTGCCGGGCGCCGGAAAAACCACCCTGGCACAGGCCTTGGCAGCAGCCTTGCGTGAGCGCGGAGAGCCCGCCTGCGTGATTGACGGCGACGAACTGCGCACGGGCCTGTGCAAAGACCTGGGATTTGACGAAGCCAGCCGTGCAGAGAACGTTCGCCGGGCGGCGCACATGGCCCAGCTGCTCAATGCCAACGCCATCCATGCGGTCGTTGCGATGGTTTCTCCTGCAGCACCAGCACGCGCGGCAGCGTACGCCACGATCGGCGTGGACCGCTGCAAGGAAGTCCACGTCAGCACTCCGCTGGAAGTTTGCGAAAAACGCGACCCCAAGGGCCTCTATGCACGGGCAAGGGCGAACCAGCTGACACAGATGACCGGTATACATGCGGGCTATGAGGCCCCGGGGTCTCCCGCGTTGCGCATAGACACCAGCCAGACCGACCTGCAAGTTGCCGTGCAGCAACTGCTCCGGGCCTAGGCATCCACGTTCACCCTCTACCAATTCATGACCCTCTTGGCCTCTCCCCGCTACCACTTCATCACAGGCCTGCCCCGCTCGGGCTCCACCCTGTTGTCAGCCCTGCTGCTGCAGAACCCCCGATTCCACGCGGGTATGACAAGCCCGGTCGGCGGTTTGTTCAAGGGCATGCTCAACCAACTGGGTGCGGGCAGCGAGTTTGGCCCCGTGGTCACCAAAGAGCAACGCAGGCGGCTGTCGCGGGGGCTGTTTGACAGCTACTACGCAGACCAGGTGGGCGAAAAAGAAGTCATCTTTGACACCAACCGCATGTGGAGCGCGCAAATGCCTGCCCTCATGGACCTCTTTCCGGGGGCCAAACTGATTGCCTGCGTGCGCAACGTGGCATGGGTGATGGACAGCATAGAACGCAGATACCGCGCCAACCCCTACGAGATCACCCGCCTGTTCAACGACGACACCGAGCGCAACACCGTCTACAGCCGTGTAGATACGCTTGCCCAGCGCAACCGCATGGTCGGCTACCCCTGGACAGCGCTCAAAGAAGCCTTCTACGGCGAACACGCCAGTTCACTGTTGTTGGTGGACTACGACCTGCTGGCGCAGGCGCCCCAAAAGGTGCTGCCCTTGATCTACCAGTTCTTGGGCGAGCCCGAGTACGCGCACAACTTTGAGCAGGTGAAATACGACGCCCCCGAGTTTGACGAAGCTCTGGGGTTGCACGGCTTGCACCAGGTGCGCCCGCAGGTGGGACTGCAGCGACGCGAGAGCATCCTGCCGCCAGACCTGTTCGAGCAATACAGCAAGCTGTCGTTCTGGCAGGACCAGGCCCATAGCAGGGCCAATGTGATCACGGCCAAACCCTCCGCTTCGACCGAGAATCATTGATTGCTTCGATATTGATAGCTAACTTTGCAATGCTGACAGGCGCAGAAGCCGAAATTTATTCCAAAAAATCATGACCACTGACCACACATCCGCCGCCCTCCCATCGCCTGCACAAGAGGTGCTCTTCATTGACAGCCGGGTGCCGGACTTGCAGGCCATCATGGCCGCCGCCCGGCCCGGAGTGAAGGTGGTCATCCTGGACCCCAGCGAAAGTGGCGTGGCGCAGATGGCCAAGGCACTGGAGGGGCTGCATGGCCTGGCGTCCATCAGTGTGGTGTCGCACGGAGACGAGGGGGTGCTGCTGCTGGGCAACGGCCCCCTGTTCAGCGGGAATCTTCAACAGTACGAAGCCGAGCTGAAGACGATTGGAGCTGCCCTCCATCCTGACGGCGACCTACTTTTGTACGGCTGTGACGTGGGGGCAGGCGATGTGGGTGCGCAGTTCCTGCGATCGTTGGCAGAAATGACAGGTGCCGATGTGGCGGCCTCAGACGACAGCACAGCAGGTGCTGTGCGCGGTGGTGACTGGGACTTGGAAGTTGCTACCGGTGAAGTGGCAAATAGCAGTGCATTGAACCTGCCGCAATTGGACACTTACGATCATCTGTTGGTGACCACCTCGGTGAACAACCTCGCTGATTTGAAGGCCGCTATTACCACGGGTGTTTCCGATAACGTCGACGACGTGATCACCCTCACCGGCAACATCACTTTCACCGGCTTCATCGACACCGTTTCCATCACCGTCACCGACGGCCACACCCTGCAGATCGTTGGCGGTGGCTTCACCATCGACGGGGCCAACAAGGCTCGGATTCTTGACGTGAACACCAGCGGCGCCAACTCCAAGGTCGCGCTGGATAACATCACCATCCGCAATGGCCTGATCGTCGGCAATGGTGGCAACGAGAGCATGCCCGCACCCGATAGCGTGGGGGCCGGTATCTACAACGCGGGCGTACTCACCATCACCAACAGCACCATTACCGGCAACAAGGCGTCCGGTGGCGGTGGTGGCGGTGGCGACTCCGGTGGCTACTACGGCGGCGGCGGCGGTGGCGGCGGTGGTTTTGGAACGACCTCTGGCGGCTCCGGCGGTACCAGTGTTGGCGCCGGCATTTCGCCCACGCCCGCTTCCGGCATCAACGGCGGCAATGGCGCGGGCGGTACCAGCTCCTTCGGGGGGCGTGGCGGCGGCGCGGCCGGCGGTGCGGGGGGCAGTTACAGCGGTGATGGCAACAACACCACCGGCTATACCGCAGGGGGCGGGGGTGGGACGGCCAACAACGGCAGCACCAGCATTGGTGGTGGCGGCGGCGGCGGCGGTGTTTCTGCCGTCGGCGGCAAGGGTGGCGCCGCTGCGGGGGGGATCTACAACACCAGCAGCGGCATCCTGACCATCGTCAACAGCAGCCTGACCAACAACTTGGGGGCTGGTGGTGGTGGTGGTGGCGGTGTCTCCGACTACGCGGCCACAGGTCCTGGCAATCGGGTAGGCAACGGCGGGGCGGGCGGTGCCGGGGTCGGTGCCATCTGGAACGCCGGCGGCACCGTGCGCACGGACAACACCAGCTTCAATACCCTGGCCAGCGGTAACGTCGGCGCGGGTGGCCTGGGGGGCAAGGCAGCCGGCGGCATGAACGTCAACGGTGCCGACGGCGCGTCCACCTCGACCATCTACACCACCAGTGGCGGCACCACGGTTACTAACTATGTTCCCCCTAGCCTGACCAGTGCCACCTACGACGCCAGCACCGGCACGCTTGTGGTCACCGGCGTTGCCATGAGCAACGGTGGCACCATCGACGTGAGCAAGCTGAGCCTTGCAGGCCAGGGCGGTAGCTACACCCTCACCAGCGCCAACGTCACCGCTTCGAGTGCCACCAGCTTCACGGTCACGCTCAACGCAGCAGACAAACTGGCCATCAACGGCATCCTGAACAGCAACGGAACGACGGCGGTAGACACCACCACCTTCAACCTGGCGGCAGCGGCCAATTGGGACGTTACGGCTTCAGCGGCGGCCGACCTGACGGGCAACGGCATCACCGTCAGCAACGTCACGGCCCCCACCATCACATCGGCCACCTACGACGGCGCCACTCACGTCTTCACCGTCACTGGCACCAACCTGGTCAAGACCGTCGGTGCGACCAACGACATCACGGTTTCCGCATTGACGATCACGGGCGAAGGCGGCGCTACACGCGTGCTGTCCACCACCGGCAATGTAGAAATCACCAGCGCCACCAGCTTCACCTTCACGCTGGCGGGTGCCGACATTGCTGCAGTCGATGCACTGCTCAACCAGAACGGCACCTCGTCTGCCAGCAGCTCAACCACCTACAACATCGCAGCGGCCGACGACTGGAACAGCGTGATCACCGGCGGCAACATCGCCGACCTCACGGGGAACGGCATCACCGTCGCCAATGCTGCGCCCAGCATCCTTTCCTCTACGTACGACGCTGCCACCGGAATTCTCTCCGTCACGGCAGCCAACATCGTTGGCGGCGACACCATCGACGTGAGCAAGCTTGCGCTGGCAGGCCAGGGCGGCAGCTACACCCTCACCAGCGCCAATGTCACCGCAGTCAGCGCTACGTCGTTCACGGTTACGCTGAATGCCGCCGACAAGCTGGCCATCAACGGCATCCTGAACAACAACGGCACGAGCGCGGTAGACACCACCACCTTCAACCTGGCGGCGACCGCCAGTTGGGATGCCAGCCGCACCAGCAGCGCAGACCTCACCGGCAACGGCGTGACGGTATCGAATGTTTCGGCTCCCACCATCACATCGGCCACCTATGACGGCGCCACCCACGTCTTCACCGTCACCGGCACCAACCTGGTCAAGACCACCGGTGCGACCAACGACGTCACGATTTCCACATTGACGATCACCGGCGAGGGTGGCGCTATGCGCACCCTGTCCACCACCGGCAATGTAGAAATCACCAGCGCCACCAGCTTCACCTTCACCCTGGCGGGCGCCGACATTGCTGCAGTTGATGCACTGCTCAACCAGAACGGCACCAGCTCGGCCGGTGCCACCACCTACAACCTGGCAGCGGCAGACGACTGGAACAGCGTGATCACCGGTGGCAACATTGCCGACCTCAGCGGCAACGGCATCACCGTCGCCAATGCTGCGCCCAGCATCCTTTCCTCTACGTACGACGCTGCCACCGGAATTCTCTCCGTCACGGCAGCCAACATCGTGGGCGGTGACACCATCGACGTGAGCAAGCTTGCGCTGGCAGGCCAGGGCGGCAGCTACACCCTCACCAGCGCCAACGTCACTGCCAGCAGCAGCACCGCCTTCACGGTCACGCTCAACGCAGCAGACCAACTGGCCGTCAACGGCATCCTGAACAACAACGGCACGAGCGCGGTAGACACCACCACCTTCAACCTGGCGGCGGCCGCCAGTTGGGATGCCAGCCGCACCAGCAGCGCAGACCTCACCGGCAACGGCGTGACGGTATCGAACGTCACGGCCCCCACCATCACCAGCGCCACCTACGATGCCAGCACCCACGTGCTGACCGTCACCGGCACCGGCCTGGTCCAGACCATCGGTGCCACCAACGACATCACCGTCAGCACGCTCACCATTGCAGGAGAAGGCGCAGCCACCCGCATCCTGAGCACCACAGGCAATGTGGAAGTGACCTCGGCCACCAGCTTCAGCGTCACCCTGACCGGCGCCGATCAGGCCGCCGTCGAAGCCCTGCTCAACAAGAACGGCACCACATCCACAGGCGGCAGCACCTACAACCTGGCAGCGGCGGACGACTGGAACAGCGTGGTCACGGGGGGCAACATTGCCGACGCCACCAGCGCACTCACCGTCAGCAACGTTGCAGTACCCGCCATCACCTCCGCCACCTACAACGCCAGCACCGGAGCGCTCGTCGTCACCGGCACCGGGTTCTCCAGCCGGGCGGGGGCCGTCAACGACATCGTTGCCAACAAATTCAGCCTGCAAGGCGAAGGCGGAGCCAGTTACGCACTGACCACCACGGCAGACGTGGAGATCACCTCCGCCACCAGCTTCACCCTGAGCCTGAGCGGGGCGGACAGACTGGGTGCCAACCTCCTCATGAACAAGAACGGCACTAGCTCCACCAGTGCCAACACCTACAACCTCATCGCCGCAGAGGACTGGAGCGCAGGTGCTGACGCTGCGGTGGTCATCGCTGACCCCACCGGCAACGGCATCACTGTCACCAATGTGGTCGCACCTACCGTCACCAGTGCTACCTACAACGTGGGTACCGGTGTGTTGGTCGTGACCGGCAGCAACTTCCTGACATTGAGCGGCGCAAACAACGACATCACTGCAAACCGTATCCGCTTCCTGGGACAAGGCGCGTTCAACTACACGCTGACCGACACGTCCAACGTGGACATCACGTCCAACACCAGCTTCACGCTCACCATGAGCGCTAATGACAAGGCAGCACTGGCTCTGCGCCTGAACAAGGACGGAACGTCATCCACCGACACCACGACCTACAACATCGGCATGCTGGAAGACTGGAACACCGGTGCAGCCGTCGCTGTGGTCATCGCCGACCTGTTTGGCAACGGCATCACAGTCAGTGGCAACGACCCCGATGCCCCCGTGTGGGCCTCGGCCAGCGTCAATGGCGCCAGCCTGGTGCTGACCTATACCGACGCCAGTGACCTGGATGCCATCAACGTGGCAGGCGCGGGCGCCTTCGCCGTGGTCGCCGGTGGAGTCGCCAACACCGTGACCGGCGTGGCAGTGAACGGTCCCGCCAAAACCGTGACCCTGACGTTGACGACGCCGGTGGGCTTTGCCGAAGTGGTCACTGTGGCGTATACCGACCCCACGGCAGGCAACGACGCCAACGCCATCCAGGATGCAGCAGGCAACGACGCTCCCAGCCTGGGTGTGACCCCTGTCACCAACACCACCCCCGACACCACGCCCCCGGTGGTGAACACAGCCACCGTTACTGCCAACCAGCTGGTCCTGAGCTACACCGAGGTGACCACGCTGGACGCAGTCAACACCGCAGCCAACGGCGCCTTTGTGGTAATGGCGGGAGGCTCAGCCAACGCGGTCACCGGCGTAGCAGTCAACGCAGCCGCCAAGACCGTCACCCTGACCCTTGCATTCGTTGTGGGAGCCGGCCAGATCGTCACCGTGGCCTATACCGACCCCACGGCAGGCAACGATATCAATGCCGTTCAGGATGCAGCAGGCAACGACGCCGTCAGCTTCGCAGCCCGGCCTGTGACCAACCTCACCCCGGCAGACCCTGATCCGACCCCGGTCCCTCCTACACCAACCCCGGTTCCTCCTACGCCCGGCGTGCCCGACAACGACGGCATCCCCGGCCCGGTGGAAGACCAGGCCCCCGGTATCCCCGGCCCGGGCGGCAACATTACCCCCGGAGACGGCAACGGAGACGGCATCAAGGACAGCGAGCAGCCCTCGGTAGGCTCCGTCGGCTTCGTGCTCAGCCCCACAGGCGAGAGCAACCCGGGCAATGCCCCACCCACCTTCACCACCCTGGTGGCCAGCAGCCAGAACGGCAAGGTGGGCAGCGGCAACGACAACTCCCGCATCACCAGCCTGACACAGAAAGACGCGCCAGCGGATGCACCGGCAGGGCTGCAGACCCCCATCGGGCTGGTCAGCAACGACAACTCCCGCATCACCAGCCTGACACAGAAAGACGCGCCAGCGGATGCACCGGCAGGGCTGCAGACCCCCATCGGGCTGGTCAGCTTCACGGTGGAGCTGGCACAGGGCAAGAGCAGCGAAAGCTTCAGCCTGTACCTGGACCCGGCACTGGGGGTCAACGGCTACTGGAAGCAGGACGCCAGCGGCACCTGGGTAAACCTGGCGAGCGAGCCCTATGGCGGCAAGGTGGTGATGGAAGGGGGGCGCACACGCCTGGACTTCCAGATCACGGACGGAGGGCAGTTCGACGCAGACGGCAAGGTGGATGGGATCATCACGGACCCGGGGGCGCCGGGGCACATGCCGCTGTCGATCGTGGGACTCGCTCCGGACATCGGGCACCATCCCTTCTGGTTCTGAGCGGCACCTGCATACCTGCTTCGCCCTATCTTCTGAGAGCTGACAACATGGCACTGAAACCACTCGTGACAACACAAACACAAACACAGACGCACATGCAAACACTAATGCCCACTGCAATCGCACGCAAACTCCCAGCCACCGCACTCACACTGGCCCTGGGGGGGCTGCTGGCGGCCTGCGGAGGCGGCGGAGGCGGCTCGGGTCCGACCATCGACCCCGCCCAACTCAAAGGCCGCTGGGTCACCGCTGCGGGCGTGGCTCCAGCCACAACCGCTGTGGTGGTGCCCGACGCCAACGGAGCTGCCAACGCCTGGCTGCTGGCCCAGGATGCCAGTCGATTGGTCAAGCTGGTGGTGCGCAGTGACAGCAGCGCCAATGGAAAAAGCTACGCCCTGGGGCAAGGCAATGCCACAGGCCAGGCGGTGACAGGCCAGGTCAACGCGGCACTTGCGGCCAGCCCCAAGACGATTGCATTCACGGGCCTGAGCACAGGGACCCTGACCCAAAGCGACACCCTGGCGACCCCTGCAGTCCAGGCGGAAGTGCAGGGCAACTGGAGTGCCACATTGGGCGGCAATGCCCAGACCGTGCAGTGGAGCCTCACCACCACCGGCAACATGACTGGCACGTCCACCACCGGATGCACCTATGCTGGCAGCGTGGCGGCGCTGGCCGCCACAGCAGCTTACGGCGTGAGCTTCAATGAAAGCTGTGCGGATGGCAGCAAGACCACATTCAACGGGGTGGGTACGCTCAACGTGGCCAAGAATGGGCTGACGGTGGTGGTGGCGAGTGCGGACGAGTCCCGGGGGGCTGCGCTCTTCTTGGCAAAGTAATTTCACAGACAATTAAAACCAAC
This sequence comes from Acidovorax sp. GW101-3H11, assembly GCF_001633105.1. GTDB lineage: Bacteria > Pseudomonadota > Gammaproteobacteria > Burkholderiales > Burkholderiaceae_C > Acidovorax. The sequence continues at coordinate 118,529 of NZ_LUKZ01000013.1, forward strand.
CTAGGGCCTGGCTTTGCATTGGCAAGGCCGGGCTTTTGTACTGTGTGCACAGAAGAGTACACATTCACCAGATCTTTTCCGCATGTCCGTATCTGCAGCGCCACCCGAAATCCACCAGGCTCTGGCAAGGCTTATGCCCTATTTTTGGCGGGCTCTCTGCCTGAGTGTGCTGGCGGGGCTTCTGGTTCTGGCGCCTACTGTCTACATGTTCGAGGTGTACGACCGTGTGGTGAATAGCCGCAACGCCATGACCCTCGCCATGCTGACGCTGGCCGTATTTTTGGCCATCGGTGTGATGGAAGTACTGGAATGGGCACGTTCGGAAACCTTGCGTGAGGCGGGTGCGGCCCTGGACCGTGCGTTGGCCCCCCGTGTTTTCACAGCCATTCATGCTGCGCATCTGAGGCAGGGGGGGGCTGCGGGAGCCCAGCCCTTGATTGATTTGCGGGCCGTGCGTGACTTTTTTCACGGACCTGCACTCGGGGCTGCGATGGAAACGCCGGTGGCCCTGGTGATGTTGGTTCTTCTGTTTGTGATTCATCCACTGCTGGGGTGGGTATCCCTCGCTGGTGCTCTGCTGCAGGTTGGCCTTTCGTGGCTGAACGAGCGCAGCACCAGTCCAGCCTTGCTGCGGGCCAATCAGTCGGATACGGGCGCGCGGGCCTATGTGGATGGCACCTTGCGCCACAGCGACGTGATTGCGGCCATGGGCATGGAGAAAGACATGCGCCGCCGCTGGTTGGCGCAGCACGAGGAGGGTCTGGGATTGCAGTCACTGGCGTCTGACCGTGCAGGGGTGTTGCAAGCGCTGGGCAAGATGCTGCAGACGACTTTGTCGTCGGCGCTTTTGGGCTTGGGTGCCTGGCTTTTGATGCATGACCAGTTGCTCGGCGGGCCTGGGATGCTGATCGTGGGGTCGGTGCTAGGCGGGCGTGTACTGGCGCCTCTGGTGCAAATGGTGTCGCAGTGGCGTGCGGTGGTGCAGGCGCAGGCTGCATGGGGGCGGCTTGGGCAGCTTCTTGAGCGGTTGCCGCCCCCTGTGCAGGGGATGCCACTGCCCAAGCCACGGGGCCGTGTGACGGTGGAGAGCCTGGTCGCAGGGGCTTCTGCTGGTGCACCGCCTTTTGTCAAAGGGGTTGCCTTTTCATTGCAACCAGGGGAAGTGCTTGCGGTCCTGGGCGCGTCTGCTGCGGGCAAGACCACATTGGCCCGCATGCTGATGGGGCTGTGGCCTCCCGTGGCGGGCAGCGTCCGGCTGGACGGAGTGGATGTCAGTGTGTGGAACAAGGCGGAGCTGGGGCCCTACGTGGGTTATGTGCCGCAGGACGTTGAACTGCTGGAAGGCACGCTAGGCGAGAACATCGTCCGCTTTGGCGAGGTAGACGAAAAGGCCATGGTGGATGCCGCACAGGCGGTGGGTGTGCACACCTGGATCACATTGCTCCCACAAGGTTATGCCACCCCTGTGGGAGCGGCCGGCGTGATGCTCTCCGGCGGGCAACGCCAGCGAATCGCGCTGGCACGTGCCCTCTATGGCAATCCGGTTTTTGTCGTACTGGACGAGCCCAACGCCAGCCTGGACGAGGTGGGCAACATTGCATTGAGCCGGGCTTTGCAGGAGTTCAAGGCCCGGGGCACCACTTTTGTGGTGATGACCCATCTGCCCAGCGTGCTGGCGGTGGCGGATAAATTGCTCATCATGCAGGGTGGGGGGCAGCAGGCCTTTGGCCCCCGAGATGATGTGCTGGCGGCATTGCGAAATGCTTCTGCGGGTACTCCGGTTGCCGCCATCGCGCCGCGTGCCGCCTGACCCCCTTCTTCCAACCCAACTGACACCATGTCCATCAGCGGATTTTTCTCGCGCAGCGAAATCACCCAGGCCCTGCGGAGCCTGCAGCGTGAATGGGTCGTGATCGCAATTTTCAGCATGGTGGCCAACCTGCTCATGCTGGCACCCACGCTGTACATGCTGCAGATCTACGACCGTGTGCTGGTCAGCCGCAACGAGCTCACCTTGCTGGTGGTCTCGCTGCTTATCCTGTTCCTGTTTGCCGCCATGGCATTTGCCGAATGGGCGCGGTCCCGGTTGCTCGTGCGCGCGGGGGTGCGTCTGGACCGGTTGCTGGGGGAGCGTGTTTTCTCGGCAGGTTTCGCGCGCAGCGTCCGTGAGGGCGGGGGAAGCCCTGGCCAGTCGTTCACGGACCTGGCGGAGGTGCGCCAGTTCCTGACGGGCCCCAGCATTTTTGCCTTTTTCGATCTGCCATGGGCCCCTATCTACATCGGGGTGCTGTTCTTGCTGCACCCCCTGCTGGGCGCCGTGGCCGTGGTCTTTGCTCTGATCCAGGCCGCCTTGGCATGGCTGGGGCACCAGCGCACGGTGGAGCCTTCCGAATCCCTGGCCAAGGCGCAGGGCCGGTCGCATGCCTACCTGAATGGCAAGTTGCGCAATGCCGAGGCGGTTGAGGCCATGGGCATGTTGCAGCAGTTGCACCACCGCTGGGCGTTGCTGCAGGCGCGCTATGCCGAACTGCATGCGGCAGCCCAGGGCCTGACGCACCGCATCACGGCCTGGAGCAAGTCTGTGCGTTATGCGCAGCAGGCGCTGTCGCTGGCGGTGGGTGCTTTGCTGGTGATCGATGGTCAGATCTCGGCCGGAGCCATGATTGCTGCCAACGTGCTGATGACCCGCGCCTTGGCTCCGATTGACCAGGTGGTGAGTGCGTGGCGCGGCTTTTTGGGGGCCCGCGCGGCCTTCTTTCGGTTGGAGCAACTGCTGCAAGAGCATCCACCGTTGCCCAAGATCTCTGCAGCCCCGCGTCTGCAAGGGGATGTTCAGCTGCGCGATGTACATGCCACTGCGCCGGGGCAGGTGACGCCGATTCTTCAGCAGGTGGACCTGCATGCTCCGCCGGGTTCGCTGACGGTGGTGTTGGGCCCCTCGGGTTCCGGCAAATCCACGCTGGCGCGCGTGCTTGTGGGAGTCTGGCCCGTATCGCAGGGCGAGTTGTTGTTTGATGGCCAGCCCCCCACCGCCTGGAGCCATGAGACCTTGGGCCCTCAGGTAGGTTACCTGCCACAGGATACGGTTTTGTTCGGCGGGACGATTGCCGAGAACATCGCACGTTTTGCGGCGGTGGATTCTGCCAAGGTCATTGCTGCGGCCCAATGCGCGGGCCTGCATGAGATGGTGCTGAGATTCCCCAAAGGCTATGACACGCCGATTGGAGAGGGTGGGCGCTTGCTTTCGGGGGGACAACGCCAACGCATCGGACTGGCCCGCGCTCTGTACGGTGATCCAGCGCTCTTGGTGCTCGATGAGCCCAACGCCCACCTGGACGACGTGGGCGAAGCGGCCTTGCTCGGGGCCATGCGCCAGCTCAAGGAGCGCGGCAAGACCGTCGTGATGGTGACGCATCGGGCGGGGGTGCTTGCACTTGCAGATCAGGTGCTGGTTCTGCAGAACGGTCAGGTACAGCTGAAAGGCCCGCGTGACGAAGTCCTGGCACAGCTGCAGGCGGCACGCCAAGCGCCCGCCCCTTCTTCAGCCGCTGGGTCTTTGCCTGCCCCGCAGCCGCTGCCCGCCTGAACGCGTTGTGCGCATTCGATACGAGCGAACATTTTCTGAACATCCGCCCATGGCTCACACTGAACCCTTGAAACAAGCACCTTCGATCTCCTCACTGCCGGGAGCCCGATCGGCGCCCCTGCCTCCCTCGGATACCGGGCGCGCGGCGCGCATTGGGCTGTGGGTGCTGGGCCTGGGCCTGGGGGGATTTTTGCTGTGGGCGGCTGTTGCCCCCCTGGACGAGGGGGTACCCAGCCAGGGTGTGGTTGCGATCGACACCAAACGCAAAGCGGTGCAGCACCTCAGCGGGGGCATCGTCAAGCAGGTCTTTGTGCGCGAGGGTGACGTGGTGCAGGCGGGGCAACCGTTGATATCTCTGGATGACGCGGTGGCCAAGGCCAACTACGAGGCGGTCCGCCAGCGGTACCTGGGATTGCGGGCAGTCCAGGGGCGGTTGCTGGCCGAGCAGTCGGGTGCTGCAGCTATCGTTTTTCATCCTGATCTTCAGGCCGCAGCGAAGGATCCTCTGATTCGACAGCAGACTAAGAACCAGGAGCAGTTGATCCTGTCGCGGCGAGCGGCCCTGCGCGCAGACCTGCAAGGCATAGAGGAAGGCATCCAGGGTCAGAATGCCTTGCTTCAGGCATACGCGGGGATGTTGACCAGCCGGCGCGGGCAACTGGCTTCACTGGAGGAAGAGCTGCGCCATACGCGTGAGCTGGTCAAAGAGGGTTATTCACCTCGCAACCGACAGCTGGAGCTTGAACGCATGGTAGCCGACTCCAGCTTGGCCATTACGGAGCTGTTGGGCAACACGGCGCGCACGCAGCGCACGGTGGGGGAAATGCGCCAGCGGGCTCTGGCGCGGCAGCAGGAATACCGCAAGGAAGTCGAAACGAACCTTGCGGACATCACGCGTGAGGTGCAGTCGGACGCCGACAAGTTCACCGCGCTGAAAGCCGATCTGGACCGTACGGAGATCCGGGCACCCGCTGCTGGCCAGGTGGTAGGCCTGGCGGTGCAGACTGTGGGTGCCGTGGTCCAGGCGGGCCAGCAACTGATGGGCATCGTCCCACCCGATGAGCCTCTGGTGCTGGAGGCCCGCGTGGCCCCTCACCTGATCGACAAGGTACGCCCCGGTCTGCATGCCGATGTGCGCTTCAGTGCATTCGCCCATTCTCCCCAGCTTGTGGTGCAAGGAGAGCTGGCCTCGGTCTCCGGGGATCTGCTGACGGATGCGCAGAGCAACCAGACCTACTACCTCGCGCGGGTCAAGGTAACGCCGGACGGCATGAAGACGCTGGGCGCACGCCACTTGCAGCCAGGCATGCCGGCCGAGGTGGTCATCAAGACTGGGGAGCGCACCATGCTGACCTATCTGCTAGGCCCTTTGCTCAAGCGCGTGTCGGGCTCCCTGAAGGAAGAGTGAGCATGGCCTTGTTTTTCACGCCCTCGAGCGCCTTGCGGGCGGTCTCGTTCTCCGTCCTGGTGGCATGCGCAGGACCTGCCTGGTCCATGGATCTCCAGCAGGCCTACCAGGCGGCCTTGCTGCAGGACGCCACCATCCGCGCCGCCCGTGCAGCCGCCGATGTGGGGGATGAGCGGGTAGAGCAGGCCAAGGCCATGCGCTACCCCAATGTGGCCTTCAGTGCCGCCCGCAACCGCAACGACCTGAGCAACACGCAACGCAACGTCCTGGGCCGGTCGGTGACCGTGGATGAAAATTACACCAGCCACAACGCCACCCTGACCCTGCGCCAGCCTGTCTACCGCAAGTCGTTGTCGGTGGGGCTGGAACAGGCCCACCAGATGCGTGCCGAAGTGGGGGCGCAGCTGGATCGGGAGCTGCAGAACCTGGGCGTGCGCGTGACCGACGCCTACTTGCAGCTGTTGCTGGCTCAAGACCAGCTGGCCCTGGCGCGTGCGCAGAAGAACACCACCACCACCCAGCTGGACGCTGCGCGCAAGCTGCTGGACGCGGGCAGCGGCACGCGCACCGACATCGATGAAGCCCAGGCCCGACTGGACATGGCCGTGGCGCAGGAACTGGAGATCCGGCAGCAGCTGGACTATGCGCGCCGCCAGTTGGAGACGCTGGTCAATCAGCCGGTGGAGGCGCTCAGCCCGCTGGACGAGTCCAAGTTTGCTGCCTGGGCGCCCGAGCAGCGCAGCGTTGAGGACTGGCTGGCCCTTGCAGAGGACAACAGTCCTGAGATCCGGCAACAGAAAGCACGGCTGGATGTGGCCCGGCTGGAGATCGAGAAGGCCCGCACCGGGCACCTCCCCACGCTGGATGCTGTGGCCCAATGGACGCGCAGTGGCAGCGAGAACGTCACCACCCCCAGCTCCAGCTACACCAACCGCGTGATCGGTCTGCAGCTGAATATGCCCCTGTTTGCGGGTGGCTATGTCAGCTCCACCGTACGCCAGGCGGTAGCGGAGCAGGTGCAGGCCCGCGAGCTGCTGGAGTCCGCGCGCCGGGATCTCAGCCTGCGCATCCACACTGAGTTTCGGGGCGTCAGCGAAGGTCGCCTGCGCATCCGGGCGCTGGAACAGGCCGCGCGGTCTGCCACGCAGCTCGTGGTGTCGAGCCGCCGCTCGTTTGAAGGCGGTGCCAGAACCCTGGTGGATATCCTGAACGCGGAGCAGCAAAAGGAGCTGGCCCTGCGCGACCTGGCCCGGGCGCGCTACACCTACCTGGTGTCTTGCGTGCGCCTGCAGGCCCTGGCAGGAGGGGACCGGGATAGCAGCATCGCTGCCGTGAACGCGCTATTCAAGACGCCCTGAGTCCAACTTTCCATGCACGACGTGGCTTGGCCGTGTACTCCTGGGGCCTCCTCCCGCCGTCGCATGGAAGAAAAACCCCCTGCGCCCGGAGGTGCAGGGGCCAAGAACGTGAATACGTTCTATGCACCCTTGTAGCTGCGTAGAGCCAGTGTTCAGCGGCTGCTCGGAAAGCTGAACACCGCCCCCTCGCGCACGCCCGCCGACGGCCAGCGCTGCGTGATCGTCTTGCGCTTGGTATAGAAGCGCACGGCATCCGGGCCATAGGCGTGCAGGTCACCAAACAAAGAACGCTTCCAGCCGCCGAACGAGTGGTACGCCACGGGCACGGGCAGGGGCACGTTCACGCCCACCATGCCGACCTGGATGTGGTCGGTGAAGTAACGGGCAGCCTCGCCGTCGCGGGTGAAGATGCAGGTGCCGTTGCCGTATTCGTGGTCGTTGATGAGCTGCATGGCTTCCTGCAGCGTCTTCACGCGCACCACGCCGAGCACGGGGCCGAAGATCTCCTCCTGGTAGATCTTCATGCCGGGCTTGACGTTGTCGAAGAGGCAGGCGCCCAGGAAGTAGCCTTCCTCATGGCCCGCCACCTTCACGCCACGGCCGTCCACCACCAGCGTGGCGCCTTCGGTCACGCCGCTGTCCACATAGGCCTTCACCTTTTCAAAGTGCGGCTTGGTGACCAGCGGGCCCATGTCGTTGCTGTTGTCGGTGCCGGGGCCGACCTTCATCTTGGCGATCTCGGTCTTCAGGCCCGCGATCACGGCGTCACCCACTGCGTCGCCCACGGCGACCAGCAGCGGGATGGCCATGCAGCGCTCGCCGCACGATCCATAGGCTGCACCCATCAGCGCGCTCACGGCGTTGCCCACATCGGCGTCGGGCATCAGCACTGCGTGGTTCTTGGCACCGCCCAGGGCCTGCACGCGCTTGCCGTGTTTGCAGCCTTCGCTGTAGATGTACTCGGCGATGGGGGTGGAGCCCACAAAGCTCACGGCCTTCACGCGCGGGTCTTGCAGCAGCGTGTCCACGGCCAGCTTGTCGCCGTTGACCACGTTGAGCACGCCGGGCGGCAGGCCTGCTTCGAGGGCCAGTTGGGCGATGAACAGTGTGGAGGACGGATCGCGCTCCGACGGCTTGAGCACAAAGGTGTTGCCACACGCCACGGCCATGGGCCACATCCACAGCGGCACCATGGCCGGGAAGTTGAACGGCGTGATGCCTGCGGTGACGCCCAGTGCCTGGAACTCGCTCCACGAATCAATCGATGGGCCGACATTGCGGCTGTGCTCGCCCTTGAGCAGCTCGGGCGCGTAGCTGGCGTATTCCACGTTCTCGATGCCGCGCTGCAGCTCGCCGTGCGCGTCGGCCAGCACCTTGCCGTGTTCGGCGGTGATCAGCGCGGCGATCTTGTCGGCGTTTTCTTCGAGCAGCACTTTCAGCTTGCTCATCACCCGCGCGCGCTTGAGGGGCGGCGTGTTGCGCCAGGCGGGGAAGGCGGCTTCTGCGGAGGCGATTGCCGCTTCGACGGTGGCCTTGCTCGCCAGCGCCACGCTGGTGGTCGATTGGCCGGTGGCGGGGTTGAACACGGGCTGCGTGCGCTCAGCATCGGCAACGCTCTTGCCGTCGATGAGGTGGCCGACGGTGGTGGTGACGTTCTTGTCGTGGTTCATGGTGATTTCAAGTAAAAAATGCCGTTTGCGCGCGTCCAGTATGCGCAAGCAGCTATAAAAAGATGAGTGACTATGCGGCCTGTGCCGCCGCCTGGGGTTCCAGCGTGGGCACCACATGGGCCAGCGCCCGGTCGATGAAGGCCTGTTTCTCGCCCACCGGGGCAAAGTAGTGCAGCACCTCGCGGGCGGCGTCCAGCCCCTTGAGGCGGGCGATCAGCCAGGCCACCAGGTACTGCGAGGCCAGGCACCCGCCCGCCGTGGCCACGTTGCCGTGGGCGGCAAAAGCGCGCGGCACCACGTCCACGCCGGATTCCACCACCCAGGGTTTGCTGGTCAGGTCGGTGCACGCAGGCGCGCGGCCCAGCAGGCCCAGGCGGCTCAGCAGGAAGGTGCCAGAGCACTGCGCCGCCAGCAACTGGCGCGCAGGGTTCAGCACGCGCAGCTGCTCCATCAGCGCCGGGGTGTTGGCCACCTCGCGCGTCTTCATGCCGCTGCCAATCAGCACCGCATCGGCCTTAGCCAACTGGCTCAGGTCTTCATGCGCGTCGATCGTCAGGCCGTTCATGGAGGTGACGCGCGGCGTGGGGCTGGCGATGTGCACCTGCCAGTCCGTGTCGCCCAGCAGTGCGATGCGGTTGAGCATGCCAAACGCCACGAGCGAGTCGAGGTCGTTGAAGGCGTCGAAGGTGAGGATGGCGATGCGCATGGGCTGGTGGGGCGGCCGACTCAAGCCGTTTCGTGCAGGGCGTCGCCCAGGGCGCTGACCATGCGGTCGATCTCGGCGGAGGTCGAGATGAACGGGGGCGCGAGCTGGATCGTGTCCCCGCCGTAGCGTACGTAAAAGCCTTTCTCCCAGCACTTCATCGCGATCTCATAAGGGCGCTTGGCAGGCTCGCTGGGCAGTGCGCTGATGGTGATGCCCGCCGCCAGGCCGTAGTTGCGGATGTCTGCCACATGCTTGGCGCCTTTCAGACCGTGCACCGCGTTCTCGAAGTGCGGTGCCAGCGCCTTCACGCGGCCGGGCATGTCTTCTTTTTGCAGGATGTCGAGCACCGCATTGCCCGCCGCGCAGGCCACGGGGTGGGCCGAGTAGGTGTAGCCATGCGGAAATTCGAGCATGTATTCAGGCCCGCCCTGGCTGATGAAGGTGTCGTAGATCTCCTTGGTGGCGATCACGCCGCCCAGCGGCTGCGCGCCGTTGGTCACCTGCTTGGCGAAGTTCAGGATGTCGGGCGTCACGCCAAAGGCCTCGGCCCCCGTCCAGGCGCCACAGCGGCCAAAGCCGGTAATCACTTCATCAAAGATCAGCAGGATGTTGTTCTGCGTGCAGATCTCGCGGATGCGCTCCAGGTACCCCTTGGGCGGGATCACCACGCCGGCCGAGCCCGAGAAGGGCTCCACGATCACGGCGGCGATGTTCGATGCGTCGTGCAGCGCGATCACGTCCAGCAGCTTGTCGGCCAGCGCACGGCCGCCGTCCTCGGCCATGCCCTTCTGGAAGGTGCCAGCGGGTGGCTGGGTGTGGGGCAAGTGGTCGGCCTCGATGCCCTGGCCGAAGGTCTTGCGGTTGCCCACGATGCCGCCCACCGAGATACCGCCGTAGTTCACGCCGTGGTAGCCCTTTTCGCGGCCGATCAGGCGGGTCTTGCTCGCCTGGCCCTTGGCGCGCCAGTAGGCGCGGGCCATCTTGAGCGAGGTGTCGGCCGACTCGGAGCCCGAGCCGGTGAAGAACACGTAGTCCAGGCCCGCAGGCGTCAGCTCCTTCAGCTTGTTGGCCAGCGCGAACGACGCCGGGTGGCCGAACTGGAACGCGGGGGAATAGTCCAGCGTGGCCGCAGCCTTGCCAATGGCTTCGGCCACATCCTTGCGCCCATGGCCCAGGCCCGAGCACCACAGGCCCGAGAGGCCGTCAAAAATCTTGCGGCCGTCGGCATCGGTGTAGTAGGCGCCCTGGCCGCTCACGATCATGCGGGGCTTGGCCTTGAAGTTGCGGTTGCCGGTGAACGGCATCCAGTGCGCATCCAGCCATTCGGCGTCCATGCGGGGGCTGTCGGGGCCAGCGGCGGGTTTTTCGATGTGGACAAAGCTCATGGCAGATCTCCAGGGCGGACGTTGATGGCAGGCGGGGTGACGGCAGTGCAGGGGCTTGCGTGGCAAAGCCCTGCAAAGCGCCCATTGTTGTACCGCCTGTTAATCTCTCAAATAATCCAATATCAATGTTTACTTGACGATTCATGCAAGTAAAAACACCCCCACCCACCCCTGCAACGGCCCCCAACCCCAAACACCGCGCTGTGCTGGGCCAGCTCAGCGACATGGACCTGCGTCTTCTGCAGGTGTTCAAGGCGGTGGTGGAGTGCGGCGGCATGTCGGCGGCCGAGCTGGAACTGAACATCGGCACCAGCACCGTGAGCCGCCATATGAAGGACCTGGAAACCCGCTTGGGCCTCACGCTGTGCCGCCGGGGCCGGGCCGGTTTTGCGCTCACGGCCGAGGGCCAGCGCGTCTACGACGAAACCCTGCGCCTGCTGTCCGCCGTGGACAGCTTCCGCAGCAGCATCGACGACATCCACCGCCGCATGGGCGGGCGGCTGGAGGTGGCCGTGTTCGACAAGACGGCCAGCAACCCCGCCGCACACATCGGCGATGCGATTGCGCTGTTTGCCAGCCAGGCGCCCGAGGTGAGCCTGCAGATGCATGTGGCGTCCATCCCGGCCATCGAGCGCGGGCTCATCGACGGCAGCTTTCACGTGGGCATCATCCCGGCGCACCGCACCTCGCAAAGCCTGGTGTATGCCGACCTGTTTGCCGAAACCATGTTGCTGTACTGCGGCGCGCGCCACCCGTTGTTTGGCGGGGACCACGCCGCACTCACCTGGGAAGCGTTGCGCGCCTACCAGTTTGCGGGCCTGGGCTACCACTCCCCCAACATGGAGCTGAGCCACAGCACCCGCCTGCCGCGCAAGGCGACGGGGTTTGACCAGGAGTCGATTGCCACGCTGATCCTCTCGGGCCGCTACCTGGGTTTTCTGCCCGACCACTACGCCGAGGGCTTCGAGCGCCAGGGGTTGATGCAGGCCGTTCTGCCCGCGCAGTTCCACTACCGCTGCCAGTTTGTGAGCGTGCTGCGCAAGTCGCCCCAGCCGCCGCGGGCGGCGCAGGCGTTTGCGCAATGCCTGCTGCAGGCGCATGGTTGATCGCCCCGGCTTGCCTGCGCAGCGGTGCAGGCGGACAATTCGGGTTTTGCTGGTCTCACTGGCGTTTGGCGATTTTTTGCGGGGCACAACCATGGCAACCATTTCTTCGATTGGCAGTTCGGGCCTGCAGGCCGCCCAGTTGCGGCTGGACGCTTCGGCCAACAACGTGGCCAACATGAACACGCCCAACTACCGCCGCCAGGTGGTGGCGCAGGAAGAAGCCGCCGACAGCGCCGGTGTGCGCGCCACGGTGCAGCGCCAGCAGGAGGCCGAGGGCGTGGCGCTGGAGAAAGAAGCGGTGGAGCAGATGTCGGCCACCTACGCCTTCAAGGCCAACCTGCAGACCATCAAGACGCAGGACGAGATGATGGGCTCGCTGCTGGATGTGAAGGCCTGATTCGCAGCAAGCCTTCGTCCACTTTCCCCATGCAATGCCCCGCTGGCCGGGGCATTGTTGTTTCCGACTTCGGCGGGCGGTGAGTCAACCGGCCGATGCCAAACCGGCCAACCGGTGGACCAGCCAGCGCTGGAAGGCCAGCCCCGTGCTGGTGCGGCTGCGCAAGGGGATGCTGTACATGGTGGGCTCCTTAGGGTGGGGGATTCAATCAAGCGGCCTGCATGGTGGCCGGGCTGGTGGCGGGTGGGGCGTCGCCACCGCTGTCGCCGCGCCGCGCAGCACGGTCCCACGCCTTTTCATGGAAGAAGAAGGCCACGGCCTGCACCGTGGGCTCCAGCAGGCTCAGCGTGAGCGAGGCCCACAGGTTGCCCGTGACGGCGTAGGCCACCATCGCCGCCACGCAGATATGGATCAGGTAGTAGCTGCCGGTCTTCATCAGCATGGTCTTGTTCTGGCGTGCGGCGCGGCGGATGTGGGACATGGCGGACTCCTTTTTCTACAGGCTGCAGGGGGTGGGCAGCAATGGAGAAATGGTAGTGATTCGTAATAGCGAAAGCCAATTGATCATCGCTAAAGCGGAGATAGCCGCTATGAGGTGGCAGCGACCGGACTTCCTGCAGCGCCTATCCCAAACACAGGGCTTGCGCGTGTGAACTGGTTCACACATGGGGGCAAAAATAGTGCGATCAGGCCCTGGCCCCCATTGCTATGATGGCCGCTCTTTTCAACCCCTCTTTTGCTTTGGGAGCACACATGGCCCTCATGGACTTCATCAAGAAACAGTTCATTGACATCATTCAGTGGACCGAGGAGGGGGACGGCACGCTGGCCTGGCGCTTCCCCATGCGCGACATGGAAATCCAGAACGGCGGCCAGCTGGTGGTGCGCGAATCGCAGATGGCGATCTTCGTGAACGAGGGCCAGGTGGCCGACGTGTTCGGCCCCGGCACCTACAAGCTCACCACGCAGACGCTGCCGGTGCTGACCTACCTCAAGAACTGGGACAAGCTCTTCGAGTCCCCCTTCAAGAGCGATGTCTACTTCTTCAGCACACGCCAGCAGATCGACCAGAAATGGGGCACGCCCCAGCCCATCACGATCCGCGACAAGGATTTTGGCGCCGTGCGCCTGCGTGCGTTCGGCAACTACGCCTTCCGCATTGCTGACCCCAAGCTGTTCCACACCGAGATCTCCGGCACGCGCGAGAGCTACCCCGTGGCGGACCTGGAAGGCCAGTTGCGTGGCCTGGTGCTGCAGAACATCAGCAACGCCATTGCGGGCAGCGGCCTGCCGTTCCTGGACCTGGCGGCCAACCAGGTCATGTTTGCCGATGCGCTGACCAAGGAACTCGCGCCCATCTTCGCCAAGCTGGGCATCCTGATCGAGTCCCTCACGGTGCAGAACGTCTCGCTGCCCGAAGAGCTGCAGAAGATCCTCGACCAGAAGATCGGCATGGGCATGGTCGGCAATGACATGGCGAAGTTCATGCAGTACCAGACGGCGCAGGCCATCCCCAAGTTTGCAGAAGCCAGCGGTGGCGGTGGCGGCATTGCGGGCGACGCCATGGGCCTGGGGGCGGGCGTGGCGCTGGGCCAGGTGCTGGCGCAGAACCTGCAGCAAGGTCTGCAGACGCCGGTGGCACCTGCCGCCGCAGCGGCTGCCCAGGCGGCGGCCGCACCCGTGGGCGTGCGGCCTGAAGAAGTGATGGCCACGCTCGAAAAGCTGGGCGACCTCAAGGCCAAGGGCATCCTCACGCAGGAAGAGTTCGACACCAAGAAGGCCGAGCTGCTCAAGAAGCTGGTCTGAAAAAGGTGCCACACACCTCGTGATTCAATTGCTATCACAAATATAGCTGTCTTCGCAGGAGGGACGCGCGCAAGGGGCCTAAAATGCCCCGAAGCCGCGTGATGCGGCGCAGGCAGAACACTCCAGACGATGGCCACCGACCCCACCCAGCGCTACTACCGCGCGCCCTGCCCCGGCTGCGGCGCGCCGGTGGAGTTCAAGAGCGCGCAGTCCACGCACGCCGTGTGTGGCTACTGCCAGAGCACCGTCGTGCGCAGTGGCGACGTGCTCACGCGCCTGGGCAAGATGGCCGAGCTGTTCGACGACCACAGCCCCTTGCAGCTCATGGCCAGCGGGCGCATCCAGCTCGATGGCAAGGATGTGCCCTTCACCCTCATCGGCCGCCTGCAATACAAGGGCGATGCGGGCGTGTGGACCGAATGGGCAGCCTTCCTGAACGACGGCACCCTGGCCACGCTGGGCGAGGACAACGGGGCCTACGTCTTCACCCGCCCCATCGACCCCGGCCGCGAGATGCCCGCGCCCGAGCGCTTTCGCATCGGCACCACCACGGCCATCAATGGCACGCCCTACAGCGTGGCCTACACCGGCCAGGCGCAGCTGATCTCGGCCCAGGGCGAGCTGCCCAAGCTGCCACCGCTGGGCCAGCCCTTTGGCATGGTCGAGCTGCGCAGCGCCGACGGCGAAGTGGTCAGCATCGACTACGGCCACACCCCACCCAATGTGGAGCGCGGCCGCGCCGTGCTGCTCGAAGACCTGCAACTGCAGGGCCTCAAGGACGAATCGGCCAAGGACGAAAAAGGCCGCCAGTTCAACTGCCCGCACTGCGGTGCGCCGGTGGAGGTGAAGCTGGCGGGCACCAAAAGCATCACCTGCGGCTCGTGCGCCAGCATCATCAGCCTGGACAGCGGTGTGGGCGGCGAGCTGCGCTCGGCCGAGCAGGACGAGCCCGTGCAGCCCCTCATCCCGCTGGGCAGCAAGGGCCAGCTGCAGGGCGTGCACTGGCAGGTGGTGGGTTTTCAGCACCGCATGGGTGTGGAGCCCGGCGACGACGAACACTTTGGCTGGAGCGAGTACCTGCTCTACAACCAGAAGCGCGGCTTTGCGTTCCTGGTCGATTCCGAAGAAGGCTGGAGCATGGTGCGCCCCACCACCGGCGCGCCGCAGATGGCGGCCACCGGGCGCTCGGCCACGTACATGGGCACCAAGTACGACCTCAAGTACACCTACGAGGCCGAGACCACCTATGTGCTGGGCGAGTTCTACTGGCAGGTCACGCGCGGGCAAAAGACCACCAACCGTGACTTCGCCAGCAGCAAGGGCCTGCTGTCGATGGAGCAGAGCCCGAACGAGATCACCTGGTCCGCCGGCGACAAGCTCGCCAGCGACACCGTGGCCAAGGCCTTCAAGCTCGAAGACAAGAAGGACGCGCTCCAGCGCGACGACCCGGGGCCTTTTGTGGCCAAGTCGGGCCTGGGCTGCGGCACCATCATCCTGCTCGCTGTGGTGATCCTGGTCCTGCTCATCTTGCTGAGCCGCTGCTCCAGCTGTGACCCCCGGGTCGAGAACTGTTCCTCGTCCTCCAGCTACCGCAGCTCGGGCGGCTCGTACGGCGGATATTCATCGGGCGGCAGCCACAAGTAATGCGGCGCTTGTCTCTTCTCATCCGCCCGCCACACTTACCGACAACTCGTTTCAAGGAGATCACACCATGATGGGATTCGAATGGCTCAAACCCGCAGCATTTCTCGGGTCCATCCTCTACGCCATCATTGGCGTCATCATCTTCTGGCTGTGTTTTGTCATCGTGGACAAGATCACGCCCTACGACCTGTGGCGCGAGATCGTCGAAAAGCAGAACCAGGCCCTGGCCCTGGTGGTGGCCGCGATGTGCCTGGGCATCAGCATCATCGTGGCGGCGGCGATTCACTGACCCCTCCCGCAGCCTGACGCAGCGCTCGCCCCCGGCGTGCGCTGGTGACCGCCTTGGAACCTGATTTGACCCCGTCCGCCTCCCCGCCCGAGGCCTTGGCCGCTCCGACCGGCCCCCGCCCCATCGAAATCGCACTGCTCATCAGTGTCTTCGTCGTGGCCGCCTGCGGGCTGCTGTACGAGCTGGCGGCGGGGGCGCTTGCGTCGTATGTGCTGGGCGATTCGGTGCTGCAGTTCAGCACCATCATCGGCACCTACCTGTTTGCCATGGGCGTGGGTTCGTGGCTGTCGCGGTACTTTGAGCGGCAGCTGCCTGCGCATTTTTTGCGCATCGAGCTGCTGGTCGCACTGATCGGGGGGCTGTTGCCCGCCACGCTGTTCCTGGCCAATGCCTACACGCCGGGGGCCTTCCGGTTTCTGCTGTACGGCATGGTGCTCATGGTGGGCACGCTGGTGGGGCTGGAGATTCCGCTGGTCATGCGCATCCTGAAGCGCAACGTGGCGCTCAAGGACCTGGTCTCGCAGGTGCTCACGTTTGACTATCTGGGGGCGCTGGCGGTGTCGATGGCGTTCCCGCTGCTGCTGGTGCCACACCTGGGGCTCATCCGCACGGGGCTGCTGTTCGGGGTGATGAATGCGGCCGTGGCGCTGTGGGCGGTGTGGCTGTTTAGGCACGAGCTGCGGCGGCTCAAGGCCCACCTGGCGGCCTGTGTGATGGTGCTGGGCATCCTGCTGGCCGCGCTGGCGGGTGCTGAGCACATCACGAGTTTTGCCGAGGACAAGTTCTACCAGGACCGCATCGTGTTCACCTCCGCATCGCCCTACCAGCGCATCGTGGTGACCCAGGGGCGCGCGGGGCACCGGCTCTACCTCAACGGCAACCTGCAGTTTTCGCAGAGCGACGAGTACCGCTACCACGAGGCCCTGGTGCACCCCGCCATGGCGGCCCACGGGGCGCCCAAGCGGGTGGCGGTGCTGGGCGGCGGCGACGGCATGGCCGTGCGCGAAGTGCTCAAGTACCCCTCGGTGGAATCTGTCACCCTGGTCGAGCTGGACCCGGCCATGACGCAGATCTTCAGCCAGAACCCCGCGCTTGCGCGCCTGAACGACCATGCGCTGCAGAACCCCAAGGTGACCATCGTCAACACCGATGCGTTTGGCTGGCTGCAGCAAGGGGCGGACACCTTTGATGTGATCGTGGTGGATTTTCCCGATCCCACCAACTTCTCCATCGGCAAGCTCTACACCAACAGCTTT
Source organism: Acidovorax sp. GW101-3H11 (assembly GCF_001633105.1). Classification (GTDB taxonomy): domain Bacteria; phylum Pseudomonadota; class Gammaproteobacteria; order Burkholderiales; family Burkholderiaceae_C; genus Acidovorax. Next base: position 135,140 of record NZ_LUKZ01000013.1, read on the forward strand.
TATGCGCTGCTGGACAAGCGCCTGGCGGCCAGTGGCTATGCCGTGGTGCAGACCACCTCGCCGCTGGTGGCGCGGCAGAGCTTCTGGACGGTGGTGCAGACCATGGAATCCGTGGGCCTGCAGGCCGCGCCGTACCACACCCATGTGCCCAGCTTTGGCGAATGGGGCTATGTGGTGGCCAGCCGCCGGCCCTGGCGCATGCCCGAGGCCCTGCCGGACGGCCTGCGGTTTCTGAGCCGGCCGTCGCTGCCGCTGCTGTTCGACTTCCCGCTGGACATGGCGCGGGTGCCCGCCGAGGTGAACCGCCTGTCCAACCAGGCCCTGGTGCACACCTACGAGCGCGAATGGGGCAAGGTGGTGGCCCACTGACGCGTGGGTGCCCCGGACCCCGGCGGCCCTGCAGCCCGGCAGCCTGCTGGGGCGGGGAGTCCCGAAGGCGCCGGGGCGTGACAATGGGATACAAATGATGGCAACCACCGGGTTGTCATGGGCGAACTTCATGCTGGACTCCTTTTTTCTTTCCAACGCTCCGGCCTACCCCTTGCTGTGGGCGCAGCACGACCCCTGGCTGGTGGCGCTGTCGGTGCTGATGGCGGTGCTGGCCTCGGTGCTGGCGCTGCAGATGGCGGCCCTGGCCCGGCGGGCAGACACCGGCTTCATGCGCCAGATGGCCCGGGGCTCGGGCGCGCTGGCGCTGGGCGGCGGCATCTGGGCCATGCACTTCATCGGCATGCTGGCGTTTGCCGTGTGCGCGCGCGGGCAGTTTGATGCCGTGACCACGGTGGTGTCCATGCTGCCCAGCGTGCTGGCGTCGTGGATTGCGCTGGGGCTTTTGATGCGCCGCACGGTGGGCCGCATGGCCCTGGTGGTGGGCGGTGTGCTGGTGGGCGCGGGCATTGGTGCCATGCACTACATCGGCATGGCGGCATCGCAGTGGGTGGGCGTGATGCGCTACGACCCCTGGGGGTTTGCGGCGTCGGTGCTGGTGGCGGTGCTGCTGGCCATTGTGGCGCTGTGGGTGCGCTTCGGGCTGGAGCGGGTGGTGCAGTGGCGCACCCTGTACCTGAATGGCGCAGCCGGGGCCGTTATGGGCCTGGCGATTGCGGGCATGCACTACACGGGCATGGCGGCGCTGCGGTTTACCGATGCGCCCGATGCGCTGGCGCTGCTGGCCGCTACCGAAAGCACGCCGCTGGCGGTTGCCGTGGCAGTGGTGGCCGTGGCCATCGGCCTGCTGGTGGTGGCCATCAACGCCGGCTTGCGTTACCGGCAGATGTTCATGAAGGTGCGCCAGAGCGAGTCGCGCCTGCGCGCGATTGCCGAAACCACGGTGGATGGCATCGTGACGATCGATGCCCGTGGCGTGGTGCAGTCGTTCAACGCAGCGGCCGAACGCATCCTGGGCTGGTCTGCCGCCGAGGTGCTGGGGCAGAACCTGTCCATGCTCATGCCCGAGCCTGACCGCTCCCGGCACGACGGCTACCTGCAGCGCTACCTGGCCGGACAGGGCAGCGGGGTGGTGGGGGGCAGCAGCCGCGAGGTGCTGGCCCTGCGGCGCGATGGCAGCACGGTGCCCATCCGCATTTCGGTGGGGCGTGTCCAGCTCGATGGCGACCCGGTGTTTGTGGGCTTCATCGGCGACCTGAGCCAGCACCGCGCGATGGAGCAGGAGCTGCGCGACAGCGAGCAGCGCCTGCGCTCGCTGATGGGCAACATCCCGGGCGTGAGCTTTCGCTGCCGCTATGACGCGGACTGGACCATGCTGTTCGTCAGCGACGCCGTGACGGCGCTCACGGGCTGGACGCCGCAGGACTTTCTGGAAGGCCGCATCAACTTCACGCAGCTCACGGTGCCTGACCAGGTGCCGCGCCTGTGGAACGAGGTCTCGGCCGCCATCGCGCTGCGTCGTCCTTACCACGTGGAGTTTGGCCTGGTGGACCGCCAGGGCCGCATGCGCTGGGTGTCCGAAAGCGGCCGCCCCGTGGTGGGCGCGGATGGCGAGGTGCAGTGGATCGACGGCGTGATCATGGACATGACGGTGTTCAAGGAACGCAACGCCGAGTTTGAAAGCACCGTGCGCGCCATCGACCGTGCTTTGGCCGTGGCCGAATTCGACCTGCAGGGCCATGTGATCACCGCCAACGCCAACTTCCGCGAGCTGATGGACTACCGGCTCGACGAGATCGTGGGCCAGCACCACCGCATGTTCTGCGAGCCCGCCTATGCCCAGAGCGATGCCTACGCCGCGTTCTGGCAACAACTGCGCGATGGCAAGCTGGAAGGCGGCGAATACCAGCGCCTGGGCAAGGGCGGGCGGCGCATCTGGATCCAGGCCACCTACAACCCCATCTTCGACGCGCAGGGGCGGCCGTTCAAGGTCGTCAAATTTGCCACCGACCTGAGCCAGCGCCGCGCGATGGAGCAGGAGCTGCGCGCCGCCAAGGACCGTGCCGAGCAGGCCGCTGCCGCGCGCAGCACCTTCCTGGCCAACATGAGCCACGAGATCCGCACGCCCATGAACGCCATCATCGGCTTCACCGAGGCCCTGCTCGACACCCCCATGGACGCCCAGCAGCGCCGCCACCTGGGCACCGTGCAGCACTCGGCGCGCTCCATGCTGCGCCTGCTCAACGACATCCTGGACACGGCCAAGCTCGAAAAAGGCGCGGTCGAGCTGGAGATTGCCGACTTCTCCCTGCCCGAGGTGTGCGACCAGATCCTGGCCTCGCTGCGCATCCACGCTGCCAAGAAGCGGCTGGAGCTGCAGTGCATCACCACCGAACAGGTGCCGCCCTACCTGCGCGGCGATGCGCTGCGGCTGCAGCAGGTGCTGCTCAACCTGCTGGGCAATGCGCTCAAGTTCACCCAGCGCGGCCATGTGCTGCTGCGGCTGGATTACCAGGACGGCACGCTGGTGATGGAGGTGGAAGACACCGGCATCGGCATCGCCGCCCAGCACCTGGACCGCATCTTCGACCCCTTCGCGCAGGCCGATGCGTCCACCACCCGGCAGTTTGGCGGCACGGGCCTGGGCACCACCATCTCGCGCCAGCTGGTCGAGCTGATGGGCGGCAGCATCAGCGTGCGCAGCACCCTGGGCGTGGGCACCACCTTCACCGTGTGCCTGCCGCTGCCCCTGGGCCAGGCCACCGAGGCCGTGGCCACCCCCAGCCACGCGGTGCAGCTGCCGCCGCTGCGCATCCTGGCGGTGGACGACGTGCCCGCCAACATCGAGCTGCTGCAGATCCACCTGGACAAGGGCCGCCACCACACCACCATCGCCCGCGACGGCGAAGAGGCCGTGGCGGCCTTCCAGTCAGCCCGCTTTGACCTGGTGCTGATGGACCTGCAGATGCCCGGTTTGGACGGCCTGGAGGCCACGCGCCGCATGCGCGCGTTTGAGCAGGAACAGCGCCGCAAACCCGTGCCCGTGATCGCGCTGTCGGCCAGCGTGCTGGAGCAGGACCGGCGCAACGCGCGCGCTGCGGGCATGGACGGCTTTGCCAGCAAACCCCTGGAGCCCGCCCGCCTGTTCCGCGAGATCGCCCGCGTGCTCAAGCTGCAGCCTGATCCCGCCACATCGGGCTGGGGCGCGCTGACGGCGGCGTCCGCGCTGGCCAGCCTGGCCCCCGTGCCGGTGCCCACGGCGCAGGCGCACACCGCCATCCACACCGCCATAGACTGGGAGCGCGGCACCCGCCTGTGGGGCCAACGCGCGCTGCTGCGCGACGCGATTGCGCGGTTTGTGGGCGAATACGACGCCGCACCCGCCGCGCTGCAGGCCCTGGTGGCCCAGCACGACATGGACGGCGCCCGCGCCCTGGCCCACCGCCTGCGCGGCGCGGCGGGCAACCTGGCGCTGGCGCCCGTGCAGACGCTGGCCCAGCGCATTGAAGAAGCGGCCCACACGCTGGACCGCACCGCCCTGGGCTCGCTGGTGGCCGCGCTGCCCGCCGCCCTGCACGCCGTACAGCAGGCCCTGGCACAGGAACTGGATGCCGCCGCCGCCCCGGCCCCCGGCGTGGGCCAGCACGCGCCGCTGGCGCCCGCGCAGCGTGCCCAAGCCGCTGCGGCGGCCCAGGCGCTGCAGCAGGCCCTGGCCCGCTCGGAACTGGCCCAGCCGCCCCTGGACGAACTGGCGCAGCTGCTGCCCGCCGATGCCATGGAGAGGTTGCAGGAGGCCATCGACACCTTTGACTTCGACCAGGCGCTGGCGCAGCTGCAGCAGCTGCGCACGCACTGGATCGACGCGCCCACGGAGACCCCCGCATGAACCCCGCCCCCGACCTGCGGCCCCGCCTGCTGCTGGTGGACGACGAACCCACCAACCTGCAGGTGCTGCGCCACATCCTGCAGGCCGACTACCGCCTGCTGTTTGCCACCGACGGCGAACGCGCGCTGCAGGTGGCGCGCGAGCAGCGGCCCGACCTGATCCTGCTCGACATCATGATGCCGAACCTGGACGGCTACGCCGTGTGCCGCCTGCTCAAGGCCGACGCGGCCACAGCGGCCATCCCGGTGATCTTCATCACCGCGCTCACCGACAGCCAGGACGAAACCGCCGGGTTCGACGCGGGCGCGGTGGACTACATCACCAAGCCCGTCAGCCCGCCCGTGGTGCGCGCGCGGGTGCGCACCCACCTGTCGCTGGTGCGGCTGGACGAGCTGCGCGAAACCCGCCTGCAGATCGTGCTGCGCCTGGGCCGTGCGGCCGAGTACAAAGACAACGAAACCGGCATGCATGTGATCCGCATGAGCCACTTTGCCCAGCAGCTCGCGCTGGCCGCAGGCTGCAGCCCCGCCTGGGCCGAAGACCTGCTCAACGCCGCGCCCATGCACGACGTGGGCAAGATCGGCATCCCCGACGCCGTGCTGCGCAAGCCCGGCCCGCTCGATGCCGACGAGTGGGCCACCATGCGCCGCCACCCCGAGATCGGCGCCGAGATCATTGGCGAACACCCCGCCGGGGTGCTGCAGCTGGCGCGCGAGATTGCGCTGGCCCACCACGAAAAATGGGACGGCAGCGGCTACCCCCAGGGCCTGGCGGGCGAGGCCATCCCGCTGTCGGCGCGCATCGTGGCCATTGCCGACGTGTTTGACGCCCTCACCACCCGCCGCCCCTACAAGGAGCCCTGGCCCGTGCACGAGGCCATGGACCACATCACGGCGCAGGCGGGCCGGCATTTCGACCCGGCCCTGGTGCCGCTGTTTGTGCCGCTGCTGCCCGTGCTGCAAGAGGTCCGCGCCCGCTGGGCCGACTGACCCGGTGCAAGGGACGATGGCATGACCGCATGGACCTTGCAGCGCCGCCAGTTTGTGGCGGGCGCTGCCGCCCTGGCCACGGCCGCCCTGGGCGGGTGTGAGCGCACCACGCCGCCTTTGCTGGGCGGCTTCACCGGCATCGACATGGCCCGAGGCCACCAACTGCGCGACCTGCTGAAAACCGGCCACCTACCCGCACCCGCCGTGGTGCGGCGTGCGCAGGTGGTCATTGCGGGCGGAGGCGTGGCCGGGCTGGCCGCAGCACGCGCGCTGCGGCTGGCGGGCGTGCACGACTTTGCCCTGCTGGAGCTGGAAGACACCCCCGGCGGCAACAGCCGAGGCACCCTGGTGGGCGGCCTGCCCTGCCCGCAGGGCGCGCACTACCTGCCCGTGCCCGGTGACGACGCGCGCGAGGTGCAGGACCTGCTCGAAGAACTGGGCGTGCGCCAGCGCGTGGCCGGGCGCTGGCAGTACGACGAACGCCACCTGTGCCACAGCCCGCAGGAGCGCCTGTTTTTTGACGGCGAATGGCAAGAGGGCCTGCTGCCCGTGCACGGCGTGGGCGAAGCCACGCTGGCGCAGTACCGCCGCTTTGCCCGCGCCGTGGACGCCGAGGCCCGCGCCGCCCGGTTTGCCATGCCTGCGCTCAAGCTATGGAGCCTAAAACAGCCGCTTGCGCCTGCCCATCAAGCGCTGGATGCTATAACTTTTGATAAATGGCTGGCCGCGCAGGGGCTGGATGACGCCCACCTGCGCTGGTACCTCGACTACTGCTGCCGCGACGACTATGGCGCGGGCGCCGCCCGCGTGTCGGCCTGGGCGGGCATCCACTACTTTGCGAGCCGCCACGGTTTTCATGCCCCCGGCGAGGCGGTGGACGAAGCGCGCGAAAGCGTGCTCACCTGGCCCGAAGGCAACGGCTGGCTTACCCAGCGCCTGGCCGAGCCGCTGCAGAACAGTGCCCCAGGTGGCGGCCAGCTGCGCACCGCCACCAGCGTGCTGCGCATCACCGAAGGCCGCCACGGCGTGGAGGTGGACGCCCTCAACCACCGCACGGGCAACGTGGAGCGCTGGGTGGCGCCGCAGTGCATCGTGGCGCTACCCGTGCTGCTGGCGGCGCGCGTGGTGCAGCAGCCGCCCGCCTTCCTCACGGGCGCGGCGCAGCGCCTGCAGTGGGCGCCCTGGCTGGTGGCCAACATCCACATCGGCAGCCCGCTGGCCGACCGCCCCGGCGCCGCACCCGCATGGGACAACGTGCTCTATGCCGACCCCACGGCCGGGGGCCTGGGCTATGTGAACGCAGGCCACCAGGGCCTGGACCCGCGCGCCACCCTCACCGGCCCCACCGTGCTCACCTACTACCAGGCACTCGGCGACCTGCAGGACGGCCGCCAGCAGCTGGCCACCCAGCCCTGGCAGCACTGGGCCGACGCCGCGCTGGCCGCGCTCTCGGTGCCCCACCCCGACCTGCGCGAACGCGCCACCCGCGTGGACATCACCCGCTACGGCCACGCCATGGTCATCCCCACGCCCGGGGTGCTCGAATATTTAAGCAAAATTGGCCTTCACCGCGCGACCAGCATGCGCAGGCAGCTATCAAAAACAGAGCAAACACCCTGGATCCCCACCCCCACCACCGCGCGCCTGGCGTTTGCGCACAGCGACTGGTCGGGCTACTCGGTGTTTGAAGAAGCCTTCACGCGCGGGCATGGCGCGGGCCTGGTGGCCGCAGGCTGACCCCCGATGGCAGGGATGGCGGCCCCCGAACTGCACATCGACGTGGCGCAGCAGCGGCTGCATCTGGTGGTGCACGGGGCCACAGAGCGCAGCTACCGCATCTCCACTGCACTCAATGGCGTGGGCGAAATCCATGGCAGCGGCTGCACCCCGCGCGGCCAGCACCGCGTGCGCGCCAAGGTGGGCGCAGGCTGCGTGCCCGGCACGGTGTTTGTGGGGCGCCGGGCCACGGGCGAGGTGTATTCGCCCGAACTCGCCGCCGCCCACCCGGGGCGCGACTGGATCCTGAGCCGCATCCTGTGGCTCACCGGCTGCGAACCCGGCGTGAACCGGGGTGGCGCGGTGGACACGCTGCGCCGCTATATCTACCTCCATGGCTGCCCGGATGACTGTGCGATGGGCGTGCCGCTGTCGCACGGCTGCGTGCGTTTGGCCAATGCCGATGTGATCGACCTGTTCGACCGGGTGGTGGTCGGCACGCGGGTGACCATCCACAGCAGCCCCGCCCCCTGGACCACTGAGCGCACGGAGGGCGCAGCGCCATGACAGACCCGGCCCACCCCGGCAGCAGCCCGGCGCCTTCGCTCGACCGCCGCTTCCTCGTCTTCCTGGGCCCGCTGGTGCTCACCAACATGCTGCAGGCACTCACCGGCACGGTGAACCACATCTACGTGGGGCGGCTGCTGGGCGCGGGCTCGCTGGCGGCGGTGGCTTCGTTCATGCCGCTGTTTTTTCTGCTCAGCGCCTTCATCATGGGCCTGGGCAACGGGGCCTCCATCCTGGTGGGCCAGGCCTTTGGTGCACGCAACCCTGCGCGCCTGCACGCGGTGGCGGGCACCACGCTGTGCACCGGCGTGCTGCTGGGCCTGGTGCTGGCCGCCATAGGGGTGGTGGCCGTGCAGCCCCTGATGCGGCTGCTGGGCACCCCGGCCGACGTGCTGCCGCAGGCGGTGGCCTATGCGCGGGGGATGATGGTGCTGTTCCCCGTGCTGTTCACCTCCATGCTCACGGCCGCGCTGCTGCGCGGCACGGGCGACACCGTCACGCCGCTGCGCGCGCTGGGGGTGTCGCTGTCGGTCACGGTGGTGTGTGCGCCGCCGTTCATCCAGGGCGTGCCCGCCATCGGGCTGCCTGCGCTGGGCATTCTGGGGGGCGTGGCCGCGCTGCTGCTGGCCACGCTGTGCTCGCTGGGCTACACGGCCTGGCACCTGCGGCGCCGCGCCCATGTGCTGGCCCCCACGCGGGCGCTGCTGGCGCAGGTGCGGCTCGATGCGGCCTTGCTGCGCACCCTGGTGCGGCTGGGCGTGCCCACGGGCCTGTTCTTCATCACCGGCTCGCTGGCCGACCTGGGGCTGCTCAGCCTGGTCAACGCCCATGGCTCGGCCGCCACGGCGGCCTGGGGCGCGGCCAGCCAGGTCATGTCGTATGTGCTGTTCCCGGCGATGGCCGTGGCCATCGCGTCGTCGGTGTTTGCGGCGCAGGCCATTGGTGCGGGCCAGGGGCAGCAGCTGGTGGCCGTCACCCGCACCGGCATGCGCATGAACCTGTGGCTCACCGGCAGCCTGGCCGTGCTGGTGTTTGTTGCCGCGCCCTGGGTGGTGGGCCTGTTTGTGGCCGACGCGCGGGTGATCGACATCGCCGCGAGTGTGCTGGGCATCACCGTGTGGGGCGCGTTTTTCTTCGGGCGCGCCAGTGTGTACTCGGGCGTGATGCGCGCCAGCGGCACGGTGCTGGCGCCCACGCTCATTTCGCTGGGCTGCCTGGCCTGCCTCATCGTGCCACTGGGCTGGGTGCTGGGCCGCCAGTTTGGCCTGGTCGCCACCTGGGCGGCTTACCCCGCCACCTACCTGTGCGCGATGGTGTTGCAGGGGCTGTACTTCCATGGCGTGTGGCGGCGCCAGGCGGTGCAGCGGCTGGTTTGATCTGATCTGATCAAAAAAGGGCTTCTGCGCCTGATAGGTAAGCCTGGTTAGCTATAAAAGTAATAGCTATCGCGGAGCCTTGCCCGCCAAGCTATCGGCATGGCCGTCACAGCCGCGTCATGCGCTGGCGGCATCGTGGCCGCTTTACTTTTTTGCCCCAGCCACCATGTCCCGATTCTCTGCCCTGGCCGCCTGCGCCGCGCTGGCCTGCGCCGCCGCTTCCTCTTCTGCCATCGCCCAGCAGGCCTACCCCGCCACCCTGGCCGGCCACGCTGTGCTGCCAGCCTTCACCGTCATCCCCGCCCCCAAGGACGCGCCGCAGGACCTGCAGGTTGCGGGCAAGTTCACCACCCCGCGCCGCGTGGACGCCGTGGGCACGGTGATGGGCCAGTCCGGCGGGCGCAACACGGGCGTGTCGCTGCCCTTCCAGGGCCAACCTATCCAGGGCCACTCGGGCATCAAGCGCATGGCCGACGGCTCGTTCTGGATCCTCACCGACAACGGCGCGGGCTCCAAGGCCAATTCACCCGACTTCATGCTGCACCTGAGCCACTACGGCGTGGACTTTGCCAGCGGCCAGTTCCAACGCCGCCAGACCGTGTTTTTGCACGACCCCGACAAGAAGGTGCCGTTCCGCATCACGCATGAAGGCACCGACAAGCGCTACCTCACGGGCGCCGACTTCGACCCCGAAAGCTTCCAGTTTGCCGGTGGCGCGCTGTGGATCGGTGACGAGTTCGGCCCCTTCCTCATCAAGGCCGACCTGGGCGGCAAGGTGCTGGCCGTGTTCGAGACGCAGGTGGACGGCAAGGTCGTGCGCTCGCCCGACGCGCCCGGCGTGCTCATGCCCGGCGCCCCCGATGCCAAGCCCACGCCGTTTGAAGTCAAGCGCTCCAAGGGCTACGAAGGCATGGCCGCCAGCAAGGACGGCAGCAAGCTCTACGCGCTGCTCGAAGGCGCGCTGTGGAACGACGACGCCAAGGCGTATGAAAACGTGGACGGCAAGCAGTACCTGCGCGTGCTCGAATTCGACGTGAAGACCGAGCAATGGACCGGCCGCCACTGGAAGTACGTGCTGGAGGCCAACCACCACGCGATTGGCGACTTCAACATGATCGACCAGACCACGGGCCTCATCATCGAGCGCGACAACGGCGAAGGCACGGCCGACAAGGCCTGCCCCGCCGAGCAAAAGCGCACCGACTGCTTCCATGACCTCGCCAAATTCAAGCGCGTCTACAAGGTCGAAATGAGCGACGCCAACGTGGGCGCCGAAATCCGCAAGATCGGCTACATCGACCTCATGAACATCCAGGACCCGAGGCGCCTGGCCAAGAAGCCGCTGAACAACGGCGTGTTGACTTTCCCGTTCTTCACCATCGAAAACGTGGACATCGTGGACAGCACGCACATCGTGGTGGGCAACGACAACAACCTGCCCTTCAGCAGCAGCCGCGAGCCGAACAAGGCGGATGACAACGAGCTGGTGCTGTTGGAGGTTGGCGGGCTACTGCAAGCCAAGTAACCCGGCGCCAGCGCGCGGTGGGGTCCGGGTGGCAAAATTCCCGGTTCCCCCTCCAACGCTCCACACACCGCGCCACCATGTTCACAGGCATCGTCCAAGCCACGGCAGGCATTGCCGCCATCCACGACCGCGCAGGGCTGCGCACCTTCACGCTCGATTTCCCCGAGGGCTTCTGCCAGGACCTGGCCATCGGCGCCAGCGTGGCCACCGATGGCGTGTGCCTCACGGTTACCGAGATCCTGTCGCCCACACAGGCCAACTTCGACGTGATGCTGCAGAGCCTGAACATCACCACGCTGGGCAGCTATGCACAAGGCGACCGCGTGAACGTGGAGCGCGCGGCCAAGGACGGCGCCGAGATCGGCGGCCACCCGTTGTCGGGCCATGTGGACTTCACCGGCACGCTCATCGAGCGGCGCGAGTTCGACAACAACCTGGTGTGGCGCGTGGCCGTGCCCGAAGCGTTTCGCCGCTACGTGTTCGCCAAGGGCTACATCGCCATCCACGGCGCCAGCCTCACGGTGGCCGAGGTGAACCGGCAAGAGGGCTGGTTCGAGATCTGGATGATCCCCGAGACCCGCCGCGCCACGGTGTTTGAAAACAAGCAGGTGGGCGACCGCCTGAACATCGAGATCGAGCGCAGCACCCAGGTGGTGGTGGACACGGTGCGCGAGGCCGTGCAGGAGAGCCTGGGCCGCCTGCAGCCGGTGCTGGAGGCGCTGTTGAAGGAAAAGGGCCTGTCGCTCGACGACTTTGTGCAGGCACCTGTGCTGCCGCACTGACGGAGCGAAGTGCCCTCATGTCCGTGGTGGTGCGCCCGCTGGCGCTGAGCGATCTGGCCGACCTGCTGGCCGTGCAGCTGGCCTGCTATGGCGAGGGGTTTGTGGAGAGCGGCGAGGTGTTTGCCCGCCGCCTCGCCAGCCCCGCCAATTGTTCGCTGGTGCTGGAGCAGGGTGGCAGGGTGTGCGCCTACCTGGCGGCCTATCGCAGCGTGCGCGGCAAGGTCACCCCGCTGCATGGCGACTTTGAGGCCGTGGCCCAGCCCGACACTCTGTACCTGCACGACATGGCTGTGTTGCCCAGCTGCGTGGGCCAGGGGCTGGCGCAGGCGCTGCTCACGCCGCTGTGGGAGCGCGCTCAGCAAGAGGGCTTGCGCCACACGGCGCTGGTGTCGGTGCAGGGCTCGCAGGGCTACTGGGCACGCCATGGCTATACCCAGCAAGCGTTGGAGGACGCCGCGCAGCGCCAGCGACTGGCCACCTATGGCGAGGGTGCGAGCTACATGGTGCGCAGCCTGCTGCAGGGGCCGTGCGGCCACGCTGTTCGCGTCAGCCCGCGCTGATGCCTCCGGCCTGCGTGCCCTCGTCCAGCACCCAATCGCGAAAGCGCCGCAGCGCAGGGTCGATCAGCGCCTCGGGGCGGTAGACCAGGCGGTAGCCCAGGGGGGTTGGCGCCTGCGGGGCCCACAGGCCCACCAGGGCGCGGGTGGCCAGCGCACGCGCCACCCGGGTGCGCGTCACCAGTGCAAAACCCTGCCCCGCCAGGGCGGCCTCCACGGCACCCCCGGCGCCCGCAAACACCACGCCCTGGCCACTGTCCACCCGCACCAGGCCCTGGGCGCGGCACCACAGGCGCCAGTCGTCGCGGGTCCCATCGTGCAGCAGCCGGGGGCCGGTGATGTCTGCCAGCTGCGCCCAGGGGCGGTGGGCCACCAGGCGCGGGCTGCACACGGGCACCAGGTCATCGTCCAGCAGCCACTCGGCATGCAGGCCCGGGTAGGGCCCAAGGCCGTGGCGCACCGCAAAATGCATGTCCTCGGCCAGCAGGTCCACCGCGCGGTGGGTGCTGTTCACGTGCACATCCAGCTCGGGTGCGTGCTGCAGAAACAGCTGCAGGCGTGGCACCAGCCACTGGGCCGCAAAGTCGGGCGTGCAGCTCACGCGCACCACGCGGCGGGCCCCGGCGGCCAGCCGGGCGGTGGCGTGGCCGATGCGGGCCAGCGCCTCGCCGCAGGCCGCCTGGTAGTCCATGCCAGCGGGTGTGAGGGCCAGGCCACGCGGGAGGCGATCAAACAGCGCACAGCCCAGGAAATCCTCCAGGCGCCGCACCTGCTGCGACACCGCCCCGGGGGTGACGTGCAGCTCGCGCGCGGCCTCGCGCACGCTGCGGTGGCGCGCTGTGGCTTCAAAAAAGCGCACGGCAATCAGGGGAGGAAGTTTCATCGGTACAGGTCCGCACTGTTCATTCAGACTAAACGGTTGTAGAGGATAAATCGTTTGCCAGAAATGAACGCAGTTTCAACAATAGTCGGCATGTTCTGTGTTTCCCGCTGACCGACCTTTTTCAGGTGCCGATATGCCACTGCCCAGTTTCCTGCGACTCCTTCTGCTGGCTGCCCTCTGGGGCGGCAGCTTCTTGCTGATGCGCGTGGCCGCGCCCGTGCTGGGCGCCTTGCCTACCGCCTTTGTCCGGGTGCTGCTTGGCGCTGCGGGGCTGGGGCTGTTGCTGCTGGTGCTGCGCCTGCGTCCGCGGTTTGGGGGCAAGCTGGGCGCCACCCTGGTGCTGGGGGTGGTGAACTCGGGTATCCCTTTCCTCATGTTTGCCATGGCCGCGCGCAGCCTGCCAGCGGGCTACAGCGCCATCCTCAATGCCACCACGCCGCTGATGGGCGTGCTCATCGGCGCGCTGGCGTTTGGTGAGCGCATCACGGCGGCGCGTGTGGGGGGGATGGTGCTGGGCATGGCGGGCGTGGCGGTGCTGGCCCAGGCCGGGCCGGTGGCGCTCACGCCCGAGGTGCTGGGCGGCATGGCGGCCTGCCTGGTGGCCACGGCCTGCTATGGGCTCGCGGGGTTTCTAACCAGGCGCTGGGTCACCGAGCGCGGGGGGCTCGACAGCCGCATCGTGGCCCTGGGCAGCCAGATGGGGGCCGTGCTGGTGCTGGTGCCGGTGGTGGCCTGGGAGCTGCTGCGCCAGCCCGCCGCCGCCACGGCCTGGCTGGCCGCACCGGCGCCAGTGTGGGGTGCGCTGCTGGGGCTGGGTTTGTTGTGCACGGCTCTGGCCTATGTGCTGTATTTCCGGCTGATTGCCGATGTGGGGCCGCTCAAGGCCCTCACCGTCACCTTCCTGATCCCGCTGTTTGGTGTGGCCTGGGGCTGGCTGCTGCTGGGCGAGCCCGCGACCTGGGCCCATGGGGCGGGCGGCGGGCTGATTGGTGCGGCGCTGTGGCTGGTGCTGCGGCCCGTACCGGCCGCTCCTGTGGCGCTGCAGGGTGCCCGCTGAAAACCCCGGGTCATACGGCGTGGTCATAATGCCCGCCATGCCCCACCGCTGGAAACCCAACGTCACCGTGGCCGCGCTCATCGAGCAGGGCGGCCGCTTTCTGCTGGTCGAGGAAGAAACCACGGACGGCCTCAAGCTCAACAACCCTGCAGGCCACCTGGACCCGGGGGAGTCGCCCATCCAGGCCTGCGCGCGCGAGGTGCTGGAAGAAACCGCGCACGACTTCGAGCCCACGGCGCTGATTGGTGTGTACCTCAACCGCTTCACCAAAACCCGCACGGGGGACGACCTCACCTACATGCGGTTTGCGTTTGCAGGCACGCTGGGCACGCACCACGATTGGCGCACGCTGGACACCGGCATCGTGCGCACGCTGTGGCTCACGGCCGACGAGATCCGCGCCTGCCCCGAGCGCCACCGCAGCCCCTTGCTGCTGCGCTGCCTGGAGGACTACCTCGCAGGCCAGCGTTTTCCGCTCACGCTGGTGCACACCGACATCTCGGTGACCGAACCCTCTGCGCAGTAGTGCAACAGCGGAGCAGCGCCGAGGCGCAACGCAAGAATTTTTTTTGGATTGCATGTAACCCGCAGCGCGCGGGGGACGAATTACCAGGCAGAGAGCGCGGCACTGTGTTGCGTGATCTACCCGCCTGATTCGTCATCCCCCAACGTTTACGGAGTTACCCACCATGCTGTCCACACACACCAAGACCACTGCCTCGTTCGCCCTGTCTGCCGCCCTGCTGGCACTGGCATCCACCAGCTTTGCGGCCGATGCGCCCAAGGGCTCCAAGGGCGCGGCCATTGCCGCCAACGACAAGGTGCACTGCTACAACGTGCACGATTGCAAGGGCAACAGCGACTGCGCCACCGCCGAGCACAGCTGCAAGGGCCAGAACGCCTGCAAGGGCCACGGATTCAAGGCCAAGACGGCATCGCAGTGCCTGATGGACAAGGGCACCATCGGCGATATCAAAGGTTGAGATGAAGCTCCCCCTGAGGCGCTTCGCGCCTTCCCCCCCTCTCGCTGCGCGGGAGGGGGACGCCACCGGTGGCCTGGCAAAGCCAGTTCCACGGTGGCACTGGTTTCGAATGCGCCAGTTTCATCGTTTAAGCCCTGCGCGAAGTCCTGCCCCAATCTGAGCTTTCGCCATGGCATATGACCCCATCGCCACGCGCGGCACCGGCTTTGGCCTGGGGCTGCGCACGCCGCACTACGCCGATTTCCTGGCGCAGAAGCAGCCGCTGGACTGGCTGGAAATCATCACCGACAACTACCTGATCGACGGTGGCAAGCCGCTGGCGGTGCTGGATGCCATCCGGCGCGACTACCCCGTGGCCATGCATGGCGTGGCCATGTCCATCGGTGCGGCGCAGGGCGTGGACCTGCCCTACCTGCAGCGCGTGAAGGCGCTGGCCGACCGCATTGAGCCGCTGTGGGTGTCCGACCACCTGTGCTGGACGGGCCCCGGCCCCGAGCAGCTGCACGATCTGTACCCGTTGCCCTACACCGATGCCTCTGCGCGGCACGTGATCACGCAGATCCGCCGTGCGCAGGATGTGCTGGGCCGCAGGCTGGTGGTGGAGAACGTTTCCAGCTACCTGCGCTACCAGCACGACAGCGCGAGCGAGTGGCAGTTTCTGGCCTACATCGCGCAAGAGGCCGACTGCCTGCTGCTGGTGGATGTGAACAACATCCATGTGAGCAGCGTGAACCATGGCTTTGACCCGCTGGAATACCTGCACGCCCTGCCCGCACACCGCGTGCAGCAGATCCACCTGGCCGGGCACAGCGACAACGGCGACCACATCATCGACACGCACGACCACCCGGTGGCGGCGCCGGTGTGGGCGCTGTACGCCCAGGCCTGCCAGCGCTTTGGCGCGGTGGCCGCGATGATCGAGCGCGACGACCACATCCCGCCGCTGGCAGAGCTGCTGGCCGAGATGGACATCGCCCGGCGCATTGCGGCCGAACACACGGCCCCGCCCCCGGGCGCTGCGGCCCCCGTGGTGGCGGCGCCCGCCGAAGGGGCCGACGCACCCCGCCTGGCCACCGTGCAGCGGCAGGTGGCGGATTGGGTGCTGGCGGAGCCACTGCCCGCCGTGTCACAAGACGGTGTGGCAACCGGCCGCCTGCCCATCTACCACCACGCCTACCGCGCGCGGCTGGCCGAGGTGCTGGCCGACACCTATGCCAAGACCTGCCTCTACATGGGCTCGGACACCTTCGACGTGCATGCCCGGGACTACGCCGTGGCCCACCCGCCGCACACGCGCAGCCTGAACCGTTATGGAGAGGGGCTGGTGGACGCGCTGCGCCAGCAGTACCCCGCCAACCCCGAGCTGCACGAACTCGCCCAGCTCGACTGGGACCTGCGCACCCGCTTCGATGGGGAAGACCTGCCCGCGCTCGGCAGAGAGCAGGCCCAGGCCGTCGCCGACTGGACCACGCGGCCCGCCGTGCTGCACCCCAGCGCACTGCTGCGCACAGTGACCACCAACGTGGTCAGCCTGTGGAATGCCATTGACGCCGACGCCGAAGTCCCCGAGGCCGTGGCCCTGCCCGCGCCCGTGGGCCTGCTGGTGTGGCGCAAGGGCTTTCAGCCGCACTTCCGCACGCTGGACGCCGCCGAGGCGCGCTGGGTGGGCGATCTGCACGCAGGGGCCTCGGTGCACGATGCCTGCACGGCTTTGCTGGGCAGCGGGCTGTGGGATGGCGATGCCGCCCAGCTCAGCGCCTGGCTGGCGCAGTTGCTGGACGATGGGCTGGTGCGTGCGGACGCAGCCCCTTAGAACTGGTTATTAGGCCGTCACTCGGCCGTGAGCTTGCGCTCCTTGATGATGGTGGCCCACTGCTTCGATTCTTTCTTCATGAAGGCCGTCAGCTCGGCGCGTGTGGTGGGCTGCGGCGTGAGGCCATGCTTGTTCAGCGCCTCCTTCACGCCCGCATCGTTCAGCACCTTCACGATCTCCTGGTTCCAGCGCTCCAGCAGTGGCACCGGCGTTTTGCCCGGGGCCACGAAGGCATACCAGTTGAGTGCCTCAAAGCCCGGAAAGCCCGACTCCGCCACGGTGGGGATGCCCGGCAGGTAGGCGGGGCGCGTGAGGCCGGTGGTGGCCAGCGGGATCAGCTTGCCTGTCTCGACATGGGGCAGCGCCGTGGGCGGCGCCGCAAAGTAGGAGGTGATGCGTTCGCCCAGCAGGTCTTGCAGCGCGGGGGCGCCGCCCTTGTAGGGCACATGCGTCATGTCGATGCCCGCGCGCTGGTTGAACAACTCCCCCGCCAGGTGCGATGCCGAGCCTGCCCCGGTGGAGGCAAAGTCCACGCTGCCGGGCTTCTTTTTGGAGAGCTGCACGAACTCGGCCAGCGTCTTCACGCCCGCGCCCTTGTGCACCACCAGCACGTTCGGAAAGTTCACCCCGCCCGACACGGCGGCGAGGTCCTTGAACGGGTCGTAGGTCAGCTTCATGAGGTGCGGCGCGATGGTGAGCGGGCCCACCGAACCGAACAGCAGCACCGTTCCGTCGGCCGCTGCATTGGCCACAAACTGGTGCGCGATGTTGCCGCCCGCGCCGCCCTTGTTGTCCACCACCACGGCCTGGCCGATGTTCTCGCCCAGTTTCTTGGCGATCAGGCGCGCGGCAGCATCGGCCGCGCCGCCAGCGGCAAAGCCCACCACCAGGGTGACGGGTTTCTTGGGCGGGAAGTCCTGCGCGGCTGCGCCCAAGGCCAGGGGAACGCTGGCCAGCGCCAGGGCGCAGTGCAGCAGGGTGCGTTTGTTCATCGGTGTCTCCTTCATCGTGAGGGGTGTTGTGATCGTGGGCTCAGTCGGCACTCAAACCGATGGGGTGGGGCTGGCGCTTTTCCACCGCGTGGCGCAGCAGTGCAGCGGTGCGGAAAATGCCGTGCGCAAACTTGCCGTAGGGCATGGTGGCAAACAGGGCCATCACGGCGCCCAGGTGCAGGCACAGCAGCAGCGGCAGGGCGGCGGTGCCGCGCGCGGCCCACAAGGCCAGGCCGCTGGTGGCGGTGAGGAACAGCAGGGCGATGAAGGCGCGGTCCATGGGCTTTTGCGCGGCGTCGCCGTGTTGCGGATGGCGGCGTTGGTTCAGCCGCCACAGGCCTGCCGTGCCCATCGCCAGGCTGATGCCGCCCACGCCGCCCAGCAGCTTGGGCAGGCTGGGCAGGTCATACGGTGCGGGCGCGCCCAGCAGGTAGTGGTACAGCGTGGCCACGCTGGTGGCGGCAAAACACAGCAGGAAGCCGTAGAACGTGAGGTGGTGAAACCGCCTGCGCGAGAGGGTGTAGGCGTCGTCCTCGTTGTGGCAGCCATCGCCGTGGCCGCCGTCCAGATACTTCAGGCGCAGCACCGCATCGGTGGCTTCGGCCGTGGCGGGGGCAGTCAGCGGGGCGCCGCTGGTGGCGGGCGTCACGTCGCGCCAGAAGCGGCGCACGCCCAGACCCAGGGCCAGCACGGCGAACAGGAACACCGGCGCGAACAGGCCCACCAGCAGGTTGTGCGGAAAGATGCCGTAGAAGCCGCCCACGGGCGCGTGCCACAGCGCAGCCAGCCCTTGCCCGTGCAGCGCCACGGCCAGCAGCAGGAACAGCGTGAGCCCGCCCACCAGCGCCAGCGCAAGGGTCAGGCCGTTGCGCTGGTAGAGCTGGCCCAGTGCGGGCGGCCAGGCGTAGTCGGCATAGGTCTGGCCGCGCACCTGGGCCATGGCCTGCGGCACGTTCACCACAAACTCGTGCGGCGGCGCGTACTGGCAGGCGTGCAGGCAGGCGCCGCAGTTGTGGCACAGGTTGGCAATGAAATGGATGTCGGCCTTGCCAAACTCCAGCCGCCGCGTCATGGCCGGGAACACGGCGCAGAAGCCCTCGCAGTAGCGGCAGGCGTTGCAGATCTGCAGCTGGCGGGCCACCTCGGTTTCGGGGGCCGACAGCACGACATCACCATTCGCCAGCGCGCGGGCGTCGCGTGCCAGGGCCTCAAGCGTTTGCATGGTTTGCTCCTGAATTGATAGCTATTGAGGCAATGTCATCAGGCGGTAAGGCCTGTTTTGATGCCCAAGCGGCACGCGCCGCCTGTGTGCCCGCGATGCGGCCAAACGCGGTGCCGATGCTCATGCCCACGCCGGCGGTGTAGCCCTTGCCCAGCACGTTGCCCGCCATCATTTCGCCCGCCACAAACAGGTTGGGGCTGGGCTGGTGGTTGAAGCGCACGGCGGCGGTGTCGTCGGTGTGCAGGCCCAGGTAGGTGAAGGTGACGCCGGGCTTGAGCGCGTAGCCGTAGAACGGGCCGCTGTCGATGGGCCGCGCCCAGTGCGTCTTGGCGGGTGCCACGCCTTCGGTGTGGCAGTCGTCCAGTGTGGTGTGGTCGAACGTTCCCACGCGGCAGGCGGCGTTGTAGGCATCGAGCGTGCGGGTGAAGGTGTCCACCGGCAGGCCCAGCTTTTGGGCCAGCTCGGGCAAGGTGCCCGCCTTCACACCCGGGAACACGGGCGGCATGAAGCGGCCAATGGCCTGGCTGTCGATGATGGAGTAGCCGATCTGCCCCGGCTGCTGCGCCACCAGGCGGCCCCAGATGGCGTAGCGCTTGGGCCAGAAGTCTTCGCCCTCGTCGTAGAAGCGTTCGCCGTTGCGGTTGACCACCACGCCCAGCGACACGCAGTCGATGCGTGTGCAGATACCGCCGTCGTACAGCGGTGCGCGTGCGTCGATGGCCACCATGTGCGCCTGCGTGGGGTCGCCAATACGGTCGGCGCCGTGGTCTTCCAGCAGGTGTTTGAGCAGCACGCCCTTGTTGTAGGCCGTGCCGCGAATCAGGAAGTTGTCCGCAGGCCATTCGCCCCGTTCGTTCTGGCCCCAGGCCTCGCGCAGCCACTCGCGGTTCGATTCAAAGCCGCCCGCAGCCAGCACGCAGCTTCTGGCGGCAATGCGCTCGCCATTGGCCAGGTGCGCGGCGATGAAGCGGCGGCCGTCCATCTCGATGCGCTCCACAGGCGCTTCGTAGCGGATCTGGACGCCCAGCTGCTCCGCGCTGCGGTAGTAGGCGTTGACCAGCGCCTTGCCGCCACCCATGAAAAACGCATTGGTACGCGCCACATGCAGCGTGCCCGCCAGTGCGGGCTGAAAGTGCACGCCGTGGCGGCGCATCCACGGGCGGCAGGTGCTTGACGCGCGGATCACCAGGCGCGCCAGGTGTTCGTTGGTGAGGCCGCCCGTCACCTTGAGCAGGTCTTGCCAGAACTCTTCCTCGGGGTAGGTATCGACCAGCACGTCCTGCGGCGCGTCGTGCATGCAGCGCAGGTTGCGGGTGTGGGCCGAGTTGCCGCCGCGCCAGGCGCGCGGGGCCGATTCGAGCAGCAGCACGCTGGCGCCTGCTTCGCGCGCCATCAGGGCGGCGCACAGGGCGGCGTTGCCACCGCCGATGACAAGCACGTCAACCGCAGTGTGTTCCGCAGGGGTGGGGTGGTGTGGCACCGTGGTTTTCCATTCGTGGGGGTGGCCGCCACTGTAGGAATTTCGCCCCGGTGTGGGCAGGCCCGAATGGGCAAGGGGCCATCACGGATCGTGATGGCCGGGCACTGCTTGATGTGCCTTTTACGCCGCCTGCGCGAGCGTGGCGCCGACCCAGGTGCCCGACTGCACCAGCGCCCGCGCGCAATCTGCCAGCACCACGCGGGTGGCCAGCGCAGCGGGCGAGAGTTCGTCGTCGGACAGGCTGCACAGCGCGGCGGGGCGGCTGGCGGGCGCGTCGGCCAGTTCGGCCAGGCCAAAACGCGTGGCGGCATCCGGGTAGCGCCCCACGGCGGCCCAGGGCTGCAGGGTGCTGCCCAGGCCCGCGTTCACTGCGTCCATCAGCATGGCCAGCGAGTCGATCTCCATCGCCACCTGGGGCGTCACCTTGGCGGTGGCAAATGCGGCGTCGATGCGGCTGCGCAGGCCATGCGGGCCGGTGGGCAGGATCAGCGGCTCGTGCTGGATCTGCGCCAGGCGCAGGCGCTTGGGCAGTCTGGCGGGCAAGGTGCTGGTGCCGCCGTGGGCGCTGCGGATGAGGAACAGGCGCTCCTCCAGCAGCGGCAGCACGCTCCAGCGGCGCGCGGGCTGGGTGTCGAACAGCACGGCCAGGTCCAGCTGGCGTGCGTTGAGCATGTTGGAGAGGTGGCCCGACAGGCTCTCGACCATGTGCAGCCGCACGTCGGGGTAACGCTCGCGCATGGCGCGCATCAGCGGGATGCCCAGCACCGACGCGGTGGTGGGCGCCAGGCCCACGGTCACGGTGCCCGACAGCCGGGCTTGCCGCGCCACGCGCGCCGCCTGGTCGGCATGGCGCAGGGTGAGCTGCGCCTCGCGGAAAAAGGCCAGCCCGGCCTCGGTGGGCACGGTGCCCTTGCTGGTGCGCTGCAAAAGCCGCGTGCTCAGCTCTCCCTCCAGCCGACTGATCTGCTGGCTCAGGGCCGACTGCACCATCTGCAGGTCGAGCGCGGCGCGGCCCATGGAGCCGAGTTCGACGATGCGGACGAAGTAGCGAAGCTGGCGCAGTTCCATGGGGCGATGGTCGCACAGTCCCACCAGTGCCTGCGTGGCCGCACCCCGAGGACATAGCAAGCAGGCTCTTGCACTTCAGAAGGTGTGCACTACGCCTGCAGAGACACCGGTGGCGGTCGCCTTGTTGGCCGCACCCTGGAAGCCGTTGCGCCAGCGGGTGTTGTCCAGCTCGGCATACACCTTAGTGCGGCGCGAGAGCTTGTATTCGGCAAAGGCCACCAGGCGGCCATAGCCGTCGTCGGCCGCGCCGGTGCGCGTGCGGTCTACCTTGTAGTAGGCGGCCGTGAGGTCCACCAAAGGCGCCACCGCCCAGGTCGCACCGGCCGACAGCACGCGCTGCTCTGTGAAGCGGCCTGCGGCTGTTTCGGCCTTGTTGCGGCCTGCATTGGCGGCCAGGCGCACGCTGCCCCACTGGTACGCGGCGCCCAGCGTGGTGGCGTCCAGCGAGCGCTTGTTGGTGTCGTTGAAGCTCTGGTACGCGCCGGATACCACGAAGCCATCCGCAGCCCAGGCCAGGCCCGCGCCGCGTGACGACAGGGCTGAGGCCTGCGATGCGACTTCGCCGATGCCCCACATGGCACGTGCCGTGAAGCCGCCGAAACGGCCCGTGTACTTCAGTGAGTTGTCCAGCCGGTACGAGCCCGAATTGGCGCCTGCACTGCCGTACTCAATGCCCAGGCCATGCTGGCTCAGCGCCGTCACGCCGATGTTGGGGTTGAAGCTGGCAAAGCGCATGGCCAGCGGGTCCACGGGCGAGATGGCGTCGGCGAGCGTGGTGGTCTGGCGGCCCAGGGCCAGCGTGCCCCAGCCGCCCTGCAGGCCCACCCAGGATGCCCGGTCGAAGTACTTGCTGGCGTTGGCGGGTGCGCCGGTGTCGGCGTTGAGCCCGCTCTCCAGGTTGAACAGCGCCTTGGCGCCGCCGCCCAGGTCTTCGCTGCCCCGCAGGCCCCAGCGGCTGGTGGTGTGGATGCCGCTGCCCAGGCTGTGGGTGGAGCCTGGTGCCGGGGCGTTGGATGCGGTGAGGCCGCTGCCGTTGCGCAGGCCCAGGTCCACCACGCCGTAGAGCGTCACGCCCGCGTTCTGCGCCATGGCGCAGGGGGCGATGAGTGCAGCGCAAGCCGCTGCCACAAGTCTTTTCATGAATGTCTCCTGTGTTTGAAATGGAGCGGGGCCTCCCGGAGCGCCCCGCCGGTCAGTCCGGGGTGAGCTGGGCCTTCAGCACCACGCCCTTCCACTTGGCAAGTTCCTGCTTCACGGTCAGGGCCAGCTGCTCGGGCGTGCTGGTGTCCACCACCGCGCCCTGTTCCTCGATGCGGCGCACGACATCCTTGTCGGCCAGCGCGGTGTTGAGGGTCTTGTTGAGCAGGTCGATCACCGGGCGCGGCGTCTTGCCAGGTGCGAACAGGGCATACCACTGGGTGATCTCCACACCCTTGACGCCTGCTTCTTCGAGCGTGGGCACATCGGGCAGCAGCGACGAGCGTTTGGGCCCGGCCAGCGCCAGCGCGCGCAGCTTGCCGTTCTTCACGTGCGGGTAGGCCGAGAACAGGCTGGGGAACATCACCTGCGTCTGCCCGGCCATGGTGTCGTTCATGGCGGGGGCTGCGCCCCGGTAGGGCACATGGGCCATCTGGGCGCCGCTTTCCAGTTTGAAGATCTCGGCCGAGAAGTGCGGGGCCGTGCCATTGCCCGCCGATGCGTAGTTGAAGTCGCGGGGCTTGGCCTTGCTCAGCGCCACCAGCTCGCCCACCGTTTTGGCGGGCACCTTGGGGTTCACCACCATCAGCGTGGGCGAGTAGCTGACCATGCCGATGGGCTCGAACTGCGTGATGGGGTCGTAGCGCAGCTTCTGCAGCGCGGGGCTCATGCCGTGGGTGCCGATGTAGCCGAACAGAATGGTGTGCCCGTCGGGTGCCGCTCGGGCCACGTATTCGGCAGCAATGGCACCATTGGCTCCGGCCTTGTTCTCCACGATGACTTGCTGGCCCAGCAGGGTGGAGAGCTTGAGCGCCACCACGCGCGCCATGCCGTCGTTGCCGCCTCCGGCGGCGGTGGGCACGACCAGTGTGATGGGCTTGTCGGGGTAGGCAGCGTGGGCGGTGCCAGTGGCCCAGAAGGCGCTGGACGCGAGCGCCAGCGCGGCGGTGGCCAGTGCCGTGCGGCGCTTGGTGGTGTGGATGGGATGGGTCATGGTTTGTCTCCTGTCGTAATGGTTGGAATCGTCGCAATCGTTGAAATCTTTGGAACGGCGCTGCGCAAGCAGCGCCTTGAAGAGCGCTCAGTGCGCGGGGGCGCTTTCGGGCACGAACAGCGTGCCTTCCAGAATCTTTCGTGCGGTGCGCACCAGCGCGGCCTGCACCAGCTTGAACTGGCCGTCCACCTCGCTGAGTTCCACCTCCACCTGGATGCGGCCTGCCGGGTGTTGCACCTCCACGCGACGCAGCCCGGCGCTGGGGGGGCTGCGTTCGTCGGTGGCCACCGTGCCCGGCAGTACCGAGGCCGCCGCTACGCCGATGGCGCCCGTGACAGCGTGGGACCGGTGGCATTGGTGAGGGGTGAAGTAGCGCGACACCACGCAGCCCGGTGATGTGCCTGGCGACACGATCACCGGCTTGGGCAGCACGCTGTGCGTCACATCGCCCATGCCCATGCGCTGGCCTGCTTCGAGGCGCAAGGCCTCCAGGCGGGCGAGCAAGGCGGTGTTGGTGTCCAGCTCGGCGGGTGTCTCGTCGCCGCGCAGGCCCAGGTCGGCGGCCCGCACCAGCACCATCACCTGGGCCGCGTCTATGCAGGTGACATCCAGGCCCTGGATGTGGTCGATGCGCTGGCCCGTGGGAAAAATCTGCCCGGTGACAGCGCCCCAGGCGTCCAAAAAATTCATGAGCACCGGGGCTGCCGTGCCCTTTACGCCGTCAATGCGCACGTCGCCGTCGTAGTGCACCTGGCCCCCGGCGGTGCACACCTGCACGTCGATGCGGGAGCGGGTGTTGACGTTGTAGACCCGCACCCGGGTTGTGCCCTGGCCTGAGGGCGCCACCAGGCCCTGCTCGATGGCAAAGGGGCCCACGCCCGCCAGCATGTTGCCGCAGTTGGGCCGCGTGTCCACACGGGCCTCCTGCACGCTGACCTGGGCAAACAGGTAGTCCACGTCGCAGTCGGGCTGCGTGGAGCGCGAGACGATGGCGACCTTGCTGGTCAGCGAGTTGCCGCCGCCCAGGCCGTCGATCTGCAGCTCATGCGGCGAGCCCAGGGCCGCAATCAGCGTGCGGTCGCGGGCCTCGGGGGCCTGCGGCAGCCAGTCGGCCAGGAAGAACGGCCCCCGGGAGGTGCCGCCACGCATCAGAACGCAAGGAAGGTTGGTGCTCATGGGTCGGCATGGTGCGGCGCCTTCGATGATCTGTGAATTGCATTGTTGGCAATGATTGATGCATGGCGTGCAATAGGCTTTGGCTGCTTTTACATGCTCCAATTACGTCCGTGAATTGCAATTTTCTGAACGTTTGATGCACGGCTTGCAATGCCGAAGAAGCTGTGAAATCACTTGAAGGAAGCCCCGATGAACAACAAGTTCGACCTTGCCGACATCCAGGCCTTTGCTGCCGTGGCCGAGCTGCACAGCTTTCGCGCCGCGGCCGAGTCCATCCACCTGTCGCAGCCTGCGTTCAGCCGCCGCATCGACAAACTCGAAGAAGCGCTGGGTGTGCGCCTGCTCGACCGCACCACGCGCCGCGTCACGCTCACGGCCGTGGGCCGCGACTTTGCGCGCAAGACGCGCGTGTGGCTCGATGACCTGGACGGCATGCTCATGGGCCTGGGCGATGTGGCTGCGCGCCGCATGGGCGAGGTGACGATTGCCTGCGTGCCCTCGGCCGTGTATTACTTCCTGCCGCAGGTGGTCAAGCGCTACCACGAGCGCTTTCCCAAGATCCGCGTCAAGGTGCACGACGCCAGCGCCAATGAGGTGCTGGTGGCCGTGGCGCAGGGCGATGCGGACTTTGGCCTCAACTTCATCGGCAGCCAGGAGGCCGAGATCGAGTTCAAGCCCGTGCTGGCCGAGCGTTTTGTGGCCGCCTGCCGGCGCGACCATGTGTTGGCGCGGCGCAAGAAGGTCACCTGGGCCGAGCTAGGGCAGCACGACTTCATGTCGGTGGGCAAGACCTCGGGCAACCGCCTGCTGATGGACCTGGCGCTGGCCAATGTGCCCGACCGGCCCCAGTGCCTGTACGAGGCCAAGCATGTGACCACGCTGCTGGGCCTGGTGGAGGCGGGCCTGGGCGTGGCGGCCGTGCCCAGCCTGGCGATGCCGGGCAAGGACCACCCCACGCTGGTCAGCATTCCGTTGGTGGAGCCCATCGTCACCCGGCAGATGGGGCTCATCAAGCGCCGGGGCAAAACCCTGTCGCCTGCCGCGCAGCAGCTGTATGACCTCTTGGTCGCTACGCGTTCTGTGCGGCCGCGCAAGGCGACGGCGGCCTGAAAAATACAATTGGGGCAATGACAGCACCCACCAAACACCGCGTCGTCGTCGGCCTTTCCGGCGGCGTGGATTCGGCCGTGACCGCGCACCTGCTCAAAAAGCAGGGCCACGAGGTCGTCGGCATCTTCATGAAAAACTGGGAAGACGATGACGACAGCGAATACTGTTCGTCCAACATCGACTTCGTGGACGCGGCCGCCGTGGCCGATGTGATCGGCATCGAGATCGAGCATGTGAACTTTGCGGCCGACTACAAGGACCGCGTGTTCGCCGAGTTCCTGCGCGAGTACCAGGCGGGCCGCACGCCCAACCCGGACGTGCTGTGCAACGCCGAGATCAAGTTCAAGGCGTTCCTGGACCACGCCATGCGCCTGGGCGCCGAGAAGATTGCCACGGGCCACTACGCCCGCGTGCGCCAGAACAGCACCTCCGGCCTGTTCGAGCTGCTGAAGGGGCTGGACCCCTCCAAGGACCAGAGCTACTTCTTGCACCGCCTGAACCAGGCGCAGCTGGCCAAGACCCTGTTCCCCGTGGGCGAGCTGCACAAGACCGAGGTGCGCCGCATCGCCGAGGAAATTGGCCTGCCCAACGCCAAGAAAAAGGATTCGACCGGCATCTGCTTCATTGGCGAGCGGCCATTCCGCGAGTTTCTGAACCGCTACATCAGCCATGCGCCGGGCCCCATCCTGGACGACCGGGGTCGCAGCCTGGGCAAGCATGTGGGCCTGTCGTTCTACACCCTGGGCCAGCGCCAGGGCCTGGGCATTGGCGGCGTGAAGGAAAAAGGCGCGCAACGTGGTGGTGGCGCGCACGAGCCCTGGTTTGTGGCCCGCAAGGACCTGGAGAAGAACACGCTGCGTGTGGTGCAAGGGCATGACCACCCCTGGCTGCTGTCGCACCACCTGGTGGCACAGGATGTGAGCTGGTGTGCGGGGCAGGCACCAGCGCCGGGCGCCTATGCTGCCAAGACGCGGTACCGCCAGCAGGATGCGGCCTGCACCCTGGAGGCCGCGCTCGCAGGCTTTGCGCTGCAGTTCCCGGAGGCCCAGTGGGCCGTGACCCCCGGACAGAGTGCGGTGCTGTATGACGGGGAGGTGTGCCTGGGGGGTGGGGTGATCCAGGTCGCTGCGCCCTGATTCTTGGGTGCCCGTGGGGTGGATTCCTGGGTGGGTTCAGAAACCGTCATGACTATTGAAATTATTTTGTAATAGTTTTCGTTTATGCTGTGTGGTGTTGTGCCCACACACACCGGCATGGAGGGTGCCGTTGAAGGAAGTTGACCTTTGGCATGGCCGCTGAAAGTGCATTTTTTGGGGCAAGCCTCCTAGAATTCCGCACAACCTGTTTGAAACCACATGTATCAGCCGATGCATGGGGTATCTCCCTTGAGTCCACCCCCCGCGAGGGCCGCCGAATCGGGCCCGAAGCTTGCTCGTGCGCACGCCATGTTTTCAACTGCCTCCCTGCCAGCCAACCCCGACATCACCCAACGCCTTATCGATCAGCAGTGCACCGTGCAATGGAGGGGGTTCCTGCAGGCCCTGGCGGCCGAGTTTGCTGCCGCGCTGCCGCCTGAGGACCTGCGCGCGCTGATGTTCCGGGTGGGCGCACGGTTTGCTGCCGAGCACCCCCTGCCCGCATGTGCCACCCTGGATGACCTGCAGCGCAGCATGGCGGCGGTGTGGGACCGCATCGGCTGGGGTGGCGTCCGCCTGCAGCAGGCTGCGGCGCAGCTGGACATTCACCACGACCTCTCGCCCTTGTCGGCGGCTTTCGGGCCGGGCCATGCGCCATGGTCCGGCGGCTTCCTCGAAGGGGTCTACCAGAGCTGGTTCGAACAGGCTGGCGCCGCCCAGCTTCGCGTGGCCCAGTCCGCCCCGGCGGACGCCTGGGGCTGCATCCATTTCCAGCTGGCACGCTGAGCCCTGCGGGCTCCGGTTTTCCACGTTTTGCTATTGGCGGTGACCCGTGAAGCAATCAGACGATATCGTGAACCTCTTCCAGCAATTTGGAGGCAAGGCCGACCCTTACCAGGAGCTGGCCCGCAAGCAGGAGCACCAACGTTCCAGTGAACGCTGGCCGTTGGTATCTGCCGTTCGGGGTGCTGTGAGCGGGGACGTGCCAGCGGTGGACCGCCGCCCCGGCGGCTTGCCAGCCTCAACTCCAGCCGCTGCGCCACAAAGCCCGGCTGCGCCAGTCGCCAGCGGGCCCGCTCCCGCAGGCTGGACGCAGCCCGCCGCGCCGAGGGCCGGTGACAGCCCCGCGCCGTTGTGGGGCGCCGCTGCGGCGCCACAACCAGCCGCCGCACCTGCCCCGCTCCCCGTTTCTGCGCCTGCGATGGCTCAGGTAGCAGCGCCCCTGGCACCTTCTGCTTCCGTTCCGGCACTCGCCGCGCGTTCTCCACTGGCGGGGCTGGCCGGCCTGCACGCGTCTGCCGCAAGCACTCTGCGCGATGCGCCTGCTGCGCCACAAGACCCGCTGCCCACCGACCTGCCCTCGGTGTTTGCGCGCCTGACCGGAGAGCCATCACCCCGGCCCGCTGCCACCTGGCAGCCTCGCAAGGGCCAGCCATGAAGGTGGTTGCCGTTGTTTCTGCCAAAGGCGGTGTGGGCAAAACGACCCTGACTGCGAACCTGGCCACGGCGCTGCAGCACCAGGGTGCGCCGACGGTGCTGGTGGTGGACCTGGACCCCCAGAACGCGCTGGGCCTGCATTTCGGGGCCGACCCGGGGGCCCTTGCCGGGGTTTCCCGCGCCAGCCTGTCGGGCGATAGCTGGGGTTCGGTTTGCCAGCCAAGCCCTTCAGGGGTGCATGTGCTGCCCTACGGGGTGGTGAACGAGGCCGATCGTGTGGCCTTTGAACGGCACCTGGAGGCTAACCCCGACTGGCTCGCGCAACAGTTGCTAAGCCTGGATCTGCCCTCCGATGCGCTGGTGTTCATCGACACGCCGCCGGGCCCCTCGGCCTACATGCAGCAGGCGCTCACGGCGGCCCAGGTGGTGGTGGTGGTCAACCTGCCCGATGCGGCGTCGTATGCGGCGCTGGCCCTGATGCAGCGCCTGGTGCATACCTATTGCACACCACGCCCCGACTTTGCCGGCACCCTGCATGTGCTGAACCAGGCCGATGGCGCGCGCCAATTGTCCAAGGACATCACCCGCGTGATGCAGGACAGCCTGGGCGACCGGCTGATCGGCGTGATCCACGAGGACCAGGCGGTGCGCGAGGCCCTGGCCTATGACCAGAGCGTGCTGGAGTACGACACCCATGGCCAGGCGGCCGACGACCTGCGCAAGTGTGCGCAGGTGCTGGCCCAGCGCCTGGGCTTGCCACTGGCGGGGGCAGCGCGATGAGCGTGGACCAGCGGCCCCAGGCCGACGAAGTTGCCGACGCCGATTCCCACAGCCCGCAGGCGCATTGGCGCACGGTGGTGCATGCCATCACGGGCTGGGCGATCTGGCAACACCCCACAGCCCGTGTGGTGGCCGTGGTGTTCAGTGCGCTGCTGATGGGGCTGGTCATCAGCGTGCCGCTGGACCTGCAGGGGCAGATCCTGTTCTCCCTGGGCTCGTTTGCCGCCGCGCTGCTGTTGAGCAAGACCCCGGGGCGCCTGTCCACGCTGGCCATGATCGTGCTGTCGATCTCGGCGTCGTCGCGTTACATCTACTGGCGCTTCACCGACACCATCGGGTTTACCCACTGGATGGACGCCGCCTTCGGCTACGGGCTGGTGCTGGCCGAGCTGTATGCGTTTGCCGTGCTGCTCATCGGCTACTTCCAGACCGCCTGGCCGCTGCAGCGCCGCCCCGTGCCCATGCCGGCGGACGTGAGCACCTGGCCCAGCGTGGATGTGTTCATCCCCAGCTACAACGAGCCACTGGAAGTGGTGCGCCAGACGGTGTTCTCGGCCATGAGCCTGGACTGGCCCAAAGACCGCCTGCATGTGTATGTGCTCGACGACGGCCGCCGCACCGAATTCCGCGAGTTCTGCGAAGAGCTGGGCGTGGGCTACCTCATCCGCGACAACAACCACCACGCCAAGGCGGGCAACATCAATGCGGCGCTCAAGGTCACGCATTCCGAGTACATCGCCATCTTTGACTGCGACCACATCCCCACGCGCTCCTTCCTGCAGGTGTGCATGGGCTGGTTCTTCAAGGACACCAATCTGGTGATGTTGCAGACGCCGCACGTCTTCTTCTCGCCCGACCCCT
This sequence comes from Acidovorax sp. GW101-3H11, assembly GCF_001633105.1. Taxonomy (GTDB): domain Bacteria; phylum Pseudomonadota; class Gammaproteobacteria; order Burkholderiales; family Burkholderiaceae_C; genus Acidovorax. The sequence goes on from NZ_LUKZ01000013.1 coordinate 165,114, forward strand.
TCGAGCGCAACCTCGACACCTTCCACCGCATGCCCAACGAGGGCGAGCTGTTCTACGGCATCGTGCAGGACGGCAATGATCTGTGGAACGCGTCGTTCTTCTGCGGCTCCTGCGCCATCATCCGCCGCAAGGAGCTGCTGGAAGTGGGCGGCATCGCGGTGGAGACCGTGACCGAAGACGCGCACACCGCGCTCAAGCTCAGCCGCCTGGGCTACAACACCGCTTACCTCGAAGTGCCGCAGGCTGCGGGCCTGGCCACCGAGAGCCTGTCGGGCCATGTGGGCCAGCGCATCCGCTGGGCGCGGGGCATGGCGCAGATTGCGCGCACCGACAACCCGCTGTTCGGCAAGGGGCTGCACTTTGGCCAGCGGCTGTGTTACCTCAACGCGATGCTGCATTTCTTCTATGGCCTGCCGCGCCTGGTGTTCCTGACGGCGCCGCTGGCCTACCTGTTTTTTGGTGCACATGTGTTCCAGGCCTCCGCGCTGATGATCACGGCCTATGCCCTGCCGCATCTGGCCCATGCCAGCGTGACCAACTCGCGCATCCAGGGGCGCTTTCGCCATTCGTTCTGGAACGAGGTGTACGAGTCGGTGCTGGCCTGGTACATCATGCGGCCCGTGCTGGTGGCCGCGATCAACCCCAAGCTGGGCAAGTTCAACGTCACGGCCAAGGGGGGGGTGATCGAAAAAGCCTACTTCGACTGGACCATTGCCCGCCCCTACGTGGTGCTGCTGCTGATCAATCTGGTCGGCATGGCGGTCGGGGTCTGGAAGCTGTTCTCGTCGGCCGGGGACGAAACCACCACGCTGGTCATCAACATGGTGTGGACCGTCTACAACATCATCTTGCTGGGCGCGAGTGTGGCCGTGGCCAGTGAGACGCGCCAGATCCGGGGCACGCCGCGCGTGGCGGCCAGCCTGCCGGCCGTGATCCGTTTCGAGAACGGCCGCACCCTGGTGTGCAAGACCGAAGACTTCTCGCAGCATGGCCTGGGGCTTGCGGTGCCGCCCGATGTCGATATCCCCATGGGCAGCCGCCTGGCGGTGTCGCTGTTCCGTTCGGACGAAGAAGGCGTTTTCCCGGCCATCGTCACGTTCAGCGGCAAGGGGCGCCTGGGGGTGAAATTCGACAACCTCAGCCTGCACCAGCAGGCCGAGCTGGCCTCGCTCACTTTTGCGCGCGCCGACGCCTGGATCGCCACCTGGGGCACGGGCCAGCGCGACAAGCCGCTGCGTTCGCTCAAGAGCGTGATCGTGATCGGGCTGCGTGGCATGGGGCAGCTGACCGCCACGGCCTTCAAGTCCCTCAAGCCCCTCAAGTCCCGTTAGCGCGTGCACAACACGCCCTCAGCCTTTCCTGTTTTCCAAGATTTCTCCCTCACCATGATCTCCACACGACATCCGACAGCGCGGCTGCCACGCCAGCGCATGCTGCCTGCCATGCTGGCCCTGGTGCTGGCGGGGGCTGCAGCGCCCGTTTCGCAGCTGGCAGCCGCCCCTGCACCGCTGGCCGCACCGGCCCCTGTGGCCGTGCCGCCTGCCGAGTCTGGGGTGCGTGTGCACCGCGCCAGCCTCAAGGAGCTGGGCGCGCTGTTCCCGCTGCAGCTGCGGGGTGTGGATGGCACCAGTGGCGTGGCTTTCAGCGTGCGCAACGACGAGGTGGTGGTTGGTGCCAAGCTCAAGCTCAATTACTCGTATTCGCCTGCGTTGCTCACCAACCTGTCGCACATCAAGGTGCTGGTGAACGAGCAGGTGGCTGCCACGATTCCCGTGACCACCCAGCAGGCCGGTGAGAACCTGCAGCGCGAGATCACCATCCCGCCGCGCCTCATCACCGAGTTCAACCGGCTGAACCTGCAGCTCATCGGCCACTACACCATGGAGTGTGAAGACCCGCTGCACTCCAGCCTGTGGGCCAACATCGGCAACGACAGCGTGCTGGAGCTGACGGTGGCCCCGGTGGCGCAGACCAACGACCTGGCGCTGCTGCCCCAGCCCTTCTTCGATCGCCGGGACGTGCGGCCGCTGGAACTCCCCATCGTGTTCAATGCCGCGCCCAATGCAGGCACCCTGCAGGCGGCGGGCACGATGTCGTCGTGGTTTGGCGCGCTGGCAGGTTTCCGTGGCGCGAAGTTCCCCTCCCTCATCGGCGAGCTGCCTGCGCGTGGCAACGCCGTGGTGATGGTGGCTGGCCGGGCGCAGGCACCCGCAGGCCTGGCGCTGCCCGAAATCTCCGGCCCCACCGTGGCCGTGGTCAGCCATCCGACCGACCGCAACGGCAAGCTGCTGCTGGTCATGGGGCGCGACGATGCCGAGCTGGTCGTGGCGGCCAAGGCGCTGGCGATTGGCTCCTCGGCCCTGTCCGGCCCGCTCGCGCGCATCACCGAGGTCACCGAACTCAAGCCCCGCAAGCCCTACGATGCCCCCCACTGGCTGGCCAGCGATCGGCCCGTGAAGTTTGGCGAACTGGCCGAGGCCCAGGCGCTCAATGTGTCCGGCTACTCGCCCGACCTGATCCGCGTGAACTTCTTCCTGCCGCCCGACCTGTTTGGCTGGCGCCAGAAGGGTATTCCGGTGGACCTGCGCTACCGCTACACGCCGCGCCCCAACGCTGACAAGTCCACGCTCAACATCAACGTGAACCAGCAGTTCCTGCGCTCGCTGCCCCTGCGGGCCGTGAACCATGAAGAGCAGGGCACGCTCGACCGCTGGTTCACCAAGGTGATGCCCACAGGCGAAACGGTGCCCGAGCGCGAGAAGCTCCACATCCCGCTGTTCAAGCTGCCTGCCCAGTCGCAGCTGCAGATGCACTACTACTACGACGTGGTCAAGCAGGGCGCTTGCAAGGACGTGCCGCTGGACAACGTGCGGGGCTCGGTGGAGGCCGACTCCACCATCGACATCTCCGGCTTCCCGCACTTCATCGCCATGCCGGACCTGGCCGCGTTCGGCAACGCCGGGTTTCCGTTCACGCGCATGGCCGACCTGTCGGAGTCGGCCGTGGTCATGCCCGACAAGGCGGGTGTGCAGGAGCTGGGCACCTACCTCGGGCTCATGGGGCTCATGGGCCGCGTCACGGGATTCCCGGCATTGGGCGTGACGGTGGCGCAGGCCCAGCAGGTCGAGCGCCTGGGTGACAAGGACCTGCTGGTCATTTCCTCGGGCGGTGGCAACCAGCCCCTGCTCAAGCAGTGGGCCAGCGCCATTCCGGCGGCATTGCAGGGCGATGCCAAGAGCTTCCAGCTGGCAGACCTGGCCCAGCGCGTGCTGCGCTGGTGGGGCTTCGAAGACGAATCCGGCACCCGCGCGCACCGCAGCCAGGTGGCGTTTTCCAGCAGCAGCACCGACGCGTTCATTGCGGGGTTTGAATCGCCCCTGCGCACGGGGCGCAGCGTGGTGCTGGTGGCCAGCAACCAGCCTGCGGGCCTGGCCCAGGTGATGGACGCGCTGCTGGATGCCGACGCGGTCACCAAGGTGCAGGGCAGCACCACGGTGATCCGGGGCAAACAGGTGGACAGCCTGGTGGCCGAGAAAAACTACCATGTGGGCCAACTGGGGCCACTGCTGTACGCGCAGTGGTACCTGTCGCGCAATCCGCTGCTGCTGATCCTGCTCGGGGTCTCGGCGGCGGTGCTGGTGGCCATCATCATGTACCTGTCGCTGCGGGCCCGCGCTCGCGCCCGGCTGAAGCAGCAAAAGAAGGGCTGAGGCCGCACGCGGCAGGCTCAGCCGATTCGGAATCACGCAACACCCTCCCGGCCCTGGCGGCCGGGAGACTCGCAGGGAGAAGGTAGGCATGTCCTCCAAACGTCGTCGTCACCACCACACACTCGCCATGGGCCTGCTGGCCTCGCTGATGGCACCCGCTGCCGCCTGGGCCCAGACCGGGGCCGAGCAGACCCTGCTGGACCAGGGGCAGTATTGGCAGGAGCGCGGCGACACCGAACGCGCCGGTGAGGCCTGGCAGAAGCTGCTGCGCCTGAACCCGCAGAACGCCCAGGCGCTGTATGGCATGGCGCTGGTCGAACTGAACGCCCAGCGCCCCGAAGGCGCACAGCGCTACCTGACGCAGCTGCAGGCGGCGCACCCGCGCAGCCCGCTGGTGAGTCGCTTGCAGGAATCCATCCGGACCGGGCGCAGCGCGCCCCAGATCGAGACCGCACGCCAGCAGGCCCGCAGCGGCCAGGCCAGCCAGGCGCTGAGCACCTACCAGGCCGCGCTGGGCGAGCGCCCCCCCACCGGGCCGCTGGCGCTGGAGTACTACCAGACCCTGGGCGCTACGGCCGGTGGCTGGGACGAAGCCCGCCGGGGCCTCAGCCGCCTGGCGCAGGAATCCCCCGAAGACCCGCAGATCGCGCTGGCCCTGGCCCAGCACCTGACCTACCGCGAATCCACCCGCCGCGATGGCATCGCGCAGCTGGCACGCCTGGCGGGCCGCCCCGATGTGGGCAAGGCTGCCACCGAGAGCTGGCGCAAGGCGCTGGCCTGGACGGGCAACCGCTCGGCCGACATCCCGCTGTACCAGGAGTTCCTGCGCGCAAACCCCGGCGACACCGCCGTGCAGACACGCCTGGCCCAGGCCCAGAACCTGCAAAAGCAGAGCCAGGTGGCCAGCCGCCCTGTGGCGACAGACCCGCTGCGCCTGCGCACCACGGCCGGGTTCCAGGCGCTGGAGGATGGCGAGCTGGATGCGGCAGAAGCCGCCTTCCTGCAGGTGCTCGAAGCCCGCCCCAGCGATGGCGATGCCCTGGGCGGCCTGGGCATCCTGCGGCTGCGCCAGGAGCGGTTTGCCGACGCCCGGGGGCTGCTGGAGCGCGCCTCGCGCGCCGGCTCGGCCGCACGCTGGAAGCAGGCGCTGGACAGTGCCACCTACTGGAGCCTGGTCGAACAGGCCACCAGCGAACGCGAGCGCGGCGACACCGCTGCCGCGCGCCGCACGCTGGAGCAGGCTGTGCGCATCAACCCCACCGAAGTGACGGCCGAAACCGACCTGGCCGACCTGCTGGTGGAAGCAGGCCAGTACGACGCGGCCGAGGCTGCTTACCGCCGGGTGCTCGCGCGGCAGGCCGACAACCCCGACGCCGTGCGCGGCCTGGTGGGCGTGCTGGCCCAGAACAACAAGGCCGCCGAGGCGCTGGCTCTGGTCGAGAAGCTCTCGCCCTCGCAGCAGGAAAAGGTCGGTGCCCTGGGGCGGCTGCGCGCTGCGCAGGCCCTGGGCCAGGCCCGGGCGGCCACGGAGCGTGGCGACATGGCCGCCGCGCGTGCGGCGCTGGAAGACGCGCTGCTGAACGACCCGGCCAGCCCCTGGGTGCGCCTGGACCTTGCCCGCCTGTACCTGCGCCTGGGCGCCGTGGCCGAGGCCCGGGGCGTGATGGACGGCTTGCTGCTGTCCAACCCCAACATGCCCGAGGCGCTGTATGCCGGTGCGCTGCTCGCCTCCGAAGCCAGCGACTGGCCGGGAGCGCTGGCGCTGCTCGACCGCATTCCCGAAAAACACCGCACGCGCGACATCGCTGCGCTGCAAAAGCGGGTCTGGGTGCATGTGCAGGCGGCTGCCGCATCGGCGCTGTCGGCCGAGGGTCGGCAGTCCGAAGCGCTGGCCACCCTGGCCCAGGCCGAATCCTTTGCCACGCAAGACACCGAGCTGCTGGGTGCGCTGGCCCTGGCCTACGCCGATGCAGGTGATCCCCAGCGTGCGCTGGGCATGGTGCGCCAGGTGCTGGCGCGCACGCCCCGCCCCGATGTGGGGCTGCGCTTGCAGTACGCCGCCACGCTGCTCAAGACGCAGCAGGACGTGGAGCTGTCAGGCATCCTGCGCCAACTGCAGAACGCCCCCATGAGCGAGCGCGAGCGCCGCAGTTTCGCCGACATCCGCCGCGCTTACATCGTGCGCCAGGCCGATGGCCTGCGCGAGGCGGGCGATCTGGTGGCCGCGTATGACACCCTCGCCCCGCTGCTGGCCGAGCAGGCCGACGAGCCCCTGGCCATGGCGGCCCTGGCCCGCATGTATGCGGCCAACAACGACTACGCGCCCGCCCAGGCGCTGTACGCGCGGCTGCTGGAGCGCTCGCCCACCGACGTGCCCCTGCTGCTGCAGACAGCGGCCATGGCCACAGGGGCCAAGGACTATGCCTATGCCGAGTCGCTGCTGTCCGTGGCGTTGGCACGCGCACCGCGCGACCCCGAGGTGCTGACGGCAGCCGGGCGCCTTTACCGCGCCCAGGGCAAGAACACCAAGGCCACCGAATTCTTCACCGCCGCCGTGGCCGCCGAAAACGCCCAGCGCGACGCCGTGTTGGCCGCCAGCGGCGTGGCAGCCGGGCCCGGGCGCTCGGGCAACCCCTTTGCCCAGCGTGCCGGGCTGCAGCCTCAGCGCGCGGGTGGCGGGCTGGCCGTGCCGGGCGCTGCCGCCGTGGCGCGCTCCCCCGTGGGCTACACGCCCATGCAGTACGCGCCGCAGCCCGTGGCGCGCAGCAATGCACCGGCGGGGCTCTACATCCCCGATCCGGCCGGGGCCAGCCGGTTTGCCCAGGCGCTGCCCCTGCCTTTGCAGGCCCCCCCCATGACCCCGGCGAGCTACTACCCGGAAGCCGCCAGCCCGGCCGTGGGCGCAGCCGCAGTGCCATTGCCTGCTGCCAACGGCCAGCGCAGCGCCGGGACGGTTTCCCGGGCGGCCCCCCAGCCCACCGGGCGCGTGGTGCCTGCGTCGCCAGCCCCGTTGGCGGCTGCGCCGGTGGCGCCCATGGTGCCTATGGCGCCCATGGCACCTGCCGCCTCTGCAGGCTACATCGCCCCGGCACAGGCCTCGGTAGCCAGCTATGGCAGCCTGCCGCTGCCTGCCTCCACGGCGGCCCAGCGTGCTGCCGTGGCACCCCAGCCATCCGCCTGGGCCACCGCAGGCACCCTGGGCACGGTGCCCGATCCCACGCGCCCGCGCTCGGTGCGCGACGAGCTGCGGGAGGTGCAGCAAAGCCAGATCTCCTCGTTCTCGGTGGGTGCCACCGCGCGTGCGCGCCAGGGTGAGGCGGGCATGAGCCAGCTGTCCGAGATCGAAGCCCCTGTGCAGCTCAAGATGAGCGTGGGCGACGGCCACCTGATCCTGGGCGTGACCCCCACCGGGGCCAGCGCCGGGGCCCCCGGCACGCCCTATGGCACCCAGAGCCGGTTTGGCGGCGGCCCCGCCACGGCGCTCGACATGCCGCTGCGCGCACCCGGTTCGCAAAGCGACAGCGGCATCGGTGTGAGCGTGGGCTACGAGTCCGGCGGGCTCAAGGCCGACATTGGCACCACGCCGCTTGGCTTTGGCCAGTCGGATGTCACGGGCGGTGTGCGCTACCGCATGGCCCTCAATGACCAGCTGACCATGGCGGTGGACCTGTCGCGCCGCCCCGTGAACGACAGCCTGCTGTCGTTTGCGGGTGCCCGCGACGCCCGCACCGGCGACCGCTGGGGCGGCGTGTCGGCCACAGGGGGCCGCATTGACATGACCTGGGACGACGGCGAGCTGGGCCTGTACGGCTATGGCTCCCTGCACGGCATCACCGGCACGCGGGTGCGCAGCAATGCGCGCGCCGAGCTGGGCGGCGGCATGTACTGGCATGTGCACCGCACGTCCAACGCCGACCTTACTGCCGGGATGAGCTTCTCCGGGCTGTCCTACCAGCGCAACCTGCGCTACTTCACCGTGGGCCATGGGGGCTACTTCAGCCCGCAGCAGTTTGTCTCGTTCGGGCTCCCGGTGGAATGGGCCCAGCGCAATGGCCGCCTGTCCTACCAGCTCAAGGGCTCGGTGGGCGTGCAGTATTTCAAGGAAGACGCGGCACCGTATTTCCCCAACAGCCCGTCGCGCCAGGCCGCAGCCGTGCTGGCCGCCAGCGACGCCCTGGCGTTTGGCGAAACCGGCGCCACGGCCATCTACCCCGGTCAGTCGCGCACCGGCCTGGGCTACAACCTGGGCGCTGCCATGGAGTACCAGATGCACCCGCAGGTGTTCCTGGGGGGCCACCTGGCGCTCAACAATGCCCGCAACTACCGCGAGTTTGCGGGTGGGCTGTATGTGCGCTATGCCTTCCAGCCCTACAACGGCCTGCAGGTGTTCCCGGTCAACCCGCTGCGCTCGCCCTACGCCAACTGAGCCCGTGCCGGGCGGTGGCCCGGCAGTCTACGCCCCAGCAAAAAGGCCCGTTGCGCACACCGCGCAACGGGCCTTTTTTTGGCTTCATTCCCTCGCCACCGGGGCGAGGGGCTGCACCTGGTGTTTACGGCGTGAGCTGCTTGGCGCCCACAAACACGGTGCGTGCACGGGTGCCCGCCACCGACAACCCGGCGGTCAGGATGCGCAGGCCGATCACATTGCCGTTGGCATCAAACTGTGCCGATGCCGAGCCAGACTGTGGCGGGCCCGATGCCAGCTCGCAGGTGATGGGGCCGTTGGGGCTCTTGAGGTAGCCAAACGCCTCCACGCGGTACAGGTTCAGCCCGCTGCCCAGTTCGCCCAGCAGCTTGCCCGCCACCTCGCAGCCACTGGTGGTGAGGCCGGTGATCGCACCGTCGGCAAACACCTTCAGCGTGGTGGTGTCCCCGCCAAAACCGGTGCCCGCCATCTTGAAGGTGCCCACGATCATGGCCGTGGTGGCGACCTTGCCTGCAGGCAGTGCGTACAAGGGGTCGGGCGTCACGCTGAAGCGTGTGGGGAAGCCGCCCGGCTGCGTGGGGTAGCTGAAGCTGCCGCTGAACAGGCTGGCGTTGCCGGAGCCATTGCTGCTTTGCAGCGTGCCATCGATCAGCACCGCCTCGTTGTAGGTGCCGGTGTTGCCCAGCAGGCGGTTGAAGAACACGCCGTCGTTGGCGGTCACGAAGCGGTTGTTCGTGGCGTTGTTCTCGTAGCGGATCAGGCGGCCATACAGCGCGTTGTGGTCCAGGCTGCTGTTGGTATAGAAGAACAGGCCGCCGTCCGGCAGCACGCTGCCCCACACCGTGGTGTCGCCAATCACGCCCGTGGGCAGCGTGAACGAACCCTGCCAGTTGCCTGCCACCGATAGCGGCGTGGCCGACGGCGGCACCGGGGTGCGCGGGTCGGCAATACCGTTGAGGGTGTAGGTGTTGTCGGTGCCGGTGGCGTTGCGCGTGAAGGCCCAGATGCCGTTGGGCTCACCGGCTGCGTCGAAACGCAGCACCGCAATGCCCGACTGCTGCGTGCCCGTGGCGCTGCAGGAGGTGGGGTCACCAGAGAGGTTGATGGTGAGCGAGTACAGGGGCGAAGAAGCGCCCGCGCGCGGCGTGGCCGAGCCCGTGGCCAGGCAGCCGCCGATGCGGCCCGAGAGCTGGCCTTGGGGCGTGACGGTGAGCACCCAGCCGCCGCCAAACAGGCCCGTGCCCCGGTAGGTGCCCTCGATCAGGCTGGGGCTGGCGGTGTGGAAGTTGAGGCTGCTGTACGCCAGCTTCAGCGGCACGGTGGCGCCCGAGGCGGCGGCCGTCTGCACCGGGTCGCTGTAGTTGCCGCTGATGGCATCGGTGCGGCCGATCTTGCCGCTGTTCGAGGCCGTGCCGCGCAAGGTCAGGCCGGTGGCGAACTTGCCGTCCTGCACCGAGAAATACGTGACGCCCGTGGCCAGCACCGAGGTGACGCTCACATTCAGCCGCCCGTACAGCGCATCAAAACCCGCTGCACCCGGGGCCTCGCGGGCCAGATAGAACTCGCCGCCTGTCCCTTGTGGGCCGGGGTCGATGTAGCCCACCACCTGGCGCTGCGCTGCGCCCGTGCCCACCGTGCCTTCCCACACACCGCCGGGGTACTGCTGCACGCCCGGGGCGGGGCCCACGTCTTCGCCATCGGACGAACCCCCGCCGCAACTGGCAAGCAGCGCGGCACAGGCCAAGGGAAACCAGAAGTATTGACTACGCATGTTGGACAAGGACAGGGTCAGTAGGTGGTGAAAAGAAGAGGGCGCCAGCCCCCGCCAGGGCGGGGCCCATGAAGCAGGCCATGCACGCTGCGTGCCTGCTGCCATTGGCACCGGGCCACAGCCCGTAGGGGCGCAGGGGGCGCTTGGCTGTATCGAATTGTGCCAGCAGTGGGTGGCGTGGCCTGGGGCGTGGCACGCAGCCGGAGGCACCGCAGTCAGAGGGAATCGAATTGCTATATATTTGATGGCTAAAAAATGAGATAGGTAGCGCGCAGAGGCCGATTTTCTTCATATTTTCTTGCCCACACGCAAAAGAGCCGGAGCCCATGGTGGGCTCCGGCTCTTTTTCTGCATGCACCCGGCGCGGGCGCAGCCGTGGCTTCAATCGTCGTTCGTGGCCAGGCTGATCAGGATGCGCAGCACATACCAGAGCATCAGCGCAATCGACGCAAACAGGTGCAGCGCGGCACCGGCGGGGCGGKCGGCGGGGKAGTCGTGGATGATGCACGAGGTGTCGTACAGCACGCAGGCGCCTGCAAACAGCACCATGATCCCCGAGAACCAGATGCCCAGCTTGAAGCCGAAGATCGCGCCCGCAACGATGGTGCCCAGTGCCACCAGGCCACCCACCTTCAGGATGCCGCCCAAAAAGGAGAAGTCCGTCTTGGTGCTGAACGCCGTCCAGGTGAGTGCGCCCACCAGCAGCAGCGTGATGAAGCCCGCTGCACCAATGGCGCCGGGTGCCACCAGCTGGGCGATGCCGAACATGGGCGCGAAGATCAGGCCCTCGGCCAGCACGTAGATGCCCAGGCCCATGAGCTGGGTCTGCGGGTTCTCGGCGTTGTCGGCCAGGTGGGAGGCCAGCCAGCCCACCAGCATGAAGGCGCCCATCACGCCCAGCCAGATGAACTTGTTGCCGCTGGCCATCAGCATCTTGGCCGTGGTGTTCGAAAAGCCGCTGGCCATCAGCACGGCCGACAGCACGACAAAAGCCAGCATGGCCACGCCCAGGTGCTTGTAGGTCGAGACGATGAAGTCGCGGCGCTCCATGGGCGCGCCGGACGGGGTCTGCGGGGAAAGTGCGTTGGGGTTCATGGTGATGTCCTCCTTTGGATCTGCGTGTGCAAAAAACTCAGGAGGAGCTCCACATGGGCGCCCCTCCCTCCCTCTCTTTGTTATGGAATGGGGCCGTCAGGCGGCGGCCAGCTGCTGGGCCTCATCGGCCGCGCGCAGCTTGCGGTTGGACCAGACGCCAGCGGCGCCCACCAGCGTCAGCAGGATCGCCAGGATCCAGGTGCCCGCGCCGCTGAAGGACTGGGCCGACGACGTGGCCTCGGCCTGCAGGCGCTGTTTGGTGGTGTCGTAGCTGATCACGGGTGCGCCGCCTGCCGAGACTTCATAGACCAGGTCGTTGTCGCTGCTGTCCACCAGGGCGGTGACCTTTTCGTCGATCAGGTTGCCCACCAGCTGCTGCGGCGTGCTGTAGTCGATGCGCAGCTTGCGCACCTCGGCACCGGCGGTGTCGGGTTGCACGCTGATTTCGTAGTACTTCTTGGTGGCGCGGCGCTTGCGCTTGACGGTGACTTCGGAGGCCTGCGTCACAGTGCCCGACACGGTCTGCAGGCTTTCGCGCGCCACGTAGGCGTGGTCCCCCTCGGCCTTCCAGCCGCTGTACACCGACAGCCCGATCAGGCCGGGCCCGGCCAGCAGCAGCAGCCAGGCGTAGCCGGTGATGAAAATCAGAATCTTGCGGACGAATCCAGGCATGGCAACCCTCTCTCTTCAGTTGGAATATTGATTTTTGGTAACTGCTTGCCGCCGGGCTTTGCGCCTCTTTGCGAGCAAGGCCGCGATGATCTGCGAAATTTCCGTATCGAATGTAAGAAGTTGTTGATCCGTGGCGGCGCTGCCGCACTGGACACATTGGAGAAGTGGCGCGCCTGTGCCCCGTTGTAAAAGCACGCGGGCGGCGCATGGAGCGCGCTGTTTTGCACGCTGTTTTTCCGTGCCCTGCGAAGGGATTCTTGTTGCGAGTTGCTACGTTTTGAAGTGCAGCGCCCAAAGAAAAAGGCCCACACCTTGCGGGTGTGGGCCTGGGGTTCGACGCGTTGCCGGGGGATCAGAACGGAATGTCGTCGTCCATGTCATCAAAGCCGGACGCCGCGCGCGGGGCTTGCGCCACGGGTGCAGGGGCGGGGCGTGGTGCGGGCGCTGCCATGGGCCGGGGTGCAGGGGCCGCACGGCGCGGGGCCTGGTCGTATCCGCCCTGGTCGCCGCCGTAGCCGTCGTCGTAGCCGCCGCCTTGCTGGCCACCGCCACCCTGGCCGCCGCCGCCCATGCCCTGGCGGCTGCCCAGCATCTGCATCTGGTCGGCACGGATTTCGGTGCTGTACTTTTCCACGCCGCTCTGGTCGGTCCACTTGCGGGTGCGCAGACTGCCTTCCACATACACCTGCGAGCCCTTGCGCAGGTACTGGCCAGCGATTTCGGCCAGGCGGCCATTGAAGACCACGCGGTGCCACTCGGTGGCTTCCTTCATTTCGCCGGACTGTTTGTCTTTCCACTTGTCGGTGGTGGCAATCGTCACGTTGGCCACCTGGTCGCCACTGGGGAAAGTGCGCATTTCAGGGTCGCGGCCCAGGTTGCCGACGATGATGACTTTGTTTACGGATGCCATGGTGCTGTCTTTGCCTTAAAGGGAGGAAAGCGCCGGATTTGGAGAGGATTCCGGGCGCCAAACGCGCCATTGTGCCGCAACCGGGGGGCAAGGGAAGCCCCTGGGGCACGGTTGCGCCCCCGGTTCAGTGCCCGCCGCGCCCCACGGGGCGCAGGGGCCAGGTCAGCACCAGCCACAGGGCCGTGAGGGCGGCGGTGGCCACAAACAGCCCCGGAGCCCCAGCCCATTTCACCAAGGCGCCGCCCAGCGCACCCCCTGCAAACAGGCCCAGCGACTGCAAGGTGTTGTAGGTGCCCAGCGCCGCGCCGCGCAGCTGCGGCGGCGCCATGCGCGACACCAGGCTCGGCTGGCTGGCCTCCAGTGCATTGAAGCCGCAGAAGAACAGGAAGAGCAGCGGCCCCAGCACCCACAGCGTGGCAGGCTGGCCGCTGGCCGCCAGCAGCCCCAGCCCCGCCTGCACCACCAGCACCAGGGCGATGGCGCCCAGCAGGGCAGCGCGCAGCCTGCCCGCACGCTCCAGCGCAAACAGGCCGCCCATGGCCACAAACGACAGCACCACCGCAGGCAGGTACACCTGCCAATGCTGGTCCTTGGCCAGGCCCGCCTGCACCAGCATCGCAGGCACGGCCACCCACATGGACAGCTGCACCGTGTGCAGCACAAACACGCCCAGGTTCAGGCGCAGCAGGTCGGGCTGCGTCCACACCTCGGCCAGCCGCCCCCGGGGGGCGTTCTGGTGCCGGGCCGGTTCGGGGGGCACCCACCACACCACCACCGCCACACCCGCCAGCGCCAGCGCGCAGGTCAGGCCAAACAGCCCGGCCAGCCCGATCTGGGCCGTGAGCACGGGCGCCAGCACCAGCGCCACGGCAAACATCAGGCCAATGCTGCCACCCACCAGCGCCATGGCCTTGGTGCGCACGGCATCGCGGGTCTGGTCGGCCAGCAGGGCCGTCACGGCGGCCGACACGGCCCCCGCGCCCTGCAGCGCGCGGCCCAGCAGCAGCCCGGTGAGCGAATCGGCCAGCGCGGCCAGCAGGCTGCCCGCCGCAAACACCAGCAGGCCCAGCACGATCACCCGCTTGCGGCCAAACCGGTCCGACGCGATGCCCAGTGGCAGCTGCAGCACTGCCTGCGTGAGGCCGTAAATGCCCATGGCCAGGCCCACCAGCGCAGGGTCGTCGCCCCCGGGGTACTTGCGGGCTTCGAGCGCAAACACGGGCAACACCAGGAACAGGCCCAGCATGCGCAGCGCAAAAATGAGGGCCAGGCTCACGCTGGAGCGGCGCTCCAGCGCGGTCATGGGGGTGGCAGGTGCAGAGGGCTGCGGGGCAGCTGCGGCTGGCAGGGAGGAAGAATCCGGCACGGTGTGCGCTATGGCCCAAAAAAGCAAAAGCGGGATTTTCGCCCATTGGCCCCCGGGCTGCTGACCGGAGCCGACCCGGCGGCCCGGGCTTTCAGCTTTTATCCCGCCTCGGGGAGCGGTCCATCCACACCATCCGGGCCACCAGGGCGGCGAGCAGGCCCAGCGCCCAGGGGTTGTCGATGGGGGTGGGGATGTGGGAGCCGTCGTGGGATGTGGGGCTGCCGCTGGCGTGGGGCTTTGGCACCGGGGTGGCGCGGGGCTCCCTGGTCGCCGCACTACCTGGGGCAGTCAGCAAGGCCACGGTGGTGCTTTCAGGCGGTGGTGGCGGGGCTTCGGCCCGGGCCCCTGCCGACACCGCCACGCCCAAGGCCACCGCCGCTGCCCAGCCCCGGAGGCGGACGGGCGTGGTGTGGCGCGCAGAGCGTGATCGGGGCAGTGGGGCAATGGCGGGAGGCATGGCGGCAGGTCAGCGGAACAGGGCTGGACCGATGCTAGGGGCGCCCCCCGGCCGTGGCTTGCCTCTGTGTTTGCGTTTTGTTGACCTTGTGTCCCACGCGCCTTTCCGCCTCTGTGGGCGCGGAAGGAGGATCAGCAGGCAGTGGCACCCGCCCCTTGCAGGCCCCGCACCCAGGCGGCGTACTCGGCAGAGCTGCCCTGCGCCGTGGGCAGGTGCGGCCCCCCGGCACCCGTGCCGCTGGGCGCCCGCACGTCCGAGGGCGCGATGCCGAACGCCGAGCGGAAGGCCCGGCTGAAATGCGCATTGCTGGCAAAGCCCACCCGGGCAGCCACCTCGGCCACGCGCAGGCGCTGGTTGGCCGGGTTGGCGAGCGCATGGTAGGCCGCCAGCAACCGGCGCTGCTGTACATGGTGGGCCACCCCGCCCAGGGGTTCAAACAGGCGGTACAGCGCACTGCGCGAGAGGCCAAAGGCGTGGCACAGGGCGTCGGCACTCAGGTCGGCACCCAGGTGGCGGTGGATGTGCTGCTGGATGCGCTGCAGCGTCACGCCCTCGATGGCTCCCTGGGCGCCTTGCAGCGTGCGGGCGCTGGGCCGCACGCAGGCCGCCAGCATCTGCACGCTGGCCCGCGCAACAGCAGGCGCATCGTCCAGCGCAACGCCGGGCAGGCGGCGCTGCAGCGACAGCAGGTGATCGCTCAGCAGGCCACCCAGTGCGGAGCCACCGCGCAGCACCGTGCCGTGCAGGTCGGAGTCGCGCACCCCCAGGGCCTCGTGGAGCAGCTCGCGCGGCACGATCAGGGTCATCACATGCGAGGCGCGCGCAAAAGTGCGCAGGGTGCGGCCCAGGTCCAGGATGGCAATGTCGCCAGGGCGTACCTCGATGTCCGTGTCCCCATCGCGCTGCCCCACAAAGCCGCCGGTGCGGTACCACTGCACCAGGTAATGGTCGAGCCCGTCGCGCACCACCCGGGGTTGCGCACGCAGGAACTGCTGCTCCGCAAAGTGCAGGTCGCCCACCAGCAAATGCCCCAGATGGGTGGCATGCACGGTGGCCTGGAACGCCGCGATGCCTTGCGGCACGAGCGGCGCCACGTCAAACACCACCGAGATGCTCTGGCGCCAGGCCTCAAACCGTGCTTCTCCGGCCTGCTGGTCGGTGGTGAACAGGGTGGAGGGCAGGGGCTGGGGGGTGGTCATGGCGCGCCCATTATGTGGGGGCTGCGCGCAAAGGGCGGGTGACCTATCATGGTGGGTTTTCCTGCACCGAGCCCGCCCGTGACCCCTCCCCCCGTTGCCGACGACCGATCCGCCGATGGTGTGTACCTCGCCCGCGCCCTGCGCGAGCAGCGCATCAGCATCCGGGGGGCGCGCACGCACAACCTCAAGAACATCGACCTGGACATTCCGCGCAACCAGCTGGTGGTGATCACGGGGCTGTCGGGCTCGGGCAAATCCAGCCTGGCGTTCGACACGCTGTATGCCGAAGGCCAGCGGCGCTATGTGGAGAGTCTGTCGGCCTATGCGCGGCAGTTTCTGGGGCGGCTGGACAAGCCCGATGTGGACCTGATCGAGGGCCTGTCGCCCGCCATCAGCATCGAGCAGAAGGCGACCAGCCACAACCCGCGCTCCACCGTGGGCACGGTGACGGAGATTCACGACTACCTGCGCCTGCTGTATGCCCGCGCGGGCACACCGTTCTGCCCCGACCACGGCCTGCCGCTGGCGGCGCAGACGGTGAGCCAGATGGTGGATGCCGTACTGGCCCTGCCTGAAGACACCAAACTCATGGTCATGGCCCCCGTGGCGCGCGAGAAAAAGGGCGAGTTCACCGAGCTGTTTGCGCAGATGCAGGCGCTGGGCTACATCCGCTTTCGCGTGGATGGGCAGATCTACGAGCACGAGAACCTGCCTGCGCTCAAGAAGACCGAAAAGCACGACATTGACGTGGTGATCGACCGGGTGAAGGTGCGCGCCGACCTGCAGCAGCGCCTAGCCGAGAGCATTGAGGCGGCCCTGCGCGTGGGCGGCAACGAGGGCAATGGCCGCGTGCTGGCGCTGGAAATGGACACGGGGCTGGAGCACCTGTTCAGCAGCAAGTTTGCGTGCCCCGTGTGCAGCTACTCGCTGGCCGAGCTGGAGCCGCGCCTGTTCTCGTTCAACTCGCCGATGGGCGCCTGCCCGGCGTGCGACGGCATGGGCCAGCGCGAGGTGTTCGACCCGGCGCGCGTGGTGGCCTTCCCGTCGCTCAGCCTGGCCAGCGGCGCCATCAAGGGCTGGGACCGGCGCAATGGCTACTACTTTGCGATGCTGGAGAGCCTGGCGCGGCACTACACGTTCGACATCGAGGCGCCGTTTGAGTCGCTGCCTGCGCCGGTACAGCACGCCATCCTGCACGGCTCGGGCGATGAAGAAATCGCCTTCAGCTACATCATGGACAGCGGGGCCTCCAAGGGCAAGGTGCACACCAAAAAGCACCCGTTTGAAGGCATCATCCCCAACATGGCGCGCCGCTACCGCGAGACCGATTCGGTGGTGGTGCGCGAAGACCTGGCACGCTTTCGCAGCACCCAGCCCTGCCCCGAATGCCACGGCGTGCGCCTGCGCCGCGAGGCCCGCCATGTGAAGGTGGGCGAAGGCACACAGGCCCGCGCCATCTACGAAGTGAGCCACGCCACGCTGAGCGACGCGCACGCATGGTTCAGCGCCCTGCAGCTCACCGGTGCCAAGGCCGAGATTGCCGACAAGGTGGTGCGCGAGATCGCCACGCGCTTGCAGTTCTTGAACGATGTGGGCCTGAGCTACCTGAGCCTGGACCGCAGCGCTGAAACGCTCAGCGGTGGCGAGGCACAGCGCATTCGCCTGGCGTCGCAAATCGGCTCGGGCCTGACGGGCGTGATGTATGTGCTGGACGAGCCCAGCATTGGCCTGCACCAGCGCGACAACGACCGGCTGATTGCCACGCTGCAGCACCTGCGCGACATTGGCAACAGCGTGATCGTGGTCGAGCACGACGAAGACATGATGCGCGCCGCCGACCATGTGATCGACATGGGACCCGGCGCGGGCGTGCACGGCGGGCGCGTGATGGCACAGGGCACGTACGACGAAGTGCGCGCCAATGCGCAGTCGCTCACGGGCCAGTACCTGTCGGGCACCCGCACCATTGCCGTGCCCCAGCGCCGCACGCCTTGGCTGCCGGTGCTGGACCAGCCTGCGCCGGTTGTCGAGACCAAAGCCAAATCACGCTTTCCGCAGACCGAGGCGAGCAAGCGCCGCGCCGAGCGCATGGCCGAGCACCATGCGCGCCAGGGCGCTGTGCAGGCGCTGCGCGTGGTGGGTGCCACGGGCAACAATTTGAAGGGAGTGACGGTGGACTTCCCGGTGGGCCTGCTCACCTGCGTGACGGGGGTTTCGGGCTCGGGCAAAAGCACCTTGGTCAACGACACGCTCTATGCCGCCGTGGCGCGGCAGGTGCACCGTGCGCACGAAGAGCCGGCCGAGCACGAAGAGATCGTGGGCATCGAGTATTTCGACAAGGTCATCAACGTAGACCAGAGCCCCATTGGCCGCACGCCGCGCAGCAACCCAGCGACTTACACCGGCCTGTTCACGCCCATCCGCGAGCTGATGGCCGAGACCAACACCGCCAAGGAACGCGGCTACGGCCCCGGGCGCTTCAGCTTCAACGTGTCGCAGTCCTCCGGTGGCGGCCGCTGCGAGGCCTGCCAGGGCGATGGTGTGGTGAAGGTGGAGATGCACTTCTTGCCCGACGTGTACGTGCCCTGCGACGTGTGCCACGGCCAGCGCTACAACCGCGAGACGCTGGAAGTGCAGTGGAAGGGCAAGAACATCGCGCAGATCCTGGAGCTGACGGTGGAGGACGCTGCGGCGTACTTCAAGGACGTGCCGACCATTGCGCGCAAGCTGCAGACACTGCTGGATGTGGGCTTGAGCTATATCCGCCTGGGCCAGGCGGCCACCACGCTCTCGGGCGGCGAGGCCCAGCGCGTGAAGCTGGCGCAGGAGCTGAGC
This sequence comes from Acidovorax sp. GW101-3H11, assembly GCF_001633105.1. Lineage (GTDB taxonomy): Bacteria > Pseudomonadota > Gammaproteobacteria > Burkholderiales > Burkholderiaceae_C > Acidovorax. Next base: position 183,555 of record NZ_LUKZ01000013.1, read on the forward strand.
AAGCGCGACACGGGCCGCACGCTCTACATCCTGGACGAACCCACCACCGGCCTGCACTTTGCCGACATCGACTTGCTGCTCAAGGTGCTGCACCAGTTGCGCGACGCGGGCAACACCATCGTCATCATCGAGCACAACCTCGACGTGATCAAAACCGCGGACTGGCTCATCGACATGGGCCCCGAGGGCGGTGCGGGCGGGGGCACCGTGGTGGGTGTGGGCACGCCGGAGGAACTGGCGGCCAACCCGGCCAGCCACACGGGGCGGTATCTGGCGCCCTACCTGCAGTCAAAATTGAAGTAAAAATGGCCGTTTGCGCGCAATGGGCTTGCCTTTTAAGCTATTAAAATAATAGTAATTGCGCAGGCCCTTAGGGCAGGCGCCGCGCCACCTCGGCGTCCAGCGATCCCATGAAGGCCTCCACGGCCCGGGTGTAGGGGCTCTCCAGCCCCAGCTGGGCGTTGATTTCGCCGTGGCTCAGGTCCTGCGGCAGCACCTCGGCGCGGCCGCCCAGGCCGTGCACATGGCGGGCCAGGGCGTCGGCCTGGTGGCAGGGCTGGTCGGCGCGTTCGGTGGAGCACACCATCTGCACCGGCGGGGCGCCCGCCGTCCACTGGTGCAGGGGCGACAGCAACCGCCAGTAGGCCGGGTCGGCGCCAAACGCGTCGTCGTACAGCGGCATGTGGGGGGCGCGCATGTAGGCGGGCACATTCATCACCGCGCTGTCGAGCACCACCGTGCCCAGCCAGGGCCAGGCGCCCTCGCGCAGGGCCTGCGGCGCGCGGGCGTTGAGCAGCGCCACCAAGTGGGCGCCGGCCGAGTGGCCCATGAGGATGAAGCGGCTGGGGTCGGCGCCCCAGGTGGTGGCACGCTGCTGCGCGGCCATGAGGGCGGCCTGCACGTCGCGCTCCTGCTGGTCCACGGGGGTATCGGGCAAAAGCCGGTAGTTCACCGAGATCAGCACAAAACCCCGGGGCACCCAGCGCGCCACCTTCTCCTGCACCACGCGGCCCATGGCCTTGTCGCCATGGCGCCAGCCACCGCCATGCACCATGAAGACCACCGGCGCGCGCACGGCGCTGGCGGTGGAGGAGGAAGGGGTGGGCAGGTACACGTCCATGCGCTGGCGCGGGTCGCTGCCGTAAGGCACATCGGCAATGCGCTGCACGCCGGTGGGCAGGGCGGCGACTTGTGTCTGGGCCTGTTTTTGGGCGATGAGTGCGCGCAGGCGCCCGCCGCCTTGGGCGCCATCGGGCGCAGGGGCCTGGGCCCAGGCCGGGGCGGCCAGGGCGAGGGTGGCGACGGCCGTGAGGGTGTAGCGGGTGAAAGGGGTGAGCGTGTGATGGACAGTTGAGGGCATGGGAAAGACTCCTGCGATCATGGCGGGGCTGCCGATGACTGACTGTCGCACCCACAGACCCGCCAATGGTTGCAGCCTGGCGCCCAGTCATGACAAAGCATGACAAACGCGCAGGGGGCTGTCACAGGCTGTCATCACCTCGGCCCCGGGTGGCGCGCGTGGACCCGGCGGGGGGTGCCGTACTATCGGAACACGGCCAGCGCCTTGCCTGGCCCCCACCCTGCCTGCCCATGACCGCCACCCTCGCCAAGATCCTGGTCGCCGACGACGAGCCCGAGCTGCGTGCGCTGCTGCAGCGCTACCTGAGCGACCAGGGCTACACCGTGCGCACCGTCGAGGGCGCAGGCCCGCTCGATGTGCTGCTGCAGCGCGAGCGCTTCGATGTGCTGGTGCTCGACGTGATGATGCCGGGCGAGGATGGCCTGGCCATCTGCCGCCGCTTGCGTGCGCAGGGCGAGACCATCCCCATCCTCATGCTCACCGCGCGCGGCGACCCGGTGGACCGCATCGTGGGCCTGGAGATGGGCGCGGACGACTACCTGCCCAAGCCCTTCAACCCGCGCGAGCTGCTGGCGCGCATCCAGGCCATGGTGCGGCGCCAGCGCCTGCTGGGTGCGCACACCGGGCCGCAGGGCGCGCACGAGCGGCTGGCGTTTGGCGACTTTGTGCTGTGGCCTGCCGAGCGGCGGCTGGAGCGCCGGGGCGAGGACATGCCCCTGACCACCGGCGAATTCGCGCTGCTGCTGGCCCTGGCGCAGAACCCCCACCGCCCCCTGGGCCGCGACCGGCTGCTGGCCCTGGCCTATGGGCCCGAGCATGCCGCCACCGACCGCAGCATCGACGTGCAGATCATGCGGCTGCGCAAGCTCATCGAGGCCGATCCGGCCCAGCCGCGCCACATCCGCACCGTGTGGGGCGTGGGCTATGTGTTTGTGCCCGACGGCGCCGCGCCGGGGGGCGGAGGCAAGCCATGACGGCGCCCATCGCCACCGCCCGCCGGGGGCTCTGGCCGCGCAGCCTGCTCGGGCGCAACCTGCTGCTGATGGCCGCGCTCATCGTGCTGGGGCAGCTGCTGGCCGCCGTGCTGGTGCGGCAGATGATCTTCCAGCCCCGCGTGGCGGTGGTGGCCGATGGCGTGGCCCGCAACGTGGCCGCGCTGCGTGCGGGGCTGCAGGCGCTGCCCCCGGCGCAGCGGGCGGCGTTTGTCGATGCGTTCAACCAGCAGGCCGTGGCGGCCACCCCGCCCGTGGCGCCGCAGAGCGCTGCGCGGCGTGCACTGCTGTCGCCCATGGAGCGGCAGTTTGTGTTGGCCGTGGCGCGCCGCCTGGGCGTAGACGATGCCGCCACCTCCCCCCAGCCCCTGTGGCGCCGCGACAGCACCGGCATGCTGGCCCTGCGGGTGGACCACCCGGGTGCCGATGGCCCCGAGAGCTACTGGCTCCACCTGCCCAGCGTGTTCCCCACACGCACCTTCACCGGCGCCTGGCTGGCCGCCACGCTGGCCAGCATGCTGCTCGCGCTGCTGGGCGCGTGGTGGCTGCAGCGCCACATCCACCGCCCGCTGGCGCAGGTGGTGGGGGCCGCGCGCCAGCTGGCGCAGGGCCAGGCCCCCGCCGTGCTGCCCGAGGCCGGGCCGGAGGAAATCGCCACCGTGGCCCGCAGCTTCAACCACATGGCGCAGAGCCTGGCCGCCGCCGACCACGAGCGCGCGCTGATGCTGGCGGGCGTGTCGCATGACCTGCGCACGCCGCTGACCAAGCTGCGCCTGGGTGTCGAGATTGCCGGTGCGCAGGTTGATGCACCGCTGGCCGCGAGCATGGCGCGCAGCATCGACGAGATGGACGGCATCGTGGGCCAGTTCCTGCAGTTCGCGCGCAGCGGTGAGGCCGAGGCGCCCACCCCCGCATCGCTCAACGACCTGGCCCAGGCCGTGGCCGAGGCGCAGGCCGACCATGGGCGCACCGTGCGGCTGGAGCTGGGTGCCTTGCCCGAAGTGCCCGTGCGCCCCCAGGCCCTGCGCCGCGCGCTGGACAACCTGGTGGAAAACGCCTGGCGCCACGGCCAGCCGCCCGTGGTGCTGCGCACCGGGGCCGATGCCAACAGCGTGTGGCTGGAGGTGCAGGACCAGGGCCCCGGCATCCGCGCCGACGACATGGACCGCATGCGCCAACCCTTTGCACGCGGCGGTGGCACGGCGCGCACCGGCCCGCCGGGTGCGGGCCTGGGCCTGGCCATCGTGGAGCGCGTCGCACGCAGCCACGGCGGGCGGCTGGAGCTGCACAGCGCGCCGGGCGCGGGGCTGCGCGCACGGCTGGTGCTGCCGTTTCAAGCAAAAATGGCCGCTACCGCCTGATGGTATTGCCTCGATAGCTATCAAATAAATAGCTGTTGACGGCTATGGCGTGGCGCGCCCGCCCAGCTTGCGGTACAGCGTCTGGCGGCTGATGCCCAGCTGGCGCGCCGCCTGCGACATGTTGCCGCGCGCGGCCTGCAGGGCCTGGTCGATGGCGGCCTGGGAGAGTTGCTGCAGGTTCAGCGCGGTCGGGGGCGCGGTGGCTTCGCTGTGTGCAGGCGTCGGCGTCGGGGCGGCCGTGAGCGCCTGCACCAGGTCGTCCGGCATGTGCTCCCAGCCCAGGGTGTCTTCGCCCTCGGCCAGCATGGCGCAGGCCGTGCGCAGCACGTTGGCCAGCTGGCGCAGGTTGCCGGGCCAGGGGTACGCGGCCAGGCGGGCCAGCAAATCGGGCGCCACCTGCACCTCAAAACCCAGGCCCTGTTCCGCCGCCAGGTCGGCCAGCAGGCGCTGGGCCAGTGCCACGAAGTCGCTGCGCTCGCGCAGTGCGGGCAGCTGCACGGTGAGGCCGTTGATGCGGTAGTACAGGTCTTGCCGAAAGCGCCCCAACTCCGCCGCCTGCAGCAGTTGCTGGTGTGTGGCGCAAACCAGTGCAAAGTCCACTGGCACGGCCTTGCTGGCGCCCACGGGCGTCACGCTGCGCTCTTGCAGCACACGCAGCAGGCGGGTCTGCAGGGCCAGCGGCATGTCGCCGATTTCGTCGAGGAACAGTGTGCCGCCCTGGGCCTCGCGCAGGCGGCCCAGGTGGCCTTCCTTGCGCGCGCCGGTGAAGGCACCCGCCACATGGCCGAAGAGTTCGGATTCGATCAGGTGCTCGGGAATCGCCGCGCAGTTGATGGCCACAAACGGCGCATCGCGGCGCGGGCCGCTGGCGTGCAGCGCGCGCGCAAACACCTCCTTGCCGACGCCCGATTCGCCCTGCACCAGCACCGCAATCGGCTTGCCCACCACGCGGCGGGCCTTGTCGGCGGCGGCGCGCCAGCGCGTGTCGCCCGTATCGAGCTGGGCCAGTGCGTCCACCACAGGCGCTGCCGCAGCACTGGCCCGGGCCGGGGCCGTCACCCACGCGGCGGCATCCATCTGCACCTGGGCAAACAGCAGGGCCCCGCCCAGCACACGCACCGCCTGGGGCTGCTGGGGGCGGCGCTTGTGGTGCGAGAGCAGGTCATCCAGCCGCACCTGCAGCACCCGCTCCAGCAAGGTGGCGCCCACATCGCCCGCACGCAGGCCCAGCTGGGCCAGGGCCATGCGGTTGGCGCCCACGATCCAGCCATCGCCCGACACCGCCACGATGCCTTCGGCCACGCTGCCGATGCCCTCGGGCGCGCTGTGCAGGTGCAGGCGGATGTTGCGTTTGCAGGTGGCGGCCAGCAGGCGGTTTTCGATCATGCGGGCGGCGGTGCTGACCAGGCCCAGTGCGTGCGCGTGGCCGTTGCGATAGTCGCCCGAGATGTCAAGGATGCCCAGCAAGTCACCGGTGGCCGACAGGATGGGCGAGGCCGCGCAGGTGAGAAAACCGTTGCGCTCCAGGTAATGCTCGCCGCCATGCACCTCCACCGCGCAGCCCTCGGCCAGGGCCGTGCCGATGGCGTTGGTGCCCCGGTGCGCCTCGTGCCACGAGGCCCCACTGGTCAGCGCCACGCGCTCGGCCTTGTCCACAAAAACCGGGTCGCCCAGCGTGTGCATCAGCATGCCGCGCCGGTCGGCCAGCACCACCACGCTCTGGCTGTGGCGCACTTGTTCAAACAGGTATTCCATCACCGGCCGCGAATGCGCGAGCAGCTCGGGGTTGCTGGCCAGCACCTGGCGCAGCGTGCCGCTGCTGGGGTGGTCGATGCCCTGGGGCCGCCCGGTGGGCACCAGGCCCGCCGCCAGGCTGCGCGACCAGGAGCGGGCCAGGCGCTCGTCCACCAAGCCGCTGGGGCACTGGCCGGAGTCCAGCAGGTGCTGGCGGGCCTGTCGCAGGGCGACGGGGGAGGTGTTGGGGCGCACGTTGTTTGTCTCCGTGCAGGGTCGCCAGGGCGCCCTGCTTGTGGGGTGTGGGGCGAGTATGGCGGGCTGCAACGCGGGGAGCAAGGGCGCTGGCGCAAGCCGGGCGCCAACTGTTCCATTTCGTGACAGGTGTCGCGGCCCGGCACAGCGTGGGGGTGTCCGCTGCGACAGGTGCCACGGTGGCTACTCCCAAAAAACCAATGAAATCAACGCCCCGCGCCCTGGCACGCGCTGGCATGTGTTTTGAGTAGGGGGTGTGCATCGGACGGGCCTTCAGCGTCCGCCCGATGCACACAACCACCGCAGGAGACAAACACCATGACCGTGTACGCAGCCCCCGGCGCCCCAGGCGCCAAGATCACCTACAAGCCCCAGTACGACAACTTCATCGGCGGCAAATTTGTGCCCCCGGTCAAGGGCCAGTATTTCGACGTCATCACGCCCGTGAGCGGCAAGGTCTACACCCGCGCCGCGCGCTCCACCGCCGAAGACATCGAACTGGCGCTCGACGCCGCCCACGCCGCCGCCGACAGCTGGGGCAAGACCGACGCCGCCACGCGCGCCAACATCCTGCTCAAGATCGCCAACCGCATCGAAGAAAACCTGGAGCGCCTGGCCTACGCCGAAACCGTGGACAACGGCAAGGCGATCCGCGAAACGCTGAACGCCGACATTCCGCTCACCGTGGACCACTTCCGCTACTTTGCGGGCTGCGTGCGGGCGCAAGAAGGCGCATTGAGCAACATCGACGAGAACACCGTGGCGTACCACATCCAGGAGCCGCTGGGCGTGGTGGGCCAGATCATCCCGTGGAACTTCCCCATCCTGATGGCCGCCTGGAAGCTGGCGCCCGCCCTGGGTGCGGGCAACTGCGTGGTGCTCAAGCCTGCAGAGTCCACGCCCATCTCCATCCTGATCCTGGTCGAGCTGATTGCCGACCTGCTGCCGCCCGGTGTGCTCAACATCGTCAACGGCTTTGGCCGCGAGGCCGGCATGCCGCTGGCGCAGAGCAAGCGCATTGCAAAAATAGCGTTCACCGGCTCCACCAGCACCGGCCGCGTGATTGCGCAGGCCGCCGCCAACAACCTCATCCCCGCCACGCTGGAGCTGGGTGGCAAGAGCCCCAACATCTTCTTTGCCGACATCATGGACAAGGACGATGCGTTTCTGGACAAGGCCATCGAAGGCTTGGTGCTGTTTGCGTTCAACCAGGGCGAGGTCTGCACCTGCCCTAGCCGCGCCATCATTCAAGAATCGATCTACGACCAATTCATGGAGCGTGTCTTGAAGCGCGTGGCCGCCATCAAGCACCAGAACCCGCTCGACACCGACAGCATGATGGGCGCGCAGGCCAGCAAGGAACAGCTCACCAAAATCCTGAGTTACCTGGACCTGGGCAAGCAAGAAGGCGCCGAAGTGCTGGCCGGTGGCGGCCAGGCCCACCTGGGCGGCGACCTGGAAGGCGGCTACTACGTGCAGCCCACGCTGTTCAAGGGCCACAACAAGATGCGCATCTTCCAGGAAGAAATCTTCGGCCCCGTGCTGGCCGTGACCACCTTCAAGGACGAGGCCGAAGCGCTGGCAATTGCCAACGACACGCTGTACGGCCTGGGCGCCGGCGTGTGGAGCCGCAACGGCAACGTCGCCTACCGCATGGGCCGCGCCATCAAGGCCGGGCGCGTGTGGACCAACTGCTACCACGCCTACCCCGCGCACGCAGCGTTTGGCGGCTACAAGGAGTCGGGCATTGGGCGCGAGACGCACAAGATGATGCTGGACCACTACCAACAGACCAAGAACCTGCTGGTGTCGTACTCAGAAAACAAGCTCGGATTCTTCTGATGCAGGTCTGCGCGCGTTGACAGCCCCGAACCGTTCGGGCTGAGCCTGTCGAAGCCTTGCGCAGCGCTTCGACAGGCTCAGCGTGAACGGGCGGGATGATGGAAATAGGAAGGCAAAAGGGGGCTGGCGGCAGACCCCCTTTTTGCCTTTTGCCGAGACAAGGAGACACCCCATGGTCCAAAAAGTCATTGCCACCCCCGCTGCGCTGGCGCTGGTGGCCTTGCTGCAATCCAAACACGGCCCCGATCTGATGTTCCACCAGTCGGGTGGCTGCTGCGACAACAGCGCGGCCAACTGCTACCTGTCCGGCGAGATCACCATGGGCGCGGGCGACGTGTACCTGGGCGACATAGGAGGATGCCCCTTCTACATCGGGCGCGCGCAGTACGAGACCTGGAAGCACACGCAGCTCATCATCGATGTGATCGAGGGCACGGGCGGCACGTTCTCGCTCGAAGGACCCGAGGGCAAGGCCTTCCACACCCGCTCGCGGGTGTTCACGGCGGCGGAGCTGGATGCGCTGGGCATTGCTGCGCCCGGGGCGGCCTGAACCATTCGGGCCCACATGGCTGGATCAGGTCGATACCTTCGCTGGCTTTCACTCCCTCTCCCCTCGCGGGAGAGGGCCGGGGAGAGGGGGTGATGAGGCATCGCCCTTGGCACAGGCCCCCTCTCCCCCACCCTCTCCCACAAGGGGAGAGGGAGTGAAGCCGAGGCGCTGGTGCTGGTGCGTGGGCTGGCGACCCATCTGTGGCATGTGATTATTCAAGCCAAAATGGCCGTTTGCGCTCGTCCAGCATGCCTTTGCAGCTATTGAAGTCGTAGCATCCCGGTGCCGCCACTGCTGCTGCCGACGTGGCTGCCATCGCCCCCCAGGCGGAACACCGACACCACCTGCACCAGGTCCTCGGCCTGGTTCTGCAGGCTGCTGGCGGCGGCGGCCATCTCCTCGACCAGGGCGGCGTTCTGCTGCGTGACCTGGTCCATCTGCGTCACGGCCTCGCCCACCTGGGCCACACCCAGGGACTGTTCGTGGCTGGCCGCGCTGATCTCGCCCACGATGTCGGTCACGCGGCGGATGGATGCGACCACCTCGGTCATGGTGCTGCCTGCGCGGTCTACCAGGGCCGTGCCCTGCTCCACGCGCTCCACGCTGGCGCTGATGAGGGTCTTGATCTCGCGCGCGGCCTCGGCACTGCGCCCGGCCAGGCTGCGCACCTCGCTGGCCACCACGGCAAAGCCCCGGCCCTGCTCGCCTGCGCGGGCGGCTTCCACGGCCGCGTTCAGCGCCAAGATGTTGGTCTGGAAGGCGATGGAGTCGATCACGCCGATGATGTCCGAGATCTTCTGCGACGCGGCGTTGATGCCCTGCATGGTGTGGACCACCTGGGCCACCACCTCGCCCCCCTGGGTGGCCACGGTGCTCGCGCTGGCGGCGAGCTGGCTGGCCTGCTGGGCGCTGTCGGCGTTCTGGCGCACGGTGGCGTTGAGCTGCTCCATCGACGCAGCGGTCTGCTCCAGCGCGCTGGCCTGGCTCTCGGTGCGGGCCGAGAGGTCGGTGTTGCCCTGTGCAATCTGCACGCTGGCCGTGGCCACGCTCTCCGATCCGCTGCGCACCTGGCGCACCACCTGCGTGAGCTGGCTGCGCATCTGCTGCAGCGCCTGCAGCAGCTGGCCCACCTCGTTCGTGCCATGGGGGATGGGCGCGCCGCTCAGGTCGCCCTGCGCCACGGCCCGCGACAGCGCCACGGCCTGCGACAGCGGCCCGGTCATGGAGCGCACAAACACCAGGGCCGTGGCGCTGGTGACCACCATCGTGAGCACCAGGGCCAGCGCCACCCACAGCAGGTTGCGTTGCAGCCCTGCCACGCGCGCCTGCAGCGCCTGGTCCAGGCTGGCCATCGACAGGTTGTTGAGCGCGTTCAGCGCCTCGATGGTGCGGGTGAAGGCGTCGAAATAGTCCTTGGACGCCAGTTGCAGCTCGGTGGCGTTGATCACGTCGCGCTCCGCCATCTGCAGCGACTGCTGGATCTGGCCTTGCACCGCCTGCACGCTGCTGCCCAGCGCGCGCTGCAGATCGGGGTTGCCCTGCAGGGCGCGGTCCAGGCCGCGGAAGGTGTCGGCCTGCAGCTCGGCCACACGCTGCTGCAGCACCAGCAGCTGGCCCTTGCCCTGGGGCGTCAGCTCGCGCTTGCCCAAAGCGCTGGCACCCTGGGCGCGCAGCATGCCCAGCTTTTCGCCCAGCATGGGCGCCTGGGCGAGCGATGCCTGGATCAGTGCGTTCGTGTCGGCCTCGGGGTCGATCTGCAGGCCATACGCATGCACCAGGGCTTCGTTCAGCTGCAACAGGCTGGCAATCAGCTGCGTGTGCTGCGCCGTGCTTTGCGCCTGCTCGATGCTGCGCCCCCCCACGGCCTGCTCCAGCGTGCGCCAGGTCTGCTGGGCCTGGGTCCAGTTGGCCAGTTGTGCTGCGGGCACCTGGGCGGCGGCGAAGCGGGTGCTGACATCGTCCAGTGCCGTGTTCACCGCGTCGCGCGCAGCGGGGCGGCGCGCGGCCAGGGACTCATCGCCCCCCAGCATGCCCACCGACAGGCCCCGGTGCACCTGCATGTGCTGCACCAGGCGGGTGAGCGCCTGGGCGGGCGGCACGCCGCGCGCCTCCTGGCGGGCGTGGCCGATGGCGTGCAGCGAATCGCGCACGGTGAGGTAGGTGGGCAGGGCGCTCATCATGAGCCCCAGCGTTCCCAGGATCAGGAACTTTTCGAGCAGGTTCAACCGGTGCAGAAGTGACATGGCAGTGGGCGCACGGGCGGGCCGTGCGGCAATAGGAAACCCTCAGCGGGCGGGGTGTCGGCACCCGCCGACGGGGTGCGGCCCGTCAGAACAGGTTCTCAGGCCGCGTGGTGTGTAACGCAATGTAGGTTTCTGCTGGCAGCAGGGTTTTGACTCAGGTCAATTTCGGCCGCGTCAGGTCCACACCGGCGGTGTGCACATGCCGGGGCGGCTGGGGAATAATTCCAGCTCACCCTGTCCTCGGGAGCTTCGGCATGCAGTCCATCACCCTCCGATTTTTGGCCCCGCAAGGCGCCCAGCCCCAGGCGGGCCGCGTGGCGGGCGGCACCGTGTTGCGCTGGGTGGACGAGGCCGGGTTTGCCTGTGCCAGCGCCTGGGCCCGGGGCGCGTGCGTCACCGAGTTTGTGGGCGGTGCCCACTTTGTGCGGCCCATCCGCCCGGGGGATCTGGTGGAGGTGCATGCGCGCCTGGCCTACACCTCCGACTCCAGCATGTGCCTGGCCGTGGAGGTGCGCAGCGGCGGCGTGCAGGGCGCGCCGCTGGAGGATGTGGCGCACTGCGTGGCGGTCTACACCGCCGTGGACGCGCAGGAGCTGCCCCGCCCGGTGGACGCCTGGAGCCCCGACACCCCGGGCGACATCGCGCTGGCCCAGCGGGTCAAGGCCCACATCGACGCGGGGCGGGCCGCACAGTGAGCGTTGGGGTGATTCTTTGAAGCCAAAAAAGGCCTCTGCGCTCTATGAGTATGCCTTTTAAGCTATCAATAACATAGCATTCAAGGTGTCGCCTTGAACGGGCCTTTGGGCCGGTTTACAGCACCTGACGGCGTGCAAACCGCACCACCGTCACGCCCGCGCGCGCCTGCCGCACCGAGGGCATGACCAGCACGCACCCGTCGTAAGGCGTGGCCACCGGCACCCCATCGTTGTCACCGATCACCGTGCCCGCCTGCTCAAACAGCTCCAGCCCCGTGTAGGGCGCCACAAAGCGGAAGGCGCTGCTGGTGGCGACCACGGGGCCGGTCACCTCCAGCGCCCATTGCTGGGCGGCGTCGGGCTGGCGCCAGCCGGGCAGCTGCTGCGCGAGGGTGCCAGCGTCCAGCACGCCGGACTGTTCGAGGAAACGCACACACTGGTCCTGCGCGACCGTGCGGCTGGCGGGGTCGCCGTGGAAGCCACATTCGATGAGCAGCGAGCGGGTGTCGCCGCCCTGGCCTTCGCCGTTGCCATCGGGCAGGCCCAAGCGGCCGTAGTCGCGCATGCGCACGCCGTCCTTGTGGCCCGCGTCCACCACGATGTATTCGGGCGAGCGCATGGCGCGCGCTAGTTGCCGGTTGCGCGGCTGGATGCCGGTGAGCAGCAGCGGCGCCGAGGGCTCGTGCATCGAGTGGATGTCGAGCAGCCAGTCGGCTTGTGCCACCCAGGGGCGCAGCGCGGCGGCGCGGCGGCGCTCGTTGGTGTCGGCAGCATCGATGCGCGCGTCCAGCCACTGGCGGTTGAGGTCTTCGTCGGTGAAGCGCGAGGCATCGTGGTTGGCGGGGTCGAAACGGTCGAACGCGTCGAGGTTGCAGAACGCCAGCGTGAGCGTGCCCTGCTGAGGGCGCACACCGGCTTCGAGCAGGCCCTTGAGCGCCCAGGCGCCGCACAGCTCGTTGCCGTGCACCAGGGCGCTGATCATCACGTGGCGGCCGGGCTGGCCCGAGTCGAAATGCCACACGCCTTCGGTGCCGGTGTTGCCCGCGCGCCAGGCGCTGATGTCGGGGGCGGGCAGTTCAAACGCCAGGGGGGGCACGGCGGTGGGGGCGAGGTCGGTGGGGTTCATTCTTCGATCTTGGCGAATTCAACAATCTTCTTGTACTTGGCCACTTCGGTGGCCAGGAACTGGTCGATGTTCACGGTGGGGGCGGCCACGGTGGAGCCGCTGGCTTCCATCTTTTTCTTGAAGTCGGGCGACTGCAGGCTGTCGGCCAGGGCCTTCTTGAGCTTGTCGAACACGGGCTTGGGCAGGTTGGCGGGCGCCATCAGCGCAAACCAGGTGCCGATGTCCACGTTCTTGTACTGGGGCGTTTCGGCCAGCGCGGGGATGTCGGGCGTCACGGCCGAGCGTTTGGCCTCGGTGGTGCCCAGGGCAATCACCTTGCCGCTCTTGATGTGTGGCAGGCCGCTGGAGAGCACGAACACGCCGTATTCGAGGTTGTTGCCCACCAGGTCGTTGGCGAGTGGCGCCACGCCCCGGTAGGGGATGTGCGTCATGAACAGCTTGCCCTGCTCCTTGACCATCTCGCCCGCCAGGTGCAGCGAGGTGCCCACGCCCGAGCTGCCGTAGCTGAACTTGCCGGGGTTCTTGGACACCTTCTGCGTGAACTCGGCCAGGGTCTTCACGCCCGTGCCCGTGGAGGCCACCAGCACCAGCGGCTGCGAGGCAATCAGGCCGATGGCGGTGAAGTCCTTGATGTCGTACTTCACCTTCTTGGTCACCAGCTTGTTGATGGCGATCTCGTTGCTGGCACCCACCAGCAGCGTGTAGCCATCGGGTGCGCTGCTGGCCACCTTCTGCGCGCCGATGGCACCGCCCGCGCCACCCACGTTCTCGATCACCACCGGCACGCCGAGCTTGAGGCCCAGCTCGGTGGCCACGGTGCGGGCGGTCAGGTCGGTGCTACCGCCGGGCGGGTAGCCCACGACGATGGTGATGGGTTTGCTGGGGTAGGCGTCCTGCGCCAGCGCAGGGGCGGCGCCGAGCAGCACCAGGCCGCACAGGAGCGCCACGCGGCGCAGGGGGAGGGTGGGTTGCATGGGGAGGTCCTCGTCGTGGATCGGGGTTGTGGCCCGATTGTGCGAAGCCCCAGCCGCTGGCCTGGTGCCGAAACAGCACCAGTGTGTGCCAATGCTGCTCGGCGCCCTGATGAAAACCCTGTGCCCCGCTGGGGGGGCGCTCAGGTTCAGCGCTGCGCCAGTGCCTTCCACAGCGCCTCGGCCAGCGGGCCCAGGCGGCGTTTGGGGCGGTACAGGCGCACGTCAAACCGCACCTCCATGCGCGCATCGCCCGCCAAGGCCATGCGCTGGGCCTGGCAGTCGGCGTGCACCATGGACCAGGGCAGCCAGGCCACGCCCAGGCCTTTTTGCACGTATTCGTAGTGCGCGTCGGCCGAGTCGCATTCCACCACCCGCTGCAGCCGGGGCGCGTGCGGGTTCTGGGCCAGGTGGTCTTCCACCAGGCGGCCCAGCGCCAGCTGCGGGGCGTAGGCCAGGTAGGGCACGCGCGTGGCGTCGGGCCCGAAGCGGTGCAGCGCCTGCCCCTGCGCGGTGGCGCGCGAAACGGGCACCAGCCGGTCCGAGGCCACGGTGACATGCATGAACTGGCGCGCATCCAGGCGCACGGCGAGTGTGGGGTGGTGGTAGACGAGGGAGAAGTCGGCCTCGCTGCGCTCCAGCATGGCCACGGTGTCGGCCAGCGCCCGGGTGCGGATGCACAGCTCGCCGCCCTGCAGGATGGGCTGCAGGAGCACCAGCCAGTCGGCCACCACGGTGCGTGCCAGCGTGCGGCCCGTGGCCAGGGTCACGGTGCGGGCCTGGCGCCCGGCCAGGCTTTGCAGCTCCTCGTGCGACTGCGTGAGGTTGCGCACCATCTGCCCGGCGGTGTCCAGAAAACTCTGCCCGGCAGGCGTGAGGGTGACGGGCCCCCCGCCCCGCTCCACCAGCGGCGTGCCTGCCCAGGCCTCCAGCGCACGGATGCGGCGGCCAAAGGCGGGGTGGGTCACATGCCGCAGCTCGGCGGCGCGGGTGAAGCTGCGCTCCTGCGCCAGCACGATGAAGTCCTCCAGCCACTTGAGCTGCATGGGCGTGTGGTGCTGGCTGCGGGGGGCTGGGAGGACGGTGCGTGGGGGCTCTAGCGGCTGCGCGAGGCTTCGAGCACCGCGCGGGTGTGCTGGGCGGCGGTGCGTGCGGCAGCCGCAAAGTCCGCACCCGGGGAGGCATACAACACGGCGCGCGAGGAGTTCACGATGATGGGGCCGTCGTTGCGCAGCCCAGCACGCACCGTGGCGGCCGCGTCGCCCCCCTGGGCGCCCACGCCGGGGATCAGCAGGGGCAGCGTGGGGGCGATGGCGCGCACGCGTTCGATCTCCTGCGGGTAGGTCGCGCCCACCACCAGGCCGAGCTGGCCGTTCTTGTTCCAGGGGCCTTGCGCCAGGCGCGCCACATGTTCGTACATCAGCGGCTGGCCGTCGATGCTGGCCAGGCGCTGGTTCTGCAGGTCGTCGCCGCCCGGGTTGGAGGTGCGGCACAGCAGGAAGGCGCCCTTGCCGTGGTAAGCCAGGTAGGGTTCGATGGAGTCGAAGCCCATGAAGGGCGACAGCGTGACGGCATCGGCGCCATAGCGCTCGAAGGCTTCCTTGGCGTATTGCTCGGCGGTGGAGCCAATGTCGCCGCGTTTGGCATCCAGGATCACCGGCACCTGGGGCGCATTGGCGCGCATGTGCTGCATCAGGCGCTCCAGCTGGTCTTCTGCGCTGTGGGCGGCAAAGTAGGCGATCTGGGGCTTGAAGGCGCAGACCAGGTCGGCCGTGGCGTCCACGATGGCGGCGCAAAAGTCATAGATCTTGCGCGGGTCGCCCTGCATGCCCGCAGGGAAGCGGGTGGGTTCGGGGTCCAGGCCCACGCACAGCAGGGAGTTGTTCTGCGCCGTGGCGCCGCGCAGCATGTCGGTGAAGTTCATGGGGCGTGATTTTAGTGGGCCGCCCCCGGCGCATCTCCTGCGGGTCGCCATGGGGGCGTGTAGCCGTCGTGCCGATGGCGAGGTGCAGAGATCCTGCGGGCGTAAAAAAAGGCCGTCGAGACGGCCTTTTGTATTTGCAGACAGAGGAGAGGAGTCTGCGGGCGCAGCCAGCGGCTCAGCGTGGCACAGCCAGCAGGCGTTGCACGTCGCGGTCGTTGGGCAGCGCGTAGTCGTGGCCGCGCACGATGCGGCTGTCTTCGGTGCGCACCAGCTTCAGGCTCACGTAGGTGTAGTTGGCGGCGGCCGAGTAGGTGCCCACCAGCACCATCGAGGCGTTGTGGTTGCGGGCAATGTCCTTGATCTCGCGCGACAGCAGCAGCTCGCCCTGGCCTTCGCGCACGAACACGTCGCCGCGCAGCTTGATTTCCTTCACGTTGAAACCGCTGGCAGCCATGCTCGTGGCGTACTGCTCGGACAGCGTGCGGCCCAGGGGGGCAGCGCGGCTCAGGTCGTTGACGTTGACCACGGTGGCCACGAGCACCGGGCCTGCGCCCAGGGCGTTCATGTCAAAGCCGGTGGTCAGCTTGGTGACGGCGTCGCGGCTGGTCTGGATGAACTGGCTGCTGGCGGCTTCCTGGTAGGTGGGCTCGACGCGCACCGGCGCGGAGTTGTTGGCGCAACCGGCCAGCACCGCGCCAGCCAGCACCGTCAAAAGAAGTGCGGGGGTTTTCATTGCGAGACAACCTTCATGTTGACGTTCTTGTACGAGGGGCGCGTGAACAGCGGGGTGTCAGCGTTTTCCAGGTAGTACACGTCGGTCTTGCGGGCCAGGTACTGGCCACCGCGCGTGACGGTGGTGGTCAGGATCAGCTCGGTGTTGGTGGGGCCACCCGAGTTGATGCTGTTGGCGTAGTCGGCGGCGATTGTCAGGCCCAGGGCTGCGGCCATCTGGGCATCGACGTGCTGGTGGCGCAGGCCGTGCGCAGCAAACAGGCCCGCAGCCAACATGGTGAACTGGCCAGGAATGAAGTGGGGGCGGTCACTGTTGTGGCGCACGACCTGGATGCCGTAGGAGACGTCTAGCGCCTGGCCGGGGCTTTGTTGCACCACGGCACCGTTCTGGACCAGCTTGGTGATCAGGAACTCGCGGAACGCGGTTTCAAACTGTGTGGGATTGGCGGGCAGCGACACATGCATCGGGGTGCCTGGGGCCACACCGGCCTTGTCCAGGGTGCCCAGCGTCTGGCCGACCACATCACGCGACACCAGGTCCCAGTGGCCTGCGGAGCGGACCTTGGGTTGCGAGGTGTATTCAAAATTTTCCGCAACGGGAATGGGCGCTTTCTGTGCGCACCCCACCAAGGTTGCTACAGCGCCAGCCAGAACGGCCAAGCTGATTGCCTTTGAAAACGACATGATTCCCTCCTACGGACTAGATTTGCGAGGATCTGGACAGATACAGCCCGCACGATTGAAAAATAATTCTGGGCGGGTTCCTCAACAAAAACAAGAAAAAATTACGCTAACTGCGCTCCGCCGTACACAGTTCGTTGTTTTTGGTCACAGTTGTGTGTTGCTGCAAGGCAAGCAGGGCCAAATAGCCCGGTTTGCCTTGCATTTGCTTACACGGCGGCGGCGGCGCGCTGCTCCAGGATGTCGAAAGCGGGCAGTTTTTTGCCTTCCAGCACCTCCAGGAAGGCGCCGCCGCCGGTCGAGATGTAACCCACCTGTTTCTCGATGCCGTACTTGGCGATGGCGGCCAGCGTGTCGCCGCCCCCCGCAATGCTGAACGCGGGCGACTCGGCAATGGCTGCGGCCAAGGCGCGGGTGCCGTTTTCGAACGCGGCGAACTCGAACACGCCCACAGGGCCGTTCCAGACGATGGTGCCTGCCGACTTGAGCTGGGCGGCCAGGCGCGCGGCGGTGTCGGGGCCGATGTCCAGGATCAGGTCGTCAGGCGCCACATCGGTGGCTGCCTTCACGGTGGCGGGGGCATCCGCAGCAAAGGCCTTGGCCACGACCACGTCGGTGGGGATCGGCACTTCGGCGCCCCGGGCCTTCATTGCGGCCATCACCGACTTGGCAGCGTCCAGCAGGTCGGGTTCGGCCAGGCTTTTGCCAATGGGCAGGCCTGCGGCCAGCATGAAGGTGTTGGCAATGCCGCCGCCTACGATGAGCTGGTCCACCTTGTCGGCCAGGCTTTGCAGGATGGTGAGCTTGGTGGACACCTTGGAGCCCGCCACGATGGCGGCCAGCGGGCGCTGGGGCTGGGCCAGGGCCTTGGTCAGGGCGTCGATCTCGGCCGACAGCAGCGGGCCCGCGCAGGCCACGGGCGCAAACTGGGCGATGCCGTAGGTCGTGCCTTCGGCGCGGTGGGCGGTGCCGAACGCGTCGTTCACGAAGATGTCGCACAGCGCGGCCAGCTTGCGCGCCAGTTCGTCCTTGTTCTTCTTTTCGCCCACGTTCAGGCGGCAGTTTTCCAGCAGCACCACCTGGCCAGGGGCCACGGTGACGCCATCCACCCAGTTCGCCACCAGCGGCACATCGCGGCCCAGCAGCTCGGACAGACGCTGGGCCACGGGGGCCAGGGAATCCTCAGGCTTGAATTCGCCTTCGGTCGGGCGGCCCAGGTGGCTGGTGACCATCACGGCGGCACCGGCATCCAGCGCCATGCGGATGCAGGGGATCGAGGCGCGGATGCGGGTGTCTTCGGTGATCTGGCCTGCGTCATCCTGCGGGACGTTCATGTCCGCACGGATGAAGACGCGCTGGCCTTGGGCCTTGCCTTGGGCGCACAGATCGGAAAAGCGGAGGATGTTCATAGCAGAGGTGTAAAGAGGAAGGAGGGCTCGCGGCGGCCATTTTAGTAACCGCGGTAGAGGGCGCCCTTCTCTTCTCTTCTGTCTGTGCCAGTGCACCCGTGGAACTGGCTGTGCCAGGCCACCGGGTGCGTCCCCCTTGGGGGGATGGCGCCGAAGGCGACTCAGGGCGAACCTATTCTTACCAGCCCCAACCTATGTGCAGCGGCAGGTACACCGCCATGCCCACCAGGATCGTGCCCAGGATGCCCCGGCGCCAGAAATAGTAGGCGCTGGCGCACACCACAGCGGGCAGACGGGCGTCCATGAAGGTGTCGATGAGTTCGCCCTGGGTCATGAGGATCTCGGGCGCGATCACGGCGGTGAGGGCGGCCAGGGGGGCGTACTTGAGCCCGCGCTTGAGCCAGCCGGGCAGCGGCAGCTCGCGCTCGGGGATCATGAAGAAGGAGCGCGACACCACGGTGATGACCGCCAGGCCCACGATGGCCAGCACCGGTTCGATCCAGGATCCGTTCATCATGGATGGCGCTCCTCGCGCAGCGGCACCACATCGCCCGCCGCGACATGCTCGCGTTCTTCGGGTGGCATCACGCTGTCGGCGGGCACCAGCAGCAGCTCGGGCTTGTGGCGGCGGCGGTCCACTGCCTCCATCAGCAGCCCGGCGGCCACGGCGGCGGCCAGGGCGACCAGGATGTTGAGCTTGAGCGGCAGCGCAAACGCGGCAATCGCCGCCGTGGCCGCCACGCCCGTGGCCAGCCAGGTGGCCCGGTCGAACAGCAGCGACAGCAGCACGCCCAAGAGCGCCAGCACCCCGGCAAACCCCAGCCCCCAGGACAGGGGCACGGCATTGGCCAGCAAAATGCCTGCGATGGACGGCACCTGCCAGGCCAGCCAGTTGGTGCTGGCGGCGCCCCAGAAATATGGCACCTGCTCGGGCGCGGGGCGGGGCTCGGGGAACCGCTTCATGAACGCCACGTAGATCACGTCGCCGCTGAAGTACCCCAGCGCCAGCCGCTGGCGCAGCGGCAGGTGGGCGAAGTAGCTGCGCCACATGCTGCTGAAGATCACAAAACGCAGGTTCACACAGGAGGCAGTGAGCCAGATGACCCACAGCGGCGCGCCCACGGACAGCAGCGGGATGACCGCCAGCTGCGCGCTGCCCGCATACACCAGCAGCGACATGAACACCGCCATGCCCACCGGCATGCCGCTCTTGACCATGGCCACGCCCGTGACCAAACCCCAGGCGGCAATGCCCAGCGAGGTGCCCGCCATGTCGGTGGCGGCGAGCCGGAACGAAGGGTGGCGCACGGTGCTGCGCAGGGAGGCGAGCACGCTCATGCGGCGGGGGCGCCCAGCACCATGCCGGGCTGCAGATCGAAGCCGCGCAGGAAATCGGCCGCAGGCAGCCGTTTGCCCCCCGCGCGCTGCAGTGTGGTCAGGCGCAGCACCGTGCCCGCGCCACAGGCCACCAGCACACCGGTGTCATTTGCAGACAAAACAAGGCCTTTGCGCGTGTCTGCATTGCCTTTATTGCTATCAATAACATAGCTCCATATCTTGATGGTCTCGCCGCTGCACTCGGTGCTGGCGCCCGGAAACGGGTCGAACGCGCGGATGCGCTGGCCGATCACGGTGGCGGGTAGCGACCAGTCGATGCTGCTTTCGGCCTTCTCGATCTTGTGGGCGTAGGTGATGCCTTCGGCGGGCTGGGGCACAGGCTGCAGGCCGCCGCAGGCCGCCAGCTCCAGCGCTTCCACGATCATGCGGCCGCCCAGCAGGGCCAGCCGGTCGTGCAGTGCGGCCGTGGTGTCGTCGGCGGTGATGGCCAGGCGCTCGGTGAGCAGCATGTCGCCGGTGTCCAGCCCGGCGTCCATCTGCATGATGGTGACGCCGGTGTCGGCGTCGCCTGCCTCGATGGCGCGGTGGATGGGGGCCGCGCCGCGCCAGCGTGGCAGCAGGCTGGCGTGGATGTTTAGGCAGCCCAGGCGCGGCATGTCCAGGGTCCACTGCGGCAGGATCAGCCCGTAGGCGGCCACGACCATCACATCGGCCTGGGCGGCCTGCAGCGCGTCGCGCGCGGCGGCAGCGTCTTCGGGGTATTTGCCGTCCAGGCGCAGGCTGCGTGGTTGTGCGACGGGAATACCGTGGTCCAGCGCACATTGTTTGACGGGCGACGCCTGCAACTTCATGCCCCGGCCCGCCGGGCGGTCAGGCTGGGTGAGCACCAGCGGGACGGTGAAACCCGCAGCCAGCAGCCGCTCCAGCGCCACGCGGGCAAATTCGGGGGTACCGGCAAAAATGACTCTCATGGATGGCTGCATGCGGGTGTCTGGGGAGCGTTCAATTGCGCAACCGCTCAGTCGCGCGCATTGTCGAAATGGGGGGCTTCGTCGGTGAACAGCACCTGCCGCACCACGCCCTGGCGGTCCAGGTGCACATGGGCCAAGCGCAGGTCGGAGTTCTGGCGGAAGCGGTAGGCCCAGATGTCGCCATCAAACCGCGCCACGCGTTCCACCCGCAAGGGGGCGCCAAAGCTGCGTTGTACATCGGTGGTGGTCCAGGTGCCCAGCGGAAGGTTCTCGAACCTTGCCTGGGTCAGCACCTGTTCGTTGCGCAGCAGTCGGCCGCTGGCGTCAAAGTCGAGGGCGTGGGCCTCAAAGCCTGCGGGCAGTTCGGAATAGAGCCACCGCTCGCCCTGCGCCAGCGCAAAGGTCGCGCTGGGCGGGCCCAGGCGGGCCAGCACTTCGGCACGCAGTGCGCCGGGCTGCTCGCGGGCAGGCAGCGCACAACCCGCAAGATGGATGAGCAGCGCCCCGAGCGCTGCCCGCGCCAGCACTCCGCCGCCCCGCAAGGCGCAGAGCGCTGATGGCCTCACTCGCGGGCCTCCCGCTGCTGCTTGATCATCTTGGTCTTGATGCGGTTGCGCTTGAGGGGCGAGAGGTATTCCACGAACACCTTGCCCATCAGGTGGTCCATCTCATGCTGGATGCAGACCGCCAGCAGGCCGTCCGCCTCGATGACCCGCGACTCGCCCTGGGCGTCGAGCGCCTGCACATGCACGGCGTCAAAACGCTCCACGCCGTCGTAGATGCCGGGGACGGACAGGCAGCCTTCGTCGTTCACATGCTTTTCTGCGCTGGTCCAGACGAGTTCGGGGTTGATCAGCACCAGGGGCTGGTCGCGTTCTTCGGACACATCGATCACCACCAGCCGTTCGTGCACGTCCACCTGGGTGGCGGCCAGGCCGATGCCGTGGGCGTCGTACATGGTGGCCAGCATGTCGGACACCAGCGTCCGGATGCGGTCGTCCACCACTGCAATGGGGCGTGCGACCTTGTGGAGCCGGGGGTCCGGGTAACAGAGAATGGGGAGGATTGCCATGGCTACAGGTAGAAGATGTCGCTATTTTCGCCACTTTTACGGCCTGCCGCCGTGTTGCTGGCCAATAATCGTTGCCGAATCAAGGGCTTGAGCAGAGAATCTAAGAAGGTTTGTAACGTAGTTACCCGGGCGCCCGCATGCTGCAGGCGCCGGGTTGCCAGTGAGGGGGCGTTTCACAATGCATGAGAAAAGGAACAACATGACGGCATTCACCAGCGTGCGGCGGACCGCCCTGGGCGCGCTCACCATCATCGCTGGCGCCTTGCTGGTCATGCCGGCTCAGGCGCAGAACTACCCCATCTCCAGCGGCCAGCGCGCCACCGCGCAGCAGGTGTCCGAGCGGGGCGTGCCCCTGGAAGAGCTGGCGCCGAACGCACCCGACACCTACACCGTCAAGCGCGGTGACACGCTCTGGGGCATTTCGGGCATGTACCTCAAGCGCCCCTGGCGCTGGCCTGAACTGTGGGGCATGAACCTCAAGGCCATTCCCAACCCGCACCTGATCTTCCCGGGCCAGACCCTGTATCTGGAAAAGGACGGTGGTTATGCCCGCCTGCGCACCAGCCGCCCCGGCGCGGCGAGCGAACCCGAAACCGTGCGCGTGTCGCCGCGCACGCGCAGCGACAGCCTGGCTGATTCTGCACTGCCGACCCTCAAGCCCCACCTGATAGAGCCTTTCCTGGTTGAGCCCCTGGTGGTGGACGAGCAAACGCTGCTGCGTGCCCCGCGTGTGATCGCGACGACCGACGAGCGCGTGCTGATGGGCGCGGGTGACCGCGTCTATGTGCGCGGGGACACCGCCTCGCCCATGCTGGCCGAGGCCGGGGAGCCGCGCTTCTACCGTGTTTTCCGCAACGCAGTGGCCCTCAAGGACCCGATGACAGGCGAAGTGCTGGGCTACGAAGCCCAGTACGTGGGCAAGGCCGAACTGGTGCGTGGCGAATCCTTCGAGGAAACGCCCAATGGCAAGGGCGGCTACAACGCCGAGTACGTGCCCGCCACCGTGGACCTGTCGGCCACCAAGGAAGAAGTCCAGGCCGGTGACCGTCTGCTGCCCGCACCCGCACGCGCATTCATGAGCTACACACCGCGCGCCCCTGAGGTTGAGGTCGATGCGCGCGTGGTGTCCATCTACGGCAGCTCGGCAGTGGCCTATGGCGCCCAGAATCAGGTAGTGGCCATCAACATGGGTTCGGAAGATGGCGTGGAGCCCGGCCATGTGCTTAGCCTGATGACCAAGGGTGACCGCATCAAAGACACCACCGACAAGGCCAAGGCCACGGTCAAGCTGCCCAGCGAAATCAATGGCACGGCCATGGTGTTCCGCACCTTCGAGCGCGTTTCGTATGCGCTGCTGCTGGAAATCCGCAACGGCGTGCGTGTGGGCGATCGCCTCGTCAACCCCAAGTAAGTCGCGCACGCCTTCGCGCGGATGGGGTCGCTGGTCTCGGTATGAGGCGGCGGCACCAGACTGTGCGCAGGGGGCCTGAAACCCATGGACCATGAAGAGCTGGGCGCTTGGCTGCGCTTGACGCTGTCCCCAGGCGTGGGCAACGGCACTGCGCGGCGGCTGCTGTCCCGCTTCGGGCTTCCGCAAGCGATTTTTCAGCAGCCCGAGGCGGCGCTGCAGCAATGCGTGACCAATGCCCAGGCGCGGGCTTTGTGTGAGATTCCTGCGGCCTGGCAGGCCTTGTGGGACACCACCGCCCAGTGGCTGTCTGGAGCGGGCCCCGAGGGCCCGGCACGTACCATCGTCACGCTGGGCGATGTCCGCTATCCGCAGTCCTTGCTGGACACGGAAGACCCTCCGCTGCTGCTGTACCTCACCGGTCCAGCGCAGCTGCTCGCGCACCAGCCTTTTCCCAGCGACCGGTGTCTGGCGGTGGTCGGCAGCCGCAACCCGACCGCCCAGGGCGCCGAGAACGCCCGCTTGTTCTCGCGGGCATTGCACGGTGCCGGGCTGACCATTGTGTCGGGGCTGGCGCTGGGCGTGGATGCTGCGGCACATGAAGGCGCGCTGGATGCCTCTGTGGCGGGCGCTCCAGCGGCGGCCACCATTGCTGTGGTGGGGACCGGCTTGGACCGGGTGTATCCCCGCAAGAACCTGGATCTGGCGCGCCGCATTGCAGCCCGGGGGCTGCTGGTCAGCGAGTACCCGCTGGGAACGCCCCCGCTCGCGGCCAACTTCCCCAAGCGAAACCGCATCATCTCGGGCCTGTCCCAAGGGACGCTGGTTGTCGAGGCCGCGCTCGCCTCGGGCTCCTTGATCACGGCCCGGATGGCGGTCGAGCAGGGGCGGGAGGTTTTTGCGATCCCGGGATCCATCCATGCGCCCCAGTCGCGGGGCTGCCATGCACTGATCCGCCAGGGGGCCAAACTGGTCGAGTCGGCGCAGGATGTGCTGGAGGAGTTGCGGCTCCCGACCACCACGGTGCCGGGCTTGCCAGAGGAGCACGCTGAAGAGGGTGCAGCGGTGGAGGAGCGCGCGGAAAGCGGGTCAGACAGCAACCCCGTGCTCGCAGCGCTGGGGTTTGATCCCTTGGGCCTGGATGCCCTGGTGGCACGCACCGGCATGGACACGGCTGCCCTGCAGGTGATGCTGCTGGAGCTGGAACTGGATGGCCGCGTGGCGCGTCTACCCGGGGGGCTGTTCCAGCGTCTGGGGCGCGGCTGAGGCTGGGATCGTCAAGGCAGGTGCGTGCAACGCCCGGGCCTGGGCTGCCTGCAGCCAGCGGTTGTCAGTCCAGCAAACGTTCGGGGTTGGCGTCCAGTTTGGCCAGGGCGTCGCGGGTGGCGCGCAGGGTCAGGCCCTCTTCGTCCTGGGCCACGAGCAGGCCGGCCTGCAGGTAAGCGGCCAGGCGACGCAGCTGGATCAGGTAGCTGCTGCCATCGACTGCCGCGAACAGGTGCAACTGCTTGCGCTGGCTCTGCCAGGCGTACTGCACCTGGGCCGACGCGCCGTTGTGGTCCAGCGTGTACCAGGTGCCGGGCTGCAGCTCCTGCGCCCACACCACCATGGCATCGTCCACCGGCGCGCCGTTGTCGGCCACCACATGGATGGACGAGGCATCAATACCCAGCATCATCTCAATGTTGTCGGCATTGAGCGGCATGTCACCCAGGGTGGCGTCGCTCATGAAGTCTTCGAGGTTGGCCAGGCGTTTGGCCATGGCCTCGATGTGTGCCTGAGGGATCGAGGCGGTTTTGGACAGGAAGGCATCTGCCAGCGTGTCGGTCAAAGTCTTGACCTGTGTGTCCTGCTCGGGCCCATTGACGCCGAGCAGCGCCAGGCCCTGGCGCAGGCGCTGCAGCAGGCCCGGCAGGTTCTGGATTACCTGGGCCCGGTCGCTGCGGTTGGGTTTGGCGCTGGCGGCCCAGACCAGATCGGCCGCCGTGCGTTTGAACGCCACCGTGTCCGCATGCTGCGGGCCATCGCGCACAGCCGACAGGGCCAGCACCTCGGCCCAGGTTTTGAACAGGAACTCGCGGATCTCATCGCGCACCGGCATGTCGCGCAGCATGGTGCGCAGCTCGATGGTGTACTGGATGGCCAGGGTTTCCCGCTGCTCCACCTGCTGCGCCACGCTGACGAGGCGGGAGGTGGCCTGCTTTTCGGTGAGGAACTTGGACAGAAACTTCTCAAACTCGTCGTATACGAGCTGGAACACCCGCCGGCCGGTTTCAGGGTACTGCTCAATCACCTGCACCACGCGGCGGATTTCGGCCTCCAAGGCGCTGCCGTTGATGCTGGTGGAATCAAAGCCCAGCACACAGGCCCCCATGCGGTCGATCAGCTTGCGGGCGGGATGGTCGAGGTTGCTGAAAAACTCGGGTTCTGCGAGCGCCACGCGCAGCACAGGCACCTGCAGACGCGCAAACCACACACGCACCGCCGGTGGAATGCGGTCTTCGGCCAGGATGCTCTGGAACATCAGCGCCACCACCTCGATGATGGCCTTCTCGCCCGTGGTGGTGGCTTTTTTCTTGAGTTCCGTGGACCGCTCCCGCACTGTGCCTGCCAGCTGCACCACAGCGGCCGGGCTGTAGTCTTCCATCAGCGTGGCGACACTGCTGTAGTAGGTATCGGCATGTACGCGGTGGGCGGTGAGCGCATGGGCCAGCGCCGCCGAAGCAGGCGGGGCATTGACCATGTCAAATCCCGTGGCAGGCTGGGTGAGCAGGCGGCGCAGCTGGCCCATGACCCCTTGCGCCCGCTGGCGGGCGCGAGCCAACGGGGTCATGCCCGTGGCAAAAGCCGTATGCATGCCGTGCCGGGGATAGCCGGGCGGCGACTGGGGTGGGCGCGGCATCTGTGCCGGGAAAGGAGAGGAGCCACGCGCTGCCGCCATGGCCTCATGGGTCTGCGCCAGAGCCTGAGAGGCCAGGCCGCCAGAGCCGGAGTCGCCACCTCCGCGGCCCGTCACGGCCCCGCCGCTGGTGCGCCGCACACGGGATTTCAGGTCCGTCTGCGGAGTGATGCCCTGCTCTACATAGAACACATTGACGGCCTGGTAATGCTTCTGGAGCAGATTGGCCAGGTCGCGCTGCAGTGGGTCCACCACGGTCTGCAGGTCGGTGCGGGACAGGCCGGATTCCACCCACTGCTCCACCAGCAGCAGGCACACGGCGTCCGGCCGAAGGATGTCGCTGCTGTCGAGTTCCTGGCCTTCCAGGGACTGGGTGCGCTGGCGCAGCGTGTCGAACTGGGGGCCGACCTGTTCGGTGATCGTCAGGGCCATGCGCGAGGCCAGGATCTTGTTCTCCACCACATCGTCGCTGAGCAGCTCGAACTGGTTTCCAGCGGCACTGCTGGCGAGTTGCCCCCGCGTGCTGCTGACGTGGGGCGCCATAGCTTCCTGCCAAGCCCTGGCGGTGCGCTGGGTCCAGGCGGTATGCAGTTGCTGGTAGCGTTGCCATGCGTCGCGGTGCGACTGCATTTCCCGTGCCGTGCCCGTCTGGCCCATCAAGGTGGCCAGGAACTCCTGGACCGTCTTGCCCAGCTCAGGGAGTCCGGAGCACAGGCCCTCTACGAACTTCTGGCGCGCCTGGCGGGCCAAGCGACGCTGTGGAACGGAAGAGGGCGTGGGCTGCATAAGCAGATATTAGCGGGTCAAACGGTTGCTCCAGCGTGGGGATCGTTGGGATCCCCTTCCTTTTTGGCAGGCTTGACAAGATCCTCGCGCTTGACCCCGAGCCACATGGCGATGGCTGCCGCCACAAACACCGAGGAATAGATGCCAAACAGAATCCCGATGGTCAGCGCCATCGCGAAGTAGTGCAGGCTGGGGCCACCAAAAAAGAGCATCGACAGCACCATCGCTTCGGTCGAGGCGTGGGTGATGATCGTGCGGCTCATCGTGCTGGTGATGGCGTGGTCGATCACCTCGTGGGTGGTCATCTTGCGGTACCTGCGGAAGGCCTCACGGATCCGGTCGAAGATCACCACCGACTCGTTGACCGAGTAGCCCAGCACGGCCAGCACGCCCGCCAGCACGGCCAGCGAAAACTCCCACTGGAAGAACGCGAAGAAGCCCAGGATGATCACGACATCGTGCAGGTTGGCAATGATGGCTGCCACGCCAAACTTCCACTCGAAGCGGAAGGCCAGGTAGATCACGATGCCTACGACCACCATGGCCAGCGCCATCAGGCCGCCATGCACCAGCTCCTCGCCCACCTGCGGGCCCACAAACTCGGTGCGGCGCAGCGTGACTTCAGGGTTGGCGGCTTTCAGGGCGCCAAGAACCTGTTCGCTTTGCTGCGCAGAGGTCACGCCCTTTTGCACCGGCAGCCGGATCATCACATCACGGGCCGTGCCGAAGTTCTGCACCTGCACGTCGGGGTAGCCCAGGCCGGAGACGGTCTCGCGGACCTTGGCCAGCTCGGCCGGTTGGCTGTAGGCCACTTCCATCACGGTGCCGCCCGTGAACTCCACCGACAGGTGCAGTCCGCGCGTGACCAGGAAGAACACGGCCAGCGCGAAGGTGATGAAGGAAATCGCGTTGAAGACCAACGCGTGCTTCATGAAGGGGATGTCTTTTCGGATGCGGAAGAATTCCATGGTCTTCCTCCTTTAGTTCGTTTTGGCCACAGCGCTGTCGGGTTCAGGCTTCCAAACCTGGCCGATCGACACGCTCTTGAGCTTTTTCTGGCGGCCGTACCACAGGTTCACCAGGCCGCGCGAGAAGAACACGGCCGAGAACATGCTGGTCAGGATGCCGATGCAGTGCACCACGGCAAAGCCGCGCACCGGGCCGGAGCCGAAGGCCAGCAGCGCCAGGCCCGCGATCAGCGTGGTCACGTTCGAGTCCAGGATGGTGGCCCAGGCGCGTTCGTAGCCCGCGTGGATGGCTGCCTGCGGCGAGACCCCGTCGCGCAGCTCCTCGCGGATGCGTTCATTGATCAGCACGTTGGAGTCGATGGCCACGCCCAGCGCCAGCGCCATGGCGGCAATGCCGGGCAAGGTCAGCGTGGCCTGCAGCATGGACAGGATGGCCAGCAGCAGCAGCACGTTCACGGCCAGTGCCACGGTCGAGAACACACCGAACAGCGCGTAGTAGATGCACATGAAGACGGCAATCGCCACCATGCCCCAGACCACACTGTGGATGCCACGCTCGATGTTGTCGGCGCCCAGGCTCGGGCCGATGGTGTATTCCTCAATGATTTCCATGGGCGCAGCCAGCGAACCGGCGCGCAGCAGCAGCGAGGTGTCATTGGCCTCGGCCGTGGTCATGCGGCCAGAGATCTGCACGCGGCCACCGCCGATTTCGCTGCGGATCACGGGAGCCGTGACCACTTCGCCCTTGCCCTTTTCGAACAGCACGATGGCCATGCGCTTGCCGATGTTCTCGCGCGTGATGTCCTTGAAGATGCGCGAACCCTTGGCGTCCAGCGTGAGGTTCACGGTGGGCTCCTGCGTCTGGCCGTCAAAGCCGGGCTGGGCGTCGGTCAGGTTCTCGCCGGTCAGGATGACCTGCTTCTTCACAATGATGGCCTGGCCGCTGCGCTCCAGGTAGCGCTCGGAGCCAAACGGCACGGGGCCCCGGCCGGTCTCGGCAGCGCGGGCTTCGGTGCCTTCGTCCACCAGGCGCACTTCCAGCGTGGCGGTGCGGCCCAGGATGTCCTTGGCCTTGGCGGTGTCCTGCACACCGGGCAGCTGCACCACGATGCGGTCCAGGCCCTGCTGCTGGATCACCGGCTCGGCCACGCCCAGCTCGTTGATCCGGTTGTGCAGCGTGACGATGTTCTGCTTGAGGGCCTGCTCCTGCACGCGGCGTGTGGCCTCGGGCTTGATGGAGGCGCGCAGCTTGAACTCGGTGCCCTCGGGCGTGCTGGTGACCTGCAGGTCGGTGAACTGGTCGGCAATCAGGTTGCGGGTGGCCGTGAGCGTGGCTTCGTCGCGCACCTTGATGTCGATGTTCTGGCCTTCGCGGCTGATGCCGCCGTGGCGGATGCTCTTGTCGCGCAGCGCGGTGCGGATGTCACCGGCATACGATTCGGCCTTCTTGGTCAGCGCGGCCTGCATGTCCACCTGCAGCATGAAGTGCACACCGCCACGCAGGTCCAGGCCCAGGTACATGGGGTTGGCGTGCAGGGCCTTGAGCCACAGCGGCGAGCGCGACACCAGGTTCAGCGCCACGATGTACGAGGCATCGTTGGCGTCGGGCACCAGGGCCTTCTGGATGGCGTCCTTGGCCTTGAGCTGGGTGTCGGGCGTGTCAAAGCGCGCACGCACCGAGTTGCCTTCCAGCGCCACGAAATCGGGCGTGACGCCTGCCGCCTTGAGGGCCTCTTCCACCCGCTGCTGCACGGCGGTGTCCACCTTGACGGTGGCCTTGGCCGACGACACCTGCACGGCAGGGGCTTCGCCAAAGAAATTGGGCAGGGTGTACAAGGCCCCCACCAGCAGCACGATCACCAGGATCGCGTACTTCCAGACCGGATAACGGTTCATGTTTACGCCTTTTCCACGCCCTGCCAGCCAATGCCGTGCAAGGGCCGCCCCGCTGCGCTGGCCCCGTCACCCGGTCTGCACGCAGCGCGAGCGACGGGAGGCGGTGTGCAGCGCCCAGAGGGGCTGTTCATTGATTACTTGACGGAGCCCTTGGGCAGGACCTGCACCACGGCGCTGCGCTGCATTTGCACTTCCACGCCGCTGGCGATCTCGATGTGCAGGAAACCCTCGGACAGGCGGGTGACCTTGCCGACGATGCCGCCAGCGGTGGCCACTTCATCGCCCTTGGCGATGGCGTCGATCATGGCGCGGTGTTCCTTCTGGCGCTTCATCTGGGGGCGGATCATGACGAAGTACAGCACCACAAACATGAGCACCAGGGGCAGCATGCCCGTGAGCGTGGACATCATGTCACCGCCACCAGCGGCTGCGGCAGGTGCGGTTTGGGCAAAAGCGGAAGAAATAAACACGGACGGGACTCCACAACGGATGGTCAAAATACACAAAAACCGCCAGCGGCCAGCGCACAAGCGCCCGCCAGGGCGGAACAGGACATTGTATGCGGCGCCCTGCCCGCGCCCCAAGGGGTAAGACCCAGGCCTGCGGCGGGTGTTTGCACAGGCACACAGGTGCGGCAGATAGGGTGCAAAAATCCATCAAAAATGGCTCTCTTCCGTTTCGGGTGGAACACTACAGTACAAATAAACCCATTGACACCCCCCGAACAGGAGCCCTCCCCATGCAAGAAGCGTTGTTCTGCCAGGCATTGGGGCTGGCCGCGCCCTGGGCTGTGGAGCGTGTTGCACTGGACGT
>NZ_LUKZ01000014.1 GCF_001633105.1 Acidovorax sp. GW101-3H11
GGCTATGGCACCACCGACCACTTCATCGCCATGGCGTTCCTGATCGCTGGAAAGCTCACTCACCTGCCGGGCAGTCCTTTGCAAAAAGCAAGGGCCTGACCATGGCTATGGTGGGGAATGTGGCTTTCCACCCGAAACGGAAGAGAGCCCTTTTTTGGCCTCTTGCGCGCGCCCATCAAGCGCTAGTAGCTCCTAATTCAGGAGCATCATCCCCATCCCGCAGGTCGGGTGAACCCGCCAGGGCGTTACCCGACTCCCGTGGAGAGCGCTGCGGGATTGCGGTGACGTCGGGTTGCGCTTCGCTAACCCAACCTACGGGGTTTTTGGCCTCTACCGCCCGTCCAGAAAGCGCTAGCAGCTCCTGATTCAGGAGCAAGCACCACCCACAGCACCTTCTGCCCAGCCCGCATCGGCCAGCTGGTAGATGCTCTGCGCGGCCACGGCCTGCAAGGCGGCGGCGCTCACCCGCTCAGGCACCAGGTCGGCCAGGGGGCGCAGCACAAACGCGCGTTCGTCCATGCGGGGGTGGGGCACGGTGAGGGTGGGGGTGCCAATCACCTGGTCGCCAAACCACAGGATGTCCAGGTCCAGCGTGCGGGGGGCATTGCGGTAGGGGCGCTCGCGCCCGGCGGATTGTTCGATGGCCTGCAGCGCCTGCAGCAGGGCCTCGGGCGCGAGGGTGGTGGCCACTTCGGCCACGGCGTTCAGGTAGTCGGGGCCGCCAGCATCCACCGGGGCGCTGCCGTACAGCGGCGACACTCGCAGCACGCGGGTGCCGGGGTATTGACCCAGGGCGCCAAGGGCCTTGCGCAGGGCGGCTTCGCGCTCGCCCAGGTTGGCGCCCAGGCCCACGTAGGCCAGGGAGGGCTCAGCGCCCATGTCCCGCCAGCTCACTCATTCACTCACTCGCCTGCCGTGGCAGGCGCTGCGCCTTCGCCACCACCGCCCGCCCCGCCACCGGGCTTGCGGCGACGGCGGCGGCGCTTTTTAGGGCCGCCGCCTTCGCTGGCGAACTCGGCGTCGCCCTCTGGCAGATCAGCGTCTTCCGGTTGGCCTGCCGCGCGCGGGGCCGATGCGGGCGCTGGCGCCTGGTTGCGCGGCACGCGCTTGACCACGGGCTGCTGCGCTTTCTGGCGCGCCTTCTGCTCTTCGCGCGCCTGGTCCATCAGGTCTTCGCGGCGCTCGTCGTCGGCCGCCTGGAAGTCCTGCCACCATTCGGCCAGCGCTTCCTCGACCTCGCCCACATCGGCGCGCAGGCGCATGAAGTCGAACCCGGCCCGGAAGCGCGGCTGCATGACCATGCCAAACGGGGTGCTGCCCACGCGTTTTTCAAAGCGGGGCTGCATGACCCAGATCTCGCGCATGTCGGCGGCCAGCTTGCCCCGGCCCGACACGTCGCCAATGCGCCGGTCAAACACTTCGTCGATGGCTTCCTGCAGCGCGGGCAGCGGGTGCTGGCGCTGGTTCAGGCGCTCTTGCCAGCCGTTGCGCACGTCTTCCCACAGCACGCAGGCCAGCAAGAAGCTGGGGGCCACGGGCTTGCCTTCGTTCACGCGGCGGTCGGTGTCCACCAGGGCGGCCTTCACAAACGGGGTGTCGGCACGCTCCACGGCCACATCCAGCAGCGGGTAGATGCCCTTGGCCATGCCCAGCTTCTTGAGCTGCTCAATGGTGGCGATCGCGTGGCCGGTCTGCAGCAGCTTGAGCATTTCGTCAAACATGCGGCTTTGCGGCACCTCGGCCAGCAGCGCCTGCGACTGCACCAGCGGCGCGGCCGACTTGGCGTCGATGCTGAAGCCCAGCGGGCTGAGCTTGGCCGCAAAACGCACGGCGCGGATGATGCGCACAGGGTCTTCGCGGTAGCGCGTGGCGGGGTCGCCAATCATGCGCAGGGTCTTCTTCTTCGCGTCCTGCAAACCCTTGTGGTAGTCCACCACGATCTGGCTCACCGGGTCGTAGTACATGGCGTTCACGGTGAAGTCGCGGCGCGTGGCGTCTTCGTCCTGCGGGCCCCAGACGTTGTCGCGCAACACGCGGCCCGATGCGTCCACCGCATGCTGCATGCCCGACAGCTGGGCCTTGCTGGTCTTTTCGTTGCCCGACACCTGCCCTGCAGCGGCGTTGTCGAGGTAGGCGCGGAAGGTGGAGACCTCGATCACCTCATGCTCACGCCCCCGGCCGTGCACCACGTGCACGATGCGAAATCGCTTGCCGATGATGAAGGCGCGGCGAAACAGGCCTTTGACCTGCTCGGGCGTGGCGTTGGTGGCCACGTCGAAGTCCTTGGGGCGCAGGCCCAGCAGCAGGTCGCGCACGGCGCCGCCCACGATGTAGGCCTCAAAACCGGCCTGCTTGAGCGTGGCCACCACCTCGGCGGCGCGGCGGTCCACCAGCTCGGGGTTGATGCCGTGCACGCTGGCAGGCACCTCTTCGCGCTTGCCGAAATGGGGCTTGCCGCCCGAGGTGCCGGGCGTCGATTTGCCCAGCAGTTTGTCGATGAACTTCTTGATCATGGATAGGGAGTAATCAGGAGGCCGCCTGGCTGGCAGGGGCCGTGAACAGGTCCAGTATGCGCCAGCCGCGCTGCTGGGCCAGGGCGCGCAGGCGCGGGTCGGGGTTGGTGGCCACCGGGCGGTTCACCTTTTCGAGCAGGGGCACGTCGTTCATGGAGTCGCTGTAGAACGTGCTGTCCACATCGGCCCAGCTGAGCTGGCGCGCGGCCAGCCATTGCTCCATGCGCGTGACCTTGCCCTCGCGCATGGTGGGCACACCGTCGATCTCGCCGGTGTACCAGCCGCTCGCATCCCGCACCAGCTGCACGGCCAGCAGCTGCGGCACGCCCAGCGCCTGGGCGATGGGGCCGGTCACGAACTCGTTGGTGGCAGTGACGATCAGCACCTCGTCGCCCGCCGCCTGGTGCTGGCGGATGAGGTCGAGTGCCTGGGGCTTTATGGCCGGGGTGATGACCTCGCGCATGAACTGCTGGTGTGCCGCCGCTGCCGCCTCGGGTCCGCGCAGGCGCACGGCCTCGGTGGCAAACCGCACGTAGTCGTGCACGTTGAGCGTGCCCGCCTGGTAGTGGGCGTAGAACTCGTCATTGCGGCGCGCGAACTCCACGGGGTCGTTCCAGCCGATGCGGATGGTGAACTCGCCCCACTCATAGTCGGAGTCGAGCGGCAGCAGCGTGTGGTCCAGGTCGAACAGCGCAAGCCGCAGCCGGCGTGGTTCAGAGGTCATTGAGATTCACAAAGAGACAAAAGGGAAACACCGCTTCACTCCGACTCCAGCATGGTTTTCAGCAGCGGAATCGTGATGGCGCGCTGGGTGCGCAAGGCGAATGCATCAAGCTGGTCCAGCAGCTGCATGAGGCTGCCCAGGTCGCGCGAAAAACGGTTGAGCATGTAGTCCATGACTTCGTCGCCCAGGAACACGCCACGCGCATCGGCCTCCTGGCGCAGCACCGAGCGGCGCTCGGCCTCGCCCAGCAGCTGCAGCTGGAACACATGGCCCCAGCCCAGGCGGCTGCGCAGGTCGTCGCGCAGCGGCAGGTCGGCCGGGGGCAGGTCGCCCGCAGCCAGCACCCAGCGCTGGCTGCCGCTGGCGGGGCTGATGGCGTTGACAAACCAGTTGAAGGCCGTGGCCTGCTGGGCGGTGTCATATAGGTGCACATCGTCCATGACGATGGCGGCCCAGTCTTCGTTGAAATCCGGCGGCTCGGCCACCGAGGGGTCGAGCCAGCCCACGCTGGCGCCCTGCTCGCGCAGGGCCTGGCGCACGGCCTTGAGCAAGTGTGTCTTGCCGCTGCCGGGCTCGCCCCACAGGTAGGTGGGCACGGGCGAGCGGGTGGCCTGACTGCTGCCATCGCCTGCGGCCAGGCGCAGGTGCTGCAGGGCGGCCTCGTTGGGGCCCGCAAAAAAACGGGCCAGGGTGGGCCCCGTGGCCAGGCCGATGTCCAGTGCCAGTTGCTTCATCATCATGCGAGGCCCCCCGGCGGCAGGGGCAGGCCCGTGGCGGTCGGTGCGGGAGCGGCAGGCGAGGACAGTTTCAGCAGCAGCATCACAGGAGAATGGGAAGAAGGCGCCCGGCCATGGGTGGCAGCGGCGGGGTGCAGCGGCAAAGTGGCTCACGGCGCGGGGCGCGACCGGCTCCCTGGGCAGGGGGCTGGGCGACAATGGACCCGATTTTAGTCTGGCGCAGCCCCCCTGCCGCCGCCGCCCCACCCCGCTGTCAAGAACCCGCACCATGGCACCTCCCGCCTCCCCCTCCAAGCGCCTGCCCGCTGGCATCTGGGCCCTGGGGTTTGTCAGCCTCCTCATGGACATTTCCTCCGAAATGATCCACAGCCTGCTGCCGGTCTTCATGGTCACGGCCCTGGGCGTGAGCATGCTCACGGTGGGCTTGATCGAAGGCGCGGCCGAGGGCACGGCCATGGTTCTCAAGGTGTTTTCGGGGGCGCTGAGTGACTGGTGGGGCAAGCGCAAGCCGCTGGCCATCGTGGGTTATGGGCTGGGGGCCCTGTCCAAGCCGCTGTTCGCGCTGGCGTCCACGGCGGGCTGGGTGATCACGGCCCGGCTGCTCGACCGGGTGGGCAAGGGCATCCGGGCGGCGCCGCGCGATGCGCTGGTGGCCGACCTGGCGCCGCCCGACCAGCGGGGTGCGGCGTTCGGCCTGCGGCAATCGCTGGACACCGTGGGTGCCTTCCTGGGCCCCCTGCTGGCCATGGGGCTGATGTTGCTGTGGGCCAACGATTTCCGCGCGGTGTTCTGGGTGGCTGTGATCCCGGCCGCGCTGTGCATCGTGGTGCTGGTGTGTGGCGTGAAGGAGCCCGAGCGCCCCAGCGGCCAGCCGCGCACCAACCCCATCCGCCGCGAAAACCTGCGCCGCCTGAGCCAAAAATACTGGTGGGTGGTGACCCTGGGCGCGGTCTTCACGCTGGCGCGGTTCAGCGAGGCGTTTCTGGTGCTGCGCCTGCAGCAAGGGGGGCTGCCCCTGGCCCTCACTCCGCTGGCGCTGGTGCTCATGAGCCTGGTGTTCTCGCTGGGCGCCTACCCGCTGGGCAAGCTCTCCGACCGGATGAACCACACCACCCTGCTGGCCTGGGGCTTGGTGGCGCTGATTGCGGCCGATGCGCTGCTGGCCTGGCGTGGCAACGGCATCGCGGCCTGGCTGGGCATTGCGCTGTGGGGCCTGCACATGGCCATGACCCAGGGGCTGCTGGCCACCATGGTGGCGGCCAGCGCGCCCGCCGACCTGCGCGGCACGGCCTTTGGCATGTTCAACCTGGCCAGCGGCGTGGCGCTGCTGGTTGCCAGCGCGCTGGCGGGCCTGCTGTGGGACCAGTGGGGCGCCAGCGCCACCTTCCTCGCCGGAGGCGCGTTCAGCGCCCTGGCGCTGGTAGGTGTGTTGTGGCACGCACGCACCGAAGCCACCCCACCAAAGCCCCCGCTTGCACAGGGCTGAGCGGGGCGGTCGGCCCAGCCCCCTTAAAATCCCCGGATTCCAGCCCGCCCGGCGGGCCTACCAGCACCAAAGCACCTCCCATGAGTTCCTCTGCCTCCTCCACCCCCATCTCCTACAAAGACGCCGGCGTTGACATCGACGCGGGCGACGCGCTGGTCGAGCGCATCAAGCCGCTGGCCAAGAAGACCATGCGCGAAGGCGTGCTGGCAGGCATCGGCGGCTTTGGCGCGCTGTTTGAAGTGCCCAAGCGCTACCAGGAACCCGTGCTCGTGTCCGGCACCGACGGCGTGGGCACCAAGCTCAAGCTGGCGTTTGAATGGAACATGCACGACACCGTGGGCATCGACCTGGTGGCCATGAGCGTGAACGACGTGCTGGTGCAGGGCGCCGAGCCCCTGTTCTTCCTCGACTACTTTGCCTGCGGCAAGCTCGATGTGGACACAGCCGCTGCCGTGGTCGGCGGCATCGCCAAGGGCTGCGAACTCTCCGGTTGTGCACTCATCGGCGGCGAAACCGCCGAAATGCCCGGCATGTACCCCGCAGGTGAATACGACCTGGCCGGTTTTGCGGTGGGCGCGGTCGAAAAGTCCAAGATCCTGACCGGCCGGGATGTGAAGCCCGGCGACGTGGTGCTGGGCCTTGCCTCGGCCGGTGTGCATTCCAACGGCTTCAGTCTGGTGCGCAAGTGCATCGACCGCGCAGGCGACAGCGCCCCCGCCACGCTGGACGGCAAGCCCTTCAAGCAGGCCATCATGGAACCCACCCGCCTGTACGTGAAGAACGTGCTGGCCGCGCTGGCAGCCCATCCCATCAAGGCGCTGGCCCACATCACCGGCGGCGGCCTGCTCGAAAACATCCCCCGCGTGCTGCCCGAAGGCACTGCCGCCCACCTCACCAAGGGCAGCTGGCCCCAGACCGAGCTGTTCGCCTGGCTGCAGAAGACCGCTGGCATCGACGACATCGAGATGAACCGCACCTTCAACAACGGCATCGGCATGGTGGTGGTGGTGGATGCCGCCAACGCAGAGGCCACAGCCGCCACGCTGCGTGCGGCGGGCGAACAGGTCTACACCATTGGTGCGATTGCCGCACGCGGCGATGGCGCCGCCGTGGTGGTCGCCTGAAGACCCTGGCCCCCATCCCGCCACGGCCAGCCGCGCGCTGGCCACGCGCTGGCTTGTGCGCGCCGCTTGCGCTTTGGATTGTGTTCGCCCCACCAGACCGTTCCTGAGGTGACTGCGCATGGCATCGCGTCCCACCCTCCCTGCCTTGCCGCCTGCGGCAACCCCCACCCCACCCGTTCCCGTGGACGGGATGACCTCTGCTGCGGACTTTGACGCGGCCACGCCCGCACGCCCTGCCACCCGGGGCGTCATGGTTGCGAGTTACCTGCTGATGGCAGGTGTGCTGCTGCTGGTGATGTGGCGCGGCCTGCTGCCCGGCCTGCTGTGCGTGTGCCTGGGCTTTCTGCTCACCCGGGCGCTCACGCGGTGGTTTGGCGCCCTGGCCGCGCGTGCGTTGCGCCAGCCTTCGGCAACACCCCGCACCCTGCACTTGGCCCAGATCGCCGCCGCCGCGCTGGTGATGCTGCTGCCCCTGGTGCTGCTGGGCGTGGGGCTGACACATTCGCGCGGCTACCTGGTGGCTGCGCCGCACCAGTACCAGGAACTGCTCAACTACATGGCCCGCACGGTGCTGGAGCTGCGGCTGAAATTGCCGCCCGACATGGCCAGCCACCTGCCCGACGGAGCCGTCGAATTGCAGCGCGTGATTGCCAACTACCTGGGCGCCAAGGCGGGCGCGCTGGCCATGGCCGGGCGTGCCTGGCTGGCCGGGGTGCTGTTTGCCTACGTGGGGCTGCTGATCGGCGCCCTGGCCGCCGTGCGCCCCCTGGGCAGTGCCCTGGGCCCGCTGGCCGACCAGTTGCGGCTGCGCATCACCCTGTTCGGCGAGGCTTTCCGCCAGATCGTGGCGGCGCAGTTCTGGATCGCGGCGTTCAACACCCTGCTCACGGCCCTGTTTCTGCTGTTTGTGCTGCCGCTGTGGGGCATGGAGCTGCCCTACACCCCGGTGCTGATCACCTTCACCTTTGTCGCCGGGCTGGTGCCCATCGTGGGCAACCTGGTGTGCAACGTGGTGCTGACCATCGTGGGGCTGTCGGTGTCGCCGCTGGCGGCTGCGGCCTGCCTGGGTTTCCTGATCCTGATCCACAAGGCCGAATACGTGATCAACGCCAAGGTGGTGGGCCGCCGCACGCAGATGGGCGTGTGGGAGCTGCTCTCCGTGATGTTCGTGGCCGAGGCCGTGTTCGGCCCCGCTGGGCTGGTGGCGGCGCCGCTGTTCTACGCCTACCTCAAGAAGGAACTTGTGGCGGCGCGGCTGGTGTAGCGCCCCCGCCGCACGGTTTGCGGCGCTGCCGCGCTCTGCAGGTCTGCACGGGCCTGCCTTTCCCCCGCTGCCACAGCCCCCCATTCCCGCCCATGCGGGTAATTGCCCTGCCGCCCGCGAAAAGGCGGCATTACCCTGCCAGCAGGGTGCCCATGTGGCAGGGGAGCCGCCCCTTCCGCACACGCCCTCCATTCCGTTTCAGGAGGCCCCATGACCACTGCACGCAAGCTGGCCCTGTTGGTGCTGAGCGCTGTTCTCGGCATCATCGTGTTGACCACCTGGTTCCTGGTGTCCGAACGCCAGCTGATCCTGGAAGAACGCCAGACCGGCGTGCGCCAGGTGGTGGAGTCGGCGCATGGCATCGCCGCCCATTTCCACGACCTCAGCACCAAGGGCGGCATGCCAGAGGACGAGGCGCGCAAGCGCGCGGCGGCGGCCATCCAGGCCGTGCGCTACAGCGGCAATGAATATCTGTGGATCAACGACATGCACCCGCGCATGGTGATGCACCCCATCCGCCCCGAACTCAACGGACAGGACCTCACCGCCAACAAGGACCCCAACGGCAAGCAGCTGTTTGTGGAGTTTGTGCGCACCGTGCAGGCCAGCGGCGCAGGGTTTGTGCCCTACCTCTGGCCCAAGGCGGGCAGCGACACGCCGGTCGAAAAAACCTCGTACGTGAAGGGTTTCGCCCCCTGGGGCTGGGTCATTGGCTCGGGGGTGTACATCGACACCGTGGACACCGCCATCTGGCGGCGCGCCACCCGCTTTGGCCTGCTGGCGCTGCTGCTGGGCGCGGCCCTGCTGGTCATCGGCACCCTGATCGCACGCAACCTGATCCGGCAGCTGGGGGGCGAGCCCGACTACGCGCGCAGCATTGCCCGCAGCATCTCCGAAGGCAATCTGGCAGTGGCCGTGGCCACGCGCGCGGGCGACCACTCCAGCCTGATGCGGGACATGCAGGCCATGCAGGACAACCTGCACCGCATCGTGCAGAAGGTGCGCAACGGCACCGAACACATCGCCAGCGCTTCGCAGCAAATCGCCGCAGGCAACCACGACCTGTCGGCGCGCACCGAATCCCAGGCCAGCGCGCTGGAGCAAACCGCTGCTTCGATGGAGGAGATGACCTCCAACGTCAAGCAGAACGCCGACAACGCCCGCCAGGCCAGTGCCTTGGCGCAGTCGGCCTCCGAAGTGGCGCGCAAGGGCGGCGCGGTGGTCGAGCAGGTGGTGCAGACCATGGGCTCCATTGACGCGTCCTCGCGCAAGGTGTCCGACATCACCGGGGTGATCGAAGGCATTGCGTTCCAGACCAACATCCTGGCGCTGAACGCCGCCGTGGAGGCCGCGCGCGCAGGCGAGCAGGGCCGGGGCTTTGCGGTGGTGGCCAGCGAGGTGCGCAGCCTGGCCCAGCGCTCGTCGGCCGCCGCCAAGGAGATCAAGGCGCTGATCGGCAACTCGGCCGAGCAGGTGAAGGCGGGCGCCGACCTGGCCCAGCAGGCGGGCAGCACCATGCAGGAGGTAGTGAACAGCGTGCAGCGCGTGTCGGCCGTGATCGAGGAGATCAGCCAGGCCAGCCGCGAGCAGACCGACGGCATCGAGCAGATCAACGAGGCCGTTGCCCAGATGGACCAGGGCACCCAGCAAAACGCCGCCCTGGTGGAGCAGGCCACCGCCGCCGCCGCCGCGCTGCAGCAGCAGGCGCACGAGCTGAACCAGGTGGTGGCCGCCTTCCGGCTGCACGAGGGGGGACACGAGAGTGGGCATGGGGCTGAGCACGACAGCGCCCCAGCGGCCCTGCCTGCGGCAAAGGCACCGCGCCAGCTGCGCTGACGGGACTGCGAAACGAAAGGAGGGAGGGAGAACGGGGCGCCTCGGTGGACTGCGATCAGAAAAGGACCAGCCAGAAAATGGCCTAAATTGATCGAAGTCTGTCCCGCAAGCATCGGACAACAAGGGCCTTCGGCGCGAGGATAGGGGCTTACAAACACCCCTCTCCAGAGATTTCCGCATGAAAACCTGTCTGATTGTGATTGATGTCCAGGAATCCTTCCGCCACCGCCCATTCTTCACCGAGCAAGACCTGCCCGCCTACCTGCAGGCCCAGAACGCACTGATCGCGGGCAGCGTCGCCCAGGGCATCCCGGTGGTGCGGGTGTTCCACAGCGAGGGCCCCGAGGTGGCCGAGAACCCGTTCTCCCAGGCATCGGGCCAGGTGCGCGCCCTGGAGGGCCTGGCCAGCTACGACGCAGCCGCCACCTTCACCAAGTCGCGCCACAGCGCGCTGGTGGGCACGGGGCTGGATGTGTGGCTCACGCGCCATGGCATCCAGCGCCTCATCGTCAGCGGCATCCGCACCGAACAGTGCTGCGAGACCACCACCCGCCACGCGTCCGACCTGGGCTGGGCCGTGGACTACGTGACCGACGCCACCCACACCTGGGACATGGTGCAGCCCGACGGCCAGGTGCTGGCGGCGGCCGACATCAAGACCCGCACCGCCACCGTGCTGCAGGGCCGCTTTGCCACGCTGTGCACCGTGCAGCAGGCGCTGGACCGGGCGGCCGCATGAGCGCCGCGCCGGGCCGCCCCCAGCAAGCTCGCACCGCAGGCGAAGCCGGAGGTACACCAGTGAGCAAGCAACCCTTGCAGGTCGCCATCCTGGTGTTCGACGACGTGGAGGCCCTGGACCTGGGCGGGCCCTACGAGGTCTTCACCACGGCCAGCCGCATGCACCAGCGCCAGCACCCCGGCGCCCCCGCGCCGTTTGCCGTGCAGTGCGTGGCCCGCAGCCTGGCCCCGGTGTGCGCCCGCGCAGGCCTGCGCGTGCTGCCCGATGCAGACTTCGCCAGCGCCACCGCACCCGATGTGCTCATCGTGCCCGGCGGCGTGGTCGATGCCGCTGCCGCCTGCCCCGCCACCCGCGCCTGGGTGGCCCAGGCGGCGGGCCGTGCGCAAATCACGGCATCGGTCTGCACGGGCGCGTTCATCCTCGCGGCGGCAGGGGTGCTGACCGAAGGCCCGGCCACCACCCACTGGGAGGACATTGCCGACCTGCGCGCGCAGTTCCCGGCGCTCGACGTGCAGGAGAATGTGCGCTGGGTGGACCGGGGTGCACTGGTCACGTCGGCCGGCATCAGCGCGGGCATCGACATGAGCCTGCACCTGGTCACCCGGCTGGCGGGCGCAGCACTCTCGCAGCGCACCGCCCGCCAGATGGACACCCCATGGAACACGGCGCCATGAAACGCCTTTGAGCCAAGAACCTTCGATGCAGGACACACCACCCTCCTCCCCCATCCACGTGTACTTCGCCCTGCTGCCGGGCAGCCTGGTGCTGGACTGGGCCGGCCCGGCCGAGGCGCTGCGCATCGCCAACCAGGCCTTGGTGAACCGGGGCCAGCCCGAGCGGTTTGTGCAGCATTTCGTGAGCCCCACGCCGCAGTCCGTGACCTCGGTGGGCGCGGTGCTGACGGGGCTGGAGCCCCTGCCCGCCACCCTGCCCACGCCTGCCTGGGTGGTGTTGGTGGGGCTGGCAGGCAAACACATCGACGTGGCGGGCGACGAGGCACGTGCGCTGCTGCACTGGCTGCGCGGGCTGCGGCCCGTGGCGGGGCAGCTGGAGCTGGTCACCGTGTGCGCCGGTTCGGTGCTGGCCGCCCATGCCGGCCTGCTCACGGGCCGCCGTGCCACCACGCACCACCTGCACCTGGACGAGCTGGCCGCCGTGGACCCGCGCTGTGATGTGGTCGCCAACCGCGTGTTTGTGGCCGACGGCGCTGTGTACAGCAGCGCGGGCGTGACCACGGGCATCGACCTGCTGCTGCACCGCATCTCGGACACCTGCGGCCCCGCGCTGGCGGCCCAGGTGGCGCAGGCCATGGTGGTGGCGCTGCGCCGGGGGCCGAACGACCCGGAGTTCTCGCCCTTTCTGCACCACCGCAACCACCTGCACCCTGCCCTGCACCGCGTGCAGGACGCCGTGGGGCAACAACCGCAGGCCGACTGGAGCGTGCCCCAGATGGCTGAGGTGGCCCACACCTCCCCGCGCCACCTCACCCGGCTGTTTCTGGAGCACGCGGGCATCGCCCCGCTGCAGTACCTGCGGCGCATCCGCCTGGCCACGGCCGAGGCCGCGCTGCGCTCAGGCCAGAACGTGACACAGGCGGCGCTGATGGCGGGCTTCAGCTCCGACACCCAGCTACGCCGCGCCTGGCACCAGTTCGGGCGCGGGGGCACGCCGTCGCAAGGCGACACCGGCCGACCGCACTGACCTGGCACGGCCTTCCTCAGAGCCCGTGCACGGCTTTCCAGGTTTTCGAGCAGGATTTTTGAAGCTTTTTTAGGCTTCTGCGCGCAATGGATATGCCTTTGTAGCTATATTTTTTATAGCATATGATCCATGGCGATCAATAGACCTCCGGCACATACATGGATGCTGGCACGGGCTGGCGCAGGTACTCGGGGTTGCGCACGCGGTCGGGCAGCACCACGGCGGGGTGTGGCACCTCCTGGTAGGGCATTTGGGCCAGCAGGTGGGCAATGCAGTTCAGGCGCGCCTTTTTCTTGTCCACCGCCTGCACCACCCACCAGGGCGCCTCGGCGATGTGGGTGCGCTCCAGCATGGTCTCCTTGGCCTTGGTGTAGGCCTCCCAGCGCACGCGGCTTTCCAGGTCCATGGGGCTGAGCTTCCACTGCTTGAGCGGGTCGTGGATGCGGCCCAGAAAGCGCAGATGCTGCTCTTCGTCGGTGATGGAGAACCAGTATTTGATGAGCCGGATGCCCGAGCGCACCAGCATCTTTTCAAACTCGGGAACGGTGCGGAAGAACTCCTCGTACTCGCCGTCGCTGCAAAAACCCATCACCCGCTCGACGCCCGCGCGGTTGTACCAGCTGCGGTCAAACAGCACCATCTCGCCCGCCGCCGGCAGGTGCGCCACATAGCGCTGGAAGTACCACTGCGTGCGCTCGCGGTCGTTGGGCGCGGGCAAGGCTGCCACGCGGGCCACGCGCGGGTTCAGCCGCTGGGTGATGCGCTTGATCACGCCGCCCTTGCCCGCTGCGTCGCGCCCCTCGAACAGGATCACCACCTTCTCGCGGCTGTGCTGCACCCAGTCCTGCAGCTTGACCAGCTCGCCCTGCAGGCGGAACAGCTCCTTGAAATACTGCTGGCGTGCCAGCTTGTCGGCGGCGGTGGGGGCGCCAATGTCGTCCACCTCGCGGTCTTCGATCTCCAGTTCCAGCTCTTCGTCGTAGCTGTCGATCAGGTCATTGGCGATGCGCTGCATCAGCTCCTGGGAGTCAAGGGCGTTGTTGTAGAACATGGGGAGCCATCCGGCAGTGCAAAAAAGATGCGCCATGGTGGCGCGCTGCAGTGACAGTGCCGTGAAAATTTCGTGACAGCGGCGCGATCTGTCACAGCGTTGTCATGCCCGCAGGCCACGATGCGGGCCCGTGCCGCCTGTTGACCTCCCTCCCCATCCCGCCACCACCCTGCCCGCCAGCGCCAGCCTGAACTACGGGGGTGACGCCGCCGGGCTGATCTGCGGCTACCTGCTGGGCGCCGACGCCGCACCGCGAGAGATCGACTCGGCCCAGGCGGCGCAGTGGCTGGCGGGCCTGCAGGCCGGGGGCGCTGCGCTGGAGGGGAAAGTGGCGGGGAAAGGCCAGGGCCAGTTCCTGTGGCTGCACTTCAACCTGAGCCACGCGCAGGCCATGCGCTGGATGGAGCGGCACGCCGACCTGCCCGAGGCTTTTTTTGACGCACTCAAGGACCGCTCCGTCTCCACCCGCATCGAGCGCGACGACGACACGCTGATTGCCGTGCTCAACGACGCGCACTTCGACTTTGCGTTCGAACCCT
Organism: Acidovorax sp. GW101-3H11; assembly: GCF_001633105.1. GTDB lineage: Bacteria > Pseudomonadota > Gammaproteobacteria > Burkholderiales > Burkholderiaceae_C > Acidovorax. The sequence continues at coordinate 13,715 of NZ_LUKZ01000014.1, forward strand.
CAGACATCGCCACCCTGTGGACCAGCGTGGCCCCGCACCTGATGGTGACGGGGCGCACCCGCCCGCTGCGCTCGGTGGACGCGCTGCGCACGGCGGTACGCAGCGGCAATGCGCCCTGCTCCAGCGTGGCTTTGCTGGCCGAGCTGATGCGCACGCAGGCTTCGGGCCTGGTGGACATCGTGCGGGGCGTGACCCAGCGCATCGATGATGTGGAAGACGCACTGCTGGCGGGCCGCCTGGACCACAAACGCGCCCGGCTGGGCGTGCTGCGGCGCCTGCTGGTGCGGCTGCAGCGGCTGCTGGCGCCCGAGCCCGCAGCGCTGTTCCGCCTGCTGCAGCACCCACCCGCGTGGATGGGCGCCGACGACGCGCAGGAGCTGCGCGATTCGACCGAAGAGTTCTCGGTGGTGCTGCGCGACATGCAGGGCCTGCAGGAGCGTATCAAGCTGCTGCAGGAAGAGATTGCCGCCAGCGTGCAGGAGGCCAACAGCCGCAGCCTGTTTGTGCTGACGGTGGTCACCGTGCTGGCCCTGCCCATCAACATCCTGGCGGGTCTGTTTGGCATGAACGTGGGGGGCGTGCCGCTGTCGGACGACCCCCAGGGCTTCTGGATCATTGTGGCCGTGGTGGTGGCGTTCACTGCGGTGGCGGGCTGGCTGGCACTGCGGGATGCACGCGATCGGTAGGGCCGGTGGCGGGCACCACTACAATGCCGCCCCTTGCCCAGCTCCCCGGACCGCCCGCCACCATGAACATCGTCGTCAACGAAGAACTCAAAGCCTACATCGAACCCCTGACCCCCGAGGAGCACGAGGCCCTGGAGCGCAGCATCCTGACCGAGGGCTGCCGCGACGCGCTGGTGCTGTGGGGCGATGTGCTGGTGGACGGCCACAACCGCTACGGCATCTGCCAGAAGCATGGCCTGCCGTTCCAGACCGTGCAGAACCCGCGCTTCACGTCGATGGAAGACGTGCACCTGTGGATGATCGACCAGCACCTGGGCCGCCGCAGCGTGTCGGATTTCCAGCGCGGCGTGCTGGCCCTGCGCAAGCGCGAGATCATTGCGGACCGCAAGGCGCGGGCCAGCACCGCCACCGAGCCCGCCGAATCAACGGCCGCCGCCGTGGCCGAGGTGCCCGCAGCCGCGCCCGAGGCGGTTGCCGCCCTGCCCGCGCCCGATCCCCTGAGCAGCCGCGAGGCCATTGCCAAGGCCGCGCGCCTGAGCAGCAGCCAGGTGGTGATGATCGAGAAGATCCAGAAGCAGGCCGCGCCCGAGCTGGTGGCCGCCGTGAAGTCCGGCACCATCTCCATCAACGCCGCTGCGGCTGTTGCCACCCTGCCTGCCGAGGAGCAGGTAGCCGCCGTGGTGGCGGGCAAGGACGAACTCAAGCAGGCCGCCAAGCGCGTGCGCGAACTGAACAAGCGCAAGCCGCGCGACGAAGCGCCGTCTGAAGAAAAACCGGCAGCAGAAACCGCAGCGGGTGCCGAAGGCCATGCCGACGAGCTGCATACCCTGCGCAGCCGCGTGGCCGAACTCACGGCCGAGAACACCGAGTTGCGCAGGCAGGTGGCGCAATTGCAGGCGGCGCTGCCAGAGGGCGGCGCGCCGTTCTAACGCCAGGTTGTATTCAGAAACTTGCGATCACCCCTCCACCGTTCACGCTGAGCTGGTCGAAGCGCCGCGCCGGGCTTCTACAAACTCAGCCTGAACGGGCTGTGAGCAATCGCGGAAGCCTGATCGCTCAGTCGCCGCCAGCCCGGCGCAGCGCGCTCAGGCGGTCGGCAATCAGGTCGATGTCAAGCCCGTCTTCGGCATGGGTCAGGTAGGCCTCCAGGTCGGTCACCGCGTCGGCGGTGTTGCCCCGCTCGGCATGGGCCAGCCCCCGGTCGCGCCGCTCGCCCCAGGCTTCGGGCAGCAGCACGATGAGCCGGTCCAGCACGGCAATCAGGCGTTGCCAGTCCTGCTGGGTGCGGTGCACTTCCTTCAGGTTGCGCAGCATGCGCGCAATGATGTCGCGCGGCGTGGCGGCCTGCAGGTACAGGCCCAGCGGCACGTCGTAGTCGTCCACCAGGCCATTGCGGCGCTTGTAGGGCTCCAGCCGCTCGGCCAGCTCCTCACGGCTCAATGACTGGCCCGAGATCGGGTCCATCACCACCTGCCCCTTGGGCAGCAGCACCTTGACCATGAAGTGCCCGGGGAACGCGATGCCCCGCGCATGCAGGCCCAGGCCCTGGGCCAGCTCCATCCAGAGCACGGCCAGGCTGATGGGAATGCCCCGGCGCGTGCGCAGCACCGCGTTGAGGTAGCTGTTCTCGGGGTCGTAGTAGTTGTTGATGTTGCCGCCAAAGCCCAGGTCGGCAAAAAAGAACTGGTTGAGCGTGCGCAGGCGCTGCAGCGCGGGGGCATCGGCGGGCAGGCGGCGCTGGATGCGCGCAAGCAGCTGGTCCATGTCGCCCAGCAGTTGCTGCACGTCAAATTCGGGGTATTCGTCCTGGGCCAGGCTGGCGGCGGCCTCCAGCAGCGGAAAATGCTCATCGCTGTGCACCAGCGATGCAAAGTACTCCAGCGAGGTGGGCACGGAATAGCTCAGGGACATGGTGAATTTTTAAGCGTCACGCTGGTCAGCGTCAATCGACAGAAAACCCGTCTTGACAGGGCATTTGTGATCTTTGGGGCAATATGCCACGGTGTTTCAGCGCCGCAGCATCTGGCGCAGCTTGAGGCCCGCCGCCCACAGCGCACCAAAGTACAGCACGGCGGCCGCCACCATCAGCGCGGCCAGCAGGCCGATGCGCTGCCAGGATTTTCCGCGCATCTCCACCCAGTCGAAATACTGCGCGCCCCACACCAGCAGCACGGCCAGCAAGGCGCTTGCGGCAATCACCTGCAGGGCAAACCTGCCCCAGCCCGGCAGGGGCTTGTAGCTGCCGCGCCGCAGCAGGCCCACCAGCAGCCAGGTGGCATTGATGAGTGCGCCGATGCCAATGGTCAGCGTCAAGGCCGCGTGCTGCAGGTAGGGCACGAGCACGAGGTTCATCAGCTGCGTGAGCACCAGCACCGCCACGGCAATCAGCATGGGCGTGCGCATGTCGTGCTTGGCATAGAAGCCCGGCGCCAGCACCTTGATGGCCACGATGCCTACCAGGCCCGCACCATAGCCCGTGAGCGCCAGCGTGGTCTTGCGCACGTCTTCGTCGCCAAACGCGCCGTAGTGGTACAGCACCGCCACCAGCGGCTCGGAGAACACCAACAGTGCCACCATGCAGGGCACCGACAGCAGCACGACCAGGCGCAGCCCCCAGTCGAGCATGGCCGAGTAACGCTCGTCGTCCTGCTTGGCACGGGCGCTGGCCAGCTGCGGCATCAGCACCACGCCCAGCGCCACGCCCAGCAAGGCGGTGGGCAGCTCCATCAGGCGGTCGGCATAGGTAATCCAGCTCACGCTGCCCGTGGCCAGGTGCGAGGCGATCTGCGTGTTGATGAGCAGCGAGATCTGCGCCACGCTCACGCCCAGCAGCGCGGGCAGCATCAGGCCCGCCACCTTGCGGGTGGTAGGGTCGGCCCAGGCCGCGCGGATGGCCGCCCAGCGCACGCCGATGCGCGGCAGCAACCCCAGGCGCAGCAGCGCGGGCACCTGGATGGCCAGCTGCAGCAGGCCGCCCAGCATCACGCCCGCCGCCTGGGCATAGATGGGCTCGATGCCGTAGCGCGCGAACAAAGGCGCGCCCAGCGTGATGGACAGGATGAGCGCGATGTTGAGCAGTACCGGCGAGGCGGCGGGCACCGCAAACTTCTTCCAGGTGTTGAGAATGCCCCCGGCCAGCGCGACCAGCGACATGAAGCCGATATAGGGGAACATCCAGCGTGTCATGGTGACGGCGGCATCAAACCCCTGGGGCTGCAGCCCGCTGGCCATGGCCCACACCATCCAGGGCGCGCCCAGCACCCCGGCGATGCACAGCAGCACCAGCGTCCAGGCCAGCAGCGTGGCCACATGGTCAATCAGCGCCCGGGCACCGTCGTCGCCCTCTTGCGCGCGGGTAGCGGCCAGCACGGGCACAAAAGCCTGGCTGAAAGCCCCTTCTCCCAGCACGCGGCGGAACAGGTTGGGAATGCGGAACGCCACGTTGAAGGCGTCCGTCATGGCGCTGACCCCGAAGACGGAGGCCATGAGCAGCTCGCGCACCAGCCCGGTGATGCGGGAGGCGAGGGTCAGCAGGGAGACGGTGGAGGCGGCTTTGAATAACGACACCGCAAGAAGTGTAGCCCTGGATGGTCGCCCGCCCGGATGGCGCCCTCGGTGGCCCGGCCAAGCCCTTTCAAAGGGAACCCTGGCGACGGCGCCGCACCGGCTTCCGGCGAGGTGGTGGTAAAAATCCCTCTCTGGGCTATAATCGCTGGCTTTGCTGGCAACATCCACAGACCCAAGGAATATTCATCATGGCATCCGCTAAACCCAAAAAGAAGAACCCCCGCCTCGCTTCGGGCCGTAAGCGCGTCCGTCAGGACGTCAAGATCAACGCCGCGAACACCTCGCTGCGTTCCAAGTACCGTACCGCTGTCAAGAACGTCGAAAAGGCTGTTCTGGCTGGCGACAAGACCAAGGCGACCGAACTGTTCGCCAAGATGCAAGCCGTGGTGGACACCGTGGCCGACAAGGGCATCTTCCACAAGAACAAGGCTGCTCGCGACAAGAGCCGTCTGTCTGCCAAGGTGAAAGCCCTGGCACCCGCAGCCGCTTAATCAAATCACCGCCTGCTCCGGCAGGCAAACAGCCCGGACGGCCCCGCCGTTCGCCGTTTGTAACGGGTGCGCTGCCAGCAAAAAAAACGAACAAACCGCCTTCGGGCGGTTTTTTCGTTTCCGGGCCACGCACAGCAGGCTTTACCTCAAATTATTGAATAAGCATAATTATCGGGATTTCATAAAAATCCATAAACATGACCTTCCGCCGCACCGCCCTTGCCGAACAGATGGCCCAGCAGCTGCTCAGGCCCTCGTTCCTGGACACCTCGCTGCGCTCCGGCCTGTTCCTGTCGGGCCAGCGGCGTGTGGGCAAGACCACCTTCCTGGCCACCGACCTCATCCCCGCGCTGGAGGCCCTGGGCGCCATCGTGGTCTATGTGGACCTGTGGAGCCAGCCCCAGGCCAACCCGGCCGATCTGGTGCACGAGGCCATCCGCAAGACACTCAAAGAACTGCAGATACCTGGCTCGAGCATCCTCAAACGGCTCAAGGAAGTCACCAACCTCGAAGCGGGCGCTGCGGGTTTCAAGTTCGGCTTCAAGCTCGCCGATGTGGGCAAGGACGACGGCGTGAGCCTGGCCCAGGCGTTCCAGGAGCTGATCGACCAGGCCAAAACGGATGTGGTGCTCATCGTGGACGAGGTGCAGCATGCGCTAGGCAGTGCCGATGGCGACCACCTGCTGCACGCACTGAAGGCAGCGCGCGACGCCACCAACACCCGCCCGGGCACACCGGGGCATTTCCTCTTCATCGGCACCGGCTCGCACCGTGCGCGCGTGCAGGAACTCACGCTCAAGGGCAACCAGGCCTTCAACGGCGCGGTGACCAACGAATTCCCCGTGCTGGGGCGGGACTTCATCGACTATGTGCTGGCGCAGGTCCGTCCCCAGCTGGGCGCCATGCTGCCTTCTGCGGAAGTCACCGAAGCCGCCTTTCGCAGCATGGGCAGCCGGCCCGAGGAGCTGATGAAGGCGCTCAACGTGCTGCGCAGCCTGCCGCCGGATGCCCTGCCCGACGAACACCTGCCCACCATCGCGCAGTCGCTGGGTGCCGCAGCGGCCGATGTGGAACTGCAGAAGGTGGAAGCCATGGGCCCGCTGGCCGAAGCCGTGTTCTCGCGCATCTGCAGCATTGGCGGCGATGTGAAGGGCGTGTTCACCGGCGAGGCGCTCAAGGCCTATGCGGCGCAGATTGGCCGCGAAGTCACAGCGCAGGAGGTGCAGGGCATCATCGGCGCGATGACCTCGGCCAACCTGCTCATGCGCGTAAAACACGGGCACTATGGCGTGACGGACCCGTTTGTAGAAAAAGCCTGGATGAACCGGCTGCAGGCCGACCAACTGCTGCGCGCGAGCCCCGCTGGCGATGCGCCCCGGCTGGGTGCAGAAAAAGGAAACTGAGAGGGGAAACCGAGCGCCTCAGCCCTTGGCAGAGGGCGGGTCGGGCAGCAGGCAGGCCTCGGCCACCTGCAGGTTGTTGTCGCGGGCGAAGTTGATCACGAAGTCCCAGGCCATGGGTTCGTGCCCCTGCAGGTCGCGGTGCACCACCACACACTTGATGCCATTGAGCGTGGTGGGAATGCACCAGGGCGAATAGCTCAGGTGGCTGCCGGGCCGCGCACCACCGGGGCGAAAGCTGCTCATCACCCCGGCCAGCCGCTCGGCCCAGTCGCTGGGCCGAAAGGTTTTCCCGTCATGGGTGATGCCCTGAATGAAGACTTCTTTGGAGGAGGGGGAAACCATCGGGGATTGGAGTGGTAGTGAGCGCGCCAGACACAGGATCACTGCATGCTGCACCGCAACGCGTATTCTAACTCTTATATAAGAGCTGGCCCTCTAATCCATCGCCAGCACTGGGAATCTGGCTCAAATCCCTGGTAACAGCCTGCATTGCAGTAATGCGCAATCGTCAACAGACGATCACAGTGCGCGCCCTAGAATCGTGCTTCGTTTTTTGCCACCGTACCGTCTGGAGATTCCCGCATGACCGCTTTCATCGAAGCCGCTTCGCCCCACGTGATGAACACCTACGGCCGCGTGCCGATCGCGCTGGAGCGTGGCCAGGGCTGCCGCGTGTGGGACGTGAACGGCAAGGAATACATCGACGGCCTGGGCGGCATCGCGGTGAACACGCTGGGCCATAACCACGGGAAGCTGGTGCCCGCGCTGCAGGACCAGATCGCCAAGCTGATCCACACCTCCAACTACTACCACGTGCCGTTGCAGGAGAAGCTCGCCACCAAGCTGGTGGAGCTGTCGGGCATGCAGAACGTGTTCTTCTGCAACTCGGGCCTGGAAGCCAACGAGGCGGCCCTGAAGATCGCCCGCAAGTTCGGCGTGGACAAAGGCATCGCCAAGCCCGAGATCGTGGTCTATGAAAAGGCCTTCCACGGCCGCTCCATTGCCACCATGTCGGCCACCGGCAACCCCAAGATCCACAACGGCTTTGGCCCGCTGGTCGAGGGCTTTGTGCGTGTGCCAATGAACGACATCGAGGCCATCAAGCAAGCCACCGAGGGCAACCCCAACGTGGTGGCCGTGTTCTTCGAGACCATCCAGGGCGAAGGCGGCATCAACGGCATGCGCATCGAATACCTGCAGCAGCTGCGCAAGCTGTGCGACGAGCGCGGCTGGCTCATGATGATCGACGAAGTGCAGTGCGGCATGGGCCGCACCGGCAAGTGGTTTGCCCACCAGTGGGCGGGCATCGTGCCCGACGTGATGCCCCTGGCCAAGGGCCTGGGCTCGGGCGTGCCGATTGGCGCGGTGGTGGCGGGCCCCAAGGCCGCCAACGTGCTGCAGCCGGGCAACCACGGCACCACCTTTGGCGGCAACCCGCTGGCCATGCGCGCCGGGGTCGAAACCATTCGCATCATGGAAGAAGACGGCCTGCTGCACAATGCGGCCCAGGTGGGCGACCACCTGCGGGCCGCCCTGCAGCGCGAGCTGGGCAGCCTGCCGGGGGTGAAGGAAATCCGCGGCCAGGGCCTGATGCTGGGCATCGAGCTGAACAAGCCCTGCGGCGCCCTGATTGGCCGCGCGGCCGAAGCGGGCCTCTTGCTGTCGGTCACGGCCGACAGCGTGATCCGCCTGGTGCCGCCGCTGATCCTCACCACCGCCGAGGCCGACGCCATCGTCGCCATACTGACCCCGCTGGTCAAAGCCATCCTGGCTGAATGAAGCTGAAGCAAAGCAAGATTGTCATGACGACGCTGAAACATTACCTGCAGTTCACCGACCTCAACGCCGACGAATACGCCTACCTGTTCGAGCGCGCAGCGCTCATCAAGAAGAAGTTCAAGGCCTACGACAAGCACCACCCGCTGGTGGACCGCACGCTGGCCATGATCTTCGAGAAAGCCAGCACCCGCACGCGCGTGAGCTTCGAGGCAGGCATGTACCAGCTGGGCGGCAGCGTGGTGCACCTGACCACGGGCGACAGCCAGCTGGGCCGCGCCGAGCCCATCGAAGACAGCGCCAAGGTCATCAGCCGCATGACCGACCTGGTGATGATCCGCACCTACGAGCAGGCCAAGATCGAGCGTTTTGCCGCCAACTCGCGCGTGCCGGTCATCAACGGCCTGACCAACGAATACCACCCCTGCCAGATCCTGGCCGACATCTTCACCTTTATCGAGCACCGTGGCCCCAAGGACGGAACCGGCAATCTGACCGATTGCCTCAAGGGCAAGACGGTGGCCTGGGTGGGCGACGGCAACAACATGGCCAACACCTGGGTGCAGGCCGCATCCCTGCTGGGCTTCAAGGTGCATGTGAGCACGCCCCGTGGCTATGAAATTGATGAAAAATTGGCCGCTGGCGCACACGGGATAAGCGCCGACAGCTATCAATTCTTTAGCAACCCCATGGAAGCCTGCCGGGGCGCCGACCTGGTCACCACCGATGTGTGGACCAGCATGGGCTACGAGGCCGAGAACGAAGCGCGCAAGAAGGCCTTTGCCGACTGGTGCGTGGACACCGAGATGATGGCCGCCGCCCAGCCCGACGCCCTCTTCATGCACTGCCTGCCCGCCCACCGGGGCGAAGAGGTCGAGGCCGACGTGATCGACGGGCCGCAGTCGGTGGTGTGGGATGAGGCAGAAAACAGGATGCACGTGCAGAAGGCACTCATGGAGTACCTATTGCTCGGCCGCGTCGCCTGATACCGATATGCGTTAAAAAATACAGATCCGTTCACGCTGAGCGTGTCGAAGCGCCGCGCGAGGCTTCGACAAGCTCAGCCCGAACGGTTCCGGTAGATCGAACGCGAACCCCTCCGACACATCCCCATGCCCTGGCGCCGCCAGCCCGCCCACACTACTGAACTGCTCGCGCACTGGCAGTCGCTGGGCCAAGCGCTGGACCGGGACACTCCCGCCTGGCGTGCCGAGGGCAGGCGCCTGCTGCGCAGCTGGGCCCGCTGGCCCCGGGCCTACCACGACACCACGCACCTGCGGGCCTGCCTGCGGCACCTGCAGGCGGTGCAAGAGCAGCAGCCCCGCGCGCTCCACAACCCCCATGCCGTGGCCCTGGCCCTCTGGTACCACGACGCGATCTACTGGCCGTGGAGCGGACACAACGAGGCGCGCAGCGCCGACTGGGCGCGCCAGTTCCTGCTCAGCCAAGGGCTCCCCACCACACTGACCGAGGCCGTGCACCAGCATGTGATGGACACCCGCCACACCCCCGGCCCGCTCACGGGCGACGCGCTGTGGGTGGTGGACATCGACCTGGCCATCCTCGGCCAGAGCGATGCGGTGTACCGCGAGTTCGAACGCAATGTGCGGCGCGAATACTTCTTTGTGCGCTGGCCGCGCTATGTGGCGGGGCGCAGCGCGGTGCTGCAGGGCTTTCTGGACCGCCCGCACATCTACGGCACGGGCTACTTTGCGCGGCGCTACGAGGCGCAGGCGCGCACCAATCTGCAGCAGGCGCTGCACGCGCTGGGCGAAGGCAGGCTGTACCCGTAGCAGGCCACAAAGGTGCGGACTTTTATGAAGAAAAACAGGCCTTACCGCGCACCTACAAAGCGCAGACAGCTATTAAAAATATAGCAATCTCTACGCCACAGGCCTGCGCGGTGCTGGCATGGCCATTGGCTTTTCAGCACCCGCCCCGGGCGGCACCCCACAGCTGCCGCAACGGTTGCACCCTCCTTCATCGCCCCCGCCACAACCGGGCGCCTGGGCCAGCCCCGGGTGCACCCGGCCCAGCCCCCGGCGCCAGCGCGCGGGCAGGTAGCGCCACAGCACATAGAGCGCGGCAGCAGCGACGATCAGACCAACGATCAGTTGCTGGGCCATAAGCACCTTTCCCCTCAGCCGCCGCCCAGCGCCAGCGCCACACGGTAGGTCACAAAACTGGCGGCATACGCCATGGCAAACAGGTACCCCACCATGAGCAGCGGGTAGCGCCAGCCATTGGTCTCGCGCCGCACGGCGGCGATGGTGGAGATGCACTGGGGCGCAAACACATACCAGGCCATCAGCGACAGCGCCGTGGCCAGCGACCACGAACCCGCCACCAGCGCGCCCAGCTGGTTGGCCACCTCGTCGCCCGTGGCAGACAGTGCGTACACCGTGCCCAGCGCGCTCACCGCCACCTCGCGCGCCGCCATGCCGGGCACCAGGGCGATGGCGATCTGCCAGTTGAAGCCGATGGGCGCCACGATCACCTCCAGCCAGCGGCCCAACTGGCCCGCAAAGCTGTAGGTGATGGCCGCCTGGGTGGCGCCTTCCGGCGCGCCGGGGTAGGTGGACAAAAACCACAGCAGCACGGTGACGGCCAGAATGATGCCGCCCACGCGCTTGATGAAGATCACCGCCCGCTCGTACAGGCCAAACGCCAGGCCCCGCGCGCTGGGCCAGCGGTAGGCGGGCAGCTCCATCATCAGCGGCGTGGGCCGCGTGTCGCTGCGGGCCAGCTTGGCCACCGCCGCCACGGCCATGGCGCTGGCAATGCCCGCCACATACAGCGCAAACAGCACCACGCCCTGCAGGTTGAACACCCCCGCCACCGTGCGCTCGGGGATGAAGGCCGCAATCAGCAGCGCATACACCGGCAGGCGTGCCGAGCAAGTCATGAGCGGGGCGATCATGATGGTCACCAGCCGGTCGCGCCAGTGGGTGATCGAGCGCGTGGCCATCACACCCGGCACGGCGCACGCAAAGCTCGACAGCAGCGGGATGAACGAGCGGCCCGACAGGCCCACCGTGCCCATCACGCGGTCCAGCAAGAACGCCGCACGCGGCAGGTAGCCCGAGTCTTCGAGCGCCAGAATGAACAGGAACAGAAACAGAATCTGCGGCAAAAACACCAGCACCCCGCCCGCGCCCGCCAGCACCCCATCGGTCAGCAGGCTGCGCAAGGGGCCGTCGGCCATGTGGGTGTTGACCAATGCCGCCAGTCCGCCCATTCCGTCCTCGATCCACGACTTGGGCAACTCGGCCCAGCTGAACACCGCCTGGAACATCAAGAACAGCGTGGCGGCCAGGACCAGCAGGCCCCACACCGGGTGCAGCACCACCGCGTCGATGCGGTCGTCGGCGCGCAGGCTCACCACGGGCACGCGCACCGCCAGCTCCAGAATGCGCCGCACCTCCTGGTGCGTGCGGATGACGTCGTTCTGCGCCTCCAGGTCATTCGCGTCCAGTCGCGCCGCAGCATCGGGCGCCACCACCGGGCGCTGCAGCTGCTGCAGTTTCGCGCCGTCCAGCCACTGCACCAGCTCCTGGGCGCCATCCCTGCGCACGCCCACGGTGGCCAGCACTGGCATGCCCAGTTCGCGCGCCAGCGCCTCGCGGTCGATCTCTATGCCCTGGCGCCGGGCCACGTCCATCATGTTGAGCACCAGCACCATGGGCAGGCCCAGGGCGCGGGCCTCCAGCACCAGGCGCAGGTTCAGGCGCAGGTGGGTGGCATCGGTCACGCACACCAGCACATCGGGCACCGGCTCACCCACGCGCCGACCGCGCACGATGTCGCGTGTGATGGCCTCGTCCAGACTGTGCGCGTGCAGGCTGTAGGCGCCGGGCAGGTCCAGCACCCGCACACTGCGGCCCGCAGCGGTCTGAAGCAGGCCCTCCTTGCGCTCCACCGTCACGCCCGCGTAGTTGGCCACCTTCTGGCGCGCACCGGTGAGCAGGTTGAACAGCGCGGTCTTGCCGCAGTTGGGGTTGCCCAGTAACGCAATGCGCAAGGGGGCATCAGACGAGGGCATGGACGCTGCCGTGGGTGCGTTCATGCCGCCTCCTCCAACGCCCGCCCGGAGGCATCCAGCCGCTGCACCTCCACCATGGACGCCTCTTGCCTGCGCAGCGCAAACGTGACCTGCCCCACGCGCACCGCGATGGGGTCGCCCCCCACCCCGCCGCGCGCCACCACGCGCACGGTTTCACCGGGCAGAAAGCCGATTTCCAGCAGGCGCAGCAGAACGCTGTGCTCCTGCGCATCGCGGGCGGGCAGCAGCCCGGTCACCAGCGCCTGGGCGCGCAGGGGCAGCGTGTCCAGGCCGGTGGATGCAGAGCGCCCGGCACGCTGATGCAGCAGCGCAGCCGCGCCATGGTCCATGGCTTTCATGGGGGAATGCCTTGTTGTGAATGATATTGATTCTCAATTTTATCAATATCACCGTCCTAGCGCTGAGGGCAAGGCGCAGAGTCTGATCCAGAGCAAACCCAGTTCCAGGCGCTGTGCGACGCCCGCACGTGTCACACGAGCCTGGCGGGAGCCAAGCCAGTATGTGTGTGAAGGCAGAATCCAGCCAGGGGCAGAAATTGACACACTCGTCGAGGAAAAGACATGGAGCGTTGGGAGATCGTGGAGCGCAGAGTTCTCGTGGTGGTAGGCATTGCCTTGATTGCGCTCGCTGTGTGGCTGGCAACAGACACGGAGAGCGTGCTCTTCGCAGTACTGCTGGCACCCATCATTTTCTGGGTCTTCTGGCAGGCATTTTTTGAAGACAAGCGAGGCTCCTCCGAGCCCGTCTCTGGCGCTGAGCGCCTGCTCTACGGGACGTACCTCTGGGTGAGGCGCCTGGTTCTTGGAGGCTGTGCACTGTTACTGCTAGGGCTTGCCATAGTGGCATTCAAGATGTCGCAGGACCTCACGACGACTCTTCTCATCGCCGGGCTTTCCATGTTTGTCGGCTGGGTTGCCATCTTTGGCGCAGGGAATGAGAAGTCAATGTCAGACGACCTCCGCACCCACCGTGAACGTCGAAAGCGCTATCGAAAGCCCTAATGGCGGCTTCGGGCCCTGAGCCGACGCTTTACCCATTCCTTAAAGCGGTCACTTATCCAAAACTCGGCTTGATCGCAGCCCGAAACGAGCCGGTGGAGAGCCCAGTCCCTGCCGTCTGGCAAGCTATAGTTTGCTGAGTCGTCAGAAGGCATGAACCGCCCCGGATTTTGAGGAGGCTCCAACTCTTGAGAAGATGGAGCCATGAACAAGTCACCGAAGTTCTCCCCGGAAGTCCGCGAACGCGCCGTTCGCATGGTGCAGGAGCACCGAGCCGACTACCCGTCGCTGTGGGCAGCCATTNTGAACCGCCCCGGATTTTGAGGAGGCTCCAACTCTTGAGAAGATGGAGCCATGAACAAGTCACCGAAGTTCTCCCCGGAAGTCCGCGAACGCGCCGTTCGCATGGTGCAGGAGCACCGAGCCGACTACCCGTCGCTGTGGGCAGCCATTGAATCGATTGCGCCCAAGATTGGCTGCGTGCCGCAGACCTTGAACGACTGGGTCAAGAAGGCCGAGGTCGACAGCGGCCAGCGCCCCGGCACCACCACGTCAGAAGCCCAGCGCATCAAAGAGCTGGAACGTGAGGTCAAAGAGCTGCGCCGGGCCAATGACATCCTGAAGACGGCCAGTGCTTTTTTTGCGCAGGCGGAGCTCGACCGCCGACTCAAGTCGTGAAGGCCTACATCGACCGCCACCGTGATGACTACGGGGTCGAGCCCGTCTGCAGGGTGCTGCAGATGGCCCCGTCGTGTTACTGGCGCCACGCAGCCCGGCAACGCAATCCGCAAATGCGCAGTCAACGCGCCCAGCGTGATGAGGGCTTGAAGGCCGACATCCAGCGCGTGTGGCACGCCAACTGGCAGGTTTATGGGGCCGATAAGGTCTGGCTGCAGATGAACCGCGAGGGCGTCCCGGTGGCGCGCTGCACGGTCGAACGATTGATGCGCGCCATGGGGTTGCAAGGAGCACGTCGTGGCAAGACGGTGCGCACCACCACGCCGGACAAATCAGCACCGTGCCCGCTGGACCACGTCAACCGGCACTTCCATGCCAGCCGGCCCAACGAGCTGTGGGTGTCGGACTTCACCTACGTCTCCACCTGGCAGGGCTGGCTGTACGTGGCCTTCGTGGTGGACGTGTACGCCCGGCGCATCGTGGGCTGGCGGGTCAGCCGCAGCATGCAGACGGACTTCGTGCTGGATGCCCTGGAACAGGCTTTGTACGACCGCCAGCCAGCAGCCCATGTCTTGACGCACCATTCGGACAGGGGCAGTCAGTACGTTTCCATTCGCTACACCGAACGCTTGGACCAGGCGGGCATACAGCCCTCGGTGGGCAGCCGGGGCGACAGCTATGACAACGCGCTGGCCGAGACCATCAACGGTCTGTACAAGGCCGAGTTGATTCACCGCCGGGGACCCTGGAAGACCAGGGAATCCGTGGAGCTGGCCACCCTGCAGTGGGTGCACTGGTTCAACCACGTCCGACTGCTCACGCCGATTGGGGGCATCCCTCCGGCAGAGGCTGAGGCAAACTACTGGAGGCAACTCGCCAACATCAACGCCTCGACAGAGGTGTCAACTTAAACCAATCGGCCTCCTTGAAACACGGGGCGGTTCAGCACGTCGTGAATCTCGAAGCATCAGTTCCGCCAAAGGTTATTTCTATCGCGACTCCAGTGGCGGCAGAGAAGACCACCCAAGTTGAGTCAGTGAGGNGTTCAACCACGTCCGACTGCTCACGCCGATTGGGGGCATCCCTCCGGCAGAGGCTGAGGCAAACTACTGGAGGCAACTCGCCAACATCAACGCCTCGACAGAGGTGTCAACTTAAACCAATCGGCCTCCTTGAAACACGGGGCGGTTCAATCTCTAAACTGAGGTTGAGTCAGCGCAACCTCTAAGAGAGAAGAAGTTGTCGGAGTACAGACGCTAATCTGCCCGTCGGGGTATGGGCGCTCGGGCTTTCCAGATTTGTTCCATAGGAACAAATCTAGGTCGTCCTGGATTGAACTGTGTACTCTAGCTCCAGTAGGAATCCACCGGCTGCCGAACAGATCAAACCCGTCAAAAAGACGTGTCTTCCACTCCCTAAAGTGCTCGTAGACCGAAGTACTGATTTCGGCGACTTGATCAGGAAGAACATCGAACTGAAGCAGCGCGCGGCTTATCTCAGGAAGGCCACCAGGATATTGATTGACGAATCTGCGGCCCCACAACATTTGCCTATCCCCACTTTTCCACGTCTTGGCGCTGGCTGGGGGCACTAGAGGTTCGTGCAATGGGTCTGACGGACGGCCCGATTCGATGGGCAGGGAAGGGAGCTCAAAGTGCCCTTGGGCTTGGCCGATGCGAATCTGAAAGACGCTACCGAGCGCCTCTGTTTGGCAGAGCAACGGCTGCTTAAATTCAACGATTCCGTAGAGGCGACGAGTATTGCCACTCTCATCGGCTACGGCGTCTGAAGTTTTGTGCAGCACAGTGGAGTTGTTCATAGGCTGAGGCTAGGCGGATCCCCCAGTGCGCCCCAGCGCCTGGTCGATGTCCCACAGGATGTCATCCAGGTCTTCAATGCCCACCGACAGCCGCACCATGTCCGCGCTCACCCCCGCGCGGGCCAGTTCTTCTTCGTTCAGCTGGCGGTGCGTGGTCGATGCGGGGTGGATCACCAGCGTTTTTGCATCGCCGATGTTGGCGAGGTGGCTCAAAAACTCGCAGGCGTCGATGAACTTCTCGCCCGCCGTCGCGCCACCCTTCACGCCAAAGGTCAGGATGCCCGAGGCGCCCGGCGCGCCGTCCACGGCGCGGAACTGCTTTTGCGCCAGATCGAAATACGGCGAATCCGACAGCCCTGGATAGTTGACCCACGCCACCTGCGGGTGGCTTTGCAGAAACTTCGCCACGGCCAGCGCATTGCGGCAGTGCTCGCGCATGCGCAGGTGCAGCGTCTCGGCGCCCTGCAGCAGCTGCCACGCGTTCATGGGCGAGAGCACGCCGCCAAAGGTGCGGTTGACCTCCATGCGCGCCTTCATGGTGTAGCCGAAGTCGCCAAACGTCTCGTAGAACTTCACGCCGTGGTACGCACGGCTGGGCTCGACCATCTCGGGGAATTTGCCGTTGTCCCACGGGAATTGGCCGCCCTCCACCACCACGCCGCCCATGGTGGTGCCATGGCCGCCGATGTATTTGGTGGCGCTGTGCACCACGATGTCTGCGCCCAGGGCCAGCGGGTTGCACAGGTAGGGGCTGGCCACGGTGTTGTCGATGATGAGCGGCACGCCGTGCGCATGCGCCACCTCGGCCACGGCCGCGATGTCGAGCACGTTGACCAGCGGGTTGCCGATGGTCTCGCCATACACGGCGCGGGTGTTGGGGCGCATGGCGCGCGCAAAGTTCTCGGGGTCGGCCGGGTCCACAAACGTGGTCTCGATGCCCAGACGCGCAAAGCCCACGCCCAGCTGCCCCACCGTGCCGCCATAGAGCGTGCTGGCCGCCACGATGTGGTCGCCGGTTTTGAGGATGGCCAGCAGCGCCGCCATCTGCGCGGCCATGCCGCTCGCGCAGGCCAGGGCGGCGCGGCCGTTTTCGAGGCTGGCGATGCGCTCCTCGAACACCGCCACCGTGGGGTTGCTGATGCGGCTGTAGACATTGCCAAAGGTCTGCAGGTTGAACAGGCTGCTGGCGTGTTCGGCGTTGTCGAACACAAAGCTGGTGGTCTGGTGGATGGGCGTGGCGCGCGCGCCGGTCACCGGGTCGGGCTGCGCACCCGCGTGGATGGCGCGGGTGCCAAAGCCAAAGGCGCGGTCGGCGCCGGAGGGTGGGTTGGAGGACATGGTTTTGAATAAAAAAGGCCGTTTGCGCGCGATGGGTAAGCGGTTATAGCTATCAAATTGCTAGTAAGGCAGTTGCCGCAGGCGCTTGGCGCTGATGACCCGCGTGTTCACGCCCATCCAGCCCAGGCCCCCAAACAGCCGCGCATGTTCGATCTTCACGCAGCGGTTCTGGATCACCAGCAGCCCGGCGGCCTCGGCGCGTTGCCCGGCCACTTCGTTGAACACGCCCAGCTGCAGCCACAGGCATTGGGCGCCGATGGCGACGGCTTCGTCGGCCAGCGGCGGGATGTCTTCGCTCTTGCGAAAGCAGTCCACCATGTCGATCTTCTGCCCCTGCGCCGCCAGCGCGGCCGCAGCCTCGGTCACGCTGGCGTAGGCGGCCTCACCCAGGATCTGCCCGCCCTCCCGCGCCACCAGCGGGTTGACCGGCACGATGCGGTAGCCATGCGCCTGCATGTACTTGGCTGCAAAGTAGCTGGGGCGGTGCCACTGCGGCGAGAGGCCCACCACCGCGATGGTGCGGCAGGCGGTGAGCAGGTGGCGCAGGGTGCTGATGGTGTCGGGGGTGTGGAGCATGGGGCGATGGGCTATGAAAGGCGGGTGGGGGACGGGGCTGCAGAGTCCGGCGTGTGCAAGCGCTGTTGCCGCTCCACCGAGCGTCGCCACACAACGGCGGCCAGGCAGCCTGCAGCAGCCAACCCGAGCCAGGCGCACCACAGGTATAGCTGGGCCGCCTGCGGGGCGATCCGTACGCTGGCCATGATGGCTATCCCGAAAATCAAGGACGCCCAAAATTGGGGCTTCCGGTAAGGTTGGGGCTGTGCCAGTACAAAGCCGCCGACCCCTTGACCTGTGCGCGGTGTGTAGGGGCGAACAGCGATGAGGAACATCGCTCCCAGTAGCAGCGGAATTAGGAGACCAAACCATCTGCCTAGATGTTCCTCGGCTCCTTCCAGGAGTGGAGTGGGGATGGTGAGCCAGAGCGCATAAGCCATGCCCAATGCGGCGCCCTGAAAACCTGCAGAGAGTTGTGCAGGCTCCACCTCCCGCTTCCATTGCAAGGCTTCTTCGCACAGTGGGCAGGTTGCTAACTCACTCTGGGGCGTGTACCAGCGGGCGTTGCGGGGCACAAGGGTGGTGGCCCAGTGATCAAAGAATCCGTTGCATGCAGGGCAACGGTACCGACCAGCGCCTAGGGCCTTGTTGGAGTTGCTGCTGGTGGGGTACGACAGTTCCTGGTTGCAGGCCTGGCAGATCTCGCGGGCATGCTGGAGCGGGCGGCGGCATTGTTCGCAGTGCATGCCCGCATCTTAGTTGCGCTTGCCAAGGCGCAACAGGGCCGCCGCGCACAGTAGGTAGTGTGGGCGGCGGCGCAATCCCAGGCTCAGGACTTGTACTTGATGCTGCACCCATACGGCGCCGTCGTTGCCGCCGAGATCGGCTTACCCGCCAGCGCTTCGCCCAGCCCCACCGTCACGTAGTTGGTGGCCTTCTCGATGTCGGCCGGGCGGGCCGAGGGAATGCTGTCGATGCCACCCGCGTATACCAGCATGCCCTGCGGGTTGACGATGTACATGTGGGGCGTGGTGCGCGCGCCGTAGCTCTTGCCCACGGTGCCTTCCTCGTCCATCAGCACGGCGGTGGAGGCGGATTTGCGCTCGGTCTTCCAGGCTGCGAGCTTGGCGGGCTCCAGGTAGTCGCTGCTGGCTTTTTCGGTGGAGTTGATGGACAGCCAGACCACGCCCTTACTCGTGGCGTCCTTTTGCGTGGCGGGCATGTTGCCGCTGTCGTAGTGCTTGCGCACGAAGGGGCAGCCGGGGTTGGTCCATTCCAGCACCACGTGTTTGCCCTTGAAGTCCGACAGGCGCACGGTCTTGCCCGAGGTGTCCTTGAGCGTGAAGTCGGGCGCGGGCTGGCCCACGGCGGTGGCGGCCTGGGCGCCCAGTGCGACCAGGGTAGCAGTGGCGATCAACGTACGGCGAAGCAGCTTCATGGCAGGGTCTCCTGAAGGGTTGGCGGGTGGTCGAAAGCAGGGCGGGCTACAGCTGGGCGATGGTGGCGCGCACCTCGTCCACGCTGAGCACCTCGGTCAGCACCACCGGTGGTTTGCCGGGGCGGTAGAACACGTACACGGGCACGCCGCTGCGTCCCAGCGACGCCAGGGCCGCCGTGATGGCGGGGTCACGGCGCGTCCAGTCGGCGCGCAGCAGGGCGACGTTCTTGGTCTGCAGGTCGGCCAGCACATCGGCGTGGGCCAGCGTGGTCTTCTTGTTGTACTGGCAGGTCACGCACCAGGCGGCGGTGAAGTCCACAAACACCGGACGGCCCCCGGCCACGATCTGCTCGGCCGCGCCGGGTGCCCAGGGCTGCCAGCCGGTGGCCGAAGCCTGCGTGGAGGGCGTGGCGGCCTGCGCGGTGGGTATGTGGGTGATGTGCGGCGCAAAGGCCCAGACCAGCAAGGCCATGGCCGCGATGGACACCGTGGCCATCCACACCCGTGCGCGGCCTGCGAGCGACAGTGCCCACACCACCAGCGACAGCCCCACCAGCAGGATCAGCAACGCGCCCGCGCCGTCGATGCCACTTTGCTGGCCCAGCACCCACACCAGCCAGACCACGGTGGCCAGCATGGGGAAGGCCATCAGCTTGCGGAAGGTGTCCATCCACGCGCCAGGGCGGGGCAGGGCACGGGCCACGGCGGGCACAAAGCTGGCCGCCAGGTACGGCAGCGCCAGCCCCAGCCCCAGTGCCGCAAACACGGCGAGCGCCTGGGGAGCGGGCAGCGTGGCGGTGAGGCCCAGGGACGCGCCCATGAACGGCGCGGTGCAGGGTGAGGCCACGGCCACGGCCAGCACGCCGGTGAGGAAGCTGTCGGCCACCGGGTGGCGCGCCTGCAGGCTGGCCACCGAGGACGGCAGGAAATGCCCGAACTCGAACACGCCCGCCAGGTTCAGCGCAATCAGCGTGAACAGCGCCGCCAGCGACGCGACCACGGCGGGCGACTGCAGCTGAAAGCCCCATCCCACCGCCTCGCCCGCCGCGCGCAGGCCCAGCATGAGGGCGCCCAGGGCGATGAACGACAGCACCACGCCTGCTGTGTAGGCGATGCCGCTGATGCGGTGCGCGCGCCGGTCTTGCGCGTGCTGGGTAAAGCCCACCACTTTGATCGCCAGCACCGGGAACACGCAGGGCATGAGGTTAAGAATGAGCCCGCCGAGCAAGGCGCCCAGCAATGCGGCGGTGAGGGTGAGGGACGAGGCGCCGGAGCCCGCAGCCGACGTGACTGCGCCGCCTGCCTGCGCTGCATTCGCCTTGAGTGCGGCCTCCAGTGCGGGCGATACCGCCGTCATTGACGCAACCGGCGGCCAGGTGCCCAGCACCTTCAGCTCGGCACGGTAGCCGTTGCGGGTGTCGGGGCCGGTGGCATGTGCGGGCGACTGCTCGGCCAGCACCACGGGCATCAGGCTGGGGCTGGCGCTGCGCTGGGCTGACAAGGGAATCTGCGCGGTCCACACGCTGCCGTTCCAGCGCTGCTTCCAGCTGGCGGCGTTGTCGATGACCTCGGCGGTCTCGGGGAACAGGTCCAGCGTCTTGCCACGCAGTGCCACGGGCAGGCCCTGCACGCTGACGTTCAAGGTGTTGCCCTCGGCGGCGAGCTGCGCCTGGCTGTCAGGCACGATGCCGGTGGTGCCCGCCAGCACCGGCCGGGGGTGGGCCTGGGCGGAGGCCTCGAATGCGGCGCCGCTCAGTGCCGTGGTGCTCTGGATGGGCAGCTGCAGCGTGAACTCGCCCTCTTCCGGGATGCATTCCTTGCGGCACACCAGCCACGAGGCGCGCAGCTGGATGGTGGCGTCCTTGACCAGCGGGCCGGGCGCAAAACTGCTGGCCACGGTGACGGGCACGGGCAGCAGCACCGTCCCTTCATAGCCATAGTTGGCCAGCGTGCCGATGGGGATCTTCTTGGGCAGGGGCCAGGCGATCTCGCCCGCGTCCAGCCCGGCGGGCAAGGTCCAGGCCAGGTCGGTGGGCAGGCCCGAGTCGCCGGGGTTTTTCCAGTAGGTGTGCCACTCGGGCTGGTGGGTGATCTGCAGGCCCAGCCACAGCGGCTGGCCGGGCGCCACGCCCTGGGGCGCATGGGCCAGCAGCTCGGCACGCACATAGGGTGTGGTGACCACGCTGGTGCCCTGGCCGCTGGTTTTGGGGCTAAATTGGGCGTTTGCGCCCGTCCATAAAGCGCTTGCAGCTATCAAAAACAGAGTAACTGCGAGGCGGTAAAGCGGGCGTGAAGGCATGGTGCAGTGTGGGAGCGGGGCTGGCGATTTTGGTTCCGGCGCTGCCGTCGGTCCGATTCTCGATCCACCATTGTGCTTGGAGCCGTCCACGCCCGTGGAAACTGGCGGGCCAGTACCAGTACCAGTGCCCTCGCGCAAGGGCCGCCCCGTCGCGAAGGCGGCGTATCCAGCGCTTGCGCTGGGGGCGTCCCCCTCCCGCGCAGCGAGAGAGGGGGAAGGCGCCGCAGGCGACTCAGGGGGGGTTGCTCACTGTGTCGCCAGGCTCAAATCCGCACGGGGGGTCCACTTTTCGGGCTGTTTTCCAGCCTTGGGGGCCGCTACAAACAACCGCTCTACTGGCAGCTTCTGCGCCACCAGATAGGCGCGGATCGCCTCGCCGCGCTGCGTGGCCAGTTCGGCGGCCATGGCCTCGGTGGCGGCCTGGTTGGCCAGAAGCAGGGCTTCCATCTCGGGCACGGTGAGCTCCTTGGCCAGGCCGACCAGGTTGCGCGGCTTGGGCATGTCGGCGCGGCGGTAAACCTCCTTGAGCAGGGCGGGGTATTCGGCGGCCGACACGGGGGCGGTGTCGCCCGGGTTGGCGCGGCGCTTTTCGGCCAGCACCCGCTGCTGCAGGCTTTCGCGCTGCAGGCCTTCACGCTCGTCGGCCAAGCTGGCGGTGCCGGTCACGGTGATCTTGAGCGTGGGGCGGTCGGCCAGGGCCTTGGCCACCTTGTCCAGGTTTTGCTGCGCCTCGGGCGTGAGGGTGGCGCTGCCGGGGGCAAAGGGCACGTGGCTCATCTCGTCGCCGCCGCCAAAAGCGCTGGCCAGCAGGCTGAAGGGCGAGGTCAGCGCCTTGCCGATGAGGTTGACGATGATCTTGAAGATCACGGGGCCGATGCGGAACTGCGGGTCGTTGAGCGAGCCGCTGATGGGCAGGTCCAGGTCGATCACGCCCTGGCGGTCGGCCAGCAGGGCCACGGCCAGCTTCACGGGCAGGCTGTTGGGGGCGCCCTCCACGGCCTCGCCAAAGGTCAGCTGGTGCAGCACCAGGCGGTTGCTGGCGGTGAGCTGGCCACTGGGCAGCACCTTGTAGTTCACGTCCACGCTGAGCTTGCCGCGCTCGATGCCGTGGCCCGTGTATTTCACCGCGTAGGGCGTGAGCGGGGGCAGCTCGAGGTCGCGTACCTTGCCGGTGATGTCGAGCGCCAGAGGCTGGGCCAGGGGGTTGAGCTTGCCGGTGATTTCGAGCGAGGCCGAGCCTTCGGCGCGACCGCGCAGCTCCAGGTCGGCCAGCACAGGGTCGCCTCCGGGCGCCTGCGACGAAAACGCGCTGAGCTTGCCGGTCAGCTCGGAGAGGTTGGCCGCGTAGTTGGGCTTGATGAAAAAGTCCGAAAACGCCACCCGGCCATTGACCAGGCTCACCGGCCCGAACAACACCACGGGCGCGAGCGGGTTGGCCTGTGCGACGGCGGCCGGGGCAGAGGCTGCAGGCGCTGCTGCGGTGGCTGTGGGCGCAGCCGCTGTGCTGGCGGGGGGCGTATTGGCCGAAGCGCTGGCGGCATTGGCGGCGCGGGCTTCTTCCGGCGTCTTGGCGATGTCGCTCAGGTTGATGCGGCCGACCTCGTTCACGGTGACGCGCGCAAAAAAGTCCACCAGGCTGGTTTCCTTCACCTCCACGCGCGGCGCGGCGGCGGGGGCTATGGCCACGGCCAGGCCGCGCAGGTTCAGGCTCTTCCAGGCCAGCAGTTCCTCGCCCACCTGGGCCTCGGTCTTGGGGGTGAAGGCGGCCGTGCTGTTGGCCTGCAGGTCTTCGACCACCGCATCGCCCGCCAGGCGCAGGCTGACGCCCTTGTCGGACTGTGCCAGCGCCACCTGGCCCCGGTAGCCCACGTTGGCGCGCAGCAGCTCCACCGACAGCTGGCTGGCCAGGTAGCCGTCCAGCGCGTGCAGCGGCAGGCGCGTGGCCTCCAGCTGGCCCTGTGCCGCCAGGGGCTGCAGGGCCAGCGTGCCCTGGTAGTCGATCTTGCCGGGCGTGGCTTTGTTGCCGCCCTTGCCCGGCGCAGCGGCGCGGGCGGTGAGCGTCAAGGCCTCGGGCTTGCTGCCGTCGCTGGCCAGGTTGCGGGCGGTGATGCCCAGGGCCGTCACGTCCAGAGCCACGGGGCGTGGCTGGGCGTTGTCGGCCAGCGAGATCGTGCCGCCCTGCAGCGAGAAATCGGCCACGCGCAGTTTCCAGGGCGCGGTGTTGCTGGCGGGGGCTGCATCGGCTGTTGTCGTGGCGCTGCCTTGCGCAGTCGGAGGCGTCTTCAGCCAGCGCTCAAACATCCATCGCCCGTCTGCGCCGCGCTCCACCGCCAGTTGCGGCTGGCTGATGGCCAGGCGCTCCAGCGTGGCGGTGCGTGCGTCCAGGGGCACTTCGGCGCCCGCAATCTCCAGCTTGCCCAGGCTGGCCAAGGTGGTCTTGCCCTGCTTGACGGCCAGTTGCTCCAGCGCCAGGGGGCCCGCCTTGACCGTGACGCCCGTGGCGCCTGCCTGCGCGGCCGCTGCGGTGGGGGCTTGCCACAGCACACCCACATCGCCTGTGAGCTGGCCGGTTACCGTGGGCTCCAGCGACTGGGCCAGGTAGGGCGCGGCCAGTTGCAGTGCCAGGGCGTTCAGGGTGGTGTTGACCTGGGCTTTCTGGTCCGTGGCTTCGCCGGTGAAGCTGAGCGTGCTGCCCTGCAGGTTGAGCCCGCCCTTGAAGGTGACGGGCTTGGCGTTGTCTTTGGCAAAAGGCAGGGCGATGTCGGCGGCCTCCAGCGCGAACTCGGTGGCCTGCAAGGCGGCGGCGGGGCGCGTGGTGGCATCGGTCCAGCGCAGGGTGCCGCCGCGCACGGCGGCGGTGGCCACTTCCACCGCCCAGGCGGGGGCGGCTTGGGTCTTGGCCTTGGCTTGGCTTGCAGAGGCAGGTGCTGCACTGGCGCTGGCCGGCGGTGAAGAAGACGCAGGTTCTGCCGAAGATGCAGGCGCCGCAGGCGCGGTGGCCTTGCCCTTGGCCGCAGTGGGCTGCGGGGCGGGCGCTGCCAATTGCGCCAGGTTGATCAGCCCTGCCGCATCGCGCGTGGCGGTGACCACCGGGGCCGTCAGCTCCACATGCTGCAGGCGCACCACCTGCTCCAGCGGGCGTACATCGGCCATGTCGATCTTCAGGCGCTCGTAGCTCAGCAGGTCGGCGCCCTGGCGGTCGGCCATGCGCACACCGCTGGCTTGCACGGTGCCGGTCAGCTTCACGGCCATGCGCGGGTGCTGTTCAAAGGCCACTTTCACATCCGCGTCCAGCGTGGCGCCCAGCACCTTGACGGGCAGATTGGCGGGCAGATAGCCCAGGTAGGGTGCAAGGTTCAGCCCGTCCAGCCGGATTTGTGCATCGGCCTGGCCGGTCTGTGCAAACGGTGTGCCCTGGGCGGACGAGTCAAACCGGCTGCCATCGAGCGCAAACGCCAGGTGGGGCTCCACCTTCACTTCGCGCTGCGAGGGCAGGGTGCTGATGAAAGGCACCTTGAGGGCCAGGTCGCGCACCGTGTGGGTGGCGCCCACGCTGTTGTCAATGAAGTCGATGCTGCCGCCCGTGAGCGCCAGGTTGTACAGCGCCAGGCGCGCAGGGCCTTGGTCGGGCTCCGGTTCGCTTTGGGGCGCGGTGACCTTGGCGATGATGTCGTCCACGTCGTAGCGGCCGTCGCCCAGGTGGGTGATGCGCAGCACGGGGTTGTCGATGGTGAAGGCGTCCACCACAGGTGCCAGGCGCAGCAGCGACTGCAGCTCGCCATCGGCGTAGATGCGGCCAATGGTCAGCTGCGGGGGCGCGCCGTTGGCGCCCGCCACGGCCACGTCACGCAGGGCAAATTCCAGGCTCCAGGGCTGGAAGTCGATGCCGCCCACGGTCACGGTGCGACCCAGTTGCTCGGACGCGATGCGCTCCAGCGGGCCCTTGAGCAGCGGCGGGACGGCCAGCCAGGTGAGCAGCCACAAACCGATCAAACCCGCCAGCGCGCGGACGGCGGGGCGGAACCAGCGGTGCTGGCGCAGGGTGGCGAAAGAGATGGAGCGCAGGGAGATCGGCATGGCGGCAGGCAAGGAGTGGGCGCTGCGCCCCGGGGAGGGCTGGCGAAAAACCAGAGGGGTCGCGCGCGAGCCGCTATTGTCCCCGTTGTGCGTCAGCCGGGGTAAGCCATTGCAACAGGTGGGGGGCTGTGGTTCAAGATTGTTGACAGTGGGGTGCGGCAGCTTTGCGCTGCGCTCACGGGGCGAAGCCCAGCACCACCCTGCGGGTGGTCGCGCTTTTCTTTTCGATTTTCGTCACCACGATGCCGCCAATCTCCGACGTGTTGGCCACATGCGTGCCGCCACAGGGCTGCAGGTCGATCAGCGGCGCGTCGCCCTCCCCGCCGATGCGGATGGTGCGGATGCGCCCCGTGCCACGCGGTGGCTGCACGCTCATGCTTTTGACCAGCGCGGGGTTGGCGTCCAGTTCTTCATCGCTGATCGAGGCCACGGTGAGCGGATGCGCAGCGGCCACAAGGGTGGCGATGGCGGCCGTGAGCTGCTCCTTGTCCAGCGGGTCGGTCATCGCAAAGTCCAGCCGCGCGTAGTCGGGTGTGATGGAGCAGCCGTTGACCAGCTGCGGCACCACATGGCACAGCAGGTGGCTGGTGGTGTGCAGCCGCATCATGCGGTGGCGGCGCTCCCAGTCAATGCGGGCGGTGACGGCCGCACCGGGTGTGAGCTGCGCCACGCGGTCTTCTTGCCCGGGGGCGGGGATGTGCACGATGTCGCTGGTGGGGTTGCCGTCGGCGTCCTTGCCCTTGCGGGTGTCGGCAATGGTGATCGTGGTGCCGTCTGCCAGCACCAGCACACCGCTGTCACCGGCCTGGCCGCCGCCCAGGGGGTAGAACACGGTCTGGTCCAGCACGATGCCGGCATCGGAGGTGGCGGTGATGTGGGCGCTGCATTCGCGCAGGTAGGCGTCTTGGCGGAAGAGGTCGTGGGTCATGCGGTGATGGTAGCGGGATGGGCGGCAGCACGCGGGGCAGGGGCGGGCGCTATGCTGGGCTGCAGGGGTTCTGCCGCCCCATCCCACACCACTCTGCCCACGGCTTGTTATGGATACGCCTTTGCCTTCATCGCCGTTGTCGCCTTCTCCGGCACCGATCTCTCGCGCGGCCGTCTGGGTGTCGCGCACGCTCGATGCGTTGCTGCTGGGCCTGTGCGCGCTGCTGGTGGTGCTGTCGCACTACAGCTTCATGCTGTATTGCGAGAACTTTGGCTGCCTGGGCAAAGGGCTGCTGTGGATGCTGTGGATGCCGTGGGCCGTGTTGGCCACCGTGGGCTGGTTGGTGGCGCTGGTGGTGCGCGCCTGGCAGCGCCGCCGTGGGCTGGGTACGCGGGCCAGCGGGCTGGCGTTTGCACTGGTGTCGGTGATGGGCGCAGGGCACCTTCTGTTCTGGCTGGTTACCACGGTGCTTCGGTAGCCAGCCTGCGGCGTAGGCGGCCGCTGCCGCTGCGACTACCATCACGCCATGACCGCCGCCCTTGCGCCCCCACCCGCCCGCCCCACCTTGCCCTCGCGTTTCTGGGCCGACCTGTCCACCCGCGACTTTGCCGCGCTGCAAAGCGCGGGCCAGGCCGACCAGGTGGTGGCCGTGTTGCCCGTGGCGGCCATCGAGCAGCATGGCCCGCACCTGCCGCTCTCGGTGGATGCGACGCTGCTGCAGGGCGTGATTGACGCCACGCTGCCCCAACTGCCCGCCGACCTGCCCGTACTCTTTTTGCCCCCGCAGAACGTGGGCCTGAGCCCGGAGCACATCCGCTTCCCCGGCACGCTCACGCTGTCACCCGCCACGGTGATCGCGCTGTGGACCGAGATCGGCGAATGTGTGGCCCGCGCGGGCGTCAAGAAACTGCTGCTGTTCAACGGCCATGGCGGCCAGGTGAGTGTGATGGACATCGTGGCGCGCGAGCTGCGCACGCGCTGCGACCTCATCGTTTACAGCGCCAGCTGGTTCAGCCTGCCGCTGCCCGAGGCGGTGGCGGGGCAATTCAGCGCGCAGGAGCACCGCTTTGGCATCCACGCGGGCGAGATCGAGACATCCATGATGCTGCACCTGGCGCCCGCCACGGTGCACATGGCGCATGCGCAGAACTTCCGCTCCACCTCGCAGGACCGGTCTGAGCGCTACGCCATCCTGGGCAATGGCAAAACCGCCAAACTGGGCTGGCAGATGCAGGACTACCACCCGGCAGGCGCCGTGGGCGATGCCGCCGCCGCCACGGCCGACAAGGGGCAGGCGGTGGTGCAGGCCGCTGCGCAGCAACTGGTGGCGCTGCTGCAGGAGCTGCAGGCGCTGCCGCTCAGCACCTTGCGCGAACATCCCCTGCGCTGAGCGGATCGCCCCTGACAAGGGGCGGGGCCGCAGGCCAGTCAGCCGCAGTCAGTCGTAGTAGAAGCTCCACCGTACCCGGCGGATCGTCCCGGTAGCGACGTGCACCAGAAATTGCACGCAGTTTTCCTTCTCGCAGTACGACAGCCCCTGGACCCCGTCCGGCCCCGGGCCCTCCATCGTGGGGGCGCCCAACACCTGGCGCACCCGCGCGGCGGCCGTGCCCACGCGCAAATCATGGGGCACAGGCCACGATGCCTGAGTGATCTCCAGCCCCACCACCTGCCGGTTGCGCAGCGACATGGACAGGCCCGGGTACTCCACCGCCTGCAGGGTGATCTTGCCGCTGCCATCGGAGCGCTCCATCGTCTGGGGCCTGGATGCCTTGGCAACGCGCCCGGCCGGGCACTGCTGCGGGGCGGGGCGGGCGCCGACGCAGCCCGCCAGCACCGCGTCCATGCCTTTCCAAAGGAGGTTCTGCGCAGCCTTGGACGGAGGCTCGTCCTGCGCGGGTGCAGGAGCGGGCATCCAGAGGACTGCCAGCAGGGCGAGAACGGGTGGGGTGGTGCAGCGCATGGGGTGGCAGTGAGCGGCTCAAAACACCCACCATAGCGCACGGTGGGGCCACGCTACCAGCCGCCACGGCACCGGCGGCGACCCGTTCAGGCGGTGGCTGCACAGTGAATGGCTAGTTTGCTATTAAAAACATAGCTATAAACGCTTATCCATAGCGCGGCAACGGCCAAAAAAGCTCAAAACTTCAGGCGTGTGTCACCCAATTCGCATGCTCCACCTCGTTCAGGTGCGGCAGCGTGTTGAAGGTCTGCAGCATCAGCCGTTTGGGCGAGATGGAGAACTCGGTCACTGCGCTGTTGCGGATGCGCATGTTCAGCGCAATTGTCACCTCGGGCGCGGTGCCCAGCACCTCGCCCACGGCGGTGGAGATGGGGCCGCCGCTGCTCACCAGCAACACGTTCTGGCCCGCGTGGTGGTGGCGCACATGGTCGAGCGCGCTGCGCACACCGGCGGAAAACTCGTTCCAGCTGGGCATGCCCTGGGGGCTGATGACACCGGCCATCCATTGCGCCAGCGCGTCGCACAGGATGCGAAAGTGCGCGCGGTAGCGCTCGGGTGTGTCGGCGGGGCCCAGCGGCTGGGGGTGGATGGCGGCGATCAGCGCGTGGCTGTCGTATTCATTGAGGCCGGGCAGGCGCAAAGCCTCGGGGGCGGAGCCCAGGCCTTCCACGATGCCGCCCAACGTCTGCACATGGCGCTGCAGCGTGCCGGTGATCACGGCGTCAAAGCGCTGGCCGCGTTCGCGCCAGAACTGACCCAGCCGCACCGCCTGCTGGTGGCCGACGGGGCTGAGCTGGTCGTAGTTTTCTGCGCCAAACGAGGCCTGGCCATGGCGCACGAGGTAGAGGGTTCCCATGCGCCGGATTGTGATGAACCCGGCGCAGCACGCTTGTCGCTAGTGCGACCGGTGCTATCAATTTGGGAGTTTTTGATGTTGCGCTGCAGCAGCGGAACGGTGTCCGGCTCAGAGCAGCGTCGTCAGCCACGCCGACAGTCCGCGCAGCACCAGCAGCCCCACCATCAGCCAGGCCAGCAGCGCACACAGGGCGCCGAACCCGATCACGATGGCGCGCCCCTGCCAGCCGCCATGTTTCCACCAGTGGCCCAGCAGCCCGGCGCTCCAGGGGCTGTTGTGCATTTGCATCTGGGGCAGGCGGTGGATGAAGTCGCGGCGCAGCAGTGCTTCGTCAAACAGGGCTTCGCCGTTGAGGCGCAGTGGCACCACCCCCAGGCCGATCAGCAGCTGCTGGCGCGTGCAGGTGACCTGGTGCGCCGGGGCCTGG
This sequence comes from Acidovorax sp. GW101-3H11, assembly GCF_001633105.1. GTDB lineage: Bacteria > Pseudomonadota > Gammaproteobacteria > Burkholderiales > Burkholderiaceae_C > Acidovorax. The sequence goes on from NZ_LUKZ01000014.1 coordinate 43,077, forward strand.
TAGCGCTTGTTGCCCACCCGGGCCTGCACCTGCTGGCCATCGGTGCCGATGCGGATGGTTTCCAGCGCCTTCAGCCTGCGCCACAGAACCAGGGGCAGGATCATCGGCACCAGGGCCAGCACTGCCAGGCCATACGGCAGCCACACCGGGCAGGCGGTGCCGGGGGCGCAGTCGTGCTGGTAGAACATGGGCCATATCCAGTACAGCAGGGCGCCCATGACCAAAAGCGCCAGGGCGCTGGTGGCCAGCAGCAGGCGCCGCCGCGTGCGGGTACTGCCAGGCAGCGCCTTGACCATGGTCACCCGGCCGGGCGGGATGGGGGTGGCGGCGCCTGCGAAAGCGGCGGCCGCAGCCTCTTTGGCTGCGGTGGTTGTCACGGGCGCAGGGCCCGTCTCGTCCTGCGGGCTGTCCTCGGGGTCGGCCCGCCATGCGGCGCCGCGCAGCTGCCGCAGCTCGCCCGCCTTCCAGGCCAGCCACAGGGCCACCAGCATCAGCACGGCCACGCTGCCCAGCAGCAGCGCGGGCATGCGCCGCGACCAGCTGGCCTGGTTGCGCGCCGTCGTCAGTTCAGCCTGGAAGGCCGCGTCACCAAACGGCCCCAGCACGCGGCCATGCAGGTCCAGCCTGCGCACCAGGAAGTTGCTCATGTCGGTGAGCAGCATGTGCTGCTGGAACAGCGCAATCGCGTTCGGGTCCTGCTTGGGGGCCAGGGGGATCACCCGCTCGGGCTGCAGCTGCGGGCCCATCATGAGCAGGTCGGCGTTCTGCATGTCCACGCTGGCCACCAGCACCCACAGCTGCCCGCGCGGGTCCTGTGCCATGGCAAACGGAAACGCGCGCCCGGGCCGCAGGTCGGGGTGGGCGATGGGGTGCTGCTGCCGCACGGTCTTGCCGTCCGGGCCGGTGCGCAGCTGCACGATCTGGTGGCGGTTGGTGTTGGCCACCCACAGGGCGTCGCCCACCTGCAGGGTCTGGTTGGGGAAGCGCATGCCCTGCGCCTCGGTGCGCGCCAGCGTGTAGCGCGCGGTGATGGGGTCGCGCCGGTACACCAGCACGCGGTGCTCCGAGGCATCGGAGACGGTGATTTCCGACTCGTCCGCACTCACCCGCACCCAGCGGTAGCCCCGGCGGGTGTCCAGCCCCGCCAGCTCCACCGGCAGGCATTGGCGCTGCTGCAGGTCGCAGCGGACCACGCGGCTTTCGTCGTGCACCCAGGCCACCTGCTCTTGCGTGAACTGCAGGCTGGTGGGGCTGTCGGAAATCTTCAACTCGCGCAGGGGGATCTGCTGCAGCCGCTGGCCTGCGGCGTCGAACTGGTGGAGGGCGCCATGGCTTTCGAGCCAGAGCGTTTCTCCCTGCACGGCGGGCAGGCGGGGCCCGAAGAGGCCGGGGGCAGACAGCCCCCGGTAGATGAACGCGAGAATCAGCAGGCACTGCAACGCGATGACTGCGCACAGGCCCCAGCGGTAGCCGGACGGTGCTTGGCTTGCCATGGACACTCCCTCTCTTTTTATGTCACGCCACCGTGGTGGTGGCCGTGCGAGGGGCATTGTCCAGCAGACTGTCAGTGCTTGGCGAGCGTATTGGCAAACATCGGGGCATCCACGTTGCCGCCCGTCAACGCCAGGCCCACGTTCTGGCCCTGCAGGGCATCGCGCTCCTGCAGCGCCGCCGCCAGGGCCGCAGCGCCCGCACCCTCGGCCACGTTGTGGGTGTCGGTAAAGATGGCGCGCATGGCGGCGGCCACCTCATCGTCGCTCACCTGCACGATGTGGTCGATGTGCGGGGCCATCACGGCCAGCGCCTCGGCGTCGGCCACGCGGCAGGCCATGCCGTCGGCGAGCTGGGTGGTGACGGGTGCCTCCACCACATGGCCAGCGGCCAGCGAATCGGCATAGGTGGTAGCGTGGCTGCTGACCACGCCGACCACGCGCACGGGGTGCTGCAGCGCCAGCTTGGCGGCGATGGCCGAGCACGCGCCCGAGCCCTGTCCGATGGGCACGTACACCACATCCAGCTGCGGCACGGCGCGCAAAAACTCCCACCAGTAGGTCGCCACGCCACGCAGCAGGCCGGGGTGGAAGCTGGGCACCATGTGCGCGCCGCGCTGGGCAGCCAATTGCATGGCGTGTTCGCGCGCTTCCTGAAAGTCGTCGCCATGTTCGATGAGCGTGACACCCAGGGCGCGCATGGCCGCGTTCTTCTCCAGCGAGTTGCCACGTGGCACGACGATGGTGCAGGCCACGCCGTGGCGGCGCGCGGCCCAGCCCATGCTCTGGCCATGGTTGCCGCGTGTGGCGCTGATGACCTCTTGGGGCAGTGCGCCGCGTTGCGCAAGCTGGTCGAAGTAGGTCAGGCCGCCGCGAATCTTGAAGGCGCCCACGGGCGTGTGGTTCTCGTGCTTGAGCCAGCAGTCGGTGCCCAGGCGCTGGCTGAGCAGCGCCCAGCGGTACTGGGGCGTGGCGGCAAAGTCGCGGTAGACGACCTGGGCGGCGGCTTCGATGTCGGCCAGGGTGGGCAGCAGGGTGGTGGGGTCGAGGCGGGTGTTCATGCGGCGGCTTTCTTTTCGGTGAGGAGGCGCAGGGCGAGCAGGCCCAGCACGGTGCCCATGAAGTAGCGCTGGGCGCGCATCCATGCGGCGTTGCGGTTGAGGAACAGGGCCACGCGGGCGGCGCCCAGCACCAGCAGCGCGTTCACGGCGGCGCTGGTGCTGATCTGCACCGCGCCCAGCGTCAGGCTTTGTTGCAGCAGCTGGCCGCGCTCGGGGTGCAGAAACTGCGGGAAGAACGACAGGTAGAACATGGCCACCTTCGGGTTCAAGAGGTTGGTCATGAAGCCCATGAGGAACAGCGTGCGCGGGCTGTCGTGCGGCAGGTTGCGGGCCTCGAAGGGCGCGGCGCCACCGGGTTTGACGACCTGCCAGGCCATCCACAGCAGGTAAGCGGCCCCGGCGTAGCGGATGGCATCAAACGCCAGCGGCACGGCGGCCAGCAGCGCGGTGAGGCCCAGGGCCGCCGCCAGCAGGTGCACGACAAAACCCAGCACCACGCCGGTCAGCGAGATGAGCCCTGCGCGCGGCCCTTGGGTGAGGCTGCGCGAGACGCAGTACACCATGTTGGGGCCGGGCGTGAGCACCAGCACCAGGGCGGCGAGGGCAAAGAGGAGCAGTTCTTGTGGTGAAAACAGCATGGTGTTTACTCCGGTGTGCGTGAGGCCAGGGTGACCGGGCCGAGGGGGGTGATGAGTTGTGCGGTGAGGTTGGGGGCATCGCGCGCCGCAATGACCACGTGGCCCGCCGTGCCGATGGCCTGGCACGCGGCCTGCAACGTGGCGGCCTGCGGGTGCTGCAGCGTGAGCCGCTGCAACTGCACGCCACTCGCGGGCAGGCTGTCGCAGGGGTGCACGGGGCCCCACTGGATGAGGGTGGGCAGGCAGCCGTCCATCAGGCGCAGGCCGTCGCTGCGCACCGTGATCTGCCACTGCAGCAGGCCGTTCGGCGTGGGGCGGCTGGCGGTGATCACGGCGCCGCGCTCCACGTCCAGCGCCGCCAGGGCGGTGCAGCGCTCGGCCACATCGGGCACGCTGGCCACCCAGTGGATGAGCTGCGGCCCGTGCTGCACCACTTGCTGCTGCAGGGCCGCATCATCCATGTCAAACCAGCGCCTTGCGCCTGCTGGTATTGCGGGAGTAGCTATTGAATTTATAGCGATTATCTCCAGGTAGGCGCGCGGGTGCGCGGGCCCGGAGATGTTGAAGATGCGGTTGTGTGTGCCCATCAGCGGGTGTTCGCCGCCTGCGGTGGGGGTCACACCCAGCGTGCGTTCGCACCAGGCCAGGCCGCTGGCCAGGTCGGCCGCGAGCACCACCAGGTGGTCCACGCAGGGGGCGTTGGCGATGGTCGTCACAACAGCACCTCGCCCGCCATGCAGGTGACGCTGCTGCCGCCGACCCAGAGGGTGTCGCCGTCCTGCTCCACGTACACGCGCCCCGCGCGGCCCAGGCAGGTGCCCTGGCTGGCCACGTACTGCGTGGGGGCGAGGCCTGCGCCAATGAGCCACTGCGCCAGCGCGGCGTTCAGGCTGCCGGTCACGGGGTCTTCGGCCAGGCCGTTGTTGCCGGGGAAAAAGGCGCGCACTTCAAACGCAATGCCATCGGTATCGGTGCTGCCGATGACACCGACCTTGCCACGCGGGCCCACTACGCCCACGTCCAGCTGGCCGAGGATGCTGGCGTCGGGTTGGAGCGCCAGCACCTGCTCGCTGCTCGCCAGCATCACGCCGCGCCAGTTCGGGCCGTTGTCGCACCAGGCGTGGTGCAGGATGTCGCTGCGTGCCACGCCCAGGCCGCGTGCAATCAGCGCCACATCGTCTTCGGCCAGTGGGCCGCTCTTGATCAGGGGCGGCGCGGCAAAGGCCAGGCGCTCGCCGTCCTGGCGCAGCGGGACCAGGCCCACGCCACATTCCTGCACCACCTGGCCTGCCACCTGCGGCTGGCCGCCTGCCTTCAGCCAGGCGTGGCAGCTGCCCAGGGTGGGGTGGCCGGCGAACGGAAACTCGCGCCCCGGGCTGAAGATGCGCACGCGGTAGTCGGCTCCGGCCGCGCGGCCTTCCGGGGTGGGGGGCAGCAGGAAGGTGGCTTCGGACAGGTTGGTCCAGTTGGTGAACTCCTGCATGGCTTCGGTGCTGAGGCCGGAGCCGTCCAGCACCACGGCCAGGGGGTTGCCACGGTAGGGCGTGGCGGTGAAAACATCGACTTGCTGGAAGGGGCGTTGGTGCATGGTGGTCAGGTCCTTGGAAACAAAAAAGCAGTGAAGTGGGGTGGGCCGGGCACGCCGGGGGCTCACCGGGTGTGCATTTCCGGTGGAGAAGAGTTGGTGGTGGCCCGGCCCGCGTTGCGCGCGGGGTCCAGATCGAATCAGCCGCTGGGGCGTGGGGCAGGGCGGCGCGGGCTCATAGCAGCACCGTGCCTTCGATGCAGGTGACGGCGCGGCCGCCCACCCACAGCTGGTGGTCGTCGTCCTGGCGGATGTGCACGCGGCCCGCGCGGCCCAGGCATTCGCCCTGGGCCACCAGGTAGCTGCGGGGGGCCAGGCCGTCGGCAATCAGCCATTCGGCCAGGCTGGCGTTGAGGGTGCCCGTCACCGGGTCTTCGGGGTTGCCCATGGGCGCGGCAAACGCGCGCACCACGGCACCCGGCTGGCTGGTGTTGCTGGCCGTGGGGCTGACATGGATCACGCCCACGTCCTGGCCCAGGTCCTTGAGGCGCGCATGGTCGGGCTGCAGGCCCAGCACGGTGTCGGCGCTGTCCAGCAGCAGGCCCAGCCACACGGGGCCGTTGTCGAGCAGCTGCGCGCCCAGAATCTGCTGCGGGCGCAGGCCCAGGGCGCTCGCGATCAGCGGCACCAGAGCGGGGCTGGGGGCGCTGCGCTTGAGCGGCGGCGCGGCAAAGGCCAGGGTGCCGTCGGCATGTGCAATGCGCACCAGGCCCAGCGCACATTCCTGGATCACCATGCCCCCTTGGCGGGGGGCGTTGCCCGCCTGCAGCCAGGCGTGGCAGGTGCCCAGCGTGGGGTGGCCTGCAAAAGGCAGCTCGCCATTGGGGCTGAAGATGCGCAGGCGGTAGTCGGCCCCGGCCGCGCGCCCTGCGTCGGTGGGCGGCATCAGGAAGGTGGTTTCCGACAGGTTGGTCCAGGCGGCAAAGCGGCGCATGTCGCTGTCGCTGAGGCCATCGGCATCGAGCACCACGGCCACGGGGTTGCCGTAACCGGGGCGGTCGCTGAAGACGTCGATCTGCTTGAAGGGGCGCTGGTGCATGGCTGCTTAGGAAAGGGGCTGGTCCAGTACGCCCCGGGCGCCGGGGCGGGTGCTGACCATGTTGTACCACCGCTCCAGGTGCGGCCGTGCGGGGCGCACCTGGGGCAGGCCCCACCAGCGGTGGATTTCGCAGCCCACCGGGATGTCGGCCATGGTGAAGCGCTCGCCCGCCAAAAAGGGCTGGCGCGCCAGGTGCGCGTCCAGCATCGCCATCAGCGGCTCGGTCAGGGCGACCGACGCGGCGATGAGCGCGTCATTGCGCTGCGCGGCAGGCGTGCGGACCCACTGCAGGAACGCATCGCGCCCGGCGGGGTTCAGCGTGGTCTGCTGCCAGTCCATCCACTGCTCGGCGGCAAAACGCGTGGGCAGGTCTTCGGGGTAGAGGTTGCCCAGCGAATGCCGGGCGCACAGGTAGCGCACGATGGGGTTGGACTCCCACAGCGTCACGCCCGTGTCTTCATCCTCGATCAGCGGCACCAGGCCGTTGGGGTTGAGGCCCAGGAAGCGCGCCTCGCGCACGATGCCGTACTGGCCGCCCGCGTCGGTGCGCTGCAGCGTGATGCCCAGCTCCTGCGCGGCCCAGACGACCTTGCGCACGTTGATGGACGACAGGCGACCCCAGAGCCTCAGCATGCCTGTCAGCCCTTGTGGCTGCGAATGGCTGCAGCCAGCGCGGCGATGCCGGTGGCGATCTGCTCGACCGTCGAAGTGACGAACGACAGGCGCAGCGTGCGCGGGTCGGCGTTGTCGGCATAGAAGGCCGCGCCGGGCACGAAGGCCACGTTGCGTTCCACGGCCTGGGGCAGCAGCTCGATCGCGCTCATGCCTTCGGGCAGGCGCACCCACAGGAACATGCCGCCGTCGGGGCGGTTCCACTCGACGCCCAGGCCCGCCATTTCTTGGGTCAATGCGGCCAGCATGGCTTCGCACTGCTGCTTGTACAGCGCGCGGATGGTGGGCACGTGGCGGTCCAGGAAGTTGCCCTTCATCACCTCGGCCACCAGGCGCTGGTTGTAGCCGGGGGTGTGCAGGTCGGCGGCCTGCTTGGCCTGCAGCAGCTTGGGGTACACGGCCTTGGGGGCCACCACGAAGCCCAGGCGCAGGCCGGGGGCCAGCACCTTGGAGAACGAGCCCATGTAGATGCAGCCTTCGGGGTTGCGGGCCGTGAGCGGTGCGGGCGGCGGGTTGTCAAACCACAGGTCGCCGTAGGGGTTGTCTTCCACCAGCGGCAGGTTCAGCTCGGCAGCGGCCTTCACCAGCGCGGCACGGCGGGCTTCGGTCATGGTGCGGCCCGTGGGGTTCTGGAAGTTGGGCAGCACGTACAGGAACCGTGCCTTGTCGGCGCCCGTGCCCACCTTGGCTTTCAGGTCGTCGATGAGCACACCTTCGTCGTCGCTGGCCACGGCCACCACGCTGGGTTCCATGGGGGTGAAGGCCTGCAGCGCGCCCAGGTAAGTGGGGGTTTCGACCAGCACGCGGCTGTTTTCGTCGATGAGCACCTTGGCGATCAGGTCCAGCGCCTGCTGCGAGCCGGTGGTGATCAGGATCTGGTCGGCATCCACATCCCAGGGCAGGAAGTCGGCAATCGCCTGGCGCAGCGGGGCGTAGCCTTCGCTCGCGGCGTACTGCAGGGCGGCGGGGCCGTCGTTGGCCAGCACGGCGGCCGAGGCGGCGGCGAAGGCCGACACGGGGAAGGTCTTGGGCGAGGGCAGGCCGCCCGCCAGGCTGATGATGCCGGGCTTTTCGGTGACCTTGAGGATTTCGCGGATGACCGAGGGGTTCATGCGCTCGGCACGGCGTGCCAGGGTCCAGGTGCTGTTCTGTGGAAGGTCGTTCAGTTTCACTCTCGTTCTCCTCCGGGTGGTCCCCAAAAGACCACCCACGTTACAAAATCGTCCGAAAAATGCTCAAAGCGGTGCACTTGCCCCGCTGGTACAAAAAAAGCGTCCCCCGCCTGAAAGCGGTGACGGGTGTCGCCCTGCACAAACTCGCCCTGGCCGCTCTGGACAAAATACAGCTCGTCCTGCGCATGGGGCTGCTGCGGGTCCTGGCCGCGCGGCGCATACAGCTCGGTGCGCATGCTGCCATGCGCCATCAGCGCTGCAAAGCGTTCGCCGTTCGGGCCGGGCAACTGCCGCAGTCCATGTCCCACAGAGGTGTGCATGGTGTTCCTTCAGTCCACCACAAACAGGGTGGTGCCCTGTGGTGCTGTGGACCGGTGTGGTTCCGCATTGTCCGCCACCTGGTAGCTCATGCCTGCCGTCAGGGTGAACTGGCGGCCGTCCTGCAGCTCGGTGTGCAGTTCGCCGCTCAGGCACAGCAGCACATGGCCTTTGACGCACCAGTGGTCGGACACATAGCCGGGGGTGTACTCGACCATGCGCACGCGCACATCGCCAAACTGCTGGGTGCGCCAGAACGCCTGGCCTGCCTGCGCGCTTTTTTCTTCGCGCGGCACGGCGGCCCAGTCGGTGGTGGCAAAGGGGATGTCGCTCATCTTCATGTGGCGGGTCTTTCTGCGGTGTGAACAGGCATGCGTTTGCCCACGAACACCGTGGCAATCACGGCCACGGCAAACACCAGGGTGACGGCATCCAGGTGCTCGCCCAGCAGCGGCACCGCAAACAGCAGGCTCAGGAAGGGCTGCACCAGCTGTATCTGGCTGACCCGCACGGCGCCCAGCGCCAGGGCGCGGTACCACGCGAAGAAGCCGATCCACATCGAGAACAGGGCCACGTAGAGGAAGCCCACCCAGCTCATGGCGCCAATGCTGGAAGGGATCGCCGGGGCAAACCACCAGGCCACGGGCAGGGTGAGCGGCAGGCTACACACCAGCACCCAGCAGATGACCTGCTCGGCCCCCAGGCGGGGCGTGAGGCGGGCGCCGCCGATGTAGCCCAGGGCGCCCGTGGTCATGGCGATCAGCAGGTAGATGTTGGCCGCACCCAGGTACAGGCCACCCGCACGCCACACCATGAAACCCAGCACCAGCCCGCTGCCCAGCACCGCGCAGGCCCAGAAGCCTGCCGAGGGCCGCTGCCGGTACCACAGCGCGCCGAGCAAAGCGGTGGACAGCGGCAGCAGGGCGGTGACCACGGCACCGTGGGTGCTGGGCACATGGCGCAATGCCAGCGCCAGGAACAGCGGGAAGCCCACGATCACCCCAAAGGCCGTGATGCCCAGCAGGGGCCATTCGGCCCGCGTGGGCCGGTTCAGGCGCCCTTGTGCGTGCTGCCACAGCAGGTAGCCGATGGACAGCAGCCCGGCCACGGCGGCCCGCCCGAAGGTGACAAACCAGGGGGACAGCTGCGGCGCGTCGGTGGAGCCCACCGCCAGCCGTGTCATGGGCAGGGTGGCGGCAAACAGCGTGACGCCGACCAGGCCCCAGAGCAGGGCTTCTTTTTCCTGTGAGCGGTTCATAGGGTGAGCATCCAGGTTGCAGTGAGCACCAGCACGAGTGCCAGCGCGCGGTTGAACCACAGCAGGCGTGCGCCTTGCGCCAGCCACTGGCGCAACAGCGAGCCGACCAGCGCGTAGACGAAGTTGCTGGTGAAGGCAAACACCATCATCACGCCGCAGATGATGGCCAGGCGCTCGCCCGGGTTGGCAGCGGGCTGCCCGGCGGCATTGACCACCCAGCCCGCGCTGAGCGTGAGTGCCAGCATCCAGGCCTTGATGTTCACGAACTGCAGGCCCACGCCCTGCCAGAAGGTCACGTTGAGGCGGTTGCTGTCCACTTCGGTCAGCTGCCCGGCGCGGCTGAGCTTGAAAGCCAGCCACAGCATGTAGGCCACGCCCAGCAACGTGACGGCCCAGCGCAGCGCAGGCACGCCGGTGATGAGCGCCCCCAGGCCCAGGCCGCTGCCCAGCATGAGCAATGTCCAGCCAGCGGGCACGGCCAGGCAAAAGCGCAGCGCGCGCTTGAGGCCCAGGTTGGCCGCCAGTGCGGTGGACAAGGTGGTGTTGGGCCCCGGCGAAAAGCTCATGGCGGTGCAAAACAGCAGCAGGGCAGTGAGTTCGGCGGCGCTCATGGGGATTTGCAGGGGGTTCTTGTCGGTGGTGTGGGTTCAATGTAATCTTGCGAACCAATACATCACCAGTACAGTCATTCAGCGCAGTGCTGAATCTGTATTGGTTGCGAAGACAGTACACCGCCCGGGGCCTTGCCATGCTGATGAAATCATCCACCCAGTCGCTCACCGAGCAGTTGTCGGCCCGGATCTCCGAGCGCATCCGCAACCGCCTGCTGGCGCCGGGCGCGCGCCTGCCATCGGTGCGCCAGTGCGCGCAGCAGAACGGGGTGAGCCCGTCCACCGTGGTGGCGGCCTACGACCAGCTGCTGGCCCAGGGGCTGGTGGAGGCGCGCAAGAACCGGGGCTTTTTTGTGCGCGAAAGTGGCCGCGCGGCCAGCGCGACCGAAGACGATGGCGCCCCTCCCGTGGACCCGGCGCTGGAGAGCGCCGCTGCCAACTGGAGCACGGCCCACTGGTTTGCCGCGCGGGCCGCAGGGCGCCGCGGGGTGTCACCCGTCAATGCCACGGCGCTGATCCGCGGCATGTTCCACAAGGTCAGCGACAAGCCGCAGCCCGGCATGGGCGTGTTTCCGCCGGACTGGCTGGAGTCCACCTTCATGCCTGCGGCCGTGCGCAAGGTGACCAGTTCGCGCAGCCTGCAGGATTTTTCGCTGCAGTACGGCGAACCGCTGGGCGATGCGGGCCTGCGCCGCCTGCTGGCCAAGAAGCTGGCCACGCTCAATGTGCACACCGCGCCCGAACACATCATCACCACCGTGGGGGCCACGCATGCACTCGACATCGTGAGCCGTACCCTGCTGCGCCCGGGCGACCCGGTGATGGTGGAGGAGCCCGGCTGGGCCGTGGAGTTTGCGCGCCTGGCCGCCCTGGGCATGCACATCCTGCCCGTGCCGCGCCGCGCCGACGGGCCGGACCTGGAGGTGATGGCCAAATACTGCGAGGTGCACAAGCCCAAGCTGTATGTGAGCGTGAGCGTGTTCCACAACCCCACGGGCTACTGCCTCACGCCGGGCAGCGCGCACCGGATTCTGCAACTGGCCAACCAGCACAACTTCCATGTGGTGGAGGACGACACCTACAGCCACATCGCGCCCGAGCACGCCACGCGCCTCACCGCGCTCGATGGCCTGCAGCGCACCATCTACGTGAGCGGCTTTGCCAAGATCCTCGCGCCCAACTGGCGCATCGGCTACCTGGCCGCGCCGCCCACGCTGGTGGAGCAGTTGCTCGACACCAAGCTGCTGGCCACACTCACCACCCCTGCGCTGCTCGAAAAGGCCCTGGCCCTGTGCATCGAGCAAGGCCAGCTGCGCCGCCACTCCGAGCGCATCCGCACCCGGCTGGATGCGGCGCGTGCGCGCAGCGTGAAGCTGGCGCTCAGCGCAGGCTGCAGCTTTGCGGCCGAGCCGGTGGGCCTGTTTGGCTGGGTGGAGACGGGGGTGGACACCGACGCCCTGTCACAGCGCATGCTGGACGAGGGCTACCTGCTCGCGCCCGGCGCTTTGTTCCATGCAGAGCGCAAGCCCAGCACGCTCATGCGCATCAACTTTGCGACCACGCAGGATGCGGCGTTCTGGCGCATCTTTGAGCGCGTGCGGGCTGAGAAGGGGCGGTGAGTGGGGCGCGCAGTTCGCGCTCGCTATTTCGTACGAAGCGCCGCGCAGAGCTTCGACAAGCTCAGCCCGAACGGTTCCTGTCGATTCAGCGTGAGCGGGTGTCAGCGCCCGGCGGGAGGCCGTTCGACTTTCAGATCGGCCAAAACCCGCAACAGCGCGCGGTTGACCTCTTCCAGATCCATCTCGTAGGTTTCGCAGAGCTGGCGGATCGCGCTGGCGTCGTCCGTCTCCAGCGCACAGGCCATCTGCAGGCCGCTGGTGTAGGGGCCGGTGCGCAGCACCGTGGCATCGTAGATGCGCTCGGACAGCGGCAGGCGGCGCAGGATGGTGCCCAGGGGCTCGCCCAGCAGCTCGTCCAGCTGCGAGAACAGGCCACACAGGTAGATCTCGCGGCGCAGGTCGTTCTCGATGCCTGCGTCCAGCAGGTGGGCGGTGAGCTGCGCGCGGATCAGCATGGCGGCGCGCACGGGCAGCATGTTGGGGTCGGTGCTGGCGTGCGGCAGCTGGTCGGAGAGCCAGCGCTTGATGGAGCTGTAGCCCATCATCACCAGGCCCCTGCGCAGCGAGTCGATGCCGGTGCGCAGGCCCAATGCGGCCGAGTTGGTGTAGACCATGAAGCGGTAGGCCAGCAGCGGGTCTTCGCCCATGATGTCTTCGAAGGTCTCCAGCGACTGCTCGGCGTCGATGGCCTTCATGAGCTTGAAGATCACGGCGTGCGATGGCTGCTGCGGATGGTGGCGCAGGCTGTAGAGCACGTCTTCCGACGGCCAGCCCGCCAGGGCCATGGCGTTGCCCTGGTCCAGGCAATGCTCCATGAGCGCGCGGCTGGCCACGTTTTCGTACATCTGCCCGGCCAGCACCGGGCTGGAGGCCCGGGGGGCGGGCGCGGCCGGGGCGCCGGGGCGCGCAGGGGCCGTCTGCAGGGCCGCCACGGCGTCTTCGGGGCGCAGGGTCAGCAGGCTGTTGTCAAAACAGCGCGCAATCTCGGGCTCCGGGAGCTTGCGGGCATCGCCGCGCCACACCAGCTTGAGGCCACGCTGGTTGGCGGCCTTGACGCGTGAATAGATGGCCGAGTCCGAAAGCCAGTCGCCGCGCACCTCAATCCAGGGCGCGCCACGCGGTGCGTGTTCGAGCAGGTCGCACAGCAGCTGGCGCGTCTGGGCCGAGATCAGCAGGGGTGGGGAGCTGGCGGACCACAGCTCTTGCAGGGTGCGCAGCAGGTGGCCGGCATCGACCACAGCCGTCGCTTCGTTGTGCGCATACAGCTGGATGCCCGCGAGCTTGCGGGCCCGGTTCCACAAAGGGCGGTAGCCCAGAATCAGGCTACCAAGGACAGATTGGACCATGTGCTCTCAGAAGGTGTGAGTGAACCCGGCGTGCCCGAGCAGGCCGCCAAAACGCGGCCGGTCTAGGCGCCAAGCACAGCCATAGTGCGGGCTATGGCGAGCATTTGCAACGACGAGCGGGTGTGTTTTGGCGGGATGAGCGGGCATGGCGGATTCGTTCACACCTTCTCCTGCGTTGTCTCGTCGTTGGGGCCCGTCCCCTGCCCGGGGCTGTGCGGCGTGGGAAGACCCGCTTTAACTGATGAAATTGAACAGCGACAACTTCTGAACCTGGGCATAGGACTTGAGCGCTGCCTCGTAGCCCACCTGCTGGTTCTGGAAGTCCGAAATGCCCTTGATCATATCGAGATCCTCGGCGCGCGAGCGGTCGCCTTCGAGCTGGATGGAGCGCTTTTCCTGGTCGCCCGTGATGCGGTCGGCGCGGTTGAGCAGCTCACCGGCATAGCTGCGCATGTTGTGCACGCGCTCCAGCCCGGTGTCGATGTTGGCCAGCGCCTGCCCCACGGCCTGGATGGCGGCGTTGTTGTTGGGGGCATTGCGGATACCGTTGATCGCGCTGTCCAGCGTGCTGAACATGCTGGCGCTGGGCTGCAGGGTGACGGTGTCCCCGTTGGCGGGGTTGCCCTTGATGTCGAAGGTCAGCCCCGGAATGCCCGGGACGGAAATGGTCACCGGCTTGTCGGTGGGGTAGTCGGGCACCACCACGGGGGCAGACACTGCGCCGGTGGTGGTGTTGGTGATGGTGTAGGTGGCCGTGCTGGTGCCGGTGGTGGCACCCGGACCCACGGCGCTGAAGGTGATGCTGTAGTTGTCGCCCGTCACCAGGGCCAGGTTGGCGGGGGTGATGGCGGTGGTGGTGAGCTGGCGGCCCACCGGGATGGCGCTCACACCGGCGGTGTAGACGCCGTCGCGGTTGGGGTCGAACATGAAGGCCGAATCGCCATCCAGCGCGCCGGGCACGGTCACGCCGGTGCTGGCGGTCTGGCCGGGCAGGCCCTGGAAGCTGTAGTCGGGCGAGCCGCTGAGCGGGCCCAGGAAGGGCGCCAGCGCGCTGCCCAGCGCACTCATCAGCGGAATGCCGTTGGTGTCCTTGCGGTTGGCCACCTCCAGCAATTGCTCGCGCAGGCCTTGCAGCTGGTTGGCCACCGTGACGCGGTCGTTGGGCGTCATGGCCGCGTCACCAGCGCTCACTACCAGCTCGCGGAATCGCTGGACCAGGTCCACCGCATCGCCCAGCGAGGACTCGCCCTGGACGATGGCATTGCGCTGGGTCTCCAGCGCGCGCTGTTCGGTCTGGATGCGCGCCAGGCGGTTGAGTGCCCGCTCGGCCTGCGCGGCCGACACGGGGTCGTCGCTGGCCCGCACCACGCGTTTGCCCGAGGTGAGGTTCTCCTGCAGGTTGGACAGGTTGGTCTGCCGCGCGCCCAGGTTGCGCAGGGCGTTGTCGTACATATTGGCAGTGCCAAGGCGGTAGATGCTGTTGCTCATGTCGAACTCCTAGCTCCTGAACGGCGGTCAGCGGCCCATGCCCTGCAGCAGCGAGTCAAAGATATTCTGCGCAATCTGGATCATTTTGGACGATGCCTGGTAGGCCTGCTGGTATTGGATCAGCCGGGCGGCCTCTTCGTCCAGGTTCACGCCCGACACGGCCGTGCGGTCGCGCTCCAGGTTGGCGGCGATGGTGGTGGACATTTCGGCCGCAAACAGCGCACTCTGCGTGCGTGTGCCCACCTGGGCAATCGCGCTGGCATAGCCGTCGGAGAGCGTGGACTCGTCGAACATCTTCACATCGCGCAGGCTCATCAGCGCACTGGCGTTGCCCGCGTTGCGGGTGAAGGCGTCGCCGTACTGGGGGTCCAGCGCATTGCCGATGACCACGGTGTCGCCCGTCTTGGGGCTGCCCTGCAGCTTGATCTCCCACCCGTTGATGGAAATCGGTGCACCCGAAGTGTAGGGCTGCGCGGCGGCCAGCACGGTGGGCGGGGCCGTGCCCCGGTCGAGCACGTCGTAGGTGGTGGGCGGGCCGGCGGTGAACTGCAGCTGCACACCCCCCAGGATGGGCGGGAGGGCGGCGGGGTTGGCATTGGCGGGCAGCACCAGACCGGGCGGGTTGGGCAGGCCCGTGGCCTTGAGCCCCCCCAACTGCATGGTGCCGCCGTTGGCGGTGCCCATGGCCGCGTTGATGGGGTTGGCCACGGCCAGGTCGCGCGGCGAATACACCAGCGCCTGGATGTTGTTGGCGGCCGTGCTGAACGGCTTGAACAGCATGCGCTCGCCCGGGTTGCCGGGCGTGGTCAGGTTGAAGTTGAGCCCGTCGATCTGCAGCGTGGCCAGGTTGGCGGCGCTGGTGAAGGGGGTGGCCTTGCCATCGGACAGGCGCACGACCTGGCCCGCCGTGCCGGTGGTGAAGCGGATCTCGTAGTCAGACGCCGCAAACTGCGTGGGGCCCGTGAACGAGACGGTGCCCACGCCCGCGCCATTGGTGTAGCCCGGCATGCTGGCGGGCAGCGCAAACAGGTCCTTGCCCGGCAGGCCGTCGAGCGTCAGGCCCAGGTTCTGCTGGTCGTTCATGGTCATGCCAATGGCCATGGCCATGCGGCCGAGCAGGTTGCGCCCTTCGGTCAGGTCGTTGTTGTTGAAGCGCAGCAGGCCCGAGACCGAGCCACCGCCCAGCACGTTCTCGTCCATCTCGACCGGGGGCGCGCCGGTGCGGTTGAAGAACAGCTTGATCTGGCCGCTGGCAGGAAATTGGGTGGCGTCGTCTATGGACAGGCTGGAGGCCGTCGTGCCCAGCACCAGCGGCTGGCTGCCCGCCACGAACAGGCCCACCGTGCCATCGTCGGCCGGGATCTGCGTGGTCTGCACATACTGGTTGATGTCGCGAATGATCTGGTCTCGCTGGTCCAGCAGATCGTTGGGGCTCTGGCCGTTGCCGTTGGCGCGTGCAATTTGCTCGTTGATTCCGGCCATCTGCTTGGCCAGTGCGTTGATGGCCGTGACGCTGCTCTGCAGTTGCTCGGTGACGGTGTACTGAAGTTCGTTCAGGCGGTCAGAAGCAGTGCGCATGCGCGCGGCGGTTTCGTCAATGCGCGTAAGCACGACTGTGCGCGCAGTGATGTCGGTAGGTGCGCTCACGACATCCGTGAACGCATTCATCATGTCGTTGATCGCCGCACCCAACCCGGCCGTGCCGCCGCTAAAGACCTCCTGCAGTTGCCGCAGGCGCTCGGACCGCACGATGTCTGCGGCCTGGGTCGAACCTGCTGCGGCCGACTGGCGCGTGAGCAGCTCGCTCTGGTTGCGCAGGATGGTCTGCACATCCACCCCCTGGCCGATGTAGCCGCCGCCCGTGAACTGACCCTGCACAGTCTGCAGCACCACCGTCTGGCGCGAATAGCCGGGTGTGTTGACATTGGCAATGTTGTGACCTGCCGTCTGCAGGGCCACCTGGTTGGCCAGCAGGGCGCGGGCGCCGACGTTGAGAAGACTCATGGCTTACCTCGCGTTCTCAGGCTTGCGCACGCTGGGTGCGCAGCACGCTGTTGATGGCGCCACTGAGCTTCTTGGCGTATTCGGGGTCGGTGGCGTAGCCTGCCTTTTGCAGCGCGGAGGCATAGGCCATGGCCGATCCGGACTGGGCGACGGACTCGGCCTTCTCGTAGCGCGGGCTTTCCTTGATGAGGCGGGCGTAGTCGCGGAACGAATCCTCGTAAGAGTCGTAGGCGCGGAACTTCGCCGTCACCTTCTGGGCCTTGCCATTGATGTACTCGGTGGTGGTGATCTCGGCCACCTTGCCCGTCCAGCCCTTGCCCGCCTTGATGCCGAACAGATTGAACGAGTTGGAGCCGTCCTTGTGCTTGATCTCGCTCTTGCCCCAGCCGGTTTCGTGGCCGGCCTGGCCCAGCATGAAGCTGGCGGGGATGCCGCTCTCTTGCGCCACGCGTTCGGCGGTGCCGGAGAGGTGCTGCACAAAGCCGTCGCGGCCCTTGGGCGCCTGCATGGTGGCCTCGGCGGGCGTGTTGCCGCTGGCCGCCGGGGCCGCAGCGCGGGGCAGGGCGGACTGCAGGCTCAGGGTGGAGGGCACCGAGAAGGTGGTGTCCGCGCCGCCCATCTGGCGCGAGAGCTGGCGTGCAATGGCTTCAGACAGCCCGCCCTGCTGGCCCGCCATGTTCACCGACAGCTGCTGGTCGAGCATGTCCTGCCCCAGGTTGGCCTGCTCGCCTTCCATGAGGCCGGATTTCATCGTGGCGTCGCGCATGCTCTTGATCAGCTCGCGCATGAACAGCGACTCGAACTGCTTGGCCACCTCGCGCGTGGTCTGCGCGTTGTTGGCCGTGCCCGCGTCGTACTTGAGCGAGTTGAGCGAGCGGATGTCCACCGCCAGCGCATTGGACGTGCTGTTGCTGGCGGTGCTGGAGGACGAGGGCAGAGTGAGCGCCATGGTCAGATCTCCTGATAGAACGTGCCTTGTTCGCTGCGTTCGAAACTGGCGCGCTCAAGGCCAGTACCCCCGCGCAAGGGCCGCCCCGCCGCGCTGGGGGTGTTCCCCTCCCGCGCAGCGAGAGAGGGGGAAGGCGCGAAGCGACTCAGGGGGTGCTTCATCAGATCACTTCCAGTTCGGCGTTGAGCGCGCCGGCGGCCTTGATGGCCTGCAGGATGGCCAGCAGGTCGCCCGGCGTGGCCCCCAGCGCGTTGAGCGCCTTGACCACGTCGGCCAGTTGGGGCGAAGGGGGCACCTGGATGATGTTGCCCGGCTCCTGGTTGATGCGGATGTCGCTTTGCTGCGCCACCACCGTCTGCCCCTGCGAGAACGGCGCGGGCTGGCTGATGACGGGTGTGGAACTGATGGTGATGGACAGGTTGCCGTGCGCGATGGCGCAGGGGCCCAGCGTGACGGCCTGGTTCAGCACCACCGAGCCGGTGCGGGCGTTGATGACCACCTTGGCGGCGGGCGTCATGGCGTCCAGCTGCAGCTCTTCCAGGTCGGCGATGAAGCCTACCCGGGCGCCGGGGTCGGTGGGGGCGCGCACCTGCACGGTGCGGCCGTCCAGCGCGGTGGCCACGCCATTGCCCAGCTTGGTGTTGATGGCCTGCACCACGCGCCGCGCGGTCTGGAAGTCGGAGGCGTTCAGGCCCAGGCTGATGGTGTCGCCCTCGTTGAGCGGCGTGGGCACGGCACGCTCGACCTGTGCGCCCTGCGGAACGCGGCCTGCGCTCAGGTGGTTGATCTGCACCTTGCTGCCGCCGGACGACGCGCCTGCGCCGCCCACCACCACATTGCCCTGGGCCAGTGCGTAGATCTCGCCATCGGCGCCGCGCAGCGGCGTGACGATGAGCGTGCCGCCCTTGAGCGACTTGGCGTTGCCCATGGAGGACACGTTCACATCGATCATCTGCCCGGGCTGGGCAAATGCGGGGAGCTGGGCGGTGACGATCACCGCCGCCACGTTCTTGAGCTGCAACTGGTTCGCCGAGCCCGGCGGCAGGCTGATGCCCATCTGCTGCAGGTAGTTCGACATCGCCTGCGTGGTGTAGGGCATCTGCGTCGTCTGGTCGCCCGTGCCGTCCAGGCCCACGATCAGGCCATAGCCCGTCAGCTGGTTGCTGCGCACGCCCTGCACGGCCGCCACTTCCTTGATGCGCAGGGCCTGGGCAGGCCCGGCCAGGCAGGCGGCCCCCAGGGCCAGCAGCAGCCACAGTGCGCGCGCCATGCGCTGCAGGGGGGAGTGGGACAAGGCTTTCATGGCACCGATTGTGGGCGGCCCCGCCGGAAACTAAAACCCGAAAAGCAGCCGGTTCACCGGCCTATTGCGTGGGTTTCGGGGCGGGGGGAAGGCGGTCGGCAGCCTGCAGCGCGCCGGGCTGGCGCCAAGGCTGTTCTGCTGCGAAAAATGTAAGCAAAAAAGGCCGTTACCGCACTATCGGTAAGTGTTTATTGCTATAAATAATATAGCAATAAATTCAGGCTGGTACTGTAGCCACAGCCGTCCCAAAGCCCGGTGTCCGTCAAAACTGGCGCGGCCCCAGTGCGGGCCGCCGCGCAAGGGCCGCCAAGCCGCACATGCGGCGCTTCGCTTGCGTGCGCTGGCGGCGTCCCCCCTCAGGGGGGAAGGCGCGCAGCGCCTCAGGGGGGAGCCTAGAACGGCGTGATGGTGTTGAAGAACCGGTTCATCCAGCCCATGACCTGGGCCTCGTTCTGGGCGCCCCGGCCCCGCGACTCGACCCGCACATTGGCGACTTGGGTGGAATTGACGATGCTGCCGGGCTGCATCACGCGTGGGTCGATGGTGCCCGAGAAGCGCAGCACGTCCACGTTCTGGTTCACGCCGATCTGCTTCTCGCCGGTCACGACCAGGTGGCCGTTGGGCAGAACATCGACCACGGTGGTGGTGATCGAGCCGGTGAAAGTGTTGGCGCTTTCGGTGCCGCCCTTGCCGGAGAAGGTGTTTTCCGAGCCCGCGCCCAGCGTGGTGACGTCGGTGAGCGATTTCTTCACGAAGGGCAGGTTGGTGATGCCTGCCTTGGCTTCGGAGGTGCGGTCCACCGTGGACGAGGACTTCTGGCTGGCCGTGACGTTCTCGACAATCATCACCGTCACGTTGTCGCCCACCATGCGCGCGCGGCGGTCTTCGAACGCGGGGCGGTAGCTGGCGTTCTGAAACAGGCTGCCGGTGACCGGCGGCGGCGTGCGCGGCGCGGCGGCGGCAATGGGTGGCGGCGTGGTGGGCAGGATGTCCACGGGCGGCGGTGGCGACAGGGTGGCGCAGCCCGTGGCCAGCAAGGCCAGGGCGCTGGAGGCGATCAGGTGCTTCATGGCGGTGTCCTTCCTGGCCATCACAGCTGCGACAGCTTGGCCAGCATCTGGTCCGAGGTCTGGATGGCCTTGGAATTCATCTCGTAGGCGCGCTGGGTCTGGATCATGGTGACCAGCTCTTCCACCACGTTCACGTTCGAGGCTTCCAGAAAACCCTGCTTCAGGATGCCCAGGCCGTTGGTGCCGGGTGTGCCCTGCTGGGGCTGGCCCGAGGCGGCCGATTCCTTGAACAGGTTCTGGCCGATGGGCTCCAGGCCCGCCGGGTTGATGAACGACGACATGGCCAGGTTGCCCAGCGGCTGGGGCTGGGTGTTGCCGGGCACGGTGGCCGACACCACGCCGTCGGCGCTGATGCTCACGCTGGTGGCGTTGGCGGGCACGGTGATGCCGTTGGCCACGGGCAGGCCGCTGGAGTTGACCAGGCGGCCCTGGGCATCGACCTGGAACGAGCCGTCGCGCGTGTAGCCGATGGTGCCGTCGGGCATGGTCACTTCCAGGAAACCGTTGCCGTTGATGGCCACGTCCAGGTTGTTTTTGGACTCCTGCAGGCTGCCCTGCACAAAGTTGCGGCTGGTGGCCACGGTGCGCACGCCCAGGCCCAGGTGCAGGCCGGTGGGCAGCTGGTTCTGCTCGGTGGTGTTGGCGCCCACCTGGCGCAGGTTCTGGTAGATCAGGTCTTCAAACACCGCGTTGTTGCGCTTGTAGCCGGTGGTGGAGACGTTGGCCAGGTTGTGCGAGATGACGTCGAGCTGGGTCTGCTGGGCAGACATACCGGTCTTGGCGATCCAGAGGGAGTTGATCATGGTGCTTCCTTTTGGCGTGGCAGCGTGGGGCGCGGCTTCAGCCGTTCATGCTCAGCAACTGGCTGGCGGTCTTGTCATTGGTCTCGGCGGTCTGCAGCAGGCGCATCTGCTGCTCGAACTGGCGTGCTGCGGCAATCATCCCCACCATGCTTTCCACCGGGTTCACGTTGGAGCCTTCCTGCGCGCCCGACAGCATGCGGGCATTGGCGTCGTTGGGCATCGGGTCGCCCGATGCGGTGCGGAACAGGCCGTCGTCGCCGCGCTTGAGCGGGTCTTCGGCCGTGGGGGTGGCGAGCTTCAGGCGGCCAATCGCCTGCGCGGGCTGGCCTGCAGCCTTGGCAGTGATGGTGCCGTCGGAGCCCAGCGAGACCTCGGCCCCGGGGGGCACGTCAATGGGGGCGCCGCCATCGGACAACACCGGCAGCCCGGTGGGCGTGAGCAGCTGGCCGCCCGCCGACACCTCGAAGCTGCCTGCGCGGGTGTAGGCCTCGATGCCGTCCAGGCCCTGCACGGCAAACCAGGCGTTGCCTGCGGCCATCGCGTCGAGGTTGCGGCCGGTGCGCTGCACGGGGCCGGGGGTGTTGACGTAGCCCGAGGTGGCCTCCAGCGCAAACACGCGGGTCTTGGCGCCGTCGCCCTGCAGCGGCACCGACCGGAAGGTGGACATCTCGGCACGGAACCCGCCCGTGGACGCGTTGGCCAGGTTGTTGGACAGCACGGCCTGCCGGTGGGCGGCGGCGTTTGCGCCCGTCATCGCGGTGTAGATGATGCGGTCCATGGGGGCTCTCCGGGGTCCTGGGTGGGGTCAGTGCAAGGTCAGCGGCCGGTTAGCGGACGGTCAGCGCAGGTTCACCAGGGTGGACATCACCTGGTCTTGCGTCTTGATGGTCTGGGCGTTGGCCTGGTAGGCGCGCTGGGCGGTCATCATGTTCACCAGCTCGGCCGTGAGGTCCACGTTGGAGTCTTCCAGCGCCCCCGAACGCAGCGAGCCGAAGTTGCCGTCGGTGGCGGTGCCCGCCACGGGCTGGCCCGATTCGAACGTGGCCACCCAGTTGTTGCTGCCCACCGAGGCCAGGCCCTGCGTGTTGCGGAAGCTCGACAGCGCCAGCTGGCCTTCGGCACGGGTCACGCCGTTGGAGTAACGGGTCATGATCATCCCGTTGTTCTCGATGTTGATGCCCGTGAGTTCGCCCGAGGTGTAGCCGTCCTGGCTCAGGTTGGACACGGCAAACTTGGTGCCGAACTGCGTCACCTTGTCCAGGCTCACGTCCACCGTGTAGGTGGGCAGGTTGTTGGGGTTGGGCGGCGTGGGGTTGACGGTGAGCGGCAGCGAGAAGCCCGTGGCGGGCGGCGTGGCGACCGGGCCGGTGATGGCGCCGTTGTTGTCAAACGTGATCTGGCCGATGGGCGTGGCCACCACGGGCGGCACGGCCGTAGGGTCGTCCAGCTGGTCGTACACGTCCCAGGTGTTGGCGGTGGCGGTCTTCTGGAAATACAGGCTCACGGGCTTGGCCACACCCTGGCTGTCGAACACATTGATCGAGGTGCCATAGGTGGCGCGTGGCGTGGCCGGGATGGGCGGCGTGGCCGCCGGGTTGCCCGCCGCATCGGTGGCGCGTGCGTCCAGGTTGAAGGCGGCCGTGATGGTGGTGGTCTGCTTGGCGGGGATGGGCTCGGCCGTGGGGAACACCATGGGGATGGGGTCCGTACCCGAGCGCAGGCCGGTGACGGGGTCCACCGGGTAGCCCATCACCGAGGCGTTGTCGTTGGTGATCATGTTGCCTTCCTTGTCCAGCTTGAAGTTGCCGGAGCGGGTGTAGGCAGGCGTGCCATCGGGCAGCGTGAGCGTGAAGAAGCCGTTGCCGTTGATGGCCACGTCCAGGCTGTTGCCCGTGATCGTGAGGTTGCCCTGGGTGAACTGCTGCGCCACCGCAGCCACTTCCACGCCGATACCGGCATTGGAGCCGCCCGCCGAGCCGATGGCCGAGGCCACCATCTCCGCAAACTCGGCTCGCGAGGCCTTGAACCCTACGGTGTTGGAGTTGGCAATGTTGTGCCCGATGACGTCGAGGTTCTTGCTGGCGGCGTTCAAGCCCGACAGGCCTTGCTGAAAACTCATGGTGTTCTCCTGATGGGGGCGGGAAAGGGGTTCGGGCCGGGTTAGACCAGGGCCTTGATCTGGCTGTAGGTGATGGTTTTGCCGTTGGCCAGCGTCAGCTTGAGCTGGCCGTCTTCGGCGCCTGCGGCCGTGACCTTGGACAGGGCCAGCGGTGTGCTCGACAGCTTGGTGGAGCCGTTGACGGCAGTGACGCGGAACTGCAGCGCATCGGTGGTGCCGGTGTATTTGCTGGCGTCCCACTCGAAGGTGTGGCGGCCTGCGGCCTTGGCGCCCAGGTCGATGGTGTCCACCACCTGGCCGCCTGCGGTCGTGACCTCGATCTTCACGTTGGTGGCGGCCGAGGGAATCTCGAAGCCGCCCTTGCCCGCCTTGTCGGCCACGGCCAGGCTGGAACCGTCGGTCATCACGTTGCGCCCGATGAGTGCCGTGCCCTGCATGACCTGCAGCGAGTTGAACTGCTCGGCCATGCTCTGCATGGTCTGGTTGAGCTGCTGGATACCGGTCACCGTGTTGATCTGCGCAATTTGCGAGGTCATCTGGGCGTTGTCCAGCGGGTTCATCGGGTCCTGGTTGTTGAGCTGCGCGACGAGCAGCTTCAGGAACCGGTCTTGCGCGGCGGCGGGGTCGGTGCCGGCATTGGCTTTGGTGCCGGTCGCGTCCGTGACCGTGGGGGCGCTGGTGGCGGAGTTGAGGATCATGGCGGAGTCCGTCCTGAAGTTATTGGCCCATCTGCAGGGTCTTGAGGAGCAGCGACTTGGCCGTGTTCATGACCTCGACGTTGTTCTGGTACGAGCGCGAGGCCGAGATCATGTTGACCATCTCCTCGACCGCGTTCACGTTGGAGTGCGTGACATAGCCCTGCTCGTCGGCCGAGGGGTGGGCGGGGTCGTGCACACGGCGGCCGGGCAGGTCGCTTTCGCTCATTCCGCTCACGCGTACACCGGCGGCGCTTTCCGCACCCATCTCGGCCGTCTGAAAAATCACCTGGCGGGCCTTGTAGGCCTTGCCGTCGGGGCCCGCCACGGCATCGACGTTGGCCAGGTTGCTGGCCACCACGTTGAGCCGCTGCGACTGCGCGCTGATGGCGCTGCCGGAGACGTTGAAGATGGAGAACATGGACATGGTGTGGCTCGCTTTCTGTGCTGCGCTACTGGCTTACTGCCCCTGGATGGCGCTGAGCATGGTTTTGGCGCCGCCGTTGATGAAGCGCAGCGTGGCCTCATACCGCACGGAGTTGTCCACGAAGTTCGCGCGTTCGCGGTCCAGGTCCACCGAGTTGTTGTCCAGGCTGGGCTGCGTCTGCACCGTGTAGCCCAGGGCGCCCTGCCGGTCGATGCTGGCAGTGGTGGGCACGGTGGGCAAAGGCATGTGGCGCGGGTCGGTGGTGCCCGCCGTGCCATGCGATCCGTTGGTGGCCAGGCGGGTGACACCCGAGCCCGTGCCCGAGGAGCCGATGCCCGTGGCTTCCCGCAGCGCGTCGCCAAACTTGAAGTCGCGCGCCACGTAGCCGGGGGTGTCGGCATTGGCAATGTTGCTGGCGATGGCGCGCTGACGTTCCGCACGCAGCACTAGGGCGTTGCTGTGAAAACTCAGCTGGTTGGTCATCTTGTCAAGCATGTGTGCCTCACACCGTCGGTTGCAAAGTCGCCAGCCCCAGAGGCTTTTTTGGCGTTGCCTGATTATGGAAACCGCTGCTTTTTTCTAAAGCGCGAAGAGCGTGGAAATGGATGGGCAGTTCCGGGTTTTGGGCAGGCGCAGTCTGCCTATAGTTCCTGGTGTGAAATGGCCCCTGCCCCCGGTGGGCTGGCCACCCGATGCCCAGGAGGTCCCATGTCCACTCCCCCCCGTTTTTTGTTTTCCCTCCCGGTTGTGTCGGGCCGCTCCTCCGCGCAGCGCCCCGCAGGTGCCGCTTGGCGGGCCCTGTGCCTGGTGGTGCTGGGCACGCTGGCCCTGGGCGCCGGTGGCGCTGCCCGCGCCCAGGCGGCGGGCGATCCCTCGGCGGACCTGGGCCCACTGACGCAGCGCTGGCTGGATGACACCCTGGCGCGCAGTGCGCCCACCGGGCTGCCCTTGCGCATGGAAGTGAGTGTTGGCTCACTGGATTCGCGTCTGCGGCTGGCGCCTTGCGCGCGCGTGGAGCCCTATTTGCCCGTGGGCTCCCGCCTGTGGGGGCGTACCCGCCTTGGGTTGCGCTGTGTCGAGGGGGCCACCGCCTGGAATGTGTTCCTGCCGGTCACCATCAAGGCGTTTGGCCCGGCGTGGGTGCTGACGGGCAATGTGGCGCCCGGCGCTGTACTGACCGCCAACGACGCCACCGAAGCCGAGGTGGACTGGGCCGCCGAAACCGCGCCGGTGATGGCGAACCCGGACCTCTGGGTGGGGCAGGTGGCCGCGCGCCAGCTGGTGGCGGGCCAGGCCTTGCGCCAGAGCATGGTGCGGGCCCCCATGCTGTTCCGCGCGGGGGCCCAGGTGAAGGTGGTGGCCCAGGGGCCCGGCTACGCGGTCACGTCGGCAGGGCAGGCGCTGACAGCCGGGGCCGTGGGGCAAACTGTGCGCATCCGCATGGAGAATGGGCGCATCGTGAGCGGAATAGTGAACGAAGGCGGGACAGTGGGCGTCACTCTTTGATGACGCCCCGGTGATAAATGGCTAAAGTCCGGGCCAAACGGGTCGAAAACATTGCTACTGTGCCCCACATCATGCGGGGTGGTGGAGAGAGCGATGAAGATAGGTCAAAAACCGGAACTCCCGGGCGCATTGCCGCAGACGGGGCTTGCCAAGCAAGCCAAGACTCCTGCCAGCGCTGCTGAAGGAGCCACCAAAGACGCCCTGGCTGCAGCGTCAACCGCCGGTGTGCCCGTCACGGTTTCCATCGCTGCCCAAAGCCTGAACCCCGCCTCCCGCGTGGCCGGTGATTTTGATGCCGGCAAGGTCAAGGCAGTCCGCGCTGCCATCGAGAAGGGTGAGTTTTCTGTCGATGCCGAAGCCATCGCCGACAAGATGCTGTCCAACGCCCAGGAGATCCTGACCCGTTCGCGGGGTTGAGCCCGCTTTGCAGACTGGCGCGATCCATCGCACAATGCGCCATGTCGCTGGAAGAATCCCTCTCGGCTGTCGAGCAGCTGATCGATAAAGTCACCGCCGCCCTTCTCGCGGCAGACCCCCAATCCCTGGAACAACACAGTGTGGCCCTGCGTGACGCAGCGGCCCTGTTTGCGCGCGCGCTGGAGCAATCCACGGCGCATGGGGTGCCGTTGCCTGCAGCGGTGCAAAAGCGGGTGGAAGTCATCAGCGGCATGCTGGCGGTGCAGCGCGACAACCTCGCGCGCCTGTCGGCCGTGACGGACCGCCAGGCTGCGGGCCTTTTGCCTCCCTCCAATGCTGCATCGACCTATGGCGATGGGCTGTCAACGCGCGCGGCCAAGCCGGGCGTGGCGCGCATCTACCGTTCTGCAGGCTGATTGAGGGAGATGGACCTTGGCCCGGCGCGCCCTATGGGGCGGCGGGAAAATAAGGTCAATCCAAGGTAAATCCAAGTTCAATGCGCGCGCATCTTGGCGCGCAGGCGGGCGATGGACTGGCTGTGCAGCTGGCACACCCGTGACTCCGTCACGCCCAGCACGGCTGCAATCTCCTTGAGATTCATGTCGTGCTCGTAGTACATGCCCATGATGTGCTGCTCGCGTTCGGGCAGGCTCTTGATGGCGTTGACCAGCGAGGTCTTGAGGCGCTGGTCGCGCAGCAGCTCGACCGGGTCGGCATCGGCGTCGGCGACATGGCGGTCCAGAAACCCGTCCTCGTCGTCGTTGCCGTGGGTCATGTCTTCCAGGTACACCAGCTGGGTGCCCCGGACCTTCCCCAGCAGGTTCTGGTAGTCGGGCAGGCTCATGCCCATTTCGCTGGCGATTTCCGATTCGAGCGGGCTGCGGCCCAGCTTCTGCTCCAGCCTGTGCACCGCGTGTTCGATGTCTTTCTGGCTCTTGCGCGAGCTGCGGCTCATCCAGTCGCCCTCGCGCAGCTCGTCGAGCATGGCGCCCCGGATGCGCTGGGTGGCAAAGGTCTCAAACTGAACGCCCTGGGCGACTTCGTAGCGCGACAGCGCTTCGGCCAGGCCCATCATGCCGACTTGGATCAAGTCATCCAGCTCCACATTGGGCGGCAGCTTGGCGATCATGTGGTGCGCAATTCTCCGTACCAGCGGCACATGCTGGCGGATCATCGCGTCACGATCGAGCTGGCCTTTGGCGGTGTACATCAGATCAACTTCTCCGGAAAAATCAACTCAATGGCTCCGGACAAAATGTGCAGGCATGTCTGCCAAGGTGCTGGAAGGCAGCGCAGTCAGCGATCCGTTCATGGTGCCCGCATTTTCCAGCAGTTGCAAGGCCAGGCGCTGAAGCTCCTGGGGGTTCTGTGTGGCGATGGTGGTGGTCCGTATGGGGCCCCCCAGGTGGCGCTCGGCGCAGGCCTGCAGCGTCATCAGCTGTGACTGGGCCTTGCGGCGCTCGGCGGCTGTGTTGCTGTGCAGCAAAGCGGCCACCATGCAGGGCAGCCCGGTGTGCAGGGCAATCTGCTTGAGGCTTTTGTAGCTGGTCATCACGCCCGCCGAACCGCCGCCCATCACCACCAGTGGCACCGTGGCCGTGTGGGTCAGCAAGGGCCCCAGCGTGGAGGCGGGCGCGTGGATCACCATCAGGCCGTAGGTCCTGAAATAGGGCAGCAGGTCCTCCATGGGGGAGCGCGTGGTGTCGCCCGCCTTGCGGCTGAGATGCTGCAGGCCCTTGGCGGCCGGGATCACCGCCAGCGAGGACGCGGTGGCCCCCAGGTTCAGCTGCGCGCCGTCGTTCCACGAGGCATGCTGCAGCAGGTGCAGCAGGCCCGGGCTGTTGTCTGTCTCCTGGGCCGTGCCGTCCAGCACCACCACGGGGTAGCCCAGCCGCTGCAGGCTGGCGCAGATCTGCCAGAGCGTTTCCAGCCCGCTTCCGGCGTTGCCCTGGCTGACCACTGCCAGCATGCGCAACTCGGCCTGCGGCGTGAAACTGTGCAGGCCGGCGGCCTGGTGAAAACCCAGATCAAGCATCGACCAGCCCCCCTTCGGTGATGGTGTCGGGAGAGTGCGAGAAGAAGAAGTTCAGGTCGGTGGCCTTGGGGTCGAACGCCGACTTGGCAGGGGCACGCATCGAGGTGCTGATGAGCTGGTGCGCGTTGGCGCGCTCCCAGTCCTCGGGCACGCGCTGGCCATTGGTCACGCCGCGCAGCACCATCTGGTGGCGGATCAGCGCGTCGATGGCGGGGCCGAGCTTCACGGCCTCGTCCACCTTGGACAGGATGGCCTGCTGCGAGCCGTCGGTCTTGAACGCGGTGAGCACGTCGTCCAGCGTGTCGCCATGGCAGCCGGCGTTGAGCACCAAGAGGCGGTTCACGTGGGGCAGGTCCAGCACGTCCAGCATGTCGCGCTTGCGCGGGTCGCGGGGCGCGACGCCGGTGGTGTCGATGAGCACCATCTTCTTGCCGGACAGCAGGCCCAGCAGGTCCTGCAGTGCGGCGCGGTCATGGGCCAGGTGGGCCACGATGCCCAGCATGCGGCCGTAGGTGCGCAGCTGTTCGTGGGCGCCCACGCGGTAGGTGTCGAGTGTGATCAGGCCCACGCTGCCGGGGCCGTGGATGCGCGCGCACATGGCGGCCAGCTTGGCCGTGGTGGTGGTCTTGCCCACGCCGGTGGAGCCCACCATGGCAAAGATGCCGCCTTGTTCGTACAGCGGGGGCTCGGCCTGGTCGGTCTTGAGGTTGCGCTCCAGCACCTCCATCAGCCAGCGCACCGATTCGGCGGCCGACAGATCTTCAGGCATGCGTTCGAGCACGGCGCGGGCCAGCGAAGGCGAGTAGCCTGCGCGGATCATCTTGAGCATCAGGTTGGACTGGATCGGGTTCTGGCGCGCCTGGCCCAGCCAGGCCAGCGTGTTGAAGCGGTCTTCGATCAACTCCTTCATGGAGTGCAGCTCGTTCATCAGGCTTTGCTGGTTGTTCGACTGGATCAGGTGGGCGCTGGCCGCTTCCTGCCGACGGCGCGGGGGCTCGGGCGGGATGTCCATGGGGATGGTGCGCAGCGGGTTGTGGCGCGCCACGGCCACGGCCGGGGCGGGCATGCGTTCGCGCTCCCGTTCAGGCTCCTGATCGCGGCTGCGCTCCGACAGCGTCGGGGCTTCCGCCGCGCCATGCAGGGCTTCGTGGCGGCGGCGCAGCATGCGCTCACGCACGTAGTCCTGGAAGGACAGCGTGCTCATCGCCAGCTGCTCGGTGTCTTCCTCCACCGGGTTGCGGCCCAGGCCTGCTGCCGCCGCCTGGCTGGCCAGGCTGGAGCGGGCGGGCTGCGTGCTGCTGCTGCGCGGCGCGCTGGGGGCCAGCAGCGGTGCGCTGGAGGTGTTGCCTGCACCACCACCGTCCAGCGCCGAGAGCGTGTCTTCGGCCGTCGCCACCACTTCGACGCCGTTGGCCGTCGGGCGGTTGGACAGGATCAGTGTGCCGTCGCCAAAGGCCATGCGCGCCTTGGCCAGAGCCTCCCGGGAGGTGGGGGCGGTAAAGCGTTTGATGTTCATGCTGATGCACCTTTAAGGATCGGCCCAATGCGGATGGTGTGGGTCTCTGGGATTTCACTGTGCGCAAGCACCTGCAGGCGGGGTGCGACGCGGCGCACCAGGCGAGAGATGGCGTTGCGGATCTGGTCGGGAACCAGCAGGCAGGCGGGCAGGCCCATCTCTTCCTGCTTGAGGGCCACTTCGGCCGCCTTTTGCGTGAGGATGTCGGCCACGCCGGGGTCGAGCGCGGGGCCTGCCGTGTTGCCCAGCGCCTGCACCAAAAGGCGCTCCAGGCCGGGTTCGATGGCAATGACGTTGAGTTCGCGGGTGGGGCCGTAGATCTGCTGCACGATGGCGGGCGACAGCGCAATGCGCACGCGGCGGGCCAGCTCGACGGGGTCGGAGACCGCACCGGCATGTTCGGCCAGCGTCTCGATGATGGTGCGGATATCGCGGATGTGCACAGACTCTTCCAGCAGCAGCTGGAGGACCTTCTGGAACGTTGCGATGGAGACCATTTTCGGGACCACTTCTTCGATGAGCTTGGGAGCCAGCTTGGCCACGTGTTCCACCAGTTGCTGCGTTTCGGTGCGACTGAGGAGCTTGGCTGCCTGCACTTGCATCAAGTGTGACAAATGGGTGGCCATCACGGTTTCGGAATCAACGACCGTAAAACCCGCCATTTGTGCGGCTTCCTTCTGCCGGTCGTCGATCCAGTGTGCTGGCAGGCCAAATGCGGGGTCGGTGGTGGGTGTGCCGATCAGGGGCGTCGTGATGCCGCCGGGATTGATGGCCAGGAACATGCCGGGGAAAGCCTCGCCTTCGCCCACCACCACGCCACGCAGCGTGATGCGGTAGCCGCTGGGCTTGAGTTCGAGGTTGTCGCGCACATGCACGGCGGGGGGCAGAAAGCCTACCTCCTGCGCAAACTTGCGGCGTACGCCCTTGATGCGGGTCAGCAGGTCGCCCTGGCGGCTCTTGTCCACCAGGCTGATGAGGCGGTAACCCAGCTCCAGGCCCAGCAGGTCCACGGGCTGCAGGTCGTCCCAGGTGGCCTCGCCGTCGCCCACGGGGGCAGGCGGTGCCTCGACTTCTGGTGGCACTTTCTGGCGTTCGTGCAGCACCCATGCGCCATAGCCCAGCAGGCCGCCCATGCTCAGGAACACCAGGTGGGGCATGCCGGGGATGAGGCCCAGCAGCACCAGGATGCCAGCGGTCACGCCCAGCACGCGGGGCGACATGAACAGCTGCTGCACGATCTGGCGGCCCATGTCCTGTTCCTTGCCCACGCGCGAGATCACCATGGCGGCCGCCACCGAGATCAAGAGGCCGGGGATCTGTGCCACCAGCGCATCGCCCACAGCCAGCAGGATGTAGCTGTCGGCCGCCTTGCTGGCCGACAGGCCGTGCTGCAGCATGCCGATGGCAAAGCCGCCCACGATGTTGATGATCAGAATCAAGATGCCGGCGATCGCATCGCCGCGCACGAACTTGGAGGCACCATCCATCGAGCCGAAGAAGTTCGCTTCTTCCGACACTTCGGCACGGCGGCGCTTGGCTTCCTTCTCGTCGATCAGGCCGGCATTCAGGTCGGCGTCCACCGCCATCTGCTTGCCGGGCATGGCGTCCAGGGTGAAGCGGGCCGACACCTCGGCAATGCGCTCGGCGCCCTTGGTGATCACCACAAAGTTGATCACCACCAGGATGGCGAACACGATCAGGCCCACGGCAAAGTTGCCACCGATCAGGAAGTGGCCGAAGGCCTCGATCACCGCACCCGCAGCGCCCGGGCCGGTGTGGCCTTCCAGCAGCACCACGCGGGTGGAGGCCACGTTCAGCGACAGGCGCATCAGCGTGGTGAGCAGCAGCACCGAAGGGAACGCCGCGAAGTCCAGCGGACGCAGCATGTAGGCCGCGACCATCATCACCATCAGCGCCACCGCGATGTTGAGCGTGAAGAACGCGTCCAGCATCCAGGGCGGGATGGGCAGCACCATCAGCGCCAGGATGGCCACCACCAGCAACGGGGCCGACAGCCCCTGGAGTGCGCTGGCGTTGGAGCCCGCCCATTGCTGCAAAGACTTTACGGAGGTGTTCATACGGCAGCACCTTGCACGGGAGTGCGGTTCAGCGGATCGAGTTCAGGCGGCACATAGGGCTCCACCAGGCTGTCGGGCATGCGGCCTTCGCCGCGCAGTGCTGCCTTCAGGCGGTACACATAGGCCAGCACCTGGGCCACGGCGGTGTAGAGCGTGGCGGGGATGGCCTGGTCCAGCTCGGCGTGGGCATAGAGCGCGCGGGCCAGCATGGGCGACTGCAGCACGGGCACGCTGTGTTCCTTGGCCACGTCGCGGATCTTCATGGCGACGAGGTCGGTGCCCCGTGCGATCACCTGGGGGGCGCTCATGGTCTTGTCGTCGTACTTCAGTGCCACCGCATAGTGGGTGGGGTTCATGACCACAAAGTCGGCCTTGGGCACGGCAGCCACGCTGGCGCGGTCGGCAATCTCGCGCTGCTTCTGGCGGATGCGGCCCTTGGTGTGGGGGTTGCCGTCCGATTCCTTGTGTTCCTGCTTGACCTCTTCGTGCGACATCTTCAGGCGGTCCTTGAAGAAGAACGCCTGCAGGGGCACGTCCACCAGTGCGGCCAGGAACACCACCAGCAGCAAGAGGCTCATGCCCGAAGTCAGCCAGTCGGCCACCTGCCGCAGCGCCAGGGGCGAGGGTTGCAGCACCAGCATGGCCACGGCCTCGATGCTATTGCCGATGAACTTCCAGGCCACCCAGGTCAGGATCGCGCTCATGAGCACCATCTTGGCCACGTTGGCCATCTGCTGCTTGGAGAACAGGTTGGCCAGGCCCGAAATGGGGTTCAGGCGGTTGAACTGGGGAGCGATGGGTTTGGTGCTGAGGATCCAGCCGCCCGCGCCGATGGCGCTGAGGAGTGCGGCGGCGCTGGTGAGCAGTGCAAACGCCAAGCTGGCCACCGTGCCCACCACCACCATGCTCTGCAGGCGCTGGAGCATGGTGCCCGGCGCCATCACGGTGGCGGAGTCAAAAGCCAGCTGCTGGCTCATGGCCTTTTGCAGGTGGTCCATGAGCTGGGGGGTCAGCAGCAGCATGCAGGCCGCGCCCGCCCCCAGGATGGCCAGGTGCGACAGGTCGCGCGAGCGTGCCCCTTGGCCGTCTTCGCGCGCTTTCTGCAGCTTGCGCTCTGACGCGGGGAGGCTTTTTTCTTGGCTGGATTCCATGGTGGCATGACGGCGCTGGTGTCATGCCATTGTCGTGAGCGACCCGGAAATCTAAAGCTGGATAAGGGGGCTGCGGCCCCCTCTTTTCCCTGCTGCCGCCAGCGTTTTCGGCGGCGCACTGGCACCCGCAAGGGGGTGCTCAAGCAAGAAAGGTGTTTTCAAAAATGATAGCTAAAAGCGCTTGATGGACGCGCGCAAATGGCCATTTTGAGCATGTAAGCCCGGTGAAAAGCCCACAGACGGTCAGCAAAAGCCCGCAGGCGGTCAGAACCCCAGGCTGGCCAGCAGGTCGTCCACCTGGGACTGGTCGGTGACCACGTCGGGTGTGTTCTCGGGATCCACCACAGGGCCTTGCAGATGAACCGGCTTGGCCTCAGCCACAGGTACCTGGGCGGTGGGTGGTGCGGTCTGAATAAGCAACTGCACCAGCTGCTCTTCGATGGTGGCCGCCAGGTTCACCACACGCGCAATCACCTGGCCGGTGAGGTCGTGGAAGTCCTGCGCCATCATGATCTCGGTGAGGTGCGTGTCGGCTTCTTTGGTCACGCGCTCCACGTCGGTCAGGAAGTTGAAGATTTCACCCTTGGCCACGGCAGCCACTGGGTCGGCCACCAGCGAGCCGACGACCCGCCGCGTCTCGGCCGCGATGAAGTCGTGCTGGGCCTTGGCCTGCTCCACGCGACTGAGCACTTTTTCGGCTGCTTCGCCGGTCAGGCGGGCGATGTAGGACAGGCGGCTCTGCGCATCTGGCAGTTGGCCCATGGAGCCGCGCAGCTTGTCGGCGTAGCCGAGTTCGTTGAGCGAATCGTGCAGCTGGCGGGTCAGCAGGCCAATCTTGTGGTGTACATCGGCAGGCGGCTGGCTGTGGTCCGGTGTGGCATCCATGGTGTCATAACCCCATCTTCTTCAGAATCAAGGTCACCTTTTCCTCGAGGGTTGCCTTGGTAAAGGGTTTGACGATGTAGCCCGCGGCGCCCCCTTGGGCGGCGGCAACGATGTCTTCCTTGCGGGCCTCGGCGGTCACCATCAGCACGGGCAGGTGCTTGAGCTTGTCGTCCTTCTTGATCTCGGCCAGCAACTGGAACCCGTTCATGTTGGGCATGTTGATGTCGGTCACCACGAAGTCGAACTTGCTGTTGCGCAGCTTGTTGAGGGCTGCCACGCCATCCTCGGCCTCGTCGGCATCGGAGAACCCGCTTTCTTTGAGCAGGTTGCGCACGATGCGTCGCATGGTGGAGAAGTCGTCAACGATCAGAAAACGAAGGGCTGTGGTCACTTGGGACCCTTTCGGTCGAGAATTACTGTAGGCATTGTCATGGGTGGCAGGTTAGGTGACAAGTCGTAACTGTTACCTGCTTGGGGGGGGATTTTCCCGCTTTTCATTCAGCAGTTCTGTGGAAGTGATTTCAGGGATCCCTTTGCCCATGAGACGTTCTTCGGCTTCGCGGGTCAACACCGTGATGGTGATGCGCCGGTTGGCAGGTGCGCGCGGGTTGTTTGGCTCCAGCAGGTCGCTGGCCGCCAGGCCCACCACGCGGCCCAGTTTAGCGTCTGGCATGCCGGCCGAAACCAGCTCGCGCCGCGTGGCGTTGGCGCGGTCGGCCGACAGCTCCCAGTTGCTATAGCCGCGCTCGCTGTTGCCATAGGGCACGGCATCGGTGTGGCCTGCCAGGCTGATGCGGTTTTCCACCCCGCCCAGGGCGGCGCCGATTTCGCGCAGGATGTCGCGCATGTAGGGTTTTACCAACGCGCTGCCACTGTCGAACATGGGGCGGTTCTGGTCATCGATGATTTGGATCTGCAGACCGTCGGGCGTGATGTCGATGCGGATTTGAGACTTGTACTCATTCAGGCGCGGGTTTTCGGTGATGAGTGCATCGATCTTGGCCTCCAGGGCCTTGATGCGGTCCAGATCCTGCTTGGCGCGCTCGGCCCGGGCTGCGTCGATGCTCATGCGGCGCTGCTTGGCCTCCTCTACGTCGGAGCGCCGCACCTGCCCGTGCACCTTGGCCAGGTCGTTGCCCCCGCCCGGGATCACGCTGGAACTGTTGCCCGAGCCGTCGCCGCCGGTCATCGCCACCTTGAGCGGCGACGCGAAATACGCCGCAATCCCCTGCAGCTCGCCCTTGGCCGTGGAGCCCAGCAGCCACATCAGCAGGAAGAACGCCATCATGGCCGTCACGAAGTCGGCATACGCGATCTTCCAGGCGCCACCGTGCACGGCATGGCCGCCTTTCTTGATGCGCTTGATGATGATGGGCTGGAGTTTCTTTTCTGCCATGGTGTTGCGGGCCCAGGGGCGCTGGCTGCGCTACTTCTTGCCTTTCACATGCCCCTCCAGCTCGGTGAAGCTGGGGCGGACATCGGAGAAAAGCACCTTGCGGCCAAATTCGATGGCGGTGGCCGGGTTGTAGCCCTGCATGCTGGCCAGCAGGGTGGACTTGATGCACTGCAGTTCCTTGGCGGCGTCCTCGGTCTTTTGCTCGACCAGTCCGCCCAGGGGTTCCACCACGCCATAGGCCAGCAAGATCCCGAGGAACGTTCCCACCAGCGCCGAGCCGATCATGCCGCCCAGCACCGAGGGCGGCTGGCCCACCGAGCCCATGGTGTTCACCACGCCCAGCACGGCGGCCACGATGCCGAACGCAGGCAGGGCGCCCGCCAGCCGGGCCAGCGCGGCCACGGGGGCGTGGGCCTCCTGGTGGTGGGTGTCGATCTCGCTGTCCATCAGCGCTTCGATCTCGTGGGAGTTGAGGTTGCCCGACACCATCATGCGCAGGTAGTCGGTGGTGAACTCGATCACATGGTGGTCGCTGCCCACCGTGGGGTATTTCTTGAAGATCTCGGACTCGTGGGGCGTCTCGACATCCTTTTCGATCGCCATCAGCCCTTCCTTGCGGGCCTTCTGCAGGATGTCATAGAGCATGGCCATCAGCTCCATGTAGCGGTCCTTGGTGTATTTGGACCCCTTGAGCGCCATGGGCAGCGCGGCCAGGGTGGCCTTGATCACCTTGGGCTGGTTGTTCACCACAAAGGCGCCCAGGGCGCCGCCCAGAATGGTGATGATCTCGAAGGGCAGGGCCTTCAGGATCACAGTGATGTTTCCACCGTGCACGATGTACACGCCGAAGATGCAGCCTAAACAGACGACGTAACCAATGATGACGAACATGTTTTAGACGTATTGGGCGGCTTCGCAGCGGGGGCGGTCGCGGCAGAGGCGTGAGAGCCGCAGTCGCGGGTTTACCGAAGGTTACTGCAAATGTATCGGATTGCTGAGCGCGAAATGCCACAAGAGAGCTGCCAAACCAGGGCTTCTTGGAGGAATGGCTTGGGCACCGTCATCGCTGGGGGAAAGGCGTGTCATGCCATCAAATTCGGCATCAAACAGGCCGTTTGCGCCTGATGGAAAAGGATTTATTGCTATCTAATGTGTAGCAATCTGGTGTGGGCACGCTGCATCCACCGCGCGGCGCAGCCGGGGCAATCTCTGCATTTGGCCCATTTTTCCGCAGCCACAGGGCCTTTTGGCGGCACGGGGGCTGGACTATGCTGCGGGCATGAAAGCCGTACTGCTCGCGGGGGGGCTGGGAACCCGCATCTCGGAAGAGTCGCACCTGCGTCCCAAGCCCATGATCGAGATCGGTGGGCGGCCCATTCTTTGGCACATCATGAAGATGTACGCCGCCCATGGCGTGAACGACTTCATCATCTGCCTGGGCTACAAGGGCTACGTCATCAAGGAATACTTCGCCAACTACTTCCTGCACATGTCGGACGTGACCTTTGACATGGCCAACAACCGCATGGAAGTGCACCACCGCCACGCCGAGCCCTGGCGCGTGACGCTGGTGGACACCGGCGAAAGCACCATGACCGGCGGGCGCCTGCGCCGGGTGCAGGAGTACCTGCCTGCGGGCGAGCCGTTCTGCTTTACCTATGGCGACGGTGTGGCCGACCTGGACATGACCGCCCAGTTTGCCTTTCACCGCGCCCACGGCTGCCAGGCCACGGTGACGGCCGTGCTGCCCCCGGGCCGCTATGGCGCCCTGATGCGCGACGGCGACCGGGTGGACGGTTTTGTGGAAAAACCGCGCGGCGACGGCGGCTGGATCAACGGCGGCTTTTTTGTGCTGCAGCCCGAGGTCATTGACCACATCGACAGCGACGCCACCAGCTGGGAGCTGGAGCCCATGGCCCGCCTGGCCAGCAGCGGCCAGCTGCGCGCCTTCGAGCACACCGGCTTCTGGCAGCCCATGGACACGCTGCGCGAGAAGAACCTGCTCGAAGACCTGTGGCAATCGGGCCGCGCGCCTTGGAAATGCTGGTAAGAACGATGCGCCCTGATCCCGACTTCTGGCGCGGCAAGCGCGTGTTGCTCACCGGCCACACCGGCTTCAAGGGCGCGTGGCTGGCCCTGTGGCTGCAGCGCCTGGGCGCGCAGGTCACCGGCGTGGCGCTGCCGCCCGCCACCGGGCCCAACCTGTTCACCCTGGCCCAGCTGGGGCAGGGCGGCCCGGGCATCGAAAGCCATTTCTGCGACATCCGCAGCCCCCAGGCCCTGGCCATGCGCGTGCGCGCCGCCCGGCCCGAGGTGGTGCTGCACCTGGCCGCACAGGCGCTGGTGCGGCCCGGCTATGCGGCGCCGCTCGATACCTTTGCCACCAACGTCATGGGCACGGCCCATGTGCTCGATGCGCTGCGCGGCCTGCCCGAGGCGCGGGTGGCCCTGGTGGTCACCACCGACAAGGTCTACCGCAACCGCGAAT
This sequence comes from Acidovorax sp. GW101-3H11, assembly GCF_001633105.1. Lineage (GTDB taxonomy): Bacteria > Pseudomonadota > Gammaproteobacteria > Burkholderiales > Burkholderiaceae_C > Acidovorax. The sequence goes on from NZ_LUKZ01000014.1 coordinate 80,216, forward strand.
GGGCCTACCCCTACCGCGAAGACGACCCGCTGGGCGGGCACGACCCCTACAGTGCCAGCAAGGCCGCCACCGAGCTGGTCACGGCCAGCTACCGCGATTCCTTTTTAGCCGCCCAGGGCGTGGCCGTGGCCACTGCGCGCGCGGGCAACGTGATCGGCGGCGGCGACTGGGCGCAAGACCGCCTGCTGCCCGACGCCGTGCGCGCCTGGGAAAAGGGCGAGACCCTGCACATCCGCCGCCCCCGGGCCACGCGCCCCTGGCAGCATGTGCTGGAGCCGCTGGCCGCCTACCTGCGCCTGGCCCAGCGCCTGTGGGAGACGCCCGCGCTGGCCGGTGCCTACAACTTTGGCCCGCTGCCGCACGAGGCGGCCACGGTCAAAAATGTCATCGAATTGGCCTCTGCCGCCTATCCAGCAAGCGCTATCAGCTATGAAAATGAGAGTGATGGCCCACACGAAGCCGGTTGGCTTGCGCTGGAGACCGCCCACGCCCGCCAGGTGCTGGGTGTGGCCCCCCACTGGTCGCTGAACACTGCCGTGGCCCGCACCATGAACTGGTACCGCCAGCAACATGGCGGCGCCGACGCCCGGGCGCTGTGCCTGGCCGACATCGACGCCTGGGAGGCGCGCCCATGAGCCGACTGGCCCTGGCGCCTCTGCCGCTGGCGGGGCTTTTTCGTGTGCAGCGCCAGCCGCTGGTGGACGAGCGCGGCTTTTTTGCGCGCCTGTTCTGCTCCGACGAGCTGGCGGGCGCGGGCTGGACGGGCACCATCGCCCAGGTCAACCAGAGCTACACCGCCTTGAAGGGCACCGTGCGCGGCATGCACTACCAACAGCCGCCACACGCCGAGATGAAGCTCGTGAGCTGCCTGCGCGGCGAGGTCTGGGACGTGGCCGTGGACTTGCGCCCCGGCTCGCCCTCCTTTTTGCACTGGCACGCCGAGCACCTGTCGGCTGACAACGGCAGCGCGGTGCTCATCCCGCCCGGTTTTGCGCACGGCTTCCAGGCGCTGACCGACCATGCCGAGCTGCTGTATTGCCACTCTGCGGCCTATGCACCTGCGGCCGAAGCGGGCCTGAACCCGCTGGACCCGCGCCTGGCCATTGCCTGGCCGCTGCCGATGGGGCAAATGTCGCCCCGCGACGCGGGCCAGCCCGGGATGACCGAAGAATTCGAAGGAGTGCGCCTGTGAAGTGCCGACACTGCGGCAGCCCGCTGCAACTCACGTTCCTGGACCTGGGCAGCGCGCCCCCGTCCAACGCCTACCTCAGCGCGGCCGCGCTGCGTGCGCCCGAAACCTGGTTTCCGCTGCGCCTCTTGGTCTGCGAAACCTGCTGGCTGGTGCAGACCGAAGACCACGCGGGGCGCGAGGCGCTGTTCACCGACGACTACGCGTACTTCAGCTCGTTCTCATCGTCGTGGCTCGCCCATGCCCAGGCCTATGTCGAGGCAATGCGTGAGCGCCTGGGCCTCACCGCCGACAGCCGCGTGGTCGAGGTCGCATCGAACGACGGCTACCTGCTGCAATACGTGCAGGCCGCCGGCATCCCCTGTTACGGCGTGGAGCCCACCGCCAGCACGGCGGCCGCCGCCCGCGCCAAAGGCATCGCGGTGGTGGATCGCTTCTTTGGCGTGGCCCTGGCCGACGAGCTGGCCGCCGCCGACCGGCAGGCCGACCTGATCGCCGCCAACAACGTGCTGGCCCATGTGCCCGACATCAACGACTTTGTGGGCGGCTTCACGCGCCTGCTCAAGCCCCACGGTGTGGCCACTTTCGAGTTCCCACACCTGCTGCGCATGGTGGAAGGTTGCCAGTTCGACACGGCGTACCACGAGCACTATTCCTATTTGTCGCTCACGGCGGTGCAGCGCATCTTTGCGGCCAATGGCCTCGTGGTGATCGACGTGCAGGAGCTGCCCACGCATGGCGGCAGCCTGCGCGTGTTTGCCGCCCGCGCAGATACCGTGGGCCACCCCCAGGCCACGCCCGAAGGCGCTGCGCGAGTGCAGCAACTGCTGGCCACCGAGGCGGTGGCGGGTTTGCTGGGCGCCGGTTTTTACAGCGATTTCCAGGCCCAGGCCATACGGGTCAAGCGCGAGCTGCTCGCCTTTTTGCTGCAATGCCAGGCCGATGGCATCACCGTGGGCGCGTACGGCGCCGCGGCCAAGGGCAACACCCTGCTCAACTTTGCGGGCGTGCGGCCTGACCTGCTGCCCTACGTGGTGGACAAGAACCCGGCCAAACAGGATCAATATCTGCCCGGCAGCCATATCCCGGTGGTGAGCGAAGCGCACCTGCGCGCCCACCAGCCGCAGCGCATCCTCATCCTGCCCTGGAACCTGCGCAGCGAGGTGGCCGACCAGCTGGACTACACGCGCAGCTGGGGCGCGCAGATGGTGGTGGCCGTGCCGCGCCTGGAGGTGTTTTAGGTGATCGAGCTGCACCCCACTGCCAAGGTCTCGCACCTGGCCGACATTGAAGACTCGGTGCGTGGCACGCGCATCGTGGTGGGCGCGCATTCGGTGATCGACAGCTTCGTCAAGGTCAAGCCTGCGGGCGGCAGTGGCGACCTGGTGGTGGGCGAGCATGTGGTGATCAACGCGGGCTGTGTGCTCTACACCGGCAACGGCATCCATATCGGTAATTACGTGGCCATTGCCGCCAACTGCACCTTTGCGCCGGTCAACCACGCCTATGCCGACCGCAGCCGCTTGATCCGTGAGCAGGGCTTTCTGCCCAGCAAGGGCGGCATCGTGATCGAGGACGACGTGTGGATCGGCGCCAACTGCGTGCTGCTGGATGGCGCCGTGCTGCGGCGCGGTTGCGTGGTGGGCGCGGGCTCCATCGTGCGCGGTGAGCTGCTGGCGTACACCGTATATGCGGGCCAGCCGCTGGCGGCCGTGGGGGAGCGCCGGTGACGGGCCTGCCCCCTTCGACGTTTACCGTGCTGGGCGCCTCGGGCTACATCGGCAGTCGCCTGGTGGCGCACCTGCAGGCCCAGGGCCACACCGTGTGGGCGCCCACGCGTGGCGCTGCCGAGGTGTTCACCCGCCCGCTGGGCCATGTGATCTATTGCGTGGGGCTCACTGCCGACTTCCGCACGCGCCCGTTCGACACCGTGGACGCCCATGTGGGCCTGCTGGCCGAGGTGCTGCGGCGCGCGCAGTTCGACTCGCTGTTGTACCTGTCGTCCACCCGGGTCTACATGGGCGCCACCCGCACTGACGAAGACGCGCCCCTGTCCGTGCTGCCGGGCGACCCGTCGTACCTCTACAACCTCACCAAGCTCACCGGCGAATCGCTGTGCCACGCCAGCGGCCGCACCGGTGTGCGCGTGGCGCGGCTCTCGAACGTGGTGGGGCCGGGGTTGGACGCCGCATCGGGCAACCTGGTGGCCGACCTGCTGCACCAGGCGCGGCAGGGCCGGGTGGTGCTGCGTTCCGATCCGCAGTCTGCCAAGGACTACGTGCAGGTGGCCGATGTTCTGGACTGGTTGCCGCGCATTGCGCTGCAAGGCCGTGCCACGGTCTACAACCTGGCCAGTGGCTGCCAGACCTCCCATGCACAGTGGCTGGACTGGCTGCAGGCCCGCACCGGCTGCGCGGTAGAGGTGCTGCCCGGCGCGCCGCTGCAGCCGTTTTCCCCGATTGCCGTGTCGCGCCTGCAGGGCGAGTGGGGCGTTGTGCCCCGCCCTCTCTGGGACGACAGCTTGCTTGCTGCGATTGAATGAATGACGACCCCGTTGGAGTACCTGCCATGAACCCCGTTGACCAATTCGCCCAGGAGCGCCGCGACCGCCTCGCGGGCTATGCCCAGGACACCGCCTTCCAGACCCTGTCGCGCGACTGGCTGCAGGCCTCGATGCAGCGGCAGTATGTCTACAACTTCGACTGGATGGGACGGCCCATCATCCAGTACCCGCAGGACATGGTGGCCATGCAGGAGCTGGTGTGGCGCGTGCGGCCAGACCTGATCATCGAGACCGGCATTGCCCACGGCGGCTCGCTGGTGCTCAGCGCCTCGCTGCTGGCGCTGCTGGACATGAGCGACGCCATCGAGGCGGGCACCACGCTCGACCCGCGCACCTCGCGCCGCAAGGTGCTGGGTGTGGACATCGATATCCGCGCACACAATCGCGCCGCCATCGAAGCCCACCCCATGGCCAGCCGCATCGCGATGATCCAGGGCTCGGCCGTGGCGCCCGAGGTGGTGCAGCAGGTGCACGCATTTGCCCAGGGTTACCAGCGTGTGTTGGTGTGCCTGGATTCCATGCACACGCACGACCATGTGCTGGGCGAGCTCGATGCCTATGCGCCGCTGGTCACGCCCGGCAGCTACTGCGTGGTGTTCGACACCTTTGTGGAAGACATGCCACCCAAGTTCTTTGCCGACCGCCCCTGGGACGTGGGCAACAACCCCAAGACGGCGGTGCACCAGTGGCTGGCCGGGCACGCCGAGTTCGAGATCGACGCCGAGATGGAGCAGCGCCTGCAGGTCACAGTGGCGCCACACGGGTTTCTGCGGCGCAAGGGGTGATGGGTGCAGGAAATATAGAAAAAAATGCTGCCTTCCGCGCGGTAGGTTTGCATTTATAGCTATAATTTTTATAGCAAATGACGCAGTGCAGCCCGATAGCTGCACACCAAGGCATCACGCGGCGGGGCTGGCTCCCATGTCCAGGCCCATCGCCTGCGTGGCATGCCGCAAATAGGTCACGGCAAATTCGGTGTGGCCGTGGGCATGTTCCACCTCGGCCAGGCAGGCCAGGGCCACCGGGTCGTTGGGCATGGCGCTGAGCACGGTTTCGGCCAGTTCGGTCACGGCGATCCAGTGGCGGTCCTTGAGGGCCGGGCCCGCGCTGGTGTCTGAGTCGGTGGCGAGTGTGGGCGGCGGGGCGGCCTTGGCCTTGTCCACCAGGTCCTGCAGGCGCTGGTGGGCCTCGTGCAGGCTCACGCGCTGGCCGGGTTTCAGGCCCACGCCGGGCACGGGCGGCTGGGTCCAGGCCTCGGGCAGCTGGGGCAGCCAGTCCTGGATCGCCAGGGCCTGGGCGGCGGGGTCGTCCGGGTGTTCAGCGCGGGCCAGCCACTGCAGCCACATCACGCGGAGGCCTTCGGCAAAGTGGTGGTTGAAGATGTCCTCGCGCATCAGGGCAGAGGCCTCTACCTCGGCGCGCAGCCCCTGCCGCAGGGTGTTCAGCGCCTGTGCGTCGGCCGCCAGGCTGGTGGCGATGCGCACATAGTCCTCGGGCGTCTCGGCCAGCCATTCGGTGCGGCCCAGGTAGGCCAGCAGGCCCACGCCCATGCGGCTCTTGAAGCTTTCGCCCACCATCGACACGATGGGCAGGCCCATCCACAGCACGTCGAAGGTGGTGGTGCCGCCCGTGAGCGGGAAGGGGTCCAGCGCAATGTCGATGCGGTGGTAGGTGAGGTACTGGTTGTCGGTGCGCTGCGCCACCAGGTCCAGCTGTGCCGGGGGCAGGCCCAGGCGCTCGCAGCGCTCTCGGTAGGCCTGCGCAAAATCGGGTCGGTCGAAGTTCTTGCCTTCGATCAGCAGGCGAGACCCTGGCACGGCGGCCAGCACCTGGCCCCACAGGGCCAGCACCTCGTCGGTGAGTTTGCCCAGGTTGTTGCACGAGCCGAAGGTGATGAAACCATTGGCGAGTGCGGGCGCCGGGCGCACCTGGTAGCGCGGCTGGTAGCGCCACAGCGGGTTGCGGCTCATGGGGCGGTAGCACGCAAACAGCGTGGGCAGGCGGTAGAGCTGTTCGGTGTACTGCGCCTCGGCACCGGGCGGGTCGGTGATCTCGTCGGTGAACTTGTAGTCCACGGCCGTGAGCCCGGTGGTGGCCGGGAACCCCAGCCACGACACCTGCACGGGCGCCGCCTTGTGCGCTAGGGCCAGCAGGCCGTTGTTGCCGGTGTGGCCCGCCAGGTCGATCAGGATGTCGATGCCTTCGGCGCGAATGGCCTCGGCCTGGTGCTGGGGGCTGAAGCCTGCCAGGGGCACAAAGTGGTCGGCGTGGCGCTGCACGCGCTCGGTCACATGGTCGTCGCGGGGGAAGAGGTAGAACGCAAACACCTCGAACTGCCGCCGGTCCAGCTGCGCCAGCAGCCCTTCGACAAAGTACATGACCGAATGCACGCGAAAGTCGGGCGAGAGGAAACCGATCTTCAGGCGCTTCCAGGGCGATCCCCGGTGGTCGGCAAAACTCGGCCATTCGGGCTGCAGCGGGGGCTCGAACGTGGCGCCGTACTGCCGTGCGGCGGCCGACAGCTGGGCGGCGTCCACCTCGGGGTCGGCCAGCATGAACAGCAGCTTGTTGGTGTAGTTGCCCGGGTCGTTGGGGCGAAGGCCGATGGCGGTTTCGCAGTCCTTGACCGCCTCGCGCACCTGGCCCAGCTCGCGCCGGTGGATGGAGCTTTGCATGAGCGCAGCCACGCGGTCGTGCAGGGTCTCGGCCAGGGCGGCGGCCTTCTGGCTGGCCTCAAACCCCTTGTCGTGCAGGCTCAGCAGGTAGCAGCACTCGGCCAGCTTGATCCAGCCAATGGCCTGCTGGGGGCGCAGCTCGCACACTTTTTCCAGCAGGGGCAGGGCGTCGATGTTGCGCGCCTGCTCGATCAGCACGTTGGCGTAGTTGACCAGCAGCTCGGCGTCGCCCGGCCAATACACATAGGCTTGTCGGTAGGCCTGGAGCGCTGCATCGAACTCGCGCTGTTTGTTCAGCGAGAAGCCCAGCAGCCGGTGGGCGCTGAGGTGGCGGCCGTTCTTGCGCAGCACCTGGCGGCACAGGCGGGTGAGAAGGGGCCAGTCGGCAGCGGCCAGCGCTGCCTGCAGGCGGGGCGTGTCCTGTTCGGTGTGTTTGGATTGCACGTTGGCGCCGATCTACGAGCAAAAGAGGGCAGGGTGTGGTGGCAGTGTGCCATGTGCAAAGGGGCCCGATGGGCCCCTTTGTCTTGCTGTTCCACTGCGCAGCGGTGGGCCGGGCAGATGGTTTACTTGAGCAGCGACAGCACGCCCTGCGGGATCTGGTTGGCCTGGGCCACCATCGCCGTGCCAGCCTGCTGCAGGATCTGGGCGCGCGACAGGTTGGCGGTTTCGGCCGCGAAGTCGGCGTCCTGGATGCGCGAGCGCGATGCGGACAGGTTTTCGGAGGTGATCTGCAGGCTGGAGATGCTGGTCTCGAAGCGCGATTGCAAGGCGCCCAGCTTGGCGCGCTCGCCATTGATGAAGGCCAGGGCCGAGTCCACGGTTTTCAGCGCGTCAGTGGCGTTGGTGAAGGTGGTCACATCCAGGTTGGCCACGGTGTGCAGCGAGGAGCCCCCGTTGTCCAGCTGGTTGCTGGCCGAGGTCACTGCGAACGACTTTTCGGAGTCCAGCGTGATGTAGCCGCCGGTGTTGATGAATTCCACGTTGGCATCGGCCGCCAGCGTCCGGGTGGTGCCGTTGCTGGCACCTGCCGCGTCATAGCCGGTGACGGTGACCGCGCCCGCATTGGCGTTCACGGTGTCGCCGATCACGATGTTGTTGCCGGTGGCGTTGGTCAGGATGATCTGCGTGCCGTCGGAGTTGAGCGAGGCGTTGATGCCCGTCTTAGCCGATTGTTCATTGATGGCCGACACAGCGGGGGAGAGGCGGTCGGTGCCGGTACCCGCTACCAGCGTGAAGGAAATGGTGCGGGGGTTGGCGACGTTGTCGCCTTCCAGCGTCAGTGAGTACGAGCCCGCTGCCGCCATGCCACCCAGACGAACTTCGGTGCGTGCCGATGCCGTAACGCCCGTAGTGGCTTGTAGGGCGTTGATCTGATCGGCCGTGGCCTTGGCATTGGCGCTGGCTGCGACCGTCAGGGTTCCGGTGCCCAGGTAGCCGCTGATGGCCACCGTACCGGTGGTCACACCGTTGGTGCCAGTGGTGGCCTGGGTGGCCGATGCGCCGATGCCCGAGCCGTTGGACGCGATGTTCTGGTTGTTGCCATAGACATTGGTGCGCAGGTTGGCCGTGGCCGCCACGATGGTCTGGTTGGCGTTGGCGCCCACCTGGAACTGTTGCGTACCGAACGTGCCGTCCAGCAGCTTGGAGCCGTTGAATTCCGTGGTTTGCGAGATGCGGTCCAGTTCGGACACCAGCTGGCCCACTTCCTGTTGCAGGGCTTGGCGGTCGCCGGCGCTGTTGGAGGCGTTGGCCGACTGCACCGCCAGTTCACGCACCCGCTGCAGGATATTGCCCGCCGACCCCATCGCACCTTCAGCCACCTGGGCCAGCGAAATCCCGTCGTTCGCATTGCGAACAGCCTGGTTCAGGCCCCGGATCTGGCTGGTGAAGCGCTCGGAGATCGCCAGGCCAGCCGCATCGTCCTTGGCGCTGTTGATGCGCAGGCCCGACGACAGGCGCTGGATGGCTGAGTTGAGCGACATCTGGCTGGTGCCCAGGTTGCGCTGCGCGGTCAGCGAGCTGATATTGGTATTGATGGTTGCTGCCATGGCGAAACTCCTTAACGTCGCGAGACGGATCTGTTTGCCGGTTCAAGCGCACCCGTCCGGCTGTCAATGAGGGAACGATGGGTGAATTGTGGGGATGCCACTTTTGTGTGTTAGCCCGATAAGCGGCCAAAAAGTCCCACAACTTGTGCGTTTGACCCTCAAGTTTTCCGGCGGCCACCCGAAAACACTTTCAACGGACCATGAGTGGCCCGCCGTTCACCAGACGCCCCAGGCGCTGGGAACCCAGGAGGCCAGCACGGTGCTGGCGCCCCGGCTGGCGGCAACGCCATATTCAGTCAGTTCTTTTCTGGAGATTTGCAATGGCTTCCACCATCAACACCAACGTGGCTTCGCTCACCGCTCAGCGCAATCTGGGCATGAGCCAGACTTCGCTGAACACTTCCATCCAACGCCTGTCGTCGGGTCTGCGCATCAATAGCGCCAAGGACGATGCGGCTGGCTTGGCCATTTCTGAGCGTTTCTCCAGCCAGATCCGCGGCCTGAACCAGGCGGTTCGCAATGCGAACGACGGTATCTCCCTGGCGCAGACGGCTGAAGGCGCCTTGAAGGCCTCCGGCGACATCCTGCAACGTGTGCGTGAACTGGCTGTGCAGTCGGCCAACGCCTCCAACAGCGCTGGCGACCGCCAGGCCCTGCAACAGGAAGTGGGCCAGCTGGTGTCCGAACTGGACCGCATCTCGCAAACCACGGAATTCAACGGCTCCAAGCTGCTGGACGGCACGTTCGGTACGCAACAGTTCCAAGTGGGCGCCAACGCCAACCAGACCATCGTGGCGGCCACCGCCAACCTGCGCACCAGCGTGTACGGCAACAACCAGAACGTGGCCTCCAACGGCTCGGGTATCGGCGCATCGGCCACCCAGGCCACCGCTGGCACCAACGGCGTGACCACGGGCTCCGTGGCCATTGCTGGCTACCTGGGCACCGGCACCCTGACGGTGGCTGTGAGCGCCACGGCCAAGGCCACGGCCGACCAGATCAACGCGCTGAAGGCTGACACCGGCGTGACCGCCACGGCCCGCACCGAAGTGCGCCTGGGTGGCATGGCAGCGGCGGGTTCGTACTCGCTGACGCTGGAAGGCGACAACGTGGGCTCCGCCCGCACCGTGTCCTTCACGCTGACCTCTGCCACCGGCACGGACCGCCTGTCGGCCGCCGTGTCCGCCATCAACGACCAGTCTGCCAAGACCGGTATCAATGCCTCGCTCAGCTCGGACGGTAGCCAGATCATTCTGAGCAACGCCACCGGCAACAACATCGTGGTGGGCGACACCGCCAATGCCAACGCGGCCAACGTGACGGTGACGGGCTACGACGCAGCCGGTGCAGCCAACGGTGCCACGACCACGCTGAGTTCTGCCGCAGCCTCGGTGGAGTTCGTCAACACGGGTGGCTACATCACGCTGGACTCCGAAAAGTCCTTTGCTGTGTCCTCGGCCAGCAACCAGCTGGATGCTGGCGGCTCGGCCCTGCAAACGGTGGCCAACCTGGACGTGACCACGTTCAGCAACGCGACCAACGCGCTGAAGACTGTGGACTCGGCCCTGGCCTTCATCAACGGTGAGCGTGCCAAGCTCGGTGCTTTGCAATCGCGCTTTGAAACCTCGATCAGCAACCTGCAAGTGACGTCGGAAAACCTGTCCTCCTCGCGTTCGCGTATTCTGGACGCCGACTTCGCCGCAGAAACTGCCAACCTGTCGCGCTCGCAGATCCTGCAACAGGCTGGTACGGCGATGGTGGCCCAGGCCAACCAGCTGCCGCAAGGTGTGTTGGCCCTGCTGCGTTAACAAGCGGCGGGCAAGGCAGTCAGGGCGTTGCAGCGCCCTGAAGTGGCCCAGGCGGCGGCAGATTTCTGTCGCCGCCCTTTGGCTTTTTGGAGCAGCGGGTGCCAGGACCGCTGGATAAGACGGGTTTCCTGGCGTGTTTACGGACGTTCTTGATCGCCGTTCGGCGCCATAATTTCCGTTGAACCAGTTCAGGAGGTTGGTATGGCCACGATTTCATCCGTAGGTGTCGGCACAAACGGGCTTGATGTCAAAAACATCATTGCCAAGTTGGTCGAGCTGGAAAAAGAGCCGCTGAACAAGCTCACGGTGCAGGCCGCGACGGTCAAAACCAAGATATCTGCCTTTGGGCAGATCAAATCGCTGGTGTCCACCCTGCAGGACGCCGCCAGCAAGCTGACCAGCGTGACCGGCTGGAACGGGGTCAGCACCACCTCCTCGGATTCCAAATTTGTGTCCGCCACCGCCGTGGGTGGCACCCTGCCCACCACCTTCAGTGTGGAGGTGCAAGGCCTGGCAAAGGCGCAGGCTACCGCGTCGGCGGCCCTGTTGCCTGTGGGCGGTGCGCTGGGCGCCGGGACGCTGCGGCTGGAGCTGGGCAAGTGGAGTGTGGCTCCCTCGTCCTTCACGCCCGGCAGCGGCCAGCCGGTGGACATCACGATCAGCGCGAGTGACAAGCTCTCGGACGTGGCCAGCAAGATCAATGGCTCCAATGCCGGGGTGACCGCCTCGATCCTGTCGGATGCTTCCGGTGAGCGTTTGTTGCTGCGCAGCAAGAGCACCGGCGAGGAGTTCGGCTTCCGGCTGAGCGTGATGGAGGACGGCGACACCGATCCCCAGAGCGCAGGCAACACCGATGCCACGGGCCTGTCGCGCCTGGTCAATGGCACCACGGTCACGCAGGCGGCTGCCGATGCCAAGGCCACGGTCAACGGGATTGCCGTGTCTTCGGCCACCAACACCTTTGCCTCCACGATCTCGGGCGTGACCTTCAAAGCGGAGCAAATCACCACGGCGCCGATCGAAATCACCGTGGGCAAGGACGAGTCGGCCATCAAGTCCAACATCGATGGGTTCGTGAAGGCCTACAACGCCATCAACGAACTGCTGCAGGAGGCGACCAAATACGACGCAAAGACCGGTTCGGCGGGTCTTCTGCAGGGGGACTCGACCGCTGTGGCGCTGCAGAACTCGCTGCGCAACGCGATCCAGTCGATCTCGACCGGTGGCGGGGGCTTTCAGCGCCTGGCAGATGTTGGCATCACGCAGCAGCTGGGCGGTAACCTGGCCGTGGACTCCACCAAGCTGAACAAGGCCCTGACGGAAAAGCCCGACGACGTGAAGAACCTGTTCCGCAATACCGGAGGCGGATCGGCCGATGGCATTGCGGTGCAACTGAAGGCGCTGACCACCAATTTGCTGGCCAACGATGGTTTCTTCAAATCCAAGGACGACACCCTGCAGCTGAGCCTCAAGCGCAATTCCCAGGACCAAACCCGCGTGAACGAAAAGGTTGACGCATTTGAAAAACGCATCACGCGGCGCTATAACGCGCTGGACACCCAGTTGAGCAGCCTGAACGGCCTGAACGCCTATATCTCGCAGCAGGTGGTGGCCTGGAACAAATCGACGGGCTAAATAAACAGAGGCTTCAGTTTTCTTGGCGCTCGCCGATAACTTAAGTAATACCTCGGAAGGATTGTCAGCATGTTCAGCGCCTACAGCCCCCGTGCAGCCAACGCTTACCAGCGCATCAATGTAGAGACCAGCATGCACACGATCGACCAGCACCAGCTGGTCAGCCTGTTGTATGAGGGCGTTCTGAACTCCATCGCCACGGCGCGTGGCGCCATGGCACGGGGCGACGTGCTGGGCAAGGTCAACGCCATCGCCAAGGCGGTGCGCATTCTCGAAGAAGGCCTGAGCACTTCGCTCGACAAGGTGGACGGCGGTGAGCTGGCCGAAAACCTGGGTGCGCTGTACGACTACTGCATGCGCCGTTTGATCCTGGCCAACGCCCGCAACGACGACGCGATGATGCAGGAAGTCATGCGCCTGATCGAGCCCGTGGCCCAGGGCTGGAACGACATCAAGAAATCCGGCGCTGCAGCGGCTTCTGCCGACGCGCCCGCCGCCACTGGCCAGCCCGTGCTGGTGGAGGCATAAACCATGTCCCACATGCTGATTGACTATTACAAGGCGATTGAAGACAGCAGCGCCAAGATGCTGGAGGCTGCCCGGCTCAAGGACTGGGACGGCGTGGTGCGCTACGAAGGCGCCTGTGCCGTATTGATCGAGCAGCTGCGCTTCAAGTCGCAGGAGCACGAGCTGTTGCCCGAGCACCGCCGCGAAAAGACCCGCATCATGCAGCGCATCCTGCGCAACGACGCCCAGATCCGCTGCCTGGCCGAACCCTGGCTGGCACAGTTCGAACACCTGTTCGAAGGGCAGCCCCAGATGATGCACTGAGGCGCGCAACAAGCCCCAAGACAAAGCCGACCCTGTGAGGTCGGCTTTTTTATGGCAAAAATGGGCTTCTCCGCGCTCCCAGTAAGCGCTTTCCGCTATCAAATCAGGAGTATTGCGCGGGCGCTGTGGCTGGGTACGGGCGCGCGCCAATGCCAGGGATGCCAAGCAAGGGCCGCCCCGCAGCGAGGGCATCGTCCCCCTGCCCGCAGCGCGCAGCGTTGCGAGAGCGGGGGGAAGGCGCGCAGCGCCTCAGGGGGGGTGTCCCTGGTTATACCTGCATGTTCATGATGTCGGTATAGGCCTGCACCATGCGGTTGCGCACGTGCAGCGTGGCCTGAAAGCCGATCTGGGCCTTCTGGATGGCCACCATGGTTTCTTCCAGGCTCACGGAGGGGTTTTCCAGCTGAACCTCTCTTTGCAGCTCGGACGAGCGGTTTTGCGCCGCGCTCACCGACTGCAGGGCGCCTTTGAGGGCGCTGGAAAATCCCACTTCGTTACCGGTTTCCTGGGGCGCTGCGGCACGGCGCGCCACGCCTGCGCCCGTCAGCGGGGCGGTAGAGCTTGAGATGCGAAGGTCCATGGCGGTATCCGTAGGGAATGGCGGTATGCTGCGTATCCTAGCCACCGCCCCGGCGCCCATCCCCCTGAAATGATGGTCAAACGGGCGGCTTATCCAGCGAACATGGTGGAGGCGTGACCGAATAATCGACACCACGCCAGGTCTGTTGCCGGACCTGCTTTACTGGAAAAGCAAAGATGTCTGCTGTTGCTGAAGTCCCTCTCAATCCGCTCCCGCCGCCCGCCAGCGCCAGCTGGCTGCAGCGGCTGTCTGCCCTCGACCGGGCGCAGCGCATGCGGCTGGGCGTGGGCGTGGCGCTGCTGGTGGCCGCTGCCGTGGCGGCCATCGTCATGGGGCGCCAGCCAGACTATCGGGTGCTGTTCGCCAATCTGAACGACAAGGACGGTGGCGCCATCGTGGCCCAGCTGTCGCAGATGAACGTGCCCTACAAACATGCCGAAGGCGGCGGCGCCATTCTGATCCCCTCGGACCGCGTGCACGACGTGCGCCTGCGTCTGGCCACCCAGGGCCTGCCCAAGGGCTCGGTGGCCGGTTTCGAATTGATGGAGTCCAGCAAGTTCGGGATGACGCAGTTCCAGGAACGCCTGAACTTCCAGCGCGGCCTGGAGGGCGAGCTGACCCGCTCCATCCAGGCGCTGTCGTCGGTGCAGGGTGCGCGCGTGCACCTGGCGCTACCCAACCAGAACGGGTTCTTTCGCGAGCAGCAAAAGCCCTCGGCCTCGGTGCTGGTGAGCCTGCACCCCGGCCGCATCCTGGACCGCGCCCAGCTGGCGGGCATCGTGCACCTGGTGGCCTCCAGCGTGCCCGAGCTGGCCCCTTCGGCCGTGAGCGTGCTGGATGACACCGGCAAGCTGCTGTCGCAGACCACCGACAGCACCGCCGGTGCCGAGGTGAATGCCCAGCAGCTGCTCTATGTGCAGCAGATCGAGCAGCAGTACACCCGCCGCATCATGGACATTCTGGAGCCCGTGGTGGGCCGCGACAACGTGAAGGCCCAGGTCACGGCCGAGGTGGATTTCACGCAGACGGAATCCACCTCCGAGCAGTTCCGCCCCAACCAGACGCCCGACTCCAGCGCGGTGCGCAGCCAGCAGGTGCTGGAGAGCCGGGGCAGCGCCAGCAAAACCGCCACCGGCGTGCCCGGCGCCGTGGCCAACCAGCCGCCTGCACCGTCGGCCGCCCCCATCAATGGCGCCAACCCCGCACCCAATGCTGGTGGCCAGCAGGGCACCGAGGAGCAGACGAACAAGCGCGAGTCCACCACCAACTACGAAGTGGACAAGACCGTGCGCGTGACGCGAGGCAGCACCGGTGCCGTCAAGCGCCTGAGCGCGGCCGTGGTGGTCAACTACCAGTCTGGTGAAGACAAGGGCAAGCCCATCACCAAGGCGCTCACGCCCGAGCAGGTCGAGCAGATGACAGCCCTGGTGCGCGAGACCATTGGCTTCAACAAGGACCGTGGTGACTCGGTCAACCTCATGAACACGCCGTTCCAGGTGACGGCAGCGCCATCGACCGACGTTCCGCTGTGGAAGCAGCCCGAAGTGATCGACCTGGCCAAGACCTTTGCGTGGCCGGTGGGTGCGGTGCTGTTCGCAGCGCTGGTGCTGCTGGGCCTGGTGCGGCCCGCCCTCAAGGCGCCCGCACCGGCCAAGGCCAGCGCCGCACCGGTGCCTGGTGGCCAGCTCGATGCCCTGGAGGCCGACACGCCCGACCGCCCCGCGCTGCCCGCACCGTCCAAAAAGGACGAAGCGGTGCCCGCGACACCCGAGCAGCTGCGCCTGGAAGACGCCCGCGTGCTCGCCAAGGAGAACCCGGTGGCCGTGGCGAACATTCTCAAGACCTGGCTGAACGGCGACACCGCCGCCTAGCCACAGATTGCACGGACCCCCACCATGGACGACCAAGGCCTTCACGATGCCGCCATCATGCTGATGTCCCTCGGCGAAGAGGAAGCGGCCGAAGTTTTCAAGCATTTCTCACCCAAAGAGGTGCAGAAGCTGGGCGAAACCATTGCGCGCATGCGCTCGGTGTCGCGCGAGAAGGTGGACGAGGTCATCAACAAGTTCTCGAACGCGGCGGCGGCCCAAAGCCTGCTGGTGTCCGATACGGGCAACTACGTGCGGGCGGTGCTCAAGCGCGCCCTGGGAGATGACAAGGCCGGGCTGCTGATCGACCGCATTTTGCAGGGCGGCGATGTCTCGGGCATCGAAAGCCTCAAGTGGATGGACCCGCTGTCGGTGGCCGAGCTGCTGCGCAACGAGCACCCCCAGATCGTCGCGGCGATCCTGGTGCACCTGGACAGCGACCAGGCCTCGGGCATCCTGATGCACCTGACGGACCGCCAGCGCAGCGAAATCCTGCTGCGCGTGGCCACGCTCGAAGGCATCCAGCCCACGGCGCTCAAGGACCTCAACGAAGTGCTCTTCAAGGTGCTGGCGGGCGGCGATAAGATCCGCAAGAGTTCGCTCGGGGGCATCAAGGCGGCCGCAGAAATCATCAACCTGCTGGGCGGCAACATGGACGCCGCGGTGCTCGAATCCATCCGGGGCTACGACCCGGACCTGGCCCAGAAGATCATGGACAAGATGTTCGTGTTCGAGGACGTGCTCAAGCTCGACAACGCCGCCATCCAGTCCGTACTCAAGGAAGTGGCGTCCGAGACCCTCATCGTGGCGCTCAAGGGGGCCGTGCCCGAGCTGCGGGAGAAGTTCCTGTCCAACATGTCCTCGCGTGCGGCCGAGGCGCTGCGCGAAGACCTCGAATCCCGTGGCCCGATGCGGCTGTCCGAAGTGGAAGCGCAGCAGAAGGAAATTCTCAAGACGATCCGGCGCCTGTCCGACGAAGGCCAGATCGTGATCGGAGGCGGCGGTGATGATGCCTTCGTCTAACAACCAGCGGTCGTACTCGCGCTTCATCCCCAGCGAGGAAGTGGGCGACTTCAAGCAGTGGAAGTTCAGCGCGGTGGATGGCTCGGACCTGGTCGAGCCTGCGCCGGAGCCGGTGGCCGAGATCCCCGTCGAGGTCGATGAAGCCGAGCTGCAGGCCCAGCAGGCGCTGCTGCAGCAGCAGGCCTGCGACGATGCCTATGCCGAGGGTTTTGCCCAGGGGCAGGCGCAGACCGCGCTGGAGTGGCAGCGCCGCATGGATGACTACATTGCCCAGCAGGGGCAAGACGCCGCGCAGCGCCTGCAAGCGGTGCTGCAGACCCTGGACGCGAGCCTGATCGACATGCAGCAGCAGATGGCCCAGCAACTGCTGGAGCTGGCGTGCGACATCGCCCGCCAGGTGGTGCGCCAGGAGCTGTCGGTCAACCCCAATGCCTTGCAGCCCGTGGTGCGCGAGGCCGTGGGCATGCTGGTGACCGAGGGGCGGCCCGCCACGGTGCGCCTGAATCCAATCGACATGGACGCGATGGCGCAACCCCTGCGCGAGGAGCTGGATGGACCCGGCGTGCAGTGGATGGCGGACGCCGCCGTGCCTGCGGGCGGCTGCCTGGTGGAATCTGCTGGCACGGTGGTGGATGGCAGCCTGGACAAACGCTGGCAGCGCGCCATTGCGGCCCTGGGCCTGCAGTCGCCCTGGAGCGAAGGAGAAGGCGATGAGCGTTGAGGCGCCTTCTGCCTGGACGCGTTTCATGGACGACGCTCGCGAGCGCGTGGCCGAAGGGGTGCCGCTGGAAACCCGGGGCACGCTCACCCGGCTGACGGGCCTGGTGCTGGAGGCCGTGGGCATCAAGGTGCCGGTGGGCTCGCAATGCATGGTGCAGATGCCGGGCCGCGAGCCGGTGCTGGCCGAGGTGGTGGGTTTCTCTGCCGACCGTGCTTTTTTGATGCCTGCGGGCGACATCCATGGTTTGTCGAGTGGCGCACGGGTGTTCCCGGCCGCGCCCTACATCCCCGTCCCCCGCCTGGGTGAGCCGCCACGGCCGGTGCAGCGCGCCGGTGTGCTGCGCCTGCCCATGGGCGACGGGTTGCTGGGGCGCGTGGTCGATGCCCAGGGCCTGCCGCTGGACCATGGCGGCCCGGTGCAGGACGTGGTGGCCGAGCCCATGGGCCGTCGGCAGATCAATGCCATGGACCGCGACCCGGTCCGCGAGCCGCTCGACACGGGTGTGCGTGCCATCAATGCCCTGTTGACCGTGGGGCGCGGCCAGCGCCTGGGGCTGTTTGCGGGCTCGGGGGTGGGCAAGAGTGTGCTGCTGGGCATGATGGCCCGCTACACCCAGGCCGACGTGATCGTGGTCGGCCTCATCGGCGAGCGGGGCCGCGAGGTCAAGGAGTTTGTGGAAGATATTCTGGGCGCAGAGGGCCGCGCGCGCTCGGTGGTGGTGGCGGCACCGGCCGACGCACCGCCGCTCTTGCGCATGCAGGGCGCTGCGTATGCCACGGCTGTGGCGGAACATTTCCGCGACAAGGGGCAGCATGTGCTGCTGCTCATGGATTCGCTCACCCGCTATGCCATGGCCCAGCGCGAGATCGCGCTGGCCATTGGCGAGCCGCCCGCCACCAAAGGCTATCCACCGTCTTGTTTTGCCAAGCTGCCCGCCCTGGTGGAGCGCAGTGGCAATGGCTTGCACGGCGTGGGCTCCATCACTGCGTTCTACACGGTGCTGTCCGAGGGGGACGACCAGCAGGACCCGATTGCCGATGCGGCACGCGCCATTCTGGACGGGCACATCGTGCTGTCGCGGGCGCTGGCCGAGACGGGGCATTTCCCGGCCATCGACATCGAGCAGTCGGCCTCGCGGGTGATGCACAACGTGGTGTCGCGCGGGCACTTTGATCTGGCGCGCAACTTCCGCGCCGTGTACTCGCGCTACCAGAAGAGCCGCGACCTGGTGCAGGTGGGTGCGTACATGAGCGGCTCGGACCCCGCGCTCGATGAAGCGATCCGCCTGCAGCCGCAGATGGCGGGTTTTTTGCAGCAGGACATGTTCGAGGCTACCTCCATGGACCAGAGCGTGACCGCCATGGCCTCGGTGCTGGACCGTTGATACCCGCCGGTAGTCCACCATGTCCAGCCTGAACTCCCTCTCCGTTGCCGTGGATGTGGCCTCCCGCAAGCGGGACGCCGCACGCAAGGTGCTGCAGGACGCGCTGGCCGCACAGCAGGCGGCGCGTGCGCAGCTTGACCAGCTGGAGGACTACGCCCGCGAAACCGAGTCGCGCTGGGGGATGAAGGCCGACACCGCCATGCAGCCCGAGGTGATGTACCACCACTACCAGTTCATGAACCGTCTGGGGCATGCGGCCAGCATTCAGACGGGCGTGGTGAGCGATCAGGCGGGGCGTGTGGAGAGCGCGCAGCGCGCGTTGCTGGAGGCTGAATTGCGCCTCACCAGCCTGCGCAAGGTGGTGGACAAGCGGCGCCACGACCTGGAGCTGCAGCAAATGCGCAGAGACCAGAAACAGACCGATGAACGGGCCGCGCTGCAGTACCGCACCGCGAGCCAAGGGCCCCAGGGCCAGGAGTATTGACCATGGAACAGGGAAAAGTTTTCTCCGCGCAGGGCGGCACCCATGCGGCCCACGCCACGCGGGCCAAAGCGCCCGCGCAGCAAGGGGCGGAGGCCAGTGACGCGGCGGCGGCAGGCGGGTTTCTGGCACTGCTGGCTGCGCTGGATGAGGTGTCTGTGGACACCGGTCCGCTGGAACTGACAGGGACCGATGCGGGCCCTGCTGACATCGCGGCGGATGCCGTGAAGGGCGAAGCGGATGCGGCGGCCCTGGCGGCCTTTCAGGGCTTGTTTGCCTCCGCCCAGAGCGATGCTGCCGCCACCGGACTGGTGCGGCAGGCCGACGGAACGCTGCGCCCCGATTCCATGGCCAATGGGATGCCGGGGGCGGTGACCCCTGGGGCGCTGGGCGACGTGGCGCTGAACGGCCCGGTGGCCTACGGGGGGTTGCCTCAGGGGCTGGTGGCGGAAACCGCAAAACTCGATACCGCAGCAGATTTCAAGGACGGCACCGTCCAGAGCACGGTGGCCGGGTTCGGCCGCAGCTTTTCGCGCCTGCAGAACACCCAGGCCCAGCGAGCAGGGGGCGCCGGGGGCGCGGAGCTGTCCACGGTGGCGAGCGCCGCCGGGGATGCAACGCAGCGCCTGTCGGTGGCCCAGGGGGTGGCGGCAGCGCTCGCCCAGGCCGCCAGCAATGAGCGTCCGGCTGTGGGGGTGATGGCCGGTGGCGCCACGGTGGAGCGCGGCGTTGGTGCGCCCGCTGCGACAGAGGGAGGCTTTGCTGCGCTGGCCGACGGGTTGTTCGCGAGCGTGGCGGCAGCGCGGGGGGCCGAGTCCTCGGCGGGCGGCCGCCCTGGCGAGGGACCTGCTGGCGGGGGCGCCTGGTCGGATGGCAGTGCGGGCGTGTCCCCCCTGGAGCCAGGCAACACCGACAGCCCTGCCACGTTTGTGGACCCCGGTGCTGCCGGATCAGAAGAACAGGTGGCCGACCAGGTGGCGTACTGGGTCAACCAGAAAACGCAGAACGCGGAGCTGACGCTCAATCGCGATGGCCAGCCCGTCGAGGTTTCCGTGTCCCTGTCGGGCAATGAAGCGCATGTCACGTTCCGCAGCGACCAGGCGCAGACCCGCGAACTGCTCGACCAGAGCATGGCCCAGCTCAGGGAGCTGCTGCGCGGCGAAGGCCTGGTGCTGTCCGGCATGTCGGTGGGGACTTCAGCGCGGGATGGTGCAGGTGCGCAGGGCGGTGATGCGGGGCAGCCCCGTGGCCGCGATGGCGCCCGCCAGGCGCAGGTGCTGTCCAGTGCACCGGTGGGCACCGCATCGCTGGCGCGGGACGGCAGCGGGCCCGACCGCACCGTAGACATCTTCGTCTGACCCGTCCGCGCCCGGTGGAATGGGCGCCGACACCGGCGGGCATCATCTGTGTGCCTTCTCAAGGGGCTGCGGCCTGGGGTGGTCTGCGCCGTTGCCTGTGCGCGCAATCAACCCAGCCCGATTCGCAGCGCACAGTTGCCGCTTGATGCATGCAGAGGTTCTCCATGGCAAGCGGGAGAGCGCGGTGAATGCCATGGTTTTGGGCTTTTATTCTGGCTATTATTGGTTACACCCCCGTCCAATAATGGGCCATCCGGCTTTGCTTGCACTTTGATAGCGCACGCACGGCCTGCTCCCTACCGCAAGGAACATCCATCGTGTCAGCCCCACCACCCGCAGCTGCTCCGGCGAAAAGCAAGAAGATGCTCATCATCATCATTGGCGTCGTTGTGGCGGTGCTGGTGRTCGGCGGGGGCGCGGCGGCGTGGTTCCTGACCCGTTCGCACGGGGACGAGGAGGAGGGCGGCGGTGCCCCGGCTGCCCGCAAAGAGGCGCCCAAGGTGGCCCCCACCTTCCTGCCCATGGAGAACATGGTGGTCAACCTGGCCGACCCCGGCGGCGACCGATTTGCCCAGATTGGCATCACGCTGGAGCTGGAAGACGCCAAAACCGCCGAGCAGGTCAAGCTGTACCTGCCCACCATCCGCAGCGGCATCCTGATGCTGGTGTCCCAGCGCACGTCGGCTGAGTTGCTGGTGCGCGAAGGCAAGGAGAAGCTGGCCGCCGATATCCGCCGCGAAGTCTCCCGCCCCCTGGGGTATTCGGTGCCGACGGAACGTGAGCGTGCACGCGCGGCAGATGCCGAGCAGGACGGAGACGCCGAAGACCGTCCAGCGCGCAAGCGCACCGAGCGCAACCCCGTGCTGCGTGTGCTCTTCTCCAACTTCATCATTCAGTGAACCGGGGCAAGGACCAGCCATGAGTGATTCATTTCTTTCGCAGGAAGAGGTTGATGCCCTTCTGGAAGGGGTCACTGGCGAGAGCCAGAAGTCGGTCGAGGAAGTGGCCGAGGCGGGGTCCGTACGCAACTACGACATCTCCAGCCAGGAACGCATCGTCCGTGGCCGCATGCCGACGATGGAAATCGTCAACGAGCGGTTTGCGCGCAACTTCCGCATCGGGCTGTTCAACTTCATCCGGCGCAGCCCCGAGATTTCGGTCGGCACGGTGTCCGTGCAGCGCTACAGCGCTTTTCTGCGCGAGCTGGCGGTGCCCACCAACTTCAACATCGTGGCGATCCGTCCCCTGCGTGGCAGCGGGCTCATCGTGTGCGAGCCCTCGCTGGTGTTCGGCATCATCGATACGCTGTATGGCGGTGTCGGCAAGTTCCAGACCCGGATCGAAGGGCGTGATTTTTCACCCACCGAGCAGCGCGTCATCAACCGCCTGGTCGATGTGATCTGCACCGAGTACAAGAAAGCCTGGCAGGGCATCTACCCGCTGGAGCTGGAGTACCAGCGCTCGGAAATGCAGCCCCAGTTCGCCAACATCGCCACGCCCAGCGAAATTGTGGTGTCCACGGCCTTCCAGCTGGAAATCGGCGACCTCTCGGGTGCCATCCATGTCTGCATGCCGTATGCCACGCTGGAGCCGATCCGCGATGTGCTGTATTCGTCCACGCAGGGCGATTCCATCGAGGTGGACCGCCGCTGGGTGAACGTGCTCAAGCGCGAAATCCAGTCCGCAGAAGTCACGCTGGTGGCGGAGCTGGCCAAGGCCGACGCCACGGTGGAGCAGTTGCTGGCCATGAAGCCGGGCGACTTCATCGAGCTGGACCGAGAGCCCCGCATCCGGGCATCGATCGGAGGGGTTCCTATTTTTGAATGCCAGTATGGAACCCACAACTCCAAGTACGCCATCCGCATTGAGGAATGCTTGCGTAATTCGGACATGAGCTGGCTGGGAGAGAAAGATGGCAACTGAAGAAGACAACAAGGACGCAGGCGCAGAAGACCCGTTTGCGGGCTGGGCCGAGGCGCTGGAAGAGCAAAAACGCACCGACGACAAGCCTGCGGATGCAGAGCAGGGCGGCCCGCTGTCCGGCGAGCCCGTGCGGCCGTTTTCCGGCTCTGCAGGTCCGGATGGAACCGTCAACGACATCAACATGGTGCTGGACATTCCGGTCCAGCTGTCGGTGGAGCTGGGGCGCACCAAGGTGCCCATCAAGTACATCCTCCAGCTGGCGCAAGGCTCGGTGGTGGAGCTGGATGCGCTGGCGGGCGAGCCCATGGACGTGCTGGTCAACGGCTACCTCATCGCCCAGGGCGAGGTGGTGGTGGTGAACGACAAGTTCGGTATCCGCCTTACCGACGTGGTGACCCCGTCCGAACGCCTGCGCCGGGTCAGCCGTGGATAGTGGGAGCATGACCCAGACCCTGCTTATCGTGGTGCTCTTTGTGGGCGCCATGGCGGCGCTGCCCTGGCTGGTGCGGCGCCTGCAGCAGCGCCATGCGGGCGGCGCCCTGGCTGCGGGGGCAGCATCGCGTGTGGTGTCTGCGGTGGCGGTCGGGCCGCAGCAGCGGGTGGTGACGGTCGAGGTCGGCCCCGAGCATGCGCGCACCTGGCTCGTGCTGGGCGTGACGGCCCAGCAGGTGAGTTGCCTGCATGTGCTGCCGGTGTCGCCCGCGCCATCGCCAGCGACAGCGACAGTCGGTGTGGGCGCGGTGGCTGAGGTGCCCTCGTTTGCGCAGCAGATGGCTGCTGTGGCCGGTGTGCCGGAAAAGGCAAGCCATGGCTGACAGACTGCCCATGCCCGCCCCGGCCAAGGGACGGAGCGCCGGTCACCGCTGGCTGCTGGCTGCCTTTGTCGGACTGCTGACGCTGGCCGTGCAAGGCCCCGCTTTCGCGCAGGCGGCTGGCAGCCTGCCCCTGGTGGTGGGCAGCGGTCCCTCGGGCACCAGCTACTCGGTGCCCATCCAGACTTTGCTGTTCTTCACGGCGCTGTCTTTTTTGCCTGCTGTGCTGCTCATGATGACGGGCTTCACCCGCATCGTGATCGTGTTGTCCCTGCTGCGCCAGGCGCTGGGCACGCAGTCTGCGCCGCCCAACCAGGTCATCATCGGCTTGTCGCTGTTCCTGACCTTCTTTGTGATGGGCCCCACCCTGGACCGTGTGTACCAGGAGGCGTATGTGCCCTACACCAACAACACCATCACGTTCGAGCAGGCGCTGGACAAGGCCGAGGCGCCCATGCGCGGCTTCATGCTCAAGCAGACGCGGCAGTCTGACTTTGCGCTGTTCTCGCGGCTCGCCCGCCTGGACCCGAATGTGACGGCAGAGACCGCGCCGATGCGGGTGCTGGTACCGGCGTTTGTCACCAGCGAGCTGAAGTCGGCGTTCCAGATCGGCTTCATGATCTTCATCCCCTTCCTGGTGATCGACATGGTGGTGTCGAGCATCCTGATGTCCCTGGGCATGATGATGCTGTCCCCGGTGCTGGTGGCCTTGCCGTTCAAGCTCATGCTGTTTGTGCTGGCCGACGGCTGGAACCTGCTGATCGGCTCCCTGGCTGCCAGTTTTGTAACCTGAGGGAGGAGCGTGCGATGACTCCACAAGTGGTATTGACCATCGGGCGCGACGCCCTGACGCTGCTGCTGATGATCTCCATGCCGGTGCTCGGGGTGGTCATGGCGGTGGGGCTGATCGTGAGCATCTTCCAGGCGGTCACGCAGATCCACGAAGCCACCCTGGCCTTTGTCCCCAAGCTGATCGCCGCGATGGTGGTGTTTGCCATCGCCGGGCCGTGGATGCTCAGCACGCTGGTGGACTTCATCCGCCGAACCATCGAGTCGATTCCGTCGATGATTGGCTAGTTTTTTGATAAAAATTGGCCTTCTGCGCGCGACCATCAAGCGCTATATGCTATGTTTTGTATAGCAAACTGATGCCATGATCACTTTCAGCGAAGCGCAGATCATGGCCTGGCTCTCGCCCATCCTGTGGCCCTTTCTGCGGGTCCTGGCCCTGTTCTCCGTAGCCCCGGTGTTCTCCATGCGCGTGATCCCCATGCGCGTGAAGATCGGGTTGGCCTTCCTGGTCGCACTGTGTGCCCAGGGGGTGCTGGGGGACCAGCCGGTCATCAGCGTCAACGGCCGTGAGGCCCTGGGGGCGGTGGCGCAGCAGGTGGCTGTGGGGCTGGCCATCGGGTTCTCGGTGCGGCTGGTGTTTGCGGCGGTGGAGCTGGCCGGGGAAATCATCGGATTGCAGATGGGGCTGAATTTCGCCTCCTTCTTCGATCCCTCATCCAACGCGCAGATCAGTGCCGTGGCCCGTTTTTTTGGCCACATGGCCATGCTGCTGTTTGTGGTCATCAACGGCCACCTGCTGATCCTGATGGCGGTGGTCAAGAGTTTTGATCGCTTTCCGGTCAACGGCAACTTCCTGCAGTCGCTGGCGCAGATGCGGCTGCACGAGCTGGGTGCGTCGCTTTTCTCCAGCGCACTCTGGATTGCCCTGCCCATGATTGCGCTGCTGCTGTTCGTCAACCTCACGATGGGCATCATCTCCCGCGTGGCGCCGCAGATGAACATCTATGCGGTGGGTTTCCCCGTCACGCTCACGGTGGGCATGCTGGGCATTGCCGCCACCCTGCCCATGCTGGAACAGCCCGTGCTGGCGCTGATGCAGCAGGCGGTGGACTTGTTTGCCGCGCAGCGGTAGGGCGCGGGCCGAAGCCTTCAGACCAGCTGGTTGCGAATGGCGTAGACGGTGAGTTCGGCGTTGTTGGACAGCTTGAGCTTTTCCAGCACGCGGGATCGGTACACGCTCACGGTCTTGGGGCTCAGCATCAGCTCCTCCGCAATGTCCGACAGCCGCCGCCCGGAGGCGATCTTGATCAGCGTCTGCAGCTCCCGCTCGGACAGCGTGGTGTGCAGGGCTTCAGGGGTGGGCTGGGCCAGGCTGTCCGCCAGCATCTGGGCCACTTCCGCCGTCAGGTATTTGCGTCCCTGCATCACCGTGCGCACGGCGGCAATCAGCTCGACCGGGTCCCCCGCCTTGTTGGCATAGCCCTGCGCACCCGCCTTGAGGCAGCGCAGCGCGTACTGGTCTTCGGGGTACATGGACACCACCAGCACCTTGATGGCGGAATGGGTCTCTCGCAGGCTGGTGAGCACCTCCAGCCCACTGCGGCCCGGCATGTTCAGGTCCAGCAGCAGCACATCACAGGCGGCGGTGCGCAAAACCTCGCGCAGCTCGGAGTAGCCCCCCGCTTCGCCGGTGACCTGGATATCGGTCGCTTCGGTCAGGGTGTCGCGTATCCCGCGCCGCAAAACGGCGTGGTCGTCGCACAGGACCACATGAATCACGTCGCATCTCCTGGGGCTGTTGGTGGGGCCGATGGTAGCGGGATGGACAGGATGACCGATGTGCCCTGGCCCGGCCGGCTGCTGATGTCCAGCCAGCCGCCCACGGTGCGCGCCCTTTCCTGCAGGCCCTTGAGGCCGAAGGCCTTGGGCTTGTCCCGCATCTCCGGTGCAATGCCCCGGCCGTTGTCGGCCACTTCGAGGGTCAGCACGCCTTCCTTGTCAGACAGTTCGATGTCCACCTTGCTGGGCTGGGCGTGTTTGGAGATGTTGGTCAGGGCTTCCTGGGCGGTGCGGTAGGCCACGAGCTGGATGTCTGCAGGCGTGTCGATGCTGTCGCTGCTGCTCTGAACGCGGGTGGGCACCCCCGTGCGCCGCTCAAAACCCGCCGCCAGCCATTGCACGGCCGCCACCAGGCCTTGCTCCAGGATGGGGGGGCGCAGGTTCATCATGATGCGCTGGCTGGCGCCGATGGCATGCTGCAGCATGTCGGCGGCGGAGTTTGCATGCTCCTGCATGGCCGGGTCGGTGCTGTGGCGGCCGATCCAGGCCACATCAAAACGCACGGCCGTGAGTGCGCCGCCAATGTCGTCGTGGATTTCGCGCGCAATCGAGGCGCGCTCCTGCTCGATGGAGGTTTGCAGGTGTTCCGCCAGCTCCGCGAGCCTGCGCTCGGAGCGGGCCAGCTCGGCCATGGCGTGTTCGCGCATGCGCCGGGCCTCGTGCACCTCCAGTGCGCGCGCGATCACGTGGGGCAGGCGCTGGATGTCGTCCTTGAGCAGGTAGTCGGCCACGCCCAGGCGCATGGCGTCTACCGCCGCCGCCTCGCCGATGGCGCCTGAGAGAAGGACAAATGGCGGATGCTGAGGCTTTTGCGCCACATGTGCCCACGCATCCAGTGCCGTGAAGCCGGGCAGGCGGTAATCTGCCAGGATGATGTCGAACGCCCCGGAGTCGGTGAGGCGCTGGAATTCAGAGAGAGTGTCTACCTGGTGCAACTGGCACTGGAGCCCTGACCGCCGCAGCGTTCTGGCTGCAAGTTCATGGTCAGCCAGTGAATCTTCAAGATGCAGGATTTCAAGGGTCTGGTCTGGTGTTGCAGTGACCATAGGAGCGCTATCATAGGATACAAATTGGAACAAACAAGGGTGTTTGTCCCGTTGGGGTGGTTTCGGCGTCGGCGTCCAATGGGCGCGGATGCTACGGTGTGCACAAAGCCCGGAAGTCTTTGAGGCATGTATCGTAGTCCCGTGTTTTTGCGTGCTTTGCTGCTACGTGCTGCGATGGAGAAACGATGCAATCTACGCTAACAACGCCTGGAGGGCCTGCAGTCCAGGTACCCGTCATGGTGGCGGCGGAACTGCAGGACTCCTTGTTGGTGGTGATGCACGACCTGCACCGCCTGGAAGGGCTGTTGAACCACGCGACAGACAATCTGCTGGAGCGTTTTGGCGAGGCCAACGCGATGCTGACGGACGCAGTGGTCTCGGATTCTCCCGAACTGGTGGCCGCTCGCGCTGCGCTGCGCAGTGCCGTGACCGAGTTGCAGTTCCAGGACATGGCCTCCCAACTGATCTGGCACACCACCAAGGTGCTGCAGGGGTGTGCCTTCCGCCTGGCCTCGGAAGCCATGGGCCATGAAGACGGCGAGGATGCCGCGCCCTTTGCAGAAATGGCACCCGACAGGCCAAACCCTGTTACGCAGAGCGAGATGGATGCAGGTTCCGTGGACCTGTTTTGACCTTCACATCATTGGTTAGCCTATATATTCAAGTCAGTTGGAGCCATACATGCAATCGATCCTTGCCGTAGATGATTCACCTTCCATGCGGAAAATGGTGTCGTTCACCCTCACGGGCGCCGGCTATCACGTCGTGGAGGCAGTGGATGGGCAAGACGCCCTCGAAAAAGCCGAGACGCACAACATCGATCTGGTGCTGGCAGACCAGAACATGCCCCGGCTCGATGGCATTGGCCTGACCCGCAAGCTGCGCGAGCACCCCAAGTTCAAGACCATCCCCATCCTGATCCTGACGACGGAGTCGAGCGACCAGATGAAGCAGGCCGGGCGCACCGCCGGTGCGACGGGCTGGCTGGTGAAGCCTTTCGATCCCAATCGTTTGATCGAAGTCATCCAGAAGGTGATCCGCTGAGCCGGGTTGACTGAGACCATCAAGTACACAGGAGCCCACCATGGCGGAAAGCTACCAAGAAGGATCGGGTGCAGGCGCTGACTTCGACCTGAGCCAGTTCTATCAGATATTTTTCGAGGAAGCGGGCGAGAACCTCGACCAGATGGAGCAGATGCTCCTGGACCTGGATCTGAGCAGTGCCAATGACGAAGAACTCAATGGCATCTTCCGCTGCGCGCATTCGATCAAGGGCGGCTCTGCCACCTTCGGGTTCTCTGACGTCGCCGAGCTGACCCACCAGATGGAGTCGCTGCTGGACCGCCTGCGCCGCCACGAGCTGCAGCCGATCCCACAAATGGTGGACGTGCTGCTGGAGTCCGCCGATGCATCGCGCAGCCTCCTGGCCCGGCACCAGGCGGGTGGCCAGGGAGAGGCGGTGTCCACCACCTCCCTGGTTCGCCGCATCAGCGACCTGGCCGCAGGCCTGGTGCCCAGCGATGCCCCTGCTGCCGCAGCACCTCCACCGCCTCCAACAGCAGCCGCTGCGCCCGCACCTGCTCCCAAGGTTGCCGCCCCTGCCGTGGCCGGACAGGCGCGCCAGCTTGAAATCCAGATCGGCCCCCTGGAGCGGCCGGAACAGGCAGACGCCATCAAGGAGCTGTTCCGCGACATTCCTGGTCTCGGTGCCATCCGCGACCTGACTGCCACCGAACCCAATACGCGCCTCTTCGGGGTGGAGACCAATTCCACCAACGACGATCTGCTGGACCTGTTTGCCTTCCATGTGTCCAAGGAGCAAGTGCTTATTCGGGACGCTGGTGCCGCAGCGGGCGAGCCTGACGCGGAACCGGTGGACGACGAAGCCACGATGGCAGTGGACACATCCGGTGGCGAGACGCCCTATGGCTTCTTTAGTGGTGCACCCGGGGCTCCCAACGAGTCCTCGCAGGCCGCCACACAAGCCGCCCCTGCCCAGGCTGCAAAGGCGACCGCTCCCAAGGCGGAGCCCAAGGCAGCCGCGCAGGCGCAGATGGAGTCCACGACCATCCGGGTGGACGTCAAGAAGGTCGATCAGCTCATCAACCTGGTGGGCGAACTGGTGATCACGCAGGCGATGCTGGCGCAAAACAGCCGTGGGCTGGATGCCGGTGCCTACCAACAGCTGCTGGCGGGCCTCGCCGATCTCGACCGCAACACCCGGGACCTGCAAGAGTCGGTGATGTCGATCCGCATGATCCCGATGTCCATCGTCTTCAGCCGCTTCCCGCGCATGCTGCGGGACTTGGCCAACAAGCTGGGCAAGAAGGTGGAGCTGGTCACCCTGGGTGAAGCCACCGAGTTGGACAAGGGCCTGGTCGAAAAGATCACCGACCCGCTGACCCACCTCGTGCGCAACAGCTGCGACCATGGCATCGAGATGCCCGCAGACCGTCTGGCCAAGGGCAAGTCCGAGCACGGCACCATCACGCTGTCGGCCTCGCACCAAGGTGGCTCGATCGTGATCGAGGTGCGTGACGATGGCCGGGGCCTTTCGCGCGACAAGATTCTGAGCAAGGCCCAGGAGCGGGGCATCGAAGTGTCCGAGCAGATGAGCGATGCCGAGGTGTGGCAACTGATCTTCGCCCCGGGGTTCTCCACAGCGGATGAGGTCACGGATGTGTCCGGGCGCGGTGTGGGCATGGACGTGGTCAAGCGCAACATCGCGGCGCTCAACGGGTCGGTGGAGATCGACTCGGCCGAAGGCTACGGCATGAAGGTGTCTGTGCGCCTGCCGCTGACGCTGGCCATCATGGACGGTATGTCGGTGGGGGTGGGCGAAGAGGTGTACATCCTGCCGCTGTCTTCTGTGGTCGAGTCGTTCCAGGTCAATGCCGACGACGTGAGCACGGTGGCGCAGGGCTCGCAGCTGGTGAAGGTGCGCGACGAATACATGCCCGTGATCGCGCTGGAGAAAATTTTCCAGGTCCCCCGTTTCGACCTCAACAAGTCCAGCAACATCATGGTGGTGGTCGAGGCGGACGGCAGCCGTGTGGCGCTGCTGGTCGATGAACTGCTGGGGCAGCACCAGGTGGTGGTCAAGAACCTGGAGTCGAACTACCGCAAGGTGCCCAACGTGTCGGGCGCCACCATCCTGGGCGATGGCACGGTGGCCTTGATTCTGGACACGGGCGGCCTGGTGCGCCGGGCGCGCCACTGAGGATTCAGGCGCCCCGGTCCGTCAGGGCCTGGGCGCTGTCATGAAAGGAGAATGCACCATGAGTGTGATTGGTAAGACGGCAGACGCTGCGCCGACGGGGGCACGTGAATATCTGACATTCCGCCTGGATCAGGAAGAGTACGGCATTGACATCCTGAAGGTGCAGGAAATCCGGGGCTACGAACCTCCGACCCGCATCGCCAATGCGCCCGAATTCATCAAGGGCGTGACCAACCTGCGCGGCACGATT
This sequence comes from Acidovorax sp. GW101-3H11, assembly GCF_001633105.1. Taxonomy (GTDB): domain Bacteria; phylum Pseudomonadota; class Gammaproteobacteria; order Burkholderiales; family Burkholderiaceae_C; genus Acidovorax. The sequence goes on from NZ_LUKZ01000014.1 coordinate 110,265, forward strand.
GTTCCCATTGTGGACATGCGCCTGAAGTTCAACTGCGCGCAGGCCGACTACAACAGCTTCACCGTGGTCATCATCCTCAACCTGCGCAACCGGGTGGTCGGGATCGTGGTGGACTCGGTCAGCGATGTGATGGAGCTGACGCCCGAGAGCATTCGCTCGGCGCCCGACATCGAGAGCGCCATCGACAACAGCTGCATCCTGGGGCTCGGGTCGGTGGGTGAGCGCATGCTGATCCTGCTCGACATCGAGAAACTGATGTCGAGCGTGGATATGGGTTTGGTTACTGCCAACGAATAGGGCGCAACGACGGTCAACAACCATTGGTGGCCCAGGCACATGTCAGGCCGCAAGCGGGGCTTGCGGGCCTCTTGGAGCGAACAGGATTTCCCTTCGGACGATCAATATGGCCCACACCACCAGTGCCTCCGTTTCAGCCCGGTCTGCCTCCTCTCGGGGAGACGGGGCCTATGCTGCGGCAGAGGCTCCCTCGGGGCCTTTGGCCCAGGGGCGTGAATTCGTCTGGACCAATGCAGACTTTGCCCGGGTTCAGGCGCTGATCTACCAGCGCGCCGGCATCAGCCTGCATGACGGCAAACACGCCATGGTCTACAGCCGCCTGTCGCGGCGGCTGCGCGATACCGGGCACACCAGTTTTCACGACTACCTCAGCTGGCTCGAAAACCACGACGGGCCAGAGTGGCAGGAGTTCGTCAATGCGCTCACCACCAACCTGACGGCCTTTTTCCGCGAGCAGCACCACTTCGAGATTTTTGCCTCGCACCTGCGCTCCAAACCCTCGGCCAACTGGAAGGTCTGGTGCAATGCCGCGTCTACAGGCGAGGAGCCGTATTCGATTGTCATGACGGCGTTCGAAGCGCTGGGGGCCAACGCGTCTTTCAAGCTCACCGCCAGCGACATCGACTCGCGGGTGCTGGCCACGGCTGCGCAGGGCGTGTACCGGCTCGACGGGCTGAAAGGGGTGAGCCCGGAGCGGCTGCAAAAATTCTTCTTGCGGGGCAAAGGCGGCAACGCGGGAATGGTGCGTGCCAAGCCCGAGCTGCGCCGGGTGATTGACTTCATGAGCGTGAATCTCATCCGCGATGACTGGCCGTTCAAAGAGCCCTTTGATGTGGTCTTCTGCCGCAACGTGATGATCTACTTCGATGCGCCCACGCAGCGGAAGGTGCTGGAGCGGATCCACCGGGTGCTCAAACCAGGGGGAATGTTGTTTGTCGGCCATGCCGAAAACTTCAGCGAATCCCGCGATCTGTTTACCCTGCGTGGCAAGACGGTGTACGAGCGCCGTTGACCTGTCCATGTTGTCTTGCAAAAAGCACCCATGACCAACATCCAAGCAGGCACATCTTCCACCATGACCACCCAGACTCCAGGCTCATCCGAACGGCGCCGCGCACCGCGCATCGCGCCCTTGAGTGCGGATATCTACGCAGCGGGTGCGGCGCCTGCGCGCGAGTCTTCTTTGCAGGAACTCAAGGCGCAAAGCCGCAAGCCGGGCGAGGCGTCTTTCTTTTACCTGGACCACCATTTCCAGCACAACGCCGTGAAAGTGCTGCCCGGGGAGTACTTTGTGGCGGATGAGAGCATGGTCATCATGACCGTGCTGGGCTCGTGCATTGCAGCCTGCCTGTGGGACAGCCGCGCGCGCGTGGGGGGCATGAACCACTTCATGCTGCCCGATGGTGACCTGGCCGATGCGTCGGGGCGTTATGGTTCCTACGCCATGGAGCTGCTCATCAACGAGATGCTGAAGATGGGGGCGCGCCGCGAAACCATGCAGGCCAAGATTTTTGGTGGTGCCCAGGTGATGCACAACTTCACCACGATGAATGTGGGCGAGAGGAACACCAATTTTGTGCTCAACTACCTGCACACCGAGCGCATTCCCATTGTTTCCGAGGATGTGCTCGATATCTACCCGCGCAAGGTGGTCTTCTTTCCTGTGACGGGAAAGGCCATGGTCAAGCGCTTGGCGCATGCCCATCCCGAGGCCTTGGCCCAGGAGGCACGCGGCAACGCTGTCACGGTGGTCAAGTCCACTGCCGGTGGTTCCGTTGATCTGTTTTGAGGAAGGTTCGCGTTAATGAGCAGGAAAATCCGGGTGATCGTGGTGGACGATTCGGCGTTGGTCCGCAGTCTGCTGTCCGAGATCATCAACCGGCAGCGCGACATGGAGTGCATTGGCACAGCCAATGACCCTTTGGTGGCGCGCGAGATGATCCGTGAGCTGAATCCGGATGTCATCACGCTGGACGTTGAGATGCCCCGCATGGATGGCATCGATTTTCTCGGCCGCCTCATGCGGCTGCGCCCCATGCCGGTGGTGATGATCTCTACGCTGACCGAGCGTGGAGCCGAAGTCACGATGAAGGCGCTGGAACTTGGCGCCATCGATTTTGTCGCCAAGCCGCGTGTGGGCCTCGCCAGCGGTCTCAACGACCTGGCCGCCCAGATTGTGGACAAGATCCGCGTGGCGGCGGTGGCGCAGGTTCGCCGCGCTCCGGTGCGGGATGCAGCGCCTGCCGGCGGCGGGGCCGCGCATGCGTCTGCGCCAGCCGCCGCACTGCTGGGCCGCCTGTCTACCGAAAAGCTGATCTGCATTGGCGCCTCTACCGGTGGGACCGAGGCCATCAAGGAAGTGCTGGTGCAGATGCCGGCCGACTCGCCCGCCATCGTGATTACCCAGCACATGCCGCCGGGTTTCACCACCAGTTTTGCCGCCCGCTTGAATGGGCTGTGCCAGATCACGGTGAAAGAGGCCGTCAATGGCGAGCGCATCTTGCCGGGCCATGCCTACATTGCGCCGGGCGGCACCCAGTTCCATGTGGCGCGCAGTGGCGCCAACTATGTGGCGGTGGTCGATGACGGCCCCCCGGTCAACCGCCACAAGCCATCGGTCGAGGTGCTGTTCAAATCAGCGGCTGCGGTGGTGGGGCGCAATGCCTTTGGCATCATGCTCACCGGCATGGGCAACGATGGCGCTGCGGCGATGCGCGAGATGAAGGACGCGGGCAGCTACAACTACGTGCAGGACGAGGCCACCTGCATCGTGTTTGGCATGCCGCGTGAGGCCATCGCCCATGGCGCTGCCGATGAGGTTTTGCCCCTCGGCCAGATCGCTCCGGCGTTGATCACGCGGTTGCGCGGCGCGACGGACCGGCTGCACCACCGCATCTGATGGTTGTTCAGCCCCTGCGTGGGCTGTCACCAGGGCCGTCATAGGCTTGCATGCGGCCCCGGTGCTCTGGCCGGGGCGCGCCACCCTCACGCAGACAGTTCTGTCCAGCGCTCCAAAGCGGCCATCAGTTCGTCGTCAATGGTGGCTGCACGGGTCGCCATCTCGGCGGCGCGCGCTGGGTCTTTGCTGTACAGGCTTCCGTCGGCCAGCGCCTCCTGCAGTACCTGCTGTTCCGTTTCCAGAGCGGTGATCTGGGCAGGGAGCTGTTCCAGCTCGCGCTGCTCCTTATAAGAAAGCTTCTTTTTTGATAGCTGCTCAGCCTTATCTGGCGCGCGCAAAGGGCTGTTTTTGCTTGAATTTTCTGCGGCAGATGGCTTGGCCGCCGCAGCGGCTGCCGAGGCCTGAATGGCTTTGCTGCGCTTGGATTGCTCCAGCCAGTCCTGCACGCCCCCTTCGTATTCGCGCCACAGGCCGTCACCTTCAAAAGCGATGGTGCTGGTCACCACGTTGTCGAGGAAGGTCCGGTCGTGGCTGACCAGAAACACGGTGCCATCGTAGTTTTCCAGCAGTTCTTCCAGCAAGTCCAGGGTGTCGATGTCCAGGTCGTTGGTCGGCTCGTCCAGCACCAGCACATTGGCGGGGCGTGCGAACAAGCGTGCGAGCAAAAGTCGGTTGCGTTCGCCGCCCGACAAGGAACGTACAGGCGAGTGCGCGCGGGCCGGTGAGAAAAGGAAGTCGCTCAGGTAGCTCTTGACGTGTTTGCGCTGGTTGCCGATTTCAATCCACTCGCTGCCGGGGCTGATGAAGTCCTCCAGCGTGGCATCGAGGTTCACGGCGTGGCGCATCTGGTCGAAATAGGCCACCTGCAGGTTCGCGCCCTGGCGGATCGTGCCGTGATCGGCAGGTAGCTCCCCCAGAATCATCTTGAGCAGGGTGGTCTTGCCTGCGCCATTAGGGCCAATCAGCCCCACCTTGTCACCCCGCAGAATGGTGCCCGTGAAGTTGCGAACAATGGTCTTCTCGCCAAAGGCCTTGCTCACCCCCGTCAACTCCGCCACGATCTTGCCCTGGTAGCCGTTCGAGCCGCCGGTGGCCACATCCATGCGCACGCTCCCCACCACATCGCGGCGGGCCTCGCGGCGCGCGCGCAGCTGTTCCAGCCGGCTGATGCGGCTCTGGCTGCGGGTGCGGCGCGCTTCCACCCCCCTGCGTATCCAGACCTCTTCCTGGGCCAGCAGCTTGTCGGCCTTGGCGGCGATCACAGCTTCCTGGGCGAGTTGCTCTTCCTTCTGAATCTGGTACTGCGCAAAGTTGCCTGGGTACGAACGCAACTGGCCCCGGTCCAGTTCGACGATCCGGGTGGCGACACGGTCCAGAAATGAGCGGTCGTGGGTGATCGTGACAACGCTGCCCGGAAAGTCCAGCAGCAGGTCCTCCAGCCATTCGATGGAATCGAGATCCAGGTGGTTGGTGGGCTCGTCCAGCAGCAGAACATCGGGCCGGGCAACCAGCGCCTGGGCGAGGGCCACCCGCTTCTTGGTCCCTCCAGACAAGGTGCCAATCACAGCCTCCGGATCTAGGTGCAAACGTTGCAGCGTTTCTTCTACACGCTGCTCCCAGTTCCAAGCGTCATAAGCTTCGATCTCGGACTGCAAGGCGTCCAGATCCAGGCCCTCGGCTCCAGAAAGATACTGGTCGCGGATACCGATCACCCGCTGCAGGCCTTCGGATGCTGCCTTGAAGATCGTGGCTGCGGGGTCCAGGGTGGGCTCTTGCGCGACAAAGGCAATGCGCACCCCTTGCTGTACTTGCAATGCGCCATCATCAGGCTTGGCCAGGCCTCCCAGAATCTTGAGAAGCGAAGACTTGCCCGCGCCATTGCGGCCAATCAGGCCAACGCGCTCTGCAGTCTCCAAAGAAAAGCCGGCGTGGTCCAGCAGTGCAACGTGCCCAAATGCGAGTTGGGCGTCCAGTAGGGTGATAAGTGCCATAGGGGCAGGATTATCGGTGGCGAGCGCAAAGAGGGGCATGCAGCCACCTTTGTTGCCACCCGCTTGACCTCAAGGAGAGGGGCAGCTTGACGGTGGATCGCTTGAGGCCGACTAGGGCGTGGTCATGACGCCAGATGGCATAGACGGGAAAAGTGGCTGGGCTCTTTTTCCACCCCCTCAACCCATGCTATAGTCGAGGGCTTCGCTTCTGAAGAACTTGCCCGGATGATCTGATTGTCTGGTGCTGTGTTCGGTGGCTGGTGGTGATGCTCTTCGGGGTTGTGCTGCTGGTGATTGAAGGGGGTTGAAGAAAAGTTTTGTTTTGTTGCCTGGGTGGTTAAAAACTCGGTATAGAATACAAGGCTTCGCTGGGTAGAGTGGGTTGTTGGCAGATGCTGATGACTTCGAAAGAAAAGCAAAAAGTTTGACAGTTCTTAAAAAACTGTGCTAGAATTCAAGGCTCAGCTGATCGCAGCTAAGTCGGGAAAGCAAAGAAAGATTTCGGTCTTTGTGAGTGATCCGGTTCATTAAAAATATACAGCCGATAAGCGTGGGCGTTTGATGGCGAGTGCCAAGTTCTTTGGAACTAGTGCTTAGCACTACAAACGCTCATGAG
>NZ_LUKZ01000015.1 GCF_001633105.1 Acidovorax sp. GW101-3H11
CAAGTTGGTACCACTCCTTCCCATCCCGAACAGGACAGTGAAACGACTTTGCGCCGATGATAGTGCGGGTTCCCGTGTGAAAGTAGGTCATCGTCAGGCTCTTACAGCCCAGAAAACCCCAGTCAGTATTGACTGGGGTTTTTTGCTTTTTGCGGAACCAAAACCGCCAGTGCCTTGGTCTTCATAAGGCGCCCAGAATTGCTGAGAACCTGCGACGATGCGTGAGCTAATTCATGCCGGCATCTACCGAGTGAACCCATAAAGGCGATGACCCTTGCGGGTCAGCAATGCGGCATGCAATGCCTCAAAAGACGTTCTGAACCTCAAAACTGGCTGAGAACATGCCGGATTCTGTGTGGATTCAGACCGGTACTCGCCGCCCCTGTTCGAACACCAGCAGTTCCCCCTGGCCAAACGCTGTCCACTGCTTGTTAGAGCCGATCCAATCCTGACCACCAGTGCCAATCGAATATTGACCAGGGGCTAGAGCGGCCCCCGTGAAGGCCTGCTGTGAATAACTATAGGCTGTCTGCCTAGGTTGGTCCTCCTTTTCTTGCATCGATCTGGGCTGTTCCCGAGCCGTCAGGCGAGGCTCCTTCCTCCACAGTCTCGCTGGTCTGGCTTCCTTGACCGCCCCCGACCTTCCTCGTCTGCTCCCGCGTCTTGATGCGCCCCTTGGCTTCATGGGTGCTGTGGCGGAAGCGGTACGACTCGTTGCCGGTTTCGATGATGTGGCAATGGTGGGTCAATCGGTCCAACAAAGCCGTAGTCATCTTGGCATCGCCAAACACGCTTGACCACTCGGCGAATGTCAGGTTGGTGGTGATCATCACGCTGGTGTGCTCGTACAGCTTGGATAGCAGATGGAACAACAGGGCTCCCCCAGCCTGGCTGAACGGCAGGTAGCCCAATTCATCGAGCACGACCAGGTCCATGCGCACCAGGCTCATGGCGATCCGGCCCGCCCGCCCTTGGCTCTTCTCCTGCTCCAGGGCATTGACCAGATCGACCGTGGAATAGAAGCGCACCCGCTTGCCGTGGCGGTTCAGTCCTGAGATACCCAGTGCCGTAGCCAGGTGGGTCTTGCCGGTGCCCGGACCACCGACCAGCACCACGTTCTGCGCATCCTGCGTGAACGACAGGTCCGCCAGCTTCTGGATCAATATCCGGTCGACCTGTGAGACCTCGAAGTCGAACCCGGCCAGGTCGCGGTGCATAGGGAATCGGGCCGACTTCATCTGGTGGGCAATCGAGCGCATGGCCCGGTCGGATTCCTCGGCTTGCAGTAGGTGTTCCACCAGCCAGCGGGAAGCCGCCAGGGTGGTGTCGCCGCCTTGCTCCATCAGATCGGCCCAGGCGATGACCATGCCGTTGAGCCGCAGTGCTTTCAGTTGGGCCTGCACATCCATGGGGGTATCACGCATGGCCCACCTCCTGTCCCTCCAGGTGGTCCAGGTGCGTGGGACGCAAGCGGTCGTAACGCGCGGTGTCCGCCACGGGGATCTGGCTGAGTCGCAACGAAGTCTGCGCCTGCGCGGGGGTGATGGGATTGTTCAACCGAGCCAGCACGTTGCGCACATGCTCGACACTGATGCTGCCGCTGGGGGCCATGCCTTCGAGCACCAGTTCAACGGCGACCAAGACTGCTTCGAGCCCGGACTGCGGCACCGCTGCCAACACCTGGGCCATGGCCCGGTCGCCACCGGGATGGCGTAGCAAGGACTGGCGCAGGCGCAGCAGTGGTGCCGGCAGGTCCAGGAACGGCGTGCCGTTGCGCAAGGCGCCCGGCTTGCGCTGCACCAGCTCAATGTAATGCTGCCAGTCGTAGCTGGTCTGGCCGCTGCCCGGCAGCCGGGCATGGCTTGCCACGACGGTGTCGGCAGCCGCCACATCGATCCGGCCAGGATAGACCCGAGTGCTGACGATGTGCCCGGCCCATTCACAGGGCACGGAATAACGGTTGCGGGCAGCGGCCACCAGGCAGGTGCTGCTGACCCGGGCCAGACGCTCGACGTAGCCATCGAACGGAGCCGGCATGGACATCAGGTGGCCTTTCTCCAGCTCCCACATCTCGGCGACAGTGAACTGCCGGTGGATCGGGTGGGCGGTGTCGGCCCATACCGAGCGGCAGCGCTCGCCCAGCCAGGCGTTGAGCTCGGTGAACGAGCCAAAGCGACGTGTGGCGGCCTCAATCCATATCCGGCGTCGGCTGTCCTGCACATTCTTCTCGACCACCCCTTTCTCCCAACCCGAGGCGACGTTGCAGAAGTCAGGGTCAAACAGGTAGTGGCTGCACATGGCAGCAAAGCGGGCGTTGACGATGCGCTGCTTGCCCCGCTGTACCTTGTCCACGGCGGTGCGCATGTTGTCGTAGATGCCGCGCCGGGTGACGCCGCCCAGTGCCTGGAACGAGCGGGTATGGGCGTCGAACAGCATCTCGTGGCCCTGGCTGGGATACGCTACCAGCCAGAAGGCCCGGCTGGCGCACAGCTTCAGGTGCGCCACCTGGACGTTGTAGAACACCCCGCCGACAACCATGGCCTCGTCGCTCCAGTCGAACTGGAAGGCTTCACCGAGCTCGAAGCTCAGCGGCACGAAGGCCTTGGTGGGACTGGACACGGACTCCACGCGCCATCGGCGGATGTATGCGGTGACAGCGCTGTAGCCGCCCCGGTAACCCTGGGCCTGGATTTGGGCGAACAGGGCACGGGCGCTGCGCCGACTATGTTTAGGCCGATGGCTGTCGGTCGTGAGGGCCTGCTGCAGGGTCGACTCGAAGGCCGTGAGCTTGCCTTCCTGCTTGCCCCGCTCGTACTTTGGGACGACCTCGACGGGCGCCTTGAGCCACTTCTTGACCGTGTTACGCGACAAACCTGTGCGCTTCGCGATCTCGCTAAGGGAGAGTTGGTCGCGCAGCTTCATACGCCTGACCTTACCAATCATGTCCATGGTGATCACCTTGACTCCCTGCTGAAAGTTTCAGCAGGTCAGTGGAACACCCTGGTCAATTTTGGATTGGCACTTTATGGGTTAGCTGGTCAGTTTTGGAGTGGCACCAACAACTTGAGTTTCGGAGCAGGCCCGAAAGTGTTAAGACGCGAAATGGATACAGCGGGGGGGCTTCTCAGTTTGATGCTATTGCGATTGAAACTTTGGCTGTACTTGGGTTAAGGCCGCGTGAATTGATCCAGGCCAAACCAGATGCTATCGTTGAAAAGACCGATGTGCAAGGCCGCAAGGGGGTGTACTTTCGCATCGTTCGTGGAAAGAACAAAGCAGCGGAGCGAGATGTCCCTTTAAGCGATGGCGTTTTCGAGGCTGTAAACATCTCTCGCCTGCGTGAGATGTTGGTATGGCAAGACAATAACACCAGGGATTCTCATGGAGCTGTGTCGTCTTTAAGCACGCGATTCCGTAAGGTCACTGAGAAATATACACCCTATCAAATGAGGCACTCATGGAAGGATTTGGCCTTGGATGCTGGTATTGACTTTGAGATTCGAGAGCGCATCGTTGGGCATCGCGTGAAAGGAGTTGCAAGCATCTATGTGTCGCATCCCGGACGATTGCATAGACTCTAAACGCTATCCACTCTTCATGGCCCGAGCTGTTTTGAAGGAGTTGATAGAGTCCTTGCAATCTATCCAGGGAGTGAAGCCATGTTGATTGCCCTGCACAAGAACGCCCGCACCACTCC
>NZ_LUKZ01000016.1 GCF_001633105.1 Acidovorax sp. GW101-3H11
ACCACCAATTCCATCTGGGCCAGTAGCTCTTGCTTGCGGGTCTTCTTGGTGCTCAGGTTCAGCTCAAGGCTGCTTTGCTTCATGGCTTGCGAGGATGCCATGACTGATCTGCATCTATCAGACTGCTCGCGAGGTTTTGCAGGATTTCCTTAACGACAGGTGAATAGGAGACGCAAATGAGCAAAGGTCAAGATCGGATGGTATTCCGCCGCGAGGATGGCACATGGGTGAACAAGCGCAATGACGCGGAACGTGCCTCGAGTTTGCACGCCACGCAACGTGAGGCAGAGCAGGCTGCGCGTGAAATGCTCAGTAGACAGGGAGGCGGAGAACTAACCACCAAGGGCGTCAACGGCCTGATCCGGGGCAAGGACACCATTGCCCCTGGAAATGACCCTGTCCCTGCGCGGGACCGCGAGCACTGAGAGTCAACGCTCACGAGCAATGATTGTTTCAGCACCACGAGTATGGACAGTCACGATCCAAGGCTCAGGGAAATTTGGCGTAAAGCCAGCCCACCAATCATTTTCCGGAGAAGCAATAGCGAGCCATTGCTGGTGCGACTTCCCTACGCCAGAAACAATTTCGATTGGCTGAGGGCAGATAAGAGGCGGAAACCAGATTGGAATGATCGCTTTAAGTGCTGGGAGGTCCCTGTTGCGTGGTACGACTGGCTCGCCAAGAGACTTGTCGATAGGTACGCTGCTACCTATCTCGTACAGCTGTATCGAGAGCAACAGAAGTGCGCCCCCTCATGCTGGGATGCTCAAGGACTTCATTGTGAATGCTCTTGCATGGGTGCAAATCACGGAAGTGGTTGCCCAAGTGGCAGATGGCATGAGATTTCCGACACGTTTGCCTTCGAATGGGGACCACGAAGGTACGCTTGCCGGTTGCTCACTTCTCAATCATAGGAATTGATCGCTAGTGATAACCGAGGGGTAGAAGCGCTAGCCTCGATACGGTGCGATGCCTTGCAATAACGATGGCATCAGCCCTGGCTACCTTGAGATACCTGCAAGGAATTCAAATATGCATGGATTAGAGGGTGGGGAGCGTATGGCCTTGCAAGGGGAGATGCGGCTTGTCATTTGGGATGTGCAGCACGGTGCTTGCGCCATGCTGCAGCATATCCTTGGTCAATACGCTGGCCGCCTTGCAATGATCGACTCGGGTTCCGCTAGCGATTGGCGGCCTAGCACCTACATCACACAATCTCTTGGCAGGAACAGGCTCGACTACCTATTCATCACCAACGCTGACCAAGATCACATGAGCGATCTGCAAGGGTTATGGAATGCGGGCATTTATACCCCCGTGCTTTTCCGAAATCCAAGCTATACGGGCGAGCAAATGCGCCAAATCAAACGCCAAAGCGGGCCGCTCACTGCCGATGCTGAGCGCTATGTCTCTGCATGCTCCACTTTCAATTTGCCTGTTGAGGAGCCCTTCGATCTACACATGGGTGGTATCACCGCAACCCTGTTCTGGAACCCATATCCGGCATTTACCGATACCAACAACCTCAGCTTAGTCATTTTCATCAAATACGCTAACTTCAAGATCCTTTTCCCCGGCGATCTGGAGAAAGCAGGTTGGCGAGCGCTGTTGCAACGTGCGGATTTTCGCGCCGAGCTTGTTGGGACCGACATTCTTGTCGCATCGCACCACGGGCGAGAGAACGGCTACTGCGAAGACATCTTCGACTACTTCACGCCAAGCGCCGTGGTCATTTCCGACAAGCCTATCGAACACGAAACGCAACAAACCGTGCCCGACTATCGTCGCGTTGTGCGAGATCAGGGCGTCAGAGTCCGCACGACCATGAAGGATCGACATGTCCTGACCACGCGGCGCGATGGCTGGATTCAGTTCACCGTCAATCACGATAACTACACCATCATGACGGAGTACATGGGATGAAGAACAATGGCGATAGATCCCTCAAGTCACTCAATATGAAGTGGCTTGTCCTGTTAGCTATTACTGACGTACTAGCCTTGCTGTTCTTCGTTGCGCCGGAACTCGTCAAGGGCGCATCACTCACGCAAGTAGGCATCGGACGGGTGCTAATCGCAACGATGATGCCAGTTTTTGTGCTGTTGGTTGTTAACGTGCTACCGCACAATTTGAAGTCAGCGCTTGTCTATTGGAAGCCGCTCGGCGTGCTGCCTGGAACTGAGGCATTCACAAAGTATGGCCCCGCCGACTCGCGTATTGATATGGCGGCCCTGAAAAGGAACATTGGTACGCTGCCAACTGAACCGGCCGAACAGAATGCTAGGTGGTACAAGCTCTACAAGCAGATTGCGAATGAACCCGAAGTAGCAGAGGCGCACAAGCTGTTCCTGATGTATCGAGACATGGCGGGGATTTCGCTAGTACTGCTTGTCCTCGTACCGGTGGCGCTGCAACTCGCGGACGCACCATTTCCCGCCCAGTTGCTCGCAACGGGGCTGTTCGTAATTCAGTACCTCGTTACCGCAGTTAGCTCCCGCTGGAGTGGCATCCGATTCGTGTGCAACGTGCTCGCCGTTCACTCCGCCCGCAAGGTTACTGCACTCAAGGCGAGCGCTCCCAAGCAACCTGCCGCCTAGCCAACCCACTGGCTCGAAACGTGGAGCAATAGCCTAAGCATCTGGGTTGTATTTGTTACAACAGGCTCTGGTCGCCTTCCAGCACTGCCATTGATAGGACAGAATTGCTCCGTCGAGAGAATGTTTCACGCCAGCCGTAGACGCCAATGAAATAGCAGTACCGACATAGAAAACTCAAGGGAAGTGATCTCATGGCCCGTCGCCTTACGACAATTGGACAAATTAATCGCTACGTTGCTTCTGTCATTGCTGACGCCAATCATCATGCACCTCAAGTCAGCCAAGTGATCCAGCCGCTTGCAAACGCCGTACTGGCGAGATTTGGCCCTAATGACACAATCGACGTGTACGAGCGCCAAGGCGTTGTTGCTCGGACATGCTGGGTAAGAATCGCAGGCACGCGCTACTGCTTTTCCTATAACTACACTAATCACGTCATTGATCTTCGGGACCGCAGCCTCCAAGGAAATCTGCGCTTCGCCTTTGACAACGCCACCACGACTGCACAGATTCGCGCGCAAGTTGCCGCGCTGTAGGCATAGAAATTTGCCATGTCCCGGAGAGCAAACAATTAGTGGGCCTTTCCTCGTTACTGGCGATGTTCAGACTGGCGCAGATGCGGCGCTGGTCCGTCTTATCAAAGTACGTTTTGTTCCTACCCACCAACTTGCCCATCGACTTGCCCCCCCCACGTAGGCGCCAACCTGGATGTGATGCGTGCCGACACCACCCGCATGCGCACCAACGCGCAGGGGCAGCTCAAGCCGTTCGTCATGACCAATCTGAAGAACCTGAGCGGCCTCGCCGACGTGATCAGCTTCATCGAGACGCGCGGCATGCTGAAAAAATCAGCGCCTGCAGTCGGCTAGAATCCGCGCTTCCGTGCCCGGAGACGTGGGTGAGCGGTTTAAACCAGCAGTCTTGAAAACTGCCGACGGGCAACCGTCCGTGAGTTCGAATCTCACCGTCTCCGCCATGCTTTGACGCGGCTTTTCAGTCGTGCACGCAACTCGCTTTCCTTCTCTGCCTCCACGGTCGCAACGGCCATCCAATGCCCGGGCTCTTCTCCTAGTTCAATAACAAAGTTTCCAGCCAGGATGGGGCTTAGCCGACCTTACATGCTGGGCGCCTTCGCAGAGTTTGAAAGAGCTATGACCAGCGAGCACCGCATAGCTGGATTCGAAGCCGCAAAAGCACTGATCAGAAGCTCGGAAGGGCACGAGCAATGCCCGAAAAAACCGAATCCAAACTGGTGCGAATTTGCCGTCAGGCAACTACACCAGACAAGCCCTGGCGGACCACTTCGAAGCACACGCCTCCAGCGTGTAACGTGCAATCTACCGCGTTACTAACGCTCGGTTACAGCAGTCTCGAGTAAAGCAACTGCGCAAGATATGCGTATGATTTGCACTTCTGTAGTCTCCGTCGTTGTGCTGAATCATGAAGCTAGCTCTACGCTATATTTACGCTCACTTTTTTACGCTAGGGAAATCCTGCAAAACCTCGCGAGCAGTCTGATAGATGCAGATCAGTCATGGCATCCTCGCAAGCCATGAAGCAAAGCAGCCTTGAGCTGAACCTGAGCACCAAGAAGACCCGCAAGCAAGAGCTACTGGCCCAGATGGAATT
>NZ_LUKZ01000017.1 GCF_001633105.1 Acidovorax sp. GW101-3H11
CTGAAGCAATACCGGGGCATCTGAAGCAATACCGGGGCATTGCCACGCGTTACGACAAGACCGCCTGCAACTTCCTGGGGGCGATTCACTTGGCTGCCTCCATGGTGTGGCTGGCGTGAGAGGCTGTAACCCCAGAGCTTTGTCTGGCTCCGAATGATGACACGCCCTAATTTCCAATCGATCTTCGAACAGCTCGATCTGCGGGCCAGCGCCGGTAATGGTCATGTCCTGATGGATCAGCGCGTTGGCCACCAATTCCCGTACCGCGATGCCGGGAAACAAGGGGCGGTCTTCCCGCAGGGCTGCACCAATGTGCTCGTTTTTGGGGAGCAGGTTGTTCACGTAGTCGATCAACCCCTCGAACCCCACTGCATAGCCCCGCTGCCCGTCAAGCCGGTGGGTCACGGGGCTCGCTCGATTCTTGCCGCTGTACGCCACAAAGCGCACAGCTTTGCGTGCCAAGCTGGCCTCGAAGTCGTTCAAACGCACTGCGAACAGGATGGCGCCAAGATGGGTAATGTTCCAGCGCTCGCCCACGTCGCGGACGATCAGGCGGTCTGCCTCCAACTTGTCGAAGATGCCTGCCCGGTTGTCAGGTAACGGCTGCCCCGTCAGGCGGAAATACTGGCTGTAGTCGAGCAGGCTCAGCACCTCGTCGCCGCTGGCGTACTGACGGGCAATGCCCTGCTCCCATCGATAGGGTCGCAGCCGCTCAATCAGTTGTTGGTAGCGTTCGGGGTAGTCTGTAAGCCGAGGCGTTGCACTGCTGATGCGAATGTAAGGCACGGCGTTGAATGCTACCGGTGCGCCTGTAGCTGCCGGAATTTCCAGTAGCACGACGCGGCCTTGCGGATGCGCGACAGTCCGAAAGTTGAAGGCAATGCTGGGTTGCAAACTGTTGGCTAGCCACAAAGATAGAGCTTGGTTGCCCACCTTCTTGGCGTCGGGGTTGAAGTCGGTGCCGATGATGGCGTGGCTCTCGTCATCCACACCCCACACCATGTAAGCCAAGTCTCGTCCTTCGATGCGCGCCGAATTGGCAAGGGCCGAGCAGCGTTTGCCGATCATCTCAGGGTCGGTGTTGTTGCTCTTGAACTCCAGCCATGGCGTCTCGGCCGATTCGGCACGTAATTGGTCGATGAGGGCGCTGTCGCGAGCAGAGTTCATGGTGAGGAGTCGAAGGCGGCTTCGTTGGTAAAACGACCTTCATTTTCACCGGATGCAAGCGGACGGAAATAGCTATGGTCTGCCGGGACTTTCTGCATTCCTGCCGCAGTCGTCGTCAAACCCGCCCCAAAAGCCCAAGCCCGAGCCACCCGGTGGGTTGCCGCGCTTGCCGTAAGCTCGCGGCATGCAACAAAGAACCCTTGGACCTTTCTCCGTCTCGGCCATCGGCCTGGGCTGCATGAATCTCTCGCATGCCTACGGCGCGCCGGTGTCTGCCGAGCAGGGCGAGCGTGTGCTGCTGGCCGCACTCGACGCGGGTGTGACGCTGTTCGACACCGCCACGCTGTACGGCTTTGGCGCCAACGAAACGCTGGTGGGGCGCGTGATGAAGCACCACCGCAGCCGCTTCACCCTGGCCAGCAAATGTGGCATGCAGGGGGTGGACGTGAACGGCGATGGCAAGCTGGTGCGCGTGATCGATGGCCGCCCCGCCACGCTGCGACAGACCTGCGAAGACAGCCTGCGCCGCCTGCAGACCGATGTGATCGACCTGTATTACCTGCACCGCTGGGACAAGAACGTGCCCATTGAAGACAGCGTGGGCGCGCTGGCCGACCTGGTGCGTGCGGGCAAGATCCGCAGCCTGGGCCTGTCGGAGGTGTCGGCCGCCACGCTGCGGCGCGCACACGCCGTGCACCCCATCGCGGCGGTGCAGACTGAGTATTCGCTGTGGACGCGCAACCCCGAGATTGCGGTGCTGGACGCCTGCCGCGCGCTGGGCGCGGCCTTTGTGGCCTTCAGCCCCGTGGCGCGCGGATTTTTGTGCGGGGACTTGCGCGATGTGAGCACCCTGGACGCCAAGGACATCCGCCGCGCCATGCCGCGTTTTGCACCCGAGGCCTATGCCGCCAACCTGCAGCTGCTGGACGGCTATTTGCAGGTAGCGCGCGATGTGGGCTGCACGCCTGCGCAGCTGGCGCTGGCCTGGCTGCTGCACCGGGGCGAACACATCATCCCCATCCCGGGCACGACGAGCGCGGATCACCTGCACGATGACCTGGGCGCTGTGGATGTGACGCTGGACGCCGCGACGATGCAGCGCCTGGACGGGCTCATCAACCAGCACACGGTGGTGGGCGCACGCTACAACGCACAGAGCGCGAGCGAGGTGGACACCGAGGCTTTTGCGGGCTGAGTGCCAACGTGCCCGAGGCTAGCTCAGAACGACACGCACAAAAAAAAGCCGGTGGCCTTTGCAGGCGACCGGCTTGAACAGGGTAGTTGCTTCTAGCGCTTCGTCATCATCATCTTGAGAGCTGTCCATTGCGCAGGGGCAGCCCCGCGCAGCGGTTCGTGGCGTGGTTACTTGGCAACCACGCGCACCATTTCCAGGCACTTGTTCGAGTAGCCCCATTCGTTGTCGTACCAGCTCACGATCTTGACGAAGGTGCCGTCCAGCGCGATGCCAGCGTCGGCGTCAAAGATCGAGGTGCGGGTGTCGCCACGGAAGTCGGTGGCCACCACCTTGTCCTCGGTGTAGCCCAGCACGCCCTTCAGGGCGCCTTCGGATTGGGCCTTCATTTCGGCCTTGATTTCATCGTACGTGGCGGCCTTGTCCAGCTCCACCGTCAGGTCCACCACCGACACGTCGGAGGTGGGCACGCGGAAGGACATGCCGGTCAGCTTCTTGTTCAGCGCAGGAATCACCACGCCCACGGCCTTGGCAGCGCCAGTGCTCGAAGGAATGATGTTTTCCAGAATGCCACGGCCGCCGCGCCAGTCCTTGTTGCTCGGGCCGTCCACGGTCTTCTGCGTGGCAGTCGCTGCGTGCACCGTGGTCATCAGGCCGCGCTTGATGCCCCACTTGTCGTTCAGCACCTTGGCCACGGGGGCCAGGCAGTTGGTGGTGCACGATGCGTTGGAGATGATGGCCTGGCCCGCGTAGGTGTCGTGGTTCACGCCGAACACGAACATGGGGGTGTCGTCCTTGGAGGGGGCCGACAGCACGACCTTCTTGGCGCCTGCGTCGATGTGCTTCTGTGCCGTGACCTTGTCCAGGAACAGGCCGGTGGATTCGATCACGATGTCGGCGCCGACTTCGTTCCACTTCAGGTTGGCAGGGTCGCGCTCTTGCGTCAGGCGGATCTTCTTGCCGTTGACGATCAAGGTGTTGCCTTCCACGGCCACGGTGCCGTCGAAGCGGCCATGCACCGAGTCGTACTGCAGCATGTAGGCCAGGTAGTCGGGCTCCAGCAGGTCGTTGATGCCCACGACTTCGATGTCGCTGAAGTTCTGGATGGCCGAGCGCAGCACGTTGCGGCCGATGCGGCCGAAGCCGTTGATACCAATCTTGATCGTCATAGGGAGCCTCTTCAAAGTTGCAAAGTCGAAATCGGGAATCTGCCGCTGCGCGCCCGCTGGCGGCGGGGCACAGCGGGCAGGAGAAGTTTTAGCGGGCCTTCTTGGCGGGCTTCAGGCGTGCAGCGCCGATGGTGACCAGCACTGCGTCTGCCACGTTCTCTTCGGTGAAGCCGAAGTGTTTGAACAGCACGGGCGCAGGGGCCGATTCACCGTAGGTGTCGATGCCCACCACGGCAGCGCAGCCGTACTTCCACCAGCCGTCGGTCACGCCCATTTCCACCGCCACGCGCGGCACGCCGGCGGGCAGCACGCTGCTCTTGTACTTGGCGTCTTCGCGGTCGAAGGTGGTGGTGCTGGGCATGGAAACCACACGCACGCCAATCTTCTTGTCGGCCAGCAGGCGCTGGGCCTTCAGGGCCAGCTGCACTTCAGAGCCGGTGGCGATGATCACGGCCACGGGCTTCTTCTTGATGCCCACGTCCGCAGGCTCGCTCAGCACATAGGCGCCGCGCGAGATCTCGCCCAGGTCGCGCTTGGGCGCGTAAGGGAGGTTCTGGCGCGACAGGGCCAGCACGGTGGGCTTGGTGCGGTTGCTCAGGGCCACGCTCCAGGCCACGGCGGTTTCGGCCGTGTCGGCGGGGCGCCAGACATCGAGGTTGGGGATCAGGCGCAGGCTGGCCACATGCTCGATGGACTGGTGCGTGGGGCCGTCTTCGCCCAGGCCGATGGAGTCGTGCGTGAACACGTGGATCACGCGCTGCTTCATCAGCGCGGCCATGCGGATGGCGTTGCGGCTGTAGTCGCTGAACGTGAGGAAGGTGCCGCCGTAGGGGATGAAGCCACCGTGCAACGCCACGCCGTTCATGATGGCGGCCATGCCGAATTCGCGCACACCGTAGTTGATGTGGCGGCCACCGACCTTGTCGCCATTCGCGGCTTCGGTCTTGACCACGTTGCCCTGCATGTCAAAGCGCAGGTTGGGCGTGCTCTTGGTGTTGGTGAGGTTGGAGCCGGTCAGGTCGGCGCTGCCGCCCAGCAGTTCGGGCAGCGCGGCGGTGAAGGCTTCCAGCGCCAGCTGGCTGGCCTTGCGGCTGGCCACGGTTTCGCCCTTGGTATGGGCGGCCACCACGGTGTCCACGGCCACCTGGGCAAAGTTGGCGGGCAGGTCGCCGTTCATGCGGCGGGTGAGTTCGGCGGCCAGCTCGGGGAATGCCTTGCTGTAGGCGGCAAAGCGGTCGTTCCAGGCGGCTTCGGCGCTTTGGCCGTTGGCCTTGCCGTCCCAGCTGGCGTACACGTCTTCGGGGATCACGAAGGGCTCGCTGGCCCAGCCCAGGGCTTCGCGGGTCAGCGCGATTTCTTCGGCGCCCAGGGGTTCGCCGTGGGCCTTGGCGGTGTTGGCGCGGTTGGGGCTGCCCTTGCCGATGTGCGTCTTGCACACGATGAGGGTGGGGCGCTCGGTCTGCTTCTTGGCTTCGGCGATGGCGGCGGCCACCTTGTCGGCGTCATGGCCGTCGATGGGGCCGATCACGTTCCAGCCGCTGGCGACAAAACGCAGGGGGGTGTTGTCGGCAAACCAGGGAGCGACCTGGCCGTCGATGCTGATGCCGTTGTCGTCGTACAGGGCGATCAGCTTGTTGAGCTTCCAGGCGCCGGCCAGGGACACGGCTTCGTGGCTGATGCCTTCCATCAGGCAGCCATCGCCCAGGAAGGCGTAGGTGTGGTGGTCCACCACGGCGTGGTCAACATCGCCAACCTTGCGGTTGAACTCGGCGGCCAGCAGCTTCTCGGCCAGCGCAAAGCCCACGGCGTTGGTGATGCCCTGGCCCAGCGGGCCGGTGGTCGTCTCGACGCCAGCGGTGTAGCCCACTTCGGGGTGGCCGGGCGTCTTGCTGTGCAGCTGGCGGAAGTTCTTCAGCTCGCCGATGGGCAGGTCGTAGCCCGTGAGGTGCAGCAGCGCGTACAGCAGCATGGAGCCGTGGCCGTTGGACAGCACGAAACGGTCGCGGTCAAACCACTGGGGGTTGGTGGGGTTGTGCTTGAGGTGGCGGCTCCACAGCGCCACGGCCATGTCGGCCATGCCCATGGGGGCGCCGGGGTGGCCCGAATTGGCTTGTTGAACGGCGTCCATGGCCAATGCGCGGATTGCATTTGCCATCTGTTGGGATTGCTGGGTGTTGGCCATGGGGGGGAGGGTTCAGGGTGGGTGAGTCGGGGGAAACCCGGCATTTTACCGGGGCCGCTTTCGCCCGCCTGAATTGGCATGGCAACGCCCCGGGGCACAGCGGCAATGCACTACAGTGCGGGCCATGCAAGGACTGCACCTCACCGCCGATCTCCAGGGCTGCCGCTGTGCCAGTGCCTGGCTGCTGGACGCCACCGCCCTGGGGGGCGCCTGCACAGACGCCGTGCGTGCCGCCGGGCTGCAGGCCGTGGGGCAGTTGTTTTATGAATTTCCGGCCACTGCGCGCGGCCCTGGCGGGGTGACAGCTACTGTTTTGCTAGCAGAGTCGCACCTGTGTGTGCACACCTGGCCCGAGCAGCGCGCCGTCACTCTGGATGTGTATGTGTGCAATTTTGGCGCCGACCATTCGGCCAAGGCGCATGCGCTGATGGACGCGCTGCTGGCCCTGTTCCAGCCCACCACCGCAGATCGCCACGCGCTGCAACGGGGCGTGGTGAGCGAGGTGGCCGCATGAGTGTCTCCCCCCACCAGGTTCCTGCCCTGCTGCTGGCCGCTGGCCGGGGCGAGCGCATGCGCCCCCTGACCGACACCACCCCCAAGCCCCTGCTGCAGGTGCAGGGCCAGCCGCTGCTGCAGTGGCACCTGCAGGCTTTGCTGGATGCGGGTGTCCGGCGCGCGGTGATCAACACCGCCTGGCTGGGCCACCAGATCAGCGAGTATTTTTCAGATGCTTTTGGCCGTTACCGCGCGACTGGTATGTCTGAGCAGCTATCAATTTCATACTCGCACGAAGGGGTGGACTTTGGTGGTGCGCTGGAAACCGCTGGCGGCATCGCACGTGCGCTGCCCCAACTGGGGGCCGTGTTCTGGCTGGCGGCAGGTGATGTGTTTGCCCCCGACTTCGTGTTCGACAGCGCCGCCGTGGCGGCCTTCGAGGCCAGCCCCCACCTGGCCCACCTGTGGCTGGTGCCCAATCCGGCGCACAACCCGCGTGGCGACTTTGGCTTGTCGGCAGACGGGCTGGCGCTGAACCTGCCCGTCGATGACCGCGCGCCACGCTACACCTACAGCACCATCGCCCTGTTGCGCGCCGAGCTGTTTGCGGCGCCCTGGTGCGACATTCCGCCGGGCAACCCCGGCGGCATCAAAGCCCCGCTCGCGCCGCTGCTGCGCCGTGCGATGGACAATGGCCGCGTCAGCGCGCAGCTCTACACCGGCCGCTGGACCGATGTGGGCACGCCCGAGCGGCTGGCCGAACTCAACTTCCTTGCTTGCGACCCCCTCCCATGACCACCACCGTGCCTGCTTCCGTCTACGCCCAGCGCCGCGCGCACCTGGCTGCCCAGCTGGGCCCAGGGGGCATCGCCATCATCCCCACAGCGCCCGAGCGCCCGCGCAACCGCGATACGGATTTTCTGTACCGCCACGACAGCTACTTCTATTACCTGACCGGATTCACTGAGCCCGGCGCCTGCCTGGTGCTGGCCGAAGGCGGCCGCAGCACGCTGTTCTGCCAGCCCAAGGACCTGGAACGCGAGATCTGGGATGGCTACCGCCTGGGCCCCGCCGCCGCGCCTGCCGCCCTGGGCGTGGACGCCGCACATTCGATGGCCGAGATGGACAGCAAGCTGCCGCGCCTGCTCGAAAACACGGCCTGCGTCTGGTACCCGTTTGCGACCCACAGCGGCCTGGCCGCACGCGTGGAGGGTTGGCTCAACGTGGTGCGCGGTCGTGTGCGCTACGGCGCCGTTTGCCCCGCCGAGCAGAACGACCTGTGCACGCTGCTCGACGAGATGCGCCTGTTCAAGGACGCGTACGAGCAGGACATCATGCGCCGCGCCAGCGCCATCAGCGCGCAGGCCCACATCCGCGCCATGCAGCGCGCCGCCCGCATGCTGCGCGCCGGAGAGGATGTGCGCGAGTACCACCTCGAAGCCGAACTGCTGCACGAGTTCCGCCAGCACGGATCGCAGTACCCCGCCTACAACTCCATCGTGGCCGCCGGGGCCAACGCCTGCGTGCTGCACTACCGCGCCGATGCCGCGCCGGTGCGCGACGGCGAGCTGGTGCTGATCGACGCAGGCTGCGAACTGCATGGCTACGCCAGCGACATCACGCGCACCTTCCCGGCCAATGGCAAGTTCACCGGCCCGCAGCGTGCGCTGTACGACCTGGTGCTGGCCAGCCAGGATGCGGCTGTGGCGGCCACCAAGGCCGGTGCCCGCTTCAACGACCCGCACGACGCCACCGTGGCCGTGCTGGCGCAGGGCATGCTGGACCTGGGCCTGCTCGACAAGAACAAGGTGGGCACCGCGCAGGACGTGATCGACCAGCGCGCCTACTTCCAGTTCTACATGCACCGCACCGGCCACTGGCTGGGCATGGATGTGCACGACTGCGGCAGCTACGTGGAGCCCGGCGAGGTGGGCCAGACCAGCGAACGCAAGGACCCACTTTCGGGCGAAACCATCACCAACCGGCCCAGCCGCATCCTGCGGCCCGGCATGGTGCTGACCATCGAGCCCGGCATCTACGTGCGCCCTGCCGAGGGTGTGCCCGAGCAGTTCCACCACATCGGCATCCGCATCGAGGACGATGCCATCGTGACCGACACCGGGTGCGAGCTGATCACGCGCGGCGTGCCAGTCAAGGCCGACGAGATCGAGGCCCTGATGCGATGAACGGGGCGCAAGGGGTGCTGGTCCGCTCGCCTGGGTGGCGCCTGGGCGTGCTGCTGTGGCTGCTGGGCCTGCCCGGTGTGGTGGCCGTGGTCTGGACGCTGCTGCCGCCCCTGCAGGCCAATGCGGCCCTGCTGCCCTTGCCCCTGTGGGCGGTGCTGCTGCTCAGCGGGCTGCAGACGGCCGTGCTGCTGGCGCTGGCCGTGGCCATCGGCGTGTGGCTGGCGCCCCGCGTGGGGCTGCAGGCGCCGGTGCTGTCCGCGTGGCTGGGGGGCGGGCCGGTGGGCCCTGCGCTGCGCGCGGTGGTGGCACCCGGCGTGCTCGGCGGCGTGGCAGGCGCCGCGTGGCTGTGGGCGCTGGCCCAGGTGGCGCCGCAGGCGCTGCAGCCGTCCGACCCTGCCAGCGCGGTGCCACTGGTGGTCAAGCTGCTCTATGGTGGCATCACCGAGGAACTGCTGGTGCGCTGGGGGGTGATGACCCTGCTGCTGTGGCTGGGCTGGCGCGTGGTGCAGCGTGGGCAGGGCCTGCCCGGCAAGGCCCTGGTGGCGGTGGCGGTGGTGCTCAGCGCCCTGTTGTTTGCGGTGGGGCACCTGCCAGCCGCCCAGGCCATGGCCGGGGTGCTGACGCCGCCGGTGGTTCTGTTTGTGCTGGTTGGCAACACCGCGTTTGGCCTGCTGGCCGGTGCGCTGTATGCCCGCCGTGGGCTGGAGGCGGCCATCGTCGCGCATGTGCTGGCGCACCTGTTGTCGCATCCCCTGCTGTGACGGGTGCTGCGGGTAACCCGCATGTAACCGCTTCGTGTGAGAATTGAAACTCGATTACATCCCCAACGACCGAGAGAAAGAGACATGTCCATGCCTACCCGCCGCGCCACCAAGATTGTTGCCACCCTGGGCCCCGCATCGAGCGACCCGGCGCTGCTGGAGGCCATGATCCGAGCGGGCGTGAACGTGGTGCGGCTGAACTTCAGCCACGGCAAGGCGCAGGACCACATCGACCGCGCCGCCACCGTGCGTGCCGCAGCCCAGCGCGCGGGCCGCGAGGTGGCCATCATGGCCGACTTGCAGGGCCCCAAGATTCGCGTGGGCAAGTTTGCCGAGGGCAAGGTGATGCTCGAATCCGGCGCCCAATTTGTGCTGGATGCCTCGCGCACCGAGCTGGGCGACATCGAAGGCGTGGGCCTCGATTACAAGGAGCTGCCACGCGACGTGAAGGCGGGCGATGTGCTGCTGCTCAATGATGGCCTGATCGTGCTCACGGTGGATGCCGTGCGTGGCGAG
Source organism: Acidovorax sp. GW101-3H11 (assembly GCF_001633105.1). Taxonomy (GTDB): domain Bacteria; phylum Pseudomonadota; class Gammaproteobacteria; order Burkholderiales; family Burkholderiaceae_C; genus Acidovorax. Next base: position 9,669 of record NZ_LUKZ01000017.1, read on the forward strand.
GCCGTGCACACCACCGTCAAGGTGGGTGGCGAGCTGTCCAACAACAAGGGCATCAACAAGAAGGGCGGCGGCCTCACGGCACCGGCCCTCACGGCCAAGGACATGGAAGACATCCGCACGGCCATGAGCTTCCAGGCCGACTATGTGGCGGTGAGCTTTCCCAAGAACGCGACCGACATGGAAATGGCGCGCCAGCTGTGCAATGTGGCCGCGTCGGAGTACCGCCACAAGCCCGGCCTGATCGCCAAGATCGAACGCGCCGAAGCCATCCCGCACCTCGAAGCCATCCTGCGCGTGAGCGACGGCATCATGGTGGCGCGCGGCGACCTGGCCGTGGAGGTGGGCAACGCCGCCGTGCCCGCGCTGCAAAAGAAGATGATCCGCATGGCGCGCGACATGGACAAGGTGGTCATCACCGCCACGCAGATGATGGAAAGCATGATCACCAACCCCGTGCCCACGCGTGCCGAGGTGAGTGACGTGGCCAACGCCGTGCTAGACGGCACAGACGCCGTGATGCTGAGCGCCGAGACGGCCGCCGGCCGCTACCCGCTCGAAACTGTGGAGGAAATGGCCACCATCTGCGCCGCCGCCGAGGCGGCCGAAGACCACCAGCTCGATGCCGATTTCACCGGCCAGACCTTTGGCCGCATCGACCAGTCCATCGCCATGGGCGCGCTGTTCACGGCCCACCACCTGGGCGCCAAGGCCATCGTGGCCATGACCGACAGCGGCGCCACGGCGCTGTGGATGAGCCGCCACAGCATCCGCATCCCCATCTATGCCCTCACCCCCAAGGTGGCGACGCAGCGCAAGATGGCCATGTACCGCAACGTGCGCCCCCTGCTCATGGACACCAGCGCCGACCGCGACACTGCACTGGAGCAGGCAGAGCGCCACCTCAAGAACCGCAACATCGTGCAAAAGGGCGATGTGTACGCGATCACCTGCGGCGAACCCATGGGTGCGCCGGGCGGCACCAACATGCTGAAGATCTGCGTGGCGAGCTGACTGGCCAGGTTCTGAGTCGTTAGCTGGCCGCGTGCGGCGGGTCGTTGGCAAGTGACAACGCCGCCAGGCGTGGGCGCAGGGCCGACGCGGCCAGGTCGCACAGCCAGCCCACCGTCCAGCACAGCCAGCCGGTCCACAGCGTGTGGCTCATGAAATGTGCGCCCCGCACCTGCTGGGCACCACCCAGCGCCAAGCCCGCGAGCACGGCCCCCGCCAGCCACCAGCGTGCGGCAATGGGGGCTTTGTGGCGCAGCGCGAAGTAGCCCCCGACAAAGGCAAACCCTGCCGAGGCGTGGCCCGCCGGAAAACACCGCCCGCCGCCACCGTCGATCACCCCCAGCGCCCAGTGGGATGCATAGCGCGCCACGCCGCCGAATTCCGCCAGGTCCCAGGGGCAGCTGGTGGTGCTCAGGTTCTTGCCCACGCTCACGGCCGCCAGCGCCAGCAGGGCGCTCAGGGCCATCTGCAGGCGCTCGCCTGCATCCAGCCGCCGCAGCACGCCCTGGGGCCACCACACCCCCAGCGCCAGCAGCAGCACCAGCAGCCACCCCAGGCGGCGCCCGCCTTCATGGAGCACCTGCACAAAGAACCAGTGGTCCCGCAGGGGGAAGCCAGCGCCCGAGCCAAACAGGCCGGCCAGCGGGATGTCCTGCCCGCCCAGGTCCCAGGCCACCACGGCGGCCAGGAGGCAGAGGGTCCACAGGAACAGGGTGCGGTGGCGGTGGGCAGAGCGGTGGGACGGGGGCTGCGTGGTCATCATCCCCGGGACCATAGGGCCAGCCACTTAACACCGTCTTAATGGCCCCCGGTGCGCTGCACCCGGTGACAATGGCGCCATGCGAATACTCGTTGTCGAAGACGATGCGGGCATTGCCACGGGCCTGCGCACCAACCTCCAGCAGCGTGGCTATGCGGTGGATGTGTGCGATGGCGTGGCCAGCGCCTGGGGGGCATTGCGCGCAGAGCGTTTTGATGCCGTGCTGCTGGACCTGGGGCTGCCCGATGGGGACGGAGCGGAGCTGCTGCGGCGGCTGCGCCTGAGCCCGGCTGCGGGCGCGTCGGCTGCAGCGGTCCTGCCCGATCCCTCCACCCCGGTGCTCATCGTCACGGCCCGCGACCAGGTGCACCAGCGCATTGCCGGGCTGGACGGGGGCGCCGACGATTACCTGGCCAAACCTTTTGACATGGACGAGCTGGATGCGCGCTTGCGCGCCCTGCTGCGCCGGGCTGCTGGCCGTGCGTCGCCCACCATCCGCCATGGCGACATCGAGATGGATCCTGCGGCGCGCACCGTGCACCAGGGCGGCAGGTTGGTGGAGATGTCACCCCGGGAGTTTTCGGTGCTGCTGGTACTGCTCGAGGCGCGGGGGCGGGTGCTGTCGCGCCAGCAGATCGAGGAGCGCCTGTACAGCTGGGATGCGGCCATCGAGAGCAATGCGGTGGAGGTCCATATCCACCACCTGCGGCGCAAGCTGGGCAGCGCCAGCATCCAGACCATGCGCGGCGTGGGCTATTTCATGCCCCAGGAGGCGGCCGCATGAGCGCTGCCGCACCGCCCAGCGCCGGTGTGCGCAGGCCGTCGCTGACCCGCCAGCTGCTGCTGTGGTCGCTGGGTGCACTGGTGCTGGTGTGGGGCAGCTTTGTGTTCATGGGCTACCAGACGGGCGTGCACGAGGCGGACGAGCTGACCGACGGCCACCTGGCCAGCGTGTCTGCCCTGCTGCTGAACCTGCGCGCCCACGAGGTGGGCGAGGCGCCGCAGGTCACACCGCGTGTGGCCACGCCCTGGCTCAAGTCGCACGACTACCAGCAATCGCTCAGCGTGGTGCAGTGGGATGCACAGGGGCGGCTGTTGCACCACAGCGGCTCGGCCCCCATGCCCGCCTTCAGCGCTGCCGAGGGGTTTGCCAACATGGCGCTGGGGGCGGAAGGGGTGGTGTGGCGCAGTTTTTCGCAATGGGATGCGGCGCGCGAGCGCAAGGTCATGGTGCTGCTGGAGCTGCGCGAGCGGGACGAGCTGGCCCAGGACATTGCCGAGCAGATGATCGAGCCCGGCCTGTGGCTGCTGCCCGTGGTGTCCCTGGCCCTGGGGCTGGCACTGTGGCGCGGCTTGCGGCCGCTGTATGCGCTGTCGGCCGACGTGGCGGCGCTGGACCCCGCCAGCGCCCAGCGGCTGGCCTCGCGCCATGCCTGGAGCGAGTTCGAGTCGGTGGTAGCGTCGATCAACACGTTGTTGGACCGCCAGCAAGTCGCCATGGTCCGCGAGCGCCGCCTGGCCAATGAGGTGGCCCACGAGCTGCGCACGCCGCTGTCCTCCATCGCCCTGCAGGCCTGTGCCCTGGCGGGGGAGTTGACGGAAGAAGCCAGGGCCCAGGCGTTGGCGCGCATCGGCCAGGACGCCCTGCGCGCAGGCCATGTGCTCAATCAGTTGCTGGCCCTGGCCCGTGCGAGCCGGGCGGAGCTGCATGAAGCCAAGGCGCCCGTGGATCTGAGCGCTCTGGCGCGGTCGGTGTGCGCCGACTATGCCCAGGCGGCGTGGAAGCGGGGCAACGACCTGGCCTTGTCCGCCCCGCCCGTGCTCACCGTGCCCGGCCATGCGGTGCTGCTGGACATTGCGGTGCGCAACTTGGTGGAAAACGCGCTCAAGCACACGCCCGAGGGCACGCAGATTGCGGTCCAGTTGGGCGCCCCCGATACTGGCGGCGCTTGGCTGCAGGTGTGTGACGACGGGGCACGCCAGCGAGCGGGAAGTGCGGCTGACCGCACGGCGGCGGTGCCGGTGGATAGCCTGCACCTGGGACACGAAATCCTGCGGCGGGTGGCCGACATCCACGGCGGAGCATTCGGTCCGGCATCCGCCCCTTCGCCCTTTACCACCTGTTTCCGGTTGGATTTGCCCCCTTCGGTGGTCACGCCCCCCGGTTAAAATCACGGGTTACCAAGCGGTTACCACCGCCCAGCCCGGCTCACAGCGCCTTCCCCAACCCTCAACGGACCCCACGACCATGCCTCTCGTTTCGATGCGCGAACTGCTCGACCATGCCGCAGCCAACAGCTATGGCATCCCTGCCTTCAACGTCAACAACCTGGAGCAGGTCCAGGCCGTGATGGCCGCCGCTGACGAAGTGGGTGCTCCGGTCATCCTGCAGGCCAGCGCTGGTGCCCGCAAGTACGCGGGGGAGCCCTTCATCAAGCACCTGATCCAGGCAGCGGTCGAGGCCTTCCCCCACATCCCGCTGGTCATGCACCAGGACCACGGCACCTCGCCCAAGGTGTGTGCCGGAGCCATTGACCTGGGCTTTGGCTCGGTGATGATGGACGGTTCGCTGATGGAAGACGGCAAGACGCCCTCTTCCTTCGAATACAACGTGGAAGTGACCCGCAAGGTCGTGGACATGGCCCACAAGGTGGGCGTGACGGTGGAAGGTGAACTGGGCTGCCTGGGCAACCTGGAAACCGGCGAAGCCGGCGAGGAAGACGGCATCGGCGCCGACGTAAAGCTCGACCACAGCCAGATGCTGACCGACCCCGAAGAAGCGGCCGTGTTCGTCAAGGCTACCCAGCTTGACGCGCTGGCGATCGCCATCGGCACCAGCCACGGCGCCTACAAGTTCAGCCGCAAGCCCACGGGCGACATCCTGGCCATCAGCCGCGTGAAGGAAATCCACAAGCGCATTCCCAACACCCATCTGGTGATGCACGGCTCTTCGTCGGTGCCTGCCGAGCTGCTGGCCATCATCAACCAGTACGGCGGCAAGATGAAGGAAACCTACGGCGTGCCCGTCGAAGAGATCCAGGAAGCCATCAAGCACGGCGTGCGCAAGATCAACATCGACACCGACATCCGCCTGGCCATGACCGGTGCGGTGCGCAAGTTCCTGGCCGAGAACCCCGACAAGTTCGACGCGCGCGAGTGGCTCAAGCCCGCGCGCGAAGCCGCTAAACAGGTCTGCAAGGCCCGCTACCTGGAGTTCGGCTGCGAAGGCCAGGGCGCCAAGATCAAGGGCCACAGCCTGCAGGTGGTGGCCGCCCAGTACGCCTCGGGGGCGCTGGCCCAAGTGGTGAACTGATTCCCCTGGCACAGGCCCTCGCGGGGCCCTGCACAGCCTGGCTGCGTTTTGCTGCCAGGCTTTTTTTTGCCTGAACGGGACGTGGCTGGAGAGTTCCCTCTACATCAGACAAAGGCGACAGCGATAAGAATTTCTTCATGTAAGCTCGCGGTCAGCTTTTCCGGCCGGGGCGGTGTGCGGTGTCTGATACCAAGGCGTGCACCGCAAATACCCCACCGGTCTTGCTCTACCCGAACGGAATGGGGTGGCATTGGATGGGATGATGGAAGGCGAATCCGCATGAACCTTTTTCTATGACTCTGATGATTTCGAAGTTCCGGTATCTGTTGCCCTGTGCCCTGGCTGTCCTGGTGGCTGGATGTGCGCCGTTGACTGTTCCGCCCAAGGCGGAATACCCCGTGGGCCGTGCGCGCCTTGTGCTGCCGCCGGGGGCCTGGCAAGACCTGGGCTCTACCGACGAAGCCCGTGCCACGCTGCAAACCCGGGCCGTGGGCCTGAGCGGCGCGCAGGGGGAATGGCTCGCTGTGCTGCGTGTGCAGACCAACCGCACCGGCGATCTGGCCGGGTTTCCGATCGGGCCCGGTGACTGCCCGCTCCAGCAGAATGTGACGGTGGTGGATGCTGCGGCTGGCAGCCCAGTGCGTGCAGACTGCCTGCGCCTCAAGAACTGGGGCAGCAGCGCCCAGTGGCTGGAGAAGAACCGCCCCGACCTGGCCCAATGGCTGGGCGGCCGCCAGATTGTGCTGAAGCAGCCGTATGCGTACCTGAGCTACCGCTACGCCACCCCCACCGGTGCCTGGGTGGTGGTGGATGCGCTGGTGGACCAGCGGCTGCTGAGCACCCGGCCCCGCAACAACGAAGAGTTCCTGGTGGCGGGGCGGCCCGCCCTGCAGTGGGGCCAGGACCTGGCCCAGGCCGCACGCCTGAGCGTCAGCATGATGGACGGCTACCTGGCCGTGCCGCCGTTCCCGTTTGCCGAAGCCGCATCCAAAAAATAAGCGGCGCAAACAGACAGCCGAAAAATAAGACAACAAGACAACACAAGAGAGGGAGATTCACCATGGGCGTGATCCTGCAAATCCTGGGGCTCATCATCACCTTCACGATGGCGATGGAGGCCCTGCGCCGTTTTGGCATTGATGTGGGCTGGCTGAACCCGCTGGCCTTTTTCCGCCGCCGCGCCTGGGCCAAGAAAGTTGAAACGCCGCCCTTGTACGCGCTGGAGCACCCGGTGGACGTGGTGGCGGTGATGGCGTTGGCCATGGTGCAGGCGACCGGCGCCGTGACCGTGGAACAGAAAGAAGGCGTGCTGGCCCTGCTGCGCCAGCACCTGGGCCTGGGGGACGCCGATGCGAACAACCTCTGGGTGGCCAGCTCCCACATGCTGCGCAACCGCGCGCTGGCGCCCACTGAGGTGCCTGCTGTACTGGAGCGCAGCATCGAAAAGTTCACCGATTACCACGTGCAGACCCTGCGCTCCGTGATGCAGGGTGCGGCGCAGATCGTGCCCCCGGCCAGCGCTGCGCAGCAGCAGCTCCTGGAGGCCGTGGACGCCTGCTTTGCCAAGAAGCAGGCCGCTGCGCGCCCCTGGGCGGGCTGACGCTGCGGCAGGCGCACCGGCCTCTGGCACACAACGATTTCATAACTTCGAGGAGACCTCCCATGCAGACCAGCCCCGTCCCGCAGCCGCAGCGCATAGGCATCCCCAGGGAAACCTTCCCTGGCGAAAAGCGTGTGGCCACCGTGCCCGATGTGGTCGAAAAGCTGGTCAAGCTGGGCTTCACGGTGGCCGTGGAGTCAGGGGCCGGGGAGGCCGCCAACTTCAGCGATGACGCCTACCGCGCTGCGGGAGCTGAGGTGGTGGACGGTGCTGCCGCACTGTGGGCCGGGTCGGACATCGTCTTCAAGGTGCGCCCACCCAGCAGCGACGAAGTGGCGCTGATGCGCGAGGGCTCCACCCTCATCGACTTCATCTGGCCCGCGCAGAACCCCGAACTGATGCAGCAGCTCGCGGCCCGCAAGGCCACGGTGCTGGCCATCGACTGCCTGCCGCGCACGCTCTCGCGCGCCCAGAAGATGGACGCGCTCACTTCCACCGCAGGCGTCAGCGGTTACCGCGCCGTCATCGAGGCGGCCAACGCCTTTGGCCGGTTCTTCAACGGCCAGATCACGGCCGCAGGCAAGGTGCCCCCGGCCAAGGTGTTCATCGCAGGCGCTGGCGTGGCGGGCCTGGCGGCCATCGGTACCGCAGCCAACCTGGGCGCCATCGTGCGGGCCAACGACACGCGCGCTGAGGTGGCCGACCAGGTCAAGTCGCTGGGTGGCGAGTTCGTCAAGGTGGACTACGAAGAGGAAGGCTCGGGCGGCGGCGGCTATGCCAAGGTCATGAGCGAAGGCTTCCAGGCTGCGCAGCGCAAGATGTATGCGGAGCAGGCCAAGGACGCGGACATCATCATCACCACCGCACTGATCCCCGGCAAACCCGCCCCCAAGCTCATCACCGCTGAAATGGTGCAGAGCATGAAGCCCGGCAGCGTGATCGTGGACATGGCCGCCGAGCAGGGCGGCAACTGCGAACTGACCGTGCCCGGCGAGGCCGTGGTGCGCCACGGCGTGACCATTGTGGGCTACACCGACCTGGCTTCGCGCCTGGCCAAGCAGTCGTCCACGCTGTATGCCACCAACCTGCTGCGCCTGACGGAGGAGCTGTGCAAGGCCAAGGACGGCGTGGCCGTGGTCAACATGGAGGACGATGCGATCCGTGGCCTCACCGTGGTCAAGGACGGCGCCATCACCTGGCCCGCCCCACCGCTCAAGCAGGCACCCGCCCCTGCGCCCAAGGCTGCTGCGGCGCCTGTGGAGCAGAAGAAGGGGGGGCATGGCCATGGCAGCAGCGCGCCGCTGCCCGCCAAGACATTGGCGATCCTTTTTGCCGTAGCCGCCGTGGCTTTCTGGTTCATCGGCGCTTATGCGCCTGCCGCGTTCCTCGGCCACTTCACGGTGTTCGTGCTGGCTTGCTTCATCGGCTACATGGTGGTGTGGAACGTGACGCCTGCGCTGCACACGCCGCTGATGAGTGTGACCAACGCCATCTCCAGCATCATCGCCATCGGTGCGCTGGTGCAGATCGCACCGCCCGAAGCGGGTGTGAATGGGCGGCCTGACGGGCTCATCCTCTGGCTGGCCTTTGCAGGCACCGTGCTCACGGCCATCAACATGTTCGGCGGCTTTGCGGTCACGCGCCGCATGCTGGCCATGTTCCGCAAATAACTCCACCACAACAAGAACACAAGGAGCACAGAACATGTCCCAAAGTCTCGCCACCGTTGCCTACCTGGGCGCGGCCATTTTGTTCATCCTGAGCCTGGGCGGGCTTTCCAACCCCGAAACCTCGCGCCGGGGCAACCTGTTCGGCATGGTCGGCATGGCGCTGGCCGTGCTGGCCACCGTGTTTGGCCCGCGTGTCAGCGCCTCCGGCATGGCCTGGATCGTGGGCGCGCTGGTGATTGGCGGCGGCATTGGCCTGTATGCGGCCAAGGTCGTCAAGATGACCCAGATGCCCGAGCTGGTCGCACTCATGCACAGCCTGGTGGGCCTGGCCGCCTGCCTGGTGGGGTTTGCGAGTTACGTCGATACCTCGATCCAGCTGCAAGGGGCCGAAAAGATCATCCACGAGGTGGAGATCTACGTCGGCATCCTGATCGGCGCGGTCACGTTCAGCGGCTCGCTGATCGCCTTTGGCAAGCTCAACGGCAAGATCGGCGGCAAGCCGCTGCTGCTGCCCGGCCGCCACTGGATGAATCTGGCCGCGCTGCTGATCGTGATCTGGTTCGGCCGTGAGTTTTTGCGCGCCGAAACGGTGGAGCAGGGAATGCTGCCGCTCACGGTGATGACGGTGATTGCGCTGCTGTTCGGCATCCACATGGTGATGGCCATCGGCGGCGCCGACATGCCGGTGGTGGTGTCCATGCTCAACAGCTATTCGGGCTGGGCGGCGGCGGCCACGGGCTTCATGCTCAGCAACGACCTGCTTATCGTGACCGGTGCGCTGGTGGGCTCTTCGGGCGCCATCCTGTCCTACATCATGTGCAACGCGATGAACCGCAACTTCATCAGCGTGATTGCCGGAGGGTTTGGCTCCGGCGGTGGCGCCCCCGCCAAGAAGGGCGATGCTGCCGAGCCGCAGGGCGAGGTGGTGCCGGTGGCGGCCACGGAAACGGCCGAGCTGCTGCGCGATGCCAAGAGCGTGATCATCGTCCCCGGCTACGGCATGGCCGTGGCCCAGGCGCAGCACACGGTCAACGAGATCGTGAAGACCCTGCGCGAGAAGGGCACGAACGTGCGGTTTGCGATCCACCCGGTGGCAGGTCGCATGCCCGGCCACATGAACGTGCTGCTGGCCGAGGCCAAGGTGCCCTACGACATCGTGATGGAGATGGACGAGATCAACGAAGACTTCCCCGAAGCCGACGTGGCCATGGTCATCGGCGCCAACGACATCGTGAACCCCGCCGCGCAGGACGACCCCACCAGCCCGATTGCCGGCATGCCGGTGCTCGAAGTGTGGAAGGCCAAGACCTCGATCGTGATGAAGCGCTCCATGGCCTCGGGGTATGCGGGGGTGGACAACCCTCTGTTCTACAAGGACAACAACCGCATGCTCTTCGGCGATGCCAAGAAAATGCTCGACGAAGTGCTCGCCGCGCTCAAGGGCTGACGGGCATAATTCACCAGTGGAAAAAAGCACGACCGTGCTGAAAATGGCGGCACGGTCCAATCACCGCCACTAAAAACTTACCAGGAGACAAAACACATGACCGACCGCCCATGGCTGGCCGCCTATCCGCAAGGGGTTCCCGCCGACATCGACACCTCGCAGTACACCTCCCTTGTCGCCCTCATGGACGAGGCGTTCAAGAAGTACGCCGACCGTGTGGCCTACAGCTTCATGGGCAAGGAGGTCACCTACGGCCAGACCGACTCGCTCTCCAGCGCGTTTGCGGCCTACCTGCAGAGCCTGGGCCTGGTCAAGGGCGACCGCGTGGCCATCATGATGCCCAACGTGCCGCAGTACCCCGTTGCCGTGGCCGCCGTGCTGCGCGCAGGGTTTGTGGTGGTCAACGTGAACCCGCTGTACACCCCGCGCGAGCTGGAGCACCAGCTCAAGGACTCGGGCGCCAAGGCGATCGTCATCATCGAGAACTTCGCCGCTACGCTGGAGCAGTGCATTGCGCACACGCCCGTCAAGCATGTGGTGCTGTGCGCCATGGGCGACCAGCTGGGCCTGCTCAAGGGCGCGCTGGTCAACTACGTGGTGCGCAACGTCAAGAAGATGGTGCCCGCCTACAACCTGCCGGGGGCCGTGCGCTTCAACCAGGCCGTGGCCCAGGGCACGCGCAGCACGCTCAAGAAGCCCGACATCAAGCCCGACGACATCGCGCTGCTGCAGTACACCGGCGGCACCACGGGCGTGAGCAAGGGTGCGGTGCTGCTGCACCGCAACATCCTCGCCAACGTGCTGCAGTCCGAGGCCTGGAATTCGCCCGTGATGAGCAAGGTGCCCGCAGGCGAGCAGCCCACGGCCGTGTGCGCGCTGCCGCTGTACCACATCTTCGCGTTCACCGTGAACATGATGCTGAGCATGCGCACAGGCGGCAAGACCATCCTGATCCCCAACCCGCGCGACCTGCCTGCGGTGCTCAAGGAACTGTCCAAGCACACCTTCCACAGCTTCCCGGCCGTGAACACGCTGTTCAACGGCCTGGCCAACCACCCCGACTTCAACACCGTCAACTGGAAGAACCTCAAGGTTTCGGTGGGCGGTGGCATGGCCGTGCAGGGCGCCGTGGCCAAGCTCTGGCTGGAGAAGACCGGCTGCCCCATCTGCGAAGGCTACGGCCTGTCGGAAACCAGCCCCTCGACCAGCTGCAACCCCGTGACGGCCACCGAGTACACCGGCACCATCGGTGTGCCGATCCCGGGCACCTACATGAAGCTCATCGACGATGAGGGCCGCGAGATCACCACGCTGGGCGAGCCGGGCGAGATCGCCATCAAGGGCCCGCAGGTGATGGCGGGCTACTGGCAGCGCCCCGACGAAACCGCCAAGGTCATGACCGACGACGGCTACTTCAAGTCCGGCGACATCGGCATCATGGATGCGCGCGGCTTCTTCAAGATCGTGGACCGCAAGAAGGACATGGTGCTGGTCAGCGGCTTCAACGTGTACCCGAACGAGGTCGAGGAAGTCGTCGCCAGCTGCCCCGGCGTGCTCGAATGCGCCGTGGTGGGCGTGCCCGACGAAAAGACCGGCGAGGCCGTGAAGCTCGTCATCGTGAAGAAGGACCCGGCGCTCACCGAAGCCCAGGTCAAGGAGTTCTGCCGCCGCGAACTCACGGGCTACAAGCAGCCCAAGGTGATCGAGTTCCGCACCGAGCTGCCCAAGACCCCCGTGGGCAAGATCCTGCGCCGCGAGCTGCGCGACAAGAAGTAACCCCGGGCGTGGCGGCGCGCGGGCTTTTGCGCGCCACAATCCACAGGCGGCTTCGGCCGCCTTTTTTCATGGCCGCACCGCAAGGGGCGGCGCCCGTGCGCTGCTTCCCCACCCCGTCGATCCGAAGGTTTTTTGTATGAGTACCGCCATCCTGAGTGCACTGACCGAAGAGCAAAGCTCCCTGGTCGAGCACCTTGCCCACCCGCAGCGCGTGATGCACGCAGGCCGCGCCTTTTGGCGGGGCGAGCTGCACGACCGGCCGGTGGTGCTGGCGCTGTCGGGCATTGGCAAGGTGGCGGCCGCCACCACGGCCACGGCGCTGATCGAGCATTTTGGTGTGGCCCGCATCGTGTTCACCGGGGTGGCCGGGGGCGTGGGCGACGGCGTGAACGTGGGCGACGTGGTGGTGGCGCAGGACTACATCCAGCACGACATGGACGCTTCGCCCCTGTTCCCGCGCTGGGAGCTGCCGGGCTATGCGCGCAGCCGCCTGCCCTGTGACCCGGTCTTGACTGCTCTGCTTTTGGAAGCGGCTAAGGCATGTGTAGCGGGCGGTAGCGGCCCATTTGGCTTGAAAAAATCGCCCGATCAGGCGCCCCACCGCGTGCACCACGGCCTGGTGGCCAGCGGCGACCGCTTTGTCTCCACCGCCACTGAATCCACCCAGCTGCGCGCCGCGCTGCGGGGCGCCGGGCACGATGTGCTGGCCGTGGAGATGGAAGGCGCCGCCGTGGCCCAGGTCTGCCAGGACTACGGCCTGCCCTTCGCCGCCGTGCGCACCATCTCCGACCGCGCCGACGACACCGCCCACGGCGACTTCGCCCTGTTCGTGCAGACCGTGGCCAGCCGCTATGCCGAGCACATGGTGCAGACGCTGCTTCAAAAGCTATAAATTTGATAGCTTAAAAGGCAATGTGGACGCGCGCAAAGGCCGATTTTTGCTCAAATTTTCAGCAAAAATTAGCCTGTAGTGTCTGTCGTAGCAGCACCAAGCCAAGGGCGCGCCCCATCCCAGCGCCACCGAGGAACCGGCTTTGCCGGGCCTCAGGTGGCGTCCCCCCTCGGGGGGGAAGGCGCGCAGCGCCACAGGGGGGCTACTTCAACCAGCCGCGCTTGCGGAAGTACCACATGGGCCCCAGCGCACTGGCCAGCATCAGCCCCAGCGCATACGGGTAGCCCAGCGACCAGTCCAGCTCGGGCATGAACTTGAAGTTCATGCCGTACACACTCGCAATCAGCGTGGGCGGCAGCAAGGCGACGCTGGCCACCGAGAAGATCTTGATGATCTTGTTCTGGTTGATGTTGATGAAACCAACCGTGGCGTCCATCAAGAAGTTGATCTTGTCGAACAAAAACGCCGTGTGGTTGTCCAGCGACTCGATGTCGCGCAGGATCTGGCGGGCCTCTTCGAACTGCTCAGCGTTGAGCATCTTGGAGCGCATCATGAAGCTCACCGCGCGGCGCGTGTCCATCACGTTGCGGCGGATGCGGCCGTTCAAGTCTTCCTGGCGTGCGATGGCGGCCAGCACTTCGCCCGCGCGGGCGTCGGTCACGTCGCCGGCCAGCACCTGGGTGCTGACCTTTTCCAGCTCGTCATAGATGCCTTCGAGCGTGTCGGCCGAATACTCGGCGTCGGCGTCGAACAGTTTGAGCAGCACTTCCTTGGCGTCTTCGATGAGGCCCGGCGCGCGGCGCGCGCGCATGCGCAGCAGGCGGAACACGGGCACGTCTTCATCGTGGATGGAGAACAGCACGCCCCGGCTCTTGAGGTTGGTGTTGTGCTGGTTCAGGATGAAGGCCACGCGCACCGAGCGCGGGTCTTCGTCGTCGTCGATCAGAAAGTCGCTGCGGATGTGCAGCTCGCCGTTGTCTTCTTCGTAGAAGCGGGCGGATTCCTCGATGTCCTCGTCCATCGCATCCTCGGGGATGGACAGGCCGTAGTGCTGCTTGATCCAGCGTTTTTCTTCGAGCGTGGGGGCTTCCAGGTCCACCCAGATCGGCTGGAACTTGGTCAGCTCTTCCAGGGACTCTATTTCTTCCTGGAACAGCCGGCCATTGGCGAGCGTAAAGATGTTGAGCATGGGCTCACTCCCTTGTGTGTGGCAACTGCGGTGTGGGGGTCTGGGTTGCTTTCAACCCCCACCGGCAGGCCGGGGAGCTGAAAGCTACCAACTCGGGTAGGTTTCCAAGGAGCTGTCTCCGTCAAAAATGGACAAGTCGCGGATTATGGCACCGGGAGGGTGCCGGGCGGCCGCGTTGGGCGGGATCAAGGAGAGCCAGCGCTCGCGCCACGCACCAGCGCCAGGGCATGGCACAGGTCGGCCCAGGCGGCGGCCTTGGTGTCTTGCGAGCGCAGCAAAAAGGCCGGGTCGTAGGTCACCACGGCAGGGCAGCCCGCCAGCTGGTGTGGGCCCGCCCGCAGGCGGCCCAGCGGCTCGGTGCGACCCAGGGCGGCGCGCGCGGCCACATGGCCCAGCACCAGCACCATGGCAGGCTGCAGCGTGGCCACGGCATCGGCCAGGGTGGCGGGGATGTGGGCGCTGGCTTCGGTGCCGGGCGCGGGCCGCTCCAGCGCCGCGAAGTAGACGCGCGGGTGCTTGTGCAACTGCATGGCGCGCAGCATGTTGTCGAGCAGGCGCCCGGCATCGCCGCCCAACGGGTCGGCGGGGGTGGGGCTCTCTGCCACGATCAGCCAGCCGTTGCCCAGGCCCGTGGGGGTCTGCGCCGGGTCGGCTGTGGGGTACAGCGCCCGGGGGGCATGCAGCAGCAACGCCGGGGCGCCCGGGCCTGTGGCAGGTGCAGCCTGTTGGCTGGCGGGCGGTGTGCGTGGTGCGGCGGCAGGTGGTGGCGGCGCGCTGCGGGGCGCCGCCACCACGGGGGCCGGGGCGGGCAGGGGGGCTGCCTGGGGGGCAGCCGGGAGGCGGGCCTCCACAGCGGCCGCAGCGGGGGGAGCCGGGGTGGCCGGTGGCGGGCCCCACACGGTGACCCCCATTTCTTGCAGCATGGCGCGCTGGCGCGCATCGAGGTGGAGGCTCATACAGGCAGGCAGTCGGTGGGTTCTTGGCGGGCAGGCGGGCGAGCGGGTGGCAGTGGGGGTTACAGCCCCAGGCTCATGACCACGGCGTCCTCGCGCTGGCCATGGTCCGCCGGGTAGTAGCGTTTGCGGTCGCCCACGCGGCGAAAGCCGTGGGTCTGGTAGATGGCCTGGGCGCGCAGGTTGCTGGCGCGCACTTCCAGCCACAGCCACTGCGCGCCGCGCCCGCGCGACCACAGGGCCAGCGCATCCAGCAGCACACGCGCCCAGCCCTGGCGCTGGAACTCGGGGGTGACGGTGATGTTGAGCAGGTGCACCTCATCCACCCCCATCATGGCCACGAAGTAGCCCAGCAGGTGGTCGCCCGCCATCAGCACCTGCGCCTGGTAGCCCGAGGCCAGGGCGTCGGTGAAGTTGCCACGCGTCCACGGGTGCGAGTAGGCGCGCTGCTCCACGGCGAGCACGGCATCGAGCCGGTCCAGCGTGAGCGCTTCAAAACGCGCCTCGGGGCGGGCCGAGGCCGTGTCGTCTGCGGCCGTGGAAGAAGGGGTGGGCAAGGCACTCATGCGGAGCTCGGGGGCGTGGCCACGGCCTGGGCGGCGCGCAGCGCGGCGCGTTCGGTGGTGGTTTGCGCCACTTTATCGCGGATGTAGCGCGGCAGCGCGTCGCTGGCGGGCACGGCCGCCCCGGCGGCTATCAGCGCGGGCGCCAGGCGCAGCAGTGCGGTGGCGGTAGGCAGGGCGGCGACATGGCGGGCGCCCGCCGCCAGCCGCTCGCCGTAGGGCGCTTGGGCGTTGCCCACCACCGTCCAGTCAGCGGGCACCTGCACGGATTCGGGCTTGCTCAGGCCAAAGTCGGCATCGGCCACCCATTGGCCGCTGGCGGCCTGCAATCCCGGCACATATTGGCAGCGCGTGTGGTAGACCTCGTCCATGCGAGCATCCAGCACGGCCACCACCTGGGTGCAGCCATGCTGGTGGCGGGCTTCCTCGGCCACGGCGAGCAGGGTGTCTACGGGCAGCACGGGCACGCCCTGGCCGCCGCGCGCCCCAAAGGCCAGCCCCTGGGCCACGGCGCAGGCCGTGCGCAGCCCGGTGAACGAGCCGGGGCCCCGCCCGAAGGCGATCACATCCAGCGTGTCGAACGACAGGCCCGCCTGCTCCATCAGGGCGCGCACGGCAGGAATCAGCGTGGCCGAGGCTTGCGCGCCGCCAGGCCCCTGGTGCTGCCAGACGCCGTCGCCGTGCTGTACGGCGATGGAGAGGGTGTCGGTGCTGGTGTCGAAAGCGAGCAGGTTCATGGGCCGGGGGGTGTCTGGTGCATGTGCGGGAGCGCAGGGGTCAGGGAACGGCGCGGCGCGGGGCCGTGTTGGCCGGGGCTGCCGGGGACGGGTTGGTGCGCAGCACGCCCACAAGGATACCGGCGGTCACCAGCAGCAGCCCGGCGACGAGGCTCCAGTGCATGGGCTCGCCCAGGAACAGCACCGCGCCCATGGCCGACAGCCCGGGCACCAGCGCCGTGATCATGGTGGAGCGCACCGGCCCGAAGTGCTGGATCATGCGCGTGAACGCAATGCCCGAGACCACCACCGAGCCCCCGCCCTGGAAGGCCATCTGGAAGGCGATCTCGGTCCACGGCGCCTGGGCCAGATGGCTGGTCACGGCGCCCAGCGCAATCAGCAGGGCGTAGGCGGGCACATACACCAGGCATGCCAGCGCCGTGATGGCGATGGTGGCCTGCACCGCGTCCACCGCATGGCGCCGCGCGAGCACGCTGTAGGTGGCCCAGCAGGCTGCGGCCAGCATGAACAGCAGGTCGCCCTTCCAGACATCACCGCCCGAGAAGGCCGCCAGCAGGCTGCGCCCCCCCACCAGCAGATCGCCCGCCACGATCAGCGCCAGCCCGGCCGCGCGCAGGGGCGTGATGTGGTCGCGCAGCAGCCAGGCGGCCAGCAGCGCCGTCCACAGCGGCAGGCTGCCGGGCATGAGCACCGAGGCATGGGTGGCCGGGGCATGGAAGAAGCCCGCATAGGCCAGCAGCGCGTAGAGCAGGCCGCCAAACAGTCCCAGCAGGGCCGTGGTGCGCAGCGGCAGGGGCGAGATGCCCGCCAGGCTGGAGGGCGGGGCGGATGCCCCCAGCGCCTGCACGCGCCGCCGCACCATCCACCAGCCCCAGGGCAGCAGCACCAGGCTGGCGCCGGTGATGCGCAGCAGGGCGATGTCCAACGGCGTGAGCGTGCGCTGGGCCGAGGCACGGGCGATGACGATGAAGCCCGTCCAGATGGTGACCGTCACAACGACTGCCAGCAAGCCCACGGCGCGAGGAGAAAAACGCATGGGGGGATTATCGGTGGCCGGTGCGGGCGACGCTGGCGGCGGGCGCACGCGGGTGGCCCGGTAGCGGGCGATAGACTCCCGCCATGCTGTCTGTTCCTGTTGTCTGGCGCTGTACCGCGCCGCGTGGTGTGTTGCTGGGGGCCATGTTGTGGCTGGCGTTGGCAGGGGGCGCAAGCGCCCAGGCACCGGCGCCTTCGCCCAGCCCCTTGCCCGCCGAGGTAGAGGCCGCCCTGGCCCGGGCCCGGTTGCCCCGCGAGGCGCTGGCGGTGCTGGTGGTCGATGCCCAGGGCAGCGCGCGCACGGCCCCCCGGCTTGCACACCGTGCCCAGGTGCCCGTCAACCCGGCATCGGTGATGAAGCTGGTGACCACTTACGCTGCACTGGAGCAGCTGGGCCCGGCCTATGTGTGGAACACCCCGGTCTATCTGCAGGGCGCGGTGCAGGACGGCAGCCTGCGTGGCAATGTCTACATCCAGGGCCAGGGCGATCCCAAGCTGGTCATGGAGCGCCTGTGGCTGCTGATGCGGCGCCTGCAGGGCCAGGGCATCCAGGTCATCGTGGGCGACATCGTGCTGGACCGCACGGCGTTCGACCTGCCCGAGCAGGACCCGGCGCGTTTTGACGGCGAGCCGCTGCGCCCCTACAACGCCGCGCCCGATGCCTTGCTGCTCAACTTCAAGTCGTCGGTCATGACCTTTGTGCCCGACGCCGCCGCCGGGCTGGCGCGCATCCAGTACGACCCGCCGCTGGCAGGCGTGCAGCGCCAGGCCACGGTGGCGCTGGCCGCACCGGGCACCGAATGTGGCGACTGGCGGGGCGCCCTGCGGGCCGAACTGTCCGACCCGGCCAAGGTGGGTTTCCAGGGTGTGTACCCGGCTGCGTGCGGCGAGCGCGTGTGGCCCGTGGCCGCTGCCGACCCCCGGGGCTTTGCGGCGCGGGCGGTGGAGGGCATGTGGCGCGAGCTGGGCGGCAAGCTCACGGGCACGGTGCGCGACGGCAAGGTGCCTGCGGGCCTCAAGCCCGCGTTTGTGGTCACGTCACCCGCCCTGGCCGAGGTGGTGCGCGATGTGAACAAGTACAGCAACAACGTGATGGCGCAGCAGGTGTTCCTGACCCTGGCGCTGCAGAAGAACGGCGTGGCGACCTACGACGGCGCGCGCGAGGCGCTGCGCCAGTGGTGGCAGGGCCGCCTGGGCGACGTGGAATTGCCCCAGGTGGACAACGGCGCCGGCCTGAGCCGCGATGCGCGCCTCACGGCCCAGGCGCTGGCGCGCATGCTGCAGGTGGCCTGGGCATCGCCATCCATGCCGGAATTGCTGGCCTCGCTGCCCATCTCGGGGGTGGATGGCACGCTGCGCCGCAGCCAGAGCCGCGCGGGCACCGCCCACCTCAAGACGGGCAGCCTGCGCGACGTGATGGCCATCGCAGGCTATGTCCACGCAGCGAGCGGGCGCCGCTATGTGCTGGTGGCGGTCGTCAACCATGCCAGCGCGGGCGCCGCGCGGCCCGTGCTCGACAGCCT
The DNA here is from genome assembly GCF_001633105.1 of Acidovorax sp. GW101-3H11. Taxonomy (GTDB): domain Bacteria; phylum Pseudomonadota; class Gammaproteobacteria; order Burkholderiales; family Burkholderiaceae_C; genus Acidovorax. The sequence goes on from NZ_LUKZ01000017.1 coordinate 28,135, forward strand.
CATCGACTGGACCGCGCGCGACCAGTGACCGGACAACCCAACCCCCCCGGTGCAGCCTGGCTGCCCCGCCCACCATGCAACTCCCTGAACTCATCGGCTATCTGGCCGCCACCCTCACCACCTGCAGTTTTGTGCCCCAGGCACTGCAGACCTTTCGCACACGAGACGTGAGCGGCATCTCCCTGGGCATGTACAGCGTGTTCACGGCCGGGGTGGCGCTGTGGCTGGTCTACGGGCTGGCCCTGGCTGCCTGGCCCATCGTGGTCGCCAACGCCATCACGCTGGCGCTGGCAGGCACCATTTTGGGTATGAAGGTCCGCTACGGCGTGCGCGGCGCGGGCTGAGCCGGGCGGCCGCCCGGCAGCGGCTGTCGCGCAGGTGTCATCGGGCCCGGTTTCACGCGTTATCCCCTATGGATGCTGCAGCGCAGGTGCGCGCACGATGCATCGTTTTTCACTGACCCGAGGGACCCATCCATGAACTACTTCCGTCTTACCTGTGTTGCCGCCGCTGCGCTTGTGCTTGTTGCCTGCGGGGGCTCCGACGACCCGGTGCGTGGCGCACTGATTGATCCGCCCGCCACGGTGACCACGCTGACCGCTGCGCAGATCGACGCCAGCACCTCCAGCGCGGGCCTGCAGGCCCTCACCGGCAAGGCCAAGTGCGATGTGAAGGTGGTGGCACTGAACTACGCCACCGTGGGCGCCAAGAGCGGCGAAAACACCAATGCATCGGGCGTGATGCTGGTGCCCGGCGGCAGCTGCACCACGGCAGCGCCGCTGCTGGCCTATGCCAAGGGCACCGATGTGCAAAAGCCCCGCACGCTGGCCAACCCGCAGGACTCCGAAACCTTCCTGCTGGCCGCGATGTACGCCGCCCAAGGCTATGCCGTGGTGGCCACGGACTACCTGGGCTTTGCCAAATCCACCTACAGCTACCACCCCTACCTCCATGCCGACTCCGAAGCCACGTCGGTGATCGACTCGGTGCGTGCCGCGCGCAACGCTGCGGGCGCCGTGGGGGCCAACCTGTCGGGCAAGGTCATGTTCACGGGGTACTCGCAAGGCGGGCATTCGTCGATGGCGGCGCACCGGGCTGCCGAGCGCGACTACGGTACGGAATTCAACGTGGTGGCAGGCGCCCACCTGGCGGGCCCCTACAACCTGTCGGGTTCGCTGCGCATCCCCGATGCGATCGCAGGCGTGCAGTTCTTCGTGCCCTACCTCGTGACCTCGTGGCAGAAGGTTTATGGCAATGTGTACACCGATGTGAAGCAGGTCTTCAAGGCACCGTACTCGGGCTACATCGAGAACCTGCTGCCCAACCCCACGATGACCTACACCACACTGCTCACCTCGGGCACCCTGCCTGCGGGCACGCCCAATCAGGCGCGTGATGCACTGTTCCAGTCCGACTTCATCACGGGCTCGCAGACCAGCACCACCCACCCGCTGTACCTGGCGGCCAAGAAGAACGACCTGCTCGGCTGGAACCCCAAGGCGCGCGTGCTGCTGTGTGGCGGTGCGGGCGACCCCACGGTGCCCCCTGCCGTGCACCAGGTTGTCATGAAGGCCGACTTCGACAGCCGGGGCCTGACCAATGTGAGTTCGGTGGACGTGGATGCCGCCATCCAGGCCACCTTCGGCCCCGGCGGCAAGGCGCCCACCGACCCCACCTCGGCGGCATTCGCCACCTACTACGGCGCCTACCACGGCACCTACGAGCCACCGTTCTGCCACGCACAGGCCCGTGCCGTGTTCGACACGGTCAAGTAAGCTGCCTGGGGCCCTTGGCTCCTGTGCCCCTGTTGGGCAAAGCAAAAAGCCGACCCTCGGGTCGGCTTTTTTGTGGCTGCAGCCCTGGCACCTCCGCGCGCGGCGGCCAGGCGCATCGTGCGTTACCAGCGTGCGCGCAGGCGGTCGTAGGCGTAGGTGCCAAACTGGCGCTGGGCCGACGGGGTCAGGTACACGGAGTCGGCAAACACGTAGGCGGCCTGGTTGGCGCCCGACAGCAGCGTGGAGCTGTTGCACAGGGCGGAGTTGACCTTGCCTGCGCCGATGCCGATGCCGTTGGTCGCGTCCACCGAGGTGCACACGGCCGTGGTGGCGTTGTTGAAGCCGTAGTTGCCGGGCACGCTGGTGTACAGGTTCACGTAGTAGGCCGAGTCCACGTACAGCACGTTGGCGCCCAGGTCCACGATGCCCACCAGCAGGCCATCGTTGAAGCGGCTGCTCGCATCGGTCAGCAGGGCTTCGCGGCCAATCGACTTGGCCCAGGGGCTCTTGCTCAGGTCGTAGGTGCCGGTCACCACCACATACTTGGCACCGGCCGCCACCAGGCGGCGCACCTGGGCGGCCAGGTCTTCACCCGCCTTGCGCGCAGCGGCCACCATGGCGGCCTCGGTCTGCGTGCCGGCGGTCACGGCAGCCATGCCGGCGATCACGTCGCTGACACCACCGCTCACGATCACCACGTCGGTGTTGGCAAAGCTGCCGCTTGCCAGAAAGGTGTCGATCTGCTCGGTGACGGTGCGGGTGCTGGCGTTGCCTGCGGCGTCGGGCTTGGCGCTGACGCGGGCGTTGCCCGTGGCGTAGCTGGTGCCGCCTGCGGATGCAGGGGTGAGGGTCTTGCCGTAGTTGGCGACCACCTGCAGGGTCCAGTTGTTGACGCTGCCGTCGTTGACGGTGTAGCGCGAGCCGTTTTGTCCCACATCGCTCATGGCATCGCCGAACGCGATGAAGCGCTGGGGCGTGATGGCCGATTCAGTGGTGCTGGAACCGCAAGCCGCGAGCAACGCGGCCGATGCACATGCGGCGACCATGACGGTGCGGCGCATCCAATTTGCTGCCATGTATTTCTCCAGAAAAGTGGGGGGTAGTTTAACGACGCAAAGTCAATGCATGTAAAGCGGCGTCTTCGCGGCCGATCAGGCCGCCGCCGCTCGCTGCAGGCGGTCGCGAACCCCCTCCCAATCCGGGCTGGCAGGGGGGGTCTCGATCCAGATCAGTTTCACGCCCTCGTCGTCAAAACCGCGCAGCACGGCAAACAGCTGCTGGGCGGTGGCGGCGGCATCGTCGGGCATGCGCCGCAGTACGAGCCGGGACGAGTGCGAGCGCAGCGCAGAGCGGGCATACACGGCGATGTGGGCTGCGTCGGCGCCCAGCAGGTCCAGGCTGGTCTGCAGGGCCTTGGCATCCATCAGCCGCACCTTGGCGGCGGGGGCGTAGTGGGCCTCCAGCGTGCCGGATGCGCGGGGGGTGAGGGCGGGCAGGTCTTCCTTTGACAGCGGCGCAATGCCGCATGCCGCAGCGATCTGCGCGCGCGTGATGGCGCCGGGGCGCAGCAGCACGGGCACGCCACGGGTGCAGTCCACGATGGTGCTTTCAATGCCCACGCCGCAGGGGCCGCCGTCCAGCACCAGCAGGTCGGTACCCAGCTCGTCCTGCACATGCTGGGCGGTGGTGGGGCTCACGCGGCCAAAGCGGTTGGCGCTGGGGGCTGCCACGCCCCACACGGGCGGGCCGCCCTGGTCGGTGCCATCGGCCGGGGCCGCGCAGGCCTCCAGCAGTGCGTGCGCCACCGGGTGCGCCGGGCAGCGCAGGCCCACGCTGTCCTGCCCGCCGGTGGCGGCAGTGGCCACACCGGGCAGTCGCGGCAGGATGAGCGTGAGCGGGCCGGGCCAGAAGGCATCGACCAGCTTCTGCGCGAAGCCGGGCACCTCGCTGGCAAAGTGCGCAATGCCCTGGGCATTGGCCACATGCACGATCAGCGGATGGTCGCTGGGGCGCCCCTTGGCCGCAAAGATCTGCGCCACGGCCGCATCGCTGCTGGCGTCGGCGGCCAGGCCGTACACGGTTTCGGTGGGCAGGCCCAGCAGCGCGCCGCTGCGCACTGCGCGCGCTGCGGCGGCGATGGCCGAAGGATCGTTGCCGTCAAGGATCATGGTCAGAACGCGTCAATGCCCAGCAGTGCGGCCGCGTTCAAGGCGGTGGCGCGCGCGGCTTCGGGTGTGGCGCCGGTCATGTTGAGGTGGCCCATCTTGCGGCCCCGCTTGGCATCGCGCTTGCCGTACAGGTGCAAATGGGTGCCGGGCAGGGCCAGCACCTGGTCCCACGGGGGCGTCTGTTCGGTGTCGCCCTGGGCGAACCACAGGTCGCCCAGCAGGTTGAGCATCACGGCGGCGCTGTGCTGGCGGGGCTGGGTCAGTGGCAGGTGGGCCATGGTGCGCACCTGCAGCTCGAACTGCGACACATCGCAGGCGTTCTGGCTGTAGTGGCCGCTGTTGTGCGGGCGCGGGGCGATCTCGTTGACCACCAGGCTGCCGTCCTGCAGCACGAAGAACTCCACGCAGAGCACGCCCACGTACTGCAGGCCTTCTGCTACAGATTTCGCAGCTGCTACCGCTTGTGCAGCCAGCGCAGAAGGCAGATTTCCTTTATACACCTCGGTCACGGCCAGGATGCCGTCGCGGTGCAGGTTGCGCTGCACGGGCAGGTGCACCATGGCGCCGTCAGCACCGCGCGCCACGATCACCGAGCATTCCAGCGCCAGCGGCAGCATCTTCTCCAGCACGCAGGGCACCTTGCCCACCGCATCCCAGGCGGCGGCCAGTTCGGCGGGCGTCTTCACGCGCACCTGGCCCTTGCCGTCGTAGCCCATGCGGGCCGTCTTCAGGATGCCGGGAAGGAGGTCGGCGGACACGGCGGCCAACTGCTGTGCCGTCTCGATCACCGCATAGGGCGCACAGGGCACGCCGCAGGCCACAAAGTGGGCCTTTTCCCGCGCGCGGTCCTGCGCGACAGAGACTGCGCTGGCGGCGGGCGACACCGGGCGCTGCGCGGCCAGGGCGGCCAGCGCGGCGGCGGGCACGTTCTCGAATTCGGTGGTCACCGCATCGGCCACGCGGGCCAGTGCGGCCAGGCCCTGCGGATCTTCGTAGTCTGTCTGAATGTGGTGGTGGCTCACCAAGCCCGCCGGGCTGGTGGGGTCGGCGTCCAGCACGGCCGTGAAGTAGCCCATGGCCTGGGCCTGGTGCACGAACATGCGGCCCAGCTGGCCGCCGCCGAGCACGCCCAGCGTGCTGCCGGGCAGCAGTGGAGCCCCCACGCTTGCCACTGCGTGTGCGGCGCTGCCCCCCAAGGGGGCCTTCGCGCCTTCGGGCGGCCGTGCGGCGCTCAATGGCTTGGCAGAATCGGTCATGCGGCGGGCGGCAGGGTCATGTTGCGGGCCACTTCCGTCTGTTCGGCGCGGAAGGCTTCCAGGCGCTGGCGCAGCTCGGGGCTCTCGTTGGCCAGCAGGGCCACGGCAAACAGGGCCGCGTTGGCAGCGCCCGCCGTGCCGATGGCGAACGTGGCCACCGGGATGCCCTTGGGCATCTGCACGATGCTGTGCAGCGAGTCCACCCCCTGCAGGTGGCGGCTGGCCACGGGCACGCCCAGCACGGGCACAGGGGTCTTGGCGGCGATCATTCCGGGCAGGTGGGCGGCACCGCCCGCGCCCGCGATGATGGCCTTCAGGCCCCGGCTGGCGGCGCTTTCGGCGTAGGCGAACATGTCGTCGGGCATGCGGTGGGCCGAGACCACGCGGGCCTCGTGGGCGATGCCGAACTGTTCAAGAATCTGCACTGCATGCTGCATGGTGTCCCAGTCGCTGCTGGAACCCATGACCACGCCGATCTGGATGGGTTTCATGGTGGTTTGGGGGCGGCGGCAGTGCGCTGGGCCTGCCGCACCGCTGTGGGTGGAACCCGCGATTTTACTTTTTGCGCTTCCTTGCGCGGCCTGGGGCTGTTTCCATGCGCCAAAATAGCGCGAACCCACCAGCTCCACCGGCCTTGGCCCGGCACCCACCACCATGATTGACGTCACCGTAGAGAACTTTGAAGCCGAGGTGGTTGCCGCCTCGATGAACGTGCCCGTGCTGGTGGACTTCTGGGCGCCCTGGTGCGGCCCCTGCAAGTCGCTGGGCCCGGTGCTGGAAAAGCTCGAAACCGAATACGCGGGCCGCTTCAAGCTCGCCAAGATCGACTCCGACCAGGAGCAGCAGTTGGCCGGGATGTTCGGCATCCGCAGCATTCCCACCTGCGTGCTGCTCATGAACGGCCAGCCCGTGGACGGCTTCATGGGCGCCTTGCCCGAAGGCCAGGTGCGCGCCTTCCTCGACAAGCATGTGCCCACCGCCGAAGAAATGGTGGCCGAAGCCGAGGAAGAAGAAGCCCAGGACGCCCTGGCCGATGGCGACACGGGCACGGCCCTCGAAAAACTGCAGCACGCGGTGGTCACCGATCCCTCCAACGACGATGCACGCTTCGACTACGTCAAGCTGCTGCTGCAGCTGCGTCGTGAGGACGATGCCAAGGTTGCGTTTGCCCCTGTGATCGCCAAAGCCGCCGTGTCGCGCAAGCTCGGCGCGCTGAAGGTCTGGATGGATGCTATTGATTTTGTAGCTATTGGAGCATATGGGGAGCGCGTAGAGGCCGATTTTGAGGCGAAAATCACCGCCAACAAACGCGATTTCGACACCCGCTACGCCCGCGCCCGCTGGCTGATGGCCCAGCAGCGCTGGACCGACGCCATGGACGAGTTGCTCGAAATCCTCATGCGCGACAAGGCCTGGAACGAGGAAGCCGCGCGCAAGACCTATGTGGCCATCCTCGAAGTCATCGAGGCCCCCAAGCCCAAGGTGGCAGAGGGCCAGATCCCGCCCGAAGACCCGGTGGTGGCCACGTACCGGCGCCGGTTGTCGAGCGTGGTGCTGAGCTGAAAGCCTGCGGATGGGGGAGCGGCTGAACGGCGTGCAGGCGTTCACCACGTGGGCGCTGCGGTCGTGTCGGCCCCTGCTGGCCCGGTGCGTTCATGGCGCGGTGATCGCCCGGCTGTCCGCTGCGGCGCTGTGCTGCAGCCTTCTGCTGGGGTGCGCTGGCCGACCGCCGGCCCCCGATGCCATCGTTTCAGGCGTGGCCCTGGCCCGGGAGCGCGTGGTGCTGCCCCCGGAGGCCGTGTTTGAGGCCACGCTGCTGGATGTCACCCACACTGACATGCCCCCGGTGGTGCTGGGCCGCCAGCGCAGCGCCCCTGCCGGGCAGGCGCCTTTTGCGCTGTGGATTCCCTATCCTTCTTCACGGTTTGTGCCCAAGGGCCGCTGCGAGGTGCGCGCCACGGTGACCTTGGAGGGGCGCCTGCTGCTGGCGACGGACAAGCGCCATCCGGTGCCGCAGGACGCTGCGTTTCGCCGCGTGGATGTTCAGTTGCAGCGGTTGCTACCTCAAGCCGCCACGGTGGAAGCCAGCGTGCCCTTGGTGCTGACCTACTGGCGGCTGGTCGAGATAGCGGGTGAGGCCGTGGGGCGCCCGCCCGAGGGGGCGGTTACCCCGCACCTGGTGTTGCAAGCGGATGAGCCACGGGTGGCGGGATCGGGCGGGTGCAACCGGTTCCTGGCGGACTACGCGTTGCAAGGCGGGCGGCTGCGTTTTGAGCGCCTGGTCTCCAACATCACGCTGTGCTTGCCCGCCAGTGGGACGGAAACGCGGTTTTTCGAGGCGCTGTTGGCGGTGCAGAGTTTCCGGCAGCAAGGATCGCAGCTGGTGCTGCGGGGCGGCGAAGGGCAGGCACTGCTGCGCTTCGAGTCCGCCGAGACATTGCTGAACTGACCGCCCTGTGACGGGGCTGGAGGCAGGCGCCGACGGCGCCCGCCGTTCAGCGGGCGGTGAGCCGCTCCAGCGCTTCGCGGTACTTGGCTGCCGTCTTCTCGATCACCTCCTGGGGCAGGCGCGGCGCGGGCGCGGTCTTGTCCCAGAGCTTGCCGCCCACCTTGGCCTGTTCCAGCCAGTCGCGCACGAACTGCTTGTCGTAGCTGGGCGGGTTGGCGCCCTGGGCCAGCGCGTCGGCGTAACCTTCCACGGGCCAGTAGCGCGAGCTATCGGGGGTGAGCACTTCGTCCATCAGCACCAGCGTGCCGTCGGGCGCCAGTCCGAACTCGAATTTTGTGTCGGCAATGATCATGCCTTTGGTCAGTGCGATCTCGGCGGCGGCCTGGTAGATGGCGATGCTCAGGTCGCGGATGCGGGTGGCCAGGTCGAGGCCGATCATCTCCACGGTGCGCTCGAAGGTGATGTTCTCGTCGTGCTCGCCCACGGCGGCCTTGGCGGCGGGCGTGTAGATGGGCTCGGGCAGCTTGGCCGCGTTGGTCAGGCCTTCGGGCAGCGGCACGCCGCAGACCGAGCGCGATTCCTGGTATTCCTTCCAGCCGCTGCCCGCCAGGTAACCACGCACCACGGCCTCCACCGGGATGGGCTTGAGGCGCTGCACCAGCATCGAGCGGCCACGCACCTGGGCCACTTCATCGGGCTTGACCACGCTCTCGGGGGCGTCGCCGGTAAGGTGGTTGGGGCAGATGTGGCCGAGCTTGTCGAACCAGAACAGCGCCATTTGTGTGAGCAACTCGCCCTTGCCGGGGATGGGCTCGCCCATGATCACGTCGAAGGCCGAGAGGCGGTCGCTGGCCACCATCAGGATGCGGTCGTCGCCCACGGCGTAGTTGTCGCGCACCTTGCCGCGCGCCAGCAGGGGCAGCGACGTGAGGGCAGAGGTGTGCAGGGCGTTGGAGCTGGGCTGGGTCATGGTGTCGGTGTGGGCGGTCGATATCCGCAGCAGGCAATCCGAAGAAGAACGGGTGGGGCGAAGCGCGTGCAGGCGGGGCCCGGCGCAACCTGCAGATTTTACGCGCCGGGCCCGGGTGCGCCTGCAAAGCCACGGGCGCGGGTCAAAACGGGGCGAGCATAGGTGGCGCGGGGCTGCGTGGTGCTGGGCTGTGTGGAGCACGGGGTGCGCGCCCTTGGGGCACACTGTGCGGCCCTGACTTTGACCGGGCCGCCTGCGGCCTTTGCCTGTGTCCACCACCACTGCCCCTGCGCTCACTCCCCGCCGCGAACTCTGGCTGCTGCTGACCTTGGCCGGCATCCAGTTCACCCACATCCTCGACTTCATGATCATGATGCCGCTCGGGCCGCAGTTCACGCGGCTGTTCGCCATCAGCGACGCGCAGTTCGGCCTGCTGGTATCGGCCTACACACTGTCGGCGGGGGCGTCGGGGCTGCTCGCGTCCACCTACATCGACCGTTTTGGCCGCAAGCGGCTGCTGCTGGTGCTGTATGTGCTGTTCGGGCTGGCAACGCTGGCCTGCGGCGTGGCACCCACCTACGGCACGCTCATGGCGGCGCGCATCCTGGCGGGAGCGTTCGGTGGCGTGCTGTCGGCCCTGTCGCAGACCATCGTGGCGGATGTGGTGCCGTTCGAGCGGCGCGGGCGGGCGATGGGGATCGTCATGACGTCGTTTGCGGTGTCCACCGTGGCGGGCGTGCCCCTGGGCCTGATCCTGGCTGAGCATGGGGGCTGGAACCTGCCGTTCATCGCCATCGCGGCCCTGGTCGGGGTGCTGGCCATCCAGGCCGCCCGCACCCTGCCGCCCCTGACGGCCCATGTGCAGGCGGCGGGTGGCCGCTCGGCGCTATCGGGCATTGCACAGGTGTTGGCCGATCCGAACCACCGCTGGGCCTTTGTGTACTCAGCGCTGCTGGTGTCCACGGGGTTCACGGTGATTCCCTACATCACCATCTACATGCAGGCCAATGCCGGGGTGCGGGCGGACCAGATTCCTCTGGCCTATCTGTGCGGCGGTATCGCCACTTTGTTCACCGCGCGCTGGTTTGGCCGCTGGACCGACCGCTGGGGCAAGGTGCCCACCTTCCGTGCGCTGGTGGCGGCCTCGGTGCCCTGCCTCCTGGGGATCACGCTGTGCCAGGGGCTGCCACTGTGGGGCGTGTTGCTGGTGTCCACCCTGATGTTCGCCTTTGTGAGCGGGCGCATGATTCCGGGGATGGCCATCGTCACCTCGGCGGCGCAGCCCGCCTTGCGGGGCACGTTCATGACCCTGAATGCATCGGTGCAGTCTGCCGCCATGGGGGTGGCGTCTTTTGTGGGCGGGGTGTTGATCAGCCGCGATGCGCAGGGGCTGGTGCAGAACTACTGGGTGGCGGCCCTGGTGGGCATTGCGGCCGGTGTGCTGTCGATGCTGGTGGTGGGGCGGCTGCATCTGCACGGGGCGACCCCTGCGGCGCGCTAGAGGGGCTTGGGCAGGGAGGCGGTGGCCTCTGCCCCCTGCGAACTCGTCCATTGTGCGCGCTTTTTGGGGGCTTGGCACCTGGGCAGGCATAACCCAGCGGGCCGGGGCGGTATGGGATTGCTTTTCGGGGAGGGCGGGGGCATAGTGAACTCACGTCAACGGATGCATCCAAGTTCGCCGAGCCGCTCCTCTGATCCAGGGCGGCGTTTTTCCCACCGAGAGCTACAGGAGACTTATTTATGAACTTGACGATCAGCGGTCACCACCTCGAAGTTACCCCCGCCTTGCGCAGCTATGTCACCACCAAGCTGGATCGGATCACCCGCCATTTTGACCAAGTTGTCGATGTCAAGGTACTGCTGACGGTAGAGAAGCAAAAGGAAAAGGAAAAGAGGCAGCGAGCGGAATGCAACATCCACGTGAAGGGCAACGACCTGTTTGCCGAAAGCTCCCACGCAGACCTCTATGCCGCCGTGGACGAGCTGGTGGACAAGATGGACCGCCAGGTGGTGCGCCACAAGGATCGTTTGCAAGACCACCACCACGAAGCCGCCAAGCGCGAATTGCACGCTTGATGCGCCAGCCCTGAGCCTGGCACAGCAGCCGCCCCCTTCCGGGCGGTTTTTTTGTTGCCCGACGCGCCGTGCTCAGGGTTTTCGCCAATATGTGCATAATTGTTACCCTTGACCATGAACCGACTCGCCTCCATCCTGCCCTCCGCTCAAGTGCTTGTGAGTGTTGACGCCACCAGCAAGAAGCGTGCTTTTGAAGAAGCGGGTCTGCTGTTCGAAAGCCAGCACGGCCTCTCGCGTGCGCTGATCACCGACAGCCTGTTTGCGCGTGAGCGGCTGGGCTCCACGGGGCTCGGCCACGGTGTGGCCATCCCGCACGGGCGCATCAAGGGGCTCAAGGCGCCGATGGCGGCCGTGTTCCAGCTGCTCAATCCGATTGGTTTTGACGCGCCTGACGAATTGCCTGTGGGGCTGCTGATTTTCCTGCTGGTGCCCGAGGCGGCCACGCAGAAGCACCTGGAAATCCTCTCCGAAATTGCCGAGTTGCTGAGCGACTCGGCCCTGCGCGAAAAGCTCAAGGCCTGCACCGATGCCGCCGAGCTGCACGGCATGATTGCAGGCTGGCAGTCCACACAGACCGCCTGAGTGCCCGCCCTGCGCGCTGTGTGTTGTCCCTCATCCGATCTGATTGAGCACTGACCCGCCGTGAAGCCCAATGTTGTCAGTGCCGATGTGCTGTTCGAGGAATTCCGTGGCCTCCTGAAATGGGAGTGGGTCGCGGGCCTGGGGGCTTCGGAGCGGCGGTTTGACGAAGTGGCCGTGCGTTCTGCGCGGTCCGGGGCCGATCTGGTCGGCTACCTCAACTACATCCATCCCTACCGCGTGCAGATTCTGGGTGAGCGCGAAATCGCTTACCTGAGCAACGCGTCACCCGACGACTGCAAGCGCCGCATCGCCCGCATCGTGACGCTAGAGCCGCCCGTGCTGGTGCTGGCCGACAACCAGACCGCGCCCGATGCGCTGGTGTCCATGTGCGAGCGCGCGCAGATCCCGATGTTCTCCACGCACGAGTCGTCGGCGTTTGTCATCGACGTGCTGCGCGCCTACCTGTCCAAACACTTTGCCGACCGCACCACGATGCACGGCGTGTTCATGGACATTCTGGGCCTGGGCGTGCTGATCACCGGCGAGTCGGGCCTGGGCAAAAGCGAGCTGGGCCTGGAGCTGATCTCGCGCGGCAACGGTCTGGTGGCCGACGATGCCGTGGATTTCTTCCGCATCAACCAGACCACCATCGAGGGCAAATGCCCCGAGCTGCTGCAGAACCTGCTGGAAGTGCGCGGTATTGGCCTCTTGGACATCCGCGCCATCTTTGGCGAGACGGCCGTGCGCCGCAAGATGCGCCTCAAGCTCATCGTGCACCTGGTGCGCAAAGAGACGCTGGAGCGCGACTACGAACGCCTGCCCTACGAGCCGCTCACGCAGGACGTGCTGGGCGTGCCTGTGCTCAAGGTCGTGATCCAGGTGGTGGCCGGCCGCAACATCGCCGTGCTGGTCGAAGCCGCCGTGCGCAACACCATCCTGCAGCTGCGCGGCATCGACACCTACCAGGAATTTGTCGAACGCCACCGCCGCGCCATGGAGCGCGACACGGGTGGTTAGCCTGCTCTGTATTTGATAGCTGCTTACGCTTGATGGGCGGGCGCAAAGACCAATTTTGAGTCCAAAGACGGGTGCGTACTGGCGCGCCCCAGGCCAGTGCTCCCGCGCAAGGGCCGCCCCGCCGCGCTGGGAGCGTCCCCCCTCTGGGGGGAAGACGCCGAAGGCGGCTCAGGGGGGAGTCACTTCTTCGCGCAGTCGGCGCATTGGCCGTACAGCGCCATCGTGTGGTCCTGCACCAGCCAGCCCTTGGCCTTGGCCACGGCGTGCTGGCGCTTTTCGATCTCGGCGTCGTAGAACTCCTCCACCTTGCCACAGGACGTGCAGATGAAGTGGTCGTGGTGCTGGCCCTCGTTGAGCTCGTACACCGCCTTGCCGCTCTCGAAATTGCTGCGGATCAGGATGCCAGCCTGCTCGAACTGCGTGAGCACGCGGTACACGGTGGCCAGGCCAATGTCCGAGCGCTCCTCCAGCAGCACGCGGAACACGTCTTCGGCCGTCATGTGGCGCTGCGTGCCTTTCTGGAAGATCTCCATGATCTTCAGGCGGGGCAGCGTGGCCTTGAGTCCCGTGCTTTTGAGTTCGTCGATATTGGTCATGGCATGCTCCTTCGGGTGCGGGCCCCCACCTCAAGGCCTGGGGGGCTGCCGCTACAATGCGGCGATCATATCCTCAGCCCTTTTACCCATGCCCGTCAAAGCCCGTTGCAGCGCCCGCCTGGGCCTGGTCCTGTTGATCGGCGCCAGCATGGCCGCCCTGGCCGGTTGTGGCAGCCTCGATGGCGCCAGCAGCCGCATCGCCGGCATCGTGAAACCCTACAAGGTCGATGTGGTGCAGGGCAACTTTGTGTCGCGTGAGCAAGTACAAGCCCTGCAGCCCGGCATGAGCCGCCAGCAGGTGCGCGAAATCCTGGGCACGCCCCTGGTCACCAGCCTGTTCCATGCCGACCGCTGGGAGTACGTTTTCACGCTCAAGCGCCCGGGGGAGGACATCCAGACCCGCAAGCTGACCGCGTTCTTCAAGGGCGATGTGCTGGAGCGCTCCGAGGGCGACGAAATGCCTTCCGAAACGGAGTTCGTCGCCACGCTGGGGGCCCGGGGTGGCGCCAAGGGCAAGGTGCCCACGCTGGAAGCCACGCCAGAGCAGCTTTCCAAATACCCGGCCGCCGCCCGCCCGGCCCCTGCGCCCGCTGCGGCATCCACGGCGCCAGCGCCCACCAGTTACCCACCGCTCGACGCGCCCGCGCGCTGACGCCAGCGGCCCCTGCAGCCCAGGGCGTGGTCCCTGTGCTGCCACCCAACCGAACAGGATTTTCATGACAGGGACACCTACACCCGCCGCCACCGTGACCACCCCTTGCCGCGTGGCCGTGGCCGGTGCGTCGGGCCGCATGGGCCGCATGCTGATCGAAGCCATCCGCGCCAGCGACGACTGCGTGCTGGCCGGTGCGCTGGACGTGGCTGCCAGTCCCGCCGTGGGCTCCGACGCCACCGCCTTTCTGGGCCATGCGAGCGGCGTGGCCATCACGGCCGACATTGCGGCAGGCCTCAAGAACGCCGACGTGCTGATCGACTTCACCCGCCCCGAAGGCACGCTGGCCCACCTGGCCGTGTGCAGCCAGCTGGGCGTGAAGGCCGTCATCGGCACCACCGGCTTTACCGATGCACAAAAGGCCGAACTTGACGCCTGCGCACAGCGCACCGCCATCATGTTCTCGCCCAACATGAGCGTGGGCGTGAACGTCACGCTCAAGCTGCTGCAGATGGCTGCCAAGGCCATGACCACGGGCTACGACATCGAGATCATCGAAGCCCACCACCGCCACAAGGTCGATGCGCCCTCGGGCACTGCGCTCAAGATGGGCGAGGTGATTGCCGAAGCGATGGGCCGCGACCTCAAGGAATGCGCCGTGTACGCCCGCGAAGGCGTGACGGGCGAGCGCGACCCCTCCAGCATCGGCTTTGCGGCCATCCGGGGTGGCGACATCGTGGGCGACCACACCGTGCTGTTTGCCGGCATTGGCGAGCGCATCGAGGTCACGCACAAGTCCTCCAGCCGGGCCACATATGCGCAGGGTGCCTTGCGCGCCGTGCGCTTCCTGGCGGCCCACAAGACCGGCATGTTCGACATGTTCGACGTGCTGGGCTTGCACTGATCCGTCGATTTCCATGGACGCCCTCCACTGGTGGCGCCAGGGCGATGCCGTAACCCAAGGCGCGGCCCTTGTGCTGCTGGCCATGTCGGTGGCGAGCTGGGTGATCATCGTCTGGAAGCTGCGGCTCATGCGCCAGGCCACGGCCGACGTAGCGCGTTGCACAGCGGCGTTCTGGCAGGCGCCCTCCATGGACGTCGCCGCACAGCGTTTGCAGTCTTTTGACCGCTCTGCGCTGGTCCTGCCTCTGGTGATTGCTGCAAATTCGATAGCAATCCATTCGGTTCCCGGTGCCCCGGCTTCGCTCGCCAGCGCGGGCAGCCTGTCCCAGCGGCTCACCCGCGTGCTGCGCGATGCCCTGCACGACGTGCTGGGGCGCCTGCAGTTTGGCCAGGTGCTGCTGGCCACGGTGGGCTCCACGGCGCCTTTTGTGGGGTTGCTGGGCACGGTGTGGGGCATCTACCACGCGCTCACCGCCATGGCAGGTGCGGGGCAGATCACCATTGACCGCGTCTCCGGCCCCGTGGGCGAGGCGCTGGTCATGACGGCGGCCGGGCTGGCCGTCGCCATCCCCGCTGTGCTGGCCTACAACGTGTTTGGCCGCCTCATTGGGCGCATCGAGGCCGACCTGGAAGGGTTTGCACGCGATCTGCGCGAACTGCTCATCGACACGGCGCAACCCGCCGATGCGAAGACCTGAATTCCAGACGCTCGCATCAGCCATGGCCTTCGGACGACTCGAACGCACCACCGGGCCACAGCCCATGAGCGACATCAACATGACGCCCCTGGTGGACGTGATGCTGGTGCTCGTGGTCATCTTCATCCTCACAGCGCCGCTGCTGGCCAGCTCCATCCGGCTGGACCTGCCGCGCACCGAAGGCGCCACGCCCGGCACGGCCCCGCAGTTCGTCACGCTGGTGGTGGATGCCTCGGGCCAGGCCTTTCTGGATGACCAGCCCCTGTCGCAGGCCGCCCTGGCCGAGCGCTTGCGCCGCATTGGCGCCGAGCGGCCCGACACCGAGGTGCAGCTGCGCGCCGACGCGGCCGTGCCCTATGGCCGCGTGGTCGAGGTCATGGGTGCGGCCCATCTGGCGGGGTTGCAGCGCATCGGTTTTGTGGCCGAACTGGCGGCCACGCCCACTCCACCTGCATCCCCGGCCCTGCCGCGCTGAGGCGCGTTGGCGGGCGGCCCGCCAGCGCCGGGCCCTGACCGCCTAAAATCCCCGCAGCGCGGCCAGCGGCTGCACTCTTCTCTCACCCCGAGCCCCCATGCAAGACAAATACTCTCCCCAAGACGTCGAGCGCGCCGCGCACGACCACTGGACCGCCACCGACGCCTACCGCGTGACGGAAGACACCAGCAAGAAGAAGTTCTACGCCTGCTCGATGCTGCCCTACCCCAGCGGCAAGCTGCACATGGGCCATGTGCGCAACTACACCATCAACGACATGCTCACGCGCTACCTGCGCATGAACGGCCACAACGTCTTGATGCCCATGGGCTGGGACGCCTTCGGCCTGCCCGCTGAAAACGCTGCGCTGAAGAACGGCGTGCCACCGGCCAAGTGGACGTACGAAAACATCGCGTACATGAAGAAGCAGATGCAGGCCATGGGCCTGGCCATCGACTGGAGCCGCGAAGTCGCCACCTGCGACCCCGAGTATTACAAGTGGAACCAGTGGCTGTTCCTGAAGATGCTGGAAAAGGGCATTGCCTACCGCAAGACCCAGGTCGTGAACTGGGACCCGGTGGATCAGACCGTGCTGGCCAACGAGCAGGTGATTGACGGCAAGGGCTGGCGCACCGGCGCCACGGTCGAAAAGCGCGAGATCCCTGGCTACTACCTCAAGATCACCGACTACGCCGAAGAGCTGCTGGGCTTTGTGACCGGCGACAAGCTGCCCGGCTGGCCCGAGCGCGTGAAGCTGATGCAGGAGAACTGGATTGGCAAGAGCGAAGGCGTGCGCTTTGCGTTCACGCACGACATTGCAGGCGACGACGGCACGCTGATTGGCGACGGCAAGATGTACGTGTTCACCACGCGCGCCGACACCATCATGGGCGTGACCTTCTGCGCCGTGGCGCCCGAGCACCCGCTGGCCGCACATGCCGCCAAAACCAACCCTGCGCTCCAAGCCTTCATCGAAGAGTGCAAGAGCGGTGGCACCACCGAGGCCGAGCTGGCCACGCAAGAGAAAAAGGGCGTGCCCACGGGCCTGTACGTCACCCACCCGCTCACCGACGAAAAGGTCGAGGTCTGGGTCGGCAACTACGTGCTCATGGGCTATGGCGACGGCGCCGTGATGGGCGTGCCCGCCCACGACGAGCGCGACTTTGCGTTTGCGCTCAAGTACGGTATCGAGATCAAGCAGGTGGTGCTGGTGGACGGCGAGACGTTCAACTACCACCAGTGGCAAGACTGGTACGGCGACAAGCAACGCGGCGTGACCATCAACTCCGACAGCTTCAGTGGCCTGTCGTACAAGGAAGCCGTGAACGCCGTGGCCCATGCGTTGGAGCAAAAGGGCCTGGGCGAGAAGAAGACCACCTGGCGCCTGCGCGACTGGGGCGTGAGCCGCCAGCGCTACTGGGGCACGCCGATCCCGATCATCCACTGCGACGAGCACGGCGCCGTGCCCGTGCCCGAAAAAGACCTGCCCGTGGTGCTGCCGCAAGACTGCATCCCCGACGGCTCGGGCAACCCGCTGCACAAGCACGAAGGCTTCCACGCGGGCGTGACCTGCCCCGTGTGTGGCAAGCCCGCCCGCCGCGAGACGGACACCATGGACACCTTCGTGGACAGCTCGTGGTACTTCATGCGGTATTGCGACCCCAAGAACGCCGACGCGATGGTGGCCGATGGCACCGCTTACTGGATGCGAGACCAGCAACATGCCACTGGCGGCAGCGGCATGGACCAGTACATCGGTGGCATCGAACACGCCATCCTGCACTTGCTGTACGCCCGCTTCTGGACCAAGGTCATGCGTGACCTGGGACTGGTCAAGGTCGATGAGCCCTTCACCAAGCTGCTCACGCAAGGCATGGTGCTCAACCACATCTACAGCCGCCGTACCGCCAAGGGTGGCAAGGACTACTTCTGGCCGCATGACGTGGAGCATGTGCTCGATGAAGGCGGCAAGATCATCGGCGCCAAGCTGAAGAACGAAGCCACCAGCGGCGACGGCATGCAGCCGGTGGGCACGCCCATCGACTACGAGGGCGTGGGCACCATGTCCAAGTCCAAGAACAACGGCGTGGACCCGCAGGACCTGATCGAGAAGTACGGCGCCGACACGGCCCGCCTGTACACCATGTTCACCGCCCCGCCCGAAGCCACGCTGGAGTGGAACGACGCGGCGGTGGAAGGCAGCTACCGCTTCCTGCGCCGCGTGTGGAACTTTGGCGTCAAGCTCTCGGCCATCGACCGCGATGCGGCCCTGGCCAGCGTGGCCGGTGCCAGCAGCCTGCAGGACGTGCAGTTTGGCAAGGAAGCCAAGGCCCTGCGCCTGGAGATCCACAACGTGCTCAAGCAGGTGGACTACGACTACCAGCGCATGCAGTACAACACCGTGGTCTCGGGCGCGATGAAGATGATCAACGCGCTGGAAGACTTCAAGGCCACCGACTCGGCCGGTGCCCAGGTGGCGCTGATCGAAGGCTTTGGCATCCTGCTGCGCAGCCTGTACCCTGCCACGCCCCACATCGCCCACAGCCTGTGGACGGGCCTGGGCTACGCGGGCGCGCTGGGCGATCTGCTCGACGCGCCCTGGCCGCAGATCGATGCCGGTGCGCTGGTGCAGGACGAGATCGAACTCATGCTGCAGGTCAACGGCAAGCTGCGCGGTTCCATCCACGTGCCCGCCCAGGCCGACAAGGCCGAGATCGAGCGCATTGCGCTAGCCAGCGAGGCCTTTGTGGCCCAGGCCGCAGGCGCTCATCCGAAGCGCGTGATCGTGGTGCCAGGTCGTCTGGTGAACGTGGTGGTCTGACCCCATGAACAAACGCACCCTGCTCAGCCTGGCCCCCGTGGCCCTGTTGTCTGCCTGCGGATTCCGGCTGCGTGGCGTGCCGGAGTTCGGCTTCAACTCGCTCTACATCGCCGCCCCCGCCAGCTCGCCGCTGGCGCGGGAGCTGCAGCGCACGCTGGAGGGCTCGGGCGGCCAGCTGCAGCTGCTGCGCGACCCGGCGGCCATGCCCACGGCCGAGGCCATTCTGGATTTGCTGCAAGAGCAGCAGGAGCGTGCGGTGGTGGGGCTCAACGCCTCGGGCCAGGTGCGCGAGCTGCAGCTGCGCCTGCGCATCAAGTTCCGCCTGCGCACCCCGGCAGGCGCGGAGCTGATCCCCGAGACCGAGCTGCTGCAGCAGCGCGACATCAGCTACAACGAAACCATCGCCCTGGCCAAAGAGGCGGAAGAGGCGCTGCTCTACCGCAACATGCGGACCGACCTGGTGCAGCAGCTCATGCGGCGCCTGTCGCTCACGCGTCCGGCCAAATAATTCGACGCAAAAATGCCATCTGCGCGCGGCGGGCATGCCTTTTGAGCTATTGTTTTGATAGCTTGCGAGGCGTGCTCTTGCTACGGCGTGTCCCCCAGAGGCGCGCTCTGGCGCCGCACAAAGCGGCCCGCCCGCGCCCCCGTGGCGCGCTGCGCAGCGGTGTAGCTCAGCACGCCGTTCACCCACACCTGCTCGATGCCCTCGCTGAACTGCTGGGGCTGCTCGAACGTGGCCAGGTCGCGCACACGCTCGGGGTCGAACACCACCACATCGGCCATGTGCCCCGCCAACAGCAGGCCACGCCCGCCCAGGCGAAACCGCTGGGCCGACAGGCCCGTCATCTTGTGCACGGCCTCTTCGAGCTGCAGCAGGCCTTTGTCGCGCCAGTAACAGGCCAGCACGCGCGGGAAGGCGCCCCACAACCGGGGATGTGGCCGTTCATCGTGTGGCAGCCCGTCCGATCCGATCATGGACAGCGGGTGCGCAATCACGCGCTCCACATCGTCCTCGCGCATCTGAAAGTAGCAGGCCCCGCCGGGCTTGAGGCGCACGGTGGCCTCCTGCTGAGGCACGCCCCACTCGCGCGCAATGTCGGCCAGGTAGCGCCCGGCCATCTCGGGGTGGGGCTGGCTGCCGGTGATGAGGATGTCGATGATGCCGTCCACCAGGTCCTCGCGCAGCACGGTAGAGCCAGCGGTGTACGGGTACACGTCCATCGCAATCTCTTGCTGCTGGGCCAGTTGATCGATCAGCGGCAGTGTCTCGCGCGTGCGGCCCCAGTTGGCGGGCCCGGCGCATTTGTGGTGCGAGATGACCAGCGGCAGGCCCGACTGGCGGGCGGTCAGCGCCGCCTCCTGCAACGCAGGCAGGATGCCCGCAAGCTCGTCACGGATGTGCGTGGCATACACGCCGCCGTGGCGCGCGGCCACCGAGGCCACGGCCACCAGTTCATCCACATCGGCCGCATAGGCCTCGCTGTAGAAGATGCCCGACGACAGGCCCAGCGCCCCGGCGGCCATGGCTTCTTCCATGTCGGCGGCCATGGCGGCGCGCTCGTCGGCGGTGGCGGTTTGCCGCAGGTCGGCCAGGTGGCGCATGCGCAGGGCTGTGTGGCCCATCAGTGCGGCCACGTTCACGGCGGGCTGGGCGGCGTCCACGGCACGGGCGTAGTCGGCCATGCTGGCGTGGCGAAACTGCAGGCGCCCCAGCAGCGAGAGCGGGGCGAGCGGGCTGTCGGTCACCACCGGCGCCAGCGAGATCCCGCAGTTGCCCACGATGACAGTGGTGATGCCCTGCGAGAGCTTGGGCAGCATGGTGGGCGCGTCCAGCACGGCGGCGTCGTCGTGCGTGTGCACGTCGATGAAGCCGGGGGCGATCACGCGGCCGGTGCAGTCCACCTCGGTGAAGTGTTCGCAGGCCCGGGCACGGGCCAGGGCGGCGGGGTCGATCTGGCCTGGCTCGGCCAGTGCGGTGATGCGCTCGCCTTCAATCAGCAGGTCGCCCACCCAGCCGGGGCGGGTGGTGCCGTCCACGATGCGGCCATTGCTCAGCAGCGTTGCGTGCGCCATGTCATTCCTCTGCGGCCAGGCCGCGCGATGCGTCTGTGGGATGGCTGGCGGCGCTGGAGTGGCCCTGGCTCGCTTGGCTGTCAAAGGCGCCGACGTACTCGGCGCTGTCAAAACCGTGTTTGTGCAGCAGCTGCTTGAACTGCTGCAGCCCGCGCGTGGCCACCGGGCCGAGCTTTTGTGCGAGCCGCACGGTCATGATTTCAATCACCACCAGATGGGCCAGATAGGCCTCGGTGCCCACGCGCATCACAGCATCCTGCGGCACCGACACGGCCAGCACCAGGTCGGCCACTTCGGCCAGTGGCGTGCCGGGCTGGGTCAGCGCCACCACGGTGGCGCCTTGCGAGCGGGCAAAGCGCGCGGCCTCCAACGCATAGGGCATGCGGCCCACGTGCGAGATGACAAAGGCCACGCCATCGGGCCCCAGCGTGCTGGCCGAGACGAGCTGCTGGTGCGCATCAAAAATCGCGTTGGCCGTGCAGCCCAGGCGGAACAGGCGGCTTTGCAGCTCGCTGGCCATGAAGGTGGAGGCGGCGCCGACCGAGTAACAGTCGATGCGCCGCGCCTGCGCCAGCCGCTCGGCCACGCGGTCGAGCACCTCGGCGTCGAGGTTGCGGCCCAGCTCGGTCAGCGACGACACGGCCGCGTGCACGATTTTGCTGGTCACGTCCTGGGCGCTGTCATCGGCCAGCACGCTGCGGTGCAGGTGCGAGCCCGACACAGCCAAATCTTGCGCCAGGGCGACCATGAATTCGCGCACCGAGTCGTGGCCAAAGCTGCGGCAGGTGCGCACGATGGTAGGCATGGACACGCCCGCCTGCTGGGCCAGTTGTTCCACGGTGGCGACCACGGCGGCGCGCGGGTCGTCCAGCACCACGCGCACCACGCTGCGCTGCGCCTCGGGCAGGTCGGGCTGGCGCTCACGCAGTTGCTGCAGCAGGCTGGTAGGGGTTGGTTTGGACATGGTCAAAAACGGGTGCTGATGGCGCGGGTGATGGTGCCTTCGTCGTCCACGACGGGCAGCCAGCGCCATTTGTCAAAAGTGGTGCAGGGGTGCGAGATGCCCAGGGCCACCAAATCGCCCACGGCAGGGGCAGGGTCTGCAGCGGGGTCGTAGCGCAGGTAGGCGTGGTGGTCGTTGAGCGCGCTCACCGTCCACCCGGTGGGAGTGCTGGCAGCGCGGCGCTCGTGGCGCGGCGCCCAGCGCACGGGCACGGGCATCTCCAGATCGTACGAGACATCGCGCCGCCCGCCGGTGAGCAGGGCCAGCCCAGGCTCGGGCACCGATTGCACCAGGGTCCAGACTTCGAGCGCGGGGCGCAGCGAGGCGTCCAGCCCCTCGCGCTGCTCCACATGCTTCAGAAAGCGCTGGTAGTTGCCATGGTCGTGCGTGATGTAGCAGCCCGAGCGCAGCACGCCCAGCACGGGCTTGGACAGCCCTTGGGTGCGCAGCAGCGGGATGACCAGGTCGAACACGGCCGAGCCGCCTGCGGTGAGCAGGATCTCCGCATCGGCAAACAGGTCCTGCGCATCGCACGCGCGGGCCACTTCGGTCACGCGGCGCACCAGGGCCGTGACTTCGCGTGCATCGTGCTCGCTGTCGCAGCGGGCCACGCCGCCTTCGTAGCATTCCACACCGCCCAGCTGCACGGCGGGCGATTGCGCCATGGCCTGGGCCAGCGCCAGGGCTTCTTCCAGCGTGCGGCAGCCGGTGCGCTGGCCTTGCACGCCCATCTCCAGCAGGCTGTCCAGGCGCCGTTCACCGCGCGCGGTGTGGCCACGTCGCTCGGCCCAGTCTTCAATGCAGCGCAGCTGCGCCAGGCTGTCGATGAGGAACCACACGCGCAGATCAGCGTGGCGCTGCAGCAGCGCGTGCAGGCCGTCCAGGTCGGCATCGCACAGCACCTGGTTGGCAATGATGGCGCGGCGCGCCCCGGCGTCCACCCCCACGCTGAGCTGGTACACCGTGGCAAAGGTCAGGCCCCAGGCGCCTGCCTGCAACTGCTGCGCAAACAGCTCGGGCGACAGGGTGGTCTTGCCGTGCGGGGCCAGGGCCACGCCCTTGCGCTCGGCATAGGCCTGCATCCAGGCCAGGTTGTGGGCCAGGGCGCTTTCGCGGATGACGGCGATGGGCAGGGGCAGATCGCCCGCCAGCACATTCCAGCCGCGCTGGCCCAGGTCGGCGGGGCGGCAGGGCGTTGCGTGCAGCGGGTAGCCTTTGCAGCGGTAGTCAAGCAGGAAGTCGTCGGTCATGGTCGGAGCAAAGGGTTCGTTGGGGCTGTGGCAGTCAGTGCAGAACAATCCGTTCGGGCTGAGCCTGTCGAAGCCTTGCGCGGCGCTTCGACAGGCTCAGCGTGAACGGCTTCGAGTGGATGGACGCAGACTCCATGGATGAATGCCCTTCGACAGGCTCAGGGTGATCGGGTTTATGGATTGGCATGGGACAGCGGGGCGGTTTTCCAGCAGGCGTGCAGATGGCCGGGGGCCACTTCGCGCAGCTGCATGTCGGCGCTGGCGCAGCGCGCCTCGGCCTGGGGGCATCGGGTGCGGAACACGCAGCCCGAGGGCGGGTTGGCCGGGCTGGGCAGGTCGCCCTGCAGCAGCGCGATGCTGCGGCGCTGGGCGGGGTCGGGGATGGGCGCTGCGGCCAGCAGGGCCTGGGTGTAGGGGTGCTGGGGCTGGGCGTACAGCGCCTCGGTGGGGGCGATCTCCATTACCCGACCCAGGTACAGCACCACCACGCGGTCGCACAGGTACTCCACCACGTCCAGGTCGTGCGAGATGAACAGCAGCGTGAGGCCCAACTGCTCCTTCAGCTCACCGAGCAGGTTCACCACCTGTGCCTGGATGGACACATCCAGCGCCGACAGCGGCTCGTCGGCCACGATGAACTGGGGCTCCACCGCCAGCGCGCGGGCAATGCCGATGCGCTGGCGCTGCCCGCCCGAAAACTCGTGCGGAAAACGCTCGGCGTGCTCGGGCCTGAGGCCCACTTGCTCCAGCAGCTGGTGGATGCGCGGCAGGCGCGCGGCGCCCTTGGCCAGGCCGTGCGTATCCAGCGCCTCGGCCAGCACATCGCGGATGCGCATGCGCGGGTTCAGGCTGGCGTAGGGGTCCTGAAAAATGATCTGGATCTGCGAGCGCAGCGGCCGGTATTGCGATTGCGAGAGTTGGGCCAGGTCTTGCGGCGCCGCGCCGCCGTGGTAGCGCATCTGCCCGCTCGTCGGGTCCACCAGGCGTGTGAGCAGGCGGCCAATGGTGCTTTTGCCCGAGCCCGATTCGCCCACCAGGCCGAGGGTCTCACCCCGATGGATGGTGAAGCTCACATCGTCCACCGCGCGCACGGGGTGTGGGCCGCTGCCAAAGTGTTTGCGCAGGTGGGCAATTTCCAAAAGCGGTGCAGCGGTGTCTGTCGGTGCCATGGGCTGTGGGGTGTTCAGGACGGCGTTCATGCGCTCACCTCGGCGGGTTCGGCGTGTTCCTCGCGGTGCAGGCAGCGCACCATGCGGCGCGGGCCGGTGGCTTCCAGCGCAGGCATGGCATGGGTGCAGTCGGCCTGCTGGCGCGTGCAGCGCGGCGCAAACGCACAGCCGGGCGGCGGCGCGAGGGGGCTCGATACCTGGCCCGGAATGGCCACCAGCTTGCGCCGCCCGGCAGCTATTGCATGGTCAGTTGCCTGCGCTTGCCGCCGCGCCACTCCGGGCAGGCAGGCCAGCAGACCGCGTGTGTAGGGGTGCTCGGGCCGCGCAAACAGGTCGTGCACGCGGGCCGATTCGACAATGCGACCGGCGTACATCACGGCCACGGCGTCGGCGTACTGCGCCACCACGCCCAGGTTGTGCGTGACGAACAGCATGCTCATGCCGGTCTCTTTCTGCAACCGCCCCATCAGCGCCAGGATCTGCGCCTGGATGGTCACGTCCAGCGCAGTGGTGGGCTCGTCGGCAATCAGCAGCGTGGGGTTGCAGGCCATGGCCAGCGCAATCATCACCCGCTGGCGCATGCCACCCGAGAGCTGGTGCGGGTACTCGTGCACGCGCTGCGCTGCGGCGGGAATCTCAACCAGCTCCAGCATGCGGCGGGCGTGGGCCAGCGCGGTGCTGCGGTCCATCTTCAGGTGCAGGCGGGCCGACTCGGCAATCTGCTCGCCCACCGTCAGCACGGGGTTCAGGCTGGTCATGGGCTCCTGGAAGATCATGGCCAGCTCGTTGCCGCGCAGCGTGCGCTTCTCGGCCTCGGGCATCGCCAGCAAATCGACCTTGCGGCCGTCGCGCTGCACAAACCAGGCCTGGCCCGTGACCTGCGCTTGCGAGGTGCGGGCGTGCAAGCCCATGAGGGTGAGGCTGGTGACGGACTTGCCCGAGCCCGATTCGCCCACCAGAGCCAGCGTTTCGCCGGGGTAGATGGCAAAGGACACATCGGCCACGCTTTGGATGCGGCCCGCATCGGTGGCGAACGAGGTGGACAGGCCGCTGACTTCGAGCCGGGGCGCGGCGCTCATCGTGGGGGAGGTCATACGGTCTTCTTCAGTTTGGGGTCGAGCAGGTCGCGCACGCCGTCGCCCAGCATCTGCAGCGACAGGGCCGTGAGCACAATGGCCACGCCGGGGGCAAAAATGGTCCAGAACGCCTTGTCGGCATAGTCCAGGCTGCCCGCAATCATGGTGCCCCAGGTGGGGATGTCGGGCGGCACGCCCACGCCCAGAAAGGACAGGCCCGCCTCGGCCAGGATGGCGTAGGCAAAGATGAACGTCACCTGCACCAGGATGGGCGACATCAGGTTGGGCAGGATGTGGCGCCACAGGATGAGGTGCGTGCGCACGCCCAGGGCGCGGGCCGCGTCCACAAACAGCAGCTCGCGCAACACCAGCGTGGTGGCGCGCACGACCCGGGCCACGCGCGGGGTGTAGACGATGACCAGCGCCAGCATCACGTTCCACAGCGACACGCCCAGGATGGACACCAGGGCAATGCCCAGCAGGATGTCGGGGAAGGACATCATCGCGTCCACCAGACGCATCAGCGGGGCATCGAGCCTGCGAAAGAACCCCGCCAGCATGCCCAGCAGCGTGCCCAGCAGCACAGCCCCTGCAGCGGTGACCAGGCCAATCAGCAACGAGTAGCGCGCGCCGTGCACGATGCGCAGCAGCACATCGCGGCCCAGTTCGTCGGTGCCTGCCCAGTGTGTGCCTGAAGGCGCGTGCAGCCGCTCGCTGATCGACAGGGCGTTGGGGTCCGCATCGGACACCCAGGGGAAGACGACAGCGATGCTGGCCACCAGTGTTATCACGATGGCTGAGGCCAGCACCACCTTGCGGGCGAACAGGCGGCGCAGCACGGCCCGCAGGCGGTGCCAGAAAGAAGGGCTCGGGTTCATGGGGCTTCCAGGCGGATACGGGGGTCCACCAGCGTGTACAGAAAGTCGATGGCCAGGTTGATGAAGACGTAAATGGCGGCAATCACCAAGAGCGTGCCCTGGATCACGGGGTAGTCGCGCCGCAGCACCGCGCGCACCACCAGGTTGCCCACGCCGGGCAGGTTGAAGACGGTCTCGGTCACCACGGTGCCACCAATCATCAGCGCCATGGTCAGCCCTAGCACGGTGACGATGGGCACCAGTGCATTGCGCAGCACATGCTTGACCATGATGGTGCCCTCGGGCAGGCCCTTGGCGCGGGCGGTGCGCACATAGTCTTCGCCCAGGATGTCGAGCATGGATGCACGCGTGAAACGGATGATGAGCGCCGAATTGAGCAGCCCCAGCACCAGCGCAGGCAGCATGAGGTGCGACAGCCGCTCGCCCAGCGTGGCCGTGGGGTCGCCATAGCCCGAGGCGGGAAACCACCCCAGCTTGACCGCAAACAGCTGGATGAGGATGAGGCCCAGCCAGAAGCTGGGCACGCTCGCGCCCAGCATGGCCACGCCACTCACGGCTTGGTCGGTGGCGCTGCCGCGCCAGACGGCGGCGGCCATGCCGCAGGGCACGCCCACCAACGCCGCAATGCCCACGGCAAACAGCGCCAGGAACAGCGTGGGCTCGGCCCGCTCCAGCAGGGCCTGGGCCACGGGGCGCTGCAGGAACAGCGACTGCCCCAGGTTGCCCTGCAGCAGCTCGCCCACCCACAGCCCAAACTGCACGGGCAAGGGTTTGTCCAGCCCGTACTGCGCACGGGCCTGGGCAATGTCGGCGGCGGTGGCCTGGTCGCCCAGCAGCAGCGCCACGGGGTCGCCCGAGGCCAGCCGCGTGAGGCAGAACACCAGCACTGCCACCAGGGCCAGCACCACCACGGCGCCGCCCAGGCGCTTCAACAGAAATCGCATCATGGTGCTGTCTGCCCCTGCTTACTTGGCCAGTCCCGTGTTCCAGAAGAACGGCCAGATGGCCGGTGTGTAGCCTTGCAGCTTGGCCGAGCGGGCCGACAAGCCGTTGAACTTGCCCACCTCGATGAACGGCACTTCGTCGTACACCACCTGCTGCACCTTGCCCCATAGCGGGCCGCGCTTGACCGGGTCGGTCTCCTGGTTGAACGCGGCCAGGGTGGATTTCTTGGCGTCAGACTCCCACCAGCCGGGCGCACCGTCACCCAGCTGCGGGGGCGAGAGCATGGGCTCGGGGAACAGGCCCGAGTGCGTGAAGTACACGTCCCACAGCTTGGGGTCGTTGCGGCGCTGCACCAGTGTGGCCCAGTCCACCACCTGCAGCTCGGTCTTGAAGCCCGCCTTCTTGAGCTGCTCGGACATCACCAGCGCCATGTTGTAGTGAAACTCGTACTGGCGGCTGGCCATGATGCGCACGGGCTGGCCGCCGTAGCTGGCCTTGGCCGTCTGCTCTTTGGCGGCTTGCGGGTTGCGCTCGTTGTAGAGCTTGCTGCCCGCGTCCGAGTAGTACGGCGTGCCCTTGGGGAAGAAGTTGGGCTCCACCACAAAGAAGCGGTTGTCGCCAAAGCCTGCGGCCAGCAGCTCGCCCGTGCCCACGGCGGTCTGCACCGCGCGGCGCAGGGGCTGCGAGGCCAGCACGCCTTCCTTGGTGTTGAACACGATGTACGGAAAGCCAAAGTTCTTGGTCACGATGGGCACCACGGCCGGGGCGCCCTTTTCAACGCGGCCAATGGCCTCGACGGGTAGCAGGTCGGCGTACTGGAACTGGCCCGAGAGCGCACCTTCGACGCGCGTGTTGGCGCTAGGCACGGGCACAAAGCGCAGTTCATCGAGCAGCGCCTCGCGCTTGCCTGCGTAGCCGCTGGCGGCTTCCTTGCGGCTGGCGTAGCCGTCAAAACGCACCAGCACGGTGAATTGGTCGGGGCGGCGTTCCTTGAACTGGTAGGGGCCGGTGCCGACGAAGTCCTTGAGCTGCGGCGCAATGCTCTCCTTGGCCATGATGGCGGCCATGCCGCTGGGCAGGGCCAGCTGGGCCAGCAGCGGTGCGTAAGGGGTTTTCAGTTTCAGCTCCACGGCCAGTGCGCCCTTGGCGGTGAGCGAGGCGACCTCTTTGCCCACGGCTTTGCCACGGGGGTTCAGCTCCATCCAGCGCTGCAGCGAGGCCACCACATCATCGGCCGTCATCTCGCGGCCGTTGTGGAACTTCACGCCCTTGCGCAGGGGGATGGTGTAGGTCAGCCCATCTTTGGAGACGGTGGGCAGGCCCTCCGCCAGCATGGGGGCGATGGCCCAGTTGGCATCGAAGGTGTACAGCGGCTCGTACACGTGCTGCATGATGGTGCCCACCAGGTCGGCTGTGCTCACCATGGGGTCCAGGCCCTGGGGCTCGCCCACCATGGCGAGGTTGGCGGCGCCGCCCTTGGACGGGGTGGCGGGGGCCGTTTGGGCCCAGCTGGTGCTGCAGGCCAGGGTGAGGGCGGCGGTCAGCGCCGCTGCACCCAGCAGGTTGCGGCGGCCCCGCAGTTCAAGCGTTGGCAGCGGATGCTGCACCAGGTTGGTTCCAGACGTTTGCATTGCACACCTCGAAGTAATAGGATTACACGAATAAGCACATTCGATGCCAGAATTGCGAACGAGATGGGCATTTCTGGAAGGAATTGTGTAATATCTTTACTCAAAGGAGCGTTTTCCATGCCAGTAGAAACCCTCGGCCAAGCGCCGCTCGCGTCCGATCGCCTCGCACGCCCCCTCTCGCCCGCCACCCGTGCAGGCGACTTCGTTTTTGTCTCGGGCCAGGTGCCCACCGACGACCAGGGCCAGGTCGTTGTCGGCGGTATCGAGGCGCAGACGCGCCAGGTGTTCCAGCGCGTCAAGGACGCCCTGGCCCTGGCCGACTGCACCCTGGCCGATGTGGCCAAGGTCAGCGTCTGGCTGGCCGATGCGCGCGACTTTGGCAGCTTCAACCGCGTGTACATGGAGTGTTTTGGCGACCACCGCCCCGCACGCTCCACGGTCGAGTCGCGCCTGATGATCGACGCCAAGGTCGAGATCGACGTGACGGCCTACAAGCCGCGCGGCTGAGCCATGACCGCAACCAAGCAAGCCGTGTGGGATGTGGTGGCGCTGGGCGAGGCGCTGGTGGAGTTCAACCAGACGCGTCCTGGCGAGCCGCAGTACCTGCAGGGCTTTGGGGGCGACACCAGCAACGCGGTGATTGCCGCCGCCCGCGCGGGCGCACGCACGGCCTACCTCACGCGCCTGGGCAGCGATGCCTTTGGCCAGGCCTTGCTGGACCTGTGGGCGCGTGAAGGCGTGGACACCACGGCGGTGGAGCGCGATGCGCAGCACCCCACGGGCATCTACTTTGTGACGCACGGCGCAGCGGGGCACGAATTCAGCTACCTGCGTGCAGGCTCGGCCGCGAGCCGCATGGCGCCTGCGTGGCTGGCAGATGAGTCGGTGAAGGGACCCGCTGCTGTGCTGCAGCAGTGCCGCATCCTGCATGTGTCGGGCATCTCGCTGGCGGTGTCGGCCTCCGCCTGCGACACGGCCTACGAGGCCATGCGCGTGGCCCGGGCCGCCGGTGCGCGCGTGGCGTTCGACCCCAACCTGCGCCTCAAGCTCTGGCCGCTGGCACGGGCGCGGGCCTGCATCGCGCATGCGGTGTCGCTGTGCGACATCTTCCTGCCAGGGCTCGACGACATGGCCGCGCTGCTGGGCCTGAGCGATGCGGATGCGATTGCCGACTGGGGCCACGCGCAGGGCGCGGCCACGGTGGTCGTCAAGCTCGGGGCCGACGGCGTGCTGCTGAGCAGCGCCGACCCCGCCGTGCCACGCCAGCGTGTGCCGGGCCGCAGCGTGGCGCTGGTGGATGCCACGGGGGCGGGTGATTGCTTTGACGGCAACCTGCTCGCGCGCCTTGCGCTGGGGGATGACCTGGCCGCTGCGGTGCGCTATGCCAACACGGCGGCATCGCTGGCCGTGCAGGGTTTTGGCGCCGTGGCGCCGCTGCCCACGGCGCAGCAGGTGCAGGCGCTGCTGTAACACGGGCCGCTGCGCTCACCCGTTCGGGCTGCGGCCTGCTGTCTGAACGGGTGGGGGCGGCGGGTTTTTGAAGGAAACAAGCCGTTACCGCGTGACCATCATGCCTTTGCAGCTATCAAATTGGTAGTGAATGGGCCTGCGCCCGCTGTGCCGTGCCTTACACAGGCCGTGTCCGCATCAGCGTGCTCTTGCCAAACAGCGACTCCACCAGGTCCACCGCCAGCACAGCGGTCTTGTTGCGCACGTCCAGGGCGGGGTTCAGCTCCACGATGTCGAGCGAAGCCAGGCGGCCGCTGTCGGCAATCATCTCCATGCACAGCTGCGCCTCGCGGTAGGTGGGGCCGCCGGGCACGGTGGTGCCCACGCCGGGGGCAATGTCGGGGTCCAGAAAATCCACATCAAAGCTCACATGCAGGTGGGTGTGGGCGTCCATGCCCGCCAGCGCCCGCTCCATCACCTGGCGCATGCCCACCTCGTCGATGGCGCGCATGTCAAACACCTCCAGGCCCTGCTCGTGCACAAAGCGCTTTTCGCCCGCGTCCACGCTGCGGATGCCGATCTGGCGGATCTGCTCGGGCCGCAGCGCCGGGCCACCGCCGGGCATGGCGGCCAGCTGCGTCAGCTCGGCCGGGCCAAAGCCGCACAGGCAGGCCACGGGCATGCCGTGCACGTTGCCGCTGGGGGTGAGTTCGCTGGTGTTGAAGTCGGCATGCGCGTCGAGCCACAGCACGCGCAGCTTCTTGCCGCTTTCTGCGCAGTGGCGGGCCACGGCGCTGATGCTGCCCAGGCCCAGGCTGTGGTCGCCGCCCAGCAGAATGGGCAGGTGGCCCAGCTGCAGCTCGGCATACACGGCGTCGTACACCAGCCGGTTCCACTGCGCCACCTCGGGCAGGTGGCGGTAGCCGTTCACCGGGGGCAGCCAGGGGTTGGAGGGGCCGCCCAGGTTGCCCCGGTCAAACACCTGCAGCCCATGCAGCTCCAGCGCCGCCTGCAGCCCCGCCACGCGCAGGGCCTCGGGGCCCATCGACGCACCGCGCGCCCCGGCGCCAATGTCGGTGGGCGCACCAATCAGGCTGGTGGGCTGGGCGCTGCGCAGGGTGTTGGGGGGCATGGTCAGGGCTTTCTGTGCGGGGGTGGACAAGGGCAGCGGCCAGGCCGCAGCGCGGGCGGTGGCGCCCGGGCATTCTCGGGGCTTTGGGTGCCAATGAACAGTGCGCGGGCTGATCAGTCCGCCATGGCCTTTGTGCACTGTGCGGGTGTCCACTGGCCATTTGCACAAAACCTGGCGGGGCAAGGCGATAAACTTTGCCGCATGCAAGTCGCCCTGGCCCAACTCTCATCGCATCTTCAACGGGGCCTGTCGCCGCTTTATGTATTGCATGGCGACGAACCCTTGCTGCAGCAAGAGGCCGCCGACGCCATCCGCGCCACGGCCCGCGCCCAGGGCTACACCGAACGCAGCAGCTACACCGTGGCGGGCGCCCATTTCGACTGGAGCGCCGTGCTGGCCGCCGGGGGCTCGCTCAGCCTGTTTGCCGACAAGCAGATCGTCGAGATCCGCATCCCCTCGGGCAAGCCCGGCAAGGACGGCAGCGTGGCCCTGCAGCAGGTGGCCGAATCGGCCCGTGGCAACGACAGCACGCTCACCCTGGTCATGCTGCCGCGCCTGGACAAGGCCACACGCACCGGCGCCTGGTTTGCCGCACTCGAATCCAGCGGCACCTCCATCCAGATCGACCCCATCGAACGCGGCATGCTGCCCCAGTGGATCGCCCAGCGCCTGGCCGCGCAGGGCCAGCGCGTGGTGGCGGGCGAAGAAGGCCAGCGCACCTTGCAGTTTTTTGCCGACCGGGTGGAAGGCAACCTGCTGGCCGCGCACCAGGAAATCCAGAAGCTCGCGCTGCTGCACCCGGCGGGCGAGCTGACCCAGGCCCAGGTCGAGGCCGCCGTGCTCAACGTGGCGCGCTACGACGTGTTCAAGCTGTCCGAGTCCGTGCTGTCGGGCCACACCGCCCGCGTGCAGCGCATGCTCGACGGCCTGCAGGCCGAGGGCGAGGCCGAGGTGCTGGTGCACTGGGCGCTGGCCGAAGACATCCGCGCCCTGAAACGCGTGAAAGACGCCATGAACGCGGGCCGCCCCCTGCCCATGGCCCTGCGCGAAAACCGCATCTGGGGCCCCAAGGAGCGCCTGTTCGAGCGCATCCTGCCCAAGGCCAGCGACGCGGCGTTGGCGCGCCTGCTGCAGTCGGCCCACACGGTGGACGGCATCGTCAAAGGCCTCAAGCAGCCCGACTGGCCGCAGGATGGCTGGCAGGCGCTGCAAAGGCTGGCGTTGCAGGTGTGCCGGTTGACGCAGGCGGCGCGCTGAGGGATGAGCGCCAGAGAACCGTCCAGACTGTGCTCGGCGGGTTTTCGCCCTTCGTGGCTCCATCGGCTGTGGCTTGTGGCCCTGCATGAAAGGCTAGGGTGATGGAGCGCTGGGAGGTTGTTGAACGCGCGGTGCTGCTCGCCGTAGGCGTAGCTTTGTTGGGTCTGTGTGGCTGGCTTGCGTTTGTGCGGATGGGGCCCGAACGGTTTGTGGGGCTCGCGCTGCTGGCTCCGTGTGTCTACTGGGTTTTTTGGCAGGCCCTGCACAAGGAGAGCAAAAAGTCGGTCAGTGCGTTGAGCGACTTCCAGGAGCCCAAGACCTCGGCAGACGATGGACCCTTCGCACGCGCCGAGGCCGACATGGCCAAAGTTTTCCAGCGGGGAATACAGCTGGAGCGCCAAGGACGGCTGGATGAGGAGGCCAAGATGCAGATCAACGCACAGTTGCAAGAGATTTCTGATCAGCTCGGTCAGAAGGTCGCACAAAAACTCTCAAGTGCGCCTGCAATGCGCCGCCAACGCCGGGAGCCCTGGTGGAAGCTGTATGTAGCTTCTCTTTTTTTGCTCGCTTTGGCGGGCGGGGTGCTTGAAGTTGTCGTGGGGACCTACTTTGTCCCTTCGTTTGGCAGAGCCTACCAGTCGGTATTTCCCATACTCATGGCTTTGGCAGTGCCGATCTTCGGTTTTCTCCTGTTCCGCATTGAAAGGCAACAGAACACCCTTGCTGGCCGCTTTCCCTCCTGGGGCGTACGTTGGATCTTCGTGTTTCCAGCCATGGTGCTGGCGTGTTCCCTTTTGGTGCTGCTGTCACCCTACGGATGGTCTGCCTTGGCGGGTTGGATGGTGGGCGTAGCAGATGCACCGGCTCAGCAGGCGAAAGTTTCTTCCGTCGAGGTGGCAAAGCCCAAGTACGGGAAGTGCGATCAGCATGCGGCGCTGGTTATTGACGGGGCTTCTGCGCGCATATGCATTGAAGGCCGTTCGGTGGGCGACTTGCCGAAAGCTGGAGATACGGTTTCGGTGCGTGGCCGTAGTTCCTTCCTGGGCCTGTTCGTAGAGGAGGTGCGTGTACTGCGACAGCCGTGACAGGCGTTTGCGTCTGATGATCGGACTTCACCCCTGTCCAACCACCCCCCGCGCCTTCTCTACCCACATCTGCAAATTCGCCACCAGATCCTTCTGGCTGAACGAGCAGCTTTCCTCTGAAAACAGCGCGCTCGATTCCAGCCGGTCCAGCAGGTTCAGCAGCACCTCGCCGTAGCGCGGGGGCAGGGCGGCGAGCAGGGCCGTCTGCTGGCGGGCCAGGGTGCTCAGGGTGGCGGCGGTGTGGGCGCCGCGTTCAAAGGCCTGCAGGGCTTCGGTCAGAGTGGCGAGCTGGGCGGGGGCGGTGGTGGTCATGGCCGGGCAGTGGGAGTGAGTGGGGCAAGGCCGCAAGGGTAAAGCCAAGTGCGGCAAAATCGCCGAATGAACGCCCTCCACGTCGCTGAATACACGCATTCTCTCGGTCTCCAGGCCAAAACGGCCTCTGCGCTGATGGCCAAAGCGCCTGCAGCTATCAAAAACAAAGCACTCAAGGCGCTGGCACGGCTGCTGCGCGAGAACGTGGATGCGCTGCAGATCGACAACGCCCGCGATCTGGAGCGTGCCCGCGCCGCCGGGCTGGCCGAGCCCATGGTGGACCGCCTGAAACTCAGCCCCAAGGTGCTGGAGACCTGTGCCGAAGGCTGCGAGCAGCTCGCCGCCATGCCCGACATCATTGGCGAGATCCTCGGCATGAAGCAGCAGCCCAGCGGGATCCGCGTGGGGCAGATGCGCGTGCCGATTGGCGTGTTCGGCATGATCTACGAGAGCCGTCCCAACGTGACCATCGAGGCCGCGTCGCTGTCGATCAAGAGCGGCAATGCCTGCATCCTGCGCGGTGGCTCCGAGGCGATCGATTCGAACAAGGCGTTGGCCAAACTCGTGCAGCAGGCGCTGGCCGAAGCGGGCCTGCCGCAAGACGCGGTGCAACTGGTGCAGACCACCGACCGCGAGGCCGTGGGCCAGCTGATTGCCATGCCGCAGTTTGTGGACGTGATCATCCCGCGCGGCGGCAAGGGCCTGATCGAGCGCATCAGCCGCGATGCCAAGGTGCCCGTGATCAAGCACCTGGACGGCAACTGCCACACCTATGTGGACGACCCCTGCGACGTCCCCATGGCGGTGAAGGTGGCCGACAACGCCAAAACCAACAAATACAGCCCCTGCAACGCGAGCGAAGGCCTGCTGGTGGCGCGCGGCGTGGCGGCGGAGTTTCTGCCAAAGATCGGCGCCGTATACGCCGCCAAGGGCGTGGAGATGCGCGGCTGCCCCGAGTCGCTGGCCATCCTTCAATCGGTGGCTGGTGCCCAGCTGGTGCCCGCCACCGAGCAGGACTGGAGCGAGGAATACCTGGCCCCGATCATCAGCGTGAAGATCGTGGCGGGCTTGGACGAAGCCATTGCCCACATCAACCACTATTCGAGCCACCACACCGATGCCATCCTGACGACGAACCATGTCCACGCCCAGCGCTTCCTGCGCGAGGTGGATTCGGCCAGCGTGATGGTGAACGCGAGCACGCGTTTTGCCGACGGCTTCGAGTACGGCCTGGGCGCCGAAATTGGCATCAGCACCGACAAGTTCCATGCGCGCGGGCCGGTGGGCATCGAGGGGCTGACCTCGCTCAAGTACGTGGTGCTGGGCGAGGGCGAGGTGCGGGGCTAATTTGCTATTTATTCGATAGCTAATAACGTAAGCCAGTCGCGCGAAGAGGCCCCATTTCGCTATGAAAATCATCATCCTCGGCGCGGGCCGTGTGGGCCAGAGCGTGGCAGACAGCCTGGTGTCGGAGCGCAACGACATCACGGTGATCGACACCGACGCCGCGCGCCTGCGCGACCTGGAGTCGCGCTTTGACCTGCGGGGCGTGGTGGGCAACGGCATCGAGCCCGCCGTGCTGGCCGAGGCGGGTGCCGAGGACACCGACCTGCTGATTGCCTGCGCCGCGCAGGACGAGACCAACCTGGTGTGCTGCAAGATCGCGCAGCTGCTGTTCAACATCCCCAAGCGCATTGCGCGGGTGCGGTCCACAGGCTTCGAGGCCCATGAGCAGCTGGTGGGCCCCGAGGGTTTTGCGGTGGACCGCATCATCTGCCCCGAAGAATCGCTGACCCGCTACATCGGCAAGCTCATCGAGTACCCCGAGGCCATGCAGGTGCGCGAGTTTGCCGGGGGCCGCGCCTGCTTGGTGTCGGTGCGGGCGCGTGTGGGGGCTCCGATGGTGGGGCACTCCATCGGCGCGCTGCGCGAGAGTGCGCCGGAGCTGGCGATGCGGATGGTGGCGATCTACCGGCGGTTCCCGGACGAGCCCGACCGCTTCATCGCCTGCGACGGCAAGACCCGCATTGAGCCGGGGGACGAGGTGTTTGTGCTGGCCGCACAGGAGCACATCGCCAACGTGCTGGCCGCCTTGCACCGGCCTGCATCCCAGCAGCCCCAGCCTGTGCGCCGCATCATGATTGCGGGCGGCGGGGGCGTGGGGCTGCGGCTGGCGCGGCAGCTCAGCCAGGCGGGTGGGCGCTTTCACATCAAGATCATCGAGGACCATGCAGACCGCTGCGTGGAGCTGGCGTCGGCCCTGCCCCCCGAGGTGCTGGTGCTGCAGGGCGACACCACCGACGAGGATCTGCTGGGCGACGAGGGCATTGAGGAAGTGGACCTGTTCCTCGCGCTCACCGACGACGACGAGGACAACATCATGTCGTGCCTGCTGGCCAAGCGCATGGGCGCGAGCCGCGTGCTGGCGCTCATCAACCGGCGCAGCTATGCCGACCTGATGCACGGCACGCAGATCGACATTGCGCTGTCGCCCGCGCAGGCCATGCTGGGCGAGCTGCTGGCCTATGTGCGCCAGGGCGATGTGCAGGCGGTGCACAGCCTGCGCCGGGGCGTGGCCGAGGCGCTGGAGATCGTGGCGCGCGGCGACCGCAAAAGCTCCAAGGTGGTCGGCCGCAAGGTCAGCGACCTGCAACTGCCGCGCGACGTGCACATCGGCCTGATCGTGCGTGGGCTGCCCGATGCATCGGATGCTGCGGGTGCCGCCGCTTCCGATCTGCGCGAGCCCGAGGTCATCATCCCGCGCAGCGCGACGGTGATCGAGAGCAACGACCATGTGGTGTTCTTCCTGCCCAACAAGCGGCTGGTGCGCGACGTGGAAAAGCTCTTCCGCGTCAGCGCAACTTTTTTCTGACGCCAGCCCAGCGAGCGACCCATGGTGGACATGTTTCCCGTGCTGCGGGTGCTGGGCATCCTGATCATGATCTTTGCGCTGACCATGGGGCTGCCGCTGGCGGTGTCGCTGTGGACGGGCGATGGCGTCTGGTTTGTGTACCCGCTGTCCATGGGCGCCACGCTGCTGGCGGGCGCCTGGCTGTGGTGGCGGCTGCGGCTGTTCCGGCAAGAGCTGCAGCCGCGCCACGGCGTGATGCTGGTGTCGCTGGTGTGGGCGCTGCTGCCGCTGTCGGCTACGCTGCCGCTGATGCTGGCCGGGCACTACACGGGGCACCCGCTGTCGTTCACGCATGCCTATTTCGAGGCCGTGTCGGGGCTCACCACCACGGGCTCCACCGTGCTCACCGGGCTCGATGCACTGCCGGTGTCGGTCAATGTGTGGCGCACCTTTTTGCAGTGGATGGGCGGCATGGGCATCCTGATCCTGGCCGTGGCCGTGCTGCCGCTGCTGGGCGTGGGGGGCAGCCAGCTGTTCAAGGCCGAGGCGGCGGGGCCGCTGAAGGACACCAAGCTCACGCCGCGCATGACCGGCACGGCCAAGGGGCTGTGGGGCGTGTACGCGCTGTTTTCGGTGCTGTGTGGTTTGGCCTACTGGGCCGGGGGCATGGCGCCGCTGGATGCGCTGATGCACATGTTCACCACCGTGAGCCTGGGCGGGCTGTCCTCGCACGACCTGAGCTTTGGCTACTTCCAGTCGCCGCTGCTGGAGGCGATCTGCATCTTCTTCATGCTGGTGGCCAGCTGCAATTTTGCGCTGTACTTTGTGGCGTTTCGCAAGGGCCACTGGGGCGGTTTCTGGCGCGACCCGGAGCTGCGCGCCACCTTGTTTGCGCTCATCGGCGGCGGGCTGGTGGTGGCGCTGCTGCTGTGGGCCAAGGGCGTGTATGCACCGCTCGATGCGCTGCGCCACGGCATGTTCAACCTGGTGTCGCTGGCCACCACCACGGGGTATGCCACGGTGGATTACCTCGCCTGGCCGGTGTTTGCGCCCGTGTTCATGTTGCTGCTGTCGGGCGTGGCCACCAGTGCCGGATCGACGGGCGGCGGGATCAAGATGGTGCGCATGCTCATCCTCGTCAAGCAGGCGCGCCGTGAGATGAACCGCCTGGTGCACCCGCGCGCCGTGCAGCCGGTGTGCCTGGGCGGCGGCGTGGTGGACAACCGCGTGATTTTTTCGGTGCTGGCCTTCATGCTGGTGTATGGCGGCACGGTGTTTGGCCTGAGCATGGTGATGCTGCTGACCGACCTGGACCCGGTGACCGCGTTTTCGGTGGTGCTGGCCAGCGTCAACTGCGCGGGGCCGGGGCTGGGCAGCGTGGGCCCCGCGTCCAACTATGCGGTGCTGACCGATTTCCAGATCTGGGTGTGCACACTGGCCATGCTGCTGGGGCGGCTTGAGATCCTGAGTTTTATGGCCTTGCTCACCCCTGCTTTCTGGCGCCGCTGAAAGAGGTTTGTTCCATGGCGCCTTGCGAAACCGGAAGGCGGCCCCAAATCCCTACAATTCGTCCGCAATTTGCTTCCCGAGGGCATCTATGGTTCCGCATCTCATCACGGCCCTCACGGGGCCGATCAACGAACTCGAACAGCGCATTCTCGACTCGATGCCCGCCATCGAACGCTGGTTCCGCCTGGAATGGATGGAGCACACGCCGCCGTTCTACACCTCGGTGGACATCCGCAATGCGGGTTTCAAGCTCGCGCCCGTGGACACCAACCTGTACCCCGGTGGCTGGAACAACCTGACCAAGGAGATGCTGCCCCTGGCCGTGCAGGCCGCCATGGCCGCCATCGAGAAGATCTGCCCCGAGGCGCGCAATCTGCTGATCATCCCGGAGAACCACACGCGCAATACCTTCTACCTGGCCAACGTGGTGCAGCTGCAGCGCATCTTCAACATGGCCGGCCTGAACGTGCGTGTGGGCTCCATCAGCCCCGAGATCAAGAAGTCCACGCTGATCGAGCTGCCCAACGGCGACTCGGTGACGCTGGAACCCGTGGTCCGCAACAAGGGGCGCCTGGGGCTCAAGAATTTTGACCCCTGCACCATCCTGCTCAACAACGACCTGTCGGCCGGTGCGCCCGGCATCCTGGAAGACATCCACGAGCAGTACCTGCTGCCCCCGCTGCACGCGGGCTGGAGCGTGCGCCGCAAGAGCACCCACTTCAAGAACTACGAAGAAGTGGCCAAGCGTTTCGGCAAGATGCTGGGCATCGACCCCTGGCTCATCAACCCCATGTACAGCCAGTGCGACGGCGTGGACTTTGCCGAGGACAAAGGCATGGACAAGCTGCAGACCACGGTGGATGCGCTGCTGACCAAGGTGCGCCGCAAGTACAAGGAATACGGCATCAACGAAAAGCCGTTCGTCATCGTCAAGGCCAACAACGGCACCTACGGCATGGGCATCATGACCGTGCGCGATGCCAAGGAGCTGGACGCGGTCAACCGCAAGACCAAGAACAAGATGGCCGTCATCAAGGACGGCCAGCCGGTCAACGACCTCATCATCCAGGAAGGCGTGCTGACGCAGGAGCGTGTGCACGAAGCTGTGGCCGAGCCCGTGGTCTACATGATGGACCGCTATGTGGTGGGCGGCTTCTACCGCATGCATGCCGAGCGCGGTGTGGACGAGAACCTGAATGCGCCGGGTGCGAGCTTCGTGCCGCTGGCCTTCGAGCACAGCACCCACATGCCCCAGCCCGGCGTGCGCCCCGGGGTGAGTGCGCCCAACCGCTTCTATATGTATGGCGTGGTGGCGCGACTCGCGATGCTGGCGGCCAGCTACGAGCTGGAGGCGACCAACCCCGACGCCGAGGTGTATGACTGAAGGCGCCCCCTGAGTCGCCCGCGGCGCGTTCTCCCCAAGGGGACGCTGCCAGCGCCTGAAAACAAAGCGCCGCCAGTGCAGCGGGGCGGCCCTTGCGCTGCGGCTGCTGGTCACTGCGCGCCCGTGTTGCAGGTTGCGCCCAGGTGGAGCGGGCCCATGGGTGGCGCAATATGGGTGCGCTTGCCACGCCCGTACCCGCCTGCCAAGGGGGCCCGCCAGGGCCAGTTGCTGCGTCGCAACATTGGGCGGATGCCTCCAGGCGCTTGATCTGGGGCAGGCGCACAATAGCGTTCCCAAAAGTAACAGAACCCCGGCGGCCCCGCGCATGCCGGGTGCGGTCAGTGCAAAGCTCCAAATCTTCGCTCGCAGCGCTCACGCTGGGCGCCATCGGTGTGGTGTACGGCGATATCGGCACCAGCGTGCTGTATGCCGTCAAAGAGGTTTTTGGCTCCGGCCATGTGCCTTTCACCCCGGACAACATCTACGGCATCCTCTCCATCTTTTTCTGGACGCTCACGGTCATCGTGTCGCTGAAGTACGTGGTGCTGGTGCTGCGCGCCGACAACCACGGCGAGGGCGGCCTGATCGCGATGTTGGCGCTGGCCTCGCAGGCCGTCAAAGACAAGCCCCGGCTGCGCGGCGTGCTGCTGGCGGTGGGCATTTTTGGCACCTCGCTGTTCTATGGCGACGGGGTCATCACCCCGGCCATCTCGGTGCTGTCGGCGGTGGAGGGGTTGGAAGTGGTTTCGCCCCACTTCAAGCAGTACGTGATCCCCATCACCCTGGTCGTGCTGTTCTGCCTGTTTGCCGTGCAAAAGCGCGGCACCGGGGGCATTGGCAAGTTCTTCGGGCCCATCACCCTGGTGTGGTTCGTCAGCATTGCGCTGCTGGGGGTGTCGCACATCGTGGGCCACCCCGAGATCCTCTGGGCCCTGAGCCCGCACCACGCGCTGGGCTTCATGTGGGCCAACCCGGGCACCAGCTTCATCATCCTGGGCGCGGTGGTGCTGTGCGTGACGGGTGCCGAGGCGCTGTACGCCGACCTGGGCCACTTCGGCAAGCGGCCCATCCGCCTGGCCTGGTTCACCGTGGCCATGCCGGCGCTCACACTCAACTACTTTGGCCAGGGCGCTCTGCTGCTGGCCGAGCCCGAGGCCGTGAAGAACCCCTTCTACATGATGGCCCCCGACTGGGCGCTGATCCCGCTGGTG
The DNA here is from genome assembly GCF_001633105.1 of Acidovorax sp. GW101-3H11. Classification (GTDB taxonomy): domain Bacteria; phylum Pseudomonadota; class Gammaproteobacteria; order Burkholderiales; family Burkholderiaceae_C; genus Acidovorax. The sequence goes on from NZ_LUKZ01000017.1 coordinate 68,791, forward strand.
GTGCTGGCCACCATGGCCACGGTGATCGCCTCGCAGGCCCTGATCACCGGCGCCTTCAGCGTCACCAAGCAGGTCATCCAGCTGGGCTACCTGCCGCGCCTGAACATCCAGCACACCAGCGTGCGCGACACGGGGCAGATTTACATGCCGCTGGTCAACTGGGGGCTGTTCGCAGCCATCGTGCTGGCGGTGGTGATGTTCCGCTCGTCGAGCAACCTGGCCGCCGCCTACGGCATCGCCGTGACGCTGGACATGCTGATTACCACCACGCTGACCTTCTTCGTGATCCGCTACGGCTGGGGCTATCCGCTGGCGCTGTGTATCGCGGCCACGGGCTGCTTCTTTGTGGTGGACCTGGCGTTCTTCGCCTCCAACATGCTCAAGCTGTTCCAGGGCGGCTGGTTCCCGCTCATGATCGGCGGCATCGTGTTCGCCTTCATGATGACCTGGAAGGAAGGGCGCCGCCTGCTCAACGACAAGCTGCGCGCCGATGCGATTGACCTGAAAGACTTCCTGGAGTCGGTGTTCATCAGCCCGCCCACGCGTGTGGACGGCACGGCCGTCTTCCTCACCGCCGAGACCGGCGCCGTGCCCAATGCGCTGTTGCACAACCTCAAGCACAACAAGGTGCTGCACCAGCAGAACCTGTTCGTCACGGTGCACAACCACGAGACGCCCTGGATCGGCCTGGACAAGCGCCTGCAGGTCGAAGCCCTGGGCCACGACTGCTGGCAGGTGGTGATCCACTACGGCTTCAAGAACGACCCCGACGTGCCCCGTGCGCTGGAGCTGCTGCGCGGCCGGGGCTGCGAGCTGGAGGCCATGACCACCAGCTACTTCCTCTCGCGCGACACGGTCATCCCCACCATGGGTGGCGGCATGGCGCCCTGGCGCGAAAAGCTGTTTGCCCAGATGCACCACAACGCCAGCGGCGCGGCGGATTTCCTGCACTTGCCCAACAACGCGGTGGTGGAGCTGGGGTCCAAGATCGAGATCTGAGCGGATTTCTTGAGGTTTTTTGGGCTCCTGCGCGCGACCATCAAGCAAAGTGTGCTATTAAATATGTAGCATTTTGATGGGTGGCGCTGCGGGCAGCCCCCTGCGCTGACGGTTGTGGGGGCGCGGTGCCAGAATCCAGCCCATGCAATTTTTCAAAGACCTGAGCCTCTCGACCTTTGTCGCGGGGTTCGTGGCGGTGCTGGTGGGTTTCACCAGCTCGGTGGCCATCGTGTTCCAGGCTGCACAGGCGTTTGGCGCCACGCCCGCCCAGGTCACTTCCTGGATGTGGGCGCTGGGCCTGGGCATGGGCCTGTGTTCGCTGGTCCCCTCATTGATCCTGCGGCAGCCCGTCATGGTGGCCTGGTCCACCCCTGGCGCGGCTGTGCTGGCCACGGCCGGGCTGACCGGGGGCTTCAGCATGGGCGAAGCCGTGGGGGCGTTCATGGTGAGTGCGGTGCTCATCACCCTGGCAGGCGTCACCCGCTGGTTCGAGCGTGTGATGAACCGCATCTCGATGGAGATCGCTGCCGCCTTGCTTGCCGGTGTGCTGGCGCGGTTTGGCCTGCAGGCGTTTGCGGCGGCCCAGACGGCGCTGCCGCTGGTGTTGCTCATGCTGCTGGTGTACTTGGTCAGCCGCCGCTGGCTGGCGCGGTATGCCGTGGTCATCACGCTGGCGGTGGCCGTGGCGTATGTGGCGGCCCGCGGGCAGATGGCCTGGTCGGCGGTGCAGCTGGAGCTGGCGCTGCCTGTGTTCATGGCGCCGGAGTTCAGCGTGGCCGCCCTGGTCAGCCTGGCGATTCCGCTGTTTGTGGTCACCATGGCCTCGCAGAACCTGCCGGGCGTGGCGGTGATCCGCGCGTCGGGCTACGACCTGCCGGTGTCCCGCCTCATCACCCTCACCGGCCTGGCCACCCTGGTTCTGGCCCCGTTTGGCGCCTTTGCGCTCAACTTCAGCGCCATTACCGCCGCCATGTGCATGGGCCCGGAGGCGCATGAAGACCGCAGCCGCCGCTACACCGCAGCAGTGTCCTGTGGTGCCCTGTATGTGGCGATTGGGTTGTTTGGTGCGGTTATCACCGGGCTGCTGACAGCCTTCCCCAAGGAGCTGGTCGTGGCCATTGCAGGGCTGGCGCTGCTGGGCACCATCGGCAACGGCCTGGCCGCCGCGTTGCGGGACGAGTCCCACCGGGAGGCAGCGCTCATCACCTTCCTGGTCACGCTCAGCGGTGTGGTGGTGGCGGGGGTGGGGTCGGCCTTCTGGGGCGTGGTCGCCGGCAGCATTGCCTTATTTGTGCAACAGTACAGGCGTTCGCAGGCGGGGTGCGTTTAACCCCTCGCCTGCCCGGGCCACTGGCCCCATTCACTTTTCTGATCCGACACCATGCAACTGCTCTTCATTGCCGACCCGCTGCACAGCTTCAAGATCTACAAGGACACCACTTTCGCCATGATGCGCGAGGCGCAGCGTCGTGGCCACACCCTGGCGGTGTGCGAGCCGCAGCAAGTCACCTGGCAACGGGGCGGCAAGGTGACGGCCCGGGTCCAGGATATCCGTCTCACGGGGGATGCGACCCACTGGTACGACGCCCAGCCAGAGCGCAGCGCTGTGCTGGCCGACTTTGATGCGGTGCTCATGCGCAAGGACCCGCCCTTCGACAGCGAGTACTTCTACGCCACCCACCTGCTGGAGCAGGCCGAGCGCGAGGGCGCCCGGGTGTTCAATAAGCCCCGGGCCTTGCGCGACCACCCGGAAAAGCTGGCGATCATGGAGTTTCCCCAGTTCATCGGTCCCACGCTCGTCACGCGCGATGCGGCAGACATCCAGCGCTTTCATGCCGAGCACCAGGACATCATCCTCAAACCGCTGGACGGCATGGGCGGCATGGGCATCTTCCGTGTCGGGCCCGATGGCCTCAACCTGGGCAGCATCACCGAAACCCTGAATCGCCACGGCGCGCAGAGCGTGATGGTGCAGAAGTTCCTGCCCGAGATCGTTGACGGAGACAAACGTGTGCTCATCATTGGCGGCAAGCCCGTACCTTTCTGCCTGGCCCGCATCCCGCAGGGCAGCGAAGTGCGCGGCAACCTGGCGGCTGGTGGCAAGGGCGTGGCCCGGCCCTTGTCTGCGCGGGACCGGGAGATTGGCGAGGCCCTGGGACCTATCTTGCTGGAGCGGGGCCTGTTGCTGGCGGGGGTGGATGTGATTGGTGATTGCGTCACCGAGATCAATGTGACCAGCCCCACCTGCTTTCAGGAGATCTTCGACCAGACGGGTTGTGATGTCGCCTTCCTGTTTGTGGACGCGCTCGAAGCCGCTGCGGCCGCCCATCAGGGTTGAGTCGCCTGAATCAGTGGATTTCTTTTCAACCCCCCTCAACCCATGCTATAGTCGAGGGCTTCGCTTCTGAAGAACTTGCCCGGATGATCTGATTGTCTGGTGCTGTGTTCGGTGGCTGGTGGTGATGCTCTTCGGGGTTGTGCTGCTGGTGGTTGAGGAGGTTGAAGAAAAGTTTTGTTTTGTTGTCTGGGTGGTTAAAAACTCGGTATAGAATACAAGGCTTCGCTGGGTAGAGCGGGTTGTTGGCAGATGCTGATGACTTCGAAAGAAAAGCAAAAAGTTTGACAGTTCTTAAAAAACTGTGCTAGAATTCAAGGCTCAGCTGATCGCAGCTAAGTCGGGAAAGCAAAGAAAGATTTCGGTCTTTGTGAGTGATCCGGTTCATTAAAAATATACAGCCGATAAGCGTGGGCGTTTGATGGCGAGTGCCAAGTTCTTTGGAACTAGTGCTTAG
>NZ_LUKZ01000018.1 GCF_001633105.1 Acidovorax sp. GW101-3H11
TGGATTGGAGTTCATGGCGGCGCGTGCGCGCAAGGCGTGGGTCGGGGATGAGTTGCAGGTGCTGCAGCAGGGTCATGGGACGTGAATCGGGTGATCGAACGCCACAGTTTCGCTCTGATTTGAGGAGGGGTTTAGATGCGATTGCCCTGGGCATGATGGACGGGCGGTAACGGCCAAAAAGGGCTTCAAAACTCAGCGCCTTCCGCTCCGCACCAGCCCCCGGCCCTGCAGCACGGGCTCGGCTGCCAGCCGCTCGCGCGCAAACTCCACAAACGCCCGCACCTTGGCGGGCGCGCGCCGCCCGGCGGGGTAGACGATGTGCACGGGCACCGGCGGGGGCTCAAACCCGGCCAGCACAATGCGCAGCCGCCCCGCGCGCAGGCTGGCTGCTGCCTGGTAGGCCAGGCAGCGCGTAAGGCCCAGGCCCGCCTCGGCGGCGGCAATGTCCACCTCGTTCGCGTTGCTGATCCACGCAATCTGCGGCTGGCCCACCAGCCCCTCGCCAAACTTCCAGGGTGCGGCAGCGCGGGCATCGAACGAGAACGCAATCGCCCGGTGCTGAGCCAAGTCCTGCGGGTGCTGTGGCTCGCCGTGGCGCGCCAGGTAGTCGGGCGACGCCACAACCAGCCGCCGCAGCGCACCCACGGGCAGGGCGGTGAGGCCTGAGTCGGGCAGGTGGGCAATGCGCACGGCCACATCCATGTCTTCCTCCAGCAGGTGCACCAGCCGGTTCACAAACAGCGTGCGCGCCTGCACGCGCGGCTGGGCCTGCAAAAAGCCCAACACGATGGGCGCCACATGCTGGATGCCGAACATTTGCGGCGCGGTGATGGACAGCAACCCCTGCGGCTGTGCCTGCGCGCCGCTGGCGGTCTGCTCTGCCTCGTGCAGATCGTTCAGGATGGGTCGGCAGTCGGTCAGAAAACGCTCGCCCGCTTCGGTCAGCCGCACCAAACGCGTGCTGCGCTGGAACAGCAGCACACCCAGCCGCGCCTCCAGCGCCGCAATGGCGCGCGTGACGGCCGTGGCCGAGCAGCCCAGCCGCCGCCCCGCCACGGCAAAGCCGCCCGCATCGGCAACGGTCACAAAACAGCGCAGGGTGTCGAGATAGTCCATGCCACCCATTATTGCGAATGCCGCAATTATGAAAAGCGGTGGCTGGTGATTCACATCGCAGCGTGCAATAGATATCGTCGAGCCATCTTTCCACTCACCCACCGACGAGGCTTCACCATGGTCCCCACCACCCCGCTCCAGCTCTACCGCATGCCCATCTCGGGCCACTGCCACCGCGTGGAGCTGATGCTCTGCCTGCTCGGCCTGCCCTATGAACTGATCGATGTGAACCTGCTGCGCGGCGAACACCAGCGCGCGGAGTTTCTGGCGCTCAACCCGCTGGGCCAGGTGCCCGTGCTGGTGGACGCGGGCCAGGTGCTGAGCGACAGCAACGGCATCCTGGTGTACCTGGTGCAGCGCTACGCCCCCGGCAGTGCCTGGCTGCCACAAGACGCCGTGGGGCAGGCGCAGCTGCAGCGCTGGTTCAGCCTGGCGGCGGGCTTTCTGGCACCGGGCATCGGAGGGCCGCGTTTTGCGACATTGAACGGCCGCGCCGTGAACGAGGTCGCACAGGCCACCGGCAAGCGCCTGCTGGCCTTCATGGAGGACGAGCTGCAGGGGCGCGCCTGGTTGCTGGGGGGCCCTGCGCCTAGCCTGGCCGATGTGGCCATGGTCAGCTACACCTCGCAGGCGCACCTGGCGGGGCTGCCGCTGGATGCCTACCCGCGCATTGCGGCCTGGGTGGCGCGCATGCAGGCCTTGCCGGGCTACCCGGTGCTGGCCGACCAACTGCCCACTGCCGAGCAGGTGGCGGCATGACATCCACCGTGGCCGCTGCATCGGTTGCGGCGCCGGTGCCGCCCGAGGCTTTCCACCGCGGTGAGCAGGCCCTGCAGGCGCGCGTGGGTGTGCGCGAGCGCATGGCGGCCGTGGGTGCGATGGTGCTGCGCGATCACATGCCCGACCAGCACCGTGAGCTGTTTGAAAAGCTGCCCACCTTGCTGCTGGGGACGCTGGATGAAGAAGGCCAGCCGTGGGCCACGATGCTTGCCGGACCGCCCGGGTTTGTGCACACCCCCGATGCGCAGCACATGCAGATCGCGACCGCGCCGGATTCCCAGGACCCGGTGCTCGCACACCTGGCGCCCGGCGCGGCCGTGGGCGTGCTGGGGCTGGAGCCACACACCCGGCGGCGCAACCGCATGAACGGGCGGGTGGCAGCCTTTGGCGATAACGGCCTGGACGTGCAGGTGGTGCAGAGCTTTGGCAACTGCCCCAAATACATCCAGGCGCGGGAGCCCGGCCTGCGCGCTGCGCTGGTTGCTCCGGGCCCGGTGCAGTGGCTGGGGGCCGGGCTGGACGAAGCCGCCATTGCGCGTGTGCAGCGTGCCGACACGCTGTTCATCGCCAGTGCCTCGGCGCCACGCCCTGGTGCCGGGCACAGCGAAGGCGTGGACGTGTCGCACCGGGGCGGCGAGCCGGGCTTTGTGCAGGTGGCGCACACACCGGGTGGTGTGGTGCTGAGCCTGCCGGACTACCCCGGCAACCAGTTCTTCAACACCCTGGGCAACCTCGCCCTGCACCCGCTGGCAGGCTTGCTGGTGGTGGACTATGAAGAGGGCGGCTTGCTGCACATTGCAGCGCAGGCCGAGGTGCTGTGGGACAGCGCAGCGCGTGCGCCCTGGCCCGGCGCACAGCGTGTGCTGCGCCTCACGGTGTTGCGCGCCCTGTGGCGGCCGCAGGTGCTGCCGTGGCGGTGGACACCGCCGGTGTCGGCCCCTCAGTTCCGGGTGATGCGCGGGGCGGCGCTGGGGTGAGTGGCGCCGCTCCTGCGGCGGGCTGCGAACGCGGCGGTGGCGCCGCGATGCGCCTGCGCGGCACGGTGGCCTCGGCCTCCACCATCTTCGCGCTGCGCTCATGCGCTGTCTGCGCCAGCTCGGTGATGAGCGCGGCCTCGGGCAGGTTGTGCCAGTAGCGCGTGGGCATCTCCTTTTTCATCATGGTGAGCTTGAGCCGCGCGGGGTTGAAGATGTGGCGGTAGTAGGTGAGCCACAGTGCCTCGCCCGCATCGGGCGGCGGCGCATCGCTGCGCTGAGCGCCGGGGCCGGTGTGCAGCTGCTGCCCATCCCAGCGCACGCTGGCGTCGGGCGTGAGGATGGCCCAGCGCATCTGCGTGAAGCGGCGGATGAAGAAGCCCGCGTTGGCCACGGTGATGTAGTGGTCGGGCTCGAACCAGGCCATGTGCAGGGTCTGGCCACCCGGCTCCACGACGGGCCGGAAGCGCACAAAGGCGTGCATCTTGTGGATGTCGCGTGCCACGGCGCGGACCATGTGCTGGGCCAACATGCGGTCCGCGTCCAGCGGGTCGTGCCGCGCGGCGTAGGCTTCATGGCCGCCTTGCGCCATGCGCCACAGCAGGCGGTACATCAGCGCAAAGCGGGCCGGGTCGCGGTGCAGGATGAGCTGCTCGCACAGGTGCACAAAGTCGGGGGGCACGCGCGGCGTGGGCGCATCGGGGGCTGGCGGTGGCAGGGCGTTGTGGCTGTGGGGTTCGGGCGCAAACAGGTCTTCAGCGGCATCGACCTGGCAGCGCCAGTCCACGGCTTGCGGGGGCACATTGGCTTGCACCAGGGCGCGTGCGGTGGTGCGAAAACCGGGCCAGTCGGTGGGGTGCTCTAGCGTGATGGCGTGGCGCTGCATGTGTTCCGCTCCGGCTCAAAACAGGCTACCTTGCACCGGCGGTGGCGTCAGCTGCGCAGCCAGGTCGGCAGCCTCCAGCGCGCGGCCGGGCCGGTAGTCGGCCGCCTCCACAAAGGGCAGCACCTTCTTGAGCGGCACATGCAGCCGCGCCAGGTCCGCATGCCGCAGGCGGCGCACGCGGCGGGCGGCCAGCAGGCGCTCCACCGTCTGCACGCCAAAGCCGGGCACGCGCAGCAGCAGCTCGCGCGGGGCGGTGTTGAGATTCACCGGAAAGCGCTCGCGGTGCGCTAGCGCCCAGGCCAGCTTGGGGTCCACATCCAGCGCCAGCATGCCCACTGGACCTCCTGGGGCGCCTTGGCTCGGCGGCACGATCTCGTCGTGGGTGAAGCCGTAAAAGCGCATCAGCCAGTCGGCCTGGTACAGCCGGTGCTCGCGCACCGTGGGCGGCGCGGCCAGCGGCAGGGCGCGGGCTGCGTCGGGGATGGGGCTGAAGGCCGAGTAGTACACGCGCCGCAGCCGGTGCACGCCGTACAGCCGCGCGCTGGTGGCCAGGATGGTGCGGTCGTCCGTGGCATCGGCGCCCACGATCATCTGCGTGCTCTGCCCACCCGGCGCAAACAGCGGCACGCTGGCCCGGCGCGTGGTGCGCGATTGCGGCATCGACACGATGGCCTGCGCGGCTTGCTCCTTGCGGGCTGCGCGCGATTCGCCAATGTGCACCGCCATGCGGGCCATGGACCGGTCGATGGCGGCGCTGTTTTTTTCCGGCGCCAGGGCCGTGAGGCTCTCGGCCGTGGGCAGCTCGATGTTGATGGACAGGCGGTCTGCATAGCGGCCTGCGCGCTGCATCAGCTCGGGCGATGCGTCGGGAATGGTCTTCAAGTGGATGTAGCCGCGAAAGTCGTGTTCCTCGCGCAGCACGCGGGCCACCTCCACCACCTGCTCCATCGTGTAGTCGGGGCTCTGGATGATGCCGCTGGACAGGAACAGCCCCTCGATGCAATTGCGGCGATAGAAGTCCAGCGTGAGCCGCACCACTTCATCGACCGTGAAGCGCGCGCGGGGCACGTTGCTGGTCACGCGGTTCACGCAGTACAGGCAGTCGTACTGGCAGAAGTTGGTGAGCAGAATCTTGAGCAGCGAGATGCACCGCCCATCCGGCGCGTAGCTGTGGCAGATGCCCATGCCCTCGGTGGAGCCCATGCCGCGCCCGCCCACCGAGTCGCGCGGCGCAGCGCCGCTGGACGCACACGAGGCGTCGTACTTGGCCGCGTCGGCCAGGATGGCAAGTTTGGACTGTAAATTCACTGGATGAATTTAAGGGGTATCTATTTAGCTCCAGTGACGTCAGAATAGCTGGATGGAAACCCAGATGCTAACGCCAACTCCTGGACAGGACTACCCTCGCACCTGGAACGAATTTCTTGACTGGTTTGCCACCGAAGAGGCCTGCCAGGCGTTCCTGGA
>NZ_LUKZ01000019.1 GCF_001633105.1 Acidovorax sp. GW101-3H11
TGAATCGCCCCGGGTTTTGAGGAGGCTCTTTTCTCTGAGAGGATTGAGCCATGAAGAAGTCAAACAAGTTCTCGCCTGAGGTGCGTGAGCGTGCGGTGAGATTGGTGCAGGAGCACCGGGGGGAGTACCCATCCCTTTGGGCAGCCATCGAATCCATTGCGCCCAAGATCGGCTGCGTGCCGCAGACGCTGCATGAATGGATCAAGCGCGCCGAAGTTGACGCAGGTAAGCGCGAAGGCGTCACCACTAGCGAGGCGCAACGTGTCAAGGATCTGGAGCGCGAAGTCAAGGAGTTGCGCCGGGCCAACGAGATCCTGAAGCTGGCCAGCGCGTTTTTCGCCCAGGCGGAGCTCGACCGCCGACTCAAGTCCTGAATGACTTCATTGACAAGCATCGCGATACCTTCGGGGTCGAGCCGGTCTGCAAAGTGCTGCAGGTCGCCCCGTCGGCATATCGAAGACATGCAGCGCTTGTGCATGATCCGCACAAACGCTGCGCCCGAGCTTGTCGTGACGAGGTCCTTGCACCGCAGATACAACGCGTCTGGCAGGCCAACATGCAGGTCTACGGCGCCGACAAGATCTGGCGCCAGTTAGCCCGCGAGGGTGTGACTGTGGCCCGCTGCACGGTCGAGCGGCTGATGCGCAGCATGGGGCTGCGCGGCGTGATGCGTGGCAAGGTCGTACGCACCACCATCGGCGATGCCAAGGCCCCTTGCCCGCTGGACAGGGTCAACCGGCAGTTCAAGGCGGATCGGCCCAATCAGCTTTGGGTGTCGGACTTCACCTATGTCTCGACCTGGCAGGGCTGGCTCTACGTGGCCTTCGTCATCGACGTATTTGCCAGGCGCATCGTGGGCTGGCGGGTGAGCAGTTCGATGCGAACGGACTTCGTGCTCGATGCACTGGAGCAGGCGCTGTATGCCCGCAAACCCGAGCAGGGCAGCAGCCTGGTCCATCACAGCGACAGGGGGTCGCAATACGTGTCCATCCGGTACAGCGAACGCTTGGCCGAGGCTGGCATAGAGCCCTCGGTGGGCAGCAAGGGAGACAGCTATGACAACGCGCTGGCCGAGACGATCAACGGTCTGTACAAGGCCGAGCTGATTCATCGCCGCGCCCCCTGGAAGACCAAGGAGGCCGTGGAGTTGGCCACGCTGGAATGGGTGGCCTGGTTCAACCATCACAGGCTGCTCGAACCCATCGGGTACATCCCGCCCGTAGAAGCTGAGGCAAACTACTACCGGCAACTCGCCAGTCAGACTGCCATGATGGTGGCCTGACTTAAACCAACTGGCCTCCACGAAAGCCGGGGCGATTCANGGTTCAACCATCACAGGCTGCTCGAACCCATCGGGTACATCCCGCCCGTAGAAGCTGAGGCAAACTACTACCGGCAACTCGCCAGTCAGACTGCCATGATGGTGGCCTGACTTAAACCAACTGGCCTCCACGAAAGCCGGGGCGATTCAAGACGGCCGACGACTACACCTACATGCACTCGGTGGCCGTGTGTGCGCTCATGGTGGCGCTGTCCAAGCAGCTTGGTCTCAAGGATGATCAGCAGCGGCTGGCCGGCATGGCGGGCCTGCTGCACGACCTGGGCAAGGCGGCCATTCCACTGGCCGTGCTCAACAAGCCCGGCAAGCTTACCGACCAGGAGTTCACCGTGGTGCGCAGCCACCCGGTGGAGGGCTACCACATGCTCAAGGAGGGGGGCAACGTGCCCGATGTAGTGCTGGACGCCTGCCTGCACCACCACGAGAAGGTGGACGGCTCTGGCTACCCCGACAAGCTGGCGGGTGAAGGCATCAGCGTGATTGCCCGCATGACGGCCATCTGCGACGTGTACGACGCCATCACCTCTGACCGCCCCTACAAGCGCGGCTGGAACCCGGCCGAGTCGCTGCGCCGCATGGCTGAGTGGACCAAGGACCACTTCGACGCGCGCATCTTCCAGGCGTTTGTCAAAAGCATCGGCATCTACCCCGTGGGCTCGCTGGTGCGGCTGACCTCGGGCCGCATCGGGGTGGTGACCGAGCAGTCCCCCACCGCGCAGACCACCCCTATGGTCAAGGTGTTCTTCTCGACCAAGTCCGACCTGCGCATTCCGCCCGAGGTGGTGAACCTGGCCGCCCCGGACTGCAACGAGAAGATCGTGGCACGCGAAGACCCCGAGAAGTGGCGATTTCCTGACCTGGACGAGCTGTGGTCCGGCTTTGCCGATAAAGCCTGGTAATCCGTGCCTTCATTGGCCATCGAAGATGGCTCGGTCTCCACACTTGCGGAACGTTTTCGAACGGCTCTGTTTGCACTGTCGAACTACTAGCAGTGCATTTTTTCCACATCAAATCGCGGTAGCTTTCAGATCGCAAAGCATTGCATGACAGCTTCAAGAGACAGAACGTGCGTTTTAAGCGCGTCAACCACCGACTGCAGACGCTGCAAAGCCGCCTAAGATGCCCCTAACCCGGCCCCCTCCCGTCCCATCACATCAGCTATTCACCTGCGCCCACAGCTTGTCCAGCCGCTTCACACTCACCGGCTGCGGTGTGCGCAGTTCCTGCGCGAAGAAGCTCACGCGCAGTTCCTCCAGCAGCCAGCGCAGCTCCTGCATGCGTGCATCGACCGCCCCCTTGCGCTCGGCCACCAGGCGCCAGTAGCGTTGCTCTTGCGGGCGCAGCTCGGCCAGCTTGGCCGCGTCGCGGGCGGGGTCGGCGCGGACCTTGTCCAGGCGCAGGGTGATGGCCTTGAGGTAGCGCGGGAAGTGGGCCAGCTGGCCCCAGGGCGCCTGGGCGATGAACTGCTTGGGCACCAGGCGCTGCAGCTGCTGCAGTGCGTCGGCTGTCGCATCGGGGGCGTTCTTCGTGTCCTTGATCTTGCGGGCGGCCGCCGCGTATTCGATGAGGATGGTGCCCGCCAGGCGGGCGACCTCGTTGGCGATCAGCGTGAGGCGGCCCCTGCCCTCTTCCACGCGGCGCTTGAAGGCGTATTCGTCGGTGGGCAGCGGGTCAAGCAAAAAGGCCCGGTCCAGCGCCACGTCGATGATCTGGGTGCGCAGCTCTTCCTGCGTGCCCAAGGGCATGTAGGCCACGGCCATTTTCTGCAGGTCGGGGATGTTCTTTTCGAGGTACTTGAGCGCGTCTTTGATCTGCAGCGCGAACAGGCGGCGCAGCCCCGCACGGTGCTTGGCGGCGGCCACCTCGGGCTCGTCAAACACTTCAATGCTCACCGCATCGCCGCCGTCAATGAGCGCGGGGAAGCCGATCAGCGTCTGACCGGCCTTCTTGATCTCCATGAGTTCGGGCAGCTCGCCAAACGTCCAGCTGGTAAAGCGCTGGCCTGCGGGGGCCGATGGTGTGGCCTGCGCTGCGGGGCTGGGCTGGGCGGGCTGCGCGGGCGAATTTGCTCCTGATTTAATAGCTGCTTGCGCTTTACCATCGCGCGCAGAGGGCATTTTTGACTCAGATTTTTGTTCCTCTGCCGCTGCTCCACCCAGCTTGAGCCCCGCCAGCGCCTGGAAGGCACCGCGCGCCTTGGCGCCCCACTCGGCCTTGAGGGCGCCCAGGTTGCGGCCATGGCCGAGCTGGCGGCCGTGCTCGTCCACCACGCGAAAGTTCATGAACAGGTGGGGGCTGAGCATGTCGAGCTTGAAGTCGGCGCGCTTCACGTCCAGCGAGGTCTCGTCGCGCACCTGCTTGAGCAGCGCGTCTGTCAGGCTGCCGGTGCCAAAACGCTCGGGCGCGTTGAACAGCTCGGCCAGCCGCGCGGCCGATTCGGGCAGCGGCACAAAGCGGCTGCGTGGGCGCTGGTGCAGGCTTTTGAGCAGCGCCTGGATCTTGTCCTTGAGCATGCCGGGCACCAGCCATTCGCAGCGCTCGTCGCTCACCTGGTTGAGCACAAACAGCGGAATGGTCACGGTGATGCCGTCGCGCGCGTCGCCGGGCTCGTGCAGGTAGGTGGCGGTGCAGTCCACGCCGCCCAGGCGCACGGTCTTGGGGAAGGCGCTGGTGGTGATGCCCGCCGCCTCGTGGCGCATGAGTTCGTCGCGCGTGAGCTTGAGCAGCTCGGGGTTGGCACGGCTTGCGTCCTTGTACCAGCGCTCAAACGTGGTGCCGCTGCACACGTCCTGCGGCACCTGCTGGTCGTAGAAGGCGTAGATGAGCTCGTCGTCCACCAGCACGTCCTGGCGGCGCGACTTGTGCTCCAGCTCTTCGACCTTGGCGATGAGCTTCTGGTTGGCGGCCAGGAACGGCAGGCGCGTCTCCCACTCGCCGCCCACCAGCGCTTCGCGCAGGAAGACTTCGCGGGCGCCCTGCGGGTCTACCTTGCCAAAGTCCACGCGCCGGTTGTTGTAGACCACGATGCCGTAGAGCGTGGCGCGCTCCAGCGCCGTGACCTGCGCGGCTTTCTTCTCCCAGTGCGGGTCCAGCATCTGCTTTTTGAGCAGGTGGCCGCCCACCTGCTCCAGCCACTGGGGTTCGATGGCGGCAATGCCCCGGCCGAAGAGGCGCGTGGTCTCGACCAGCTCGGCAGCCACGATCCAGCGGCCTGGCTTCTTGCTCAAGTGGGCGCCCGGGTGCTTGTAGAACTTGATGCCACGCGCGCCCAGGTACCAGTCCTCCTCGTCGCTCTTCACGCCGATGTTGCCCAGCAGGCCCGAGAGCATGGACAGGTGGATCTGCTCGTAGCTGGCGGGCTGGGTGTTGATCTGCCACTTGTGCTCGGTCACCACGGTGAGCAGCTGGGTGTGGATGTCGCGCCACTCGCGCAGGCGGCGGATGCTGATGAAGTTCTGGCGCAGCAGCTGCTCGTACTGGCGGTTGCTGAGCTTGTGGGTAGGCGCAGGCGCCGCCACGCTGGCCACGGCGGGCACAGGCGCGGCCGCCGCCGAGCGCTGTGCCACAGGCAAATGCGCCTGCGATGGCGCTTTCTGCTGCGCCATGGCCTTTTGTGCACGCGCCGACGGCAGGCTGGGCGCCCCGCCGCGCGCTTCGTTGATCCATTTCCAGAGCTTGAGGTAGCCGCTGAACTCGCTTTTTTCGTCGTCGAACTTGGCGTGTGCCTGGTCGGCCTGCTGCTGCGCTTCGAGCGGGCGGTCGCGCACGTCCTGCACGCTGAGCGCGCTGGCGATGACCAGCACCTCGTCGAGCGCGCGGCGCTCGCGCGCCTCCAGGATCATGCGGCCCACGCGCGGGTCCAGCGGCAGCTTCGACAGCTCCACGCCCATGGGCGTGAGTTCGTTGGCGTCGTCCACGGCGCCCAGCTCGGACAGCAGCTGGTAGCCGTCGGCAATCGCACGGCCCGAGGGCGCCTCGATGAACGGAAACTGCCCCACGTCGCCCAGGTGCAGCGACTTCATGCGCAGGATGACGCCAGCGAGCGAGCTGCGCAGGATTTCGGGGTCGGTAAAGCGCGGGCGGCTGTTGAAGTCCGCCTCGTCGTACAAGCGGATGCAGATGCCGTTGGCCACGCGGCCGCAGCGGCCTGCGCGCTGGTTGGCGGCGGCCTGGCTGACGGGCTCGACCAGCAGCTGCTCCACCTTGCTACGGAAAGAATAGCGCTTCACGCGCGCTGTTCCTGCGTCAATGACGTACCGCACGCCGGGCACGGTGAGCGAAGTCTCGGCCACGTTGGTGGCCAGCACGATGCGCCGGCCGGTGTGGCCGTCGAAGATGCGGTCCTGCTCGGCCTGCGACAGGCGGGCGAACAGTGGCAGCACCTCTGCGTTGCGCATCACGGGCTGGTGCGACAGGTGCTTGCGCAGGTGGTCGGCCGCCTCGCGGATTTCGCGCTCGCCGGGCAGGAAGATCAGGATGTCGCCCGCCGCGTTGCCTGCCCAGAGTTCATCCACGCCATCGGCAATGGCTTCGTTCAGGCCGTGGTCGCGCGTTTCTTCAAACGGCCGCCAGCGCTGCTCCACCGGGAAGGTGCGCCCAGAGACCATGATGACCGGGGCCGGGCCCTTGGCACTCTCGAAATGCTTGGCAAACCGGTCGGCGTCGATCGTGGCGGATGTGACGATGACCTTGAGGTCCGGCCTGCGCGGCAGGATCTGGCGGATGTAGCCCAGCAGGAAGTCGATGTTGAGGCTGCGTTCGTGCGCCTCGTCGATGATGATGGTGTCGTAGGCCTTGAGCAGCGGGTCGGTCTGCGTCTCGGCCAGCAAGATGCCGTCGGTCATCAGCTTGACGGACGCATCGCGGCTCAAGCGGTCCTGGAAGCGCACCTTGAAGCCCACCACGTCACCCAGCGGCGTGTTCAGCTCTTCGGCAATGCGCTTTGCCACGCTGCTGGCGGCAATGCGGCGCGGCTGGGTGTGGCCGATGAGCTGGCCTTTCTGCCCCGGCTTGGCATTGCACTTGCCCCGGCCCAGCGCCAGCGCAATCTTGGGCAGCTGCGTGGTCTTGCCCGAGCCCGTCTCGCCACACACGATGATGACCTGGTGCTTGGTGATGGCCGCCATGATCTCTTCGCGCTTGCCCGAGACGGGCAGGGAATCAGGAAAAGTGATGCGCAGCGGTGTGGTGGCAGGGGCGGCAGGCGCAGCGCGGGGGGCGGGAGGCGTGGGGGAGAGAGGCGCGGATTCGGTCATGAAGGCACGCATTATCCGAGAGCCGGGGTTTTCGGTATGTAATGCGCACACCTTCTCCACCGCGCGGCGATGTCTCCGTGGCCGGTGCCCCCCTGGAACGACCGCATGCCCTTGCAGACATCTGCCCACCCGCCCGCTGCCGACGGCCACGCCCTACCCCGCCCCCCGTCCCGCCGCGACTGGCTGGCATGGGCAGGCACCACCGCCGTGGCACCTTGGCTGCCAGGCTGCGGCGGCAGCAACAACCCCGGGCCCCAGCTGCCAGCCACCATGGCCTGGGGCCGCCAGGAGATACGGCAGGCCATGCAGGCCAGCCGGGCGCGGGCCGCATCGATTGCGCTGCTGCAGGGCGAGCGCCTGGTCTGGCAGGAGGCGTTTGGCGTGCTGGACGACAGCTCCCGCGCGCCTGCCACCCCGGACACGCGCTTCAACGTGGGATCTGTGAGCAAGGTGCTGGCCGCGCTGGCCGTGATGATCCTGGTGGACCGCCAGCTGGTGGCGCTGGACGCCCCCGTGCTGCGCTACCTGCCGCAGTTCGCCATGCTGTCGCCGGGCTACCGCGACATCACGGTGCGGCACTTGCTGAACCATGCGTCGGGGTTGCCAGGCACCCACACCCACAACCTGTTTGCCTTTGCCCCGCAACCGGGCTATGCGGCCGAACTAGAAGCTGCATTGGCCGACGTGCACCTGAAGCATGCGCCCGGCGCCATGGCGGTGTACTGCAACGACGGTTTCACCCTGGTCGAGCGCATCGTGCTCGCGGTCACCGGGCAGACCTATCCGGCGTTTGTGCAGTCGGCCATCCTCAACCCGTTGGGCATGGCGCGGTCGGGCTACACGCTGCAGCCCCTGCCCGCAGGCAGCTTTGCCCACGGCTACATCGGCGATGTGCGCCAGGGCCAGGAGTTTGTGATGGGCTACGCCACCGGCGGGCTGTGCACCACCCCGGGCGACATGATGAAGCTGGCCGCCCTGCTGATGCGGGGCGGTGAGCTGGACGGCCAGCGCATCGTCTCGAAAACCGCCGTGGCCGAGATGGGCAGCGCGCAGCACCAGGGCATGCGCCTGAGCCACCTCAGCCCCGACTGGTACGCGGGCCTGGGCTGGGACAGCACCCAGCACCCCGGGCTGGACGCTGCAGGTTTTGTGGCCTGGCAAAAGAGCGGCAGCACGATGTTTTACGCCAGCGACTTCTATGTGCTGCCGCAGGCGGGCCTGGCGCTGCTGATCACGGGCAGTGCGCCCGGCTTCAAGCCCGGGCCTGTGGCCGAAGGCATCCTGCTGCGCGCGCTGCAGGAAACGGGGCAGCTGCGCACCTTGCCGCCCAAGGTGTCGGCGGCCCCACCAGCGCAGGCCACCATTTCCTCCAGCGCGGTGGACGCCTTGCTGGGCATCTATGGCTGCTCTGCCCGGCCCATCAAAGCCACCTCGCCCGACAGCCAGCAGGTGGACCTGTCGATCTGGTCTGCCAAGGCCAAAGGATGGGAGCCCCTGTGCACTGGGTTGCGCCTGTGCAGCGATGGCTGGTGGTGGTCAGACGCCCAGCTCCGCACCCAGTACCGCTGGGAGCAAGCCGAAGGCCGCCGCTACCTGCTTGCGCGCGAGACGGCCACGGCCGGGCACTACGGAGTTGCCACGCCGGTGGCACAGCAGATGCAGCGGGCCCCGGCCCCGCTGCCGCCGCAGTGGTCGGCGCGGTTGGGCAGCACCTGGCTGCTGGCCAACGAGGCGCCCGACTCCATCCCGCTGGCCATGGGTGTGGGGGCCGCCACCCTGCAGGAGCTGCCAGACCTGCCCGGTTACCTGTTCTGGGACGACAGCCAGTTTTTGCGCCCCCTGTCGGCAGACCGCGCGGGCATGGCGGTGCAGGTGCCCCACAACGCGGGCCGCGACCTGGTGGAGCTGGTGGTGCACACGCACGACAAGGATGAGTGGATGCACGCCGCTGGCTGGGTGTATCGCCGCCACGACTGATCCGCTCTGCAGCAGTGCACAAGTGCGGGCACTGCGCGCGTGCTGTGCCCGCACTGTGCGTTTTGTGCGACATATCCGCCAGTGCCGCGCGCCCTGCGCTTGCCACGCGCAGCATGCCTCGCCACAATCGCGCCTTCTTTCAGCACTGCGCGGCCATGTCGGCCAGCCCCTGAAAGCCCTGGAGGTCACCGCTATGTTTGTTCCCTTGTTCGCTCCCGCCTGACCACTGTCCACCGCCCCGGCTGGACTGTGTTTTCACGCATCCAGCCACGGCAGACAAGCGACCTCCTGCACCCCAGTGCAGCGCTCCACAAGCCCTGGCTAATTTGCCGGGGTTTTTTGTTTGTGGAACGCACACATGAGTGCCAAAAAACTGTCTCGGGCCTTCGCCGAGGGTGAAATCAAAAAGCTGCGCCGCATGAAGCAGCCCCTGGTGTTGAAACTCGAAGCTTCGGGCCCGCCCCGAAACCCTGTGGCCGCCGCACTGGCCCAACGCAGCCTGTCCAGCGCAGCAGGCAAACACATCCGAGCCCGTGGCGCCCAGCGCCGTGCGGACACCGTCGCCCTGCGCAAGGCGACCCTGAACGCTCGCTTTACCGAGCGCGACTGACAAGAACGATTGAACATATGGACCTTTCAACCCAAACCCCAACGCTGCCGCATGGGCAGCACCCCCCCACCAAAGCACACCGGGCCCTGCTGGCCGAGCGCCAGCAGGCGCTGGGCCACGCCGCCGAGCAGCTCAAAGCCGAGCTGTTTGGCATCGACGACGTGATCGACCGCGTGATCGACGCGGTGCGTGCCTGGTACGTGCTGCCGCAGCTCATCACCCGACCCGTCATCGTCTGCCTGTGGGGCCTGACGGGCACGGGCAAGACGCAGCTCACGCGGCGCCTGGCGCAGCTGCTGGGCTTTTACGACCGCTTTGTGGAAGTGCAGATGGACGGCTTCAGCCATGGCGCGAGCTACCGCAGCTCGTCCATCTCAGGCATGCTGGGCGACTCGGGCATCCACGAGGGCGCACCCGGCATCCTGGTGCTGGACGAGTTCCAGCGTTTTCGCACCGTAGACCGCAAGGGCGAAGACGTGAAGGTGGAGCGCTACCAGGATGTGTGGACGCTGCTCTCCGACGGGCGCCTGCCCCCGGCCCTGAGTGCGCTGACCAACATCGAGCGCAAGCTGGCCGATGCGCACTACGAGGCCGAACGCGCCGAAGACGGCGACGGCGATCGCGCGGGCAAAAAGCCCTACCGCTTCCAGCTAGATGCCTGGGACGCACAGGAACTCAAGCGCATGCTCAAGCTGCAGGAGCCGCTGGCCGAGATCATGCAGTGGCCGCCCGCCCAGGTGCAGGCGCTGTTCACGCGGTTCCAGCAGTCGCTGTCGTCGTGGGAGACCGACTACAGCAAGCTGCTGGTGTTTGTGTGCGGCAACCTGGACGAGATGTACCACGAGACCGCGCAGCGCGTGGAAGACTGCGACACCGATGCCGACATCTTTCACCGCCTCACGCGCAAGCTGTCGCTCATCGATGTGAAAAAGGCGCTCTCCGAACGCTTCAAGCCCGAGCAGATTGCGCGGCTGGGCAACGAGCATGTGGTGTACCCGTCGTTCAACAAGGCGACCTATGAGCAGCTGATTCGCAACCTCTGCACACGCTACTGCGACGACATTGCCACCCAGTGCGGCGTGCGCTTTGCCATTGCCCAGGATGTGCACGACGAGCTGTATGCCAACGCCGTGTTCCCCGCCCAGGGCACCCGACCGCTGTTCTCGTCAGTGCACGCCATCCTGAGCGCCAACCTCGTGAAAGCCGCGCTGTGGGTGCTGGAGCAGGCCCTGCCGCTGGGCACCACCTACCCCATCACGCTGGCGGCAGACAAGCGCCACCTGGTGGTGCAGGCCGGTGCACAGCAGGCGCTGTTTGCCGTGACGCTGGAGCTGAACCGGCTCAAGCAACGCGCCAACGCCGACTTTCGCGCACTGCTGGCGGTGCATGAGGCGGGCCACGCGCTGGTGTACGGCCTGCTGCTAGGCCAGGCCCCGCAGGAGGTGAAGATCAACATCGCATCCTTCGAAGGCGGCTACAACAGCTTTGCGGGCCTGAAGGTGACCACGCGCCAGAACGCGCTGGACATGATGTGTGTGGGCCTTGCAGGCCGTGTGGCCGAGGAGCTGGTGTTTGGCGAAATGGCCTGCACCACAGGCGCCGAGCAGGACTACAAGCAGGTGACGGCCGAGGCCGCGCGCTACATCCGCCACCACGGCTTTGGTGCCCGGCTGGCACGCACCGATGTGACGGTGGAGATGGACCACCACATCAACACCGATGTGGCGCCCAGCAACGCCGCCATCGAGGAGCTGCTGCAGGCCCAATACCAGCGCGCAGTCACCCTGCTGCGCCAGCACCAGGGCGCGCTGAACCGGCTGGTGGATGCGCTGATGGACCACGGCATGATCGCCCGCCCCGAGATGCAGGCGCTGATGGCCCAGAGCGGCATCGCCATCACGGTGCCGCCCGCGTCGGGGCCCGACGAAACCCTGGTGCTGGAGCCCTTTGCGGCGCGGCTGGCGGCGTTTCAGCAACACGCAGACGGCACCGCTGCCCCGGCTGTGGCGCCGAATGTGGCGCAGCAAAGCTCAGCATGCTTATGATGCGCGGTTTGGCGGCCCCACGGGGCCGCCCGCCGTTGCCGCTTTTTCCGTCATTCCAAGGCCCGCCCCACCGCTTGCACCGCCATGTCCGCCGTCTTCAACTTCACCTTCGTGCCCTGGTTCCGCTCGGTGGCGCCCTACATCCACAAGTTCCGCAACCAGACCTTTGTGATCGGGCTCACGGGCGAGGCGATTGCGGCGGGCAAGCTACACAACATTGCGCAGGACTTGGCCTTGATCCAGGCCATGGGCGTGAAGATCGTGCTGGTGCACGGCTTTCGCCCGCAGGTGAACGAGCAGCTGGCAGCCAAGGGCCATGCGGCCAAATACTCCCACGGCATCCGCATCACCGACTCGGTGGCGCTCGATTGCGCGCAGGAGGCCGCAGGCCAGCTGCGTTATGAGATCGAGGCCGCCTTCAGCCAGGGCCTGCCCAACACGCCCATGGCAGGCGCCACGGTGCGCGTGATCTCGGGCAACTTCCTCACGGCACGGCCCGTGGGCATTGTGGATGGCGTGGATTTTCAGCACTCGGGCCTGGTGCGCAAGGTGGACGTGGCGGGCATCCGGCAGACGCTGGACATGGGCGCGCTGGTGCTGCTGTCGCCGTTTGGCTTCTCGCCCACGGGGGAGGCGTTCAACCTGAGCATGGAAGAAGTCGCCACCAGCGTGGCCATCGAGTTGCGGGCTGACAAGCTCATCTTCTTGACCGAGGTGCAGGGCATCCGCATGTCGCCCACCGAGCCCGAAAGCGACGACAACCCCATCGACACCGAGCTGCCCCTGGCCGCCGCCCAGGCCCTGCTGGCCCAGCTGCCGCCCGCCCAGCAGCCCACCGACACGGGCTTTTACCTGCAGCACTGCGTGAAGGCCTGCAAAGCAGGCGTGGAGCGCAGCCACATCCTGCCGTTTGCGGTGGATGGCTCGCTGCTGCTGGAGGTGTATGTGCACGACGGCATCGGCACCATGGTCATCGACGAAAAGCTCGAAGAGCTGCGCGAGGCCACGATTGACGATGTGGGCGGCATCCTGCAGCTGATCGAACCGTTCGAGAAGGACGGCACCCTGGTCAAGCGCGACCGCACCGAGATTGAGCGCGACATCGCCACCTACACCATCATCGAACACGACGGCGTGATCTTTGGCTGCGCGGCGCTCTACCCCTACCCCGAGGCCAAGACAGCCGAGATGGCGGCCGTAACGGTATCGCCACAAAGCCAGGGCACGGGCGATGGCGAAAAGCTGCTCAAGCGCATCGAGCAGCGCGCGCGCCTGCTGGGGCTGGACAGCATTTTTGTGCTGACCACGCGCACCATGCACTGGTTCATCAAGCGCGGCTTCCAGCCGGTGGACCCGGACTGGCTGCCCGACGCCCGCAAGCGCAAATACAACTGGGACCGCAAGAGCCAGGTGCTGGTCAAGAAGCTCTGAGTCTTCGGCTTAGGGACCTTGGGCCACGGCAACCCCACAACCGTTCACGCTGAGCCTGTCGAAGCGCAGCGCAGCGCGAGGCTTCGACAGGCTCAGCCCGAACGGTGCGGGGGATATTGCAGCCCCAATGACTTCCTGGCCCTGCCAAAAAAAGACTTCGGCTATCCCTGCCTGGCCGCCACCACGGCGCGCGCCACCTGCGCAATCGCCGCATCCCGCTGCTCAGCTGGCGCCGTGGAGCGTGTGAGGTAGCAGGTCACCAGCACGGGTGCGCCACCGCCCGGGGGCCACAACACGCCGATGTCGTTGGCCGTGCCACTGTCGCCCGACGTGCCTGTCTTGTCGCCCACCTTCCAGCCCGGCACACCGGCGCGCAGGCGCTTGTCGCCCGTGCTGGTCTCCACCAGCCAGCGCTGCAGCCAGGCGCGGGATGCGGGGCTGAGCGCGTCGCCCAGCACCAGCTTTTGCAACGTCAGCAGCATGGCCAGCGGCGTGGTGGTGTCGCGCGGGTCGCCCACGGCCGCCTCGTTCAGCGTGGGTTCGGTGCGGTCCAGCCGCGTGACCTGATCACCCAGCGACCGCACAAAGGCCGTGAACCCCGCCGGGCCGCCGTGGCGGGCCATCAGCACATTGGCGGCGGTGTTGTCGCTCAGGCTCACGGTGGCGGCACACAGCTCGCCCACCGTCAGGCCGCCCGCGTTGCCTGCGCGCGGGCCGCTCACGGGCGAATAGGCCACGACGTCGGCCGCTGCGTAGTGCACGCGCGCATCCAGCCGCTCCCGTCCCTGGTCCACCAGCGCCAGCATCCAGCCCGCCAGCGCGGCCTTGAAGGTGCTGGCCATGGCAAAACGCTCGTCCTGGCGCCAGCCCAGGGCCAGGCCCGATCCGGTGTCCAGCATGGCCACGCCCAGGCGGCCTTGGGCGCTGCGTTCGATGGTGGCGAGGGCGTCGTTCCAAGCGCGGGCGGTCTGGTCGCGGCCGACTGGGTTGCTGGCAGCAGCGCAACCCCACAAAGGCATGGCCGTGGCAGCCATCAAACCCAAGGAAAACTGTCTTCTTTGCATATCAAATGGATGCGTGATGGGGAACAAGGCCCGAACGATACGGAGGTTCAGCCCCCAGCACCATCGACAATAATTGCCGCCAACCCCAAGAAAAACTTCCATCTCCGAAAAAGATGCACCTGCCGCTCAACGCCCTGCGCGCCTTCGAGGCATCGGCGCGCCACCAGAACCTCACCCGCGCGGCCGAAGAGCTGCACGTGACCCAGACCGCCGTGAGCCAGCACATCCGCAAGCTTGAAGACCGCCTGGGCAAACCGCTGTTCCGCCGTCTGCCGCGCGGGCTGGCGCTCACGGACGAGGGCCAGGCGCTGCTGCCGGTGGTGGTGGAATCCTTCGGCAACCTGCAGCGCGCGCTGGAAAAACTGGGCGACACCCGCCCGCGCGAGGTGCTGACCGTGGGCGCCGTGGGCACCTTTGCCGTGGGCTGGCTGCTGCCCCGGCTGCGCGACTTTCAGCAGGCCTGCCCCTTTGTGGACCTGCGCCTGCTCACCCACAACAACCGGGTGGACATGGCGGGCGAAGGGCTGGACTTTGCCATCCGCTTTGGCGACGGCGCCTGGCACGGCACACATGCCGAGCGCATCATGGACGCGCCCATGTCGGTGAT
The DNA here is from genome assembly GCF_001633105.1 of Acidovorax sp. GW101-3H11. Lineage (GTDB taxonomy): Bacteria > Pseudomonadota > Gammaproteobacteria > Burkholderiales > Burkholderiaceae_C > Acidovorax. Next base: position 14,329 of record NZ_LUKZ01000019.1, read on the forward strand.
GTGCACGCCCGCGCTGGCCCATGGCCTGCGCACTGCGGCCGACCTGGCACGCCAGCCTTTGCTGCGCAGCTACCGCACCGATGAGTGGGCGGCCTGGTTCGACGCCGCCGGTGCACCCTGCCCCGTGGTGCGCGGCGCGGTGTTCGACTCGTCCCTCACCCTGGCCGAGGCGGCCGCCCAGGGCGCAGGCATGGCGCTGCTGCCAGTGCGCATGTTCACCCGCGAACTGCGCCAGGGCCGGCTGGTGCAGCCCTTTGCGCAGGAGCTGCATCGGGGCGCCTACTGGCTTACGCGGCTGCAGTCACGCCCCACCACGGGGGCCATGGCCGCCTTCAGTGACTGGCTGCTGGCCCAGGCGCACGCAAGCGTTGAAGAATTTGAGTGAATTTGGCCTTCTCCGCGCGCCCACATTGCCCAATAAGCTATCAAATTAATAGCAATTACATTCAAGGCGGTATAGCGCCCTCACCGGTGCCTACACCATGGGTGTGGCCAGCGCAGGGTGTTCGGCCTGCGGCTGGTCCAGGTGGTAGCCCTGCACCATGTCCACGCCCAGCGTTTTCAGCATGTCCAGGATCTCCTGGCTCTCCACAAACTCTGCCACCGTGCGCCTGCCCAGCCCACGGGCCACGTCGATGATGGCGCGGACAAACACCTGGTTGTCGTGCTCGTGGGTGAGGTTGCGGATGAACAGTCCGTCGATCTTCAGCACATCCACCTTGAGGTGCTTGAGGTAGGCAAACGACGCAAAACCCGTCCCGAAGTCGTCCAGGCAGACCTGGCACCCTGTGTGGCGCAAGGTGTCGATGAACCGCTCGGCATCGCGCAGGTCCGACACCGCCGAGGTTTCCGTCAGCTCCACCAGCAAACGCTGGGGCGCCACGCCCGCCGCCTGCAACTGGGCCGCGATGTAGGCAGGCAGGCTGGGGTCATCGAACGAGCGCGCCGAGATATTGATCGCCAACGCAGGCAGCTGCGGCTGCGCACCCAGCAGGGCAATGCTTTCGCGAGCCACCCAGCGGTCGATCTCCAGGATCTTGCCGCTCTTCTCGGCATAGCCGATGAACTGCATGGGCCCGATCAGCCGCGTGGCATCGGCCTCGTCCCGCATGCGCACCAGCACCTCCAGGTGGGCCAGTTCCCCGGTGGTGGCGTCGTACACCCCTTGGTAGTGCAGGCGCAGCAGGTTTCTTTCGAGCGCCCTGGAAATACGCTCGTTCCAGGCCAGGCGCGTGATCGTCTCTTGCGACGCGTGGTGGTCGGGCCGGTAGAGGGACCAGCAGTTCTTGCCCAGGTGCTTGGCCTGGTACATCGCGGCATCGGCATGGGCCACCAGCTCTTGCGCGTTGTCGGCATGCTGCGGCGCCAGGGCGATGCCCAGGCTGGTGGTCAGCCTCAGGTTCTGCCCCTCGATGCAGAACGGGCCCTGCGAGATGGCGCGGACGATGCGCTCGGCCAGGCGCTGGGCGTCCTCCACCGAGGCATGGGGCATCAGCACCGCGAACTCGTCGCCCCCCAGGCGGCACAGGGTTTCGGTCTGGCGCACCAGTGCCTGCACGTCGCTGCCCACACGCACCAGCACCGAATCGCCGATGCGGTGGCCAAAGGTGTCGTTGATGGCTTTGAATTCGTCCAGGTCAAAGAACAGCAAGGCGCCCTGGCGCTCATGCTGATCACGCCGATCGTGCTGGCCGTGCCGGTCGAACTCCCGGAAAAAGCGCAGCAACTCGTCTTCAAACCTGCGTCGGTTGTACAGGCCCGTGAGGGCATCGCGCTCGGCCAGATAGATCAGCTGCGCAGCCGTCTTGCGCTCGCGCGTCACATCCTCGTGGATGCAGAGCCTGCCGATGAGGCGCTTGTCGCTGTCATGCACAGGGTGCGATGTCAGCAGCAGGGTCTGCCCGTCGCCCAGATCCATCTCGTACCGGCTGGACAACCCAGGCGCCGTCAGCGCCTCTTGCGCGTGGCGTGCCAGGGCCGCCAAGGACGACGGACCATGCCCCACCGCCTGGAAGATGTCGCTGGCCGGGCGGCCCACAAACGATGCTTCATCGCCCTCTATCCGCCAGATCTTCAAGAACGCGGGGTTGCAGTAGGTCACCTGGTTCTCGGCCGTGACGAAGAGGATGCCCAGCTTCATGGCCCCCAGGAGCGCAAACAGGCGGGCGCGCTCCTCCTCCAGGCTCACCATGTACTGGCGCCGCTCGTCCACCTCGGTCTGCAGTGCCTGCGCATGCGCCACCGCCATGGCGCGCTGCTGGGCCAGCTCGGACACCATGCCGTCAAAGGCCCGGGCCAGGCGGCCCAGTTCGTCGTCGGTGCCCAGTGCCACCGGGGTCGGCGTCTGCCCCTGGCCCAGGGCGTCCACGGCTTCCGTCAGGCGCTGCAGCGGGCGCACTACCAGCGTGTTCACCCGGCGGCGCATGGACCACAGCACCGGCATCAAGCCCAGCAGGCCAATGCCGCACAGGCCCAGCATGCCCCACATCACCAGGTCATCCACCCGCGACTGGGGCATGAGGTAGATCTGGTACCAGTTCGGCCCCCGGATGCGCGACCAAGCGATCCATTGCGTCCCGTCGGCACTAAGGCCTGCGCCACGATCAGCTTGCGCGTTCGACACCATGTGGTGCACCTGCTCCAGCAGCGGGTCCTTCAGTCCGGCGATCTGAAGCTGCCCACTCGCTGCGGCGATCCGCTCCCTCAGGTCGGGGTGGGAGATCAGGTCCCCCTCCGCGCTCAGGATCAGTTGCACGCCGACCTGGTCACGGCTGGCGGCCACGGCGTCGATCAGGGTTTCGATCGTCAGGTCATGGCCCACCGTGCCCACCCAGCGCCCCTGCCAGTCCAGAGGCTGGATCACCGACACCATCCAGGCCTTGGCCTGCTCGTCCAGGTACACCGGCGTCCAGAAGATGCGCCGCTCGGAGTTGCGCTGGGGGTCGGCACCCCGCATGGTGAGGTAATCGGCGTTGCTGGCGTCTGCGGTGGCGCCGCTGGCCCAATCGACGCCGCGCGCATAGACCATCAGGCCGTCTTCCACAAAATCCATGTATGCGGAAAAAAATGGCGGCACCAGCGCAGGCCCGCGCTCTCGCAGCAGGTCGTAGCTGACGGCCGCGCGCACGCGGGTGGATTCGTCCGGGCCATCGCGGCCATGGTGCAGGTACAGGGTGGGCGCATTGACCGTGTCCACTTTTTCGGGCCGCAGCCGCCACAGCCCGTCCGGCCCGCGTGCAAACAACTCATCGAACCGGCTCAGGGCGGCCTCGGTATCGGCTGCGCGCAGCCGCGTGAGCAAATCCTGCTGCAGATGTTGGGCGCTTTGCCCCGCCTGGATAAAAAGGCCCTCCACGGCCTGCGCGCGCAATTCCACCGCCTGGCGCATCACGAGCGGCACCACGCGATCGGCAACGGCAGTCAGCGCCACATACCCCAGCAGCGAAAGCAGGACCACCAAACCCAGAAACAGGCCCCATATCGACAGGGACAGCCTGTGGATCACGGAAGTACGAAGCCTGGAGGTCAGCAAGCGAGGCCCCTCGAAAAGGTCTGGACACGGATGGGGCGGCAGCCCAATCGTTTCAACATGTTAATGGAATCCAGCAGGGGTGCACGCCCAGTGTGGCAGCCCCATGCGCGCCTCCTTCACGGCCTGTTCACACCCTCGTCACGGCCTGCTCGCACCCTAAAACCCCAGCGCCCCAATGTCCACTCCATCCACCTGCCCCGCGTCCAGGAACGCCTGCCCGTAGCGCAGGTACACCCCTTCGCGCACAAACACCTCGAACAGATCGGGGTCGATGTGCCCGTTGTCGCGCATCCTGCACATGATGGCCAGCGCCTGCGACAGGGTCATGCCGCTCTTGTAGGGCCGGTCGGCCGCCGTGAGCGCCTCGAAGATGTCGGCAATGCCCATCATGCGGGCCTGCAGCGACATCTGGTCGCGTGTGAGGCCGCGCGGGTAGCCCTTGCCGTCCATGCGTTCATGGTGGCCACCTGCGTATTCGGGCACGTTCTTGAGGTGGCGCGGCCAGGGCAGCGTCTCCAGCATCTTGATGGTGGCGACGATGTGGTAGTTGATGGTGTCGCGCTCGGACTGGTTCAGCGTGCCTGCGCGAATGGTGAGGTTCTCCACCTCTTCGGCGCTCAGAAAGCTGGTCTGCACCCCCTGCGGGTTGCGCCAGTGGCGCATGGCGGCGATGTCGCGCACACGCTGCTGGTCCTCGGGGCGCATGGCCTCGGTGCCGGTGTTGCTGCGGCGCAGAAACTCGCGGTCTTCCTCCAGCGCGTGGATCTCGTGCTGCAAAGCCTGCAGCTCCTGTCCCTCGGCGCGCGCATCCACCACGGGGCGCAGCGCCAGCTGGCGGCGCAGCGCGGCCAGTTCGGCGTCGCGCTTGAGCACTTCAAACCGCGTGTCCACCAGGCCAATGCGGTCGTAGATGGTCTGCAGCTTGGTGGCCTTGTCCACCACATGCACGGGCGTGGTGATCTTGCCGCAGTCGTGCAGCAGGCCCGCCATCTTCAGCTCGTAACGGTCGCGGTCGGTCATGCTGAAACCCGCCAGCGGTCCCTCGCGCGTGGCATCCACGGCCTCGGCCAGCATCATAGTGAGCGCGGGCACGCGCTGGCAGTGGCCGCCGGTGTAGGGCGATTTTTCGTCAATGGCCAGGTTGATGAGGTTCACGAACGACTCGAACAGGCGTTCGAGCTGCGTGATGAGCAACCGGTTGGTGAGCGCAATCGCCGCCTGTGAGGCCAGCGACTCGGCCAGGCTCTGGTCGGCCTGCGAGAAGGTGATCACATCCCCGGTATCCGGGTCGCGCGCATTGATGAGCTGCAGCACGCCAATCAGCTCGCGGTCGTGGTTCTTCATGGGCACCGTCAGGAACGACTGCGACCGGTAGCCCGTGCGCTGGTCAAACGCCCGCGTGCCCGAAAAATCAAACCCCGCCGCGCTGTAGGCGTCGGCAATGTTCACCGTGCGGTCGTGGATGGCCGAGTGCGCCGCCACCAGCGAATCGTTGGGTGCGCCGTCGGCCGTGCGCAGGGGCAGCAGCGGCAGGTCGATGGGTTTACCCGTGGTGCCCCCCAGGCGGATGCCCAGCGAGTCGGTGCGCAGGATCTCGAACTTGAGGGCGGACTGGTCTTCGGTGACGCTGTAAAGCGTGCCCCCGTCAGCGCCGGTGATGGTCTTGGCCGCCTCCAGGATGTTCTCCAGCAGCCGGTCGATGTCCCGCTCGCGCGAGAGCGCCGCACCAATGCCGTTGAGCTGCTCCAGCCGGCGGAACAGATGGATCGTGGATTCCTTGCTCATACAACCACCTTGGAAACAGCGTTGGCGACCCTGCATCGTAACGAAAGGTGACAGCTATCATCACCCCCTTCTTCCAAAAACGCCCTTTTCGTGGACTCGGTCACACCCCGCTTTCTCACCGCCGCGCTCTACCAGTTTGTGGACCTGCCGGACTTTGCCGCCCTGCGTGAGCCCCTGCAGTCCCTGTGCGACACCCACGGCGTGCGCGGCATGCTGCTGCTCGCGCCCGAGGGCATCAACGGCACCATCGCAGGCGAACCACAGGGCGTGCACGCCGTGCTGGCCGGGCTGCGCAGCGATGCGCGCTTTGCCGCCCTGCAGCACAAAGAGGCGCGGGCAGAGCGCATGCCCTTCTACCGCATGCGCGTGCGCCTCAAGCGCGAGATCGTCACCCTGGGCGTGCCGGGCCTGAACCCTGCACGCAACGCGGGCACCTATGTGAAGCCTGAGGACTGGAACGCACTCATCGACGACCCGGGCGTGGTGGTGGTGGACACGCGCAACGACTACGAGGTGGGCATTGGCACGTTTGAACGTGCGGTCAATCCACACACAAAAACCTTTGCGGAGTTTCCCGCGTGGGTCGAACGTGAAGAACAACCCGGCGGCGTGCTGGCGGGCAAACCCCGTGTGGCCATGTTCTGCACCGGCGGCATCCGCTGCGAAAAATCCACCGCCTTCCTCAAGTCACAGGGTTTCGATGAGGTGTACCACCTCGAAGGCGGCATCCTCAAATACCTCGAAACCGTGCCCGAAGAAGCCAGCCGCTGGCATGGCGACTGTTTTGTGTTCGACGAACGCGTGTCGGTGGGCCATGGCCTGGTGCCCGGCCACTACCAGCTGTGCCGATCCTGCCGCATGCCGCTGGGCGAGGCCGAGTTGCATTCGTCGCACTACGTGCCCGGCGTGAGCTGCCCGTATTGCCACGGCACCCGCACACCCGAGCAGGAACGTGCCCTGGCCGAGCGCGAGCGGCAGATGCAGCTGGCCCGGCAACGCGGGCAGGAGCACATCGGCGCACAGCAACCCGGCCGCCCCGCGCGCACTGCGGCCAGGGACGCAGCGGACGATGGCATGGATGGCCCAACGTGACCGCCCTGCCCACCCTCTATTCCTTCCGCCGCTGCCCCTACGCCATGCGCGCCCGCCTGGCCCTGGCGGTGAGCGGCCAGGCCTGCGAGCTGCGCGAGGTGGTGCTCAAGAACAAGCCCCAGGGGTTGCTGCTGGCGTCGCCCAAGGGCACCGTGCCCGTGCTGGTGCTGCCGAGTGGCCAGGTGCTGGAGCAGAGCCTGGAGATCATGCGGTGGGCGCTGGCGCAGCACGACCCCGGGGGCTGGCTCACCCCCAGCCAGGGCAATCTGCAGGACATGCTGGCGCTGATTGCCGAATGCGATGGCCCGTTCAAGCAAGCCTTGGACCGGTGTAAGTACCCCAGCCGCTACCCCGATGCCGACATCAGCGTTGAACGCGCCCGTGCCGTGGCCTGGCTCAGTGCGCTGGAGGCACGCTTCTCCCCGGATCAGCCCTTCCTGTTCGGCACCCACGCAGCCCTGGCCGACATGGCAATTGCGCCTTTTGTGCGGCAGTTTGCGGGCATTGATGCGGACTGGTGGGCTGCGCAGCCGTGGCCACGTTTGCAAGCCTGGCTGGCGCAATGGCAGGCCAGCGATCTTTTGGCCAGCGTGATGCACAAGCTGCCAGCGTGGGTGGATGGGACGGAGGGTGTGCTGTTCCCGCACGCGGTCGAGAGCACCGACGGAATCCCTGACCAAGGTTCTGCTTGAGATTGGGGCTCGGGGCACCATGTGCTTCAGACAACCCACGCACCACACCGGCTAAAGTGGCTGGAGCGCGCCTTGCTTCAGCAATGCGCCATCCAACACCCTGCCGGGCTTTGCGCCTGCACAGCCACACCAAACAACCCTGGATTTGCCAAAGATGAAGATCATCGACGAGATGCTGAACCTGGACTTGCTCACCCACGAGCAGCACCTGCAAATCAGCGCATGGATCGCCCGCTCCTCATCCCCTGACGAAATACTGCAAATGCCTGCGCCACTGTGGCAGGCCGTGGAGCGCGCCAGCCAGACCATGGGCATCGATGAGGACCTTCTGCGTCCACCCTCCCTGGACGCTGGTGGCGCTATTTTTGTCTGACCGCCTCCCATTGCACCCGCTCAAACACCCGAAGCGGCTGGCGTCTCTTTGGCGGGCTGACCATGGCCCACAACCTGCCCTCAACGAAAAAGCGCTCCGAAGAGCGCTTTTTGTTTTCTGAGCCAGACCGAGAGGATCAAGCCATCGAGTAGCCCGAGCTGCCCTTGTTGCCACCCTTGAGGCCACGCACCAGCAGCGCCAACAGCACCACCGCAAACCCCACAAAACACACAAACGACCAGTTGGCAATTGATCCGCCAAGGAAGGTCCAGTCAATCGCAGCGCAGTCGCCCGAGCCCCGAAAGATCATGGGGATGGCGCGGCTGATGGGGTAGTTTTCGATCATGCCGTAGAAGTCACGGCCACAGGTGGCGACTTCGGGCGGGTACCACTGCAGCCAGCTCTGGCGGGCCGCCACAAAGGCGCCAAAGCCAGAGGCGATCAGCGCCAGAAAACCCCAACCCATCCACCAGCCTTTTGAGGCCCTTGCGCTCGCCAGGCCTGTGAAGATTGCTACGCCAATGAGAGCATAGCGCTGCACGATGCACATCGGGCATGGCTCCAGGCCCACCACATGCTGCAGGTACATGCCAAAGGCCAGCATCGCCACACAGGCTGCGCTGATCAGCGCCAGCACACGGCGCGGGGCCTGATCCATCCAGTTCAACAACATCTTTGTTATCCCTCAAGGCCGCGCGGCACCTGGCGCGGCATCCCAGGGGAAACAGCTCAGATACCAGCGGCGTGATCCAAGAACACTCGGGCGCGGCGTGGTGTGACCACCAGCGTTTCGCCCTCTTTGAAACCCATTTCCTTGAACTGCTGCGCAGGGATCTGCGCTTCGATCAGGGATTCTGGGGACGCATTGTCCGCTGGTTTGTGGTCATCGGTCGGAATAAGTTCCAGCCGCGCAATCGGTCCCACCACAATGGCGCGGCTCAGCTGGGCCACGATGCCACGCGGGCGCCCTTCGGCGTCCAGGCCCGCGCCGGGGGAGTAGCGCTCCACGTCCAGGTCGTGCGGACGCACGTAGGCAAAGGCCTTGGCGTTCTGCGCCGCCTGGTGTTCGGGTGAATCGAGCTGCATGCCTTCCAGGTGCACCAAGCCCTCGTGGGCGCGGCCATGGAACAGGTTCACATCGCCCAAAAAGCCATACACAAACGGGCTGGCAGGCTGGTCCCACACCTGCTGGGGCGAGCCGCTTTGCTCAATGCGGCCCTGGTTAATCACCACCACGCGGTCGGCCACTTCCAGCGCTTCTTCCTGGTCGTGGGTCACGAAGATGCTGGTCACATGCAGTTCGTCATGCAGGCGGCGCAGCCAGCGGCGCAGTTCCTTGCGCACCTTGGCATCGAGCGCGCCGAAGGGCTCGTCGAGCAGCAGCACCTTGGGCTCCACCGCCAGCGCGCGGGCCAGGGCAATGCGCTGGCGCTGGCCGCCGGACAGCTGCGAGGGGTAGCGCTCAGCCAGCCAGTCGAGCTGCACCAGCTTGAGCAGGTCCATCACCTTTTTCTTGATCTGCGCCTCGCTCGGGCGCTCGCTGCGGGGCTTCACGCGCAGGCCGAAGGCCACGTTCTCAAACACCGTCATGTGGCGGAACAGTGCGTAGTGCTGGAACACAAAGCCCACGTTGCGCTCGCGCACATGCACGTCGGTCGTGTCCTCGCCGCTGAAGTGGATGGTGCCCACATCGGCCGTCTCCAGCCCGGCAATGATGCGCAAGAGCGTGGTCTTGCCGCAGCCCGAGGGGCCGAGCAGCGCAATGAGTTCGCCAGACTGGATGTCCAGGCTCACATCGCGCAGCGCCTGGAAGTCGCCGAACTGCTTGCTGACGTTACGGATTTCAATGCTCATGTTCTGTGTTCCTTCACACGCCAGCGGGCGCAGGGCGCTCGGGCGGCAATTCGGCGGCGGCCTTCAGGGCCTGCTCGTTGCGGTGTTCGGCAATCGTCTTGATGACCAACGTGACCAAAGCCAGCAGGGCCAGCAGCGAGGCTGCGGCAAACGCGGCCACCGACTGGTATTCGTTGTAGAGAATTTCGACGTGCAGCGGGATGGTGTTGGTCTGCCCACGGATATGGCCCGACACCACCGACACCGCGCCAAACTCGCCCATGGCGCGCGCGTTGCACAAAATCACGCCATACAGCAGGCCCCACTTGATGTTGGGCAAGGTCACGTACCAGAAGGTCTGCCAGCCGGTGGCGCCCAGCACGATGGCGGCCTGCTCCTCGTCGTTGCCCTGCGCCTGCATCAACGGGATGAGTTCACGCGCGATGAAGGGGAAGGTCACGAAGATCGTTGCCAGCACGATGCCGGGCACAGCAAAGATGATCTTGATGTCGTTGGCCATGAGCCAGGGGCCAAACCAGCCTTGCGCGCCAAACATCAGTACATAGATCAAACCCGCCACCACGGGCGACACCGAGAACGGCAGATCCACCAGCGTGGTCAGGAACGCCTTGCCCTTGAACTCGTACTTGGCAATGCACCAGGCCGCTGCCACACCAAACACCAGGTTCAGCGGCACCGCAATCAGCGCCGTGATGAGTGTGAGCTTGATGGCCGACCAGGCATCGGGCTCGCGCAGGCCTTCCAGGTAGGCACCAAAGCCCTTGCGCAGCGCCTCGGCAAACACGGCGGCCAGCGGCAGCACCAAAAACAGCAACATGAAGCCCAGCGCCAGCGTGATGAGCGTGTAGCGCACCCATGGTGCTTCGGTGGTACCCGCTTGTGCGCGGCGAACAGTTCGAGAGTTGGCGCCGCTCATGCTGGAGCCCCCGCGTGGCGTCGCTGCCAGGCTTGCAGCGCGTTGATGATGAGCAGCAGGATGAAGGAGATGACCAGCATCACTACGGCCACGGCCGTGGCGCCTGCGTAGTCGTACTGCTCCAGCTTGCCGATGATGATGAGGGGCGTGATCTCGGACACCATGGGCATGTTGCCCGCGATGAAGATGACCGAGCCGTATTCACCCACCGCCCGCGCAAACGCCATGGCAAAGCCGGTGAGCAGTGCGGGCGTGATGGAGGGCAGGATGACCTTGGTGAAGGTCTGCAGGCGCGTCGCGCCCAGGCAGGTGGCGGCTTCTTCCAGCTCCTTCTCGGCGTCTTCCAGCACGGGCTGCACGGTGCGCACCACAAATGGCAAGCCGATGAAGATCAGCGCAATCACGATTCCCGCAGGCTTGAACGCGAGCTGGATGCCCATGGGCTCCAGAATGCTGCCGACCCAGCCATTGCCGGCCAGCAAGGCCGTGAGCGAGATGCCTGCCACAGCGGTGGGCAGCGCAAACGGCAGGTCCACCAGCGCATCCACGATCTTCTTGCCCGGGAACTTGTAGCGCACCAGCACCCACGCGATCAGCAGGCCAAACACCAGGTTGACCAGCGCCGCGAGGAACGATGCGCCAAAGGTCAGCCGGTACGACGCCATCACACGCGGTGCGCTGATGGCTGCCCAGAACTGCTCCCAGGTGAGCGTGAAGGTCTTGAAGATCAGTGCCGACAACGGGATCAGCACGATGATGCTCAAGTAGAAAAGGGTGTAGCCCAGTGACAGCCCGAAACCGGGCAGCACGCGCTTGGGCGCGCGCCGTCCGGCCGGGGCTGCGGCCACAGCGGTCGCAGTGGTCATAGATGCAGTGGTGAGTCGGGAAAAGCGCTGCGCCTGTTTACTTGGCGCCGGGCGTGTACAGCTTGTCGAACTGGCCGCCGTCATTGAAGTGCACCTTCTGCGCTTCGGTCAGCGAACCGAAATACTTGGCCACGGTGAACTGCTTGAGCGGCTTGAAAGTGTCGGCGTACTTCTTGAGCACGGTTTCCGAGCGGGGGCGGATGGCGTGCTTGGCCGCGATCTCTTGCGCTTCTTCCGAGTACAGGTAGTCCAGGTAGGCCTTCGCCAGTTGGGCCGTGCCCTTCTTGGCCACGGTGCGCTCCACCACGGCCACAGGGTTCTCGGCCACCACGCTCACCGAGGGGTAGATCGCATCGACCTTGCCCGCACCAAACTCGCGGTCGATGGAGACCACTTCGGACTCAAAGGTGATCAGCACGTCGCCCTGGTTGCGCTGCAGGAAGGTGGCGGTGGCGTCGCGCCCGCCCTTCGCCAGGATGGGCACGTTCTTGTACAGCTTGCCCACAAATTCGGCCGCCTGCGCCTCCGTGCCACCCTTTTCACGCACGGCGCCCCAGGCTGCCAGATACGCATAGCGGCCGTTGCCACCGGTCTTGGGGTTGACCACGATGACCTGCACACCGGGCTTGATCAGGTCGTCCCAGTCCTTGATGTTCTTGGGGTTGCCGTTGCGCACCAGGAACAGCATGGTCGAGGTGGTGGGCGATGCGTCGTGCGGGAACTTCTTGGTCCAGTCCTTGGCGACCACGCCGCTGTCGGCCAGGAACTGCACGTCAGTCGTCGTGTTCATGGTCACCACGTCGGCGGCCAGGCCATCGTTCACGGCGCGGGCCTGGGCGCTCGATCCAGCGTGCGACTGGTCGATCTTCACATCCTGGCCCGTGGTCTTCTTGTAGTGCGCCGCAAAGGCGGCGTTGTAGTCCTTGTAGAACTCGCGGGCCACGTCGTACGACACGTTGAGCAGCGAATTTTGTGCGGCAGCCATGCCACTGGCAGCCAGGGCCAGGGAGGCCAGAAGGGTCTTGAGTTTCAAAGAAGTCATGGTGTTGTCGCCCAAAAAATTGCTGGAGATGCCGGATTGTGCGGAGGCGCTCTTAAAACTCAAAAGAATATATTCTTGTTAAATAATCAACTATTGGCATATAGATTGTTGATGGACTGCGCGCCGCAGATAGCGGCCGCGCTTTTCTCATCAAAAAAGGCCTCTTCCGCCTTACCACAAAGGCTTTAAAGCTATTAAAACAATAGCAATCAAAGCACAGCGGGCAGGGAATGCAATTGGGGGGCTGCTGGCTGATGGGCGGCAGGCCCGCCTTCCAGCGACTGCAGCAATGCCCAGCCCAGGGGCCATTCGCCATGGCCCGAGTCGATATTGATGTGCCCCGCGTTCTGCATGCGCACAAACTCGCTGCCCCAGGCCCGCGCATAGGCGCCCGCCAGGCGGATGGGGCAAAACGGGTCGTTGCTGCTGGCCACCACGATGCTGCGGTAGGGCAGCGCGGCATAGGGCACGGGCGCAAAGTCACTCAGGATGGCACGGCGCTCCGGGTCGGCCGGGGCCACCAGCAACGCGCCACACACCCTGGCCGCAGCCTCCGGGCCCATGTGGTTGGTGGCAATGCAGCCCAGGCTGTGCGCCACGATCACAACGGGGTGCGGTGCGGCCAGCACGGTTTTTTCGAGCTGGCTCACCCAGGCCGAGCGCGTGGGCGTGATCCAGTCGTCCTGCACCACACGGCGCGCGTTGGGCAGGCGCTCGGCCCACAGGCTCTGCCAGTGGCCGGGGCCCGAGTCGCGCCAGCCGGGGACGATGATGATGGAGGTGTTAGGGGTCACAGGGCTGGCATTCTGCGAGCCGCGCTTTAAAACCCAAACGACTTAATTTTTGTTATTTAATCGCCAAATCATCTAAAAAACCACCGGTTTGCCGCCGCCACCGGGTCGTTTGGGCTTTTTTTCACCCGGTTTAACCCCATCCAGCCGCCCCGTTCGTTTCACCCAGCACCACCACTTTTTTGATGGAGCTGCCATGAAACCCCGTGCCTTCACCCTGTCCGCCCTCCCCGCCATCACGGCCCTGGCCACACTGCTGGGCCTGGCCCACCTGCCCGCCCAGGCCATTGGCCGCCTGGCCGACGTGACCATCGTGGACCGCGACACCGGCGCCACGCTGCCCGTGCACTACGCCCGGGGCGAATACTGGGTGGCGGGGCGACCCGGTGCGCGCTATGCCATCAGTGTGCGCAACCGGCTGGGCGAGCGGGTGCTGGCCGTGCCCTCGGTAGACGGCGTCAACGTGCTCAGCGGCGAGACGGCCGCCTGGGACCAGCGGGGCTATGTGTTCTCGCCACACGAGCGCTACCAGATCACCGGCTGGCGCAAGAGCGACAGCCAGGTGGCAGCGTTCGAGTTCTCCCACATCGCCAACTCGTATGCCGCCCGCACGGGCCGCCCAGCGCATGTGGGCGTGATTGGCGTGGCGCTGTTCCGCGAGCAGCCACCGGTGCCCCTGCCCGCGCCTGCCATCACCCCCGAGCCCTACAGCCAGCGCCGTGACAACGGCCAGAGCCTGGGGCGCCTGCGCGAGGAATCAGCATCGCCCGCATCGCCCGCTGCCGCTGCACCGGCCGCCCCTGCCCCATCGGCCGAGTCTGAATCCTCCGCCCGCTCACTGTCCGCCGACAGCGTGGCCAAGGCCGCCCCCATGCCATCGGCCAAGCTGGGCACGGCCCACGGCCAGCGCGAAACATCGGTCGTCTCGCACACAAGCTTTACGCGCTTGCAGGAGCAGCCCAACGAAATCATCAGCATCCGCTACGACAGCCGCGAGAACCTGGTGGCCAGCGGCATCATCCGTGAGCGGCCGGCACGCATGCCGGTGCCCCGGGCATTCCCGCAGTCGGACAACACATCCTATGTGCCAGACCCGAATTGACTGGCCCGGGACATCGAACCGACCCTGCGCAGCCGTCCCGCGCGCTGGTGAGCGGACACCACGCACAGCGCGCGGCAGCCGACCTCCCCTCATCCGGTCAAGCCATCCCGCTCGTTTCACTCAGCACCGATAAAACCGTCCACAAAACTGCCATGAAAACCGGGTCCCCCACCTGCCCTGCCCTCATCCATCCCACCGTGATCGCGCTGGCCGTAATGCTCGCGCTGACCGGCTTGCCCGCCCAGGCGATCGGCCGCTTGGCCCAAGTCACTATCGTCAACCCCACTACAGGCGCCAGGCTGCCGATGTACTACGCAAACGGCCAATACTGGGTTGCAGGCCGACCCGGGGCCCGGTATGCGATCACATTGCGCAATCGCAGCGGCGATATCGTGCATGCCGCGCTAACGGTGGATGGCACCGACGTGCTCACCGGTCAGGCTGGCGGGAGTCGGAGCCACTATGCGTTCTCGCCCTATGCGCGCTCTCGAATTGACGGCTGGTACAAACCCAGCGGCACGTTGCCTCCCTTCGAATTCGCTAACGTTGCAAACGCCCACGCTGACCTCACAGCGCGCTCAGTCGAGGTGGGCCTGATCCAGATTGCATTGTCCCGTCGGCATATCCTCGCCCCCGTTGCACCGGTAAAGCCTGAACCGCCAGGCCAACGCCGCCACCAAGGTAGCAACGAAAACCGTATGAGGGAAGAAGCTCCGAGCGGGCAGCGCCAGACCCCGGATGTGTCGTACCTGCCCCTCCTTGAAGAGGTCATCAGCATCCGTTACGACAGCCGCAAAAACCTGATTGCCAACGGCGTGATCCGAAAGCAGCGTGTGCACCCGCAGATGCCGCAGGACTCTGCACCATCGGACCACCTGTCATACGTTCCAGACCCGAAATAGGCCTTGCAAGCCGCTCCCAGCAGACCCGCCCGCGAGCACATGAGGCCCTCGCATAATGCGCGGGTGCCATCCATCCTATTCCCCGCCGCGACGGACGACTCCGACGAAACGCTGATGCAGCGCTACGCCGCAGGCGACATGGGCGCATTCGATGTGCTGTATGGGCGGCACGAACTGGCGGTGTGGCGGTTTGTGTTTYGCAGCGTGAAGGTGCAGGCCGTGGCCGACGACCTGCTGCAGGACGTGTGGTTTGCAGTGGCACGCAATGCTGCCCGCTACGAGGTGAAGGCCAAGTTCCGCACCTGGTTGTTCACCCTGGCGCACCACCGCCTGGTGGACCACCTGCGCACCGCCAAACACCACACCAGCCTGGACGCGAGCGACGACGACGCGCGCACGCTGGCCGACACGCTGGTGGCCGACTCGGGCTTCGGGCCCGTGCGGCAACTGCAGTCGCGCGAACAGGCGGCCGCGCTGATTGCGGCGGTGGAGCAGTTGCCGCTGGAGCAGCGTGAGGCCTTTTTGCTGCAGGCCGAAGGCGACCTGAGCGTGCAGGAGATTGCCGAGGCCACCGGCGTGAACTTTGAAACCGCCAAGAGCCGCCTGCGCTATGCGCGGGCCAGCCTGCGCCAGCACCTCAAGGAGTTTGTATGACCCGGCAGGACGACGAACTGGTCCGGCGCTACCAAGAAGCCAGCGAACAGGAAGGCGCCCGCCCCGGCGCACATGTGCGCGAGGCCGTGCGCGCCCATGCGCAGATGGTGGCGGCCGCCCACACTGCGGCCGCTACGCCAGCGCCTGCCGCCCCCGCCCCTGCACGCACCGCCGCCAACCAGGCCCGCTGGAAGATCTCGGCCCTGGCCACCGTGGCCGTGGTGGGGCTGACCGGTTTGCTGATGCTGCAGTTCGAGCGCGGAACGCCCGAGGAGCGAGACACCGCATTCAGCCACCGCCGGGCCGAGACGCCCGCACCTTCAGTCCAAACCGCCCCAGCGCCCGCGCCCTCGGCCAACCCCGCAACCAAGCCTTTGCCGGAGCCCCTCTCCGCGCCCCCGTCGGCCACACTGCCAGCCCCTGAGCGCCAACAAGAGCAGGAGCAGGAGCGTGCCAGCACCACCACCAGCAAAACCACGGAGGCCGTGGCCCCCAAGCCCGCCACGGTACCTGCACCTTCGCCTGCGCACACACCTGTCCCGCCCTCCGCACAGCCCTTGGCCAAGACCGCGCCAGCACCGGCTCCGGCTGCTGCGCCCGCGCCTGCCCCCCCCGCAGCCGCAGACACTGCAACCCTGCCAGCCCCCCGCGCAGCCGGGGCCATGTCCGGGTTCCCCGCATCGCCCTCACCGGCCGCCGCCCCCAGCGCCGAAAGGCGCGAGCGCGCGTCAGCAGTTCCCACAGAACAGCCCCCGCCACCTGCGGCGGCCGCAGCAGCCGCCCCGGCCGCCCGCAGCCCGCTGGCCGACTCCATGGCCCGCGACAACAACGCGGCAGCCACCGCCTCCGTGCAGAAGCGCCTCGGGGCTTCGTTGCCAGTCAACCTGTGGGATGCAGCCCGTGCTGGCAACCCCCAGCAGGTAGAAAGCCTCATTCACCAGGGCACGCCCGTAGACGCCCGCGACAACGAGGGCAGAACCGCCTTGATGCTGGCGGCCATGCACGGCCACACCACCACTGCCCAGAAGCTGCTGGCCCTGGGCGCCAACCCCCGGCTGGTGGACCGCGAGGGCATGAATGCGGCGCAGTGGGCTGCGCACCGGGGGCACGCGCGCCTGGCCGAGTTGCTGGAGGCTGCGCGCTGAGACCGGCTTCGACAGGCTCTGCCCGAACGGGCGGAGCAGGTGCGGGAAGGAACTGGAGCACATCCGCGCCCACCGGCCTCATGCCGAAGAGTGTTCAAAAAGCCCCATCCGCTCACGCTGAGCCAGTCGAAGCGCCGCGCGAGACTTTGATGGACCTGTCCTGGGCCCGCCCGAAGGCTCTGCCCGAAAGGTTCTTCCGATGGATCAGCCGCGCACCGGCATCAGAACCGCACGGCCTCAAACGCCGGGTGCAGCGCGTCGATCCAGTGATCCAGCTCGTCCTGCGTCACATGCAGGTGGTCCATGCAGGCCTGGCCGTGCTGGTTCCATTCGCGCGTGGGCGCCAGGCCGTCGTGCTGGTTGACCAGAAACTCGGCCAGCAGGCCCAGGGCCACCAGGTGGCGCACGGTGGGGGCAAAGCGTTCGTCGTTCAGGCACGCAAAGTCGTGGTGCAGCCAGATGGCCTGGGCCACGTCGCCCGGCAGGTGCCAGGTGCGCGCCACGATGGCGCCCATCACGGCGTGGTCGGTGCGGTGGCTGGCGTTTTCGGTCTGGGTGAAGGTGCGGTCTTTGCGGGCCAGGGCTTCGGTCACGGTGCCCGCATAGCCGCGCACGGCCTTCACCAAGACGGGCATGCCCACATGGCAGAACAGGCCAAAGCTGTAACCCAGGCCGGGGTCAAAGCTGTAGAGCTGGTGACCGATGTGCTCGCAGGCAATGGCGCGGCGCTGCGAGCTTTCCCAGAAGTGGTCGAGCAGCGGCGAGCGCACCTGCAGCGCGTTGCGCGTGATGAAGGCCGACATCAGCTCCACCGCCGGGCGCAGCCCCAGCACCGTGAGGGCCATGCCCACCGTCTGCACCGGCTGGGCCAGGCCATAAAGCGGGCTGTTGGCCAGCCGCATCACGGCGGCGGCCAGGGCCACGTCAGACGCGGCCAGTTGCTCCAGCGCCGCCGCGTCCAGTTCGGGCTCGGCCATGATTTGCTGCAGGCGCAGCAGCGACTCGGGGCATGGCGGGATCACGATGGCGCGCACCGCAGGGTGCACGCGGGCTTGCCGGATGTCTTGGTCGATGGAGTGAGAAGCGGTCACAAGGGCCCAGTTCCGGGCCGTTCCGCGCAGCGCCGCACCCAGTGGCGCTCAGATGCGCTGTGGTGCAGGAGGGAAGGCAGCCCAAACAGTTGCAATTCGTTGCATTGTGGGGCCAAAAATGCACGCGGCGGGCGCCGCCCCACGGGGGCACACGGTCTTTGTGGCGGCCGCTTGCCAAGCACCTTGCAAGGTGCCCTAGGTTGCCTGTTGCCTGTTGCCTGTTGCCTGTTGCCTGTTGCCTGTTGCCTGTTGCCTGTTGCCTG
This sequence comes from Acidovorax sp. GW101-3H11, assembly GCF_001633105.1. GTDB lineage: Bacteria > Pseudomonadota > Gammaproteobacteria > Burkholderiales > Burkholderiaceae_C > Acidovorax. The sequence goes on from NZ_LUKZ01000019.1 coordinate 32,429, forward strand.
TTGCCTGTTGCCTGTTGCCTGTTGCCTGTTGCCTGATCAGATGTCCGCGCCGTCCACCCCTTGCAGCGCCTGGCGCGTGCTCAGGCTGCTGCGTCCGGGCATGGCATCGCCCAGAAAGTCCAGAAACCGCCGCACCGCAGGCGACAACCCCCGGCGCGACGGGAACACGGCGTGCACGATGGCGGGCGCGGGCGCCCAGTCGGGCAGCACGCGCACCAGCTTGCGCTCGCGCATTTCGTCCTGGCACATGTAGTCGGGCATCCAGCACACGCCCGTGCCCGCCACGGCGGCGTATTTGAGCGTGAGCAGGTCGTCGGCCACGTAGCGCGGGGTGTGCTGCACCACCTGGTGCACACCGCCCGGGCCAATCAGGTTCCAGGTCGATCGGCCGTCGGGCGCCGACATGGCAATGCTGTCGAGCTGGGCCAGGTCTTCCAGCGTCTTGGGCGTGCCCTGGCGGATTAGCAGCTCGGGGCTGGCCACCAGGATCTGCGTGGTGTGGTCCAGCCGCTTGACCACCATGCTGCCGCTGTCGTCCACCGAGGGGCGCACGCGCAACGCCACGTCGATGCCCTCTTCCACCAGGTTCACGGCGCGGTTGCTCACCAGCATGTCGATGCGCACTTCGGGGCAACTGGCCAGAAACCGGGGGATCAGTTCGGCCACCACGGTCTGCGCCAGCGTGACGGGGCAGCTCACGCGGATGGTGCCGCGCGGCACGGTCTGCACCTGGGCCACCGTGTCGGCCGCCGCCTGGGCCGACTCGCGCATGGCCTGGCAGTGGCGCAGGTAGGCCTCGCCCACCTCAGTCAGCGACAGCTTGCGGGTGGTGCGCTGCAGCAGGCGCACGCCCAGGTGGGTCTCCAGGTCGGACACGCGCCGCGACAGGCGCGACTTGGGAATGCCCAGCGCACGGCCCGCTGCGGCAAAGCCGCCGCGCTCCACCACTTCGGCGAAATAGAGCATGTCGTTGAGGTCTTGCATAAAGTACATCGTCCTACTGATAGAACAATCTATCGCAAGTTCACCACCTTATCAACATTTTGATGAATCTTCACAATTCATCCCATGGCCACACGCTGTGGCTCCGATCCACAGAACCCCAGGAGTTCCTCATGCAACTGCTTCACATCGACTCCGCCATCACCGGCGAACAATCCGTGTCCCGCCAACTGACGGCACGCACCGTGGCCGCCTGGCAAGCCGCCCACCCCGGCACCACCGTGCAGTACCTGGACCTGGCCCAGCAGGCGCCTTCGCACCTGTCGGCCCAGTCGCTGGGTTTTCGCACCGGCCAGGCCGCCGCCACCGAGGCAGAGCGCGCTGAAAACGCACTGTCCGAAGCGCTGGTGAGCCAGTTCCTGGCCTCCGATGTGATCGTGATCGGCGCGCCGCTGTACAACTTCTCCATCCCCAGCCAGCTCAAGGCCTGGATCGACCGCCTGGCCCAGGCCGGCCGCACCTTCAAGTACACCGACAAGGGCCCCGTGGGCCTGGCCGGTGGCAAGACGGTGATCGTGGCTTCCACCCGTGGCGGCGTGTATTCGACCAGCGAAGGCGGCCAGGCGATGGAGCACCAGGAGAGCTACCTGAAGGTGGTGTTCGGCTTCTTCGGCATCACCGACGTGCGTTTTGTGCGCGCCGAAGGCGTGGCCATGGGCCCGGACGCCAAGGCCGCCGCCCTGGCATCGGCCGATGTGGAGATCAGCAGCCACACCAGCGTGGCCGCCAACCAGGCGCGTGTATCGCAGGCAGCATAAATGGCAGGCCGCCAAAGCAGCGGCCACCCAGCCCCCTTCCCACACCCGGCCATGTGCCGGGTGTTGCGCTTTGGGGGGGGCACGATTTAGAGTAAAAATCGGCCCTACCGCGCGTCCATCATGCCTTGTTAGCTATCATTTTTGATAACCGGTGCCAACGAGCCAGCAGCCACCGGCTGCAGCCAGTGCTGCGCCAGATCCTCGGGCGCCAGCGCAGGCGCAAACAGCCAGCCCTGAAACCGCTGGCAGCCCATCTTCACCAAGAGCTGCCACTGCGCCTCAGTCTCTACCCCTTCGGCCACCACCTCCAGGCCCAGCGCGCGGGCCAGGGCGTTGACGGTGGCGCAGATCTCGCGGTCGTTCGGGTCCACCACGATGTCGCGCACAAACTCCTTGTCGATCTTCAGCTCGCTCACCGGCAGGCGCTTGAGCTTGACGAGCGACGAGTGGCCGGTGCCGAAGTCGTCGATGGACAGCACAAACCCGGCGTTTTTCAGGTCCAGCGCCATGGCGTAGAGTGACTCGTCCAGCAGCTGCGACTCAGTGATCTCCAGCACCAGGCTGGCGGGCGCCACCCCGGCGCGCTGCGCAATGCCCAGCAGGGCCTGCGCAAACCCCGGCTCGCGCAGCTGGATGGTGGACACATTGACCGACACCACCGGCACCTGCCAGCCCTCGGCGCGCCACTGCGCCACCTGGCGGCAGGCGGTCTCGAACACCCACAGCCCCATGGGCACGATGAGCCCGCTCTCTTCGGCCAGGGGGATGAACTCGTCGGGCGGCACCGGCTTGCCGTCCACCGACCAGCGCAGCAGCGCCTCGGCCCCCACCGTCTGGCGCAGGTGGTTGAGCTGCGGCTGGTACACCAGCGTGAACTCGCCCCCCTGCAGCGCGCCATGCAGGCGGCGGCGCAGCTCCAGCCGGGTGCGCGTGGCGTGGGTGAACTCCTCGATGTAGAAGCGGTACGAGCCCCGCCCCGCACTTTTGGTGGCATGCAGGGCCGAATGCGCGTGCCGCACCAGTTCCACGCTGTTGCTGGCATCGTCGGGGAACAGGCTGATGCCGATGCTCGCGCCCATGTACTGCGCGCCCACCTCCGACAGCTCCCAGGGCCGCGCCAGCCCCTCCAGCAGCGTGGTCGCCAGCTGCGCCAGCACCGTGCGCGACGCGGGGCGCTGCAGCATCACCGTGAACTGGTCATTGGCCAGGCGCGACACCAGCCACTGGCCTTCGAGCAGCTGGTGGATGCGCTGCGCCACCTCGCTCAGCAGCGCATCGCCCACGCGGTGGCCGTAGGTTTCGTTGACGCTTTTGAAGTGGTCCAGGTCGATCAGCAGCAGCGCCACGCAGCGGTCGGGCGCCTGCGTGTACCGCCCGGCTTCTGCCACCGCGCGCTCCAGCGCATCCTCAAAGTAGCGGCGGTTGGGCAGGCCCGTGAGGGCGTCGAAATGCGCCACGTGGTAGAGCCGCTCTTCGTTGCGCAGCACCGCCGCCTCGGCCGTGCGCAGGCGGTTGAGCAGGCCCACCACAATCGCCTGGCGCAGCGCCGCCAGCAGCAGCACCAGCAGGCAACACACCAGGATGAGCGCCTGCACCCCGGCCCGGCCGTCGGGGGTGATGATGAAAAGCCGCACCAGGGTGACGCCCGCCAGCCCCATCGCCACCAGGGGCACGTAGTTCATGGCCTGGTCGCAGCGGCGGCGGTAGTCCGGGTCGTCCGACACCTCAAACCGCAGCCCGCGCGCCCCCCAGCCCAGCGCCAGCGCGGCCAGGCTGAAGCTGGCGTTGAACAGCATGCCCGGCTGCACGGTGCCGCCCAGCAGCATCAGGTTCCACTGCATCCAGCTCAGGCCATAGCCCAGCATGCCCGCCAGCACCAGCAGATGGGCCCGCGTGACGCGCACACCCACCGTGGGCATGGCCAGCGCCGTCACGCCCGCCGCCGTCAGGTACACCGCCGGGTACAGCAACAGCACCGTGGCCACAGCCAGCGGCTGGTCCTGGCCCGAAGGCAGGTAGATCACCAGGGTAAAGGCCAGCAGCGCCAGCACCGCGCCGCCAAAGTCCAGCGCAGCGGGGTAGGCGCGGTCTTTGGAAAGCCTCGCAAACGTGGCGCGGATCACCGTGGCCGCCCACAACGGCCCCACGCTCAGAAAGAACAGGTCGGCAGGCGCCGGGAACGGGTTCCAGTCCAGCGCCACCTGCAGGTTCCACACCAGCTGCCCGGCCAGCACCAGCACCGTGCCCACCCACAGCCCCGTGTGCAGCAGGCGCTGCGCAGGCGGCACCTGCGCCCGCCCCCGCCAGGCCCAGAAGGCCGACAGGCCAAACGCCAGCGTCCAGGAGGCGTTGTCCAAAAACAGCCTGAGCGACGCATCCTGCACCCAGAGCGATGCCCCAAACAGCAGCAAGGCTGCGCCCAGCCAGACCGCTGTGAGGGCTCGTTCGGCAAAGGGCATGGGGGTGGATGGGCGGGGTGTTACCGGAGGTTACCCTTCCATTGTGGATGCAAGCGCTGGGGCGCCGTTTCCCCAGCGGGGCGCTGGGATACTGAGCGACATGCGATTGCTACCAATACGATAGCTATCAGCGCTTTATGGACAGGCGGTAAGTCCTGATTTCCTTCAGATTTTGGGTTGCTGCATGCAGTATCCAGACTCTCCACCCCGTTGCGGGCTGGGGAGTGGGGCGAACAGGTGAGGCGGTGGCGATAAATCCACCCCCTCTCCCCGGCCCTCTCCCGCGAGGGGAGAGCAACTGTGTTTGAAGTCAAGCCTTTCTCAAGCACCGGCGGCCTGTGGATAACCAGSCTGCCACGGCTTGCCCGAGCGGATCACCGCGTTGATGATCGTCAGCAGCTTGTGCATGCATGCGGTCAGCGCCACCTTCTTGGGTTTGCCCGCCTGCASCARCCGCTCATAGAAGGCTTTGAGACAGGGGTCRTAGCGCACCGCACTCAACGCCGCCATGTACAGCGCCGCGCGTACGTTGGCCCGCCCGCCCCAGGTCGTTCGCTTGCCTTTGAACTTGCCACTGTCGCAGTTCAACGGGGCCACGCCCACCAGCTTGGCGATCTCGCGCTGCCCCAGCCTGCCCAGCTCGGGCAAGGCGGCCATCAGCATGGTTTGTGTGCCTGGGCCCACGCCTTTGAGCCCCTTGAGCARCGCGAGCTTGTCTTTGAAGTAATGCCTCAAGTGCCGGTCCGCATCGTCGTCTATCYGCCCGATCTGGCGGTCCAGCTGCTTGAGCATCGCCTGRATGCTCTTGCGYTGCGATGGGTGGGCGCCGCTGAGCCGATTGCTCTCAGCCACCCGCATGCCCACCAGTTGGCTGCGCCGCGTCACCATGGCCAGCAGCAACTCCTGCTCGGGCGTGGGCAGTCTGTGCAGCAGTCTCTCGCGCTTGTCGCTGTGGTACAGGGTGCGCGCAAAGTGCGACAGGGCCCGTGCATCGGTGCTGTCTGTCTTGGCCAGGTAGCCCAGCGCCTTGGCAAAGTCATGTGCCTGCCGAGGGTTGACCACCATGACTGCAAGCCCGCTGGCGCACAGGGCCGTCGCAGCCGCCCGCTCCAGGCCTCCTGTGGCCTCCAGCAGCACAACAGCAACCCGGGGCTTCATGGCACTGAGTTCGGCCACCAGGGYCTTSAGGCCCGTTTCGTCGTTTCCCAGCGTTCGCGTCCTGGCRCTGTCGTCCAGTGCGATCTCCAGCGTCGCCTTGGACACGTCGATGCCTACAAAAATCAGCTCATTGGCGTCTGTCATCACCCATCCTTGCACATACGAGGTCTGTGCGGCTTACGCCTTGCACAGCCAACCAGCAACTGTTCGGGCTCGCAACAAACGGCCAGCCATCCACGCCAAATGCTCTCCCGCGGGCTCGCGGCCCAGAGGGCCAACGGGCTGTGGATAACCGCACAAACTCATTTCCCCAAACATCGAAAACGAAAGATACAAGGGNGCCAACCAGCAACTGTTCGGGCTCGCAACAAACGGCCAGCCATCCACGCCAAATGCTCTCCCGCGGGCTCGCGGCCCAGAGGGCCAACGGGCTGTGGATAACCGCACAAACTCATTTCCCCAAACATCGAAAACGAAAGATACAAGGGTATGGACAAACGTGACAAGCGGCCTTTGCGGGGGCTGTCCCACAGATGGCGCATGGAAGAGAGGGTGAGAGACGCAGGCGGCTGGTGGTCGTCCAGCTTGGTTTTCAAGGTCGCCTGCGCGCTGTTGGGCATTGCCGCAGGGAGCCTTTTGGCGTTGCTGCTCGGCTTTGCGGGGGCTGCGTTGGGCGGCCCCTCTGATGCGATGGGCTCCTTGCTGGCCGCTGGAGCAATGTCGGGCGCCGCGTGTGGCGCGTTGGCGCCCAACATCTTGCTGCATGCCATCACAGGGTTGGCGTACTTTCTTGCAGGACTGATCTCCGCCATGGGAGGAGAAGACATCGCTGACACCCCCTCCCGTGAAGGCTGGTTGAAGGCCTGCGTCATTGTGGGAGCCCTCTATGTGCTGGGGCTTTCCATTGGATGGGGCATCTTGCGCTGAAACGCAACGCCCCCCTTCTCAATCTGGCTTGATCTGCGCGCGCTTGATGACTTTCTGCCAGCGCGCCTGCTCCGCCGCAATGAACTGTGCAAACTGCGCGGGTGTGCCGCCGATGGCTTCGGCGGCGTCACCGTTCAGGCGCTTGAGGGCTTCGGGGGCCTTGACGGCCTTCATGGTTTCGGCGGCCAGCTTGTCCAGGTGTTCTTTGGGCAGGCTCGCGGGGGCCAGCATGCCGTACCACTGCGTCATCTCGAAGCCGGGGAAGCCCTGTTCGGCCACGGTGGGTACGTCGGGCAGCTGCGGCAGGCGCTGGGTGGAGCCGGTGGCGATGCAGCGCACCTTGCCGGACTTGATGAACGGGAGCAGGGCCGCAGCGCCCACCGATGCGGCATCAAGGCGGCCCGAGAGCAGGTCGGTCATCATGGGGCCGGTGCCCCGGTAGGGCACGTGCAGCATGAAGATCTCGGCGGTCATCTTGAGGTATTCAAACGCGAGGTGGCCCGCGCTGCCATTGCCTGCCGAGCCGTAGCTGAGCTTGCCCGGGTTCTTCTTGGCGTAGGCGATGAACTCCTTGAGGTTCTTGGCGGGCACGTCGGGGTGCACCACGTACAGGCTGGGCACCTTGGCCAGCAGGCTCACGGGCTTGAAGTCCTTGTTGGCGTCGTAGGGCAGCTTGTCGAAGATGTAGGGGTTGACGGCCAGCGTGCCGATGTGGCCCAGGATGAGGGTGTGCTGGTCTTCGGCACGGGCCACTTCCTGCATGGCGATGTTGCCTGCGGCGCCGGGCTTGTTGTCCACAAACACGCTCTGGCCCAGGGTCTTGCTCAACTCGGCCGCTGTGGAGCGCGCAACGATCTCGGAGCTGCCGCCCGGTGCAAAGGGCACCACAAAACGCACAGACTTGGCGGGCCATGCGGCCTGAGCCGACGCAGCGGCGGGCAGCAGGCCGCCCAGGGCCAGGGCGCTGCCTGCGCCCAGCAGGTGGCGGCGGGTGGGGTGGAAGGCGGGGGTGGTGTCGTTGTCGAACAGCATGGGTGTCTCCGTGAAAGCCGTAGTGGCGTTGCCGGGCGTATGGTGTGCGCAGCGTGCTTTCGGAATGCTGTCAGTCGGCCTGGGGTTTACCCGAGGCACCCTGGGCCGTCAAAGCGGGGATCAGGCCTGTGCCGCTACTGCCGTGCCGCTGAGCACGGCGCCTTCCAGCGTGGCCGGGTAGGGGCCTGCCACATAGTCGCCGCAGGCCGTCAGCCCCGGCAGCACCTGCATGCCGGGCCGCTGCAGGCCAGGGGTGCAGGCAAAGGTGGCGCGTTTTTCCACCACGGTCTGCACGGGCTGCAGGCCGGTCAGGCCCAGCTGGGCGGCGGCCTGCTGCAGCACCTGCTGCTCGATCAATGCGCGGTCCCCATCACTGGCGCTCACCACAAAGGCAAGCAGCCCGTGCTGGCCGTCGAGCTGGCCCCTGTCGAACACAAACTGCGCCGGGTGGGCAGCGGTATTGCGCAGCGCCAGCATGGGCAAGGGCAGGTGGGCGCCCGGGGCGTGGGCATAGACGGTGGTGATGGCCTCGAACCGCAGGGCGCTGGTGGTGGCGCTCCAGCGGGCTGCACTGGCCAGGCCCGCCGTGCCTGCCAGGCCTTCGACCAGGCGGCTGGCCTCCCAGGACGGGCAGGCCAGGGTGATGTGGTCGAACGCTCCGGGTTCTTCGGTGCCGTTGGCGGCCACTACCGGCTGCCAACGCCCGCCGGGCAATGGTTGCAGGCGCTGAATGCGCTGGCCGGTGAGGACCTGGCCGCCTTGCTGCTGCAGCCAGTGGGCAGCGGCTTCGGGAAAGAGGGCGCCTAAGTCCGCACGTGGCAGCAGCAGGTTGGAGCCGCCGCGCCCGCTGAACAGGCTGTCCTGCAGCACGCGCAGAAACACCTGGCCGCTGGCCTGGTTGGCGGGGGTGTTGAGGGCCGACACACACAGCGGGTCGATGAACTCAGCCATGAGCCGGGGCGTGAGCGGCGCGCACAGCGTGGCCACCGATGTGGCGGGCGCGCAGCGAAAGCCGCGCAGCTGCCAGGCCGTGGCTGTGCGCAGCAGTGCCAGCTTGTCGCGCCAGCCCCAGCCCTTGGCGCGGGCAATGCCCAGCAGCGCATCGAGGGGTGGGGGCAGGTCGGGCAGCTGCAGGCCCTGGCCGTCGGGGAACTGCAGCGTGAGCGGCAGGCGCAGCAGCGCAGTATCGATGTCCACGCCCACCAGCCGCATCAGGCGCAGGCTTTCGGCGTAGGCGCCGATCAGGATGTGCTGGCCGTTGTCGAGCGTGGCGGGCGTGCCATCGGGCAGCGCGCCCGGCACGGCGCGCGCCCGGCCGCCCACGGTGCGCGCGGCCTCGAACACGGTGACCTGGCGCCCTGCCTGCACATGGGCAATGGCGGCGGCCATGCCCGCCCAGCCTGCGCCCACCACTGCCACGTTCGCGGCGACCTTCATGGACGCGGGCCCACGGCTAGGACATCCGGCCCAGGGCTTGCACCTTCCACGCCAGCCAGAACTTGCGCAGCGGCGTGAGGCGGATGCGCTGGTGCAGCACCTGGAAGTTTTCGTGCTCGATCTCGCGCAGCAGGGTGCGGTAGATGTTGGCCATCATCAGGCCGGGTTTCTGGGCGCGGCGGTCGGCATCGGGCAGCAAGGCAAACGCTTCGTCGTACAGCCGGTGCGCGCGCTCGGCCTGAAAGCGCATCAGCGCCGTGAAGCGGTCGGAGTAGGTGCGCTTCAAGATCTCGTGTGCCTTCACATCAAACTGCTGCAGCTCGTTCACCGGCAGGTAAATGCGGCCCAGCATCGCGTCTTCGCCCACGTCGCGGATGATGTTGGTGAGCTGGAAGGCCAGGCCCAGCTTGTGGGCGTATTCGGTGGTGCGCGGGTCGGTCTGGCCGAAGATGCGTGCGGCGACTTCGCCCACGATGCCCGCCACCAGGTGGCAGTAGCCCTTGAGGCCCGCAAAGTCGAGGTAGCGGGTCTGCTCCAGGTCCATCTGGCAGCCGTCGATCACGGCCTGCAGGTGGCGTTGTTCAATGCCATAGTCGGCCGCCAGCGGCATCAGCGCCTGCATCACGGGGTGGGTGGGCTGGCCCGCATAGGCCTTGGCCACCTCGCCCTGCCACCAGGCCAGCTTGGTGCGCGCCACGCCAGGGTCGGAGACTTCGTCCACCACATCGTCCACTTCGCGGCAGAAAGCATAAAACGCCGTGATCGCGGCGCGGCGCGGGGCCGGCAGGAACAGGAAGGCGTAGTAGAAGCTGCTGCCCGAGGCCACGGCTTTTTGCTGTACGTATTGCTGTGGGGTCATGGGGCGCGATTGTCCCATGGCGGACATGGCCCGCCACGGCAACCGGGCAGCTGGCGGAGGCCGCAACTCCGCAGTTTGGCCTGACTGTTCTGCGGCAGGCCGAAGGGCATCAAAAGGCGATTTGTTCCACGCCCACGTCGCTGGGCCGCTTGAGCGCTTCGCGCATGAAGATGCTCATGGGGAGCGTGCCTTGGTCCGAGTGGAACCACTTTTTGTAGAGAGCCGCCATCTCCCCGGTCTGGATCAGGCGACGGGTGACTTGGTCTACCAGCTCCTTGAAGCGAGGGTCTTGCCTGCGCAGGCCAATGCTGTAGGGCTCTACCGAAAGGCGCTTTTCCAGAAACTGGTAGTCCCCCATGGCCTTGCCCAGGCGGGTCATGGGGCTCCACAGGCCTGCATCGTCTGCAAAAACCGCATCTGCCTCCCGGCGCGTGAGTGCATCCAGCCCCTGTGCGGTGCTGTCTACCGGCACGTAGATGAACTTGCGGTGGTAGGTGCGTTCGTTGGTGGCCAGCAGGCCGTCATTGGTGGTTTTTCGTTCGACGGCAATGCGTTTGCCGTTCAGATCGTCCACCGTCTTGATGCCCGAGTCCTTGCGCACGAGGAACGCAGTGGTGGCGATGAAGATGTGGTGGCTGAAGGCGACTTCCTTCTGGCGCTCCAGGGTGTTGGTGGTCGTGCCGCATTCCAGGTCCACTACGTTGTTTTTCAGGTCCGCCAAGCGGTTCTTGCCGTCCACCAGTACATAGGTCAGGCGCAGGTCGGGACGCTTGAGTTCCTTCTTGAGCTCCTCATAAATCTTGGTGCAGATATCAACGCTGTAGCCACGCACCTGCCCGGTGGCTGGGTCTTTGTAGGAGAAGGGGTGGGATGCCTCGCGGTGCCCCAGTCGCAATTCGCCGGTCTTGGCAATGTGGGTCAGGGTGTCTTGCGCCCAGGCGCCAGGGGACATGCAGGACAGGGGAAGGATCAGTAGCAGGGCTCGCAGCGAAGAGAAGAGATGCATAGGAAACGGAAAAGGTGACGGGGCCATGCATGCCAGGCGTCACAGGAAGCGCGCCAGGCTGCATGCCGCGCATTGTGCTGCGGCATCTGCTGTTGTGTCACATTGGTGACAGGTTTGTCAGCATTCCACAACATTCACCGCCAGGCCGCCGCGCGAGGTCTCCTTGTATTTGACCTTCATGTCCGCGCCGGTCTGCATCATGGTCTTGATGACCTTGTCGAGCGAGACCACATGCTGCCCATCGCCACGCAGCGCCATGCGGGCCGCGTTGATGGCCTTGATGGCGCCCATGGCGTTGCGCTCGATGCAGGGGATCTGCACCAGGCCGCCCACGGGGTCGCAGGTCATGCCCAGGTTGTGTTCCATGCCGATCTCGGCGGCGTTCTCGATCTGCTCGGGGCTGCCGCCCATCACGGCGGCGAGTGCGCCCGCCGCCATGGAGCAGGCCACGCCCACCTCGCCCTGGCAGCCCACCTCGGCACCCGAGAGCGAGGCGTTCTCCTTGTAGATGATGCCGATGGCGCCTGCGGTGAGCAAAAAGGTGGCAATGCCGTCCTCGTTGGCGCCGGGCAAGAAGTTGACGTAGTAATGCAGCACGGCCGGGATCACGCCCGCCGCGCCGTTGGTGGGCGCTGTCACCACGCGGCCGCCAGCGGCGTTTTCTTCGTTGACGGCCATGGCGTAGAGGTTCACCCAGTCCAGCATCGAGAGCGGGTCGCGCAGTGCGGCCTCGGGGGCGCTGCTGAGCTTGTGGTGCAGTTCGGCCGCGCGGCGGCGCACATGCATGGGGCCGGGCAGGGTGCCGGTGCTGGCACAGCCGCGCTGCACGGCACCCGCCATGGTTTTCCAGATGGCCATGAGCTGGCGGCGCACCTCGGAGGCGCTGCGCCAGTGTTGTTCATTGGCGGCCATGAGCTGGGCCGGGGTGAGGCCGGTGGCCTGGCACTGGGCCAGCAGCTCGGCCCCGGTGCGGAAGGGGTGGGGCAGGCCCTGGGCATGGCCGACCGCATCGGGCCCTGCAGTGGCAGCGCTGTTGAGCACGCGCTCGCCCGCTGCGTCGATCACAAAGCCGCCGCCCACCGAGTAGTACTCACGCGTCGCAATTTCGTTGCCCTGCGCGTCGAACGCGTGAAACGCCATGCCGTTGGGGTGCAGCGGCAGGCTTTTGCGGCGAAACAGCAGGTGCTCTTTTTCGACAAACGGCACCGGGTGCTCGCCCAGCAGGGCCAGTGTTTGCCGGGTGCGGATGTCGGCAATGGCGGGCAGGATCTGGTCGGGGTCGATGTGGTCGGGTTCGTGCCCGGCCAGGCCCAGCAGCACGGCCTTGTCGGTGCCGTGGCCCACGCCCGTGGCAGACAGGGAGCCGAACAGTTCTACGGTGACGTGGTGCACGGCGTCCAGGCCCAGGGTGCCCTGCACATGGCAGGCAAACTGCCGCGCCGCAATCATGGGCCCCACGGTGTGGGAGCTGGAGGGGCCGATACCGATCTTGAAGAGGTCGAAAACGCTGACGGACATGGTGGTGCTCAGGAGCGGCGCAGTGGTTTGGCCGATGGGTGGGGACGGACTGGCGGCCGGGTAGGCTGCGACAGGTGCGATTTCAGGGCATAGGTGGCCACGATCAGTGCCAGCCAGCCCAGCAGGACATCCCAGAACCCCATGACCAGCCACACGGGCGCCAGCAGAGGGCCTGCGAGGGGAAGGACGTACAGCGAGAGGCGGGGCGTCCAGAAGCCGGGGGCTCTCATGCAGGGGGATGAGAAGGGGTCGAAGGTGCCGGGCGAGCAGCCCAGGCTTTCAAGGATGGTGCGTGCGGTCTGGTTGCCCACGATGGGCAGGCCCAGCGCAAAGATGAACACGATGAAGCCCGCCAGCAACAGCCAGAACAGGCCGACCACACCCCAGCGCAGTACGTCCGCCGGGGTGGCGTTGCTGCGGCGCGGCCTCCAGCGCTGCAGCAGGTCCGCTGCGGCGGCTGGGTGGTGGTCTGCCCAGCGTGCGGCGTACAGCGCCAGCCCCCACGCCAGCAGCAGCGCCCAGAAGTTGCTCAGCAGCACAAAGGGGTAGTCCACGATGCTGCCCGCCGACAGAAACGGCATCAGCCGCAGCCCGATGGCATTGGTCAGCCACGTGCAGGTGCCCAGCGTGGGGGAGGTGTGGGGCTGGCAGCGCAGCACATCCAGCACCCGCTCTGCCGCCACGCCCCCGACGATGGAAAACACCAGGCAGAAAAGGATGAGGCCCCACTGCAGGGTCTTGAAGAGATGTCTGGCGGTCAACGGAAGGCCCTCCTGGCAAGCCACGGGTACTGGCTTGCGGACATTGTTGTCTTTGTTGTTGTGTTCCGGAACTGGTAAGACCCGGGCGGCTGGCCGCATGGGGCGCAAGACTAGCGCGCTGTAAAGAGGACGCCATGCGCGCTATCCCTGCCCCGCCCAGGGCCAGCCTGCCGTCTGCCGCTCGGCGCAGATGACTTTTTGCTCACAAATTGATAGCTAATAAGGCAATGTGGATGCGCGGTGAAGGCCGTTTTTTCCTCAAATTCACAGCCAGATCACGCGCAGATGTGAGCGCGCCTTGTGGCCCATGAATCTTTCTTCTTACATGATCAGCGCGCGGCCCAGCATCACCAGCCAGTCCCACGCATGCAGGCGCGGGCGGGTGTGCAGGCTGCCGCCTTTGAGGGCTTCGACCTTGTCGAGGATGCGCAGGCCGCCCTGCACCACCAGGCGCAGCTCCCAGCCCGCGCGGCCGGGCAGGCGGTGCACCAGGGGGGCGCCGCTATCCATGGTGGTGCGGGCCCAGTCGGCGCAGTCGGCAATCAGGCGCGCGTTTTCGCGCGTGCTTTGCAGGGCCAGCAGCTCGGCCTGGCAGGCGCCATGGAGGGCGCAGTCGGCACGCGGCAGGTAGTGGCGGTGGCGGGGGRTGTCCACCGACAGGTCTTGCCAGAAGTTGATGAGCTGCAGCGCGGTGCAGATCGCATCGCTTTGCTGCAGCGCCTGCGCGTCGCCCACGCCATACAGGTGCAGCAGCAGGCGCCCCACAGGGTTGGCCGAGCGGCGGCAGTAGTCCAGCAGCTCGGCGCGGTCGGCATAGCCTTCGCCATCGCGGGTTTTTTCCACGTCTTGGGCAAAGGCGCTGAGCAGGTCTTCGAGCAGCGGCGCGGGCAGCTGGTGGCTGCGCAGCACGCCCTGCAGCGGCAGGAACACATCCGCCCAGCGTGGGGAGGGCGGCTGGCCCTGGGCAATCGCGCGCAGGTCGGCCAGGTAGGCCGCCAGGTCGTCCAGGCGGGCGGCCGGTGTGGCGTCGCCTTCATCGGCAATGTCGTCGGCCGTGCGGGCAAAGGCGTAGATGGCGGCGATGGGCTGGCGCAGGTGAGGCGGGCACAGCAGCGAGGCGACAGGGAAGTTTTCGTAGTGCGTCACGGGTGCAGCCAGGGCCGTGGCGGGCGCAGGCGCGGCGGTGGCACTGGCCGGAGCGGCAACGGGTGCAGCTGCGGTGGAAGATGGGCTGGAGGGCTGTGGGGGGCTGGAGCGGTCGTTCACACCCCGGATTGTCGCTTGACAAGGTGGGGGCGCTTCTCATAGATTACTAACCGGTCAGTCAGTAATCAAAAAGCATCCATTCAGGGACAAGGAGGCTGGCCCCCACCCCGTTGCAGCGCAGGTCGCGAGGCCTGTGCTGCGTGTGCTGTTCCGTCGCTTCTTCCTTGTGGCCCTTTTTTTCACCGGATTTCCCATGCGCACACCCTCCGCTTTGCGGCCCCTCCAACGGCACTCCCGGTTCTTGCTGGTGCTGGCCACCGCCTCTTTGCTGGCCGCCTGTTCGCGCCCCGCGCCGCCCGAGGAGCCGGTGCGCTCCGTCAAGCTGCTCACGGTGGGGGTGGGTGCGCTGCAGTCCAGCCTGGAGTATTCGGGTGAAGTGCGGGCGCGGGTCGAGTCGCGACTGGGCTTTCGGGTGGCGGGCAAGATCGTCAAGCGCCAGGCCGAACTGGGCCAGCATGTGAAGGCGGGGCAGGTGCTGGCGCAGCTGGACCCGAAGGACTACCAGCTGGCAACCGACGCGGCGCGTGCGCAGCTGGCATCGGCCACCACGCAGCGTGACTTGGCGGCGGCAGACCTCAAGCGCTACCAGACCCTGAAAGACCAGAATTTCATCAGCGGCGCCGAGCTGGAGCGCCGCGAAGCCACGCTGAAAGCCGCGCAGGCCACGCTGGACCAGGCGCGCGCGCAGCTGTCGTCGCAGGGCAACCAGGCGGCCTACACCACGCTGGTGGCCGATGTGTCGGGCGTGGTCACAGGCATCGACGCCGAGCCGGGCCAGGTGGTGGCTGCAGGCACGCCCGTGGTGCGCATTGCCCAGGACGGTCCGCGCGATGTGGTGTTTGTGGTGCCCGAGGACAAGGTGGCGCAGATGGCCGTGGGCTCGGAAGTGGCCGTGCGTGGCTGGTCTGGCGGCGCCACGCTGGCGGGCGCGGTGCGCGAGGTGGCGGCCAGCGCCGATGCGGCCACGCGCACTTTCCAGGTCAAGGTGGCCATCGACGGCGCAGAGGCCCCCGCGCTGGGCGCCACCGTGTACGTCACGCCCAAGGCGCTGAGCCATGCGGGCATCCCGGCCATCAAGCTGCCCACCAGCGCGCTGCGCCAGGAGGGCCAGGCCACGGCCGTGTGGGTGTACGACCCGGCCAGCAGCACCGTGAAGTCGCAGCCCGTGCAGATCGCCACGGCCGACGGCAACGAAGCCGTGGTGGCAGCGGGCCTCGCGCCCGGCATGCAGGTGGTAGCGACGGGCGTGCATGTGCTTTCGCCCGGGCAGAAAGTGATGGTTTATCAGCCAAAAACGGCTTCTCCGCCCGCTGGTAAAGCGAAAGCAGCTCCTGAATTGGTAGCAAACCCGGCCTCGGCTGCCAACTGAGGGCCACGCATGTCACAACAACAACCCAAAGAGGGGTTCAACCTCTCCAAATGGGCGCTCGACCATCCCGCGCTCACCCGCTACCTGATGGTGGTGCTGATGCTGCTGGGTTTTGCGGCCTACTTCCAGCTGGGGCAGGACGAAGACCCGCCGTTCACCTTCCGCGCCATGGTGGTGCGCACCTACTGGCCCGGCGCCACGGCGCAACAGGTGGCCGAGCAGGTCACCGACAAGATCGAGCGCACGCTGCAGGAAGTGCCGTACGCCGACAAGATCCGCAGCTACTCCAAGCCCGGCGAGTCGCAGATCATTTTCCAGATCAAGGACTCGTCCAAACCCGGCGATGTGGCCAACGTCTGGTACACCGTGCGCAAGAAGGTGGGCGATATGCGCTACACCTTGCCGCAGGGCATCCAGGGGCCGTTCTTCAATGACGACTTTGGGGATGTGTACGGCGTGATCTACGCGCTGGAGTCCGAGGGCTTCAGCTATGCCGAACTCAAGCAGTTTGCCGACGACGCGCGCCAGCAGCTGCTGCGCGTGCCCGATGTCGCCAAGGTCGAGCTGTTCGGCGTGCAGGACGAAAAGGTTTTCATCGAAATCTCGCAAAAGCGCCTGTCGCAGCTGGGCCTGGACATGAACCAGGTGCTGGCCCAGCTGGGCCAGCAAAACGCGGTGGAAAGCGCAGGCGCCATCCAGACCCCGCAGGACCAGGTGCAGGTGCGGGTGCAGGGCCAGTTCAATGCCGTGGAAGACCTGGCGGCCATGCCGATCCGAGGCCCGTCGGGCGCGCAGCTGCGCCTGGGCGATATCGCCGAGGTCAAGCGCGGCTATGTAGACCCGGCCACTGTGAAGGTGCGTCACCAGGGCCGTGAGGTGATTGCGCTGGGTGTTTCCATGGCCAAGGGCGGCGACATCATTGCGCTGGGCAAGGCGCTGCACACCGTCACTGACCGCATTGGCGCCTCGCTGCCAGCGGGCGTCAAGCTCGTGAACGTGCAAGATCAGCCCACGGCCGTGGCCACCTCGGTGAACGAGTTCGTCAAGGTGCTGATCGAGGCCGTGGTCATCGTGCTGGCGGTGAGTTTCATCAGCCTGGGCTTTCACAAGCGGCCGGGCAAGAACCCGCTGTGGAAACGCTGGTACATCGACCCGCGCCCCGGCTTGGTGGTGGGCATCACCATCCCCATGGTGCTGGCGGTGACCTTTCTGGCCATGTGGTACTGGGGCATTGGCCTGCACAAGATTTCGCTGGGTTCGCTCATCATCGCCCTGGGCCTGTTGGTGGACGACGCCATCATTGCGGTGGAGATGATGGTGCTCAAGCTCGAAGAGGGCTACGACAAGGTGCGCGCCGCCACCTTCGCCTACGAACTGACGGCCATGCCCATGCTCACGGGCACCTTGATCACGGCAGCCGGGTTCTTGCCCATTGGCTTGGCCAAGTCCACCACGGGCGAGTACACGTTTGCGATTTTTGCCGTGACGGTGATCGCGCTGGTGCTCAGCTGGATCGTGTCGGTGTACTTTGTGCCGTACCTGGGCACGCTGCTGCTCAAGGTGCCGCCGCATGTGCTGGCGGCCCAGGCGAACCAGGGCGTGACGGACGACCCGCACGAGGTGTTCGACAGCCCGTTCTACCGCACCTTCCGCCGCCTGGTGGACTGGTGCGTGCAGCACCGCTGGCTCACCATCGGCGCCACCATCCTCACCTTTGCGCTGGGCATTGTGGGCATGGGCAAGGTGCAGCAGCAGTTCTTCCCGGATTCGAGCCGGCCTGAAATCCTGGTGGACATCTGGTTCCCCGAGGGCACCTCGTTTGCGGGCAATGAAGAAGTCACCAAGCGCGTGGAGCAGCGCCTGCTGGCCGAGCCCGGCGTGACGGCCGTGAGCACCTGGGTGGGTTCGGGCGTGCCGCGTTTTTATCTGCCGCTGGACCAGGTGTTCCCGCAAAGCAACGTGTCGCAGTTCATCGTGCTGCCGCAGGACCTGAAGCTGCGCGAATCGCTGCGCGTGAAGCTGCCCGGCTTGCTGGCCGAGGAGTTCCCCGAGGTGCGCGGCCGCGTCAAGCTGCTGCCCAACGGGCCGCCGGTGCCGTACCCCGTGCAGTTCCGCGTGGTGGGGCCGGACCCGCTGGTGCTGCGTGAGCGCGCCGACGAGGTGAAGGCACAGCTGCGCCAGAACCCCGACATGCGCGGCGTGAACGACAACTGGAACGAGTCCGTGAAGGTGCTGCGCCTGGAGGTGGACCAGGCTAAGGCGCGTGCTTTGGGTGTCACCAGCCAGTCGATTGCCCAGGCGTCCAAGACCATCCTCTCGGGCACGCAGGTGGGCCAGTTCCGCGAGGGCGACAAGCTCATCGACATCCTGCTGCGCCAGCCGCTGGATGAGCGCAACGCCATCACCGACATTGCCAACGCGTATCTGCCCACGGCTTCGGGCAAATCGATCCCGCTCACGCAGATCGCCAAGCCCGTGTTCACCTGGGAGCCCGGCGTGATGTGGCGCGAGAACCGCGACTACGCCATCACCGTGCAGGGCGACGTGACCGAGGGCCTGCAGGGCGCGACGGTGACGGCGGCGCTGCAGCCTGCGCTGCAGAAGATCGAGGCGCAATGGCGTGCGTCGGGGCAGGGCGCTTACCGCATCGAAGTGGCGGGGGCGGTGGAGGAAAGCTCCAAGGGCTCGGCCTCGATTGCGGCCGGTTTGCCGGTGATGCTGTTCATCACCTTCACCCTGCTCATGCTGCAGCTGCACAGCTTCAGCCGCGCGATGCTCGTCTTCCTGACTGGGCCGCTGGGCCTGGCGGGGGTGGCGGCGGCGCTGCTGGTGCTGAACCGGCCCTTCGGGTTTGTAGCGCTGCTGGGCGTGATTGCGCTCATGGGCATGATCCAGCGCAACTCCGTGATCCTGATCGACCAGATCGAGCAGGACCGCGCCCGGGGCGTGCCTGCGTGGGATGCGATTGTCGAATCCGCCGTGCGCCGTCTGCGCCCCATCGTGCTCACGGCCGCTGCGGCGGTGCTGGCCATGATCCCGCTGTCGCGCAGCGTGTTCTGGGGTCCGATGGCCGTGGCCATCATGGGCGGGCTCATTGTGGCCACCGTGCTCACGCTGCTGGCGTTGCCTGCGATGTATGCCGCCTGGTTCCGGGTCAAACGGCCCGCGCCAGAGGTTCTTGGAGGGGTTTGATTCCCACCCAGCCCGCATCAGGGTAAAATAGAAGGTTGACCGATTTCACGCAGGCGGCAGCTGAGGTTGCCGCCTGTTTGTTTGTTGTAGAACCGCGCGGGTGGCGAAATTGGTAGACGCACCAGGTTTAGGTCCTGACGCCAGCAATGGTGTGGGGGTTCGAGTCCCCCCCCGCGCACCACCCATGTGAGACTTTGCGGAACACGGCGCTGCTGCGCTGCAGCCAGCACGATCCACATTCATAAGAGGAATAGCCATGGCCGTTACTGTTGAAACCCTTGAGAAGCTCGAGCGCAAGATCACGCTGAGCGTGCCCGTCACCCTGATCCAGTCCGAAGTCGATACGCGCCTCAAGCGCCTGGCTCGCACCGTGAAGATGGACGGCTTCCGTCCTGGCAAGGTCCCCATGAATGTGGTGGCCCAGCGTTATGGCTACTCGGTGCAGTACGAAGTGCTCAACGACAAGGTGGGTGAAGCCTTTGCCGTGGCCGCGAACGAAGCCAACCTGCGTGTGGCTGGCCAGCCCCGCATCACTGAAAAGGAAGGCGCTCCCGAAGGCCAGGTGACTTTTGACGCCATCTTCGAAGTGTTCCCCGAAGTCAAGATCGCCGACCTGTCGGACGCCGAAGTCGAAAAGCTGTCGTCCGAAGTGACCGACTCCGCCATCGACAAGACCATCGACATCCTGCGCAAGCAGCGCCGCAGCTTCGCCCAGCGCGCCATCGACGCCGCTGCCCAAGACGGCGACCGCGTGACCGTGGACTTCGAAGGCAAGATCGACGGCGAACCCTTTGACGGCGGCAAGGCCGAAGACTTCCAGTTCCTGGTCGGCGAAGGCCAGATGCTCAAGGAATTCGAAGACGCCGTGCGTGGCATGAAGTCCGGCGAAAGCAAGACCTTCCCCCTGGCGTTCCCCGCTGAGTACCACGGCAAGGATGTGGCTGGCAAGACCGCCGACTTCCTCGTGACCGTGAAGAAGATCGAAGCCGCCCACCTGCCCGAAGTGAACGACGCCCTGGCCAAGTCGCTGGGCATCGCCGACGGTTCCGTGGATGGCCTGCGCGCCGACATCAAGAAGAACCTGGAGCGCGAAGTCAAGTTCCGCCTGCTGGCCCGCAACAAGCAAGCCGTGATGGACGCCCTGGTGGCCAAGGCCGAGCTGGACCTGCCCAACGCCAGCATCCAGGCTGAAATCGCCCGTCTGCTGGAAGGCGCCCGCGCCGAGCTGAAGCAACGCGGCATCAAGGACGCCGACAAGGCCGAGATCCCTGAAGACGTGTTCCGCCCCCAAGCCGAGCGCCGTGTGCGCCTGGGCCTGGTGCTGGCCGAGCTGGTGCGCGCCAACGAACTGCAGGCCAAGCCCGAGCAGCTCAAGGCCCACATCGACGAGCTGGCTGCCAGCTACGAGAAGCCCGAAGACGTGGTGCGCTGGTACTTCGGTGACCGCCAGCGTCTGGCCGAAGTCGAAGCCGTTGTGATCGAAAACAACGTGACCGAATTCGTGCTGGGCAAGGCCAAGGTGGTCGAAAAGGCCGTGTCGTTTGACGAACTGATGGCCCAACAGGGCTGATGGGTCTGACCGGGCGTTTGGCTACCAAACTGCCCGGTTGTTGCCATCACACAGGGGCTTGTGCTTTCGTGCACAGGCCCCAATTCATTTCTGGGTACAGTACCTGCTTGACTGGAGAAAACATGAGCGCATTGGAAACACAAGGCCTGGGCATGGTCCCCATGGTCATCGAGCAGTCGGGCCGTGGCGAACGGTCCTATGACATCTACTCGCGCCTGCTCAAGGAGCGCGTGATTTTCCTGGTGGGTCCGGTCAATGACCAGACCGCCAATCTGGTGGTGGCGCAGCTGCTGTTCCTGGAGAGCGAGAACCCCGACAAGGACATTTCGTTCTACATCAACTCCCCTGGCGGCTCGGTGAGCGCTGGCATGGCGATTTTTGACACCATGAACTTCATCAAGCCCGATGTCTCGACCCTGTGCACCGGCATGGCGGCCAGCATGGGCGCCTTCCTGCTGGCGGCGGGTGCAAAGGGCAAGCGTTTTGCACTGCCCAACTCCAAGGTCATGATCCACCAGCCCCTGGGCGGCATGCAGGGCCAGGCCACCGAGATCGAGATCCACGCACGCGAAATCCTCAAGACCCGCGAGCAGCTCAACAACATCCTGGCCGAGCGCACGGGCCAATCGCTGGAGAAGATCCAGCGCGACACCGAGCGCGACTACTTCCTGTCGGCCGACGAGGCCAAGGAATACGGCCTGGTGGACCAGGTGATCAGCAAGCGCTCCTGATCGCCACAGGCTCACACAGCGGCGTTTTCCCCCGGGGAAGACGCCGTTTTTTATTTGGTTATCATCCCGACAACTTTCCGTACGTAACAAGGCATTGCCCCCATGGCCGAGAAAAAAGGCTCTTCCAGCGAAAAAACCCTTTACTGCTCTTTTTGCGGCAAAAGCCAGCATGAAGTGAAGAAGCTGATCGCCGGTCCGTCGGTCTTTATCTGCGACGAGTGCATTGACCTGTGCAACGAGATCATTCGCGATGAGCTTCCGGCTGGTGACCTGGCCCGCGAAGGCCGCAGCGACCTGCCCACCCCGGTAGAGATCAAAACCAACCTCGACAACTATGTGATTGGCCAGGAAGTGGCCAAGCGCACGCTGGCGGTCGCGGTGTATAACCACTACAAGCGCCTGCGCCACAAGGACAAGGCTCACAAGGACGATGTGGAGCTGTCCAAGAGCAACATCCTTTTGATCGGGCCCACGGGCTCGGGCAAGACGCTGTTGGCCCAGACCCTGGCGCGCATGCTGGACGTGCCCTTCGTGATGGCCGATGCCACCACGCTGACCGAGGCGGGCTATGTGGGCGAGGACGTCGAAAACATCGTCCAGAAGCTGCTGCAAAGCTGCAACTACGAGGTCGAGCGCGCCCAGCGCGGCATTGTCTACATCGACGAAATCGACAAGATTTCGCGCAAGTCGGACAACCCGAGCATCACGCGCGACGTGTCGGGCGAGGGCGTGCAGCAGGCGCTGCTCAAGCTCATCGAGGGCACCATGGCCAGCGTGCCGCCGCAGGGTGGACGCAAGCACCCGAACCAGGACTTTTTGCAGATCGACACGACCAACATCCTGTTCATTTGTGGCGGTGCGTTCGCGGGCCTGGAGAAGGTCATCGAGAACCGCACCGAGGCATCGGGCATCGGCTTTGGCGCATCGGTCAAGAGCAAGAAGCAGCGTTCGCTGACCGAAGTGTTCACCGAGATCGAGCCCGAAGATCTGATCAAGTTCGGCCTGATCCCTGAGCTGGTGGGCCGCATGCCCGTGGTGACGGCGCTGGCCGAGCTGAGCGAAGACGCCCTGGTGCAGATCCTGACCGAGCCCAAGAACGCGCTGGTCAAGCAGTACAGCAAGCTCCTGGCCATGGAGGGTGTGGACCTCGAAATCCGTCCTGCCGCGCTGAAAGCCATTGCCCGCAAGGCGCTAGCCCGAAAGACAGGCGCCCGAGGACTGCGTTCGATCCTGGAACAATCGCTGATCGGCACGATGTTCGATTTGCCCAATACCAGCAATGTCGAGAAAGTGGTGGTGGATGAATCCACCATCGAAGAAAACAAGCCGCCGCTGCTCGTCTACCGCGAAGCGGCCAAGAAGGCCTGAGATGCCCGGAGCGGGCGCCTTGTTGTCGCCCCTTGCACCATCAACCCTTGCGCCAGTACGGCTGCGCGCAAGGGTTGAAAATCCCCACATGTGGAACCACTTCCACAGAGCACTTTGAGGATTTCCATGTCCGGACATACCCCCCTGCCAGCCACCCCCATTGACCTGCCACTGCTGCCATTGCGCGATGTGGTGGTGTTCCCCCACATGGTGATCCCGCTCTTCGTGGGCCGTCCCAAGAGCATCAAGGCGCTTGAGATGGCCATGGAGGCCGACCGCCGCATCATGCTGGTCGCCCAGAAGGCAGCCGCCAAGGATGAGCCCTCGGTGTCGGACATGTTCGACGTCGGCTGCGTCTCCACCATCCTGCAGATGCTCAAGCTGCCCGATGGCACGGTGAAGGTGCTGGTGGAAGGCCAGCAGCGCGCGCTGGTGACTTCCATCGACGACACCGAAACGCATTTCATGGCCACGGTCACGCCGGTCGAGGCCACGCCGGAGGCCAACAAGCCCAGCGAGATCGAGGCCCTGCGCCGTGCGGTGATGCAGCAGTTTGACCAGTACGTCAAACTCAACAAGAAGATCCCGCCCGAGATCCTCACGTCGATCTCCAGCATCGACGATCCTGGCCGCCTGGCCGACACCATTGCTGCCCACTTGCCGCTCAAGCTGGAGAACAAGCAGGTGGTGCTGGACCTGTCGGACGTGAAGGCGCGCCTCGAAAACCTGTTCGAGCAGCTCGACCGCGAGGTGGACATCCTTAACGTGGACAAGAAGATCCGGGGCCGCGTGAAGCGCCAGATGGAGAAGAACCAGCGCGACTTCTACCTGAACGAGCAGGTCAAGGCCATCCAGAAGGAACTGGGCGAGGGCGACGAAGGCGCCGACATCGAGGAGATCGAGAAAAAGATCAAGCTCGCCAAAATGCCAGCCGAAGCGCGCAAGAAGGCAGAGGCCGAACTCAAGAAGCTCAAGCTGATGTCGCCCATGTCGGCCGAGGCGACCGTGGTGCGCAATTACATCGACGTGCTCACCGCGCTGCCCTGGAGCAAAAAGACCAAGATCAAGCATGACCTGGTGAATGCCGAGGGTGTGCTCAACGAAGACCATTACGGCCTGGACAAGGTCAAGGACCGCATCCTTGAATATCTTGCAGTGCAGCAGCGCGTGGACAAAGTCAAGGCGCCCATCCTGTGCCTGGTGGGGCCACCGGGCGTGGGCAAGACCTCGCTGGGCCAGTCGATCGCCAAGGCCACGGGGCGCAAATATGTGCGCATGGCCCTGGGCGGCATGCGCGACGAGGCCGAGATCCGGGGGCACCGCCGCACCTACATCGGCGCGCTGCCGGGCAAGGTGCTGCAGAGCCTCTCCAAGGTGGGTACGCGTAACCCGCTGTTCCTGCTCGACGAGATCGACAAGCTGGGCACGGACTTCCGGGGCGACCCATCGAGCGCGCTGCTGGAGGTGCTGGACCCCGAGCAGAACCATACCTTCGGCGATCACTACGTCGAGGTGGATTTCGACCTGTCCGACGTGATGTTCGTGGCGACCTCCAACTCGATGAACATCCCGCCAGCCCTGCTGGACCGCATGGAGGTGATCCGCCTGTCGGGCTACACCGAAGACGAGAAGACCAGCATCGCCATGAAGTACCTGCTGCCCAAGCAGCTCAAGAACAATGGCGTGAAGGACGAAGAGCTGCTGATCACCGAACCCGCCGTGCGCGACATGGTGCGGTACTACACGCGGGAGGCGGGCGTGCGTTCGCTGGAGCGTGAACTCTCCAAGATCTGCCGCAAGGTGGTCAAGGGCCTGCAGCTCAAGAAACTCACGCCCCAGGTGGTGGTGACGGCGGACAACCTGCCCGACTTCCTGGGCGTGCGCAAGTACACCTATGGCCGCGCCGAGTTGCAAAACCAGGTGGGGCAGGTCGTGGGCCTGGCCTGGACCGAAGTGGGCGGCGACCTGCTGACCATCGAAGCGGCGATCATGCCCGGCAAGGGCGTGATCACGCGCACCGGCTCGCTGGGCGATGTGATGAAGGAGTCCGTGGAGGCAGCACGCACAGTGGTGCGCAGCCGCGCGCGCATCCTGGGCATCAAGGACGAAGCGTTCGAGAAGCGCGACATCCACATCCACGTGCCAGACGGTGCCACACCCAAGGACGGCCCGAGTGCAGGCGCTGCGATGACTACCGCGTTTGTGTCGGCGCTCACGGGCATTCCTGTGCGCGGCGACGTGGCCATGACGGGTGAAATCACGTTGCGTGGTGAGGTCACGGCCATTGGCGGGCTCAAGGAAAAGCTGCTGGCGGCACTGCGTGGCGGCATCAAGACCGTGTTGATCCCTGAAGAAAACGTGAAGGATCTGCAGGAGATCCCCGACAACGTGAAGAGCGGGCTGGAAATCGTGCCCGTGCGCTGGATCGACAAGGTGCTGGAAGTGGCGCTGGAGAGCAAACCCGTGCCCCTGACGGACGAAGAGGTGGCGGTGGTGGCACCAGCTCCGGCCGAAAAAGCAGCTGCCTCGTCGGCGGCCGCCGATGGTTTGAAACATTGACGCAAAATTTTTTGGAGAGCCCCAAAAATGCGCTACAATTCATTCCATCGCAGCAAACGTTGTACAATGTAAGGCTTCGGTAAATGCGGGAATAGCTCAGTTGGTAGAGCGCAACCTTGCCAAGGTTGAGGTCGAGAGTTCGAGACTCTTTTCCCGCTCCAATTTCCAGAAAAAGGGAAGCAGATGCTTCCCTTTTTTGTCAGAGGAATGTGAATTCCTGGCGCGGTAGCAAAGCGGTTATGCCCCGGATTGCAAATCCGGTTAGTCCGGTTCGACTCCGGACCGCGCCTCCAGATACGGTCTGTACCGTCGATGGCTCAGAATCTTCAAGGTTCTGGCTGTGATGAAGACGGGCAAGGCTGTTAGGTGATTGGAAAATTTTTGGTCAGCAATCGAATGAGACCAAAAATAGCGATATAATTTGAGGCTTGCTGATAAGCAATAACGGATACGTTAAAGCGGCAGGCAAATGCGGGAATAGCTCAGTTGGTAGAGCGCAACCTTGCCAAGGTTGAGGTCGAGAGTTCGAGACTCTTTTCCCGCTCCAATTTTGAAAAGGGAAGCTTAGGCTTCCCTTTTTTCTTGGTGCTCCGGATTGCGTCGTTTTCAAGCGCAAGCCTGTGGACTGAGATGCGACAGGGCATTGCGCACAGGTGCTGCCCGGGTTACGCTGCAACGCAGGTGTGCGCTCAGCAGCCGGCGCCCCGATGGTGAAATTGGTAGACACTGCGGACTTAAAATCCGCCGCTTTCCTGAAAAGGGGCGTGCCGGTTCGACCCCGGCTCGGGGCACCACTACGAATCAATCATGTCAAGTTACAACGCTCCCTTTGAAATCCACGTCCACGGACAGGTCCCCTTGCGCGCTGATGTGAGTTTTGACCAGCTCCAGGAAGCGCTCAAACCTTTGTGGAAGTACGCTGGAGCCCGTTCGCTGGCCGATGGCGCGGCCAGTGCGTACGAGGAAGAGCCGGGCATCAAGTTTGATGCGCAAGAGCATCTGCTGCAGATGTGCTGGACCGTGCGGGGCGATGAGGACTTTCGCCAGTCGCTCGACGAGATGTGCATGAGCCTCAACGAACTGGCCGAGCAGGGGGCCGCGATCGAGGTCACGTTCTACGACGCCGACTTTGACGAGGAAGAGGAAGAGCAGGGCGCCGAGTCGCGCGACGACTTTGTGATGCTGTTCGTCGGCCCCACCCCGGCCGCCATCATGCAGGTGCAGCGTGACCTGCTGGTGCAGGACGTGGTGAACATGATGGAGCGTCACTTTGATGGCGCCGAGCTGGGCGGCGTGGTCGCGGAAATCGACAAGTTGTTCAGCCAGCGGTTTGATGCGTTGGTGAACTCGCTGGAAATCGGCAAGCCCCCGCGCGGCCCGGGGGGGCCAGGCAGCAGTGGCCATGGTGGCGGCGGTGGTCGCCGTCCTCGCCACCTGCACTGACGCTTCGCGGCGCAAGCAAGGCGCTCAACAAGGCCGGGCGGCTGTGTCCCGGCTTCATGCTGAGGCCCACAGGTGGTTGGCATGCCTGCCTAGCTGCCTTGCCACCGCGTGGCAACCATGCCGCCATGTCGCTCCCTGCCATGACTTCCGACCTCCCTTATCTGCGTTCTTACCCTGCGGCTCTGCAGGAGCAGGCGCGCGACCTGCTGGCGCAGGGAAAGCTCGGGGCTGTTCTGCTGCGCAAGTACCCCGCAGCCCACGCCGTGCGCAGCGACAAGGCGCTGTACGACTACACGCAGGAGCTGAAGGCGCGCTACCTGCGCAACGCGGGCACGGTCAACAAGGTGCTGTTCGACAACAAGATCCACGTGGTGCGCCATGCACTGGGTTTGCACACGGCGGTGTCGCGTGTGCAGGGCAACCGGCTGACGGCCAAACACGAGATCCGCATTGCCGCGATGTTCAAGCAGGCGCCGGACGAGTTCCTGCGCATGATCGTGGTCCATGAACTGGCCCACCTGCGCGAGAAGGACCATGGCAAAGCCTTCTACCAGCTGTGCACCCACATGGAGCCGCAGTACCACCAGTACGAGTTCGACCTGCGCTTGTACCTCACGCATGTGGAACACGCGGGCACCCGGCTGTGGGGTGTGGAGCAGTCCTGAGGGCTGTGAATTCAAGCCTGAAATGCTATTGCTATTATTTTGGTAGCTATTCAGGCTTGATGGATACGCGCAGAGGCCGATTTTTGCTTTGAATCAGGGCACTTGCACAGACTGGCAGCAACTCGCGGGCAGGTCCAGCCAGCGCTGCGCGGCGGCCTCCAGCATGGTGACGGGGCCCGTGGTCAGCAGTTGCACCGGGGGCGTAGCCCCGTGCGGCGTTGCGGGGGGCTGGCCCGGCCGAGTTTCTGCGGGCACATGCAGCAGGCCAGCAGCTTCCAGCAGGCGCCGCGTCTGTCGGGCCACGGGCTCGCCGGTCTCGATGAACTGGACGCCCGGCCCCACCAGCGCACGCAGCTCGTGGGCCACGAAGATGTAATGCGTGCAGCCCAGCACCAGGGTGTCCATTTGCCCAGCGCCGGTGCCAAAACTGCCCATGGCCTGGACATAGCGCGCGCACAGCGCGCCAGTCTCTGTGGCATCGACGGGGCTGCCCGGGGCGGCCACCGGCTGTGCCACGCTGCGCTCGATGGCGTGGGCCAGGCCATCACAGGGCTGCACAACAAACTGCGCCTGGCCTTCCAGTGAAGCCATCAGCTTGCCGAACTTGGTGCTGGTGAGCGTGCCCCGCGTGCCGATCACGCCCACATGTCCGGTCTTGGTGACGGCCAGGGCGGGCTTGATGGCAGGCTCCAGGCCTACCAAGGGCAATGTGGGGTGGCTGCTGCGCACCTCGTGGATGGCGGCTGCCGTGGCGGTGTTGCAGGCCACCACCAGGGCCTTGATGCCGTGCTGCTCGCACAGGTACTGGGTGATGGCATGGGTGCGTGCCGCCACATAGGCGTCGCCGCGTTCGCCATAGGGTGCGTTGGCGCTGTCGGCTAGGTAAACGAAGCGCTCATGGGGCATGGCTGCCAGCAGCGCGCGCAGCACGCTCAGCCCGCCGACGCCACTGTCAAAAACACCGATGGGAGAAGAGGCCTGCGGCATCAAAAAACCAAGCTCTGGCTGTTGGACGAAAGCGTGGATTGTAGGAAAGACGCCGCCTCCGTGCTGGCAGGTGCGAGCGCGCAAGAAAAAACCGCCCGAAGGCGGTTGGGAGAGCTGTCACAGGCGCTGGTACATGGCGCCTGGGTCATGGCATGGGCCGGGCTCAGGCCGTCGCGACTTCGATGCCCTTGAACTCGCCCGAGGCGATGCGCTTTTGCCACTCGGCCGGGCCGGTGATGTGGGCGCTGGTGCCACCCGCGTCCACGGCCACGGTCACGGGCATGTCCACCACGTCGAACTCATAGATGGCTTCCATGCCCAGGTCGGCAAAGCCCACGACCTGGGCGGTCTTGATGGCCTTGGAGACCAGGTAGGCGGCGCCGCCCACGGCCATGAGGTAGGCGCTTTGGTGCTTCTTGATGGCCTCGATGGCGACGGGGCCGCGTTCGGCCTTGCCCACCATGGCGATCAGGCCGGTCTGGGCCAGCATCATCTCGGTGAAACCGTCCATGCGCGTGGCGGTGGTGGGGCCTGCGGGGCCCACGGCCTCGCCCTTCACGGGGTCCACGGGGCCCACGTAGTAAATGATGCGGTTGGTGAAGTCCACGGGCAGCTTCTCGCCCTTGGCCAGCATGTCCTGGATGCGCTTGTGCGCGGCATCGCGGCCGGTCAGCATCTTGCCGTTGAGCAGCAGCGTGTCGCCGGGCTTCCAACTGGCGACTTCTTCCTTGGTCAGCGTGTCCAGGTTGACCTTCTTGCTCTTGTTGTAGTCGGGCGCCCAGTCCACGTTGGGCCACAGGTCCAGGCTGGGGGGCGTGAGGTACACGGGGCCCGAGCCGTCCATCACGAAGTGCGCATGGCGCGTGGCAGCGCAGTTGGGGATCATCGCAATCGGCTTGCTCGCCGCGTGCGTGGGGTACATCTTGATCTTGACGTCCAGCACCGTCGTCAGGCCGCCCAGGCCCTGCGCGCCAATGCCCAGGGCGTTGACCTTTTCAAACAGCTCCAGGCGCAGTTTTTCGACATTGTCGAGTTCGGCCCCGCTGGCTTGCTTGGCCTGCAGCTCGTACATGTCCAGGTCGTCCATCAGGCTTTCCTTGGCCATGAGCACCGCCTTCTCCGCCGTGCCGCCAATGCCGATGCCCAGCATGCCGGGCGGGCACCAGCCAGCGCCCATGGTGGGCACGGTCTTGAGCACCCAGTCCACCACGTTGTCACCGGGGTTGAGCATGTACATCTTGGACTTGTTCTCCGAGCCACCGCCCTTGGCTGCCACGGTGATGTCCACGGTGTTGCCGGGCACGATCTCGGTGAAGATCACGGCGGGGGTGTTGTCCTTGGTGTTCTTGCGGGCGAACTGCGGGTCGGCCACGACCGAGGCGCGCAGCGTGTTGTCGGGGTGGTTGTAGCCACGGCGCACGCCTTCGTTGATGGCGTCGTCCAGGCTGCAGGGCTTGCCATCGACGCCAGCATCGAAGCCTTCCCAGCGCACGTCCATGCCCACCTTCAGGAACACGTTGACGATGCCGGTGTCCTGGCAGATGGGGCGCTGGCCGGTGGCGCTCATCTTGCTGTTGGTCAGGATCTGGGCGATCGCATCCTTGGCCGCCGGGCTCTTTTCGCGCTCGTAGGCGCGGGCCAGGTGGGCGATGTAGTCGGTGGGGTGGTAGTAGCTGATGTACTGCAGCGCGCCGGCAATGGATTCGATCAGGTCTTCTTGGCGAATGGTCGTCGTGGTCATGGCGGTGGGGGKTTTAGGGAAAACGCGAACCCCGAATTATCCCCCGCCGGGCTTGCGCGGTCCTGTCAGGGGCCTTGGGGGGGGGGCTGGCGGGTGCTGGCACGCCGTAGCCTGGGGTGGGTATGCTGCGGTCTGGTGTTTCGTTCCACCCCCCATTCGCTCGCTGAGCGGCAAGGCCCGCCCGTGAAAACTTCCACCCCCGCCCCGACCGCAGTCCGCACCGAAAAAGACACCTTCGGCCCCATCGATGTGCCTGCCGACCGGCTGTGGGGCGCGCAGACGCAGCGCTCGCTGCACCACTTTGCGATCTCGGGCGAGCGCATGGCGCCCGAGCTGATCCGCGCGCTGGCGCAGGTCAAGCGGGCCAGCGCCTATGTGAACCACGCGCTGGGCCTGCTCGATGCGGCCAAGACCACCGCCATCGTGGCGGCGGCGGACGAGGTGATTGGCGGCGGCCACCTGCAGGAGTTTCCGCTGGTGGTGTGGCAGACCGGATCGGGCACGCAGACCAACATGAACATGAACGAGGTGCTGGCCAACCGCGCGAGCGAGCTGCTGGGTGGCCCGCGTGGCGAGGCGCGGCTGGTGCACCCGAATGACGAGGTGAACAAAAGCCAGTCGAGCAACGACGTGTTCCCCACCGCCATGCACCTGGCGGCGGTGGACGCGCTGATGCACCGCCTGCTGCCCGCGCTGCACGGCCTGCGCACCACGCTGGCGGCCAAGGCCCGGGCGTTTGACGGCATCGTGAAGATTGGCCGCACGCATTTGCAGGACGCCACGCCCCTCACGCTGGGCCAGGAGATCTCGGGCTGGGTGGCGCAGCTGCAGCATGGCGAGCAGCATGTGCGCGCCGCGCTGCCCCATCTGGGCGAGCTGGCCCTGGGCGGCACAGCGGTGGGCACGGGGCTCAATGCGCCCGCTGGTTATGCGCAGGCCGTGGCCAAGGAGCTGGCCGACCTGACCGGCCTGCCGCTGGTCACCGCCCCCAACAAGTTCGAAGCGCTTGCGAGTTGCGACGCGCTGGTGCATGCCCATGGCGCGCTCAAGACCCTGGCGGCCAGCCTGATGAAGATTGCCAACGATGTGCGCTGGCTGGCCAGCGGCCCGCGCAGCGGGCTGGGCGAGATCGCCATCCCCGAGAACGAGCCGGGCTCGTCCATCATGCCGGGCAAGGTCAACCCCACGCAGTGCGAGGCGCTGACCATGCTGTGCGCGCAGGTGCTGGGCAACGACGTGGCCATCAACATCGGCGGGGCCTCGGGCAACTTCGAGCTGAATGTGTTCCGGCCCCTGGTCATCCACAACTTCTTGCAGAGCGTGCGCCTGCTGGCCGACGGCATGACCAGCTTCAACGAGCACTGCGCCGTGGGCATAGCGCCCAACCAGGCACGCATCAACGACCTGGTGGAGCAGTCGCTGATGCTGGTGACAGCGCTGAACCCGCACATTGGCTACGACAAGGCCGCCTTCATTGCCAAGAAGGCACACAAGGAAGGCACCAGCCTGCGTGCGGCGGCCGTGGCTTCGGGCCATGTGACGGGCGAGCAGTTTGACCAGTGGGTGGTGCCTGGGCAGATGGTGGGGCGCTGATGTCTGCCGGGGGCGCTGCGCCCCCTGTGTGCCACTGAATTGATGAAGAAAAAGGGCGTTTGCGCGCGTCCATCAAACGATGGTTGCTATCAAATTTGATGTTTTGAGGTGCGCTGGGTGTGACGAACGGTTGCTTTGACGGCAGAGGTTCCCGCTCTGCCAGGCTCAAGGCGCCGAGCCACCCTGGCTACCGCCCTGCGTCTCGGCCCGGGCGTCCGACACCTCCTGCTGCGCCAGCGCTTCGAGCTGGTCCTGCTGGTAGACCACGATGCTGCGCTGGTGGATGCCGATGATGCCCTCGCGCTCCATCCACTTGAGTTCCACATTGATGCGCTGGCGCGAGCCGCCCAGCAGCTGCGCCAGCTCGTCCTGCACCAGCGACAGCCCGATGGCGCCGCGCTGGCCCGGCATGGCGGCGCGTTCGCCAAAGCGGCGCAGCACATGCAGCAGCTGCTTTGCCAGCCGCGCGCGCAGGGGCAGGGTGGCCATGTCTTCCATCATCCAGTACAGGTAGCGCATGCGGCGCGCCTGTAGCGTGAGCAGGGCTTCGCCAAACTCGGGGTGCGCACGCAGCAGCTGGCGGAACACGCCCTCGGCCAGGCTGAGCACCGTGGTGGGGCCGTGGGCATGCCCGTCGTAGGTGTTGGGCCCGCCGTGCAGCACCTCGGCTTCGCCCACCCAGATGCCGGGCTCCACATAGGCCAGCGTCACCTGTTTGCCTGCGGGTGTGGTGCGCCGAAAGCGGATGGCGCCGCTGGCGCAGGCAAACCAGTCCTGGGCGGGTTCGCCCTGCTCCACGATCATCTGGCCGTGCGCATAGCGGGTGACGCGGCCCAGCCGGAAGATGTCGTGCCGCAGCGAGGGCGTGAGCGCCGCAAACCAGCGGCCCCGGTTGATGGCTTCGCGCTCCTGCGGGCTCAAGAAGGGCCGCTGCAGGGGGTGCTCAAGGCTGGCGGCGGGCTCGGTCAGAGTGGTGGCGGGCATGGGCGGGCTCTCGGTGCACAGGGCTGGTGGACCTCTGCGCTGTGCAGGGCGGACAGGGCGGGCGGGGGCGGACGCGCCAGTTTAGCGGCGGCCCCCGGCCGGTCGGGCTGCGTGGCTGCACCTGCGCGACACTGCCGTGTGCCGATGGCGCGCAGGCTCAGTTCGACGCGGCCGGGTCGAGCGCAAAGCCCACGCCGTACACCGAGCGGATCCAGTCGGTGTCGTCGCCGCTGGCGGCCTTGAGTTTCTTGCGCAGGTTCTTGATGTGGCTGTCGATGGCGCGCTCGTTCACGTCCAGCGTGTCGTCATAGGCCTGGTCGAGCAGCTGGGCGCGCGAGAAGATGCGGCCCCGCTGGCGCGCCAGCACCTGCAGCAGCTTGAATTCGCGGCGCGTGAGGTGGAGCGGCGTGCCGTGCAGCGTGGCTTGCCACAGGGCTTCGTCCAGCACCAGGGCTGTTGCCACGCCTACCAGCGGTGGCGCGCCGGGCGCCGCGCGGCGCAGCACGGCCTTGACGCGGGCCACCACCTCGCGCGGCGAAAACGGTTTGCAGATGTAGTCGTCCGCGCCCAGTTCCAGGCCAATCAGGCGATCCACCTCTTCCACGCGGGCGGTGAGCATGATGATCGGGTGCTGCGTGTGGCGCCGCGCCTGGCGCAGGATGTCGAGGCCATCCATGCCGGGCAGCATGATGTCCAGCAGCGTGAGGTCGGGCGGTGTGGTGATGAGGCTTGCGAGGGCTGCACGGCCCTCGGCCTGGTGCTCCACCGTGTAGCCCGCGTGGCGCAGGTAGTCCACCACGATGGCGGCGATGTCGGGTTCGTCTTCGACGACGAGGATGCGTGGGCTCATGGGGTGGTGTTGTCCAGAAGGGGCAGGGTCAGCGTGATGCGCAGCCCGCCCAGGGGCGATCCCTCGGCCACCAGCGTGCCGCCATGTGCGAGCACGATGGCGCGGCAGATCGCCAGGCCCAGGCCCGAGCCGCCATGGTCGCGGTTGCGCGAGGTCTCGGCGCGGTACAGGCGCTCGAAGATGCGCGGCAGCTCGTGCGCGGGCACACCGGGCGCGCTGTCGTCCAGTTGCACCTGCAGCACCTGCGGGTGGGCCGCGCCGCTGGGCGCCGCCACTTCGCGCGCCGAAATCTGCAGCCGGCCGCCTGCATCGGTGTAGCGCAGGCTGTTCTCCAGCAGGTTCAAGAACACCTGGTGCAGCTGCTGCGCGTCGCCCAGCACCAGCGGCGCGGGCACTTGCTTGGCCAGGGCGTCCAGGCCTGCGGTGTCTACGCCAATGCCCGCCTGCGCCAGGCGTGGGCGCATGGACGCCAGTGCCTCGCCCAGCAGCGACAGCGGGTGCACGGGCACCTGGGCCGAGGGCGCGCTGGTGCCCGCCGCGTCCAGGCTGGCGCGCAGGTCGCCCACCAGCTGGATCAGGCGCATCACCTGCCGGTGCAGGCGCAGCGCGGTCTTGTCGTCAAAGGGGCGGATGCCGTCCTGCACGGCCTCGATCTCGGCGCGCATGGCGGCCAGGGGGGTGCGCAGTTCGTGGGCCACGTCGCCCAGCCACTGGCGGCGGCTGGCCTCGATGCTGCTCAGTTGTTCGGCCATGGTGTTGAAGGTGCGGGCCAACTGGGCCAGTTCGTCGTTGCCGTGCACGGGCACGCGGGTGTGCAGGGCGCCTTGCGCAATGCCACGTGCGCCGGTGGCCAGGGCCTCGACGGGGCCCAGCCAGCGCCGCGCCAGCCAGCCCGACAGCAGCAGCGCCAGCGCCAGCCCGGCCAGGCCGGTCCAGGCCACAAAGCCCAGGTGCTGGGCCAGAAAGGTCTGGTCGGCCTCGCTGCGCACCCCCTGGGGCGGCGCCAGCACCAGGTGGCCGATGGTCTGGCCATCGGTGCCGCGCAGCGCCAGTCGTGCGCCGCCGGGCTGGGGCGCGGTGCCCACCACCAGGCGCTCCTGCGCGTCGAGCAGGCCCAGGCGGGGGTAGATGTCATCGCGGTGGCGCTGGGGGGGTGGGCCGCTGCCCGGGCCCTGGCTGCGCTGGTCGTCGGGCGGTGGGGGCGGGGGGCCGAGTCCGTCTGGCCCGGGGGCGTGCCGGGGCGTGTGTCGGGCGCACTGCCGGGGTTGCCCGAGGGCGGTGCGCCGGGGCGGCGCGGGCCGCCGCCGGGGTGGCTGAGGCGGCCCCACAGCGTGGACTGGCTGCGCAGGCTGTCCCATCCGCCCGCCTGGGTGTGGTGGGCCTGCAGGCGCTCGGCCAGCCAGTCCATGCGCGCCAGCTCGATCTCGGCCACATACGGCCCCAGGCCCCGCTGCAGGCCCAGGCGCGAGAAGCCCGCGAAGATCAGCAGCAGGGCCACCAACAGGGCGGCCAGGGCGATGAAGGCTTTGCGGTGCAGCGTCAGGTGGGGCATGGGGCTGGGGTGGCGGTCAGCGATCAGCGGGCAGGTGGTGGGCCGCCTGCGCCGCCGGGGCCACCGGGCCCGCCTGCGGGCATGGCCACCAAGGTGCCGTTCATTGTGCGGCATGTGCCTGTCAGGGTTTTGCCGTCCGGCATGGTCAGCGTGACGGACGCGCCTTCGGCCTTGCCCTTGCAGGCGGCATAGGCCTCGGGCGGTGGTGCAGGCGGCGTGCCGCCACGCTCCGGCTGGGCCCAGGCGGTGAGGGTGGTGGCGCCCAGGGCCAGAAGGGCCAGGCGGGCGAGAGAGCTGCGAATCACGGACATGGGGGTTGCCTTGTGGAAGAGAGAGATGGGGATCAGGCGGCGATCGAGATCGTGATGTTGGCGGCATAGCCACCGCCGGTGTTGGCCTGCATGCTGGTCATCTCCAGCGTGGTGCCGTCGCTGAACACGTTGTCGGTGGCAAAGGTGATGGACGCGAGGTTGCGCACGCTGGCGCTGTAGCCCGCATTGCTGCTGTAGATGCTGCTGAGCAGCGCGGTGGGGAAGGCCAGCTGCGTGGTCTTGACCTTGTTGCGGGCGTTGCTGGCGGCGGCGAGGCTGGGGTACACCTCCAGGTGCATGTGGGGCATGCGGCCCGCGTAGCAGCCGGGCACGATGGTGGTGAAGGTGACGGTGCCATTGGCATCGGTGGCCTGCACGCCGCGCAGGTAGTTGTCGGCGATGTTGTTGGAGGTGTAGACCGAGTAGTTGCCGTCCTGCGTGCAGTGCCACAGGTAGATGGCGTAGCCCGCCAGCGGGGCGCAGCTGGCCTGGGTGTTGGTCAGCGTGATGGTGATGGTGAGTGGCACGCCCCCGACCTGGGTGGACGAGCCGATGGAGCTGCGGATGTCCGAGCGCACGATGCCGCTGAGCGCCAGCACGTTGTAGGTGTTGTTGCTGGCCGTGGAGCCGTCGGCGGGGTAGGGGCCGGCGGTTTCCTCGGGCACGACCGAGCAAGTGGTGGTGGTGCCTGTACCCGTCCCGGTGCCTGTGCCGGTACCGGTTCCTGTCCCGGTCCCGGTCCCGGTCCCGGTCCCGGTCCCAGTGCCCGTTCCCGTGCCCGATGTATCGGTGGTGTCCGTGGCGGCTGTATCGCTGCCCCCGCCGCAACCCCACAGGGTGGCCACGCCCAGCGAGCCCAGGGCGCTCAGGGCAAATCGGCGGTTGGCAGAGGCCTGCGCGGCAGGGTGGATGGGAGCGGGGGTGAGGGGGCTGTGGTCCATGGATTTCTCCTGCAAGTGGGAACAGTGGGGGGATGGCCTGCACTGTGCCGCCCGATTGGGGAGAAATCTGGGAGCGGGAGGGTGGGGTGTAAATGCTATATTTTTGATAGCTATCAGGGCATGACTGTTGCGCGGTAAGCCCTGTTTTTATTCAAAATTTTTGTCCCTGCGCCGTTCAACAGCGCCATGCACCGGGCCCGGGCCGGGCCATGGCCGCCCTACGGCGCCGCACGGGTAGAGGTGTGGCGGCACTGGAACGGGCGGTCGCTGCGCGCAATGTCGTCGCTGCCACATTGCCACTGGCGGATGTCGGTCTGCTGTTGGCGGGTGCGCAGCAGCGGGGTGTAGACCAGGTGCTTGCCCGCCAGGGCTGCGCCCTCGGTGCCGCCCACGCCCTCGGCAATCGTCAGCCGCACCACGCCGCTGGCGGGGTCGATGCTCAGGGCCTGGAAGCCCGCAGGCAGGCGTTCGGACGGGCCGGACGGCCCCAGGCCGATGGCGGCTGCACTGGGCGGAAACCTGCCTGTGCTGCGGTAGTGGTTCTCCACCAGTTTCAGCACCACCCGCGCCGCGCCATCGAGCTGGCGCACGGTATCGCGCTGCGGGTTGGCGGGCTCACTGCGGGGGCTCCACAGCACCAGCGCGACCACCACGGCCAGGCCCAGCACCGCCATGCCGCCCAGCACCACCAGCCCCTTGAGGAACCAGCCGGGCCCCGGGGCGTTGGCAATCGCCTCGCGGACGGCGGCGTCGTCGGCATCGCGCGCAACCACAAAGGTGCCCGTCATGGAGCTGTGCAGGCCGCGCTCGCCAAACAGCGCCGTGAGCAGGCGGTGCAGCAAAAACGGCACGGCCAGCGTGAGGCCGAGGGTGATCGAATATTTCAGGAAGTGCCGAAGCGCCGAACGCGCCGCGCCCGGCCGCTCGCCCGTGTGGGTGACCACCCGCAGGCCCAGCGCCCGCTTGCCGAAAGAGCCCGCGCCCAGCGCATCCATCAGCCCCGGCAGGAACAGTCCCAGGGCGCCCAGCGCCAGGGCGGCGGCCAGCAGGGGGCCGGGTAGAGCGCTATCGAGGGCGCCGCTGGCCAGCGCCCAGGCGGTCAGCAGGGCCGCCGGGACGGCCACCATGGCCAGGCCATCGATCAGCGTGGCGCCCAGGCGCGCCAGCATGCTGGGGAACACGGCCGCCTGCGTGTGCTGCGCTGGGGTGGGGGAGGGCTTTGAACGAGGGTGTGCCTTGCCAGGGGCTGCCCCTGCAGCGCGTGGTCCGGGCCCCTCACCCGCTGCGGCCAGGGGCGCGTTGCAGCTGAAACAGTGGGTGTACGAGGCCGGGTTCTG
The DNA here is from genome assembly GCF_001633105.1 of Acidovorax sp. GW101-3H11. GTDB lineage: Bacteria > Pseudomonadota > Gammaproteobacteria > Burkholderiales > Burkholderiaceae_C > Acidovorax. The sequence continues at coordinate 69,805 of NZ_LUKZ01000019.1, forward strand.
CCAGTTGCACTGCGGGCATTGCATGGCGCTGCGGCGGCCGGGGGGCTCAGTGGTGGTTGGCTGCGGGGGCCGTGTGCGACATCAGGCGGTCGGTCAGCGCAATCGCCAGCGCGCTGAGCAGGAACACGGTGTGGATGATGGTCTGCCACATCAGCACCTTGACGTCGTAGTTGGCGGCGTTGATGAAGGTCTTGAGCAGGTGGATGGAGCTGATGCCGATGATGGCGGTGGCCAGCTTGACCTTGAGCACCGAGGCGTTCACGTGGCTCAGCCATTCGGGCTGGTCGGGGTGGTCTTCGAGGTGCAGGCGCGACACAAAGGTTTCGTAGCCGCCCACGATCACCATGATCAGCAGGTTGGAGATCATGACCACGTCGATCAGCGCCAGCACCACCAGCATGATGATGGTCTCATTGAGCGCGGTGACCTCGAAATCGCTCTTGTAGCCAATGCTGGAGACCAGGCTCTTGAGCGCCGCCGAGTTGCCAAAGGCGGCTTCGATCAGGTGCACCAGCTCCACCCAGAAGTGGAAGACATACACCGCCTGCGCCAGGATCAGGCCCAGGTACAGGGGCAGCTGCAGCCAGCGGCTCGCAAAGATCAGCGAGGGCAGGGGGCGCATCGGCAAGGGAGAGGCGGAGTTTTTGGGCTGCGTCATAGGGAAAGGGAAAGGTTGGAGGGGCTTGGGTCGCGCGATTTTAGGGGCGTGGCGTGACAGCCCTTCCCCCCAGCGGCCATCCCGGCCCGGCGCAGGGTGTAGATTCTGTAAGCTTCGCGCCAGTCAGTGGCTTGTAAGTGCTGCGCCCGACAGTACCGCCCAATTTCAATTCCATCAAAACCAGGAGACAACACCATGAGTGCGCCCACATCCGCGATCGAGTCCGTTTTGGTCGAGAACCGCGTGTTCCCGCCGTCCGATGCGGTCGTCAAGGCCGCCCGCGTGTCCGGCATGGCGGGCTACGACGCACTGTGTGCCGAGGCCGACAAGGACTTCGAAGGCTTCTGGGCCCGCCTGGCGCGCGAGAACGTGAACTGGACCAAGCCTTTCAACCGCACGCTGGACACGTCGAATGCCCCGTTCTTCAAATGGTTTGACGATGGCGAGCTGAACGCATCGGCCAACTGCCTGGACCGCCACATCGGCACCCCCACCGAGAACAAGACCGCCATCGTCTTCGAAGCCGACGACGGCACGGTCACCAGGATCACCTACAAGGAACTGCTGGCCCGCGTCAGCCAGTTTGCCAACGCGCTCAAGGCCCACGGCGTGACCAAGGGCGACCGCGTGCTGATCTACATGCCCATGACCATCGAGGGCGTGATCGCCATGCAGGCCTGCGCGCGCATCGGCGCCACGCACAGCGTGGTGTTCGGCGGCTTCAGCGCCAAGGCGGTGCAGGAGCGCATCATCGACGCGGGTGCCGTGGCTGTGATCACCGCCAACTACCAGATGCGTGGCGGCAAGGAGCTGCCGCTCAAGGCCATCATCGACGAAGCCCTGGCCATGGGCGGCTGCGACACCATCCGCAACGTCTTCGTCTACCAGCGCACGGCCACGGCCTGCAACATGGTGGCGGGCCGCGACAAGACCTTTGGCGAGATGCTGGCCGGGCAAAGCACCGAATGCGCCCCCGTGCCCGTGGGCGCCGAGCACCCACTGTTCATCCTGTACACCAGCGGCTCCACCGGCAAGCCCAAGGGCGTGCAGCACGCTACCGGCGGCTACCTGCTGTGGGCCAAGCTCACCATGGACTGGACGTTCGACCTGCGGGCCGACGACGTGTTCTGGTGCACCGCCGACATCGGCTGGATCACCGGCCACACCTATGTGGCCTACGGCCCGCTGGCAGCGGGCGCCACGCAGATCATTTTTGAAGGCGTCCCCACCTTCCCCAACGCTGGCCGCTTCTGGCAGATGATCGAAAAGCACAAGTGCACGATCTTCTACACCGCGCCCACCGCCATCCGCTCGCTCATCAAGGCGGCCGAGGGTGACGCTGCGGTGCACCCCGCGCGCTCGGATTTGTCGAGCCTGCGCATCCTGGGCAGCGTGGGCGAGCCCATCAACCCCGAAGCCTGGATGTGGTACCACAAGAACGTGGGCGGCGAGCGCTGCCCCATCGTGGACACCTTCTGGCAGACCGAGACCGGCGGCCACGTCATCACCCCGCTGCCCGGCGCCACACCGCTGGTGCCCGGCAGCTGCACGCTGCCGCTGCCCGGCATCTCGGCCGCCATCGTGGACGAGATGGGCAACGACGTCGCCAACGGCGCGGGCGGCATCCTGGTCATCAAGAAGCCCTGGCCCAGCATGATCCGCACCATTTGGAACGACCCCGAGCGCTTCAAGAAGGCCTACTTCCCCGAAGAACTCAAGGGCTACTACCTGGCCGGTGACGGCGCCGTGCGCAGTGCCGACCGGGGCTACTTCCGCATCACCGGGCGCATCGACGACGTGCTCAACGTCTCGGGCCACCGCATGGGCACGATGGAGATCGAATCGGCATTGGTCTCCAAGACCGACCTGGTGGCCGAAGCCGCCGTGGTGGGCCGCCCCGACGACGTGACCGGCGAGGCCATCTGCGCGTTTGTTGTGCTCAAGCGCTCGCGCCCCACGGGCGAAGAGGCCAAGCAGATCGCCAACGAACTGCGCAACTGGGTCGCCAAGGAAATCGGCCCCATTGCCAAGCCCAAGGACATCCGCTTTGGCGACAACCTGCCCAAGACCCGCAGCGGCAAGATCATGCGCCGCCTGCTGCGCAGCATTGCTAAGGGCGAGGCCATCACGCAGGACACCTCGACGTTGGAAAACCCCGCAATCCTGGATCAATTGGCCAAGGCCAACTGATCGAGAAGGGCGCCGCAGGCGCCCGCGCATAGCGCTTGCAGGGTTCGTGGACACTCATATCGCGCAGCGATGTGACGTGGCCACAGAATCCGGGTCGATCATCCCCCGACGGTGATCGAAGCCGCTGCAATTGATCGAGAAGGGCGCCGCAGGCGCCTGCGCGCAGCGCTTGCGATCACCCCCCAAAACAAAAGCCGCGTCACATACCCTGTGGCGCGGCTTTTTTGTTGCGGATTTGGGGCGTTACACCCCAGAGCCGCAGTGGCTTGAAGAGTGTTTTACTTCTGCGTCAGCACCCAAGCGGCCAGCTTCTTGGCGTCTGCGTCGTTGACCTGTGCGTTGGCAGGCATGGGAACGGGGCCCCACACGCCAGAGCCGCCCTTGACGATCTTGGCGGCCAGCTTGTCCACGGCGTCTTTCTGGCCTGCGTACTTGGCAGCCACGTCCTTGTACGACGGGCCCACCAGCTTCTTGTCCACTGCGTGGCAGGCCATGCAGTTCTTCGATGTCGCCAGGGCCATGTCGGCCATTGCGGGTGCCGCAACCGACAGCGTCATGGCAAGAGTGATCAGGGTACGCTTCATGGTGGGATTTCCTGTGGTTGAGTTACAGTGCTTTTAATGCGATTGTAGTGACTTGGGTTGACAGGCCCTTGTCCCTCATCAATCAGGCCTGTGATGGCGTTTTCTGGAGATTGCGATGTATCTGCTGGGTCTTTCCCTTCTCATACTGGCACTGAAATATTTTGAAATCGGCCCCGTGGCGGCCTGGTCCTGGTGGTGGGTGCTGGCGCCTTTCGGGGCCACAGCGCTGTGGTGGGCCTGGGCCGATTCCACAGGCTACACCAAGCGCAAGGCCATGGAAAAAATGGACCAGCGCAAACAGGACCGCATCAACAAGCACAAGGAAGCCCTGGGCATCCAGCCGCGCAAGCCGCGCTGAATGCAGCGCTGGTGTGCTTTGCCCGCCGACAACAAAAAACGCCCGGAGCAATGCTTCCGGGCGTTTTTTTGTCTGGAGCGCGGCAGGGGGGGATCGCTCCCCGAACTCTCCCTGCTGCTAGATCTTCCAAAGCCTCTTCAATAGGCGTCCAGCACCGCGCCCTTGCTGGCGCTCGATGCATTGAACGCAAACTTGGCCTGCACGCCCCGCGTGTAGCGCGGGGCGGGGGCCGTCCAGGCGGCTCGGCGCCGGGCAATCTCTTCTTCGCTCACATTCAGCTCCAGCAGCAGCTGGCGCGCGTCGATGGTGATGCTGTCGCCTTCGTGGACAAAGGCAATGGTGCCACCCGCTGCAGCCTCGGGCGCCACGTGGCCCACCACCATGCCCCAGGTGCCGCCGGAGAAGCGGCCGTCGGTGATCAGGCCCACGCTTTCGCCCAGCCCGGCGCCGATGAGCGCCCCGGTGGGCGCCAGCATCTCGGGCATGCCAGGGCCGCCCTTGGGGCCCAGGTAGCGCAGCACCATCACGTCACCGGCTTTGATCTTGCCTGCCAGGATGGCTTCCAGTGCCGATTGCTCGTCTTCAAACACGCGGGCTGGGCCGGTGATGACGGGGTTCTTGAGTCCTGTGATCTTGGCCACCGCGCCTTCGGGGCTCAGGTTGCCTTTGAGGATGGCCAGGTGGCCCTGTGCGTACATGGGGTTGTTGATGGGGCGGATCACGTCCTGGTCGGCGCGCGGCTGGTCGGGTACGTCCTTCAGCACTTCGGCCACCGTCTTGCCCTCGATGGTGAGGCAGTCGCCATGCAGCAGGCCCGCGTTGAGCAGCACCTTCATGACCTGCGGAATGCCGCCTGCGCGGTGCAGGTCCACGGCCAGGTACTTGCCGCTGGGCTTGAGGTCGCACAAAACAGGGGTCTTCACGCGCACGCGCTCGAAGTCGTCGATGCTCCATTCCACGCCCGCCGCATGGGCAATCGCCAGGAAGTGCAGCACCGCGTTGGTCGAGCCACCCGTGGCCATGATCACGGCCACGGCGTTCTCGATGGACTTCTTGGTCACGATGTCGCGCGGCTTGATGTCCTTCTTGATGGCCTCGATCAGCACCTTGGCTGATTCCTTGGCCGAGTTCATCTTCTCGTCGTGCGGGTTGGCCATGGTGGACGAATAGGGCAGGCTGATGCCCAGGGCCTCGAACGCGCTGCTCATGGTGTTGGCGGTGTACATGCCGCCGCACGAGCCGGTGCCGGGGATGGCGCGTTTCTCGATTTCTTTCAGGTCAAAGTCGCTCAGCTTGCCCGCAGCGTTCTCGCCCACGGCCTCGAACACGCTCACGATGTTCAGGTCCTTGCCCTGGTAGTGGCCGGGCAGGATGGTGCCGCCATACACATAGATGGCGGGCACGTTGGCGCGCAGCATGCCCATGAGGCCGCCGGGCATGTTCTTGTCGCAGCCGCCCACCACCAGCACGCCGTCCATCCACTGGCCGCCCACGCAGGTCTCGATGCAGTCGCTGATGACCTCGCGGCTCACCAGGCTGTATTTCATGCCCTCGGTGCCCATGGCCATCCCATCGCTGATGGTGGGGGTGCCGAACACCTGGGCGTTGCCACCGGCCTCCTCAATGCCCGCAATCGCCGCATCGGCCAACTTCTGCAGCCCGCTGTTGCAGGGCGTGATGGTGCTGTGGCCGTTGGCCACGCCCACCATGGGTTTCACGAAGTCGCCTTCCTCGTAGCCCATGGCGTAGTACATGGAGCGGTTGGGTGCGCGTGACTTGCCCTGGGTGATGTTGGCGCTGCGGCGGTTGATGGGCGCGGAGGGCTTGCTGGAGTCGGTCATCGTGGGGCGTCCTGGTGTCGGGGTTGGGGGGCTGGAGCGGAATGGATCATTCTGCCAGCGCCGTCGCAGCGCGTGGGGGTAGTCCCCGCCATCCCCAATGCCGCCGCCCCGGCGGGCCCAAAGGGCTGGGCGATAATTGACAGGTTTGCCCCCGGCACGGCTCAAGAGGTTGGTTGCACGGGTGCGCGAGGGGCCAATATTCCGGCGGCCCGCTTCCTTTTCAGCGATTTTCCAGAAGCCAGCACGATGCCCATCTACCGTTCCAAAACCTCCACCGCCGGTCGCAACATGGCAGGCGCGCGCTCCCTGTGGCGCGCCACCGGCATGAAAGACGATGACTTCAGCAAGCCGATCATCGCGGTGGTCAATTCGTTCACCCAGTTTGTGCCCGGCCACGTGCACTTGAAGGACCTGGGCCAGCTGGTGGCCCGCGAGATCGAAGCCGCTGGCGGCGTGGCCAAGGAGTTCAACACCATTGCCGTGGACGACGGCATCGCCATGGGTCACGACGGCATGCTGTATTCGCTGCCCAGCCGCGACATCATTGCCGACTCGGTCGAATACATGGTCAACGCGCACTGCGCCGACGCCATGGTCTGCATCTCCAACTGCGACAAGATCACCCCCGGCATGCTGATGGCCGCGATGCGCCTGAACATCCCGGTGATCTTCGTCTCGGGCGGCCCGATGGAAGCAGGCAAGACCCGCCTGGCCAACCCGGTCACCAAGGTCATGGAGTTCAAGAAGCTCGACCTGGTGGACGCGATGGTGATTGCCGCCGACAGCAACTACTCCGACGCCGACGTGGCCGAGGTGGAGCGCTCGGCCTGTCCCACCTGTGGTTCGTGCTCGGGCATGTTCACCGCCAATTCGATGAACTGCCTGACCGAGGCGCTGGGCTTGTCGCTGCCCGGCAATGGCACGGTGGTGGCTACCCATGCCGACCGCGAACAGCTCTTCAAGCGCGCAGGTCGCCGCATTGTGGACCTGGCCAAGCAGTACTACGAGCAGGACGACGAACGCGTGCTGCCCCGCTCAGTGGGCTTCAAGGCGTTTGAAAACGCCATGACGCTGGACATCGCCATGGGCGGCTCCACCAACACCATCCTGCACCTGCTGGCGATTGCGAGCGAGGCGGAAATCCCCTTCACCATGGCCGACATCGACCGCCTCTCGCGTGTCGTGCCGCAGCTGTGCAAGGTAGCGCCCAACACCAACAAGTACCACATCGAAGACGTGCACCGCGCGGGCGGCATCATGGCCATCCTGGGCGAGCTGGACCGTGCGGGCAAGCTGCACACCGACGTGCCCACCGTGCACACCGCCACGCTGAAAGACGCGCTGGACCAGTGGGACATCGTGCGCACGCAAGACGAAGCCGTGCGTACTTTCTACATGGCAGGCCCGGCTGGCGTGCCCACGCAGGTGGCGTTCAGCCAGGCCACCCGCTGGCCCAGCCTGGACCTGGACCGCGCCGAGGGCTGCATCCGTTCGTACGACCACGCTTTCAGCAAGGAAGGCGGCCTGGCCGTGCTGACGGGCAACATCGCGGTGGACGGCTGCGTGGTCAAGTCCGCTGGTGTGGACGAAAGCATTTTGGTGTTCGAAGGCACAGCCCATGTCACCGAGTCGCAGGACGAGGCCGTGGCCAACATCCTGGCCGATAAGGTCCAAGCCGGTGACGTGGTCATCGTGCGCTACGAAGGCCCCAAGGGCGGCCCCGGCATGCAAGAGATGCTCTACCCCACGAGCTACATCAAGTCCAAGGGCCTGGGCAAGGCCTGCGCGCTGCTGACGGATGGTCGCTTCTCGGGCGGCACCTCGGGCCTGTCGATTGGCCACTGCTCGCCCGAGGCCGCTGCGGGCGGTGCCATCGGCCTGGTGCAGAACGGCGACCGCATCCGCATCGACATCCCCAACCGCACGATCAATGTGCTGGTGAGCGATGAAGAACTGGCCAAGCGCCGCGAAGCGCAGAACGCCAAGGGCTGGAAGCCCGCCCAGCCCCGCCCGCGCAAGGTCTCGGCCGCGCTCAAGGCCTATGCCAAGCTGGTGATGTCGGCCGACAAGGGCGCCGTGCGCGACCTGTCGCTGCTGGAAGACTGACCTGCCGCAGGGCAGGGGCGGCGCCCCTTCACCCACAAAAAAAGCCGCATCCCGAGGGTGCGGCTTTTTTATGGGCTTTTGCTTCTATTTTTATAGCGTACTAAGCATACTGGTCGCGCGCAGAAGCCGATTTCCTTCTGAAATTCTGAGGTGAATGGCTTACACCGCCGCGCTGCCCATCTGCGACTGCAGGTAGTTGGGCAGGCCGATCTTGTCGATCAGGCCCAGCTGCTTTTCAAGCCAGTAGGCGTGGTCTTCCTCGGTGTCGCGCAGCTGGGCCAGCAGCAGGTCGCGGCTCACGTAGTCGCCCACGCTCTCGCACAGGGCCATGCCTTTTTGCAGGGCGGCGCGCACCTCGTATTCGGTGGCCAGGTCCTTTTGCAGCATCTCGGGCACGGTCTCGCCCGAGGTGAAGGGGTTGGGGCGCATGTCGGGGCGGCCGCCCAGAAAGAGGATGCGGCGCAGCAGCGCGTCGGCGTGCTGGGTTTCTTCCTGCATCTCGTGGTCCAGGCGCGTGTAGAGCTTGATGAAGCCCAGATCCTCATAGGTGCGCGAGTGCACGAAATACTGGTCGCGCGCAGCCAGCTCGCCGCGCAGCAGTTCCTTGAAATACTCGATGACTTGTGGGTTTCCCTGCATGTTGTTGTCCTTTGCTTCTGGGCGGCGAGTATCGCGCGGACGCAGGCGGGCCGGAGGCAATGCCCCCGCATTCGCGCTCTGCATGCGTACGGTGATCAGACGCGTTCGCATTGGGCGGGTGGATGGCGCGGATTGGGCGCGCGGCGCCCGGGCCATTCGATGCGCGGGCACAATACCGCCCACCATGCTGACCTACCCCCATATCGACCCCGTTGCCCTGCAGATCGGCCCGCTGGCCATTCACTGGTACGGCCTCACCTATCTGGTGGCCTTTGGCCTGTTCATGCTGCTGGGCATCCGGCGCCTGCGGCACGAGCCCTTTGCCTCCATCACCGGCCCGGCCGCCTGGACGCGCAAGGACGTGGAGGACATCCTCTTCCTGGGCGTGGCCGGTGTGGTCATCGGCGGGCGGCTGGGCTACTGCCTGTTCTACAAACCCGGCTATTACCTCAGCCACCCGCTGGAGATTTTTGCGGTGTGGCAGGGCGGCATGGCCTTCCATGGCGGCTTGCTGGGCGTGGTGGTGGCCATGCTGTGGTTCGCCCATTCGCGCCAGCGCCCCTGGCTGCAGGTGGCCGACTTTGTGGCGCCCTGTGTGCCCACGGGCCTGGCGGCCGGGCGGGTGGGCAATTTCATCAACGGCGAGCTGTGGGGCCGTTTTGCCAGCCCCGACCTGCCCTGGGGCATGGTGTTTGCACACAGTGGCTCGATGCAGCCGCGCCACCCCTCGCAGGTCTACCAGTTCCTGATGGAAGGGCTGCTGCTGTTCATCCTGCTGTGGCTGTATGCGCGCAAGGAGCGCCGCCCGGGCCAGGTGGCTGCCGCCTTCCTGTTCGGCTACGGCGTGTTCCGCTTTATCGCCGAATACTTCCGCGAGCCCGATGCCTTCCTGGGCATCCTGTCGCTGGGTATGAGCATGGGGCAGTGGCTGTGTGTGCCGATGATCGTGGGTGGCATCGTGCTGTGGTTGTGGGCGCAGCGCCAACCCACCTTGGCGCTCGGATCACGGTGAAATTGGCTGCTACCGCGCGATGGATATGCCCTGGTAGCTATTAGAAATATAGTGATTGAAAGCCGCTGGCACTGCAGGGTGCCAGCGGCTTTTTTGTGGCGCCTGCGGTGCTGTGGGTTGCTCCGCCGCACCATGCGCGCCGTCGCCAAGGTGCTGCTGCCCGGTATGGGCGGCAGCAGCATCTCGTCGTTAGCTGGATGCGCTTTCCGCAGCCGTGTGTGCAGATCCCGGAGGCGATGGGCTCCGCCGTGCCATGGTCCACAGCGCTGCCCCCACAATCAGCGCGCCCCCCAGCCAGGCGGTGGGGCTGAGCTGCTCGCCCAGCCAGAACACTGCGAACAGCGCGCCAAACGCGGGCTCGCTGCCCATGAGCAAGCCCACGCGGGTGGGCGGGCTGTGGCGCAGGGCCCAGTTCTGCACCACAAATGCAAACACCGTGCAGCCCAGCACCAGGTAGATGCAAGCCAGCCAGAAGGCGCCGCCATCGGTGAGCGAGGGCAGGGGCGGCAATTTGCCCGGCAGGGCCAGCGCCAGCAGCAGGCTGCCCAGGCCGATCACGCCCGCCTGCACGGCGGTGAGCGCCAGCACGGGCGCGTTGCGGCGGCGGGTGAGCCGGGTGGTCTGGCACACGGTGATGGCGCGCAGCACGGCGGCGACCAGCATCAGTGCGTCGCCCCAGCCCCATTGGGCCGAGCCGCCTGAATAGCCGCCGCTCAGCAGCGCAGCCCCCAGCAGCGAGACTGCTGCAAACACAAACATCGCGCGGCCGGGCCGCAGGCGCAGCAGCCACCACTCGGCAAACGGGGTGAACACCACACACAGGCTGATCAAAAAGGCCGCATTGCTGGCCTGCGTCAGCGCCAGCCCAAAGGTTTCGCACAGAAAAATGCCCAGCATCAGTGCGCCCAGCGGCAGGCCCGCCGCCAGGGCATCGCGCCGCTCTGGCGCCGGGGCGCGCAGCAGCGCAGGCAGCAACAGCGCAAAGGTCAACAAAAAGCGCACGGCCAGAAACCCCAGCACCGGGTAGAACACCAGCGCGCCCTTGGCCACGCCATAGCTCGTGCCCCACACCACGGCCACCAGCAGCAAGGCCAGGTCAGAGAGGCGCGGGGCCAGAGGAGAGGTGGGGGCGAGCGGCAGGGTGGGGTGCATGGGGAAGGGTGGGCGGGCCGGTGGGTGGAGGGAGGGAGGGGGCTCTGCGGCAGTTTTGCAGGGCACTGAAATTATCGATTTGCGCGTGCATGGTGATAATCGCCATCCAAGAACAGCACTTGTGCGCAATGAGCATCAATCAACCCCTCGACAGCCTGCCCGACATGGCGGTGTTTGCGCGCGTGGTGGACGCGGGCAGCTTTTCGGAGGCTGCGCGGCAGCTGGGCATCACCCCGTCGGCCGTGAGCCGCCAGGTGGCGCGGCTGGAAGGCACGCTGCGTGTGCGCCTGCTGGAGCGCACCACCCGCAAGCTCAAGCTCACCGACGCCGGGTCCGCCGCCTACAGCCGCTGCCAGGCCATGGTGGCCGCCGCGCGCGAGGTGTGGGCGCTGAGCGACACTCACTCTGCCGCGCCCTCGGGCTTGGTGCGCATGAGCATGCCCAAGGCCGTGGGGCGCCAGCTGGTGCACCCGCTGGTGCTACCGTTTTTGCAAAAGTACCCCGAGGTGGATGTGCAGCTGCTCATCACCGACCGCACGGTGGACCTGTTCGAGGAATCCATCGATCTGGCCCTGCGCGTGACCGACACCCCGCCCCCCGGCCTGGCGGGGCGGCCGCTGGCCAGCTTGCACCACTGCATCTGCGCCAGCCCCCAATACCTGGCGGAGCGCGGCCACCCCCAGCACCCGCGCGATCTGGAGCAGCACGCCTGCATCACCCTGGGCGAGGACGAGCGCGACCGGCACTGGCGGTTTGAGCGCGCGGGTGAAGCAGCCACCGTGGCCGTGCGTGGCCGCTATGTGGCCAACCACAGTGAGGTGCGGCTGGAGGCGGCTTTGAGCCACCTGGGCATTGCCAGCCTGCCCGGCTTTGCTGCGCGCGCGGCGCTGGAGCGGTGTGATCTGGTGGCCGTGTTGCCGGACTGGCAGCACAAAACCTCGTATGCAGGCACGGCCTGGCTGCTGTACCCGCCCAATCGGTTTTTGCCCGCCAAGCTGCGGGTGTGGATTGATCACCTGGTGGTGGGGTTTGCGGAGGTGGAGTAGGTTGGTTCGGACTGCGGGTTTTGAAAATTCTCCGAGGTCCCTCGCAGATACGCGGCGTCTGCCTGACCGGACGGTTGCTGCACCGGGGCCCCGTCACTGCCCCACGGCACTTAGTCAGCCCCCATGCGCATCACTCGCAGAAGGGCCTTTGGGGATTCAGGCAACTGACCACCATCTCGACCCTGATGTTTTTGGGGCTTGGTGGTTCTGCAACGGGCTGGCGTGCGCCCTGCGCGCGCATACAAATGTTGGAAGCGGGAACGCCCAGGCCGACCACAAGCCGACTGATGTAGTCCGCCCGAGCCTGCGACAACTGCTCTGCCTGCTGTGTGCTTGCTTCCCTCGGATCGGCATGGACTGACAGGGCAACCCGCCGGAAGCCGCTGTCATCGCACCAGGTCGTGCGGACGAGGCAAAGTGAGGCATATGTCACGCTTCGCAGCCTGCGATCTTTGTTGTCTGGCAATTGCGGCCATACCATCTCGATGCCGTTAATTCTGACGGTTCGATCCCACGAAGCATCGAGATATGCAAAATTTAGCCCGCCCAGTGCGGGCTATTTTTTTGCGCAACGCTGGATGATGCCTGCCGTCAGCAGACTGGGGCGCGATGAGGTGGGGGTCAGTCCTGTCACTGGATCGGAGCGCTGTGATTGGCGTTTTTTGGGCGTCCAGCTCCGCCCAGCCCGCACCCCCACGTTGCTCCGCCGCCGCAATCCCCCACTTTTGTGTAACCGAACCCTTCAATCCGCAGTTTTCTCTTGTTATTTTGCATAATTATGAGAAATTACGTGCATGGCGAAGTGATGCACCCGGTAGCCAGCATTTAACGGTGTGTTGCGAGCAGTAAAGGTGGGGCAAGCCGTTGGGTGTCTGCGGTGGCTTCTTCCGGTCTGTATGCGCCAGAGGAATCAAGCGATCAACCGAGTACCCCAGTGGGTCGATGACCCTGGAGCCCAGCCTACCATGCGTCCCGTTCCGAATTCCCTGCACGATGAAGTCGCCTCGCGGCTGCGGGATCAGATTTTTGCGGGGGACCTGCGGCCCGGTAGTTTTCTGGACGAGGCCGCACTGTGCGAGCGGCTTGAAATCTCGCGCACGCCGCTGCGCGAGGCGCTCAAGGTGCTGGTGGCCGAGGGGCTGCTGCGCCACGAGCCGCGCCGGGGCTGCTTTGTGGCCGAGATCACTGACAAGGACCTGGACGACCTGTTCCCGGTGATTGCGCTGCTGGAAGGCCGCGCGGCGCATGAGGCCACGCACAAGGCGAGCGGGGCCGATGTGGCGGCGCTGGAGCTGCTGCACCAGCGGCTGCAGCAGTGCGCGGCCGAAGGTCGCATCACCGATTACTACGAGGCCAACTACGCCATCCACGAGGCCTTCATCACGCTGGCCGACAACCGCTGGCTGGCCCAGGTGATTGGCGACCTGCGCAAGATCCTGCGCCTGGCGCGCCACCAGACGCTGCATGCCCCGGGCCGCCTGCAGCAAAGCCTGGCCGAACACCTGGCCGTGTTTGCCGCCCTCAAGGCGCGTGACTCGGAAGCCGCCGAAGAGGCCATGCGCACCCATCTGTTGCGCCAGCGCGATGCGCTGCGCGACATCGCCCGCAATCAGCAATCGAGGTTGACACCATGATGAACAGCACCCCCGAATGGATCACCCGCAGCGTGTCGCGCCTGCGCACCAGTGCCCCCGCCGCCGACAAGGGCGGTGACAAGCTGGCCAAGTCGGCCCTCGACAAATCCGTGACCGATGTGGTGGCCAAGGTGGCCGTGCCACGCTCTACCAACGAGCGGCTGCAGGCCACGCTGCGCCGGGGGCAGGAGGCGCTGTCGCCCCGCGCGCTGCGCCGTCTGCTGGCCGATCTGCAGGAGGTGGTGGCCCCGCAGGTGAGCGAGATCGAAGGCGGGCGCCGCGCGCAGGCCGTGGCCGATTGGTATGCCAAGGCCGAGCTGGAGGAGCGGCGCGACATGTGGCTGCTGATGTGCGAGCAGTTCGCGCCCGATGCCACGCGCTTCAAGTCGGCCCGCCAGCGCTATGAGGCGGCGGCGGGCACGGCCGAGGAGGGCCAGGCCGAGATCAGCCTGCGCCGCGCGCTGGTGTCGCCGCGCACGCGGCTGCTGCAGCGGTTCTCGGCGTTCCCCGAAGGCATGCGGTTTCTGGTGGACATGCGCGCCGAGATCCTGCCGCTGCTCAAGGCCGACAAGCGCTTGCTGGCGCTCGATGCCGAGCTGGAGCACCTGTTCTCGACCTGGTTCGATGTGGCCTTTCTGGAGCTGCGCAGCCTGTCGTGGGATTCGCCCGCGTCGCTGCTCGAAAAGCTCATCAAGTACGAGGCGGTGCACGACATCCGCAGCTGGGCCGACCTGAAGAACCGCCTGGACAGCGACCGCCGCTGCTACGGCTTCTTCCACCCCCGCCTGCCCAACGAGCCGCTGATTTTTGTGGAGGTGGCGCTGGTGGACAAGATCTCGGCCAGCATCACGCCCCTGCTGGACGAGGCCGCTGCGCCGGTGGACATCACCCGCGCCACCACGGCCATCTTCTATTCGATCAGCAACACGCAGACGGGCCTGCGCGGCGTGAGCTTTGGCGACTCGCTCATCAAGCATGTGGTGGAGACACTCACGGCCGAGTTTCCGCGCCTGCGCACCTTTGCCACGCTGTCGCCCATCCCGGGTTTCCGCGCCTGGCTTTCCAAACATGCGGGCACCATGCTGGAGCGCCTGGACGACAAGCGCCGAGCCGAGCTGGGCCGCGCCGTGGGTTTTGAGCCGCCGCAGGCCACGCACTTGCTGGGCGCCATCGACAAGGCGCTGGAGCTGGATGCCAAGTCGCCCGTCCGCCAGATGCTGCTGGAATGCGCCGCGTACTATCTGGGCCGCGAGATGCAGGAGGGCAAGCCGGTGGATCCGGTGGCCCGCTTCCACCTGGGCAACGGTGCACGGGTAGAGCGCCTCAACTGGGCGGGTGATCCGTCGTCCAAGGGGCAGAAGCAGTCGTACGGGCTGATGGTGAATTACCTGTATGACTTGAAGCGCATCGACAAGCACCGCAGCCTGCTGGCGCAGGGCAAGGTGCCGGTGTCGGGCGACATCGACAGCCTGTGCCGCGACTGAGTGAGTGCACAGGGTGGCCAAGAGTTTGAGTGAGTTGTGAGTTGATCGGTAAGTGCGTGAGCAGGTGAGTGAGTGAAGGAATGGCAGAGCGCGGACCGGTGCGCCACATGGCGCCCGGCCTGCGTTGCCGACAATGATTTTTACAACGACAGGAGACAAGCGAATGAATAGAAACCCATCGCGAATTCAACGCCGGGATGTGCTGCTGGGCGCGGCGGCTGCGGGCCTCGGCCTGGCCAGCGGTAGCAGCTGGGCGCAGGTCTCGGCCTGGCCCGCCAAGCCGGTGAACCTGGTGGTGCCGTTTCCGGCCGGGGGTGGCACCGACACGTTTGCGCGCCCGCTGGCAGCGCAGTTTGCCAAGACCACCGGCAAGACGCTGGTGATCGACAACCGGGGCGGCGCGGGCGGTAACGTGGGCGCCAGTTTTGCCGCCAAGGCGCCGGGCGACGGCTACACGCTGTTCATGGGCGGCGCGCACCACGTGATTGCGCCCTCCGTCTACCCCAAGCTCGACTACGACCTGGAGAAAGACTTCGTTCCGCTGGCCCTGCTGGCCAGCGTGCCCCAGGTGCTGGTGGTCAACCCCAAGAACATGCCGGTCAAGGACTTCCGCGAGTTTCTGGCCCTGGTGCGTGCCAACCCGGCCAAGTTCAACTACGGCTCGGCGGGTTCGGGCAGCTCGCACCATCTGGCGGGGGAGCTGTTCAAGATCCAGTCCAAGACCTTCATCACCCACATCCCTTACCGGGGTGCGGGCCCGGCGCTGGCGGATCTGGTGGGCGGGCAGGTGGACATGATGTTTGACGGCCTGGGCTCGTCCGCCGGGCACATCAAGGGCGGGCGCATCAAGGCGCTGATGGTGGCGGGCGCCAAGCGCAACCCGGCCTTCCCCGATGTGCCTTGTGCTGCCGAGGTGGGGCTGCCCGATTACACGGTCACCACCTGGTATGGCCTGTGGACGCCCAAGGGCACACCCGCCGACGTGCAGGCGCGCATCGTGGAAGAGGTGCGCAAGCTTGGCCAGTCGGAAGAAATCAAGACCATCTGGGCGGGCAATGGCGCCGAGTTCGGCACGCAGAGCCCGCAGGACTTCGGCAAGATGGTCAGCGGCGAGGTCAAACGCTGGGCGCAGGTGGTGAAGGCCGCCGGCGTCAAGCTGGACTGAGGGGCGCCATGCCAGGTGAAGTCACGGCCCGCCAGGGCGAGGGGGGCGTGGTGCATGTTGTGCTGCGCCACGAGGGGCGGCTCAACGCCATGTCGCGCGCCATGTGGCGCGAGTTGCGCGCTGTGTTTGAGGGTGTTCAGCGCAGTGCGGACGCACGCTGTGTGCTCATCGAGGGCGATGGCGGCGCGTTCTGCGCGGGCGGGGATATCTCTGAATATCCCGCCTTCCGTTTTGACGCCGCCGCCTTGCGTGACTTCCATGAAAACGACGTGTGGGGCGGGCTCCACGCCATGCTGGCCTGCGATGTGCCCATCGTGGCCAGCATCCGCGGGGCCTGCATGGGCGCGGGGGTAGAGATTGCGAGCTGCTGCGACATCCGCATTGCGGGCAGCGCTGCCCGTTTTGGTGCCCCCATCGCCAAGCTCGGCTTTCCCATGGCCCCGCGCGAGGCGCAGCTGGTGGCAGGCGCGGTGGGCGAGGTGGTGGCGCGCCAGATGCTGCTGGAGGCCGCCACCTTCAGCGCCCCCGACATGCTGGCGCGTGGTTTTCTGAGCCGGGTGGTGGCCGACGACATGGTGGCCACCGACGCCCTGGGCAGTGCGCAGCGGGTGGCGGCGCTCGCCCCGCAGGCCGCGCGCATGAACAAACAGACATTCAGGGCATTAAAAACGCCCTCTGCGCGCAACAGTAAAGAGTTTTCAGCTATCGAAAGCATAGTGAACGGTGTGCCCGACCCCTATGGCTATGCGAACAGCGCCGAGCACCGCGAGGGCATCACCGCATTCCTGGACAAGCGCCCGCCGGTGTTTTGACTGGACCGCCGCGGGCCCTGTCTTTCGTCTTCTTCCTTGTTTCAAAAAAGCCAAGCCCAAGCCATGAGCCAACAGAACCTCTTCAGCGCCCTGCGCGCAGCCTTCCCTGCCGACCTGTCGAGCACCGCCGTGGAGACCACGGCGCCCGATGGCTCACCCCTGTTCTACACCTGGGGCGACCTGGACCGCGCCAGCGCCCGCATGGCCAACCTGCTGGCGTCGCTGAAGCTGCCCGAGGGCAGCCGCGTGGCCGTGCAGGTGGAGAAATCGGTCGAGGCCATGGTGCTGTACCTGGCCACGTTGCGCGCGGGCTATGTGTTTTTGCCGCTCAACACCGCCTACCAGAGCGCCGAGATCGAATACTTCATCGGCAACGCGGAGCCGGGCGTGGTGGTGTGCACCCCGGGCAACTTTGGCTGGGTGAGCAAGATCGCCTTCACCCAGGGCACGGGCCATGTGTTCACGCTGGGCGATGACCGCACGGGCAGCCTGCTGGAGCGCGCGGCGCACCACAGCGACGTGCACACGCCGGTGCAGAAGTCGGCCGACGACCTGGCCGCCATCCTCTACACCAGCGGCACCACGGGCCGCAGCAAGGGCGCGATGCTCACGCACGGCAACCTGCTCAGCAATGCGGTGACCTTGAAGGACTACTGGGGGTGGAAGGCTGGTGATGTGCTGATCCACGCGCTGCCGATCTTCCACGTGCACGGCCTGTTCGTGGCCATCCACGGTGCGCTCATCAACGGCAGCAAGATGATCTGGTTCGCCAAGTTCGACCCCAAGGCCGTGCTGGCCGCCATGCCGCGCGCCACGGTCTTCATGGGCGTGCCCACGCTGTATGTGCGCCTGCTGGCCGAGGCCGGGCTTACCAAGGAGGCGGCCAAGAACATGCGCCTGTTCATTGCGGGTTCCGCGCCACTGCTGATCGAGACTTTCACCGAATGGCAGCAGCGCACCGGCCACACCATCCTGGAGCGCTACGGCATGAGCGAGACCATCATGCTCACCTCCAACCCCTACGCGGCCGACAAGCGCCACGCGGGGCAGACCGAGCGGCGCGGCGCCACCGTGGGCTTCCCTCTGCCGGGCGTAGGCCTGCGTGTGGTGGACGACGCGAACAAGCCGCTGCCCGTGGGCGAGATCGGCTCTATCCAAGTCAAGGGCCCCAACGTGTTCAAGGGCTACTGGCGCATGCCTGAGAAGACAGCTGAAGAGTTCACCCAGGACGGCTGGTTCAAGACCGGCGACGTGGGCAAGGTGGACGCGCGCGACTACGTGAGCATCGTGGGCCGCAGCAAGGACCTGATCATCAGCGGCGGCTACAACGTCTACCCCGCCGAGATCGAGGGCTACATCAACGACATGCCCGGCGTGGCCGAGAGTGCGCTGGTGGGCGTGCCCCACCCCGACTTTGGCGAGGTGGGCGTGGCGGTGGTGATTGCCAAGCCCGGCGCCAGCCTGAACCCCGATGCCATCGTGGCGCAGCTCAAGTCGCAGCTGGCCAACTTCAAGATTCCCAAGAAGTGTTTTGTGGTGCCCGAGCTGCCGCGCAACACCATGGGCAAGGTGCAGAAGAACCTGCTGCGCGAGCAGCACAAGGGGCTGTTTGCCTGATGGCCAGACGGCTGGATGGCTAGACGGCCGGTGGCAAGACAAAAACAAATGGGGCCACGCAGGCCCCATTTGTTTTGCTCATATTTTGATAGCTTCTACCGCTTTGTGGGTGCGCGGTAGGGCCTGTTTTTGCTCAAATTTTCTTACCGCAGCACCAGCACCGGGATGTGCGAGTGCGTCAGCACATGCTGCGTCTCGCTGCCCAGCAGCAGGCGCTTGAGGCCCTTGCGGCCGTGTGATGCCATCACGATCACGTCGCACTTGTGCTTCTTGGCGGCGGAGATGATGGCCTCGGCCACCAGGTCGGACTTGGCGATGACGGGCTTGACCGACACGCCCTGGGCCTCGCCCTGGGCCTTCACGCCATCGACCATGGCCTGGGCCGCATCGCCCCACTGGGATTCGATGCGTTTGACATCGTTCACATCCACTGGCATGCCACCTTCAAAGTAGCTGCGGGGGTAGCGGGGCACCACCTTGAGGGCCACCGCAGAGGCGCCGGTGAGGGCGGCCAGCGACAGCCCGTGTTCCACGGCCTTGTCCGAGAGGGGGGAGCCGTCCGTTGCGATCAGGATGCGTTTGTACATAAAGGTCTCCTCAAAACGATGGATCAAGCTTAGGATGAATCATGTTCCGGGACTTGATGCAGGTCAATGTACCTGTCATGGCCCAACGATAGGCTTGAACCATGTCAATGTTTCGACCCGATGCGTCGGTGGCTTCCCCGGCGCATCTGCCTGATGGCATGGCGGATTCATCGCCCGCCGCGCCCACCCAGTTGCTGGACGACCCGCAGGAATGGCTGGCGTTTGGCCGCCCCTGCACCCCTGCAGGCAGCCCCTTGCCCGCCCACGCCTTGGAGGCGGTGCAAGCCTGCCCCGAGGCCAGCACCTGGGATTCGCATGTGGTGCTGGAGGGCATGCACTGCGCCGCCTGCGCCCTCACCATCGAAGACGCCCTGCGCGCCGTGCCTGGCGTGCTGCAGGCCGACGTGAGTGCGGCCACGCGCCGTGCCCGCGTGGTGTGGCAGCCGGGCAGGGTGCTGCCCTCGCAGTGGATGAAAGCCGTGCAGAACGCGGGCTACCGCGCCATGCCCGCCATGGATGCGTTTGCCCGCGCGCAGCGCCAGCGCGAAAGCCGCCGTGCCCTGTGGCGCTGGCTGGTGGCGGGCTTTTGCATGATGCAGGTGATGATGTACGCGTGGCCCGCGTATGTGGCGCAGCCCGGCGACCTGTCGGGCGAGATGGAGCAGCTGTTGCGCTGGGCGTCCTGGGTCATCACGCTGCCCATGGTGGTGTTCTCGTGTGGCCCCTTCTTTGCCAGCGCACTGCGCGATGTGCGGCTGCGCCGCGTGAGCATGGACCTGCCGGTGGCGCTGGGCATGGCAATCACTTTTGTGGTCAGCACGGCGGGCACGTTCGACCCGAGCGGCATCTTTGGCAAGGAGGTGTACTACGACTCCCTGACCATGTTCGTGTTCTTCCTGCTCACCGGCCGCTGGCTGGAGCTGCGCCTGCGCGACCGCACGGCCGGTGCGCTGGAGGCCGTGATGAACCGCCTGCCCGACAGCGTGGAGCGGCGTGATAACGCCACGGGCACCTTCGCCCGCGTGGCCACGCGCCGCCTGGTGGTGGGCGACACCATCCGTGTGCTGCCGGGCGAGGCTTTTCCGGCCGACGGGTGCATCACCGCAGGCAATACACATGCCGACGAGGCACTGCTGACCGGCGAATCCACCCCCGTGGCACGCCCGCTGGGCAGCCATGTCACGGCGGGCAGCTACAACCTGCAGTCACCCGTCGAAGTGCGGGTGGAGGGCACGGGCGGGCAGACCCGGTTTGCGCAGATCGTGGCGCTGATGGAAAGCGCATCGCTGCAAAAACCCCGACTGGCCTTGCTGGCCGACCGCATTGCGCGGCCGTTTCTGGTGGCCGTGCTGCTGGCAGCGGGGCTGGCCGCCGCGTGGTGGTGGCCGTCGGACCCCGGGCATGCGCTCATGGTGGCGGTGGCCGTGCTCATCGTGACCTGCCCCTGTGCGCTGTCGCTGGCCACGCCGGTGGCCATGCTCACCGCAGCGGGCACGCTGGCGCGCCACGGGGTGCTGGTGCGCAACCTGCAGGGGCTGGAGGCCCTGGCCCAGGTGGACACCCTGGTGTTTGACAAGACCGGCACCCTGACCCGCGACGGCATGGCGCTGCAGGCCGTGCATACCGCGCGGGGCTGGGCTGCCGATGACGTGCTGGGCCTGGCGGCCGCGCTGGCGCGCCACTCCATGCACCCCGCATCGCGTGCGGTGGTGGCTGCTGCCTCGGCATCGGTGCCAGCGCCGCAGGGGCGCTGGCGCGTTGCCAACCTGCAAGAGGACGCGGGCCTGGGCCTGAGCGCTGCCGTGTCAGACAACACGGGCGTTGTGCCCGATTGCAAGGTCTGGCTGGGCTCGGCCCGCCACGCTGGGGTGGCAGCGCAGCAGGGCACCGCCGCGCTGCAGGTGGTGCTGTCGGCGCAAGGGGTTGAGCAAGGGCTTGAGCAAGAGTCCGAGGGCGCCCTGCTGGAGCTGGCCCGGTTTGATCTGGTGGAAGACCTGCGCAGCGAGGCCCCGGCCGTGGTCGCCACGCTGCAGCAAGAAGGCGTGGCGGTGCAGCTGCTGTCTGGCGACCGCCTGGGGGCCGTGCAGCGTGTGGCCGCGCAGGCGGGCATTGCGCAGGTGCAGGGCGAATGTTCACCCCATGGCAAGCTGGAGGCGCTGCGGGCGCTGCAGGCGGGTGGGCACCAGGTGGCCATGGTGGGCGACGGCCTCAACGACGGCCCGGTGCTGGCTGGGGCCCATGTGTCGTTTGCGTTTGGCCGTGCCGTGCCGCTGGCGCAGTCGCGGGCGGATTTTGTGGTGCTGGGCGACAGCCTGGCGCTGGTGCCGCAGACCGTGTTGCTGGCGCGCCGCACGCTGCGGGTGGTGCGCCAGAACCTGTGGTGGGCTGCGGGCTACAACGCACTGTGTGTGCCGCTGGCCGTGGCGGGCTGGATGCCCGCCTGGCTGGCCGGGCTGGGCATGGCGCTGAGTTCGCTGCTGGTGGTGCTCAACGCCGCGCGGCTGGCGCGCGGCCTGCCTGTGCTGCCCGCCCTGGCCGGTGTTGATGCGGGTGCAGATGCTGGTATGGATGCCGAGGCCCTCGCTGCGGGCAAGGCGCAACAAGCGCCCCTGCCTCTTCCCAACCTTCCCAAGACAACCCTGGAGCCCGTCTGATGGACATCCTTTATCTCCTGATCCCGCTGTCTGTGCTGCTCGTGCTTCTGATCCTGGGCGGGCTGTGGTGGGCGGTCTACCACGGCCAGTTCGAGAGCGTGGAGCAAGAAGGGGAGCGCATTCTCAGAAGCGATTGACATGTGTCAATGTCGGAAATGATGCTCTGCAACAAACTCTTACTGCAATACAAAGAGGTGCCCGATGGATTCTCAAAAAACTATGACTGCGCACTACAACGATACGGTCGTGCGGCAGTTTTCTATCTTGGCCGTGGTTGTGGGGGTGGTTGGCATGCTGGTGGGGGTTGTCATCGCCGCCCAGCTGGCCTGGCCAGAACTCAACTTTGGCATTCCCTGGCTCAGTTATGGGCGCTTGCGCCCCTTGCACACCAATGCGGTGATCTTCGGTTTTGGCGGCAGTGCCCTGTTCGCCACCAGCTACTACGTGGTACAGCGCACCTGCCAGGTCCGGCTGTTTGCCGGGCCGTTGGCCGCTTTCACTTTCTGGGGCTGGGTGCTGGTCATCGCGGCCGCTGTGGTCAGCTTGCCGATGGGCTACACCCAAGGCAAGGAATATGCCGAACTCGAATGGCCCATTGACGTCCTGATCACGCTGGTCTGGGTGTCCTACGCCATCGTGTTTTTTGGAACCGTCGGTACCCGCAAGGTCAAGCACATCTATGTGGCCAACTGGTTCTTTGGCGCGTTCATCCTGGCCGTGGCCTTGTTGCACCTGGTGAACAGTGCAGCGATTCCTGCGGGCTTCATGAAGAGCTACTCGGCCTATGCTGGTGTGCAGGATGCCATGGTGCAGTGGTGGTACGGCCACAACGCCGTGGGCTTCTTCCTCACCGCAGGCTTCCTGGGGATGATGTATTACTTCATCCCCAAGCAGGCTGGCCGCCCCGTGTATTCGTATCGCCTGTCGATCGTGCACTTCTGGGCGCTGATCTTCACTTACATGTGGGCGGGCCCCCACCACCTGCACTACACAGCGCTGCCCGACTGGACGCAATCGGTGGGCATGGTGTTCTCGCTCATCCTGCTGGCACCCAGCTGGGGCGGCATGATCAACGGGGTCATGACCCTGTCGGGCGCATGGCACAAGCTGCGTGACGACCCCATCCTGCGCTTCCTGATCGTGTCGCTGTCGTTCTACGGCATGTCCACGTTCGAAGGCCCGATGATGTCCATCAAGACCGTCAACGCCCTGAGCCACTACACCGACTGGACCGTGGGCCACGTGCACTCTGGTGCGCTGGGCTGGGTGGGCCTGATCTCCATGGGTTCGCTGTACTACCTGGTGCCGCGCCTGTTCGGCCGCGACAAGATGCACTCCATCAAGGCGATCGAGCTGCACTTCTGGATGGCCACCATCGGCATCGTGCTGTACATCGCCGCCATGTGGATTGCCGGTGTGATGCAGGGCCTGATGTGGCGCGCCATCAACCCCGACGGCACGCTGACCTACACCTTTGTCGAGAGCGTGAAGGCGACCTATCCGTTCTACGTGATCCGTGTGGCCGGTGGCCTGCTGTACCTGGGAGGCATGGTCATCATGGCCTGGAACGTGTGGATGACCGCGATCTCTGGCCGTTCGGTCAAGGTGGCCATTCCTGCCGTGAATGCCGCCCACGCCTGAGCCGAAGGAGTCAATTCATGTCCAACAACAATTCATCTTCCTCCACCGGCTTCTCGCACGAGAAGGTCGAGACCAACAACTTCCTGATGATCGTGCTGATCCTGCTGGTGATCGCCATTGGCGGCCTGGTGGAGATCGTGCCCCTGTTCTTCCAGAAGTCCACCACCGAGGCTGTGAAGGGTGTCGAGCCCTACACCGCCACCCAGCTGGTGGGGCGCGATGTGTATATCCGCGAGGGTTGCTACAACTGCCACTCGCAGATGATCCGCCCCTTCCGCGCCGAGACGCTGCGCTACGGCCACTACTCGGTGGCAGGCGAGTTTGTGTACGACCACCCCTTCCAGTGGGGCAGCAAGCGCACGGGCCCCGACCTGCACCGCGTGGGCGGCAAGTACAGCGACGAATGGCACCGCATTCACCTGAACAACCCGCGTGACGTGGTGCCCGAGTCCAACATGCCCGCCTATCCCTGGCTGGAGAAGAGCGTGGTGGACCCCGCCAGCGTGGCGCCCCGTATGAAGGCGCTGCGCACGGTGGGCGTGCCTTACACCGACGAGCAGATCACTGCCGCTGCAGCCGAGGTGAAGGGCAAGACCGAAATGGACGCCCTCATCGCCTACCTGCAAGTCATGGGCCGCGCGCTCAAGTAAAGGAGATTGGCCATGGACATCACGACCATGCGCATCGTCGCCACCCTGGCATCGATGGCCTGCTTCATTGGCATTTGGGTCTGGGCCTACCGGGGCCGCAACAAGTCCCGGTTTGACGAGGCAGCACAACTGCCCTTCGAACAAGATTGACCCTCACCAGAACGAGAACATCCCATGAGTGACTTCACCAGCAATTTCTGGTCGGTCTTTGTGACCGCGCTGACACTGGTCGGCATCATCGCCTGCGGCATCCTGCTTTGGATGGCGGGCCGCAAGAAGGTGATGGCCACGGCCGACAACACCACGGGCCATGTCTGGGACGAGGACCTGGTCGAAATGAACAACCCCCTGCCACGGTGGTGGGTGTGGCTGTTTGTCATCACCATCGTCTTCGGCCTTGGCTACCTGGCGGCCTACCCGGGCCTGGGCAGTTTCACTGGCAAGCTGAACTGGACCCAGAAGGGCGAGTACGAGGCCGAAATGGCCAAGGCCAAGACCGAGTTGGAGCCGCTGTATGCCCGTTTTGCCTCGATGAAGCCCGAGGACATGGCCAAGGACCCTCAGGCCCATGCGATTGGCGAGCGCCTGTTCATGAACAACTGCGCGCAGTGCCATGGCTCGGATGCGCGTGGCAGCAAGGGCTTCCCCAACCTGGCGGACGGTGACTGGCTGCATGGCGGTGCCCCCGAGAAGATCCGCGAGACCCTGGAAAAGGGCCGTATCGGCAACATGCCACCCATGGCCGCGGCTGTGGGCTCGCCAGAAGATGTGCGCAATCTGTCGCACTACGTGCTGAGCCTGTCGGGCAGCCCGCACGACTCGCTGCGTGCTTCGCTGGGCAAGTCCAAGTTCACGGCGTGTGCTGCGTGCCATGGCATGGACGGCAAGGGCAACCAGGCCCTGGGCGCCCCCAACCTCACGGACGATATCTGGCTGCATGGCTGGGGCGAGGCGGCGATCACCGCGATGATCAACAACGGCAAGGTCAACCAGATGCCTGCGCAGGCCGATAAGCTGACGGAAGCCCAGATCGGGGTCCTGTCGGCCTATGTCTGGGGTTTGTCGAACGGCAAGCAGGCGGCTGCCGCGCGTTGATCGATGCTGCCAGGCAGCCCGCATCTGGCGGTGGTTGCCTGGCTTCTTTGTTGTTAGGCTGTTTACCTCCTTGTGAGTAGATCGACACCATGAAGCCCCCCAGCGAGCCTGCTCGCAAGGTCATTCCCATCGCACCCGTGGCGTCCGAGCCGTCTGCCCAGGGCGAGATCGTCTCGCTGTACGAAGCGCAGAAAAAGATCTATCCACGCTCCATCAGTGGCCTGTTTGCGCGCTGGCGCTGGGGCATGGTGCTGCTCACGCAGATCGTGTTTTATGGGCTGCCCTGGTTTGAATGGGGACAGCGCCAGATGGTGCTGTTTGACCTGGGCGCGCGCCGCTTCTACATCTTTGGGTTGGTGCTGTACCCGCAGGACTTCATCTACCTCACGGGGCTGCTGATCATTTCGGCGTTGTCGCTGTTCCTCTTCACGGCGGTGGCCGGGCGTTTGTGGTGTGGCTTTGCCTGCCCGCAGACGGTCTACACCGAGATGTTCATGTGGATCGAGCACAAGATCGAAGGCGATCGCAGTGCGCGGCTGCGGCTGGACAACGGGCCCTGGACCTTCGAGAAGATCCGCAAGAAGTTCTTCAAGCAGGTGGTGTGGGTGGCGGTGGCCTTGTGGACCGGATTCACCTTTGTGGGGTACTTTGTGCCCATTCGCGAGCTGGGCAGCGAGTTGCTGGCGCTGCAGGGGGGCTGGCAGATTTTCTGGGTGCTGTTCTACGGCTTTGCCACCTATGGCAACGCGGGCTACATGCGTGAGCAGGTCTGCAAGTACATGTGCCCATACGCACGCTTCCAGAGCGCCATGTTCGACAAGGACACGCTGATCGTGACCTACGACCCCGAGCGGGGTGAGCAGCGTGGCCCGCGCAAGAAGAACACCGACTACAAGGCGCAGGGGTTGGGTGACTGCATTGACTGCTCGCTGTGTGTGCAGGTCTGCCCCGTGGGCATCGACATTCGCAAGGGGCTGCAGTACGAGTGCATCGGCTGTGGCCTGTGTGTGGACGCCTGCAACACGGTCATGGACAAGATGCAGTACCCCCGGGGCCTGATCCGCTACTCCACCCAGAACGGCGTAGCCCAGCGGTGGACCCAGTCGCAGATGCTGCGGCGTGTGCTGCGGCCCCGGGTGCTGATTTACAGCACGGTGCTGGTGGCTTTGTGCGTAGCCATGCTGGCCAGCTTGGTCGTGCGCACCCCGCTCAAGGTTGATGTGGTGCGGGACCGTGCGGCGCTTTCGCGCATCGTGGCTGGGGGCAAGCTGGAAAACATCTACCGTCTGCAGATCATGAATGCGACGGAAGGTGAACAGCGCTATCGCATCAGCGCACGGGGGCTGGAGGGGCTGGAGGTGTCCTCGGACGCCGAGGTGGACATCGGCCCCGCAGAGTCGCGCTGGGTGGCTGTGCGTTTGCAGATCCCGTATGGTTCGGCAAACCCGGGCTCCCATGCCGTTCAGTTCGATGTGCAGGCCATCGGTGCCGCCGCCCATGTGTCAGAAAAATCGGTGTTCCTGGTGCCGCGCTGAGCGGCCCCTTGGTGCAAGGCCTCGCATGGCCTTGTGTTGATTGAGATGAATGTGAAGGAGTAAATCGCCATGTCTTCAAACCCTGCCATTGCCCCCGCTGCGTCAGCACCCTGGTGGAAATTCGGCCATGTCTGGCTGGTGATTGCTGGCCCGGCCATTGTGATCGTCGCGGGTTTTGTGACCTTGTGGCTGGCGGTGTCCCGGCCCGACCCTGTGGTGGCAGAGGATTACTACCGCAAGGGGATCGAGATCAACAAGACGCTGGAAGCCCCCGAGAAGAGCCTGGCGCCTGCCATGAAGGGACGCAACCATGCGGTCACCCCCGTGCAGGACCAGCCGCGTTGAAACCGCGCAAGCATGTGGCTCGTCAGTGATGCCAGCTTGCCACCACTGAGCCCCCAGGAGACAGGAACAACGATATGTGGACGCAACGCCTGATGTGGATTGCATGGCCCGCCTTCTTGATGGCCGGGGTGCTGGAGATGCTGGTTTTTGCCATGGTGGACCCCCTGGATCTGCACTGGTTCGGGCAGCCCCTGGCGCTGTCGCGGCAGGGGGTCTATACGCTCGCGTTTTTTGCGTTCTGGATCATCACCATGGCAAGCAGTGCGTTGACTACGCTGCTTGCGATGTCACCCTTTGAGTTGAACCGCTGTCCGGTCCCCGAGGGCGAGCGGCCGGACGACTGCCGCAAGACATCGTCCTGCTCCTGAGCAAAGAGGAGGGCGTTTTGGCCTGCCAGTGAAGGCCGACCGGGATGGCTGCCAGATCAGTGGCAGGCTTGCTGGCTGTTGACGATGCGCTTGAGGGCATCCGTGTCCAGGATACGAACATGGCGCTGCTTGACTTCCACAATGCCTTCTTCCACAAATTTGGAGAAGGTGCGGCTCACGGTTTCGAGCTTCAGGCCCAGGTAGCTGCCGATTTCTTCGCGGGTCATGCGCAGCACCAGTTCGGACTGCGAGAAGCCGCGGGCATGCAGGCGTTGCACCAGGTTCAGCAGGAAGGCTGCCAGGCGTTCTTCGGCGCGCATGCTGCCCAGCAGCAGCATCACGCCGTGTTCGCGCACGATCTCGCGGCTCATGATCTTGTGCACATGGTGCTGCAGGGCCGTGACCTCGCGCGAGAGTTCCTCGATGCGGTCGAAGGGCATCACGCAGACCTCGGCGTCTTCCAGGGCCACGGCGTCACAGGTGTGGTGGTCGTTCACGATGCCGTCGAGACCAATGATCTCGCCCGCCATCTGAAAACCGGTGACCTGGTCGCGGCCATCTTCGGTAGCCACGCAAGTTTTGAAGAAACCGGTGCGGATGGCGTAGAGCGAGGTGAAGGATTCGCCGTTGCGGAACAGCGTGCCGCCGCGTTTGACTTTGCGGCGAACGGCAACGACTTCATCGATGCGCTGCAGTTGCTCTTCGTTCAGGCCCACGGGCATGCACAGCTCGCGCAGATTGCAGTTGGAGCAGGCGACTTTGATGGTGAGCGGGTTCATAGGCACGTGAGCTAGGGGTTAGGTGTCGAGCATATCGCGCCCGATACGAAAAGCTGGGAAGGTCTCCGTAGCGTCCGAGCGACTGACATGCATCAAATTGTCGCTCGTCGGCTCGGTCGTTCACTTGATGCAAGTCAAGGACATGTTCCAGAGGGTACGGCACAGTCAGGGTGTACGCAAGGATATTCCCCCATGACCGCTGTTTCGCCCGATCTCCTGCGCCGTTTTGACGTGCCGGGACCCCGCTACACCTCCTATCCGACAGCCGACCGGTTTGTCGAAGCGTTCGGGCAGGAAGACTACATCCTGGCACTGGAGCAGCGCCGGACAGGCTCGGTGGCCAAGGCCTTGCCCCTGTCCTTGTACGTGCACATTCCGTTCTGCGAATCGCTGTGCTACTACTGCGCCTGCAACAAGATCATTACCAAGCACCATGACCGCGCTGAAGTCTATCTGCGCTATCTGAGCCGCGAGATTGACTTGCACACCGCACACTGCGGAGTGGGCCAGGTGGTGAGCCAGCTGCACCTGGGGGGTGGCACGCCCACGTTCCTGTCGGATGCGGGCTTGCGTGAGCTGATGGCCATGCTCAAGCGCAGCTTTACCTTGGCGCCTGGCGGTGAGTACTCCATCGAGGTGGACCCCCGCACCGTGAACGCCGACAGGCTGGCGTTGCTGGCTGAGCTGGGCTTCAACCGGCTCAGTTTTGGTGTACAGGATTTTGATGCCGAGGTGCAGAAGGCTGTGCACCGCATCCAGCCTGCCGAACAGGTGTTTGCACTGGTGGAGTCGGCACGCTCGCTGGGTTTTGACTCGGTGAACGTGGACTTGATCTATGGCCTGCCGCGCCAGACCCCCGAGTCATTCGACCGTACCCTGGCGCAGGTCGCTCAGCTGCGGCCTGACCGCATTGCGCTGTATGCCTACGCGCACCTGCCCGAACGTTTCAAGCCCCAGCGCCGCATCGTGCCGGCTGAGCTGCCCACGGCGTCAAGCAAGCTGTCCATGCTCTCGCGCTCGCTCGATGCGTTCATGGACGCGGGTTATGTCTATGTGGGCATGGACCACTTTGCGCTGCCCTCGGATGCCTTGGCTGTGGCCAAACGCCAAGGGCGGTTGCATCGCAACTTCCAAGGCTACAGCACACAGCCCGACTGCGATCTGATCGGATTGGGCGTATCGGCCATCGGCCGCGTGGGTGCGACCTACAGCCAGAACTCCAAGACGCTGGAAGAGTATTACGACTTTCTCGACCAGGGGCGCCTGCCGGTGGTGCGTGGCCTGGCCCTCACGCGCGACGATCTCGTGCGCCGTGCCGCCATCATGGCCCTGATGTGCCAGGGCGAGTTGCTCTATGAATCCATGGAGCAGGCCTGGTTGATCGATGTGCGTCAGTACTTTGCAGCCGAGATTGCCCAGCTCGAAGGCATGGCCGAGCAGGGGCTGGTGCGGGTGGGGCCCGAAGGGATCGAAGTGACGGCCATGGGGTGGTTCTTTGTGCGGGGCATTGCCATGGTGTTTGACCGTTATCTGCAGGCAGACCGCAACCGCGCCCGGTTTTCGCGCATCATCTGAAACCTATGCTCGCAACCGTGGCCTGG
The DNA here is from genome assembly GCF_001633105.1 of Acidovorax sp. GW101-3H11. GTDB lineage: Bacteria > Pseudomonadota > Gammaproteobacteria > Burkholderiales > Burkholderiaceae_C > Acidovorax. Next base: position 99,358 of record NZ_LUKZ01000019.1, read on the forward strand.
ACGGCTTTGCTCATGGGACTCGCAGGTGGGTCCCATTGCCTGGCCATGTGCGCTGCGCCCTGTGGTGCCCTGGTGGGGCGGGCTGCGGCCGCAGAAGGCACGGGCAGTCTGGCGCAAGAAGGCACTGCGGAGCAGGTTGTGCAATGGGTGCCACGGGGTGGTGTGGTTTTGCGCACCCTGGCGTTCCATGGCGGGCGGCTGGTGGGCTACGCGGCCGCAGGTGCCCTGGCTGCCCTGGCCATGGACAGCCTGGCCTGGCTTACCCAGCAGACCACGGCCCTGCGCCCGGTGTGGACCCTGATGCATGTGGCCGTCATGGCATGGGGCCTGATGATGATGGTCCAGTCGCGCCAGCCCGCCTGGGTGGAGCAGGCCGGGCGGGCCGTGTGGGGGCGCGTGCGGCCACTGGTGGGGGCACCCTCTGGCGTGCTGGCGGCAGGTGCCCTGTGGGCCTTGATGCCCTGTGGCTTGCTGTACTCGGCCCTGCTGGTCGCCGCTTTGAGTGGTGGGGCATTGGAGGGAGCTCTGACCATGGTGCTGTTTGCCATGGGCAGTGGGGTGTGGCTGCTGGGTGGCCCGTGGGTGTGGAGCCGACTGCGAAGCCGTCTCAATCGGGTGCGTGCCGAGTGGGGCACCCGGGTTGCAGGAGGCCTGCTGTGTGCGGTGGCGGCCTGGGCACTCTGGATGGACCTGATCTACAAACCTTCACTCTGGTGCCGCTGAGGCCTGGGGCTGCCCGAGGCGGGGCGGCATCGGGCCCAGCGAAGGCTGGCAGGTCTCAGGACACTTCGCCCATGGCCCCATGTTTTGGGCCACCTGTCACGGTCCAGACACTTTGGGGGCAAGTGTTGCCCAAGTGTTGCCGTATCGCCGCGATGGGGTTGTGCTCCTTAGACAAGCCTCTGTAACTGGTGATAATCTGCGTAACTATTGGTGGCATTGATGTCTCCATGTTTCGCGTGCGCCTGAAGTGAACTCTTCCATCCTCATCGACATCAGCCAACTGCGGGTCGGCATGTACATCCAGCTTGATGTGGGCTGGATGCATCATCCATTCCCGACCAGCAGCTTCCGGGTGGCGTCTGCCGAGCAGATCGCCACTTTGCGGGGGCTGGGGTTGACCGAGGTGCGCTACCTGCCCAAGAAAAGCGACCCGGCACTCAAGGAGCTGGTGCCTGCCGCCTGGAGCGTGCCCGAAATGGTCCCGCCCCCCGCCAATGGCCTGGAGGCCCCGGGGGTTCCCGCAGCGGTAGACACCGAAGCCCTGCGGCGGCGCCAGTTGCTGGAAGCACAGAACAAGGCGCTGGCCGCCTGCAACCAGCGGTTCGCCGAGGCCACCCGGCAGTACCAGGCGCTGGAGCGGGCCGTGTCTGATCACCCCGACCAGGCGCGCGACAAAGGCGTGGCGCTGGTGTCCGGATGTGTTTCCGAGCTGCTCGAAAACGGTGACTCGGTGATCCGGTTGTTGTCGGAAGGTGTGGGCGAACGCAACGCCTTGCACCCTATCAACGTGATGGTTATTTCGCTCTTGCTGGGCCGTGCCTTGGGCATGAAAAGCGAAGAGCTGCAGGGCCTGGGAGTGGCGGCGCTGATTCACGACCTGGGCAAGCTCAAGCTGCCGCCGAACCTGCGGCAGCCCACGCCGTCCATGCCCCTGATGGAGCGGTCGCGGTATGAAACCCATGTGGCGGAATCCGTGGCAATGGCCAAGCGCATGGGGTTTTCTGAGGCCGTGGTGCTGGCGGTGGCCCGGCACCATGAAATGGCCGATGGCAGCGGGTTTCCGCAGCGGCTCACCGGGGTGGACCTGGGGCGGGCGAGCCAGGTGCTTGCGCTTGTCAACCGGTACGACCGGATGTGCAACCCTACGGTGGGTGTGGATGCCCTCACGCCCCATGAGGCGCTCTCGGTCATCTTTGCCCAGCTCAAGGCGAAATTCGATTCCGTGGTGCTGGGCGCTTTCATCCGCATGATGGGGGTGTATCCCCCGGGCTCCATCGTCCAGCTGGTCAACGACCGTTATGCGATCGTTGCCTCGGTAAATTCTTCGCGCCCGTTGCGGCCCAAGGTCATCGTCCACGACTCCAGGGTGCCCAAGGATGAGGCGCCTATCCTGGACCTGGAAACGGTTCCCGAGCTGGGCATACGCCGCAGCCTCAAACCGGCACAGCTGCCGCGCGACGCGCTGGACTACCTGTCGCCCCGGCAGCGCATCTGTTACTTTTTTGAGCGAGCGGTCAGTCCCGGCCCTGAAGAGGCGGATACGTGACCGATTTGCAATCGCAGGGCTGGCTGGATGGGCTGCAAGAAGCCGTCTGGCTGGTCGATGAGGCGCACCACCTCATCCTGCACGCCAATTCCGCCGCCGAGCGTCTGGTGGGCATGCCTGCAGCCGACATGGCGGGCAAGCCCGTGCTGGGCCTTGCAGCCACTCCGCAAGACCAGGCCTTCTGGGCCGAACCCCCGGAGGTGATTGCAGCAGGAATCCACTCGCACACCAGCCTGGTGCGTGCCAATGGCCAGCTGGTGCCTGTGGAGCGCCATGTGGTGCGTGTGCCCTGGGGGCCGGATGGGCGCACGGTCTTCATGCTGACCATGCTCGACCGCAGCGCCCAGGAGGCGACGGAGCGTGAGCTGGAAACCTTGTTGTCCGAGTTGCGTGCGACGCTGGATTCAGCGGCCGACGGCATGCTCGTCTGCGGGCTGGACCGCAGTGTGCGCGCCTTCAACCAGAGGCTGGCCCAGCTCTGGGGTTTGCCGCGCCAGTTGCTGGTGGAGCGCGACGATGCGGCCGTCTATGCCTTCATGGCCAGCCAGGTGGCAGATGCCCGCGCCTACGCCGAGCGCATGGTTGCCATTGAGCGCGAACCCATGCAGGAGAGCACGGACATCCTGGAGCTGCGCAGCGGCGTGGTGCTGGAAATGCGGACCGTGCCGCAGTTTCGCCAGGGGCGGGCGGTGGGGCGTGTCTACTCGTACCGGGACATCACCCGGCAGACCGAAATCCAGGCCAGCCTGCGCTTGGCGGCACGCGTGTTCGAGTCCAGCCTGGATGCCATTTTTATTGCCGACAGCCAGCACCGCATCATGCGCATGAACCCGGGCTGTGAGCGCCTGGTGGGGCCCGCTGCCAAAGCCTTTGAGGGCTGCATGGCGGCTTCTCTGTTTGGTGGCGGCTCGGATGCAGCCTTCATGGAGCGGGTGCAGCAGGGCTGGTCGCGTGATGGTTTTTGGGAGGGGGAGCTTTGGCTGCCCCGTGATAACGGGGCCTACTGTGCCGTGCAGCTGTCCTGGGTGGCGCTGCGCGACGACGAAGGGCGGCTGGTGCAGAGCATTGGCTTCATGCGGGACCTCACGCTGCAGCATGCTGCACAGAAGCGCATCGAGGAACTGGCTTACAGCGACGTGCTCACCGGCCTGCCGAACCGGCTGCTGCTGTCGCAGCGGGTGGACACCGCGATCCAGGGTGCGCGCCAGAGCGATACCGGGTTTGCCATCCTCTTTCTGGATCTGGACCGTTTCAAGATCATCAACGACTCCCTGGGGCACCCTTTTGGCGACCGGGTGTTGCAACTGGTGGCCGAGCGCCTGCAGACCTGCCTGCGGCAGACCGACATGCTGTGCCGGTTGGGGGGGGATGAGTTCGTCATTTATCTGCACGGTGGTGACGCGCAGGTGGCCGAAAGCGTGGCGCGCCGCATCCTGGACGACATGCTCAAGCCTTTCATGCTCGACAGCATGGGGTTCTCCATCCAGTGCAGCATTGGCATTGCCCTGTATCCGCAGGACGGGGCGACGCTGGACGACCTGATCAAGCAGTCCGACACCGCGATGTACCGGGTCAAGGAGCGTGGGCGCGGCAGCTACGGCTTCTACCAGCCGCAGATGAATGCCAACCTGCTGGCCCGCATGCAGATGGAGCATGCCATGCGGCAGGCACTGGGCCTGCAGCGCATGGCTGTGCACTACCAGCCGCAGGTCAACATGGCCACGGGGCGCATCACCGGGGCCGAGGCATTGATCCGCTGGACCGATCCCGAGTTCGGAGCGGTCTCACCAGGTGTCTTCATTCCTCTGGCGGAGGAGTCGGGCTACATCGTGACCCTGGGCGCCTGGGTGATGGAGCAGGCAGTGCGTGAGGCAGCGGTGTGGATGCACAGCGGCATGCCGATCATGATTTCCGTGAACGTGTCCGCGCTGGAGTTCCGCCAGCCCGATTTTGTGGACCGGATCACGCGCCTGCTGGCCGTGCACCAGCTGCCGCCGACCTTGCTGGAGCTGGAGCTGACCGAAACCATCCTGCTGCAGGATGCGCAAGAGATGGAGCAGCGCCTGCGGGTGCTGGCCGACCTGGGCATTGGCCTGGCCATTGATGACTTTGGCACGGGTTATTCCAGCCTGGCCTACCTCAAGAAGTTGCCGATCCACAAGCTCAAGATCGACCAGTCCTTTGTGCGCGGCCTGCCCGATGACGATGGCGACCGGGCCATCGTGAGTGCCATCATCAGCATGGGCCGCGCCATGCACATCGAGGTGGTGGCAGAAGGCGTGGAAACCGAAACCCAGCAGGCCGTGCTGCAGCAGATGCTGTGCGAGCACTACCAGGGTTTTCTGTGCGCCCCCGGGCTTCCGGCCGACAAGTTCCGCGCCATGCTGCGCGAGCCCTTGCCGCTGAAGGCGCAGGGCAAACACCGGCCGATCATTTCGTAACCCCTCGTTGGGGGAAGGGCCTGCATCAGCAGGACTGCCAGAGCGCGCGGTTGCGCCGTGGCCTCAAAGGGCTGCCAAGCCCTTCCACAGCATGTAGGCCGCCAGGCCAAACAGCAGGGATGCAAAAACGCGCTTGAGCTGCTTCACGGGCAGGCTGTGCGCGGCCTTGGCGCCCAGTGGCGCCGTCAGCACGCTGCAGGTGGCGATCACCGCGAGCGCGGGCAGCCAGACATAGCCCAGGGATGCCGTGGGCAAGCCCGCCACGTTCTGCCCGCCCACCACGTAGCCGACTACGTTGGCCAGCGCAATCGGAAAACCGAGCGCTGCACTGGTGGCCACAGCGTTGTGGATGGGCACATTGCACCAGGTCATGAACGGCACGCTCACAAAGCCACCACCAGCCCCCACCAGGCCGGACAGGAATCCGATCACGCCGCCAGCGGCCACCTGGCCTGCGCCACCAGGCATCTGGCGTGTGGGCGCGGGTTTTTTGTCCAGGAACATCTGCGTGGCGGAGAAGCTCACGAACAGCGCAAAGAAGATGGCGAGGAAGGAGCCCTTGAGCAGCGCAAACACCCCGAGGCTTGCCACAAACCCGCCCAGCACGATGCCGGGGGCCAGGCGCTTGACGATGTCCCAGCGCACCGCTCCGCGTTTGTGGTGGGCCCGCACGCTAGAGATCGATGTGAACATGATGGTGGCCATCGACGTGGCAATCGCCATCTTCACGGCCAGGTCTGGCGCAACTTTTTGTGCTCCCAGGATGTAGGTCAGAAACGGCACCAGCAACATGCCGCCACCAATGCCCAGCAGGCCGGCGAGAAAGCCGGTGGCCAGGCCCAACACACCGAGTTCAACAATCAGGAGAGGGTCCAGCATGGCGCAATGAGAAGAAATGAAAGAGCGGGCCGTGGCCCCGGGGAGAGGGGGCAATGCCCTGCCTGGAGGGGGCAGCGGTGGCGTGCGATGGCAGGGGCATGGGGAAGAGGGTGTCTGCGAATGCCACCGGACTCTCATCCTGAACCGGGGGTTCAGGTGGGCGAGGGCAGCCAAGCGTTGGGTTCATCTGACGCGAGATGATCACGCTCACCGGGCGATGTACCAAGCCCGAGCTCGTTGAGCATTGGTTCAAGGAAATATAAAGCCCGGCGGCTTCGCAGACCCGACCATTGTAGGCGCTTGCAACAGGTGCGGAGAGTGGAGCAAAGGAAAAGCCCGCAGGCTTGCTGGAGCATGGCCTGCGGTGACCTTTGCGCCGGGGCGTCAGAGCAGGCGGCCGTCGTCGCCCAGGGCCTGGTCCAGGCGTTGCACCAGGGTCTGCAGGCGTTGGTTCTCGTCTTCGGGCAGCAGGGATTCTTGTTGCCCTGCCGCTGATGCGGGCGCTGCTGGGGGTGCCGCTTTGGCGGCAGAACCCGCCGCCAGGTCGGCGGCTTCACGGTCTGCAATTTCGAAGGCCAGGTTCAGGGCGGCCAGCACGGCGATGCGTTCGCGGGCGCGCACCTTGCCTGCATCGCGGATGCGGGTCATGGCGGTGTCCACGCGCTCTACAGCGTCCAGCAGGCGGCTCTCTCGGCCCTCGGGGCAGGTCAGCAGGTAGCTTTGCTGCAGGATCTGCACCTCGATTTGCTTCATTCGGCTTCTTTCGTGAGCGGCACGGCGGCGGGAAGGCGTTCGAGCAGGGCATCCACACGGGCACGCGCTGCACTCAGGCGGGATTTGAGCGAGTCCCGCTCCTGGGTGAGGGCGGCCACCTGGTCCGTCAGCAAGGCGTTGGTGCGTTGCAGTTCCGCGTGGCGCAGCAGCAGGCGCTCTACGCGGTCGGCGATCTGGTCGGTGGGGGACGGTGTTGCCATACAGCCAGCGATTGTAGGGTTGCGCGTTGTAAACGGTCGTAAAATCCCGCCGTTGGTGCTCGCGGTGTGGTTCGCATGCCGCAGTTCAACGGGAAGCAGGGAGGTGCCGCCACACATGGCGCGCCCAGCCTGCGCTGCCCCCGCAACGGTCAGCGGACGAATCTTCGATTCTCTCTCCATCCATAAGCCACTGGGCGCCTTGAACAAGCGCCTGGGAAGGCATTGGGGGGTGCTCCGCCAGCCCGGATACCGGCCAACACGGTGGCTGCGTGCGCCCTTTTTTGGGCGCTGCGCGGCTGTATCACCCACATGCTGGCGGGAGGCCGGCCCCGGGTTGTTTGTTGACGATGATCCCCATGAAAATCCGTACTCTTCGTGCGCGCCCTGTGGCGTCGCTGCGCGTGCCCGCCCAACGCCTTGCGCTGGTGGCCCTGGCGGTTGGCAGTGCCTGCAGCGCCCTGGCCCAGGCCGCGCCCGGCGCAGGTGAACTGCTGGCCCAGAACCTGCGCGCGCCCCAGCTCGGCGAGACCGTGGTGGCTGCCACACGCACGCCGCAGCCGCTCACCGACCTGATTGCCGACGTGTCCATCGTGGACCGCGAAACCATCGAAACCAGCGGCGCCACCGGCCTGGCCGACCTGCTGGCGCGCCTGCCAGGGGTGGAGTTCTCGCGCAATGGCGGCCCGGGCACAACCACCGGCGTGTTCCTGCGCGGCGCCGAGTCGCGCTTCACTGCGGTGTACATCGACGGCGTGCGCATCGACTCGCAGTCCACCGGCGGTGCGCCCTGGGAGAGCATTCCGCTCGGCCTGATTGACCGCATCGAAGTGCTGCGCGGCCCGGCTGGGGCGGTGTATGGCTCGGACGCCATGGGCGGCGTGGTGCAGATCTTCACCAAACGCGGCGAGAACGGCACGGCGCCTTATGTGGGCGTGGGGCTGGGCAGCCATGGCACCTCCAAACTGGAGGCCGGTATCAGCGGTGCCAGCGGTACCCTGGACTACGCACTGGGCCTGTCCCGCGAAAACAGCAAGGGCTTCAACGCCCGCACTGTCGCCACGCAGAACCCTGACCGCGACGGCTACCGCAACACGGCGGGCCATGCCCGCGTGGGCCTGCAGGTGGATGCCGTGCACCGCCTCGAAGGCACGCTGATGGTCAACGACACCAACAGCGGCTACGACAACGGCCTGGGCAAGGACGACCGCAACCTGCACACCATGCACGCGCTGGGGCTGAACTGGAATGCGCAGTGGAGCAGCGCCTACAAGACGCGCTTGTCCATCACCGACTCGCGCGATGAGTACGAGACCCGTCCCTCGCCCTACCTCAGCGACACACGCCTGCGTGGCTACTACTTCCAGAACGAGTACCGCCAGGGCGCGCACCTGGTCACCGCTGCGCTGGAGCGCCGCGAAGACCGCCTGGAGAACCAACCCATCGACGCCAAACGCTCGCAGGATGCGCTGGCCCTGGGCTATGGCTACAACGCCGCAGGCCATACCGTGCAGCTCAACCTGCGCCATGACTCCGACAGCGAGTTTGGCGGCAAGAGCACCGGCAGCGCGGCCTATGGCTATGCCATCACCCCGCAGTGGCGCGCCACGGCATCGGTGGGCACGGCCTTCCGCGCGCCCACGCTGTACCACCGCTTCAGCGAATACGGCGTGGCCACACTGCGCCCCGAAAGCAGCCGCAATGCCGAAGTGGCACTGCGCTACGCCCAAGGCAGCAGCACCTTCTCGGCCACGCTGTTCCGCAACCGCGTGATCAACCTGATCTCCTTCGGCGGCGCGGGCACCTGTGCTTCGAGCTTTGGCTGCTACGCCAACACGGCTCGGGCTGAATACAAGGGCGTGACGTTTGCGGGCTCGCACCGCGTGGGCGACGTGCAACTGCACGGCTCCATCGACCTGCAGCGCCCGCGCGACCTGGACACCGGCAAGCAGCTGGCGCGCCGTGCCAAGCAGCACGCCACCTTCGGCGCCGACACGCGCCTGGCGGGCTGGACCGTGGGCGCCGAAGTGCAGGCCTCGGGCCGCCGCTTCGATACCGTGGCCAACACCAACGTGCTGGGCGGTTATGCCCTGGTCAACCTGTACGCCAGCACCCGCATTGCACGCGACTACACGCTGATCGCCCGCATCGACAACCTGGCCGACAAGGACTACCAACTGGCCCGCACCTACGCCACTGCGGGCCGCGTGGCCTATGTGGGGGTGAAGTGGGCGCCTCAATGAAGCCCCCCCTGAGTCGCTGCGCGCCTTCCCCCCGGAGGGGGGACGCCACCCGTGGCCTGGCGGAGCCAGTTCCACGGTGGCACTGGCTTGGGGCGCGCCAGTTTCGTCGGCCGCTGGGTGAGTACCGCACTGGGGGTGGGGTGTGACACGCTGTCCCGCGCTGCTGATCGCCGCCCCGGCTTCGGGCCAGGGCAAGACCACCGTCACCGCCGCCCTGGCGCGCTTGCATGCGCGCCAGGGGCGGCGCGTGCGGGTCTTCAAGTGCGGGCCGGATTTTCTGGACCCGCACTGGCACCAGCTGGCCAGCGGTGCGCCCGTGCACCAGCTCGACCTGTGGATGAATGGCGCGGCGGACTGCGCGCAGCGCCTGCATGAGGCTGCGGGTGATGCGGACCTGATCCTCATCGAAGGCGTGATGGGTCTGTTTGATGGCAGCCCCAGCGCGGCCGACCTGGCCCGGCACTTTGGCGTGCCCGTGCTGGCCGTGGTCGATGCCTCGGCCATGGCGGGCACGTTTGGTGCGCTGGCGTTTGGCCTGCGCCACTACCGTCCCGGCCTGCCCTGGGCGGGTGTGTTGGCCAACCGCGTGGGCAGCGCACGCCACGCCGACATGCTGCGGGACGGCCTGCAGGATGCCGACGACTGGATGGGCGCACTGATGCGGGTGCAGGCCACCGGCAATGCGCCCGCTGCCGCCAAGGCGGCTGCCGCATTGCTGCCCGAGCGCCACCTGGGCCTGGTCGCCGCGCACGAGCTGGACGACAGCCTGCAGCGGCTGGACGCTGCCGCCGACGCTCTGGCCGCCACGCCGCTGGGCCAGATGGACCTGGACGACCTGCAGTGCTGGGCGGTGGACTTCCCGGCGCCCGCATCAGCGCCCGCCGTGCCACGCCTGCTGGCAGGCCGCACGGTGGCCGTGGGGCGCGATGCGGCGTTCTGCTTCATCTACGCCGCTAACGTGCAGTGCCTGGAGCAGATGGGAGCGCGCGTGGAGTTCTTCTCGCCACTGCACGATGCCGCGCTGCCCGATTGCGATGCGGTGTGGCTGCCCGGCGGCTACCCCGAGCTGCACACCGCACAGATAGCGGTCAACACCGGCATGCAAACTAGCCTGCGCGCCCATGCGGCCGCAGGCAAGCCCCTGTGGGCCGAGTGTGGCGGCATGATGGCGTTGTTTGAATCCATCACCCTGGCCGACGGCAACACAGCCCCGCTGTGGGGGCTGTTGCCAGGCCATGTGACCATGCAAAAGCGCCTGGCGGCGCTGGGCCCGCAGCAACTGGCGGTGGCGGGGCACATGTTGCGCGGCCACACCTTTCACTATTCGACCAGCGACAGCAGCGCCCCCGTGGTGGCCCGCACGGCGCGCCCGAACGAGGCGGTTGCGCCGGATGCGGGCGAGGCGCTGTACCGGCAGGGCAGCATCCATGCCAGCTACTTCCATGCGTGGTTCCCGTCCAGCCCCGAAGCCGTGGCGCATTTGCTGGGGGGCGCATCGGTATGACCATCACCACCGAGCTGATCCTGGGCGGCCAGAAAAGCGGCAAGTCCCGCCGTGCCGAGCTGCTGGCGCGCGACTGGCTGGCGCAGTCCGCCGATCACCGCGCGGTGCTGATCGCCACCGGTGAAGCCTGGGACGACGAAATGCGCGAGCGCATCGCCCGCCACCAGCGCGACCGCGCCGAGCGCGTGCCCGGCCTGCAGACGGTTGAAGAGCCGCACGACGTGGCCGCAGCGATCACGCGGCTCAGCACACCGCAGACCCTGCTGGTGGTGGACTGCCTGACGCTGTGGCTCACCCACTGGAGCATGCCCCTGGGTGTGGAAGCCATGAATTTTGAACAAAAACAGGCCCTTGCGCGCGACTGGCAAGCGCAAGCAGCTATGTTTTTAGGAGCGGTTCGGAAATCCCCCGGCCCCGTTGTTCTGGTGGGCAACGAAATTGGCCTGGGGGTCATCCCGATGGGGCGCGAGGTGCGCGCCTTTGTGGATGCGCTGGGCACGCTCAACCAGCAGGTGGCCCAGGCCTGCCCCCGCGTCACGCTCATGGCCGCCGGGCTGCCCCTCACTTTGAAAGAAACTCGCTGATGAAACCCACCCCCGTGCGCCGCATCCTGTGGGTGATCGCCATCCTGGTGCTGCTGGGCCTGCTCATGGCCGGGCTGGCGCGTGCGCAGCCCGTGCACATCAAGGATGACAAGGGCCGCGAGGTCTCGCTGCCCCGCCCCCCGCAGCGCATCGTGAGTCTGCTGCCCTCGCTGACCGAAAGCGTGTGCGAGCTGGAGCAATGCCATCGCCTGGTGGGGGTGGACCGCTATTCCAACTGGCCCGAGGCCGTGATCGGCAAGCTGCCCAAGGTGGGCGGCGGCATCGACCCGAGCATCGAGGCCATCGTGGCGCTCAAGCCCGATGTGGTGCTGATGTCCGTCAGCTCGCGCGCCAGCGACCGGCTGGAGGCGCTGGGCCTCACCGTGGTGCAGCTGGAGCCCAAGACCCATGCCGATGTGCGCCGCGTGCTGGGCACCGTGAGCGACCTGCTGGGCGTGCCCCGCGCACAGGGCGCTGAACGCCTCTGGCGCGTGATCGACGCGGGCGTGCTGGCGGCGGCCCAGTCCCTGCCGCCCAAGGCGAAAAATGCGCGCGTGTACTTCGAGGTGAGCCGGGGGCCGTATGCGGCGGGCGAGGCCTCGTTCATCGGCGAATCGCTCACCCGGCTGGGCGTGCGCAACGTGGTGCCCGCGTCGCTGGGCCCGTTTCCGCGCCTGAACCCCGAGTTTGTGGTGCGCGCCAATCCCGACATCATCATGATCGGCAACCGCAGCATGCAGGCCATGGTGCCGTACCCCGGCTGGGCCACGATGCGCGCCATCCGTGAGAACCGGCTGTGTGTGTTTGGCCCCGGCGATTCCGACGTGGTGGTGCGCCCCGGCCCGCGCATGGCCGAAGCCGCGCGCATCATGGCGCGCTGCCTGGTGGACAAGGCCCCATGACCAGCGTTCCCGTGGACCTGCCCACTGGCTCCGCCACCCGCCGCGCCGCATGGTGCGCTGCCTGGCTGCTGCTGGCCAGCGCCGTGCTGACCGTGTGTGGCGCCAGCGTGGGCAGCACGGGTTTTGACAGCGTGCTGCGCATGCACGGCGACCCCGTGGCCTGGCAGATCGTGTGGGACATCCGTTTGCCGCGCACGCTGGGCGCGTGGCTGGCGGGTGCGCTGCTGGGCCTGTCGGGCGCGGTGGCGCAGGGGCTGTTCCGCAACCCGCTGGCCGACCCGTACCTGCTGGGCAGCGCCTCCGGCGCCGCGCTGGGCGGGGCGGTGGCCATGGCGATGTTCGGCGTGTCACCGGTGGCCGCGCAGTGGCTGGCGCGCATCGGTATCACGGGCATGGCCTTTCTGGGCGCGGCGGGGGCTGTGGTGCTCACGCTGATCCTGGCCCGGGGCGTGCAGCACACGCTGCGCCTGCTGCTGGCGGGCGTGATCGTGGGCGTGGTGCTGGGCGCTATGCGCGATCTGGTGGAGCTGGCCTCGCCCGACATCCTGCAGGCCATGCAGGCCTTTGTGCTGGGCAGCACGGCCTTTGTGGGCTGGATGGCCTGTGTGCTCATGGCCGTGGCCTGGGGGCTGTGCTCGGCGGTCGCCTGGATGCTGGCGCGTGCGCTCGACGGCCTCACGCTGGGCGAGGCCACGGCCGCCAGCCTGGGCCTGCCGCTGTTGCCCATGCGCGCCGGGCTGGTGGCCGCCATGGCGCTGGCCACGGGGGCGGCGGTGGCGCAGACGGGGCTCATCGCCTTTGTGGGGCTGGCGGCACCCCACCTGGTGCGCTCCATCGTGCGCGTGACGCACGAGCGGCACATCGTGCTCTCCAGCCTGATGGGTGCGGTGCTGCTCATGGCAGCCGACATTCTGGCGCGCTGGCTGCTGGCGCCGCAGGAGCTGCCCGTGGGCGTGCTCACGGCGGCGCTGGGCGGCACCTACCTGCTGTGGCTCATGCACCGGCGCACGGCGCAAGGCGGTGCGCTATGAATTCAATAGCTATAAAGGCTTTCCAGATAGGCGCAAGCATCGGAAATCGCTTGATATTGCAGGGCATTGACCTGCAACTGCCCGCGGGGCGCTGGACCAGCATCGTCGGCCCCAATGGCGCGGGCAAGTCCACCTTGCTCAAGGTGCTGGCGGGCCTGCTGCCGCGCGCAGCCGTGCAGGGCGAGGTGCAGTTGCTGGGCCGCCCGCTGGCGCAGATCCCCGCGCGCGAACGCGCCCGTCAGCTCGCCTGGCTGGGCCAGAACGAAGGCTCGGCCGACGACCTCACAAGCTACGACGTGGCCATGCTCGGCCGCCTGCCGCACCAGGCCTGGCTGGCCCCGCCCGGCGCGGCCGACCACGCAGCCGTGGAGCAGGCGCTGCGCACCACGCAGGCCTGGGACTGGCGCCACCGCCCGCTGTCGCAACTGTCGGGCGGCGAGCGCCAGCGCGTGCTGCTGGCCCGCGCGCTGGCCGTGCAGGCGCAGGTGCTGCTGATGGACGAACCCCTGGCCAACCTCGACCCCCCGCACCAGACCGACTGGCTGCACACCATGCGTGCGCTGGTCGAAGCGGGCGGCACAGTGGTCAGCGTGCTGCATGAGGTGTCGCTCGCGCTGCAGGCCGACGACATGGTGGTGATGGCGAATGGCCGCGTGCTGCACCAGGGCGCGTGCGGCGCACCCGCCACCCACGCGGCGCTGGAAGAGGTGTTTGACCACCGCATCCAGGTGCGGCACCTCGATGGCCTGTGGATGGCGCTGCCATCGCTGCAACGCCAGAACAAACAATGAAACAACCCATGAATTGAGGGAGTGAAAGCATGAACATTGAATCGGGTTTTGCGCAGGTCGCGCAGTCGCTGCTCTGGCCGGTGCTGGTGCTGGTGGGGCTGGCGTTTGTCTACGCGCTGTGGGCGGGTGGTGCCACGCTGATGGAAGCATGGCAGCGCTGGCGCCAGCCGCAGTACCGCTCGCTGCGCGTGCTGCCTGGGCTGTCGATGGAAGAGCTGGAGCTGCAGCTGGTGCGCCAGGTCGAGCCCGTGCGCCTGCTCAGCCGCCTGTCGCCCATGCTGGGGCTGATCGCCACGATGATCCCGCTCGGCCCCGCGCTGCAGAGCGTGGCGGCTGGCAACGGTCAGCAGGCGCTGGCCGTGTTCAGCGGCGCGTTTGCAGGGGTGGTGCTGGCGCTGGCGGCCGCGTCGGTGGGCCTGGTGGTGTATTCGGTGCGCCGTCGCTGGCTGCTGGCCGAACTGCTGGTGGTGCGCAAGGAGCGCGGGGTGGCGCAATGACTTTGAAGCACCTGAATGTGCTGGCCGAGGACGACGACGACCCGATGCTGTCCGCCGTGAACCTGGTGGATGTGTTCCTGGTGCTCGTGGTGGCGCTGCTCACGGCCGTGGCGGTGCAGACCCAGACCAGCGCCAATGAAAGCGTCACCATCATCCGCAACGCGGGCCAGCCCGACATGGAGGTGGTGGTGCGCGAGCAGGGCAAGGAGGTGCGCTTCAAAGGCGCGGGCAGCGCAGCGCAAGGGCAGGGCGTGCGTGCAGGCGTGGCCTACAAGCTCGAAGACGGCAACATCGTCTACATCCCCGAAACCGGTGTGGCGCCTGCAGACGCGGGCGCTGGCGCGGCCGACCCCGCCAAGCCATGAAGGCGCTGATTCTGCGCACGGCACTGTGGTGCCTGCTGCTGGCCGCGCCACTGGTGCACGCAGCTCAGTCTGCGCCCGTGCTGCTCTGGCTCACCTCCGACATCACCACCGCCCCGCGCACCGCCATGGTGCAGCGTTTGGCCGCCGAGGCGGGCCTGGGTTTTGCGCACATCGACTATCCGCTGGGTGGCCCAGCGGTGCTGGACGTGGCCCAGGCCCAGAAGCTGGAGCGCGCGCTGGCGGGTGCCGCCATGGTGTGGGTGGATGCGCCGCATGCGAGCGTGGAGGCACGCCTGCGCCGCATGGCGGGGCCGCAGCTCGATGCGCGGGCTGCGCGCACCCCTGGTCGCGTGGTCTGGGTGCCTGCGGGCACGCCCGCAGTTGACCTGTCTGCGCTGGACGCTTCCGCCCGCATGGTGGCCTATCTGCAGGCGGGCGGCCCGCGCAATCTGAAGAACGCCATCGTCCTGGCGCGCGCCACGGTGGCGGGTGTTGCGATGCCGACCTTGCCTGCACCCGACATCCTGCCCCCCCGGGGCATCTACCACCCCGACGCGCCCCGCCTGCTGCCCAACGCCGCCGCGCTGGAGGCCTGGCGCCAGGGCCAGCCCGCGCTGCGCAGCCTGCCCGCCGTGGCCGTGCTGGTGCACCGCCACCATTTCATCGACGGCAGCACCGAATGGCTCGATGCCTGGCTGCGCACTTTCCGCCAGCAGGGCCTGTTCGCCTATGCCGCCTTTGGCCAGCAGGTCACGGCGCAGACGCTGGCCGAGGTGCTGGAGCTGCCCGCTGAACCAGGCACTGGCCCCGGCCGCCTGCATGCCTCCGCCCTGATGCTGCACCAGCTCGTGCCCCAGGCCGCCGCGCTGCAGCCGCTGCTGGCGCGCTGGGGCGTGCCGCTGCTGGGCACGCAGCCTTACCGCGCGGGCGATGCGGCAGCGTGGGAGGCCAGCGACACGGGCCTGTCGCTGTCCGACGTGCCGTTCTACCTGGCGCAGCCCGAGGCGGCGGGTGCCATCGACCCGGTCCTGGTCGTTGCCCATGGTGCAGAGGGCAAGGACTTCCGCCTCATCGACCGCCAGGCCCAGGCCGTGGCCGCCAAGGCGCGGCGCCTGATAGCGCTGCAGACGAAGCCCGCTGCCGAAAAGCGCCTGGTGGCCATGGTCTACAACTACCCGCCGGGCGGCACCAATTTCGGTGCATCGTTCCTCAACGTGCCGCGCAGCCTGGAGCAGGTGTCCGGCGGCCTGGCCCAGGCGGGCTACCGCACGCAGCAGGTGCCCGAGCAGGGCTGGATCGATGGGCTCAAGCCGCTGCTGGCTGCCTATTACCCCGGCGCCGATGTGCGCGCGCTGCTGCAAAGCGGCCAAGCCGCCGCGCTGCCGCTGGCGCGCTACGAGCAGCACCTGGCCACCTTGCCCCAGGCCGTGCGCGACCGCATGAACGCGCATTGGGGCCCGCCCGCAAAGAGCCGCTACGTGGTCGATTGGCAGGGCGAAAAAGTGTTCGCCATCCCGCGCTTGCAGGTGGGACAGCTGGCCGTGCTGCCCCAGCCCCCACGCGAGGAAACGCTGCGCCTGGGCCAGAACCCGTTCATGCACAAGAGCAAGGCGCCGCTGTCGCACCACTACCTGGCGGTGTACCTGTGGGCGCAATTGGAGGCCGACGCGCTCATCCACTTTGGCACCCACGGCACGCAGGAATGGGCCGGTGGCAAGGCGCGCGCGCTGGATGTGCACGACGACGCGCTGCTGCCGCTCGGCGATCTGCCGGTGGTCTACCCCTACATCGTGGACAACCTGGGCGAGGCCCTCACGGCCAAGCGCCGGGGCCGCGCCGTGCTGGTGAGCCACCGCACGCCGGTGTTCGCCCCGGCGGGCTTCGAGGCGCGCATGGCCCACATGCACGAGGTGATGCACGAGTGGGAAACCGTGGACGAAGGCCCCACGCGCCGTGCACTCGAAAAGCAGCTGGTGGCGCAGTTTGTGGAGCACCAGCTGCACCGCGACCTGGGCTGGAGCGCCGCGCGCATCGCGGCCGACTTCAGCGGTTTCCTCGAAATCCTGCACCCCTACCTGGACCAGCTCGCACAAAGCTCGCAGCCCAAGGGTCTGGCCGTGTTCGGCCGCGTGCCCGCGCCCGAGCAGCGGCGAGAGACCATCCTGCAGGCGCTGCGCAAGCCGCTCATAGAGGCGCTGGGTGAAGACATCGACGAAGCCTTCCTCATCAAGCACGATGCCGTGCTGGCCGCACGCCCCGCGCGCTGGCTGGAAGTGGCATTGAAGGACGCCGAGGCCGCAAGCAGGCTGGACCTGCGCCCCGCGCTGCCCGCGCAGGCAGCAACGCCGGGCACGGCGGGGGCATCCGACGTGGTGCGTGCCGAAGACCATGTGCCCAACCGTGCCGCGCGCAAACCCATCGACACCCCCGCGCTGCTGAAACTCGCGCAGCGCGCGCAGGAGCTGGAGCGCCTGCTGGCCACGGAGGGCGAGATGCCCGGCCTGCTGGCGGGGCTGGAGGGCCGCTACCTGCCCGCAGCCTACGGCGGCGACCCCATCCGCAACCCCGACAGCCTGCCCACGGGCCGCAACCTTACAGGCCTGGACCCCAGCCGCCTGCCCACACGCCAGGCCTATGCCGTGGCGCAGACGCTGTTCAACGACTGGTTCAAGGACTACCAGGCGCGCCATGGTGGCCAGGCGCCAGAGCGCATGGCGCTGTCGCTGTGGGCGGGTGAAACGCTGCGCCACCAGGGCATCATGGAAGCCCAGGCGCTGGTGGCGCTGGGCATGCGCCCGGTGTGGGACGACGCGGGCCGCCCGGTGCGCGTGGAGACCATTGCCGCCGATGAACTCAAGCGCCCGCGTGTCGATGTGCTCATGAGCATCACCGGCTCGTACCGCGACCAGTTCCCCGCTTTGATGGCGCTGCTCGACCGCGCGGTGGCCCAGGCTGCCACGGCCGATCCCGGCAACGCGATTGCGCGCAACACCGCGCAGATTGGCCAGGAGTTGCGCAAGCAGGGCGTGCCCCGCGCGCAGGCCGAGCAGCTGGCGCGCGTGCGCGCCTTCGGCAACGCGGTGGGCGACTACGGCACCGGCCTGTCGGAC
Organism: Acidovorax sp. GW101-3H11; assembly: GCF_001633105.1. GTDB lineage: Bacteria > Pseudomonadota > Gammaproteobacteria > Burkholderiales > Burkholderiaceae_C > Acidovorax. The sequence continues at coordinate 116,945 of NZ_LUKZ01000019.1, forward strand.
GCGGTGCAAAGCGACGGCCTGCAAACCAACGATGCGCGCTTGGGCCAGATGTTCCTCGAACGCATGAGCCAGCCTTACCTGGATGGCGAACCCGTGACGGGCGTGGCGGGCGGCACGGCGGCGAAGGCGCTGGGTGCCCACCTGCGCCGCACCGACGCGGCCATCCTCTCGCGCAGCTCGCACCTGTACGCCATGGTCAGCTCGGACGACCCGTTCCAGTACCTGGGCGGCCTGTCGGCGGCCGCCCGTGTGGCTGGGCGCAAGCAGGGGCTGGAGCTGCATGTGGCCCAGTTGCAGGACGTGGGCGAGCCCACCACGGAGACCGCGCAACGCGCCATTGCGCTGGAAATGCAGTCACGCTACCTGCACCCCGGCTGGCTGCAGGCCCAGAAGGCCGAGGGCTATTCGGGCACGCTGCAGGTGCTCAAGGCCGTGCAGTTCGCCTGGGGCTGGCAGGCCGTGGCGCCGGACACGGTGCGCAGCGACCACTGGCAAAGTTTTTACGACGTGCTGGTGCGCGACAAGCACCAGCTGGGCCTGCCTGAGTGGCTCAAGGAACACCCGCAGGCCTACGCCCAGTCGCTGGAGCGCCTGGTGCAGGCGCAGCGCCAGGGCTACTGGCAGGCCGATGCCGACACGCAAAAGCAGCTTGCGCAGATGTACCAGGAACTCACACGCGCTGCGCCCCTGGCGGCCGAGCTGCCGGTCGTGCGCCGCTGGGTGGAGCAGGCTGCGCAGGGCACCCCGGCGGCAGACGCCGCACCCGTGGGCCTGGCCGTGGCCACGCCGCAGTCACCCGCGCTGCCGCTGCCCGCACCGCCAGCCGCCGACCTGCCTGCACCGCCACCGCAGGCTGAAGCCCCGCCTGCTTTGCCCGCCGTGCCTGCCATGGGTGTGCTGCTGGAGCGCCAGCCTGAGCGCGAAGCACCCGACGCTGCCCAAGAGCCCAGCCCCGTGGAGCGCATGGCCCACATCGTGGCCCTGCTGGTGATGGCCCTGGTGGTGCTGGCGGGCGCTGCGTGGCAGGCGCGTCGTCCGTTTTCACTCTCCGCTGCGCCCGGCCTGGCCCGCGCTTGAATCCACCATTCTTGAAAGCACCCCCAACCATGCAGATCGAAACCCCACCCACCGAGAAGCGCTACGAAAAGCCCGAGGGCGAGCGCCGGGGCATCGTCATCGTCAACACCGGCGACGGCAAGGGCAAAAGCACGGCGGCCTTTGGCCTGGCGCTGCGCGCCCACGGCCGGGGCAAGGCCGTGAAGATTTACCAGTTCATGAAGGTGCCCACGGCGCGGTTTGGCGAACACCGCATGTTCGAGCAGATCGGCCTGCCCATCGAGGGCCTGGGCGATGGCTTCAGCTGGAAGAGCAAGGACCTGGAGCACTCGGCCCAGCTCGCGCGCGATGGCTGGGAGAAGGCGCGCGCCGCCATCCTGTCGGGTGAGCATTTCCTGGTGGTGTTGGACGAGATCACCTACCCGCTGATCTACGGCTGGCTGCCGCTCGATGGCGTGCTGCAGACGCTGCGCGATCGGCCCAAGGACGTGCATGTGTGCCTCACCGGCCGCCGCTGCCCGCCCGAGATCATCGAGCTGGCCGACACCGTGACCGAGATGCAGCTCGTCAAGCACGCGTTCAAGGCGGGCATTCCTGCCCAGCGCGGCATCGAGGACTAGGCCGCCGTGTCTGACCACTGGTTTTTGCTGATCACACCCGCCGGGGGCTGGCCCTTTTTAGCGGTGTGGCTGGGGGTGCCGCTGCTGGCCTTGGCGGTGGACTGGTGGCTGGGCGAGCCACCTGTGGCCTGGCACCCCGTGGTCTGGATGGGCCAGGCGCTGCAGTGGTCGGGCGACCGGCTGGCGCCCAGCAGCCCCGTGGCCCGGGATTTCAAGGTTTTTTGGCGCTCTGCGCTTGTCTGGTGTGCCTTGGTAGCTATCGTTTTGATAGTTTCTGGGCTGGCGCAGCACCTGGTGCTGATGCTGCACGGGTTTCTGGCAGCGGCATTGCTGGCATTGCTGCTCAAGCCGCTGCTGGCCTGGCGCATGCTGCACGACGAGGTGCTGGCGGTGGAGGTGGCGCTGGGCCAGTCGCTGCCCGCAGGCCGCGCGCAGCTTGCGCGCCTGGTGAGCCGCGATGTGAGCAGCCTGAGCGCCGTGCAGGTGCGCGAATCTGCCATCGAGTCGCTGGCCGAGAACCTCAACGACTCGGTGGTGGCGCCGCTGTTCTGGTTTGCGCTGCTGGGCCTGCCCGGTGCCGCGTTGTACCGCTTTGCCAACACGGCCGACGCCATGTGGGGCTACCCCGGCATGCGCGGCGGGCGCTACTGGCAGTGGGCGGGCAAGTGGGCGGCGCGGGCGGACGATGTGCTGTCGTGGCTGCCTGCGCGCATCACGGCCCTGCTGCTGGTGCTGGGCGCCCAGGGCCTGCCGCTGCGCACCCTGGCGCGCCAGGCGCGCAAGACGCCGTCGCCCAACAGCGGCTGGCCCATGGCGGCCATGGCGCTGGTGCTGGGCGTGCGCCTGGCCAAGCCGGGGGTGTACACGCTGCACGGCAAGGGGCGCAGGGCAGGGCCGCTGGATACGCGGCGGGCCGCGCGGGTGGGCACCCGGGTGGTGGTGGCCCTGGTGCCGGTGGTGGCGGCCATCCAGTTGCTGGTGGCCATGGTTTTATCTGCGTGGATGTCCGCATGACAGAGCATGAAATCACGCCCGTGTGGGATTCCATTCACGGCGGCCCCGATGCTGCGGGCGTGCCGCTGTTTGATTTTTCAACCAACAGCAACGCCTGTGGCCCCTGTGCGGAAGCGCGTGAGGCGGTGCAGGCGGCCGACGCCACGCGGTATCCCGATCCGGCGTACACGGCCTTGCGCGAGCGCCTGGCTGCCTTCCACGGCGTGGCACCCGCCCGCATCGTGCTGGCGGCCAATGCCAGCGAATTCATCCACCGCATCACCGCGCTGGCGGCGCAGCAGGGTGTGGTGCAGGTGGCCCTGCCTGCGCACAGCTATGGCGACTATGCCCAGGCCGCACAGGTGCGCGGGCTGGGCTTGGTGCGAGGTGGCGATGCGGCGGCGGGCCTGCAGTGGGCGTGTGAACCTTCCAGCCCCTTGGGCCTGGCCGACCCGGCGGTGCGGGCCTGGCAGCAGCAGGGTGTGGAGTGTGGTGGTGACGATGCAGCCGGTGTGCTGCGGGTGCTTGACTGCGCCTATGTGCCCCTGCGCCTGGGCCCTGAGGGCGCGTGGACAGGCACGCCGCCTGCGCAATTGCCATCGGCCTGCTGGCAGCTGTGGACCCCCAACAAGGCCCTGGGGTTGACCGGTGTGCGTGCCGCCTACGCCATTGCGCCCGCTGGCAGCGAGGAGCTGGTGCGCGCGCTGGTGGCCCTGGCGCCGTCGTGGCCGGTGGGGGCGCATGGCGTGGCCTTGCTGCAGGCCTGGGTGTTGCCCGTGGTGCAGCAATGGCTGGTGTACAGCCTCTCCACCCTGCGCGAGTGGAAGTCGCGCCAGCAGGCGCTGTGCTTGGACCTGGGCTGGGCGGTGCACGCGGGCAGCCTGGCCAACTACTTTTGCGCGCAGCCTGTCAGCACGTCGTTGCGGAACGACCTGGCGGCCTTGCGCGCAGCGGGCATCAAGCTGCGCGATACCACCTCGTTCGGGCTGCCGGGCAGCGTGCGCCTGGGGGTGCTGGCGCCCGCAGCGCAGGATGCGTTGCGGCAGGCCTGGAGGGCTGTCGCAAGCAGCCGTACCATCGCCGACAGCCATTCAACCGGTTCAAAGGACGCCTTGTGAGAACCATCACTGTCAACCGCTACGTCACGCCGCTGCGCGAAGGCGGCTCCATGCCCGCCATCGTCGAGGGCGACGACCTGGGCACCTACGTGCTCAAGTTCCGGGGCGCAGGGCAGGGCGTGCGCGCCCTGCTGGCCGAAATGATTGCGGGCGGCATCGCCCGTGCGCTGGGCCTGCCTGTGCCCGAGATCGTGCTGGTGCAACTGGACCCCGCCCTGGCGCAGACCGAGCCCGACCCCGAGATCCAGGACCTGGTGCGCGCCAGCGGCGGGCTGAACGTGGGGCTGGACTACCTCTCGGGCGCGCTGAATTTCGACCCGGCGGTGGATGTGGTGACGGATGACTTCGCCTCGCGCCTCGTGTGGTTTGACGCACTGGTGGGCAATGTGGACCGCACCGCGCGCAACACCAACCTGCTGATGTGGCACCGCCAGCCCTGGCTCATTGACCATGGTGCGGCGCTGACCTTTCACCATGCGTGGAATGGCGCGGTGGCCCTGCCCGCCAAACCCTTTGCGCCGATTGCCGACCATGTGCTGCTGGCCCGTGCCACGGCGTTGGCGCAGGTGGATGCCGAGCTGGCCGCACGGCTCACGCCCGAGGTGGTTGCGCACATTGTTGGCGATGTGCCCGATGAGTTTCTGGCACTGGCCGGTGCCGAGCACACCGAGGGCCCGCTGGCGGCGCCCGCAAGCCACCGCCAGGCTTACGTGGATTACTTCTGCGCGCGCCTGGCTGGCCGAGCAACGTGGGTGAATGCCTTGAAGGAGGCTGTCGATGCACGCGCCTGAGGTCTACGACTACGCCATCGTGCGCGTGGTGCCGCGCGTGGAGCGCGAGGAGTTCATCAACGCGGGCGTGATCCTGTCGTGCCAGCGCAGCGGTTTTCTGCAGGCCGCCATCGCGCTCGACGAAGCCCGCCTGCTGGCCATGGACCCGCAGGCCGACATCGACACCGTGCGCCGCCACCTGGCCGCCATCGTCGCCATCTGTGCGGGCGACGATGGCTGTGGCCCGATTGCCCGCCTGCCTTACCGCCAGCGCTTTCACTGGCTCACTGCCAAGCGCAGCGCCATCATCCAGACATCCCCCGTGCACACGGGCCGCTGCACCGATGCGGCAGCGGCGCTTGAACACATCATGGACCGCATGGTTCGCCCTCTGCCTTGACTTCCTCCACCTCTCCCAAACGAGCCCGCTGCGTGATGGTGCTGGGTACCACCAGCGGCGCGGGCAAAAGCTGGCTGACCACCGCGCTGTGCCGCTACTACAGCAACCTGGGCCTCAAGGTGGCGCCGTTCAAGGCGCAGAACATGAGCAACAACGCGCGGGTGGTGGCCAGTGAGACGGGCAGTGGCGAGATCGGCTCTGCCCAGTACTTTCAGGCCCTCGCCGCCCGCGCTGAGCCCGAGGTGCGCATGAACCCGCTGCTGCTCAAGCCCGAGGCCGACACCCATAGCCAGGTGGTACTGATGGGGCAGGTGAGTGCAGAGCTCACGGCCATGCCCTGGCGCGGCCGCAGCGAAAAGGTGTGGCCGCAGATAGCGGCTGCGCTCGATGCATTGCGTGCCGAAAACGATGTCGTGGTGATCGAAGGCGCAGGCTCGCCCGCCGAGATCAACCTGCACGCCAGCGACATCGTCAACATGCGTGTGGCCCGCCATTCTGAAGCCCGCTGCCTGCTGGTGACCGACATCGACCGGGGTGGCGCGTTTGCCCACCTGTATGGCACCTGGGCGCTGTTGCCCGAGGATGAGCGCGCACTCATCCACGGCTTTGTGCTCAACAAGTTTCGCGGCGACGCCAGCCTGCTGGCGCCTGCGCCGCAGATGCTGCAGGAGCTGACCGGTGTGCCCACCGTGGCCACCATCCCCATGCACTGGCGCCATGGCCTGCCCGAAGAAGACGGCGTGTTCGATGACCGTACCCTGGTGGCGGGCGCCGTGCACACCACGGTGGCCGTGGTGGCCTACCCGCGCATCAGCAACCTCGACGAGTTCCAGCCGCTGAAGAACGTGCCCGGCGTGCGCTTGCTGTGGGCGCGCAGCCCGGCGGACCTGGGTGGTTTGAAGCCCACAGACTGGGTGGTGCTGCCCGGCTCCAAGGCCACCGCCGCCGACCTGGCCTGGCTGCGCGCGCAGGGCCTGGACCAGGCGATTGCCCAGCACGCCGGGCAGGGCGGCACGGTGCTGGGTGTGTGTGGTGGCCTGCAGATGCTGGGCGAGGCGCTGATCGACACCGCAGGCATCGATGGCAATGCGCCCGGCCTGGGGCTGCTGCCCCTGGTCACCACCTTCGAGGTTGCCAAAACCGTGCAGCGCACGCAGGCGCAGTTTGGCGCAATGTTGGGCGCGTGGGCGGCGCTGGCTGGCGTGCTCGTCACAGGCTATGAAATCCACCACGGCCAGACGGCCCAGCACCCGGCCATGGCCGCCAAGGGGGATGTGGCGCGCGAAGTGATCCCGGGCATTGCCTGGCAAAACGCTGCGGGAAATGTGCTGGGCGTGTATCTGCATGGCCTGCTCGAAGACCCCGCTGTGCTGCAGGCCCTGTTTGGCCGTGGGGGCGCGTCCCCCGTTCCCACGCTCGACGCCGTGTTTGACGGCCTGGCCCGCATGGCCGAGGCCAGCTTTTCCCCGGGTGCGCTGCAGGCGCTGATCGCGCCAGATTCCACGGCTGCCTGAGCGCCTGTCCCTCGTTCCATTTCGTTTTCTGCTTCTTTTCCTCACACCATGCAATCCCTCGCCGCATTCAACGTCCCCGCCATTGCCGACATCTCCGACGCACCATTGACTGCCCGCCTGCAGCACCTGCTTGACAACAAGACCAAGCCGTTGGGGTCGCTGGGTCGGCTGGAGGCGTTGGCCTTGCGCATTGGCCAGGTGCTGGGCACCGAGGCCCCCGCGCTGCTGCTGCCGCAGATGCTGGTGTGCGCGGGCGACCATGGCTTGGCGGCCAAGGGGGTCTCGGCCTTCCCGAGCGACGTGACCTGGCAGATGGTGGAAAACTTTCTGGCCGGTGGCGCCGCAGTGAGCGTGCTGGCGCGCCAGCACGGGCTGCAGCTCACGGTGGTGGACTGCGGTGTGGCGCGCCCTATTGCACAGCGCGAGACAGCCCCCGGTGCGCCGCGCCTGCTGGTGCACAAGGTGGCGCCCGGCACGGCCGATGCATCGGTGGGCCCGGCCATGACGGCGGAGCAGTGTGCCCAGGCCATCGCCAACGGCATGGAGGTAGTGCGTGGCCTGCCGGGCAATGCATTGCTGCTGGGTGAGATGGGCATTGGCAACACCTCGGTGGCATCGCTGCTGCTGGCGCGGCTGGCTGGGCTGCCGCTGGCCGAGGTGACAGGCGCTGGCACAGGCCTGGACGCAGCAGGCATCGAGCGCAAACGCGCTGTGCTGCAACAGGCGCTGGATGCCAATGCCGATGCCGCCACGCCGCTGGCCGCCCTGGCTGCGCTGGGGGGTTACGAGGTGGCGACGCTGGTGGGCGCGGTGCTGCAGGCAGCGGCCGAGCGCCGTGTGATTGTGGTGGACGGCTTCATCACCAGCGCCGCCGTGCTGGTCGCCAGCCGCCTGCAGCCCGCCGTGTTGCAGCGCTGCGTGTTTGCCCACCGCTCGGGCGAGCGGGGGCACACCCTGATGCTGGCGCAGATGCAGGCCGAGCCGTTGCTGGACCTGGGCCTGCGGCTGGGCGAGGGCTCGGGTGCCGCGTTGGCCTGGCCGCTGTTGCAGTCGGCTTGCGCGGTGCTGGCCGAAATGGCGAGCTTTGAGTCCGCCGGGGTGGCCACCCAGACGGCCTGACACGGCTTTGCGGTCAATCGCAGGCAACTGTTTGGGCCGAGCCTGCCTGCGCCGCGCGTGGCGCCTGAACGGGCTCCGAGGCCACCACGGTCCGGTTGCGCCCTTCGCGCTTGGCGCGGTACAGCGCCGCGTCGGCGCGTGAGAGCATCGCGTCCAGCGTGTCGTGGGAGCCGGTCCAGCTGGTCAGCCCGATGCTGACCTGGCAATCCAGCGCATGGCCGGTGGCCAGCGTGGCGTGGATGCGTTGGGCCACCACCATGGCGGCATCGGCATCGCTGTCGGGCAGCAATACCAGAAACTCCTCGCCCCCGTAGCGCCCCAGCCTGTCTGCGCGGCGCAGCACCTGGCGCGTGCATTCGGCAAAATGCACCAGCACCGCATCACCATGCTGATGGCCCCGGGTGTCGTTGACGGCCTTGAAGTTGTCCAGGTCCACCATCATGATCGACGGACCGTGGCCGTAGCGCTGGGCGCGCTCCAGTTCGTCCTCGCAGCGCGCCAGCAGCGCGCGGCGGTTCAGCGTGTTGGTCAGGGAGTCGTGCGTGGCCAGGTGTTCCAGCTCGGTGCGCAGGCGATCGGTGGCCATCAGCACCGCACCGATGGAGAGCATGAGCACCATGAGCACATAGGCGCCGATGTAGAGGGTCTGGAACAGCGAGGGTTCCATCAGGTCGGAGCCGCCCTTGCCGATCAGGATGGACGTCAGGCGCACGGCCAGCACCAGCGTGTGCACGGCCAGCACCACCTGCACCAGCCGCACCGGGAAGCTGCGATCGCCCTGGCGCAGCATGAAACGCAGCTGCGCCACATAGATGCAGCCCATCAGCACCGTGAAAAAGCCCACCCGCAGCGTGTAGCTGGGAAACCAGTAGGTGAGCACCACAAACACCGTGGTGCTGCCCGCCATGATCCAGCCCCAGAAGCGCCAGTCAAAGCGGTGCCCCAGAAAGTGGCGTGTGCCCATGTAGTAGATCAGGGCACCCAGCACCAGCAACTGGTTGGCAAGCACCAGACCCAGCCAGGACGGGATCACACCCCGCGCACTGAAGAGCACGGTGGACACCAACCACAGAAGCGGGGCAACGGCCCAGGCACCGACGCCCCGGATGGAGGGCGGGTAGTGGCGCCGCATGAAGAGCAGAACGACGGCCATGATGGCGGACATGAAGCCCGCCATGGCAATCATGGAGCGTGGATCGAGGTTCGTCATCCGTCGTGCGTGGGTGGGGTGGCGCGCCTGCGTAAGCAATTGTTTCTTATGCCTGGGCCCAGTATAGCCACGCGTTGTGGGTGCCTGGTCTGCAAGGCAAGTGCCCGCCGCCAGACGCCCGTGCACCATGAAGGCCCCGGGTGCGGGCCGGGGATGGTGCATGGCGTGCGCCCCGCTGGGGCGGTTGCGCACGGCGTTGGTGCATTTTGTATGCAATGTATTAAAAGCATTGTGTACAAAGTTGGCATGGGCTTTGCATACACCCTGGCCCATGCACGCCACCACTTCTGCGCAGGCTCCCGCCGCCATCGAAATTGTTGCGCTCACCAAGCGCTATGCCAGCGGCAAACCCGCCGTGGATGCGATCAACCTGCGCATCGCCAGCGGCAGCTACTGCTGCTTGCTGGGCCCCTCGGGCTGCGGCAAGAGCACCACCTTGCGCATGATTGCCGGGCACGAGTCGGTGACCAGTGGCGACATCCTGCTGGAGAACCGCAACATCACCGACCTGCCCGCCGCCGCGCGCGGCACGGCCATGATGTTCCAGAGCTTTGCGCTGTTCCCGCACCTGTCGGCGCTGGACAACGTGGCCTTCAGCCTCAAGATGAAAGGCGTGCCCAAGGCCGAGCGCCAGGCCAAGGCGCGCGACCTGCTGGAGCGCGTGGCGCTGGGCCACCTGGCCGAGCGCAAGCCCGCTGAACTCTCTGGCGGGCAGCAGCAGCGTGTGGCGCTGGCCCGTGCGCTCATTACCCAGCCGCGTGTGCTGCTGCTCGATGAACCCTTGTCGGCCCTCGACCCTTTCCTGCGTATCCAGATGCGCGCCGAGCTGCGCCGCTGGCAAAAGGAACTGGGCCTGACCTTCATCCACGTCACCCACAGCCAGGAAGAGGCCATGGCCCTGGCCGACACCATGGTGGTGATGAACCACGGCGTGATCGAGCAGGTGGGCAGCCCGCACGAGGTCTACAACCGGCCCGCCAGCGAATTCGTGGCGCGCTTCATGGGCGGGCATAACGTGATCGACACGCCCGAAGGCAAGGTGGGCGTGCGCACCGATCACCTGCAGATTGCCCCCGCCAGTGCCGAGCTGCCCTGGGGCGCCCAGCGCATGTTGGCCGTGGTGACCGATGTGGAGTACCAGGGCACCTACGTGCTGCTGGGCCTGCAAAAGCAGGGCGTGGCCCTGTCGGCCAATGCCACGGCGGCGTATTCGGTGATGGTGTCTGAAGCCGCCTTTGCCGCGCAGCCCTACCGGGTGGGGCAGGGCGTGCAACTGCACTGGACGCCCGACCAGGCGCATCCGCTGTCCGTGCCCGCTCCCGCAATGGCCGCAGCCGTCTGACCGCGCCGCTGCGCTCCCTGTTTTTTCACCCGTCCCCTTCCGCAACCCAAGGAGTTTTCCCATGTCCGATGCTTCCCGTGCTGATTCCCCTGTTGTTGTCTCCGATGCCACTGGCGTTGTCCGTGAAGCCACTGGAGTGGCGCGCCGTTCGTTGCTCAAGGGCACGGCGGGCATCCTGGCGGCTGGCGTGTTCCCGGCCGTGCATTCGCAGGAAAAGATCGTGCTGCGCTACCTGGGCACGGCGGTGAACCAGGACAAGGCGATTGCCGAGAAGTTCAAGGCGGACACCGGCATCGAGATCCAGTATGTGGCCGTGACCACGGACGATGTGACCAAGCGCGCCGTCACCGCCCCCAACAGCTTTGACCTGATCGACACCGAGTACTTCTCGTTGAAAAAGATCGTGCCCACGGGCAACCTGAAGGGCATCGACACCAAGCGCATCAAGAACGCCGACAAGATCACCACGCTGTTCACCACCGGCCAAGTGGCCGGCAAGGCCGTGGGCGACCAGGGCACCGCGCCCAAGAAGGTGATCTACCTGGAAGGCGAAAAGTCCAAGAAGTTCGCGACCGCGCCCACGCAGTTCATGTCGCTCATCCCCACCGTGTACAACGCCGACACGCTGGGCATCCGCCCCGACCTGATCAAGCGGCCCATCAACTCGTGGGCCGAGCTGCTCAACCCTGAGTTCAAGGGCAAGACCGCGATCCTGAACATTCCTTCCATCGGCATCATGGACGCCGCCATGGTGGTCGAGGCCCTGGGCCTGTACAAGTACCCCGACAAGGGCAACATGACCAAGAAGGAGATCGACCTCACGATCAAGACCCTGATCGAGGCCAAGAAGCAGGGCCAGTTCCGCGCGCTGTGGAAGGACTTCAACGAATCGGTGAACCTCATGGCGTCGGGCGAGGTGGTGATTCAGTCGATGTGGAGCCCGGCTGTGACCGCGGTGCGCACCAAGGGCATCGCCTGCAACTTCCAGCCGCTCAAGGAAGGCTATCGCGCCTGGGCCGCAGGTTTTGGTCTGCCGGCCACGCTGTCGGGCCGCAAGCTTGATGGCGCCTATGAGTTCATCAACTGGTTCCTCGACGGCTGGGCCGGTGCCTACCTGAACCGCCAGGGCTACTACAGCGCCGTGCTGGATACCGCCAAGTCCAAGATGGAAGCCTACGAATGGGCCTACTGGATGGAAGGCAAGCCCGCCACACAGGACATCAAGAGCCCGAATGGCGACGTGCTGGCCAAGGCCGGTGCAGTGCGCGACGGCGGCAGCTACGAGTCGCGCATGGGCGGCATTGCCTGCTGGAATGCGTTGATGGATGAGAACAACTACATGGTGCAGAAGTGGAATGAGTTTGTGGCTGCTTGATGGGCTGAGGGCGATGCCCTGGCTTCGACAGGCTCAGCCCGAACGGTTCGGGGATGGATGCTCGCTTTCCCCCGCCCGTTCGCACTGAGCTTGTCGAAGTGTGGGTCCACGCACTTGCTCTTGATACCGATTTGTTTTCAGTGATCCCTCAACCCGTTCACGCTGAGCTTGTCGAAGCGCCGCGCAAGGCTTCGACAGGCTCAGCCCGAACGGGTGAATGGGGTGGATGGATCGACCCGACCATCGAACACCCGTCCCAATGAAGCGCCACGCTCTCCCGAGCCCCCTTGCATGAATTGATTGCCATGAGCACGACCACCACACCGTCCCTACCTGCTGCTGCCGTCCCTGGCCGCAGCATTGCCGCCTGGTGGCAGGCTGCGCCGTTCACGCTGGTGTTCGTGCTGTTCTTCCTCGTGCCACTGGCGCTGATCGTGATGGTCAGTTTCTGGGACTTCAACGAGTACGAGCTGCTGCCCGGCTTCACGTTCAAGAACTACGTGTCGATTTTTGCGGGCTGTGGTGATGCGTCAGACGGCCTGTGTGTCACGCTCAAGACGTATTACTCCACGCTCAAGTTCAGTTTTCTGGTGTGGCTGATCACGTTGGTGATCGGCTTCACCGTGGCCTATTTTTTGGCTTTTCATGTGCGCTCGTCCGGCATGCAGACGCTGCTGTTTGTGCTGTGCACCATCCCGTTCTGGACCTCGAACGTGATCCGCATGATCTCGTGGGTGCCACTGCTGGGGCGCAACGGGCTGGTGAACCAGACGCTGATGGGCATGAACCTCATTGAGACGCCTGTGGAGTGCCTGCTGTTCTCGGACTTCTCGGTGGTGCTGGCCTTTGTGCACCTCTACACCATGTTCATGATCGTGCCCATCTTCAACAGCATGATGCGCATCGACCGCAGCCTCATCGAGGCCGCCAGCGACAGCGGCGCGAGCGGCTGGCAGACGCTGTGGAACGTGATCGTTCCGCTGTCGCGCACCGGCATCATCATCGGCTCGATCTTCGTGATCACCATCGTCATGGGCGATTTCGTGACCATCGGCGTGATGGGTGGGCAGCAGATCGCCTCCATCGGCAAGATCATCCAGGTGCAGACCTCGTACCTGCAGTTCCCGCTGGCGGCTGCCAATGCCGTGATTTTGCTGGCCGTGGTGCTGATGATCATCTGGGGCCTCACGCGCCTCGTCGATATCCGCAAGGAGCTGTGAGATGAAAGTGCGCGACACCCGCCCCGCCAGCTTCTGGCCCCTGGCCATCTTCTTTGCGCTGTTCGTGCTGTTCATGTACGGGCCGATGTTTGTGATCTTCATCCTGAGTTTTCAGGGGCCGGAAGGGGGGCTCACCTTTCCGATGCGCGGCGTGTCGTTGCACTGGTTCACCAAGCTGGCCGAGGGGCTGGGCGTGGTGGACATCGGCGCGGCGCTGTGGCGCTCGCTGGGGCTGGGCCTGGCGGTGATGCTGTGCACGGTGGTGCTGTCGGTGCTGGCCGGGCTGGCGTTTCGCAAGCGCCTGGCGGGCGGCAACACGCTGTTCTTCATCGTCGTGGCCAGCCTGATCATGCCGTCCATCATCGTCTCGCTGGGCATCGGGCTGGAGTTCCGGCTCATCGACAACGGCATCAAGGCTGCGCTCGAATGGCTGGGCATGGAGAGTGCACTGGAGGGCTACGGCACATCACTCGGCCTGTTCACCTCGGCCCTGGGCGCGCACCTGACGTGGACGCTGCCGTTTGGCCTGCTGATCATGTTCGCGGTGTTCAACCGCTTCAACCCCGCTTACGAAGAAGCCGCGCGCGACCTCGGCGCCACGCCCTGGCAAGGTTTTGCGCACGTGGTGCTGCCGCTGATCGCACCGTCGGTCGTGGGCATCGGTATGTTCGGCTTCACGCTGAGCTGGGACGAGATCGCCCGCACCTCGCAGGCGATTGGCGATGTGAACACGCTGCCGCTGGAGCTGCAGGGCCTGACCAGCACGGTGACCACGCCGTCGATCTACGCGCTGGGCACGCTGACCACCGTGGTGTCGTTTGTGGTCATGGGCATCACGCTGGCGCTGGTGTGGGCTTTGGGGCGCAGGCGCAAGGGCCGCGCGGGTTAAAAACGGCAGCTTATGACGACCACCCCTTCCAAGCCACGGCGCGCGCGCGCTGTAGTCACCGCGCCGCCCGTTGCGTCCGACGTTACCGGCCAGCTTAGCGACAACGACATGTACGACCGCATGGTCTCGGCCATCCTGGACCACCGCCTGCCGCCCGGCACCAAGCTGGTGGAAGACAAGCTGGCGGCGGCCTTCGGGGTTTCGCGCACGCGGGTGCGGCCTGTGCTGGTGCGCCTGGCCAACGAGCAGGTCGTCACGCTCACGCCCAACCGGGGCGCATCGATTGCGCAGCCCACGCCGCAAGAGGCGCTGGAAGTATTCGAGGCCCGCCGCCTGCTGGAGCCGCGCCTGGTCGAGCTTTTCATTGCCAACGCCACCGATGCCGACATTGCCGCGCTGCGCACCTGCATCGACGACGAAGAGGCTGCCCGTGCCAGCGGCGACATGCGCCGCGCCATCCGCCTCTCGGGCGACTTTCACCTGCATATCGCGCAGGCGGCCGGGCACCAGACGCTGGGGCGCATCCTGCGCGAGTTGGTCTCGCGCACCTCGCTCATCCTGATGACCTACAGCCCCAGCCACGCCCAAACCCGCGAAGAGGCCACGGCCTGCGGATGCCGCGAGCACCGGGCGCTGATCGACGCCATCCGCCTGCGCGACGCGCGCGAGGCGCCCCGGCTCATGCTGGCGCACCTGGCACGCATCGAAACGCAGCTGGAGTTCACCCCGCCAGCCAGCGGTGTGCCCGATCTCGCACAACTGCTGGGCGCCTGAATCCCGCGACCTTGCCATGCGCCAGCTGCTTGTCATCAACCCCAACACCTCGGCCAGCGTCAGCGCCTTGCTGCAGCGGCATGTGCAGGCGGCGGCGGGTTTGCATGTGGCGGTGCGCACAGCCACGGCGCGCTTTGGCGCCCCTTACATCGCCTGCGAAGCCAGCTACGCGGTGGCAGCCCACGCCGCACTGGATGCCTGGGCCAATGAGCTGGCACAACCCAAGCCGCAGCCCGGTGCCGTGCTGATCGGCTGCTTTGGCGACCCGGGCCTGATGGCGCTGCGCGAAAGCAGCCCGGTGCCTGTGACTGGGCTGGCCGAGGCGTCTTTCATCGAAGCGGCGCGCCATGGCCGCTTTGGCATCGTCACGGGCGGCGAGCGCTGGGGCCCCATGCTGCAGCGCCTGGCGCAGGCGCTGGGCCACGCGCACGGGCTCGCGGGCATCCACACGGTGGCGCCCACGGGCGCTCAGCTGGCGGCAGACCCGGAGGCCGCGCGTGTGTTGTTGGCCCAGGCGTGCCGCGACGTGGTGCGACAGATGGGCGTGCAGGCGGTGATCCTGGGCGGGGCGGGGCTGGCCGGTATGGCCGCTGCCGTGCAGCCGCAGGTGAGCGTGCCGGTGATTGATAGCGTGGTGGCCGGTGCCACCTGGGCGCTGCGCGCGCACCCGGTGCCGCCGGAGCGCAAGTTGGCGGGGTTTGATGTGGCGTGGGCGGGGGTGTCGGGGGAGATGGCGGCTTTGGGGATGGCAGGGGTGGTTTGACTGTACCCAGGGGGAAGTTTAGTATTACGTTTGTAATTACTTGAAGGATCTTCCATGCACATGCTCAAGCTGACCCAGATCGGAAATTCTGTTGGTGTTGTTTTGCCCAAGGAAGCCCTGGCGCGTTTGAAGCTGGGCAAAGGCGAATCCATCTTCCTGACGGAAACGCCCGATGGTTATGCGCTGACACCGTACGACCCCACCCTTGAGGAAGAGATCAAGGCTGGCCGTGAGTTCATGCACGACTTTCGTGACACCTTTCACCAGCTGGCCAAATGAGCTGGCGCTGGATTAGCAAGCAGGCGCTGGTTCTGCTCCACGGTGAAAGCCTTGCCACGCACGGCGGGCGCGAAGGCATGCGTGATGAGGGCTTGCTGGAATCTGCCCTGATGCGGCCGCAGAACATCATGGCGTATGCGGATGCCGACAATCCCCCAGACGCAGCGGCCCTGGCCGCGAGCTATGGGGTGGGCCTGGCCAAGAACCATCCCTTCGTGGACGGGAACAAGCGGGCTGCGTTCCTGGCCGTGGGCTTGTTCCTGTATCTCAATGGCTTGCGTTTGCAGGCCACCCAGACAGACGCCACGTTGACCATGCTCGCCGTCGCCGCAGGCGACATCACCGAAGAGGCGTTTGCGGCTTGGCTGCGGGAGCACGCCGTAGCACGTTGAGTGAAATTTGAAGCGTTTTTAGGCTCTACCGCCTATCCAGTAAGCACTTTAAGCTATAAAAATGATAGCTAAATACTGCACCCGCGCCTGCTGGCTCAGGGCGCGGGCGTCTTCGGCCGGTAGTCGCAATGCTCGCTCACCACACATTCCCAGCAGCGCGGCTTGCGCGCCTGGCACACATAGCGGCCCAGCAGGATCAGCCAGTGGTGCGAGTCCACCGCATAAGCGGCGGGCACGCGCTTCAGCAGCTGCAGCTCCACCGCCAGCGGGTTCTTGCCCGGTGCCAGGCCGGTGCGGTTGCTCACGCGAAAGATGTGCGTGTCCACCGCCATGGTGGGCTGGCCGAAGGCCACGTTCAGCACCACATTCGCCGTCTTGCGGCCCACGCCGGGCAGGGCCTCCAGCGCTTCGCGCGTGCGGGGCACCACGCTGCTGTGCTGCTCCACCAGGATGCGGCAGGTCTCCATCAGGTTCTTGGCCTTGGTGCGGTACAGGCCGATGGTCTTGATGTAGCCCTCCAACCCCTCCAGCCCCAGGTCCAGAATGGCCTGCGGCGTGCCCGCCACGGGGAACAGCTTGCGCGTGGCCTTGTTCACGCCCACGTCGGTGGCCTGTGCCGACAGCAGTACGGCGGCCAGCAGCTCGAACGGCGTGGTGTATTCCAGCTCCGTGTTGGGCCTCGGGTTGGCCGCCTTGAGGGTGGCGAAGAAGGGCTCGATCTGGGCGGTTTTCATCATCATCGTTGGCGGGGTGGGGCAGGGGGCGGGCTTCTTTTGGTGGGCGTGGCCGGTGGCGCATTGTCCCGCAGCTGGGCCTGCAAAAACTCCAGGAACATGCGCACCGCAGCGGGCAGGGTGCGGCCGCTGAGGGTCTGCAGCTCGGCGGCGCGGGCGCCCATGCCGGGCTCGCGGATCTGGGCGGCATGCAGCTCGCCGCGCAACACGCGGTCGCGCACTGTGACCTCGCCTGAGATGGACAGGCCGCCGCCATGCAGCACAAAGTGCATCAGCGTCTCGAAGTGGTTGCACACCAGGGCGGGTTCGAACACCAGGCCGCGCTGGCTGCAGCCAATGTCGAACAGCTGGCGCACGGTGTTGTCGCGCTCGGGCAGGGCGATGGGGTAGGCGTGCATCTGCGCCAGCGTGACGGAGTGGGCGCGCGCCAGCGCGTGGTCGGGCCGCATGATGGCAATCACGGGCGCGGCCTGGCGGTGCTGCACCACGATGTCCCGCTCGGCCGAGCGGCTGTAGGTCAGGCCAATGTCCGCATCGCCGTTGAGCACCGCCGTGGTCACGGCAGCCGGGCTGGCCACGCGCAGGTGGAACTGGATGCCGGGGTATTGCAAGCGGAACTGCGCCATCACGCGCGGCAGGAACTCGATGGCAAACCCTGCGGAGCTGCAGATGCGCACCAGCCCCGTGCGCAGGCCCTGCAGCGCCTGGATGTCGGAGACCACGCGGTCGGCCTCCAGCGCCCCCCGCCGGGCATGGGCGGCCAGCAGCTCGCCCGCCGCGCTGGGCGCCATGCCGCGTGGGCGCCTGTCAAACAGGGGCACGCCCAGCAGGTCTTCGAGGGCAGCCACCTGGCGGCTCACGGCCGAGGGCGACACATTGAGGCGCGTGGCGGCTTCGCTGACGGAGCCGCTGCGCACCACCTCCAGGAAGTAGCGCAGCGCGGTGTCTTGAAGGCGGCTGGATGAAAGCATGGGGCGTCTTTTGCTGTGGATTGCGTAAAACGCAAAGATAACCCCAGAAATCGTCGATTGTCGAAACGCAGCGGGCTGCTTATGCTGACTTGCAAATGACACATTCACCGGCCCCCGCCCCCATGCCTTCTGCAACCAGCGTCACCCCGGGTGGCACCCCCAGCCACATCGTGGACTACACGGCCACCGGCCTGTCGCGCGCCATCCATGCGCGGGAGGTCTCCTGCGCCGAGGTGCTGGATGCCTACCTGGCCCAGGTGGACCGGCTCAACCCCGTGGTGAACGCCCTGGTGGCGATGGTGGACCGCGACGCCCTGCGCGTGCAGGCCGCAGAGCGCGATGCGCAACTGGCGCGTGGGGAGAGCCTGGGCCCGCTGCACGGGTTTCCGCAGGCGCCCAAGGACATCATGCCCGCAGCGGGCATGGTCACCACGCGGGGCTCGCCCATCTTTGCCGGGCAGGTGTCGGCCACCGACGCCGTGGTGTTCGAGCGCATGCGTGCAAGCGGCGCACTGTTCATCGGCCGCAGCAACTCGCCCGAGTTTGGGCTGGGCGGCCACACCTACAACCCGGTGTACGGCACCACGCGCAATGCCCACAACCCGGCCGTGTCGGCGGGCGGCAGCAGCGGCGGTGCGGCGGTGGCCGTGGCGCTGCACATGCTGCCCGTGGCCGACGGCTCGGACATGATGGGATCGCTGCGCACGCCAGCGGCCTTCAACAACGTGTATGGGCTGCGCACCTCGTTCGGCCTGGTACCGCACGGGCCGACGGAGGAAGTGTTCTTCCAGCAGTTCAGCGTGTCCGGGCCCATGGCGCGCAACATCCCCGACCTGGCGCTGCTGCAGTCGGTGCAGGCAGGTTTTGATGCGCGCCTGCCGCTCACGCGGCGCCATGAGGACGTGGCCTTGCTGGGCCAGCCGCTGGAGCGCGATTGGCGCGGTGCCCGTATTGGCTGGCTGGGCGACCTGGGTGGCCACCTGCCCGCCGAGCCGGGCGTGTTGGCCACCTGCGAGCAGGCGCTGGAACACTTTCGCACCCTGGGCTGCACCGTGGAATCCGTGGTGCCCACGTTCAATCTGGAGCAGCTATGGAACGCATGGATCGACCTGCGCAGCTTCAGCGTTGCCGGGGCCAATGCGGCCCTGTACCGCGATGCGCAGACCCGTGCGCTGCTCAAGCCCGAGGCGGTGTGGGAGATCGAGCGCGGCATGCGCCTCACGGCCCTGCAGGTGTACGACGCGGCCCGCGTGCGCAGCGCCTGGTACCAGGTGCTGCGTGGCCTGTTCGAGCAGTTTGACTTTTTGGTGCTGCCCGCTGCGCAGGTGTTCCCGTTCGATGCCGGGCTGGACTGGCCCCACGAAGTGGGCGGCCGCACCATGGACACCTACCACCGCTGGATGGAGGCCGTGGTGCCCGCCACCATGGCGGGCCTGCCTGCATTGGCCGCCCCCGCAGGCTTTGGGCCTGGCGGGCTGCCTGCGGGCTTGCAGATCCTTGGCCCGGCGCAGCAGGATGCCGCTGTGCTGCAGATCGGCCATGCCTACGACCAGGCCAGTGGCTATGCCCGTGTGGCGAGCCCGTTGCTGGGTTGATGTGCCAGATGCCAGTCCGCTTTTCTAGAATTTTTTGACCGGAGAACTCCCCATGTCCTTGCCGCGCTCCCGTTTTATTTCCTGTCTTCTGGCTGGCGCGTGTGTGCTGGCGGCGCCCGCCGTGGCCTGGGCGCAGGGCTATCCTGAGCGGCCCGTCAAGCTGGTCATACCGTTTGCCCCCGGCGGCGCCACCGACATCCTGGGGCGCCTGCTGGCCACGGCCATGGCCGAGCGCCTGGGCCAGCCCATGGTGGTGGAAAACCGGCCCGGCGCGGGCACGGTGGTGGCCGCCTCGCTGGTGGCCAAGGCCCCGGCCGACGGCTACACCTTGCTGCTGGGCGCCAACACCACGCTCACCATGAACCCCGCCATCCGCACCAACCTGCCGTACGACCCGGTGCGCAGCTTCACGCCCATCGGCATGGTGGCGGACATGGGGCTGTTGCTGGTGGCACACAACGACGTGCAGGGCAACTCGCTCAAGGACATCGTGGCGCAGGCCAAGGCCGCGCCGGACAAGTTCTCGTATGGCTCCTACGGCACGGGCTCCTCCGTGCACTTCGGCGCCGAGATGCTCAAGACCACGGCAGGCTTTCCGATGATGCATGTGCCCTTCAACGGCAGCTCGCCCAACCTCACGGCGCTGATGGGCGGGCAGGTGCAGCTAGCGGTGGACACGGTGGTGGCCTCCACCCCGCTCATCAAGGCGGGCAAGATCAAGCCGATTGCCGTGCTGAGCCCGCAGCGCCTTACGCTGTTGCCCAATGTGCCCACGGTGGCCGAGAGCGGCTACCCGGGCTTCGACATGGGCTCGTGGTTTGCGTTTGTGGGCCCGGCAGGCCTGCCCGCTCCGGTGCAGAAGAAGCTGGAGAAGGCCCTGGCCGACACCATGGCATCGGCCGAATTCAAGAAGAAGCTGGTGGACATCGGCATGACCCCCGCCTGGGGCAACGGCGACGCACTGCGTGCCCGCATCGAGCGCGAACTGCCGCTGATGCGCGCCGTGGCTGCGCGGGCGGATATCCGCGTCGATTGACGGGCGTGCGCAGCCGCGTTGCTCAGGCGGTGCGTTGCACCGCCAGGTACAGCCAGCAGGGAAACGCGCCTGTGGCGGGGTTGACCGCAAAGTTCTCGTCATAGACCTCGATGGCTGGCCGCGCTGCAGGTTCCCAGCCCACAGGGATCTGCCCCGGCGCCGCCATGCCAGCCCAGGCGGCACCGATTTCGGGCCCGGTTCCGACGAAATGCAAACAAGCGTAGTCGCCCCCTGCAAAGTCTTGAATCTGCGCTTCGGTGCCCGTGCGCAGCCCGACGCCCACCTGCACACAGGCGTCGTAGCGGCACTGCGCGGGCGGGGTGCAGGCGGGGTTGTCCAGGCTGATGCCGTAGTACCTGGGGCGCGGATCAGTCAGTCCGTGTGCCTCGCACCACCGGCCAAAGCGCTCCCACAGGTGCGTGAGCGACGGGCCGTAGGGGCCGGTCTGGCGCATGTAGGCCAGGCGCATGCGGGGCAGTTGGCGGATTTCGAGGGGCATGGGGGCTCCGTAGCGGGGCGGTGGTTCAGGTTTTTGCCCCTGCAGTCTAAGCCGCAGGAAACCTGCACGCCAATTGGCGACAATGCGGGATCCTTTGCCACCCACTTCTGTCCACGCCATGCAATTTGCCGACCGCCTGAACAATGTAGAAACCTCCGCCATCCGCGAGCTTTTCAAGCTGCTGGGCAAGCCCGGCATCATCAGCTTTGCGGGCGGCTTCCCCGACAGCGCGATGTTCGACGTGGAAGGCATCCGCGCCGCCAGCAACGCCGCCCTGGCCGAAGAACCCGGCGCCGCGCTGCAGTACGGCGCCACCGAGGGCTACAACCCGCTGCGCGAGCAACTGGCCGCCTTCATGACCAGCAAGGGTGCCAAGGATGTGGCGGCCGACAACCTGATCGTCACCACCGGCAGCCAGCAGGCGCTGGACCTGCTGGGCAAGACGCTCATCAGCCCCGGCGACAAGGTGATTGTGGAAGGCCCCACCTTCCTCGCCACCATCCAGTGCTTCCGCCTGTATGGCGCTGAACTCATCAGCGCACCCATCGACGGCAATGGCGTAAAGACCGACGAGCTGGAAAAGCTCATCGCCGAGCACAAGCCCAAGTTCGTCTACCTGATCCCCACCTTCGGCAACCCCAGCGGCGCCATGCTGAGCCTGGAGCGCCGCAAGGCCGTGTTGGAGATGGCCGTCAAGCACAACACCCTGATCGTCGAGGACGACCCCTACGGCGACCTGTACTTTGGCGATGCGCCACCGCCCAGCCTGCTCAACCTGTCGGCCACCGTGCCCGGCAGCCGCGAGCTGCTGGTGCACTGTGGCAGCTTGAGCAAGGTGCTCTCGCCCGGCCTGCGCGTGGGCTGGATGATCGCCCCGGCCGAGCTGCTGGGCAAGGCCACCATGTGCAAGCAGTTCAGCGATGCACACACCAGCACCTTTGCGCAGGCCACGGCCGCGCAGTACCTCAAGGCCGGCCGCATGCCCGGCACACTGGCCAACGTGCGCAAGGTGTATGCCGAGCGCGCCCAGGCCATGGGCGATGCGCTGCGCAAGGAGCTGGGCGATGCCATCGAATTTGTGCAGCCCCAGGGCGGCCTGTTTGTGTGGGCGCGCCTCACCGGTGCGGGTGGCAAGGTGGCCGACGGCAACGTGCTGGCCAAGCGCGCGATTGAAAAGGGTGTGGCCTTTGTGCCTGGCACACCGTTCTTCTGCGCCAACCCCGACCACGCCACCTTCCGCCTGTCGTTTGCCACGGCCGATGTGGACAAGATCCGCGAAGGTGTGGCGCGCCTTGGGCAGGCGGTGTGATGGACGACGCCCAGCAGCAGATCATTGAGCGCCTCGAAAGTCTGGAGATCAAGGCCAGCTTCACCGAGGACCTGCTGGACCAGCTCAACATGACCATCTACCGCCAGCAGGAGTTGATTGACCGGCTGGCGCAGGAAGTCATCCAGCTGCGTCGGCAGGTGCCCGAGGGCGGTGGCGCGGCGCCGCGCAACCTGCGCGACGAGCTGCCGCCGCATTACTGATCTTCTGATCTACGCCTTCACGGACCGCCACGCCGCATCCGCCAGCTCTGCACGGTAGGTGGTGGGTGAGGGCAAACCTCCCTGGGCAGCATTGCCCGACAGCCAGGCCCTGCAATAGCTCTGCACCGGTCCCATTACCAACGACGGCATCAGCTCACACGGCAGGTCGCGCAGCGCGCCGGACCGGCGGTGGGGCTCAAACCAGGCCACAAGCGCCTGGTTGCGGCGCCGCGCGGCGTCGGCCAGGTCGGGCGTGCGTGGGCCTGCGGCCACGGCGCCCCGCGCCTGGAACATGAAGCGCGCCCGCTCGGGCTGCGCCACCACCCAGTCCAGATAGCCCGTAACGAGGGCCAACACGCCCGCCTCCACGCCCTGGGCGGCATCCAGTTGCGCCTGCACGCTGCGCGACTGGTCGTGATAGATCTCAAAGAACAACGCCGCCACGATGCCGTCGCGGTTGCCAAAGTGGTGATAGATGCTGCCCACGCTGGCCCCGCAGCGCGCACGCACACCGTCGATGGTGACGGCATCGACCCCACCTTCGGCCGCGCAGGCCAGGGCGGCGTTCAGGATGTCCTGGCGGCGGTCGGTGGTTGCTTCGGCAGGGAGAGAGACGGGGGGCGGGGAATTGCGGCTTGCCATGGAGTGGGATTCTAGAATAAAGTTCTAGAAAATACTTCT
This sequence comes from Acidovorax sp. GW101-3H11, assembly GCF_001633105.1. Taxonomy (GTDB): domain Bacteria; phylum Pseudomonadota; class Gammaproteobacteria; order Burkholderiales; family Burkholderiaceae_C; genus Acidovorax. Next base: position 139,825 of record NZ_LUKZ01000019.1, read on the forward strand.
AGTCACGATGGTTCTCATGCATTCTTCTCCCATTGCCGCCCCTGCAGCCGCTGCATCCATGTCTGGCGCAGCCTTGTACCCGCACCTGCTCGCCCCCCTCGACCTGGGCTTCACCACCCTCAAGAACCGCGTGCTCATGGGCTCCATGCACACGGGGCTGGAGGACGGGCGCGATCTGTCGCGCATGGCGGCGTACTTCCGCGAGCGGGCCGAGGGGGATGTGGGCCTGATCGTGACCGGCGGCTTTGCGCCCAACATCGCGGGCTGGGCCAAGCCGTTTGCGGGCACCTTGTCCACCTCGGGTGCGGCCAAGCGCCACCGGGTGGTGACGGACGCGGTGCACGGCGCGGGCGGCAAGATCGCGCTGCAAATCTTGCACACGGGCCGCTATGCCTACCACCCGCTGGCCGTGGCGCCCTCGCGCCTGCAGTCGCCCATCTCGCCGTTCACGCCCTTCGCGCTGTCGGCACGCGGGGTGGAGCGGCAGATCCGCGCGTTCGTGAACTGCGCCATGAAGGCGCGCGAAGCCGGGTACGACGGCGTGGAGGTGATGGGCTCCGAGGGTTACTTCATCAACCAGTTCCTGTCGCAGGCCACCAACCTGCGGCGCGATGCCTGGGGTGGTGACTACAGCCAGCGCATGCGCCTGCCGGTCGAGATTTTGGCCCGCATGCGCGAGGCCGTGGGGCCGGACTTCATCATCATCTACCGCCTGTCGATGATCGACTTGGTGCCCGGCGGCAGCGCCTGGGACGAGATCGTCACCCTGGGCAAGGCCGTGGCCACGGGCGGGGCCAACATCGTCAACACCGGCATTGGCTGGCACGAAGCGCGCGTGCCCACGATTGCCACCAGCGTGCCGCGCGCGGCGTTTGCCTGGGTCACGCAGAAGATGAAGGCCGAGTTTGCGGCAGCGGGTATTGCCACGCCGCTGGTCACGTCCAACCGCATCAACGCACCCGAGGTGGCCGAGCAGGTGCTGGCCGATGGCTGTGCCGACATGGTGTCGATGGCGCGGCCGCTGCTGGCCGACGCGGCGTTTGTGAAGAAGGCTGCGCAAGGCCGGGCCGACCGCATCAACACCTGCATCGCCTGCAACCAGGCCTGCCTGGACCATGTGTTCCAGAACAAGACCAGCAGCTGCCTCGTCAACCCCCGCGCCTGCCACGAGACCGAGCTGGTGTACCGGCCGACGACCCAGCGCAAGCGCATCGCCGTGGTGGGTGCCGGGCCAGCGGGCCTGACCGCCGCCACCGTGGCGGCCGAGCGGGGGCACGAGGTGCACCTGTTCGACGCCGCGCCCGCCATCGGCGGCCAGCTCAACATGGCCAAGGTGATTCCGGGCAAGGAAGAGTTCCACGAAATGCTGCGCTACCTGGCCACGCGCGTGGAGGACACAGGCGTTCAGCTGCACCTGAGCCGCCAAGTCGATGCCGCCGACCTGGCGGGCTTTGACGAGATCATCGTCGCCACCGGCGTGCTGCCGCGCGACCCGCAGATCCCCGGCCAGGACCACGCCAAGGTGCTGAGCTACATCGACGTGCTGCGCCACGGCAAGCCCGTGGGCGAGCGCGTGGCCATCATCGGCGCGGGCGGCATTGGCTTTGACGTGGCCGAGTTCCTCACGCATGGCGAGCACCCGTCCACCACGCTCGACCTGCCCGCATGGAAGGCCGAGTGGGGCATCACCGACCCCGCCGAGGCGCGCGGCGGCCTGGCGCCCACGGGGCCACGCACCACACCGCCCGCGCGTCAGGTCACGCTGCTGCAGCGCAAAAAGGGCAAGCTGGGCGGCGGCCTGGGCAAGACCACGGGCTGGATCCACCGCACGGTGCTCAAGATGAAAGCGGTGGAGATGGTGGGGGGCGTGAACTACGAGCGCATTGCCGACGAGGGCTTGCTCGTCTCGTACGGCGAAAAGCGCGAGGACCCGACCTGGATCGCCTGCGACACCGTGGTGCTGTGTGCAGGCCAGGTGCCCTTGCGCAGCCTCGCCCAGGCGCTGGAGGCCCAGGGCCGCAAGCCCCACCTGATCGGCGGTGCGCTGGAGGCGGGCGAGCTGGACGCCAAACGCGCCATCGACCAGGCGGCGCGGCTGGCGGCGCGCCTGTGAGGCACGGGCAGGGCGTGGTCTATGGCAAAAAAAGGCCGTTACCGCGCTCTGGATATGCCTTTTAAGCTATGTATTTAATAGCGAATAACGGTTGTGCGCCATGGCCTGGCGCAGGCCCTCAGGTGGCGGCGGGAGCCTGCAGCGCATGGAACACCCGCAGTGCCGCCCAGGCGTCGTTGGCGGCGTAGACCAGTTGGGCTTCGGTGAGCTTTTCGTTGGCCCAGTTGGAGGTGGCGGCCTTTTTGGACTTGATGAAGCGCCGGTTGAACAGCACGGCCACGGCGCCCTTCACGCCCATGTCCTTGCGGTAGCCGCGTTGGCGGAACACGGTGTTCAGCTCCAGCACGTCGCTGGGTTGCACCCCCAGCTTGGCCTGTATGCGCTTGGTGTCGTCGCCCAGCCCAAAACCTGCTTTGGTCACGCCGCGCAGCGCCAGCAGCTCGGCCACACGCGCACGGCAGCCGGGGTCGTGCAGCTGGAAGACCCAGGCACGGTCCAGCGTGGCCAGCTGCACGATGTGGGGCCCGTCGGACTGCTCGCCCTGCACGAAGGTGGGTTTGGATTCGGTGTCGAACCCCCAGGCGCGGGCCGTGGCCAGGGCGTTGCAGGCCTGCTCGGCCTGCGCGGGGGTGGAGACCAGCGCGATGCGGTCGGTGCCCAGGCGCTCAAAGGGTTCCAGCAGGGCGATCTGGTCTTTGTCGGGGGTGGGGTGGTGGGAGGGGCGCGCACTGGTGTGGTGGCGCCGGGCAGGGGGAGTGGCCGTCATGCGGGCATTGTGCCGTGTGCCTCGGCGTGCCCCCGCGTGCCCTGTATTTGCCCGTATCCGTGGAGTAGCTGAGGCCTGCAGGATAGATTATTGGAAAGCGCTGAAAAAATGGATTGTTGATTTCATTTTTCAGCGTTTCAATAATGAAATGATTTATGGCTGCAAGGGCGCGGACGAAGAAATCAAACTCAGCCCCAAGGGTGTGCCCTTTTGATCGCGAATGGATGTGATGACCTTGAATGCGGCGGCTTGAACCCGGTCGGGCAGGCGAACAAAGTTGTTTTCACTGACCAGGGTGTCGCCATTCACAAAGGACCAGATAATGAATTTGAGCGCCTGGCTGGTTTGCTCAGAATTGCTGGTGACCTTGGGGAACACCACAAACGTGCCCATGGTGATGGGCCACACCGATTTGCCCGGTTTCTGCGTCAGCGTGTTGTGGAAGGCGCCGGTGGCAGACCATTCGCTGTTGGCCAGTGCGGCCTTGAAGGCATCGATGGAGGGTTTGACGAAAACACCCTCGGCATTTTTCATCTGCACCGATGCCAATCCATATTCGGCCACGTAGCCAAAATCCACATAACCAATCGCGCCCACGGTGTCACGCACGCCTTTGGCCACGCCCTCGCTGCCTTTGAAAGCCAGGTGACCATCGGGCCATTTGATGCTGGTCTTGACGCCCAAAGACGCCTTCCATGGGGCGCTGACCTTGGCCAGGTAATCCGCGAAGTTGTACGTGGTGCCCGAGCCATCGGCGCGCACCACGACCTTGATGGGCAGGTCGGGCAGCGGCGTGTCCGGGTTCAGGGCGGTGATGTCGGGCGCGTTCCAGCGGGTGATTTCGCCCATGAAGATGCGGCTCAGCACCTCGCCCGTCAGGCGCAGTTGCGCGTTCTGGACCTTGGGCAGGTTGACGATGGGGCTGATGCCGGTGATGGCCACGGGCAGGGCGATCAGGCCGTGCTCGATCAGGTCCTTGTCGGATGGGTGCACGTCGGTGGCCCCGAAGCCCACGGCCTGCTGCTGGATTTTCTTCATGCCGGCGCTGGAGCCGACAGAGTCGTAGGCCACCCCGGAGCCTGTGGCCTTGGTGTAGGCCTTGGCCCAGCTGCGGTAGATGGGCGCTGCGGCGGAAGAGCCCGCACCGGTCACGGCTTGCGCGCTGGCCCCACCCGCCAGCAACAAGGCCCCTGCGAGCGCAAAAATGGCATAGATATATTTCATGGATTTCTCTGTTATTCGTTTTGAGTGTGTTTGTATTTATCGAAACTCCGCAGGCCCCTGGCCTGCGAGGCCGGTAGCTTATCAAAAAATATTATCTTTTTTAAAAACCCGGTGAGGGTGAAAAGGTCTTGTCGCTGCGTCATGGTTTTGTCATTTGAAACAAATAGTATCTTTCTCCGATGGCCATACCGTGGCTGGAAATGGTGGCTGAAACAGGGGTGGCACGACCACACCAGGTTTTCGCCACGTGGATCGAACGCGATGGTGGTGCCCCCGGGCCGCCACCGGGTCATTGACGAGACTTTCAGATGCTTCAAAAAATCAAAATTGGTACCCGACTGGCCCTGGCATTTGCTGTGCTGCTGCTGTTGATCTCGGCCCTGGCGGCGGGCGGCATCAGCGGTGCCAAGCGCCTGACCGAGCGCAGCGCCGCGCTGTATGGCGACCGCACGGTGCCGCTGGGGGTGCTGGCCGAGATCAGCCACCTCACCCAGCGCAACCGGGTGCTGGTGATGGACATGCTGATGGACCCCGGCACCAGCAACCTGCAGGCCAGCCACTCTGAGCTGACGGCCAACGTGGAGCGCATCCGCAGCCTGTGGGCCAGCTACACGGCCAAGCCGCTGGCTGCGCAAGAACAAACCCTGGCCCAGGCCTTTGCCGAGGCCAACACCCAGTATCTGGACAAGGGGCTGCTGCCCGCCGCGCAGGCGCTGGTCTCGGGCAAGTACGACGACGGGTCGGAGCTGTACATCACCCAGATCCGCCCCCAGGCCGCCAAGGTGCAGTCGGCGGTCGAGCAACTGGTGGGCCTGCAGATCGAGGTGGGCGCAGAAGAGTTCGGTGCCGCCAAGGCGATGAGCGAGACCATCCATGTGTGGATGTTGGCCGCGACCGCGCTGGCGCTGCTGGTGGGTGCGGCGATGGCGCTGGTCATCACGCGCTCCATCTCGCGCCCGCTGCAGCAGGCGGTGGCGCTGGCCCGCACCGTGGCAGGCGGCGACCTGAGCGCGCAGATCGTGGTGCGTGGAACCGACGAAACCGCCGAGCTGCTGGGCGCCCTGCGGGAGATGAACCAGCAGCTGGTGCGCGTGATCACCGAGGTGCGCGACAGCACCGAAACCGTGGCGCGGGATGCCGTGCTGATGGCCGGTGGCGCCGAAGACCTGGCCCGCCGTACCGAGGTGCAGGCCTCCAATCTGCAGGAGACTGCGGCCTCGATGGAGCAGCTCACCATCACCGTGCAGCACAACACCGACAACGCCCACCGCGCCACGCAACTGGCGCAGGAAGCCAGCAAGGTGGCCAATGAAGGCGGCAGCGTGATGCGCGACGTGGTGGCCACCATGCAGGAGATCAACCTGCAGTCGCAGAAGATCACCGACATCATCAAGGTGATCGACGACATCGCCTTCCAGACCAATCTGCTGGCCCTCAATGCCGCTGTGGAGGCGGCCCGTGCCGGTGAGCAGGGCCGGGGTTTTGCCGTGGTGGCGGGCGAGGTGCGGGGGCTGTCGCAGCGCAGCAGCACGGCGGCGCGTGAGATCCGGGGGCTGATTGCGGCCAGCGTGCAGGGTGTGGGGCGGGGCTCGGCGCTGGTGGGCCAGGCCGGTGAGCGCGTGGCCAACACCGTGCGGCATGTGAACCAGGTCGTGGCGTTGATCAGCGAGATCCAGAACGCGGGCCAGGAACAGGCCCGGGGCATCGCCCAGATTGGCGAGGCCGTGCGGCAGCTCGACGCCGCCACGCAGCAAAACGCCGCGCTGGTGGACGACAGCTCGTCCGCCTCCACCGGTGTGAAGAACCAGGTCCGGCGCCTGCTGGAGGTGATCCACCAGTTCCGGCTGGCGCCCGACGGTGCCCGCCCGGCCGTGGATGCACTGGAAGCGCCCCGCCAGGGCGGGTTGCCACAGCCCGCAGTGCCGCACACGCTGGCAACCGCGCAGGCAACAGCGCTGCCCGCCGGGGCCACGCCGCGCCAGCTGTCCATGGCACCGCGCTAGGCCACGGCGTGCCCGCATCTTCCGTGGCCACGCACCGGCGGGCCGGTGGCGTACTGGCAGCCCGGCCATGAATCACACCGATGTCCTGATCGCCATTGCCGAAGTGGCGCGCAGTGGCGGCGCGTCGGCGCCTGAAGACGCGATCGCGCAACTGGCCATGATCATCGACGGCCTGGAGCTGTCGCAACAGGGCGCCGAGCAGGTGATGGAAATGCTGCTGGGGATTGCCGCCTGCCTGTGGAACCTGCAGCAGGAGCGGATGCGCCTGTAAAAAAGTGGCGTGGCCCCACCCGCCATGCGGCGGCACGGCAGGGGCGGGGCGCCCCGCGTCAGTCGCCCGGGGTTTCGAGCGAGGCGATCTGGTCGCGCCCCCGGTGCTTGGCCAGGTAAAGCGCCTGGTCGGCACGGTCCAGCATGTCGCGCAGGCTGCGGTCGCTCTGGCGGAAGGCGCCCACACCCAGGCTGGTGGTGATGCGGTAGGCCTGGCCCGTGTCGTCGCTCAGCTGCAGCGCGCGCACGCTCTGCAGGATGCGGTGGGCGGCCTCCAGGCCCTCGGCCAGGGTGGTCAGCGGCAGCAGCACGCCAAATTCCTCGCCCCCGAGGCGCCCCACGGCATCGCTGGCGCGCAGCTGGCTTTTGACGGCCTGGGCAAAGGCCACCAGGGCCCGGTCCCCCTCCAGGTGGCCATAGCGGTCGTTGATGGCCTTGAAATGGTCCAGGTCCAGCATCAGCAGCGTGAGCGGCTCGCCGCTGTGGCAGGAATGGGCGTACGCGGATTCCGCCGTCTCCAGAAACGCGCGCCGGTTGGCAATGCCGGTGAGCATGTCGGTGGTGGCCAGCCGCTGCAGCTCGCGCTCCAGGTTCTTGCGCTGCGTCACGTCGCGGTAGATGCCTTCGACCCCGGCGAAGTTGCCCGCATGGTCGTACAGCGCGTGGCTGCTGATGGAGATGTCGATCACCTGGCCGTCGCGCCGCACCATCTGGCCCGGAAAGTCCGACACCTCACCGTGCTCCATGATCGCGGCCTTGAACGCATCGCGGTCGGTGCTGTGCGGGTAGTACGACTCGGCCGTGCGGCCCTCGATCTCGTGCGGCTCGTAGCCCAGCACACGCCGCACCCCAGGCCCCACATGCTGCACCACGCCCTGGGCATTGGTGCGGTAGTACACGTCCTGCAGGCTGTCGAACAGGCGGCGGAAGTTCTGCTCGCTCTCGCGCAGCTGGGCTTCGATCTCGCTCTGGTGGGTCATGTCCAGGCCACACATGAGCACGGCGGGGGCGCCGTCCCACTCCGTCGCCACGCTGCTGATCAGCACCATGCGCAGGTTGCCGAGCGCGGTGCGGATGCGGAACTCGGATGACTTGTTGGGCCGCCCCGCCTGCCCGGGCACGGCCACCTGCTGAATGCGGTGGCTGGAGCGCACCTGGTCGATGGGGTGCACAAAATCACCCGGGAGGCGGCCGATCAGGCTGTCGGCGCTGGGCGCTTCCAGCAGTTCCACGCTGGCCGCATTGGCAAAACGGATGGCGCCATCCTGTGTAATGAGCACAGCCGCTGGCAGCATGTGCAGCAGACGCAGGTCGTGGGACATGGGGCTTGATGGTAACCAAAAGTAATGCACCATTGTGGCACCTGGGGGCTTGGCTGGGAACGGGCGGGTGTCACAGGCGGTACCATCGCCCATGAGAAAAACTTTCCAACTCCACGTTGAAGGCAAGAACCGCGACCGCGTTCTGGATGCCGTCAAGCACGAAATCCGCAAGTACATCAAGCGCGAACGGCGCCGCGACCTGCCCGAAGGCGCCGATTTCTGGGACTTTGACTGCCAGTTTGGCCGCACCAAGGAAGACGCCGCCATGGCGCATTTGTCGGCCCTGACCGGGCTGATCAACGGCGTTGCCGCCGAGGGTGGTGCGCAGTTCTATGTCGAGATCCTGGCCAAGCCCGCCAAGCGCACGCCACGGGCACCGGGCGCGTCGCATGGCGCTGATGAGGATGGTTTGGACGAGGGCGACGAAGAGGTCTGACGCTGGGGCCACTGGGGCTGCCGCCCTTCACGGCGTTTCCAAAGGCTCCTGTCAGGAGCCTTTTTTATGGGCGGCGGCGGGCGATTCGGTCGCCGCTGCTGCCGCTGCCGCGCGCAGCTTGTCCTTTTTGCTCGGCCGCTTCCCTTTGATGCCACCGGTGCCCTGGGGGTCTGTGGATGACGGGGGGGCCGGGGTCTCGGTGGGCTCAAAGCCCGCAATCTGCTCGCGCGGCAGGGCCAGGTGCTGGCGCTTTTCGATCAGGCGGAAATGCGCTTCGGCGTCGGCCGTCACAAAACTCACGGCCATGCCACTCTCGCCCGCGCGGCCGGTGCGGCCAATGCGGTGCACATAGTCCACAGCCGAGCGCGGCAGGTCGTAATTGACCACGGCAGGCAGCTGCGCAATGTCGATACCGCGCGCGGCCAGGTCGGTGGTTACCACCACTTGCCAGCGCTCGTCCTTGAACTCCTGCAGCACCTGGTTGCGCGCGCCCTGGCTCAGGCCACCGTGGAAGGGCGATGCAAAGATGCCCGCCTTGTACAGCTTCTCGGCCACATGTTCGGCCGCGTATTGCGTGGCCACAAACACCAGCACGCGCGACCAGTTGTGCTCCTTGACCAGGTGGCGCAGCAGCTGGGTGCGGCGGCTGGCGTCCACCGCAATGGCGCGTTGTTCGATGGCGGGTTCGTTGCCCGGGGTGTGGGGCACCTCCACGCGCACGGGGTTTTTCAGCAGGCCATCGGCCAGCGCCTGCACCGCCGCAGGGAAGGTGGCCGAGAAGAACAGGTTCTGCCGCTGCGCAGGCAACAGCGCCAGCACACGCTGCAGTTCTTCGGCAAAGCCCAGGTCCAGCAGGCGGTCGGCCTCGTCCAGCACCAGGTGCGCCACGGCCGACAGCCGCAGTGCGTTGTGCTCCACCAGGTCCAGCAAGCGGCCCGGCGTGGCCACCACAATGTCGGCGCCACCGCGCAGGCCCAGCATCTGCGGGTTGATCGAGACGCCACCAAACACGATGGCCACTTTCAGCGGCTGCTGCAGGTGCTGGGCCAGGCTGCGCAGCACCTCGCCCACCTGGGCGGCCAGCTCGCGCGTGGGCACCAGCACCAGGGCGCGCACCCGGCGTGGGCCGCCAGGCCCTTGCGTCGCGCTCAGCTGCAGCTGCTGCAGCAAAGGCAGGGCAAAAGCCGCTGTTTTGCCGGACCCCGTCTGGGCCGCCCCCAGCAGGTCAGCCCCTTGCAGGATGGAGGGGATGGCGCCCGCCTGGATGGGCGTGGGCGCGACAAAACCCGCTTTTTCTGCAGCGTGGACAAGGGCAGGGGACAGACCGAGGGAGGCAAAGGGCATGGAAGCGGCGCTGGGGCGGCGGCAGAAAGGGCCACACGGCAGCGCGAAACGGGGAAGGAGATGGGGGATTGTCGCCGCAGTTGCCGTCTTGGCCCCTGCGCGCACCGAGGCGATGGCATGCCGGGCCACACTGCGGGCCCTGCAAAGGGGCATCGCGCAGATAATCGGGGCCACCGGCGTCCCGCCGGTTTTCCCTTTTTTGTAGCGCCATGGCCCTCACCCTTGACTCTTCTGCCATCACCCACGGCATCCAGCTGGCGGTGGCCCCTGTGTTTTTGCTCACCGCCGTGTCCGGCATGATCGGCGCCGTGGCCGGGCGCCTGGCCCGCATCATCGACCGGGCCCGCGTGGTGGAAGACCGCGCCCGCGCCAGCACCGAACCCGAGTTTCTGGCCCGCGCCTACAGCGAGCTGGCCGATCTGCGCTTGCGCGGGCGGCTGGCCAATGGCTGCATCGGGCTGCTGACCTTCTGTGCGTTTCTGATCGGCATCACCATCATCCTGCTGTTCCTTGGGGAGACCACCAACTTCCAGTCCAACCGGCTGGCCGTGGCGGGTTTTCTGGCGGGGGTGGCGTCATTTTTGCTGGCACTGGTGTGTTTCTTGACCGAAACCCTGCTGGCCACCCGGTTGCTCAACTTCCACATGCTGCAGCAAGAGGTGGAAGGGAAAAAGCCATGAAGTCGTTTGCCGACCTGGGCGGCCTGGTCTATTCGACCGAATCAGGCCGCATGTGCCCCGACTGCCGCCAGCCTGTGGCGCAGTGCACCTGCAAGCAGAACAAGCCCTTGCCCACCGGCGACGGCATCGTGCGCGTGTCCCGCGAAACCAAGGGCCGGGGCGGCAAGGCCGTGACCCTGGTCAAGGGCGTGCTGGTGGATGCCGCTGCATTGGAGCAACTCGGCAAGCAGCTCAAGGCGGCCTGCGGCAGTGGCGGCACGGTGAAGGACGGCGTGATCGAAGTGCAGGGCGACCATGTGGAGCGTGTGATGGCCGCGCTGCAAAAGCTCGGCCACAAGGTCAAGCGCGCAGGCGGCTGAGGGGCTGGCGATGGATGCCGACAAGCTGCAGCGCCTGGTCACCACCGAGATGCCTTACGGCAAGCACAAAGGCACGTTGCTGGCCGACCTGCCCGGGAACTACCTGAACTGGTTTGCGCGCGAGGGTTTCCCCAGGGGCGAGCTGGGGCAGTTGCTGGCGCTGATGCATGAGATCGACCACAACGGCTTGTCGGACCTGCTCAAGCCCTTGCGCGCAGCGCGCAACCTGAACCCTTGATCCTTGGTTGTGCGGGGATCTGCCAAGCTCCCCGCCGATTGTTGCGCCATGGCCGCGACCCCTGGGCGGGGTGTTCTGCGTGCTTGTCAGCCCTTGGTCGGGCCTGTGCTGCCGTTCAAGCCGGCGTAGTTGATCGCAATGAGTTGCGCGATGGCGAGAATTTCCGCGCGCGAATGGTCGGCTCCTGGAAACATGTCCTTCGCCAGGCTCTGGGCTTCTACCACCTGTTTTGTGGCAAGTTCGCTGGCCTGATAGAGCCTGCGCGCAAGGGCGATTTCCGCATTTTGGGTCATGCTGTTCTCCTGGTGTGTCGGGGCCTCAGTATGACCGCCGATCTACGCCATGGCTCGCGGTTTGCCATCGGGGCTGCCCTTTTGAGTGAAGGACCGAGGCGCCGACGCATCAAGCGCCAATAGCCCACTGGCTGGCGACAGGAGGAATCGCGGGTAGCGCGCTGCGATCCGGTGCACCGCAGGGAGCCTCCATGGCTTCCGGGTGGTCTGCGTGCAGCCATAATCGTGCGCAATAGCAACTCAGCACCCGAGGGAGTACACATGAAGGGCCATATCGCTGCGATCGTTCTGGTCGTTTTGGGCGTGTTTTTTCTGCTGACCAATCTGGGGCTGATCAGCATCAGCCTGCGCGAGCTGCTGCGGGTGTGGTGGCCGGTGGCGCTGATCGCGGTGGGCCTGGCGCTGTTCTTCACGCCTGGCGACAAGAAGAAATAAATTACTTGGCGCCACGGCCTGGGCAAGGGCCGTGAATCAATGCCCGCCGTGCCCAACGTGCTCGCTGCGCGGCGGCACAAACGCCGGGTCGCTGCCAAAGTAGCCCCGGAACAGGTTGCGCGCAATGCCATGCGCCGCCACCTGCAGGTCGTGCGCCACCTCGGGGGCCAACAGGCGGCTGGTGTGCTGCTGCCACAGCCCCACCCAGGCCGCAAAGTGGGCGGGCGTCACGCCCTCCAGCGCCATGTGTTTGCCAAACACATCCCCCTTGAAGCTGCGTGTGCCCAGCGCCACCGTGCTCCAGAAGTCCACCAGCCGCTGCAGGTGGGCGTCCCACTGGCCGTGCAAGGCCTTTTCAAACACGGGGCCCAGCAGCTGGTCCTGGCGCACATCGCCATAAAACCCGTGCACCAGCTGCGTGATGCTCTCCACGCTGGCGGGCGCGTGGGCCTCGGGGTTGCCGGATGGGAGCGTTTGCAGGGTCATGCCTGCAGTGTGCCCCCGCCGCTGCAGGCGCAGCCTGACGGGCCGCAACCTTGCGACGAAGGTGCCGCGCTGGCCTCGAACGGTGGGAACAGCACGTTGTTTTCGAGGTGAATGTGGTTGATGAGGTCGTCGCCCAGCTGGGCAATGCCTGCATACAGTGCGCGCCAGGTGTTGCACGCGCCTTGGGGCGGCGTGGCGTCGTTGGTCAGGGCGTTGAGCTTGTCCAGCGCCTCACCATGGTCCACGTGTTCGGCGCGCATCATGCCGATGGGCTGGCCCACAAAGGGGTTGCCGCCGCTCTTGAGCATGGGGAACAGCACCTGCTCTTCCTTGAGCATGTGCGAGAGCAGTTCCTCGTGCATGGTTTCCAGGTGGTCGGCCAGCCCGGCGGGCACATGGGGGTTGTCGCGGTGCACGGCTTCCACGCGGCGGGCCATGCGGATCAGTTCGGGCAACTGCTGGCGGTGCACCTCGTGGTAGCGCGCCAGGATATGGTCGATGAGCGCGCTGGGCGATGCGGCTTCGGGCACGGCGTCGCTGCGCTGCAGAGCGGCCAGCTCGGCCAGCACGGCGTTGGCGTCCAGCCCCTTGTCGGCCGCCGCCTTGGCCAGGCTCACCTGGCCGCCGCAGCAAAAGTCAAGCTTCAGCCGCCGGAACACCGCCGTGGCGCCGGGCAGTTGCACCGCGATCTGGCCGATCTGCTGGTCGGCGCTGAGGGGCGTGGGGTGGGCGGGAGCAGCATCCAGGTGTTCAACGCGGGCGTTCATGGCGGGTCCTTTTAAAGATTCATTTGGTGTGAATATTTTATTCAATAAAATTCGTCCTGCATACCTCTTTAAATTGACCTGCGGCAAAACCCATGCGCCTGACCCAATGGACCGACTACACGCTGCGCGTGCTCATGTACTGCGCCGCCACCGAAGGCCGCGAGCAGCCGGTGACCATCACCGAGGTGGCCGAGGGCTACGGCATCTCGCGCAGCCACCTGATGAAAATCGTGCAGCAGCTGGCCGCCCAGGGGCTGCTGGAGACCACACGCGGGCGGGGCGGTGGCATGCGGCTGATGGTGCCTGCGTCGGCCATCAACATCGGCGCCGTGGTGCGCGCCACCGAGACCGACTTCAACCTGGTGGAGTGTTTTGACCCCGCCACCAACCAGTGCCGCCTGAGCAGCCACTGCCGCCTCAAGGGCGTGTTGTGGCAGGCCATGCAGGCCTATCTGGCGGTGCTGGACAGCGTGACGCTGGCCGACCTGATGGCCCCGGCAGCTGCGGGTGGGGCGGGCGGGGCGGCCGCACGCGCCCTGCTGCCCACGGTGGCACTGCCCCAAAACAGCGGCGCTGTGCGCAGGAGCGCATGGGCGGCCGGGTTGCCATCCAAGGCCGAAAATACTGAATAAAAATGGCCGTTTTGGCGCGATGGATATGCCTTTTATGCTATCAAAATAATAGCTATCCAGGTCCTGGCATGCCCCCGCTCGCAAACGCCTGCCGGTAGCGCGCCGGGGTCAGGCCCACATGCCGTGCAAATTCGCGTGTGAAGTGGGGCTGGTCTGAAAAGCCGCACGCAAACCCGATTTCTGCGAGGCCATGCGGGCTCTCCAGCAGCCATTGCGCGGCCACGCGCGCCCGGGCCTCGGTCACGATGTGGCGGCAACTCAGGCCACGTTCGGTCAGCGCCCGCTGCAGGCTGCGGCGGGCCAGGCCGGTGTGCTGGGCCAGTGCTTCCACGGTGTGCTGCGCCGCCGGGTCGTGCAGCACATGGCGCGCCAGCTGGTGCGCCAGGGGCGGCCAGGGCAGGGCGTCGCACAGGCGGGTGGCGGGCTGGGGCGGCTGGGTGGGGGTTGTGGGTGCCTTGCTGTCGCGAGGTTCCCAGTGCAAGGTCCAATGGCCCAGCCACCTTTGCCCGGCCAGTGGCGCCAGTTGGGCGTGCAACTCGGCCGGGGCGGTGGCTGGGGCTTCCATCTGCAGATGCACGCGGTGGCCAGCAGCGTCGGGCGCGCCGATCTCCGCCCGCAGCCCGCGCACACCCAGGGCCTGGCTGGCGCCCACCAGCACACCCAGCACGGCCAGGCTTTCGGTGGGGTGGGGCTCTTCCGGCAGGCCGGGGCGCGCGTGGTGGTGCAGCGCCAGGGTGCCCGGGGCGCTGGCCGTGATGCTGACCTGGTGGCGCGAGTGCACATACCGCTCCAGCCGCTGCCAGCGCGCCATCAGTTCGGGCACATCGTTCGCGCCCAGCAGCGCGCGGTGCACCGGGTCGCCCGCCAGCAGGTCCACCCGCTGCGCCAGCTGCAGCAGCGTGCCCAGGCCGCCCTGGTGCAGCACGGTTTCGACCACGCTGCGTTTGTAGGCCAGCGGCACATGGCTGGCAGCCAGCCCGTCGGCACCTGGTGGGGGCGGTGGCGGCACCAGCCCGTGCGCGGCCATGGCGCGCACCAGCAGGCGGACCATGGCGGCGCTGGCAAAGTCTTGCATGGGCGGATTGTGCCGTTGGTGCTGCCTGATTCAGCTCGGTGTGCTCAAGGCCCGCAGCACATCCGCACTGCGCACCGGCAGGCGGGAAAAACGCACGCCGGTGGCATCGCGCAGTGCGTTGGCGATCGCTCCGGCCCCGGCCACCATGGCGGTTTCTCCGGCACCGGTGGGCGGCGCGTTGCTGTCGATCAGGTGCACATGCAGCGGCGGCACATCGCCCATGCGTGGCAGCGGGTAGTCGGCAAAACTGGCAGCGGCGATGCCCGAGCGGGCCACGGGCAGCTGCTCGTGCAGCACCATGCCCAGGCACCACACCAGGTTGCCCTCGGTCTGCGCGCGCACGCCGTCGGGCTGCAGCACCAGGCCGCAGTCGTGCGCGCACCATAGCGCCACCACACGCACCCGGCCGGTGGCGCGCTGCACCTCCACATCGGCCACGGCGGCGGCGTAGCTCACGCCCTTGTAGATGCCGCCCGCGATGCCGCGCCCGCGCAGCGTGGTGGCGTCGCTGGCGGGGCGCGCTGGCCAGCGGGCCTCGGCGGCGGCGCGGCGCAGCACCTGGGCTAGGCGTGCATCGGTGGTGTGCTGCAGGCGCCAGTCCAAGGGGTCGGCCCCGGCGCGGCGCGCGCATTCGTCCATGGCGCTTTCCACCACCAGCGTGTTGGGCCCCGCGCCCAGGCCGCGCCAGGGGCCGGTGTGCACGGGCAGGCGCTGGGCGGTGAACTCGATGCGCTGCTGGGGCACCTCGTACGGCATTTGCGCGCCGCGCGCCACGCCGCTGTCGCCCGCCAGGTCGGCCAGGGTTTGCATCCACACCGGCATGGCGGCGGGCGTGAACAGGATGTGGCTGCTGGCCAGCGCGTGCCACCAGTGGGTGATGCGCCCGCCCTGCACACACGCGCGCACACGGTGGCTGGAGGGCGGGCGCTGGAAGCCCTGGGCAAACTCCTGCGCACGGCTCCACTGCACCTTGACGGGCGCGCCCACGGCCTGGGCGAGCACGGCGGCTTCCAGCTCCACCGTGCACAGCGTGCGGCCGCCAAAGCCGCCGCCAATGTGGCAGGCCTGCACTTCGATGCGTTCGGCATCCAGGCTGAACTGGCGGGCGAGCACATCGCGCATGTAGAACAGGTCTTGGGTGCCCGCCCATACCTTCAGGGCGATGCCTTTTTTGTCTGCGTCGGCCAGCCACTGCGCCGTGGCGCTGCGCGGCTCGATGGGCGCGTGGGCGGCCAGGGGCACGTCCATGCGCAGGTCCAGCGTCCATGCTGTGTCTGTGGGCAGGTCGTCCTTGCGCAGGCGGTGCTGCAGCGCACCCCGGTGCAGGTGCGTGTCGATGTCGATGTGCTCGTCGATGGCGGCCTGCTCGAACGCACTGCCATCGTCCACCTGCCATTGCACGGCCAGCGCGGCCTCGATGCGGTCGAGCGCCGACGGCGTGCGCGCCACGATGCCCAGGCCCAGGCTGCCCATCTGCGCGAGGCGCGGGTGCTGCACCACGGCCACGCAGGCCGGGTCGGCGCGGGCGGCTGCGGCGTCCCACGCCCGTGGGCGCGAGGTGATTTCGGCCGACACCGGTGCGCGCAGCACGCGGCCATAGAGCAGGCCGGGCAGGCGCGTGTCACCCGCAAACAGCGGCTGGCCGGTGATGAGGGCGTGCAGCTGGCCCGGCGCCGCCGCAGCTTCTTTGGCGGCCCCCGTGTGCGGCTGCAGGCTGCGCAGCGCGCCGGGCGCAATGTCGCGCGCGGCCAGCGTGCCCGTGGTCTGGCCTTGCGCCAGGGCCTCGCGCAGGGTGGCGCAGGCGCGGGCCAGGGGCAGGGCAAAGTCCTGCACGCTGGCGCTGCCCACGGTGGCGCGCACGCGGGTGATGTGGCGGGTGCTGGGCAGCTGCAGGTGCACCTGCGCGGGCGGTACACCCAGCTCGGCAGCGGCCAGGCCCTGCAGCGCGGCGCTGATCTGCTGGCCCATCTCGGCGCTGGGCAGCCACAGGGTGTAGCGGCCGTTTTCGTGGCGTATCCAGCCCAGCGCGTCATCGGCGGTGGAGGTGGGGCGCTTGGGGATCACCGGCACCAGGCTGCAGCCTGCAAGCGTCACGGTGAGCGCCCCGGCGCCCGCTGCCGTCAAGAACTGGCGGCGCCTCATGGCTTCGCACCCTCAGCAGCCTGGTGGATGGCCGCGCGCACCCTGTGCTGCGTGCCGCAGCGGCACAGGTGGGCCGACATGGCGGCGTCGATCTGCGCATCGCTGGGGCGGGGCGTGGCGCGCAGCAGGGCCACGGCGCCCATGATCTGGCCGCTTTGGCAGTAGCCGCACTGGGGCACGCGAAGGTCCAGCCAGGCCTGTTGCACGGGGTGCAGCGTGCCGTCGGCTGCCGCCAGTCCCTCGACGGTGGTGATGGAGCGCCCCTGCAGCCCGCGCGCCGTCTGCAGGCAGGCGCGCTGCGCCACGCCGTCGATGAGCACGGTGCAGGCGCCGCACTGGCCCATGCCGCAGCCAAAGCGGGTGCCCGTGAGGCCCAGCGGCTCGCGCAGCAGCCAGAGCAGGGGTTCGTCCTCCCAGCCGGGGGGCACCGGCTGGGTTTGTTGGTTCAGGGTGATGTGCATGGGGCCTCCGTGGGTGTGACGGGGGCCAGTGTGCAAAGCCGAGGGGTGGCGGGTCTTGAAGATTTGCGCCAGACGCAGCGCGGGGCGCTTCAGGGCATGGGGCGCCCTGTGGGGGCGAAAACAAGGGTCAAAATGGCCGTCTGCGCGCGCCCATCAAGCGCAAGTAGCTATTGTTTTGGAAGCAATGCCTTCCACTGCGGCACGGTCTGCGCCCACCACAGCCGCAGGCGCATCGCCCATTCGGGCGTGTAGCCCGAGGTGGCAAACCGCACCTGGCCGTGCGCGTCGATGACCACCAGCGCGGGCACGGAGCGCACGCCCCAGCTGTGCGACAGGGTGCCCTGCGGGTCTACCGCCGTCTGCCAGGGCATGCCACGCTGGCGCTGCACCTGGGCCACGCGTTCGGCATTGCCCGACTGCATGGCCACGCCCAGCACGGGCCAGGTAGTGGACAGGCTGGCGATGCTTGGCTCTTCGAGCTTGCAGATGGAACACCATTCAGCCCAGAAATGCACCGCCACGGCCTGGCCGGGGTGCTGGGCGCGCCATGCGGCCAGGGTGGTGGCGGGCGCGGTGCCTGTGGCGGCTGCGGCCATCACCAGCGCCACATCGGGCGCAGGGCCCTGGGGCAGGTCACGCGTGCGCCAGGTGTCTACCGCCACGATGGCGACCCAGGCGAGCGCGAGGGTCGTCAGGTGCTGCTTCCAGCTTTTGCGCAAGGACTGCGCAGCGCGGGTGGCCAGGGCCTTCAGCATGGCGGGGCTGTGGTGTTGCGAATCAGCGCAGCACTTCGAGCAGCCGGTCCAGCCCGCCCTGGTTGATGGCCACCTTGGCCTGGGCGCGCACGGTGGGCTTGGCGTGGTAAGCCACCGACAGGCCGGCCGCGCCCATCATGGGCAGGTCGTTGGCGCCGTCGCCCACGGCAATCGCCTGCTGGGGCGAGATGCCCATGAGCGAGGCCACTTCCAGCAGCGTGCGGCGCTTCTCGGCACCGTCGCAGATGTCGCCCCAGGCCTGGTCCACCATGCGGCCCGTCAGCTGGCCGTCTTGCACTTCCAGCATGTTGGAGCGCGCAAAGTCGATGCCCAGGCCCGCCTTCACGCGGTCGGCAAAAAAGGTGAAGCCGCCGGAGACCAGCAGTGTGGTCAGGCCTGCTGCCTTGGCGGCGGTGATCAGCTCTTGGGCGCCGGGGTTGAAGCGCAGGCGCTCGGTGAACACCTGCTCCATGTGCTGCACCGTCACACCCTTGAGCAGGGCCACGCGCTGGCGCAGGCTCTCTTTGTAGTCGGTGATCACGCCCTGCATGGCCGCTTCGGTGATGGCGGCCACCTCGGCCTTGCGGCCTGCGGCGTCGGCGATTTCGTCCACACACTCGATGTTGATGAGGGTGGAGTCCATGTCAAACGCAATCAGCTTGTAGGCAGACAGGGACAGGGGGGGCGTGATGCCCTGGACAACGAGGCCGGGGGCGAATTCGGTAGCGTGGGTCATGGCGCAGGCGGCGGGGTGTTTTGTAGGGGGGAGAACAGAACCCGCAATGGTATCGCCCCGCTTCATGCCCCTTCAGGCTGCGCCTGTTGCCCCGCCACCGTGGGTGCGGACGCCCTCCGCAGCCTCACCGCTTCAGCGCGATGGCGGCAAGCCCTTGGTGCTGCTGTTGCCGCCACCTGCGCGCGCCGCAGGGTTGGGTGCGGGCGGCTCGTTCATCTTGACCAGGAACATGCGCACAAAAAACGCGGCCATGCACAGCATGAACCCGATGCCAATGATGCTCATCAGCCCGTAGTCGGTAGAGAAAAGATCACTCAGCAGCTTCATGGGGGAGCACTCCTTGTGGTGGGTGTGGCATCCACTATCGCGCTGCGCCGACCAAAGCCTCTTGCGCTGTGTCAAGCATCGGCTGCGGGCTGGCATGGCATGGCACGGAGCGAAGCGGGAGGGGCGTGCTCGGCTCTGGCGCCGTGTGACTCAATCCCGTTCTGCCGCCACCAGCAGGGCGGCGATACGCTGCTGCAGCGCCAGCGCCGCCACGGGCTGGGTCTGCAGCCACGCGTGCAGCGCATGGCCCACGCCAGGCAACTGCACCACGTCCACGCTGCGTGCGGCCTTGGCGGCCAGGCCGTAGCCCTGGATCACGGCGGGCGGGATCACTGCATCCTCCGCGCCCCAGACCAGCAGCAGCCGGCCGCGAAAACGCCGCAAAGCCGCCCAGGCCAAGGCATCGGCGAAGTCCGTGGTGGCGCGCAGGGTCTGCTGGAAGGCCGGGCCAAAGGGCAGGTGCTCGGCTGTCGGTGTGTAGGCTGCGGGGCAGAACAGCACCAGAGCGCGCGGCTGCAGCGCATCCAGCAGCTGGCAGGCCGTGTGGCCGCCCATGCTGGAGGCCATCAGGGCCAAGGGCGGGCAGGCGGCCCCCAGGCCCAGGTGAGCGGCCACAGCCAGCGCCTGGGCCTGGCGGTCTGCCAGGCTGGAGCCCTGCAAACTTCCGCCTGTGGTGCCATGGCCCACGCAGTCAAAGGCTGCGCCAGCCCAGCCGTGTACGGCCAGGGGGTGGAGCAGGTATTCCACGCGTCGATGGTCGGTGGCGGCGCCGCCGCCATGGAGGGACAGCAGGCGCGGCACTGTGGCGGCTGTGCGGCCCCAGGTGCTGCCGTGCAGTCGGTGGGCGCCATGGGCCACGGAAAAAGGCGTGCGCACGGCAACGGGTGCGCCGTGCACTGCGGCCTCTGCGGCGTCGGAGTCAGGGTTTTGGGCCATGCAGGTACAGCCGGTCCGACCAGGTGGCCAGCCATTCGGGCTTGAAGGCCACAAAAATCGCAGTGAGCATGCCGGTGACAAAACCGTCGCCCCAGGCCATCAGCCAGCGCGCCACCAGCGACAGCTCATCGCCCACGCCGGGCAGCAGGTGGCCGCTCCACTGCGACAGCACGCCCGCTGCAAACACGCACACCACCGTGCCCAGAAACGCACGGCCCAGCACATAGACAAATGGCCTGGTCCCCGTGTAGCGCCGCACCAGCGCCCCCAGGCCCAGCGCCAGCGTGGCGGGCACGACGCCCAGCCACACGGTGGCGCCCAGCGCATCGGCCCAGGCCAGTGCGGGCGAGATCACGCAGGCGGCCGTGCCCACGGCGATGAGCGCCGGGATCGCCAGCGGCCAGCCCAGCATCAGCACCACCAGGCACGCGCCCGACCACTGCAGTTGCAGCGGCATGGCGTGCAGTGTGGGCAGGGCCCACAGCCAGGGCAGAAACACCAGCGTGGCGAGCAGCGGCGTCCACAGCGCCGACGGCGCGCCATGGCTTTCGTGCGCCAGCGGCTTGCGGCTGGCCAGCATGCGCCAGGGGCGCGCGGCCAGCGCGGCAGCCAGCGCCACAAGGAGGAGGATGCCTTCAAGCCACATGGCCGCAGGGCAATCGCATCTAAACCCTGATGCCCAGGACATGGGCCAGATAGCCCACATCCCAGCCCGCTCGCTTGCGCTTGGCCTGCACCCCCACCTTCACCGAGGTGTCGCTCTTGAGCACCTGCAGCGCCATGCGCCGCAGCAGCGTCT
>NZ_LUKZ01000020.1:2500-118980 GCF_001633105.1 Acidovorax sp. GW101-3H11
ATCTCAGTAGCTCGAGGAAAAGACATCAACCGAGATTCCGAAAGTAGTGGCGAGCGAAATCGGAAGAGCCTTCTAGTGATAGCACGACTGTTAGCAAAACGGAATGGAAAGTCCGGCCATAGCAGGTGATAGCCCTGTATGCGAAAACAGACGTGTGGTACTAAGTTAGAGAAAAGTAGGGCGGGACACGAGAAATCCTGTCTGAATATGGGGGGACCATCCTCCAAGGCTAAATACTCGTAATCGACCGATAGTGAACCAGTACCGTGAGGGAAAGGCGAAAAGAACCCCGGGAGGGGAGTGAAATAGATCCTGAAACCGCATGCTTACAAAAAGTAGGAGCCCGCAAGGGTGACTGCGTACCTTTTGTATAATGGGTCAGCGACTTACATTCAGTGGCAAGGTTAACCGAATAGGGAAGCCGTAGAGAAATCGAGTCCGAATAGGGCGAATCAGTCGCTGGGTGTAGACCCGAAACCAAGTGATCTATCCATGGCCAGGATGAAGGTGCCGTAACAGGTACTGGAGGTCCGAACCCACTAGTGTTGCAAAACTAGGGGATGAGCTGTGGATAGGGGTGAAAGGCTAAACAAACTTGGAAATAGCTGGTTCTCTCCGAAAACTATTTAGGTAGTGCCTCAAGTATTACCTGCGGGGGTAGAGCACTGTTTAGGCTAGGGGGTCATGGCGACTTACCAAACCTATGCAAACTCCGAATACCGCAGAGTACAGCTTGGGAGACAGAGCACCGGGTGCTAACGTCCGGACTCAAGAGGGAAACAACCCAGACCGCCAGCTAAGGTCCCTAAAATTGGCTAAGTGGGAAACGAAGTGGGAAGGCTAAAACAGTCAGGATGTTGGCTTAGAAGCAGCCATCATTTAAAGAAAGCGTAATAGCTCACTGATCGAGTCGTCCTGCGCGGAAGATGTAACGGGGCTAAGCCAGTTACCGAAGCTGCGGATTTGCAATTTATTGCAAGTGGTAGGAGAGCGTTCTGTAGGCCTGTGAAGGTGTCTGGTAACGGATGCTGGAGGTATCAGAAGTGCGAATGCTGACATGAGTAGCGTTAAAGGGGGTGAAAAGCCCCCTCGCCGTAAGCGCAAGGTTTTCTACGCAACGTTCATCGGCGTAGAGTGAGTCGGCCCCTAAGGCGAGGCAGAGATGCGTAGCTGATGGGAAACAGGTCAATATTCCTGTACCGATCAATAGTGCGATGTGGGGACGGAGAAGGTTAGCTCAGCCAACTGTTGGATATGTTGGTTCAAGCCTGTAGTCGTGCCTGGTAGGCAAATCCGCCGGGCTTAGATGAGGGGTGATAACGAGTCTGCTTGCAGACGAAGTGAGTGATACCCTGCTTCCAGGAAAAGCCACTAAGCTTCAGCTATTGACGACCGTACCGCAAACCGACACTGGTGCGCGAGATGAGTATTCTAAGGCGCTTGAGAGAACTCAGGAGAAGGAACTCGGCAAATTGATACCGTAACTTCGGGAGAAGGTATGCCCCAAGTAGGTGAACTCGTACAGAGGGAGCCCAACGGGGTTGCAAAAAATCGGTGGCTGCGACTGTTTAATAAAAACACAGCACTCTGCAAACACGAAAGTGGACGTATAGGGTGTGACGCCTGCCCGGTGCTGGAAGATTAAATGATGGGGTGCAAGCTCTTGATTGAAGTCCCAGTAAACGGCGGCCGTAACTATAACGGTCCTAAGGTAGCGAAATTCCTTGTCGGGTAAGTTCCGACCTGCACGAATGGCGTAACGATGGCCACACTGTCTCCTCCTGAGACTCAGCGAAGTTGAAATGTTTGTGATGATGCAATCTCCCCGCGGAAAGACGGAAAGACCCCATGAACCTTTACTGTAGCTTTGTATTGGACTTTGAACAGATCTGTGTAGGATAGGTGGGAGGCTTTGAAGTGATGTCGCTAGATGTCATGGAGCCAACGTTGAAATACCACCCTGGTGTGTTTGAGGTTCTAACCTAGGTCCATTATCTGGATCGGGGACAGTGCATGGTAGGCAGTTTGACTGGGGCGGTCTCCTCCCAAAGCGTAACGGAGGAGTTCGAAGGTACGCTAGTTACGGTCGGACATCGTGACGATAGTGCAATGGCATAAGCGTGCTTAACTGCGAGACTGACAAGTCGAGCAGATGCGAAAGCAGGACATAGTGATCCGGTGGTTCTGTATGGAAGGGCCATCGCTCAACGGATAAAAGGTACTCTGGGGATAACAGGCTGATACCGCCCAAGAGTTCATATCGACGGCGGTGTTTGGCACCTCGATGTCGGCTCATCTCATCCTGGGGCTGTAGCCGGTCCCAAGGGTATGGCTGTTCGCCATTTAAAGAGGTACGTGAGCTGGGTTTAAAACGTCGTGAGACAGTTTGGTCCCTATCTTCCGTGGGCGCTGCAGATTTGAGGAAGCCTGCTCCTAGTACGAGAGGACCGGAGTGGACACACCTCTGGTGTATCGGTTGTCACGCCAGTGGCATTGCCGAGTAGCTAAGTGTGGAAGAGATAACCGCTGAAAGCATCTAAGCGGGAAACTCGTTTCAAGATGAGATCTGCCGGGGCCTTGAGCCCCCTAAAGAGTCGTTCAAGACCAGGACGTTGATAGGTCAGGTGTGGAAGCGCAGTAATGCGTTAAGCTAACTGATACTAATTGCTCGTGCGGCTTGACCCTATAACTTTGATAGCCAATCCCCGTGACTGCAACCGCAGCACCCGGACGCTTCGAAGATTGTTATGCCAAGTTAGACGCAGTCAAAACACATAAAATCTGATTCCAAACTCTATGAATTCGTTAGCYTGCTCACAGAGCAGGCCAACACCAAGTTATGCCTGATGACCATAGCAAGTTGGTACCACTCCTTCCCATCCCGAACAGGACAGTGAAACGACTTTGCGCCGATGATAGTGCGGGTTCCCGTGTGAAAGTAGGTCATCGTCAGGCTCTTACAGCCACCAAGTTATGCCTGATGACCATAGCAAGTTGGTACCACTCCTTCCCATCCCGAACAGGACAGTGAAACGACTTTGCGCCGATGATAGTGCGGGTTCCCGTGTGAAAGTAGGTCATCGTCAGGCTCTTACAGCCCAGAAAACCCCAGTCTCCAAAGGACTGGGGTTTTTTGCTTTTTGAAGGCGCATAACAACAAACTGGCTGCATTGATCTTGATAGCACCTACGGCCTATCAGGCGCAGCGGGGTACTGAATCAGTCAGAACCTCATCACGATCCATGTGCTGCCGGACCGCAGCGAAAACTATCCCGCGATCTGAACCGCACCCTCTCGGCTTCCCTTTGTCGAGCCCTGCGCGAGCTGGAACCGATGAACCCCGTTGGCGTCCCAAATCCGCTGCAGTCGCCCCTCAAACCACAACCAATGCAAGTGGGCCAATGCCTCGCCCATGGCAAAGGTCATCTGGTGGGCATCCAGCTTGCGCTTGAACATGATGGGCAGCACGTCGAATGCGGACAACGAACGCTCCTCGGCTGCCACAAGGATCTCATTGAGCCGATCCTGATGGTGACTTTGTAGCTGGTGGATGCGTTCGTGCAGGCCTTGGAAGGGCTTGCCGTGGGAGGGGAGCGCCAGCGTTTCCTCTGGCAGGACCAGGTAGCGCAGCAAAGAGGTCAAAAACAGCCGCAAGGGGTTGGATTCTGGCTCCGATGCATGAACGCGCACGTTGGTGGAGATCCGGGGCAACACCATGTCGCCGCTGATGAGGGCCGACAGCTCCCCGCAGTACAGCGCGATGTGTTCGGGGGCGTGACCATAACCGCTGATGCACTGCCAAACACGCCCGCCGATCTCCAGTAGGTCCCCATCCATGAGCCGGCGGAATCGGGGTGGTAGCGCGGGGACGAGCGTTGGAAAGTACGAAGCCCGCCCCCGCACATGCTGGAGGAATTCCCCATCCTGCATGCCATGCAGGGTATAGAAATCGGCGCCGGCCTCACCGCCAAAGCCATTGCGGTCGTACACGGCGACTCTGGCTACTTGGTAGTCGGTGGCGCTGATCCACAGGTTCACATTCCAGCGTTCGCACAGCCAATGCGCCAAGCCGATGTGGTCTGGATGCATGTGGGTGACGATCACCCGCAAGATGGGCAGGCCCTCCAGGCTGCTGGCAAACACCTGCTCCCACTGCGCGCGCGTGCTCGGACTGTCAATGCAGCAATCCACCACGGTCCAGCCCTCCACGAGGGTGCCGTGCACATCGGGCTGCCGATCCCGCAGCAGCCACAGGTTGATATGGTCAAGTGCGAACGGCAGGCCCATGCGAATCCACTTGACGCCGGGCGCGACGGTGATGGTGCCACCTTCAGGCGGAAGAACATCCCCCAACGGGTAGTGGATCTGGTGTTCAAGTGGATTCATGGCATCAGTGGTATGGGTTAGCATTGACGTTAACGTAAACGTCATGCATCCGGAGCATTGTAGGGACCGATGGCCCAGAGGCTGTCTCCTGCGCGAAACCGCAACGGATGCACGCAGCCCACACCATGGCCAATACCTACACCATCAGCGACCTCGCCAAAGAGTTTGACCTCACCACCCGGGCCATCCGCTTCTACGAAGACATGGGCCTGTTGCAGCCTGAGCGCACGGGGGCCGCAGGCCGCAACCGGGTCTACAGCGCCCGGGACCGCACCCGCTTGCGACTTACCCTGCGTGCCAAGCGCTTGGGACTGTCCCTCACCGAGGCCAAGGAGATCATTGATCTCTATGACAGCCCGCGTGATACCGGCGTGCAGCTGCGCAAATTCCTCGATGTACTGGTGCTGCACCGCAAGCAACTGGAGGAGCAGATGGCCGACCTGCGGGCCAACCTCGAAGAGGTCCAGGAGCACGAGGAAGAGGCGCGCGCGCTGCTGCACAAGGTGGAAACGCAAAAATGATTCATAATTGACGTTTACGTAAACGTAAATCAGGAGACCGGCGTGACAACGACCCCTTTCGAGCCCCGCTGTGCCCACTACGCAGACCGTGTGAAGGGCAGCTTTGCGCGCCAAGGGGCGATGGCGACTCTGGGTGGCCGTCTAGGTCTGCTGGAGCCTGGGGCGGTGGACATTGAGCTTCCCTGGGCCCCCGGGCTGACCCAGCAGCATGGCTTCCTGCATGCAGGCATGGTCGCCACCGCGCTGGACTCCGCCTGCGGCTACGCGGGCTTTACCCTGATGGCGGAGGACGCCGCCGTTCTCACCATCGAATTCAAGATCAACCTGCTGGCCCCTGCCAAGGGCGAGTGGTTTCGCATGGAAGGCCGGGTCGTCAAGCCCGGCCGCACCATCACCGTGTGCGAAGGCCGGACCTTCGCCATCGACGGCAACCAAGAAAAGCTGGTGGCCACCATGGGGTGCACCCTCATGGCGGTTACCGGGCGCGACGCGATCCAGGGCTGAGCGCAGCATTTCCCCTATCCATTCCGAGGAGACATTCCATGAGCATTCCCGCCAACCTGCCCGGCCTCAACTTCCAGCTGGGCGAAGACATTGATGCCCTGCGCGACGCCGTGCGCGACTTTGCCCAGGCCGAAATCGCGCCGCGCGCGGCAGATATCGACAAGAGCGACCAGTTCCCCATGGACCTCTGGCGCAAGATGGGCGACCTGGGCGTGCTCGGCATCACGGTGCCCGAGCAGTACGGCGGCGCTGCCATGGGCTACCTGGCCCACATGGTGGCGATGGAAGAAATCTCCCGCGCCAGCGCCTCGGTGGGCCTGTCTTACGGCGCGCACAGCAACCTGTGCGTGAACCAGATCAACCGCAACGGCAACGAGGCACAAAAGGCCAAGTACCTGTCCAAGCTGATCAGCGGCGAGCACGTGGGCGCGCTGGCGATGAGCGAACCCGGCGCGGGCTCCGATGTGATCAGCATGAAGCTCAAGGCCGAGGACAAGGGCGGTTATTACCTGCTCAACGGCAGCAAGATGTGGATCACCAACGGCCCGGACGCCGACACCCTGGTGGTTTATGCCAAGACCGAACCTGAACTCGGCGCGCGCGGCGTCACGGCCTTCCTGATCGAGAAGGGCATGAAGGGCTTCTCCATTGCCCAAAAGCTCGACAAGCTCGGCATGCGCGGCAGCCACACCGGCGAGCTGGTGTTCCAGGATGTGGAAGTGCCTGCCGAGAACGTGCTGGGCGGCCTGAACCAGGGCGCCAAGGTGCTGATGAGTGGCCTGGACTATGAGCGCGCGGTGCTGACCGGCGGCCCTCTGGGCATCATGCAGTCGGTGATGGACAACGTGATCCCTTACATTCACGACCGCAAGCAGTTCGGCCAGAGCATTGGCGAATTCCAGCTCATCCAGGGCAAGGTGGCCGACATGTACACCGTGCTCCAGGCGGGGCGCTCGTTTGCCTACACCGTGGCCAAGAACCTCGACATGCTCGGGACCGACCATGTGCGCCAGGTTCGCAAAGACTGCGCCAGCGTCATCCTCTGGTGTGCCGAAAAAGCCACCTGGATGGCGGGCGAAGGCGTGCAGATCTATGGTGGCAACGGCTACATCAACGAGTACCCCCTGGGCCGCCTCTGGCGCGATGCCAAGCTGTACGAGATTGGTGCGGGCACCAGCGAGATCCGCCGCATGCTGATCGGGCGCGAGCTGTTTGCCGAAACCTGCTGACCTGCGGACCTTTGCCGCAGGCCGATCCACTGTTTGAAAGAGCCAGACCCACCATGCCCACCTCCATCGAAGACCTGTTTGTCCACAACCGCGCCTGGGCGGCCCAGATGGAACGCGAGCGCCCTGGCTTTTTCACCGGCCTGCTGGCGCAGCAAAAGCCCAAGTACATGTGGATCGGCTGCTCCGACAGCCGCGTGCCCGCCAACCAGATCACGGGCCTGGAGCCGGGCGAGGTGTTCGTGCACCGCAACGTGGCCAACGTGGTCGTGCCCACCGACCTCAACTGCCTGTCCACCATCCAGTACGCGGTGGACCAGTTGCACGTGGAGCACCTCATGGTCGTGGGCCACTACGGCTGCGGCGGCGTGCTGGCCGCGCTGGAGGGCATGCGTGTCGGCCTGGCCGACAACTGGATCCGCCATGTGTCCGACGTGCGCGACCGCCACCGCGACCTGATCGCATCCATTGAACCCCAGTGGCGCCACGACGTGCTGTGCGAGCTGAACGCCATCGAGCAGGTGGTGAACGTGGCGCAAAGCACCGTGATGCTCGACGCCTGGGGCCGGGGCCAGAAGGTCACGCTGCATGGCTGGTGCTATGGCCTGAAAGACGGGCTCATCAACAACCTGCACATGTCGGTGGACAGCACCGAAGGCCTGGAGTCGCTCTACAAGGCGGCCATCGCTGGCGTGGCTGCCGCCAAGCGGCAGTAAGCGGCGCCCCCAAGCCTGCTCAGCGCGACGGCCCAGACCCCGCCATGTTCCCGCAGCGCCTCGATGCCCCCCAGGCCTACGGCATTGCCAAGGCCATGATGGATGGCTTCAACCGCCACTACCGGCTGTTCCGCACCGAGTCTGCGCGGGCCAAGCACCGGTTTGAAACCGCCGACTGGCACGGCCAGCAGCGGGCGCAGCGGGAGCGCATCGAGTTCTACGACCTGCGGGTGAAGGAATGCGTGCGCCGGCTGGAGAAGGAATTCAGCGCGGGTGCACAGCCCATGGACGTATGGCACCAGATCAAGCTGCACTACATCGGGCTGCTGGTGAACCACCACCAGCCTGAGCTGGCCGAGACCTTCTTCAACTCGGTCACCACCAAGATCCTGCACCGCACGCATTTCCACAACGACTTCATCTTTGTGCGGCCTGCGGTCAGCACTGAATACATCGAGAACGACGAGCCCGCCGCGCGGCCCACCTACCGGGCCTACTACCCCACGCGCGACACGCTGGGCGACGCGTTCCAGACCATCATCGAGAACTTCCAGCTCCAGCGCGAGTTTGCCGACCTGCCGCGCGACACCGCCTGTGTGGTGGCCGCGATGCGCAGCCGCCTGGACAAGGTCAAGCTGCGCACCAACTTCCAGGTGCAGGTGCTCACCAGCCTGTTCTTTCGCAACAAGGGCGCCTACGTGGTGGGCAAGATCATCAACGGCTTCAATGAGGTGCCGTTTGCGCTGCCCATCCTGCACGACGATGCTGGCCGCTTGTACATTGACGCCGCGCTGTTTGGCGAAGACGACATGCAGATGCTGTTCAGCTTTGCGCGTGCGTACTTCATGGTGGACATGGAGGTGCCCAGCGCCTACGTGCAGTTCTTGCGCAGCCTCATGCCGCGCAAGCCGCGTGCCGAGATCTACAACGCCTTGGGCCTGGCCAAGCAGGGCAAGACGCTGTTCTACCGCGACTTTCTGTACCACCTGAAGCACTCCAGCGACCAGTTCCGAATTGCGCCGGGCATCAAAGGCATGGTGATGCTGGTGTTCGACCTGCCGAGCTTCCCGTTTGTGTTCAAGCTCATCAAGGACTACTTTCCGCATCAGAAGGAAACCACGCGCGAGCAGATCAAGGCCAAGTACCTGCTGGTCAAGCAGCACGACCGCGTGGGCCGCATGGCCGACACGCTGGAGTACAGCGAGGTGGCCTTTCCGCGCGACCGCTTCGATGACGCGCTGATCGCCGAGATCGAGAAGTTCGCGCCCAGCCAGCTTGAAATCAGCGACCGCGATGGCGACGGCCAGACCGAGGTGATCATCAAGCACCTGTACATCGAGCGGCGCATGATTCCGCT
This sequence comes from Acidovorax sp. GW101-3H11, assembly GCF_001633105.1. Taxonomy (GTDB): domain Bacteria; phylum Pseudomonadota; class Gammaproteobacteria; order Burkholderiales; family Burkholderiaceae_C; genus Acidovorax. The sequence goes on from NZ_LUKZ01000020.1 coordinate 11,211, forward strand.
CAACATCTACCTGCAGGAAGCCTTCGACACCGGCCTGGCCGACCCGCGCGCGCGCCAGCAGATGGAGCACAGCGTCATCGAATACGGCAACGCCATCAAGGACCTTGTGGCCGCCAACATCTTCCCCGGCGACATGCTCTGGAAGAACTTCGGCATCACGCGCAACGGCAAGGTCGTGTTCTACGACTACGACGAGATCGAGTACCTCACCGACTGCAACTTCCGCCGCGTGCCCACGCCGCGCAACGAAGAGGAAGAGATGAGCGGCGAGGTCTGGTATAGCGTGGGCCCGCGCGACGTGTTTCCCGAAACCTTCGGCCCCTTCCTGCTGGGCAACGACGCCGTGCGCGAGGTGTTCATGCAGCACCATGCCGATTTGCTCGACGCCGCGTTCTGGCAGTCGCACAAGGAGCGCATCCAGGCCGGCCACATGTTCGATGTGTTCCCTTACGACACCGAGCGCCGCTTTGCGCAGGGTGCTGCGGCCCGCTGACGCCAGCCAGTTTTTTGTCCCCCCTTTTTCTCAGCCCCTTTCCCAGGAGACCTTCACCATGTCCACGACCATCCAAGACCCCATCGTCATCGTCGGCGCTGCACGCACCCCCATGGGCTCGCTGCAGGGCGACTTCTCCAGCCTGGCCGCGCACGACCTGGGCGGCGCCGCCATCAAGGCCGCCATCGAGCGCGCTGGTGTCTCGCCCGATGCCGTGGGCGAAGTGCTGTTCGGCAACTGCCTGATGGCCGGCCAGGGCCAGGCACCTGCGCGCCAGGCGGCGTTCAAGGGCGGCCTGCCCAAGGGCGCGGGCGCGGTCACGCTCAGCAAGATGTGCGGCTCAGGCATGAAGGCCGCGATGATGGCGCACGACATGCTGCTGGCCGGCTCGCACGACGTGATGGTGGCGGGTGGCATGGAGAGCATGACCAACGCCCCCTACCTGCTGCAAAAGGGCCGTGGCGGCTACCGCCTGGGCCATGACCGTATCTTCGACCACATGATGCTCGACGGCCTGGAAGACGCGTACGAAGCGGGCCGCAGCATGGGCACCTTCGGTGAAGACTGCGCCGCCAAATACAGCTTCACGCGCGAACAGCAGGACGCGTTTGCCACCGCCAGCGTGCAGCGCGCCAAGGCCGCCACCGAGTCCGGCGCGTTCGCTGCCGAGATCGTGCCCGTCACCGTCAAGACCCGTGCGGGCGAGACCGTGGTGTCGGTGGACGAAGGCCCCGGCAAGGTCAAGCTCGAAAAGATCGCCACCTTGAAGCCCGCATTCAAGAAGGACGGCACCATCACCGCCGCCTCCAGCTCCAGCATCAACGACGGCGCCGCCGCGCTCGTGATGATGCGCGAGTCCACCGCCAAGAAGCTGGGCGCCAAGCCCCTGGCCCGCATCGTGAGCCATGCCACCCACGCGCAAGAGCCCGAGTGGTTTGCCACAGCCCCCCTGGGCGCCACGCAGAAGGCGCTGGCCAAGGCTGGGTGGCAGGTGGGCGATGTGCAGCTGTGGGAGATCAATGAAGCCTTCGCCGTGGTGCCCATGGCGCTGATGAAGGAACTGGACTTGCCCCACGACAAGGTCAACGTGAACGGGGGCGCCTGCGCGCTGGGCCACCCGATTGGCGCCAGCGGCGCGCGCATCATGGTCACGCTGATCCATGCGCTCAAGGCCCGTGGCCTGACCAAGGGCCTGGCCACGCTGTGCATCGGCGGCGGCGAGGCCACGGCCGTGGCGCTGGAACTGGTGTGATGCCAGCACCCGGCCCCGCCGGGTGCCGTGGGGAGCGAATCTGCACAGAGCAGGTTTGCTCATGTTTTGATAGCTTATTTCGTATGCTGGACGCGCGGAAGAGGCCTATTTTGTTCAAAAAATGAACTCCATACTCGTCATCGGCGCCTCGCGGGGCATTGGCCTGGAGCTGGTGCGCCAGTACGCCGAGGCGGGCCGCCGCGTGATTGCCACCGTGCGCGACGACGCGGGCCGCGAGCGCGTGCTGGCACTGGGCGCCGAGGCGCTGACGGTGGACGTGGCCCAGCCCGCCAGCATCAGCGGCCTGGCCTGGCAGCTCGATGGCGAGAAGATCGACATCGCCTGGTACGTGGCCGGCGTGATCCGCCGCCCGAACGCCCTCACGCCGCCCACGCAGCAGGACTTTGACGCCGTCATGCACACCAACGTGCTGGGCGCGATGCAGGCCATCCCTCAGGTGGCGCCGCTGGTGGCGGATGCGGGCGGGGTGTTTGCGTTCATCTCGTCCTCCATGTCGCAGATCGGTAGCGTGCCGAACAGCGGGTCCTGGCTGTACCGCACCAGCAAGGCCGCGCTCAACATGGCTGTGGCTGCGGCCCAGCACGACTACCCCGGCGCCACGCTGGTCACCATCGACCCCGGCTGGGTGCAGACCGACATGGGCGGCGACAGCGCCCCGCTCACGGTGGAGGACAGCGTGCACGGCCTGCGCAGCACGGTGGCGGGCCTGACCCCGGCCGACAAGGGCCGCCTGCTGCACCACGACGGCCGCCGCGCCGCGCACTGGTAATTCTTTTCAACGAACAACGACTTTCGGAGACACCTCATGCTGCTGACCCAAGACCAGGAAATGATCCGCGACGCCGTGCGCGACTTTGCGCAGACCGAGCTGTGGCCCCATGCTGCGCGTTGGGACAAGGAACACCACTTTCCCAAGGACGCCCACCAGGGGCTGGCCGCGCTGGGCGCCTACGGCATCTGCGTGCCCGAAGAGTTTGGCGGCGCCAATCTCGATTACCTCACGCTCGCGCTGGTGCTTGAAGAAATCGCCGCCGGTGACGGCGGCACCAGCACCGCCATCAGCGTGACCAACTGCCCCGTCAACGCCATCCTCATGCGCTACGGCAACGCGCAGCAAAAGCGCGACTGGCTCACGCCGCTGGCGCGTGGCGAGATGCTGGGCGCGTTCTGCCTGACCGAGCCGCATGTGGGCTCGGACGCCTCGGCCCTGCGCACCACGGCGGTGAAGCAGGGCGATGAATACGTGATCAACGGCGTCAAGCAGTTCATCACCAGCGGCAAGAACGGCCAGGTAGCCATCGTGATCGCCGTCACCGACAAGGGCGCGGGCAAGAAGGGCATGAGCGCCTTCCTGGTGCCCACCAACAACCCCGGCTACGTGGTCGCACGGCTCGAAGACAAGCTGGGCCAGCACAGCAGCGACACCGCGCAAATCAATTTCGACAACTGCCGCATCCCGGCCGAGAACCTGATCGGCGCCGAGGGCGAGGGCTACAAGATCGCGCTGGGCGCGCTCGAAGGCGGGCGCATCGGCATCGCAGCGCAAAGCGTGGGCATGGCGCGCAGCGCGTTCGACGCGGCGCTCGCGTATTCGAAGGAGCGTGAGAGCTTCGGCACCGCCATCTTCAACCACCAGGCCGTGGGTTTCAGGCTGGCCGACTGTGCCACGCAGATCGAGGCCGCACGCCAGCTCATCTGGCATGCCGCAGCGCTGCGCGATGCGGGCAAGCCCTGCCTGAAGGAAGCCGCCATGGCCAAACTGTTTGCCAGCGAGATGGCCGAGCGCGTGTGCAGCGCCGCCATCCAGACGCTGGGCGGCTACGGCGTGGTGAACGATTTCCCGGTGGAGCGCATCTACCGCGACGTGCGCGTGTGCCAGATTTACGAAGGCACGAGCGACGTGCAGAAAATCATCATCCAGCGCGCGCTGGCCTGAGACTGTGAAAGCGTCCTGAGCCTTAGCCCCGCATGCGCAGTTCGCGCTCCAGCATGGCCAGCCGCTCGGGCTCGGCATGGTGGCGCGACACGGGGTAGACGCCCGCAAACGCCTCGCGTGCGGCCTCGGGGCGGCCGCTCCAGGCCAGGGCCAGGGCGTAGTCACAGGTGCACACCGCCAGTGACGGCCAGGCGCCCGGGGCCTTGGGCACCAGCGCGAGGAACTGCGCGCAGGCCTGGCCCAGGTGGCGGGCCGCTTCGCTCGCCAGCGCCGGGTCGCGCAGCGCAATCAGGCCCCGCACCCAGTCGATGAAGGCCTGGCCGTGGGGCGGCAGCAGTTCTGTTTTTGTGGCGTCCAGCAGGCGCTGCGCTTCGTCGGTGTGGCCCGCCCGCGCTTCGCCCAGGGCCAGGTCCAACTGCAGGATGGGTTCGGCGGGGCGCAGGGCCATCAGCTCGCGCAGGCGGGCCGCGAACCCCGCGTGGTCGCCCGCTGCCAGGGGCAGGGTGTAGGTGCGCGCCAGAAAATCCGTGTCGTCCGGCGGGCGCATCGGGTGCACACGCAGCCGCAGGATGGCGGCTTCCACCCCCTCGGTGCGCGCCTCGAACCAGGCCATGCGCACAGCCGCATCCCAGGCGGGCTCGCGCATGAAACTGTGGCGCTCGGCGGCGTCGGCCAGGCGCTCGGCCAGCACCTGAAGGCGCGGCAGGTCGCCCGTGGCATGGGCCAGCAGGGCCTGCTGGTACATGCGCTGGAACCGCTGCATGTAGGCAAACCAGGCAAAGGGCACCAGCATGGCCACCACCACAGCGCCTTGCACCCAGGCACGCCATTCGCGCCACACGGCCAGCGCCAGCAGCGCGGCGCAGACCAGCAGCCAGGTGCGGTTGTTGCGCAGCAGCTGGCGCAGCGCAGTAAACAGGCCCGGGTTCTCCTGGGCTTCGATCTGGTCGCGTGCCAGCTGGCGCAGCGCCTTCACATCCAGAGTGCCCAGCACCTCGTCAGTCATCTCGGTCATCGCGCGGGCATACAGACCCGACGAGTGCAGCCGCACCTGGCTCAGCGGGGGCTGCAGCGCATGGACCGCCTGCAGGGCTTCTTCGGCGGTGGTGGCGTGGACAAAGCCCTCGGTGGGCTGGCCGTTGGCATCCTGGGCCTGGTACAGCCAGCGCGGCTTGCCGCTGGCAGAGGGGCTGGAAGGGTCTTGCTGCTTCAATCTGTGGCTCCGTGGGCGACGTGCAGCCGCGCACTATGCCGGTCGTACGGCCAAGCCCCACTGACGTACGGATGGCCGGGCCTCAGCGCTGGACCGTCGGTACCTCGGAGTCCAGCCAGCGCATCAGCAAGGCGTGCAGTTCGCCCACGTCTACGGGCTTGCGCAACACCACATAGCCTTCGGCCTCGGCCTCCTGCAAGGCGGGGGCGTCGAACTCGCCGCTCACCATGGCTCCACGCGCACCGGGGTGGCGGTCCAGCAACGCGCGCAGCACGTCAAAGCCGCTTTCGCCGGTGCGCAGCCGCTGGTCGCACAGCACCACCTCGGGGGGCGGGCCGCTGGCCGCAGCCGCCAGTGCCTCTTGCGCATTGGCGGCCAGGCGCACCTTCAGGCCCCAGCTGTGCAGCAGGTTGCACCAGGCCTGCTGCACCTGCGGGTCGTCGTCCAGCACCAGGCAGGCGCCGTGCAGGGTGGGCAAAGGCGGCGGAGCCGCACCGGGGGCGCTCTGCGCGCCCATGCCCGCCGGGGTGTTCTTGTGTTCAGGGGGCAACACGGCGGCGGTGGCGGCCAGTTGCAGCCAGAAGCAAGACCCCCGCCCCAGCCTCGAGCGCAGGCCGTGTTCGGCCGCCATCAGCTCGGCGCAGCGCGCCACCACAGCCAGCCCCAGGCCATGGCCTGCATCCACCTGCGTGCTGCCGCGCTGCAGGCGTTCGTAGGGCTGGTAGATGCGGTGGCGGTCCTGCTCGGCCACACCCACGCCGGTGTCCCACACGGCAATGCGCCACCGCCCGCCCCGGCGGCGCGCGGCCAGCAGCACACCGCCGTGGCGCGTGTAGCGCAGCGCGTTGTGCACCAGGTTGATCACACATTGGCGCAGCAGCACCGGGTCGGCCAGCACGGTGGCGCCCTCGGGCGGCAGGTGCTCGCGCAGCGCCAGGCCCAGGTCGCGCGCTTCGGCGCGGAACAGCAAGGCCACGTCGTGCAGCAGCGGCCGCAGCGCCACGGGCTGGCGGCGCGCCTGCAGGGTGCCGCTTTCGATGCGCGAGAGGTCCAGCAGCGCGTTGAACATCAGGCTCACCGAGCGCAGGCTGCGGCGCATGTCGTCCAGCGCGGGCAGCAGCGCAGTGTCGTGGTTGCGCCGCGCCAGCGCCTCGATCTGGAAGCCCATGGCGTGGATGGGCTGGCGCAGGTCGTGGCTGGCGGTGCTGAGGAAAAGGTTCTTGGCGCGCAGCGCCTGCTCGGCCTCGGCGTGGGCCTGCTGCGCCTCCAGCGCCAGGCGCAGGCTTTCCTCCTCCAGCCGCACCTGCTGCAGAAAGAAGTTGTGCGCCACCACCGCATGCCGGTACAGCGCCGCCATCAGCAACAGCGACATGGGGATGATGAAGCGCCAGGGCGACGCTGGCGGCCCGCCCGGCATGGCCGGGTCGCCAAACAGGTTGGGCCATTGCGACAGCGACAGCGGCACCAGCACCGAGATCACCCCCCAGCCAAACCCGTAAAAGCGCAGAAATGTACCCAGCGAGGGCAGCTGGAAGGTGGCGGTGCCCACAATCACCACCGCCAGGCTCACATGCAGCAACAGCACAAAGTCGAAGCTGGCGCGGCCGGGCGTCAGCACCACGATGGCGCCCAGCGAGGCCAGGCCCAGGGCCTGCCCCAGGCTGGTGTTGCGCACCCGGGGCCGCCAGCGCCGCAGCCAGGCGGCGTCGTCGGCGGCGGCCGTGCCGCTGCGGCTGGCCCGCAGCTGGCGCGACTGCACCCACACGGCCGCTGCGGCCAGCGTGTACAGCACCGTCCAGGCCAGCATGCCCAGGGGGTTGCGGCCCAGCCCCTGGAACCACATGGTGAACAGCACCCCCAGCAGCGGCATCGCAAAAATGCCCTGGGCCAGGCGCTGGTGGGTCAGCTCCAGCATGCGCACCTGGCCGCGCTCGGCCAGGTCGCCGGTGTCCAGCGCGCGGGGAAACCACTGCCGCCACAGGGCCAGCACCCTCATGGCTGAGGCACCTCCACGGCGGCAGCCGCATCCACCGGCGCCGCCAGCCAGCGGCTGAGCAGCGCCTGCAGGTCGGCCACGTCTACGGGCTTTTTCAGCACCAGGTAGCCCTCGTCTTCGGCGCGGCGCAAGGCCGGGGCATCGAACTCGCCGCTCACCATCGCCCCGCGCGCCTGCGGGCAGCGCGCCAGCAGGGCCAGCAGCACGTCAAACCCGCTTTCGCCCGAGCGCAGCCTCTGGTCGCACAGCACCACATCGATGGCCTGTCCCGCATCCACATGCGCAAACGCCTGCCGGGCGTCGGATGCCAGGCAGACCTGCAGCCCCCAACTGCTCAGCAGGGCCGACCAGGCGCCCAGCACGTGCGGGTCGTCATCCAGGATCAGGCAGCGGCCTTGCAGCGGCCGGGCGGGCTGGCTGCGGGGGCTGGCCGGGCAGGGCCCCGGGGCGGCTGCGGGCAACTGCAGCCAGAAGCAGGAGCCCGTGCCCAGGCGCGACTGCAGGCCATGCTGCGCGCCCATCAGGTCCACGCAGCGTGCCACCACGGCCAGCCCGAGCCCGTGGCCCTCGCGGTTGATGTGCCAGGCGTGCTGGGGGCGGTAAAACGGCTGGTAGATGCGGGCGCGGTCTTCCAGCGCCACGCCCAGGCCCGTGTCCCACACCTCGATGCGCCAATGGCCCTGCCGCCGCCGCGCCCCGATGAGCACGCCGCCCTGCGGCGTGTAGCGCAGCGCGTTGTGCACCAGGTTGGACAGCGACTGGCGCAGCAGCGCGGCATCGGCCTGCACGGCTGCGCCTGCTGGCGGCATGTGCAGCCGCAGACGCAGCCCACGCGAGCGGGCCTCGGCCAGGAACTGGATCTCCAGTTCGTTGAAAAACGGGCGCAACAGCAGGGGCTCGGGCCGCACCGCCACCTGGCCGGATTCGATCTTGGACAGGTCGAGCAGCGAGTTGAACATCAGCTGCACCGACTGCAGGTTCAGCCGCAGGTCGGACAAGGGCGCGGCCAGGGCCGTGTCGCGGTTGCGCAGCGCGATGGCTTCGGTGAGCAGGCCCATGGCGTGCACGGGCTGGCGCAGGTCGTGGGCGGCGGTGCTCAGAAAACGGTTCTTCTCGGCCAGGGCGGCCTCGGCGGCGTCGCGCGCTTCGCGGTACTGGGCCGACAGCTGCTGGCCGCGTTCTTCCAGCCAGACCTGGTGCACAAAAAACCGGTGCGCCGTGTGCGAGTGCCGGTACATGGTGAAGGTGTGCAGCAGCGACAGCGGAAGGATGAAATACCAGTGCTGGGGAAACAGCCAGGGCTGCACCAGCAGCGAGGCATTCCATCCGGTCATGAAGAACCGCATGAACACGCTCAGCACCGGCGTCTGGTGCGTGGCATTGCCCGCCAGGATGGCCGCGTTGGTCACCAGCAGCAGCAGCGCAAAGTCGTAGCTCGCATGGCCCGCCGCAATGACCACCGGGGCCGTGGTGCCCGCGCCGTGAATCAGCGCGCAAAGCTCCAGGCGCGGGCGCCAGCGGCGCATGAGGTCGGCCGCATCCCGTCTGCCCTGGTCCTGGCGGAAGACGCGGCGCAAGCGGTGGGAGGTGGCCGCAAACACCACATAGAAGCCGAACCACCCCCACATCCAGCGCGCGTCATGCTGCAGCTGGTAGAACAGCGTGAGCGCCAGCGCCACCAGGGGCAGCACCATGATGCTGGTGTGCAGGCGCTGGTAGGTCATCTCCAGCAGGCGGGCCTGGCCCGCCATGCTCACGGTCTGCAGCGAGGCCTGCGCAGGCTCCTGGGCCGGGGTTGCCGGGGCCCGGGCTGGTGCGGCAGGGGCTGAGACCGGTTCCATCAGCGCCCAGGCGTTGTGAACCGCGTGAATCGCACGCCGCTTGCAACCGGTGTGCAGGGGCCCTCTTCCCGCATCACAGCTCGCCCATGGACGGCAGCACCAGCCGCCGCCCGCGCAGCCGTGTGATCGCCTCCACCCGCGTGCGGGCGCCCAGGCGCAGCAAGATGGCGCTCATGTGTTCCTTGACCGTGCTCTCCGACAGGTCGTATTGCAGGGCAATGCGCTTGTTGGGCAGCCCTTGCAGCACCAGCGCCAGGATTTCGCCCTGGCGCATCGACAGGCCCAGCTCCGTCGGCGTCACGGGCAGGTCGCGGCTGCGCGGGGGCTGGCCGCTGTGGCTGGGGGGCTCAAACCAGGCCAGGCCGCACAGCAGCGCCTCCACGGCCAGGGCAAAGGTCTCGGGCGGGGCCTGCTTGTGGATGAAGCCATGGGCGCCCGCCTGGCGCACGCGCTCCATCACGTTGGGGTCGTCGTCGCCGCTGATCACCGCCAGGGCGCTGCTGGGGCAGTGCTGGCGCAGCTGGGCAATCAGGTCCAGCGCCGCCCCTTCGGCCAGCCAGAAGTCGATGAGGGCAATGGCGGGTGCACCGCGTTCGGCCACCAGGGGCAGCACGTCCTCGGTGCGGCCCGCCACGGCCACCTCCATCCGGGGCAGGCGCGAGCGCAGGAACTCGGCCACGCCGCGTGCTACCAGCGGGTGGTCGTCCAGGACAAGGGCATAGGGTGACGGTGACATGGCCAGGTCGGCAGAGGGGTAGGGGCGCAGGGCTGCACCAAGGGCAAATTTTGCCAAGTGTGGCCCAGGCAGGGTGGCGCGCAAACCCTACCCTGGTAGGGTTCCACGCCGCGTGCTGCGCTGCACAGAATCCGCCCTCCATTCACCCCCCTGGAGGTTTCCGCACATGGCTTCAACCCGCGCACAGCGCATCTGGCACCCCGCACGGCCCGTTTTCCGCTGGGCTCCCCTTGGCCTGGCTGCTGCGCTGCTGGCGGCATGTGGCGGTGGCGACGACAACAACAACGGCAGCACGCCCCCACCGGCTGTGGGGGTGTTCACGGTGGGCGGCGCCGTGGCAGGCCTCGGGGCAGGCAAGACCGTGACCCTGCAGAACCTGGGCACCGACGACCTCACGGTCAACGCCAACGGCAACTTTGTGTTCAACACCCGCATGGACCGGGGCGTGGCCTATGCCGTCACCATCAAGGCACAGCCCGCAGGCCAGCGCTGCACCGTGGCGCAGGGCACGGGCACCGCCACGGCCGACGTGAGCAATGTGCAGGTGCTTTGCGAGAACCTGGCCGCCGCCACCTTCACCGTGGGCGGCGCTGTCTCGGGCCTTAGCGGCAGCGGTCTGGTGCTGCAGAACAACGGGCGCGACGACCTGGGCGTGGCGGCCAACGGCGGCTTCAGCTTTGCCACGGCGCTGGCCGGTGGCACTGCCTACGCCGTCACGGTAAAGACCCAGCCCGGCGGGCAGAGCTGCACCGTCGCCAACGGCGCGGGCACCGTGGGCTCGGCCCATGTGACCACGGTGGACGTGCGCTGCGCCACTGCAGCCGCCGCCCTGCCCCAGGGCGACTGGAAACAGGAGCAGTGTTCGCCCTCGGGCCCCGGCCGGTGGACCCGTTTGTTGTGGCGCATCGATCGGCAGAGTGACACCCGTGCGACGGTCACCCTGGGCGGTGTGACCTACGCCGACGCGAGTTGCTCGGGCGCAGGCACGGTGACGGCCGCGCAGACCGGGGCGGGCGGCAGCTTCACCTTTGACCGCTCCGAGGCGACCGCCTCTGCCGCAGCCTTCTGGGGCAACTGGGCCCAGATCACGGGGCTGACCTCGCGCACCGTGTGGGCGCGCAAAGGGCCCTACCTGTGCCTGCTGGGGGACTCGACACCCACGGTGTTCCCGACGGTGGCCAGTGTCGAGAGCTACATGAACACGCTGATCCCCAACAAGATCTGCTACACGCAGAACTGACAGGCGGCCATTGTCCGGGGCTCTTGGTCCAAGCAGGTGGACCACACTCTGCATAGTGCACGATAGCTCTTTGTAAACTTGCTGAGGCTCTGGGAGAACATTGTGGTTCTCCCTTCTTCATCAATCACAAAGATGTTCGTACTCATGACAAGTCATCGCTCGCAGGTTTTCCAGTGCTTCCCATGGATCGCACGTGAAGCTCTCTTCGTTGCGGCCGCTGCACTCATGGTCGGCTGCGGCGGCGGTAGTGGCAGTGCGGCGCCAATAGGGGCGGAAGGCGCATACACGGTCGGAGGTGTAGTAAGCGGGCTGACAGCGGGTAAGACGCTGGTTCTGCAGAACAGCGGCGGTGACGATCTGGGTGTGAATTCCAATGGAAACTTTGCCTTTGCGACCCGTCTAGACAGCGGTGCGGCATATGCCGTCACGGTCAAGGCGCAGCCCGATGGGCAGCGTTGCGCTGTATCTCAGGGCGCGGGAACTGTAACGGCCAATGTCAGCGGAGTGGTAGTGCGTTGTGAGGCTCTGCCGGTTGCCACGTACACGGTGGGAGGGGTTGTTTCTGGGCTGGACAGTGGTGGCGCTGTGGTGCTGCAGAACAACGCTGGTGATGATATGTCGGTGAGCAGCAACGGCGGCTTCACGTTCCCGACAGCAGTGGGCGAAGGGGCTAGCTACTCAGTTGCCGTCAAGACGCAGCCTTCCTGGCAGACATGCATCGTACAAAACGGTGCCGGCACCGTGTCCACAGCCAATGTGCAGGCGATACAGGTGAATTGTGATTCGCTCATAGCTCAGCTGGAGGGCTTCTGGGTGGAAGACCTGTGTCTCCCCATGGCGTGGGGAACTGCGTTGACCATTGCGCGCCAGGGTCAGTCGCAGGTCAATGTGAAACAAATGGGTGTGATCTATGAGGACGGCTATTGTTCAGGCGCTTTTCGGACCTTGGCGCCATCGGACATGGGCAATGCCGTGTTTACCAGGGTCACATCTTCTGGCGGCGTGACCGTTTTTTGGGGTGCGTGGCCTGAGCGAAATGGCACCTACGACGCGGCCATTTGGACTCGCGTCGGGCCTTACCTGTGCTTCCTGCGCGACAACCCTGAAAGGCCCAGTACCATGGCGGAAGTCGAGGCAAGAACTGCAGGCGCTATAGCAGGCAAAGCTTGCGCGAGACGGCGTTGAGTGCGATTGCGCAGTGCGAGCGCGGGTTCGATATCTTTACGCATCGCCACCCCGCCGCCGCAGCACCACCGTGATCTGCCCGTTGGTTTCAATCGTCGCCCGCTCCACCTCGTGCAGGTGCAGGCAGCCGCTGGCGCGCAGCGCGGCCTCCAGGTCGTCGGTGGAGAGCAGTTCCTTGCGCATCAGGTCTGTATTCACCTGCCCCTGCTGCACCAGCACCTGCGGGCTGCCGTCGATCAGGCGCTCCATCCACGCGTACCGAAAGGTCAGCTGCGCCAGCACCACATGGCAGCCGATGAGCGTGGCGGCAGAGACCAGCCCGCCCACCAGCGAGTTGTCGCCCGCGTTCATCGAGTTCTGCACCGCGTTCGACAGGATCAGCAGCAGCACCAGGTCAAACGGCGCGTACTGCCCCGTCTGCCGCTTGCCCGTGAGGCGCAGGAACACCAGCAGAAACACATAGACCACCACGCCGCGCAGCACAAACTCCCACCACGGCACATTCATATCCCACATTGCAGGGCTCCTTTGAACAGGTTCTTTGTTGAAGGGGTGTTTCGCTCGCCAGTCTATGGCGCTGAGCGAAAATCCGGCGCAATCGCCTGCCTTCGCAGGCACCGCTCCCCCACAGAAAGAAACACCGCCATGCAACGCCGCCACCTCCTCCACACCAGCGCCCTGGGCGCCTTGCTGGGCGCCACCTGGCAGCAGGCCTGGGCCCTGTCGCTGGGCGACCTCTCCAGCGCCGACGCATCCAGCGGGCTCAAGGCGGCGCTGTCGCAGGGCGCGCAGGCGGCGGTGTCGCTGCTGGGGCGCACCGACGGCTTTCTGGGCAACCCCAAGGTGCGCATTGGCCTGCCGGGCTACCTGGAGGATGCCGCCAAGGTCATGAAGTCCCTGGGCCAGGGCAAACGCATCGACGAGCTGGTGGTCTCCATCAACCGCGCGGCAGAAGCCGCCGTACCCATGGGCAAGGATCTGCTGGTGGGCGCCGTGCAGAACATGACGGTGACCGATGCCAAGAACATCCTGACCGGCGGCGACACCTCGGTCACCACCTTTTTTGCCGACAAGACACGCGCCCCGCTGGGCCAGCGCTTTTTGCCCGTGGTGAACGAGGCCACGGAAAAAGTGGGGCTCACCCAGAAGTACAACGCCTTCGCGGGCAAGGCCGCCAGCTTCGGCCTGCTCAAGCCCGAGGAGTCCAACCTCGCGCAGTACGTCACCGGCAAGACGCTGGACGGCCTGTACCTCATGATCGGCGAGGAAGAGCGCCGCATCCGCCAGAACCCGGCCGGTGCGGGCAGCGCCATCGTCCGCAAGGTGTTCGGAACGCTGAGATGATCTTCGTCCGTGTGAAAGGCAGGCCTCCGTGTCCCTGACGAACGCCGAACCCTGCCCCTGTGGCCGTACCCGGGTCACGTCTGGTAAACCTGCCAAGGCTGTGGCACTGCCGTACGCAGATTGCTGTGGCCGCTACCTCGACCATGGGGACGATGCCGCCGCGCCCGATGCGGAAAGCCTCATGCGCTCGCGCTACACCGCCTTTGTGTGTGAGCGGGCCGACTACCTGCAGGCCACCTGGCACCCCAGCACCCGCCCGGCGGCGCTGGATTTTGAGCCCGGCACCCAATGGCTGGGGCTGGAGGTGCGCCGCCACCGCCCCACCGGCGACGACCGCGCCGAGGTGGAGTTTGTCGCCCGTTACCGCGTGGGCGGCCGCGCCGTGCGCCTGCACGAAACCAGCCGCTTCGTGTGCGAAGGCGGGCGCTGGTTCTATGTGGATGGCGACATCCATGCCTGAAAATTTGAATAAAAATGGCCGCCTGCGCGCGACCATCATGCCTTGATAGCTATGAAATTTGAAGCAATCCTGTTTGACTGCGACGGTGTGCTGGTAGACAGCGAACCCATCACCAATGGCGTGCTGCGCGACATGCTCAACGAGGCGGGCTGGGCCATCTCGCACCAGGAGTGCATGGACTACTTCATTGGCCGCACCGTGCGCAGCGCCACCGCCCGCATCGAGGCCGAAACCGGCCGCCCGCTGACGGACGCGTGGATGGCCCTCTTTTACGAGCGGCGCAACATCGCACTGAACGAACGCCTGCTGGCCATCGACCACATCCACCCCGCCATCGAACGCGTGCACGCCCACCACGGCGGGCGCATTGCCTGCGCCTCGGGGGCCGACCGCTTCAAGGTCGAGATGCAGCTGGTCAAGGTCGGGCTCATGCCGTACTTTGAAGGCCGCATCTTCAGCGGGCACGAGGTGCCCCAGACCAAGCCCGCCCCCGATGTCTACCTGGCCGCAGCGGCCGCGCTGCAGGCCAACCCCGCGCGCTGCGCGGTGGTGGAAGACTCGGCCATCGGCGTCACCGCCGGTGTGGCGGCCGGGGCCACCGTGCTGGGCTACGACCCGCTGGGCGACGGTGCAACACTGCGCGCCGCCGGGGCACAACACGTGTTCCGCAGCATGGCCGATCTGCCCGGCCTGCTGGGCTGCTGACGGCCCTGCGGATTGATGAACCTACCGGCCAGCGCGCCAACGCAACCCACAAGGAACGCCATGCACGGGATGAACCACAAGAGCACACGATCGGGGTTCTGCATGCGCAGGGCGCACTGGATGCACTGGGCACGGTGTGCGGCGCTCGGCGTGGCCGCCCTGGCCCTGGCCGGCTGCTCCTCCGTCAAGCCCTGGATCAACGAACCCCTGCCGCCCGAGGACCAGAGCATCCCGGTGCGCAAGTCCGAGCGCGACCCCAGCATCCTGGTGGCCGTGACCCTGTCGGGCGGTGGTGCGCGTGCTGCGGCGTTCGGGTTTGGCGTGCTGACCGAGATGCAGGAAACGCGGTTTGTGTGGAACGGCAGCCCCACCACCTTGCTCGATGCCACCGACGTGGTCAGCGGCGTCTCGGGCGGCAGCATCGTGGCGGCTTATTTTGCGGCGCATGGCATTGAAGGCCTGCCGCGCTTCGAGCACGAGTTTCTGCGCCAGAACTTCCAGAACAGCCTCATCACCCAGGCGCTGCGGCCCGGCAACCTCATCGACCTCACCTCGCCCTGGCTGGGCCGCACCCACCTGCTCGCGCGGCGGCTCGACGAGCTGTATGGCGGCCTCACCTTTGGCGACGTGGAGCGCCGCCCGCGCCACCCGCAGCTGTTCATCACCGCCACCGACATGTCGCTGGGCACGGGCTTCGAGTTCACGTGGGAGCAGTTCTCGCTCATCTGCTCGGACCTGCGCAAGGTGCCGCTGTCGTTTGCCGTGGCCTCGTCGTCGGCCGTGCCGCTGCTGCTCAGCCCCATGACGCTCAAGAACTACGCCCACCAGTGCCCCGAGCGCCGCAGCACCTCGGCCGCCAGCGCCCGCGCCGCCACCGGCGACTACCGCGCCCGCCTGTACCGCGCGCACGAGCTGAGCTACACCGACGCACAGCGCAAGCCCTACATCCACCTGGTGGACGGCGGCCTGGCCGACAACCTGGGCGTGCAGCGCCTGCTCGACCGCGCCCTGGCCGGTGGTGGCCTGCGCCAGACCTTCAGCGAAGTGGGCATACCGCCCGGCACCATCCGCAAGCTGGTGCTGATCACCGTGAACGCCGAGCGCGACCCCTCGGTGGACATCAGCCAGAGCGACAAGGTGCCCAACATGGCGCAGGTGGTGGACGCGCTGCTGTTTGGCACCGGCGCCCGCGCCACGCGCGAGACCCAGGAGTTTCTGCGCGACATCACGCGGCAGTGGAAACAATCGCTTGCCACCGGCTCGCCCGGCAGCACCGACGTGTTTGCGCCCGATGCCGAAGTCCACGTGATCCCCGTCAACCTGCGCGACGCACCCGACGACATCGCCCGCCGCCGCCTGCTGCAGGTGCCCACCGCGTTTTCCATCACATCGGAAGAAGTCACCGACCTCATCGAGGCCGGTGGCAGCGTGCTGCGCCACTCGCCGGAGTTCCGGGCGCTGGTGCAATCGCTGCTGCGCTCGGCGCCGCCTGCGGGGCTGCAGGCCAAGGACTGAGGGCGCGGCCCTCCGCGTGGCGGAAGGCATTTTTGTCGGCCCTCCATCCCCTCACCACCGTTCACGCTGAGCCCGTCGAAGCGCAGCACCCGGCTTCGACGGGCTCAGCCCGAACGGTCGGGGTGGTGCGCTAAGAAGGAGAAAGAAGCGAAGCGGAGCGGACGCCAGAGCCCGCAGGTGCTCAGGGCCGCCCGGTGAAGCTCAAGGCCGCGTATCCGGTGCCGGGGTCGTGGGCACGCCCTGTTCCTCTGCCGCCCGCACCTGCGCCGCCATCGCGCGCTGGTAGCCCGGCCGCTGCTGCAGCCGCTGCCAATACGCTTGCGTCGCGGGCCCAAACTGCGGCGCCAGCCCCAGGTGCTGCGCCAGCAGCAGCGCATMCCCCACCGCCACATCCGCCGCCGTGAACCGGCCCGCGCACAAGTGCTCGCTGCCGCTGTGGATCAATGCCGTTTCTACCGCCCGCAGCCGGGCCAGAAACCAGCGGCTGTAGTCCTCCACCACCTGCGGCTGCTTGCGCTCTACGGGCTCAAAGCGCCCATAGCGCAGCACCAGCGTCTGCGGAAAGGTCAGCGTGGCATCGCTCATGTGCAGCCAGTTCAGGTAGGCGCCATACGCCGGGTGCGTGGGCGCCACGTCCAGCCCCGCATCGGGGTGCGTGGCCGCGAGGTACTGGCACATGGCGGCCGATTCGGTCATGCGGACATCGCCTTGCACCAGCAGGGGCACCGTGCCCAGCGGGTTTTCGTCCAGAAACCACCGGGCCTTGGCGCGCGGCGGGAAGGGGAGCATGTGGAGCTGGTAGGGGAGCTGCAGTTCTTCGAGCATCCACAGGGGTCGGAGGGAGCGGGCGCTGATGCAGTGGTGGAGGTGGAGCATGGGTGGGGTTGTGTCAAAGTCCGCGCAATTTGTCGGCGATGTCGATGGCGTCGAAAGTAGCGGACATTAAAAACATCAACACAAGAATGTCACCGACCTCAATGTCAGTACCGAAGATGTTCCGGCCGTTCTGTGCCGGCCCATAGCTAAGACCTTTCCAACTTACTGGCACGGCATTTGGATTCTTGAAGTTGATGCGTGATCCATGGGCCATAGCGTTTCGCACAACGCGCGCAAACTGCCAGATTGGCGGCCACTTCGCTGCAGCCTCACCAAAGCACCTCTGGATCTCAACGAGATGATTTTCATAAAACTCCGTGAAGATCGGAAAAATCATCTTGAATACATAGGCGTGGACATTCGGCTCCGACAACGGTGAATCCGGTCTGGGTGTCCACGGCGCCAACGTCAACTTCACATAATTCGCCTCAAGCCCAAGTTTTGCATTCTCGATCGGGCCCACCAAAGGTAGCCGGACTTCGAATGGGCCGTAGGCCTTGCACTGGTAAAAAAACCAGTCACCCTGCCCCCACTCTTCAGGGGGTAAAAAACCTTTGGCGAAACACGCGTTCAGTACGAGATACGTTTGTAGCGTGGAGAAGAGGCGATCCGTGCCTTTTTCTACTAGAAGTTCGGTGTGACCCGGATGGTTTGGTACAGGCGATGATTTCATGTTCGAGTGACGTTAACGGTGGAATCTGCTCCTGCCAAGACGTTTCGTGCTGGAGTCTCTGCCGCATTTCTGGTGGCTGAAGTTGGTCTCTGGGGCGCGGTATTTGATAGTTCGTCGTCTTATCTTGCTACTTTTCGAAACTCCGCAGGCGACTGCCCCGTCCACCCCCGGAACGCCCGGATAAAACTCTTCTCGTTCTCAAACCCCGCCGCCTCGGCCACCTGCTTGATCGGCCTTTGCGTGCGGTGCAGCAGCTCCACCGCGCGGGTGCGGCGCACGTCATCCTTCAACCCCTGCAGCGTGGCGCCTTCCTCCTTCAGCTGCCGGTGCAGCGTGCGCGGCGACACATGCAGCAGCGCGGCCAGGGATTCCGCGCTGTGCTGGGGCAGGGCGTGGGCTGGCTGGCCCGGCAGGGGGGCGGCCAGCTGCTGGCGCACGCGCTGCACCAGCAGGCGGTCGCGTCGGTAGTGCAGCACCGTGAGAGGCAGGGCGTGTTGCAGCATCTGGCGCAGGGCCTGTTCGTCGCGGCGCAGGGGCAGGTGCAGGTAGCGGGCGTCGAAGTGGATGGCGGTGCGCGGCGCTTGGAAGGTGACGGGGCCCCGGAACAGCACGGCGTAGGCATCGGCATGTGGTGGCGCATCGAATGCGAATTCGGCAGCGATGAGGGGAATGCGCGAGTCCACCATCCAGCAGGCCAGGCCATGGGCATTGCGCAGCACCGACACCAGGCAGAACTCGCGCAGTACGCCCAGGTCGCGCGCCTCGGTGATGCGCAGCGTGGCGGTATCCCCCTCGGTGGTCAGCTGCAGTGCAATGTCGTCCGTCAGCAGCCCGTGGTGGCGGCACCAGCGGGCCAGGGCGACCTGCAGTGTGGGTGAGCTGATGCTGGCGCGCGCCAGCATGCCGTAGCTGCCCCAGGGCAGGCGGCGGCTGAACCAGCCCAGGGCCTCATCGTCCAGCTCCTGCATGGCGGCGTCGGAGATCTGCTCCATCTGCCAGGCGGTGATGCGGGCGCTGTCGTCCTGCAGCAACTGCGGCGCAATCTGTGCCTGGGCCAGGGCGCGTTCGGGGCTCAGGCCGCGCCGTTCGTAGGCCAGGACAATGGCGCGCACAAAGGCTATGGGCGTGGCGGCGGGGGCTGTGGCGGGCGCGGGCAAGCGGTGTGCGGGTGGGGCGGGCGGTTTCACGCCGCAGAGTGTGCCAGCCATGGCACGATTTGCAACCATTGTGTCCACCCGCCAGGGGTTCAGGCTTCTATGCTTACGGATCGCCCGCCCGCATCTTCTTGCGGCGTTGGGCCGAATGACAGAGCCGAGGAGACAACACCCGTGACGAGCAGCGCAGCCGCAACGAACTCCGCACCGCTGGTGGACAGCCACGCCCGTGGCGCCACCGACGTTCCCCTGATCGAGCAGACCATCGGCGCCTTTTTTGCCGACATGGTGGCCCGCCAGCCCGAGCGCGAGGCGTTGGTCAGCGTGCACCAGGGCCGCCGCTACACCTACGCCCAATTGCAAACCGAAGCCCACCGCCTGGCCAGCGCGTTGCTGGGCATGGGGCTCACCCCCGGTGACCGCGTGGGCATCTGGTCGCACAACAACGCCGAGTGGGTGCTGATGCAGCTGGCCACCGCGCAGGTGGGCCTGGTGCTGGTCAACATCAACCCGGCCTACCGCACGGCCGAGGTGGAATACGCGCTGAACAAGGTGGGCTGCAAGCTGCTGGTGAGCATGGCGCGCTTCAAGACCAGTGACTACCTGGGCATGCTGCGCGAGCTGGCGCCCGAGTGGCAGGGCCAGCAGCCGGGCCACCTGCAAGCGGCCAAGTTGCCGCAGCTGAAGACGGTGGTGTGGATTGATGACGAAGCAGGGCAGGGTGCCGACGAGCCCGGTCTGCTGCGCTTTACCGAGCTGATTGCACGCGGCAACGCGGCCGACCCGCGCCTGGCGCAGGTGGCGGCGGGCCTCCAGGCCACCGACCCCATCAACATCCAGTTCACCAGCGGCACCACGGGCTTCCCCAAGGGGGCCACGCTCACGCACCGCAACATCCTGAACAACGGCTTCTTCATCGGCGAGTGCATGAAGCTCACGCCCGCAGACCGGCTGTGCATCCCTGTGCCGCTGTACCACTGCTTTGGCATGGTGCTGGGCAACCTGGCCTGCTTCACGCACGGTGCGACCATCGTCTACCCCAACGACGGATTTGACCCGCTCACGGTGCTGCAGACGGTGCAGGACGAGCGCTGCACCGGCCTGCACGGCGTGCCCACCATGTTCATTGCCGAGCTGGACCACCCGCGTTTTGCCGAGTTCAACCTCAGCACCCTGCGCACCGGCATCATGGCCGGATCGCCGTGCCCCACCGAGGTGATGAAGCGCGTAGTGGAGCAGATGAACCTGCGCGAGATCACCATCGCCTACGGCATGACCGAGACCAGCCCCGTGAGCTGCCAGAGCAGCACCGACACGCCGCTTTCCAAGCGCGTCTCCACCGTGGGCCAGGTGCAGCCGCACCTGGAGGTCAAGATCGTGGACCCGGACACGGGCGCGGTGGTGCCCATCGGCCAGCGCGGAGAGTTCTGCACCAAGGGCTATTCCGTCATGCACGGCTACTGGGGCGACGAAGCCAAGACCCGCGAAGCCATCGATGAGGGCGGCTGGATGCACACCGGCGACCTGGCCACCATGGACGCCGAGGGCTATGTGAACATCGTCGGCCGCATCAAGGACATGGTGATCCGCGGCGGCGAGAACATCTACCCGCGCGAGATCGAAGAATTTTTGTACCGCCACCCCCAGGTGCAGGACGTGCAGGTGGTGGGCGTGCCCGACCAGAAATACGGCGAGGAACTCTGCGCCTGGATCATTGCCAAGCCCGGCACCCAGCCCACCGAGGACGACATTCGCGCCTTCTGCAAAGGCCAGATCGCGCACTACAAGGTGCCGCGCTACATCCGCTTTGTCACCAGCTTTCCGATGACGGTGACGGGCAAGATCCAGAAGTTCAAGATCCGCGACGAGATGAAAGACCAGCTGGGCCTGGAAGAACAGAAAACCGCTTGAGAGAGCAAAGAACGTATGACCATTCTCGACACCCAACTCAATGCCCGCTCGGCGGACTTCCAGACCAACGCCGCCGCCATGCGCGCGCTGGTGCAGGATCTGCGCGCCCAGCAGGACAAGATCGCCCAGGGCGGCGGCGAGGCAGCCCGCGCCAAACACACCGCACGCGGCAAGCTGCTGCCGCGCGAGCGCGTGGCCAACCTGCTGGACCCCGGCACGCCCTTTCTGGAGCTGGCCCCGCTGGCGGCGCTGAACATGTACAACAACGACGCACCCGGCGCGGGCCTGATTGCAGGCATCGGCCGCGTGAGCGGGGTGGACTGCATGATCGTGTGCAACGACGCCACGGTGAAGGGCGGCACCTACTACCCCATGACGGTGAAGAAGCATCTGCGCGCCCAAGAGGTGGCCGCGCAGAACCGCCTGCCCTGCATCTACCTGGTGGACTCCGGCGGCGCCAACCTGCCCAACCAGGACGACGTGTTCCCCGACCGTGACCACTTCGGCCGAATCTTCTTCAACCAGGCCAACATGAGCGCCCAGGGCATCGCGCAGATCGCGGTGGTCATGGGCAGCTGCACGGCCGGTGGCGCCTATGTGCCCGCCATGAGCGACGAATCCATCATCGTCAAGAACCAGGGCACCATCTTTTTGGGCGGCCCGCCGCTGGTGAAGGCCGCCACGGGCGAGGTGGTGAGCGCCGAAGACCTGGGCGGTGGCGACGTGCACACGCGCCTGTCGGGCGTGGCCGACCACCTGGCGCAGAACGACCTGCATGCGCTGCAGCTGGCGCGCACGGCGGTGCACAATTTGAATAAAAACAAGGCCCCTGCGCCTGCTGATCAAGCCCCAATAGCTCCTAAATTTGTAGCAGAAGAGCTGTATGGCGTGATCCCGGTGGACACGCGCAAGCCCTTTGATGTGCGCGAGATCATTGCGCGGGTGGTGGACGGCAGCGAGTTCGACGAGTTCAAGGCCCGCTTCGGCAGCACCCTGGTGTGCGGCTTTGCGCGCATCGAAGGCATGCCCGTGGGCATCATCGCCAACAACGGCATCCTGTTCAGTGAGAGCGCACAAAAAGGCGCGCACTTCATCGAGCTGTGCTGCCAGCGCAAGATCCCGCTGGTGTTTTTGCAGAACATCACCGGCTTCATGGTCGGCCGCAAGTACGAAAACGAAGGCATCGCGCGCCACGGCGCCAAGCTGGTCACGGCCGTGGCCACGGCCAGCGTGCCCAAGTTCACCATCATCATCGGCGGCAGTTTTGGCGCGGGCAACTACGGCATGTGCGGCCGGGCGTACAGCCCCCGCTTCCTGTGGATGTGGCCCAACGCGCGCATCAGCGTGATGGGCGGCGAGCAGGCCGCCAGCGTGCTGGCCACCGTCAAGCGCGACGGCATCGAAGCCAAGGGCGGCCAGTGGAGCATGGAGGAAGAAGAAGCCTTCAAGGCCCCCATCCGCCGCCAGTACGAAGACCAAGGCCATCCCTACTACGCCACCGCGCGCCTGTGGGATGACGGCGTGATCGACCCGGCTGATACCCGCCGCGTGCTGGCGCTGGGCCTGTCGGCCACGCGCAATGCGCCGATCGAAGACACCAAGTTCGGCATCTTCCGGATGTAGTCGTCGCTATCCAGGAGTGCCTGCCATGCGCCGCCAAACCTCGTTGTGTTGCCTCATCGCCAGCCTGTTGCTGGCCATGCCTGGCGCTGCGTCGGCGCGCCTGCTGGAGGAGCAGATCGATGTGCCCGTGCGCGTGCGTGACGCCTGGGGCAAGGAGGCGGCGCAGAACATTCGCGTGACGGTGTTCTCTGACGATGCCAACCCGCGCCCGGCGCCCATCGCCATCCTCAACCACGGCCGGGCCACCAGCGCAGAAGCGCGTGCGCGTCTGGGGCGTGCGCGTTTTGTCGATGCGTCGCGCTATTTTGTGCAGCGTGGCTTTGTGGTTGCTGTGCCCACACGCGTGGGCTATGGGGTGTCTGGCGGGCCCGATGTGGAAGACACGGGGGCCTGCAACAGCCGCAACTTCGCGCCGGGTTTTGCAGCCGCTGCAGACCAGTCGCTGGCAGTGTTGGCTGCAGTACGCCAGCGCCCGGACGTAGCGCCCGACAGCGTGCTGGCCGTAGGGCAGTCGTTTGGCGGGGCCTCCACCGTGGCGCTCGCGGCGATGAACCCGTCGGGTCTGGGCGCGGCCATCAACTTCGCGGGTGGCTCCGGGGGCGACCCGGTGGGGCGGCCACAAAATCCCTGTTCTTCCGCGCGCCTGGAGAAGGTCTACCGGGACTACGGGGTGCAGGCTCGCGTGCCGATGCTCTGGATCTATGCCGAGAACGACCAGTTCTTCGGTGGCAAGTTGCCGCGCGAGTGGCATGCGGCCTTTGTGCAGGCGGGGGGCACCGCGAAATTCGTGCAGGTGCCGCCCCATGGGGACGATGGCCACCTTCTGTTCAACCAGTTTCCCCAGGTGTGGCAGCCGCTGGTGTCGGAGTTTCTCGACAGCCATGGCTTTGCGCCACCGGGTGGCCGAAAGTAGCAGGAGCGCTTGAGCATGGGTCTTGTCTCTCGCTTTTTGCTGTGCATGGCCACCGCATTCACGGCGGTCACCGTGCATGCCGCGCCAGCGCTGCAGCGTGTGGACCTGCCGCCGCTGCCCTCCGGCGTGGTGCTGCACGCGCACTGGCTGCCCGCCGAGGGTGCGGAGCGTCGCCCGGCGGTGCTTGCGCTGCATGGCTGTGGCGGGCTGTACACCAAGGGGGGTGGTCTGGCCGTGCGTTACCGTGAGACGGCCGAGCGCCTGCACGCCGCAGGCTATGCCGTGCTGATGCCCGACAGCTTTGGTTCGCGCGGCCTGCGTGACATCTGCCAAACCCGCTACCGCGATCGCAGCGTGGACGTGGCCCAGCGTGTGCAGGACGCGCGCGCTGCGCTGGCCTGGCTGGCGGCCCAGCCGCAGGTGGATGCGCGGCACATCGGCGTGCTGGGGTGGTCCAACGGGGCGACCACCACCCTGAATCTGCTGGAGCAACGCCGCACCCGCCCCGAGCCGGGCGAGCCCGCCATCGCCGGTGCGGCCGTTTTCTACCCCGGCTGTGGCCCGCTGGCCAAGCGCCAGGCGGTGCTGGAGGCAGCCCCGCTGCTGATGCTGCTGGGCGCCCTGGACGATTGGACACCGGCCCAGCCCTGCGTGGACTTTGCACGCAGCCTGCAGGCGCGCAGCGGTGGCGGCGACATCACGGTGCAGGTGTACGACAACAGCTACCACGGCTTTGACGGCACCGCCCCGGTGCGCCTGCGCGCGGATGTGCCCAACGGGACCTCCCCGGAGGGCGTGCACCAGGGGGGCAACCCTGAAGCGCGTGCCAAGTCACTGGCTGCGCTCGATGCTTTCTGGAGCCGGGTGCTGGCCACCCGCGCTGCGCCATGAGTACAGGCTGGACCGCGCACTTCGACTTGCTCGCACGCTACAACGTGTGGGCCACGGCGCGCCTGCTGGGCGCTGTGCGGGCGCTGCCGGAAGATGACTACCGGCGCGATGTGGGCCTGTTCTTCCACAGCATCCACCGCACGCTCAACCACCTGCTGGTGGGCGAGCATCTGCTGTGGTTTGTTCGGTTTGCCGAAGGCCGTTCGCCCACCGTAGCGCTGGATGCCGAGGTGGAACCCGACCGCGCGCAGCTGGACGCCCGCCTGCGCGAGGGTGCAGCCCGCTGGGCACCGCTGATCGCATCGTTTTCGCCCGACCGGTGGGACGGAACGCTCGACTACACCACCATGCGCGGCACGGCCGCATCGCTGCCGTTTGCAGCCACGCTGGCCCATGTGTTCAACCACGGCACACACCACCGGGGCCAGATCACGGCGGCCTTGACCGCCCTGGGCCACCCCAGCCCCGAGCTGGACCTTGTCTACTTTTTGCAAAACCCGTCCCAGCCATGAGCAGCCAGAACCTCTCCATCACCCAATCCGGCGCCGTGGCGCGCATCACGCTCACCCAGCCCGAGGTGCGCAATGCGTTCAGCGACGAAGTCATTGCCGAGATCACCGCTGCCTTCACCGACGTGGGCAGCCGCCCCGATGTGCGCGCCGTGGTACTTGCCGCCGAGGGCCCCGCGTTCTGCGCGGGCGCCAACCTCAACTGGATGCGCCGCATGGCCGACTACACCCGCGAAGAGAACATCGCCGACGCGGGCAAGCTGGCCGAGATGCTGCGCGTGATCTACGAATGCCCCAAGCCCACGGTGGCGCGCGTGCAGGGCGATGTGTACGCAGGCGGCATGGGCCTGGTGGCCGCGTGCGACATGGCGGTGGCGGTGGACACCGCAGGCTTTTGCCTCAGCGAGGTGAAGCTGGGGCTCATCCCCGCCACCATCAGCCCCTATGTGATCCGTGCCATGGGCGCGCGGGCCGCGCACCGCTACTTCCTCACGGCCGAGCGCTTTGACGCGGCTGAGGCGCTGCGCATCGGTTTTGTGCACACCGTGGTGGCGGCTGACCAGCTCGATGCCAAGGTAGACGAGCTGCTCAAGGCGCTCACCAGTGCCAGCCCCAACGCCGTGCGCGCCTGCAAGAAGCTGGTGCTTCAAGTCGCCGAGCGCGAAATCAACGCGGGCCTGATCGCCGCCACCGTGCAGGGCATTGCCGACATCCGCGCCAGCGACGAAGGCAAGGAAGGCGTGCAGTCCTTCCTGAACAAACGCAAGCCCAACTGGCTGGGCTGATCGATCGGTACCTACAGGCCATGGACACCCTCTGGTTCAACATCGTGCAGTGGCTCCACACGCTGGGGCTGCATATGGATGGCGGCACCGCGCGCGCCGTGGGCGATGCTGCGGCCACGGCGACCGCCAAGCTCGACATGCCCAGCCTGATGGCCCTGGCCGCCGCATTGGGCTGGGCCAGCGGGTTCCGGCTGTACGCCGTGGTGTTCCTGGTGGGGATGATGGGCGTGCTGGGCTGGATGCCGCTGCCCCCGGGCCTGGCCGTGTTGCAGCACCCGCTGGTGCTGCTGGTCAGCGGCTTCATGCTGCTGGTGGAGTTTTTTGCCGACAAGGTGCCGTGGGTGGACAGCGCCTGGGACGCCATCCACGCCTTCATCCGTGTGCCTGCAGGCGCGGCCCTGGCCTTTGGCGTGTTTGGTGCCGACAACGCCACCCTGGCCGTGCTGGCGGGGCTGCTGGGCGGCTCGCTCTCGGCCACCGCGCTGGCCACCAAGATGACCACGCGGGCGGCGGTGAACACCTCGCCCGAGCCGTTTTCCAACTGGGGGCTGTCGTTCTTTGAAGACGGCCTGGTGGTGGCCGTGGTGTGGCTGGCCACGCAGTACCCCGTGGCGTTTGGTGTGGCGCTGGTGGTGATGGTGGCCGTGTCGGTGCTGCTGCTGGTGGTGCTGTTCAAGTTTCTGCGCGCGGTGGTGCGCAAGCTCACGGGCTCGTCAGGCGCCCGAGTGCCAGGGGCAACGCCGTGATGTTGTCCGCAGAAGGGGCCACATGATTCCTCAGTACCAGTTGCGGGACGACGGCTTGTATGAAGCTGCTTGGCCGGTGTGGCTGTCGTCGCTTCCGATGCTGCTTTTTAGTGCTGGCGGTGTTTATCGCCACTGGAATGAGGCCCCATTCCGTTACGGTTGGCTCACCGTATTGCTCGTGGTCCTGTTTCTGGTCTGGCGTCGGGGCTTGCGCTCGAGGCCGGTGTTTTGTTTCACCCGCGACAAGCTGAGGGTGGCCCCAAATTTCTGGCGCGAAGCCGTTGTGTTGGAGCTGGGGCAGGTCCGTGAGTTGTCAGTGCGCGGAAGCAATGGCCAGCGCGAGTTGTGGCGCACCGATCTGCGGGGTGCGGAGCTGCGCTTGGACCAGTCGTGGTGGTCACAGGATCTTGTCGCCCAGATCGAACGCTTCTTGATGTCGGAAAAAGGGCGGATCCCCGTCCCGATTCAGATCCACGAGCCGTCGAGTCCCTATTTAAATCAGTCCAGCAGGTAGAGCGAGGAAGCCATGTTCAAGAAAATTTTGATTGCAAACCGAGGCGAGATCGCCTGCCGTGTCGCCGCCACGGCCCAGCGCCTGGGCGTGAAGACCGTCGCGGTGTACTCCGACGCCGACGCCAATGCCAAACATGTGGCCGTGTGCGACGAGGCCGTGCACATTGGCGGCAGCGCGCCCAAGGACAGCTACCTGCGCTGGGAGCGCATCATCGAGGCCGCCAAAGCCACGGGCGCGCAGGCCATCCACCCCGGCTACGGCTTCCTGAGCGAGAACGAGGACTTCGCGCAGGCTTGCGCGGCTGCGGGCCTGGTGTTCATTGGCCCCCCCGCCTCGGCCATCAAGGACATGGGGCTTAAGGCCGAGTCCAAACAGCTCATGGAAAAGGCCGGTGTGCCCCTGGTGCCCGGCTACCACGGCAGCGACCAGGACCCGGCCCTGCTGCAGCGCGAAGCCGACCGCATTGGTTACCCC
Organism: Acidovorax sp. GW101-3H11; assembly: GCF_001633105.1. Taxonomy (GTDB): domain Bacteria; phylum Pseudomonadota; class Gammaproteobacteria; order Burkholderiales; family Burkholderiaceae_C; genus Acidovorax. The sequence goes on from NZ_LUKZ01000020.1 coordinate 38,217, forward strand.
GTGCTCATCAAGGCCAGCGCGGGTGGCGGTGGCAAGGGCATGCGTGCGGTGGACAAAAGCGAGGACTTTGCCGCCGCGCTCGAATCCTGCAAGCGCGAGGCCATCAACAGCTTTGGTGACGATGCGGTGCTGGTCGAAAAATACGTGCAGCGCCCGCGCCACATTGAGATCCAGGTGTTTGGCGACATGCACGGCAATTGCGTCTACCTGTTCGAGCGCGACTGCTCGGTGCAGCGCCGCCACCAGAAGGTGCTGGAAGAGGCCCCGGCCCCCGGCATGACGCCCGCGCTGCGCGCACAGATGGGCGAAGCCGCCGTGGCCGCCGCCAAGGCGGTGAACTACGTGGGCGCGGGCACGGTGGAGTTCATCGTCGAGCAGCCGGGCGGCTACGAGCGGCCCGACCAGATGAAGTTCTACTTCATGGAGATGAACACCCGCCTGCAGGTGGAGCACCCCGTGACCGAGGCCATCACCGGCCTGGACCTGGTGGAGTGGCAGCTGCGCGTGGCCTCGGGCGAGCCGCTGCCGCTGCAGCAGCAAGACCTGCGCATCACCGGCCACGCCATCGAGGCGCGCATCTGCGCCGAGAACCCCGACAACAACTTCCTGCCCGCCACCGGCGCGCTGAATGTGTACGCACTGCCTGAGTGCGTGACGTTTGAACGCGGTGCGATCCGCGTCGATTCCGGCGTGCGCCAGGGCGATGCGATCAGCCCGTTCTATGACTCCATGGTGGCCAAGCTCATCGTGCACGGCGACACGCGCGAGCAGGCGCTGGCGCGGCTCGATGACGCGCTGGCGCAGACCCACATCGTGGGCCTGGCGACCAACGTGCAGTTCCTTCGCCGCGTGGCGAAGACGGATGCGTTTGCACAAGCCAAGCTCGACACTGCGCTGATCCCGCGCGAGCAGGCCGTGCTGTTCCACCAGGAGCCCGTCGGCCTGCCGCTGGCCGCCGCCGCTGCGGTGGCGCAAACGCTGCTGAAGGAGCGCGCCAGTGAAGGCGTGGACCCGTTCAGCCGCCGCGACGGCTTCCACACCCATGGTGTGGTGCAGCGCCGCTTTGAGTTCGAATTTGGCGGCGAGCATGCCAAGGCGTTGTTGACCTACGAGCGCGGTGGCAGCCTGCATCTGGCCGTGGGCGAGGGCGAAACCGCCGTGGCCGGGCCGCTGGTGTTTGCCCCGCAGGCCGATGGCATCGAGCTGCAGTTTGCAGGCCAGCGCACCCGCGCCGCTGTGTATGCGCAGGGCGAGGTGGACCATGTTTTTACCCCGCTGGGCGCCACGCAGATCACCGCCATCGACCTGCTGGCCCATGCGGGCGAGGTGGCGGCCGAAGGCGGGCGCCTGACGGCCCCCATGCCCGGCAAGGTGGTGTCGTTTGCCGTGAAGGCGGGCGACACGGTGGCCAAGGGCCAGCCCCTGGCGGTGATGGAAGCCATGAAAATGGAGCACACCATTGCCGCACCTGCGGATGGTGTGGTGCAGGAGCTGCTCTACGCGCCTGGCGACCAGGTGACCGAGGGGGCTGAACTGCTCAAGCTGGTGGCCGCCGAGAAGGCATGAGCCTGGCGGGGGCACCCCGCGCGTGACAGCGCGCAGGGTGCAATCCCGTTACCCTTGGGCGCCATGAAAATCACCTTTTGCTGTACCGATGCCAAGCCCGAGCCCTGGCTCCAGGGCTTTTCTGCCGCGCTGCCTGGCGCTGAGATCTCTGTGTGGCAGCCGGGTGCGCCGCAGGCCGACTATGCCGTGGTCTGGGCACCGCCCCAGCAGTTCATGGACGAGCAACCGGGCCTCAAGGCCCTGTTCAACATCGGTGCGGGCGTGGATGCGCTCCTCAAGCTGCGCTTGCCGCCCCATGCACTGGTCGTGCGGCTGGACGATGCGGGCATGGCCGTGCAGATGGCCGAGTACGTGTGCCACGCGGTCATCCGCCACTTCCGCGAGTTCGATGGCTACGAGGCCGACATGGCGGCGGGCCGCTGGGGCTACCGCAAGCCGCGCCTGCGCAGCGACTTCCCCATCGGCGTGATGGGCCTGGGCGTGCTGGGCGAGCGGGTGGCCAAGGCTCTGGCGCAGTTCGACTTTCCCATCAACGGCTGGAGCCGCAGCCCCAAGGCCATCGAGGGCGTGCGGGCCTTCAGCGGTGCAGACCAATTCAATGATTTCCTGGCCGCGAGCCGCGTGCTGGTCAACCTGCTGCCGCTCACGCCCGAGACGGCCGACGTGATCAACAAGGACACGCTGGCCCGCCTGCTGCCCGGCGCCTATGTGATCAACGTGGCGCGTGGCGCACACCTGGTGGACGACGACCTGCTGGCCGCCATCGACAGCGGCCAGGTGGCGGGCGCCACGCTCGACGTGTTCCGCACCGAGCCGCTGCCCGCAGGCCATGCGTTCTGGAGCCAGCCGCGCATCACCCTCACCCCGCACACCTCGGCGCGCACGCTGCGCGACGAGAGCATTGCCCAGATTGCGCGCAAGATCGCCGCGCTGCAGCGGGGCGAGGCGGTGGCGGGCATTGTCAACCCGGCGCGGGGGTACTGAACCCGCGCCTTTTTTGCATCAGGATTCCCATGACCTTCTCCATCCCCTCCCGCGTGCGCCTCATTGATGTGGGCCCCCGCGACGGCCTGCAGAACGAAAAGACGCCGGTGCCCGCTGCCGTCAAGATCGAGCTGGTGCACCGCCTGCAGCAGGCGGGCCTGAAAGAGATCGAGGTCACCAGCTATGTGTCGCCCAAGTGGGTGCCGCAGATGGCCGACAACCACGAGGTCATGGCCGGTATCACCCGCCAGAGCGGCGTGGCGTATTCGGTGCTCACGCCCAATCTCAAAGGTTTTGAAGCGGCGGTGCTCGACAAGCCCGACGAGATCGTCGTCTTCGGCTCCGCCAGCGAGGCCTTCAGCCAGCGCAACATCAACTGCAGCATTGTCGAGAGCATTGAGCGTTTTGCGCCCGTGGTGCAGGCCGCGCTGGCCGCTGGCATCCGCGTGCGGGGTGCCATGAGCTGCACCGTGGGCTGCCCGTACGAGGGTGACATCGCGCCCGAGCGCGTGGCGTACCTCGCGGGCCTGCTCAAGGGCATTGGCGTGCAGCGCGTGGACGTGGCCGACACCATCGGCGTGGGCACGCCACGCAAGGTGCAGCGCGCCATCGAGGCGACGCTGCAGCACTTCGGCATCGACGAGGTGTCGGGCCACTTCCATGACACCTACGGCCAGGCGCTGTCCAACACGCTGGCCGCGCTGGAGCTGGGCGTGTGGAACTACCAGTCGTCCGTGGCCGGGCTGGGTGGCTGCCCCTATGCCAAGGGCGCCACGGGCAATGTGGCGACCGAGGACGTGGTGTACATGCTGCAGGGCATGGGCATCGAGACGGGCGTTGACCTTGATAAGCTCATTGATGCGGGCGCGTACATCAGCGATTTTCTCGGCCGCAAACCCAATTCCCGGGCAGCCAATGCGCTGCTCACCAAACGCGCCGGGTGAACCCGCCGGGCGCAGGAGAAAACAACCGTGTGTGGAGCTGAACTGAAAACCCTGCCCGAGGGCGTGCAGCGCGTGGCTGCGGCGCTCGAATCCCTGGGCCACCCCCACCGCCCGCAGATGCTGGACGACGCCGCGCGCACCGCGCAGCAGGCCGCCGATGCGCTGGGCATTGCCGTGGGGCAGATTGCGAAAAGCATCATCTTTCGCCGCAAGAGCGACGATGTGGCCGTGCTGGTGGTCACCTCGGGCGACCGCCGCGTGGACGAGAAAAAGGTCGAGGCCCATGTGGGCGGCAAGATCGGCCGCGCCGATGCCGACTTCGTGAAAAGCCGCACGGGTTTTTCCATCGGCGGCGTTTCGCCCGTGGCGCACGCCACGCCGCCCGTCACGCTCATCGACCAGGACCTGCTGCGCTTTGAGGTGGTGTGGGCGGCCGCAGGGCACCCGCATGGCGTGTTTGCGCTGCACCCCAGCGACCTGCAGCGCCTGACGGGCGCCCCGGTGGTGGATGTGGTCCAGGCCCCGGTAGCCGCATGAATGCTATTGATTTGATAGCTGCAAAAGCAATGCAGTTGCGCGAAGAAGGCCATTTTGACCATGAAAATGCCGAGCCTGTGCCTTCGCCCTGCATCTCGGTGTGCCGCATGTCGCCCGACCGCAGCCACTGCGAAGGCTGCTTTCGCACGCTGGACGAGATCCGCCTCTGGTCGCGCGCCGATGGCAGCCTGCGCCGGGGCATCTGGGAGCAGCTGCTGGGCCGCGCAGGCATCGGCCATGAGGCACCCCCCTGAGCGGCCGAGCGGCGGCCCTCGCCCGGGCCACGCCCGTTGTGTGCACGGTGGCTCGCCGTGCAATGACATGGAGAGCTGACATGAAGCACATCACCTTCTACCTGGACTTTGTCTCGCCCTATGCCTGGCTCGCGTTCGAGCGCCTGCCCGAGGTGCTGGAGGGCCTGAGCTACAGCGTGGCCTACCAGCCTGTGCTGCTGGGCGCGCTGCTGCAGCAGCACGCCAACCCTGGCCCGGCGGGCATTGCGCCCAAACGCGACTGGACCTATCGCCACGTGACCTGGCTGGGCCACGCACAGGGCACGCCGCTGCAAATGCCCGCGCGCCATCCGTTCAACCCGCTGCCGCTGCTGCGCCAGGCGCTGGCCTGCAGCGACGACGGCGCCATCAACCGCTATGTGGCAGGCACTGTGCTGCGCCATGTGTGGCAGGGCGGGCATGATGCGCTGGACGCCGAGCGCCTGGCCGCACTGGCGGCCGATCTGGCCGATCAGATCCGTCCGGGGCAAGACGCGAGCAGCGACGGCCCCAAGTCGCTGCTGCGCGCCAACACCGAGGCCGCGCAGGCCGCAGGCGTGTTTGGCGTGCCTGCGTTTGCTGTGGACGGCAAGATTTTCTGGGGGCTCGACAGCCTGCCCATGCTGCGTGCCTACCTCGATGGAGATGCATGGTTTGATGGCCCGGGCTGGAATGCTGTCAGCCAGCTTCCATCGGGTTTACCCGCGAAGTCCTGAGCCGTTTCCGGATGCTGAAAGGGGTGCTGCGGGTTTCACCCTAAATTGTCAGAGAGCGGTCAGTTTGATGAAAGCTCGTGTTGGTTTCGCGTCAGAGCGTGGTCAGTGCTGTCCTGAAGAATCCGTGCAGCCCGCCGCAGTGCGGTCTGAATAACCAACAGGAGACATTCACCATGGCTACAGTCCATCCCGCACCGCGGCCGATGTCGCCCGAAGAGCGCAAGGTCATCTTCGCGTCATCGCTCGGCACCGTTTTTGAGTGGTACGACTTCTACCTCTACGGCTCGCTCGCAGCCATCATCGCCAAGCAGTTCTTCAGCGGGCTGGACTCCGGCTCGGCGTTCATCTTCGCGCTGCTGGCATTTGCGGCGGGCTTCATCGTCCGCCCCTTCGGCGCCATCTTCTTCGGCCGCCTGGGCGACATGATCGGCCGCAAGTACACCTTCCTGGTCACCATCCTGATCATGGGCCTGTCCACGTTCATCGTGGGTATCCTGCCGACCTACGCGTCGATTGGTGTGGCCGCTCCCATCATCCTGATCGTGCTGCGCCTGCTGCAGGGCCTGGCCCTGGGTGGTGAGTACGGCGGCGCTGCCACCTACGTGGCCGAGCATGCCCCGCACGGCCGCCGTGGCGCCTACACCGCCTGGATCCAGACCACCGCCACGCTGGGCCTGTTCCTGTCGCTGATGGTGATCCTGGGCACCCGCACCATCGTGGGCGAAGAAGCCTTTGCCGACTGGGGCTGGCGCGTTCCGTTCATCGTGTCCATCGTGCTGCTGGCCATCTCGGTGTGGATCCGCCTGGCCATGAACGAATCGCCTGCCTTCCAGAAGATGAAGGCCGAAGGCAAGACCTCCAAGGCGCCTCTGAAGGAATCCTTCGGCGAGTGGAAGAACCTGAAGATCGTGATCCTGGCGCTGGTGGGCCTGACGGCTGGCCAGGCTGTGGTGTGGTACTCGGGCCAGTTCTATGCCCTGTTCTTCCTGACGCAGGCGCTGAAGGTGGATGGCGCGACGGCCAACATCCTGGTGGCTGTGTCGCTGCTGATCGGTACGCCCTTCTTCATCGTGTTCGGTTCGCTGTCCGACAAGATCGGCCGCAAGCCCATCATCCTGGCAGGCTGCCTGCTGGCCGCACTGACCTACTTCCCCGTGTTCGGCGCACTTACCAAGGCGGCCAACCCCGCCCTGGCGGAAGCCCAGGCCAAGAACAAGGTCGTGGTGGTGGCAGATGCCAACGAGTGCTCGTTCCAGTTCAACCCCACGGGCACCGTCAAGTTCACCAGCTCGTGCGACATCGCCAAGCAGGTGCTGGCTGGCGCTTCGGTGAGCTATGAAAACGCGCCTGGTGCAGCCGGCACGCCTGCTGTGATCAAGATCGGCGAGACCGCCATCACCGGCTACAGCAGCAAGGGCCTGCCCGCTGACGAAGCCAAGAAGAAGGACGGCGAGTTCAAGAAGGCCGTGGCCGATGCGCTCAAGGCTGCTGGCTACCCCACCAAGGCAGACCCTGCCCGCATCGACAAGGTCATGGTCACAGCGATCCTGGTCTACCTGGTGCTGCTGGTGACCATGGTGTACGGCCCCATCGCCGCCATGCTGGTCGAAATGTTCCCCACCCGCATCCGCTACACGTCCATGTCCCTGCCGTACCACATCGGTAACGGCTGGTTCGGCGGCCTGCTGCCCACCACGGCATTCGCCATCGTGGCCCAGACCGGCAACATGTACAACGGCCTGTGGTACCCCATCATCATCGCCGCAGCCACGGTGGTGATCGGCGGCCTGTTCATCAAGGAAACCAAGGACGTGGACATCTACGCCAACGACTGATCGTGATGCCCGACCGGTGACCCTGCGGGTTGCCGGTCGGCACCGACCGGTGTGCAGGGCCCAACCCGCAAGGGGCGGGCCCTGTGTTCCATCAAGGGGCTTGTGCCACGCACCAGTACAACCGATAACCCTGCGCCTGAGCAGGCCCCTTGATTGAACAAACCCATTCCCTAGGACCCAAGGAGATTTTTTATGTGGAAGATTGTTGTTGGCTTCGTTCTGTTTGCAGCGCTGTCGATGTACGTGATCATCGTGGCGGGCGACAAGGCCGACATGGGCGGTGAAAAACACGGCGCAGATGCCGTGCACGCGCCAGAAGCCCCCGCCAGTGCCGCCGGGCCCGCGCCTGTGGCCGCCCCCGCTTCGGCACCTGCCGCTCCGGCCAGCGCCCAGTAAGCGTTCAGCCTGGTGATCGGGCGCCCGCTGGGGCTCTTGGCCACCGGCGGTGTCTCACAACCAAAAAGCCCGGTGCGTTGGCCCCGGGCTTTCTCTTTTTGTGCTGCCGCTGTCAAGCCGCAGCGTTCAGGGCCTTTGCGGCCTAGTGTCCCGAGTTAGAAATTCGTCGAATAAATCTCCCGACAATCCCCGCCATGCGTCGTTGCAAATGCTCGCCATGCCACCCGGCATGGCTGCGCTTTGCGCCTAGCCTGGCAGCGATTTCGACAGATTTCATTCTTCAACGACCCTCCAACTCGGAACACTAGCGTTTGAAGCGGCCGTCACTGCCAATGATGGAGAGATCGGCAAACTCCAGGCCGCTGTGGTCGGCGGGGCTGTAGCTCAGCTCCACCCCGCCCAGGTCCCATTTCTTGATGCTCTCCAGCCCGGCGTGCAGCTTGGCGCGGTCCGGCTTGGGCCCCGCGCGCTTGAGGCCCTCCACCAGGACCTTGGCGCTCACAAAACCCTCCACCATGGCGGGGGTGAGGTCGGTCATGTTCCTGGCCCGCGCCAGCTGCATCGCCTCCTTGACCACGGGGTAGTTGAGCGAGCGTTCCGACGGAAACACCTGCGTGACCACCACGCCCCGTGCCTGGTCGCCCAGCAGTTTCACGAAGCCACCCGAAGCGTTGTTGGACAGCGTGACGATCTGCCCGTTGACCCCTGCAGCACGCAGTGCCTTGATGCCGTCCACCACCGCCGCACCGGTGCCAATGAAGACCACGGCCTGCGGCTGCTTTTGTGCTACCCGGGGTGCGATAGCGCTGTAGTCGGGCTTGGCGCGGTCAAATTTCTCGATGAAAAGGGCGTCCAGCTGGTTGGCCTTGAAGCCGGATTGCGCACCCGCGAGGCCATCGGCACCAAAGGTGTCGTCCACATGCACGACACCAATGCGCTTGATGCCCAGGGTGTTGAGGTGGGTGATGGCCTTTTCCACCTCGCGCTGGTAAGGGGCCCGCACGTTGAAGATGTATTTGGGCACGGGCTGGTGCAGCACCATGGCCCCGGTGGAGGGGCCGACCAGCGGCACGCCGTGTTGCTCCAGCAGTGGCATGATGCCCTGCGTGTGGGGCGTGCCGCGTGTCATGAACAGGCCGATCACGCCTTTTTCCTCGATCAGCGTCTTGGTGTTCTGCAGCGTGAGTTTGGGGTCGAACCTGTCGTCCAGCGAAACCACTTCGACCTTCTGGCCGCCCACGCCGCCTTTGGCATTGACGTGGTCGATGTAGAGGGCCGCGCCCTGCATGGATTCGGCCACCGTGGCGGCGGCCGAGCCGGTGATGCCGACCGTCTGGCCAATCAGGATCTGGGAGTGGGCGGAACCGATGCCCAGGGCGGCAGCCAGGGCGCAGAGCGCGCCGGCCAGGCCAGTCTTCTTCATGGGGTTGTCTCCTGCATATGGAGCGCCCGAGTGTAGGGACGCCCTTGCGCAGGACAACTGTAAAAACGCGTAGGCCGGGTGCTCGGGCGCTCAGCGGCGGAAGCGCCCGTCCGTGCCAATGATGGCCAGGTCGGCAAAATCCAGCCCGGTATGGTCTTCGGGGCTGAAGTTCACCTCCAGCCCGCCCAGGTCCAGCTTCTTGATGCTCTCCAGCGCGGTCTGTATCTTCTCGCGGGTGGGCTTGGGGCCTGCGCGCTTGAGGCCTTCGACCAGCACCTTGGCTGCGGCAAAGCCCTCCAGCATGGCGGGGCTGATTTCGGTGAGCCCCTTGGTCTTGGCAAGCTCCTGGGCTTCCTTCACCATCGGGTAGGTCACGGCGCGCTCGTTGGGGAACACCTGGGTCACGATCACGCCCCGGGCGTTGGCCCCCAGGCTCTTGATGAAGCCGCTGGAGGCATTGTTGGACAGCGTCACGATCTGCGCGGCCGAGCCCGCCGTGCGCAGGGCGTTGGTGGCATCCACCACCGCAGAGCCCGAGGCCACCATCAACACCGCCTGCGCATCGGCCTTGGCCACCTTGGCGGCAATGGGGGCGAAGTCGGGTTTGGCTCGGTCAAATTTTTCGGACACCACGGCGGTCAGCTTGGCGGCCGTCAGGCCCTTCTGTGCGCCCTGGATGCCGTCGGCGCCAAAGCTGTCGTCCGCATACACCAGTGCCACGCGGGTGATGCCCATCGATGCCAGGTGGGTGATCGCCTTTTCGGCCTCGCGCTGGTAGGTGGCGCGCACATTGAAGATGTATTTGCGCACCGGCTGGTGCAGCACCATGGCCCCGGTGGAGGGCGCCACCAGCGCCACGCCGTGTTTGTCCAGCAGCGGCAGGATGGCCTCGGTGTGGGGGGTGCCCCGGTTGAGGAACAGGGCGGAGACGTTCTTGTCCTCGATCAGCGTGCGCGCGTTTTCGGCCGCCAGCTTGGGGTCGAACTTGTCATCCAGGGAGATCAGCTCGATCTTCTGGCCATTGACGCCGCCCTTGGCATTGATGGCGTCGATGTACAGCAGCGCGCCGTCGGTGGTCTCCTTCACCCCGGCGGCGACCTGGCCAGTGAAGCCTGCGGTCTGGCCGATCAGGATCTGGGCATGGCTGGCGGCACTGGCTGCCAGCGCCAGGACCATGCCCGCCGCCCTCAGTTGCCATTGTTTTGTCATGGCGGTCTCCTCTTGTTTTGTGTGGACGCCGCAGTCTAAACCGATGTTTCCGGCCAGAACACCCGCTTTTCCCTAGCCGCTGCCCCATGGCCCCTGCTTTGTCCACGGTCAAAAGCACCGCAGCGCGCCTCGGGGGTAATCGGCAGGCGCAGGCGCAAATCGGGGGTGCGTCCCTAGAATGTTCCGCCTCACCCCAGAAAGACCGCCTCCATGACCCAGGGACAGATCCGTATCCGTGGCGCACGCCAGCACAACCTCAAGAACCTGGACCTGGACATCCGCACCGGCGAACTCACGGTGGTGACGGGCCCGAGCGGCTCAGGCAAGTCCAGCCTGGTGTTTGACACGCTGTACGCCGAGGGCCAGCGCCGGTATGTGGAAACCTTCAGCGCCTACGCGCGCCAGTTTCTGGACCGCATGGACAAACCGGCCGTGGACAAGGTCGAAGGCGTACCCCCCGCCATCGCCATCGACCAGACCAACCCGGTGCGCTCCAGCCGATCCACCGTGGGCACGATGACGGAGCTGAACGATCACCTGAAGCTGCTGTTTGCACGTGCTGGCCAGTTGTTTGACAAGCAGACCGCGCAGCCGGTGCGGCACGACTCGCCGGAGACCATCTATGCCGAGCTGCAGCAGCGCAGCGCCGCAGCGGGCGACCCGCGCATCGTGCTGACCTTCCCGGTCGAGCTGCCTGCCAACACCTCGGCCGAGCAGGTCGAGCAATGGCTGTCCGCCAGCGGCTTCACCAAGGTGCAGGCCGAGCGCGAAGTGGCCACGCCCACCGGCCCGCGCAAGGTCCTGGACGTGGTGGCCGACCGCTTCCGCCTGGGCAATGCCGAGAAGGCGCGGGTGATCGAGGCGATTGAGGTGGCACTCAAGCGTGGCACGGGGCGGCTGAATGTGTACCGCCTGGTGGATGAGGGCGAGCCGGAACTGTGGCGCTTTTCAACCGGCCTGCATTGCCCGGACAGCGACCTGCGCTACAGCGACCCCATCCCGTCGATGTTCTCGTTCAACTCCGCCGTGGGCGCGTGTGACAGCTGCCGGGGCTTTGGCCGCGTGATCGGCGTGGACTACGGCCTTGTCATCCCCAACGACAAGCTCACGCTGCGCGCGGGTGCCATCAAGACCATCCAGACCCCCGCGTGGCAAGAGGCGCAGGACGACCTCATGCGCCACGCCGAGGCCGCAGGCATTCCGCGCGACACGCCCTGGTACAAGCTCACCGACGACCAGAAAAAGTGGGTCATCGGCGGCACGCCCGGCTACAAGGATGGGCAGTGGAGCAAGCAGTGGTACGGCATCAAGCGCTTCTTCGAGTACCTGGAGAGCAAGGCCTACAAGATGCACATCCGCGTGCTCTTGTCCAAGTACCGCAGCTACACGCCATGCCCCACCTGCGCGGGCGCACGCCTTAAGACCGAAAGCCTGCTCTGGCGCATTGGCCGCAAGGAAGACGCCGACGCGGTGCTGGAGCCCGGCAAGCGCTTCCTGCCCGAGGGCGTGCAATGGAGCCGCGAGCAGCTGGATGCCTTGCCCGGCCTGTGCCTGCACGACCTGATGCTGCTGCCCATCGACCGGCTGCGCCGGTTCTTTGACCGCATGCAATTGCCCGTGGGTGACGACGCCAAGGGCGGCGACGCCCAGGCGCTCAAGTTGTTGCACGAAGAAATCACCACGCGCCTCAAATACCTGTGCGACGTGGGCATTGGCTACCTCACGCTGGACCGCCAAAGCCGCACGCTGAGTGGCGGTGAGGTGCAGCGCATCAACCTCACCACCGCTTTAGGCACCAGCCTGGTCAACACGCTCTTCGTGCTGGATGAGCCCAGCATCGGCCTGCACCCGCGCGACATGCACCGCATCACCGAGGCCATGCTGCGCCTGCGCGATGCGGGCAACACCCTGGTGGTGGTGGAGCACGACCCGGCCGTCATGCTCGCGGCCGACCGCATGATCGACATGGGCCCGGGGCCGGGCAGCCTGGGCGGGCAGATCGTGTTCGACGGCACCACGGCCGACCTGCGCAGTGCCGACACGCTCACCGGCGCCTACCTGGGCGGCCGCAAGCATGTGGGTTTTGGCTTCAAGCGCATGGTGACCGAATCGACGCCGCGCCTCATCCTCGAAGGCGCGCGCGAGCACAACCTGCAGAACGTGTCCGTCGAGTTCCCGCTGCAGCGCCTGGTCACCGTGACGGGCGTGAGCGGCTCGGGCAAGTCGAGCCTGATCCAGGACGTGCTCGCCCCCGCGCTGCTGCGCCACTTTGGCAAGGCCACCGACACGCCCGGCGCGCACGACCGCATGCTGGGCGCCGACCACCTGTCGGACGTGGTGTTCGTGGACCAGTCGCCCATCGGCAAGACCGCGCGCTCCAACCCCGTGAGCTATGTGGGCGCGTGGGACAGCATCCGCGAGCTGTTTGCCGTGGCGCCGCTGTCCAAACAGCGCAGCTACACCGCCGCCAAGTTCAGCTTCAACAGTGGCGACGGGCGCTGCCCGACCTGCGGTGGCTCGGGCTTCGAGCATGTGGAGATGCAGTTCCTGTCGGACGTGTACCTGCGCTGCCCGGACTGCGACGGCAAGCGCTACCGGCCCGAGATCCTGGAGATCACGATTGAACGCGGCGGGCGAAGCCTCAACGTGGCCGACGTGCTGGCCCTCACGGTGGCCGAGGCTGCCACCCTGTTTGCGAACGACCGCGACGTGATCCGCGCGCTGCAGCCCATCGTGGACGTGGGGCTCGAATACGTGGCGCTGGGCCAGCCCGTGCCGACCCTGTCAGGTGGCGAAGCACAACGGCTCAAGCTGGCGGGCTTCCTGGCCGAAGCCGCCAAAACGGCCGCCAAATCGCGCCAGGCCGTGGCGCGCAAGGGCACGCTGTTCCTGTTCGACGAGCCCACCACCGGCCTGCACTTTGACGACATCGCCAAGCTCATGCGCGCGCTGCGCAAGCTCATCGATGCAGGGCACTCGCTCATCGTCATCGAACACAATCTGGACGTGATCCGCGCAAGCGACTGGCTCATCGACCTGGGGCCCGAAGGTGGCTATGCAGGCGGCCTGATCGTGGCCGAGGGCACACCCGAAGATGTGCGGGCGCATGCCACCTCGCACACCGGGCAGGCACTGCGCGACTACGAACTGGCGCTGGGCGTGGGCGGCCACTCGGTGCACGAAAAAGCTGCTGTGCTACGAAAAAAGGAGCTGCTTGGGCAAGAAGGACGCGCGCAGGAGGCCAAAAATGCCATTGAAATCGTCAACGCCAAGGAACACAACCTCAAGAACCTGAGCGTGGACATTCCGCGCGGCAAGTTCAACGTGGTGACCGGCGTGAGCGGCTCGGGCAAGTCCACGCTGGCGTTCGACATTTTGTTCAACGAAGGCCAGCGGCGTTACCTCGAATCGCTTAACGCCTATGCCCGCAGCATCGTGCAACCGGCGGGGCGGCCCGAGGTGGATGCGGTGTACGGCATTCCGCCCACCGTGGCCATCGAGCAGCGCCTCTCGCGCGGCGGGCGCAAGTCCACCGTGGGCACCACCACCGAGGTGTGGCACTTTCTGCGCCTGCTGTACGTCAAGCTCGGCACACAGCATTGCGTGAAAGACGGTGCCGCCGTACAGCCACAAACGCCCGAGAGTATTGCCGCGCAGCTGCTCACCCAGTTCCGTGGCCAGCACATCGGCCTGCTCGCCCCGCTGGTGATGAACCGCAAGGGCGTCTACACCGAGCTGGCCGACTGGGCCCGCCCGCGCGGCTACACGCACCTGCGGGTGGACGGCAACTTCTTGCCCACCACGGGTTTTCCGCGCATCGACCGCTTCAAGGAACACACCATCGAGCTGCCCGTGGCCAGCCTCGATGTGTCGCCCGAGAACGAAGCCGCACTGCGCACCGCGCTGGCCGACGCACTCACGCACGGCAAGGGCGTGGTGCATGTTCTCTCAGGCATCACGGGCCTGCGCGAAGCCATGGAAGGCGGCCTGCCCACGGCGGGCATCGGCCAGCTGCAGGCGTTCTCCACCAAGCGCGCCTGCCCCGTGTGCGCCACGAGTTATGCCGAGCTGGACCCACGCCTGTTCAGCTACAACAGCAAACACGGCTGGTGCCCCGACTGCGTGGGCACGGGCGTCAAGCTCACCAAGGACCAGCGCAAGGTGTTTGACGACTCGGTGCAGGACGACAAGGAAAAAGGCCGCGAGCAGACCTTTGCCGAGCCCGAGGTGGAAGACCTGGCCGACACCGCCTGCCCGAGTTGCAGCGGCACCCGCCTGAACGCCACGGCCCGCGCGGTGCAGTTTGCGGGTGTGGGCATCACCGACATTGCCGCGTTGTCGGTGACCGACGTGCGCCGCTGGGTGGAGACGCTGCGCGTGGAAGGTGGCATGACAGCCCGCGAGGCCGACATCGCCCGCGACCTGGTGCCCGAGATCCAGAGCCGCCTCGAATTCCTCGAAGAAGTGGGCCTGGGCTACCTCACGCTCGACCGGGGCGCGCCCACGCTCAGCGGTGGCGAGGCCCAGCGCATTCGCCTGGCCGCGCAGCTGGGCAGCAACCTGCAGGGCGTGTGCTACGTGCTCGATGAGCCCACCATTGGCCTGCATGCGCGGGACAACCAGATCCTGCTCAATGCCCTGCACAAGCTGGGCGACAAGGGCAACACGCTGGTGGTGGTGGAGCATGATGAAGACACCATCCGCCGCGCCGACCACATCATCGACATTGGCCCGAGCGCGGGCAAACGCGGCGGGCGCCTGGTGGCGCAGGGCAGCGTGGCCGACATCACGGGCGCCCCAGATTCGCAAACCGGCCGCTACCTGCTGCACGCGATGAAGCACCCGCTGCAGCTGCGCCGCAGCATGGTGGCGGGCGAGGTGAGCGCCGAAGCCACGGCCGCCTTCGCGCAGGCCGAAGCCGCCGCGCCCACCGGCCGCCAAAGCGCGGCCGTGAAGAAGCGTGCCGCCCAGGCCGCCGCGCTGGCGACCGATGCACTCACCGAGGCCAAAGAGCGCGCCGCCATGCGCTGGCTCACCGTGCACGGCGCGCAGCTGCACAACCTGCAGAACGTGACGGCCACCGTGCCGCTGCACCGCCTGGTGGCGGTGACGGGCGTGAGCGGATCGGGCAAGTCCACCCTGGCGCGCGATGTGCTGCTGGCCAACGTGCAGGCCTGGGTGCAGCAGCGCAGTACCAAGGCCGGGCGCGATGCCATGGACGCGGGCAAGGCGCCGCCGCTGGTCGGTTGCACGGGCCTGTCGGGCTTCGAGAGCATCGACCGCGTGCTCGAAGTGGACCAGACGCCCATCGGCAAAACACCGCGTTCCTGTCCCGCCACCTACATCGGCTTCTGGGACACCATCCGCAAGCTGTTTGCCGAAACGCTGGAGGCCAAGGCGCGTGGCTACGCGGCCGGGCGCTTCAGCTTCAACACCGGCGAAGGCCGCTGCGCGAGCTGCGAGGGCGCGGGCGTACGCACCATCGAGATGAGCTTTCTGCCCGATGTGAAGGTGCCCTGCGAGACCTGCCACGGCGCGCGCTTCAACCCCGAAACGCTGGCCGTGACCTGGCGCGGCAAGAGCATCGGCGACGTGCTGCAGATGGAGGTGGACGAGGCCGTGGACTTCTTCGCCAGCATGCCCAGCATCGCGCACCCGCTGCAACTGCTGAAAGATGTGGGCCTGGGCTACCTCACGCTGGGGCAACCCTCGCCCACGCTCAGCGGTGGCGAGGCGCAGCGCATCAAGCTGGTGACCGAGCTGACCAAGGTGCGCGACGAAGTGGGCCGCCGGGGCCAGAAGGCGCCCCACACGCTGTATGTGCTGGACGAGCCCACGGTGGGCCTGCACATGGCCGATGTGGACAAGCTCATCCGCGTGCTGCACCGCCTGGTCGATGGGGGCCACAGCGTGATCGTGATCGAACACGACCTGGACGTGATCGCCGAGGCCGACTGGATCCTGGACCTGGGGCCGGAAGGCGGTAACGCTGGGGGCCGCATTGTGGCTGCTGCCACGCCCGAAGAAGTGGTGGCGGCAGGCACCCACACGGGCAAGGCGCTGGCGCCGGTGCTGGCGCGCTGAGTTGGGCGGGGGCGGGGGCGACGGGCGCACAGCCCCGTCGGCCCCTGTCCTACGCGCAGCGCGGAACATGGCGCACGCGGTGTGCGGCATGGGCTTCCTACGATGGGTTGCAGGGGATTCGCTCCCCACTTTCCATCCACCTCCAAGGACGCCCATCGCCATGAATACGCTCCATTTCCTCAAGACCTGTACCGCTCTTGCGGCCACCTCCGTGTTGCTGGTCGCCTGCGGCGGCGGCAATGACGACGACCCGACACCCAGCAATGAACCCGGTGTGCTCACGGTGAGCAATGCCACCCTCGACGGGCTGAACGGCGTGTACGGTAACGGCGCGCTCAACCTCACCGAGGTGGACAAGAAGAACCCCATCGGCTCCACGCCAGAGCTGTGCACCTTCCGCTTTGACGGCGCCAACAAGGTGGGCTCGTCCGCCACGGCCTTTGGCGACATCCGCTACCGCCCCGATGCCACAAGCCTGCACCAGGTGTTCCTGACCTTTGATGGCAAGGAATACGGCAGCGGCGAAGCAACGGACACCGCCGTGGTGCGCGAGAGCGATCAGGTGCGGTTCACCGGCAAGACGCTCACCGCCTCGGATGGCTCCGGCGCCACGCTGCGTGTGAGCGGCATCGTGCCCATGCGGCCCAACCGCCCCCTGGGCTGCTGAGTCCGCATTTCGACTCTCTCATTGCTGGTCTCCCTCCCCGGCCCTTCGGCCGGTTCAGCCCCTGCTGCCATCGTGGCAGGGGCTTTTTTGCTGGCGCAAGGGCAGGGGCAGGCCGCTGTCCTGCGGGTGGCGCTGCATGCTGGGCGGACGCATCGGCCGTGCGCTCTCGGAGCGCGCCGAGGCGCGCTGGCCGCACAATGCAGCGGTGCTTGTGCGGCGCAGTGGCCGCGTTGCACTTTGCCCGTCGTCCATGCCAACACCACCTTCTGACCGACCCACCGTGGTCTGGCTGCACCCCGAAGCGCCGCCCAAGCCTGCTGAAGGCGCGCCCTGCAACGGCTGCGGCCTGTGTTGCCTGGCCGAGCCCTGTCCGCTGGGCGTGCTGGTCTCGCGCCGCCGCAAGGGCGCTTGTGTGGCCCTGCGCTGGAGCGATGCGGACCAGCGCTACTGGTGTGGCATGGTGGCCGACCCGGGCGGCGTGACGGGACTCACCCAGCCCTGGGCGGTGCGTGCGATGTCGGCGCTGGCGCGGCGCTGGATTGCATCGGGGATTGGCTGCGATGCGCGGCTGGATGTGGCGCCGCCTTCTGCCAGGTAGATGCGGTTTGCTATTGAATGCATAGCTATAAAGGCATGGCCATCAGGCGGTAACGGCATTTTTTGCTTGAAAAATGTCACGCCGTGCCAGGTGGATACCCGCCAGCATGCAGCGCACCGACCCACCCGCCAGCTCGATGGTGGGCACGGCCAGCGGCAGCAGCTTGGCGCTGCGCTCGATCACGGTCCTTTGGGCGGGCGACAGGCTGGCGGCTGCGCGCGCTGACAGCGCCAGCACCCGGCCTTGTGTGCCCTGCAGCTCCAGCGCATTGCCTGCAAATTCGCTGATCTGCCAGGGGCTCAGCTCCACCAGCTCCCGCCCCGTTTCGCGCAGCCGTGCGCGCACGGCGTGGCGCCGCGCGGGGTCGGTGATCAGGTCGAAGCCGCCCAGTGCAAAGTCGGTGCCCACGCACAGCATCACGTTGGTGTGGTAGCAGGGCCGCCCTTCGGCATCGGCCGTGACAAAGGCCATGGGCTCGTAGTTGAAGTGGGTGCAAAACCGCTCCAGCGCCATGGGGTCGGCGCGGTTGGATTGCGCGGTGTAGGCAATGCGGTGGATGTGGTCGAGCACCATCGCGCCCGTGCCTTCGAGGAACATGCCATCGGCCTCCAGGCCGGAGTAGTCGATCACGTCCTGCACGCGGTACTCGGCCTTGAGCAACTCGATGACATCGCTGCGCCGCTCTCGCCGCCGGCTCCTGGCGTACATGGGGTAGATCGCCACATGCCCACCCGCGTGGGTGGAGAACCAGTTGTTGGGGAACACCGCATCGGGCGTGTGGCGTTCGCCCCGGTCGTCAAACAGGTGCACGCGCACCCCGGTGGCCTGAAGCGCCGCAGCGGCGGCGGTGACTTCGGCAAAGGCGTGGCGTGCGGTGTCTTCGGCGGTCAGGCCGGTGGTGTGCGCCTGAAAGCTGTTGTCTCCGGCGGTTTCAGGGTTGGGGTGAAAGTGGTGGGGGCGCACCATCACGACGGCGCTGGGGGCTTGGATGGAAGAGGGCATGGTGGAGCCGTTTGTTGCGAGCAAGGGGCGCTGGAAGCGAAGAAGGCCCAATTTTCTGAACAGTCAGAGCTATTCAATAGCGTCAGGATTGTCCAAAATGCGCTGAAATTTGCCGATATGCCAAGTTCAAGGCCCACTATGACCAAGCTCGACGACACCGACCGCGAAATCATCAGCATCCTGCGTGCCGACGCCCGCACCCCCGTGGCAACGTTGGCGCAAAAGCTGCGGGTGTCGCGCGGCACGGTGCAAAACCGCCTGCACAAGATGGAGGAGAGCGGTGTCATCACCGGCTACACCGTGCGCCTGCGGCCTGACTCCGAGCCCCAGCGCATCCGCGCCTGGATGAGCATTGCGGTGGAGGGCAACGCCGCCCCCGCCGTGATCCGCGCGCTGCGCGGCGAGCCCACGGTGGGCACGCTGCACACCACCAACGGCCGCTGGGACATCGTGGCCGAGGTGCGCGCCGAGAGCCTGGAGGCGTTTGACGCGGCACTGGGCCGCATCCGGCTCACGCCCGGCATTGGCAACACCGAGACCAGCATCCTGCTCTCGACCTACAAAGCGTGAGCCGTATCCCCTGTGGCGCTGCGCGCTGGCGCCTTGGCGACATCGGCTAGGGGGTTTCCGCATACCCTCGTCGCGCGGCCTGCAGTCCAATAGCGGGGTCCTTGTTTTTGCTTTTCAGGAGCCCGCCATGCAACGTCGCCAGATCATCCAATGGGGAGCCGCCAGCCTGGCCGCCCCCGCATTCCTGGCTCAGGCCCAGAGCTTTCCCAACAAGCCCATCAAGCTGATCATCGCCTTCCCGGCCGGTGGCCCCACCGACATCACCATGCGTGCGCTGGCCGACAACGCGAGCAAGATCTTGGGCCAGCCCGTGATCGTCGAAAACAAGCCCGGCGCGGGCGGCACTTTGCCTGCGCAGGCGCTGCAAACCGTGCCTGCCGACGGCTACACCGTGGCGCAGATCCCGCTGGGCGTGTTCCGCCTGCCCTACACCACCAAGATCAACTGGGACCCGGTGAAGGACATCAGCTACGTGCTCAACGTCACCGGCTATGCGTTTGGCCTGGTGGTGCCCGCCGACTCGCCGCTCAAGACCTGGACCCACTTCGTGGCGTGGGCCAAGGCCAACCCGGGCAAGCTCAGTTATGGCTCCACCGGCACCATGACAAGCCCGCACCTGACGATGGAGCTGATTGCCCAGCAGCTGGGCCTGGAACTGCTGCATGTGCCCTACAAGGGCAGCGCCGACCTGATGCAGTCCATCCTGGGCGGCCAGATCATGGCCGCGGCCGACTCCACCGGTTTTGCCCCGCAGGTCGAGGCGGGCAAGCTGCGCGTGCTCAACACCTGGGGCGCCGAGCGTCTGACCAAGTTCCCCGATGCGCCCACGCTCAAGGAGCTGGGCCTGAACCTGGTGCAGAACTCGCCGTTTGGCATTGGCGCCCCCAAAGGCACGCCCGACGCGGTGGTCAAGCGCCTGCACGATGCGTTCAAACAGGCCATGGAGCAGGACAGCTACAAGACCGCACTGGCTCGCTACGACATGGTGCCGATGTACATGAGCACGGCGGCGTACAAGAAGTTTGCGCAGGACACCTTCACGCGCGAGAAGGCGCTGGTCGAAAAGCTGGGGCTTGCCAAGCCGGTGTGAAGCCGACCCTGGGGAGGGGTATTGCCCGTTCCGTGTGATGATCCGCAGCATTGAACGGAACTCACACACGATATGGCATCCCCCTCCGACAGCATCAGCATGGCCCTGTTTTGCGACTTTGAAAATGTCGCCCTGGGCGTGCGCGATGCGCAGTATGAAAAGTTCGACATCAAGCCCATCCTGGAGCGCCTGCTGCTCAAGGGCTCCATCGTGGTCAAGAAGGCCTATTGCGACTGGGAGCGCTACAAGGGCTTCAAGGCCACGATGCATGAGGCGAATTTCGAGCTGATCGAAATCCCGCATGTGCGCCAGTCCGGCAAAAATTCGGCCGACATCCGCCTGGTGGTGGACGCGCTGGACCTCTGCTACACCAAGTCGCATGTCAACACCTTCGTCATCATCAGCGGCGACTCGGACTTTTCGCCACTCGTCTCCAAGCTGCGCGAGAACAACAAGCAGGTGATCGGCGTGGGCGTGAAGCAGTCCACGTCCGACCTGCTGATCGCCAACTGCGACGAGTTCATCTTCTATGACGACCTGGTGCGCGAAAACCAGCGCGCCCAGGCCCGCCGCCAGAGCCCGGGCAGCAACCCGGCACCCGCGCCCCGCCGCAGCCCCGAAGAAGAACGCAGCCGCAAGGAGAGCCAGGACGCGCGCCGCACCCAGGGCGTGGAGCTGGCCGCCGAAACGTTTGAAGCCCTGCTGCTGGAGCGGGGCGACACCGGCAAGATCTGGGCCTCGGTGCTCAAGGAGGCCATCAAGCGCCGCAAGCCCGATTTCAGCGAAGGTCGTTATGGCTTCCGTACCTTTGGCAATTTGCTGGAAGAAGCGCAGGCACGCGGGCTGCTGGAGTTTGGGCGCGATGAAAAGTCGGGCGCATATGTGTACCGTAGCCATGGTGGGCCGACCGCAGTAGCAGCGCCCGCGCGGCCTGAAGGAGCAGGTGAGCGCCCCAGTGAGCGCACCAGCCAGGGCGGGGCCACGCGGCATGACTTCCATGCGGTGGCAACGGCGCCTGATCTGCGTTCAGACAACGGTGAAGGGCCGGGCCCATCGAGCCGCAACAGAGGGCGTCGCGGTGAGGGCTCGGACCGTGCAGATCGTGCAGAAACGCGCCCTGCGCAGCGCAACGAACACTTTGAGGCCGAGGAGGCCGATGCTCCCGTTGAGCGCCCGGCCAGCCGCTACTTCAGTCAGCCCGTGGCCCCAGAGCCGGTGATCGACACCACACCGCAACAAGAGCTGCGCGCCGACGTGGAAGAGGGGGAGAACACGCTGGAAAGCGGTGCATCCACTGAGGCCGACAGCCCCGAAGCCTCCACCCCTCGCCGCAGCCGCGCGCGCAGTGGAGATGGCGCAAAGGCAGGCGCCAGCCCCCGCAAGGCCGCCGCGCCCCGTGCGCGCGGTGCGCGTGCTGGCGGGGATGCAGGCGACGCGGCAAATGCCGAGTCCCCCGCCGCCGCGCCCGAGGCCTCTGCCGCAGAGGCAGAAGGCGCCGCACCTGCCAAGGCGCCGGTCGCTCGCCCCCGCAGCCGGGCCCGCAAACCGGCAGCCAAACCGGCTGAATAAGCGCTAGCGGGTGGTGGCCGCGCGCCGCAGCGACAGCCTTTCGCGCACTTCTTCGTAGCGAGGCGGCGTGCAGCCCGCCCGCTCCACGCAGTGGCTGGCACTGGCCAGCGCGTGGTGCAGCACGGCGCGCAGCCGGGCTTCGGTGACGGGCGCCGTCAGGCCTCCCGCGCGCAGTGCCAGTGCATCTTCGCCACGCTCGGGCCCCGCCAGCCAGGCGGTGATCAACCCCGCCAGAAAGCAATCGCCTGCCCCCACCGTGTCCACCACTGTGATCGGTGCTTCTTCGCGCGCATGCACGGCGAGCCCATCACGCTGCAGCAGCCAGGCGCCGTTCGGCCCCAGGGTCAGGGCCAGCCATTGCGCCTGGGTCTGCTGCTGCAGGAAGTGGGCGCGCTCCAGCGCGTTGGCGCCTGGAATGGCCAGCGCCTCCAGGTCATCGTCGCTCACCTTGATGAGGTGGGCGTGCTGCAGGGCGGCCATCACATTGGCGCGGTAGGCGTCGGCGTCGTCCACGGCCGACAGGCGCAGGTTGGCGTCCACCACCACCATGCGGCCCGCTGCGCGCTGCGCTGCCAGCCACGGCAGGTAGAGGGCGGCGTCCTGCGCCACCAGCGCCAGGCAGCCTGTGGCCACCACCTGCAGCTCGGGCAGCGCGGAGCATGCGGCCGTCAGCGCGGCGGCCGTCACCTGGCGGTCGGCCACGCCGTCGCGGTAGAAGCTGTAGCTGGCCTTGCCCTCGGCATCCAGTGCGGCCAGCGCCAGCGCGCTGGGTGCACGCACCGGCGTGGGGGCGGCCAAGGCCACGCCCGCATCGTGCAAGCCGCGCGCCAGTTGCCGCCCCAGCAGGTCGCCCGACAGCGGGTTGAGGTACAGCGTGCCCACCCCTTGCAAACCCAGCGCTCGCGTGAGGTTGTACACCGCGCCGCCCGCGCAGGGCTGGAGGCGGCCATCGGGCTCTTCGATCAGGTCAAACAGGGCCTCGCCCGCCGTGGCCACCCGCAGCGGCGGTGCGGTGTTGGCGGGGATGGAGTCGGCGGTTTGGATAGGGAAAACCATAAGTAAATCCACTTGATTTATTAACTTGTCGGCCACTATAGTTCGATCCCATCCACCCGACAAGAGTGGTTCACCTGCCAGCCGCGCAGCGCGGGGCCGACAGGAATCTGCCATCCCAACACCTGGAGACAACGCCATGCAACGCACCCCCGCTTTCGCGCTTTCTGCCCTTGCCCTCACCGGCGCCCTGGCCTGTGGCCTGGCCCAGGCACAAACGTCCGAGCCCGTCATCGGCCTCATCACCAAGACCGAGACCAACCCCTTCTTCGTGAAGATGAAAGAGGGCGCCACGGCCGAGGCCAAGAAGCTGGGCGCCAAGCTGGTGTCGGCTGCAGGCAAGACCGACGGCGACAACGCGGGCCAGGTCACGGCCATGGAGAACCTGATCGCCGCAGGCGCCAAGACCATCCTCATCACCCCCAGCGACGCCAAGGCCATCGTGCCCGCCATCAAGAAGGCGCAGGCCAAGGGCGTGATGGTGATTGCGCTCGACAGCCCCACCGAGCCCATGGATGCGACGGACGCCCTGTTTGCCACCGACAACTACAAGGCAGGCGAGCTGATCGGCCAGTACGCCAAGGCCGCCGCTGCGGGCAAGAAGCCCGTGATTGCCACGCTGGACCTGTTCCCTGGCCACCCGGTGGGTGCTCAGCGGCACAACGGCTTTCTGAAGGGCTTTGGCCTGCAGGCCAACGATGCCAAGAGCAATGAGCTCTCGCGCCCCGCCGAAGTGGTCTGCATGGCCGACAGCTTTGGCGACCGCGCCAAGGGCCAGACCGGCATGGAAAACTGCCTGCAGAAGAACCCCGACATCAACATCGTCTACACCATCAACGAGCCCGCTGCCGCCGGTGCCTACAACGCGCTCAAGGCTGCAGGCAAGGAGAAGAACGTGCTCATCGTGTCGGTGGACGGCGGCTGCGCAGGCATTGCCGATGTGGGCAAGGGCGTGATCGCCGCCACCAGCCAGCAGTACCCGCTGCGCATGGCCGCGATGGGCGTGGCGGCGGGCGTGGAATACGCCAAGACCGGCAAGAAGGTCAGCGGCTACACCGACACCGGCGTGACGCTGATTGCTGCCAAGCCCATGGCGGGCGTGGACAGCAAGGATGTGAAGACCGGCACCGACCTGTGCTGGGGCGCCAAGTAGGAGCCGCTCTCAAAGCTCTTCTGGCGTCGTTGCTGCGTCTTGTCGTACTACCGTACTGCCTGCGACGCAGCGCCTAGTCAGAACCGCTTCGCTGAGTTTTGCGAGCAGCTCTGAAAAAACGCCTTCTCTCTGAGAGTCACCTCATCCACCCGCACGGAGCCGCCATGTCCTCGACCGCTTCCAAACTACCGCCGCTGGCCACGCTGGGGCCGTTCATCGCGCTGATCCTGGCGTGCGCCTTTTTTGCCACGCAGAGCGAACGTTTCCTGTCGGCGCAGAACTTCGCGCTCATCCTGCAACAGGTCATGGTGGTGGCGGTGATCGCCATTGGCCAGACGCTGGTCATCCTCACCGCGGGCATTGATCTGTCGTGTGGCATGGTCATGGCGCTGGGCGGCATCGTGATGACCAAGATGGCGGCGGACTACGGCCTCTCGGCCCCCGTGGCGATTGCCTGCGGCATGGCCGTGACCATGCTGTTCGGCCTGATCAACGGACTGCTTGTCACCAAGATCAAGCTGCCGCCCTTCATCGTGACGCTGGGTACGCTCAACATCGCGTTTGCGGCCACGCAGCTGTACTCGGGCGCGCAGACCATCACCGACATCCCCGCTGGCATGACCGCACTGGGCAACACCTTCCAGTTGGGCCAGACCGCCATCGTGTGGGGCGCAGTGCTCATGCTGGCCCTGTACCTCGTCACGTGGTTTGCGCTGCGCGAGACTGCGCCGGGCCGCCACGTGTACGCCGTGGGCAACAGCCCCGAAGCCACGCGCCTCACCGGCATTGCCACCGACAAGGTGCTGCTGGGCGTGTATGTGCTGGCCGGCCTGTTCTACGGCATTGCGTCGCTGCTGTCGGTGGCCCGCACCGGCGCGGGCGACCCGAACGCGGGGCAGACGGAGAATCTCGACGCCATCAGCGCTGTGGTGCTGGGCGGCACCAGCCTGTTTGGCGGGCGCGGCGTCATTCTGGGCACGTTGGTGGGGGCGCTGATTGTGGGCGTGTTCCGCAACGGGCTCACGCTCATGGGCGTGTCGTCGGTGTACCAGATCCTCGTCACCGGCATCCTCGTGATCCTGGCCGTGGCCACCGA
Organism: Acidovorax sp. GW101-3H11; assembly: GCF_001633105.1. Taxonomy (GTDB): domain Bacteria; phylum Pseudomonadota; class Gammaproteobacteria; order Burkholderiales; family Burkholderiaceae_C; genus Acidovorax. The sequence continues at coordinate 62,981 of NZ_LUKZ01000020.1, forward strand.
CCAACTCTCGCGCAAAGGAGTGCGTTGACCATGACCACTTCCACCCAGACTACGAACGTTCCGCTGGTCATGCAGGCCAAGGGTCTGGTCAAGCGCTACGGCCAAGTCACCGCACTCGATGGCGCCGACTTTGAGCTGCGCGCGGGCGAAATCCTGGCCGTGATCGGTGACAACGGTGCGGGCAAATCCAGCCTCATCAAGGCGCTGTCCGGCGCCACCGTGCCGGACGAAGGCGAGATCCTGCTCGACGGCCAGCGCATCCAGTTCAAGAGCCCCATCGAGGCGCGCCGTGCGGGCATCGAAACCGTGTACCAGGACCTGGCCGTGGCCCCCGCGATGACCATTGCCGAGAACCTGTTCCTGGGCCGCGAGCTGCGTCGCCCGGGCCTCTTGGGCACTGCACTGCGCATGCTCGACAAAAAGAAAATGCTCGAAGAAAGCGTGGCCCGCATGGCCGAGCTGAAGGTGGGCATCCGCTCCATGACGCAGGCGGTGGAGACCCTGTCGGGCGGCCAGCGCCAGTGCGTGGCCGTGGCGCGTGCAGCAGCGTTTGCGCGCCACGTGGTCATCATGGACGAGCCCACTGCCGCCCTGGGTGTGAAGGAGGGCAACATGGTGCTGGAGCTCATCCGCCGCGTGCGCGACAAGGGCCTGCCCGTGATCCTCATCAGCCACAACATGCCCCATGTGTTCGAGATTGCCGACCGCATCCACATCGCCCGCCTGGGCAAACGCGCTGCGGTGGTCAACCCGAAAAAAATCAGCATGAGCGACACCGTGGCGGTGATGACGGGGGCCATGGCCGCGTCCGATCTGCCCGCCGAATGCCTTGCCTGAAACGCCCCCATGCTGAAGAACATTGATCCCCTGCTGACCCCCGACCTGCTCAAGGTGCTGGCCGAGATGGGCCACGACGACGCCATCGTGCTGGCCGACGCCAACTTCACCGCCATGAGCCTGGGCGCGGGCAAGCCCGTGCTGCGCCTGCCCGGCATTGGCATGGCGCGCGCCGTGCAAGCGGTGGCCAGCGTGCTGCCCCTGGCGCAGGATGTGCCGCACCCCGTGGCCTACATGCAGGTGGGTGGCACCGAGGTGCCGTACCGCTCAGCCCTGCAGCGCGAAACCATGGACGTGCTGGCGCGCGAGGGCGTGGCCAGCGCGCAGGCCGAAGGCGTGGAGCGTTTTGCGTTCTACGAGCGCGTCAAAAAGGCCTATGCGATCGTCGTCACTGGCGAGCGCCAGCCCTGGGGCAACTTCCTGCTGCGCAAGGGCGTCATCGGCGACACTCTGAACGCCTGACCGTTTCTTCACCATGCTGGACACCGACGCATCTCCATCCGCCGTTGACAACACTGCCGCCAGCCCCGCGCTGCTGCGCCAGCGCGGCTCCAACCACGTGGGGCTGCGCCAGTTCAACGAGCGCGTGGTACTGCAGGCGCTGCGTACCCACGGCAGTCTGGCCAAGGCCGAGATGGCGCGGGTCACGGGACTCACGGCGCAGACCATTGGCCTCATCACCGCGCGGCTGGACGAAGACCAGCTGCTGCGCCGCGAAGCCCCCGTGCGCGGCCGCGTGGGCCAGCCTTCGGTGCCCATTGGCCTCAACCCCGACGGCGCGTTTGCCATCGGCATCAAGATCGGCCGCCGCAGTGCCGACTGGCTGCTGGTGGATTTCACCGGCCATGTGCGCGAGCGCATCGTGCTCGACTACGCCTTCCCCGACATCGATGTGCTGCTGCCCGCCATCCGCACGCACCTCAACCAGCTGCTCGACGGCCTGGGCCCGCTGCGCTCGCGCGTGGTGGGCGTGGGCGTGGCCGCGCCGTTCCAGCTCGGCGGCTGGCACCGCATGCTGGGGCTGACCGAGGCGCAGTCCGAAGCCTGGAACAACATCGACCTGGCCGAGCAGGTGCAGCAGATGACCGAGCTGCCCGTGAGTTTTGCCAAGGACACCTCCGCGGCCTGCGTGGCCGAGCTGCTGCAGGGGCGCGGGCGCGACATCCCCAGCTTTTTGTACCTGTTCATGGACACCTTTGTGGGCGGCGGGCTGGTCATCAACTCGCACCTGCACCGGGGCCTGCATGGCAATGCGGGCGCCGTCGCCTCGCTGCCACTGTCGCCCGCCCAACCGGGGCAGGCGCCTGCACAGCTCATCAGCCAGGCATCCCTGTGGGAGCTGGAGCAGCGCTTTCGCGAACACGGCCTCGACCCCATGGCCGCCTACGACAAACGCGTGCTGCAGGCCCCGTGGCTGGAACACAGCCGGGGCTGGATTGCGCGCGCGGCAGCAGGCCTGGCGCACTGCATCGTCTCGGCCACCGCATTTTTGGATCTGGACGCCGTGGTGGTCGATGGCGCCGCAGCCCCCGAGCTGCTGCAGGCCCTGTGCGAAGGCGCCCGCCACGCGCTGGCCGACTACAACTGGGAAGGCCTGCACCAGCCGCCCCGGCTGGAACTGGGCACCATGGGCTCAGACGCCCGGGCGCTGGGGGGGGCGTTGCTGCCGCTGCATGCGTGTTTTGCGCCGGATACGGACATCTTCCTCAAGGCCTAGTGGCGACCGCGCGGCAGTGAAGGATTGGTTGCTATTAAATATATAGCTGCCAAGGCATATCCATCGCGCGGAAAGGCCTGGTTTTGTTCAAAATTCTTCGGTGAAACCGAGCGGAAAAAGCCCGCCTGCCACCTTACCGGCCCGCGAGGACCGCCCGCGCCACTTCCGCAAACCCCGCGCCCCGCTCGCCTTGGGTCACATAACGCGGCAGGTGCTTGAGCTGCGGCACAAACCGCGCGATGTTGGCCACGCCCACGCTGTGGGTGAAGTGGTGGAACATCGCCTGGTCGTTCCCCGAGTCGCCCACAAACACCCAGCGGTCCAGCTCCTGCGCCAGGTCGCGGCCCCACAGCTCGCGCACGATCCAGTTCGCGCCCTGCCATTTGTTGAAGTCGCCAAAACAACCGTGGATGTGGATGCTGCTCACCGTGGTCTGCATGCCTTCGCGCTGCAGCAGGGCCAGCACCTGCTGCACGGTGTCGGGTGTGTGCTGGTCGAACTCCGCGTAGTCAAACGCCAGGTCGGTCTCGCGCCCGGCGCTGTCGCGGCTCAGGGCCACGCCGGGGACTTCGTCCGCCACCAGGGCTGCGATTTCGCGCATGCGCGCCTGGTTGGCGCTGCGTATGGCGGCGTCTTGCTGGTAGCGTTTGAGCAGCGTTTGTCGCGAGTCGGCGCCCCGGGCAAATGCCACGGCCCCGTTCTCCGCCACCATGGCATCCACCGGCCAGGTCGAACCCGCAGGCCCTGCCATGAAAGGTTCACACCAGCCAATCGGCCGCCCGGTGATGGGGATGACCACCAGCCCCGCAGCCTTCAGGTCGGCCAGCGCCTGCAGTGCGTCGGGCGTGATGGCGCCTTCGGTGGTGAGGGTGTCGTCGATGTCGGTGAAGACGCCAACTACTTCACGGCGGGCCGCTGGCGGCCAGAAGTCCAAGGGCAACATGCGGGCTCAACCCGCCTTCTGCAGCGCCAACCCCGCATGCTCCCGCAGCGGATGGAAGTGGATCTTCGGAAACCGCTCCTGCGCCAAACGCACGTCATACGGCGACGTGCACAGATACGCCAGCGTGTCCGCCGCATCGTGCGCCAGGCGCAGCGGGTAGGCGTCGGTGAACGCGCGCAGGTCGGCCGCGTTGTCCGCAGTGATCCAGCGCGCGCCGGTGTACTGGCAGCCTTCCAGGCGGACATCGGCGTCGTATTCGGCCTTCAGGCGGTGCTGCACCACTTCGAACTGCAGCTGGCCTACGGCGCCCAGCAGCATGTTGCCGCCCGCATCGGGCTTGAAGACCTGAATCGCGCCTTCCTCGCCCAGCTGGGCCAGGCCCTGTTGCAGCTGTTTGGTGCGCAGGGGGTTCTTGAGCACCACGGTCATGAACATCTCGGGCGCGAAGAACGGCAGGCCGGTGAACTGCAGGTTGGCGCCGTCGGTGATGGTGTCGCCCAGCTGCACGCCGCCGTGGGTGGTAAAGCCGATGATGTCGCCCGCGTAGGCTTCTTCCACTGCCTCGCGGCGCTGGCTCATGAAGGTCACGACCGAGGTGGGGCGCAGCTCCTTGGCGGTGCGCTGCACCTTGAGCTTCATGCCCGGCGTGTACTTGCCCGAGGCCACGCGCACGAAGGCGATGCGGTCGCGGTGGTTGGCGTCCATGTTGGCCTGCACCTTGAACACGACGCCCGAGAAGCCTTCGTCCTCGGGCTGGATGGTCTTGACGACGGGTTGCCGGTTTACTTCGAGCGTGCTCACGCGGGGGCCGGGGGGCGGGGCCATGTCCACCAGGGCGTCCAGCACTTCCATCACACCGAAGTTGTTCACGCCGGAGCCGAAGAACACCGGGGTGAGTTTGCCGGCCAGGAAGGCTTCATGGTCCCACGCGGGCGATGCGCCCACGGCCAGTTCCATGCTTTCCAGCGCGGCGTCGAACTCCGCGCCAAAGCGCGCGCGCAGTGTGGTTTCGTCGGACAGGGGGATGGCCTCGAAGTCCTGCGGGCGGCGTTCGCTGCCGGACTCGAACACCGTCATGGTTTGGGTGCGCAGGTTGATGATGCCGCCGAAGGCCTTGCCCTGGCCCACGGGCCAGGTCATGGGGCAGCAGGGCATGCCCAGCTCGCGCTCGACCTCGTCCATGATGTCCAGCGGGTCGCGCACTTCGCGGTCCATCTTGTTGACGAAGGTGATGATGGGCGTGTCGCGCTGGCGGCAGACCTCGATCAGGCGGCGGGTTTGTGCTTCCACACCGTTGGCCGCGTCGATCACCATCAGGGCCGAGTCCACGGCGGTGAGCACGCGGTAGGTGTCTTCCGAGAAGTCCTTGTGGCCGGGCGTGTCGAGCAGGTTCACGACGTGGTCGCGGTACGCCATCTGCATGACCGAAGAGGCCACCGAGATGCCGCGCTGCTTTTCGATCTCCATCCAGTCGGATGTGGCGTGGCGGCTGGCCTTGCGGCCCTTGACGGCGCCAGCGATCTGGATCGCGCCCGAGAACAGCAGCAGCTTTTCCGTCAGCGTCGTTTTACCGGCGTCGGGGTGGGAAATGATGGCAAAGGTGCGGCGGCGCCGGGTTTCGGGGGCGTAGGACACGGGGGGGATTCCAAGAGGGCTAGGGCCCGCTGCGGCAAGGGCTGCGGCAGTGGGCGCGACAGGCGCGGTGCGCCGAATCGCGGGATTTTACCGGGCGGGCGCTCTGGATTCCCCGGGGCAGGCATCAGCTATTCATTGCGCTGCACGCCACCCACAGCGCTTGAAACTGGCGCGCACAAGGCCAGCGCACCCGTGGAGCTGGCTTTGCCAGGCCACCGGATGCGTCCCCCTCCCGCCCCGCACAGCGGGGCGAGAGAGGGGGAAGGCGCACAGCGCCTCAGGGGGTGTTTCACTTCGCCTGCGTGTGGCGGGCATACATCTTCTGCATGCCACCGATCCAGCGTTCGTAGTCCTGCCCCTTGTTGCGGAAGTACTGCGCCACCTCGGGGTGGGGCAGCACTAGAAAGCGCCCGTCCAACATGGCGGCCAGCACGTCGCTCGCCACCTGCTCAGGCGGCAGGATGCCGTCGTGCGAGGCCGATCCGCCGTCGCCCGTGACCATGGCCGTCTGCACCGACTGTGGGCACAGGCAGGCCACGCCCACGCCCTTGCGGCCATAGGCGATGCGCAGCCACTCGGCAAAGGCCACGGCCGCGTGTTTGGTGACGGCGTAGGGAGCGGATTCGACGATGGTCAAGAGCCCGGCGGCCGAGGCGGTGACCAGGAAAAAGCCTTCGCCGCGCTCCACCATCTCGGGCACCACGGCGCGAGCCGCCCACACATGGGCCATGCCGTGGATGTTCCACATGGCGTCCCACAGCGGGTCTTCCAGCTCGATGCCACCCGGGCGGCCCAGGATGCCCGCGTTGGAGATATAGGCGTCCACGCGGCCATAGCGCTCGCGCGTGGTGGCTACCAGGGCCTGGATATCGGCCTCTTTCGACACATCGCAGCGCACGGCCAGGCCGCCGAATTCTGCCGCCACGGCCTGGGCGGGTTCCAGGTGCAGGTCGGCCACGACGACGGCGCGCGCGCCCTCCTGCGCAAAACGCCGCGCGATGCTGCGGCCGATGCCGCTGGCGCCGCCGGTGACGATGATGACCTTGTCCTTGGGGTCCATGCTGTGCTCCTCGATGGGTCTTTTGAAAGAGCACCAGTGTCAGGGGCTCCGCTGCCCCCGGCAGCCGCACAGGTGACATGGGCGGTTGGCATGCCGCCGACGTAAGCGGGCGAGGACTGGCAATGGCCGGGCGGCCCCACCCGCAGCCCGGGGATGTTTCCCCGCCGGGCACTTGCTTTTATAATCCGCCGATCCGAGGAGCGTTGCAGCGTCCCCAGCACAGGCGGGGCGTGAGGCTCGGAGTCACCCAGCAACGACGCTCATCCACTTCTCGTGTGGTGAGCCTTGTCACTCCCCCCGACCAGTGGTTTTTCAAACATGCTTTGGAGCACACCACCATGAACGCACGCGTCAACGCCCCGGTCAACACCGACTGCATCATTGCCGACATCGGCCTGGCCGATTGGGGCCGCAAAGAAATCCGCATCGCCGAAACCGAGATGCCCGGCCTGATGGCCATCCGCGAGGAATTCGCGGCCAAGCAGTCGCTCAAGGGTGCCCGCATCACCGGCAGCCTGCACATGACGATCCAGACCGCCGTGCTGATCGAGACGCTGCAAGCCCTGGGCGCCGATGTGCGCTGGGCCTCGTGCAACATCTTCTCCACGCAGGACCACGCCGCCGCCGCCATCGCCGCCACCGGCACGCCCGTGTTTGCCATCAAGGGCGAGACCCTGGCCGAGTACTGGGACTACACCCACCGCATTTTTGACTTTGGCCCAAAGGGCACTGCAGGCGAAGGCCCCAACCTGATCCTGGACGACGGCGGCGATGCCACGCTGCTGATGCACCTGGGCAAGAAGGCCGAGAAGGATGCGTCCGTGCTGGCCAACCCGGGCAGCGAAGAAGAGCGCATTCTGTTTGCCGCCATCAAGGCCAAGCTGGCCGAAGACGGCACCTGGTACAGCCGCAAGAGCGCCGAGATCATCGGCGTGACCGAAGAGACCACCACCGGCGTGCACCGCCTCAAGGAAATGTCGGCCAAGGGCACGCTGATGTTCCGCGCCATCAACGTGAACGACTCGGTGACCAAGAGCAAGTTCGACAACCTGTATGGCTGCCGCGAGTCGCTGGTGGACGGCATCAAGCGCGCCACCGACGTGATGATCGCCGGCAAGGTGGCCGTGGTGGCGGGCTACGGCGACGTGGGCAAGGGCAGCGCCCAGGCCCTGCGCGCCCTGAGCGCTCAGGTGTGGGTGACCGAGATCGACCCCATCAACGCGCTGCAGGCCGCGATGGAAGGCTTCAAGGTCGTGACCATGGAATGGGCGGCCGACAAGGCCGACATCTTCGTGACCACCACCGGCAACCGCGACGTGATCACCTATGAGCACATGGCAGCGATGAAGGACCAGGCCATCGTCTGCAACATTGGCCACTTCGACAATGAGATCCAGGTCGCCAAGCTCGAAGAAAACTGCCAGTGGGACGAGATCAAGCCCCAGGTGGACCACGTGATCTTCCCCGATGGCAAGCGCATCATCCTGCTGGCCAAGGGCCGCCTGGTGAACCTGGGCTGCGGCACGGGCCACCCCAGCTTTGTGATGTCGAACTCGTTCGCCAACCAGACCATCGCCCAGATCGAGCTGTTCACGCACAGCGACTACTACGAAAACGGCAAGGTCTACGTGCTGCCCAAGCACCTCGACGAAAAGGTGGCGCGCCTGCACCTGAAGAAGGTGGGCGCCATGCTGACCGAGCTGAGCGACGACCAGGCCGCCTACATCGGCGTGCCCAAGCAAGGCCCTTACAAGCCAGACACGTACCGCTATTGATTGGATGTGCTGAGGGGGCTGCGCCCCCTTCCCCCGTGGCGTGACGCTGCGCGGGGCCGGGCAGCGGCGCTTGCACGCCGGGTGCTGATCGCCTAATTGCTATATTAATGATAGCTATCAGGGCATGATGGTCGCGCGGTAGCGGCTGTTTTTACTCATAAAAGGACGGGCGCCATGCGCGCAGATGTGTTTTTGGTGGAGCGGGGGCATGCCGCCACCCGCTCGCAGGCCCAGCGCCTGATTGCGTCGGGTGTCGAATGGCGCCTGTCGCCGCTCGCGCCCTGGCAGAAGGTGGCCAAGAATGGCGACGACATCCCGGCCATTGCCGAGGTGCAGTTGCTCGACGGCGCCGAGGCCAGGTACATCTCGCGCGGCGGGCTCAAGCTCGAAGGTGCGCTCGATGCCCTGGGCCTGAAGGTAGAAGGCTTGCGCTGCCTGGACGTGGGGCAGAGCACCGGCGGCTTCACCGACTGCCTGCTGCAGCGCGGCGCAGCGCAGGTGGTTGGCGTGGACGTGGGCCATGACCAGCTGCACGAGCGGCTGCGCAGCGACCCGCGGGTGGTGTATGTGGAGGGCGTGAACGCCCGCTCGCTGACCGCCGAGGCTTTGCTGCAGGCTTGCGAGCTGGCGCTCTCGGAAGTCATCGAGCTGGAAGAAGACAACGAGACCCAGCCCGAGGCCCCCTACAGCTGGATGCGCAACGGCGGCCAGGTGGACGAGGACTACGACGACAGCGACGATGCCAAGGAAAAGGACATCGAAGCCTTCAAGTCCGAACGCGCCGAACTGGCCAAGGCCCGTGCGCAGGGCACGCTGCCGGTGGAGCGCCGCCGCCGCGCCGACCGTGCCGACGTGGACATCACGCCCGAATTTGGCCTGGTGACGGGCGACCTGTCGTTCATCTCGCTCACGCTGGTGTTGCCCGCGCTGGTGCCACTGCTGGCACCGCAGGGCGACCTGGTCATGCTGGTCAAGCCGCAGTTCGAGCTGCAGCCGGGCCAGGTGGGCAAGGGCGGTATCGTGCGCGACGAGGCTCTGTATGCCGTGGTCGAACAACGCATCCGCGACTGCTGCGCCACCGTGGGCCTGGCCGTGCTGGCGTGGCTGGACAGCCCCATCCAGGGCGGCGACGGCAACCGTGAATTTTTTATCCATGCAAGGAGGGCTGCATGAATGCTGCCAATGCACAGGGCACCGGTTTCCCTGTGAGTTTTGAGTTCTTCCCGCCCAAGACGCCCGAAGGCGCCGAAAAGCTGCGCGTAGCCCGCCAGCAGTTGTATGTGCTGCACCCGGACTTTTGCTCGGTGACCTATGGCGCCGGGGGCTCCACACAAGAAGGCACCTTTGGCACCGTGCGCGAGATCCTGGCCGAGGGCGTGGGCGCGGCCTCGCACTTCTCCTGCATTGGCGCCACGCGCCAGTCGGTGCGCGAGCAGCTGGCCACGCTCAAGGCCATGGGTGTCAAGCGCCTGGTGGCGCTGCGCGGCGACCTGCCCAGCGGCTATGGCGCGGGCGGCGAGTTCCAGTACGCGAGCGACCTGGTGGCCTTCATCCGCGCGGAGACGGGGCGCGACTTCCACATCGAGGTGGCGGCCTACCCCGAGGTGCACCCCCAGGCGCGCTCACCCGAGGCGGACCTCAAGGCCTATGTGGCCAAGGTGCAGGCCGGGGCGGATTCGGCCATCACCCAGTATTTCTACAACAGCGACGCGTACTTTCGCTTCATGGAAGACACGCAGCGCCTGGGCGCCAATGTGCCGGTGGTGCCGGGCATCATGCCCATTGGCAGCTCCACACAGCTCATGCGTTTCTCGGACGCGTGTGGCGCCGAGATCCCGCGCTGGATCCGCCTGCGCCTGCAGGGGTTTGGGGACGACACAGCCAGCATCAAGGCCTTTGGCCTGGATGTGGTGACCGACCTGTGCGACCAGCTGCGCAGCGCGGGCGTGCCCGCCTTGCACTTCTACACCATGAACCAAAGCGCCGCGACGCTGGAGATCTGTCGCCGCCTGGGGATCTGATGGGTTGGGGTGGCCTGCCGCTGCCCGCCTGCCGTGGTGCCCTGCAGGGGCTTGTCAGGCATGCGGTGTGTGTGGGGTTGCTGTGGGCCCTGGTGGCGGCCCCCGCGCTGGCCCAAGGGCTGTCGGCAGAGGCCGATGCGCTGGCCCCCCACCTCCTGACGGTGCCGGGCGAGGCCATGCTGATCGACCCCCCGCCACCACCGCCGCTCCCGCCCCCGGGCGTGGATGCTTCGTCTCTGGGGCTGGCCACGGCCGACGAGGTGGGGCTGGCCTCGTGGTACGGGGCGCAGTTCCACCGGCGGCGCACGGCCAGCGGGGAGCGTTTTGACATGCGGGCGCTCACGGCGGCGCACCCCACGCTGCCGTTTGGCTCGCGGGTCTGCGTGCGCAGCCAGGCCACGGGGCGCACGGTGGTGGTGCGCATCAACGACCGGGGCCCCCATGTCCGCAACCGGGTGATCGACCTCAGCCGTGGCGCGGCCGAGGCCCTGGGCATGATCGGCCTGGGGCTCAAGCCGGTGGAGCTGTTTGCGCTGGACGACGACGAAAAGGATTGCCCGGCTGCGCCTTGACGAGGGCGTTATGGCCCGCGTTGTCACGGCCCATGGCTGGAGCCGCGGGGTAGGGCGCTTCAGCCGCCGGATTCGAGCGTGTGCGTGGCGTGTTTGTCCTGCGCCAGCAGCTCGGCCATCTGCGGCAGCGCGGTCTTCAGGGCCGCCTTGAGCGTGTAGGGCGGGTTGATCAGGAACATGCCGCTGGCGGGCAGGCCGGGGCGCTTGACTTCACCCGCAGCCGTTTCGACGAGCTTGCTGTTTTTCACCGTGAGTGTGGCGTGCAGCCAGCTTTTGCCCGCCTTGGTGGCCAGTGTCTTGAGGCGGCGGGGCAGGTCGTGTGCCTCAGGGCGCGGGATGATCGGATACCAGAACGCGTAGGTGCCGGTGGCAAAACGCTTGAGCGAGTCGGCTGCCATGTCGAGCACCTTGGCATAGTCGCTCTTGATTTCATAGCTTGGATCGCACAGCACAAGCGCGCGGCGGGCCGGTGGGGGCAAAAATTTCTTGATGCCTTCGAACCCGTCTTCGTGCAGCACGGCCACCTGGCGGCCTGCCTCCAGCTGGGCGACATTGCCTGCGAGGGAGCGCAGGTCGGTCGGGTGCAGCTCGAACAGCTTGAGCTTGTCCTGGCTGCGCAGCAGGCGCTGGGTGATGAAGGGCGAACCGGGGTAGACACGCAGGGTATTGCCCTGGTTGAACGCGTTCACCATGTCCACATAGGCCTGCAGGGCCGGGGTGAGGGGGGGTGCGGTGGGGGCAAAAAGGCGGACGATGCCGTCGGCGGCTTCGCCGCTGGTGCTGGCGTAGTCCCCGTCCAGCCGGTACAGGCCGGCGCCTGCATGGGTGTCCAGCACGGTCAGTGCCGCGTCTTTTTCGGTGAGGTGTTGCAAGGCGGCAATCAAAACCGTGTGCTTGAGCACATCGGCATGGTTGCCCGCGTGGAAGGCGTGGCGATAACTGAACATGGCCCAATGGTAACGAGTGCGCCCCCCGGCGGGCCTTTTTTGTGGTGCCACCCGCCAGGGCGGGGTGCCGTGGGGTCTGCTTGGGTGTATCTTTCCGGGCCACGGCACAATCCGAACGGCCGGATGGCCACGAGCGTGATGTTTTTGGCAGACAGGTCGGCATTTGTTAGCCATTTGTTTCGAAATCGCCCGCTGCCATGCCGCATGATCGCGCCTGCGGCGGTGCTGGCGCTCCGTCGCGCTCTTGAACCGCCTTCGACACCGCAAGCACGCCACGTCCTTTGACCATGACCGAAAGCCTCCGCCAAGCCCCTGCCACGGGAGTCAGCCATGTCGATGCGCTGCCCCCCGGCACCCGGCTGGCCGAATTCGAGATCCTGGCGCTCCTCGGGGTGGGCGGGTTTGGCATGGTCTACAAGGCGTTCGACCATTCCCTGCACCGGGCGGTGGCGATCAAGGAATACATGCCCTCGGCCCTGGCCGGGCGCTCCGAAGGGCAGTCGCTGTGGGTGCGGTCCTCGTCCGACCAGCAGACCTTCCACACCGGCCTGGCCTCGTTTGTGGGCGAAGCCCGACTGCTGGCCCAGTTTGACCATCCGTCGCTGGTCAAGGTGTTCCGGTTCTGGGAGGCCAACAACACCGCCTATATGGTGATGCCGCTCTACAGTGGCATGACCTTCAAGCAGGCACGCGCCCAGATGCGCACGCCCCCGCCCGAGGTCTGGCTGCGCAAGCTGCTGTGGTCGGTGCTGGACGCCCTGCGGGTGCTGCACGACGGGAACACGTTGCACCGCGACATTTCGCCCGACAACATCTTCCTGCAGGACAACGGCCCGCCGGTGCTGCTGGACCTGGGCGCGGCCCGGCACGCGATCAACGACCAGGACCGCAAGCACACGGCCGTGCTCAAGGTGAACTACGCACCGATCGAGCAGTATTCCGACGGCGACGAGGAGCTGCGCCAGGGCCCGTGGAGCGACCTCTATTCGCTGGCGGCCGTGATGCACGGCTGTCTGGCCAACGACACCCCGCTGCCCTCCACGCTGCGCTCGATCCGCGACCGCATGGTGTCGTTCCCGCGCATCGCCAAGACCGTCAAGCGGCAGTTTGGCGTGGAGTATTCGGCGCCTTTTGTGGCCGCGATTGCGCAAGCCCTGGCACTGCGGCCCGAAGACCGGCCGCAGAGCATCGACGCTTTTCTCCAGGCCATGGAGATGACTTCGCCGCCGGACGATGTCCAGCATTTTGATTTCCGCGCCGAGCTGGGCGATATCTGGGTCGAGCCCGCCGACCAACCCGGCCCCGGCTTGCTCACGCCCACGGTGGACGTGACCTCGGCACCGCGCATCGTGGCCGAGATGCAGGCCCAGGCGAAGCGTGCCGAGGCCTCCGATGCGGCGGCTCCCGTGGTGGTGGACAGCGGCGTGGGCCGGCCCGCGACGGACCCGGGCGCCGACACGGTCATGCTGGGAGGCCCCGACACCGTGTTTGCCGACCCGGGGGACACGGTGTTCATCGACGCAGGCGACACCGTGGCGGCCGATGATTCGCGCCATGACGGCGCAGCCCACCACCGTCGGCATGGGGGCGAGCCGCGTGCCCTGCCGCTGGAGCGGGACACGGTGCGCGCTGCGGGCAAAACTGCCAGACCCACCAAGCGGCGCTCGCCCCTGGTTGCGGGGCTGGTGGTGGCTGTGCTGGTGGTGGTGGCCTCTGCTGCCGGCCTGCGGTGGATGCAGGGCAACAAGGCGCCCCAAGACGACATCATTACCGAGATGGCCGAGCCGCCTGCACCGCCTGTGGCACCAGCTTCGGCAGAGGTCGTTCTTACAGAAACCGCTGCTGCTGCGATGGAAGGGGCGTCCAGTCCCGCCGGGCTGGCGGCAGCAGGTGCGGCTGCGGCAGCCTCTGCTGCATCCCCGGCCTCCGCAGCGGCATCGGCGCCCCGGGTGGCGCCCCGCACAGCCAAGCGTGGTGCGCCGGAGCCTGTGCCGACGCCCATCGTGGTGCGCGAAGAGCCCGAGCCGCCACCCCCGCCCGTGGTGGCCGAACCCAAACCCAAGCCACCGCCACCGCGTGTTCCATCGCCCCAGGAGGCCTGTGCCGACGCCAATTTCCTGTCGCGCCCCATGTGCATCCACCAGGAGTGCCAGAAGCCGTCGCAGGCCGGGCAGCCCATCTGCGTGGAAAACCGCCGCCGCTACGAAGCCGAGGAGCAGCGCCGCCGCCAGACGCCCAATTGACTGGGTTCGGCGGGTTTTTGGCGGGTGTCTGGGGCGATCTGGACTTGTCGCTTGCGCCCTTAAGGCACAAATTCGTATAATCGAGGGCTTCGCAGCGCTTTTGTGGTCCCGCGGCGAAGATCAAGCGCCACCTAAGAGGCTTCCGAAAGAGAAGCACCGACCGTGGAAAAGGACCCGCCAAACCCTCTTTCAAGAGAAAACTCATGACTACTACTTTCAGCGCAAAGCCCGCTGAGGTCGTGCACGAGTGGTTTGTGATTGACGCGACCGACAAGGTCCTCGGACGAGTAGCCAGCGAAGTTGCTCTCCGTTTGCGCGGCAAACACAAGGCCATTTACACGCCTCACGTCGATACCGGTGACTTCATCGTCATCATCAACGCAGCCCAGCTCAAGGTCACCGGCACCAAGTCCCTGGACAAGGTGTACTACCGCCACTCGGGTTACCCCGGCGGTATCACGGCCACGAACTTCCGCGACCTGCAAGCCAAGCACCCCGGCCGCGCGCTGGAAAAGGCTGTCAAGGGCATGCTGCCCAAGGGCCCCCTTGGTTACGCAATGATCAAGAAACTCAAGGTGTATGGCGGTGCAGAGCATCCCCACACCGCCCAGCAGCCCAAGGCTCTGGAAATCTAAGGAGCCTTGAGATGATTGGTGAATGGAACAATGGCACCGGCCGTCGCAAGTCCAGCGTCGCCCGCGTGTTTCTGAAAAAAGGCACTGGCAAGATCACGGTGAACGGCAAGGACATCCAGTCCTACTTCGGCCGCGAAACCTCGATCATGATTGCCAAGCAACCCCTGGCGTTGACCAACCATGTCGAAACCTTCGACATCCAGATCAACGTGCACGGTGGCGGTGAATCCGGCCAGGCTGGCGCTGCCCGCCACGGTATCACCCGTGCCCTGATCGACTACGACGCAACGCTGAAGCCCGCACTGAGCCAAGCCGGCTTCGTGACCCGCGACGCACGTGAAGTCGAGCGTAAGAAGGTCGGTCTGCACTCCGCACGCCGCGCCAAGCAGTTCTCCAAGCGTTAAACCTTGGCCCTGCCCGGATGCCGCCCTGTGCGGCATCTGCTGCAAAGCATCCCTGGGGTGCTTTACAGAGAAAAACCGCCTTCGGGCGGTTTTTTCGTTTATGGTGCGCTCTTTTCTTTTTGGGGCTGTATGACCAAGACACGCCTGTTGACCCTATGCGCTTTCGCCTGCTGCGCCGTCGGCTGACCATCAGCGCCCCCCGGGTGGCCATCCGCAGTGCCTTGCCCTGGCCCTTTCGCTGGCTGGCACTGGCGGTGGTGCTGGGCTTTTGTGCGGCGGTGGCGCTGTGGGCGTTCGAGTTTGGCAAATCCATCGCCGGGCTGGACACCGTTTCGCGCGACGAGGTGCACCAGATGAAGGCCGAAATCACGCGCTTGCGCGATGAGGGCCAGGAGCGGCAAACGGTGGCGCTGACCGCCGAGAGCCTGCTGGCCACCGAGCGCGCCGCCAAGGAGAGCCTGATGGCCCAGGTGCGCCAGCTGGAGGCTGACAACCGGACGCTGCGCGAAGACCTGGGGTTCTTCGAAAAGCTGATCCCGGCGGCCAAGACCGATGGCCTGGCGATCCGCGCCCTGCAGGCCGAAGTGCTGGGTGGGATGCAGCTGCGCTGGCAGGTGCTGGTCATCCAGGCGGCCCGCAATGCGCCCGAGTTCAATGGCCGTCTGGAGCTGGTGCTGGCGGGCACCCAGGATGGCAAACCCTGGACCCAGACCCTGCCGCCCCAGGGGCAGCCCCTGCAGGTCAAGCAGTACCGCCGCATGGAGGGGGTCCTCGATCTGCCGCCCCATGCCGTGGTAAAAACCGTGACCGCGCGCGTGCTGGACGGCGCCACCGTCCGCACCACGCAGACCATGGCCATCGAGTAAGAAGAGGCAAAAGGGGGCTGCCCCACAGGTAGCCCCGTGACCCCGTCGCAGCCGGTGGGGCCCGCCCCGGGGGTGCCAGTGGCCCTGTGCCTTGTGCATGGGTCGGTACCAGTGGCGTCGGTTTTCTCATTCATCCGCATGTGGGTCGTCCGGCCCGCGTGCTTATTCAGGAGTCCTGCCCATGTTTTCGCGTAAGAAGCAGCCCCCCATCAAGAGCCTGGTCGCGCAGGGCACCAAAATCGAAGGCAATGTGCTGTTTGCCGAGGGCATGCGCATCGATGGTGAAGTGGTGGGCGATATCCGTGCGGGGGCAGAGCAGCCCAGCATCCTGGTGATTTCGGAGACCGCGCGGGTGGAGGGTGCCGTGCATGCCGACCACGTGATCATCAATGGCCAGGTGCTGGGCCCCGTGCATGCGGGTGAATTGCTGGAGCTGCAGCCCAAGGCGCAGATCACCGGCAACGTGCACTACAAGGCGCTGGAGATGCACCAGGGCGCCGTGATTGCCGGGCAGTTGTTCCCGACCGCCGTGCTGGTTGAGGAAAAGCCCCCACTGAAGTTGGCGTCAAACAATCCGTGATCTGAATTCCCGAGCGGTTTGCAGTAGTATTAACCCCAAATACCGAACCCGGAGTACCCCATGAGCGCCGTTGCCGACAACATCCAGACCGAAATGCCCGCCCCCATCCTCTTCACCGACAGTGCTGCGGCCAAGGTGGCGGACCTGATTGCCGAGGAAGGCAATCCTGACCTGAAGCTGCGCGTGTTTGTGCAGGGTGGTGGCTGCTCCGGCTTCCAGTACGGCTTCACCTTCGACGAAATCACCAACGAAGACGACACCACCATGACCAAGAATGGCGTGTCGCTGCTCATCGACGCGATGAGCTACCAGTACCTGGTGGGCGCTGAGATCGACTACAAGGAAGACCTGCAGGGCGCCCAGTTTGTGATTAAGAACCCCAACGCCACCACCACCTGCGGGTGTGGCTCCAGCTTCTCGGCCTGATAGCCTGACAGGCCTTGGGGCGGGCCGGGAGGCCGGTGCCCCGGATGCCCCAAAGACAAAAACCGCCTTCGGGCGGTTTTTTCATGGGTGGAGGGATTCCGCTGCTGCGCTCACGCCGGGTACACCGCACCCAGCACGCGGGCACCCGCTGCGCCGGTCACGCTGGGCAGGTTGCCGGGGGCCTGGTGCAGGGCCTGGCGCGACAGCCAGGCAAAGGCGGCGGCTTCGACCTGCAGCGCGGGCAGCCCCAGGGCATCGGTGGCCACGACCTGCAGCGCAGGGCACAGGGCCTGCAGGCGGCGCATGAGCTGGGTGTTGAGCGCACCACCCCCACACACCGCCAGGATTTTGCTATCCATTTTGCAGCTATCAACGCATGCTGAGCAGGCGGTAGCAGTGAATTCTGTCAATGTGGCCTGCACATCGGCGGGCGCTGCCGACCCGAAGCGCTCCAGGTGGGKGGTGAGCCAGGGGGGGTTGAACAGGTCGCGCCCCGTGCTCTTGGGCGGCGGCTTGTGCAGAAAAGGCTCCTGCATCAGCGATGCCAGCAGGGCGGGCAGCACCTGCCCGGTGGCAGCCCAGGCGCCATCCCTGTCGAAGGCCTGGCCGGTGTGCAGCTGGCACCAGTGGTCCATCAGCGCATTGCCGGGCCCGCAATCAAACCCCAGCACGCTGCCGTCCGCGCCCAGCACGCTGAGGTTGGAGATGCCGCCAATGTTCAGCACCAGCACCGTCTCACCAGGCCGCCCGAAGATGCCCTGGTGGAAGGCGGGCACCAGTGGCGCGCCCTGGCCGCCCGCTGCCACGTCGCGGCTGCGCAGGTCGGCCACCACGGTGATGCCGGTCCGCTCGGCCAGCAGGGCGGGGCTGAGCAGCTGCAGGGTGTAGCCCGTGCCGTCGAATTCCTGGGGGCGGTGGCGCACAGTCTGCCCGTGGGCGCCGAGGGCGCGGATGGCGCTGGCAGGCAGGCCGCTGCGCTGCAGCAGCGTCTGCACCACCTCGGCATAGGCGCGCGACAGCGCGTTGCCTGCAAGGGCCGCGCGGTGCAGTTCGTTGTCGCCGGGGGTGTTCAGGGCCAGCAGCTCGGCGCGCAAGGCGGGCGCAAAGGGGGCGCTGGCGTGGTGGCTGACCCGCATGCGCGGGCCGGAGAAGTCTGCCAGGACCCCATCGATGCCGTCGAGCGAGGTGCCCGACATCAGGCCGATGTACAGATCGGATGCGCTCACTGCAGCTGTGCGCAATGTGAAAGTGTGGGCCTCAAAGCCCCGCTTTCAGCAGCGCTATGCGCGTTGCAACTGGCGCGGCGAAGGCCAGCGGCCGCCGCGCAAGGGCCGCCGCGCCGCGTGTGCGGCGCTTTGCTTGCGAGCGCTGGCGGCGTCCCCCTTCGGGGGGAAGGCGCGCAGCGACTCAGGGGGGGCTTCATTCAGCGCTGGCTTGCTCGATGAGTGCCGCTGCGTTCAGCTGCACACGCATGTTGGCGGCCAGGCGGTCAAACGCGGGGCGCCCGGCGGCCGAGACGGGCGCAGCGGCTTCGCTCTGGGCCACGATGGTCATGGGGTCCTGGTGCTGGCCATTGACGCGGAACTCGAAGTGCAGGTGCGGGCCGGTGGCCCAGCCCGTGGCACCCACGGCGCCCAGGGTCTGGCCCTGCTCGACCGACTGGCCCTGGCGCACGTCGATGCGGCTCAGGTGGGCGTACACCGTGACATGCTGGTTGCGGTGCTTGATGAACACCACGTTGCCGTAGCCGTTCTGCACCCCGGAGAACTCCACCACGCCATCGCCCACGGTGCGGACGGCGGTGCCCGTGGGGGCGGCGAAGTCGGTGCCCAGGTGGGCGCGCCAGGTCTTCAGGATGGGATGCAGGCGCATCTTGAAGCCGCTGGTTACGCGCGAGAACTCGACCGGCGAGGCCAGGTAGGCGCGGCGCATGCTTTCGCCGTCCAGCGTGTAGTAGGCGTCCTTGGTGGCGTTGGATTCCTGGAACCACACCGCCTGGTGGGTCTTGCCGTTGTTGACAAACTCGGCGCTCAGCACACGGCCGCTGCTCAGCGGCTCGCCATCGGCTTCCAGGGTTTCGTACACCACCGAGAAGCGGTCGCCCTTGCGCAGCGAGCGGCGGAAATCGATGTTGCCCGAGAACAGTTCGGCCACCTGCACGGCCACGGCGTCGGGGATGTTGGACGCGTCGGTGGCGGCAAACAGCGAGCTTTGGATGATGCCGCCGGACAGCCGGCTGCTGGTCGTCATCTTGGCAGTTTCGATGCGCGTCGCAAACTTGTTGTCGCCCTTGCGCTCGACGATCAGGCGGCGGAAGTTGCCGCTGTCGTCCGGCACCCAGCGCACCGTCAGGCGCACCAGGCGGTGGTCGTCGGTGGTTTCGGCCGACACGATGCGGCCGGTGCGGCCCAGCACGTTCTGGCGCACGGGGGTGTCACCACGCATGAAGGCGGCGGCGGCCGGGTCGGCCACGCCCAGGCGCTGCAGCAGGGATTCGGGGGTGTCGCTGGAGCGCACCTGCTCGGAGCGGAACAGCGAGAAGCCCGGGGTCTCCAGCTCGCCCAGCACGAGGTTCTCGGCCAGCGATTCGACGGGGTAGCTCACCATGCGCACGGGCAGCTCGGCCGGATCGGGCGCGAAAGACGCCACAGCGAAGGCCCCGCCGCCGCCCGTCAGCAGGACGGCGGCAACGGCGGCGGTGATGCGTTTGGGGTGTTGTTGGATCGTGCGGGACAGTCGGTCAAGCAAAGCGGTGCTGGCGGTGCGGACCGTAGTGAGGCCGTGAATCAAAGGTCTATCCCCAGGGTGATTGTGGTGCCATGGCGTTCCCCCGGTGTGAATGCGGGGCGAGGCCAGGACCACAGACTGTCAGGCTGCAGCCATTCGACAGGTTGATAAAAACAGGTCAAAACGGCGGGCCCACTAGAATCCGCCTCTGCAATGTGGGCTGAAGTATAGCGGCGCATGCTGTCTAGACATCCCAAAAAACCCTTATGAATCAATCTGCTGTTACAACAACCCCGGTCTCTGATGGTGTAAGACAAGCCCTCGAAATCTCGCTGCGCGGCGTGCAGGAACTGCTGCCGCAGGACGAATGGGTCAAGAAGCTGGCGCGCTCGGAGGCCACGGGCCAGCCGCTGCGCATCAAGCTGGGGCTCGATCCCACCGCGCCCGACATCCACATCGGCCACACCGTGGTGCTGAACAAGATGCGGCAATTGCAAGATCTGGGCCACCAGGTCATCTTCCTGATTGGCGACTTCACCAGCCTGATCGGCGACCCTTCGGGCCGCAACAGCACCCGCCCGCCGCTCACGCCCGAGCAGATCAAGGTGAATGCCGAGACCTACTACAAGCAGGCCAGCATGGTGCTGGACCCGGCCAAGACCGAGATCCGCTACAACAGCGAGTGGAGCGAACCCCTGGGCGCCAGCGGCATGATCCAGCTCGCATCCCGCTACACCGTGGCACGCATGATGGAGCGCGACGACTTCCACAAACGCTTCACCACCGGCCAGTCCATCGCGGTGCACGAGTTTTTGTACCCGCTGATGCAGGGCTACGACTCGGTAGCGCTCAAGAGTGACCTGGAGCTGGGTGGCACGGACCAGAAGTTCAACCTGCTCATGGGCCGCCACCTGCAGCAGGAATATGGCCAGGAGCCGCAGTGTGTGCTCACCATGCCGCTGTTGGTAGGCCTTGACGGTGTGGACAAGATGTCCAAGTCCAAGAACAACTACATCGGCATTGCCGAGGACGCCAACACCATGTTTGCCAAGGTGCTGTCGATCAGCGACACCCTGATGTGGGACTGGTTCACCCTGTTGTCGTTCCAAAGCCTGGCCGAAATCGCCGCGCTCAAGGCCGAGGTGGCGGGCGGCCGCAACCCCAAGGACGCCAAGGTGATGCTCGCCAAGGAGATCACTACGCGCTTCCACAGCGCTGCAGCGGCCGATGCGGCCGAGCAGGACTTCATCAACCGCAGCAAGGGCGGCGTGCCGGATGAGATTCCCGAGGTCAGCCTGTCGGGCGCACCGCTGGGCATTGGTGCGCTGCTCAAGCAGGCCAACCTGGCGCCCTCGGGCAGCGAAGCCAACCGCCTGATCGACGGCGGCGGCGTGCGTGTGGATGGCGGCGTGGTCAGCGACAAGGGCCTCAAGCTGGCCGCTGGCACCTACGTGGTGCAGGTGGGCAAGCGCAAGTTCGCGCGGGTCACATTGGCCTGATATTTATGAACTAAATTGGCCTTCACCGCGCGCTGGATAAGCGGTGATTGCTATAAAAACAGAAGCAAAAGCGCCGCGCCTGCCCAGGTCGGCGCTTTTTTGCTTTTTCAGGCACCGTCCAGGTTGTCGTTCAGATCCGTGTCGGGCACATCGCCAATCGCCTGGCGGGTGGCCTCGGCCTGCACCTGCAGCCAGGCGCAAAAAGCCTTGATCTCCGGCCGGTGCAGGCTGCGCGGCCCCACCATCAGCCAGTAGGCCAGGGGGGAGTCGATGCGGTGGCCGGGCAGCACCTCCACCAGGTCGCCCGAGGCCAGCGCGTCCGCAATCAGCGGCATGCGCGCCAGCGCCAGGCCCTGCCCGGCCAGTGCGGCCTGCACGATCTGGTGGGCGTAGTTGAAGTACAGCCAGCGCTGGGGTTGCAGCTTGGTCAGGTCGCGGGTGTCGAACCAGCGGCGCCAGCTCAGGTACTCCAGGTAGTGCGTGCGGTGGGCGTCGCCCGCCTCGATCAGGGTGAACTGCGCCACATCGGCGGGGGTGCGCAGCGGCTTGCCGCTCTTGAGCAGCCAGGGGCTGGCCACCACGGCCAGTTGTTCGCCAAACAGGCGGATGCCGCCCTGCGTGGCCCCGGCGGGCATGGCGTAGCGCAGGGCCAGGTCCACGTCCGAGGTTTCCAGATCCACCTGCACATCGCTCGCATCAATGCGGATGTCGATGCCCGGGTTGTCGCGCTGGAACTCCTCCATGCGCGGAATCAGCCACATCGACGCAAAACTGGCCCAGGTGGTGATGGCCACGCTGCGGCGCCCGGCCGTCTGGCGCACCAGGCGCACGGCGGCGTCCATGCGCTCCAGGGCAGGGCCCACGGCGCGCTGCAGCTGCGCGCCCGCGCTGGTCAGCTCCACCGCACGCGTGTGGCGCAGGAACAGCGCCACGCCCACCTCTTCTTCCAGTGCCTGGATCTGGCGGCTCACCGCCGACTGGGTGAGCGCCAGCTCATCGGCAGCGGCGCGGAAGTTCAGGTGCCGCGCCACGGCCAGAAAGGCGCGCCAGTGGCCCATGGCCACAGGGCGGGTGCGCAGCACAGCGGGTGAGTATTCGGCTGAGGCCATGGCAGGTCTCCCGGAGGGATTTGATTCATGCGTTGATGGAATGAATAGCGTACCGCGTTTTCATTGGACTGTGTGTGGCGCAAGGATCACTATTCATGCTCCAAAACACCTGTTTTATCCACTCTAAGGAGCCTGTCATGTCTGCCCGCAACGTTCTGGAATCGCAACAATCCGTGCAAGCCGCCGTGGCTGGCCGTTCTGCGGCCGGTTGCTGGAAACTGACCCCCGGCCGTGCCCTGTCGCTGCACCCGCGTGAGCGCAGCGTGCTGGAGATTGCCCAGGGCCGCGTCTGGCTCACGCTGAGCGGGGCCTTGCCTAGCCGCCAGCCCGCCGACATGCCCGCAGATTTGGCCCTTGGCGTGGCCGACCACCTGCTGCAGGCCGGTGACCGCCTCGACATCGCAGCGGGCCAGCATGTGGTGATGGAGGTCTGGGCCCCGGCGGGCTCGCCCGGCGAGGACGTGGCCTTCCATTGGCTCGGCGCCCCGGCCCCGGTGCCCGCGCAGGCCCAGCGTGCCCTGCGGCCCGGTGCCGAATGGGAGTGTGGCGTGGTCCAGCCCCTGCGCGACCTGGTGCAGGCACTGGCCCAGGGCGGGCGCGCCGTGGGGCTGGCGGGGGCCCAGGCACTGGGCGCCGGAGGGCGCCTGGTGCTCGGAATCGCCCGTTTTGCTCTCATTCGGATAGCGGCACCGCGCGAAAGCAAGCCCGCTTGAGCGCGACATGCAAGAAGAGCATCAATTGCTGCATTCCTTTTCATTGGACGCTGCAATTAGCACAGAGCACCATACAGTCCATCAAGGGTAAACCCGGAGATTCACATGACCACCTCGCAGACCTTCCAGTTCTTTTCCACCGCTGCCACGGCTGCTGCCGCCCACGGTGCCAGCACCTTGCTGCCAGGCAAGGCCCTCAGCCTCACGCCCCGCGCGCCCATGGCCCTGCGCATCGCCGAAGGCCAGGCCTGGGTCACGCTGGACGAGGGCCCCTACGGCACGGGCGCCGAAGCCGGGGACGTGTTCCTGCACGCCGGCCAGACCCTGTGGGTGGCTGCAGGCCAACACGCCGTGGTCGAGCCCGTGGGCCAACAGCGCCTGCAGTACCGTTTCACACGCACGCCGGTGGAGATGGCCAGCACCGCCACCCCCTGGTGGCGCCGTGCGGCGTTTGGCAGCCCATCGGTGGCGCTGGCCAGCGACGCCTGCTGCGCCTGATCCCTCCCGCCGAGGGGCGGCGGCGCACCCTGCCGCCTGCCGGATGGCCTCTCGGTTTCATGCTCAAAAGAGCTTCTTGCGCGCATCCATGTAGCGCAAGAAGCTCTCTTTTTGATAGCAAAATATCTTTCCCTGCTCACCGGCCTTCAGCGCTCGGTGCCTCCAGCCACTGGATCAGCTGGTCCTGCAGGGTGGTCAGAATCTCCTCAGACAAGCCCGGCTGCGCGGCCGCTGTGGCCCGGGCCAGCACCAGGCCGCCGACCATGGTGGCCAGCACCTGCATGGCGTGCGCGCGGTGGATGGCTGCGGCGGCGGCCGCCGTCGCTTCGTCGGCATCCTGCGGCGCGGTGCCAGCGGACACAACGGGCATGGCGGGCATGGCGGGCATGGCGG
This sequence comes from Acidovorax sp. GW101-3H11, assembly GCF_001633105.1. Taxonomy (GTDB): domain Bacteria; phylum Pseudomonadota; class Gammaproteobacteria; order Burkholderiales; family Burkholderiaceae_C; genus Acidovorax. The sequence continues at coordinate 86,581 of NZ_LUKZ01000020.1, forward strand.
GCGCGGCAGGCGTGCTGTCGGCCAGCAGCTGCGCAAAGCGCTGGATGTTGCGCTCGATGCCGTCGGCAAACACCTGCGACAACTCGCCACCCGCGCGCGCTGCGTCCACCGCCAGGGCAGCGACGGGGCAGCCGGTGCCGGGGGCGTCGCGGTGCTGGGACGAGAGGTAGCTCTGGATGCGGTCGGCCACGCTGGCGTTGGGCGTGTGGCCGTCCAGCGGTGCAATCGACCAGTCGAATGCGCGGGCGCAGGCTTCACGCACCAGGGCGTCCTTGGACTCGAAATGCCGGTACAGCCCGCCGTGGGTGAGTCCCGCGTCGCGTGTGATGTCGGCCACACCCACGCCCGTCAGGCCGCGCTCGCGGTAGAGCCGGGCGGCGGCGTCCAGGATGCCCTGGCGGTTTTCGGCGGCCTGTGCCTTGGAGACTTTCATGGGGTGGGCCTTCTATTGATTGCGACCGTACGCAAAGCGATGTTTTGTGTTTATGATGACGGCCCCAATCATAAATGCCCGGCCCTTCTGCGGCGGTGTGACCGCGTGGCCCGCCACCGGGCGGCCGCTGGCTCCGTCAACCCGGGGCCGCAGAGGCGCCAGGCGGCAACCAGCGAGGTGATTCCATGACCCCCACCCCTCTTTCCCACCGCAGCGCCGTGGCGCCCGCCGCACACGGAGCGGCCCGTTGATGCGCCGCGTTGTCATCACCGGCATGGGCCTGGTGTCACCCCTGGGGTGCAATGTCGAGCTGGCCTGGCAGCGGCTGTTGGCGGGCCGCTCGGGCATCACCGTGCTGCCGGAGGCTGTGACCGAAGGCGTGCCCGCCAAGGTGGCCGGGCGGGTGTTGCCCTTGTCCGAAGACGCCGAGGGCGGTTGGGATGTGGATGCCGTCGTCTCGCCCAAGGACCAGCGCAAGATGGACCGCTTCATCCCCTTTGCGCTGGGCGCCGCCGACCAGGCGCTGGCCCAGGCGGGGTGGCCGGCAGTGGGGGGTGATGAGGCGGCGCGCGCGCGCTCGGCCACCGTCATCGCCTCGGGCATTGGCGGCTTTGGTGCGATTGCCGACGCCGTGCGCACCACTGAAACGCGCGGGCCGCAGCGGCTGTCGCCGTTCACCGTGCCGTCGTTCCTGGTCAATCTGGCGGCAGGGCAGGTGTCGATTCGCCATGGCCTCAAGGGGCCGCTGGGCGCGCCGGTCACCGCGTGCGCCGCCAGCGTGCAGGCGATTGGCGATGCCGCGCGCCTCATCCGCAGCGGCGAAGCCGACATCGCCGTGTGTGGTGGCAGCGAGGCCGCCATTGACCGCGTGAGCCTGGGCGGTTTTGCGGCGGCCAAGACGCTGTCCACCGGCTTCAACGCCGCGCCCGAGCAAGCCTCACGCCCGTTCGATGCGCAGCGCGACGGTTTTGTGATGGGCGAGGGGGCGGGCATGCTGGTGATCGAGGCGCTGGAGCATGCGCTGGCACGCGGCGCCCAGCCGCTGGCCGAGCTGGTGGGCTATGGCACGTCGGCCGACGCGTACCACATCACCTCCGGCCCCGAAGACGGCGACGGTGCTGCGCGCAGCATGTGGGCGGCGCTGGCGCAGGCGGGCCTCACGGCACAGGACGTGCAGCACCTGAACGCCCACGCCACCTCCACCGGCGTGGGCGACCGGGGCGAGCTGGCCGCCATCCGCCGCGTGTTTGGCACGGGGGCCGGACCCGCCATCGTCTCCACCAAGTCGGCCACGGGCCACCTGCTGGGCGCGGCGGGCGCGGTGGCCACCATCTTCACGGTGCAGGCGCTGCGCGACCAGGTGGTGCCTGGCACGCTGAACCTGCACACACCGGATGAACTGGCGCAGGGGTTGGATCTGGTGGCCCTGGCGCCGCGCCGCATGGCGCTCACACACGCCATGGTCAATGGGTTTGGCTTTGGCGGTGTCAACGCCACGCTGATCCTGCGGCGCTGGACCGAAGCTGCGTGATGCGTGGAAGAGTGCGCGAGGCGGCAGGTCAGAGCACCAGCTCGCCCCGCACGATCTCGAACGCGGCCATGGCCGCATCCCCGTCCAGCAGCTCCATGCGGGCCAGTGCATCCACGTCTTCCACGGTGCTGAACGCCAGGCTGAAGTGCTGAAAGCGCCGCCCCGCCAGCGGGCCGTGGTGCAGCACCTCGATGTTGATGTGGCGGGGGTCGTTGCGAATGCGCTCGATGAGCTTGAGCACGGCTTTTTGCGGGCCCTCCAGCTGCTGGCAAAAGCGCTGTCCGTCAAAGATCAGCAAGCCCGTCACGTCCAGCTCCGCGTTGACCTGGCGTGCGCGTCCGGCAATCTCGGCGACCACGCTCAGCGGTTGATCGGGGGCGATGGTGCTCACGTAGAGCACCTCGTACAGGGCGGGGGATAGATTCATAGATGCAGCCCAATGTAGGGGGCTCCAGGTGCCCGCGCAATGTCAAAAGACATAGCAGCGCCAGTGGCTCCGCCCAGTCTGCTGCGCGGTTGCAACACGGTGTGTGTCGGTGCCAGCCATCCCTAGAATCGCTTCCTCATGAACGTCACCTTGCCCGCCAATGTCTGTGCTCCGGCCTGCCGCGATTGCCGGTTGCGCAAGACGGGGGCCTTCACCGCCGTCAAACCGGAGGTGCTGGACTTCATCGAAGGCTTTCGCACCGACAGCTTGGCTGTGGAAGCAGGCGGTGCGCTGGTGCGGGAGAACCAGACCAATGCCAAGCTGTTCACGCTGTACTCGGGCTGGGCGTTTCGCTACAAGACGCTGAGCGACGGGCGCCGCCAGATCCTCAACTTTCTGCTGCCCGGCGACCTCGTGGGGCTGCAGCAGGAGTTTGGCGAGGTGTCGGCCCACGGCATCGAGGCGCTGACCGATTGCGCGCTGTGCGTGTTCCAGAACGACAGCCTGTGGGCCGTGTTCCGCGAGCATCCGCGCCTGGGCTACGACATCACCTGGCTGTCGGCCCACGAAGAGGGCCATGTGGACGACAACCTGCTCACCGCCGGCCGCCGCAACGCCACCGAGCGTGTGGCCATGCTGCTGATGCACCTGTACCGGCGGCTGGACCGCATCGGGCTGGTGGAGGACGGCTCGGTGGCCTTCCCGCTCAACCAGCAGCACATTGCCGACGCGCTTGGGCTGTCGTTGGTGCACACCAACAAGACGCTGCGGCGGCTGTCGCTGCTGGGCCTGCACGAGCTGAAAAACGGGCGGCTGCGCCTGCTCAACACCCGGGCCCTCGCGCGCATCGCCGAGTACTACGACACGCCGCCCCGGCTGATGCCGCTGCTGTAGGCAGCGCCGGTGCTGGCGGTGAGGGGCGTGAATGGCTGGATGTGCCGGTGGACCATGCCGGGCTTGCCATGGATGGGATAACGTTTTGCCGGGGCCGTGCCGCCGTCGATAATCCACGGCAAACCTGCGCGCAGCTGCCTGCCGCGCCTTATTCCCACTTTTTTTCCATGACCCCAATCGACATCCTCATCATGGCGGCCGGCAAAGGCACGCGCATGAAAAGCCGCCTCCCCAAAGTGCTGCAGCGCCTGGCCGGACGCCCGCTGCTGCACCACGTGCTGGACCAGGCGGCCCACCTGCAGGCGCGCAGCGCCACCGTCATCACGGGCCATGGTGCTATAGAAGTAGAAGCAGCTTGCGCAGGTGCAGCGCGCGCAGACGGCAGTTTTGACCTGAAATTTGTTCGCCAGGAACCCCAGCTGGGCACGGGCCACGCCGTGTTGCAGGCCGTGCCCCACCTGCGCGATGACGGCACGGCCGTGGTGCTGTCGGGCGATGTGCCGCTGACCCAGGCCGACACGTTGCGCGCGCTGGTGGCGGCCAGCGGCGGCGAGCAGCTGGCGCTGCTCACGGTGACCTTGCCCGACCCAACGGGCTATGGCCGCATCCTGCGCAACGCCGATGGTGCCGTGCAGGGCATCGTCGAACACAAGGATGCGAATGGCACCCAGCGCGCCATCGCCGAGATCTACAGCGGCATCATGGCCGTGCCCGCGCGCCTGCTGCGCGGCTGGCTGGCGCGGCTGACCAATGACAACGCCCAGGGCGAGTACTACCTCACCGACATCGTCGCCATGGCCGTGGCCGACGGCGTGCCTGTGGTGGCCTACCACATCACCGACGCATTGCAGGTGGCGGGCGTGAACAGCCCGCTGCAACTGGCTGAGCTGGAGCGCGCGCACCAGCTGCGCCAGGCCCGTGCCTTGATGGAGCAGGGCGTGCGCCTGGCTGACCCGGCGCGTTTTGACCTGCGCGACGACACCCGCACCGGTGCGCGCGGCGAGCTGCTGTGTGGGCAAGACGTGGAGATTGACGTCAACTGCGTCTTCACCGGCCGGGTGGAGCTGGGTGAGGGCGTGAGCATTGGCGCGCACTGCTGCATTGCCAACGCACGCATCGCGGCGGGCGCGGTGGTCCACCCCTACACCCACATCGACGGCGAAAAGGCCGGAGCCACCGTGGGCGAGGGGGCGCTGATCGGCCCCTTTGCCCGCCTGCGCCCTGGCGCACAACTGGGCCGCGAAGTGCACATCGGCAACTTCGTGGAAGTGAAGAACAGCACCATGGCCGACGGCGCCAAAGCCAACCACCTGGCCTACCTGGGCGACGCCACCGTGGGCGAGCGCGTGAACTACGGCGCGGGCAGCATCACCGCCAACTACGACGGTGCCAACAAACACCGCACGGTGATTGAGGCCGATGTGCACGTGGGCAGCAACTGCGTGCTGGTGGCGCCCGTGACCATTGGCGCAGGCGGCACGGTGGGCGGCGGCAGCACCATCACCAAAAGCACGGCACCGGGCGCGCTGAGCGTGGCGCGCGGCAAGCAGGTGAGCATTGCCAACTGGAATCGCCCGAAAAAATGAAGCACCCCCTGAGTCGCTTCGCGCCTTCCCCCTCCAGGGGGACGCCGCCAGCGCGGCGGGGCGGCCCTTGCGCGGCGGCCACTGGCCTAGGCCGTGCCCTGCTGACGCTTTTGGAAGCTTGGCATGAACAGTGAAAACGAACTGCAGACGGTCGAAGGATTGCGCGCCGAACTGGCCCGCAGCCAGCAGCAGGTGGCCGACATGGCGGCTGCGCAGGAGGAGTTCTTGCGCGCCGTCTCGCACGACCTGCGCGCGCCGCTGCGGCATGTGACGTCATACGGCACGCTGGTGCGCGAGGTGCTGGGCGACCTGCCGCCCGAGGTGGTGCAGGGCGCCGAGGTGCAGGAGGCGCTGGGTTTTCTGACCACCATGGACCAGTCCGCCCGGCGCATGGGCCTAATGATCGACGGCCTGCAAGCCCTGGTGCGCGCCAGTCGCGCCCCGCTGCGCCTGCAGCCCGTGCCGCTGGCCGATGCGATGGCCCACGCACGCGCCACGCTGGCTCCTGCCGAGGCGGGGCGGTCCGTGGAATGGCACGTGGATCCCGACCTGCCCACGCTGCACGCCGACCCGGTGCTGCTGCAGGAGTTGCTGGTGCAGTTGCTGGGCAATGCGCTCAAGTTCACGGGCCCCGTGGCCCAGCCCCGTATCACCGTGCGGGCCGACGCGGCACCCACAGGCAGCGTGGCCTTCACGCTGCAGGACAACGGCGTGGGCTTTGACCCGGCGCGCGCGGGCGCCTTGTTCGGCGTGTTCCAGCGCCTGCACCGCGAGACCGAGTTTGACGGCGTGGGCGCAGGGCTGGCCCTGTGCCGCGCGATTGCCCAGCGCCATGGTGCTGCGGTGGCCGCCATGGCGGCGCCGGGAGCGGGCTGTACGGTGCGGGTGGCGTGGCCTGTGGTCGCAGCGGCTGCAGCCGCTGTGTAAGAGCCGGCGGCTCTGTAAAAACGCGTTTAGACCGCTGGCGCCAGCGCGGGCTCCATGTAGCCCGACACGCGGTTGCGCCCTTCGTGCTTGGCCACATACAGCGCTGCATCGGCCGCATCGATCCAGGCGCGCAGGTTGCTGTGGCGGTGGTCGGCCGGGGCCACGCCGATGCTGCTGGTGATGCGCAGGTCGGGCAGGTGGCGCAGCCGCACGCATTCGGTCTGCTCGCGGATGCGCTGGGCAATCGCCAGGGCGTCGCGGGCGTGCATGCCGGGCAGCACGATGGCAAATTCATCGCCGCCAAAGCGCCCCGCGCAGTCGCCCGCGCGCACATGGCCGCGCACCACATGGGCCAGGGCGCGGATCACCTCGTCCCCCACGGTGTGGCCGTGCAGATCGTTGATGCTTTTGAAATGGTCGATGTCCAGCATCAGCATGCAGGCGGGTTCGTCGGTGGTGTGGTGGCGGCGCAGCGCGGCTTCGGCCTGTTCTTGCCAGTGGCCGCGGCCAAACAGGCCGGTGAGCGCGTCCACGCGCCGCAGTTCGTCCAGCATCAGGTTGTTGTGTGTGGCCTTGCGGATGAGCTGGTAGCTCACGATGCTGACGGACAGCGTGTGCAGCACCATCACCGGCAGGCAGGCCACCATCACCCGCATGGAGGTCTCGGGCGCCCAGTGCATGCCGGTGAGCAGGGTGCTGGCGGCGCCCGCCACCAGCATCACCACCAGGGCGCGCGCCCACAGCCCCCGGATGCCGGTGGTGATCTTGTCCACCAGCGTCAGGGTGACCAGCAGCACGCTGGGCAGCAGGTTGAAATGCATGAGCGGCACCAGCGCAGCGGTCAGGGCCGAATCGATGAGCAGGTTGCGGGTTTCGGTGCGGTAGGGGTCGGCGCTGCGCAGGGTGAGCAGGTAGGCCACATGGGGCCAGGCAAAGCAGGGCAGCACCATGCACAGCCAGGCCAGGGTGGAGGCCTGGCGCTCCCACAGCACCACGCCCACCACCATGCCGCCCAGCCCCATGCCCAGTACGCGCAGTGGATAGATGCGGCGGGGCATCTGGCGTCGGGAGGTTGGCATCGGTCTGTGGGGGTGCCCGCAAGGGCAAAGGTCAAGGATGCGCGGGAGCTTACAACGCACGTCCGGACGATGCCAGCAAGAAATGACCATCTAGCGCCAGGCGCTCTGGTGGGGCTTTGGGTTATCAAATTTGATAGCTAGAAGCGCTTGTCAGTCGCGCGCAAGAGGCACTTTTGTATCGAATTTTGCGCGCCGGGTCGCAAAGAAGGCCTTCACATTGCGCACATTGGCGTCGCCCGTGAACAGCCGCTGCGACAGCGCCAGGTACCCCGGCATGTCGCGCGTGTGCACCACCAGCACAAAGTCCGGGCCCGGTGACACGCGCCAGCATTGCTGCACGGCGTCGTCGGCCACCGCGCGCGCCTCGAAGGCGTCGAGCTGCTCTGCGCCCTGGCGGTCCAACGACACCTCGACGATGCAGGCCAGCCCGTGGCCCTGCAGCGCGGCCAGCCGGTCGGGCTGCAGGATGGCCACCTGGCGCTCGATCAGCCCCGCATCCTGCAGGCGCTTGACGCGGCGCAGGCAGGTGGGCGGCGACACATGCACCTGCTCGGCCAGCGCCTGGTTGCTTTGGGCGGCGTCGGTCTGCAGCAGGTTGAGCAGCTGCAGGTCGGTGGCGTCCAGTGTGATTTGTTCCGTCATCTTTGGTATTTTGAACTTAAATTTCACTAATGGGTTTTTGTGAAATTTAAGTTCAAATTTGTTTGAATATCAATCAAACATTTCTTTTTGGGCTGCCTACCATCGCTCCATCGTTTTCCAACCAAGGCATTCACCATGTGCGGCATCGTCGGCGCAGTCTCCACGCGCAACATCGTTCCCATCCTCGTGCAGGGCCTGCAGCGGCTGGAGTACCGGGGTTATGACTCCTGCGGCGTGGCCGTGCACGGCGCCAGCATCGACGCATCGCGCCACGGCACCGCACGCGGCGGCCTGCAGCGTGCCCGCAGCACGGCCCGCGTGGCCGAGCTGCTGGAGCAGGTGCAGGCCGAGCATGTCGATGGCGCCACCGGCATCGCCCACACGCGCTGGGCCACCCACGGGGCGCCGGCGGTGCACAACGCCCACCCCCATTTCAGCCATGGCCTGGGCGTTGACGCTGCCACCCAGCAGGCAGGCCGCGTGGCGCTGGTGCACAACGGCATCATCGAAAACCACGAAGAGCTGCGCCGCACTTTGCAGGCACGCGGCTACGTGTTTGCCAGCCAGACCGACACCGAGGTCATCGCCCACCTCGTGGACAGCCACTACAGCGGCGACCTGTTCGAGGCCGTGCGGGCCACGGTGGCCGAGCTGCACGGCGCCTACGCCATCGCCGTGATCCACAAGGACGAACCCCACCGCGTGGTGGGCGCGCGTGCGGGCTCGCCGCTGATCCTGGGGGTTGGAAACGCGGGGGCAGAGCACTTTCTGGCCAGCGACGCCATGGCCCTGGCGGGCGTGACGGACCAGATCGTCTACCTGGAAGAAGGCGACCTGGTGGACCTGCAGCTGGGCCGCTACTGGATCGTGGGCAAGGACGGCGCCGCGCTATCCCCCGCGCAGCGCCCCGTGCGCACCGTGCAGGCCCACAGCGGCGCGGCCGAGCTGGGCCCCTACCGCCACTACATGCAAAAGGAAATCTTCGAACAGCCGCGCGCCATTGCCGACACGCTGGAGGGGGTGGAAGGCATCGTGCCCGAGCTGTTCGACGGTGCGGGCCAACACGGCCAGCCCGGCGCGGCCGCCTGGCGCGTGTTCAAGGAGATCGACAACGTCTTGATCCTGGCCTGTGGCACCAGCTACTACAGCGGTTGCGCGGCCAAATACTGGCTCGAAGAAATCGCGGGTATCCCCACCCAGGTGGAGGTGGCCAGCGAATACCGCTACCGCACCAGCGTGCCCAACCCGCGCACCCTGGTCGTCACCATCACCCAGAGCGGCGAAACCGCCGACACCCTGGCCGCGCTGCGCCATGCGCAGAGCCTGGGCATGCAGCACACGCTGACCATCTGCAACGTGGTCACCAGCGCCATGGTGCGCGAATGCAAGCTCGCCTACATCACCCGCGCGGGGGTCGAGATCGGCGTGGCCAGCACCAAGGCCTTCACCACGCAGCTTGCGGGCCTGTTCCTGCTCACGCTGGCCTTGGCGCAATCCAAGGGCCGCCTCTCCGAAGAACAGGAAGCCGCCCACCTCAAGGCCATGCGCCATCTGCCGGTGGCCCTGCAAGCCGTGCTGGCACTGGAGCCTCAATTGATCAGCTGGGCCGAAGACTTCGCGCGCATGGAAAACGCCCTGTTCCTGGGCCGGGGCCTGCACTACCCCATCGCGCTGGAGGGTGCGCTGAAGCTCAAGGAAATCAGCTACATCCACGCCGAGGCCTACCCCGCTGGCGAACTCAAGCACGGCCCCCTGGCCCTGGTCACCAGCGCCATGCCCGTGGTCACGGTGGCACCCAACGATGCACTGCTCGAAAAGCTCAAGAGCAACATGCAGGAGGTGCGCGCCCGCGCCGGCGTGCTCTACGTGCTGGCCGACGGGGACACCCACATCGAAAGCAGCGAAGGCATCCATGTGATCCGCATGCCCGAACACTACGGCGCGCTCAGCCCCCTGCTGCACGTGGTGCCGCTGCAATTGCTGGCGTATCACACGGCCTGCGCTCGGGGGACGGACGTCGATAAGCCAAGGAACTTGGCCAAGAGTGTCACGGTGGAGTGAGGGAGAGGAGGCTCTTCGAGTCCGTCGGGGAAATTCCGCATTGAGAAATTAATGCCGCCTTATTTGAGGCGGTTCATGTATCGACGCATGTGGAGGGGCGGTGGGCTGCTTCAGGCTGAGAGCAGCCGCTCGCCCCCCCTTTTGCGACCGACCGCTCATCGCGAGAGCCGACACTGCTTGTCAAGTCAGCACTTGGTCTCCGGACCAAGATCACCGTTGGCGCGGGCAGCCGCAGTGCAGCGGGGGTGTTCGTTGGCTGTTGCTTCTTCTTGCGCGGTTGGTAGTGGGCCGTCGGGCAGCCAAGGGGGGGCGCGAATCTCAAATCGCGCTTTACAAGAGTGGCGAGTGCAGGGACTTGAATTCAGGGCCGTGATGCTGAGGGATGATGTTGGGTTACAGCTCTGCAGCGGTTGCCGCGATCGCGGACGAGGCTCCTTCTGCAGCGAGGGGCCAGAATCGGGCGCTGAATCTTGAACCACGAAGCTGGCCACGGGATATGCAGCCGCTCAGGTGTGACGCAGTGAGGCCGCTGTCCCGAATAGCAGTCGAACGCGCCGCAGCATCAGAAGGTTGCTTTCACATCTGCTTCTATGTCCTCAATCGGGCCCGGAGCAAACTGGGTCGATTTTCTGCAGACCTCAACGCATAGCATCCCGCATGAAATCCACGAAGGCGCGTACCTTCGCCGGAACGTAGGACCGGCTGGGATACACCAGCCAAGCGTTTGAAGGCGCTTCACTGGCCGCCACCTGATGGTCAGGAAATAGGTCCACCAGACGCCCGGCCGCGATGTCGTTGTCTATCAACCAGTCAGGTAGCAACGACGGTCCCATTCCGCCCAACGCGCATTCGCGCAGTGCAATGCCACTCGTCATTAGTACGTTTGGGACCACAGCGACGGCCGCTCCCGAGGTGTTGTCATGCGCCCCGGGTTCGCTAAACCACCAGAGATCCCTGAACCCCGGCAGGGAAAATGTCAAACAAGGCATCCCGGCCATGTCCTCGGGTACTTGGGGCGGTTTAGTCTGCGACATGATCCACTCAGGACTTGCAACAACCCGGTATCGGATGCGCAGCAGTGGCAAGGCCACAAGAGAAGAATCGCGAAGCGTTCCCAGCCGGACGGCAACATCTATTCGCTCTGCGACCAAGTCCACCACTGCGTCTGAAAAAACCAGATCCAGCTTCAACAAGGGATGTGCCCTGCTGAATTCGGGCAGCAGAGGCACTATGCGGCGCAATCCAAAAGTATTGGACACGCTCAAACGCAGCACGCCTTGAACTTTGCCCGCTGCGTCCACGGCCGCTTGACGCGCGCCCTGGAACTCTTCCAGCAAGGGAGTCAACCGGCTCACAAAGGCGGCGCCAGCTTCGGTCAATGCCAACTTGCGGGTACTCCGCTGGAACAAGCGAACGCCTAGGTCGGCCTCGAGTCCAGACACCGCTCTGGAAATCGATGACGGGTCCACATCCAACTCACGAGCTGCAGCAGCAAAGCTCCCGGTTTGCACCGCACGCGTTAACCACTCAAGTTCGGAAAGATTCATTCAGATTGATGAGAAATTCCCATTTATCAATTGCGTGAGATTGATTGTCATGCAAGTAGGGCATGAATACTCTTCTGTTGGTGATCAGTTTCGGAGGTCGGTGCATCGGCAGGTTGTGAAGGCTAGCCGCCGAAATGGTCTCGCCTGGCACTTCGGAGCGCGCGCTGTATCCCCGAGTGCGACCGCAGTGCCTCGTTTTATCGAACTTACCTCAAAGGACCCAATGAAGAACACCGCTGCCCCTACATTGCTGCGCATTGATTCCAGCGCCCGAAGGAACGGATCTGTGAGCAGGCTACTTGCCGACAACATCGAGAACGCCTGGCTTGGCGCCCATCCCGATGGCGAAATCAAAAGGCGCGATCTGGCCGCCGACCCGATGTCCCACATTAGCGAGACCACTATTCAGGGCTTCTACACGCCAGCTGAACAGATGACTTCCACCTTGCTGGCCGCCACTGCGTTATCAGATGTTCTGATCGCCGAGCTGAAGTCAGCTCACACGGTGCTCATTTCTGCGCCTATCTACAACTTTTCAGTGCCCTCATCTCTCAAGGCCTGGATCGATCAGGTGGTACGCATCGGGCACTCGTTTGCCTACGACGGGCAAAGTTTTTCAGGATTGGTCACTCAGCCACGCGCCGTGCTCGCCCTGGCCTACGGTGCGGCGGGGTACCAAGGCCCGATGAAAGACATGGACCACCTGGGCCCGTATCTCACCCAACTGCTGGGCTTTCTGGGATTGCCCCGAGTAGATCTCATAGCTGTAGAAGACACCACGGGTGAAGCTCTAAAGGTGTCGGATGCCGTCAAAACTGCTCAGTCCGCGATTCCATCCTTGTTTCAGCGGGTGCCAGCATGACGGGGCATGTCGCCTTCCTGGGGTTGGGCGCTATGGGGCAGCGCATGGCGCGACGCCTGTTGGAGGCGGGAAACTCCGTTGTGGTCTGGAACCGAGATTCCGCAAAGACATCCGCCTTGGAGACTGCGGGCGCCCAAGTGGCAGCGACACCGGGCGCGGCAGCCAACGGCGCCATCCTGGTAGTGTCCATGGTGCGTGACGATGAGGCTTCTCGCAGAGTTTGGTGTGCCCCTGGCGATGGTGCCTTGGCGCGCATGGATGAGAGTGCTGTCGCCGTAGAGTGCTCAACCCTGAGCCGAGGCTGGGTGCGAGAACTTGCGGATGCAGCAGCCAAGCACGGTGTGTCCCTTCTCGATGCACCGGTTGCAGGCTCTCGACCGCAGGCCGAATCTGGACAACTCATCCATCTGGTCGGCGGTGAACCTCCGGCGCTGAAGCGGGCGGAGCCTTACCTCAAGAGCTGGAGTGCAACGGTACTGAGCGTTGGCCCGAGCGGCAGCGGCACGCTCGCCAAATTGTTGTTGAATCAACTATTCGCAGTGCAGGTTGCTGCGATGGCGGAAATCGTTGCCAGTGCACGGGGTGCGCAGGTGGACGTGTCCCGCCTGATCGAGGCGATTGGCGCAACACCGGTGTGCAGTCCGGCATTGAAAGTGGCCTCAATGGCAATGCTCGGGACCAACCATCCCCCACAGTTTCCGCTGGAACTGGTTGCCAAGGATCTCAGCTATGCCGCCTCATTGGCGGACAGCACACTGCATCCCATTTCCGAGGCCGTTCAGCTTACGGTGGCGAATGCCCTGAGAGCAGGCCTTGGCGGGCAAAACATCACAGCGCTATGTCAGCTATACGATTAACCGCTACGTGTCAGATGCCATCGCCAACGCGACGGGACACCAGCAGATTGCCAACCTGATTTTCTCGGCGTATTGAAGAACGGCTTGCCGTGAACTCAGCGCCAGATGCGCCTGGCAGCGCAAGCCCGCATCTGGTGTTTCGTGTGGCGCCGCAGCCCCATCTGTCCGTGCCACGAAGATTCCTCGGGGCGTTCATTGCCCAGGTAGCTGTAGTTGCCGCTTGCGCTGCTGCAGCCAGCTTACGCTGCCCGTCAGCCGAGTAGAACGCGTTGTTCACGCCCATCACGCCATTGGCATCACACCCCAGCCCGCGCGCGTGGACTAGCCTGCGCTACATGACCGGTGCCATCATCCCCATCGACGGCGGCGCCCGCGCGCGTTAGCGCCTGGAGCATTCGTTCAGTTCTTTCCAACCGCAAACACAGAGGAAGCCACACCATGATCATCGTCACAGGCCATGTGATCGCACGCCAAGATACGGAGGAGGCCGTTGAACGGCTGGCCGTGGAGCACGTCCTGTGCTCCCGGGCCGAGCCAGGGTGCATTTCCCACGAAGTGAGCCGCGATGTGCAACAGCCCCTGCGCTTCGTGTTCGTGGAGCGCTGGAGCGACATGGCCGCACTGCAGGCCCATTTCCGAGTGGAAGCTTCGCGCAAGTTCGCACAGTCGATGGCCAGCTTGTGTCATGAGCCTCCGCAGATCGATATCTATGAGGCAGAAATGGCTGGCGCACGCTGACGACGCTAGTTCAATACCTGCGATCCCGCCAACGGGACCAGGAACTCTATGTACTCTTGAATAGGTCCAGACTCACGTTGCGGGTGGGCGTATCAAGCGCATCGTTCCCCACCCGCTGCACGTGCTCGACGCTGCCTGCCTTGCGTCGGGAGCCTGTTGCACTGGCCCGGCGCTGGGTATGTGGCTGTCGGGGTTGTTGTTTGCTATCAAATATGTAGCTGTATATTGATATGGGTCGCGCGCAGAGGCTTTTTTTTGTTTGAATTTTCGGCGTTTGGGGCAACGCAGGTGCTTCAGCGCAGCCCCCAGGCACCGTTGGCGCGGCCGGTGACAATAGCGCCCCCGTCTGCCACATGGCCCCCAAGAAATGACACACCCCCCCGCCAGGAGCTGGAACAGCCAGTGGTTCGTGCCCACCGGCGAACAGCAGCAGGTGCTGCAGTCCAGCGCACCGGCCCTCATCATCAGTGCGCTGGCTGGCACAGGCAAAACCACCACGTTGTGCATGAAGGCCTGCCAGCTGCTCGCGGGCCTGGGGCCGCAGGGGCGCATCCTGGTGCTGGCCTATTCCCGCGCCGGGGTGACGGCGCTGCGCGACCGGTTTCTCAAGCTCCATGGCGCCGTGCCCGCCAGCCTGGAGATCCTGACGATCGAGCAGCTCAGCGAACAGGTGCTCAAGGCCCAGGGCGATCCGGTGGTCAAGCTCGATGACCCGGTGCAGCGGCGCTTCTTGATCCTGCAGGCACAGCAGGCGCTGCGCCAGGAGCTGGCGCGCAGCCCGGACCTGGACGCCGACGCCGTGCTGGCACACGACGTGGACATCGACGCGTTTCTGGCGTTCGAAGCCCTGGCCAAGAAGCGGCAGCTGGACAAGCAGTGTGAGGATGAGGACCAGGGCGGCACCTTGCGGGATTTTTGTGAAGCGCAGGACCTGGACTACGGCCTGTACCGCCTGCTGCGGCACTACGAGCGCATGCGCGTGGGCATGGACCACGAACCCCGCTTCTATGCCGAGGGCGACTGCAGCTTCGAGCTGTGCCGCCAGCTCGACCTGCTGGGCTGGGACGAGCCCTGCGAGCCGCTGGTGGGGCGCTATGGCGCGGTGCTGTTTGATGAACTGCACGACCTGGACGAAGGCGCGCTGACGATTCTGCGCAAGCTGGTGCAAAGCCACAACGGCGTGTTTGTGGGCGCGGGCGACTTCAACCAGCACATCCACGAGGGCGCGTTCTCGGTGTTTGGCGGCGCGCTGCAGCACATGCGGGGCAGCCTGCCTGCGGGCACGGAAGTCCTGCGTATCCACACCACACGCCGCTTTGGCGCGGAGATCTGTGCGGCCCTCAATCCCTTGTTCGGGGTGGAGTTTGCGTGTGCTCCGCAAAGTTCGGACTCGTTCGTGCACCTGCGCTACGACACGGACGCGCACTGCGCGCAGCAGCTGGTGGAGCTGCACACCCAGATTGTTCAGGGCTGGGGCGGCCTGCGGGCTGACACATCCGACAAGGGCGGGCACAGCGCGCTGAACGTGGTGCTGCGCAACCCGCAGGACAGCATCCTGCTGGAGTGGGTGTTTGGGCACGAAGGTGTGCACTACGGCTGCCAGGGGATGGGCGCCTTCTACCTGCGCCGCGAAGTGGCCCTGGTGCTGTGCCTGATGTGGGTGCTGGACGGCGACAGCGCCGCAGAGCGGCCCCTCACCCCAGGGATCGTGGCCGCCGCCATCCAGGGGCTGCTGCACTATGGCCGCCGCAACGCCCGGCCCGATGCGGTGGACCCCGACGTGCTGGCCCAGGGCCAGTTTGACGATGCGGGCTGGAGGGTGGGGCCGGGGGCCAGTGAAAGCCAGCAGCTGGCCGCGACCCTGCATGGCAATGCGCCGCTGATGCAGCGCTACATCGTGCACGGCACGCTGGACCGCAACGCCCCGCCGCTTGCAGACGCCTGTGCCCAGGCCCTGGCGCTGGGGCCGGAAGTGCTGGCCGATGCCGGCGCGTTTTTCAGCCATGCGCGGGTGCGCCGCATCTTTGACGATGCCGCCATCCATGGCGTGGAGCGGCAGGCCTGCCTGGCCAGCCTGGAGCAACTGGCACGGCTGGCGCAGGGCATGCCTGCAAGCGAGTTCCTGGGCCGCCTCACGCTCATGGCCACCACCAGCATCGCGATGTACCAGGCCAAGGAGCCCGTCACCCTGCGCCTGCTGAGCGTCGAGGCCTGCAAGGGGCGCGAGTTCATGTTTGTGGCCGTGCCGTTTGTGGAGCGTGGGCGGTTTCCGGGCCCGGCCTCGCATGCAGAGGCTTACCGTGAGCGCAACATGCTGTACGTGGCCATGACCCGCGCACGCACGGCGCTGTGGCTGCTGGAGAGCGCCGCGCGGCCGGTGAGCCCGGGGCCGGTGTAGCCAGGGCTGCCAGGGAGGGGGCTTAGACCTTGCCGCGCCCCTTGCGCGGGGCGCGCGCGGCCTGTGCGGGCGCCCGGGTGCCTGTCTGGTCGAGCCACAGCAGGGCGTCCATCTGGGACATGAAGCGCCGCAGGTAGTCGGGCGACAGCGCGCGCATCAGGCTCAGCGAGCGGAGCACGAGCTTGTGCGAGTTCAGCGGGCCTGCGTTTTCGGGCCCCCGGTGCAGGGCCTGCACCACCTGCTGCTCGGCCGAGATCTTGCACCAGACCTCGCTGAACTGGCGCACGCTTTTCATGTCGGGCGGGTGTGTGCCTGCGCTGGCTAGCAAGGCGTCGGTGGTGGCGGCATGGGGCTCGGCCGATGCGCGGGTGTTCAGCTCGCGGTTGAGCCGGGCCAGGGGGGATGGCGCAGCGGTTACTGGGGTCGCCCCCGTGCCGGGTGCCGCCGCTGCGGTGGCGGCAGACCGGGCCTCGCGGGCATAGGTGGCCACGGCCTGCTCCAGCCGCTGCGCCAGCACTTGCTGCACGGCTGCGGGCTGGCCCGGAAGGCGCTGCGCCAACACCTCCAGGTAGTGGAAGCGGGCCGGGTTGTAGTGGTGGGCGCCCTCGGCCCGCAACACCTCTAGCATCGGCGCGCCATGCTGTTCACTCATGGCGCCGGGTTGGGGTGTTCGAGGCCTTGGGCACCGGGGCCATTTCCACGCGCCGGTTTTGTGCACGGCCTTTTTCATCGGCGTTGTCGGCCACGGGCTGCTCGGCGCCAAAAGCGGCGGCAAACACCTGGGACGAGGGCATGCCTTCATCGATGAGTGCGCGGGCCACCGTGAGGGCCCGCTGGGCCGACAGCTCCAGGTTGTCGGCAAAACGCTGGTGGGGGCCGCGCAGCAGCGTGGTGTTGTCGGTGAAGCCGCTCACCATCAGCATTTCGTCGCGCTCGCGCAGGTAGACCTGCAGGGGCTGCACCAGGCTCTTGAGCAGCTGGCGGCCTTCG
Source organism: Acidovorax sp. GW101-3H11 (assembly GCF_001633105.1). Classification (GTDB taxonomy): domain Bacteria; phylum Pseudomonadota; class Gammaproteobacteria; order Burkholderiales; family Burkholderiaceae_C; genus Acidovorax. The sequence goes on from NZ_LUKZ01000020.1 coordinate 103,553, forward strand.
GGGCGCAGCTCGTCGGAGCCTGTGGCAAACAGCACGCTGCCGCTGATGCCGATGCGGCCGTTGTTCACCGTGACGCGTCCGCTGGCCAGCGGGATGGCCAATGCTTTCTCCAGCGCCATGCGGCGCTGTTCCTCCTGCTGGCGCTTTTCCACCTCCTGCTTGAGGCTGGCCACTAGGTCGATCTGCACCACCAGCACCCCGGCCAGGATCAGCACGAACGCGCCCAGCAAACCGGCCATGAGGTCGCCGAACACCGCCCACACGGGGGCGGTGGTTTCGGCGCTGTCGTCCAGGGTGTCGTCCAGGCCGGTCACGCGGCGGCTCCCTCAGCGGTCGCAGCCAGGCGGCCCGCGTTGCCATGCAGCCTGCGCAGGTCTTCCACAATGCCCTGCTGGGCGCTGATGCTCAGGTCAATCACCTCGCGCGCCTGGGCCACGTAGTAGGCCAGTTGCTCGTCGCTGCGGTTCATCGACTGGCTGATCGCGCCCTCGATGCTCTGCAGGCCTTCCACCAGCTTGTCGTTGCTCGCGCTGAACAGGCCCACGCCATGGCCGAAGGCCTCGCCCAGGCTGGACAGCTCCACCGCGCTGGCAGCCACATGGGCGGCGACTTCGTCCACCTTGCCAGCCTGTGCGCTCAGCGCCTTGGCAAATTGGTCGCCCGCCTGTTCCAGCACCCGGGCGGCAGAGCCGACCAGGGCATCAATGGCCGCGCGCTGCTGCACGGCAGCATCGTTCACGGCGTGCAGCAGGGTGCCCAGTTGTTCCACCATGGCGGTGCGCTCGGCCAGCGCGGTGTTGTCGCGCTCGCTCATGCGCGCCATCTCCTGGCGCAGCTGGGTGATGACCTCGGCCGCGGCCTGCGGCACGTCGGATGCGGTCTGCAGCAGGCGTGTGAGCGGCGCCTCCAGCGCCGACCCGAGCGTGGCCAGGTGCTGTGCCACGGCGGCCTGCAGCGTGTCGAGCCGCTCCACGGCGGCCTGGCCGCGCTGGGCCTCGGCATCGCGCAGGGCCTGCAGCTCGGTGCGCCACACGCTGGTGAGTTCGTTCATGCGCTGGCCCTGGGCCTGCACCCACTGGGCCTCGGTGGCAAGGCGCGTGCGCAGCAGGGTGTCCGACTGCTCCATCAGCGCCGCCGTGCTGCCCAGGGCGCGCGCCACCTGCTCTGTCATGCGCTCGGTGACCTGGGTGGCGGTGGCCTCCAGCGCCTGGCAAACGCCCTGCTGCTGAGCCACCGCTTGCTCGCCCACACGCTGCCATTCGGCCGTCAGGGCGCCTGCCATGCCGTCCATGGAGCGGCTCCAGGCCTCCAGCCGTTGTTGGTCTGCGGCCAGCTGGGTGGTGTGAGATTGGGCTACGGTGTTGTTCAGGGCCTCCAGCCAGGCGCTGGAGCGCTGGTCCAGCGCCTGGCTGGCAGTCTGCAGTGTGTGGCCGATCTGGGTGGCCGTGCCTTCGAGTGCCTGGCAGGCTGCCTGCTGCTGCGCCACGGTGTGTGCGCCCACCTGTTGCCATTCGGCACGGAGGGTGCTGGCCAGGCCTTCCATGGTGCGGCTCCAGCCCTCCGCGCGCTGCTGCTCTGCCGCCAGCTGGGCCGCGTGCGATTGGGCCACGGTGTCTTGCAGGGCAGCCAGCAGGGCGTCTGCGCGCTGGTCGAACGCCTGGGTGGCGCTGTGCAGGGTGTGGCCAATCTGCGCGGCTGCGCCCTCCAGCGCCTGGCCCACGCCCTGCTGCTGCGCCACCGTCTGGGCGCTGGCCTGCTGCCATTCGGCGGCGAGTGTGGTGGCCATGCCGTTCAGGGCGTCGCGCCAGCCTTCCAGGCGCTGCGCATCGGCGGCGGCCTGGGCAGCTTGCAACTGGGTGGCCGAGGCTTGCAGCGATGCCAGCAGGGCGCTGGAGCGCTGGTCAAACGCCTGGGTCACGGTCTGCAGGGCCTGCTCCAGCTGGGCCACCTGCGTGGACTGGGTCTGGGTCTGGTTTTGCAATGCGCTGGTCCAGGTGTCGGCCACCTGGCGGGCCGTGCCCTCCCATTGGCCCGACAGCGCCTGCATCTGCGCATCGGTGGTGGCGCGCAGGCGGTCGTGCGAGCGCTGGGCTTCCTGGGCCAGGGTGGCCATGGCCTGCTCTACCACGGGGCGGATGGCCTCTCCGGCCTGGCGTGCGCTGGCGCCCAGGCTGTCTTGCAGCGAGGTGCCCACGGTGCTGGCCAGCTGGGTGTAGGCGGCAGCGGCTTCGCGGTGAAATTCTTGCTGCTGCGTTGCCAGCTGGGTGCCCAGCTGCTCGTTGCGCCGCTCCAGCCCTTCCACCAGGCCCTGCAGGCGCTCGGCGATCAGGGGCAGGGCCTGGGCCTGTGTCTGCAGTGCATGCAGCATCTCGTCACGCCGGTGGGCGGGCGAGAAGGGGCGGAACAGCGTGGGGATGTGGGCGTCCAGCAGGCGCACGGCCGCCAGCCGCTCGCGGCGGCTCAGCGCCGACAGCAGGCCCAGCATGGCCGAGGCGGCCACACCGGCCACCGAGGTGCCGAACGACAGGCCCAGCCCCTTGATGGGCGCCGACAGTGCGGCGCGGATCGACTCCAGGTTGGACGAGGTCTCCAGCGCAGACATGGTGCCGCTGAAGGTGATCACCATGCCAAGAAAGGTGCCCAGCATGCCCAGCATGACCAGCAGGCCCACCAGGTAGGGCGTGAGGGCCGGGCCGGGCAATGCGACGCGTTCGCCTTCGATGCGCTGGCGCACCGGGTGACGCAGCGCAGGCGCCAGGCGGCCCAGCCAGCCGTCCAGGTCCGCCAGTGGCGTTGGAGTTGCCGCGCTGTCAGCCAGCGCACGGGCGAGGGACTGGGTGGCGGCGCGGAACTGCCGCAGCTCATACGCACCCAGCACATAGACCGCGCCAATCACCGCCGTCATGGCCAGCGCCAGGGGGCTGGTTCCGACAAAGCCCCAGCCCACCCAGCCCACGGCCGCCAGGCCCACGGCAAAGATGGCGGGCATCACACTCTTGTTCATTCCTGTTGTCCTGTTTTCTCGTTGTGGGCGGCTTCCAGCAGCCCCGTGATGGGTAGCAGGCGCACTTGCATCTCGGCCAGCAGCAGCGCCTGCATGTCTTGTTCAAAAGCCCACAGCCAGCCGCCCGGCTGGCGCCAGCGTTGCGGCTCGTCGGCCAGGCCCTTGGTTTGCAGCGCCTGCTGGTGCGCCTGGTGGCGGTGGGCCAGGCGGCGCTCCAGGTGGCTAGGCAGCGATGCCCACAGCCGCTGCTCGCGCGCGCCCAGCATCTGCTCCATGACGGCATCCAGTGCCGCCAGCTGCCGCAATGCGGGGCGGCCCTTGGCGATGGCATGGCGCACCTGGGCCCGCAAGGCCAGCAGCCGCGTGTCCATCTGCCGCTGCAGCTCCAGGTAGCGGGGGCCATGGGCACCAAAGTCTGCATCGGCCTCGGGATCGGGCAGCGCCACGGGCGTGTTGTCGGCCCGCGCGCGCAGGGGCTTGGGGGCTGCGGCCCGGGCTGTGAGCAGCGCAGACAGGTCCGCCTGGGCCTTCTGGACAAAACGGTCCAGTGCGGCCAGGTCGATGGCCAGGCCAGGTTCTGCCCGCGCGCGCCCTGCCTCTGGCAAGGATTCGATGGCATGCAGCGCCCGGCTGAGTTGTACGGCGTCCACCGTGCCCAGCCACTGGCTCAGCGTGTGCGCCACATCGGGCTGCGGCAGCTGCGCCGCCCGCGCGCCATCGTCCCGCGCCCATTGCTGGAGCAGGACAACAAGGCGTGAGCTGTTGAGTCGGTGGTGCAGGTACATCCCGTGGAGGCCATTCACTGTGCTGGCACCCCGCACCAGATCACTCCGGGCGCGGGGGCATCAGGGAACGGGTCCCCAGTGGGCAAAGCCCGCTATTTTCGCAGGAACGCCGAACTGGCCTGCCCGGGCCGGGAGGGCGTTGCAGGTGTTACATGTCCGGAACCCCTGGGAGAGAGGGGAAAAGCGGCGCAGAGAGGCCGCAGGCGCCCTGCGCCGGGGCGCTATGACCCCGGGAGGGCTGGCGGGGCTTGGGGGGCCGCCAAGGAGTGGGGGCTCAGTAGGTTTCCAGGTGCAGGCGGCCCTCGCGCTGCAGGGCCGCGCCCACGGTGTCCCAGTCCAGCCCGGCCTCGCTGGCAATGTCGCGCAGGGCCATCACCACGCCTTCTTCCATGCTTTTCAGGCCACACACATAGAAGTGGCCGCTGCCGTCCCGCAGCAGCGCGGCCAGGTCGGCGGCGCGCTCGCGCATCAGGTCCTGCACATAGCGCTTGGGCTGCCCGGCGGTGCGGGAGAACGCGAGGTTGATGTCGATGAAATCCTTGGGGAGGTTTTGCAGCGGGCCAAAGTACGGCAGCTCCTGCTGCGTGCGTGCGCCGAAGAACAGCATGAGCTTGCCGCCTTCAAACTTGCCGCTGCTGCGCAGGCGCCGACGCCATTCGGTCATCGCGCGCATGGGGGCGCTGCCGGTGCCGGTGCAGATCATCACGATGTGCGAGCGCGGGTGGTTGGGCATCAGGAAGGAGCTTCCAAACGGCCCCACCACCTGGACCTTGTCGCCCACTTTCAGGTCGCAGACGAAGTTGGAAGCGATGCCGCGCACGGCGTTGCCGTCGTGGTCGGTGGTCACGCGCTTTACCGTGAGCGCCAGGTTGTTATAACCGGGCCGCTCGCCATTGCGCGGGCTGGCGATGGAGTACTGGCGCGCGTGGTGCTCCTTGCCCAGCGCGTCGGTGCCGGGCGGGATGATGCCGATGGACTGCCCCTCCAGCACCGGGAACGGCATGCTGCCGAAGTCGAGCACCACGTGGTGGGTCTCGTTCTCGAAACCTGCCTCGGTGCAGTTGAAGTTGCCGACCACGGTGGCCTCGGTAGGGCTCTTGGGCGGGAACAGGTTGGTGTACGGGTGGGCCGCCGACCAAGGCGGCACAGTGGCGCCGTACTGGGCCGAGCGGAAGGCCTGCGTGCCCGGCTCCACGGGCGCGGCAGGCGTGGTCGGCGGCACGGCATCCGCGGAAGGCGCAACACCTTCGGCGGCCAGTGCATCGGGCGGAAGTTCGGGCGGAAGTTCCTCCCAGGTGAGCTGCTCTTCAATCGTGTATGCGCGCGCCAGGGGCATGGTGCGCCAGTTGTCGATGGAGCCCGTGGGGCAGGGCGAGATGCAGGCCATGCAGCCGTTGCACACATCGGCCCGCACGACGTAGTTGTTGTCGTCGTGCGTGATGGCGCCCACCGGGCAGGTGGCCTCGCAGGTGTTGCAGCGGATGCAGATCTCGGGGTCGATCAGGTGCTGCTTGATGACGGCGGCTTCAACGGCCATATCCATGGTTGTTCTCCTGAAGGCCTCGCGGTCGGAAGGGGGGTGTACCGGGAGGCGGGCGGGGTGCGCTATCGGCAAAAACGTGGGGCCCCGGCCCATGTTGCCCTGCTCCCGGCTATGGGGCAGCGGGGCAACGCTGGCATGTGGGTGGGTCAGCCGAACCGGACGTATTCGAAGTCCACGGGCTGGCGGTTGATGCCCATGACCGGTGGCGCGATCCAGCCCGCAAACTTGCCGGGCTCGACCACACGCCCCATCAGCGAGGCCACAAAGGCAAAGTCCTCCGGCGTGGGCAGCCATTCGGCTTTGCGTGCTGTCCATTCTGCCTCGCTCACCACGCGGCCGTCGGGAGACATCTTGATGCCCGCGAGGGCGCCGATCTGGCGGTTGAACGCCTTGTGCGGCACGGCCAGGCGCGTGGGAATACCCGCTTTTTCCAGCACCTTGTTCCAGCGGCCGACACCGGCCATCGAGTCCTTGATGAAGTCGTCGCGCAGCACCTCGTTCAAGGCGTTGAGCATGGGCACGTCCTTCTCCTGCAGTTGGCCGTTGACCACTTCCAGCACCTTGTAGGTCTGGCCTTTGAGGATGTGGTCGTCACTTCGCTTGCCTTCTTCGTAGCGGCCCTTGAGGCCCGAGCTGTAGAACGTGGCGGCGTTGCTCGACTGGTCGGCCCCGAACAGGTCGATGGTCACGCTGTAGTGGAAGTTAAGGTAGCGCTGGATGGTGCCGAGGTCGATGGCGCCTGCTGCGCGCACCTTGGCTGGGTCGTCGGTCTTGAGGTCGTTCATCACCTGCGCCGTGCGCGACAGCACGCGCGAGACACCGCTCTCGCCCACGAACATGTGGTGGGCTTCCTCGGTCAGCATGAACTTGGTGGTGCGCGCCAGTGGGTCGAATGCGCTTTCGGCCAGCGCTGAGAGCTGGAACTTGCCGTCGCGGTCGGTGAAGTAGGTGAACATGAAAAACGCCAGCCAGTCGGGCGTCTTCTCGTTGAACGCGCCCAGGATGCGCGGGTTGTCCTGGTCGCCCGAGGTGCGCTGCAGCAGCGCCTCGGCCTCTTCGCGGCCGTCGCGGCCGAAGTGCTTGTGCAGCAGGTAGACCATGGCCCACAGGTGGCGGCCTTCTTCCACATTGATCTGGAACAGGTTGCGCAGGTCGTACATGCTGGGCGCCGTGAGGCCCAGGTGGCGCTGCTGCTCCACCGAGGCGGGTTCGGTGTCGCCCTGCGTCACGATGATGCGGCGCAGATTGGCGCGGTGCTCGCCGGGCACGTCTTGCCAGGCCTTCTCGCCCTTGTGGTCGCCAAAGTGGATCTCTCGGTTGGCGTCGCCGGGGTTCAGGAAGATGCCCCAGCGGTAGTCGCGCATCTTCACGTGGCCGAACTGGGCCCAGCCGTTCGGGTCCACGCTCACGGCGGTGCGCAGGTAGACGTCGTAGTTGGTCGAGCCCTCGGGGCCCACGTCGTCCCACCAGTTGATGAAGTTGGGCTGCCAGCCTTCGAGCGCGCGCTGCAGCGTGCGGTCCTCGCCCAGGTTGACGTTGTTGGGAATCTTCTCGCTGTAGTTGATGGTGCTCATGGATGTCTCCTCGTGGGATGGAAAACCGAACGGTCGGGGTGGGGCTAGACGCGGTTCAGATCAAAGCCAGCCTTCTGGCCGGTGCCGTAGACCTTGAGCGCACCCTTGTCGCCCACGGCGTTGGGGCGGTTGAAGATCCAGTTCTGCCAGGCGGTCAGGCGGCCGAAGATGCGGGTGTTCATGTTTTCCTTGCTCGCAAACCGCAGGTTGGCTTCCAGCCCTGTGAGCGAGTCGGGCGACATGGCGGCACGCTCCTCGATGGCGATGCGGATCTCGTCGTCCCAGTCGATGTCGTCTGGGGCAGCCGTCACCAGGCCCAGTGCGAGGGCGGCGTCTGCATCCTGCGGCTTGCCAGCAGCCGCGCGGGCGGCTTCCAGCGGCGCGGCTTCTTCGTAAAAGCGGCGTTGCAGGCGGCTCTGGTCGTTCACCATCGGCAGCAGGCCGAAGTTGAATTCGTTCAGCGTGATCTTGGGGGCACGCTCGGTGTCGTCGGGCAGGGCCAGCATGTAGGTGCGGTCGGCTGCAAAGGACAGCTCGGCCAGCGAGCCCGCGAAGGCCGAGCCGGGTTCCACCAGCGCGAACAGGCTGCGTGAGGACACGTCCAGCCGCGCGAAGGTGCGGCGCAGCGCGCCGATGGTCTCACGCACCAGCCAGTGGCCTTGGTGCGCAATCAGCGTGGCATCGCTGGCCAGCACGGCCTGTGCGTCGCCTTCGGTCTTGAGCAGCCAGGTGCCGATGTCGAGTTCGTTGGTGCGCAGGTTCAGGATGGCGTCGTCCAGCTGGCGCGCCAGGGCCAGGGGCCACCAGGCGGCGCCAGCGGCTTCAATGTCAGCGATGTCCGTGGGCTGCGGGCCCGTGGGCGCCTTCAGCGTCAGGGTTGCGGTGCGGCGAGTGCGGTCGATGCTGACGCTGACATGTGTGTAGCGCAGACTGTCGGCCGTTTCTTCGCGCTCCACGCGGGGCAGGGCCACGCCTTGCGCGTGGCTTGGGCGGGGGCTGCCCTCCGTCAGACGTGCGGCGGTGTCGTCCACTGCAGCAGCGAACTGTGCAGGCTTGGCAATGCGGTCCACCAGGCGCCAGTCCACTGCGCGCTGGCCGCGCACACCTTCCACGCTGGTGCAGAAGATGTCGGCCAGGTCGTGGCGCACATGGCGCTTGTCGGTCACGCGGGTCAGGCCGCCGGTGCCGGGCAGCACGCCCAGCAGGGGCACTTCGGGCAGCGACACGGCGGACGAGCGGTCATCCACCAGCACGATCTCGTCGCAGGCCAGCGCCAGCTCATAACCGCCACCGGCGCAGGCGCCATTCACGGCGGCCACGAATTTGAGGCCCGAGTGCTTCGACGAGTCCTCGATGCCGTTGCGCGTCTCGTTGGTGAACTTGCAGAAGTTCACCTTCCAGGCGTGGCTGGAGACACCCAGCATGAAGATGTTGGCGCCCGAGCAGAAGATGCGGTCCCGTGCGCTGGTGACGATGACCGAGCGCACCTGCGGGTGCTCGAAGCGGATGCGGTTGAGGGCATCGTGCAGCTCGATGTCTACGCCCAGGTCGTAGCTGTTGAGCTTGAGCTTGTAGCCAGGGCGGATGCCGCCGTCTTCGGCAATGTCGAGCGACAGGCGTGCCACGGCGCCGTCCACGGCCAGCTTCCAGTGGCGGTACTGCGTGGGGTCGGTGCGGTAGTCCACACGGGACGGGGGCTGCACGGGGTGGGTCATGGCGTCTCCTTGGAATGGGTTTGTGCAAAATAATGCATGTTTTGCCTGTTGATGTGCATCATGCTGCATATCAACAGGCAAGTCAATGCATGTTTGTGCGGTGATTCGTCAGGAGGTGCGCGGTGGAAGGGGCGGCGCTGGGCGGACAGGGCCACACCCTGTGCGGGGTGTGGCAGGTGTGGGCTCAGGCCGCCCGGGCCGTGGCCTTGCGCACGCCCGCGTGCAGGGCGGCCAGGCTTTGTTCGGGGGTCTGCCCTGAGGTGTCGATCGTGATGTCGGCCTTGGAATAGAAGGCGGCGCGCCCGTCCAGAATGCGCTTGAGGTCGTCCATGGCTTCCTTGCTGGCTGCCATGGGGCGCATGTCGCCCTGGGCCACCACGCGGCCCATGTGCTCTTCGGGCGCGGCGCGCAGCCAGACGGTGGTGCAGTGGGCCAGCAACTCGTTGAAGGTAGCGGGGTCCGACACAATCCCGCCCGGGGTGGCGATCACGACCTCGCTGTGGATTTGGATGGTTTCCTCCAGCGCCCTGCGCTCATAGCGGCGGTAGGCCGTGGTGCCATAGAGGTCGTGGATCTCGCGCACGCTGCAGCCCGCCAGGCTTTCGATCTCGCGGCTCAGCTCGATAAAAGGCACATCGAGTGCACGCGCCAGCAGGGGCCCCAAGGTGGACTTGCCTGCACCCCGCAGGCCGACCAGGGCGATGCGCCCGTGCCGGGCTGTGTCATTGCTGCCGCCGCTCAGCAGCTCATGCAATGCCAGGCGCACGCGGCGCAGCTCGGGCTCGCTGCGGTGCTCCAGCAACTCGCGGATCAGCAGCCATTCGGGCGAGCTTGTCGTGAAATCGCCCATCAGTTCGGCCAGCGAGCAGTGCAAGGCCCCGGCCACCTGCTGCAGCACCAGGATGGACGCATTCCCTGTGCCGTACTCCAGGTTGGCCAAGTGCCGCTCGGACACGTCGGCTGCCAGGGCCACGGCCTTGCGGGTCAACCCCCGCTGCGCGCGCAGGTTGCGCGCCCGCTCTCCCAGCGCCACCAGCACGGGGTTCTTGGGCTCCTCAGCCACGGCTGTTGCGGCCGCTGGCAGTCCCATTCCTGCTTCTTCTTGTTCGTTCATGCCCATCCTCGTGCGCGAATTGCACCCTCGTATCTGCTCAGGGAAAATACTAAATATGCACTATAGTGCTTGACGTTGGTTGAATCACAAACTATTGTTCATGTAACGCAACATACTGCATGTTTTAGGGTGGCGCAAGGACATGGATCAACCCGTTGCCTTCGCGCTTTCGCCCCGGATGCCCTCACCTGAGACGCCCATGTCCACCAAAGCCGTATTTCACCAGACCCTTGCCACGTTGACGGGCCAGATCACCGGGCGGCCGCTGGATGCGGCACTGGCGGGCTGGCTCAACCAGACCCACGGCCCCGGGAGCGATCTGTACGAGCGACTCAAGGACGCGTGCACGGTGGGGGTGCGTGAAGGCTGGTTGTGCGAGCGCGAGGGCGGTGGCATCCGCTACGGCCGGGTTTTCAAGCCCGAGGACGCCTTGCACCGCTTCTCGGTGGATGTGGTGGACATGCAGGACCTGGCGGGCCCGCACCACACGCACCCGAACGGCGAGATCGACCTGATCATGCCGCTCACGGAGGGCGCGACTTTTGATGGCCACCCTGCAGGCTGGTGCGGCTACCCGCCCGGCAGTGCACACCATCCCACAGTGGCACAGGGCCGTGCCCTCGTGCTCTACCTCCTGCCCGAGGGGCAGATCCATTTCACCCGGTAGGCGCCACGGCGGCCTGGCAGCTTTTTGCCAACTCCTTTCCCTCTATTGAAGAAAGCCCCGCATGACTGAACTGCTCCCCAACTTCGCCGCAGGGCGCTGGCAACATGGAACCGGGCCGGGCACCGCGTTGTGGGACCCTGTGCTGGGCACGGCGCTGGTGCGGGTGGATGCGGCCGGGCTGGACCTGGCCGAGGCGTTTGCGTTTGCGCGCGACATGGGGGGCGCAGCATTGCGCGCGGCTACCTACCGCGAGCGTGCCGCGATGCTGGCTGCCGTGGTGAAGGTGCTGCAGACCCACCGCGACAGCTACTACGACATCGCCACGGCCAATGCCGGTACCGTCAAGAACGACTCGGCGGTGGACATCGACGGCGCCATCTTCACCCTGGGCCAGTACGCCAGATGGGGTGATGCCTTGGGCGATGTGCGGGCCCTGCGCGATGGTGGGGCCGTGAAACTGGGCAAGGAGCCTGTGTTCCTGTCGCAGCACCTGCAGGTGCCCCGGCAGGGCGTGGCGCTGTTCATCAATGCCTTCAACTTCCCGGCCTGGGGGTTGTGGGAGAAAGCCGCACCGGCCCTGTTGTCGGGCATGCCCGTCATCGTCAAACCCGCCACGGCCACCGCATGGCTGACGCAGCGCATGGTCCAGGACGTGGTCGATGCCGGGGTGCTGCCCGTGGGCGCGCTGTCGGTCATCGCCGGGAGTTCCGCGGGGCTGATGGACCAGCTCCAGCCGTTCGACGTGGTGTCGTTCACGGGTTCGGCCGAAACGGCGGGCGTGATCCGCGCCCATGCTGCGGTGGCCCAGCGCTCGGTGCGCGCCAACATCGAGGCCGACAGCCTCAACAGCGCCCTGTTGCTGCCGGGCGAGGCACCGGGCAGCGAGGCCTTCAACCTGCTGGTGCGCGAAGTGGTGCGCGAGATGACCGTGAAGTCCGGCCAGAAGTGCACGGCGATCCGCCGCATTCTGGTGCCCGCAGACGTGTACGACGCGGCTGCCGAAGCCATTGGCGCCAAGCTGGCTGGCATCACGGTGGGCAATCCGCGCAACGATGGCGTGCGCATGGGCTCGCTGGTCAGCCGCGCCCAGCTCGCATCGGTGCGCGAAGGCCTGGTCACGCTGCAGGCCCATGCCACAGTGCTGCACGATGGCCGCCACCAGCCGCTGGTGGATGCTGACCCCGCCGTGGCCGCCTGCATGGGGCCCGTGCTGCTGGGCGCGCGCGATGCCGATGCTGCGCAGCCGGTGCACGATGTCGAGGTTTTCGGCCCCGTGGCCACGCTGCTGCCCTACCGCGACAGCGCGCATGCGATCGCGCTCGCGCAGCGCGGCCAGGGCTCGCTGGTCACCTCGCTGTATGGCAGCGACGAGGCCGCATTGGCGCACACCGCGCTGGCGGTGGCTGCCAGCCATGGCCGTGTGCATGTGGTCACGCCCGATGTGGCGCAGACCCACAGTGGCCATGGCAATGTGATGCCCATGTCGCAGCACGGCGGCCCGGGCCGTGCGGGCGGTGGTGCCGAGCTGGGCGGGTTGCGTGCGCTGGACTTCTACCACCAGCGCAGCGCCGTGCAGGCCAGCCCCGCAGTGCTGGCGGCACTGGGTTTGCCCGATCCGGCGTAGCCCCGCTTTTTTGCGCAGGCCTTTCCCTACAAGAACCACGGAGACATCCCCATGACCCGCCTGCCGGAGCATTTCAACTTTGCGGAGCACCTGTTTGCGCTGAATCGCGCACGCGGCGACCGCATGGCCTACATCGACGACCATGAGACGCTGAGCTACGGCGCCCTGGAGGACCGTGCGCGCCGCCTGGCGGCGGTGCTGGCGGCGGCCGGTGTGCGGCGCGAGGAGCGGGTGTTGCTGCTGATGCTTGACACCTGCGACTGGCCCGTGGCCTTTCTGGGCTGCCTGTACGCCGGGGTGTTGCCCGTGGCAGTCAACACCTTGCTCAAGCCCGAGGACTACGCCTACATGTTGTCCCATGCCCGTGCGCGCGCGGTGCTGGTGTCGGGTGCGTTGCTGCCGGTGCTGAACGACGCCATGGAGCGGCAGCCGCACGAGGTGGCCCTGCAGGTGGTGTCGCAGCCGCAGGGGCCGCTGCCTGCTGGCGCCGTGGACATGCGGGCCGCCATCGCCGCTGCGGTGCCCCTGGCGGCGCCCGCTGCCACAGGGCCGGATGCGCCCGGCTTCTGGCTGTACTCGTCGGGCTCCACAGGCAAGCCCAAAGGCACGGTCCACACCCACGGCAACCTCTGGTGGACGGCCGAGCTGTATGGCAAGCCGGTGCTGGGCCTCACCGAGCAGGACCGGTGCTTCTCGGCCGCCAAGCTGTACTTTGCCTATGGCCTGGGCAACAGCCTCACCTTCCCCTTGTCGGTGGGGGCCACGGTGGTGCTGATGGCCGAACGCCCCACGCCCGACGCCACCTTCGAGCGCTGGACACGGCACCAGCCCACGGTGTTCTTCGGGGCGCCCACGGGTTTTGCGGGCATGTTGGCCTCGCCCCGCCTGCCGCCGCGCAGCGCGGTGTCGCTGCGCATGTGCTCGTCAGCGGGCGAGGCCCTGCCCGCCGAGATCGCGCAGCGCTTCAAGGCCCACTTTGGCTGCGACATCATTGACGGCATCGGCTCCACCGAGATGCTGCACATCTTCCTGTCCAACCGCCCGGGGGATGTGCGCTACGGCACCACGGGCAAGCCCGTGCCAGGGTACGAGGTCTCGCTGCGTGGTGAAGATGGGCGCGAGGTGCCAGATGGCGAGATTGGCGACCTGTACATCCAGGGCCCCAGTGCCGCGCTGCTGTACTGGAACAACCGCGAGAAGACCCGTGAAACCTTCCAGGGCGCATGGACCAAGAGCGGCGACAAGTATGTGCGCGATGCCGAGGGCTACTACACCTACGCCGGGCGCAGCGACGACATGCTCAAGGTCAGCGGCATCTATGTCTCGCCTTTTGAGGTGGAAGCCACGCTGATGCAGCACCAGGCAGTGCTGGAGGCCGCCGTGATCGGCGCGCAGGACGCCGACGGCCTGACCAAAACCAAGGCCTTTGTGGTGCTCAAGGACGGGCAGACAGCCACGCCAGACGACCTGAAGGCCTTTGTGAAGGAACGCCTGGCACCCTACAAGTACCCACGCCTCATCGAGTTTGTGCCCGAGCTGCCCAAGACCGCGACGGGCAAGATCCAGCGCTTTCGGTTGCGTGAACGCGAGCAGGGGCCGCAGGCATGACGGCCGTGGCGGATGCCCCGCGCAAGGTCTCTGTGGCCTGGCGGGAGCGCACGGTGGAAATGGAATACGCGTGGATCGCGCCCGAGCGCACGGCTGCGCCCCTGGTGGTGTTCCTCCATGAGGGCCTGGGATCGGCCGCCATGTGGAAGGACTTCCCGCAGCGGCTGTGCGAAGCGGGGGGCTTCCGAGGGCTGGTCTTCTCGCGCCCCGCCTACGGCCAGTCCACCCCGCGCGCGGCGGACGAGGTGTGGGGTGTGGACTTCATGCACCAGCAGGCGCACGAGGTGGTCCCCGCCTTTCTGGATGCGCTGGGGTTGCGGGAAGCGCCCTGGTGGTTCGGCCACAGCGATGGCGCGTCCATTGCGCTGCTGTTCGCGGCGCGGTTCCCAGAGCGCGCGCGTGGCCTGGTGCTGCTAGCCCCGCATATTTTTGTGGAGGGCGTGACGGTGGAGAACATCGAGCGCGCGAAGGACGCCTACCTGCACACCGACCTGGCGCAGAAGCTGGGCCGCTACCACGACGACCCCGATTCGGCCTTCTGGGGCTGGAACCGCATCTGGCTGGACCCCGCCTTCCGCGCCTGGAACATCGAGGCCGAGATCGCCGCCATTCGCGCTCCGGTGCTGGCCATCCAGGGGCTGGAGGATGAGTACGGCACGCTGGCGCAGATACGTGGCATTGCGCAGCAGGTGCCAGGCACCCGGTTGCTGGAGCTGCCCGCCTGCGCGCATTCACCACACCGGGATCAGCCCGGGGCGGTGATTGCGGCCACCGTGGCTTTCATCGCAGCCGCCGATTCGTGACGCGCATCCCACGCTGCAGGCCGTTGTAGCGGCGCGGCTACTCCACCCTGCGGCGCAGGCCCTCCAGGTTGGTGACCGTGATGCCGCCGTATTCGATCTCCAGCAGTCCCGCCGCCTGCAAGCGCTTCAAGGCCGCGTTGCAGCGCTGGCGCGACACCCCCGAGAGGTTGGCGATCTCTTCTTGCGAAACCTGCAGGTGCGGATCGCTGCCCGGGTGCAACCAGGGGTGGAACAGCCCGGCCAGCGCCCGCGCCACCTGGCTGTCGGTGTCCAGCAGATGGTGGGCCGTGAAGTTGCCCAGGAACCAGTGCAAGCGCTCGTTGATCTGGCGCAGCAGAAAGTGGTCGAAGCTGCGCTCGGTGGCATGCAGCCACTCGAAGGTCTCCACCGGCATCAGCGCAACACGGCTGGGCCGCAGCGCAATGATGTCGGCCGTGCGCGGGCTGCCGCGCAGCAGCGTGCCCTCGCCAAACCAGCTGCCAGCCGACAGCCCGCCCAGCGTGACCGAGCGACCGTCGCCCGAGGTCACCGTCCACTTGAGCAGGCCTTCGATGGCGCCGTACCAGTGCAGGGGGGTGTCGCCAAGTCGGCACAGTGCCGCCCCCTGGGGCACATCCACCTCGCGCAGCTCATCGCGCACACGCGCCTGCGCGGCGCTGTCCAGCAGCGGAAACCAGGCCGACGCTGCGAGCAGATCGTCCACGGTGGGGGGCGTCACTTTGACCAACATGGGGGGCATTCTCCTGCGTGCTGCACCGTTCAAAAGGCAGACCCACGTATACCCTGAGTCCAAATGTCGTCGGGATGACTGAATGGGCGGGGCCGGGAAAAAATAATCTGCAGCACTAGGGTCTGTTGAGAATCAACGGGAGTTGATGACAGCAGCCGCAAGATAGATCACGGCCGAGAAGCTGGTGTCCGTCTTGTCGCTGCGCATTGCGATGCGCTTGAACTCTTTGAGCTTGCCGAAGAAGTTCTCTATCAAGTGACG
>NZ_LUKZ01000022.1 GCF_001633105.1 Acidovorax sp. GW101-3H11
AAGGCGCGGCATCTGATAGAGAACTTCTTCGCGCGCCTGAAGCAATACCGGGGCATTGCCACGCGTTACGACAAGACCGCCTGCAACTTCCTGGGGGCGATTCACTTGGCTGCCTCCATGGTGTGGCTGGCGTGAGAGGCTGTAACCCCCAGGGCTTTGTCTGGCTCCGAATGATGACACGCCCTAGCGCCGACGCAGGATGTGGATGAACTCCTCACCCACCGTCTGCTGCTCCACCAGCTCGTTGCCCGTCTGCTTGGCAAACGCCTGGAAGTCGCGCAGCGAGCCGCCGTCGGTGGCCACCACTTTCAGCAGCTGGCCGCTGGCCATGTCAGAGAGCGCCTTCTTGGCCTTGAGGATGGGCAGGGGGCAGTTCAGGCCCCGGGTGTCGATTTCTTTGTGGATGTCCATGGTGTGGTTCTCTTCTAGTCCTTGGGCGGCAGGTTCAGGCCTCGGCGGCGCTCCTCATTTTCCTCTGCCGTGAAGAACACGGGTTCATGCCCCCGCGTGCGCAGCCAGTCGGCCAGCGCGTAGCCCGTGCCCGCAGGCCAGCATTTGAGTTCGTGCAGATCGTAAAACCGGTAGTCCACCAGCTCGGGCGACAGTTTGATCTGCCCCGTGGCCACCACATGGTAGGCAATGATGATCTGATTCATGCGCAGGAACTCGTAGGCGCCCACCAGCGTGGTGGCCTGCACGTCAAGGTTGGTTTCTTCCTTCACCTCGCGCGCAATGCCCTCCTGGGGTGACTCGCCCGCCTCCATGAAGCCGGTGATCAGCGCGAACATCTTGACGGGCCAGGCCGCGTTGCGCGCCAGCAGCACCTTGCCATCCACTTCCACAATCGCGGCCAGCACCGGCGTGGGGTTGTTCCAGTGGGTCCAGCCGCAGGCGAGGCAGCGCAGGCGCTCCTTGTCGCCACCGTCTTCGGCCAGGGTGATGGGCTGCAGCGCGGTGCCGCAGTGGGTGCAGTGGCGAACTTCGTAGTGCATGGTTTACTATTATTTTGATAGCTACCAGCGCTTATCCATTGCGCGCAAGCGGCCATTTTTATTCATATTTTCAGCCCCGGCGGCGTGTGGCCAGGGCCTTGCTTCACGCCGGGAACACGCCGGTGGAAAGATACCGGTCGCCCCGGTCGCACACCACAAACACGATGGTGGCGTTGCTCTCGCGCGCGGCAATCTGCTGCGCCACCCAGCACGCACCGGCGGCCGAGATGCCCGCAAAGATGCCCTCTTCACGCGCCAGGCGGCGGCACATGTCTTCGGCGTTGTCCTGGCCCACGTACACCAGCTCGTCCACGGTGCTGGCGTCGTAAATCTTGGGCAAATATTCCTGCGGCCACTTGCGGATGCCCGGAATGCGCGAGCCTTCCTCGGGCTGCGCGCCAATGATCTGGATGCCGGGGTTCTTCTCTTTCAGGAACCGCGACACGCCCGTGATGGTGCCCGTGGTGCCCATGGCGCTCACAAAGTGGGTGATGCGCCCGCCGGTCTGCTCCCAGATCTCAGGGCCGGTGGTTTCGTAGTGGATGCGCGGGTTGTCGGGGTTGGCAAACTGGTCCAGCACCTTGCCCTCGCCACGCTTTTGCATGGCCTCGGCCAGGTCGCGGGCGTGCTCCATGCCGCCGCTCTTGGGCGTGAGCACCAGCTCCGCGCCAAAAGCCTTCATGGTCTGCGCGCGTTCGATGGACAAATCCTCGGGCATCACCAGCACCATGCGGTAGCCCTTGATGGCCGCCGCCATCGCCAGCGCAATACCGGTGTTGCCCGATGTGGCTTCGATCAGCGTGTCGCCGGGCCGGATGTCGCCCCGCTCCTCTGCGCGGCGGATCATCGACAGCGCGGGCCTGTCCTTGACCGAACCCGCCGGATTGTTGCCCTCCAGCTTGCCCAGCACCACATTGCCACGCGCCGCGTTGTCCTGCGCCCCAATGCGCTGCAGCGCCACCAGCGGCGTGTTGCCCACCGCGTCTTCAATCGTCGGATATTTCATGCGCCCTACTGTGCCATAATTTGGGGCTTCACGAATTCCAGCCCGGGTGGTGAAATTGGTAGACGCAGGGGACTCAAAATCCCCCGCCGCAAGGCGTGCCGGTTCGATTCCGGCCCCGGGCACCACAGACAAGGCCGCATGGTTCCATAACCATGCGGCCTTTTTCTTTTTCCGCATGGGACATGACTTTGAATAGTGCACAGCCGTGCGACGGAATCTGGGGGGTATGTGGGTGCAATTTGTGAAATTGGGCGTACATGACCTCAACCCAAAGGGGTACATACAAGCCCGAAAATTCTCCACAGGCTTGGCGAAACTGAGATGCAGCTCTCGGACTACGACCAACTGCGGACCTGATCTAAGCACTGCAAGTGCTGGATGGCCGGGTGCCACTTGCCGACGGTGATCCTGGCCTGCACCCGCTCGCGGTACTGCGCTGGCGATGGCGCAGAATGCTTCCGCCCATGATGCCGCATGCGGTTGCAGAACAAGCATGCAGCGGCGATGTTTCCAGCCTGATTCTTGCCACCATCCTGCCGGGCCTGCAAATGCTCAGCCGTCGCACGTAGAAGGCGGACTAGAACAGTGGTGAGGTGATATCGCGCTGCGAACTCTGCCTCGCCATCTCCATCCCATATGGGAAGCTGGCAGTAGAAGCAGCGGCAGTTTTGAGCTTGGAATGCCTTGCGGCGAAGTGCGGCCAGTTTTGTCATAGCAGGAACAGACTTGGTTGAACAAGCTATTCCCGCCGGTGCAATCGCCTCTGGCGCGGGCGCCGGGCATATCGCTTTAAACCGGCTATGCGGAGCCATACAGCTCACGCGGTCGGGGTCGCGGACCCGAACGATCAAATTCTAACGACAAAGGCCCGCGCACACTTCGGTTGCGCACAGCCAGCATTGCGCAGGTGAATGCAAGCGCCTACACGGGGAGAAACGAGGCGGTTGGCTAGGCGACCCGCCACCGCGCCAAGCAAATGCTGGCGCCATACGCACTCACCGTGACCAGCATCCAGCGGATCGATTGATGTTTGATCCAGTGGCGTGCCACGACTTCGAGGGTGTTGCGGTTCTCGTCGATGAACCGAGCCTTTTGATTTATACGGACATCGCCAGGGCCTTGGTTGTCTTGCCGCCGCTTATAGGCCTTGCTGGCGACCCGTGTGCCGGATGTGAATGTGGCCTCTAATCGAACAAGCCACCAAGAGCACAATGCCTCACGGGCTCTTTGTTTGCCTAGGGCGTGTCATCAATCAAAGCCCCTACATGGTTGAAAGAGCCTGCTGCAGCCCCATGTGGTGGCCGTGAGTAAAAGATACGCCCTACTTGATGCTCAATGGGAACGCATCAAGAACCTTCTGCCCGGTCAGGTCGGCCAGCCTGGC
>NZ_LUKZ01000023.1:0-58666 GCF_001633105.1 Acidovorax sp. GW101-3H11
GGCTGGCCGACCTGACCGGGCAGAAGGTTCTTGATGCGTTCCCATTGAGCATCAAGTAGGGCGTATCTTTTACTCACGGCCACCACATGGGGCTGCAGCAGGCTCTTTCAACCATGTAGGGGCTTTGATTGATGACACGCCCTAGTAACAAACAGTTTACGCGGACAATACACCGCGTGACGATCCCTCAGTCTTTCATCCAGGAACTGCTTGCCCGCGTCGATGTGGTCGATATTGTGGGCCGCTACGTTCAACTGAAGAAAGGCGGGGCCAACTTCATGGGACTGTGCCCTTTCCACGGGGAAAAGTCGCCATCTTTCAGCGTCAGCCCCGCCAAGCAGTTCTATCACTGCTTTGGCTGCGGCAAAAACGGCAACGCCATCAGCTTCTTGATGGACCACGCAGGCATGGGTTTTGTCGAAGCCGTGCAGGACCTGGCCCAGGGCGTGGGCCTGCAGGTGCCCGACGACGACATCTCGCCCCAGGAGCGTGAGCGCGCCGCCGCTGCCCGCCAGAAGCAGGCCACGCTGAGCGACGTGCTCGAAAAAGCCGCCGATGCCTACCGCCGCCACCTGCGCGAGTCGCAGCGCGCCATTGGCTAC
The DNA here is from genome assembly GCF_001633105.1 of Acidovorax sp. GW101-3H11. Classification (GTDB taxonomy): domain Bacteria; phylum Pseudomonadota; class Gammaproteobacteria; order Burkholderiales; family Burkholderiaceae_C; genus Acidovorax. The sequence goes on from NZ_LUKZ01000023.1 coordinate 603, forward strand.
TTCAAGGGCCGGGGCGTGTCGGGCGCCGTTGCCAAGCGCTACGGGCTGGGCTATGCGCCCGAGGGCTGGCGCAGCCTGGCCAGCGTGTTCCCGCGCTACGACGACCCGCTGCTGGAGGAAAGCGGCCTCGTCATCGTGGGCGAGGAAGGGCAGGACAAGCGCTACGACCGGTTTCGCGACCGGGTGATGTTCCCCATCCGCAACGTCAAGGGCGAATGCATCGGCTTTGGCGGCCGGGTGCTGGGCGACGACAAACCCAAGTACCTCAACTCGCCCGAAACCCCGGTGTTCCACAAAGGGCGCGAGCTGTACGGCCTGTTCGAGGCCCGCACCGCCATCCGCGAGCAGGGCTACGCCCTGGTCACCGAAGGCTACATGGACGTGGTGGCGCTGGCGCAGCTGGGGTTTCCGAACGCCGTGGCCACGCTGGGCACGGCCTGCACGCCCGAGCATGTGCACAAGCTGCTGCGCTTTACGGACGCGGTGGTTTTCAGCTTTGACGGCGACAACGCCGGCCGCCGCGCGGCGCGCAAGGCGCTCGATGGCGCCCTGCCCCACGCCACCGACACGCGCAGCATCAAGTTTCTCTTCCTGCCCGCCGAGCACGACCCAGACAGTTTCATCCGCGCCCACGGCACCGACGCCTTTGCCCAGCATGTGGGCAACGCCGTGCCGCTGAGCCGCTTTCTGGTCGAATCGGCCAGCGACGGCTGCGACCTGGCCACGGCCGAGGGCCGCGCCCACATGGCGAGCAACGCCCGCCCGTTGTGGACGGCCCTGCCCGACGGCGTGCTCAAGCGCCAGCTGCTGGGCGAGCTGGCCGAACTCACCCAGCTCAACGCGCGCGACCTGTCGGAGCTGTGGAGCGCAGGCGGCGGTGCCCGTGAACCCGCACGCACGCCCGCCCCGGCACCGCGCTCCCAGGCCCCTGCCGCCAGCCCCTATGCCGACGAGCCCCCCTGGGGCGACATGCCGCCCCCCGACCTGGACGGCTGGCAGCCCCACCACGAGCCCGAATACGTGGGGGGCGGGGGCGGCGCATCTGGCGGCTACGAGGCCCCGGGCGCCGGAGGTTATGGCGGCGGCAAGCCCCCGTTCCGCAAGAACAGCGGCGGTGGCGACTGGAAAAAGGGCAGCAACGGCAAATGGAGCAAACGCGATAAGGATGCCCCCTGGCCGCCTCAGCCGCGCCTGCCCCGCACGCCCGCCATGGGCCGGGCCGACCATGCCGCGCGGCTGCTGCTGTCGCACATGGCGTTTCTCGAAGAGCTGACCCACGACGACCACGCCGCTCTGTGCGCCCAGCCCTCGCCCCACGGCCCGCTGTTCACCTGGCTGGAGGCGCAGTTCCACGAGCACGGCCCCCTGGCCTGGGCCGTGCTGCGCGAGAGCCTGCGCGAGCACGAATGCGAGGACCTCGCGGTGAAAGTGATGACCGGCGCCCACGCCCAGACCGAGGGTGAGCTGGCCGAACTGCGGCTGGAGCTGCGCGATTTGCTGAACCGCATGCTCATCGAAGACATCGCCGAGCAACAAAAGCTGCTGATGCTGCAGGCCGCCCAGGACCCCACGGCCCTGGAGCGCTACCGCGCCCTGGAGCAAAAACGCAAGATTTTGTTGGGCGTAAACACCACAACGGCTTGAAATCGCGTCAAATGATATAATGTAGGGTTAGGCAAGAGCGACAGCAGCACCTCCGAGCCGGGCCACCGTGACAAACGCGCACCTATGCGCTGATGGGCCCACTTATCGCAAGGACTGCACACCAAATGATCGCCCAGACATCTTGCCGCTGAGGGCCTCCCCTCGAAGTGCGAAGACCGTTCAGCTTCGCACCGCCACCCGCGCCGGGATCTGTGGCGCTTGCGATTTCTTTGTGTGTCCGTTTTTGATTCTGAGGTTGTTCCATGCCCGCTCAAAAGTCCGCGAAGCCGCCCAAGTCTGCTCCAGGCACTGCCGCAAAGGCTGTTCCCACCCCTGCTGCCAAAGCAACTGCGAAAGCTCCGGCCAAAAAGCCTGCAGCCGCCGCGCCCGCTCCAGCAGCCAAGAAAGTCAAAACCGTGTCCGTGAAAAGTACCGCCGAGCTGATCAAAGCCGCCGATGAGCTGCTGAAGAAAAAACCTGCCCGCGCCAAGGCTGTCGCCGCTGCCGCCGACGAAGAAGAAACCCCGAAGAAGCGCCCCGGCCGCCCTGCCAAGGCCGCAGGCGCCACCGCCGAAGCCAAGGCCCCCGCCAAGCGTGGCCGCAAGCCCAAGGCTGCCGCCGCCGGTGACGAAGGCGGCGACGACACCGACCTGTCCGACATCGAATCGGACCTGGAAGGCGAAGTCGAGGAAGCACCGGAGGCCGCAGCCACGGTCGAGAAGGTCAAGCCACTGCGCATGAAGATCAGCAAGGCCAAGGAACGCGCCTTGATGAAGGAATTCGGCCTGGACGAAACCGTCCTGTCCGAAGAAGACATGCAAAAGCGCCGCCAGCGCCTCAAGGCCCTGATCAAGCTGGGCAAGACACGCGGCTACCTCACGCACGTTGAAATCAACGACCACTTGCCCGACAAGCTGGTCGATGCCGAAACCCTCGAAGCCGTCATCACCACCCTGAACGACCTGGGCGTGGCGGTGTACGAGCAGACGCCCGACGCCGAAGCGCTGATCATCACGGACAACGCCCCCGCAGGCGCCACCGAGGAAGAAGCCGAAGAAGCCGCCGAAGCCGCGCTGTCCACCGTGGACTCGGAATTCGGCCGCACCACCGACCCGGTCCGCATGTACATGCGCGAAATGGGCACGGTCGAGCTGCTGACGCGCGAAGGCGAAATCGAAATCGCCAAGCGCATCGAAGGCGGCCTGATGGCCATGATGGAGGCGATCAGCGCATCGCCCGCCACCATCGCCGAGATCCTCAACATGGGTGAGGAAATCCGCGAAGGCAAGGTCGTCATCTCCACCATCGTGGACGGCTTCTCCAACCCCAACGAAGCCGACGACTATGTGGCCGAAGAAGACTTCGATGAGTTCGACGAAGCCGACGACGACGACGGCAAGGGCGGCTCCAAGGCGCTGACCAAGAAGCTCGAAGAACTCAAGAAGCAGGCGCTGGAGCGCTTCGACAAGCTGCGCGAGCTGTTTGAAAAAGTGCACAAGGTGTACGACAAGGAAGGCTACGGCACGCCCGCCTACATCAAGGCGCAAGCCGCTTTGTCGGCCGAGTTGATGACCATCCGCTTCACCGCCAAGACCATCGAGAAGCTGTGCGACATGGTGCGCGGCCAGGTGGACGATGTGCGCAAGAAAGAGCGCGAGCTGCGCCGCATCATCGTGGACAAGTGCGGCATGCCCCAGGAAACATTCATCAAAGACTTCCCGCCCAACCTGCTGAACCTGCAGTGGGTCGAGAAGCAGGCCGCCGCAGGCAAGCCCTGGTCGGCCGTGATCGCGCGCAACATCCCGCCCATCCAGGACCTGCAGCAAAAGCTGATGGACCTGCAGTCGCGCGTTGTGGTGCCGCTGGCCGAGCTCAAGGGCATCAACAAGCGCATGAACGAAGGTGAAGCCACCTCGCGCGATGCCAAGAAGGAAATGATCGAGGCCAACCTGCGCCTCGTGATCTCGATTGCCAAGAAGTACACCAACCGGGGCCTGCAGTTCCTCGACCTGATCCAGGAAGGCAACATCGGCCTGATGAAGGCGGTGGACAAGTTCGAATACCGCCGTGGCTACAAGTTCTCGACCTACGCCACGTGGTGGATTCGCCAGGCCATCACCCGCTCGATCGCTGACCAGGCGCGCACCATCCGTATCCCGGTGCACATGATCGAGACGATCAACAAGATGAACCGCATCAGCCGCCAGCACTTGCAAGAGTTTGGTTTCGAGCCCGATGCGTCCATCCTGGCAGCCAAGATGGAGATCCCCGAGGACAAGATCCGCAAGATCATGAAGATCGCCAAAGAGCCGATCTCCATGGAAACGCCGATCGGGGACGACGACGACAGCCACCTGGGTGACTTCATCGAGGACGGTGCCAACACCGCGCCTATCGAAGCCGCCATGCAGGCCGGCCTGCGCGATGTGGTCAAGGACATCCTGGACGGCCTCACGCCGCGCGAAGCCAAGGTGCTGCGCATGCGCTTCGGTATCGAAATGACCAGCGACCACACGCTGGAAGAAGTGGGCAAGCAGTTCGACGTGACCCGCGAACGCATCCGCCAGATCGAAGCCAAGGCGCTGCGCAAGCTCAAGCACCCCTCGCGCTCGGACAAGCTGCGCAGCTTCATCGACTCGCTGTAAGCCAGCACCCGGCACCGCTGGCCGCACTGCGGCCCGCCCCGGCCCCAACGCCCTGCCCCGCACCTGCGGCGCAGGGCTTTTTTTTGGGCCTCGCCCAGCGCAGCCCCCCACGTTTACCCCCATGCCACCGACAGCAGACTGACAGCTTGGATGGTGACCATTGCCACACGGCTGAAGGAGACTGCCATGCAGCTCGGCAATCTCCTGTCGCAATGCGCACAGGCCGACCCAACGATCTGCACCTCCCCCTTTTTTGCCAAAGACCGTATGACGACCTCCTTCAACCGCCGCCAGATCCTTGCCCGCGCTACCGCCACGGGCGCCATCGGCGCACTCGGCGCCCCGTTTGCCACTTCCGCCTGGGCCCAGGCTGCTGCGCGCAGCGCGCCGCCCAAGGCGCCCAAGCTGGCAGGCACGCTGCGCATCGTGATCCCCGCCAACCCGGGCGGCGGCTGGGACCAGACCGGCCGCGCGCTGGGCGCGGCGCTGGTGGGTGCGGGCGCGGCCGACCAGGTGGAATACGAAAACATCGGCGGCAAAGGCGGCACCATTGGCCTGGCCAAGTACGCTGAAAAATACGGCAATGACGCCAACACCCTCTTCATGGGGGGCATGGTGATGGTGGGCGCCGTGGCGCTGCAGAAACCTGCCGTGGACATGGGCCAGATTCAGCCCCTGGCGCGCCTGACCAGTGACTACCTGGTGGCGGCGGTGGCGGCCAAATCGCCCATCAAGAACACCAAGGACCTCGCCGATGCGCTGCGAGCCGACCTGCGCGGCATGCCGGTGGCCGGGGGCTCCGCCGGGGGCGTGGACCACATGTTTGCAGGCGTGCTGGCGCGCGCCGCCAAGGCCAAACCCGAAGAGCTGGTCTACAAGCCGTTTCCCGGCGGGGCCGATGTGGTCGAGGCCCTGGTGTCTGGCAACGCGGCCGTGGGCCTGTCGGGTTACAGCGAGTTCAGCGACGCGATTGCGGCAGGCAAGCTGCGGGCCCTGGGTGTCTCGTCCCGCCGCAGCGCGTTTGGCCTGCCCGCGTTCCGCGAGCAAGGGCTGGACGCCGTCATGGCCAACTGGCGCGGCGTGTTCACCGGCAAGGGCGTGGCACCTGCACGCACTGCCGAAATGCTGGCCGCCGTCGAGGCCGCCACCCACCATGAGTCGTGGACGCGCACCCTCAAGCAGAACCGGTGGGAGCCCTCTTGGCTCACGGGCAAGGATTTGGCAGAGTTCATGGAGCTGGACCTCACCACCGCCCGCGTGATGGTCTATTTGCTCAAGCTGAAGGCCTGATCTCACCGCCAGGCCCTCCGGGCCCGCTGCAGAACCTTTGGAGCCTCTGATGAAAATGTCCAACCACTCCATCGGCGCACGCATGGCCACGGCCCTGGGCCTGGTGCTGGCCCTGCTGCTGGGCGCCGCGCTGTTCGGCATCGCCACGCTCTACCGCACGCTGGGCACCTACGACACCACGGTGCTGGAGCGCGTGGCGCAGGAACGCGCCGTGAGCCGCATGGAAAGCGAGTTCAAGACCCAGGTGCTGGAGTGGAAAAACACCCTGCTGCGCGGCGAAGACTCGCGCAAGCGCGAGTTGCACTGGAACGCCTTCCAGGCCAGCGAAAAACGCGTGGCCGACGCCGCCAAGGCACTGGAGCCCCAGCTGAGCGACGCCCAGGAAAAGGCGGCGCTGCAGAAGTTCACCCAGGCCCACGCGCAGATGGCGCAGGGCTACCGCAAGGGTTTTGAGGTGTTCCAGTCGCTGGGCTTTGTGCCATCGGCCGGGGATGCCGACGTGGCCGACATCGACCAGGGCCCCGCCAAGCTGCTCACCGAGCTGAGCCAGCAGGTGGCCGCCAGCAGCGCGGCCATTGCCCAACAGGCGGGGCAAGACGCGCGGCGGGCGCTGGTCAGCAGCCTGGTGGCGCTGGCGCTGGTGACGGCGCTGGGCGCCTGCGCGGGCTGGCTGCTGACCCGGTCGGTGGTGCGGCCGCTGGGCGTGGCCGTGTCGCTGGCCCACAAGGTGGCGGCGGGCGACCTCACCACCAGCATCCGCGTGGAGGGCCGCGACGAGCCCGCCCGGCTGCTCGAAGCCCTGCGCGCCATGCAGGACAACCTGGAGACCGTGGTGGCCGGTGTGCGCAGCAACGCTGAAGGCGTGGCCAGCGCCAGTGCCGAAATTGCCCAGGGCAATGCCGACCTGAGCATGCGCACCGAAGAGCAGGCCTCGTCTCTGGACGAAACCGCCTCGTCCATGCAACAGCTGCAGGCCACGGTGCAGCAGAACGCATCCAACGCGCAACGCGCCAACGAACTGGCCAAGAGCGGCGCCACCGTGGCGCAGCGCGGCGGCGATGTGGTGACGCAGATGGTGGAGGTGGTGCAGGGCATCCAGGAGAGTTCGCGCCGCATTGCCGACATCATTGGCGTGATCGACGGGATCGCGTTCCAGACCAACATCCTGGCGCTGAACGCCGCCGTGGAGGCCGCGCGCGCAGGCGAACAAGGCCGGGGTTTTGCGGTGGTGGCGAGCGAGGTACGCAACCTGGCCACGCGCAGCGCCGGGGCGGCGCGCGAGATCAAGGCGCTGATCCAGACCAGCGTGGAACGTGTGCAGGCGGGCTCGGACCTGGCGCGGGACGCGGGCACCACCATGACCGAGGTCGTGGCGTCCATCCGCGAGGTGAGCAGCCTGATGGAAGAGATCAGCCAGGCCAGCGCCGCGCAGACCTCGGACATGCAGCGCGTGACACAGGCCATCGTGCGCATGGACGACGTGACGCAGCAGAACGCCGCCCTGGTGGAAGAAAGCGCCGCCGCCGCAGGCAGCCTGAGCGGCCAGGCCCGCCAGATGGTGGATGCCGTGGCGGTGTTCCGCCTGCGGCACCAGCCGCATCAACCACACCCGCAGCGTTCTCAGCCGCAGCACCAGCACCACGCACTGCCTGCGCCACACGCCTGACGCGGATTACTATCAAAACAATAGCTACAAAGGCTTACCCATCGCGCGGTAGCAGCCTAAAAAGCTTTGAACTTTTGCTCCGGAGCGGCGTGGCGAACGGTCAGGCGGCTTGACAGGTCACGCCCTGCCCCGCCCGGTCTCGGCCCGTCAGTCAATCTTCACGTGGGCGTTCTTCACCACCTGCGCCATGCGCGCGGCTTCGGTGCGGAAGAAGGCGGCGGCGGGTTCGGGCGGCGTGAGCTTGATCTCGTAGCCCTGGGCAAGCAGCGCATCGCGCGCCTCGGGCATCTCCATGGCGGCCTTGAAACCGTTGTACAGCCGCGCCAGCTCGGCCTTGGGCAGGCCCGCAGGCGCCACGGGGGCGATCCAGCCGTCCAGCTCATAGCCGGGCAGGCCCTGTTCGGCAATGGTGGGCACGCCGGGCAGCAGGGGCACGCGGCTGGCCGTGGTCACACCCAGGGCGCGCAGCGTGCCGGACTTGATGTGCGCCGCAGCGGGCGCCACCGCCACCACCCCCAGCTGCACCTGCCCGCCCAGGATGTCGTTCATCAGTGGGCCCATGCCCCGGTAGGGGATGTGCTTGATGTCGAGCTGCGCCTGGTCCACAAACATGGCTGCGCCCAGGTGCAGGATGGTGCCGTTGCCGGACGACCCGTAGTTGAGCACGCCGGGTTTGGCCTTGGCCAGCGCGACCAGCTCCTGCACCGTCTTGGCGGGCACCGAGGGGTGGGCCACCAGCACAAAGGGCGTGGCGCCAATGATGGTGATGGGCGTGATGTCGGTCAGCGAGTCGAACGGGATGTTCTTGTACACGCTGGGGTTGACCACATGGTTGTTGGACACCACGCCGATCACCGAGCCGTCCTTGGGCGCCCGCACGATCTGCGTGGTGCCGGTGATGCCGCCAGCGCCCGGCAGGTTTTCGATGACCACGGGCTGGCCCAGCGCCTTGGCCAGGCTGGTGCTGATGGCGCGGATGGCGCCGTCGGCCCCCGAGCCCGCCGACAGCGGCAGGATCACGCGCAGCGGCTTGCCATCACCCTGGGCACGGGCCACGCGGGGCAGGCCCCAGGCCACAGCCCCCAGCACGGCGGCGCCGGTGGCAAGGGCCTGGCGGCGGGTGAGCACACTGGGGGCGGCAGGCGTGGCGTGGGGGGAAGCGGGGGCGGTGGTGGTGCGCGGCATGGGTTTGTCTCCGGTCGTGGTCAGGAAACCCTGGGCGGTGGTCTGCGCCACATCGCTCTGCCCAGGGATGGTTTCAAAAAATCAGGCGATGGTCCCGGCCGCGTGCAGCGCAGCCACTTCATCGGCCGTGTAGCCGAGGCCCTGCAGCAGCTCAGCCGTGTGCTGGCCCAGGCGGGGCGGGTCGCAGCGCACGTCCAGGCGCTGGCCGTCCAGGCGCAGCGGCAACAGCGTGATCTGCGCGGTCTGCCCGGCGCGCTCGCCGTCGGGCAGCGTGATGTCGGCCAGGCCGCCGGTGGCTTGCAGGTGCGGGTCGTCAAACAGTTCTTCGGGCCGGCGGATGGGTGCAAACGGCAGGCCGTGGCGCTCGAAGACGGCCGCCAGTTCGTCGGCCGTGTGCTGCGCCAGCCGCTCGCGCAGCACCGGCATCAGCGTGGGCCGGGCGCGCACACGGTCGTTGTTGGTGGCCAGGCTGGTGTCGGCCTTCAGGTCGGCATAGCCCATGGCGTCGCAAAAGGTCTGCCACTGCGCATCGCTCACGGCGGCCAAAAAGATCTGCCCGCCGTCCTTCACGCTGAACACGTCGTACACGGCCCAGGACGAGATGCGGTCGGGCATGGGCGCGGCCGGTTTGCCGGTGACGGCGTACTGCATCATGTGCTGGCCGACGAGGAAGACGTTGTTCTCGAACAGGGCCGAGTCCACCTCCTGCCCGCGCCCGGTGATGCCGCGCTGCATCAGTGCCGCCATCGCGCCGATCGCACCAAACATGCCACCCATGATGTCGTTCACGCTGCTGCCCGCGCGCAGCGGGTCGCCAGGGCGGCCGGTCATGTAGGCCAGGCCGCCCATCATCTGCACCACTTCGTCGAGCGCCGTGCGGTGCTCGTACGGGCCGGGCAAAAAGCCCGTGTGGTTGACGTAGATGAGGCGCGGGTTGATCTGGCTCAGCGCGGCGTAGTCCAGGCCGTATTTGGTCATCACGCCCGGTTTGAAGTTCTGCGCTACCACATCGGCCGAGGCCGCGAGCTTGCGCGCTGCCGCCAGACCCTCGGGGCTGCGCAGGTCGAGCGCGATGCTTTTCTTGTTGCGGTTGAACATGGGGAAGAAGCCTGCGCCCGCGCCCAGCAGGTGGCGCGTGCGGTCGCCGTCCACCGGCTCGACCTTGATGACCTCGGCGCCCAGGTCCGCCAGCACCATGCCGCAGGTGGGGCCCATGACCATGTGGGTGAACTCCACCACGCGCAGGCCTTCCAGCGGCAGGCGGGGGGACGAGGGAGAGGCGGATGTGTCGTGCATGTTCAGAGCGTTCAGAAAAGGGTTCAGGCCGTTGCCGCTTCGCGCAGCGCGGCGGGTGCGGCATTCTGCGGCAGGCCCGCCTGCCAGAGCGTGCCGTGCAGGGTCTCGCCCGCCAGCCAGCCCGCCACGCGCTGGCGCAGCGCAAGCAGCGCACTCACATCGATGCCAGTGGCAACGCCCATGCGCTCCAGCATGAACACCAGGTCTTCGGTGGTGACATTGCCGCTGGCGCCCGGCGCGTGCGGGCAGCCGCCAATGCCGGCCAGGCAGGCATCAAAGCGGGTGATGCCCGTCTGCCAGGCGGCATAGACATTGGCCAGGCCCATGCCGCGCGTGTCGTGGAAGTGCGCGCAAGCCAGGCGGTCGCCCACCAGGGCACGGGCTTTGTCGAACAGCCTGGCGACCGAGGCCGGGTCGGCAAAACCCACGGTGTCGGCCAGGCTCACGTGGTCGGCGCCCGCATCCAGCAGCGCTTGCATCAGGCGCAGCACTTCGCTCTCAGCCACCTCGCCCTGCAGGGTGCAGCCAAAGGCAGTGCCCACGCCGCCTTCGATCAGCGTGCTGCGGCCGCTGGCATCGCGCAGCGCACGGATGCGGGCCACCTCGGCCACCACCTCGTCGGGTGTCTTGCGCAGGTTGGCCAGGCTGTGGGCGTGGCTGGCGGACAGGGGCACCACCATCAGGTCGGCACCACACTCCAGTGCGCGCTCTGCGCCCTTGACATTGGGCACCAGCACCGAGGCCACCAGGCCGGGCAGCGTTTTGGCATGGGCCAGCACGTCGGCGGTGTCGGCCAGCTGGGGCAACAGCCGGGCGGGCACGAAGGAGCCCACCTCGATCTCGCGCTGGCCGGCGGCGTATGCGGCGTTGAGCCATTCGATCTTTTGCGCGGTGGAGACCACAGTGGCAATGCTTTGCAGACCGTCGCGCAGGCCCACTTCGCGGACGGTGGCGCGCGCCGGGGTGGTGGAAGCGGTAGAGGGGGTCAGCACTGTGTCGTCTCCGGCGGGTGGTGTTCTGCCGTCGATTTTAGAAATTCCCAATAGAATCAGAAAATACATTTTGGAAGCCATATGATTCCAAACAGGAAGATCAAACACCTGGAGACAAGCCCATGCGCGACCTGGACCTGCAGACCCTGCGCCTGTTTGCAGCCGTGTGCGAGCAGCGCAGCATTGCACGCGTGGCCGAGCAGGAGTCCATCGTGGGTTCGGCCATCAGCAAGCGGCTGGCGCAGCTGGAAGACACCGTGGGCACGCCCCTGCTACTGCGCAAACGCCGGGGCGTGGTGCCCACCCCGGCGGGCGAAACCCTGCTGGAGCATGCGCGCACCATGCTGGCCAGCGTGGGCCAGATCGAGCGCGACATGGCGGCCTACGCCACCGGCACGCGCGGCCATGTGCGCATGCTGGTCACCGCGTCCGTCATGGCCGAATCGCTGGCCGACGATGTGGCGGCCTTCTTGCAAGACCCCGCACACCGCGACATCCAGATCAGCCTGGAAGAGCGCGTGAGCCCTGACGTGGTGCAAGGCATCCGCGACGGCAGCGCCTCCATCGGCATCTGCTGGGACGCGGCCGACCTTTCGGGCCTGGAAACCAGCGCCTACCGCAGCGACCACCTGGCCGTGGTGGCGCACCAGTCGCACCCCGTGGCCCAGCTGCAGAGCGTGCGGTTTGCCGACGTGCTGGAGCATGAATTCGTCAGCATGCCCGCACTGAGCGCCGTGCAGGTGCTGCTGGCACGCGCTGCGGCTGTCGAGGGAAAACTGCTGGCCCACCGCGTGCTGGTGTCCAACTTTGACGCCGCGCTGCGGGTGGTGCGCGCCAACCTGGCCATCAGCGTGGTGCCGCGCGAGGTGGCCCAGCCCTTTGCCCAATTGGCGCCCGTGCGCATCGTCCCGCTGAGTGATCCCTGGGCCCGGCGGCGCTTTGCCATCTGCTACCGCAGTGCCAGCGCCCTGCCCCCGGCGGCGCAGTTGCTGGTGGGGTATCTGGCGCGGCAGGGGCATCTGCTCCTGGCGCCCTGATCCGTGGCCGGTGCGCAACATTTTGTTGGCGAATAGCCCAAATTTCCCCTTCAGCGCATATGTGACGTGCGTTCTGAGCTACCAAACTTGTAGCAAAACGGGTTCCGCGCTATAGTTTCAGCACATCACGGGCCCGGCAACCGTCCGCCCGATCCGAATCGAGATCCAACACTTGCGCGAGGAGAAGCGTCCATGAGCTCCAAAGAAAATGTCGCCATCAACCAACTGTTCGAGCGGCTTGAATGCCGCTACGCACTGCGCGTGCTGTGGGCCCTGAAGGACGGCCACCCCCAGACCTTCCGCCTGCTGCAGGACAGCGTGGGCGGCATCACCCCCAACACGCTCAACACCCGCATCAAGGAACTGCGCGAAGCCGGTTTTGTGGACCATGGCAGCGACGGCTACACCGTCACCCCCTCGGGCGCCGATCTGCTCAAGCGCCTGTCGGACGTGCAGGCCTTCGCCACACGCTGGGTGGCAGGCCGCGCCAAGAAGGCCTGAGCCCCACAGTCTCTCTGCCTCCTGCCCTGCACGGGGCATTCGCTAAAATAGCAGTCTAAATAGCTTCTAGCGCGCGATGAGCAAGCGCTAGAAGCTATATTTTTAATAGCACTCAAGGAACCTCCACCATGGCACTGACCACCACCGCATCCGGCCTGCAGTACGAAGACACCACCGTGGGCGAAGGCGCCGAAGCCACCAAGGGCCAGAACGTGTCGGTGCACTACACCGGCTGGCTCTACAACAACGGCGAACAAGGCGCCAAGTTCGACTCCAGCCGCGACCGCAACGATCCCTTTGAATTTGCACTGGGCGCGGGCATGGTCATCAAGGGTTGGGACGAAGGCGTGCAAGGCATGAAGATCGGCGGCCAACGCACACTGATCATCCCCGCCTCCCTGGGCTACGGCGCGCGCGGTGCAGGCGGCGTGATCCCACCGAACGCCACGCTCAAGTTCGACGTGGAACTGCTCAAGGTCGGCCGCTGATCGCGGGGCCCCTCGGGCCACAAAAAACCAAAGCGGCCCGCGGGCCGCTTTTTTGTTTGCGGCGAACTGTGCTCGCCATCCTCCGAAACAAGCAAAACGCGCGAAGGCGCTGGGTCTGCGAAGGGCTCAGTCAAACAGCGCGTGGTCCAGCCGCTCGAACTTGCCCTCGCCAACGGCCTCGCGGATCTTGGGGGCCAGCGCGGCCAGGTCGTCAAAGCTGCCCGCCCCTTCCACCGCCAGGTTCAGACGAAACCCGCGCAGCCCCAGGCCCGCCGTCAGCTCCGTCGCAATGGGGTAAGCGGCCTGGTAGCGCTCTTTGGGCGAGCGCCCCGAGCCCTCCATGGGGGAGGCGATGGTGCCCAGGTCGGTGCCCGGCGCATCCAGATCAGCCGCAGTGCCTGCCGCCGAAGTGGTGGCGGCGGCGAACACCGGCATGGGCTGGCCCGACAACGGGGCCAGCAGCCCCTGGGCAATCATGGTCTGGACATCGTCCTGCGTGATGCCCATGGCCGCTGTGGCCGCCAGGACTTCACCCATGGTGCGCTTGCCGTCAAACAGGATGAATGCCGAACGCTGGCGCGAACTCAAACTGCCACGGCGATCCTTGAGGGCCTCTTGCCCGGCCTGGGTTTTGACGAGAACCATGCCTCTCCTAGGGAATGAATACGGTGGCAGCTAAGGCCAGACGGTTGCAATGGCCGAAGGGCCACGCTGTTTAACCCAGAATCCCATGTTTTGAAAACTATGGAAATCGGGGTTTACACATAAATACACCCGATGCCTGCCCCGCAGGGCCTACATTTCCGAGCGGATGCGCGGCAGCGCCGGGGCTGGCCGTGTCATCCAGCTCAGCACCACCGTGACCAGCAGCCCGCAGGGCACGCCAAACACACCGGCCGAGATGGGCTGGATGCCAAACCAGAGCCCATCGGCCAGCAGCCAGCGGGGCAACACACCCTGCACGGCAGGCACATGGGACAGCATGTAGTACACCGCAATGCCCAGCCCGGTGAGCATGCCCGCCACCGCCCCCTGCCGCGTGGTGCCCCGCCAGAAGATGCCCAGCACCATGGCAGGCACAAAGGCCGATGCCGCCAGCGAGAACGACGCCGACACCATGGGCAAAATCTCGGACGGTTTGAGCGCCGCCACAAAAGCGGCCGACAGGGCCACCGCCAGCAGCGCAAACTTGCTCAGAATCACCCGCTGCTCAGGCGAGGCCTTGCGCTGCGAGTCCTGAAAGTACAGGTCGCGCACCAGCGCATTGCTGATGGTGAGCAACAGGCCATCGGCGGTCGAGAGCGCCGCCGCCAGCCCACCCGCCGCCACCAGGCCCGACACCACATACGGCAGGCCGCCCAGCTCGGGCGTGGCCAGCATGATGAGGTCCGCCCCGAGACGGATCTCGCCAAACTGAATCAGGCCGTCGCCATTCACGTCTTCCAGCGACAGGAGCGAGCTGTCCACCCGCGACCATTGGGCCATCCAGGTGGGCAACGCCTCGAAGCTGCTGCCCACCAGGTTCTGCATCACCTCGAACTTGACCAGCACCGCCAGCGCCGGGGCGCTGAGGTACAGCAGCGCAATAAAAAACAGCGACCACCCCACCGATGCGCGCGCCGCCGACACCGACGGCGAGGTGTAAAACCGCGTGAGCAGGTGCGGCAGGCCCGCCGTGCCCACCATCAGGCAGAACATGAGCGCCAGAAAGTTGCGGCGCGTCAGCTCGTAGTCGCGCTGCTCTTCAGGGGTGCCATCGGGGTCGCCCACATAGGCCTGGCTGTGGGGCGGCAGTCCACCCAGGGGGCGCGCGCGCTCGTAGTTCTCGCGCATTTCGCGGGTCCAGCGCTCGCGCGCGGCGTTGGCATCGCGTGGCAGTGCGGCCAGCTCGCGGCTCGCGGCCACGATCAGGCCCACGTCGGCGTTCTGCGCGCGCAGCGCCCGTATGCGCTCGCGCCCCTTCTCGCGCTCGTGCGCCAGCGATGCCTCCACGTTCTGCAGACGCGCCTCGAAATCCTTGGCGCGCTGCAGGTAGGCCTGCACCACCTGGTGCTCGGCCGGGGAATCGAGCAGCTGCGCCTCCAGGTCGGCGATCTTGCCAATCTGCTCGCCATAGACCAGGGGCGCCAGCGGGTTGCCCAGCTGCTTGTAGGCCAGCCACGACACCGGGATCATGAACGCCAGCAGCAGCACCACGTACTGCGCCACCTGTGTCCAGGTGATGGCCCGCATGCCCCCCAGGAACGAGCACAGCAGCACCCCGCCCAGGCCCAGCATGATGCCGATCTCGAACTGCACCCCTGTAAGGCGCGAGGCAATCAGTCCCACGCCATAGATCTGCGCCACCACGTAGGTGAACGAGCACAGCACCGCCGCCAGCGCAGCGATCACGCGCGGCCAGCGCCCGCCAAAACGCACATGAAAAAAATCGGGAATGGTGTAGAGCCCCATGGCCCGCAGGTGCGGTGCGATCAGCATGGCCACCAGGCAAAAGCCCCCCGTCCAGCCCAGCAGATAGGCCAGGCCACCGGCCTGCCCCGGCGTGCCCGAAAAGCCCTGCAGATACAACGCGCCCGACAGGCTGATGAACGACGCCGCGCTCATCCAGTCGGCCGCCGTGGCCATGCCGTTGTACATGGGCGGAATGCGCCGCCCCGCCACGTAGTAGTCCTCGGGGTCGGTCGTGCGGCCATACACGCCGATGCCGGCGTAGACCATCACGGTGAGGAACAAAAAGATCGGGCCGATCCAGTGGCGCGACAGCCCCTGGTGCTCGGCCCAGGTCATCAGGGCCAGAAAACCCAGCACCCCCGCCACATACAGCGCCAGGATGCGGTGCAGCCGCCACAGGTAGGCGCGGTCACTGTCCACACGGCTGCGCTCGCGCTCAGCCATGGGGGCGGTCTGCAAAGGGGCTCGGCGGCGGCTGCTGCTGCGACGCCTGCCCATCGCTGCGCTCCAGGCGGTTCATGGCCCAGCCGTACACCACCACGATGCCAATGAACACCAGCACGGCCCCCTGCGCCGCGATCCAGTAGCCCAGCGGCCAGCCGCCGATGACCAGCGCCTGCAGGTCACGGGCGAAATAGGTGGCACCAAACGACACCAGGGCCCACAGCAGCAACAGGGCCGCCTTGAGCTTGAGGTGGCGCACATCGTGCAGATCGGGCGGAAAAGGCCCCGCCATCTCTGGGTCAGAGGGGCGGGCATTGGGCTGCTGCGGGGGCATCACAAACGCGGTGGCGGTTGGTGCAGGTGGCCCATGGCGGTGCAGCAGCCCCGGGGGTCAGCGGGCCAGTTGCTGCCAGGTGGCGATCACGCTGTCGGGGTTGAGCGAGATCGACGAGATGCCCTCCTTGGCCAGCCACTGCGCAAAGTCAGGGTGGTCGCTGGGGCCCTGGCCGCAGATGCCGATGTACTTGCCTTGTGCGAGGCAGGCCTTGATGGCCTTTTCCACCAGCGCCAGCACAGCCGGGTCGCGCTCGTCAAAGTCCTGCGCCAGCAGCTCCAGGCCCGAATCACGGTCCAGGCCCAGGGTGAGCTGGGTCAGGTCGTTGGAGCCGATGGAGAAGCCGTCGAAGAACTCCAGGAAGCGCTCGGCCAGGATGGCGTTGCTGGGCACCTCGCACATCATGATGACCTTAAGGTCGTCCTTGCCACGCTGCAGGCCATGGGTGGCCAGCAGCTTGGTCACGCGCTCGGCCTGGCCCAGCGTGCGCACAAAAGGCACCATCACCTGCACATTGGTCAGGCCCATGTCGTTGCGCACGCGCTTGAGCGCTTCGCACTCCATCGCAAAGGCTTCGCCGAAGTCTTCGCTGATGTAGCGGGCCGCGCCACGGAAGCCGAGCATCGGGTTTTCTTCCTCGGGCTCGTAGCGGCTGCCGCCAATGAGCTTGCGGTACTCGTTGGACTTGAAGTCCGACAGGCGCACGATGACAGGCTTGGGCCAGAAGGCGGCGGCGATGGTGGCTACACCTTCGGCGACCTTGTCCACGTAGAACGCGCGGGGCGACGCATGGCCCCGGGCCACGGATTCCACGGCCTTCTTCAGGTCGGCATCGATCTGGGGGTAGTCCAGGATCGCCTTGGGGTGCACACCAATGTTGTTGTTGATGATGAACTCCAGACGCGCCAGGCCCACGCCTTCATTCGGCAGCTGGGCAAAGTCAAACGCCAGCTGGGGGTTGCCCACGTTCATCATGATCTTGGTCTTGATGGGGGGCATCTCGCCGCGCTGCACTTCGGTGACCTCGGTTTCGAGCAGGCCGTCATAGATCTTGCCCGTGTCGCCCTCGGAGCAGCTCACCGTGACCAGCGTGCCGTCTTTCAGCAGCTCCGTCGCGTCGCCACAGCCCACCACGGCCGGAATACCCAGCTCGCGCGCGATGATGGCGGCGTGGCAGGTGCGGCCGCCCCGGTTGGTAACGATGGCGCTGGCGCGCTTCATCACGGGCTCCCAGTTGGGGTCGGTCATGTCGGTCACCAGCACATCGCCGGGCTGGACCTTGTCCATCTCGGAAATGTTGTGCACCAAGCGCACGGGGCCGGTGCCAATCTTCTGGCCAATCGCACGGCCCTCGGCCAGCACGGTGCCATGGCCCTTGAGCTTGTAGCGCAGCTCGGCCTGGCCCTTGGCCTGGCTCTTCACGGTTTCAGGGCGCGCCTGCAGGATGTAGAGGTGGCCGTCGGTGCCGTCCTTGCCCCACTCGATGTCCATGGGGCGGCCGTAGTGCTGCTCGATCACCAGCGCGTAGCGCGCCAGTTGTTCCACGTCGGCGTCGGTCAGCGAGTAGCGGTTGCGCTGCTCGGTGGGCACATCAATGGTCTTGACCAGCTTGCCGCTGGCGGCCTTTTCCTCGGGTGTGGAAAACACCATCTGGATCAGCTTGCTGCCCAGGTTGCGGCGGATCAGCGCCTTTTTGCCGGCCTTGAGCATGGGCTTGTGCACATAGAACTCGTCGGGGTTCACGGCGCCCTGCACCACGGTTTCACCCAGGCCGTAGCTGCTGGTGATGAAGACGACTTCTTCGAAGCCGGATTCGGTGTCGATGGTGAACATCACGCCGGCCGCGCCCAGGTCGGAGCGCACCATGCGCTGCACACCCGCCGACAGGGCGACCACATCGTGCTCGAAACCCTTGTGCACGCGGTAGGAGATGGCGCGGTCGTTGTACAGCGACGCGAACACTTCCTTCATCTTGTGCAGCACGTCATCGATGCCCACCACGTTCAGGAAGGTTTCCTGCTGGCCCGCAAACGATGCATCGGGCAGATCCTCAGCCGTGGCGGACGAGCGCACGGCAAACGAAGCAGCGGGGTTGCCCGCGCTCAGCTTGGCAAATTCGTCGGCAATGGCCTTTTGCAGGTCGGCCGGGAAGGGCTGGGCCTCGACCATGGCGCGGATCTCGGCGCCCACCTGCGCGAGGGCGCGCACGTCTTCGGTGTCCAGGCTCTTGAGCTTGGCACTGATCTTGTCGGCCAGGCCGTCGTAGGCCAGGAATTCGCGGAACGCGTGGGCGGTGGTGGCAAAGCCCGTGGGCACGCGCACGCCCTGCGGCAGTTGGGAGATCATCTCGCCGAGGCTGGCGTTTTTACCGCCAACGGCCTCGACATCGGTCATTCTCAGGTTTTCAAACGGTACGACCAGGGCGGTCGGGCTGAAAAGTGCAGACATGGGAAAGCTCCAGAAGTTGAAACCGGGTCTGCATGCCTGGCCTCGGCGGGCGTCAGGCAAGCGGCCATGCACAGGCTGCAGCTTTGTCGTTGTGGTTGTAGGCCGACGGTGTGCATGGTGAGAATCAGATAATTGTGACAATTGTAGGCCCGCGCATCTGGCAACGGGCTGACGCTTTCACGCGACTTACGCAAATCGGGCCATCGCCACGTCTTTGTGGTGGCCACCCCGCTGGCGCAAGCCGCATCCAAAAAAAGGGCCTCCATGCACTCGCGCACCGTATTTTTTGTCTCTGACGGCACCGGCATTACCGCCGAAACCTTCGGCAACGCCATCCTGGCCCAGTTCGAGATGAAGCCGCGCCATGTGCGCCTGCCCTTCATCGACACCGTGGACAAGGCCCACCAGGCGGTGCGGCAGATCAACCACACCGGCGAGGTGGAGGGCAAAAAGCCTGTGGTCTTCACCACCCTGGTCAACATGGAAGTGCTCAAGGTCATCCAGGAAGGCTGCAAGGGCATGCTGCTGGACATGTTCGGCACCTTCGTCCACCCGCTGGAGGAAGAGCTGGGCATCAAGTCGCACCACCGCGTGGGCCGTTTCAGCGACGTGAGCCGCAGCAAGGAATACACCGACCGCATCGAAGCCATCAACTTCAGCCTGGCCCACGACGACGGCCAGAGCAACCGTGACCTGGCCGGTGCCGACGTGATCCTGGTGGGCGTGAGCCGCAGCGGCAAAACCCCCACCAGCCTGTACCTGGCCATGCAGTGTGGCCTGAAAGCCGCCAACTACCCCCTGATCCCAGAGGACTTCGAGCGCCGCCAGCTGCCCCCGGCCCTGGTGCCATTTCGCAACAAGATCTTTGGCCTGACCATCAGCCCCGACCGCCTGGCCGAGATCCGCGCCGAGCGCCGCCCCAACTCGCGCTACGCCAGCCTGGAGAACTGCCGCATGGAAGTCTCCGAAGCCGAGGCCATGATGCGCCGCGCGGGCATCCGCTGGTTGTCCACCACCACCAAGTCGATCGAAGAGATTGCCACCACCATCCTGCAGGAGATCCGGCCGGAGAAGCTGGTGTATTGATCAGCGTTGCGTGACAAGTGCCATCCACCACAAAACCATCAAAGTGGTGGAAAGACTATTGATAAAAATCGGCCCTGTCGCGCTACTGGCAAGCCCAAGCAGCTACAAATAACATAGCAAATCTTGACAGAGCCTGTGGCTCAGCCCGGCATGCGCTGTGGGCACGGCCCGCAGATCACGGCAACCCACCGCCAGCGGCACTATCGCCCCCAAACAACTCAAACACCATGCCGCGCAGCCACTGATTGACGGGTTCGCGGTGCACCTTGGCGTGCCAGAACACACTGATGGGCGCGTCGGGCAGTTTGACCGGGTGCGTGCGCACCACCAGGCCAAAGGGCTCGACCAGCTTAAGCGCCAGCCGCTCTGGCACCGTCGCCACCAGCGCCGTGCTTTGGAGGATGTGGCCCACGCTCACAAAGTGCGGCACGCTCAGCCGCACCAGGCGGTCGATGCCGGCCTTCTGGATCAATTCATCCACCTTGCCGTGCCCCGTGCCCGCCGACACGATCACCAGATGCTCTGCCGCCTTGTAGTCCGACAGCAGCAGCTTGGGCCGGTCCAGCGCATGGCCCTTGTGGAACAGGCACACATAACGCTGGCGGAACAAGCGCCGCTGGAAAAATCCCGCTTTCAGCTGCGGCAGCAGGCCGATGGCCAGGTCCACCTTGCCAGCCTCCATGTCTTCGCGCAGATGGGCAGCGTTGTTGCGCACGGTGTTCAGCGTGACGCCCGGCGCCTCCCGCCCCAGGCGCTCCAGCAGCGCGGGCAAAAAGACGATCTCGCCAATGTCCGTCATGCCAATGGTGATGGTGCGCTTGAGCGTAGCGGGCGTGAACTGTGTGCGCTGGTTCAGCCCGCTGTGGATCATGCCCAACGCATAGCCCACGGATTCGCCCAATTGCTCTGCAAAAGGCGTGGGCACCATGCCGCCCGAGGTGCGCAAGAACAGCTCGTCGCCAAAAATGCGCCGCAGCTTGGCCAGCGCATTGCTGACAGCAGGCTGCGTCAGACCCAGGTTGTCGGCCACTTTCGACACGCGCCGCTCGACCATGAGTTGCTGAAACAGCACCAGCAGGTTCAGGTCGATATCCGATAGCTCCATCGCCACTCCATCAGCTTGCGTGATATGAAGTGGCGATGGTATTGCAGCCAGTGATTCGCTGGCGCTTTCGTGGGCACAATGGGCTGGATGAAATCGACCGCAGCCCGCCATGGACATCCTCGTTCAGCCGCTTAACCGCGTGATCCGCGCCGAGCCCGGCGTGAACCTGCTCGACGCCCTGCGCGCGGCGCAGGTTCCGATGTCGTATTCGTGCCTTTCTGGGCGCTGCGGCATCTGCCGCTGCCGGGTGCTGTCTGGTGAGGTGCTCGATGGCGGGCGCGAGCAGCAGCGCCCGCTGGACGGCGTGGACGGCGCCGTGCTGGCTTGCCAGACCTATGTGACCGAGCCCTGCACCATCGAAGTGCCCGCCCCCGGCGAAGCCGTGGTGCACCGTGCGCGCGTGGCCAAGGCCACCGTGGTGGCCATCGAACCGCTGGCGGCAGACATCCGGCGCCTGCTGCTCAAGGTGGCAAAGCCCATTGCGTACTCGCCGGGCCAGTACATGCAACTGGGGTTCACGCCGACGCATGTGCGCCCCTACTCCATGGCAAACCTGCCCGGCGAGCCGCTGCTGGAGTTCCATATACAGCTCATGCCCCAGGGCCGGGTCAGCGGCTACATCGCCGGGCAGCTGAAGGTGGGGGACAAGGTCAAGGTCAGCGGGCCGCTGGGTGCGGCCTATTTGCGCCAGCAGCACACGGGGCCCATGCTGTGCGTGGCCGGGGGCACCGGGCTGGCGTCAGTGCTGTCGGTGGTGCGCGGCGCCATGGCCGCCGGGATGCGCAACCCCATTCACCTGTACTTCGGCCTGCGCTCCCCGCGCGAGCTGTATGGCCTGACGTGGCTGGACCATTTGCGCAGCGTGCACCCTGCCCTGCAGGTGCATGTGGTGGTGGCCTCGCGTGCCGACTCTGCCACGCAGCGGCGCGGGCTGGTGACCCAGGCCATCGAGCAGGACCACGCGAGCCTGCAAGGCTGGCAGGCGTATCTGTGCGGATCGCCGCCGATGGTGGAGACCACCACACTGCTGGCGCTGGGCAAAGGCCTGGAGGCGGCGCACCTCCATGCCGAGGCTTTTTACATGCAGGGCGACTGATTCCGTCTCCAAATCATCCGTGTCGTTGTTGCTTCGCCTTGCCGTGCTACAGCACTGTCTGCGGCTTCGCGCCTAGACACGAATGATTTGGAAACGGAATGAGGTTCTTGGAGTCGTCTGAATCCACTTGAACCGCTCACTCAACGCGGTCGAAGCGCCGCGAGGGGCTTCGACAAGCTCAGCCCGCATCCGGCTGCGCGCTGGGCGCCGCCTTACGAAACGCTTCCAGTTGCGCGCAGGCCGCGTCCACCGCCTGCACCAGCGGCCAGCGCGCCAGGTCCACCTTGAAGCGGCGCGCGCTCTCCACCTGCGGCACCAGGTACACATCGGCCAGCGTGGGGGTGCTGCCAAAGCAGAAGTCACCGCGCTGCGGGTCCTTCGACAACAGCGCCTCGATGGCATCAAAGCCCGCGCTGATCCAGGTGCCGCACCAGTCGTTCACGGCAGCCTCGTCGGCACCAAAGCGGTGGCGCAGCGCCTCCAGAATGCGGCGGTTGTTGATGGGGTGGATGTCGCAGCCCACGATGGCCGCCAGGGCGCGCACCTGGGCGCGATCGCCTGCATCGCCGGGCAGCAGCGGTGGGGTGGGATAGCGCTCTTCGAGCCACTCGATGATGGCGGGCGACTGGATCATCAGGCGCTCGTCGGCCTCCAGCACGGGCACGAACTGCTGCGGGTTGATGGCCTTGAAGGCATCGCCCAGATGCTCCTCACGCCGCAAATCGACCGCGACCTGCTCGTAGGCCAGCCCCTTGAGGTTGAGCGCAATGCGCAAGCGGTGGGAGGTTCCGCTGCGGAAGAAGGAATAGAGCCTCATGGTCAGTCTCCGTCTCAGTCCAGGGCAATCTTGGCGCGCTTGACGACTTCACCAAACGTGCGCGAATCGCGTTCGATGGCCTTGGTGAGTTCGGCGGGCGGGCCGATGTAGGGCTCAAACCCGAAGGTCGCCAGGCGCTCCTTGACCTCCGAGGTGGCCAGCACCTTGCCCACGTCGGCATTGATCTTCTCGATGGCGGCCTTCGGCGTGCCAGCAGGCGCAAACAGGCCCACCCAGGTCTTCACTTCAAACCCCGCCGGGCCGCCTGCTTCGCCCATGGTTGGAATGTCGGTGAAGCCCGCCAGACGCTGGGGTGCGGCCAGCGCCAGAAACTTCACCTTCTTGGCCTGGTACATGGGCCCGGCCGTCGCTGCCGTGCCAAACGCCCACTTGATGTCGCCCGTGGCCACAGAGGTGTAGACGCTGCCCATGTCCTTGTACGGCACATGCATCATCTTCGTGCCCGTTGCCGATTCGAGCATGGCCGCACCCACATGGGCCACGCTGCCGATGCCCCAGGAGCCGTAGGTGACGTCGCCCGGCGCCGCCTTGGCCGCCTTGATCAGATCGCCCACATCCTTCCAGGGCGAGTTGGCCGCCACCACCACAAAGAAGTTCGTGAAATACACCGGAGCGACTGGCTCAAAGTCTTTCACCGGGTCATAGGGCAGCTGCTTGAACACATGCGGCTGCAAGGCCATGTGCGTGTTGTCCACCTGCAGCAAGGTGTAGCCGTCTGGCGCTGCGCGCTTGGCATCGCCGATGGCGATGAAACCGTTGGCGCCGGGCTTGTTGTCGATGACGAGTTGCTGCCCCCAATTGCGCGACAAGCGCTCGCTGAGGATGCGCATCACCGCGTCGGGGCCGCTGCCGGGCGAATACGGCGCGACGGAGCGGACGGGCTTGGCGGGGAAGGTCTGCGCCACGGCGTTGGGCACGCTCGCGGCGGCCACAAGGGCCAGCGCGCAAAGCGCCAGGGCAGGTCTCAAAATCTGTGAACGAATGGCGGTCAGCATGGGGGGTGTCTCCTTGGTTTTATGAAAGCCGAATTCGGCTTGGTGAGTGATGGATCAAACAGTGACTTGCACACGGTGGCTGTGCAGCACCTCAAAAATCGGCGCGTCGCTGAAGCGGAACAGGTCGAGTGCGCCAGCGGCCGATGCCTGGGCCGAGAACGGCTGCCACGACGGCACCACAAACAAGTCGCCCCGCGCCACCTGCCAGGTGCGCTCACCCACCGTGACGGTGCCGCTGCCGTCAAACACCTGGAACACGGACGAGCCCACCTCACGCTGAACCCGCGTCGCGCCGCCCGCGCGCACGCGGTGCATTTCGGTCCGCATCGTGGGCAGCACATCGGCGCCGGTGGTGGGGTTGGTAAAGCGCACCGCCGCATGCCCGGGGCTCAGCGTGCCCGCCTGGCCTTCGTCTTCCAGCGCGAGCTGATCGGCCAGCGCGCGGTCGGTATCCACCCAGCGGTAGGCCAGCAAGGGCGTGGCGGGCTGCGCCTGCACCATCGATACCGGGCGCAGGCCCGGGTGGCCCCACAGCCTTTCGGAATAAGAACGCTCGGCGGTGGTGCGCTCGGCGGGCGGGAGCTTCTCGCGCCCCACTTCAAAAAACTGACTCTCGGTGTAGTACGAGAACGGAATGTCCAGGCCGTCGATCCAGGCCATGGGCTCGGTGGCAGCGTTGTGGTGGGCATGCCAGTTCCAGCCCGCCTGCGGCAGAAAGTCGCCCCGCGACATGCGCACGGCATCGCCATTGACCACGGTCCAGACGCCCTCGCCTTCCACCACAAAACGAAACGCGTGCTGCGTGTGCCGGTGCTCGGGGGCGTCTTCGCCGGGCATCAGGTACTGGATGGCGGCCCACAGCGTGGGCGTGGCAAACGGGCGCCCACCCAGCGCCGGGTTGGCCAGCGCAATCGCACGGCGCTCCCCGCCACGGCCCACGGGCACGATGGCGCCCGCCTGTGCGGCCAGGGCCTTCAAGCGGTCCCAGCGCCACAGATGGGGCACGGCCTTGGATTGGGGCTGGCGGGGCATCAGGTCGCCAATCTGCGTCCAGAGCGGTACCAGCAGCTCTTGCTCAAAGCCCCGGTACAGCTGCTCCAGTTCGGGCGTCGGCTCGGGCTGGCCTTTGCCCGCAACGGCGTGCAGCCGCACGGGGGAAGGCGTGAGGTCGGTGGTCATGGTGGGGTTGTCTCCTGGATGTGGTTCTTTCTTATTCCGCCGAGCCAACGTGGAGCGAGATGCTGCCCACGCCTTCAATGTGGCCTTCAATGCGGTCGCCTGCCAGCACGGGGCCTACGCCCTCGGGCGTGCCGGTAAAGATCAGGTCGCCCGGCTGCAGGTGGTAGAACTTGGACAGGTCGGCAATCAGTTCGGGGATGTTCCAGATCAGCTTGGACAGGTCGGACTTCTGGCGCACGGTGCCATTGACCGACAGCTCCAGGTTGCCCTGGCCCAGCACCACCTCGGGCATGGGCACGATCTCGGAGACCACGGACGACTGCTCCACATCCTTGCCCAGGTCCCAAGGCCGGCCCTTGTCGCGCGCTACCAGCTGCAGGTCGCGGCGCGTCATGTCCAGGCCACAGGCATAGCCGTAGATGAGGCTGGGCGCATCCGCCTCGCTCACACGAAAACCGGGCGCACCAATGGCCAGCACCAGTTCCATTTCGTGGTGGTAGTTCTGGGTGCCGGGTGGGTAGGCCACGGTCGCGCCAGACTCGACCAGCGTGGACGGTGCCTTGGTGAAATAGAACGGCACCTCCACCGCCTTGTCCACCGGGCGCCCCATCTCGACCGCATGCGCGTGGTAGTTGCGGCCCACAAAGAACAGCCGGTGGATCGGCAGGCGCTCGCTGCGGCCACGCACAGGCAGCGAATAGACGGGGGGCGGGGTCCAAAGGTAGGTGGTGGAAGCGGTTGCGGTCATTGGTGGTTTCCTTTTGCTAATGCTGTTGCTGGTAGTGGTGCTGCGATTTCGGCATTCGTCTGCTGCAGCCATTCACGCTGAGCGCAGTCGAAGCGCCGCGCAAGGCTTCGACAAGCTCAGCCCGAACGGGTATTTCAAGAACGGACATTTCAAGTTCTATGACGCTCCATCGAATGCATTCCCCTGGGCCGTTCACGCTGAGCACCGTCGAAGCGCTGCGCAGGCTGTGTCACAGCTTGGCCATCGGGGTACCCAGATCGGCCAGCCGCTCGGCATCCACCGGCTTGCGCTGGTCAATCAGCCTGCGGGCAAAGCGCAGGTCGCGCGCTGCGTTGGCGCCCACGGCGGCCTGCACCACATCGCCCGCCAGGTAGAACAGCACAAAGCTGCCGCTGGCCGGGTCGCCGCGCGGCACCACAAGGTGCGCGGGCGTGGGCATGCCGTAAATCTGCAGGTTCGTGCCGTACTGGTCGGACCAGAACCACGGCAGCGGCTGGTAGTCCACGGCCTGGCCCAGGGCCGAGCGTGCAGCGGCCATGCCCTGTTCTTGCGCGTTCTGCCACGACTCCAGCCGCAGGCTGCGGCCCACCCAAGGGTTGGGTGCCACGGCCACATCGCCTGCGGCCAAGATGTGGGGGTCGGACGTGCGGCATTGGGCATCGACCCGCACGCCGCCGTCGCAGGCCAGGCCCGCCGCGCGCGCCAGCTCGTCGTTGGGCACCAGGCCCACGCCCAGCACGATGGTGTCGCACGCCAGCGCGCTGCCATCGGCCAGCAAGACCTCCGAGCGGCTATCTGCGCCGTCTGCGCCATCCGCAGCGCGGGCAAAGCCCCTCACCCCCGCGCCCAGCAGCACGCGCACGCCCTGGGCGCGGTGCAGCGCCAGCAGATACGCCGACACCTCGGCAGGCACAGAGCGTTCACACAAGCGGCTTTGCGTCTCCACCACCACCACTTCCGCGCCCTGCTGGCGTGCGGTGGCCGCCACCTCCAGGCCGATCCAGCCACCGCCCACCACCACCACGCTGCGGCCAGGCCGAAGGGCCGGGGCCAGCGCCTGCGCATCTTCAATGGTGCGCAGCGTGTGCAGCGGCACCTGGTCTGCCCCCGGCACGGCCAGCCGCCGGGCGCGCCCCCCGGTGCACAGGATGAGCTTGTCGTAGGGCTGTGCTGTGCCATCCGACAGCAGCACCTGCTTGGCAGCGCGGTCAATGCGGTGCACCTGCATGCCAGGCCGCCATTGCACCGCCAGGGCGTCAAAGGCCTCGGGTTTCATGAGGCGCGTGCTCTCCGGCGCGGCTGCGCCCGATAGCACTGCCTTCGACAGCGGTGGCCGCTCGTGCGGCGGGTGGGCTTCGTCACCGATCAGCACCACGCGGCCCGCAAAGCCCTCGCTGCGCAGCGCTTGCGCCGCCCAACCGCCCGCCTGGCCCGCACCAACGATCACGATGGTGTGGGCCGAGTGGGCGTTTGCGCCTTCATGCGGCAATGCGGCGGCCTCGACCTCAGGTCGTTCGGCAGTCATGGGGGGCTCCTTGAGAGGTTCAGTCCAGGGCCAGCCACACGCGGCCGCCCTCGATCTTCACGGGGTAGCTGCGCAGCGGCTCGGTGACGGGCGCGCAGGTGGGTTTGCCGTCGCGCACATCAAACTTGCCTTGATGCAAAGGGCATTCGATCTCGTGCCCTTCCAGAAACCCATCGCACAGGCGCGCATGGCCGTGGGTGCAGATGTTGTCGGTGGCAAACACCTCGCCGCCCACGCCATACAGCGCAATGTCGCGCCCTGCCACAGCCAGGCCAATCACGTCATCCTCGGGCACATCGCCGTGCGCGGCGGCGTCAATCCAGTTCGTTGTCATGGCAGCTCCTCAGATGGGGTAGATCAGCGAGTTGGGGATCATCTCGCTGTCGTAGACGACGAGGCGCGATGCGAACTTCAGGCCCTCGGGCGTGGGCACCACCTCATCCAGCGTGCGCCCCACGTTGAACACCGTCGATTCCTTCGACAGGCGCGTGCGCAGCACCGCATAGTTGGCCTCGCAGTGGATGCGGCCATCCACATCCACCTTGTGCACCAGCGGCGCACCCACCACATGGCGCTGGTAGTAGGGGTCGTGGAACAGCGTCTCGCGGATGCCGTAGACGCGGTCTTTCAGCATGCCCTTGCTGTCAAACGCCAGCGTGGCCAGCGGAAACCCGCGCTCGTGGTTCTCGCGCGGCTGCAGCTTGTACACGCAGTGGTCGATAAAAAATTCAGGCCACGCCTCCCAGTCCGCCGCGTCGAGTGCGCGGGCGTAGCGGGCGTAGAGCTGGTTCAGTTCAAAGTAGGTCTGGAAGTCCATCATGGTCAAGCCTCCGCCTCCATCACCTTGCGCCAGTATTCGTACATGCCCCGGATCAGCGTCTCCGTCACCATGTGGT
Source organism: Acidovorax sp. GW101-3H11 (assembly GCF_001633105.1). Taxonomy (GTDB): domain Bacteria; phylum Pseudomonadota; class Gammaproteobacteria; order Burkholderiales; family Burkholderiaceae_C; genus Acidovorax. The sequence continues at coordinate 28,492 of NZ_LUKZ01000023.1, forward strand.
CCGTGTCGCCCACCTCGCGCCCGCCCAGCTCGGCCAGCGTGCGGTGCGCGGGCTTGGTCTCAAAGCCTTCTTGCGACCACTCGATCACCTCGCCATCGTCGGCCGACACAAAGCCTGCCGGGCCGAACAGATTGGCCTGGCGCAGGCGGCGCTGCGTCATCTCTTCGCTGTCGTCTTCAAAGCCAAAGTGCGTCCACACAAAATCGAAAGCGCCCTTGCCATCCGGCTGGATGTGGCGCGTGGACACGCTGTTGACCTGCTGCTGAAAGATCACGCTGGGGAACACAGTCATCATCACCGCCGTGGGCACCGCCGCCCCCGCGCTCGGCACCGCTGCGCCCTCCCCGCTGGCGGCGGGGGCCGGGCCCGCCCACCAGCCCTCCTGCGCAATGTCGAGAAAGCGCGGGTCGTTCAGTTCCATGCCCGCCTTGAAGCTGGACACCTGCGTCACATCGGCCGCCTTGCCCGCCGCGCCACGGGTCGAGACCATGGCCGCATGGCGGTGCTGTGCGTCCATCAGCAGTTGCGACTTGTTGTCGGCACGCCAGAGCCCAAAGGTAACGAACCAGGTGTGCAGCAGGCCGGGGTGGTACGGGTCCTTGATGTTCTCTTGCATCAGCTTCCAGTTGCCCGGAATGCGCTGGCGGTTGTAGCCCAGGATGGTGAGCTTGCGGCCATTGAACAGCCGGTCAAAGTAGCCCAGGATGGTGGGGCCCAAGAATTCCTCCAGCGGCTCCACGCTGTGGTCAAACGACGCAAACACCACGCCGCCACGGGTGGCCACCTTGAGCTTGGTCAGCCCATGCTCTGCCGGGTTGAAATCCGCAGGCATGCCGCCATTGACCTTGCCATCCTGCTTCACGCCACGCCGAAACGGCACACCCTGCAAGTCGCCCGACAAGGTGTAGTTCCACTGGTGGTACGGGCAGGTCAGGCTCTCGCGGTTGCCATGCCGCTCGCGGCAAAACGCCATGCCACGGTGGGCGCAGACGTTTTCCACCACATGGATCGAAGCATCCTTGTCGCGCACCAGCAGCACCGAACGCTCGCCGATCACCGTGCGCTTGAAATCCCCCGCGTTGGGAATCTCTGCCTCCAGGCCGACATAACACCAGTGCCCGTTGTAGAACAAACGGTCCAGCTCCTTGCGGTACAGCGCCTCATCGGTATAGGCCTGAAAGGGAATGCGGCTGGTGCCGTCCGTCTCCCAGCGAATCTGCTGCGGGAACACGGTGACGGGGCATTCATGCATGGGCGTCTCCTTTGTTTTTTGTCATCGCCAATCAATCAGTCGATCTATCAATCCATCCGTCTTTCGGGGCAGGTGCGGATGGCACCCAGCGCCTGGGGACCGATCATTCGCGCTGCAGCAATATCAGTCAATGGAACACTAGTGATATTTCACATCACTGGTGTGAATATGACTTTGACGGTGGTGCGGGAGATTGCAGGGCCATGTGGCGGTGCAAGGCGCCCAAGGCCACGCTGCATGCGGGTGGCATGAGCGAGTCAAACGGGAGTGGGTACTGGGGCAATCGGCCGAGAACTTGTACCGATGGGTCTGGGCCGGGCGGACAGCCTGCGTGGCAAGGAGGCCGATGGGGACATTGCTCAGCAGATGGATGGCTAAGCCATGCGGGAGCATTTCAAATCCACTCAGGTCAGCAAGGGCTGCTTTGCAGCGGTTGCAGTCATCCGTCCTTCGTTGGCGAACGCTTGCGATCAGCCAGGAGTTGATAGCAGGCACGGCTGCTTTCGGGTAGGCTAGACCGCACTACCGCAGCGTTCTAGCTGCCTAGCTTTTACACATCTGTCCATGGCCTCGGATCCAATTGTCGACTCCCCTGTGCTAGTCCTCGAGGGGAACATTCTTTGGCAGTTCGAGAATTTGTCAGAGTTCGGCACACAGACGCTGAAAATGCAGGTCGCTCTGGGCACTCTCTCGGGTGAGATATTGCTTGACATGTCTGCCGCTCCACCGAAAGGGCCGAGGGTGGCCAAGCAGTCGACAGGCGTTCCAGAAATTAATGTTGACCTTTCGCATCTGGAGATGCTCTGGGCATTCATCTATGGCTGGATGGTGGTCTATGAAGAGCGCGTACAGAAACAGCAGATTGATCCAACGAAATTGATAAATGCTGAAACTACGAAGCTAGTCAATCGAGCTCAAGAGTTATTGGCATGGTCGGCAAGCTTGCGAGAGTCATACACGGCGTGGCCTGCAAGCTTACCGTCGCCGAGACACTACGCGACTGAACAGGAAGAGTGGTACGGGCTGAAAGCGAATCTCGTGTTTCAGAAAGCAGTCGCATTCCTACTAAGTCATGAACGAGCTCACGCGGCACTCGGTCACCTTGAAGTCATCCAGCGCGCGGATGGTGCCGGATTCCGGCTTGATATGGAGAGAGATGCTGACGCTGCCGCGTATGACGATCTACTCGGACAAAGTCTTGACGACAGAGAGAAGGCACCGGAAGCTTGGGCAGTGGTCAGCGTGATGCTTAGCACCTTCTATTTGTATAAGGCGCCAAGGAATGCACTTCTTCCAAGCGGCCATCCGGCGCTTCATCACAGGGTAGCGCACATGCTTAGGCGGCTTGCGCTAGCTGACCCTCACTATGACTATTACTTCTCGTTTCTATGTCGACTTGTGCTGCAGGCGGTGTTTCCCGAGGTGTTGCAGCCTACGCGCCAGTTCGATGATTGGGAAGACGCCCTGACAGATGCCTTGGATCGGCTTGACCATCTTAGCGGTGCGCAGTAGGAGTGCAGAGACGGTCATCAAATTGAATAAATAATCCAATTTTTTTACATTATTTCAGATGAGTCAGAAAAAACGTGACCCGATGGGGGCAGATCTTTTACGACAACGGCGAAACCTCTTGATCACGAGCCTAGGTTTAGCAGCGGCGCAATTGGCCGGCGCCACATTCCAAGGAAGCGCTTCAATTTTTGGTGCTGGTATAATATTTGAAGAGCCGGTGAATTTGCTTTATGGCACCTGGGTGCTATGGGGTTATTTTCTACTTCGATATTGGCAATACCTTGGTGAAGAGGGAGATTTGGGCATCTCGAAAGCAGTGAGTGCTTGGCTTTTGGCCAGATTTGATTTGTACAATGATGATTATGACGACGGAACTCGTTATTGGGTAGGTTTTAGACTACCTGACATCTGGATATTGTACGAATACAACGAAAAACGTGATGACCCCGACATGTCATCCAAATCATCACTAGACGTTCAGAGTTCCCTTGTGAAGATTTTCCTACTCACTAGGGCATACATAGTGGTGGCATGGAAAACTCCGAGATTCACTGATTACATGTTGCCATTTTTTGTTGCAGCATTTCCTCTTGCATTCACTATATTTCGCCTAATTGCAAGTAACCAGTCATAAATGCGCGGAATGAATTTATCGAAGGATCAAGCGAAATCCTTTAAATTCGAGTCATTAATTCCGGCGAACTGGCTTGTAGTGGAAACGGCGTAGCCCCAGCCGCCTTAGTATTCCGTTTCGATGCCTGCTATCTGACAGATAGTACTAATTCGTTTGAAGCCGGTATTTGACTGCTGCCAGCTTAAACAGCCACACACCGCCACCAGAAAATCTGTCTTTTCCCGCCCGCAAAAGCTCAGCACCTTGCGCTCAGCATCAACCATTCCACTACAAATTTGATAGCTATAAGCGCTTGACAGACAGGCGGTAGAGCCCAATTTTCTTCAAATTTCAGCGCACCTCACCACTGAGACAAGCCACACACCGCCACGCCAGCAAAAGCCAACGCGGCGGCGCGTGGTGCGCAACGCTTTCTTTCTCTCTCCGGCAGCGGCTTACTTCACCGCAAACCGCACATTCGCCGCCTTCTTGCCCGGCAGCGTCACCAGCGCCACCACCTTGGTGCCCGGTGCCACCTTGAAGGCGCCCTTGGCTTCGAGCTTGCCCTCGCCCGCAGGCGTCAGCAGGGCCTCGGATTTTTCGGTGCCGTTCAGCAGGGTGAGCTTGGCGCTCACGCCCTCGGTCTTGGCGGGTTTGCCATGGTCGCGCAAGTGCAGGGTGAGGGTGTCGGGCTTGGCGACGAGTTCGTAGTCCATGTCGTTGGCCTCTGCCACGATGCCGCCGTGTTGGGGCTTGTGGTCATGTCCCGCGCCGTGGTCGCCAGCAGCATGGGCGGCGGTGGTGGCCATAGCGGCGAGGGCCAGGGCGGCGAAAAGTTGGCGGGTGGTTTTCATGAGAGTCCTTTCAGGGGGTGGAAAAAATGGGGCCGTACACGCTGAGCTGGTCGAAGCGCCGCGCAGGGCTTCGACAGGCTCAGCCCGAACGGTTGGGGATGGCGCACTGGCTTCGACGGGCTCAGCCTGAACGGGTGGGGTGGGGGTGCACAGAACACAAGAAGAGTGCGCATACAAAGTTCAGAACGCCTCGGCGCTCTTGTCGTCCAGCAGGCGTTCGGCATCCTTGCGGCCAAACAGCCAGAACAGGGCCGGGGTGAGGAAGGTGTCGAGCAGCGTGGAGCTGATGAGGCCGCTGAAGATGACCACCGCCACCGGGTGCAGGATTTCGGTGCCGGGGCGCTCGGCCTCCAGCAGCAGCGGGGCCAAGGCAAAGGCGGTGACCAGGGCGGTCATCAGCACGGGGCTCAGGCGCTCCAGCGAGCCGCGCACGATCATGGCGGTGTCAAAGCGCTCGCCTTCCACGCGCATCAGGTTGAGGTAGTGGCTCACCTTCAAAATGCCGTTGCGCACCGAGATGCCCGCCAGCGTGATGAAGCCGATCAGCGCCGCCACCGACAGCGGCTGGCCCGACACCCACAGCCCCAGCACCGCGCCCACCAGCGCCAGCGGGATGTTGGCCATGATGAGTGCCGACAGCGTGGCTGAGCGGTAGCGGGTGTACAGCACCACAAACATCAGCACCAGCGAGACGATGGCCAGCAGGCCCACCAGGCGGCTGGCTTCTTCCTGCGCCTGGAACTGGCCGCCCAGGGTGATGAAGTAGCCCTCGGGCAGGCGGGTGTCGCCCACGGCCTGGCGGATGTCGGCCACCACGTCGGACAGCGCCCTGCCCTGCGCGTTGGCCGAGAGCACGATGCGGCGCTTGCCATCGTCGCGGCTGATCTGGTTGGAGCCGTCGCCTTCTTCGATGGTGGCCAGGCGCGACAGGGGCACGGGGCCGCGTGGCGTGTCGATCAGCACACGCGCCAGGCCGTCGATGGAGCGTGCGCTGTCGGGCAGGCGCACCACCAGCGCAAAGCGGCGGCTGCCCTCCACCACCTGGGCCACTTTCTCGCCCTCCACCAGCGTTTGCAGCGCGGCCAGCACCTGGGGTGCGGGCACGCCCATTTGTGCAGCGGCGGCGTAGTCCACGCGCACGGTGATCTGCGGCGCCAGCACTTGCTTTTCTACCTCCAGGTCGGCCAGGCCGGGGATGCCCGCCAGCCGCGCGCGCAGGGCTTCCGCCTGGCCGCGCAGGGTGTCCAGGTCGTCACCAAAGAGCTTGATGGCAATCTGCGAGCGCACGCCCGAGAGCATGTGGTCGATGCGGTGCGAGATGGGCTGGCCGATGGCGATGGCGGCAGGCAGATGCGCGAGGCGGCTGCGGATGTCGGCCTGCACCTCGGCCATGCTGCGCTTGAGCTCGGCCGCAGGCAGCAGGCCCACGTCCAGCTCGCTCACGTGCACACCTTCGGCATGTTCATCGAGCTCGGCGCGGCCACTGCGCCGGCCCACGTGCGTGACCTCGGGCACCTGGCGCACCAGCACCTCGGCCTGGCGGGCCAGCGCGCTCGATTCGGCCAGCGTGACGCCGGGGTTGAGCCGCATGCCGATGAGCAGCGTGCCTTCGTTGAACGGCGGCAGAAAGGTGGTGGGGAAGAACGGCACCGCCGCTGCCGACAGCGCCACCGCCACCGCGCTCACGGCCAGGGCCGTGCGCGGGCGCGCCAGCACGGCCACAAGCCCGTTGCGGTAGCGCGCTTTGAGCCAGGCCACCACGCGCGTGTCGCCGTGGTCAAGGTTCTTCATGCGCGGCAGCAGGTAAAAAGCCAGCACCGGCGTGACCGTGACCGACACCAGCAGCGAGGCCAGCGTGGACACGATGAACGCAATGCCCAGCGGCACAAACAGCCGCCCCTCGATGCCCGGCAGCGCAAACAGCGGCAAGAACACCAGGACGATGATGGCCGTGGCATACAGGATGCCCGAGCGCACTTCCATCGACGCGAGCTTGACCACCTCGATGGGGTGCAGGCGGTGGTGGGGGTGCTTGGCGCGGTCCATCTTCAGGCGGCGCAGCACGTTTTCCACATCGACCACCGCGTCGTCCACCAGGCCGCCAATGGCAATGGCCAGGCCGCCCAGCGTCATGGTGTTGATGGACAGGCCGAAATACTTGAACACCAGCGCCGTGATGAAGATGGACACCGGGATGGCCGTGAGCGCAATCACCGTGGGCCTGAGCGTGCCGAGGAACACGAACAGGATCACCGCCACAAACACCGAGGCGCCCATGAGCTTGCCCTGCAGCGTGGTGACCGAGGCTTCGATGAAACTCGCCTGGCGGAAGGTGACGCGCGGCGCCTCCATGCCTGCGGGCAGCGAGTTCTTCAGGTCCACCAGCGCAGCCTCGATGCTGCGCGTGAGCCCGATGGTGTCGGCCGTGGGTTGCTTCTGGATGCCCAGGATGACGGCGCCCTGCCCTTCAAAGCCCGCGTCGCCCCGCTTGGTGGCGGCGGCAAAGGTGGCATCGGCCACCTGGCGCAGCAGCACGCTCTGGCCGTTTTTGGCGGTGAGGGCCAGGTTCTGCAGGTCTTCGAGCCGCGAGGTGCGGCCCAGGTGGCGGATGAGGTATTCGCGCCCGCCCAGCTCCAGAAATCCGCCCGAGGTATTGGCCGCAAATCCCTTGAGCGCGCCCGTGAGCTGCTCGTGCGTGATGCCCAGCGCTGCCATGCGCGCCGTGTCGGGCAGCACCTGGAACTGGCGCACCTCGCCACCGATGGGGATCACCTGCGCCACGCCAGGGATGGCCATGAGGCGCGGGCGCAGCACCCAGTCGGCGTACTCGCGCACGGCCATGGGGGTGGTCTTGCCTGCGTCGATGGGGATGGCCACCTGCATGATCTCGCCCATGATGGAGCTGATGGGCCCCATGCGCGGCGTGATGCCGCTGGGCAGGCCTTCTTCCATGGACGACAGGCGCTCCGACACCATCTGGCGCGCGCGGTAGATGTCGGTGCTCCAGTCAAAGGTGACGTAGATGAACGACAGCCCCGCGCTGGAGGTGGAGCGCACGCTCTCCACACCGGGCAGGCCGTTCATCGTGGTCTCCAGCGGGAAGGTGATGAGCTGCTCCACCTCTTCAGCGGCCATGCCACCCGCCTCGGTCATGAGGGTGACGGTGGGTTTGTTGAGGTCGGGAAACACATCCACCGGCGTGCGTGAGAGCGTGAAGGCGCCATAGGCCATGAGCACGGCGGCGGCGATAAGCACCAGCAGCCGGTTGACCAGGCTGTTTTCGAGAAGCCACTTGAACATCGTGACTCCTTAGCGGACCTGGTTGATGAGCGTGGCACCCTGCGTGGCCACGCGGTCGCCGGGCTTCAGGCCCGAGGTCACGGCCACCGAGGTGCCATCGAGCGGCACCGCCGTGACCACCCGTGGCGCAAAGCGCTCGGGCGATTCCTTGACCCATACGATGGTCTGGTTGGCCGGGTTGCGCAGCAGCGCGGCAGCGGGCACCTGGACGCCATCGACCTTGTCGGTGGACTGCACGAACACGCGCACGGGTTGGCCTATTGCCAAGTGAGCCAAGGTGCCGAGCACAGACGAGTCGCCCGCAAACTGCAGCGGCTGCGCCTGATCACGCAGGCTGCGCGCCGCGCCCAGAAAGCGCAGTGGCACGCGCTGCCCGGCCACGGCCAGCGTGGCACCGGCCACGCTCTGGGCCTGTGCCGGGTCGTAAGCCAGGGCCTCGATGCGCAGGCGCGATGGGTCTACCACCTCAAACACCAGTTCGCGCGCATCCACCACCTGCCCGGCCACAGCATTGGCCGAAGCGATGACGCCCGACACGGGGGCCACCAACGCATCGCGTGTGGCCAGGCCCGCGCCCACGGCGCCCAGGCGCTGGGTGAGGCTTTGCAGCTCGCTCTCGGCCGCCTCGATGTCCTTGCGCGGCACGGTGTCGGCCAGCTCCGTGAGGCGCGCCACGCGCCGCGTGGCGAGGTCGCGGGCAGTGCGCAGTTCGGCCTGCTGGGCCAGCTGGTTGGAGCGCTCAATGGCGCCCGCCGTGGGCACCACATAGGCCAGCACCTCGCCCTTGCGCACCGCCTGGCCCACGCCAGGCAGGCCCTTGGGCGCGGCCTCCAGCCGCCCGGCCAGCACGGCCTGCACCTTGCCACCCGCGTTGGGGTCCATCACCACGGTGCCCGCCAGTTCAAAAGCCTTGGCGTGCTGCCCGGTGGCTGCCACCAGGGTGCGTACGCCCAGTTGGCGCTGCGCGGGTTTGGGCAGAAACACACTGCCATCGGGCTGGCGGCTGGGGCCGTTGCCGGTGGGCGCAGGTGGTGCATCGCCATGGTCGTGGCCGGGGCCTGCCAGGGCTGGCAGGGGTGCGCTGAGCGCGGCGGCCATCAGCAAAGCCAGCAAAGAGGGCATGGGATGGAAGCGCGTCATGCTGCACCTCCCACGCGCTGGGTGTTGCCAATGCGGGCAGCACGGCCCCGGCGCAAACCCCACACGGCGACCAGCGCCAGCAGCACGGCGGCCACGGCCCCTGCGATCAGCACAGTGCGGCGGGCCAGCCCTGCGGGGGCGGCATCGGTGTGGGCGGCGGGGTGCAGGTCGATCTCGCCTGCGAGCAAGTCGGTCTCATTGCCTGCGGCCACGGTGGCGGTGACGGGGCTCACGCCCTCGGCCAGCGGGGCGGCCAGGGTGGCCTGGAACTCGCCCTCTGCCACGCGGGTGACGGGCACGCTGGTGCCCGCAATGTCCAGCTCCAGCCGGGCGTCCTTCACGGGGCTGTTGTCGCCCGCGTGGTCCAAATAGAGCGCGATTTTTTGCCCGTCGAGCACGCCCACGAGTTCAAACAGGTCGGAGGTAGCAGCAAAGCGCGGCAGGGCTGTGCCCGCTGCGGCGGCGGGGGCTTCGCCATGGTCATGGCCTGCGCCAGCCAGCGCGGTCGGCGGTAGCAAGCCCAGCAGCAGGGCCAGGCCCAGTGTGGAGAAAGCGGAAGAGAGTGTCATGGTTGTCTTAAAAATTGGTCGGGATGCACAAGGACACGACTTACGCAAAATAGGGATCGGGCAAGCTGCTCGCCCCGAGGCGAGGTGGTTGCTCCATCCTCATTTGCGTAAGTCCTCAAGGAGTTCATTGCGGCAGCAGGCCCAGGGCCTGGCGCAGGTGGGAGATGGCGGCCGCTGCGTCGATGCGGGCGCGGGCCAACTGGCGTTCGGCCTGGGCGGCCTCCAGCTCCACACGCAGGCGTGTGGGGCCGTCGGCTTCGCCCAGGCGGAAGGCCTTGTCGATAAAGCCGCGTGTGCCCTGCGCCAGCGCCGCGTGCCGTGCCAGCGCATCGCGCTGGGCCTGCGTGGCCTTCACGCGGGCCATGGCGGCGGCGATGTCGGCGGCCAGCCGGTCGCGCTCCACAGCCGCGCGGGCCTCGGCGGCAACGGCATCTGCGCGGGCGATAGCCTGCTTGGCCTGCGCACGGTCACCCCCGCCCAAGGGCACGCGCAGGCCCACGGTGAAGGTCTGCTGGTAGCGGTCGCCCGCCTGCTCGCGGCCGCGCGTGGCGGCCACCGTCAGCTCGGGGTTGGCGCGGGTCTGCACGGCGGCCAGGTCGGCGGCGCGGCGGGCCACCTCGGCCTGGTCCTGCCAGCCGGTCGCCGCAGGGTGCTGGGCAGCGGCGGCCGTGGCATCGGGCACGGGGGGCTCGGGCTCTGCCCCCTCCGCCAGCGCCAGGGTGGGCGCGGCCTGCACGCCCCAGGCAGCCAGTGCAGCCTGCGCTGAGTCCCGCGCGCCCTGGGCCTCGGCCATGGCGGCTTCGGCCTGGGCCACGGCGCCGTCGGCCTGCGCCTGGTCGGCACGCGACAGATCCCCCGCACGCACGCGGCGCGCCACGTCGGCGGCAAGGCGCTGCGCGTTCAGCAGCCGGTCTTGCGCCAGGGCCCCGTCAGCCTGCGCGCGCTGCGCCGCCCACCAGGCTTCGCGCACAGTGGCGGCCAGTTGCAGCTGCGCGGCACGCTGGCGGCTGTCCAAAGCCTGCGTTTCGGCGTCGGCCAGTGCGGCCTTGCGGACGCGCTCGCCGGGCAGCCACAGCGGCAGGGCCAGGCCCACTTCGGCTTCGCGGCTGCCCTGGTTGCTGCCGGGGCGGTCGGTTTTGGTGGACAGCTCCAGTGCCATGGGCTCGGCCGTCCAGGCTGCCGCCGCGCTGCGTGTGGCCTGCGCGGCCTCGCGCCGCAAAGTTGCAGACTGCGCTTCGGGCTGGCGCTGCCAAGCCTGCTCGAACAGGGCCTGGAGTGTGAGCGGCGCTGTTCCGGGGGTTGTGGTCTGGGCCTGCGCAGCGCTGCTGCCCATCAGCGCCCAGCCCAGTGCCATCGCCACCAATGCGGCGATGGGCGTGTGTTGTCGTTGTTTCGTTGGTTGCATCCGATTCCTCTGCAGTGGCCAGGGGGCCACAGGTTGAAATCGGCGAGGCGCGATGGAGGTCAGAAACGATCAGGGGCGCGCGCCAGCAAACCTGCACGCGCACACCACGACTGCCAGGAAAGGCAGGTCTCCAACAGCATCAGGAAAAGAAACGGAGCCACCCAAGCCCCCGCCTCGCCGCTCAGGCGAGGACAGGCCAGTTGGGGCGTTCGGGGCGCGTAAGGGGTGCGGGTGGCCAGGCGGGTGCGGCCTGGCCCGGCGGGTGCGCCACGGCCACCACGATGGCCTGGGCGCTGGCACTGTGCGCCAGGCCGCCGCCTGTGCCGTGGCAGGCATGGCAGTCCATGTCGGCCAGAGTGCTGGGGCTGGCGCCCGGGGCCGAGTGGTCGGCCCCTTCGTCGCCATGGTGCTCGTGCACATGGTGGCCAAAGTGCGATGCCTGCGGCGCTGACTCGTGCCCGCAATAGGGCGAGGCCGCCGCCCAGATGGACTGGAGCGGCATGAACACCAACAGAAAGACGAGCAGCAAGCGGCGCATGGGCAGCGGGATTCTAAGCAGGCCGCACCACCCGCCCCGCCAGATAGCCTGACGGGTTGAGGGGCCTAGCCCCGTGGGTTGCACAGGCACACCATGCAGATGCTTCACTTTTTATAGCAAACTTTGAGACCCATAGCGCGGCAGAGGCCATTTTGACTACAGAAATGCCATTCACTGCGCCGCCACCAGGTACTGCGGCACCCCGTCGGCCGCCAGCACTGGCGTGCTGTGCACGCCCCACACCTGCGCGATGGTGGCGGGGGTGAGCAGGTGGGCCGTGGCGTGCACGCTGCGCGGGCCCGCCAGGCCCGGGGCGAGCAGCAGGCTGTCGTGTGCGTAGCGCAGGGCCAGGTTCAGATCGTGCAGCACAGCCACCACGCCCACGCCGTGCTCCACCGCCCAGCGGCGCACCAGGGCCAGCGTGTGGTGCTGGTGCGCCAGGTCAAGGGCGGCGGTGGGCTCGTCCAGCAGCAGCCAGCGGGTGGCGCCATCGGGAAGGGGCTCCCAGATCTGGGCCAGCGCGCGGGCCAGGTGGCTGCGGGCGCGTTCGCCGCCCGACAAGGTGTTGATGCTGCGCCCAGCCAGGTGGGCCACGCCCGTGGCCTGCATCGCCTCGGTCACGATGCGCGCCTCGTGGCGGCTGGGCTGCTGGCGGTGGGGAAAGCGCCCCATCTCCACCACCTCCTGCACCGTGAAGTCAAACGCCACGGCCGTGTCCTGCGGCAGCACGGCGCGCTGGCGGGCCAGGGCCTTGGCGCCTTTGCCAGACACCGGCTGCCCGCCCATCCACACATGGCCCGAGCGCGGCGCGCGCTGGCCCGAAAGCATGGCCAGCAGCGTGGACTTGCCCGCGCCGTTGGGCCCCAGGATGGCCGTGACGCGCCCGGGCACCAACTGCGTGTGCACAGTGGCCAGCAAGGGCCTGCCGGGCACGCCCACACCCAGCTGGTCGCACACCAGCAGATCGGCGGTGGTGGTGTTGTTGGTGGTGTTCGCACTAGCAGCGACGGCGCTCATACCTTGTTCCTGAATTGCCGCAGCATGGCCAGAAACAGCGGCACACCGATGAACGCGGTGAGCACGCCCAATGGCAGCTCGGCGGGCTGGACGATGGTGCGCGCCACCCCGTCGGCTGCGAGCACCAGCGCGGCGCCCAGCAGGGCCGAGCCCGGCAGCACCACGCGGTGGTCCGGCCCCGCCACCAGGCGCACCCAGTGCGGCGCCACCAGGCCGATAAAGCCGATGATGCCGGTGGCCGCCGTCACCGCGCCCACGGCCAGCGCCGTCACCAGCACGGCCAGGCGCTTGGTGCGCTCCACCGGCACGCCCAGCAGCGCGGCCTGCGCCTCGCCCAGCGCAATCGCGTTGAGCGGGCGCGCGAGCACCAGACCCAGGCCGCAGGCCACCGCCACGATGGCGCCCACCAGCGCCACGGCGCTCCAGCGCGCGCCGCCCAGGCTGCCGAGCAGCCACATCTGGAGATTGCGCAGTTGCTCATCGGTGGAGATGAAGTTGAGGTAACCCAGGCCCGCCAGCGCCAGTGCATTGACCGCCACACCGGCCAGCAACATCAGCCCCATGCGCGTGCCGCCATCGCCCTGCGCCAGCGCATAGATCAGTGCCGTGACCAGCAGGCCGCCGCCAAAGGCCATGCTCACCAGCGCCCAGCTGCCCAGGGTGCGCGGCATGTCGGGCAGCCAGTGCATGCCCAGCACGATGGTGACGGCCGCCGCCAACGCAGCGCCGCTGCTCACGCCCACCAGCCCAGGGTCGGCCAGCGGGTTGCGGAACAGCCCCTGCATCAGCGCACCGGCCAGCCCCAGGCCCGCACCGGCGGCCACGCCCATCAGCAGGCGCGGCAGTCGGATGTTGATGAACACCAGGTATTCGGGTGCCTGCTCGGCAGAAGGCGCTGCGCCCACGGCCTGCAGCAGCACCTGCCACAGCTGGGCGGGTGCAATGGCGTATGCGCCCCGCGTGCTGGCCCAGACAAAGCTCAGCCCCACCAGCGCCGCACCGATGGCCAGCGCAGCACGGGGCGACAGACGCCCGGGATTCCAGCGCGCACCCGGGGGCGCCACGGCCACGCCGCTCACGCGGTGATCGCCTGGATGCGGGTGTGCAGCTCGCGCACGGCTGCGGGCAGGCGCGGGCCAAAGCCCAGCAGGTGGCTGGCCTCCATGGCCACCAAGGCCTTGCGGCGGAAAGCGGGCGTGAGGGCCAGTTCGGGCCGCTGCCAGAAGGCCGCCTCGCCGCCCAGTGCCTCGATGCCCTGGGTGCTGTTGAGCAGCACCTCGGGCGCGGCGCTGGCCATGGCCTCGGCCGTGAGCGGCCGGTAGCCTGCGAACTGGGTGATGGCATTGGTGGCGCCCGCAAAGCGGATCAGCGCATCGGCCGCCGTGCCGGTGCCCGCCACCATGGGGCTGCCGCCGTGCGACAGGATGAAGATGGCGCGCGGGCGCCGCGTGGTGGCTGCCACCTGCTTTTGCACCGTCGCCCACTGCGCGTCCAGATCGGCCTGCAGGGCCTGAGCCTCGCGCTCGCGGCCCGCCACGCGGCCCACGGTGGCCACCTTGCGGCGCACTTCGTCCCAGGTGTGGTCGGCCTGCACCAGCTCCACGCGCACACCAGCGCTGCGCACCTGGTCCAGCACCACGGGCGGCCCGGCCTCGGTGGTGCCGACCACGGCGTCGGGCTGGAGGGACAGCAGCCCCTCGGCCGAGAGCTGGCGCATGTAGCCGACCTTGGCTGTTCGCAGCGCGGCCTCGGGGAACAGGCTGGTGGTGTCGGTGCCCACCAGCTGGCCCTGGGCGCCGAGCAGGTAGACCACCTCGGTCAGCGCGCCGCCCAGCGAGACGATGCGCGCCGGGCGGGCGGCCCAGGCGGCCCCTGGCCCCAACGCAGACAACCAAGGCAACGCCACCACACCGCGCAGCAGCCGCCGACGCGCGCCACTTGGCCCCCGGCTTTGCACGGCCATCGGATCACGCAGCATGGGCCAGCTCCTGCACGCCAGGCAAACGTGCCACCAGGTCGCGCCAGCCCTGCAGCTCTGGCTTGCCGGGCTTGCGTGCACCGAAGAACATGGCCATCAGCTCACCCGCGTGGTCGAACGCCTCGACGGAGGTGACGACGCCATCGGCCGTGGGCTTCTCCACCACCCACACGCTGGCAATCATGTCGGTGCGCAGGTGCAGGTTGAAGCCTTCGTCCAGCACATTGATCCACTGCGCACGCGGCGTATCGAGCGGCTGGATATTGCGCACCGGCCCGGTGTGGATCTGGATGCAGCCGCCGCTGCCCACAAACACCATGATGGGCAGGCCGTCCACCGCCGCCTCATCCAGCAGGCGCGCCACGGCCTGCGGCGCGGCGCGCCAGGCAAACTGGCCTTCGACCAGGCGAAAGCTCTGCTGGCGCTCCACGCCGAACTTTTTGATGAGGCCGAAGAACTCGTGCGTGTCCTGCATGGCGGCCCAGGCCTCGCGCAGGCCTTCGGCGTCGATGTCGGCGTCGGGCAGCACGGCCAGTGGCGCGGGCTCCGGACCAAACACGTAACCCGCGCTGGGCTGCACGAAGCGGCTCACCACGGCGTCGAACGCCGCCAGGTCGGTGGCATCGCGCGTGAAGATCTTGTGCACCGCCCGCCCCTGCGCGTTGAAGAACTGCAGGCTGCGCGACGGCGGCTTGGCGGGGTCGTTGGCCAGCTCCGTCACCGCAAAACCCGCATGCCACTGCGCAAAGAACAGGCGCAGATCGATGTCTTCGCCCAGCGCAATGCCCACCGGGCCGGTGGCCGACACATGCCGGTACACACCGGTCTTCTCGTGCACCGTGCTCTCATTGCGCGTGAGTGCCATCAGCGGGCCGCAAGCCTCCAGCGCCTGCAGCAGCTCCAGCCACGAGCCCTGCAGCGGCTGGGCCTTGAGCGGGTGGCCATGCTCTCCCGCATGGGCGGCCACGGCAGCACCTTCCGACAGCCCCAGGCTCTCGGCGGCGTCCTTGGCGCGCTTGCCTGCTGCGCGGGCTGCGGCAAATTGGGCGCGGATGTCGGGTGCGGCCTGCGGCGGGTGGGCCACAGCGCTTGGGGGGTTTGTCACAGCGGCATTCATTGCACGGCCTCCGGCGCCGTGTGCCACAGCACGCGGCGCTGTTCGGCAGCCACCATCGCGGCACTGGCGGCCCCATCCTGGCGTGCCTTGCACTGCTGCTCCCAGCGGCCTTGCAGGCTCCAGACCACGGTGCGGAAATGCGGTGTGAAGCCTTCCGCATCGGCCAGCATCTGCAGGTTGGCCGATATCTTGCGGCCCATGGCGTCACGGTGGCTGTCGCAGCAGGCTTGCACATAGCCCGTCATCAGGGCCAGGGTGCCCGCCAGCAGCGCCTCGGCGCAGGGCAGGCTGTATTCCTCGTCGCAATGGGCGCCGGAGGTGGGCGTATCGGGCGTGTCAGGTGCATGGCTCATGGTCTGTCTCCTTGATGGGCTGTGCCTTAAAAATCCGCCACCAGCGACACACGCACTGCGCGGCCCGGCTGGCTGTAGGCGTCGATGAAGCTGGCGTTCGCGGCCAGGCCGCGCACGTCGGCCCAGCGCCAGTGCTTTTTGTCGGTGAGGTTGTAGATGCCCGCGTTCAGGCGCAGGTCCTTGCGGATGCGCCACTGGGCCGCCAGGTCCAGCACCGTGTACGACGGCGTGAGGAACTGCGTGCTGCCCGTGGCCACGCTCACGTCGCGGGCCTTCTTGGCGGCGGCGTGGGTCATGTCCAGCCGCGCCATCCAGCCACCGGTGTCGTAGCGCAGGCCCGCCGTCAGGCGCGATGGGACCACGGTGTTCACCGGCTTACCGGTGGCGGTGTCACGGCCACGTGTCTGGCCATAGGCAAACGGAGAACTCCACTGCCCGCCCGCCCACTGGCCCCAGCGCATGTCGCCCTTGACCTCGAAGCCGCTCAATTTGACGCGGCCGATGTTGACCGACTGGAACACCAGCGGGTTGCCCGGCGCGCCCGTGCCGCTGACCTGGCGCAGGTCCTCGATGAAGTCCTTGTAGCGGCCAGTGAAAGCGGCGGCCTCGATGGACAAACGCTCCATGCGCCCGCGCACGCCCAGCTCAAAGTTCTGGCTCTTCTCGGGCTTGAGGTTGGCGTTGGGCACCGTGCGGTAGTTGCCCACCGGGTTCTCAAAGAAGGCATTGACCTGCCCCGCGTTGGGCGCACGGAAGCCCGCCGCGTAGTTGCCGAACACGCTCCACTGATCCGTGGCGCGGTACAGCACGCCGAACTTGGGCGAGGTGGCATTGCCCGACAGCGACACCGCCTGCGCGCCAAAGCCCGCCTGGTCGGCCTTGATGCGGAAGGTGTCGAAGCGCACGCCAGGCGTGATGCTCCAGGGGCCGCTCACGAACTCGTCCTGCACATACAGGGCCGTGCTGGTCTCGGTGGTGTCGGGGAAGCGCTTGAGCGGGAAGGTCTCGCCCGTGGGTGGCGTCACGCCGGTCTGCAGGTTCTCGACCTGGGCAGAGGCGTAGTCCAGCCCATAGGTGATCTTCTGCACCCAGCGGCTTCCATTGCGCAGCACCTTGCTGCCCTGCAGGTTGGCCTGCCAGGTGCGCTCGTCATAGGTCACGTCGCGCACGCGGTCGGCGGCGGTGTTGCGGTCTTCGGTGATGTACTCGCGCGAATGCGCGTCCTGCCAACTCAGCGTTGCCTTCACATCGTCGGCCAACGCAGAATTCACGCGCCACGATCCTTCCCACGTCGCGCGGCTGCGCTGCATGTCGGTGAACGACGTGGAGCCCAGCACCGAAGTGGCAGCCAGCGGCGGTTTGGAGCGTGCGGTGAGCAGCTCGTAGTCGGACGTCTTGTCCACATGCTCCAGCGTGAACACATGGCGCTGGCCGCCGCCGGGCGTGAGCACCACCTTGCCCAGCAGCGCGCCGCTTCGGTCCTTTTGCGGATTGGGCCGGGTGCGGTCGGCGTTGGCCGCGCTGTTAGTGCCCATGTTGTCCAACTCGCTGGCGCGCGTGACATTGCCACCCAGCAGCCACTGCACCGTGTCGCCCGCCTTGCCCGCCACCGTGGCACCCACGCGCTCGCCGTGCTCGTCGCCGTCGTAGCCCAGGCTCACCCTGCCGCCGATGCGTTTATCGCCTTCAAGAAAGGCTGAGGGCTCTGCCGTGATGAAGTTGACCAGGCCCGCCATGCCGTCGGAGCCATACAGCGCCGATGTGGCGCCGCGCACCACCTCGATGCGCTGCAGCAAGCCGATGTCCAGGTAGTCGCGCCCGAAGGCGTTGGCGCTGAACACATAGCTGCGCGGCAGGCGAATGCCGTCCACCATCATCAGCACGCGGTTGCCATCCAGCCCCCGAATGTTGAAGCCCGCGTTCTGCTCGCGCCCCGTGGAGCCACTGGCCAGCGAGAAACGCGCGGGCGACCGAGTGACCGACAGGTTGGGCAGCTCGCGCGCCACGTCGCGGATGTCGCGCACCTGGCCTTCTTCGATGGCCTGCGCATTGATCACGTCGATGCTCATGGGCAGCTCGTCGCGGTCCTGCTCGCTGCGCGAGCCGCTGATGACCACCTCTTTGAGCACCGGGCCTGCAGCCACCAGCTGCGCCACATCCTGCGCGTGCCCCTGCGCATGCGCGCTGCCAATGGCCGCACATGCACAGGCAACCAGCCATGCAAGCGGCCGCAACCGGCCTTGAAGGGATGGATGGGAGGCGTGCGCCTGTGCGCGCCGGGAAGAAAACGGAGGGGTACGGAATGCCTGCGCCACGGAGGGAAGTCCTTCTCTGAAACGACAACGAATACAGAGCTGGCTCCATGCAGACGGCCCTGGCTTCTGCGCGCAGAAGATCGGGCGGTTGTGGCTGGCTGATGGGGTGAATTATATGAGAATAATTCTCAATAACAACAAATAAACAGGACGACCACCAAAACAAAGCGGCTGACCACTCCACGCAGCCAGCCGCTCATTTTTTGATAGCTACTTGCGCAATACCATCGAGCGCAAGCAGCCATTTTTATTGCGAAATCACACCGCCCCGGCCACCACCGGCATGCGGATCAGGTGATCGAACGCGCTCAGCGCCGCCTTCGATCCATCGCCCGCAGCAATCACGATCTGCTTGAACGGCACCGTGGTGCAGTCGCCCGCTGCAAACACGCCGGGCAGGTTGGTGCGGCCGTGCGCATCGACAATGATTTCGCCAAAGCGCGACAGCTCCACCGTGCCCTTGAGCCATTCGGTGTTGGGCACCAGGCCGATCTGCACGAACACGCCTTCGAGCGGCACCAGATGCTCCACGTTGGTGGCACGGTCCTTGTACTTCAGGCCGTTGACCTTGCCGTCGGCGCCGGTGATCTCGGTGGTCTGGGCGTTGGTGTGGATGGTCACGTTGGCCAGGCTCTTGAGCTTGTTGACCAGCACGGCATCGGCCTTGAGCTGGTCGGCAAACTCGATGAGCGTGACGTGCTGCACGATGCCAGCCAGGTCGATGGCGGCCTCGACGCCCGAGTTGCCGCCGCCGATGACCGACACGCGCTTGCCCTTGAACAGCGGGCCGTCGCAGTGCGGGCAGTAGGCCACGCCCTTGTTCTTGTACTCGGCCTCGCCGGGCACGTTCACGTTGCGCCAGCGCGCGCCGGTGGACAGGATCACGGTCTTGGACTGGAGCGTGCCGCCGTTGGCGAGCTGCACCTCGATCAGGCCACCGGGCTCCGCCGCAGGGATCAGCTTGTCGGCGCGCTGCAGGTTCATGATGTCCACGTCGTAGGCGCGGGTGTGGGCTTCGAGCGCGGCGGCGAACTTGGGGCCGTCGGTTTCGAGCACCGAGATGTAGTTTTCAATCGCCAGTGTGTCGTTGACCTGACCGCCGAAGCGCTCGGCGGCCACGCCCGTGCGGATGCCCTTGCGGGCGGCGTACACGGCGGCTGCGGCGCCAGCGGGGCCGCCGCCGACGATGAGCACGTCGTACGGTGCCTTGGCGCTGAGCTTGGCGGCGTCACGGGCAGCGGCACCGGTGTCGAGCTTGGCCACGATTTCTTCGACCGACATGCGGCCAGAGCCGAACACCTTGCCGTTGAGGAACACCATGGGCACGGCCATGATTTCGCGCTCGGTCACTTCCTGCTGGAAGGCGCCGCCTTCGATCACGGTGGTCTTGACCTGGGGGTTGACGATGGCCATGAGCGACAGCGCCTGCACCACGTCCGGGCAGTTGTGGCAGGTCAGGCTCATGTAGACCTCGAAGTTGAAGTCTCCTTCGAGCGCGGCGATCTGCTCGATCACTTCGGGCTCGACCTTGGGCGGGTGGCCGCCGGTCCACAGCAGGGCCAGCACCAGCGAGGTGAACTCATGCCCCAGGGGCAGGCCCGCAAAGCGCAGGCTGTTGGTGGCGCCCACGCGTTGCAGGCTGAACGAGGGCTTGCGCGCGTCGTTGCCATCGGTGCGCAGCGTGATCTTGTCGCTGCGCAGGGACTGGATGGTCGTCAGCAGCTCGCGCATCTCGCGGGCGGTGTCGCTGTCGTCCAGGGATGCCACCAACTCAAACGGCTGCTGCACGCGCTCCAGGTAGGCGGAAAGCTGGGTCTTGAGTTGTTCGTCGAGCATGGTGGTGTCCTTTGAATTTTGAGTTGTAGGTTGGGGGCTGGGGCTGCTTTTGGCAACCCTGAAGCCGCAACATCGCCCAGAAAACGGGCGTGAAAAAGCCGGACGGCATGGCACATGCGCGCCATGACGCTGTCCGGCTGGGGGCACCCCGTTTCCGGGGCGCTGCGCCGAATGAGCCGGGACTTAGATCTTGCCGACCAGGTCCAGCGAAGGAGCCAGGGTCTTGGCGCCTTCGTTCCACTTGGCGGGGCACACTTGGCCGGGGTTGGCGGCGGTGTACTGGGCAGCCTTGAGCTTGCGCACGGTTTCCTTCACGTCGCGGGCGATCTCGTTGGAGTGGATTTCGGCCGTCTTGATGATGCCGTCGGGGTTGATCACAAACGTGCCGCGCAGTGCCAGGCCTTCTTCAGGGATGTGCACGCCAAAGGCGTTGGTCAGCTGGTGCGTTGGGTCGCCCACCAGAGGGAACTTGGCCTTGCCCACGGCGGGGCTGGTTTCGTGCCAGACCTTGTGCGAGAAGTGCGTGTCGGTCGTGACGATGTAGACCTCGGTACCGGCCTTCTGGAATTCTGCGTAGTGCTCGGCGGCGTCTTCGATTTCGGTGGGGCAGTTGAAGGTGAAGGCGGCAGGCATGAAGATCAGCACGGACCACTTGCCCTTCAGGTCGGCTTCGGTCAGGTCGATGAACTCGCCCTTGCCATTGCGGTTGACGAAAGCGGTGGTCTTGAAGGGCTGAACGGGAGTGTTGATCAGGGACATTGCTGTTTCCTTAGTGGTTGGTTAACTGAACAGGACTGAAGTCTAGGCCCTTTGGAGCCATGAATCCAATCAATTGATTTAATTCAATCAATTGCTTATGACTATATGACGACACCACCGCAGCCCCGGCCCCCTCCGCCACCACCCCACGGCTGCAAACGCGAACACAACTCAGCATCACACGCAGCCATTGCGCAAAAACATGGGATTGCCTTGCGCGGGTTGATGGGGGTCACGACAATCGGGGCCGCATTCACAGATACAACAAACAAGGAAGGAGTCCCCCATGAAAGGCGACGCACAGGTCATCAGCCATCTGCAGGCCCAGCTTAAGAATGAGCTCACGGCCATCAACCAGTACTTTTTGCACTACCGCATGCTCAAGCACTGGGGCTTCGACAAGCTGGCCAAGAAGGAATACTCCGAATCCATCGGCGAGATGAAGCATGCCGACTGGCTCATGGACCGCATCTTCATGCTGGATGGCCTGCCCAACCTGCAGGACCTGGCCAAGCTGCAAGTGGGCGAGGACGTGCCCGAGATCCTGGCCTGCGATCTGCGCTCTGAGCAAGGCGCCCAGGCCACCATCAAGGAAGGCATTGCCTACTGCGAAACGGTGCGCGACTATGTCTCGCGCGATCTGCTGCAAAAGATCCTGGACGACACCGAAGAGCACATCGACTTCCTCGAAACCCAGATCGACCTGATCGACAAGGTGGGCATTCAGAACTACCTGCAGTCGCAGATGGGTGACGCGGACTGACGCACAGAATTCTCCAGAGCGCTCCACGAAAAAAGCAAAGAAGAGAAGAAATCAAAAAAACGGGCTTCGGCCCGTTTTTTTGTGCCCGCGCACAGCGCCAGGCCACCCCCAACCCGGGGCCTCCATGCCCCCACCCGTCACGGGTTGTTGCAAGTGCACATCAAAGGCAGAAAATTTCCGTCTTCATAAATGCGAATGCCTCTCAACAAAAGTAGAATGCACGCCTACGACCAGCGGCCGGGTTCTGTAACCCCCTGATTCCCGCGCCTGCCAGCAAGCCAGTCAGCCCGGCCCCGCCGCCAGCTGCAGCCAGCGTTTGTGCGTTTTGCACCCACACACACCTGCCTGGAGCCTCTTTGCTGATGCTGCGCCGCACCGCCCGCCCCTGCTTTGCAGGGGCGCTGCCCTCCTCCTCCCGCCCCGCCACGCCCGGCGCCACCCGGGCCCGGCCATGAAAACCGCCCGCGCCGATTGGCGCTACCGGCTGGCCATCACCTCCCGTGCCGTGGCGGCGGTGGGGGGCGGCTATGCGCTCGCGGCGGGTTTCACGGCGGCGCTGTCGCTGCTGCTTGCGCAGTGCATGCCGCGTGTGGAGGCCGTGATCACCGCCACCATGCTCGCCTGGGTGGTGTATGCCATCGCCGCAGGCTGGGCTTTTTATGCGCGCACCGCCTGGGGCGCCTGGGGCGGCACGCTGCTGCCCGCACTGGTGCTGGGCGCCTGCGCCATGGCACCGCAATGGATGAAGGCCGCAGCATGAACACCACCACACTGGCACCCGACGCCGCCGCAGAACGCGCCCCAACAGAACGCACTGCTGCAGCCGCCCCCGGCGGCATGGCTGCCGAAGCCCCGCACAATGCCAAAGCCCCAAAGGCCGCCAAAACCCCCAACGACCGCGAAGGCTTCCGCCAGGCCATGTCGTGGCTGCACAACTGGGCGGGGTTGATCCTGGGCTGGCTGCTGTTTGCGATCTTCCTCACCGGCACGCTGTCGTTCTTCAGGAGCGAGTTCAACCTGTGGATGCGCCCCGAGATGCACGGCCTGCAGCCGGTGGATGCCGCCGACCCGCAGGTGGCGCAAACGGCGCAGAAGGCCCTGGACGCGCTGGTGCGCAAGGTGCCCAACGTCACGCAGTGGATCATGCACCTGCCCGACGACCGCGACCCTGCCGTCAACATCCTGTGGCGCGGCACGGGCAACGGCCGCTTTGAAACCCTGCGCATGCACCCGCAGACCGGCGAGGCCATCGACACCCGCCAGACCATGGGCGGCGACTTCTTCTACCGCTTCCACTTCGAGCTGCGCACCGCACAAAAGGGCCGCTGGGCCATCGAAGGCCGTTGGGTGGTGGGCGTGGCCACCATGCTCATGTTTGTGGCGCTGATCTCGGGCGTGATCACGCACCGCCGCATCTTCAAGGACTTCTTCACCTTCCGCCCCACCAAGGGCGGACAGCGCGCCTGGCTGGACGCACACAACGTCACCGGCGTGCTGGTGCTGCCGTTCTATCTGATGATCACCTTCAGCGGGCTGATGATCTTCCACTCGCTGTACATGCCTGCGGGCATTGCCACGGCCTACAAGGGCGAGAAGGGCGTGGACTCCAACGCGTACTTTGCCGACCTGCAGGGCGAAAAAGCCGAAAGCCGCCCCCGCCGTGGCGCCACCGACAAGGTGGAGCCCCTGCCCGCCATCGCCCTGCACTCCATCCTGACCGAGGCCCGCACCCGCTGGGACGGTGGGCGCATCGGCAGCGTGCAAGCACGCCGCGACGCCAAGGGCCGCGCCGTGGTCGAGGTCACCCGCCACGAAGGCGACCGCCTGCAATACCGCCCGCCGCGCCTGCTGTTTGACGCCACCACCGGCCAGTGGCTGGACCAGGCCGACGCCACCAGCCCCGCTGTCAAAACCTACGGCGTGCTGTATGGCCTGCACATGGCACGGTTTGCCGACACCGGCCTGCGCTGGGCGCTGTTTGGCTTTGGCCTGCTGGGCAGCCTGATGATTGCCACCGGCATGGTGCTGTGGTCGGTCAAGCGCAGCGCCAAGTCGCACACACAAGCAAGCCGCAAGGGCGCCGCCAACGCAGCGGATGCCGCCACACCCAGGGCACCGTTTGGCGAGCGCCTGGTGGCCGCCATCAACATCGCCACGCTGGCCGGCCTGCCGCTGGCCTGCGGGGTGTACATCGCCTCCAACCGCCTGATTCCGCTGGGCACCGAGGGCCGCGCCGATGTGGAACTGGCCTGGTTCTTCAGCGCCTGGGGCCTGGCCCTGCTGTGGGCGCTGGCCTGCGCCGTGGTGCGGCCCAGCCGCATGGGCTGGTCGGTGCCGCTGGGCGCGGCAGGCCTGGTGTGGGCGCTGCTGCCGGTCATCAATGCGCTGACCACGCACACCCACCTGGGCACCACGCTGCCTGCGGGTGAATGGGTGTGGGCCAGCATGGACCTGGCCTTCCTGGCTACCGGCCTGTTGCTGGGCTGGCTGTCGTGGCGGCTGCGCCCGGGCCTGGCCCCCAAGGGCAAAGCCGCTGCGGCCAAGGCACCACGCACCTCCACTGCAGCCGCATTGCCTGCGGCGCCCGATGTGTCCGTTTCCACCTCGGGGGCCTGAGCACCATGTCCGCTTTTCTGCTGTGTTTTGCGGCCTGGTCGGCAATGGCGCTGGGCATGGACCGCCACCATGAAGACGCCACGGGCCGTGAAGGCGCGGCCCGCCGCCTGCAACAGCTGCGCCGCGCCGGATGGCTGCTGTTGCTGCTGTCGCTGTGGCTGGCGGCCCACCCTGCCGGTGGCATGCCTGCCTCGCTGGGCGTAACCGCATGGGCCGTGGCCCTGTCGGTGGCCGCCGTGGCTGTGACGGCCACCGTGACCTGGCAACCCCGGCGCGCCCCTGTGCTGGCAGGGGTAGCCCTGGTGGCGGGCCTCGCCGCCTGGGCCTGGGGGTGGTGAGCACAAAGGATGTGGCGGCCCTGCGGCCCCGCCCCTCCTTCTGATCCGCCGCTCTGCCCTGCTTTCTTTTTTCTCCCGCTCTCTGCGCCCCTCCCAGCCACCGGCCCCATGGGCCTGCGCCAGGCCCGGTGCCAGCGGAGCCGTTCTCCACCGCGTTGCGCACACACCAAGGACAAACCATGCACGCACCTCAACACCACTCCCTCCAACGCCCCTTCCGCCACCCCCAGGCCCTGCACCCGCTGGCCGCCGCCGTGCTGGCCGCCTTCTGCGGCACCGCGCTGGCACAAAACACGGCACCTGCCACCCCCACCCGGACGCTGGGCGAAGTCACCGTGCAGTCCACCACCGGTGACGACGGCTACGCCCCCGCCGCCAGCACCTCGGCCACCAAAGGCAGCGCACCGCTGCGCGACGTGCCGCAGGCCGTGAACGTGGTGCCCGAGCAGCTCCTGCGCGACCAAGGGGCCCGCTCGATGGAAGACGCGCTGCGCAACGTGCCCGGCGTGGCCATGAGCCACGGCGACGGCCAGCGTGACCAGGTGGTGATCCGCGGCTTCACGGCCATTGCCGACCAGTTTGTGGATGGCGTGCGCGACGACGCGCTGTACTTCCGCGACCTGGCAGACATCGAGCGCATAGAGGTCCTCAAGGGCCCCGCCGCCGTGCTGTACGGGCGCGGGTCATCCGGCGGGCTCATCAACCGCGTGACCAAGAAGCCCAAGTTTGGCGAGACCATCGGCGAGGCCTCGCTGGGCCTGGGCAATTACGCCTTGCGCCGCGCCACCGCCGATGTGAACGTGGGCATCAGCGACACCGCCGCCTTCCGCATCAATGCCGCCGTCGAGGACTCCGGCAGCTACCGCGACCAGCAGTTCGTCAAACGCCACAACTTCGCGCCCTCGCTTGCACTCAAGCTCGCCGCGCAGACCGACCTGCTGCTGCAGTACACCAATGCACGCGACAAGCGCCTGACCGACTTCGGCATCCCGGCCCTGAACGGCCGCCCCGTCAACGTGCCCGCCAGCACCTACTACGGCTCCCGCAACGCGGCGCAGGACGACACCACCACCAGCACCATGCAGTCGCTGGCGGCCACGCTGAACCACCGCTTCAACGACGACTGGTCGGTGCGCAACGTCACGCGCGTGTACGACTACACACTGGACCGCTACAACACCCTGCCCGGCGGCACCACCGACCCGGTGAACCTGACGGTGGGCCGCACCCGGGCCTTCATCCTGCGCGACGAAAAAGGCGTCTTCAACCAGACCGACGTCACCTGGCGCAACCAGCTGGGCGGCTTCAAGCAAGAGTGGCTGATGGGGATGGAACTGGGCCAGCAGAAAAAACGCTCTGAATCCGTCTCTGGCGGTGCCGACCGCGTGTCCATCTTCAACCCCATCGGTGCAGCCCCCGCCATCCCGGCGGCCAACTACAACGCCGACAACGCCATCCCCAGCCACACCACGCAAGACACGGCTGCGCTGTACTGGCAAGACCAGATCACGCTGGCCCCGCAATGGAAGGCACTGGTGGGCGCGCGCTACGACGTGTTCGGGCAAGAGACCACGTTTGACCGCAAGCTCGCAACGCTCTCGCGCACCGACAAGAAGTTCAGCCCCCGCGCGGGCCTTGTGTGGCAGCCCAGCGATACCGTGTCGTACTACGTGTCGTACAGCAAATCCTTCCAGCCCTCGGCCGAAGCGTTTGCACTGGCCGCCAACAACACCAGCGCCGAGCCCGAGATCACCGAGAACAAGGAGGTCGGCGTGAAGCTCGACCTGCTGGACGGCCGCATGAATGTGACCGGCGCGCTCTTCAACCTGGAGCGCACCAACATCAAGAACACCGACCCCGCCAACCCCGGTCGCCAGATCAACGTGGGCACCCAGCGCACCAACGGCCTGGAGCTGACCATGAGCGGCCGCCTGCCCGGCCGCTGGGACGTGAGCGCAGGCTACGCCTGGCTGGACGGCCGCATGACCAAGTCGCTGGCCACCACCACCTCCACCCAGCTGCCCACCGCCGCCATCGCGGCCCAGGGCAAGGTGCCCGCACTCACACCCCGCAACTCGGCATTTTTGTGGGCCATGAAGGACCTGGGCCACGGCCTGCGCGTGGGCGGCGGCGTGAACCATGTGGGCGCCCGCTTCACCTCGCTCACCGACCTGGTCACCCTGCCCGCCTACACCACGGTGGACGCCGCCCTGCAGTACACGCTGGGCCAGTGGGATGTGGACGTGAACATCAAGAACCTGGCCAACCGCAAGTACTACGTGTCCAGCCACGGCAGCAACGACAACCTGATCCTGCCCGGCTCGCCGCGTGCAGTGCAGGTGACGTTGCGGACGCGGTTCTGAGACTACGGACGCACGTGTAGCCACTGGATTTCAAGCTTTTTTGGCTGCTGGCGCCTTATGGACAAGCGCTAGCAGCTATTTAATTGATAGCAATTCATTGAAACGCCTGAGTCTGTGGGCGTCTACCGTCGAAGTTGCCCAGCACGCAACGCCTTCCGATATCGCTTGAGGTTCTTTGCCTTAGGTCCTGTCGGAAACTGGGTCAGTTCCATACCGCAGCCCGCAGCCGCAAGCGCGGCAATCAGTTCTGCAGGGAAGTGGTCGGATTGGACGACCACATCCCGCATGGCAATCCCGAAGTCCAAAGTCGCGTGCTCCACGCCCGCGACTTCGCTCATGGCCTTCAAGACGCTTGAATGGGCAAGGAGGAACTGAATTGCGTCGGCCTGCTGCTGCTCCAGGTCCTCAAATTCAGCGTCACTCACCATCAAGGTCAACCCGGAAGTCACTGCAGGACGGCTGTTCGGCCGGGCACTGCGCGGCACACCGCGCCGCCAAACGCTGTACGGTTCAACGGGACTCAGCGCAACGAGGCTTTCTACATCAGCCTCGCGGCCCACAAAATGAAGGATGCAACCCATATGACCTAAGGTTTGAGAAGAGAGCGTCTTCTGGGGACTGAAAATTTGGTGTGCAGCGATTAACTACACGGCCTTCATAGTTCGCTATTCCAAGAAAATGGTTGATGTGCGGGACAGACACCTACGGCTACCGATCCGCATCTTCGTCACGCACAGCAGCGATCTCGCCAAACTCGGACTGCAACGCATTGCGAATCAGCGCCGGATAGGCAAACCAATAGTGCCGACGAACCGCATCACGAACGAATTCGGCTCCAAACATCTCACTGAAATGGCGCTGCTCCCAAGCGGCAAGAGGGCTGCGATCATCTGCCAGCAGCGACCTGCGGTGCCGGGTCATCAGGCGTTTGAGAGTTCCTCGGTCTGCTATCCCAAACCGGCGTAGCTCTGGCAACAAGTCTTCGTACAGCGCCATGTCCTCCACGTAGTCGTTTTTCGGCGGAAAGATGCTGCGCATGACCTGTCGCACCAGTTCAGCGTTCAGCAACTGAAACGATGCTCTCTTTCTTGCGGAAACGTGCTTTTTCATGGAGGCGGCCACTTACTTTTCAGGACTGGGCGGATCGGCGAGTGCGACGCGTGCTGGTGAAGCCTTGCACATTCACCAAATGAATTGCGTCATTGTCGATGCGTCGAAATGTCCGGCCCGAACCTACGAAGCCGTCATTCTTCAACAGGGGGAGCAAGTACTTCCGGATCGACGGCTCAAGCCGTGGAGGTGTTTGAATCATGGTGAATCACGAACAAGGTACGGGCCACTTCGACGAACCCGCTGCGCATCATGGCGGCGTCCCGCCCTTCTTGTGCACCTTGAAACTTTCATCCAGGTAGACCGTAGAACTCGTCATGCCATAGCCTTCGCAGACAAACCCGTTCAAAGGCAGCACGCCCGGCGCATCGGTGATCCGGCCTCTCACTTCCTTGTACTTCTTTCCCACACGCCGCGAATGAATGGCGGCGTTGGTCAGGTAGTTGAGGCTCACCCGGTAGGAGGCGTTGCTGGAATAGTCTTCGTCGTCCTGCTGCTCGCCGATGTGTTCCAGGTCTTTGATCTTTGCGTTGTAGCGGAACTGCAGCGTGAAGCCCGAGAACCGGGCAGCGTCTGCGTAGTAGACCGCCTGAACGAACAATGAATTGTTCTTGATTTCCAGGTTGTAGAACTTGCTGGGGTGGCAGAACTCGCCGGACGTTGAGAGCACCTGATAGCTGCCATCCGCCCTCCCGGTCAGGACGAACAACCGCTCCTCTTGCGGGGCTTCGCCTTTGCGCCCCATCAACAGCATGGCCCGGTCGGGAACGCCGTCGCCGTTCAAGTCGCCCTCTGCGGCGGCCAAGACAAAGTCGAGATGCCGAAACTCGGGGGCTATTGCGAGCCGAGCCCTTTGCTCTGCGGAGGTGTTTCCGTCTGCGGCATGTGCATTGCCCACACACAGCATGGCCAGAACAGCGGGCCCGAGCAAGGCAGCCATGCATGCTGCAGATGCTTGCGCGACAGGCTGAAAGGCGCGGGATATCGTGGACACGGGATTCTCCTGAAAGGGGCTCGCAGCCTGGGTTTGAAGCCGATGTACGGCAGATCCGAATCAATCGACCTGCCATGCAAGATTTGTGATCCTCTGCAACTCCTCAAACCCAGCGAACTGAGGGGTGGCGTCTGCGAGTGCCGCATGTGCGAATTTTTTCGCCTCTTCGATCCGTCCTTCAACCAAGCGTAACCGGGCCAAAACGTACGCGACCCGAACCCAACTCCCGAAACAGTAGCGAGACAAATCCGGTTCGCGCACCATGAATGAGTCGAAGTCAAACGTTTTCAGGACGGAAGACGCCCCACGAAATTGATCAAAGAACCGTCGCCCATGGGTCGCATACACCGCAGCTGCATCGCGCATGGCCGAATCCATTCCCGCCGACGTTGCATCGTGTTCCCAGACTCTTCCTGAGTCGTCTTCGGTGAGTCGCTCTCTGAACTCGCACTGATGCTCCGCGATTGTTTTGGGGCTTGGCGGACCTCCCGCCATATCCGGCAGATCAAGCGGATGTACTGCAAGATTTATCGCCAACCGCCCACCGTAAGAGAAGCCTTGCACGTTTACCAAATGAATTGCGTCATGATCGATGCGTCGAAAGGTCCGGCCAGAACCGGCGAAGCCGTCATTCTTCAAGAGGGGCAACAGGTACTTTCGGATCGATGGATCAAGCCGTAGAGGGGTTCGACTCATGGGAATCTACGAACAACTTTCGATTGGCCCTACGCACCGAGTCTCAGACAGGCACTCTGTCATATGCCGTCCACGCCGCCCTCTATGATTTCTTGAAGCTGGGACCGCAAGCCTTCATAGAGTTCTGTGACATCCACACTTTCGCCTTGCTCAATCCGTTTGATGAGTATGTCTTGCGGATGGAAGGTCAAACTTGACTGGAGATACCGGATGGCGGGGTCTCGACCATATTCGTCTTCGATCATCCACCAGTCGTAATCCGCATCGGCATTGACGAAGACTTTCCCAAATGCGATGCCGAGCGCTTGAATCGTGTATTCCGCTTCTGCATCGATAACGCCAGAGTCGAGCGCGCGCTGAATCAGGTCAAGGTCGCGCATTGATCCATCGAGTTCAGCATGAAGAATTTCGGCAATCGTCTGCTGCGCATGAACCAGAGATAGAGCAATCTGCCGCAGGTCTTCCTTGGTTGGGACTTCGATCATCTGAAGACTTTATGTGGGTAAAAAATC
This sequence comes from Acidovorax sp. GW101-3H11, assembly GCF_001633105.1. Classification (GTDB taxonomy): domain Bacteria; phylum Pseudomonadota; class Gammaproteobacteria; order Burkholderiales; family Burkholderiaceae_C; genus Acidovorax. The sequence goes on from NZ_LUKZ01000023.1 coordinate 58,442, forward strand.
AAATGCGCGTTGCCGACAAGAGACACTGCGCGCGCCCGAAAAAGGATCGCTGACTGGGCACGCTGCATGGCACTAACTGTCACATCCCGGACGATCATAGGGTCGCTTGTGAAAAAGATGCGGGTGCGTCTGATACCACTGTTTCATGGCCTGCATCGGCGTACTGCTCTTGAGCGCTGACTGCGGCAACTGGTGGTTGTACAAGGCCACATAGCGCAGCAAGGT
>NZ_LUKZ01000023.1:59382-150388 GCF_001633105.1 Acidovorax sp. GW101-3H11
GGGAGTGGTGCGGGGGGAGTGGTGCGGGCGTTCTTGTGCAGGGCAATCAACATGGCTTCACTCCCTGGATAGATTGCAAGGACTCTATCAACTCCTTCAAAACAGCTCGGGCCATGAAGAGTGGATAGCGTTTAGAGTCTATGCAATCGTCCGGGATGCGACAGCTAACGACCATCAGCAACTCGGGAACCCAGCATCCAGCCCGATAGGACTATAGCCGTACAAACAGGCGCATCAGGCACTGGACGACCAGGCTTCCGACTGCCCTCTGGCCGAGCACGCTGAAGCAAAGTCGTCTCGCGAATGCGCAGCTCACCCAGCCCACAAAGCGATTCCCAGCAACACGGGAGCAGGCTTTTCCCCAACACCCTTACCCCGCACGCATTCACGAATAAAAACAATTCCCATTTGCAATGTAAAATTAGGTTTCCGCAAGCCACAGCCCTCCCCCGGAGCCTTTTTTGAACAGGCCTCCCGGCTGCAGCCAGCACCCACCGTCTTTCGATGTTTCCGGGTTGTCTGGCTTGATGAACCACTTTTTCGCCTTCTCTGTTGCAACAGCGTGCCCCGTGCCGTGGGCGGCGCTGGCGGTGGTGCGACTGCTCGACGGCCCTTGCCACCCCGCCCCCACGCCATGCTGAGCCCCACCGCCCTGCGCCGCTGGAGCTGGACCCACAAGTGGTCCAGCCTGGTGTGCACCGTCTTCATGCTGCTGCTGTGCATCACCGGCCTGCCGCTGATCTTTCACCACGAAATTGGCCACCTGCTGGGCACCGAGGTCGAGGCGCCCGCCATGCCTGCCAACACACCGCGCGCCAGCCTCGACCAGGTGCTGGCCGCCGCACACGCGCTGCACCCGGACCGTGTGGTGCAGTTCGCGTCGCACGCCGAGGACGACAACAACGTGTGGTTCGTCACGCTCACGCCCACACCGGCGCCCACGGACGATTTCAAGTCGGTGGCGGTGGATGCGCGCACGGCCCAGGTGCTGGCGCAGCCTCGGTTTGACGAGGGCTTCATGCATGTGATGTTCCGCCTGCATGTGGACCTGTTTGCGGGGCTGCCGGGCAAGCTGTTTCTGGGTTTCATGGGTTTGCTGCTGCTGGTGGCCATCGTCACCGGCGTGGTGCTGTATGCGCCGTTCATGCGCAAGCTGGCGTTTGGCGAGGTGCGGCGAGATCGGTCCACGCGGGTGAAGTGGCTCGACCTGCACAACCTGCTGGGCATCGTCACGCTGGTGTGGGCGTTTGTGGTGGGTGGCACGGGCATGATCAATACGTGGGCCGACCTGCTCATCAAATACTGGCAGTACGACCAGCTCTCGGTGTTGCTCAAGCCCTATGAAGGCCAGCCCACCGTGCCCGCCGCCGAGCGCGGCCCGCTGCAGCAGGCGCTGGAGGTGGCGCAGGCCCAGGCGCCGGGCACCAAGCTGTCGTTCATTGCGTTCCCGGGCACCGCGTTCTCCAGCCCGCACCACAACACGTTTTTCATGCGCGGCAACGAGCCGCTCACCTCCAAGCTGCTCAAGCCCGTGCTGGTGGATGCACGCACGGCGCAGGTCACCGCGTCGCCCGCGCTGCCGTGGTACCTGACGGCGCTGCTGGTGTCGCAGCCGCTGCACTTTGGCGACTACGGCGGCATGCCGATGAAGATCCTCTGGGCGCTGCTCGACATCGCCACCATCGTGGTGCTGGGCAGCGGGCTGTATCTGTGGCTGCGCAAGGGCGTGCAGGCAGCAAGCCCCGCAACACCAGCCGCTGGCAGCACCACCGGCGGCTTTGCGGGCGGCGCATTGCCCGCATCGGGCGCAGCGCGCACGACCGAGGGGGCCGCATGAAAAAGCACAGCCCTTTCTGGACCCTGTGGGGCGGGCCCATCGTGATGGGCGTGCTCACCACCACCGGGCTGCTCACGGCCCTGGTGTCTGACACCTGGGGCGACTGGTGGTCGTGGGTGGCGCTGGGTGTGCCGGTGGCGGTGATGGGCTGGTACAGCTGGCCCCGCACATCCGCTGCAACAACCGCAGCCGATGCTTCCGGCACGTCTTCCTCCGCACCGCGCTGAGTTCCTTGTTTCTTTGATCCCCTCCCCCATGCGTTCCGCACCATCCCCATACACCGCCCCGCTGATGCGCCCTTCGTTTTCAGCCACCCCTGTCGCACTGGCTGCGGCCGTGGTGGTGCTGGCCCTGGCCGCACCTGCGCTGTATGCGCAGCAGGCACCAGCCCCCACCACGGTGGGCGAGGCCAAGACCCTGTCCACCGTGACCGTGAACGCCAGTGCCGATGCATCGGCCCAGGGCCTGTCGCCCGCCTACCCCGGCGGCCAGGTGGCGCGCGGGGGCCGTGCGGGCGTGCTGGGCACGCGCGATGCGATGGAGACGCCGTTCTCCATCACCAGCTACACCAACGAGCTGATCCAGGACCGCCACGCGCGCAGCGTGGGCGATGTGCTGCAGAACGACCCTACGGTGCGCGTGGCACGCGGCTTTGGCAATTTTCAGGAGTCGTACTTCATTCGCGGCTTCCTGCTCGGGTCGGACGACACGGCCTACAACGGCCTGTACAGCCTGCTGCCGCGCCAGTACATCGCCACCGAGCTGTTCGAGCGCGTGGAAGTGCTGCGCGGCGCCTCGGCCTTCTTGAACGGTGCCAGCCCCAACGGCGGCGGCATTGGCGGCAGCATCAACCTGCTGCCCAAGCGCGCGCCCAACGAGCCTTTGAACCGCGTGACCTTTGGCGTGGCCAGCGGCGGCCAGACGCAGCTAGCGGCCGATGTGGCCCGCCGCTTCGGGCCCGATGGCAACACCGGCGTCCGCGTGAATGCTGCCACCCACAGCGGCGGCACCGGCGTGGACGATGAAGACGTGAAACTGGGCCTGGTGGCCGTGGGCCTGGACTGGCGCAGCCGCGACGTGCGCCTGTCGGGCGACATCGGCTGGCAAGACCACAAGCTGCGCAACACCCGCACCAACGTGACGCTGGCCGCCACCGCGACGCAGGTGCCCACCGCACCCGACAACGCCACCAACTTTGCGCAGCCCTGGACCTATTCCAACGAACGCGACACCTTTGGCACGCTGCGCGGCGAGTGGGACATCACGCCCCACATGACCGGCTGGGCGGCTGCGGGCGCGCGCCGGGGCACCGAGGCGAATTCGCTGGCCAACCTCACGGTGGCCAACAGCAGCACCGGCGCAGGCACCACCTACCGTTTTGACAACACCCGCAAGGACAGCGTGAACACCGGCGAGCTGGGCCTGCGTGGCACGCTCCAGACTGGCAGCGTGGGGCACGAATGGGTGGTGGTGGCGTCGCACTTCAGCGCCGACAAGAAGAACGCGTATGCCATGGACTTTGGCAACACGCAGGCCACCAACCTCTACCGCCCCGTGGTTTCGGCCCTGCCCGCGCTGAGCGCCAACACCCTCCGGGGCGGCAACCTGGCCGACCCGCGCATCACCGGCAGCACGCGCCTGACCAGCCTGGCGCTGGGCGACACGATGTCGCTGCTCGACAACCGCCTGCTGCTCACCGTGGGCCTGCGCCACCAGTCGCTGGAGATTGCCAACTACGCCTACGGCACGGCCGTGCAGACCGACCGCTACGACCAGAGCCGCACCAGCCCGCTGCTGGCCGCCGTCTACAAGCTGGACAAGAGCCTGTCGGTGTATGCCAACTATGTGGAAGGCCTGAGCCAGGGCCAGACCGCGCCCAGCACCGCCGCCAACCGGGGCGAGATGCTGGCGCCCTATGTCTCCAAACAAAAGGAAGTGGGCGTGAAGTTTGACGGCGGCCGCGTGGGCGGCAGCGTGGCGCTGTTCTCTACCACCAAGCCACGCGCCTACGTAGGCAGCGACAACCTTTTTGGCAGCAGCGGCAAGGACCGCCACCAGGGCATCGAGCTGGCCGTGCAGGGCGAGGCCACCAAGGGCCTGCGCCTGCTGGGCGGCCTGACCTGGCTGGATGCCAAGCAGCTCGCCACCGGTGCCGCCAGCACCGACGGCCGCCGCGTGATTGGCGTGCCCAAGCTGCAGGCCAATGTGGGTGCCGAATGGGATGTGCCCGGCGTGAGCGGCCTGGCCGTGGACGGGCGCCTGGTGCACACCGGCGCGGTCTATGCCAACGCCACCAACACGCTGCGCGTGCCCGGCTGGAACCGCCTGGACCTGGGCGTGCGTTACCTCACCGAGGTGCAGGGCCGCCTGGTCACGCTGCGCGCCCGGGTGGACAACGCGACCAACCGCAACTACTGGGCGTCGTCGGGCGGCTACCCCGGCGCGGGCTACCTGGTGGTGGGCGCGCCACGCACCTTCTCTTTGAGCGCCAGCGTCGATTTCTGACGCACCCCGGGCGGCGCCGTTCAGCCAGCCGCCCGGCCCCCAGCCACCCAGCGCCAGACCACCGGGCGCAGGCAGCCAACTTCTTTGGCACAGGGATTGCGCCTGGCCCCGCAGGGGCCGGGCACGCCCTGCGCACGCACATTTTTTTGTTGAAACCACCGAAAGGAAACTGCCATGCCATCGTCCCTGCGCCTCCAGGCCCCGCTGCTCGCCACCCTGATTGCCTGCGCGTCCCTCACCGCCATCACCAGCGCCCACGCCCACCAGGTGTGGCTGGAAAACGCGGGCGGCCAGGCCCGCCTGCACTTTGGCGAGTTCAACGAGAACCTGCGCGAGTCCTCGCCCGGCTCGCTCGACAAGTTCCTGGGTGCGCCCGCACTCGACCAGCGCAGCGCAGCAGGCACGCAGCGCCTGGAAGGCAAGCTGGGCAAGGACGCCTTCAGCTACACCACGCAGGCCGATGCACAGGCGCTGTTTGCCACGGCCAGCTACCCGCTGATCGACCGCAGCAAGCGCAACCAGCCCGCCATGCTGTGGGTGCCCGCTGCGCGCTGGGTGGCCAACGCGGGCCAGGCGGCCGAGGCCAACACCAAGGCCCTGGACCTGGTGCCCACCGGCAAGCCCGGTGAGTTCAAGGTGGTGTTCAACGGCGCGCCCCTGCCCAAGGTGCAGGTGGAGATGGTGGCGCCCTCGGGCTGGTCGCGCGGTGAGCAAAGCGGTGACGACGGCACGGTGACCTTTGCCCTGCCCTGGAAGGGCCAGTACGTGGCCGAGGTCAAGCACAGCGACAAGACTGCCGGTGAAGCCCAGGGCAAGCCTTATGGCGAAGCCAGCTACGTGACCACGCTGAGCTTTGTGCAAAAGGACGGCATGGCATCGCCCGCGCTGCCCGAGCCCCCCGCCAAGGGCCACTGATCGCGGGGCCGCAGCGCTGCTGCGGCGCCACCCCCCCCGCCCCTGGGTGCACACCACCCCGCCCCTCACCCGTGCAGCGCCGCCGCGCCACGGGTTTTTTGCGGCTGTGCCATTCGGTTTTATGAACAAAAAGGCCCTTTGCGCGCACTGCATAACGGCTTTAAGCTACCAAATTAATAGCATATGATCCACCACCACCTTCTGCGCACCGCCATCGCCCAGGCCGTGCTGCTGGCCCTGCACGGGGCCGCCCAGGCCCAGACGGGCACCGCCGACAACACCGCTCCAGCCCCCACTGCCAATGCGCCTTCGTTGCGCCAGGTGGATGTGGTGGACTCCACCGCAGGCGCAGCCGCCACACCCGCACGCCGCGCGCAAAGCAGCTCGCGCCTGGGCCTGTCGGTGCTGGAGACGCCGCGCTCGGTCAGCGTGATCGACGGCGCGCTGCTGGAGCAGCAGATGGCCACCACCGAACGCGACGTGCTGCGCAACGCCTCGGGCGTGTCGGCGCGCACCGAGTACTACGGCTCGTATTCGCAGTTCGCCATCCGGGGGCTGTGGGCCAACAACATCAACAACTACCTGCGCGACGGCGCCAAGTTTTCGCACCTGCTGGACCCACCGCTGTTCAACATCGACCGCGTGGAAGTCATCAAGGGCCCTGCTGCGCTGGAGTTTGGCCAGGTCGCGCCCGGCGGCCTGATCAACTACGTGAGCAAGCGGCCCCAGGCTGAGGCCCTGCGCACGGTGAAGATCGGCGCAGGCAGCCATGGCTGGCGCAGTGCCGAATTTGACCTGACCGGCCCCCTCAATGCCGATGGCACGCTGCGCTACCGCCTGGACGGCGGCGCCAGCCGGGGCGGCAGTTTTGTGGATGGCAACACACCGCGCAAGCAGGGCGTGGCGGGCAGCCTGGAGTGGCAGATCACACCGGACACCGTCTGGCGCGCGCAGGCCGAAACCCAGAGCAGCGAGGGCGTATCGACCGTGGGCCTGGCCGTGCCCGACCCCAAGAACCCACGCAGCGCCGATGTGCTGCCCGTGGGTGCGTTCTATGGCGAGCGCTGGCTCAACACCGAGGGGAGCCTGCGCTTTTACTCCACCGAGCTGCAGCACCGCTTCGCCAACGGCATCGAAGGCCGCGTTCACCTCTCGCGCAACGAAACCCACCGCAACGTGAACCTGCCCTCGCCCATGGGCCCCGTCACCAATGGCAAGGTGGCGCGCGGCTACTGGCTGGCGCCGGGGCAGGAATACACCGCCGACACCGCGCTGGCCGAACTGCGCGCCAAGGTGCAGACCGGAGCCGTGCAGCACCAGCTGCTGGCGGGCCTGGACTGGCGCGCCAATGCAGGCGTCTACGGCGCAGTCACCCGGGGCAACCTGGGCACCATCGACCTCTACAACCCCATCGCGGGCCTGGTGCCGCCCGTGGCTTCCACGGGTGTAACCCGGCTGTCCACGGATGCACGCAACACCGGCCTGTTTGTGCAGGACCGCCTGACGCTGGGCGACTTCGGCCTGCTGCTGGGCCTGCGCCACGACCGTTTCAAGGACGCCTACACCGCCCCCGTCACCGACCTGAGCAAGACCCAGCCCAGCGCCGCACTGACCTGGCAGCCGCGCCCGGGCAGCATGGTCTACGCCAGCCACGCGCGCTCGTTCCAGGCCAACTCGGGCACGCTGGTGTGGGGCGCGCAGTCGGCCCCGCCTTCGGAGGGCAAGCAGCTGGAAGTGGGCTGGAAGCAGGAATGGCTGGACCAGCGCCTGATGACCACCGTGTCGGCCTTTGACCTGGAGTTCACCAACGCCCCCGCCAACGACCCCGCACATCCGGGCTACTCGGTGCTCACGGCACGCCAGCGCATCAAGGGCATCGAGCTGGAGCTGCAAGGCCGCATCACCCCCAGCTGGACAGTGACGGCCAATGCGAGCTTCCACGACCCCAAGGTGCTGTCCGACACCACGGCCGGTGCCAACGTGGGCAACCGCGTGGGGTTGGCCACACGCCGCACCGCATCGCTGTGGACGCAGTACCGCCTGCCCCAGCTGCCCGGCCTGTGGGTGGGTGGCGGCCTGGTGCACCAGGGCGACAAGTTCACCGCCAACGACAACCTGTGGCGCCTGCCCGGCTACACCGTGGTGGACCTGGCCGTGGGCTACCAGTTTGCGGGTGGCGTGCGGGTACAGGCCAATCTGAAGAACGTGGGCAATCGCCGCTACTACCTGGACGGATCGTCCACCGCCGCAGGCTTTGCCGCTGTGGTGCCGGGCACGCCCCGCAGCCTGCAGGTGTCGCTGGACTACACGTTCTGAAGACGGGCGCCCAGGCGGCGCCTGTCCCCTCGCCAGCCCACGGCCCCAAAGCCATACACGCCAGGCGCGCCACGCGCCGTGCCTGGCCTTCGGGCCCGTACCCTTTTTTCAACCATCGGAGAAACAGCACCATGCAATCTGGCATCACCGTTTGCCGCACTGCCATCGCACATGCGGCCCTGCTCGCCCTGTGTGGCGCGGCCCATGCGCAGCAGGCTGCGCCCACCGCCCCCACCGCAGAAAAAGCCCTCGCCCCCGTCACCGTGAGCGCGGGCGCCGAGCAGGAGAACCCCACCGCACCCGTCACCGGCTTTGTGGCCAAGCGCGCCCTCAGCGCCACCAAGACCGACACCCCGCTCATCGAAACCCCACAGGCCATCAGCGTGATCACCCGCGACCAGATGGAGGCCCAGGGCGTGCAGACGCTGCGCCAGGTGACGGCGTACACGGCCGGGGCGGTGTCGAACTACTTTGACAGCCGGGGCGACACCTTCAAGGCGCGCGGCGGCGATGTGACGCAGTATCTGGATGGCATGGTGCGCTTCATCGGCTACTGGAACGACACCCGGCCCGACCCGTACACGCTGGAACGCGTCGAGTTTCTGCGCGGCCCCTCGTCGGTGCTGTATGGCCAGGGCAGCGTGGGCGGTGTGCTCAACCTCACCAGCAAGCGCCCGCAGGCCGAAACGCAGCGCGAAGTGCAGGTGCAGCTGGGCAGCAACGCACGCAAGCAGATCGCCGCCGACATGACCGGCAAGCTCACGCAGGACGGCGAATGGCTCTACCGCCTGGTGGCCGTGGGCCGTGACAGCGACACGCAGGTGGACCATGTGCGCGACGACCGCGTGGTGATCGCCCCCACCGTGACCTGGAAGCCAAGCGCCGCCACCTCGCTCACGCTGCAGGTCACGCACCAGAAGGACAAGAGCGGATCGCTCATCGGCTTCTTCCCCTGGCAGGGCACGCAGTTGCCCAACCGCTATGGACAGATCCCCACCAACACCTTCATCAGCGAACCCGGCTGGGACCGCTACAACTCCGAAAGCACCTCCTGGGGCTACCTGTTCAGCCACCAGATCGACAGCGCCTGGACCGTGCGCCAGAACCTGCGCCGCAGCGTGAGCGACGTGGACTACCGCACGCTGTACACCAGCTTCGCCGCCAACACGGCACTGGGCCGCCCTGCGCGCCCCGTGTTCAACGCCGACAACCGCACCGTGCTGCGCGACGCCTCGTGGACGCTGGGCAACGCACGCATGCTGCTGGTCGATACGCAGGTCGAAGGCAAGCTGCGCTGGGGCGAAACCGAGCACACCGTGCTGGGCGGCCTCGATGTGCAGCGCAACCACTGGGGCCAGCAAAGCTGGCGCGCCGTGGCGCCCGCCATCGATGTCTACAACCCCGTGTACGGCAACTTCACGGCGCCATCGGCATCGGCCCTGGCACGCGTGCCCAGCGTAGAGCAGCGCCAGCTGGGCTTCTACGCCCAGGACCAGATCAAGTGGGGCCGTATCACTGCCACCCTGGGCCTGCGCCACGACAACGCCAAGAGCGACACCGAGGGCCGCCCTGCAGCAGCCGTCAACGACAAGGCCTGGAGCAAACGCGCTGGCGTCACCTACCAGATGGACGGCGGCTGGGCACCGTACGCGGGCTACAGCGAATCCTTCCAGCCGCTGGGCGGCGCCAACTTCTACGGCGTGCCCTTCAAGCCCCAGCGCGGCGAGCAATGGGAGGCGGGCGTGAAGTGGCAGCCGCCCGGCCAGGGCATCAGCGCCTTCGCCGCTGTCTACCAGCTGCGCGAGAAGAACCGCAAGACCACCGACCCGACCAACCCGCTCAACAGCCTGCAGATCGGTGAAGTCAAGGTCAAGGGCTTCGAGACCGAGGTGCAGGCCAGCCTGGCGCGCCAGTGGGACTTCACCGTGGGCTATGCCTTCACCGACGCCAAGATCAGCCGCAGCAACACCGGCGACCAGGGCCTGCCCGTGGCCAGCACCCCCCGTCACACCGCATCCGCCTGGCTGAGCCACCGCTTCGCCAGCGAAGGCCGTGGCGGCTGGACCGTGGGCGCGGGCGTGCGCTATACCGGCTCGCAATGGAGCGGCACCAGCGCCATCAGCACCCCGGCCGCCACCCTGGCCGATGCCATGGTGGCCTACGACGCAGGCGACTGGCGCGTGGCCTTCAACGTGGTCAACCTGGCGGACAAGGTGCACATCACCCAGTGCCTGGCGCGGGGCGATTGTTTCTATGGGCAGGCGCGGACGTACACGTTGACTTCGACGTACCGGTTCTGAGGCCGCTGGAAGAGGCTGGCTTGAAGAGATTCAAGCCAGAATGGGCTTCTCCGCGCTATGGATAAGCCTTGGCAGCTATAAAAATAATAGTAAACAAAAAGCCCCGGCTCACGGAAGAGCCGGGGCTTTTTTTGTGGGCTGCGGGCAAAAAGCACTTCGTTGGCCCTTAAGGCGGCGGCACATCCCTGGCCGACCGCTGACCTTGTCGATAGAAAAAGAAACTCACCAGCCCTCCCACAACCATCTGCAACCAGCCCCAAAAGATGGCTGCATCACCAACAAACAGCAGGCAGTGCAATACGAGAGCCGTCCCTGCCAGGACCAACAGGACCCGAGGCAAGCGCTTGTCGGCATAACGCCCCGACGCAGCGGCACACATAGCGCAGAGCAACCCCAACAGCGACGCCAACGGGGTCCAACGTTCGGTCAGTAGTTCGGACAAAAACTGGGGCAGGTCGGTCATGGGGTTCGGAAAAAAAAGGCAGATGCAGATGCTAGGAGGATGATTCGATCAACGGACCACAACCCGTTGCGATCGTTCTCTCACTTGCGAAACCAATAGCCGTTCTTTTCGCCCAGCCACAGAACAACAATGAATGGAATCCCGGACAAGGGGCGAAGGAAGTATGTTTGCCCACCAGCCACAAGGTGAACGACAGCCTGCAGAAGGAAGAAACCCGTCAGCACGGCTGCGCACGCCGTCAAAGCCGAAAACTCCCAGCGCAAATAGTGCTTGCGCCGATGTGCTCGCCACAACACGGCCACACCGAGAATTGCAAACGCAACGCACAACCAACCAGAAGGCCAAACAGGGAACAGCGGCCTGCTCTCGAACAGCAAGGATCCAACAAACGCAATGAACGAGCTCGCCAACAAGGCCGTTCTATAAATTCGATCAAACGCTTTTCTTGTAGTCATTCAGGAACGCCGTGAAAAATCGCTCTGCAAAAAACTGCAGCTTGCAATGGTTTGGCAGCTCTGCAGTGGGGTGCCACTTGGCCGAACCAGAAAGCCTGGGGCGGCCGGGCGCGCGCTTGGAGGCTGGTTCCCCTTACCATGCCGCCCGCCGAAACCCGTCACCGCGCCGCCCCAGAACCACCAACGGCGCCAGCATGCCCACAGCGAACACCAGGGCCAGAACGATGTGCACCGGGAGCGGGGTGAGTGAACCCACAAGACTGTCCAGAAGCAATGGCGCACGCAGCTCGCCAGCAGAGAGGAAGTAGCGCATGGTCCAGTGCAGGCACTCGACCATCCACACCACGCTGGCCAGACTGAGCCCCCACATCACGCCCCGCCACAGGCCCATGGCAGCAACAACGCAGGCGGCCGCTTTGGCATAGCCGCCCCAGGCGGTCTCGCCAGCAAGGTCGGCGGTGTAGCCATGCCACACGGCATGGGCCGCCAGTCCGCAGATCAGAAAAATTCTGGTGGCACGTGCTATCGAAGGCATCGGGTACAGCTGGTGTGTGGACAGGCGGACACGCTACGGCAGCGTCGGGGCGTCTGAATGGACGTGCGCCAGGCGCATGGGACTTTCACCGATGGGCATTGTCTGCCACATCCGGCGGGCGCCGAGCAGATATGCAACTGCATCAATGCCCCCCAAACCGCCCCACCTGCCGCAGCCCGCCGGTCAGGCGCCACAGGCTGATGCACCAGCCATCACACCCTTCCTCCACCACCAGCCCGGGCAGGTCGTTGCCATCGATATCGACATGGCTCTCGGGGGTGCCAGGCACCTCACCCATGTAGGCATAAGTGCCTAGGCTGCTGCGCACAAACACATGGTGCCTTTGCGCCTGGTAGAACGCGTCCGCGTCGCGCACCACCTTACCGGGCACCACCACCGTGGTGCGCGCGCCGGGGGCGCCGTGGGGCTGCTGGATCGATTTGGCGTCGTCCCACTTCAGCTGGCGCAACAGAGCGCCAAAGCGGCGCGTGTCGGACTGGATGTAAGTCTGCAGTTCGGTGCGGTGGTCAGGGTCGATCTTGCGCACATCCCATCGGGGCGTGGCGGGTGATGCCGTCGAAAACAGCGCGTACTGCCTGCGCTCACTCTGGCGGGCGGGGCCCTGCACGGTCACTCCGGTCACGTCCCAGTCGTCGGCACCGGACGGGGTCTTGAACACCTCGGCCTTGCACTGGTACTTCACACCGCCTTGCAATGCAAACACCGCCTTGTCCGCATTGCAGTGCTGCACCAGCCGCTGCAGCTGGGCCTTGTCATCAAAACTTGCCATCACCCGCTCGGCATCGGGCGGCAGCAAAGCAAAGAAAAGTCCACCACGGGTACTGCGGCTTTCTTTCTCCATGCCCGCGATGGCGGGCAAGGCGCAGGAAAAAGCCAACCATGGGGCAAGCAGTCGCGTCAACAGCATGGGCCGATACCTCCGTCAAGGAAGGAATGGTAACGGCCACCTGCACAGGAACAGGCGCTGCCGCACCATGGTGCAACTTGTCTGAAATGTCCTCACCGCCCCAGCACCGCCACATGCACCCCGGTGCGGATGCGGAACCCCAGGCTGTCATACAAGGCAATCGCCGCTGTGTTTGTCGTCCACGCGTGCAGAAACGCCTGGTCGCCCCGCTGCTGGATGGCATTGGCCACCACCGATGACAGCCTGCGTGCAAAGCCGTGGCCGCGAAAGTCGGGGTGGGTGCAGACGCCGCTCACCTCGGTGCCGCCCGCAAAGCGCATGCGCTCGCCCGCCATGGCGGCCAGGCGGCCGCCCACGCGGATGCCGATGAAGCGGCCCATGGCGTGGGTGCGGGGCAGGAACGGGCCGGGCTCGGTGAGCTGGGCCAGGGCCAGCATCTCGGGGGCATCGGCGTCGCCCAGCTCCACGATGTCTTCCTTGCCGGGCTCGGACGCTATCGCCTGCGTGGCCAGCATCTGCACGCCCTCGGCGCGGCGCAGGGCCTGCAGGCCGGGGGGCACGGGGGCGGGCTGGGCTTGCAGCACAAACACGGTCTCGCCCTCGGCCACCAGCGGGGCCAGGGCCGCCAGGCTGGCGTCGTCGCCGTCGTCCCGGGCGGATGCAAACAGGTTGACATCGCGCCGGTAGCGCCGGGCCTGGTCGCCGCCTTCGGCCAGGAGGGGCGCATAGGCCAGCGAGGCCCAGACGGGTCGGTCGAAGGGGTTGGGTGTGTTGGCGCTCATCATGGGATCTCCTGGGTCTTTTTTGCGGGCTTGCCGGGGGCGGGGATTTTGCGCTTGCGTGGGGATGGCTCACTCGCAATGGCGGCCGCAGAACGCTGCAGCGACGAGGTGCGCTGCAGGCCCACCTCCAGCGCCGCGAGTTGCTGCAGCAAGGGGCCTTCGAGCGATGCACACACCTGGGCCACCGAGGCTTCGATCACGGGCCAGACCTCGCGCTGGGCGCGCTGGACCAGGGCCTGCCCCTCTGGGCTGAGCGCCACGCGGCGCACGCGCCGGTCGCCCTCCACCGCTTCGGACACCACCAGGCCGCTGTCCTCCAGACCTTTGAGCGAGCGGGTGACCACCGGCTGGCTCACGCCCACGGCCTGGCTTAGCTCGCCCACCCCCAGCGGGCCGTGCCAGTCCAGCGCCGCCAGCAGCGGGAAGTGCGCCGCAGGCATGCCAATGCCGTGCTCGGTCAGTAGCGCCTGGGTTTGCGCCTGCAGCGCCTCGCCAATGCGCTTGAAGCGGGTGCCGAGGGTGAGAAAGCCGAGTTCCTTGACGATGTCTTCGATCATGTTGAATCACCTAGATATATATCATGATATGTTTTTAAAGGACAGCGTCAACCCATTGCTTCGCACAAGCCTGCTGCGCATCCTGCCGTGCTGGCGCAGCCCGTGCACGCCGTCGCGCAACACAAAGCCAAGGGCCTGCGCGCAGCCTCACGGGAAACTCCCGGGAGACCGCCCGCAGGCCCTTGTTCACCTCCCCAATGCAGGCGGCACACACCAAAGCGCGCCTCCCGGCGGGGCATGCCTTTACACGTTCATGATCGACACCAGGCGCGTGTTCATGTGCGCCTCGATGGCCTCGGGGCCGCCTTCGGAGCCATAGCCCGAGTCCTTCAGGCCGCCAAACGGCAGCTCGGCTGCAGGTGCGGCGGCCTGGTTGATCCAGAGCATGCCCACTTCCAGGCGCTGGGCCAGCAGGTGCGCGTTCTTCAGCGACGTGGTGAAGGCATAGCCTGCCAGGCCAAACGGCAGGCGGTTGGCTTCGGCAATGGCGTCCTCGATCTTGGTGAAGCCACGCACGGCAGCCACGGGGCCAAAGGGTTCTTCGTTGACGATGCGGGCCGACAGGGGCACGTCGTTGAGCACCGTGGGCGCAAAGAAGTTGCCTTCGCTGCCAATGCGCTCGCCACCCGCCAGCACCTTGGCGCCCTGCTGCACCGCATCGGCCAGCAGGTCGGCCATGGCGGTGATCCGGCGCGGGTTGGCCAGCGGGCCCATCTGCGTGCCAGCCGTGAGGCCGTCGCCCACCTTCAGGCCCTGCGCGTACTTGGCGAAGCCCGCCACGAAGTCGGCGCGGATGTTTTCATGCACCAGGTAGCGCGTGGGCGAGATGCAGACCTGGCCCGCGTTGCGGAACTTGGCGCCGCTGCTGATCTTGATGGCCAGTTCCAGGTCGGCGTCTTCGGCCACGATGACCGGGGCATGGCCGCCCAGCTCCATCGTCACGCGCTTCATGTGCTTGCCTGCGAGGGCCGCCAGCTGCTTGCCCACGGGCGTGGACCCCGTGAACGTGACCTTGCGGATGATGGGGTGCGGGATGAGATAGCTGGAGATTTCAGCCGGGTCGCCATACACCAGACCCACGGTGCCCACGGGCACGCCCGCATCGGCAAACGCGCGGATCAGCTCGGCCGGGCTGGCGGGGGTTTCTTCGGGCGCCTTGACCAGGATGGAGCAGCCCGCAGCCAGCGCGGCGGCCAGTTTGCGCACCACCTGGTTGATGGGGAAGTTCCACGGCGTGAAGGCCGCCACGGGGCCCACCGGGTCCTTCAGCACCATCTGCTGCGCCTTGAGGTTGCGCGAGGGCACGATGCGGCCATACACACGCAGCGATTCGTCGGCAAACCATTCAATGATGTCAGCGGACGCCATGGTCTCAACCTTGGCTTCGGCCAGGGGCTTGCCCTGCTCCTGCACCATGATGGCGGCAATCGCTTCGGCACGTTCGCGCATCAGCGCGGCGGCGCGGCGCATGGTCTTGGCGCGCTCGGCGGCAGGGATGTCGCGCCAGGCCTCGAAACCCTTCTGTGCCGCATCCAGGGCGCGATCCAGGTCCACCTTGGTGGCATGGGCCACACGGCCGATTTCTTTGCCCGTGGCGGGGTTGAACACGGCAAGGGTCTTGCCTTCGACGGCGTCTTGCCACTGGCCTGCGATGAAGAGCTGGGTGTTGGGATAAGTCATGGGCCTTGATCAGGTGTTGGATGGAAAACGGACAAAAGACTATACGCCTGCGATGATGGCCGCGTATTTCAAGGAGATTGCATGCGAGAAGTAGTCCAAAGCCTCGAAGAGTCGCGCATCCGCGAAGTGGCCAACGAGGGCCTGGGGCGCAGCGATGTGCTGCAGTTCTGGTTTGGCGAGAGCGACGAGGTGACGCCCGACTTCATCCGCGACGCGGCCATTGCGTCGCTGCAAAAGGGCGAAACCTTCTACGCCCACAACCTAGGCCTGCCTGAGCTGCGCCACGCGATTGCGGGCTACATGCATGGCCTGCACCCGCAGCAACACACCGATGCGTGGTTTGACCGCATCGCAGTCACATCCGGCGGCGTGAACGGCCTGATGGTGGCCGTGCAGGCGCTGGTGGATGCAGGCGACGAGGTGGTGCTGGTGACGCCCGTGTGGCCCAACCTGGTGGCACAGCCGCGCATTCTGGGCGCGCAGGTGCGCACCGTGCCGCTGGTGGCAGATGCAGACGGCGCGTGGCAGCTGGACATGGATGCGCTGCTGGCCGCCATCACGCCCGGCACACGCCTGCTGGTCGTCAACGCCCCCAACAACCCCACAGGCTGGACGCTGACGCGCGAGGAGCAAGCCACCATCCTGGCGCACTGCCGCCGCACGGGCACGTGGATTGTGGCGGACGAGGTGTATGAGCGGCTGTACTACGCGGGCGACACGGCCAACGGCGCCGCACCCAGCTTTCTGGACGTAGCCGAGCCGGAGGACCGGCTGGTGGTGACGCACAGTTTTTCCAAGAGTTTTCTGATGACCGGCTGGCGCCTTGGGTGGCTGGTGTTGCCGCCGTCCATGACACCCGCAGTGGGCAAGCTGATCGAGTTCAACACCTCGTGCGCGCCGGTGTTTGTGCAGCGCGGGGCCACGGTGGCGCTGCAGCGCACCGATGAGGTGACGCCTGCGCTGGTGAACCACCTGCGCAACTGCCGGGACACGCTGGTGCCGTTGTTGGCCGATGTGCCGGGGGTGTCGGTGGCCACGCCGCGTGGCGGGATGTATGCGTTCTTCCACATCGACGGGCATGACGAGTGTTTGCCACTGGCCAAGCGGCTGGTGCGGGAGGCGGGGCTGGGGTTGGCGCCGGGCAGTGCGTTTGGGGGAGAGGCGTCGGGGTGGTTGCGGTGGTGTTTTGCGAGTCGGGATGTGGGGAGGTTGGGGGAAGGGGTGGGGAGGTTGAGGGGGTGGTTGAAGGGATGACTTGAGGGGTATTTTTGAATGCTTTTGGCTGCTACCGCCTGCTGGACAAGCGGTATCTGCTATTGTTTTTATAGTATCTAGCTTTTCATTCTTCTGTTCGAGCTGGGGTTGTCGAAGGCTTGGCGTACTGGTTTGGAAGGCGTGCTGGGGTTGAGGGCGGGGGCCGGGGTGTGCGCCCGGCGGCGCAGTGGCTTTCTTTGCTTCGCCAAAAGAAAGTCACCAAAGAAAAGGCGACCCTGCTGTCTGCGACCCCTTCGCTGCGCTGCGGGGCAACCTGGGGTGCTCGGTCACGGGGTGCACCGCAGAACTCACTGCGCGCCTGCGGCGCTCCGCTCGAACAACTGCGGTGAGTCAGTTCACGAAGCGCGTGTGTCCTTCGGCACACGCGCCACCCCGCGCCCTGCGCGCCCCAGGCGCATCCAGAAGGGAACCCGCGAATCGGACATCCACACGGGCCATCGCTGCGCTCGGCCCCGCCTGCGCAGCGCGAGGCGCTTGCGCCCGCGAGAGGGGGCCGAGCGAAGCAAAGGCCCGCGTGGCTGTTCGGCTGTTGGATGCTCGGCTGTCCACCCCCTGCTGGCTGCGCCTGCGGCGGGGCGGTTGCGGGGTGGCACGCGCGTCGGAGCGCGCATGCCTCGTGAACTGACTCGCCGTGGTTGTCCGAGCGGTGCGCGCAGCGCAAAGCGAGTTCCACGGCGCACCCCGCAACCGCCCCGACGCAGGTTTGCCCCGTAGCGCAGCGCAGGGGTCGCAGACTGGGGGTCGCCTTTTCTTTGGTGACTTTCTTTTGGCGAAGCAAAAGAAAGTTACTCGCACGCCGGGCGACTCCCGGCCTCCGCTCTCAACCGAGGCATACAGCCAAATCAGCGAGCAAACCCCGGCTTCGACAAGCTCAGCCCGAACGGTTTGGCAGTACAAAAACAATAGCTTTTAGCGCTTATCAATGAGGCGCGAGCAGCCAAAGAACCTCGAGAAATCTACTGCAACACCTGCGCCACCTTCACAGCAGGCAGATCCCCCCACCCGCCTCCGAGCGCCCGAATCAATCCCACCGTCGCCACATACTGCGCCGTCCGCACCTGCAGCTCCTGCCGCCGATTGCGCAACTCGCTGCGGCGCGCGTCCAGCAACTCCAGCTGACTCACCAAGCCATTGCGATACCGCACATCCGACAGCTGCGTAGCCCGCCGCGCAGCCGTCACCGCCCGCCCCTGCGCCTCGGCCTGGCCGGACAACAAACGCAGCGAGGTCAGCTGATCCTCCACGTCACGAAACGCATTGAGCACCTGCCCACGGTGGTCCGCCAGCGCAGCCTCCAGGCGTGCCTTCGCGCCCTCGATCTGGGCATCGCGCTGGCCGCCGTCAAAGATCGGCAGCGACAGCAGCGCACTCACGCCCCACGCACGCGCGGACCACTTGAACAAGTCACCCAGCTCGGGCGACGCATGCCCCGCATTGCCCGTGAGCGTGACGGCAGGGAACCACGCCTTCTGCGCCACGCCCACGCGGGCCTGCGCAGCCAGCACGGCAGCTTGCGCGGCCGACACATCGGGCCGACGCGCCAACACCGTGCCGGGCACGCCGGGGGGAATCACGGGCAGCGCGGCATCGCTATTTGCAGGCGGCAGCACAAAACCGCTGGCCACCTCGCCCGCCAGCACGGCCAGCGCGTTGGTCAGCAGGGCCTGCTGGCGCTGCAAGGCCAATGCGTCGGATTCGGTGGCCGCCACCTCGGTCAACACGCGGGCCACGTCCAGCTCGGCCACGTCGCCCGCCTGCAGGCGGCGCTGCGTGAGGCGCAGGGTGTCCTGGTACGCGGCCAGGCTCTCTTGCACCAGCACCTGCTCAGCCTGCACGGCGCGCAGTTGCAGGTACGTTTGCGCCACATCGGCCTGCACCATCAGGCGCGTGCTCTGCAACAGGGCTTCGCGCGCGTCGGCGTCCAGGCGCGCGGCATCGCTGGTTTGCGAGAGGCGGCCGAACAGGTCAAGTTCGTACGAGGCATTGAGCCCCGCCGTACCCAGCGTGGCGGGTGCTGCGCTGCCCGTGGTGGCAGCGCCCGCCTGGCGCGTCACACCGGCCGAGGCGCCCACTTGCACCGAGCGCGCGGCATCGGCAGAGCGCAGCAGCGTGCGCGCTTCAGCCAAGCGTGCGGCCGCCTGCTGGATGCTGGTGTTGGCCGTGCCCGCACGCAACACCAGGTCGGCCAGCACCGGGTCTTGAAAGCCCAGCCACCACTCGCCGCGCGGCTGCGCCTCGGCGGGGGCGGCCACCGTCCAGGGGGCTGTGGGCAACGCATCGCCCCCTGCCGTGAAGCTGGCGGGCACAGGCACACCCGCATGCGGCGCCGGGGCCACGGGCTGGGTCATGCAACCGGCCAGCACCAGGGCGGCGGCCAGGGGCGCCAGCAGGCTGCGCTTGCGCGCTGCGAGGGCTCCGTCGGTGGAGTTCTTCGTCAAAAGCAAATCGGTCATGGTTGTTCTCCTGCCCCAGCCTTTACGCCCGCTGCATTCGGCAGCGCGGAGTGCTTGGCGGGGGCCATAAAGATGTTTGTTGTCACCATGGTCAGAAGCATCACTCGTGCTCCTTGCGCGGCGCGGCCAGCACGGGGTGGGCCGTGCCACCGGTGCCCGGGGCGTGCGAGATGGGCGCCACATGCGCGCCATGCTCCACCAGCGGGCGGTTGCCGGCCAGCTTGCGCAGCAGCACATAGAACACCGGCGTGAGGAACAGGCCGAAGGCCGTCACCCCGATCATCCCGGCGAACACCGCCACGCCCATGGCGCTGCGCATTTCGGCGCCCGCGCCGGTGGACAGCACCAGGGGCAGCACACCCATCACGAAGGCCAGCGAGGTCATCAGGATGGGGCGCAGTCGCAGGCGGCTGGCCTCGATGGCGGCCTGTACGGGGGTGCGCCCGGCAAACTCCAGCTCACGCGCAAACTCCACGATCAGGATCGCGTTCTTGGCCGACAGCCCCACCAGCACGATGAGCCCGATCTGCGTGAACACGTTGTTGTCGCCCTTGGTGAGCCACACGCCCGTCATCGCGGCCAGGATGCCCATGGGCACGATCAGGATGATGGCAATCGGCAGCGTCAGGCTTTCGTACTGCGCGGCCAGCACCAGAAACACCAGCAGGATGGCCAGCGGGAACACCAGCACGGCAGAGTTGCCCGCCAGGATTTCCTGGTAGGTCAGCTCGGTCCATTCAAACGTGATGCCCTGGGGCAGCGTCTCCTTGGCGATGCGCTCGATGGCCGCCTGGGCCTGGCCCGATGAATAGCCAGGCGCGGGGCCGCCGTTCACGTCGGCCGCCAGGTAGCCGTTGTAGCGCATGGCGCGCTCGGGGCCGAAGCTGGGCTCCATCTTCATCAACGCCGACAGGGGCACCATCTCGCCGGTGGCGGAGCGCACCTTCAGCAGGCCCACATCTTCAGCCCGCGCCCGGTAGGCCGCATCGGCCTGCACGCGCACGCTGTAGGTGCGGCCAAACTGGTTGAAGTCGTTGGCGTAGAGGCTGCCCAGGTAGATCTGCAGCGTGTCGAAGATGTCCGTCACCGGCACGCCCAGCTGGCGCGCCTTGGTGCGGTCGATGTTGGCGTACAGCTGCGGCACGTTGACCTGCCAACTCGTGAACAGCCCCGCCAGCTCGGGCGTCTGGTAGGCCTTGCCCATGAAGGCCTTCACGGCGTTGTCCATGGCTTCGTAGCCCAGCGAGGCGCGGTCTTCGATCTGCAGCTTGAAGCCGCCCGTGGTGCCCAGGCCCGCCACCGGGGGCGGCGGGAACATGGCGATGAACGCGTCCTGGATGCTGCCGAACGACTGGTTCAGCTGCCCCGCCACGGCCCCGCCGCTCTGGTCGGCGCGGGTGCGCTCCGCAAAGGGCTTGAGCGTGGCGAACACGATGCCGGAGTTGGAGCTGTTGGTGAAGCCGTTGATCGACAGGCCGGGGAAGGCGATGGCGTCCTCGACGTTGGGGTTCTCCTTCATGATCTCGCCCATGCGGCGGATCACGTTCTCGGTGCGGTCCAGCGTGGCGCCATCAGGCAGCTGCGCAAAGCCGATCAGATACTGCTTGTCCTGCGCGGGCACAAAGCCGCCGGGCACAATCTTGAACAGGCCCATGGTGGCACCCACGAGTGCAAGGTAGATCACGAACATCAGCGCCTTGCGGCCGATGACGCGCTTGACGCCGCCGCTGTAGGCCTCGGAGCCGCGGTGGAACAGGCGGTTGAAGCCCCTGAACAGGCCGCCGAACACTTTGTCCATGCCGCGCGTGAGCGCGTCCTTGGGCTCGTCGTGGCCCTTGAGCAGCAGCGCGCTCAGCGCGGGCGACAGGGTCAGCGAGTTGATGGCCGAGATCACCGTGGAGATCGCGATGGTCACCGCGAACTGCTTGTAGAACTGCCCCGTGAGGCCGCTGATGAAAGCCAGCGGCACGAACACGGCGACCAGCACGAGCGCGATGGCGATGATGGGGCCGGACACCTCGCGCATGGCGCGGTAGGTGGCCTCGCGCGGGGTCAGGCCCGCCTCGATGTTGCGCTCCACGTTCTCCACCACCACGATGGCGTCGTCCACCACGATGCCGATGGCCAGCACCAGGCCGAACAGGCTCAGTGCGTTGATCGAGAAACCCAGCAGGTGCAGCACGGCGAACGTACCCACCACCGACACCGGCACCGCCAGCAGCGGGATGATGGAGGCGCGCCAGGTCTGCAGGAACAGGATCACCACCAGCACCACGAGGGCGATGGCTTCCAGCAGCGTGTGGATCACGGACTTGATCGATGCACGCACGAACTGCGTGGGGTCGTACGCAATGCGGTACTCCACGCCTTCGGGCATGTTCTTCTGGATCTCGTCCATGGTCTTGCGCACGTTCGACGAGATGTCGAGCGCGTTGGAGCCCGGGGCCTGGAACACGCCCATGCCCACGGCCGGGTCGTTGTTGAGCAGCGAACGCAGCGAGTAGTCGGCCGCGCCCAGCTCCAGGCGGGCGATGTCGCGCAGGCGCGTCACGGCCCCGTCGGCACCGGTCTTGACGATGATGTCGCCGAACTCTTCTTCGGTCTGCAGGCGGCCCTGCGCGTTGATGGACAGCTGCAGGTCCACGCCGGGCAGGCCGGGCGATGCCCCCACCACGCCGGCGGCGGCCTGCACGTTCTGGCCACGGATGGCCGACACCACGTCGCTGGCCGACAGGCCGCGCTGCGCCACCTTTTGCGGGTCGAGCCACACGCGCATGGAGTAGTCGCCACCGCCGAAGATCTGCACCTGGCCCACACCCTGGATGCGCGCGAGGCGGTCCTTCACGTTGAGCACGGCGTAGTTGCGCAGGTAGTCGATGTCGTAGCGGTTGTTGGGCGAGACCAGGTGGACCACCATGGTCAGGTCCGGCGCGCTCTTGACGGTGGTGACGCCCAGGCGGCGCACTTCCTCGGGCAGCCGGGGCTCGGCCTGCGAGACGCGGTTTTGCACCAGCTGCTGGGCCTTGTCGGGGTCGGTGCCGAGCGCAAACGTCACCGTGAGCGTCATCACGCCGTCGGTGGTGGCCTGGCTGCCCATGTAGAGCATGCCTTCCACGCCGTTGATGGATTCCTCCAGCGGCGTGGCCACGGTCTCTGCGATCACCTTGGGGTTGGCACCCGGGTACTGTGCGCGCACCACCACGGAAGGCGGCGCGACTTCAGGGTATTCGGAGATGGGCAGACCGCGCAATGCGATGAGCCCCCCGAGGAAGATGAGCACCGACAGCACCCCGGCAAAGATGGGGCGGTCGATGAAAAAGCGGGACAGGTTCATGGATGCAAATTCCTGGTGTCCAGCGCGCTCAGGCGGCTGGCGACTTGGCGGCGTTCTTGGCTTCCTTGCGATCACCCGCAATCTCAGCCTTGGCGGTCATGGGCACGGGCTGCGGCGCCACCACGGCACCGGGGCGCACGCGCTGCAGGCCGTTGACGACGATGTTCTCGCCCGCCTTCAGGCCCGAGGTGACCACGCGCAGGCCGTCAATCGGCGCGCCTAGCGTGACTTCGCGGTACTCGGCCTTGTTGCCCTCTCCCACCACCATCACGAACTTCTTGTTCTGGTCGGTGCCCACGGCACGCTCGTTGATCAGCAGGGCCTGCGTGTTGCGCGCCTGGCCCATGCGGACGCGGGCGAACTGGCCGGGGATGAGTGCACCGTCTTCGTTGTCGAACACGGCACGCACGCGCACCGTGCCACTCTTGGCATCGACCTGGTTGTCGATGAGTTGCAGGCGCCCGGCGTACGGCGTGCCACCCGTGGTGCCGGTGCCCATCTGCACGGGGATGCGCTCGATGAGCTGGCGGGCGCTCTGGCCTTTGGAGCCGCTTTGCAGGTCTGCCAGCGCCTTCACCACGATCTGCTCGTCGGTGTCAAAGCTCGCGTAGATGGGGCTGACCGACACCAGCGTAGTCAGCACAGGGGCACCCGCACCGGCCGCCACCAGGTTGCCCACGGTGACTTCAATGCGGCCCACACGGCCCGCCACCGGGGCGCGCACCTGGGTGTACGAGAGGTTCAGCTTCGCTGTTTGCAGCGCGGCCTGGGCGGCACGCAGGTTGGCATCGGCCTCGCGCTGGGCGTTCAGGCGCTCGTCGTGCTCGCGCTGGGCAATGGCCTTTTCTTCGAGCAGGCGCGTGGCGCGCTCCAGTTCGCTGCGGGTGTACGACACACGGGCCTGCGCGGCGACCACCTGGGCCTCGGCGCGGTCCACCTCGGCGGCGTAGGGGGCGGGGTCCACGGTCACCAGCAGGTCGCCCTGCTTGACCAGCGAGCCTTCGCGGAAGTGCACGGCCTGCACGGCGCCCGAGACGCGGGGACGCACATCCACGCGCTGCACGGCTTCGAGGCGGCCAGAGAACTCGTCCCACAGGGCGATGTCTTTTTGCACCACGGCGGCCACTGACACGGGCATGGCAGGCGGGGTGGCGCCTTCGCCGTTGGCCTGGGCCGCAGGCGATTGGAAAACAAGGATCAAAGCGGCCACGGCAGCCGTCACGGCGGTGGCGATGGTGGCCAGGCCCAGGGGGCGGTTCTTGAAAAGCGGGTTGGAGTTCATGGTCATTTCAATCAAACGTAGAGGCCGCCTTGGCGGGCAGGCCGATGAAGGTGTTTTTGCTGCCAGACTGCGACCCCACAGCGGGGTGACAGACGCCAAGGCAACGGGCGGTGGGGCAGTCTCGGCATTGACACAGTGAAAGAGTCAAGCCCCTGCCCCGACGCCGCCAGCGGGTGCGCGCCAGTCTCGGAAAGTCAGACGCCGTAGTGCTGCGGGTTGTGACAGCCAGAGCGGCAAGCCCCAAAGAAGCGCAAGGGGTGGTTCATGCTGTTATTTCCTCCATATCGTTGACATCAATGACTCCTGCCCGCCGTCCTGCCCCTCACGGGCACGGCGTGCAGAAAACGCGGGCAAAGCTTCCCCCTCCGGCACGGCAAGCCGGAAAAATCAGCGTTGAAAACCAGGGGGTTGGTAAAGGGGCCGCAGGATCAAACCTCAACCTGCGTTGAGGTCATCCACGTTCAGCGGCCCCAGGGGTTTGAGCCCATGTTCAGGAAGGCACCGGACATCGGGTGGCTTCAAAGAACTGGCGGAACTGCTGTTGCGCACCGGCAGCACAAGGGCATTCGTGCTCCCCGGTCTGCAGCAGGGCATCGGGCCACTGCGGGTTCTTGGAGAACACGTGGCGGGTGACCGGCAGGCCGGCGGCCTCCAGCCGGGCCGCGTAGGCCAGCGCCTCGTCATGCATGGGGTCGGTGTCGCCCACCAGGATCAGCGTGGGTGGCAACCCCGCCAGGCGCTGTGCACCGGCAGGCACGGCATAGGGGTGCTCGGCATCGCGCGGGCAGCGCAGAAAGTTGCGCCAGCCTTCGGTCCACTTGCAGCCCGTGGAGTCGCCCGTGGCCTCGCGCAGCGACGCGGTGCCCACACAGGGGTCCAGCATGGGTGACAGCAGAATCTGCCCGGCCAGCGGCGGGTGCGACTGGTCGCGCGCCATCAGGCTCACGGCGGCGGCCAGGTTGCCCCCCGCTTCTTCGCCCGCCAGATAGACCAGAGCGCCCTGCCCACCGAGCTTGGTGCGGTTGCGGTGCACCCACTTGAGCACGTCGTACCCCGTGTCCACGGGTTGCGGAAACGGGGTGAGCGGATAGGCCACCGACACCACCACCGCCCCTGCGCCTTCCAGCAACGACGCCACGGTGTAGCCGTTGTCCAGATCACCCGAGGTGAAGGCGCCACCATGAAAATGCACGACCACGGGGGACGCTTGTCCCGCCTTCTTGCGGCCATACATGCGCACGGCCACGTCCTGCCCCTTGCCCACCTCAATGGTGGAATCGGTGCAAACGGACGCTGCGGCCTTGGAGGCGGCAGAGGGCTGCGGTGTGGAGGATGGCGAAGAAGGGCGGTCGGGCTGCATGGCAGGTACCCAGTCAGTAGGTGGAAGGTCGGTTGACGATGGATGAAATGTAGTGGCTTGGGCCTTTGGGATAAACAGGTCAAACACCACCGCACTGTTTCCAAAAGCTCAACAATCAAATGGCAATGCCCGTGTGAGAATTCCTCAGCACCCACTGGTGGGTGCTGCAGTTTCAGATTCAAGGAGAAGCCATGGACCAAATACAGGCCATGCGCATATTCGTGCGGGTGGTGGAGGCCGGCACGTTCACCCGGGCAGCGGATTCGCTTTCGCTGCCCAAAGCCACCGTGACCAAGCATGTGCAGGCGCTGGAGGAGCGGCTGCGCGTGAAGCTGCTCAACCGCACCACACGCCGCGTGACGGTGACGCCCGATGGCGCGGCCTACTACGACCGCACCGTGCGCCTGCTGACCGACCTGGACGACATCGAGGCCAGCATGACCAACGCGCGCGCCAACCCGCGCGGGCGCCTGCGCATCGACGTGGGCACCTCGGTGGCGCAGTTGCTCATCATTCCGCACCTGGCGGAGTTCCATGCCCGCTACCCGGACATCCAGGTGGACCTGGGCGTGAGCGACCGCACGGTGGACCTGATCGGCGACAACGTGGACTGCGTGATCCGGGGCGGCGAGCTGAGCGACCAGTCGCTGGTGGCGCGCCGCATCGGCAACCTGGAGTTCATCACCGTCGCCGCACCCGACTACCTGGAGCGCAAGGGCACCCCCACGCACCCGCTGGAGATCGAGGAGAAACACGCCAGCGTGATCTATTTCTCGCCGCAGAGCGGGCGGCACTACCCGCTGGAGTTTCGCCGGGGCGATGAGTCCATTGACGTCACCGGCCCCTACCAGCTGAGCGTGAACGAGGGCAACGCCTACGTCACCTCCATCGTGGCGGGCCTGGGCATTGGCCAGATCACCAGCTGGCAGGCCCAGCGCCACCTCGCCAGCGGCACCCTGGTGCAACTGTTGCCCGACTGGACCCAACCCCTGCTGCCCGTGTATGTGGTGTACCCGCCGAACCGCCACCTGAGCGCCAAGGTGCGCGCCTTCGTGGACTGGGCGGCCGAGCTCTTCCAGCGGGAAGACCATCTGCAACGCAAAGCCTGACGCTCCCTGAGCCGCTTCACATCGTCCCTCGAGGGTGTCGTGAACAGTGGTTTGACACAGCCCGCTCCACAGTGGCGCCGGTGGGGTTCACGCCTGCGGCACACGACGGGGACGGCCTGCAGATCGTGGACACCTGCTCAGTCTGTATGCTTGGCGCCATGAGCACCCCAGAGACCCCGCCACCCGCCCCACCGGCCAGCAAGCCCACCCAGCCGCGCAACCCCCTGCACGGCGTGACACTCGAAGCCATGGTGGTGGGCCTGGCCGACTACTTTGGCTGGGACGAGCTGGGGCAGCAGATTCCCATCCGCTGCTTCCAGATCGACCCCAGCGTGGGATCCAGCCTCAAGTTTTTGCGCAAGACCCCCTGGGCGCGCGAAAAGGTGGAAAGCCTCTACCTTTTCATGCTGCGCGACCAGCGGCGCAACGCGCAGGACTGACCCGGTCCCCGCGCCGCTCCCTTTTCTGGGACCTCTCAGTCGCCAGACGTCACCAGAAAATCGCGGCTGATGCCGCCACCCAGGTCGTTCACCCGGTCCAGGAACTGCGTGAGGAACGCGTGCAGGCCCGTGGCAAGGATCTCGTCGATACGGCCATACTGCAGATCGGCCAGCAGGCGCCCTGCCCTGCGGCTGGTCTCGGCGGACTGCCCGTTGGCCAGCACGGCCAGGTTGTCCACCACCTCGCGCAGGCAGGCGTGCAGCGAGCGCGGCATGTCGCGGCTCAGGATCAGCAGGTCGGCCACGCGGCCGGGCGTGATCACGTCGCGGTAGACCTTGCGGTACACCTCGAACGCCGACACGCTGCGCAGGATGGCGCTCCAGTGGTAGAAGTCACTCTCCTGGTTGCGGTCGCTGGGTCGGCCAAAAAAGTCGTTCTTGACCGCATGAAACTTCACATCCAGCAGGCGCGCCGTGTTGTCCGCGCGCTCCAGGAAGGTGCCCATGCGCAAGAAGTGGAACGCCTCGTCCTGCAGCATGGTGCCCAGCACCACACCGCGTGAGAGGTGCGAGCGGTACTTCACCCATTCAAAAAACTGGCCGGGGTCGCGCTCGAAGGCGCCGCCTTCCAGTTGCCGGTGCAACTCCAGCCAGGTCTGGTTCTGCGTCTCCCACACCTCGGTGGTCAGCGCCCCGCGCACGGCCCGCGCGTTCTCGCGCGCGGCGCGCAGGCACGACAGGATGGACGAGGGGTTGTTGCCATCGTGCACCATGAACTCCAGCACGTTGGCGGGCGTCACTTCGCCATGTTTGGCGGTGTAGGCAGGGATCAGCTCACTGATGGACAGCAGGCCCTCCCAGCCTTTTTGCGCCACGTCGGCGGCCTGGGGCAACAGGGAAGTCTCGTAGCTCACATTGAGCATCCGGGCGGTGTTCTCAGCCCGCTCGGTGTAGCGAGACATCCAGAACAAATGATCGGCAGTGCGGCTCAGCATGCGGCCTCCTTGATCGAGCAGGGCTGAGAACCCCGCACGTGCTGCGCACGCACGCGGTGTTGTATCGAAAGCCCCATGGCATGGGGCTTTTCAGCCCGCTCTGTATATCGGGACATCCAGAACAAATGGTCGGCGGTGCGGCTCAGCATGTTCAGTGGCTCCCTTGCGATTGACTTTGTGACTGGCCTTGGCCCTGGGACTGCGACTGGGATTGCACGGCTTTGGGTTGCGCAGCGGGCGTCCCCTCGCCCAGCACCCAGGTGTCCTTGGTGCCACCGCCCTGCGACGAATTCACCACCAGCGAGCCCTCCTGCAGCGCCACGCGCGTGAGGCCACCAGCGGCCATCTGCACCTCGCGACCGCTGAGGACGAAGGGGCGCAGGTCGATGTGGCGCGGTGCAATGCCACTTTCCACATAGGTGGGGCAGCTCGACAGGCTGAGCGTCGGCTGGGCGATGTAGCCCGACGGGTTGGCAATCAGCGCGCGGCGGAAGTCCTCGATCTCGGCCTGGGTGGCCGCCGGGCCAATCAGCATGCCGTAGCCACCCGCGCCGTGCACTTCCTTGACCACCAGGTCTTTCAGGTTCGCCAGCACATGCTGCAGGTCGTCCTGCTTGCGGCACATCCAGGTGGGCACGTTTTTCAGGATGGGCTCTTCGCCCAGGTAGAAACGGATCATCTCGGGCACATAGGGGTACACCGATTTGTCGTCGGCCACGCCCGTGCCCACGGCGTTGCAGATGCCCACGTTGCCCGCGCGGTACGCCTCCATGAGGCCATGGCAGCCCAGCGTGGAGTTGGGGCGGAAGACCTGCGGGTCGAGGAAGTCGTCGTCCACCCGGCGGTAGATCACGTCCACCCGCTGCAGGCCGCGCGTGGTGCGCATGTACACAAACTTGTCCTTGACGACCAGGTCCTGCCCCTCGACCAGCTCCACGCCCATCTGCTGGGCGAGGAAGGCGTGCTCGAAATACGCACTGTTGTGCATGCCGGGCGTGAGCACCACCACCGTGGGCTCGTCGGCCGCCGCCGGGGCACTGGCGCGCAGGGTTTCGAGCAGCATGTCGGGGTAATGCGCCACCGGCGCCACCTTGTGCAGGCTGAACAGTTCGGGGAACAGCCGCATCATCATCTTGCGGTTTTCAAGCATGTAGCTCACGCCGCTGGGCACGCGCAGGTTGTCTTCGAGCACGTAGTACTCGCCGTTGCCCTGGGCATCGGGGGCACGCACGATGTCGATGCCCGCGATGTGCGCATAGATGTTCTGCGGCACATGCAGCCCGGCCATCTCGGGCCGGTATTGCGCGTTGTTCAGGATCAGGTCGGCGGGCACGATGCCGGCGCGGATGATGTCCTGGCCGTGGTACACGTCGTGGATGAAGCGGTTGAGCGCCGTGACGCGCTGCACCAGGCCCTGCTGCATGCTGGCCCACTCGTGGGCCGGGATGATGCGGGGGATCAGGTCGAACGGGATCAACCGCTCATTGCCTGCACCGCCCTCGTCCTTGGCGCCGTACACGGCGAAGGTGATGCCCACGCGCCGGAAGATCATCTCGGCTTCGGCCCGGCGGGCCTGCATCACGTCAGGGGGCTGTTTGCTCAACCACTGCGCATAGCGCTTGTAGTGTTCCCGCACGTCGCTGCCATCAAACGGCAGCATGGCGTACATCTCGTCAAATTTCTGCATGAACGGGCCTCCTGCAAACAGGATAGCAAGTTGTGCGCCCACCCCCTTGGCAACAGCCCCTGGCGCTACTGCGCCATGCTTTCGCAATCAATCGCTCCGTGGCACCATGCTGTGCTGCCAATAACGGCGGCCGGTGTCGCGTTCACACGCCACCGCATCGGGAGCCACAGACACCCAGGTGGCCGCCCCGCAGCGGGATGACTCCACCACGCGGATGTCGCGCTCGCGGTAGCGCTGCAGCACATCGGGCGCGGGGTGCCCGAAACGGTTGCGGTACCCAGCCTGCACCAAAGCGGTGCGCGGCTGCACGGCCTCCAGCAAGGCGGGCGATGACGACGTCTTGCTGCCATGGTGGGGCACCAGCAGCAGGTCGGCCTGCAGCGCCGCGCCCCGCGCCACCAGGGCCTGCTCCTGCGCGGCCTCGATGTCCCCCACCAGCAAAACCGACGGTGCCTGGGCACCGGCGGCCACCACGCGCAACACGCAGCTCAGGGTGTTGGGGCGTGGTGGGCGAGTTGCCGGGGCGCCATCCCCCGCCAGCGGGTGCAGCACCTCGAAGGCCACACCGTCCCACTCCCAGCGCTGGCCTGCAAGGCAGGGCCGGGCGGGCCGCAGGGCCTGCAAGCCGTGGTCGGCCTCAATGGAGCCGGTGAGTTCGGCCCCCGGCTGCTGCGCCAGCACTGCCGCTGCGCCGCCCGTGTGGTCGGCATCGCGGTGGCTGAGCATGAGCACATCCACCCGCTCGCCCAGCGCGCGCAGCAGCGGCACCAGCACGCGGTGGCCTGCATCGCTTTCGCGGCTGAAACGCGGCCCCGCGTCGTACAGCAAACTGTGGGTGGCGGTGCGCACCAGCACCGCGTTGCCCTGGCCGATGTCGGCCGCCAACAGCTCAAACTGGCCCGCCGCAGGCCGCGCGGGCTGCCACCAGAGCACCGGCAACAGCAGAGGCAGCGCCAGCAACCGCAGGCGCCATGGCAGCCGCATAGCCAGCAGTGCGCCACCCGCCACGGCGGCCACGCCCGCCCACAGGGGCGCGGCGGGCAAAAACAACACCGCCCCAGGCCACTGCGCCAGCCACTGCAGCCAGGCGGTGAGGGGCCACAAGCTCCAGGCCGCCAGGCTCCACAGCGGCGCCCACACCACGCCGCCCAGCGCCAGCGGCGTGACCACCAGCGTCACCCACGGGATCGCCACCAGGTTGGCCACAAACCCCACCACCGACACCTGGCCAAACAGCAGCAGGCTCAGGGGCGTAAGCGCCAGCGTGACCACCCACTGCTCGCGAAAAAGTGCATAAAAATGCCCCTTTACGCCTGTCCCATATACCTTTCCAGCTATTGGATTAGTAGCAAACAGCACCCCCACAGCCACAAAACTCAGCCAGAAACCCGCTTGCGCCAGCGCCCACGGGTCTGCCAGCACCACGGCGGCACAGGCCAGCAGCCACACGTGGGGCCAGGGCCAGCGCCGCCCGCTCCACTGCAGCAGCGCCACGGTGCACAGCATGATGACGGTGCGCTGCGCGGGCACGCCCCAGCCGCTGAACAGCGCATAGGCGCTGGCCAGCACCACCCCGGCCAGCAGCGCCGCCGACGGCGCAGGCACCCACAGGCACAGGCGCATGGAACGCCGCCACAGGGTGCGTACCACGGCAGCTGCCAGCCAGGCAAACAGCGTGATGTGCAAGCCCGAAATGCTCATGAGGTGGGCCACGCCCGTGGCGCGGAACATGTCCCAGTCCGCACGGTCGATGGCGCGCTGGTCGCCCGTCACCAGGGCCGCCACCACGCCTGCGATGCGTGCGCGGCCCGGGTCGCTGGCCTCGTCTGCACCCCGGCCCAGGCGGTCCAGGAGGGCATCGCGCACGCTTTGGCGTGCCTGCTCCACGGGGTGCTGCCAGGTGGTGGCCTGGCGGCGCGGCGGCACGTCCTTGGGGCCGGCACGCACATAGCCGGTGGCCTGCACGCCCTGCTCCCAGGCCCACAGCTCAAAGTCAAACCCATGGGGGTTGCGCAGGCCGTGGGGCGCCTTCAGCCGCACCGTCATCTCCCAGCGCTCGCCCGCACGCACCGGGGCGGGCTGGCGCTGCAGGTCCACCGCATCGCCCGCATCGCGCACGAAGGCACCGCCATACCAGGCGACCTCGATCCGGGGCGGCAACTGCACCGGGCTGCCCTGCAGCAGCGCAGACACCACCTCCAGGCGCAGCCGGGTGCCCGCCTCGTTGGTTTGTGGCATGGCCGACACCACCCCGGTCACGCGGATGTCCTGCCCCTCCAGCGCCGGGTTCAGGCCCTGCTGCAGATAGGCCGTGGCCCGCAAGCCACTGACCGCCGCCATAGCCATCGCCCCGGCCAGCAGCACCAGCACCGCCGCCGCAGCAGCGCGCCCCCGCGCATGGCGCACCGCACCCGGGCGGCATGGGCGGCTGGCGGCAACCCCGCACCAGCCCACCACCAGCGCGGCGCACAGCAGTGCGGCATAGGCGCCAGCGTCCCACAGGCCGGGTTGCTGCAACTGCAGCGCCGCCCCCGCCACCACCCCCAGCAGCAGGGCGGGCAGCTGCCACGGCGCCACGGGCTGCAGCCAGTCGCCCGCCCCGAGCGCGCCTTCGGGGCGGGGCAAGGTGGTGGCATTAGAGGCGCTTATGGCGGGCATGGGCTGATGCTAATGCCGCACCGGCCCCGGGGCGGCTGGATTCGGCGCGCGCTGCTGTGTAACACTCGTCCCCGACCCGGCGCGGGGGCACGCCCCGCCCTTTTCATTCCCGTCACCATCCCTCCACCACCCACTCCAACCCGAGGAAGACCATGAGCGTTTACGACAAGCTGAAAGAACTCAACATCACCCTGCCCCCCGTGTCAGTGCCCGCCGCCGCCTACGTGCCCTATGTGCAGACCGGCAACCTGGTGTTTCTGAGCGGCCACATCGCCCGCAAGGACGGCAAGCCCTGGGCTGCACAGTTTGGCCGCGACATCGGCACCGAAGAAGGCAAGGCCGCTGCGCGCGCCGTGGCCATCGACCTCCTGGGTACCCTGCATGCCGCCACCGGCGGCGACCTGAACCGCGTGCAGCGCATCGTGAAGGTGATGAGCCTGGTCAACTCGACCAGCGACTTCACCGAGCAGCACCTGGTGACCAACGGCGCCAGCGAGCTGCTGGGCCAGGTGTTTGGCGACAAGGGCGTGCATGCACGCAGCGCCTTTGGCGTGGCGCAGGTGCCCATGGGTGCCTGTGTGGAGATTGAGCTGATCGCAGAGCTCGGATAACCCCCCTGAGTCGCTGCGCGCCTCGGTGCGTCCGCCAGAGGCGGCCGCTCTTCGGGCTCGTCCAAGCCTGCGCAGGCAGGCTTGGAGCCGCGGCCCTCAGCCCCCTCTCCCGCCTTGCTGCGCAATTCGGGAGGGGGACGCTCCCAGCGCGGCGGGGCGGCCCTTGCGCGGGAGCGCTGGCTTGCGGCGTGCCAGTTTCGATGGCCTGCTGCACAAGCCGCGCTGCGGTTTAGAACGACTCCCAGTCCTCGTCCGCGCCCTGGGCCAGGGCGGGTGCCGGGGCCTTGGCCTTGGCTGGCGCGGGTTTGCTGCCCGCAGGGGCTGCCTGGGCGATGCGCTGGGTGGCCGGTTTGCCTGCCATGGCGGTCTTGGCGGGCGCTGATGGCACACGGGGGGCCTGGGGCGCTGGCTTGTGCGCCACATGCACGGGCGGCGCCACCCCGGTATAGGCCGCCCCGTTGACCTTGAACACCGACACCACCTGCGCCAGGTGTTCGGCCTGCTCGCGCAGGCTCTGGGCGGCGGCGGCGCTTTCTTCCACCAGTGCGGCGTTCTGCTGGGTCATCTGATCAAGGTTGCCCACAGCCTGGTTGACCTGTGAGATGCCCGCGCTCTGCTCGGACGACGCGGCTGTGATCTCGCCGATCATGTCCGTCACGCTCTGCACCGAACGCACGATGTCGTTCATGGTCGTGCCCGCATCGGCCACCAGGCGGGTGCCGGTTTCCACCTTCTCCACCGACGCGCTGATCAGCGTCTTGATCTCCTTGGCCGCTTCGGCGCTGCGCTGCGCCAGGCTGCGCACCTCGCTGGCCACCACGGCAAAACCCCGGCCCTGCTCGCCCGCACGGGCGGCCTCCACGGCCGCGTTCAGCGCGAGGATGTTGGTCTGGAACGCAATGCCGTCAATCACGCCGATGATGTCCGAGATCTTCTTGCTGCTGTGGTTGATGTCTTCCATGGTGGAGACCACCTGCGTCACCACCGTGCCGCCCCGCTCGGCCACGCCCGTGGCGCTGGCGGCCAGGGTGCTGGCCTGGCGCGCGCTGCTGGCGCTTTGGGCGATGGTGCTGGTGAACTCCTCCATGGCCGCCGCCGTCTGCTGCAGGTTGCTGGAGGTCTGCTCGGTGCGCGCCGACAGGTCGTGGTTACCGGTGGCGATCTCGGCGCTGGCGATGGCAATGCTGTCGGTGCTCTGGCGCACCTGGTGCACCATGCGCCCGAGCGAATCGCTCATTGCGTACTGCGAGCGCAAAAGGTCGCCAAACTCGTCGCCGCGCGTGACCGCGCCCTGCTCGCTCAGGTCGCCCGCAGCAATCTTGGCCGCCAGATCGTTGGCCTGCGCCAGCGGGCGCTGGATGCTGCCGATCAGGTAGTAAGCCCCGGCGATGATGGCCGCCAGCAGCGCCGCCACGGCCACGGCCGCGATCTTCACGGTGAGCATGCGCGAGGCCGCCATCTCGGCCAGGCGGGCCTCGGCCGTGCTCTGCTGCAGCTCCACAAAGTCGCGCAGGGTCTTGATGTATGCGGCCACGGCCGGGTTGTAGGTCTGCTTGACCAGGGTCACGGCCTCGTCGGCCTTGCCATCGGCCTTGAGCTGGCGGGCCTTGCCCCGCAGGTCGATCATGGTCTTGCGCGCCTGGGCAATCTTGGCCATCTGCGCCTTGTCGGCATCGGACAGGGCCAGGCTCTCCAGCGATTTCTGCACCTCGGTGATCTGCGCCGAGGTCGCGGCAATCACGTCCTTGAACTCGGCCTCGACCGCCGGATCGCTGCTCACGATCATCGCCTGGGTGCGCGCGGCATTGGTCTCCGTCAGGCCCGCCCAGCGGATCGCGGTGCTCACGCGGGTCTGCATTTCGCGCGACACAACATCGGCCTCGGCCTGCACCTTGGCCGACCGGTAGGCAGAAAAGCCCACCACCCCGGCCAGCATGACCACGATAAAAATGACGGCGAGCCACAGCTTCTGGGCAATGCGGATGCGTTTGAACATGATGGTCTCCTGTCGTTATGGGCGGCCCTGGCACCTGGGGGCCTTGGTGCCTGCTTGTCTGGCTGGCGGGCCCGGAAACCGGCAGCCCCATCGCCCCTGACCCCACCGGCGTGCGCAGGATCCGGGCGAGCGGCCGCAGGCCAGCACAGACATTCGCTTACATATGGTGC
Source organism: Acidovorax sp. GW101-3H11 (assembly GCF_001633105.1). Taxonomy (GTDB): domain Bacteria; phylum Pseudomonadota; class Gammaproteobacteria; order Burkholderiales; family Burkholderiaceae_C; genus Acidovorax. The sequence goes on from NZ_LUKZ01000023.1 coordinate 94,026, forward strand.
GCCTGATCGGGCATTTCGTCCAATCCGTAGCAACCCGTGGAAAACCACCGCCCATGAAAAAAGCCACCCGGAGGTGGCTTCTTCGTCTGGCGTGGGGCTTACTCCACCCGCGTCACCGCTGTGGGCTTGAAGCCCAGGTCCGCCGCCTTGCCCTTGCGGCCGCGCGCGGCGCGGGCGTTGTTCAGGCTGCGGATTTCCAGCGTTTCGTCGCGCACCTTGCCGCCCCGGCCGATGCCATCGAGGCGGATGCTGCGGGTGTAGGCCGCCGCGCCTGCGAGCTGGTCCTTGTCTTCCAGGTCGATCAGCATCAGGCCCCGGCCACCGTTGGCCATGGTTTTCAGCTCGGTGATCTCGAACGTGAGGATGCGCCCGCCGGTGGACGCGCAGGCCACATGCGTGGCGGGCAGCACCGGTTTGCTGCCCGTGCTGCCTGCTGCGTGCGAGGGTACGCACACGGTTTCGCCCTCGCCCAGCGTGAGGAAGGCCTTGCCGCCCTTCTGGCGCGACACCATGTTCTCGACCGCCGCCAGAAAGCCGTAGCCGCCGGAGTTGGACAGCAGCAGCGTGGCGTTGGCGGGCCCTGCAAAGTAGTGGAGCAGCTGCGTACCGGCCTCCAGCTCAATCAGCGTGGTCACCGGCTGGCCGTCACCGCGTGCGCCAGGCAGCAGCGACACGGCCACGGAATACACGCGGCCATTGCTGCCAAAGGCCAGCAAGGTATCGACCGTGCGGCACTCGAACGTGCCATACAGTCCGTCGCCCGCCTTGAAGGCAAAGCTGGCCGCCTCGTGGCCGTGGCCGGTGCGCGCGCGCACCCAGCCTTTTTCCGAGACAACCACCGTGACGGGCTCGTCCACCACCTTGACTTCGGCCACGGCCTTTTTTTCGGCCTGGATCAGCGTGCGGCGCGCGTCGGCAAAGGTCTTGGCGTCGGCCTCGATCTCTTTGACCATGGTGCGGCGCAGCGAACCGGGGTTGTTCAGGATGTCTTCGAGCTTGCCCTGGCTTTCGCGCAGTTCTTTCAGCTCCTGCTCAATCTTGATGGCTTCGAGCCGCGCGAGCTGGCGCAGGCGGATTTCGAGGATGTCCTCGGCCTGGCGGTCGCTGAGGTTGAAGCGCGCGATCAGCGCCGCCTTGGGTTCTTCGGCCTGGCGGATGATGGCGATCACCTCGTCGATGTTCAGCAGAACAATCTGACGGCCTTCGTAGATATGGATGCGGTCCAGCACCTTGTTCAGCCGGTGCTGGGTGCGGCGGGTGATGGTGGTCTGGCGGAAGGCGATCCACTCCTCCAGCATCACGCGCAGCGACTTCTGCACGGGCTTGCCGTCCAGGCCCACCATGGTCAGGTTGATGGGGGCCGAGGTCTCCAGGCTGGTGTGGGCCAGCAGCGCGGTGATCAGCTCCTGCTGCGGCGTCTTGCCCGTCTTGGGCTCGAACACCAGGCGCACCGGCGCGTCCTTGCTCGACTCGTCACGCACCACGTCCAGCACGGCCAGCATGCTGGCCTTGAGCTGGGTCTGGTCTTGAGATAGTGCCTTCTTGCCCGCCTTGACCTTGGGGTTGGTGATCTCTTCGATCTCTTCCAGCACCTTCTGCGTGCTCACGCCGGGCGGCAGTTCGTTGACCACCAGTTGCCACTGGCCGCGTGCCATGTCTTCGATCTTCCAGCGCGCACGCACCTTCAGGCTACCACGGCCGGTGCGGTAGGCGTCGGCAATGTCGCCAGGGCTGCTGATGATCTGGCCGCCACCGGGGTAGTCCGGGCCGGGCACGATGGCCAGCAGCTCGTCCTGGCTCAGCGTTGGCGTCTTGATGAGCGCCACACACGCATCGGCAATCTCGCGCAGGTTGTGGCTGGGGATTTCGGTGGCCAGGCCCACGGCAATGCCGCTGGCGCCGTTGAGCAGCGCGAACGGCAGGCGGGCGGGCAACTGGCGCGGCTCCTCGGTGCTGCCGTCGTAGTTGGGCATGAAATCGACCGTGCCTTCGTCGATTTCATCCAGCAGCAGGCTGGTGATGCGCGACAGGCGCGCTTCGGTGTAACGCATAGCGGCAGCGCCATCACCGTCGCGGCTGCCGAAGTTGCCCTGGCCGTCGATAAGGGGGTAACGCTGCGCAAAGTCCTGCGCCATGCGCACCAGCGCGTCGTAGGCCGACTGGTCGCCGTGCGGGTGGAAGCGGCCCAGCACATCGCCCACCACGCGGGCGCTCTTGACCGGCTTGGCAGCGGTGTTGCGCGTGGGGCCGCTGTAGCCCAGGCCCATGCGGTCCATCGAATACAAAATGCGCCGCTGCACGGGCTTGAGGCCGTCGCACACATCGGGCAGCGCACGGCCCTTGACGACCGAGAGCGCGTATTCCAGGTAGGCGCGCTGGGCGTAGCCCGCCAGGCCCAGGGAGTCGCCCCCGTCATCGCCTGCGGTGGTGAAATCAAGAGTGGGTTGGTCGCTCATTCGTTAGCGCTCATTCGTTCGGAATCGTCGGTAAGGGTTCAAACGCGGTCTGCGGCGCGCTGCGGGTCTGTGCCACCTGGGCGGGCGGCAGGTTGCCCCGGTTTTGCGCACCGCCCGTCAGCTCCATGCGCACACGGCCCGGCAGGGCGCGCTGTGTCAGCACGGGCGCAGGCGGCTTGAGCTGGGCATACAGGCCCAGCACGGTGCGCACGTAGTTCTGGGTTTCCTTGAAGGCCGGGATCTGGTTGCCCGCCTTTTGCACGGCGCCTTCGCCCGCGTTGTAGGCGGCCACGGCCAGGTCCATGCGACCGGGGAACAGGTCGAGCAGGTGGCGCAGGTAACGCGTGCCGGTGGGCACGTTCACGGCGGGGTCGGCCAGCTTTTGCTCCACCGTGCGCTTCTTGTCTGCACTCACGCCAAAACGGCTCGCCGTGGCGGGCATCACCTGCATCAGGCCCACGGCGCCCTTGGGCGACACGGCGGTGGCGTCAAAGCCGGATTCGGTGGCGATCACGGCCTGCAGCAACTCGTAGTCCACGCCATGTTGGCTAGACGCAGCGCGCAGGTGGTGCTTGACGCGCTTGTAGTCGGGCGCAATGTCGAAAAACGCCAGCAGGCGCGCGCCCGCTGCAGGCAGCGCATAGGGCATGGGGGATGCATTGGCCGGTGCATCGCGGGTGGAGTCGAAGTCGTTGCCGCGAAAAAACAGCTGGTAGCGCGCATCGACCTGCTCGGCCGCAAAGTGCGTCACGCCGCGCTCATCCACGTGCGCCCACAGGTCTGCATGGGCAAATTGCTGCATAAAACATAGCAATAAACCCAATACAGATGCGCGGAAAGCACTGTTTTTATTCATATTTTTCGCCACAAACACCCGGCGGTGAGCGTCGGTTCGTTCACACCTTCCTAGATGTCGATCTCGACCGCGTCGCCATGCAGCTCCATCAGCTCGCGGCGCGCGGCGGCTTCGCCCTTGCCCATGAGCTTGGTGATAAGCCCCTCGGTGGCGGCAAAGTCCATGTCGCCCAGCTGCACGGGCAGCAGGCGGCGGGTGTCGGGGTTGAGCGTGGTTTCCCACAGCTGCTCGGCGTTCATCTCGCCCAGGCCCTTGAAGCGGCTGATCTGGCACTTCTCTTTCGGCACGCCGTCCTTGGCGCATTTGTCGAGGATGGCCGTGAGTTCGCCATCGTCCAATGCATACATCTTGGCGGCGGGCTTCTTGCCCCGCGCGGGCACGTCCACACGGAACAGCGGTGGGCGCGCCACGTAGATGTGACCGGTCTCGATGAGCTTGGGAAAGTGGCGGAAGAACAGCGTGAGCAGCAGCACCTGGATGTGCGAGCCGTCCACGTCCGCGTCGGACAGGATGCAGACCTTGCCGTAGCGCAGGCCGCTCAGGTCGGGCGTGTCGTTCGGCCCATGCGGGTCCACGCCGATGGCCACCGAGATGTCGTGGATTTCGTTGTTGGCAAACAGGCGATCGCGCTCCACCTCCCAGGTGTTGAGCACCTTGCCGCGCAGCGGCAGGATGGCCTGGCTTTCCTTGTCGCGGCCCATCTTGGCGCTGCCACCGGCCGAGTCGCCCTCGACCAGGAAGACTTCGTTGTGGGCAATGTCCTTGCTTTCGCAGTCGGTGAGCTTGCCGGGCAACACGGCCACGCCCGAGCCCTTGCGCTTTTCGACCTTCTGGCCCGCCTTCTGGCGCGTCTGCGCGGCCTTGATGGCCAGCTCGGCGAGCTTCTTGCCGTATTCCACGTGCTGGTTGAGCCAGAGTTCGAGCGCCGGGCGCACAAAGCCGCTGACCAGGCGCACCGCGTCGCGCGAGTTCAGGCGCTCCTTGATCTGGCCCTGGAACTGCGGGTCGAGGACCTTGGCGGACAGCACATAGCTGGCGCGCGCAAACACGTCCTCGGGCAGCAGCTTCACACCCTTGGGCAACAGGCTGTGCAGCTCGATGAAGCTCTTGACCGCGTTGAACAGGCCGTCGCGCAGGCCACTTTCGTGCGTGCCGCCTGCGCTGGTGGGGATCAGGTTGACATAGCTCTCGCGCACCGGCTGGCCGTCTTCGGTGAAGGCCACGGCCCAGGCGGCGCCCTCGCCTTCGGCAAAACTCTCGTTGTTGCGGTCGGCAAAACCCTCGCCTTCAAACAGCGGGATCACCGGGTCGCCGTTCAGCGTCTGCATGAGGTAGTCGCGCAGGCCGCCCTTGTACTGCCAGGTTTGCGTGTCGCGCGTCTTTTCATTGACCAGCTGCACCGTCACGCCCGGCATCAGCACGGCCTTGCTGCGCAGCAGGTGGGTCAGCTCGCCCATGGGCAAGGCGCTGGATTCGAAATACTTGGCGTCGGGCCACACGCGCACCGAGGTGCCCTGCTTGCGCTCGCCCGCCTCCAGCGGCCGGGCCACCAGGGGTTCGATCACATCCCCCGCCGAGAACACCAGGCGCGCCACCTTGCCTTCGCGGTAGCTGGTGGCTTCCAGCCGGGTTGCCAGGGCGTTGGTGACCGACACGCCCACGCCGTGCAGGCCGCCGGAGAAGCTGTAGGCGCCGCCCTTGCCCTTGTCGAACTTGCCGCCCGCGTGCAGCCGGGTGAACACTAGCTCAATCACCGGCGCGTTTTCCTCGGGGTGCATGCCAAAGGGGATGCCGCGGCCGTCGTCTTCGACGCTCACCGAGCCGTCGGCATGCAGCGTGACGCGGATCTTCTTGCCGTACCCGGCCAGGGCCTCGTCGGCGGCGTTGTCCAGCACTTCCTGGATGATGTGCAGGGGGTTGTCGGTGCGGGTGTACATGCCCGGGCGCTGCTTGACGGGCTCCAGGCCCTTGAGCACGCGGATCGAACCTTCGGAATATTCGCTGGCGGAAGCAGAAGACGGTTTGGCAGACATAGCGGCGAATTGTAGTGCGGCAGGCGCGGCGTAGCTGGATAAAAAACCAGTCATTGCCGACCTTACCGCGCACTGTATTGGTCACGGGTGTATCAGCGCGTTTCACGCAATCTGGCTACATTCCTGCGCATGCATATGAATCCTCCGAAACTGTCCATGTTCCAGGTGCTGGCCTGCGGTGCGGCCATCGTGACCCTGTCGATGGGCATCCGCCATGGCTTTGGCCTGTGGCTGCTGCCCATCACGCAAGAGATGGGCTGGACGCGCCAGTCGTTTGCGCTGGCCATCGCCATCCAGAACCTGTCCTGGGGCCTGATCGGCATTTTTGCGGGCATGGTGGCCGACCGGTTTGGTGCGTTTCGCGTGCTCATGGGCGGTGCCGTGCTGTATGGCCTGGGCCTGGCAGGCATGGCACTGTCGCCCACGCCCACGCTGTTTGCACTGACGGCGGGCGTGCTGATTGGCGCGGCACAGGCAGGCACCACCTATGCCGTGATCTATGGTGTTCTGGGACGGCAGATTGCACCGGAGAAACGCTCGTGGGCCATGGGCGTGGCGGCGGCGGCGGGTTCGTTCGGGCAGTTCCTGATGGTGCCGGTCGAAGGCTGGCTCATTGCGGGCCTGGGCTGGCAGCAGGCGCTGCTGGTGCTGTCGATGGCGGTGCTGCTCATCGTGCCGCTGGCCTTTGGGCTGCGCGAGCCAGGCTTCAAGGGCGCAGCCCCGGTCAAGCGCGAGCAGACCATCGTGCAGGCCCTGGGCGAGGCCTTCCGCTACCCCAGCTTCAACCTGCTGATGGCGGGTTATTTTGTGTGTGGCTTCCAGGTGGTGTTCATCGGCGTGCACATGCCCAGCTACCTCAAGGACCATGGCCTGTCGCCGCAGGTGGCCAGCTATGCGCTGGCGCTGATCGGGCTGTTCAACGTATTCGGCACCTACATCGCCGGCACGCTGGGCCAGCGTTTGCCCAAACGCTACATCCTGGCGTTTATCTACTTTGCCCGCGCGGCGGTGATCACCGTGTTCCTGCTGGTGCCGCTGTCGCCGCTGTCGGTGTATGTGTTCTCCGCAGTGATGGGCACGCTGTGGCTGTCCACCATCCCGCCCACCAACGCAACCATTGCGCAGATCTTTGGCGTGCAGCATTTGTCGATGCTGGGCGGCTTTGTGTTCTTCAGCCACCAGATCGGCAGCTTCCTGGGCGTGTGGCTGGGCGGTTATCTGTATGACGCCACCGGCAACTACGATATCGTCTGGTACATCGCCATCGGCCTGGGCGTGTTTGCCGGGCTGGTGAACCTGCCCGTCAAGGAAAGCCCCATCCAGCGCTCTGCCCCGCAGCCTGCCTGACCTTCCCGCCCGCCGTGCACACGCCACCACCGCCCCCCAAACCCAGGCCGCGCGCCCTGCGCTGGCTGGGCGCGGTCGTGGCGGTGCTGCTGTGCCTGGCGGTGTTTGGCCTGTACACCGTGCCCGAGTTCATGGTGATGCTGGCCGACCAGATGTGGGCGTGCTTCTGACGGCCACATCGGGTAGATTCAAGGCTTTTTGGGGCCTCTGCGCGCGCTGAACAAGCCTTTATAGCTATAAATTTAATAGCATCATGCACGGTACCGAAGCCCCCTCCGCATGGGTCCGCCGCTGGGCCCACCTGATTCCCTCCGGCAGCACGGTGCTGGACGTGGCCTGTGGCGCGGGCCGCCACCTGCGCTGGCTGCGCAGCCTGGGGCACCCGGTGGTGGGCGTGGACCGGTCCGCCGAGGCCCTGGCCGCCTGTGACGGCCTGGGCGAGCTGCTGCTGGCAGACATCGAGAACGGGCCCTGGCCCCTGGCGGGGCGCCAGTTTGGCGCCGTGGTGGTCACCAACTACCTGTGGCGGCCGCTGCTGCCCACCATCGTCGAGAGCGTCGCCGCCGGTGGCGTGCTGGTCTATGAGACCTTTGCCCTGGGCAACGAAACCGTGGGGCGCCCCGCGCGGCCCGAGTTCCTGCTTGCACCCGGCGAGTTGCTGGGCGCCTGCCAGGGGCTGCGCGTGGTGGCCTACGAAGACGGGTTCCTGGACGAACCCGCACGTTTTGTGCAACGCGTCACGGCCGTGCGGGAACTCCCGCAGGCTGGCGAGCCTTCCCGGCATCTTTTGTCCATCGCGGCTAGTTAGAATGCCCTTTTACCGTTTTTCACTGCGGACATGACCTCTTCCTCCGTGCCTCTTACCGGCAGCATCGTCGCCCTCGTCACCCCCATGCACGCGGACGGCAGCGTGGACTACCCCGCCCTGCGCAAACTGATCGACTGGCATATCGCCGAAGGCACCGACTGCATCGGCGTGGTGGGCACCACGGGCGAATCGCCCACGGTCAATGTCGAAGAGCACTGCGAGATCATCCGCGTCGCGGTCGAACAATCCGCCAAGCGCGTGCCCATCATGGCCGGCTGCGGCGCCAACTCCACCGCCGAAGCCATCGAGCTGGCCAAGTTCGCGCGCGGCGTGGGGGCCGACAGCCAGCTGCAGGTCGTGCCCTACTACAACAAGCCCACCCAAGAGGGTCAGTTCCAGCACTTCAAGGCAATTGCCGAAGCCACGGGCGACCTGCCCATCGTGCTGTACAACGTGCCCGGCCGCTCGGTGGCCGATATGCAGCACGACACCGTGCTGCGCCTGGCCCAGGTGCCCGGCATCATCGGCATCAAGGAAGCCACCGGCAACATCGAACGCGCCCAGTGGCTCATCCGCGACGTACCCCAGGGTTTTGGCGTGTACTCGGGCGACGACCCAACCGCCGTGGCCCTGATGCTGTGCGGCGGCCACGGCAACATCAGCGTGACGGCCAACGTGGCCCCGCGCCTGATGCACGAGCTGTGTGTGGCGGCCCTGGCAGGCGATGCGCGCCGCGCCATGGAAATCCAGTTCAAGCTGATGCCCGTGCACAAGAACCTGTTCGTCGAAGCCAACCCCATCCCGGTCAAGTGGGCCATGGCCCGCATGGGCCTGTGTGGTGGCACCATGCGCCTGCCCATGACGCCGCTGGCCAGTGGCAACGAAGCCGTTGTCGAGGCTGCACTGCGCAGCAGCGGCCTGCTGGCCTGATCCAACCCGGGCCACGCCCGGCTCCCTGAGACACTTCTTCCCGAGGATTTCCGCGTGAAAGCTGCTACCACCCGCCTGAGCCTGCTGGCCCTCGCCATGGCCCTGTCCGCCTGCGCCGCCCTCGAAGGCGACAAGATCGACTACAAGAGCGCTGCCCGGGGCTCGACCCTGGAAGTCCCGCCCGACCTGACGCAGCTGTCGCGCGATTCGCGCTACGCCGTGCCAGGTGGCCCGGTATCGGCCGCCGCCCTGCAGGCGGGCCAGGCCGCGCAGCCCTCCGGCACGGCCAACGCCGCAGCCCTGCAGCTGGGCGATGTGCGCATCGAACGCGACGGCAACCAGCGCTGGCTGGTGGTCAACCGCCCCGCCGACAAGCTTTGGGAGCCCGTGCGCGACTTCTGGCAGGAAAACGGCTTCAACCTGACCCAGGCCGAGTCCAACGTCGGCATCATGGAAACCGACTGGGCCGAAAACCGCGCCAAGCTGCCGCAGGACTTCATCCGCTCCACGCTGGGCAAGATGCTGGACTCGCTGTACTCCACCGGCGAACGCGACAAGTTCCGCACCCGCCTGGAGCGCAATGCCAATGGCAGCACCGAGATCTACATCAGCCACCGCGGCATGATCGAGGTCTATGGCACCACCACCAAGGACAACACGGTGTGGCAGCCCCGCCCCTCCGACCCGGAGCTGGAAACCGAATTCCTGCGCCGCCTGATGGTCAAGCTGGGCGTGAGCCAGGAGCAATCCCGCGCCATTGCCGCCGCCCCGGCGCCGCGCGCGCAGACAGCACGCATGGCCACCGTCAACAACCAGCCGGTGGTGCAGCTGGACGAGGGCTTCGACCGCGCATGGCGCCGCGTGGGCCTGGCACTGGACCGCACCGGCTTCACGGTGGAAGACCGCAACCGCAACGAAGGCACGTACTTCGTGCGTTATGTGGCCCCCAGCGCCGACAAGAAAGAGCCCGGCTTCTTCGGCAAGCTGTTCAGCAGCTCCTCGGCCGCCATACCGCCGCTCAAGTACCGCATCGTGGTGCGCAGCCAGGGTGAGTCCACCACGGTGTCCGTGCTCAATGAAGCAGGCGCCCCCGACACCTCGGCCAATGCCGAGCGCATCGTGCGCGTGATCACCGACGACCTGAAGTAACAAACCCGGGCGCTCCCACACCACCACCCTGCCCTGGGCTCCCGGCCCCTGGCAGGGTGTGTTTTTTAGAGCCCCCGTCCGCCCCGCCCACCACTGTTCCATGCTGCGCTTCAAGAACCTGGGCAGCGGCAGCACGGGCAACGCCACCGTGGTCGAGGGCCGCAGCGGCGCACAGATGCACCGCCTGCTGATCGACTGCGGGTTCGGCATCCGCCAGCTGCAAGCCCGGCTGGCCCAGGCGCAGCTGCAGCCTGAAGACCTCGACGCCGTTTTCATCACCCACGAACACTCCGACCACATCGGCTGCGCCCAGGCCCTGGCCGTGCGCTACCGCATTCCGGTGTGGATGAGCGAAGGCACCCACGCGGCCCTGGGATTCCCGGACTTCGACGGCTTGTTGCATGTGGCGCGTGACATGCAAGCCATGGATCTGGGCAGTTTCCAGGCCCTGCCTTTCACGGTGCCCCACGACGCCCGGGAGCCGCTGCAGCTGCGCTGCTCCGACGGCAATGCCCACCTGGCGGTGCTGACCGACCTGGGGCATGCCAGTGCCCATGTGCTGGAGCAGCTCCAAGGCTGCCACGCCCTCCTGATCGAGGCCAACCACGACCCCGACATGCTGCAGGCCTCGCGCTACCCGCCCTTTTTGAAGCGCCGGGTGGGCGGCCCCTACGGCCACCTGGCCAACGCCGCCACGGCCGAGATCCTGCACGCAGTGCAGCACGTAGGCCTGGGGCAGGTGGTGGCCGCCCACCTGAGCGCACAGAACAATGTGCCCCGCCTCGCGCAAGAGACCCTTGCCGCCGCGCTGGGCTGGACAGCCGAGGACATCATCGTGGCCAGCCCCACTCAGGGGACCGACTGGCTGCGCGTGGGCGACAGCACCTCAAGCCTCTGACCAGGCCAGGCCAGGTGCGGGCAACCCCCGTCACAGACAAAAAGGCAAAAAAAAGCCCCGAACCTTGCGGTGCGGGGCCGTGGCACAGGCCGACCATGGGGTCAGCCCGGAGCCTGCAGCGATTTACTTGGCTGCGGAAGCGCCGGTAGCGGCGGTGGCAGCAGCGTCAGCAGCAGCCTTGGCAGCGTCGGCAGCAGGAGCAGCGGCGGCGTCAGCAGCAGGAGCGGCGGCAGGGGCTGCAGCTGCGTCGGAAGCAGCAGGAGCGGCTGGTTCGGCGGCAGGAGCGGGCGCAGCGGCAGGAGCTTCCACGGGTGCGGGAGCAGCTGCTGGAGCGGGCTCTTCCTTCTTGCCACAAGCGGCGAGTGCAGCAGCAGCGATCAGGGCGGCCAGAACGAGAGAGTTCTTCATTTCGATTTTCCTAGTTGGACAGACAGAATCTTGAAAAGCCACGGCGTCAGGCCCTCAGAAGCCCTGGTACGCATTGGCACAAAGCGTTGATTTGCACCTTTTTGGCGCAACCACCGATTATATTGATTTTTAGTCAATACTGACTAACACTGACGAAAGCTTTACACCCGCTTGACTTCGCGCATGGGATGCGAAGCCGTGGCGGCCCTGCCACACAGCGGCCCGCACTGTCCGATCCACCCGGACCGCTTGCAAAGCGGAGGTTTACAGGCCCAGCGTGGTCGAAGGAAACCCGGGCGTGCTCTTGCTGCGCACCCATTCATTGAGTGACTCCCGCAACAGCACCCGGCGGTCGGGCTCGCTGCCCGCCACCCCCACGCAGCGCTCCGGGTCCAGCCGGTGCATGACCCACTGCGGCGACCACAGAGCACTGGGCAGGTCCAGGGGGTCGGCCGCCGGGCTGCGGCGGCAGGTGATGATGTGGTCCCAGGTGCCGCGCCAGCGCACAAACCGCGCGTGGCGCCGGATCACGTCGTCATAGCTGCAGGCCAGCATGGTGAAGCGTCGGCCACTGTGGGCCCAGTCCTGCAGGGATTCGACCACGCTGCGCTCGCCCAGCGGCCAGTCGTGGAAATGGGCGTCGCTGATCACAATCTCCTGCCAGCCATCCCGCGCCGCCGTGGCGAAGGCATCACGCACCATCTGCTGGAATGCCTCCCGGCCACTGAACCGCCCGGTGGGCAGGTCGTGCAGGGGCTCGGGCGGAGGGGCTGCCGCATCGGTCATCACGGTCTCCTGGTCAGTGGCTGCCCGTCCAGACATGGGCCCAGCCCGCATCGCACCAGGAGGACAGCAGTTCCAGCGCATCGTCGCTGGCGCGGGCCAGCTCGCGCGCCGTCAGCTGGCGCTCGTCGGCCAGGCGCCGCATCAGCGTGGCGTCGCGCCCGGCGGCGCGGTAGCTTTCGCCATTGATGAAGATGTGCTGCGCGTCATACATCATGCGGCTCTTGCGGTCCAGGCGCACACCTTCCAGCATCACCCCCGCATCCCCGGGCTCGAACCACACACTGGGCTTGGGCTCGGTGAGGTATTCGCCGAGCGCGCGCTCCAGCACCAGGGGCTGCGCCAACGCGCGGGCGAGCGCTTCGCGCGCAAATGCATGCAACCCTGCCGGAATGTGAGCAGGCTGCGCAACGGCCTCCTGGCCTGCGTCGCGGTACAGCAGGGGCTTGCCCTCGTCGGCATCCCCGGCATCTTCCGCCAGGCGCACCAGCAGCTCCTGGGCCAGCTCTGCACGCGCCGGGGCGCGGAAACCGATGGAGTAGGTCATGCACTCACCTTCGGCAATGCCGTCATGGGCATACCGCGGCGGCAGGTACAGCATGTCGCCCGGCTCCAGTACAAACTCCTCTTCGGGTTCGAACTGCGCTAGCACCTTCAGGGGAATGTCATCACGCAGCGCCAAGTCCTTCTGGCGGCCAATGCGCCAGCGGCGCTTGCCATGGGCCTGCAGCAAGAAAACGTCATAGCTGTCGAAGTGTGGCCCTACGCCGCCGCCGTTGCTGGCATAGCTGATCATGAGGTCGTCCAGCCGCGCCTCGGGCACGAAACGAAACTGCTGCATCAGCGCATGGACCGCATCGTTGTGCAGATCCACCCCTTGCACCAGCAAGGTCCAGTCGGGCTGCTGCAAGGCAGGCAGCGCACGGCGGTTGAAGGGGCCGTGGCGCAGTTTCCAGGCGCCCTTGACCAATTGCACCAGGCGCGACTCCACGCCTTCCTGGGCAGCCAGTGCAAACAGCTCGGAACGCAACACGGGCGGTGCGAACTGGGGAATGGCCTGGCGCACCAGCAGGGGCTTCTTCTGCCAGTGGCGGCGCATGAATTGCGCGGGGGTGAGGCCACCGAGCAGGGAGAGGGGTTGCTGGATATCCATGGGAAAACAGGACCCCTGGGCGGGGCGGTTGGTCAAACTGCGACAATTCTCCTATGGAAATTACCCAACAATGTGTGGTCGCACTGACCTGGACACTCAAGGACACGCTGGGCGAAGAACTGGACGTGCTCGATGAGCCCGTGGAGTTTCTGGTCGGCGGCGACGATCTTCTGCCCCGCATCGAAGAGGCCTTGCAAGGCCACGGCCCTGGTGCCAGCCTGGCGCTGCACCTCGAACCCGAGGATGCTTTTGGCGACTTCAACGACCAGCTGCTGTTTCTGGAACCCCGTGCGCTGTTCCCCGCAGAAATCGAGGAAGGCATGACGTTTGACGGGATGGCCCTGCCGGAAGGTTGCAACCCGGATGCCCCCCGCACCGCGCTCTATACCGTGGCCGAGATCTACCCCGAACATGTGGTGCTGGATGGCAACCACCCGCTGGCGGGCATTGCGCTGCGCTTGCAGCTCACCGTGCAGGCCGTGCGCGAAGCCACCGAGGAAGAAATTGGCCGCGGCACGGCCGGGACAGGCTTCTTTCGCGTGCAGCCCCAGGCACCCGGCAGCTCGCTACTGCACTGATCCTCTCGCGGCAAGATTCCCATCAGCAAACGGGCGCTCTGAAGAAATTCAGAGCGCCCGTTTTCCTTGGGCCCTTCAGCCCTTCAACTCAAAGGCGCGAGATCTGGCCGTTGTACAGGCGCACACGGTCACCAATGCGCAAATCGCCCGGGCTGCTCACGTCGTACACGCGGTAACCGCCCTGGTCCAGATGCACGGACAGGCGGTAACCCTGTACGTATTCCTGGTTGTTGCGCCCCTCGATGGCATTGCCCGCCACGGCGCCCCCGAGCACGCCCACTGCCGTCGCTGCCGCGCGGCCCGAGCCCTTGCCCACCTGGTTGCCCAGGACGCCGCCAACCACCGCACCGAGCACAGCCCCTGCGCCGGAGGTTTGCCCCTGAGAACGCCCCTGCATCACCTCGATGTTCGACACGCGGCCATACTCGGTGCCCACCGGGTTGTTGGGATAGGCGGGTGCGGTCTGGTAGCCGCTGGAATAGCCCCCCGAGTACTGGGGAGCGGGCGCCGGGCGGTTGTGGCCACAGGCGGCCAAAGAGCCAGCCAGGACAACAACGCCAACAATGGTGAGAGGGCGGCGGGTGAATTGCAGCATTTCAATCTCCTGAAGTCGTGAGAGCCAGCCTGGGGCAAAGTGCCAACGCAAGGCACACAGCAGGCGCCCCAGACACATGGTTGATTGGAACAACGCGGCAGGGTTCTGCTGCGTAGACACATGGCCCCATGCCGTGTCGGTAACAGACACGCAAAAAAGTAAGCGCCGTCTTACAAATGCCGCGCCAACCGGGTGGCGCTGTGGACTTCAGGCCTTGCCCGTCGAGCCGTAGCCGCCCTCACCCCGCTCGGTGGCTTCAAACTCGGTGACGACGTTGAACTGCGCCTGCACCACCGGGACGATGACCAGCTGGGCGAGGCGCTCCATCGGCTCCAGCGTGAACGCCACGCTGCTGCGGTTCCAGGCACTCACCATGAGCTGCCCCTGGTAGTCGCTGTCGATCAAACCCACGAGGTTGCCCAGCACGATGCCGTGCTTGTGGCCCAGGCCGGAGCGCGGCAAGATCAGGGCCGCATAACCCGGGTCCTTGATGTAGACGGAGATGCCGGTAGGCACCAGTTGCCATGCATTGGGCTGCAAGGTGAGCGGCGCATCGAGGCAGGCCCGCAGGTCCAGGCCAGCACTGCCGGGCGTGGCATAGGTGGGCAGTTGGTCCGCCATGCGCGGATCCAGAATCTTCACGTCAATCTTCACGGTTATTTCTTCTTTCCAGTTGTGCGCTGCTGGGCCACTTGCCGCAGCCGCTCCTGCAAAGGCTCCACGCCTGATGCGGCCCCAAAGGCTGCGGATGATAGGGCCTTGGGAGCCACGTCGATCAAACGCCCCAACCCCCACCAGATGGCTGCCATGACCGCAAGCCCTGGCAACGACCCTTGGCTGAACATGAACAGCGCCACCCCGTGCAAGACAATCAACACCAGCAGCACGGCGCGCACCGCACGCACAACGCCCAGCAAAGGCTTCAGAACCAGCGCGAGATCCGGCGGACCGGACTGGGGCGCCGAGCGCCCTGCGCCTGTTGCTGCGGGCTTCTGGGCGGCGGTGGAGCCAGGTGCTGGGGTCTGCGCGCCTCGGGCAGGTGCTGGCGCAGTCAGCCGTTCCACATAACGCGCAAAGTCGCCATCGGGCGGCGTGTCCCATTCAGGCTTGGTAGCACCCGTCTTCATACAGCCTCCCGGCAAAGACCCCTACGACCCCAGGGGCGGCAACCGCGCCGCAATCTCCCCCATCAGTTGCTGGGCCAGCACGCGTTTGGAGGCCCGGGGCAGCTCGCGGTGCCCCTGGGCATCCACCAGCAACAAGGCATTGTCATCCTGCCCGAAGGTGGCCGGGCCGATATTGCCCACCAGCAGAGGCACCCCTTTGCGCACACGCTTGGCCGTGGCGTGGGCCAGCAGGTCATGGCTTTCGGCCGCAAAGCCCACGCAGAACAGGTCGCCCTGCAGGGCGTGCGATGACTTGGCGACCGTGGCCAGGATGTCCGGGTTCTCGACAAACTCCAGGCTAGGCGTCTGGCCCGAGCCATCTTTCTTGATCTTCTGTGAGGACTGGCTGGCGGGCCGCCAGTCCGCCACGGCGGCCGTGGCAATGAACACCGATGCCGCCTGCACATACCGCTGCACCGCCGCCAGCATCTCCTGGGCCGACTGCACGTTCACACGCTGCACCCCACGGGGCGTAGGCACATGCACGGGCCCGGCCACCAGCGTGACATCCGCGCCCGCCTCGCGGGCAGCACGCGCGATCGCAAAGCCCATTTTTCCGCTCGACAGGTTGGTGATGCCCCGCACCGGGTCAATGGCTTCAAAGGTGGGGCCCGCCGTCACCAGCACCCGGCGCCCAGCCAAAGTCTTGGGGGTGAAGAAGGCGATCAGCTCCTCGAGCAGCTCCCCTGGCTCCAGCATGCGGCCATCGCCCGTTTCGCCACAGGCCTGGTCGCCATTGCCCACGCCCAGCACCACCGCGCCATCTTGCGCCACCTGAGCCAGGTTGCGCTGGGTGGCAGGATGGGCCCACATTTCGCGGTTCATGGCGGGGGCCAGCAGCAGGGGCACCTGCTGCGCCGGGCGGGCCAGGCACAACAGGCTGAGCAACTCGTCCGCCCGACCTTGCACCAGCCGCGCGATGAAGTCGGCGCTGCAGGGCGCGATCAGGATCGCATCGGCCTCGCGGCTCAGGTTGATGTGGGGCATGTTGTTGGGCTCGCGGGCATCCCATTGCGAGCCGTACACCGTGCGGCCAGACAGCGCCTGCATGGTGACCGGCGTGATGAATTGTTCAGCCGCCTCGGTCATCACCACCTGCACGGTGGCGCCCTCCTTAATGAGCTGGCGGCACAGATCGGCCGCCTTGTAGCAAGCCACGCCCCCACTCAAACCCAGAACAATGTGTTTGCCAGCAAGCTCATTCATGGGGCGAATTTAGCAGACGGGGGTGACCCTGCCGCCGGGGGTGTCGCCGGGGTGCCATCTATAATCCCAATTTCCCACCACCAAAAAAGACATGACCAAATTTGTCTTCGTCACCGGCGGTGTGGTGTCTTCCCTCGGTAAGGGAATCGCCTCAGCCTCCCTTGCCGCGATCCTCGAATCGCGGGGACTCAAAGTCACCCTCATCAAGCTTGACCCCTACATCAACGTAGACCCGGGCACCATGTCGCCGTTCCAGCACGGCGAGGTTTTTGTGACCGACGACGGCGCAGAAACCGACCTGGATCTGGGCCACTACGAGCGTTTCATCGAAACGCGCATGAAGAAAACCAACAACTTCACCACGGGCAAGATTTACCAGTCCGTGCTGGAGAAGGAACGCCGCGGCGACTACCTGGGCAAGACCGTGCAGGTCATTCCCCATGTCACCAACGAAATCCAGGAATTCATCAAGCGCGGCGCCGGCATCGGCACGCCCGATGCCGTGGATGTGGCCATTGTCGAAATCGGCGGCACGGTGGGTGACATCGAATCGCTGCCGTTCCTGGAAGCCGTGCGCCAGATGAGCCTGCGCATGGGCCCGAACAACGCAGCCTTCGTGCACCTGACCTACCTGCCCTGGATCGCTGCAGCGGGCGAGCTCAAGACCAAGCCCACCCAGCACACCGTGCAGAAGCTGCGCGAGATCGGCATCCAGGCCGACGCCCTGCTGTGCCGTGCCGACCGCCGCATCCCTGAAGAAGAGCGCGCCAAGATCTCGCTGTTCACCAACGTGCCCGAATGGGGCGTGATCAGCATGTGGGACGTGGACACCATCTACAAGGTGCCGCGCATGCTGCACGAGCAGGGCCTCGATGGCCTGATCTGCGACAAGCTGCGCCTGAACACCCCGCCCACCAGCCTCAAGCGCTGGGACGATCTGGTGTATGAAACCGAACACCCCCAGGGCGAAGTCACCATCGCCATGGTTGGCAAGTATGTGGACCTGTCGGACAGCTACAAATCGGTCAATGAGGCTCTGCGCCACGCCGGCATGCGCAACCATGTGCGTGTGAAGATCGACCACGTCGATTCCGAGACCATCGACAGCGCCGACGCCGCCGCCAAGCTGGCCCAGTACGATGCCATCCTGGTACCCGGCGGCTTCGGCCAGCGCGGTGTGGAAGGCAAGATCGCCACGGCCCAGTTTGCCCGCGAGCGCAAGGTGCCCTACCTGGGCATCTGCCTGGGTATGCAGGTAGCCACCATCGAATACGCGCGCCATGTGGCCGGCCTGGCCAACGCCAACAGCACCGAGTTCGACCCCACCACACCCCACCCCGTGATCGCGCTGATCACCGAGTGGAAGGACGCGGACGGCACGATCAAGAAGCGTGACGAGAACTCCGACCTGGGCGGCACCATGCGCCTGGGCGCACAAAGCTCCGATGTATCCAAGGACACATTGGCGCACACCATCTATGGCGACGTTGTGACCGAGCGCCACCGCCACCGCTACGAAGCCAACGTGAACTACCTGGACCAGTTGCGCAAGGCGGGCCTCGTGATCTCGGCCCTGACGCAGCGCGAGCAGCTCACCGAGATTGTGGAGCTGCCTCAGGCCGTGCACCCTTGGTTCATCGGGGTGCAGTTCCATCCCGAGTTCAAGTCCACGCCCTGGAACGGCCACCCGCTGTTCAACGCCTTCATCAAGGCCGCAGTGGAACACCAGCAAGCCGCGAAAAAAGCCTAAGGGGACATCACCATGCAGCTGTGCGGATTCAACGCAGGCCTGGACCAGCGATTTTTCCTGATCGCGGGCACCTGCTCCATTGAAGGCCTGGAAATGTCGCTCGACGTCGCAGGCCAGCTCAAGGAAGCCTGCGCCCCGCTGGGCATTCCGCTGATCTACAAGGGCTCGTTCGACAAGGCCAACCGCTCTTCCGGTACCAGCAAGCGCGGCGTGGGCATCGACGCTGGTCTCAAGATCCTCGACGAAGTGCGCCGCCAGCTGCAGCTGCCCATCCTGACCGACGTGCACGACACCTCGCACGTGGCCGAGGTGGCCAGCGTGGTGGACGTGCTGCAAACGCCTGCCTTCCTGTGCCGCCAGACGGATTTCATCCGCGCCGTGGCGCAGTCGGGCAAGCCGGTCAACATCAAGAAGGGCCAGTTCCTTGCGCCCTGGGACATGAAGAACGTCATCGACAAGGCCCGCGCTGCTGCCGCCGAAGTCGGCCTGTCGGAAGACCGCTTTCTGGCCTGCGAGCGCGGCGTGAGCTTTGGCTACAACAACCTCGTGGCCGACATGACCAGCCTGGCCGAGATGCGCAACTCTGGCGCACCGGTGGTGTTTGACGTGACCCACTCGGTGCAAAAACCCGGCGGCCTGGGTGCCGTGAGCGGCGGCGCGCGCGACATGGTGCCGGTGCTGGCGCGTGCCGGCGTGGCCGTGGGCGTGGCAGGCCTCTTCATGGAAACCCMCCCCCGCCCCGCCGAGGCCTGGTCGGACGGCCCCAACGCCGTGCCGCTCAAGCACATGAAGGCGTTGCTCGAAACGCTGGTGGCGCTCGACGACGTGACCAAGAAAAACGGCTTTCTCGAAAACAACTTTCAGTGAAACCTACGGAGCTCTCTATGACCCCCGCCTACATCATCGTGGACATGAAGGTGTCCAACCCGGAGCAGTACAAGGAATACATGGCAGCCGCCCCGGCGGCGGTCAAGGCCCATGGGGGCGAGTATCTGGTGCGCGGCGGCAAATTCGAAACCATCGAAGGCAACTGGACGCCCGCCCGCGTGGCCATGCTGCGCTTTCCCAGCTTTGATGCTGCCAAAGCCTTCTATGACGCCGAGATGTACCGTGCCGCACGCGCCAAGCGCGAAGGCGCTACAGAGTTTTTCAATATGGTGTTGGTCGAAGGCGTGAGCGCCCCGGTCTGACTCTCTATCTACCTAAAGGAAGTAAATGAGCGCAATCGTTGACATCGTAGGCCGCGAAGTGCTGGACAGCCGCGGCAACCCCACCGTCGAATGCGACGTGCTGCTGGAATCGGGCGTGATGGGCCGCGCCGCCGTGCCTTCGGGCGCCTCCACCGGCAGCCGTGAAGCCATTGAAATGCGCGACGGCGACAAGAGCCGCTACCTGGGCAAGGGCGTGCTCAAGGCCGTGGAGCACATCAATACCGAGATCAGCGAAGCCGTGCTGGGCCTCGATGCCTCCGAGCAGGCCTTCCTGGACAAGACGCTGATCGACCTCGATGGCACCGAGAACAAGGGCCGCCTGGGCGCCAATGCGATGCTGGCCGTCTCCATGGCCGTGGCCCGCGCTGCCGCCGAAGAGTCTGGCCTGCCCCTGTACCGCTACCTGGGCGGCATGGGCAGCGTGCAATTGCCCGTGCCCATGATGAACGTGATCAATGGCGGCGCACACGCCAACAACAGCCTGGACCTGCAGGAGTTCATGATCATCCCCGTGGGTGCGCCGACCTTCCGCGAGGCCGTGCGCTGGGGTGCCGAGGTGTTCCATGCCCTGAAGAAGATCCTGCACGACAAGGGCATGAGCACGGCCGTGGGCGACGAAGGCGGCTTTGCCCCCAGCGTCGAGAACCATGAAGCAGCCATCCGCCTGATCCTGCAAGCCATCGAAGCCGCTGGCTACACGGCCGGTGAACAGATCGCCCTGGGCCTCGATTGCGCCGCGAGCGAGTTCTACAAGGACGGCCACTACGTGCTCGAAGGCGAAGGCGGCCTCAAGCTCACCGCCCAGCAGTGGACGGACATGCTGGCCGCCTGGGTGGACAAGTACCCGATCATCAGCATCGAAGACGGCATGCACGAAGGCGACTGGGACGGCTGGAAGCACCTGACCGAACGCCTGGGCGACAAGGTGCAGCTGGTGGGCGACGACTTGTTCGTGACCAACACCAAGATCCTGAAGGAAGGCATCGACAAGCGCATCGCCAACTCGATCCTCATCAAGATCAACCAGATCGGCACGCTGACCGAAACCTTCGCAGCCATCGAGATGGCCAAGCGCGCAGGCTACACCGCCGTGATCTCGCACCGCTCGGGCGAAACCGAAGACAGCACCATTGCCGACATCTCGGTGGGCACCAACGCGGGCCAGATCAAGACCGGCTCGCTGTCGCGCTCGGACCGCATCGCCAAGTACAACCAGCTGCTGCGCATCGAGGAAGACCTGGGCGAAATCGCACAGTACCCCGGCCGCGCTGCGTTCTATAACTTGCGCTAAGCCCCGGCAACTCCTCGCCTGAGCGAGCCCCGCCATGGTCTCCCGCATCGTCCCCGTCATCCTGCTGGCATTGCTGGGGGCGCTGCACGCCCAGCTCTGGCTGGGGCGGGGCAGCGTGCCGCGCGTCAACGAGATGCAGCGGCAGATCGATGCCCAAAAGGCGGCCAATGACCATGCCCGCCAGATCAATGCCCGCCTGACCTCCGAGGTCCACGACCTCAAGGAAGGGCTGGACATGGTGGAAGAAAAAGCACGCAGCGAATTGGGCATGGTACGGCCCAACGAGGTCTACGTGCAGTTCACGCCCCGCTGAGCGGCTGAACAGCCCTGAACCCTCTTTTTCCCAGCGCGGCACTGGCTGCCAAGCCCGTCTCCTCGCGCTCCGCTGTCCGTGCCCACGCCCCCTGCCCCCTTGCCCTCGATTGCCTTGTTGGGTGCCCCGCACACGGGCGCCGAGGCACTGGCCCGGGCGCTGCGGGCGCGCATCCCGCCTGTGTCGGCGCAGATTGTGGTGGTACCCGCCGCGCTGGCAGCCCCGCCACAGGCGCAACCCGCGCCCACGCTCCCCGCCGCCACACTGACATTGCTGATGGGCATGGACCTGCCCTGCCCGGCCGAGGACCGCGCCACCCAGGAAGCCTTTGACGCGCAGCTGCGCCTGGCGCTGCAGGTTGCGGGTGTGACGTACCGGGTGATCTACGGGCAGGGCGACACGCGGGTAGCGAATGCACTGAGTGCTATTAAATCAATAGCTACAAACACTTACCCAACAGGCGGCAACGAGGTATTTGATGTAGAAAACGGGATGCACACCCAGCGGCTGCGCGCCTGGAACTGCGAAAAATGCAGCGACCCTGTCTGCGAACACCGCCTGTTCACCTCCCTGGTGGACAAACGGCAGGTGCGCCCGGACTGAACCTTCAGGCTCTCAGCCCTCACCGGGCGTTGATCCCGTCCTCTGCCAGTGAGCGCACCAGCCCGCGCTGCAGTTCCTTCATCAGCAGCACCACCTGGCTGGAGCCATAGCGGTAGCCGCCGTTGAGCACCTGCACCGCCTTGTCCCATTCGCCTTGCTGGGCCAGCTCGACCAGGGTGGCGGCCTGCTCATGGAAATACTGGTAGCGCGCCACCAGCAGTGGAAACGCCGGTTGGTCTCCCAGCACCTCGCCCCCCACGCCCTGCAGCCAGCGGCCCAGCACGCTGTGGTCCACGCGGCGTATCAGGGCCGGGTCCAGCCCGACGGTGGTGCGGCCCTCCAGGTAGTCCATCAGGCGGGCTTTCCAGCGTTCATGGGCGTTGATGGCGGCATCAATGTCCAGGGTGGCCAGCAGGCTGTCGCCACGGCGCGAGTCGAGCGCTGCTGCGCTGTCGAACAGCACCTGGGCGGGCGCGGCAGCAACAGCCGGAACGGCACGGCGGACTCCCAGAACGCGACGCAGTAACTCCATGACACCCTCGGAACAGGTTTTCTCAGATCCATCAGCGGCGATATGCCGCTGCCACAGCGCACGCGGCGCCCCTGCCCCGCGCTGCTGCCGGAACAGGCGCCGCGCGATGGCCCATGAATCTTAGGCGGGGATGGAGAAATCGAATGTCAACGATGGTCAGCCGTACAGGGGGCCTGCAGGCAACCTTGGCACCCCTGCAGAAGGCTGCGTGACCGGCCCCCGGGGCTTACTGGACGCCCGTGGGCCCCGGCGGCTGGCTGGCGGCGGGCGAGACAAAAATCTGCGCCGCATCCACCGCATCGAACCGGTACTGCTGGCCGCAGAACTCGCAGCCCACCTCAATGTCGTCGCGCTCGGCGAGGATGCTCTCGGCCTCTTCCGCACCCAGGTTGCGCAGCATGTTGCTCACGCGTTCACGGCTGCAGGTGCAGGCAAAACGCGGGCCGCTGGCACCCTGCTGCGGCTCGAAGCGCAGCAGCTTTTCTTCCCAGAACAGGCGGCGCAGGATGGTGTCCACATCCAGCGTCAACAACTCTTCGCGGGTCAGGCTCGCGGCCAGGTGCGCAATGCGGTTGTAGTCCTCGTTGCGGCCGATCTGGTCTTCGTTCTCGCGGTGCGAGAGGCCCGCAGCCAGGTTGCCCTCGCCCTTGATGGGCATGCGCTGGATCAGCAGGCCTGCTGCCACCTGGTCGTTGGCACCCAGTACCAGGATGGTGTCGAGCTGCTCGGACTGCAGCATGTAGTGCTGCAGCACGTCCGACAGGCGTTCCAGCTTTTCGTGGTGGTCGCCGTGCAGCGGCACCACGCCCTGGTAGGGCTGCTGGCCGGGGTGGCGGTCCTTGGGGTCCAGCGTGATGGCGCAGCGGCCACCGCCGCCCACGTTGACCATCTGGCTCAGCTTCGCATCCGGCAGCACCTCGCCATTCACGGTGGCCGTGGCGCGCAGACTCAGGTCGGACTGCACCTCGGCCACGGCCAGCTTCACGGGGCCGTCGCCAAACACCTGCAGCACCAGCGCACCGTTGAACTTGATGTTGGACTGCATGAGCACCCCCGCCGCCGCCATCTCGCCCAGAAGCTCGCTCACGGGCGCGGGGTAGGCGCCCGTGCTGGTGTTGCTGGCGCGGCGGCGCAGGATTTCGGTCCAGGCATCGGTCAGGCGCACGATCATGCCGCGCACAGGCAGGCCATCAAAAAGAAACTTGTGGAGTTCAGACACGCAGGGGTTCCAGGAAAAATGAGGTGGCAGGCGGCGGCGATGCCCGCTCAGCCGATCTTGTGCAGGCCGCTTCGGAAGCGGCGCGCATTGTCGATGTAGTGTTGGGCGCTTTGGCGCAAGCCCTCGATCTGCTCGGGCGTGAGTTCGCGCACGGCCTTGGCAGGGCTACCGATGATCATGGAACCATCGGGAAACTCCTTGCCTTCGGTGACCAGCGCACCCGCGCCCACCAGGCAGTTTTTACCGATCTTGGCGCCGTTGAGCACCACGGCGCCGATGCCGATCAGCGACTCGTCGCCAATGGTGCAGCCATGCAGCATGACCTGGTGGCCCACCGTCACGCGCTCGCCCACCACCACGGGCTTGCCAATGTCGGCGTGCAGCACGCTGGCGTCCTGGATGTTGGAGCCCGCGCCGATGGTGATGCTCTCGGTGTCGCCCCGGACCACGGTGCCAAACCACACGCTGGCGTCTTCGCCCAGCACCACGTTGCCCATCACCTGCGCGCTGTCGGCCACCCAGGCCGATGCGGGCACCTGGGGCGCCACGCCATCGAGTTCATAAATCGCCATGCAAAAGTCTCCGTGGGGGGCAGGCATCGGGGCCTGCATTTGGGAATGGGGGAAGCGCCAACCGGCAGCACCCTGCAGCTGCGGGCACCGTTGGCAACGGCCTAGAATTGTAAGGATGGAGCTTCGCCAACGTGCACTGCAGGTCTTGTGCCTCGCAGACCCTGAACAAAAAGCGGCCGCTGCGCTGGACCTGTATGCCCAAGCAGCTACGCTTTCAATAGCAGAAAACACCCCCACCCCGCCCGAGGGCGCAACGGACCTGCCTGGCCGCCCCGCGCGGCCGGAACTGCGGCGCCACACAGATGTGGCCCGGCGCTCCCCCGCCACCCCCGAAGGCCGCGCGGTGCTGATCCACGCGATTGCCCACATCGAGTTCAACGCCATCAACCTGGCGCTGGATGCGGTCTGGCGCTTTGGCGGCATGCCACAGGCCTACTACCTCGACTGGATGCTGGTCGCAGCCGAAGAGGCGCAGCATTTCCGCCTGCTGCGCGACCACTTGCGCAGCCAGGGGCATGACTACGGCGACTTTCCGGCCCACCAGGGCCTGTGGACCATGTGCGAGAAGACGGGCCACGACATCCTGGCCCGCATGGCCCTGGTGCCGCGCACGCTGGAGGCGCGGGGGCTGGACGCCACGCCCCAGATCCAGGCCAAGCTGCGCCAGGTGGGCACGCCCGACGCGCTGGCCGCCGTGGCCATTCTGGACACCATCCTGCGCGACGAGGTGGGCCATGTGGCCATCGGCAACCACTGGTACCGCTGGCTGTGCGAACGTGCGGGGCACGACCCCGAAACCCACTATGGCACCCTGGTCGCACAATACGAGGCACCGCGCCTGAAGCCCCCGTTCAACGAAGCCGCCCGCCGCAAGGCCGGTTTTACCGACAACGAACTGCGCTGGCTGCAGCAGCTCTGATCTTCTGGTTACAGCCGACCTGGCACGGGCTTCTAAAATTCGCTGTGCAGGCCGCCTCAAGCCACCGCTGACACCGGCCCCCTCTTTCTTCCATACTCCCGCCATGACTTCACCCACCACACCCGGGCTCTCCCTCACGCCCCCGCCCCCCGGCAACCAGTCTTCGGTCGCCATGATTGCGCGGCAGGCCATCGTGAACGCGCAGCAGGTGGTAGTGGGCTACGAGCTGTTCAACCGCTCGCGCAGCGGCGCAGCGCACACGGCGGCCACCGACGTGATCCTGGTCTTCACAGCGCTTTCGCATGCGGGCACCGAAGAGCTGGTGGGCAAGAAGCTCATCTTTGTGAACTGCACGCACGAAAGCCTCTCGGGCGGCCACCTGGAGCTGGTGGACCCTGACAAGGTGGTGCTGGAGATCCCCCCCCTGGGCCATGCCGCTGCCGAAGAAGTCGCCACCCGCATGCCCATCCTGGCCGAGCTGCGCAACCGGGGCTTTCACCTGGCGTTCAACCACACCGTGCTGCAGTCGGCCTATGCGCCCTGGCTGCCGCTGGCCGACTACATCAAGCTCGACCTGTCGGTGCTGGCGCCGGACCAGCTGGCGGTGCTCATCAGCTACGCGGGGCGCAACTCCCAGGCCGAGCTGATCGCAGAGAAGGTCGAAACCGCCCAGCAGTACGACATGGTGTCGAGCCAGGGCGTGCAGATGTTCCAGGGCTACTGGTTTGCGCGCCCCTCGCTGGTCGAGGCCAAGCTGCTCGCCCCTTCGCAGGCCAGCATCATCGAACTCATCAACCAGGTGCGCAAACAGGCGAGCACCGACGACATCGAGGAAACCCTCAAAAAGGACGCGGGCCTGGCCTTCAACCTCATGCGCCTGATCAACTCGGCAGGTTTTGGCCTGTCGCGCGAGATCACCTCCTTCCGCCAGGCGGTGATGCTCATGGGCCTGAAAAAGCTGTTCCGCTGGGCGGCGCTGCTGCTCACGGCCTCGCGCGCCGGGGGCACGCCCTCGTCCGTGGGCCAGACGGCCGTGGTGCGGGGCCGCCTCATGGAGTTGCTGGCGCTGGAGACCCTGCCCGCTGAAGAAGCCGACCAGGCCTTTGTGGTGGGCATCTTCTCGCTGCTCGATGTGATGCTCTCCATGCCCATGGAATCTGCCCTGGGCCTGCTGAACGTGCCCGAGCCCGTGGCAGCGGCCCTGCTGCGCCGCGAAGGCTTCCTCGGCGACCTGCTCACCCTGGCCGAAGCCTGCGAGTCGAGCGACGATGCCGTCTTTGACCGCACGGCAGGGCTGCTGCACCTGACCAGCCAGCAAATCAACTTTGCCCACCTGCAGGCGCTGGCCTGGGCGGACCACCTGGGCGACTGACGCGGCCCCTGGCAGCGCTGCTGTGCTGCCATCCATTGGTTCGCGGCAGGGCCACGGGGGTCTAGAATCGCCAGGAATCAGCCTTTCACTACAGCAGACCCCATGTCGAGCACACCTGAACAAGACACCCCGGACGCTGCATCCCCAGCGGTGGAGCCGGTGGACGAGAACCTCGCCATCATTGCCCGCCAGGCCATCGTGGACGAAAGCCGAGCGGTTTATGGCTACGAGCTGTTCGACCGCTCCACAGCCTCCGACTCGCACACCGCTGCCAGCGACGCCGCCCTGCTGTTCAACGCCCTGTCGTACGCAGGCACCGAGGCCCTGGTGGGCAAAAAGACGGTGTTCATCAACTGCACGCACGACAGCCTCTCCGGCGGCCACCTGGAGCTGATCCACCCCGAAAAGGTGGTGCTCGAAGTCCCGCCCCTGCCCGATGGCGCCACGCCGGAAGAAATCGAAGGCCGCCTGCCCACGCTGGAGGCGCTGCGCACGCGCGGCTTCCGCCTGGCGTTTGACCAGCAGGCCCTCAAGCGCGCCTACACCAGCTGGCTGCCCCTGGCAGCCTTCATCAAGCTGGACATGCAGGCCTTCAAGCCCGAGCTGGCCGCGCCGCTGGTCAAATTTGCCACCACCCACAGCAAGGCCACCCTGGTGGCCGAAAAGGTCGAGACTGCCGAGCAGTACGAGCTGATGAAGGGCCTGGGCGTGAAACTGTTCCAGGGCTACTGGTTCGCCCTGCCCTCGCTGGTCAAGGCCACCACCATCCGGCCCTCGCAGGCCACGATCATCCAGCTCATCAACCTGGTGCGCAAACAGGCCAGCACGGCCGAAATCGAAGACCTGCTCAAGAAAGACCCCACGCTGTCTTTCAACCTGCTGCGCTTCATCAACTCGTCGGGTTTTGGCCTGTCGTGCGAGATCACCTCGTTCCGCCACGCGGTGATGATCCTGGGCCTGAAGAAACTTTTCCGCTGGGCGGCCCTGTTGATGACCACCTCGCGCGCGGGGGGCGCGCCACCCGCCGTGGGCCAGACCGCCGTGGTGCGTGGCCGCCTGATGGAATTGCTGGCTGCCGAGCTGCTGCCACCCGAAGAATGCGACAACGCCTTTGTGGTGGGCGTGTTCTCGCTGCTGGACACCATGCTGGGCGTGCCGCTCGAAAAGGCACTGGAGTCCGTGGCCCTGCCCGAGCCCGTGATGGACGCGCTGCTGCGCGGCACCGGTGTGTTCGCCCCCTTCCTGGAGCTGACCAAGGCCTGCGAAAGCGGCGACGAAGTGGCCTTTGCCAAGAACGCCGATGCGCTGCACCTGTCCAACCGCCAGGTCAACTGGGCCCACCTGCAAGCGCTGACCTGGGCTGAAAGCCTCAACGAGGAGTGACACCCCTGCCTGCAGCGCGTATTTGCCGCTGCCCCAAGCAAAAGGGCCCTGGTCATCCAGGGCCCTTTTTTCGTTCACGAGGGAGCGCGTATCAGTTGCTGGCCTGGATCCCCGCCGCACGGATGATGCGCGCATTGTTCTCCGACTCCTGCGCGATCTGGCGTGCAAATTCGGCCGCTGTGCCGCCAGTGGGCACGTTGTCGGTGGCTTCGAGCTTGCTGCGGATGTCGGGCAGGGCCAGCGCCTTGTTCACCTCGGCATTGATGCGGGCGAGCACGGCCGCAGGCGTCTGCGCTGGCGCATAGATGCCAAACAGCGATGACAGGTTGGCGGCGGGCTGGCCCAACTCGGCCAGCGTGGGCACCTGTGGCAGCGAATCAAGCCGCGCGGGTGCGCCCACCGCCAGCGGCTTGAGCTTGCCCGCCTGGATGTGCTGCAGCACAGCCGGGCCCGCGTTGGTGGACAGCACCTCGTACTGCCCGCCCAGCGCGTCGTTCATCTGCTGGCCACCGCCCTTGTAGGGCACATGCGTGATCTGCACCTGGCTCTTGCCCGCAATCTGCTCCAGCATGATGTGGCCCAGCGACGCCTGCCCCGAAGTCGCCCAGCGCACGGCCCCGGGCTTCGCCTGCGCGGTGGCCAGCAAGTCCTTGAAATCCGTGGCCTTGCTGGCCGAGGTGCCCAGCAGCAGCACGGGCGAATACATCACGCTCACCACCGGGGCGATGTCCTTTTGCGGGTCAAACGGCGACTTGCCCAGGTGCGGGTTGAGGGCCAGCGGGCTCACTGCCGCAAAACCCAGGGTGTAGCCATCGGGCGCGGCCTTGGCCACGGCATCCACACCAAGGCTGCCACTGGCCCCGGCCTTGTTCTCGATGACCACCGGCGTGCCCAGCTGCACGGCCAGCTTGTCAGCCAGGGCGCGCGCCACGTTGTCGCTCACGCCACCCGCCGGGTAGGCCACCACGATACGGATGGGTTTGGCTGTGGGCCAGGATTGCGCCGAAGCCATGGCCGGTGCCAAAGCCAGTGCGGCGGCGGCAAGGAGGAAGCGGCGGGACAGCGGGGGTAAGTTGGTCATCGTAAAGAAGCCGCCATCGGGCGGTCGGTGAATCCATCAATCGAGTTCGAGCTTGCGCTCGCGGATGAGCCTGGCCCATTTCTCGTTTTCGCCCTTCACGAAGCTGAAGAACTCCACAGGGCCCAGCGAATGTACTTCGGAACCCGTGGACGCGAACTTGGCCTTCACGTCCGCCTGCGCCAGCACCTTGGCCAGTTCGGCAGCCAGCTTGTCCACCACCTCCTTAGGCAAGCCGGCCGGGCCTACCAGGCCCTGGAAGCCCACCGATTCCATAGCGGCAAAGCCCTGTTCGCCCACCGTGGGCACATCGAGCAGCTGCGGGTCCCGCCGGGGCCCGGTCACGGCCAATGCCTTGAGTTTGCCGCCCTTGATCTGCGGCAGCAGCACAGGCCCCGCATCGATGAGCAGCTGCGTCTGGCCGCCAATCAGGTCCTGCACCGCTGGTGCGCTGCCCTTGTACGGCACATGCGTCACGTCGAGGCCGGTGGCCTGGTTCATGAGTTCGCCGTTCAGGTGGGTGGACGTGCCCGCGCCGCCCGAGGCGAAGTTCACCTTGCCAGGGTTGGCCTTGGCCCAGGCCACCCAGTCCTTGAGGTCCTTGGCAGGGTGGTCGGGCCGGGTCACGGCGATGTAGCTGCCCTGGCTGATCTGGCCGATGTAGCTGAACTGCTTGAGCGGCTCATAGGGCATCTTGCGCTGCAGGTAGGGCGCGATGGCAAACGGCCCGGTGTTGGCGAGCAGGAGGGTGTAGCCGTCCGGCGCAGCGCGCGTGAGCTCTGTGGCGGCCAGCATGCCGCCTGCGCCGGGCTTGTAGTCCACCACAATTTGCTGCTTAAGCGCCTCCTGCAGCGGCACCTGCACCGTGCGGGCGGCAAAGTCGATGCCACCGCCCGGCGGATACCCCACGATGAGACGGATCGGCTTGGCCGACGGCCAGCCCTGGGCCATGGACAGGGTGGCCAACCCCAGCAGCAACGCACCTGCAACCAGTTTTTTCATGCTCTTGTCTCCTTGTGTTGTTGTGAGGAATCCAGACTTGGGCCCTCCATCTGCATCCATCTCCCATCATCCACGCGGATGGTGCTGCGCGTGCAGCGACTTGAGCCGCTCGCGCGCCACATGGGTGTAGATGGTGGTGGTGGAGATGTCGGCGTGGCCCAGCAGCAGCTGCACCACGCGCAGGTCCGCGCCATGGTTGAGCAGGTGGGTGGCAAATGCGTGGCGCAGCGTGTGCGGGGACAGCGGCACGGTAATGCCCGCCACCTGCGCCCATTTTTTGACGATGACCCAGAACATCGCCCGCGTCATGCCGCTGCCGCGCTGGGTCACAAACAGGTCATCGGTCTGCTGCCCGCCCAGGATGGCGCCGCGCGCCTCGTGCAGGTAGCGCTCCAGCCAGGCGCGCGCCTCGTCGCCAAACGGCACCAGGCGCTCCTTGCTGCCCTTGCCCATCACACGCAGCACGCCTTCGTTCAGCCCGAGCTGGAAGGTCTTGAGCGTGACCAACTCCGTCACGCGCAGGCCGCTGGCGTACATCAGCTCCAGCATGGTGCGGTCGCGCAGGCCCAGGGGGTTGCCCAGATCGGGTGCGTTCAGCAGCGCCTCCACCTGGGCTTGCGATAAGGTCTTGGGCACCCGCAGGGGCTGGCGCGCGGCCTGCAGCCGCAGCGTGGGGTCGGCCGAAATGCGCCGCTCGCGCAGCGCCCAGTGGAAATAGCGGCGCAGCACCGTGAGCCGCCGGTTGGCCGAGGTGGCGCGCGTCTGCGCGTGGCGCGCCGCAAAGTAGGCGTTGAGGTGCAGCTCGGCCGTGTCGTCCAGCGCCAGCACGGGCTCCTGGGCTGCCAGCCACTGCGCGTACAGCGTCAGATCGCGCCGGTAGGCCGCCAGCGTGTTGCGCGAGAGGCCGTCCTCCAGCCACAGGGCATCCACAAAGGCATCGATCGCGTTCAGGCTGGCGGCAAGCATGCAAAAACGATAGCACGTAAAAAAGCCGCCCGGGCGAAGGGGCGGCTTTTCGAAGTGATGGATGGAGTGTGCAGCGCTTATTCGAGCGTCAGCTTCTGCTTGACCACCACATCCTTGTAGACCGCAAACTCGGCCTTGATCTGCTCGGCAAACTGCTCGGGCGTGTTGCCGATCACGAGGGAGCCGGTGTCTTCGATGCGCTTTTTCACGGCCGGGTCTTGCAATGCCGTGCGCACAGCGGCGTTGATCTTGTCCACCACGTCCTTGGGCAGGCCCTTGGGGCCCACGATGCCGTAGTAGGCCATGCGGTTCACCGGCTCCAGGCCCAGTTCCTTGAACGTGGGCACATTGGGCAGGGCCGCCACGCGCTGGGGCGCGGCCACCACGATGGGCACCAGGCGGTTTTCTTTGATGAACGGCAGGGCCGAAGGCAGGTTGTCAAAAATCATGGGCACCTGGCCCGCCACCGTGTCGTTCAGGGCCGGGCCCGCACCGCGGTAGGGGATGTGGGTCACAAAGGTGCCCGAGAGGTTCTTGTACAGCTCCATCTGCAGGTGGCCGATGCCGCCCGTACCGGAGGACGAGTACGAATACTTGCCGGGCGACTTCTTGACCTCGGCCACAAAGGCCTTGTAGTCCTTGGCCGGGAAGCTGGGGTGCACCGCAATGATGTTGGGGGTGGCCGCGATGTTGATGATGGGCGTGAAGTCCGTCAGCGGGTTGTACGGCGTCTTGGGGTTGATGGCGGGGTTGGCGGCCGTGGTGGACACGGTGGCCACGCCCAGCGTGTAGCCGTCGGGGGCCGAGCGGGCCGTTTCGGCCGCACCCACGATGCCGCCGCCACCGGCCTTGTTCTCCACGATCACGCTCTGGCCCAGGGCCTTGCCCAGCGGGTCGGCGATCACGCGCGCAATGATGTCGGTGGTGCCACCGGGTGCAAACGGCACCTGCAGCTTGATCACCTTGTTGGGATAGCCTTGGGCGGCAGCGGTGCCTGCTGCGGCAGCCAGTACGGTCAGCGCGAGCCATTGACGACGATGCATGGAGTTCTCCTTCGTGCGGGTAACAAACAGCGCCGATGGTATGCGCAACCGCCACGTTGGCGCCCTGCGGATTCCACATAAGGGCTAACCCCAAGGCATTGCCGCGCATCAAGTATTCTCGGCAGCGTGAACTACGCCCAGCTCCTGCTCCCCGACTTCTCCCTCATCCTCTGCGGCTACCTCATCTGCCGCTACACCGCCCTCAACCGCTCGGTCTGGCAGCCGGTGGAAAGCCTGGTGTACTACCTGCTCTTCCCGGTGCTGCTGTTCCAGTCCATCGTCAAAAGCCCCGTGGACATCAGCGCCGCGTCGGGGCTGATCGGCGCGGGCATGCTGTCGGGCGTGATTGGCATCGCGCTGGCCTACAGCCTGCCGCATTGGCCGTGGCTGGGCAAGCGCATCGATGCGCGCGACCATGCGGCCAGCGCACAGGTGGCGTTCCGTTTCAATTCCTTCATTGGCCTGGCGATTGCCGAGCGCCTGGCGGGCACGCAGGGCCTTTTGATGATTGCGGTGCTGATCGGCG
Source organism: Acidovorax sp. GW101-3H11 (assembly GCF_001633105.1). Classification (GTDB taxonomy): domain Bacteria; phylum Pseudomonadota; class Gammaproteobacteria; order Burkholderiales; family Burkholderiaceae_C; genus Acidovorax. The sequence continues at coordinate 126,172 of NZ_LUKZ01000023.1, forward strand.
TGTGTGTACCGCTGTTCAACGTGGCGGCCGTGTGGCCCATGGCACGGCAGGGCCAGCACAGTTTTGCGCGCGAGCTGGTGCGCAACCCGCTGATCATCGCCACAGGGTCCGGCCTGGCGGCCAACCTGCTGGGCTTTCAGATCCCCGAGTGGGCCGTGCCCACGGTCAGCCGCATCAGCGCTGCGTCGCTGGCGCTGGGTCTGATGGCCGCAGGCGCCGGCCTGCAGTTTGGCCTGCTCACGCGCGGCAAGGCGCTGAGCGTGGCGGTGCTGTCCATCCGCCACCTGGTGCAGCCCCTGCTGGCCTTTGCGCTGGCGCGGCTGTTTGGGTTGGACCCGGTGCAAACCACCGTGCTGCTGGCCTTCTCGGCCCTGCCCACGGCATCGACCTGCTACGTGCTGGCCGCCCGCATGGGCTACAACGGGCCCTATGTGGCAGGGCTGGTGACGCTGTCCACATTGCTGGGCGTGGTGAGCCTGCCTTTTGCCCTGGGGTTTCTGCGATGACCGATTTTCTGCACCCTGACCTTCGCGCAACACAAACAAGCCAAGCGCGGCGGCGCGCACTGCTGGCCAGCCTGGCGGCCATGGCCCTTGCGCCCCTGGCCGCCTGCGGGCGCAAGCCACCCCGCGCGCAGGCGCTGCCCGCCGGGGCCACGGTGCTGGCGCTGGGCGACTCGCTGACCTCGGGCGTGGGCGCATCGACCGACACCGCCTACCCCGCCCTGCTACAGCGCCTGACGGGCTGGAAGGTGGTCAACGGCGGTGTGTCGGGTGACACCTCGGCCCAGGCGCTGGCGCGCCTGCCCGGCCTGCTGCAACAACACCAGCCTGCGCTGGTCATCGTGAGCATAGGCGGCAACGACTTTCTGCGCCGCCAGAGCAGCGCCACCACCCGCACCAACGTGCAGCGCATCTGCGCCGACGCGCGCGCCAGCGGCGCCCAGGTGCTGCTGGTGGCCGTGCCCGAGCTGTCGCTGATGGCCGCCGCAGGCCGCCTCAGCGACCACGCGCTGTACGAAGAGGTGGCCGGGGAGTTGAAGATTCCCCTGCACAGCAAAGGCTGGTCGGGGGTGCTGGCGCAAGACCGGCTGCGGTCCGACCAGATCCATGCCAATGCGGCGGGTTACGAGCAGTTTGCGCAGGGGCTGGTGGAGACCCTCAAAACCACCGGATTGCTCGTGCAGTAGTACCGCAGGTGCTCTACACCCCAATAGCTATTATTTTGATAGCTTAAAGCGCTTATCCATCGCGCGCAGAGGCCGGTTTTTATTCATATTTCCAGTGCCCAGGCCACATGCTCGCGCACCAGGGCGCTCGGGTCTTCAGCACGCGCCTGCAATGCGGCGCGCACCGCGCCATCGCCTGTCGCCCGCAGCGCATTGCCCAGCGCCACCGCCACATTGCGCAGCCAGCGCTCGTGCCCGATGCGGCGGATGGGGCCACCCTCGGTCATGCGCAAAAAGGTGGGCTCGTCCCACGCAAACAAATGCACCAGCTGCTGGCCCGCCAGGCCCTTGCGCTCGTCAAAGTCGGGCAGGCGGCTGACCTGGGCAAATTTGTTCCAGGGGCAGATGAGCTGGCAGTCGTCGCAGCCGTAGATGCGGTTGCCCAGCAGCGGGCGCAGCTCCAGCGGGATCGGCCCCGCATGCTCGATGGTGAGGTACGAGATGCAGCGCCGCGCGTCAATGCGGTGCGGCGCGATGATGGCCTGTGTGGGGCAGATGTCGATGCATGCGCTGCAGCTGCCGCAGTGCGCGGTGACGGGCGCGCTCTCGGGCAGCGCCATGTCCACATAGATCTCGCCCAGAAAGAACATCGACCCCGCCTCACGGTTGAGCACCAGCGTGTGCCTGCCGCGCCAGCCCTGGCCGCTGCGTGCGGCCAGCTCGGCCTCCAGCACCGGGGCCGAGTCGGTGAACACGCGGTGGCCAAACGGGCCAATGGCCTCGGCAATGCGGTCGCTGAGTTTTTGCAGCCGCGCGCGCAGCACCTTGTGATAGTCCCGCCCCCGGGCGTAGACCGAGACGATGCCCTCCTGCGGGCGGGTGAGACGCGACAGCTCGTGGGCCTGCCAGCCCTGGGCCGCGCCGTTCCCGGTATCGCGCGGCAAATAATCCATGCGCGCCGTGATCACGCTCACGGTGCCGGGCACCAGCTCGGCCGGGCGCGCGCGCTTCATGCCGTGGGATGCCATGTAATGCATCTCGCCATGGAATCCCTGCGCCAGCCAGGCCGAAAGCCCGGGCTCTGCAGCGGACAAGTCCACCCCCGCCACGCCGATTTGGGAAAATCCCAGCTCGCGGGCCCACTCCTGCATTTGAGGAACGAGTTGACTGTTGCACCACATACCGGCCAGATTGTAGAAAGCGGCGACGCCACCGCCGCCCTCGCCACGCGCCATTTCACCTGGCACAGCGAGGCCGACACCGAAGCCTTCGCGCGCCAGCTGGCGGCGCAGCCGCTGCTGGCCAACGCCTTCCTCACCCTGCACGGTGACCTGGGCGCGGGCAAGACCACCCTGGTGCGCCACCTGCTGCGCGCTTTGGGCGTGCAGGGCCGCATCAAGAGCCCCACCTATGCCGTGGTGGAGCCCCACGAGGCGCCCAACCTCTCGATCTGGCATTTCGACTTCTACCGCTTCGACGACCCGCGCGAATGGGAAGACGCGGGTTTCAGGGACATTTTTGCCAACCCGGGCCTCAAGGTGGCAGAATGGCCGGAAAAGGCTGCAGCGCTTACTCCGCCTGCGGACCTTGCTATCCACATTGAAGCAATCGATGACACCGAAAGGAAGGTCACTCTGCACGCCCCCACCCCTGCCGGGCGCGCCATGCTGCAAGGACTCTGACGCACCGTGAACCAGCCCCACACCCCCGCCCACCCCGCCACACCGCCATCGCGTCGCGCCGTGCTGCAGATGGGTTCGCTGGTGTTGCTGCTGGGCACGCAGCAGATTGCGCGCGGCGCCACCATCCTGGCCGTGCGCGTGTGGCCCGCCCCCGAGTATTCGCGCGTGACCATCGAATCCGATGGCGCGCTGGTGGCCAAGCAGTTTTTTGTGACCACGCCGCCGCGCCTGGCGGTGGACATTGAAGGCATTGACCTCAGCCCCGCGCTGCGCGAGCTGGTGGCCAAGGTCAAACCCGACGACCCCAACATCGCAGGCATCCGCGTGGGCCAGAACGCCCCCGGCGTGGTGCGCCTGGTGGTGGACCTGAAGCAGGCCGCCCTGCCCCAGGTCTTTACCCTGCCGCCCGTGGCCGCCTACCAGCACCGGCTGGTGTTCGACCTGTACCCCGCCGCGCCGGTGGACCCGCTGGAGGCGCTGATTGCCGAGCGCCTGCGCGATGCGCCCTCTGCAGACAAACCTGCGCCCCTGGCCCCCATCCCCACGGCCGCCACACGCCCCGGCGCGCCCGCTGCAGCCGCCAACCCGTCGGCCGAACACGACCCCCTGGGTGACCTGATCGCCCAGCGGGCCCAGCGCCCCGGCCCGGCACCGGCACCTGCAGATGTGCCCCCGCCCGCAATAGCGGCCGCCCCCACACCGGCCGAGCCGCCCCGCACCGGCAACCGCGCCACCACCACCCAGACCGACCGCATCATCATCGTGGCGCTGGACCCGGGCCACGGCGGCGAAGACCCCGGCGCCATCGGCCCCGCTGGCACACGCGAAAAAGACGTGGTGCTGCGCGTGGCCTACCTGCTGCGCGACCGCATCAACGCCACGACCGTGGGCGGCAACCCCATGCGCGCGTTTCTCACCCGCGACGGCGACTTCTTCGTGCCGCTGGGCACCCGCGTGCAAAAGGCACGGCGCGTGCAGGCCGACCTGTTCGTCTCCATCCACGCCGACGCCTTCACCACCCCCGAGGCCCGGGGCGCCAGCGTGTTCGCGCTGAGCCAGGGCGGTGCCTCCAGCACGGCCGCGCGCTGGCTGGCCAACAAGGAGAACCAGGCCGATCTGGTGGGCGGCATCAACGTGCAGTCCAAAGACCAGCATGTGCAACGCGCCCTGCTGGACATGAGCACCACCGCGCAGATCAACGACAGCCTCAAGCTCGGCTCTGTGCTGCTGGGCGAGATTGGCGGCATGGCCAAGCTGCACAAGCCGCGCGTGGAGCAGGCCGGTTTTGCGGTGCTGAAGGCCCCCGACATCCCCAGCGTGCTGGTGGAAACCGCCTTCATCAGCAACCCCGAAGAAGAAAAGCGCCTGCGCAGCAGCGCCTACCAGGAGCAGCTGGCCGATGCGCTGATGCGCGGCATCACGCGCTACTTCGCCAAGAACCCGCCGCTGGCGCGCAGCCGGTCGGTGTAGGCCTTGGTGGCTGCCCGGATGCAGGTGCGTGGGGATGGCATGCCCCCAGGCAGCCCAGCACCGGCCCACCCGGTGATTCCCCGGCCTTGCGCCACCTGCCAAGAGCGGGCAAAGTAAGCTGCACAGCCCCGCCGTCGCACGGGCATTTCGCCCGGCACCCGCACCGTGCCGCCGACGCGCCGAGGCAAGACAGGAAGGAGAACCGCCATGGCCCTGCCCCACGCCCAATCCGGCCAGATCGTCAGCGTGCGCCCCCTGGGCGAGCGCCTGCCAGACACCCTCACCACCGCCATCCTCAAAGCCGGCCAGCTCGAAGTCATGCGCGTGGTCCTGCCCGTTGGCAAGTCCATGAAAGAGCACCAGACGCCGGGCGAAGCCACCGTGCAGTGCATCGAGGGGGTGGTTGAATTTGCCAACGACGGCGCCGTGCAGCAGCTGCACCCTGGCGACTTTGTGCACCTGGCGCCGCGTGCGCTGCATGCGCTCAAGGCGGTACAGCCCGCCTCGCTGCTGGTCACGCTGTGCCTGCAGCCGGGCTGACGCTGCAGCCACTGCGCTCCGCGCTCATCCGGCGCAACCCGCTCACTGCCCCAGTCGGAACACGCTCACGATCTGGGCCAGCTTGGCCGCCTGGTGCTTGAGGCTGTCGGCCGCCGCCGCGCTCTGCTCCACCAGCGCGGCGTTTTGCTGCGTCACCTGGTCGAGCTGCGTCACGGCCTCGCCCACCTGGCTGATGCCGATGGTCTGCTCGCCCGTGGCGCTGGAGATCTCGCCGATCAGGTCGCTCACGCGTTTGACCTGGGTCACGATGACTTCCATGCTCTGGCCCGCATTGGTCACCAGCTGGGCGCCGTTGTCCACTTTCTCCACGCTCGCACCGATCAGGGTCTTGATCTCCTTGGCGGCAGAGGCCGAGCGCTGTGCAAGGCTGCGCACCTCACTGGCCACCACCGCAAAGCCCCGACCCTGCTCGCCCGCGCGGGCCGCTTCCACGGCTGCGTTCAGCGCCAGGATGTTGGTCTGGAACGCAATGCCATCGATCACCGCAATGATGTCGGTGATCTTTTTCGACGCCGCCGCAATGTCCTGCATGGTGGCCACCACCTGGCTCACCACCTCGCCGCCCTTCACGGCCGCTGCCGATGCCGTGCCCGCCAGCACCGCCGCGCGCTGCGCCGTGTCGGAGTTGTTCTTCACCGTGCTGGTGATCTGCTCCATCGACGCCGCCGTCTGCTGCAGGTTGCTGGCCTGCTCTTCCGTGCGCTGGCTCAGGTCGGCATTGCCGGTGGCGATTTCGCTGGAGCCCGTGGCAATGCTGTCGCTGCTGTGGCGCACATCGCCCACGATGCGCACCAGCGAGGTCTGCATGCCTTCCATCGCGCGCATCATCTGCGCCACCTCGCCGCGGCCCTGGGCGTGGATGGGTTGCGACAGGTCGCCCTCGCCAATGCGCTGCGCCACCTGGGCCACCTCGCCCAGCGAGCGGCGAATGCGCTGCACCACCACCCACGACAGCAGCACCAGCAGCGCGAGCCCCGCCACGCCCGCCACCAGCACGGTGGTGCGGTAGGACTGGATCAGCCCCGCCGCCTCGCCCGCCTGCTCGGCCGAGCGCTGCACCTGGTAGGCCACCATCTTGTCGGCCACCGCGTTGTACTTATCCACCACCGGGGCAAAGCTGCCCAGCGCAAAACTCTTGGCCTGCGCCATGTCGCCCGCCTTTTTCAGCGCCAGCGCCTTGTCGCGCACCTCCAGGTAGGGCTTGCGCACCGCCGCCAGTTCTTCCTGGATGCGCAGGCCCTCGGGGCTGTTCTCCAGCTCGGTGTAGCGCTTTTGCACCTTGCTGGTGTCGGCCGTGGTCGCGGCCACCATGTCCTTGAAGTAGTTCTGCAAATCATCGCCCTCGGACTGGACGATGGAGAACACGCGCGTGGAGTTGACAGCAATATTGCTGCGCCAGCGCAGTGCCAGCTGCAGCCGCTCGACCTGCTCGGTGGCCAGCCGGTCCACCGTGGCGCCCAGGTGCTGCACCCGCACCAGGCTCAGCCCCAGCACCACCACCAGCGCCAGAATGGCCACCCCCACGATCAGCCCGATCTGCTGCGCCACCGTGAGCTGGGTGCCCAGCCCTCCCCGGCTCGCCTGCTGTGCTTGTGGGTCCATGGGGTGCCTCCTTGTAAGAATGTGTTTGCACAGGAAATGATCTGCCTGCGCCACGCGGTTGGCAACAGCCGCCGGTGCCACGTAAACCCTTAGAAATGCACCGCCAGCACCCCCGGGGGGAAAGGCCATCTGTCCTACAAACGGCACCCCAGGCGGCTTACACCCGCAGCCAGCCCCCGCGCCCATAGTCGAGGCACAGGCCCGGCGTCGCGGGCCAGCGACGGCAGGCTGTACGGCCTGCCCCTTCTTCGAGGACTTACGCCATGAAACTCCGCCACATCCTTCTTGCAAGCACTTGCACTGCCGCCCTCGCCCTGGGGGGCTGTGCGTCCAACCCGTCACGCGCCCAGGTGGGCACAGGCGTCGGCGCTGTTGTCGGCGGCGTGGCCGGCAACGCGATTTTTGGGGGCCCGGTGGGCACCATCGGCGGCGCAGCGGCCGGTGCGCTCATTGGCCACGAGATCGGTGAAGACCGGGACCAGCGCCGCTACCGCCGCCGCTGACCCGGGCTCAACCCCAAAATAGGCATAAAAAAGGCTGCATGCGCGCATCCATCATGCGCAAGCAGCTCTATTTTTTATAGCAAAAATAGCCTGTCAGGCGGTCTTGGCCTGACGCCCCGCCCGCCATGCGCCAAAGATGGCGATCAGGCCCGGCACAAAAATCAGCGCCCAGATGATCTTGTCCAGGTGCTCCCGCACAAAGGGCAGGTTGCCAAAGAAATACCCGGCGGTGCAAATGCCCAGCACCCACACCAGCGCGCCGCCCACGTTGTAGGCGCTGAACTTGGCGCGGTTCATCTCGGCCACCCCCGCCACAAAGGGCGCAAAGGTGCGGATGAACGGCATGAAACGCGCCAGCACGATGGTGATGCCGCCGTACTTTTCATAAAAGTTGTGCGCCTGGTCGAACGCGCGGCGGTTGAACCAGCGCGAGTCCTCCCACTGGAACACCTTGGGGCCAAAAAAGCGGCCGATCGAATAATTGCACTGGTCGCCCAGGATGGCCGCCACCACCAGGATCGCGCAGGCCAGCGGAAAACTCATCATGCCCGCGCCGCACAGCGCCCCCACGATGAACAGCAGCGAGTCGCCGGGCAGGAACGGCATCACCACCACGCCTGTCTCCACAAACACGATCAGGAACAGCAGCGCATACACCCACGCGCCGTAGTTCTGCACAAACATCTCCAGGTACTTATCGACATGCAGGATGAAGTCGATGAGGAAGGTAACCAGTTCCATGGGCAGGCCGGTGGGGGCACCGGACGTAAAAAAAGTTGCGGCATTATCCCCATCGGCCTGCGGCACACGCGGCGATACCCCTGCACGCACCCCGCCCTAAAATGCCCCGGGTGAACGACGCACCATCCCCCCTCGCAGCGGCGCAGCCCGCACCCGCCCCCCACCGCCGCCCCATCCGCGACCTGCCCGACGAGCTGATCAGCCAGATCGCCGCCGGTGAGGTGGTGGAGCGCCCCGCCTCGGTGGTGCGCGAGCTGGTGGACAACGCGCTGGACGCGGGCGCCACGCAAATCACCCTGCGCCTGTCGGCCGGGGGCGTGCGCCTGATCACGGTGGAAGACGACGGCGGCGGCATCCCGCAAGAAGAACTGCCCGTGGCACTGCGCCGCCACGCCACCAGCAAGATCACCAACCTGGACGACCTGGAAACCGTGGCCACCATGGGCTTTCGGGGCGAGGCGCTGGCCGCCATTGCCTCGGTGTCCGAGATGTCGCTGCTCTCGCGCCCCGCACACCAGGCCAGCGCCTTCTTGCTGGACGCCCGCAGCGGCGAGCTGCGCCCCGCCGCGCGCAGCACCGGCACCACGGTAGAGGTGAAGGAGCTGTTCTTCTCCACCCCCGCGCGCCGCAAGTTTTTGAAGACCGACGCCACCGAGCTGGCCCACTGCATCGAATCCGTGCGCCGCCACGCGCTGGCGCGGCCCGACGTGGGCTTTGCCATCTGGCACGAAGGCAAGCTGGTGGAGCAGTGGCGCGCCACCTTTGTGCCCGGCCAGGGTGATCCGCAGGACGCCCATGACGCGCTTGCCCGCCGCCTGTCGGACGTGCTGGGCGAGGACTTCGTGACCCAATCCGTCGCCGTGCAGCACCGCGTGGGCCCTGTCACCGTCACCGGCCGCGCAGGCCTGCCCGACGCCGCCCGCTCGCGCCCCGACCACCAGTATTGCTACGTCAACGGCCGCTTTGTGCGCGACAAGGTGCTGACCCACGCCGCCCGCAGCGCCTACGAAGACGTGCTGCACGGCCACAAGCAGCCCATCTATGCGCTGTATGTCGAGATCGACCCGGCACGCGTGGACGTGAACGTGCACCCCACCAAGATCGAAGTGCGCTTTCGCGACAGCCGCGAGGTGCACCAGGCCGTGCGCCACGCGGTGGAAAACGCGCTGGCCGCGCCCCGCGCCGCCGCGCTGGCGGCAGCCAACGCAGCAGCCCCTGCGCCCACGGCAGAAAATTTTGATAAAAAACAGGCCCTACCGCCCGCCTGGCAAGCCCAGGCAGCTATGAAATTTGAAGAACGTGGCCACCGCGTGCAAGACCTGCAGGCGCTGTGGGCGCCCAGTAGTAGTACCAGCAGCAGTAGCAGCAACGGCAGCAGTCCCGACCACGGAGCCCCCGCAGCATCGCCCGCCAGCATCGGCGGCCTGTGGGCACCCTCCGCCCAGCCCTCCGAGCCAGTCGAACACCAGGCTGCGCCCGACGGCCCGCAGACCGCCCCCGAAGCCGCTGAAACCACCGCCACGGCAGACACCACCACCTGGCCCACCGGCCGCGACAGCACCACCGCCCACTGGCCCCTGGGCCGTGCCGTGGCGCAGCTGCACGGCGTCTACATCCTGGCCGAAAACGCCCAGGGCATGGTCATCGTGGACATGCACGCCGCCCACGAACGCATCGTCTACGAACGCCTCAAGGCCCAGGTGGACAGCGGCGCCCGCATTGCCAGCCAGCCCCTCTTGATCCCCGCCACCTTCGCCGCCACCCCGCAAGAGGTGGCCACCGCCGAAGACTCCACCGAGGTGCTCGCCACGCTGGGCCTGGAGGTCGTGCCCTTCTCCCCCAAAACCCTGGCCGTGCGCGCCGTGCCCACCACCCTGGCCCAGGGCGACCCGGTGGAGCTGGCCCGCAGCGTGCTGGCCGAACTGGCCCAGCACGACGCCACCACCGTGGTCCAACGCGCCCGCAATGAAATCCTGGGCACCATGGCCTGCCACGGCGCCGTGCGCGCCAACCGCAAGCTCACGCTGGACGAGATGAACGCGCTGCTGCGGCAGATGGAGACCACGGACCGCAGCGACCAGTGCAACCATGGACGGCCGACGTGGCGGCAGTTGTCGATGAAAGAGTTGGATGGGTTGTTCTTGCGGGGGCGGTAAGAGGTCGTCCAGCCTCGTCGCAACCGACATCAACCTGAATGGTGGACGTCGCCGGGTCAACACTCCAACACATTCTGAGGATAGGTGATTGGCCGATGACAATTTGCCCAAACATGCCAGCGAGAAGCTAATGAAATCCCCTCAGGCAGTATTTGACGAGCTGTGCATCTTCATTTTTGAAAAAATTCATGCCTTAAATTTTTCAAAAAAAGGACGAACGAAATTTGTCCGAAAATGCGCAGTTGGCACGGCCTGCGTGAATATAAAAAAGAGCGTTGCAACAACAAAAGAAAAAATTAGATTCACCATCGAATTAAATATTTTCATTGATGCACTTGACTGGATAAACAGAAATCCTGAAAATTATTGGCAAAGAAACCAACCGGACATTCAATTTCGGTTTTATAAATTCTCCCCAACTAGTTCGCAAACAGACGACTGGTGGGAAATTTCAAATGAAGTTGATGGACAGTCTTTTGTAGACCAAATTTCGATTGACCTTCTTGAAAACTTCAAAAAATACGTCAGCACATTCGAATCTATGGATGCCACATTGAATCTTTGGCTATCGTACGTTGATTCCAAAAATCCCTCACCAATGAGAAAAATCGAGTACGCTGGCCTATTGTATGGATTTAACAAAAAGACGGAAGGAGAGATATTTTTGGAGAGACTTTTACCAAGCATCAAGGACGACCGAGAGAGAAAGCTGGTGGTCGGGTATATCGAGAAGTTCTCCAAGAGGTTCTATTGATTTGAACAAATGAGCCGTAGATACGTAAAAAAGCGCCTTGCGGCGCTTTTTTATTAGTGGTTCAGTTGTGATTGAACTAGCCAGCTACCTGCTCATCAGTTATCCCGTGCCGCCTTGGCCGTATCCGGGAAGTCGCTGAACACGCCATCCACACCCAGGTTGTAGAACAGCTTGTACTCAGCCTTGGGGTCGCCCTTGAAGTCCGATGCCAGGCGCCGGGCTTCGCTGCGGAAGGTGTAGGGGTGCACCATCAGGCCTTCGGCGTGGGCGTTTTTCACCACGTCGGTGGGGGGCATCATCACGCGGTCGCGGTCGTCGATCTTGCCGTCGCTGTTCAAGTCGTCGGGCTTGCCGTCCTTGTTGGCGTCCACCTGCTTGGAGGGGATCAGGTACGGCTTCCAGGGGCCAATGCCGTCAGCGTAGGTCTTGACTTCCTTGAGGCCTGCGGGGGTGAGCAGGCTGGCGAAGGTGCGCTTATCACCGGCCACGGCAAAGTCGTAGGGCTTGTCGTAGGGGGCGACCAGCGACATGGTGCCATCCGGATTCACATCGTCTGCGTCCACCAGCTGCACCAGGCGGATCTGCGTCTTGGTGCGCAGGTATTTGAGGTTGGACACCTCGAACGACTGCACGATGACGGGCGAGGTCTTGCTGGTGTAGCCGTACTGGGCCAGCACGTCCAGCAGGCGGTCTTCCAGCTTCAGGCCCAGGTTGACGTGGTAAGTGGGGTGCTTGGTTTCGGGGTACACGCCCACCGTGCGGCCGGCCTTGGTGCCTTCGCTCTTGGCCAGGTCCAGCACTTCCTGCAGCGTGGGGATCTGGTACTTGCCGTTGTGCGACTGGTCGCGCTCGGCCATGGGCTGAATGGCGCGCAGGGTCTTGATTTCGGCCAGGGTGAAGTCCGAGGCGAACCAGCCTTCTTCTTCCACGCCGTCCACCATCTTCTTGGTCTTGCGGTTGGCAAATTCAGCACGGGTGGACACATCGGTGGTGCCGGTGATGTTGGGCTCGTGGCGGGCGATCAGCACGCCGTCCTTGGTGGCCACCAGGTCGGGCTCGATGAAGTCGGCACCCAGCTCGACGGCGCGCTTGTAGCTCTCCAGCGTGTGCTCGGGCAGGTAGCCGCTGGCACCACGGTGGCCAATCACCAGGGGCTTGTCGCCCTTCAATGTGGGGTAGGGGCTGTCGTCGTTGCCACCGCAGGCTGCCAGCATGGCCGCCAGGGCCAGAACTCCCCACTTCGCACCAGAAATGTGCATGCTCTTCTCCTCGTTGTGTTTAGAACCGCCGAACTGTGGGCCCGCCTTGTGACAAGGCCGTGACGCCCTTTTTGCCAACCGGTGACGGTTTTTTGCACCGCCACCAGATGCACCAACATGTGGCAAGTCACCCGCCACATTCCCCACCATTGTGCAGAGACATCTGCATAAGCGTATAACTTTTGAACATAATTCGATGTTGCAGCGCGCCATTGCCTGCTTTTTTGATACCGAAGGTCTTCCACCAATGAAACACGCGTCCGCAGGCAGCTTCCTTTCCCATGTCGCCCTCCGCAATCCGGGTCAGCCCGAATTCCTGCAGGCCGTCACCGAAGTCATGGAGAGCCTGTGGCCGTTCATTGCCGAGCACCCCCGCTATGCCGAGCATGGGCTGCTGGAGCGGCTGGTGGAGCCCGAGCGCATCGTGATGTTCCGCGTGTCGTGGGTGGACGACCACGGCACGGTGCAGGTCAACCGGGGCTACCGCATCCAGCACAGCATGGCGATTGGCCCGTTCAAGGGCGGCATCCGCTTCCACCCGTCGGTGAACCTGTCGGTGCTGAAGTTTCTGGCGTTCGAGCAGACCTTCAAGAACGCGCTGACCACGCTGCCCATGGGCGGCGGCAAAGGTGGCAGCGACTTCGACCCCAAGGGCCGCAGCCCCGGTGAAGTGATGCGCTTTTGCCAGGCCTTTGTGTCCGAGCTGTTCCGCCATGTGGGCGCCGACACCGATGTGCCCGCAGGCGACATCGGCGTGGGCGGCCGCGAGGTGGGCTTCATGGCGGGCATGATGAAGAAGCTCTCCAACCGGGCGGACTGCGTGTTCACCGGCAAAGGGCTGTCGTTTGGCGGCTCGCTGATCCGCCCCGAGGCCACGGGCTATGGCACGGTGTACTTTGCGCAAGAGATGCTGCGCGCCAACGGCCGCTCGCTGGACGGCCTGCGCGTGTCGGTGTCGGGCTCGGGCAATGTGGCGCAGTACGCGGTGGAAAAGGCCCTGCAGCTGGGCGCCAAGGTGATCACCGTGTCGGATTCGAGCGGCACCATCGTGGACGAGGACGGCTTCACGCCCGAGAAGCTCGCCATCCTGATGGACGTGAAGAACCACCACTACGGCCGCGTGAGCGACTACGCCGAGCGCACCGGTGTGAAGTTTGAGGCCGGTGTGCGCCCCTGGCATGTGCCGGTGGACGTGGCCCTGCCCTGCGCCACCCAGAACGAGCTGGACGCGCGCGACGCCGCCACCCTGATCAAAAACGGTGTGGTCTGCGTGGCCGAGGGGGCCAACATGCCCTCGACCATCGAGGCCGCCAAGGTCTTTGAAGCCGCTGGCGTGCTGTATGCGCCCGGCAAGGCCAGCAACGCAGGGGGCGTGGCCACCTCGGGCCTGGAGATGAGCCAGAACGCCGCCCGCCTGGCCTGGCCGCGCGAAGAGGTCGATGCCCGCCTGCTGCAGATCATGCAGGGCATCCACGCGGCCTGCCTGCGCTATGGCAAACACGCCGATGGCCGCGTGAGCTATGTGGACGGCGCCAATATCGCGGGCTTTGTGAAGGTGGCCGACGCGATGCTGGCGCAGGGCGTGGTCTAGGCTAGCCCCAAAATCCCCCGCAAAAGAGGAGAAAAGGCAGGAGGTTGCCCCCCATTGGGCAACGTTCTCAGCACAATGGGCACAGAGCGTGCATGGAGGACAGAACTTTCCGGCATCGCACCGCTCTGTCCTCTTCATGAAACGCACCCCTGCCCTGATTTCCCTGGCGCTGGCCATTGCCGTCCTGGCGGGCTGCGCCACCCTCGACGCCAAGCAGCGCGAGTGGATCTTCCAGCCCAGTGACCGCAGCTGGGGCGGCGCCCCCTCCACCGAAGGCATGGAGGATGTGTGGATCGACTTCCAGTCCGACACCAGTGGCAAGGCCGAGCGCCTGCACGGCCTGTGGCTGCCCCACGAGCGCAAGGATGCGCCCGTGCTGCTCTACCTGCACGGCGCGCGCTGGAACGTGGCGGGCTCGTCCAACCGCATCCGGCGCATGCAGGAGCTGGGTTTTTCGGTGCTGGCCATCGACTACCGGGGGTTTGGCCGCAGCAGCGCGGGCCTGCCGTCCGAGGCCTCGGCCGCCGAGGACGCCCGCGCCGCCTGGGCCTGGCTGGCGCAGCACAAGCCGAGCAAGCCCCGCTACATCTTTGGCCACTCGCTCGGCGGCGCGATTGCCATCGACCTGGCGCGCCAGGTGCAGGATGAGCAGGGCACCATCGTCGAAGGCACCTTTACCAGCATTCCTGAGGTGGTCAGCACCTTCAAGTGGGGCTGGCTGCCGGTGTCGGGGCTGATCACGCAGCGGTTTGAATCCGTGCGCAAGGTGGCGGAAATCGGCTCGCCCCTGCTGGTGGTGCATGGCAGCGAGGACAGCCTGATCCGGCCCAGCCTGGGCCGCAAGCTGTACGAGGCGGCGGCAGAGCCCAAGCGGTTTGTGCTGGTGGAGGGTGGCTCGCACCACAACACCAACGCCGTGGGCCAGGGCCTGTACCGCGAGGCGATGGTGGCGCTGTTCAAGCTGAAGTAAGCGCCGAGGCCAAAGCCCAGGCGCTGTCACCTCAACGCAGAAACCTCAGCGCCGCACCGCCTGCGCCAGTGCCGCCCAGGCCTTGAGCGTGAGCGGATGGGTAAAGGCCGCGCCCGCCACCGGGTGCGACGAGAGCTTGATCACCACCATCTCAGCGGCAGGGTTCACGTGGATGAACTGGCCGTGGATGCCTGCGGCCTCCCAGGCGCCGTCGGCGTTGTGCAGCACCCACCACTGGTTGCGGTAGCTGTAGCCGGGGCGAAACGCCATGCCGCCCATCTTGAACTTCTCGCGGTCGCCGCCCTTGGCGGTGTCGTCGATCACGGCCTTATCAAAAATCTTCTGGCCGTTGTAGCTGCCGCCCAGGCGCAGCATTTCGCCAAACCGCGCCAGGTCGCGCGCCGTGGCGTTGAGCCCCGCGCCCTGCAGCGGTGTGCCCACGCTGTCCACCATCACGTGGGCGTCTTCCTCCATGCCCAGCTTCTGCCAGACGTTGTCGCTCATCAGCTCGGCCCAGTGTTTGCCCGTGGCGCGCGAAACGATCCAGCCCAGCACCTCGGAATGCACGGTGCGGTACACAAAACCTGCGCCGTGTTCGCCTTCCTTCTTGAGCGTCTTGAGGAAGTCATACACATTGGTCGGCCCCTGGTAGCCCGGCGGGCGCGGCAGCATGCCGCTGGACCAGCTGTAGCCAAAAATTTCGGTGGTGGGGTCGGTGTAGACCTCGCGGAAGCGCACGGCCCCCGTCATGTCCATCACCTCGCGCACCTTCATGTCGCCCCAGGCCGAGTCGGCCAGCTCGGGCACGTACTTGGTCACCAGCGCGTTGGGGTCAATCTTGCCCTCGTGCGCCAGCTGCGCCGCCATCAGGCCGGTGAACGACTTGGTGACCGAGAACAGCAGGTGCGGCGTGTACGGCTTCATCTGGTTGTCGTAGCGCTCGTACACCACGCGGCCCTTGTGCATCACCACCAGCGCATCGGTGTAGGTGCGGGTGAGCCACTGGTCCACCGTGATGGGCTGGCCCTTGTCGTCGTCAAACACCACGCTGCCCAGGGGTTTGGGGTCTGCAGGCAAGGCTGATGCGGCCGCCCCGCCCCGGCGGATGTTGTGCGTGGGCTGCAGCTCGCGCAGGTGCTGCAGCGCCCAGCGCATCTGCGGGTATTTGAAGGAATTGCTCAAATCCACCCGCTGCGCGCCCTCGGGCGGGAAGGTGGTCATGTAGCCCAGCTTGTCCAGTGTCACGCTCTCGGGCGCGGGCAGTGCCGGGGCCTGGGCCTGGGCGGCCAGGGCGGTGCCCAGGGCGGCCAGCGCCAACGCGCCGCGCAGCCGGGTGGCCACGGCGGGGCGCCAGCCCTGGGGCGCCCGGGGGGTGGTGATCTTGTGCATGGGATGTCTCCTGGTTGTTGTGTTGTGTTGTGTGTTGTTGTGCGGCTGCCTGGGCCCGGCCAGCCGCACCAGCATGGTGCTGCGCCGCCGGGCCTGCCCCCTGTCACCCGCGCGACGCAGGTCACACACCAGTTCTCACCACCGCTCACAAGCCCCGCGCGGCACGGCGCCCACGCCCCATCTGGTACCCTCAGACAGATATGTCTGCCCCCTCCGCCACCGCCCTGCCTGCGGCCCCCGCTCCTGTCTCGATCCATCCCGGCCTGGCCATTCTGGTGCTGGCCCTGCTGCTGTCCATCCAGCCCGTCACCACCGACCTGTACCTGCCCGCCCTGCCCGCGCTCACCCGCAGCCTGGGCGCACCGCTGTCGGCGGCGCAGCTCACCCTGAGCGGCCTGCTGCTGGCGTTTGGCTGCTCGCAGATGGTGTGGGGCCCGCTGTCCGACCGGTTTGGCCGCCGCCCCGTGCTGCTGGCGGGGCTGAGCATCTACACCGTGGCCTCGGTGGGCAGCGCTCTGGCGCCCAGCATGGCGCTGCTCATCGTGTGGCGCATTGCCCAGGGCGCGGCCATGGGCGCGGTGGTGATGTGCGCGCGCGCCATCGTGCGCGACCTGTATACGCCGCTGGAGGGCGCACGCGCCATGTCCAAGGCGCTCACCGGCCTGGGCATCGTGGCCTGCATCTGCGCGCCGCTGGGCGGGCTGCTGAGCGAATGGCTGGGCTGGCGCGCGGCGCTGTCTGCCTTGACGGTGTACGCGCTCGTCACCCTGGCCCTGGTGGCCCTGCGCATGCCCGAAACACTGGCACAGCGCAACCCGCAGGCCCTGCAGCCGCGCGCACTGGCGGGCACCTGGATGCATGTGCTGAAGAGCCCCACCTTCTGGGCGTTTTCGCTGCAGACCACCGCCACCTACGGCGGGCTGTTCACGTTTCTGGCGGCGTCGTCGTTTGTCTATATCGACGTGCTGGGCCTCTCGCGCACGCAGTTTGGCTGGACCATGGCCTCGGCCTGCGCGGCCTACCTGGGCGGCACCTTTTTGTGCCGCCGCCTGCTGGCCCGCCACGGCCTGCAGCGCACGGTGGCCATTGCCGGGGGGCTGAGCGTGGCAGGCGGCACGCTGATGGCGCTGGTGGCCTGGATGGGCTGGCACCACCCCTGGGCCTTGCTACTGCCGTTTTACCTGTTCATGCTGGGCCATGGCATCCACCAGCCCTGCGGGCAAAGTGGCGCCGTGGGGCCGTTTCCGCAAGCGGCGGGCGTGGCGTCGGCCCTCAACGGTTTCATGATGATGCTGGCGGCCTTTGCGATTGGCGGCTGGCTGGGCCAGCGGCTGGATGGCACGGTGTGGCCGCTGGTCAACGGCATCTGGTTCTGGTCGGTGGTGCTGGCCCTCATTTCGTGGACGCTGGTGCAGAAGTTTGGAGCCGCCCGTGACCGCGCCTGAGCCCCACAACGACCTGCCCCTGATCGCCCTGGCAGGCCCCACCGCATCCGGCAAAACCGCCGGTGCCCTGGCGCTGGCCGCCGTGCTGGGCAAGCAGGGCCAGCCGGTCGAGATCGTCAGCGTGGATTCGGCCCTGGTGTACCGGGGCATGGACATTGGCACCGCCAAGCCCACGCCGGACGAGCGCGCCTTTGTCCCGCACCACCTCATCGACATCCGCGACCCGCTGCAGGCCTACAGCGCCGCCGAGTTTGTGCAAGACGCCACCCGGCTCATCGCCGAGATCCGCGCACGCGGCGCCCTGCCGCTGCTGGTGGGCGGCACCATGCTGTACTTCAAGGCGCTGTTCGACGGCATCGACGACATGCCCGCCGCCGACCCCGAGGTGCGCGCCAAGATCGAGGCCCAGGCCGCCGAGCAGGGCTGGCCCGCAATGCATGCCGAGCTGGCGCGCGTGGACCCGGTCACGGCGGCCCGTCTGGCCCCCGGCGACAGCCAGCGCATCCAGCGCGCGCTGGAGGTGTGGCAGGTGTCCGGCCAGCCGCTGTCGAGCTTCCATACTACAAAAAAAGGAGCTAACAACGCTTTACCAGAGCGCGGAAACGCCCTTTTTTCCTTGGAACCCGACGACCGCGCCTGGCTGCACGACCGCATTGCCCAGCGTTTTGACGCCATGCTGGCCGGTGGCTTCATCGACGAGGTGAAGGCCCTGCGCGCACGCGGCGACCTGCACCCCGACCTGCCCGCCATGCGCTGCGTGGGTTACCGCCAGGTGTGGGACGAGCTGGACTTCATCGCCGCGCAAGCGCCCGGCCGCCCCATCAACATGGGCCTGCTGCGTGAACGCGGCATTGCCGCCACGCGCCAGCTGGCCAAGCGCCAGATCACCTGGCTGCGCAGCATGCCGCAGCGCCACACCATCGCCTGCGACCACCCCCACGCCGTGGCCCAACTGGTGCAGGCCGTGCTGCAGCGGCTCGCGCAGCGCGCCCCATCATGACCCTGCTGCGCGTGGACGGCCTGGGCAAACACTACGGCAGCACGCCGGTGTTTGCCAACGTGCACTTCAGCGTGGCGCCGGGTGAGTTTGTGGCCATCGTGGGCGATTCCGGCGTGGGCAAGTCCACCCTGCTCAACTGCCTGGCGGGCCTCGATAGCTGGGACACCGGCAGCATCACCCATGGCACCACCGACCTGGGCCAGCTGGACGACACCGCCCGCGCACTGTGGCGGCGCGCCCATGTGGGTTTTGTGTTCCAGGCCTTCCACGTGCTGCCGCACCTGGACGTGGCGCAAAACGTGGCCTTGCCGCTGATGCTGCTGGGGCAAAGCGAGCCCGAACGCGTGCAGCACATGCTCGATGCCGTAGGGCTCGAAGGCCTGGGCCCGCGCCTGCCCCAGCAGCTCAGCGGCGGCCAGCTGCAGCGCGTGGCCATCGCCCGTGCGCTGGTGCACCGCCCCGCCCTGCTGCTGGCCGACGAACCCACCGGCAACCTCGACCCCACCACCGCCGCGCGCGTGATGGACCTGCTGCTGGCGCAGACGCGCGAGCATGGCGCATCGCTGGTGCTGGTGACGCATTCGGATGCGGCGGCGGCACGGGCGGACCGGGTGCTGCGCCTCACTGCAGACGGCATCGCCACCGACTGAAGCCGCGCGCCAGGCCTGCAGCGGCACAACAGCCGGGGTACACGGGTTGCCCCGCGCACCCCGGATGCGGCAGCCCCACCAGGAACCCTGTGCCTTGCACTCCGGCCCACCTTGCTCGCCGCAGGCGCCCGGCACATGCGCCTTTGTATCCATTCGTGTTGTCCTCGGCATCCCCCAAACGTATGATTTGGCAGACTGCACGGCCCGATCGCCCCCCCCGGAACGAGGACCCATGACCACGCTGCCGACCTACGCCCACAACGACATCGGAATGCCAGGCCTGATCCGCAGCGTCTACGACGCGGCCCTGGACGCGAGTCGGTGGCAGGAGTTCCTGGCGCGCTTCGCCGCCGAGTTCTCGTCGCAGACCACGATGATCTTTGGGCAGGATTTCTCCGACGGGTCGGTGGAGGTGACGGGTGGGACGACCTCGCTCGCCGCCCACCATGGGGTGGACGAAGATTCCATGGCCAGCTTTGCGGCCCACTACTGCCGCACCAATGTCTGGACGCAGGACGAGCGCATGCACCACGAGGGCCGCATCGTCAATGGGTCCAAGTTCTATCCGGACAAACATCTGCCGCGCACCGAATGGCACTGCGACTGGCTTCGTCCGCTCGACCTGTTCTACACACTGGCGGCGGTGGTCGAAAAGCGCAGGCACCGCTCCTTCAACGTCACGGCCGTGCGCAGCAAGCGCTGCGGCCCCTACACGGCCGACGAGGAGCTGCGGCTGCAGTCGCTGGTGCCACACCTGCAGACGGCGTTTGCACTGCACCGGCGCCTGCACCGCGCCGAGGCCCTCGCGCATGCATCGCTGTCGGTGATAGAGAGCCTGCCCATGGGCGTGG
The DNA here is from genome assembly GCF_001633105.1 of Acidovorax sp. GW101-3H11. Classification (GTDB taxonomy): domain Bacteria; phylum Pseudomonadota; class Gammaproteobacteria; order Burkholderiales; family Burkholderiaceae_C; genus Acidovorax. Next base: position 145,964 of record NZ_LUKZ01000023.1, read on the forward strand.
TGCTGCTGGGCGAAGGCGCCTGCCTGCTGCACGCCAACGGCCGCGCGCACACACTGGCCCAGTCCAGCGGGCTGCTGTGCATCCACGAACGCGACGGCCTGCACGCCACGCAGCATGCCGACGACCAGCGCCTGCAGGCCGCCATGCGGGCCGTGGTGGCCACACCCACCGGCGCACCCATGCACGCGGGCACCAGCATGCGGCTGCGCAGCCTGGCAGGCAGCGAGCTGCATGTGATGGTGGCGCCGCTGCCGCACTGGTCCGAGCCCTTTGGCGCCCATGCCTGTGGCGCCATCTTCATCAGCAACCCGGCCAGCGCGCTGCAGTCGCTCGAAGGGGTGCTGCGCAGCCTGTACGGACTCACGCCCGCCGAAGCCCGGCTGGCCCAGGCGCTGGTCAATGGCTTGTCGCTGCAGGAATATGCCGATCAGCAGTCGGTGTCCATCCACACCGTGCGCAGCCAGTTCCGCACCATCGCCACCAAGGCGGGCGTGGGGCGGCAGACGGATTTTGTGCGCGCCGTGCTCACCGGCCCGGCGATGCTGCAGCGGGCCGTGGGGACGCGGGCCATGCCCTGAAGTACCAGCGCATGCACACGCTTGGGTGTTGACACCGGCCAGCATTCAAAAATAGAAAACCGTTCACGCTGAGCCCGTCGAAACGCAGCGCAAGGCTTCGACCAACCTGTCCTGAGTCCGTCGCAGGGCTCAGCCCAAACGGTTCTTTGGAATGATTGGAATGCGCATCCGCACGGGTCGGCGGCCTCGCGCATTGCAAACACCGCCTTGGGCTGCCCCACACACCAGCGGTGCCGCGCCACACACCCACCTGCAGCCACAATGCAACCCATGCTCGCCCTGCTCCGCACCTTCTCCTGGCAAGACCTGCGCCACCACCCCTGGCGCAGCGCCGCAGCGGTGGCGGCCGTGATGCTGGGCGTGGCGCTGGCGTTTGCGGTGCATGTGATCAATGCCTCGGCGCTGGACGAGTTTTCGCAGGCCGTGCGCGCCGTCAACGGCCAGCCCGACCTGGAACTGCGCGCCATGCAGGGCCCCCTGCCCGAGGCGCTGTACGAGCGCCTGGCCACCGACCCGCAGGTGGCCCGCGCCAGCCCGCTGCTGGAGCTGTCGGCCGTGGCGCAGGCCGTGGATGCCACTGCCACGCCCAACCCCGCCCGCACCCCGCTGCGCGTGCTGGGCGCCGACGCGCTGCTGCTGCCCCCCATGGCCCCCGCGCTCATGCCGCGCCCGTGGGATGGTGCCGACCGCTTTGCGCTGTTCGCCCCCGCCACCGTGTTCCTCAACACCGCCGCGCTGCAAGCGCTGGGCCTGCCCACCAGTGGACCCCAGGGCGACAAAGACCGTGGCAGCCCGCCGCCCACCGTGCTGCTGATCACCGGCCTGCAGCAGCGCGTGCCGGTGCAGGTGGCAGGCACCGTGGCCGCCGGTGGCGCGCCGCTGGCGGTGATGGACATTGGCGCCGCGCAAGACCTGTTTGGCCGCCAGGGTGCACTCACGCGCATCGACCTGCAACTGCAGCCCGGCACCGACACCGCCGCCTGGCAGCGCACGCTGCACGCCGAGCCCGGCTGGCCCGTGAATGCGGTGTTTGCGCAGCCGGGCGATGCGACCCAGCGCATCAGCAATCTCTCGCGCGCGTACCGCGTCAACCTCACGGTGCTGGCGCTGGTGGCGCTGTTCACCGGGGCCTTTTTGGTGTTCTCGGTGCTGGCGCTCAGCGTGGCGCAGCGCGGGCCGCAGTTTGCGCTGCTGGCCGTGCTGGGCGCCACGCCGCGCCAGCGCCTGCTGCTGGTGCTGGCCGAATCGGCCGCGCTGGGCTTGCTGGGCAGCGTGCTGGGAATCACCCTGGGCACCGCCCTGGCCGCCACCGCCTTGCAGCTGCTGGGCGGCGACCTGGGCGGTGGCTACTTTGCAGGCGTGCGGCCCGCGCTGCAGTGGAGCGCCCCCGCCGCGCTGGTGTATGGCGCGCTGGGCGTGGCCGCCGCACTGGTGGGCGGCTGGTGGCCCGCCCGCGCCGCACAGCAGCTGCCCCCAGCGCAGACGCTCAAGGGCCTGGGCACCGCCGCCAGCCAGGCCGACCGGGGCACACTGGGCCTGGTGCTGCTGGCGGGCGGCGCCCTGCTGGCCCTGGCACCCCCGGTGGGCGGCGTGCCGCTGGCGGCGTATGTGGCCATTGGCCTCTTGCTGGTGGGCGGCATTGCGCTGCTGCCCTGGGGCATGGCGCGGCTGCTGGCAGCCCTCCAGCCGCTGGCCGCGCGCCACACGCTGCCCCTGCTGGCGCTGGAGCGCGCACGCCGCATGCGCGGCAGCGCCGCCATTGCCGTGGGTGGCGTGGTCGCATCGCTCAGCCTGGCCGTGGCGCTGACGGTGATGGTGGCCAGCTTTCGCGGCTCGGTCACGCAGTGGCTGGACGCCGTGCTGCCCTCGCCGCTGTATGTGCGCTCAGCCCTCAGCACCAGCAGCACCACGGGCACCGAGGCCGCCCTGCTGCCTGCCGGTTTTGCCGAAGCCGTGGCCCAGCTGCCCGGCGTGGAACGCGTGCAAGCCCTGCGCGCCAGCCCCGTGCAGCTCTCGCCCACCCTGCCCGCCCTGGCCGTGCTGAGCCGCCCCCTGGGCGACAACCCCGCCCAAAGCCTGCCTATGGTGGGCGAGCCCCTCAGCGTGCCTGCGGGCCGCACCGGTGTCTACATCAGCGAAGCGGTGGTGGACCTGTATGGCGTGCGCCCCGGCATGGAATGGCCTGCACTTTCAGAGTCTTTTAAGCCGTTTGCGTGCGATGGACATGCCCAAGCAGCTATCTTTTACATAGCAGGCGTGTGGCGCGACTACGCCCGCCAGTCCGGCGCCGTGGCCCTGGACCGCGCCGCCTGGCTGCGCCTGACCGGCGACGCCCGCACCAGCGACCTGGCCCTGTGGCCCCGTGAGGGCACCGACACCGCCACGCTGCAGACCGCCATCCGCACCCTGGCCGCCACCCACGCAGGCCGCACGGCAAGCGCGGGCGACCACAGCGAAGCCCTGGTCGAATTCGCCTCCTCCGGCGCCATCCGCGACCGCTCGCTGCGCATCTTCGACCGCAGCTTTGCCGTCACCTACTGGCTCCAGGCCGTCGCCATCGCCATCGGCCTGTTCGGCGTGGCCGCCAGCTTCAGCGCCCAGGTGCTGGCCCGCCGCAAGGAGTTCGGCCTGCTCGCCCACCTGGGCCTCACCCGGCGGCAGATCCTGACCGTGGTGGCTGGCGAAGGCGCTGCGTGGACGGCCGTGGGCGCCGCTGCGGGCATGCTGTTGGGGCTGGCCGTGTCCGTGGTGCTGGTGCACGTGGTCAACCCGCAGAGTTTTCACTGGACGATGGATCTGGCGGTGCCGGGGGGGAGGCTGCTGGGGTTATGTGCTGCGGTGGTGGTGTCGGGCACGGTCACCGCGTGGCTGGCAGGGCGTGCGGCGGCGGGGAGGGATGCGGTGATGGCGGTGAAGGAGGATTGGTAGGAGCGAGGAGCAGTGGAAGCATGTGCTAGTGCTAAACCAGCGCGTGATCCAGTCGCCGAGACGGCGTCTGACCTGAAAGCCGCAGTGCGGACCGCCCCCCTAGCTGCCCGATGTGCACTCACCAAATCTCAAAGAATCTTCACACTTGGAGGTTTCAACAGCCCTGTACATAGAGGCCCATGAAACAAGCCGTTCTGTGGGGGCAACATCCGAGCAATTCTGTTCAGCCAAGCTCATCCCACTGTTTTCGGACACACTAAGTCAGACGCTACTACGGCCCAACATGCGCACAAAGGTTGCACAACCCATGTCAAACGAATGCACAGAACCATCGAAAAACATTAAAGACAAACTATTTGGCCAAGCGGCCTTTGATGTCGAACATGCGATTGGCATGTATGCAACCAGCTACTGCACGATTCCCGCCGAGGGGATATACGAAAAAGATCAGCTTGAGTCGTTAAAGCCCGTCGTAGAGAAATGTCATATCTATCTGATTGGGTATACGCCGCGCATAGACCTTGTTCAGGTTGAACAGAAGGAGCGACTTCTGGTGTTGCACTTTCAGATTCTTGGAAAGCACCATTCCATTTCATATGAGTTACCCGACGACCTTACCTTGTCGCGTGAGGGCGAAGACTACTTTCTCCGGGACTCAAAGGGCGAAAGATTCTGGCCGGATGCTGTCGAAATGCAATCGCGACTGAGCGCGAAGTCCAAAGCCATTGGTTTTGAGGTCAAGTACATTGGACAAGCCTACGGCGATGGCGGCTCAAGAAACGCCCTAGGGGCTGTTGAGAATCAAATTCAACAGATCAGGGCTATGGTGCAATAAGCGGATGAGCATTCGATGGGTACTGACAGACGCGCAATGGGCCAAGATGGAACCCCACTGCCTTGGCAAGCCAAGTGACCCGGG
>NZ_LUKZ01000023.1:151140-151853 GCF_001633105.1 Acidovorax sp. GW101-3H11
TGGCGTCACTTGATAGAGAACTTCTTCGGCAAGCTCAAAGAGTTCAAGCGCATCGCAATGCGCAGCGACAAGACGGACACCAGCTTCTCGGCCGTGATCTATCTTGCGGCTGCTGTCATCAACTCCCGTTGATTCTCAACAGACCCTAGATCGACTACTCAAGCATGAGACTTTGCAGAAAATTGCGTTGAAGGGTGCCCCTGTTGATCACCGCATAACTCTTTTGCTTCTAGAGATTCAGCCGAGTAACCAGTTGATCACAATGATGAATCCCTATGCGCAGAACACAGAGGATGGCCCCTCGCGCATCAGGCAAGGTCTCGACAAGCTCTACAACACATCAGAGGCCGAGCGAATTTCGTTGTACGAAGCAGCGCTTATTCGGTACTTTTATCCTGACTTCAACAAAGAGTTCAAGGACAGTTTTCCATCTACAAACCTGAAGATTCTTCAGGATTGCTACGAAAAGGATTTTGCAGCGGTGATTGCCGAGATATGTATCGACGAATTGCCTTTTCACCTCTGGTCGTCGTCGGTCCCGCCTAAGTTGCATCACTTGGCTAAGTGTCGCATCCCGGACGATTGCATAGACTCTAAACGCTATCCACTCTTCATGGCCCGAGCTGTTTTGAAGGAGTTGATAGAGTCCTTGCAATCTATCCAGGGAGTGAAGCCATGTTGATTGCCCTGCACAAGAACGCCCGCACCACTCC
>NZ_LUKZ01000024.1 GCF_001633105.1 Acidovorax sp. GW101-3H11
GACCTTGCTGCGCTATGTGGCCTTGTACAACCACCAGTTGCCGCAGTCAGCGCTCAAGAGCAGTACGCCGATGCAGGCCATGAAACAGTGGTATCAGACGCACCCGCATCTTTTTCACAAGCGACCCTATGATCGTCCGGGATGTGACATCTATGGATCAGGAATTCCATTGAAGCAAGGGCTTGCCGCGATTCAGGCCGTGAGTAATGCGATATGGAAGGCAGAGAAACAGATATCGTAGAAGCCCGAGGTCTAATAAATTAGATATAGTGCTCGTCCTGATTTGCACTTCTATCGTCGAAAAACGAACTGCCGAACCGCATTTTCTCTTTCGGATTCTGGGCTAATCCAGGCTAGCAATATCAGCATTCCGACCATGCGAGCTGGTGAATTCGATAAGTCGTCTCTACCAACGGCACGAATAACTGCTGGGAGTGCAGAGCCAAACCACATCATCAGAGTTGTTGTGGCACGCTGAGACTTCAAGGTAGCGGTTACTATGTCTCGTTGCTTACTGTTTATGATGCCGCTACTCCAAGCCATGTGGATGGATTGGCTAATGAAAGCTACAGCCATCCGAGATTGTTGGAGCGGATTAGATACAGCTTCGTAGTTCGCAAGCCAGACATCGAAATCGAGCGTAGTTTGCTTGTCGTAGTGTCTTGATCTCCAAAGCCAAGCGACCACTAGCAAGCCCACAATACCAAGAAATATCTCCACCTGTCCCTCCTTTGACAATTAGATTCAGTTCCGCTGCCGTAGCGCTCAGCTGAAGACACAAAGCTCATGAATCATAGTCCAATGTGGACTATTCCAGTTTGGACTTGACGATTGCGGGACATGCCCGCGTCTGGTTCCGTCCATCATCCCCGCTATGCAGCACTTCAGGTGCACATGAGAGAAATGCGTGAGAGTGCAGGGCTAACGCAGGCCGATTTGGCTGCAGCCCTCAGAGTTGGGCAATCGTTCATCTCGAAAGTTGAACGTGGAGAGCGGTATGTGGACGTCACCTTTTACGTTGACTGGTGTCGTTCATGCCAACTTGATCCGCCGCAGGCCCTTGCTAAGTTGCTCCAGACAACACAATGGGACGCGAGTGCCCGCACAGGAGTCTGAGTGCTCTCATGGGCAGACTGGTCCGGAAATGTGGCGGTCGTTGCCCTATTCACCCCACATGTCGAGAGCCGCGAATGCCTTGGCAGAATCCTCCTGAATCCGATACACCGTTGCTCTAGTCAGGCCTAGCGTATTGGCAATGGTCTGCACGCTGTCTTTGGCTCCCAGCATACTTATTACGGACGTCAGCTGTGCACGGTCATAGCTGGGTTTCCTGCCCTTGAATGCACCGTTCGCCTTGGCATGGGCTATGCCAGCTTTTTGGGCCTCCTTAGTTGCTTCGGCTTGAGCTTGGGCGGTTGCCGCCATGAATGCGATCAAGGCATCTCTAACAGCCATCTGCGTGGGATCGGTAGTGCTTCCGTCGAACACCATCCGATTGATCACCGTCCTGATGATGACACCGCGTTTCAGAAACTCTCGAATGCTGTCTGTTACGTCGCTGTAGTTTCTACCCAGGCGATCAATCCAGCGAACCACCAGCGTATCCCCTTCTCTGAGGATGTCGTACAGCCGTCTACCTTCAGGGCGGTCTTTTAGATTTGTGAGTACACCCGACACACCTTCGTCGGCGAGCACCCTATCCAACCGGATGCCAAGCACTTCTTCTGCTTGAGTGCGTTGGTGTTCAATGGTTTGTTCTGAGGTTGAGACTCGGGCATACAGGATCGTTGCCATGAAGTTCTGTCCGTTGATGTGGTGACCGAACTGTAGTTTGTCCGTATGTGGTCTGTCAACCCTAACGGACGGATTCTGGCCGCTGGTCTACGTGTTCGCACAGGTATACCCATGCGGACATCTCACACATTCCTATCTCACACCCTCCCCGCTCCCTCAAGGGAGATGGCGAGCCTCATGTCCTGAATCTCTGCTGACGCATCTTCGCTTCTGTCCATTTCGGGAGCTTCTAAATGCCCCCTAATGAAATCAATCACTTACAAGGGGTTTGGGACTATGGAAGCGACATTGCGGACCTCCTGCAAACGAGACTCAGGAAGCGCTATAGGCGCTTGAGCCTTCTGATGGCGGCATACCCCTGCATCGATATAGATTAGGGGCTTACAGCACAGCTCTAGGCTGTTTGAAGGGGGTAAGGGGGTAAGGGGGGAGGATTGAACGTGCCATGGGGGACAGACCCGCTCGCATCGACACGGTAGATTGAGGCGCTAGTGCAGGTATCACCAGTAGGTTGCACCTGTTACGCCCTAAAGGTGACACATGAAAAAATTTCCATCTTCTAAATCATTGATTTATAAAGGAAATTCTACAAAATTGCAGTTCATGCCGAGCAGTTGGCACATGGCGGGAATTCCGTTTCTAGGGTGTCGTGTGGGGCGATAGATGATGCCTGAAGCCCGAACCGCTGATGGTGAACATCATCCCCAGCTCAGCGGGACTTGGCCTCGCGCAGTTGCCAGGCGGCCACCAAGGCCAGCAGGCACAGAAAAGTCAGCATCAAGAAGGTTTCGCCAAAGGCCGCGATGCGGGCAGGATTGCTGCCACCAGCGGCCAGCGAAGCGCCATGGGCAACCAGCCGCCATTCCAGGACGATGCCACACAGGCTCACGCCCGCAGCGCCGCCCAGCATGCGCAGGAAGCCAATGGCGCTGGAACCTTGGGAGATCAGCGACTTGTCCAGCGGCCGCATTGCCCCGAGGTTGAGCGAAGGCAGGATGAATCCGAGCCCGATGCGTCCCAGGATCGCAAAAGCCACCAGCATCCAGAGGGGCGAACCCAGGCCCACACACACCATGAGGCCAAAAGAAAGCGCCAGCAGGCCCAGCCCGGTGCTGACCAGAAAATGTGTGGGCTGGCGGTCTGCAAGCCGCCCCACAACGGCGATGGTGGCGGCCAGCACCAACCCGGCAGGCAGCATGAGCGTGCCCACATGCGAGGCTGACAATTCCAGCCCCAGCTGCATGAACACCGGCAGCAGATAGGTGGATCCGAACAGAGCCGTGCCATAGATGAAGGCCACCACGCTGCCCATCGCAAATTGCCGGTACTGGAACAGCCGCAGGTCCATCAAGGGCTTGCGGCCCTGGTGGATCAGGCGACGCTGCCAGGCAATGAATGCACCGACCGCGCAGGCTGCGCCCAGCAGCAGCGCGACGGCCTCGGCCATGGAGCCGCCATGCAGCGACACCAGCCCATTGAGCAGGCACAGCGTGCCCACCGTGCCCAGCAGCAGGCCGCGCCAGTCCAGCGGCTCGCCCTGGCGGTTGGCCTCTACCCCGCCGGGCGCCGTGACGGGCACAAACTTGTAGGCCAGCCAGATCGAGGCCAGGCACAGCGGCACGACCATGAAGAAGATGGAACGCCAGCCAAACCAGTCCACCAGCAGGCCCCCGACGCTGGGCCCGATCGCAGGTGCGAGCACGACCCCCATGCCAAAGATGCCGCTGGCGCGGCCTTGTTCATGCGGCTGGAAGGCGTAGAGGATGATGACGGCAGGAATGGGCTGCACGACACCGGCGGCCAGGCCCTCGGCGACCCGCGCAGCCAGCACCAGGCCAAAGTCCTGCGCCAGCCCGCCGCCCACGCCCCCCAGCAGCAACACCAGCATGGCACCCACATAGGTGGCGCGGTAGCCATAGCGCGACAGCAGCCAGGGCGTGGTGAGCATCGAGACCGTGGTGGCCACCATGAAGCCCGAGGTGACCCATTGGGCACGCTCCTGGCCCAGCGTGAAGTAGTGGCTCATGTCCGGGATGGCCACGTTCACGATGGTGGAGGACATGATCGACGCCATGGTCCCCACCATGACCGACAGCAAAAGCAGCCAGCGGTAGCGCTCGCCATAGCGCTCTCTCAGCACCGACAGGGAGCCGGGAGCGGCTGTCATGGGTGGATCACCGTGCGCAACGGGTGAAAAGGGCTAGACAAGGCAGGGATGCAATGCGGCCATGGGGTGTCTTCTGTCGCGCCACATGGCCAGGCCGTGCTTCAGGTCAGCTGCGTTCCAGCCACAGCTTGCCGCCGGTGGCCCAGTTTTCGCGCTTCACATCGGTGATCAGGATGTCCACCGACTCGGGCGAGCCGCCCAGGACCTCGACGCTCACGCGGGTGATCTCTTCCACCAGCTTGCGCTTTTGTTCGACCGTGCGGCCTTCCATCATTTCAACGTGGTACGTGGGCATATCAGACTCCTTCAGGGCGTATCGCCGCAAAAAGCGGAAATCATATCGACGCAGGCCCCGGTGGGCGTGCAAAGGGTTGCTGGGTGTTGCTGGAGGGCGTGCCGCAGGCCGGGCAGATGCAGGCCTTGCCGCGCTGTGCCTCGGGCACGGCGGCCAGGGCGGCAGGTGCGATGGGTTGGGTCATGCACCAGCAGCTTTCTGGCGGGCGGCCTGCGGCCATGGCGCATAGGTTGTGCCCGCCGCACAGCGGGCAGCAGGAGGGGCTGGAGAGGGACGGGGTGGACATGGTGCCGGGCCGGTGGCGGCGTGGGGCGACCAGTGTACGGCGATGTGCACGGGATGAAGCCGCCTCTCCACCGGGCTGCCCAACCAATTCTTGCCAGCGAGGCGAGGTTCCGTGCGCTGCGGTGCGCCGCAGCGAGCGGATGAGACAGAAATACCCATAAAAATAGCTGTTTGCGCGCGTTGGTATTGCGCAGGCAGCTATCAAATAAATAGCAATGGGCCGCGGTGCAGCGCGATGGCGCCACCGGGGCGCTCACCACGCGCCTCCGCAGGCGCCGTATCAGGCGGCTTGCGCGGCCTTCAGTTTCAAACGCCAGGCGTGCAGCAGTGGCTCGGTGTAGCCGCTGGGCTGCTCCATGCCCTTGAAGACCAGGTCACACGCTGCTTTGTAGGCCATGCTCGTGCCAAAGTTGCCTGCCATGGGCTGGTACAGCGGGTCGCCCGCGTTCTGGCCATCCACCACGGCCGCCATGCGCTCGAACGTGGCGCGCACTTGTGCCTCGGTCACCACGCCATGGTGCAGCCAGTTGGCCAGGTGCTGGCTGCTGATGCGCAGCGTGGCGCGGTCTTCCATCAGGCCCACGTTGTGGATGTCGGGCACCTTGGAGCAGCCCACGCCCTGGTCCACCCAGCGCACCACGTAGCCCAGGATGCCCTGCGCGTTGTTGTCCAGCTCCTGCTGCTTCTCGGCGTCGCTCCAGTTCGGGGCGGCGGCCACGGGCACGGTCAGCAGGCCGGTCAGCAGGTTGTCGCGCTCGGCGTTCACATCGGTCTTTTCCAGCTCGATCTGGATGTCGCTCACCTTCACCTGGTGGTAGTGCAGTGCGTGCAGCGTGGCGCCCGTGGGGCTGGGCACCCAGGCGGTGTTGGCGCCGGCCTTGGGGTGGGCGATCTTCTGCTTGAGCATCTCGGCCATCAGGTCGGGCATGGCCCACATGCCCTTGCCGATCTGCGCCTTGCCGCGCAGCCCGCAGGAGAGGCCCACGAGCACGTTGTTCTTCTCGTACGACTGGATCCAGGCGCTGGTTTTCATGTCGCCCTTGCGCACCATGGGGCCCGCGTGCATGGCGGTGTGCATTTCATCGCCCGTGCGGTCCAGGAAGCCGGTGTTGATGAACGCCACGCGGCTCGATGCGGCGGCGATACAGGCCTTGAGGTTGACCGAGGTGCGGCGCTCCTCGTCCATGATGCCCAGCTTCACCGTGCTGTCGGGCAGGCCCAGCAGCTTCTCGACGCGGCCGAACAGCTCGGCCGCAAAGCCCACTTCGGCGGGGCCGTGCATCTTGGGCTTGACGATGTAAACGCTGCCCTTGCGGCTGTTGCGAATACCGTTGGCACCGTGCCCTTGCAGGTCGTGCAGGGCAATGGCCGTGGTCACCACCGCATCCATGATGCCTTCAGGGATCTCGCGCTGCGTGCCTTGCGCATCGGTCCACAGGATGGCCGGGTTGGTCATCAGGTGGCCCACATTGCGCAGGAACATCAGCGAGCGGCCGTGCAGGCGCACTTCGCCGCCAGTGGGGCCGGTGTAAATGCGGTCGCCATTGAGCCCACGGGTGATCGTCTTGCCGCCCTTGGCAACCTGCTCGGTCAGCGTGGCCTGGATGATGCCCAGCCAGTTGCTGTAGCCCAGCACCTTGTCCTCGGCGTCCACGGCCGCCACGGAATCTTCCAGGTCGAGGATGGTGGACAGGGCGGCTTCCAGCACCAGGTCGCTCACGCCCGCTGCATCGCTTTGGCCGATGGGCGTGCTGCGATCGATCTGGATGTCCAGATGCAGGCCGTTGTGCTGCAGAAGCACCGACGAAGGCGCGGCGGCGTTGCCCTGGTAGCCCTTGAACTGCGATGCGTCCTTCAGGCCTGTGGTGCTGCCGTTGGCAAGCGACACCACCAGCTGGCCGCCCTCGACCTTGTAGCCCGTCGAATCCTTGTGCGAGCCGCTGGCCAGCGGTGCCGTGTCATCCAGCACCTGGCGTGCAAATGCGATCACCTTGGCGCCGCGCACGGGGTTATAGCCCTTGCCCTTTTCAGCTCCATCGGTTTCTGGAATGGCGTCCGTGCCATACAGCGCGTCATACAGGCTGCCCCAGCGCGCGTTGGCGGCGTTCAGCGCATAGCGCGCGTTCAGGATGGGCACCACCAGCTGTGGGCCGGCCTGCGTGGCCAGCTCGTCGTCCACGTTGGCGGTGGTGGCCTTCACATCGGCGGGCTGGGGCACCAGGTAGCCGATCTTTTCCAGAAAGCTGCGGTAGGCCACCATGTTCTGGATGGGGCCGGGGTTGGCCTTGTGCCAGGTGTCCAGCTCGGTCTGCAGGCGGTCGCGCTCGGCCAGCAGGGCGATGTTGCGCGGGGCCAGGTCGGCCACGATGGCGTCAAAACCTTTCCAGAACGCTTCGCCGCCCACGCCCGTGCCGGGCAGCACCTTGTCTTCGATAAAGCGGAACAGGGAGGTGGCCACTTGCAGGCCGTGGATGGGGGTGCGGTCGGTCATGGAAAAGCTCGCTGAAAAAAGAGGAAAAAAAGCCGCTACAGAGCGATGATGCACAGACTGTATTGCAAATATCTGCACACATAAATACGCTGAAAATCTCTAAACCAGTGACTTTTAAGCAAAAGTGGTGCGCGATGAGGTCTAGGGAAATCCTGCAAAACCTCGCGAGCAGTCTGATAGATGCAGATCAGTCATGGCATCCTCGCAAGCCATGAAGCAAAGCAGCCTTGAGCTGAACCTGAGCACCAAGAAGACCCGCAAGCAAGAGCTACTGGCCCAGATGGAATTG
>NZ_LUKZ01000025.1:0-158610 GCF_001633105.1 Acidovorax sp. GW101-3H11
GCTATGGCACCACCGACCACTTCATCGCCATGGCGTTCCTGATCGCTGGAAAGCTCACTCACCTGCCGGGCAGTCCTTTGCAAAAAGCAAGGGCCTGACCATGGCTATGGTGGGGAATGTGGCTTTCCACCCGAAACGGAAGAGAGCCTTTTTCTTGTACATGCACCACAAGGCCACCCCAGCGCCACGCCACGTCCTCCGTGCAACCCTGTGGCGGCCCCCCACAAGCCTGCGCCACAATGGCGCCATGCTGACCCTCCAAGACATCCGTGACGCCGCCACCCGCCTACAAGGCCAGGTGCTGGACACCCCCTGTGTCGAATCCAAGACACTCTCGCAGATCGTGGGCGCGCAGGTGTTCCTCAAGTTCGAGAACCTGCAGTTCACCGCTTCGTTCAAGGAACGGGGCGCCTGCAACCGGCTCACGCTGCTGTCTGAGGACGAACGCGCCCGGGGCGTGGTGGCCATGAGCGCAGGCAACCATGCGCAGGGCGTGGCCTACCACGCGCAGCGCCTGGGCCTGCGCGCGGTGATCGTGATGCCGCGCTTCACGCCCGCCGTGAAGGTGGAACGCACCCGTGGCTTTGGCGCCGAGGTGGTGCTGCACGGCGACACGCTGGAAGAAGCCCGCCAGCATGCCTACGCGCTGGCCGACGCGCAGCGCCTGACCTTTGTCCACCCCTATGACGACGAGGGCGTGGCTGCGGGCCAGGGCACGCTGGGCCTGGAGATGCTGCAGGCCGTGCCCGACCTGGACACGCTGGTGATCGCCGTGGGCGGCGGCGGGCTGATCTCGGGCGTGGCCACGGCCGCCAAGGCGATCAAGCCGGGCATCGAGGTCGTGGGCGTGCAGACCACACGCTTCCCGGCCATGGTCAACGCGGTGAAGGGCACGCACCACCCGCAGGGCACCTCCACCATTGCCGAAGGCATTGCCGTGGGCACGCCGGGCAAGATCACGCAGGAAATCGTCAAACGCCTGGTGGACGACCTGGTGCTGGTGGACGAAGGCGACATCGAGCAGGCCGTGCTGATGCTGCTGGAGATTGAAAAGACGTTGGTCGAAGGCGCAGGGGCTGCAGGCCTGGCGGCACTGGTGCGCTACCCCGAACGCTTCCAGGGCAAGCGCGTGGGCCTGGTGCTGTGCGGCGGCAACATCGACCCGCTGCTGCTGGCGGCCATCATCGAGCGCGGCATGGTGCGGTCGGGCCGCCTGGCGCGCATCAAGGTCAGCGCGCGCGACGTGCCGGGTGTGCTGGCGCGCATCACCGCCACCGTGGCCGACGCGGGCGCCAACATCGGCGAGGTGCACCACCAGCGCGCCTTCACCCTGCTGGCCGCACAGAACGTGGAGATCGAACTGGTGCTCCAGACCCGCAGCAAGGCCCATGTGGCCGAGGTGCTGGAGCAGCTGCGCACGGCGGGCATGGAAGCCGCGCTGATGTGAACCCCACGCCCCGCTGGCCGCCACGGCGCACAGGCGGCTAGAATTGCGCAAGTTTTCAGCATCTGGAGCCCCCCATGTCCGACCACAACACTTCTCACGCCCCTCAGACCGCAGCGCACGACCCCGTGGAAAACGTCGTGCCCATGATGCCCGTGGTGCTGCCCGTGGTCGGCGGCGTCCTGATCTTCCTGCTGGCCTTCATCGCCGTGTTCATGGCCTGATCCGCCCGCAACGCTGCCAAACGCCCCGCGCTGCGGGGCTTTTTTTTTGCCCCGCCTTTCCCGCCGTCCCCATTTCCATCTTCCGACCAGGAGCCCCCATGCGACCCGGACACGCCCTCGTTCTTTTTTCTGGAGGCCAGGACTCCACCACGTGCCTGGCCTGGGCGCTGGAACACTTTGCCCATGTGGAAACCATCGGCTTTGACTATGGCCAGCGCCACCACATCGAGCTGCAGGCACGCCAGACGGTGCTGGCATCGCTGCGCGCCCGGTTTCCGCAGTGGGATGCACGGCTGGGCGACGACCACATGCTGGACCTGGCGGTGCTGGGCCACATCAGCGACACCGCGCTGACCAGCGACACCGAGATCCAGATGACCGCCGCCGGCCTGCCCAACACCTTCGTGCCGGGGCGCAACCTGCTGTTCTTCCAGCTCGCGGCTGCGGTGGGCTACCGGCGCGGCCTGCACACCCTGGTGGGCGGCATGTGCGAGACCGACTTCTCGGGCTACCCCGACTGCCGCGACGACACGCTCAAGGCCCTGCAGGTGGCCGTGTCGCTGGGCATGGGCCAGCGCTTCACCTTCGACACCCCGCTCATGTGGCTGGACAAGGCCGAAACCTGGGAGCTGGCCCGGTCCCTGGGCGGACAGGCGCTGGTGGATCTGATCGTGAACGACTCGCACACCTGCTACCACGGCGTGCGCGACACGCTACACGCCTGGGGTTACGGCTGTGGCACCTGCCCGGCCTGCGCACTGCGCAAGAGTGGTTACGAGCGGTGGAAAGGCACCCCGTCCAACCCGTGAGGGATTGGCCCCAGTCACGCATAACCCCATGCATTTTTTGCATGGTTTTACCCCCTGTCTGACAGACAAACGGGCGGTAGATTCATAAAATTGACATCCCAGCCGACCCGCGGAATCCGTGGAATAGCCTCCACCCCGTGGGGCTGACACACGCTCCCGCCCGCCGACTGAGCAAGAAAGCCGTTTTTTCAAAGGCAGCGCTCAGCACCGCAACTGCGCCAGGCCTTGCCGCGTTCCGCCCGGTCCGCTTCCTTTGAAAAAACTGTTTTTCAACTTAGGAAGCTCCCCCGATGAACGCACCCACCATGCAGGGCCTGAATCTCAACGCCCCCAGTTACGTCAAAAACGCCCGGCTGCTCGCCTGGGTGGCCGACATGGCCGCCCTGTGCAAGCCCGAGAGCATTTACTGGTGCGACGGCACGAAGGAAGAGTACGACCGCCTGTGCCAGCAACTGGTCGATGCAGGCACCTTCAAGAAGCTCAACCCCGCCAAGCGCCCCGGCAGCTTCCTGGCTTGGTCCGACCCGTCGGACGTGGCCCGTGTGGAAGACCGCACCTACATCTGCTCGGCCGCCAAGGAAGACGCTGGCCCCACCAACAACTGGATGGCGCCCGCCGAAATGCGCGCCACGCTGCAGCCCCTGTTTGACGGCTGCATGAAGGGCCGCACCATGTACGTGGTGCCCTTCAGCATGGGCCCGCTGGGCAGCCACATTGCCCACATCGGCGTGGAGCTGACCGACAGCGCCTACGTGGCCGTGAATCAGCGCCTCATGACCCGCATGGGCAAGGCCGTGTACGACGTGCTGGGCGTGGAAGGCGAGTTCGTGCCCTGCATGCACACCGTGGGCGCCCCGCTGGCTGAAGGCGAGAAGGACACGACGAGCTGGCCCTGCAACCCCAAGGTCAAGTACATCGTCCACTACCCCGAAACACGCGAGATCTGGTCCTACGGCTCGGGCTACGGCGGCAACGCGCTGCTGGGCAAGAAGTGCCTGGCCCTGCGCATCGCCTCCACCATGGGCCGCGACCAGGGCTGGCTGGCCGAGCACATGCTCATCCTGGGCGTGACCAACCCCGCTGGCAAGAAGTACCACGTGGCAGCGGCCTTCCCCAGCGCCTGCGGCAAGACCAACTTCTCGATGCTGGTGCCGCCCGAGGCTGGTTTTGCGGGCTGGAAGGTCACCACCATCGGTGACGACATCGCCTGGATCAAGCCCAGTGCCGACGGCAAGATGGTCGCCATCAACCCCGAAGCCGGCTACTTTGGCGTGGCCCCCGGCACCAACATGCACACCAACCCCAACTGCATGCGCAGTCTGGACCGTGACGTGATCTTCACCAACGTGGCCCTGACGGACGACGGCGACGTGTGGTGGGAAGGCATGGAAAAGGACACCGGCAAGCTGCCGGACCACCTGATCGACTGGCAAGGCAAGGACTGGACGCCCCAGATCGCCAAGGAAACCGGCGCCAAGGCCGCCCACCCCAACTCGCGCTTCACCGTGGCTGCCGCCAACAACCCGGCGCTCGATGCACAGTGGGACGACGCCAATGGCGTGGCGATCGATGCGTTCATCTTCGGTGGCCGCCGCTCGACCACCGTGCCGCTGGTCACCGAAGCCCGCACCTGGACGGAAGGTGTGTACATGGCCGCGACCATGGGTTCGGAGACCACCGCCGCCGCCTTCGGCGCCCAGGGCGTGGTGCGCCGCGACCCCTTCGCCATGCTGCCATTCTGCGGCTACAACATGAGCGACTACTTCCAGCACTGGCTCAGCATGGAAGGCAAGATTGCCGCCACCGGCAAGGCCGTGCCCAAGGTGTTCTGCGTGAACTGGTTCCGCAAGGACGAGGCGGGCAAGTTCGTCTGGCCCGGTTATGGCGACAACATGCGCGTGCTCAAGTGGATGATCGACCGCATCGAAGGCCAGGCCCAAGGCCAGGAAACCATGTTCGGCGTGGCTCCACAGTACGCTGAAATCAACTGGACGGGCCTGGACTTCAGCGCCCAGAAGTTCGACGCCGTGACCAGCATCGACAAGGCCGCTTGGGCCGAAGAGTTCAAGCTGCACGATGCGCACTTCGAACAGCTGGCCTACCACCTGCCCCAGGCGCTGCTGGACACCAAGGCCGCGCTGGAAAAGCGCCTGGTAGCCTGATGCTGCCGTCCTGAGATCTGAGAAGCTTTCCCTTCAAAGCCGCTCCGCCTTCTGGCGGGGCGGCTTTTTTTTTGCGCTGGCTCGCAGTGCACGGCAAGCCCCCGCTCACCAGAAAAGGGCATAAAAAAAGCCGTGGCATGCCACGGCTTTCAATCGATTGCGCCCCCGCCGCCCACCAGCGCGGCGGGTTCAGCGGTCAGTAGTACTTGCGGATGTCGTCCACCGTGGCGATGCCCATCGCATGGTTCAGTTCGGCCATGATGCGGGGGTCCTTCATGGCGACTTGCCAGGTGCGCTCGTCTTCAGCGACGCGGCGGCGGCTTTCTGCCCAGGCCTGGACACCACTGCGCAGGGCCACACCAGCGCGGCGTGCGGGGGCGGTGAGCAGGGCCAGAGCGGCAAACGCCACCAGCCACAGCACCATCCAGGCGGCCAGCAGGTGGCCTTCGCTCCAGGTGTCGATCACCTGGTTGGCCACCACCAGCAGTGCGGACACCACGGCCGCCAGCAGGAGGGAGGCAGCGCCACGGGCGCCATCAAAGCGGGCGGCAGCGCCCTTCAGGGCTGCGGCGGCGTTTTCGGCGCGGACAACGCCGGGGTGTTCGGTGGGGTATTCAACGTGTGCAAAGGCGGTCATTTCGGTTTCCCTTTTCTAACGCTTGTGGCGAGATTGCCGGGCGATGGGGTGATATTAGGGTTTACCCTTTGCGTGTTCAAGTTTATATTTTGAATCATGGATATTCATAACGGTGATAACCAGCCATGACACCCCTGAACTTCCGCTCCCTCGACCTGAACCTGCTGCGCGTTTTTGACGAGGTGATGGCGGAGCGCAGCCTCACGCGTGCGGCACACAAGCTTTCGATCACCCAGCCCGCCGTGAGCAACGCCATGCGGCGCCTGCGCGAGGTGCTGGGGGATGAGCTGCTGGTGCGCAGCGGCCAGGGGGTAGAGCCCACCCCCCGGGCGCTGGCGCTGTGGCCGCCAGTGCGCGAGGCTCTGGCCCATTTACAGGATTCCCTGGCCCCGGGCCTGTTCGACCCGGCCACCGCCGAATCCACCTTTGTGCTGGCCATGGCCGACGCCACGGCCGCCACGCTGGTGCCTGCCCTGGTCGAAATCATCGAGCGCGAAGCGCCCGGCATCGCCATCCGCGTGCTGCCGCTGACCACGCGCGACCCGCGCCGCCTGCTGGACGAAGAGGCCGCCGACATGGCCGTGGGCTACTTCCCGGCAGCGCTGGCCGACCTGACAGCCCGCGCCCAGTCGGGCGGCGTGGTGGCGTTTGAGAGCCGCCGCCTCTACGACGGCGAATATGTGTGTGTGATGCGCCAGGGCCATCCGCTGGCGGATGCCCCCCTCACGCTGGACGCCTACTGCCAGGCACGCCATATGCTGGTCAGCTTCTCGGGCCGACCCTTCGGTTTCATTGACGAGGCCCTGGCCTCGCTGGGGCGTGAGCGCAAGGTGGTGATCACCGTGAACCAGTTCTTCACGGCGGGGCGGGTGGTGTCGGGCTCGGACCTGCTCACCGTGCTGCCGCGCCACTTTGTGCCCGTGACCGGCATTGCCGACAAGCTGGTGCAACGGGCCCTGCCGCTGGATGTGCCCCCGGTGCACGTGGACGCGCTGTGGCGCCGCCGGGGCCCGCAGCAAGCGGCCATGACCTGGCTGCTGCACGCGCTGGCACGTTCCGCGCGGCGCACCTTCCCGGAACAGGAGAGCCCGTAGACTGTGTGCTGCATGAACATCCAGCTCCTGTCCGACCTCCACCTGGAGGCCCATCCCCACTTTGTTCCCGAACCCGCCCCCGGTGCCGACGTGCTGGTGCTGGCGGGGGACGTGGGCTCCTACCAGCCTGGCTCGCAGTTGGCCGACGACGATTTTGGCCTGACCCGTTTTTCGCCCCTGCCCCAGCACGCGGGCTGGCCCACCCCGGTGCTGTTTGTGCCCGGCAACCACGAGTACGACGCGCAGGACTTCGACGCCGCGCACCTGCGGCTGCGCCAGACCTGCGACCGCCTGGGCATCGTCTGGCTGGAGCGCGAAACCCTGGTGCTGCAAGGCATCCGTTTCGTGGGCACCACGCTCTGGAGCGACTTTGACGCCCTGGCCGACCACGAGGGCTGCACCGACCTGGGACGGCGGCTGAAGCTGCGCGACAAAGCCTTCCGCGCCGCCAACTTCTACCTGCGCAAGACCGGCGGCACCCGACATGGCGAGCCGTTCCTGGCCGAACCCCTGCGCGAGCAGGCCCTGGCCTGCCAGGAGTGGCTGGCCGCCGCCCTGCAGCAGCCGTTTGACGGCCCCACCGTGGCCGTCACTCACTTTGCGCCCAGCCTGAAAAGTGCTGACCCGCGCTATGGCCTCGTGCCCGGCACGGCAGGCTTCTGCAACGCCCTGGACCACCTGCTGCCCCACGCGCAGCTGTGGCTGCATGGCCACCTGCATGCGCCCAGCGACTATCTGGCCCAGGGCCAGCGTAGCGATGGTTCGGCATGGCAATGCCGCGTGGCGGCCAACCCGCTGGGCTATGCCCGCAAGGGGGAGCAGGCCACCTTCCGGCCCTGCTGGACGGTCACCGTATGATCAAACGCGCGGTTCTTGTGAATTCGCCACGCGCCGGACAAAAAAGCATGACCCAGGTCAAGACAACAGGCACCTGCGCAGAGTAGTCTGCCTTATCCCTTCTCGGAGAACACCATGAACATCCTGCTTGCTGTCGATGGCAGCGCCTACACCAAGAAAATGCTGGCCTACCTGGCCACCCACGAAGAACTGCTGGGCGGCACCCACACCTACACCGTGCTGACCGTGCAAGCCCCCCTGCCCGCCCGCGCCCGCGCGGCCCTGGGCAAGGAAGTGGTGGACACCTACCACGCCGAAGAAGCCGAAAAAATCCTCGCGCCCGTGTGCAAGTTCCTGGGCCGCCATGGCGTGGATGCCAAGCGCAGCGTCAAGGTGGGCACCGTGGGCGAAACCATTGCCAAGGTGGCCGACACCGGCAAGTTCGACCTGCTGGTCATGGGCTCGCACGGCCACGGCGCGATTGCCACCCTGGTGATGGGCTCGGTCACCACCCAGGTGCTGGCCCACAGCAAGGTGCCGTTGCTGATCGTGCGCTAACTCCCGGCGCCTTCGTGCGCATCGCACCAAGCCCTGCCTCTGCAGGGCTTTTTTTTCACCCATCATTACCGAATGGTCTTTGAATGACCAGTTGGTTTACTTTTATACCAATTGGTTATACATTCGCGCCACGCCCATCCTGGCGTGTCATTTCCATCGATACCGAGAGGAGCGACCCATGAACACCGCATTCAACCGCCGCACCGTCCTGATGGCCGCCGCCCTGGGCGCGAGCACCACCCTGCTGCAAGCCTGTGGGGGCAGCGACGACGAACCCCAGCGCAACATCGTCGAGCTGGCGCAGAACACCCCCGACCTGAGCATCCTGGTCGAAGCCGTCACGGCTGCCGGGCTGGCCAACACCCTGAGCACCGGCACGCTCACCGTGTTCGCTCCCACCAACGCCGCCTTTGCTGCGCTGCTGGCCGAGCTGGGCGTGACCAAGGACGCGCTGCTGGCCAACAAGCCGCTGCTGACCGCCGTGCTGACCTACCACGTACTCGGCAGCAAGGTGATGCGGGCCGATGTGCCGCTGGGCAAGGCGATCACGCCGGTGTCCGGCGGATTCTTCAAGATCGAATCGAACAACGGCCTCAAGATCACCGACGGCCGCAACCGCGTGAGCACCATCACCAGCACCGACATCCAGGCCAGCAACGGCGTGGTGCATCTGGTAGACAAGGTGCTGCTGCCCGCTGACAAGGACATCGTGGCCACGGCCTCGGCCCTGCCGGATTTCAGCATCCTGGTCGAGGCCGTGGTGGCCGCAGGGCTGGTGGGCACCTTGCAGGGCACCGGCCCGTTCACGGTGTTTGCCCCCACCAACGCCGCCTTTGCCGCCCTGCTGACCGAGCTGGGGGTGAGCAAGGCCGACCTGCTGGCCAACACCGCGCTGCTGACCAAGGTGCTGACCTACCACGTGGTGCCTGCGCGCGTGCTCAAGGCCGAGGTGCCTACCAACACCGCCATCACCACGGTACAGGGCCAGAGCTTCACCGTGAGCACCAGCCTCGTGATCACCGACCAGAACATGCGCACCAGCAACATCACGGCCGCCGATGTATTCACCAGCAATGGCGTGATCCACGTGGTGGACAAGGTGATCCTGCCCAAGTAACTACCGAAAAGGACGGCCCCCACGCAAGAAAGCCCGGCATGCCGGGCTTTCTTTTTGATCGGATCCAGGAAAAAACCGGGGGGACTTCCTAGCGGGCCGCCAATCCGTCAAAACAGGTGCGCACCACCAGGTCAACAATCTCCGCGTCCGAGTACTGGCCACTTTCCTTGAGAAAACTCACCACCGGGTCGCAGGCGCGGGCATACAGGGTGTACAGCACCACGATGGGCGGCAGACTGGGGCTGATCACGCCCTGGGCCTGGGCTTCGGTGATCCATTCGCCGATCTGGTCGCTCACGCCCACCAGGCCGTTGAGGTAGTCCTTGTTGGCCATCAGCACCGCGCGCAGCGTGGAGTTGCGGCTGGGCAGCAGCGGCATTTCGTTGGTCAGCAGGCGCTCCAGCGACCAGCGCACCAGCGAGCGCAGCTTGTCCAGCGGCGGCATGTCGGCGGGCAGGCCCGCCAAGTAAGCCTGCACGCGCCCCAGGATTTGCACCATGGCGGCGCTGCACAGCTCTTCCTTGCTGCAGAAGTGCTTGTACAGGCTGGCCTTCGCAATGCCCACGGCATTGGCGACGTCGTCCATGGTCATGGCGTCAAAGGCCTTTTCGCCCAGCAGACGGCAGGCCGACTGGAGGATGGCCTCCTCGCGCGCCTGGTGCATCTGCTCCTTGAACGAGACTTTGGGGGGCTGGGTTTGCATGGCCTATATTTTATACATTACGGTAAAAAAATAAATGACTAAGTTGCAATGCAACTACGTCGTTCACGTTTTAACCAGCACAAAGCGTGCCTTCCACCGTGCGCCCCGGGAGTGCACGCGGGGTGTGTTCAGGACACCAGCGACTGGGCGGCGGCGCCGGTCAGCGCGGCCGACAAGGCATCGAGCAGCTCGGATTCCAGGTTCCAGCAATGCCAGTACAGCTGGATGGGCAGGGAGCGGCCGGGCGCCAGGTCCACCATGCTGCCGTCGGCGATCGGGCCGCGCGCCAGCAGCTCGGGCACCACGCCCACCGCCCAGCCCGCCGCCACGGCGCGCATCTGCGCCTCGGAACCGGGCACAAACAGGTGGTTCAGCGCCACACGCTTGAGCCCGAAGGCACGCGCCACAAACTCGGCCGCCATGTCGTCCTTGCGGTTGAACGACAGGAACGACACGTCACGGAAGTTGTGCGGCGTGAGCCCATGCGGCAGATGCTGCTCTGCATAGCTGGCCGAGGCCACAGCCACGTAGTGCATGGCCCCCAGCGGCACCATCTTGCAGCCGCGCAGCGCCTGCTTGAGCGTGGTCACGCAGCCCAGCACCTGGCCCGAGCGCAGCCATTCCTGTGTGAAGTCCTGGTCGTCCACGATGATTTCGAGCGGCAGGCGCTCGCGCACCAGATCGTGCAATGCGCCCATGGCCCAGGTGGCGATACTGTCGGCGTTGATGGCGATCGAGATGCGCTCGTCCTCGCGCGTGCCGCCGGGGGCGCTGGGCGCCAGCTCCTGCAAGTCGCGCTCCAGGTCGGCGCGCAACAGGCGCATCTGCTTGGTGTGCTTGAGCAGCAATTGCCCCGCCGACGTGGGCCGCAGCGGCCGGCTGCGCACGATGAGCACCGAGCCCACCTGCGCTTCGAGCGCGCGCAGGCGCTGAGACACGGCCGACTGCGTGACATTGAGGCGCTGCGCTGCGCGCTCGAAACCGCCCTCTTCAACGATGGCGGCAAGGCATTCGAGGGCGGCAGGGTCGTAGGTGCTCATGGTTCTGGTCTCCGGCAAGGCAACGGCAGCAGGGGTCTTTGCATTAGACGTCCTGATGTTTTTGGAGTAAGTTTAATTTTGCTTTTAGTAGAACGCAATGTCGCGCACACTGCGCCCTCATGAAAACCATTGTTTTGGGCGCCGGCATCATCGGCATCAGCACCGCGTGGCACCTGCTGGAGCGGGGCCATGAGGTCATCGTGATCGACCGCCAGCCCGATGCGGCGCTCGAAACCAGTTTTGCCAACGCGGCGCAGATCTCGGTGAGCTACTGCGAGCCCTGGGCCAACCGTGAGGCGCCGCTGAAGGCGCTGAAGTGGATGTTCGACAAAGAGGCGCCGCTGCTGTTCCGCCCGCAGATGGACTGGCAGCAATGGCGCTGGGGCCTGCAGTTCCTGGCGCAGTGCAACGACACGGCGTTCGAGCGCAATGTGCAGCAGATCGTGGCGCTGGGCGCCTACAGCCATGCAGCGCTGAAGGACCTGGTGGGCACCACCGGCATCGAATACAACCGGCTCGAACGCGGCATCGCCCACTTCTACACCGACCAGAAATCGTTTGACGCCGCAGGCCATGCCGTGGAGCTGATGCGCAAGCACGGCGTGCAGCGCCGCCTGGTCAGCCGCGACGAGCTGCTGCAGATCGAGCCCGCCTTCAGGGCCTATGGCGACAAGATCACCGGCGGCACCTACACCAGCACCGACGAAAGCGGCGATGCGCGTGTCTTCACGCAAGAGCTGGCACGCCGCTGCATCGCACGGGGCGCACAGTTCCTCTACGGCCACGACGTGCTGCGCCTGAACAAGATTGGCAATGCTATTGATTCTGTAGCTGTTATGGCACGCCAGCCGGGCGGTGGAGGCAAAAAAGACTTCATATTGAAGGCCGATGCCGTCGTGGTGGCCTGCGGTTCCTACAGCGCGCCGCTGCTGCGCAGCGTGGGCGTGGATCTGCCGATCTACCCCGGCAAGGGCTACAGCGCGACTTTCCCGCTGCTGCGGCCCGAGGGCGCGCCCATGGTCTCCACCATCGACGACGGCAAGAAGATCGCCATGAGCCGCCTGGGCAACCACCTGCGCGTGGCAGGCACCATCGAACTCAACGGCTGGGACCTGACACTCGACAGCTCCCTGGCCCGCGCCCGCTGCCACATGCTTTCGCGCCGCATCGAGGCCATCCTGCCCGGCGTGTGCGACACCCGCACGCCCGAAGAAGGCGGCGACCCGCAGTACTGGACCGGCCTGCGCCCGGCCACGCCTACCAACATCCCGTTCATCGGCCGCACGCGCGTGGGCAAGCTGTGGGTGAATGCGGGCCACGGCACGCTGGGCTGGACCCACGGCGCGGGTTCGGGCAAGGCGCTGGCCGAACTGATCAGCGGCCAGGTGCCTGCGATGAACTTCGGCTTCTGCGGCATGGAACAGGGCAACCGCACCTTGACGGCCAAGGTGGCCTGAGCCACATCCACGCTGCCGCCCCGGCGTCCGGGGTGCCACCGGTGCTAGGCCTCCCTCAACCAGCCACCGGCACCACGCCGGGCCCGGTGGCCAACAGGATTTCCAGACCCTGGAAGCCCCCCGCCAGCATCACCACCAGCGTGGCCGCCAGCACCACCCCCACCCCCAGGGCCGCCGCCAGAACCGGGGCGCGCTGCCTGGGGGGCAGGTTCCAGTACAGCGCACAGCCCACATGGGTGCACAGCGCCAGCACCGCCAGAAAGTAGTACGGCCCGAAGAACCACTGCCAGGGCGGCGTGTGCATGCCCGCCGCCGCAAACTGCAGATTGGTGTCCACCCCTTGCTGGCGCGCTGCCAGCACGGCCGCCACATGGATCAGCAGGAACAGCGACAGGTACGCACCCGACACCGCCTGTGCCCACGCCACGGCACCCCGGCGCTGGCGCCAGCCGCGCCACAGCAGCGTGAGCCCGCTGCCCGCCTGGAACAGCACCCCCGCCAGCAGCAAGCCCTCGACCACAGGTTGCCGGTACACACTGCGCAGCGCCTCCAGCACCGCCTGATGCGCAGCCGCCCCCGCCAGGCCCGCAAGATGGCCCAACACATGCGCCACCAGGAACAGCGCCAGCGCCATGGCACTGGCCCGGTGCAGCGTGCGCAGGGCCGGGCGCTGGCGCCACACCCAGGTGCCCGCCAGGCCAATGGCGGCGGCGCCCAGGGCGAGCTGGCTGGTGTCATTCATGGCGGGGTTCTCCGGGTGGCGGGTTGCGTGGATGGCGGCAGAATAGGCCGCCCCGGCCTTGCCGCCTACTCGCATTGCGCTCAGGTTTGCCCATGTCCAAAGCCGTTTCACCCCCCCGACGCACACCCCGGCAGGAGCGCTCGCAGTTCACGGTGGATGCCATCTTTGAGGCCGTGGCCCGCATCGTGGCCACGCAGGGCGAAGGCGCCCTGACCACCAACCGCATTGCCGAGGTGGCGGGTGTGTCCGTGGGCTCGCTCTACCAGTACTTTCCGAGCAAGGAGGCCATCCTGGTGGCCATGCTGGACCAACACTGCGACCGCGTGATGCTGGCGCTGGATGCACTGCTGGCCCAGGCCCGCACCGAGGGCTGGCCCCCCGAGCAGCAGGTGCGCCACTATGTGCGCCACTACCTGCAGGCGTTTGGCGGGGGGCCGCAGGAGCTGCGGGCCCTCGCCCGCCTGTCGTGGAAACAGGACTACCGCGCAACCATGCTGGTGTCGGTGCGGGGCACCAGCGAACGCATTGCCCTGCACCTGCAGCGCATGGCCGACGAGCACCATCTGCAACCGCCATCGGCCGCGCAGCTGTTCGTGCTCACGCGCGCCTTCATGGGGGCGGTGCGCGCCGCGTCGCTGGAGCAGTCGCCGCTGCTGGACAGCGCCGAGTTTGAGGATGCGCTGGTCGCGCTGTGCCTGGCGTACCTGCGGCCTGCGCAGGCCAGCGCTACGATGGCACCATGACCACGCCCACCGCACCTCACTACCTGTTCCTCACCACCTCCACCCGCGAGCCGGGCCATGTCGGCAACACCGAATGGCTGGCCCGCCAGGCCGCCGCCGCGCTGCCTGCGGGCACCCCACAAACCTGGCACCACCTGGCCCGCATGGACCTGCCGCCTTTTGTGGACCAGCGCCACACCACCGGCACCTACGCGCCGCCCGAGGGCGACATGAAGACCCTGCTCGACGCCACCCTGGCGGCCACACACATTGTGTTTGTCGCTCCGGTCTACTGGTACAGCATCCCCTCGCCGCTCAAGACCTACCTGGACCACTGGAGCGCCTGGATGCGCGTGCCGGGCCTGGCCTTCAAGGAGCCCATGGGCGCCAAGACGCTGGCACTCATCACCACCAGCGGCGACCGCACCAAGGCCCAGCCCATGATCGATTCGGTGGCACTGTGCGCGCAGTTCTTGTCGATGACCTGGGGCGGCGCCCTGTGGGGCAAGGGCGGGCCACCGGGGGCCGTGCAGTCTGATGCACAGGCCGTGGCAGCGGCCAGCGGTTTCCTCAGCGCCCCCTCCGCCGCGTAGCGCGCTCAGAAGGTGTGAATGAATCCGGCGTGCCCGAGCAGGCCGCCACAACGCGCCCGATCTAGGCGCAAAGCGCAGCCATAGCTCGGGCTATGGCGAGCATTGGCAACGACGAGCGGGTGTGTTTTGGCGGGATGAGCGGGCATGGCGGGTTCGTTCACACCTTCTCAAGAATCCAGCGACCAGTGCTGGGCCAGGATGCCCAGCCATTCATGCAGCGCCAGGCTGCTGTCGGCCAGCGCAGAGGCCCGGGGCAGCAGCCGGTACAGCTTGCGCGCCTGCCCACCCTTGAAGCCCGTGGGTGCAGGCAGCACCTGCAGCCCCGCGCGCTCGAAGTCCCGCGTGGCGCGCACCATGTGCCAGGCATGGGTGACCAGCGCAATGCGCTCGATGCCTGCGGCCTTGAGCTGCGCCGCCGATTTTTCGGCGTTGTTGCGGGTGTCGAGCGATTCCACCTCGGTCCAGCGCACCCGGCCCTTGAACTCGCGCTCCACCACGTCCTTCATCACCAGCGCTTCGGCGCGCATGCCACCCGTCGAGCCCCCCGTGGCCAGAATGGGCAGCCCCGTCTGCTGCTGCAGGTACACGGCGTAGCGCACCCGCTCACGGGCGCCCCGGCTGAGCACGTCCACCCCGTATTCAGGGGCAACCGTGTCGGCCCCGCCCCCCAGCACCACAATGGCCTGGATCTGCGCCTGGGGCAATTGCTTGGGAGCCACGGCAGGGTGACGCTCCAGGCTGCGCACCAGCGCATCGGCCACGGGCGGCCACGACAGCGCCAGCACGGACAACAACGACAGCACCACCACGGCCAAGCCCGTGCGGCGGTGGTAGCGCGCGAGCCACAGGCCCACAAACGCGAGCAGGATGCTGAACACCGGCGGCATCAGCAGCGCAGACAGGATTTTCTTGAGGGCAAACAGCATAGGGGTCACATCCGAGGCGGCGATCATGCCAGCACACAGCGGCCGGTCCCGGCCCTGGGCGGCTGCCGTGCGCCGGTCAGTGCAGCCAGCGGCGCCGGGCCAGAAAGTCCAGCAGCGCGGCGTCAAACCCCTCGGGGTCCTCCAGCTGCGGCCAGTGCCCGACATGGGGCAGCTGCAGGGTTGCCGCATCGGGCAGCACCTGGGCCAATGCCTCAAGGGCCACCGGCGGCGTGCAGCGGTCCAATTCGCCCCCCACCAGCAGCGTGGGCATGGTCAGCTGCGACAGGGCGGCGGCACCCCGGTCGAACGTGGGCAGGGCCGCCAGCGCGCGCCGGTAGGCCCCTGGGTAGACCTGGGCCAGCGCATGGCTGGCCAGCCGCACGCCTTCGGGCAGCGCGCCGGTGCCAATGAACTGGGGCACCAGCGTCTGCGCCAGCTGCTCCATGCTGCCACCGGCGTCCAGTGCCGTGAGCGCGCGCAGGCGGGGCGCCACCCAGTCCTCCACCGCCTGCGCATCCAGCGCAGGCCCGCCCGCGCACAGCACCAGGCGGCGCACCTTGGACGGGTCGCGCACGGCGGCCTCCAATGCCACCATGGCGCCCATGCCGTGGCCCACCAGCGCCACGGGGCCGCCCTGTAGCGCGTCGATCAAGGCCAGGCAGCTCTGCGCCAGCGCCTTGAAGGTGTAGGGCTCCACCGGGGCGCTGCGGCCATAGCCGGGCATGTCCCAGGCCACGGCACGGTAACCGGCGGTGGCCAGGGTCTCCACCTGCGGGGCAAACGTGAGGTGATCGCCGTCGGCGTCGTGCAGCATGAGCACGGTGGGGCCCGCGCCCAGGGTGGTGAAGGTAGGAAGGACGGCCATGCGGTGGAAAAAGGCAGTAAACCCCGCAACAGCGCGGTAGTGGGAGCCGCCTGATAATAGTTGCTCCCTTCCATTGCCCCCACTGCCGCCCCTGCGGGCGCCGCCCTTCGTGAACCCCTCGCCCCCCCGCCCCGCCCTTGCCCTGCCTCCGAGCTTTTCCACGCGCGAGTTCCGCAATGCGCTGGGCATGTTTGCCACGGGCGTGACCATCGTGACTGCCCGCAACGCGGCGGGTGAGCTGGTGGGGCTCACGGCTAGCTCGTTCAATTCGGTGTCGCTGAAGCCCCCGCTGGTGCTGTGGAGCCTGTCGCACGGCGCCAGCTCCATGCCCGCGTTTGCCGATGGCTCGCACTACGCCATCCATGTGCTGGCCGCAGACCAACGAACGCTGGCCGAGCGGTTCGCCACACGCGGCATCGACCGCTGGGCCGGGCTGGAGCACCGCCCCGGCATCAGCGGCGCCCCGTTGCTGGCCGGTGCCGCCGCCACCTTCGAGTGCTTCAACCGCAGCCAGTACAAGGAGGGTGACCACACCATCTTTGTGGGCGAGGTGGAGCGCTGCGAGCACCGCGAAGGCGCATCGCCCCTGCTGTACCACGGCGGCAAGTTCTACACCGAGCACCCGCTGTGACCACCGCCTCCGTGGTGGTGCGCCACGTGAACATCGGCGCAGCCCGGCGCCTGAAAATGGGCGAGCGTTCCATCCTCAGCGCCATCGGCAAAACACCCGTGACCGGCCCCGTGGCCGTGGGCCCGCTGGGCCTGGCAGGGGACGAGCAGGCCGACCTGAGCGTGCACGGCGGCCTGGCCAAGGCGGTGTATGCCTACCCGGCCGCGCACTACGCGTTCTGGCAGGCCCAGCGCCGCGAGCGTGGGGTGAGCCTGTTCGACGAGGCACTGCCGCCGGGTTTCCTGGGCGAGAACCTCACCATCGACGGCCCGCTGGAGCACGCGGTGTTTGTGGGCGACGAATGGCATTTTCCCGACTGCGTGCTGCGCGTGACGGCCCCACGCGAGCCCTGTTTCAAGTTCGCTGCGGTGATGGGGTTTGCCCAGGCGGGCCGCGCCATGGCGCTGGCAGGCTGCTGCGGCTACTACCTGGCGGTGGACCGGCCCGGCACCCTGGCCGCCGGGCAGACCGCCACGGTGGTGCCCGGGCAGCGCGGGCTGAGCATCGCCCAGGCGTTTGCGGGCAAGTTCGCCAAACACGCGCGCTGACGACAACAGCTGCCGCGCAGGCTCAGGCGTCGCCGTGGCAGCAGACGCAGAGCTTGTTGCCCTCCGGGTCGCGGAAATACGCCCCGTAATAGTTCGCGTGGTACTCGGGCCGCAGGCCCGGCGGGCCTTGGCAACGGCCGCCGTGCTGCAGGGCCAGCGCGTGCACGGCGTCCACCGTGGCGCGGTCGGCAGCCAGCAGCGCGTTCATGGCGCCGTTGCCCGGCGCGGCAGGCCGGCCATCAAAGGGCCGACCGATGAGGAACAGCGGGCGGGCCACCCCGGGGGTCTGCCACCCAGCCCAGGGGCGGGCGGGCTCGGTAAAACGCGGCACCAAGCCCAGACGCTCCAGCACCGGGCTGTAGAACGCCACCGCCCGGTCAAAGTCGTTCACGCCGATGAACACATGGGACAGCATGGCTTGCGATCCTCCGAAGATTCATTGTCATACGCTCGGCCGATGAAACTGGCGCTGCCGAGACCAGCGCCCCCGCGCAAGGGCCGCCCCGCCGCGAAGGCGGCGCTTCGCTTGCGTGCGCTGGGGGCGTCCCCCTCCCCGCATTGCGCAGCAATGCGAGAGAGAGGGGTGAAGGCGCGAAGCGACTCAGGGGGTGTTCACCTGACCGTGTCCGGCAGCTCGATCTTGACTTCGAGCACTTCCAGGTTGTCCTGGCGCTCCAGGTGCACCTTGAGGTCGTCGGGGTTGATCTTCACGTACTTCGAGATCACGGCCACCAGTTCGCGCTGCAGCGCGGGCAGGTAGTCGGGCTCGGAGGCATTGCGACCGTTGCGTTCGTGCGCCAGGATAATCTGCAAACGCTCTTTGGCGACGCTGGCGGTTTTTTTCTTCTCGCCGAGCAGGAAGGAGAGGAAAGAAGCCATGGCTTATTTGCTCCCGAACAGGCGTTTGAAGAAACCGGGTTTTTCCGCCTCGATGAAGCGCAGCGGCTTGTCGGTGGCGCCCAGGAAACGGTCGATCACATCCTTGTAGGCCTCGCTCACATCGCTGCCCTGCGAGTGGATCGCGGGCGTGCCCTGGTTGGACGATTGCAGCACCACTTCCGATTCCGGAATCACACCGATCAGCTTGATGCGCAGGATGTCCTGGATGTCTTCCAGGCTCAGCATCTGGCCGTCTTCCACGCGGCTGGGGTTGTAGCGCGTGATGAGCAGGTGCTCCTTGATCGGCTCGCCGCCTTCAATCGCACGCTTGGTCTTGCTGCCCAGCATGCCCAGGATGCGGTCGGAGTCGCGCACACTGGACACCTCGGGGTTGGTCACCAGCAGCGCCTCGTCGGCAAAGTGCATGGCCATGAGCGCGCCGCTCTCGATGCCGGCGGGCGAGTCGCAGACGATGTACTCGAAACCCATCTCGGCCAGGTCCTTGAGGATCTTCTCCACGCCGTCCTGGGTCAGGGCGTCCTTGTCGCGCGTCTGGCTGGCGGCCAGCACGAACAGGTTGTCGCACTGCTTGTCCTTGATGAGGGCCTGGTTCAGGTTGGCCTCGCCCTGGATCACGTTGATCAGGTCATACACCACGCGGCGTTCGCAGCCCATGATGAGGTCCAGGTTGCGCAGGCCGACGTCAAAGTCGATCACGGCAGTCTTGTGGCCGCGCAGGGCGAGGCCGGAGGCGAAGCTGGCGCTGGTGGTGGTCTTGCCCACGCCACCCTTGCCGGAGGTCACGACGACGATTTTGGCCATGTGTTGCTGATTCTCTGTGGGGTTGGTACGAATGAAATGGGGGCTCAGGCCAGCGGCTCGATGAGGAGCTTCTCGCCGTCAAGCCGCACCTGGGCGGGTTTGCCACGCACATCGGCGGGCAGCTCGGTCTCGGTGGTGCGGTAGATGCCTGCGATGGAGACCAGCTGGGGCTCCAGGCAGGTCGAAAAAATGCGGGCTTCGGTGTTGCCCCGCGCACCGGCAATCGCGCGGCCACGCAGCGGGGCATAGACGTGGATGTTGCCGTCGGCAATCACCTCGGCGCCGAAGCTCACCACGGCCATCACCACCAGGTCGGCGCCACGCGCATACACCTGCTGGCCGGAGCGCAAGGGTTTGTCCACCACCACGGTGCCGGGGCCGGGCATGGGCACTTCGCGCACCACCTCCACCTCGACTTCGCGGATCACCTCGCGTACCACTTCCTGGACTGGTGCGGGTGTCTCGGCACGTGCGGGGGGCGCATCGGGCGCTGCTGCCAGGCCCGCGGCGCGCGCCGCCTCCATCTGGGCAGGGCTGCCGCCGCGCACTGCCACGGGCAGGGTGCTGTGGCGGCGCAACTCGGCCACGATGGCGACAAAGTCAATGGTGTCTTCGGACTCGCGCACGGGGGCCAGGTCAATCAGCACCGGGTCGTTGTCGAAAAAGCCCGGGGCATCGGCCACGCGCTCGGCCAGGTCGGCCGCAAACTGCGCGGCGTCGGTGGTCTTGAGCAACACCGCCACCACGGGCAGCGAGGCGCTCTTGAGGTCAAAGCTGGTGCGGGCCTGGGCCGCCGTCGTAAGGGCCATGAATGAGGGGCGTGGAAAGGGGCGCGGGAAGCTGTTTCAGAAGGCGCAAAGTGTACCGTGGGCCCGTGTAAGCGCCTGTTCCTGCACTATGGGCGCACAGAAGCGGTGTTGCAATCGGCCGCGCCACACAGGCGACCGCCCACGCGCACCACCCCTTTGATAATCCCCCGATGCCTTCCACCCGCAAAACCCATATCGACGCCCTCGCCATCTCCGTGCTGCTCGCCTGCTGCATGTTCTGGGGCTTCCAGCAGGTGCTGGTCAAGGCCACGGTGGCCGAGGTGGCGCCGGTGTTCCAGGCCTTTGTGCGCTTTGCGCTGGCCACGGTGGCCGTGGCCGCCTGGTGCCTGTGGCGGGGCGTGCGGCTGTCGGCTGCAGGTGAGCCCGCCGGGGCCGCACGCGCCGGGCTGCTGGCCGGGGCGCTGTTTGCGGGCGAATTCGCGTGCATCTACCTGGGCCTGCAGTACACCACCGCATCCCGGCTCACCGTCTTTCTGTATGCCTCGCCTTTCTGGGTGGCGCTGCTGCTGCCGCGCTTCATCCCGGGCGAGCGCCTGCAGGGCTGGCAGTGGCTGGGCCTGGCCGCCGCGTTTGTGGGCGTGGGGCTGGCCCTGGGCGATGGGCTGCTGGGCCCCGCCAATGCCGCCCTGCCCCAGGCCTGGCTGGGCGACCTGCTGGGGCTGGCGGCCGGGCTGATGTGGGCGCTGACCACGGTGGTCATCCGCACCACCCCGCTGGCGCGCGTGGCGCCTGCCAAGCAACTTTTCTATCAAGTGGCGGTGAGCACGGCGGTGTTGCCGGTGCTGTCGCTGGGCCTGGGCGAGGCCTGGGTCTGGCAGTTCAGCGCGTTTGCCTGGGGCTCGCTGCTGGTGCAGGCGCTGGTGGGCGCGTTTGTGAGCTATCTGGCCTGGATGTGGATGCTGGCGCACTACCCGGCGACCAAGATCTCGGTGTTCGTTTTTCTCACACCCGTGTTCGCATTGCTGTTTGGCGCGCTGTGGCTGAGCGAACCGGTCACGCCGGGGCTGGTGGCGGCACTGGTGCTGGTGGCGGCGGGCATTGTGCTGGTGAACCGGCGGGCGACTGCAACGTAGCGATGCAACCCATGGACCAAGAGGCATGCGAGCGATTGAGCCAGAGCCCGACCAGCAGGTGTCGAAAGGAGCCTTTTGGCAGCCCCTCACCCCAGGCCGTACAGCCCTCGGTCCAGCCCCGGCGACCCGGCAACGCCAGGGCAGGGCGTAACAAAAAATTTCATGGGTAGCGAACCCCCACTGTCTCGCTAAAGTACACCGCACGCGGCCGCCAAAACGGCCTTCCTTTGTTGACCCAAAGAAAGAGCATGCATGACTGACAGCGCCTTCTTCCGTTCTTCTCCCGACCGATCACGACAAGACCTCCGCCCCGCCAAAGCCGCACTGGCTTTGGGGGTTGCCACGCTAATCCTCGCGGGCTGCGGAGGGGGTTCTGACTCTGCAGAGACACCGACCACACCAACGCCTCCACCCTCCGCGCTCGCAGCGCCCGAAAACTTCGCCGTAGGCCAGTCCTTGTCCTTTTCCTGGACCCCCACGGTGGCTGCAACCCGCTATGAACTGTTCGTAGACCCGGACGGCACGGGACCCCTTCCGGAATCGCAGGTCGAGCCACAACGGTTTAGCTATTCCGCAGCCCCCAACGGGGGTTCATTCAATGGCTCGCTCGGCACCACCGTCAATGTGGCCGACGTGATCAATGCCAGTTACCGCCTGCGCGCTTGCAACGCCAGCGGATGCGGGGCCTTCACGGACGCCAAGGCATTCGATGTCACCAAAGGCATCAGCTACGAATTTGCGTCGGGGTATGCGCCCCTCGTCAATTACTTTTCCGCAGGCGGTCAGCTGCGCACGGGCATGTTGTCCAAGGATGGGCTCACCTTGGCGTTGCGCGGAGTAAGTTATGGCGCCAACACCACGACACTCGTTTTCGCGCGCAGCAGCAAGAATCAGCCATGGCAGCAACAAGCCTCGCTGCGCTCCGGTGACTACTACATCGATCAGTCCATGCTGTCGGCAGACGGGAATACCTTGGCCGTACGGGCCCTGAAGCAGATCAGGACCAGCACAAGTTCCCTCGTCGTCACAGACGCGGTGTATGTCTACCAGCGCAGTGGCGGCGCATGGAGCCAGCAAGCCCGCCTGGACAGCACCTCTGCACCATCCGCGTGCCCACAGCCCTGCCAGGCTGAAATTGCCGACCACATGGCGCTGTCCGCCGATGGCAACCTGCTGGCTGTCTCTGCGGTGGTCTCCTCCGGCACCACCACTTCCAGCGCAGTGTTCACCTACACCCGCACGGGTACTGCCTGGGCCCCCCAGACTTCGTTGAGCGGCGAAGGTACCTTTATCGCGAACATGGCTCTGTCGGGCGATGGCCGCACTTTGGCCGTGACCGATCGCGATTTACTCAAGACTTCTGCCACCCCCCTGGTCCTTGTGTTCTCACAAGATGGCAGCGGTGCCTGGACGCAGCAGGAAAGGATTCCAGCTACGTTGTACGTATACACCCCATCGATCTCGGGAGGGCCTGAGTACGGGGCCATGGTGTTGTCTGGCGACGGCAGCACGCTCGCCGTCAATACCGCCAAGGTACCCGGACAAGTGGCGTGCGGTGCTTCTGC
Source organism: Acidovorax sp. GW101-3H11 (assembly GCF_001633105.1). Taxonomy (GTDB): domain Bacteria; phylum Pseudomonadota; class Gammaproteobacteria; order Burkholderiales; family Burkholderiaceae_C; genus Acidovorax. Next base: position 22,318 of record NZ_LUKZ01000025.1, read on the forward strand.
GGCTGACAACGGGGAAACCCAACGCATTGCGCTGTATGCGCGTACCAGTGGTGCATGGAACCTGCAAGGGCAGGCCGTCGTGAACACAGGCACATCGCGGCCATCGACCCTTTGGGCCCTTGCCAACGATGGCAGTGCGCTGATCTACGGCAGCACACGCTTCACACGCAGCAGCGGAACCTGGGCTTGTAATTGATCCGCCGTCTGGCGGCCCATCCATGACGGTGGCTGCGGGCAGTGTGGGAGCCTTGCATGCCTGCAGCCACCTGCGACATGGATGCGGACAATTCGTACACCCATGTGAATGAAGTCCGTGTTTAGCGCTTACTCCGAAAAGCGCTCAACACCATCAAAACTTCGGAATCTTGATCCGGCTGATCATGAGCGACCCCGACACCGCAAACACCAGCACCAGCGGGTGCAACGTGAAGCCGCCAATCAGCACCTTGCCAAACCACAGCTGCTCGCGCACCGCACCCATCGCGCCGGCCACGGCCATCAGGCCCACCAGCACGATGGAGGTGGGGATGGGCGTGCCCTCGAAATACTTCACCTTGCCCGTGCCTTCGGACAGCGTTTCGGCGGTGACGTTGTAGCGCGCCAGGCGCGACACGCCGCAGGCCACGAAGTAGGCGAGCACGATGCGGTCGTACAGGCCCTGCATGCCGCAGCCGTAGGCAATGATGGCCGGGGCGACGCCGAACGAGATCACGTCGGCCAGAGAGTCCAGCTCGCGGCCCATGGCCGAGCTTTTCTGGCGCCAGCGGGCGATGCGGCCGTCCAGCACGTCAAACACCAGCGCGGCCAGCACCAGGGCGCAGGCAAAGTAGATGTGCACGATGTCGCCTGTCTCCAGGTACGACATCACCGAGAACAACGCCCCCACGCCACAGAACGCGTTGCCCAGCGTGAACCAGTCCGCCAGGTGGAACTCACGGATCATCGAAAAACGCTTGGGGGGGTTGGGTGTGTTCATGAAAGGGGCGCTGTGGTGCGCGCAGTGGACATCAACGGCATTATGGGCGCGCCGCCGGGGGGGCCACGCCGCCTTCGCCCACCTTGGCCAGGATGAAATCGATCAGCGTGCGCACCGAGCTGGTCTGGTAGCGGTTGGGCATGTAGAGCAGAAACATCTGCGTGCCGAACACGCTCAGGCGGTAGTCGTCGAGCGCGGTCACCAGCGGGCCCTGGTCCACCAGGTCCTGCACCACGTAGTCGGGCATCAGGCCCACGCCCAGGCCCGCCAGCACGGCGTCGCGCAAGAACAGCATGTTCTCGGACAGCAGCGTGGGCCGGGGCAGCACCTCTTCGCGCTGGCCGTTGCGGTAGGCGGCCACGCGCAGCTCGCGGCCAATAAAACCTGCGGAGATGAGGGGCACCGCCCCCAGGTCACTGAGCTGCCGGGGCAGGCCCTGGGCCTCTGCATAGCCGCTGGAGGCGCAGACCACATAGCGCACGGCCCCCAGCGGGCGGGCCACCAGCGTGGGCGGGGGCTCGGTCATGATGCGGATGGCGATGTCCACGTCCTCGCGCACCAGGTCGCTCACGCGGTTTTCGAACATCACCTCCAGCAGGATGCCGGGGTACAGGCGCTTGAACTCGATCAGCCACCCGGCCATGACCACCTGGCCATAGCCCACGGGCATGCTCAGCCCCACGCGGCCCTGCAGGCTCTTGCCCAGGGTGGCGATGGTCTCTTGTGCAGCCAGGATCTCGTTGACGATGCTGCGGCCATGGTCGTACAGGCGCAGCCCCACCTCGGTGGGCTCCACACGCCGGGTGGTGCGGCGCACCAGCTGCACGCCCACCGATTTTTCGAGCTGGGCGAGGTGGTAGCTCACGTTGGCGCGGCTCATCTTGAGCTTGCGCGCCGCCAGGCTGAGGTTGCCTGCGTCCAGGATCTCCACCAGCAGGGTCAAAGCCGAGAGGTCCAAGCGGTCGGCAGCCGGCGGCTTGTCAAAATTTTTCATACAGAGTGTCAATGCTTCATGGGATTGTCAAGAAATCCTGTCGCTACAACAATGGCTGTTCTGCTCCCCCTGATGCGTCCATGGCCACGACCCCTGCTCAGCAACCGCTCCCGCCCCTCCACCCCCCGTTCACCCGGTCCGCCCCCATCCGCAGCCTGCAGGACGTGCAGCGGCTCGAAGCCCGGCCCCTGGCCGAGGCGCTGCCGGTGCAAAGCACCTACGAGATTTTTGTGAACGCGGCGGCGGCGTTTGGCGACAAGACGGCGCTCACCTTTCTGCCCACGGCCGACCCGGCGGCCGAGCCCATCCGCTGGTCGTATGCGCAGCTGCTCACAGGCATCCACCAGACGGCCAACCTGCTGCACCACCTGGACGTGGGGCCGCAGGATGCCGTAGCTGTGCTGCTGCCCGGCTGCCTGGAATACCACCTGGCCCTGTGGGGCGGCGAGGCGGCGGGCATCGTGCAGCCGCTCAACCCCATGCTCACCGACGAGAAGATCGCGGCCATGATGACCCTGGCGCGCGCCAAGGTGCTGATTGCCTACGGCGCCGAGGGTGACCTGGGCTACTGGAGCAAGGCGCTGCGCCTGCGTGCGCTGGTACCCACGCTGACCACCGTGCTGCGCGTGGCCCCGCACGACGAAGCGCCCGACGCAGCGGGCACGCTGCCCGCTGGCGTGCTGGACCTGGCCGCGCGCCACCAGCACCCTGGCGACCACCTGGTGAGCGGCCGCCGCATTGCGGCCAGCGACATCGCCGCCTACTTCCACACCGGCGGCACCACGGGCGCGCCCAAGCTGGCACGCCACAGCCACGGAGCACAGGTGTTCACGGCCTGGGGCAGCGTGCAGATGCAGGGCATCACCCCCGAGGACGTGGGCATCAACGGCTACCCGTTGTTCCATGTGGCGGGCGTGCTGCCGGGCTCGCTGGCGGCGCTGTCGGCGGGGGTAGAGACCATCATCCCCACCACCGGCCTGTTCCGCAACCGCGAGGTGATTGCGAACTACTGGCGGCTGGTGGAGCGCTACCGCTGCACCTACCTGTCGGCCGTGCCTACGGTGCTGGCGGCGCTGGCCAACGTGCCGCTGGACGGGGCCGACATTTCCACCCTGCGCTACTGCCGCACCGGCGCGGCCATCCTGGCGCCCGAGCTGGCCGCGCGGTTCGAGCGCCTGTTTGGCCTGCACATCCACGAAAGCCTGGGCATGACGGAGATGGCGGGCATCTCCACCATCACCCCGCCCGGCGTGCACGCGCCCGCAGGCTGCGTGGGCTGGCGGCTGCCGTACACGCAGCTGCGCGTGGTGGCGCTGGATGCGCAGGGCAATGCGTCGGACCAGGACCTGCCACCTGGCCAGCCGGGCATGGTGCTGTTCCAGTCCCCCAACCTGTTCTCCGGCTTTTTGGACGCGGCCGACACCGCCAAGGCCTTCACGCAGGACGGCTGGCTGGCCACGGGCGACCTGGGCTTTGTGGACGACCAGGGCCGCCTGCACCTGAGCGGCCGCTCCAAGGACCTCATCATCCGCAGCGGCCACAACATCGACCCCAAGGTGATCGAGGACGCGCTGGGCGCCCACCCCGCCGTGCAGCTGTGCGCCGCCGTGGGCGCGCCCGATGCCTATGCGGGCGAGCTGCCCGTGGTCTACGCCACCCTGCGGCCGGGCGAGCAGGTGACCGAGGCCGAGCTGCTGGCCTTCACCGCCGAACGGGTGGACGAGGCCGTGGCCCGCCCGCGCTGGGTGCAGGTGATCGAGACCATGCCCGTGACCAACGTGGGCAAGATCTACAAGCCCGAGCTGCGCCAGCGCGCCGCCTGCCACACGGTGCAGGCGCTGGTGGATGGTGTGTGCGCCGCCGAAGCCCCGGGCCAGCCCCGCCCCCAGGTGCAGCCCGAAGGCGACAACGCGGTGCGCGTGGCCGTGGCCCCCGGCCCGGGCGCTGACGCGCTGGCCACCCGCCTGCGCGAACTGCTCGCGCCCCTGCCCCTCACCGTGCGCATCACCACCGCCCCCGCCGCAGGGAGCCCCCAGACCCCATAAGCCCATGGCGTGACAGCCAGGCACCGGCCCGCCACCATGCACGCGGAGCCCGCTGAGTACGTTTCTATAACCATGACAGGAGACAAACCGATGCCCTTCCACCCCCTGATGTCCCGCCGCACCTGGCTCGGCGCCGCTGCGCTGGCCGCTGCCTTCACCGGCACGTCGGCCTTTGCGCAGGCCTACCCCCACAAGCCCATCAAGATCGTCGTGCCCTTTGCCGCAGGCGGCGCCACCGACGTGCTGGCGCGCGTGCTGGCCGAGAAGATGGCCGTGGGCCTGGGCCAGCCCATGGTCATCGACAACAAGCCCGGCGCGGCCGGCATCATCGGCACCGACGCGGTGGCCAAGGCCGCGCCCGACGGCTACACCCTGCTGCTGGGCCTGAGCAACTCCATGCTCACCAACCAGTTCCTCTACACCAAGCTGCCCTACAGCCCCGAGAAGGACATTGCGCCCATCTACCAGATCGCGATTGCCCCGCTGGTGCTGGTGGCCCACCCCAGCGTGCCCGTGGCCACCGGCCCTGAGCTGCTGAAATACGTGGCCGCGAACAAGGGCAAGGTGGCCTATGGCTCGTACGGCACGGGCGCCTACCCGCACCTGGCCGGGGCCTACATGAGCCTCACACAGAACGCCGACATGAGCCATGTGGCCTACCGGGGCGAGGCACCCATGGTGCAGGACCTGCTGGGCGGCCAGATCCAGATCGCGTTTGCCAGCGCACTGCAGGCCAAGCCCCACATCGAGGCGGGCAAGCTCAAGGCCATTGGCGTGAGCGGCGAGCGCCGCATGGGCACCCTGCCCAATGTGCCCAGCCTGGCCGAACAGGGCCTGAACGACGAGGCCTACCGCGTGGCGGGCTGGCTGGCTTTTGGTGCGCCCGCAGGCACGCCGCCCGCCATCCTGGAGCGCATTGCCGAGGAGGTGCGCAAGGCCACGCAGCTGCCCGATGTGGCGCAGCGCATCGCGGCCATGGGGTTTGATGTGCAGAACAGCTCGCCTGCGCTCTTCTCCGCCGCGATTGCGAAGGAACGGCCGGTGTGGGAGCGACTGATAAAGGCGTCCGGCGCGAAGCTGGATTGACGGACGGGTTGATGGACGGATTGAGGGATTGAGGGATTGAGGGGCGGGGCAGCCGTCTACCGCCGCTCCGGTCATCGCGCCCCTGAACACTCCCTCTCCCCTCGCGGGAGAGGGCCGGGGAGAGGGGGTGATAAGGCATCGCCCTTGGCACAGGCCCCCTCTCCCCCACCCTCTCCCACGGGGGGAGAGGGAGTCACACCACAGCGCCGCTGGTGCTCAAGCGGTTTGGGCCTGTACCAGCAGGGCTGGCCATGCAAAAATTCAAGCAAAAATGGCCGCTACCGCGCGTCCAGCATGCCTGAGTAGCTATGCATTTCGCAGCATTCCAGCCCGCTCGGCCGCAAACGCCACATACCAGTCCAGGCACCCCGGGTTGGCCATCGCGTCCTTGTTCACCACCTTCTCGATGGGCTGGCCCAGCAACAGCTTTTTGATGGGCAGCTCCTGCTTCTTGCCGCTCAGGGTACGCGGCACCTCGGCCACGGCAAAGATGTCGTCGGGCACAAAGCGTGGGCTCAGCGCCGTGCGCACCGCACCGTTGATGCGCGCGCGCAGGGCGTCGTCGAGCGCGTAGCCAGGGCGCAGCACCACAAACAGCGGCATGTAGCTCTCGCGGCCCAGGTACTCCAGGTCCACCACCAGGCTGTCGAGCACCTCGGGCAGGGATTCGACCGCGCTGTAGATCTCGCTCGTGCCCATGCGCAGGCCGTGGCGGTTGATGGTGGCGTCGCTGCGGCCATAGATCACGCAGCCGCCGTTGGCGCCGATCTTGAGCCAGTCGCCATGGCGCCAGACCGCACCCATCGCGGCGGGGCCGTCTCCACCGCCGGGCTGGCGGCCGTGGCCTGCGGGGTACATGTCGAAGTAGCTCGACAGATAACGGCTGCCGTCCTTGTCGCCCCACAGGTAGAGCGGCATCGACGGAATCGGCTGCGCGCAGACCAGCTCGCCCACCGCGTCCTGCACGGGGCGGCCCTCGGCGTCCCACGACTCCACGGCCGCGCCCAGCATGCGGCACTGCATCTCGCCCGGCACCTGGGGCATCTCGCGGTGGCCGCCGATGAAGGCGCCGCAGAAGTCGGTGCCCCCGGAGATGTTGTTCCACCAGATATCGGATGTGCCCAGCGCCTCGAACTGCGCCGTGCCCCACTCCTGCACCTCGGGCGACAGCGGCGAACCCGTGGTGCCCAGCGCGCGGATGCGTGTCAGGTCGCCATAGTCCGCGAGCGTGATACCCGCTTTCATGCAGTTGGCAAAAAACGCCGCGCCCGCGCCGAAGAAGGTCACGCCCGTCTCGGCCGCAAAACGCCACAGCACGCCCCAGTCGGGGTTGTCTTTGCTGCCACCAGGGTTGCCGTCGTAGATCACGCAGGTGGTACCCGAGAGCAGGCCGCTGAGCTGTGCGTTCCACATCACCCAGCCCGTGGAGCTGTACCAGTGGTAGCGCTCGCCGAAGCTGTTGGGCTCGTAGCTGCAGCCGATGTCGTTGTGCAGCACCTTGAGCTGCAGCGCCACCAGCACCGTGCCACCGTGGCCGTGCACGATGGGCTTGGGCAGGCCGGTGGTGCCGCTGGAATAGACGATCCACAGCGGGTGGTCAAACGGCAGCCACAGGGGCTCGAAGGCCGTGGTTTCAGCATCACTTCGGGCCGTTGCGCCCGTCCAGCTTGCCCAACCAGCTATCGAAACAGAAGCATCCAGATTGCCCAGCAGCACCGCGTGCTGCACGCTGGGCAGGGCCTCGCGCAGCTCGGCCAGCACGGGGCGGCGGTCGTGGTCGCGGCCCCCGTAGCTCACGCCGTCCACGCCGATCAGCACCTTGGGTGCGATCTGGCGGAAGCGGTCGAGCACCGCATGCGTGCCCATGTCGGGCGCGCAGATGCTCCACACGCCGCCAATGCTCACCGTGGCCAGGAAGGCGATCATGGCCTCGGGCACGTTGGGCAGGTAGGCGGCCACGCGGTCGCCGGGCATCACACCCTGGGCCTTGAGGTGCAGCGCCAGCGACGCGACCTGGCGGCGCAGCTCGGGCCAGCTCAGCTCACGGTGCTGGCCTTTTTCATTGCGGCTGATGATGGCGGGCAGGCCTGCGGCGTGGGCGGCATCGACATGCCGCAGCGCCTGGCGTGCGTAATTGACCTGGGCGCCGGGGAACCACTGGGCGCCGGGCATGGTGTTTTTGCCCAGCACGGCGGTGTGGGGCGTGGGCGATTCGATCTGGAAGTAGTCCCACACGCTTTGCCAGAACGCATCCAGCTCGGTGGTGGACCAGCGCCACAGCGCGTCGTAGCTGTCCCACTGCAGGCCACGCTCGTCTCGCAGCCAGTTCTGGTACAGGCGGATCTGGGGGATGTAGGGGGGCTGGGGGCCTGTGGCCGGTGGGCCGGGGCGGTGCGGTGGGGGGTTTGTCTCCATGCCCGGCAAGGTAGCAGCGCTCACAGCAAAAAGCCATCTTTGGCAGTCATGTGGTTGACAGACATGTGGGCGGACGCTGCCGCGCCGCTCGCCGTGACATTCGGCAGGCGCCAATAATTACAAGAATTAACAAATTTCGGGACGACCCCTATCACATACGACGTCTGACCACTTCAGAATTCGCGGCGAGAGGGAGTCGCATCGCTGTGCGGCAGCCTACAAAACGCCCGGCGCAAAGCTGGGCACCACACAACACCACAGGCCCGAAGGATCTGCGCGCGATGCTGCCCCACACCTTGCCCACACCCACACCCGCGCCCACGCTGGCGCCGGCCCCCCAACAACGCGTGGCACGCGCCCTGGTCGCATGGACACTGGCAGCCGGTCTGGCCGCCTGCGGCGGCTCGGAGGAGCCTGCGGCCCCCACGGGAGCATCAGCCACGCCCACACCCTCGGCACCCACTGGTCCGACCCCAGCACCAGCACCCAGCACCAGCACCAGCACCAGCACCAGCACCAGCACCAGCACCAGCACCAGCACCAGCACCAGCACCAGCACCAGCACCAGCACCAGCACCAGCACCAGCTCCGACACCGACACCGACACCGACACCGACACCAGCTCCAGCCCCAGCTCCGGCCCCAGCAGCAGACACCACGCCCCCGACCACACCCACAGCCCTCACCGCCACGGTGGCAGGCGCCGCCAGCGTGCAGCTTCAATGGGCGGCCAGCTCGGACAACGTGGCTGTTACGGGATATCGGGTCTATCGCAACGGCACTCCTGTGGCCATAGCCACCACCACCCAGTTCACGGCCACAGGCCTCGCCCCTTCCACCAGCTACACCTTCCACCTGGTGGCCGTGGATGCTGCAGGCAACCTGTCGGGGGCCAGCAGCTCAGCCACCGCCACCACGCCGGGCACCCAGGCCATCGTGGACTACGACTTCCCGAGGGGCGACACCCTTGCCGCCAAGAATGGATGGGCTTTTGCCAGCACCAGCTGGAGCCTGGCGCCCACACCCGACGGTTCAGGCCTGGGGCTACCGTTTACCTACCCAGGCGTGTTGCCGGGCAACTACGGGATGAGCGAGATGCGCTTCACGATGCCGCCCCAGGACGAGTTCTGGCTGCGGGTGCGCTGGCACATTCCGGCCCACTACGCGCACCGGCACGACACCGAGCTGCAGATCGCCAACGCAGCCGCTGCCGGCTGGCAAGTGGGAGACCGGGTGCGCGGCACCGATGGCGTCTCCGAAGGGGTGATCTCGCGGGTGGACACCAGCACCGTGTTTCTGCGCTTTGCCGCCAAGGCAGCATTCAACTCCGTCTGGGTCGGCACGCTCACAAACACCACGCGCAACAGCGCGCTCGCCAGCACGGGGCGCATGCAATGGGGCGCCAACAACAAGCTGCTGGCGATCTGGGCCGACGGCTATTCCTCCGCAGGCCTGGGTTCCACCATGGTCTGGCAGACGGACAGCGACTGGTACTTTTCAGGCAGCACCCACAGCGTTGTCACGGTTGGCTATTCAAAGGGGGGCAACACGGTCACCGGCGCCGTCGCCAATGGGGGCACGCTGATCACCCCGGCCGACCACGGCAAGCACATGGACATCATCTTCCACGGCAAGTTCTCCACGGCCCCCGGTGCCAAGAACGGCGTGATCCGGACCTTCGCGCGCAAGCAAGGCGAGACGGCCTACACGATGCACCACAACATCACCAACGCTGACATGGACAAGCGCAGCGATGTGGCAGCCCATCTGCGGCAGTGGCGCGCTGGCTATCTGATGGGCTGGGCCAACTCTGGCTTTGATGCAGCAAGCACGTTCCACATCTCCAAGATCGAAGTCTTCGCCCAGCGCCCCGCAGACCTTGCGGGTGTGTCGCCATGACCCACGGCGCCCAGGGCGCCCGCGCAATCCACCCCACCACCCCGACCTTCTGCCCGCACCGCGCCATGCAAAACCCCCTGCACGCCCCCCAGCCCCTCCCGGTGCCGCTGGTATCTGTACTTCCGGCCAACCCCCCTCGCCAGGCACAACGCCTGACCGCGATTTCGCTGATGTTGTGCGCCGTGGGCACAGGGCTGGCCGCCTGTGGCGGCAGCGCCGGGGACACGGAGGCCACGGCGAACCCGTCCCCCGCAGCCGTGCAACCGATAGCGCCCCCGGCGGCGACTTCTCCTTCTCCTTCTCCTTCTCCTTCTCCTTCTCCTTCTCCTTCTCCTGCTCCTGCTCCTTCTCCTGCTCCTTCTCCTGCTCCTGCTCCTGCTCCTGCTCCTGCTCCTGCTCCTGCCACCGACACGGTGCCTCCCAGCATTCCCACGGCACTGCAAGCAACGGCCGCTGCACCGGGCAGCGTGGAACTGCGCTGGACCGCCAGCGCCGACAACCGGGGCGTGACCAGCTACCGCGTCTATCTGAACGGCACGCACGTCGCCACGCCCACCACAACCCTCCACACCTTCACGGGCCTGGCGCCCGCCACCAACTACACGCTGCAGGTGCAGGCACTCGACGCTGCGGGCAATGCCTCTCCCATCGCATCCCTGGAATGGACGGCGGCAACGGTGTACCGCCACGGCGAGACGATCAGCATCATGGGCAGCTTGGGAGCGCCCAACGTGACCCAGACGTTCTTGGGCGGCAGCAACGGCCCGATCGAGATGCAGGCCGTGGGCGCGCGCATGACCAACGGCAACGGCTGGGCCTTCAGCGAGCTGGGCCGCCCCACGCAGATTGCGCTGGACGCGCAGCGCGGCAAGGTGCTTTTTACGCCCGAAGATTCCAGCAACTACAACGCCACGCGCCGTTTCGACCCGGGTTTCGCCATTGCCGAGAAGCGCTACTTCTACAAGGCGCACTGGGTGCGCAACGTGATGCTGCTGGACGGCCAGCCCTACGCCAAGAGCTACCAGTGGAAACACGAGCGTGTGAACTGGGAGAACTCCATCGTCGATGGCGACACCGAGATCAAGGTGCACAACCAGATCAAGGTGGCGGGCCTGGTGACCTACGTCAACCGCTCCCGCACGGACAAGAGCACCTACTGGGACAGCCACAAAGCACCGGACAGCAACGGCGGCTGGGCGCTGATGGAGATCATGGTCTACACCGGCACACAGGGCCAGAACGACGGCAGGCTGATCACGCGCCTGCACAAGGACGGCAAGACCTGGGTCAACCAGAACCGCCAGGCCGAACGTATCTATGCCGACCCCACCATGCGGCTGCGTTACTTCATCGAGCAAAACTACTTCGGCAACTTCGGGCAGCGTGAAGACGGTGTGGACAACAAACTGCCCAAGCCGCAGGTGCGCGAGCTGTACTCCGACGACAGCCGTGTCATCGTGGGCAACGATGCGACATCGGGCTGGCAGCGCATAGAACTGCGCGACGCCGTGGACTTGCAGTCCGCCACGGTGCGTGAACTGCAAAGTTGGACGTCCTGGAACGGCCGCGTGGATCTCACGCTCAATACAGGCGGGCTGGCACGGGGCGTGCACGACCTGTTCCTGGTGGTCATCTCGGGCGCAGACGCCAATGGCTGGGATGTGGTGAGCCACTCTGTACCGGTGCGCGTACAAGTGGACTGAGCGGACGCCTCAGCACCGCCATTGGCCATCTCCCGCGAGATGCGCAAAGACACCGGAGTTCCTCAGCGCTCCCAGGAGGGTCTTTTTGCATTTCGCACATTCGTGCTAAATTTCGCCCCATGGACGCCAAAACCCAGAAAGCCGAACTCACCCGCGCCGCCATCGTCGGCGCGGCGCTGGACCTGGCTGCGGCCGAAGGGCTGGAGTCGATCACGCTGCAGGCCGTGGCCGACCGCGTGGGGCTGTCCAAGAGCGGCGTGTTCTCGCGTGCCGGCTCGCGCGAGGCGCTGCAGAAGGCGGTGATCGAGGAGTTTGGCCGCCGCTTTCTGGCCGATGTGTTTGTGCCCGCCATGCAGCACCCCAAGGGCCTGCCGCGCCTGCAGGAGATCATGCGCCGCTGGATTGCCCGCACGCGCGACGTGGAGGCCTTCACCGGCTGCATCTACACCGCTGGCGCGTTCGAGCTGGACGACCGCGAGGGCGAGCTGCGCGACCTGCTGCATTCCGAAATCACCCGCTGGCGTGCCGCCCTGCGCCGCACGGTGCTGCAGGCCATCGAGGCCGGGCACCTGCCTCCCGACACGCCGCCCGATCAGCTGGTGGGTGAAATCTATGGCCTGATCATGGGCTTGTTGCACGATGTTCGCTTCCTGCGCGATCCGCAGGCAGTGGCACGCACCGAGGCGTCCTGGGCGCGCCTCGTCAAGAGCTACCTCCCTCTCCCCGCCTGACATCTGGTGGTGTGCCATGGAGACCTCTTGTTTTTTTATGCCCCAATTTCGCACAACCGTGCGAAGAAAGGAAACGCCATGTTGATCATCCTGGGCATTGCCGCCATTGCGGCCGCAGCGGGCGCCATCCGGGCGCTGCGCAGCACCCTCACCAGCCTCCCGCGCAGCAACCGGGACTGGGTCTTTTTCTGAGGCGCGCGCCGCGCTCGCCCCACTCCACCCCTTCAGGAGCCCCACCATGACCGCCTCTTCATCCTCCTCCACCGCGCTGCAGGCCACCGCTGGCTACTACGGCGAACACCCCGGCATGCGCCTGCTGCGCCTGGCGCTGGGCACCACCGAGCGCCTGTGGCCCGCGCTGGCCGTGCGCGTGGCCTCGCGCCTGTTTGGCACGCCTCTGCCCCTGCGCAAACCCGGCCGCCTTGCCGTGCCGCCCGGCCACTGGCGCACCGAGCGGTGGGCGTTTGAAGACGCCGAAATCACGCTCTACCTGCCCCAGGCCCAGCCACATGGCCCCACGGTGCTGCTGCTGCACGGCTGGGGCGGCCATGCGCGCCAGATGCTGCCGCTGGCCGACGCCCTGACTGCGCGCGGCCTGCGCCCGGTGCTGGTGGACCTGCCCGCCCACGGCGGCAGCCGGGGCCGCGTGAGCAACCTGCCGCAGTTCGCCCGCGCCATCGAATACACCACCGCCCGCCTGCACGCGCAGGACGCGGCGCCCCACGCCGTCGTAGCGCATTCGCTGGCAGCCAACGCAGCCGCGCACGCGGCCAGCCGGGGCCTGGCCACCGGGCGGCTGGTGCTGCTGGCGCCGCCTGCCTCGCCGCACGAATACACGCGCCTGTTCGCGCAGGTGTTCGGCCTGTCCGAGCGCACGCGCGCCGCCATGCAGCGGCGCATCGAGGCGCGCGAAGGCATCCTGATGCGCCAGTTCGAGCCCCCGGCCGTGGGCCCGCGCATCGCCCTGCCCACGCTGGTGGTGCACGACCGGAGCGACCGCATCAACCGCTTTGCCGACGGCGAGGCCTACCGCGACCACATCCCGGGCGCCACGCTGCTGGCGACCGAGGGGCTGGGGCACCGCAAGATCCTGCAGCAGGCCGAGGTGCTGCAGGCCGTGGCGGACTTTGTGGCCGTGCCAGCGCTTGCACCAGCACATGCACAGGCGCCCGCCAACGCAGGCCCTGCGCCATCACACCGCCCACAACCCCTGGCTTGACTGCGGTATTGCCAGCGCCGTAGCGCAGCCATTGCCTACACTGGCGCCCTTTTTTCCCGTTTGCGCCATCCCTCTGGTGCCGTCCACGGACGGTGCCGCGCAAATGCCCTGCCTTGCCGCGCCGCTGGTTCCCACGCGCGCATCGGCCCCGGGCCCGGCCCTCTCTTCATCCTTGCGATGCGGCGTTGTGGCGAGCCACCCCTGCGGGTGTGCCTGCCATCCGCCAGGCTGGCCCGTCTTTCCTTCCGAGATGTGCGGCCATCGCAGCGGTCGGCACCTGCACACCTGCACACCTGCGCTTCATTCGCGCACGGCGCACAGGTGCCACAGGCGCATTGACCGCCGGGCGTGCCCGGTGGCACGCTGCTGCAGCGCCGATGCGGCATGGCGTGTCTCGCACGCTGCACGCCAGGCAAAGCCAGGCAAAAGGCGCCGCGCATCTCCTTGTCGATTCAGCAGAAGAAAGGTGATCCATGGAACTTCTCATCTCGGCGGGGCTGATCCTCGCCATCGTGCTCTGGGGCGTGGCGGCGCCGGACTCGCTCGGCGCCGTGTTCGACACGGCCCTGGCGGCCATCACGCGCAACTTTGGCTGGTTCTACCTGTGGGTGGTGCTGGGCCTGGTGGTGATGGCGCTCATCCTGGCGTTCAGCCGCTACGGCGACCTGAAGCTGGGCCAGGAAGACGACGAGCCCGAGTTCTCCATCGGCGCGTGGTTTGCCATGCTGTTTGCGGCGGGCATGGGCATTGGCCTGGTGTTCTGGGGCGTGGCCGAGCCCATCTCGCACTACGGCACGCCGCCGCCCGGCATCGCGCCGCACACGCCCGAAGCCGCCAACGCGGCCATGCGCTACAGCTTCTTCCACTGGGGGCTGCACCCCTGGGCGGTGTACAGCATCGTGGCACTGGCGATTGCGTTTTTTCAGTTCCGCAAAGGCGGCTCGGCGCTGGTCAGCACCGCCGTGATGGCCCTGCCCTGGGCGCCGCTGCAGCGCATCGGCCCGGTGGTCAATGTGCTCGCGGTGATCGCCACCGCGTTCGGAGTGGCGGCATCGCTGGGCATGGGGGCGCTACAGATCAACAGCGGCCTGCACGCCACGCTGGGTCTGCCGGTCAGTGAGGCCTGGCAGGTCGGCATCATCGGGGTGACCACGGTGCTGTTCCTCGCCTCGGCCGTGTCGGGCGTGGCGCGGGGCATCAAGTGGCTGTCCACCTTCAACCTCATCATTGCGGGGCTGCTGGCGCTGGCGGTGTTCACGCTGGGGCCCACGGTGGTCATCATCGACACCTTCACCAACACGCTGGGCAGCTACCTGAGCGAGTTTGTGCGCATGAGCCTGCGCATGACGCCCTTCCGCGACAGCGGCTGGGTGAGCGGCTGGACGGTGTTCTATTGGGCCTGGTGGGTGAGCTGGTCGCCGTTTGTGGGCCTGTTCATCGCGCGCGTCTCGCGGGCGCACCATCCGCGAGTTCATCCTGGGCACGGTGCTGGCGCCCACGCTGGCGGCGTTTGTGTGGTTCTCGGTGTTTGGCGGCACGGCGCTGCACCTGCAGATCATGCAGGGCGTGCCCATTGCAGATGCGGTCAACGCCGATGTCTCCACCGCACTGTTCTCGCTGTTCCACGCGCTGCCCTGGGGCGCGCTGATGTCGGGGGTGGCCACGGTGCTGGTGCTGGTGTTCTTTGTCACCTCGGGCGACTCGGCCGTGCTGGTGCTGGGCATGATGAGCACCCGGGGCAACGAGAACCCGTCCGCACGCGTCAAGGTGGTCTGGGGCCTGCTGATCTCGGGCATTGCGGTGAGCCTGCTGCTGGCCGGGGGCGTGAAGGCGGTGCAGACCGCCACCATCGTGTTCGCCCTGCCCTTCACCGCCGTGATCCTGCTCATGGCGCTGGCGCTGTGGCGCGGCGTGAAGGCCGACTGGGAGGCCGAAGACCGCCGCGACCGCGCCCTGCGCCGCCGCCTGCGCGAGATGGCGGGCCCGGCCACACCGCCGCAGCCATAGACCGGCGCCATGGGGGCGAGGGGCGGTGTGCATGCGTCTATCATCCGCAGCCACACCTGCCCCCTGCGTCCCTCTGTCTCCTCTCCTTGCTTCGCGGCTGATACCGGTATCGACTCCCATGCCCCTGCTCCTGTCCGCCTGGCCCGCCGTGGTCCTTGTGCTGCCCGCCCTGGTGCTGGTGTCGGCCATTGTTTTTCTGGCCAAGGGCAACCGCCGGGCCTTTGCGCAGCTGCTGGCGCTGGCGGCGTGTTTTCTGATCGGTGCGCTGCTCATGGAGTTTTTCACCTTCATGGGCGCGCTCATGGCGCGCTCGGGCAGCCAGCACACCACGCCCGAGGTGGGCACAGGCACGCGCCAGCTGCTGGCCACCATTGCCAACCCGCGCTCCATCACCGCACCGCCGCTGTCGCTGGCCGCCTTTGCCGCGTACAGCATCCCCGCGTCTTACCTGTGGCTGCTGGTGACCTGGGGGCTGCACCTGCGCGGCAAGAAGGCGGGCACGGCCAAGAAGAAACCGGCCAGGGGCACGCGCAAGGCTGCCAAGGACTGATCGCCTGAGCGGTGGTGACGGTGACGGTGGGGACGAGCCCACCGTGCGCAGCGCAGGGCCAGGGGCCAGTAATTTGAAGGTTTTTTGGCCGTTACCGCGCACTGGCATTGCCTTGATAGCTATCATTTACATAGCAAACACCTGTACAGCCGCTTGACCCAGGGCAAACCCCGCCGCGCAGGCCGCGCCCACAATGACAGGCGCTTGGGCCGCCTTGTTCGGCCCCGTTAGGTTTTCCCCTGCCATGACCACCACCCACCACAGCGACGTGCTCATCGTCGGCGCAGGCCCGGCGGGCCTGTCGCTGGCCATCTCCCTGGCGCAGGCCGGTTTCACCGCCACGGTGGTGGAGCAGCAGAGCGACAGCGCCCTGGCCCAGCCCGCGCCCGATGGCCGCGAGATCGCCCTCACCCACCCCAGCCGCGCCACGCTGCAGCGGCTGGGCAGCTGGGCCCACCTGGCCGACCACGAGGTAGGCCAGATTGCCGAGGCCCAGGTGCACGACGGCCCGCTGGGCCGCCACAGTGCGCTGCAGCTGAACGCGGCCAGCGGCGCCCAGGGTGGCACGTCTGCGGCAACCCCCGGCGCCCTGGGCTTTATCGTGCCCAACCACGCACTGCGCCGCACGGCCCACACCGTGGCGGCACACACGCCGGGCGTGCGCCTGCTCACCGGCACCCAGGTCACCCGCGTGGCCACGCTGCCCGGCCATGCCGAGCTGGACTGCGTGCCTGCCAATACAGCCCCCGGCGCCAACACCACGCCCCAGCGCCTGACGGCCCCGCTGCTGGTGGCCGCCGACAGCCGCTTCTCGGCCACGCGCCGCCAGCTCGGCCTGGGCGCGCAGATGACCGACTTTGGCCGCACCGTCATCGTCTGCCGCATGCGCCACGCAAAGCCCCATGGCGGCGTGGCGCACGAGTGTTTTGGCTACGACCGCACCCTGGCCGTGCTGCCCCTGCCGGACGACCCACACGAAGGGCATGCGCTGTGTTCGGTGGTGGTCACCGCCGGTGCGGCCGACGCCGCCGCGCTGATGGCCCAAGGCCCCGAGGCGTTTGCCGCCCAGGTGCAGGCCCAGTTCAACGACCGGCTGGGCCCCATGGCCCTGGTGGGCGAGCGTTATGCCTACCCGCTGGTGGCCGTGTACGCCCAGCGCTTTGCGGGCCACCGCTGCGCGCTGCTGGGCGACGCCGCCGTGGGCATGCACCCCGTGACGGCCCACGGCTACAACCTGGGCCTGGCCGGGGTGGAGCGGCTCACCGCCGCACTGGTCAGCGCGCGCCAGCGCGGGCAGGACATTGGCAGCACCGACGCACTCGCGCCCTACGCCCAGGGCCACCACCGCCACGCCTGGCCCATCTACCAGGGCACCAACGCCATCGTGCGCCTGTACACCGACGCCCGCCCGGTGCCGCGCCTGCTGCGCCAGCTGGTGCTGCAGGGCGCGCGGCGCCTGCCGCCGCTGCAGGCGGCCATCGTGGGGCAACTCACGGGCCAGGCCCCCGCGTGGGTGCGGGTGCTGGCGCCCGGTCAGTTGGCAGAATTGCGAAAAAACTAGCTACTGCGGCTCAGGGGAAGCCATCCCTTACCCCCAGCGTTGCCACCCCATACGGCGGTGCCCCCAGCCAGTGCTGCCACAGCGCATCTAAACCGAGCCCCGCCCAACCATAAGCCTCGGCCACGCTCTGCGCGCGCAGCAGCTTTAGGCGCGGGTGCACGGCAGCCAGCTCGGCCATGCGGCCCACGCCCCAGCAGAATTCGGCCCCCGTGGGCCCCACGCTGGGGTGCCGGGCGGCCCGGCCCACGGCCTGGCGCGTGAGCACATCCAGCACCATGCGCGAGCCCGGGGGCGCACGCTGCGCAAACTCGGCCAGCACGGCCTGCACCTGCGCGGGCTGCAGGTACATCAGCACGCCTTCGCATACCAGCAGCACCGGCTGTGCGCTGCTGCGCGGCGGCAGCCCCAGCCGCTGCCACCAGCCAGGCTGGGCAAGGTCCACCTCGGCCTGCCGCATGCGCGGGCCCAACACCGGCAGCAGCTGCTGGCGCAGCGCCATCACCTCGGGCAGGTCGGCATCGAGCCACTGGTTGGCACCCCCGTCCAGCCACTGGAAATGCTGCGTGAGCCCACACCCCAGGTTGGCCCCCAGGCCCTGCGGGTGCGCCGCAAAAAAGGCGCGCCCCGCCGCCTTGACCGCCCCGGTGCGCCACAGCACCTGGAACACCGTGGGCAGGTCGTCCAGCAGCGCATCCACATCGGCGCCCAGGCGCTGCAGCAACTCGCCCGCCACGGCATCACGGCAGTCCAGCCAGGGAAAGTAGCGCGCCCCCCGCGCCCGCGCCGCCAGCGGGATCAGCAGGGTGCTGGGCACGGGGGGCAGGTGGGCGCTCTGCAGCAGGTTATTGGCAGGAGGGCAGCTTGCCGGGGCCGCATGCAGTGCGGGGCTGCGCCGCGGTCGAACACGGCGTCGGGCGGGGGTCTGCGGCACGGGCGCTCCTCCTGTGGCAGCAGGCGCCACGGTGGGGTGGGATGCGGGAGGCCCGGGGCACAGGCCTGCGCCATTGTGAACGGATTGTGGCTGGGCGCGGTGGCCCGCAGCGTTACACGGGCTTACAACGCCGCAGGCCGGAATCCCTTGCCGCATGGCTGCGCGCTCTCTACAGTCTGGCGCACCAAAGGGAGAGAAGAAAAAATGCAACGTCTTGAAAAAAGACGCGGTGGCTTGCGTGCGCTCGCAGCCATTGCAGGGAGCTGTTTCGCGGTTGTGGGCGCTGTGGCGGTTGTCACGCCAGCAGCCTTCGCGCAGACCCGTTCACTCGCAGCGCCAGTTCCATCGGGTGCAGCGTCCGCGCCAATGCCACCACATCTCCTGTCTGGCTCTGCCCGCTTGAGAAATGTCACACGCAATGGCTCGTTTGAGGTGGTGTATTCCAACACTACGCTTACTGCGTGCCCTAATGAGGAAAGGCTGAAGTACTTCTTCTATTGGCAGGACTCCCCCGAATTTCGCAGCTCAACTTGGTGTGGTGCGGCACAAGCCAACATTGACTGGTCCAATGCCACGGATCCCGTCACCTCGCGCATTCCGTACCAACTGGAGCAGTGTGTTGCCGGAAGCTATTGGACATACTCCCACGCGTTTCCCGACGGGACTCGCTACTACAGTCCAGAGTACGGCGGTATTTCCATGGTCTGCACCAGGGAGCTGGATCCGCCAGAATCCACCCCACCACCGCCTCCAGAGCCGCCATCACCTCCGCCGCCCACTCCGCCGAACAATTCCGGGCCTGCGGGTCCATCGAATCCTCCCACGTGCCCAGAAGGTGACTACTCGGGCAACAGCACCCCCAACCCGATCATTCCTGCAACGGGCGACAAGAACCAACCCTTCAGTGACGTCATCGGACAGGGCCCCCATGCCCTGAACTGGTCGCGCACCTACCGCAGCCTCTACGCCAACAGCCGTGCGACCTACGTACTGCCACTGGTGGGCATGGCCCCCGGGTGGGGCCACAACCACAGCGCCAGGCTCAACCCCGCTGGCAGTGCCCTCAATTGGAGCGACGGCACCGCACAGACCCTCGTCATGGGCAATGGTGACCTGCAGCGGTTCACCTATTCCGCATCCACCGCCACCTGGCAGAACCAGAACGGCAGCAAGAGGCTGCAGACCAATGCCAGCGGCTGGCTCTACACCGATCTGGACGCAGACCGCAAACTGCAGTTTTCTGCCACGGGGCTGCTGCAAAGCGTCACAGGCCGCAACGGCTGGGTGACCACCTATGGCTATGTGGCGATCAACAGCATTCCCATGCTGAAAACGGTGACCAACCAGTTTGGCCGCAAACTGCAGCTCAACTACAACACCAAGGGCCAGCTGGTCTCGGTCGCTGCGGGCAGCAAGGTGCAGGTGAGCTACGAATACGACACATCCGATCGTTTGTTGACGGCGCGCTATGCCGACAACACCACCAACACCTACCTCTACGAGCACCCCAGCTACCCGCACGCCCTGACCGGCATCGTGGACGAAAACAACCAGCGTTTCGCCACCTACGCCTATGACGACGTGGGCCGGGCCGTCAGCACCGAGCATGCCGGTGCGGTCGAGCGCTACCAGGTCGGCTACCCCGCCAGCAGCGGTGGGGCCACCACCATCACCGACCCTCTGGGCACGGTGCGCGCTTTCAACTACAGCGCCAGCCTGGGCCAACTCGCGGTTACCGGCGCAGACAAGCCCGACGGCCTGGGCCTGCGCGACGCCGCCAGCCGCGTGCAAAGCCCCCTGGGCCTGGTCACCGCAGAAACCGACTTCCTGGGCACCACCACCAGCTACGCCTGGGACACCGCCCGCCGCCTGCCCACCGCCGTCACCGAAGCCGCAGGCAAACCCGAAGAGCGCACCACCGTCACCAGCTGGCACCCCCAGTGGCGCCTGCCGGTCACTGTGAGTGAGCCCGGCCGTACCACCAGCTACACCTACGACAGTGCAGGCAACCCCCTCACCCAGACCATCACCGACACCGGTGCTGGCATGGGCAGCGGCATCGCCCGCACCACCAGCTGGACGTACCACCCCTCGGGCCTGGTCGCTACCGAAACCGCCCCCAATGGCGCGGTCACCAGCTACCAGTACGACAGTGCCGGCAACCTCACCAGCACCACCAACGCCCTGGGCCATGTAGACACCTACACCCACGACACCAACGGCCGCGTGCTCACCCACACCGCGCCCACCGGCCTCCTCACCACCTACACCTATGACGCCCGGGGCCGCATGCTCACCGCCAACCGGGGTGGGCAGACGACCCGGTTCACCTACCGCCCCTCGGGGCAGGTGGCCACCGTCAGGTTGCCCTACGGCCACACCATCACCTACACCTACGACACCGCCCAGCGCATGACCGGCTGGAGCGACAACCGCAACAACAGCGGCACCTACACCCTGGACGCCATGGGCAACCGCACCCGCGAGGAGGTGCGCAACGCCCAGGGGCAACTGGTGTGGCTGCTGGCACGCAGCATCAACAGCCTGAACCGCGTGGAAAGCACCACCGTGGGCGGCCAGCAAACCACCACCCACGGCTTTGACGCCAACGGCGAGACCGTGCGCAGCACCAACGGCGCCAACGAATCCACCCACCTGGGCCTGGACGCCCTGCGCCGCGTCAAGACCATCACCAACGCCGCCAACGCCACGGCATCCCTGACCTACAACGCCCTGGATGCCGTCACCCAGGCCAGCGACTTCAAAGGCGTAGGCACCACCTACGCCCGCGACGCCCTGGGCAACGCCACCGGCGAATCCAGCCCCGACAGCGGCCTGCAAAGCACCCAGTACGACGCCCTGGGCCTGCCCAGCACCGTGACCGATGCCCTGGGCCAGGCCACCCACATCGACCGCGACCTGCTGGGCCGCCCCACGCTCATCACCCAGCCGGGCGGCGCCACCACCACCCTGCGCTACGACCTGGCAGGCCCCGCCTACAACCAGACCGACCAGCCCAACGCCAGCAAGGGCGCCTTGAGCGAAATCGTGGACGCCAGCGGCACCACCACCTACCAGCGCGACCACTTCGGCCGCGTCACCGCCAAGACCCAGACCCTGCTCAGCGGCACCGCCCGCAGCGTGGGCTATGCCTACGCCGCCAGCGGCCTGCTGGCCAGCACCACCTACCCTGGCGGGCAAGTGCTGCAGCATGTCTACAACAGCACCGGCTTGCTCACCGGCCTGACCTGGGCGGGCCAAAGCCTGGTGAGCAACATCACCTGGAACCCCCTGGGCCAGCCCACCGGCTGGCGCTGGAACCTGCCCGGCGCCACGGCCGCCATCCCGGCCACCCGCAGCTACAACACCGCAGGCCAGCTCACCGCCACCGAGTTCAGCAGCTACCAGTACAACAGCGCAGGCCGCATCACCAGCCTCACGCAAAACCTGTGGAAGCCCGGCAGCACCGACCCGCTGCAAAGCACCCTGGCCCGCGCCGACACCACCTGGACCGTGCAGTACGACACCCTGGGCCGCATCACCCAGATGGGCGACAACGTGCGCACCACCACCTACCAGTACGACGCCAACGGCAACCGCACGGCCAGCGTGCAGACCACCACCACGGGCACACCCGCCGCCACCAGCAGCATCAGCCGCGCCTACGGCACAGCCGCAGGCCACAACCGGCTGTTGGGCTTTGAGCAAACTGCCGCTGCTGGCGGCAACAGCGCCACCACCAGCGTCAGCTACCAGTACAACGCCGCAGGCGACTTGCTGGGCGACGGCCTGCGCAGCTACGCCTACGACAGCCAGGGCCGCATGGAAAGCGCCACCACCGGCGAAGGGGCCGACGCCCCCAAAACCAAATACGCCCACAACGCCCTGGGCCAGCGCGTGTTCAAGACCGAGCCGCTGTACAGCGCCGCAGGCAAACCCGCCAGCACCAAGAACCTGAACAACCTGCTGGCCGATGACGGCGACGAAGGCAAGGACACCCAGGGCGAACAACCCGGCCTCATCCAGCAACTGCTCAACTTCTTCTTCAGCAAACTCTGGAGCCCCGCCACCAGCGATGCCGAGAAGCTGGGCTGGACCTATGTGTACGCAGAAGACGGCAGCCTGCTGGCCGAGTACGGAGAAGGCAGCGCCGCCACCTCAGGCAGCGCGCAATACCTGTGGCTGCCCACGGCCAATGGCCCCATGCCCATTGCGGCAGTGGTCAACGGCCAGACCTACGCCGTGCACAGCGACCACCTGAACACCCCCAGAAAACTCACCCAGGCCAATGGGCAGGCGGTGTGGCAGTGGGCGTACAGTGCGTTTGGGGATGAACAGCCGACCACGGCGGCCAAGCGGTTTACGAGTGAGATGACAAACCCGACGACGGGGGCGACCAGCACCCCCGAAGTCACGTTCAACCTGCGGTATCCGGGGCAATACTTTGATAGGGAGACGGGGCTCCATTACAACTACTTCCGGACGTATGCGCCGGGCACGGGAAGGTATACGCAGGCCGACCCGATTGGGTTGGATGGGGGGTGGAATCGGTTTGGGTATGTGGATGGAAATCCTCTATCGCATGCTGATCCAGATGGACTTGCGCCTAAATATGAGAAGCCTCCGAATCCAAATAAGAAACCCCCTCCAGTCCATCGTGTTCCAGACAATGCTCGAGAGAGAAACGTGGCTCATCCAAATGCGGAAGAACACTCGCGCACAAGCAAAGGACAGCGTGGCAACAGAGGAGCCCGTGGAGCACGCGGTGTAGGTGGGCTTTTCATTTGGGATTTAATAAACAACGTCTGTGCAGAGAACCCAGGACTGGCGGGTTGCGAGCCCTTAAAGCCACCTGAGCAGCCCTGCCAAAATTGATCAAGGGGTGCAATGAGCGTTTCTTTTGAAGATCCATTTTCAGCAATCCATCATTTGATGAAAAGGGAAGAGTTTGCGGAGGCAATCCTCGCATTAATAGATGCTCGAACTGGACGTATCAATCTGAAGTTCAGGGTGGATATTAACCATGCTTGGTACTGCGTCGCAGACAGCAAATACAAAATAGGAGATTTTTCTGGGGCGCTCTCATCATTTAAGAAGGCCTTGAAAGATAATCCCAATGATGTTGAAAGTCTTCTGGCGATTGCCAATTGCTACGATGAGTTGAAGAAACCAAAATTGGCCGAAAGATTCCTCCGAAAAGCACTTGCACTCAATCCAAAAGGGCGTATCAAAGCCGCAGCTCTAGTAAATCTAGGCAATGCGCTTATGGACCAAAATAGATGGACTGATGCTATTGATCACTTTGGCGAACTATGCAAACGAAAAGATGACATCGGGACAATTGCCCGCAAAAACCGGTCCTTGGCTCTTGATTTAAGAAATCGCCACAAGCGTCTTCAGATCTGAAGCTGAGGGCTTGGCTCAGGTCTTGCCTTTTATCTAAATCTCGAAACGGAGGATTCAAACTGAAGTGCAACCCGCCCCACGCATGCCTGCTTGTAGTTGCCTCAGACTACTAAATTGATAGCTGCCAGCGCATACCCATCAGGCGGAAACGCCCAATTTGACTCCAAACCCAGCAAGACCAACTGCCTGCTGGGCTTTGAGCAGCCCGCAGCCGCTGGATGCAACAGCGCCACAGGCAAACCCGCCAGCACCAAGAACCTGAACAACCTGCTGGCCGATGACGGCGACGACGGAGACAGCGACAAGGCCCCCCAGGGCGAACAGCCCGGCCTTATCCAGCAACTGCTCAACTTCTTCTTCAGCAAACTCTGGAGCCCCGCCACCAGCGATGCCGAGAAACTGGGCTGGACCTATGTGTACGCAGAAGACGGCAGCCTGCTGGCCGAGTACGGGGAAGGCAGCGCCGCCACCTCAGGCAGCGCGCAATACCTGTGGCTGCCCACGGCCAATGGCCCCATGCCCATTGCGGCAGTGGTCAACGGCCAGACCTACGCCGTGCACAGCGACCACCTGAACACCCCCAGAAAACTCACCCAGGCCAATGCCCATTGCGGCAGTGGTCAACGGCCAGACCTACGCCGTGCACAGCGACCACCTGAACACCCCCAGAAAACTCACCCAGGCCAATGGGCAGGCGGTGTGGCAGTGGGCGTACAGTGCGTTTGGGGATGAACAGCCGACCACGGCGGCCAAGCGGTTTACGAGTGAGATGACAAACCCGACGACGGGGGCGACCAGCACCCCCGAAGTCACGTTCAACCTGCGGTATCCGGGGCAGTATTTCGACAAGGAGACGAATCTCCATTACAACTACTTCCGGACGTATGCGCCGGGTACGGGGCGGTATACGCAGGGGGATCCGATTGGGCTGGGTGGGGGATTCAACAGGTTTGCCTATGTGGAAGGCAACCCTCTCTCGATGACTGATCCGACAGGAGAGATCGCGTTTCTTCCGATCCTGATTGGCATCGGCGCGGGGTACGCTTTTGACTACGCTCTGGAGCAATACAAGAAAGAGCACTGTACGTGCAAGGAGACACCGGCTGGTCCGGTTGTCAACGCGGCGGCGGGTGGTGCTGTTGGCGGATCCGGTCCGTTTGCCAGCAAGCCGAGAGGTGGTGTTGCTGGTGGTGGGCCTGCAGGCAGAGCAACTTCATCTTTTAGCCAGATAAACCATGCGGCGGCAAGTAGTGGCCGGTACTCTGTTGCTACCCGAAACTGGATTACCAAGGTTCTTCGGAGGTTGCCATATGCTGGTGCCGCCTTGGCGGGCTATGAACTCTACGACGCCTTTACTTGCGATTAATATCTATGGAAAGCGAACTGTCAATCGAGCTACGTGAATACCTTAAGCGTTGCGGCCTATCAGAAAACAAAATCGCGCAATGCAGAGGCAGCACGCGCATGTATCACGACCTTGGCCTCTATGGCGACATCGCGGAGGCGGACATGGAGGTGTTGGCTGATCACTATCTCGTCGATCTGAGCGGCTTCGAGTTCGAGAGATTCTTTCCACCAGAATTTGCGGGTAAGAGCCCACTGACTCGTGCGCTGCTTTGGATGGTACCTTTCGCTGAAAAGGCAACAAGGAAAGATTATGAGTATTTACCATTAACTCTTGAAATGATTGAGCGTGCGATGCGAACCAAGCAGTGGCACGTGGATTAATTGGTTTGCTTATGTGGATGGGGTCAGACCTCAATACTGTTCGGTTAGTGAATCACCTTCTGCTGGAATTTTCATGAAATCACTATTTTCAGTTCTCAAACTGCAGTTCTGGATTGGCTTTATTGGCACTTTGTTACTTTCTCCCGTTTTGTACATCGTAGAGATACTTGGAGGATCCATCCAGCGGTTTGGACCATTCATGAGCGAGCAATGGGGTCAGGTCTTGCCTTTTGCCTGAATCACCAAACGGAGGATCCAAACTGAAGTGCAACCCGCCCCACGCATGCCTGCTTGTAGTTGCCCCAGACTACTAAATTGATAGCTGCCAGCGCATACCCATCAGGCGGAAACGCCCAATTTGACTCAAAACCCAGCAAGGCCAACCGCCTGCTGGTCTTTGAGCAGCCCGCTGCCGCTGGGTGCAACAGCGCCGCAGGCAAACCCGCCAGCACCAAGAACCTCAACAACCTGCTGGCCAACGATGGCGACGAAGACAGGGAGCCCCAGGGCGAACAGCCCGGCCTTATCCAGCAACTGCTCAACTTCTTCTTCAGCAAACTCTGGGGCCCAGCCACCAGCGACGCCGAGAAACTGGGCTGGACCTATGTGTACGCAGAAGACGGCAGCCTGCTGGCCGAATATGGGGAAGGCAGCGCCACCACGTCAGGCAGCGCGCAATACCTCTGGCTGCCCACGGCCAACGGGCCCATGCCCATTGCGGCAGTGGTCAACGGCCAAACCTATGCCGTGCACAGTGACCACCTGAACACCCCCAGAAAACTCACCCAGGCCAATGGGCAGGCGGTGTGGCAGTGGGCGTACAGTGCGTTTGGGGATGAGCAGCCCACCACGGCGGCCAAGCGGTTTACGAGTGAGATGACAAACCCGACGACGGGCGCGACCAGCACCCCGGATGTCACGTTCAACCTGCGGTATCCGGGGCAGTACTTTGATAAGGAGACGGGGCTCCATTACAACTACTTCCGGACTTATGCGCCCGGTACGGGAAGGTATACGCAGGGGGATCCGATTGGGTTGGATGGGGGGTGGAATCGGTTTAGTTATGTGGGGGGGAATCCACTTAGTAAGAGTGATCCACTAGGTCTCACTGAAACATGCAGTGGTACAGATTGTGCAAATCCCCCATTTGACCCATCTCCAAATGGACCAACTCCCGGTGGTGGACCGAAAACTCCATCTAGTCGGAATGACAACTCGGCTTCAGGCGCGTTGTGCGAAAGATTTGAAGAGAAGCCCTTCAAGAAATGGATTTGCGAGAAATGTGTATCTGCTGCATGTTCGGCGGGCATTGTTTCCAGTGCTCTTTGCTGCGGTGAAGCTCACCGGCAATGCGTCATAAGAGAGAAGTCCGAGAGCAGGGATGGGGCAGAATGTGCAGCTCAATTGATGACTTGTAACGCATTCGGTGGGAGAGGGAGTAAGTAAAAAATGAAGTCGGATCACCAAGCGATTTGGTTCTGTCTTGCCTGCTTTGCAGGATTCATCGGAGTCAATCTAGTTGCTCCGATAGTTCTTTCTGTGGAGTTGCTTCCAAGTGGATATGCGTATCTTTTGACAAAAAACGTAGCATACGCGGCAATCGTTGGTACTCTGGCCGCATGGTTGCTCAAGTCCTTTATGCCCTCCAAGGTTTTGATGTGGATTGGTATCGGTAATTTTGTGTTGCCTATGGTTTTTTCTTTGGGGGGGTTGTGGTTGTTCACGGACGCACTTTCCCACGTCTCCACTCACACCATAGGTGGTTTTTTTGTCGAAGGAGCTATTTATGGCGCATTTGCAGCCATTTGGTGGACTCTTCTGCGAGTATTTATCTTCAGATCAAACGATGAAGAATCGAAAAAATAACGTTGTGAAGCAACAGGGTCAGGTCTTGCCTTTTGCCTAAATCACAGAATGCAGGATTCAAACTGAAGTGAAACCCGCCCCAGGCATGCCTGCTTGTAGCTGCCTCAGACTACTAAATTGATAGCTGCCAGCGCATGCCCATCAGGCGGAAACGCCCAATTTGGCTCCAAACCCAGCAAGGCCAACCGCCTGCTGGGCCTTGCGCAGCCCGCAGCCGCTGGATGCAATAGCGCCGCAGGCAAACCCGCCAACACCAAGAACCTGAACAACCTGCTGGCCGATGACGGCGATGACGGCAATAAGAGCAACGGGGTCAGGTCTTGCCTTTTGCCTAAATCACAGAAGGCAGGATTCAAACCGAAGTGAAATCCACCCCACACATGCCTGCTTGTAGTTGCCCCAGACTACTAAATTGATAGCTGCCAGCGCATACCCATCAGGCGGAAACGCCCAATTTGGCTCTAAACCCAGCAAGGCCAACCGCCTGCTGGGCTTTGAGCAGCCCGCTGCCGCTGGGTGCAACAGCGCCGCAGGCAAACCCGCCAGCACCAAGAACCTGAACAACCTGCTGGCCGATGATGGCGATGACGGAGACAGCGACAAGGCTCCCCAGGGCGAACAGCCCGGCCTTATCCAGCAACTGCTCAACTTCTTCTTCAGCAAACTCTGGAGCCCCGCCACCAGCGATGCCGAGAAACTGGGCTGGACCTATGTGTACGCAGAAGACGGCAGCCTGCTGGCCGAATACGGTGAAGGCAGCGCCGCCACCTCGGGCAGCGCGCAATACCTGTGGCTGCCCACGGCCAATGGCCCCATGCCCATTGCGGCAGTGGTCAACGGCCAGACCTACGCCGTGCACAGCGACCACCTGAACACCCCCAGAAAACTCACCCAGGCCAATGGGCAGGCGGTGTGGCAGTGGCCCACGGCCAATGGCCCCATGCCCATTGCGGCAGTGGTCAACGGCCAGACCTACGCCGTGCACAGCGACCACCTGAACACCCCCAGAAAACTCACCCAGGCCAATGGGCAGGCGGTGTGGCAGTGGGCGTACAGTGCGTTTGGGGATGAGCAGCC
This sequence comes from Acidovorax sp. GW101-3H11, assembly GCF_001633105.1. Lineage (GTDB taxonomy): Bacteria > Pseudomonadota > Gammaproteobacteria > Burkholderiales > Burkholderiaceae_C > Acidovorax. The sequence continues at coordinate 50,512 of NZ_LUKZ01000025.1, forward strand.
GACCACGGCGGCCAAGCGGTTTACGAGTGAGATGACTGTCCCGACGACGGGGGCGACCAGCATTCCTGATGTCACATTCAACCTGCGCTATCCGGGGCAGTACTTTGATAAGGAGACGGGGCTCCATTACAACTACTTCCGCACGTATGCGCCGGGTACGGGGCGGTATACGCAGGGGGATCCGATTGGGTTGGATGGGGGGTGGAATCGGTTTGGGTATGTCGGGGGGAATCCGCTGAGCTTCGTGGATCCCTTCGGATTGACTTGGGAGGACGTTATTAAGGCAATGGCAGCGTTGAGTTGCGATTCTGCAAGATACAACTCAAATGCGAATGTCAGGTTTGGTGACCCGGGCAAGGGAAATTTTGGAGCTACTGATTTTTGGACTGGCCACATTACGCTCAGCTCTAAGGACTTCGAGGGGGCCCTGACAGATTCGATGCGCCTGCATTTGCTTAGAAATCTGGCCCACGAATATATGCATTCCAACCAGAGTCGCCCATCAAGAGCTGCAATGAATCTGGACGACCTCCTCGGTGAGCCACTGGGGTTGCATGATGTATTGGGTCGCAAAGCGTATGACATTCCAGACAATGTCTGGAATGCATGGAACAACAAGAACACTTGTACTTGTTCAAAGTAGGATTATCTTGTGACGTTAAATCGCACCTTCTTTGTTTTTCTGCTTGTAGTTGTCTGTGCGGGCTGGGCAATCTTCACCATGAGGCCAGAGGCATTGCTTATGGCGTTTTTCCTGGTATTGGGCTTTGCACACAAGCATTTCAGACGCAGCAATCGAGCGGTGATCTCTGCGGCTGCGCTTGTCGCATTGGCACCGTTTTCACCGATCGGGATAACGCTGTCGCACTCTCCGGCTGGGCCGAAGCTCGTTGAATGCTGTCCGGACAGATTTTTATCCCCTGAACATAATCAGTCTGCTAAAGAATCTGCAAAACGCGGTGAGTGCCATCTGTGTAGCGATGTAGTTACTGGGTTTGAGCCGAAGCGTTACATCGTCTGGTAGCTACCGTGCCTTCAAGTTACCGGGAAATTGGTAATTGATGGGGTCGGGTCTTGCCTTCTTAACCCGCGCTGCACCGCGAGGCCTTGAGCGCGCGCACTGAGCCATGACACACCAGGGTGTAGCGGCCTCAGCCATTCGCTGAAGCCGTGGCTTGTTCAAACACAAACCCCAGCGCGCGGATCTCGTCCTCGCTCATATGCACCTCTAGGGATTCTCTGCACGAATCCCCAAGCGATGTGATTGGGTCCGTAACGGGGTCAGGTCTTGTCTTTTGCCTAAATCACAGGATGCAGGATTCAAACTGAAGTGAAACCCGCCCCAGGCATGCCTGCTTGTAGCTGCCTCAGACTACTAAATTGATAGCTGCCAGCGCATACCCATCAGGCGGAAACGCCCAATTTGACTCAAAACCCAGCAAGGCCAACCGCCTGCAGGGCTTTGAGCAGCCCGCAGCCGCTGGATGCAACAGCCCCACAGGCAAACCCGCCAGCACCAAGAACCTGAACAACCTGCTGGCCGATGACGGCGATGACGACAAGAACCCCCAGGGCGAACAGCCCGGTCTCATCCAGCAACTGCTCAACTTCTTCTTCAGCAAACTCTGGAGCCCTGCCACCAGCGATGCCGAGAAGCTGGGCTGGACCTATGTGTACGCAGAAGACGGCAGCCTGCTGGCCGAGTACGGTGAAGGCAGCGCCGCCACCTCAGGCAGCGCGCAATACCTGTGGCTGCCCACGGCCAATGGCCCCATGCCCATTGCGGCAGTGCTCAACGGCCAGACCTATGCCGTGCACAGCGACCACCTGAACACCCCCAGAAAACTCACCCAGGCCAATGGACAGGCGGTATGGCAGTGGGCGTACAGTGCGTTTGGGGATGAGCAGCCGACGACGGCGGCCAAGCGGTTTACGAGTGAGATGACTGTCCCGACTACGGGTGCGACCAGCACCCCAGACGTCACGTTCAACCTGCGGTATCCGGGGCAGTACTTTGATAAGGAGACGGGGCTCCATTACAACTACTTCCGGACGTATGCGCCGGGTACGGGGCGGTATACGCAGGCTGATCCGATTGGGCTGGATGGGGGATTCAACCGATTTAGCTATGTGGGGGGGAATCCGCTGAGTCGCATTGATCCACTTGGTTTGCAAGCGATCATTGTTCCCAGCCCAGGTAGGCCACCTAGGACAGTTGATCCTAACTTTCCCCCTGGAGTAGGACCCAACCAGCAAAGCGATTCGGCCCTGCAGGAGCTCATTGAGCGCGAAGCGAACAGGAGAGAGTACAAGAATGCCTGTAACGAGCCACCACCACCTGGGTTGAACTCGTGCGAGCGTGCAAAGTGGGAATTGAAAAAATGGCAGAGCTGCAAGGACCTCCGCGAGGCGAATACCAATAGATGGTGGGGTGGCCAAGACATGCGACATGATCCTCAAACAATGACGGACATTGATACCAACATTTTTTATGCTAAGCGAGCGATCAGAAGGATTTGCAAAGAGGAATGCCCTTGAGATGTGCATCATGCAATTAATAGATCGCATTGACCGCGGCTTCAAGGCTGCCAACTTTCCTCGGAAAGGTGGTCTCGTCGATGGCTCTCTGTCGCAGCAAGATTGTGGGTTTGAAGTGGCTGCCGATTTAGAGTACTGGCGTGATAGAGATCCAGACGAGCGCTTGCTGCGTGAGATGCACCAGGAACTTCGCAAGCTATCTCCAGATGCGACACGATGGATCCTGCCGCACTATCTCCGGTACTCTCTCACCGAGAAGGCAAAATACACTCGGATGGAGACTTCATTCTTTGTTCTGAGTCTGGTTTCTCGCAGCGATGGAGATTTTCAACAAATCGCAAAAAGATTATCTTCAATGAGTGGTGAGCAAATAGAGTGCTTGGCAAAAGTACTTGAGCACTTGAATTCTGAATCGGACTGGTCAGAATATATGGGGGAAAGCATTGAGGCCGCGCTCGCCACTTTGAAAAGTCTTGAGCGTTGACAGTCAGAAAAATTCTGAATCTCGCACTCCTCTTAGGATGTCCGAGCAATGGGATCAGGTCTCAATACTGTTCGGTTAGATCCAATTTCCATGAACCGGCAATCCTGTAAGTCATTGATTTATATGGTTGCAGAACCATAAACCGAACAGTATTGGATCAGGTCTTGTCTTTTGCCTAGATATCGAAGCAAAGGATTCAAACTGAAGTGAAACCCGCCCCAGGCATGCCTGCTTGTTGCTGCCTCATACTACTAAATTGATAGCTGCCAGCGCATACCCATCAGGCGGAAACGCCCAATTTGACTCAAAACCCAGCAAGGCCAACCGCCTGCTGGGCTTTGAGCAGCCCGCAGCCGATGGATGCAACAGCGCCACAGGCAAACCCGCCAGTACCAAGAACCTCAACAACCTGCTGGCCGACGATGGCGACGACGACAAGGCCCCCCAGGGCGAACAACCCGGCCTCATCCAGCAACTGCTCAACTTCTTCTTCAGCAAACTCTGGAGCCCCGCCACCAGCGACGCCGAGAAGCTGGGCTGGACCTATGTGTACGCAGAAGACGGCAGCCTGCTGGCCGAATACGGTGAAGGCAGCGCCGCCACCTCAGGCAGCGCGCAGTACCTGTGGCTGCCCACGGCCAACGGGCCCATGCCCATTGCGGCTGTGGTCAACGGCCAGACGTATGCCGTGCACAGCGACCACCTGAACACCCCCAGAAAACTCACCCAGGCCAATGGGCAGGCCGTGTGGCAGTGGGCGTACAGTGCGTTTGGGGATGAACAGCCGACCACGGCGGCCAAGCGGTTTACGAGTGAGATGACTAACCCGACGACGGGGGCGACCAGCATTCCTGATGTCACATTCAACCTGCGGTATCCGGGGCAGTACTTTGATAAGGAGACGGGGCTCCACTACAACTACTTCCGGACTTATGCGCCGGGTACGGGGCGGTATACGCAGGGGGATCCGATTGGGTTGGATGGGGGGTGGAATCGGTTTAACTATGCGGAGGGAGATCCGCTCATTTTTACGGATCCACTCGGTCTTTTCAAAATCCCCCTCATCGACGACTTCTATACAGGAAAGACCATTGCCTGCCTCGAATTGGAAAAGGAGCAGTGGGGCAAGTGGCTCCGAGAAGCTCACTCTACGCCTATGGCTGAATTGAGTCCTAGTCAGTGGTATGTAATGCAAAATGCAACCAGTGAGATGAGTCGAATAATAGTTCAACAGGGCAATTTGATGGGAGCAACTGTTGGAGCGGAACCTTTGAAATTGCCTAGAAAACCCATTCCTGCAAAATCTATAGCAATGGGACTAGGCATGACATGCGGGTGCAAGTAAGTTGCTCAGAAGGGATGTCTAAATGTCAGATTGGGTTGAGGTACTTATTTGGTGCTTGGGATTTGTTTTGCTGCACGAAGGCATTGCGCGCAGTGTGCAGAGAATTAATGATCGGAAAACATTTTCTGCCGTCTCATTGGGTGTGTTGACACTTCTTTCTGGTACTATTTTCTGGTACCAGAGTGCTCGAGGATATGAGCAGCTATACGATACCCAACTGCTTCATAAATCCGAAAAAGAACTGAAAATCAGAATAGAGAAATTTGAAGAACTTGAACCACCTCAACGTAGCGAAGCAAGTGTCAAATTGGCCAGGCTGGCATTTGCAAATGGCGAGGACGATTTAAAAGTTTTTTCTGAAGAGGGTGGGTGGACGCCCTTCAAACCCGACGTGCAAGACTGGAAGGAGCGAGACCTCAGACACAAAATGCTGACAGAGATGAATCAGCGGCGACAAGACTTGCTTTTGGGTTTAGTAACTGCAGAGCGAGATTGGAAAAAGTGGTTTGCTAGTTTGTTGATCGGAATCCTGACTGGGCTTATGGGAGGCTACTCCCGTAGAAAGACCATCGACATATTTAGGATCCGATAGTGGATCGGCAGCCGAGCCAGCCCTGAGTGGTGATGGGTTCATGGCTTGCCTTTTGCCTAAATCACAAAAAATGCAGGATTCAAGCTGAAATGTGACCCGCCCCACATATGTCGGCTTGTAGCTATTGAGTAGTCCTAAATTGATAGCTATCAGAGCTTGTCCATCAGGCGGAAACGCCCAATTTGGCTCCAAACCCAGCAAGACCAACGGCCTGCTGGGCCTTGCGCAACCCGCAGCCGCTGGATGCAACAGCGCCGCAGGCAAACCCGCCAGCACCAAGAACCTGAACAACCTGCTGGCCGATGACGGCGATGACGGAGACAGCGACAAGGCCTCCCAGGGCGAACAGCCCGGCCTTATCCAGCAATTGCTCAACTTCTTCTTCAGCAAACTCTGGAGCCCCGCCACCAGCGATGCCGAGAAGCTGGGCTGGACCTTCAGGCATTCGAGGCGCTGCTCAACCCGCGCTGCACTGCGAGGCCTTGGCACGCGCATTGAGCCGTGACACAACAGGGTGTACCGGCCTCAGCCGTTCGCTGTAGCCGTGGTTTGTTCAAACACAAACCCCAGAGCGCGGATCTCGTCCTCGCTCATGTGCACCTCTATCAGCTCTGGCTGTCTCGCTTCGACTGCGCGGCGGCGCTCATAGTTGGTGGGAGGGCCATTGTCGATCTGGCGGCGATCTTTGCCGCTGCGCCGCTCCGCGCCTCTTCTGTGTTCGACGGTCATGCTGCTGGTGGGTTGATTGGGATGAATGTTTGGATGTGTTTTGGAGACTCCCCTTTGCGCCATTTGGCTGAACCCCATGCAACGCGTTGTCGCTTTTTGACTGCCTGCAAAGGATCGGGAAGTGCGATTTGAAAGATACCGCTGCCCAACACCTGTGAGAAGGAGGCATGACATTTGTTGACGATCCGCGCCGCCGGAACATGTCAAAGATGTGAAGGTAGCGGTCGCATCCCGAAGCGGAGGATGCAAGCTGAAGTGCAGCCCGCCCCGCATGTGCGGGCTTTCAGCTGTCCAAGACTTCAAAATTGATAGCTATCAGCGCTTATCCATAGCGCGGAAACGCCCAATTTGGCTCCAAACCCAGCAAGGCCAACCGGCCTGCCAGCACGCCGCGCATCCTTCCTCACACGCCCTGGCTCTGACCAGTCCCGGCTTGCCTGCCAAGCCCTGGTGCCCACTAATCCTTCACCAGCGCCCACACCAGCGCCACCCCCGCCGCCACCAGGTCGCCCGTGAATGAGCTGTCGGCAGCATCGCTGCTGCTGGTGAACGCGCGCTTTTGCCGCTCGCGCTCGGCACGGCTGCGGTCGCGTTCCAGGGCCACCAGGGCGTCGCCGATGTCCACCGAGGGGGTGGCGTGGGTGGTGCGCTCACTGCTGGCCTTGGCGTAGCCCTCCATGGCGCGCACCACGGCGTCGGGGTCGATGAGGGAGAACGCGGCGCGGCAGTAGGGGCAGGCGTGGTCCTTGCGGATGTCCACGGGAGCGCCGCAGCTGGTGCAGTAGATAGCGCCCACGCGTTTGGCCAGGTCGTCGATCTCGGGGCGCGTCATGTGGCGCACAAAGCCTTTTTCGACCATGAAGGACGAGAAGGTGCTGAAGCGGCCATGCAGGCGCCCGCAGCGGTAGATCATGTAGCGGCCGCTGCGCACCACGTCGAAGCCCTTGGCCAGGCTGGTGTTGCAGCGTGGGCAGGCCATGCGCTCTGCCAGGGGCTGGTGCTGGTCGGTGCGGTGTTCGTGCAGCAGGCGGAACAGCTCGACCACCGATTGGGGCGCGAGCTTGAGGTTTTCGTGCCGGTCAAACCACAGGCCCTGGCAGGCAAAACAGATGTCCAGCTCCAGCGTGTGCCCCTGGTTGCTGGTGAACCGGTGGGCCTCCATGGGCTGGCGGCAGGAGGGGCAGGACGGCAGAGAGTGCATGGCGGCGGTGCCTGTAGGCGGCAGAGCGGGGATTGGCCCAAATGCTAACCCGGCGCAAGGCGGGCGGGCGCCGGGCGCATGACGCGCAGGTTCACGGCAACGCCCTGCCCATCCACTAGCATTCGCGCCTCAACAACAAGGAACCAACCAGATGGGATTCATGAACTGGCGCGCAAAAAGCGCCGATGTGCTGCAACAAGGCGGGGTGATTGCGCCCGACGAGCGGCTGCCCTGGCCGCAGACGGCGGTGATGGGGGTGCAGCACGTGATTGCGATGTTTGGGGCCACGGTGCTGGCGCCCATCCTGATGGGCTTTGACCCGAACGTGGCGATTTTGATGAGCGGCGTGGGCACGCTGATCTTCTTCCTGATCACCGGCGGCAAGGTGCCCAGTTACCTGGGGTCGAGCTTTGCGTTCATTGGCGTGGTGATTGCGGCCACAGGCTATGCGGGCCAGGGGCCCAATGCCAACATTGCCGTGGCGCTGGGCGGCATCATCGCGTGTGGTTTGCTCTACACGCTGATTGGCGCGCTGGTGCAGGCGGTGGGCACGGGCTGGATCGAGCGCTTCATGCCGCCCGTGGTCACGGGCTCGGTGGTGGCGGTGATCGGCCTGAACCTGGCGGGCATTCCCATCAAGAACATGGCGGCGAGCAACTTCGACAGCTGGATGCAGGTGGTGACCTTCGTGAGCGTGGGCCTGGTGGCCGTGCTCACGCGCGGCATGGTGCAGCGCCTGCTGATCCTGGTGGGGCTGATCGTGGCGAGCATCATCTACGCGGTGCTCACCAACGGCATGGGCCTGGGCAAGCCGATTGACTTCTCCATCCTGGCCAACGCCGCCTGGGTGGGCATGCCCAACTTCGCGGCGCCGGTGTTCGACGGCAACGCCATGCTGCTGATCGCCCCCGTGGCCATCATTCTCGTGGCCGAGAACCTGGGCCACATCAAGGCCGTGACGGCCATGACCGGCCGCGACCTGGACCGCTACATGGGCCGAGCGTTCATCGGCGACGGCGTGGCCACCATGGTCAGCGGCGGCGTGGGCGGCACGGGCGTGACCACCTATGCCGAGAACATCGGCGTGATGGCGGCGACCAAGATCTACTCCACCGCCGTGTTCTTCCTGGCGGGCGTGTTCGCGCTGGTGCTGGGCTTCAGCCCCAAGTTCGGCGCGCTGATCCAGACCATCCCGCTGCCGGTGATGGGCGGCGTCTCCATCGTGGTGTTCGGCCTGATCGCAGTGGCCGGCGCCAAGATCTGGGTGGACAACAAGGTGGACTTCTCGCAGAACAAGAACCTGATCGTGGCGGCCATCACCCTCATCCTGGGCACGGGCGACTTCACGCTCAAGTTCGGCCAGTTCGCGCTGGGCGGCATCGGCACGGCCACCTTCGGCGCCATCCTGCTGTATGCCTTGCTCAATCGCAAAGGCTGAGCAAACTTGTAAGGGTTAACCCTGAATCTGTAAGTTGCAACCGCTAGGATTTCGGTTTTGACCGGGGCCTGCGCCATGCGGCGAGGCCCCTTTTGTTTTTCTGCGGAGCCTGTTTCCATGTCCCTGGCCGACCGGGTGCTCTACCCCGACTTTCTTTCCCGCACGATGTCCGCCGACGAAGCGGCCGCCCTGATCCCCGCCGGTGCCCATGTGGGCATGAGCGGCTTCACCGGCGCAGGCTATCCCAAGGCCGTGCCCGGTGCGCTGGCGCGCCGCATCGAGAGCCTGAACGCGCAGGGCAAGGGGTTTCGCATCGGCCTGTGGACAGGTGCATCGACTGCACCGGAGCTCGACGGCGCGCTGGCCCAGGTCGACGGCATCGAGATGCGCCTGCCCTACCAGTCCGACCCCACGGTGCGCCGCCAGATCAATGCGGGCCATATGCAGTACGTGGACATCCACCTGTCCCACGTGGCGCAGTTCGTGTGGTTCGGCTTCCTGGGCAAGCTGGACGTGGCCGTGGTCGAGGTGGCGGGCGTGCTGCCGGACGGTCGGCTGATCCCCTCGTCCTCGGTGGGCAACAACAAGACCTGGCTGGACCAGGCCGACAAGGTCATCCTGGAGGTCAATGCCTGGCACAACCCGCAGCTCGAGGGCATGCACGACATCTACTACGGCACCGACCTGCCGCCACACCGCCGCCCCATCCCGATGACGCGGCCCGACGAGCGCATCGGCGAGCCCTACCTGCGCTGCGACCCCGCCAAGGTGATCGCCGTGGTGATGACCGACCAGCCCGACCGCAACAGCGTCTACGCCGCGCCCGACGACACGTCCAACCGCATCGCGGGCCACATCATCGAGTTCCTGCAGCACGAGGTGAAGAAGGGCCGGCTGCCCAAGGACCTGCTGCCGCTGCAGTCGGGCGTGGGCAACATCGCCAACGCGGTGCTCGCGGGGCTGAACAACGGCCCGTTCGAGAACCTCACGGCCTACACCGAGGTGCTGCAGGACGGCATGCTGGACATGCTGCGCTCGGGCACGCTGGCGAGCGCATCGGCCACGGCGCTGTCGCTGAGCCCGGCGGCCATGCAGGACTTCAACGAGCGCATCGACTACTACAAGCAGCGCATCGTGCTGCGCCCGCAGGAGATCAGCAACCACCCCGAGCTGATCCGCCGCATGGGCCTGATCGCGATGAACGGCATGATCGAGGCCGACATCTACGGCAACGTGAACAGCACGCACATCATGGGCTCGGCCATCATGAACGGCATTGGCGGTTCGGGCGACTTTGCGCGCAATGCCTACCTGTCGATCTTCATGACGCCCTCGCTGGCCAAGAACGGCAGCATCTCGTGCATCGTGCCCATGGCCTCGCATGTGGACCACACCGAGCACGATGTGCAGATCCTCGTCACCGAACAGGGGTTGGCCGACCTGCGTGGGCACTCGCCCTCGCAGCGGGCCGAAATCATCATCGACCGCTGCGCACACCCCGACTTCCGCCCGGCCCTGCATGACTATGTGGCACGCGCCAAGCGTGGCGCCGTGGGCCAGCACACGCCGCACCTGCTGAACGAGGCGCTGTCGTGGCACCAGCGGTATGTGGAGACGGGCAGCATGCGCGCCCCTGCCAACCCCGCCAACCCGGGGTAAAGGTCGCCCCACGGCCCGCAGGCCTTTGACAGCCAAATGGCAGCTTGGGCAGATAAAATCAGGGTTAACCCTAGGTTTCACAACCTCCCCTGTTCAACATCCACCAGCCCCTGCCCCGGGGCTGGTGGCCTTTTTGTCTGCCCATTTTCACCATGCAACGCCGTCAGTTCACCCAATCCCTCGTGGCCGCCAGCGCCGGCCTGCTGCTTGCCCCCTCGTCGCGCGCCGTGGGCGTGCAAGACCCCATGGACGCCAAGAGCGTGACCATTGGCTGCTCGCTGGGAACGACCGGCGCCCTGGCCAGCCTGGGCAAGGAACTCAAGCAGGGGCTGGACGCAGGCTTGGCCCAGGCCAACGCCAAGGGCATCCACGGCCGCGAGATCAAGCTGCTGGCCATGGACGACGGCTACGACGCCGCGCGCTCCGAAGACAACGTGCGCAAGCTGATTGCCGATGCCAATGTGGTGTCGCTGATCTCCTGCATGGGCACGGCCAACAACCAGCGCATCCTGCCGATGGTGGACGAGGCGCAGATCCCCTACGTGGCCCCGCAAAGCGGCGCCACCTCGCTGCGCAAGGCCGAGTACCGCTCGGTGTTCCACGTGCGCGCCAGCTACACCGACGAGGCCCAGCGCCTGGCGCAAAAGCTGGTGTCCATGGGCATCACCGAGCTGGCCGTCGTGTACCAGGACACGGCCTTTGGCCGTGAATTTCTGGCCGATGTGAGCAAGGCCCTGGCCGCAGCGAAGCAGCCTGCGCCCAAGGCCTTCAAGCTCGACGCCCAAGGCGCGCAGGTGGCCGATGTGGTGGGCAAGGCCGTGGCCGCCAAGCCCAATGCGGTGCTGCTGGGCACGGCGGGCGACATCACCGCCACCCTGGTCAACGAGTTCAAGAAGGTCTCGCCCAGCACGCCGCTGGCCGCCACCAGCGTGGCGCTGTCGGGTGACAACCTGCGCCAGCTGGGTGGCAAGGCATCGGGCATTGCGCTGTCGATGGTGCTGCCCGACGCGGCCCGCACGAGCTTTGCCGTGGTGCGCGACTACCAGAAGGCCATGCGCGCACTGGGCTACCAGGAGTTTTCGGCCCGCAGCTTTGAAGGCTACGTGAACGCCCGCGTGCTGGCCGAGGGCCTGGAGCGCGCCGGCCGCGAGCTGACGCGCGCCAAGCTGCGCAACGCCCTCGCAGGCATCCGCAGCAATGACCTGGGCGGCCTGTCCATCGACTACGCAGGCGGCGCACCCTATGTGGGCTCGCGTTTTCTGGACCTGGGCGTGATGGGCGCCAACGGCCGCTTTATCGGCTGACCCTGTGCCATGCCCGCCGCCAGGCGGGCCACGGCTGCAGCATCAGCCCAGGAAACGGCCCGCGCCGTTGAGCACCCCGAGATCGATGAAGCGCGAGCCCACATAGGGCGACTGGCCGCTGTAATCGACCACAAAACCGCCCATGTCCCAGTTGCGGATACCCGCCAGCGCCGTGCGCAGCTTGGCGCGGCTGGGGTCCGAGCCCGCGCGCTCCAGGCCCTCGGCCAGCACGCGCATGTTGACGTAGGCCTCCAGGCTGCCCAGCGTGAAGTCCTGCTGGCCCTTGGTGCGCATGGCGGCCTGGTAGTCGCGCACCAGTTGCGTCTTGGCGCGGTTGGGGTCGGGCATGACCATGGTCACGGCAATGCCACTGCCCGCATCGCCCAGCTGCTTGAGGCCGTCGCTGGTCAGCGTCACGCTCACACCGGCCATCAGCACGCCTGGCACGGTTTTCTTGATGCCACGCACCAGCTCCACCGAGGCCGCGCCCGCCGTGGCCAACAGCACGGCGGCGGGGCGGGCCTCGGCCACCTTGGCCAGCACGTCGGCCAGGTTCTTGCCGTCGGTGGCCAGCGCGGCCTGCACGGTGGGTTGGATGTTCTGCTCGGCCAGCGAGCGCGTGGCGTCTTCCAGCATCTCGCGGCCGTAGCCGTTGTCCAGGTACACCACGCCGATGCCCTTGAGCCCCATGCCCGCCAGGCGCTGCACCAGGCGGCGCACTTCGTCGGTGTAGCTGGCGCGCACATGGAACACGTTGCGCCCGCCCTTGCGCAGCGACGACGCGCCCGTGAGCGGCGCCACGTAAGGGATGCCCGCCTCTTCGATCAGCGGCAGGATGGCCGTGTTGTTGGGTGTGCCCACGCACGACAGCAGCGCAAAGGCGCTGCCCTGGCCGATCATCTGCTTGACGTTGTCGGTGGTGCGCTGGGGCACGTAGCCGTCGTCCACCATGTTGAACTGCAGGGTGCGGCCATGCACGCCGCCGCGGCCGTTGATGTGCGCAAGCGCCGCTTCGGCACCCTGCTTGATGTCCTGCCCAAAACCCGCCAGCGGGCCGCTGAGCGCGGCCGAGCAGCCGATGGTCAGCGTCTTGCCGGTGATGCCGCCCTCTTGCGCCCAGGCGTTGCGCATGAAGACAGGGGCAGCCAATGCGGCTGTGGTGTGGGAGGCAAGGGTGACAAACTGGCGACGCTGCATGATAGGAAACCGACTCCGGGAAAAAGCACAATGCACAACCCGGGCGTGCCGGTGAGACACTCACTGCACGCTGACCCGGCAAGCCGCCGACCCCCGGGGGAACCCGGCATTCTATGGAGCCGAAGCGCCGCGCAGTAGTGTGCCGCCTCTACCCCGCCCCCTTTTTGAGATCACCATGCCCATCTGGAAAAAGCCCATCGATCTGGCCCTGCTGAAGGCCGCCAACCGCAACACCGCCGTAGAGCACCTGGGCATCGAATTTGTCGAGGTGGGTGACGACTTTCTGCGCGCCCGGGTGCCGGTGGACCACCGCACCGTCCAGCCTTTTGGCCTGCTGCACGGCGGCGTCAGCGTGGTGCTGGCCGAGTCCATGGGCTCCACCGGCGCCTACTACACCCTGCCCGAGGGCTACCGCGCCGTGGGCCTGGACATCAACGCCAACCACCTGCGCTCTGCCACCAGCGGCTGGGTGACCGGCACAGCCAAGCCTGTGCACATCGGCCGCACCACGCATGTGTGGCACATCGATCTGCACAACGAAGCGGGCGAGCTGACCTGTGTGTCGCGGCTGACGATGGCGATCCTCGCACCCCGGTAGAGGACTTCCCCCTGAGCGGCTGCGCCGCTTCCCCCTTCTCTCTACGCGCTACGCGCTCCGGGAAGGGGGACACCGCCAGCGCGGCGGGGCGGCCCTTGCGCGGCGGTCCTGGCCTGGGGCGCGCCGGTTTCAAACGGCTGGTGGAAATTTGAGTGAAATTGGCCGCCACCGCGCTACCACCATGCCTTGATAGCTATCTATTCAGTAGCATTCTGCTGCGCCAGGCGCTCGCTTTTCCAGTACACATCGTCGCCGCCGTCCATGCGATTGAGCACGCGGGCGAGCACGAACATCAGGTCGGAGAGGCGGTTGAGGTACTGGCGCGGGGCGTCGTTCAGGGCCTCTTCGTTGCCCAGGGCGACCACGGCGCGTTCGGCGCGGCGGGCCACGGTGCGGCAGATGTGGGTCTGAGATGCGGCGCGGGTGCCTGCGGGCAGGATGAACTCCTGCAGGCGCGGCAGTGCGGCATTGTGGTGTGACAGGGCGTCGTCCAGTGCCAGCACCGCATCGGCCTTGAGCAGTTCAAAGCCCGGAATCGACAGCTCGCCGCCCAGGTTGAACAGCTGGTGCTGCACCTCGACCAGCAGCGTGCGGACGTCATCGGGCATGGGCTCGCACAGCAGCAGGCCGATGTGGGAATTGAGTTCATCCACATCCCCCATGGCGTGGATGCGCAAGCTGTTCTTGGAAACGCGCTGGTTGTTGCCCAGGCCGGTGGTGCCTGCGTCGCCCGTGCGCGTGGCGATCTGTGAAAGTCGGTTGCCCATGGCGGTGCCTTGCTGAAAACGTAGAAAAAGAAGGAGACGTGTGATTCTCCGCCAGCCGCCCCACATGGCTGCGGCGCAACGTCTTGGCACATCCCCGCCACACAACAACACAAAGCGGGCCCGCACCGTTACATGGCGCAGGCAAATGTTGGCCCAGGCAACAGCAGGCAAGAGTGCTGGCGTGCCGGGCACGGCTGCGGTGCAATGAAACCCTGTTCAACTTCGAAGGAGCTTCGCTTCCCATGAAAGCACTGCAACGACGCACTTATTCGTTCGACACCCGCAGCGTGATGCTTTTTGCGGCCCTCTCCCTGGGCGGCATGGGTGCATTGCATGCGCAGACTGCCGCGTCTTCCAGCCAAGCCGCGCCCTATTCCTATGGCCCCGGCACAGGCAACCCATCCAGGGCTGCAACCGACGCCTTCAACCACGCCGACACCGACAAGGACGGCAAGCTGAGCGAAAAAGAAGCGGCCCGACTGCCAGCCATCAGCCAGCGCTTCAAGGAACTCGACACCGACAAGAACGGAACGCTGTCCACGACCGAATTCGAGAAGGGCATGCACTCTTGATCGATCCATGTTCGCCGGGGCCATGACCGCCAAGCCTGCTTCCGGCGAATCTCCATCCACGTACTTCACAGGCCCTTCCCGGGATTCAACTCCCGCGAAGGGCTGGGCACATGCACGGTGCCCATCAAACCCGAAGTCACTCAATCGTGCAGCGACGACAAAAACTGCTGCAGCTCCGGCGTCTGCGGGTTGCCAAACAGCGCGGCCGGCGTGCCCTGCTCGTGCACCCGCCCCTGGTGCATGAAGATCACGCGGTCACCCACCTTGCGGGCAAATGCCATTTCGTGCGTGACCATCATCAGCGTCATGCCTTCTTGCGCCAGCGACTCGACCACACGCAGCACCTCGCCCACCAGCTCGGGGTCCAGCGCCGAGGTGATCTCGTCGCACAGCAACACCTGCGGCTCCATGGCCAGCGCGCGTGCAATAGCCACGCGCTGCTGCTGGCCGCCCGAGAGCTGGTCGGGCATGGCATCAAACTTTTCAGCCAGGCCAACGCGTTCGAGCAGTTTGCGCGCCTGCGTCTCCGCCGTCTTGGCATCACGCGCCTTCACCAGCGTGGGGGCGAGCATGATGTTGCGGCCCACGCTGAGGTGCGGAAACAGGTTGAAGCTCTGGAAGATCATGCCCACCTGCTGGCGCAGCTCGCGCATGGCCGTGGGGCTGTCGTGCAGCAGCTTCTTGCCGTTGACGCTGAGCGCGCCTTCCTGGAATTCCTCCAGGCCATTCACACAGCGCAGCAGCGTGCTCTTGCCCGAGCCGCTTTTGCCGATGATGGCAATCACCTCGCCGCGCTGCACCTTGAGGTCGATGCCCTTGAGCACTTCGTTGCTGCCATAGGACTTGCGCAGGGCGGTGATGTCCACGATGGGCGGCTCGCCCACCACGATGCCGTCGTGCGCGGGGGCCAGGGTGGTATCAGCGGCGGTTGCCATGGAGTTTCCTTTCAAGGGACTGCGCCACCAGGCTCACCGGGAAGCACAAAACAAAATACAGCAGCGCCACGCAGGCGTAGACGAGGAAGGGCTTGTAGGTGGCGTTGGAAATCATGCTGCCCGCCTTGGTCAGCTCGACAAAGCCAATCACCGAGGCCAGCGCCGTGCCCTTGATCACCTGCACCAGAAAACCCACCGTGGGCGGCACCGCAATGCGCAGTGCCTGCGGCAGCACCACGTGGCGCAGCTGCTCACCAAAGTTGAATGCCAGGCTCTGCGCGGCCTCCCACTGGCCCTTGGGGATGGAGGCCACACAGCCGCGCCAGATCTCGGTGAGGTAGGCGCTGGTGTAGAGCGTGAGCGCCACAGCGGCCGCCGTCCACGGCGATGTCTTGATGCCAAAGAGCGCAATGCCGAAATACGCCAGGAACAGCTGCATGAGCAGCGGCGTGCCCTGGAACACCTGTACATAGGCGCCCACCGCGCGGTCCACGCCACGCACTTTGGACAGGCGCAGCACCAGCAGCAGCAGGCCTACCAGACCGCCACCGATGAAGGCGATGAGAGACAGGGATACCGTCCAGCGCGCTGCCAGCAGCAGGTTGCGCAGGATGTCCCACAGAGAGAACTCGACCATGGCGGCTTACCTCCCGACCAGGAAACGTGCACCCACCCACATCAACAGGCGGCGGGTGAGCATGGACAGCACCAGGTACACCGCCGTGGCCAGGATGAAGGCCTCGAACGCGCGGAAGGTGTTGCTGGAGATCAGGTTGGCGGCATAGCTCAGCTCGGGCGTGGAGATCTGCCCACACACGGCCGAGCCCAGCATCACGATGATGATCTGGCTGACCATGGCGGGCCACACCTTCTGCAGCGCGGGGGGCAGCACCACACGCCGGAAGGTCTGGCCCGGCGTGAGCGCCAGGCTGTGCGCGGCTTCGATCTGGCCACGCGGCGTGGCCTCGATACCGGCGCGGATGATCTCGGCCGAGTACGCGCCCAGGTTGATCACCATGGCCAGCACCGACGCAAACTCGGGCGAGAGCTTGAGCCCCAGCGCGGGCAGGCCAAAGAACAGGAAGAACAGCTGCACGATGAAGGGCGTGTTGCGCACCAGCTCCACATAGCTGGCCACGGCCCAGCGCAGCGCGGTAGGCCGGTGGCCCAGGTTGCGCGCACGCGCCCAGGCGCAGGCCGTGCCCAGCAGCAGGCCCAGCCCAGTGCCCACGATGGTGAGGCCAATGGTCCAGACCACGCCGCGCACCAGCAGCGGCCAGGCAGACAGCACGGCGGAGAAATCAAGTTGGATCAGCATGGTGCTTCTCGTTGTGTGCAGCAGTGGTCAGCTGCCTTGGGTGGCCTTGCCGCAATCCCACCACCCGTTCGGGCTGAGCCCTGTCGAAGCCAGGGCGCGGTCGGGGTGGGGCTTCGACAAGCTCAGCCTGAACGGTGGGGTGTGTCGGCGCCGGGTCCGATCACAGCGGCAGGTCACCCGCAGGGCGGCCCAGCCACTTGCTGGACAGCTTGTCGATGTCGCCGGACTTGCGCGCCTCGGCAATGATCTCGTTCACGCGCAGGCGCAGCTTGTCTTCGCCCTTGGCCACGCCGATGAAGTTGGGGCTGTCCTTGAGCAGCAGCTTGTATTCGGTGGCCAGGTTGGGGTTCTTGACCATGATGGTGCCCGCCGTCGATGCGCTGGTCGCAATGGCCTGCGTCTGGCCCGACACGAAGGCTGCGATGCTGGCGGCGTGGTCTTCAAAGCGCTTCACGTCCACGCCGGGGGGCGCGACCTTGGCCAGCTCCTGGTCTTCCATCGCGCCGCGCGTGACGGCCACCGTCTTGCCCGCCAGGTCGGCAAAGCTCTTGATGTTCAGGCTCTTGCTCGCGAACACGGCCTGGAAGAACGGTGCGTAGGCGGCGGTGAAGTCGATCACCTTCTCGCGCTCGGGGTTCTTGCCCAGCGTGGAGATCACGAGGTCGGCCTTCTGCGTCTGCAGGTAGGGGATGCGGTTGGCGCTGGTCACGGGGATCAGCTCCACCTTCACGCCCAGCTTGGCGCCGATGTAGTTGGCCATCTCCACGTCCAGGCCCTGGGGCTTGAGGTCCGTGCCGACAAAGCCGTAGGGCGGGTAGTCGGTGGGGATGGCGATCTTGATTTCCTTGGCCTTGAGGATGTTGTCCAGCGCGTTCTGCGCGTGGGCGGCAGGCGCCATCAAGGCCGCTGCGAGGCCGGTGGCGGCGAGCACGCCCAGGGTCAGGCGGCGGGTGGACGAGGTGACGGTGCGGACGGTGGTCATAGCAGGGCTCCTAGGTAGGTGGATGCGTCGGCAGGTGCGTCTGGGTCAGACGCTGGGGGGGTGGAACTCTTGGCGGCTCGGGGCTTGCGCGGGCGGACCGGTGGGGTGGCCTGTGCAGGGCTCTTGCGCACCGGCGCGAGCGCATCGCGCAGCCCGGCCAGCGGGTCGCTGCTGGCCTGCAGGCGCAGGGCCGATTGCACGGTGCCGATGTGTTCGGACATGAGCGCTTCGGCGCGGGCAATGTCGCCCGCCTCCAGCGCCTCGACGATGCGCACATGGTCGGCGCAGCTCTGCGCCGCATCGTGCGACGACTGGTAGAGCATGGCGATGAGCGTGGTGCGCGCCGTGAAGTCGCGCAGCGTGTCGGCCAGCAGGCTGTTGCCCAGGCATTCGGCCAGGCACACATGGAAGTCGCCCAGCAGAAAGCTGCGCATGCCCACATCGGTGCCCGCCAGCGCGGCCTTTTCGCGTTGCAGATGGCTTTTGAGCTGGCGCAGCGCGGCCTTGTCCACCACCTTGAGCTGGTGCAGCAGGCCCAGTTCGATCACGCGGCGCGCTTCGAAGGCCTCGCGCGCTTCGTCTTGCGATGGCTCGATCACATACCAGCCGCGCCGGGCGCTGACGGTGACGATGCCCCGCGTGGCCAGCCGCGTGAGCGCCTCGCGCACGATGGTGCGGCTGCAGTCGAACAGCATGGCCAGCTGCTGCTCGCCCAGGCGGGAGCCGGGCGCGAGCTTTTGCGCCATCACGGCTTCGATGATGCGGTTGCTGATCTCGGTGGCGGTGGTCATTGCCTGCGGTGACGCAGGTTCCGTGCCAACTGGTATACAAGCTGAATGCACCAGTCTGGCGCACGGATGCTGTGCACCGGGCGGTTCACTGGCACCACGGACACGCCACTTTGCATGCAAGTGGTGCGCGCACATCACAAGCGGTGCACGCGCGTGCCCGAAAAGTTGGAAGGGAATAGAGAGAGAGAAGAACGAGAAAGAAGGCTGGGCACCCGGCTACGCCAGCCCCGCAAGGCGCAGCAGCCAGGGCAGCAGCAATCCGCCACCCACCGCCACCAGCACTGCCGGATGCCACCACGGCCAGCGCACCGTGCGGCGGTGGCCCAGCGTGCCTTCCACCACCGCCTGGCCCGCCAGCAGCACCAGCCACACCAGCAACAGCACCGCGCCCGGGTTGGCAGCCCAGGCGGCCGCCCAGTCGCCCTGGACCAGGGCCGCACACGCATGTGTGCCGCCACACAGCGGGCAGGGCATGCCCGTCAGCGCGCGAAACCCGCAGCCCAGGCCCAGCCCGCCCTGCCCCAGCCACCAGGGCGTGGCGGCCATGGCCAGCGGCCAGCCCAGGCCGAACGCCAGCCGCAGCCGCCGAGCGTTCCCGTCCAGCGGCTGCCAGGCGGGCGATCTGCTCACCGGCACCACTACAGGCCCGGGGTCAGAGGGGAGGGAGCGCCACCGGTTCATCGCCCACCAGCTGGCGCGCCATGTAGTAAGAGCCGATGGTGGACAGCGGCAGCGTCAGCAGCGCGCCCACGCCGCAGAGCAAAAAGCCCAGAGAACCCACGATGCCCAGCACCAGTGAACAGAAAAACGCCGAGCCCAGGTTCTTCGTCACGATGCTCCAGGCCTGGTTGAAGGCGGCCACACCATCGCGCTCGCCGCGCGCCACGAGGAACAGCGCCACCGGCGGCAGGGCCATGACCAGCAGACCGGGAATGAAACACAGCATGAAGCCCAGCGACACCACCAGTGAGCTGATGAGCCCGGCCACAAACGCGGGCACAAAATCGTCAAAACCCCGGAAGATGTCGCCGATCTGCACCGCCTCACCGCGCGTCTCGCGCTCGATCATGCGCATGTAGCCCACCACCATGGGCCCGGCCAGCAGCCCCGCGCTGATGCTGGCCACCACCATCACCAGCAAGGTGCACACCACATGGGTGATGGCGTTGTTCTTGAAGGTGCCCCAGGCACCCGACAGGCAATCCCCCACATTGGCTGAAGCCATGGCAACCCCCTCTGTTTGAAGTCTCAGCAAGACGCGAAACCAGTGTAGCGAGCCGCCGCGCAGGCATCTACCTCTGCAGCGACCTCGGCGGCTACTTTGTCAGAGAAGACCGTCCCACAGCGAGAACCGCGCAGGCTCCGGGTGGGGCGCACACGCAGGCGACGCCACGCCGAACCGCTGAACCAGCGGTTGCACGCCCGCGTACGGCGCCCATCCGGGGTCGCCCCATTGTGCAAACGCCACCCAGCCCTGGTGCATGGTCGCAGCCAGCGCGGTGGGTGGCCTGGGCCCTGTCAGTTCCTGCCCCGTGGCGGTGTGGAGGTTGCCGAAAACAAACGGCAGCTCTACCCCATGCGCCGCCCCCAGGCGCCCCCGCCACTGCGGCGAAGGCCAGGCGAATTCGTAGGCATGGGCACTGCGGGCCCAGCGGCTGGCCAGCGCTGCAATGCGCTGGGCGGGCACGCGGTAGTAAAAGTCGGACTGCAGGGCACACAGCAGCTCGCCGGGCGTTGGGGGGGTGGGCGGCAAGGTGGTGCGCAGGGCCTGCACCGCGTCCGCGCCCAAACCCACCTCCTGCGCAAAAGCCAGCACCTGCGCCTCGGTCACGCGGTCCATCGCGCCGCCCGGCACGTGGTACAGGCGCATCTCCTCAGCATTGCTGCCCACCAGCACCTGCAGGTCTGGCGGGTGCGCCGCCCACTGCTGCGCCAGCGCCTGCAGCGGCGGCGCAACAAGCACCTGCCCGTCCACCACGGGCCGCAGGGGAAAGAAGTTGCGGATGCCCAGGCCGTGTTGCTGCCGCAGGGCCGGGTCTGCCGCGAGGCGGTGCACCGCGTGCAGCACGGCTGGCCGGGCTGCTGCACCCAGCGCAGCCAGGGAAGGCGCCACCCCCACCAGTGCAGCCACAGCGCGGCGTGCAGCGGCGGCCTCTTGCAGGGTCTGGCAGGCCACGCTCGGGCTCTGCAAGATGGCGCGCAACAAGAGCCCACGCGATGCGGGCATGCCCAGCACACAGGCCAGTGCGCCCGCACCGGCCGACTGGCCGAACACCGTGACCTGCGCCGGGTCGCCGCCCCAGGCGGAGATGTGCTCGCGCACCCATTGCAGCGCGGCCAACAGGTCCAGCAGGCCGCGATTGGCGGGCGCTGCGCCGCCCCGCGAACCAGCCTCACCCTCGTCCTCGAAATGCAGAAATCCATCGATGCCCAAGCGGTACTGCAGCGACACAAACACCACGCCCTGGCGCGCAAACGACGCCCCGTCGTACAGCGGCTCGCTGGCCGCGCCGCGAAAGAAGCCGCCGCCATGCACCCACACCATCACGGGCAGGCAGGCGCCGGGCTCCGCAGGCGGGGCCCATACGTTGACGGCCAGGCAATCGTCGCCCCCCAGCATGGACGCATCCGCACGCGCGGTGCGGGGCAGCTGCGGTGCCATCGGCGCAAACTCGGTGGCATTACGCACGCCAAGCCACGGCGATGCAGGCACCGGCGCCGCAAAGCGCAAAGTGCCGCTCGGCGCCTGCGCATACCGCACACCCCGGAACACGCGCACGCCCTGCTCCCACAGGCCACGCAGCTGCCCGCCGTGGGGCAGCGTGACCTGCGGCGCTGCTGTGCCCACCGTCATTCCGTGGCCAGGCCCAGCTTGTCGATCAGCGGACGCCACACGGCCGCATCGCGGGCCGCCCAGGTGCGGGCATCGCCGGGTGCTGAGTGGGTCAGCGTGACGTTCATCGCTTCCAGGCGGGACTTGTACTGCGCATCACCACCCCGGCATTTTTCGGTGACGGTATTGAGCCGGTTCAACAGCTCGGGCGGCGTGCCTGCCTTGGCCACCACCGCGATCCACGCAGGCCGCGCCAGGTCGCTGGCGGCGGGCAGGGCTTCGGCGATGGTGGGCACATCGGGCAGCAGCGCCGAACGCTGCGCACCAAACAGCGCCAGCGGCACCAGCTTGCCCGCCTTGACCTGCGCTGCCGCCGTGCCAATCACCAGCGTCATCGCATGGATCTGCTGGCCCATGAGCGCAGTCAGGCCCGCGCCCTCGCCCACAAAGGGCACATGGGTGCCGGGCACGCCCAGTTTCTCGACGAGCGCAGAGGTCAGCAGGTGCGCTGGGCTGCCCTTGCCCGGCGACCCGAAGTTGATACCGCCCGGCGTGGAGCGCGCCAGCTTCTGCAGATCCGCCAAGCTCGCAATGCCCTGCCCTGCTGGCACGGCCAGCACCAGGGGCGATGTGCCTAGCACGGCCACACCGTCAAAGTCGTGTTGCGGGTCATACGGCGGCTGCTTGTAGACATAGGGCGTGATCGTCATCTGCGACATGCCGATGCTCAGCAGGCTGTAGCCGTCGGCAGGCTGGGACTTGAGGTAGTTGATGGCCAGGATGCCATTGGCCCCGGGCTTGTTCTGCACCACCACGGCCTGGCCCAGCTCGCGCGCGGCGCAGTCGGCCCACACGCGCGTCATCGCGTCCGAGCCGCTGCCGGGCGGTTGCTGGGCGATGAGCTGGATGGGCTTGGCGGGGTAGCCGCCCGGCTGCTGCGCCTGGGCGCCACCGGCCAGACAAGCGAGTGCGGCGAGCGCGACCGTGCGTGAAACGCGCGTAAATGCTGAGGTCATGGTGTGTCTCCTAGTGATTTTTTTCGATGGATGTACGCATTGCGTGGCGTGCAGGCGGGAGATGCCGCACACCACAACAAGCAGACAAATGGGGGATCAGCGGCGGCGTGTGCGCGCCTTTGAAGGCACAACTACGGCTTCGCACCGGGTGGCGATCCAGTCGGCCAGGCAACCCAGCTGCGCCTGCTGGGCGGCATCGGGCGCTGACGCCAGTGCGGGCGCAAACAACTGCAGCATCCCCAGCCCACGCAACGACGACAGCACCAGGCCCAGCAGGCCATCGCGGTCGGGTTCTGCCGCCAGCTCGGGGAAGGCCGTGAAGAAGCCTTCGTGCATGCGCGCCTGCACACTCTGGCGCAGCTCGGCAATGTGGCCCAGCACCTCGGGCTGGTTGCGGCAGCCCAGATAGATGTTCCACGCCACGATGAAGCGCGGCTGGGCATAGACCAGGCGCCACACCGCCTGCACAAACGTTGTTGCTCGCTCGCGCACTGGCAGCGCGGGGCTGGGCCAGAGTTCGCCCGAGCGCACGGTGGACTCGATCAGCTCGCTGAGCACGTTCATCATCAGCACCGCCTTCGACTCGAAGTGATGCTGCACCGCGCCCGAGGTCATGCCCGCCGACTTGGCCAGCTCGTGGATGGACATCTCCTCCAGGCTTCGGTGCTGGATCACGTCGATGGCCGTGGCGATGAGGTGCTGGCGCGTGGCGGCGCTGCGCTCGGCATGGGTGCGGCGCGCCCCGGCCTTGGGGGAAACACGGTGGTTCATGGCGCTTTCACAATATACATTTCGAACGTAATGTATTTATGCGAGCGCCGACCCACAAGCCCGTGAATACCCGCATCCCCGAGCAGGCCCAAGTTGGATCACCGAGAGCCCTTGCACGGGGCCGAACCTAGAATGCTTCTCACTGACCGCACCCACCGGAGACACACACCATGAACGCCCCCACCGCTGCCGCCCACCTGCTGCCCGAAATCAAACTGCGCGATGTGCCCCAGGCCCTCATTGATGCGCTGCAGGCACGCTTCGGCGCGCAGTGCTCGCTGGCCCAGGCCGTGCGCGAGCAGCACGGGCGCGACGAGGGCTCGCTGCAGGCCCCGCCGCCCAGCGCCGTGGTGTTTGCCGAAAGCACGCAGGATGTGGCCGACGCGGTGAAGCTGGCCAGCCAGTACGAAGTGCCCGTGATCCCCTACGGCGCAGGCTCGTCGCTCGAAGGCCATCTGCTGGCCGTGCAGGGCGGCATCAGCATCGACGTGAGCCGCATGAACCAGGTGCTCAGCATCAACGCCGAAGACCTCACGGTGACGGTGCAACCCGGCATCACGCGCAAGGCCTTGAACGAAGCCATCAAGGACACCGGCCTGTTCTTCCCCATCGACCCCGGCGCCGACGCGAGCATCGGCGGCATGTGCGCCACGCGCGCCAGCGGCACCAATGCCGTGCGCTACGGCACCATGCGCGAGAACGTGCTGGCGCTGGAGGTGGTGACCGCCAGCGGCGAAGTCATCCACACCGGCACGCGTGCCAAGAAGAGCAGCGCGGGCTACGACCTGACCCGCCTGATGGTGGGCAGCGAAGGCACGCTGGGCATCATGACCGAGATCACCGTGCGCCTGTACCCGCTGCCCGAAGCCGTGAGCGCCGCCATCTGCTCCTTCCCCAGCATCGAAGCGGCCGTGCGCACCACCATCCAGACCATCCAGATCGGTGTGCCGATTGCGCGCGTGGAACTCATCGACCACCACACCGTGCGCATGGTGAACGCGCACAGCAAGCTGACCCTGCGCGAGGAGCCCATGCTGCTCATGGAGTTCCACGGCTCACCCGCCAGCGTGAAGGAGCAGGCCGAGATGGTGCAGGACATCGCCAGCGAATTCGGCGGCCAGGCCTTTGAATGGGCCAGCACGCCCGAGGAACGCACCCGCCTGTGGACCGCGCGGCACAACGCCTACTTTGCCGCCGTGCAAAGCCGCCCCGGCTGCCGCGCCATCAGCACCGACACCTGCGTGCCCATCAGCCGCCTGGCCGACTGCCTGCTCGAATCGGTGGACGAGGTGGAAGCCAGCGGCATCCCCTACTTCCTCGTCGGCCACGTGGGCGACGGCAACTTCCACTTCGGCTACCTCATCGACCCGAACAGCGCCGAAGAGCGCACCAAGGCCGAAGCCATGAACCACACGCTGGTGGCCCGCGCCCTCAGCATGGGCGGCACCTGCACCGGCGAGCATGGCGTGGGCGTCCACAAGATGGGCTTTTTGCTGGACGAGACCGGTACCGGCGCGGTGGACATGATGCGCGCGATCAAGCGTGCGCTGGACCCGAAGAACATCCTGAACCCGGGGAAGATATTCGCCCTGTGATTGCTATTTAATTGATAGCCATAAACACAATACCATCAGGCGCAAGCGGCCATTTTTTCTTGTATCCCGGTAGCACACTGCCGGCAGCCGGGCGCGCAAGCCCACCTCGCCCGTCCCCGTGGGCCCTGCCCATGCAGGGACGCACACCATGACCACCCCCGAAGCCGTGATTGCTTCGTACCTGGACCACATCCAGGACGAAGCGTTTATCGAAGCAGCCCTGGCGCGCCACGGCGCGGCGGCGCTGGTGGATGCCGCCGTCCGCCTCGTGCGCAGCCCGGAGACGGAGCAGTTCGATGACGCGGTCCTGTTCGTCCGTGACGTCTCCATCGGTCTTTTTCGGCAAGAGATCACGCAGGCATTTCGCGCGCTGCTCCCAGGCTCAGGCCTGTTCGACGCACTCGACCGGTGCCTGCGCGCGCCCGCTTTTCATCTGCGCTCCCAGGCAGCCTACACGTTTGGAAAACTGAGCTACCCCGACAACGCAGACCGTCTTATCCGTGTTCTGGAGGAGCGGCGCGATGCAGACCCACTGCTGCCCCCCCAGCTCCTGTTCGAGATCCGCTGGCTGAAGTGGGACGACGAGGCCCATTGGCGGCGCATCCAGTGGCTCGCCGAAGCGCCCGAGGGTGTCTGCCGATGGGCGGCGCTGCAGGCGATTGAAGACACGACCCCCTGCCCGCCCGGAGGCCCCATCGACGCACTGCTGGCCACTCTGCAGCACGACCGTTTTGACTACCTCCGGGCCGAGGCTACCTGCCTGCGGAACACGTTGAAGCGACAAGCCCTCACACCCCAAGAGCCAATGGCCGCTGAGCACCTGCAAGCGCTGCTACACGGCAATGGACCGGCGGAGCAGGCCGCAGCCGACCACACGCCCATGGCGTTTCGCGACCTTTCCATCCGCTTCTGGCACCACCACTCCGCCGCCGACTACACCCCCGCCGACCTGCTGGCCTTTCTGGCACGGCAGGTGCCATCGCAGGGCGGGAGCACGGTCTGACCACCGAGAACTTGGAAAACAGCGCCCCGATCCAGGAACGGCTTGTATCCTCCTGCTGCCACCCCGTTGTCAGCAACATCGCCTACGCTGTGCCCTGTCCGCAGCCCTCAATCGCACCCCATGGCCACACGCTCTGTCCCCGCATTGCTTGAAGACATCCGCTTCCTCGGCGAAACGCAGTACGCCATCGTGCAGGCCGTGCGCGCCCTGGTGCTGCAGCCGCCGTTTGAAGCGCCCACGGAAGAGGTGAAGTACGGCGGCATTCTGTTTGCCGCGCAGGGGGTGTCGTTCTGCGGCGTGTTCGCCTACCAGGCGCATGTGTCGGTGGAGTTCGGGCAAGGCGCGCGCATCAGCGACCCCTTCGGCCACCTGGAGGGCGCGGGCAAGGGGCGCAGGCACCTGAAGCTGCGCTCCATCGACGACCTGGCGCACAAGCAGCTGGCGCAGTACCTGCCGCTGGCGCTGGCGGCGGCGCAGGAAAACGCTTAGAAGATCGCTGCCCGCCCCTGTTTCATTTTTCGATGCTGGATCGGCGGGCAAAAGTCACGAACTCCGGTGGCGCGGTGCGGACACTAGCCCCCGTGCTGGCATAAGGTGAGCGACCCGGCCCCATCGATTGCTCCGCCTGCCATGCACACTGTCATCCGCCCTCTGGTCTTGCTCATCGCCCTGGCGGGCGGCTTGTTTTTTGGCGCATTGCTCGTGGCGTCGCTGGCCCGGCCCGCATGGGTTGAGCAGACGGCCCGCACCATGATCCGGGTGCAGATCGAGAAAAAGACTGGCGCGCAGATCGCGGCGCTGGATGCGCGCTTTCTCGATGGCAAGGCCCGTGCACTGCTGCGCGAAGGTGAACGCGAGATCGCTGCCGCGCGCAGGGCGCTGACCGATGGCCTGCCCGCTCGCATCGCGGCCATCGCCGCAGAGATGGGCATCCCCGACTGTGAATGCCGCAAACGCCATGCCGAGCGCATGCAACTGCGGCTGGGCAGCCTGCAGCAGATGCAGGCGCAGCTCTCGGACCTCATCCGCACGCAGTACCTGGACACGGCCGACCAGTTGCTGCGCGAGCTGCGCATCTTCAGCGGCGCCAACGCGCTGGCCTTTGCCCTGCTGGGTGTGGCAGCATTGCGCCGCCCGGGCGCCCGCCTGCAACTGCTGCCCGCCACGGCCACGCTGCTGCTGGCCACCCTGGCCACGAGCGGGATGTATCTGTTCGGCCAAGACTGGTTGCACACCATCGTCTTCGGCGACTACATGGGCTGGGCGCTGCTGGGCTACATTGCGCTGGTCTACGCATGGCTGTGCGACCTGCTCTTCAACCGGGCGCAGCTGACAGCGCACCTGCTCAGCAGCGCGGGCGGTGCCGTATCACCGTGCTGACCCACCCACCCCCTCCTTTTTTCCCATGCGCATCGCCTTCGTCTCCGATATCCACGGCAACCTCGCGGCCCTTGAAGCGGTGGCGGCCGACATCAGCCGCCGGGGTGCCGACCTCGTGGTGAACCTGGGCGACAACCTCTCGGGCCCGCTGCTGCCGCGCGAGACGGCGCAATGGCTCATGGCGTCGGACTGGCTCTCGCTGGCGGGCAACCACGAGCGCCAGGTGCTGCAGCTGCGCCCAGGCCATGGCGGTGCATCAGACCAGTACGCGCATGCGCAACTGACTGAAGCGGAATTTGCCTGGATGCGCAGCCTGACCCACACCCTGCGTCTGGACGAAGATGTGCTGCTGTGCCACGGCTCGCCGCGCAGCGACCATGAGTACCTGCTCGAAACGCTGGACGGCGCCACGGTGCGGGCAGCCACCTCCACCGAGATCGACGAGCGCCTGTCAGGGCAATACGCCCCGCTGATTGCTTGTGGCCACACCCATGTGCCGCGCCAGGTGCGTCTGGGGGCAGGCGTCTTGCTGGTTAACCCCGGCAGCGTAGGCCTGCAGGCCTATGGCGACGACCAGCCTGTGGCGCACAAGGTCGAGAACGGCACGCCGGACGCGTGTTACGCCATCGCGGAGCGCACAGCGCAGGGCTGGCAGGTGGCGCACCACCGGGTGCCGTATGACCACGAGCCCATGGCACTGTTGGCGCAAAGGAATGGCAGGCCCGAGTGGGCCCACGCGCTGCGCACGGGCCTCATGCCGGTGTAAGCGCCTGTTCGAAAAAGAACTGCGCGCGGTCAGCCGTGCACCGCGCGGGAATCGGCGGGCGCCTGCGCCCGGTTGTTCAGGCCGTAGTCACGCACCACCGCCGCCACGCGCAGCCGGTAGTCGGCAAACACATGGTCGCGCCCAGCCGCCTGGGTGCTGCGGTGCGCCTCCTGCTGGCGCCAGCGGGCCACGGCCTCCTCGTCGCGCCAGAAGGACAGCGACAGCAGCTTGCCGGGTTCGCTCAAGCTCTCGAAGCGCTCGATGGAAACAAAGCCGTCGATCTGCGCCAGCAGCGGCTTGAGCGCTGCGGCAGCCTCCAGGTAGGCACCACGCTGGCCCGGCGCGGGCGTCACCTCGAAGATCACGGCCATCATGTGGCGGTCCCCTGCGGGTGGGCGGGCAGGCCCAGCGTGCCTTCCACGGCCTGGGTGAAGCTGCGCTCCTCGCGCAGGATGAAGCGTTTCTCCTGTGCCATCGCAAAGTTGGCGCGGCCTTCGGGGTCCGCGCGCAGGCGGGTGCGGTAGGCCTCGTAGGCGGCCAGCGAATCAAAGCCGATCAAACCCCAGGCCTCGTAGTTGCTGCCTTCGTGCGGCAAGAAGTAGCCCAGCAGGTGGCCGCCGCAGCGGGGAATGATCTGGCCCCAGCGGCGCGCGTATTCGGCAAACGCATCGCGTTGGAAGGGGTCGATGTCGTAGCGGATGAAGCAGGTGATCATGGTGTTCCAAAGTCTGGGGTTGGCAAGGGCTTCACGATAGGCCGTTGACGGGCACAGATGGTTCGCCCAAGATCGAACCATGAAAGACGGCCCCCACATCGCGCGCATTGCCGCGCTCATCGGCGACAGCGCGCGTGCCGAAGTCCTCACGGCCCTGATGGCCGACCGCGCGCTCACGGCCACCGAGCTGGCCGACGTGGCGGGCGTGACCAAGCAGACCATCAGCGCCCACCTGGCCAAGCTGCTCGACGCCGGTTTGCTGGCCGTGGAAAGCCAGGGCCGGCACCGCTACTTCCGGCTGGCCGACCGCGACGTGGCGCAGCTGCTGGAGTCGCTGATGAACGTGGCCTTCCGCGCCGGTGCCGTGCGCCTGCGCGCCAGCCCGCGCGAACCGGCCCTGCGGCGTGCCCGTGTGTGCTACGACCACCTGGCGGGCGAGGTGGGCGTGCAGCTGCACGAGGCGCTGCTGCGCCAGGGCTACCTGCACGCCGCCGATGGCGGCTTGGCCGTGACGCCAGCGGGCGCCGAGTGGTTTGCGCACCAGGGCATCGACACCACCGCAGCCGCACGCCAGCGGCGCATGCTGTGCCGCCCCTGCCTGGACTGGAGCGAGCGGCGCCACCACCTGGGCGGCGCCTTGGGCGCGGCACTGCTGCAGCGCCTGCTGGAGCGTGGCTGGGCCCGGCGCGACAAGGATTCGCGGGTGCTGCATTTCTCTGCCGAGGGCGAGCTGGCCCTGCGCGCCTGGCTCGCGCCCGCTGCGGGCGAGGCCGCCAGCAATGAACCACCCCGCCCCCTTGCGGCCCGGGGCCGGTCCGGCCGATGAAAACCTTGGCACTGTTTCTGGCCACCGCCCTGGCCGAGATCGTGGGCTGCTACCTGCCGTGGCTCTGGCTGCGCCAGGGCAAGCCGGTGTGGCTGCTGCTGCCCGCAGCCGCAAGCCTCGCGCTGTTTGCCTGGCTGCTCACGCTGCACGACACCACCGACGCAGGCCGCGTGTATGCGGCCTACGGCGGCGTCTACATCGGTGTGGCGCTGGCCTGGCTCTGGGCGGTGGATGGCATCCGGCCCACGCCGTGGGATGTGGCGGGCGTGCTGGTGGCGCTGGCGGGCATGGCGATCATCATGTTCCAACCCGTGGAGTGAACACCCCCTGAGTCGCCTTCGGCGCCTCCCCCTCGCCTGCGGGAGGGGGGCGCCCCAACGCAAGGGCTGGATACGCCGCCTTCGCGGCGGGGCGGCTCTTGCGCGGGGGCACTGGCCTGCGCCGCGCCAAGCTCGAAGGCTGCGGCGCCCGGGCCTCAATTCACCTTGATGAGGCGCCAGTCGATGCGGTTGTCCGGCC
Source organism: Acidovorax sp. GW101-3H11 (assembly GCF_001633105.1). Taxonomy (GTDB): domain Bacteria; phylum Pseudomonadota; class Gammaproteobacteria; order Burkholderiales; family Burkholderiaceae_C; genus Acidovorax. The sequence continues at coordinate 80,386 of NZ_LUKZ01000025.1, forward strand.
GCTGCACCAGTTCCACGTTTTTCTTCATGGCCCAGGCCAGCATCTGGTTGTGCAGGGGGATGTTGGCCACGGTGTCGTTCTGCAGCTGCAGGCCCTCGGTCAGCAGGCGGTTGCGCACGGGCTGGTCGGTCTCGGTTTTCACGCGGTCCACGATGTAGTCCATGCGTTCGTTGCTGTAGCGGCCCAGGTTGTAGTTGCCGTCACCGCCCGTGGTCTTGGTGCGGGTGAGCGACTGCAGGGTGTACAGCGCGTCGAACGTGGGCACGCCCCAGCTGAGCAGCGCGATGCTGGCCTCGTGCCGCTGGGCCATGGGGTAGTAGGTGACCGAGGGCAGCGTGCGCAGCTTGGCTTTCACGCCCACGCGCGACCACATCGAGGTGATGGCCTGGCACAGCTCCTCGTCCTGGATGATGGCGTTGTTGCTGCAGGCAAAGTCCACCTCAAAGCCGTCCTTGTAGCCCGCCTCAGCAAGCAGCGCCTTGGCGGCGTTGGGGTCGTAGGGCAGGCGTTTGTCTGCGGCGTCCGTCCAGCCGTTGACCAGCGGCGACACCATGGCCCCGGTGGGTTTGGACATGCCGCGCATGGTCACGCGCTGCAGCGTGGCGCTGTCGATGGCCTGGTAGAGCGCCTTGCGCACGCGCAGGTCCTTGAGCGGGTTCTTGCCCTTGACATTGCTGCCCACCAGCTCGTCGCGGAACTGGTCCATGGCGAGGTACACGGTGCGGTTCTCCACCATCTCCATGACCTTGAGGTTGGGGTTGGCCTTGATGCGGGCCAGGTCCTGGATGCTGGTGTCACGCACCATGTCCACCTCGCCCGACAGCAGCGCGGCAATGCGCGTGGCTTCGGACTTGATGGGGGTGAAGGTGATCTCGGTCACATTGCCTTCGGCCTTGCCTGCATTCCACCAGTGGGGGTTGGCCGTGAACACGATCTTCTGGTCGGGCACCCATTCCTTGAGTACAAACGGCCCGGTGCCCATGGCATTGCGGTGGGAGAAGGTTTCGTCCTTGGCCTTGATGTCCTTGGGCTCGACCGAGTTGTGTTTCTCGGCCCAGGCCTTGCTCATCACGCGCAGCTCGGTGAGCTGGTTCAGGATCACCGGGTTGGGGTTCTTCAGGAAGATATCGATGGTCTCGCCGTCCACCTTGGCGATGCGGTCCATGCCCTGGGTGTAGATGGAGTAGGTGGAGGTCCTGCTCATCGCGCGCTGCAGCGAATAGACCACGTCATCGGCCGTCATGGCCGAGCCGTCGCTGAACTTCACGCCCTGGCGCAGCTTCACGCGCAGCTGCGTGGGGCTGACCTGCTGCCACGAGGTGGCCAGCAGCGGCTCGACCTTGAGCGTGCGGCTGTTGAACATGACCAGCGACTCGTACACGGCCGCATGGATGCCGTTGCCCAGGGCGCTGTTCTGCGAATGGATATCCATGCTCTGGATATCGGTGGAGCCTGCCCACTTGAACGGTTTTGCCGACACAGCGGGAGCAACGGTTGCCAGGGCCAGGGTGGCGGCCGCAAGCAGGGAACGCTTGAATTGCATGGCGAAATTTCCTTGATGAAATAGGAGAACCGGCAATATGCAGCAGGAAACAGGCCAGCCCAAGCCCCCACGCGCCATGTGTGGCACGGGCGATGCAAGCCCCGTGTCGGGACCGATTGCGCGCCGGGTGCGGCTGGGATAAAAGGGCTGTGGCAGGCCGGTGCACCGGCTACGGCACTGACCGCACCGGATAGCGCACGCCATCGCGCGCCGTGCCCACCTGCAGCAGGTTGATCACCCCCATCACGTCATCCACCAGCCACACCGCTTTTTCCAGCGCGGCGGCCTGGGCCTGCGACTGCACGCAACCCATCAAGGTGACCAGCCGCCGCTCGCCCAGCACCCACACGCTGGTGTCGTCAAAGCGGCCATCCTGCTGGATGTAGCGCTGCACGCGCGGGATGATCTCGGCGTCGTACAGGTAGGAGTTGGGCAGGCGGCAGCGCCCTACGCGGTGGCAGCTGCCGCCGTGTTGTGATCGCACATGCGCCAGCTCGCGCACCTCGGCCTCGGTGTAGAGCGGGCCTTCGGGCACGGGGCAATGCGGGATGGCGCGGGTGACCTGGACGAAGGGGTCGTTGAAGGCGTTGGTGCGCGCCTGCACAGGAGCGCCCTGCTGGGCGCTGGCCGATGACACAGCAAAAGTGGCCAGCAAAGACAGGAGCGCACCCCGCCACCCGCCCGAATCGACACTGTGCATGCAGAGCCCTTCTCTCCTGGTGAACCGCAGCGCTGCAGCATTCAATTGCTATTAAATAGATAGCAAACATCTATGGGCGCGCGGAAACGGCCATTTTCTTCCATATTTTTCCGCTGCGCGACAGATATCCCAAGTCGCACCTCGGCTTTGGCCGGGCGCCTACGATCCCACCCACATGCACCGCAACGACCTGATCGTCCACCGACCCGAAGGCCTGTATTGCCCAGCGGGAGATTTCTACATCGACCCCTGGCGGCCGGTGGAGCGGGCCGTGATCACACACGCGCATTCGGACCATGCACGCATGGGTTCGGCCCACTACCTGGCACACGAGGGCAGCGCGGGCACGCTGCGCAATCGGCTGGGGGCGGGCATTGATCTGCAGACGCTGGGCTATGGCGAGGTCATCGATCACCATGGTGTGCGCGTGTCGCTGCACCCGGCCGGGCATGTGCTGGGCTCGGCCCAGGTGCGCATCGAGCACGGTGGCCAGGTGTGGGTGGCCTCGGGCGACTACAAGCTCGAAGACGACGGCACCTGCCCGCCGTTCGAGCCGGTGCGCTGCCACACCTTCATCACCGAATCGACCTTTGGCCTGCCCATCTACCGCTGGCCTGCGCAGCCCGCGCTGTTCGCCGACATCAATGCCTGGTGGGCTGCCAATGCAACGGCGGGCAAGTCCAGCGTGCTCTATGCCTACGCCTTCGGCAAAGCGCAGCGGCTGCTGCATGGCGTGGATGCCAGCATCGGGCCGATCGTGGTGCATGGCGCGGTGGAGCCGCTCAGCGCCGTGTACCGCGCGGCCGGTGTGAACCTGCCGCCCACGCTGCGTGTGACGGACCCAGGCCTGACCAAGGCGGACCTGAAACGCGCGCTGGTGCTGGCCCCGCCCTCGGCAGCGGGCACACCGTGGCTCAAGCGGTTTGGCGAACACTCCGACGCGTTTGCCAGCGGCTGGATGCTGGTGCGCGGCGCACGCCGACGCCGGGGCGTGGACCGGGGCTTTGTAATGAGCGACCACGCCGACTGGCCCAGCTTGCAAAAGGCCATTGGCGCCACGGGCGCGGAGCGCGTCATCGTCACCCACGGCAGCACGGCGGTGATGGTGCGCTGGCTGTGCGAGCAGGGGCTGGATGCCCAGGTGTTTGCCACCGAATACGGCGCCGATGACAACGAGGACGATGCAGGGGCTGTGCCCGAGCAGCCGGTCAGCGCCCCCGCCGCCGAGGCTGCGCCATGAAGCAGTTCGCCACCCTCTTCCAGGCGCTCGATGCCACCACCGCCCAGTCGGCCAAGCTGGCCGCCCTGGTGGCCTACCTGCGCGTGGCCGCCCCCGGCGATGCGGCCTGGGCCGTGTACTTTCTGGCGGGCGGCAAGCCGCGTCAGATGGTGCCCACCAAGCGCCTCAAAGCCCTGGCGCAACAGGCTGCAGGCCTGCCCGAATGGCTGTTTGACGAAAGCTACGAGGCCGTGGGCGACCTGGCCGAAACCATCGCCCTGCTGCTGCCCCCGCCGGTCGAGCCTACCGAACTGGCATTGGCCGAATGGATGGCCGAGCTGCTGCCACTGCGCACCCTGCCACCGGATGAGGCCGACGCCCGCCTGCGCACGCAATGGGCAAGGCTGGCGCCCGAGCAGCGCTTTGTGTACTTCAAGCTCATCACCGGCAACTTCCGCGTAGGCGTGTCACGGCTGCAGGTCACGCAGGCACTGGCCACCGTGAGCGGGCTGGAAGCCAAGCGCATCGCCCACCGGCTGATGGGCTACACGCAAATCGGCCGCCAACCACAGGCCGCCGACTACGCCGCGCTGGTGGCACCGGCCGAAGGAGATGCAGGCCAAGCCAGCGATGGCGCTGCCGGTCACCCTTACCCCTTCTTTCTGGCCCACCCGTTCAGCCAGCCGGTGGCCGACATGCCCGCACTGCTGGGCCCGGTGGAGGACTGGCAGGTGGAATGGAAATGGGACGGCATCCGCGCCCAAGTCGTGCGGCGCGCCGGGGCCGTGTGGGTGTGGTCGCGCGGTGAAGAGCTGGTGACCGACCGCTTCCCGGAACTGGCCAGCGCCGCGCTGTACGGCCTGCCCGATGGCACCGTGATGGATGGCGAGATCCTGGTGTGGCTGCCGGGAGAGCCCGCCCCGCGCCCCTTCGCCGACCTGCAAAAACGCCTGGGCCGCAAAACACTCACACCCAAACTGCTGCGCGAACTGCCCGTGGTGCTGGTGGCCTACGACCTGCTGGAACATGCGGGGCAGGATCTTCGGCCGCAGCCGCAGCAGGCCCGCCGCGCGCTGCTGGAGGCCACGCTGCAGCCACCGGATATGGCCACAGAAGTGCCTGCAAACACCGAACCGTTCTCGCTGAGCCTGTCGAAGCGCGGTGCAGGACTTCGACAAGCTCAGTCCGAACGGTGGGTGGGGTTTGACCGGAATCCCCCATCTTCAGCCGCGACCCCATCACAGCAAACCCTGCGCCTGAGCGCTTTGCTGCAGGGCACCGATTGGCACAACCTGGCACGCCAGCGCGAGGCTGCACGCAGCATGGGCACCGAGGGCTTCATGCTCAAACACCGCAGCGCGCAGTATGGCGTGGGCCGCACCAAGGATGTGGGCGTGTGGTGGAAGTGGAAGATCGACCCCATGAGCGTAGACGCGGTACTCATCTACGCCCAGCGCGGCCATGGCCGCCGCGCAAGCCTCTACACCGACTACACCTTTGCTGTGTGGACCGGGCCGCAGGACGACCCGGAGCGCCAGCTCGTGCCGTTTGCCAAGGCCTATTCGGGCCTGACGGATGCCGAGATTGCGCAGGTGGACGCCATCGTCCGCAAGACCACGCGCGAGAGCTTTGGGCCTGTGCGCAGTGTGGACGCGACACTGGTGTTTGAGCTGGGCTTCGAAGGCATTGCGCGCAGCCCGCGCCACAAGAGCGGCATTGCCGTGCGCTTTCCGCGCATGCTGCGCTGGCGGCAAGACAAACCCGTTGCCGAGGCCGATACCTTGCAAACGCTGATGGCACTGCTGCCGGGGCAGGACGCGGCCGCATGAGCACGACACGCCGCCCGCGCAAGCCCCTGCCCCCGGTGGCACCGAGTGCTGCAGCCGCCTGGATGGCGGCGCGCGGGTGGCAGCCCTTCGGCTTCCAGCACGACGTGTGGCGCGCGATGGGCGAGGGCCGCTCGGGCCTGCTGCACGCCACCACGGGCGCGGGCAAGACCTATGCGGTGTGGCTGGGTGCGCTGCAGCATTGGGCGCCCCTCCTAACCGCTCGGGCCGAGCCTGTCGAAGCCGGGGCACCCTCGGAAACAAGCCCTTCGACAGGCTCAGGGCGAACGGCTGAACGAGCGCTACGGGCCCCAGCGGCGACCTTCAGTGCCCGAACACGCCGCGCTGCAGCACCACCCCTCACCGTGCTATGGATCACGCCCATGCGCGCATTGGCGGCCGATTCGCTGCGCGCCCTGCAAGCACCGCTGCCCGACCTGGCTCCCACATGGACCAGCGGCCTGCGCACCGGAGACACCGCCAGCGGCGAGCGCGCTGCGCAAGACCGCCGCCTGCCCACGCTGCTGGTGACCACGCCCGAAAGCGTCTCGCTGCTGCTGGCCCGCGCCGATGCGCGTGAGCGCCTGGCCAGCGTGCGCCTGGTGGTGGTGGACGAGTGGCACGAGCTGGTGGGCAACAAGCGCGGCGTGCAGGTGCAGCTGGCGCTGGCGCGCTTGTCGGGCTGGAACCCGGCGCTGCAGGTGTGGGGCATGTCGGCCACGCTGGGCAACCTGGAGGAGGCCCTGCACACCTTGCTGCCCCAGCCCTTGCCCAGCGCGGCGGGCACGCCACAGCCACCGCCCGCCGTGCTGGTGCAGGGCCGTATCGACAAGCGGCTGGAGGTGCAGGTGATGCTGCCCGCGCGGGCCGACCGCTTTGCGTGGGCGGGCCACATGGGGCTGAGCTTGCTTCCGCAGGTGGTGCAGTCGATTGAAGCGGCGGCGTCCACCTTGGTGTTCACCAACACCCGGTCGCAAGCAGAGCGCTGGTACCAGGCGCTGCTGGAGGCACGGCCCGACTGGGCGGGCACCATCGCGCTGCACCACGGGTCGCTGGGGCATGAGGTGCGCGACTGGGTGGAGCAAGGCCTCAAGGCCGGGCAGCTCAAGGCCGTGGTGTGCACATCGAGCCTGGACCTGGGCGTGGACTTTTTGCCAGTGGAACAGGTGCTGCAGATCGGCTCGGCCAAAGGCGTGGCGAGGCTGGTGCAGCGCGCCGGTCGCTCGGGCCATGCGCCGGGGCGCAGCTCCAGCATCACGCTGGTGCCCACGCACAGCCTGGAGCTGGTGGAAGCCGCCGCCGCGCGCCACGCGCTGGCGCAAGGCCGCATTGAAGACCGGCACACGCCGCGTGCGCCGCTCGACGTGCTGGTGCAGCACCTGGTCACCGTGGCGCTGGGCGGCGGCTTTGTGCCCGATGCGCTGCTGGCCGAGGTGCGCCGCGCGCCCGCCTACGCTGCCTTGGCCGACAACGACTGGCAGTGGGCGCTGCAGTTTGTGCACCAGGGCGGCGCGTCGCTGGCCTCCTACCCGGACTTTCATCGCGTGGTGCCCGACGACGAGGGCGTGTGGCGCGTGCCCGATGCGCGCCTGGCGCGCCGCCACCGCAGCAACATCGGCACCATCGTGAGCGACGCCGCCATGCAGGTGCAGTTTGTGAGCGGCGGGCGTCTGGGGTCGGTGGAAGAGAGCTTCATCGCCCGGCTGCGCAAGGGTGATGTGTTCATGTTCGCAGGCCGCCTGCTGGAGCTGGTGCGCACCCAGCAGATGACGGCCTATGTGCGCATCGCCCCCAAGGGCAGCGCTGCACTGCCGCGCTGGAGCGGCGGGCGCATGCCGCTGTCGAACACGCTGGCCGATGCGATGCTGGAACAGCTGGCGCAGGCCGAGCGCGGCGATTTCACCACGCCCGAGATGCGCTGCGCCCAGCCGCTGCTGGCGCTGCAGCAGGCCTGGTCGGGGCTGCCCACACCCAGCCGCCTGGTGGCCGAGACCCTGCACACGCGCGAGGGCTGGCACCTGTACCTGTACCCACTGGCCGGGCGCCTGGTGCACCTGGGCCTGGCCGGGCTGCTGGGCTGGCGCGCGTCGCAGCAGGTGCCCAACACCTTCTCCATCGCGGTCAATGACTACGGGCTGGAGCTGCTGTCGGCCAAGCCGGTGGACTGGCCCGCGCTGCTGCCGCACCTGATTGGCGAGGGCACGCACACCACCATCGGTAGCGGGCTCGAAGACGAAGTGCTGGCCAGCCTGAACGCGACCGAGATGGCGCGCCGGCGCTTTCGCGAGATCGCGCGCATCGCGGGCCTGATCTTCCAGAGCCACCCCGGCGAGCAGCGCAGCAGCCGCCAGCTGCAGGCCTCGTCGTCGCTCTATTACGACGTGTTTGCGCAGTACGACCCGGGCAACCTGCTGTTGGCCCAGGCCCGTGCCGAACTGCTGGCGAACGACCTGGACATGGAGCGACTGGCGCGCACACTGCGCGGCATGCAGGCGCAGACCCTCTCTATCCACGCGCTGGAGCGCCCCACCCCGTTTGCCCTGCCGCTGATGGTGGAGCGCTTTCGCGAGCGGCTGAGCACCGAGACCCTGGCCGACCGGCTGGCGCGCATGGTGCAGGCGCTGGAGCAGGCAGCCGACGCCACCACGGGCACGCACCTTGCGCAGCACGCCGCGCCATCCACGGAGATGGCGTGGGACGTCCCTGAAGGCTCCCCCACCTCGGCACGGCACACGCGCCGAGACCCGGCCGGGGACAGCCCTCGCCGCGCCCGCAGACGCCACGGATTCTGAGCCCCATGACCTCGCTGGCCATCCCCACGCCCCCCATCGGTGCGCACGCCATCACCCTGCCCTGCGGCACCGCACTGCAACTGCTGCCCCAGCGCGCCCTGTGGTGGCCCGCCGCGCACATGGTGCTGGTGGCGGATGTGCATTTCGGCAAGGCAGCCACCTTCCGCCGCGCGGGCCAGCCGGTGCCCCATGGCACCACGGCCGACAACCTGGCGCGGCTCGACGCGGTGCTGGCTGCCACCGGCGCCGATCACCTGGTGTTTCTGGGCGACTTTCTGCACGCACGCAGCGGCGCGGCCGATGCGCTGTGGCAGCAGTTGCTGCCCTGGCGCCAGCGCCATGCCCGTGTGGCGATGACCCTGGTGCGCGGCAACCATGACCAACATGCGGGCGACCCGCCCGCCGCGCTGGCGATATCGCTGGTCAACGAGCCCTGGTTGCCCTGTGCCGATGTGCCGGTGCTGGCCTGCCACCACCCGCAGGCGGTGGCGGGCCACACGGTGCTTGCGGGGCACCTGCACCCCACGCTGCGGCTGCGCGGCCCAGGGCGGGATGCGCTGCGGGCGCCGTGCTTTGGGTGGGGCGACGGGCAGTTGGTGCTGCCTGCCTTCGGGGCCTTCACCGGCACGGCGCCCGATACGCTGCCTGCGCACTGGGCGCAGTTCGCCGTCCTGCCTGGCCGCGTGGTGGCCGTTCCAGGAAGTTTTTCATAGGGTCTGCCAGGGGGTGGCGCGCAGGCGCCCGGGCGGTCAAACTGCAGGGGGCCGCAGGGTGATTACCACTTATTTGGTGAAAAAAGATGCCCCGGGCTTATGATAATTTTGCATTGTGAGATTCGATTGCAAAAACAGGGGTCCCAGACAGCCCCGAGCAAGGAGAATCAGAGAGCATCCGCGTTTGGCCCCGCTGTGACCCAGCCGGGGGCATTTACATATTCTGTTTCGTGAGACAAGCCATGACGACCCAGCAACCCACCATCATCTACACCCTGACCGACGAGGCACCCCGTCTGGCCACGGCTTCCTTTCTGCCCCTGATCCGCACGTTCGCCGCGCCTGCGGGCATCAACGTGGTGGAGTCCGACATCTCGGTGGCCGCCCGTGTGCTGGGTGAGTTCCCCGAATTCCTGAAGGAAGAGCAGCGCGCCCCCAACACCCTGGCTGAGCTGGGCAAGAAGACGCTGCAGCCCGATGCCAACATCATCAAGCTGCCCAACATCAGCGCATCTGTCTCGCAGCTCAAGGCGGCCATCGCCGAGCTGCAGTCCAAGGGCTACGCCCTGCCCGACTACCCGGACCAGCCCAAGGACGACAAAGAGAAAGACATCAAGGCCCGCTACGGCAAGTGCATCGGCTCGGCTGTGAACCCCGTGCTGCGCGAAGGCAACTCCGACCGCCGCGCGCCCAAGGCCGTGAAGGAATACGCGCGCAAGAACCCGCACAGCATGGGTGAATGGAGCCAGGCATCGCGCAGCCACGTCTCGCACATGCACCACGGCGACTTCTACCACGGCGAAAAGTCCATGACGCTGGACCGCGCCCGTGACGTGAAGATGGAGCTGATCACCAAGAGCGGCAAGACCATCATCCTGAAGCCCAAGGTCAGCCTGCTCGATCGTGAAGTGATCGACAGCATGTTCATGAGCAAGAAGGCGCTGCTGGAGTTCTACGAGAAGGAAATCGAAGACGCGCGCAAGACCGGCGTGATGTTCTCGCTGCACGTGAAGGCCACGATGATGAAGGTGTCGCACCCCATCGTGTTCGGCCACTGCGTGCGCATCTTCTACAAGGACGCGTTCGCCAAACACGCCAAGACCTTTGACGAGCTGGGCGTGAACGTGAACAACGGCATGGTCGATCTGTACAGCAAGATCGAGACGCTGCCGCAAAGCCAGCGCGACGAGATCAAGCGCGACCTGCACGCCTGCCACGAGCACCGCCCCGAGCTGGCCATGGTGGATTCGGCCAAGGGCATCACCAACTTCCACTCGCCCAACGACATCATCGTGGACGCCTCCATGCCCGCGATGATCCGCAACAGCGGCAAGATGTGGGACGCCAACGGCCGCCTGAAGGACGTGAAGGCCGTGATGCCCGAATCGACCTTCGCCCGCATCTACCAGGAGATCATCAACTTCTGCAAATGGCACGGCGCGTTCGACCCCAAGACCATGGGCACGGTGCCCAACGTGGGCCTGATGGCCCAGCAGGCCGAGGAATACGGCAGCCACGACAAGACCTTCGAGATCGCCGAAGACGGCGTGGCCAACATCACCGACCTGGCCACCGGCGAAGTGCTGCTGAGCCAGAACGTGGAGCAAGGCGACATCTGGCGCATGTGCCAGGTCAAGGACGCCGCGATCCGCGACTGGGTGAAGCTGGCCGTGAACCGCGCCCGCAACTCGGGCATGCCCGTGGTGTTCTGGCTCGACTCGTACCGTCCGCACGAAAAGGAACTCATCACCAAAGTGAAGATGTACCTGCACGAGCACAACACCGTCGGCCTGGACATCCAGATCATGAGCCAGGTGCGTGCGATGCGCTACACGCTGGAGCGCGTGATCCGTGGCCTGGACACCATCAGCGCCACCGGCAACATCCTGCGCGACTACCTCACCGACCTGTTCCCCATCATGGAACTGGGCACCTCGGCCAAGATGCTGTCCATCGTGCCGCTGATGGCCGGTGGCGGCATGTACGAAACGGGCGCGGGCGGCTCGGCCCCCAAGCACGTGCAGCAGCTGGTGGAAGAAAACCACCTGCGCTGGGATTCGCTGGGTGAGTTCCTGGCGCTGGCCGTGTCGCTGGAAGACCTGGGCCAGAAGACGGGCAACGCCAAGGCCAAGATCCTGGCCCAGACGCTGGACGCCGCCACGGGCAAGCTGCTGGACAACAACAAGAACCCCTCGCCCAAGACCGGCCAGCTGGACAACCGGGGCAGCCAGTTCTACCTGGCCATGTACTGGGCCCAGGAACTGGCAGCGCAGACCAGCGATGCCGACCTGGCCGCCAAGTTTGCGCCCCTGGCCAAGCTGCTCACCGCGAACGAGCAGAAGATCGTGGACGAGCTGAACGCCGTGCAGGGCCAGCCCACCGACATCGGTGGCTACTACATGCCTGACGTCGCCAAGCTGGACGCCGTGATGCGCCCCAGCAAGACGCTGAACGACGCGCTCAACACGGTGAAGTAAGCGGCGGCGTGAGCCGCCGGGTTGCTGAGCGCCTGCGCTTGCGGGAGGCGCCCAGCACCTGCGCAGAGGGTGCGCTGGTGGTTTTCAGGCATCAGAAAGGCCTCCACCGCGCGACCACATTGTCTTTACAGCTATACATTTAATAGCAATCAAAAAAAGGGCCCTGCCGCAACGCGGGGCCCTTTTGTTTTGGGTGGCACCGGCGGGGTCGTTGGGGCCGTTGGGGCCACCGGTCGGCCCTTCCAGCCTGTGGCGTCACGGCCGGTCGCGGTCCACCACCCGGCTGGCCAGCGGTGCAGGCACATAGGCAGGCAAGAAGGCGCAGCCCTTGCCAAACTCGGCCTCGTAGGCCGGGCATTGCTGGGCGATGCCTGCGGGCGTGGGTTTGGCGCCCTCCCCTTCATTTACCCAGCGCAGCAGCGCCGCCATCAGCGTGGGATAGGTGGGATCACTCAGGTAGCTGTGGCCGCTGTGGCGCGTGAAGGTCTGCACCAGCCGCGCGCCGCTGCCCGCCTTGTCCATCGTGGCCTTGAACTGCGCGTCCAGCTCGACAAAGGCCGTGGGGTCGTCCACGCCCTTCACGGTGAGCACGGGCACGGGGATCTGGCCGGTCGGGTCCGTGTCTGCGGCAAAACGCGCCACGGCCTGCGGGTCGGCGCGGTAGCGCAGCACGCCCGCATTGAGCGCCACATCATCCGGCGAGCCCTTGTAGACCGCACCCACATTGCCAAACGGGCTCGCGCCCCCGGTGCGGTGCTGCACCACGTCGCGGTAGTGGAAGGTCGCCCAGTTCATGTGGCCCGGGATGGAGCTGGCCGGAATGCGCAGCACATCCACCAGCGTCTGCACCTTGCGCTGCTGCTCGGGCGTGCGCTCGGCTGCGGGCTTGTTCAGCGCCAGGCATTCGTTCAGGCGCGCCGCCAGGTCGGCCTGGGTCATCGCGGCATCGCGCGGCAGGCCGGTGTTGAGCGGGTACTGCGCCTCGGTAGGCCGGGGGTGGTTGTGGCAGAGGTACTGGTAGACCACGCGCAGGTCGGTGCGCACGTCGTACGAGCGGCTGCCGCCCGCGAGCACGCCGCTGGTGAGCAGCACGGCGTCGTACGGGCGCTTGCCATCGGCCGTGCGTTGGAACATCTCGGCCCCCTTGGCCGCCACGCTGGCGCCCCACGACTGGCCGTGCAGGATGGTGCGCTGGGGCTTGGCCACGTGCTGCACAAAGATCTGCCGCAGGCGCTCGGTGTCCTCGGCCGCTGCACGCACCTCCACGCCGCCCTGGCGGAAGGTGCTGCCCGCCCAGGCATACCCCGCGCGGACCATGATGGACCAGCGCTCCAGGTCTTCCACCGCGCGCTCGGCCTTGGGCGCACCCAGCGTGGGCCCGCCGTGCGCGTGCAGCACCAGGTGGCCGTTCCACTTCTGCGGGATGGCGGTGAGGTAGTAGGCCCCAGCCGAGTCCCGGCCCGCCAGGCAGCGGGCGATGGGCGCCACATCCTTGGGGCAGGCTGCCGCCACGGGTGCTGCCTCGGCCGTGGCGGCAGGCGGGGGGGTGGTGGCCATGGGTGCGCAGGCCGCCATCGCCAGGCAGGCCAGGCCCGCCAGGGCCCAGCGCGGCCCCCGGGGCAAAAGAGGCAAAAGGGGTGGCAGGGAATGGGGCTGCGGTGCAGTCATGGCGGGGTGTCTCCTGAAAAGTTCTTGGGGGCGCATGGCCGGATGCCGCTGCATCGTAGAAACCGGCTCTCAATACGTCAAATAGGCAAAATTGGCCCTGGCGATACGATTTACATATGACTACTTTCCCAGCCACCCGCAGGCACTGACATGGACATCCGCCAGTTGCGCTACTTTCTGGCCGTGGCCGAGGCCGGGCACATGACCCACGCGGCCGAGCTGCTGGGCATGGCCCAGCCGCCGCTCAGCCAGCAGATCAAGCTGCTTGAAAACACGGTGGGCATGGCTTTGTTCAAGCGCCATGCCAAGGGCGTGACACTGACCGAAGCGGGCCGCGCACTACAAGCTGACGCCACGCGCCTGGTGCACGACTTCGACGCGCTGCAAAGCCGCATGCAGCTGCTGGCCGAAGGCAAGACCGGTCGGCTTGTGATCGCCTTCACCAGCTCAGCCGCCGCCCATGAATTCACCCCGTTTGCGCTGCGGGAGTGCCGCGCGCGCCACCCCGGCCTGGTGCTGGAGATTGGCGAGAACAACGCGGCCGAGATCACCGAGGCCGTGGCCGATGGCCGCCTGCACTGTGGCCTGCTGCGCGTGCCCGTGGCACGGCCTGCGGGCCTGGTGTTCGAGACCCTGCAGCACGAGCCTGCCATGGTGGCCCTGCCCATCGACCACCCGCTGGCGCAGCGCCAGCGGCGCGGCAAACCGCTGCCCATCCAGATCACCGACCTGGAGGGCGAGCCCATGATCCTGGTGCGCCGCCCGGGCGCGCCGGGCCTGTATGCCAACCTGCTGGCGCTGTGTGTCGAGCAGGGCGTGCGCCCCCGCGTGGTGGCCGAGGTGGCGCGCATGCTGACCAACCTGAACCTGGTGGCGGCAGGCACGGGCATTTCGGTGGTGCCGTCGTCCATGCTGGGCGTGCACCGGCATGCGATTGCCTACCGGCCGCTGGTGGATGGCGGGCGGCTGGATGTGCCGCTCACCCTGGTCTACCGTGCGGACGACAACGTGGGCCCCACGGCCACGTTCACCACCCTGCTGCGCACGCTGGCGGACGAACCCCACCCGGCGATGGCCACGGAGCCCCCACAAAAAAAGGCTGCCCGGTAGTCCACCCGGCAGCCTCTTTATGTATCGGCGCCGCACCGGTTCGGGTGCAGCAGCCGATCACCACAACATCACCACAGCGCGGGTCAGTTGTTGCCCTGCGCAATCCCCTCACGGCGGGGATCGGCGCCACCGGCATAGGTGCCCGCGCCCGGGTTGCGCGCCAGCAGGCCCACATTGCCGTTGGACCGCACGCCGTTGAACACCGCGCCATGCAGGCCGCTGGTGAAGGTGTCGGTCTGCGCCACGGTGTGGCCGCGCGCCTTCAGGCCATCGCGGATGGCGGCGGTGTCGATCACCGAGCCCTTTTCGATGGAGGTGGTGGCATTGGTCTGCGCGCCGAAGTTAGGCAGGTTGATGGCCTGCTGCACGTTCAAGCCCCAGTCGGTCATGCCCAGGATGGTCTTGGTGGTGTACTGGATGATGGCGCTGCCGCCGGGCGAGCCGACCACACCTTCCAGGTCACCCGTGGCGGCGTTGAAGACGATGGTGGGCGCCATGGAGCTGCGCGGGCGCTTGCCAGGCTGCACGCTGTTGGCAATGGGGTTGCCCGCCGCATCGGTGGCCGTGAACGAGAAGTCGGTGAGCTGGTTGTTCAGCAGGAAGCCGCGCACCATCTGCAGGCTGCCAAAGCCGTTCTCGATCGTGGTCGTCATGGACACCGCATTGCCTGCGCTGTCGATGATGGACAGGTGGGTGGTCGATGGCAGGGCCAGCGAGTTGTCCCGCCCCTTGGCGCCACTCACACCCGGTGGTGTGCCCGCCACGGGCGTGCCGATGCTCTTGCTCAGGCTGATGAGCTTGGCGCGCTCCTTGAGGTAGTCGGCGTTGATGAGGCCGGCCTGGGGCACGCTCACGAAGTCGGGGTCGGCCACATACAGCGCGCGGTCGGCATAGGCCAGGCGGTAGGCCTCGGACACCAGGTGCACCGAATCCAGCGTGTTGGGCTTCATGGCCGCCAGGTCAAAGCCCTGCAGCAACCCCAGTGTCTGCAGCACCGCAATGCCGCCCGAGCTGGGCGCGGGCATGCCACACACGCGGTACAACACGCGGTAGACGCCACACACGGGCTCGCGCACCTTGGGGGTGTAGCCGCTCAGGTCATCGAGCGCGAGCTTGCCGGGGTTGGTGGGATGGCTGCTGACCTTGGCCACGATGTCCTTGGCAATGTCGCCCTTGTAGAACGCGTCGGCACCGCCCGCTGCAATGGCCCGGAGGGTGGCCGCAAGTTCGGGGTTCTTGAGCAAGGTGCCCGCCGCCTTGGCCGTGCCGTCGGCGTTGAGGAAGTAGCTCGCGCCGGGCTCGCCCTGGGCCTTGATGCGCGCGGCCGATCCGGCAATCGACACGCTCATGCGCGGCGAGATCGCAAAGCCGTTTTCACTGAGCTGGATGGCGGGCTCGAACAGGTCCTTCCACGGCAGCTTACCGTGGGCCTTGTGTGCGGCTTCGAGCATGCGCAGCACGCCCGGCGTGCCCACCGACAGGCCGCCATCCACCGCCGCCAGAAACGCCAGCGGCTTGCCATCGGCGCCAATGAACAGGTTGGGCGTGGCGGCCTTGGGCGCGGTCTCGCGGCCGTCGTAGGCCAGCAGCTTGTTGGCGCCCTTGTCAAAGTGCAGCATGAAGGCACCGCCGCCAATGCCCGACGACTGCGGCTCCACCAGGTTCAGCACCATCTGCACGGCAATCGCAGCATCGGTGGCCGTGCCGCCCTTGGCCAGGATGTCCACGCCCGCCTTCACCGCCAGCGGGTTGGCAGCCGCCACCATGTCCTTGTTGGCGTAGCTGATGGTCTTGGGCGTGTAGCCCGAGGGAGGCTCGGGCGGCACGTACTGCTCGACGGGTTCGGGGGTGGCCACCGGCGTGGTGGGACCATCGCTGCCGCCACAGGCCGCCAGCACCGCCAGTGCGGCGATGCTCAGGCCCAGGGCATAGGGTTTGCGTCGGAAAACAGAAGCCGTCATGGATAAAGTCCTTGGAAGAAAAGGAAGGGAAGGGGAACACGGGCCATCGGGCAAAAAACACGCTGCACCACGGTGGATGCAGGCCCCGGAGCTGCAGGCACAGACCGCAGATTCCGTGCCAGAAACGCCCGTCCAGTATGTGACACGGGCATGAAAATCATTTTGCTTTTATGCCCCGTATATCGCCAAATACGAGAAACGATTTTTCTTATTTGCCGTGAAACAGAATCTGGATTCCATTGACCGCCAGCTGCTGGCGATGCTGCAGCAAAACGCCGAGACGCCGCTGGCCGAACTGGCCGATGCCGTGCACCTTTCCAACACGCCCTGCTGGCGGCGCATCCAGTGGCTGCGAGAAAAAGGCTACATCACCCGCCACGTGGCCCTGGTGGACCCGCGCAAGGTGAATGTGGGCGTGACGGTGTTTGTGGCCGTGAAAACCAGCCAGCACCACCAGCAGTGGTTCGACACCCTGCGCGACGTGGTGATGGGCATCCCCGAGATCGTCGAGTTCTACCGCATGAGCGGCGATGTGGACTACCTGCTGCGCGTGGTGGTGCCCGACATCCGCGCCTACGACGCGGTCTACAAGCGGCTCACGCAGGCGGTGGCGCTGTCGGATGTGAGTTCGAGTTTTGCGATGGAAGAGATCAAGTTCACTACCGCACTGCCGCTGAACTACGCGCAGTAGCCGCCCCGGGGTGGCCACCTGCGCGATGGCTCAGATCAATACTGGCCCATGTAGTCGCGCTTGCCCAGCTCCACGCCGTTGTGCCGCGCAATGGCGTAGGTCGCGTTCACGTGGAAGAAGAACTGCGGCAGGCCGTAGTGCAGCAGGTAGTGTTCGCCCACAAACTGCTTTTCGCGCGGCGTGCCGGGCTGGATGGTGATGGGGCGCGTGGCGGCATCGGCAAACGCGGCCTGCGGCAGGCCTTCGATGAAAGCCAGCACGGTGGTGATGCGTTCGTTCAGATCGGCAAAACCGGGGCGCTCAGCGTCGGGGAAGGACGGCACCTCCACCCCGGCCAGGCGCGCGGCCACGCCCTTGGCGAAGTCGCAGGCAATCAGCACCTGGCGCGCCAGAGGGAACATGTCGGGGAACAGCCGCGCCTGCAGCAAGGCGTCGGGCTCGATCTTGCGCGCCGTGGCATGGGCCTCGGTCTTGGCGAGCACGTCTTTCAGGGAGCCCAGCATCTGGCGGAAGACGGGGATGCTGGCGTTGTAGATGGGCGAGGTCATGGGGGGGTCCTGGAAGTGGTGTGAGGCAGCAGCGAGGGGGCCTTGGCCCCCGTCGGGCCGCATTGCAACACACCCAACCCAGGCTTGCAGCAGAAAGGTCAAGCAGGCCGCGACTGGGCCAGTGCAATGGCCGCCTGAATGGCGGCACGGGCCTGGGGACTGTTCTTCCAGCAGGTGGAGCCCACCATGGCCGAGGCCGTGGACACAATGTCCAGGGCATTGGCCTTGGCCAGATGCGCCAGCGATTCAAAGCCCATCTGTTCCAGCCGGGCGACGACGGTCGGTCCCACGCCCTTCACATTGAGCAGGGCGCGGCGTTCTTCTATAGGAAATGGCATGGTCCGAGTATGCGGGAGCCAGGCCACCCCGGCGGGCGTACCCGCCGAGCGCCCAGCGCCCCTCAGGCAGCCGCCGCCAGCGGCCGCGCGGCCCGTGCCGCCACGCCCACGCCCACCAGCGCTGCCGACACCACGCTCAGCACCAGCGTGAAGGCCGAGCCGTAGAAGATGCCCGAGGTCATGCCATGGTCCAGCATGGCGCCAAACGCGGGGGCCGCGAGGCAAAAGCCCAGGTCCAGGCCCGAATACACCGTGCCATACACCCGGCCCGTGGCGCCGGGCGGCGCGGCGCGCTTGATGAGCATGTCGCGCGAGGGGCCGGCCAGGCCCGTGCCCAACCCGGCCACCGAGGCCACGGCCACCGCCGCCATGCCGGGCAAGAAGCCCAGGCCCACCAGCACCAGCAGCGCCGCCGAGCCCAGCAGGCACACCGAGATGATCTTCTCCAGCCGCTGCACGCGCCCCACCAGGAACCCGCCCACCAGCATGCCGGCCGCGCCACACAGCATGTAGCCCGTGACCACCATGGCCGTGATGCTCAGCGGCAGGCCGTACATGGACTGCAGCGCCGGGCTGGCAAAGCTCTGGATGGCGCTCAGTGCGCAGGTGCTCCAGAAGAAGAACGAGAAACACAGCCACACCGAAGGCAGCTTCAGGAAGGCCATGGGGTGCTCGGGCTTCGCAGCCCCGGCCCCGCCCTTGGCCTGGTGCGCCCAGGCGCCCTGGCGGTCGTCCAGCGCGTCGCGGTTCCAGACCATGATGGCCAGCACCACCAAGGCGAACAGGCCCCCGCACAGGCAGGCCGTGCGCCACGAGCCCGTGGCCGTGGCAATGCCCGCCATGAACACCGGCGCCGTGGCCCAGCCCAGGTTGCCGCTGATGCCGTGCACCGAAAAGCCATGCCCCAGGCGCTGCGGCGACACGCGTTTGTTCAGGATCGTGAAGTCCACCGGGTGAAACGGCGCATTGCCCAGCCCGGCCAGCGCGGCCGCCAGCAGTAGCCCCCCGTAGCCCTGCGCCGTGCCCGCCGCCAGGCCCGCCGCTGCAAAACTCGACAGCGCAAAAAACATCACCGGCCGCGCGCCCACACGGTCCACCAGGAAGCCCGACAGCGCCTGGCCCACGCCCGAGATCACAAAAAACACCGACACCAGCAGCCCCAGCTCGGAATAGCTGAAGCCGAACTCGCCGATCAGCCACGGAAACAGCGGCGGCAGCAGCATGTGGAAAAAGTGCGAGCTGCCATGGGCCAGGCCGACAAGGCCGATGGTGCGGGCGTCCTGCCGCAGCGGGACAGGGTTGGCGAGGGAGCCAGAGGAAGAGGTAGCAGTCATGGGCTGATCTTAGGCAGGGCGGCCCCGGCAGGTTTACGATAGGCGGCCAACTTTTGTCGCAAACATGCCAAACCCGCGCACACAGCCCGCCATGCCCATGACGCCCACCGAACCGGTGGTGGAACACTTTGCCGCCCAGGTCGTGCCGCGCTCCCCGGCCGGCAAGCCGCGCGGGCTGTCGTATGTGGACTCGCTCACGCCCGAGCTGTTTGTGCCCACCCCCGCCCGCCCGGTGCGCGCCAAGCTGCGCTGGCTGGCCGCCGACACGCAGGTGATGCCCCACAGCCACCCCTGGGCGCAGGTGGCGATCTCCACCACGGGCGTGATCCGGCTCACAGTGAACCACGGCACCTACATCGTGCCGCCCTCGCGCGCGCTGTGGATTCCGCCCGGCGTGGAACATGCCGTGACCATGGTGGAAGACGCCGACCTGCGCACGCTGTACTTTCACCAGCCCCGGGGGCGCTGCGGCCCCGGCGTGCCGCGCGACCAGGAAGACGCCTGGCGCCAGTGCCGTGTGCTGGAGGTGTCCGACCTGCTGCGCGCCCTGGTGCGCGAGATGCCCACCGCACCCGATGGCGGCCCTGCCACCACCCCCGCCGAACTGCGGCGCGAGCAGCACCTGAGCGCGCTGGTCAAGGGCGAGCTGGCCCGCGCCGCCGCCGTGAAGCTGGGCGTGGACCTGCCGCAGGACAAGCGCCTGCGCCACCTCTGCGAAGCCGTGCTGGCCGACCCCACGCGCCACGACACCCTGGCCGACTGGGCGCAGGACACGGGCGCCAGCCCCCGCACCGTGGCGCGCCTGTTCCGCTCCGAACTGGGCAGCACCTTCACCCAGTGGCGCCAGCAGGTGATTCTGGCCAAGGCCGTATCGCTGGCCGCCGGGCGCATGCCCATGGGCCAGATCGCCGCCGAGCTGGGCTACAGCGCGAGCGCCTTCAGCGCCATGGTGCGCAAGTCTGTGGGGCAGCCGCCGGGGCGGTTTTTGGGGCAGCAGGATTTCAATGAATCTGCGGGTGGCAAGCCTGTTGCGTGACGGTGCCAAGCGACCTGTACGGTCTTGCAGATTACCCCGTGGGGGACTCAGGCACCGCCTGTCGGCAACTCCCTCGTGCTCTAGGGACCGTTCTCCGGCGAGCCGTCAAACGACATCTCCAAAGCGTATCCCCCTTGACCCTGCGGCACGCTGACGGTGCCCATATCCACCATCTTGAACGGCTGGAAACAGCCCCCATCAGCTTGGAAATAGGGCTCCCTTTTCACGCCCCAGCTTTTCACCCAATCACGAGGGCCTGGGCCCACCTTCTGACCAACTTCCGCGAGGACAAGAAAATCCTCACCGTTCCACATTCCGATGTTTGCGTTGCGCCCTCGCCCTGCGTACCAACGGCCAACAATCAACGCGTCCTTGGAAATTTGCGTGCATGTCACCAATTGAGACGGCCTCCAAATCAACTTCGCACCAAACAGAGACCCACGCGGACTTTGCGCCAAAAGCTCTGAGTTATCAGCGGTTGAGCAATTTCTCGACGTGCGCCAGGAACTGGCTACCCGCAATCCAGTTGCTTCCAAGCTTCTTGCCCACACCACCTTCTGCAAGGTCACACTTGTAGGCCTTCGCTCGGAGTTGCTCAAGGGTCATTGTCGGCAGCGCTGAACGCCAGTTCTTCAGACCCACGACCCAAGAGGCCCCCTCCATGCGACACCGTTCCAGAAGCGTATCGAAATCGAGCACCTCCCGATAGTTCCTGACTCCCGAGGCAGAAGGGACCTCACCGTTACGCAACCGGCGCGTGAGCAAGTCCAGCGACAGCAGGCTGCTTCGCACGGCGGGCCACTGGTCGGCATAGTCATGCGCCTCGAGCGACTCTGGCAGGTCAGCGAACGACATCCAGGTCCAACCATCCTCACCGGTCGGCCAATCCACCGGCTTGCTCACCTGAGGTGCCAGATAGATGACCTTGGCGCGTGAGCAGTGGCCCAAGGCTTCGCGCAGTCCATTGGCATCAGAGGCACCAAACCCTTGCGCCAGCAGGTTGCGCACGTTCTGGTACTTGCCCCGCTCCTGGGAGGCGGCTCCAATCGCGTCCAGGTCATCAAGAAGGAACGCCGCAGACCCCTCTCGGACAATCTTGCTCTGAAGTTCCCGATAGATAGCGGCCTGTTCTGGACGAAAGGTGGTGTCCGTGGTCTTCAGTTCCACCAACAGCAGTTCTCGCGTGGCGAGATTGAGCATCAGCCAGTCGATGTTGGTGGACTGGTTGTTGCCAGCCTTCTGGATCGGAAATTCCGGGCACAGCATCACGATGTCATCGTCCGGCCTAGACGCCAGTGCGTCGGCCAGAAAGAAGCCGATGATCGGTCCGATGGAGCGCTCGACCTGCACCTTGGGAATCATGGTGCCCTGCATCAGGTGCTGCATCAGGGCTGCGAAAAACGGGACTTCTTTTGCGGATTCGGAATGCGCGTGGGATTGAGTCAGCATGGCTTTTTCTCCTTGGGTACTGTCTATGGGTTGAGGTATTGAGTAGCTTTGCGAGAATTTTTTCCAGACCTCCACCATCGCCAGCGTGTCCAGCGCGCAATACGCCAAGAGTTCATCGCGAATCAGCGCCTTGCGCTGTGGTGATGTGGCCGGTGCGATGGCTTCAAGGTACGCAGCCATTGCCATGCCTCCATCCTGCACACCCGTGAGCGCGTCATACCCCAGGCGGGGCGCGATGGTGGGCAACACTTTCTTGATGCTCCAGCTCCCATGCTGGCGCGGGTCGTAATACCGAGCCTGTGCAATTGGCAGCAGATCCACCAGCCTGCCGCGAATCGCCTCCAGTTCTGGGGCCAAGGCGGGAAAGCGCTGGGCGAGTTCCTTCAGGCGGCTGCCTTCAAATCCTGCGTGGTAGACGAAAACGGGAAGCGGCTGTGCACAAGTGCGGACCAATTGCGCTGCAAACGCTTCCGAGGGTTCGTTGCCGGAGATATCAAGAAAGGACTCATGGCTCAGTTGCCCCTGCGCATCCATCCGGTGCAGGCTGAACTGAAAAGGCAGCATCTGGAATGGCCGCGTACCCGCCCACCGAGGCACTCCAAACTGAATGGTTTCGAAATCCAGGAAGTACGCAGGCAACGGGTACGGCAGCAGATCCTGCCTGGCGCCTTCAGCATCAAAGTACGCCCGTCCGGCAACGGTGGCATCACGCACACGGCGTTGCAGAGGGGTGAGCAGCGCTTCGGGCACATCCCGCATGTCTTGTGCGTCGGTGTGAGCCAGAAAATCCTTGAGCGCTTTGGATGAAGTGCGCGGCAGCCAGGCAACAGGGAACTCCACCGAAGGCAGGTTCTTTCGACAATGCTCCTGAAACCCGCAGGGAAAAGGGGTTTCGCACTGCGTCCCCATCTGCACATCTGGAGGCACGGCCTGCGCGGCCACCCGCTGCGCGTTGTCAATCCACGCCGCCACCTCCCCGCTGCGTGCAAGGGCGCCATCGGTGACATCTTTCTCGACGAGCAAACCCTGGTAGTTGCCCTCGCCCGGGTAAATCCACGCCGCGTCGATGTGCGCAATACAAACGTTGCGCACTTCAATGCCCGCCGCCCGGGCGATGTGGCTTTGAATGGCAGCATCGTCTTCCTGGTAGGCTTTGACAGAAGTCGATGACTTGACCTCCACCATCTTCCAGGCAGGCGTAGCGCCATCCATGACTGGCAGCATCGCATCGGCAAATGCGAGTCCCCCCGCCGCAGACATACCAGCTTCAAACAGTGGCTTGCGCGCCAGCAGAAGCTCACGGGTCTTTTCCACCGCCGCAGCCACGCCCTCGGCCTGCAAGTCGATGGTTACGCCATCACCCGCCGAGTCATAGATTTGCTGCGCCACGGCCCCCACTTCATGGCCCGTCTGGAAAACGGCTTGCGTAGCTGCGGAGTCTTGCCGCGCCCCGGGTTGGTGGACTTCCAGCCAGAAACGCTTGGGGCACTGCCTGAAAGCTATCAGCTTGGATTTCGACAGGGCACGCACGGGGTGTTCTTCCGTAGAAAAGTGGTTTGGCATCGCGGGGGAAAGAATGCTGTTGACGAGGTACCGCCGCAGACTACGCATCAACGGGAGACACGGCCCGCGCGCATTGCGAACCCGCCCCCCATTTCGCCAGCGCTTGCTCCAGGCCGTGGACCAGCGCTTGGTGCCAGGCCAACGGCTGCACGATGCGCACATGTGGCAGCCAATAACGCACCACGGGCAACAACTGGTTCAGGTGGCTGACATGGGCTGTGACAAGCAACGACCCATCCGCGTCCTGCCTGTGCTGCTGCCTGGGCAGGATGGCGCGTCGCACGAAGTAATACGCTACCTCGGAATCAACGCGCAAAAGCACCTCCTTGGTGTCGGTGGCGAACCACATGTCCTCTTTGCGGTTGATGTAGTCATGGTGTCGCCGGTCCGGGGTGAAATGACTGGCTTCATCCGATTGCAGAGACTGAATCCGTGCCACGCTGAAGCTCTTGAGTT
Organism: Acidovorax sp. GW101-3H11; assembly: GCF_001633105.1. Lineage (GTDB taxonomy): Bacteria > Pseudomonadota > Gammaproteobacteria > Burkholderiales > Burkholderiaceae_C > Acidovorax. The sequence continues at coordinate 103,810 of NZ_LUKZ01000025.1, forward strand.
GCCGCCCTTCGGCAGCGGCCAGGTACCACACGCCATTGTTGTGAATCAAACGATATGGCTGGACATGACGAGGCTTGGCCTTGTAGGTGAATCGACATTCGTGGTGCTTCTCAATGGCCCTCTGCAGCAGGGCGAACTGCGGGCCCAGCCCTTGCAGGTCCTCGCTAGGCATGGGCTGAACCCGTACTGCATGCCCAACAGACTTTCGCGTGTCCAAAAGCCCCAGGAGATAACCCAGGCCGTTGTCCGGAAACAGATGCTCGGTACCTGCCAACCGGGCGTAGACGCCGAGATGGCTTGCGGGGATCAAGGCGCGGGCCGCGTGGGCCAGTTGCCAACGGCCTTCAGGAGTGCGTTCAGCAATGCCGTACAGGCGTTCGCCCAGATCACGTTCAATTGTTCGCACATCCACCTCGAAGTCCCGCGCCAGCCGATGCTTGTCAACAACGTCTCCCTGATGCAGTTGCGCCAGGATCTGGGCTAGGCGTTGCGCCAGCTTTTCTCCTTTGGCGCTTGTGCGGCGGGCGGCAGGGGTGTTCATGCGAAGTGGGACATGGGTTATGACGAAACGCAGTGTAGGCAAAGGCTGCGACAGGTTGTGTCGGAACAACTGGCAATTTGTTTATGAGTAAAAAGGAATTTCCAAACGCATTCCGCCGTTCCGGCGCCTATCCAAAGCGCCTGATGTACCCGCAGCAAGTCCTCCACGCCGCACCCAATCCCGATACCATGCAAGCAGCATGAAACCCCTGCGCCCCCTGCTGCTAGCCCTGCTTTGCGCGGCGCCCTTCCTGGCCCACGCAGCGCCGCTGGACGTCACACCCGACACGCTGATCGAACGCGCCAACCTGCTGCGCGACGCCCGCGAGCGCCCGTGGGACCCGACCACGGGCCGGCTGGGCAACTTGCGGCATGTGCACATCATCGCCAACGACTGCACGGTGCGTGTGGTGTCGGGTGCGGAGAACCGGCTGTTTCTCGGGCGGGGGACGTTCCAGGTGGACGACACCACCTATGGCGCGGACCGCCTGGGCGGCAGCCGCCCCAGGCTGTACGACGTGACGATCAGCGCCGTGCAGGGCGCGTCGGCCATCCCGCGCGTGGGCGCTGACAACGCTGCCGTGTGCTTTACGCTGCAGCTGGCCACAGCCCACGAACTGCTGCTGCGTGGCGATAACCTGAAGGTGCTGTTCGATCGCGTGGACCTGCCGGCGTTGCGAATCAGCCTGAACCCCAGCCACGGCATGAGGCTGTGGTTCCATGGGGTGCGCCTGGGCCTGCTGAGCGTGCACTCAAACGCATCGGTCGTGGCGGGTGGAACGGGCCAGGCCCAGTGGCTGCAACTGGCCAGCGCGCAAAGAAGCACAGCGCTGCTGTTCCACGACATGGATGCGCGCCACGCGGGCGTGTCAGCCACCACCACCCGGACACGGTTTTCCATCCGCATTGGCGCAGACACCGAAGCAGGCTACTACCAGCCGGCCAGCGCGCCGGGCAAGATCGCACTGGAGTACCCGATCTGGATCGATGGCCCCGTCAGCGCGCTGAAAGTGCCTGCGGGCCGCGTGAACCCCATGCCCTTGACCAGCGCCCTGCGCGATGAAACCCGCGCGCTACAGCAGGACGTGATGGGCCTTGCGGGCCCCCGGCCGGTGCTGCCAGCGCCCGACCCGGGCGCTCCACCGCCCCCGGGCGCGCAGGCTGCCAGCGGTGAGCCCGTCTCGCCGCGCCAGCGGGTCAGCAATGTGCTGCAGCCGCTGCTGCCCAGCGGCATGACCCTGGGCAAGATCGACCTGTGGAAGGACGGCGCAGCACTGGAAGGCCGAGCGCCCGACGACGCGGCCGTGCGCCAGTGGGTGCAGGTGCTGGAGCGCTCGGGCGAGGTGCGTAACCCGCAGGTGGCATGGGTCCGGCGCGAGGGTGACCAGGTGGCCTACCGCGTGCTCGTCAACTTTCTGTGCGCGGCTCCGGGCGAGCGCAGCGTGTGCCTGCCAGCAACGGGCAGCGCCTACACCCAACAGCAGGTGGAAGACGCGCTGCGCCCGGTGCTGGGCAACGGGGTGACCCTGACCAAGCTGGTGCTGCGCGATGGCAAGCGCGGCCAGCTTGTCGAGCTGGAGGGAGGCGGCAGCGAGGCCGAGGTCCGCGCGGCGCTGGAGCGCGTGCGCCAGCAGATACCCTGGTTGACGGCGTCGAGCTCCGGCATTGGCCAGGGCTCGTTCTCTGCCCTGCTGCGCATGGTGTGTGCGGTACCGCCGCCCGCCACCCCCGGCATTTGCGCAGCGCCCGAACAGCGCCGCTGAGCCATGGAGTGGTGGCCCAGTGCTCCCACAACCCCTGTGCGCGCGATCCATATGCCCGGATAGCTATGAAAAAGTGAGCATCAAGATATCCTGGAGGCTGCAGCGCGCCGCGTCTGCCGCTAAGGTGTGGGCCTGTTTGCCCCACCCTGCCGCGCCCCATGACCACCCCACAGCCCCCGCGCACCTTCCACAGCTATGAACCCCGCCTGGGCCATGGCCTGCCGCACGACCCGTTCAACGCCATCGTGGGGCCGCGCCCCATTGGCTGGATCTCCACGCAAAGCGCCACGGGCGCGACCAACCTGGCGCCCTACAGCTTTTTCAACGCCTTCAACTATGTGCCCCCCATCGTGGGCTTTGCCAGCATTGGCACCAAGGACACGGTGCGCAACGTGCAAGCCACGGGCGAGTTTGTGTGGAACCTGGCCACGCGCGACCTGGCCGAGCTGATGAACCAGAGCTGCGCCGCTGTGCCCCCCGAAGTGAGCGAGTTCGACCTGACCGGCCTCACCCCCCTGCCCTCCACGCGCGTGCGCCCGCCGCGTGTCGCCGAAAGCCCGGTCACCTTTGAATGCCGCAGCACACAGATCCTGCAGCTGCAGGGGGTGGACGGAGCGGCAGTGGAGACGTGGCTGGTGCTGGGCGAGGTGGTGGCCGTGCACATCGACACCGGCCTGCTGAAAAACGGCGTGTACGACACCGCCAACGCAGGCCACATCCTGCGCGGCGGCGGCCCGGCGGACTATTTCACGGTGGGGCCGGAGCAGTTGTTCAGGATGTTCCGTCCGCGCTAGGGGCCTGCTGCTCTCGCAACAGTCGCAAAGGCCCACACAGCCCGGCAGCCGGGTTGCGTGCCCATTGCTCGGTCCAGACCCACACCTGCTGCACGCCGTCCACGCCCGCTGCATGACGCTGCAGGCCGTGGTCGGCACCGTCGATGCGCCGCGCGCAGTAGGGCGCGGTGCGCAAGGCGGCCAGCGCTTCAAACCGCGTGTAGGCCACGGCGGGCACCAGTGCGTCGTCGCCCCCCCACACCTGCAGCAGCGGCCAGGGGCTGCGCAGCAGGGGCAGGGTCAGGGGCCAGTGCCACAGGTCGCGCCAGTAGCCCAGGCTGCGCCCCTGCACCACCACGCCGTCGGGCGGAGCGCCCGCCACGATCTGCGCCAGCGCGGCCCAGTCGCCCTCCGCGCCCAGACGGCGGGCCTGCAGGGCCCCGGCCTCTTGCGGGTCCAGCCCGCTGGAGCCGATGAGCACCAGGCCGGCGAGCTGTGGCACCTCGGGCGCCAACGCGGGCAGCAGTTCGGCCCCTTCCGAGATGCCCACCAGCAGCTGCACCAGCGCGGGCTGCCCCTGGCGTTGCTGGGCATCGGCACGCAGGGCCGCACGGGCGTGTGCGAGCCAGGTGGAATGCCGGTCGCGCGACACAAAGCCGTGCGGGCAGTCGGCGGGGGCGGTGCGGGCGTCGGGATCTACCCCCGGCTTGTGCAGCACCAGCACCTGCGCGTGCAGCAGCCCGGCAAAGTAGCGGTCGGCAAACGATTCCAGGCCCGCACAGCCGGAGCCGGGCACCACGATCACCCGGTAGCGCAGGGGCGGCACCCGTTCGCTGCGCTGCAGGGCCTGCAGCACCACGCCGCGTTCGCCGGGCAAAACCAGGGGCTCAAAGCGGCCCGAGGGGGCTGCAGGCGCAGCAAGCCCAGGAGGCTGGGGTGAGGCCGTGGGCTGGGCCGCGACCGCCCCGAAGGCTGCGGCCAGCACCGCCGCGGTGGCCCACCGCCGTGCGCCCAACAAAAAGGCCAGCACGCGGCTGGCCTGGCGCGATGGGGGTACAGCGACGAAGCAGTGCGCCACGGCGTATCACCCCCAATGAGCTGCGTTTACTTGAGGATCAGCACCTGCTCGGGCTGCTGGGGCTGCGGCACGGGCATGGGCTGGCCGCCTTGCTGGTACACCGGCGGCGGGCGCACGCCGCGCGCCAGGTTGGCGTCGGTGTAGCCCAGTTGCCCAGCGAGCTGCTGGTACACGTCCTGCGCGAGCGACAGCGAGGTTTCACGCATCACCTTGGCCCGGTTGGGCGGCGCGATGTCGCCACGGACCGACAAAATCTTGGTGTCGTTGCCTTCGCCCTGGGCGGAGAACGCGGCCTTGATTTCGTAGGTCTTGGTGTTGATCAGCGAGAAGTCGGCCAGCAGCTGCAGGCCGTACTGGCGCGTGGCGCTGGTGGTGCCTTGCAGGGGTGACAGGGCATCGGTGAAGTCGATGCTCGACACCACGCCGAACAGCACGTAGTCGGCGCCGTTGAACTCGCCCTTCTTGATGCGGGTGATCACGTCGTTGACCTGGGGCTGCACCTGCGGCGTGGCCATCTTGCCGCCCTGCACCTGGTTCAAGACCTGCTCGGCCTTGCTGGGCTGGGGCTTGCCTGCGTCAAAGCCCTTGCCCTGGATCAGGCGGAAGTAGGTGCCTTGCAGGATGGCGCCCTTGATGTCGTTGGTGTAGCCGCCCAGCTCGCGCTGCTCGATGTAGCTGTAGCGCCCGGCCACATAGGTGCCGCTGGCCTGCTCGGAGGCCTGCATCGAGTGGCTGCCCGAGTGCGAGCCGCCACCGCCATAGGGGCCGTGGCTGTAGCCGCCGCTGTGGCTGCCACCCGCGCTCATCTGGCTGCTGCGCTGGTAAGTGCCCGCCAGGAAGTATTCGGACACGCGCTGGGCGTAGGCCAGGTCGGTCACGGCGATCTTGGGGGCCGCGCCCGGCTGCTGCGCCTGGGCGCCCGTGCCCCAGGCCAGCGTGGTGGCCGCGATCACGGCCAGGGCCGTGTGCAATGTGGTTCTGCGTTGCATGTGATGCTCCTTGTGAGCTAACGGGAATTCATGGATTTATCGAGGGATGCGAGCAATAGCACCGACATCCTTCGAAACTGGCGCGGCCCAGGCCAGCGGCCGCCGCGCAAGGGCCGCCCCGCCGCGCTGGCGGCGTCCCCCTTCCCGCGCGCAGCGCGAGAGAAAGGGGCTGAGGGCCGCGGCTCCAAGCCTGCCAGTGCAGGCTTGGACGGCCCGCAAGAGCAGCCGCCTCTGGCGGCTGCACCGAGCGGTCGCACCTCAGGGGGTTACCTCTTACTCGTCTTGCGGATCTCTTTTTCGTCCTGCCATTCGATCGTGCCTTCCTGCACATCAAACAGCTTCAGCGTGAACTTGTAGTACACGTCCTTGGTGTTGTTGTTCTGCTTGACGATGCTGGTCAGCTCGCCTTCCATGCTGTACTTGGCGGCGGTCATCTGGCCGACCTTGGCGGTGGTGCCCTGCTTGTACAGGCCGCTCTGGTTCTGGCGCTGCAGCTCGTCCACACCGGCCTGCATTTCGTTGATGGAGCGCACAAAGCGCACCTTGCCCGACTTGACCAGCGAGGTCTGGATCGAGTTCATCACGTTGGTGGTGTCGATGTACTCGCTGGTCTTGTTCTTCACGGTGGAGATCGTCACCGTGGGGCGGCCCTGGAAGATGCCGGTTTCGAGCAGGCCGCCGGTCATCTTCTCGGCAATCATCTGCAGGTCGGTGGAACCGAACTCGTTGGTCACCAGCTCGACGGCCTTCGCATCGCCGTAGTTGACCTGGCGGTCAAAACGCACGGTGGGGGACGACAGGTTCTGGCAGGCCGAGAGGGCCAGGGTGCTGGCCGCAAAGGCCAGGATCAGCGCGCTGCGCTGGATGGGGTTCTTGGTGGTCATGGTTTCTTACTCCTCACTCAATCTTGGGGTCGGGCACCGGCGCTCAGCGCGGCTCCACATTCATCTCAAGGCGCAGATCGACAGCCGCAGACGTGGGCGCCACGCTCTTGACGGTCTGCTGGCCCAGGCCCAGCACACTCATCTGCTTCCACGATTCGCCATCGCCCACCTGGTTGCCCACGTTGTCCAGCCACTTGAAGCGGTAGAACACGGTGCGGTCGGTGCGGCCCATGTTGGCCATGTCGGCCTGCACGACGAGGATGTCGTTCTTGCGCACGATGCGCATCTCGCGCACGGCGATGCTGTTGGCTTCGCCACGCAGGGCGACCTTGGAGGCCACGGCCAGCGGGGTGGCCGGGTCGTGCAGCTGGGCGCTGGCGTTGGTGGCCAGGGCGATCAGGCCCGCGCACAGCACGGTGGGGATCGCGGCGGGGACAAAACGGTTTCTCATGCCGAAGGCTCCTTGAATGGGGTCGGTAACAGGGGTCAGTTCTTGGCGGCCGCTGCGGGCTGGGCTGCCGTGGGCTTGACGGTGGACGCGGGCACGGGGCGGGTGCGGTTGTTGTTGGTGGTGCGCACTGGGGCAGCGGGCGCCGCCGCTGCGGCGGGGGCAGGCTGGGGCGCCGCAGCCACGGTGGGCAGCTGGCCCAGCATGGCCACGTCGCCGGTCAGCACGCTGTTGTCGTACATGCGCAGGGGCACCAGGGCATACTGGCCGTCGATCTTGATGGGCTGGGGCAGCTGGCGGCCATTCACGCTCACCAGGTGTTCGCCGGGTGGCAGGTAGCCACGGGCCACATACACGCGGCCGGGCAGCATGCGCCACATGCGGTCGTCGGCCTGCTCGGTGGCCACCGAGGCGGCCGCGCCGATGATGCCGCCGATCAGGCCACCACGCTTTTGCAGCTCGTTCTGCAGCACGCCCTTGGCCACGGCGCGGGTGAAGCCACGCAGCACCATGCCGGGCATTTCATCCTTGAGCGCGCGGCGGGCCATCACGTTCACGTCCACCACTTTTTCGAGCTTGAGGTCGGTGCCCGCAGCAGAAATGGTGGTCAGCAACGCGTCCTTGGACGGCTCGATCACAGGGTAGGAGATGCTGGCGGTGACCAGGCCCCGGCCCGTGGGCACGGGGATGGTGAAGGCCTTGGGCTTGCGTGCGGGGGCGTCACCAGCTTCGACGATGAAGAGCACATCGGTCATGCGCTGGCGGCGCTTCCAGGTGAAACCGGTGCGGTTGTCCAGGCCACGCAGGCCTTCTTCCAGCACGGCCGTTTCGGGCTTGAGTTCGATGGCCTTGCGGTAGCCGGGCGCGGCCAGGCCGGGCTCGTTGAGCATTTCGTAGAGGAAGCCCGCCAGGTAGTGGCTCAGGGCATTGGAGTAGCCGTTCTTGAGCGCCAGCACCTCGGGGTCGTTGAGCGTCTCGACGGGGTAGCCGTTCAGCTCCTTGCCGCCGGACGATGCGCCCTTGGACTTGGCTTCCTCCTCGGCCGCCAGGGTTTCCTTGGCGCGGAACTCGGCAATGATGGCTTCGCGTTCGTGCGTGCGCTTGATGTCCACGCGGGCATTTTCAAAGTCGCCCACGGCCATGCGGTTGAGCGCCAGGCGCGTGGTCACCCACACCTTTTCGTAGTCCTGGCCTTCATAGACTTTGAGGCGTTCGCTGATCAGCGCAGCGCCCACGGTGCCCATGAGCTTGCTGGGGTTGGTCTTGGCGGTTTCTTCCCATTCCTTGACCTTGTTGTCGGCCAGCAGGAAGGCGTTGGTGCTGTCGGGGTAGCGGCGGTCCATGCGCAGCAGCTCGCCGCGTTCCATGTTGTAGAGCAGCGCGGTTTTTTCTTCTTCGGTCTTGGCCGTGCTTTCCAGCTGGGCGATGGCAGCAGGAATGCCGCCGCTGCGCCCGGCCGTCTGCATGTCGGTGGCCAGCTTGTCGTGGCTCTGCATGGTGGCGCAGCCGGTCAGGGCAGCGCTCAGCGTCAGCACCCACAGCAGGCGGGGGCGGAAACGGGATGGGTGGGCGGTCATGGATGCTCCTTGCAGATCGGTCGGTTGTTCACCAGAAACACCCCGCGCTTCCCACGCGCAACCGCGCGACAGCCCCGCCAAAGGGAGGGTGCTGTGCATACGGCGTGCGTGGTGGAAGTCTGGTCAAGGCGGGTGCTAGCAGCCCGTGCGCCCCCTCCCGGCGCGGTTACGTGCTGTGTGCGCCCCCTCTGGCTGTGAGTTTCTTGGTTGTTGTGTATGGGGTTGTAGCCAGCCGCGCAATGTAGCAAAAGCTTGTATCTTTTCTGTAACCGTTCGGGGCCTGCGGTACAGGCTGACACACAAAGCAGGGCGCGCTGCATGTCATGCCTCCACGCGGTTCAGCGGCATGCGGTACAGCCACACCACGCGCCCGCCCGGCGCGCGCAGCTGGGCGCTGGGCAGCACACCGGGCACGGCAAACTCCAGGCTCACCAGCCAGGCGCCTGGGGCCAGCTCGGCCTGGGCCTTGGCGGCGGCGCGGGCCATGCTCTCGGGCCGCTGGAACAGATAGACCATGCGGTAGGGGCTCCAGTCGGCCTTCCACATGTCGGCGCGCCGCACCTGGGCCCAGGGGCACAGCGCAGCGCACGCCAGGCGCAAGGGCCAGCTCCACTCTAGCCCTTCGAGCTGGGCCGCAGGGTAGGCATGGCGCAGGGCCTTGAGGCCGTCGCCCAGGCCACAGCCCGCATCGAGCACGCGCGCGCCCAGCGGCAGCGGTGCCTGCACGGCCAGTGCCTGCAGCGCATGGCGCGGGGTGGGGAACAGCGGCGCATCGCGCCAGGCATTGAGCGGGTACACCAGCAGCAGCAGCGCCAGCGGCACCAGCCACGCCCAGGTGGGCAGGCTGGCCGCGCCCAGCAGCGCCAGCGACAGCGGGAATCCCGTCGCAATCAACCCCCGCCGCCACCAGCTGCCGCCCAGCACACTGGCGGCCGTGCCCAGCAGGCAGGCGGCCAGCAAGGCGCCCACGGGCGGCACGGCAGCGCGCTGCAGCGCCACAAAAACCAGCCACGCACCCGCCCACGCCATCAGCGCGGGCAAGGGCCAGGGCATGCGCAGGGCCAGCATGGGGTGTCTTCTCTCTCGGCTCAGCGACCGAACAGGCCACGCAGCAGGTTGACGGGGTTCACCACCTCGCCGGGGGTGCCCGCATCCGACGGTGCGCCGCCCGAGGGCTGGCCACTGCTGCCCATGCCACTCGAATAGGCCCCACCACCGGCACCAGCGCCTGCCGGAGCGGCGGGGCCCATGCCCCCGCGCTGCCCCAGAATCTCCTCGCCCAGCATGGCCATGGTGTGCGACTTCACACGCACGCGCACCGACCATTCGGGCTCCCACGCGGCCTTGGGGTCGGCCGGGCGCGGGGGGTGCACGATGTGGCTTTCGCCGCCGTAGGCCATCATGCGCAGCATGGGCGTGGCATCGCGCCCACCGCCCGCAAAGATGCCCTGGGGAATGGCGCACTGCGTGGTCTCGGGCTGCAGCAGCACGCGCTCCTTGAGCCAGCGGTCGATGGTGGCGGGCGAGAGGTAGTCGAACAGGCCCATGCCCGTGTCCGGCGTTTCGGCGCTGGACCACATGATCAGGTCGTCCCCGCTCTGCGACATGGCATGCAGGTAGTAGGCGCGCGCATTGCGCACCGGCTGCCAGCTGGTGCCCATGCTGTCCTGCGGCTTGCCGGTGGTGCGCAGGTCGATGGCGGGCATCAAATCTTGCGCGGCACCCAGCGTGAACTTCATGGACGCAGGCACGCCGTCGCCACGCACCTGGTGCTCGCCCACCACCGAGCTGTCCCGCGACAGGCTCACCTGGTTGCGTTCGTTGGGGTACAGCGCATAGGCCGGGCCCACGCGCGGGCCCCGGTCGGGCACGGCGCGGCCTGCAAAGGCCTGGGCGTAGTCGGAGGGCTTGGCCCGCGCCAGATCGATCACGCGGGGCTGGCCCGCACGCACCGCGCTGCCGCAGCCCCAGTACAGCAGGATGCGGCCCTTGGGCTGGTGCTGCTGGTATTCCTGCGGCACCTCGCCCGGCTCGGTCTGGGTGGGCTGCGCGCGGGGTGGGATCAGCGGCAGGGATTCGCCCATGCGCATGCCGGGCGGGATGGCCTGGCTGGCCTCCACGCCGGGGCGCAGGCTGTTGTGCAGAGCGAGGTCGATGACACGCGGCGGCATGACGGACATGGCGCGGGCATGGCCATAGGCGGTGTTGCCGCTGCCCGCCCTGCCCTGCGCACCGCCGCCCATACCGCCCATGAGGCCACCGAGCATGCCGCCGCCGCCGGGCAGGCTGTCCATCTCGGGCATGCCCGCCATGGTGCCGGTGGACAGGTCCATCCACAGCTGGACCTTGGGGGGTTTGGTGTTCTGGGCCTGGGCGCCCAGGCTGGCGATGCACAGGCCGGCGGCCAGGCAGGCGGGGGGCAGGACAAAGCGCAAAGAGGTCATGGTGGTCTGTTCCGGGAGATACAGGAATCACCCGGCAAACCATCGTGGGCCGCAGCGCAGCGTCAGATCGCTGCCTGCCAAGGCCTTGCGGTCAACCCGGGTGTGTTGAACGCAGCGCAGTGTAGGCCCCGCACAGACGCATTTTGCCTGCGCAAGTTACGGCTGGAAACCGCTTGTGTGCGCTATTTCACGCATCTGGCGGCGGGCAAGGGGTACAGGCGATGCCCCCCTCTACGTATTGCACGTACCGTGAGCCCGGCACGGCTCCAGCTCGGACGCCAAACAAGGACCGCCACGCCGCGAGGGGATATCACCCCTGGGGAAAGCACTGCGGAAGATTGATGACGGCTCTTGGTTAGCCGTCGTTGCGCTTGGCGGATGCCTCGGTGGAAGACGCCAGCCGCACGTCCAGCTGGCTCCAAGGGATGTCACAGAGCTTCTCTGGCTGTGGCCACTTCTCTGGCCCGACCGCGAGATCGACGGGTGCGCCGACTTCGAGCGGTGCACCGGAACCTTGGCTACTGAGAACGACGCCGCTGTTCGGAGCCCTGATAACAACAAGCTGCGTTTGCGGCCGATAGGCACTTTGCAGAGGGTCCTGGTCATCGATGCCCAGAGTCTGGCTCTCGTAGTCGTAGACCGTGAAAACTTCGTCCTCGTTCGTGCGCAAGAAGTACATGAGGCCGCCATGCTCCGGCTCTTGGAAGCGCCTGGCTTCTGTGAAGACGTATCGTTCTTCGCTGACCAGCGCATCCGCGAGATCTTGTCGCAGCAGTGGCCGATAGTCAGGCAAGGTACGCACCCATTTGACGCTCGACCTGACCGCTAGGACAGCGCAGGCGGGTGTGGCCAGGGCCATGACCCATAACGTTGCGGTACTGCGCAACCCGAGGTGGACATCCCATACCTTGCTTGCGAGCCAACCAAGCAAGAGCCAAACGACAACAAGCGTCAGCAGGCTGGTTGCCCACAGAACAAACGCGTTTTCAGTTCCTTGCTTCAGTCGGGCTGCTGCGGTGGGTGCACTCGAAAACAGCTTGCCGATGGCCGCTTGCTCCTCGGGTGTGGCGGGACGTTGATGCCCATGCGGCGCGTCCGAAGCACTAACTTCCTTCACGATGCACCCCAGTGTGTTCCCGGAAAGGTTTTGAACAGGTTCAGAGCGCTACCCGACGGAATAGTCAGCCGCGCAGGCGGTCGATCAACCCGTTCAGCGCCTCCAGCGACCCAAACTGGATCGCCAGCTCGCCCATATCCTCCACCCGGCCATGGCGCTTGACGCGCTTTTTGACGCGCACCTCGACCTCGGCCATGAGCAGGTCCGAGAGTTCTTCTTCCACGCGCTTCAGGTCGCGCGACTTTTCCTTTTTGGGCTTTTGCGGCACCAGGCTGAACTCGGCGCTGAGCTTTTTCACCAGCGCCTCGGCCTCGCGCACCGACAGCGTCTTGGCCGCGATCTGGTTGCCCGCCGTGATCTGCGCGGCGCGGTCCAGCGCCAGCAGCGCGCGCGCATGGCCCATGTCGATGTCGCCCGCCATCAGCATGGTCTGCACGGGCTCGGCCAGGTTCAACAGGCGCAGCAGGTTGCTGGCGGCGCTGCGCGAGCGGCCCACGGCCTGCGCGGCCAGCTCGTGCGTGAGGCCAAATTCGCGCACCAGGCGCTGCAGGCCCTGGGCTTCTTCCAGCGGGTTCAGGTCTTCGCGCTGGATGTTCTCGATGAGCGCCATCGCCGCCGCCGACTCGTTGGGCACGTCGCGCACCAGCACTGGCACCTCGGCCAGGCCCGCCAGGCGCGAGGCCCGAAAGCGCCGCTCGCCCGCGATGATTTCGTACTTGCCTGCGTGCTCGCCATCGACCAGGCGCCGCACCAGGATGGGCTGCATGATGCCCTGGGCCTTGATGGACTCGGCCAGCTCGTACAGCGCGCCTTCGTCCATGCGCGTGCGCGGCTGGTAGACACCGGGCACCAGTTCGCTCAGCGGCAGGCTGCTGGGCAGGCCTGCCTCGGCGGCCTGGGCCTGCTCCACTTTGTCTTCGACCTTGGGGCCCAGCAGGGCTTCCAGGCCTCGGCCGAGGCCCTTGGGTTTTTTGGTGACCATGCGGTGTCTTCTTCTCGAAAAGGAATAGGGAGAGGGAAATCTTCAGCGGTCGATGATGACCAGCGTGCCGTGGCTGCCAGGCGCCACGGCGTGGGGCACGCCTGCGGGCACGATGAACACCTCGCCCGCGTGCACCTCGGTGACCTGGCCTTGCAGGTCCAGGCGCATGCAGCCGTCCAGCACCAGCAGGGCTTCGTCAAAGTCGTGCGATTCGTCGGGGTAGGCCGCGTCGTCCATGCGCAGCACCTTGAGATTGGCGCCTGCCGCCCGGCCCACCACCGTGGAGTTCCAGGCGCGGGGCAGTTGGTCGGCGATGGCGGTGAGAGCGATTTTGGACATGGATGCGAAACGGTACAGGGGGTTTTCAACGCGGCGCACGGCCCATGGCACGGCGCTTTTTTCGGCTGCGCCACAGGCGCAGCCACACACCGAACGCCACTGTGAGCAGCACCAGGGCCAGCATGAACTGCCCCAGCGCGCCCACCACCACCGCGCTGCTGGGCAGCAGCCAGGCCAGCACCACCTGCAAGGCGTCGCCAAGCCAGTAGAAGTCAGCCGTGACCCGCCGAGGTGGAGGGACAGCATCGCCCGCCGTCACTGGCGGACGCTTGCGCCAGAAGGCCCAGCGGCTCATGCCGGGGTGGCGAGCTGCATCAGCCAGCCCCGCCCCTCTTCCCAGTCGCCCAGCCCGGATTCGGCATTGATGTGGCCACGATCGCCATAGTCCACAAACCGCGCACCCCAGGCCTGCGCCAACCCTTCGGCGCGCTCGAAGCTGCAGTACGGGTCGTTGCGGCTGCCCACCAGCACGGCCGGGAACGGCAGGGGCTGACGCGCAATGGGCGCCCAGCCGTGGATCTGCGCGGCCAGGTCGGGCCGCTCCACATCGCCCGGCGCCACCAGCAGCGCGCCGCGCACCTTGGCCGCGTGGCGGGTGTGTGCCGCCCACCAGGCGGTAAGGATGCAGCCCAGGCTGTGCGCCGCCAGCACCACGGGGCCCTCGGCATCGGCCACGGTTTCTTCCAGGCGCGCAGACCAGTCGCCGCGCAGCGGGCGCATCCAGTCGTGCTGCTCCACGCGCTGGTCGCCGTGCGCGGTCTCCCAGCGGCTTTGCCAGTGCTCGGGGCCGGAGTTCTGCCAGCCGGGCAGCAGCAGGATGTTGGCGGGCTTCATTACTATCAATTCAATAGCTACTCGCGCTTATCCATCAGGCGGAAGCAGGCATTTTGGCCATGGAAGAGGCCGCAGCGGGCATGTTCTTCACGCGCGCGACCATCTCCTCGGCAAACTCGACGAAAGCCTGGCTGCCCTTGGCGGCTGGGTCGAACACCACGCCCGGCAGCCCGTAGCTGGGCGCCTCGGCCAGGCGCACGTTGCGCGGGATCACGCTGTTGAACACCTTGTCGCCAAAGTGGCCCTTGAGCTGGTCGCTCACCTGCTGCTGCAGCGTGATGCGCGGGTCGAACATCACGCGCAGCAGGCCGATGATCTGCAGATCGGCATTCAGGTTGGCATGCACCTGCTTGATGGTGTTCACCAGATCGGTCAGCCCCTCGAGCGCGAAGTATTCGCACTGCATGGGCACGATCACGCCGTGGGCGCTGCACAGGCCGTTGAGGGTGAGCATGCTCAAGGACGGCGGGCAGTCGATGAGCACAAAGTCGAAGTCAGCATCCGCCTCGGCCAGCGCGGCTTTCAGGCGTTTTTCGCGGTGCTCCAGCGTCACCAGCTCCACCTCGGCGCCCGCCAGTTCGCGGTTGGCGCCCAGCACCCAGTAGCCACATTTGTCGGCCAGCACGGCCGCCTCTTTCACCGAGGCGGATTCGAGCAGCACGTCGTACACCGTGAGGTCCAAGCTGCGCTTGTCCACGCCCGAGCCCATGGTGGCGTTGCCCTGTGGGTCCAGGTCCACCATCAGCACGCGCTGGCCGATCTTGGCCAGGCCGGCAGCGAGGTTGACGGTGGTGGTGGTCTTGCCCACCCCACCCTTTTGATTGGCAACGCAAAAGATCTTGGCCATGTGGGTGCTGCAGTTCGTGTGGTGTTATTTGGAGATGGCCAGCTTGATGCCAAAGCCGATCAGGAAGACGCCCGCGACCTTTTCCAGCACGCGGCCGATGCGCGGGTTGGCGCGCATGCGCTCGGCCAGGTGGTGCGTGAGCAGCACGGCGATCAGGCCATAGAGAAACGTCAATGCCGCCACCGTGGCAGCCATCACGCCAAAGGTCAGCATGCCCTGGTGGCGCGCAGGATCGACGAACAGCGGGAAGAACGCCATGTAGAACACGATGGCCTTGGGGTTGAGCAAGGTGATGAGTCCGGCCTGCTTGAAGTAGTGGCGCGGCTCGATGTTCAGGATGGGCTGGGCGCCCGGCTTGGCCGTGACCATCTTGAAGCCCAGCCACGCGAGGTAGGCCGCGCCCAGCCACTGCACCGCGTGGAAGGCTGTGGGGTAGGTGGCGAGCAGCGCCGCCACACCGGCCACCGCCGCCCACATCAACACCTGGTCGCCCGCAATCACGCCCATGGTGGCGGCCATGCCGCCGCGCACACCGCCCTTGCTGGTGGAGGTGATGAGTGCCAGATTGCCCGGGCCTGGAATGAGCAGGAACAACACGATGGCGGCGACGAAGGCGCCGTAGTCTGCGATGCCGAACATGGTTTCTCCCGGTAGGCTGGGGGTGGGGGCAGGAAAGGCCGCCCCGAAGTGAGGAACCGAGTTTACGCGACCACCCTGCCCCAGTCGCCGAAAAGTCGGCGCCAGGTGGTCAGCTCGGTCAGGCGGGCTTCATCCAGACGATGCAGCGCTCGGCATCCAGACCGGGCACGGTGAGCTGTTCCACGTGAAACACCGCCACATCCGCAGGCAGTGCGGCGATTTCGTCCTCGGGGTGTTTGCCTTTCATAGCCAGCCACACACCGTGGGGCGCGGCCAGTGCGCTGCGCGACCAGGTGACAAAGTCCGGCAACGAGGCAAACGCGCGGCAGCTGATGAGGTCAAACGGTGTGCTCAGCGTCTCGACCCGCGCATGCACGCCATGCAGGTTGCGCAGCTTGAGCGCCACCGCCGCCTGCTGGATGAACGCGGCCTTCTTACCCACGGTGTCCACACAGCTCACATCCACATCCGGGCAGCAAATGGCAAACACCACGCCCGGCAAGCCGCCGCCCGATCCCACATCCAGCAGCTTCACCGCCGCCACCCCGCCCTGCTGCAGGCCCGCCACATGCCGCCGCAGCGGCGCCACGGCGGCCAGGCTGTCCAGCAGGTGGTGCGTCATCATCTCCTGCGGGTCACGCACGGCGGTCAGGTTGTAGACCTTGTTCCACTTCTGCAGCAGCGCCAGGAAGTCCATCAACAGCCCGACCTGCGCATCGCTCAGGCCCAGCGCCAGGGCCTCCGCCCCGGCTTGCAATTGCTGGCGCAGGCTGTCGTTGTTGCTGTTCACCGCCATCGTCATGCCGCCACTTCGCCTTCTGCCTTGGCAGGCGTAGCCGGGACCACGGCGAACTCCTTGAACCCGCCCTTCTTCAAATGCACCATCAGCAGCGAGATCGACGCGGGCGTGATGCCCGTGATGCGCGAGGCATGGCCCAGGGTCTCGGGCCGGTGGCGGCTGAGCACCTGGCGCGCCTCGATGCTCAGGGCCGTGACCTGCATGTAGTCCAGGTCGGGCGGCAGACGCAGCTTCTCGAAGTGTGCGGCACGTTCTACCTCGCCCTTCTGGCGGTCGATGTAACCCGCGTACTTGACGGCAATCTCCACCTGCTCCACCACCGGCTCGCTCAGGTCGCCGAGGGTTTCACGTGAAACATCGGCGGATGCGTACTTGCCGCCGTCCATCGACATCAGGTTGGCGTAGCCCACATCCGGGCGGCGCAGCAGCTCGAACAGGTTGTATTCGTGCTCGATGCTCTTGCCTAGCACGCGCTCGGATTCGGCCGCAGGCAGGTTGCGCGGGTTCACCCAGGTGGCCTTGAGGCGCTCTGTTTCACGTGAAACCGCATCGCGTTTGCGGCTGAAAGCATCCCAGCGCGCATCGTCCACCAGACCCATCTGGCGCCCCACTTCGGTCAGGCGCATGTCCGCGTTGTCCTCCCGCAGCTGCAGGCGGAACTCGGCCCGGCTGGTGAACATGCGGTAGGGCTCGGTCACGCCCTTGGTGATCAGATCGTCCACCAGCACACCCAGGTAAGCCTCGTCGCGGCCGGGCAGCCAGGGTGCGTCGCCCCTGCACTGCAGCGCGGCGTTGATGCCAGCGAACAGGCCCTGGGCCGCCGCCTCTTCATAGCCCGTGGTGCCATTGATCTGCCCGGCGAAGAACAGGCCCTGGATCTGGCGCGTCTCGAAGCTGCTCTTGAGCGAGCGGGGGTCGAAGTAGTCGTACTCGATGGCGTAGCCGGGGCGCAGGATGTGCGCGTTCTCCAGCCCCGGCATGCTGCGCACCAGGTCGTACTGGATGTCGAACGGCAGGCTGGTGCTGATGCCGTTGGGGTAGAACTCGTGCGTGGTCAGCCCTTCGGGCTCCAGAAAGATCTGGTGGCTGTCCTTGTCCGCAAAGCGGTTGATCTTGTCTTCCACACTCGGGCAGTAGCGTGGGCCCACGCCCTCGATCTTGCCGGTGAACATGGGGCTGCGGTCAAAGCCGCTGCGGATGATCTCGTGCGTGCGCTCGTTGGTGTGGGTGATCCAGCAGGGCACCTGCTGCGGGTGCATCTGCGCATTGCCCATGAAGCTGAACACGGGCACCGTGCCCTCGTTCACGCCGCCGGGCATGCCGTCGCCGGGCTGCTCGGTGCACTTGCTGAAGTCAATGCTGCGCCCATCGATGCGCGGGGGCGTGCCGGTCTTCAGGCGTCCTTGCGGCAGCTTCAGCTCCTTGAGGCGTGCCGACAGCGACACCGCCGGCGGGTCCCCTGCCCGGCCAGCCGCGTAGTTGTTCAGACCCACATGGATCTTGCCGTCCAGGAAGGTGCCCGCCGTCAGCACCACGGTGCGCGAGCGGAAGCGGATGCCCACCTGCGTCACCGCGCCCACCACCCGGTCGCCCTCCACCATCAGGTCGTCCACCGCCTGCTGGAACAACCAGAGGTTGGGCTGGTTCTCCAGCATGCGGCGGATGGCGGCCTTGTACAAAATGCGGTCGGCCTGCGCCCGCGTGGCCCGCACCGCAGGGCCCTTGGAGCTGTTCAGGATACGGAACTGGATGCCGCCCTCGTCCGTGGCCAGCGCCATCGCACCGCCCAGCGCATCCACCTCTTTCACCAAGTGGCCCTTGCCGATGCCGCCGATGCTGGGGTTGCAGCTCATCTGCCCCAGCGTCTCGATGTTGTGGGTCAGCAGCAGCGTTTTACTGCCCATGCGCGCAGCGGCCAGCGCGGCCTCGGTGCCTGCATGGCCACCGCCGACAACGATCACATCAAATTCCTGGGGATACAACATGGGGAACACTCCGGGGCCTGGCGGGCCCGATAATCAAAACACCCGGTGCACGCGGGCACCCTGTCAAAGGCGCCGCATACCGGCCCTGCTGGTGGTGGGCGCACTTGGCGCCCCAGCAGGCAACCCGCGATTTTCCCACTTTGCGAAGGCTGTGTCTGTGCCCCCTTCTCTCCCCCTGTTTCTGACGCAGTTGCTGGGACCCCCACCCGAGGCCATCGGCGCCTGGTGGGCCAGCGCCGAACGGCGCGTGTTCGAACGCGGCCAGCCCCTGCTGCGCGCGGGCGACCATTGGCGGCACCTGTGGTGGGTGGAGCGCGGCGCGCTGCGGCTGTACTACCTGGACCGCGACGGGGCCGAGTCCAACAAGAACTTCTTTCTGGACGGCGCCCTGTGCTGGCCCATTACCCCCACCTTGCGCCAGCAGCCGGTGATGTTTCACGTGGAACCACTGGAAGACAGCGTGGTGTGGGCCCTGCCCTTCCCCGCCGATCCCGGTGCGCCGCTGCCCAGCGCAGGCTGGGCACCCTGGGCCGCGCTGGAGCACCGGGTGCTCGGCGCCCTGCTCGACGGCAAGATGCAGCGCGAGCAGGAGTTCCTGCAGCTCAGCGCCCGCCAGCGCTACACCCGCTTGCTGGCGCAGCACCCGGACTGGGGCGAGCGCATCGCACTCAAACACCTGGCGTCGTACCTGGGCGTGACCGATGTGTCTCTGTCGCGCCTGCGCAGCGAGATGGGGCTTATCAAAGGATAAGGCGAGAAGCGCAGGCGATTGGCAGACTGCGGGCATCTCCCCACAGGCCTGACCATGACCACCGCCCAGCTCTCCCTTATCCCCCACGCCCTCGCCGTGCTGTGGCTCGGTCTCATGGCCGGGTTCTTCGGCACCTACAGCGCCAACGTCAACCTGGCTCTGTTGCAGATGGACGGCGCCACCTACGCCACCGTACAGTCCGCCTTCAACCGCAACGTGCGGCACGCCCTGTTCTTTGCGCTGTTCTTTGGTCCACCGCTGTGGTGTGCGCTGGCCATGGGCACGGCCTGGCGTGAACACCGCAGGCTGTGGTGGCGCCTGCTGGCCCTGGTCGGTGTGGCCTACCTGCTGGGTATCGTGTTCTTTACCCAGCAGGTCAACCTGCCCCTGAACCACACAACAGAAGCCTGGAACCCCCAGGTCCTGCCCGCCGACTGGGCCCGGGTGCGCGACCAATGGAATGCCGCCAACCTGTGGCGGGCCTGGCTCAGCCTGGGGTTGTTCGTCACGGCGCTGGTGAGTTTGGTGATTCGCAAGGCGCCTCCAGGAACCCTGACGACATCATCTACCTGACCCCGCTGCAGCCGCATTGCGTGCACGCTCTTCAAGCTGGTCGCCATAGACCCGAGAGCCCGTAAGTGGCTCAGCGGAATTTGTCGAGTGGAATGATCCCCGCCATCTGCGCGTAGCCCAGATCGTTCACATGCAGACTGTCGGTGTCCCGGTACGCAGCCAATATGCGTGCAGGCTCGGCCGGATCGCGCACAGCAGCGTCAAAATCAAATACACCTGCGACATCGGTATTGGCTCGAATCCAGGCATTTACCGTCTGGCGCATTTCCTCTCCCGCGTCAGAAAAATATACGTGGCCCTTGAAAGGCGTCAAAGTAGCCAGGGACACCTGAATCCCGGCAGCCTTCGCAGTCGCCACCACCCCCGCAAGGCTGGCGATCACCTCCGCCGCCGTGGCCTTTTCACCCGGTGTCCAGGCCTGCTGAAAACCGATGTCGTTGATGCCCATCTGCACGATGGCATGCGTCACGCCCGACACCCCGAGCACGTCGCGCCGAAAGCGCTCCACACCCCTCAAGCCAAAACGGTCGTGCAACCAGCGGTTGCCCCCCAGCCCGGCATTGACCACCGACACCGGGGTGCCTGCGCCAGCCTTGAGCAAGCGCGCAGACAACAGGTCGGGATAGCGCTGGTTCGACCCCAAAGTGGAGCCATTCCCATCGGTCAGCGAATCACCGAAGGCCACCACCACGCGGGCAGGGCCCTTCTTGTACACATCGATCGCGCTCATCCAGTGCCACGAAGTGAGCAGGTTCTCAGGGGCCGACGGCATGGCCACCGTGCTGCTCAAATCGCCGGAAGCCAGGTGCTGGACCGCATTCGCGTACCGGTGCGCCGATGTGGAATCGGCCGCCTCGCGCACATACACGCTCACCGCCAGGTTGCCACCATCGGGCACGCGGATCGATACCTTGTCGCTCCAGACCTCGCCACCGGCAGGGATCGACACAGACTCCCGCCCCTGGAAGGTCACGGCCACATCCGTCGCCACATCCACCGCCCCGGCCCCCGCGCTCAAGGCAACGCGAACCCGCTCCAGCGGAACGGGCGCCTTGCCATACAAGTTGCCAAATTTGATGCGCACCTGGTCGCCACCCAGAGACAGGTGTGCGGTCTGCCGCAACGTCTGGTTCTGGAAAACCGTGCTGGCGGGCGGCGGTATGTCGAGAAAACGCACGTCTTCCTTCAGATCGCTCAAAACACCCTGCCAGGTTCCCACGGGCTTCGCCTCCTCGGGTACAGCCGCATCACCGCCCGAGCCCCCGCCACCACAACCGGCGAGCCCGCCCGCAGCGAAGGCACCGAGTGCCGACAAAACAAATCGCCGATTGGTACGCATCCAGGTTTTCACAGACTGCATTGCAAGGGGTCCTCTTCTTCATCACCAAAAATTGGTGTGTCCGAGTCTAGGGCGTGTTGCCTGCCATTTCTACCGCCCCGCGCATCGCGCAGGATTCCTGCCGCCCGCCTGTGATTCAATCGCAGGCACCATGCCCCAGACCACCACCCCCTCCTCCCTCCTCGTCTTTGCCGGCAGCACGCGCCAGCAATCCTTCAACCGCAAACTGGCCCACGCCACCGCCGCCATCGCACGCGACGCGGGTGCCAGCGTCACGCTGCTGGAGCTGTCCGACTTCGACATCCCGCTGTACAACGCCGACCTGGAAGCCCAGGGCACACCCGCCGATGTGATCCGTCTGAAAGAGGTCCTGTGGCAGCACCCGGCCTGGGTGATCTGCTCGCCCGAGTACAACGGCAGCTACACCGCCCTGCTCAAGAACACCATCGACTGGGCCTCCAGCCCCGTCAAAGGCAACCCCGACTGGCAGGACGGCGGCAAGAGCTTTCGCGGCAAGGTCGTGGGCATGCTGAGTGCCTCGCCCGGCGCGCTGGGCGGCCTGCGCTCGCAAAGCCACCTGGCGCCCCTGCTGATCAACGCCGAATGCTGGCTCGCACCCAAGGCGTTTGCGCTGGGTTCGGCGGGCAGCGCGTTTGACGACAGCGGCGCCCTCATCCAGCAAACCCACCGCGACCGCGTGCGCGCCGTGGTGGACCAGGTGCTGTGGGCGTCCGCCCGGCTGAATGCTGAGGCCGCCACGGGCCAGTGAGCACAAAAACAAGGGCCAAAATAGGCCCTTGCGCGCGCCCCGTAAGCCCTGATAGCTATACAAACAAGAGCAACACACCCATGGACTGCCGCCCCGGCTGCGGCGCCTGCTGCACCGCCCCCTCCATCAGCTCGCCCATCCCGGGCATGCCCCAGGGCAAACCGGCGGGGGTGCGCTGCATCCAGCTGGGGGACGACGCACGCTGCCTTATTTTTGGGCAGCCCGAGCGCCCGGCAGTGTGCGGCGGGTTGATGCCGTCCACTGAAATGTGCGGCGCCAACAACGAGCAAGCGCTGGTGTATCTGATGCGGCTGGAGCAGCTGACGCAGCCGGGCAGTGTGGGCGAACCGGTGGCGTAGCCGGTCCTCCCCCTCTTACCGCCTGACCAGGTGTCTGCTACTTCATCGAGTGCAGACCTACCTTGTTGCCCTCGGTGTCCACAAAATGGGCAAAGAACCCGAAGTCACTACCAATCTCCGTCTTGGGCACCACCACCCATCACACCTTGGTCATCGCCAGGCGGCGCGCTGGATGACAACTCGGTAGCCGTCCGCATCCTCAAACGTGCAGCCCTGCTGGCTCCAGTACGGATTGAACGGTTCGACCTCCTTGAAGCCTGCGCGGCGCATTGCCTCACAACGTTCCGTCCACGCTGAATCATCGGGCACATAGAAGACAAACAGGTCTTCAGGCGTCGGTCGAGGCACCACAGGGTGTGTGCGGCAGACGGTGAACTCCAAGTGGAAATCCGCCCCGCGAAACCCAAGCATGGCACCGTCAAAACCAGCATGGTCCGCAAAGCTTGCCAGCTCTTCCAGACCAAGGCCCTGCTTGTACTGCGCGACGGCGTGACGCAGGTCGCGCACAGGACGTGCGATTCTCAGATGAATGCTCATTGTGCTTTGGGGGAGGGTGTAGCGGGTCGCGGCCTCACTATAGCCACCGCCGCACACAGGCCCTGCCGAAATCAACTGGGCGGTCATGCCTATCCGTCGATCTGCTCCGCCTGCTGCTTTTCAGGGCCTCGGCAACGCCCGATCCTCCCGGCACGCCTTCAGCGGCTTGGCCGTGGCCGACGCAATCCGCAGCACCCGCTGCTCGCTGCGGTCCACCACCACCTTCATGCAGGCGCAGCCGTGGCCGTAGTGGCCGTTGGTCTTTTTCCATTGCGCGTCGGTGAACACGGGCCAGTCGCCCTCGGCCTCGGGCCCCGCCTGGGTGCTGATCACCCACTCGCCGTCGCGGTCGGTCAGGGTGGCGTTGCCGGGGGTGGGGTTGTGGAACCAGCCGCAGCGGTTTTCGAGCGGGGCGGCGCGGCTGGTCGAGGGCATCGGGGGCTGCGCCGGGCGTTGGGCCATGGCGGCCACGGCGCAGGCCAGCAGCGTGGCGCCCAGCGCCAGGTGGCGGGCGTGGCGCCGCAGTGGGGTGGGGGCGGGTGGCATGGGTGGTCCTCTCTGGATTGGAAGAAAAATGGGCTCTTCGGCGCGTCCATCATGCCCTGACAGCTATCAAAACCGAAGCGCCCGATATCCTGGTGTCACACAGCGGCAGCCCCGCGCGTCTAAGCCCAGGCCACGCCCCATTTGGTGCTTTGGGCGCACACTCTACCTCCCCGCTCCGCCGCCATGACGCTTTCTGCCCCCGCCCCCGCCGACCCCTTCACCACCCTGCGCCCGCGCCTGTTTGGCATTGCCTACCGCATGCTGGGCGTGCGCGCCGATGCCGAGGATGTGCTGCAGGACGCCTGGCTGCGCTGGAGCCGCCAGGACCCCACCGCGCTGCAGTCGGCCGAGGCCTGGCTGGTGACGGTGGTCACGCGCCTGTCCATCGACCGCTTGCGGGCACTGAAGGCCGAGCGCGAGGCCTATGTGGGCTGGTGGCTGCCCGAGCCGCTGGTGCAGCTGCACGACCCCAGCACCGGCGACGCGCAGCACCACCACACGCCCGAGGCAGCCGCCGAGCTGGCGGGCGAGCTGTCGGTGGCGTTTATGTATGTGCTGGAACGCCTGGGGCCCGAAGAACGCGCGGCCTTTTTGCTGCGCCAGGTGTTCGACTACGACTACCCCGAAATCGCCGCGCAGCTGGGCAAGACCGAGGCCGCCTGCCGCCAGATGGTGCACCGCGCCAGCGAGCGTGTGCAGCAGGCGCGCACCCGCTTTGAGGTGCCACGCGCGGTGCACCACCAGCTGCTGCAGCGCTTCATGCAAGCCGCCCACAGCGGCGACCGCAGCGCCATCGAGGCGCTGCTGAGCGAGGACGCGCAGCTGATTGGCGACGGCGGCGGCAAGGTGCCGTCCTTCCCCAAGCCGCTGGTGGGGCCGTTTCGCATCGCCAACCTGTACTGGGCCCTGTTCCGCCGCCTGGGCGCGCAGGTGGTCTACCGCATGGCGCTCATCAATGGCGAGCCCGGGCTGCTGCGCTATGTGGACGGCCGCATCGAGTCGGCCCAGGCGTTGGTGACGGACGGCGAGCGGATCGTGGCGATCTATGCGGTGCGCAACCCGGACAAGCTGGCGGGGGTGCCTGCCACCCTGTGACGGCGCAGGGGCGTGGCGCCCTCAGTGCAGCGCCACGCGGTGCGCCACGCCAAACCGCTCTGCCAAAGCAGCCAAACGGCGATCCAGCGTCCACAGCGTGGCGCCGGGGGTCATCAGGGCCGAGGCCAGCAGGCTCACATCGACCAGGCCGCAGCCCAGGCCAAACAGCCGCTCACGCTCCACCAGCGCCATGACCTCACGCACGGTGGCCTGCTGCGCCGATTGCAGGCGCTGCAGGTCAGCGAGGGTCTGCGTGCGCGAGGGCGGCGTGCCACACGCCAGCTCGCCCAGCACCAGGGGGTGGATCAGCACGGCATCCTGCAACAGCAAGGCCACCAGCGGCGCGTTGCGCTGGCGGAAGTGATCGATCCAGACGGAGGTATCGACCAGCACGCGGCCCGTCATGCGGGCCCGCCGCCATCGCGGCGGCGGGGCACCTCGGGCATGCCGGGCGCCGCAGCCCCCAGCGCTGCCAGCCGCTTGGCCGACTGCACGCGCACAAAAGTCTTGATGGCCTCGCGGAACAGGTCGGCCTTGTCCAGACCCGGGTCGGCAACCTCCAGGGCTTCTTCGTAGAGGGCGTCATCGATCGTGACGGTGGTTCGCATGGCAAGTCTCACTGCATCAAATTTGATGCGATTGTGAATCCATAAAAGCATCTGCGCAAGAAATGCGCAAGACCGGTCACAACACGGGCCATGCCAGCGTCTTGAAGGGTATGCAGGCAGCGACCTCCCCACCCCCGTACAGGTTCGCAGCCATTCGCCTGCTTTTTCTTCACCTCAACCAGGAGTTTTCCATGTCCCAGCACACCGCCCGCCTCCCCTACCACCAGCTGTCGTCCAAGGCCTTCATGGGCCTGGTGGCGGTGTCCGAAACCATCAAGAAGGGCCCGCTGGGCCTGCGCCTGACCGAGCTGGTGTTTCTGCGCGTCTCGCAGATCAACGGCTGCGCCTACTGCATGGACATGCACTGGCATGTGCTGGTGAAGGACGGCATGGCGCCGCGCCACCTGAACGCGGTGGCGGGCTGGCGCGAGGCACCGTTTTTTAGCGACCGCGAGCGCGCCGCGCTGCGCTGGGCCGAGGTCATCACCGCCACACCCCACAGCGATGCAAGCGACGCAGAGTTCGCCCAGCTGCAGGCCGTGTTCAGCGATGCGGAAATCTCCGACCTCGGATTTGCGATTGCCGTGATCAACGGCTGGAACCTTATCAATGCAGGCATGCGCGCGCCGATTCCGGAGACACCAGCGGTGTAACTTCAAGCAAATATGGCTGTTGCCGCGCGACTGTATTGCCCCAACAGCTGCAATATTTATAGCAAACCTATCCCAGGCCACGCCCCGCCTGTGTAGCCTGGCTGACAGTCACCCGCGCGCAGGCGGCCTACAGTGGTGCCTCCCACATCCACTACAGCGGAGACACCACCCCATGCTCACCATCCCCTCGCTGCAAGACAGCGTCAGCCCCGAAGAATGGCAGCTGCGCTGCGACCTGGCCGCGTGCTACCGGCTCGTCGCGCTGTACGGCTGGAGCGACCTGGTCTTCACCCACATCAGCGCCAAGCTGCCCGAATCGGTATCGGGCCCGGGCGAGCACCATTTCCTCATCAACCCCTATGGCCTGATGTTCGACGAGATCACGGCATCGAGCCTGATCAAGGTGGACATGGCGTGCAACAAGCTGCACGACTCGCCCTTCCCGGTGAACCCGGCGGGCTTCGTGATCCACAGCGCGGTGCACGAGGCCCGGCCCGAGGCGGGCTGCGTGCTGCACACCCACACGCGCGCGGGCGTGGCCGTGAGCGCGCAGCAATGCGGCGTGCTGCCCATCAGCCAGCAAAGCACCTTCGTGCTGGGCTCGCTGGCATACCACGAGTACGAAGGCGTGGCCTTCCGCGACGAAGAAAAGCCGCGCCTGCAGGCCGACCTGGGCGAGGCCAACTTCCTCATGCTGCGCAACCACGGGCTGCTGACGGTGGGCAAGACGATTGCCGACGCGTTTTTGTCGATGTACACCTTCGAGAACACCTGCCGCATCCAGATCGACGCGCAGGCGGGCGGCGCGCTGACGCAAGTGAACCCAAAAATCGTGAGTGGCGTGGCCCAGGCCATGCGCGTGCAGACGGGCGGCCTGGGCGGCGCGTTTGCCTGGCCTGCACTGCTGCGCAAAGTGCAGCGCGAGATGCCAGGCTGGAATACCTAAGACGTCCTACAGCCCCCGACAGCGGGTGCGCCAAAAGCCCTTGATGGCTTCAACGCTGGCGCGGAGGGCAGCCCAAACGTTGATCTTGTTGTGGGAAGCGGGCGGGCGTGGGCATCTTGAAAGATTGGGCAGCTCTTGCCAAATCGGCCACTGTATGTAAGCGCCCATATGATCGTCCGGGATGCGACAGCTAAATTCTCCAACTTTCAATTTCTCTCGTCACTGAAACTATTTATTATTAAATTTCTTAAACGAAAAATAATCTTGCTCGTCGCTTTCAATCGATTGAGCCTGTTTTGGGGTATTGTCATCGCCCACATAGATCCAGCCATTCGCCGATTCATTGGGGATATAGCAGTGAATTTTACTGTGTAGAGCCATCTCAATCGACTTTCTTAATACATCTGAGTCGTCTAATTTGTACCTATACAATTGGAGTAGTTGAGCAGCATCACCCCGAACAGGGAAGATGACACAGATGCAATCAAATAATAATTCATCCAATTCTTCATTCAAGGCATTAAATATATCGGCATCAAAAATCTTGACTCTTTCAACAGGACATTCGAAAATCGCAGATAGAAATTTCTGAATTTGCAAAACAGAGTGCTGCTGCACCAACAAGACATCCATCATTTTTTTATCGCCTCAAATACTACAAGTGCCGCAGCTTTTGTCTCGGGAGAGACGCCCATGTTTCTCAGGATAATTTCCGTTTGAGGAGTATTTCCAAATTTATTCAGAACCCCCAGCGCTTTGTAGCCTCCACGATCCAAGGTGTAAAGCCCTGCTCCTGACATTGGGTAGAGTGTTCCGTCGTGCATTCCGTAAGTTCGCCCATTCACGACAAAGGTGTCGCCAATCTGTTTGCCCTGACCCGATCTGATCGCGGTCACATCTGCTGATACGTCAACTACTGATCGATCAATCACTGTATTGACTTCTTTTGCAACTGAAGTTTGGGTTACTTTGTCCGCGTAGTGCCGCGTTGCTGGTGAATTCAAAGAGGCCAGCGATTCATCGACGGGAGCCGCTGCACTGTGCGCCCCATTGGTCGAAACACCACCCACACCCGACCCAACCGCAGGCACAGCCCCATCTGGCTTCGTGCTCACAGCCCCCACCACATTGTCAACGCCGCCACCCAGCCTGTTGCCAATGCCTCGGCCCAGCGCACCACCTATCGCCACCCCTGTCTGTGCATGCAGCCCTTCTTCCGTTGCAAAGCCGGTGATGTCATTGATCACCTCTTGCCCCCATCCTCCGCCTGCAGCAGCGTCCAACGCTGCGGCTCGGGTCCACAGGCCGTTGTAGATGCTGTCCCGCCGGAAGTCCCCTCCCATGCTCGCTCGGTACTGTGCGGCGGCGTCCCGGTACTCCTGGGCACTGTAGCTGCCGACGGGGCTGTGAGACATCTCCACCAGTTCCGTGAAGCTGCGCTGAGGTGCTCGAACCTCTGTGCTGTTGCGATACTCGATCTCTTGTCTGCGAAAGTCCTCTGGCAGCATGGGCTGCGCGGTCTCCCGCACCTCGGTCTCCGCCAGCATGGGCTCTCCGTCGCTGCTGTGTGCCAGCGTGCTGGTGGTGCCGTCAGGCCAGATCAGTTGAGGGGGCTCTATGTAAGCGCCACTGTCATCAAAGTAACCCACATCACCCACTGTTCCGATGGGGGCTGATGCGACCTGGATGCCTTGCGACGGTGGCAATATGGCCGGGTTGGCAAATGCCTCTACCCACTGCGCCGCCTGCGCATCCACTTCGCTGGGGCCCAGGTTCCTCACCCAGTCGCTGGAGGGCCTGTCTCCCGGCTGTGCAGCTTGCCCCGGTTGTCCTTCATTCCCCACCTGGCCCTGTTCCTTTCCTTGCGCCCCCTGGAGCCCATCGCCCAGCACTCCGCTCAGAAACTCCCCCGCAAACCCCGCCGCCGGGTCATCTGTGCCCGCAATCCGCAATGCGCTGCTGGCGGCTTTGCTCATGAGCTTGAGCACGCTGGCCTGCTCGGGGCTGATGTCCTTTAGCTCTCCAATCTGCTGATCCAGCTGGGCTCCCACCTCTGCCGCGATGCTGGCCAGGGCGCTGTTCATGAGGCCGTCTTTGAATTTGCCGCCCGTGGCTTCTTGCAATAACCCCGTGAGGCCCGCCTTGCCCAGGTGTGCCAGGCCGCGCGTGCCCAGATCGGCGCTTTTGAGCATCTCCCCCATCCCCGAGATCTGCATGACGCTGCCTGCAATGCCCCCCGTCAGGGCCGAGCGCAGCAGGTTGCCGAAGTCGAGTTCGCCGGTCATCACCACCTGGGAGATCGCGCTGCCCATGGCCCCCATGGCCGCGCCTTGAGCGAAGGTGCCTGCCCCCGCCTGCGCCAGCAGGTTGCCCGCGGGTGGCAAGGCCACCATGCACATCAGTGCACTGAATACGACCGGCAGGGCTTTGTCCAGAAAGCCCGTCGGGGCCTGGATGTTGTCTGCGCTGGTGCTCCAGCCGTTGACGGGGTCAAACCACAGGTATTCCTTGTTGATCAGGTCTGCGCTGTGTTCTGGGCTGAGCTGGGTGTAGTCCCGCAGCAGGCAGGCGTCGGGCAGGCTCTTGTCGCTGCCGTAGGGTTGGCCCTGGGCGAGCCTGAAGGGGCCTAGTGTGTGGTAGCTGGGTTCGGTGTGGGCTTCGCTGACATCCCTTCCCGCATGGAACACCAGGGGGTCTTGGCCGTGCATGTCGGCAAATGCCCGTTGGGCCAGGCTGTCGCCTTGGGCGTAGTGGCGCGAGAACGCTGCGGGGTCCAGTGTCCAGTGCCCAGGCTCGGCGGTCTCACCTTGCCCGGTGCCAGGGACCCATTGACTGCCTGGGGTATCCGGGCCGGGGTTCTGAGTGGCTTGGTCGAGCGCGTGCAGGTATTCGTTGCGCACACCATCCTGGGCTTCTTGCAGCTGGGTCAGCCGTGCGCCCAGGTCGGGGCCAAAGCGCGCAAGGATGCCTTGGCCAACGTTGGTGTCGGTGTTCAGGGGCCCCAGGGGTGGGCCGTACTGGGCAATGATGTCCTGGTTGGCGGGCTCGGCCAGCAGCAACTCCAGGGCGGCGATCTCGGTGGGGCTGGCGGTGGGGGTTGTGGCGCTGGCCGGGGCGGTGTTGTCCGCTGGTGGCGGCGGGTTCAGGCCCTGTGCGTTCTCGGGAGTGACCAGCAGGGGCTTGGTCTGTGCCTGCACCATCAGGGCCAGTGTGTCGCCGGGGGTGCTGTCGATGGGGGCAGCGTGGGGGTACTGGGAATCGGGCTGGGAGTAGCCGCCGGAGCCATTGTCCGCAAAGGCGCCTGCGTTGTCCTGGGGCTGGTCTGTGTAGCTGTTGAATGCACTGCCAGGAGCGGGCAGGCTGGCTACATCGCCAGGGGCTGGAGCGTAGGTGGAGACGGAGGGGGCAACTTGCATGGCGCGCGACTGTGCCTACAGGCATCAGCGCGCGAAACTGGGAAGGCTCCTAGCTAGGGACGTTCCTAGCTAGGAATGACCCTTACGTGGGGTGGGCCGGTGTGGTCGGCGGAGGATACAAGGAGTACGGCTGCAGGGGCCGTGGGGAATGCGCAAGAAGCTATTAAATCAGGAGCACCCTGCACTCGGGGAGCGAAGGGGATGAGGCGGAGAGGGTTACAGACTTTTACGCAGGAGGGTGAGGACTGCAGAGGAATGAACGAGGCCACCACGCACTGTCGGCCGACAAAAAAACAGCGAAGCGCATAGCATCGACGGCTTCATCGTTTGTCACTCTTTCACGAATTCAAGGACCGATCCATGAAGCTGTACTACTCCCCCGGCGCCTGCTCGCTCTCTCCCCACATCGCCCTGCACGAGGCCGGCCTGGCCTACACCCCCGTGCTGGCCAGCACCAAGAGCCACAAGCTGCAGGACGGCACCGACTACTACACCATCAACCCGCTGGGCTATGTGCCCCTGCTGGAGCTGGACAGCGGCGAGCGCCTGCGCGAAGGCCCGGCCATCGTGCAGTACATCGCCGACCAGGTGCCCGACAAGCAACTGGCCCCCGCCAACGGCACACTGGCGCGCTACCGCCTGCAAGAGTGGCTGACCTTCATCGGCACCGAGCTGCACAAGGGCTTCAGCCCCTTGTTCAACCCCGCCACGCCCGACGACTACAAGCCCCTGGTGCGCGAGCGGCTGCTGCAGCGCCTGCAGTGGGTGGACGGCCAGCTCGCGGGCAAGCAGTACCTGATGGGCGACCAGTTCACCGTGGCCGACGGTTATCTGTTCACCGTGACCAACTGGACCCAACCCACCAACCTCGATATCTCTGGCCTAGCCAATCTGGCAGCTTATCGTGAGCGCGTAGGCGCTCGCCCTGCCGTGCAGGCGGCGATGAAGGCAGAAGGCTTGCTGAAATAGGGACACCCCCTGAGGCGCTGCGCGCCTTCCCCCCGCTCTCGCTACGCGGGCAGGGGGACAACGCCCTCGCTGCGGGGCGGCCCTTGCTCGGCGTTCCTGGCCTGGGCCGCGCCAATATCGATTGGGAGCGCGTAACTCCACGGCGGCCAAAACTCCAGATGCGCTACAGCGGCTTCTGCCGCCACGCCACCAGCGCCCCCACCCACAACGCGCAGGCTGAAAACACCAGCCCGCGCGCCAGACCGCCGGGCCCGTCGGCGATCCAGCCCACCACCGTGGGCCCCACGATCTGCCCGGCTGCAAACACGATGGTGAACGCGCTGATGCCGCTGGCCCACAGCGCCTGCGGCAGGTTGTGCCGCACCAGCGCCGTGGTCGATGCCACCACCGACAAAAATACCCCGCCAAACAGCAGCCCCGAGGCCAGCACCACCGGCCAGGCGCCCGTGAGCGCGGGCAGCACCGTGGCCAGGCCCAGCAGCGCATTAAGCCGCGCCAGCGCCTCGCCGCCCCGACTGCGGTCCAGCAGCCCGGCCCAGATGCGCGACGACAGCACCACGGCGAGCCCCAGCAGCGCGTAAAAGGCAGTGATCGCCCCCCCGCTGGCGCCCTGCTCGCGCAGCAGCGCCACCACAAAGGTCATGTAGCCGATGTAGCCCACGCCAAACAGCCCATAGCCCAGCAGCGCCGGGGCCAGGGCCCGCCAACGCACTGTGGCAGGCGGCGGCGTGATGTTGAACGCCGTAGGGCTGGCCGATGGCGGCGCCAGCACCTGCAGCGCCTGCGCGGGCCACCACAACACCGCCGTGGCCGCCACGCAGGCCAGCGCCAGCGCCCACCAGGCCCATGCCCAGGGGTGCGGCACGGGCCCCGCAGCCGCCAGCACTCCGGGCACCAGCAGCGCCGACAGGCTGATGCCCCAGCCCGTGCCCCCGTAGTACAGCCCCAGCAGCAGGCCGCTGCGCCCCGGCGCGTGCGCGCCCAGCCGCGCGGCCAGCAGCCCCCCGGCAATGAACACCAGCGCACTGGCCACCCCGGCCAGCAGGCGCTGCAGCAGCAGCCAGGGTGCAGCGGTAAAAAACCCGCTGAGCCCCATGAACACCGAGGCCAGCACCGCCCCCACCAGCAACACCCGGCCCGGCGCCACCCGCCGCAGCAGCAGCGGCGTGGCCAGCGCGCCCAGCAGGTAGCCCAGCGCATTGGCCGTGTTCATGCCCCCGGCCAGGGTGTACGACCAGCCCAGGTCCTCACGCATCGGCGGCAGCAGCAGCGCATAGGAAAACCGCGTGATGCCCAGCGAGATCGCCGCGCCCATGGACAGCGCCACGGCCAGCCACAGGGTGGGGATGGGCGCTGCGGAGGAGGCAGCGGAAACGTCAACAGGGGCGGGGCGTGTGGGCATGGCGTTTTGATTCTGCCGCAGCCCGGCAGAGCGTGCGCGGGCCTGCGCCCGGTGATGCTCACAGGGACGCTCGTGCGAGCCCGAAGAGAGAAAAGAACCGTTCGGGCTGAGCCTGTCGAAGCCCTGCGCAGCGCTTCGACAGGCTCAGCGTGAACGGATGGCATGGATATTTTTGAATGCGCACCGGTACCAAGACGCCCGCGCGGTTATCACAAAAGCAGAAGCCTTGTTGACGCATGTGCGCTGCAGGTTTTGCGCTGCAGCATTACGCTTGCGCCCATTCCATCGCTGGTCTGCAACCCTTTTTCCGAAAGCCTCGACCCATGCCTTTTCTCTCTGACCCCGTTCAAGCCGGTGACCTGCAACTGGCCAACCGCATCGCCATGGCGCCGCTCACGCGCAACCGTTCGCCCAATGCCGTGCCCACCGACCTCGTGGCCACTTACTACACCCAGCGTGCCAGTGCGGGCCTGATCATTTCGGAGGCCACCGCCATCAGCCACCAGGGCCAGGGCTATGCCGACGTGCCCGGCCTGTATGCGCCCGAGCAGGTCGCAGCCTGGAAGAAGGTCACGTCTTCCGTGCACGCTGCGGGCGGCAAGATCGTAGTACAGCTGTGGCACGTGGGCCGCGTCTCGCACACCGACCTGCAGCCCGGCAACGCCGCGCCCGTGGCGCCCTCGGCCATCCAGGCCAACACCAAGACCGTGCTCATCCAGAACGGCGTGCCCACCTTCACGCCCACCTCCATGCCCCGCGCACTGGAGCTGGCCGAGATCCCCGGCATCGTGGCCGACTACCGCCGCGCCGCGCGCGCCGCCATCGAGGCAGGTTTTGACGGCGTCGAGATCCACGCCGCCAACGGCTACCTCATCGACCAGTTCCTCAAGACCGGCGCCAACCAGCGCACCGACGCCTACGGCGGCAGCATCGAGAACCGTGCCCGCCTGTTGCTGGAAGTGACCCGCGCCATCACCTCCGACATCGGCGGCGGCCGCACCGGCATCCGCCTCTCGCCCGTCACGCCCGCCAACGACATCGTCGATGCCGACCCGCAACCGCTGTTCGACTACGTGGTGCGCCAGCTCGGGCCCCTGGGCCTGTCGTATCTCCACCTCATCGAAGGCGCCACCGGCGGCCCACGCGAAGTGGAAGGCCGCCCCTTTGACTACACCGCCCTCAAGGCCGCCTACCGCGCAGCGGGCGGCCAGGGTGCGTGGATGGTCAACAACGCCTACACCCGCGAACTGGCCGACACCGCCCTGGCCCACGGCGCCGACATCGTGGCCTTTGGCCGCCCCTTCATCGCCAACCCCGACCTGGTGGCGCGCCTGCACGCCAACGCGCCGCTCAACGAGGTGAACCGGGCCACGCTGTATGGTGGTGGGGCCGAGGGGTATACGGACTATCCCGCGCTGAGCGCCTGAAGTGAAACACCCCCTGAGTCGCTTCGCGCCTTCCCCCTCTCTCTCGCATTGCTGCGCAAAGCGGGGAGGGGGACGCCCCCGGTGCACGCAAGCGAGGCGCCGCATCCACGGCTTGGCGGCCCTTGCACGGGGGCGCTGGCCTTGGCCGCGCCAGTTTCATCCGCTGCGGGTGGCGCGCAGCGCTATGGATAACTGAGATTACCGTTCGGGCTGAGCTTGTCGAAGCCTTGCGCAGCGCTTTGACAAGCTCAGCCCGAACGGTTTTGTTGTGGAGATGGTGTGGGCAGAGAACTCATCCTAAGCCGATGGGGCTGGGTGCCCGCATCACGATGCGCGTGAACAGCCGGTCATACGCCGCATCGCGCGGCTTGCCCGGGGCCAGCGGGTTGGTGTTGCTGGCAAAGGCCGCGTCGATGGCCGTCCAGTCGCCCGGCTGCAGGCATTCCTGGGCCGCTGGCAACACCACGGATTCTTCCAGCCGCATGTGGTCCAGGTAGAAGCGGATGTACTTCTGCAGCGCCTGGGCAAACACCTCGCGCCGCGCATCGCCCATCAGCTCCCAGCCCAGCAGCAGGTGCTGCAGTTCGCGCACGGCCGCCTCGCCACCCGCGTGTTCGCGCTCCAGCTGCGCAATGGCCTCGGCGGCCTGGGGCGAGCGCTCGGCCACCCGGGGGAACAGCCACTGCGACTCCTTGGGGTGGTGCTGCCGCTCGGGAAACTCGTCGATGTAGAACAGCATCGCCCGCATCACGTCAAAAAACGCAGCGGGCTCGTCGCCCGGGCCCTGGTCCAGCATCAGGCGCAGGGAGTGGAGCACGGCCGACAGCGACGCATGCTCTTCGCGAATGGTTCGCAGGCTGATCGATGGCATGGCGCGCGCTCCAGAATAAACAACGGGAAGCCAAGGGTGCCACGGCAGGGTGGCTGCGCCCATGACGCAGGTCAACAAACCGGGTGCAGGGGCGCTGCGATGCACGGCCGCACAGCAGCAGCGCCCGCCAAAAAACAAAGGCCCCGCAAGCCAAGCCTGCGGGGCCTTGGGCGCGGTGCGCCGAATCGTTGGACTCAGAGCGTCCGACGGGCCAAGATCAGGCCCACCGAGACAGTGATCAGAGCTGGTTGCGCAGCTGAACAATCGCTGCGCCCACCGCACTGGAGGCTTGCGAGAACCGCGTGTTGCCCGCCAGCGCTTCCTCCGCTTCCGCGTAAGCGCCACGGTTGATGGTCCTGGCGATTCCACCCGCCACCTCATGGAATTCACGGTGCCGATCCACCAGCGACTGGAAGGCCGGCAGCGCGCCGTAGGAGCCCTGTCCCTTGCCATGCAGCCAGCGGCCCAGCTCGCAGCAATCATCGCGGCCGATGGTGCCTGCGTCCAGGTGTTCGCGCTGCTGGGCGGCATTGCGCAGCTTGGCACGCCACTGCGCGTGTGCCTTGATGGCGGACTCCAGATTTATGCCACTGCCAGACGGGGCCGCAAGAGCCCTGGAAGTGTGCGCCGGGGCTGGCGCCAGCGCCGGGGCATACCCGCCGACAGAATGCGCTGCTGCGGCTGCGTGCCCGCTGTCGGCAAGGCGGAACTGCTGCACCACCTGCGACAGGCGCGCGGCCTGCTCGCGCAGCGACTCGGCGGCAGCGGCAGACTCTTCCACCAGTGCGGCGTTCTGCTGCGTCATGCGGTCGATCTCGCCCACAGAGCTGTTCACTTGGCCAATGCCGGCCGACTGCTCAGACGCCGCCGCCGTGATCTCGCCAATGATGTCGCCCACGCGCTGCACGCTGCCCACGATGTCCTTCATGGCCGTGCCCGCTTCTTCCACATGGCGCACGCCGCCGTCCACGGCCGTCACGCTGCTCTGGATCAGACCCTTGATGTCGCTGGCCGCCGCTGCGCTGCGCTGCGCCAGGCTGCGCACCTCGCTGGCCACCACCGCAAAGCCCCGGCCCTGCTCGCCTGCGCGGGCAGCTTCCACAGCCGCGTTCAGCGCCAGGATGTTGGTCTGGAAAGCGATGGAGTCAATCAGCCCGATGATGTCGCCAATCTTGCGGCTCGATGCCGAGATCTCGTGCATGCTGGCCACGGCCTGCTGCACCACACCACCACCGTGCGTGGCCATCTGCGATGCCGAGGCCGCCAGCTGGTTCGCCATCTGCGAGGACGATGCCGTCTGTTGCACGGTGGACGTGAGCTGCGTCAGCGAAGACACGGCCTCTTGTGCATTGCTGGCCGTCTGCTCGGTGCGCTGCGACAGGTCCTGGTTGCCCGTGGCGATCTCCTGGCTGGCCGTGGCGATGTTGCCGCTGGCATCGCGCACCTGCGCCACCAGCGCGCCCAGGCCCTGCTGCATCTCGCGCAGTGCGCGCTGCAGGTCGGCCACTTCGTCCTTGCCCTCGGCCGCAATATGCTGCGACAGGTCGCCCCCCGCAATCGCCTGCGCCATCTTGCGGGCCTCTTCCAGCGGGTTGCAGATGGAGTTCATGTTCATCAGCGTGGTGGGCACCACCACCACCACCGTGATCAGCACGGCCAGCACAAACAGCCACTTGGTCTGGTTGGACACCTCACCCTGCTGCGCCACCGATTGCGTGACCTCGTTGCGCAACACCGTGTCCAGCTCTGTCATCAGCTTGTCGGCCAGGTCGAACTCGGCCACGGCCTTGCCGCTCATGCGGTTGGCGATGGTGGCGGTGTCGTAGCCACTGGCTTCCAGCTGGCGCGCCACATGGGCAAACAGGTCCTTGTAGCTGTCGAGCTTGGTGATGATGTTGCGCACCACCACGTTGTCGGCATCCTCGCCCCCTTCCAGGAACTTGCCCGCAATCTTCTTGGCCTTGTCGTGGCTGGCCAGCCACTTGGTGTGGGCGGCCTTCACGGCCTCGGGCTTTTCGTAGCCGATGATCATGTCCTTCTCGTGCTGGCGGATGGCACCCATCTCGCCGCGCAGCTCGGCCATGTTGCTCACCTTGGCGAACGAGTTGTCCATGAAGTTCTGGCTCATGTCATGGATGCGGAACATGCCCAGCATGCCCGCGCCACCCAGCAGCCCCAGCAGCCCCAGAACCACGCCAATGGCGCCCAGCATGCGCAAGCGTATGGTGAACTGCCGCATGAGCGAGAAGAGATTCATGATCTGTCGTCCTTGATATAGCTATGCCGATGCGTTCGCCGCACCTCCCCCGAGGCCACGGTTTTGCAACAAAGCGTTGCAGTTTGCCAGACATCGGTGACTGCGCTGTACGTGTTTATCACATGCGCCAGCGCTTGAGTAAGAGGGCATTCGCCATGACGCTGACCGAGCTGAGCGCCATCGCCGCCCCTGCCACCACCGGGTTCAGATACCCCAGCGCCGCCAGCGGAATGCCCGCCACGTTGTATGCAAACGCCCAGAACAGGTTCTGGCGGATCTTCATCACCGTGCGGTGCGAAATATCCAGCGCCGCCGCCACCAGCATCGGGTCGCCACGCATCAGCGTGATGCCCGCTGCATGCATGGCCACGTCGGTTCCGTTGCCCATGGCCATCCCCACATCGGCCGCTGCGAGCGCGGGGGCATCGTTAACGCCGTCGCCCACCATCGCAACATGATGGCGCTTGCCGTCAGCGCCCTGTTGCAACGCAGCCACCTTGGCCGCCTTGTCGCCCGGCAGCACCTCGGCCACCACCTCGGCCACCACCTCGCCCGCAGCCGGGTCCAGCCCCAGGCGCCGAGCCATGGCCTCGGCCGCGCCCCGGTTGTCGCCCGACACCATCACCGTGCGGATGCCGCGTGCCTTCAGCGCCGCCAAAGCTTCGCGCGCACCCGGCTTGGGTTCGTCGCCAAAGGCCATCAATGCTCTAAGGGCTAGCCCTTCCGTGACCCGCTGCGCCACCGCCGACACCGTGGCACCTTCGCGTTGCAAAGCCTCCGCGCGGTCTGACAACGGGCCCAGGCCCACCCCCAGCTCCTGCATCCAGCG
Source organism: Acidovorax sp. GW101-3H11 (assembly GCF_001633105.1). Lineage (GTDB taxonomy): Bacteria > Pseudomonadota > Gammaproteobacteria > Burkholderiales > Burkholderiaceae_C > Acidovorax. The sequence goes on from NZ_LUKZ01000025.1 coordinate 141,195, forward strand.
CAGGCTGCCCACCAGGGTGCTCTGGCCGTCCACCTCGCCCTCGGTGCCGCGCCCCGGCACGGCGCGCACATCCTGCGCGGTGGCCACGTTAATCTGCCGCTCGCCCGCAGCCGCCACCACCGCGCGCGCCAGCGGGTGCTCGCTGCCGCTTTGCACTGCGGCCACGGTCGCCATCACCGCCGCATCGTCCAGACCCGGCACCACGTCAAACGCCGTAAGACGGGGCTGGCCCACAGTCAGCGTGCCCGTCTTGTCAAAGGCCACCACATCCACCTTGTGCGCCAGCTCCAGCGCCTGCGCGTCCTTGATCAGGATGCCGTGCTTGGCCGCCACGCCCGTGCCCGCCATGATGGCCGCAGGCGTGGCCAGCCCCAGCGCACAGGGGCAGGCGATCACCATCACGGCCACGGCGTGGATCAGCGCCGCCTCCAGCCCCGCGCCCATGGCCAGCCAGCCCGCCAGGGTCACCAGCGCCACCACCAGCACCACCGGCACAAAAATGGCCGACACCTGGTCCACCAGCCGCTGGATGGGCGCCTTGGCCGCCTGGGCGTCTTCCACCAGCCGGATGATCTGGGCCAGCACCGTCTCGGCGCCCACGGCCGTCACCGCCATCACGATGCGGCCATCGCCGTTGATCGATCCACCCGTCAGCGCCGCGCCCACATCGCGCGCCACCGGCAGGGGCTCGCCGGTCAGCATCGATTCATCCACCTGCGTGTGGCCCTCGTGCACCGTGCCGTCCACCGGGATGCGCTCGCCAGGACGCACCACCAGCTGGTCGCCCACCAGCACTTCCGACACCGGCACATCCACCTCGCCCTGCTTGGTCAGCAAATGCACCACATCCGGCCGCAGCGCATGCAGCGCACGGATGGCCGCCGTGGTCTGGCGCTTGGCGCGCGCCTCCAGCCATTTGCCGAGCAGCACCAGCGTGACCACCACGGCTGACGCCTCGAAGTACAGATGCGGCACATGCCCCGGGTGGTCCGTGGGCGCCGTGAGCCACAGCCACATCGACAGGCCCCAGCCCGCGCTGGTGCCCAGCGCCACCAGCAAATCCATGTTGCCGCTCAGCGCCTTGGCCGCATGCCAGCCCGCCTTGTAAAACCGCGCCCCCAGAATGAACTGCACCGGCGTGGCCAGCACAAACTGCACCCAGGCGGGCAGCATCCAGTGCTGACCAAACAGGTCACCGATCATCGGCAGCACCAGCGGCGCCGACAGCAGCAGGCCAATGCCCACGGGCAGAAACCCCGCCCAGGGTGACAGGTCTTCCACCGCTTCGTCCTGCCCCGCCGCACGCGGCTCGTAGCCCGCGTTGCGCACCGCGCGGCGCAGCACCGCCTCCATGCCGGCGGCGTCGGCGCCCACCTGCGTGACAAAGGCAATGCGCGCAGACTCGGTCGCCAGGTTGACCGAAGCCTCCTGCACGCCCGGCACCTTGCGCAGCGCGCGCTCCACGCGGCCCACGCAGCTTGCGCAGGTCATGCCGGAGATACCGAGGTCCAGCGAGTGGACTGCCTCTGAGGAATGGAGAGTTGGAGTGTTCATGGTCGGGATGCTGATCCTTGACGTGATGGCAAGGTCAAGCATTGATTTTGATCAACCCTCACACCATGAGTGCCTTGGACCATATTTGACTCTGCCACGATGTCAAGCTTCAACATTCGCTTCGGTCGCATCCACGGCCGTTTTGCAAAGCCTGTTTACGATCTCCCAGGGGTCGCGCAGTGGTCTTTGCGGGATGGACTGCAAGGCGCGGGGCGCAGTGGATAGCTCTGCTATCCACAAGCGCCGCAACGCTGCAGACCGCCCGCAAAGGCCACTGCCCGAAGGGTTGGAGCGAAATCGGGCGATTGGACGCCTCGGCTGCTTGCATGGGCACGAGCCCATGCAGCGCATCCGAAGCATCCACTCATCCCGATTGCGCTCCAACGCGATCCCCTGCGAGATCGTAAACAGGCTCTTAACCCCAACAAGGACACCCCATGGCAACCACCACCACCACTTTCCAAGTGCAGGGCATGACCTGCGGCCACTGCGAACGCGCCGTCACCCAGGCCGTGTTGCAGGTAGACCCCGACGCCCAGGTCCGCATCGACCGCGCCAGCGGCAAGGTGGACGTGGACAGCACCGCCCCCCGCGAGGCCCTGGCCGCCGCCATTGCCGAAGAAGGCTACAGCGTCGCGGCTTGAGAGGCTGAGAGTCTTTTGCCTCTGAGCGCCGCGCCACCACACACCCCAGCGAGGGCCACAGCATGACCACGCCCCAGTCAGTCAATACCGCGCCGACCGCGCGCACCAAGGCCGCAACGCCCCGCGCCACCCCCTGGCCCGTGCCGATCGGCGTCGCCGCCCGGCGCGCAGGCATCTCGGCGCGCATGGTGCGGCACTACGAATCGCTGGGCCTCATCAGCGGCGTGGCGCGCACCGACAGCGGCTACCGCCAGTACACCGAGGCCGACGTGCACGCCCTGCACTTCATCCGCCGCAGCCGCGACCTGGGCTTCTCGATGGAAGAAATCGCCGAGCTGCTGGGCCTGTGGCACGACCGCAGCCGCGCCAGCAGCCAGGTCAAGCGCATTGCGCAGCAGCACATCGACGACCTGAGCGAACGCATCGCGCAAATGCAGGCCATGCAGCGCAGCCTGCAGACCCTGGTGTCCTGCTGCAAAGGCAACGACCGGCCGGACTGCCCCATCCTGGACGACCTGGCGGCGGGGCAGAGCGAGCCCCGCAGCACAGCGCCGCGCAAATCGCTATCAAATAAATAGCTTCAAAGGCATATCCATCGCGCGGTGGAGGCCGAAAAACATCAAAACTTCTGCCCACCACACAGCCCACACTGCTGCGGCAAGCCCCCCATGGCAGACTCTCAGGCTTTCTCACCGCCTGCTTCCGACTGCCCCATGCCCACCTCCGTCGCCCAGCTTCAACAATGGCTGCTTGAACCCGAAGGCCAGCGCCTGGAATTCAAAGAAGCTAGGCAGCGCTACGACTTTGAAAAGCTGCTCAAGTACTGCGTGGCCCTGGCCAACGAGGGCGGCGGCACCATCGTGCTGGGCGTGACGGACAAGCGGCCCCGGCGCATTGTGGGCACGCAAGCGTTTGGAGACCCAGGACGCACCGAGGCAGGCCTGCACACGCGGCTAGGCCACCGCATCCCGGTGGAAGAAATGCGCCTGCCCGAGGGGCGTGTACTGATAGTGCATGTGCCCCCGCGCTTGCTAGGCACGGCGTGGAATGTGGACGGCAGCTACTTCAAGCGCGCGGGCGATGATCTGGCCCCGCTGGCCGACCATGAGCTGCGCGCCATGTTTGCCGAAGGTGGGCCCGACTTTTCAGCCCAGCCCTGTCCCGGCGCCACGCTGGCGGACCTGGAGCCCGAGTCCATCGCCCTCTTCCGCGAACGCTGGGCGCGCAAGAGTGGCGACCTTCGCAAGCGCGACTTGAACGACCCGCAAACCCTGCGCGACGCCGAACTGCTGGTGGATGGAGACCAGGTGAGCTATGCGGCGCTCATCCTGTTTGGCACGCGCGCAGGCCTCACGCGGTGGCTGGCGCAGGCTGAGCTGGTGTTTGAGTACCGCTCGTCTGAAGCCGCCGGCCCGGCGGCCGACCGTGAGGAATACCGTGCCGGTTTTTTTGCCTGGCAAGACGCGCTGTGGAAAAAGATCAACCTGCGCAACGACCGGCAGAGCTACCAGGACGACTTCTTCCGCATGGACCTGCCCACCTTTGACGAGGTGCCCGTGCGCGAAGCCATCCTGAACGCGGTGGCCCACCGCGACTACCGTTTGGGCGGCTCGATCTTTGTGCGGCAGTTTGCCAAGCGGCTAGAGGTAGTGAGCCCCGGTGGCCTGCCACTCGGGATCACGCCCGAGAACATCATCGACCAACAAAACCCGCGCAACCGCCGCCTGGCCGAGGCCCTGGGACGCTGCGGGCTGATTGAGCGATCCGGCCAAGGCCTGAACCTGATGATGGAAAGCGCCGTGCGCCAGGGCAAGCCCCTGCCCAGCTTTGCGGGCACAGCAGCGCACGAAGTGAGGCTGACGCTGGAGGGTGGCGTGCGCAACCCGGCATTTGTGCGGTTCATGGAGCGGCTGGGAGAAGAGACGCTGCGCAGCTTATCGACGCTGGACTATTTGGCACTGGAATGCCTGCAACAGGGTCGGCCCATGGCTCCCGAGTTGCAGGAACGCTTACCTGCCCTTGCGGAAGTGGGTGCCGTGGAAACCATTGGTAGGGGCAAGACCGCCAAATACATGCTGGCGGCCGCCTTGTATGCGTCGCTGGGCTGCAAAGGCACCTACACCCGAAAGCGAGGCTTGGACCACGGAACCAACAAGGCTTTGTTGCTGCAGCATCTCAAAGACCAAGGCGAAGCCGGTGCGCCGCTGAGCGAGTTCAGGCAAGTGCTCCCGTCCCTTCCCATGAAGGCAGTGCAAAAGCTGCTGGACGAGTTGCGCAGTGAAGGGACGATCAATGTTCTCGGTCAGCGGCGCTGGGCCCGTTGGTATCTGTCGGATGCAGCCGTCTTTAAGCCAATGGGCGATACCTAGAGGTAAAGCAATGCTTTATGCCGCAGAATATTTCATATAAATCAACAACTTATAAAACCCAAACCCGCACAAAAAGCCCGATAGCGGGTTAAACAACCTGTTTAAGCAAGCCCAGCACAGAAAGCCGCTTACACACCATGCAGCAAAGGCACTGCGTTGACGACAACCGGTTACGCTGAGCTTGCCAAAGCGCAGCGTGAGGTTTTGACAAGTCCCAGCCCAAAGGGGTGAGTCAAGCACCAGGGATGCAAATTCAACCCCTCGCAAACGCTATCAAATAAATAGCTACCAAGAAACACCCATCGCGCGGCAGGGGCCAAAAAACCTTGAAACCCTGGCCCCGGGAAGGCATCAGGCCTTGCCAGAGCGCGCCGGAGCCTTGACCTTGGAGCCCCCCACCTTGCGCTGAGCGGCAGGGACAGGCACCACCTCCGGCGCAGCAGCCTGGGCAGGCCGCCGCAGCACCCCATCACACAGCGTTGCAATGCACTGCTGCGCCACCTGCTCGGCCGTGTACTCGCCACCGGGCTGGTACCAGCGGCCAATCCAGCTCAAGGCGCCCGCAATCACAAAGGCCGTGATCTTGGGGTCGCAGGGCTGGATCGAGCCCTCGGCCACACCCTCGGCCACCAGGCGGCGGAACTCCTGGTCGATGGCGGACTTGAGGCGGCGCAGCTCCTTGCGGCTTTCGGGGGGCACCTGCTCGTCGCCCACACGGATCAGGCACATGCCGAAGTCCATGGTGACGATGCGCGCATACACCTGCATGCAGGTCATGAGCTGGTCGATGGCCTTGCCACCGGCGGCACGCGATGCCTCGATGCCCTCCAGCATCATGTCCAGGCCCTGGCGCACGCACTGCAGCAGGATCTCGTCCTTGTTCTTCACGTAGTAGTACAGCGTGGGCTTGGTCACGTTCAGGCGCGCGGCAATGTCATCGAGCGAGGTGGCGTGAAAGCCGCGCTCGTTGAACAGCTGGGCCGCCGCCTGCAGCACGGCGTTGCGCTTGGCTTCGCGCTGTCGTTCGCGGTGCGACACAGGGGCCCAGGGCGAGGAAGCGGCGTCGGGCGCGTCTTCGGGCCCGGGGGCCGGGGCTGCGGCCTGCGGGGCTGCGGATGAGGGCTTGGGGGCCGCGCGTTGGGGGCTGCTGCCGCTGCTCGTGCTGCTTTTGCTGCTGCGTCGGGTCGATGCCGCTTTGGCCTGGGGCATGGGGGGCGATTCCTCGGGAAAGTACGGATGCTGAACGGGGTGGCGGCTTCCAGAATCTACTCACGAGTAAACAGTTTACGCACAAGTAGGAAATTTCTGCAGGGTCTGCAAGAAATTTCTGTTCAGAAGCTGCGAACAACCCGTATTAGAAAGCCAATGGAGACAACCCCTTCCGGCCCCGCTGTTGCCACGCCCCTGCTGCAGGTGCAGGGCGTGACCCTGGCGTTCGGCGGCGTCAAAGCACTGACCGGCGTAGGCTTTGACGTGTTGCCCGGCTCCATCACCGCCGTCATCGGCCCCAACGGTGCGGGCAAGACCTCGCTGTTCAACACCATCTCGGGCTTCTACCGGCCCAGCCAGGGCTCCATCCGCTTTCAGGGGCAGGACATCACCCGCGTGCCCGCACCGCAGCGCGCCAGGCTGGGCCTGGGCCGCAGCTTTCAGAACATTGCGCTGTTTCGCGGCATGACGGTGCTCGACAACATCAAGCTCGGCCGCCACGCGCACCTCAAGACCAACGTGCTCGACGCGCTGCTGTACTTCGGCCGCGCCCGACGCGAAGAGGCCGAACTGCGCCGCGACATCGAGGAGCGCATCATCGACTTCCTCGAAATCGACCACATCCGCCACGCACCCGTCTCGGCCCTGCCCTACGGCCTGCAAAAGCGCGTGGAGATGGCGCGCGCATTGGCCATGCAGCCGCAGATCCTGATGCTGGACGAACCCGTGGCCGGCATGAACCGCGAAGAGACCGAAGACATGGCGCGCTTCATCCTCGACGTGCGCGAAGAGTGGGGCGTGACGGTGCTCATGGTGGAACACGACATGGGCATGGTGATGGACCTGTCGGACCACGTGGTGGTGCTCAACTTCGGCCAGGTCATCGCACAGGGCACACCCGCCGCCGTGCAGGCCAACCCCGAGGTCATCCGCGCCTACCTGGGCGCGGGCGACGTGGGCGACCTGCGTGCCAAGCTGCAGGGAGTGACCACCGCATGACCGGCAACTTCGACTGGGCCTACCTGTTTGAGATCAGCCTCACCGGCATCGCCGGTGGCGGGCTCTACGCACTGGCCGCACTGGCTTTCGTCATGGTCTACAAGGCCACGCGCGTGGTCAACATTGCCATTGGCGAGCTGCTGATGGTGGGCGCCTACCTGTTCTTCACCTTTGCATCGATGTTCGCGCTGCCGCTGTGGCTGGCCATCCCCGCCGCCGTGCTGGGCACGGGCCTGCTGGGCGCATTGATCGAGCGCACCATGATCCGCCCGCTACTGGGCGAGCCGCCGATTTCCGTGTTCATGGTCACCGTGGGCCTGGCCTCGGTGCTCGTGGGCTTGGTGGAAATGATCTGGACGGCCGACCAGCGCCGCCTGCCCGACTTCATGCCCACGCAGCCCATCATGGTGGGGGATGCATTCCTCGCACCCAAGGTGTTCTGGGGCGCCGTGATCGCCATCGTGTTCATCGCGGCAGTGCTGGTGGTGTTCCGCTTCTGGCGCGGCGGCGTGGCCCTGCGTGCCACGGCCAGCGACCAGGCCGCCGCGTATTCGGTGGGCATCAACGTGCCGCGTGTGTTCTCGCTGGCCTGGGTGGCCTCGGCCATGCTGGCGGCCATCTCCGGGATCATCGTTGGCTCGATTGGCGGCATCTCTTCCAGCATGGGCGTGTTCGGGCTGTCGGTGCTGGTGGTCGTCATCGTGGGCGGGCTCGACAGCGTGCTGGGTGCGCTCATCGGCGGCATCCTCATCGGCCTGATCGAAGCACTGGCCGGGGCCTACCTGGGCGGCGAATACAAGCTGCTGGCCACCTTCATCGTGCTGGTGGCGGTGCTGCTGGTGCGGCCGTACGGCCTGTTCGGAACGCACGAAATCGAGAGACTCTAAGGCCGACCCCATGCGCATCGGAACCCTCAAGGAAACCTACATCGCCGACGCGGCGCTGTTCGACTCGCGCACGCAAAAAGTGTGGCTGGCCGTGGGCGCCGCGCTGCTGGTGCTGTTCCCCTTCATGGCCAGCGACTACTGGCTCTACCTGGCCTGCCTGGTCAGCATCAATGTGGCCAGCGCCACAGGGCTCAACATCCTCACGGGCTACACGGGCCTCGTCAGCCTGGGGCAGGCCGCCTTCATGGGCCTGGGCGCCTACACCGTGGCCGTGCTGGAAACCAAGGTGGGCACGCCCTTTGTGCTCAACCTGCTGGCCGGTGGCTTCGTCGCCATGCTGGGCGGCATCGTGGTGGGCATCCCCTCGCTGCGCGTGAAGGGCCTGTACCTGGCAATTGCCACCATTGCCGCATCGTTCATCGCGCACTTCATCTTTGCCAACTGGAAGTTCACTGGCGGCACCGGCGGCCTGAGCGTGCCGCCCGCCAAGCTGTTCGGCATGGCGCTCGACACCTCGTTCCGGCTGTACTGGCTCATCGTGCCCGTGACGATCCTCATGCTGCTGGGTGCGGCCAACCTGTTCCGCACGCGCGTGGGGCGTGCGTTCATCGCGATTCGCGACCGCGACATTTCGGCCGAGGTGCTGGGTATACCGCTGCTGCGCTACAAGCTGCTGTCGTTTGGCCTGTCGTCGTTCTATGCGGGCGTGGCAGGCGGGCTGTGGGCGTACTTCTTTCGCGTGGTCACGCCCGAGAGTTTTCCTCTGCTCATGTCCATCTTCTTTCTCGCGGCCATCATCGTCGGCGGCATGGGCTCCATCCTGGGCGGCATCCTGGGCGCGGTGTTCATGACCATGGTGCCCGAGCTGCTCAAGCTCGTGGTGGACCTGATGCCCGGCGGCAGCGAACTCACCGTGCTCCTCTCGCCCGTGCGCACGGTCATATTTGGCCTGCTCATCATCGGTTTCCTCGTCTTCGAGCCCCATGGCCTGGCCGAAGTGTGGCGGCGCGTCCGTCGTTTTTTCCATCTCTGGCCTTTCCGCAACTAAATCCACAGGAGACAACCATGGACACACAACGCACTTCCTTCCAGCGCCGCCAACTCTTGCTCGGAGCCGCTGGCGCCGCCGCCCTCACCAGCCCGCTGTCGGTGCTGGCGCAAGGCGCTGAAGAGATCGTGATCGGCGGCTCCATCCCGCTCACCGGCGTGTTCGCGTTTGCGGGCGTGGGCATCAACGCGGGCATGGGCGACTACGTGAAGATGCTCAACGACGCGGGTGGCATCAAGGGCCGCAAGGTCAAGTACGTGCCCGAGGACACGGGCTACAAAGTCGATGTGTCGGTGGCTGCGTTCAAGAAGATCACCAGCCAGAACAAGGTCAACCTGTACTACGGCGACTCCACGGGCTTCTCCAAAACCATCAACCCCGAGCTGGACCGCAACGGCAACATCCTGATGGCGGGCGCGTCGTTTGCCACCGAACTCAACGACCCCAAGAAGTACCCGAGCCAGTTCCTCGTGGGCCCCGACTACACCGAGATGTTCGGCATCCTGCTCAAGCACATCGCCAAGGAAAAGCCCGGTGCCAAGGTTGCCTTCGTGTACTCGGACTCCGAGTTCGGCCGCGACCCCATCGAGTCCAGCGAAGCCATGGCCAAGCAGCTGGGCCTGTCGGTGCCCATCAAGATCATGACGCCCGCCGGCAGCGTGGATGTGTCCACCGAAGTCATCAAGCTGCGCCGCGCGGCGCCCGACTACACCATCTTCCATGGCTACATCCTCGCGCCCATCCCCGAGTTCATCACCCAGGGCAAGCAACAGGGCATGACCAGCAAGTGGATGGGCACCTTCTGGACCATGGACAGCTCCACCGTGATGAAGATGGGCGAGGCCGCCGACGGCTTCATGGGCGTGATGCCCTATCGCTATTACTACGACACCGAGAAGGCGCCCATGCTGGAGAAGATCCGCGCGCTGCGACCCGAGTACCAGAGCACGGCCTACATCCAGGGCTTCCTGGCCGCGATGCTGTTCACCGAGGCCGCCAAGCGCACGCTGGACGCTGGCAAACCCCTCACCGGCCCCAACCTGAAGGCCGCGCTCAACTCCATCAAGGACTTCGACACCGGCGGGCTGATCGGCGTGCCGATCACCATCAGCGGCAACTCGATCCCCGTGGGCCGTGTGTACCGCGCCGACATGAAGGCGCAAAAAATGGTCGCGGCATCGGACTGGATCAAGCTCTGACACTGCCTGCGCCATGACCCAGCCAACCCCGGCCCACGTCCTCGAAGTCAACAACATCGAGGTCATCTACAACAAGGTGGTGCAGGCCCTGCGCGGCCTGTCGCTGGCCGTGCCGCGCGGGCAGATCGTGGCGCTGCTGGGCAGCAACGGGGCGGGCAAAAGCACCACGCTCAAGGCCATCTCGGGCCTGCTGGCGCTGGAGGATGGTGTGGTCGAAAGCGGCAGCATCCACTTCAACGGCCAGCCCACGGCCGCCGTGGCCCCACAGCAGCTGGTGCGCAACGGCCTGAGCCATGTGATGGAAGGCCGCCGCGTGTTTGAGGACCTCACGGTCGAAGAGAACCTGGTGGCCGCCACCTATGCACTCACGGGGCGCAGCGGTACAACGCCGGATTTCGATCTGGTCTACAGCTACTTCCCGCGCCTGCACGAGCGGCGCAAGGGCCTGGCGGGCTACCTGTCGGGTGGCGAGCAGCAGATGCTGGCCATTGGCCGCGCGCTCATCGCGCAGCCGCAGCTCATCCTGCTGGATGAACCCTCGCTGGGCTTGTCTCCGAAGCTGGTCGAAGACATATTCACCATCATCGCGCGCATCAATGCCGAGCGGGGCACCAGCATGCTGCTGGTGGAGCAGAACGCCACCGTGGCGCTGGCCGTGGCGCACCGGGGTTACATCATGGAGAACGGCAAGATCGTGATCGACGGCACGGCCGAGCGCCTGGCCAATGACCCGGATGTGCGCGAGTTCTACCTCGGCATGGGCGGTGGCGGCGAGGCGAAAAGCTTCAAGGACATCAAGCATTACAAGCGTCGCAAACGCTGGCTGTCATGAGCACACTTCCCGACCTCACCCTGCCCCAGATGCTGCGCGAGCGTGCGCGCACCGATGCGCAGCGCATCGCCATCCGGCAAAAGGACTTCGGCATCTGGAAGCCCTTCACCTGGGCGCAGTACCACCAGCGCGCCAGCCACTTCGGCCTGGGCCTCAAGGCACTGGGCCTGCCTGCGGGCGGGCATGTGGGCGTGATCTCCGAGAACCGCATCGAATGGGTGCTGGCCCAGATGGGCGCAGGCCTGGTGGGCGCGGTGACGGTGGGTGTGTACCCCACCAGCCCCACCAACGAGGTGGCTTATGTGGTGGGCCATGCCGACATCGAGATCATGGTCTGCGAAGACCAGGAGCAGACCGACAAGCTGCTCGCTGCCCTGCCCGATCTGCCGCGCCTGAAAAAGATCGTGGTGATGGAAACCAAGGGCCTGCGCAGCTTTGCGCCCGAGGTGCGGCAGTTCATCGCCACCTTTGACGAGGTCGAACAGCTCGGCGCAGCGTCGGGCCAACAAGCCATCATCGACGACGCCCTCGCACGCCAGCGGCTGGATGACGTGGGCCTGATGATCTACACCTCGGGTTCCACCGGCAAGCCCAAGGGCGCGATGATTTCGTACCGCAACATCCGGGGCGTGGTGCCCGGCATCGTGGACCGGCTGGAGCTGTCGCGGGACACCACCCACCTGTCGTACCTGCCGCTGTGCCATGTGGCCGAGCAGATGCTCACCAGCTTTGTGCCCGTCTACCTCGGCTCGCAGGTGAACTTTGGCGAATCCATTCGCACCGTGCAGGAAGACCTGCGCGAAGTCGCGCCCACCATGTTCCTGGGCGTGCCGCGCATCTGGGAAAAGCTGCACGCCGCCATCCACATCAAGCTGCAGGAAACCGGTGGCCTGCGCCGCACACTGTTCCACAAGGCCTACAACGCCTGCAAGCCGCTGGCCGAGAAGCCGCACAGCAACTGGAGCGCTGGCGACAAGCTCACTTATGCCGCCAGCTACTGGCTGGTGTTCCGCGCGCTGCAGAACTTCATCGGCCTGCGCAATGCCCATGTGGCGCTCACCGGCGCCGCGCCCATTCCGCCCGACGTGGTGCGCTTTTTCCGCGTGCTCGGCGTGCCGCTCATCGAGGTGTATGGCCTGACCGAATCCACCGGCATGGTCACGGGCCACCGTCTGGACCATGTGGTGGTGGGCACCGTGGGCGTGCCCACGCAGGGCGTGGAGCACCGCATTGCGGACAACGGAGAGCTTCAGATCAAAGGCGAGATGGTGTTTGCGGGCTACTACAAGAACCCCGAGGCCACAGCCAGCAGCATCGTGGATGGCTGGCTGCACACGGGCGACGTGGTGCGCGAGGAACACGACCAAATCAAGATCGTGGACCGCCTCAAGGACATCATGATCACGGCCGGGGGCAAGAACCTCACGCCCTCCGAGATCGAGAACACGATGAAGGGCAGCCCCTTCATCAAGGAATGCATCATCGTGGCCGAGGCGCGCAAGTTTGTCGGCGCGCTGGTGATGATCGACTACGAGACCGTGGGCAAATGGGCCGAGGCGCGGCGCATCCCGTTCACGCACTACCGCTCGCTGGTGGAGCACCCGGAGGTGCGCGGCCTCATCGACGCCGAAATCAACCAGGGCAACCAGCGCCTCGCGCAGGTCTCGCAGATCCGCAAGTTCCATCTGCTCACCAAGGAGCTGGACCACGACGACGGCGAGGTGACCGCGACGATGAAGGTGCGCCGCACGAGCATCTACAAAACCTATGCGGCCGAGATCGAGGCGCTGTACGGCTGAACGCGGGTTGGTGGACAGACCTGCAACACCTGCCTAGCCCGTTCACTATCAAAACAGGAGCTATAAGCGCTTTACTGGCGCGCGCAGAAGGCCTATTTGACATGAAAAACACCGCCACCACCCCCGCCACACCGCCCCTGCTGCTGGAGCGCGAAGGCGCCATTGCCACGCTGCGCTTCAACCGACCCGAGGCACTCAATGCCATCGACGTGCCCATGGCCAACGCCTTCCTCGCCGCCGTGCAGACCGTTGCCGCCGACCCTGCCGTGCGCGCCGTGGTGTTGTGTGGCAACGGCCGGGGTTTCATGGCCGGTGGCGACCTGGCCACGCTGCGCGCCGACCCGGTGCAGAGTGCCATCGACATTCTCACGCCGCTCAACGCAGCACTGCTCCTGCTGGCGCAGATGAACGCGCCCGTCGTTGCGCAAGTGCACGGTGTGGCAGCCGGCGCGGGCCTGAGCCTGCTGCTCATGGCCGACTACGTGATCGCCGCCGAAGGCACACGCCTGAACCTGGCCTACATCAACCTGGGCACCAGCTGCGACGTGGGCGCCTCGTGGGCGCTGCCGCGCATCGTGGGCGTGCGCCAGGCGCTGGAGATTGCGCTGCTGGGCGACGCCTTCACCGCTGACGACGCGCTGCGCCTGGGCCTCGTCAACCGCGTGGTGCCCGCCGCCGAACTGGACAGTGCCACTGCCGCCCTCGCCCAGCGCCTGGCCAGCGGCCCCACGCTGGCCTACGGCGCCATGAAGCGCCTGATGCGTGCGTCGATGGACCACACGCTGCCCGAGCAACTGGCCGCAGAAAAGGACGCCTTTGTGCACTGTGCAGGCACCGAAGACTTTCGCGCAGGGGTAGAGGCGTTCCACCTGCGCCAGAGCGCGTCGTTTGCGGGTCGGTAGCGCCTGGTGTCCTGCGTTGAAAACGCGTTTCACAAAGAACTTCCAACGCAGGACACGCGCCAGCTCGCGCACCACTCTCACAGGCCCCTATTGGCCGCGTTTCCAGAACACTCCGTTTGTGCGCACCCCGTTTATCGGGGCGGCCCCGCCCTCTACAGTTGGTACATGCCATCGCCCGATGTGCACAACCCTTTCGCCAACCGCAGGACACCTTCACCGTGATCACCGTCCGCGCAGCCGCAGACCGGGGCCGCTCCTCCACCGGCTGGCTGCACAGTGCCCACAGTTTTTCGTTTGGCAGCTACTTTGACCTGCGCCACCAGGGCCATGGCAACCTGCTGGTGCTCAACGACGACACCATGGCCCCCGGCCAGGGCTTTGGCAGCCACGGCCACCGCAACATGGAGATCGTGAGCTATGTGCTCAGCGGCGCATTGGCCCACCAGGACAACCTGCCGCAGCGCAGCCCTGCGGACGGCTCTGCCCCTGCGCCAACGCCCCCCACCGGCATCCTGCGCCCCGGCGATGTGCAGCGCATGAGCGCAGGCTGGGGCGTGCAGCACAGCGAATTCAACGCGCTGCAGGACCAGGACACCCACTTCCTGCAGATCTGGTTCAAACCCCTGTTCACCGGCATCCGTCCCAGCTACGAGCAAAAGCACTTTCCGGCCGCAGACCGCCGGGGCCGCCTGGTTCGCCTTGCATCGCGCAAAGGGGTCGATGGTTCGCTCAGCATGAATGCCGATGCCACCTTCTGGGCAGGCCTGTTCGACGGAGATGCCGAAACCGCCACGCAGGCGCTCGACCCCCTGCGCCTGGCGTATGTGCATGTGGCACAGGGCAGCGTGCAGGTCAACGGCGTGCCACTGGCTGCGGGCGACGGCGCGTTGCTGGAGGATGAAAACCAGCTGACCCTGCAGCATGGCACTGGCGCCAATGTGCTGGTGTTCGACCTGGCCCGCCGGTAAGCTGCAGCCCGCCACCATGCCCCACCCCAACGCTTTCCTCCACCTGCCCGAGCTGCAAGGCCGGCTCACCCCGGCCCACGCTTCGGGCCTGCGCCTGACCGATGAGGCCTTGGCCGAATGGGACGCCCAGGCCCGCAGCCAGGGCCTGCCCGCCCACTGGCGCCTGCCCGACAGCGAGGTGGAACGCTCGCGCGGCGAGGTGCTCGCCACCATCACCACACAATCGCTTGACCTGTGGGTGTTTGCCTATGGTTCGCTGATGTGGAACCCGGGTTTTCATTTCGACGAAGTGCGCCGGGCCTGCCTGCCCGGGTACGGACGCCGTTTTGCCCTGGGCACCACCATCGGCCGGGGCACGCCCGATTGCCCCGGGCTGGTGCTGACGCTGGAGCCGGACGCCAGCCAGGTCTGCGAAGGCCTGGCGTTCCGGATACCCGCCCCGCAGGTCGATGCCGAATCCCGCCTGCTCTGGCGCCGCGAGATGATCACCGGCGCCTACTGCCCGCAACTGCTTGCGCTGCCCACACCCCAAGGTGCGGTGCAGGCGCTGGTTCTGGTGGCCAACACCACCCACACCCATTACCGGGGCAACCTGTCGATGCAGGCCACCGCCGCGACCATTGCAAAGGCCTGCGGGCGCATCGGCAGCAACCGGGACTATCTGGAGCAGCTGGTGCGGCAGTGTGAGGTGCTGGGGATTGGGGATGGGTATGTGGAAGCGCTATACACATTGGTGGCACAGATCACGCAGGCTGCCTGATATCCGCAGCACACCGCGTCTCCAGGAACACCTGTAAAGCCGGGGGGCACAGCTCCCCAAAAAGCGCCTCAACGGTCCATGAAACAATGGTGCGAAAAACACCTGCGCCTGTTGTTCTTCAACCTGTACGCCCTCTCCATCCCCAGCAGGAGGGCAACGCTCAAATACCTTGTGATCCAGGATGTTGAGACAGCGCATCGAATTTATTCCACAGCCTCTCCCATGAAAAAAATCATCTGTATTGCGGCATTTCTCTTTTCGTCTATCGCCTTTGCTAACAGCACTTCGTCCAAGGCCCCTGTTTCAAGCATTATTTTGATGCCTTGGGATATCAAACAGGATATTAATTTACTGAGTAGCATTAAAAACCATGGCTTCAGCCATGTAACCTTTTATCTCAATTGGTCCGACATAGAAGATCAAAAAAACCAATATCAATTTTCCCACTACCACAAATACCTTGATGCTATTGTCGGCAGCGGGCTCTCCCTGATACTGGTCCTCGATATGGGTGGACGGTCCTACCTCGATGAGAATGGAAAAAATATACCGGACACGTCCACGGCCCCTGCATGGATCTACAAAGATCATCCAGATTTAGTAATGAAAAACTTTTCTGGAGACTATCAATGGCAGCTTGATTTTACAGATGATTTCATTCAAAAAAAATCAACGGAATTCATAGAAAAAACTGTTCACCATTTTTCCAATCGCTACCCAGGAAAAATACTTGGCTTTGCAGTGGGTCTCCAGGAAGAGCATGAGATCAAGTATGGCCAAACTGGCTATCAATGGCGCGATTACAAAGAATCTACCCAGCGTGATTTTTCAAAAAAATATGGCATACCCCAGCCTACCATCAATTACAACAACAACATCCAACTTGGCCCTCAAAAAATAGAACCCTTTCTTCACACTCACAAGGAATATCGAGAAAACCGGCTCCGAGATGCCACATGTTTATATGCCAAGTCAATTCAGAAAAGTGGAGCTCTGGCCATGGGTTACTTCGCCGAGACCTTTACTTCGCATGACGCCATCTATGCAACCGGTGTCGTGGAAAAACTGACTGACTGTATCGATATTGCCGTGATAGATTTCAATTTCTATGACGGGTACAAGCTGGTTCCGGACACGGACGTTCTTCCCACACTTGCCAACTACATGGGTTCATTGGGCTACAAGCAAATCATGGTAGGTGCCTATGCCGAGGTATGGGAGAGACAAAAGAAAACCCACGAGCTGATTCCTGTTATCAACAGCACCATTGCCCAAGCGCTTTCCCAGGTCAACGTTATCGGTTTCGAGGTGGGTGGATTACAACGCCAGGCAACGGCAGGCCAGTCGGCAACCATCGATAAAGAAAAGCTCAGCGCTATCTCGATCCAGCCGGCCAGGGATAACCCCACACCTGCAAGGAAAAAATCCAAGATCGGCATCCTGGGCTCCACCACAAATTTCTATGTCTGGCATGGGGAACGAAGTGCCGGACGAAACACCCATCGGGATGCACTGTTTGCAGCATACAAAATCCTGAGCAACCAGCCGGAGTTGGATGTTCATATCATTGGAGAAAAAAATCTGCTCCAGGATGATTCCATCATTCACAGTCTTGACGCCATCCTGGTTCCTCACCAGGCAGCACTACCGCAAAGCATCAAATCCAAACTAACCACCTACTGGAAAAATGGTGGAGCACTCATTCAAGATATGCGCCTTGGAGAATTTGATGAAAATGGAAAACCGACCACTGACTGGATGAACGATGTTTTTGGTATTTCCAGACTCAAATGGAAAAACAAAGGAGGGGTATTTCTGATCAACGGCGAGGTTTTCCGTATCAAGCCATCCCGAAGCCTCTATACCAGTTACGCCTCCATCACCCCCCGAGAAGGCTACAAACTACTGGCTACAGACATCTTGCAACCCGACAGCGGAATCATGGTGCGGGGCGAACGCACCTTGGCCTTCGGCTTCATGCCGCAGTTGATTGAAGACTCGACCAAAGATGCGTGGAGAAAACTTTTTGTCCGCGAAATTATGAGTGTCATACCCAAAAAGACAGCCGCCGTTCAAACGAAATAGCGCATGCCTGAATAGGTGTCACATCCCGGACGATCATAGGGTCGCTTGTGAAAAAGATGCGGGTGCGTCTGATACCACTGTTTCATGGCCTGCATCGGCGTACTGCTCTTGAGCGCTGACTGCGGCAACTGGTGGTTGTACAAGGCCACATAGCGCAGCAA
>NZ_LUKZ01000025.1:159304-188406 GCF_001633105.1 Acidovorax sp. GW101-3H11
GGGAGTGGTGCGGGCGTTCTTGTGCAGGGCAATCAACGGTGCGGGCGTTCTTGTGCAGGGCAATCAACATGGCTTCACTCCCTGGATAGATTGCAAGGACTCTATCAACTCCTTCAAAACAGCTCGGGCCATGAAGAGTGGATAGCGTTTAGAGTCTATGCAATCGTCCGGGATGCGACAAATAGGCAGTGGTTGCCCCATCAAACGACCTGCTCAATACGCCACTGCAACGGACACACCACACGCCGGCTGAAGATCACGGCGCAAAGCGCAAGATCCCCGAGGGGATTGATGATCCCGCCATCAAAACGGCGCCGCCCCCGGATCCGTATCCACCGGGGCCTCCCGGGGCCCCGTCACCACGCCGCCACCAGCTGATTTGCGTGCGGGTGCCGTGGACACAGAAGGCGCCGAAGCGCGTGGTGCAGCCGTGGCTGGAGCCGCAGCAGTGGCAGTGGCTGCCACCGCATCGGCCGCACTGGCCACGCCACTCTCCGCCTCGCCCCCCAGCGCCTCGATCAGGTCGGGGATCAGCTTGACCAGCTCGCCCGTGGCAATCGCCACGTCGGTGTCAAAACCGCCGTCGTCGGACTTGGTGCCTTCGAACACCGTGTCCAGGAACGACACCTTCTTGATCTGCAGGCCTTCGGTGAGCATGAAGCTCACGCGGTCGTCCCAGGTGAGGGCAAGTTTGGTGGGCAGCTTGCCCGCGTCGATGTGGGCCTGCACCTCCTCGATGTCCAGTGGGTGGCGGGCGTAGCGCACCACGGCCTTCTCTTCATTCGCGCTCTTGAGTTCGCACTCGCGGTCCACGGTGAAGCCCACGGGCGGCTCCTGCTCCTTGAGCCAGTGGGACATGGCCGCTTGCGGGCTGGTCTGGGTGTTGATCAGCGATACCGACAGGCCGGGCAGGGATTCGACCAGCAGCGTGACCACTTCGTCGGCGCGGCCCTGGCTGGAGGTGTCCAGCACCAGCAGGCGCGATGTGGTGTCGATCCACACCCACATCGAGCCCTGCTTGGTGAAGGCCATGGGCAGCAGGTCGAGCTTGGCCTCGTCTTTCAGCTCCTTGCTTTCCTTCTTGCCGGGCTTGCGGCCGGTTTCCTGCTCGATGCGTTCGGCCTTTTCCTTGACCTTGCGCGCCAGCACGCTGCCGGGCAGCACCTTGGATTCGACCATGAAGCGCAGGATCCACTGGCCCCCGACCGACTCGGCCAGCGGGCCGTGCGGTTCACCGCGCGGCGGCACCCAGCCCAGGGATTTTTCCTGCGTGGCGCCACATTCCATGAAGGGCGCCTTGGCCAGCGCCTCTTCGACCTGCGTCAATTCCACCTGCCATTGCGGAGCAATGCGGTACACGATCATGTTCTTGAACACGGAAAACCTTTTGTTGGGGGCGTTGGTGAATAAAAAACAAGCCAACGGGCTCGGTACCCGCCATTGTCGGCGGTCGCCACCCCGGGCCTGGTGCAGGGCTGCCGGGGCTGCGGCTTGATGCGCGTCAAAAACTATCAATTTGATAGCTATAAAGACTTACCCATCGAGCGGAAGAAGGCATTTTGACCCTGATGGACCAGGGGAACAGGCCGCCCGCCGATGGAGCTTCTTGTCACAACTTTACACAGCCTCATCCAACGCGCACGGCGGCGTTACATGCGGGGCAGACACTGCACCTCAATCGCTGAAACGGTCGTTGCAGCGAGCCAACCCCCGTGAAAGGACACCCACCATGGCACTCCCCTTCCAACGCCGCTTTGCTGCCACCGCCCTGCTGGCGGCCATGGCCCTGCCCGTTTTGGCGCAGCAGCCACCCGCCACACCCCCGGCCGCTTCGGCCAAGGCCCCCGAGGGCCGGCACGAGCGCCGCCACGGCGACCACGCCCAGCGCCATGCCAAGCACCTGGCCGAACTCAAGGCCCAGCTCAAGCTAACCGCCGCCCAGGAACCCGCCTGGACCACCTTCACCACCGCCCTGCAGCCCGGCGAGCGCCCCGCGCGCCTGGACCGCCAGGACATGGACAAGCTCACCACCCCCGAGCGCATCGACCGCATGCGGGCCCTGCGCGCCCAGCATGCCGCCGAGGCCGACCGCCGGGGCGAGGCCACCAAGGCCTTCTACGCCGCGCTGACGCCCGAGCAGCAAAAGACCTTTGACGCCCAGGCGCACCGAGGGCACCGCATGGGCGGCATGAAGGGGGGCGAAGGCCGCCACCATGGCGGTCACGGCGGCGCGGGTGGCAAGCCCGGCCCGGCACCCGCCCAGTAAGACACGAATCAGCGGCCAACGGCTGCATCCCCACCCGCCCGGCGTCTTTCCACAGACGCCGGGCTTTTTTTCGCTCTGCAGACGCCTCTCAGGTCCCGGGAGCCCCAAAAAAATCGAGGCCAGTACCCCGAATTGTGGATAAGTCTGGGAAGAGTTCTGGCACAACCGGGCAGTTATCCACACGAACAACCGCTGCCGAAAAGTTGTTGTACCTGGGCCCCGCGCTTTGTGCAGCACGCCGCACAGACTTTGCGGCGACGCAAACCCGCGCCAGCATTCAGGAAAAAGCGCTTGTCCACAGAAAGGGGGCGACTCTATTACTACTGCTATTTATATATAGAGCTATCAAAGAATAACCAGAACCCCCACTCCGGGGCCCCTCAGGCATCCCTGCACAAGGGAAGACGGCAGCGCCCCGGCGGGCCGGGGGCAAAAAAAGGGAGAAGGGGTTCCGCGCGGCGATCCGATCGGTCGGGGTCGGTCAGGACGGGCGGGTGCCTGGCGCAGGGAAATGCAGGTGTCTGGTTGCGCAGAAAGTCCTGATTGCTATCATTTATATAGCTATAAGTGCTTATCCATTGCGCGGAGAAGGCAGTTTTGACTACTATTTTTGCCTGGCTGGCGCCCGGTGCGTAAAACTGGGGATAGTTCTGGCACAAGCGCCGGGTTATCCACAGAAAAAGGCGACCGCTGGCTTTTGTCCCCGTTGCCGTGACAGCGGGAGCAGGGATCGGTGCACAGAGTTGGCAGATGGCTAAGTGCGCGCCCAGGCTGCAGAAAAACCAGTTGTCCACAGCAAGGGCCGCCCCTTACTACTACGACTATGTATTTATAAAAGATATAAGAAGAAAGACAGGGAACAACTCCCGGGCCGTTGGAGAGGTGCTGTGTGGGTCCCAACCCAAGGGCCTTCGCTGCCCAGGGATGGTCGGCCGTCGGCTTGGCAATGGCCCCGGCGCCTTCTGAAAGCAAAAACCACAGCCAAGGCTGTGGTTTTATCCAGGTTTTGTAAAAGGAAAAGCGAGGAAACCGCCCCGGGGCAGGCAGCCTACGCAGCCGGAGTGCGCAGGAAGGCGTCCAGGAGGTCCACCGACAGGGGGCGGCTGAACAGGTAGCCCTGGTAGAGCTGGCAGCCTGCGCGGGCCAGCAGCTCGCGCTGCTCGGTGCTTTCCACGCCTTCGGCGATCACTTCCAGGCCCAGGCTGCGCGACAGGCCGATGATGGTGTCCACAATCGCGGCGTCGTTGGGGTCGGTGAGCAGGTCGCGCACAAAACTCTGGTCGATCTTGAGCTGGTTGAGCGGCATGCGCTTGAGATAGCTCAGGCTGGAGTAGCCCGTGCCAAAGTCGTCCAGCGAAAAACCCACGCCGTAGCTGCGCAGCGCCTCCATGGTGGCGATGGTGGTTTCCATGTCCTCCACCAGCACACTTTCGGTCAGCTCCAGCTTGAGCTGGCCCGACGGTGCGCCCGTGATGGCCAGCACCCGGGCCACGTCGTCCACAAAACTGGCGTGGCGGAACTGGCGCGAACTCACGTTCACGGCCATGGTCAGGTGGGCCAGGGCCGGGTCTTGCTGCCAGCTGGCCAGCTGCTGGCAGGCGTTGTGCAGCACCCAGCGGCCCAGGGGCAGAATGAGCCCGGTTTCCTCGGCCAGCGGGATGAACTGCGCGGGCGAGACCATGCCGCGCTGCGGATGGGCCCAGCGCACCAGCGCCTCCACCCCCACACACTGGCCGCTGTGGTGCATCTGCGGCTGAAAGTGCAGCAAAAATTCGTCTTGCGCCAGGGCCGAGCGCAGGTCGGCCTCCAGCGCGGCACGGGCCGTGACCACGGCCTGCATGTCGGGGTCAAAAAAGCGCAGCGTGTTGCGCCCGGCGGTCTTGGCCTGGTACATGGCCAGGTCGGCCTGCTTGAGCAGCTCGCCCACGTTGGCCAGCTCCCCCGTGAACGGCGCAATGCCGATGCTGGGCGTGCTGCGGTACTGGTAGCCCGCCAGCGCATACGGCACGGCCAGCATGGTCAGGATTTTTTCGCCTACGCTGCGGGCGTGCATGGCCAGCTCGTGGGGTTTGGGGCTGAGCTCTTCGAGCATCACCACAAACTCGTCGCCGCCCAGGCGCGCCACCGTGTCCACCGCGCGCACGCAGGTGTTCAGGCGCTGCGCCACCTGCTGCAGCAGCAGGTCGCCCTGGTCGTGGCCCAGGGTGTCGTTGAGCTGCTTGAAGTTGTCCATGTCGATGAACAGCAGCGCCCCGCCCTGCTGGCGCCGCTGCGCGGCGGCCAAGGCCTGGTGCATGCGGTCCATGAGCAGCATGCGGTTGGGCAGGCCGGTGAGCGCGTCGTAGAACGCCAGGCGCTGGATCTCCCGCTCGCTGGCCTTGCGCTGGCGGATATCGGTGTTGATGGCCAGGATGGACTGTGGCTGGCCGTCGTCGCCACGCACCAGCGTCCAGCGGCCTTCCACCTCGATGGTGCTGCCATCGCGGTGGCGCTGCACAATCTCGCCGGTCCACTCGCCGTGCTCCAGCACTGTCTGCGTGGCATGCCGGAAATGCGTGGGGTCTTCGTACAGCAGCGTCTCGATGGACTGCCCCAGCGCCTGCAGCTGCGACCAGCCGTACAGGCGCTCCGCGCTCTTGTTCCAGAAGATGATGCGGTGGTCCAGGTCGCGCACCAGGATGGCGTCCTGCGCCTTGTCCAGCAGCGAGGCCTGGTGGCGGATGCGGATATCGGCGAGCTGCCGCTCGATCTCGGCCGACGCACGCGAGGCAAAGATCTGCAGCGTGGAGGTGATGAAGTCCGTGTCGGCAATCGCGTGGCGGAACAGCACGAAGACGATGCCCACCACCTCGCCGTCGGCATTGCACAGCTGCTGGCCCACATAGGCCTGGGCACCCACCGCGCGCAGCACGGGGGCTTCGGGGTACAGCTGCTGCACCTTGTCGGTCACCACATGGGTGCGCTGCGACATCAGCAGCAGGCTGGGGGTGCCGGCCAGGGTGTATTCGTCGTTGGGCAGCATCTGGCCATCGAGCACGGCGGCCAGCGTCACCACGCGGGGGGCCTGGCCCTGGGCCGTGGCGGGCAGCAGCCGCACTACGCAGCCCCCCTGGGCATCGAGGGCGTCGGCCATGTTGCGCACCAGCTGCACAAAAAACTCGGTGCCGGTGCTGGCCGACACGGCCGCCGCCACCTTGAGCACCGAGGCCTGCAGCCGCTGCTGCGCCGTGTGCGCGCGCAGGCTGGTGATGCCAAACGCCAGGTCGCTGGCCAGCTCCTGCAGCAGCGCGGCTTCCTCGGGGCTGATCTGCAGGATGTCGGGCGCGTACAGGTAGAGCAGGCCAAACGCGCGGTCCTGGTCGCGGTGCTGCAGGGGCAGGCAGATCACGCCATGGAAACCGTGGCCCAGCATGCGCTCGGTCCAGTCGGCGAAGTCGCCTTCGGTGCGGATGTCCTGCACGATCACCGGCTGGCCCGAGCGGATGGCCATGCCCGCCGGGCCGCGCCCGTAGGGGTCGTCGGCTGACCAGGACAGGCGCAGGTTCTCCAGGTAGTTCTCGTTGTAGCCCGCGTGGGCCACGGGCTGGATGGACTTGCGTTCATCGTCCAGCGCCAACCCCACCCAGCCCATGCGGTAGCCGCCAATGTCCACCGCAATCTGGCAGACGGCCTGCAGCAGGGCGGTTTCGGAGGTGGCGCGCACCAGGGTTTCGTTGCAGGCGCTCAAGAGGCGCTGTGCGCGGCCCATGCGCGCGAGCTCGCGCTCGGTGCGCAGGCGCTCGGTCACGTCGGTGGCCAGCACCTGCCGCGCCGGGCGGCCGTTGAAGCTGATGCTGCCCGCCGTGATCTCCACGTCCATGAACGAGCCGTCCTTTTTGACATGGCGGCTGATCACCGGCTTGTTGCGCTGGCTCATGGGGATGGCGTCGATGGACGCGCGGATGGCATCGCGCCGCTCGGCCGGCCACAGGTCGGTCATCTGCATGGTCAGCAGCTCGGCCTCGGTGTAGCCGTAGTGGGTCTCCATCGACCGGTTCACCGCCTGCAGCTGCTGCGTTTCCTTGTCGTACACCCACATCGGGTGCGGGTGCTCGTCAAACAGCATGCGGTACTGCAGCTCGGACGCGTGAAGCTGCCCGGCCACATGGCGCAGCTGCACCATGGCACCCAGGGATTCGGTGAGGATCTCCAGGTGGGCCACGTCGCGGCGCGAGAACGCGTTGGTCCTGTCTGAGGTGACCTTGAGCGAACCCACGATGGCGTCGCCACTGCGCAGCGGCACGGCCATCACCGACAGAACGCCGTGGCGGTGCGGCATCGAGGCCATGTCCCAGCCCTCGGCCTCGGTGTCGTTGCACACCACGGTCTGGCCCTGGCTGAGCGCGGGCCAGAGCAGGCTCTGGTCCACCGGCAGCAGGTTGCCCACAGGCCGCACATGGTCGCCCGCCGAGGCCTGCGCCACCAGCTGGCGGCCTTGCAGCAGTTCCACCATCGCGCCGCGCGCCCCGGTCTGGCGCAGCACGGTGCTGGCCACCAGCTGCAACACCTCGGGCAAGGGCATGTCCAGTGACGAGATGCGCTGCTGCACCTGCAGCAGCTCGGCATGGTTCTGCGCATCGCGCTGGGCATCCAGGTCGGCCAGCTTCTGGGCGCTGATGTCGGTCATGCCGCCGACCATCCGCACCGCCCTGCCCTGCAGATCGCGGATCAGAAAGCCGCGGTCCAGCACCCAGGCGTAGCTGCCGTCCTGGCGGCGAAAGCGGTATTCGTCCGACCAGTGGTTGGCTGAACCGTCGATGGCCGCATGGATGCCGTCGAGCACCGCAGCGCTGTCGTCGGGGTGCAGGCGCAGGGTCCATGAGGTGCTGTCGGGCGGCAGCTGGTCCAGCGGCACGCCAAACAGGTTCTGTATGCCCTCGTTCCACCACATCGCATCGGTGTGCAGGTTCCAGTCCCACACGGCATCGGCCGTGGCGCGCGACACCAGGTGAAAACGCTCTTCGCTGAACTGCCGCGCCTGGTGGGCCTGGTGCTGCGCCGAGATGTCCTGGAACGCGCCTTGCACGCGCACGATGTGGCCGTCGGCATCACACACCGCCTGGCCCGCCGTGCGCACCCAGAAATGCCGGTCGCCGGGCATCATCACCTCGGCCTCGATGTCAAACGGCGTGCCCTTCAGCACGCAGTCGTCAAACGCCTTCTGCACCGCCGCGCGGTGCGACAGGGTGTACAGCTGCAGCAGCTGGGCGGCCGAGCCCGTGCGCTGTGCAATGCCGTAGGCGGCAACGATTTCGTCCGACCAGCTCAGCTGCATGCCGGGCAGCTCGACCGTCCAGCCACCAACCCGCGCAATCTGCCCCGTCACGCGCAGCGCCTCGCCCTGCGCGGCCAGCTCTGCGTGCATCTGGTCGCGCTGCTGCACCAGCTCACCCAGCAACTGCTTCTGGCGCCGCAGCTCCAGCTGCATCATGGTCTGCTCGGCCAGGATGCGCAGGCCCTCCAGTTGCTCGGGCGACAGACTGCGCGGCACAGAGTCAAGCACCGCCAGGGTGCCCAGCGCAAACCCCTCGTTCGTCACCAGCGGAACGCAGGCATAGAAGCGGATGTGCGGTTCATCCTGCACCAGCGGGTTGTGGGCAAAGCTGGGGTCCAGCCGGGCATCGGGTACCACGCGGGGCTCGCGGCTGCCACTGAGGGCATGGGCGCAGAACGCAATCGCGCGGTCGGTTTCGCGAAAAGGCACACCCACGGTGGCCTTGAACCACTGCCGCTCGTGGTCCACAAAGTTGACAACCGCCATGGGGCAGTGGCACACCTGTGCCGCCAGCTTGGCCAGCTGGTCAAAACTCTCTTCGGCCGGGGTGTCGAGGATGGCGTAAGACTGCAGTGCCTGGAGCCTGGCGGCTTCTGCGGTGGCTTGCGCTGGTGGCATGGTCGTCAGGCAACCACGGTGCACAGGCGCGTGCACTGGCACCGCCGGGGCAGGGCGACCGGGGTGCGTAGGCAGGCGCAGGGCAGTGGGAACAACAAGGCAGTCGGGCAGCAGGCGGGCACAGGCTCAATGCCTGCACCACAGTGAAAAATCCGGGGGGCGGCAGCCCCCCGGGTCGCAAGGGCAATGCTACACCGCACGGGCACCCCCCGCCGGGGCACTGCATGGGGGTTTGCCCCAAATGAAATGGGCCCCTGCATCCCTGTACCCCGCAGGCCCCGCCGCGCTCGGGGCTTGCCCCTTGCTGTCAGGTGCGTGCGCGGCGGGCACGCACGGCGGCGGCCAGGCTTTCGAGCACCGGCACCGTCTGCGCCAGGCTGATGCAGGCATCCGTCACCGACACGCCGGGCGTGAGCGGCTGGCCCGCCACGATGTCCTGGCGGCCTTCCTGCAGGTGGCTCTCGATCATCAGACCGGTGATGCGTATGTCGCCTGCGGCAATCTGTTGCGCCACGTCGTCTGCCACCGTGATCTGGCGCTGGTGCTGCTTGCTGCTGTTGGCGTGGCTCACGTCAATCATCACCTGCTCGCGCAGGCCTGCGGCCTTGAGCACGGCGCAGGTGGCGTTCACATCGGCCGCGCTGTAGTTGGGCTGCTTGCCGCCGCGCAGGATCACGTGGCAGTCGTTGTTGCCCCGCGTCTCGAAGATCGCGGCCTGGCCCATCTTGGTCATGCCCATGAACGCGTGCGCGGCGCTGGCCGCCTGGATGGCATCGCTCGCCACCTTCACGCCCCCGTCGGTACCGTTCTTGAACCCCACGGGGCACGACAGCCCGCTGGCCAGCTGCCGGTGGCTCTGGCTCTCGGTGGTGCGCGCGCCAATCGCGCCCCAGCTCACCAGGTCGCTGATGAACTGTGGAGAGAGCAGGTCCAGGAATTCGGTGCCCACCGGCAGGCCCAGCGCCAGCACATCCAGCAGCAGCTGGCGCGCCAGCTCCAGGCCTTCGTTGATGGCAAAACTGCCATCCAGGTGCGGGTCGTTGATGTAGCCCTTCCAGCCCACAGTGGTGCGCGGCTTTTCAAAGTACACCCGCATCACGATGAGCAGGTCGTCCGCCAGCGCATCGGCCTGCACCTTGAGCTGGTGCGCATAGTCCATGGCCTGGCCATGGTCGTGGATGGAGCAAGGCCCCACCACCACGATGAGCCGGTCATCCTGCCCATGCAGGATGCGCGAAATGGCGGCACGGCTGGTCTCGACCAGGGTCTGCGCCGCATCGGGCGTGGGCAACCATTCCTGCAGCAGCGCCGGCGTGATCAGCGGGCGCACGGCCTTGATGCGCGTGTCATCGATGCGCGTCGTGTCGTGGGTGGAAATGGGGGTGGCGGAGCGGTGTGCGTGGGTCATGGTGGCCCCGATTGTCGCGGAGCCGCCGTTGTCCACTGGCCAAGGATGTGGTCACACAGCCCGGAACTGGCGCTGCCCAGGCCAGTGACGCAGAGCAAGGGCCGCCCCGCAGCGAGTGCGTCGTCCCCCTCAGGGGGAAGGCGCCGAAGGCGACTCAGGGGGAGCCTCTACGGTCTGCGAAACGCCGCATTCTGCCGCGCCCAGTGGCGCGACTGCAGGTGATCCAGCCGCACCGTGCCGCCGGTGGACGGCGCGTGCACAAACCGCCCCTCGCCCACGTAGATGCCCGCATGGCTGGGCTGGCGGCCGGTGCCGAACACCACCAGGTCGCCCGTGCGCAGCTCGTTGCTGTCGATGGGGGCGCCCCAGGTGTTGAGCTGCGCCACCGTGCGTGGCGGCGGCGTGCCCACCTGGTTGCGGTACACGTAGCCGATGAGGCCACTGCAGTCAAAGCCCGAGTCGGGCGTGTTGCCGCCAAAGCGGTAGGGCGTGCCCACCAGGCCCAGTGCGTGGATGGCGATGTCGTGCGCCTGCTCGGCTGTGAGCGGCGGCGTGGTGCGCAGGGGCGCACTGGATGTGGGCGACGGCGGGGGCCGTGAGGTGCCACATCCGGCAAGGACCAGCAGGGCGGCGGTGCAGGTGGCAAAAGCCAGGCGGTGAAAAACGCGCATGGGCCGAAGGGTAACGGATGGGGCGCGGGGCGGGCCCCTACCCCGTCCACAGGCTGGGGATATTGCTCAAAAGTGCTGCCTGCGCGCGACCATCAAGCGCTGACAGCTACTGTTTTGATAGTACCCCCGTCACCACCCGCTGCTCAATCCACATGCGCCATCGGGGCCGCCGTGGCCCCTGCCGTGGCCTGCGGGCGCCGCGCCATCAAGCGGTTGGCCACGCCCACAATGGCCAGCACCGAGGCAGTCACGATGTTGTGGCTGGCCCCCGCGCCAAAGGTGGCACCGGCCACGCCCTCCATCGCGGCTTCCACAATCGCCAGTGCCTGCGCGTTGGCGCCGGTGCCGGTGGCGCGTTCCTCGTAGTGGTCCACGCGCAGCGGCAGGCCCAGCGCATCCACCGTGGCGGCAATCGGGCCGTTGCCCTGGCCGCGCAGCGTCTGGCGTGTGCCGTCGATGGTCACGTCCAGCTCGATGCCCTGGCCGTCTTCATCGAGCTTGTGGCTGTGGCAGGTGATGGCAGCCTGCGCGGGGGCCCGCAGGTAGGTGGCCTGGAACAGGCTCCACAGCGCATCGCCCGTCATCTCGCCTTCGCTCGCATCGGTCTGGCGCTGCACCACGGCGCTGAACTCCACCTGCATGCGGCGCGGCATCACCACGCCGTGTTCACGCTCCAGCAAGAAGGCAATGCCGCCCTTGCCCGACTGGCTGTTCACGCGGATCACGCTGTCGTAGGTGCGGCCGAGGTCGGCGGGGTCGATGGGCAAATAGGGCACCTCCCACAGCGCATTCGGGTCCTGCGCGGCAAAGCCCTTCTTGATCGCATCCTGGTGCGAGCCCGAGAACGCGGTGAACACCAGGTCGCCCGCATACGGGTGGCGCGGGTGCACGGGCAGCGAGGTGCATTCCTCGGCAATGCGCGCGACCGAGGTGATGTCCGAGAAGTCGAGGTTCGGGTGCACGCCCTGTGTGTAGAGGTTGAGCGCCAGGGTCACGATGTCCACGTTGCCGCAGCGCTCGCCGTTGCCGAAGAGGCAGCCTTCCACGCGGTCGGCGCCGGCCATCATCGCGAGTTCTGCCGCCGCCACGCCCGTGCCCCGGTCGTTGTGCGGGTGCACCGAGAGCACGATGTGCTCGCGCGGCGCAAGGTGCCGGTCCATCCACTCGATCTGGTCGGCAAACACGTTGGGCGTGGCGTTCTCCACCGTGGTGGGCAGGTTGATGATGATGGGGCGACCGGGGCCAGCGTTCCACGCGGCAATCGCGGTCTGGCAGGCCTTGAGGGACACGCTGAGTTCGGTGGCGCTGAAGGTCTCGGGTGAGTATTGCAAGGTCCACTGCGTTTCGGGCTGCGTATCGGTCAGCTGCTTGAGGTAGCCCACGTGGTGCGCGATGAGCTGCATCACCTGCGTCACGTTCATGCCGAACACGATGCGCCGCCAGGCGGGTGCGGTGGCGTTGTAGAGGTGCACGATGGCGCGTGGCGCGCCCTGCACAGCCTCGACGGTGCGAGCGATCAGGTCTTCGCGCGACTGGGTCATGACCATGAGGGTCACGTCGTCGGGGATGAGGTTCTCGTCGATGAGGCGGCGCACAAAGTCGAAGTCGGTCTGCGATGCTGCCGGAAAACCGACCTCGATCTCCTTGAAGCCGATGCGCACCAGCTCGGCAAAGAGCTTCATCTTGCGCTCGCCGTTCATCGGCTCGAACAGCGCCTGGTTGCCGTCGCGCAGGTCGGTGGAGAGCCACCGGGGTGCGCGGGTGATGCTGCGGCTGGGCCATTGGCGGTCGGCGAGCGCAATGGGGGCGATGGGCTGGTACTTGGTGGCGGGCTTGGCAATCATGAGAGGCTCCACGAACGGTGTGTGCACGGTGTGCACAGCAGGTCAAACGAAATGAAAACAAAACGTGTGACATCCCCTGCAGCCCTTTGCGTGTGCAAAGGCTGGTTCGCGGGCCGGGGTCAGGGGGAGATCAGGTGTTGCGCTGAGCGAATCAGGCAACGAGGGTGGCGAACGCAGGCAGACCCCGGCCAGGCACTAGGCCTAGCGATAGGGTGGGTAGGAGCATGCTGCGTTGCATAGGGGGCCAAAGATAGCACAGGCCTGCGGCAGCGCGCAAGAATGTGATAAAAATTGGCCGCTACCGCGCGACAGACAAGCACTTTAAGCTATAAAAATAATAGCTAATCCCATTGACAGGATGGCGGCCCAGGTGGGTCCCATCCCCCTTTTTCTTTCTGTTCAGGAGACCCCCATGCCCTACATGCTGCTCATCATGGAACCCCACGGCCAGCGCGCTGAACGGGGGCTGGCGGGTGGGCAGGAGGCCTATGCGCGCATGCAGCGGTTTGGCGAAGGGCTGCAGGCGCGGGGCCTGCTGCGTGCCTCCGAGTCGCTGGCCTCCACCGACCAGGCCGTGCGCCTGCAGGTGCGCGAGGGCCAGACCCGGCTGGTGGATGGCCCGTTTGCCGAGACCAAGGAAATGGTGGGCGGCTTCTATCTGCTGGACTGCGCCACCCGCGACGAGGCCGTGGCCATTGCGCGCGCCTGCCCGGCCGCCGAATGGGCCACCGTGGAGGTGCGCGAGGTCGCACCCTGCTACCACGGCGCTGAGGCTTGAGCAGCCCTGTGCCCTATGCCGTGGCACCCGCCTGCAGCGCCAGAAACTGCGCCACCGGCATGGGCCGCGCAAACACGTAACCCTGCAGCACATCGCAGCCTTGCTGCACCAGGTAGTCGGCCTGCTGCGGGGTTTCCACGCCCTCGGCGGTCACCTGCAACCCCAGGCCGTGGGCCAGCGCCACGATGGCGGTGACGATGGTGCGGCTGTGTTCCTGCTCGGGCAGGTCGCGCACAAAGCTGCGGTCGATCTTCAGGCGCCGCATCGGCAGCTGGCGCAGGTAGGCCAGCGATGAGTAGCCTGTGCCGAAGTCGTCAATGGCCAGGTGGATGCCCAGCTGGCTCAGGCGGTGCAGCGTGTGCGCGCCCGCCTCCATGTTTTCCATCAGCACGGTTTCGGTGAGTTCGATTTCGAGCAGGTGGGCGGGCAGGCCTTCCTCGCGCAGGATGTCCATCACGCGCTCCAGAAACTGCGGGTCGCCCAGCTGGCGCGCCGAGATGTTGACGGCCACCCGCAGCGGCCCGGGGGCAGTCCAGCGCGCGGCGTCGCGGCAGGCGGTGCGCAGCACCCAGTAGCCCAGCGGCACGATGAGGCCGCAGTCCTCGGCCACCGACACGGCTTCGAGTGGCGGCACCGGGCCCAGCTCGGCGTGGGTCCAGCGCAGCAGCGCCTCGGCCCCCACCATGGCCTGGCCGCGCGCGGCAAACAGCGGCTGGTAGTGCAGTGCCAGCCCGCCGCCCTGCTGCTCCAGCTCGGCGCGCAGCGCATGTTCGATGGCCTGGCGCCGCACCACGGCCTGGTTCATCGACGGCTCGAAGCGCACGCAGCGGTTCTTGCCCATCTCCTTGGCGCGGTACATGGCGGTGTCGGCGTTGCTCACCAGGGCGTTGATGTCGGGCGCATCGTCGGGAAAGGTCGCAATGCCCGCGCTGCCCGTGACGTTCATCTGCTGCCCCACCTCGCTGTAGGCCGCCTGGAAGACGCCGATGATGCGCTGCGCGTATTTCTCCAGCGCGGCGTCGTCCATGTCCAGCCGCAGGATCAGCGCAAACTCGTCGCCGCCCAGGCGTGCGATGGTGTCGTCGCTGCGCACCACCGACTGCAGGCGCTGCGCCACCTGGCGCAGCAGGCCGTCACCTGCGGCATGCCCGAAGGTGTCGTTGAGCGTCTTGAAGTTGTCCAGATCGATGTAGACCAGCGCCACCCGGTGCCCCTGGCTGCGTGCCTGCTCCAGCTCGGCGGCCAGCCGCTCGTTGAACGCGTGGCGGTTGCCGGTGCCCGTGACGGCGTCGGTGTGGGCCAGCGTGTGCAGCCGGTGCTCGGCCTCGCGCACGGCGGCGCGGCTGCGCAGCACCATGGCCGTGGCCACCCCCATGGCGCACACGGCCACCAGCAGTGCGCTGGCAAAACGCAGGGCCAGCCGGGTGTGCAGCTCGCGCATTGACTTGCGGATGTACAGCGTGCCCAGGGGGTTCGCCGTGCCCACCGCACCCGGGATGGCGCGGGCGATCTCCAGCCGCTCCCAGCCGGAGCGCTCCAGCGCACCGTTCATGCCCGCCGCGCGCAGCGTGGTCGGAAACGCCGGGTCGCGGTCACGCACATAGTGGGCAAACAGCACGCCATCGTTGTCGTACACGCCCGCCGCCAGCACCATCGACGACGAGCGCAGCGCACCCAGCATTTCGTTGGCCGTGCCCGTGTCGCGGAACATCACGGCTGCCGAGATGTTGTCGGCCACGATGGCGGCCTCCACGCGGCTGTCCTGCAGCATCGAGCTGCGGGTGCTCCAGTAGTCCATGGCCGTGAGCGCCAGCACCACGGTCAGCAGCGCCAGGCCGGCCGACAGGATGCCCGTGGCCACCAGCCGCGACGACAGCAGGATGGGCGGCAGCAGCGGGGCCGGTGCCTGGGGGGCGGGGGTGGGCTGCAGGGGCGTCATTTGCCCGCCCGGGCCAGGCGCAACAGCCTGGAGCTGATGGTGAGCCCCGCCTTCGCGGCCGCATCGGGGTTGATGCCGAACACGATGCGCCCATCGCGCTGGGCCAATGCGATGACGATCTCGGGGTTGACGAAGGTCAGCTCATCGGAGACCGTGAGCACGCCGTGCGCCGCAGGCAGGGCCCGCAGCGCGCGCAGCGCAGGCTCGACATCCGCATTGCTCAGCACCACCACGCGGCACTGGCGCAGGCTGGCGGGTTCCAGCAGCTTCACCCGCAGGGTGCGGCCCTTGCTGGCGGGTTTGCCCTCCAGCGCACTCAGGGGGCGCCGGAGCGGGCTGAAGGGCGACACGCACAGGCCCATCTCCTGGGGCGAGTCCGCCTCGCTGTCGGGCCATTCGATGAACTGGATGAAGTTGAAGATGTAGGCGGCCTTCAGCTCCAGCTCGCCCACGGGTTCGTTGGCATGGCTGGCGCCCCCGCCCACCGCGCACAGCACCACCCACAGCCAGGCCACCAGCTTTGTGTGTAGGCGCAGGGGGGGTGGACATGGCTCAGAACGCGTAGGTGAGCTTGATGCGGTAGGTCCGCCCGTCCTGGCGCACGGTGTCCTCGCGGATCTCGAACGAGGCCGGGTCGGCGTGCTGGCGGTTGAACAGGTTGTAGACCCCCACCGACACATCGACATCGGCCACGCGGGTGGTGTAGGTGGCATTGGTCAGCACATGCCCGGGCAGGCGGGTGCCGCGCACCGTGCTGCGCGGGCCGATGCCGATGGCCTCGATGCCATAGCGCCCCGTGCCGACACCCGGCACCGCGCCCCAGCGCAGGGTGTCCGACCACTGCAGCTTGAGCAGGTGCCGGGGGGCGTTGGTGAGCGGCCCGGCCTGCGAGGGGTCGCGCGCCCGCTGCCAGCCGTAGGCCACGCGCACGCGCTGGCCGCCCTGCCAGCGCTGCTCGGCCTCGGCCTCCAGGCCGTGCACCTGCACGGCACGGGTGTTGCCCACCGTGAGCCGATCGGCGTGGCTGGAAGTGTCGAACGCGACCAGATCGGTCACGGACGAGCGGAATGCCGTGAGCAGCCAGCGGCTGGCGGCGTTGGGTGCGTGTTCCAGCGCCAGCTCGGTGGTGCGCACGCGCTCCGAGCGCAAGCCCGTTCCTTCCACTACGCCACCCGGCAGGTCCACGCGGTAGTCGCGCTCGTAGGCGTTGGGCGGGCGGTAGGCCGTGCCGTGCAGCAGCTTGACGGCGGTGGCGGGGTTCCACCAGTACACCAGCCCCAGGCGGGGGTGGACGGCGCTTGTGCTGCCCGACTGCTTGCCCCAGCGCAGCCCGGCATGGAGCGTGAGGTCGGCGCTGAGCGCGAACTCGTCCTGGAAGTACAGGCCCAGCACGTCGCCTTTGCGGCGGGCATCCAGGTACTGGGCGGGCGGTGCAAGGTCGGTATTGGTCTGGTCGATGCGCGTGTCGCGCCGGTAGTCCAGGCCCCAAGAGAGCTTGTGGCGCGCCAGCGCCGTGCTCACCCACTGCCACTCGGTGCCCCACCACTGGCCGGTGCCCACGTCGCGGTTCTGCGTGATGGGCGGGTAGTCGTACACATAGTCGCCCACAAACTGGTAGCGGCCTGCATGCAGCCGCCCGGTAAAGGCCAGCGTGGGCTGCAGTTGCGTGGTGTATTCGGCCGCCAGCAGCGTGCTTTGGTCGATGAAGCGCGAGCGCGGGTCGTTGAAGACCTGCGAAAACGCGGCCGTGGGCACGCCCTTGGTGCGCTCGCCATGGGCCAGCGTGAGCGCCAGCCCCCCGTGCGCCCGGCGCACAAACAGCTGGGTGCTGCGGTCGTAGTCGAGCCTCTGCGCGATGCCGCCAGGGTTCTCTGGCGTATCGAAGACGGGGTAGCGCTGGTCGGCCCCACGCTTGGTGGTCCGGGTGGCCGAAACCAGCCAGTCTGCTCCCAGCGCATCCGTCGTGCCCACCGAAGCCCTCAGCTTGGCGCTGCCGTGGCTGCCCGCCTCCGCACTCACCTGCGGCCCGGCCAGCTGGCGGCCTTTGCGCGTGATCACATTGATGACGCCAAAGAATGCATTGGCCCCATACACCGCCGACCCGGGCCCGGGCACAAACTCCACCCGGTCCACCCGGTCCACCAGGTCCAGGTCCAGTGGAAAGTCGCTGCCGATGCCCGCCTGGTCGTAGATGTTGTCGTTGAAACGCACTCCATCGACCAGCAGCAGCACCCGTGTGTTGTAGTCGCCCGGGGTTGCAAAGCCGCGGGTGCCCAGGTAGTGGTAAGCGCGGTCATAAGAGATGTACAGCCCGCGCATGCTGCCCAGCACTTCGGCCAGTGTTCGGTAGCCAAACAGCCGGATGTCGTCGGCAGTGACCACGCTCACGGCGGCGGGGGCTTCGAGCGCCGTTTGAGCATAGCGACTGGCCGTGGTGACCTGCATCTGCATGAGTTGCTCCAGCGGCAGGTCAGCCACAGCCACCTGTGCATGCAGGCTCCCGGCCCCAGCCCCGGCGCAAAGCAATGACAGCACCCTTGGGGCCAGTAACGCCAGCGCTGCCATCTGCCATGGCTGCTGCGGCGGGTTTCTCGATCCTCGTGCCATGGGCTGGGCTCCGTATGTGGCTGGCTTGCGCTCTTTCGTCGGAGGCTGGCGTGCGGGAGGGCGCGTCAAGCGACGGGTCAGTTCTTAACAAATTGTATCTAGTGTCCTGAGTTAAAAATTCATTGAATTGTTTTCCCTGATGGCAATCATTCGTGTAGGGTGTTACACGACGAGGTGGCCATGAGCGGAAGACCAAAGACTCCATTGGTGTTGAGCGCAACGGAGCGAGAGCAATTGATTGCGTTGGCCAAGCGCCGTAAGACCGCGCAGGCCTTGGCCCTGCGCGCGCGCATCGTGCTCGCGTGCGCTGAGGGCCTGGACAACAAGGTGGTGGCAGCGCGCCAGCGGGTCACGCAGCAGACGGTTTCCAAGTGGCGGGGCCGTTTTGTTGAACTGCGCTTGGAGGGTTTGCTGGATGCGCCGCGCCCTGGCGCTCCGCGCACGATTGAAGATGAGCGCGTTGATGCAGTGATCGCCAAGACGCTGGAGTCTGTGCCAGTTGGCGCGACTCACTGGAGTAGCCGCACCATGGCCCGCGCAATGGGCATGTCACAGACGGCTGTGAGTCGAATCTGGCGGGCTTTCGGTTTGCAGCCGCACCGCCAGGAGACGTTCAAACTCTCCAGTGATCCGTTTTTTGTCGAAAAGGTCCGCGACATTGTCGGCCTGTACATGGACCCGCCACTCAAGGCGATGGTGTTGTGCGTGGATGAGAAGAGTCAAATACAGGCATTGGACCGCACACAGCCGATCTTGCCGCTGATGCCGGGCATCCCTGAGCGCAGAACCCACGACTACATGCGCCATGGAACGACGACGCTGTTTGCGGCACTGGACATTGCCACGGGCCAAGTGATTGGAGAGTTACACCGGCGCCATCGCAGCACGGAGTTTTTGCAGTTCCTGCGCTCCATTGAAGCGAATGTGCCAGCCCAGTTGGATGTGCATTTGGTGATGGACAACTACGGCACGCACAAGACCCCTGCGGTCAAGGCATGGTTTGCAAGACATCCCAGGTTCCACGTGCACTTCACGCCAACCTCCGCGTCCTGGCTCAATCAGGTGGAGCGTTGGTTTGCAACCCTGACCGAGAAGTGCATCCGTCGCGGCACACACCGATCGACAAGACAGCTTGAGCAGGCAATCCACCAATACCTGGAGTTGAACAATTCAGATCCCAAACCGTTCGCGTGGGTCAAGTCTGCCGATGACATCCTGGCGAGTATCGAGAGATTTTGTCTGCGAATTTCTAACTCAGGACACTAGCCCGTGGTGCTGATTGCAGCGGATGGGATCGGTGATCTCCCTAGGGGTGCCTTCCAGGAAATAAGCGGAAAGTGCGAGTTGGCGGGTAGCCCAAACAAGCAGAGGCGCGCAGCTCAGTGGTTTGTGGAGAGCGTCTTTGTGAGTGGTCTCCAGTCTTCGCCTTGTTCTCTTGCATGGGCGGCATAAATCAGGCCCCCACGTCGGTACAGCTGGCGCCAGCCAGAGGTGTACAGCAGCACTACGGTGCAGGCAACTCCGAGACAGAGGTTCAGGGGTTTTGACAGCAGTGATTGCCAGGCCCTCGGCGCCAAACAGGCTCAAGTCGTGGGAGCTGCCGTCGCAAGTAAAACGCCCTTCGCGGTCGATGCCTGCGCCAGGCACCCGGGTCCACCTTCAGGGCGCACAGGCCGTCGTGAAAAGGCCGCGTATCTTCAAACCGGGACGGGATCACCACCGCGCCCGCCAGGTCCACGAAACACCAGCGCCCGTCCTCCGGTGCATCCAATTTTCTAAGTGAAAACCCTTGGTTGTCGAAATGCATGTCGAATCTGGCGATCCCCGTTCGTCGTGGTGGATGAGAGCGGCAAAACCTGCCGTCTCACACATTCACTTGTTCACCACCAGAGGAGATAAGCCATGCGATTCATGATTTTGGTCAAGGCCAGCCCCGAGAGCGAAGCCGGCGTCATGCCCGGTGAGGACCTTTTGGCTGCCATGGGTACGTACCACGAAGAACTGGCCCGCGCGGGCGTGCTGCTGGATGGCGTGGGCCTGAAGGCCAGCGCCCAGGGCTGGCGGGTGCGCTACGGCAAAGGGGGCGAGCGCACGGTGGTTGATGGCCCTTTCACTGAAACCAAGGAGCTGCTGGCGGGCTACACGCTGATCCAGGTGCGCTCGCGTGAAGAGGCCATGGAATGGGCGCGCCGCTTTCCTAACCCGCGCGGCGAGGGCCTGGAGGCCGAGATCGAGGTGCGCCCGGTTTTTGAACTGGATGACTTCGCACCCGGCGAGGCCGTGCAACGTTTTCGCGACCTCGACGCTGCGCGTGGCTGAGTGCCGGTGGAACAGGAGAGATCAACATGATCAAGACCATCGCCCTGGTGTTGCTCGCCGCACTGGCCCTGCTGCTGGCCTACGCCGCCACACGTCCTGACACTTTCCGTGTAGAGCGCAGCCGTGTGATTGCGGCCCCGCCCGAGCGGGTCTATGGCCTTATCCACGACCTGCGCCAGTTCAACACCTGGAACCCCTACGAGCGCAAGGACCCGGCCATCAAGGGTGAGTACAGCGCCAATACGGTCGGCCCTGGCGCGCGCTACGCCTGGCAGGGCGACAAGGTAGGCACCGGCAGCATGGAGATCGTGGACGCTACCGCTTCGGCGCGTGTGGCGATGAAGCTCGACTTCGTGGCTCCGTTCGAAGCACACAACCAGGTCGAGTTCACGCTGTTGCCCGAGGGCACCGGCGCCACCCGCGTCACCTGGGCCATGCAGGGCCCGGTGCCTTACCTCGCCAAGATCGCCCACCTGTTCTTCAACATGGACCGCATGGTGGGGCAGGACTTCGAGGACGGCTTGGTCAATCTGCAGACGGTGGCGACAAAGCCAGCGGGCTGAGGATTGACCCACCACCTTTGCAAACGCCCCGTTTCCCTTTACCTTTCAACCCCTTCAGGAGATCCACATGCACCAGCAAATCTTCGTGAATCTGCCCATCGAGAACATGGCCCGATCGCAGGCCTTCTTCCGCGCTCTGGGCTACGAGTTCAACCCTCAGTTCACCAACGACCAGGGCGCCTGCCTGGTGGTGGGCGAGAACCTCTTCGTGATGC
Organism: Acidovorax sp. GW101-3H11; assembly: GCF_001633105.1. Taxonomy (GTDB): domain Bacteria; phylum Pseudomonadota; class Gammaproteobacteria; order Burkholderiales; family Burkholderiaceae_C; genus Acidovorax. The sequence continues at coordinate 179,847 of NZ_LUKZ01000025.1, forward strand.
TACTAGTCAAGAGCTTTTATCAAACCTTCACCGACAAAACGATTGCCGATGCACGCACCACATCTGAAGTGCTGGTGTGTTTCTCGTGCGGCAGCCGTGCAGAGGTTGATGGCCTGGTGGACAAGGCCGTGGCCGCAGGCGGCACCACCCCCCGCCCTGCGCAGGACCTGGGCTTCATGTACTCGCGCAGCTTTGACGACCTCGATGGTCACACCTGGGAGTTTGTGCACATGGTGGATGCCAGCCAGGCGCTGGGCTGAGAGGGCATGCACGAATCCGCCCTGCCCGACCGCGATGCCCTGCACCGCAGCATTGACTCCGTGTGGCGCATCGAGGCCGCACGCATCATCGCCAGCGTGGCGCGCATGACGCGCGACGTGGGCCGGGCCGAAGAGCTGGCGCAGGATGCGCTCTTGGCCGCGCTGGAGCACTGGCCCACCACCGGCTTGCCCGCCAACCCGGCTGCGTGGCTCATGACCACCGCCAAGCGCCGCGCCATCGACCATCTGCGCCAGCAGGCGCTGCACCAGCGTGAGAACGAGGCGCTGGGCCACGACCTCGAAGCGCTCGAAGCCCAGTACGCGCCCGATGTGGTGGAGACCCTGATGCACGCCGAGCAGGACGACATCGGCGACGACCTGCTGCGCCTGATCTTCACTGCCTGCCACCCGGTGCTGCCCACGGAGGCGCGTGTGGCGCTCACCCTGCGGCTGCTGGGCGGCCTCACCACGGCCGAGATCGCACGCGCCTTCCTGGTGCCCGAGCCCACCGTTGCGCAGCGCATCGTGCGTGCCAAGCGCAGCCTCACGGCCGCGCATGTGCCGTTTGAATTGCCCGGCGCGGCCGAGCGCGCGCCGCGCCTGGCCTCGGTGCTGGAGGTGATCTACCTCATCTTCAAAGAAGGTTATGCCGCCACGGCGGGCGATGACTGGATGCGCCCCGCGCTGTGTGGCGAGGCGCAGCGCCTGGTGCGCGTGCTGGCCAGCCTGGCGCCCGACGAGCCCGAGGTGCAGGGCCTGGTGGCGCTGCTTGAAATCCAGGCCTCGCGCCTGCCCGCACGCACCGACGCGCAAGGCCAGCCCGTGCTGCTGATGGACCAGGACCGTGCACGCTGGGACCAGTTGCTGGTGCGCCGTGGCCTGGCAGCACTCGACAAGGCCGAACAGCTGGCACGCGCAGGCCATGCCTGGGGACCCTATGCACTACAGGGTGCTATTGCAGCCTGCCACGCACGCGCCAGGCAGGCACAGGACACCGACTGGCCCCACATCGTGGCGCTGTACGACGCGCTGCTGCAGGTGGCGCCGTCGCCCGTGGTGGCGCTCAACCGCGCCGTCGCTGTGGGCATGGCCGAAGGGCCGGAGGCCGCACTGGCGCTGGTCGATGCCCTGACAGACGACCCCCTGCTGCGCCACTACCACTGGCTGCCCAGCGTGCGCGGCGATTTGTTGGCCAAGCTGGGCCGGGGGAAGGAGGCACGGGCCGAGTTCGAGCGCGCGGCGGGTCTCACCCGCAACGCGCAGGAAAAGGCGCTGCTGCTGGCCCGTGCCTGCGGCTGACGGCCGGTGTTGCGCCCACCCTCACCCTGCTGCAAGGACACCATCGCTATGCCCCACCCTGCCCCTGAGTACCCACTGGAAGGCGGCTGCACCTGCCGCCATGTGCGCTACCGCCTGTTGGCGCCCCCGCTGTTTGTGCACTGCTGCCACTGCCGCTGGTGCCAGCGCGAAAGCGGCGCGGCCTTTGCGCTCAACGCGATGATCGAGGCCGACCGCGTGGAGCTGCTCGCAGGCACCCCGGCGATGGTGCACACCCCGTCAGCAAGCGGCATGGGCCAGCAGATCGCGCGGTGCCCGCATTGCCAGGTGGCAGTCTGGAGCCACTACGCAGGCGCGGGGCCCGTGATGGCGTTTGTGCGCGTGGGCACGCTGGATGCACCCGACCACCTGCCGCCCGACATCCACATCTTCACGGCCTCCAAACAGCCCTGGGTGGTGCTGCCGCCGGGGGCGCCCGCCGTGGCGGAATATTACGAACGCGAGGGGTTGTGGCCCGCGCAAAGCATCGCCCGTCGCCAGGCGATGCTGCCGCGCATCCAGGCCTACCGTGCGGCTGCAGGGCTCGACCCGGCCTGATGGGGCGTGCCGGGTGGGGGCTCAGCGCCTGCGGCGCTTTTTGATGGTCTGCCCCTGCGGCGTGGCGGCCTTGGGGGCCAGCCCCAGGGCGGCGCGCGCCAGCGTATCGGCCGCGCCATTGCGGTGGCGGGGAATCCACTGGACCTGGGCTTGCGGGAACCGATGCAGTGCCTGGCGTGCTTCGTCAAACAGCGGCGCCAGCCGTGCAATCGGTGCCGTGGGTTGGCCGCCCAGCTGCTCCACCAGCACGCTGTTGTCGCTAAACACCTGCACAGGGTTTGATGCGGCGATGCCCTGTTGCGCCAGCCAGTGCAGCGCCAACATCAGCGCGCGCAACTCGGCTTCGTTGTTGCAGCCGGTGAAGGTGGTGGCTTCGGAGATCTGGTGCTGCACGGTCCCGTCGGGCCCCGTCAGCACCGCCCCCAGGCCCATGCGCCCGGGGTTGGGCCAGGCACTGCCATCGCAGTGGATGACCCAGGCGCCGGGGGCGAGCGGCGCAGCCGCCCGTACAGCGGTCACTTGTAGAACGCTTCGACCTTGCCCTTGATCTTGATGAGCAGCGGCTGGCCCTTGCGGTCCAGCGTCTTGCCGGCGGGCACCTTCACCCAGCCTTCGCTGATGCAGTATTCCTCCACATCAAAACGCTCCTTGCCATTGAGGCGGATGCCGATGTCGTGCTCGAACACGGCGGCCACATGGTGCGGGCTGCGGGGGTTCACCGACAGGTGGTCGGGCAGGGGCGGCTGGGCGGGGGTTGCGGGGGTTGCGGGGGTTGCGGGGGTTGCGGGGGTTGCGGGGGTCTGGGCTTCGGTCATACAGGTCTCAGGAGAAAGAGAAAACGCAAAGCGCGGATTCTCCGGGATTTGGCGGCAACCGGGCGGGCGAAGCCCCTACCGCACAACTGCCCTGCCGTGTTACCGCCCCATCGGCGCCACACCCATCAGCCACGCATGGCCCCAGAACGCAAAGCCTGCCCAGGCCACCAGGCCCACCACCACGGCAGCCCCCGTGCCCGCAGCGCTGCCCGCCGCGTACACCGTGCCCTGCGCCCGGTCGCGCTGGCGTGCGGCGCGAAAGCTCAGCACGGCCCACAGCAAGAAGCTGCCAAACAGCAGCACATCGGCCAGGTTGCCGTTGGACAGCAAATGCGCCAGCGCCCACACCTTCACGCCCAGCACCATCGGGTGGTGCAGCCGGGCCTTGATGGCATTGCGCGGCACATAGGCGGCGGCCAGCAGCACAAAGGCGATCAGCGTGAGCAGCGCCGCCGCGTGCCGCATGCCGATGGGTGGCACCCACAGCACCACAGGCTGCTGCCGCGCCAGGCCATAGCCCCACACGATGAGCGCCAGGCCCACGGCCGACACCAGCGAATACAGCCCCTTCCACGGCATCTCGCCCATGCGCGCCAGCGTTTGTGTGCGCCAGCCATCGGCCACGATGCGCACCGAGTGCACACCCAGAAACAGCACCAGTCCCAAAACCAGAATTCCCATGGCAAAACCTTTCATCGGGGGTTGTTGTGGGCGCAGCCACCTTGTGTGGGGCTGCCGCGGCCCCAGTATGCAAGAAGTTTGAATAAAAAAGGGCTTCTGCGCGCGTCCATCATGCCTTGATAGCTATCGAATTGATAGTATTTATGCAAGGTTTGGCGCACCCTCCACAGGCCCTGGCTAGGCCACCGCATGCTGCGCCAGCAGCGCTCCCACCTTGGGCTTGGCGCAGCGCTGCAGCGTTTGCAGCAGCGCATGGCCGGGCTCGGCCACGCGCCAGCGGGTGCGCAGGTCGTGCTGCATGCGCGCCAGCAGCGCTGCGGCCATCTCGGCATCGGCCAGCGCCCGGTGGGCCTGGCCCGTGCGCGGCAGGCCGTGGTAGTCCACCAGCGTCCCCAGCTTGTGGCTGGGCGCCTGCGGGTACAGCCGCCGCGACAGCAGCACCGTGCACGCAAACGGCTGCGGCGCCTGCAGCCCGGCCAGGGCCAGCTCGGCCTGCCAGAACTTGCTGTCAAACGACGCGTTGTGCGCCACCATGGGCGCATCGCCCACAAAACGCGCGGCGTCCTCCATCACCCCCGCTGCATCGGGCGCCGCGTTCACCATGGCGTTGGTGATGCCGGTAAGTTGGGTGATGAACGACGGAATCCACACCCCGGTTTTCATAAGGCTCTGGAACCGGTCCACCACCTGGCCTTTTTCGAGCAGCACGATCGCCACCTCGGTCGCACGCGCGCCCTGGCCAGGCGAGATACCGGTGGTTTCAAAGTCGATGACGGCGATGGGGGGCATGGAGGGGTGGGCGCGAAAAAGGAGGATTGTGCCGCCGCGCTCGCCTGGGGTTCTGTCGGCATGAATGTGTGGCCTACACTGCCCCACCCATTTTCTGGGTGGATGGAGTGGGCACGCGGTGCCAGTGAATACCAACAAAGAGGTCTATGAAGATTTCACCAATTGCCGTTCGATGGGTACAAAGCCTTCTGCGCATCACCGGTGCCCTTGCTGCCGTGTTCGGCCTGCTTCTGGCGGGCGTGTTGGTGATGACCACCATGCCCGGCAGTTCGCACCGCGGTGCGCTGGCCGCCGCCACCCCCGCGCAGCAAGCGTTGGCGCAGCAGTTGCGCCAGCACGTCACCACCATTGCGGCGCAGGAGCACAACGTGCAGCACCCTGTGGCGTTGGAGGCGGCTGCGAATTACCTGGAGGCGGAGCTGGTGTCGTATGGCTACCAAGTCCAGCGCCAGGAGTTTGTCGCGTCGGGTGTGAAGGTGCGCAATCTGGAGGTCACCATCCCCAGCCAGAATGCGCCCGGCCAGCGCGTGATTGTGGTGGGCGCCCATTACGACTCCGCCCACGAAACGCCAGGCGCCAACGACAACGCCACAGGAACTGCCGCAGTGCTGGCGCTGGCCCAAAGCCTCAAGGATCTCGGCGCAACCGCGCGGTCGGATGTGATGCTGGTGCTGTACACCAATGAAGAGCCGCCATATTTCAGAACCCCGCTGATGGGAAGCCGCCTGCACGCGCAGGCGCTGAAGGCACGGGGCGTGCCGGTGACGGCCATGCTGTCGCTGGAGACCATGGGCTACTTTTCAGACGTTGCCGGGTCTCAAAAGTACCCATGGCCCCTGAATCAGTTCTACCCCACGCAAGGTGACTTCATCGCGTTTGTGGCCACCACCGCTGACCTGGGGCTGGTGCGCACGGTGGTTCGCTCGTTCCGGTCTCACGCTGCATTTCCGTCGGAGGGCATTGCGGCGCCCCGGTTCATCCCGGGGGTCGACTACTCAGACCACGCGGCCTACGTCGACGAAGGCTATCCGGCGTTGATGGTGACGGATACGGCGCCCTACCGTTATCCGCACTATCACACCCGCGAGGACACGCCGGACAAGGTGGATTTCGAGCGACTGGCCCGGGTGGTGCTGGGGCTTGAGGAAGTCATCAAAGACCTTGCGTTGCGGCAGTAAGGCCCTGGCTGTCTCGGGTTCGGCTGCGGTAGCCCTGGCTAGGCGGTGAAGGTGTAGTCCACCGGCATGCTGCGCTCGTACACCGTCTGGCTCGATGCATTTTTCATCAGCAGCTTGAGGCTGTTGACCTTGCAGGGGTCGATGATGGTGAAGTGCTTGTGCACGACGCCGGTTTCGATCTGTCGGCCCATGGTTCCTTCGTAGGTCATGTTGGCCTGCGTTTCGGGGATGACCCAGATGTCCACACCTTCCTCCGCCGTGGTGTTGTATTCGACTTCCACATCGATGCGGGTGCCCGCCTTGACGGTGGCAGGCGATGGAACGGATAGCCGGATGCCGGTGATCTCTGACCCCCGGCCATCGTTCTTCAGCGCTTCGTCAAGCTCAGCCTCTTCGTAGCGGAAGTCAACGGCGACGGCCTGGTTGAACACTTCCACAAAGTCTTTGTTCTTGGCCACGATGGACAGTTCGCGCACGGTGCCCGCCTGCGTCAGGTGCACGCTGCGGCTGATGCGCCCCACGCCCGGGTTCATGCGGTCGTGCGAGCCCTCGTAGATGGAGTCATAGGTGGTGTCCAGGATCTTGACCCAGACAAACAGCGGCTCTCGCGGCGCGCTGTAGCGGTAGTCCAGGGTCGCGGTGATGGGGGTGCCCGCCTGTAACACGCTGCCCGATGGTGGCGAAAGGGTGATGGCGCTGATCCGCAGATTAGTGTGTGTGTTGTCCTGGCGCTTGGCGCGCCGCAGGACGTAGAAGACCACCCCGATGGCGATGAGCCCCGCGATGGTGATGTAGACGTTCTCCATGATGAATTCCCTCCTGTTTTTCTGCTGCGCTCTGGTGTTGGTATGGCGGGGCGGTGCAGGCTCCCGCCAGAATTATGGCGAGGCGGTGCAGGCTCCCGCCAGAATTATGGCGAGGCGCATGGAGGGTAATCACGGGCCAGGATCGGTTTACCCAGGCTTTGCGGGGTCAGTCCCGCGGATGCTCCAGAAAAAACCGCAGCATTTCCTGCGTGGCGTCCACACCGCGTGGGTCGGTGTGGCTGCCCCCCGCGTTGCCACCGGCCCATGCGTGGCCTGCGCCATGCAGCACCCAGTGCTCTGCCACGGCGGGGCGGGGCCGCTTGCTTTCGGTGTCTGCGCCGCCCGCCAGCGAATACACCGTGCGGGTGTAGCCCTGCCCGCTGGCCGAGTGGCCCTGTTGCACGGTTTTCACGGTGGCTGGTGCGCCGCCGGGGGCTGAGGCCAGGGCGCTGAGCGTGGCCTGGATCAATTGCTCGCCGTTGTGGGCGTGCACGGTGGGGTCGGCATCGCCGTGGAACACGATGGTGGGTGGGGGCGGCAGGGTTGGTGTGCTGGCGGTGGGTTGGGTGGTGGCGCCGGGTTTGGCCCCGTTCTTCATCGCCGATAACGCGCCCATCACGTTGTGTGCTGCGCCCGCTTGCAGGCCCGAATGCACGCCCACCGCAGCAAACAGGTCGGGGTATTCACGCCCCAGCAGTGCGGCCATGGCGCCGCCCGCCGATAGGCCCGCCACGTACACGCGCTGCGTATCGACCGCGTGGCGCGCCATCACGTCTTGCACCATGGCTACCAGCAATGCGGGCTCGCCGCTGCCGCGGTGCTGGTCGCCGGGGCGAAACCAGTTCCAGCAGCCGTTGGGGTTGGCGCTGTGGGGTTGCTCGGGGTACAGCACCAGCGCGATGGCGGGCGCAGCGGCCGCGTTCATGCCGGTGCCGGTGGCAAAGTCTTCGGGGTTTTGGGTGCAACCGTGCAGCATCAGCACCAAGGGCATGGGTGCGCCGGCGGCAGCGCCCGGGGGCACATACAGGTGGTAGTGGTGGGGGTTGTGCCGGGTGCCCGACTGTGTGAAGGCGATGCGCGTAAAGCTGCCGGGCGGTTCTGCCTGTGGGGGAGCGGCTTTTGGGGGCGAACCGGGGTGGCTGCGGTCGACGACGATCACGTCTTCAACGTCGGCCTGTGCTCCAAAGCGGCGCCACAGTGGAGCGTTGGCAGGTGCGGGGTTGGGGTCGCCAGGCAGGGCGGTATCCGCGCTGGCGGGGGTCGGCGGGCTGCTGTGGCGCGCCACGGCGCCGCCCAGTGCCTGCTGCAGGGTCCGCGTCGCATCGGCCAGGTGGCCGCTGCGCACCAGTTGGGTGGCTTCGCCCATCAGGTGCTTGAGGTTGGTGTTCCAGTCCATGGGGACTCCTTGTGTGAATGCGCGCAGAGGCGGCACGTTGCGGTCCAGGTCGGACGTGTTCAATGAATGCGCCCCGCCAGCGCGGCTTTGACCTCTGCACTGGCATGGAACGCGCCCAGCACCGTCACCGAAGCGATGGTGGCCTGCGCCAATGCAGGTGGCACGTCGTCGTCGATGCTGGCCAGGCCCAGCACGCGGATCTCCAGTGCCTGGCCGGCCGCCAACACGGCCTCCAGCTCAGCCCGGCCAAAACGCTGCAGCCCGAGCACAAGCATCTTGCGGGCCACCACCTGGCGGACGGCGTCGTTCTGCGCGCTCAGCTGATTGCGGATGGCGGTGCGAATGAAATCGGTGCGGTTGGCGTAAAAGCCTTCAGACACCAGCAGATCGATGTGCCCCAGGTCGACAAAGCCCAGGTTGATGGTGACTTTTTCAGACTCGGGAACCTTGCTTCGCGGGACGATGGGGACGATGTTGTTCATCAACGAAACTCCAAAAAACATCCATATGGATGGTGTATGGATGGTATTTGGATGTCTTTGATCGCTAATCAAGGGCAAGGGAGCAAAGAAAAAGAGCCCGTGGGCTCTTTTTGGATGGGTGTGCTATTGAATATGTAGCTATCAGCGCTTGTTGAATAAGCGCTAGGGAAATCCTGCAAAACCTCGCGAGCAGTCTGATAGATGCAGATCAGTCATGGCATCCTCGCAAGCCATGAAGCAAAGCAGCCTTGAGCTGAACCTGAGCACCAAGAAGACCC
>NZ_LUKZ01000026.1 GCF_001633105.1 Acidovorax sp. GW101-3H11
ACAGGCAAATGGCCGCGAAGGCGGCAAGAAGGGCCTCGGGGCAACCCAAAAGCAAGGCCCACCAGCAGGCAAAAAGGGCGGTCTCTGCGCGATCTGAAAACTGCGGCCTTGTAGCACTCACGAATTCGAGTTGTTCAGGACATCCCTAGAGGCCAATTTCATTCATATTCTCAAACTGCGTGTGTCATGTGCTGACCCATGCCCCTGTTCCCCACGTTGGGGCGCGCCGCCCATGCGCCTCACCACACGCGCGTTGCGCCATGGAGCCAAGGCTGCATCAGTACAGGGTGACCTCTTTGTGCTCACCCAAATCGCGCGGTTGCTCGCCGGTGATGGCGGCCTTGGCCATCTTGAAGATCTGCACCATCTTGCTTTCGTCGACATCCCAATACTCGGCATGGCGGATGCGCACGACCAGCAATGCCAGATCAGGGTCGGACACACCGCCCGGGAACCACGCTTTGGCCATGGGCGACCACAGCGCCTCTTTCTGGCCCCGGTCTTCCACAAAGCGGGCCTGACCCGACAGGGAGACGTAGCTGTCGTCGTCCGGGTTGGCATAGGACACATTGACCTCTCCATCGGTCAACAAGCGTTCATACAACTCGCCGGATTTGGAGATAAAAAAGTACAGCTCATTGTGTTCATCAAACTTGCGGTTCTGCGTGGTGAGCGGGTGCGCATGCAGCATGCCGGTCGACGTGCGGTGGGTCAGCATCCCAAACCGGATGTCCTTGATGAGTTTCCACAAGGTTTCGTGGGCGGCGGTGTCGTGTTGCATGGAGGCTCCAGTGAGAGGGACGGATAGCTTCACTGTAGGTTTCTCAAGCGTTCGGCGGCGTCGTCCCCCAGGCCGCATGGGCGTGGGGGGATGTCTGACAAAGGCTCCGGCGGCGGCGGAGGGCTAGGCGTCGGCGAGCGCGCGGAGCACTGCCGTTTCGAGCGCCGGCAGATCGTCCGCAATGGTCTTGAAGAGAATTTCGTGCGCCACTTGCTCATACCCGTGCGCAAGAATGTTGCGCAGACCGATGACTTTGCGCCATGGAATATCAGGCATCTACTGCGCGCGGGAGGTGTCCACGCGGTACGCGGCCTCGCCTAGATTGATGAACAACTTCTCCACCGCGAGGCACAGCACACGGTGCTGCGCAAACTCTGCAGCGCTCAATGGCGCCACCAAGGCACGCAGCTCTTGCACAAACTGCAGCATGTCTGCCAGGTGCGCGGGTGTGCGGTCCAGCGTCACTGAAACAGTGGGCGCAGCTGTGGCTCGATAGCGCGGCGCCGGTAAGGATTGTTGAGAACGGAGGGGAACGCCAGATCAATCTTGCGACCGTCAAATGCCGCAGACAACTCATCCTGCATGTCCACCAAGGCAAAGCCACTGGGCGCTTCGCCGGGAATGAACTCCACCAGCAGGTCCACATCGCTGTCGGGCCCCTCCTGGTCCACCGCTGCAGAGCCAAACATTTGCAGCCTCCGCACGTGGTAACGCGTGCAGATGTCTGCAATGTGGGACTGAAGAGTGGGGCCGATCTGCATGGGCGGAATTATGAGGGAGTGTCCGGCGGGGCCGGTGGCACACCGATTGCCAGGTTTCACGCCTTCTTCAAAAACTCTGACTTGAGCAGCATGCTCCCCAAATCGGTCTTGCAGTCCACGTTGTGCCCATCGGCGCCATCGACCAGGCGGATGCTCTTGATCTTGGTGCCCTTCTTGAGGCTCGATGATGAGCCCTTGACCTTGAGGTCTTTCACCAGGATCACGGCGTCGCCGTCGGCCAGGGGGTTGCCATTTGCGTCACGTACGGCGTCACGCACCACGCCATCGCCCGCATCCGCCGCGTCCGTGTCTGCCACCTGCGGCCATACAAAGGTGCAGTCGGGGCACACGTAGTGGCTCGCGTCGGGGTAGGTGTTCTCAAGTCCGCATTGGGGGCAGGCAGGGACAGTGTTCGGCATGAGGTTTCGTTTTGAAGTTGTAGTTGGACGAAGGTACGCGCAGCTACAGCGGCGCGCGTTGCTCCAGCGCAAAGGGCGGCAAACCTTTGAGCAGCCGCTGGCCGTAACTGGTGCGCGTCAGGCGCTTGTCGTAGCAGTACACATGCGCCTGGTCTTCCTCGGTGCGGATGGCGCGGCCCACCCATTGCGCCAGGCGGATGGCGGTGGCAGGCACCACCAGTTCGCTGAACGGGTCGCGCCCCACGGCGCGCAGCCATTCGGCACGGGCCTCGCCCACCGGGTCATCGGGCGGGGCAAAGGGCAGCTTGGTGATAAACACCGATTCGCACAGCCGCCCGGGCAAATCCAGCCCCTCGCCAAACGATTGCATGCCAAAGATGACCGAGGGCTCGCCGTTGTCCACGCGCTCGCGGTGGCGTTTGAGCAGTTGCGTGCGCGGTAGCGCGTTCTGCACCAGCACCACGCTGCGCATGGCGGTGGGCAATGCATCCACGGCCTGGCGCATCTGTTCGCGCGAGGTGAAAAGCACCAGCGCGCCGTATTCCACGCGGGCAATGTCATGCAGCAGTGCATCGACCATCTCAGCCGTGAACTGCGCCGCGTTCTTGGGGTCGGCGTGCGTTTCGGCGGCAATCAGCGTGCCCTGTGCGGCGTAGTTGAAGGGGCTGGCCACCTCCAGCGACGTGGCTGCTTCGTCGCCATGCAGGCCCGCTTCGCGCAGGAAAAATTCAAAATTGCCGCAGCTGGTAAGCGTGGCCGATGTCAGCACCGCACCACGCACTGCGCTCCACAGGTGGTTGCGCAGCGTGGTGCCCGGCAATATGGGGCTGGCGTGCGCCTTGACCACGATGAAGTCGCCATCCACCTCCAGCGTGAACCATTTGGCGGCGGGCACAAAGCTGCGGTCGGCGCCTTGGGGCGCATCCTGCAGCAGCAGTTGCGCGGTGGCGTGCAGCTCTTCCAGCCGGGGCGCGAGCATGCCGATCTGCGCGTACAGCGTGGACAAGCGCTTGGCCTCTTCGGGCTTGTCGCGCATCTCGGCACGCAGGGCTTTGCTGATGGCGCGCAACGCTTCCAGAAATCCATCGGCGCTGGCGGCCAGCAGGCCCAGCGGCGCAACCAGTTGCTCGGGCAGCTCGCCCCGTGGCACGCGCACCCGCGCCGGGCCCCAGGTGTCCTTCTGGCTTTTGAGCGCGGCGCCGTACACATCCATGACGATGCGCGCCAGGTCCTGCAGCGTCTGCCGCAACTGGGCCGCATGGCGCGGGATGTCGGCAATCTCTTCCACCTCCAGCAGCGCGCCAATGCGCAGGCCCCGGCTCGACAAGCGCTCGATCCAGGTGATGCGCGACAAATCCATGCTGCACGCAAACTGCTGCAGCGCCGTGGCGGGCAGGTGGTGGGCTTCGTCCAGGATCAGCAGGCAGTTGTCCAGCTCGGGCAGCACGCGCGCGCCCAGCGACGACAGCAGCAAATCGTGGTTGGCCACAATGACCTGTGCGCCCACCAGCTCCTTGCGCTTGTCGTAATAGGTGCACTGGCTGAAGGCCGGGCAGTGTTTGCCGGTGCAAGACGCGCCCTCGGCCGCCACGGGGCTCCACACCTCGGGCTCGGGCGGTGTGTCCAGGCTGTCGCGGTCGCCGTCCCATGCGCCTTTCGACAGCGTCTGCGCCATCGTCGAATAGAACTGCATGCGTGCCTCGGTCTCGTGCCGGGGGCGCTTGGCGCGGGCGGCGGCTTCTTCCTCGGCAAACAGGTCGTCGTCGGCCTCTTCCTCGGCCTCGCCCGTGCCCGCCAGGCGGTCGAGTTTGAGCTTGCACACATAGCGCCCGCGCCCCTTGGCCAGCGCAAACTTGAAGGGCTGGGGCAGCAGCGCGGCCAGCGCGGGCAGGTCCTTGTTGACCAATTGCTCCTGCAGCGCGACGGTAGCCGTGGAGATCAACACCCGCGTGCCGCGCGACAGCGCGAGCGCAATGGCGGGCGCGCAATACGCCAGCGACTTGCCTACGCCCGTGCCCGCCTGGATCACGGCGATGGAGCGCGTGGGCGCGGCCTCGCCGCTTTCTTCATCCACCTTGCCCAAGGTAGCGCTACTGAACGTGCGCGCCACCTGCTCGGCCATCAGCCGCTGGCCAGCGCGGCTGCGAAAACCTTCGGTGGCCTGCACCACCGCATCGAAAGATTCAAGGGCCTGCGCGGCCCACACCTGTTGAGACATAAGGGGTATCTATTTAGCTCCAGTAGCCCCGTTGATACTGTAATTTCATCCAGCAATAGTATCCGATTGCCTCTCCCCGGTGTTCTTGCTCACGACATCCCCATACGTCACTGGCGGCGTAACCACCGCTTGCTGCAGCAAGCGGT
>NZ_LUKZ01000027.1:0-158048 GCF_001633105.1 Acidovorax sp. GW101-3H11
GGAAATCCTGCAAAACCTCGCGAGCAGTCTGATAGATGCAGATCAGTCATGGCATCCTCGCAAGCCATGAAGCAAAGCAGCCTTGAGCTGAACCTGAGCACCAAGAAGACCCGCAAGCAAGAGCTACTGGCCCAGATGGAATTGGTGGTTCCCTGGGCGGCATTGGTCGAGCTCATTGCCCCGTACTACCCTGAAGGCAAGAACGGACGTCCACCCTTTGCCCTGGAGACCATGGTGCGCATCCATTGCATGCAGCAATGGTTTGATCTGTCCGACCAGGGCATGGAAGAAGCCTTCTTTGACACGCCGATCTACCGCGAGTTTGCAGGCCTTGATGCCCATGGGCGCGTGCCCGATGAGAGCACCATCCTGAGGTTTCGCCATCGGCTGGAGAAACACAAGCTGGCTGATCAGATTCTGGCCACCGTCAACGACCTGCTGGCAGCCCAGGGCTTACTGCTCAAGGCCGGGACAGCGGTGGACGCGACGTTGATCGCAGCGCCCAGCTCCACCAAGAACAAGGACAGAAAGCGCGATCCAGAGATGCATTCGAGCCAAAAGGGCAACGAGTGGCACTTTGGCATGAAGGCCCACATCGGGGTGGATGCGGACTCGGGATTGGTGCACACCGTCATCGGCACCTCGGGCAACGTGGCGGACGTTGTAGAAGGCAACAGCTTGCTGCACGGTGAGGAGAAAGACGGGTTTGGAGACGCGGGCTATCAAGGCGTGCACAAGCGCCCGGATGCCAAAGAGGGCGTGACATGGCACATAGCGATGCGCCCGGGCAAGCGCAAAGAGCTGGACAAAGAGAACAACCCCGTTGATGCGCTCATAGACCAAGTGGAAAAGATCAAGGCGAGCATCCGAGCTAAAGTGGAGCACCCCTTTAGGGTGATCAAGCGTCAGTTTGGATATACCAAGGTGCGCTACCGGGGTTTGAAGAAGAACACGCTGCAGCTCAAGACGCTGTTTGCGCTGTCCAACCTGTGGATGGTGCGCTACCAATTGCTGGCGGCGCAGGGATGAGTGCGCCTGAAGACAGGCAAATGGCCGCGAAGGCGGCAAGAAGGGCCTCGGGGCAACCCAAAAGCAAGGCCCACCAGCAGGCAAAAAGGGCGGTCTCTGCGCGATCTGAAAACTGCGGCCTTGTAGCACTCACGAATTCGAGTTGTTCAGGACATCCNAGGCAAATGGCCGCGAAGGCGGCAAGAAGGGCCTCGGGGCAACCCAAAAGCAAGGCCCACCAGCAGGCAAAAAGGGCGGTCTCTGCGCGATCTGAAAACTGCGGCCTTGTAGCACTCACGAATTCGAGTTGTTCAGGACATCCCTAGGGATGTCCTGCATAACCCTCGCGAGTCAGTGGTAGTGCGGATCGGGATGGGCCGCAAGGCGACTTTTTGCAGCCAATAGCGCGGCTATTGGCAAGAAAAGCAACGCAGCGGGCCGCCCGAGACCGCGCTATCACGGACCGCAGGGAGTTATGCAGGACATCCCTAGGCTCATCCGTAGTCGCCCGTAGTGGTGCTGGCGCCCATTAGCCACTACGCTGCGCGCACAACAACCATCGGGAGACAACCCATGCAGGCACCCCTGGCCACCAGCGCGCTGAACGCTGCCTACAAGAACAAGATCGTCAGCGCCGCCGACGCGGTGCAGCTCATCCACGACGGCGATACCGTGGCCACCGGCGGCTTTGTGGGCATCGGTTTTGCCGAGAGCATCGCCGTGGCACTGGCCCAGCGCTGGGAGTCCACACAAACCCCACGCGACCTCACGCTGGTCTACGCCGCAGGCCAGGGCGACGGCAAGCAGCGGGGCCTCAACCACCTGGGCCATGCGGGCCTGCTCAAACGCGTGATCGGCGGGCACTGGAGCCTGGTGCCCCGCATCCAGAAGCTGGCGGTGGACAACCAGATCGAGGCCTGGAACCTGCCGCAGGGCGTGATCACCCACTTGTTCCGTGACATCGCTGCGGGCAAGCCCGGCACGCTCACGCGCGTGGGCCTCGACACCTTCGTAGACCCGCGCCACGGCGGCGGCAAGCTCAATGCGCGCACCACCGAAGACCTGGTGCGCATCCTGCCCATCGACGGGCAGGACTACCTGTTCTACAAGGCTTTCCCGATCCACGTGGGCATCATCCGCGCGACCACAGCCGATGCGGACGGCAACCTCACCATGGAGCGCGAGGCGCTCACGCTCGAAGCGCTGGCCATCGCCATGGCCGCGCGCAACTCGGGCGGCGTGGTCATCGCGCAGGTCGAGCGCATCGCAGAGCGCGGCACGCTCAACCCCCGGCAGGTGAAGGTGCCTGGCGTGCTGGTGGACGCCGTGGTGCTGGCCACCGAGCCCGCGCACCACCACCAGACCTTTGCCGAGCCCTACAGCGCTGCGTTTGCGGGCGAGCTGCGCGTGCCCATGGACACGCTGGAGGCGATGCCGCTCACCGAGCGCAAGATCATTGCCCGCCGCGCGGCGCTGGAGCTGCGCCCGCACCAGGTCGTCAACCTGGGCATCGGCATGCCCGAGGGCGTGGCCAACGTGGCGGCCGAAGAGCGCATCATCGACCTGGTCACGCTCACGGCCGAGCCCGGCGTGATCGGCGGCATCCCCGCAGGCGGCCTGAACTTTGGCGCGGCCGTGAACCCGCAGGCCATCATCGACCAGCCCAACCAGTTCGACTTCTACGACGGCGGCGGCCTCGACATCGCGATCCTGGGCCTGGCGCAGGCCGACCAGCACGGCAACCTCAACGTGAGCAAGTTCGGGCCGCGCCTGGCGGGGGCGGGCGGCTTCATCAACATCAGCCAGAACGCCAAGACCGTGGTGTTTGTCGGCACCTTCACGGCAGGGGACCTGCAGGTGGAGGCGGTGGACGGCCACCTGCACATCCTGCACGAGGGCGGCGCGCGCAAGCTGGTGCGCGAGGTCGAGCACCGCACCTTCAGCGGCGCCGAGGCGCTGCGGCGCGGCCAGCGCGTGCTGTATGTGACGGAGCGCTGCGTGTTCCGCCTGGTGCCTTCGGGCGAGCCTGATGGCGGCGGTGCGCTGGAGCTGATCGAGCTGGCCCCCGGCATCGACCTGCAGCGCGACGTGCTGGCCCACATGGCCTTCACGCCGCGCATCAGCCCCGGCCTGCAGACCATGGACATGCGCCTGTTCGAGCCCGGCCCGCTGGGCCTGCGCGAGCAGTTGCTCAACCGCCCGCTGGTGCAGCGCTTCGAGCTGGACGCCGCGCGCCAGCTGCTGCACATCGACTTCTCGGGCCTGCAGATCAACACGGCCAGCACCATCGACGCCATCGAGCAGGAGGTGCGCCGCCTGCTCGCCCCGATCGCCGCACAGGGCGAGCGCGTGGGCGTGATCGTGAACTACGACCACTTCACCATCGCGCCCGACCTGGCCGATGCCTACGCGGCCATGGTGCAGGGCCTCACGCGCGACCTGTACTCCGAAGTCAAACGCTATGGCACCGTGGGGTTCCTCAAGTCCCGTCTGATCTGATTGCTATAATAATAATAGCTATTGAGGCAATGTGGTCGCGCGCAAGGGCCTGTTTTTGCTTCAAGTTTCTCCGCCACCGGGCGCCGCCACGCTGCAGCGGCCGGGTGCAGGCCACCGCGTGGATGTCTCCATAATCACCGCCCATGGACAAACTCAAGGCCTTCGAATCCTTTGTATCGGTGGCCACGCGCGGCAGCCTCACGGCAGCGGCCAAGGCCGAGGGCGTGGCACCGGCCATCATGGGGCGGCGGCTGGATGCGCTGGAAGAACACTTGGGCGTGAAGCTGCTGGTGCGCACCACGCGGCGCATCAGCCTCACGCACGAGGGCAGCGCGTTTCTGGAAGACTGCCAGCGCCTGCTGTCCGACGTGGCCAATGCCGAGGCCAGCGTGTCCGAAGGCGGCGTCAAGGCCACGGGCCATTTGCGCATCACCGCGCCCGCCGGTTTTGGCCGCCGCCACGTGGCGCCGCTGGTGCCGCGTTTTCGCTCGGCACACCCCGACGTGACCATCTCCCTCAACCTCAGCGACCGCGTGGTGGACCTGGCGGGCGAAGGCTTTGACTGCGCGGTGCGCGTGGGCGACCTGCCCGACTCGTCGCTGGTGAGCGTGCGCATCGCCGACAACCGCCGCCTGTGTGTGGCCACGCCCGAATACCTGGCCCGGCGCGGCACCCCGCGCGCCCCGGCCGAGCTGGTGCAGCACGATTGCCTCACGCTCTCCAGCGATGCATCGCAGACGCGCGGCTGGGCGTTCCGGGTGCCGCATGCGGATGGCTCCACCGAGGTCATGCACCTCAAGCCCGGCGGCCCGCTCGACTGCTCCGATGGTCAGGTGCTGCACGACTGGTGCCTGGGCGGCTGGGGCATTGCCTGGCGCAGCACCTGGGAGGTCGAGGCCGAGATCGCCGCAGGCCGCCTGGTCGCGGTGCTGGAGGACTTTGCCGCGCCGCCCAACGGCATCTACGTGGTCTTCCCCCAGCGCAAACACCTGCCGCTGCGCGTGCGGCTGTGGATCGAGCACTTGAAGCACCAGTACGCACAACCCGCGTTCTGGAAAGGCCCCCAGGCGGGCTGATGGCCCCCGTGGCAGACTGCACAACTCCATGTCCACCGCGCCCACGCTCCTCGTCGCCGACGACCACCCGCTGTTCCGCGCCGCCGTGCTGCATGTGCTGCGCGAGCGCCTGCCCCAGTTCCGCACGCTGGAGGCCGCCAGCGCCGCCACGCTGGGCCAGGCGCTGCAGGACCACCCCGAGGTCGAGCTGGTGCTGCTGGACCTGAGCATGCCCGGCACACGCGGCTTCTCGGCCCTGCTGCATGTGCGCGGCGAATACCCCGAGCTGCCCGTGGTGATCATCTCGTCCAACGACCACCCGCGCGTCATCCGCCGCGCCCAGCAGTTTGGCGCGGCAGGCTTCATCCCAAAGTCCGCGCCTGCCGACGCCATGGGCGACGCCATCCAGGCCGTGCTGGACGGCGGCAGCTGGTTCCCGCCCATGGCGGCCGAGCGCTCCGAGACCGACGCCGAGTTGGCCGCGCGGCTCGCACAGCTCACGCCCCAGCAGTTCCGCGTGCTGCTGTGTCTGGCCGATGGCCTGCTCAACAAACAGATCGCGGCCACGCTGGGCTTGGCCGAGAACACGGTGAAGGTGCATGTCACCGCCATTCTGAAAAAGCTCGCGTGCTACAGCCGCACGCAGGCGGCGGTGCTGGTGAAAAGCCTGGAGACAGAGTCCACCGCGTGAGCGGCCGGGCGTGTATGCGCCAGGCGCGTGGTGCAGATCCGAATCGGTGGTGTGCTACAGCGGAAGGAATGTGTAGACCGAGTCGAACGGGTAGCGTCCGTTCGTGCGCTCCGAATGGACGTGCAGGCCATCTTCCTTCAAAACACCGTCCATCTTGAACGCGCCGAACGCGGCCTTCAGCCGTGCACTGAACGCTTTCTCGCCCGGCTTGTAAGTGCCTTTGACGATGAAGGAGTCGCCCGTGGCAAAGCTCTCCATCACCGCGCGGGCCTGGAAGCGGCCTGCGATGCTTTGCCAGAATATTTTTCCATCGGCGGTGAAGCACAGGTAGCTCCAGCCTTTTTYCCGCTTGCTCTCGTACACGCCATCAAAGCGCACGCCAGATGGGCATTGGTTGGGTGCGCCCGGCTTCGGGGTGGTCAGCGCCAGCGCACGGGCTTCGCTGCCATTGGCAAGGTACAGCACATGGCCTTCCGGGTCGAAGATGTGCACGCCATGGGCCTGGGCCATCGCACGCAGCTGCTGCAGCCGCTCGATGTCGAACTCGCGCAGCGCGAACGCCATCGCTAGCACCTGTCCTGCGGGTGGGTTGTGGTCAAAGCCTTCGTACCAAATAGTGCTCCCCGGGCCGTCTGTTGGCCAGGTTTGCAACAAGCGCTCAAAAAAGGCTGCGATGCGCGCGGTCGGCGCCTTGGTGCTGTCCTGCCATTTCTCCACAAAGTCTGCCGCCGCATCTGCGCTTTTGACACGTGGGGCATCCATCGCATACAGAGTTGCTTCGCTCATCGTTCCGTCCTCCGCTTCGGTGTGTAGGTGCTGACGCGGTACTTTATGAGAACCAGGGCGGCTGCGGGGGCTGTCCTGGTGTTTCCCAAGTACCCACCGTGAGAGGTCTATCTCCTGTTGCTTTCCCCCAGCCGCAGCAGCGTCTGGCTCATCAAGGCGCGCAGCGCCGGGGCGCGCATCGGCTTGGCCAGAAAGCCCCAGCCGCGTTCGGCCGCCTGGCGGCGCAGCGTGGCGTCGCGCTCGGCCGTGACCAGGATCACGGCCGGGGTCTGGCCCCAGCGCTCGCACAGCTGGAGGTACACATCGGGGCCATGGTGGCTGGCGCCCAGGTGCACGTCCAGCAGCACCAGCTGCGGCGCCTGGCCGGGCTGGGCATGCGCCAGGGCCTCCGGGGCGCCGCCCGCCAGGGGCACCTGGCAACCCCAGCGCTCCAGCAGAGCCCGGGTGGCGGCGCAGGTGGGGCCGTCGTCCTCGATCACCCAGGCGATGCTGCCTTGCAGCGGGGCATCGTCGCTGGGCTGTAGCGTCGTGGCGGGGGGCGCAGCCTGCTGCGCGGCGGCCGGGTTGCCCAGCGGCACACACACCCAGAACACGCTGCCGCGCCCCAGTTGCGAGCGCAGGCCAATTTCGTGGCCCAGCAGGCGGCCCAGGCGTTCGACGATGGCCAGGCCCAGGCCTGCGCTCCGGTCGTCGGCGCGGCCTTCGTCCAGGCGGCGGAATTCTTCAAAAATCTCGCGCTGCAGCGCCTCGGGGATGCCGGGGCCCTGGTCGTGCACTTCGATGCGCAGGTGGTCGCCCGCCACCCGCTTCACCCGTCTGCAGCCCACCACGATGCGCCCGTGGCGGCTGTAGCGGATGGCGTTGGAAACAAAGTTCTGCAGGATGCGGCGCAGCAGGTTTTCGTCGGTGCGCACCACGGCGTGCGTCGGCACGCAGCGCAGTTTTAAACCTTGGCTCTCGGCCAGCACGCCAAAGTTGTGGCCCAGCACTTGCAAGAGCGGGCCCAGCGCCACGTCATGGATGTGCACGTCGAACTGGCCCGATTCCATGCGCGAGATGTCGAGCAGGCTGTTGAGGATGGCGTCCTGAGCGGCCAGGGCGCCGTCGATGCTGTCCACCGCGTGCCGCTCGGCGTCGCCCGGCAGATGGCTGCGCAGCAGCGAGGTGAACATGCGCGCGGCGTTCAGGGGCTGCAGCAGGTCGTGCACGGCGGCGGCCACAAAGCGGGTTTTGGAGCGGTTGGCCTGCTCGGCTTCGCGCCGTGCGGCGTCCAGGTCGCGGGTGCGGTCGGCCACGCGTTGCTCCAGCGCGTCGGCGAGGGACCGCAGCTCGCGTGCAGCGTTCTTGTAGCTGGTGATGTCGGCGTAGCTGGTCACAAAACCGCCCTCGGGCAGCGGGTTACCCCGGATCTCCAGCACCGTGCCGTCGCCTTTGGCGCTTTCGTGCAGGTGGGGCGTGCCGCTGCGCAGGTGGGCCAGGCGGCGTTCAATGGCGTCTTCCACCGGGCCCGGGCCCAGCAGGCCCCGGCGCGCGTTGTGGCGCATCAGGTCTTCAATGGGGCGGCCCACCTGCATCAGGTCGGCAGGGTAGCGGAACAGCTCCACGTAGCGCGAGTTCCAGGCCACCAGCTTCAGGTCGGCGTCGATGATGACCACGCCCTGGGGTAAATGTTCCAGGCTGCGGGAGAGGCCCATGTCGGCTTGCTGGGCGGCCTGCACGATGCCGTCTTGCGCGGTGCGCAGCTCTTGCGCGTGTTGCTGCAGCACGGTTTCCAGCTCCTGGCGGCTGCGCTGGCGCAGGCGGGCCAGGCGCTGGCGCTGGCGCACAAACAGCACCAGCAGCGCCAATGCCAGCCAGCCGCCCCCGCCTGCGGCAGCGGCCCAGCGGCTGTCGGCCACGCTGCTGTGGGTTTCGTGCACCAAGTGCAGTTGCCAGGGCGTGCCGGGCAGCGGCTGGGTGTGCCACAGCATGCGGCCGGGCAGGGTGGGCATGTCGGGCGAGGGCTGCACGCGCACCAGGCGGCCACCGTTGTCCAGGCGGTCGTCCACACGGACGTCGAGCGGGCGCAGGGGCTGGTCGGAGTATTGCCGCGTGGCGTTCAGCTCGCGGCGCTCTTCGTCGTCCAGTGGCTCCAGCAGGCGGTAGCGCCAGGCATCCTGGCTGGCGAGGAACACCACACCGTGTGCATCTGACGCCAGCACGATGTCGGGCGTCTGCAGCCACTCGCGCTCCAGCTCCTGCAGCGCGATCTTGATGGCCACCAGCCCAAGGATGTGCCCGCTGTCGTCGCGGATGGCCTGCGACAGGAAGTAGCCCGGCTCGCCCGTGGTCACGCCAATGCCGTAGAAGCTGCCCCGCCCCTGGGCCAGCGCCTGCTGCACGTAGGGGCGAAAGCTGTAGTCCACACCCACGTTGCTGGTGGTTGTGCGCCAGTTGCTGGCCGCAATGGCCAGGCCGTCGCGGTTGAGCAGGGTGAGGGTGGACGACTGGCTGGCGCCGTTGGCCTGCTCCAGCTTGTGGTTGAGCTGGGCGACCTCTGTGGGGCTCAGGGGGCGCTGCAGTGCACTTTGCAGTTGCGCGTCCAGCGCCAGCACCTCGGGCAGGGTGCGGTAGCGGTCAATGCGCTGGGCCAGCGTCTGCCCGTACAGGGCCAGCTGGCGCTGCACGCTCTGGCTTTCGTCGTGCAGCGACCGCTGCCAGGCCCATTGCCCGGCCACGAACATGCTGGCCGCTGTGCCTGCAAGCAGGATGAGCAGGGTCCAGAACTGGCGAAGGCGGGGCGTGGGCATGGAAAAAACGGAGTTCTGAGGCCAGTCTGGTGCAGGTGGGGAGTGTGCCGCACCCGGTCTTGGGGGCTCCCGGCGCTAGGTAATTACCCTGATGGTGCGCAGATGCTCTCCTCTGGGGCGCTGGACGACTAATACCAATAGGTTATCGGCTGAAACAAAGTGCAGCGGTACAAACGGCACCCTTAACGCGCACCGGCTGCACCCCGCTGGTGCAGCCCCGTGATTTCAGGAGACATCCCCATGCACGCCATTTCTGCCCCCACCGCGCACCCTGTGCGGCTGCCGTTTTACCGCCAACTGTATTTCCAGGTGGTGCTCGCCATCGTCCTGGGTGTGCTGCTGGGCCATTTTGAGCCGTCCTATGGCGAGGCGCTCAAGCCGCTGGGCGACGCGTTCATCAAGCTGGTGAAGATGATCATCGCCCCGGTGATCTTCCTGACCATCGTGACCGGCATTGCGGGCATGTCGCAGCTCAGCACCGTGGGCCGCGTGTTTGGCAAGGCCATGGCGTACTTCCTGTTCTTCTCCACGCTGGCCCTGGTGGTGGGCCTGGTGGTGGCCAACGTGGTGCAGCCCGGCGCGGGCATGAACATCAATGTGGCCGACCTGGACCAATCGGCCGTCAAAGGCTATGTGGCCAAGTCGCACGAGATGACGCTCACGGGCTTTGCGCTCGACATCATCCCCAAGACGCTGGTCAGCCCGTTTGTGGGCGACAACATCCTGCAGGTGCTGCTGGTGGCCGTGCTGTTCGGCGTGGGCCTGGCCATGGTGGGTGACGCAGGCCGCCCGGTGCTGAACTTTCTGGACGCGCTGACGACGCCCGTGTTCAAGGTGGTGGGCATCGTGATGAAGGCCGCGCCCCTGGGGGCGTTTGGCGCCATGGCGTTCACCATTGGCAAGTTTGGCCTGGGCTCGCTGGTCAACCTGGCGTGGCTGGTGGGCTCGTTCTACATCACCTCGCTGCTGTTTGTGGTGGTGATCCTGGGCTTTGTGGCGCGCCTGTGTGGCTTCTCGGTGTTCAAGCTGTGCCGCTACCTCAAGGCCGAGCTGATGCTGGTGCTGGGCACGTCTTCGTCTGAATCCGCCCTGCCGTCGCTGATGGAAAAGATGGAAAAGGCCGGTTGCAGCAAGTCGGTGGTCGGCCTCGTGGTGCCCACGGGCTACTCCTTCAACCTGGACGGCACCAACATCTACATGACACTGGCCGCGCTGTTCATCGCCCAGGCCACGAACACCGAGCTGACGCTGGGCCACCAGGTGGCGCTGCTGCTGGTGGCCATGCTGTCGTCCAAGGGCGCAGCGGGTGTGACGGGCGCGGGCTTCATCACCCTGGCCGCCACCCTGGCCGTGGTGCCTGAGGTGCCGGTGGCGGGCATGGCGCTGATCCTGGGTGTGGACCGTTTCATGAGCGAATGCCGCTCGCTGACCAACTTCATCGGCAACGCCGTGGCCACGGTGGTGGTGTCGCGCTGGGAAAACGCGCTGGACCATGAGCGTCTGGACGCTGCACTCAACGGCCACCCGCTGCCCGCTGCTGTGACGGCTGCCGCTGCCCCGGTGGTGCCTGCCGACATGCCGGTGGGCGCGGTGGCCCGCACGGTGGCCTGATCTGCCGGTTGGCCTCAATTTCGCCCGACGCGGCGCAGGCCCCACGGCCTGCGCCGTTTTCCTTTTGGCAGGGGCGCCTTGGGGCACCATGGACAATGGCGACTGATCTTCCCTGATTGCCTGTCGGAGTCACGGCGCGCAACCAAGCCCCAAGGAAACTGACCATGACCCTCGAAGCCGTTCTGGCCGCCCTGCACCTTCTGGCCATCCTGACCTTTGTGGTCTTCTTGTCGAGCCAGGCGGCGCTGTGCCGCATCGAATGGCTCAACGCCGCCGTGGTTGAGCGCCTGGCCCGGCTGGATGTGATTTATGGCGTGGCGGGGGCGGTGATGATCGGCAGCGGCCTGGCGCGGGTGATCTGGGGGGTGAAGGGGGCCTCGTGGTACCTGTCGCAGCCCTTGTTCCACATCAAGATCACCATCGTGTTGGCCATGGTCCTGCTGTCGTTTGTGCCCTCGGCCGCGTTCCGCCGCTGGCGCCAGAACCTGCACAGCACGGGGGCTTTGCCGCCCGCGCACGAGGTGGCCAAGGTGCGCCGCCTGGTGATGATCCAGTCGCATGTGCTGCCCGTGGTGGCGGTGATCGCGGTGTTCTGGGCGCGCGGCTGGTAAGCACGGGCACTACGCAAATAAAAAGCCCGCAGGCCGGTGGTCTGCGGGCTTCTTTACTTTTGCACCCCGGTGGCAGGGCGCAAGGTGTGTGGCGGCTTTACTTCTTCAGGCATTCGCTCATGAAGGCCTTGCGCTCGTCGCCCTTGAGGGTCTTTGCCTTGGCGTCGGCGTTGCAGGTCTTCATCTTGTCTTGCTGCGTGGCGGGCTTGTTGCTCAGGCAGGTTTTCATGAAGGCCTTGCGCTCGTCGCCCTTCATCTCGCCCGCCTCCTTGTTGCAGGTGCCCATCTTGGACTGCTGCTTGGTGGGTTCTGCCGCCGGTGCGGCAGAGGCCGCTGCCGCAGGCGCGGGGGCGGCCGCTTTGGCGGGGGTGTCGGCAGCGTGCGCAGCGCCGAACGAAAGGACCAGGCTCAGGGCAGACAGGGTGAGAAGCTTCTTCATGGGGGCTCCGTTGGTAGGTGGCATCAGACGCAACCTGCGTCGGATTGCCCGATTACAACGTACCGGAAGCGTGCGCGGCTGACTCGCGGATACGGGTGGAAAGAATTCCTGACAATCTGTTGCGTCCAGGCCGCGCGCGGCAAGAGGCTGGGTGCTGGGCAAGAGCGCCTTGCACCTGCCCGCCGGGCCGGGTGCGGCCCGGCCCGTAAAATCCCCCGATGCTTTCTGTCAAACACGATCTGCTGGCCGCGCTTGCGGCCGAGCTGGACATCCTCTCCCCCGGCGCTGGCGCCAAGGCGGCCTTCGAATCCCCCAAGGTGGCCGCGCATGGCGACTTTGCCTGCACGGCGGCCATGCAGCTGGCCAAGCCGCTCAAGCTCAATCCGCGCGCTCTGGGTGAACAGCTCAAAACCGCACTCGAAGCCACGCCCGCTTTCCAGCGCTGGGTGTCCGCCATTGAAATTGCGGGACCGGGTTTTCTGAACATCCGCCTCCAACCTGCCGCCAAACAAGAAGTGGTGCGCGAGGTGCTGGCTGCGGGCGAGCGCTTTGGCTACCAAGCCAGCAACGGCCAGCAGGTGCTGGTCGAATTCGTCTCGGCCAACCCCACGGGCCCGCTCCACGTGGGCCACGGCCGCCAGGCCGCGCTGGGCGATGCCATCTGTAACCTGTTCAGCACCCAGGGCTGGAAGGTGCACCGCGAGTTCTACTACAACGACGCGGGCGTGCAGATCGACACGTTGACCAAGAGCACGCAGCTGCGCGCCAAGGGCTTCAAGCCCGGCGACGACTGCTGGCCCACCGACAGCGACAACCCGCTGGCCAAGAATTTCTACAACGGCGACTACATCGCCGACATTGCCGAGGCCTTCAAGGCCAAGGCGACCGTGAAGGCCGACGACCGCGAGTTCACGGCCAATGGCGATGTTCAGGATTACGACAACATCCGCCAGTTTGCGGTGGCCTACCTGCGCAACGAGCAGGACAAGGACCTGCAGGCCTTCAACCTCCAGTTCGACGAGTACTACCTGGAGTCCAGCCTGTACACCAGCGGCCGTGTCGAGGCCACGGTGAACAAGCTCGTGGCCAACGGCAAGACCTATGAACAGGACGGCGCGCTGTGGCTCAAGAGCACGGACTACGGCGACGACAAGGACCGCGTGATGCGCAAGCAGGACGGCAGCTTCACCTACTTCGTGCCCGACGTGGCGTACCACATCGCCAAGTGGGAGCGCGGCTTTACCAAGGTCGTCAACATCCAGGGCACGGACCACCACGGCACCATCGCCCGCGTGCGCGCCGGGCTACAGGCGGCCGATGTGGGTATTCCGCAGGGCTACCCCGATTACGTGCTGCACACCATGGTGCGTGTGGTCAAGGGGGGCGAAGAGGTCAAGATCAGCAAGCGCGCGGGCAGCTACGTCACGCTGCGCGACCTGATCGAGTGGACCAGCAAGGACGCGGTGCGCTTCTTCCTCTTGAGCCGCAAGCCCGACACCGAGTACACCTTTGATGTGGACCTGGCCGTGGCCCAGAACAACGACAACCCGGTGTACTACGTGCAGTACGCCCATGCGCGCATCCAGTCGGTGCTGCGGGCCTGGCAAGAGTCTGTGCAGGAGGCGGGCGGTGCGGATGTGGCTGCGCTCAAGGACGTGGACCTGTCGGCCCTGGAAGGCCCGCAGGCCCAGGCGCTGATGCTGCAACTGGCCAAATACCCCGAGATGCTGACCGCAGCCGCCGACGGCGAGGCCCCGCACGATGTGACCTTCTACCTGCGTGACCTGGCCGCCAGCTACCACAGCTACTACGATGCCGAGCGCATCCTGGTGGACGACGAGGCCGTGAAAAAGGCGCGCCTGGCGCTCGTCGCTGCCACCGCGCAGGTATTGCACAATGGCCTGGCCGTGCTGGGCGTGTCGGCTCCAGCCAGAATGTAAGCAGTTACTACCAATATGAAAAAGCAACAGACGGGCGGGACCATCATCGGCTTTATCGTCGGTGTCATCGTGGGCCTGGGCGCTGCGCTGGCGGTGGCCGTGTATGTGACCAAGGTGCCGGTGCCTTTCCTGAACAAGGGCGGCGGGCGCACAGCGGACATGGATGCCGCCGAGTCGCAGAAGAACAAGAACTGGGACCCGAACTCGCCGCTGTACGGCAAGAACCCGGCACGGCCTGCCACACCCGCCGTGGCGGCTGCGGCGTCTGCGCCCGCTTCGGCCACCACGCCCGCATCGCCCGCGCCCGAGGTGCGGGCTGCTGCGTCGGCCCCCAAGCCCGCCGCCAGCAAGCCCGAGGCC
Source organism: Acidovorax sp. GW101-3H11 (assembly GCF_001633105.1). GTDB lineage: Bacteria > Pseudomonadota > Gammaproteobacteria > Burkholderiales > Burkholderiaceae_C > Acidovorax. Next base: position 13,790 of record NZ_LUKZ01000027.1, read on the forward strand.
GCCAAGGCCGAAACCAAGCCGGGTGCCGACCCGCTGGGCGACCTGGCCGTGGCCAAGGCCGCCGCCAAGGGCAATGTGGACCCGTTCGACTACTTTGTGCAGGCCGGTGCCTTCCGCACCCAGGCCGATGCCGACGCCCAGCGCGCCAAACTGGCCATGATGGGCTGGGAAGCCCGCGTGAGCGAGCGCGAACAAAATGGCCGGGCGGTGTTTCGCGTGCGTGTGGGCCCGTTCACCAAGCGCGACGATGCCGAGCAGCTCAAGGAGAAGCTCGACGGCGCCGGGCTGGAGTCGGCGCTGGTGCGCGTGCAGCGCTGATGCGTCAGACTTCGGGCGCTGAACTTTTTGCGGGGGCATGGCTCCCATCCCCCAGACCTGAACTAGGAGAGTCTTTGCCATGAAACGCCGTGAGTTTTCTTTGTCCGCTGCCTCGGCAGTCGCCGCTTCCGCCCTGACGCTGCCCGTCGCCACCCCTGCGCTGGCCCAGGCCCGCCAGTTCAAGGAGGGCAAGGACTACAAGCGGCTGGACAAGCCCGTGGCGCCCGATGCACCCGCCGGCAAGGTCGATGTGATCGAGTTCTTCTGGTACAGCTGCCCCCACTGCAATGTGTTCGAACCCACGCTGGACGCCTGGGTCAAGGCAGCGCCCAAGGATCTTTTCATCCGCCGCGTGCCCGTGGCCTTCAATGCCAGCTTCGTGCCCCAGCAAAAGCTGTTCTACACCCTGGAAGGTATGGGCAAGCTCGAAGCCCTGCACGCCAAGGTGTTCCGCGCCATTCATGTGGAGAAGGCCAAACTGGCCAAGGACGACGAGATTTTTGCCTGGGTGGCCCAGCAGGGTGTGGACGCCGCCAAGTTCAAGGAAGTCTACGCATCGTTCACCGTGTCCAACCAGGTCCGCCGCGCCTCGCAGCTGCAGGACGCGTATGGCGTGGAAGGCGTGCCCTCCATGGGCGTGGCTGGCAAGTTCTACACGGACGGCACCATGGCAGGCAACATGCAGAACGTGCTGCAGGTCGTGGAAGCGCTGGTCAAGCAAAAGTAAGCCCCAGGCCGCCCTGGGCGCAGGTGGCAACACCAAATGCCCTGGATGCCCCGCGAAGAAAGCCCGCTGATGCGGGCTTTCTTCATGGAGGGCGCGTGGGGATGGCTACAATGAACTGCAAGATTCGTGCCCTATGAACCACCGCCTCCTTCCGACCCTCCTGCTCGCGGCCCTGGCCTGCCTTCATGGCATGGCCCATGCTGAAAAAGCCGACCGCGCCAAGCCCATGAACATCGAGGCCGACGCGTTGCGCCACGATGAACTCAAGCAGACCAGCGTGTTCTCGGGGCGCGTGGTCATGACCAAAGGCACCATCGTGCTGCGCGGCGCGCGGCTGGATGTGCGCCAGGATGCCGATGGCTACCAGTTTGGTGTGGTCACGGCCGAAGCGGGCAAACGCGCCTTCTTCCGCCAGAAACGCGACACCCTGCCCGGCGCCCCCGACGAGTACATCGAAGGCGAAAGCGAAGTCATCGAGTACGACGGCAAGGCCGACAACGTGCGATTCATCACCCGCGCCGAGCTGCGCCGCTACCGGGGGGCCGCGCTCAGCGACGAGATCACCGGTGCCGTGATCGTCTACAACAACCTCACCGACGTGTTCACCGTGGACGGCCAGCGCGCCCCCGCCGCCAATGCGGCAGGCGATGCCCCGGCCCCCGGCAACCGCGTGCGCGCGGTGCTGGCGCCCAAGGACCCGCCCGCAGGCGCTGCGGTGCCCGCACCCGCCGCACCCGGCGCGGCACCTGTGCTGCGCCCCAGCAACAGCCTTGGTGGCGGCTCCAAGTGAGCGCGGTGCCCGTTCATCCCGGCCCTGACACCCAGGCCGGCAGCCGCCTGGAGGTGCAGCACCTGGCCAAGTCGTATGGCAGCCGCAAGGTCGTCAAGGACGTGTCGCTGGTCGTGCAAAAAGGCGAGGTCGTGGGGCTACTCGGCCCCAATGGCGCGGGCAAGACCACCTCGTTCTACATGATCGTGGGCCTGGTGCGCAGCGATGCGGGCGATATCCGCATCGACGGCCACTCGGTGGCCCACATGCCCATCCACCGCCGCTCGCGCCTGGGGCTGTCGTACCTGCCGCAGGAAGCCTCCATCTTCCGCAAACTCACGGTCGAAGAAAACGTGCGCGCCGTGCTGGAGCTGCAGCGTGGCGACGACGGTCAGCCGCTTTCACGCGACGCCATCGAAGAGCGCCTCACGGCCCTGCTGGAGGAGCTGCGCGTGCAGCACCTGCGCGCCTCGCCTGCCATGGCACTGTCCGGCGGTGAGCGCCGCCGCGTCGAGATCGCACGTGCGTTGGCCACGCAGCCACGCTTCATCCTGCTGGACGAGCCCTTTGCGGGCATCGACCCCATCGCGGTGATCGAGATCCAGCGCATCATCGGCTTCCTCAAGGCGCGCGGCATCGGTGTGCTCATCACCGACCACAACGTGCGTGAGACCCTGGGCATCTGCGACCACGCCTTCATCATCAGCGACGGTCGCGTGCTGGCGCAGGGCACGCCGTCCGAGATCGTAGACAACGCCGAGGTGCGACGGGTGTACCTTGGCGAACATTTCAGGATGTGATGAAGCCTGGACTGTCGCTGCGCGTCTCGCAGCATCTCGCACTGACTCCGCAGCTCCAGCAGTCCATCCGGCTGCTGCAGTTGTCCACGCTCGAACTTTCGCAGGAAGTCGAGCAGATGCTCGACGAGAACCCGTTCCTTGAACGCACGGCCGAAGAGGCGCCGCGCGAGGAGTTCGGCCTTGAGGCCGCTGACACGCCCCCCCAGGCCGATGACTACAGCGCTGAGGATGCTATATTTTCAGGAGCGCAAAGCGCAAGTTTAGCGGGCGCAGAGGGCCAAAATGAGTCCGAAGCGCCGGGCGCTGGTGCCGACGAGCCCGACTGGAGCGGCGACGGCACGGTAGAGATGGCGCCCAATGACGCCGAGTGGGGCGGCGACGCCCCGGCCCGTACCCGCAACGATGCGGAAGGCGATGACGCCGACGCCACCGAACTGGCCCGCTCGCACGAATCGCTCACTGCCTTTTTGCACCGCCAGGCCTTGTCGCTGCGCCTGTCTGAAGTGGATTGCGCCGCGCTGCGTTTCCTCATCGAATCGCTCAACGACGACGGCTACCTCGAAGAGCCGCTCGAAGAACTCGCCATTGCCCTGGCTGGCCCGGATGACCTGGAGCAGATCGAGGAACTGGTGCATCGCTTTACCGTGGCGCAGCGCCTGCTGCAAAGCCTGGAGCCCACAGGCGTAGGCGCGCGCAACCTGGCCGAATGCCTCACGCTGCAGCTCAAGGCGCTGGAGGCCGATGACGAGGCCGACCCTGACGTTGTGCAGACAGCGCTCACCATCTGCCAGCAGCCGCTGGAAATGCTGGCCCGCCGAGACGTGCGCCGACTCACCCAGGTCTGCGGCGACGGCGAAGAGCGCACCCGTGCGGCCATGGCACTCATCGCCCGCCTGGAGCCACGCCCCGGCCGCAAGTTCGTCGATGTGGAGCGCAACATCATCGTGCCTGACGTCATCGTGCGCAAAGCCGGGCGTGCCAACGGCCGTGATGGACAGCACAACTTTATCGTGCAGCTCAACCCCGATGTGATGCCCCGCTTGCGCGTGCACGACATCTACGCCGGTGCACTGCGCGGCCACAAGGGCGGCGAGGGCCACCAGGGCATGCAACAGCGCCTGCAGGAGGCACGCTGGTTCATCAAGAACATCCAGCAGCGTTTTGACACCATCCTGCGCGTCTCGCGCGCCATCGTCGAGCGCCAGAAGAACTTCTTCACCCACGGCGAACTGGCCATGCGTCCGCTGGTGCTGCGCGACATCGCCGACGAACTGGGTCTGCACGAATCCACCATCAGCCGCGTGACCACCGCCAAGTACATGGCCACGCCCATCGGCACCTATGAGCTGAAGTACTTCTTTGGCTCGGGCCTGGGCACCGAGACCGGCGGCAATGCGTCCAGCACGGCCGTGCGCGCACTGATCAAGCAGTTTGTGTCGGCCGAAAGCCCCACCAAGCCGCTGTCGGACAGCCAGATCGCCGAGATGCTCAAGGAGCAGGGCATTGAATGCGCACGCCGCACGGTGGCCAAGTACCGCGAAGCGCTCAAGATTGCGCCGGCGAATTTGCGCAAGGCGCTATGAAGAAGCGACGCGCAGAGGCTGCTCGAGGCGCCAAGCGAAGGGGTTTTCTATTGTTGGCGTGCTGCAAAGGCTGAATCGTATGCTTGGGCGGTGAAGCCCGTAATCCGCTGTCTGGGAGCTATCAGCAAAGGCACACTTCTTCCGCCGATGTCGGCAAAGGCGGTCTTGCCCATCGGTGTGTCTACGTCCAGTTCTCGGAATGCAATGTTCTTTTGACTCAGATAGGCCTTGGCGGCTTTGCAATAGCCACACCAACTGGCCGTAAAAAGTACAACCCCACTCGGCGGGGCTGCAATGACAAGCGGTCCTCCAGGGTCGCCTGGTGCAGAAGCACGCTTGGCGGGCGCGGGCGAAGCGCCCGGCACCACGCTCACCGGCAGGTTCTCCAGCTTCATCGTCTTTTCCACGGCGCCTGTCACCGGGGGCTTGTCGCTGTACACAACCTTGCCGTCCGCACCCACCGATTTGTAGAGTGTCTGGGCGCCTGCGCCCCAGGGCATGGCGGTGAGTGCGAGCACGGTCAGCAGGGTCCGATAAAAAGGGCGCATTAGGGGCTCCGGTAAAATCCGCTGCCCGAGAGCATACGAGACAAGAGGCATGGTGCCTGCAGTGGCCGCATGCTGCGCACCTAGGCGCTACGATCCACGGCGCCCAGGCGGGGCGTGCCGCCCCACCTCCGGTGGCCCTGCAGGCATCCAGCGGTGCTCGCCGCGTGCCACCCTGACACCAACTCCCGCTCGTTGCCTTCTTTCCCCGACCCTCTCTGCCACTATGGCCCGCATTGTTTTTGACCTCCCCTCGCACTTCGGCTTTGCCACCGAAATGCAGATCTACATCAGCCACGTGAACCAGGGCGGGCATCTGGACAATGCGCAGCTCCTGAGCCTGGTGTCTGAAGCGCGCGTGCGCTTTTTCCAGTCGCTGGGCTACCCTGAGGCCGATGTGGGCGGCCTGTCCATCGTGGTGGGCGACATCGTGGCGCAGTACAAGTCCGAAGGTTTTCACGGCGAAACCATGCGGGTGGAGATGGCGCCAGCGGACTTCAACCGCTACGGCTTCGACCTGGTGTTCTGCATGACCGAGAAGGCCACTGGCCGCGAGGTGGCGCGCGGCAAGATCGGCATCGTTTTCATCGGCAAGGCCAGCCGCAAGGTCTCCCCCATCCCTGACTCCATCCGTCAGCTGCTGCTGGCCCGTGCGGGGGCGCCTGGTTCCCCCGCCGTGCCCGAGCGCGTATCCTCCCCATCGACATGAACCAACTCCAACTTTTTCTCCCTTGCGCCGCGGGCGTCGAGGGCTTTCTGGCCGACGAGGTGCATGGCATCACCGGCCTCACGGGGCAAGACCTGCTGGTGGGGCGGGGCGGCGTGCTGCTGCGCGCCTCGTGGCGCCAGGCCATGCAGCTCAACCTGCACAGCCGCCTGGCCCAGCGCGTGCTGGTTCAGCTGGCGCACCGCCCGTACCGCTCTGAAAACGACCTCTACAACATGGCCAGCGATGTGGCCTGGGAGATCTGGTTCACCACGCGCCAGACCTTCAAGGTCGAGGTGACGGCACAGCACAGCCCGCTGCAGAGCCTGAACTTTGCGGGCCTCAAGGTCAAAGACGCGGTGGCCGACCGCTTCCGCCACAAGAGCGGCGTGCGGCCGGATGTGAACACCCAGTGGCCCGATGTGCGCATTCACCTGCACCTGACCACCGACGAAGCCACGATCTACATCGACACCTCGGGCGAGCCGCTCTTCAAGCGCGGCTGGCGCGAGGACAAGGGCGACGCGCCGCTCAAGGAGACCCTGGCCGCCGCCATGATCGCCGCCAGTGGCTGGGACCCCCACGGCGACAACCCCCAGCCCCTGTACGATCCCTGCTGCGGCAGCGGCACCATCGTGGTCGAGGCAGCGCAGATCGCCTGCCGCATCCCGGCAGGCATGTTGCGGCGCTTTGCGTTCGAGAAACTGCTGCCGTTCCAGGCGCATGTCTGGACTGCTATCAAAAGCGAAGCTGAAAACGCAATACAGACCAGCGCAGTGCCCATTTTTGGCAGTGATGTGGCCTTCCGCATGGTCGATTTTGCGCAGCGCAATGCCGAGCGCGCAGGCGTGGCCGAGGCCGTACAGCTGCGCGGCGGCGACGCCCTGCAGCGCATGCCGCCCTGCGACCAGTCCGGCGTGATGCTGCTCAACCCGCCCTACGGCGAGCGCATTGCCGCCGCAGGCACTGCAGGCCGCAACGCCAGCGAGCGCGCCGCCGACCGCGCCCAGGGCCTGGCCGTGGGGCGCGAAGAGGCGCAGACCGAAGACGGCGGCGAATTCTTCAGCCAGCTCGCCACGCACTGGAAGAAGAACTACAGCGGCTGGACAGCCTGGATGCTCACGCCCGACCTCAAGCTGCCCGGCAAGATGCGCCTGAAGGAATCGCGCCGCGTACCCATGTGGAACGGCCCCATCGAATGCCGCATGTTCCGCTTCGACATGATCAAGGGCGCCGTGCGCGACCGGGCTGCCAAGGCCGCCCCCGACGGCGGCCCGCGCCATGAAGGTTGAACTGCGACTGCCCGCCGAGGCACAGGCGGACAATCTCGCGCGCCCCGTGGTGGTGGACACGAATGTGGCGCTGGACCTGCTGATCTTCAGCGACCCGCGCACCGCACCTCTGCGCACGCTGCTGGCCCAGAGGCGTCTGTCCTGGATTGCCACACAAGTCATGCGCGATGAGCTGGAGCGTGTGCTGGCCTACCCGCACATCGCAGAGCGCATGGACTACTACCGCGTGGGTGCCGAGCAGGTGCTGGCCGCGTTCGATGCGCAGGCACGTCTGGTGGACATCGCACCCAAGGTGGCCTATGTGTGCAAGGACGCGGACGACCAGAAGTTCATCGACCTGGCAGCGGCGCACCGGGCGATCTTGCTGAGCAAGGACAAGGCGGTGATCTGCATGCGCAAGCGGTTGGTGAGCCTGGGGGCGGATGTGGCGACGGAGGTGGTGCTGGAAGCGGCGCCCGCCGCTGCGGTGGCCTGATCACGCATTGATCAGTTTCTGCTGCAAGGATCGGTATGGGACCGTTGGGTTTTCTTGTCCTCTCAGGCTTCTTCGCGTACCTCGCTTTCGATGCGCATCAGTTCAACCGAACATCAGGCCACAAGGTCTGGGCAGTGCCGCCTTCTTCCGGTCGGGCGGTGGGTGTCGATCCTTTGTCGCGCGCCGAGCAGGAAGGTGCGCAGTCGAACGAAATCACTGCCGTTGGAGGAGTTCCCGGCCTCTACTGGGTCTTTGTGGTGCTCTCGGTGGGCTGCTTGGGGATTGCTGCCTGGCTGTGGCTCGCGTAGGTCGGGTTAGCGCAGCGTAACCCGACGTCCTTTTGTTGGGGCATCGCCTGTCGGGTTACGCCTGCGGCTAACCCGACCTACGGGCTACTGGCTGACCCGACCTCCGGCCAGCAAGTCATACGCCGCCCGCACCCGCTGCAGGTCCCGCCCCAGTTTGCGATTGGTGGGCAGGTGCCGCATCCATCCCATCCTGCGAACGCTGGTCCCCAGCACTGCCCGCATCTCCGCGCTCCCCCGCGCCACCCATGCCGTCCACCGCTCCCGCCCCTCACCCAGCGTGCCGCTGGCATGCAGGTAAATAGCAGTGGAGTGCGCATAACACAGCGCATCGCGCACATGGCACAACGCCAGCGGCAGCACGGCGGCGGGGTCGTCTTCAAAGTCGATGCAGGCCACTTCGCCATCGGGGCAGCGCACCAGGTTGCGCGCGAAGGCCTGGCTCAGGCAGGTGCCCTGGCTGTGCACCTGGGCCAGGGTGTCCAGCCCCTGCTGCCACAGCGCCAGCACGGTAGCGGTGTCGCCCGCTTGCACGGCGTGGTCGATCTCGTTGCCCAGCGAATGGGTTTCTTCGCCCACGTTGCCCAGGTGGCGCATGGCAAAGCCATGCGGCAGCGCGGCCAGCACCACGGGCACGCGGATGCCGCGTGCAGCCAGGTCGCGCAGGCGTTGCACTTCGGTGGCAATGGCCGTGGGGCCGCCGGGGTTGGGCACGGGGCGCAGGGCATCCAGCCGCAGCAGCGCGGCCAGCACGGCCATGGCGCGGTAGCGGCCCGTACCGTGGGGCGTGCCTGCGCGCTTGATCCAGATCTGTTCATCGCCCAGCACATGGGCCATCACGTTGTGGGGCTGGGTGGCCAGTTGCTGCTGCAAAAACGCGGCGTAGTCCGGGGCGGCGGTGTGGGTGGGGGCGGATGCGTCCATCGTCCAATTCATACAGCGGCGTCTCCCGCCACGGCCGCTGCAGTGCCCACGGCTGCGGCGTGCACCAGCTCGACATGGTGGGGGATGGAGGGTTCCAGCGCAGGCTCGCTGGCCTGAAAACTGTGGGCATTGGCCAGGGGCCAGTACAGGCGGAACACGTTGTGCTGCGCATCGAGCGGGCCCAGCAGCGCGCCGGGCAACATGCGGGTGATGAGGTTGGACAACAGGCGCACCTCGGTGTCGGTGATGCGGCGCACGATGTGGTGGGCCGTGATCTCCTTGGGGTGGTGCAGCCCGGCGGCCTGCACCAGCTCCTGCAGCGCGTGCAGGGTGCTGCGGTGGAACTGCGCCACGCGCGTGGCCTTGTCGGGCACCACCAGGGCCTGCTGGCGCAGCGGGTCTTGCGTGGTCACGCCCGTGGGGCAGTGGCCGGTGTGGCAGCTCTGCGCCTGGATGCAGCCCAGCGCCATCATGAAGCCGCGCCCCGCGTTGCACCAGTCGGCGCCCAGCGCCATCATGCGCGCGATGTCGAAGGCGCTGATGACCTTGCCCGCGCAGCCGATGCGCACGCGGTCGCGCAAATTCACGCCCACCAGGGTGTTGTGCACCAAGAGCAGGCCCTCTTGCAGCGGCGCGCCCACATGGTCGCTGAACTCCACGGGCGCAGCGCCCGTGCCGCCTTCGGCGCCATCGACCACGATGAAGTCGGGCGTGATGCCCGTGACCAGCATGGCCTTGACGATGGCGAACCATTCCCACGGGTGGCCCAGGCAGAACTTGAAGCCCGTGGGTTTGCCGCCCGACAGGGTGCGCAGCTTGGCGATGAACTGCATCATCTCCACCGGCGTGCGAAACGCGCTGTGGCTGGCGGGCGAGATGCAGGCCTCGCCCTCCTTCACACCCCGCGCGGCCGCGATCTCGGCCGTCACCTTGGCGCCGGGCAACACGCCGCCATGGCCGGGCTTGGCGCCCTGGCTCAGCTTCAGCTCGATCATCTTGACCTGCGGGTCGGTGGCGTTGGCCGCAAAACGCTCTTCGCTGAACGTGCCATCGGGGTTGCGGCAGCCAAAGTAGCCCGATCCGATCTCCCAGATCAAGTCGCCGCCATGCACCCGGTGGTGCTGGCTGATGCTGCCCTCGCCCGTGTCGTGTGCAAAGCCGCCTTTTTGGGCACCCTGGTTGAGCGCCAGGATGGCATTGGCCGACAGCGCACCAAAGCTCATGGCCGAGATGTTGAACACGCTCGCGTGGTAAGGCTGGGTGCAGGGCGACACGGACGGTGACGGCGCATCGGGGCTGCCACCAATCCACACGCGGAAGTTGTGCGACGGCAGCTGTGTGGGCGCGAGCGAGTGGTTCACCCATTCGTAGCCATGCGCGCCCACGTCCAGGTGCGTTCCGAAGGGGCGGTTGTCCGGGTCGCCCTTGGCGCGCTGGTAGACCAGCGAGCGCTGCGCGCGCGAAAACGGCGCGGCCTCGCTGTCGCTCTCGATGAAATACTGGCGCACCTCGGGCCGCACATATTCGAGCATGAAGCGGATGTGGCCGATGACCGGGTAATTGCGCAGGATGGCGTGGCGCGACTGCTGCAGGTCGTACACACCCAGGGCCACCAGCGCCGCAAACACCAGCACCACGGGCAGGCCCACGCCAAAGGCCACCAGCGCAAACAGCGACAGCAGCAGCCCGAACACGCACAGCGCAAAGGCCGTGTAGCGCACCGGGTAGAGGGAGTTGAGCTGGTGGATCATGGGGCGTCCTGGTTGGGGTCGGCGGCGCGAGCGGGGGTTTGCCGGGGGCAAAGGGCTACACTGGCCGCCTTTTTGTGGGGTTGCCGGATGGCGCACGGCGCTTTTTTCTGCCCTGGCACCACCCCTGGCCGCCGTGGCCCGCGCCACGGCACAAGGCCTGCGCATCATAAAAGTAAAACATTGTTTTGCCGCCCCCGCTTTCTCCCTTGACGACCGGAGCCCTCCCATGACCGAACCCACATCGCCCACCCCCGCCACCGACGATCTCGACCCCACCACCGCCCCGGCCGCTGCGCTGGGCCCGGATGAGCTGGAAGAGATGGACAACATCCTCGACGACCTGCGCGCGCGCGGCGAGGAAATCCCGCAGTGGGAGTTCTGCGACGGCTTCATGACCGCGCTGATCTGCAGCCGCCGCCCCATCGGCCCGGCCGAGTACCTGCCCATGCTGCTGGGCGACGGCGCCGAGCTGGATGTGGCCGAAGGCGACCCCCTGCCCCTGCTGCCCGCGTTTGCCGACGCCGCCCAGCAAGCCCGCTTTATGGACCTGTGGATGCGCCGCTGGAACGAGATCGTGGCCCAGCTCGACACCGACGTGAAGACGCTGGACGACGACCGCACCTTCCAGCCCGAAGCCATGGACATGCGCGGCGCCGTGGCCAGCCTGACCGACGAACAGCGCGCCGAGATGGGCGACGACCAGGAGATTCCATCCTTTGGCCAGGTCTGGGCACTGGGCTTCATGTTTGCGGTGGAAAACTGGCCCGAAGACTGGGCCGCCCCCCGCGACAAGGAAGCCGCCAAGTGGCTGGATGATGCGCTGGACCGCATCGTGGCCCTGACCGAAGACGACACCGGCAAGCCCGAAGTCTGCATGTACGACGAAGACGGTGCCCCCAGCACCAGCCAGGCGCGCGTGGAAGCCTTCGGCGAAGCCATCTGGGCCGTGTACGACCTGCGCCAGCTGTGGAAAAGCATGGGCCCGCGCGTGGAGACGGTGCGCAAGGCGCCCGAGCCCGGCCGCAACGACCCTTGCCACTGCGGCAGCGGCAAGAAGTACAAGAAGTGCCACGGGGCGTGAGCCCTTTGAGGCGGTTTGCTATAAATTAAATAGCTATATTCGCTTGTTGGGCGCGCGGCAGGGCCTGTTTTTGCTCATATTTTGGCCCTGCAGCAACAGGCAGGGCCGAGCGCCCATGTCGGCGGGCCGGGGCGCAAGCCCTCTGGCGCCTCAGCCGCCTTGCGCCAGAAACTTCTTCAGATTGCCCGCCGCCGTGCTGCGCACCTTGCGCTTGAGTGAGGGCGACCAGCCCAGCAACACACCCGGCAGGCCCAGCGCCTGGCGGGACCAGCTCCAGAAGTTGAAACGGTCGCGGTGCGTGGCGATCAGCCCGTCGGGCGTGAAGGTGAAGGTGCCGTCGATGATGTTGTGCACCTGGCGCCCGGTGGCGCTGAAGCGGTAGTGCGCCTCCCAGTGCGCCTTGCCGCCGTTGGCATCGGCGTCGATGCCGCTGAACTCCAGCTTCCAGTGCTCGGCGGCGCCGGGCTTTTTCGTTGCGGTACACAGCATGCGCCACATGCCCGCCACTTCATCCCGGCCCTTGAGCGAAAACGCCTCGTCGTCAAACGTGGCATGGGGTGCGTAGCAGGCCGCCATGGTGGCGTGGTCAAGCTGGGCGAACGCGGTGTAGAAGCGCTGCAGGGTCTGGGCGTTGGGGTGCATGGGGTCTCCTCCTCGGGGCGCCCATGCTACACCGGGGTGGTGGGGCAGGGGGTGCAATCGGTGTCACATCGGCATCGCACTCCATACCACCCGCTCTGGATGCGCGCGAGGTGGCGACAATGGCCGCTGCAACCATCTGCCTTAGCGCTCTTCACACATGAATCCCCAATATGTTGTTGATGTCTATCTGGAGGAGTCCGATCAGTCCTGGCTGATCTGGCGGCGGTGCGACAAGACGATGCTTCCGCTGAGGGGCGGCACCGATATGAAAACCTTGGGCCTCCATGTGCTGGAGGCTTTGAAAGTGAAGCATCCCCAGCAGCTGGGCTGGCAAGGGCTGAGTGGTGATTCGGTGCCGTCTGCTTTTTGCTCCGCTGATATTGCGGTTGTCTTCAGGCGGGATGGACACGTTGTGGTGGGCACGCCGTTTGGTCCTGATGGGCAAGCTCCGAAATTGGTGATCTTGGGTGACCAGCCCGGCCATGAGGCTCTAGGGGTGGCCGTGGCTGCGCAGGCGAGATCCCGCCGCGTTGTTTGAAGGGCGGCGCTGCGCCGGTATGCCGGGCATGCCCTCGCACACTCGGTCTCAGCGCGGTGCTGGTTGCCCTTCGCGCATAAAGCCGCGCAGCGCGTCGGCCGTCTCGCCAGGTAACTGCTCCGGGATGAAATGCCCCGCTGACACCGCCTGCCCGCTCACCACGCCTGCGCACTGCGCCTGCCACAGTACCAGCGGGTCAAACAGCCGGTGCACCACGCCGTGCGCGCCCCAGATCACCAGGGTGTCGCAGGCGATCTTGTCGCCGCGCGCGCGGCTGTCGCGGTCGTGGTCCAGGTCGATGCCTGCGCTGGCGCGGTAGTCCTCGCAGGCGGTGTGGATGGCCTCGGGGGTGCAGAAGCAGCGCTCGTAGTCGGCCAGGGCCGGGGGCTCGATGTGGGCCAGGCCTGCGCTGCCCCAGCCGCCCAGCTTGGCGTGCAGGTAGGCGCGGGCGTTGCCGCCGATCATGGTCTCGGGCAACGGCGCGGGCTGGATCAGGTGGAACCAGTGGTAGTAGGCGCGCGCAAAGTCCATGTCGGTGCGCGCGTACATGTCGAGCGTGGGGGCGATGTCGATCACGCACAGCCGCTTCACGCGCGCGGCGTGGTCCAGCGCCAGGCGGTGGGCCACGCGGCCGCCCCGGTCGTGGCCGCAGAGGTAGAAGCTGTTGTGGCCCAGCGCGGTCATGACCTCGGCCATGTCCTGCGCCAGGGCGCGTTTGCTGTAGTTGCTGTGGTCGGGCAGGCCGGGCGCGTGCGATGAGTCGCCGTAGCCGCGCAGATCGGGCAGCACCAGGAAGTAGTCGCGTGCCAGCTGCTGCGCCACGCGGTGCCAGAGGGCGTGGGTTTGTGGAAAGCCGTGCAGCAGGAGCAGGGGCGGTGCGCCCACGGTGCCGCCGGTGCGCACAAAAATCTCAGCCCCCGTGGTGGCTATGCGGTGGGGGGTGAAGCCTTCAAACCAGGGGGAGGGGGTCATGCGGTGATGTGTGGGCAGGCCGGAAGGCGGATGGACGTGCGCGGGGGACGGCGGGCGGTGGGCGGTGCTATCGGGCCGCCCGGGCACGGGATTCAGGCGAGCAGGTGGCCCAGCAGCCGCTGCAGCGCATACCGCAGTGTGGCGGCACGGATGGCGGCGCGGTCGCCTGGGAAGTGCTGCACCTCGCTGTGGGTTTCGCCGCCCACGCACCAGGCAAACCACACGGTGCCCACGGGCTTGGCGTCGCTGCCGCCCGTGGGGCCGGCCACGCCGGTCACGGCCAGGCTGACATGGGCCTGGGAGTGGGTCAGTGCCCCGTCGGCCATGGCGCGGGCCACGGCCTCGCTCACGGCGCCCTCCTGCTCGATGAGCGCGGCGGGCACGCCCAGCATCTCGGTCTTGGCGGCGTTGGAGTAGGTGACAAAGCCGCGTTCAAACCAGTCGCTCGCGCCCGCAAGGTCGGTGCAGGCCGCCGCGATCATGCCGCCCGTGCAGCTTTCAGCGGTGGCCAGCAGGTGCTTGTGTTTGAGTAGCTCCAGAGAAATCTGGGTCAAATTGGCCTCTAGCGCGGATGTATCCAGCGCCAGCAGCTCTTTGTTTGATAGCGGTGCGGTTGTCATCAAAACCTCCACAGTGCAATGACCAGCAAGGTGCAGAAGGCTGCCACAAAGTCGTCCCACAAGATACCCCAGCCGCCGCGCCAGCCAAAGCCCTTGAACAGGCTGTCGGCCCAGCCCACGGGGCCGGGCTTGGCGGCATCAAAGAAGCGGAACAGTGCAAACGCCGTGAGTTGGCCCCAGAAGCCCATGGGCATGGCCAGCCACAGCACCAGCCAGAAGGCCACCACCTCGTCCCATACGATGCTGCCCGGGTCGGCCACCGCCATGTGGCGCGCGGTGGTGGTGCAGGCCCACCAGCCCACCAGGGTGCTGGCGGCAATCAGCCAGCCCATGTGCTGCGGCGACAGCCACTGCTGCAGCACCAGGTAGGCCAGCCAGGCCCACAGCGTGCCCACGGTGCCGGGCGCCTTGCGCGACAGCCCGGCGCCAAAGCCCAGGGCGATGAAATGGGCCGGGTGGCCCAGCAGGAAGGCCACGGTGGGGCGGCGGGGGGCGGATGGGGCGCCTGAAGGCGAAAGTGGAGTCATGTCAGTGGTCACTGCGCCGCAGTCTATGCAACTGGCGCACACAAGGCGAGTGCACCCGTGGAACTGGCTCTGCCAGGCCACGGGGTGCGTCCCCCTCCCGCGCAGCGAGAGAGGGGTGAAGGCGCAAAGCGCCTCAGGGGGTGTTTCATCCTTTCAGGGGGTGTTTCATCGTCTTTCCAGCAGCTCGATGTCCTTGGGGTAGCGCACGGTGTGCTCGGCACTGAACTGCGCCGTGGCCCCTGCGGCCAGGGGCGGCTGCCAGGCAATGGTGCCCGCAGAGCGGTTCCAGGCCAGGTCCGTGGGCTGCGGCTGGTAGCGCGACTCCACCTCGATCTTCTCGTTGCGCGACACCGGCGCCGCGTGCAGCAGCTGCAGCGTGATACCGGTCTTGTGGCGGTTTTYCACGCTGTAGGCACGGCGTGTCTTGCGCTCCACGCGCGAGCCGACAAAACCGCTGCTGCCCGTCACGTCCTGCTCGGGTTCGGCCCGCACCGTGACCAACTCATCGCGGCCAAACGACAGGCTGGTGCTGCCCGCCGGAGCGCCCGCGCTGGGTGCACCAAAGTCGATGCGGCCATTGCCCACAAACGCGCCATCGCGGTACAGGCCAGCCGCGCCCGCAGGCCACACGCCAGGGGGCTGGGCAATCTGCGCGACCAGATAGGCCGCTTCTTCCACGGCCGGTGCCGCGCGCGTGAGCAGCGTGGCGGGCGCCGTGTGGTTGCCCAGCGCCAGCGTCACCCGCTGGCCACTCGATGGCACAGTGATGCGCTGCGGTACGGCGAACTCGGTGGCAAAACCTTTGTCGAGGGCGCTCACGTCAAACGTGGGCATGGCCTCCTCGGCGGCATTGCGGGACCGAGGCAGCGGTGCCATGGCGGGAGCAGGCGCGGATGCCATCGCCACCATGCCCATCTGTGTACCAGCGCCTTGCGGTGGCGGCGCCACGTTCAGCCACCAGGGGCGCGGCAGCTGGCCCTGGGTGGCGCGGCCCGGCTGGCCGGTGGAGAGCGTCAGCTGCACGCCGCTCCAGTCCTCGCCACTGTTCTGCGCCACCAGCGCCTGCCGCTCGATCAGCACTGTGGCCTTGGTCGCGTCCAGCGTGGCGCGGTAGCTGGGCTGCCATCCGGGGCCGCGCACCTGGTAGGACAGGCGCAGCTCGGCCTCGCGCTCGGCGGCCAGGTTGATGGTGACGGACACCACCCGCGCACGCTGGCTGGCCACGCGGTCGCGTTCGGCCACCAGGGGCTTGAGGGCCAGCTCCAGCGCCTCCTGCTTGCGCTGGAGCTGGTGCGCGCGCGCAAAGCTGTCCTGGCCCGACTTGCGCAGCACCTCAGCGGTGGCGGTGATCTGTGCGGGCGTGGGGCTGGCGGCGCGGGCGCCTGCTGCCGTCGCCGCTTCTTCGCCCGTGCCTGCGTGGGCCACGCTGCGCAGGTAACCATCCACCAGCTGCAGGGCCGAAGCCTCGGCCTTCACCCCCGCAATCTGGTCCTCCAGCTCGCGGATGCGGCCGTCGAGCGGGCTGGCACAGCCCGCCGCCACATCGCGGTCTTCGGTGAGCACGTTGAACTCGCCCACGCGCACAGCGGGGTCGGCATTAATCTGCAGGCTTTGCACATCGAGCGACGCAGGCAGGCAGGCCAGCCGCAGGCTGCGCGCACCCGCAGCCACCTTGGCCACGCGCTCCACCGTGGCGCTGCCGGGGTAGACGGTGACGCGGGCGATGCGGGAGCTGTCCTGGGCGTGGACGGTGGCGGGCAGGGCGGCCAGGCCCGCAAGGCCCGCCATGACCAGCGCCTGCAGCAGGGCAAGCGGGGTGCGCAAGAGGGGGAGGAAGGGGGGGCTCACCGGGCGCATGGGGCTCCTTGGGCGCGTTGGACGAAGGGACTGGGATGCTAGCAGCCGGGCGGTCTGCTGCTCGGGTTCACAACGCCCCCGGCACCTCCGCCGCCAGAAAGTCATACACCGCACGAATCCTGCGGCTGGTGCGGATCTCGCGGTGCACCGTGAGCCAGATGGGCAGCTCGGGCAGTGGCAGCTGCGGCAGCACGGCCACCACGTTGGTGTCGGTGCGGGCCATGTAGTGGCCCACAAACCCGATGCCCAAGCCTGCGCGCACCGCCTCCCAGTAGGCCATGAGGTCGTCGGTGCGAAACGCGAACTGCTCGCGCTCCACGGGGTAGCCCATGGCGGCAAAGCCTTGCACGATGTCCTCGTGCCGGTCGTTGCCCACCAGCTCATGTTGCAGCAGGTCGGGCGGCTGCTGGGGCGTGCCCTTGCGGCGCAGGTAGTCGCGGTGGGCATAGGCGCCCAGCGTCACGGCGCCGATGCGCTTGGCCACCAGGCTGGCCTGGTCGGGGCGCACCATGCGCAGGGCGATGTCGGCCTCGCGCCGCAGCAGGTTGGTGACCTGGTTGCTGGCCACCAGCTCCACCTGCACCTCGGGCAGCACCTGGCGCATGCGGGCCAGCACGGGGGGCAGCAGCACGCAGGCCACGGGCTGGCTGGCGGTGATGCGCACGGTGCCGCTTACCTCCGCCTCGGCGCCCGACACGCTGCGCGCCAGCTGGTGCGCCCCGGCCTCCATGGCGCGGGCCGATTCGGCCAGCCGCAGCGCGGTGGCGGTGGGCAGCAGGCCGCGCCCCGTGCGCTCGAACAGCACTGCTCCCAGTTGCGATTCCAGCTCGGCAATGTGGCGGCCAATGGTGGGCTGGCTGGCGTTCAGAACGCGCGCCGCGCCCAGCAGGCTGCCCTGGTCCAGCGCGGCCAGGAAGGACTGCACCAGGCTCCAGTCAAAGGTGGGTTTCATGGCGATAGCGTGCCCGCAGCAGCAGGGTTTGAGGTATTCAAATCTGCATTGCAGGTATGAATGGTTAGGCAATTGTGTAACGGTGCGCGCGTTTCCACAATCACTCCATCCCTTCCGAACGGAGTGCCCCCATGACCTCTTCCCCCCTCTCCCAACCCGCAGCGCACAGCCCCCGCACCGTGCTGATCCTGGGCGCACGGGGCCGCCTGGGCCTGGCCGCTGCGCGTGCATTTGCCCAGGCGGGCTGGCAGGTGCTGGCGCAGGTGCGGCCCGCTTCCCACGGCGCCGCTGGCACAGGGGGCATGGCCTTGCCCGCCATCCCCGGGGTGTGGTGGATGCCGGTGGCGGTCCATGAGACCGCCGCGCTGGCCGCCCAGGCCCAGGGGGCGCAGGTGGTGGTGCACGCCCTCAACCCGCCCTACACCGACCAGGCCTGGCGCACCCAGGCGCCTGCGCTGATGGAGGCCGCCATTGCCGTCGCGCGCCAGCTGGGTGCCACGCTGATGCTGCCCGGCAACGTCTACAACTTTGGCGAAGCGATGCCCGCCGTGCTGCACGAGGACACGCCCCAGGCCGCCACCGGCACCAAGGGCCGCCTGCGTGTGCAGCTGGAGCAGCGCCTGCAGGCCGCCACGCAGGACGGTAGCCTGCGCGCCGTGGTGCTGCGTGCAGGCGACTTTTTTGGCAGCGGCGCGGGCGGCCTGCTCGACCAGGTCATCGCCAAGCGCCTGCCGCAGGGCCGCGTCACCCTGCCGGGCCCGGCCCACGTGGCCACGCCCTGGGCCTATCTGCCCGACCTGGCCCGCACCTTTGTGCGCGTGGCCGAGCAGCGCCAGCACCTGGCCGCGTTCGACACCTTGCACTTTGCCGGGCACCACGCCACGGGCCAGCAATGGGTGCAGGCCCTGGCGGCAGTGGCGGCCACGCAGGGCTGGCTGCCGCCTGCCGGTGCGCTGCGTGTGGGCGCCACGCCCTGGCCGCTGCTGCAGGTGGTGGGGCTGCTGGTGCCCATGCTGCAGGCCGTGGCCTCCATGCGCTACCTGTGGCGCACCCCGCACCGGCTGGACAACACCCGCCTCACCGCGCTGATTGGCGACGAGCCGCACACCCCGTTCGACACCGCCGTGCGCCAGGCGCTGGCCGACCTGGGCTGGGCGCGCGCTGCGCCTGCGCAAGTGGCCGCCGCCTGAACCCTTCACCCACCCCGTCCAACTATCCCCGGAGCACATCCATGAACCGACGCAACTTCATCCGTCTGGCCGGTGGTGGCACCATTGCCGCCGCTACCGTAGGCACGCTGGCCGCCTGCGGCGCGGTGGGCACCCACTACCCCGCCGAAGCCGTGGAGGCCTGGCAAGGCCCGGTGGGCCACACCGAGGTGCGGCGCCGCGCCGTGGCCTATGCCATCACCGCGCCCAACCCGCACAACCTGCAGCCCTGGCTGGTGGACCTGCGCGAGGAAGGCGTCATCACCCTGCGCACCGACCGTGAGCGCGTGCTGCCCCACACCGACCCGCTGGGCCGCCAGATCCTGATCGGCCACGGCGCGTTTCT
This sequence comes from Acidovorax sp. GW101-3H11, assembly GCF_001633105.1. Classification (GTDB taxonomy): domain Bacteria; phylum Pseudomonadota; class Gammaproteobacteria; order Burkholderiales; family Burkholderiaceae_C; genus Acidovorax. The sequence continues at coordinate 32,728 of NZ_LUKZ01000027.1, forward strand.
GGAACTGCTGGTGATGGCGCTGGCCCAGCAGGGCGTGGCCAGCCAGGTGCAGCTGTGGCCGCAGGGTGAGCTGCCCCCGGCGCTGAAGGACTGGGACGACCGCCCCGTGGCGCGCATCACCCTCCAGCCCGGCGGCCAGCCTGACCCGCTGTTTGCCCAGGTACTGCTGCGCCGCACGCCCAAGGCCGACTTCGACACCACCCGCCCTGTGGCGCCCGAACAGCTGGCCTGCCTGCTGGCAAGCACCCCCGCAATCCCGCAGCCCCGGTTGCACATCGGCGGCACCGTGGCCGACGACCAGCTGCCCGCACTGCGCACGCTGTGCTGGGAGTCCGCCCAGGTCGAGCTGCTCACGCCCCGCACCATGATGGAAAGCATCCACCTCACCCGCGTGGGCCCGGCGGAGATCCTGCGGCACCGCGACGGCATCTCCATCAACACCCCCTTTGTGCGTGCCGTGACCGCCTTGGGCATGTTCGACCGCACCCAGCCCCCGGCCGAAGGCAGCGCCGCCTACAAAAGCGCCATGGGCCGCTTCGAAGGCCACAGCCGCACGGCCATGGGTTTTGTGTGGATCACCGGCCCCAACACGCGCAGCGACCAGATCCAGGCCGGGCGTGCCTATGTGCGCCTGCAGCTGCAGGCCACCGCGCTGGGCGTGGGCATGCACCCCATGAGCCAGGCCGTGCAGGAATTTGCAGAGATGGCGCCGCATTTCGAACGCGCGCACCAGCTGGTGCTAGGCCAGCCCGCACCACGCACGCCACACGACGCCACGGTGCAGATGTTCTGCCGCATCGGCTACCCACAGACCGAGGCCCCCGCCACGCCGCGCAGGCCGCTGGAGAAGATGTTGGTGACCTGAGGTGGGCGGCTGAGAGCCGTTCAAGACGGCGCGATGGAACGACTAGGGCAGTCGCTTGCGGCACAGGCTGACGAACTCCTGTGCGGCGCGCGACTGGGCCTGGCGCGGCTGGAAGGCCAGCAGTGCCCGAAAGTGGACGCCCCCGGTGGTGATGGGAATGCTGCGCAGGCCCAGGGGTGCGTGTTCTGCGGCCACCAGCGGGTTGGTGATGGCCAGGCCGGCGCCCGCCAGCACCAGGGCACATTGCGTGGCGCTGTAGGGCGTTTCGATCACGAAACGTGGCGTGATCCCGGCGTCGGAGAACGCCTGTTCCAGCCTGCGCTGCGCGGGGTCGGTGGCCGACAGGCCGATCAGCGGGGCATCGCGCAGGTCCGCCAGGTCCAGCACCGCCTTGCGGGCCAGGGGGTGGGTGGCGGGCAGGGCGCACACAGCAGGCAACTCGTAGAAGGTGGAGGACACCAGGCCGCTGGTGTCCGCCTCGTCGCCGAGAAAGGCCAGGTCCACCGCACCCTGGAACAGTGCTTCGCGCAGCACCTTGGAGCTGTCCACCATCAGCAGGCAGCGCGTGCGGGGATAGTGCCGCTGGAACTCGGCCAGAACCCCCGGCATGATGCTTGCCGCCATCGCATGCAGGCTGCCGATGCGCAGCACGGTGTCCTCGTGCGACTGCAGCGCCACTATCTTGCGCTGCACGGCGCCCAGCCCTTCGTACACACGCTCGATTTCTTCCATCAGCGCATGGGCCTCGGGGGTGGGCACCAGGCGCCCCTTGGGCCGGTCGAAAAGCGTGAGTTGCGCGCGGCTTTCCAGTTGCTGCAGCAGCTGCGTGATGGCGGGCTGGCTCACGTGCAGTGCGGCCGCTGCGCGGTTGGCGGAGCCCAGTTGCATCACCGTGCGGAACACCTCGATCTGGCGGGTGCTCACTGCTTTGGCATCGTGCGCGGGCAGGCTTTTCATATAAATTTTACTTAATTCAAATGGCTGCGGCATGGTACTGCGCCGCGCCTTGCCTGGCTACGATGCAGGCATGAATCTCGATCATTCCTTCGGTGTGGAAACTTGGCATACGCAGCCGTCCGCAGGGGGCAGAGTGGCCCAGAACGAGCGCCTCTGCGGCCTGCGCTGCATTGCCTGTAGCGCGCAGTACCCTGTGCAGGACATGCCGGCCGGATGCCCCGCGTGCGCAGCACGGGGCACGCCATCCAGCGTGGAGGCGGTCTACAGTGCGTTGCCGCGCAGGCTCGCTGCAAGCAGTTCTGGTTATAGATGGGGGGAATGGCTGCCGTACACCCACGGGGTGTCGCTGGGCGAGGGGAACACACCCTGCCTGGGGCTGCCACGGCTGGCGCAGCGCCTGGGCATCCGGCAACTCAGCGCCAAGCACGAGGGCCTGAACCCCACAGGCTCGCACAAGGACCGCATGTCGGCCCAGGCCGTAGCGCGCGCCCTGGCGGTGGACGCCCACAAGGTGGTGCTCGCCTCCAGCGGCAACGCGGCGGTGTCTGCCGCTGCCTACTGCGCTGCAGCGGGCTTGCCTTGTGAGGTTGCCACCTACCGCGACATGCCCGCGCCTTTTGCCCGCGCGCTGGACCGGCTGGGCGCCCGCCGTGTGGCGTTTGACCAGGGCCCGGACCGCTGGGCCCATGTGCGCAGGCAGGTAGAGGAGGAGGGCGCTTTTGCGCTCACCAACTTCAGTGTGCCAGCCGTGGGCAGCCCGGCTTTTGGGGTGGAAGGGTACCGCGCGGTGGCGCTGGAATGTGTGGCCGAGGGCTGCGTGCCCGACCACGTGATCGTGCCCACGGCGCGCGGGGACCTGCTGTGGGGCATGTACAGCGCGCTGCGCGACCTGCTGGCCGCAGGCCTCATCGCCCGCATGCCCCGCCTGTGGGCCGTGGAACCCTTTGCGCGGCTGAGCCAGGTGCTGGCCGGGGCTCCGGCCCAGGCGGATTTTGGCGGCAGCACCGCACAGTTCTCGATTGCGGGCAGCACCGTCACCTTGCAACAGCAGATCGCGGTGCAGCGGTCGGGCGGCGGCGCTGTGGTGGTGGGCGATGCCGATGCGGCGCGGGGCGTGGCCGAACTGGGCGCCCAGGGCCTGTGGGTGGAGCTGTGTGCAGGCGCCTGTGTGGGTGCCGCCGCGCAGTTGTGCCAGCACGGCCACATTGCCCCGCAAGACCATGTGTTGCTGCTGCTCACCGCCAAGGGCGACCGCGACGCCTGAGCCCTGCGGCGACACGCATTTCTCCACCAACCCTGTTCGCCTTTACCAAGGACTCCCGCCATGACCAATCTGCTTCGCCGTGCGCTGTTAGTCGCGTGCACCTGCCTTGTGGGCACCAGTGCCCTGGCTGCCTACCCCGACAAGCCGGTGCGGCTGATCGTGCCCTGGGCGCCGGGGGGCAGCACCGATGCCATCGCCCGTGCCATGGCCCAGCGCATGGGCGAATCGCTGGGGCAGAGCGTGGTGGTGGACAACCGCTCCGGCGCGTCCGGGCGCATTGGCACCGAAGCGGCCGCCAAGGCCGCGCCCGACGGGTACACCATCGCCCTGGTCGAACTGCCCCATGCCATTGCCCCCGCCGTCACGGCCAAGCTGCCATATGACCTGCTCAAGGATTTCACGCCCATCTCGCTGGTCGGAACCTCGCCGTTGCTGCTGTTCGTCAACGGCAGCAAGTACAAGACGGGCGACATCAAGGGGTTCTTGAAGGACGCGCGCGCCAGCGCGGTCCCCATCACGCTGGCCCACAGTGGCAACGGCTCCATCAGCCACCTGTCCTCCGAGCTGCTGGCGGGCGCCAGCGGGGTCAAGATCAACCCCATTCCCTACCGTGGTTCGGCCCCAGCGCTCACGGACGTGGCGGCAGAGCAGGTGGGCGGCCACTTTGCCACGCTGGCCAGCGGCAGCGCGCTTCTGGCAGCGGGCAAGATCTCGGTGCTCATGACCACGGGCCCCGCGCGCCTGCCGGCCATGCCACAGGTGCCCACCGCGCGCGAGGCCGGCCTGGCGGGCATGCAGTTCAACCAGTGGTGGGCCCTGGTCGCGCCCGCCACCACGCCCATCGACGTGATCGAGCGGCTGCGCAAGGAAGCGATCGCCGCGCTGGAGCACCCCGCCACGCGCGAGCGGCTCACCACGCTGGGCATTGACCTCAAGGGCTCGACGCGCGACGAGTTGCGTGCCTTCATGCGCGACGAGGTCCACCACTGGGGCGCGGTGGTGCGCAAGATCGGGCTGCAGCCGGAGTGATCCTCCGCCGTGCGGCGGGGCTCAACGCGCCGGGGGAGGCGCCAGGTACTCCCGCACCAGGGCCCGCGCGCGGTGCAGGCGGCTTTTGGCCGCCTCGCGCGTCACGCCCAGGCGTTCGCTCATCTCCTCGATGGTCAGCTCCTCGAAGTCGCGCAGCAGCAGTGCCTCGCGGTAGAGGGGCGGCAGCGAGTCGATGGCCAGGGCCAGGTCGTGGCGCAGTTCGTGGTCGGGGCGGTGCGACCAGGCGAGGTTGTCCTCCACCTGCGCCAGCGGCTCGCCCTTGAGCCAGGCCAGCATGGGCCGCATGCACAGCCGCTGCACGATGCGCACCACCCAGCCGCCAAACGCCGCCACCTCGCGCAGTGCGCCCACGTGGCGGTAGACGATGATCATGGCCTCCTGCACCACGTCGTCCGTCGCGGTGGTGGCCGCGCAGTGGCGCAGGGCATAGCGGCGGATGTCGGGACGGGTCAGGCGCAGCAGCTGCTCCATCGCCACGGCATCACCGCTGCGCGCGGCGGGCAGCAGCTGGGCCACAGTGAGGGGTGGGGGCGTTGCTGTCATGGGGCGCCGCTCACTCGACAGGTTTGCGGCCCACCATGGCGCAGGCGGGGCAGTAGCCGAACGCCCCGCTCAGGATGCTGCCCACGCCCGAGGCGGCCAACGCCAGGCCCAGGGGCGAGGCGGATAGCCACCACAGACCTGCGGCGATGAGGGCGACCCCGCCGACAACGCGCAGCAGGCTTTCGGGGCGGGTGATGTTCTTGCGGTACAGCATGGTGAAAAGCTCCTTGGTGGGGTGACGAAGGCGCCAGCACAGGGCGCCTCCCCTACCAAGAGCGACGGGTTTCGCAAAAGGATTCATGGTTCGCGAAAAAAAGTCGCTGCCCGTCACTGCTGCCCGTTAGCGGAAATGGTCGAACGAGGCATAACGGTGCTCCACCGCCTGCCCCTGCGCATCCACCAGCTGCAGGCCGGGCTCGGCCAGCACCGTGCCGATGCGCGTGACGGGCGTGCCGCTGGCCTGCGACGCGGCAGCCACGGCGTCGCGCCGGGCGGGGGGCGCGGTGAAAGCCAGCTCGTAGTCATCACCACCTGCCAGGGTGCATTGGCGGATCAATTCAAGGTCAAAATGGCCTTCTCCGCGCGATAGGTAAGCCTTTTCTGCTATCAAATTTGAAGTTTTGTGGGTGTCGATGCGCGCACCCACGCCCGAGGCCTTCAGGATGTGCGACAGGTCGCCCAGCAGGCCATCGCTCAGGTCCATGGCGCTGCTGGCAATGCCGCGCAGGGCCTGGCCCAGGGCCACACGGGGGGTGGGGCGCTCCAGCCGCTGGCGCGCGCGGGCCAGCACCTCGGCGGGCAGGGGGCGGTGGCCCAGCAGCGCCTCCAGCGCCAGCCGCGCGTCGCCCAGCGTGCCACTCACATAGAGGTCGTCGCCGGGCCGCGCGCCGCTGCGCAGCAGGGCCTGGCCGGTGGGCACTTCGCCAAACACGGTGATGCAGAGGTTGAGCGGGCCCTGCGTGGTGTCGCCGCCCACCAGCTCGCAGCCATGGGCATCGGCCAGCGCCAGCAGTCCGCGCGAGAAACCCGCGAGCCAGGCTTCATCCACGCGGGGCAGCGACAGGGCCAGGGTGAACGCGAGCGGGCGCGCACCACAGGCCGCCAGGTCCGACAGGTTCACGGCCAGCGCCTTGTGGCCCAGGGCTTCGGGGTCCACGTCGGCAAAAAAGTGGCGGCCCTCCACCAGCATGTCGCTGGAGATGGCCAACTGCATGCCGGGCGCAGGCGCCAGCAGCGCGCAGTCGTCGCCCACGCCCAGGGCGGCGCGGCGCACGGGGCGGGTGAAGTAGCGGGCAATCAGGTCGAATTCACCCATGGCAGTGGTCGGCAATCCAGGAAACGTCAAAAAGGTTCATTGGCATCAAGCACGGCTTTCTTGCGGAGAAAACCACTGCGCCCAGTGGTCGATGCAGGCCTGGATCTTGGGCAGCCGGTGCCTGCGGGTGAGGGTGATGGCGTGGATGGGGCTGGGCTGCAGGTCCACGAAGGCAGCCAGCACGGGCGCAAGCAGCCCCTGGCGCACGAGGGGCTCGGCCACCACCGTGGCCAGCCGCGCAATGCCCAGGCCCTGCAGCGCCATGCGTGCGGTGATGGCCGTGCTGCCCGAGCGCCAGTGGCCCTCGGCCACCAGCTCCTGGGACGCACCGTCGATCAGAAAAGGCCAGTGGTTCAGAAAGGCCACTGCGCTGTTGGTGATGAGCCGGTGCCGGTGCAGGTCGCCAATCTGCTGCGGAACACCATGCGCCTGCAGGTAGCCCGGCGTGGCGTAAAGCGCGCGGGCCAGTGTGCCCAGCGGGCGCGCCACCACGGTGTCGGTCAGCGGCGGGCCGGTGCGGATGGCGATGTCGATGCCATCGCGCGCCATGTCGGCCATGCGGTCGTCCACCAGCAGCTCCACGCGCAGTTGCGGGTGCTTTTGTTGCAGGCTCTCGAAGCTGGGGATGAGCAGGTGCTCGGCCACCACTGAGCTGGAGGCCACGCGTACCCAGCCGCTGGGCTGGCCGCTTTGCTGGGCGAACTCGCCTTCCAGTTCGTCGAGCGTGCCGGTGATGCGGCGGCAGTAGTCCAGAAAGGTCTGCCCCTCGGCCGTGAGCGTGAGGCCGTGCGTGCTGCGGTGGACCAGCCGCGCGCCGCAGGATTGTTCGATGCGCGCCAGCGTGCGCGAGACCTGGCTCACCGGCGCATCGCGCTCGCGCGCCACGGCCGACAGCGAGCCCAGGTCGGCCACGCGGGCAAACAGGTGCATGTCTTCAAAGCGGATGTCGCGCATCGGGCAATGGTAACGGCGGGGCCTGGGAGCCTTTATCCGATGTGCCCTTGCAGTCGGCGCAAAACGCTGTTGCGCCGGGGGCGGTTTCCGGCTGGCGGGACGCTGCCTACAGTCGCTTCACCCCTTGCCAACATCCCGAAAGGAGCGGCCATGCACCCCCACACGCATTCCTCCATGCATCCCGACGACTACCAGCGCCTGCGCGAGCTGGCCAAGCTGCAAGCGCTGGAACTGCGCCAGCAAGCGATCCGCGATGCCCATGCCTGGCTGGCGGGTGTGCTGGTGCATGCCCTGCGCCGAGGGGCCCGCTGGCTTCGCCCCGGACGGCCCCAGGCCGTGCCCCCCCGTTTGTCCAACCTCCATGCCTCCACCCCATGCCAACCCTTGTCCTGAAAATCGCCCCGCTGCAAAACCCCGAGCGCTACCGGCAGCTCGCCAGTGCCCTCACTGACCTCACGGTCCAGCTGCTCGGCAAACGCCGCGAGGTGACGGCCGTGGTCATCGACGACCTGCCCAGTGCGCGCTGGCACATCGGTGGTGCGCCGGTCGAGCAGCCCACGGCCCTGCTGGAGATCAGCATCACGCAAGGCACGAACACCGGGGAGGAGAAGGGCGCCTTCATCCAGGCCGCGTTTGCCGAGCTGCAGCGCCAGCTGGCCGGTGACGGCACGCTGGCACCAGCCAGCTACGTGGTGGTGCGGGAGCTGCCCGCCAGCGACTGGGGCTACGGCGGGCGCACGCAGCAGGCGCGCAAGCAGGCACTGGCGGCTTGACGCTCATACCGGTACGCGTTCAAAAATCCATGACGCTGCGCGCCACCCGCAGCTGATGAAACCGACGCGGCCCGAGCCAGCGCCCCCGTGCAAGGGCCGCCAAGCCGCTCTGACGGCGCTTCGCTTGCGTGCACCGGGGGCGTCCCCCTCCCGCCTTGCGCAGCAAGGCGAGAGAGGGGGAAGGCGCGGAGCGACTCAGGGGGTGTTTCACTTCAGGCGGGCGCGCCGCGAAAGCGCTGCGCTGCCTGGCGGCTCACCTCGGCGAGCAGCTGCTCTTCGCTCTGGCGCTGGCGCAGCCAGCGGGCGTCGTTCTGGCCCGCTTCCACCTCGGTGCGCAGCATGTGCATGGCGCTCGATGCACCCTGCACGGCGGCGTGGCCTGCAATCTTGTCCATGGTGCGCAGGATGTGTTCGCGCAGCGGCATGTGGTCGCCCGTGGCCGGGTCCACATACACCGCGTCCATGCCAAAGCGGCAGGCCTGGAAGCGGTTGTAGGTGTACACAAGGTAGTCGTCCTCTTCCGGCATGAAGGGCTGGTCGGCCAGGAACCAGGCGCCCAGCGACTGCACGTAGCCTGCGAGGGCTGCGGCGCGTTCGATGGTGAGCGGCGTGTCGAACACGCGGATCTCGATGGTGCCGAACTCGGGCTTGGGGCGGATGTCCCAGTAAAAGTCCTTCATGCTCTTGACCACGCCGGTGCGCGTCATCTTGTCGAAGTAGGCCTCGAAATCCGTCCAGGTGAGTGCCATGGGTGCGCGGCCCGAGAGCGGGAACGCAAACACCGAGTTCAGCCGCGCCGAATCAAACGCCGTGTCCTGCCCCTGCACATAAGGGCTGGATGCCGACAGCGCGATGAAGTGCGGGATGTAGCGCGACATGCGGTGCAGCATCAAGAGCGCGGCATCTGCATCGGGGCAGCCGATGTGCACATGCTGGCCGAAGATGGTGAACTGCTTGGAGAGGTAGCCGTACAGCTCCGACAGCTCGCGAAAACGCGGCTTGTCGTAGATGCGGCGCTCGTGCCACTGCTGGAACGGGTGTGTGCCGCCACCCACCACGGCAATGTTGAGCTTGTCCGCGCTTTTCACCAGCGCATCGCGGATGGGTGTGAGCTGGCCCAGCACCTCGCTGGCCGAGTGGCAGATGCCGGTGGAGATTTCGATCATGCTGTTCGTCATCTCGGGCACCACGCTGCCGGGCAGCGGGGTCTTCTTCATGAGGCGCAGCATGTCCTCGGCGTAGGGCGCGAGGTCGTAGTCGTTGGTGTTGACGAGCTGCAGCTCCAGCTCCACGCCCAGCGTCAGCGGTTCGGAATGGTTGAAGGCTTCAAGACTCACGGTGGTTGTCTCCATGGTTGGCTCGGGTCAGCGGCGCCCAGGGTTTGGAGCTTTCGCCCGCACGGTAAATGGCCACGGTGGCGATGACCGCGCCAAACACCTCCATCAGCAAAATGGCGGGCAGCGCCACCCCGGCAATCACATGGCCGGTGGAGGGCGAGGCCAGCACGAATTGCGAGGCGATCAGCAGCGCGATGGACGACATGGGCGTCATCGCACAGCCCACCCACAGCGCCTGCTTCCAGCTCGCGCCGCTGCCCACGTTGCCCAGCGCCACACCGGTGGCCTTGGCCACCAGGCGCACGGCAATCAGGGCCAGCACCACGCCGGCCACGGGGGCGCTCCAGTCGGCCTGCGCGGCCACGGTGGAGACCAGCACGAACATCAGCATGGTGAGCAGCGAGGACGCATTGCCCAGCTGGCGCGGCCAGGCCCAGGGGCGCGGGTTGAGCTGCTTGAGCAACATGCCTGCCAGCAGCGCCGCCAGGGGGGCGGAGCCGCCCATGTGCGCGGCCACGGCCGTGCCTGCCGCCACCAGGGCCAGGAACAGCATGGAGGTGTTTTCGCTCGTGGGGCTCATGAAACGCAGCGCCATGCGCAGCACCAGGGCCAGCACGGCCGCCACCACAATCGACACGCCCAGCACCACCACCACGGGCGAGACGGTTTCGAGCACGGTGAGGCTCTGGCGGTTGATGAGTTCGGCCTTGGCGCTGCCCAGCGTGAGCGCGTACAGCGTGGACAAGGTGGTGAGCACGATGGCGCGTTCCGTCACCGGGCCCGCAGCGCGGGTGTCGGCCACCACGCGGGTGAGCACGGCGGGCGATGCGGCCAGCGCCACCAGCGCCAGCGGCCCGGCCACCTGCGTGGGCAGCTGCAGCCACACCAGCACCCAGTACACGGCAAAGTAGGTCAGTACCGATTCGGCAATGCTCTGCACCAGCACCATGGGGTTGTGGCGGAACCAGCGCAGCGGGATGCGCCCACCACATTCAAACAGCACGATGGCCACGCCCAGCTCCAGCAGGAACAGGCCGATGCCCTGCAGCGGCCACACGGCGCCGCTGAAGCCGGCCAGGCCCGCTGCCGTGCCCACCAGCGAATAACCGACCACCTTGGGCAGCCCGGTGTGGCGCTGCGTCAGGTAGCCCGCCATGGCGGCCACCGCCAGCAGCAGCGACCATTGCACTGTGGGCAGCCCGGCCGAGGGGCGCAGCCACTGCGCCCAAAAGCTCAGGATTTCATTCATGTCATGGGACCTCTGCGTCAGACGGGCAACGGGTGCCCGGTGGTGTGAAGGGCAGGCACACAAGCCCTCCGCCAATGGGAGGGGGTGCGCTGGGGATAGGCCCCCGAATTTACAGGCGGAAACACATCGCCCGTGTAGGACAGGGGCGGTGGTTGCTGCGGTCGGGCTGCCGCTATGCAGCGACCGTGGGTGTGCTGCGCTCGGGTTTGAAGAAGCTCAGTGGTGCTGTGCGCAGGCGTGCGCGGATGGCCGCGTAGATGCGCGAGCGGTCCACGCCGCTCACGTTCTGGGCGCGCAGCGCCAGGCGGAAGGCCAGGTAGAAGCTCACCGACACATTCAAGGCGCCAAGGAAGGGCAGCGAGGCCACGGCCCACCAGAAGGCGGGCATGTGCAGCACCTGCAGGCCCAGTGTGGCGCTGGCAGCCGCCACCTGGCCCGTGGACAGCGTGACGTGGCGCACGTCCAGCCCCAGCCCGAAGAAGGCGGCAAAGACGGGCACCAGGCCCAGCATGAAACCGAGCGAGATGTTGGCCGCGAAGCCCGAGAGGTTTTCGCGCAGGAAGCGGGCCCAGCGTGTGGCGCGTTCAGCCCCCAGCAGCCGCGTGATGCGTGGGTTGTAGTGCATGGCCGAGTCCAGGCGGTGCAGCACGAACCAGTTCTCCGTCCAGCCCGCGATGATGCTCGACGCAAACAGCAACACCCCGGTGAAGGCCGCAAAGAACAGCGAAGGGCCGAGCAGGTGCAGGGACTCGAACACATGTTCGGCCTGCTTCTCGCTGATGGCCGGGGCGCCGGTGGCCAGCGCAATCGCCGTGGCCAAGGCCAGCACAGCCGGGAACACCACCAGCACATTGCCCAGCACGGCCGCCACTTGCGAGCGCACCAGGTGCGTGATCTCGTCCACAAAGGACTCGATGGCGTCGCCCGTGCCCAGCTCCTTGAGCTTGGCCGCCATGGCAGGCGCGGTCATGGCGGGCTGCTTGGTGGCCACGGTGAAATGCAGCAGCTGGATCAGCACAAAACTCACGGCGTAGTTGATGCCTGCCATGAACCCGCCCCAGAACGCCGACAGCGCCAGGGCATAGAGGCCGAACTTGGCCAGGGTGGTGAAGGCCATCAGGGCACCACCACCGGCCGCCTTTCTGAGCATGGAGCGGTATTCGGCGCCCGTGCGGGTGATGTAGTGTTCGCCGGTTTCGGCACTGCGCTCGGCCACCTTGGCCGCCAGCAACGAAGAGTTGGCGGCAAACAGCGCGCGCAGGCTGCGCCGCTCCTGTCCCACCATCACCAGGTGCGCCATGAGGCGCGCGGCGGTGACCGCCGGTTTGGGCGACAGCAGGCAGTCCAGCAGCTCACGCACACGCAGGATGCGCTCGCGCAGCTGCCGCAGGCGGAACACCAGCCCCACCGAGATGCCGTTCTCTTCAAAGTGGGCGTACACCGTGGCCGCCGCTGCGCGGCAGGCCTCCAGTCGCTCGCGCAGGCGCTGGGCGCATTCGTTGAGGCGGTCGGGCGTGCGCAGCGCGTGCAGCACTTCCACGCGCAGGCTTTCCACATCGCGGATGAGGGCATGGAACGGCTGGCCCTCGCGCGCGGATTCGGTCATGCGCAGCCGCAGCTCGGGGGCAAACCCGGTCGAGAGGATCTGGCCTGCGCAGTAGGTGATGGCATCGAGCAAGGCCCGGTGCCAGAGCGTGGCACCGCCTGCGGTGCCTTCGGCATCGGCGGGCGCCAGCAGCCCGACCAGGCGGGTGAGCTGGGTTTCGTCGAGTGCCGCCAGCCACTGGGCATCAAAGGCGCTGGGCAGCGCCAGCATGAACAGCTCGGACGCATCGATGGTCTCGGGGCTGCCCGGCAGCAGCTTGGTGCGCAGCCGTTCGGCCACCTCGCTGACCAGGGCCGTGCGCGGGGCAAAGCCAAAGTCGGCCAGCAAGGTGGTGATGTCCACCTGGTCCACCAGCGTGGACCACCAGGCCTGCAGCCGCTGCTGGGTGTCGGGGCGGGCAGCCACGGTGTCTAGGAAAAGCTGCACCCGCTCCAGCGACGCGGGCACGGAGTCGCGCTTTCCGCGCACCCAGTCCAGCAGGTTGATGAGCCACAGGTGGCGGTGGGCCAGGTCGGCAGCAGGGTCCAGCGCTGCGAGCAGGCTGGCCAGGTCTTTGGGGGCTACGCCAATTTTCATCGCCGGGCCGCCCCAAGATGAAAAGCGGCCCCCTCGGGGGGCAGCGACCACACGGAGTGGGGAGCGTGGGGGTAATAGTTTTTCAATGCAGCACCCGTCCGCTCAAGGGGTTGCCTGAGGGGCCGTGGCCCAGCGCTTCCAGCACAAACAGGGGCACCGGGGTGTTGAAGGGCGCTCCATCTTCGGCCACGCAGTGGAAGGTGCCATGCATGGTGCCGCTGGCAGTGCGCAGTCGGCAGCCGCTGGTGTACTGGAACGACTCGCCGGGCTTGAGCAGGGGCTGTTGCCCCACCACCCCCAGGCCTTTGACCTCTTCGGTGTGGCCCCGGGCGTCGCTGATGATCCAGTGCCGGGAGATCAGCTGCGCAGGCTCTTCCCCGGAATTGGTGATGGTGATGGTGTAGGCGAAGCTGAACACCCCGGAGTCCGGCGCGGACTGCTCGGGCAGGTATTCGGGCAGCACTTCCACGTCAAACTGGTACTTTGGCATGGGGCGAATGGTAACGCTGCAAGTCCGTTTCCTGGGGGCTTGACGTCCTCAAAACCCCCACGCTTTCTGCGCTTTGCGACAATCGGGGGATGAGCCGCACATTCCAAATCGCCCCCTCGATCCTCTCTGCCGACTTTGCCCGCCTGGGCGAAGAAGTGCGCAACGTCATTGCCGCTGGCGCCGACTGGATCCACTTCGACGTGATGGACAACCATTACGTGCCCAACCTCACCTTCGGCCCCATGGTGTGCCAGGCCCTCAAGCCGCATGCCAAAACGCCAGCAGGCGTGGCCGTGCCGATCGACGTGCACCTGATGATCCAGCCGGTGGACGCCCTGGCCGCTGCGTTTGCCGACGCGGGTGCGGACTACATCAGCTTCCACCCCGATGCTTCGGGCCATGTGCACCGTAGCATCCAGGCCATCCGCTCCAAGGGCGTGAAGCCCGGCCTGGTGTTCAACCCGGCTGAGCCCTTGGATGTGCTCGACTGGGTGATCGACGACATCGACCTCATCCTCATCATGAGCGTGAACCCCGGCTTTGGCGGCCAGAGCTTCATCGACTCCGCTCTGCGCAAGATCGAAGCCGTGCGCAAACGCATCGACGCCTCGGGCAAGGACATTCGCCTGGAGGTGGATGGCGGCATCAAGGCCGACAACATCCGCCGCGTGGCCGACGCGGGCGCCGACACCTTTGTGGCGGGCAGCGCAATTTTTGGCAAGCCTGACTACAAGGGCGTGATCGACGCCATGCGCGTGCAACTGGCGGCTTAAGGGCCGCTGGATGACGGGCGGGATGGCCCACCACGGCTGGTGGGGCTACCCCAGCCGTTGAAACGTGAGCACAAACGCCACGCCCCCCTCGGTGTTGCGGGCGTTGATGGTGCCGCCCATCTTGGCCATGTAGGTCTTGGCCACAAACAGCCCCTGGCCCCGGTGTTCGCCCTCGCCCAGCGGGGTGGGGCTCTCGGGGTCGGACACACCCAATTCAAAAATCCGCTCCAGCAGGTCTTCGGCAATGGTCGAGCCCTGGTTGTGCAGCGTGGCACTGGCGGTGGATTCCGACGCGGTGAGCGTCAGCGTGATGGGACTGCCCGTGGGGCGGTAGCGGTCGGCGTTGCGCAGGATATGGGTCACCACGTCTTCGAGTGCGAATTCGTCCGCCCGCACGATGACCGGGCCTGCGTTGCTCGAACCCGGGGCATACACCACGTCCAGGATGCCCGCAAAATGTGCGTTGTCCGCCACGTTGCGCAAGAAGGCATCCAGGTCCAGCCGCCCCTCGGGCACATCGGCGGCCTGCAATGCCTCGGCGGGCGATGCCGTGCCATACAGCACATGGATGGCCTGCTGCATGCGCTGCACATAGCGGTGGCCGGGATCTTGCGGGCCGTTCAGCGCCATCAGCGACTGCAAGGGAGACATGATTTCGTGCCCCACAGCGTGCCACATGTCGCGCTCTTGCTGGGCGCGCAGCTGCTCGCGCTGCAGATCGTCCTTCACGCGCTGCAGCAGGTCGGCCAGGCCCCCGGCCAGAATACCCAGCTCGTCCGAGCCGCGCAGGTCCGACACATCCAGGTCGCCCAGCCGGGGCCCGGTGTGGCCGGGCTGCACGTTGTACGACACGGCGGCGGCGCGGCGGGTGAGGGCCGTCACGCGGCGGATCAGGCCCACCTCCACCACCAGCCAGGCCAGCGCAGTGGCGGCCAGCATGGCCCCCAGGTACCACGACAGGCGTGTGGCCACAGCGGCCAGGCCCTGCTCCACGCCGCGCAGATGGCCGGTGAAGTTCACCACGTAGTTGCCGGTGGGCGTGTCCAGAATGTCCAGTGCTGTGGGGGCGGCGGGCGTGGCCGCTGCCGGGCCCACGCCCGCGGCCTCTAGCGGCAGCCAGCGGATCAGACGCAACAGCCACGGCGCGGAAGGCTCGGCCTGTACCTCAATGCCCTTGAGGGTGATGGCGCTGGCCTCCTCGCTGCCCATTTTGCGGATTTGCACGCGCTCGCCGGGCAGCAGGCTGCGCGAGAGGTCGCCCAGCGAGGCGGCCAGCTGCGCACCGGGTGCGTTGCTGTCGAACAAGGGCTTGGTGTCTTCGCCAGGCGCCAGCATCTCTACCCGCACACGCATTTGGCCCAGGTCTTCGGGCGGCCAGACCAGGCGCTCGTCCTTGCGAAACAGCGCTTCGCGGAACAGCTCGACCGGCAGGCGGATGGAGTAGTGGGTGCGGCGCAGGCAGTTGGGGGTGGTGGCATCGCCAGCAGGCGGGCTGGCCGAAGGGGGGGACAGGTCGCGGCACTGGCCGTTTTGCCACAGCCAGCCGCGAAAGTCGCGCACCGGCCGCGCGCGGGCGTCGAGTTGCGGCGTGCCGTTGTCCACAAACCCCGTGAGCCGCCCGCGCACCGCTGCGCTGCCCTGCGGGGGCATGGCCTCGTACGGCGCAATCCAGCGGTAGGTGGTGCCGCGCATGTCCAGGCTGATGCGCGCACGGTGCGCCTCGGCGGGCACCAGTGCGCCGCGCTCGCGGGGCGTCAACTCGCCCGCGTAAAAGCTGCCCACCAGGTAGATGAAACCGCCTGCATACGGGTTGTTGCCAATCGCCGCGCACACCGATGCGCCATCGGGGTACTGCACCGAGCAACCCGCCATTTCCACGGCCTGCTGCGATTTTTGCGGATCGTCAAAATCGATGGCGGCGTAGGGCAGTAGCAACGGTGCCAGCGGCGTCACGCCCTGGCCCAGGTGGCTGGCATTGAGCAAGGCCAGCTGGCCTGAAGGATGGCGCAGCCGTGCCATGACCTCAGCCTGGCTGCGCACAAAGCCGTGCTGGTAGGCCTGCCAGGCGCGCTCTTTTTCGTCCTTGAGCACCACCACGCTCAGCGCCACCGTCGCCAAGGCCAGCAGCACAAACACACTGCGCACCAAGATGCGCAGACGGAACGCGGGCAGGCCCAAGCGGGGTATGTCGATTGCTGGGCGCAGCAGGCGCTTCATTTGCCTGTCCAGCGGAAGCCGCGCATGGGCACGTTTTCAATGCCTTCAAAACTGGGGTCCACTTCGCGCAGCGCTTCGCGGATGGTGCTCACATGCTTGCGCACGTTGTCGCGGTTGCGCCCGCTTTTCACCACCTCGAACAGCTCGTCGTAAGACACCACCTCGCCGCTGCGCTGGTGCAGCGTGGCGAGGATGCGCTGGGCCGTGAGCGGCAGGTTAATGCGCTCGCCGCGCCAGGTGGGGGTGCGCTGCCACAGCGGGTCCAGCACCAGCGCATCGCCCACCGGGGCGGCGGCTGTGCCGGTCGGGGCCTGAGCCTGTGTGGTGCGCAGGATGTCGAGAAAGGTCTCGATGAAGTCGGCCTCTTCAAACGTGGTTTTCTGCAGGTAGTCCCACGCGTCCAGCGCCTTCATGATGCTGCGGTAAATGGCCGCTGGCATGGCCGACACCACCAGCACCGGCGTGCCCTGGCGCAGCTTGTTGATGGCGTTGATGAGGGCCACGCCCGCATGGCGCTCGCGGCCTAACTCAATGTCCAGCACCACCGCGTCGTAGTGCTCGCGGGCCAGCGCAGCCTCGGCCTCGTCGCGGGTAAACCATTGGTCGATGACGATGCCGCTCTTGGCGCTGCGTATCCACCCGGCCAACTGGTTGCTGGTGGGTAGGTCGTCTTCGATCACGGCAATGCGGGTCATGGGCAGGGCGGGCAGTAGGGGTGGGGCGGATTATCCCGGCGGCCCGCTCCGGGCGGTGTGAGTTTTTCTTCCGGGGTCGGAAGGTTCGTGCGGGCGGTGTGAGCGCATTGGGGGCTGCGCTGCATTGTTGCTTCCGGGGTGGATCCGAACAATCGGTCCTCAATGAGCCAGCCATGACGGCGGTTCAGACACCGACAACAACACCGAACCACACCGAGAGAGAAACACCATGAAAACCACCTGGAACCGCATCGTGCAGACCCTGAAGGGCCGCTCTTCCACCCCGCTGCCAGAAGCGGGGGCGGAGCCTGTCCTGGACGCTGATCTGCCAGGCAGCATGCCCACGGCAGACGCTGCGTTGGCAGCCCCCTTGAACTGGGCTTACCTGCTGCCCACCGCCCGCACCGCGCGCTGGCTGGCCGTGGGTACCGTGGTGGCCGCAGCGGGCCTGATGGTGTACCGCAACCCCCCGGTGCAACACCTGGCGCAAGGCGACCTGGGTGTGCGCCTGAACCAGTTCACCGGTGCCGTGAGCCTGTGGCGCGACGGCAGCGTGTGGGTGGTGCCCGGCCTGCACACGGTGCGAGTGTTCTCGCTGCGTGACCAGAGCTACCGCCCTGAAGCCATGCGCCAGGCCACCGGCAGTGCGCCACTGCAGTCGGTGGAAGGACTGTCGCTGGGGCTGGACCTGAGCGTGCGCTACGCCCTGGACCCCAACTCGCCCGCCGTCAAGGCCGGCAATCTGCCCGACAACGTGGGTGCCGACATCGTCGAGCCTGCGGTGCAGGGCCTGGTCTATAAGGTGTTTGCCCGCTACACGGTGCGGGAGATTTTCTCGTCCAAGCGCGCCGAGATCGCGCAGATCATCGAGACCGAACTGCGTGCCCGTCTGGCGGCCGATGGCGTCACGCTGCGCAGCCTCCAGATTGGCAAGGTGGATTTGCCCGCCGAATACCGCCGGGGCATGGACAGCCTGCTGGCCGAAGAACTGGCGTCCGAAAAAATGCGCTACACGCTGGAGCTGAAGGACAAGCGCGTGCGTGAAACCGAGCTGGACGCCAACGCCGACAAGGTGCGCCGTGAAGTGGCCGCCGAAGCCGCCGCCCGTGAGCAGGTCATTGCCGCCAAGGCCCAGGAAGAGGCCATGAAGCATGTGCTGCCCTTCAAGCAGCGCCAGATCGAGCAGCGCCAGCTCGAAGCCGAAGCCGAACGCGTGGCCCGCGTGAAAGCCGCCGAAGGCAACGCCCAGGCCCGCCGCATCGAAGCCAACGGCGAAGCCGATGCCCGCCAGAAGCTGGCCGAAGCCGAGGCCTACCGCATGGACCGCGTGGGCAAAGTCAATGCCGAGCAAATGGCCCGCGAAGGCGCGCTGGTGACCAAGCACCCGCTGCTCATCCAGAAGACGCTGGCCGACAAGCTCTCGGACAAGATCCAGGTCATCATCGCGCCCCCGCCCACCAATGGCGACTTCATCGGTGCCGCGCTGCTGGGCGGCAACCGCAACGCCCAGGCCGGTGCCACACAGGCGGCAGCCGTGGCCGACGACGCCACCACCAGCCAAGCCGTGGAGCAATGAACATGAACGCCACCTTTGCCACTTTGCTCGCGGCCGTGGCCAGCGCCGCAGTGACCGTGGCGGCCGAAGCCGCCCCCGTACCCGCACCAGTACCCGCAACCAATGCCCAGGGCAGCGCCATCGTGGTGCAAGACCAGGCCAGCCTGCGCGCCGCCCCGCGTGACGGTGCTCAGCAGCAGGCCAGCCTGTGGCAAGGCGAAGTGCTGGAAGTGCGCGGCGAGCGCCTCGACTACCTGCAGGTGTGGGACCACAAGCGTGAGCGCGGTGGCTTCATCCGCGCCAGCGATGTACGCCGCGTGGCCCTAACCGAGGCCGAAGGCCCCGCGCTGCTGGCTGTGATGCGCTTTGTGCAGGAAACGCCCGGCGCAGAGGCTCTGGGCATTGGTCTCACCGCCGCCTACCTGCAGGCCGCGCCTGCCAAGGCGCTGGCGGGTGTGGAGGGCGCGCAGGCTTTCGATGCGCTCGGCACTTTTGCCGACCGGCTCGCGCGCCGCGCTTCGGTGGCCGTGCCGGGCAAGGCTTCGGGTGCCACGCTGTCGGCCCATCTGGACGTGGCCAATGGCTACGGTGTGCGCTTTGCCACCTACGAGGTCGAAGGCCGCATGCAGGTCTGCTACGAGGGCGAGGCTTTTCGCCGCCTGCTGGCCATGCCTGTGGCCGATGCCGAGCAGCGCGCCCGTGCCGTCCTGGCGCTGACCCGCCCCGAATGCATCAACCCCGACCTGCCCGCGCACGAACGTGCCAAGGTCACCACCTGGCAGTCCGAGGTGCTGGAGCGCGTGGACGTGGTCAGCCTGCCTGGCTACCTGCGCAACCGGGTGCAGATGCGCCGCGCCAGCGTGTGGGGTGCTGCAGCCTTCCAGCAGGCGCGCAAAAACGCGGCCGACCCGGCGGTGGCCGCTGCCGCCGCACGCGCCCTGACGGAATTCACTGGCGTGAGCAAAGCCGACTTGCCCGACGAGGACCAGAGCGCCTATAACGACGCCGCCATGCGTGTGAGTGCTGTGCGCTGGGCGTTGGTGCCCGCCGCAGCGCCTGTACCTACCGCTAGCACTCGCCCCACGCTGCAGACCGAGCCCGGCGCCCCGGGCGAAACCTGCGTGCTGCTGGTGGACGCGCAGCACAGCGCCAAGGCCCCCCTGCTGCGCCGCTGCACCTACGGCGTGGTCTGGGCCGCATCGGCCAGCACCAACCGCGAAGGCACGGCCGTGGCCCTGGCGGTGCAGCCCCTGGAAGGCTGGCGCGAGCTGTGGGTGCTGCGCAAGACAGAAGGCGGCTGGCTGGCCGACGTGCTGCCGCCCGCTGCCGCCACGCCCGAGACCGGCGTGGCCGAATGGGCGGGTTGGGTGCCCGGCGGCCAGCAGATGCTGGTGGCCCGCGAAGCCCGGGGCCAGGGCCGCTACCGCAAGAGCTTTGAGGTGGTGCGGCTGGAGGGCCTGACCACCGAGCGTGTAACGGGTGATGTGGCTGCGCTGCCCCTGTTCCAACGCTGGCAAGACCCGGCCTGGAAGCGCCAGACGCTGAGCCTGCGGTGAATGTGGGCTCGCGGAATAATCCGCTCATCCCCATCCACCACAAGGCACACCATGATCCTCGTTACCGGCCATGCCATCGCCCGCAAAGAAACCGAAGCTGCCGTAGAGCGCCTCGCGGTAGAGCATGTGCTGCGTTCCCGCGCGGAGCCGGGATGTGTGTCCCACGAAGTGAGCCGCGATGTGCTCCAGCCGCTGCGTTTTGTGTTTGTGGAGCGCTGGAGCGACATGGCGGCCCTGCAGGCCCACTTCCGGGTGGAGGCTTCGCGGGCGTTTGCACAAGCCATCACGGAACTCTGCGAAGCCAGCCCGCAGATGACCATCTACCAGGCCGAAGCCCTTCACACGGGTTGACGAGGACGGTGGCGGTGCGTGCCGCCACGGGCGCAGGGGGCGTCGGCACCCTTACCATGCACGGCATTCCAAACTTCTTCGTCGGCCGTTGTGAACTTCATTCCGCTTCCCCCGTCCTGCGTGGACGCCGCAATCATCGACCTGGACGGCACCATGGTGGACACGCTGGGCGACTTCAGCGAAGCGCTCAACCGCATGCTGCAGGACCTGGGCCTGCCGCCCATCGACGCGGGCTCCATCGAGTCCATGGTGGGCAAAGGCTCCGAACATTTGCTGCGTTCAGTGCTAAAACACGTGCTGCCGCGCGATGGTATTGATGATATTGCTATCAAAATTGAAGGTTTCTATCCTTCGGCCTGGGCCAGCTACCAGCGCCACTACCTCGCGATCAATGGCCAGTTTGCCGGTGTGTACGACGGCGTGGAGGCGGGCCTGCAAGCGCTGCGTGCCCGGGGGGTGCGCCTGGCCTGCCTGACCAACAAACCCGCCAGTTTTGCGCTGCCCCTGCTGGAGTTGAAGGGGCTCGCCGGGTACTTCGAACACGTGTTTGGCGGCGATGCGTTCGAGCGCAAGAAGCCCGATCCGCTGCCGCTGCTCAAGACCTGCGAGGTCTTGGGTGTCAGCCCGGCGCGCACGCTGATGGTGGGCGATTCCAGCAACGATGCGCAGGCAGCGCGGGCGGCGGGCTGCCCGGTGGTGCTGGTTACCTACGGCTACAACCACGGTCAACCTGTGCGGGCCGTGGATGCGGATGGTTTTGTGGACTCGCTGCTGCAGCTGACCTGAGTTCCGCCAAGCGGGCAGGTGCTCAGGCGGTCAGCTGGCGTGGCGCCACACTGCGGTAGTCCAGGCGCGACGCTGCAGGGGCGCTGCCGGGAACGGGCGCAGATCCGTTGTGGCGGGAGGCGCTGTCTGAGAGGCGGAACACCGCCACGGCATCCACCAGTTGCCCTGCCTGCGTCTTGAGGCTGTCGGCTGCGGCGGCACTTTGCTCCACCAGGGCGGCGTTTTGCTGCGTGGCCTGGTCCATCTGCGTGATGGCCTCACCGACCTGGCTGACGCCCTGGCTCTGCTCGCTGCTGGCAGCGCTGATCTCGCCCATGATGTCGGTCACGCGGCGGATGGAGGCCACCACCTCGCTCATTGTGGCGCCCGCCTTGTCCACCAGGGCCGTGCCGCGCTCCACGCGTTCCACGCTGGTGCCAATCAGGCCTTTGATCTCCTTGGCCGCCTCGGCGCTGCGCTGGGCCAGGCTGCGCACTTCGCCCGCCACCACCGCAAAGCCCCGGCCCTGTTCGCCCGCGCGGGCGGCTTCCACGGCGGCATTCAGCGCCAGGATGTTGGTCTGGAAGGCAATGCCGTCGATCACGCTGATGATGTCGGCAATCTTTTTGCTGCTGTCGTTGATGCCTTTCATGGTGGTCACCACCTCGGCCACCACATCGCCGCCCTGCTGGGCGACGGTCGAAGCGCTCATGGCCAGCTGGTTGGCCTGGCGCGCGTTGTCGGCGTTCTGGCGCACGGTGGAGCCCAGTTGCTCCATCGACGCGGCCGTCTGCTGCAGCGCGCTGGCCTGCTGTTCGGTGCGGGCCGAGAGGTCGTTGTTGCCCGACGCGATCTCGGTGCTGGCAGTGGCCACGCCTTCGGCGTTGTGGCGCACGTTGCCCACGATGGAGGCCAGGCGCGACTGCATGGTGGCCAGCGCCTGCAGCAGTTGCCCGGTTTCGTCGTTGCCGTTGGCTTCGATAGGGTGGGTCAGGTCGCCGTCGGCGATGTTTTCGGCGGCCTCTTTGCCCAGCTGCACCGGGCGCACGATGGAGCGCGTGACGGTGAAGGCCAGCAGCGCGCCCAGCGCCACGGCAATCAGCGTGCCCACGCCCAGCAGCACCTGGCTGGCCTTGGCCAGTGCCGAGGTGTCGGCCTGGCTTTCGGCGAGTTGGGTGCCCATGGCCCGGCGCAGGTCATCCAGCGACTTCAGGTACTTGTCGGCCAGCGGGCGCAGGTCCTTGTCCACCATGGCGGGCACGTTGGGTTCGCCGCCCCGGTGCAGCTCGCGGATTTCTGCGAGCTTGTCGTTGTAGGTCTGGCGGGCCGTGGCAATGGCGGCCAGCAGGCTCCGCGCCTGCTCGCCCTGCACCAGCGCCTCGATGCGCTTGACCTTGGCCTCCATGCCCGTGGCGGTGGCCTGGGTGTCGGCCGTGAGCTTGTCCATGTAGTCGCGGTCGATGGCCTTGAGGAAGGCCTCGGTGCGCACCCAGTTCAGGCGGATGTCCGAGGCCCAGTCTTCCACCAGCGTCTGTTGCTCGATCTCGTGGGTGGCCACGCGTTCGCTGGCGTTTTGCAGGCTGGCAATGCGCCACATCCCGGTGGCCGCGATGAGGGCGGTGATGAGCAGGATGGCGCCGAAGGATGCGCCCAGGCGCAGGCCCACGGAGAGATTGCTGAGTTTCATGGTCATGTCGGGCGCGGGAGGGGCTTGGGGCAAGGGAACGAAGGCGGTTCAAACTGCGCGTTGTGCAGGCCGGTGAGGGCGACTGCGCGGCGGCGGAGAGTGGGCAAGAAATGAATCGAAGGGCGGGCGACGAAGATAAAAAAACCGAGGCTTGCGGACGGGCTTCAGCGTACGCCTCGGCCCCGCTGGCGGGTGTCGGGCGGGTGACAGCCAGGGGCCCGCAGACCTGGGGGTTTGTCCGTAGCGGGGTGTCCTGGCGGGATGCTGGGCTCGCCTTACGCGGGTTTGCCCAGCAGGGCATCCTTGAGCTTCCAGTCGGCGGGCGTGTTGCCCAGCCAGATGCCCAGCAGCGCGTTGAAGAACTCTGGTTCCTTGAAGGGCTCGCCCTGCGGCTTGCCCTTGACGGTGATCACCGTGCCCGTGCCGGGGATCCAGTCGATCTGGAACTGGTCGCCCGCCACCAGCTTCTTGTGGTCCGAGAAGATCTGACTCATGCGCAGCACGCCCGGGATCAGCTTGGAAAACGCCGCGCGGTCCATGTTGTCCTCCATGCCGCGCGAGAACAGCTTGCCCAGCTCGGTGGAGTCGATCTCGCGCAGCATGGTGATGCTCATGCGCTTGGGGCCCTTGAGGGCCGCGATGTCCTGGGGCGTGTGCGCCTTCTTCTCCAGGTACAGGCCCGCCGTGTAGACCTTGAACACGGCCTTGTAGCGCACGCCTGCGCCGTTGAGCTGCAGGGTGCTGCCGCTCAGGCTGGCGGTGTCTTCGTATTTCACGTCGGCCACGGTGATGGGCTGGGCGGCGGCAGTGGCTGCCAGCAGGCAGGCACCGGCCATCAGAGCGCATCGCTGGAGGAAGTTCATGCACAACTCCTAAAAAAGAACGGTCGTTCGTTTCTAATTGTTGCAGCGCTCCCTGCCGCCCGCAACAGGGTTTTCGAGTGGTTGTGTGATCTCGCCTTGAGCGTTGTCAGATCGGGCCGCCAAAAAAGCTTTGCTACACTTTGGCCCATGTTCATTCACCACGTGTTCATCACAGGTTGCAGCGACCGGGGAGCCTGGCCCTGGCGTCAGCCTGTCCTTTTGAACGCCTGATGGCACCTGGGCCGACGACGCCCCAGCGTGCACCCGTGGCCTCCACCCCGATGCGGTGAGGCCGATTGAATGGACCGCAGCGCCCCTTTTCTACTGCACAGGGACACGCGCTGCGACTGCTGGGAGCTCTCCCCGTGATCACAGAACTTGAATTCAAAAGCCTGGCCAGCGAAGGCTACAACCGCATTCCGCTCATGGCCGAAGCCTTTGCGGACCTGGAAACCCCGCTCTCGCTTTACCTGAAGCTGGCGCACACCAAGGACGGCGGAAAGCACAGCTTTCTGCTCGAATCCGTGGTGGGCGGCGAGCGCTTCGGGCGCTACAGCTTCATCGGCCTGCCTGCGCGCACGCTGCTGCGGGCCAGTGGCTTTGGGGCCGACGCACGCACCGAGGTGGTGACCGACGGCCAGGTGGTCGAGACCGCCCAGGGCAATCCGCTCGACTTCATCGCCGACTACCAAAAGCGCTTCAAGGTGGCTCTGCGCCCTGGCTTGCCGCGTTTTTGTGGTGGACTGGCGGGCTATTTTGGCTACGACGCGGTGCGCTACATCGAGAAAAAGCTCGAAACCACCTGCCCGCCCGACACCCTGGGCTGCCCCGACATCCTGCTGCTGCAGTGTGAGGAACTGGCGGTCATCGACAACCTCTCGGGCAAGCTCTACCTCATCGTGTACGCCGACCCGGCCCAGCCCGAGGCCTATACCCGCGCCAAAAAGCGCCTGCGCGAGCTGAAAGAGCAGCTCAAGTATTCGGTGAGTGCGCCCGTTGTGAAGGCCACCGAAAGCCACCCCGCCCAGCGCGACTTTGCCAAGGCCGACTACCTGGCCGCCGTGCACCGCGCCAAGGAGCTGATTGCCGCCGGTGACTTCATGCAGGTGCAGGTGGGCCAGCGCATCCACAAGCGCTACACCGAAAGCCCGCTCTCCCTGTACCGCGCGCTGCGTTCGCTGAACCCGTCGCCGTACATGTACTTCTACGACTTTGGCGACTTCCATGTGGTGGGCGCCAGCCCCGAGATCCTGGTGCGCCAGGAAAAGACCGAAGAAGGCACCAAGGTCACCATCCGCCCCCTGGCCGGTACCCGCCCACGCGGCGCCACGCCCGAGAAGGACAAGGCCACCGAGGTCGAACTCATCAACGACCCCAAGGAGCGTGCCGAGCACGTGATGCTGATCGACCTGGCGCGCAACGACATCGGCCGCATTGCCAAGACCGGCACCGTGAAGGTGACCGAGGCCTTCGCCGTGGAGCGCTACAGCCATGTGATGCACATCGTGAGCAATGTGGAAGGCATCCTGAACGACGGCATGACCAGCATGGACGTGCTCAAGGCCACCTTCCCCGCAGGCACCCTCACCGGCGCGCCCAAGGTGCACGCCATGGAGCTCATTGACCAGCTCGAACCCACCAAGCGCGGCCTGTATGGCGGCGCCTGTGGCTACCTGAGCTACGCGGGCGACATGGACGTGGCCATCGCCATCCGCACCGGCATCATCAAGAACGGCACGCTCTACGTGCAGGCCGCCGCCGGTGTGGTGGCCGATTCGGTGCCCGAGCTGGAATGGAAAGAAACCGAACACAAGGCCCGCGCGCTGCTGCGCGCCGCCGAGCTGGTCGAGGAGGGGCTGGAATGACCGCCGCAATCGACAAGGTCAAACCCTGCACCACCATGCAGGACGTGCGCCGCGAAGTGAACGCGCTGGACGATGTGCTCGTGCCCCTGCTGGTGGAGCGCGTGGGCTACATGACCCAGGCCGCGCGCATCAAGCAAGGCGCAGAGCAGGTGCGCGACGAAGCGCGCATCCAGGCCATCGTGGCCCGCGTGCGCGAGCGCGCCCAGGCTGAAGGCGGCGACGCCGATGTGATGGAAGCCATCTACCGCAGCCTCATGGAAGCCTGCATTGCCTATGAACACCGCGAGTTCGCCCGTCTGCGCGAGCCCGCCCTTGCCGGGAGCGCCGCATGACAACCAAACTCTTGATGGTCGATAACTACGACAGCTTCACCTACAACATCGTCCAGTATTTTGGTGAGCTGGGTGCCGAGGTGGAAGTGTTTCGCAACGACGAGATCACCGTGGCCGAAATCGAAGCACGCCTGGATGCGGGCCAGCTCGACCGCCTGGTGATTTCGCCCGGCCCGTGCTCGCCCGCTGAGGCTGGCATTTCAGTCGCTGCAATCCAGCACTTTGCGGGCAAGCTGCCCATCCTGGGCGTGTGCCTGGGCCATCAGAGCATTGGCGCAGCCTTTGGCGGCAACATCATCCGCGCGCAGGAGCTGATGCACGGCAAGACCAGCGTCATCACCACCACCCAAAAGGGCGTGTTTGCCGGGCTGCCCGAGAAGTTCACCGTCAACCGCTACCACTCGCTGGCCATCGAGCGCGCCACCTGCCCCGAGGTGCTGGAGGTGACGGCCTGGACAGAGGACGGCGAGATCATGGGCGTGCGCCACAAGACGCTGCCCATCGAAGGCGTGCAGTTCCACCCCGAAAGCATCCTCACCGAACATGGCCACGCCATGCTGAAAAACTTTCTGGAGCAGCGCGCATGAACTTCATCGACGCCCACCAGTTGGTGATGTTCATTGTCGCAGGCTGGCTGCTGAACTTGACCCCTGGCCCCGACGTGCTCTACATCGTGACCAACGCACTCAAGTCCGGCACGCGTGCGGGCATCGTGGCTGGGCTGGGCATCACGGCCGGGTGCTTTGTGCACATCTTTGCGGCCGCCGTGGGCGTGGGCGCGCTGCTGGCTGCATCGGCCACCGCGTTCACTGTGCTCAAGTGGATCGGTGCGGCGTACCTCATGTGGATGGGTGTGCGCATGCTGCTGTCCAAGCCCGGTGCGGACGGTGGCAACAGTGCAGCGCTGATGGCAGCCCAGGCGGCCCCTGCGCATCACACGCCGCTGCGCAAGGTGTTCCTCGGCGGCTTCTGGACCAATGTGCTCAACCCCAAGGTCGCCATCTTCTTCCTGGCCTTTGTGCCGCAGTTCATCGCGCCGGGCACCGACAACAAGGCGCTGGCCTTCGTGCTGCTGGGCGTGCTGTTCAATATCAATGCCATCCCCGTCAACGTGGGCTGGGCGCTGGCCGCATCGTGGATGGCGCGCCGTGCCACGGCCATCCAGCGCGGCATGCACTGGCTGGACCGCGTAGCGGGCGCCATGTTCATCGGCTTCGGGCTCAAGCTGGCCTTCACGGACCAGCCCTCTGCATAAATACCAGGAGACATTCCATGCCCATCACCCCCCAGGAAGCGCTGCAGCGCACCATCGAACACCGCGAAATCTTCCACGACGAGATGCTGCACCTGATGCGGCTCATCATGAAAGGCGAACTCTCGCCCCTCATGACGGCGGCCATCATCACCGGACTGCGTGTGAAGAAGGAAACCATCGGCGAGATCACCGCCGCCGCGCAGGTGATGCGCGAGTTCTCCACCAAAGTCCATGTCCCCGACAGCAAGCACCTGGTGGACATCGTGGGCACCGGTGGTGACGGTGCCAACACCTTCAACATCTCCACCTGCTCGATGTTCGTGGCCGCCGCCGCAGGCGCCAAGGTCAGCAAACACGGCGGGCGCGGCGTGTCCAGCAAAAGTGGCAGCGCCGATGTGATGGAAGCCCTGGGCATCCACATCAACCTGAAGCCCGAGTCCATCGCGCAATGTATCGCCGAGGTGGGCATCGGCTTCATGTTCGCGCCCAACCACCACCCCGCCATGAAGAATGTGGCCCCGGTGCGCAAGGAACTGGGCGTGCGCACCATCTTCAACATCCTGGGCCCGCTCACCAACCCGGCCAGCGCCCCCAACATCCTGATGGGCGTGTTCCACCCCGACCTCGTCGGCATCCAGGTGCGTGCGCTGCAGCGCCTGGGCGCCGAGCACGCCATGGTGGTCTACGGTCGCGACGGCATGGACGAGGTGAGCCTGGGCGCCGCTACGCTGGTGGGCGAGCTGAAAAACGGGCAGATCACCGAATACGAAATTCACCCCGAAGACTTTGGCCTCAGCATGGCCAGCAACCGCGCGCTCAAGGTCGAAACCCCCGAACAATCGCGCGAGATGCTGATCGGCGTGCTCAAGGGCGAACCCGGCGCCGCACAAGACATCGTCTGCCTGAACGCCGGTGTGGCGCTGTACGCGGCCAATGTGGTCGATTCGGTGCCCGCAGGGCTGGCCAAGGCGCGTGCCGCCATCGCTTCGGGCGCGGCGCTGGCCAAGCTTGAGCAGATGGTCACGCGCACGCATGCGCTGGCTGGCGCTGCCGCGTGACCCCAACAACCAACCAGGTTTCCCCATGAGTGACATCCTCAACAAGATCGTGGCCGTCAAGCACGAAGAAGTAGCCGCCGCCAAAAAGCGCCTGCCGCTGTCCGCCATGCGCGCCGATGCCGAGAGCCGCGTGCTCACGCGCGACTTTGAAGGCGCGCTGCGCGCCAAGATTGCCAAGGGCCAGGCGGCGGTGATTGCCGAGGTCAAGAAGGCCAGCCCGAGCAAGGGTGTGCTGCGTGCCGACTTTGAACCGGCCGACATCGCCCAAAGTTACATGGAAGGCGATGGCAAGGTCAGCGCGGCCTGCCTGTCGGTGCTGACCGACCGGCAGTTCTTCCAGGGCCAGCCCGACTACCTGAAGCAGGCCCGCGCCAGCACCTTGCTGCCCGTGCTGCGCAAGGATTTCATGGTCGATGCGTACCAGATCTACGAATCGCGGGCCATGGGGGCTGACGCCATTCTGCTGATTGCGGCCAGCCTGGATGACGCGCAGATGGCCGACTTCGAAGCCATCGCCCGCAGCCTGGACATGGCTGTGCTGGTGGAGGTGCATGACCGCGCCGAACTGGAGCGCGCGCTCCAACTCAAGACGCGGTTGGTCGGCATCAACAACCGCAACCTGCGCACGTTCGAAGTCACGCTGGACACGACGCTCGGCATGTTGAAAGACGTACCGCAAGACCGCTTGCTGGTCACCGAGTCGGGCATCTTGAAGCCCGCCGATGTGAAAACCATGCGCGATGCGGGCGTGCACGCCTTCCTGGTGGGCGAGGCCTTCATGCGCGCAGACGACCCGGGCCTGGCGCTTGCCAAGCTGTTTGCCTGAGGAGATTGATTACTATTATTTTGATAGCTGTTAGCGCTTATCCATAGCGCGCAGAAGGCCATTTTGACCATGAATTCACCCGCACAAACCGCTACCCAGCTCCAGAGTGCCGACCCGGCTGCATGGCCTGTGGCGCCCGGCTGGCAGCCCTTGGTGGACGCCTTCTTTGCGGGCGCGCGGGGCCAGGCGCTGCAGGGGTTTCTGCAATCGCGGCTTGCTGCCGGGGCCGTGGTCTTCCCGCCCCAGCCGCTGCGCGCGCTGGAGCTGACACCGCCCGACGCCGTGCGCGTGGTCATCCTGGGCCAGGACCCGTACCACGGCCGGGGCCAGGCCGAGGGGCTGGCGTTTTCTGTCGCGCCCGGTGTGCCGCTGCCGCCGTCGCTGCGCAATATCTTCAAGGAGATGCAGCGCGACCTGGGCACGGCCTTTCCGCCCATGCCCGAGCCGGGCGGCAGCCTGGTGAAGTGGGCGAAAAACGGCGTGCTGCTGCTCAACACCGGCCTCACGGTGGAAGAGGGCCAGCCCGCCAGCCACGCGGGCAAGGGCTGGGAGGCGCTGACCGACGCCGTGATCCGCCACGTGGCCGAGGGCCCGCGCCCGGTGGTGTTCATGCTCTGGGGCTCGCACGCACAGTCCAAGCGCGCCTTCATCCCGCAGGACCGGGGGCATCTGGTGCTCACCTCCAACCACCCCTCGCCCCTGTCGGCGCTGCGCCCGCCCGTGCCGTTCATCGGCAATGGGCACTTTGGCAAGGCGCGCGCGTTCAGAGAGCAGCACGGGTACTGATGCCGATGTGCATTAAAAAATAGAGAACCGTTCAGGCTGAGCTTGTCGAAGCGCAGCGCAAGGCTTCGACAAGCTCAGCCCGAACGGCTCTGACAGATCGAACGCGCATGCCCGGAGCCCATGAGCCCAGGGCTACCAGGGCCCCGGCAACCGCTCCTTGAGCAAATCCATGAACGCCTGCACGGCCACCGGCAGGCTGCGGCCTGCCAGGGTCTGCACCTCCAGGTCGCGCAGGTCCATGCCCGCATCGCTGATGGGCAGGGCCACAACGGCGCCCGCCGTCACCAGGTGGCGCGCTGCGATCTCGCTGGCCACCGACAGCCCGCCGCCGTGCGCCACAAAGTTGAGCACCGTCTTGGCGTGGTTGCTGATGAGCACGGCGCTGAGCTGCAGGCCCTGGCGGCTGCAGACGATGTCGATCATCTGGCGCACCGTGGTTTCGGCCGGGGGCAGGGCCAGGGGGTATTCCGCCATTTGCGCCAGTGTGACGCTGCCAGCGCCCGCCAGTGGGTGGCCGGGTGGGATCAGGGCCAGCACGGGCGCGGTCTGGCGGTAGGCCACCTCGATGTCCTTGTGGGGCGACCGGCTGAAGCACAGGCCGATGTCGGCCGCGCCGCTGCGCACCGCGTCGGGCACCTGGGCCGTGGGCAGCGCGATCACGCTGAACTGGATGCCGGTGTGGGTGCGCTGAAACTCCACACACAGGCGTGGCACCAGCTCGTTGGCAAACGCGTCGGAGGTGGCCAGCCGCACCTGCCCGGCGCGCAGGCCCTGCAGCGCGCCGATCTCGCCCAGCGCGCGCTCGGCGTCCAGCACCGAACGGCGCGCGTGCACGGCCAAAATCTCGCCCGCCGCCGTGAGCACCATGCCGCGCGGGTGGCGCTCGAACAGCGGGGTGCCCAGCTGCGCCTCCAGCCCCGCGATCTGGCGGCTCAGGGCCGAGGCGGCCACATGCAGGCGGGCCGAGGCCTCGGTGAGCGATCCGCTCTGCGCCACTTCCAGAAAGTAGCGCAGCGTGGTGTCTTGCAGCAGGTGGGCGCGCATCGGGGGCGGGTTCTCCAAACGAGGCCGCAGTATGCGCCGGTTTGCCGCTGCGGCAAAGCAGCTTGCCGAAATGCTGGTGGTCAAGCAAGGCGCAGCTTCCTAAGATGGCCCACTCTTTTTGTGTGTTGTTCAACTTCTTGGCTGGAGTGCTGCGTATGCGTCTACTTTCCTGGGGCCGTGGTGTCTGGGGCCTGGCGGGCCTGTTGGTGGTGTCGGCGGCGGCGCATGCGCAGGCCAACTGGCCGGACCGCCCCGTGCGGGTGATCGTGCCCTTCCCGGCCAGCGGTGCGACCGACCTGGTGGCGCGCGTGGTCACGCAGCGTGTGGCGGCCGACCTGGGCCAGCAGCTGGTGGTGGACAACAAGCCCGGCGCGGGCGGCACCCTGGGCACGGCCGAGGCCGCCAAGGCCGCACCCGACGGCTACACGCTGCTGCTGACCACGAGCAGCACGCACGCGATCTCGCCGCACCTGATGCCCAAGCTGGCCTACGACCCGCGCAAGGACTTTGTGCCCGTGGCCCATGTGGCCGACGCGCCCAGCGTGCTGCTGGTCACCAACTCGCTGCCCGCCAAAACCGTGGGCGAGCTGATTGCGTATGCCAAGGCCCATCCCGGCAAGCTCAACTACGCCACCAGCGGCAACGGCACCATCGTGCACCTGAACACTGCGGCCTTCAGCGCCCAGGCGGGCGTGGACATGACGCACATCCCGTACAAGGGTACGGCCCTGGCCATCCCCGACCTGATTGCCGGGCAGACGCATGTGCTGTTTGACTCCCTGCCCACCGGCATGCCGCACGCCAAGGCCGGCCGCCTGCGCGCGCTGGCCGTGACCAGCGAAAAGCGCAGCACCCTGGCGCCCGAGCTGCCCACGCTGGCCGAATCCGGCCTGCCCGGCTACTCGTCGGTGACCTGGTTTGGTGTGTACCTGCCTGCCGGTGCGCCGCCTGCGCTGGTCGAGAAGGTGCACAAGGCCTTTGCCAAGGCCGTGCAGGCGCCCGAGGTGGCCGAGAGCCTGGCCAAGCTGGGTGTGGAGCCTGCGGCGCCGCGCACGCCCGCGCAGTTCGGTGCCATGGTGCAGGCGGACAGCAACCGCTGGGCCACCGTGATCCGGCAGCACAAGATAAATATCGACTAACCCCCTGAGTCGCCTTCGGCGCCTTCCCCCAAGGGGGACGACGCCCTTGGTGCGGGGCGGCCCTTCCTCGGCGTCTCTCGCTTTGCGCCGCGCCGGTTTCATGCAGCCCGCCCTGTGCGGGGCAACAGAGTCAGAACGCTATGAACACCTCATCCCTCGACTGGTCCCTTCCTTACGCCTCCCACCGCAGCGCGGTCATGGGCCGCAATGTCGTTTCCACCTCGCAGCCGCTGGCGGCGCAGGCGGGCCTGCGCATGCTGCTGGCGGGTGGCAACGCGGTGGACGCCGCCATTGCCGCTGCCATGGCGCTCACGGTGGTGGAGCCCACGGGCTGCGGCCTGGGCAGCGACGGGTTTGCCATCGTGTGGGATGGCAAGGAGCTGCATGGCCTGAATGCCTCCGGCCGCTCGCCCGCCGCGTGGACGCCTGAATACTTCGAGAAGCTCGGCGGCATCCCCGAAACCGGCTGGAACGCCGTCACGGTGCCCGGTGCCGTGTCGGCCTGGGTGGCGCTGTCCAAGCGCCTGGGCAAGCTGCCGTTTGCACAACTGGCCCAGCCCGCCATCGACTACGCGCGCAACGGCTTTCCCGTGTCGCCCACCATCGCCCACCTGTGGGCGCTGGGTGCGGCCAAGCTGGGCACGCAGCCGGGGTTTGCCGAGTGCTTCATGCCCGAGTACCTGGGCGGCCGCGTGCCCCGGGCGGGTGAAGTTTTCCGCAGCGAAGCCCATGCGCGCACGCTGGAGCTGATTGCCGAGACCGAGGGTGAGGCTTTCTACCGGGGCGTGATCGCCGAGCGCATCGCAGCCCATTCCCAAGCCAACGGCGGCGCGATGACGCTGGCCGACCTGGCCGCGCACCAGGCGGACTGGGTGGGCACCATCCACCAGCGGTTTGGCGATTCGGTGATCCACGAGATCCCGCCCAACGGCCAGGGCATTGCCGCGCTGATGGCGCTGGGCATGCTGGACGCGCATGGCGTGGGCAAACATCCGCTCGACAGCGTGGAGACCGTGCACGCCAGCATCGAGGCCATGAAGCTCGCACTGGCCGACCTGCACCAGTACAACGCCGACATCGACGCCATGCAGGCTGTGGCGCCCCAGCACCTGCTGGATGCGACCTACCTCGCAGGCCGCGCCCAGCTGATTGACCCCGAGCGCGCAGGCGACCCCGGCCACGGCGCCCCGCGCCCCGGCGGCACGGTGTACCTGGCGGCGGCCGACGCGTCCGGCATGATGGTCTCGTTCATCCAGTCCAACTACATGGGTTTTGGCTCTGGGGTGGTGGTGCCGGGCACGGGCATCAGCCTGCAGAACCGGGGCCATGGCTTCAATCTGACTCCGGGCCACGCCAACCAGGTGGCGCCGCGCAAGCGCCCCTCGCACACCATCATCCCGGCCTTTGCCATGCATGCCGACGGCACGCCACAGATGGCGTTTGGCGTGATGGGCGGCCCCATGCAAAGCCAGGGCCACACGCAGATGGCGCTGCGCGTGCTGCGCTACGGCCAGAACCCGCAGGCGGCGGCCGATGCGCCCCGCTGGCGCGTGACGGGCGGCAAGGGCGTGGCCGTGGAGCCGGGCTTTGACCCGGCCGTGGTCGCCGCGCTGCGCGCGCGCGGGCACGAGGTGACGGTGGAAGAGGGCAACGGCGTGTTCGCCTTTGGCGGCGCGCAGCTGGTGCTGAAGAACGGCAACAGCTACATCGCAGGCTCCGACCCGCGCAAGGACGGGCACGCCGTGGCGTATTGATCTGAGTGCTATAAAAACAGGAGCTATTGGCGCTTTGTGGTCGCGCCCAGAGCCCTGTTTTTACTTAGAAAAGTGGCGCCTACCGCGTCTCGCGCACGGTCAGCCACGCGCTGGCCGCGCCGCTGAGCACGATGGCCGCGATGCCCGCCATCGACCAGGCATCGGGCACATGGCGGTACACCAGCCAGCCCGCCAGCATCGCAAAGCCAATCTGTGAATACAAAAACGGCGCAATGACGACGGGCGTGGTGCGCGCATAGGCGTTGAGCAGCAGCATGTGCCCCACCGCGCTCGACAGGCCCATGGTGAACATGCCCGCCCACAGCCATGGGTCGCTCACCGGCTGCCAGAAGAACGGCACACCCAGCGACACCAGCGCGGTGGCGATCCAGCTGGTGTAGAGCTGGGTGGTGGCGGGGCTCTCCTGGCCCGCCATCTTGCTGCTGAGCACCTGGTAGCCCGTGCCTGCGGCCAGCATGCACAGCGGCCACAGCAAGGCCCAGCTGAAGGCCTCGCCGCCGGGCCGGATGATGGCCAGCGTGCCCGCCAGCCCCGTCACCACCAGCAGCCAGCGCACTGCGCTCACCGGCTGGTGCAGCCACAGGGCCGCCACCACCGTCACACACAGCGGCACGGTGGCCACGATGGCCGTGAACTCCGCCAGCGGCAGGGCCGTGAGGCTGATGAAGCCGAACAGGCTGGTCATGGCAAACAGCGCGCCGCGCAGGGCCTGGAAGCGGGGCTGTGTGGTGCGCAGCGCCGAGCGCCCCGTGCGCTGCAGCACAAAGGCCGTGGTCAGCAGCGACTGGAACATGTAGCGCATCCACAGCGCCATCACGATGGGCACGCTGGCGCTGACCAGCTTGCTTGCCGTGTCCAGCAGGGCAAAAAACGCGCAGGCCACCACGGCGAGCGCGATGCCTGCCAGCGCGGTGTGCCGGCGGGCGGAGGGGCTGGTGGGGCTCACGGCGTGCCGCGTGCGCGTTCCAGCAGCATCGCGTCGCCATAGCTGAAGAAGCGGTACTGCTGCGCAATCGCGTGCCGGTACAGGCCCATGATGTGGGCGTAGCCCGCAAACGCGCTCACCAGCATCATCAGCGTGCTCTTGGGCAGGTGGAAGTTGGTGACCAGCACATCCACCACGCGGAACGCAAAGCCCGGCGTGATGAAGATGTTGGTGTCGCCCGAGGCCTGGCCGGTTTGGGCCCACGACTCCAGCGTGCGCACGGTGGTCGTGCCCACGGCCACCACACGGCCGCCGCGCTGGCGGCAGCGCTCCAGCGCGGCCAGCGTGGCCAGCGGGATCTCGTACCACTCGCTGTGCATCTGGTGCTCGGCCAGGTTCTCGGTCTTGCAGGGCTGGAAGGTGCCCGCGCCCACGTGCAGCGTGACACTCGCGCGCTCGATGCCACGCGCCGCCAGGTCGGCCAGCACGCCTTCGTCAAAATGCAGCGCGGCGGTGGGGGCAGCCACGGCGCCGGGGTTGCGGGCGAACACGGTCTGGTAGCGCTGGCTATCTTCGGCCTCGTCGGGGTCGTGGTCGGTGTTTTGCTGGCGCTCGATGTAGGGCGGCAGCGGCAGGTGGCCGTGGCGGTCCATCAGCTCCCAGGGCGACTCGCCTGCGGGGCCGTGCAGCGCAAAGCGGAACAGCGGGCCGTCCTCGGTGGGCCAGCGGCCCAGCAGCTGCGCGTCAAAGCCGCCCGCCTTGCGGCCACCGGCCATGTGCACCACGCTGCCGGGCAGGGGCTTCTTGCTGACCTTCATGTGGGCTACGACTTCGTTGCCCGTACCGCTTGCGGTACCTCCTGTGTCATTGCCGGCCTCGGCCTGCAGCACGCGTTCGATCAGCAGCTCCAGCTTGCCGCCGCTGGCCTTCTCGCCAAAGATGCGCGCCTTGACCACCCGCGTGTCGTTGAAGACGAGCAGGTCGCCTTCGCGCAGCAGGCCGGGCAGCGCGCGAAAGATGCGGTCCACGGGCTGCATGGCGCGGCCATCGAGCAGGCGCGATGCGCTGCGTTCGGGCGCGGGGTGCTGGGCAATGAGTTCGGGGGGCAGCGAAAAGTCGAAGTCGCTGAGGGTGAACACGCGCGGGGCGTGGGGCGCGCTGGCTGCGCCGGGGGAGAGATCAGTCATCGTGCTTGAGGGCCGAACGGGCCCGTGCCAAGGTAAAAATTGCGAAGGGCGCGATTGTCCCACGCGCCCGTGCCGCCTGCCGGGGCCGGGGTTAGGGCTGCGTGGCGACGGCCACCGGCGCGGGCACGCTGTGCACCAGCCGTTGCAGGTCGCCCGCCTGGGCCAGCGTGGTGCCCGGGTGCAGCAAGGCCGCAGCACCCGCCGCCACGCCCCAGCGCAGGGCCTCGGCAGGGGCGTCGCCCCGGTCCAGCGCCCAGACCAGGGCCGCCAGAAAACAGTCGCCCGCGCCCGTGGTGCCGGTGGTGGCGGGCATGTTCAGCGCCGGGGCCTGCCACACGCCGGTGCGGGTGGCCAGCACGGCGCCCTGTTCGCCCAGCGACAGGGCCACGGTCTCGGCCGCGCCGCTGTGCACCAGCGACTGGGCGGCGGCGCACCAGTCGGCGGCCTGTTCCAGCGGCTGCTGCACCAGCTCGCGCAGCTCCCGCAGGCTGGGTTTGACCAGGGCCACGCCCGCCTGCAGCGCGGCGGCCAGGGGCGGGCCCGAGGTATCGACAACCATCCGCACGCCCCGGCCCGACAAGGCCCGGGCCAGCCGGGCATAGAAATCGTCGGGCGTGCCGGGCGGCAGGCTGCCGCTGGCAATGAGCCAGCGCGGCGGCGTGGGCAAGGCGGCCAGCGCATCCAGGCAGGCCTGCCATTCGGCCGCCTGCAGCGTGGGGCCGGGCAGCACAAACCGAAACTCCTGGCCCGTGATGGTCTCGACCACCGAGAAGTTCTCGCGCGTGTCGCCCGCAATGGCTTGCAGCGCCGTGGGCACTCCTTCGTCGGCCAGCAGTTGCTGTACCTGCGCGCCCGCCGCGCCGCCCGTCAGGGCCCATGCCAGCACATCGGCGCCCAGCCGGTGCAGCACGCGCGCTACGTTGATGCCGCCACCGCCAGCAAAACGCTGCACCGGGCCGCAGCGCAGCTTGTGCGTGGGGGCGACCTGGGCGGTGGTGGTCGCCAGGTCGAGCGCAGGGTTCAGGGTCAGGGTGATCAGGGCGGGCACGGAGGAAGCGCGGGGCAGGGCAGGGGCGGGCGTGGTGGCCAGATCAGCCGGGCAGGGCTACCAGGCCTTTTCTGCAAACCCCGACCAGAGTTCATTGATGTCCGGGAAGCGCCATTTCTCGGGGTCTTCGCGGGCCACGATCTTCTCGTTGCAGCCCGGGGCGGCCAGGTCCACCAGCTCGGGCGGGATGCGCAGGTCGGATTTGGTCGAGAAGAACACCTTGACGATGGGCGTGGTGAGGGCCGTGGGGGCCTGTTCGGTCACCACCCCGATGCGCCCCGAGGTCAGCCGCACCAGCGAGCCCACGGGGTAGATGCCGATGCTTTTGACGAAGGCCTGGAACAGCCGTGCGTCGAAGTGGTCGTTGGTCCACTCTGCCATGCGGCGCAGGGACTCGGAAGGGTCCCAGCCACTTTTGTAGGGCCGGTCGGAGGTGACGGCGTCGTACACGTCGCAGATGGCCGTCATGCGTGCGATCACGCTGATGCCATCGCCCTTGAGCTTGTCGGGGTAGCCCGATCCATCGATTTTTTCGTGGTGGTGCAGGCAGGCGTCGAGCACGGCATCGGGCACGTTGCCGCCCTCCTTGAGCATGTGGAAGCCCTCCAGCGGGTGGCTGCGCACCACGGTGAATTCCTTGTCGGTGAGCTTGCCCGGCTTGTTGAGCACCGACAGCGGGATGGCCGCCTTGCCCAGGTCGTGCAGCAGGCCCGCCATGCCCGCCAGGCGCGTCTGCTCGTCGTTGAGCTTGAGCTGGCGCGCCAGCGCCACCATGAGCGCACACACCGCCACCGAGTGCATGTAGGTGTAGTCGTCGGCCGTTTTGAGGCGCGCCAGGCTGATGAGCGCGCCCGGGTTGCGGGTGACGGAGTTGGAGATTTCCTCCACCAGGCTTTGTGCCCCGGCCGAGTCCACCGCGCGGCCCATGCGGGCCTCGCTGAACATCGACACCACGGCCTTCTTGGACTTCACACAGATGGCGGCGGCCATCTTGAGTTCGCCCTGCATGTCGGTGGGGGTGCGGTTGCGCACCGGGGGCGGTGGCACCGGCAGGCTCACCTGGATGGGGGGCAGGTCTTCCAGGCGGCCGAAGTCGGTCTCTATCTTGGCGTCCACCTCTTCGCGCGACACCGAGGTGGTGCCGGCGGCCACGTCCAGGCCTTTGGAGGTGTCGATCCAGCATTCGTGGATGGCGGTGGCCTGGATGCGTGCCAAGTCTTTCGGGTCTTTGAGCACAAACTTGGCGCGCCAGAACGGGTGTTCCATCCAGGACCCGCAGAACTCGTGCAGGTACATGCCCAGGGTGAGATGTTCGATTTGGATGCGCTTGAGCATGGTGGTGCCTGGACTCGGAAAAACCGCCCGTCTTTAGACGTGACTAACGGTAACCATGTTAGCCTTTTTGCCCTGCTTCTGTCGTTCGTAAAACCCGCTACATGCCGTCTGCCGCCCCCAGAGTTTCCCCTAGTGCCAAGGCCCCGGCTGCCCCTGCTGCGGCCAAAGGCGGGGCCTCGGTGGCGCAGAAGGCGCTGCAAAAAATCGGGCTGCGGCGCGACATCGACCTGGCCCTGCACCTGCCCCTGCGCTACGAAGACGAAACGCGCATCATTCCCCTGGCCAACGCCCGCGACGGGCAGATCGCCCAGATCGAAGCCACCGTGGTGGCGAGTGAGGTGCAACTGCGCCCGCGCCGCCAGCTGGTGGTGCAGGTGGAGGACGGCAGCGGCAGCTGCGAGCTGCGCTTTTTCAGCTTCTACCCCTCGCACCAGAAGACCATGGCGGTGGGCGCGCGCCTGCGCATCCGGGGCGAGGTCAAGGGCGGGTTCTGGGGGCGGCAGATGCTGCACCCGGCCTTCCGCGTGGCGGGCGGCGAGCTGCCCGCCGCGCTCACGCCCGTCTACCCCACCACGGCCGGGCTGCCCCAGCCCTACCTGCGCCGCGCCGTGGTCAGCGCGCTGGCGCGGGTGGACCTGTCGGACACACTGCCCCCCGGCGCCGAGCCGCCCTGGGCACGGTTTTTTGGCCAAAATGGCCTCCACCGCGCGTTCAGCTTGCGTGAGGCGCTCACATTTTTGCACCACCCCACGCCCGATGTGGCGCTGTCCACGCTGGAGGACCACAGCCACCCCGCCTGGCAGCGCCTGAAGGCCGAGGAGCTGCTGGCCCAGCAGCTGTCGCAGTACCAGTCGCGGCGCGAGCGCGACCGCCTGCGCGCCCCGGTGCTGCGCCCGCAGCCTGCCAAGGATGGCGCGTTGCCCCTGCACGAGCAGCTTTTGGCCGTGTTGCCCTTCAGCCTCACGACCGCCCAACGCCGCGTGGGTGAAGAGATTGCCGCCGACCTGGCCCGCCAGGTGCCCATGCACCGCCTGCTGCAGGGCGATGTGGGCTCGGGCAAAACCGTGGTGTCGGCCCTGGCCGCCTGCCTGGCCATGGACGCGGGCTGGCAATGCGCACTGATGGCGCCCACCGAAATCCTGGCCGAGCAGCACTTCGCCAAGATGATCGGCTGGCTGGAACCCCTGCTCGCATCGCGCGGCCGCAAGGTGGCCTGGCTGGTGGGCGGGCAGAAGAAGAAGGACCGCACCGCCATGCTGGCCCTGGTGGCCAGCGGCGAGGCCGCACTGGTGGTGGGCACCCACGCCGTGATCCAGGAGCAGGTGCAGTTCAAGAACCTGGCGCTGGCCATCATCGACGAGCAGCACCGTTTTGGCGTGGCGCAGCGGCTGGCCTTGCGGCAAAAGCTCGCGGCCCACGGCATGGAGCCGCACATGCTGATGATGAGCGCCACGCCCATCCCGCGCACCTTGGCCATGAGCTACTACGCCGATCTGGATGTGTCCGTCATCGATGAGCTGCCCCCCGGCCGCACGCCCATCGTCACCAAGCTGATCGCCGACAGCCGCAAGGACGAGGTGATCGAACGCATCGGCGCGCAGGTGGAGGCAGGGCGGCAGGTGTACTGGGTATGCCCGCTGATCGAAGAAAGCGAGGCGCTGGACCTGAGCAATGCCACGGCCACCCATGCCGACCTGAGCGAGGCCTTGCCGGGTTGCATGGTCGGTCTGCTGCACTCGCGCATGCCCACGGCCGAGAAGAAGGCCGTGATGGCGCTCTTCACCAGCGGCCAGATGGGCGTGCTGGTCAGCACCACCGTCATTGAAGTGGGTGTGGACGTGCCCAATGCGTCCCTCATGGTCATCGAACATGCCGAGCGTTTTGGCCTGAGCCAGCTGCACCAGCTGCGCGGCCGGGTAGGGCGCGGCGCGGCGGCCTCGGCCTGCGTGCTGCTGTACGCCACCAACGACAGCGGCCGCGTGGGCGAAACCGCCAAGGAGCGCCTGCGCGCCATGGCCGAGACCAACGACGGCTTCGAGATCGCCCGGCGCGACCTGGAGATCCGGGGGCCGGGCGAGTTTCTGGGCGCGCGCCAGTCGGGCGATGCACTGCTGCGGTTTGCCGACCTGGCCACCGACACGCATCTGCTGGAATGGGCGCGTGAGCTGGCGCCGCAGATGCTGGACCGGTATCCTGAGCTGGCCGCCAAACACGTGGCGCGCTGGTTGGGTGGCAAGTCCGACTACCTCAAGGCCTGAGAAGCTCGCAACTGTTGTGCGCCAATGGATTTCGATGAGAGGTGCGGACAGCACGGTAAGTGCCTAGAATTGCTGGATGGACGCACAGCCTCTTTTCATTAGCTTGCACGACGAGTCTGCCGGATATGAGATATCCCCGGACCGAGTGCCCTTGGCGGTCTTGCGAACTTTTGTAAAAGACGTGGAGGAGTTCCTTCGGGGAGATGGTGCCGAAGTGGATTTGCAGGCGCTGGATGTCGGGGTGGTCAAAGGCTCGTTGGCGATCCAGACGGCCCCTGTGTCGTCGCCGGGCCTTCTGCGGGATCTGCTGCAGCTTGCGGCTTCCGAGCGTTTAGATGGCCTCGATAAAAAGCGTCGGGAAGTGGTGGAGCGGTGGCAAAAACTCGCGCGAGGGGCGCGCCGCTGCGTGTTTCGAATTGCCGTCCCAGGCATTCCGCAACGGGACATCAGCATCAGCGCCGCTACCGACTTCCATGCGGACGATGCAGACCAGTGGGTCCAGGTTGAGCGCTACCTGCAGGGTGAGATTGTCGAAATGGGCGGGCTTAAAAAAGTCAATGCGCATATTCGTTTGCCCGATGGCACTTTGATTCCGGTGGAGTCGGATCGTGAGTTCTTCCGCAGCGATACGGTGAATCGCCTATACAAGGTCGCTATGGCCCGCATCAGCGCGGAGTACAACGTGGTGACGCGAAAGTACCGCAATGCGCGGTTGCTCGGTTTTGAAGAGCATCAGCAGACTTTGGACGAAGCGCAGTTGCGCCGTTTGACGGAGCGGGGTGCGAAGGCTTGGCGGGACGTGCCTAGTGCGAGCGATTGGGTGGACTCCCTGCGGGGAGGTACGGCTTGATCTCGATTCTTCTGGATACGAGTTACTTGATCACGCTGGCAGACCCAGGGCGCGCGCACCATGAAACAGCCAAGCGTTATCTGCGCGAGGCCCTGGTTCAGGGCTGTCCTTTGTACTTGTCTGCCGTGGTCGCGTCAGAGTTTCAAGTCGGACAGCCTGTGAGCGACCTCCCTTTGCGCAATTTTCACGTATTGCCCTTCAACATCGATCACGCCATGACTTCCGGTAATTTCATGCGTGTACTGTCGCGTGACACGGGCGATGACCGGGTGGCCGTGAAGGACGACGTCAAATTGCTGGCGCAAATGGTGTGCGAGTCCATCACGCATATCCTCACCGAAGATTCAAACACCCTGGTGAAATACTTGGGAAGACTCCGCGACCAAGGTCAAGCATCTGCGCAGGCAATTGTCCTGGCGGAAGGCTTTGATGCTGCTTGGTTCAATGGGGGGCAAAAACATCTCCTTGATGAATAGCACTGCTGGCAGTTCACCATGACCCTCACCGAACTCAAGTACATCGTTGCGGTGGCCCGCGAGAAGCACTTTGGCCATGCGGCCGATGCCTGCTATGTGTCGCAACCCACGCTCTCGGTGGCCATCAAGAAGCTGGAAGAAGAGCTGGACGTGAAGCTGTTCGAGCGCAGCGCGGGCGAGGTCACGGTGACCCCGCTGGGCGAAGACATCGTGCGCCAGGCGCAGAGCGTGCTGGAGCAGGCGGCGGCCATCAAGGAGATCGCCAAGCGCGGCAAGGACCCGCTGGCCGGGCCGCTCACGCTGGGCGTGATCTACACCATCGGCCCCTATCTGCTGCCCGAGCTGGTGCGCCAGTCCATCACGCGCACGCCGCAGATGCCGCTGATGCTGCAGGAGAACTTCACCGTCAAGCTGCTGGAGATGCTGCGCACGGGCGAGATCGACTGCGCCATCCTGGCCGAGCCTTTTCCTGATACGGGCCTGGCCATGGCACCGCTGTACGACGAGCCCTTCATGGCGGCCGTGCCCAGCACGCATGCGCTGGCGGCGCAGCGTTCGGTGACGGCGGCCGAGCTGAAAAGCGAGACCATGCTGCTGCTGGGCGCGGGCCATTGTTTCCGCGACCATGTGCTGGAGGTCTGCCCCGAGTTCGCACGCTTTGCGAGCAATGCCGAGGGCATCCGCAAGTCGTTCGAGGGCTCGTCGCTGGAGACCATCAAGCACATGGTGGCCGCCGGCATGGGCGTGACGCTGGTGCCGCGCCTGTCGGTGCCGCGCGATGCGCTGCTCACCGTGTCGCGCCGCCGCAAGAGCGACGAGACCTACATCCGCTACCTGCCCATCCGCGAGGAAGACGGCAGCCCGCCGCCCATGCGCCGCGTGGTGCTGGCCTGGCGCCGCAGCTTCACGCGGTACGAGGCCATCGCCGCGCTGCGCAATGCCATCTATGCCTGCGAGCTGCCGGGCGTGAGCCGCCTGTCCTGACCTCACCCTTCGCAGGGGTTGGCGACCAGGAATCGGAGCTACACTCGCGCCGCCCCCGCGCTGGCCGACCTGGCCCGCACAGTGGGGGCGTGCATGTTGCGCAGTGCCCGTGGACCATCGTCCGGCTGCGCCCCGCTTTCTACAGAAGGTTCCCATGAAGAAGCTCTGGCTGACCGCCACCCTGGCCGCCGCGTTGACGGCGTGTTCGTCCATTCCTCCATCCGCCATCGCCGCCACGCTGAAGAAGCCTGCGCTGGACAGCATCGCGGCAGCCCCCGGCGCAGCGACGGCTGCGGATTTCCGCCAGTTCCTGGCGCTGGCGGCGCAGATGCAGCCCGAGCTGCAACCCGCCGTGGCTGCCTATGCAACGAACCAGCCCCTGGCGGGCGACGACCTCGTCAACATCAGCCGCCTGCTGGGCCTGCACAACCGCCTGCGCAACCAGGCCGCCGTGATCGAGGCCACCGCGAAGATGGTGGCCATCCCCACCGTGCGGTCCGCCAAGGTGCCGCCGCACGAAGACCCGGCCATCATTGCCTTTGGCACCCTGGTCGAAGGCATGGCGCGCGACTTTGGCCTGCAGTACCGCAACGTGGACAACCGCATCTTTGAAGTGAAGCTGCCCGGCAGCGGCCCCGAGGAGTTCGGCATCCTCACCCACGCCGATGTGGTGCCTGTGGTGGCCGATGAATGGGTGCTCGACGACGGCACCAAGCTCGACCCCTTCCAACTGACCCGCGTGGGCGGTAACCTGTATGGCCGGGGCTCCATCGACGACAAGGGCTCCATCGCCACCGTGCTGTTTGC
The DNA here is from genome assembly GCF_001633105.1 of Acidovorax sp. GW101-3H11. GTDB lineage: Bacteria > Pseudomonadota > Gammaproteobacteria > Burkholderiales > Burkholderiaceae_C > Acidovorax. The sequence goes on from NZ_LUKZ01000027.1 coordinate 76,119, forward strand.
GATGAAGGCCGTGAAGGACAGCGGCCTGCCGCTCGCACGCACCATCCGCCTCATGATCGAGACCACCGAAGAAACCGGTGGCGACGCGATGAAGTACTACCGGGCCAAGACCGCGCTGCCCGAGTACAACATCGTGCTCGACAGCAAGTACCCCGCCGTGGTGGCCGAAAAGGGCTCGGGCGCGCTGCGCGCTTCGTTCCCGCTGCAGCCTGCGGCCAACACCGGCGCGACGGCGATCACGGCCATGGCCGGGGCCGCCTCGACCAACGCCGTGCCCCAGACGGCCACGGCCAAGCTGCAGGGTGGCAACACCGCCGATGTGGCGGCGCGCCTGAACGCTGCGAAGGCGGCGTTTGTCGAGAAGTACCAGCCGCAGGGCGGCGCCTTCCGCATCGACGTGGCGCAGGATGGCGGCGCCGTGGTGGTGAAGGTCACGGGCGCATCGGCCCATGGCTCGCGCCCCGAAGAGGGCGTGAACCCGCTGCCGCGCCTGGCGCTGTTCCTGAAGGAGTCGGGCGTGGCGCTGGCCCCCAATGGCTACGCGCAGGCCGTGCGCTACCTCACCGATCTGTATGGCGTGGACTACCTGGGCCGCACCCTGGGCCTGGCCTACAGCGACGACTTCATGGGCCCGCTCACCCTGTCGCCCAACCTCATCCGCGAGAAGGATGGCAAGGTCGATGTGCTGGTGAACGTGCGCATGCCCCGTGGCAGCACGCCCGAGGCACTCACGCAGGCCACCTCGGCCAAGATCAAGGCCTGGGGCGCCCAGGCTGGTGTGGCGGTGGAGGTGGACCACAGCCAAGGCAACTGGATGGCGCGCGACCCCAAGGGCGCCTGGCTGGCCACGCTGCTCAACACCTTTGGCGACACCACGGGCCTCGAAGCCAAGCCCGTGCCCACAGCCGGCAGCACCACGGCCAAGCTCATGCCCAACGCCATCAACTTCGGCCCCGCCATGCCGGGCAAGAAGTACACGGCGCACAACGCCAAGGAGTTCAAGGAAGTGGTGGACCTGGACGCCGACATGCAGATGTTCACCGAGATGCTGGTGCGCATCGGAAATTTGAGCCAGATGCAATAACGGTGCAGGCCGCTGCGCTACAGTGGCCGTGAGCCGCCACGCGGCGGCCCCGGGGCATTTGCCGGGACGCTGCGGGGCAGATCCATCGATTGTTTTTTGCCAACGAAGGAGCCTCCATGGCCAAAGCCGCCAAGACCACCGCCGCCCCCAGCATCAACATCGGCATCAGCGACAAGGACCGTGCCGCCATCGCCCAGGGCCTGTCGCGCCTGCTGGCCGACACCTACACGCTGTACCTGACCACGCACAACTTCCACTGGAACGTGACGGGCCCGATGTTCAACACGCTGCACACCATGTTCATGGCGCAGTACACCGAGCTGTGGAACGCGGTGGACCCGATCGCCGAGCGCATCCGCTCGCTGGGCCATGTGGCCCCCGGCTCGTACGCCGAGTTCGGCAAGCTGGCCACGGTGCCCGACGCCCCCGCCAAGCCGCCCAAGGCGCTGGAGATGGTGCGTGTGCTGGTCGAAGGCCACGAAGCCGTGGCCCGCACCGCACGCAGCCTGTTCCCCCTGGCCGACAAGGCCAGCGACGAGCCCACGGCCGACCTGCTGACCCAGCGCCTCACGGTGCACGAGCAAACGGCGTGGATGCTGCGCTCGCTGCTCGAAGAGTAAGAGCGGCTAACAAAACCCTTCTAGCGTCGTTGCCGCGTCTTGTCGTACTACTCGTACTGCCTGCGACGCGGCGCCTAGCCAGAACCGCTGCGCTGGGTTTTGTTACCCGCTCCAAGCCAGCCGCTGCGCTGTGAACCGAACGCCCGGTGGCCGCAAGGCCCCGGGCGTTTTTCTTGCCGGGCCGGTTCCGGGCCTGCATCTGGGAAAATCCCGCGCCATGACCGCCGCTACCACCGCCCCCCGCAGCCGCTTCTCGCTCTACCTCGACCTCATCCGCTGGGACCGCCCCGCAGGCTGGCTGGTGTGCCTGTGGCCCACGCTGTCGGCGCTGTGGATTGCAGCCGACGGGTTTCCGGGCTGGCACCTGCTGGTGGTGTTTGTGCTGGGCACCATCCTCATGCGCAGCGCGGGCTGCTGTGTGAACGACGTGGCCGACCGCGACTTTGATAAGCACGTCAAGCGCACGGCGCAGCGGCCTGTGACCACGGGTGCCGTGTCGGTGAAAGAGGCGCTGGGCCTGGGCGCCGTGCTGGCCATCCTGTCGTTTGGCCTGGTGCTCACCACCAACACCGCCGCCATCCTCTGGTCGGTGCCCGCCGTGCTGGTGGCCATTGCCTACCCGTTCACCAAGCGCCTCATTTCCATGCCGCAGGCGGTGCTGGGCATTGCGTTCAACTTCGGCATCGTCATCGCCTTTGCCGCCGTGCAGGGCAGCGTGCCTGCCGTGGCCTGGTGGATGTGGCTGGGCAACCTGTTCTGGGTGCTGGCCTACGACACCGAATACGCCATGGTGGACCGGGACGATGACCTCAAGATCGGCATCAAGACCTCGGCCATCACGCTGGGGCGTTTCGATGTGGCGGGCATTGCGCTGTTCTACCTGCTCTTTATCGGCATTTGGGCGGTAGCGTTGGCCCCTTATGCGCTGGGTGCTATTTTTTACATAGCGCTTGCGGCTGCGCTGGCGCAGGCCGTGTGGCATTTCACGCTGATCCGCACCCGCACCCGCGAGGGCTGCTTCAAGGCGTTCCGCATCAACCACTGGCTGGGCGCCACGGTGTTTGCGGGCATCGCGGGCAGCTACCTGGTGCGGTCGATGCTCACAAATTGATAGCTATCAGCGCTTGATGGGAGCGCGGAGAAGGCCTAAAAGGCCATGAAAACTGTTCACGGCTTCCCACGGCGCCGTGAACAGGGTGCCCAAGGTCAGGCCCCGAACTCGTTACCGAGTTCGTTGGCGCGTTTTTCGGCGGCGCGCATGGCGGCCTCGAACGCCTGCGACACGCCGCTGGCCTCCATCGATTGCAGGGCGGCGTAGGTCGTCCCGCCCTTGGAGGTGACGCGTTCACGCAGCACGGCCGGGGGTTCATGGGAGCGGCGGGCCAGTTCCGAGGCGCCCACAAAGGTACCCACGGCCAGCTGGTGTGCCTGCGCGTCGGACAGGCCCATGCCCACCCCGGCACGCGCCATGGCTTCGAGGAAATAGAACACGTAGGCCGGGCCCGAGCCCGAGAGTGCGGTGACGGCGTCCAGCTGGGTCTCGCTCTCCACCCACAGGAATTCGCCGGTGGACGCCATGATGGCTTCCACGCTCTGGCGCTCGGCAGGGGTCACGGCGGGGCGCGCGTAGATCGCGCTCATGCCCTTGCCCACCAGCGCGGGTGTGTTGGGCATGGTGCGCACGACGCGCTCGGTGCCGAGCCATTGGGCGATGCTGTCGGAGCGGATGCCCGCCGCCACGCTCAGGTGCAGGGCCTGCGGGGTGTGCGCCCGGGCCTGCGCGGCGGCGTCCTTGAAGGTCTGGGGCTTGACCGCCCAGACCACGATGCTGGCGCGCTGCAACGCAGGGCCTGCCTCGGGCTGCGCCGTGAGGCCAAAGTTCTTGAGCAGCGCCTCGCGCGTGGGGGCGTAGGGCTCGACCACCTCGATCTGGCTGGCCGGGTGGCCCTGGCCGATCAGGCCGCCAATGATGGCGCTGGCCATGTTGCCGCCGCCGATGAAGGCGATGGTGGGGAGGGCGGAGTTTGCTGTGGCTGGAGCGGGGGAGGTCATTTTGCGGGCAGGCTAGAAAGGGAGAGCCGATGGTAGCGCCGCTAGACCTATGAGTTGCTCGAAGACTCGTGCAACTGGCGCGGCCAAAGCCAGTGCTCCCGCGCAAGGGCCGCCAGCAATCCCAAGTAGGGCGCTGGGAGCGTCCCCCTCCGCGAGCAAAGCGAAGCAGAGAGGGGGAAGGCGCGCAGCGCCTCAGGGGGAGCTACTCAGCTACTGTCTGCCGCACGGCGTGTTCCCAGTTCGCCATCAGCTCCTGCGCGCGTGCGCTGCTCAGCGTGGGCACAAAGCGGCGGTCGGCGCGCCACAGCTGCGAGAGTTCGTCCGTGCTGCGGTACACACCGCTCGACAGCCCCGCCAGGTAGGCGGCGCCCAGGGCGGTGGTCTCGATGACCGCAGGCCGCACCACCGGGATGCCCAGCAGGTCGGCCTGGAACTGCATCAGCAAGTCGTTGATGCAGGCGCCGCCGTCCACGCGCAGCTCGCTCACCGGGGCGCCACCGGCGGCCACGGCGTCGCGGCTCATGGCCAGCAGCAGGGCGGCGCTTTGGTAGGCGATGCTTTCGAGCGCCGCGCGCGCAATGTGGCCCAGCGTGGTGCCGCGTGTCAGGCCGGTGATGGTGCCGCGGGCGTCGGGCTTCCAGTACGGCGCGCCCAGGCCGGTGAAGGCGGGCACCATCATCACGCCGCCCGAATCGGGCACGCTTTGCGCCAGCGATTCGACCTCGCCGCTGGTGGAGATGGCCCGCAGGCCGTCGCGCAGCCACTGCACCACGGCGCCGCCCACAAAGACCGAGCCTTCCATCGCAAATTCAGGCTGCGCCGTCGCCTGCGCTGCGCTGGTGGTGAGCAGGCCGTTCTGGCTGGTCTGGAAGCTGCCCCCCGTGTGCATCAGCATGAAGCAGCCCGTGCCATAGGTGTTCTTGGCCATGCCCGCCGTGAAGCAGGCCTGGCCGAACAGCGCGCTTTGCTGGTCGCCCGCCACGCCGCCGATGCGGATGGCGTGGCCCAGCAGGTCGGCGGCGGTGTCGCCAAAGTGGGCAGCGGAGGGCAGCACCTCGGGCATCAGCGCCTTGGGGATGCGCAGCAGCGCCAGCAGCTCGTCGTCCCACTGGTTGGTGTGCACATTGAACAGCATGGTGCGCGAGGCGTTGCTCACGTCCGTCACATGCACCTTGCCGTGGGTGAGCTTCCACATCAGCCAGCTGTCCACCGTGCCAAAGGCCAGCTCGCCGCGCTCGGCCGCGTCGCGGGCGCCGGGCACATGGTCCAGCAGCCACTGCAGCTTGGTGCCCGAGAAGTAGGCATCCACCAGCAGGCCCGTCTTGGCCTGGATGGTGGCGGCATGGCCTTGTTCACGCAGCTGGGCGCAGGCGGGCTCGGCGCGGCGGTCCTGCCAGACGATGGCGTGGTGCACGGGCTGGCCGGTCTGGCGGTTCCACAGCACCGTGGTTTCGCGCTGGTTGGTGATGCCCACGGCGCGCACAGCGCTGGCCGCAAGGCCTGCCTTGGCCAGCGCATCGCGGGCGGTCGCGAGCTGCGTGCGCCAGATCTCCAGCGGGTCGTGCTCCACCCAGCCGGGCTGGGGGTAGATCTGCGGCAGCTCCAGCTGCGCCTGCGCCACGATGTGGCCGCGTTCGTCAAACACGATGCTGCGGGAGCTGGAGGTGCCTTGGTCGAGGGCGAGCAGGTAGGTCATAGGTAAGCAGGTTATGTCAGGCCGTTGGGTTGGCCCTTAAGTTGGATAGCCGGCCCATGAACGGGCGCTGCTCAAGCCAGCGACCGCCGCGCAAGGGCCGCCCCGCCGCGCTGGCGGTGTCCCCCTTCCCGAATTGCGCAGCAATTCGAGAGAAGGGGGAAGGCGCGAAGCGCCACAGGGGGTTGTCCTGATTCATGCTGCAACGGTGCAGACCACACCGGCGTCTTGCAGCAGGGCGGGGAAGGGTTCGGGCGGCGGGGCGTCGGTGAACAGGCGGCCAATCTGGCCCAGCGTGGCCAGTTGCACCATGGCCGGGCGGTTGAACTTGCTGTGGTCGGCCGCCAGCCAGACTTCGCGCGACTGTTTGATGATGGTTTGGGCCACCTTCACCTCGCGGTAGTCAAAGTCGCGCAGCGAGCCGTCGGGCTCGACCCCCGAGATGCCGATGAGCGCAATGTCCACCTTGAACTGGCGGATGAAGTCCACCGCCGCCTCGCCCACGATGCCCCGGTCGCGCGCACGCACCACGCCACCGGCCACGATCACTTCGCATTCGGGGTTGCCGCTCAGGATGGCGGCCACATTGAGGTTGTTGGTGATCACGCGCAGGCCCCGGTGGTGCAGCAGCGCCTTGGCAATGGCCTCGGTGGTGGTGCCGATGTTCAGGATCAGCGAGCAGTCGTTGGGCACTTGTTCGGCCACGGCGCGCGCAATGCGCGCTTTGCCTTCGGCATTGAGCGTTTCGCGCTGGGTGTGGGCCAGGTTCTCCACGGTGGAGCTGGGCACGCGCACGCCGCCATGGAACCGTGTGAGCAGACCGGATTCGGCCAGGCGCTGTACATCGCGGCGCACGGTCTGCAGCGTCACGCCCAGGGTGTCGGCCAGTTGTTCCACCGTGGCGGACTTGCGCGCACGGACTTCTTCCAGAAGCAGCAGTTGTCGGGGGTTCGTATTCACGCGAATGGGGTCAACGTTGGGTGAGAGATACTTTAAATCGAACAAAAAGGAACCCGTTAAGGGTAAACCTTGATTCGATACGATCAAAAAAGAACAAAAATGAACGCAATCGATAAACGAGAGGGCTGCCTGCGTCACCGATCGCAGCGGCGCAGGATTCTTCACTTGCCCCAGGGGCACAAACGAAAGGTTGCGTGATGCAGCTGGCATTGGACAGCATCAGCAAGAAGGTGGGGGCGCAGACCTGGCTGTATGACATGAGCCTGGCGCTCCAGAGCGGTGCCGTCACGGTGCTGCTGGGCGCCACGCAGGCGGGCAAGACCAGCCTGATGCGCATCATGGCCGGGCTGGATGCGCCCACGGCCGGGCGTGTGACGGTGGATGGCAAGGACGTGACCGGCATGCCCGTGCGCGACCGCAACGTGGCCATGGTCTACCAGCAGTTCATCAACTACCCCTCGATGAAGGTGGCGGCCAATATTGCGTCGCCCCTCAAGCTGCGCGGCGAAAAGAACATCGACGCCCGGGTGCGCGAAATCGCCAGCCGCCTGCACATCGACATGTTCCTGGACCGCTATCCGGCCGAGCTGTCGGGCGGCCAGCAGCAGCGCGTGGCGCTGGCCCGCGCGCTGGCCAAGGGTGCGCCGCTGATGCTGCTGGACGAACCCCTGGTGAACCTGGACTACAAGCTGCGCGAAGAGCTGCGCGAGGAGCTGACGCAACTGTTTGCGGCCGGCCAGTCCACCGTGGTCTATGCCACCACCGAGCCGGGCGAGGCCCTGCTGCTGGGCGGCTACACGGCGGTGCTGGACGAAGGCCAGCTGCTGCAGTACGGCCCCACGGCCGAGGTGTTCCATGCGCCCAATTCGCTGCGGGTGGCGCGCGCCTTCAGCGACCCGCCAATGAACCTGATGGCGGCCTCGGCCACCGCGCAAGGCGTGCGCCTGCAGGGCGGGGCTGAGCTGACGCTGCCCTTGCCGCAAGGCGCGGCCACGGCGGCCGGGCTGACGGTGGGTGTGCGCGCCAGTGCGCTGCGTGTGCATGCGCGCCCGGGTGATGTGAGCGTGGCCGGGGTGGTGGAGCTGGCCGAGATTTCGGGCTCCGACACCTTTGTGCATGCCTCCACGCCCTGGGGCGATCTGGTGGCGCAGCTCACCGGCGTGCATTACTTTGAACTGGGGACGGCCATCACGCTGCACCTGGACCCGGCCCAGGCCTATGTGTTTGGTGCCGATGGCCGTCTGGCCCAGGCGCCCGCCCGGCCCGTTACCGCACAAGGAGGTCGCTGAGATGGCCCGCATCAGTCTGGACCTGGCGCATTCGTACAAGCCCAACCCGCAGCAGGACAGCGACTACGCGCTGCTGCCGCTCAAGATGGAGTTCGAGGACGGTGGCGCCTACGCGCTGCTCGGTCCCTCGGGCTGTGGCAAGACAACCATGCTCAACATCATGTCGGGCCTGCTTGTGCCCTCGCATGGCAAGGTGCTGTTCGACGGCCGCGACGTGACGCGCGCCAGCCCGCAGGAGCGCAACATCGCCCAGGTGTTCCAGTTCCCCGTGATCTACGACACCATGACGGTGGCCGAGAACCTGGCTTTTCCTCTGCGCAACCGCAAGGTGCCCGAGGGCCAGATCAAGCAGCGTGTGGGCGTGATTGCCGAGATGCTGGAGATGAGCGGCCAGCTCAACCAGCGCGCTGCAGGCCTGGCGGCCGACGCCAAGCAGAAGATTTCGCTGGGCCGTGGCCTGGTGCGCGCCGATGTGGCGGCGGTGCTGTTCGACGAGCCGCTCACGGTGATCGACCCGCACCTCAAGTGGCAGCTGCGCCGCAAGCTCAAGCAGATCCACCACGAACTCAAGCTCACGCTGATCTATGTGACCCACGACCAGGTGGAGGCGCTGACCTTTGCCGACCAGGTGGTGGTGATGACGCGTGGCAAGGCGGTGCAGGTCGGCTCGGCCGACGCGCTGTTCGAGCGGCCCGCGCACACCTTCGTGGGGCACTTCATTGGCTCGCCGGGCATGAACTTCCTGCCCGCGCACCGCGATGGCGAGAACCTGTCGGTGGCCGGGCACCGCCTGGCCAGCCCGGTGGGCCGTGCGCTGCCCGCTGGCGCCCTGCAGGTCGGCATCCGTCCCGAATACCTGGCGCTGGCCCAGCCGCAACAGGCCGGGGCACTGCCCGGTACGGTGGTGCAGGTGCAAGACATCGGCACCTACCAGATGCTGACCGCCAAGGTGGGAGAGCACACCGTCAAGGCGCGCTTCACGCCCGAGACGCGTCTGCCGTCGTCCGGTGACACGGCGTGGCTGCAGGTGCTGGGTGAGCACACCTGCTACTACAAGAATGAGGAGCTTTTGGCATGAGCACGACGACCAAGCCCGTGAACCAGAAGGCCTGGTTCCTGATCCTGCCGGTCATCATCTGCGTGGCTTTCTCGGCCATCCTGCCGCTGATGACGGTGGTGAACTACTCGGTGCAGGACATCATCTCGCCCGAGCGCCGCGTGTTCGTCGGCACCGAGTGGTTTGCCGCCGTGATGCGCGACGAGGAGCTGCACGCGGCGCTGTGGCGCCAGCTGACCTTCTCGCTGGCGGTGCTGGCGGTGGAGATTCCGCTGGGCATCCTGCTCGCGCTGTCCATGCCCGCGCAGGGCTGGAAGTCGTCGGCAGTGCTGGTGGTGGTGGCGCTGTCGCTGCTGATCCCCTGGAACGTGGTGGGCACCATCTGGCAGATTTATGGCCGCGCCGACATCGGCCTGATGGGCCGCATGCTGCAGGAGATGGGCATCGAGTACAGCTACACCGGCAACGCCACGCAGGCGTGGCTCACGGTGCTGCTGATGGATGTGTGGCACTGGACGCCGCTGGTGGCGCTGCTGGCGTTTGCCGGGCTGCGCTCCATCCCCGACGCGTATTACCAGGCCGCCCGCATCGACGGCGCGAGCAAGTTTGCGGTGTTTCGCTACATCCAGCTGCCCAAGATGCGCGGCGTGCTCATGATCGCGGTGCTGCTGCGCTTCATGGACAGCTTCATGATCTACACCGAGCCCTTTGTGCTCACGGGCGGCGGGCCGGGCAATGCGACCACGTTCCTGTCGCAGTACCTCACGACCAAGGCGGTCGGCCAGTTCGACCTGGGCCCTGCGGCTGCCTTCTCGCTGATCTATTTCTTCATCATCCTGCTGCTGTGTTTCATCCTCTACAACTGGATGCAGCGCGTGGGCACCGTCAGCGACGAAGGGGCTGGCCATGAATGAAAAACGTTTCCAGAAGCGCACGCTGTTCCTGATTGCGTACCTGCTGTTCGCGCTGTTGCCCATCTACTGGATGGTCAACATGAGCTTCAAGACGAATGCCGAAATTCTTTCGACGTTCTCCTTTTTCCCGCAGCACTTCACGTGGGACAACTACAAGACCATCTTCACCGATGAGAGCTGGTACTCGGGCTACATCAACAGCCTGATCTACGTCAGCATCAACATGGTGATCACGCTCACCGTGGCCCTGCCAGCGGCCTATGCGTTCTCGCGGTACAGCTTCCTGGGTGACAAGCATGTGTTCTTCTGGCTGCTGACCAATCGCATGACGCCGCCCGCCGTGTTCTTGCTGCCGTTCTTCCAGCTCTACACCACCGTGGGGCTGATGGACACGCACATCGCTGTGGCGCTGGCGCATCTGCTGTTCAGCGTGCCGCTGGCGGTGTGGATTCTGGAAGGTTTCATGAGCGGCATCCCGCGCGAGATCGACGAGACGGCCTACATCGACGGCTACAGCTTCCCGCGCTTTTTCATGACCATCTTCCTGCCGCTGATCAAGGCCGGTGTGGGCGTGGCGGCGTTCTTCTGCTTCATGTTCAGCTGGGTGGAGTTGCTGCTGGCCCGCACGCTGACCAGCGTGAACGCCAAGCCCATCGTGGCCACCATGACACGCACCGTGAGCGCCTCGGGCATGGACTGGGCGACGCTGGCGGCGGCGGGTGTGCTGACCATCGTGCCCGGCGCGATCGTGATCTGGTTTGTTCGCCACTACATCGCAAAAGGCTTTGCGATGGGTCGGGTTTGAGGAGGCTGCGACATGTTTGACTGGATGGCCTGGACGCTGCCGGTGGCGGTGTTCTTTACGTGCATCGTGCTGATGCTGGTGGGCATGGCGGTGTGGGAGATCAAGTCGCCCACCACCATGCGCAAAGGTTTCCTGCCCCTGGAGACCACGCGCGGCGACCGGCTTTTTATCGGGCTGCTGTCGGCCGCCTACGTGAACCTGATCTTTGTGGGCATCAGCGGCAAGCTGGCCCAGTGGTTCAGCCTGCAGGGCGACCCGTCGATCTGGATCAGCTTTGTGGTGTCGATGGCGCTGCTGGCGCTGATCATGCGCAAGGGTTAAGGAAAAAATAGGCCGTTTGCGCCTGATGGGTAAGCGTTTGTAGCTATTGTTTTTGTAGTGTCGAAGGCCTGGCCTGGTTCCCCCCCGGGTTGGTGCCGGTCTACCAATGGGGGTCTCAATCTGAGAGGAGACAGCAATGAAGATGCAGTTCAAGGCGATCGCTTTCGCCGCCGCGGCTCTGGCGATGGGGCAGGCTGCCTGGGCCGGCGAGGCCGAGGCCAAGAAGTGGATCGACAGCGAATTCCAGCCATCCACGCTGAACAAAGACCAGCAGATGGCCGAGATGAAGTGGTTCATCGACGCAGCCAAAAAACTCCAGGCCAAGGGCGTGAAGGAAATTTCGGTGGTGTCCGAAACCATCACCACGCACGAGTACGAGTCCAAGACGCTCGCCAAGGCGTTTGAGGAAATCACCGGCATCAAGGTCAAGCACGACCTGATCCAGGAAGGCGATGTGGTCGAGAAGCTGCAGACCTCCATGCAGTCGGGCAAGTCCATCTACGACGGCTGGATCTCGGACTCGGACCTGATCGGTACGCACTACCGCTACGGCAAGATCATGAACCTGACCGACTACATGGGCGGTGCAGGCAAGGAGTGGACCAACCCCGGCATTGACCTCAAGGACTACATCGGCACCAAGTTCACCACCGGCCCTGACGGCAAGCTCTACCAACTGCCTGACCAGCAGTTCGCCAACCTGTACTGGTTCCGTGCCGACCTGTTCGACCGCAAGGACATCAAGGACAAGTTCAAGGCCAAGTACGGCTACGACCTGGGCGTGCCGCTGAACTGGAGCGCCTACGAAGACATCGCCGAGTTCTTCACCAACGACGTGAAGAACATCGACGGCAAGCCGATCTATGGCCACATGGACTACGGCAAGAAGGATCCATCCCTGGGCTGGCGTTTCACCGATGCATGGCTCTCGATGGCCGGCACGGCCGACATCGGCGCGCCCAATGGCCTGCCGATCGACGAGTGGGGCATCCGCGTGGCCGACGACAAGTGCACGCCCGTGGGCGCTTCGGTGGCCCGTGGCGGTGCGACCAACTCGCCTGCCGCCGTCTACGCGCTCACCAAGTATGTGGACTGGATGAAGAAGTACGCGCCCAAGGAAGCCACGGGTATGACCTTCGGCGAAGCCGGCCCTGTTCCCGCCCAGGGCCAGATCGCGCAGCAGATCTTCTGGTACACCGCCTTCACGGCCGACATGACCAAGCCCGGCCTGCCCGTGGTGAACGCCGACGGCACGCCCAAGTGGCGCATGGCCCCCGGCCCGAACGGCCCGTACTGGAAGCAAGGCATGCAAAACGGCTACCAGGACGTGGGCAGCTGGACCTTCTTCAAGGACCACGACGCCAACAAGACGGCTGCCGCCTGGCTCTACGCCCAGTTCGTGACGGCCAAGACCACGTCGCTGAAGAAGACCATGGTCGGCCTGACTCCGATCCGCGAGTCCGACATCCAGTCCAAGGCCATGACCGACATGGCCCCCAAGCTGGGTGGCCTGGTCGAGTTCTACCGCAGCCCCGCCCGCGTGGCATGGTCGCCCACCGGCACCAACGTGCCCGACTACCCCAAGCTGGCCCAGCTCTGGTGGAAGAACGTGGCCCAGGCCGTGACGGGTGAAAAGACCCCGCAAGGTGCCATGGACACGCTGGCCGACGAAATGGACCAGGTGATGGCCCGCCTGGAGCGCGCTGGCATGGCCCACTGCGCGCCCAAGCTCAACGCCAAGAGCGACCCCAACAAGTGGCTGAGCGACAAGCAGGCCCCCTGGAAGAAGCTGGCCAACGAGAAGCCGAAGGGCGAAACCATTGCCTATGGCACGCTGCTCCAAGCCTGGAAGGACGGCAAAACGCGTTGAGTCTGTGACCTCCGCGTTTTGACAACCTCCACAGGCAGCCAGGGCTCACAAGGTCTCTGGCTGCCTTTTTCACTCCATACCGCCCCCGATGGCCAGAACATCGAGGGCGGTTTTCTCCCCGGAAGTGTCAAGAAATCAAGGGTAAACCCTTAATTTTTGCTCCATCCATGGACAATCACCCCCATGACCACTGCCTCCGCCCCCCTTCCTACGCAACGCGCCGACCTGCTGGCCCGCCTGGCCCAGCCGCACCACTATGACCTCGCCGTGATCGGCGGGGGGGCGACGGGGTTGGGGGTGGCGCTGGATGCGGCGGCGCGCGGTTTCAGCGTGGTCCTGGTGGATTCGCACGACTTTGCCAAAGGGACCTCGTCCCGCGCCACCAAGCTGGTGCATGGCGGGGTTCGCTACCTGGCGCAGGGCAACATTGCCCTGGTGCGCGAGGCGCTGCATGAGCGCACGACCTTGCTGCACAACGCGCCCCATCTGGCGCAGCCGCTGCCGTTTGTGATGCCGTCGTACCGCTTCTGGGAGACGCCGTTCTATGGCATCGGGCTCATGATGTATGACGCCCTGGCCGGCAAGGCGGGGCTGGGCGCGACCCAGTTCCTCGGGCGTGCCCGTACCCTGGCATGCCTGCCGACGGCCCGTACCGAGGGGCTCAAGGGCGGCGTCAAATATTGGGACGGGCAGTTTGACGATGCCCGCCTGGCATTGGCTTTGGCGCGCACAGCAGCCAGCCTGGGCGCCCTGGTGGTCAACTACTGCCCCGCACGCGCATTGGTGCACGAGGCTGGCAAGGTGGCCGGTTTTGTGTGCGAAGACGCGGACAGTGGCCAGCAGTTCACGGTGCGCGCCCGCACGGTGGTGAACGCCACTGGCGTGTGGGTGGACTCCCTGCGCCAGATGGACGGCGAAGCCATTGGCCGCCCCGTCAAGCCCATTGTGGCGCCCAGCCAGGGCGTGCACATCGTGGTGGACCGCGAGTTCCTGCCCTCCGACCACGCCCTGATGGTGCCCAAGACGGCCGACGGCCGGGTGCTGTTTGCGGTGCCGTGGCTGGGCAAGCTCATTCTGGGCACCACCGACAGCCCGCGCCAGGACATCGTGCGCGAGCCGGAGCCGTTCCGGGAAGAAGTCCGTTTCATCCTGGAAGAATCTGCCCGCTACCTCACCCGCGCCCCCAAGGCGGAGGACATCCGCAGCATCTGGGTGGGGCTGCGCCCCCTGGTGAAGCCGCAGGACGACGACGGCGACAACACCAAGAAGATCAGCCGCGAGCACACGGTGCTGGCCAGCCGCAGCGGCCTGATCACCGTGACGGGGGGCAAATGGACCACCTACCGCGCCATGGCCGAGGATGTGTTGCAAAAATGCTTCGCCACGGGCCTGCTCCCCACAAAACCCGCCGGGGTGACCAACCAGCTGCCCCTGGTGGGCACCCCCCAGGCGCCTGTGCAGCACCGCATCAGCGATGCGCAGGGGCTGCATTCTTATGGCAGCGAGGCGGCCGCCGTCTTGGCGATCCCCGGAGCGCAGACGGTGCTGGGTGGTGGCCTGACCGAGGCGATGGTGCGTTTTGCCGCGCGGCATGAGTACGCCTGCACGGTGGAAGACGTGCTGGCACGCCGCTCCCGGCTGCTGTTCCTGGATGCGCGCCAGGCGATCCAGCTCGCGCCGGTGGTGGCAGGCATCCTGCGCGAGGAATTGGGCGGCGATCCCCAGCTGGAGGCCTTCCTGGCCTTGGCGCAGCAGTATCTGCACGTTCCTTTGTGATAGAGCGCTTGACTTCGCAAAAGTCCTTTGCAATAATCGAGGGCTTCGCGTTCAAAGCGTGAAGTTTCTGCCCAGCGGGAAGTGCTGCAAATGGTTTGCGGTGCGGACGACGGGCCCAAGACTGACTGGCTGATCTGCAGCCCTTGAGAGGTTCTCTGGGGCTGTTGTCTTCTGGTGCAAGTTGGGAATATTGAAATGATCCAGACAGAATCTCGGTTAGAGGTTGCCGACAATACCGGCGCCAAGTCCGTCCTTTGCATTAAGGTGCTGGGTGGCTCGAAGCGTCGCTATGCAAGCGTGGGCGACATCATCAAGGTGAGCATCAAAGAAGCCGCTCCACGTGGCCGCGTCAAAAAAGGCGAGGTTTACAGCGCAGTGGTGGTTCGCACGGCGAAGGGTATTCGTCGCGGCGACGGTTCGCTCGTCAAATTCGACGGCAACGCTGCAGTGTTGCTGAATGCAAAGTTGGAGCCCATCGGCACCCGCATCTTTGGACCCGTGACGCGTGAACTGCGTACCGAGAAGTTCATGAAGATCGTGTCCCTGGCTCCTGAAGTTCTCTAAGGACGCGCCATGAACAAGATTCGCAAGGGCGACGAAGTCATCGTGCTGACCGGCCGTGACAAAGGCAAGCGCGGCACTGTGTCGCTGCGCAAAGATGACGCCCACCTCGTCATCGACGGCATCAACCTCGTCAAGAAGCACGCCAAGCCAAACCCCATGAAGGGTACGACCGGCGGCATCATTGAAAAGGCAATGCCGATTCACCAGTCCAACGTGGCCATCTTCAATGCCGCTACTGGCAAGGCTGATCGCGTGGGCATCAAGGTGCAGGCTGACGGTTCGCGCGTTCGCGTGTTCAAGTCCAGCGGCGCTGAAATCAAGGCGGCCTAAGGGGTAAACATGGCACGACTGCAAGACATTTACCGCGACAAAGTCGCCCCCGAGCTGACCAAGCAGTTCGGTTACACCTCGCCCATGCAGGTTCCACGTCTGACCAAGATCACCCTCAACATGGGTGTGAGCGAAGCCGTGTCGGACAAGAAGGTGATGGACAACGCCGTGGCCGACCTGACCAAGATTGCTGGTCAGAAGCCCGTGGTGACCAAGGCCAAGAAGGCTATCGCCGGTTTCAAGATCCGCGAAGGCCAGGCCATCGGTTGCATGGTCACGCTGCGTGGCGTGCAGATGTATGAGTTCCTGGACCGTTTCGTGACCGTGGCCCTGCCCCGCGTCCGTGACTTCCGTGGTATCTCTGGCCGCGCCTTTGACGGCCGTGGCAACTACAACATCGGCGTCAAAGAACAGATCATCTTCCCTGAAATTGAGTACGACAAGGTTGACGCCCTGCGCGGTCTCAATATCAGCATCACCACGACGGCCAAGTCCGACGAAGAAGCCAAGGCGCTTCTCGCTGGTTTCCGTTTCCCGTTCAAGAACTGAGGCGAAGCATGGCTAAAGTAGCTTTGATCCAGCGCGAACTGAAGCGCGAAAAACTGGCAGCCAAGTACGCAACGAAGTATGCGGAACTGAAGGCAATCGCTGGCGACGCCAAGCGCAGCGACGAAGAGCGTGATGCAGCCCGCCTGGGCCTGCAGAAGCTCCCCCGCAATGCCAACCCCACGCGTCAGCGCAACCGTTGCGAAATCACCGGTCGTCCACGTGGCACCTTCCGTCAATTCGGTCTGGCTCGCGCCAAGATCCGCGAACTGGCTTTTGCAGGCGACATCCCCGGTGTCACCAAGGCCAGCTGGTAAGCAGGCAGGAGAGATTAAACATGAGCATGAGTGATCCCATCGCTGACTTGCTGACCCGCATCCGTAATGCACAGATGGTCGCCAAGGCCACGGTTCTGGTGCCTTCTTCCAAAGTGAAGATCGCCATCGCCCAAGTGCTGAAGGACGAAGGTTATATCGACGGCTTCCAGGTGAAAACCGAAGCTGGCAAGTCGGAACTCGAAATTGCCCTGAAGTACTACGCAGGCCGTCCCGTGATTGAGCGCATCGAGCGCGTCAGCCGCCCTGGTCTGCGTGTCTACAAAGGCCGTGATTCCATTCCACAAGTCATGAACGGTCTGGGTGTGGCAATTGTCACGACGCCCAAGGGCGTGATGACTGACCGCAAGGCGCGCGCTACCGGTGTCGGTGGCGAAGTGCTCTGCTACGTGGCCTAACCCGCGGCATTGAGGAGAAACTGAAATGTCCCGAGTAGGAAAAATGCCCGTGACCATCCCCGCAGGTGTGGATGTGTCCGTGAAAGATGACCAGATCTCTGTGAAGGGTTCTGGCGGCGCCCTGTCGCTCGCACAAAACGTGCTGGTGAAGGTGTCGAGCAACGACGGCAAGCTCAGCTTCGAGCCCGTCAATGACTCCCGCGAAGCCAATGCCATGAGCGGCACGATTCGCCAGTTGGTCAACAACATGGTGGTCGGCGTTAGCAAGGGCTTTGAGAAGAAGCTGAGCCTGGTGGGCGTGGGCTACAAGGCCGCCGCTTCCGGTTCCAAGCTGAACCTGGCTGTTGGTTATTCGCATCCGGTCAACATCGAAATGCCCGCTGGCATCACGGTGGCTACCCCGACCCCCACGGAAGTGGTGATCAAGGGTGCTGACCGTCAACGCGTCGGTCAAATCGCTGCTGAGATCCGTGCTGTTCGTCCTCCCGAGCCTTACAAGGGCAAGGGCATCCGTTATGCGGACGAAAAGATCACGATCAAAGAGACCAAGAAGAAATAAGGAGCTGCAACATGTTGACCAAGAAAGAGCAGCGTCTTCGTCGTTCGCGTCAGACCCGCATCCGCATTGCACAGCAAGGCGTGGCGCGTCTCACCGTGAACCGTACGAACCTCCATATCTACGCCAGTGTGATTTCCGGCGACGGCAGCAAGGTGCTGGCCAGCGCTTCCACGGCCGAAGCCGATGTGCGCAAGTCGCTCGGCGGTTCGGGCAAGGGTGGCAATGCCGCTGCAGCCCAGATCATCGGCAAGCGCATCGCTGAAAAGGCGAAGGCAGCAGGCGTCGAGAAGGTTGCATTTGATCGCGCAGGCTTTGCCTACCACGGTCGCGTCAAGGCCCTGGCCGACGCAGCCCGTGAAGCCGGCCTGCAGTTCTAAGCGGAGCGGAATACAAAATGGCTAAATTTCAACCCAAAGTGCAGAGCGAAGGTCAAGACGACGGTCTGCGCGAAAAAATGATCGCGGTTAACCGCGTGACCAAAGTCGTGAAGGGTGGCCGTATTCTCGGTTTCGCCGCACTGACGGTGGTTGGCGACGGTGACGGCCGCGTTGGCATGGGCAAGGGCAAGTCCAAGGAAGTGCCTGCTGCCGTGCAGAAGGCGATGGAAGAAGCCCGTCGCAACATGGTCAAGGTGTCCCTGAAGAACGGCACCATCCACCACAACGTGACGGGCCACCATGGCGCCGCTGTTGTGATGATGGCTCCCGCCCCCAAGGGTACCGGTATCATCGCTGGCGGTCCTATGCGCGCAGTCTTCGAAGTGCTGGGTGTGACCGACATCGTGGCCAAGAGCCATGGCTCGTCCAATCCGTACAACATGGTTCGCGCCACGTTTGATGCGCTCGTCAATTCGACCACTCCGTCGAATGTTGCTGCCAAGCGCGGCAAGACGGTCGAAGACATCTTCGCCTGAACCGGAGTTTGAATATGACTACGCAACAAACCGTCAAGATTCAACTGGTGCGCAGCCCAATTGGCACCAAGGAATCGCACCGCGCCACCGTTCGTGGCCTGGGCCTGCGCAAGCTCAACAGCGTGAGCGAACTGCAGGACACGCCCGAAGTGCGCGGCATGATTAACAAGATCAGCTACCTGGTCAAAATCGTCTGAGAGATAGATCATGGAACTCAATAGCATCAAGCCCGCAGACGGCGCCAAGCATGCCAAGCGCCGTGTAGGCCGTGGTATCGGCTCCGGCCTGGGCAAGACCGCTGGCCGTGGTCACAAGGGTCAGAAGTCCCGCTCCGGTGGTTACCACAAGGTGGGTTTCGAAGGCGGTCAAATGCCTCTGCAACGTCGCTTGCCCAAGCGCGGCTTCAAGTCGCACCTGCTCAAGTTCAATGCAGAAGTGACGCTGACGGCGCTGGACCAACTCGGCCTGGCCGAAGTGGATGTCCTGGCGCTCAAGCAAGCCGGTCTGATCGGCGAGCTGGCCAAGGTGGTCAAGGTGATCAAGAGCGGTTCCCTCACCAAGGCTGTCAAGCTGAACGGTGTGGGCGCCACGGCAGGTGCCAAGGCAGCCATCGAAGCTGCTGGCGGCAGCGTCGCCTGAGTCTGACGCTGAAGGAAGGCACCTGTGGCTACTAGCGCGGCTCAAATTGCAAAGACCGGCAAGTTCGGCGACCTGCGTCGTCGTCTGGTTTTTCTGTTGCTTGCGCTGGTCGTGTATCGCATCGGGGCTCATATCCCTGTGCCCGGTATCGATCCAGCCCAGCTTCAGCAGCTTTTCAGCGGCCAACAAGGCGGCATCCTGAACCTGTTCAACATGTTCTCGGGTGGTGCCCTGTCGCGCTTCACGGTTTTCGCTCTGGGGATCATGCCGTACATCTCGGCATCGATCATCATGCAGTTGATGACCTATGTGTTGCCCGCGTTTGAGCAGCTGAAAAAAGAAGGTGAAGCCGGTCGTCGAAAGATCACGCAGTACACCCGTTACGGAACCCTGGGCCTTGCCCTGTTCCAGTCGCTGGGTATTGCTGTGGCGCTCGAAAGCTCGGCCGGCTTGGTGTTGAGCCCTGGTTTTGGTTTCCGTCTGACGGCTGTGGTGAGTTTGACCGCCGGTACGATGTTCTTGATGTGGCTGGGTGAGCAAATCACTGAGCGGGGTCTGGGAAATGGTATTTCCATTCTCATCTTTGCTGGCATCGCTGCGGGTTTGCCGAGTTCGATCGGTGGGCTGCTGGAACTGGTGCGTACAGGTGCGATGAGCATCCTGGCTGCCATCTTCATCGTCCTCGTGGTTGGTCTGGTGACCTACTTCGTGGTGTTCGTTGAACGTGGCCAGCGCAAGATTTTGGTGAACTATGCCCGTCGTCAGGTGGGGAACAAGGTGTACGGTGGTCAATCGTCGCACTTGCCTCTCAAGCTGAACATGGCAGGTGTGATTCCTCCGATCTTTGCCTCGTCGATCATCCTGTTGCCTGCAACGGTGGTGAACTGGTTCAGTGCTGGTGAGTCGATGCGTTGGTTGAAGGACATTTCTGGTGCGCTGACTCCTGGTCAGCCCATCTATGTAATGTTCTATGCCGCAGCGATCATCTTCTTCTGTTTCTTTTACACGGCGCTGGTTTTCAACAGCCGTGAAACTGCAGACAACCTGAAGAAGAGTGGCGCGTTCATCCCGGGTATCCGCCCAGGTGAGCAGACCGCACGCTACATCGATAAAATCCTGGTCCGCCTAACTTTGGCCGGTGCTGTGTACATCACCTTCGTGTGTTTGCTGCCAGAGTTTCTGATCTTGAAGTACAACGTTCCGTTTTACTTCGGTGGAACATCACTGCTGATCATCGTGGTCGTGACCATGGACTTCATGGCCCAGGTTCAGAACTACATGATGTCGCAACAGTACGAATCGCTGCTCAAGAAAGCCAATTTCAAGGGCAATCCCGGCGGTTGAGGATGACGGAAAGCGGTAGCCGCATGGCGGTGCCGCTTGCAAACGACAAAATGTCGATTAAGTTGGCGCCCCACGATTTTTCGCGGGCACAAATTGTGTTCCGTGCGAAGCAGCCGGGACGGATGGAAAAGTTTTAGGAGAATGCAATGAGAGTTTCGGCTTCGGTCAAAAAAATCTGCCGCAACTGCAAGATCATCCGCCGCAAGGGTGTGGTGCGTGTGATCTGCACGGATCTGCGTCACAAGCAGCGCCAAGGTTGATTGGAAAGTATTAGAGGACGCATATGGCACGTATCGCTGGCATTAACATTCCGCCGCACAAGCACGCGGAAATCGGTTTGACCGCCATTTTTGGCATTGGTCGCACCCGCGCTCGCAAGATCTGCGAAGCAACTGGTATCGCTTACTCCAAGAAGATCAAGGATCTGACGGACGGCGATCTGGAAAAAATTCGCGAGCAAATCGAGCAGTTCACCATTGAAGGTGACCTGCGCCGCGAAACCACGATGAACATCAAGCGTTTGATGGACATCGGCTGCTATCGTGGCTTCCGCCATCGCCGCGGTCTGCCAATGCGTGGTCAGCGCACCCGTACCAATGCACGCACTCGCAAGGGTCCGCGCAAGGGTGCTGCTGCACTGAAGAAATAAAGATTGAAAGATCATCATGGCTAAGTCTCCTGCCAATAACGCAGCTCAGCGCGTTCGCAAGAAGGTCCGGAAGAACGTTTCGGACGGCATTGCCCACGTGCACGCCTCGTTCAACAACACCATCATCACGATCACCGATCGCCAGGGCAATGCCCTGTCGTGGGCTTCGTCCGGTGGCCAAGGTTTCAAGGGCTCGCGCAAGTCCACTCCTTTCGCAGCCCAAGTGGCTTCGGAAGTCGCAGGTCGCGCTGCCATCGACCAAGGCATCAAGAACCTTGACGTCGAAATCAAGGGTCCTGGTCCTGGCCGTGAATCCTCGGTGCGCGCTCTGGGCGCACTGGGCATTCGCATCACGTCGATCTCCGACGTGACGCCTGTGCCCCACAACGGCTGCCGCCCTCAAAAGCGCCGTCGTATCTAATTTCTCTCTAAGCCCACCGCCGCCTGTGAACGCGCAAGCGCCTCAGGCGGCTCCCGCAATGGTTTGCGGTAGATGACACAAAGGAAGCTCAAGTGGCACGTTACCTCGGCCCCAAGGCCAAACTCTCCCGCCGTGAAGGCACGGACCTGTTCCTGAAGAGCGCACGCCGCTCGATCGCCGACAAGTCCAAGTTCGATTCCAAGCCAGGTCAACACGGCCGTACCTCCGGTGCGCGCACGTCCGACTACGGCCTGCAACTGCGCGAGAAGCAGAAGGTCAAGCGCATGTACGGCGTGCTGGAGAAGCAGTTCCGCCGCTACTTCGAAGCCGCTGACGGCAAGAAGGGCAACACTGGCGCCAACCTGCTGTTCCTCTTGGAATCGCGTCTGGACAACGTCGTGTATCGCATGGGTTTCGGCTCGACCCGCGCTGAAGCGCGTCAGCTGGTGTCCCACAAGGCTATCACCGTGAACGGCAAGTCCGTGAACATCGCGTCTTACCTGGTCAAGGCCGGTGATGTGGTGGCTGTGCGCGAAAAGTCCAAGAAGCAAGCCCGCGTTGTGGAAGCGCTGCAACTGGCAGCCCAAGTCGGCATGCCTGCATGGGTGGAAGTGAACGCCGACAAGGCCGAAGGCATCTTCAAGAAGACGCCGGACCGTGATGAATTCGGTGCCGACATCAACGAATCGCTGATCGTTGAGTTGTACTCGCGCTAATCGGTCGAGTCAGTCAATCAAGAAAACCGTCCCTGAACCGCGAGGCATCGCGGTTTAGGCGCTTCACCAGCCTTACCGGTGTAACGAGCTGGGGGTATTGAGAGGAAGTCTGAATGCAAACCAATTTGCTGAAACCCAAGGCGATCAATGTCGAGCAGCTTGGCCACAACCGTGCCAAGGTCGCACTGGAGCCGTTCGAGCGTGGTTACGGCCACACGCTGGGCAACGCCATCCGGCGCGTCCTGCTCTCGTCCATGGTGGGTTACGCAGCGACGGAAGTCACCATTGCAGGCGTTCTGCATGAGTACTCGTCGATCGACGGTGTCCAGGAAGATGTGGTCAACATCCTTCTGAACCTCAAGGGTGTGGTGTTCAAGCTGCACAACCGCGACGAAGTCACGCTGAGCCTGCGCAAGGACGGCGAAGGCGTGGTGACGGCCCGTGATATCCAGACCCCTCACGATGTCGAAATCGTGAACCCTGATCACGTGATCGCCAACCTGTCTGCTGGCGGCAAGCTGGACATGCAGATCAAGGTCGAAAAGGGCCGTGGCTACGTGCCGGGCAACCTGCGCCGCTATGCCGACGAATCGACCAAGTCGATTGGCCGCATCGTGCTGGACGCATCGTTCTCCCCTGTGAAGCGCGTGAGCTACACCGTGGAAAGCGCCCGCGTGGAACAGCGCACCGACCTGGACAAGCTGGTCGTCGAGATCGAAACCAACGGTGCAATCACCGCTGAAGATGCTGTACGTGCATCGGCCAAGATCCTGGTGGAACAACTGGCCGTGTTTGCGCAGCTGGAAGGTGGCGAGCTGGCTGCGTTCGACGCACCTGCAGGCCCACGCGGCAATGCCACGTTCGATCCGATCCTGCTGCGTCCGGTGGACGAGCTGGAACTGACCGTGCGTTCTGCTAACTGCCTGAAGGCCGAGAACATCTACTACATCGGTGACCTGATCCAGCGTACCGAGAACGAGCTGCTCAAGACGCCTAACCTGGGCCGCAAGTCGCTCAACGAAATCAAGGAAGTGCTTGCCTCGCGTGGCCTCACGCTGGGCATGAAGCTCGAGAACTGGCCACCAGCTGGCCTGGACAAGCGCTAAGCTGCCGCCTTATAATCGCAGGCTTCCCAAAAAACGGGGAGCGCGGTTTCCAAGTCCTCCGCAAGGGGGACTTTTCGTTCCCCGGATGGATGCTTCCGAAAGGGGAACAGTGCCTCGGACAGTACCTGACACGGCTGCCCGATTTAATTACATAGACAGTAGAAGGAAAGCACCATGCGCCACGGACACGGCCTCCGCAAACTCAACCGCACCAGCTCGCACCGCCTCGCGATGCTGCAGAACATGATGAACTCGCTCATCGAGCACGAGGCCATCAAGACCACCGTCCCCAAGGCCAAGGAACTGCGCCGCGTGATCGAGCCCATGATCACCCTGGCCAAGGAAGACTCCGTTGCCAACCGCCGCCTGGCCTTCAACCGCCTGCGCGACCGCGACAGCGTGACCAAGCTGTTCAACGACCTGGGCCCCCGTTTCAAGGTGCGTCCCGGTGGTTACACCCGCATTCTGAAGATGGGTTTCCGCGTGGGTGACAACGCGCCCATGGCGCTGGTCGAATTGGTCGATCGTGCTGCAGAAACCGAAAATAATTCGGCAGCTGCCGAATAATAGGGTATAATTTATTTCTTACCGCGCGATGGAGCAGTCTGGTAGCTCGTTGGGCTCATAACCCAAAGGTCGGAGGTTCAAATCCTTCTCGCGCAACCAAATACAGCGGTATCCGCTTAGCAAAACGCCCACTCTTTAGTGGGCGTTTTTGTTTTTGCCGCTGGCATCTCGGGTGAGGCTGCTTCTCTTGGGCCTTGTGCTCACACCCTGGGCCCGTTGCAGCGCATGTGTCCCCATCTGCTTCGGGGTGACTTCGAGGGATGCAAGGCTGGATGCGCGGCCTGACCGTACCCAGTCCGCCCATCCATGCCACGTTCTTCTGGGGGCTCCATCCGGAGACGTATTGATCGTCCGCTCAGCGGAAAAGGCTGAAACGTCCCCTTCAGCGGGCGAAAAGATCGGCCTTGGCAGCCTTGGTGATCGCAACAACGCAGGGATGCGTGATCCGCCGTTCGACGGAAATTGCGAAAAACTCTTCCACCAGCTCGGTGGATCGGCCTATCACTTCCACGCCGAACTGGGCAGTGGTCTCCTCGTCCAGCACCGTGGGTGACGTGAAAATGCCCCGGCCCTGGCGGCCAAACGCGTTCATGAGCGCGCTGTCGTCGAATTCGCCGACCAGGCGGGGCTGCAGGTGGTGTTTGTTAAGCCAATGGTCCAGTTGCTGCCGCACCGACGACATGGGCCCCTGGATCAGCATGGGGGCACCGTGCAGGCACTGCGGAAACGGCCCTTCCAGCTGGGCGCGCAGGCTGGGCGCGCACAAAAAACTCATGCCGCTGGTGCCCAGCGGGTGGTTGAAGGCTTTCACGCCAATCTTCTTGGACACCGGCTCGTCTGCCAGCACCAGGTCGAGCTTGTGCAGGCTCAGCTGCGCGATCAGCTCGGGAAACTTGCCTTCGTGGCAGGTCATGTGCACCCGCTGCGGCATGCCCAAAGCGGGCTCCAGCAGATGGTAGGCCACCGACTTGGCAATCGAATCGGCCACCCCCACACGGAACTCCAGCGGTTTTTCCTGGCCGCGCGACAGGCGGATGGACTTCTCCAGCTCATCCCCCAGCGCAAAGATCTGCTCGGCATAGCCCAGGGCCACCCGGCCTTCGCTGGTCAGTTCCAGGCCCCGACCCCGCTTTCTGAACAGGTCGTGGCCCAGCCACTCCTCCAGCTGCTTGATCTGCCCGGACAGAGTCTGGGGGGTGGTGTGCAGCTGCTCGCCGGCGCGCATCACACCGCCTGCCTTGGCCACGGTCCAGAAATAGCGCAGGTGCTTGAAGTTCATAGTGAGAATGGGTGAAACACTTCGAAAAAAGCGAGCAATAAAACTCAATAAAACGAATATACGCGAAGTGTCAAAATCTCTACATTGCAGGCTTGGCCCTTGTCCGTGGCGCGTTGCGCCCGGGAAGGAACTGTCAGCGTTCATAAGAACCTGTTCTGAGGAGTAGCAACCATGCGTATCACTACCAGAGGACAACTTGCCGTGTCGGCCATGACCGACCTTGCCCTGCGCCAGAAAATGCGGCCGGTGGCCCTGTCCACCATCAGTGCACGCCAGGGCACGTCCCTTTCTTACCTTGAGCAGCTGTTCAGCGCCCTGCGCCGTGCCGGGCTGGTGGACAGCACGCGCGGGCCCGGTGGCGGCTACACGCTGGCGCGCCGGGCGGACCAGGTGTCGGTGGCCGAGATCATTCTGGCGGTCGAGAACCTCAAGGCCGACGACCTGCAGAACCTGGGCGCGGGCCAGGCCGCACAGGTGAAGTCCATGACCGGCGAACTGTGGTCCACCTTCAACCTGCGCGTGATGGAGTACCTGCAGTCGGTGACCTTGCAGGACCTGGTGGCCCAGCAGCTCGAAAAAGGGGGCGCGCTGGAAGACGCCGCGCCCGCTGTGGCCGCCAAGCCCAAACTCACGCCCAAGCCGCGCCCCCTGATGGCCCGGGTGGGTGTGCCCAACTCGGTGTTCGCGCTGGGCTCCATGCCCCTGCTGCAGCGGCGCTGAACCGGGCCCGGGGCGGTGCGCCCCGCTGGTTGTGGGCTACAACTGGTGTGCGAGCTGCTTGATGCCCCGGATCAACATCTCCACCGAGATGGCGACCAGGATCAGCCCCATCAGGCGCTCAAACGCCATCACCACGCGCTCGCCCACCAGGCGCTGGATGCGTTCGGCCATCAGCAGCACGATGGCGCACACCGCCATGGTCACGCACAGAGCGCCCACCCATTCGAGCTTGCGCTCGGGCGCCTGGGCGACCAGCAGCATCACCGTGGCCAGGGCCGACGGGCCCGCGAGCGCCGGGATGGCCAGTGGCACGATGAGCGGTTCACCGGGCAGTTCGGTCTGCGGGCCCGCAGCGGGCGGGAAGATCATGCGCAGCGCGATCAGGAACAGCACCACCGCGCCGGCAATCTGCAGCGACAAATCGCTCAGGTTCATCACCCGCAGAAACTCCGCCCCGAAGAACAGAAACACCAGCAGCAGTGCAAACGCGATCAGCACCTCGCGCAGGATCACCCGCGCCCGCCGCTCGGGCGCCACGCCACGCAGCGCATTGGCAAAGATGGGGATGTTGCCCAGCGGATCGGTGATCAGCAGCAGCAAGATGGTGGCCGACGCGAACGTGTAGCTCATGTGGCGTACACCGCGTCCAGCGAACGGAAGCCCTTGATTTCGATCGGGTTGCCGCTGGGGTCGTGGAAGAACATCGTCCACTGCTCGCCCGGCTGGCCTTCAAAACGCACCTGCGGCTCCAGCACAAAGGCCGTGCCTGCCGCTTTCAGGCGCGCCGCCAGCGCATGCCAGTCGGGCAGCTCCAGGATGGCGCCGAAGTGGGGCATGGGTACCAGGTGGTCGCCCACATGGCCGGTGCGGGCACTGGCAAACGGGGTGCCCAGGTGCAGCGAAATCTGGTGGCCGAAGAAGTCGAAGTCCACCCAGGTGTTGGTGCTCCGGCCCTCCTGGCAGCCCAGCACGCCGCCATAGAAGCGGCGGGCGGCATCGAGATCGGTGACGTGGAAGGCGAGGTGAAAGAGGCTGCGCATCCTGCAAAGGATAGCAGCCGGTGCACTGCTTCGGGAGGGCGTTCAGGCCGCCCGCCGGTGCTGCTCGGCCTTCTCCTGGCAGTGCACGCAGCGCGCCGCCTCGGGGGTGGCGTGCAGGCGGGCGGCGGTGATGTGGGTGCCGCAGTCCGTGCACTCGCCGTAGGTGCCCGCCTCGATGCGGGCCAGGGCTGCCTCCACGGCGGCCAGGTGGGCGGTTTCGTGCTCGTCCAGCGCGAACGCCAGTTCACGTTCGGTGGCCAGCTGGGCGCGCGGGTCTTCGGGCTGGCCAAAATGCGCGGCAGCGGCTTCGGCCCGGCCGATCGTGCCACCGCGCTGTGCGGCCAGCTGGGCCAACAACTCGGATTGCTGGGCCCGCAATTGTTGGAGGAACGGGGCGGCCTGGGTCTTGTCCATGCGGGGTCTCCTCAAGGGTGATCGGATGCCTGCATGGTGCGCCTGTGCGCGACGACCTGGGTTGACCAAGGTCAAGGGATGAATACCCTGCGCTGGGGGGCGGGTTCAGCGCTTGGGCGGCCGCGCCAGCATCTCCGCCGTGTTGGTCTTGCGGTCCGCGTTCACGCGCTGCACATGGGGACGTTCGGCCATGCGGGTCAGGTATTCGCGCACGGGCAGGTCGGCCAGGTAGTCGCGGCCATAGACGATCTTGGTGGCCGAGGCCACCAGCGGCAGGTGCACGATGGCGGCGCAGTCGGCCAGCGAGAAGCTGTCCCCACCGACATAGGGGCCGAACTTGGCGAGCTGGCCGAAGGCTGCAATGTTCTTGGTGAGCTGCGCGCCCACCTTTTCCTTGGCACTGTCGCTCACGGTGCCGCCAAAAAAGGCCTGGGGGTACAGGTTGCGCGCCACCAGCTCCAGGTGCAGCTCCAAAAAGGTGATCAGCTCGCGCACCTTGGCGGCCTGGTAGGGGTCGGCGGGGATCAGTGGGTGCGCGGGGTGGGCGGCCTCGATGTAGTCGGCGATCACTGCCGATTCGCACAGCGGGCCCTGGGGCGTGCGCAGGTAGGGCACCTTGCCCAGCGGGCTGGCGCTGCGGTCTACCTCGCCCACCCAGGCCAGTTCCTCGGTGAACGGCAGGCCTTTTTCAAGCAGGGCCAGCTTGACCTTGTTGTAGTAGTTGCTGGCTGAAAAGCCGCAGAGTGTCAGCATGGGGGGGTCTCCGTTGTAGTGGTGAATGCAGCGCACATCCTAGGTGTGGGCGCGGGCGCCGTCCGTCGCGCAGATGACGCCGATCAAGGTCCGGTGGGTGGTGCCGCCTACAATCGGGCCCTCATGCGCGTCTCCCTGCAAACCCTCCGCAGCCTTCGCTGGCTCGCCCGCCTCGTGCTGGCGTGGTTTGTGGTGTCCATGGGTGTGGCCGTGGCATCGCCGCTGGTCAACCCGCAGGCCATGGAGCTGATCTGCTCGGGCTCGGGCGCGATCAAGCTGCTGGTCAAGACCGACGACGGTGTGCAGGAAATGCAGAGCCACACGCTCGACTGCCCCCTGTGCGCGCATGTGGGCGCACCGCCGCCCGCCGCGCAGGCCCCGCTGCCGGTGGTCCATCCTCTGGCGCATGCCCTGCGCCCTATCCCCGCCGCGCACATTGCTGCGCGCACTGCCGCGCCGCTGCCGCCGCGCGGGCCCCCAGCTCTCTCCTGATTTTGCTATCTGTTTGATAGCTGTTTGCGCTTGTCCATCGCGCGCAGACGGCCTATTTGGCTTGAAATTCAGGAGTTCCCATGCGCAAAAGCCGCATGGCGCTGGCCGTGGCCAGTGCCTTTCCCCTCGTCCTCACATTCACGCTCACCGGGGCTGTGCCCGCATTTGCCCAGACAACTGACCGTGGCGCCAATGCCGCCGTCAAGGAGCTGGGCGTGGTCACCATCACCGGTGGCCAGCCCACCTCGCTGCCCACGCAGATCCCCACCACCATCGAGGGTGTGACGCGCGAGCAGATCGAGCATGCGATCAACGCCACCGACAGCGAAGACGCGCTCAAGTACCTGCCCAGCCTGCTGGTGCGCAAGCGCTACATCGGCGACTACAACCACGCCGTGTTGTCCACCCGCGCCTCGGGCACGGGCAACCCGGCGCGGTCCATGGTGTTTGCCGACGGCATCCTGCTGAGCAACTACCTCGGCAACGGCCCCACCAACGCACCGCGCTGGATGCTGGTCACGCCCGAGGAGATCGAGCGCGTGGACGTGCTCTACGGCCCGTTCTCCGCCGCGTACGCAGGCAACTCGGTGGGCGCGGTGGTGGACTACGTCACGCGCATGCCGACCCAATTCGAGGCGCACGGCAAGGTCAGCGTCCAGCACCAGCCCTTTGACCTGTACGGCACCAACGCCACCTACGCAGGCAAACAGGTCAGTGCCTCGGTGGGCAACAAGAATGGCGACTGGTCCTGGTTCCTCAATTTCAACAAGACGGACAGCGAAGGCCAGCCGCTCACCTTCCCCACGCGCCTGCTGTCCGCAGGCACTGTGGGTAGTGCGGGCACGCCGGTGACGGGTGCGGTGCCGGGCAACAACCGCAGCAACCAGCCCTGGTACCTGCTGGGCGCGGCCACGCAGTACCACACGCAGCAAGACCACATCAAGGCCAAGATCGCCTACGACTTCTCGCCCACCGTGCGCGCAGCCTACACCTTGGGCTGGTGGCACAACGAATCCGAAGGGCGGCCCACCAGCTACCTGCGCGATGCCAATGGCAATGCGGTGTACGGCGGCACGGTCAACATCAACGGCCGTTCGTACACGCTCGCGCCCACGGACTTCAACGTCTCCAACGAGAACCTCACGCACTTCATGCACGGTCTCTCGGTCAAGAGCAATACCAAAGGCGTGTTCGACTGGGAGGTGGCTGCCAGCCTGTACGACTACCAGACCGACACCCTGCGCGCCGCCACCGTGGCGCTGCCCGCCGCGCTCACTGGTGGCGCGGGCCGCATCGTCAACAGCAAGGGCACGGGCTGGAACACGCTGGCCGCCAAGGGCACCTGGCGGCCCGATGGGCTGCAGGGCGCGCACACCGTGGACTTTGGCCTGCAGCGCGACAGCTACCAGCTGCGCACGGTGGAGAACGCCACGGCGAACTGGATCAACGGCGCAGCGGGCGCTCGCAACCAGGCCTTCAACGGAGATACTCAACTGCTGGGCCTGTGGGCGCAAGACACCTGGAAAATCGCGCCACAGTGGAAAGCCGTGCTGGGCGCCCGCGCCGAACGCTGGAGCGCGAGCAACGGCCAGACCGGCAACGCCACCACCACGGTGAGCCACCCCGTGCGCAACGAAACCTACGTCTCGCCCAAGGCTGCGGTGGCCTACCAGGCCAACGACCTGTGGGTGCTGAAAGCCTCCACCGGCCGCGCCGTGCGCATGCCCACCGTGGCCGAGCTGTACCAGGGCGGCGTCAGCGGCAGCGGCACGCTCATCAACAACGACCCGAACCTGAAACCTGAAAAGAGCTGGACCACCGAGCTGACGGCCGAGCGGGACATGGGCAATGGCCTGTTGCGCCTGACAGCGTTCTTCGAGCGCACCAAGGACGCGCTGTACTCGCAGACCAATGTGCTGGTCACCCCCAACGTGACCAACGTGCAGAACGTGGACGCCATCCGCACCAAGGGCATTGAACTGTCGTACCAGGCCGCCAATGTGTTCGTGCGCGGGCTGGAGCTGGGCAGCAGCCTGACCTGGACGGATTCCAAGATCAAGCGCAATGACAAATTCCCCGCCAGCGTCGGCAAATGGCAGCCGCGCATCCCCGAGTGGCGCGCCACTGCCGTGGCCACCTACCGGCCGGACGACAAATGGTCGTACACCCTGGGCGCGCGCTACAGCGGCAGGCAGTACAGCACGCTCGACAACACCGACGTGAACGGCTTTGCCTACCAGGGCGCGAGCCGTTACTTCACCACCGATGTGCGCGTGCGCTACCAGATCACCAAAGCGGTCAGCGCCGCCGTGGGCATCGACAACCTCAACAACTACCGGTTCTGGAACTTCCACCCCTACCCGCAGCGCAGCTACCTCGCTGAGCTCAAGGTCAGTCTCTGAAAGGAATACATCCCATGTCTCTCAATACTATGAAAAAGATAGCTGCAATCGCTTTACTGGCAGGCGCAGGAGGCCTTTTTGGCTCTGCATCTGCCCATGTGGTGCTCGAATACCAGGTCGCCCCGGCAGGCGCGGGCTACAAGGCCACGTTCAAGGTGGGCCACGGCTGCGGTGCATCGCCCACGCGGCAGATTGCGGTGGACATCCCGGCGGGCGTGCGCGGCGCGCGCCCCATGCCCAAGCCGGGCTGGGCGCTGGAGGTGCAGCGCGAAAAACTCGCCCAGCCCTACACCAGCCACGGCCGCAGCATCATCGAAGACGTGGTGCGCGTGACCTGGACGGCCAAGACCGCAGACGACATGCTGCAGAGTGCCCACTACGACGAGTTCGTGCTGGTCGCCACCGCGCCCGAGCAGGCGGGCACCGTGTACTGGCCCGTGCGCCAGGCCTGCGCCGAAGGCCGCAACGACTGGGTGGAGGTGCCCAAGGCCGGGCAAAAGCTGTCGGACCTGAAGTCCCCCGCCGCCGCGCTGGAAATCCTGCCCGGCGCGGGCGCCGGCGGCCACAATCATTGATACCTGTTTGCGTTCACTGGGCACAACCCGTTCGGGCTGAGCTTGTCGAAGCCTCGCGCGGCGCTTCGACAGGCTCAGCGTGAACGGATTCATATTCTTGAACGCATTTCTCTTTCTTTATGAAGGCAGGCGGCCTGCCCGCTCGCTGAACGCCCCCTCCGAACAAGGAATCCTGACCATGAAAAAACTGCTTCACACCACCGCCCTGGCCGCCACACTGGTGGCCGCGTTTGCCAGCGCCCCCGCATGGGCGCAGACCGCCGCCGTCAAGGTCGAAGGCGCCTGGGCCCGCGCCAGCGTGCAGGGCCAAAAGGGCACGGGCGCGTTCATGCGCCTCACGGCCCAGGATGGCACCCGCCTGGTGCGCGCCGAATCGCCCGCCGCAGGCGTGACCGAAGTGCACGAGATGAAGATGGACGGCGACGTGATGAAGATGCGCGCCATCCCCGCGCTGGACCTGCCCGCAGGCAAGACGGTGGAACTCAAGCCCGGCGGCTACCACGTCATGCTGCTGGACCTGAAGGCCCCCTTGGCCAAGGACACGGTGGTGCCGCTGACCCTGGTGTTCCAGGACGCCAAGGGCGCCGAGAGCAAGCTCAACATCAGCGTGCCCGTGGCCACCACGCCCCCGGGCGGCGCTGCACCGGCAGGCCACGGGCACGGCCACAAGCACTGAGCGCGACTGAGAGGACAGGGGCGGGAATCTGCCCCTTCCGGCCGCAACACATTGGAGTAAGCTGTGACCCCATCACAGACCCACCCAGATCCACCTCTTGCGGAGCGGCCATGAGCGACACATCCAACAACTTCGGTTTCGGCAAATTCGTCCCCGGTTTTGATTTTCTGCAAAGCCTGGCCAAGGGGGCGTCCAGCAGCATTCCGCAGTTGCCCAACCTCTCCAACTGGGTGGCACCCACCATCAGCGTGGAAGAGCTGGAAAAGCGCATCGACGAGCTGAAGGCTGTGCAGTTCTGGCTGGAGCAGAACTCGCGGGCGCTGTCCGCCACCATCCAGGCGCTGGAGGTGCAGAAGATGACCCTGGCCACGCTCAAGGGCATGAACTTCAGCATGGGCGACGTGGCCAACGCCTTCAAGCTCAAGACCGCCGACACCGTGATGAGCGGCGTGCAGAAAGCCGCCGACACTGTCACCGGCGCGGCCGAGGCCGTCACCAGCGCTGCGGCCCGTGTCACAGGCCGTGCCGCTGCCGAAGAGGAAACCCAGGAAGAGACAGAGGCCGAGCCCGCACCCGCTGCGAAAGCCAAGCCCAAAGCCAAGGGCAAGGCCGCTGACACGCCCGAGCCCGCCGTGGTGGACCCGATGCAGTGGTGGGGTGCACTCACCAGCCAGTTCCAGCAGATCGCCGCCAGCGCCATGAAGGACGCGGCCAAGCAGACCGCCATCGACACCACCAAGAACATGGCCACGGGCCTGGCCAAGGAGGCGCTCAAGACAGCCACCGGCATGGCCAGCCAGTTTGCGGCCAAGGGCATGCAGACCATGCAGGGCGGTGCCAAGCGGGCGGCAACATCGGCGGCTGCCAAAAAGCCTGCTGCTGCCAAGAAGCCCGCAGCGCGCAAGACCCCGGCAAAACCCGTCGCCAAGAAGGCCAGCAGCAGCACCCGCAGCCCAGCCGCCCGCAAGCGAGCGGGCTGACGCCAACGTGGGCGGGTGTGACAACCCGCAGGTGGTGCAATACCTGCCCGCCACCGCCCTGGCATGGAGATCACCACCATGAAACTATTTCCCACTGGCCACGCCACCCACCCGCAGTGGCGCATGGCGGCCGCGCTGGTGCTGGCGCAGCTGCGCGCGCAGATGGCTCTGCCCGAATACGCCGCAGCGCCCACCTTGGGCCTGCTCTACATCACCGACCACTACGGCAACGATGCCCAGGCGCTGCTTGACCACCTGAGCGCCGAGCTGCCCGAGGTGACCGACTGGAGCGGCACCGTGGGCGTAGGGGTGTCGGCCAACAATGCTGAATACTTTGACGAGCCCGCGCTGTCGGTGATGCTGTTGGATGTGCCCGCCGACCAGTACCGCGTGTTCTCGGGCGTGGCGCCCTTGCCCGCGCATGCCCCCCGCCCGGGCAGTGGTTTTGTGGCGCACACGGCGCTGGTGCATGCCGACGGCCACACGCCCGAGCTGGCCGGGCTGCTGGCCGAAATGGCGGTGCGCACCGAGTCCGGCTACCTGTTTGGCGGCCTCAGCGCCAGCCGCACGGCCAGCGTGCAGTTTGCGGTGGGCGGCGACGGCAACATGGCCGGGCAGGGTGGGGCCAGCGGGGTGTTTGATGGCGGCCTGTCGGGCGTGGCGTTCGATGCCGGGGTGGCGCTGGTGTCGCGTGTCACGCAGGGCTGCCAGCCCGTGGGCGCGCTGCACACCATCACCGCCGCGCAGGACAACGTGGTGCTCGCGCTCGATGGCGAGCCTGCGCTGGATGTGCTGCTCGACACGCTGCAGGTGTCGCTGGACGGTGGCGACCCGCAGCCCGCGCTGCGCAAGGTGCGCGCCACGCTGGCCGGGCTGGTGAGTGCGGGTGAGCAGCCCCAGGGCCAGCGCCGCACGGGCCACTTTGGCACCGACACGCGCGTGCGCCACATCGTGGGGCTCGACGGCAGCCGCCGGGGCGTGGCCCTGGCCGACCAGGTGGAGGTGGGCATGCACCTCGCGTTCTGCCAGCGCAATGTGGCGGCGGCGCGTGCCGATCTGATGCGCATCTGCGCCGAGATCCGCGAGGAACTGTCGCCCGAAGAGCTGGAGCCCGCGCCGCTGGAGTCGTCATCCGAGGCGCGGGGCGGACCCGCCCCGGCGCCCGGAACGCCCGGCGCCGGGGTACGACCCCAGACCGGGCGGCGCATCTGCGGCGCGATCTATGTGAGCTGCTCGGGCCGGGGCGGTCCGCATTTTGGCGGGCCGAGTGCCGAGCTGCAGATCGTGCGCCATGCGCTGGGCGATGTGCCGCTGGCCGGCTTTTTTGCGGGCGGCGAGATCGCCCACCACCACCTCTACGGCTACACCGGGGTGCTCACCGTGTTTGTGGACAGCGCGCCGCAGGGCTGAGCGCAGGGGTACTTCATTGCTATGGGGGCGGCGTCAACTCGTTGGAATCCGTTCACGCTGAGCTTGTCGAAGCGCCGCGCGGGGCTTCGACAAGCTCAGCCCGAACGGTGTTTCAAGCACGAATGATCTGCAATGGAATCAGAGGACCGGGCTGTCCTCGGCCTCGGCCTTTTCTTCGGGCGTCAGGCGCGTGGCCAGGATCTTGTCGATGGTCTTGCCATCCATGTCCACCACCTCCAGCTTCCAGTCTTCCCACTGCACCGTGTCGGTCACCTTGGGCAGGCGGCCCGTGAGCAGCATGATCATGCCGCTCAGGGTGTGGTAACGGCCGCGCTCTTCCTCGGGCACGGCGTCCAGGTTCAGGCGGTCCTTCAGCTCGGGCACGGGGATGTGGCCGTCCAGCAGCCAGCTGCCGTCTTCGCGCTGCAGCGCCCACGAGGTCTCGGGGTCGCGCGGCTGGAACTCGCCCGTGATGGCCTCGATCAGGTCCTGCAGCGTGACGATGCCCTGCACCTCGCCGTACTCGTCGATCACAAACGCCATGTGCACATCCGACAGGCGGAAGTTGTCCAGCAGCTCCATGCCGGTGATGGTTTCGGGCACATACAGGGCGGTCTGCAGTGGCTGGTCGGCCAGGCTGCCGCGCGCCTTGTCGCGCAGCGTGCGCGACAGCCACTGGCGTGCATTGATCACGCCCAGGATGTTGTCCATGCCGCCGCGCACCACCGGAAAGCGCGCATGGTCGGACTCTTCGATGCATTTGAGGCTGTCTTCAAACGAGGCATCGACATCCAGGCACACCACATCGCCGCGCGGCACCATCAGCGAGCCGATCTGGCGGTCGTCCAGGCGGAACACATTGCGCACCATGGTGTGCTCGTGCGACTCGATCACACCGGCCGTGGTGCCTTCCACCAGCATGGCGTGGATTTCTTCCTCGGTCACCGGGCTGCCGCTGGTTTCCTTCACGCCCAAGAGGCGCAGCAGCGTGCGCGTGGAGGTGGACAGCAGCAGCACAAAGGGCTTGGTCGCCAGCGCCAGCAGGTTGATGGGGCGCGCCACCAGGCGGGCAAAGGTCTCGGGGTACGACTGGCCGATGCGTTTGGGCACCAGCTCGCCCACCACGATGGAGAAGTAGGTGATCAGCACCA
Organism: Acidovorax sp. GW101-3H11; assembly: GCF_001633105.1. Classification (GTDB taxonomy): domain Bacteria; phylum Pseudomonadota; class Gammaproteobacteria; order Burkholderiales; family Burkholderiaceae_C; genus Acidovorax. The sequence goes on from NZ_LUKZ01000027.1 coordinate 111,539, forward strand.
CCACCAGGCCGGTGGCCGCATAGCCCCCGTAAGGCAGCGGCACACCCAGGCGCTCCAGCCAGGCGGCCAGCGGGGCGGCCAGTGCGGCCTCGCCCACGATACCGTTCAGGACACCAATCGACGTGATGCCGATCTGGATGGTGGAGAGAAAACGCGTGGGGTCTTCGCCCAGCTTCACGGCAGCGGCGGCACCGCTATCGCCCTCATCGATCAGCTTTTGCAGCCGGGCCTTGCGGGCCGTGACCAGCGCAATTTCTGACATGGCAAACAGGCCGTTGAGACAGATGAGGGCGAACAGTATTGCTATTTCCATACAAAGGGCGCCTTGCGCGCCCTTGGGTGTTGAGTTGCAAGCGATTGTACGGAACGGGGAAAAAGCCCCGGTGGTTCCGCTGCGGAGCGCTCAACCGCCCTCTGTGGGCAGGCCGGTGGCATCCCATTCGGGCAGGCCGCCGCGCAGCCAGTACACCGACTTGTAACCCTTGGCGGCCGCCACCTTGGCCGCCTTGTAGGACTTCCAGCATTCGGCGCCATTGCAGGCAAAGATCACCGGCTTGGCCTTGTCCAGGCCCGGCAGCTTGTCCAGCGCCTGGAAGTCATCCTGTGCGGCATTGAAGGCCACGTCCTTGAGGCTTTTTTCCACATAGGCCGCGAACACCGCGCCCCGGATGCGCTTGGTCTTGAATTCCTTCTCGGTGCGCGTGTCCACCAGCGTGGCGCCCTGCGCCAGCAGGGTCTGCGCCTCGCGTGCGGTGATGCGGCTCACGCCCGGCAGGCTGGTGGGTGTGAACAGGCCCAGCTCGGCCACGCGGCGGTACTCGGTGGCTTCGGGGCGCAGGGTGACGGGCGGCAGGCCGGTGGCCGCTGGCGTGGCGCCAAACCACTGGGCCAGCCGGTTGCGTGCGTCGGCAGGCAGGTCCTTCTTGACGACCACCGAGAAGCCCCCGGGCACCGGCTGCGAGGTGGCCAGCACGCGCGCAGTGCCGGGGTGCGCGGCTGCCCACTCGGCCCAATCGTCCTCGCGCACCACGGTGGCGTCGGTGGAGCCCAGGGTCAGGGCCGTGAGCCCGGCCTGGGGAAACTTTTCATACTGCACGGCGCGCAGGTCCTGGAACGACAGCCCGGCCTCGTTGAGCATGCCGCGCGCCATGTAGGTGTAGATCGAGTCCTGTTGCGGCAGGTAGAGGCGGCGGCCCTTCATGGCGGGCACGGCGTCGATCTGCGCCAGCCCCACCAGCAGGTACTTGTCGGACTTGTGCGTGGCGCCCACCAGCTCGTAGCCCCGCTGCAGGGCCGAGGCCGCCACCTGCGCCGGACCGATGAATATGTCGTAACCCGCGCTGCGGGTGGCGCGCATCACATCGGCCAGGTCATCGCTGGTGGCCAGGGCTACGGGCTGGCCCGAGGCCTTGGCCAGGCCCGATTCGGCCGCCGTGCGAAGGATGGAATGGGCGGCCTTGCGCGCGGTGGGCTCCACCGCCACCATGGCCGTGAGCTGGGCCAGTGCCGCGCTGCAGCCCAGGCCCCAGCAGAGCAGCATGGCCAGCTGGGGGATCGCACGGTGGGCTTTGGATTCTTTCTGGATGTTCATGGTGTCGCCCTTTCTTCGTTCTCTCTCAGAAGCGGCGAATATGCCCACGCCTCCTGACATGCGTGCAGATGTTTCGGATGTTTTGTGTTTGTTACTTTTGTTAACGCAATGTTGCGTGCGCCGGGCCGGAGCTGCCCCACAGAATGCGGGCTGCCTCCATCGGCCAGAGGGGGCTGCCACCGGGCCGGGCCCCCTTGCCCGCCCATTCCACCCCCCCATTTGGAGACCCTCCCATGACACATTCCACGACCTTGCCGCGCCGCCACCTGCTGGCCGGTAGTGCCGCCGCCCTGGGCGCGCTGGGCCTGGCCGGGTGGACGGGCAACGCGCGCGCCCAGGCGGCCGCTGCCCCGGCTGCCAAGCCGCTGCCCGCCTATGCAGGCTGGAAGACGCCCGAAGCCCTGATCGTGCACAGCACCAGCACGCTGGAGACGCGCCGCTCTGCATTCGGCACCAGCGTCATCACGCCGTCGAACCAGCTGTATGTGCGCAACAACCTGCCCGCACCCGACGCGGCCATCCTCGACAACCGCGATGCCTGGAGCGTGGCGATCGAAGGGGTGAAAAGCCCGCGCAGCCTGACGCTGGCCGAACTCCGCACCCTGGGCGTGGAAACCGTGGCCACCGTGCTGCAGTGCTCGGGCAATGGCCGGGGCTTCTTCCCCAGCAAGCCCAGCGGCACGCCCTGGCAGGTGGGTGCTGCGGGCTGTGTGGTGTGGAGCGGCGTGCCGCTGCGCAATGTGGTGGCGGCCCTGGGTGGGCTGGCCGACGGCGCCGCCTACCTGACCGGCACGGGCGGTGAGAAGCTGCCCGAGGGCGTGGACCCGCTCACCGTGCTGGTGGAGCGCTCGGTGCCCGTGAAGGCACTCGACGACGCGCTGCTGGCCTGGGAGATGAATGGTGAGCCACTGTCGCTGGCGCATGGCGGCCCGCTGCGGCTGGTGGTGCCCGGCTACCAGGGCGTGAACAACATCAAGTACGTCAAGCGCGTGGCCTTCGGCAGCGCACAGTCGCAGGCGCGCATCATGTCGCACGGCTACCGCATGTCGCCGCCCGGCAGCAAGGCCAGCCCCGACCAACCCTCGGTGTGGGAGATGGGCGTGAAGTCCTGGATCAACGGCCCGCTGCCTGACAAGGGCGCACTCAAACCCGGCCAGGTGCAGGTGCATGGCGTGGCCTTTGGCGGCACGCGCGGCATCAAGGGCGTGGAGGTGTCGGCCGATGGTGGCAAGACCTGGTTGGCGGCCAAGCTCATCGGCCCCGACCTGGGCCCCTTTGCCTGGCGGCAGTTTGCACTGCCCGTGCGCCTGGAGGCAGGCACCCATGTGCTGGCCAGCCGCGCCACCGACACGGCAGGCAATGTGCAGGCCGAGCAGCGCGAGGAAAACCTGGGCGGCTACAACAACGCCAGCTGGCGCGACCACGCCGTCACCGTGACCGTCGCCTGACATGGGTAGATTGAACCGAGCGCGCCGCCTTGCAGTGGCGGTGTGGGCCGCTGGCGCCTGTGCGGCGGCTGGGGCTGCCGACCCCGCCGAGCTGGCGCGCGGCAAGGAGCTGTTCACCAAGATCCAGCCCGCCTGCGCTGTGTGCCACACGCTGCAGGCCGCCGGTGCCGAGGGCCAGGTGGGCCCGGTGCTGGATGAGCTGAAACCCGACGCGGGCCGTGTGCTGCGCGCGCTCAAGGCAGGCATCGGCGTGATGCCGTCCTATGCCGAGCGCATGAGCGAAAAGGACATGTTGGCCGTGGCGCAGTTTGTGGCGCACGCCACGGGCGCGGCCAAGTAGCCGCCGCAGCCTCTTGCGGTGGTTGCAGCGGGGCCTCGCTGCAACCGCGTGTGGCTTCAGGCCGCCGTGCGCGACGGCACCAGCGCCGCTCCTGCAGCGCGCCCCTGTAAGCCCTGGAACGCAAAGTCCACCTCGGGCACGCGGCCGCTCACGATGTCGGCCAGCGCCTTGCCCGAGCCGCAGGCATGCGTCCAGCCCAGCGTGCCGTGGCCGGTGTTGAGGAACAGGTTGCCCACTTTGGTCTTGCCGATCAGCGGCACATTGCTGGGCGTGGCGGGGCGCAGGCCGCTCCAGAACTGCGCCTGGCTCGCGTCGCCCGCGCCGGGGAAGAGCTGCTCCACGCGCCGCACGATGGCCTCGCAGCGCACCTGGTTCAGGTGGCGGTCGTAGCCGTTCAGCTCTGCCGTGCCTGCAATGCGCAGGCGGTCGCCGCCGCGTTCGCTGGTGTAGCGCGAGAACACGAGCTTGAACTCGTCGTCCGTCAGGCTCACCTGGTGCGCCTTGCTGGCGTCCTTTACCGGCATGGTTACCGAGTAGCCCTTGGCCGGGTAGATCGGCAGGCGGATGCCCAGCGGCTGCGCCAGCAGCGGGCTGAAGGAGCCCATGGCCAGCACAAACGCATCGCCGCGCACGCGCTCAAAGCGGCCTTCGGCAGTGGTCACTTCCACATGGTCGATGCGGCCGCCAGCCTCGCGCAGCGCGGTGATGTGGTGGCCCATGCGGAACTGCACGCCCGCTGCTTCGCACAGCTTGGCCAGCTCGCGCGTGAACTGGTTGGCATCGCCGGATTCGTCCTCGGCCGTGTAGGTGGCACCGGCCAGCTGCGGGCGGATGTGGGCCAGGGCGGGCTCAAGGCGCACGGCCTCGTCGGCGCTGATCACCTGGCGCTCGCAGCCCAGCGCGCGCATCTGCTCGGCCGGGGCCAGCGCGCCGTCAAATTCTTTTTGGTTGGTATAGAAGTGCAGGATGCCCTGCGTGCGCTGGTCGTACTGGATGCCGGTGGCCGCGCGCAGCTGCTGCAGCGTGTCGCGGCTGTAGGTGCCCAGGCGCACGATCTGCTCGATGTTGTGGCGCGTGCGTGCGGGCGTGCAGTTGCGCAAAAAGGACAGGCCCCACAGCCACTGCCGCATGTCGGCGCGGATGCGGAACAGCAGGGGCGCATCCTCTTTGCCCAGCCACTGCAGCACCTTGAGCGGCGCGCTGGGGTTGGCCCAGGGCTCGGCGTGGCTCACCGAGATCTGGCCGCCGTTGGCAAAACTGGTCTCGGCGCCGGGCGCACCCTGGCGGTCGATGACGGTCACCTCGTGACCGAGTTGCGAGAGGAAATAAGCCGAAGTCACGCCGAGCAAGCCGGCGCCGAGAACGATCACGCGCATTTTTGAAGCCTTTTAAGGGGTCTGCGCCTGATGGGTATGCGATTGCAGCTACTAAATTAATAGCAAGCAGCTGGCGCATGTCCGCCAGGCTGCCGCTCCCCCTGTCCTTGGTACCTGAGAGATTCACCGCGATCCCACCCGGGCTGCGGCTTGCTCCTTCGGTGCGCCACATGGCGTGGCGGCTCTCCAGACGGCTTTGAAAAATGGTGCAGTACGGAACCTGAGCGTGTATGGGAGTTTGCGCCTTCGGTGCACAGCGGGCGGTGCCGCTGCGCTCTCCTGCGGGGGCCATTCTAGGAGCGCCCGGCGTGCAGAAAACGGCTTCTGGGCGCTAATGGGCCGCAATCGTTGCTGATGCTGGCACCGTGGGCCCCGGTGGCTGGTAGCCATAATTTGCCGATTTCCCTGACCCTGGAACCGCCCATGCCCGATACCGCCTTTGACCCGCAGACCAGTGCCGCCGTGCTCACCATGGCCCGCCAGGGGCGCACGCCCCGCCCGCTGGACCTGCCTGCTGGCTTGCGCCCGCAAAACGCGGCCCAGGCCTATGCCGTGCAGGACGCGGTGGTGCGCGAGCGCGGCGAGGTCGCGGGCTGGAAGGTGGGCGCGGCATCGCCCGACGCGCTGCCCGCGCGCGCGGCGCTCACGCGCGATTCGGTGTGGGTGGCGCAGGCTCCGCACACCGGGCAAGGCGCTGTGCACTTGCCCGCCGCCGGTTTTGCGGTGCTGGGGGTGGAGGCGGAACTGGTCTACGAACTGGGCACCGACCTGCCCCCGCGCGAAGCGCCCTACAGCCCGGCCGAGGTGCGCGCAGCCCTGGTGTCGGTGCGTGCTGCCATCGAGGTGTGCGATACGCGTTTTGCCGCCTGGGCCCGGCAGGACGAATGGAGCCGCCTGGCCGACCAGGCCTGCCATGGCGCGCTGGTGGTGGGCACCGGGACGGCCGATGTGGCGGCAGTGCAGCCGTTGGCGCAGGGGGTGGACCTGTGGGTGAACGAATCGGTGGCCGTGCAGCACGCCACCTGGGGCAACCCGGCGGGCGACCCGCTGCGGCTGCTGGCCTGGCTGGCCAACGAAGGCGCGCACAGCCTGGGCGGGCTGCGCGCAGGCCAGTGGGTAACGACGGGCTCGTGCACCGGCACCGTGCTGGTGGCGCCGGGCACGCGGGTGGTGGCGGATTTCCCGGGCCTGGGCCGGGCCGAGCTGGTGTTTGACTGACCAGCCTGCCGGTCAGCGCGGCCCTCGGCCCGGCGTGTGCCCGGTGCCTGCCCGTCAGCGGCGGTACGGGTTGTCGGGGCTGCGGTCGTGGCGGTTGGACACGCCATCGCCGTCGCGGTCCCGGTCATGCCGGTTGGGCACGCCGTCACCGTCGCGGTCCCAGCCGCCGGGCTGCATGTTCCAGCGGCCGCCATGTTCCACCCAGCGCGGTTCGCGGTAGTGGTAGCCCTGGCGGGCCTTCACCCAGTGGCCGTGTTGCCAGACATGGCGGTGGCCACGCCACTCCCAGTGGCCGGGCACCCAGACCATGCCCCTGCGCGGGTGGGGCACGGCTTCGTGGCGGGGGGGCGGGGGCGCCTGGTATTGCACCACCACCGGCGCAGGGCCGTGGTAGCGGGGTGCGTCCGCACCGATGACAACGGTGGCGCTGGTGTGCTGCGCGTGCGCTGCCGTGGCGGCAGCCAGCGTCAGCAGGGCGATGGATACAGCGGCGAGTGCATTGCGGGCCATGGTGAACTCCTAAAAATGGTCCCTGTCGGAACCGGAGCCTTCATGCTGCGGGCCCTGCGTCAAGCCGGTGTAGTCGGATTGCGAAGTCTTGTGAAGTTGTGTTTCCTGGGGCGGCGGCACCAGGGGGGAGTGTGATTTTTTTCACGCTTGCGGTGGGGCTCAGCGCCACCAGATCACCACCGCCACCAGCATCAGCGCCACCCAGGCGGGGTGCCGCCCCTCGGTGGCAAAAAACACCAGCAGCCCGCAGGCCAGCGTGGCGCCTGCCGCCACATCCGCCACCCAGGCGCCCAGGCCCGCGTCCACGGGCACCGTCCCAAGGCGCCACAACAGCGCACTGAGGGCCCAGCCCAGCACCGTCACCAGGTGCCAGCTGCCCCAGAGGATGCGCACATGCTGCTCGCGCAGCACGGGCTGGCCGCCCGTGGGCACCACACCGCGCAGGCGCAGCGAGCGGAACACCAGGATTTCTCCGAGCACGGAATGGGCGGCGCCCACCAGGGCGAGGCCCACGGCGGCAAGGACCAGCGATGTATTCATGTTTTTTTCTCCTCCCGGTGTCCATCTTGTTCGTGAAGGGGCTGTCAGGGGTTGGCGCCGGTGGGTGCGAGCCAATGTGCGCCCCGGGTGTGCACCCGCGCGCCCAGCTGCGTGAGCAGGTGCATCAGGCCCATCCACATGCGCTCGAACGCGGGCATTTCTCTGGGCACCTGCTGCAGGTGGCGGCCCAGCACGCGCTGGTCGGCGGGGGGCGTCAGCGGCGGCGGGGTCTTGGTGCCAAAGTCGAACACCGCCTGCGTGAAGGGCTCGATCTGCCAGGCCTGCATCTCGGCCAGCGCGGGGGCCAGATCGGTGCGGTAGGTGGGCAGGCTCACATCGGCCCCGGCCAGGCCCAGCGCCTGGTAGGCCTGCAGCACCAGCGCATGGCGCTCTGGGTCGTCCGCTGGCCGCAGCAGTGCCGACCAGGCCTGCCGGACCTGCGCGCGAAACCCAGCGGACAGGCTGCGCGTGCAGCCAAAGTCCAGCACGCCCACCGTGCCGTCGGGCGCAAACACAAAGTTGCCCGGGTGCGGGTCGGCATGCACCCGCCCCAGCACAAAAATGCAGTGCATGAACCAGTCCCACAGGTGCTGCCCGGCCTGGTCGCGCTGCGATTGCGATGGCTGTGTGGCCAGCCAGGCTTGCAGGGGCTGGCCGGGCACAAACTGCTGCGTGAGCACCTGGGCGCGGGTGTGCGACAGGATGGGCTGCGCCATCACCACGCCAGGCCGCGCCGCGTGCTGCGCAAACCACTGCAGCTGTTCGGCCTCCTGCAGGTAGTCCACCTCGCGCAGCAGCGTGGCCTCGATCTCGGCCATCACGCCGTCCATCACCGTGTCGGTGGGCAGGGGCAGATCGGTGTGGGCCAGGGCGCGCAGCGCGGCGCGCATCAGCTGCATGTCGCTGGCGATGGTGGCGGCGATGCCGGGGTACTGCACCTTCACGGCCACGGTGCCATGGCCCGCCAGCTGTGCGCGGTGCACCTGGCCCAGGCTGGCGGCGGCAAACGCGGTGGGCTCGAAGTGCTCGAACAGCGCCTCGGGCTCCTGCCCGAACGCCTGGCGGAACACGCGGCCCACCAGCGCGCGGTTGAGCGGCGGGGCCTGGTGGTGGGCGCGCGCCAGCTCGCGCCGCACGCCCTCGGGCAGCAGCTGCGGGTGCATGCTGAGCAGCTGCGACACTTTGAGCGCCGACCCCCGCAACTGCCCCAGCGCGCCAAACAGGATGCGGCCCAGCGCGGCCTCGTGCTCGGCCTGCGCCTGGGCCGAGCGCTTGCGCGTGCGGTGCGAGAGCTCGGCCATGCCGATGCGCGCCGCAGCCAGCCCGGTGATGGCGCTGCGCGCCAGCTTGCCGGTGCGCGGGGCCTCCGTTTTAGCTTTGGCCATGGTCTGCCAGGCGCTGCGCCGTGCCGCGTGCAATCACGCGGTGGATCGGCGTGATCACGGCCATGTACGCATGGCCCAGCGTGTTGTGGATGTGCACCACCGTGCTCAGCACCACCCGGGGCGCGGCACCGGGGGCTGCGGGCTGTTTGCAGATGGACACCTGCACATCCAGGTGCTTGTCGTCCTGGCCCATCACCACCTCGGTGTCGCTCAGGTGGCGGATGCGGAAGATGCCCACGCGATCGCCCACGCGGTAGCTGCGCGCGTCGCGCAGAGGGCGGCCGCTGGCGGGCGGGTAGCCGTCGTGCAACTGGCCCAGGTCCTTCAGGCCCACCAGGCGCACGGCCTTGTTGCGCACAAACATGAGGGCGCGTGTCCATGCCGGGGTGCGCGCTGCTACATCGAGCCACGACTGCAGGGCCGAGCGCGTGGGGTGCCGGTCGGCCACCTCGTAGGCGTCAAAAAAATCGGCCCCGGGCAGGGTGGCGTGGATGGCCGTGTCCGGCGGTACCTGGGTGGCGCGCGCGGTGGTGGGGGCGGCGGGTGCGGCGGGCGAGTTCATGGGGCGCTCTTCTTCTTGTGGGGCGCGGCGGGTGTTGCGGCTGCCGGTTTGCGGGGGGCGCGTGTGGCGCGGCGTGGGGGCGGGGCCGGGGGCTCGGGGCTGCGCGCGGAGGGGGCGGAACGGGGGGATGGCGCGGATGGGGCACTGCCCAGCGTCTGCCGCGCCAGCTGCAGCATGCCCAGCAGGCCGCTGCCATGCTGGGCCATGCGCGCCATCTGGCTGCGCAGCACAAAGCCGCCCAGCTGCGCCACGCGGTTGACCAGGCCCACGCGCAGCGCCTGCACCAGCACGCCCAGCGACAGGTCCACCAGTTGCGTGGTGTCGGCAAATTCGTCGGAGGTGTCGGCCAGCCAGTAGCTCACCACGCCCGCGAGGTAGTCGGTGTAGAGGCTGCCCGCCAGGCCCTTGAAGTCGCAAGGCTCGATCTCGCCGCTGGCCTCGGCGGCTTCCAGAAAGCTGCTCACCGCATCGCGCAGGCCCTGGCGCGCCGCCAGGGGCTCGGCCAGCATCGACAGCGGCGAGCGCCGCGCCAGCCCGCGCACCTGGGCCACAAACTCGCGGTCGGCCAGCAGGCGCTCCAGCACCGCGTCGGTCAGGCGCTGCAGCTTTTCCTGCAGGCCGTAGCCATCAAACCCCGGGGTCTGCAGCGTGTCGGCCAGCGCCTGCTGGACGGTGTCGTCCAGGTAGCCAACCACGATGCGGTCCTTGGTGGGGAAGTATTTGTAGATCGTCGCGTCGCCAATGCCTGCGGCGCGTGCGATGTCCTTCATCGTCGTGCCGTCAAAGCCCTGGCGGGTCATGAGGTCCACCGCGCTGGCCACGATCTGGCGGCGCGTGGCGTCTTGTTGTTGGCGGGTGGTTTTCATTTGACTATCTTTAAATGAACAAAATTTGTTATTTAAAGAATAGTTAATTTACATTGCTTCGTCAACAACCCTGCCAAAACCGTGCTGGTGGCATGCCATGCGCGGGTGCGCTGGTCAATGGAGTGGGCTGGCGAGGGCTCAGTCCTCGGGCTCAAAAACCTGCTCGATGGCCAGCCCCAGCAGCCGCGCGATCTTGAAGGCCAAGGGCAGGCTGGGGTCGTACTTGCCAGCTTCGATGGAGTGCACGGTCTGGCGGCTCACGCCGAGTGCGTCGGCCAAGGCCTGCTGGGTCATGCCACGGTCCTGCCGCAGCGTTCTGAGGTGGTTGTGCATCCTGCGGTTTCAGGCTGGAGCGAGGCCGTCGGCCACGAGTTGCTGCACATGGTCATGGAGCGTGACAAGGGCGGGCCGGTAAGTGACCCCTAGCTCCGCCTGGCTGCGTGCGGTATCGAACTGCAGTGGATGCTCCACGTTGTGGCGCACATAGCTGCGCGTCATGCCGGCCAGGGGTGCGATGAGCCACATGAGCCACTTGGGCACTTCCTTGGTGGGCAGCTTTGCGCTGCGGGCCGGGTGGCTTCGGCGCAGCCGCTCGGCGATCTCCAGCAGGCGCAGGCTTTCGCCCACGACCAGGTAGCGGCCCGTGGCCGTGGGCTGCAGTGCCGCGCTGACATGGGCCTGGGCCACATCGCGCACATCCACCGTGCCCAGCCACAGCCGGGGCACGCCCTGGCGGAATGATCCGTCCAGGAACTGGCGCAGCAGCTGCACGCTGGTGGCATCGTCGCGCTGTGAGAGCGAGGGGCCGAAGATGGCGCCCGGGTGCACGCTCACCAGCGACCAGCGCTGCTGCCGCGCCTGCATGTCCCAGGCCAGTGCCTCGGAGCGGGTCTTGGACAGCGCGTAGGCATTGCTTTGCGCGGTGGACGTGCGGTTCACGTCCGTTTCATTCAGCGCTTGCCCGGGCCGGGCCTGCAGCTCGTCGCTGTCACCAAACATCGCCGCGATGCTGCTGGTGACGACCACACGCTGCACGCTGGCCGTGCGGTTCACGGCCTCCAGCACGTGGCGCGTGCCCACCACGGCCGGGGCGATCAGTTCGCGCTCTGGGTCGGCCGAGGCGCCCAGCCGGTAGGGCGATGCGGTGTGAAGCACGGCGCTGCACCCTTGCATGGCGGCGTCGAAGCCTTGCGCGCCCAGCAGGTCGGCCTCGAAGAGAGCGAGCCGCCCGGGATGCGTCGCCGACAGGCGTTGCAGGTGCGCCAGCTTGCGGCCGTCCTTCAGGCTGCGCACGGTGCCGTGCACGGTGTGGCCTTGTTCGAGCAGTAGCTTCACCACCCACGATGCGAGGTAGCCGGCCGCGCCGGTCACGACAACGCGTGCCATGCTCAGCTCACCCGGTGGTGGGTGATGCACAGGCCCAGGCCCCAGGCGCCGATCAGCGCTGCGGCTACGGCCAGCGGGTGCACCGACGGGGCCAGGCCCAGCGCCTGCAGCGCAGACACCACGAGCAAACTGGCCAGCACCAGCCCCACCGCCCACTGGCAGGCCCGGCCATGCATCTGCCGCTGCAGCTCATCCAGCCGCCGATAGCGGCGCTGGCCCAGCCACGCCAGCAGCGCACACGCACAGGTCAGCAACCCCGCCGCCCACCGCGCGGTAGCGCCCGGCAGATGCGCCAGCTCCAGGCTCGCCAAGCCCAGCAGGATGATCACCAGCAGCCCCGCCAGCACCTTGGCCAGGTAGCTGATCTGTTCCACAGGAGAAGGAAGTTCGGTCATGTGCGCAGTCCTTGAAGGTAAAGTTTGCTTTACAAAATTTTCCTGCAAGAGATCTGGTGATGTCAAGTTTCTTTGACTTTTCAGAAAAGGACCGCAAGTTGGAGAGGCCAATGTTCAAGGCATTTTGGCCTTCTCCGCGCATTGGCAAAGCGTTTTAAGCTATCAATAAGTGAGCATTCGGCTATCTGCGCATGCTGGAGAACGCCTCGAACTCCCAGCTGCGCATGGCCAGCAGCAGCGTGTAGCCCTCGCGCTCGCGTTCGGGCAGCTTCTGGTCGGCCAGGTGCTGCTGGGCAAAGTCCTGGGCGACGCGCTGCATGCGCTCCATGAAGGCGGGGGCCAGGCTGCGGCTGATGTTGCCGTGGACCAGCAGCACGCCTTCGCCCGTGCCGTCAAAGCCGCCTGCAAAGTAGTCGAGCAGCGCGTGCTCGCGGAAGTAGTTCATCACCGGGCCATGCGGGCGCCAGCGGAAGGTCTTGGCCAGCTTGAGGCGGTAGCGGTTGAGCGGCCGCAGCTCGATGATGCCGATGCGGTCGAGCTGCGCGAGGTATTTGATGCCCTCGGCCTCGGTGAGCCGGTAGGTGGTGACGACCTGCTCCAGCGTCCACTGGCTGAGCACGCAGATCGCCATCAGCAGCAGCTTCTTGTCGCCCACCACGGCCTTTTCCTGCTCCTGGCTCAGCTCCTTGAGCAGCGGCTGCGCATCGGCCACACGCCGCGCGAGGTCGGCAAAATCCAGCGCCAGCGCGCGGCAGATGGCGTCGATGCGCGACAGCGGCATGTCGCCCTTGGCCAGCATGCGCTTGACGCTGGACTCGGCCATGCCCAGCGCCTGCGCCAGGTCGGCGTAGGTCATCTGCGCGGTCTTGAGTTCCTTTTTCAGGGCGGTGACGAGGTCGGCGGTGGTGCTCATGGCTGGGGGCTTGTTGGTGGGTATGGGTGAGGATGGGTGGGTGTTAGGTATCAATTATCAATACCCGGGGTGGCGTGGGTAGCCCTTTGTGCGACTTTTATGGGGCCCAGACGCGATGGCCTGCCCACACTGCGCGGCATTCCAACCCCGCAGGATTTCCGCCATGCCGTTGTTTTCTTCCGCAACTCCTCCGCGCCGGGCCGAGACCGGCCTGCTGCTGGGTGCCGCCGCCTTGTTCGCCCTGGCCGTCTGGGGGCCGGTGCTGCCCGCCAGCGAACACCAGCACGCGTTTGCCGACCAGCGTGCGTGGCTGGGCATCCCCTGCGCGCTTGATGTACTGAGCAATCTGCCCTTTGCCCTGGCGGGTGTGTGGGGGCTGGTGGTGCTGCGCGGGGCGGTGGGCCTGGATGTGGCCTCGCGGTGGCTGGCCGGGCTGTTTTTTGCGGGCCTGCTGTGCACGGCCGCAGGCTCCATGCTGTACCACGGGCAGCCACACGACGCGGGCCTGTTGTGGGACCGGCTGGGCATGGTGCTGCCCTTTGCAGGCCTGCTGGGGTTGGCGGCCACCAGCCGCGTGAGCGCGCGCGCCGGGTGGGCCGCCGCCTGTGTAGTGCTGCTGGCCGGGCCGCTGGCCGTGGTGTGGTGGGCACACACCGGCAACCTGCTGCCCTGGGCCGTGGTGCAGCTGGGCGGCATGCTGGTGGTGCTGGCCCTGGCGTGCCTGCCCCGGCGCGATGGCGCGCTGGCGGTACACCTGGGCGCGGTCATCGGCCTGTATGCCGTGGCCAAGCTGTTTGAGGCGGCAGACCACGCGGTGTTCGACGCTACCTACCAGGCGGTGTCGGGCCACAGCCTCAAGCACCTGTTTGCCGCAGGCGCGGCCTGGCCCGTGCTGACGGCCCTGGCGGCGCGGCACCCGCGCCGGGCACCGGGCGGGCCGCAGGTCACGCTGTTTGTGCAGAATGGCGCCCACGCCGTGGGTGTCGCCCGCAGTTCACGTGTGTGAAGCGCGGGCGCGGAAAATTCCAACAAGCCAACCCATCGGAAACGAGGAGAAACGCATGCATCCCGAGACCCCCTCAGCCAGCGCAGCGCCAGCATCCGTGCCAACGCCCACGCAGACCCATGAGGACCCGAACCAGTTTGCCCTGCTGCGCCAGCGGCGGTTTGCGCCGTTCTTCTGGACGCAGTTCTCCGGCGCGGCCAACGACAACCTGTTCAAGTTTGCGTTCACCGTGATGGTGACCTACCAGCTCAGCGTGGACTGGCTGCCGCCCGCCATGGCGGGGCTGGTGATCGGTGCGCTGTTCATCCTGCCGTTCTTGCTGTTCTCGGCCACCTCGGGCCAGCTCACCGACAAGTACGACAAGACGAAGATGATCCGCTTCGTGAAGAACATGGAGATCGCCATCATGCTGGTGGCGGCCGTGGGCTTCATCGGCGGCAACATCCCCATCCTGCTGCTGTGCACCTTCCTCATGGGCGTGCACTCCACGCTGTTCGGCCCCGTCAAATTCGCCTACATGCCCCAGGTGCTCAGCGAGCGCGAACTCACGGGCGGCAACGGCATGGTCGAGATGGGCACCTTTGTGGCCATCCTGCTGGGCAATGTGGCGGGCGGCCTCTTGGTAGCCATCCCCGGCATCGGCCACACCACGGTGGCGGTGGCCTGCGTGCTGGCGGCACTGGTGGGGCGCGGGGTGGCGCATTTCATCCCCTCGGTGCCCGCCACCGACCCGGGCCTCACCATCAACTGGAACCCCTTCACCGAAACCTGGCGCAACCTCAAGCTCGCGCACGGCAACATCGTGGTGTTCCGCTCGCTGCTGGGCATCAGCTGGATGTGGTTCTTTGGCGCGGTGTTCCTGAGCCAGTTCCCGAGCCTGGCCAAGAACGTGCTGCATGGCAATGAGCAGGTGGCATCGCTGCTGCTGGTGGTGTTCTCGATTGGCATCGGCATCGGCTCGCTGCTGTGCGAGGTGCTGTCGCGCCGCCATGTCGAGATCGGCCTGGTGCCGCTGGGCGCCATCGGCATGAGCGTGTTTTCCATCGACCTGTACTTTGCGTCGCGCAGCCTGCCTCCGTCTGACATCATGGGCCTGGCCGCGTTCATGGCGCAGGGCGCGCACTGGCGTGTGATGATGGACTTGCTGTTGCTCAGCCTGTTTGCGGGCCTGTACAGCGTGCCCATGTACGCACTGATCCAGATGCGCAGCCAGCCCACACACCGCGCGCGCATCATCGCGGCCAACAACATCCTCAACGCGCTGTTCATGATCGCCAGCTCGCTCATTGCGGGCGCCTTGCTGGGCGCGGGCTTCACGGTGCCGCAGATCTTCCTGTTCACCGGCCTGGCCAATGCGGTGGTGGCGTTCTACATCTTCATGCTGGTGCCCGAGTACCTGCTGCGGTTTGTGGCCTGGGTGTCCTCGCGTTTTGTGTACCGCTTCAAGGTGCAGGGCGACGAGAACCTGCCGTCCACCGGCGCCGCCATCCTGGCCTGCAACCATGTGAGTTTTGTCGATGCCGTGCTGCTCATGGCCGCCAGCCCACGCCCCATCTACTTTGTGATGGACCACCGCATCTTCCGCGTGCCTGTGCTGGGCTGGCTGTTCCGCCTGGCCAAGGCGATCCCGATTGCGCCCTACAAGGAAGACCCCAAGACTTACGAAGCCGCCTTTGACCGCGCGGCCCAGGTGCTGCGCGAGGGCGACCTGCTCGCCATCTTCCCCGAAGGCGGCATCACCAAGGACGGGCAGCTGCAGGAGTTCAAGGGCGGCATCATGAAGATCATCGAGCGCGCGCGTGCAGAGGGCATCGAGGCGCCCGTGATCCCCATGGCGCTGACCAACCTCTGGGGCTCGTACTTCAGCCGCATCGAGCAGGGCGGCGCCATGGTGCGGCCGTTCCGCCGGGGGTTCTACAGCCGCGTGGGGCTGAATGTAGGCTCTGCCGTGGCCCCGACCGAGGTGCAGCCCACGTTGCTGCGCGAACGGGTGCAGAAGCTGCTGGCGGCCTGACGGCTGCGAGAGCGCAGCGCCCGGGGCCGCGCGGGTTCAGTCCGCCCGGATCTGAGCCCGCTGCGCAATGGCGCGCATGCGCGGCAATTCGTCTTCGATCTGTGCCAGCACGGCATCGCCGTTGGCGTACGACGGCTCCAGCCCGGCGGCCAGGAGCTTGCTGCGGACCTCGGCGTCCGCCAGGGTGTCGGCCAGGGCCTTGTGCAGCTTGGCCTTGGCCTCGGCGGGCAAGCCGCGCGGCGCAACCACGGCCAGCCAGGAGTCGGCCGAGAACCCGGGGAAGCCGCCTTCTGCCACCGTGGGCACGTCGGGCAGCTGTGTGGCCCGCGTGGCACCCGTGACGGCAATGGCCTTGATCTTGCCCGCCTTGAGCTGCGGCAGTGCTGCCGCCACGGTATCGATGGTGAAGGGAATCTGCCCGCCCATCAGGTCGGCCATGGCGGGGGCGCTGCCCCGGTAGGGCACGTGCA
Source organism: Acidovorax sp. GW101-3H11 (assembly GCF_001633105.1). GTDB lineage: Bacteria > Pseudomonadota > Gammaproteobacteria > Burkholderiales > Burkholderiaceae_C > Acidovorax. The sequence goes on from NZ_LUKZ01000027.1 coordinate 127,559, forward strand.
GCAGCTTGATGCCGGTTGCCGACCAGGCCAGCTCGGCCGCAAAGTGCCCGGTGGTGCCGTTGCCGAACGAGCCATACGAGAACTTGTCGGGCGTGCGCTGCACGGCGGCGATCAGCTGCCGGAGGTTGTTGACCGGCACATCGCGGTGGGCCAGCAGAATCAAGGGCACGCGCGCCACCAGGCCGATGGGTTCGTAGCTCTTGACGGGGTCATAGGGCAGCTTGGCGTTCAGCGCCGGGTTCACGGTGAAGGTGGAGCCGGAGCTGATCAGCAGCGTGTAGCCATCGGCAGGCGCATTGGCCACATAGGCCGCGCCCACCACGGTGCCCGCGCCCGCCTTGTTCTCCACCACGATGGGCTGGCCCAGCCGGTCACCCAGTTTCTTGCTGATGGTGCGGCCCACGATGTCCACGGCGCCCCCCGGCGGGAAAGGCACGACCAGCTGCACCGGCTTGGCTGGATAGCCGTCGGCATGGGCCCGCTGCAACGGGCCCAGTCCCAGTCCCAGCCCCGCGACGGTTGCCGCCAACAGGACCACGCGACGCCGTCTGACAAGCTGCAAGCACTTCATGGGGACTCCTTGGATCGAGGGACCGGGTGGGCGCCCTGCCTGGCGGCAAGGGCCTCTTCAGATCAACGACAGCCCGGCCAGCTGTGCCAGCCGGTGCTGCTCGCTGGACGCATCAGCCGTTGCGAAAAAGAAAGCTGTAGGCGTTGAGCGCCGGCACCCCTCCCAGGTGCGCGTACAGAACGCGAGAGCCTTCAGGGAATTCGCCGTTGCGGACCATGTCGATCATTCCGTGCATGGACTTGCCTTCGTACACCGGGTCGGTGAGCATGCCTTCCTGGCGTGCACACAGGCGGATGGCTTCGAGCGTGCCTTCGCTCGGCAGGCCGTACTCGGGGCCGCCGTAGCGCGTGTCCAGCACCACGTCCTCGGCCGTGAGTTCCTGGTCCAGCTCCACCAGCTTCGCGGTGTTCTGGGCGATGCGCAGGATCTGTGCGTGCGTTTGCGCGGGCTTGGCCGAGGCGTCGATACCGATCACCTTGCGCGCCCGGCCGTCGGCCGCAAAGCCCACCACCATGCCGGCCTGCGTGCTGCCCGTGACGGAGCACACGACGATGTAGTCAAACTGGAAGCCCAGTTCTTTCTCCTGCTGGCGCACTTCTTCGGCAAAGCCCACAAAGCCCAGGCCGCCGTACGGGTGCTCGGAGCAGCCGGCCGGGATGGGGAAGGGCTTGCCGCCCGCCTTCTTCACGTCGTCCATGGCCTGCTCCCAGCTGGGGCGGATGCCGATGTCGAAGCCCGCAGCGTCGAGGCGCACATCGGCGCCCATGATGCGGCTCATCTCGATGTTGCCCACACGGTCGTACACCGCGTCGGAGTAGTTGACCCAGTTTTCCTGCACCAGCACGCACTTCATGCCCAGGTGCGCGGCCACCGCAGCCACCTGGCGCGTTTGGTTGGACTGGATGCCGCCAATCGACACCAGCGTGTCGTAGCCGCCCGCAATCGCTTCGGGGATGAGGTATTCGAGCTTGCGCGTCTTGTTGCCGCCGAAGGCCAGGCCCGAGTTGCAGTCCTCACGCTTGGCATAGAGGTGCACCTTGCCGCCCAGGTGGGCCGACAGGCGCGGCAGCGCCGTGATGGGCGAGGGGCCGAAGGTGAGCGGGTGGCGGGGAAATTTTTGCAGGTTCATGGCGGTGTTCCGGTCGATGAAGAAGGGGCGCAAGCGCAGGGCTTGCAGTGCCTTCATCGTAGAAAAACACGCGCATCACGTGGTTGCAAAGTTTGGTCGAATTTCGGAGAAATTTGTTTCTGGATAAGAATGATATCGATCAATATTTCTTTGTATAGACAATGTGCGCAACAAAAGTTCGTCCCACGAATGTGCCGCAGGCCGATGTCTCGGCCGAGCTGGACCGCACCGACAAAACCATCCTGCGCCAGCTGCAGCGCGACGCGTCGCTGTCCAACGTCGCGCTGGCCGAGAAGGTGCACCTGAGCCCCCCCGCCTGCCTGCGCCGGGTAGAGCGCCTCAGGCGCCTGGGGCTCATCGACAAGGTGGTGGCACTGCTCAACCCCCAGGCCGTGGGCGCGGGCATGCTGGTGATGATTGGCGTGGTGCTGGACCGCTCCACGCCCGATTCATTTGCCGAGTTTGAAAAGGCGGCCGCCAAGGTGTCGGGCTGCATGGAATGCCATGTGGTCACCGGCGAGTTCGACTACTTCATGCTGGTGCGCACGCGCGACAACGACAGCTTCAACCGCCTGCATGCCGAGCAGTTGCTCTACCTGCCAGGGGTGCGGCAGGTGCGCTCGTTCATGGTGCTGCGCAACGTGCTCTCGACCACCGAGTTGCCGCTGGCGGTGTAGCGCACCACCGCCTCGCCGCCTTTCCCTTTACTGCGCCCCACGGAGCCGCCCCATCACCGCCGCCCAGGCCGGGCCGCCAAACACATTCACCACCAGCCCCGCCATCAAGAGCCCGGCGCCCGCAAAGTGCACGGGCAGCAACTGCTCGCCAAACACCACCCAGCCCGTGGTCAGGCCCACCACGGGCACCAGCAGCGTGAAGGGCGCCACGCGGTTCACGGGGTAGCGCGACATGAGGTAGGTCCACAGGCCAAAGCCCAGCAACGTGGAGATCCACGCGATGTAGGCCACGGCGGCCATGGATTTCAGCGACAGGTGCTGCACGGCGGATAGCACGGCACCCGGTCCATCAATCCACAGCGACAGTGCCACGAAAGGCAGGGGCGCCACCACGCTGGACCAGACGATGAAGGCAAACTGGTTCATCGGCCCATAGCGCCCCACGGCGCGGGTGACGATATTGCCGCAGCCCCACAGCGCAGCGGCCGCCACGGTCAGCGCAAAACCCGCCAGCGGCATCGAGGCGCCATGTGCGCTGCCAATCAGCACCAGCCCCACACCCGCCAGCGCCAGGCCTGCCACCTGGTTGCCCTGCCATTTCTCTCGCAGCCACCAGGCTGCCAGCAGCAGCGTGAAGAACGACTGCGCCTGCAGCACCAGCGAGGCCAGGCCCGAGGGCATGCCGATGTGGATGGCGGTGAACAGCAGCGCAAACTGGGCCACGGCCATGGTCATGCCGTACAGCAGGTACAGCCTGAGCGGCACCTTGGGCGGCTTGACGAACAGCAGCGCGGGGAAGGCTGCCAGCAGGTAGCGCAGCGCGCCCAGCAGCATGGGCGGCACATCGGCCACACCGACTTTGATCACCGCAAAGTTCAGCCCCCAAACGACGATGACGAGCAGGGCCAGGCACAGGTCACGGGGGCGCATAGGGAGGTTCATGGGGTGGTGGCGGTCACAACGGAAGATGTGCCATTGTCCGCGTGGGCCTGGGGCTGAGCGATGCGGCAGACGGCCAAATTTCAGTCAGAACCGGACAAGCTGCTGGTGGGCCAGCAGGGTGCCGTTCTTGCCGCTTGAGCGTTCCAGCCTGGGGGCTGAAAGCTGGATGCGAAAGGAAAACGGTTGTAGATATCGTATTTAAAGCGCAAGCAGCTATTAATGAATAGCGCTGTTCGTGTGGGTCGCGGGACTCGCACGGGGCGATGCCCTGGGCCCTGTGATGCTGAAGCGGCGAAGCTCACCTCTGGCCCCTCACCCATTGAAGGAATAGATGAGTATTCCCAGCGCAGGAACCACTACCAAATCCTTCTCGTCACCCGTGGTGAAGAATGCCCCCTCCTTGTATGCGGCTCTTTGGGCTTGGTTGAGCAATTCAGGCGGCTCATTGATGCAGCTCGCACCACGAAACAGGAGCTCATCCATTGGCGCTGGTGTGGCGTTCCAGGGCTTGTACTGGTTGTACGGTTTTCCGTCCCGGCCCAGGCGAGCCGTTTCAAGGTGCGTCAGGCCATCGCTGCGCAGGCGCGCCAAGTTTTTGTCGGACAGCCTGAAAATCGCAAACCCACAGCCTTCTCTGAAGCCGCTCACCTCATCGTGGTGCAGTACTTCCAGTGACTCAAACTGGGGAGGAATCGCTTGGCGATAGAACGAGACCTGCAAATGGCTGCAGCCCGTCATCGGCGCCAGTATCAGCACAAACAGTGCGCAGGCCCATGAGGCAAATCGCAGTGCAAGGGCGGGAGGGTGGTATCCGATCCATCGGTGGGACACGGCGGCAAAAGCACGGGCCAGGCCCTTGGCCAGGAAGAACGCTGCCGCCCCAAAGATCGCTAAGCACAGCAGACTGAACCCTATCCCGATGGCGAAAATCATGGCGACCTTTCAAGATGTCGAAACGTGAGGTTCGGCAAGTGTTGGGGTGCTGTGTGAGGTCCGCATGAAGTCTGTGAACTGCAGGTGATCTTCTGATGTGGTGCTGACTCCTATCGCAAGCGACAAAGACAAAACGGGAGAGGCTGGACTCGGGCTTATCTTTTCTATTTGCCCGGTGTCGTCTTCCAAAAAATTAGAACTGAAAGTGAATGCAGGCCAATAGATTCAAGCGCAAGAAGCTATGGATTTAGTAGCGTTTTTAACCACCCCCAAACCATCCATCCGAGGGGCGCCCCAGTTTTTGCTGAAACAAGCTACCCCCAGCCTGCATGTCAGGCGGTCTCCTCCACCCCAAAACTCACCCCCGCATTCGCCTGCAGCCGCGCGATCAGCACATCGCCCATCGCGGGCGCTGTGGTCCAGATGCCGCCGGGTGTGGCGGTGGCGTCTTGCAGCAGGCAGATGGCGGACTCGGTGATCATCTTCGACGTGGAGCCATAGCCCGGGTCGCGGTCGCCCTTCACGCCCACGCGCAGGGTGTTGCCTGCGGCGTCGGTGCCCAGGAACAGCACGTCGTAAAAGCCGTTCTCGCGTTCCTCGCGCGAAGGGCCCTCGCCGGGCTTGGGACCTTTGTCCGAGCCCAGCGACTTGTCGCCCGCCACCGCGTTGGCGATGGCTTCGCCCTTTTCGCCGGGGCCGGTGATGAGCATTTCGTCGTAGACAAAATCCGTGCCGTAGGCGTGCTGCAGCAAAAAGTTGGAGCGGTGCACATTGCGCGTGTTGATGGCGGCCATCACGAACGGCGCCACCCAGACCCCATCGCCCAGCGCCTCGTCCACCATGGGCTTATGGCCCGTGGGCTGGCGCGGGCCCTCAAACCCGGGCGTGAGCGAGAACGGGTTCTTGAGCAGGTCGAGCACCGCAGGGTTAGTGGCAGCGGCCGCCATGGTGGCCTTGAGGCTGGCGGCCGTGCCGCCCGAGAACGTGCCTTTCATCTTGCGCACCCGGCCGCGCACGCGGGGGGCGGCGTGGCCGAAGCGCTGGGCAAATTCCTTTTGCAGCAGGAACACGCCCAGGTCGAACGGGATCGAGTCGAACCCGCACGAGAACACGATGCGCGCGCCGCTGGCTTTGGCAGCGGCTTCGTGCGCGTCGATCATCTGGCGCATCCAGGCAGGCTCGCCGCACAGGTCCACATAGTCCACACCGGCCTTCGCACAGGCGGCCACGAGTTCGTTGCCATACAGCTGGTAGGGGCCCACGGTGGTCAGCACCAGGCGCGTGGCGTCCATCAGCGCCTGCAGGCTGGCGGGGTTGCTGGTGTCGGTCACGACCAGCGGGGTGTCGGCCGGGGCGCCCACTTCGTCGCGCACGGCGGCGAGTTTGTCGGCATTGCGGCCCCCCATGGCCCAGCGCAGGCCGCTGCCGGCGGGGTAGCGTTGCAGCAGGTATTCGATCACCAGGCGGCCGGTGAAGCCGGTGGCGCCGTGGACGACGAGGTCAAAGGGTTTCTGAGACATGGTGGCTGGATGGCGGTGAGGGGGATTGGGCACGGATTGTGATGGGCGAGCGCGGCGTGTGGTGTCGCGCAAGTGCAGACTTGGCAGTTGATGTGAGTATCGAAAGTACAGAAATTCGATACTTTGCAGGGTGCCGGGTGGTTCTTCCAGGCTTTGCCATGGGGGCAAGGATTTCGTGCCCGATCATGTGCGCCGTGCCACACCCATGGGCGACGGGATTGCAGTGGATGGTTGTCTGCGGCACAAGCCAAGGCAAACTACCATCGGCAGCGGGGCCGCCAGGCCATGCGGAAAAGCCCGAATCCATGGTCGGCATGGGTGGCGGTAGATTGGATTGGTCAGATTGACTCACTCTGGAGAAGCCAAGCGATGAGAAATCTTTGCAGGATCCTGCATCCCCGGCGTCTGCTGGCGGGCGCCCTGGTGGCGTTCGTGGCCAGTGGCCTGGTGCCACCGGCCGCCGCACAGACGGCGGCGCCAGTCACGCCCTTGATGCTGCAGCAGTGGCGCCTGGGGCAGGAGCTGGGTCGCTACGGTCTTGCGCAGAATGATCCTCAGGCCTTGCTGGCCGCTGCGAGACTGCAGCGCGCCTCGGGCTTGCAGCCGTCGAAGGCGCGTGTGGACGGAGACCGTGGGGGCCTGGTGGATCAAACGGACGCAGCCAGCCTGCTGGCCCACGCGAAGAAGCTGGCCCAGGGGCGGCCTGAGCTGACGGCGCTGATCGACGAGGCCCTGGCAGCGCGCCGCAGCCGTGGCACGCTGATCGGCCCGCAGGTGCAGCCCATCCTCATGGGCGCGCGGGATACCAAACCCATCTTGTTGTCCTACAAGCCCGGGCAAAAAGCCTTCTTCGGGATTGCCAGCGACCGGATGCAGGACATCGCGTTGTCTGTCAAAGGGCCCAAGAACGAGGCTCTTTGCGAGCCTGCCCAGGCAGGGGGGGAATTGCTGTGTGAATGGGTATCGGGTGAAGCCCCGGATGTGCGTGTGGTGGTGACCAACCTCAGCACCAATGCCGTGATGCTGACGTTCTTCCATGATTGAGCGTGGGGGCGCGCGGGGCTGGTGTGTGGCCTGGTGTGGTGTGCTCGCGGCCGCCTGCCTGGCGGGCTGCACGGTGGTGGGCAGCCGCCCCGGGTTGAGCTATCGCAATGAGCCGGACATGGGGCGCTCCTTTGTGCGCCCGCAGGTGCCGGTTCCGCGTGCGGCCACTGAATGGGTGGCCGACCGGCCCCAGTTCGTGGGCCTGGCCCTCAGCGGCGGAGGCAGCCGCTCGGCCAACTTCGGCATGGCGGCCCTGGAAGAGCTGGACAAGCTGGGCATCCTGGGGAATGTGGACGCGGTCTCTGCCGTCAGCGGCGGATCGATCCCTGCGGCCTACTTTGCGATCCATGGCGAGAAGCCGGATTGGGCAGAGCAAGGACGCCAGATGGCATCGACAGACTTCGCCATGCCCCTCATTGGAAAGCTGCTCAACCCCGTCAACCTGATGGCGACGACTTTCTCGGATCTGGACCGCAGCGACCATCTTGCCGAGCTGTTCGAGGAAAAGCTCTTTGATGGCAAACGGGTGACTTTTGCCGATCTGGGGCCACGTGGGCCGCGCCGCCCAGCGGTGTATTTCAATGCCACGGACACCACCAATGGCGGTGTCCGTTTTGTTTTCAGTGACCGGCAGTTTCTCCGCTCCACGGGCTCCGACCTCAGCCAGTTCCCCATTGCCTGGGCCATGGCATCTTCCGGGGCGTTTCCGGGGGTGTTCAACTCGGTGACCCTGCGCCGCTACAGCCTGGACCCTGCGAAACGCCGGGAAGGTGCGGACGATCCGGGAGACAAGCGCTATCTGCACCTCATCGATGGCGGGCCGAGTGACAACCTGGGGGTGGAGACCCTGATCCGTCTGGCCCGCGAACACCATGTCAACCGCCTGAATGCGGGGCAGCCGTCGCAGGGCTGCATGATCATGATGGTGGACTCGCACGTGCCCAACGCGGGGGTGACGGAGATGCGGCAGTCGGACCGGCGCAATTTCGGCTCGGTGTTGATTGACCTGAACTTCCTGGACGCCATCGACGCGATGCTGTCCAACCGCCGGGACCAGACCCTGTCGCAGATGGGCATCCGGCGGGATGCGCCCCAGGGGCAATTCAACGTGGAGCTGGCGCCCGGGTTGTGGGACTACAAGATCCGGCCCTATCGCCGCATCAGCCAGTTTCCGGTCGATTACTACCACCTGGACGGCCGGGCGTTCACCGAGGCGCGGTACTTCACACAGGCCAACGCGCTGGACCTGTCGGCCGCCAGGGTGCCCGAGCGGCGCCAGTTTGACTGCCAGGTGTGGCACATCGCGCTGGACGACATCCAGGCCATCGTGCCCTGGCGGGTTCAGGGCGGAGAGGGCAAACCGTTGGATCTGAACGTGGAGGCGGACAAGGAGGTGTTTGCCTACCGCTCCCGCCTGGGGCGCCTGATCAGCCAGGTGGCCACCAGTTACCGCCTCAGTGGCGCGCCCAACTGCAGCCAGGCCCAGCTTCAGGACCTCCTCTACGACGCAGCGCGAATCGCTGTGCGGCAAGACCGCATGTCGCTGGTTGATGTATGCGGATGGTTCGGGCAACGCGGGCTGGACCAAGGTGGCCAGTGCCGCCTGGAGGACCAGCCCCTGTTCCGCCCCGAGCTGGCGGTCACTCCCATACGCCGCCCATTGAACTTGACCGAGTCCGAGCAGAACACCGACCGGTTCGTGAAATGCGTCTCCGGCCCGGTCGGTGGGCGCTTGCCCGTGGTCCTGCCGGAGCCTTTGCTGATACGGTGACGCCGTGCGGGGGCTGACTAGGCGCTGCTGGCGAAGCCTGAACGGCCTCAGGTGGCAATCTGGTATCGGATTTCGCTACTTTTTGGCGTTAGAGCGGGTACTTTGGCGTTCGGAAGGCGGGTTGGACGGCGGTTGCCTGCATCATCTGGGCCGTGTTCAACCAACGCCCCCCGGGGCACCACAGCAATGTCTTCTTCTCCCATCGTTGTTCAGCGTGACACCAAGGCCTGGCAGCTGCAGGTGTGGGTCTCGTTTGGCATCGCGGTTTTTCTGTGTGCAGTGGGCCTGGCCTGGTTGCCCGGCGAGCAGCTGGAGCAGGCGTTCATGGTGATGGGGTATGTGTTCTGCCTCTCGGCCGCGTTTGTGCTGGCCAAGTTTGTGCGGGACAACGCAGGTGCCTCGCGCCGGGGCAGTGGCGACACCCCCATGTGGAAGCTGGTGGTGTGGGGCGGCTTTGCGGTGGCCATGGGCCTCACGGGCTGGGGTCTGCTGAGCATGGACATCAACGTAACCTACAAGGCGTTTCTGGGCGTGAGCTGGCTCTACCTGATCACCACCGCCTTCACGCTGGCCAAGATGCTGCGCGACCGCCACGAGGCGGACCTGATGGAAGCCCGCCTGCAGGGCCGCCGTGAGGCTGCCCAGGCAGCAGCCAACGGCAACAGCGCGAACTGATCGCATCGGATGTATGCAGGCGGCGCACCGCCGCCTGTACCGGCAAATTTTCTTTCTGGTTTTCGACCCGGTTTCTCCCGCACCCCTGGGTGCGTGGTGGGGTCGCATTGTGAGGAGTGAATGATGATGAATACGGTGTTTTCTTCGTGGGGCCCCACCCGACTGTCCCGCGCCCTGCTGGTGGCCGGTGTGGTGTGTGCTGCGCTGGTGGCCGCTGCCCCGGCCCGGGCGCAAAGCGAGGCTTCTGCCGCGCTGTCGATGTTGCCGGTGGCCTCGGTGGTGGGCACGGCGTCTGTCGCATCGGCCGCCGCCGGTGCGGTAGTGGCGGTGCCCGCCGCGTTGTCGGTGGGCGGCGCGGTGCTCACTGTGCGGGCGGTCGAAGCCTCGGCGTTGGGCACGGTGTACCTGCTGGAGCGCGCCTCGGACGGCGCCCAGGTGAGCGTGGAAGTGGTCGGCCGTGGCGTGGCGGGCTCGGCCTATGCGGTGGGCACGGTGGTGACCTGCAGCGTGATCGGCACGGGCGTGATCCTGTCGGCAGCGGGCGAGGCGATTGCCTTTGTGCCCAATGCCATCGGCCGTGCGCTGCTGCACAACGAGCGTCTTTGAGGAGCGGCACGATGGTGAAAGCCCTGAACCTTGGTCGCGACCCCGCCCAGCGCATCCCCACCGTGGTGGGCGTGGTGTTCCTTGCCGGTGCCGCGCTGCTGGCCGTCACCCCGGCCCAGGCGGGCCGCTCCTGCGAATCCCGCAAGCCCGTGCCCCCGCAGGTGATCGAGCGCGGCATGAAGCTGGCCGAGCAGACCTCGGCCGCGCTGGATGCCGAGCACGCCAGGTCGGGCGCGCAGGTGGTGGCGCTGGCCCGTGCGGGGCAGGACCTCTCCAAATACGGCCTGCGCTACTCGCACATGGGCTGGGCCTACAAGACGGCCGAAGGCCCCTGGCGTGTGGCGCACAAGCTCAACGAATGTGGCACGGCCGTGGGCCACCTGTACCGCCAGGGCCTGGGCGAATTCTTTCTGGACGACCTGTGGCGCTACGAAGCCGTGTACGCCGTGCCCACGCCCGAGGTGCAGCAGCGCCTGCTGGCCGTGCTGCAGGACAAGGGCCGCACCAAGGCCCTGCAGCACCTGCCCTACAGCATGGTCAGCTACGCCTGGGGGCGCAAATACCAGCAGTCCAACCAGTGGGCGCTGGAGACCCTGGCGATGGCCATGGAGCCCGGCACCGTGCGTGCGCGCGACCAGGCGCAGGCCTGGCTGCAGTTCAAGGGCTACGAACCCACGGCGCTCAAGCTCGGGCCGCTCACGCGCATGGGCGGGCGGGTCGGCTCGGCCAACATTGCGTTTGACGACCATCCGGGCGAGAAGCGCTTCTCGGACCGCATCGAGACCGTCACGGTGGACTCGGTGCTGGCCTGGCTGCAGCGCACCCAGCTGGCAGCGCCTGCGGTGGTGCTGGTGCTGAAAAACTGAGAAAAAATCGGCCTCTGCGCGCTTCTGGTAAGCGGTTGTAGCTATCAAATCAGTAGTTTCAGTAGGAATTGAGGAAGGCAGTCACCATGAGCAAATCACTGCGTTTGTCCGAAAAATGGTTCCGCCGGGGCCTGTGGCTGGTGGCGCTGGTGTTTGCCAGCTTCCTCATCGGCCTGGGCGGCACCATCGTGGGCGACCTGCCCAAGGTCGAAACCCCGCTGCGGGTGGACGACTTCCTCGACAAGCCTGCTGCCGACAAGCTGCGCGCCGAGGCCAAGGCCGCGCGCCAGGCCGAGCAGGACGCGCAGACCGCGCTGGAGCAGGCCCAGCTGCAGCGCAGCAAGGTGCGCAGCGAGGTGCAGGCCGAGAGGGACAGCTTCAACAACTGGCTGGCCACCCGCAGCGCCACCCAGCGCGCCGACCAGGACCCCGAGGTGATCGCGCGTACCCAGGCGCTGGACGTGCTCAAGCTCGCCGAACGCAAGACCCAGCAGGCGGTGGAGGCCCAGCAGCAGGCCGCGCTCGATGCCCGCCAGGCGGCGGCCGCCCGGCAGGAGCAGCTGAGCCGCATGGAGTCCGACGGCTACGTCAAGCTCAACGCCGAGCGCCGCAAGGTCGAGCTGCGCGTGTTCCTCTACCGCCTGGCGCTCACGCTGCCGCTGTTGGCCATTGCGGGCTGGCTGTTCGCCAAGCAGCGCAAAAGCACCTACTGGCCGTTTGTGTGGGGCTTCATCTTCTTCGCGCTGTTTGCCTTCTTTGTGGAACTGGTGCCCTACCTGCCCAGCTACGGCGGCTACGTGCGCTACGTGGTGGGCATTGCGGTGACGGCCGTGGTGGGGCGCTATGCCATCCAGGCGCTCAACCGCTACCTGGAGCGCCAGAAGCTGGCCGAGGCCTTGCCGGACCAGGAGCGCCGCAAGGAGCTGAGCTACGACGTGGCCCTGGCCCGCCTGGCCAAGAACGTGTGCCCGGGCTGCGAGCGGCCCGTGGATTTGAAGAACGAAAAAATCGACTTCTGCCCGCACTGCGGCATCGGCCTGTTCGACCACTGCGGCCATTGCAGCACCCGCAAGAGCGCCTTCGCACGGTTTTGCCACGCCTGCGGCACGGTCGCTGGCGTCAAGCTGGCGCGTGAAGACTGAGGCGGTGGTGGGCACCGCGCCCCACGGGCTGCGCCGCCGTGAGCTGCTGGGCGCCCTGGCCGCCGCAGGCCTGCTGGGTGCCGTGCCCAGGCCCGCCCACAGCGCCCCCGGCACACTCATCGAGAACGTGACCCGCCTGTACCCCGTGCGGGTGGCGCGGGTGGTGGTGCCCACCCGCGTGCAAGACGTGGTGCATGCCGTGCAGCACTGGCCCGGTGCCGTGGCTGTGGGGGGCGGGCGCTACAGCATGGGCGGGCAGGTGGGTGTGGAGGGCGGCCTGCACATCGACATGCGCCGCATGAACGCCCTGGTGTGGCTGGATGCCCCCGCCCGCACCGTGCGCGTGCAGGCGGGCATGCGCTGGCGCGACCTGCAGGACCACCTGGACCCGCACGACCTGGCGGTGCGGACCATGCAGAGCTATTCGAACTTCACCGTGGGCGGGTCGGTGTCGGTCAACGTGCACGGCCGCTATGTGGGGCACGGCCCCATCGGCGCATCGGTGCGGGCGCTGCAGATCGTGCTGGCCAGCGGCGAGGTGCGCGAGGCCAGCCGCCAGCAGCACCCCGACCTGTTCCGCGCGGCCCTGGGCGGCTACGGTGGGCTGGGCGTGATCACCGAGGTGGAGCTGGACCTGGACCCCAACACCGCCATCGAGCGCAGCGTGGCCCAGGTGGCGCTGGACGACTACCCTGGCTTCTTTGCCGCCAAGGTGCACGCCAACGCCCGGGCTGTGATGCACAACGCCGACCTGCTGCCCCCGCACTTTGACCGCGCCACCGCCGTGACCTGGGCCACCACCGACAGGCCCGTGACGGTGCCCGAACGCCTGGTGCCACGCGGCCAGCGCTACGACCTGGACAAGACCGTGATCTGGGCCCTGACCGAGCTGCCGGGGGGCCACCAGCTGCAGCACAAGGTGGTGCGCCCGGCGCTGCTGCGCGGCCAGCCGGTGGTGTGGCGCAACCGCGAGGCCAGCCTGGACGCCGCCTCGCTGGAGCCCGCCAGCCGCGCGCAGTCCACCTATGTGCTGCAGGAATATTTTGTGCCCGTGGCCCGCTTCGCGGCCTTCACGCGGGGCCTGGCCCGCATCCTGCAGCAGCATGGGGCGCAGGTGCTCAACATCTCGGTGCGCCACGCGCCGCCCGACCCGGATGCCGTGATGGCCTGGGCGCGTGAGGAGGTGTTTTCGTGGGTGCTGTATTTCAAGCAGGGCACCAGCGCCGAGGCGCAGGAGGGCGTGGGCCTGTGGACGCGTGCGCTGATCGACCTGGCCCTGCAGCACGGCGGCACCTACTACCTGCCGTACCAGCGCCATGCCACGCAGGCGCAGTTTGCGGCGGCCTACCCGCAGGCCGACCGGTTTCGCGCCACCAAGGCGGTGTGGGACCCGCAAGGGCGCATGCGCAACATGCTTTGGGCGCAGTACCTGTAGGGATGTCCTGCATAACTCCCTGCGGTCGGTGATAGCGCGGCCTCGGGCGGTTCACTGCGTTGCTTTTCTTGCCAATAGCTGGGCTATTGGCAAGAAAAGACGCCTTGCGCCCCATCCCGATCCGCACTACCACCGCCCCGCGAGGGTTATGCAGGACATCCTTGGGGCGGTGGTTCAGGCCAGCGCCACCCGGTTGCGCCCCTCGGCCTTGGCGCGGTAGAGCGCGGCGTCGGCGGCCAGCAGCAGCGTGTCCATGTCGGCGTTGCCGCCCATGCTGGCGCTGTGCACCAGGCCAATGCTCACCGTGGCGCGCTGGGTGGGCCCCTGGCCTCCGGGGGCTGTAGCAAAAGGCTGCTGCTCCACGGCGCTGCGCAGGCGCTCGGCCATGGCGTGGGCTTCGGCGGGCGACACCTCGGGCAGCACCGCCGCAAACTCCTCGCCGCCCAGGCGGCCCAGCAGGTCTTGCGGGCGCAGCTCGCGCGCCATGGCCTGGGCAATGCCGATGAGCAACTGGTCGCCCGCGCCATGCCCGTGCTGGTCGTTCACCTGTTTGAAATGGTCCACGTCCAGCATCAGCACCGCCGCCCCGGCGGACTCGTGCTGGTGGCTGGCCAGCAGGCGCGCGCCCTGCTTGAGCAGCGCACGGCGCGCGAGCACGCCCGTCAGGTCGTCGTGGCGCACGGCGTAGTCGAGGCGGCGCAGGGCCTCGGCGCGCGCGGCACTGGCACAGGCCACGGCCAGCGGCCCCAGTGCCAGCAGGGTGACGCCCACGCGCAGCGAGAACACATCGCCCGCATGGGCCGGCGTGAAGTTGAGCACGCCCGTGGCCACGCCCGCCATGGTCCACAGGCACACCACCAGCGACAGCAGGCTGGCGGTGAAGGCGCTGTAGCTGAGCGCGCACCACAGCAGCCCCGGCACCACAAAGGCCAGCATGCCCGGCCCGCCGATCACGGTGCGGATGCCTTCGGCCAGCAGCAGCGAGCTGATGGGCGCCACGCGCCAGAGCAGCGACATGCCCTGCAGGCCGCCCTGCGTGGCCTGGGGTGGGTCGTCGGCATGCGGCGCGGCCAGCACCACGGGCACGATGAGCATGTAGTTCATCAGCTCGGTGCTGAACCACAGCGAGAGCAGGTCGGTCCAGGGCGCATTGAAGTACACCGGCGCGGCGCCGCAGCCCGCCAGCGCACCCACGGTGCTGGCCACCAGCGCTGCCAGCAGCAGGTACAGGGCAGACGCCGTGCGCTGCAGGCGCCGGATGCGTTCGTCCAGCCTGCGCAGCACCAGCCAGCCCGCCGTGGCGCCCAGCAGGTTGGCGGCGTTGAGCCACAGCGCCATGCCCCAGGCGCTGCCCGTGAGCAGGTCGGCCGCCACATAGCCCGCGGCGGCGGCCAACCAGGCCGGTGGCCGGGCCAGATGGGGGTAGCGCACCAGCAGGCCCAGCAGCAGCGCATTGGCGGGCCAGAACGCCGACAGAAACCCGATGGGCCGCGCAAAGATGCCCACCAGGCAGGCGCCAAAAATCAGCATCCCCAGGGCCAGCCAGGCCAGCGCGGGCGCCAGGGGCCGGGAGGGAACAAGGGTGCGGAGCATGGTGGCTGGGGAGGGGCGGGCGCTGAGCGGTGGTGGATTGTCTCCGCAGCCGGTGGGCGGGCCGCAGGGTGTCTCGGTATGTTGAAACATTTGTTGACAATTGCCAACAGCCCGAGGGCCTTGGCCCGTGGTTTTACTGCGTATTTGTGGCGCCTTTTGGGCAGTTTGCGCGCTGTGGTATTGGTTTTATTGCTATCAAAATATGTAGCAGACCGCTCCGTCGCGGCGGGGCTGGTCCGCTCAGCGTCGGCGCCAGCGCTGCCGCCATTGGCGCTGGACCACGCGCGCCACGCGCCAGGCCCAGGTGGCGCGGGCGCGGGCCAGCACCGCGTGCTTGGCGCGCATCCCCTGCGCATAGGCCCAGGCGAACCAGCGCAGCTGCATCAGCGCGGGCTGCGTGAGGGTGAACAGCCGCGCCACCACCGCCGTGCCAACCACCTTGGCCAGAGCAATCACCAGCATGCCCAGCACCACATGTCCATGCCCCATGGCCCAGAGCGCGAGCAGCTTGACGGGCAGCAGCAGCAAGGTGGGCAGCGCAAACAGGCACACGGCCGCCCAGGGCGGAAGGCCGCGCACCCAGCCCTCGATCCAGCGCAGACCGGGCCAGCGGCCGATGCGCGCCAGCAGCTGCTGCAGCGGCACCCAGCCCCATTCCTCGAACAGAATGAAGAGCGCCAGCACACCGCTGGCCAGGCCCGCCGCCATGCGACCGGGCCAGCGCAGCAGGGAGTGCAGTATTTTTTGAATGATTTTGGCCTTCTGCGCCTGTTGGGATTGCCTTTTAAGCTATCAAATGAATAGCTATTGCATCCCAGGCCGCACCCTTACACACCACGCGCCCGGTCGGCCTTGAACTGCGCGCGGAACGCGGCAAAGGTGCCCGCCTCCAGCGACTCGCGCACCTCGCGCATCAGGTTCAGGTAGTAGTGCAGGTTGTGCACGGTGGTGAGCATGGGGCCCAGCATCTCGCCGCAGCGGTCCAGGTGGTGCAGGTAGGCACGTGAGAATCCTTCGCGCCCGCCGTCGTCCCAGGCCACGCCCGAGCTGCCCGCGCAGGCGTAGCAGGTGCAGCTGGTGTCCATGGGCTTGTGGTCGGCCTTGTGGCGTGCGTTGCGGATCTTCAGGTCGCCAAAACGCGTGAACATGGTGCCGTTGCGCGCGTTGCGGGTGGGCATCACGCAGTCGAACATGTCCACGCCGTCGGCCACGCCCTGCACCAGGTCCTCGGGCGTGCCCACGCCCATCAGGTAGCGCGGCTTGTGGGCGGGCAGGCGGTGCGGCGTGTGGGCCATGATGTCCAGCATCTCGTCCTTGGGCTCGCCCACGCTCACACCACCCACGGCGTAGCCGGGGAAGTCCATCTCGACCAGGCGCTCCAGCGACTCCTGGCGCAGGTTCTTGAACATGCCGCCCTGCACGATGCCGAAGAGCGCGTTGGGGTTCTCCAGCCGCTGGAACTCATCGCGCGAGCGCTTGGCCCAGCGCAGGCTCATCTCCATGCTCTTGCGCGCCTCGGCCTCGGTGGTCTTGTGGCCCTTGGTTTCGTAAGGTGTGCACTCGTCGAGCTGCATCACGATGTCGGAGTTGAGCGTGGTCTGGATCTGCATGCTCACCTCGGGCGACATGAAGAGCTTGTCGCCGTTGACGGGGCTGGCAAAGGTCACGCCTTCTTCGGTGATCTTGCGCATGGCGCCCAGGCTCCAGACCTGGAAGCCGCCCGAATCGGTGAGGATGGGCTTGTCCCACTTTTCAAAGCCGTGCAGGCCGCCAAAGCTCTGCATCACATCGAGGCCCGGGCGCATCCACAGGTGGAAGGTGTTGCCCAGGATGATCTGCGCGCCCATGTCGTGCAGGCTGCGCGGCATCACGCCCTTGACGGTGCCATAGGTGCCCACGGGCATGAAGATGGGGGTTTGCACCACGCCGTGGTTGAGCGTGAGCTGGCCACGGCGTGCGTGGCTGGAGGGGTCGGTTTTGAGGAGTTCGAACTGCAGCATGATGGGGCGCATTGTCCCAGACGGGCTTGCCTGGTCTGCTTCAAGGGTATGGGCTGGCGTTTGTGCAGGCCGTCGCTACACTGGTCTGCACTGACTCACTCAAGGAGAACACCATGCTCAAGATCCTCATCGCAGTGGATGGCTCTGAACTCTCCCTGGACGGCGTGCACCACGCGCTGACCCTGGTGCGCCAGGGCCTGCAGGCCACCATGGTGCTGGCCAACGTGCAGGAGCCCGCCACGCTCTACGAGCTGGTCACCACGCGCGACCCCGACCTGATCGCCGCCGCCAGCCTGGAGGCGGGCGAACACCTGATGGCCCCGGCGCGTGCGCTGCTGGAGGCGGCGGGTGTGCCCTACGAAACCGATGTGGGCGTGGGTGACGTGGCGCACACGCTGGTGGACATGATCGAGCGCTCGGGCTGCGACATGGTGGTCATCGGCGCCAAGGGCCAGGGCGCGATCACCAGCGCGCTGCTGGGTTCGGTATCGCAAGAGGTGGCCCACGCCAGCCCGGTGCCCGTGACCATCGTCAAACATGCCGAGGTGATGGAGGCCGTGGACAGCGACGTGGCCGAGGACGCCGAGGCCTGAGGCGCTGATGCCCTGAAGCGTTTCGGACCCCCAAAACGACCAGGGCCGCTGTGTGCGGCCCTGAGGGAGAACGGATAAAGAAGGCGGGGGGCTCAGGCCGCCTTGCGAAACGGCTCGGCCGCCGGGCGCTGCAGCTTGCCATGGGGCAGGGTGGCCAGGCGCGAGAACATGCGGCGCACATAGCCGCGCACCCACAGGCATTTGTTGAGTTCGTCCACGGGCAGCGGGCCCGACACCACCACGATGTCGTTGGCCACGTCCTGCGCCCCGGCCGCGCGCAGGCGGCGGCGCGTGTTGTTGGCCCACGACTGGATGCGCGTGGGGCTGCCATGCTGGTGCACCTCGCCCGTGTGCTTGTCGAACGCAATGGCCACGGTGTCGGTCTTGAGCTTGAAGCGGCGTTCACCCGTGACGGCGCTGGGCGCCTCGCGCATGTCATACAGGTAGTAGCTGCCTGCCTTGAGCTGGTATTGCATGTCCATGGGTGTGTTCCTCTCTGGGCGCATTTTCGAGGGTGCACGCACAAGGCAATGGCCGGTATTGCGGCCAAAAAGCCGCGCTTATCGGGTGTGTGGCGGCGGCGCCCTGCCGGTGTCGGTGCGCGTGCCATTGTGGCGGCGCGTCGGCGCCATTTCGAGAAACTTGAGGATGACGTCGTAACGAGTTGTGAGTGACCTCGCCCGGCCTTGTTGGGCGGTTGGCCTGTGCTTTGTCAGAGGCCTGTGCAACGGGCGCGGCCCAAGCCAGTGCCACCGCGCAAGGGCCGCCCCGCCGCGCTGGTGGCGTCCCCCTTCCCGAATGGCGCAGCCATTCGAGAGAAGGGGTGAAGGCGCGCAGCGCCTCAGGGGGATGACCTCTAGAAGTCCACCAGACTCAACCCCACACTGAACACCGTGCGCTTGCGGTTGTAGTCGATCATGCTGTCGCCATAGCCGCTGAACAGCGCGGTGTGCAGGCGCAGGTTGCTCTTGCTGCCCCACAGGCCGCTGCCCAGGGTCTGCATCCATTCCAGCCGCACCGAGCCCCGGTCGCTGCGCGCCAGGGTGTGGCGCACGGTGGCGCCCAGGGTGTTGTCCTTGTTGGCGTTCCAGAACACCGCCAGCTCGCCCCGGCCGACGTAGTCGCTGATGCCGGGGTTGTCGTCGCTGTCGGCGCTTTCAGACAAACGCTTCCAGACCTTGGCGTTCACGCTCCAGCGGTTGTCCAGCTCCATACCGGTCATCAGGTAGACGCGGTTCCAGCTGCGCGACAGCGGGTTGCTCTGGCCATTGGACTGGTGCACCAGTCCAACGCCGCTGTAGCGCCACTTCCAGCCCAGCGGCAGCTGCGCCGTGGTGGGGTAGACATACATCACCTCGGGCTCGTGGTCGGTGGTACGGAAGGGGCGCGAGATCTGGGGCGTGAACAGCTGCCAGTACGACTGCTGCGAATAGCCAAACCACACCGAATCCTTGAGCGTGGGATGCCCCTGCGTGAGCAGGCCCTGGGCAATCTTGGTGCGCACCGACAGCTGGATGCGGTTCTCGGTGCGGCGGTAGGGCGTGGAGGTGAGGGCCGAGTGGTCGGGCGCATCCGACGTGGGCTGGCGGTTCACATTGCTGCCCGCCACCACCGACACCGTGATCGGGCGGTAGCCCCTAAAGCTGAAGGTGCCGCAGTCGCTGCCCGACTCCAGCTCCCAGAAGCGCGAGAGGTCGCTGTACTGCGGGTCGCGGCAGCCCTCGGTGCGCGCCACTTCGATGATGCGGGTGGCGGGCAGCGTGGTGTCCACGGGAGTGGGCACGGCGGTGGTAGTGCTGGCGGCGTCAGCTGCCGAGGCACCGGGCGCTTTCCAGGTCTGCTCGGCGGCCCACTGGTCAAAACAGGCCAGGCGCGCCTGGTTGTCGCCCGGCAGCGCGGTGCAGCGGCGCCAGGCGCTCTCGGCGCCCGGGGCAGGTGTGGTGGCGGGCGCAGCCTGCGCCCACACGGCGCCCGCAGGGGCCAGGGTGGCCAAGGCCGAGAGCACCAGCGCTGCCGTGTGGTGCGGGCGGCCGAAGGCGGTGGGGGTGTGAGTGAGGGGGCGGGCGGACATCACTGCCACCCCGCCTGCCGGCGCATCACAAACGGAATGGCTGCGGGAGCCGGGGGCGTGGGGTGGGCGTTGTTCCATGTTCCGCGTATTTCCTTGCCGCAACTTCCATCCACCACCCGGCCTGTCCAGGTGGCGCTGATGTTCGTGCCGTTGATCGATTCTTCCAGAGTCAGGTCGCCATCGTCCACGTCGCCGCTGACCTGGGCCGTGGTGCTGCCGCGCTGCGTGGTGCCCCGCACACTCTGTGCCAGTTCGGGGTGGGGGCCGAGCTGCAGCACGGCGGTGGTGGGTGGTGGCGGGGTGCGGCCGTCTGCGGCCGGGGCCCGCAGCTCGGCCAGCCAGCGGCCTTGCAGGTGCTGGTGCCCCATGTCGGCGGCGGCCGGGCAGGCGGTGCTGGTTTTTGAGTCTTTTTGGCCGTCTGCGCGCGCTGGATAAGCGCTGATTGCTACCAAAATAATAGCTATTGACAGGGCAAGCTGCGGCAGGAGGGCGGGGCGTGTGCGGGGCATGCGGGCGTTCGGGTCAGTGCGTGGCATGGCGGGTTCGTTCATACCTTCTCAGGCGGCAGGGGGCGCGCCAGCGGCCATTGCCTTCTTGGCGGCAAACTCGGCGCGCAGGGCCTTGAGTTTTTCGCGCGGGTCTTCGCGGGCGGTGGTCTTGTCCAGGCCCATCTCGGCAATGAAGCGGCTGGGCTGCGCCGCCACCATCTCGCGGCCCTTCTTGCGCTTCTTGGTCCAGCTCACGCCCAGGGTGCGCTGGGCGCGGGTGATGCCCACATACATCAGGCGGCGCTCTTCCTGCAGGCGCTGCAGTGTGTCGTCGCTCACCTTCTGCTGGCGGCCTTCGTCGTCGTCGAGCTTGAAGGGCAGCATGCCCTCGGTCACGCCCACCAGCACCACATGGGGCCACTCCAGCCCCTTGCTCGCGTGCAGGGTCGAGAGCACAACCATGTCCTGCTCCTTCTCGCGCTCGCTGATGGTGGAGAGCAGCGCAATGGTCTGCGACACCTCCAGCAGGCTTTTGGTCTCCTTGGCCACCACGGCACCGGCCGTGTCGTCGATCTGCCCGCCCGCGCGCTGGGCCATCCAGTCGCAGAACTCCATCACGTTACTCCAGCGCGCGGCGGCCACCTTCTCGCTGTCCTCGTTGTCATAGAGGTGCTGCTCGTAGCCGATCTCTTTGAGCCAGTCGTTCAAAAAGGTGCGCGAATCTTCGGCGCCATGCACGCGGCGTGCGCTGTATTCCAGGTAGTTGATGTAGCGGCCAAACTCGTGCAGGCCGTCCATCGCGCGCTTGGGGATGGCGGCGGGCAGCATGCCGTTGAACAGTGCGCCGAACATGCTCTGCTTGTGCTGCGTGGCAAACGCGCCCAGCGCTGCCAGCGTGGTGTGGCCGATGCCACGTTTGGGGCTGGTGATGCAGCGCAGAAACGCCGGGTCGTCGTCGTTGTTGATCCACAGGCGGAACCAGGCGCACAGGTCCTTGATTTCGGCGCGGTCGAAAAAGCTGGTGCCGCCCGACACCTTGTAGGGGATGTTGGCCTTGCGCAGCGCTTTTTCGAACGGCTTGGCCTGGTGGTTGGCGCGGTACAGGATGGCGAAGTTCTTCCAGTCCGGCGGCGGGTTGCTGGCCGCGCGCAGGCTCTGGATGCGGGCCACGGCGCGCTCAGCCTCGTGCTCTTCGTTGTCGGCGTCGATCACGCGCACCGGCTCGCCCTCGCCCAGTTCGCTGAACAGCGTCTTGGGGAAGAGCTTGGGGTTGGGCCCGATCACGTTGTTGGCCGCGCGCAGGATGGCGCTGGTGGAGCGGTAGTTCTGCTCCAGCTTGATGACCTTGAGGTGCGGGTAGTCGATGGGCAGCTTCTTGAGGTTGTCCAGCGTCGCGCCGCGCCAGCCGTAGATGCTCTGGTCATCGTCGCCCACGGCGGTGAAGTGCCCCTTTTCACCCACCAGCAGCTTGAGCAGCTCGTACTGCGTGGCGTTGGTGTCCTGGTACTCGTCCACCAGCACATGCGAGAGCGCCGCCTGCCACTTGGCGCGCACTTCCGGGAAGTCGCGCAGCAGGCGCAGCGGCATGCCGATCAGGTCGTCAAAGTCCACGCTCTGGTAGGCCGCCAGGCGCTCCTCGTAGCGCGCCATCAGCGTGGCGATGATGCGTTCGTTGTCGTCCGCCGCCTGCGCCAGCGCCTCGGCCGAGGTCAGGCCCATGTTCTTCCACTTGCTGATCACCCACTGCCACTGGCGTGCGGTGGCCATGTCGGTGGTGCCACCCGAGGCTTCCTTGAGAATGCCCGTCACGTCGTCGGCATCCAGGATGCTGAATTGGGGCTTCAAGCCCAGCACGTTGCCGTCCTCGCGCACCATGCGCACGCCCAGCGCGTGGAAGGTGCAGATGAGCACGTCCTTGGCCCGCTTGCCGATCAGGTGCCCGGCGCGCTCGCGCATTTCAGACGCCGCCTTGTTCGTGAAGGTGATGGCCGCAATGCGCTTGGGGTCCATGCCTTTTTCGATCATGTGGGCGATCTTCATGGTGATCACCCGCGTCTTGCCCGAACCCGCGCCCGCCAGCACCAGGCAGGCCCCGTCGGTGTAGTGGACAGCCTGGAGCTGGGCGAGATTGAGACCGGCAGACATGGGGGCAGGGGGCGCGGGACGCAGAAAAAGGGAAGTGGGGAGTCGGGTGGCGGGCCGGGGCGGCGGCCACAGGGGCGGGCCCGGCGGCGAAGCGCGCAATGATACCGGCGTGCCCGTGCCGGCCAGCGGCCTGGGGGCTCTGCCCCGGGCTGACACGGCGCTGACAAAGCGCTGACGGACGGACCCGCAGCAAGGCCCGTGGGTCCGCCGCTCCGGGAAACCCCGCTAGGGGCTTTGTTTTTGCAATTTGATACTGGCTGCGGCCCCCGCCCGCTCCCGGGGCGGTGTTTTCCCCACTCCACGCCCCCGGTCGCACGCCCATGATCTCTTTCGCTTTTTCCGCCGCCATTCCGTCTGCGCCATCGGGCCCCGGCCGTCCCCGGCCCCCGGCCCGCAACTGGTGGCCGGTGGCGATTGCGGCGGTGGTGGCCACCGCCCTGCTGGCCGGTGGGGCCCTGGCCCCGGCACACGCCCAGATCGGCAGCACCACGCCCGTGCGCATCGGCGTGGTGGGGCCGTTCACCGGGCCCTCGGCCGACTTTGGCGTGCCCATGCTCAACGGCATCAAGCTGGCGGTGGACGAGATCAACGCCGTGGGCGGCTACCTGGGCCGGCCGCTGGAGCTGGTCGTCAAGGACGACACGGCCAACCCCGACCAGGGCCGCAAGGTCTCGCAGGAGCTGCTGGCCGAGAAGGTTGTCGCCACCATCGGCTTTTGCAACACCGGCGTGGCGCTCAAGGCCATCGACCTGTTCCAGGACGCCAAAAGCCCACTCATCGTGCCCTGCGCCACGGGCACGGCCGTGACGGCCAAGTACCCCGCGCCCGACAGCTACATCTTCCGCGTGCAGGCGCGCGACGCGATCCAGGCGCCTTTCCTGGTGGACGACATCGTCAAACGCGGCTGGGACAAGGTGGCCATCTTTGCCGACAAGACCGGCTATGGCGAAGGCGGCTACAACGACGTGGTGGCCGCGCTGGCCGCCAAGAACCTCAAGCCCGTGCACGTGGCGCGCTTTGACCTGGGCGTGAAGGACCTCACGGCCGAGCTGACGGCTGCGCGCAACGCGGGTGCCAACGTGGTCTACAGCTACACCGTGGGGCCGGAAAACGCCACCATCGCCAACGGCAAGAAGGCGCTCAACTGGAAGGTGCCGCAGGTGGGGCCGTGGCCGCTGTCCTTCCCGTTTTTCCTCGAAGGCGCCAAGGACGCGGCCGAGGGCGCGCTCATGGTGCAGACCTTCATCGCCGAGCCCAGCAACGAGCGCCGGGCGGCCTTCCTGTCGGGCTACACCCGCAAGTTCCAGGGCAAGGTGGCCGTGCCCATGGCGGCGGCCAACGCCTACGACACGACCTACCTGCTGATGTATTCCTTCCTCGGCATCCGCGACGGCAACCTGAACGGCAAGGCCATCAAGGAATCGCTGGAGGGCAAGATGAAGACCTACTACGGCGTGGTCACCACCTACGACAAGCCCTTCAGCACGCAGGACAAGGACGCGATCACGCGCAACATGCTGGTCATGGGCATGGTCAAGAACGGCGCCATCACCTTTGCCTACCCCGAGGATGCCAAGCGCAACCTGATCATCCAGCGCAAGCAATAACGCGGAGTTGCCTTCAATCGGCCAACGTCCTTCTTGGGTGTGGAGGAGCCTAGCCGTGCTACAGCACTGTCTGCGGCTCCCCGCCTAGTTATCCGATTGAATGCAAATCCGTGGAGACGCCGAGGTGCGTTTTACTTCTGCTGCATGCGTTGTGTGCGATGACCCCCGTCTGACTCTGCGCTGACGGTGCGGCCCGGCACGGCGCAGGCCGCCCGACAATAGCTTTCGTGCTCTCCGTCCTCCTCATCACCTTCCCCTTCTTCGCGCTCGTGCTCTGCGGCTACCTGGCCGCACGGCGCGGCGTGCTGCCGCAACCGGCCATCCCGGGGCTCAACGCCTTCGTGCTGTACTTTGCGCTGCCCTGCATGCTGTACCGCTTTGGCGCCAGTACCCCCATTGCCCAGTTGCTCGACCCGGCCGTGGCGGGTGTGTATGTGCTGTGTGCGCTGGTGATGGTGGGGGCCACGGTGGCGCTCACGCGCAAGGCGCACATCGGCTGGAACGACGCGGCCTTTGGCGCACTGGTGGCCGCCTTCCCCAACACCGGCTTCATGGGCGTGCCGCTCTTGGTGGCGCTCCTGGGTGCGCAGAGCGCGGGCCCGGCCATCGTGACCATCGTGGTGGACATGGTCATCACCAGCTCGCTGTGCATTGCGCTGTCGCGGCTGGACGGCGCGGGCACCCACGGCGTGGGGGTGGCGCTGAAGAATGCCTTCAAGGGCATGGCGACCAATCCCATGCCCTGGTCGATTGCACTGGGTGCGCTGGCCTCGGCCCTGCAGTTCAAGCTGCCTGGCCCGGTGGACAAGACCATCGCCATGCTGGCCGACGCGGCATCGCCCGTGGCGCTGTTCACCATTGGCGCGGTGCTGGCCCGTTCGAAGATGAACCAGCATGAGCAGGTGCCCGCGCGCGACTACGTGCCCGTGGCGCTGGCCAAGCTCCTGGTGCACCCGCTGCTGGTGTGGGGCGTGGGTACGGCCGCGATGGCGATGGGCGTGCCGCTCACGCCGTTTGCGCTCACGGTGCTGGTGCTGCTGGCCGCGCTGCCCAGCGCCAGCAATGTCTCGCTGCTGGCCGAGAAGTTCGGCGCCAACAACGGGCGCGTGGCGCGCATCATTCTTGTGAGCACCGCGCTCGCATTTCTGAGCTTTTCGGCAGCGGTGGCACTGCTGACCTGATTGCTGCTGATTTTGTAGCTGCTCGCGCCCACCCCATGCGCGCAGAGGCCAAAAAAAGCCTGATATCTTGCGCCAAGGCGAAAAAAAACCGGCTCAGGCGAGCCGGTTTTTTTGTTGGGGCTACCGGGTTCAGTAGCGGCCGCCGCCGTAGCCGCCCGTGCCGTAGCCCACATCGGCGCGCTTGCTGGCGGTGTAGCCGCCCGCATCACTGCGCTCTTCGCGCGGGCGGGCCAGGTTCACCACAATCGTGCGGCCGTCCACGGACATGCCGTGCAGCGCCTTGATGGCGGCCTGGGCCACCTCGGCATTGGCCATCTCCACAAAGCCGAAGCCTTTGGAGCGACCCGTGTCGCGGTCCATCATGACCTTGGCAGACGACACGCCGCCGAACTCGGCAAAGTTGCTGTGCAGGCTGGCATCGGTCACGGAATAGGGCAGGTTGCCCACATAGATTTTGCTGCTCATGGAAGAGCCTTTCTAAAAATGGCGCGCAACGATTCGCGCACCGTTGGGGTTCTGCGCTGCGGATGGGACATCCGCAGCGGGGGCATGGTGGATGGCAAGTGCGTGGGGCCGCAGGCCATCAGCATTGGGGCGGGTGCTGCATGCTGGTTTGCAGCCAGCCCTGCGTGACGGCAAAAAGCCGTGCGGCTTCGCGCGAGGCGAAGGCTTTGTCAAAACGGAACACGCGGCAGTAGCTGCCGTTGCCCTGGGAGCGATGGACCGAGAAGGAGGCGCGAAAGCGGCCGCAGTCGGTGGGGTGTGTCGTGGGCGAAACGACGTAGGCGCCCATGGAAATGGCAGGCTGTGAAATCTGGATCAATCAGGATCGCGGGCCGCAACGGTGGCCTGCGTGAGCAGCAAGGAACGCGGTGGGCTGCAGCTCTACAGACCCACGGGGCGACGAAGGTCGCCAAGGGAGCGTCTGCAAGGGGCGGAATGCATCCCGGGGCAGACGTTGCGGTGACTGCCCGAGGGAGGGGCTGTGACTGCAACAGCCCAAAGTATATTTGAATTTATATTTAAATTCAAATTAATATTATTTTTNATTTAAATTCAAATTAATATTATTTTTGGTTTTAAAAGTGGGTATCCGAGGCTCTGCAAGCCCTTCACTCCAGGGAGCTGGTTGCTCTTGATTTGATAGCTGATTGCGCTTGTGCAATGCGCGACAGGGCCCCAAAAAGCCTCAAATCACCAGCGGGTCCACATCCACCAGCCAGCGCACCAGCCCCTTGTGCTCGGGCGCACTGCGGGTGGTTTGCAGCACGGGCTGCCAGGCGGCCAGAAAACGCTGCAGGGCGGCGCGGCTCCCGCTTTCCATCAGCATCTGGGCGCGCTCCACATTGGCCACGCGCTGGATGGTTAGCGGCACGGGGGGGAACAGCGTCACCGCGTCCAGCCCCGGCAGGCCCGCCGCGTGTGCGGCGGCCGTAGCGGCGGTGAGAAAAMCCTGGGCCACATCCTGCGTGCGCGCGTCGGCCCGCACCAGGGCCTGGTAGGCAAACGGGGGCATGGCGGCCTCTTCGCGTTCTTTGAGCTGCTGGGCGGCGAAGGCCTCGTAGTCGTGTTTGCGCAGCGCCTCGTACACGGCGTGCTGGGGGTGGAAAGTCTGGACCCACATCTCGGGCTGCGTACCTTGGGCGGCCATGTAGGCGGCGTCGCGCCCGGCACGCCCGGCGGCCTGCATCAGCAGCGCAAACAGCCGCTCGGGCGCGCGGAAGTCGCTGCTGAACAGCGCCCCATCGGGCTGCACGGCGGCCACCAGCGTGATGCGCCGGAAGTCGTGGCCCTTGGCAATCATCTGCGTGCCCACGAGCACATCCACCTCGCCCGCATGCACCTGGGCCAGCTGCGCCTCCAGCGCGCCCTTGGCCTTGGTGGTGTCGGCGTCGATGCGGGCGATCCGGGCCGGTGTACGGTCGGGCCGCAGCACTTCGGAGAGCAGCGCGCCAAGCTGTTCTTCGAGCTGCTCGGTGCCCCGGCCCATGGAGTGGATGTCGGGGCTGCCGCAGGTGGGGCAGGCGCGTGGCACGCGCACGGTGTAGCCGCAGTGGTGGCAGCGCAGGGTGCGGTCGGTCTTGTGGAACACCTGGTGGGCGCTGCAGTGTGGGCAGTCGCTCTTCCAGCCGCAGTCCGCGCAGTGCAGCACGGGCGCATAGCCCCGGCGGTTGAGCAGCACCATGCTCTGCTCGCCGCGCGCCACACGCTCGGTGATGGCGGCCAGCAGCGGCGCGCTGAAGATCGCGCGGCGCGGCTGCTGGTTCATGTCCACACGGCGCACGCGGGCCAGGGCACCTGCTCCGATCCGGCTGGGCATGGCCAGCCGCACGTAGCGCCCCACGGCCGGGTCGCTGGCGTGCCAGCTCTCCAGCGACGGCGTGGCCGAGCCCAGCAGCACCTTGGCGCCCTGCTCGCGCCCGCGCCAGATGGCCAGGTCGCGCGCCGAATACCGCGCGCCCTCCTGCTGCTTGTAGCTCGGGTCGTGCTCCTCGTCCACCACGATGATCCTCAGGCCCGGCAGGCTGGCAAACACCGCCATGCGCGTGCCCAGCACAATGCGCGCCGCGCCGCTGTGCGCGGCCAGCCAGCTCTTGAGGCGCTGCGGGTTGGTCATGCCGCTGTGCAGCGACACCACGGCCTGGCTGCCAAAGCGCGGGGCAAAGCGGGTGGTGAAGCGCTCTTCGAGCTGGGGGGTGAGATTGATCTCGGGCACCATCACCAGCGCCTGCGCGGTGGGGTGCGCCTCCAGCGCCTCCTGCACGCAGCGCAGGTAGACCTCGGTCTTGCCGCTGCCGGTGCTGCCAAACAGCAGGAAGGGGCCAGATTCAGAGGAAATTTGGGCCCTTGCGAGCTCCTGTTCTGTGGTAGGTGCTATGGTTTGTATAGCGTTTTCGCTGCTGTCCGCGTCCAGCGCCTTGGCGGGGCGCTTGAGCCGCCGCGCCAGCTGGTCGGGCTGCAGGTCGCGCAGCTGGGGCGGCAGGGCGGCCAGCGCCACCTCACCCAGGGCGCGCTGGTAGTAGCGCGCAGCAAAGGCCACCAGGCGGCGCCACGGCAGGCCCAGCGGCTCCACACCCTCCAGCACGCCCGCCACTGGCCGCATGGCCGCACCCTCGGGCAGCTCGCCCGTGGCCTCGGCGGCATCCCACACCACGCCCAGCACCTCGCGCTTGCCCAGCGGCACCCGCACCAGCGTGCCCGGCGGCAGGGGCTGCGCGCTGGTGTAGCTGAGCAGGTCCCCCACGCCGCTGTGCGACGGGGTATGCAATGCAACGTGGACGATGGCGGTGTGGATAGGCACAGGCTATGGCAGTTACGGGGGCTTGTGGAGATGCTGTAGAGGTTTGGCGGCTAAGTGCTTGATTCTTGGTGAGGTGTGAGTAATCCCGTCTTTCTGTGGATAACTTTGTTGACATCCTGCCCGCACACCCCGCCAACCCGCATGAAACCTGGCGCCGAACAGAATGCCCACAAAACTGGCAGCACCAAAAAATCCTTATGAATCAATCATCTGAAGAAAATTGGGTGCATTTTCTGTGCTAGGGCTTGGCATGGGGCCGATGTTGCGCCGCATCAAGATTTTTGTGCATAAGTCGGGCACCCAGCAGGGCGTCAATGGCCGGGAAAACCCTTAATTTGTGTTAGTGATGGCCCCGCAAGCTCAGGCTTTTCTCCGATATGGGCTGCAAGTGCTTGATTTGACTGGGGTTTTGCAAGAAATCCAGAATTCCTGTGGATAACTTTGTTGATATCCCCTGTGTTTGCCACGCAAGTCCTTGACAGGCCGTGCTTTGGCTGGACTGCCCGTCAAAAAAGCAGTCTGGAGAAATCCTTTGAAATCAAGCACTTACGCTGTTGATGAGAATACTTCCTGCCCTGCCCACTTTGTGTGCACGGGGGCCGCAGGGGCCCCGGTGCTGCGCCATTTTTGTGCATAAGTAGGCCCTTCGGGTCGCTCGGGTATTGCCTCCCTGCCTTTTTTCTTCCGTTGCAGAAGATGCACCCGCAGGGCGGCGCACAGCCCGTGGCCACGCTGCGGGCGGGGCGTTGTCACCCCCGGCGCTGCGCCCGCGAGTGGCTGTGCACGGCCTCCACCAGCACCGCCACATGCTCGGGCGGGGTGAACTGGCTGATGCCATGGCCCAGGTTGAAGATGTGCGTGGGGCCGGTGGTGCTGCGGTCGGTGTGGGGTGTGCCAAAGCTGTCGAGCACATGGCGCACCTGCTGCTCGATCTGCGCGGGCGGCGCAAACAGCACATTGGGGTCGATATTGCCCTGCAGCGCCTTGCCGGGGCCACCCACCTGCCCGCCCACGATGGCGCGGGCCTTGCCGAGGTTGGCCGTCCAGTCCAGGCCCAGCACTTCGCAATCGATGTCCTTCATGTCGTCGAGCCAGATGCCGCCGCCCTTGGTGAAGACGATGCGCGGCACGTCCGTGCCGTCCACGCCTGTGCGCTTCAGCTGCGCCAGCACGCGCTTGGTGTAGGCCAGGCTGAACTCCTGGAACGCGCCATCGGCCAGCACCCCGCCCCAGCTGTCAAAAACCATCACGGCCTGGGCGCCCGCGTCGATCTGGGCGTTCAGGTACGCCGCCACGCTGTCGGCGTTGATGGCCAGGATGCGGTGCATCAGGTCGGGGCGGGCGTACATCAGGCTCTTGACCAGGCGGTAGTCGTCCGATCCCTTGCCTTCGACCATGTAGCAGGCCAGCGTCCAGGGGCTGCCCGAGAAGCCGATCAACGGAACACGCCCATGGAGCGCCTTGCGGATGCTGGTGACGGCGTCGAACACGTAACGCAGCTTGTCCATGTCGGGCACGGCCAGCTCGGCCACGGCCGCTTCGTCACGCACTTGTTTTGCAAAACGCGGGCCTTCGCCCTCGGCAAACGACAGGCCCAGGCCCATGGCGTCGGGCACCGTGAGGATGTCGCTGAACAAAATGGCCGCGTCGAGCGGAAAACGTTCCAGCGGCTGCAGGGTCACTTCGGTCGCGTAGTCCACATTGGTGGCCAGGCCCATGAAGCTGCCCGCCTGGGCACGCGTGGCCTTGTATTCAGGCAGATAGCGCCCCGCCTGGCGCATGAGCCACAGGGGCGTGTAGTCGGTGGCCTGGCGGCGGCAGGCACGCAGGAAGGTGTCGTTGGCAAGGGGGGCGAAGGTCATCTGGCGATTGTCGCAGGCCGTATGGAGCGCCATGCGGCTGAAATGAAGCTGTCATGGCCAGGATCAAACCTCGGCCCTTCTCTGACGGCAGTTCACAGCTGTTTCGCCTGGGGGCCCCTGGCGGGTTGCTGGCCGGCTGTTGATGCGGCAATGCATGTGACAATCGGCGTGGATTGAAAATTACTATCGTAGGTGTCACATCCCGGACGATCATAGGGTCGCTTGTGAAAAAGATGCGGGTGCGTCTGATACCACTGTTTCATGGCCTGCATCGGCGTACTGCTCTTGAGCGCTGACTGCGGCAACTGGTGGTTGTACAAGGCCACATAGCGCAGCAA
>NZ_LUKZ01000027.1:158780-174970 GCF_001633105.1 Acidovorax sp. GW101-3H11
GGAGTGGTGCGGGCGTTCTTGTGCAGGGCAATCAACATGGCTTCACTCCCTGGATAGATTGCAAGGACTCTATCAACTCCTTCAAAACAGCTCGGGCCATGAAGAGTGGATAGCGTTTAGAGTCTATGCAATCGTCCGGGATGCGACACGTAGGCAGGGTGTGAATCCAGCGGTGAATCTTGTATTGCATTCTTGGTGCAATTYTTAAGACGCTGTTTTGTCATTTATTCTTGATATCCAATGACCCAAGAAAATCAAAATTCAAAAAATCACTCGATTGAAACATTGAGAGCGGCAGCGGTGGTCATGGTGTTTGTGAATCACCTGCATTCGCTGGGTATTGTTACCGTTCCGTATTTTGGAATTTCCGGTGGATGGCTTGGGGTTCAGATATTTTTCGTCATCAGCGGCTATTTGATTATTCAAAGTGTCCTGCGGCACTCTGCCCTGGACTACTTGAAGCATCGGGTGTTGAGGATATATCCGGCCTATTTGTTCTGGTTTTTTGCTTTTTCCATCCTGTTTGGCAACCTCGCGTTTGCTACGCTTGATATCAAAAGCCTCGTTGCCCACCTGCTTTTTCTGCAGCATTTTTTCCCGGACGCCTATTTGAAGTATGACGCCTTGCGCGTTACCTGGACGCTCACCGTTGAGGCTGTTTGGTATGTTCTGGCCTTCTTGATTGCAGCAAGATTTTTCAAGGCGCCATCGAAGTACACCATTATTTTTGTTTTGCTGGCCTGTGTGTGGGTCACTGGTGGGGTAGGCCTGCGGATGTTTTCTGGAATCCAGGATCCGGGACAAAAATACTTCTTCGTCCAGAATAGTGCAATCGCGCAGATGCCATTTTTCTTTTTTGGGGCTTGGATTGCAGTGAAGCAGCCACGATTTGATAAGGCAGCCTTGCTGGCGCTTTTGATTTCTACAGTTGCGTTGTTCAAGTCTTGGGAGCCTGTCGCGGTAACGCCTATTTTTATCACGGGCCTGGGCGTTTCTGCGCTTTTCTTGATCTTGAAGGATTCAAATTACAGCAATCCGAAGCCGGTCAAGCTGCTCTCTGATATTTCGTATTCTTTTTATCTGATCCACTATCCCATTCTTATGCTGGTGATGGGTTTTGTTCAAAACAAATACCATCGCACATTCTTGGCATTTTTTATCACAGTGGTTGTTGCGTACATCAGCTATCGACTGATTGAACGGCCCTTCATGAAGATGGCGAGAAACAAAACGTCTTCTGCTCCAGCCTGATGGCCGGTCTTTGGGCCCAGGTTTTGCGCATTCAATTGCCGCACCGTCGTGGACCATGGATCTCGGGTAGTTGCAATAGCTTGAATGCAGTGCGTGCATTGCATTGCATTGAAAGCCGACACTCCCGTCGGGCCGTGTTCGTGGCGACGACGGTGGCTGGCTGGTTCAGGCCGTTGTAGGGACCTTCAGCTGAGTGGAGAGCTACCGCTCCGCAATGTAGTGCGACATCCGCACCACCTCGCCCGGCGCCAGGAACGCCCGCACCTCCGTCTCCAGCGCCTGGTCGGCCATGGTGGCGCGGGCGCGCTGGTGCAGGTAGTCGGCCCAGGATTCGACGATGAAGCGCTCCACATAGCGCGAGGGCTCGCCCAGGTCCTTGTACACGCGCCAGAAGGTGGCGCCGTCGCGGCGGCGCGGGGCCTTCATGCGGCTGATGGTGTCGAGGAAGGCGGCGTCGGTGCCGGGGGCGATGCGGTAGCCCACCTCCACGGCCACCGGGCCCGCCTCGGGCAAGGGCTCGGCCTCGATGAAGAGTTCATCCCAGGGCGTGGCCTGGGTCACCTCGTGCAGCGCGCCCATGCGCAGCGGCATGGGGCGCGCCAGCAGCAGGCCCACGCCCATCAACGCGGCGGCCACGCACAGCGTGGGCGTGAGGCCCAGGATGTCGGACGCCGCGCCCCAGAACGCCGAGCCCATCGCAAATGCGCCCAGCGCCGCCACCATGTGCATGGCCACGGCGCGGGAACGCACCCACTGCGGCGCGCTGGCCTGGGTGGCGGTGTTGAAAGTGGACATGGCCGACATCCAGGCCGCACCCGCAAACAGCATGGCGATGTAGACCACCGCCGTGATCTTGGTGAGGGCCGCCACCAGCATGGCCGCGCCGAACACGATGCCACCCACGCCCACGATGATCTCCATGCCAAAACGTGCGCGCAGCCGCCCCAGCACCAGGCCCACGGCCACGGCGCCTGTGCCCAGGCAGCCCATCAGCAGCCCAAAACCCGGCGCACCCGTGCCCAGGCGCTGGGCAATCACCGGCAGCAGCGCCCACAGGGCCGAGCCCGCAGCGCTGAACGCCATCACACGCACCAACTGCGCAAGGATCATGCGCGAGTGCCAGGCAAAACGCAGGCCGCTCAGGGTGCCGCCCCACAGGC
This sequence comes from Acidovorax sp. GW101-3H11, assembly GCF_001633105.1. GTDB lineage: Bacteria > Pseudomonadota > Gammaproteobacteria > Burkholderiales > Burkholderiaceae_C > Acidovorax. Next base: position 161,192 of record NZ_LUKZ01000027.1, read on the forward strand.
GTTCGGCGGGCAGTTTGGAGGGCGGGTGCGCCTTGGGCGGCCAGCGGCGGATGGAGTCCCACATCACCAGCGTGGTGGTCACGGTGATCGCAAACACCCAGCCCGCGCCCAGCTGGGCAAACACCAGGCCCGCCAGCGTGGGGCCCACGGCGCGCGCGGCGTTGTAGGCAATGCTCACGGCGGTGATGGCCTGGGGCCATTCGTCGCGCGGCACGGGGTCGATGACCGAGGAATTCCACGCGGGCGTGAGCACTGCGGTGCAGCAGCCGCACACAAACACCAGGAACAGCACCGAGGCCGATCCGCCCCAGCCGCTCAGCACCAGCAGCGTGAGCAGCGCACTGGCCCCCGCCTGCGCCTGCAGCGCGCCCGAGACCAGGCGCCGCCGGTCGGTGGTGTCGGCCAGCACACCGGCGGGCAGCGCCAGCAAGAACATGGGCATGAAAACGGCCGTCTGCACCAGCGCGGCCAGAAAGGACGAGCCCGTCAGCTCCACCATGAGCCAGGCGGCCGCCATGGTCTGCATGCCGCTGCCCACAAAAAAGATGCCGCCACAAATCCACAGGCCCCGGAACGCGGGTTGGCGCAAGGGGCTCCACAAAGAGGTTGAGTGCTGGGACATGGGTGCGGGCTTTAGAGCCTGGGTCGTGGTCGGACGGGAAAGCGCGGGGGCAACCCTGCATGGGTGTTACAGAGCGTGTTCGAGGATATCGCCGTCTCCCCGTTTTGGGGCGCACGGCGGGGGATGTCCCTCAATCCACATGCCGCCCGCCCCGCAGCCGGTAGGTGCGCGGTACGTCGGTGCGGGTGGCGACCAGCGCCTCGGCGCGCTGCTGCATGTCGGCCAGGGCCTGGTCCAGGCCCGCCACCGCCTCGGCGCTGAGCTCGGCCAGCAGATCCTGGTTGAGTGCCTTGACCTGCGGGAACAGGCCGTCGTGCACCGCATGGCCTGCGGGCGTGAGGCTCAGCACAGCCTGGCGCCGGTCGCCGGGCATGGCATTGCGGGTGATGAGCTTCTTGGCCAGCAGCGAGGTGATGGCGCGCGAGGTGCGGGCGCGGTCCAGCCCCAGGCGCTGGGCCAGTTCGGCCGGGGGCATGCCGGGGTGTTGCGCCAGCACCATCAGCAGCCCCCACTCGCGCCGGGTGATGCCGTAGCCGCCCTCGCACAGCCGCACCACCAGGCTGCCCGCCACCGCCAGCAGGCGGTTGAGGCGGTACATGAGCAGGTCGTTGGCGGCCTGCGGGTGGGCCAACCGGTGGCCGGGCGGAGGGGATGGGGTGGGGGATGAGGGGGCCGGAGCAGGCGCGGGCATCAGGGTATTTCCGGGCATCAATTGATTAGATCAATTGATTGTGTGGCCAATACAGTCCGGCCATCCATCCCCCTGCGCGGCTGCGCGGGCCCTGCCATCGCCCCTGGAGATTTCGACCATGCGCAAACCCCTTGCCTTTGTGCTGACCGCCACACTTGCCCTGTGTGCCACCCTGGCCCAGGCACAGCCGCAGACCCAGGACGTGCCGCTGCGCATCGTGGTGGGCTACGCCCCCGGCGGCTCCACCGATCGTGTGGCCCGCATCGTGGCCGACAAGCTGGGCAGCAAGCTTGGCACGCCCGTGATCGTGGAGAACAAGACTGGCGCGGGCGGCCGCCTGTCGGCCCAGGCCGTCAAAGCAGCGCCCGCCAACCAGCCCACGCTGCTGCTGGCCAACCCCGCCGTGATGCTGGTGGCACCGCTGGTCTTCCCCGACGCGGGCTATGACCCCGAACGCGACTTCCGCCCCGTGAGCCATGTCAACAGCTACGAATTTGGCGTGGCCGTGGGCAGCGCCGTGCCGGTGAAGGAGCTGCCGCACCTGCTGGCCTGGCTGCGCGCCAACCCCGACAAGGCCAACTTCGGCGTGCCCGCCACGGGCAGCCTGCCGCACTTCTTCGGTCTGATGGTGGGCGATGCCGCCAAGGTGCGCGCCGAGGTGGTGGGCTACCGGGGCTCGGCGCCCCTGCTCAACGACCTGCTGGGCGGCCAGGTGCCCGTGGCGTTTGATACGTTTGACACCCTGCTGCCGCAGCACGAGGCGGGCAAGATCCGCATCCTGGCCGCGTCGGGTGCCAAGCGCAGTGCGCTGGATGGAAAGATCCCCACCTTCAAGGAGAGCGGTCTGGACCTGGCTGCGACCGGATGGAACACCTTCTTCGCGCCCATGGGCATGCCCAAGGCCCAGGCTGAGCGCCTGGCCGGTCTGATCCACGAGGTGATGAAAGACCCTGACACCCAGCGCAAGTTTGAGGCCGCCAAGATGGAGCCCGTGGTGGCGACCATGGCCCAGACCGAAGCCATGCTCAAGGCGTATCGCGCGCAGTGGGCGCCGGTGGTGCAGCGCTCAGGGTTCAAACCATGACCATCCGCCCCAACATCATCTTCATCGTCGCCGACGACCTCGGCTATGCCGACCTGGGCTGCTATGGCGGGCGCGACGCGGCGTTTGGCCCGGTGTCTCCGGTGCTTGATCAGCTGGCGGCCAACGGCCTCAAGCTCACGCAGGGCTATTCCAATTCCCCCGTCTGCTCGCCCACGCGTTTTGCGCTGATGACGGCGCGCTACCAGTACCGCTTGCGCGGCGCGGCCGAGGAGCCCATCAACAGCAAAAGCCGGGGCAGCACCACCCTGGGCCTGCCGCCCGATCACCCCACGCTGCCCTCGCTGCTGCGCGCAGCGGGCTACCGCACGGCGCTGATGGGCAAGTGGCACCTGGGCTACCCGCCCGCGTTCGGGCCGCTGCGCTCGGGCTATGAAGAGTTCTTCGGCCCCATGTCGGGCGGGGTGGATTACTTCACCCACTGCAGTTCCACCGGCACGCACGACCTGTACCTGGGCGAGGAGGAAAAGCAGCAGGACGGCTACCTCACCGACCTCATCACCGACCACGCGCTGGACTACGTGGACCGCATGGCGCCGGGCGCGCAGGCCGGCACGCCGTTCTTCCTGAGCCTGCACTACACCGCGCCCCACTGGCCGTGGGAGACCCGCGACGATGAGGCGCTGGCGCAGGAGGTGAAGACGAACCTGTTCCACCTGCACGGCGGCAACATCGAGACCTACCGCCGCATGATCCACCACATGGACGAGGGCATCGGCCGCATCATGGCCGCGCTGCAGCGCCAAGGCATCGCCCGCGACACGCTGGTCGTGTTCACCAGCGACAACGGCGGCGAGCGCTTCTCGGACAGCTGGCCGCTGGTGGGCGGCAAGATGGACCTGACCGAAGGTGGCATCCGCGTGCCCTGGATCGCCCACTGGCCCGCGGTGATTGCGCCCGGCGGCGTGAGCGCGCAGACCTGCATGACCATGGACTGGTCGGCCACCATGCTCGACGCCGCAGGGGCCGCTGCACATGCGGACTACCCGCTGGACGGCCGCTCGCTGATGCCGCTGCTGCGCGATGCCAGCCTGCGCGACGCGCCCCCGCTGTTCTGGCGCATGAACCACCGGGGCCAGCGCGCCATGCGCCAGGGCGTGTGGAAGTACCTGCGGGTGGATGGCAACGATTACCTGTTCAACCTGGCCGACGACGAACGCGAGCGCGCCAACCGTGCGCCCGTGGAGCCCGAGCGCTTGCAGGCCATGCGCGCCGCGTGGGAGGCGTGGAATGAGTCGATGCCCGCAATCCCCGACGATGCGACGGTGAGTCTGGGGTATTCGGTCAAGGACATGCCGCAGCGCTGAACTTGGCGGGCATGCAAGTCAGCGGGCGGACGGCAGGGCTAGCCCTGTTGCCCGCCAGGCACCCTTGCCGGTAGATTGGGCGCCATGCCCGCCGCCGCCCCCGCGCCTTCGTCCCCCGCTGCTCTGCGCCACTGGACCACCGACGTGGTGGCGCCGCCCGCGCGCCTGGACTACTGGGTGGGCGCGATCTGCGAGGCGTTTCTGGAGATGGACTGCAGCTCCCGCGAGGCGCCGCTGTTTGGCGGGGAGCTGCAAAGCCTGCCGGTGGAGACGCTGTCCATCAACCGCGTGCGGGCTTCCACCCAGGACGTGTTTCGCACGCCTGCAGGCATTGCGCGCAGCCGCCAGCTGCCCTTCTACCTGATCGGCCAGGCCGAGACCGCGTGGCATGTGCGCCAGGATGGCCATGTGGCCCACCTGCGCCCGGGCGATGTGGTGCTGCTGGATTCGGCCCGGCCTTACGAACTGCACTTTCCCGAAGGTGTGCATTGCGTGTCGCTGCAGCTGCCGCGCGCCTGGGTGGGGCAGTGGCTGCAGCAGGCCGAGGCGCCCGGGCCGCGCGTGGCCTGGCGCGACCAGGGCTGGGGCCAGAGCCTGGGGGCGCTGGCCGTGCAGCTGGCGCGTGACCCGGCCTCGGCGCAGGCCCTGCCGCCTGCCTTGCTGTCCGACCATCTGGGCGCGCTGTTGTGCGCGGCGCTGGAGCCGCCCCAGCCACCGGCCCCCACGGCTGCGCGCAGCCTGCATGCCCATCTGTGCGCGTTGCTGCGGGCGCGCATCGACCAGCCGGGCCTCTCGGCCCCGGCGCTGGCGCAGGAGGCGGGTGTGTCGCTGCGCACCCTGCACCGGGCCTTTGCGGCGCAGGGCCACACCTTCGCAGGCACCTTGCGTGAACTGCGCCTGAAGCGGGCGGGCGAGCTGCTGCGCCGCCCCCAACTGGCCCATGTGGCCGTGGCCGAGATTGGGCGGCGCTGCGGCTTTGCCGACGCCTCGCATTTCGCGCGCGCCTTCCAGCGCGCCATGGGTGTATCGCCCGCGCAGTGGCGGCGCGGTGGCTGAGGCCACGCGCTATCCCCCCGTTGAAAAGGCCGCGCCGACCTGTCGGTGAGGTATCTGGCACATCCAGCACAGCAGGCTGGCACGCGCGGGCCATTCAGCGCCACCCAGTGTTTCTAAGGTAACGGCAGGGCAAATTGCCCGGTCCTGCAACACAACCCCAAGGAGACACACATGCCGGATACCTATGTCCTGGTCCATGGCGCCTGGCACACCGGTGCCGAGATGGAAGCCACCGCCACCCACCTGCGCGCGCGGGGCCACACGGTGCACTGCCCCACGCTCGCGGGCAACAACCCCGGCGACGACCGCGCGGCCACAGGCCTGGCCGACGCAGTGGAGTCGCTGGCGGCCTTCATCGAAGGCCTGGACCTGACCGACGTGCGGCTGGTGGGCCACAGCTACGGTGGCATGGTCATCAGCCACATGCCCGCGCGCTTGCCCGGCCGCATCCGCCGCCTGGTGTACTGGAACGCCTTTGTGCCGCAGCCGGGCGAATGCCTGAATGACCTGGTCCCGCCGCACTACCGCGCGCTGTTCGACCAGGTGGCGGCCAGCAGCGGCAATGCCGTGATGCTGCCGTACCCCATCTGGCGCGAGGCCTTCATCAACGATGCCGACGAGGCCCTGGCGCAAAGCACCTACGCGCTGCTGAACCCCCACCCCTACCGCACCTTCACCGAACCCGCGCAGCTGCCGGTGCCGCTGGCCGTGCTGGAGGTGGGCAAGAGCTACCTGAATGCGCAGCAGGACACCGCGCTGCCCCACAGCCTGCCCTGGCACCCGCGCCTGTCGGAGCGGCTGGGCCTGTTCCGCCTGGTGGAGTGCCCGGGCAGCCACGAGCTGTGCTTTTCCGACCCGGCATCGGCGGCCTTGCACATCGAGCGGGCGGGGCGCGACTGACGGGCTGCAGGGTTCTGTGTGCGCTGAGTTTTGGGCCTTTTTTGGCCTCTTCCGCCCGCTGGGTAAGTTCTGGTAGCTATCAATTCAGGAGCGATCCGCTGCTCCCCGCCTCCAGCAGCCGCGTGAGCAGCGGGTGCATCACCTTGCGGGCGCTGTAGATCAGGTGGAACTGCTCCTGCACGTCGGGCGTGGTGCCCACCTGCACCAGGCCGTGGGTCTGCGCCAGGTGCTCGCCCAGCGAGACGGGCGCGGGCATCACGCCCATGCCGGTGGCGGCAAAGGTGCTCAGCAGCGCGCTGTCTTCAAACTCACCCGCAATGCGCGGGCGGATGCGCTCGCGTTCCAGCCAGTGGTCGATGCGCGCGCGCATGGCCGCGTGGTCGGTGGGCAGCAGCACGGGCACCACGGCCAGGCTGTGGGGGAAGTTGTTGGCCGCCGCCTCGGCCCACAGCGGCGGTGCGTACCAGGCGATGGCGCTGCTGCCCAGCAGCTGGCTGGTGGTGCGCAGGGCCGGGTTGGGCGGCGCGGCGCGGTCGGCCAGCACGGCGTCGAGCTTGTGCAGCGCCAGCTCGCCCAAGAGTGGCTGGAACTCGCCCTCGTGGCACAGCAGGCGCAGGTGGGGCTCGTCCAGCACGGGCGTCAGCAGCCGGTGCACGGCCAGCTTGGCGATGCCGTCGGAGATGCCGAGGTTGAGGCGCAGCGTCTGGCCGCTGGCGGCCTCGCGCACGCGCACGGGCAGCAGCTCGCCTAAAGCGAAGATGTGGTCCGCCTCGTGCAGCGCGGCCACGCCCGCGTCGGTCAGCACCAGGTTGCGGCCTTCGGTGCGCAGCAGGCTCACGCCCAGGGACTTTTCCAGCTCGCGCACCTGGGCGCTGATGGTCTGCACGGCCATGTCCAGCCGCTCGGCGGCGCGGGCGATGCCGCCTTCCTTGGCCACCACCCAGAAGTAGAAAAGATGGCGGTAGTTGAAGCTCTGGCTCATGGGCGTCTTTCGGGGGAGAAACAGGCTTGGTTCGTAAAAGCCGAACCAATGCTACCAATATGACAGGTTTTTAAGAATGCATTGCGTCCCTACAGTGCGGGTCTGTTGCCGGGTGGGGCGCCCGGCCAAGCATTCCCCTTTGGAGAAAGATCATGGAAACAATAGGCACCTGGTGGATGTGGACGGGTTTTGCCGTCTTTGTGGTGGTGGCCATTGCCATCGACCTCTTGGTGATGGAGCGCCAGGGCGCGCACAAGGTCACGATGAAAGAGGCGCTGCGCTGGAGCGTGCTGTGGTTCTCGCTGGCCTTTGTGTTCGTCGCCATCCTGTGGTGGTACCTGGACGGCAGCCAGGGCCGCGAGGTGGCCAACACGGTGTCGATGCAGTTCATCACCGGCTACCTGGTGGAGAAGAGCCTGTCGGTGGACAACATCTTCGTCTTCCTGATGCTGTTCAGCTACTTTGCCGTGCCGCCGCAGTACCAGAAGCGCGCGCTCATCATCGGCATCATCGGTGCCATCGTGCTGCGCACGGTGCTCATCCTGGCCGGTGCCTGGCTGCTGGCTACCTTCCACTGGCTGCTGTATGTGTTCGGCGCGTTCCTGGTCATCACGGGCGTGAAGATGTGGTTTGCTGCGGGCCAGGAGCCTGACATCGCCACCAATCCGGTGCTCAAGCTGCTGAAGAAACGCATCCGCATCACCGACCACTTTGATGGCGAGAAGCTCAGCACCATGGTCAATGGCGTGAAGCACTACACCCCGCTGTTTGCCGTGCTGGTGCTCATTGGCACCACCGACGTGATCTTTGCGGTGGACAGCATCCCTGCCATCTTCGCGATCACGAGCGACCCGTTCATCGTGCTCACGGCCAACATCTTTGCCATCCTGGGCCTGCGTGCGCTGTACTTCCTGCTGGCCGACCTGGCCAACCGCTTCCACCTGCTGGCCTATGGCCTGGCGCTGGTGCTGGTGTTCATCGGCGGCAAGATGCTGCTCATCGACCTGGTGAAGATCCCGATCGGTTATGCGCTGCTGGTGACGGCTTCGCTGATTGCAGGTTCCATCTTCCTGTCGCTGCGCAGCTCGGGCGAAAGCGCCCACGGTGCCCCGGCTCTGCCACCCAAAGACTGAAAACAAGACAAGGCCACACACCATGGAACTCTTCGACTCTGTTCTGCTTTTTCTGCTGGCGGGCCTGGTCGCGGCCACCGTCATCGCCCACCGGGCGGGCAACGAGCGGCGCGATGTGCGGCTGCTGATGGGGCTGTCGGCCCTGTGTGGCGCCGGTGCTGCCGCCGCGCTGGCCTGGGGCTGAGGAGGCGGCCGATGCAGATGCTCTGCACCTTGCGCCGCTGGCTGCGCGGGCTGGAACCCCGGGCGCGCGCCCACCTGGAGCGCGGCTGGCTGGCGCGCTACCAGCCCTGGCTGGAGCAGCGTGCGCTGTTCCGCTTTCAGCGCCAGCCACTGGCGCGCGGTGTGGCGGCGGGCATGTTCTGCGGGCTGATCCCCGGCCCGCTGCAAATCCCGGGCACGTTGCTGGTCTGCGCCTGGCTGCGCGGCAACATCGTGGCGGGCGGCGTGGCCACGTTCTATACCAACCCGCTCACCACCGTGCCGCTGTATGTGCTGGCGTTCTACCTGGGCGCACTGGTCATGCCCGGCACCCACACCCTGCCTGCATGGAGCAGCGTGGTGCCGGGCGGAGACTTCTCGGTGCAGGCGCTGGGCACCTGGATGCAGGCCCTGGGCGCACCGCTGCTGGTGGGCCTGCCCACGCTGGGGCTGGTGATGGCGGTGTTGGGTTATGCCACCGTGCAGCTGTTGTGGCTGGCACCCGCGCTTCAGCGCAAGCGGCGGCTGGCACGCAGCCGCTGAGCGTTGCTTAGCGGGAGGTGCGCGGCATGTGGGCGCTGCGCCCGCCAGTGCCACCGTGGAGCTGGCTCTGCAAGGCCACGGGTGGCGTCCCCCTTGGGGGAAGGCGCCGAAGGCGACACAGGGGGTTAGTCGAGTTTTACGCCCACCTTGGTAATGACCCGCCCCCACTTCTCGCGCTCGGTGCGCGCAAAGCTGCCCATCTGCGCGGCGGTGCCGGGCATGGGCTCCACGCCCAGGGCCTGCAGGCGGGCTTTGGTGCGGGTGTCGGCCAGAGCGGTCTGCAGGGCCTTGCTGAAGTTTGCCGCCACATCGGCCGATGCGCCGGTGGGCACCACCAGGCCTTGCCACGCAAACCCCTCAAACCCTTGCAGCCCTTGCTCGGAAATCGTGGCCACATCGGGCATGGTCGTCACGCGCTGTGGGCTGGCCACGCCAATGGCCTTCACTTTGCCGGTGTTGAGGAACGGGTACACCGTGGCGCTGTCGATCCACATCGCGGGCACCTGGCCGCCGATCACGTCCTGGATGGCGGGGGCCGCGCCGCGATACGGCACGTGCGTGAGCTTGAGTCCGCTCTGCTCGCGGAACAGCTCACCCACCAGGTGGTGTGGGCTGCCCGGCCCGGCCGATGCCCAATTCACCCCATCGGGCATCCCTTTGGCCCAGGCCATGAACTCCTTCAAGTTCTTGGCGGGCACGTTGTTGGACACCACCAGGAACATGGGAAAGCGCACCAGCAGGCCCACAGGCTGGAAGTCCTTCTCGGCGTTGTAGCTCAGCTTGCTGAACAAAAAAGGGTTGGCCGCCAGCGTGGCGAAGTCGGCCGAGAACATCAGGTTGCCGTAGTCCTTGTTGCGTGCGCTGTACTCGGCGGCAATGTTGGTGCCCGCGCCGGGCTTGTTGTTGATGACGATGGGGCGGCCCAGCGTGGCCGACATCGACTCGGCAATCGTGCGCGCCACGATGTCCGAGCCGCCGCCTGCGGCGTAGCCCACCACCCATTCGAGCGGCTTGGAGTCCTGGGCGTGGGCCAGGGGCAAGGTGGTGGCCAGGGCCAGCCCGGCCAGGGTGGCGAGGAAATGTTTGCGCTGCATGGTGATGTTGTCTCCGTGGTTGTGAAAGTTCAAGTCGAGTCGGACCCTGCACCGTCTGCGCGGTGCTGTCGTGGTGATTGCAGAAGGGGCGGGCTAGGCCGCCACCGCGTGGGTGGGCACCACCGGCGTGACGGCCGGGGTGGTGCGCCGGTCGGCCGTGGGCACGGCGCTGCCGCGCGCCAGTTGCAGCGCGTGCTGCAGCGTGGCCTGGTCGCCAATGTGGTTGGCCAGCAGCAGCACCAGGCGTGCGTTCATGGCGTGGCTTTCGGGCGTGGTCAGACCCTGGTGTGCGGCAATCAGCGCTTCATAAAAGTCGTCGCAGGCCTGCAGGTTCGGTTGTGTGTTCAGCATGGGCATGTTCCTTGTCGTCATCCTCGTCAGGCGGCCGTGGCACGGGCCAGTGCGCTGCGCACGGCCGCTTCGGTGGGCGTGCGCCAGCGTGCGCACACATGCTGGTCGGGCCGCACCAGGTACACGGTGCGCGGCAGCGCGTCCAGCCGCTTTGCGGCCAGGGCCTGGTGGTCGATCGCGTCGATGCCGATCTGCAGCACCTTCACGTTGGGCAGGTCATGGGCCCATGCAGGGGCGGGGCCAAACACCAGCAGCGTGAAGTCCGGCCCCAGCTCGCGCAGCAGCCAGGTGGGCTGGCCTTGCTTCGTCAACGGCGCATCCAGCAGCACGGCGCCGGGCACCTGGGTGCCTGCGAAGTGATCGGTATCCGGCGTGTTCAGTGGCGATTGGTGCAGCGTGGCGGGCACCGACAGGCGCCCGCTGTTCACGATGCGCCGCGCAAACGCATGCTCGCGCGCCAAATGCAGTGCCGCATCGCGGAACAGGCGGCTCACTTCGCTCTTGGGCGTGATGAAGTCGGTGGCGCGGGTGGAGTTGCACAGGTTCTCATCGGCCGCGTATTCACGCTCGGGGCCATAGGTGTTCACCAGCGCGGGGCTCGCTCGGCCCTGGAGCACCCAGTCCAGCTTCCAGGCCAGGTTCTCCGCGTCCTGCACGCCGCTGTTGGCGCCGCGTGCGCCAAAGGGCGAGACGCCGTGGGCGCTGTCGCCCGCAAAGATGACGCGGCCGTGCACGAACCGGTCCATGCGCAGGCAGGCAAAGGTGTAGACGCTGGCCCAGTCCAGCTCAAACTGTGCATCCGCACCCAGCAGCGCCTTCACGCGCGGGATGATGTTCTCGGGTTTCTTTTCTTCTTCGGGGTCGGCGTCCCAGCCCAGCTGGAAGTCGATGCGCCAGACGTTGTCGGGCTGGCGGTGCAGCAGCACGCTCTGGTTGGGATGAAAGGGCGGGTCGAACCAGAACCAGCGCTCTGTGGGGAAGTTCGCCTCATCCGCCAGCTTCACATCGGCGATCAGGAAGCGGTCCTGAAAAATGCGCCCCTTGCTCTCCAGCCCCAGCATCTGCCGCGTGGGCGAGCGTGCGCCGTCGCAGGCCACCAGCCATTGCGCATCCATCTGGTAGGCGCCTTCGGGCGTGTCGATGCTCAGCAGCGCGCCGTCCGCGCGGGCTTGCACCGCAGTGACCTTGTTGTGCCAGCGGATGTCGATGCCTGGCAACTGCAGCGCACGCTCCACCAGGTAGGCCTCGGCGTAGTACTGCTGCAGGTTGATGAAGGCGGGGCGCTCGTGGCCTTCTTCGGGCAGCAGATTGAATTCGTACAGCTGCTCATCTTTGAGGAACACCTTGCCCAGGTTCCACGACACGCCCTTGTCCACCATGCGCTGGCCCACGCCCAGGCGGTCCCAGATCTCCAGCGTGCGCTTGGCAAAGCAGATGGCGCGCGAGCCGATGGAGAGCTTGTGGTCGTTGTCCAGCACCACTACACGCTGTCCGCGCTGGGCCAGGTCAATGGCGAGCGACAGGCCCACGGGGCCCGCGCCGATGACCACGATGGGGTGTTGTGCCGGCGTGGTGCGGTCCTGGTCGGGCGAGCGCACGTAGCCGAAGTCGAGGGCCTGCACCTCGGCACCACTGGCGTGGAAGGCCTCGGCGGGAATGTCTCTGGGATTCATTTTTTTGTCTCCTCCAACCTCGGGGGCTCAACCTTCCAAAGCCTTCCACATTTGGATGTCGCGCTCGGCGGTCCAGATGCGTGGGTCGGGGTATTGCGTGGCTTCGTCGTAGGCGCGGGTCACGTCAAACGGCATGCAGTGGTTGAAGATCACCCAGTGCCCGTACTTGGGTTGCAGCTTGGCAAACGTGGCCTCGTACACCTTGCGCAGGTCTTCGCCTTGCGCAGCGCTGGCCTTCACGCTGTCATACAGATCGCTGATGAAGGCGCGTGTGCCCGCCAGGCCCGCCTGCACCTGCTCGGGCGTCTGCAGCGCGGCGCCCCGGCCGGGCACCAGCTTCTCGGGCTTCAGGGCGGCGAGGTTGTCCAGCGTCTGCGGCCAGTCCTGGAAGTACGCGTCGCCCGCATACGGTGTGGCGTCGAACTCCACCAGGTCGCCGCTGAACAGGATCTTTTCTTGCGGCAGCCAGGCCACCGTGTCGCCCTTGGTGTGGCCCCGGCCCAGCTGCAGGATCTGCACTTCGAGCTTGCCCAGCCACAGGGTCATCTTCCTGTTGAAGGTCATGGTCGGCCAGGTCAGGCCGTCCGGCACGCTCTCCACGTTCTGGAACAGGCGCGGAAAGCGGCCGATCTCGCTGTCCTTGTCGAACTGGCCGCGCTCCACGATGAGGTCACGGGTGTCCTCGCTGGCGATGATGTGTTCGGCCCCATAGGCGCTGGCCCCCAGCACGCGCACCGCGTGATAGTGCGAGAGCAGCACGTACTTGATGGGCTTGTCCGTCACCTCGCGGATGCGGCGGATCACGTCCTGCGCCATCACGGGTGTGGCCTGGGTGTCGATGACCATCACCGCGTCGTCGCCAATGATGATGCCGGTGTTGGGGTCACCCTCGGCCGTGTAGGCGTAGGCGTGGTCGGAGAGCTTGTCGAAGCTCACCTTCTTCACTTCGAGGTCGGCGGCGGAGGCAAAGGTTTTGACGGTGCTCATGGTGGTGATTTGTTAATGGTGAATGCGTTTATCTAAACGGAATGTGTTGATGTTAGGCAAGAAATTTGTTTATGTCTAACGCATTTGTTTAGGTGTAAACCCGAAGGGCCGGTGGATGCTGCGCTGCGTAGACAATCGCCCCATGCCCACGACGACCTCCGACCTGCCCCCCGCCGACGACGAAGACACGCCCCGCAGCCCGCGCGGCATCCAGAGCGTGGAGGTGGGCGGCCAGCTGCTGAAGGTGCTGGCGCGCACCGGTCGGCGCATGGCGCTCAAGGACCTGGCCCGCGCTGCGGACATGACGGCCGCCAAGGCCCACCCCTACCTGGTGAGTTTTGGCAAGCTCGGCCTCATCGAGCAGGACGCCGTGAGTGGCCACTACGGCCTGGGCCCCTTGGCCATGCAGCTGGGCCTGATCAGCCTGCAGCAGGTGGACCCGGTGCGCCTGGCCATTGCCGAGCTGCCCGCGCTGGCCCAGCGCATCGGCTACACCGTGTCCGCCTCGGTCTGGGGCGACAACGGCCCCACCATCATTCGTGTGGAAGAAGGCCCCACCGCCGTGTATGTGGCCATGCGCCACGGCACCACGGCCTCGGTGCGGCACACAGCCACGGGCAAGGTGTTTGCAGCCTTCGGCCCGCGCGAGCGCGCTGCGGCTGCATTGGCTGCCGAAGGGTTTGCGGGGGCGCTGGACGAGCCCGCCTTTGCGGCCGAACTGGAGGCCGTGCGCCAGCACCAGATCAGCGAGGTGACGGACCAGCTTCTGCCCGGCATCAGCGCGCTGGCCACGCCGGTGTTTGATGGGTTCGGGCAGCTGGTGCTGTGCATCGCCGTGATCGGGCCGAGTGCCACGCTGCAGACCGGGCCTGCGAGCCCGGCGGCGCAGCATCTGCGCGAGGCGGCGCGAGGGCTGTCGAAGCGCTTGGGCGCAGCAACGTGACGCCTATGGGCTCTTAGGTGTAGCGTGGAAGCGCTTCCTGAGATTTGAACCGCCCCGGATTTTGAGGAGGCTCCAACTCTTGAGAAGATGGAGCCATGAACAAGTCACCGAAGTTCTCCCCGGAAGTCCGCGAACGCGCCGTTCGCATGGTGCAGGAGCACCGAGCCGACTACCCGTCGCTGTGGGCAGCCATT
>NZ_LUKZ01000028.1:0-91543 GCF_001633105.1 Acidovorax sp. GW101-3H11
GAACTCGGCCACTTCCACCCAGTTGTCTGCGCCTGCGATGGTGGCGCACAGTGCCACGGCGAGGATGGATTGGAGTTCATGGCGGCGCGTGCGCGCAAGGCGTGGGTCGGGGATGAGTTGCAGGTGCTGCAGCAGGGTCATGGGACGTGGATCGGGTGATCGAACGCCACAGTTTCGCTCTGATTTGAGGAGGGGTTTAGATGCGATTGCCTTGGCAATATGCCTAAGTTGCTATCAAATATGTGGCATATCAACAATGTGGCGGGGGCTAATCCAGCCGTCACCCCGCCACAAGCCCACGCGGATGCGTGCTGCGCCACCAGCGCGACGCGTTCAAGCCAGTCGCACAGGCATCTCAGCGATGCATCTCAGAACACCAGCGGTGCGGATGCCGCCACCAGCGGCTGGGCCAGCCGAGCGCCGTCTTGCGCCCAGAAGGTGAGGTCGGCCTGCTCGATGCGGGCCAGCGCGTTTTTCATGTGCTGCGCGGCGGCGGCGCGTGCAGCCACCGGGTCGCCCGCCTCGATGGCGTGCACGATCTGCGTGTGTTCGTGGGTCACGGCGTCGGCAAAGTCCGCGCGCCGCGCTTCGTTGGCGCGGGTCACGCGGGTCGCGCCTTTCAGGAACTGGGCGAGGTAGTCCAGCGTGCTGATCATGAACGGGTTGCCCGCTGCCTGCGCAATGGCGCGGTGGAACAGCACGTCTTCCTCCACCCCGTCGCGGCCTGCGCGCACGGCGTCGGCAATGTGCTGCATGGCGGCGCGGATGGCGGCCATGTCTTCATCGGTGCGCCGCAGGGCTGCCAACTCGGCCACCTCGGCCTCCAGCGCACGGCGCACCTCCACGATCTGCATCACAGCCTCGCGCGATGCGGCGAGGGGTACATCAAACTGCAAGGGCTCGATGCCGGGGCTAAGCACATACACGCCGCTGCCCTGCCGCGAGTCCACCAGCCCCAACGACTTGAGGCGCGAGATGGCCTCGCGCACCACCGTGCGGCTCACCTGGAACTGCTGCGCCAGCACGGCCTCGGTAGGCAGCTTTTGCGCAGCCTGGATGCGGCCCGCGCGGATCTCGGCCTCCAGCGCGCTCGCCACCTGGTCGGAGAGCTTGGCGCTGGGTTTGACGGCGGAAAAAGGTGACGACATGGGCGAAGGGGGCAGAGGTGGCGGCAGCAGTCCCGAGGGACGGCCGACTGTACCCCAAGCGTCGGCGCAAGGCGCCGTACCGAAGGCCCCCCGTCGCGCCTAGTCAGATCAATTCGCCACCCTGAGGCGCTGCACCAGCCAGTTCGCCGTGAAATCAAAGTGCTCCCGCATGTGCAGCTCCGCTGTGTGTCCATCGTCCCCATAGACCAGCTGGGTCACGTTGAAACCGAGCGCGGCCAGAGAAGTAGGCTCCTCCCTGGACACCAGGTCTTCGTGGATCCCGTTCACCATCAGAATGGGTTTTTGCAACTGTCCCTTCGTCGGTGTCTTCAACTGGCGGGAGAGCTGGAAGGTTTCGTAGTAGTTGCACATCGTCTGCCGGGGCGTGGTCCGTGGATCCATGTTCGCAAACATGGTGTACGGCGCGACGATCCATGCCGGAGCCACCATGCAATGCGCGCTTCCAAAGCTGGAGTCGCTGGGGCCGCCGATGTTGACAACCGCTTTGTAGAGGTCGTTCTTCAGCCCGCCAAGCGTTGCCAGATAGCCGCCCATGCTCCAGCCATACACCGCCACCCGGCTGGCATCCAGATCACTGCGTTGCTGGATGTAGTCGGCAATCGCGTCGAACATCACATGGGCGTCGGGGTGGAACGCCAGCTGGTTCTCCCCGGTGTCCGGGTTCTCCACAACGATGGTTGCGAACCCCCGGCTTGCGAAGTAGTCGCTGTGCCGGATCATCTCCGTCTTCAGGTTGTCCAGGCCGCCAAGGATCACCAAGGTCGGCAGCTTGGCATCGCCGCTGGGCCGTGTGGAGGGGGCCCGGAAGTAGCCAATGAACTCTTTGCCGCCGGCCTTGAAGGCAATCCGCTGCAGCGGTTTGCCCAGGGCTGCATAGGCCTGTTCGGTCGCTTGCAGGTCCGCAGCCGGGAGTCGCTTGGGAATCCGGTTCATCCGCCAGTAGAAAGCCGCTTTTTTGTAGGCGGCCGATGCCGCCAGGTTGTCGCCTTGCTCGGCGGCAGTGCGTGCCCTTTCCGCGTACATCTGCGCGGGCTTGCTGAACGTTGCCTGCCAGACCGGCTGCGAGGGCCCCGCGTGTTCTGGCAACGCTCCAATGACCTCGTCAAAGGTCCGCGCTTCGATCCCGGCATCCTCCAGCCACCAGCAGATGTTGAATTTGAACGAGGGGTGCAGGCGGGCGATGCCGCCCGGGTACTCGGCCTGCCCCTTTGCGCAGAATTCGGCCATGCTGTTCGCCGCCCGGGCTGCAGGAATTCCCTGCGCGGCGGACTCTTGTGGTGCGACGGCTGCCAGCAAGGCAGCGCCGAAGGTCGTCCATAGTTTCCAAGCCAGTCTGTTCGTCACGGTCTCTCCTTCAGGGTGGTAATGCGGTGGGAGCGTGGCAAGGCACGGGACACGTGGCACAAGGCCGATGAACGGCTGCCGAAGGTGCGTTGCACGCGTTGGGGGTTGGCTGCTCGCGCTCTGTACCAGGGCGACACAGCCGTGCGCCGGGCGCTATCGGTTCGGCATGCTGGGCAGCCAGCCATGGCCGCGGTACCAGGCCAGCGTGTCGGCCACGGTTTGCTCAACCGGGCGAAACTTCAGCTGAAGCTGTTGCTCGCTCTTGGCATGATTGAAATGGCTGCGTCCCGCCTCCTTGCGCATCAGCCGCACCGTAGCCAGGCTGAGCAGGATGGGCTTGCCGGTGATGCGTGCGTAAAGCTCCTGGACGCTCGCCAGGAGATACAGGAGCGGAAAGGGCAGGTGGCGTGTCGGCGTCTTGATGCCCGCGATCTTTCCTACCAAAGGCACCAGTTCCTGCATCGTCATGTGGCGCCCGGCTGCCAGATAGCGTTCGCCCCGCAGCCCCTGTTCTGCAGCCGCAATCTGCGCATTCGCTACGTCGCGGGCATCCACAACGGAAAAGCTGCCGGGCACCAGCCCCGGCAGTTTTCCCAGCACCACGTCGTTGACAAACTGCCCGGAGGAGGTGGGGCCGATATCCGCCGGTCCCCACATCCATCCGGGCAAGACGAAGCTGGCATGCATGTTCGGGTGCGCCGCCAAAAAGGCCGACACGGCCTGGTCGGCCAGTATCTTGCTGCGGTAGTAGTCGTCCTCGGCATCCGCCAGGTCGCGCAGGCAGGTCTCGTCCATGGGCAAGCCGGGCTCGCCATTGAGCACTGCAATGGACGAGGTCTGGATGAAGCGCCGGATGCCCGCGTGATAGGCCTGCTCGATGAGGTCTTTCGTGCCGTCCACATTGATGCGCTTGAGTTCTGCCCAGTGGCTGCCACCCTTGAAGTTGTCCCGAAAGAACGCGGCGGTGTGGAACACCACGTCGCAGCCCTGGAGCGCCCGGGAGAAGGCGGGCACGTCCGCCATGTCGCCCAACACCAGTTCGACCCCTTCCACCCCTGCAAACTGCTGCTGGCCCTTGGCCTTGGAGCGGACGAGTGCCTTGACGCGGAAGCCGCGCTCGACCAGTTCGCGCACAAGGTTGTTTCCGAGGAGGCCGGTAGCGCCGGTGACAAAAGCGGCCCGCAAGCCCGTGGATTGTTTCATGTCGATTGAACTTCAAAAATCAAATGATCTTTCAGTTTATCGGTGTGCAAACTAAATATCAAGTGATATTTGAAATCTGGCCCAGCCTGGCTGCTGCAGCACGGGCCCAAGGTCCATCTCGAAAGTTCATGTGATATCTTTGGGCATGAGCCCCACGACAGCAAGAAAGCGCTTGAGCCGAGAGGAAAGCCAGGCGCAAACACGCGAACGCCTGATCGACACTGCGCAGCAGTTGTTTGTTGCGAACGGGTATGGGGGCGCGTCCATCCGAGACATTGCGAACAAGGCGGGCTACTCCCAGGGCGCGTTCTATTCCAACTTTGCGAGCAAGGAAGACGTGCTGCTGGAGCTGCTGCGGCGCCACATGACGGCGGAGGCAACGCACCTGTCCCGGGTCATGTCAGGTGACGGAGACGATTCCGAGCAGATATTTGCCGAGCTGGATGCCTGGGCTTCCACGCTCAATCACGACGCGGATTGGTGCATGCTTTCCATTGAACTGCAATTGCACGCCAACCGCAGTCAGACGTTCGCCGCCGAGTACCAGAAGGTATGGGATCGGCACCGCAGCGACCTGGGCCAGGTGATTGGCCAGCTGTTCCACAAGCTCGGAAGGATTCCTCCTGCCGAGCCTGCCGAGCTGGCCGCTGCCTTCATGGCCCTGTCGCATGGCCTGGCGTTGCAGCGGATGAGCACGTGTCCCGATCCCTCGGGGAGCCTCATCATGGCGTTCCTGCGCGGACTGATTGCCAATGCGGAGCGAGAGAAGGCCGGATAACGGCCGCAAACCCTGGCGGATTCACTCGATGATCCAAGACGTCTATCGGGCATCGGTGCTGGCGTGCCAATCTTGGACTTCTGGCCCGCCTTTCTAGCCTTTCCAGCCTCTCCAGCCTGCTTTGCGCTGCCGAATCGCTCCTACTTGGCGGCCGCTGACGCCGCGCATGCCTCGCCCATCCCTGCCATGCCCGCCAGCCGCTGCAAGCGGCTGCGCTTGTCCATGCAGTCCTTGTACTCCGCTTCCCGCACCTTCTCCTGCGCCAGTTGCGCAGCCCGTGCGCGCTCGGCCTGCAGCTGGGCCACACGCTCGCGGATCTGCGGCATCACGGCCAGGGCGGCCTTCTCGCCTTCCACGATGGCATTGGCGCGCTGGCTGAAGTCGGCTGCGCCGATGTCCAGCACCTGGGGGCGGACGATCACGTCGGCCCGCGCCAGCTCGGCCTGGCCCAGCTTCTGGCCCATGATGGCAATCGACTGGTTCAGCGCGCCCAGCATGTTGCCGGGCGTCTGGCCCCGGGCCTTGTTGGAGATGTCCACCGCGATCACGATGTCCGCGCCCAGCTGGCGCGCGGCATCCACCGGCACGGGGCTCACGATGCCGCCATCCACAAAGTGGTACTTGCCGATGGTGACGGGCTGGAACACACCCGGCACGCTGCTCGATGCGCGCACGGCCTGGCCGGTGTTGCCGCGTGCAAACACCGTGCGCTCGCCGTCTTCCAGCCGCGTGGCGACGACGGCAAAGGGCTTGGCCATCTGCTCCAGCGGCTTGCGGCGCACCTGCTCGTTCACATAGTCTTCCAGCTTCTGCCCCAGCACCAGGCCGCCAGACGAAAGCTGCAGGTCGCGGATCTTGGCTTCGTCCAGCGCCACGGCTTTTTCCTGCATCTCAAAGGCGTTCATGCCGCTGGCGTACAGCGCACCCACCACGCTGCCCGCGCTGGTGCCCGACACCACCGCAGGCGCAAAGCCATTGGCTTCCAGCATCTTGATCACGCCGATGTGCGCAAAGCCCTTGGCCGCGCCGCCGCCCAGGGCGATGCCGATGCGGATGGGGGTCGTTGCGGGCGTGGAGGGCGTGGCGAGGGGCGCGGCTTCGCTGCCCGCGCCCGCCTGGGTCGGGGCCGTGCCGCCACATGCGGCCAAACCTGCTGCAGCCCCGAGGGCCAGAAGTCGCAAAAGAATGGTCAAGCGCATGCCGGGTGATCCTGCTGTCGTCCAAACGGGGCGGGCAGTATAGCGGCAGGGTGCCTGCGGCCGGTGTTGTGGGGGTGATTGCTCCAAAAAAGAGAGCAACGTGCGCTTTGTGGGCGGGCGGTGGGGCCGTTTATTGCCAGAAATCGCGGTGCAGGGCGGTGATCTCGTCCTGCAGCGCAGGCACGGGGCCCATCACTTCGGTGGGGCGCTGGCCGCTCGCAAACACCGTGCGGCAGGGCAGGGCCAGCGTGGGGTTGTCGGGGTGGTCGCCCGTCAGGGCGAGCAGGGCGGCTTCCTCGGCGCCATACAACACGCGGCCGATGCCTGCCCAGTAGATGGTGCCTGCGCACATGGCGCAGGGCTCGAAGGTGGTGACCAGCGTGCACTGCGCCAGGTAGGCGCCCGGGTAATTGGCCGCTGCCGTGCGCGCAAGCGTGCTCTCGGCATGGTTCACGGTGTCGATGTTGCCCTGCTCGGCCAGCACGGTTTCGCCATCGGGCGCCACCAGCAGCGCGCCGAAGGGGTGGCGGCCCATGTCCATGGCGCGCTGGGCCACGGCGTTGGCGCGGCGCAGCAGCGTGGCCGCCTGGGCATCGCTCAATGCCGTCGCTTCATTCACCTTGCGAACCCCGGTGCGCCCAGCCAGTGGTGCGCTTTTCAATCCAGCTGAACAGCTCATACATCACCATGGCCATGGCGCCCACGACCATCAGGCCCGCAAACGCCAGGCCCATCTGCATGGACGAGCCTGCGCTGATCAGCAGGTAGCCGATGCCTTCGTTGGCGGCGGTCATTTCCGACACCGTGGTGCCGACAAAGGCCAGCGTGATGGCGACCTTGAGCGAGCCGTAGAAGTACGGCATGGAGCGGGGCAGGCCCACCTTGGTGAGCACGTCCCAGCGCTTGGCGCCCAGCACACGCAGCACGTCTTCCAGCTCGGGTTCCAGCGTGGCCAGGCCGGTGGCGATGTTGACCATGATGGGGAAGAAGCTGATGAGGAAGGCCGTGAGGATGGCCGGGCCCACGCCGATGCCGAACCACACCACGAGGATGGGAACAAAGGCGGCCTTGGGCAGGGCGTTGAAGGCGGTCATCAGCGGGTACACGGCGGCGTAGGCCAGGCGCGAGCTGCCGATGACGAAGCCCAGCAGCACCCCCACCACGATGGCAATGCCAAAGCCCGCCATGGTGACCCAGTAAGTGCGCCAGGCGTGGGCGGCAATCACGCCGCTGAACTCGACCAGTTGCGTGGCAATGACCCAGGGGCTGGGGAACAGGTATTCAGGGACGCTGAAGGCCGAGCAGACGATTTGCCACAGCAGGATGATGGCGACGAGCAGGATCCAGGGGGACCAGCGCTCCACGGTTTTCTTGTGCATGGTGATGACGGGCCTTGTTCTTATTGCTGGATGGGCGCGCCGGATTTGCGCAGGGCTCCGATGTGGCCGCGCAGCTCGTGCACGATGTCGGTGAACTCCTTGGTGTAGGTGATCTCCAGGTCGCGCGGGCGGGGCAGCTCGATCTCCTTCTTCACCACAAACCGGCCGGGGCTCTTGCTCATCACATACACCGTGTCGGCCAGGAAGACCGACTCGCGCAGGTCGTGGGTGACCAGGATCACGTTGAACTGCTGCTCGGTCCACAGGTCGCGCAGGATGCACCACAGCTCCTCGCGCGTGAAGGCGTCGAGCGCGCCGAAGGGCTCGTCCAGCAGCAGCATCTTGGGTTCGTGGATCAGCGCGCGGCAGATGCTGGCACGCTGCTGCATGCCGCCCGACAGCTGCCAGGGGAACTTGTCTTCGTAGCCCGCCAGCCCCACTTTTTGCAGCAGCCTGCGTGCGCGCTCTTCGTATTCCTTGCGCTTTTGCTTGAAGTTGCTGCGGTAGGGCTCGACGATTTCGAGCGGCAGCAGCACGTTGTCCACCGTGGTGCGCCAGGGCAGCAGCGAGGGCGCCTGGAAGGCCATGCCCGAGACCTTGAGCGGCCCCGTCACCGGCTGGCCGTCGATGAGGATCTTGCCCATGGAGGGCATCTTCAGTCCCGTGGCCAGCTTCATGAAGGTGGACTTGCCGCAGCCCGAAGGGCCAACGATGGCGATGAACTCGCCGCGCCGCACCTGCAGGTCGATGGCCTCCACCGCAAACTGGTTCTTCGCACGCAGCTCGTCGTTGTAGGCGAGCCAGACGTCACGGAAGTCCACAAAATAGGAATCAGCAGCCTGCATCAGGGGTCCGTTAAGAGAGTTTACGCATAGGGCCGCAGTGCGGCCCGTGCATTTGAGTTATCCACAGCGCTGCGCGCCACCCAACACCGCACGCAACTGGCGCGGCCTAAGCCAGCGCCCCCGTGCAAGGGCCGCCCCGCCGCACGGGGGGCGTCCCCCTCCCGACTCGCGCAGCGAGTTGAGAGAGGGGGAAGGCGCGAAGCGACTCAGGGGGGTGCTTCATTTTTTCGGCAGGATGTTCAGCTCGGCCGTGCTGGGCAGGAAGCTGGGGTTCCACACGTCGTCGGCGTTCACGCGGGTCTTGGTGTTGAACGCGTCGGACACCTGCGATGCCATCAGCGACAGGCGGCCGGGTACGGCCTTGCCGAAGCCTTCGGCGCGCGCATCGGGGCTGTTGATCACGGTGTCGATGGCCAGCTGCAGGCGGCGGGTTTCGAGCGGCACGTTCACGATGCCGTCGCGCGCTTTCACATGCTCGATGGCGGCGGCGGGGTTGGCGATCACTTCCTTGGCGCCCTTGGCAAAGGCCGACAGGAAGGCCTTGATGGCGGCCGGGTTCTCCTTGATGAGCTTGGGGCTGGCGATGATCACGTTGCCGTACAGCTTCACGCCAAAGTCGGCGTAGGGCAGCACCACCACGTCGGCGGCCTTGGCACCGCGCGCTTCCAGGTTCAGCAGGCTCGTGAAGGTGAAGCCGGTGATGGCGTCCACATCACCGCGCACCAGCATGGTTTCGCGCAATGGGGGGTCCATGGCGGTCCAGGTCACGGCGCCAATACCGTTGGCCTTCTGGAAGATGGGGAACGCGCGGCGGCCTGCGTCGAACACGGGGGCGCCCAGCTTCTTGCCTGCTAGGTCGGCGGGCTTGGTGATGCCGCTCTTCTTGAGCGCCATGACCGAGGCGGGCGTGTTGTTGTAGACCATCATCACCGCCACGGGCTTGTTCTGCGCGTCGGGGTTGTTGGCGTGGAACTCCATCACGGCGGCCAGGTCGGCAAAACCCATGTCGTAGGTGCCCGAGGCTACGCGCTGCACCGCACCGCCCGAACCGTTGCCTGCATCCACCGCCACATCCAGGCCCGCCGCCTTGAAGTAGCCCTTGGCCACAGGCTGCAGGAACAGGGCGGCAGGGCCCTCGAAGCGCCAGTCGAGCTGGAACTTGATGGGCGTGGTGGCCTGGGCCTGGGCCGTGCTGAAGGTGCTGGCGGTGGCGAGCAGGAGGGCGGCTTGCAGGAGGGTGCGTTTGTTCATCATGAAGAGGTTCCTGTCAAAAGACGGCGGGAGAAGGCGGTAGCACAACGGGGCACTGGGGCGGCCCCAGGGCTCGCCACCGTGCCATGGTGGGCCAGTCAGCAAAAACGATGCCTGGTTTCACCGGGGCGGGGAGGGGGTGCGGGCTATTGTTCGCCAGTTTGGTGCACGCGGTTCTACAGGCTTTCCCGAAATGGTGCAAAGGGGTTTTGGCGGTCCGAGGCCGGGGGCAACAAGCTTTGCGCCCATGGGGTCCGCTAAATCGGTGCCGGGGCGCACATTGGGGCAAACGCGCAGGCCGTGCCCGCCCGCCGGTGGTACAACAAAAGCCCTGCATCCACTTTGTGGTTCCCGATCTCCATATCCACACCAACACTTGGGAGGGTTTCTCATGGCAGACATCCAGGCTTTTTTCGAGAACGTGCAACTACCCACCATCCCCGACGTGGCGCGCGAGCTGATCGCCACCATGAAGGACGATGACATCCCTTTCGAGAAGGTGCGGGCGGCGATCTCCAAGGACCCGGCCCTCACGGCCAAGCTGATCCGCCTGGCCAACAGCGCGCGTTTTGGCCTGCCCCGCCAGGTGGCGTCGCTGGACGATGCCATCACCATGGTGGGGCTCAATCAGGTGCGCACGCTGGCGCTGGCGTCTTGCATGTCGGGCGTGTTCAAGGACGCGCCCGGGGTGGACGCCGATGCGTTCTGGAAGGAGAGCATGGCGATTGCGGGCTATTCGCAGTGGCTGGCCCGCACGCTGGGTTCCAACGTGCAGGAGTCGTGGCTCGCGGGCTTTCTGGTGCGGCTCGGTGAGTTGATCATTGCCCAGAAGGCGCCCGAGCAGATCCCGGCCATTGAGCAGCTGCCCCACCACGCGGGCGGCCGCTGGGAGCGCGAACGCACGCTGCTGGGCTTTACCGAAGCCCAGGTGACGGCCGAGCTGGCGCGGCGCTGGCGCTTCCCCGACACCATCACCCGCGCGCTGGAGACAGCCGAAGACCCCGTGGCCGCCACCCCGTTCTGCCGCCTGGGCGGCATCCTGCATGTGGCCACCCTGCTGGCCGAGATCGGGCTGGAAGAGCCCATGTCCCCCGTCGAAACCATTGCCAGCTTGCCCGCCGAGATCAAGAAGGCGCTGCAGCTCGACTCCCACTGGCTGGCCGAGCACCTGCCGCCGGTGGCGGACTACGTGGATGTCTCTGTTCGCTGAAGCCGTCTGACTCAAAAAAGAAAGGCCCCGAGGGGCCTTTCTTTTTGGCGTAGCGCGATCAGCGCTCTCCATTAGCGCCATCAGGCCGCGCGTGCCGCAGCGCTGGCCACGGCCAACGCGGTCATGTTGAACACCCGGCGCACTGTGGCCGCAGGCGTCAGGATGTAGGCCGTGGCGGCGCCGCCCATGAGGATGGGGCCCACGGTCACACCACCGCTGGTGGTGGTCTTGAGCACGTTGTAGAGGATGTTGGCCGCATCCAGGTTCGGGCAGATCAGCAGGTTGGCCGAGTCGGTGAGTGTGGAGTCCGCCATGTAGGCGTTGCGGATGTTGGGCTCCAGCGCGGCGTCGCCATGCAGCTCGCCGTCGCACTCGATCTCGGGGTGGGCGGCCACGAACAGGTCGCGTGCCTCGCGCATCTTGCGGGCCGAGGCGCGCTTGGACGAGCCGTAGCTGGAGTGCGACAGAAACGCCACCTTGGGCGGCAGGCCAAAGCGCTGCACCTCCTGCACCGACATCCAGGCGATGTCGGCCAGTTGCTGCGCCGTAGGGTCCTCGTTCACATAGGTGTCGGCAATGAACAGCGTGCCCCGGTTGGTCATCAGCGCGTTCAGGGCGGCATAGTCGCGCGCGCCCTCCTGGCGGCCGATGATGCTGTGGATGCGCTCCAGGTGCGTCTCATAGGTGCCCACCAGGCCGCAGATCATCGCGTCGGCGTCGCCCAGCTTCACCATCAGCGAGGCGATGATGGTGTTGGAGCGGCGCACGGCGGCTTTGGCCACTTCGGGCGTGGCGCCGTTGCGCTTCATGAGCTGGTGGTAGTGCTCCCAGTACTGGCGGAAGCGCGGGTCGTCCTCGGGGTTGCACACCTCCACGTCCTTGCCCAGCTGCATGCGCAGGCCCGCCTTGGCGATGCGCGCGGCAATCACGGCGGGGCGGCCAATAAGGATGGGCGTGGCGATCTTGTCGTCAATCGCCATCTGCGCAGCACGCAGCGCGCGCTCGTCTTCACCGTCGGCATAGGCCACGCGCTTTTTGGCATCGGGCAGGGCCTTGGCCGCGTTGATCACGGGGCGCATCAGCATGCCGGTCTGGTACACGAAGCGCGACAGCGTTTCCTTGTAGGCCTCCATGTCTTCGATGGGGCGCGTGGCCACGCCCGATTCGGCTGCAGCCTTGGCCACGGCGGGCGCGATCTTGAGGATCAGGCGCGAGTCGAACGGCGTGGGGATGAGGTAGTCGGGGCCGAAAGTCAGCTCTTTGCCTGCATAAGCGCTGGCCACTTCCTCGCTGATGTCGGCCTTGGCCAGGTCGGCGATCTGGCGCACGCAGGCCAGCTTCATGGCCTCGGTGATCTTGGTGGCGCCGCAGTCCAGCGCGCCCCGGAAGATGTATGGAAAGCACAGGACGTTGTTGACCTGGTTGGGGTAGTCCGAGCGGCCCGTGGCGATGATGCAGTCGGGGCGAATGGCCTTGGCCAGCTCGGGGCGGATTTCAGGCTCGGGGTTGGCCAGCGCCAGGATGATGGGCTTAGGGCCCATGGTCTTGACCATCTCGGCGGTGAGCACGCCGGGGGCCGAGCAGCCCAGGAACACGTCGGCGCCGTTGACCGCATCGGCCAGCGTGCGGGCGTCGGTCTTTTGCGCGTAGGCCGCCTTCGATTCGTCGTAGCCACCGGGGCGGCCCTCGTAGATCACGCCCTTGGAGTCGCACACGAAGATGTTCTCCACCTTCACGCCCAGGCCCACCATCACGTTCAGGCAGGCAATGGCCGCAGCCCCTGCGCCCGACACCGCAATCTTGACCTGGTCGATCTGCTTGCCCACGAGTTCCAGGCCATTGAGCAGCGCTGCGCTGCTGATGATGGCCGTGCCATGCTGGTCGTCATGGAACACCGGGATGTTCATGCGCTTGGAGAGTTCGCGCTCAATGTAGAAACACTCGGGTGCCTTGATGTCTTCGAGGTTGATGCCGCCCAGCGTGGGCTCCATGGCCGCGATGATCTCCA
The DNA here is from genome assembly GCF_001633105.1 of Acidovorax sp. GW101-3H11. Classification (GTDB taxonomy): domain Bacteria; phylum Pseudomonadota; class Gammaproteobacteria; order Burkholderiales; family Burkholderiaceae_C; genus Acidovorax. The sequence continues at coordinate 12,387 of NZ_LUKZ01000028.1, forward strand.
CGAGCTTGTCCGGGTCGCGCTCGGCCAGTTCGATGTCGAACACATCGACGCCCGCGAACTTTTTGAACAAGCAGCCCTTGCCTTCCATCACCGGCTTGCCGGCCAGCGGGCCGATATCGCCCAGGCCCAGCACGGCCGTGCCATTGGTGATCACGCCCACCAGGTTGCCGCGCGAGGTGTAGTCGAATGCCTTGGACGGATCGGCCTGGATGTCCAGGCAGGGGTAAGCCACGCCGGGCGAGTAGGCCAGCGACAGGTCGCGCTGGTTGGACAAAGGTTTGGTGGGGGTCACCGCAATCTTGCCCCGGCCGGGGTTGCGGTGGTATTCGCGCGCAGCGTCGCGCAGCGATTCTTCGGCGGCGGAAAGTTTCTGGGTCATACGGAAATCCTGGAAGTCCTCGGCGGAATGCAAAACAAGCGTACCCGATGGTGGGGTGGGTGCGCATGCCTGTTTATGCGGATGCGGCATGAAGCCAAAACCCTCTTGCGGCAGGGCCGGCAAGAGGGCAGGGCCCCGGGGTGCGGGGCAGGGTTCTTCGGCAGCGGGCAGACGGGACGCTAGTGGGCGTCGGCCTGGCGTGCGGCGTTGACAGCGGCGGAGGTGTCGCGGCTGGCGCCATTGAAGAAAACGTTCAGGGCCACGGCCGTGATCGAGGCCAGCAGGATACCGGATTCGATCAGGGGGTGGATCGCATGCGGCATCCACTGGCGAAAGCTCGGCGCAATCAGCGGGATCATGCCCACGCCGATGGACACGGCCACGATCATCGCGTTGAAGCGGTTGTGCTTGAAGTCCACCCCGCCCAGGATGCGGATGCCGGTGGCGGCCACCATGCCGAACATCACCAGGCCCGCGCCGCCCAGCACCATGGTGGGCAGCGATTCGACCAGCGCCGCCATCTTGGGCAGCACACCGAGCACGATCAGGATCACGCCACCCGCCACACACACGAAGCGGCTCTTGACGCCGGTGACGGCGACCAGCCCGACGTTCTGCGAAAAGCTGGTGTACGGAAAGGTGTTGAAGATGCCGCCCAGCAGCGTGCCCAGGCCGTCGGTGCGCAGGCCGCGTGTGAGGTCGGCCTGCTCGATCTTGCGGTCGGTCATTTCGCCCAGGGCCAGGAACATGCCGGTGGATTCGATCATCACCACGATCATCACCAGCGTCATGGTCAGGATCAGGATGGGGTCGAACACCGGGCCGGCAATCTCGAACGGTAGCACCAGGTCAAACCACTGGGCCTTGGCCACTTTCTCGAACGACATCAGGCCCATGGCCACCGCAATCACGGCGCCGATGACGATGCCCAGCAGCACCGAAATGTTGGCGATGAAGCCCTTGGCAAACTTGGCGATCAGCAGGATGGACACCAGCACCACGGCCGAGATGCCCACGCCCGTGAGGTCGGCGTACTTGGGGTTGGGCACCGTGGGCACCACCGCAAAGCCCTTGGGCACGGGCGGCAGCGATGAGCCGGGTGCACCGGCGACGGACTGCATCTCGCTGAGCCACTTGATGTGCTCGGGGTTCACCACATTGGGCGCGGTCGGCCCCACGGGGTTGCCAAAAATCCAGTTGATGCCCACGCGCATCAGGCTGATGCCGATGACCGCAATGATGGTGCCGGTGACCACCGGCGGAAAGAACCGCAGCATGCGGCTGACCAGGGGCGCGATGAGGATGGAGATGACCCCCGCGCCAATCACCGAGCCAAAAATCAGCCCGGCCCCGGCCGTGCCCCCGGTGCTCTGCGCCATGGACACCATGGGTGCCACCGAGGCAAAGGTCACGCCCATCATCACCGGCAGCCGGATGCCGAACCACTGCGAGGCGCCCAGCGCCTGGATCAGCGTGACCAGGCCGCAAACGAACAGGTCGGCCGAGATCAGCTTGGCCACCTGGTCGGGCGTGAGGTTGAGCGCGCGGCCGACGATGAGCGGCACGGCCACCGCACCGGCATACATCACCAGCACATGCTGCAGGCCCAGCGCCGTGAGGCGCCCCAGGGGCAGGTGTTCGTCCACGGGATGCACGGGCGGGGTCATGGGAATTCCTTTTGTACGGGGCCTGACGGATGGGTGGCGAGCTGTGTGCAATACGGTGCACAGCAGTCCATACAAAAATCGTATACAAAATATGTGAAACGGCTTATCCCGGTAAACCCTAGGTGCAGCAGCAGCGCCCTCCAGCGCGCAAGGCGGTGGAGGGGGAGGAGACTGGGGCAGACGCGGTGCCTGCGGGTGGTTCAGGGCATGCCGCGTGGCGTCGCCAAGGGGGCCAGCGACTCGCGCAGGCGGTCACGCACCAGCGGCTGGCCGGGGTTGAGTGCGGCTTCCACATGGCCGATGTGGGCGAGCAGGCGTTCGCGGGCCAGGGCCGCGTTGCCCGCTTCCAGGGCCTCGACGATGGATGCGTGCTCCGCGCACGACTGGCTGGCCTCGTGCCGCGACTGGTAAAGCGATGCCGCCAGCGTGGTGCGCGCCGTGAGGTCGCGCAAGATATCGCTCAGGCTGCGGTGGCCCATGGCCTCGGCCAGGCACACATGAAAGTCGGCCAGCAGGAAGGCGCGCGTGGCGGCGTCGGCACCTTCGATGGCGCGCTGCTCGTCGGCAATGTGGGCGCGCAGGCGGGGGATGACTGCCTGCAGCGGGCGCCCGGCATCGGCCAGGATGCCTGATTCGATGATGCGCCGGGCCGAGAACGCATCGCGCGCGTCGTCCACCGAGGGCTCCACCACATACCAGCCCCGGCGCGGGCGCACTTCGACAAACCCGCGCGCCTGCAGCTGCATCAGCGCCTCGCGCACCAGGGTGCGGCTCACGCCGAAGAGGTCGGCCAGTTCCTGCTCGCCCAGGCGCTCGCCGGGTGAGAGCTTTTGCGCAAGGATGGATTCCACCACCTGCTGGGCGATCTGGGTCTGGTTGGTGCTCATGCGGCCGATTGTGGCGCGGGTTGTGGCTGCGCAGGCGATGGTTGCAGCGGGGGCTGCAAGGGGGGCAGGCTCTGCCCGTCCAGCACCGCATGGGCGCGGTCGCGGTCGATGTCGCCCTCCCACGCGGCAATGGCCACGGTGGCCACGCAGTTGCCAATCAGGTTGCCCAGGGCGCGGGCAATGCCCATGAACCAGTCCACCGACAGCACCAGCACCAGCCCGATGGCGGGGATGGCCGGAATGGCATGCAGCGTGGCCGCCAGCACCACAATGGCCGAGCCCGGCACGCCGTGCGCGCCCTTGGACGTGACCAGCGAGATCGCCAGGATGGTCAGCAGGTCGGTCATGGTGATGGGCGTGTTCGTGGCCTGGGCGATGAACACGGCCGCCAGCGTGATGTAGATCGAGAACGCGTCCAGGTTGAACGAGTAGCCGGTGGGGATCACCAGACCCACGGTCGAATCACGGATACCCATGTGCTTGAGCTTGGCCATGATCTGGGGCAGCACGCTGTCCGACGACGTGGTGGCGAACACCACCGCCAGCTCTTCGCGCAGGTAGCGCAGCAGCTTGAACAGGCTGAAGCCCGAGACCCGCATGATCAGGCCCAGCACCACCACCACGAAGATGAACACGGCCGCATAGAACAGCACCACCAGCATGCCCAGCTGCTTGAGCGAGCCGATGCCGTACTTTCCCACTGTGAACGCAATCGCACCCAGCACGCCCAGCGGCGCCAGCTTGATGATCAGGCCCATGGTCTTGAACAGTACGTGCGACAGGTCTTCAATGAGGCCCGTGACCCGCGCGCCGCGATCGCCCATCAGCGCCAGCGCGCAGCCGAACACGATGGAGAACAGCAGCACCTGCAGCACGTCGCCATTGGCAAAAGCGCTCACGGCCGTGGTGGGAATGAGCTTGAGCAAAAAGTCGCTGAAGCCGCCACCCGTGAGCTTGCTGGCGTTGTCTGCATAGGCGCCCATCGCCTTGGGGTCGAGCGCCTTCGGGTCCACATTCATGCCCACACCGGGTTCAAACCAGAACGCGAGCGCCAGGCCCAGCACCAGCGCGATGGTGGTGACCACCTCGAAGTAGATCAGCGACTTGATGCCCACGCGGCCCACACGCTTCAGGTCGCCCGTGCCTGCAATGCCGTGCACCACCACGCAGAACACGATGAGCGGGATCAGCATCTTGATGAGCTTGATGAAGCCGTCGCCCAGCGGCTTGAGCTGCACGGCCGTGTCGGGCCAGAGCAGCCCGATGGCCACACCGGCAATCAAGGCCAGGATCACCCGGCCAAACAAGGAGTTGAGGAAGCGGAGCATGGGAACCCTTTGCGGAGAAAAAGGACGGAGTGGTGCTGCAATCAATCTTGCATACAAGAACTGTAGACAACTGTTGAAAGCCAGAACATGGGGTTATCCCGCGCTGCGCACCGCTCTGGCGTGTTGCCATCCCCTGCCTGGGTTGAAGTAGTTTTGACTATGGCGCACTGCTGTGCGGGTGGCCATGGCCCCACAATCGCCCGCGGAGACAACCCCATGAACATCACCGACGCCGTGCCCGACCCCGTTCGCCAGAGCGGGGATTTCCTCGAATACCTCTACCGCGTGGCCGTGCGCCGCGCGCTACCGCTGCACAACACCGCTGCTTTTCTGCCCGCCCCCCCCAGTCGCGAGAGCGGCGGCCGCACCCTGGTGCTGGGCGCTGGCAAAGCCGGTGGCGCCATGGCCCAGGCGGTGGAGGCGCTGTGGCCGGCCGATGCGCCGCTGTCGGGCCTGGTCGTCACGCGCTACCACCACACACCGCCCCGGCCCGACGGGCTGCCCCAGCGGATCGAGGTGGTCGAGGCTGCGCACCCTGTGCCTGATGCGGCGGGGCTGGCGGCCGCAGAGCGCATCCTGGCGCTCACCGAGGGCCTCACCGAAAACGACCTGGTGCTGTGCCTGATCTCGGGCGGGGGCTCGGCCCTGCTCACGCTACCGGCGGATGGGCTCACGCTCGAAGACAAGCAGCGCATCAACAAGGCCTTGCTGGAGAGCGGCGCCGCCATCGACGAGATGAACTGCGTGCGCAAGCACCTCTCGCGCATCAAGGGCGGGCGACTGGCGGCGGCGTGCGCGCCCGCGCGCGTGGTCACGCTCACCATCAGCGACGTGCCGGGCGACGACCCCTCGGTGATCGCCAGCGGCCCCACGGTGCCCGATGCGACCACCTGCGCGGACGCGCTGGCCATCCTGGCGCGCTATGGCATCGAGGTGCCCCCCGCAGTGCGCGCTGCACTGGAAGCAGGCACGCTGGAAACCCCCAAGCCCGGCGACGCGGTGTTTGCGAACCATGTGGTGCACATGACGGCCACGCCCCAGCAGTCGCTGCAGGCCGCTGCCGAGGCCGCGCGGGCGGCGGATGTGGCTGCGTACATCCTGTCCGACGAGATCGAAGGCGAATCGCGCGAGGTGGGCAAGGTGCACGCTGCGCTGGCACGCGCCGTGGCGCGGCATGGCCAGCCGTTTGCGCGCCCCTGCGTGATCCTCTCGGGCGGCGAGACCACCGTCACCATCCGCCCGCGCGCACCCGGCGCCGCCAAGGGCCGGGGCGGCCGGGCGGGCGAGTTCTGCATGGGGCTCGCGCAGGCGCTGCAAGGCCAGGCGGGCGTGTGGGCGCTGGCGGCGGACACCGACGGCATCGACGGCGTGGAAGACAACGCCGGTGCCCGCGTGGCACCCGACACCCTGGCGCGCGCTGCGGCGCAGGGCCTGTCCATCGCAGACCACCTGGACCGCAACGATGCCTATGGCTACTTCGATGCGCTGGGCGACCTGGTCATCACCGGGCCCACGCACACCAACGTCAACGACTTCCGGGCGATCCTGATTTTGTAGCGGCTGGCGCTGGCTGGGTCTGGGCTGCAGGGGGGTAAAGGCAAGGGGTCGTGGCTGGCGCTGTGCCTGATCCTTCCCCCTCTCCCCAACCCTCTCCCGCGAGGGGAGAGGGAGCCAGACGGGCGCCAGGACGGCCAGGATGTTGTGAAGAGCGCGCCTCCCGCAGTGCTTGCATGGCTCCAGCGAAGCGGCTCATCCGGCCAAAGACCTCGCAACCACCAGCGGCGTCTCGGCCTTCACTCCCTCTCCCCTCGCGGGAGAGGGTTGGGGAGAGGGGGTCTCCCGCCAGGGCGAGGCGTTGTCATCCCCCCGCCCCCCCTCACTTCCTCGCCGCCCCCTCGCGCGGCAGCGAAGCCACCCAGTCCTTGCCAAACCGCCCCTGCAGAAACGCCACAAACGCCTGCACCTTCTGCGGCACCAGGCGCGGCGACGGGTACACCGCATGGATCTCCTGCTCGGGCAGGCGGCAGGTCTTGAGGACCTCCACCACGCGCCCGGCCGCCAGCGAATCCACCGCTACATAGTGCGGCAGCGCCGCGATGCCCATGTGCGCTCGCGCCGCCGCCAGCAGCGCGGAGAGGTTGTTGGACCGCAGCCGCCCGGTGACGGGCACCGACACCGCCTCGCCGCTCGCATTGCGCAGCCGCCACAGGTCGTTGCCCTGCACGCTGCTGTAGATCAGCGTGGCGTGGTCCTTCAGGTCCGACGGCCGGCGCGGCGTGCCGTGGCGGCGCAGGTAGGTGGGCGAAGCCACCAGCACCCAGGGGTTCATGCCCAGTGTGCGCGCGCCCAGGGCCGAGTCGGCCAGCTTGCCCAGGCGGATCGCCACGTCGATGCCATTGGCCACTAGGTCGGTGTAGCGGTCCTCAAAGCTCAGGTCCAGCTGCACCTGCGGGTTCTGCGCCATGAACTCCAGCGCCAGCGGCACCACCACGCGCCGCCCGAAGGCCACCGAGCTGCCCACGCGCAGCTGCCCGTGCACCTGCGTCTGGCGCACGCGCACCACGCTCTCGGCTTCGGCCACATCGGTCACGATGGCCTTGCACTTCTCGTAGTACAGCGCGCCGGGCTCGGTCAGGCTCACGCCGCGCGTGTTGCGGTTGAGCAGCCGCACCTTCAGGTGCGCCTCCATCGCTGCCACCTGCTTGGTTACCGTGGGCTGCGTGGTGGCGAACTCCTGCGCCACCTTGGTGAAGCTGCCCGTCTCCACCACGCGCACAAACATCTCCATGGCATCGAGCCGGTCCATCGTGGTTGTCTCCTGTGCTGGGCATGGTGGCGCGGGCGTGCGCCGTGGCTTATTCCTGTGTGGAATAAATTTTATGGTCTGCCGCCACCTTCCGCCACAAGGGGTGCTTGCCTAGAGTTGCTTCATCTAACCGATTCAACCGACCACAAACCAAAGGAGATGTGCAATGGCAAGAATGAAGGCCATCGAGGCCGCCGTGAAGGTGATGGAGAAAGAGGGCGTGAGCGTTGCGTTCGGCGTGCCCGGCGCGGCCATCAACCCGCTGTATGCGGCGCTCAAGGCGCATGGCGGCATTGGCCACATCCTGGCGCGCCATGTGGAGGGGGCCAGCCACATGGCCGAGGGCTACACGCGCGCCGTCGCCGGCAACATCGGCGTGTGCATCGGCACGAGCGGCCCGGCTGGCACCGACATGATCACCGGCCTGTACTCGGCCAGTGCGGACTCCATCCCCATCCTGTGCATCACCGGCCAGGCGCCGCGTGCCCGCCTGCACAAGGAGGACTTTCAGGCCGTGGACATTGCCAGCATTGCCAAGAGCGTGACCAAGTGGGCCACCACCGTGCTGGAGCCCGCGCAGGTGCCGGGTGCCTTCCAGCAGGCGTTCCACCTCATGCGCTCGGGCCGGCCCGGGCCCGTGCTCATCGACCTGCCCATCGACGTGCAGCTGGCCGAGATCGAGTTTGACCCCGACACCTACGAACCCCTGGTGCCCTACAAGCCCGCTGCCACGCGTGCGCAGATCGAGAAGGCATTGAGCATGTTGAATGCCGCCGAGCGCCCGCTCATCGTGGCGGGCGGCGGCATCATCAACGCCGATGCGTCGGACCTGCTGGTGCAGTTTGCCGAGGTGCTGGGCGTGCCGGTGATCCCCACACTCATGGGCTGGGGCAGCATCCCCGACGACCATCCGCTCATGGTCGGCATGTGTGGCCTGCAGACCAGCCAGCGCTATGGCAATGCCACCCTGCTGGCCAGCGACTTCGTGCTGGGCATCGGCAACCGCTGGGCCAACCGGCACACGGGTTCGGTCGATGTTTACACCAAGGGCCGCAAGTTCGTGCACGTGGACATAGAACCCACGCAGATCGGCCGCGTGTTTGCGCCCGACTTCGGCATCGTCTCCGACGCGGGCGCTGCGCTCAAGCTCTTTGTGGAGGTGGCGCGCGAATGGAAGGCGGTGGGCCAGTTGCGCGACCGCAGCACCTGGGCGGCCGAGTGCCAGGGCCGCAAGCACAGCGTGGACTATCTGCGCAAGACCCACTTCGACAGCGTGCCCATGAAGCCGCAGCGCGTGTACCAGTGCATGAACCGCGCGCTGGGTAAGGACGTGTGCTACGTCTCCACCATCGGCCTGTCGCAGATCGCGGGAGCGCAGTTTCTGCACGTGTACCAGCCGCGCCACTGGATCAACTGCGGCCAGGCCGGCCCGCTGGGCTGGACGGTGCCCGCCGCCCTGGGCGTGCGAGTGGCCGACCCGGCGCGCAAGATCGTGGCGCTGTCGGGGGACTACGACTTCCAGTTCATGATCGAAGAGCTGGCCGTGGGCGCGCAGTTCAAGCTGCCCTACCTCCACGTGCTGGTCAACAACAGCTACCTGGGCCTGATCCGCCAGGCGCAGCGCACGTTCAGCATCGACTACTGCGTGCAGCTCGCGTTCGACAACGTGAATATGGCCGAGGGCGAGGTGGCGCGCGGCTACGGCGTGGACCATGTGAAGGTGGTCGAAGGCCTGGGATGCAAGGCCATCCGCGTGCACCGCCCCGAGGAGTTCGCGCCCGCCCTTGCCCAGGCCGAGGCCTGGATGGCCGAGCACCGCACCCCCGTGGTCATTGAGGTGATCCTGGAGCGCGTGACCAACATCGCCATGGGCACCGAGATCGACAACATCGTCGAGTTCGAAGAGCTGGCGATGCAGGCAGCGGATGTGCCGAGTGCACTGGCGGTGCTGGATTGAGGCGGCGCCTGGTTGCTCTGATCTATCCAACCAGCCGTTCGGCCTGAGCTTGTCGAAGGCTCGCTCCCGCCGTTCCTATCCCATCCGTTCAGCTTGAGCCTGTCGAAGGCCTCCCCTGTGCCCTGGCTTCGACAAGCTCAGCCCGAACGGTGGATGGGGACGTGGACGGAGGGAGCGGGCCTCCCCTGTCCCTTGTTTTGATTCCTTGCCACCGGAGACTTTTCATGCCCCGTTTTGCTGCCAACCTCAGCATGCTGTTCACCGAGGTTCCTTTTCTCGACCGCTTTGAGCGCGCCGCGCGCACCGGCTTTGAGGCCGTGGAGTTCCTTTTCCCTTACGAATTTCCCGCAGAAGAAATCCGCGCGCGCATCGACAAACACCAGTTGCAGATCGTGCTGCACAACCTGCCCGCAGGCGACTGGGCCGCTGGCGAGCGCGGCATTGCCTGCGACCCGGCACGCATCGTGGAGTTTCGCGCCGGTGTGGCCCTGGCCATCACCTACGCCCAGGCACTGGGCGTGCCGCAGCTCAACTGCCTGGCGGGCAAGGCACCGGCAGGGGTGGATGCGGCGGTGCTGCGCCGCACCCTGGTCGATAACCTGCGCTTCGCGGCCACGGAGTTGAGGGCGGCCGGGCTGCGCCTGCTGATCGAGCCCATCAACCCCTTTGATATCCCGGGCTTCTACCTGACTCGCACGGACCAGGCGCTGGACATCCTGGACGAAGTGGATGCCAGCAATGCCTTTGTGCAATACGACATCTACCACGCGCAGCGCACCGAAGGCGAAATCGCGGCCACGCTGCAAAAGCACCTGCCACGCATCGGCCACGTGCAGCTGGCCGACAACCCCGGCCGCAACGAACCGGGCACGGGCGAGATCAACTACCGCTACCTGTTCGCGCACCTGGACCGCATCGGCTACGACGGCTGGGTGGGCTGTGAGTACCGGCCTGCACGCACAACCGAGATCGGCCTGGGGTGGCGCACGGCGCTGACCGCATGAGCCAGGACCCACGGATCGACGAATCACCACCACACAAGGAGAACAAGAACATGACCGACACCCCCCTCAAACTCGGTTTCATCGGCCTGGGCATCATGGGCGCGCCCATGTGCGGCCACCTCATCGCTGCGGGCCACCAGCTGTACGTGCACACCCGGGGCCGCGTGGCGCCGCAGATTGCACAGAGCAGCGCCACGCAATGCACCACCGCGCGTGGTGTGGCCGAGCGGGCCGACATCGTTTTTCTGATGCTGCCCGACACGCCCGATGTGGAGAAGGTGCTGTTCGGCGCCGACGGCGTAGCTCAAGGCTTGAAAGGCAGCGTGGGCAAGGTGGTGGTGGACATGAGTTCCATCTCGCCCGTGGCCACCAAGGACTTCGCGGCACGCATCGAGGCTGTGGGCGCGCAGTACCTGGACGCCCCCGTCTCGGGCGGCGAGCTGGGCGCGAAGAACGCCACGCTGTCCATCATGGTCGGTGGCCCCGAGGCAGTGTTCGAGCGCATCAGGCCCTTGTTCGAGCGCCTGGGCAAGAACATCACCCTGGTGGGTGGCAACGGCGACGGCCAGACCGCCAAGGTGGCCAACCAGATCATTGTGGCGCTCAACATCGAGGCCGTGGCCGAGGCGCTGCTGTTTGCCGCCCGCGCGGGCGCCGACCCGGCCCGTGTGCGCCAGGCGCTGCTGGGCGGTTTCGCTTCGTCCAAGATCCTGGAGGTGCATGCCGAGCGCATGATCAAGCGCACCTTCGACCCGGGCTTTCGCATCGGGCTGCACCAGAAGGACTTGAACCTCGCGCTGTCGAGTGCGCGGGCGCTGGGCGTGCCGCTGCCCAACACGGCGATGGCGCAGGAATTGTTCAATGCCTGCGTGGCCCATGGCGGGCAGGGCTGGGACCACTCGGCGATGGTGCGGGCGCTGGAGAAGATGGCGAATTTTGAGATGGGGCAAGCCGCAGCGGCTTGATTGATCGGGGCCTCGTGCCCACGGGCGGTGTGGCTTAAAGTCTGCGCAGTTCCAGACCACCCACATACCGTCGATGAAGCACGACTGCCCCTACTGCGGAGCCGCCCTTGGGTGGCGACTGGTGACATCCAAGCCACTCCCCGGCGAGCGAAAGATATTGCCTCAGCGCGCAGTGCCGGTGTGCCCGGCGTGCAAGGGGGCGCTGGCCACCAACATCCATTGGTCGGAAGGTGTGCTGGGTTGCGCTGCGGCGCTGCTGGCCTTTCTGGTGCAGCAGTTGCTATCCAGGGCCGTACAGCCAGGTGCAGGGTTTTTTGCGCTCACGGGCGCGGTGGTGACCACCATGGTCGCGCTGATGGTTTTTTTCCATTTCCACTACTGGCGGCACTGGCAAAGGTACAAGCCCTACGTGTCCCCGTAACTTTGCCGTGCGCCAAGCGGGGCAAAAGGGGATGCTTGGCAGGGCCAGAGGCACCAAAAAAATCCCGCACACCTTTCGGTGAGCGGGGTTTCTGATTCAAATTGGCAGCTATCGCGCGTGCATCAAGCGCTAGTAGCTATCAATTAGATAGCAATCAATATCCCAGCGTCTTCCCATCCGGGTTGCGCGGGTCTGAGTAGCCATACAGCGCGCCTCCCCGGATCTGGATGGTCTGCGTGCGGCCCATCGAGGGCTTCACGGCGATGTTGTGGCCGCGTTGCTTGAGCAGGGCCAGGGTGTCGGGCGAGAGGCCCTTTTCCACGCGCAGTTCGTCGGGCGTCCACTGGTGGTGCACGCGGGGTGCAGCAGCGGCTTCGGCGGGGTTCATGCCGAAGTCGATGGTGTTGACCACTGTCTGCAGCACCGTGGTGATGATGCGCGCGCCGCCAGGGCTGCCGGTCACCAGGGTGGGCTTGCCGTCCTTCAGGACCAGGGTGGGCGTCATGGACGACAGGGGGCGCTTCTTGGCTGCGACCGCGTTGGCGTCGCCGCCGACCAGGCCGTAGGCGTTGGCCACGCCGGGCTTGGCCGAGAAGTCGTCCATCTCGTTGTTGAGCAGGATGCCCGTGCCCTTGGCGACGATGCCGCTGCCGAAGTTGGTGTTCAGCGTGTACGTCACGGCCACGGCGTTGCCCGCCTTGTCCACCACCGAGTAGTGGGTGGTCTGGTCGCTTTCATACGGCTGGGGCTGGCCGGGCTTGATCTCCTTGGCCGGGCGTGCACGGTTGGCGTCGATGCCCTTGGCCAGCGACTCGGCATAGCGCTTGGAGGTCAGGCCCTTCAGGGGAATCTTCACGAAGTCTGGGTCGCCCAGGTATTCGGAGCGGTCGGCGTAGGCCAGCTTGCTGCTCTCGGCCATGTAGTGGATGGTCTGCGCGCTGTTGGGACCCCACTGGGCCAGGGGCAGGGGCTCCAGCATGTTCAGGATCTGCACCAGGTGCGGGCCGCCAGAGGAGGGTGGCGGCATGGTCACGATCTCATAGCCCCGGTAGGTGCCGCGTGTGGGCACACGCTCGGCCACCTTGTATTCGCGCAGGTCTTGCAGGCTGATGGCGCCCGCGTGCGGGGCCATCTCGGCGGCGATCTTCTGGGCGATTTCGCCTTCGTAGAACGCCTTGGCGCCCTGCTGGCCGATCAGGCGCATGGACTGGGCCAGGTCTTTCTGCACCAGCGGGTCGCCCACCTTCAGGGGCTCGCCGTTCTTCCAGAAGATGGCCTGGGTGGCGGGCCAGTTGCCCATGTTTTTCTTCTCTTGTTGCAGGATCTTGGCGAGTGTCTCGCTGACCGGGAAACCCTTGTCGGCCAGTTCGATGGCGGGGGCAATCACACGCGACAGGGGCAGGGTGCCCCAGGTCTTGAGTGCATGCTCCATGCCCGCCACGGTGCCGGGCACGCCCACGGCGTAGTGGGTGTAGAGCGACTTGCCGTCCACCACATTGCCCTTGGCGTCCAGGTACATGTCGCGTGTGGCCTTCGATGGAGCCACTTCGCGGAAGTCGAGCGCCACGCTCTTGCCGGTCTTGGCATCGTGCACCACCATGAACCCGCCACCACCCAGGTTGCCTGCATTGGGCAGGGCCACGGCCAGCGCAAAGCCAATGCCCACGGCCGCGTCCACCGCGTTGCCACCGGCCTTGAGGATGTCCAGGCCGATCTGCGAGGCCAGTTCCTGCTCGGTGGCGACCATGCCATTGCGTGCCACCACGGGGTGGAACACGTCCATGCTGAAGTCGTAGGCCGCGCTGGCGGCCTGGGCGGCTGCCGTCTGCTGCACGGCGGGTGCGGGCGCGGCTGCCGTGGTGGGGGCGCTGCCGCAGGCCGTGAGGCTGGCCAGGGCCAGCGCCAGGCTGGAGGCCAGCAGCGTGTGTCGGATGTTCATGGAAGCTGCTCCTTGGTTTTTTTGCTTCAGGGAAATGGAAGGGGATGCGGCCCCACAAAAGGGGCCGCAGCAAGTGTAGGGGGCGCCTGCCTCTCTGTGGGCGGCGGTGATGCCGTAGCGTACGCAGCCCATGCGCGTGTGTCATTGCTGCGCGGCGTCGCGGCGTGCACTGGCCCGGGCACACGCCCTGTTCAACGTCGCAGGGATTCGCGCACCTGCGTCAGCGAGCGCCGCTGGCGCCCCTGGGCGTCCTGGTTGTCATCCGACAGCCAGGCCTCGAAGGCCTGCCGGAGCAGCGGCCATTCGGTGTCGATGACCGAGAACCAGGCGGTGTCGCGGTTGCGGCCCTTGTAGACCACGGCCTGGCGGAAGATGCCCTCGAACTGGAAACCCAGGCGCGCGGCGGTGCGCCGCGAAGGGGCGTTGAGGCTGTCGCACTTCCACTCGTAGCGGCGGTAGCCCAGCGTGTCGAACACGTAGGCCATGAGCAGGAACTGCGCCTCGGTGGACGCGGGGGTCTGCTGCAGCAGGGGCGAGAGCATCACGTTGCCCACCTCAATCACGCCGTGGGTGGGATCGATGCGCATCAGCGCCAGCGTGCCCACGGCCTTGCCGGTGGTCCGGTCCACCACGGCGAAGTGGCGCGGGTCGGTGCTCTGCGCGGCGCCTTGGGCGTAGCGCAGGTAGTCCTGCGGCGTATCGAACGGGCCGGTGAACATGTAGGTCCAGGCGCGCGGGTCCGGCGCGAGCCGGTAGGCGGCATCCAGGTCAGCCGCGTGGCGTTCGGCCTGCAGGGGCTCCAGCAGGCAGTGGCGGCCCGCCAGGGTCACGCCGGTGGGTTGGGGGCGGGGCGTCCAGCCGGGCACGGGGGCGCCGATGGGCTGGGCCAAATCGTTGATCGAGGTGGACATGGGTGGTGCAGTCGAAGCGGAAAAAAGAGAAATGGAGTGTGTGACTTTAGGGATCTTGTGGATCATCAAAAAGATCCACTGGAGCACAATCTGATGGTGCCACTGTGTTTGCCAACCAGTGGCTTTTTACAGGCACCCCATGACCTCACTTACCCCTGTCACCGACTCCGTCCGCCATGTCCTGCTGGAAGCCCCGCTGGTGCGGGGGCGGCAGGGCGATTCGCTGCAGCGCCAGCTCCTGGGCCGCATCCGCGACGCCATCCTGGATGGTCGCTTCCCCTCGGGCTGCCGCTTGCCCGGGTCGCGGGACCTGGCGGCGGACCTGGGGGTGTCGCGCAACAGCGTGACGGCGGTGTACGAGCAGCTGGGGGCTGAGGGCTACATCGAGCTGAACCGCCGGGGCACCAAGGTGGCCGCGCTGGACCGCAGCCGCGCCCGGGGCCGTGCGGACGCAGCCCGCGTGGTGCCGCCGCGCCTGTCCGAACGCAGCGCGCAGGTGGTCAGCCGCTTTGCCGATGCGGCCGACACCCTGGCGTTCAAACCCGGTGTGCCTGCGCTGGCGCGGTTTCCGGTGAGTGCATGGAAGAGCTGTTTTGACCGCGCGTTCAAGACGGCGGGCGTGGCGGCCCTGGGCTATGGCCACCCCGCAGGCGAGGCAGCCTTGCGCAGCGCCATCCTGCGGCACTTGGCGGTGGCGCGGGGCGTGCGCTGCGACATCGGTCAAGTGGTCATTACCGAAGGCGCGCAGGAGGCCCTGAACCTGTGCGTGCGGCTGGCAACCAACCCGGGCGACACCGCCTGGCTGGAAGACCCGGGCTACCGGGGCGCACACACGGCGTTCCGGTGTGGGGACCTGCGGGTGGAGCCCGTGCGGGTCGATGATGCAGGCTTGCTGGTGCCCGCCCAGGCCTGGGCGGCAATGCCACCCCGGCTCATCTACACCACGCCGTCCCACCAGTACCCCACGGGCGCCGTGCTGCCGGTGGCGCGCAGGCTGGCGCTGATCCGCCAGGCCCAGGCCTGCGGCGCCTGGATTATTGAGGACGACTACGACAGCGAATTCCGCCACGCGGGCGAGCTGATCGGCGCCATGCAGGGCCTGGTGCCTGAAGCGCCGGTGATGTACGTGGGCACGTTCAGCAAGACGCTGTTCCCGTCGTTGCGGCTCGGCTTTGTGGTGCTGCCGCAGGCGCTGGTGGCCGTGGCCGCGCCCCTGCTCAAGGAGTCGCTGCGCGGCGGGCACCGCCACGAGCAGCTGGCGCTGGCAGAGTTCATCGAGAGCGGGCAGTTCAGCCGGCACCTGGGGCGCATGCGGCGCCTGTACCGCAGCCGACAGGCGCTGCTGCGCGATGCATTGGCGCAGCACCTGGCCGTGCCCCACACGGTGCTGGGGGGCGACAGCGGCATGCACCTCACGGTGCGCCTGCCGCCCGCATACCCCGACCAGGCCATTGCCGAGGCGGCCCGCGCCTACGACATGGCGCCCGCGCCGCTGTCACGCTTTGCCCTGCGCGCACAGCCCGAAGACAACGGCCTGGTGCTGGGCTACGGCAACACGTCAGAGTCGCAGTACCCGGCCCTGGTGCAGCGGCTTGCGCGGCTGGCGAAGGCGCAGCGGGCACACCGCAGCGCCTGAGCACGAAACCGCGTCAGGCGAGCAGGTCGCTGAGCGAGCGCGCAATCACCTTGGTGGCGCGGCGCAGGTCTTCCAGCTGCAGGCGCTCGTCGGCACGTTTGGCGTGCGACTCAAGCACGGTGCGCGGGCCCGCGCCGTAGATCACGCCGGGAATACCGCGCTCCACATACAGGCGCACGTCGGTGTACAGCGGCGTGCCCACGGCGGGCACGGGCTCACCGATCACGGCCTGCGCGTGTGTCTGGATGGCATCGACCAGGGGCTGGTTGCCCGCCAGCGGCGTCATTGCGTTGGCCAGCAGCAGGCGCTTGATCTCCACGCGAATACCGTCGCGCTCGCCCGCTGCCTGCTCAATGATGCGGCGGATGGCGGCTTCGACCTCCACCGGGTTCTCTTCGGGGATCATGCGGCGGTCGAGCTTGAACATCACCTTGCCCGGCACAACGTTGGTGTTGGTGCCGCCTTCGATGCGGCCGACGTTCAGGTACGGGTGCTTGATGCCCGCCACGTTGGACGTGACCTTCTTGTACTCATCGTTCTGCGCATACAGCGCGTTCAGGATGTGCACCGCGCCCTGCAGCGCGTCCACGCCCGTGTGGGGCACGGCGGCGTGGGCCATCTTGCCGTGCACAGTCACTTCCATCTGCAGGCAGCCGTTGTGGGCGGTGACCACTTCGTAGCTGAAGCCGGCGGCGATCATCAGGTCGGGTTGGGTCAGCCCCTTTTGCAGCAGCCAGCCGGGGCCGAGTTCGCCGCCGAATTCCTCGTCGTAGGTGAAGTGCAGCTCCACCGCGCCCCGGGCGGGCTTGGCGACGGCTTCCAGCGCGCGCACGGCGAAGGTGAAGCTCGCAAAGTCGCTTTTGCTCACGGCAGTGGCGCGGCCATACATGGCGCCACCCTCAATCTCGGCGCCGTAGGGGTCGTGTGTCCAGCCTTCGCCGGGCGGCACCACATCACCGTGGGCGTTCAGGGCAATGGTCTTGCCGCCGTTGCCGTAGGGTCTGCGCACGATGAGGTTGGTGATGGATTCCATGCCGTAGGCCAACACGTCGGCGGCGGGCACGGCATGTTTCTCGGCCTCGTAGCCAAATTCCTTCAGCAGCTCGGCCGTGCGTTCGGCGTGGGGGGCGTTGTTGCCGGGTGGCGTGTCGGTGGGCACGCGCACCAGGGCCTGCAAAAAGCGCACTTCCTCGTCAAAGTGCTGGTCGATCCAGGCGTCCAGCGCGGCGTAGTGGTTAGGGGTGGTCATGGTTGTTGTTCCTCTGCAAGTTGGCGCAGCACCTGGGTGAAGGCGTCCACGGCCAGCTGCATGTCGTTGTTGGTGGTGGATTCGAGCGGGTTGTGGCTGATGCCCGAGTTCAGCCCGCGCACAAAGAGCATGGCCTGGGGCATGATTTCGTGGAGCTTCATCGCGTCGTGTCCCGCGCCGCTGGGCATGCGGAACACGGGCACACCCAGGGCGTCCACGGCGCGCTCCCAGTGGTGCTGCCAGGCGGGCGCGCTGGGCGCAGCCGCGGCGCGCATGGATTCCTCCAGCGTGTAGCGCAGGCCGCGCCGGGCGGCAATTTTTGCAAGCTGCTCCTTCACGTCGCTCACCAATGCATTGCGCTGCGCATCGGTGGGCGCGCGCAGGTCCAGGCTGAATTGGCAGCGGCCGGGTACCACGTTGATGGAGCCTGCAGGCACCTGCAGCTGGCCGATGGTGCCGACCGAGTCGCCGTCCTGCGCGGCACGCTGCTCCACATACAGCGCCAGCTCTGCCACGGCCACGGCTGCGTCGCGGCGGCGGTCCATGGGGGTGGTGCCCGCGTGGCTGGCGGTGCCGATCATCTCGCACAGAAACCGCACGCTGCCGTTGATGGAGGTGACCACGCCCAGGGGCAGGTCCAGCTCGTTGAGCACGGGGCCCTGCTCGATGTGCACCTCGATGAAGCCCAGGTACTGCGCCGGGTCGCGCTGCAGCTTCGGGATGTCATCGATGCACAGGCCCGCATGCTGCATGGCCGCGCGCATGGTCACTCCGTCCACGTCCTTCTGGTCAAGCCAAGCGGGGTTGAAATCGCCAATGAGCGCGCCCGAGCCGAGGAAGGTGGCCTTGTAGCGCTGGCCTTCTTCTTCGGCAAAGCCCACCACCTCGATGCCGAAGGGCAGGCGCCTGCCAGCGCGGTGCAGCTCGCGCACACAGGCCATGGGCACAAAAATGCCCAAGCGGCCGTCGTACTTGCCGCCGTTGCGCACAGTGTCGTAGTGGCTGCCGGTCATGAGGTAACGCGCGCCTTCCGTGGCGGGGTGGTAGCGCCCCACCACGTTGCCCACGGCGTCGATCTCCACCTCGTCAAAGCCGCAGTCGCGCATCCAGTGGCTGATGCGCTGGGCGCAGGCGCGGTGCGCGTCGGTCAGATACGTGACGGTGAGCTGGCCTTTTTCGGCGAAACCGGGGTCGGAGTGTTCGGCGAGCTTTTCCTGCCAGTCCCACACGTCGTTGCCCAGCACGGGCTCGGTGGCGAACTTGTCGTTCAGGCGGATCTCGGCGATGCGGTAGATGTTGCGCAATGCCTCGGCCAGCTCGAACTCGGGGTGGTTGTCCAGGCGCCGGGCAAAGGTGTCGATGATCGCCTGCTTGGGCAGGCCCGTGCCGCGCGGCCCGCGCACCGCCAGGATGAACGGGAAGCCGAAGCGTTCGTTGTAGGCCGCGTTGAGCTGCTGGATGCGCTCGAACTCCTCGGGCGTGCACTGCGTGAGGCCCGCTTTGCTCTGCTCGTTGGTGGACTCGGCCGTGAGATTCTTGGCCACCATGGCCTTGCCCGCCAGTTCGGGGTGGGCGCGGATCAGCGCGAGCTGCGCGTCCTGCCCCGCCGTGCGCACGACCTGGGCCAGTGCGTGCTGCAGGTGGGCCTGCGAGCGGAAGGGGCGCTGCGCCAGCGCGCGCTCTGCAATCCAGGGCGAGTGTTCGTACAGGCCGTCCAGCAGCTGCAGGGCCTCGGCGGGGCTGGCGGCGTTGAGTTGTTCCAGGGTCAGGGCCATGGGTCAGCCTGCTTTCTGTGAAGGGTAGGGGTGCGCCTGTTTCCAGTGGCGCGCGATGTCGATGCGGCGGCACACCCACACGTCGCTGTGCTGCTGGATGTGGTCCAGAAAACGCTGCAGCGCCGTGATGCGGCCAGGGCGGCCCAGCAGGCGGCAGTGCATGCCGATGCTCATCATCTTGGGCGCGTTGTCGCCTGCCGGGTCGCCTTCGGCATAGAGTGCGTCGAAGGTGTCCTTCATGTACTGGAAGAACGGGTCGGCGTGCGAGTAGCCCTGGGGCAGCGCAAAGCGCATGTCGTTGCAGTCGAGTGTGTAGGGCACGATGAGCTGGGGCACGGTGGCTCCATTGCTTTTTTTCACGTCCATCCAGAACGGAAGGTCGTCGCCGTAGTAGTCGCTGTCGTACTCAAAGCCGCCGAAGTCGGCCACCAGTCGGTGGGTGTTGGGGCTGTCGCGGCCGGTGTACCAGCCCAAGGCTCTTTCTCCGGTCATGCGCTCGATGATGGCCATGGCCTCGGCCATGTGCGCGCCCTCGACGTCTTCGGGGATATGTTGGTAGTGAATCCACTTGAGGCCATGGCAGGCGATCTCGTGGCCCAGTTCCACAAAAGCCTGGGTCAGGTCAGGGTGGCGTTGCAGCGCGCTCGACACGCCGAACACCGTGAGCGGCAGCTGGCGCTTTTCAAACTCGCGCAGGATGCGCCAGACGCCAGCCCGCGAGCCGTATTCGTAGATACCCTCCATGCTCATGTGCCGCTCTGGGTAGCTGGCGGGGTTGAACATTTCCGACAGGAACTGTTCGCTGCCCGCATCGCCGTGCAGCACGGCGTTCTCGCCGCCTTCTTCGTAATTCAGCACAAACTGCACGGCAATGCGCGCACCCCCCGGCCACTGCGCGTGGGGCGGGGTCTTGCCGTAGCCGATGAGGTCGCGGGGGTAATGCTGGGTGGAGTCGTAGATCATGGGCGTCAGGGGTTCAAAGGGTCACGGCATCAGCGCGGCGGCCAGGTCGCTGGCCGGGCGTTTGCGGTCAAACGTCAGGCTGGCTTCCACATGTTCGAGGTGCGACTGCATGAGGGAGACGGCCAGCGCCTCGTCGCGTGCGGCCAGGGCGGCCACGATGTCGCCATGCTCCTCGTGGGAGTGTTCGGCGGCGCTGGCCGACTGGTACATCAACGTGATCAGCGCGCAGCGCGAGATCAGGTCGCCCAGCATTTGTGCCAGCACCTCGTTGCCCATGAGTTCGGCCATGCGCACATGGAAGTCGCCCAGCAACTCGGTGCGGCTGCTCGCGTCGGCCGTGCCCATGGCGGCCTTCTCGCTGGCCACATGGGCGCGCAGGGCCTTGATCTTGGCGGGGGTCACCGTTTGCACAAAGGCGCGCGTCATCTCGGTTTCGAGCATGCGGCGCACCGCAAATACTTGCCGGGCCTCTTCGACGGAAGGCGTGGAGACAAAAGCGCCACGCGCGGGCTCCAGCGTGACGAGGCGGTTTTGCGCGAGCTGGAACAGCGCCTGGCGCACCAGCGTGCGCGACACGCCGAAGTGGTCGGCCAGTTTCTGCTCGGCCAATTTGGTGCCTGGCTGCAGGCGGTGCTCCACGATGGCGCGGGTCAGCGCCTCGACAATCGCACTGGTGGATGAAGATTCCATGGTGGCATGATACGTTGGATGGCGAAAAGTGTATACACTTTTGGTCTACACGCTGCGATCTGGCAATCCTCGCCGATCGGCCGTGGTCCCCACTTCAGGAGATTCCCTATGGGATTGAGCACCCACGTTCTCGACACCATGAACGGCTGCCCCGCCGCCGGCATGGAGGTCGCCCTGTATGCCACCGACGGCGACAACGCCACCCTCATCAAACGTCTGGTGCTAAACCACGACGGCCGCACCGATGCACCGCTGTTTGACAACACCAGCCTGCGCACCGGCACCTACCGGCTGCGTTTTGATGTGGCGGGCTACTTCAAGGCCCGGGGCGTGCAGTTGCCCGAACCCAACTTTTTGAACCAGGTGAGCCTGGATTTCGGCATTGCGCATGCCGACCAGCACTACCACGTGCCCCTGCTGGTGAGCCCGTGGAGCTATTCGACCTACCGAGGTTCGTAGGCATTGCGGCCGCTCAGGGGATACCCCTAAAGCTGGCCTTCCGTGAGGGTATCCAGCTGAAAGTGCCCGCCCTTGTCCCACAGCCAGGTGTCGGTGTAGGTGACCTTGCCCATGCGCGTGGGCGCAGGGAAGGGCGCCGCAGCGCGCACGGTGCGCTCGATTTCGGCCACCACCTCGGGCGCGTGGCGCGGGGCGCGCATCCAGTGCAGGCGGGTGACCTTGCCGCTGCGGTCAATGTCCACCTGCAGCACGCCAATGGCGTACAACTGGGCGGGCAGCTTGCCTTTGAAGATGCGTTCGCGGTTCAGCCCATAAAGGTGCGTGGCCGCATCCTGCCGGTAGGCTTGGGGCGTGGCGGCGGCCGAGGGGCGTGCCGACCCGGCGGCAGCGGGCACCGGGCCCTTCACGCCACCGGGCTCTGCGCTGGTGGACGGCACGCTGTCAGGAGGCGCCGGGGCGGGTTCTGGCGGCGATTTGCAGGCCGATACCAGGGCGGCACCAAGGGCCATGATGCCTGCCAGCAGCCAGTGGCTGCGCGGGCCGGGGGAGCGGTGGGGGGGCGTGTCGGGCATGGTGTGGGTGTGGCAGGGGCCACCAGCGGTGCCAGTGGCCAGGGGCGTTAACGACAAAGGAATGGCGGTGACAAATTTGCGTTTGCTGTTGGACGGTTTGACCGCCGGGCCAGCATGCCTGGTAACCGTAGAGTCTACCCAAGGGTCGGTGCCCCGCGAGGCCGGGGCCTGGATGGCCGTGTTTGCCGACCGCCTGGTGGGCACCATCGGCGGGGGGCACCTGGAGCTGCAGGCCATTGCAGAAGCGCGCCTGCGGCTGGCAGGCACGGCGGCCAGCAACCCAGCGCCCGTGCGGTACGCGCTGGGCCCTGCGCTCGGCCAATGCTGTGGCGGCGTGGTGCACCTGGGCTTTGTGCTGCTCACGGCGGCCGATGCCCCGGGCCTGGGCGCTCGCCTGGTGCCCCGCCACCACCCCGTGGCGCTGTTTGGCGGCGGCCATGTGGGCCACGCGCTGGCCCGTGTGCTGGCGCCGCTGCCGTTTGCGCTGACGTGGATCGACAGCCGCGACGGCATCTTCCCCGAGCCGCCGCCCGACGGCGCAGTCTGCGAGCATTCCGACCCGGTGCAGGGGGCCGTGCCGGGCCTGGCGCCGGGCAGCCGCGTGCTGATCATGAGCTTCAGCCATGCCGAGGACCTGGATGTGGTGGCCGCCTGCCTGCAGCGCCAGCGGCAGCATCGGGACCTGCCCTTCATCGGGCTGATCGGCAGCCAGACCAAATGGGCCACCTTTGGCAGCCGCCTGCGCAGCCGGGGGTTCAGCCAGGACGAGCTGACCCAGGTGACCTGCCCCATCGGCATCCCCGGCATCGGGGGCAAGGAGCCCGAGGTGATCGCCGTGGCTGTGGCGGCGCAGCTGCTGCTCAGCCTGAAGTCAGCCTGAGGGACGATGGCTGGAACGATTCATGCACCTGCCGTCACAACAGCTTGAATGCGGGTAATTCCCGCCCCGCAGGCACCAGACTGGGGCTGGAAGCGGGAACAATTTCTGCATACACTTTGATTCACCGGTCGCAGCGGTGCCCAGCAGATTCTCTCTGCCCAGGTGCGCGACCCCCTTCTTCTGCTCAGAGCGCCCGCAGTGGTGAGCAGGTTGTACAAGCGGCATGCGCGGCACATTCGCCCGCACGCCGCCAAGGTTGAGAACTATGGAAAGCTACCTTCTCGACTGGGCCAACCTGCTCTTGCGCTGGGTCCACGTCATCACCGCCATCGCCTGGATTGGCTCGTCGTTCTACTTCGTCTTCCTCGACAGCAGCCTCACGCCGCCCGAGGACGACGACCTCAAGAAGCAGGGTGTGAGTGGCGAACTCTGGGCCGTGCACGGCGGCGGCTTCTACCACCCCGTCAAGTTCGCTGTATCGCCGCCCAAGCTGCCCGGGCACCTGCACTGGTTCTTCTGGGAGAGCTACAGCACCTGGATCAGCGGGTTTGCGCTGTTCACGGTGTCCTACCTGTTTAGCGCCAGCACCTACCTCATCGACAAGTCGCGCATGGACTGGGCGCCTGCCACAGCCATCGTCGTGGCGCTGGCGTTCTTCGTCGTGTTCTGGCTGCTGTACGACGCGATCTGCCGCATCTTTGGCCAGAGGAAAAACGGCGACGCCATTGTGGGCGCGCTGGTGCTGGTGCTGGTGTGCATTGCCTCGTGGCTGGCCTGCCACTGGTTTGCGGGCCGCGCGGCCTTCTTGCTGGTGGGCGCGATGATTGCCACGGCCATGAGCGCCAACGTGTTCTTCTGGATCATCCCCGGCCAGCGCACCGTCATCGCCCAGATCAAGGCGGGCGAGCCGGTGGACCCGATCCACGGCAAACGTGGCAAGCAGCGCAGCGTGCACAACACCTACTTCACGCTGCCCGTGCTGTTTGCCATGCTCAGCAACCACTACAGCTTTACCTGGAGCCACCCGCAGAACTGGCTGGTGCTGATCCTGATGATGTTCGCGGGCGCGGCCATCCGCCAGTTCTTTGTGATGCGCCACGGCTACAAGCTGGGCCGCAACGGCAACCCGCTGCCCTATGCGCTGGTGGGCGTGGTGGTGATTGTGGGCGCCATCGCCTGGATGCGCCCGGCACCCGTCGCGGCCGTGGCCACACCCATGCCTGCACCTGGTGTTGCTCCTGTTTCAGGAGCTGCTGGGGCAAGCGCAGCGGGCGCAGGCAGCCAAATTGACTTCAAATCGGTGCAGGCCGTGCTGGCGCAGCGCTGCTATATGTGCCACGGCGAGCAGGTGCAGATGAAAAACATGCGGCTCGATTCCCCCGCGCTGGTCCAGCAACATGCCCAGGCCGTCTACCAGCAGGTGGTGGTGCAAAAGCTCATGCCCATGAACAACGCCACGGGCATGACGGATGCGGAGCGCGCGCTGGTCAAGCGCTGGTTCGAGGCAGGGGCGCCTACGGGGCCTTGAGGGTTGCAGAGCGTGGCGGCAGGATTCGGTCAGGAGCTGCGGTGTAGTCAGCGGAGGCAGGCGCTCAACATAGAAGTAACCGGCGCCGAAGAGCGGATCGCCGTGTAGCGGCAGTCCGCTCCTCGGTGTCCGTGTTGACTGATATGTTCGACTGCATTGCTCAATCGGCGACGACGCCCACTGCCCGCTGAGCTAGACAACCGCCCTCCAAGCGGTTTCCATAATTTAGTCCAAAAAGAACGCGCTATGAGAGCCAAGAGTCACCGTCACAGAGGAGATATCCGTTCCACAGCAAGCCAGATAAGGATGATTTTCCTCAAGGTCGGCCAACTCAAAAACAACTCGATCATCTACAACACGCCACCAGCTCTGAGCGCGCAACACGTAGAGGACTTTCCCGCGAGAGTGAATCAGCACGAATTTGGGTTGCTCTTCATCTGCCCATTGCAAGAGTTCCGAGACTCCCTCCCACGCTTGGTAAGCGCAGTGATTACGCACTGGAGTGGGTAGCCCGTCTGGATACAGCACAGCATGGTTAGGGATTGAGATAGAGCAATTTGCGATCACGCAACGTTCGTCGATCTGCACGGGCAATAGCGACCTGAGATCTTGATCGCGTTGAGCATCGTGAGGTGGGCAAGCCATGCTCTTACGGCTTCCGACGGGTAGCTTCGATTTCACGCTCCATTCTTTTCATTCTTACGCAGAGCTTGACGTATTCAGCTGCTCCCCCCATGCGGTTTGCCGTGACGAAGTCGTTGTGAGCCTCCTTCTTACATTGGCTCTCATCACCCCCGGCGAACATGAACAAGCCGGCTACTACAACGAAGGCGGCACCACCGCCCATTACCCATATCAGCCGACCACCGACCCATGGAGTAGTCAAGGGTGCTGCACTAGGGGCAACAATAGCCGTTGCTTGAGGCAGAGGGGCCGCTCCGTTCGTATGTGCATCAAACGATGTAGCACTCACAGGCGCAGTCGCTGGAGCGAACGCAGGCGGAGGCATGTCTGGCACAGTCCAATTTCCTTGCACAACGGCCTCGATCAACTCTTTGGTGCGGGCTTTTCCCGACTCCCATATGTCGATGTTGTTGGGAAAGTCGCATTCAAAGTCGACCTGGATCATATTGGCCGCGACTGTTTTGAAGGTTACCGAGATGTCGAAAGAGTTCAGATAGAAGCGCCCCTTTCCTTGCAGCACGCCACTACTGGCGTTCACTGCAATGACCTTCCAACCCTTCTCTGAAATTGCCGACTTAACTCGATCAACGACAGCGGCGTACGACGCATAGGTCGTGACAGATAACTCTCCAACTTGGCTGAATTCCATCAATCGTCTCTCGTTACAGATCGTGAATTCGAGTCTAGCCTTGGTTGGGAGCCCAAGCAACTCGCTGCAGTCGAACGTGATGTATCCCGAAAATCGTGCGAAATAAGCCGGATTGTTCGGGATATTCTGGACACGGATTCCTCCTGGAAGTGGCTTGCAGTTTGGGATTGCGGTCGATGCGCTGTGGAGGTGTCCATGTATAGAAATTCCGAGAAACCCGGCACGCCTTAGCCGAAAAACTATAGTCTGCGAAGTTGAAAAGCCGGGTGACCGCGACTCCAATTTGAGCCGCGCACAGAATCAATGACCTGATGGGGGCGGGCGCTCACAGTCGCGCCTGGGGCTGAGGCTGACTGGCCCACCGCGTGAATCGTCCAGTCCCTATGGCTGACTGAAGCCATGTTGCGGGGAAAGGGTCTCTGCGTCATTCGCAGGTTCATTGCGGTTGTTCGCCTCACGAGCCCATCCACCTCCGCTGCTCCCTCCAGTCCTCAAGCCGCCAGCACATCCTGCAGCACCCGCGTGGCCGCCAGTGCGCCCAGGCTGGATTCGGTGAAGCCGCCGTGCAGAACCACGCCGGTGGCGGCGAGCTTGGCCTCATGTTTGGCCACGGCGGCCAGGTTGGCCACCTCTTCGGCGTGCCGGAAGCGCCCGGGCGTGATGCGCACGGCACCGATGGCCAAGGTGGTGCACGGAAAGAACCGCCGCACGCCATGCCGGTCTTCTGCGTGGATGCCGCCTGCCTGCCGGGCGCCGTCGTCGAACAGCGTGACGGCCTCGCGTGCAAACTCGTCCACGATGTTCTTGCAGCGCTGCAGCCAGTTGCTGCTCTGAAAGATCAGCATGAAATCGTCCCCGCCCACATGGCCCACAAAGTCGCGGCGCGCGTCGCAGTGGGCCGTGGCCAGGCGCGCCACCAGGCGGATCATCTGGTCGCCACGCCAGTAGCCGTAGTGGTCGTTGAAGGGCTTGAAGTTGTTCAGGTCGGCGTAGCAGGCCACAAACTCGGTGCCACTTTCCAGCAGGCGCTGCATGTGCAGGCTGATGGGGATGTTGCCGGGCAGAAAGGTCAGCGGGTTGGCGTGCCGCGCGGCCTCGATGCGGGTTTCGGTCACGGCGCGCACCAGCTGGTCGCCCGTGCCCAGGCCCAGGTAGCGGCCGTTGTCGGTCACGATGTAGCCGTCGCTCAGGTAGCGCTGGTCCTGCGAGGTGAGGATGCCCACCAGCTGGTCCACGTCGCAGTCCAGCTCCACCACACGCGGCGCCTGGTTGGCAAAGGCCAGGCAGGACTTGCGGCCATGCACCTCGCGGAAGTACAGCGTGGCGTAGTGGTTCATGAACTGCTGGCGGTTGATGAGCGCCACGGGGCGTGTGCCGTCCACCACGGCCAGCGCGTGCAGGTCTGTGTGCTGGTGGAAGATCACGGCCACCGCATCGTTGCTGGTGGCGGGCGATGCGGTGGGCGCCTGCACCACCAGCAGGCTGCGCAGGATGCCCGGGCGCGCGGTCTGGCCCAGGTGCGGCAGCACGGCCACGCGGCGGTCCTGCATCACCTCCAGCGCCGCGCCCTCCACCGCGTTGCGTGGCTCGCGCGCCGGGCGGCCCAGCAGCCAGCCCTGGCCGTAGGGGATGTCCAGGTCGCGCAGCGCGCGCAGGTCGTCGCGGGTCTCGATGCCCTCGGCAATCAGCTTGGTGCCAAACACGTCGGCAATGCCCTTGATGGCCTGCAGCATCTGCAGGTTCTCGGGGTGGTCGCTGATGTCGTGGATGAAGTACTTGTCGATCTTCACGAAGTCGGGCTTGACCTCGGACCACAGCCGCAGGCTGGAGCGGCCGTCGCCAAAATCGTCGAGCGCCACGCGCGCGCCGCAGGCGTGCACGGCCTTGATGGCCTGGCGCAGCACGGGCATGTCGCTCACGCGCTCGTGTTCGGTGATCTCCAGCACCAGCATGCGGGCGCTCAGGCCAAAGCTGCGCACGGTCTCGCCCAGCATCTCGGCGCCCACCAGCGCCACGCCGTGCACCAGCGCATCGGCGCTGATGTTGACGAACAGGCGCCCCGGCGCTTCGTGCTGGCCCCATTGGGCGAGTGCGGTGAACACGCACAGCAGCTCGAAGTCCTGCAGGATGCCCTCCTGCCGCGCCAGACTCAGCAGCACGTCGGGGGTGTGGAGGGGGGAGTCCTGGGGGCCCCGGATCAGGGCCTCATGGGCATGGATGTTGCCCTCGCGCAGATCGGCCAGGGGCTGGAAGACGCAGTGCAGCCCACCCCCCTGCATGAGCCGGGCCAGTGGGCCGGTGCCATGGCGAGCAGCGGGCGACAGCAGCGCCATCATCGCCTCCAGCCGACTCCATTGGGTGTTCTGCATCGCGTTGTGGGTCCCTGAGCAAGGACGCAAAGATACCCAGTCGCCGTGACAGTTTGGTTACAGAATCATGAATGCTACTTTTTTGATAGCTGGTACGGCATGTCTGTAGCGCGGAGCGGGCCTTTTTTGTTCACAAAGGCCCGCTCAAGAGCCTCAGAAGCGGTGGCGAACGCCCACGCCCACGCTGCTGCCCTTGGCCTGGCTGGTGATGCGGTCGGCCATGGCCATCACGTAGAGGTCGGTGCGTTTGGACAGGAAATGGTCGTAGCCTACGGTGAAGGTCTTGCGCGAGATATCGGTGGCGCTCAGCGTGGTCTGTGCCCACGATGCCAGCACCTTGCCGGTGGCGCCCACGGGCACCGACACGCCCAGTTGCGTGGTCTTGGCCTTGTTGGTGGTGTTGTCGGCCTTGGCCTGGCCATAGCTGGCAAAGGCCTTGACCACCGTGAAGTCGTAGGCGCCGCCCAGCATCCAGTCGGTCTTGGTGGTGCCCAGGTAGGTGCTGGGCACGGCGGGGTTGCTCATCTGGTCGCGCTCATAAAAGCCGGTGAGCGTGATGGGGCCGTTGAAGTACAGCGCGTTGATGCCCACGTTCTTCTTGCTGCTGTCGCCCGCGATCTCGCCAAACTGGTAATGCAGGTTGGCCGAGAGCCCGCCAAAGTTGGGCGTGCTGTAGATGATCTCGTTGGCCCAGCCTGTGTCCGACGGCGTGGTGGAACCCCAGCCGGTGCCGTTGAACAGCGGCACGTTCATGTGCAGGATTACGGGCGCGAAGGTGAACGAATCCCCCAGCGGGTTCGACACGATGGAGGGCAAAAAGTTGGGCGCCATGCCCCGGCCCACGGTGACGTTGCCGAAGCCACCCGACAGGCCCACGTTGGCATCGCGCGAGAAGAAGGTGTCGTTGGCGAAGCGGCCCTGCACGCCACTGTCCACCTTGATGAAGGAGGTGAGTGCGAAGTTGGCCTTGAGCCCGCCGCCCAGGTCCTCCGTGCCCTTGACGCCGAACCACGACGTGGTCATGCCACCGCTGCCCACCACTGCGCTGCGACCCGCGTCACCGGCGTTTTTCATGGAGCCCACATACACATCGGTCAGCCCCATCAGCTGGACCGAGCTTTGGGCCTGGGCCCCGATGGTGCACAACAGCAGTGCGCCGCCCAGCGAAAGAGACAGGGGCAGTGCGGACAGGTTTTTTTTCATGGATTTTCCTGGAGGTGAAATGCCGGATGCCCGGCGTTGGGAAGGGGTGCTTGCAGCCCGGTGTGCACCGTGGTGCAGCGGCGGGCCCGCACGCAGGAATTCGCAATTTCCGTGCCTCTGCTGACACAGGTTCTTACAGCTGCACATCCCATCGCAGTGCAGGCAGGGCCGGGTGCAGGCACGCGGCGATAGCAGGTCCGCACGCAGCTTTCTTGTGTTTTTGCGCAAACCCTTGCAGGACGCGGCTTGCGACGTGGTTTGGCTTTGATCTTGCTCAATGCCCCGGGCGCGGCGACGCGGCAAAGTGGCTTCCATGCTGCCCTCTACCCTTTTCTCCCTGCCCGCTGACACCGAGGTGATCGCCCCCGGCGAAGTGCTGCGCAGGCGCAATGAGGTCCTCACCTCCGTGTTGCACCTGGAAAGCGGCCGCGTGCTGCGCGGCGTGCTGGATGACGGCTTTCTGCGTCACCAGCTGGGCGCGGTGGAAGGGCCGTTCTGGCTCGATGCCGCATCGGCCCTGATGGGCCTGCCCTTCCCGGTGGACATGGTGGCTGACACGCGCCTGCAGGTGCGGCGCCTGCCCATTGAAGAGTTCCGCCGGAGCCTGGCCGCCATGACACCGGGTGCGCGCGGCCTGCTGCTGGACATGGCCCAGGGCTACCGGCAGCAGTCCGAACTGGCGGTAAGCCGCCTCGCGCAGGACGCGGAGTCGCGCTGTGCCCAATGGCTGCTCAAGCATGCCGAACCCGACCCCACGGGCGCCATGCAGGTCACGCTGCACCAGCGCAAGCGCCTGATTGCTGCGCAACTGGGCATTGCCCCCGAGACCTTCTCGCGCGTGCTGCGCCATTTGCGGGAGCTGGGGCTCATCCATGGCACCGGCAACGTGCTGAACCTGCCCCAGCCCCGGGCATTGCAGTCGATGGCGGGGTGTTAGGCATCACCCCCTGAGTCGCCTTCGGCGCCTTCCCCCTCTCCTGGGGGATGGGGACGCCAGCCGTGGCCTGGCGAAGCCAGCTCCACGGTGGCACTGGCTTGGGCTGCGCCAGTGCCGGGCTCAGGGTTTTTCCTTGCGTTTTTCCAAGGGTTCCACCCAAGCCCCCGGCCCCGGGGGCTGCGTATATTTGTTGGGACATGTCTGCTGTGACCCGTCCCCATGCCTAACCTTCCGCGTGCCTGCGACGTTCCTGTGCCGGGGTGCCCATGACGGCCCCTGCGCCATCGGCTGCGCCCGACGACGCTTCCGGCTGGCTGGTGCCGGGCACGCTGGTGCTGCGGCTCATGCTGGTGGCGGCGCTGGCTGTGGCCTTGTCGGGGGCGGTGGCAGCCTGGCTGGTCACCCGCGCATCGGGGCAAGAGGCCGTGCGCCGGGTGGTCAACCAGCAGACCGATGAGGTCGAAGTCGTGGCCCGCCTGCTGGCCAGCAAGATCGAACAAAGCCAGAAGGTGCTGCGCACCGTGGCCGCAGGCATCACGCCCGGCATGCTCGAATCCCCCTCGTCGCTCGAATGGCTGCTGCAGCAGGGCCTGCCCGCCGTGCAGTTCTTCGACACCATGCAGGTGGCCCGCGACAACGGCGAGCTGCGCCTGAACCTGCGCGCCGGGCAACAGCAAAAAGCCTCTGAGCTGGACCCGGCCGAGCGCGACGCCCTGCGCCGCACCCTGGTGGACGGCAAGCCGCTGGTGTCTGAGCTGATCACCGGGCGCGGTGGCGAGCCGCGTGTGATGTTCACCATGCCACTGCATCGCGAAGACGGCACCGTGCTGGGCGTGGTGGCCGGGGCCTTGCGCCTGCAGTCGCAAAGCCTGCTGCCCCCGTCCATGACGCTGCCCGCGCGCGAAGACTCGCAGCTCATCGTGTTCACACGCGACGGCACCATCCTCTCGCACTCCGACTCGTCCCGCATCCTGGGCCAGGTGCGCGACGAAGCCGGGCTGGCGCCCGTGTACACCCGCTGGCTGACCCAGGCCCAGCCCGTGGTGGGCCGGGGCATGAGCCATGTGCAGCCCGACCACATCGTGAGCATGGCGGGCATGCCCCTGCCGCAGTGGATCGTGGCGCGGGTCAGCACCTCGCAGGCATTGCTGGCGCCCTTGCGCGGCGCCCAGCGCGAAGCCTGGTGGCTGGCCGTGGCCAGCATGCTGCTGTGCATGCTGCTGGCCGTGGCCCTGATGGGCTGGATGGCGCAGCCCCTGGCGCAGCTCACCCACAAGGCGCGCCAGCTGCTCAAGACCAGCACCCGGCACCAGCAGCCCCCGGCCGACCAGGACTGGCCCCGCGCGGGCGGCGAGGTGGGCGAGCTGGTACGCGTGTTCCAGGGCCTGGTGCACCAGGGCCAGCAGCAACAGCAGCGCAAGGACACGCTCGATGGCCAGTTCCAGGCCGTGCTCGACAGCGCCTCGGTGGGCATCATCATCTCGCGTCACGGCATGCTGGACGTGGTGGGCCGCCAGGCCTGCGTGATGCTGGGCTACACCGCGCAGGAGCTGCAGGGCCGCCCCGCACGCACCGTGTACGCCAGCGACGCCGACTATGCCCAGGTGGGCGAGCGCGTGCGCTCCGAAATGGCCGCGCATGGCGCGTTCGACGGCGACATCTGCTTCATGCGCAAGGACGGCACGCCCGTGTGGGCCCGTGTGCAGGGGCGCGGCGTGCGGCCCGACGAGATGCATGGCGGCACCGTGTGGATCCTGGAAGACATCACCGCCGCCCGCGAAGCCCAGGTGCAGCACGCCTGGGAGCGCACGCACGATGCCCTGACCCAGCTCTACAACCGCGCTGCTTTCGACGAGCGTCTGGGCTTGCTGATGGCCGAGCGCTCCACGCGCCAGCGCAGCACCGCAGAGGATGAGGACGGCAATGAGCCGCAGGGCGACGGGGTGGTGCTGTTCCTCGATCTGGACCATTTCACCGTGGTCAACGACATTGCGGGCCACGACGCGGGTGACGATGTGCTGCGCCATGTGGCCCGCCTGCTGGCATCGCAGGTGCGCCAGATCGGCTGGGCGGCGCGCCTGGGGGGTGATGAGTTTGCGGTGGTGCTGCCCGGCTGCGCCCTGGCACGCGGCCAGGCGGTGGCCGAGCAGCTGCGCGTGGCGGTGCACGCCTGGGAGCCGTCGTACCAGGGGCGCAGTTTTACGCTGGGGGTGAGCATCGGGCTGGTGGTGCTGGATGCGAGCCTGCAGGATGTGCCGTCGGTGCTGTATGCGGCGGACATGGCTTGTTATGACGCCAAGCGGGCGGGGCGCAACCGGGTGGAGACGCGGCATGCGAGCCAGGCGACGGTGTCGGCTTCGGCGTCGGGGCGGATGGCGTTGGGGCCGGTTTGAGGGTTTTTGGGGTGCTGGCGCCTACTGGGTTTGCCTTGGTGGCTATTGTTTTTGTAGTGAATCATTCCTGCCTGTTTGGGCTGCGTTTGTCGTCGCTCGGGCGCTGCTTCCCTACCCGTTCGGGCTGAGCTTGTCGAAGCCTTGGCGCTACCTCGGAACCGATCGGGCTGAGGTTTTCGAAGCTGGAGCGTGTTGGTTTGAAAGGCGTGCTTGGGTTGAGTGCGGAGGCCGGGAGTCGCCCGGCGCGCGAGTAACTTTCTTTCGCGTCGCCGAAAGAAAGTCACCAAAGAAAGGGCGATCCCCAGTCTGCGTCCCCTGCGCTGCGCTCCGGGGCAAACCTGCGTCGGGGCGGTTGCGGGGTGCGCCGTGGAACTCGCTTTGCTGCTACGCAGCGCCGCTCGGACAACCACGGCGAGTCAGAGCACGAAGCACGCGCGCTCCGACGCGCGTGCCACCCCACAMCCGCCCCGCCGCAGGCGCAGCCAGCAGGGGGTGGGGAGCCGAACAGCCGAAAACCCAAACAGCCAAACAGCCAAACAGCCAAACAGCCAAACAGCCAAACAGCCAAACAGCCAAACAGCCAAACAGCCACTCGGGCCTTTGCTTCGCTCGGCCCCCTCTCGCGGGCGCAAGCGCCACGCGCTGCGCAGGCTGGGCCGAGCGCAGCGATGGCCCGTGTGGATGTCCGATTCGCGGGTTCCCTTCTGTATGCGCCTGGGGCGCGCAGGGCGCGGGGTGGCATGCGCGTCGGAGCGCGCATGCTTCGTGAACTGACTCACCGCAGTTGTTCGAGCGGAGCGCCGCAGGCGCGCAGCGAGTTCTGCGGTGCACCCCGTGACCGAGCACCCCAGGTTGCCCCGCAGCGAAGCGAAGGGGTCGCAGACAGCAGGGTCGCCCTTTCTTTGGTGACTTTCTTTCGGCGAGACGAAAGAAAGTTACTGCGCCGCCGGGCGCACACCCCGGCCTCAGCCCTGAACCCAGGCACGCCTTTCAAACCAGCACGCCAAGGCTTCGACAAGCTCAGCCCGAACGGCTCCTGGGTAGCGCCCAGGCTTCGACAGAAGCTCAGCCCGAACGGATGGGAGGCGTTGAACTGGTTTCGATCCACTCAATCCGAACGGTGAGTGGAAATTGAGACGCTATAAAAATAATAGCTTCAAAGACACAATCAGCAGGCGGTAGAGGCCAAAAACCTCAATCCCCCACCCGCCCCAACGCCCTCAACACATTCTCCGCAGTCGCCGGCGCCGTCAACACCACCGGCGCCGTAGCATCCACGCCACTGCGCCCAGCCGCCACCGCATTGCGCAGCGCCTCGTACACACTGATCGCCAGCATGAACGGCGGCTCGCCCACCGCCTTGCTGCCGCCCACGTTGTCCTCCCGGTTCGCTTCGGGCCACAAGTCCACCTTGAAGTGCGCCGGGATGTCCCCCGTGGCCGGGATCTTGTACGTGCTGGGCGCGTGGGTGGCTAGGTAGCCCTTGTCGTTCCACACCAACTGCTCGGTCGTGAGCCAGCCCATGCCCTGCACAAAGCCGCCCTCGATCTGGCCGATGTCGATGGCCGGGTTGATGCTGTGGCCCACGTCGTGCAGGATGTCCACCTTCAGCACGCGGCTCTCGCCCGTCAGGGTGTCGATGGCCACCTCGGTGCAGGCGGCGCCGTAGCTGAAGTAATAAAACGGCCGGCCCGTGAGCGTGGCCTTGTCGTAGTGGATCTTGGGCGTGCGATAAAAGCCATCGCTCCACAGCTGGATGCGGTTGGCGTACGCCTCCTTGACCACGGCGTCGAAGCTGCGCACGGCCTTGGGCGAGATCACCTGGCCACCCGCGAACCGGATAGCACCTGCGCCGCAGCCGTCCAGGCCGCACACGAACGAGGCCAGGTTGTCGCGCACGTTGCGCGCGGCGTACTGGGCGGCGCGGCCGTTCAGGTCGGTGCCGCTGCTGGCCGCCGTGGCGCTGGCGTTGGGCACCTTGCTGGTGTCGCTGGCCGTGACCAGCACGCGGGCGAGGGGCACGCCCAGCTCGTCGGCCACGATCTGCGCCACTTTGGTGTGCAGGCCCTGGCCCATTTCGGTGCCGCCGTGGTTCACCTGCACGCTGCCGTCGGTGTACACATGCACCAGCGCGCCCGCCTGGTTGAACAATGTGGCCGTGAAGCTGATGCCGAACTTGACGGGCGTGATGGCGATGCCGCGCTTGATGACCGGGTTGTGCGCGTTCCAGGCTGCAATTTCGGCCTGGCGCTGGCGGTAGCCCGAGGTTTGCTCCAGCGTGGGCAGCAGCTCGTGCAGGATGTTGTCTTCCACCGCCATCTGGTAGTGGGTGACGTTGCGGCCGCTGCTGGCGTCCTTGCCATACAGGTTGGCCAGGCGCACGTCCTGTGCGTCCAAACCCAGCGTGCGCGCGATGTCGCCCAGGATGGCCTCGATCACGATCACGCCTTGCGGGCCGCCAAAACCGCGGAACGCGGTGTGGCTCTGCGTGTGGGTCTTGCAGCGGTACGAGGCGATTTCGACATCGCTCAGGTAATAGGCGTTGTCGCTGTGGAACACGGCGCGGTCGGCCACGGGGCCCGACAGGTCAGCGCTGAAGCCGCAGTTGGCCGCCATGTGCAGCTTCAGGCCCGTGATGCGGCCGGAGTTGTCAAAGCCCACGTCGTACTCGTATGCAAACGGGTGGCGCTTGCCGGTGACCAAGAAGTCCTCGTCCCGGTCCAGCCGCAGCTTGATGGGGCGGCCGAACTTGTTGGCCGCCACAGCGGCCCACACAGCGAGGTGGCCGGCCTGGGTTTCCTTGCCGCCAAAGCCGCCACCCATGCGGCGGCATTCCACGCGCACCGCATGGTTGTCGATGCCCAAGGCGTGCGAGACCCAATGCTGCACCTCGCCCGGGTGCTGGGTGCTGGAGTAGACCCACCACTGTTTTTGCTCCAGCGGCATGGCGTAGGCGATCTGGCCTTCGAGGTAGAAATGCTCCTGCCCGCCCACCTCGAACGCGCCGCTCAGGCGGTGGGGAGATTGCGCCAGGCCCGTGGCCGCATCGCCCCGGCGCACAAACACCGGCGGCAGCACATAACTTTGCGCCTTCAAAGCGTCCTGCACCGTCAGCACGGCAGGCAGGGGGGTGATGTCGAGCTTGACGGCGCGCACCGCACGGCGTGCCTGCATGACCGAGTCGGCCACCACCAGGCCGATGACCTGGCCCACAAACTGCACGCTATCGATGGCAAACACCGGTTCGTCGTGCGCAAAGGCGGCCAGGATCTTGTCGCCGGGCACATCGCTGGCCAGCACTACGCCACGCACGCCGGGCAGCGCGAGGGCGGCGGTGGCATCCACCCCGTTCAGGCGGCCATGCGCCACCGTGGAGAGGATGGGTGCCGCATACAGCGTGCCCTTCACCTCGGGCAGGTCGTCGATGTAGTGGGCGGCGCCTGCCACCTGGGCGCGGGCGCTTTCGTGGATGTGCGAGTGGCCCATGGCGGCCCGCGTGGGCGAGGGCAGGGCCTGGGTGGGGATGTGTTCGGGGGCGTTCATACCGTGGCCTCCAGCGTCAAGGTGTCCAGGCTCACCGAGGGGTGGCCCTGGCTCTCCAGCCAGTAGCGTTGCAGCAGGCTGCCCAGCACCTGGCGGCGGTAGGCGCCACTGGCGCGCATGTCCGAGATGGGGCTGAACTCGGCCTGCAGCACGGCGGCGGCGCGCTGTGCAGTGGCCTCGGTCCAGGGCTGGCCGACCAGCGCAGCCTCTGTCTGCCGCGCACGGGCCGGGGTGGCGGCCACGCCGCCCGCGCCGATGCTGGCGCGCTGCACGGTGCCGTCCACGATGTCGAGGTTCAGCACCAAGCAGACGGCAGAGATGTCGTCGTCAAAGCGCTTTGAAATCTTGTATGCCCGGAGCTGTTCTTGCGGGGTGGGGCGGGGCACCACGATGCGCACCAGCAACTCATCCGCAGCCATCACGTTCTGCCGGTAGCCGGTGTACAGGTCTTCCAGCGGCAGCTGGCGCTCGCCCCGGGCCTGGCTGGCCAGCACCACCTGGGCGCGCAGCGCGATCAGGAGCGGCATGGAGTCGCCAATGGGCGAGCCGTTGGCCACGTTGCCGCCCAGCGTGCCGGAGTTGCGCACGGGCAGCCCCGCAAACCGCGTGGCAAAGCGGTGCAGTTGCGGCCACTGTGCGGTGAGGGCTGCAAATGCGTCGGTCAGGCTCACGGCCGCGCCGATGTGGATGGCCTCGGCGTGCTGCGCCACCTCGCGCAGCTCGGCTGCGCGGGTCACGTCGATCACCTGCGTGTATTGCTTGTGCTGCTTGGTCACCCACAGCCCCACGTCGGTACAGCCCGCCACGATCTGCGCAGCGGGGTGGGCGGCGCGTGCGGCCAGCAGGGCGGCCTGGCTGGTGGGGGCGATATAAGAAAAATTGGCTGCTTGCGCGCTCTGGTCTTGTGCCAGAAGCTTCAGTTTTTGTAGCACTTCGGCTTCATTGACTGCCATGCCGGGCAGCGATGCCATCTGCTGGGCGGCGTCGAGGATGGGGCGGTAGCCGGTGCAGCGGCACAGGTTGCCCGAGAGTTCTTCCTGCGCCAGCTCGCGGGTGATGGGCTCACCGTGGCAAACGTGGTTCTGGTACATGCCAAACAGGCTCATGACGAAGCCCGGTGTGCAGAAGCCGCACTGGGAGCCGTGGCACTGCACCATCGCTTCCTGCGCAGGATGGAGCGTGATCGTTTGTGGGGCAGCGGGGGCCTCACCCACCGGCTGGATCAGCGGGTCTTCGGCCAGGTCTTCCACCGTCCACAGCGCCATGCCATTCACCGAATGGGCCAGGCGGATGCAGCTGTTCACGGCGCTGTAGTGCAGCTGGCCGCCGCGTTCTTCGCCCAGCACCACGGTGCAGGCGCCGCAGTCGCCTTCGCCGCAGCCCTCCTTGGTGCCGGTGTTGCCCAGGTCTTCGCGCAGCACCTCCAGCAGGGTGCGGTCGGGTGGTACATTGCCCAGCGCCACGGGCTGGCCTCGGCGCAGGAATTGCAAGGGTCGGGTGGTCATGACGGATGCCGCTTCTTCGATTGCTATCAATTCTTCAATTCATCAGAGGGTAGGGCGCCCTGAGGCCTTCAGCATAAGTACAAGCTTATGACATCAATGCACGCACTGCTATGAGAGACCACGCCCTTTTCGACAAGATAGACCTCCATCTCATAAGGGTCTTGCACACCGTGCTCACAGAACGCAGCGTATCGAGGGCCGCCGTCCGCCTGGGCATGCACCAGCCGGCGGTGTCGGCTGCGCTCAAAAGGCTGCGCGACCTGTCGGGCGACCCGCTGCTGGTGCGCTCCGGCGCCAGCATGATGCCCACCGACGCCGCGCTGCGCATGGTGGAGCCCGCCGGGGCCATCCTGCGTGCGGCCGAGGCACTGTTTTCGGATGCACGCGGGTTTGACCCGCGCACGGCCACCCGCACCTTCCGCGTGGCGGCCAGCGACTACCTCGACCCGCTGTTCCTGCCCCAGCTCGTGGCTCGCATCAAGGTCGAAGCCCCTTTGTGCCCCATCGAGATCCTGCCCTTGTCGGCCGACGCACACTACCACGCGCACCTGGCCCAGGGCGATGTGGACGTGGTGATCGGCAACTGGCCGCAGCCGCCGGACGACCTGCACATGGGCCGCCTGTTTGGTGACGAGGTGGTGTGCCTGGTCGGCAAGGACCACCCCGCCGTGCGGCGCGGCTGGGACGTGGAGAGCTGGCTGGCCGCCGAGCACATCGCCCCCACGCCCACCCACCCTGGCGCGCGGGGCGTGATCGACGCCCACCTGGACAGCCTGGGCATGCAGCGCCACATCACGGCGCGCTGCGCGCATTTCAGCCTCATCCCCAGCATAGTGGCATCGAGCTTGCTTGTGCTGACCACCGGCCGCCAGTACTGCGAGCGGTATGTGGACCAGCTGCCGCTGGCCATCCTGCCCTGCCCGGTGCCGTTTCCCCGGCTCATGTACTACCAGCTGTGGCATGCGCGCACGCACCATTCGGCGGCCGCCGTGTGGCTGCGCGAATGTGTGAAGGCTGTCGCGTCTTCGCTACGAAAAGAATAGCTGCTTGGGTATGCTGAACAAGCGCAAGAAGGTGTTTTCGTTCCTATAACAAGTTGTAAAACTGAGAGACAATCCCCGCATGAGCTCACCTCCTATTCCCTCCGCCCCGGGGGCGTCGCCGCCGCCCCGGCTGCAGCTTGTGGGCATCACCAAGCGCTACCCGGCCGTGGTGGCCAACAGCGGTGTCTCGCTCACCGTGCTGCCGGGTGAAATTCATGCGGTGCTGGGCGAAAACGGCGCGGGCAAGTCCACGCTGATGAAGATCATCTACGGCTCGGTCAAGCCCGATGAAGGCAGCGTGTTCTTCAACGGCCAGGCTGTGCAGGTGCGCAACCCGCAAGAGGCGCGCGCCCTGGGCATCGCCATGGTGTTCCAGCACTTCAGCCTGTTCGACACGCTCACCGTTGCCGAGAACGTGTGGCTGGGCCTGGACAAGAGCCTGACGCTGGCCGAAGTCACGCAGCGCATCAGCGCCAAGGCGGCCGAATATGGCCTCGACATCGATCCGCTGCGCCCCGTGCACACCCTGAGCGTGGGCGAGATGCAGCGCGTGGAAATCATCCGCGCGCTGCTCACCAACCCCAAGGTGCTGATCCTGGACGAGCCCACCTCGGTGCTCACGCCCCAGGCGGTCGAAAAGCTGTTTGTGGTGTTGCGCAAGCTCGCCAGCGAGGGCTGCAGCATCCTCTACATCAGCCACAAGCTGCATGAGATTCGCGCGCTGTGCACCGCCTGTACCGTGCTGCGCGGCGGCAAAGTCACGGGCGTGTGCAACCCGTCCGAAGAGACCAATGCGTCCCTGTCGCGCCTGATGATCGGTGCCGAGCCGCCTGCGCTGGAACACCGCGCCGTGCAGACCGGCGCCACCGTGCTGCGCGTCAAGGGCCTGTCGCTGCCGCGTGCCGACCAGTTCGGTGTGGATTTGATCGACCTGCAGTTCGAGGTGAAGGCGGGCGAGGTGGTGGGCATTGCCGGGGTGTCGGGCAATGGGCAAAAAGAACTGCTCTACGCGCTGTCGGGCGAAGACCAGCGCGCGGAGCCTGCGAGCATCCAGGTGACGGGCCAGAACGCGGGCCGCATGGGCCCGGGCCAGCGCCGCGCGTTGGGCCTGCACTTTGTGCCCGAGGAGCGCCTGGGCCGGGGCGCCGTGCCCACCATGGGCCTGGCGCACAACCTGCTGCTCACGCGCAAGAACGCAGTTGGCGGCAGCGGCTGGATCAAGGTGGGAGCGCTGCAAAAGCATGCCGAGGACATCATCCAGCGCTTCAATGTGAAGGCGGGTGGCCCGCATTCGGCGGCCAAGTCGCTGTCGGGCGGCAACCTGCAGAAGTTCATCGTGGGGCGCGAGATCGACGCCAACCCGAAGCTGCTCATCGTCTCGCAACCCACCTGGGGTGTGGACGTGGGGGCGGCCGCGCAGATTCGCGGCTCCATCCTGGCGCTGCGCGATGCGGGCTGCGCCGTGCTGGTGGTGAGTGAGGAGCTGGACGAATTGTTTGAAATCTGCGACCGGCTGCATGTGGTGGCGAAGGGGCGCCTGTCGCCGTCGGTGCAGCGCGCCGAGGCCACGGTGGAGCGCATCGGTGAATGGATGAGCGGGCTGTGGCACGCCGACGTGCAGGCCCACCTGGCGCAGCAGCAACAACAACAGAATCGGGCCGGGGAGGTGCAGCATGCTTAAGCTGGAACCGCGCCCTCAGGCGTCGAAACTCTGGACCTATGGCTCTCCGCTACTGGCGCTGGCCTTCACGGTGCTGATTGGTGTGGTCCTGTTCATCGCACTGGGCAAAGACCCGGTGCGCGGGCTGCAGGTGTTCTTCTGGGAGCCCGTCAAGACGCAGTACGCCATTGGCGAACTCATGGTCAAGGCCACGCCGCTGCTGCTGATTGCGCTGGGGCTGGCCGTGTGCTTCCGCTCCAACGTGTGGAACATCGGTGCCGAGGGGCAGTTTGTCATTGGCGCCGTGGTGGCCGGTGGCGTGGCGCTGCTGGCCGACAAGACCACCGGCCCCTGGATCGTGCCCGCCATCCTGCTCGCCGGGGTGCTGGGCGGCATGGCCTGGGCGGGGCTCACGGCGCTGTTGCGTGACAAGTTCAACGCCAACGAAATCCTGGTCAGCCTGATGCTGGTCTATGTGGCCACGCTGGTGCTGGGCTACCTGGTCTATGGTCCGTGGAAGGACCCCATGGGCTACAACTTCCCGCAGACCAAGACCTTCGAGAAGGTCACGCAGATCCCGCGCCTGATGCAGGGCTCGCGCATGTCCATCGGCCTGCTGCTGGCCCTGGCCGGGGCGGCTGCGCTGTGGGTGTTTTTGTTCCGCACCCGTGCAGGTTTTGCCCAGCAGGTGGGCGGCCTGGCACCGGCGGCGGCACGCTATGCGGGCTTTTCGTCGCGCCGCGCGCTGTGGACAGCGCTGCTCATTTCGGGTGGTGCGGCGGGCCTGGCGGGCGCGCTGGAGGTGGCAGGGCCCATCGGCCAGCTCACGCCCTATGTGCCTGCGGGCTACGGCTTTGCGGCCATCATCGTGGCCTTTGTGGGGCGGCTGCACCCGGTGGGCATGATCCTCTCGGCCATCCTCATGAGCATGTTCTACATCGGCGGTGAACTCGCGCAGTCGCGCCTGGGCCTGCCCAAGTCGCTGACCGGCGTGTTCCAGGGCTTGCTGCTGTTCACGCTGCTGGCCTGTGACACATTGATTGCCTACCGCATCCGCTGGGTGGGCGCAAAGAAGGTGGTAAAGACATGAGCCCCCACACTCATCACTTCGTGTATTCGTTGCCCCCCGTGGGGGTGCAAGCCTCCCTTGGGGCGGCCCGGCGGGAGGCTTGATATGGAATCCTACGCACTCCTCATCGGCGCCACGCTCAGCGCGGGCACCGTGCTGGCCATCGCGGCCCTGGGCCTGCTCATCAACGAGAAGGCCGGCATCGTCAACTTGGGCGCCGAGGGCATGATGCTCTGCGCCGCCATTGCGGGCTTTGCCACTGTGGTGCACACGGGCAACACCTGGCTGGGCTTTGCCGCAGGCATGGCCGCAGGTGCCGTGCTGGCCGCCATCTTTGGTGTGCTGGTGATCTGGCTCAACACCAACCAGTACGCCACGGGGTTGGCGCTCAGCCTGTTCGGCGTGGGCTTCTCGGCCTTTGCGGGCATCAGCTATGTGCAGGCCAAGCTGCCCGAGCTGCCCAAGTACGCGATTCCTGTGCTGGGCGATGTGCCGCTGCTGGGCCCGGCGCTGTTCCAGCAGCACCCGCTGGTGTACCTCACCATGCTGCTGGTGGCGGGGCTGATCTGGTTCCTGTACCGCTCGCGCGCCGGGCTGGTGCTGCGGTCGGTGGGCGAATCGCCCGAGTCGGCCCACGCGCTGGGTTACCCGGTGCGCCGCATCCGGCTGCTGGCCGTGGTGGTGGGCGGCGCCCTGTGCGGGCTGGCGGGGGCTTACATCTCCACCGTCTACACCCCGCTGTGGGTCGAGGGCATGGTGGCCGGGCGCGGCTGGATCGCGCTGGCGCTCACCACCTTTGCCACCTGGCGCCCGGCACGGGTGTTGCTTGGGGCTTATCTGTTTGGTGGCGTGACCATGCTGCAGTTCCATTTGCAGGCCACGGGCGTGCAGGTGGCCAGCCAGTTGCTGAGCATGTTGCCGTATGTGGCCACCATCGTGGTGCTGGCGCTGATATCGCGCAACCCGACATGGATCCGCATCAACATGCCGGCATCGCTGGGCAAGCCGTTTTATCCGGGCTCCTGAAAGGGGTTGTCCGCGTGAAAATCTGGTTACCCTGCGGTAGATCGCACCATAATCACCGTTTTCGTCCCTCAACCTTTGCAAGTCTTACTTCTTCGATAAGGAAACCGACATGACTGATCTGCAGAAACGCTCCATGCTCAAGGTGGCAGCGCTCTCCGCCGTGGCCGCTGCTGCCCTCGTGGGCTGTGGCAAGAAGGAAGAACCGGCACCGGCCCCCGCGCCTGCACCGGCACCCGTTGCAGAAGCACCGGCCCCCAAGCCCGAGCCACTGAAGATCGCGTTTGCCTATGTCGGCCCGGTGGGCGACGGCGGCTGGTCGTTTGCGCACGACAACGGTCGCAAGGCCATCGAGAAGGAATTCGGCGACAAGGTCGTGACGAGCTTTGTGGAAAGCGTGCCCGAGTCTGCCGACGCCGAGCGCGTGCTGCGCGACCTGGCTGGTCAGGGCAACAAGCTGATCTTCGGCACCACCTTTGGCTACATGGAATCCATGCTCAAGGTCGCTGAAGACAACAAGGGCATCAAGTTCGAGCATGCCACCGGCTACAAGACCGCCGAGAACATGCGCACCTACGACAGCCGCACCTACGAAGGTGCGTACATGGCGGGCGTGATCGCCGGTGCCATGACCAAGTCCAACACGCTGGGCGTGGTCGGCTCGGTGCCAATCCCTGAAGTGATCCGCAACATCAACAGCTTCACGCTGGGTGCGCAGTCGGTCAACCCCAAGATCAAGACCAAGGTGGTCTGGGTGAACGAATGGTTCAGCCCACCGAAGGAAACCGAAGCCGCCACCAGCCTGATCAACGGCGGTGCCGACGTGCTGTTCCAGAACACCGACTCGCCCGCCGTGCTGAAGACGGCGCAGGAGAAGGGCAAGCGCGCCTTCGGCTGGGATTCGGACATGACCGCCTACGGCCCCAAGGCCCACCTGGCATCGGCCATCATTAACTGGGGCCCGTACTACATCAAGGCCACCAAGGACGCACTGGAAGGCCAGTGGGCTTCGGGCCAAAGCTGGTGGGGTGTGAAGGAAGGCGCGATCGACATCGTCTCCATCGCCGAAGACGTGCCTGCCGACACCAAGGCCAAGGTCGAGTCCATCAAGAAGGGCCTGGCCGACGGCAGCTTCGTGATCTGGAAGGGTCCGATCGTGGGCCAGGACGGCAAGGAAGTGCTGGCCAAGGACGCCGTGGCCGATGACAAGTTCCTGGGCGGCGTGAACTTCTACGTCAAGGGCGTGGAAGGCAAGATCCCTGGCGGCGAGAAGAAGTAAGCACTTCTCACCCGTCACCGGGCGGCCTCTTGGGGCTGCCCGTTCAAAAGG
Organism: Acidovorax sp. GW101-3H11; assembly: GCF_001633105.1. Taxonomy (GTDB): domain Bacteria; phylum Pseudomonadota; class Gammaproteobacteria; order Burkholderiales; family Burkholderiaceae_C; genus Acidovorax. The sequence continues at coordinate 55,811 of NZ_LUKZ01000028.1, forward strand.
GCTACCTTCCTGGGTGGCCCTTTTTCATTGGTTCAGTGCATTTTGGAGCAGGGACGATGGTTGAATCGACGTTGTGGCACCCCGTGGCACTGGCGGGTGATGTGGGGAACAGCCCATTGGCCGTGCAGTTGCTGGATCAGCCGCTGGTGCTGTGGCGTGATGGCCTGGGTGGGGTGCAGGCCTTGGCTGATCGGTGTCCGCACCGGGGTGCGCGCTTGTCGTTGGGCCGGGTCACGGTGCAGGGGCGGCTGGAGTGCCCCTACCATGGCTGGCAGTTCGAGGGCTCGGGCCAGTGCATGCATGTGCCCGCACTGCCCACGTTTGTGCCGCCCGCCACGCACTGCGCCCGGCACCACGAGGCCTGTGAGGCCTATGGCCTGGTGTGGGTGCGCATTGCGCCAGGCAGTGCAGCGTTGCCCCCATTTGCCGCCGAGCACGACGCACGCCTGCGCAAGCTCAACTGCGGCCCCTACGACGTGGCAGCGAGCGCGCCGCGCATCATCGAGAACTTTCTCGACATGGCGCACTTTGGTTTTGTGCATGAAGGCTGGCTGGGAAGCCGCGAAGCCACCGCCATCGACGACTACCGCGTGGAACCCACGCCCACCGGCATGCTGGCCACGGGCTGCAAGGCCTGGCAACCCCAGTCCAACCTGCATTCCACCGCAGCCGCCCAGGTCGAATACACCTACGAAGTCACGGCCCCCTACGCGGCCGTGCTGACCAAGGTGCCCGAGGCGGGCACCACGGCGGTGGACGGCTGGCGCGAGTCCATCGCGCTGTTCATCTGCCCCATGACGCCGGTGCGCAGCCGGGTGTGGTTCCGGCTGGCGGTGGCGGATTTCGATTCGCCCCACGAGAAGCTGCAGGCCTTCCAGCACACTATCTTCACGCAGGACCAGCCCGTGCTGGAGTCGCAAATGCCACAGTGCCTGCCACTGGACTTGCGCGCGGAGTTGCATACCGCCGCCGACAAGGCATCATCTGCCTACCGCCGCTTCTTGCGCCAGAGCGGCATCACCTTTGGAGTCTGCTGATGTTCAAGATCCCCCCCATCTCCGCCGAGCGCCTGCCCGGGCTGCTGCGTGCCATGCCCAAGGCCGAGCTGCACATCCACATCGAAGGTTCGCTGGAGCCCGAGCTGATCTTTGCCCTGGCGCAGCGCAATGAAATGACGCTGCCTTATGCCAGCGTGGAGGCCCTGCGCAGCGCCTATGCGTTCACCAACCTGCAGAGTTTTCTCGACATCTACTACGCGGGCGCCAGCGTGCTGATTCATGAGCAGGATTTTTATGACATGGCGCGCGCCTACCTGGGCCGCGCGGCGCGCGACAACGTGCTGCATGCTGAACTCTTTTTTGACCCGCAGACCCACACCGCACGCGGCGTGGCCATGGAGACCGTGATCAACGGCCTGCACCGGGCCTGCGAAGACGCACGCACCGAGCTGGGCATCAGCGCCACGCTGATCCTGTGTTTCCTGCGCCACCTGAGCGAGGAGTCTGCGTTTGAAACGCTGGAGCAGGCCATGCCGCTCATCGACAAGATCGTGGGCGTGGGGCTCGATTCCAGCGAATTGGGCCACCCGCCCGAGAAGTTTGCCCGTGTGTTTGCCCGCTGCCGTGAGCTGGGCCTGCACCTGGTCGCCCATGCGGGCGAGGAGGGGCCCCCCGCCTACATCTGGAGCGCGCTCGATGTGCTCAAGGTCGAGCGCATCGACCATGGTGTGCAGGCCGTGCACGACGCCGCACTGATGCAGCGCCTGGCGCAGGAGCGCATTGCACTCACGGTGTGCCCGCTGTCCAACCAGAAGCTGTGCGTGTTTCCCAACCTGGCCGACCACAACCTGGGCCAGCTGCTTGATGCGGGGCTGGCCGCCACGGTCAACTCCGACGACCCGGCCTACTTTGGTGGCTACATCAACGAAAACTTCACCCAGGTGTTTGCGGCCACGGGCCTCACGGCCAAACATGCCTACCAGCTGGCGTTCAACAGCTTCGAGGCGAGTTTTGCGGGCAATGCCGACAAGCGGGTGTGGGAACACAAGCTCAAGGAAACCTTTGAGCGGTGTGTGGAGCACGACTATTGATTTTCAGGCGCCTTTCAGCGCGGTGCGCACCCGGTCTGCATAGGCTTGCAGCACGGCGGGCCCCGGCTCCTTGCGGGGCCAGGTCAGCGCAATGCCGTCCTGCGCGTGGCGCGGCACCACGTGCAGGTGGAAGTGGAACACCGTCTGGTCGCCCTCGCGCCCATTGGCTTGCAGCAGGGTGAGCCCCGGTGGGTCGAACGCCCGGCGCACGGCCTGCGCCACACGCTGTGCGGTCTGCATGACGGCGGCCGCTTCTTCGGGCGTGATGTCGAACAAGGTGGCTGCGTGGCGCTTGGTGGCCACGAGCACATGGCCCGGGTTGACCTGGCCGATGTCCATGAAGGCGATGGTCAGGCGGTCTTCGTACACCGTGGCGGCCGGGATCTCGCCCGCCACCAGGCGGCAGAAGATGCATTGGCCGGGTGGCGAGGTGTCAACAAACATGGGCATGGGGCGGGTCTCCGAACGGTGGCAAAAGGCATGGTAGTGCCCCTCACTTAAAATACGCCGCAAAGGCTGCTGTCCCGGCAGCCTTTTGTTTTTTCTGTTTCGGGACCATGTAGAGGACCACCATGTACAAAAACCTCGCAGCCACACTCGTGGCCGCCTGTTTTTTCTCCCCCGTTTTTTCCCAGACCGCACCCGCGACCGTACCCACAAAAGGCAGCGCCGCCGAGCCCGTCAAGGCCGGTTTTGTCTATGTTTCGCCCATCACCGAGGCAGGCTGGACGCGCCAACACGAAGAAGGCCGCATAGCCGTCGAGGCAGCGCTCGGCCCGCAGGTGAAAACCACCTTTGTCGAGAACGTGGCCGAGGGTGCTGATGCCGAGCGTGTGATCCGCGACCTGGCTGCCACCGGCCACCAGATCATCTTCACGCCCAGCTTTGGCTACATGGAGCCCACGCTCAAGGTGGCGCAGGACTTCCCCAACGTGAAGTTCGAGTCCATCACCGGCTACAAGCAGGCCGCCAACGTGGCCACGGCCAACGCGCGCTACTACGAAGGCCGCTACCTCGCAGGCATTGCGGCAGGCCGCATGAGCAAGACCGGCGTGGCCGGGTTTGTGGCCGGGTTCCCCATCCCCGAGGTGCTGCAGGGCATCAATGCCTTCACCCTGGGCATGCGCTCGGCCAACCCCCAGGCCACCGTCAAGGTGGTGTGGCTCAACGTGTGGTTCGATCCGCCCAAGGAGCGCGACGCCGCCATGGCACTGTTCAACCAGGACGTGGATGTGATCGCGTTCCACACCGGCTCCACCGCCGTGATGGCGGCCGCGCAGGAGCGCGGCAAGATGGCGGTGGCCTACCACTCGGACATGCGCAAGACCGGGCCGGACGCCCAAATCGTGGCCGTGACGCACCAGTGGGGCGCCTACTACACCGAGCGCGTGCGTGCCGTGCAAAACGGCAGCTGGAAAAGCGCCAATGTCTGGGGCGGCGTGCGCGAGGGCATGATCCGCGTCGGCGATTTCGGCACCAAGGTGCCTGCCGCCGTGCAGCAGGAGGTGCTCAAGGCGCAGAAAGCTGTGGGAGCGGGCCAGCTCCAGCCTTTCCGCGCAGGCAAGGCGCCGGTGCGCGACAACGAAGGTCAGGAGCGCATTGCCCCCGGCCAGGCGCTGGCGGACGCGCAGATCCTGCAAATGAACTGGCTGGTGGAGGGCGTGGTGGGCAAGCTGGCGCGCTAGGAGCGGCTAACAAAACTCTTCTGGCGTCGTTGCAGCGTCTTGTCGTACTACTCGTACTGCCTGCGACGCAGCGCCTAGCCAGAACCGCTTCGCTGAGTTTTGTTCGCCGCTCTAAGTGGCCATCAGCACCACGCGTTTGCCGCCAACCCCATAGCCACTATGGGGCGCGCCGTATACAAGCGGCGCCCCCTGCCGCTAAGCTCGCCCCCATGCCTGTATACCGATCTGCCCTTTTGCGCTTTGCCGACGATGGCCGCGCCCTGTATGACGAAGATGGCCTGCTGGCCGTGGGCCCCGACGCCCAGGGACGCCAGCGTGTGCTGGCGGCGGGTGCCTGGCAGGCCCTGGCGCCGCAATTTGCGGGCGAGCCCGTGGTGCACCTGCCGGGGCGCATCCTGGCGCCGGGGTTTGTGGACATGCACATCCATTTCCCGCAGACCGATGTGATCGGCTCGCCTGCCGACGGCCTGCTGCCCTGGCTGGAGAACTACACCTTCCCCCACGAGTCGCGGTTTGTGGACCCGGGCTACAGCCAGCAGGTGGCCGAATTTTTTGTGGCCGAGCTGCTGCGCAACGGCGTGACCACGGCACTGGCGTTTTCGACCTCGCACCCCGCGTCGGCCGATGCCCTGTTTGCCGAGGCGCAGCGCCAGCAGATGCGCCTGATCACCGGCAAGGTGCTGCAGGACCGCCACTCGCCCGACGGCGTGCGTGACAACACCGAGCAGAGCCTGATCGACACCGAGGCGCTGATCCAGCGCTGGCACGGCGTGGACCGCCTGGGCTATGCCATCACCCCGCGTTTTGCGCCCACCAGCACCCCCGAGCAGCTGCGCGGCGCGGGCGAGCTGGCTGCGCGTTATCCCGATGTGTGGATCCAGTCGCATGTGGCCGAGAACCTTCATGAAATCCGTTGGGCGCGCGAGCTGTTCCCGGCCTCGCGCAGCTACCTGGGCGTGTACGACGACTTCGGCCTGATGCGCGAGCGGGCGGTGTACGCCCACTGCATCCACTTTGACGACGACGACCGGGCGCTGATGCGCGACACCGGCGCCACGGCGGCCGTCAGCCCTACCAGCAACCTGTTCCTGGGCAGCGGTTTTTTTGACTACGCTGGGGCCGACCGCGTGGGTTTTGGCTACGGCCTGGCCAGCGACGTGGGCGGCGGCACCAGCTTCAGCCCTTTCCACACCATGCTGGCGGCCTACTACGTGGGGCGAGAGGGCCAGACCAAGCAGGGCCTGAGCCTGTCGCCCCAGCAGTTATGGTGGCAGCACACGGCGGGCGCCGCCCGGGCGCTGGGCCTGGAGGGCGTGGTGGGCAACCTGCAGCCCGGCTGCGAGGCCGATTTTGTGGTGCTCAACCCGGCGGCCACGCCGCTGCTGGCGCGCAAGACACAGCAGGCGCGCAACCTGGAAGAGCTGCTCTTTGCGCTGATCGTGCTCGGCGACGACCGGGTGGTGGAGCAAACCGTGATTTCTCAAGCAAAATACGGCTCCCGCGCCTGATCATCAAGCGCTGTCAGCTACACATTTAATAGCGCCCGGCGGTTTTCATGAAAAGCAGCCAGGCCACTGCGCAGGGAGTTCTGCTATGAGCATCAAGAGCGACAAATGGATCCGCCGCATGGCGGCCGAGCACGGCATGATCGAGCCCTTCGAGCCCGGCCAGGTGCGCGAGGTCGAAGGCCGCAGGATCATCAGCTACGGCACCAGCAGCTACGGCTACGACATCCGCTGTGCGCCCGAATTCAAGGTGTTCACCAACATCCACAGCACCGTGGTGGACCCGAAGAACTTCGACGAGAAGAGTTTTGTGGATTTCGAAGGCGAGAGCTGCATCATCCCGCCCAACAGCTTTGCACTGGCGCGTACGGTCGAATACTTCCGCATCCCGCGCAACGTGCTCACCATCTGCCTGGGCAAAAGCACCTACGCACGCTGCGGCATCATCGTCAACGTGACCCCGTTTGAGCCCGAATGGGAAGGTTATGTGACACTGGAGTTCAGCAACACCACGCCCCTGCCCGCGCGCATCTATGCGGGCGAGGGCTGTGCCCAGGTGCTGTTCTTCGAGAGCGACAAGGACGACGTCTGCGAGGTCAGCTACCGTGACCGGGGCGGCAAGTACCAGGGCCAGGTGGGCGTGACGCTGCCCAAGGCCTGATTCGGCAGGGTGCACGGTGTGTCCCCCGGGCTTTCGTCCTACGTGGCCTCAGCCGCTTGGCTGAATGGCAGGCCCCGGCAGTTTTTTTAGCATGAACCCATGCCGCCGCGTGGTCTGGCGGCTGGATGGAGCCTTGCCATGCTGACCTTTGCTGCACCTTCTGCGCCTACTACCCAGGCCGAGGCGCCCCCGGGGCTGGCTGCCGGGGGCCCACCGGCCACCTACTGGCCTTGCGAGCTGCTCAATGCGTTTGTGCTGAAGATGGCGGCCAGCGGCCACTGCGTGAACATGTCCATGATGCTGGGCCACCGCCCCTATGCGCTGGAGCAGCTGGCGCTGGCGCGCGGTGCTGCAGATGGGGAACTGCACCACCTGGCCGCCCAGCTGCAGGCCTATTTCGAGACACCATCGTCCAGATAGCCAACGCGCCGTCTGCACTGCTGCACCCAGCGCTTTTCCAGGCCCTCAGGCCTCCACACACACCCGGTTGCGGCCCTGGCCCTTGGCTTCGTAGAGCGCGATGTCGCTGCGCCGCAGGATGGCGGCGCCGGTGTCGTCGGCACCCCGCATGCTGGCCACGCCAGCGCTCACGGTGATGGTGCCCACCACCGGGTCCTGCTGTTGGGCCATGGCGGTGACCAGGGTCTGGGCAATCGCACGCGCGCCTTCCAGGTCGGTGTCGGGCAGCAGCGCCACAAACTCCTCCCCTCCCAGCCGGGCGATCACGTCCGAGCCACGCAGCCGGGTTTCGAGCGTGCGCGCCAGCCGGCGCAGAACCTCGTCCCCGGCCTCGTGGCCGTAGGTGTCGTTCACGCGCTTGAAATGGTCCACGTCCACGGCGATCACGCTCAACGGCCGGGTGCTGCGCCGGGCCAGCGCCATGGCAAACGCCATCTGCGTCTCAAAACCGCGCCGGTTCAGCAGCCCGGTGAGGGCGTCGGTGCGCGCCTGCAGGTCGAGGGCGCGGTTGGCGGCCTCCAGCTCCAGGGTGCGCAGGCGCACTTTTTCTTCCATGGCCTCGCGGGCAGCCAGCAGCCGGTGCGTCATCCGGCCCAGCGCCTGCGAAAGCTGGTGCACCTCACGGTTGCTGTGCACGGCCGGGATGTTGCTGCCGGGCTGGCCCGCCTCCACCGCGCTGGCGGCTGCGGCCAGCGCATACAGGTCTTCGCTCAGGCGGCGTGCGGCCATCCAGGCCAGCGCCGAGGCCAGCAGGGCCGCCGTGAGGCCAATGGCCAGGGCCATGCGCACGGTGTGGTCGGCCTCGGCAAACGCCAGCTCGACCGGCTGGCGCGCCACGATGCGCCAGCCCAGGTCGCTGGCGGCATTGCGGGGTTGCAGCTGCGTGGCGGCCGTGAGGTAGCGCTTGCCGTCGAGCCAGGGCACCACGGCGGTTTGCAGATTTCCACCATCGCGGTTGTTGTTGATGTAGGTGCCCTCGGGCAGGCGCTGGCCAGCGGCTTGCAGCATGGTGCCGTGCCGCCGGGGCGCCAGGATCATCTGGCCCTGGCGGTCAAAGATGAACAGCTCCACCGCGTCTTCGACCGACGTGGCGGGCGTGAGGCCTTCGAGCACCTCGCGCGACCATTCCCAGCTGCCGTGGATGCCCAGCACGCCCACGGTGGTAGGGCCGATGCGGATGGGGGCGGCGAAGTCCACAAACCGGTGGGGCTCGCCAGATGCCGTGGGGGGCAACAGGCTCTCCAGCAGCTGGGCGGGGTGCACGTCGCCCACGTGCACCTCTTGCAGGCCGCGCTGGAACCAGGGGCGCTGCGCCACGCTGTGCCCCAGCAGCAGGCCGCCCGTGGCGTTGCGCACCACCCCTTGCGCGTCGGCCACACCGATCCAGAGGTTGTTGGGTTGCATGGCCTGGCTGCGGGCCAGCATGTGCTGGGCTTCGGGCGAATCCAGCCCCTCGGACCAGATCATGGCGGCGCTGGCCAGCACCTCGGCCTCCAGGCTGCGCTGCATCAGCCCGGCGGCCAGCAGCTTGCCTGCGTTTTCGGCCACGGCCTGGAGGGTCTCCCCTGCGTCACGTTGAATGCGGTGCTTGAGCAGCTCGCCAAAACCCAGCGACAGCAGCACGGCCAGTGCGATGACCAGCGTGCCGAACACCAGCGCAATCTGCATGCGCAGGCTGTGGTCGGAAAAGCGTGCGAGCCAGGCCATGGGCGGGCCAGTCAGGTGGAGGAGGGGGGCTGTGCGGCGCCCTGGCGCAGGGCCAGGCGCGCGGCGGCCAGGTCCCAGCCGGCCCAGCCACAGCTCTTGAACAACACCGGCCCGGCGGGGGCGCGGGGCGTCCACGGGCCGCAGACCACGTCCCGCAGCACGGGCAGCGCGGCCACGTCCAGCCCGGCTTGCAGCAGATCGCCCGCCTCGTGGCTGGCGTCGGCCGTGTCCACCACGATGCGGCCGTGCTCTGCCACATGCTGGCACAGCGCGGGCGCCAGCTCGGCCATGGCGGGGGTGAAGGCACCCACGGCGGTGATGAACGCATCGGCCCGGGGTGTGGCGTGCAGCACCAGGCTGCTGGCCGTGGTGCAGGCGGCCACCAGGGGGCAGTGGGCCAGGGCCGCGTCGGCATCGGCCACCACCCGCACCTGGGCGCCCAGTGCACGCACCTGTGTGGCCAGGGCTTCGGCGCTGGCGGCGCTGCGTGAACTGATCCAGACCTCCTGCACGCCCAGCCCGAGCACAAATGCCTCGGCATGCGCCAGGCCCTGCACCCCGGCGCCCACGATGAGCAAGGGGCCTTGCGGCGCCGGCGCCAGGTGCCGCGCCGCCAGCAGAGAGACCGCAGCCGTGCGCCGGGCCGTGACCGTGGGGCCGTCCAGCACCAGCTGGCGTGCGCCGGTGGCGATGTCGAACACCACCACGTCGCCCTGGATCGAGGGGCGTCCGGTGCCCGCGTTGGCGGGCGTGAAGGTGATGAGCTTGGTCATGGCCACGCTGCGGTCGGTGGCGGGCATCAGGAACAGGCTGCCGCCCTGGGCCAGCGGCAGCACGCTGCGGGCGGGCACCGAGACGGTGCTGTCGTGCAGCAGCTGGGCGATTTCGTCGGCCAGCGCGGACCAGGGCAGGCGCTGTGCGGTGGCGGCGGCATCCAGCGTGCCTGCGGCCAGGGTGGAGGGTGCAAAAGACATGGCTTGACTGTACACAGCGGCCAGCGTTTCCGGGCTGTTTGGCGGGGGCAATCCCCCGTTTCTCAGGGCATTCCCGGGCTTGCCCCACAGACTGGCTTAGAGCGGATAACAAAACCCAGCGCAGCGGTTCTGGCTAGGCGCCGCGTCGCAGGCAGTACGAGTAGTACGACAAGACGCGGCAACGACGCCAGAAGGGGTTTGTTAGCCGCTCTCAGTGCGTGGCCCCGGCCTGCAAGGTGATGTCCTGGGGCGCCAGCACAGCGGCCCACAGCGCAGCGTGGATGCCGCGCACCATGTCGCGCAGCGGCAGGTGGGGGGCGCCCTGCCCGGTGAGCCAGGGCACATGCACAAAGCCGCCCCGCGCCCCGGCCGGGCCCGCACCCTGGGCCAGCAGGTGCATCAGGCCATAAAGCACATGGTTGCAGACGAAGGTGCCTGCTGTCTGCGACACCTCGCAGGGCAGGCCTGCGCGTTGCACGGCGCGCAGCATGGCCTTGATGGGCAGGCTGGCAAAGTAGGCGGCGGGCCCCTCGGTCGCCACAGGGGTGTCGATGGGCTGGGCACCGGTGTTGTCGGGGATGCGGGCGTCGTTGATGTTGATGCCGATGCGCTCCAGCGACAGCGCGCTGCGCCCGCCCGCCAGGCCCAGGCACACCGTCAGCGCAGGCTGGTGCGCGTGCACCAGCGCCGCCAGCCGCTGCAGCGACTGCCCGAACACTGTGGGCAACTGCGCGGCCACCACGCGGTGGCCGCCAACGTGCTGGCCGTGCAGCGCCTGGGCGATGAGCCAGCTGGGGTTGAGCGGGTCGCCGCCGAACGGGTCAAAGCCCGTGAGCAGGATCACCCGGTCGGGTGCGGGCGTGAGGTGGCGGGTGTCGTTGATCATGGCGGGGGGCAACCAGAAAAGGGGCGGTCGTGGTGCGGTCAGTGCGGCAGGTGCACATCGTAATTCGCTGCACCGCGATCAGTGCGGCGCGTAATATCCGGCATGGCCTTCCACCCGCAGGAGGGCGCAGGAGAACCGGAATGAAATGGGAAGGCAATCGCGAATCCGACAACGTGGAAGACCGCCGCAGTGGCGGCGGCGGCGGGGGCGGATCACCGGTGTTCGGGGGACGCAGCATTGGCATCGGCACCATCGTCATCGCACTGCTGGGGGGATGGGTGCTGGGCATCAATCCGTTGACAATTCTGGGGCTGCTCAGCGGTGGTGGGCCACCGGCCCATGTGCAGCAGCAGCCGGGGCCCGCGCACCGTCCGCCCGCAGACGACACCATGGCGCGCTTCGTGTCCACCGTGCTGGCCGACACCGAGGACGTGTGGGGCCAGGTGTTCCGCCAGGGAGGCGGCCGCTACCAGGAGCCGCGCCTGGTGCTGTTCCGGGGCGCCACGCCCACGGCCTGTGGCACGGGCCAGGCGGCGATGGGCCCGTTTTACTGCCCGGCCGACCAGAAGGTCTATATCGACCTGGGCTTCTATGAAACCCTCAAAAACCGCCTGGGCGCCCCGGGCGACTTTGCCCAGGCCTATGTGATTGCCCACGAGGTGGGCCACCATGTGCAGAACCAGCTGGGCATCAGCGGCAAGGTGGACCAGATGCGCGGCCGCGTGAGCAAGGCCGAATACAACGCACTGTCGGTGCGGCTGGAGCTGCAGGCCGACTGTTTTGCGGGCGTGTGGGCCCACCATGCGCAGAACGCCCGCCAGATCCTGGAGCAAGGCGATGTGGAGGAAGCCATGAACGCGGCCGCCAAGATTGGCGACGACGCGCTGCAGCGTTCCAGCGGCGGTGCGGTGGTGCCCGAAAGCTTCACCCACGGCACCAGTGCCCAGCGCCAGCGCTGGTTCCACAACGGCCTGCAGAACGGCAGTGTGAAGGCCTGCGACACCTTCGCTGCGCGCAGCCTGTAAGCCGCCGCAGCCCGCACGGGTTTTGAAGGCCACGGCCCATGTCCTCCGCAGCACCCCTGGCGGCCCCGTCCCACCGGGCGCCTGACCCCGCCACGCAGCCCTCGGGCACGGCGGCGGCGTGGTCTGCGGCGGCGGTCACCGTGCCCCATGCCGTGGGCCTGGGGCTGCTGGCGTTTGCGCCCCTGGCGGGCGACTACTCGTTGGCGGCGCTGGCCCTGTGGTCGGCCGCGCTGCCGGGCCTGCTGCTCACCCTGCTGGCGCCCCGCGCGGGCGTGGTGTATGCGCCCACCACGGTGGTGGCACTGCTGTTTGCGGCCGTGCTGGCCACGGCCCATGGCGCGGCACCCGCGCTGGGGCTGAGCGCGCGGCAGGTGCTGGCCGTGAGCGGGGCCACGGTGGCCCTGGCGTTTGTCTTCCAGTGGCTGCTGGGCGTGCTGCGGCTGGCGTCGGTGGCGCGGTTCTTGCCGATTTCGGTCACCCACGGGTTTGCGGCGGGCGTGGGCCTGTCGATGGTGCTGGGCCAGGTGCGCAACGGCTTTGGCGCCGGGGCGGCCGCACCCTGGGATGCCCTGCTGGGCTGGCATGCGCTGGCGGCCGGGGCTGTGGTGGGGCTGGCCTGGTGGCTGCGCGGTCGCTGGCCCCGCATGCCGGGGTTGCTGACGGCGGTGGCCGTGGTGGCACTGGCCGTGGCCCTGGCGGGGTTCTGGGGCGCCGGGCTGGGGGCCGTGTTTGTGCCCGCTGTGCAGCCCAGCGCATTTGCCTGGCCGCCGCTGCCCGACTGGACCGGCATCCCCTGGATGGCCCTGGCGCAGCAGCAGGGCGCGGCCCTGGTGGTGCTGGCGCTCTTGATGGCGCTGGTCAACAGCCTGGAAATCCTGGTGTTCAACCAGGAACTGGAGCTGGACCACGGCCTGCGCGGCGACGCCAACCAGGCCCTGCGCCGCGAAAGCCTGCTGGGCGCGCTGTGTGGCCTGGCGGGCATGATCCCGGCATCGACCAGCGCGTCGCGCTCGCGCATCGTGCTGGCGCAGGCGGGCGCATCGCGCGATGCCCCGCGCTGGCACGCCGCCATCATGCTGGGCGTGGCCCTCACGGGGCCGTGGTGGCTGCACTGGGTGCCCATGGCCTGCCTTGCGGGCGGGCTGGTGCTGGCCGGGCTGATGCAGGTGCCGGGGCTGATGTGGTCGCTGGGTTATGCGCGCCGCTCGCGCGTGACCTGGGCACAGAGCTGGCTGGTGGCCCTTGTGTTTGCCGTGATGGGCGGTGTGGGCGCGCTGGTGGCGGGCCTGGTGGTGGCCACCTTTGTGCTGCTGCACGACTCGGCCGCCACCGTGCTGCGCCATGTGCGGCTGGATGGCGAGCTGCGCTCGCGGCGCCTGCGCCGCGCGGGCTCGGACACCTGGCTCGCGCCCCGCATGAACCAGGTGGCCGTGTTCGAGCTGCAGGGTGTGATGTCGTTTGGCGTGGCGGCCCACCTGGCCGAGCAGGTGCGCATGCTGCTGCAGCCGCGCCACCGCTGGGTGATTCTGGACGCGGGCCGTGTGCCCGCCTGGGACAGCACGGCGCTGGCCCAGCTGCGCGCGCTGGTGCGCGACCTGGGCCAGCAGGGCATTGCCGCCGCCGTGGCAGCGCTCGACCCCCTGGCCGCCGAACACGCGGGCGAGCATGTGCGCGCTTTTGCAGACCTGGACCGCGCACTGGAATGGGCCGAGGCCGGCATCCTGTCCCAGCGCCCCATCGAGCAGCGCCCGGCGCGCCCCGAGCGCGACCTGCTGGGCGAAATCGGCGAAGGCGTGCCCCGTGCCGCCGCCGACGCGCTCATGGCCCTGCTGGAGCCACTGGACGTGCCCGCCCACGGCGTGGTCTTCCGTGCGGGCGACACAGACCACGACCTGCTGGTGGTCAAGTCGGGCCACATCACCCTGGTGACCCTGTGGCCGCCGGACAAGGGCTTGCGCCTGGCCACCGTGGGGCCCGGTATGGCCTTTGGCGAGATGGCGTTCCTCAATGGCGCGGCCCGCAGCGCCTGCGCCGGGGCCGAGCGCGGGCCTGCGCACCTGGTGCGGCTGTCGCGCGCGCATTTCGACGCCTGGGCCCGGCAATACCCCGAGGCCGCGCTCACGGTGATGAATAACCTCGCTCAGATCGGGGCGAGGCGGCTGGCGGTCACCACGCGCCAGCTGCGGGCCGTGCTGGAATGATTTTCACAAGCAAAAATCGGCCTCTGCGCTCAATGGGTAAGCTTTTTGAGCTATCAAAAGAGTAGTAAATATGTGCCCCGCGCCGCCTGTGGGCCGGTGCCGCATGTCGCTGCGTACCGCAAAAAATCGCTTTTTGGGCCACCGGTGCGACAATAGAGGGCTGCGAGCCTGTTCATGACCTCGCGCGGCCCCGGGGCCGTGGGAGATCGTGAGCAGGTTCTAGCGCAACGCCCCAACAGTCCCCGGCGCACGGCACATTGCCCGCTGAGGCCCTCTCTGCGGCGTTGCACTCCTCGCCGGGCCACCAGCCCGGCTGCGGTTTGCGCCTTGCAGCCAGCCCCCTCCCAAGGGCGTGCCACATTGCTCAGACATAAATTCAGCGTCGCCTACAAACACGCTTTTAATGACTAGTTCCTTTTCCAATCTATCGCTGGCCGAGCCGCTGGCACGTGCCGTGGCCGAAATGGGCTACGAGTCCATGACGCCCATCCAGGAGCAGGCCATTCCGGTCGTGCTCACCGGCCAGGACGTGATGGGTGCCGCCCAGACCGGCACCGGCAAGACCGCCGCCTTCTCGCTGCCCCTGCTGCAGCGCCTGCTCAAGCACGAAAACAGTTCCACCTCGCCCGCCCGCCACCCGGTGCGCGCCCTGGTGCTGCTGCCCACGCGCGAGCTGGCCGACCAGGTGGCCCAGCAGATCGCGCTGTACGCCAAGCACACCAAGCTGCGCAGCACCGTGGTGTTTGGCGGCATGGACATGAAGCCCCAGACCATCGAGCTGAAAAAAGGCGTCGAGGTGCTGGTGGCCACGCCGGGCCGCCTGCTGGACCACATCGAGGCCAAGAATGCGGTGCTCAACCAGGTCGAGTACGTGGTGCTCGACGAGGCCGACCGCATGCTGGACATCGGCTTCCTGCCCGACCTGCAGCGCATCCTGAGCTACCTGCCCAAGCAGCGCACCACGCTGCTCTTCAGCGCCACGTTCTCGCCCGAGATCAAGCGCCTGGCCAGCAGCTACCTGCAGAACCCCATCACCATCGAGGTGGCCCGCCCGAACGAGACGGCCTCCACGGTGGAGCAGCGCTTCTACAGCGCCAATGACGACGACAAGCGCCGCGCCATCCACCAGGTGCTCAAGACGCGCGGCATCAAGCAGGCCTTCATCTTCGTGAACAGCAAGCTCGGCTGCGCCCGCCTGGCGCGCAGCCTGGAGCGCGAAGGTCTCAAGACGGCGGCGCTGCACGGTGACAAGAGCCAGGACGAGCGCCTCAAGGCGCTCGAAGCCTTCAAGAAGGGCGAAGTGGACCTGCTGGTGTGTACCGACGTGGCCGCGCGCGGCCTGGACATCAAGGACGTGCCCGCTGTGTTCAACTTCGACGTGCCTTTCAACGCCGAAGACTATGTGCACCGCATCGGCCGCACGGGCCGTGCAGGCGCCTCCGGCCTGGCCGTCACGCTGGTGTCGGGCAGCGATGCGCGCTTGGTGGCCGACATCGAGAAGCTCATCAAGAAGAAGATCGAGCTGGAAGCCGTTGAATACGACGAAGACCAGCCCCGGGGCCGCATCAACGACGGCCGCCGCGCCTGGCGCGAAGCGGGTGAGACGGGCGATGGCCGCGATGCCTTGGGTGCATCGGCTCCCCGCCGCGAACGTGATCGTGACTACCGGGGGGGGCGTGAGTCCCGCGATCCGCGCGATCAGCACCGGGGCTTCCGTCCCGCCGCAATCTCGCGCGACCCGTTCTTCGAGAAACCCTACGAGGCCAGCCCAGCCTCGGACGCCGCCCCCGCCTGGGAGGCCGCGACCAAGGCCGCGCCGCGCAGCAGCATCTCGGCCAACATCAAGCCCAAGCGCAAGGTGGCTGCACTGTTCAAGGCCGCCCAGCCCGAAACCTCGGCGCAGTAAACGCCGGCTTGAAGGTTTTTTGGCATCTACCGCTTGTCCAGTAAGCGTCAATAGCTATATTTTTAATAGCTAGTGCGCAGCGAGCCCCTGCCATGGGGCCTGCACCATGTGGCCCGCTTCACGGGGCCTCCCTGTGTTGGTGGTAGCCGGCCCGCAGGTGGGGCGCCAGTCCGCGCAGCAGGGGCGCGTCGATGGCGCTGAATGCGCGCAGGCTGCCGCCCTGCACCTGCACAAACCGCTGCGCTGCTGCAGCCCCCGCAAACGCTGGCAGATTGCCCGCCCGCATGGGCCCCAGGGCCGAAGAGCCTGTCACATACACCGCCTGGCGTGCGTCCACCCAGGCGCCGGTGTCGGCATCGCTCACATAGCGGGCCACGATGGCCTCGGGCACGCGGCCCCGCGTGTAGTGCGCCACATTGCCCAGGTACAGCATCAGGCTCAGCGGCGAGTCGAAAAAATACGCATCCCCATCCGCAAAGATCACCTGGGCCGCCCAGGCGCGTGCGCGCGCCGGGTACATGCCACACACGGGGCAGCGGGCGTCCTGGGGCACTTCGCGCGCAGCCGCTAGCGGCTGGCCGGACGCCGGGTTGTATGGCGTGGGCGGCGCAACAATGCACACGTCGTCGCCCGGCCCGAACGGAGCGGTGGACGATGCGTTGCCGCTGCCCCGCCGCCAGGGCCACGCCGCCCCACCGGCCGCGATCGCGCCTGTGCCCAGCACCAGCAGGGCTGCCAGCGCAGCCCGCCGGGTGGGCGGGCGGGTGCGGTCGGGGGCAGGGTGAGGCAGCAGGCGCATGGCTGGCTCACATGCGGGTGTCGTGCAGCGCGCCGCCGCTCAGGTCCACCATGGCGGGCCGGATCTCGACAAACCGCAGCACCTTGCCACCGTATTCGGCCGCGAACTTCTGCGCATCGGCCTCTTGCGCAAAGCTGCCGATGGTCGAGCCCATGGAGCCGTGGCGCTTGCCACCCACCACGTAGAGGGCGGTCTTGCCGTCAATCCAGTGGCCTTGCGGGGCGTTCCAGTCGGCCTTGCCCATGTCCTGCACGTACACGGCCTGCGCGGCGCGCACCTGCTCGCCCGCGAGCAGCGTGCTGAAGAGCTCCACGGTGTCGCAGAAGAACGAGGGCTTGCTCTGCCCCGCAAAGTGCACCTGGGCCTTGGGGCCGGGGTAGTCGGCCAGCAGCATGCCGTCCAGCTCGCAGCTGGTGGTGCGGTCGATTTCCACCGGGGCGAGGGATTGCGCACCGGTGTCTGCCTGGCTGCAGCCAGCGATGCCGGTGAGCGCGCCCAGCGATGCGAGCGCAGCCCAGCCCAGCAGTTGGCGCCGCGTGGCGCAGGTGCATTGGTAATGGTGTGTCATGGTTTGAATCTCCAGCCCGCCAGCGCCAGCGGCACCACGATCCAGCCGCCCATCACCGCGCCCATGAGCCATGGCTTGGCCAGGGCTGGGGGCACGATGCTGGTCAGGCCGTACAGGGTGCGCACGTCTTCCAGCGAGAACACGTTGAGGATGCGGAACACGTCCGCGGGGTTGAGCAGCAGCAGGTAGGCCATGGCCTCGCCGCCGTGGCTGCCGCCCGTGGCCACCAGGGCGCCGAGCAGCAGCAGGTCGAACACCAGCACGAAGAAGAACCACGCGGCAATCGCCAGCCCCGAGGCGCGCGTGCGCTCGCGCACCAGCACCGACAGCAGCAGGGCCAGGCTCAGGAACGCCAGGCCCAGCAGCACGGCGCTGGCCATGAAACCGCCATAGTGAAACAGCCCGCCCCAGCCGAACTGGCGGTACAGCAGCACGGCCACCAGTGCAAAACCCGCCAGCGTGGACACCGTGAGCGCTCCCGCCAGCCCCAGGTACTTGCCCAGCAGCAGCTCCAGCCGGGTGAGTGGCAGCGACAGCAGCAGGTCGAGCGAGCCGCGCTCGCGTTCGCCCACGATGGCATCGAAGCCCAGCAGCAGCGCGATCAGCGGGATCAGGTAGATCACCAGGCTGACCAGACTCGCGATGGTGAACTCGATGGAGCGCAGGCCCACCGTGCCCTGCTGCGCACCGCCGAAGTAGGTGATGGCCAGAGAGAACACAGTGAACACCAGGGCCACCGCCAGCACCCAGCGGTTGCGCATGCGGTCGCGGAATTCCTTGGCGGCGATGGTGAGGATTTGGGTGAATTCCATATCAGTGACCCATAACGCATTCAACGGGCGGTATTGCTCCCTCTCCCCTTGCGGGAGAGGGCTGGGGAGAGGGGGCGCAACGGGCGCGGTGCTGGATCAGACCCCCTCTCCCCCACCCCTCTCCCGCGAGGGGAGAGGGGCTTGCGCAGTGTGCAAACAGACAATGTTTCATAGCTCGCGCAGCCCGAAATACACGTCTTCGAGGGATGGCTCATGGATCTGCACGTCCGCGAGCCGCGTGCCCAGCGGCGCCAGGGCCGCGAGCGTGGCGACCTTCAGCTCGCGGGGGCAGGTCAGGCGCAGGCCCTCGGGCGTTGGCAGCGGGGTGATGCCCAGCAGCCGGGCCACGGCCTGCTGCGCGGCCGGAACATCGGCCGGGGCGAGCACGAGGTCGATGGCCAGCGGCATGTGTGTGCGCTCGCGCAACGCCTGCACGCTGCCCAGAGCCTGCAGCCGCCCCGACGCCAGGATGGCCAGCCGGTCCACGCGCTCCTGCAGCTCAGCCAGGATGTGGGAGGTGATGACGATGGTCACGCCCTGGGCCTGCAAACGCCGCAGCGTGGCATAGAAGTCGCGGATGGCCTGCGGGTCCAGGCCGTTGGTGGGTTCGTCCAGCAGCAGCACCTGGGGCGATCCCAGCAGCGCCTGCGCGAAGCCCAGGCGCTGGCGCATGCCTTTGGAGTATTCGCGCACCGGGCGGTTGCCGGCCGATGCCAGGCCCACCTGGTCGAGCAGCGCGGCGCATTGGGCCAGCGGCGCGGCCTTGAGGCGGGCGAAGAAGCGCAGCGTCTCCAGCCCGCTCAGGTTGTCGTAGAGCACCACGTTTTCAGGCAGGTAGCCCAGGTGGCGCCGCGCGGTGCGGAAGTCGCGGCCCGACACGCTGGTGCCGCCCACGCGGATCTCGCCGGAGGTGGCGGGCGTGAGGCCCAGGATCATCTTGAACAGCGTGCTCTTGCCCGCGCCGTTGTGGCCGATGAGGCCCAGGATTTCGCCGCGCTCGATGCGCAGGTCGATGCCGTCCACGGCGTGGTGCGCGCCGTAGTGCTTGTGGGCGCCCAGCACCTCGATGGCGGGGTCGGCGCGCAGGTCAATGGGGGGAGGATTGCGGGTCACGCTGAAGATTCCGTTCGGGTGTGTCTGGCTGCACGGGCGATTGCGCAAGGGGCTGCATGCGGGGCTTCGGATCGACCACGGTGGGCACGCGCAGCACGGGGAACTGCTGGCCCACCAGGCGCAGGGCCTGCACGGCGGGGCTGGCCAGCAGCAGCTTGATGGTGGGGTGGCGCCAGGTGAGGCGGTCCACCATGTCGTTGGCTTCGTAGGGCACGTCGCCCACGCCGTTGCCGTCGCGGTCCCAGCCCAGGTAGTTGCTCCAGTAGTTGCCCAGCGGGCCGCCCCAACGCTCGTCGCGGGCGCCCACATAGCGCACCTGTTCGCGGTTGCCGATGAAGTCGTTGCCGTCCACCACGTTGCGGGTGGAGCCGGCCGACAGGTGCACGCCCACGGTGTTGCGCACCACCCGGTTGCCGCGCAGCGTGGCGTATTCCACGTCGTAGATGAAGAAGCCGCGCTGGTTGTCGGCCACCAGGTTGTTCTCGATGACCGAGTCCTGCAGCGTGCGCAGCATGATGCCGTGGTCGCTGTTGCTCCACGCCCGGTTGTTGCGCACCACCTGGTCGCGCACTTCCATCAGCGCGAGGCCCCCCCGGTTGTTGTAGGTGTCGTTGTCCTCCCACAGGTTGTAGTAGGAGTTCATGTAGTGCGTGCCGTAGCGGCTGTGGTGCAGCCGGTTGCCCTTGAAGACCGCGTGGTGCGACACGTCCACATACAGCGCGTCGCGCACGAAGCTGATGTGGTTGCCCTCGATGCGGGCGCCCTGGGTGTTGTACAGCTGCACGCCGTTGCCGCGCTGCGAGGAGTTCACGTCGCGCAGGCCGGTGATGGTGTTGTGCAGCACCTGCACGCCGTCGGCCTTCTCGATCCACAGGCCGAACAGGTTGTAGGTGAGGTCGCTTTTGCGCACCACCGCGCGGTGCGCGCCGGGCTGGATGTAGATGCCCGCGTTCTGGTCCTTGAGGCTGGTGCCGGAGTCGCGCACGATCAGGCCGTCGATCACCACGTCGGGTGCGGCCACGCGGATGGTGTCGCCTTGCTGGCCGCCGCTCACCGTGGGGCGGCCGATGCCGCGCAGGGTCAGCGCCTTGTCGATGCGCAGCGTGTTCACGCGGTAGACGCCGCGCAGCACCTCCACCGTGTCGCCCGGCGCGGCGGCGTTGACGGCGGCCTGCAGGTCCTGCCCGGGGGTGACCTGCACCGTGGCGGCGCAGGCGGGCAAAGCCAGCATCAGCGCCAGGGCTGGGGCAGAGAGGGCCAGGGGCAGCTTCATCACGCCAGCCCCACCAGCGCCTTGATGGCCAGGAACAGTGCCGCACCGATCAGCAGGTTCTTGAAGCCTACGTAGCTCAGCATGTCCATCACGCCCGCCACGCGGTAGCGGCCCTGCCACCAGGGCCCGTCCTTCACGTAGCGCTTGCCCGACAGGCGGATCAGCACCTCGTACACGCTCCAGCCGAACCACCAGCCGATGATGGCGCCCGAGGACAGCGTGCCCAGGGCCGCCATCACCCAGGCCACGCTGGCGGCGACGGCCAGCGAGAAGCCCGCGATGTGCAGCGCGCGCCGCGATGCCCAGCCTTCGCGGCTCCAGGGCCACAGGTGGTCCACCAGTTCTGCCCAGATCCAGCGCAGGCCATGGACATCGGCCTTGTGCGCAGGCTGTGCCTGTGCGGTGGGCATGCGCGGGTCCGGCCCCTGCGCGGCCTTGGCCGAAATCTGATCGGCCACGGTGGCGGGGTGGATGGGGATGAAGTAGCCGTTGGCGCCGATGGGCGTGATCGCGAGGCCGTCCTTCTCGCGGCGCTTGCGCTCCTTGGCCAGCGGCGGGCAGCCCTTTGTGTCGGTATAGAGCACCATGCAATCGAGGCAGTGCAGGCACTCCCGGTGGTCGATGCGGCCGTCGGCATCGATGGCCTGCGCGCCGCAGCCCACGGCGCAGGCCTTGCAGCTGTTGCAGTCCTGCTTGCGCTTGAGGCCAAACCAGCGGAACGTGCTGGGCATGGCGAGCGACGCGCCCAGCGGGCAGATGTACTTGCAGTACGGCCGCTCGATGAAGATCGACACGCCCAGGATGGCCGCCACGAACAGGCCATAGGGCCAGGCGCGGTTGAGCACGCCCACCAGGAAGGTGGTCTTGAACGGCTCCACCTCGGCCAGTTTCTCGGCCAGACCCATGGAGAACATCGACACTGCCAGCAGCCCGAAGAACACCGCGTACTTGACCCACTTGAGCCGGTCGTGCCACTTCTGCGGCAGCTGGGTCTGAAAGCGCTTGAGACCCAGGACGCGCG
Organism: Acidovorax sp. GW101-3H11; assembly: GCF_001633105.1. GTDB lineage: Bacteria > Pseudomonadota > Gammaproteobacteria > Burkholderiales > Burkholderiaceae_C > Acidovorax. The sequence goes on from NZ_LUKZ01000028.1 coordinate 76,495, forward strand.
CGATCTTGTAGATGCCCTCCTGCAGCGACCCGAACGGGCACATCCAGCCGCAGAACAACCCGCGTCCGAACAGGAACACCGTGGCGATGATGAAGATCCAGAACAGGAAGATGAACGGGTCGGACAGGAACAGCGACCAGGTCCACTGAAAGAGCAGCGCGTGGAACCAGGTCAGCACCTGCGTGATGGAGGGCTGGGCCATCTGGCCGAAGCCGATCCAGCCGATGCTGATGGCCCAGAAGCTGTACTTGAACGCGTTCACCGGCCACTTGTTCTTGTGGGTGGAGCGGCGCGTGAGTGTTTCGCGCAGCGCATAGACCACGGTGACGCCCACCAGCAGCAGCGCGAACAGCGCGATGGGCAAGGCCTGCGACTTCCAGATGCGCACCCAGGGCGCATCGGGCTCCTTCACCTTGGGGCGGCCGCCGTCGAGCAGCGCGGCAGGCAGCCAGTATTTGGATTCGAACACCGCAAAGCTGCGGTGGCCGGTGGCGCGGTCCACGCGGTTACCCAGGAAGGCGAACTTCCAAGGGTACGCGGCCGAGAAGGCCTGCGAGCGGATGATGAAGATGGCCGATTCGTTGTACCCGGGTGCACCTGCGGCCTCCAGCCCGTAGAGGTTGAGCGCGTCCAGGTCGCGGAAGGTGAAGGAGTCCGCCCCCTGCTTGACCTGCACCCGGTCGAAGATGCCGCCGCGCACGAAGCCCGAGCCCTTGAACGACTCCTGCCCGGCGGTCTTGATGACGAACAGCGCGCTCTCGCTGTCCTTCAGGCGGGAGCGCAGGCTTTCGAAGCCGTTCCTGCCCAGCAGGCTCTGGCCCACGTCGGGGTGGTTCAGGTCGCCGAACCACAGCTCGATGAAGGGCTCGGGGCCGCGTGGCAGGCCCACCTGCTCGGGCTTGACCAGCAGTTGCTGCACGGCGCCCATCTGCACCAGCTGGGCCCAGCTGTAGGCCGGGCTGGTGCGGGCAAAGCGCGCGGCCTCGCGCACCGTGGGCGCGATGATGCCCGTCTGCCGTGCCACGGCCGAGCCCGAGGCCATGACCACCTGGTTCTGGGCCACCACGGTGACGGTGGCGCCGGAGATGGCATCGACGCCGAGCACGTTCTCCTCGGGGCGCGAGGGGCCGACCTCGATGGTGTCGGTGACCGACTTGCCCAGGTACTGGTTGTTGAAGTTCGTCAACGCCGATTCCGGAATGCCCAAGAGCAGGATGGGCTCGGAATGCTTGAGCACCTTGATGCCCACGAAGCGGCCCTGCGCATCCATGCCGATGAGCGTGACCACCGGCTTGCCCGAGTACGCGGGCGTGTCGGTGATGTCCGTGGACAGCATCACGTAGCCCAGCAGCTTGCCGCCATCGCCATAGGCCTCGACATACGGCGGCTGCCCCTTGCGCTCGGAAAACCGCACGGCCCCGGGGAACGCATCGGCGCATGGCAGCAGCGCACACAGGTCGCTCGCCGTGGCCAGATTGGCGGGCAGCTCGGCCTCGTACGCACCCGCATGGGCGCGGGGCGCGAGCAGCGCCAGCAGCAGGGCCATGCAGCAGGCAGCGATCCGGGGGGCGAGGGACATCATGGGACTATTGTTTTGATAGCTACTAGCACATGCTGAATGCGCGGTAGAGGCTCATTTGATTCAAAGAAGGGGCGCAATCTGCGCAACTGGCGTGCCCCAAAAGACCAGGGCAGCCAAGCAAGGGCCGCCCCGCAGCGAGGGCTGCGTCCCCCTTCCCGAATGGCGCAGCCATTCGAGAGAAGGGGTGAAGGCGCGCAGCGCCTCAGGGGGATCGCCCCATTCAAGCTTCCACAATCATCCGAGTGCGCATCTCCAGATGCAGCGCATGGCAGAAGTGCGTGCAGTAGCACCAGAACACGCCGGGCTTGTCGGCCACGAAGCTCACGGACGCGGTCTCCAGCGGGTTCACGATGAAGTTCACGTTGTAGTTCGGGATGGCGAAGCCGTGCGTCAGGTCCTCGATCTTGTCCAGGTTGGTCAGGATCAGCGTGACCTCGTCGCCCTTCTTGAGCTTGAACTCGCGCAGGCTGAAGGCCGGTGCCTGCGATGTCAGCTTCACCGTGACCTTCTTGCCATTGCGGAACACGCCGGATTCCTTCGGGTCCTTCACGGCCAGCGGGAACTCGTCGAGCGTGTAGACCTGCTTGGGCTTGACCAGGTCGCGCTTGAAGATGATGAAGTCATGCGGCTCGCCGCGCACGGGGTGGTCGGCCATCAGCACCATCTTCTCGCCCGAGATGTCGATGAGCTGCTCGTTCTCGGGGTGCAGCGGCCCCACGGGCAGGAAGCGGTCCTTGGAGAACTTGCAGCCCACGGCCAGGAACTTGCCGTCGGCGGCCTTGGTTTCGGACTGCGAGGCGTTCAAGTGGCCCGGCTGGTATTGCACATCGAGGCGGTCCACCACGTACTTGGCGGTCTTGTCGCCCGCGTGGAACTTGATGGCGGCCTCCACGTTCCACTTCACGACCTGGCTGTCCAGGAAGAGCGTGGTGTAGGCGTTGCCCCGGCCGTCAAACGCGGTGTGCAGCGGGCCCAGGCCCAGTTCCACCTCGGCCACGATGGCGGAATCGAGCTTTTCAAGCTTGCCGTCGAAGTAGTCGAGCACCTTGGCCAGTTCGATCACGGTGCCGGTGGGCGAGAGCTTGCCCGCGCAGATGAAGTACTTGCCGTCGGGGCTGGCGTTCACGCCGTGCGGGTTCTTGGGCACCGACACGTAGGCCGTGAGAGCGGTCTTGGGGTCCTTGTTGGCTTCGTGCGTGCCGTCCACCACGGGCACCTTGCTGCTGCCGATGGTCTTGAACTTGCCTGCCTTCACGGCGGCCTCGATGCGGGCCACGTTGAAGAACAGGCAGGCGTCGCGTTCGGCGGACATCATGTCCTCGTACTTCGCGCCCATCTCCACGTTGTACTGGTTGGTGGCGGCCAGCTTGCCGTCGTACGACGTGGCGACCAGATCGCAGTTGCCGTCGATCAGCACCTGCCAGCGCACTTCCATGGTCTCGGCATCCACGCAGCTGAACATCGAACGGTATTTGCCCGAGTCTTCCGTGCCCGTGTTGGGCAGAGGAATGGCGAATTCACCGCCGCAGAACACACGCGTGGTGTAGTTGATGGCCGGGTCCACCGGGTCGGCCTTGTCCGGGAAGATGCCGTGAAAGCCCTGCACGTTGGGCAGCTCGGTGATCTTGTCGCAGATGAAGTAGTCGAGGCGGATGCGCGCGATGCGGCTGTTGATCTTGTCGTTGATCCAGGCGTAGCGGCCGTCGTAGTTGCCGTCCTTGTACGAGGCGTGCGTGTGGTGGGTGTCTGCCACCGTGTACTTCAGGCTGCCGTCGGGCTTGGTGCCCATGACCTTCTTGCTCTCGTTGGTGATACCCCAGCCCACCAGTGCGTCGGGCACGAAGCAGGGGATGCGGGTGATCTCGCGGCCCGAAGGCAGGCCCAGCACGCGCATGTCGCCCGTGTGGCCACCGCTCCACAGGCCGTAGTAGGTGTCCAGCTCGCCGGGCTTGAGGTGCACGCTGGCGCCAGCGCTGGCGTGGCCACCTGCCGGTGCGGCGGCGGGTGCAGCGGGTGCAGCGGGTGTGGCGGCACTGGGCTTCTCGGTGCAGGCGGCCACGCCAGCGGTCAACCCCACCAGGGCGGCAGTGTTGATGAAGCTGCGTCGGCCCAGGCCGGCGGTGGGAAGGGGGGCGTCTTTTCTTTCGGTCATGCTTGGTTCCTCTTGGGGATGGGCTCAGTTGAAAAACGGGGGTGCACGCGCCGGGGGGCTGAGCGCCGCCCTGGCCTGTGCGAAGAAAGGGGTGCCCATGTGGGGCGCACACACCGAGGCGTGTGCCGTGGGCTGTGCTGCGTGTGGGGCGGTGGGCGGCGTGTCGGCCGCCAGGCACAGGGGGCAGTCCAGCGTCGATGTGTCCAGCACTGCCAGGCCGTCGGCGGTCTTGATCACCAGCTGCGCCGCGCCGTTGCCCGCGCCGGAGCAGACCAGCTCCATGCTGCGGGGTGACACCAGCGGAGCCGCCACCGCCACCCCCAGCGCCAACACAAACCACGCCAGTACCCACAGGCGCAGGGTTCGCAGGGAGTGGTGGCTTTGCATGGGCTGGATAATAGATTCACGTAATATGAATCTAATTGATCTGAATCATCCTTTGGCGCCGCACCCCTCTGCCCCACAGCGGCCCCAGCGCCTACAGTTCCTGCACCCCTTCAAGAAAGGCCCGCGCAGTGCTTGCCAGGCCCTTCGGGATGGATGTTTCAACCCCCAAGAACAGGATGTATGCGATGCAAAAGAACACCATGATGGTCGCCGCAGCGATCGTGGCCGCGCTGCTGGCGGGCTGTGGCGACAAGAAGCCGGAACCTGCCGCAGCGGCGTCGGCGCCTGCCGCCGTCAGTGCAGCCGCCGCACCCGCCCCGGCGGCTGCCCCGGCCCCGGAGAACGAGCTGGGCAAGAGCGTGTTTGGCAAGACCTGCGCCATGTGCCACGCCGCTGGCGTGGCCGGTGCCCCCAAGCCCGGTGACAAGGCCGACTGGGGCCCGCGCATTGCCCAGGGCAAGGACACCTTGTACAAGCACGCGATCGACGGCTTTACCGGAGCCAAGGGCATGATGCCCGCCAAGGGCGGTGCCGCCAACCTGAGCGACGCCGAAGTGAAGGCGGCCGTGGATTACATGGCCGACAAGTCGCTCTGAGCGGAGGCCGCATGCAGCAAGCGTCTGTGCGCCCCCACGGCCTGTCACGCCGCCGCGTGGCCATGGCGCTGCCTTTGCTGGGCAGCGTGCTCTGGCACACCGGGGCAGCCGCAGCGGGTGGGCGCCTGCAACCCTGCCGCGCCACCCGGCCCCTGATGGGCACGCAGGTGGACATCGTCGCCGAGGGCCCCGATGGCCCGCTGCTGCGCCACGCGATCGGCCGCGCCTATGCCGAGATGCAGCGGCTGGAGGCGCTGATGAGCCGCTACCAGCCGCAGAGTGTGGTCAGCCGCATTCATCTGGCGGCAGGCATCACGCCCGTGGCCGTGCCGCCCGAAGTCATGGCCGTGCTGCAGAGTGCACAGCGCGTGTCGGCCCTGAGCCGGGGCGCTTTTGATGTGACCGTGGGCGCCTTCAAATCGTGGAACTTTGGCCCGGACAGCAACAAGCTGGTGCCGGGAGCGGCCGAGCTGGCGCGCCAGCGGCCGCTGGTGGATGCCCGGGGCCTGGTGCTCGACGCGCGGGCGGGCACGGCCTTTCTGGTGCGCCAGGGCATGGCGCTGGACCTGGGTGGGATCGCCAAGCTCCCGATCCTCGAAGCAGGCATGAAGGTGCTGCGCTCGGAGGGGGTCGAGAACGCCCTGATCAACGGCGGTGGCGATGTGCTGACCCACGGGCTGTGGCAAGGCAGGCCCTGGCGTGTGGGGCTGCGCGACCCGCGTGCGCCCGAACGCCTGCTGGGCGTGGTGCCGGTGGCGGGCACCGGCGTGGTGGCATCGTCGGGCGACTACGAACGTTTCTTTTTCCACGCGGGCCAGCGGCAGCACCATGTGCTCAACCCGCGAACGGGCCGCCCCAGTTCTGGCGTGCATGGCGTGAGCCTGGTGGCGCGCGATGTGGCGGCCGTCAACGGCCTGGGCGCTGCGCTGATGGTGCAGGGCCCGCAGGCGGGCAGGGCGCTGCCGCAGCGTGTGCCCGGGCTGGCGGTGCTGGTGGCCGGGCAGGACGGCAGCGTGTGGCAGTCCACCGCCATGGCGGCGCTGCTGGAGGCGGTGGCGTCTTGATGTCCTGACGCTTCTGCGGCTCAGCCGGGCGCCTGGGCCTGCTCGCAGTGCACCTGCAGCAGTTCTCGGTCGGCCAGCGTGGCGCCGAACCGCACGGCGCTCAGGCAGCCGCCCCACACGCAGCCGGTGTCCAGCCCCAGCAGGTCGCTGCGGTTGAGCCAGCCCAGGGTGGACCAGTGCCCAAAGGCCATCACGGTGCCCGCCGTGCGGCGGCCCGGCACATCGAACCAGGGCATGAGCCCGGGCGGCGCGGCGCTGGCGCTTTCGGTGCTCTCAAAATCCATCACCCCGTCGGCCGAGCAAAAGCGCAGCCGGGTGAGGGCGTTCACGATCACGCGCAGGCGGTCGGTGCCGGTGAGCGAGTCGCTCCAGCGGTCGGGGGTGTTGCCATACATGGCCTGCAAGAAGGCGGGCAGCTCGGGGCTGCGCAACACGGCCTGCACTTCGTCGGCATAGGCCAGCGTGTCGGCCGCCGACCAGGCGGGCAGCACACCGGCATGCACCATCAGCAAGGTCTGCCCGGCATGCTCGTGCGCGCGGGCCAGGGGCTGCTGGCGCACCCAGGCGAGCAGGGCCTCGCGGTCGGGGGCGTCCAGCACCGAGGCCAGCGTGTCGCGCCGCGAAGGCTTGCGCGCCCCTGCGGCGGCGGCCAGCAGGTGCAGGTCGTGGTTGCCCAGCAGGCAGCGGATCGCGTCGCCATGGCGCATGCTGCGGCGCAGCACGGCGGCCGAATCGGGCCCCCGGTTGACCAGGTCGCCCAGCAGGTAAACGGTGTCGCGGCTGGCAGAAAAGCCGATGGTGTCCAGCAGGCGACCCAGGGCGCTGTCGCAGCCCTGGATATCGCCGATGCAATAAATAGCCATGGTGTCGTGGGGAGGGGATGGAGTGTGGATTTTCTGCCGAGATGGTGGTGGATTACACCAGGGGTGCAGCAGGGTGCTCAACAAGCCGCCTCGTCCGTGCGGGGCCCCAGTTGGGTGCCGGAGATATTCATGAAAAGGCGCTGAAGTACCCCTCCCGGGGGGCTTGAAAAAAGCAAACACTCCCCAATGCAAGGCCTCGGTATTCGCACTGAATGAATATAGACCCCTGTTATTTGTGGTTTTCTCGGAGAAATTTGCAGGCCGTGCTTCCCTGTTGAGGGATTATTCCTATAATCGCGTTGTCACCAACCTCACACTTCTTATTCAGACACCATGACCAGCTACAAAGAACTTTTGAAGCAGCGGGAAGCCCTTGAGCAACAAATCAGCGAAGCACGGCGCCGCGAGTTGTCGGATGCTGTTTCCCAGGTTCGGGCACTGGTCGCCGAATATGGCCTGACCGCCCAGGATGTATTCCCTGCTGGCAAGGCCGCAGGCAAAACCGGCCGCAGCTCCACGGCAGGCTCCAAGGTGGCACCCAAGTACCGCGACCCCGCCACCGGCCAGACCTGGACCGGCCGTGGCAAGGCGCCCAAGTGGATTCAAAACGAAAACCGCGAGAAGTTCGCCATTTGATGGGCTACAACTCCCACCACAAAAAAGCCCGCTGATGCGGGCTTTTTTTATGGGTGCGCGCAGGGGGTTTAAGCGTGGCTGCAAGCAGCCTTCCCCCCAAGACCGACATGCTGCGGATCTGTCTGTATCCGCAGATCTGTATCAGCGGGTTGGTAGGCTTCAGCCGCCGGTATTTTGCTGCCGGGCCAGTTCGCGCAGTGCGTTGGCGGTGAAATCGTCGGCCGGAAAGAACGACTCCACAGCCAGCTCCTGCAATGTCACATCCACCGGGGTGCCGAATATCGTGGTGGTGCTGATAAGCGACAACATGCCGTGCACGCTCTCGAAACAAAACGGCATGACCACGCCCAGCATTTCTCCGGCCAAAACCAGTGGCGTGGTTTCTTCGGGGGCGGGGTATTCCTGCAACTCGGCCTGCAAGGCGATCAGGGTGGGGTCGGCCGTGGCCTGGATTTGCTGGCGCAGGCGCTCGAACAGGTGCGCGCGCCATTGCGCCAGGTTTGCAATGCGGGGTGCCAGGCCCTGGGGGTGCAGGCTCAGGCGAAACACATTGATGGGCGGCGCCAGCAGCTCGGGGCTGACATGGGCAGACAACAGGGCCAGCGCGGCGCGGTTGGTGGCCACCACGTTCCAGCAGCGGTCGAGCGCAATCGCGGGGCAGGGCTCGTGGCCCTTGAGCACCAGCTCCACCGCCTGGCGGGCGGCGGCCAGGGCGGGGTCGTCCAGCGCGCGTTCGCGGTACATGGGTGCATAGCCCGCCGCCACCAGCAGGGCGTTGCGCTCGCGCAGCGGGATGGCCAGGCGCTCGCACAGGCGCAGCACCATGTCGCGGCTGGGGTTGGTGCGGCCGGTTTCCATGAAGCTCACGTGGCGTGTGGAGATGTCCGCCTCGTCGGCCAGTTCCAGCTGGCTCAGGTGGCGCTGCTGGCGCCAGGTGCGCAGGTGGTCGCCAAACGAGGCGGGCCCCGCAGCTGCCACGCGGTGCGGCAGGGGATGGCGCGGGGGACGGTGCGGTGCGGAGTTGGTGGAGGTCATGGCCGCATCCTAGGTGCAAACCGCGCACGGGCCATTACCTGCCAGGTCATCGACGGCATGCGCCGGGGCGGGAACGATGGAGGCCTCTTTCATCCGTTGTTTCATCCACCAAGGAGCTTTCCATGTTCGCCAACCTGATGTCTTCTCCCCGATTCCTGCGTGCCGTGGTCTGGTTCGATGCCTCGACGGGCGTCTTGCTGGGCGCGCTGCACCTGCTGCTTACCGCACCGCTGGCCGAGTGGCTGGGTTTGCCTGCAGGGCTGCTGCAGGCCACGGGCGTGATGCTGCTGGGCTACGCCGCGCTGGCCATCGCGATTGCCCGGTCCGAACCCATGCCCCGGGGCTGGCTGTGGGTGCTGATCGGGGGCAACCTGGCCTGGGCGGCGGCCAGCCTGGTGCTGCTGCTGGGCTCCACGCTCACGCCCACGCTGCTGGGCCAGGCCTATCTGCTGGTGCATGTGGTGTCGGTGGCGCTGCTGGCCGAGCTGCAGTGGTGGGGCGTGCGCCGCCTGCGTGTGTGGGCAGCGGCGTGATGGTGCATAACTGTTTGCTATACAAAATATAGCTAACTTTGCTTGTCTATCAGGCGGAAACGGCCATTTTTGTTGGATAAATGCCACCCTCCCCATGGCGGGGGGCCGCCGCCACACCCCGGGGTGGTAAGGCCCCACGATTGCACCGCCATGCAGGACTGCCAGAATAGGTCGTGTTGCCTTTCACAGGAGTCCGCCATGGCCACTTCACGCAAGTCGTCGCCCCAGCCCGCCCGCCACGCGTTTGCCAACACCCTCAAGAGCTTCAGGACAGCGTCTGGCAAAGACGGCCAGTTCTACTCGCTGCCCGCGTTGGCCAAACAGTTTCCAGAAATCAAGCGCCTGCCGGTGTCGATCCGCATCGTGCTCGAATCGGTGCTGCGCAACTGCGATGGCCGCAAGGTGACGCCGGAGCATGTGGAGCAGCTGGCCCGCTGGGCGCCGAATGCCGAGCGCAAGGACGAGATCCCCTTTGTTGTCTCGCGCGTGGTGCTGCAGGACTTCACCGGTGTGCCGCTGCTGGCCGACCTGGCCGCCATGCGCAGCGTGGCTGCCAAGCTGGGCAAGAACCCCAAGAAGATCGAACCCCTGGTGCCCGTGGACCTGGTGGTGGACCACTCCATCATGATCGACCACTACGGCAAGAAGAACTCGCTCGACCTCAACATGAAGCTCGAATTCCAGCGCAACCGCGAGCGCTACGAGTTCATGAAATGGGGCATGCAGGCCTTTGACACCTTTGGCGTGGTGCCGCCGGGCTTTGGCATCGTGCACCAGGTCAACCTCGAATACCTGGCGCGTGGGGTGCACAAGCGCAAGGACGGCGTTTTCTACCCCGACACCCTGGTGGGCACCGACAGCCACACCACCATGATCAACGGCATCGGCGTGGTGGGCTGGGGCGTGGGCGGCATCGAGGCCGAGGCCGCCATGCTGGGCCAGCCGGTGTATTTCCTCACGCCCGATGTGGTGGGCTTTGAGATGACCGGGCGGCTGCGCGAAGGCGTGACGGCCACCGACCTGGTGCTCACGGTGACCGAGCTGCTGCGCAAGCACAAGGTGGTGGGCAAGTTTGTCGAATTTTTTGGCGAAGGCACGCGCACCCTGGCGCTGCCCGACCGCGCCACCATCGGCAACATGGCGCCGGAGTACGGCGCCACCATGGGCTTCTTCCCGGTCGATGAAAAGACCATCGACTACTTCCAGGGCACGGGCCGCACCAAGGCCGAGATCGAAGCCTTCGAGGCCTACTTCAAGGCCCAAGGGCTGTTCGGCGTGCCGCTGGCGGGCGAGGTGGACTACTCGCAGGTGGTGACGCTGGATCTGGGCAGCGTCACCCCCAGCCTGGCCGGCCCCAAGCGCCCGCAAGACCGCATCGAGCTGGGCCAGGTCAGCCGCCAGTTTGCCGACCTGTTCAGCCAGCCCGCCGCACACAACGGCTTCAACCGCCCGGCCGAGCTGCTGCACACGCGGTTCCACATCCACCGCGCGGCCGAGGTGGTGGCCGACGTGACGCCGGACGGCAAACCCACCCCGGCGGGCGCACCGCGTTCGGTGGTGGAGATGGAGGCCAACAAACCGGCCCTGGCCACCGCGCATGCCGAGGCCCGCAGCGCCACGCTGCCCGCCAGGGGCGCCGACCCCACTGTGGGCAATGGCGATGTGCTGATTGCCGCCATCACCAGCTGCACCAACACCAGCAACCCCAGCGTGCTGCTGGCGGCAGGCCTTTTGGCCAAGAAGGCGGTGGAGGCAGGGCTCAAGGTGCAGCCGCACATCAAGACCTCGCTCGCGCCCGGCTCGCGCATCGTGACCGAGTACCTCAGCGAAACCGGCCTGCTGCCGTACCTGGAAAAACTGGGTTTCTCGATTGCGGGCTACGGCTGCACCACCTGCATCGGCAACGCGGGCGACCTCACGCCCGAGCTGAACGAGGCCATCACCCAGAACGACCTGGTGTGCGCGGCCGTGCTGTCGGGCAACCGCAACTTCGAGGCGCGCATCCACCCCAACCTCAAGGCCAACTTTCTGGCCAGCCCGCCGCTGGTGGTGGCCTACGCCATTGCGGGCACGGTGCTCAAGGACCTGATGACCGAGCCCGTGGGCCAAGGCAAGGGCGGCAAAGACATCTACCTGGGCGACATCTGGCCCAGCAGCGACGAGGTGCATGCGCTGCTGAAGTTCGCGATGAAGGGCAAGGCCTTCCGCGACAACTACGCCAAGGTGGCGACCGACCCCGGCAAGCTGTGGGAGAAGATCCAGGGCGTGAGCGGCACGGCCTACACCTGGCCCGCCAGCACCTACATTGCCGAGCCGCCGTTTTTTGCCCAGTTTGCTCTTGAAAAAGGAGCTAATAAGGCAAGCGGGACGCGCGGAGAAGGCCAAAAAGATGCCCAACTTCCGTCGGTGATGGGCGCGCGCATCATGGCGCTGTTTGGCGACTCCATCACCACCGACCACATCTCGCCCGCAGGCTCCATCAAGGAAAGCTCGCCCGCAGGCCAGTGGCTGCTGCAGCACGGCGTGCAAAAGGCCGACTTCAACAGCTACGGCGCGCGGCGCGGCAACCACGACGTGATGGTGCGCGGCACCTTTGCCAATGTGCGCATCAAGAACCTGATGATTCCGCCCACGGCCGACGGCTCGCGCGAAGAGGGCGGGGTGACGGTGTTCCAGAACGAGGGGGCGTTGCAGGGCGAGAAGATGTTCATCTTCGACGCTGCCATGCAGTACATGGCCCAGGGCACGCCCACCGTGGTGTTTGCGGGCGAGGAATATGGCACCGGCTCCAGCCGCGACTGGGCCGCCAAGGGTACGCAGCTGCTGGGCATCAAGGCCGTGGTGGCGCGCAGCTTCGAGCGCATCCACCGCTCCAACCTGGTGGGCATGGGCGTGCTGCCGCTGCAATTCAAGGCGGGCGACTCGTGGGAGACGCTGGGCCTCACGGGCAACGAGGTCATCGACGTGCTGCCCGACCCCGCGCTCACCCCGCAGAGCGATGCCCGGCTGGTCATCCGCCGCGCCGATGGCACAGTGCGCGAAGTGGTGGTCACGCTGCGCATCGACACCCCCATCGAGGTGGACTACTACCGTGCCGGGGGCATCCTGCCCTTTGTACTGCGGCAATTGCTGGAGGGCTGAGAAGGTGTGAACGAACCCGCCATGCCCGCTCATCCCGCCAAAACACACCCGCTCGTCGTTGCCAATGCTCGCCATAGCCCGCGCTATGGCTGCGCTTTGCGCCTAGATCGGGCGCGTTTTGGCGGCCTGCTCGGGCACGCCGGGTTCATTCACACCTTCTGAGCGGTTGCTCAACGGGGCTTCGGCCCCGTTTTTCTTGGGGTGGCCCAGGAGGTTGCGACCGGTGGCGGCGGTCTGGTCATTTCCTTACGCCTCGATACACTTGTGGCGTACTTCCGGAATCACACCCCGCCCCGCTTCTGCACCGCTCTCCCCACGCTGCCCATGGCCCCTTCCCCACCCCCTCTGACCGCGCGCTCCTACCTGTCGGACGCGCCCGCTGTCACGGTGGTGCTGGTGGTGGTGGTGCTGGCCCTGGTGGTCTTGCCGCTGGTGCAGCTGCTGGGGGACGGCGCTGGGGCGCAGCACGGGCTGGAGCCACTGTTGGAGATGGCGGCGGTGTTGCTGGGGCTGCTGGTGGTGTCGGTGTCGCTGCACGCGCTCGAAGCGCACGAACAGGCGAGGGCCAACGTGCTGGTGGTGGGGGTGGGGGTCGCAGCGGCCTGCAATTTTCTGCATGGCGTGCTGGTGCACTCCGGCCCGGTGCACATGCCGGTGGGCACTGCCCATATCTCCCTGTGGCTCAGCAGCTGGGCGCGTCTGGCCGAGGTGCTCACCCTGGGGCTCATGGCCAAGCGGCTGGCGGCGCCGGGGGCGCCCCAGGCCTGGCTGGCGGTTTCCGGGGGGATCACGTTGCTGGTGGTGGGGTCGGCCATGGGCCCCTTGCCGGGCTGGTTTGCCCAGGCCGCTGGCGGTGTGCTGCGCCAGGCGCTCGCAGCGGGGTTGGTGCTGGCGCTGGCCGTGATTGCCGGGGTGCTCTACCGCCGGGGCCGCCGCGATGCGCAAGCGGGCACGGAGGGCGAAAGCCAGCCCCGCGACCGCCTGTTTGCCTGGGCGGCCATGGCGTTTGTGTGCGGCGAAATCACCGTGGGGGTGCTGGGCGGCCATTCCCCCGTCGGCGGGCCGCTGGCGCATGGCCTGCGGGTGGTGGCCTACGCGTTGCTGTATCAGGCAGTGTTCGATGCAGGCATCCGCCGGCCCTTTGCGCGCATCCAGACGGCCGAGAGCCGCCTGCGCGAGAGCGAAGGCCGCCTGTCGCTGCTGGGCCGCAATTTGCCCCACAGCGTGCTGTTCCAGGTGGTGCGCGAACTCGACGGCCGCGTGCACTTTGTGCACATGGGGGATGCGATCGAACGCCTCAATGGCTTGCGTGTGCAAGAGGTGCTGGACGACCCCGGCGTGCTCTACCGGCAGATCCTGGACGAAGACATGGAGCGCCTGCGTACGGCGGAGCGGAACTCCTTTCTGTCCATGACCAGCCTGGAGGCGGTTTTTCGCGTGCGCCGCACCGATGGCCAGGTGCGCTGGATGCACCTGAACTCCTCGCCCCGCCTGCTCGACGATGGCCGCGTGTTGTGGGACGGGGTGCAGACCGACATCACGGCGCACCACCAGGCCGAAGAGGCCGCGCGCGCCAAGGATGCGCTCATGGCCAACATGCTGCGCCTGGTGCCGGGCGGGGTGGCCCGGCTCGACCGCGACCTGCGGGTCCTGTATGTCAACGAGCAACAGGCGCGCTGGCTGTACAAGACGCCGCAGGACCTGCTGGGCCGGTTGTTGCAGGACGTGATCCCGCCCGAGGTGTTTGTGCGCATGCAGCCCCACCTCGACAAGGCCTTTGCGGGCGAGACGGCGGTGTTTGAAAACCGCATCGACGGGCCCGACGGCATGCAGTACCGCCACACTACCCTCGCGCCCGAGGCCGTCACGGAGCAGGGGGCATCGGCCGTGGTGGTTTTCGCCTACGACCTCACGGCGCTCAAGCGCATCGAGCAGGAGCTGGCGCACCAGAAGGCACATCTGGCGCGGGTGGTCAACGCCATGCCCGACATGGTGTTCCTCAAGGATGCCGAAGGCGTGTACCTGTCGGTCAACCCCGTGTTCGAGCGGTTTGCGGGACGGCCCGAGCGCGATGTGGTGGGCCGCAACGACTATGACCTGACCACCCCGGCCGAGGCCGAGCGCTTTCGCAAGTACGACCAGCGCGCCATGCAGGCCTGGCAGCCGCTGGTGTATGAGGAAACGCTTACCTTTGCCGAAGACGGCTACCAGGGCCAGTTCGAGACCATCAAGACCCCCATCCGCGACCTGCACGGCCGCGTGACCGGTGTGCTGGGTGTGTGCCGCGACATCACCGACCGCAAACGCGCAGAGCAGGAAATCGAACGCCTGGCCTTCTACGACGCCTTGACCGGCCTGCCCAACCGCCGCCTCTTGCTGGACCGCCTGCAGCGCTCCATCGCCGCCTGCCAGCGCACCAAAAGCCTGGGCGCGCTGCTGTTCATCGACCTCGATAACTTCAAAGACCTCAACGACACCCTGGGCCACGACATGGGCGACCGGCTCCTGTCGCAAGTCGCCGCCCGCCTGGTGGGCAGCGTGCGCGAAGCCGACACCGTGGCCCGTTTTGGCGGCGACGAATTCGTCGTCATGCTCGAAGCCCTGGCCCCCGAACTGCAAAGCGCCGCCACCCAGGCAGAAACCGTGGCCGAGAAACTCCTGGCCAACCTGAACCAGCCCTTTGACCTGGACGGCGCCCAGCACTACAGCACCCCCAGCATCGGCATCACCCTGTTTGGCGACGAACGCCTCACGGTGGACGAACTCTTGAAGCGCGCCGACCTGGCCATGTACCAGGCCAAAGCCGCAGGGCGCAACACCCAGAGATTCTTCGACCCCGACATGCAGGCGGCCGTGAACGCCCGCTCCAACCTCGAAGCCGACCTGCGCCAGGGCCTGGCCCGCAACGAGCTGCTCGTGCACTACCAGCCCGTGGTAGACCACCACGCCCGCCTCATGGGAGCCGAAGCCCTGGTGCGCTGGCGCCACCCCCAGCGCGGCATGATCAGCCCCGGCGACTTCATCCCCCTGGCCGAACAGACCGGCCTCATCCTCCCTTTA
>NZ_LUKZ01000028.1:91808-116918 GCF_001633105.1 Acidovorax sp. GW101-3H11
CTGGACCAGGTCAAGATCGACCAGAGCTTCGTGCGGGACGTGCTCTCGGACCCGAACGACGCGGCGATCGTGCGGACCATCCTGGCGCTGGCCAAGAGCCTGGACCTGGAGGTGGTGGCGGAGGGGGTGGAGACGACGGGGCAGCTGAGTTTCTTGAGGCTGCACGGGTGCGAGGGGTTCCAGGGGTATCTGTTTGGGCGGCCCACCCCCATGGACATCTTTTTGCGTGAACAGCAGCTGGGCCTGATGTCGCAGCCCCTGGTGGCCGTACCGGAAGGGCGCAAGCCATGACCAGCGTGGGCGTCTTGTGGGTGGACATCGACACGCAGCATGCAGCGGCGGCGCGGCGGCTGATTGCCGAGCGTTACCCCGACTGGCGTGTGGTGAACAGCCCCACCCCCGAGACCGCCATGGCGCCCCTGGCCTCGCAGGCCTGGGACGCCGTGGTGATGTGCCTGCGGCCTTCGGAGCAAGAGCTGCCCGGCCTGCTGGAGCTGTGCGCCGGCCGCCCGGTGCTGATGTGCATCGACGCCACGCAGGAGGCGCTGGCCGCGCGGGCCTTCCGCTGCGGGCTGGGTGACTATGTGCTGCGCGAGCCCGACGATGTGTCGCACCTGAGCGAGCTGCTCAACCGCCTGGTGGCCCTGACGCAGGGTGCCAAGGGCCAGGGCCAGCCCGTGCGCATGGTGGACGCCCGCATCTGGCAAGAGGCGCTGACCATGCTGCAGGAGCAGCGCACGGCCCTGCAGGCCACGCTGGCCAGCATGAGCCAGGGCATCTTCAAGACGGGGCCCGACGGCCGCATCACCGTCTACAACCAGCGCGTGCTGGAGCTGCTGAACCTGCCCGAATCGCTGATGGCCATGCGCCCCACGCTGGCCGACCTGACCCGCGTGCAGGCCGAGCGTGGCGACTTTGGCGCGGGCTACAGCCTGGTGGACCGGCGCGGGCACGACTATGTGGCCCAGGGGGCTGTCTCCACCGCACCGGCGCTTTACTGGCGCACCACGCGCGATGGCCGCACCTTCGAGGTGCGCACCACCACGCTGGCCGATGGCAGCCTGGTGCGCACCTTTGCCGATGTGAGTGACTATGTGCGCGTCGAAAACGAGCTGCGCGAGAGCGAGGCGCGCTTCCGGTCGCTGAGCGACCTGTCCTCCGACTGGTACTGGGAGCACGACGCCGAAGGCCGCTTTGTACAGCTGGCGGGCGATCTGAGCGTGAACGGCATCCCGCTGTCGAGCGTGATGGGGCGCACGCGCTGGGAGATTGGCGCCCTCAACATGACCGAGGCCGACTGGGCCGCGCACCGCGCCGTGCTGGCGGCGCACCAGCCGTTTCGCGACCTGGAGCTGCAGCGGCAGCGCGCGGACGGCAGCATGCACTGGATTTCGGTCAGCGGCGTGCCGGTGTTCGAAGCCAACGGCGCGCTGCGCGGTTACCGGGGTGTGGGCCGCGACATCACCGAACGCAAGCAGGTCGAGAGCCAGATCGAGCGCCTGGCGTTCTACGACTCCCTGACCGGCCTGCCCAACCGCCGCCTGCTGGTGGACCGCCTGCAGCACGCCACGCTGGCCGTGGCGCGCTCGGACAGCCAGGGCGCGCTGCTGTTCATCGACCTGGACAACTTCAAGGACCTCAACGACACCCTGGGCCACGACACCGGCGACCAGCTGCTGCTGCAGGTGGCCCAGCGCCTGAAGGCCTGTGTGCGCGAGTCCGACACCGTCGCCCGTTTTGGCGGGGACGAATTCGTGGTGCTGGTGGAAGGCCTCAGCCCCGATGCGGACCATGCCAGCGCCGAGGCCGCGCTGGTGGCCAGCCACATTGCCACCACCCTCGGCAAGCCCTATGTGTTGGGCGATGCCAGCCACCACAGCTCGCCCAGCATTGGCATTGCGCTGTTTGGCCAGCAGCCGCTCAGCGTGGACGAACTGCTCAAGCACGCCGACCTGGCCATGTACCAGGCCAAGGCGGCAGGGCGCAACACGCAGCGCTTTTTTGACCCCGACATGCAGGCGGCGGTGAGCAACCGCTCGGCCCTGGAGGCCGACCTGCGCCGGGGGCTGCAGGAGAAGGAGCTGGTGCTGTACTACCAGCCCGTGGTGGACGGCAAGGGCCGCCTGCAGGGCGCCGAGGCCCTGGTGCGCTGGCGGCACCCGCGCCGGGGCATGGTGTCGCCCGCCGAATTCATCCCGCTGGCTGAGCAGACCGGGCTCATCCTGCCGCTGGGCCACTGGGTGATGCAGGCCGCCTGCGCCCAGCTGGTGGCCTGGTCGCGCAGCTCGCTCACGCGGCAGTTTTTCCTGTCCGTCAACGTGAGCGTGCGGCAGTTTCGCCAGCCTGATTTTGTGGAGCAGGTGCTGGGCGCGCTGGACGCGACAGGCGCCAACCCCGAGCGTCTCAAGCTCGAACTCACCGAGAGCCTGCTGCTGGCCGATGTCGAGGACATCATTGCGCGCATGGAGCACCTGCGCCGCTACGGCGTGGGCTTTTCGCTCGACGACTTTGGCACCGGCTACTCCTCGCTCAGCTACCTCAAGCGCCTGCCACTCGATCAGCTCAAGATCGACCAGAGTTTTGTGCGCGACCTGCAGACCGATCCCAACGACGCGGCCATCGTGCGCACCATCCTGGCCCTGGCCGACAGCCTGGACCTGGGCGTGGTGGCCGAGGGCGTGGAGACCACGGGCCAGCTCGAATTCTTGCAGCGCTACGGCTGCAAGGCCTTCCAGGGCTACCTGTTTGGCCGCCCCATGCCGCCCGAGGTGCTGGAACGGGCGTTGCGGCCTGCGCTATGACAAAAGCCACCGCCCTTGTGAGCGCGACAATCAACCCATGACATTTGACCCCCACGCTCCCCACTCCGTGTGGTCGCTGCCCCCCGAGGGGGCCGCCTTTCATCTTGGGGCGGCCCGTCGATGAAAAAACAGGTGTTGGTCGCCGGTGGCGGCATCGGCGGCTTGGCCGCTGCGTTGGGCGCCTCGCGCGCGGGCTGGGATGTGCGGCTGTATGAGCGCGCTGCCGCGTTCAGCGAAGTGGGTGCGGGCGTGCAGATCGGGCCCAATGTGGTGCGTCGCCTGCAGGCCTGGGGCTTGCAACAGGCGCTGCAGGCGGTGGCGGCCTTCCCCSGCCGCCTGCAGGTGCGCAATGCCGTGAGCGGCCGCGAGCTGGCGGTGCTGCCGCTGGGCCCCACAGCGGTCGAGCGCTACGGCGCGGCCTACGCCACCATCCACCGCGCCGATCTGCATGGCCTGCTGCTGGAGGGGGTCACTCAGGGCACCGATGCGCAACTGCATCTGGACCATGCCATCGACCGTTTTGCCGACAACGGCGAAGTCGTCACCGTGCGCACCAGCCGGGGCAAGGAGGTGGAGGGCGATGCGCTGATCGGCGCAGATGGCCTGTGGAGCCGCACCCGCACCCAGCTGCTGGGCGCCACGCCACCGCGCGTGACAGGCCACTTGGCCTACCGCGCCCTGGTGCCGCAGCAGGCGCTGCCCGAGGCGCTGCGCACCATCCAGGTCACCGCGTGGCTGGGCCCACGTCTGCACGCGGTGCAATACCCCGTGCGCCGGGGCGAGCTGCAGAACATCGTCGTCATCGTGCAGGGCCCCGCGCCGCAGGACCTGGAAAACTGGGACCACGCCGCCAACGCTGCGGGCCTGGACCACGCGCTGCAAGGCACCTGCACCGCATTGCAGGACCTGGTGCGCGGTGTGAGTGATCACGCCCTGGCAGGCTGGCGCCTGTGGCCGCTGTGCGACCGCCCGCCTGTGCGCGCCGCCGACGAAATGGCGCGCGGCCTGGTGGGCCTGCTGGGCGATGCCGCCCACCCCATGCGCCCTTACCTGGCCCAGGGCGCGGGCATGGCCATCGAGGACGCCGCCGAGCTGCAACGGGCGCTCTCCATGCATGACCTGGAGGTGCCGCTGCGCCTCACACGTTATGCCCTCAACCGCTGGCAGCGCAACGCCCGCGTGCAGGCGCGCTCCATCCGCAACGGGCGCATTTTTCATGCCACGGGGCCGGTGCGCTGGGGGCGGGACGGAGCGCTGCGCCTGCTGGGCGAGCGCTTGCTGGATGTGCCCTGGCTGTACCGGGGCGATGGTGCGGGCGCCAGTGCGCTGTGAGTGCTTGGTGACGGGCAGGGCTACCGCGCGGGCCCTGTTGAGAGCATTCGATTCAAGGCGCTTCTGAGCGTGTGAACAGCCCCCGCAGGTTGTCAGGACATTCCCTATCCGGGGCAACCCGTGCAGGCCGCGCGCAGGGTGAACTTTGTGCAGTATGCCGCGCTCTACCGCAGTGTGTGCAAAGCGCCAAAAAGGCAATGGATGGGACCACGAATTTGCTGTTCAAGCGCAGGCCGTGGTGCTACAAAGAGCCAAGCCGGTAGCGATTCCCACTGCAACACCGTGGCACTTCCCGAGCCCGCCGGGGGTGCTGCTACAGGAGGTCGTATGGATGCCATCAGCAATTTCGCCGCGCGCTATGCCCGTAGCCGCGAAGAGGAAATGTCGATCGACGAGTACCTCGTCGAGTGCAAGCGCGACCCGATGGTTTTCGCCACGGCCGCCCAGCGCATGCTGGCCGCCATTGGCGAGCCCGAAATGGTGGACACGCGCAACGACCCGCGCCTGTCGCGCCTGTTTGCCAACAAGGTCATCAAACGCTACCCCGCCTTCGCCGAGTTCTACGGCATGGAAGACTCCATCGAGCAGGTGGTGAGCTTCTTCCGCCATGCGGCGCAGGGGCTGGAAGAGCGCAAGCAGATCCTCTACCTGCTGGGCCCCGTGGGCGGCGGCAAAAGCTCGATTGCCGAGCGGCTCAAATACCTCATGCAGAAGGTGCCGTTCTATGCGCTCAAGGGTTCGCCGGTCAACGAGTCACCTTTGGGCCTGTTCGATGCGATGGAGGACGGCCCGGTGCTTGAAGAGCAGTTCGGTATCCCCCGGCGCTATCTGCAGCGTGTGCTGTCGCCCTGGGCCGTGAAGCGGCTCGAAGAGTTTGGGGGCGACATCCGCCAGTTTCGGGTGGTCAAGCGCTACCCCAGCATCATGAAGCAGGTGGGCATCGCCAAGACCGAGCCGGGCGATGAGAACAACCAGGACATTTCCAGCCTGGTGGGCAAGGTGGATATCCGCAAGCTTGAAACCTATGCCCAGGACGACACCGACGCCTACAGCTACAGCGGCGGCCTGTGCCTGGCCAACCAGGGCCTGCTCGAATTTGTGGAAATGTTCAAGGCGCCCATCAAGGTGCTGCACCCGCTGCTCACCGCCACGCAGGAGGGCAACTACAAGGGCACCGAGGGCTTTGGTGCCATCCCGTTCGACGGTGTGGTGCTGGCCCACAGCAACGAGAGCGAGTGGAAGGCGTTCCGTAACAACAAGAACAACGAGGCGTTTCTGGACCGCATCTACATCGTCAAGGTGCCCTACTGCCTGCGGGTGAGCGAAGAGACCCGCATCTACGAAAAACTCATCCGCGAGTCGTCGCTGGGCAATGCCGTGTGCGCGCCGGGCACCCTCAAGATGATGTCGCAGTTCGCCATCCTCACGCGGCTGAAGGAGCCCGAGAACTCCAGCATCCTCAGCAAGATGCAGGTGTACGACGGCGAGAGCCTGAAGGACACCGACCCGCGCGCCAAGAGCTACCAGGAGTACCGCGACTACGCGGGCGTGGACGAGGGCATGACCGGCATCTCCACCCGCTTTGCGTTCAAGATCCTCTCGAAGGTGTTCAACTTTGACAGCGCCGAGGTGGCTGCCAACCCGGTGCACCTGATGTATGTGCTGGAGCAGCAGATCGAGCGCGAGCAGTTTCCGGCCGAGCTGGAAACCAAATACACCGGCTACATCAAGGAGTTCTTGTCGCCGCGTTATGCCGAGTTCATCGGCAAGGAAATCCAGACGGCCTACCTGGAGAGCTACAGCGAATACGGCCAGAACATCTTCGACCGCTACGTGACCTACGCCGACTACTGGATCCAGGACAACGAGTACCGCGACACCGACACCGGCGAGGTGTTCGACCGGGGCGCGCTCAACGCCGAGCTGGAGAAGATCGAAAAACCCGCAGGCATCGCCAACCCCAAGGACTTCCGCAACGAGATCGTCAACTTCGTGCTGCGCGCCCGGGCCAACAACCAGGGCAAGAACCCGAGCTGGACCAGCTACGAAAAACTGCGCCTGGTGATCGAGAAAAAGATGTTCTCGAACACCGAGGAGCTGCTGCCGGTGATCAGCTTCAATGCCAAGGCCAGCGCCGAGGAGGCGCGCAAGCACGAGGATTTTGTCACCCGCATGGTGAACAAGGGCTACACGCCCAAGCAGGTGCGCCTGCTGTGTGAGTGGTACCTGCGCGTGCGCAAAAGCAGTTAGTTGATCGATGGATTGGCCAGCGTGCCGTTCTGGGGCGCCGGTCCATGAAGGGGGCAATTGGATGGCATTGCAAATCATCGACCGCAGGCTCGCTGGCAAGAACAAGTCCGTCGGCAACCGCGAGCGTTTTGTCCGCCGCTTCAAGGAGCAGATTGCGGACAGCGTGCGCCGTGCCGTGTCGCAGCGCGGCATCCGCGAGATCGAGCAGGCCGAGAACATCACCATCCCCAAGAAGGACATCGGCGAGCCCGTGTTCCACCACGGCCAGGGCGGCATCCGCGACATGGTGCACCCCGGCAATGCCGAGCATGTGCGCGGCGACCGCATCGAGCGGCCCAAGGGCGGCAGTGGGCGTGGATCGCAGGCCAGCGATGGCGGGGAGGGCGAGGACGACTTCACCTTCACGCTGACCAAGGAAGAGTTCATGCAGCTCTTTTTTGAAGACCTGGCCCTGCCGCACCTGCTGCGCACCCACATCGGCGAGAACCCGCTGTGGAAGTCGCGCCGCGCGGGCTACAGCCAGGACGGCATCCCCAACAACTTGGCCGTGCTGCGCACCATGCGCGGCGCTTTGGGGCGCCGCATTGCGCTGGGCAAGTCGGCGCACCGCGAACTGCTGGTGCTGCAGGAGGAGCTGGACGCCCTGCTGGCGCAGGACGACGGCACCAGCGAGGCCGTGGCCGCGCTGCAGCGCCGCATTGATGCGCTGCAGGTGCGCATCGGCCGCATCCCTTACCTCGACCCCATCGACCTGCGCTTTCGCGCCCGCATCCAGGTGCCGGTGCCCAACAGCCAGGCGGTGATGTTCTGCCTGATGGATGTCTCAGGCTCCATGGACGAGGCGCGCAAGGACCTGGCCAAGCGCTTCTTCATCCTGCTGTACCTGTTCCTCACGCGGCACTACGAGAAGATCGACATCGTCTTCATCCGCCACCACACCCAGGCGGCCGAGGTGAGCGAGGAGCAGTTTTTCCACTCCACCGAAAGCGGCGGCACGGTGGTGAGCAGCGCGCTGGTGCTGCTCGACCAGATCATCCGCGCGCGCTACCCCAGCGGTGACTGGAACATCTACGTGGCCCAGGCCAGCGATGGCGACAACTTCACCAACGACAGCGGCAACTGCCGCAACCTGCTGGTGGACCGGATCCTGCCGCTGGTGCGCTACTTTGCCTACGTGCAGGTGGCGGAGGAGGAGCAGAACCTGTGGGAGGAATACAGCCAGCTGTTGCCGGAGTTCTCGCACTTCGCCATGCGCAAGGTGTCGCAGCCCAGCGAGATCTACCCGGTGTTCCGCGACCTCTTCAAGAAGGAAGGGGTGCCGCTATGAGCAATATGGCCCAGTACCCGGTGCTGGAGCGCCGCATCCACGACAACCCCTGGAAGGCGGCCGCCGTGGGCGAGCGCCGCCACCATGCCGTGCCCGAGCAGCCCCTGCCCCCCGGGGCGCGGCCTGCCGAGCCGCTGCCCGACCCGAGCGACTGGACGTTCGACCTCATCGACCGCTACCACGCGGCCATCGCCGCCACGGCCGCACGTTTTGGCCTCGACACCTACCCCAACCAGCTCGAAATCATCACCGCCGAGCAGATGATGGACGCCTACTCCAGCGTGGGCATGCCGGTGAACTACCGCCACTGGAGCTACGGCAAGGAGTTTCTGGCCACCGAGCGGCGCTACCGGCGTGGGCACATGGGGCTGGCGTACGAGATCGTCATCAACTCCAACCCCTGCATCAGCTACCTGATGGAGGAGAACACCACCGCCATGCAGGCGCTGGTGATTGCCCACGCGGCCTATGGCCACAACAGCTTCTTCAAGGGCAACTACCTGTTCCGCATGTGGACCGACGCGTCCAGCATCATCGACTACCTGGTGTATGCCAAGGACTACGTGGCGCAGTGCGAGGAGCGCTACGGCTTTGACGAGGTCGAGCGCATCCTCGACTCCTGCCATGCGCTGGCCAACTTCGGGGTGGACCGCTATCGCCGCCCCTCCAAGAAAAACCTGGCGCGCGAGCGGCTGGAGCGCGCGCAGCGCGAGGCCTATGCCCAGCAGCAGATCAACGAGCTGTGGCGCACCTTGCCCGCGCGCCCCGGCAAGGAGGATGCGGCGCAGGAGCACAACCGCTTCCCGCAGGAGCCGCAGGAAAACATCCTCTACTTCATCGAGAAGAACGCGCCCTTGCTGGAGCCCTGGCAGCGCGAGATCGTGCGCATCGTGCGCAAGATCGCGCAGTATTTCTACCCCCAGCGCCAGACCCAGGTCATGAACGAGGGCTGGGCCACCTTCTGGCACTACACGCTGCTCAACACGCTGTATGACGAGGGCCACCTGAGCGACGGCGTGATGATCGAGTGGCTGGGCTCGCACACCAACGTGGTCTTTCAGCCGCCCGTGGGCCACCGCGCCTACAGCGGCATCAACCCCTATGCGCTGGGTTTTGCCATGTACCGCGACATCCAGCGCATCTGCCAGAACCCCACGCCCGAAGACCGGCACTGGTTCCCCGACATCGCGGGCACACCGTGGCTGCCTGCGCTGGACCATGCCATGCGCAACTTCAAGGACGAGAGCTTCATCGGCCAGTACCTGAGCCCGCACCTGATGCGCGAAATGCGCCTGTTTGCGCTGCACGACGACGCCAGCCAGGGCGACCTGGTGGTCAGCGAGATCCACGACGAGAACGGATACCGCAACCTGCGCCAGATGCTGTCGCAGCAGTACGACCTGGGCACGCGCGAACCCAACATCCAGGTGTGGAACGTGAACCTGCGCGGCG
The DNA here is from genome assembly GCF_001633105.1 of Acidovorax sp. GW101-3H11. Lineage (GTDB taxonomy): Bacteria > Pseudomonadota > Gammaproteobacteria > Burkholderiales > Burkholderiaceae_C > Acidovorax. Next base: position 100,971 of record NZ_LUKZ01000028.1, read on the forward strand.
ACCGCAGCCTGACCCTGCGCCACACCCAGTACCAGAGCCGCCCGCTGGCCGACGACACGCAGGAGGTGCTGCGCCACGTGGCCCGCCTGTGGGGCTTTGGTGTGCAGATCGAGGGGGTGGACGCCTATGGCAACCATCCGGTGCTGCTGCACGTGGTGCCTGCGCCAGCGGCGTGAGGCCGCAGGTGTCTTGTTTGCTATATATTTAATAGCTAATAAGGCAATAGGGGCGAGCGGTAAGCCCTGTTTTTATTCAAATTTCTGATCTGATCAGGCGGTGTGAAGGCCCCGGGTGTGCAGCGGGCAGTCGGTGGCCACGCGCTCGGCCAGCGTCTGGCGCAGCGCCTGCAGCGCCGCGATGCGCGCGTCGATCTCGCCGAGCTTGCTGGCCAGCACCTGGTTCAGCAGCGGGCCGGGTTCGGGGGCGTCCCAGATGCTGGGCAGGCGGTCGCCAATCTCGGCCAGCGTAAAGCCCAGCTGCTGCGCCGTGCGGATGTACTGCACCAGCGTCACCACCTCGGGCGGGTAGTCGCGGTAACCGTTGGCCAGGCGCCGCGCGCGGATCAGGCCCTGCTGTTCATAAAACCGCAGCGCCTCGCGGCTCAGGCCCGAGGCCGTGGCCAGTTCTCCAATCAGCATCGCGTGCTCCCTTCACAACGTCACAAAGTGCTTGACCCTGAAGCGTACTTCAAGGTGGAAGCTCGGGGCTTCATCCATTCCCTGAGGGTTTTTCTCCATGCACATCCCCGCCTTGCCTTCTGCCCGTTACCTGCGCATCGTGCGCGCCGGCGGCTGGTACGACCTGCTCGTCACCTGGCCGTTTGCCCTGCCCTGGACCTTTGCCTGGCTCTACGCGAATCTGAACCTGCTGGCCCAGACGCTCGGCTTGCCGGGCACGCTGCACCCGCTCGACACCACCCACATGCTGCTGGCCAACCTGCTCGGCTCGGTGGTGGTGGTGTGGTCGGTGGCGCGCATCGTGGCGCCCACGCTGTTGCTGGGGCGGCTGGATGGCGTGGCGCGCCTCTTGTTTGCCGCGTGGCAGATCTACGCCGTGGCGCATGGGGCCAATGCCATCGTGCTGGGCTTCACTGCGTTCGAGCTGCTGTTTGGCGTGCTGCAGTGGTGGCGCGTGCAAGGTGCGGGCATGGCCCTGTGCCCACCAGGCAACGCGCCAGGCAACGCGCGGCTCAGCGCGCAGGGGCCGGTGCGGGCAGGCACCTGAAGGCAACGGCGCCTGTCGCCAGCATGCCCGCAATGGTCAGCATCACCGCCACATACGGGTCCGCGCCGCGCGCGGCGGCCAGCGAGGCGGCCATGCCCGTCACCCACTGCATCAGCGCCACGCCCAAAAACAGCGCCATGGTGAATACCGCCATGGCCCGCCCGGTCATCGCGGCCGGGTAGGCCGAGCGCACGTCGGCGTACTGCAGCACCATGTAGCCCGACAGCAGGCCCACGGCAATCGAGCCCGCCACGTCCAGCCATTCGGCGTGCAACAGGCCAATGGCCACAAACAGCCCGGCCAGCAGCAGCGTGAAGCCCACCAGCCAGCGCCTGCGCCGCCCGGGCCCGGGGTCGATGCGCCCGAAGTAGGCCGGGGTGAACAGCGACACCAGCGACGACAGCATGGCCACGTTGCCGCTGGCCACCAGGCTGTAGCCATGCCGCTCGATGAGCAGCGGCCCCAGCCACAGCCCGCGCAGCGTGAGGAAGGAGGCATAGGTCATCAGCCCCAGCAGCATGATGCCCGCCGTGTGCGGCAGCAAAAACAGCGCACCAAAGCCGCGCACGGCGGCACCGACCGATTCGCGCGGCAGCGTGCTGTGTGCAGGCTGCGTGGGCTCGTGCACCTTCCAGAAGATCAGCAGCCAGGCCAGTGCAGCCAGCCCGGCCAGCACACCAAACCCCAAGCGCCACGACGACTGCTGCACCAGCCAGGCCAGCGGCGTGCCCGTGAACAGCATGCCCAGCCCGCCCACGCCCATGGCGATGCCCGACACCATCGCAAACCGGCTGGCCGGAAAGTAGCGCGCAATGAACACCGTGCACACCAGAAAGGCGGGTGCGCAGCCCACGCCAATCAGCACCTGCCCCAGCAACACCCCGCCATAGCTGGGCGCAAGTGCCGACAGCAGCGCACCCGCAATGGTGAGCGGGAAGGCCACCAGCAGCGTGCGCCGCACGCCATACAGGTCAATGCCGACACCCATGAACAGCTGCATGGTGCCGAACGCAAACGCGAAGGCCCCGGCAAACACGCCCAGTGCCTCGGCCGACAGCCCGAACTCCGCCCGCAACCCGGTGGCCATGATGGCCGTGATGGTGCGAAACGCCTGGCTCAGCGCAAAGCCCGACACCAGCGCCAGCAGCATGGCCCAGGCGGCGCGGGATGAAAGAAGCGGAACAGGTGGTGATGCAGGCAGGGTGGTGGGCACGGGTGCGGGTCTCCAGGGCAGAAGTCAGCGGCTGCCGGCATGGGGGCACCGGCCGCAGGGCCCTGCGAGGTTACCTGCACCAGGTGACGCAGGCTGTCGCCCAGGGACGGCTGGGGCGCGGCTGGTTGGGCATGCATGGGGGCGTGGAGGGGCTTCCTAGGGTATGTCCCAGTCCCGCCCCCCATACCCCACCAAGGTGGTCGGGTGCTGGTGGTTTTGAGCTGCCCATGCCTGTAATCAAATGTTTCTTACGGTATTGGGTCTTCTGGTGCGATCAATTCAACCCGTCTCCGGGGCCTGGGCGCCCGTCATGAGGGCGCCACAGGGCGCGGGCAGACTTTAGAGGCAGCTCTCGATGTGGGGATCACCCCAATGACGGGGCTGCGGGGTCTGGGGCACTCTTGGGGTCATGTGCTGCGCCGGGTGTTGTTCACGGCTCTGGAATCGCTGGTTTCGGTCTCTCGCAAGCCGGATGGCGCAGGCAGTGGGTGGTGCCAGATGAATGGCAAGGTTTGTGCTTAGGTGGCTGGCAGGGGCTTTTGAACAGGCCCCGGTGGCTGGTGGCCACAAGCCGTTGGATGGAAGTTGTCGGGCGCGCCGCCAGGGTGCGCCGCGATGTCAGGAGTGACCGATGAAGACGATGGTTTTGCTGGGTTCGGGTGCGTTGGCCACCCTTTTGTTGTCGGGCTGCGCAAGCCAGCCCCCGGCCATGCAGGCGTTCAGCGCACCGGCAGATGGCAACAGCATGCAATACGCCTGCGGCAACGGCGAGAAGGTCGAAATGCAGTTCTACCCTGACCAGGGCCGCAGCGTGATGCGCCGCAGTGGCTGGACGGTGGAGCTGCCCCGGCAGGTGGCAGAAACCGGCTACGCCTACAGCAACGGCCCCACCACGGTGCTGGGCAAGGGCAACGAGCTGACCATTCAGATTGGCCACCTGGCACCGATCTGGTGCCGCAGCAACCGTTCCATGATGGTGGCCGAGATCAAGTAACAGGGTTTTCTCTTTTCACCTCCCGGCGCTGGCCGGTGGGTCAGGTTCCAAGGGCCTGCGCAGTGTGGCTGCGCAGGCCTTTTTCCATTTCAGACCATCTCAGGCCATTTCAGGGTGCGCTTGGTGCGCAGGCCTCGGGGGCCGTGGCAGCGGGGCGCTGCTCCAGGGTCAAGGGCGCAATCAGGTGGTTGCCCTGTGCATCCCGCAAGGTGATGGCCACCTCGCGGCTGGTTTCGGCGCGGGTGTCGCTGAACTGCAGGCGCATCTCGGCGGCCACGGTGCGGGTCTGCACCTGGCCCTCGGCCAGCTCCGTGGTTTCCAGGGTGCCGCTCAGCACGGCCAGGCCGGTGGCATCGATCTCCCACGGGCCGGTGAATACAAAGTGGCGGCAGGCGACGGTCAGCTCCACCCGCTCGTTCTCCAGCCGCAGCTCAGTGCTGCCGCAATGCTCTGCGCAGGGGGCTCCAATCGCGAAGCCACTGCCCGAGAAGTTGACCGCGCCGAGGATCGGCCCGGTGCCCGTGCCCCCGGTGCCGGGGCCACAGGCGGCCAGCACCAGCAGGGTGGCGGCTGTGGCCAGCAGCCGGGCTGTGCGCTGGGCCAGCAGCCGGACCATGAGCCGGGCCATGTGGGCCCAGAGTTCAGGAAGGACGTTCATCTTTGTCTGCGGCATAGAAGTAGCTGCCAAAGCGGGCGCGCCGGTTGCGCTCGTCGGGCGGGGTGTTTTTCTGGTCGTGGTCGTAGCGCGCCTGGGCCTCGGTCATCACGGTCTTGAAGGCCTGGCGCCAGGCCCTGGCGGCCACCACGTGCAGGCGGTGGGCGGACTCAGCGCTGAGCTGGTCCACAAACACGGCCTGCTCCAGGTAGTTGTGCTCGCCCTCCAGGTTGAGGCTGGCGGCGGCCAGGTGGTCGTGCAGGTTCTCCTGCATCAGCTGCGCCATCTCGGCAAAGCCCTGGCGTGGCACAAAGCCCGTGGCCAGCAGGCGGATCTGGCCGTCCTCAGCTTCCTCAGCCATGCCCAGGCGCACCAGCTCGTCAAGCACCGCGCGGGGCCGCACGTCGCTGCTGATGCTGGCCACCAGTCCGTCAAAGTGCGGGGGCTCGCCGCTGCGGGGCAGGGGACGGGGCTGGCCCTCGTCGTCCAGGCAATCCGTCTGGCTCAGCCAGCGCGCGGCCACCTGGCTGGCCATGTTCAGCGGGGTTTCGCCCGCTTCTTCTTCAGCAGCGGGCTCAGCCAGACGGCCCAGGTTGCGCACATCGCGCCGGTGCACGCCCGACATCAGGCTCACCGCGCTGTCGGTGGCTTTTTTGCCCGTGCGCTGCAGCTCGTCATGGGCAGCGTCCAGAAACACCTTCTTCATCGCCGCCGCAAACGCGGGGTAGGCCACGCCATTGCGCAGCAGCAGGCGCGCCAAAGGGCGCAGCACGTGCAGGGCAGAGGCCAGAACGATGGCGGAGCGGGAGGGCATGAACAAAAAGCGCGGTGCGCAGCGGGTATCAGGAGCAGGCCGTGATTGTCATCTGGTTGACTGGTGGAAATTGTGTGGGATATTATCCCACTTATCTGCAAAATGGGATGGGCAAGCTTCCACCTGCCATGCAGATCACAGGTATCCACAGGGAGAAAAATCACATGACGAACCGAAGATTGATGAAGAGAGTGGCGGGCATGTCCTATGTCTCGCCCGCATGGCTGGCCGTGGCCACCGCCGCATTTGTGGCGGGCTGCGGCGGCGGGGAGGGCGGCAACCCGCAGATGCCCAACGAGGCGCGGCTGCAGGTGGCGCGGTCGGGCGATCTGGTGGCCTACTTCAAGGCCAAGATCGCGCAGCGCGTGGCGCTGGGCTACCCCGGCACGGCCATCACCGTGCCCACCGTGGGGGGCTTGAGCAGCGCAGGCAGCGTGGTCACCCACACCGGCGCACCGCTGGCAGGTGCGGTGGTGGAGGAAGACGGCCTCATCCAGGCCGAGGGCCCCATGCTGTACGGCCTGCACCGCGCCTACGCCATCGACACCGGCCGCGAGCCGCCGCGCCTGACCGCCCAGGCCCTCGCCGCCGATGGCAGCCTGGCCAGCGTGGGCCGCGCCACGCTGGACGCCAAGTTCATCCCCCAGGGCTTCTATGTGGCGGGCGGTGGCACACGCGCTGCCGTGCTGTCGCAGCAAGACCCGTACGCCGACCGCCAGCCCGTGGTGGCAGCGGCCGACGCCAGCATCACCGTGGTGCCCGAATACAGTCGCATGCTGTCGCTCGACCTGTTCGCGATCAGCAAGGACATGGCGCCTGCGCAGCTCAAGCAGATGCGCATCGACGGGCTGCTGGTGGGCAGTCGCCTGATCGGCAACACGCTGTACCTGGTCACCACCTGGTCGCCCGACCTCACCCGCTTCACCGTGCCTGCGGGCGCCTCGGCATCGGCCGTGCAGACGGCGCTCAAGGACCTGAACACCGCCGCGCTGATCCCCACCCTGCGCGTGGACGGCGGCCAGCCTCAGCCGCTGGTGAACGAGGCTGACTGCCTGGTGCAGGCGGGCAATGCCTCGCTGTCGCTGCAGCTCACCTCCATCACGGCCATCGACCTCACCTCGTCCAGTCTGGCGCGCACCAGCCGCTGTTTTGCGGGTGGCAGCGAAGCGGTGCACCTGGGCGCGCGCAGCGTGTACGTGGCCAGCTCGCGCCAGTACCGCTATGGCGGCGACGTGGTCAACGCCGTGTTCCCGGCCGACAGCCGCACCGACATCCACAAGTTCAGCTTCCGTGGTGCGCAGGTGGACTACGACGCCTCGGGCAGCGTGGACGGCCACCTGGGCTGGGACCTGCGCCGCATGCCATCGCGCCTGAACGAGTACCAGAGCGATCTGCGCGTGCTGACCTTCACCGGCAAGGCAGGCCAAAGCGGCATGCCGCCGGTGAGCATCCAGGCCCAGCAGGCCTCCCCCGCGCTGCTGACCTTGCTGCGCGACAGCGGCCGCGACAACCACCTGAGCCCGCAGGCCAAGCTGCCCCTCAGGCTGCGCACGGCGCGGGGCGATCAGCAGATCGACAACGTGTTTTTTGCAGGCACCCGGGCCTATGCCACCCCTTTTGCCACCACCGAACCCGTGTGGGTGCTGGACCTGGCCAACCCTGCGAACCCCACGGTGGCGGGCGAGCTGGCGGCGGGCGGCCATGCCGACCACCTGGTGCCGCTGCCGGGTGGCCTGCTGCTGGGCGTGGGCAAGGACAGCGCGCAGGGCGGCGTGGCCGAAGGCATTCAGCTCGCGGTGTTTGACGTGCGCAATGCCGCGCAGGGCAAGCGCCTGGCCACGCAGGTGGCGGGCGGCCGGGGCAGCATCACCACCCTCGACAGCACCCGCCCCGTGCTCAACCTGCAGGCGGTGGATGGCAAGGTGCGCATCGCTTTCCCCGCCCGCGTCTACCAGGCACCCACCGGGGTGGGCACGCCCCCGCCCGTGCGGGGCTACCAGGGCGCCCTGCGGCTGGAGGTGAACACGACCACCGGCGCGCTCGCCCAGCGCTCCATGGTGGTGTCCACGCCCATCCTGAACGGCGACACGCCCGGGCTGTACAGCCGCTTTGACATTGCCAACGAGCGCAGCCTGCAGGTGGACAACCTGGCCTACCAGCTCTCGGGCGGGCAGGTGTTTACCAAGGCCGGAGACTGAAGCGCACGCCGAGTGCAGATCAGGGAGAGAACTATAAAAATGATAGCTGCCAGCGCTTTCCTGTAGGGCGCAGGCAGCAGTTGTTGATCCGGCACGAATCTACTTGAACCGTTCACGCTGAGCTTGTCGAAGCGCTGCGCAAGGTTTCGATAAGCTCAACCCGAACGGATATTTCAAGTTCAAAGAGGTCGGCTCAATAGAAGGCCTGTTCACCGGGGTGGTGAGCAGGCCTGTTTTTTTGCGGTGTACCTTGTTTACAGATCGGTGCGCAGTTTCCAGATTTCAGGGAACAGCACCACGTCCAGCATCTTGCGCAGGTAGCTCACCCCGCCCGTGCCACCCGTGCCGCGCTTGAAGCCGATCACGCGCTCCACCGTGGTCACGTGGCGGAAGCGCCAGAGGCGGAAGGCGTCTTCGATGTCCGTGAGCTTTTCGCCGAGCTGGTACAGGTCCCAGTACTTCTGCGGGTCGCGGTACACCGCAAGCCAGGCCTCTTTGACCGCTTCGCTTTCCATATACGGCTGCGTCCAGTCGCGTTCCAGGTGGCTTGCCGGAATGTGCAGGCCTTCCTTGGCCAGCAATTGCAGCGACACGTCGTACAGCGAGGGCGTTTCGTACGCCGACCGCACCTGGGCCAGCAGGTCGGGGCGGTGCTCATGCGGCTTGAGCATCGCGGCGTTCTTGTTGCCCAGCGAGAACTCGATGGCGCGGTACTGGTAGCTCTGAAAGCCGCTGGAGCTGGCCAGGTACGGGCGCATGGCCGTGTACTCGGGCGGCGTCATGGTGGCCAGCACGCTCCATGCGCTCACCAACTGCTCCATGATGCGGCTCACGCGGGCCAGCATCTTGAAGGCCTCGGCGCGGGTGCCAGTATCGGGGTTGGCAATGCGGTCGATGGCCGCGCGCAGCTCGTGCAGCATCAGCTTCATCCACAGCTCGCTGGTCTGGTGCTGCACGATGAACAGCATCTCGTCGTGCGCGGGCGACAGCGGCTTTTGCGCGGTGAGGATGGCGTCGAGCTGCAGGTAGTCGCCGTAGCTCATGCTCTTGCTGAAGTCGAGCTGGGCGCGTTCTTCGTGCACGATGGATTCGGGCAGGGCGGTGCCGGGGGCTTCGTTGGCGGGGGCGGGGGTGTGGGAAAAGGGGCACATGGTCAGTCTCCTTCGTTCGCGTCGTCACACACGGATTCGCGTTCGATCAATCAGAACCGTTCGGGCTGAGCCTGTCGAAGCCCTGCGCCGCGCTTCGACTGCGCTCAGTGAACGGTTTTCTATTTTTGAATGCAGATGGCTATCAGGTCACCGCGTGTGTCTGGTTGAACTCGGCCTTTTGCCACTCGCCGCTCTCCAGCACCTGGCGCAGGTGCTCCACGGCATTCCACACGTCTTCAAAACCTAGATACAGCGGCGTAAACCCAAACCGCAGGATGTCCTTGTGGCGGCCCGTGCCACCGTCGCCCTTGCGGAAGTCACCGATCACGCCGCGTGCAATCAGCGCCTGCACGATGGCATAGGCGCCGCTGCCCTGGCCGCCCACGCCCGCGCCTTCGTCGCGCGTCAGGCAGACCTGCGAGCCACGCTGGGCATGCTCACGCGGCGTGGCCAGGCCCAGTCCGTGGCCTGCGCAGCGCTCTTCCACCAGCTGGATGAACAGGTCGGTGAGCGCCAGCGACTTGGCGCGCAGCGCGGCCATGCCGCCCAGGCTTTGTGCGGCGGTGAACACATCCAGCCCGCATTGCAGCGCTGACAGGCTGATGATGGGCTGCGTGCCACAGAGGTAGCGTGTGATGCCCGGCGCGGGTTGGTAGTCGGGTGTGAAGGCAAACGGGGCAGCATGGCCCCACCAGCCGGACAGCGGCTGCCAGAAGCGGCTGGCATGGCGCGAATGCACCCACACAAAGGCCGGCGCGCCGGGGCCGCCGTTCAAATATTTGTAGCCGCAGCCGATCGAGAAATCTGCGCCTGCGCCGTTCAGGTCCACAGGCACTGCGCCCGCGCTGTGTGCCAGGTCCCACACGCACAGAATGCCCTGGGCGTGCGCAGCAGCGGTGATGGCAGCCATGTCGTGCATGGCGCCGGTGCGGTAGTTCACGTGGGTGAGCATCAGCACGGCCACGTCGCTGGTGAGCGCGGCGTTGATTTCTTCAGGCTCCACCAGCACCAGCTCCAGCCCGCGCTCCTTGCACAGGCCTTCGGCAATGTAGAGGTCGGTGGGGAAGTTGCTGCGCTCGCTCACGATGCGCTTGCGGGCGGGGCTGTCTTCGCGGGCAATGTTCAGCGCTGCGCTCAGCACCTTGTAGAGGTTGATGGAGGTGCTGTCGGTGCACACCACTTCATTGGGGCCCGCGCCGATCAGCGGGGCGAGCTGGTTGCCCAGGCGCTGGGGCAGGTCAAACCAGCTCGCGGTGTTCCACGATTTGATGAGGTCGGTGGCCCACTCGCGCGTCACCACATCGGCCACGCGCGCGGCGGCGGCCTTGGGGGCCACGCCCAGCGAGTTGCCGTCGAGGTAGATCACGCCCGGGGGCAGGGCGAAGTGGCTGTGCAGCGGCGCCAGGGGGTCTTGCGCGTCGAGCGCGCGGCAGTCTTGCAAGGTGGTGGTCATGGTGTTCAGAGTGGTTTGCTTCTGTTTTGATAGCTTCTACCGCTTGATGGACGCGCGGTAGAGGCCAAAAAAGCTTGAAATTTTTGTACTACAGCGCCCGCAGCACGGCCCGCACGGGCGATGCGTCTGCCGTGGTCAGCTTGAGTGGCAGCGCGATGAGTTCGTAGTCGCCCTCTGGCACGGCGTCGAGCACCAGGTTTTCGAGCACGCGCAGGCCCCGGCGGCGGATGACCTGGTGGCTGTCGAGTGTTTTGCTGTCGGCAGGGTCGATGCTGGCGGTGTCGATGCCCACCAGCAGCACGCCCAGGTCGGCCAGGCGCTCGATGGTGCCGGGCGCATAGGCGGCCAGCTGGCCGTCCCAGCGGTCCACGGGCATGTGCTCATAGGTGCGCACCAGCACGCGCTGCGGCAGGGTGCCGTCCACCGCGTGGGCAATGTGCTCCCAGGTGATGAGCGGGCCGCAGCCAATGGCGTGGACCACGCGGCAGGGGCCCAGAAAAGCGTCGAGCGACACGTCGCCAATGGTGGCGCCCTGTGCGTCATAGTGCAGCGGCGCATCGGCGTGCGCGCCCACATGGGGCGACATCGTGATCGCGCTCACGTTGACCGGGCAGCCGGGGCCGATGGTGGCGCACCACTGCTGGCTGTAGGCCGTGTCGCCGGGGAACACGGGGCTGCCCGCGTGCACGGGCGGCGAGATGTCCCAGAGCCGGCGGGCGGTGGGGGAGGAGGGCGTTGACATGGGACAAAGTTTGCATGTCCCGAAAAACCCGTGGTGTCGGTTATTTCCAACACCTTAGCGATTTTTTGTTGAAGCCTAAACTATTTTGATCGGACAGTAGCCGGGCTGCTGGTGTGCTGTTGCACCGGGGCCGTCAGGCGCAGTGGGCCAGGGGAATGTCCACGAAAAAGCCCACGCCTTTGCCATTCAAACCCGCGCCCATCTGCACCTGCCCGCCCATGCGCAGCACCGCCTGCCGCACGATGGCCAGGCCCAGGCCCGAGCCGTTGGTGGCGTGGCCCGTGCCCCGGTAGAAGCGCTCGAACACGCGCTGGTGCTCGGTGGCCGGGATGCCCGGCCCGTCGTCCTGCACCGACACATGCAGCGCCGTGCCCTCGCGCCGCAGCGCCACCGCCACGTTGCCGCCGTGGGGCGTGTAGCGCAGCGCGTTGTCGATGAGGTTGTGGGCGATGGATTCGAACGCGGGCAGGTCCAGCCGCGCGGGCAGGGTGTCGGGCGCGTCCAGCGACAGCTCAATCTGCCGCGCCATCGCACCAGGCACGGCCTGCGCCAGCACGCCGCGCAGCCACTGCGCCACGTCCAGGTCGCGCGGGGCGGGGCGCTGCGCGTCGTCCAGCGCGGCCAGGTCCAGCAGCTGCTGCGCCAGGTGCGAGGTGCGGGCGATGGCCTGCTCCAGGTGGGCCTGGGCCTGCGTGCGTTCCTCTTCGCTGGGCGAGCGGGCCATGACATGGGCCTGGGCAGTGATCACGGCCAGCGGGGTGCGGATTTCGTGCGCGGCGTCCTGCACAAAGGCGCGCTCGCGTTCCACCTTTTGCCGCAGCTGGGCGAAGAGGTGGTCCAGCGACTGCTCCAGGGGCTTGAGTTCGCGGTGGCGGGCGTTGAAGCCCACCGATTGCAGGTCGTCCTGCCCGCGCTGTGCAATGCGGCTGGCCAGTTGCTGCAGCGGCCGCAGCCCGTTGCTCACCGACAGCCACACGGCGAGCAATACAAACGGTGAGGCCAGCAACAGGTAGGGCAGCAGGGCGCGGCCGTTGTACTGCAGGAAGTTGGAATCCGTGCGCTTGGTTTCGAACACGCGCAGCACCCAGCGCGCATTGCGGCCGGTGTAGATGCGGAACGAACGGCCCTGCAGAGCGGCTTCCTGGATGAACGGCTCCGCGCGGGGCGTGGCGGGCGGCAATGCCACGTTCTGCAGCCCCGGCGAGGCAAACACGCGCTGGCCCGATGCCGCATCCAGCAGCTCGTGCATCTGCGCCCCGGGCAGCAGGCCCACCTGGCGGCGGCGGACATTGGTCCAGTGGTCGGTGGCCGCAATGGCCGTGGCGGCGTGCGCGGGGTCGGTGACGGAGGCCAGCGAGTCCAGCACCGCGTCGCCGTATTTCATCAGGCCCGGGTCGCGGGTGATGGCGTGTTTGTAGTTGACGAAGTTGTAGCCCAGCAGCACCCCCCACACCACCACAAACGCGACCAGGACCGAGGCCACGCTGCGGCGCATCAGTGTGGGCTCGGCCAGCCAGGCCCAGGCCGCGCGCAGAGAGTGCCTGGCGGTGCTCATGCCTGCAGCAAATAGCCCACGCCGCGCACGGTGCGGATCAGCTCCGCACCGATCTTGCGGCGCAGGTTGGACACATGCACTTCGATGGCGCCAAAGTCCACGGGCTCGCCCAGCGGGTCCAGCCGCTGCGAGAGCAGGCTTTTGGAGACCACCACGCCCGGCTCACGGGCCAGCTCCAGCAGCAGCTGAAACTCGCGCGGCGACAGCTCCAGCGCAGCGCCATCGCGCTGCACCGCATGGCGCCGGGGCTCGATCACCAGCTCGCCCAGCACCCAGCGCTCGCTGGCCTGGCGCGCGCTGCGCCGCAGCACGGCGCGGATGCGCGAGAGCAGCTCGGCCGTGGCAAAGGGCTTGATCACAAAATCATCCGCGCCGCCATCCAGCCCGGCCAGCCGGTCCTCCACGGCCGAGCGCGCGGTGATCACGATGATGGGCACCTGCCCGCCCTGGCCTGCCTGGTTGCGCCAGCGCGCCAGCAGGTCAAAGCCACTGCCGTCGGGCAGTGTCAGGTCCAGCAGCACACAGTCCACCGTCGTGGCGTCCACCGTGGCGGGCGCATCCACCGCGCGGCGCAGCCACTCGCTGGTCAGGCCCTCCACCTTCAGCGCGGACTGCAGCGCACGGCCCAGGTCCAGGTCGTCTTCGATGAGCAGGATGTGCATGGGGCGATTGTGGCGGGAGTGATCGCGGTTGCGTGGTGCCGCAGCCGCCACCTTTGGCTGGCCTTAAGGCGGGACTTTGCACAATGGACGCATTCAATGGTTCAACACGTGGGGGAGAAAGCGATGGCATCGACGAAAAGACAGGCGAGCGTGCGGCGATGGTGGGGCAGCGCGGCGCTTGCTGCCGCACTGGCTTTGGTGGGCTGTGCGTCCGGGCCCACGCACCCATCGCTGGCAGGGGCACAACTGCCCGACCTGGTGCCAGTGCGCGACTTCGTCGCCAGTCGGCAGTCCACGGGCGGCTACCGCGTGTCGCCGGACGGGAAGCGCATCGCCTGGTTCGGCACCGACGGCGTGGTGCCCGCAATCTGGGTGCAGTCCATTGATGGGGGCGACGCCAAGGCGTTTCGCATCCGTGCACGCGCCATCCGCTTCAGTGCCGACAGCCGCTGGATCGGCATCACGGCCGACCCCACGGGCGACGAAAACACGCGCATTTACGCGGGCCCGGTCGAGGGCACAGGCACCGAGTTGCGTGAGCTGATGTCCGCACCGCGTTCGGTGGCGCATTTTGCAGAGGCGGTGGATGCGTCGTCCGACTTCATCGTCACCTCCAACCAGCGCGATAAAAAGGTGTTCGACCTGTACCGCGTGAACCCTGCGGGCGGCGCGCCGGTGCTGCTGGCCACCAACCCCGGCAACGTGGGCTGGTGGGGGGTGGACACCACGGGCCAGTTGCGCGCACGGGCACAGATCCGGGGCGAGCAGGTGTTGCTGGAGCGGCCCGGTCAAGAGCCGGGCAGCTGGGTGACCGTGGCAGAGCGCAGCCGGTGGGACACGCTGAATATCTTTGGCCTGCACGACGAGGGGCGCAAGGCCTGGGCGCTGTCCAACCGGGGGCGCGACAAGCTGGCGCTGGTGCGGCTGGACCTGACCACGGGCACCGAGGAGGAGTGGTTTGCCTCGCCCGACGTGGACCTGGACAGCGTGACGCTCAGCCGCCGCACCCGCGAGCCGCTGCTGGCGCATTTCATGCCGGGCTACCCTGCGCGCAAGGTGTTTGACCCCGCGCTCGATGCCCGGCTGTCTGCGCTGGCCGGAGACAAACCTGCAGAGGTCCTGGTAACCAGCCTGGACCAGACCGACAAGGTGCTCACGGTGGCGGTAGCCACCGACCGGGGCACCCGCAACTACCTGCTGCGCGATGGGCATGAGCCCCGCTTTCTGGGCGAGAACCGGCTCAGCCTGATTGCCAAGGACCTCGCGCCCACAGAGCCCATCACCTACACAGCGCGTGACGGTCTGAGCGTCCACGGCTACCTCACGCTGCCCGTGGGCGCTGCGCCGCAACGTTTGCCCACCGTGCTGCTGGTGCATGGCGGCCCGTGGGCACGCGACCGCTGGGGCGATGGCGCCACCAGCCGCGCCATGCAGCAGTTTCTGGCCAACCGGGGCTATGCCGTGCTGCAGGTCAACTACCGGGGCTCCAGCGGCTATGGCCGCGCACACATGGAAAAAGCCCGGGGCGAGTTTGCGGGCCGCATGCACGACGACCTGGTGGACGGCGTGCGCTGGGCCGTGGCGCGCGGCGTGGCCGACCCGCAGCGTGTAGCGATCTATGGCGCCAGCTATGGCGGCTACTCCGCCCTGGTGGGCGCCACCTTCACGCCCGAGGTCTTTGCCTGCGCCGTGGGCATCGTGGGCGTGACCGACATCGCCCGCCTGCTGGAGGCCGCACCGCCCTACTGGGAGCTGGGCCTGCCCTGGTGGCACCGCTACGTGGGCGACCCCGCCGTGCCCGCCGACCGCGCTCGCATGGATGCCAAGTCACCCCTGTACCGCGCCGAGCAGGCCCAAAAGCCCATCCTCATCATGCACGGCGTGAACGATGTGCGCGTGAAGCTGGAGCAGTCCGAATGGATGGTGGCCGCTCTGCGCAAGGCGGGCAAAGAAGTGGACTACGTCACCTTCCAGGGCGACGGCCACGGCAACCAGCGCTGGCCCAACAACCTCAGCATGTACCGCAAGACCGAGGACTTCCTGGCCCGGTGCCTGGGCGGGCGCACCAGCGGGTTCGACTATTACCAACTGGGGGCTTGGGCGTTCTGAATTGAAACCGGGATGAATTGGAATGCGCTGTGGAAATGAAATCGCAAGTCACGTAGCAGCGCTGGGCTTTGTTAGGGGCCCAGCCTGAGCTCCGAGGCTAGACTTCTGCATTCGGCCAGAAGCAGCCAGTGGTGGCAGGTGTACGCGGACGCTCAACGTTTGACATGATAGGCATGCCCTGGCGTGCCGGGGCTTGTCCTCTCGATGGAAGGGTTAGGCCTCACGCGCCCAACGGAGGAACTGAAGTTGAGTGCTCGGATTGCAGCCATCTAATGAGACCTGGTTTGTCTGCCACCATGTCTAAAGACTCTTCACCAATAGCGACATAGGTTGTTTCGCCTTGTTCCTCGGGCTCCCCGAGGAATGAATGTGCGTCCTGAAAGCAGTGCTTTCCTTCTGACTCAACGCCGCGTGCTCCGAGGCCTATGTAGATGAACGTATCAACAGAAGGAACTGTTAGATTGCTATCGACAAACCCGACGAGAAAATAGGGTGCGCCAACGACAAGACTCTCGTACCACCGCATCGGTTACCTCGCTGTAGACGAAGACACGTCGAGGCTCTCATGAGGCCTAACGTTTGACTTAAATGGCGCCGCCAAGCGCCCGCTTGGAGGAAGGGTTAGAAGGAACTTGCACCTCGAACACCGGCTCTTCTTTGCTCAATACAGAAACGCATTCGTTCAATCCAACGACCAAGTACTCGCGCACCCAGTCAGAGCGGCCCGAGTAAAAGTGTTTCCGAGTCATTTCGAGGTCCTTCCAGCCACCACTGACAACCTCAAAGAGCCATCCTTGAACCAGCGAGCACTGAGACCAAAACTCCGTTAGATCAAGTTCATCCAGAACTCGGAACCCGTAGCTCTGGGGGAAAGAAATCATGGCCTCCCAGTGCTCTGAGGACATGGCAATGGTGAGTCCGCCCGATCCAAAGCTCACTGACTCAACTTGGGTGGTCTTCTCTGCCGCCACTGGAGTCGCGATAGAAATAACCTTTGGCGGAACTGATGCTTCGAGATTCACGACGTGCTGAACCGCCCCGTGTTTCAAGGAGGCCGATTGGTTTAAGTTGACACCTCTGTCGAGGCGTTGATGTTGGCGAGTTGCCTCCAGTAGTTTGCCTCAGCCTCTGCCGGAGGGATGCCCCCAATCGGCGTGAGCAGTCGGACGTGGTTGAAC
>NZ_LUKZ01000029.1:0-85339 GCF_001633105.1 Acidovorax sp. GW101-3H11
GGCTATGGCACCACCGACCACTTCATCGCCATGGCGTTCCTGATCGCTGGAAAGCTCACTCACCTGCCGGGCAGTCCTTTGCAAAAAGCAAGGGCCTGACCATGGCTATGGTGGGGAATGTGGCTTTCCACCCGAAACGGAAGAGAGCCGTTTTTTGGCCGCTACCGCGCGACCATCAAGCTTTTTAAGCTATCAAAAGTATAGTAATTGGCTGCTGGCCCAGCCGCTGGCTTGGTCGCTGATCAGTCTTCCACCGGGCGCACAGGCTTGGGGCGGGGGGGCTTGGTGGTGTGGATCAGCAGGGTGGCCTTGTCCATCTCGCCTGCCAGCATCGCGGGGTAGGCCTTGAGCGAATGGATGATGCAGTCCTCGATCAGCGTGCGCTGGTCGGGCGACGGCTTTTTCAGCACCCAGTTGGCGACTTCGCTCTTCACGCCGGGGTGGCCAATGCCGATGCGCAGGCGCCAGTAGTCGGGTGAGCCCAGCTGGCCGTGGATGTCGCGCAGGCCGTTGTGCCCCGCGTGGCTGCCGCCGCGCTTGAGCTTGACCTGGCCGGGGGGGATGTCCAGCTCGTCGTGCACCACCAGGATTTCCTCGGGCTGGATCTTGAAGAACCGCGCGAGCGAGGCCACGGATTTTCCCGAGAGGTTCATGAACGTCTGGGGCTGCAGCAGCCACACGCTCTGGCCGTGCACCGTGGTGCGGGCCACCAGCCCGTGGTAGCTGCGCTCGGGCACCAGCGTGGCCTTGAGTTCGCGCGCCAGGGCGTCAATCCACCAGAACCCGGCGTTGTGGCGGGTGGCCTCGTAGTCGGGCCCCGGGTTTCCAAGGCCTACAAACAGCTTGATCATGGGCGGGATTATCCGTGCGCGAAGGGTGGCAGAGAGGCGAGGGCACGCAGGTGCTGCGCGGCCGCTGAAAAACAAACGGCCCACCGAGGTGGGCCGTTGGTCAGGCCATATCCGCCGAGACGGGGCCTGGATGGAAAAGCAAGTGGATCAGCGAGTGGCTGATTACTTCTTGCCCTTGCCCTTGCCCTTGGCATCGGCAGCAGGTGCTGCGTCGGCGGGGGTTTCCACGACCACGACTGGAGGCACAACCGACACCAGCACGGGGTTGTTGTTCTGGCCGCCACGGATCTTGGCCGTCACGCCCTTGGGCAGCTTGATGTCCTTCAGGTGCAGGGAAGCACCCTTTTCCAGCTTGGACAGGTCCACAGCGATGAACTCTGGCAGGTCCGAAGGCATGCAGGTCACGTCCAGTTCGTTCACGATCGGGTTGACCATGCACTTGTCCACCTTGACGGCATTGGACTCTTCAGCACCGCTGTAGTGCAGTGGCACCTTCAGGTGCAGCTTGGTCTTGTCGTCCACGCGCTGGAAGTCGATGTGCAGCACCAGTTGCTTGTAGGGGTGGTATTGCACGTCGCGCAGCACAACCTTGGCGGTGGTGCCGGCCACTTCCATGTCCAGCACGCTGGAGTGGAAAGCTTCCTTCTTGAGGGCGTGCCACAGAGCGTTGTGGTCGATCTCGATCAGTTGGGGTTCGGTGGTGCCACCGTACACGATGCCAGGCGTCTTGCCCGAGTTGCGCAGACGGCGGCTCGCACCCGTACCCTGCTTGGCGCGCTCAAAAGCGACGAAGTTCATAGTTAGCTCCTGGAAAGAGGCGACCGCGACCAGTCATCCTCTGTTTTAAAAAGGCTTGCGGCATCATCGCCACCCGCCCACTGGTTGTTCCCAAACAGACAACAAGCCTCCCGAAGGAGGCTTGTGTGCAACCGCTGTGCATCGCTCCCGGTGGGAGCGGGTCAGAACAGGTTGTCTTGGTCCGAGAACAGGCTCATCACCGACTCACCCTTGGCAATGCGCTGGATCGTCTCGGCGATCAGCGGGGCCACGGAGAGTTGGCGAATCTTGGTGCATCCCTTGGCGTTGTCGCTCAGGGGGATGGTGTTGGTCACGACCACTTCGTCGAGGGCCGAGCCCTTGGCGATGCGTTCAATGGCGGGACCCGAGAAAATGGGGTGCGTGCAGTAGGCGTACACGCTCTTGGCGCCGCGCTCTTTCAGCACTTCGGCCGCCTTCACCAGCGTGCCGGCGGTGTCGATCATGTCGTCCATGATCACGCAGTTGCGGCCTTCGATTTCGCCGATCACATGCATGACTTCCGACACGTTGGCCTTGGGGCGGCGCTTGTCGATGATGGCCAGATCGCAACCCAGCTGCTTGGCCAGGGCACGCGCACGCACCACGCCGCCCACGTCGGGCGAGACAACGATCAGGTCTTCGTAGTTCTTCTGGCGCAGATCGCCCAGCAGAACCGGAGAGGCGTAGATGTTGTCCACGGGGATGTCGAAGAAACCCTGGATCTGGTCAGCATGCAGGTCCATGGTCAGCACGCGGGCCACGCCCACGGCCTGCAGCATGTTGGCCACGACCTTGGCGGTGATGGGCACGCGGGTGGAGCGGGGGCGGCGGTCCTGGCGGGCGTAGCCGAAGTAGGGGATCACGGCGCTGATGCGCTCAGCCGATGCGCGCTTGAGCGCATCGACCATGATCAGCAGTTCCATGAGGTTTTCGTTGGTGGGTGCGCAGGTGGACTGCACCACGAAAACATCGCGCGCACGCACGTTTTGCTTGATTTCGACGGTGACTTCACCATCAGAGAAGCGACCCACGTCGGCTGCACCCAGGGTGGTGCCGAGGTGCTGGGCGATTTCAGCTGCCATGCCAGGATTGGCATTGCCAGTGAAAACCATGAAGTCGGGGTGATTGGCTTGCATGAGAGTCCCAGCAATCTGAAAAAAAAGCCCGTACGCGAGAAGATATTTGGCAGGGGAAGAAGGATTCGAACCTTCGCATGCCGGAATCAAAATCCGGTGCCTTAACCAGCTTGGCGACTCCCCTACACAGGTCAACTGCCGAAAGCAGCCAACCTTAATTCTCGTCTGATGCCCACCCTGCCAGAGGATGAATCATCAGGTTTTCACATGCTTTGACTTGCCAGCCTTCGGGGGCGTTGTTCAAGTCCACTTCATGTGACATTTGTGCAAACACTGCACTTCCAGAGCCTGTCATTCTAGCCTGTAATCCTCGGTCTTTAAGCCATTCGATGGCTTGCGTGACTTGTGGGCAGAGGGCCTGAGCAACTGGCTGCAAGTCGTTTCGACCGAAGTCAAAGTGTTCTGCAGCAAAGCCTAAGATTGTAGCACTATCTGAATCGCGTTTCAAATTCGGCGACGAAAAAATTAATTTTGTCTCCAAACCTGCTGCGGGCTTCACGATGGCAAAGCGCGCTTGCGGCAGTTGGTGTGCTTTCTCAAGCGGCGTGATTGTCTCACCAATTCCTTCCACCCAAGCGTTGTTGCCGCGTAAAAAAAAAGGAATGTCTGCACCGAGCTGCAAGCCGATCGTTTCCAGTGCGCGGCGTGACATGCCCAGGCCCCAAAGTCGGTTCAAGGCGAGCAATGCTGTCGCAGCGTCGGACGAGCCTCCACCCATGCCAGCCTGGGCGGGAATGCGCTTGAGAACGCCGATGTGCGCGCCCAGCGTGCAGCCCGTAGCTGCTTTGAGTGCGTGTGCTGCTCGCAGCGTCAGGTCCATCTCGGGCAATGGGGTGCCCAGGTCTTCCCTGGAGATACTGCCATCGGAGCGCCGTTCGAAGTGCAGGGTGTCGCACCAGTCCACCAGCATGAAGACCGACTGGAGCAGGTGGTAGCCGTCGGCGCGCCGCCCGGTGATGTGCAGAAACAGATTGAGCTTGGCCGGAGCCGGCACGTCATATAGCGCTTGCATCGCAGAATGGGAAAAGTGGCGTAGGCTGAAGGCAATCGCCTCAGCGGGTCAGCACAATGCGCAAGATGGCTTGTGGGGTGGGGTGTTCGCGCCGCGCGGTGAGGCGGCCGTCCTTCATGCCAGACAGATCGGCCTGCCAGCCGGGGGCTGTGGCCTGGGTGCCGTTGAGCCAACTGAAAAGGGCTGCAATCGGGATGCGTGTGCCTGTCACGTCCAGCAGCAGCGTCTCCAGCGAGTCCGAGGTCCGTGTCTCCTGCCCGTTCTGCAGCGATGCCTGGCCATCTTTCCACTCCAGTTGGGCGATGCGGTTTCCAAACGGGCTCAAAAGCACCAGGCTGCCGCTTTCAGGGTTGCCCTGCAGCTCAAATGTGGCGGAGAAGGACTGCGCAGCCTGTCCATCGACCTGCAGGGCAATCCGCCCACGCCAACTGTCTTCTTCTTGGGATGCCCTCGAGGCTGGCTGTGCGCAACCCGCGAGCCACAGCACACAACAGGCGATCCACGACACCATCCAGCCGCGTTGAAGCACTGTGCTCAACTCCAGGCGATGTCTTCTGCCGCAGGCGTGCATCAAAGCCCTGCCCCAAGCCGCTTGAGTGTTTCTTTCAGTGTGTCGTTGTCGGGGCTGATGCGCTGTCCTTCTCTCCAGACTCTGGTAGCGCCTTCCTTGTCGCCCAGGCTCCACAGCACCTCGCCCAGGTGGGCTGCTATTTCTACATCCGGGCGGGCCTTGTATGCGGTTTCCAGAAGGCGCTTTGCATCGGCCTTGTTGCCCAGGCGGAATTCCACCCAGCCAAGGCTGTCCATGATGAAAGGATCATTCGGCGCAAATTCCAGCGCTTTCATGATCAACTGTTTGGCCTCGGCCAGTCGAAGCCCCCGGTCTGCAAGCGAATAGCCTAGTGCGTTGTAGGCGTGGTGGTACTGGGGTTGGCGGGCAATCACCTGGCGCAGCAACTGCTCCATGGTGTCCGGGTTGCCCATTTTGTCGGCCAGCATTGCCTGGTCATAGACCAGTTCGGCGTCGTCCGGGGCCAGCGCCACCATTTCCACTTGCACTTGGTAGGCTTCTTTGTACAGGCGCTGTTCACGCAGCAGTTGCACTTCGGCTGACAGCTTCATGCGCTGGTTTTCGGGCGAGGTTCCTGGCAGGTTGCGCAGCAACGCCCGCGCCTGTGCGAGTTTGCCTTGCCGTGCCAGCAACGATGCCCGGCGCATCTGGGCGCCAAACACTTCGTCTGCGTTGTCAATGCGACCCAGCCAGGCTTCGGCGGCCGCGAAGTCTTTCTTTTTTTCTGCAATTTGTGCATAGAGCAAGTAGGCCTGGGTCAGGCTTTTTTGTCGCACTTCTGTATCAGGGCTGGCGGAGGCCAGGTCGATGAAGCGCTGCAAAGAGGTTTCAGCGGCGGGCAGGCGGTTGTCCTGAAACTGCAGCGTGGCGACCACGAGCCAGGCTTCCGCCAGATCGGGCTTCTCCTTGGTCACGGCTTCCAGCTGGCGGCCAGCATCGGGATAACGCTGCAGGCCCAGCAGTACACGCGCATAGGCCATCCGCAGTTCGGGCACAGGCTGTTTTGCCAGCGCCTGAATCACAATGGGCTCTGCTTCTGGGACGCTTTCGTCCAAGAGTTCCAGTGCCAACCGCGCGGCATCCTCACTGGCGTTGTCCAGGTCTTGCGCCTTGCGCGCTGCATTCAGTGCGCCGCCTTTGTCGCCAGCGGCCAAGCGCAGGCGCCCCAGCGCAACCCAGGCAGCGGGGCCTGTCGCGGGGTTGGTCAGCTCGTCTATGAGGGCCTGTTCGACGACCTTGGCTGCCAGCGCCTTGTCGCTGGCACGTCCGTACATTTGGGGCAGTGCAGACAGCGAGGCCGCCTTGGCGCGGGGTGGGGACTGTGCGAGTTCCTGGCGCAACAGGTCCGGGGTTTCTCCAATGCGGTTGAGTGCCACCAGGATTTGCAGCACATAGCGGTTGGCCTCGCGGGATTGGGGCAGGGCCTCTTTCCATGCCCGGGCTGCAGCCAGGGCGTATTCGCCCGAGCGGGCTTGCAGGGCGATGTCCGCCGCCCGTTGGTAGAGCTGGCCGTCGGCGCTGCGGCGTGCGGCTTCGAGCATGAACGCGTAGCCGGCGCCAGGGTCACCTGTGCGTGCGCTGACTTCGCCCAGAAAAATTTCGTAGAACAACTCAGCGTCCAGGGCCGGGTTGGATGCAGCCGGTGGCCCACTGGTGGTGGCGCGGTTGACACTGCTGGGTTGCTGGGCCCATGCGGATTGGGCGGCAACCGCCACTGCGGCAGCGAATGCGGCGGTTCGAAAGCTGTGAAAGAGCACCATCGGGCCATAATAATCCATGCCTGTGAAGCCGTTGCCCGGCCTTTTGTATGCCTGAGTTGCCCGAAGTGGAAGTGACCCGCCGCAGCTTTGCCGAAGCGATTGCGGGAGCCAAAATTCAAGCCGTGGTTCTGGGTAAGCCACTTCGCTGGCCTTTGGGCTGTGACCCCCTGTCGTTGGTGGGTCAACAGGTCATGGGGCTGCGCCGGCGGGGCAAGTATCTGCTGGCAGACACCAGCGGGGGGCTTTTGCTGATCCATCTGGGCATGTCGGGCAGCCTGCGCTTTGCGTATGGTTTGCCAGCAGCCGGGCCACATGATCATTTTGATCTGGTGACAGACAAGGGAACCCTGCGACTGCATGATCCGCGCCGGTTTGGAGCAGTCGTGTTTGCAGCGGGTGAACAAGCACCCGTGGCGGTGAAGCTGCTCGGCGCCCTGGGCATGGAGCCCTTGTCGGACGCTTTCTCTTTGCCGGATTTTCAGGCAGGTCTGAAAAAAAGCCGTATGCCCATCAAGCAGTTGCTGCTGGCTGGTCATCTGGTGGTGGGTGTAGGCAATATCTACGCCTCCGAAGTGCTGTTCATGGCGGGCATCCGGCCCACGGCGGTGTCTTCTCGCATCGGAGCCGAGCGGGTGCGCCGCTTGTACGAGGCCATTCGTGTGGTGCTGGCGCGCGCCGTGGAGATGGGGGGCAGTACCTTGCGCGATTTTTCGAATGCGGAGGGCATGGCGGGGCACTTTCAGACCACCGCCAATGTGTATGGGCGCGAGGGCGCCCCTTGTCACACCTGTGGCGCGGCGATACGGCTTTTACGCCAGGGGCAGAGGAGCAGCTACTTCTGCCCCCAGTGCCAGCGGCCCTAGGAAGGAGCCGTTCAACGATTGGTGCGGAGACCCGCTGGGGGCGTCTCATAAAAGCACCCGCGTCCGGGCTTCCAACAGCCTGCGTGCGGTCGATGCTATATTTTGTGTATGTCTACCTTGTAGGCCATTCATAGATCTGTGGGAGCAAAGTGGGACCTTCATTCAACGAACAGTTCGACCAGCACGGCGCCTGGCGGCGGGAGTTCGCCCAGCAGCTCAAGCGACTGGCCGAGTGGATGTCCTCGCATGACCTGATGGATGCCGCCGTGCAGGAGCGACTGCATCGCCTGGAGGAACAGGTCCGCAGCGACAAAGTCATGGTGGCCTTTGTGGCGGAGTTTTCCCGCGGCAAATCGGAACTGATCAACGCGATCTTCTTTGCCGACTATGGGCGCCGCATCATGCCTGCGAGCGCAGGCCGCACCACCATGTGCCCCACTGAGTTGGGTTATGACGCCAATGTGGCGCCCAGTCTCCGGCTGCTTCCCATCGAAACCCGTCTGCAGATGCAGGGTCTTGCCGAGTGGCGGATGAAGGCCGAACGCTGGACAGAAATTCCCCTGGATGTTGGCAATGCGGACCAGATCGCCAAGGCCCTGGAGAAAGTGGCCGAGGTGCGCAAGGTCAGCCTGGACAATGCCCGAGCGCTGGGTTTTTGGCACGATGAGCTGACCGATGAGAACCCTGTGCCCGATGCCCAGGGCCTGGTGGAAGTGCCCATGTGGAGGCACGCCATCATCAACATTCCCCACCCGCTGCTCAAGCAGGGGCTGGTGATTCTGGACACTCCCGGCCTGAATGCCGTGGGCGCAGAGCCCGAGTTGACCGTCAACCTGATCCCGCAGGCGCATGCGGTGGTTTTCATTCTGAGTGCTGATACTGGCGTCACCCGCTCTGATCTTTCTATCTGGCGTGAGCATCTTGCGATATCTCCCGACAGCATGGATGCGCGGCTCGTCGTGCTGAACAAGATCGACACGCTCTGGGATACGCTGAACAGCGCCGAGCAGGTGCAGTCCCAGATGGAGCGCCAGTGCAGCACATCGGCAGAGATGCTGGGCGTGCCGCTGGAAAGGGTGGTCCCCGTATCCGCCCAGAAGGGGTTGGTTGCCAAGATCACGGCGGATGATGTTCTGCTTGAAACCAGTGGTTTGCCTGTTCTGGAGGAAGCCCTGGCCAAAGGCATTATGGGTCGGCGCAGATCCATACTGCGGGCGGCAGTTTCCGCAGGGGTGGCCAGCCTGCGCACAGAGACCGGGCGGGTGATTAACATTCGTCGCCGGGATCTGGACGACCAGATGGCCGAGTTGCGCAGCCTGCGGGGCAAGAACGCCTCGGTGATCGAATCCATGCGCCACCGCATCGAGCAGGAGCAGCGTGAATTCGATTTGAGCACCGCCAAGATCCAGGCCGTGCGTGCTGTGCACCTCAAGCTCTTGCGGGATGTGTTCCAGCAGTTGGGCGCCAAAGCGCTCAAGGCTGAGTTGTCGGAGTTGGCGCAAACGCTGCAGCAAAAAGGCCTCAAGCTGGGCGTCAAAAAAATCTATGTCCAGACCTTCGACAAACTGCGTGGAACGCTGGACAAGGCGCAGGCCTCAGGCACAGAAATCCAGGCCATGTTGGGTGGGACCTTCCGTCAGCTCAATGCCGAGTTCGGGTTCTCGCTTCAGGTGCCCACGCCGCCCCAGCTGGAACACTTCACGCACGACCTGAACCAGATCGAACAAAGCCATCTGCAGTACCTTGGGGTAGGCAATGCGCTGAAACTGGCGCAGCCGGAATTTGCCGAGCGGTTGGTGCGGGCCCTGGCCATGCGGTTGCGCACGGTGTATGAGTCTGCAGCCAACGATCTGGAACTGTGGAGCAAGTCGGCAACGGCGCAACTGGATGCGCAATTGCGCGAGCGCCGCCGCAGCTTTGCGCGTCGCATCGAGGCGGTGGATCGCATACAACAAGCAGCCAGCGGGCTGGTGGAGCGTATTTCGGAAATTGAGGCGGGTGAAGAGGCGCTGGGCTCGCTGGAGCGCAGGCTGCAGGAGCTTACCTCTCAGCTGATTGCCTTGCCGGGCCTGGAGCCCGCAGCTTCCGACGCGCATCTTGTCTCGGCATGAGTGCGCCCGCAGAGGGCGCGCGCGTCGCCGAGCGCGTGGTGGCATGGCAGGCCACCCATGGCCGCAACCACCTGCCCTGGCAGCAAACCCGAGACCCCTATCGCGTATGGCTGTCAGAGATCATGCTGCAGCAAACCCAGGTCAGCACCGTGCTGGACTACTACGCGCAGTTTCTGGCGCGATTCCCGGACGTCATTGCCTTGGCAAACGCGCCCCAGGACGAGGTGATGGGGCTTTGGAGCGGTTTGGGCTACTACAGCCGGGCACGCAATCTGCACCGTTGTGCGCAGCAGGTTGTGGCTGACCACGGGGGACTGTTTCCTCGCTCAGCGGAGGTCTTGGCGACCCTGCCAGGCATCGGCCGATCCACGGCGGGAGCCATTGCTGCATTCTGTTTCTCGGAGCGGGTGCCGATACTGGATGCCAACGTGCGGCGGGTGCTGACACGCCTGCTGGGGTTTGACAAGGACATGGCGTCTGTCGCCAACGAACGCCTGCTGTGGGGGATGGCGGATTCGCTGCTGCCCACCCAAGACCTGGCCCAAGCAATGCCCCGATACACCCAGGGGCTCATGGATCTGGGGGCCTCGATTTGTACCCCACGCGCTCCCCGCTGTTCCGACTGTCCCTTGATGGAGTCCTGCAAGGCGTTGGCAGATGGTGACCCCGAGCGTTATCCCGTCAGAACGCGCAAGCTGGTCCGCAGATCCGAGTCGTGGCAGTTGGTGATCCTCTGTGATGGCCTTGGTCGAGTCTGGCTGCAGCGGCGCCCCCCGACGGGCATTTGGGCAGGCATGCATTGCGTGCCGGTCTTTCCGGGCGATGCTGAATGCGCTGCTTTTGTGGAAAGC
This sequence comes from Acidovorax sp. GW101-3H11, assembly GCF_001633105.1. GTDB lineage: Bacteria > Pseudomonadota > Gammaproteobacteria > Burkholderiales > Burkholderiaceae_C > Acidovorax. The sequence continues at coordinate 9,954 of NZ_LUKZ01000029.1, forward strand.
CTTGGCGACCCATCACAGTACTTGCAGGAAGAGCTGCCTGCCTTTTTGCATGTGCTTACGCACAGGGACTTGCATCTCCATCCAATACTGATCAGTGGGGATTTTGCGGGAGATGCCCTGGGGGATGGCGAGTGGCTCGGGCCGGACCAATGGCCGTCTGTGGGCTTGCCTGCCCCAATCCGCAAACTGCTGGACGCGACCCAAGCACGGTTGTGGTGAGGTGGTGAAGACGGGGGCTGATCCGCAACCCGATCGCAGCCCGATGCTCAGCGCCCGTCGAGTTCCCGGTGGCGCTTCAGCGCCGTCCAGCGGTCGCTGAAGGCCTCGGCGAGTCGTTCCACCAGATAGACCGAGCGGTGTTGTCCGCCCGTGCAGCCAATGGCGACCGTCACATAGCTGCGGTGGTTCCTGTCAAGCATGTCCAGCCAATGCGCCAGAAACTGCTCTATGTGGGCGCGCATGAGGCTGACATCGGGCTGGTGGCGCAGAAAGTCCGCGACGGGTTGGTCCAGTCCCGTCAGATCGCGCAGCGTCGGTTCGTAATGGGGGTTGGGCAACATCCGCACGTCGAAGACATAGTCTGCATCCATAGGGATGCCGCGTTTGAAGGCGAAGGACTGAAATACCAGGGTCAACTGCCCTTGCGCAGTAGACATCAGGCTCTTGACGTAGCTTTGCAGCTGCGACGCCCGTATCGTGCTGGTGTCGATGACATGCGACTGCTCACGCAAGTCGGCCAGCAGTTCGCGCTCCAGTTCGATGATCTGCACCAGGGCCCTTCGTCCCTGCTGAAGGTCGTCATGGGAGAGAGGGTGGCGGCGGCGCGTCTCGGAGAACCTCCGCACCAGGGTGTCGATGGTTGCATCCAGAAAGATCGATTGCACGGCCACGCCCTGGCTGCGCAGGCGATTCAGCTCCTGGGGGACCTGGTGCAGCGAGGTCGCGCTGCGCACGTCCATGGCGATGGCGACTCGGTTCCCGTGGTGGCGATGCTCCAGCGCAACGAAGGCGGGCAGCAGCTCGGGTGGGAGGTTGTCTACGCAGTAATATCCGGCGTCTTCCAGGGCATGCAGGGCCACGGACTTCCCGGAGCCCGACATCCCTGTGATCAAGACAATTTCAAGTGCCATCAGTCGCTTTCGGCCAGGGTTGTTGCCACATGGTTCAGCATCTCTCGGGCGTGGGCCAAGGTGGTGTCTGTTGAACGCTCGCCGCCCAGCATGCGCGCAATCTCGGCAACACGTTGCTCTTCCTGAACGGCCAGCACCATGCTGGTGGTGCCTTCTGGACTCTTGCGCTTGGACACCTTGAGATGGTGGTGCGCGCAGGCCGCGACCTGGGGCAGATGGGTCACAGCCAGGACCTGGCGGTCCCGGCCCAGTTGCTGCATCAATCTGCCCACGGTTTCTGCGACGGCGCCGCCCACGCCAGAATCCACCTCGTCAAAGATGAGGGTGGGCGCCATACCCAGCTCGCTCGTGGTGACAGAGATGGCAAGGGAGATGCGTGACAGCTCGCCGCCAGAGGCAACCTTGCCAATCGGTTTGGGGCTCATGCCTGGATGGCCAGCGACCAGAAAGACAACATCATCCATCCCGTGGGCTGCGGGTTCCTGGGCACGGGTCAGGGACACTTCAAACCGTCCGCCCTCCATGCCCAGTCCTTGCATGGCCTGGGTAATGGCCGTCGATAACTTGGGCGCCGCCTTGGCGCGCGCCTGCGACAGTGTCCGAGCGGCCACCTGATAAGCCTTGGCACTGGCCGCCTCGGCGGCTTGCAGCTGGTCCAAATCGGTGGCTGCGTCCAGTTGGTGCAGCTCGGCCTTCCAGTCCTGCAGCAGCGCTGGCAAATCCCCGGGAGGCCGCTTGTATCTGCGGGCGAGAGTCATCCATTGCGACATGCGTGCATCCAGCTCGGCCAGGCGTTGTGGATCAATGTCGGCATGCCGCAGGTACGAATGCAGTGAATGGACTACGTCGTTGGCTTGCGCAAGGCTGGATGCAAGGATATCGGCCAAACTGGCAAATTCGGGTTCGATATTCTCCTGGGTTTGTAGAAGCAAGTGGGCCTTCGTCAGGGCACTGAGTGCGCCCGCCTCATCGGCCTGCAGGGTTTGGATGGCCCCGTCAGCTGCATCCAGAAGCGCTTGTGCGTGCGACAGCCTTTTGTGTTGCGCATCCAGCTCATTCCATTCATCGGTAGCGGGGGCCAGCTTCCCCACTTCACTGATTTGCCATTGCAGGCGCTCACGCTCCTGCTGCAAGGTGGCCTGCGCCTGGCGCGCCTGCAGCAGGGCTTTCTGGTCCGCGCGCCACTGCGACCAACGGAGTTGGGTGTCGGCCGTGCTGGTGCCCGCAAACGCATCCAGCAATCCGCGCACTGATTCAGGCCGCGTGAGGCTTTGCCAGGCGTGTTGTCCATGGATGTCGAGCAGCATGTCCCCCAGTGCGCGCAACTGCGCTGCCGTGGCGGGGGTGCCGTTGATCCAGGCGCGGCTTTTTCCCTGGGCATCCACTGTGCGCCGCAGCAAAAGCATGTCGTCTGAATCAAACCCGGCTTCTTCCAGCCAAGGCCGGACATGCCTTGGGCAATCGAATTCAGCGCAGATGTCTGTCCGGGGGCTGCCCTCGCGCACAACCCCTGCATCCGAGCGCGCACCCAAGGCCAGTTGTAACGCATCAATCAGGATGGACTTGCCCGCCCCGGTTTCGCCGGTCAGCACAGTGAAGCCAGGCTGGAGTTCAAGTTCCAGCGTCTGGACAATCACAAAATCACGCAACGTGATTCGCCGGAGTGCCATGGTCAGGAGCCTCCCTCATTCCAGCGCAGCTTTTTGCGCAGCGTTGCAAAATAGTTCCAGCCCTGCGGGTGCAGGAACCGCACACAATGCTCTGACCGTTTGACCAGGATGCGGTCGCCGTGGAGCAGGGAGGCCAATGACTGCATGTCAAAGTTGGCACTGACATCGCGTCCGCTCACCACCTCTACGGCCACCTCCGTGGCGTCGGATAAAACGATGGGGCGGTTGGACAAGGTGTGCGGTGCAATGGGCACCAGCACCCAACCCGGGATGGATGGGTGCAGCATGGGGCCGCCTGCTGACAACGAGTAGGCTGTCGAGCCGGTAGGCGAAGCGATGATGAGCCCGTCAGCGCGCTGGTTGGCCACCAGCCGCCCACCCACCTCCACCCGCAATTCCACCATGCCAGATGTGGCGCCGCGGTTCACGACCACGTCGTTCATGGCAAGGGCTTCAAACACTATTCGCTCATCGCGCACCACAGTGGCATGCATCAGGGGGCGGAGATCCTCTTCGTATGCACCCTTGAGCATGGGTGAGAGGGTTGCCTGGTAAGTGTCAAACGGGATGTCGGTGATAAACCCCAGCCGCCCCTGGTTGATCCCGATCAGCGGCGTACCAAACCGTGCGAGCCTGCGGCCGATGCCCAGCATCGTGCCGTCCCCACCCACTACCAAGCCCAAGTCGCACCGGGCACCGATCTCGTCTACATTCAGCGAGGGGTAGTCATGCGTCAGCCCCGCATTGCTGGCGGTCTCCGCTTCCAGCGCCACTTCGCAGCCCTGGCGTTCTAGAAAGTGGGCGATGTCTTCCAAGGCCTGGCGAGAGCTGTCGCCCGTGGAGCCCGCAGATGAAGCTTGGTACTTGCCTATGAGTGCGACATGGCGGAAATTGGACGTCATCGCGAAATTACATCATTAAAATCATTCCATGCTCGATGACCGCGCCAAGTTGTTGCTCAAAGCCCTGGTCGAGCGCTATATCGCCGACGGGCAGCCGGTGGGGTCCCGCACCCTGTCCAGGGCTTCCGGCCTGGATTTGTCGCCTGCCACGATCCGCAATGTCATGGCCGATCTGGAGGAGCTGGGGCTGATCGCAAGCCCTCACACTTCGGCGGGTCGAATCCCCACCGCGCGGGGCTACAGGCTGTTTGTGGACACCATGCTGACTGTGCAGCGGGACCCGTTGACGGCCCCCCAGCTTGCCCCCGAGCAGCCGCAGAAGGTGATCGCCAATGCTGCCCAGCTGCTTTCCAATCTGTCGCAGTTTGTGGGTGTCGTGATGGCACCTCGGCGCACCTCCGTGTTTCGCCACATCGAATTTTTGAGGCTCTCCGAGCGGCGCTTCCTCGTCATCATCGTCTCGCCCGAGGGGGATGTGCAGAACCGGGTGATCTTTACCGAAGCGGACTACTCGCAGTCTCAGCTTATCGAAGCCTCCAACTTCCTGAATGCGCACTACGCGGGGCTTGCAATGGAGCAGGTGCGCGAACGACTGAAGTCCGAGGTGGATGTGCTGCGCGGCGAAATTGCGTCGCTGATGCAGGCTGCGGTGAATGTTGGGTCCGAGGTATTGTCGGAAGCTCAGGATGCAGTCGTCATCTCTGGTGAACGCAACCTGCTGGCCGTCAGCGACTTTTCCAGTGACATGGGCAACTTGCGGCGGGCCTTTGATCTCTTCGAGCAAAAGACGCAGATATTGCGCCTGCTCGATATCTCCAGCCAGGCCGAGGGTGTGCGCATCTACATCGGAGGGGAGAGCCAGGTCGTGCCTTTTGAAGAGTTGTCCATTGTCAGCGCCCCTTACGAAGTGGATGGCACGGTGGTGGGCACGCTGGGAGTGATCGGCCCCACGCGCATGCCGTATGACAGGATGATCCAGATTGTGGACATCACCTCCAAGCTGGTCTCTAACGCGCTCAGCCATCGCAAGTAAGCCCCTACAATACGGCGCTTGCCCCGTTGTATAGCGCTGGAGCATGGCTTGGGGCGTTAGCTCAGTTGGTTAGAGCAGAGGACTCATAATCCTTTGGCCGTTGGTTCAAGTCCAACACGCCCTACCACCCATCGTTCGCATGGGTGATCATCGTGATCAAGCCATTTTTCAACGGCAATGTGCTCTGTTTCTCTTTGAGACGCCTTGGAGTGCATTACAATCGTGGCTTGCGCTGAATTAGATTTTGTTTGCAGCATGCCACTACCAAGTGGATGCAAATAAAAAGGAAGATTTCAAGGGTCGCCAAGAAATCACGCTATAATTCAAAGCTTAGCGGCTGTAGCTCAGCTGGATAGAGTACTTGGCTACGAACCAAGGGGTCGTGGGTTCGATTCCTGCCAGCCGCACCAACAGGTAAGCCCTGCAAGTCTATGATTTGCAGGGCTTTTTCCTTTTTGGGGTGCGTTCTTCACGCTACCCGCTCCAGTGCCCTTGTGGGGACTTTTGGGGGACTTTGCTCCCCGGCCAGGCGTGCCTGGTGCTCAGCCCGCAGTGTTGCCAGCGATTTGTTCCACGCGCCGCTGTCGGCGGTGATCTTCTCCAGCGCCCCATGCAACTCCACGATCTGCGCCGTGCTGTAGTGCTGGGTCATGCTCCGGGTGCTGTGCCACAAGATATCCGCCACCGTGCCTTCGGCCACGCCAGCCTCGCGCAGGCGCATGCCCACGGTGTGCCGCAGGTCATGCACATGCAGATCGCCCAGGCCAGCAGCAGCCCGCGCGTTTTGCCAGCCCGTGTTGTTCATGGTCTGGATGCGGCGGTATTTCATCAGCGGGGCCTTGGTGGTGTTGGTTTTCCGCTCGCGGCGGTAGACGAACACATACTTGGGGTGCTGGCCCCGTGCTGCCTCGATCACCGACTGGGCGACCGAGTTGCACACGACCAGGCGGCCACGCTTCTTGCCCTTCACGTGTTCGCGGGGCACGTCGAACACTGAGATTCCCAGCTCGGGGATCTGGATCTCCCAATCCCACTCCAGGCTGCACACCACATCGTCACGCACGCCAGTGTTCAGAACGAACAGCGCCATGCGGGCCAGGTGGTCGGGCAGCTTGGGGAGCAGCTTGCGCTGCTGGCCCCAGCTGATGGGGGATGGTTCGCGCTGGTGGCCCACCAGGGGCAGCACGGTGATCTTGGGGGCCGTGTCGAGCCACGTGCGGCCATCTTGATCGCGCCAGGTGGTAGCGGCCAGATTGAGAATCCGGCGCACTATGCCCAGCGCGAGGTTGATGGTCTTGTTGGCGCGGCCTTCTTGTTTGCGCGCGGCGATGTACGGCGCCAGGGTGGCGTCGTGGATCTGCGCGAGTTCAAGCTGGCCGATGAAGGGCATGATCGATTTCAGCAGGATGGCCTCGGTTGCGAGCGAGGTTTTGTCCTGGTTCGTCAGCAGGTAGTGGGCGGCCACCCCGTCGAAGATGCGCGCCTGGCGGGCTCCGTGGAGCACCACCGCGCGCTTGTCGGCCAGCTGCTTGATCAGCCAGATTTCCGCTTCTTCATAACTAAGGAGACCGCGCTGGCGAAATCTCTCGCCCCGCCACCACTTGTCAACTTCCCAGGTGTTGTTGCTTTTGTTGGGGTAGATACCCCGAGTGCTTTGGCCCATGTGTTCCTTCCTTTCTGTTCGGGCCGTCCGTTCCTGGCCGCATTGTGCGCGCTGTCGTTGGCCGCGTCTTGTTCTGTGGGCTGCTGCTCGCCTGCCGCCTCGGCCTTCATGGCGTCGAAGAGCTTGTCCAGATCCTGGCGGTCGTAGATGAGACACACGCCCTGGTGGATGCCGGTGAGGTGGGGCGCCCAGTTGGCCTCCCAGGTGCGGCGCTTTACGCCGACGTAGGCCATGGCTTCTTGTTGGGTGAGGCCGCGTTTCATTTCAGGCGCTCCATTTCCCAGAGGTGGCTGGCATGTGAATGGGCGGCCTCGCGCGTTGGGAAGCCGCTGCTGATTGAGCCGATGACCAGCCTCCAGCAGGACGAATTGAAGTCCCAGTTCTCTAGCCAAACATAGAACCCGTTGTGGAGGGGGGACTCACGCCTGGGCTCAGGAGTCAATCCAGCGTCCGCATGAACGAGCTTTACACGGATAGCATGAAGCGGAGGAACTGAAAAAATCCAGGTGGTCCCGCCGCTGTGACGGTCCATGGCCTCGCCACGCAGCTTTGGAAGCAACAGGATGCAAGGCTTGCTGCGGCCAGCTTTGATCCAGGGATCGTCGCCACATGCATTGATGCAGTCGCAGGTGTCGGGGCCGTCAGAGCGTCCAGCGCATCGAGGTCCTTTGTCCCCGAGGCTGGAAGCGCCGCAGCGCGTCGGTGTAACGCAGGGCGCGCATTTTTCGGGTTGAGGCACTCGTGGCGCGGCAGCGGGGCGATTCTTTTTCATGATGGCACCGCCTCTTTCGGCACATTGAAGAACCCCAAGCGCCCCTTGAACGGCACGAAGGGAATGGGGCTACTGTCACGCAGCACGAAGCCGTGGGAGCCGTCTTGCTTCCAAGGGGATGGATGGTGCTGGCGGCAGTCGGTGACATGGGCCCAGCCGACGAAGCCGCCGCGCGGCAGGTCTTCGTAGGCGGGCATGCTGGCGGGCAGCAGGCCCATGCGCAGCAGCTCCTCGCATGTCTCGTCGTAGTAACGGCGGGCCATGGTCTGGCCTGCGTGCACCAGCAGGCGGCCCCGGAAGTTGGTGGGCCAATCACGGTTCTCGATGTCTTTGTGGCCGTGGACGATGAGCCAGGCCCACGGCTGGCGGATGCTGAGAGCGGGGATCATGCTGACACCTCCAGGCCCAGGTCGGACGGCGCCACGTGTAGCAGCTCGCCGCCGCCCTGGCTTTGCATGTGGGCGATGACGCGCTTGCTGGCGGTGTGTAGCTCTGCTGCGGACAGCTGGCGCAGCTGGTGGTCGTGCAGGTCAACCATGCAGGTGATGGCGTCCAGTTCGTAGTAGCGCAGCGGCGTGGGGTGCCATTCACCCGATTCGTTGCCGCGATCCAGCACGGATTTGATGGCGACCAGTGCGGCGTCGATGTGGCCCGACATGCCGCGCACGTAGCCCAGACGCTCGATCTCCAGCGCGATCAGCATTGTGGAGCGCAGGGTTTGCACCTGCAGCTCGGTGGCCACGCCCTCGCGCATGCGGGTGGCGCATTGGCGCACGGCGTCCATGGTCTCGCGGATCTCGGCCTCGGTGAGGCGCGAGGCGCGCTGCAGGGCCTTGCGGAGGGTATCCACGTTGGCCTTTTGGCGAGGCTGGGGGATGCGGTAGCGTGGGAGACCCATCAGATAGCCTCCAGCTCGGTGTAGTCCGCGATCAGGCCGTTTGCGCCGGGCAGATCGGGCACGTTGAGCATCCAGGCGCGGTCGCCGGTCTTGCTGGTGAGAACGCCTGTAGCGCCCTTGGTGAGCATCAGTGCGCCCTTGGCGTTCTTGAGGTCGATACGCACGCGCACGTGCTGGTTGGGCTCGAAGTTGTTGGCCTGGGGCGCCTGTTCGCTCATGGCCTGGGCGATGCCCGCCATCACCTCGGCCTGGCTGGCTTTGCCGGTGCCGTCCACGGCGCCCTTGGCTTTGCCTTTGGGCTTGAGGGCAGGTTTGGCCTTGTCGGCGACCGGAGGCGCGGCCTCGGCGTCGGCCTCGGCCGCGCGCTCGACGGCTTCGGCGTTCATGGCTTGCTGCACTTCGCGCTTGATGGCGCCGATATCGACCTTGGCAATGGGGGCCACTTCTTCAAGATGCAGGGCTTCGTCGGCGGGCCGGTTGAACATGGGGCCATGGTCGAAGGCGGCTGCGAGCATGAGCAGTACCATGTTCTGCACGCGCGGTGGGGATTCCGCCACCCCGCGCACAGCGCTCTGCAGGGTGTCGTCGCTGAAGCCTGGGCTCAGCTGGAAGATTTGCGCCAGGGCTTCATCATCCGTCTCGCGGGCCATGGTGAGGACGATGCGGTATGCGGCCTGCTGGGGCAGTGAATCCAGATCGTCGGGCTCGGCATCCACGCGCAGGCCCTCGATGGTGGCTCGCACTGCTGCGCTGCGCCAGCGTTGCTGGTATTCATCCTCCAGCTCTTCCTTGGTGCGCGTGGGGGCCTTCTTGCTCGCCTTGCCCGCCGCACCCTTGGCCTGCAGCGCTTCGCCCGCAGCACGCACGGGCACGGCTTCTACGACGCCGCCTGTGGGCGTTTCGATCAGCACCACCTTGCTCTGTGGCACTTCCTGGCCCAGCACTTCGCGCATGGGCTCTGTGCCGCCCTTCTTGGGCTTGTCCAGCAGGATGTAGCCCTTGGGGGTAGCGCCCTCGGTGGGCATCAGCTCGCGCGCCTCGCGGCCGGTGATGATCTGGCGGCCTTTGGCCTGGGCATCGGCCTTGAGGGCGTCGTAGTGGGCCTCTTTTTTGTCGGCAAAGCAGGCGGTGTCGGTACAGACGTCTGCACCCGCCTTGTCCCACAGCTCGGGGTTGGCGCCCGTGCGCTTGGGGCACTGGGTGCATGCGCCCACCTTGGGCAGCAGCTGGGCGTTGTCCAGGGCGAAGGGCGCCTGGGTGAGGTCCGTCATGTAGTTGCGCTGGGCCAGATCCTTGGCGCTGCGGTAGCTGAGCGGGCCGCCATCGGGGCCGCCCGTGAGCACCTTCCTGGTGAACTCCACCTGCAGGGCTGGTGTGGGGCGCTGGGCCACCAGCAGGGCCACGCTGCGGTTGAGCGTGCCCGCCTTGAGGGCTGCAATGGCCTCGGGGCAGATGTTGAGCAGGCGCAGGCTCTCGAACACGTGCGAGCGGCTTTTCTTGAGCGCGTCGGCCACGGCCTCGCGCGTCATGCTGAAGTCGTCGACCAGCTGCTGTATGCCACGTGCCTCGTCCAGAGGGTTGAGGTCTTCACGATGCAGGTTCTCGATCAGCTGCAGCACCACAGCGGTGGTGTTGTCGGCTGCGATGATCAGCACTGGCACGCGGCGCAGGCCTGCGATGCCAGCGGCCATGAAGCGGCGTTCGCCCGCGATGATTTCGTGCGTGGCGTGGCGGGTGGCCTCGTCGATGAACGTGTCTTGCAGGCGCTCGGCAGGCAGGCGGCGCACCAGCAAGGGTTGCAGCACGCCGTACACCTTCATCGTGGCGGCCATGTTCAGCAGGGCTTCGTCTTCGATGATCTGCCGGTTGGTCTTGCTGCGCACTAGTTCCGATAGGGACAGGGTGCTGTCAGCGGGCGCGGCCTGGGCGGCGTCGGCACCGACCAAAGTGAAGTCGGCCAGCGGCACGCTCACCTGTGCGGCGCCGCACTGCAGCCAGTAGCTGCGCCCGCCTGGTGGCTTGCCGATGACCTGGGCTTGCTGGCCTGCGTAGGGATGCTTGCCGCCGCCTTTGGCTGGCTTGGCGTCGGGGTTGATGGTGACCGTGAGGCCAATGAGTGGATCTTTGGTGGCCATGGTTTATGCAGGCTGTGGGGTGCGGAAGCTGGTGCGGCTGGGCAGGCGGAAGGCGTCTGTCGAGCCCGGGCGGTAGGGGTTGGTGCGCAGCTCGGGGCAGGTGTACGGGTCGCCCTTGGTGGTGCTGTTGCGCACGGGCACTTCGGCGCTGGCGATCTCAAGGCGCTCGCTCTTGCGGCGGGCCTGCAGCTCGGCCTGCGATGGCACGGGGCTGATGAGCACCTTGCCGGTGCCTGAGACTTTGGCCGTGGGAATGGGCTGCATTGCTGGGGTGTGTTTGCGGGCGGTCATTGCTTGATGCCTTCCGTAACTGATTGGATGTTGGTTGCCAGCGTCGCGTTGATGGCATCGCGTAGTTGGTGAAAGCGTTCGAGGTACAGCTGCGCCCAATCGGCCCAGCTGCGTTGTGCGCGGGCGGCGGTGTGCAGCTGCACCCAGTGGGCGGGTTCGACCTTGCGGCCCGGGGTGTCCAAGATGGCCCAAGGCGCCGATATGCCCTCGGTGTAGATGACGAGGTCGCGGCGTTCGGTGGCCAGCGCCATCAGGTCTATGGCCTTGATTTGCGCTCGATGGCTTAGGAAGATTCCCATCAGCCCGAAATGGCGGCGCACCGAGTTGGCCTGGGGCGATTCCAGCCGTTCCCACGCGCTACCCAGTTCCCACTTCACGGGGGAGCTGCAATCGCCCACATACACCTCGTGCGCGTCATGCATGAGGCAGGCCAGTTGCACAACTGCGGGGAGCATCAGGTGCGCAGCGATGTCGGCACAAAGCAGCTGGTGTTCCACCACGCTGTAGGGGCGGATGCAGTGGCCGGTGAACCGATTGATCTGCGCGCCCGCGTGGGCGATGACCTCGATGGAGTATCTGTTCTGGGCCATGTCGTACCCACTGAGGTAGTGGGGCATGCCATCGGCCGTGACGATCCAGTAGCTGCTCATGCTTGCGCCTCCGCCCTGAGTTGGTCGAGTTCTGCGGGAGTGAAAGGGCCAACGGCCATGGCGTGTTGGCTGCGGTTCACCACATCAATGGCCGCGCGCCACAGGCTTGCGGGGACGGCGTAGGCGTAGCCATCGGCCTGGGTGATGTCATGCACCAGCGACAGCGCGGGCACGGCTTGGGTGCCGTGTGTGACGGTTAGGCCCTGGTGTTGGCAGTAGTTGATCAACTCCAGCGCCACGAGCTGGGCTGCGTTGAGAGCCGCGCCAGGGGTGGGCTTGGCGAGGTCGGTAGCCAGCGCAACGTTGCCGTGGGCATCGGTGCTGAGCGTGAAGGTGACTGTGGTCTTGCGGGTCATTCCAGATCCTTTCGGGTGGATGGGGTTTGGTAGGGAAGGCCGATGTGCGCGGCGTCGCAGTCGAGGCGACGGGCGCGGAATCGGGGATTGGTTGCGTCCAGCTCGGCCACCTGGCCGCGCAGGCTGCGAGCCAGGGCGTTGGCCGCCATGTGGCTGGACGCGCTGCCGTTGGGGTAGGAGTGGCGTGCGCGCACTTCCTGTCCGGTGGCGGCGTCAGTCAGATGCACTTCCAGCAGCGGGATGCCCGCCGTGGTGGTGCGGCACACGCACGAGGTGACCTGACCGCGTATGCGTAGCTGCAGGGCGGCGGTCATGGGCGACCCCTTGGGCGGCGACGGCGTTCGCGCAGGTCCAGGTCCATGTGCGTAGCGGCCTTGATGCGCACGTGGTTGCCGTCGAAGCTCCACCAGTTGCGCAGGTAGGTCAGGATGAAAAGCAGGGCGCGCATGCTCAGCCTCCTCGGAGCACTACGGCCACCAGCGCCACCAGCAGGGCCGATGCCAAGGGGCGCAGTGGGCGCGTCTTGCTGCGGGCGTAGTAGGGGCCGTCTACCTGGATGGGGCAGCCGGTGTAAGCGCGGCGCTTGGGTTTGGGGGCCTCGATCACCATGAAGCGCCGGTCGTTCGTTCCCTCGGGCGGGAGGAAGTCCACCGCGCCCGATGTGAAGAAGATGGTGATGGGCCGCGCTGGAAAGTCAGCGGTGTGGAATGGCTTTGTGGGGGCCGGGAAGCGATCACCGGGGGCGGTGATCAGCTCCTTGATGTGGGCGCGGGCTGTCATCGCAGTGGCCCCACGGTGATGCTGCGGGCCTCTGGGTAGAGGGCGAAGGCGGCGTCCATGGCCTCCTGTGCGCTGTGGAAGATGTCGTCGTAGGGCTTGCGGCCCTGCACCTTGATGCGGAAGGTCAGCATGGGGATGCCTCCTTATGAGCGGCTTCGTGCTTGGGGGTGAAGACGGCGCGGCCTGCATCGGTGGGCTTCAGCTCGGCGTCGAGCAGGCCACGAGCTTCCAGGGCGCGGCGGGTGGCGGCGATCTTGAGCGGGCCACCGGCAAGGCCCTGGCCGATACGCTTGCCGTCAATAGCGTTGCGCAGCATGTTGCGCATGGCGGGGGAGAGGCGAGGCGGGCTCATGGCTTGGGCACCTCCACCAGATTGCCGAAGTTGTCAGGCACGTAGAAACGGAAATCGCTTGTCCATTCCTCGTGTCCCAGCACGGCCTTGCGTTTCTCGTAACCCATCCACACGTGGGCGCGACCTTCGGTCTTGGAGCGCCACACGACATGGCCTCTGCTGGAATACGAGTTGTCCTGCCCGTGCCAGCAAGCCTGCCGTGGATCTGGAGCGGCCAACAAAATCGCTTGCGGGTCTATCTCCACCCGCAGGTCGTTGGGCCACGGCTCGAACTTGAGCGTTGCTTCGTGCTGCTGGCGCAGTTCGTCAAGGTCGAGGCCGTTAGCCGTAGCGGCTTCCTCGGTCAGCAGTTCGTAGGTGCGGCTACCTGGCCCGATGAGCCACGCCAGGCGGGCATCGCGCTGCATCTGGCGCAGGATGTGGTGGACGGCGGCGCTCATGCTGCACCGCCCTTCTGGCGTGTCCGCTGGGCGCCAAAGCTGAAGTCAGTGACCGGATACTCAAGCAGGTACTGCCTAAACGCCTCGGCGCCGCCCTCGCAGTCGATCCAATGGTGGATCTCGCGGAAAAAGGCTGGTTGTGCCTCTTGGGATTCGGGCTCAATAACGAAGAACCGGCGCTGGGTGTCAACCAACTCCCACTGCACCGCTGAGCCAGACAAGAAAATGAAGTTCGCCTTGTTCTCTTCTTTCAGCGCGGGGTGGTATTTGCGGTTGATAGTGATCTCGGGCGATGTGATCCACGCCTTGATCTGCTCGCGTTTGGCGATAAGAGATCGGTGGCTGTGCTCCGCTTCGACTGCAACAAATCGGCGGTTTGACAGCCATTCATTGAAGACGCCATGTGCCTCTTCGGAACCCACGATGGCGCCGTGATCCTCGTAGATATCCACCATTACCTGGGCCAGCAAGCTCTTGCCAGACCCGGCGCCACCTTGGATGGCCACAGCGGCGGTGAGCTTGGTACCCGGTTGTTGCAGGGGGACTGCAAGCCAGCACAGAAGCCAGTGCATGTCGGCGTCGCACTGGGCGTCTGACTTCTCTGGCTGGCGCGTCAGGCGGCGCAGCAGCGCGAGCATTGGTTGTGCGGCTGTGTGCTTCATGCTGCACCGCCTTCCAGAGCCTTGCCGACATTCGCCTGCAGCAGCGCCAGCTCCAGCCGCGCCCGCACGCGGGGCGTGCAGAAGAAGTCCACGTCGTGCAGGGGCACGTGCTTGGTGCCCTCGCTGCCCCATTCGCACTCGAACAGGGCGGTGTCGTCGTCGGCGTCGCCCTGGGCGATCAGGTCGCTGGCTTCGGTGATGCCGTAGATGAGACCGCGATTACACCAGCCGATGGTGCTGATGTTCCAGGCCAGTGCCAGAAGTGCCTCGATGCGGGGGTGTGGAATCTCGCCGGTGGGGCAGTCGAAGAACACCCAGCGCTCTTGCAGGGGGCGGTCGCGCTCGGCCATGTCTCGGGGCAAGGAGACGATGGCGCGGTACAGGCGGCCGTGCGCTAGGTAGTGGGCGGGGTGGGGGTGGCTCCCGGGTAGCCGGGGCGCTGGGTTGGCTGGCGCTGCCGTTGGGCGGCAGGCCGTGCTTTGCAATGACATGAAACCTCCATCGCCCGGGGTGGGCGTGGAGGAATTCTACAATCGTAGATTGTTGACTGTCAACAATCGTAGAACGAGTGGAATCTATGTAGTTATTTGGGCTTCGTTTGTCCTTAGGGCGCCTACTCTGGGGACTGCACGCCGGTCACAACGCCATTTTCGACATAGACATATTGGGATTTGAATCCACCACGGTCGTACACCCACTGCTCGTGGCTACCGTAGCTCCCAACGCTGCGATTGATTTTCGTAGGTGCGCCCCATGATCGCCTCGCTTGCGCAGCGGTCATTCCGACCACAATCTTGCTGGTTGCAATTGCTGCATTAATTCGTGAGTCGCGCGGTGTGGTTGGGGGCACCTGATCGAGTTTTAGTGACTCAGCAGTTTTTGCGGTACTGGAGCAAGGAGCCTCTTGATAGGCTACTTTCCCATCAGCGCCGACGCATTTGTGGACGGCCCACGAGGAGCTGGAGTAGACCAGGAGGCATGCGGCCATCCAGCTTGCTTGGGATGCTTTCATGTCTCGCTACCCTCCTGAAATCTGGTTTGGAAATAGTAGATTTTGGCCGAAGGCCTACGGCTGAATGCGTCGGCTTTTACGTGCGTCGCTCTCTCTGGTTTTTACGATGCCTTGAATGAATGTATCTACGTTATTGATGTCTTCATTGCTGAGAAGGCGTTGAAAAACCTCTTGGCTTACCGTGAATGGCCAGTATGGAGGGCGGTGTAGTTCTTTCCGGATATCGTTCACGACGTGAGATTCGATGGGGTGTGCGCTTGCAGGCAAATCCATCGTCTGCCCCCACGTGACTTTTGCCTTTGCAACGGCAGTCCAGTCGGCTGATTCGTCCAGCAACTGCTCAAGGGTGAGTCCCAGGGCCTTTGCTAGGGCCGCTGCTTTTTCCGAACGTTTGCTGTCACGTACCTCGATTGCGCTGATGGTGCCGACGTCCACGCCGCTTTTCAACGAGAGGTCTTCTAGCTTCCAGCCATGAAACAGGCGGTAGCGTTTTACTTGTTTTCCTAAGGCCATGAAGAAGCCTAAACAACTGTAGATGCACGAGCAAATACGCTTGTAGACTTTTCGTCTTCTACAAGTGTAGAATTGTCGGCATGAACACACCGCATCGTGCCCAACCTCTCGATCAAGTGGCGTACGCGATTGAGATTGTGGGAGGCGCAGCCGCCCTTGCGCGGAGCCTCAATGTCACTACGCAAGCAGTTTGCTTCTGGAGGGATGGCAAGCGCCGACTTCCTGAGTCGCTTGGGGCGCGCATTGAGTCTGCGACTGGAGGGAGGGTTACGCGCCAAAGCCTGTGGCCGGACACCTGGAAGGAGGTCTGGCCGGAGTTGATTCCGGGCACTGATAAACACCCTCCAGCGCTTGACCAGAAAGCGCAGGCTGCTATTAAAAATGAAGTGGTGGAGGCTGCTCATGCGTAGCACCACCCGCCGCCACGCACTGTTGGCCTTGTTGAGCTTGCCGTTCACCCGCGTGAACGCAGAGCCGCAGTTCGTTTTCCTCTCCAGCGAGGTGCAGCCTGCGCTTCCGGCATGGCGCCCGACCGACTCATACCAAGCCTGGCGTTCGTCCAAACGGTTCGTGGTTGGCGGGCAGCTTGCGTCCCGCGAAGAGCTGCGCGCAGGGGCGCAGGCGCTCAAGCGCCGGATCGAGGCTTCGGACGCTGCTCTGTTACCCCAGCTTCCACCAACGTCTGGAGAAGCGAATTGAGCAAGTCGTCTCCCTTGCGGTCGGCGCTCTCCACGCAATCCATCATTTTCAGCAGAAAGACTTCCTGCTGGGCAGGCGGCAGGGTGGCCACCAGTGATTTCACGATGGCGCCCATGGCGTCCACCATGGTGTTGAGTGTTTTCGCGTTTGGTTCGATGTTCATCCCCAGCATTCTCAGCGAGGCCGCCCATGCATGAAGCCTTCACCCTCCAACTGCTTGAAATGGCCGAACGCTGGGCCGAAGCCGCTGGCACCACGCTGCGCCATCGCAAGTTTTTCGCGCCCACCGTGTTCACCGTGACCCGGCGCCCCGAGGAACGGGCGTTGCTGGCGGCGGCTGTCGAGCTGTACGACCTGGTCGGCGCTACGACTGAGGGCGTGATGATCTTGCGCTCCATGGGGCTGGAGCCTGACGCCGGCGCGCTGCTGGAGGGGCATGACCTGGAGGCGCGCTGGAATGAGTGGTGCGCCCAGCGCCTGAGCGGCAAGGATGACGGCTCAGCAGGGCAGGGGTGAGCGGCCATGGATAGCCACAAGCCAATCTTCGACGACGTGCGTGAGGTGGATCGTGCTTTCAGCCGTGTCAGCCTTGGCCCGGTGTTTTTGGACCCTGCGCCTGCTGCAGTTGTTTTATCCGCGCTTCTATTACGCCTGACCACTCCTCCCAGTGCTTCGGTTGCTGGAACTTCGGAGGCATCAGTGCCACTTGGTGATCCACCTCGGCTTCGTACTCCTCCAAAACAGAGGGGAGAGCCGCCAGAGGAACCCGATTCAGTATGGATTTCACCATCGCCCCGAGCGCCAACTGGCGGCTCATCGTCTGCCGAAATGTCTCTTGGAGGTCTGTGATGGCCTTGATGGTCTCTTGCTGGAATTTCTCGGGTTCGTGCATGTCCGCCCCCCTTGGCAGTGGTTGTGTCGAGGCTTCCATCGTATGCCAGGGGTGGGTGGGCACCCATCACGCGGGCGGAGGGCTGCGCCATGTCTGACGACCTTGAAGCCAAGTTCAACGCTTGGAGGGCCTCCAAGCGGTTCGTGATCGGAGCGGCGCCCTGTGTCAGCTGGCCGCAGCCACCGCAGCGCGGTGCATGTCCAGCAGGATGGTTTCTGTCGCTGTCTGGCCCTGCCGCTCTTCGTTCTTCGCCAGCCGTGCCAGGTCGTTGGCAAAGGCTGCTTGCTTGTCTGCTGGCAGTTGTCGCACGGTGGCGAACACCAGGGCGCCGAGGGCGTTGACGATGGCGTTCGCTGTTTCGGCTGTCAGCGGCAGGGTGTTGTCGTTGGCGTTGCTCATGTGTTCCTTCAATGGTTCCTGTTTTCGATTCGCGGGCGTTCGAGGCCCACGGGTCATTTTCCGCCACGTGGCCGCTTGCAGCGGTGGCCGTGCTTCCTCCCTTTGTGTTCCTTCCTCCCTCCTTGGGCGCACGGCTGGCGGGCTTTTTATTCATGGTGATTTCAGTGCATGGCTCCATGCACTGAAGTCTCTTTTTTTTGCCCAAAAAAAGCATTCCGAACGGTTCCGAATGATTCGGAACCGTTCGGAACGTTGCGGGCAGCACAGTCATGAGGTGAGCTGCTGTGAATGATCCTTTGCTATATGAAGATGAGCTGGACGCCGCTAAGGATGCGGTGAAGGCGTTGGGTGGCGCAAAGAAGGTCGGGCCGCTGATCTGGCCTGACAAGGCGCCGGAAACTGCTGCGCGCCATCTGCTCGATTGCTTGAACGGGTCGCGTGCCGAACGTCTGAGCCCTTCGCAGTTGCTGCTGCTGATGCGCCTGGCGCGCGAGGTGGGGTTTCATGGCCTGACGGCGTATCTGCTGCGTGAGGCGGGCTACGCGCCCCCGGTCCCCGTGGAGCCTCAGACAGAGGCGCAGGTGCTGGCCCGTCAGATGGAGGCCATGGTGGGGCAGTTCTCTGCGTTGACCCATCGCCTGGAGCGGTTGACCGGGGCAGGGCGCGGCTGATGGATAACTATCAGCAGGTGCTCTACCAGATGGCGCAGTTTGGCATCGAGCTGCGCGAAGGCCGAGACTTGCCGCTGAAGCTGGACACGCCCAAGAGCGTGACGTGCGGCAAGGGCGGTAAGGACTGGTACAAGCTTTATCTCTTCCGCCGCGACCCTGACAAGGGTGGTGGCACATACGTGACTGGCACGTTTGGCACCTACCGTCACGGCGGGGCCAGTCAGAAGGTGGATGTGGAGTGGGCGCCCCTGTCCCCCGAGGAGCGCGCGCGCCGGGCAGAGGAGCTGCGTGCGCAGCGCGCCCGGGCTGCGGTCGAGCGCAAAGCGGAGATTGCCAACGCGATGGCTGAGGCCATCGATGTGTGGCGCCGGGGCGTAAAGGATGGGC
This sequence comes from Acidovorax sp. GW101-3H11, assembly GCF_001633105.1. Taxonomy (GTDB): domain Bacteria; phylum Pseudomonadota; class Gammaproteobacteria; order Burkholderiales; family Burkholderiaceae_C; genus Acidovorax. The sequence goes on from NZ_LUKZ01000029.1 coordinate 28,261, forward strand.
ATTCGCCCTATCTGGAGCGCAAGGGTGTGACGGGCGAGGCCTGCCGCTACCTGGCCGAGCCCTTTGTGCTGCGCTGGCCGGGAGATCCTGGGGAAGATGACACGCGGGTGCACTTGCCCGAGGGCACGTTGCTGGTGCCGCTGCTGCGGTACGACTTGCCTCGTGAGGAAGCGCTGCGGGCGTTGCAGTTCATCCGCCCGGATGGGGCGAAGCTATACCAGCGGGGCATGGACAAGCCGGGGTGCTGCTTGCGCCTGGGCGATATCAGCGTGTCCGCCACCCCTTTGCTGTTTGTGGTGGAGGGCTATGCCACGGGTCTGACGGCGCGTGCGGCCATCGATGGCCAGTACCCGGTGTTCGTTGCCCTGGACGCGGGCAACCTGGCGCACGTGGTGCCGCTGTTGCGCAAGCTGTACCCGCACACCCGCATCCTGATCCTGGCCGACGACGATTGGCAAACGCGCGACCCTGTGTCGCACGATCTGACCAACCCTGGCCTCCATGCCGCCCGGGCTGTGGCCCGCAAGGTGGAGGGTTGTGATCTGGTTTGGCCCATCTTCAAGCTGGATACGCGGGACAAGAAGGACACCGACTTCAACGATCTGCAGGCGCGTGAGGGCCTGGATGCCGTGCGCAAGCAGCTGTCTGGCGTCGTCACGATGATGGCGAGGCGCTATGGCTGAAACAACGCCAGGCAGCGGACCACAGGGCGGGGCGGTAGAGCCCGCACCGACTGCAAGCGAAGCATTGCAGGCGCACGTTGCACCCGGCGCGCCAGCGCCGCACGATAGTTCTGTCGTTCGCGTGGACTTTGGCGCGGGCAAGGGGCAGGGCGGTGGTGCTGCGTCATCTGATGCTGAAAGCGGCCCCAGCTCGGCCCCGCCCCCCCTCCCCCAAAGTAGCGCAGCTGCGCGCATGTCGGGGGATGGGGGTGGTGACGCCGGGGAGCCTTCTGAGCCTCCAGCAGATGACGCCGCTGGCGACAAGCCGGTGCAGGGGCGCAAGAAAGAAAAGACCATCGACTGGGGTAAGTTCAATCACCTCGTCGAGCACTTTGTGCTGATCTACGGCACGGACACCGTGTGGGATGGCTCGGAGCGGCTGCAGATGAAGATCGCGAACATGGGCCACGCCCACGGCGCGGACATGGTGCGTATGTGGAAGTCCAGCGAGCGGCGGCGCACGGTGCGGCTGGATGACGTGGTGTTTGACCCCACGATGCAGTGCGACCCGGAAACGACGGTCAACCTGTACGACGGCATGGCCATGGTGCCCAAGGAGGGCAACGTGGACCCCATCCTTGATCTGGTGCGCTACCTGACCAGCCGGGCGGCCGAACACGATGCCGAGTGCGACGAGATCATGCACTGGCTGCTGTGCTGGCTGGCCTACCCGTTGCAGCACCCTGGCGCAAAGCTGCGCACGGCGGTGGTGATGCACGGGGATGAGGGCGCCGGTAAGAACTTCCTGTTCGACATCATGGTGGCGATCTATGGCAAGTATGGCGCCCTGGTCGGCCAGGACGAGCTGGAAGACAAGTTCAACGACTGGCGCAGCTGCAAGATGTTTGTGGTGGGGGATGAGGTGTCCAGCCGCGCTGAGCTGGTGCACAACAAGAACCGGCTGAAGGCGCTCATCACCAGCCCCACCGTGCAGATCAACCCGAAGAACCTGGCGCGTCGGGAAGAGAAGAACCAGATGAACATCGTGTTCCTCTCGAATGAGCTGCAGCCGCTGGCCCTGGACAACTCAGACCGGCGCTACCTGGTGGTGTACACGCCCCGGGCCAAAGACCCGGACTACTACCGCAAGCTGGGCCAGTGGCGGGACAACGGGGGCGCGGAGGCGTTCTATCACTTCCTGCTGACCTACCCCCTCGATGGCTTCCATCCCTACTCGCCCGCCCCCATGACGGCGGCCAAGGAGGCGCTGATCGAGATCAACCGCAAGAGCCCTGAGCAGTTCTGGGCGGAGTGGTCGGGTGGTGAGCTGGACTTGCCCTACCAGGCCTGCGCGGTGGATCAGGCGTATTCGGCATACCTGAAGTGGTGCCAGCGCACTGGCGACCGATACCCGTTCAAGCGCAATCAGTTCACGCCCACCTTAACCCGCTTTGCCGAAGGGCAGAGCAAGCCAGCCCGGATCAAGGCCATGAATGTCGCGCGCCCCGGTGAGGCAAAGAAGACCACGCGAATGCTGCTGGTCTGCGAGCCCGTGTTGCGGGCGCCTGATGCGGGGCCTGACGACTTGCTCATGACGGAAACCGAGTGGGCCACGGGCTCGGTCGTGAGCTTTGACAAGGCTCTCAAGAAGTACATCGGCTACGGGTCGGGCTCCCCCTCCCACGATGGCAGTGAGCCTGATGGAGGTGATGCATGAGCGCCCGCGCAGTTACACGGTTACGCAAGTGCGTAACGGCAAAACCTAGCACTGGCGCGGGGAGTTACGCGATTACGCGGTTACGCGCCTCCCGCACCTGTGCATGTGCGCAGGCATGCAGGCGGGCGCGTGTGTGCGTGCATGCATGTGTGTGCGTGTGCAGCGTAACCGCGTAATCGCGTAACTCGCTAGGCGTGGCGCGGGTTGTGGTGTTACGCGTGCGTGTAAGCGCGTAACTCGGTTTGTTCTTTTGAAGAAAGAAAAGGAAATGAAAGAGCTTGATGTGTTTGAGACCACGGGGGTGGATGTTGGCGCGGATCGTCTGTCGTCCGTGATCGAGGTGGTGGGGTCTCGGCGAGCGACACCGTTCTCGGTCAGTCGATTGGTCGTTGAGTCCACGCCTGGACGCCCGGACCAGCTCGGCCGGGTCTGGGTTGACCCTGTTTGGTCTGAGCCCACCCCCCCTGTAGGTACTCCCGGGGCCGTTCGCCATGGGGGTAATTCGACCCCCGCGCGGGCGCTAGTTGCTGGCGCTGGGAAAAGTCCGGGGTTTGGTCCGGTTTCGGGGGAATAGTCCGGTGGCGGTCCAACTTTTGAGCAAGGCGGCCTACGCGCGGCACCGTGGCTGCGATGAAAAGGCCGTGCGCAAGGCCATCGCCGAAGGGCGCATCAGCACCATCGACGGGAAGATCGACCCCGAGGTTGCGGATATCCAGTGGGCGAAGAACACTCGCGCCCGGGCCGATAGCAAGCGCACGGCAGGGAGCGGAGCCACTGATGCCGGTTCCCCCTTGCTTGAAGGCGAAGGGGCCGCCAGCGGCCCGAATTCCGCGCCCGGTGCGCCTGCCTCGAACGGATATGCCGACTACCGCGCGATGCGCGAAAAGGCCGACGCTGAAATGGCTGTGCGGGCAAACCTGAAAGACGCTGGCCTGCTGGTCGAACGCGCCCAGGTGCAGCGCGGCGCATTCGACGTGGTGCGCGCCTTCCGCGACTCTGTGATGGTCATCGGCCAGCGCGCAGCCCCCCGATGCATCGGACTTGCCGACTCCCGCGAGATCGAGCACGTGATCGTTGATGAAACCCGCAAGGCGCTGGAAGGCTTCGAGGCCCGCATGGCCGCGCTCTTGCCCAACAAGGAGACCACCTGATGAAAACCCCTCAATTCATCCTCGGCCTGGACGATGAGCAGCTGGTCGATGAGTTCGCCTGCGGCGGCGGAATGTCCGAGGCCATTGAGCAGGCCACCGGCCGCCATGTGGATATCGCCGTCAACCATGACGAAGACGCCTGCAGCATGCATGCGGCGAACCACCCCCAGACTGAACACCACTGGAAAGACGTGTTCGAGGTGTGCCCGCGCAAGGCCACGAAGGGGCGGGCCGTGGGCTTGCTGCACCTCTCGCCCGATTGCACCCACCACAGCCAGGCCAGGGGCGGCCAGCCGCGCAGTAAAAAGCTGCGAGGCCTTGCGTGGATCGCGCCTCGCTGGTGCGGCACGAAGCGCCCGCGCATCGTGACGCTTGAGAACGTGAAACAGATCCTGCAGTGGGGGCCGCTCATCGCCAAACGCTGCCCGAAAACCAAGCGCGTTGTGAAGATCGATGGCACCGTGGCCGCTGTGGGTGAACGCGTGCCCGTCCAGGAACAGCACCTGATACCCGACCCCAAGCGCGCGGGCAAGACCTGGCGCGCCTTCGTTCGCTCGCTGGAACGCCTGGGCTACGCTGTCGAGTGGCGCATCCTGTGCGCCGCCGACTACGGCGCCCCCACCACGCGCAGCCGCCTTTTTATGGTCGCGCGTTGCGACGGCGCCCCCATCGTCTGGCCCGAGCCGACCCACTTCAAGAACCCGGCCAAAGGCCAGAAGCGCTGGCGCTCTGCCGCTGAGTGCATCGACTGGAGCATCCCAGGCAAAAGCATCTTCGAGCGCGACAAGCCACTGGCCGACGCCACCCTTCGCCGAGTCGCGCACGGAATGAAGCGGTACGTCCTGGACAGCGCAGATCCGTTCATCGTGCAAATCGCCAACTGGTCGCGTGATGGTGTGACCAGCGCCCGCGATCCACTCTCCACAGTGACTGCCTGGCCGCGCGGCGGTTCGCATGCGGTGGTGGCCCCGGTGATGGTTCAGGCAGGCCACGGCCAAGGCACACCAGACGCACCGCGCTGGAGCTACGGCGCCAAGGATGTGCGCGACCCCGTGGGCACCGTCACCGCCAGCGGTGGCGGCCAGGCGCTGGCAGTGGGCACGCTGGTGCAGATGGGCTATGGCGAACGCGAAGGCCAGGCCCCGCGCGCCCTCGATGCGCGCCAGCCATTGGGCACGGTGGTAGGGGCTGGCAAGTTCGCCGCCGTCACAGCGTTTGTCGAGCAGGCCAACGGCGGCTTCAACGCTACCCTGGCCCGCGATGCGCGCGAGCCGCTGTCCACCAGCACTGCCACAGGCTCACAGCAGCGGCTTGTCACAGCCACCATGGTGGAGCCCACCCTCACGCCCGACCAGGAAGAGGGCGCCTTGCGCTGCGCAGCCTTCCTGATCCGGTACTACGGCCAGGGCGGGCAACTCGGCGACCTGCGCGAGCCCATGTCCACCAGTACCACCAAGGACCGCCTCGCGCTCGTCACGGTGTGGCTGCGCGGCACGCCCTACGTCATCGTAGATATCCAGCTGCGCATGCTCACCCCGCGCGAGCTGTACAGCGCCAACGGCTTCCCCAAGACCTACATCATCGACCGGGGCCACGACGGCCGCCTCTTCAGTAAGTCCACCCAGGTGCGGATGTGCGGCAACGCCGTGCCGCCTCCCTTGGGCAAGGCTGTGATCGAGGCGAACTGGAACAGCAAGGTTCCGATGAGGAAGGCTGCATGAACCTGGCAGACGGCTACGAACTCGTCGTTCGCGCCGCCATGGAGGCCGCGCGCCCCGACCCCGAGCTGCGCGTGGACGAATGGGCCGAGGAGTTCATGATCCTGCCCAAGAGCGGCCCCCAGCCTGGGCCGTTCCGCTTCGACCGCAGCTATCCAGCTCGGCGTGTGCACCAGGTGTTGTCGCCCAGCCACCCATGCAAACGCGTGGTGGCTAAGGTGGCCTCGCAGATGTTCAAGACGCAGACGGCCTTGAACTGGATCGGTGCACTGATGCACCGCAGGCCGCGCAACTTCCTGGCGCTGGAGCCCACCGACACGCTGGTCAAGCGTTTCTCGGCACGGGTCAGCACGATGATCCGCAACGTGCCCGAGGTCCGCGAGCGTGCTGCAGCGGCCAAGAGCCGTGACAGCCGCAACACTGTGCAGGCCAAGGACTTCCTCGGCGATGCCACCCTGTACATGAACACCGCAGGCTCGGCCGCTAACCTTGCAGAGGTCTCCGCGCCATACGTCTATGTGGATGAGATCGACCGGCTGGAGCTAAACGTTGATGACGAAGGCGACCCGGTGGAGCTGGCTGAGGCCCGCGCCACGCAGTACGCCAATGACTGCAAGTTTTTCTACACCAGCAGCCCCAGCGTGGAGGGCTTCAGCAAGATCGATGACCTGTTCAACATGGGCACCAAGGAGGAATATCACGTTCCCTGCCCAGACTGCGGGCACCTCCACCCCCTGGTGCTCGACAACTTCCGCTTCGAGCGAGATCCAGACACCGGCTACATGGACCGGGCGTGGTTTGTGTGCCCTGCGTGCTTCTTCGAGATCGACGAGCACTACAAGACCACGATGCTGCCTGATATCGGCGCGGGAGGAGAAGCGCGCTGGGTGGCTACGTCCACTGGTGACGGTGAAACAATCAGCTTCACCCTTTCGGCGTTTTACATGCCCATCGGGGCCATCACCTGGCTGTCGCTGGCTCGTCAATACGCACGGGCCAAAGACCGCCTCGCGCGCGGCGATCACGAAGGCATGCAGGTGTTCTACAACACCCGCCTGGGCCTGAGCTACCGCAACTCCGAGGCCAACACCACCGCCAAGCAACTGCAGGACCGGGCAGAAGCCAACCCGCCCCGCGTCATTCCTGACCAGGCCCTGGTGGTCACCATGTCCACCGATACCCAAGACACCCGGCTGGAAGTCCAGCTCGAAGCCTGGGGGCCTGGCATGGAGCACTGGGTTCTCGACTACATCGTGCTGCCCGGCCTGCCGTCCGACTCGCCCGAAGACCCCAAGAGCGTTTGGGCGCGGCTGGATGAAATCCGCCGCACCCCTTTGCTGCATGCCAGCGGGCGCGCCATCATGATCAGCGCCGACAGCATCGACGCGGCAGGTCACCACACGCAGGATGTGTACAACTACGGCGCGGCCCGCGCGCACCTGGGCTGCACCGTGCTGGGTGGCTCGCCTCGGCCCAACCGGCCCATCATCAGCAACTCGCCCAGCAAAGTGGATATCGACTGGGGCGGCACCAAGCGCCCTGGCGGTGTAGAGCGCTGGATGGTGGGCACCGACGTTGCCAAGGACTACCTTTTCAACCGCTTCCACCTGCTCGAAGGGCCGGGAGCCATGCACTTCCACGACAAGCTACCCGCAGAGTGGTTTGAAGGCCTGGTGGTGGAGCAGCCGCGCACCCGGTACGTCAAGGGGCGTGCTGTGCGGGAGTGGATCAAGCCCAACGGCGCGCGCAATGAGCCGCTTGACCTATCCGTCTACAACCTCGCTACGGCCTACCGCCTGGGCCTGCACAAGTGGTCCGCGCTCGACTGGCAGCGGCTGCGCGACAAGCTCATCCCGCCCACTGGTGACCTGTTCGCGCCATCTGTCGCGCCAGCACCGCCGCCGCCAGCGCCCGTCGTGACCGTCGCCGCCACCGTACAGACGTCTGTACGGTCCCCGGATGTGCCCCAGCAACCGACTCACGCACCGGCCTCCAGCCCTGCGCCAGCACCCACACCCACCATCAACCACGCCCCACCAGCGGGCCGCCGCATTCTTTCAAGGGGGATTTCATGACCGAAAACAACCACTACGACACCGAAGCCATGCGCCTGGCCGCCCCCGCGCCGCTGCAACACGGCCCCGAGGCACCGCCAGAGCTGAGCGAGGAACAGCGCGACCTCGATGACCTGTGCGAGCGCTGGGTCAACTGGAAGGCATCGCGCCGCCTGTTCGGGCCACCGCCCACCATGGGCAGCGTGCTCGGCCAGCTCAGCGGCACCCGCACTCGCCCACTCAAGCAGGGCGGGCCAGACGCAATCTGCAGTGCGGAGCTTGCGGCATTGCATGTGGCCTACACCTGCCAGCCCGATGCACTCGACAAGCGCGTGTTCGACCTGTACTACATCCACCGGGTGGCCCCCATCAAGGCGGCGGCCTCAGCGCTGGGCATTGGGCGCCAGCACTTCTACGCCGTGCTGGGAGACTTCCGCAAGCGCATTCACATGGCATCGAAGCACATCCTGGCGGAAGAAGAGGGGCGCCTGTCCAACATGCAGCACGCGCGGGCGGCGCGTAGCGCATTGGAGGAATGATCGTCAAGCGCTTTTTTGTCGCCTGTGGAGGCGACACTTTAGCGCTCGACTGCACCCGACAAAATGGCCCAAAATTCACCCTAAATCAGGTAAGTCTCAAAAGTCCGTAAACACTTTTGGAGGCCGTCATGTAAGCCTCAACCTACCGCCCCAACACCCCACCGCAGCAAGCGCAAGTGGTATCGCCCCCGGTCTCCGCAAGGAGCCGGGGGTTTTGTTTTGGAGTTTCAAAAGCCCATGTTGACCATCCGCCGCAGCGGCCCCACGCTCACCGAAATGGCCGCCCAGGTGCGCAGCGTGCCCGGTCGCATGGTGCCCTACGCAGCCGCCACGGCGCTCACGCGCTGCGCCCAGTACGCGCAGCGCACCGAGCTGCCCGCCGAGATGCGCCGGGTGTTCTCCAGTCCTGTGGCCTACACCCTCAACTCGCTGCGCATTGAGCCTGCGACCAAAGACACATTGAGTGCCCGGGTGATGGTCAAGGACACAGGCACCGGCAGTGGTGTGGCGCAAGAAAAGTTCCTGCAGCCCGAAGTTGAAGGCGGCGTACGCGGTCACAAGCGCATGGAAAACGCCATGCGCTACTTGGGTGTGATGGGTGCAGCGCAATACGCCATGCCCGGCGCTGGGCTTTCGCTCGATGCCAACGGCAATGTCAAGGGCGCCGAGGTTCGCACCATCCTCAGCGCACTCAAGAACATCCGTGGCGGCGTCGGCGCCAAGGGCCAGAAGGCAGGGCGTGGCCGCAAGCTCGCCAACGACATGTTCGTCGGCAAGCCCAACGGCGGCAACCGTCCTGACGGCATCTGGCGCCGTGAGGGCCAGCGCATCCGCGCCCTGTTCATCTTCACCACAGATGCCCCCGACTACAGCCGCCGCCTCGACTTCTCGGGCGTGGTGCAACGCGTGGCGCTGGAGCGCTTCCGTCCCGAGTTTGAAAAGGCTGTGGCAGCAATGCAGTCGCGTGGAGGTGCCTGGGCATGAGCGCACTCACCATCGAACAGTGGCGCGAGCGCCTGGCGGGCTACATCGCCTCCGAGAAGCGCATCCTGGGTTCGCAGGAATACACCGTGGGGCAGGGCGGCACAGCCCGCCGCAACCGCCGCGCCGACCTGGAGGCAGTGCAGGCTGGCATTCGTGAATGCAAAGACGAAATCGCCAAGCTCGAAACGGCTTCCGCCCCACAAACCCGGCGCGTGTTCCGCCTGCGCCCCTTCTAAGCCATGAAAGCCAACCCCATTGACCGCGCCATCGCAGCGGTAGCGCCAGCCTGGGCGGTCAAACGCGTGCAGGCCCGCGTGCAGCTCGCAGCGGTAACGGCATTGCCAGACCCCACCGTTGTGCAAGCATCCGACGACAGCACGGGCGGTAATTCCCCCGGCTTTGTGCGCCGCTTCTGGAACGCGGTGGCCCGCGATGCCCGCAGTGACACCCTGCGCAAGCTGCCCACCCAGCGCGCCCAGTCGCGCGAACTGGCCCGCACATCGCCCATTGCGGCTGGTGCCATTAACACCAACATCGACCGCGTGGTGGGCACCGGCCTGGCGCTGAGCAGCCAGCCCGCGCTGCAGGTGCTGGGCTGGACGCCCGAGCAGGCCATCGAGTGGAAGGCACTGGTGCAGCGCGAGTTCAGTCTCTGGGCCGACAGCACCGACTGCGATATCGAGCAGCAGCTCAACTTCTACCAGCTCCAGGCCCTGGTGCTGCGCTCCACGCTGGAGAGCGGTGATTGCTTCACCCTGCTGCCCGATGGCGACCGCACCGCCACCCAGCCCTATGCCCTGCGCTTGCAAGTGCTGGAGGCCGATCGCGTGGGCAATCCGCTCGGGCAGATGGACACGGCCACCTTGGCGGGCGGCGTCAAGCTCACGCCCAGCGGCGCCCCGCTGGAATACCACCTTTACAACCAGCATCCCGGCAGCTACCTGCCAGTAGCTGGCAGCAGCATCTTTGCGGGTCAGTGGGTGGCACGCCTGGGCCGCAGCGGGCGCCGCCGCATCCTCCACCACTTCCGCAAGCTGCGCCCCGGCATGCCGCGTGGTGTGCCCTACCTGGCTCCCATCATCGACTGCATCAAGCAGATCTCGCGCTACACCGACGCCGAGATCATGGCCGCAGTCATCACGGCCTATCTCACCGTCTTCATCGAAACACCCACGGGCAATGCCGCCCCGGTGTTCGACGGCCAGGCCGCTGTGTCGCAACAGCAGGACGTTGGCCTTGGCATGGGCAGCGTGGTGGGCCTTGCACCGGGCGAGAAGGCCACCATGGTCAACCCCGGCCGCCCCAACCCCAACTTTGGCCCCTTCATCGACTCGGTGATCAAGCAGATGGGCATTGCCTTGGGCCTGCCTTACGAGCTTCTGGTCAAGCAGTTCAACGCCAGCTACAGCGCCAGCAAGGCAGCGTTGCTGGATGCCTGGGTTTACTTCCGTGGCGTGCGCTACTGGCTCTCGCAGAGCTTCTGCCAACCCGTGTTTGAAACCTGGATGGCCGAGGCCGTGGCCATCGGCCGCGTGCCAGCCCTGGGCTTCTTCAACGACCCCATCCTGCGCTGGGCCTACACCCGCGCCGCGTGGCCTGGCGACAGCATGGGCAGCATCAACCCCAAGGACGAAGTAGCCGCCTACGTGGCCGCCATCGAGGCCCGCTTGATGACCCGCGAGCGTGCCGAGTGGGAGCTGTTCGGCAGCGACTGGAACGACACCTATGTGCAAAAGCTGATGGAGCACGAACGCCTGAACAAGGACGGCATGGCTCCAACGCCAAAGGCCGGGGCTGCAGCACCCCAGCCCACGCCCAAGCCAGAAGGCAAGCCCGCGCCTGACGCACCACCCACCAACGAAGACGACGCCCAATGAGCAGCAGCGATTTCACTCCCCTGGTCGAAACCCACCACCGCCGCCGCGTGGCCTTCGACCCCACCATCAACCTCGGCCACGTGCTGACCTTCGTCGGCTTTCTCATCACAGGCTTCTCGGCCTACAGCGCACTCGACAAGCGCGTGACGCTCATCGAATCGCAGTCTGCAACGGTGGTCGAGCGCACGCGCGAGCAGGACGTGCGCCTCAAAGACACCCTGGCCGAGATCAAGGGCGACGTAAAAGAGCTGCAGCGCTCGGTGAACGACGTCAGCCGCAACCTCAGCAGCACGCCCACGGCGCCTGCACGGAAGTAGCACCATGACTTTGCGAGACCTCATCCTCGGTGCCTGGGCCATCGAGCCCGACATGCTGCGCGAGCTGCAGGGCATTTATGCCACCCACCTGCGCGGCGACAAGATCGACATTGACGCCATCGAAGCCCGCATGGGTCGCCCGCTGGTGCATGAGCAGCAAGACTACAGCCTGGAGCCGGGTGGTGTGGCCCTGCTGCGCCTGTCGGGCGTCATGTCGCCAAAGGCCAATCTGTTCATGCGCGTCAGTGGCGGCATCAGCACTCAACTTGCCAGCCAACAGCTTGAAAGCGCTGCCGCAGATCCCCGCGTGCGGGGCATCGTGGTGGCACTCGACACACCGGGCGGCAACGTCATTGGCGTGCCCGAGCTTGGCGATACCGTGCGCTACGCCGCAGGGGTCAAGCCTCTGGTGGTGCATGTTGATAACCAGATGCACAGCGCGGGCTACTGGGTCGGTAGTGCAGCTAATGCCATCTACATCAGCGGCCCGGTGGTCACCGTTGGCAACATCGGCGTGGTGGTGGACCGGGAGTATGACCCGCAAGCCCGTACGCGCACCGAGAGCATCACGGCAGGCAAATACAAGCGCCTGACCAACGCATCCGAGCCGCTGTCTGCCGAAGCCCGCGCCGTAGTGCAGGCCGACGTGGACTATGTGTACACGCTGTTTGTCGATGCCGTCGCCGCCAACCGTGGCGTCACGGCAGATCAAGTCCTGGAACACATGGCTGATGGCCGTGTGTTTCGCGGTCAGAAGGCGCTTGACGCCGGGCTCGTGGACGGTGTTTCCACGCTCGACGACTTGCTGCAAGCCATGGCCGCAGACCCCGCCCAGTTTGCAACGCGCCGCAAGGCCGTGTTCAAAGCTGAGGCGGCCCTTCCGTCCCCAAGCGCCGGTGCTGCGCCCAAAGACACAACCTCAACCCGTGAAAAGGAACCCACCATGCCCGGTGAAAACCAAGCTCCCATCACGCGTGCGTCTTTCGAGCAGGACCACGCCCCACTGTTCGCCCAACTGCGCGGCGAATTCACCACCCTCGGCGCCACGCAAGAGCGCGAGCGCATCCAGACCGTCTTGGCCGTAGGTGACAACCTGCCCGGCCACGAGAAGCTGCTCAACACCCTTGCTTTCGACGGCAAGACCACGGCACCCGAAGCGTCCATGGCCGTTCTGAAGGCCGAAGGCGACCAGCGTGCCGCAGCTATCAAGGCTCACGCGGACGATGCCCCGCCAGCAGCCACGGGCAGCGCAGCGCCCTCCGACACGGTCACCAAGACCAAGGCCGAGCAAGCGCAAGAAGCCAAGACCTACGCCAAAGAAAAAGGCGTGGACTTTGTCACGGCCCTCAAGGAACTCGGCTTCGCGTCGTAACGCGCAGTCACTCCCAAACCCCTCAACTCTTGGAGAACGCAATGTCTTCTGGAAACTTTTCCCTGCTCACACAGACCGTAGCGGCGGCTGGCGCATTGGCGGCGTGCCGCTTCATCACCCAAGCCGGGGCCTATCCCGCCGCTGGCGCTGCCGCATTCGGCGTCACGCGGACCAGCGCAGCGGCAGCTGGTGACCTGGTGCCCACCGATGTACTGGGCACTTCCATCGCGGAGACCGGAGCCGCAATCACAAAGGACACGCCGTTGATGGTGGACGCCACCGGCCGCGTGGTTCCCCTCACCGTGGGCAGCAAGTCGCCGGTTGCCAAGTCGATGGAGGCTGCTGCAGGTGCTGGCGTCTTCATCGAAGTGCTGCTGGTGCCCAGCGCAGGCCTCGTGACGCCAGCCTCCTGATCGCAGAGCGACCAGGCCACCTTTCACAACTCCACAGGAGAAATCCATGAACCAACAAAACCTCTCCCAGACCCGGGTGATCGATCCGATCCTCACCGAAGTAGCGCGCGGCTACGGCGCTCCCAACGCGCGCATTGCCAACATTCTGTTTCCCATCGTTTCGGTGGGTGCCCGCGCTGGCACGATTCTCTCGTTTGGACCTGACAGCTTCCGTCTGGTCAACACGGCCCGCGCGCCTGGGGCAAACACCAAGCGCATCAAGCTCGGTTACGACTCGGGGAAGTATGCGCTGGTGGACCACCGCCTGGAAGGCGAAGTGCCCATTGAGCACGAAGAAGAGGCCGATGCAGTCCCCGGCATTGACCTGGGCAGCATGGCAGTAAACACTGTCCAGGACGTGATGGGCAACGAGCGCGAAAAGCTCGCTGCCGACCTGGCGCTGAACCCTGCGAACTACGCGCCCTCCAACAAGACCTCCCTCTCTGGCACCAGCAAGTGGAGCGACCCCGCCAGCGATCCAATCTCGGACATCAACGATGCCAAGGAAGTGGTTCGCAGCAAGATCGGCAAGAAGCCCAATGTTCTGGAAGTCGGTCCACGGGTGCTGATTGCGCTGCGGAACCATCCCAAGATCCTTGACCGCATCAGCACCACGGTCGATCGCGTCCCTGCGACGATTGAGCAACTCCAGCGCCTGCTGGAGATTCAAACAATCGTGGAAGGCGAAGCCACCTATCACGACGGCACGGAGTTCAAGGATATGTGGGGCCTTGATGCCTTGCTGGCCTACACAACCCCCGCCAGCATGCAGCGTCGTGGTTCGCCAAACTTTGGCTACACCTACCAGCTGAAGGACCGCCCGATTGTCGAAGAGCCCTACTTCGAGAAGAACCCGCAGACCTGGTACTACCCCGTCTCGGACGCGTACCAGCCAGTCCTGGTGGGCGCAACTGCTGGCTTCCTGTTCACTGGAGCTGCCGCTCCGGCTGCGTGATCATGGCCCGATACACCGCACTCACCCCCATCAAACACGATGGGAAGAAGTACGCTGTCGGCGCCTCCATCGACCTGACCAGGGCCGAGGCCGAGGCGCTGCCCGATGGGACCGTGGAGCAGCCGCGTGCCGACGACTCCGCCGCTCGCAAGGCGGCCGAGAAGGCGGAAGCCGAGCGCAAGCGCCGCGCCGATGCCGAGGCCGCGCAGAAGGCCGAAGCCGAGCGCCTGGCTGCTGAGCAGGCCGAAGCCGCCCGCTTGGCCCAGGAAGAAGCCGATGCCGCCGAGAAGGCCGAAGCTGAACGCCTGGCTGCTGAGCAGGCAGAGGCCGCCCGCCTGGCCGCCGAGAAGGCGGCAGCAGGCAACGGCGGCGCGCAGGGCTGACCACTGCCATGCTCGACCTCGAAGAAGACATGGCCGCCGTGTTCTACGGTCCCGACTTCGCCACCACCTTCACGCGCCAGCGGCCCCTGGTCGCTGACGTGGATGTGGTGCTGATCTTTGGGGTGGTCGATGAAGAGGCCCTGGATGGCCGCGCCATGGCCGCCACGCGCAAGGTGCAGATGCCTGCCACGCAGGACGTCCGCGCCGATGACGTGCTGGTGGCCAAGGAGGCCATCCCACTACTCGGCATCGCCGTAGGCGCCCGGTTCCGCGTGCTGGACAACCCCCAGCGCGTGAACGACGGTGCGGAGATGGAGGCGCTGCTTGGCAGCGTGTCGGCATGAGCACCCTCACGCCCGACAAGCTGCCGCAGGGCGCCCCCTTCGCCATCGGCGCCGCCATCGTTGCAGCGTTGCGTGCTGAACCCGCCCTGACCGGCGCCACGGTGCTGGACAACCCCAAGCGCGCCAGCGACCTGCATACCGGTGATCGCATCGTTTTTTTCGAGGACCAGGCAGACGATCCCATTGCCCAGCCCGGACAGTCGCAAAAGCGCACCTACGGCTTCACGGTGGGGGTCATCAACCGCACCCAGACTGACAGGCTTGGCGCCCACACCGACTATCGCGCGGCCAAGCGAGCTATTCGCAACTGCATGCCAGAGATCATCAAGCTGGTGCAGATCGAGGGCCGTGGCCTCGTAGAGGGTGCTGTGCGCTACCGCCTTGAAAACATCGACGTGGGAGGCGGGCTGGTGCTCGGCCTGTTCACGCTCGATTACCGCGATCCGGGCTGACCAGCCCGAGTCGAATCAACCCATCCGAAGCCCGCCACTGTGCGGGCTTCTTCGTTTTGAAGGAAACGATCATGACGACAACCGCACGCGCAATCCTGGCCGGTGGCCTGGTCTCTCTCAGCATCTGGGACACCGTTGCCCTCGCTTATGGCGGCTTCGGCTCCCCCCTCGACGCTGACAAGTTCGAGATCAAGCCCAACTTTGAAGAAAAGGTCAGCGAGTCCCGCTCCCACCTGGACTACGGCCAGGCCCGCGCCAGCGTGGTGTTGCCCAAGCCCACGGAAATCACCATCGAATTTTCGGCCGCCAGCGTTGAAGCGTTGGGCATGCAGTTCCAGGGCCTGATCCAGGCGCTCACCCAGTCCAGCGGAAACCAGCCTGCTGCTGACTTCACTTTGACCAAGGTCGGCGTGTGGTTGCCTCTGGGCAAGCGCAACATCAGCAGTACCGGGTTTGTTGTGACCGATGCGACTGCTGCTACCACTTACGACTTGGGCACTCACTACGAAGTCAACTGGCTGCGGGGCGAGATCATGTTCATCGCAGGCGCATCTGGCGGCCCTGACAAAGACGACGTGCTCAAGCTCGCAATGACTTGGGGCGCTGTGGACGGTAAGAAGATCCTGGGCGGCCGAGTTACCCAGGTGCGCTGCCAGGCCCGCCTCGACGGTAAGAACCTGGTGGACCACTCCCCCATCGAAGTGGACGTCTGGGAGTGCGTGCTGGGCTCCAACAACGGCTTCGACTTCCTGGGCTCCGACTACTCTGCCATCACCCTGAGCGGGAAGATCGTCACGCCCGCAGGCAAGACCGAGGGCTACGAAGTGCGCTTCCCCGGCGCCGCCACCTGATCTTGATCAGCGCGTAGGGCGCCGTACAGACGTCTGTACTGCGCCCATCAGCACCAGCACGGGCCATCCCACCACCACGGTGGCGATGGCCCCGCCACCCAGCGCCATCAGGCGCTCCGAATCCACCAGCAGGCCCAGCAGGGCCAGCGGGATGCCTGCGCACACCAGTGCGATGCACCAGACCAAACCTTTCATCTCCGTACCTCCAAAATGGCAGACCCCAAGATCAAATACGACATCGAAGCCGCCGTCAAGGGCGAAGCCGATGCCGAGGCGCTTGCCAAGACGCTGCGCGGGGTGGGTGATGTGCTGGAGGGCGACCTGCAGCAAAGCGCTCTAGCCGCAGCGCAGGCCCTGGAGGCGCTGGGCTCCAAGCAGCGGGCTATCGAAAACTTCGGCCAGCTCAAGCGCGAAACCACCGACCTGGAGGGCGCTCTCCAAAAGGCAACCGCCCAGGTGGACCGCCTGGGCAACGAACTGCCCCAGGCCACTGCAAACACCCAGCAGCTCAGCGCGGCCGAGCGCGCAGCAGCCACCGCCCTGGAACAGGCGCGCTCCAGCCTGCAGAGCAAGCGCGACACCCTCAAGGCTGTACGCGAAGAAACGCAGGGCGCAGCCCGGCGCACCGATGAATACAAGGCCACGGTGGCGGGCCTCAAGGAAGGCATCAAAACCGCCACGGCAGAGGTCAGAGACCAGCAGCAGGCCCTGCGCGGCACCGCACAGGCCACCGCCCAGGCGCAGAACGCCGAGGCCGCCCTGCGCAAGGAATACGACCTCGCCATCGGCTCCTCGGTCAGGCTCAGCACCGAGCTGGGCAACAAGCGCCGCGCCCTGTCCGAAACCCGCGAAATCATGCAGGCGGTGGGCATCAGCACCGCCAACCTGGCGCAGTCAGAGGCATCGCTCAAGGCCGCAGTCGCCCAGGTGCGGCAAGAAGTCGCAGCCCTCGCCCCCGCCTACCAGCAGGCCGCCGCCGCATCCAGCCAGTCCACCCAGGTGCAGGCGCAAAACCAGCGCACCTTGCGGGAGGGCATGACGTCCATCAGTACGCAGCTGCAGCGCATCCAGAACATCGCCACCGTGGCGTTGGGCGGCAGCTACGTGGGCGGCCTGGCAAAAAGCGTGGCCGACACCGCCGACCAGTTCCGCAACCTCGAAGCCCGCGTCAAGCTGGCAACGGGCGAAGGCCCCCTGTTCCAGGCCGCTTTCGCTGGCGTCACGCAGGTCGCCCTGCGCACCAACTCAGCGCTGGACGAAACCGGCACCCTGTTTACCCGCCTGGCAAAGGCGGGGACAGAAGCCGGGCAAAACGCCCAGGAAGCGCAGCGCAACGCGCTGGGCCTCACCGAGACCATCAACCAGGCCATCCAGCTTTCGGGTGGCTCTGCAGATGCAGCCAAGGCCGCCATCACCCAGCTCATCCAGGGCCTGCAGTCGGGCGTGCTGCGGGGTGAAGAATTCAACTCGGTCATGGAGCAGGCGCCCCGCCTGGCCCAGGCGCTTGCCAACGGCCTGGGGGTCACCACGGGCGAGCTGCGCAAGATGGCAGAGCAGGGCGCGCTCACCTCTGACGTGGTGATGAAGTCCCTCAAGGGCCAGGCCGATGTGGTGGCCGCCGAGTTCGGCAAGCTGCCCCCCACCGTGGGCCGCGCCCTGCAGAACCTCAGCACGCAGTGGACGCTGTACGTGGGCGAGTCCGACAAGGGCCTGATCTCCAGCGCCAATGCCGCCAAGGTCATCGACGCCCTGGCGAAGAACCTCGACACCGTTGTCAGCACCCTCACGGCGGCGGGCAAAGCCTGGGCCGCCATCAAGATCGCCGGGCTGGTGGCCGACTTCGCCCGCTGGGCCACGCAGATGCTCACGGCCACCACGGCGCTGGAGGCCAACACCGCCGCCGCCGTGCGCAACACCGCCGCACAGCAGGCCAACAGCGCCGCCCAGCTGCAGGGCGCAGCGGCCCAGACAGCCAACACCACGGCCACCAACGTCAACACCGCAGCCCGCGCGGCCAACGCCAAGGCCTGGGGCGAGATGGGCGCCTTCACCCGCGCCGCTGGTGCGGCCCAGGATGCGGCCACCGCAGCCACTGCCCGCAACACTGCCGCACTTGCGGCCAACGCCACCGCAGCATCGGGCGCCGGGGTGGTATGGCGCGGCGCCTCTGCACTCATCGGGCCGTGGGGCATTGCGCTGGCGGCCCTTACACCCGAGATCCTGGGCCTCACCCGAAGCCTGGGCGAGCAGATCGCCGTGTGGGCTGGCTGGGGCAAGGTGCTGGAGGAAAACGAGCGCAAGCTCAAGCAGATGGACGAGGCCATGAAGGCCCGGGCCGAGGCCATTGCTCGGCAGAACGCACTGTATGAGGAGGCGCGCAGCCGGTCATTCGACTTGACCAAGCAGTCCATTGCCCTCACTGCGGAATTTGACAAGCTGACCAAGGCTGGGGAGTCATCTGCTGAAGCCATTGCCAAGATCGGCAAGGACTTCAACGCCTCCAACTCCGAGGGCATCCGCGCGATGTCGTCGGCTCTGGACAAGCTGCTGGCCGATGGAAAGATCACCGCCTCTGAGTTTCAGGCGGCATGGGCAAAGGCACTGGAAGGCCAGGATCTGGCTGCATTCGAAGTGCGTGCGCGAAACGCATTTGCAGCAGTCGGGCAAGAGGCGGAGAAGCTGCGGATTCAGATTGACCAGGCCATCAAGAATGGGGCCTCTGACGAGGTTGTCAAAGCTCTGCAGCAGCGCCTGGAAGGGGCGCTATCCGCAGCAAGAAGGGAAGGCGAGCGCGTTGCCACGATGCTCGACCAGGTGGTCCGTTCGGCGGTCCAACGTACCGGCCTCGACTTCGACAACCTGGCGGGCAAGATCGGCGCAACCTCCCGCAGCGCCATCAACGACCTCGACGCCATCATCGGTGGGCTTGACCGGCTGAAGACGCAGGGCGTGGATACGGGCCGCGTGTTGGAGGCCAGCCTCACCAAGGCCATCGACACCGCAGACGGCCAGAAGGCCATCGATGAAGTGCGCTCGCGCATCGAGCAGCTGCGCAAGCAGCTGGGCGACAAGGTGGCAGACGGCCTGCTCGACCAGGCGCGCCAGAAAGCCGAGGAGCTGGGTGATGCCTTGGACAAGGCCAAGCCCGGCATCAACAGCCTGCGCGAGGCCATGCAGCAGCTGGGCATCACGTCTGACGAAACCCTCAAGAACACCGCCGCCAAGGCCAAGGAGGCATACGACACCATCGTCAGCAGCGGCAAGGCCAGCACCCGCGAGCTGTCTGAAGGTTTCGCCAAGGCCGCCGAAGCCGCCATTGCAGCCAACAAGGGCATCGCGCCCACGTGGGTCGAGGCCGGGGCTGCAGCACGCGGCTACACGCTGGAGGTGGACGCCGCAGGCAAGACCACCGTGCGCTCCATGGCCGATGCCAAGAGCGCAGTGGCGGGCGTGGGCGCCGCCGTGCGCGATGTGTCTGCCGACCTCAAGAAGATGGGCATCGACATCACGCAGGCCAGCGAACAGGTCAAGGCCCTGGCCGCCAGCGGCCAGATGCTGGCGGCTGGCTTCCAGTTCCGCCAGGACCAGCGCAACGCCGCCATCGACAAGTCCAAGTTCATGAACCAGGGGACCATCAGCTCGCAAGACCTGGTGCCCACCTTCAACACCCTGGCCGAAGCCGAAGCCTGGAAGAAGACCTGGCTGGAGCAGTACCACAAGGACAACGCCAACGTGTTCCGCCAGGGCGGCCAGCTCGGGTCGTTCATGAAAGACCTCACGCTGTTCGAGTTCGACGCAGAGCTGCGGTCCGTCAAGATGCGCAAGGCCATGCAGGACGCAAACAAGAAGGCCGAGGAAGAGGCCAAGCCCGGGGGCGGTACAGGCGGCGGTACAGGCGGCGGCACCGGGGGCGGAACGGGTGGGGGCACGGGCGGTGGCACGGGTGGCCCGCGCATTGACCGCATCGTCAATGTCTACATCGGCAACAGCCGCGCCTACCCCGTGCCCACCAACCTCAGCGGCGAGCACAGCATCCAAGACATCGCGCGTGAGGTGCTGCGCCTCATCGAGCAAGACAAGCGCTCTGCGGGCCTGTAACCACCATGACCATCACCCTCACCAAAGACGGCATTGCGCTGGAGCTGCCGCAAGACCTCATCTGGTCCGACGAACTCACCTGGTCTGCCGTGGCGCAGTCAAAGGAGCGCGGCATCTGGGGCACGTTGATTGTTGACGCCATGGCCCGCAACGGCGGCCGGCCCATCACCCTCACGGGCGACGGCAACAGCGCATGGATCACGCGCGGCGCACTGCTCACCCTCAAAGCCTGGGCGGCTGTTCCCGGCCAGCGCTTCACCCTGCAGCTGCTCGGGCAGACCTTCACCGTGATCTTTGACCACGGCACCGAAGAAGAGACCCGCGCCATGGGCATGGTGGCCGTCGTTGACTACAGCGACCCCGAAGAGACTGACTACCACTGCAGCCTCACGCTGCGTTTGCGTCCCGCGTGATGGACGACGTGCCCGAGGGCGGCGGCGGCCCCACCGGCACCGTCATCCCCTACGGCGGCAGCAACCACATCTTCCGCGACATCACCGAGGCCGACCGGGCCGGTGGCAACGTGTCCATCATGCAGGTGCATGCGGCGGTGATGACAAACAACGCAGAGCCCTACATGGGCGCGAACTTCATCCTGTCCATGCCGCCTACCGACCCCAACGTGTCGGTCACGCTGGCGAAGTGCAACCTGTTCGCCCGGCGCACCGAGATCGCAGCGGCCATTGCCAACTACCTGATCAAGGCGTCCGAGTGGTCGGGCTACCTGCTGGAGAACCATGTCCTGGGCCAGAAGAACATCCAGCTCTTCCACCGCCCGGGCACGGCCACGCCGCCCATCGGCCGCACCCTGGTGCTGATCTACAACGAAGGCCTGCCCGACGAGCGCGCGCAGTACATCCGCGTCACGCGGGTCACCACCGAGACCCGCACGTTCACCTACAACGCCAACGGCAGCTTCGTGGACTTCCTGGGCTCGGTCACCCAGCTCGACCTGTCCGACAGCCTGCGCTTTGACTTCCCCGGGAGCCCGCCCGACCGGGGCTTTGGGCGCGACCCCAACAAGACCATGATCCGCGACACCTCGGTGGCGGATGCTGCGGAATACTACGGCGCGGCCCCCACAGTGCTGGCCGCCGTCATCGGTGATTCGGTGGTGAAGGTGGACAGCATCTACACCCAGCTCGTGCCCAACTCGCGCACCGAGACCTCGGCCCTGGACCAGCGCCCGGCCGCCACGCGCGGCATTGTGCTGGCCGACGCCCCGCGCCGCGTGGAGATCGCCGTGGCCGCCCACACCCAGCGCATCAAGATCGGCCAAGAGAACCGGGGTTTCAACCACGTCTTCATGCTCAAGCCGCTGCCTGAGCCAGGCACGGTCACCGTGAGCTGGATGGCGCTGGGCACCTGGTACGAGCTGCAGGACGACGGCGCAGGCGTCTTCACGGGCAGCGGCGTGGGCCAGCTCATCTATGACACCGGCAGCGGCAGCGTGACGCTGCCCGTGCAGCCCGACGTGGGCAGCGCCCTGATCATCCAGTGGGGTGAGCGCGTGGGCTACACGAACCGCAGCAGCCAGGGCGCGGCCATCCGCGCGCCCGAGTATTGCTGGACGTTGGAACATGAGGGTGTGGTGCCTGGCTCCCCCGAGTTCACCTGGTTCAGCGCGGGCGTGCTGCGCACCGCCACGGCCGATGCCGCAGGCGTCATCAGCGGCGACGCGACCGGCCGGGTGGACTACCCGAGCGGCACTGTGCTGCTGCGCACCGTGTACCTGCCCGACCCGGGCGACGAGATCAGCACTGCTTACGACACCGACGTGGTGGTCAAGGAGCTGCTCACCCCCAGCGCACCCGACGCTGGCGGCTACATCACGCTCAACCTGGCCCAGCAGCCTGCGGCGGGCACCCTGCAGATCGAGTGGGCCACGGCCCGCACCACCAGCAACACCAGCGGCGGCAGCGTCACGCAGACCAACGCGATCAAAAACGCCGGTGTGACCTACACAACGCGCTCAGTGCCCGAATACAGCGCGCCAGAGTCCACCAGCGGCAGCACCGGCAGCAATTTCGTGAACTGGCCGCAAGTTTCTTGAGGAGACACCACCCATGCCCATCACCTACGTTGAGCGCCCATTCACCATCACCACCACCAGCGGCAGCTCAAGTACGCTGACGCAGGAATCCGGCCGCACTGCTGATGGCCGCATCGTCGTGGCCCAGACTGTCACCGACGACGGCGCAGGCGCTTTCATCGGCGGCCTGGGCACCGTCAACTACGGGGCCAAGCAGGTCAACCTGCGTGNCGGCAGCTCAAGTACGCTGACGCAGGAATCCGGCCGCACTGCTGATGGCCGCATCGTCGTGGCCCAGACTGTCACCGACGACGGCGCAGGCGCTTTCATCGGCGGCCTGGGCACCGTCAACTACGGGGCCAAGCAGGTCAACCTGCGTGTTGTGCAGTTCGACCGCAGCACCGAGTCGTACAAGAGCGACTACGACAACGCCACCGAGTTCGGAAACACCGTGGGCGATGGCAGCGGCAGCAGCAATGCCGACAGCCGCAAGGGCGCGTCCTACGGCACCACCAGCGTGGGCGAACAGATCCTGGCTACCTCCAGCGTGGTCGCACGCTACCGGGTGGCCCCTGCGGTGGTCACCGCCCGCACCGACAGCTTCCAGCCCCAGTCCATCGTCATCGACCTGTGCCCCTACACATCCGATTCCATCGTGCCCGGCAGCGTGCAGTTTGTGTGGATGGGCGAGACGTACACCGACTTCGAGGGCGTGATCTACCGTGGCCGTACGGGCAGCAACCCTGGCATCAACTCGGGCCGCATCGACTACGCAGCAGGCACCGCGCGCATGACCGACTACGTGGTCGGCCCCAACCCCGCCGCCATCACCCTGCAAAGCCTGTGGACCCGGCGCAGCGCCTGGAAGACCGCCAGCATCTTCATGCGCACCCAGGCCGCGCCCATCAAGCCCACGGGCTACGTGCTCACGCTCACCGACACCGCAGGCAACGCCCTCACGGCCACGGGCGACCTAGATGGCAACCTGCTGGGCACCCACATGTGGGGGCACATCGACTACCAGACCGGGGTTGTTGAGCTGCAGTTTGGCGACTTCGTTGTGGACGCCACCTTGACCGCAGCCCAGAAGGCAGAGTGGTGGTACGACGCGGCCGACGTGGGTGCGGTGGAGCCGGGCAAGATCTGGCGCCCATGGCCGGTGGACCCCACCACGCTGCGCTACAACAGCGTGGCCTATTTCTACCTGCCGCTGGACGCCGATATCGTGGGACTGGACCCAGTGCGCCTTCCGCCTGATGGTCGGGTGCCCAAGTACCGGGTGGGCAGCTATGTGGTGATCGGCCACACGGGCGTGGTGCCCGCTGCCACCTACGCGGACGGCCAGACGGTCAACTGCGCCCGCGAGCGCCTATCGCGTGTCTACCTGATCGGCGCGGACGGACTGCTCATCCGCACCGGCTACGCACCCAACCTCGACGCGGGCACCATCGCGATCTCCGACGTGACCGGCTGGGTCCAGCCCGTGACGGTGAAGCACCGCATCGAGCAGATGGCCCGCGTGGCCGACGTGCAGATCGACGGCACCCTCAAGCTGACCAAGCAGCTCGCCCACAACTTCCCGGTGGGGAGCATCGTGTCCAGCGCCATCATGGCGGGCAACCTGCGCGCCCGTGCGCTGCCGGTGTTCGACCAGCAGACCTGGGACGGTGTGACCTGGTCCGACGTCACGGTCGGCAACCCTGCGCCGTCCACCTACAACGACGGCGCCTTCCCCGTGGTGGTGACAAACGCAGGCGCAATGACCGAGCGCTTTGCCCTGCGCGTGCTCACTGGCGGCACCGATGTCGAGGTGATTGGCGAGCACGTGGGCAACCTGGGCACGTTTAGCCGCAACACGGCCATCGCCCCCATCAACCCTGTGAGCGGCGCCCCTTACTTCACGCTGGCCGCCGCAGGCTGGGGCGCTGGCTGGGTGCCCGGCAACACGTTGTTCCTGCCCACCGTGGGGGCGTACTACCCGCTCGTGGCCATCCGCGCCACGCAGCCTTCCGAGGCCATCGGCACCGACTACGCCTTTGAACTTACCGAGCGCGGCGATATCGACCGCGCGCCCACCAACCCCGTCATCTAAGCCGCAACCATGATCTACACCTTTGATTCCGCAATGACCGGCGCCTCGGTCCTGTCTGGCTCTGCAGGGGCACTGCGCAGCGTGCTCAAGTCCTGCCTGGTGGATGGCTTCGGTGCTGGTGCCGTGGCATCGCTCACCGTCAATGCTGGCATTGCCACTGCCAACTATGCGGGCTCCCATCCCTTCCGCGTGGGCAGCGTGGGCCAGTTCGCAGGCTCCACGCCAGCAGGTCTCAATGGGCAAAAGCCCATTCTGAGCACCACGGCCTCAAGCGTCACGTTTGCCGCGCCTGGCGTTCCCAACGGTGCAGCCACCGGCACCATCACCAGCAAGCTCGCCGCCGCTGGCTGGCAAGAGCTGTTTGCGGGCACCCTGACCAACGTGATGTGCGTCAAGCCCACCGTGCCCGAGGCCTCGGGCTGCGTCCTGCGCGTGGCCGACACCGGCACCACCAACGCCCGGGTGCGCGCCCATGAGAGCATGACGGACGCGTCCACCGGCCCCGGCACCACGCCGCTGGAAGCCCAGGTGGCCGGGGGTCTGTACTGGCCCAAGAGCAGCGCAGCCAACGCCACGGCGCGCGCCTGGTATCTGGTGGCCGACGAGCGCGCCTTCTTCCTGGCCGTGGACCCAGCAGGCACGGGCCGGTTCACGGTGCTGTTCGCGGGTGACCTCGCCAGCTTTAAAAGCGGCGATGCCTACGGCTACCTGGTCACCGGCAACGAAGCCGACCAGGCCAACGTCAGCACCGTGCCCAACGGCTGCGTGGGCTACTCGCACCGCAGTGCCCGGGTGGGTGCCTACCTGGTGCGCTCCCACACGGCCATCGGCCAGGCGATTGCCGCGCAGCGCATCGGCGCCCACCACAACGGCAGCACGGCGGATGCCTACGCGGGCACCTCGGGCTATTCGTGGGGCACGTACCCCAACGGCCCCAACAACGGCCTGTTGACCGGCCCCCTGGAGCTGGTCGCGCAGGGCATCCGGGGCTCCTTGCCGGGCCTGCTGCACCCGGTGCAAGACCTGGGCGCAGCGTTTTCCAACGGCGGCAACGTGGACGGCACCGACGACTTGGCCGGGCGCCGCCTGCTGGCGATCCGCACGGCGCCGCCCGCTGGTGCCGTGACCGCTGGGACTGTGTTCCTGGACACCACCGGCCCCTGGAGCCGCTGAGCATGGCCGCGCGTTTTTGGAGGCTCAGCGGCTTCATGCTGGGGGGTAACGACCTGGAGCTGGCAGAGATTGCGCTGCTCAACGGCACAACGCGCCTCGATGGCGCCGCCACCCTCACGGCCAGCCATGCGCCCATCACGGGCACGCTGGCTGCGCTCAAGGACAACGACGTGGGCAGCAGCTGCCGTTTCGCCGCGCAGGCCGTGGCCTCGGCCGGGTTCTTCCTGCACTGGGACATGGGGTCTGATGTCGAGGTGGACGGGCTGCGCCTGGCTGCTGGCGCATCCGAGCAGCGCTGGCCTCAGTCGCTCTCGCTGGCCTATTGGAACGACGCACAGGGCTGGATGTTCGTGGCCGAGGGCACAGGTCTACTGTTTCCCGGCACCAATGCCTGGGCTGCAGACGCTGTTGCGGGCTTGATCCCCACCACTTGGAATCCAGCGGACAAAGGGCCAGGAGTCACGTTGTCTGATGGCGATCTTTACGCCAGCAGCAGTTTTTACTACTACGCGGTGCGCAGCGTGCACGGGGTTTCGGCCCGGAAGTGCTATTGGGAGGTTTCTGAACTGACCGGCTACTCGATGCCAGGGATCGCGACTGCAGCGGCGCCGGTTGAGGTCTTGACGGCAGAAGGTGCGTACCCAGGCGCCAATGCGCACGGCTGGGGCTACTACAGCTACTCCACCGGGGTGATCTATCACGGCGGGGTCGAGGTTCTCACCGGGTTGCCCACTATCGGGTCATTCACTGTCCTGAGCTTTGTTCTCGACATGGATTTAGGCACGCTGCGTCTGTGGTTTGACGGGGTGGACGCTGGCGTTGTGGCGTCTGGGATCGTCGGTCCCATTTACGCGTTTTTTGGGTCGGGCGCGAGTGCCATTGCAACCTGCCGCGCGAACTTCGGGGCCACGCCGTTTGTGTACGTGCCGCCTGCGGGCTTTCAGGCGGGGTTTGGCCCCACGCGCCTGCTGTTCCCGGTGCAGGGCGCGCAGCAGGTGCGTCCGTCGCGCATTGCTGCAGGGCTGGCTGTCAGTGCCCCGGTGCCGGTTTTCTCCACCGAGGGCACTGCGCGTGCGCAGATGGCCCGCGACGTCGAGTTTGGCGGCCAGGCGCGCATCTGGGGCACCACCAAGATCAAGGGCACGCCCAACGTGCCCACCAAGGCCCGGGTGGTGCTGCAGCACCAGCGCAGCAAGTTGCTCGTGCGCGAGACCTGGAGCGATCCAGTGACCGGCGCGTTTGAGTTCAGGGGCATTGACGCCAACCAGCAGTTTCTTACCCTGGCCGAAGACCTGGCGGGCAATTTCCGCCCAGTGGCCGCCAGCAAGCTGGTGCCCGAGGTGTTGGCATGAGCGGCACCTGGCGCATTGGCCCAGCGACGGCCCTGGCCCAGCTGCAGGCCGCGATTGACCTGGCAGACGATGGCCCTGGCCCGAGCCGGGTCCAGCCTGGCCGTGCCTTGCGCGTCCATCGTCGGCGGTGGGCTGGTGCTGCACGTGGCCGACCCGGGCGGCTCCCTGGTGCTGACCACCGGTATGCCCCGCTGGGGCCTGTGGGTCAACGCTGCAGGCGACATCGTGGCCGAAGGCAGCGTGACSGACGAAGCCAACGGCGGCGACTTCTGGGTGGAAGGTGGCAACACGCCGCTGGGCGAGACCAGCCCGCTGCTGCAGGCCGGTGGCCTGGTGGTGCTGGGCACCACCTCACTCACATAAGGGCCAGCGCGTGGCAAGCACCGATCTGCTCTTCGACCAGGCGCCCAACCCATCGGGTGGGCCGGTCGAGATCGTTTTTGGAGACGACGGCGGGGGCGGCACGCCCGACGTGGTCGAGCTGCATGCGGCGGGCACCATCACGGGCCTGCGTGGTCGCATCGGCGTGCGCGTGGCGGCCCGGCTGCGGGCTGCTGGCTCCATCACCGGCCTGCGCGGGCGCATTCGTGTGGTGTTCGACGTCAACGTGGAGCGGCCGATCACCACCACGACCGTCAACGGCTGGCAGGATGCCGCGCCCGTGCGGGCCAGCATCCAGGTGCGCTACGAGCAGGCCCAGCCGGTGCCCGCCGCCGTCCAGGCCAACTGGCAAGACGCCCGCACCGTGGGCACGCCCCACCAGGCGCGCTGGCAGCAGGCCCAGCCCCTGGGGGCCACCGTGCGCCAGGTCATGCAGCAGGCTCAGCGCCTGGGTAGCGCCCCGGCCCTGCAGCGGTTTGAAAACGCTGAGCGCCTGCGTTCCATCACCCTACAAGCCATGCAGCAGGCCCAGCAGCTCGCGGCGCCCCCCGTGCTGCAGCGGTTTGAAGACGCCACCCGGCTGCGCCACCTGGTGCAAAGCCGGTTTGAGGAAGCCCAGCACCGCCAGGCTGCTGTGCGTGACGCCTTTGGCCGCGCGGTGCCGCTGTCCCGCGTGGTGGCCGTCCGGTATGAGGAGGCCCGCAAGCTGCCCCCAGGCGTCAGTGCGCCAGTGCAGCCGCCTATCGAAACGCCTTGCTACGTACCCGTCCTGCCCGCGCACCTGGTGTTTGATGACCTGGCCGACAGCAGACTGCCAGCGGGCCTGGTGTTTGTGTGCGATGGCCATGGGCCTGGGCCGCAGCCTGGCGAAACCATCGTTGTCCCTGTTCGAAGGACCTACATCGTGATCAACAACATCACCCTGCACCGGGTGGACACGGGCGCCGAGCTGAACGCCCATAGCTTCAGCATGTCGCTGGACCACCAGTCCTGGACCTGGTCCTGGACGGCTTCACTGCACAACGATGCGGCCAATCACCTGGGCCGCGACAGCGCGGGCGATCCGGCCGAGCTGGCGGTGCTGGTTAACGGGGTGGAGTTCCGTCTGCGACTGGAAGGCAAGTCGCGGGACCGGCGTTTCAGCCCCACGCGCTGGGCGGTGTCTGGCAAGGGCAAGGCCTCGGTGCTGGGCTCGGCCGACGCCCCCAAGCAGTCGTTCCGCAACCTGGTGGACCGCACGGCCCAGCAGCTCATGGCCGACGTGCTCACCGTGAACGGCGTCCCCATGGGTTGGACGGTGGATTGGGGCCTGGAAGATTGGCACGTGCCCGCAGGGGCTTGGGCGATGCAGGGCAACTACATCGACGCCATCAACGACATCGCTGGGGCTGCTGGCGGCTACGTGCAGCCTCACAACACGGCCACCACGCTGCGGGTGCTGCCGCGCTACCCGCTGGCGCCATGGCACTGGGGCAGCGTCACGCCGGATTTTGAGATTCCGGCCCATGCGGCCGAGGTGGAGGGCACCGAGTTCATCGACAAGCCAGCCTACAACCGGGTGTTCCTGGGCGGCATCGGGGCGGGGGTGTTTGGGCCGTTCACCCGGGCGGGCACCCCAGGCAACGTGATCGCCCCCCAGGTGAACCATGCGCTCATCACCCACCCGGATGCACACCGCCAGCGGGGCATTGCCGAGCTGTCGGACACCGGCAAGCAAGAGCGGATCACCTTGAACATGCAGGTGCTGCCCGAGACAGGCGTGATCGTGCCGGGCAAGTTCATCCGCTACCTCGGGGAATCCACGGTGATGGGCATCGTGCGCAGCACGTCCATCGAGTGGAGCCGCCCCCGCCTGCGCCAAACGCTGGAGATCGAAACCCATGCCTAACGCTTACCGGGAGTTCATGGCGCTGATGCCCGACCAGCCCCTGGAAGTGGGCGAGATCACCTCCATCGCTGGGGGCGTGGCCATCATCACGCTGCCAGGCGGCGGGGTGATCCAGGCGCGGGGCGAGGGGACAGCCGGGCAGCGCGTGTTTGTGCGCGCTGGCTTGATTGAAGGGGGGGCACCGACGCTGACGTATGTGTCGTCCGAGGGATAGATCGAAAAAAGACGGGCGACCTAGTCAAGTGCGCTAACACCTGGCCAGGCCCCCAACCTGCAGAAGTGACCTGCAAGCCAGGCAAGACCCGCCACTCTCGCGAGAGCGCGTCGAGCCTATCAGAGTTTTCGTACAGAGAAACAGGCTTGCAAATATGGAAGAGATCAGGTGCGGCGCATGCAGCCGCAAACTCGGCGAGGGTGTCTACATCCGGCTGAGCATCAAGTGCCCCCGCTGCGGGGTCATGAATTCACTGAGGGCCGAGAGCCCCACCTCAGAGCGCCATGGAGCGTCCAACGTAACTGGAACCCACCATGGCACCCATCATTCCCTGGATCGGCGGCAAACGTCGTCTCGTTGACCTGCTGCTGAGCAGGTTCCCTGCCCATAGCTGCTACGTCGAGGTCTTCGCGGGCGGGGCGGCGGTGTTCTTCGCCCGCAACCCTGCCGACGTCGAGGTGCTGAACGACGTCAATGGCGACCTGGTCAACCTCTACCGCGTCGTGACGCACCACCTGGAGGAGTTCGTGCGCCAGTTCAAGTGGGCGCTGACAAGCCGCCAGGTGTTCAAGTGGCTCCAGGAGACCCGTCCGGAAACGCTGACCGACGTGCAGCGGGCGGCCCGGTTTTTCTATTTGCAGCAGCAGAGCTTCGGCGGCAAGGTGGCTGGCCAGACCTTTGGGACTGCCACCACCGCGCCAGCCATCAATCTCCTGCGCATCGAGGAGAACCTCTCGGCCGCCCATTTGCGCCTTGCAGCGGGCACCTACATCGAGAACCTGGACTGGGCGGCCTGTATCGACCGCTACGACCGCCCACACACGTTGTTCTACCTGGACCCACCGTACTGGGAGACGGAGGGGTATGGAGTGCCGTTCCCTTGGGAGCAGTACCAGCTCATGGCCACCAAGCTGCGCGCGATCAAGGGCAAGGCGGTGATCAGTATCAACGACCACCCGGCCATCCGGGAGTGCTTCGAGGGATACGACATGGAGGCGCTCAAACTGGACTACACCGTGGGCGGCGGGGCGAACCGAGTGGAGCGCGGGGAGCTGGTGATCTACAGCTGGGACCGGGAGGCGGAACCTGCTGGCCTGTTCTGAGCCAGGCTTGGCTCGCGCCGCGCAATTCCTTTTCGTGGCGCGAAAGTAAACTGGCGGCTGTTTATCTCAGCGCTGCGGCTTCAAATATCGCGGCGCGCTTCAGTCTGGACCGTGGTGGGCCGTGCCGCACGGGCTTTTTCCACCTCGGCATACCCCTCGGGGCCCAGGCAGTCCAGGTCCATCTGGCGCTGGGCGGCCTCTGCGCGCTGGCTTTGTTCGTAGCTGCCTGCGTTGCCGCTGCTCAGCACCACGTCCAGATTGCGGCGCGAGCGTGCGCATTCAGGGGAGCGGGCGTAGTCCTGAGACCTGGCGGCCGGGGTGCGCTCCCGCTGCGCATTGCGCAGGGCTTCGGTTTCTGCAGCCTTGTTCTCGGCCTCCAGGCGTTTTTGCTTGAGCGCCAGCGCTTCGGCGGCCTGCTCGCGTTCACGCTGGATTTCCTCTGGCGTCTTGCGCGCTTCCACCTCACGCGCCGTGGTGCCGCCCGCACATTTGCCGTCGGTGTAGGTCACCTTGCCGGTGGCGGGGTCGGTGCAGCGCACCACCTGGGCCTGGGCGGCGGTGCCGATCCAGGCCACACACAGGCATGCGAGGAGATGCTGGGCTCGGGTCATGGGGGCATCGCTCAAAAAGTGGGGACGTTCGGCTGCTCAAGCCCGGCGACGCAGTTCAGGGCTGTTCCTGGCTGTTCGAGAACTGGCGCGAGCGCCAGTCCTGCGGATGCGGCGTGTAGCTGCCGGGGGCCAACTGCCCGGGGTTGCGATTGCGCCGATCATCGGCGGCGCGGCGGTCGCGCTCGGCCTGCTCGCGGCGGGCCTGGTCGCGTTCGCGGGCGCGGCGGTCGGCGTCGCGAGCCTGTTGTTCGCGTTGGTCCCGCTCGCGGGCTGCACGGTCCCGTTCGGCGCGGTCACGGTCACGCTCCCGTTCGCGCCAGTCGTTGCGGTCGCGGCCCTTGTCCCAGCGGTCGTCATGCCGGTCGCGCCCACCGTAGTAAACGGGCGGCGGCGGCGGGGCCGAGTAGATCACCCCAGGTGCGCGGTACACGGGCGGGGCCTGGTACACCGGCGGTGGGGCGTTGTAGATGTACCCCGGCTGTTCGTACACCTGGTAGCGCGGGGGCTCGTAGTACGGGTCGCCCGGCACGGTGGCGCACCCGGTCACAAGAACCCCCAGGGCCGAGGCAGAAAGGATGCGGGCGAATGTGTAGGTCATGGTGTTCAGACTCCGGCCCCGGGGTGCGCGTTCCACCCGGGTCCGTAAAGCCCCTGAAAAACATCCCGGTGGGATGTTACAAATTTCAAAGGCTGGCGTGGGCTGTGCCAAGCCCTTTAGCGTTTGGCGCCGCCATTTGGTTGACTGCGCCGGGGCGTCTGCCGGGCGGTTGCTCCGCCTGCACCGGGCCTGGCGCTTCGTTGCCCTGCATGAATATCAAAAATGATAGCTATAAAGGCATGCTGGACGCGCGCAAACGGCCAAAAAACACTGAAATCTTCATCTGCCTCCTGCCCTCCACACCGTGCGCAGGTGTGGGGATGGGCAGGAGGGCAGCAGCCGGACTTACTTGGGCAGCACGCGGCGGATGGTGTCGGCCAGGTCTTCGGCCACAAACTTGGCCACATAGCCGTCGGCGCCCACGCTGCGCACATGGTCTTCATTGGCCGAGCCCGACAGGGACGAGTGGATGACCACCGGCAGGCCGTGGAAGCGCGCGTCCTGCTTGATGTTGCGGGTCAGGGTGAAGCCGTCCATCTCCGGCATTTCCAGGTCGGTGAGCACCATGGCCACGCGGTCCAGCACCGTTTTGCCTTCGGCCTCGGCGCTCTTGGCGATGGCGTTGAGGCGGTCCCAGGCCTCCTTGCCCGACTTAACCATCTCGTAGGGGGCGTTGAGCACCTTGAGTTCCTGCTCGATCAGCGAGCGGGCCACAAAGGAGTCGTCTGCCGCCAGGACGATGGTGCCGGGCTTGAGCTTGAGCTTGGCGCCCACCTTCTCTTCGGTCACCTCGTGGCCGTCCGACGGCGAAACCATCTGCAGGATGGCTTCCACGTCCAGCACCTGGGCCAGGCGGGATTCATCGGTGTTGCCATCCAACCGGGCGATGCTGGTGACCAGCTTGCCCTTGGCGCCGCTGGTTTCGGCCGACAGCACCTGTTTCCAGTCCAGCCGCACGATGTCTTCCACCGATTCGACCGCAAACGCCTGGGTGGTGCGTGCGTATTCGGTCACCAGCATGATGTTCAGGCCCGTCTGGGGCTTGCAGCCCACGATGGAGGGCAGGTCCAGCACCGGGATCACCTGGCCGCGCAGGTTGACCACGCCCAGCGAATGCGGCGTGGTGCCTGCAATGGGGGTGATGCTGGGCATGGCCACGATCTCGCGGATCTTGAAGACGTTGATGCCGAACAGCTCGGACTTGTTCAGGGCGGTGTCGGTGCCCAGGCGGAACAGCAGCAGCTCAAACTTGTTGGTGCTGGTGAGGTTGGTCCGCTCGTCGATGTCCTGCTGGATGGCTTTCATGATGGATCCTTGGCGCAGAAATGAAGATACGCGCTTTTACAAATTCTAGGACCCAAACGGCGTGTGCAGTGCGCTAAATCTTCAGGCAATACCCGAATAGTGCGCCGCAGCATGCGGGCGTGGTGGCGCAGTCACACACCGGCCAGCACGACGGGCTCGAAGTGCACAACGGTGGGGAACGGGTCATAGAAATGGTGCAATAGCTGCTTCCACTCCTGGTAGGGCGCCGACTGGCGGAACCCCACCTCGTGGTCGGCCAGCGTGGCCCAGCGCACCAGCAATACATAGTCCTGCGGCCGCTCCAGGCAATGGCCCAGCTCATGGGAGATGTAGCCGGGCATGGAGGCAATGATGCGCTGCGCCTGGGCAAAAGCCTGTTCAAACGCGCTGTTCTGGCCGGGGCGGATGGTGAGGTGGGCGATTTCCAGAATCATGGGGGTGGTAACAAGGGTGGCAAGAGGGGTGGATGGGCAGGGGATCAGACCACATTGCTGCGCTGCGTGGGCTCGGGCTGGGCTGCGGTGGCCTTCATGCCGTCTGCCAGGCGGTGCAGCAGCCCGAGCAGGGGCGCGTCCGACGCATCACAGGCCAGGCCGATGTGGCGCGAAAAGGCCAGGGGCCCGTCCAGCGGGCGGGTGAGCGCGCGGCGCGCCTGGGCTGCATGCGACTGCGGCACCACGGCCAGGCCCATGCCCGCGTCCACCATGTGCAGCAGCAGCTCCTCGCGCGCAGCACTGGCCTGCACCTGCAGCGCAATGCCCCGCTCGGCCAGCAGACGGATGAAGGACTGGTGCAGCGGGCAATAGGGCCACTCGATGAGGGGCAGGTTTTCAATGTCTGCCAGGCCAAAGCGCTTCTTGAAGCGCAGCGGGTGCTGCTCGGGCACCAGCATCACATAGGGCTCGTGCCACAGCGGCACAAAGGTGTCGCCCGGCGGCTTGCAGTGCTCGGCCACCATGCGCAGCCGGGCCTCTTGTGCGCTGGCGGTGAGCCGCACCATGGTGTGGGGCCACTCCTGCGCAATCTGCGCGAACAGGGGCGCGGCGGGCTGCACCATCAGGTCGTCCTGCAGGAAGATGCCCAGCGTTTCGCGCGGCGCATCGCGAAAGTCGCGCACCATGGCGCTGGACTGGGCCAGCAGGCTGCAGGCACGTGGATACAGCCGGTGCGCGGCGGGCGTGGGCGCCAGGCCCTGGCGGCTGCGCTCGAACAGGGGGGTGGCCAGCGCGTCCTCCAGCCCCTTGATGGCCATGCTGATGGACGGCTGCGCCACAAAGCAGCGGCGCGATGCGGCCGTGACCGAGCGCTCTTCGTACGCCGCCACAAAGTAGCCCAGGGCGCGCAGGTCAAACAGCATGGTGGCGGGGCCTTTCTCCGTTCTGGGGTCAGACAGGGGTGATGGTGGTGACGGTTTCCCGGAAGTAGTCCACCTGGCCGTTTTGCGAATGGCTGGTGATCCAGGTCACGGATTCCACCTCGCGCTGTTGTACCGCATAAAAGAAGCGCTGGTGAAAGTGCGTGAGCACCCAGTCATTGCCCAGCGGCTGGCTGTGGGTGTGCAGGATCTTCGTCCCGCGCGGGAACACCTCCACGCCCAGGCGCTGCACCACGGCCATCGCCTCGGCCTTGTTGCGGGCGATCTGCCAGCGGGTGTCGGCATCGTCGCGGTAGTGGTCGATGCGGAAGTCCACATCGTCGGCAATGGTGGCCAGCAGCGTGGGCACGTCCTGCTGTTCAAAGGCGGTCAGCACGCGGTCGATGGGGAAGGTCAGCGGCGGGTTAGTCGTCATGTCGGGTCTCCGGTTGGGCGGGTAAATCAATAAACAACAAAAGAAACCCTGGCCAGGGAGCCGCCACTGTAGGCAGAGCCCGGCGCCCACACAACGATGGAATTTGTGGGTCTGGGCGATAAAAAATCGATGGGTGCCGACGCGCAAGGCTCGGAGCGGCTAACAAAACTCAGCGAAGCGGTTCTGGCTAGGCGCTGCGTCGCAGGCAGTACGCGCAGTACGACAAGACGCGGCAACGACGCCAGAAGCGTTTTGTTGGCCGCTCTCAGTCCGAAATCCCTGGGACCTGCCGCAGATAGGCATGCAGCGCCGCAATCGACTGGCGCACCTTGGCGGGCTGCGCATCGCGCTGCGGCGTCACGGCCCAGATGTCCAGTGTGCCAAACGACCATTCGGACAGCAGCCGCACCAGCCGCCCGGCCTGCAGCGCCTCGTGCGCGTCCATGCTGCCCACCAACGCCAGGCCCAGCCCGGCCTCGCACATCTGCTGGATGGACAGCTGGTTGTTGCTGGCAATGCGGGGCTCCACCCGCAGCGCACGCGGCTCGCCCGCCGGGCTGCGCAGGTCCAGCAGCAGCCCGCCCCCTTCGCGCGCAAAACCCAGCCAGCTGTGGGTGAGCAGGGCATCGGGGTCGCGCGGCGCGCCATGTTGCGCCAGCCACTGCGGCGACGCCGCCAGGTACCACTGCATGCCACACAACCTGCGCGCCGCCCAGGTCGAGTCCGACAGCCGCCCAAAGCGCACCGCCAGGTCGATGCGCGCATTGATGAGGTCAATCGGCGCGTCGTCCACCAGCAGCCGCAGGCGCAGCGCCGGGTGCGCCGCCAAAAGCTCCCCCAAGGCGGGCGCAATGTGGCGCGCAAACCCCACCGTGGCCGACAGGCGCAGCTCGCCGCTGGGTTCGTCGCGCGAGGCCGCCAGCTCGGCCCGCGCCTGCTCGGCCGCCGCCCACATGGCGGCGCAGCGCGCGTGATAGCGCTGGCCCGCCTCGGTCAGCGCCAGCTTGCGGGTGGAGCGGTGCAGCAGCGTCACGCCGCCATCGCTTTCGAGCTTGCGCACCTGCTGGCTCACGGCCGAGGTGCTCATGCCCAGCGCGCGCGCGGCGCCACTCATCGATCCGTGCTGCACCACGGCGGCAAACACGGCCATGCGTTTGAGGTCTTCCATGGGGTAATTGTGAAGCGCAGCTTCAAGGAGAAGGCATTTTTAGCCCTCTACCGCCCACTTTGACAAGCCCGTAATCTCACCCTATCGCAACTTTGACCCCAGGAGACCCCATGAACATCGCCCTGATCGGTGCCACCGGCTTTGTCGGCTCGGCCGTGCTGAACGAACTGCTGCAACGCGGCCACCGCGTGACCGTGCTGGCCCGCAACCCCGGCAAACTCACCCCCCGTGAAGGCCTCACGGTGGTGGCCGCCGACGCGCAAGATGCTGCCCAGGTCGCCAAGGCCGCCGCAGGCCACGACGCAGTGGTGAGCGCCTACAACCCCGGCTGGACGGTGCCAGACATCCACGACCAGTTCCTCAAGGGCACCCGCGCCACCATCGACGGCACCAAGCAGGCGGGCGTGCGCCGCTTTCTGATGGTGGGCGGTGCAGGCAGCCTGTTTGTGGCGCCGGGCCTGCAGCTGGTGGACACGCCCCAGTTCCCCGCCGAATGGAAGCAGGGCGCCTTGGCCGCCCGCGAGGCGCTGAACTGGATTCGCACCGAAAACACGCTGGACTGGACCTTCCTCTCGCCCCCCATCCTGCTGCAGCCGGGCGAGCGCACCGGCCAGTACCGCCTGGGCGACGAAGCCCCGCTGATGAACGGCGAACAGCCCGGCAGCATCAGCGTGGCCGACCTGGCCGTGGCCATCGTGGACGAGCTGGAAGCGCCGCGCCACGTGCAGAAGCGGTTCACGGTGGCGAACTGAGGCATTGCGCCAGCGTGCGGCGCGTAGGAGAAGAGCAGCCACAAGGGCTGCTTACTCCTGTTTTGATAGCTAAATAGGCATGATGGATGCGCGGAAGCGGCCAAAATTCCTTGAGTTTTTCAGCCGAACAGCGGATCAACCGATGAACCACCGCATCGGCACCAGCACGATCGACGGAAACAGCACCATCAGGAACATCATGGCGAACTGCGCTGCCATGAAGGGGATCACTCCGCGCGTGACCTCGTCCATGCGCATCTTGCCCACGCCCGCCACCACGTTCAGCACCGTGCCCACGGGCGGGGTGATCAGCCCGATGGCGTTGTTCATGATGAACAGCACGCCGAAGTACACCGGGTCGATGCCTGCGGCCTTGACCACCGGCATCAGCACGGGCGTGAGGATGAGGATGGTGGGCGTCATGTCCATGGCGGTGCCCACGGCCATCACCAGCACCATGATGGCGATGAGCAGCAGCGTGGGGTGTTCCATCAAGGGCTTTAGCAGGCTCACCAGCTGACGCGGAATATCCGCCACGGTGATGAGCCAGGCGCTGACCATGGCGGCCGCCACCAGGAACATGATCACCGCCGTGGTCTTGGCGGCGCTGATGAACACGTCGGTGAGCTGGCGCCAGTGCAGCTCGCGGTAGACCAGCGTGGCCACCAGCAAGGCGTAGACCGCCGCCACCGCAGCCGCTTCGGTAGGCGTGAACACGCCCATCTTCAGGCCCACGATCACGATGACGGGCAGGAACAGCGCCCAGGTCGATTCCTTGAGCGCTTGCAGCTTTTCGGCCGTGGAGGCCTTGGGTGGCGGCGTGACGTTTTCGCGCTGCGACACCCAGTACCAGGTGACCGCAATGGCCACGCCCATCAGCAGCCCCGGCACGATGCCCGCCAGAAAGAGCTTGCTGATCGACACATTGGCGGCCACGCCAAACACCACAAAGCCAATGGACGGCGGAATGACCGGCGCGATGATGCCGGCAGACGCAATCAGCCCGCCCGCGCGCGCCTTGTCGTGCCCGGCTTTGACCATCATGGGCAGCAGCAGGGCCGCCAGCGCTGCGGTGTCGGCCACGGCCGAGCCCGACAGCGCCGCCAGCATGCAGGCCGCGAGGATGGCCACAAAGCCCAGCCCGCCGCGCTTGTGCCCCACCAGCGTGAGCGCGAGCTTGACGATGCGCTGCGACAGGCCGCCCACATTCATGATCTCGCCCGCCAGCATGAAGAAGGGCACGGCCAGCAGCGGAAAGCTGTCGGCGCCGTTGATCACGTTCTGCGCCAGGATCTGCGCGTCGAACAGGTCCAGGTGCCACATGAGGGCCGCGCCGGACACCAGCAGCGCGTAGGCAATCGGCACGCCGATGGCCATGGCGGCCAGCAGGGAGCCGAGGAAGATAAAAACGGTCATGGGAGAGCGCTCCAGGTCGTTGCGATGCGGCTCACTGGCGTGAAGCCGTGGGCGCGGGGGCTGCGTGTGGCAGCTGGCTGCCCACGGCGGCCAGCTCCTCCGATTCGGCGATGTGCAGCAGCTCGCTGTCGGGCATCTGCCCCGACACAATCCGCCACAGGTCCAGCGCCAGCAGCAGGCCCGCCGCCACGGCAAACACCACGCCCGACGCATAGAAAATGGCCATGGATGCACCCGTGACCGGTGCATCCACATCCCAGTTGATGCGCGCCTGCGCCAGCGCGCCGCTGAACAGCAGCCAGGTGCACCAGATCATCAGCGCGTAGCTGATGGCGAGGCAAATGCGCTGGCCCAGCGGCGGCAGACGCGCCAGCAGAAAGTCCGTGCCCAGGTGCCCGCGCTCGCGCACCGCCACGATGGCGCCCAGGAAGGTGATCCACACAAACAGCCAGCGCGAGACCTCCTCGCTGATGGCGATGCCGGAGTTGAAGGCATAGCGCAGCACGACATTGCCAAACACCATCACCACCATCACGGCCAGCGCCAGGGCAATGAGCAGGTTGATGGCGCGGCAGCAGCGGTCGATGAAGGCATTGAGCATGGGTGTCTCCTGTGACTTTTGATGGGTCTGTACCAACTCACCTCAGTCCGTTCACGCGGAGCCTGTCGAAGCGCCGCGCGAGGCTTCGACAGGCTCAGCCCGAACGGCTGGGCGAATTTGGATTTCATTCACTACAGCACCGCCCCCTGCAGCAGCCCACGCTGCGCCAGGTTGGCCATGAAGGCGCGCAGGCCAAAACGCCAGGGCGGCGCGGCCTCGCTGTGCGCCACGCGGTTGTGCAGGCCACCCAGCCACGCGCTCTGGATGGACACCAGGTCGCCGAGCTTGTGGGTGAAGCCGCTGCCCGGCTGGTCCCGGTCTTCGATGGGCGCGAACAGCGTGCCCATGAACAGCATGAACCCATCCGGGTACTGGTGCGCGGCCAGTGTCTGCGCCACCAGGTCGGTGGGGTCGCGGCTGATGCTGGCCATGGTGTTGATGCCGCGCAGCTCGAAGCCGTCCGCGCCCGCGACGCGCAAGTGCACCGTTTCATTGCGCACCTGCTCCAGTCCGAAGCTGGCGTCAAACAGGCGGATGAACGGGCCCAGGGCGCACGATGCGTTGTTGTCCTTGGCCTTGCCCAGCAGCAGGGCGCTGCGGCCCTCGATGTCGCGCAGGTTCACGTCGTTGCCCAGCGTGGCGCCCACGATCTGGCCCCGGCTGTTCACGGCCAGCACCACCTCGGGCTCGGGGTTGTTCCAGGCCGAATCGGAGCGGATGCCGATGTCGTCGCCACAGCCTACCGAGGCCAGCACCGGTGCTTTGGTGAACACCTCGGCATCGGGGCCAATGCCCACCTCCAGGTACTGCGACCACAGGCCTTTTTCTTGCAACAACGCTTTGAGTTCCATGGCCTCGGGCGAGCCCGGGCGGATGTCCGCCAGGTTCTCGCCGATGAGGCCGATCACCTGGCTGCGCAGGCCCTGCGCGCGGGTGGCGTCGCCGCGTGCCTGTTCTTCGATCACACGCTCGATCAGGCTGGCCGCAAAGGTCACGCCTGCTGCCTTGACCACCTGCAGGTCGCACGGTGCCAGCAACCGGGGGAGGGTGGCGTCGCGTGCGCCGGGCAGGCTGTTGGCCACCAGGTCCTCCACGCTGCACAGGTACTGGCCGGTGGCGGTGCGCGCTGCCTCGGCGGGCGCCAGGGTGTCGAGCAGCGTGCTCATGGTGGGGTAGTGCGCGCTCAGGTCGAACACACCTTCGGGCCGCAGGGCCACCACGGCTGGGCCAGGGATACCGCCCAGAGGCATCCACACCCGGCCCACCAGCGTGCCCTGCAGGCCATCGTCGGGGAGGATCTGGCGGCGCTGAGCTTGCTCGGTCATGGCAGCCGCTTTCGAGTCATTCATAGGACGTCTTTCAATGCAAGAGGGTTTGATCGGTGTTCGTTCGGATCGGAACGTTGCTGCAGTCCGGCCACGCGGCCTTCACAAGTCAACATCCGTTCACGCTGAGCCTGTCGAAGCGCGGCGCAAGGCTTCGACAGGCTCAGCCCGAACGGGTGGGGGGAACTGCGGCACTTCCTTGCTGGCATCCGCAGACACATCTGTCAGTGGTTGTGGCGTGGCGTCTTTTCGGAGATGCGCTGGAACGCCAGCGCAAAGTCCAGCGTCGCGCCATCGGCCAGTTGTCCCGTCTTTTCGCGGTACAGCGCCTCCCACGGCGACTGGCTGGCGGGCACGGGCGGGGCGGGCAGGTCGCGCTTGCGGCGGGCGATTTCTTCCGGGGTGACCAGCGCATCGCAGCGCCCGGTGTTCAGGTCGATGCGGACCGTGTCGCCGCTTTGCAGCCAACTCAGCCCCCCGCCCACCGCGCTTTCGGGCGATGCGTTGAGGATGGACGGGCTGTCCGCCGTGCCCGACTGGCGCCCGTCGCCCAGCGTGGGCAGCGTGTTGATACCGCGTTTGATCAACGCATCGGGCGGCTGCATGTTCACCACCTCGGCTGACCCGGGCCAGCCGATGGGGCCTGCGCCGCGCATCACCAAAATGCAGCCTTCGTCGATATTGAGAGCCGGGTCGTTGATGCGCGCGTGGTAGTCGTCTGCGCCCTCAAACACCACGGCGCGGGCTTCAAAGATGCCCTCCTGCCCCGGGCGGCTCAGGTAGCGCTGGCGGAAGGCTTCGGAAATCACCGAGGTCTTCATGATCCCGAAGTCGAACAGGTTGCCGCTGAGCACCATGAACCCCGCCTTGTGCATGAGCGGGTTGCTGAACGGGCGGATCACCTCGCGGTCGTGGGTCTCGCGGCCTTGCAGGTTTTCGCCCACCGTCTTGCCGGTCACGCTGGCGCAATCGGCGTGCAGCTTGCCGGCCTGCTGCAGCTCCCACATCAGCGCGGGCACACCGCCTGCGCGGAAGAAGCGTTCACCCAGAAACTGGCCCGCAGGCTGCATGTTCAGCAGCAGGGGCAGGTCGTAGGCGTGGTCGGTCCAGTCTTGTGCGGTGAGCTGCACGCCCGCGTGGCGCGCCATGGCCATGATGTGCACCTGAGCATTGCTGCTGCCACCCGCTACGCTGACCACTGACAGCGCATTAAGGAAACTCTCGCGCGTCAGGATGCGCGAGGGGCGCAGGTCTTCGTATGCCATCTCGACAATGCGCCGCCCGGTCTCGTAGGCCATCTGCCCGCGCTCGCGGTAGGGTGCCGGGATGGCCGCGCAGCCCGGCAACGACAGGCCCAATGCCTCGGCCACCGCGTTCATGGTCGATGCCGTGCCCATGGTGTTGCAGTGCCCGGCCGATGGCGCGCTGTTGCAGGCGCGCTGCAGAAATTCTTCTTCGTCGATCTCGCCCGCTGCCAGCTGGCGGCGGCTGCGCCAGATCACGGTGCCCGAGCCCACCAGCTGCCCGTCGTGCCAGCCATCCAGCATCGGCCCGCCAGAGAGCACGATGGCTGGGATGTCCACGGTGGACGCGGCCATCACGCCCGCAGGCGTGGTTTTGTCGCAGCCTGTGGTCAGCACCACCGCGTCGATGGGGTAGCCGTACAGGATCTCCACCAGCCCCAGGTAGGCCAGATTGCGGTCCAGCGCGGCCGTGGGGCGGCGGCAGTTTTCAAAGATGGGATGGACGGGGAACTCCATCGGAATCCCGCCCGCATCGCGGATGCCGTCGCGCACGCGGCGCGCCAGGTCCAGGTGGATGCGGTTGCAGGGCGACAGGTCGCTGCCCGTCTGCGCAATGCCGATGATGGGGCGGCCCGAGCGCAGTTCTTCGGGTGTGAGCCCGTAGTTCATGAACCGCTCCAGGTACAGCGCGGTCATGTCCGAGCGCTCGGGCGCGGCAAACCATTCGCGGGAGCGGAAGGGGCGGCGGGGTGTTGGGGTCATGGCGAGGCCAGTGCGAGAAAAAGGTTAAGCGCAGCGCAAGTGCATTGGTCCGTTCGAAATTCGCACCTACCACCACCCGTTCTGGCTGAGCTTGTCGAAGCCTTGCGCGGCGCTTCGACAGGCTCAGCGTGAACGGTTTGTGGGGTGCGTCCTGGCCCAATCAATCCGGTACGCTGCGGGCACGCAATTGGGTTACTTCCCGCCCCGTGCCTTGGCCAGCTCGCCCATCATTTCGCTGGTGGTTTCTTCGCCAAACTCCTTGCCGTACTTGGCCAGCACGGGCTGCAGCTTGGTGCGCAGCTTGGCCTGTTCGGCAGCGGGCAACTCGGTGATCTGCATGCCCGCCTTCTTCAGCTCGCCCAGGGCGGTTTGGCTGAAAGCGCGGATGGTCTTGCGCTCGAACAGCGTGGCTTCGCGCGCGGCCTCCTGCACGATCTTGCGCTCGTCTGCTGAGAGGCCGTCCCAGGTCTTCTTGGATATCAGCAGCACCCAGGCGCTGTACATGTGGCGCGACAGCACCAGGTGCTTTTGCACTTCATAGAACTTGCTGGCCAGGATGGTGGCGGGCGGGTTCTCCTGGCCGTCCACGGCCTTCTGCTCCATGGCGGTGTACAGCTCGGTGAACGGCATGGGCGTGGCATTGGTGCCCAGGGCGCTGAACGTGTCGAGAAACAGGGGGCTCTGGATCACGCGCAGCTTCAGGCCCGCCAGATCGTCGGCCGTGTTGATGGCCCGGCGCGAGTTGGTCACGTGGCGGAAGCCGTTTTCCCAGAAGCCCAGGCCGATCAGGCCCTTGTCCGGCAGCATGGCCAGCAGCTTCTGGCCGAAGGGGCCGTCGAGCAGCGCGTCGGCTTCGGCCTCGGTGTTGAAGGTGAGCGGCAGGTTCAGCACGCCAAAGGGCTTGATCAGCGACATCAGCGTGGACGAATCCGGAATCGTCATCTCCAGCGTGCCGCCGCGCAGGGCCGAGGTCATGCTCACGTCGTTGCCCAAAGCGCCGCTGGCAAACAGCTTGGCGTTCATCTTGCCGCCGCTCTTGGCCTGCAGGCGCTCGGCAAAGTGGCGCACAGCCTGGGCCTGCGGGTGGTCGTCGCTCAGGCCGATACCGACCTTGAAGGTGTGTTCCTTGACTTGCGCTGCGACGGGTGCGGCGAGGGCGGCCAGCAGCGTAGCTGCCAGGGCGAGGGTCTTGAATTGCATGGTGTCTTGTCTCCGTTGGAATGGCTGACCCCGTTGGCGAGGCCTTCGGCGCCTGCGGCTTTTTTGGGGTCAGCCGTTATCGACGCA
Organism: Acidovorax sp. GW101-3H11; assembly: GCF_001633105.1. Classification (GTDB taxonomy): domain Bacteria; phylum Pseudomonadota; class Gammaproteobacteria; order Burkholderiales; family Burkholderiaceae_C; genus Acidovorax. Next base: position 71,281 of record NZ_LUKZ01000029.1, read on the forward strand.
GAGAGAAGGTTAGGTTTCGCGCCCCGGCGGGTCCACTGAATGTTTTGCGACAATCCATTCCAAACGCTTATGAGTCCAGACGAATTTCCGGGTAAACCCTTGTCTTTGGCGCAGGCCTGCGCGCGGCTGCGCTTTCGGCATTTGCAGTTTCTGGACATCCTGGGCCGCACGCGCAACCTGCGGCTCACGGCCGAGCAGATGCATGTCACGCAGCCTGCGGCCACCAAGATCCTGATGGACATCGAGGAGATCCTGGAGGCGCGATTGTTCGACCGCCTCTCGCGCGGCATGCGGCCCAACGAGCTGGGGCTTTTTACGCTGCGCTACGCCAGCGCAGCGCTCGATGGGCAGCGCAAGTTTGTGGACGAGTTCAACGCCCTCAAGCAGGGCGGCCATGGCCATGTGACGGTGGGCGCCATCACCGGCTCGGCCGCGCATGTGCTGGTGGCGTCGGTGGTCGAGATCCAGCGCCTGCGGCCCCTCTTGGTCATCAAGATCCTGGAGCAGAGCAGCGACCAGCTCATCGCCTGGCTGGCCGAGCGCAAGATCGACCTGATGATTGGCCGCTTCACCACCGAGGACCAGCGCAGCCAGTTCCACTACGAGCACCTGTCCGCCGAGCCGCTGCACGTGGTGGGCGGGCAGCACCACCCGCTGCGCGGCGCCACCGACCTGTCGCTTACCGAGCTGGCGCACTGGCCGTGGATTCTGTACCCCGCCTCCACGGCCGTGCGCAAGGTGTCGGATGACCTGTTTGGCGGCGCTGGCCTGGCGCTCACGGCGGGGGTGGTGGAGACGCCATCCTTTTTGTTTGCGCTGGAGCTGATGAACACCACCCACATGATGTCGCTGCAGCCCGCTGCGCTGATCCAGAAATATGTGGACCGGGGGCTGCTCTCGCGCATCCCCGTCGAGCTGCCCGACCGCATGCCCAGCTATGGCCTCATCACCCGCCTGGGCGAGCCGCCCACGCCCTCGGCACAGGCTTTTATCGACGTGCTGCGCGATACGGCGGGTGTGGTGCCCGACGCTTTGGGGGAGTAACCAGGCCCACGCTATGCGCGGCCTTTTTCGATAACCAATGGTTATTGAAAATCCGGGCGGCCAGGCCCTGCCGTTATGCTCTGCGCCCTTTCCCGCAATCCAGGCTTTTTTCTCCATGACCGACGCACCCGATACGCCCGACACCATCCAGGAACCCCGCTGCTGGAGCGATGGGCGCTGGACGGCGCAGGTCATCAAGAACGAAGACGACGATGGCTGGGCGGTGGCGATGACGCTGAAGGGCGAGGCCGAGCCCGCGTTGGTGGGCCCCTGGACCATGGGGCGCGACAAGAAGAACCCCAAGCCGCTCGATGTGTCGGCCTTCCACACCCTGGTCAAGACCGCCAGCGAGGTGGTGCGCCGCCATGAGCAGCAACTGCACGCACAGCTCAACAAAAGCGTGCACATCACCACCGCCGACGGCCAGCGCCTGCGCGTGGCGCTGGCCATCGTGCCCGATGAGGAAGGCGCCACGGCCACGCTGAGCGCGCAGGACGAGCTGGGTGAGGAACTGGCGCGTGCGTCCGCGCCGCCCACCTTCAAGCTCACGCCCGCCAGCGCAGCGGCCTGGGCGGAGGGCGGGTTCCAGCGCGTGCGCTGAGTGCGCCGCAAACCATCAATCACCGTTCACGCTGAGCCTGTCGAAGCGCTGCGCAAGGCTTCGACAGGCTCAGCCCGAACGGACGTTGGCGGTGCGTGGATCGTCCAACAACGCCCAAGCCACATGCGCAGCGGATCTCCAAGCCAATCGCCTTGGTGACGGTGCTGACTTCGACGGCCTCTTAAAATCCACCCGTCGGCCCCGAATGACCTTCGGGGCCGACAGCGTTCTCAGGGCGGGGCGGAATTCCCCACCGGCGGTATTTGTTGGCTGAAAGGTCGGCAAGAGCCCGCGAGCGCCTGTGGTGCCGTTCTTCGGAACAGGCCTGCAGGGTCAGCAGATCTGGTGCGAAACCAGAGCCGACGGTCACAGTCCGGATGAAAGAGATCGCGAAACCCACAGCACCCGCCATGGGTGGCTGGGCCACAGCGTTTGCCCGCGTGCCTATTGGCGTGCTGGCATGGGCGACGGCCTGCGCCGCCTTGTGGGGGCGCAGTGTTCGCGCGCGCCCTGATTCTGGTCTGACCTTTTCGAGGAACCCATGAATCAGTCTTCTTCTGCTACTTCTTCCGTCTCTCCCCTGGCCCCTGCCGCCGCCCACCGTGGCGCCCGCGTGGCCATCATCAGTGCCAGCTGGCACCAGGACATCGTGCACCAGGCGCGCGACGCGGCCCTGGCCGAGTTCGACCGCCACGGCCTGCCACCCGCGCAGGTGGCGCTGTTCGACGTGCCCGGCGCGTTCGAGATTCCGCTGCTGGCCCGCAAGCTCGCGCGCAGCGGGCGCTACGACGCCATCGTGGCCTGCGCGCTGGTGGTCAACGGCGGCATCTACCGCCACGAGTTTGTGACCACCGCCGTCATCGACGGGCTGATGCGCGTGCAGCTCGACACCGAGGTGCCCGTGATGTCGGCCGTGCTCACGCCGCGCGACTTCCACGACCACGAGGACCATGTGCGCTTCTTCCGCGAGCACTTCGTGAAGAAGGGCACCGAGGTGGCACAGGCCTGCCTGCAGACCATGGCCTACCTGCGCAAGCTGGCATCGCCCACGCTGGCCACCCCCCAGCAGGCCACGCCTGCGGTGGCTGAGGCCGTGGCTGCCTGAGCGGGCCTGGGACCGTCCCCCGCCGCGCCCACTAACACCATATTGCTATTAAATATATAGCTATAAAGGCATGATGGGCGCGCGGTAACGGCCTTTTTTATCCATATAAGGCCGCTCAGGTCGCGGCCAGCCGGGGCTGGCGGCCTACGGGTGCCGTGGGGTGTGCCAGGGCCGGGGCATCCGTCTCGGCCAGCCGGAACACCGCCACCGCCTGCACCAGCTGCTGCGCCTGCACCTTCAGGCTGTCGGCGGCCGCTGCACTTTGCTCGACCAGCGCCGCGTTCTGCTGCGTGGCCTGGTCCATCTGCATCACGGCCTCGCCCACCTGGGCCACGCCCGCGCTTTGCTCGCTGCTGGCGGCGCTGATCTCGCCCACGATGTCGGTCACGCGGCGGATGGAGGCCACCACCTCGGTCATGGTGGCGCCCGCCTTGTCCACCAGCGTGGTGCCTTGTTCCACGCGCTCCACGCTGGCGTGGATCAGGCCCTTGATCTCCTTGGCGGCTTCGGCGCTGCGCTGCGCGAGGTTGCGCACCTCGCTGGCCACCACGGCAAAACCCCGGCCTTGTTCACCGGCCCGGGCCGCCTCCACGGCGGCGTTCAGCGCGAGGATGTTGGTCTGGAAGGCGATGCCGTCGATCACGCTGATGATGTCGGCGATCTTCTTGCTGCTGTCGTTGATGCCCTTCATGGTGGTCACCACCTCGGCCACCACGTCGCCACCCTGCACGGCCACGGTGCTGGCGCTCACCGCCAACTGGTTGGCCTGGCGCGCGTTTTCGGCATTGGCCTGCACGGTGGAGCTGAGCTCTTCCATCGACGCCGAGGTTTCCTCCAGCGCGCTGGCCTGCTGCTCGGTGCGGGCGCTCAGGTCGTTGTTGCCCTGCGCGATTTCGGTGCTGGCCATGGCCACGCTGTCGGCGTTGTGGCGCACCCCGGCCACCACGCGCGACAGGCTTTGCTGCATGGCATGCAGCGCGTTGAGCAGCATCGCGATCTCGTCCTTGCCCTGCACATGCTGCGCCACCGTCAGGTCGCCCCCGGCCACGGCCTGCGACACGCGCACCGCGTTGTCCAGCGGGTTCACCACCGTGCGGCTGAAGGCCACGGCCCCCGCAATGCCCAGGGCACACACCACCAGCATCACGCCCAGGCTGATGGTGGTGGCACGCTGCGCGGTGGCGGCGGCGCGTTCGGCCACCTCGGTGCTGGCTTTGGCGATCAGGTCGCCCGCCTGGTCCAGCAGCTGCGAGGGCTCGCGGTCCATGCCCGCCACGGCCTTGTCGCCCGCCTGCGGGTCGTGGTCGGCGGCCTTGAAGGCCTCAAACCCTTTGCGGTAAGCCGCGCCCATGCGCTCGTGCGCCTGTGCAAACTGGCTCACGCGCTCGCGGCCGTCGCCCGGGGGCAGGGCGGTCATGAGCTTTTGCGCCTCGTCCTTGATGGCCTTTTCCTGTTTTTCAAACGCGGCCCAGTAGCGCGTGAGCTGGGCCGGGTCCTTGCCGCGCAGCAGCACGTTTTTCCATTCCTGCACCTGCACCTTGAAGTCGTTGAGCATGGTGGCCGCTAGCCGCTCGTTCTCGAAGCTTTGCGCCACCGTGGTCTGGTAGGTGTCCAGCGCCTGGTTCAGGCGGCTGATGCCGAACAGCGCCGCCGCAAACAGCAGCAGCAAAGCCACGGTGAAGGCGAGGGGGAGCTTGAGGCTGAGCTTCATGGCGGACTCCTTGGTTTGTGGCAACCAGCGTGGGGGAGTGAAGAAGACTGCAGATAGGCACTACATGCGCCGGTGGGCGGCGCAATGGGGTGTCTTGGAACCGGTTCTCTGCATTGTGGGCTGTTTGTAATTTTTTGTACAAGCATTTTGGTGAACGGCGCGGGTAAGATCCCGCGCTGCGCGGACGCAAGCCGCGCCCGGGCCTGCGGACAGGGTGCAACCCACTTGCCGACTGACTCCTTGAGTTTGTTCATCACTTCCCCTTTGTGCTGCCGGAACTGCAGGCCGTCGGCGTCCGATGCACGGAGGTTCTCGTGAAACGTCTTCCCCCTCGGCCCGACCTGGGCCATCTCAAGAAACAAGCCAAAACCCTGCTGGCCGAGGCCCGCGCAGGCGATGCCGCCGCGCTGGCGCGCCTGGCGCCGCTGGCCTTGCCTGCAGGCGCCGACCTGCGCCTGCACCACGCGCAGTGGTGCCTGGCGCGTGAGCATGGCTTTGCCTCGTGGCCGCAGTTCCAGGCCTTTGTGCTGGCGCGCCGCGCGCTGGCAGACGACCCCGCACGCGCCGTGCTGCTGTGGCTGCGCCTGGTCTACGCAGGCGACATCGCCGGTGGCAACCACACCGCACGGCCCGCGCTGGCCGAGCGGCTCTGGGCCGAGGGCGCCGTGCCGCAGGCAGAGCAAGACATCTGGCTCGCCTGTGCCGTGGGTGACATGGCCCGGCTGCGCGACCAGGTGGCGCGCGACCCCGCCTGGGTGCACCAGCCCGGCGGGCCGCTGCAGCTGCCGCCGCTGCTCGCCGTCACCCATTCCAGCCTGGCGCGGCTGCCTGCGTTTGCCGATGGGCTGCAGGCCTGTGCGGCCCTGCTGCTGGAGGCCGGTGCCGATGCAAACCAGCGCGTGGGCAGCCGCTGGCCGCCCGCATCGCTGCAGGCGCCCGATGCCGCGCACCCGCTGTCCGCCCTGTACGGCGCGGCCGGTGCCCAGCACCACGCGGGCATCACCCGCCTGCTGCTGGATGCGGGCGCCAGCCCGAACGATGGCGAGTCGCTGTACCACGCGCTGGGCAGCCTGGAGTGCACGCGCCTGCTGCTGGAGGCCGGTGCGCGCGTGCCCGGCACCAACGCGCTGCACCGCGTGCTCGACCTGGACGACCTGCCCGCACTGCAGCTACTGCTGGCCCATGGCGCCGACCCCAACGAACCCCTGGGCGGCAGCGCCCCCGGCGCCGCGCCGCTGCTGTGGGCGCTGCGCCGCCGCCGGTCGCTGGCGCATGTGCAGGCGCTGGTCGCCGCAGGGGCGGACCCGCAGGTGTGCACGGCCGAAGGCACGCCCGCGCACCTGCAGGCGCTGCGCTACGGCTTGCCGGATGTGGCGGCTTTTTTGCGTGAAGTGCTGGGCGTGGCAGAGCCGCCCGCCGACGAGCGTTTTGTCGCGGCCTGTGCGCAGGGCGACGAGGCCCAGGCGCGCGCACTGCTGGCCGCGCAGCCCGGCCTGGTGCAGGGCTTGTCGCTTGCCCATCAGCGCCTGCTGCCCGAGCTGGCCGCGCAGCCGGACTGCGGCGATGCCGTGCGGCGATGCCGTGCGGCTGATGGTGCGCCTGGGCTGGCCCATCGACACGCCGGGCGGCGACTGGGAGGGCACGGCGCTGCACCATGCCATCTTCCGGGGCGATGCGGCGCTGACCCGCTTTGTGCTGGAGCATGGCGCGCGCTGGCAGGCGCAGCACGGTTTTGAGGACAACGCCTGCGGTGCGCTCGCCTGGGGTTCCATCAACACACCGGAGCCAGGCGGCGACTGGGCAGGCTGCGCACAGGCGCTGCTGGACCATGGCTTGCCCCCCGCTGCGCCAGACCCGAGTGGGTCAGACGCCGTCTGGCTGGACGGCCGCCTGATGCACTTCTCGGACGAGGTGACGGAGTGTCTGCTGGAGGCTGCTGCGCCGCTGGCGTGAGGCGATGCACATCCCCATCCGTTCACGCTGAGCTTGTCGAAGCGCCGCGCAAGGCTTCGACAGGTTCAGCCCGAACGGATGTGGAAAGTTGAGGCGATCTGGTGTCCAGCAACATCACCCATCGGCCAGCCAGCCGCTACACCACGCCCTGGGCCCGCAGCGCAGCAATGCGCGCCGCATCCAGCCCCATCTCTGCAAGCACTTCATCGGTGTGCTGCCCCAGCGCAGGCGGCGCATTGCGCAGCACGGGCGGCGTGGCCGACAGGCGCAGCGGGCTGGCCACGCCGGTGATCTGCTGCACCTTGTCGGTGGCGGCCTCGCCGTCCTTCCAGCGCGGCAGCGTCACGGCCAGGCCACGGGCCTGCACCTGCGCGTCGTCAAATGCCTGGGCAATGGTGTTGATCGGGCCGCAGGGCACGGCCTTGTCTTCCAGCAGCGCGATCCAGTCGGCCGTGGTGCGCGTGCGGGTCACTGCCTCCATGGCGGGGATCAGGTCGGTGCGGTTTTGTACGCGCAGCGTGTTGGTGGCAAAACGCGGGTCGCTGGCCCACTGGGGCTGGTTGGCGGCAGCGCAAAAGCGCTGGAACTGGCCGTCGTTGCCAATCGCCAGCAGCATGTTGCCGTCCTGTGTGGGGAAGTCCTGGTAGGGCGCCAGGCTCGGGTGGCTGTTGCCCATGCGGCCGGGCGCCTTGCCGGTGGCGAGGAAGCCCGAAGCCTGGTTGGCCAGCACGGCCATGCCCACGTCGAGCAGCGCCATGTCGATGTGTTGGCCCTGGCCCGTGCCGGTGGCCGCGTTGTCGCGCACATGCAGCGCGGCCAGGATGGCGTTGCTGGCGTACAGGCCGGTGAACAGGTCGATCACCGCCACGCCCACGCGCATGGGGCCGCCGCCGGGTTCGGTGTCGGCCTGGCCGGTGATGCTCATCAGGCCCGTCATGGCCTGCACCATCAGGTCGTAGCCTGCGCGCTCGGCGTATGGGCCGTCCTGGCCGAAGCCAGTGACGGAGCAGTAGATGAGGCGCGGGTTCAGCGCGCGCAGGCTCTCATGGTCCAGGCCGTATTGCTTCAGGCCGCCGACCTTGAAGTTCTCCACCACGATGTCCGCCTCTTGCGCCATCTGCCGGATCAGCGCCTGGCCGTCGGGCGATGCCATGTCGATGGTGACGGAGCGCTTGTTGCGGTTGCAGGCGGTGTAGTAGCTGGCCTGGTTGGTGTCGTTGCCCTCGGCGTCCTTCAAAAAGGGCGGGCCCCACTGGCGCGTGTCGTCACCCACGCCGGGGCGCTCCACCTTGACCACGTCCGCGCCCAGGTCGGCCAGCACCTGGGTGCACCACGGCCCGGCCAGCACGCGGGAGAGGTCGAGCACCTTGATGCCTGCGAGGGCGCCAGCGTTGGAGGAGGGTGTGGACATGGATAAATACTATTAAATTGATAGCTGTAAAGGCATATCCAGAGCGCGGAAAAGGCCTAAAAAGCTTGAAATTTTCGGGGCGTGCCCTGTTCAACTCCCTCTCCCCTCGCGGGAGAGGGTGGGGGAGAGGGGGCGATCCGGCACACCGCATGCGCCGCTGCCCCCTCTCCCCCGGCCCCTCTCCCGCGAGGGGAGAGGGGAGTTCTCACCGCCGCAGCGAGCAGCGGGGAGAGAGGGCCTTCCTGCCTCAGTTCGAGAACGCGGCGATGCCCGTCTGTGCCCGGCCCAGGATCAGCGCATGCACATCGTGCGTGCCTTCGTAGGTGTTCACCACTTCCAGGTTCACCAGGTGGCGGGCCACGCCAAACTCGTCGCTGATGCCGTTGCCACCCATCATGTCGCGCGCCAGGCGGGCGATGTCGAGCGCCTTGCCGCAGCTGTTGCGCTTGATGATGGAGGTGCCTTCCACGCTGGCCGTACCCGCGTCCTTCATGCGGCCGAACTGCAGGCAGGCCTGCAGGCCGATGGCGATTTCGGTCTGCATGTCGGCCAGCTTCTTCTGGATGAGCTGGTTGGCAGCCAGGGGGCGGCCAAACTGCTTGCGGTCCAGCGTGTACTGGCGGGCGGTGTGCCAGCAGAACTCGGCCGCGCCCAGGGCGCCCCAGGCGATGCCGTAGCGCGCGCTGTTCAGGCAGGTGAAGGGGCCCTTGAGGCCCTGCACTTCAGGGAACGCGTTTTCTTCGGGCACGAACACGTCGTCCATCACGATCTCACCGGTGATGGAGGCGCGCAGGCCCACCTTGCCGTGGATGGCGGGGGCCGTCAGGCCCTTCATGCCCTTTTCCAGCACAAAGCCGCGGATGGGGCCCACGGCGCCGCCTTCGGAGACTTCCTTGGCCCAGACCACGAACACGTCGGCCACAGGGCTGTTGGTGATCCACATCTTGCTGCCTTTGAGCTTGTAGCCGCCATCGACCTTGTAGGCGCGCGTGGCCATGCTGCCGGGGTCGGAGCCGTGGTCGGGCTCGGTCAGGCCGAAGCAGCCGATCCACTCGCCGGTGGCGAGCTTGGGCAGGTACTTCTGCTTTTGCGCTTCGGTGCCGAATTCGTTGATGGGCACCATCACCAGCGACGACTGCACGCTGGCCATCGAGCGGTAGCCCGAATCCACGCGCTCCACTTCGCGGGCGATCAGGCCGTAGGCCACGTAGCTCAGGCCGGGGCCGCCGTACTGCTCGGGGATGGTGGGGCCCAAGAGGCCCACTTCGCCCATCTCGCGGAAGATGCTCACGTCCATCTTTTCGTGGCGGAAGGCGTCGAGCACGCGCGGTGCCAGCTTGTCCTGGCAATAGGCGGCGGCGGCATCGCGGATGGCGCGCTCGTCGTCGGTCAGTTGCTGGTTCAGGAGGAAAGGGTCATCCCATTGAAAAGCGGCGTGGGCCATGTGTGTCTCCAGGTCGGAAAGAGGGGGGGAAGAAAAACGAATCTGGAACGCATCGTAGGCCTTGGGCTAGTGGCCCGCAAGCGAGTTCTTTTCATCCAGACATGCGTTTTTAGAATGTATGGAATACTTGCCGCAGCCAGCCTCAAGGGGTAGTGGCTTCTTTACAAGTTCCTCTTCATCATGCGCCGCAACATTCCATCGACCCAGGCCCTGGCCTGTTTTGAAGTCGCCGCCCGCCACGAGAGCTACACCCGCGCTGCGCAAGAGCTGTCGCTCACCCAAAGCGCCGTGTCGCGCCAGATCCAGGCGCTGGAGGAATTTTTGGGCGTGCAGCTGTTCCGCCGCACGCGCCACGGCGTGGTGCTGACGCTCGCCGGAGCGCACTATGGCCGCCAGGTGGCGCGCTGGCTGCAGGGGCTGGAGCGCGACACGCTGGACGTGATGGCCCACCAGGGCGAGGGCGGCACCATTGCGCTGGCGGCGGTGCCCACCTTTGCCACGCGCTGGCTCATCCCCCGCCTGCCACAGCTGGCGCAGGCGCACCCCGACATCGTGGTGCACATCGACACGCAAACGCGGCCCTTCTTGTTTGCCGACACCACGTTTGATGCCGCCTTGTACGCAGGCACGCCCGAGCAGGTGAGCAACTGGCCCGGCGTGCAGGCGCAGCTGCTGATGCACGAAGACGTGGTGCCCGTGTGCAGCCCGCGCCTGCTCGAATCCGCCGCGCCCCGGGGCCGGGGCCGCGCCCACCAGCCCGTGGCCGCCGAGGCGCTGGCCGAGCTGCCACTGCTGCAGCAAAGCACGCGCCCCTATGGCTGGCGCCAGTGGTTTGATGCCATGGGGGTGGATGCGCCCCATGCGCTGGATGGCCCGCGCTACGAGCTGTTCTCCATGCTCGCCGTGGCCGCCACGCACGGTATGGGCGTGGCGCTGATCCCGCCGCTGCTGATCGAGGCGGAACTTGCCAGCGGCGAGCTGGTGGTGGCCTGCAACCGCCCCCTGCGCGGCGAGCGTGCCTACTACCTCATCAGCCCCGCGCAGGCCCAGCCGCCGGTGCTGGCCACCTTTGCGCGCTGGCTGCAGCACATGGCCGAAGCGGGTGGTGCCCCGGCTGCGGGATGACGCGCTTGCATTGCCCCTGGCGCTGAACTAATCTGGTTGCGCGGAAGTCAGTCTTTCTTTCACCAACCCCGTTGGAGAGCGACCACCATGACCACCTACCACGCTCCGCATTTCGATCCCACCGTGGACGAGATTGCAACCCTCAAGCAACTTGAGATGGGCGAAGTCATCGCGCTGCCCCACGCGCTCAAGGACCATGTCTCCGGGCGCCTGCTGGAGTGGGGGTTTGTCACCAAGGGGCCGGGGGGAGAGCTGGCCATCACGGCCAGCGGTCGCCAGCTGATTCGGCGGCAGGACAACTAGGTTTTTGCGGGGGCGGTCATCAACCGCCCGGCCCTGCCTTTGGCAGCGCCCGTTCCCTGCCGGGCATCACCCGCCCATCAGCCGCCGCAGCCAGGACTTGGGTTTGTCCAGATCGGCCAGTGTTTCGGCGCAGGTCTCTGCGCTGCTGGTTTGTCCGTCCAGCGTGTACAGGTGCTGGGCCTTGAGCAGCAGGGCCCGCGCTTCTTCCTTCTTGCCCAGCTGGCCCAGCGCCTTGCCTAGGCCCCAGTGGCAATAGGGCACGCTGATGCCCTGCGCCATCAACTGTTCAAACCGCTGCGCGGCCTGCGCGGGGTCTCCGGCGTTGAGCAGCTCGGTGGCGTAGTTCAGGGCCACGGTGCCGTCGTCGGGGTGGGATGCGCACCAGGCGTCGAACACCTGCAGCGCCTCCTTGGTGCGGTCCAACGCCAGCAGCGCACGCGCACGGTGCTCGCGGGGCGCCCACTGCGCGGGCTGCAGTGCCATAGCGACCTCTGCCACGGCCAGTGCGCGCGTGGCCTCGCCCTTGTTGGGGCGTCCGTTGTGCAGCAGGCAGAAGGCCAGGTTATTGAGGGCGCGGTAGCTTTCGGGGTCGTCGGCAATGGCCTGCTCGAAATAGGGGCGGGCCGCGTCCAGGTCGCCCATGTTCTTGTAGGTGGCGCCCAGCAGGTTGGTCAGGAACTCGCCTTGCAGTTCGTTGGCCTGCTCCAGCGCCTGCAGGGCCTTCAGTGCGGCGGGGTAGTCGGCGCGGTCGAAGTGGATCGTGGCCTCCAGCGTCAGGTGCTGGGTGGATGTGGGGTCTGCCTGTTTCAGGCGCTGCAGGTCGGCCAGCGCGGCGTCAAACTGCTCCAGGTCGCGGTAGCAGCGGGCGCGGCCTGCGCGGGGCCAGTCCCAGTCGGGCTCGTGTTCGAGCAGGTCGCTCCACTCGTCGATGGCGTCCTGGTAGCGGTCCAGCTTCTCCAGGCAGGCCGCCCGGTTGTGCTGCACGTTGTTGATGCGCCCCATCTTCTGGCGCGCAATGTCCAGAAACTCGATGGCCTTCCTGGGGCTCTTTTTCATCAGCAGCGTGCCCAGGTTGTATTCGATGGCCATGTGGTAGCTGTGCATGGGCACCTGCGCCGCGCGGATCAGGGCAATGGCCTCGTCCTCGCGGCCCAGCTCGCACAGCACCTGCATCAGCAGGTTATGCGCGCGAAAACTCGCCGGGTGTGCCTGGCAGGCCCGCCGGTAGCAGGCGGCGGCTTCTTCGGGCGCGTCCAGCGCCTTGTGGACCTTGCCCAGGGTGACCAGCGTGTCCAGGTGCGTGGGGTGCGCGGCCAGCACCTGCTGGCCCAGGGCCAGCGCCTCGTGCAGCGCGGGGCCGCCCTCGGCATGCGCCAGCAGGCAGCGCACCCAGGCATTGCCCCAGTGCGTGGCATCCAGCGCTTGGGCGGCCTGCAGGTCGCTGCGCGCGGCCTCTGCATCTTCCAGCCGCAAGTGGATGCGCGCGCGGGCCTGCAAGGCCTCGCAGGCCGCCGGAAACCGCTGGACGATGGAGTCCGCCAGTTCCAGGTCGTGGGCGTCGATGTCATCGGCCGCCATCAGGGTGGCCAGCAGGTGCTGAAGTTCGCCCGTTGCGGGGGGGGCTGCGGTGGTCATGGCGGTGGATTTCCCTCTCTGGCTCTCTGGTCGTGGCAAGGCCGAATGTGCCCATCCCCGCTTTGGCCCGCATTGGCCTGCATGGGCCTACGTTAGCGCGGGCCCTGTTGCAGCCGGGGCTGCGCAGGGCGATGGATTCGGCGTCACCCGGTTGGTTGGTGTTGTGCTCTGGGCGCTGCAGATGGCGCGCGCTGTTTATAGAGGCTGTGGGCGCGTTGCCGCCCGCCTGGGGGCGCGGATTCGTAAGCAGATGTTCTGAAAATCGGGTTCTGGCCGGGCCACTGCGGGCTTTTTTGGGGGGCTTGCGGGGCCCTTTGCGCGGGCGGCAATTCTGTGGCGCCCGTCCGGGTATTCGCGGGGGCGGGGCGCGCACCGGGTTCTCGCTCTATCCTGCGGCCTTCTTTGCGAGGTCTGCGCATGTTTCCTCTTCGCACCACCCTGGGTGTGGTTGGCCTGGTGTTGGCCGGCCTGCTGATGGCGGGCTGCAGCACCGTGAAGCTGGCCTACAACCAGGCTCCACAGCTGCTGTCGTGGCAGCTCAACCGGTACCTGGACCTGACGCAGCCGCAGGCCGAGCGGGTGCGCGACGAGCTGGCCGATCTGCACCGCTGGCACCGCGACATCCTGCTGCCCGAGCACGCCGGGCTGCTGCAAAAGCTGCGTCAGCAGCTGCCCGCCCCCATGTCCGCCGAGCAGGCCTGCCGCGCCTATGCCGACCTGCGAACCCAGATCGACCAGCTGCTCGCTCGGGCCGAGCCCTCGCTGGTGTGGCTGGCCTCGGACCTTTCCGAAGCCCAGATCCGCAGCCTGCAGAAAAAGCAGGCCGACAGCAACGCCGACTGGAAAAAAGAGTGGCTGGACCCGCCCCCGGACAAGCTGCGCGAGCACCGCTACCAGCTGCTGCTGTCGCGCACCGAAGACTTCTACGGCACCCTGCAAGAGCCCCAGAAGGCTGCATTGCGCAGCTACATCTCCCAGTCATCCTTTGACCCGCAGCGCACCTATGCCGAGCGCCAGCGCCGCCAGCAAGACCTGGTGCAGGTGCTGCGCAAGATCGCCGCAGAGCGCGGCAACACCGACCAGACCCGTGCGCTGCTGCGCGGCTACCTCGCCCGCCTCAACACCTCTCCGGACGCCGCCTACCAGCGCTACGCCACCACGCTGGTAGACGAAGGCTGCGCCGGGTTTGCGCTAGTGCACAGCGCCATGACCCCCGCCCAGCGCCTGCAGGCCGTGGCCTCCATCGGGGCCTACGAGCAGGACTTCATCGCCCTGGCAGCGCAGCGCGTGACGCCCTGACCGGGCTCAGCCGGGGTGGTAACCGGGCAACAAACCGATGGCATTGCCCGCCCGTTGGAGAGATCATCGGGGCTCTTGGCACCTGCAGGAGACCCCCATGAACCAGGCTGTCTATCTGAAGCTCAAGGGCATCGTGATCCAGGACCTCATCAAAAACCCGCGCCGCGTGTCGTTTCACGAGCGGGAACTGAAGAGCGACGGGCTGACGCCGGAGTACCGGCGCGCGGTGGAAGAGGCGTTGGAGGAGCTGCGTGCTGCGCAGCGGCGGAGGGGGTAGGTGCCTAGGGCGTGTCATCATTCGGAGCCAGACAAAGCTCTGGGGTTACAGCCTCTCACGCCAGCCACACCATGGAGGCAGCCAAGTGAATCGCCCCCAGGAAGTTGCAGGCGGTCTTGTCGTAACGCGTGGCAATGCCCCGGTATTGCTT
>NZ_LUKZ01000029.1:89732-215061 GCF_001633105.1 Acidovorax sp. GW101-3H11
CGCGGTAGCGGTACAGCACGGCGTCAACGAACAGTCGGTTGTCCTTGGCTGTAGCGCCAGGCTGGCCGACCTGACCGGGCAGAAGGTCCTTGATGCGTTCCCATTGAGCATCAAGTAGGGCGTATCTTTTACTCACGGCCACCACATGGTGGCTGCAGCAGGCTCTTTCAACCATGTAGGGGCTTTGATTGATGACACGCCCTAGTCCATAAGATAAACAAAAAATTGGTCAAAAAAATAGCTGCCAGCGCGCTCTGGGTAAGCGCTGGCAGCTATTGATTTGAAAGCGCTTGAGGTGCTTCCAGTGCGGGTTGGGGTTGTGGCTTACAGCGCCAGGGCCTTCAGATATTCCCGGAAGTGCGCGCCCACCTGCGGGTGCTGCAAGGCCAGCTCCACGGTCGCTTCCAAGAAACCCTCTTTGCTGCCGCAGTCGTAGCGCTTGCCTTGGTACTGGAAGGCGTACACGGCTTCGTGCTGCATCAGGCGGGCGATGCCGTCGGTGAGCTGGATCTCGCCGCCCACGCCGCGTGGCTGGTTGCGGATCTCGTCGAACACGCCGGGTGTGAGGATGTAGCGGCCTGCCACGCCCATGCGCGAGGGGGCGACATCGGCCTTGGGCTTTTCCACAATGCGTTCGATGCGGATCAGCGGGCCGCCAGCGGGCTCGCCCGCCACGATGCCGTATTTGTGCACCTGGTCTTCCGGCACTTCCTGCACGGCGATGACCGAGCGGCCTTGCTGGCGGAAGGCGGAGGCCATCTGGGCCAGCACGGGCTGGCCGCCGGGGGGGCCGACCATCAGGTCATCGGCCAGCAGCACGGCAAACGGCTCCTTGCCCACCAGGGGCTCGGCGCACAGCACAGCGTGGCCCAGGCCCAGCGAGCGGGGCTGGCGCACAAAGGCGCAGTCCATGTCGTCGGGCTGAATGGAGCGCACCAGGGCCAGCAGTTCCTTCTTGTTGGCGGCTTCCAGCTCGGCCTCCAGCTCATACGCGGTGTCGAAATGGTCTTCGATGGCGCGCTTGCTGCGGCCGGTCACGAAGATCATGTGGCGGATGCCAGCGGCATAGGCTTCTTCCACGGCGTACTGGATCAGCGGCTTGTCCACCACGGGCAGCATCTCCTTGGGCGATGCCTTGGTGGCGGGCAAAAAGCGCGTGCCCAGGCCGGCAACGGGGAAAACGGCCTTGCGGACGGTGGTGGCAACAGTCATGGGTCTCCTTGATGGCGGGGTGTGGTGTGTTGTTGTCGTCGCGGGTATGCAAGGGTCAGGCCAGAGGGGATGACTGGCCTGTGTCCTTTTTCAGCCCAGGCGGCCCAGCTGGTCGCGCAGACGGGTCAGCGTGGCGCCAAAGTCGGCGATGCGCTTCTTCTCCTGGTCGATCACGGCCGGTGGGGCCTTGGCCACAAAGGCTTCGTTCGAGAGCTTGTTGTTGGCCTTGGTGATTTCGCCATCGATGCGGGCGATTTCCTTGGACAGGCGGGCCTTTTCGGCGGCCACGTCGATCTCCATGTACAGCGCCAGGCGGGCTTCGCCCACCACGGCCACGGGCGCTGCCTGCGCGGCGGCGGCCCAGGCGGCTTCGTCGTCAAACACCTTGACCTCGCTGAGCTTGGCCAGCGCCTGCAGCACCGGCGCCACGTCGCGCATGAAGTCGGTGTCGCCCACGGTGTACAGCGGCAGGCGGGTGGATGGGGACACATTCATCTCGCCACGCAGTGCGCGGCAAGCGTCCACCAGGCCCTTCACGCGGCCCATGTGGGCAATCGCAGCCTCGTCGATCTTTTCCAGCTGGGCCTGCGGGTAGCGGGCAATGCTGACCGACGCGCCGGGGATACCGGCCACGGGCGCCACCACCTGCCACAGGGCTTCGGTGATGAACGGGATGATGGGGTGGGCCAGGCGCAGGATGGCTTCCAGCACGCGGATCAGCGTGCGGCGCGTGGCGCGCTGCTGCGCTTCGGTGCCATTCTGGATCTGCACCTTGGCGATCTCCAGGTACCAGTCGCAGTACTCGTTCCAGACAAAGTCGTAGATCGTGTTGGCCACGTTGTCCAGGCGGTACTCTTCAAAGCCCTTGGCCACCTCGGCCTCGGTCTTTTGCAGCAGCGAGGTGATCCAGCGGTCGGCCTGGCTGAATTCCATGTAGCCGTGGGCGCTGCCGCCAGGCTGGCATTCTTCCTTGGTGTGCTCTTTCAGGCCGCAGTCCTGGCCCTCGCAGTTCATCAGCACGAAGCGGCTGGCGTTCCAGAGCTTGTTGCAGAAGTTGCGGTAGCCCTCGCAGCGCTTGCTGTCGAAGTTGATGCTGCGGCCCAGCGATGCGAGCGCCGCAAAGGTAAAGCGCAGCGCATCGGCGCCATAGGCCGGGATGCCCTCAGGGAATTCCTTTTGCGTGTTCTTGCGCACGGTGGGCGCGGTCTCGGGCTTGCGCAGGCCGGTGGTGCGCTTGTCGAGCAGGGGCTCCAGAGCGATGCCGTCGATCAGGTCCACCGGGTCGAGCACGTTGCCTTCGGACTTGGACATCTTCTTGCCCTGCGCATCGCGCACCAGGCCATGGATGTACACGTGCTTGAACGGCACGCGGCCGGTGAAGTGCGTGGTCATCATGATCATCCGGGCGACCCAGAAGAAGATGATGTCGTAGCCCGTGACCAGCACGCTGCTGGGCAGGTACAGGTTGAAGTCGTCGGTCTCGGCGGTGCCTTGTTCAGGCCAGCCCATGGTGCTGAAGGGCACGAGCGCGGACGAATACCAGGTGTCCAGCACGTCTTCGTCGCGGCGCAGTTTCTTGCCCGGGGCCTTGGCCTGGGCTTCGGCTTCGTCGCGGGCCACGATCACGTTGCCGTCTTCGTCGTACCAGGCAGGGATCTGGTGGCCCCACCACAGCTGGCGGCTGATGCACCAGTCCTGGATGTTGTTCATCCACTGGTTGTAGGTGTTCACCCAGTTCTCGGGCACAAAGGTCACTTCACCGCTGGCCACGGCGTCGATGGCCTTTTGCGCAATGCTCTTGCCGGTGGGGTCCTGGTCGCTGACCTTGCTCATGGCCACGAACCACTGGTCGGTCAGCATGGGCTCGACCACCTGGCCGGTGCGGGTGCAGATGGGCACCATGAGCTTGTGCTTCTTCACCTCGACCAGTGCGCCGATGGCTTCCAGGTCGGCCACCACGGCCTTGCGGGCCACGAAGCGGTCCATGCCCTGGTACTTGGGCGGTGCGTTCTCGTTGATGGTGGCCTGCAGCGTCAGCACCACGATCATGGGCAGCTTGTGGCGCTGGCCCACGGCGTAGTCGTTCTGGTCGTGCGCGGGGGTGACCTTCACCACGCCGGTGCCGAATTCCTTGTCCACGTAGTCGTCGGCGATCACCGGGATCTGGCGGTCGCACAGCGGCAGGTTGACCATCTTGCCGATGAGGTGCGTGTAACGCATATCCTCGGGGTGCACCATCAGCGCCACGTCGCCCAGCATGGTTTCAGGGCGGGTGGTGGCCACCGTCAGGCTGCCCGAGCCATCGGCCAGCGGGTAGGCGATGTGCCACAGCGAGCCGTCTTTTTCCTCGTTCTCGACTTCCAGGTCGGACACGGCGGACTGCAGCTTCGGGTCCCAGTTCACAAGACGCTTGCCACGGTAGATCAGGCCCTGCTCGTACAGCTTCACGAAGGTGTCGGTGACCACCTTGGAGAGCTTGTCGTCCATGGTGAAGTATTCACGGCTCCAGTCCACGCTGTCGCCCATCCGGCGCATCTGCGTGGTGATGGTGTTGCCGGACTTTTCCTTCCATTCCCACACCTTGCTCACAAAGTTCTTGCGCGCCTCGGGCGGGGTGGGGCCCATGTCGTAGCGGCTGATGCCTTGTTCTTGCAGTTGGCGCTCCACCACGATCTGCGTAGCGATGCCCGCGTGGTCGGTACCGGGCACCCAGACCGTGTTGAAGCCCTTCATGCGGTGATAGCGCGTGAGGCTGTCCATGATCGTCTGGTTGAACGCATGGCCCATGTGCAGCGTGCCCGTGACGTTGGGGGGCGGCAGCTGGATGGAGAACGCGGGCTCGCCCGCCTGTGGTGCGCCCGTGCCACGGTGGCCTGCAGTGCCATATCCGCGCTTTTCCCATTCGGGGCCCCAGTGGGCTTCCAGTGCGGCGGGTTCAAAGGACTTGGACAGGCTGTCGAGGCCGGGTTGTGCTTGGGGCGTGCTCATGGGGTTTGGCAGAAGGAAGAGGCGGGCACAGGGCGTGCCTCAACGGTCAAGAGGGTGGACCGGGCATTTTACGGGAGTGTCGGCGGGTGCCCGGCGGCCTTTTCTCCTCGTCCAGGTCCCTCCGGCGTTCCGCTGGTCGGGCATTTCTCGCCAATTGTTACCTTGTGGCTCGACTGGGCTGCCGTGGCGTCTTGATAATCCCGCCCGGTGGAGCAAGAGGGCCTTCGGAGAGGGAGGCGCAGCTCCATGCTTCGCCCGGGTCAAAAACATATAACCAATCGGTCCCACCCATGCATCTTTCCTCCGCACTCCGCGCGGGCCTTGCCAAGGTCTTTGTCTATGCGCTGCTGGCACTTTTTCTGATCCCGGCGCTGACCTTGGGGTTCAGCGTCTACGCACAGCGCGATCAGGACGCGGATTTTGTGGCCGACGTGGTCCAGCGCATCGACGCCGAAAAGGCCATGCCGCCCGCCGAGAAGCAGGCGCGCAAGGACTATTTCCGCAGCAACCCGCCGTCCACCATTTGCGACAACCACTCGGCCGAGGCGCAGGAGTACCGCGCGGCGCTGTGCGAGCGGTTTTCAGACGTGTGGCAGTTCCACATGGCGCACAAGGTGTCGTTCTGGACCCTGGTGGCCAGCGGCGTGCTGCTGGTGGTGGTGCTGGGCCTGGGCGCGCTGGCCTTTGCCGACCGCACGCTGCAATACAGCAGCTTTGTGGCGGGCTGGCGCCTGACCACCTGGGCCAGTGCCGCCGCGCTGGTGGTGCAGGGGGCGATGGCCGTGTGGCTGTCGTTCTGGGTCACGGCCTTCTTCTTTCACAAGTATTCGCCCAAGCTGGTGCTGTTTGTGGGTTTTGCGGTGCTGGCGGGCGTGCTGGTGGCGGTGGCGGGCATCTTCAAGCGCGTCCAGTCCCAGAGCCGGGCCGTGGGCGAGCTGGTGTCCGAGGACGATGCGCCCCTGCTGTGGAAGCGCATCCGCCACATGGCGCGCCGCCTCAAGACCGATCCGCCGCAGCACATCGTGGCGGGCATCGACGCCAACTTTTTTGTGACCGAGGCGCCGCTTACGGTGGGCAACCAGACACTGACAGGCCGCACCCTGTTTGTCAGCCTGCCGCTGCTGCGCATCCTGGACCAGGCCGAGGCCGACGCCGTGTTTGGCCACGAGCTGGCCCACCTGCGTGGCGGCGACACCCAGAGCAGCGCGCGGCTGGGCCCGAAGCTGGTGCAGTTTGACCATTACCGGCACGCGATCCGCAGCGGCGGGCTGTCGGCCGTGGTGTCGCCGGTGCTGGACCTGTTTCGCACCATCTTCGAATTTGCCCTGGCGCGCGACAGCCGGGAGCGCGAGTTCAAGGCCGACCGCATTGCCGCCAAGCTCATCTCGCCAGCGGCCATTGCACAGTCGCTGGTCAAGATTGCGGCCTATGCGCAATACCGCGCCAGGATCGAGGACGAGCTGTTTGGCCGCAACGAGCGGCACGACACCACCACGCTGGGCATCGCCCGCTTTGTGGCCCAGGGGCTGGCGCCCTATGCAGCGTCTGACGACTTTCTGGAGGCGATGAAGACGGCCAACGTGCCCCACCCGTTTGACTCGCACCCCGCCATGCCCGAGCGCCTGCGCAACGTGGGCATGGCGCTGAAGGAGCGGGACTACGGCGCCATCGCTGTGCGCGCGCCCGCCGCCACCTGGGTGCAGGAGATTTTGACGGCCGACGCGATCGAGCAGCGCCTGTGGAGTGACTACGAACAGCAGTTTGCGCAGGACCACGAGCGCAGCCTGGCCTACCGCTACGAGCCCGCCACCGACGAAGAGCGCGCGCTGGTGCTGCGCTACTTTCCGCCCGTGGTGTTTGCGCTCAAGGGGGAGAACACGGTGGAGGTCAGCATCGAAGGCATCCGCACCTCGGCCGACGAGACCACGGTGTTCTGGGACGCCATCAAGGCGCTGGAATTCAAGGAAAGCAGCTTTGGCAATGCGCTGGTCGTGACGCACCCCGAGAAGAACGCGCTGGGCCTGGGCGCCAAGACCAGCAAGATCAAGCTGTCGGGCCTCACCAAGGAAAAAGACCAGTTCAACGCCGTGGTGGGGGCCTACTGGCAGCGGCACCAGATCATGCGGGCGCAGCAGCAACAACAACCGCAACCGCAACCGCAACAACCGCCGCAGTAAGCGGCAGCACCGCAGTGCAAGGGTTTGTTGCTATTAAATATATAGCTAATAACTCTTGATGGTCGCGCGGTAACGGCCATTTTTACCCATGTTTTTCAGGGCTGGCGCCACGTTCCGCCCTGCGCCATGGCGGTGGAACGTGGCGGGGGCCTGGGCCCGTCAGCCCTTGGCGAACTCCGGCCGGTCGTTCTGCTGCGGCTTCAGTGGCGCGGCCACCTTGCCTTCGGCGCGCTCCTTGCGCCACTGCTCCTTGCGGGCCGTCCATTCGGCCAGGCGGGCGTGGGCCACGGTGCTGTCCTTGGCCATCTGCTCCTCGTTGGCCAGCTGGGCCGACAGCTCCAGGCGGATGCCGTTCGGGTCAAAGAAATAGATGCTGTGGAAGATGTGGTGGTCCGTCACGCCCAGCACCTCGATGCCGTGGGCCTCCAGGCGCTGCTTGGTGTTCTCCAGCTCCTGCACCGTGTCCACGCGGAAGGCGATGTGGTTGACCCACAGCGGCGTGTTGGGCGAGGGCTCGGCCTTCACGTCGTCGCCCAGGTCGAAGAAGGCGATGAACGAGCCGTCCTTCAGGCGGAAGAAGAAGTGCGTGTAGGGGCAGTATTCGCCCGTGCTGGGCACGTAGTCGCTCTGGATGATGTGGTACAGCGGCAGGCCCAGGATGTCCTCGTAGAACTGGCGCGTCTCCTCGGCATCACGCGCCTTGTAGGCGTAGTGGTGCAGCTGCTGGATGGCGGCAGGCGCGGGCAGGGTGGCCAGGTCAGGCTTCTTCAGGACAGCGTTCATGCGGAGTCTCCTCAAATTGGTGGCTGTAATTCTACTATTCGTAATTGATTTACGTTAAGTTAATTTTGAATCTGGCTGGGCCGATGCCTGGCCCCAAAGAAAAAGCCACCCGGGCATGGCTGCCGTGGGTGGCTGGTGTGCAGTACCAGGGAAGGTGCCGCAATGGGGCCGGGTGGCTTACTGCTTCACGGCTTCGATCTGCACCACCAGGCGCACGTTCTTGGGGAAGCCCCATTCCACGCCGTAGTTCATGCCCCACTGGGTGCGGTCGATGGTGGTCTCGAAGTCGCCGCCGCACACTTCGCGCTTGAGCATGGGGCTGTCGTAGCAGTTGAACTGCGTGGCCTTCAGGGTGACGGGCGCCGTCTTGCCCAGCAGCGTGAGCTGGCCGGTCACTTCGCTGACCTTGTCGCCGTTGAAGCTGAACTTGTCGGACACGAACTTGATGGTGGGGTGCTTGGCGGCGTCGAACAGGTCGGCGCTTTGCAGGTGCTTGTCAAAAGGAGGCGTGCCCGAGTTCACCGAGGTGGTGTCGATGGAGATGTCCACCTTGCCGGTCTTGGCGGCGCGGTCGAACTCCACCGTGCCTTGCTTCTTGTCGAAGCGGGCGCGGTTGGTGGTGGCGCCAAAGTGGCTGATCTCGAATGTCACGAAGGTGTGCGTGGGGTCGATGGCGTAGTTGGCGGCCTGGGCTGCGCCAGCGGTCATGGCAGCGGCCACGGCGAGCAAAGAGAACAGGGACTTGCGCATGGAAAAGACTCCTAAAAAAGAGGAACTACGAAACGAACCAGGGGAAAGTGGGAGCGAAAGAGGTGGGGCTGCCGTCGGCAACCGGTCAAAGCTTGTTCACACCGGTCAGCGCGAGCTTGAATTTCACGGTCACGTCGTCGGCCACCATCGAGGTGTCGGCCCACTCGTTCTCGCCAATTTTGAAAGCCAGGCGCTTGATGGGCAGCGTGCCGGTGGCCGTGGTGGTGGGGCCGCTTTGCGTGAGTGCCACGGGCACCACCACGTTCTGCGCGTTGCCCTTGATGGTGAGCTTGCCCGCCACTTCAAACTTGCCGCCCCCCAGCGCCTTGATGGCGGTGGATTCGAACTGCGCCTGCGGGAACTTGGGCACGTTGAACCAGGTGGGCTTGGGCAGCTCGGCATCGGTCTCGCGCGAGCCCAGCGTGGCGCTGCCGGTGTCTACGGTGAAGGCGATCTTGCTCGTGGCCAGCTTGGCCGGGTCAAACGCCACCTGGGCGCTGAACTTCTTGAAGTGCCCATCCAGCGGCACGCCCATCTGGCGCGCGGTGAACTGCACCTCGCTCTGGGCGGGCACCAGTTGCTGCTGGGCCAGGGCGGCCTGGGCGCTGGCCACCAGGGCGGCGCCGAGCACGATGCGGGACAGGGGAGAGGACAGATTCATGCAGAAACTCCGTTCAAAACACAGCAAAGAGAAGGCGTGGCCCGGCCGAGGTGAGGCACCTACCAAGGCCGCATGCGTGCGAGCAGGCCGTCGCGATCGATGAGGTGGTGCTTGAGTGCCGCCGCCACATGCAGCACCACCAGGCCCGCCATGGCAAAGGCGGTGATCTGGTGCCAGGGCTTGATGGCCTCGGCCAGCTCCTTGCTCACGGGCACGAAGTCGGGCAGTTGCCACAGGCCCAGGAACACGATGGGGAACCCGGCCGCCGAGCTATAGGCCCAGCCGATCAGGGGCACGGCAAAAAACAGGGTGTACAGCAGCCCATGGGTGCCGTGGTGGGCCAGCTTTTGCCAGCCGGGCATGGCGTCTGCCATGGCCTGGGGCAGCGCGGGTGGGCGGTGTGTGGCGCGCCACAGCAGGCGCAGTGCCGACAGTACGAGGATGGTGACCCCCGCCCACTTGTGCCAGTTGTAGAGCTTGAGCCGCTGCGGCGAGAACGGCAGGCCCGTCATGTAGATGCCCACGCCAAACAGGCCGATCAATGCAAAGCCCAGCACCCAGTGCAGCAGCATCGCAGTACGTGTGTAGCGGCGTGGGGCAGTGGCCGTGGAGGTGGCAGAAGTGGTCATCAAAAGCGTGGGCAGTGAAGGGCGGGGGCCTGGTTGCTGGCAGCCCCAGGGCATGCGGGCGTGTCGGCGTGAAGGCAGTGTAGGAAGCGCCTGCCGGGTTCGGCTTCAGGCAGATTGACGCTTCATTTCAAAAAAAATGAATTGAGGGGCCCTTAGCAATCAAAGTTCCCCAATGCTTTGCGCTTTTTTCGCCTGTGCACCGGTCGGTGGGGCGATGCCAGGCGTGCCTGAGCCAGCCCCGTGTGGGCGGGGGCGTCAAGCCCTGGGGGCTGCTGCGGGTGGGGGTGGTGCCGGTGGCGTGACCGGTCCCTCCACGGGGTGGTGGTGGGCGGCAGGCGATGAATCGGCTGGGCCGCTATGGCCGAGCCGGTCAGGCTCAGCGGTTCAGCGCGGCCTGCTTCCAGGCGCTGGCGGCGGCGCTGTCGTCGCCGCGCTGCTCGGCCAGTTCGGCCAGGCGGCGCCAGGCGCTGGTGCGCAGGTGGGGGTCGGCCAGTTGCTGCGCTGCCTGGGTCAGCAGCTGCTGTGCCTTGCCCCACAGCTGGCGCTTGAGGCAGGCCATGCCCGCCAGGTACTGCAGGCGCGCGTCGCGCGGGTTGGCCTGGTGGGCCGATTCGATGCGGGCCAGCCAGGGGGCGTCGAGCTCGTCCAGCCCGGCTTCGAGTGCGCGCACCAGCTTCAGCGCGTGGTGGTCGGCCAGGGCATCGGGCAGGTCCACCATGCGCTCCCACACCGGCAGCAGCCAGGCGCGCACCTGGGTGGCCTCACCGCCCAGCGCGGCCAGACGTTGCGCGGCGTGGATGGCCAGCTCGGGCATGTTGCGCTCGGCCGTTTCCAGCGACTGCCAGATCTGCTGCAGCTGGGCGGTGTCGTGGGCGCTGTTGATGAGTTCGGTGGCCAGGCCGCGCACGATGCTTTGCGCTGCGGCGGGCGAGAAGGCGCGGTGTTTGCCCAGCAGGCGGGCGGTGTCCAGCGCCTCCTGCGTCTGCCTGTCCAGGCGGGTGGCCTTGAGCTTGATGCGCAGGGCCAGTGTGCGCCGTGCGGCGCCCTGGGGCAGGGCGGCCAGGCGTTCCAGGGCCGCGCTGGCATCGCGGTCGTCCAGCGACCAGCGGGCGGCGCGCATCTGGGCGCCTTCGTGCATTTCCTGCTCGTTCACCGTGCCGCGCATCGGGGCTTCCTGCAGCGCGTCCTGCAGATGGCTCTCGCGGGTCGCGCGGTCTTGCAGTGCGTGCGATGCCTCGGCCGCAATCATGTGGGCCAGGGCGCGCAGCTGTTTGCCATGGGGCACGGCCTCGCCGCTGGCCTCCAGGGCATGCTCTTGCGACAGCGCCGCCACGGCCGCCTTGCGCGAGCGGATGAAGCGGCCGCCCAGCATGTGGGTGAGCGCGTCGAGCAAGGCCGCGTGCATGGCACGCTCCTTTTGCTGCACGCGCCAGCGGCGGGCCTGGTGGGGCAGTTCGAGCAGCGCAGCCAGGGCGCGCAGGGCGGCATAAAGGGTGACAAACCCGCCCACCAGCAGCAGCAACACCATGTTGAGCGACAGGTCGATGCGGTAGGGCGGCCAGTACAGGGTGATGGTGCCCTGGTTGTTGCCCGCAAACAAAGCCGTGGCCACGGCCACGCCAAACAACGCCAGGAGCCAGAGTGCAGCGCGCATGCGTACCGCCCTTTACCGGCCTGCAGCGGCCGTGGCCAGCGCAGACAGGGTTTCGTCCAGTCGGGGCTGCTCTGCCGCCTTCAGGCTGGCCTGGGCCGTCTGCAGCGTGCTGGCCGCGTTCTGGGTGCGGCGCGAGGCCGGGTCAAAGTATTTGTTGAGCGCCACCGTGGCGGCACCCAGGTCGGCGCGGGCTGAGTCGAACTGGCGCGCCAGCACGGCCAGGCGCGCATTGAGCAGCTTGAGCTTGAGGTTCTCGCGCAGGAAAAAGGTCTGCTCGGGCGCCAGCAGGATGGCCTCGGGCTGGTCGATGCGGCTCACGCGCACCAGGCCCCGGGCCTCGTCGCGCACCACCTCCCAGCTGCGCTGCAGGGCCGCCTGCCACCAGGCCAGGCCTTCGGTGGGGGCGGGCGTGCTGCCAGGGGTGGCGGGGCCGGTGGACAGGCGTTTGGTGGACGCGGCCTGGGCCACGGCGTTGAGCACGGGCAGCTCATCCACCTGGCGCACCAGGTCGTCCAGGCGGCCCAGCAGGCCGGCGGTGTCGGTCACGGTGGCGCGGGTCAGGCGGTCCAGGTCGCGGCCAATGGCGCGCTGCACGGGCGCCAGGCGGGGCTGGGCGGCGCGTTCGATGCGCTGGTTGGCGCTTTTGAGCGCAGCCACCAGGGGCTCCAGGCTGCCGGTGAGCTGGGCCTGTTGCTGCGACAGGCGGATGGCGGATTCGATGTCCACCACCAGGTTTTCGTCGCGCGAGCGCGACAGGCTTTGCATCAATTCTTCGAGCTGGCTGCGCTGCAGCGCCACTTCGCTCACACGGGCTTCGGCCACCGACAGGCGGGCGGCCGTTTCGCGCACCAGCTCTTCGGCCTGGCGGGCCATGGTGCGGGCCTCGATGGCCTGTGCGCCCGAGTCGGCAGTCTGCCGCGCGAGCTGCTCCTGGATGGCGCTGAGCTTTTGCCACAGCATGCCGCTGCTGACCAGCGCGGCAGCGGCCACGGCGCCCAGCAGCAGGGTGACGGCGCCACCCCGGCCCGGTGTGGGGGCCACGGCGGCGGGTGCCACAGGTGCAGGGCCTGCTGCAGGCGCGCCCACGGGTGCGGCCACAGGGGCGGCGGTGGGGGCTGGAGGCAGGTCGTTGGGCGGCGCAGAACTCATGCGGCCGATTCTATCGAGGCCACCACGTCTTCCAGCGCCGGACGGCATTCCCCCACGGTGCCAAAGCCCGCTGCGCGCGCCGCTTCGGCAATGCGCGGGTGGGTGGCCAGTGCACGCGCTGCGCCCCAGTGCTGGCCGGGCAGCGCCTCTGACAGGTGGGCCACGGCTTCGGAGCTGCTCAGCAGCCAGACCGAGCCGTCCTGCGCAGCCTGTTGCGCCAGCGCCACCTCGGCGGGGGCCAGCCGGGGCGCGCCGCGTTGGTATGCCACCACAAAGTCCACCTGCCCGCCTGCGGCCTCGATCTGCCGGGCCAGCCAGTCGCGGCCGCTGCCCTGGGCGGTGTCGTGCACGCCGCCCGAGCGCCCACGCACGATGAGCACCCGGTCGCCAGGCCGGATTTGCCCGGCCACCTGCTGCCACAGCGCCTCCGAATCGAACTGCGGGGCGTCGGGCGCCGGGCCGTCGATGTGGCCCGGTGGCACCCCGGCTTGCTCCAGCGCACGCGCCGTGCCGGGGCCGGGTGCCCATGCTCTTATTTTGATAGCTGATAGGGCATGATGGTCGCGCGCAGAGGCCGATTTTTCTTCAAAAAAATGGACCACCGCATTGCCACTGACAAACATCAGCGCCCGGTACTGCGTCAGCCGGGCGTGGGCCTGGGCCAGCGCTTGTTGTGCTGCCGCGTCGGTGCACGGCCCGATGTCAATCAGCGGTAGGGCCACGGCCGAAATGCCGCGTGCCGCCAGCAGCCCGACCCAGTGTGCAGCCTCGCGGGCGGGCCGCGTGACGATCACCCGGGGCATGGCTGGGCCGATCAATTCAGGGGTTCTGCGCCCCGCGCGCCACCGGCGCGCAGGCGCTGTGCAATCGCTTCGCCCAGCGCTTCGGCCTGCGCCAGCGTGGTGACGGGGGCACTGGCCGCTGCGCACACCAGGGGGGCTTGTGCGTCCACATCGCCCCAGGCGGCATCGAGCTGCAGCACACCATCGGTGAAGGTGCCGTGTGCAGCCAGCGGCATGGAGCAGCTGCCGCCCATGGCGCGGCTCACGGCGCGCTCGGCGGCCACGGTGAGCCAGGTGGGCTGGTGGGCCAGCGGCGCCAGTGCGTCGATCAGGTCTTGCCGGTCGCTGCGCACTTCAATGCCCAGGGCACCCTGGCCTGCGGCGGGCAACATGGCGGTGGGCGCGAAGGTGGCGCGGATGCGGGATTCGAGCCCCAGGCGCTTCAGGCCCGCAGCCGCCAGCACGATGGCGTCGTACTGGCCTTCGTCCAGCTTGCGCAGGCGGGTGTCGAGGTTGCCACGCAGTGGCTCGATCTTCAGGTCGGGCCGCAGGGCCTGCAGCAGCACCTGGCGGCGCAGGCTGGATGTGCCCACCACCGCGCCCTGGGGCAGGGCATCGATGTTGGGGTAGTGGGGGGAGACAAACGCATCGCGCGGGTCTTCGCGTTCCATCACGCAGGCCAGCGCAAAACCCTCGGGCAGCTCCATGGGCACGTCCTTGAGCGAATGCACCGCAATGTGCGCGCGGCCTTCTTCCAGCGCCACTTCCAGTTCTTTCACAAACAGGCCCTTGCCGCCCACCTTGGACAGCGACCGGTCCAGGATCTGGTCGCCCTTGGTGGTCATGCCCAGCAGCTCCACCTGGTGGCCCTGTGCGCGCAAAAGGGCCTGTACATGCTCGGCT
This sequence comes from Acidovorax sp. GW101-3H11, assembly GCF_001633105.1. Lineage (GTDB taxonomy): Bacteria > Pseudomonadota > Gammaproteobacteria > Burkholderiales > Burkholderiaceae_C > Acidovorax. The sequence continues at coordinate 103,421 of NZ_LUKZ01000029.1, forward strand.
TGCCACAGCGCCAGGCGGCTCTCGCGCGTGGCGATCACGATGGAAAGAGGGGCGTTCTGGAGGCTCAAGTTCGTAACCTGTTTGTAATCTTTCAGGGGCGGGCGATGCTAGCATGCGCCCGCACTGGGGCTGGTGCGCCCCGGGGGACACGGGGGCAGGCGGCTCCCGGCCACCACCCACCTCCGGAGACTCACGCACCATGAAACGATCCGACAAGGACCAGCCCCTGATCGACGACATCCGCCTGCTCGGGCGCATTCTGGGCGACGTGATCCGAGAACAGGAGGGCGTGGCTGCGTACGAGCTGGTGGAGCAGGTGCGCAAGCTCTCCGTCGCTTTCCGCCGCGACGCCGATCAGGAAGCCGACCGCGCGCTCAAGAAGCTGCTCAAGTCCCTGTCGGGCGACCAGACGGTGAGCGTGATCCGCGCCTTCACCTATTTCAGCCACCTGGCCAACCTCGCCGAGGACCGCCACCACATCCGCCGCCGCGCCGTGCACGAGCGTGCAGGCGACACGCAAGAAGGCAGCATCGAGGTGGCCCTGTCGCGCCTGCGCTGGGCCGGCATTGCGCCCAAGACCATCTCGCAGACGCTGGCGGGCAGCTACGTGGCCCCCGTGCTCACCGCCCACCCCACCGAGGTGCAGCGCAAAAGCATTCTGGACGCCGAGCGCGACATCGCCCAATTGCTGGCCACGCGCGACGACATCCAGGTGCGCGCCCAGCTCTACAACAGCGCCAAGGATGCGCTCACCCCGCGCGAGCTGGCCGCCAACGAAGCCCTGCTGCGCGCCCGCGTGGCCCAGCTGTGGCAAACGCGCCTCTTGCGCTACAGCAAGCTCACCGTGGCCGACGAGATCGAAAACGCGCTCTCTTATTACGAAGCTACCTTCCTGCGCGAAATCCCCAAGATCTACGCCGACCTGGAAAACGAGCTGGGCCAGTACCCCGTGCACAGCTTTCTGCGCATGGGCCAGTGGATCGGCGGCGACCGCGACGGCAACCCCAATGTGACGGCGCAGACGCTGCAGTACGCGCTGGGCCGCCAGGCCGAAGTGGCCCTGCGCCATTACCTGACCGAGGTGCACTACCTGGGCGGCGAGCTGTCGCTGTCTGCCCGCCTGGTGCAGGTGTCGGCCGAGATGGAGGCCTTGGCCCAGCGCTCGCCCGACACCAACGAACACCGCGTGGACGAGCCCTACCGCCGCGCCCTCACAGGCATTTATGCGCGCCTGGCGGCATCGCTCAAGGACTTGACGGGTGGCGAGGCCGCTCGCCACGCCGTGGCGCCACAAAACGCCTACGCCAGCGCCGAGGAGTTCCTGGCCGACCTGCGGGTGATCGAGGCCTCTTTGCAGTCACACCACGGCGAGGCCCTGGCCGCCGAGCGCTTGCATCCGCTGATCCGCGCCGTGCAGGTGTTCGGTTTTCACCTGGCCACGGTGGACCTGCGCCAAAGCTCCGACAAACACGAAGAAGTGGTGGCCGAGCTGCTGGCCAAGGCGCGCATTGAGCCCCAGTACGCCGGCCTGCAGGAAGCCGCCAAGCGCGCACTGCTGATCAAGCTGCTGAACGACGCGCGCCCGCTGCGTGTGGTGGGTGCCGAATACTCTGCCCATGCCCAGGGCGAGCTGGCCATCTTCGAGACCGCCCGCGTGATGCGCGAGCGCTTCGGTCACGAAGCCATCCGCCACTACATCATCAGCCACACCGAAACGGTGAGCGATTTGCTCGAAGTGCTGCTGCTGCAAAAGGAAGTGGGCCTGATGAATGGCACGCTCGATGCCGAGTCGCGCAACCACCTCATCGTGGTGCCGCTGTTCGAGACCATCGAAGACCTGCGCAACGCCGCGCCCATCATGCGCGAGTTCTACAGCCTGCCCGGCGTGGCGGCGCTGGTGCAGCGCAGCGGTGGCGAGCAGGACATCATGCTCGGCTACAGCGACAGCAACAAGGATGGCGGCATCTTCACCAGCAACTGGGAGCTGTACCGCGCCGAGATTGCCCTCGTTGAACTTTTCGACGAACTCGCCACCAGCCACGGCATCCAGCTGCGCATGTTCCATGGCCGGGGCGGCACGGTGGGCCGGGGCGGCGGCCCCAGCTACCAGGCCATCCTGGCGCAGCCGCCCGGCACCGTGCGCGGCCAGATCCGTCTGACGGAGCAGGGCGAGGTCATTGCGTCGAAATACGCCAACCCCGAGATCGGCCGCCGCAACCTCGAAACCCTGGTGGCCGCCACGCTCGAAGCCACGCTGCTGCAGCCCACCAAGCCTGCGACCAAGGCGTTTCTGGATGCTGCTGCGCAGCTCTCGCTGGCCAGCATGGGCAGCTACCGTGCGCTGGTGTACGAAACGCCCGGCTTTACCGACTACTTCTTCAACTCCACGCCCATCCGTGAGATTGCCGAGTTGAACATTGGCTCTCGCCCCGCCAGCCGCAAGGCCAGCCAGAAGATCGAAGACCTGCGCGCCATCCCCTGGGGCTTCAGCTGGGGCCAGTGCCGCCTCACGCTGCCGGGCTGGTTCGGTTTTGGCTCGGCGGTGGATGCGTTCGTGAACGCCGAGGGCAAGGACCCCAAGGCCCAGCTGGCGCTACTGCAGAAGATGTACCGCCAGTGGCCGTTCTTTCGCACACTGCTGTCCAACATGGACATGGTGCTGGCCAAGAGCGATCTGGCCCTGGCATCGCGCTACAGCGAACTGGTGACCGACGCGCGCCTGCGCAAGAAGGTGTTCACCGCCATCGAGGCCGAGTGGCAACGCACGGCCGAGGCGCTGACCCGCATCACGGGCGACAAGCAGCGCCTGACGCACAACACGGCGCTGGCGCGTTCCATCAAGCACCGCTTTCCGTACATCGACCCGCTGCACCACTTGCAGGTGGAGCTGGTGCGCCGCTGGCGTGCAGGGCAGGGCGACGAGCGTGTGCAGACGGGTATCCACATCTCCATCAACGGGATTGCGGCTGGGCTGCGCAATACGGGCTGATCGCCCGCGCTTCTTCAGCCGTTTTGCCACCTGCGCCCGCGCGCGCTAGCATGGCCACCGGGGCGCTGCAGCGCCCTTGGCGGGGGCTTGGCAGCAGGCCCTGGCTATCGGCGCAGAGTAGCCACTGTGGTGGCACGGCCCTGCGGTGCGTTGTCATGGTGGTGGCTCGTCGCTAACGGGCCGGGGGGCATGGCTTTGGGCATGGATCTGGCGGCCTGGAGGGTGTTGCTGTCGCACCGGCTGGAGGCCGTGGCGCGCGCCGATTCGATGCGGGCCATCCGCGAGGGGCTGCTGTGGGTGTTGCCCTGCCTCATGGTGTCGGCCGTGTTCCTGGTGCTGTCGGTGCTGGCCCGGGTGCTGGGGCTGCCGCCTGCGGTGGGCGACATGCTGGCGGGGCTGCATGGCGAGATCAGTCGCATCCTGCCGCTGCTGATTGCCGCTTCGATTGGCTACATGCTGGCCATTCGCCACCAGTTGCCACGGCTGCCGGTGGCTTTTCTGTGTTTTGTGTATGTGGCGCTGGCGTCGTACCAGCTCAGTGGGCAGCCGCGTGCTGCCGCCACGCTGGTGCTGTTCATCGCGATTGCGTCGCCGCTCATCAATGTGCCGCTGATAGCCCGGCTGATGCGGGTGCGCTGGCTGCAGGTGTCACGCGGAGCGCTGGTCAGCGACAACGTTGAGGACGCGGTGAACATGGTGGTGCCCGGCATCGTCACTGCCGGGCTGCTGGCGGCGGTGCTGGCTTTGCTGCAGCAATGGTCGGGCCTGGCGCATTGGAGCCTGCCCATGGACATGGTCGATCCCGATCGGCCTTACTTCAACGCCGTCGTGCTCACCGGCATGAACTCGCTGCTGTGGTTCTTTGGCATTCACGGCTACCACGCGCTGCAGCCCCTGTTCCAGGTGCTGGAGCAGGCGGTGGGCTGGAACGCCATCGAGCTGCTGACCGACCAGGTGCCCCAGTACCCGCTCAACGCGGGGCTGCTGGGGGCGTTTGCCTTCATCGGGGGCGCGGGCGGCACCTTGTCGCTGGTGGTGGCTGTGCTGTGGCGGGTGCGCAGCCCGGGGCTGCGCCTGCTGGCGGTGGCCAGCCTGCCCATGGCCTTGCTGAATGTGAACGAGCTGCTGCTGTTCGGCATCCCGTTGATCCTGAATCCGCGCCTGCTCATTCCCTTCATCCTGGTGCCTGCGGTCAACGCCTGCCTGGCATTGGCGGCCGTGCAGGCGGGCTGGGTGCCGATGGCCACCGTGCCCATGCCCCTGAACGCCCCGGTGGTGTTCAACGCCTATGTCAGCACCCAGGGGGCTTGGTCGGCTGTGGCCTTGCAACTGGCCCTGGTGCTGCTTGGGGCCTGCATCTATGCACCGGCCGTGCGTGCGCTGGAGCGCCACAACGCCACCACCGTGCACCTGCCCGGGCTGGACACCACCTTCACGCGGCTGCAGGAGGAGGGCAGCCTCTATGCCCACGACCCCATCGTGGCGGCGCAGCAGGGCCAGGCCCGCCGGGAGGATCTGGTGGCCCGGGTGCGCCGCATGGGGGGCTATGAGTTTTTCCTGGAGTACCAGCCGCAGGTGTCGCCGCGCACGGGCCTGTGTGTGGGGTGCGAGGCGTTGCTGCGCGCCCGCGACTCGCAGGGGCGGATCCAGTCACCGGGGTCGTTCCTGGCCTGGTTGTCCGAGGCGGGGCTGATGAAGGAGGTGGACCTGTGGGTGGCGGCTGCGGCGCTGCGGCAGTACCGGCGCTGGCGCAATGCGGGGTTTGAGCTGCCGGTTTCCATCAACGTCACGGGGCCTACCCTCATGTCGCCCGCCCACTGCCAGCGCCTGGTGGCCTTGATTGCGCCTGCAGCGGGGTGTATCAGCATCGAGATCACGGAAGACGCCCTGGCGGCCGATGTGGCGCAGATGCGCGATGCCATTGCCCGGGTGCATGCCGTGGGCGCCAAGGTGTCCATCGACGACTTTGGCACCGGGTACTCGTCACTGAGCTATCTGCACGCCTTTGCGGTGGACACCATCAAGATCGACCGCAGTTTTGTGGTGACCAGTGCCGAGCCACAAGGTGCCCGCGTGCTGGAGGGCCTGTTGCACTTTTGCCAGAGCCTGGGGCTGGGCATCGTCGTCGAGGGGGTGGAGACCGATGAACAGCTGCAGGTGCTGCCCGCCTCCATCGACTTGCGCGTGCAGGGCTGGTACTACAGCCGTGCCCTGGCGGCGGACGACCTGCCCGCGTTTGTGCAGCAGTGCGCGCAGGGTGTTGCAGGCAAGGTGGCACCCGTCGTGCCTACTGGCCCAGCAGCTCGCCCACCGGCTTGAGGTCTTCCACGCGGTCGCACACCGCTTTTACGGCCATCATCACCGGGATGCCCAGCAGCAGCCCCCACAGGCCCCAGAGCCAGCCCCAGGCCAGCACGCTCACGAAAACGGCCACCGGGCTCATGCTGCTGGCGCGGCTGGTGAGCCAGGGCGTAAGCAGGTTGCCGACGATGGTGTGGATCACCAGGGATGCCCCCCCCACGGCCAGGGCCATGTCGAGGGTGCCGAACTGCAGGAAGGCCACCAGCGCCGACGCACCCGTGACCAGCGCCGAGCCGATGTAGGGCGCGAGGTTGAGCACCCCGGCCGCCACGCCCCACACCGCTGCGTTTTGCAGGCCCAGTGCCCAGTAGGCCAGGCCCGTGGCCACGCCCACCAGCACGCTGGTGAACACCTGCAGCAGCAGATAGTGCTGGATCTGGCGCGTGATGTCATCGAGGACATGCGTGGTGACCTTGCGCCGCTCCAGACTGGTGCCCGCGATGCGCAACAGCTTGTCGCGCAGCAGGTTGCCCGAGGCCAGGGCGAAGAAGGTCAGGAACACAACCACCATGAGCTGCCCCAGGGCCGACATCAGCCCCACGGTGCCGCTCCAGAGGTAGTCGCGGATGTTGAAGGGCTGGCGCTCGACAATGACCCGCTGCACACCCCGGCGCGGCGCGGCCGTGGCGCTGCTTTCGTTGGCCGCCTGTTCAAGCTGCGTGGCGGCCTTCTGCATGGTGTCCAGCGGGCTGCTGCCACCCGCACGGGCCTTGAGGTTGTCGCGCACCTTCGTCGCGGCCACGGGCAGCGAGTCCACCAGCTGCGCGGCGCCGTCGCTGAGCGACCAGGCGGCACTGGCCAGCCCCGAGACCATGGCGATCAGCAGCGCGCCCGCCCCCAGCCAGCGCGGAATGTGCCAGCGGTGCAGGATATCCACTGCCGGCCGCAGCGCGGTGGTCAGCAGCAGGCTGAGCATGATGGGGATGAACACCGCACTGGCCCAGTGCAGCAGCGCCACCGTGGCAAACAGCGCCAGCAGGGCAAGCGACAGGTTGCGCACGTCCACGGGCATGTGGAGGGTCAGGGGCGCTGCGGGCGGTGGCGCCAGTGTGGGGGCAGCCGTCGGTGTGGCCGCTGAAATCAAGGCCTCCGGCTCCGGGTCGGGCGCGGTGCCGGTTGCGGGAAGGGGCGACCCCGCGTCTGCAATGGGGGGCGGGGTGTCCGGCGGCGGCGTGGGGGTGATGGGGGCGGTCGTCATGGCCCCATCGTAAACAGGCGGCTCAGCGCGGGGCAGCCCCCACGGCCATCGGCCAGAGTCAGCACAGGGGCAGGGTGCGTTGCTTGTTCAATGCGTCCACGGTGCCCAGCATCTGCTGCCAATAGGTGGGCAGTGCGGACCAAGGCGCCCCGATCGCCAGGTTGGTTGCGTAGACCACGCCCGTGTTCATGCGCGGCCGATTGGCATTTTTCACGGCCGTCTGCATGTCGGTGCAGGTGCTGGCCGTGTGTACCAGCATGGCCTGTGCGCTGTTGTCCTTGGCATAGACCCAGGTGTTGCCTGGCTGGGGGTCGATGTTCGCGTAGGCCGCCGCATTGCCCGCATAGGTCACCAGCGTGTCGGCGACACCCGCGTAGGCCGCAACCGGGTAAGTGCCCGGGTTGCCGATCACGATGGGGGCGGCGGGCGGCGTTGCGCCGGTGGTCAGGCCCGTGGTCAGCCCCTTCACATGGGTATAGACCTCCTGGAAATGCGCCACGCGGGAGCTGTCGGTGGCCATGCCATCCAGGAAGAAGCCGTCGAACAGCCCGGGATAGAGCCGGATGTAGTTGGTGATGGTGGCCTTGATGTCGGCCACCGACAGCGCTCCGCTGCTGATCGAGGTGGTGGCGACATAGCCAATCACGCGGTTGCTGGTGCCCGAGACGGCCTGGAAGGCCTTGATGGCTTTGGTGAGATCAGTGTCTTCCTTGGTGTCAGCTGTCAGGACGCCGCTGCTGGGGTTGGCGATGGCGGTGATCTTCACGTCCGGATAGCTGGTCGCGCCGCTGGTGAGGGTGACCCAGGGCGAGGTGGTACCGGTGGCGCTGAAGTAGGCGGGCACCAGCACTTGCAATGGCTTGTGTGCGGGGCGCACATAGTAGGTGAGGCTGTCCGTGGCCGTGTTGGCGCTGCTGGTGGTAGTGGCGGCAACCTGGAAAGTGGCCGTGGGAGGCAGGCTGCTCACCGTCAGCGTGGAGTTGGCAACGCCGCCCACCGTGGTCGGCGCCACGGGGGCCAGAGCGGCTGCGCTGGTGGGGTTGACGGTGAACGTTGCGACGGTGCCGTTGGGGGCCTGGCTGCCATTGACAAGCACATTGACCGACAGGGATTCCGACACATTGGGTTCGAGCACGTTGCTGGTCGGCTGCACAAAGCCCACGCTGACGGGGGCCGTCGGCACGGGGGCAGGTGCCGGTGCTGGGGTGGGCGAGGGGGCCGGTGTGCTGGTTTTGTCTGCCGCTCCTCCGCAGCCCGCCAGAGCAGCGGTCAAGGCCAGCAGGGATGCGAGGCGGTTTGTCGTGTTCATGGTGTGCATGGTCTTCAGGAGGTTCGTTGTGTGGAGCTATTGTGAACGCAGGCCGTGGTGCTTCCAAGCGCTGAAAGCGCGGCTTTGGACGGGAAAAACCGCGCTGTTGCGCCGATCGCGGTGGACCTGCGCCGCTAACATGCCCCCATGACATCCCCCTACCTCCGCATTCTCAGCCTTGCGGCCGTGCTGGCTGCGGTGCTGCTGTCAGGCTGTGGCACCCTGGATGTGCCGCGCGCTGACAACTACCCTGCCACTGGCCAGAAAAAGGCGCGCGCCGTGCACCACTGGGATGTGCTGGCGGGTGATGTGGCCGCGCGCGTGGCCGACAAGATTGCCTCCTGGCCACAAGGCGAGTACCCCATCCACGTCACTGTGGCGGACAACTCCAGCTTCAACTTGGGTTTCCTCAAACTCTTGAAGGTGCATTTGCTGAACCGGGGGGTGGCGGTTTCGACCGTGCCAACAGCGGTAGTGCTCGAGGTGCAAACGCAGCTGGTGCAGCATGAATCGGCGGTTCCTCGCAACTTGCCTGTGCCTATCGGCGGGACCCTTTTGGGCACGGGTGTTGGTGTGTGGCGCGACTGGAAGGTGCATTACGCGGACCGCACGCTGTTGCCCGGTGTGGCCACCGCATTGGGGGTAGGGGCGGGTGTGGCCCTGGACATGGCGCAGCTGTACACACAGGGTGCTGCTGCGGGCGGCCCCACACGCACCGAAGTGCTCATCACCACCACGCTCAAAAGCCAGGACCGCTACCTCGCGGGGTCGGCTGACATGTATTACATCGAACAAGCTGATGCGGTGCTCTACCTGCCCGAGCTGCCGCCCGTGGCTCCCGTTCCGACACCGGTCAAGACCTGGCGGGTGGTGGCACCATGAAGACGCTGCATCTTTTGGCGCGCAGAGCCCTGTGGTGCTCTGCGGCGGTCCTGGCGGCGCTTGGCATTCAGGGCTGCGCCAGCAACCCGGTCAGCACCTACTACTACGGTGACCGCACTGGCGGGGGCGCTCGTACCGATCTGATTGAGGTCAATGAACGGGCCACTGATGCGCTGCTGTTGCATGCGGTTCTGGATGCCAGTCAGCCGGTGCTGGTGGCGACGCTGGTCAATGTGGACCGATTGAATGAATCCTCGCGCCTTGGGCGTATCTTTTCGGAGCAGATAGCGGGTCGCATGGTGCAGCGGGGCCTGCGCGTGACGGAGGTGAAGCTGCGCGAGAGCCTGGTTTTGCACCGCGACCAGGGAGAGCTGCTGCTGTCCCGCGAAGCACGCGAGGTGAGCCAGGCGCAGAACGCGCAGGCCGTGGTGGTGGGGACCTACGCGATGTCCGCGTCAATGCTTTACCTCAGCCTCAAGCTGGTGAATCCGATGGGCAACCATGTGGTCGCGGCCCACAGCTATGCGGTGCCAGTGGACGAGAACGTGCGCATGCTGTTGACCGGGCGTTGAGTCGATTGCCGGTGCGCAAATGCAGCTGCGGAAATGAAAACCAGCCCGCAAGGGGCTGGCAAGGGGCGCTGAGAATTTGGTCTGAGGCCATTGTCTTGGGCTTCAGATGGCCCCGGCTCAATGCAACATCAACGCACCCGCCGTCTTGCTCTTGCCCGCGCGCGCTGGTGGGTTGCACAGGCCGCAGGTGAAGTGGCGGTTCTCGTACAGCTCGGTCACAAACTGGCCGCTGCACTGTGAGCATTTGGTGCGGGTCAGCATGCCCGCGTCCACAAACTTGACCAGACGCCAGGCGCGGGTGAAGGACAGCAGAGGCTCGATCTCGGCGGTGGTGACTTGTTCGTTATAGAGGCGGTAGGCCTTGGTCAGCAACTCCACCGAATCCAGGTCCACGCCCTTGGACAGGTACTCGTAGATGTTCAGGAACAGCGAGCTGTGGATGTTCTCCTGCCAGGTCAGGAACCAGTCGGTCGAAAACGGCAGCTGGCCTTTCGATGGCGACTTGCCTGCGATCTCCTTGTACAGCCGGATCAGGCGCTCATACGACAGCGTGGTTTCCGATTCGAGCACCTGCATGCGGGCGCCCATCTGGATCAGCATGGCGGCGCGTTCGATCTGCTTCGATTCGTTCAGAACGCTCTTGACTGGGGCTTTGGCGGAGGTAGACATGGCGGGCTTTCAGGCGGGGTGAAGAAGGGTCGGGTTCAGAGCACTTCCGACACACGGCTGGCCATCAAAATGTTGGCGTGCAGTGTGTTGGTGGCTTCGTTGCCCACCTTCTTGGCCGAGTGGTTGGTCAGCAAGCTCCACACCAGGTTGTCGTCCACGCGGAAGCTGCACAGCAGCGTGTTGCGGGAGGCCAGCTTCATCACTTGCGCGGCAGACAGCGACGCGAGAATATCGGCAGACTCTTCGTTCATGCCCAAGCGGAACACGGCTTCTGCCTTGTCCTGGCGAATCAGGGTCTGGGCCAGCATCAGGTAGGTGAGGTTGGCTTCGCGGATTTCGGCGAGGAGTTGTTCGTTGGTCATGGCGGCTTCCTTTGTTCCAGTTCCCGGACCCTGCGTTGCCTGCTGGTTGCAGGTTTTGCGTGATCCGTTGAAATGGATTGTGAAACCGCCCCAATCAGAAATTAAGTCGGGGTTTGGCTGTGCCGCGTGTCTGGTTGTGTGGTGGGCGGTGTAGGAATTTGCCTTACACGCCGCTCAGGTTCCGCCCCGCGTTTTCATAGGCGCGGGTGTGCTGTCCCCTTGCACACCCTGCGCCCGAATCTGCTCATGGTTTTGATAGCACCCGCAAACCCCTCTTTTTTGCGCTTTTGCAACCCTTGTCGCCTGATAACCGCTGACGCGAGCGCTGCTTAGCCTTTTTCGACGGGGCGCGAAGGGTCGGAACACCACTCGCTCCAGCTGCCGGCAAACAGTGCCGTGGGGCCCAGGCCCGCGACTTCCATGGCCAGCAGATTGGGCACAGCGCTCACGCCGCTTCCGCACTGGTGCACTACCGTGGCGGGGTCGCGCCCTGCCAGCAGGGCGTTGAACTCAGTACACAGCACAGCCGCAGGCTTGAAATGGCCGTCGGCGCCGATGTTCTCGGCAAAGGGGCGGTTGAGTGCGCCCGGAATATGGCCTGCCACCGGGTCCAGCGGCTCGACTTCGCCTCGGTAGCGGGCACCAGCGCGGGCATCGATCACGTTCTGCGCTGGATTGCCCAGGCCCGCAAGCACGTCGCTGGCCGTGGCCAGTCGGCGCAGGGGCGCACCCAGTTGAAAGTGGGACTGGAAGTGCGAGGGCTCCTCGCCGCCTTTGACCGCGCCGCCAGCGGCTTGCCAGGCCTGCAGTCCGCCATCGAGCACGGCCACGGCATCGTGGCCCGCCCACTTGAGCATCCACCACAGCCGCCCGCAGTAGTTGGCGCCCTGGCGGTCATACACCACGGCCTGCATATTGTTGGCAAAACCCACGCTGGACAGCCACATCGCAAAGCGCTCGCGGCTGGGCAGCGGGTGGCGGCCGCCGGATGCGGGCTTGTCGGCCTCTTGCGCGGTGACGGTGCCGCCAGCACCCGGCACGCCATGTTTGGCGCTCAGGTGGTTGTTCAGATCGGCATACACCGCGCCGGGGATGTGGGCCTCGCCGTACTGCTGGGCGCCGGCCGATGCCTGCATCAGGTCAAAGCTGCAGTCGAACAACATCAGCGGCGCGCCGCTGTCGATCTGGGCCTGCAGTTCGGTGGCAGAGATGAGGGTCGTGTAGGTCATGGTGTGTGCCGGTGCGAAGGAAAAACGGGCTCCATTGTGTCCAACTGCATACGGCCTTGTGCAGCCACGTTGTATCAATGTTCTTCTGCGGGGGCTCCGGGTGCCGCGCGGGCCCGCAGGATGGTGGCCACAATGCCGCTGCCCACGATGAGGGCCATGCCGATCCAGCCGATGGGGGGGATCTTGTCGCCGAACAGCAGCACGCTGTAGAGGCCAGCAAACACGATGCCCGAATACTGCAGGTTGGCCACCACCAGCGTGCCGCGCTGGGTCTTGGCGCTGGCATAGGCCTTGGTCATGCACAGCTGGCCACCGGCGGCCAGAACCCCGATGGGCAGCAACCACAGCGCCTGCCAGCCCGGCCAGGGCGAGGTGCCCGTGAAGAGTAGGGCGCCACCGCCCGCTACCGCCGAGCCCACCGCAAAATAAAACACGGTGCGCGACTCCGGCTCGCCGATGCGTGACAGTGCCACCACCTGCATGTAGGCAAACGCGGCCGTCAGGCCGGACATCAGCCCGATCAGTCCGGCAAAGGCCTGGTTCTGGTCGAGGCTGGGGCGCAGCATCAGCACCACGCCAATAAAACCGACCAGCACCGTCAGCACCAGCGGGCCCTGCAGGGCCGGGCGGGGCGTGGCGGGCGAGGGGCGCCAGGCCAGCAGCGTGCCGCCAATCAGGAACGCGGCGATCCACACGCTGCTCATGTAGTTGAGCGTCATGGCCGTGGCCAGGGGCAGGTGGGCAATCGCAAAGAACCAGGCCCCGAGCGACGTCACGCCCACCAGGCTGCGCCAGGCGTGCATGCCGGGGTACTGCGTGGCCAGCGTTACCTTTTGCGAGCGCGCCAGCAGCCACAGGATGGCCATGCCGATGAGGCCCCGGTAGCACACCAGTTCGGCCGAGTTGAAGAAGTCCGACGCGATCTTGACGCACACCCCCATGCTGGCAAACAGGAAAGCGGCCAACACCATCCAGAGGGCTTGCATCGGGTTGTGGTCTCTTGAAGTGCGCCGTGTGGCGCAGAAATGAAAATAGCTGTCGGCGCTTATTTTTTAAGCACCGGCAGCTATTGTAATGAGAGCAGACCACGGCGGGCCTGCGGATTGGCGGGGATTTGCCGCTGTATTCAGCGTTTTGGGGTGTTGGCGCCCAGCGCGTCGCCGTTCATGGCTTCGCGGTACCACTCGTGGAAGTGCTGCATGCCGTCTTCCATGGGGCTCTGGTAAGGGCCGACTTCGTTGTCGCCACGGGCCAGCAAAGCCTTGCGGCCCGCGTCCATGCGTTCGCCGATCTCATCGTCCTCGATGCAGGTCTCCATGTAGGCGGCCTTCTGCGCCTCGACGAACTCGCGCTCGAAGGCGGCGATCTCCTCGGGGTAGTAGAACTCCACCATGTTCAGCGTCTTGGTGGGGCTGATGGGGTGCAGCGTGGAGACCGTCAGCACATGCGGGTACCACTCCACCATGATGTGCGGGTACAGGGTGAGCCAGATCGCGCCGTACTGTGGTGGCTTGCCGTCCCGGTAGTCCAGCAGCGCCTTGTGCCAGCGCTCGTACACGGGGCTGCCGGCCTTGCCCAGGCGGTTGGCCACGCCCACGGTCTGCACCGAGTAGTTCTTGCCGAACTCCCAGCGCAGGTCGTCGCAGGTGACAAAGCTGCCCAGGCCCGGGTGGAAGGGGCCGACGTGGTAGTCCTCCAGATAGACCTCGATGAAGGTCTTCCAGTTGTAGTTGCACTCGTGCAGCTCTACGTGGTCGAGCACGTAGCCGTCAAAGTCCAGGTCGGCGCGCGGGCCCATCTGGGCCAGGTCGGCGGCCACGTCGTAGCCGTTGTCTTCAAACAGCAGGCCGTTCCACTCGCGCAGCTTGTAGTTGTTCAGGTTGAGGCAGGGGTCGTGCGCAAAGTGGGGCGCGCCCAGCAGCTCGCCCTTGGGGCTGTATGTCCAGCGGTGCAGGGGGCAGACGATGTTGCCACCCGCGTGGCCCTTGCCCTGGCCCGACAGCGAGCCCTTGCCCTTGAGCATCACGGCCTGGCGATGGCGGCAGACGTTGGAGACCAGCTCGATGCCACCCTGGGCGTTGCGCACCAGTGCGCGGCCCTCGCCCTCCTGGGGCAGTGCGTAGTAGTCGCCGGGATTCGGCACGCTCAACTGGTGCCCCACATAGCGGGGCCCGCGCTGGAAGATGGTGTCCAGCTCGCGCTGGAACAGCGCATCGTCAAAGTAGCTTGAAACTGGTAGTTGGCTTGCGGCCTGCTGCAGTTGAAGACTTAAATCAGACATGGGTGACCTGACCTAAAGACTCCCCACAGGGAAGTGCGGGAGGTGCGCCAAGGCGCATCCAGAAAAAAGAAACCGGCTAGGGTGAGTAGCCGGCTCGACGGGAATGGGATTATAGGCGGTGGGGTTATTCCCGCACCCCCCCTACGTGTATTGAAATCCTTGTTCTAGATGCAGGTCAAACAGGCGCTGGCTGGGCCTGTGCCTTTGGCGGTTGCCGGGCGGGTTCTGGGGCGCCGCATCCATTCGGCGGGCTTCGGTCTCTGCGCCGTGGTGGTGCGCCTAAAATGGCCGGTTTTCTCACCTGCGCTCTGCCGCTTTGCCCATGCCCAAGGCTCCTGCCACCCCTGCGCTACCCGCCGAACCTGCCAGCTACGAAGCGGCGCTGGAAGAGCTGGAGCAGCTTGTGGCCCGCATCGAATCGGGCCAGCTGCCGCTGGACCAGATGCTGGCGGGTTACCGGCGTGGCGCGGCGCTGCTGGCGTTTTGCCGCCAGCGGCTGGAAGCGGTGCAGGACCAGATCAAGGTGCTGGACGATGGCCAGCTCCAACCATGGACCCAGGAATGAGTGCAGTGCCCGCGCCTTCAGCCGCAGTGATGAGTCAGCTTTCCCCGTTTGACGTGGCCCCTTGGAGCCACAACCACCTGGCCCGCGTGGAGCAGGCCCTGTCCGGATGGGTGGGCCATGGCGCCCCCGCCGGGCTGGGCGATGCCATGCGCTACGCCGTGCTCGATGGCGGCAAGCGCCTGCGGCCGCTGCTGGTGCTGGCGGCGTACGAGGCCGTGTGCAGTGGCACGCCCGTTGCAGAGGTGTCGGGCGAAGCGGCCCTGCGCGCTGCGTGTGCGGTAGAGCTGATCCATGCCTATTCCCTGGTGCACGACGACATGCCCTGCATGGACAACGACATCCTGCGCCGGGGCAAGCCCACGGTGCATGTGCAGTTTGGCGAAGCCCAGGCCCTGCTGGCGGGCGATGCGCTGCAGGCCTTTGCGTTCGAGCTGCTCACCCCTGACGACAACACCCTGCCCGCCGCCATGCAGGCCACGCTGTGCCGCCTGCTGGCGCGTGCAGCTGGCTCGGCTGGCATGGCAGGCGGCCAGGCGATCGACCTGGCCAGCGTGGGCGTGGCGCTGACCGAAGACCAGTTGCGCCAGATGCACCGGCTCAAGACCGGCGCGCTGCTGCAGGGCAGTGTGCTCATGGGTGCCGTGTGTGGCCATGCGGCACCGGCCGCGTACCAGGCGCTGTCGGATTACGGCGCGGCCATGGGCCTCGCGTTCCAGGTGGTGGATGACATCCTGGATGTGGTGGCCGATTCCGCCACGCTGGGCAAGACAGCGGGCAAGGATGCCGCCGCCGACAAGCCCACCTATGTCTCTTTGCTGGGCCTGGAGCGTGCCCAGGCCCATGCCCAGGAGCTGCTGCAGGACGCACATGCCGCCCTGGCGCGCAGTGGCTTGCCGGACACCCGGGCCTTGGCTGCGCTGGCCGACATGGTGGTGCGCCGCTCTTACTAGAATTTGAACAAAATTGGCCTCTACCGCCTGTCCATCATGCGTTAGTAGCTATTAAAAGAATAGTAAATGTCCACGACCTCCTTCCCCCTGCTGCAGACCATCAACGACCCGGCAGACCTGCGCCAGCTGGCGCGCGCCGACCTCAAGGCGCTGGCTGCCGAGTTGCGCGAGTTTGTGGTGCACAGCGTCTCCCAGACCGGCGGCCATCTCAGCTCCAACCTGGGCACGGTGGAGCTGACCGTGGCCCTGCACCATGTCTTCAACACCCCCGAAGACCGTCTGGTGTGGGACGTGGGCCACCAGACCTACCCCCACAAGATCCTGACCGGCCGCCGCGAGCGCATGCACACGCTGCGCCAGCTGGGCGGCATCTCGGGCTTTCCGCAGCGCGCCGAAAGCATCTACGACACCTTTGGCACGGCGCATTCCAGCACCAGCATCTCGGCCGCGCTGGGCATGGCCCTGGCCGCCAAACGCAAGGGTGAAAACCGCCACGCCGTGGCCATCATCGGCGACGGCGCGATGACCGCAGGCATGGCCTTCGAGGCGCTGAACAACGCTGGTGTGGCCGACTGCAACCTGCTGGTGGTGCTCAACGACAACGACATGTCGATCAGCCCACCCGTGGGCGCGCTCAACCGCTACCTGGCCCAGCTCATGAGCGGCCAGTTCTACGCCGCCGCCAAGAACGTGGGCAAGACCGTGCTCAAGCCCGTGCCGCCCCTGCTGGAGCTGGCCAAGCGCTTCGAGCAGCAGGCCAAGGGCATGGTGGTGCCCGCCACCCTGTTCGAGAAATTCGGCTTCAACTACATCGGCCCCATCGACGGGCACGACCTCGACTCGCTGATCCCCACGCTCGAAAACATCAAGAGCCTCAAGGGCCCGCAGTTCCTGCATGTGGTCACCAAAAAAGGCCAGGGCTACAAACTGGCCGAGGCCGACCCCATTGCCTACCACGGCCCCGGCAAGTTCGACCCCAGCGTGGGCCTGACCAAGCCCGCCACGCCGCCCAAGCAGACCTTCACCCAGGTGTTCGGCCAGTGGCTGTGCGACATGGCCGCGCAGGACCAGCGCCTGGTGGGCATCACGCCCGCCATGCGAGAGGGCTCGGGCATGGTCGAGTTTGAAAAGCGCTTCCCCGACCGCTACTACGACGTGGGCATTGCCGAGCAGCACGCCGTGACCTTTGCCGCGGGCATGGCCTGCGAGGGCGTGAAGCCCGTGGTGGCGATCTACTCCACGTTTTTGCAGCGTGGCTACGATCAGCTGATCCACGACGTGGCGCTGCAGAACCTGCCCGTGGTGTTTGCGCTGGACCGCGCGGGCCTGGTGGGGGCCGACGGCGCCACGCATGCGGGCGCGTACGACATCCCGTTTGTGCGCTGCATTCCCAACATGGGCATGGCCTGCCCGGCCGATGAGCGCGAATGCCGCCAGCTGCTCACCACGGCCTTCGAGCAGAACCACCCCGTGGCCGTGCGCTACCCGCGCGGCAGCGGCGCGGGCGTGGCCCCGCTGGCGGGGCTGGACGGCCTGCCGTTCGGCAAGGGCGAGATCCGCCGCGAGCGCCAGGGCACCGATGCCAAGGCGCCGCGCATCGCCATCCTGTCGTTTGGCACCTTGTTGTACCCCGCGCTGGAGGCTGCCGAGTTGCTCGATGCCACCGTGGTCAACATGCGCTGGGCCAAGCCCATCGACGAGGCCTTGCTGCGCGACGTGGCCGAGCGCCACGATGCCTTGGTCACGCTCGAAGAAGGTGCGATCCAGGGTGGCGCAGGCAGTGCCGTGACCGAAGCCCTCCACACCCTGGGCATCGTGCGCCCCGTGCTGCAACTGGGCCTGCCCGATGTGTTCATCGAACACGGCGACCCGGCCAAATTGCTGGCCCTGCAGGGGCTCGACGCCGCAGGCATCCGCGCATCGATTGCCGCGCGTTTTCTGCCCGACAACGCCGCCTGAGCGCTTTGGCCGGGCGGTGCGCCCCGGCCGCCGCACCGCGCGCCGCCAGGGCGCGTGTGGGCACGCCGCCCAGCGGATGCTTGCAGAAGCCTGAAGGTGCACTGCCCACGCCGGATTTCGCGGGAAAACCCGCAAAAGTCCCCCGGGGCATGTTCCTACAATGGCCCTCGGCTGAATCGAGTCCTTGGCTTGCCGTGCACAACGCGTGCAGCCCAAGTTTTGCAATCAATATATCGGAGAGAACCTCATGGATCGTCGTTCAATCATCAAGCATGCTGGCATCGCCGGTGTGCTGGCTGCGGGCGCTGCGCCTGCTGTCCACGCCCAGGCTGCCATCCGCTGGCGTCTGGCTTCCAGCTTCCCCAAGTCGCTGGACACCATCTACGGTGGCGCCGATGTGTTCTCCAAGGCCGTCAAGGCCATGTCCGGTGGCAAGTTTGAAATCTCCGTGCACGCGGGTGGCGAGCTGATGCCTCCCTTCGGCGTGATGGACGGCGTGCAGCAAGGCACCGTGGAGATGTGCCACACCGTGCCTTACTACTTCTATGGCAAGAACCCCGCCTTCGCGCTGGGCTCGGCCATTCCCTTCGGCTTCAATGCCCGCCAGATGAACGCCTGGATGCTGCATGGCAACGGCCGCAAGCTGATGAACGAGTTCTACGCGAACTACAACGCCATCAGCTTCGCTGGCGGCAACACCGGCACGCAGATGGGCGGCTGGTACCGCAAGGAAATCAAGTCGCCAGCCGACTTCAAGGGCATGAAGATGCGCCTGGGCGGCGGCTTGGTGGGTGAAGTGATGCAGAAGCTGGGTGCCGTGCCCCAGAGCATCCCTGGCGGCGAAATCTACCAAGCCCTCGAAAAGGGCACGCTGGACGCTGCCGAGTGGGTGGGTCCTTACGACGACCAGAAGCTGGGCTTCAACAAGGTCGCTCCGTTCTACTACTACCCCGGCTGGTGGGAAGGTGGTCCTGAAGTGGACTTCTTCGTCAACCAGAAGGCGTTTGACGGCCTGTCGGCTGAGAACAAGGCCATCATCGAAGCCGCTACCAACGTGGCCCACATCGACATGCTGGCCAAGTACGACGCACTGAACCCCACGGCGCTCAAGCAACTGGTGGCTGCCAAGACCAAGGTGCTGCCGTTCTCGCAGGCGGTGATGGATGCCTCCTTCAAGGCCTCCATGGAAGTGTTCGCCGAGAACGATGCCAAGAGCCCCGAGTGGAAGAAGATCTACGCCGACATGCGTACCTTCCAGCGCGACCAGATCCTGTGGTTCCGCTTTGCCGAAGCCCGTTACGACACCTTCATGTCCGCGCAGAAGGTCTAAGCGCTGCGAACCCGTGCGGCCCAGTGCCGCAAGGTTCCAACGACCAACCCGCCAGGTTCGCCTGGCGGGTTTTTTTGTGCCTGCAGGTTTCTTCCCCTGTGCGGGGCCCATGCCTGTGCAGCTTCGGGGTGGGGTGAGCATGCACCACGGATACGTTGCCTTGTGGGTGATCCTGGAAACTGCCTTGCGCCAGCGCAGGGTGCCTTGTGCGGCATGCCAGGGTGGGGCGTGGTGCTTGCCCTTTTGCCCTGTGCATGGGGCGTATGCCGTGC
This sequence comes from Acidovorax sp. GW101-3H11, assembly GCF_001633105.1. Classification (GTDB taxonomy): domain Bacteria; phylum Pseudomonadota; class Gammaproteobacteria; order Burkholderiales; family Burkholderiaceae_C; genus Acidovorax. The sequence goes on from NZ_LUKZ01000029.1 coordinate 122,349, forward strand.
CTGCAGTCCTTTGATGCCTTGATGGCGTGGCCGTATTGACGGCGTGCCGCTTGCCGCGTCTTTCTTTTCTGTCGGGGCATGCCACCCTCAAAGGGCGCACCGCTTTCCTCACAGGCGGCCTTCGGCATGTGGCCGTTTGTCGGGTCTGCGCAGCGCTGGCCCGTGTTCTGCCATGAAGCGGCCCCGCCCCGCACGTGCCCTGGCCCGGCGCACCTGCCAGGAGGCCATGAAAAAAGCCCCGGCGGAAGGCAATCCGCCGGGGCTTTTTTCTGGGTGCTGTGAGGGGCCGAGGGGTCGTGCCCCTTCAGCCGCGTGTCACATCACTTCTTCTCGTTGGCCATCGAGTCCTGCAAGGCCTTCAGCGGGTCATCGGCTGCGGGCGCTGCAGTGTCGCTGCCGGGGGCTGCTGCGGCGCCCTCCATGCCTGCGGTGGGGTCTGCGGCTTCGGCTGCCTCGCCGGGCATGGTGGCTTCCATTTCCATGCGCACCTTGTCGAGGTCATAGGCCACTTCCTTGTCGAGACCGCTGGAGACGATGCCGGGGAACGCAATGATCAGGCCCACCATCAGCAGCTGGATGCACAGGAAGGGAATGGCGCCCCAGTAGATCTGGGGCGTGGTCACCGGCGCAATCATCTTCTTGGTGACCTTGTCCATGTACTCCTTGGCCGGGGCCACGCTGCGCAGGTAGAACAGCGCAAAGCCGAACGGTGGGTGCATGAACGAGGTCTGCATGTTCACGGCCAGCAGCACGCCGAACCAGATCAGGTCAATGCCCAGCTTGTGGGCCACGGGGGCCAGCAACGGCACCACGATGAACGACAGCTCAAAGAAGTCCAGGAAGAACGCCAGGAAGAACACCATGATGTTCACGACGATCAGGAAGCCGAGCTGGCCGCCGGGCAGGCCGGTCAGCAGGTGCTCCACCCACAGCGGGCCGTCCACACCCTGGAAGGTGAGGCCGAAGATGGTGGCGCCCACCAGGATGAACACCACAAAACACGACAGCTTGGTGGTGGTGGTGATGGCCTGCTTGAGCAGCGACAGGGTCAGTCGGCCACGGATGATGGCCATGATGCCGGCGCCCAGTGCGCCCATGGCGCCGCCTTCGGTGGGGGTGGCAACACCCAGGAAGATGGTGCCCAGCACCAGGAAGATCAGCAGCAGCGGCGGGATCAGCACAAAGGTCACACGCTCGGCCACGCGGGAGAGCAGGCCCATGCGGGTGATCTTGTTGATGCTGGCGGCCACGAAGGCCAGTGCCACGCCAAAACACATGGAGACCACGATGGTTTCGTCCAGTGCGACCTTGTCCACGGTCTCGCCCGACCACCAGCTGTGCAGGGCGGGCATGTTCTTGGCGACATAGATCGAAGCGGCCACGCAGATGCCGGTCAGCACCAGCAGCGAAGGCACGCCGCTCTTGCCGTCGTCACCCCTGAGCGTGCGCGCTTCGGGGGGGATGGCGGGCACCCACTGGGGCTTGAAGACGGCCAGCAGGATGATGTAGAGCGCATAGAAACCGGTGAGCATCAGGCCGGGCAGAAAGGCGCCCTTGTACATGTCGCCCACGCTGCGGCCCATCTGGTCGGCAATGATGATCAGCACCAGCGATGGCGGAATGATCTGCGCCAGCGTGCCGGAGGCTGCAATCACCCCGGCGGCCAGCCGCCGGTCGTAGCCGTACCGCAGCATGATGGGCAGCGAGATCAGGCCCATCGAGATCACCGATGCGGCCACCACGCCCGTGGTGGCTGCCAGCAGCGCACCCACGAAGATCACGGCCAGTGCCAGGCCGCCACGGATGGGGCCGAACAGCTGACCGATGGTGTCCAGCAGGTCTTCCGCCATCCCGCTTCGCTCCAAGATGAGCCCCATCAGCGTGAAGAACGGGATGGCCAGCAGGGTGTCGTTCTGCATGATGCCGAAGATGCGCAGCGGCACGGCTTGCAGCAGGGCCTCGGGCAATACATTCAGCTCGATGCCGATGAAGGCGAAGAACAGGCCGCAGGCACCCAGGCTGAAGGCGACCGGGAAGCCCACCAGCAAGAAGCAGATGAGCCCCGCAAACATGATGGGGGCGAGGTTGTGGGTCAAGAATTCCATGGTGTGTGCTCCGCTCAGACGGCCTCGGTCTTGTTCTTGCCGTTGCCCTTGGCGGCTTCAGCCAGGTTGCGGATGGATTCGGCGAGTTCTTCCTCGGCCGTCTTCTCCACTTTCTTGAGCGTGGGGTCTTCGATCAGGCCTTGCAGGAAGCCCAGGCGCTTGATCAGCTCGGAGATGCCCTGCAGCCACAGCAGCGCAAAGCCCAGCGGCATCATCAGGTAGACGGGCCAGCGGATCAGGCCGCCCGCGTTGTTCGACATTTCGCCCGAGGCCAGCGCGCGGGTGAAGAAGGGAATGCCATACCAGAGCACGGCCAGGCACATGGGCGTGAGGAAGGCGATGTAGCCAAACACGTCGATCCAGATCTGCGTGCGCTTGGAAAAGCGGCTGGAGATCACGTCCACCTTCACATGCTCGCCCTGCAGCAGCGTGTAGCCTGCGGCCAGCAGGAACGATGCGGCAAACAGGTACCACTGCACTTCCAGGAAGGCGTTGGAGCTGATGTTGAACGCTTTGCGCACCACGGCGTTCACGCCGCTGATGACCGTGGAGGCCAGGATCAGCCAGACCACGTATTTGCCGACCTGGGTGTTAAGCCAGTCGATCCCCCTTGATAACTTCAATAGAGCCTGCATGGTGTCTCCAATAAAAAGGCTGTGCGTACCGATGTGCCGGGCCGCCAGCGGGTGTGCGCAGCGGCTCGACAAACTTTTACAACGGCGCGATTCTACGGAGCACTGTAGGCCCAGGCTGACGGATGCGTGACGGTGTTATCCCTCAGCAGGCTCTTGCTCTTTAGCTATCAAAAATAGAGCAATTAGGGTTTCTTCCTAGATGCCGTTGCCCGCTTTTTCCCGCTGAACTGCCACCAGGGCAGCACCGTGCTCATGGCCAGCACCTCGCCGCAGCGCAGGGGGCTGTAGCCGGGCAGGGTGGCCATGTGCGCCAGCCATTCGGGGGTTTGCAGCAGGGTGCGCAGGGCCAGCGTGGCGGGTTGGTCCAGGCTGGCTTTCAGGCAGGCTAGGTGGTAGCGCTCGTGCACCAGCGGCACAAAGTCCAGCCCGCGCGCGCGCGCGGCCAGTTCGATGCCCATGCCCACATCGGCGGCCCCGGCGGCCACGGCCTGGGCGATGGCGGTGTGGGATGGCTCGTTGAGCGCATAGCCGACGATGCCCTGTGCATCCAGCCCTGCCTGGGTCAGCAGGTCGTCCAGCAGCACCCGCGTGCCGGTGCCCAGTGGCCGGTTCAAGAAGCGCGCGCCGGTGCGGGCCACGTCTTGCAAGCTGTGCAGCGCCAGCGGGTTGCCCGGTGCCACGATGAGGCCCTGCGTGCGCTGCGCAAAGCCGATGATCTTGTGCAGGCCCGGCTGCAGCAGGGGCTGGTAGGTGTGGGCGGTGAGCGAGTCGGCCCCGGCCTTGTCCACCGTGTGGAAGCCTGCGAGCGTGCAGCGCCCCTCGTTCAGTGCGCGGATCGCGTCCACGCTGCCGGTGAAGCGGATATCCAGGTGCAGCGCGCCCGCATCGGCCTGCGCGGCGTGCGTGCGCAGCGCCACCAGGGCGTCGTCGTGGCTGGCGTACAGGGTGAGCACATGGGCGTTGGGGTCGAAGGCCACGGCAAACGCACGTTCCAGGTCGGCGTGCAGCGCGGCAATCTGGGGTGCCAGCCGCGCCTGGGCCTGGCGTTCGGCCCACAGCAGCTTGGCGCCGAACTCGCTGAGCTGCGCCGACTGGCCCTTGCCCCAGATGATCAGCTCGCCGCCCAGCTGGTCCTCCCAGCGCTTGAGCGCGCCCCAGACATGGCGGTATGAGAGGTCCAGCGCCCGTGCGGCACCCGAGATGGAGCCATGTTCTGCCACGGCCTGCAGCAGCTCGGGCAGCGGGTTGCGGATGAGGGCGTTGCCTGCATCCTTGCTGAGTGTGTAGTGAAGTTGGACCCTATGCACGGACGTTCATATCGCTGGATATTGGATGGGTGCCTACGATAGCCCAAACCGATCCTCTGGCCCATGTCTACTCTCTCCGAAAGCGCGGTCACAGCGCTGCAGCTCACCCTCTCCTCCGACCCCGTCCTCTGGACCATCGTGGGCCGCTCCTTGTCTGTCAGCGCCACCGCCTGCCTGCTGGCCTGCGGCATGGGCCTGGTGCTGGGCGCCTGGCTGGGCGTGGCCCGTTTCACGGGGCGCGGGGCGGTGCTGGCGGTGCTCAACACCCTGCTGGCCGTGCCCTCGGTGGTGGTGGGGCTGGTGGTGTACCTGGTGCTCTCGCGCAGTGGGCCGCTGGGGTCGCTCGGCTGGCTCTTCAGCTTCAAGGCCATGGTGCTGGCGCAGGCCATTCTGGTGCTGCCTGTGGTCACGGCGCTCACGCGCCAGGTGGTGGAAGACGCCGAGCGCGCGCATGGCGAGCAGCTGCGCTCCATGGGCGCAGGCCCGCTGCTGCGGGCCCTGCTGCTGGCCTGGGACGAGCGCTATGCGCTGCTCACGGTGCTGCTGGCGTCGTTCGGCCGTGCTATTTCTGAGGTGGGCGCGGTGATGATTGTGGGCGGCAACATCGACGGCTTCACGCGCGTGATGACCACCGCCATCGCGCTGGAGACCAGCAAGGGCGACCTGCCCCTGGCGCTGGCGCTGGGCATCATCCTGCTGGCCGTGGTGCTGGCGCTCAATGTGCTGATTGCGCTGCTGCGCCGCTGGCGCGAGCGGGTGGATGGCTCGGCAAGCGGCACGGCGGTGGGGGTGGCGGCATGAGCGGCGCACCCAGCACCCCCTGGGCCGACCTGCGCCAGGTGACGGTGCGCTACGGCCGCGTGCCCGCGCTAGAGCAGGTCACGCTGCGCATCACCCCCGGCGAGCGCGTGGCGCTGGTGGGCGCCAACGGCAGCGGCAAAAGCACCTTGCTGCGCGTGCTCAATGGCCTGGCGGGCACACAGGCCGGGGGCCTGCACTGCGACGCCACCTTGCGCCAGGCCATGCTGTTCCAGCGCCCGCACATGCTGCGCACCAGCGCGCAGAACAACGTGGCGCTGGGCCTGTGGTTGCGCGGCACGCGCTGGCGCGATGCGCGGCTGCAGGCGCTCACGGCGCTGCAGCGCGTGGGCCTGCAGGACATCGCCGCGCAAAACGCCCGCACGCTGTCGGGCGGCCAGCAGCAGCGGGTGGCGCTGGCCCGCGCCTGGGCGCTGCGGCCCGATGTGCTGCTGCTCGACGAGCCCACCGCCAGCCTCGACCCCCATGCCAAGCGCGAGGTCGAGGCCCTGATGGCCGACTTTGCCGCCAGCCACGGCGCGGCGGGCCCGGCCCACCCCGTGACCATGGTGTTCAGCAGCCACAACCTGGGCCAGGTCAAGCGCCTGGCCAGCCGCGTGATCTACCTGGAGCACGGCCGCCTGGTGGCCGACCTGCCGGTGCACGACTTTTTCAACGGCCCCCTGCCGGAGGCCGCCCGTTTGTTTGTCAAAGGAGAACTGGGATGATGGCGATGACGAGAAACTTCAAGCTTTTTAAGCCTCTTGCGCGCGTCCAGTATGCGCTGATAGCTACTATTTTTGTAGCAAATGGCGCTGCATCGGCCCAGAACATCACCATGGCGTCCACCACGTCCACCGAGCAGTCGGGCCTGTTTGGCCACCTGATGCCCGAGTTCAAGAAGGCCAGCGGCCTGGATGTGAAGGTGGTGGCCTTGGGCACCGGCCAGGCGCTCGACATGGCGCGCCGGGGCGACGCCGATGTGCTGTTCGTGCACGACCAGGTGGCCGAAGAGAAGTTTGTGGCCGACGGCTGGGGCGTGAAGCGCTACCCCGTGATGTACAACGACTTCATCCTGATCGGCCCCAAGGACGACCCGGTGGGCACCAAGGGCAAGGACATCGTGGCGGCGCTGCAGAAGCTGGCCACGGCCAACGGCAACTTTGTCTCGCGCGGCGACAAGAGCGGCACGCACGCGGCCGAGCTGCGCTACTGGAAGCTCGCGGGTGCCGACGCGGCCAAGGGCAGCGGCTACAAGGAATGTGGCTGCGGCATGGGCCCTGCGCTCAACATCGCCGCGTCGAGCGGCGCCTATGTGCTGGCCGACCGAGGCACCTGGCTCAACTTCAAGAACCGCGCCGACCTGGCCGTGCTGGTCGAAGGCGACACCAAGCTCTTCAACCAGTACGGCGTGATGGTGGTCAACCCCGCCAAGCACCCGCATGTGAAGGCGCAGGACGCGCAGAAGTTTGTGGACTGGGTGGTGTCGCCCGCCGGCCAGCAGGCCATCGCGGGCTACAAGATCGGGGGCGAGCAGCTGTTCTTCCCCAACGCAGCGAAGTGAGCGGGCGCCATGGCACGCCGTTCTTTGGTGGCTGTGGCTGCAGCCGCCGTGTGGGCCCTGGCCGGTTGTTCGGCGGGCCCTGCCAAGGCGCCCGTGGCTGACGCGGCCCCTGTGCTGGTCCATGCCGCAGGCAGCCTGCGCGAGGCCTTCACCGACATCGCACGCGACCACGAAGCCCGCACGGGCCAGAAAGTGGCGCTGGCCTTTGGCGCCTCGGGCCTGCTGCGCGAGCGCATCGAAAAAGGCGAGCCCGCGCAGATGTTTGCCTCGGCCGACACCGACCATCCCCAGCGCCTGGCGGCCCGGGGCGGCTGGTCGGCCCCGGTGGTGTTCACACGCAACGCGCTGTGTGCGCTGACCAGCGAGCAGATCAGTGCCACGCCCGACACCCTGCTGGCCACCTTGCTGCGCAGCGATGTGCGCGTGGGCACCTCCACGCCCCAGGCCGACCCATCGGGCGACTACGCCTGGGCGCTGTTCCGCCAGGCCGACAAGATTCAGCCGGGTGCCTATGCCCAACTGGACGCCAAGGCCCTGAAGCTCACAGGCGGTGCGGATTCGCCCAAGCCGCCCGCAGGCCGGGGCACCTACGCCTGGGTGATGGACCAGCGCCAGGCCGATGTGTTCCTGACTTACTGCACCAATGCCGTGGCCGCACAGACCGAGGTGCCGCGTCTGCGCGTGGTGCAGTTGCCGCCCGCGCTGCAAGTGGGCGCAGCCTATGGCCTGACGGTGCGCGCCGATGCGCCTGCGGCAGCGCAGGCCTTTGCCGAGGCGCTGCGCCAACCGGCGGCGCAGGCGGTGCTGCGGCGGCTGGGGTTTGGAGCACTTTGACCACGGCACGCAGCGGGCGCTGATTTGGTGTGCACACGCCGCGTCCGCCTGCCTGGTGGGGCGGCACGGCGTGTTTTTTTAGCCGCGTTCAGTCGTCATCCCGGTGGTGGCTGCTGCGCCAGATGGCCCGCACCAGCCACAGGCCACACACCACGGCGCCAAAGAAACCCAGAAAACCAAACGCAGGCAATCCGAACAGCGTGGGCCCGCCCTTCACGGTCATCACGATGGACGAGCCGATGATCAGCGCCGCAATCACCAGCGCCATCGCCAGGCGGTTGGCCGAGCGGTCGATCTGGTCGCCCACGCGCTTGAGGTGGGCCAGCTCGATGCCCACCTGCAGGTGCCCACGCCGCGCATTGCGCAACAGCCGCCCGATGTCGTCCGGCAACTGCTCCGCCGTGGCCAGCACCCGCCGCAGCGCGGTCCAGGCGCGCCCGGCCAGCGCCTCGGGGCGGTAGCGGCGGCGCACCACCTGCTGGAGCACGGGCAGGGTCTCGGTGGCCATGTGAAAGCCCGGGTCCAGGTTGCGGCCCATGCCTTCGAGCGAGATGAAGGCCTTGATCAGCAGCGCCAGGTCGGGCGGCAGGTCCAGGCGGTGCTCGCGCAGGATGGCGCTCACGTCCGCCAGCATCTGGCCCAGGCTCAGCTGCGCCAGCGGCACGCCATGGTACTGGTCCACAAAGGCCTCGACCTCGGTTTCGAGCTGGCCCAGGTTCAGGCCCGGCGCGTCACCCGTCCAGTCCAGCAGCACATCGGCCACCACCTGGGGCTGGTGCTCCACCAGGCCCAGCAGCAGCTGCAGCAGCTCGTCGCGCCGCCGCTGCGACAGGCGCCCCACCATGCCGAAGTCGATGAAGGCAATGCGGTTGCCCGGCAGGTAGAACACGTTGCCCGGGTGCGGGTCGGCATGGAACAGGCCGTCTTCCACAATCATCTTGATCACGGCCTGCGCGCCCCGCTGCGCCAGCACGCGGCGGTTGAAACCCGCCTCGGGCGTGAGCGCGGCCAGCGCACTGCCGGGCGTGCCGTCGATGAAGTCCTGCACGTTGATGCGCTCGCGCGTGTAGGCCCAGTGCACACGCGGGATCACGATGTGGGGCAGCGCTTCGGCCATGTTGGCCGCAATGCGCTCGGCCTGGCGGCATTCGCCCGCCAGGTCCAGCTCGCGCCGCAGCGAACGCGCGAATTCGCGCACCAGCTGCTGCGGCCGGTAGGGCTTGAGCGCGGGCAGTTCGGCCTCGGCCAGCGCGGCCAGGCGCTGCAGCAGGCGCAGGTCGGCGTGGATGGTGTCGGCAATGCTGGGGCGGCGGATCTTGACCACCACCTCGGTGCCGCCATGCAGGCGGGCGCGGTGCACCTGGGCGATGGAGGCGGCGGCCAGCGGGGTGGTATCGAACCAGGCAAACACCTCTTCGGGCTCGGCGCCCAGGTCTTCGCGCAGTTGCGGGCGCAGGGCGTCTAGCGGCACGGCGGGCACCTGGCTGTGCAGCTTCTCGAACTCGGCAATCCACTCGGGGCTGAACAGGTCGGCCCGGCCGGCGAGGATCTGGTCGAACTTCACAAACGTCGGGCCCAGTTCTTCGAGCGCCAGCCGCACCTGCACCGGCGGCTCGACGCGGGCCAGGTCGGCAGCGTGTGCCCAGTTCAGCGCCTGGCCCGCGCGCTCCAGCCGGTCGGCCAGGCCCAGGCGGCGCACGGTGTCGCCAAAGCCGTGGCGCACCATCACGCCCAGGATTTCCTTCAGACGCCCCAGGTCGCGGGCGGTGTCCAGCGTTTCGATGAGCATGGGGCCATCATAGGTTCAGAAGCCCAGCGCAGGCTTGTTCACCATCAGGTAGAACACCACGGCCATGGCCACAAAGGCTGGGTAGCCCAGCGCCTCCCACCAGCGCGCATAGCGCCAGTACAGCGGGGGCAGCACGCCATCGCCCTGCACGGCCTGCGCAGCCATGTCGCGCATGCGCAGCTGCAGCCACACCACGGGCAGCCAGCAGGCCCCGGCCACCAGGTACAGCGCGATGGACACAGCCAGCCACGGCGTGCTCCAGGGCAGACCCGCCATCGCCGCCATGGCCAGCCCGGTGGCGGGCTGGATAAGCACCGTGGGCGTGGTGAACCACCAGTCCGCCCGCACCACCAGGCGCGTGACCACGGCCTGCGCCTGCACATTGCCGCTGCGGTTGGTGAAGAACATGTAGAACGCCGAGCCGAGCCCGGTGCCCACCAGCAGCACGCTGGAGACGATGTGCAGCCACTTGAGGGTGAGGTACAGGCTCATGGCGACTTCGCGCGTTCGTCCTGCAGCAGCACCAGCAGGATGGCGGCAATGGGCAGGTTTTTGGTGAGCGGGCCCAGCGGGTGCAGCCACCAGGACGGGTCGATGGCGCTGGCCAGCAGGGTCATGATCCCCATCAGCACCAGGGCTGCAAGGTAGGCGGCTCGGCCGGGGCGCCAAGCCATCCAGACGCCCAGCGCCGCGTCGGCGGCGGCACCGGCCAGGATGAGTGAGGGCGCCAGCCCGGCGATGTTGGTCCATGCAGGGGGCAGGCTGACCAGCAGCGCACGGCTTTGCCCGTTCAGTTCCACCACGCTCACCAGGGCCGTGGCCAGCCACACGAAGACGAGGCTCCAGCGCAGCAAACCATGCGCGGCGGGCGTCATGCCTCCTCCACGGTGTCTGTCACCATGCCCCACTTCGCAAACTCGGGCGCAAAAGACGCCAGCGGCAGCAGGCCGGTGCTGGTGTGGGCTCCAGTGGGCAGGCCCTGCCCGGCGGCCAGTTGCCGGGCCAGCAGGATGGTGGCCATGCAGGGGATCTCGGGGCCGTGGTCGTGGTCGGCCGCAATGTGCCACGCGCGTTGGCGCGGCTGGCCCTGGGCGTCGGCACCTGCCACGCGCACCACCATGCCGCCCAAGGGGGTGCCCAGGGCGTCGAGCACGCCGCCGGTGCGGTGCAGCAGCCCCGCCAGCTTTTCGGGGTGGGGCAGCAGCCCCCAGTGGCGCAGGGCGGCCAGGGTGGCGAAGCTGCGCTGCGCGATGCCCACTTCCAGCGCGGCGCGGAACAGGACGCTATCGCGCACCCGATAGTGGGCCGGGAAAATCTCCAGATCCGGGATGTCGCACACCGCCCCCAGGCGTGGCCGCAGGCGGTGGAACTGTACGGGGGTGGGCGCTGCCCAGCCCCGGCGGGCTTGCCAGCGGCCGCCTTCCCACACGGGAATCGGCAGCCCGCAATAGCTCAGCACGGCGGCCAGCGTGGCCTCGCCGCGTGGCGCGCGCTGTGCGGGGGCGATGCAGATGTCGATGCCGTCGATGTGCTGCCAGCCTGCGCACAGGTGGTCGATGACGGCCGACGACAGCGCGGGCACGGTGCTGGCTCCGGTCACGGCGGTGCACCCGGCCGCTGCAAACGTGGCCTGCAGCGCTGCCGGAAAGTCGCACACAAACCGGCGCCCGTCGGCCAGGTCGATGTAGTGCGCGCCCGCCTCGGCAGCGGCCTGGGCCACGCCATAGGCCTGGGCTTGGAAGGGGCCTGCCGTGTGGATCACCAGGCCCACGCCCAGCGTACGCAGCCGTTCGGCCAGGCCGGGCGCCTGGTGGTCCAGCGCGATGCCTTGCGCGCCGTGGCCCAGGGTGTGCGCCAGGGCCTGGGCGCGGGTGGCATGGCGGCCTGCTACCAGCAGTTCGATGCCATGGTCGGTGGCCGTGTCGCCCGCCAGCGCACGGCAGATGCGTGCGCCAAAGTTGCCGTAGCCGCCGAGGACCAGGGTTTTGAGGGCTGCCATCGTTCAGGCCCCGCGCGGCTTGGGGTGCAAGCCTTCAAGGCGTCGCGCGTTCGCACCGGTCGTTAATCGTCTGCATTGTTTTGTCCATGCCATGACCACCCTGCTCTCCCCTTTGCGCTTTGTTTCTGCGGGCCATCATACGGTCGATGGGAGCCGGTTTCGGACGGGGTCAGTTCACGATGGCAACGCCCTTGACCTGGGCAAACACCGCCCGGCCCGGCGCCAGCGCCAGCGCCTGGGCCGACCGCTGGGTGACCCGCGCCAGCAGCCGCGTGGCCCCGGCATCCAGCGCCACCATGCACTGGCCCGGGCTGTCTTCGGCCACGGCCACCACGGTGGCGGGCAGGATGTTGAGGATGCTGCTGTCGCTGGGCGCGGCCAGGGCCAGGCTCACGTCGCGGGCCTGCACGCGCAGGCGCAGTGCCTCGCCCGGCGCACGCGCCGTGGGGCTGACCAGCAGCAACTGCCCGCCGCTGAACCCCACGGTGGTGATGTGGTCGCGCGCATCGTGTTGCTGCACCGTGCCTTCGATCACCGTGGCGGCTGCATCGCCATGGGCCAGGGGCAGGTCCAGGCGGGTGATCAGCTCGCCCGTGGGGCCCTGGGCCAGCACGCGGCCTTCGCGCAGCAGCACCATGTGGCTCGCCAGCCGTGCGACCTCGTCGATGGCGTGGCTCACGTACAGCACGGGGATGTCGAGCGCGCGGTGCAGCTTTTCTAGATAGGGCAGGACCTCGGCCTTGCGCTGCGCGTCCAGCGCGGCCAGGGGTTCGTCCATGAGCAGCAGGCGCGGGCTGGTGGCCAGCGCACGCGCAATGGCCACGCGCTGGCGCTCGCCGCCCGACAGGGCCTGGGGCTTGCGCTCCATCAGGTGGCCGATGCCCAGCAGTTCCACGGCCTGCTCCAGCGCCACCTGGCGGCGCGCGGGCGGCGTGCGCTGCAGGCCGTAGGTGATGTTGCCGCGCACGTTCAGGTGGTCGAACAGGCTGGCCTCCTGAAATACATAGCCCAGCGCGCGTTCGTGGGTGGCGCGCCAGAGCTTCGCTGCGTCGTCCTGCCAGACCTCGCCATTGACCACCACGCGGCCGGGCTGGGCGCGGGCCAGGCCCGGGTTCGGACGATTGCGGGTCAAGCCCGTATCTGGGTAGTTGCGGGTCAAGCCCGCAATGGCGCGCAGGCAGGTGGTCTTGCCGCAGCCCGAGGGGCCGAACAGCGCCGTCACGCCACGCCCGGGCAGGTGCAGATCCACGTTCAGCGTGAAGCCGGGGCGCGCCAGGTGCAGGCGGGCGTCGATGGAGGGCAGGGGCGGTGCGGTTTCCATCATTGCCTCACGACACCATGGACGCGCGGCGCCGCGTGAGGTTCAGGCCCAGCAGCACGAGGAAAGAGAACACCACCATGCCCCCGGCCAGCCAGTGCGCCTGGGCGTATTCCAGCGCCTCCACATGGTCGTAAATCTGCACCGACACCACACGCGTCACGCCGGGGATGTTGCCGCCCAGCATGAGCACCACGCCGAACTCGCCCACGGTGTGCGCAAAGCTCAGGATGGCTGCGGTGATGAAGCCCGGGCGGGCCAGCGGCAGCGCCACGGTAAAAAACCGGTCGATGGGCCCCGCGCCCAGTGTGGCGGCAGCCTCCAGCGGGCGTGTGCCGATGCTTTCAAACGCGTGCTGCAGCGGTTGCACCGCGAACGGCAGCGAGTAGATGAGCGAGCCCACCACCAGCCCCCAGAAGGTGAAAGGCAGCGTACCCAGGCCCAGGCTTTGTGTGAGTTGCCCGATGGGGCCATGTGGCCCCAGGGTGATCAGCAGATAGAAACCGATCACCGTGGGCGGCAACACCAGGGGCAGCGCCACCACGGCCGACACCGGCCCGCGCCAGCGCGACGGCGTGTGCACCAGCCACCAGGCCAGCGGCGTGCACAACACCAGCAGCAGCACCATGGTGGTGCCCGCCAGCCGCAGCGTGAGGCCGATGGCTGCCAGGTCAGCGCTGGAGAAGGGCATGGCAGGGCATAGAAGAGAAAGTGGGCCGAAGGGGGTCAGAAACTATAGCCGTGCGACCGGATGATGGCCTTCGCCTTGTCGCCCTTGAGGTACTGCATCAGCGCAGTGGCCGCCGCATTGCCCCTGCCCGACTCCAGCAGCGCGGCGTCCTGCCTAATAGGCTCGTGCAGGTCGGCGGGCACCTGCCACGCCGAGCCGCTCGTGATCTTGCCGTCGGCCATCACCTGCGACAGGGCCACAAAGCCCAGTTGCGCGTTGCCGGTGGCCACAAACTGGTGGGTCTGGGCAATGTTCTCGCCCTGCACAAAGCGCGGCTGCAGCCGCGCGGTCACCCCCAGCTTGTCCATGGTCTGCATGGCGGCCAGGCCGTAGGGGGCCAGCTTGGGGTTGGCAATGGCCAGGTGCTTGAAGTCGCCGGTCTTGAGCACGCTGCCCTGGGCGTCCACATAGCCGGGCTGGGCGCTCCACAGCACCAGCGTGCCGATGGCGTAGGTGAAGCGCGCGCTGGCCACGGCCTTGCCCTCCTTCTCCAGCCGGGCGGGGGTGGTGTCGTCGGCCGACAGCAGGATCTGGAACGGCGCGCCGTTGGCGATCTGCGCATAGAACTTGCCCGTGGCGCCAAACGACAACTCGGCCTTGTGGCCGGTGTCGGCCTCGAAGGCCGCAGCGATCTTCTGCATGGGGGCCGTGAAGTTGGCGGCCACTGCGACAGAGACGGTGTCGGCCTGCGCTGCCTGTACGGAGGCCAGCGCGAGACCGATCCAGCCAACGATGGCGCGAAGCGCGGGAGCGGGGTGGTGGAACATGGCGGTGGACGCGAGGGTGTCGTTATTCAAAAATGGAATAGCGAGTATAGACACCCCGCTGACGGCCTGCCCGCGATGGCTTGTATGTGAGATGGGAGCCAGGGGCGAAGGGACGAAGACCTTGCCGGTGGCACCGCCGTGCAGCAGACCGCCTGATGGGCGTCACTCTTCAGTGCACACCTGGTTGCGCCCTTGGGCTTTGGCCCGGTAGAGCGCTGCGTCGGCCCGCTTGAGCGTGGCCTCGATGTCCGCATCGCCCGGGCCCCATTGCGCCAGCCCGACGGAGGCCGTGACATGCACCGCGCGCCCATCGCGCAGGGCCACGGCGGTGGTCTGCAGGGCCAGGCGCAGGCGTTCGGCCGCAGTCACCGCTTCGGCCAGCGGGGTGCCGGGCATGAGCACGGCAAACTCTTCGCCGCCGATGCGCGCGGGCAGGTCGATGCTGCGCAGCTGGGCCACCAGCAGCTGCGCCAGCTGCACCAGCACATCGTCGCCCCCGGCGTGGCCGTATTCGTCGTTGATCTTCTTGAAAAAGTCCACGTCCAGCATCAGCACACAGAACACCTGCATGCTGCGGCGGCTGCGCGCGATTTCGTGTTCGGCCTTGTCGTAGAAGTCACGCCGGTTGCTCAGGCCGGTCAGCGCGTCGCTGCGCGCCATGCGCTCCAGCTGGGCCTGCACACGCTTCTTCTCGGTGTGGTCGAACACCGTGGAGCGGCTGGCCACAAAGCGGCCCTGGGCATCGTGGATGGCGGTGGCGCTGATCAGGATGGGCATGGCCGTGCCGGAGGCGGTCAGCAGCTCCATCTCCAGGTCCTTGATGTGCCCTTCGTGCATGAACTGGGGAAAACGGTCCTGGAAGATCTGCTGGCTGGCCGGTGTCAGGAAGTCGGCATAGGCCCGGCCCTGCACCAGTGCCAGCGGCAGGCCCAGCCATTGCAGCTCGGTCTGGTTCATGCGCAGCACACGGCCTTCCTGGTCGAGCGAGTGGTAGCCGCAGGGCGCGTGGTCGTACAAATCCTGCACCTGCTCGCGTGCGTTCACGGCCACGTCGCGGTCACCGCGCATGGCCGCCTCGCTGCGCTGGGTGGCATCAAACTGCTCGGCAATGGCCGCAAGCTCTGACACCCGCAGGGGCACGGGCCTGCTGCGGGGATCGGCAGACCCGTTCATGGCGTGGGCCACGGCCTTCATCTGGCGCAGCAGGTAGCGCGAGAACGCCATGGCAGTGACCACCGACAGCCCCATCCACAGCAGGCCCAGGCCCGCCATGTGCCACAGCATGTCCGTCAGGGGGCCGTGCAGGATGGTCTGCGGCACGGCCACGCCCAGGTACCAGTCGAAACCGAACACGGGCCGCACCAGGTTCATGGTGGGCGTGCCTTCCAGCGTGGCGCCCAAAAAGGGGGTGGGTTTCCCGGCGGAGAGGATGCCTTGCCGGAACGTTGCGCTGGCCGGTTTGCCCACATACCGCGCCGCATCGTGGCTGCGCGCCACCACCGTGCCTTCGGCGTCGGTGATGCCCGCAATCCAGCCTGCGGGCAGGCGCTCAGCGGCCACCAGGCTGTTGAGCGAGTCCACGGCCAGGATGCCGCGCAAGGCGTAGGTGGCCTCGCCCTCGCGCGCCAGTGGCACGGTGAGTGCGACCACCTGGATGGGACTCACCGGGGAAGAGAAGGGGCCGGACACATTTGGGCTCTGGGTGCGCAGCGCGGCGGCAACGCGGTCGGCGGCGCTCACGGGCAGGTCGGTGCGCCCAAACGGGGCGGCCGTCAGGAAAAGGATGCGGTCCTGGGTGACCAGGGTGATCGCGCGGATATCGGGGTCGCGGGCGACAACACGCTTGGCGTGGAGGTACAGGCCGGGCGCGTCCAGCGCCAGGGCGGCATCGGATTCGGCCAGCGCGTTGAGGGTGCCCAGGGTGCTGTGCAGCTTTTCTGCCACGCTGTGGGCCAGCTCGTCGCTGCGGCGCTCCAGCTGCTCCACCAGGGTGCGCTGCTGGAACTCCTTGAACTCCCACACCACCGACAGCGCAAACACCAGCAGCGGCAGGGTCGTCAGCAGCGACAGGCCCAGCAGCCACATGCGCAGGCGCAGGCGCACGGTGCGTGGCGGGAGCGTGGTGGGGTGCATGGGCCGCAGCGTAGCCGCTTTTGGGGCGTGGCGAAACGCTGTTTTGCCCGGAGCCCCGGTCGGCTGCAACCGCCGCGTTTCAGGGGTGGTGCGGCCCTGTGGTGCCGGGTGTGGTGAGCCAGGCCACGGCCCGGCGGGCCAGCGGTGCGGCCAGCATCACGGCCGGAAAGGCCAGCAGCCACGCGGTCAGCCAGGCGTTCATCCACGGGCCCACAAAGCCCTGCTGGGGCGGGAGGCTGCGGTAGGTGGCAATGCCCGACACCAGCAGTGACATGGTGCCCGACAGGATCAGGCTGAACAGCGCCGGGCCGTAGCGCGCGGGGATCATGCCGCGATCTCCTCGTGGGACGGGTGTGCGGCTGCCGCACCCAGGCGCAACAGGGTGTGCGCGAAATGTCGGCCAAACATCCGGGCCGTCTTCACATCGCCCGGGGCAAAAGCGTTGGCGGGCGAGCCGTGGCCCGTCTGGGCCATCAGGCCCGACCAGGAGCCCAGCCGGTTCGCTGCCTCGTCGTACGGCACACCGGCATGCTGCTCGGGCAGGATGGGGTTGCCCACCCACACCATGCCGTGCTGCATGGCAAACACAAACATCGACAGCAGCGTGGACTGCTTGTCACCCGCAGGCAGCGACGACACGGTGAAGCCCGCTGCGAGCCGGTTCTTGAGCTGCTGCGTCTTCCACAGGCGGCCGGTGGCGTCCATGAAGGTCTTGAACGGCCCGGACACCCCGCCCAGGTAGGTGGGCGAGCCGAGGATGACGCCGTCGTAGCGCAGCAGGGCGTCGGGGGTGTGGGCCAGGTCTTCGGCCCGGACCAGCTCGGCCTGGATGCCGGGAACGCCCCGGGCGCCCTGGCAGACCTGCTGCGCGATGTGGGCGGTGTGGCCGTGGGCGCTGTGATAGATGATGGCGATGTGTTGCATGGTGTGCTTTCCTTGGGTGGTTTCTGAGGGGGGCTTCTGGGGGAGCGCGCGCGAGACGGTCATCGTGAAACCAGGCCGATGGCCAGCGCGGACAGGTACAGGCCGAAGCCAAAAACGGTGTGGTTGGCCAGGCTGCGCAGGCAGTTCTTGAGCGGCGTGGGCGTGCGCGATGCGGCAAAGCCCGCGCCCATGGCCGGTTGCATCACCAAAAGCGGCGCGGCCACGGTACCGACGCCCAGGGCCAGTGCGGGCAGCAGGGTGGGGCTGCGCACCCAGTCCGCGCCCTGAATGCCCACCAGCACCGTGGCAAAGCCCACGCCCACGGCGTAATGCGTGAGCCAGCCCCAGGCTTTTTCACCCCGGATGGGCGCCGCCTTGGCGATGGCTGCGTGGGCGAACTGGCCGCGCAGCAGATGGCCCACCCAGCGGCCGATGAACGCGAAGTTGAGCGTGGGCACGCCCAGGCGCTGGAGCAGCACCAGCCAGGCGTCCATGACGGCGGTGGCACCCACGCCGATCAGCAGGGCGAGCGGGAGGTCTTGCCATTGGAATGCCATAAAAAACTCCTTGGACGGTTGCCGTGAAAACGGGTTGAATTCACGGTTGAATGGACTGTAGAAGTTCAAGTCAACTTGAAGTCAAGGGCTTGTTGGAGGTTTTTTTATGGACATTGCAGAAGTTGCCAAACGCTCGGGCCTGCGGGCATCGACGCTGCGGTACTACGAAGAAAAGGGGCTGGTGCACTCGGTGGCCCCGCCGGGCGAGCGGCGCCGGTTTGCGCCCGGCGTGCTGGACCAGCTGGCGCTGATTGCGCTGGGGCAGTCGGCGGGGTTCTCGCTGGACGAGATCCGCTCCATGTTCCTGCCCGGCGGCGAGCCCCACATCGACCGGCAACTGCTCTCGGCCAAGGCCGACGAGCTGGACGCCATGGTCAAGCGCCTCAAGGCCATGAGCAATGGTCTGCGCCACGCCGCCGCCTGCCCGGCCGAAAGCCATGCGCAATGCCCGTCCTTTCAGCGGCTGTTGAAGGCGGCGGCAGACGGTGCGCTGGCGCGCCAGCAACAGCGGGCCAAGCCGGTCGCGGGGCTGCGCCGCAAGGCGGGCTGAAGAGCGTGCATGGCGGGCCCTGTGAGGCATCATCAGCCCATGCCTGCTTCACTCTCCCTCACCGACGCGCTGGGCCATGCGCTGACCGACAAACGCATCGACATCCTGCGCCAGATTGGCGCCTGTGGCTCCATCTCGCAGGCCGCCCGCGCCGTGGGCGTGAGCTACAAGGCCGCGTGGCAGGCGGTGGACACACTCACCAACCTCGCGGGCACACCGCTGGTGGCCCGTGCCGTGGGCGGGGCGGGCGGCGGCGGCGCGCAGCTGACCGAGGCAGGCCACCAGCTGTTGGCCGCCGCCGATGCGATGGCGCAGGCGCGCGGTGCCGTGCTGGCCCGCTGGCAGGCCACACCCCACGCGGGCCCGGCACTGGCGCGGCTGGCGGTGCGCACCAGCATGCGCAACCAGCTGCCCTGTGTGGTGGACCGGCTCACGGTGCAGGGGCAGATCGTGGGTGTGCACCTGCGGCTGGAGGGGGAGGGCGCAGGCGCCGTGGCACTGGCCGCACGCATCACCCGCGAGAGCGCCGAGCTGCTGGGCCTGCAGCCAGGGCTGGCCGTGCTGGCGCTGTGCAAGGCCACGGCGGTGCGGGTGGAGCGTGGCGGGCGCGCGGCATCTGCGATTGCCACTGCGGCGCCCGCTGGCACCCTGCAGCTGCCCGGCCGGGCCACGCGTGTGGTGCGGGGTGCATCGGGCGATGAGGTGTCGGCCGAACTGGCGGCGGGCCTGCACATGGTGGGTTTTGCCGCGCCCCACAGCGGGCTGCGCGCGGGCAGTGCCGTGGTGCTGGTGGTGGAGGAAAACGCCGTGGTGCTGGCGCTCGCAGAACTCTGATCGGCCTTGTTCTGTGAGATGTTGATGCTATATATTTGATAGCTTAAAAGGCAATAGGGTCGCGCGCAAAGGCCATTTTTTGATCAAAATTTTGACGGTGATGGACAGCGCGAGGGCGGGGTAGGCTGGCGCGGCGCTGCTCACAGCCCCTTGGGCGTGCCCAGCTTGCGGTACACCGTAGCGCGGCTGATGCCCAGTGCACGGGCCGCCTCGGCCACGTTGCCCCGGGCGTCCAGCACGGCCTGGCGGATCAGGGCGGTCTCGGCCTCGCGCAGCGGTGCGGCCACTGGCGGGGGGGCGGAACCCAGGGGCGCGGCCCCGGTGGTGCTGAACGCGCTGACGGGGTTGGCGGCGCTGCTGCGGTGGGCGTGCGCGGGCCACTGGGCCAGGGCCTGCAGGCGCAGGCCCGACCACAGGGGCAAATCCAGCGGCTGCACGGGGTGGCGCCGGGCTGCGTCAAACAGCATGGTCCAGGGCATGGCCAGCAGGTCGCTGCAGTGGGTGGACGTTCCGGCGGCGCGCAAGGGCTGGGGCACCAGCTGGCGGGCCATGCTGTTGGCGCCCACCACGCAGCCGTCGGCGTCGAGTGCGAGCAGGCCGTCGCCTTCGCCGCCCAGTGTGCAGCCGGGCCAGTTCACACGCAGCAGCAGCGCATGGGGGCGCTGCAGCAGCAGGGCGTCTTCCATGGCGCGGGCCGAGCGCGCCACCAGGTGGCGCAGCTCGGGCCGCTCGGGCACGTCGATGCCGGTCAAGTCCAGCATGCCCACGCACTGGCCCTGGGGGTCGAACAGCGGTGCGCCCGCGCAGCTGTAGCTGCCGTTGTCGTCCAGAAAATGTTCGCCCCGGTGCAGCCACACGGGCTGCAGCTCGGCCAGCGCCGCGCCAATGGCCGTGGTGCCCACGGCGGCTTCCGAGAGGTCGATGCCCACGCGGCCGATGCTGCTGGCGCGCGGGTCGCTCGGGTCGCAATGGCCCTGCACCTCGACCACGGTGCCCCGGGCGTCCGTCAGGATGGCGAAGTAGCGCATGCCCGCAATGGCGCGCGTGAGCTGCTCCAGCACGGGGCGGGCTGCGCGCAGCAGGGCATGGTTCTGCTCCAGGCTGTGGCGCAGCGCCGGGGCGCTCACGGCATCGAACACCACACGCTGCGTGGGGTCCATGCCCTGCGCCAGGCAGCGCTGCCACGACCGCGCTATCCAGGGCTCCACCTCCGCGCGCAGGGGCGCTGCGCCATCCGCCAGCAGGGTCTGGCGGGCCTGCGCAATCAGCGCGTGGCGGTGGGCGGTGGAGCTGGGGGCGGAGGACAGCATGGTGATCCGAATCCTTGAGCTGCGCATGATGCGCCGGTGTGCGCTGCAACATGTTTCATTTTGAGAATATCCAGCGAGGGGCCCCGCAAATCTAGGGTTGTCCCTAGGGAATGTGGCGAGTACGGGGCACAAGATGCATTGGCTTATCCAGCCAAAAACCCTTCCAGGAGACAGCCAGATGCAAGTCCAGTTCACGGTCAACGGGCGCGCTGCCAGTGTTGACGTCCCTCCCAACACCCTGCTTGTCCATGCGCTGCGAGAGCACCTGCTGCTGACCGGCACCCATGTGGGCTGCGACACCAGCCAGTGCGGCGCCTGCACCGTGCACGTCAACGGCCGCGCCGTCAAATCCTGCGCCATGCTCGCCGTGCAGGCCCAGGGCGCCGAGGTGACCACCATCGAAGGCATGGCCGCCGCCGACGGCACCATGCACCCCATGCAGGCCGCGTTCAAGGAATGCCACGGCCTGCAGTGCGGCTTCTGCACGCCCGGCATGGTGATGAGCGCGGTGGACCTGTGCAAGAACCACCCCGGCGCGAGCGAGGGCGAGATCCGCGAGCTGCTCGAAGGCAACATCTGCCGCTGCACGGGCTACCAGAACATCGTGCGCGCGGTGCAGGTCGGCCAAAAAGCCATGGCTTCGGCTTAAACACAGGAGAAGAACCATGGGTGCATCCGACTTTTCCAAGCTGCCGCACATCGGCGAATCGCTCAAGCGTAAGGAGGACTACCGCTTCCTCACCGGCGCGGGCCAGTACACCGATGACGTGGTGCTGGCCGCGCAATGCCATGCCGTGTTTGTGCGTTCGCCGCACGCGCATGCCGGCATCAACAGCATCAACACCAGCGCCGCCAAGGCCGCGCCGGGCGTGCTGGGTGTGTTTGTGGGCGCCGATGTGGCGGCCGACAACATCAATGGCTTGCCCTGCGGCTGGCTCATCACCAGCACCAATGGCGAGCCCATGAAGGAGCCACCCCACCCCATCCTGGCGCAGGGCAAGGTGCGCTATGTGGGCGACCACGTGGCCATGGTTGTGGCCCAGACGCTGCAGCAGGCACGCGATGCGGCCGAGCTGGTGGAGGTGGACTACGACGTGCTGCCCGCCGTGGTCAACGTGGCCGATGCCGCTGCGGGCGCTGTGGCCGGTGCGGCGCTGCACGACATTGCCCCCGACAACCACTGCTTCAAATGGGCCATTGGCGACAAGGGCGCGGTGGACGCCGCGTTTGCGGGCGCCGCCCATGTCACCCAGCTGGATTTGATCAACAACCGGCTCATCCCCAACGCCATGGAGCCGCGCGCGGCCATCGGCAGCTACAGCCGCGCTAACGACGAGTACACGCTGTACGTCAGCAACCAGAACCCGCACGTCGAGCGCCTGCTGATGACGGCGTTTGTGATGGGCCTGCCCGAGCACAAGGTGCGCGTGATTGCGCCCGATGTGGGCGGCGGCTTTGGCTCCAAGATCTATCTGTATGCCGAGGACGTGTGCTTGACCTGGGCCGCCAAGAAGCTCAACCGCAACATCAAGTGGGTGGCGGACCGCAGCGAATCCTTCCTGTCGGACGCGCATGGCCGTGACCACATCAGCCATGCTGAGATGGCCATGGACAAGGACGGCAAGTTCCTGGCCATGCGGGTGCACACGCACGCCAACCTGGGTGCCTACCTCAGCACCTTTGCCAGCGCTGTGCCCACCATCCTGTATGCCACGCTGCTGGCGGGCCAGTACACCACGCCGCAGGTGTACGTGGAGGTGGATTCGTGGTTCACCAACACCGCGCCGGTGGATGCCTACCGGGGCGCGGGTCGGCCCGAGGCCACCTACCTGCTCGAGCGCCTGGTCACCCGCTGCGCGTGGGAGCTGGGCCTCTCGCAGGACGAGATCCGCAAGCGCAACTTCATCACCAGCTTCCCGTACCAGACGCCGGTGGCGCTGCAGTACGACATTGGCGACTACCACGCGTGCATGACGCAGGCGCAGCAGCTGGCCGACGTGGCCGGATTTGCGGCACGCAAGGCGGCCAGCGAGGCCAAGGGCTTCAAGCGGGGCATCGGCTACAGCAGCTACATCGAGGCCTGCGGTATTGCGCCATCCAACATCGCAGGCGCCCTGGGCGCACGCGCCGGGCTGTTCGAATGCGGCGAGGTGCGCGTGCACCCTACGGGCAGCGTGACGGTGTTCACCGGCTCACACAGCCACGGCCAGGGGCACGAAACCACGTTTGCGCAGGTGGTGGCCGCGCGCTTGGGCATCCCGGTGGAGAACGTGGACATCGTGCACGGCGACACGGGCCGCGTGCCGTTTGGCATGGGCACCTACGGCTCGCGCTCCATCAGCGTGGGCGGCGCGGCCATCATGAAGGCGCTGGACAAGATCGAGGCCAAGGCCAAGAAGATCGCGGCGCATTTGATGGAGGCGAGCGATGCCGACATCGACTTCAGCGGCGGCGAGTTCACCGTGCGCGGCACCGACAAGAAGATCCCGTTCGGTCAGGTGGCGCTCACGGCCTACGTGCCGCACAACTACCCGCTGGACAAACTGGAGCCGGGCCTGAACGAAACCGCGTTCTATGACCCGACCAACTTCACCTTCCCGGCGGGCACCTACATCTGCGAGGTGGAGATTGACCCCGCCACCGGCAGCACGCGCGTGGACAAGTTCACCGCCGTGGACGACTTCGGCACCATCATCAACCCCATGATCGTGGAAGGCCAGGTGCACGGCGGGCTGGTGCAGGGCATTGGCCAGGCGGTGCTGGAGAACTGCGTGTACGACCGCGAGACGGGCCAGCTGCTCACCGGCAGCTTCATGGACTACGCCATGCCGCGCGCGGATGACTTCCCCGAATTCAAGCTGGGCCATGTCTGCACGCCCTGCACGCACAACCCGCTGGGTACCAAGGGCTGCGGCGAGGCCGGGGCCATCGGCTCGCCCCCGGCGGTGATCAACGCCGTGCTCGACGCCCTGCGCCCCCTGGGCGTGAAGGACTTCGACATGCCCGCATCGCCGCACCGCGTGTGGGAAGCCATCCAGTCGGCCAAGGCATAAGGAGATTCGACCATGTACGCATTTACCTTTGAAGCGCCTACCTCCGTCGCCGCAGCTGCGCAACACATCGCCCAGGGCGGCAAGCTGCTGGCGGGCGGGCAAAGCCTGCTGCCTTCCATGCGCCTGCGCCTGGCCAACCCCGAGAAGATCGTGGACCTGAACGGCGTGGCCGAACTCGCGGGCATTCGCCGCGACGGCAACGCCCTCGTCATCGGCGCCATGACGCGCCACATGGACGTGGCGAGCAGCGCGGACGTGAAGGCCGCCATTCCCGCACTTGCCGACCTGGCCGCCCACATTGGCGACCGCCAGGTGCGCGCACGGGGCACGCTGGGCGGCTCGGTAGCCAACAACGACCCTGCTGCCTGCTACCCCAGCGCGGTGCTGGGCCTGGGCGCTACGGTCATTACCAACAAACGCGAGATCGCAGCCGACGACTTCTTTGTGGGCATGTACACCACGGCGCTGGAGGAGGGCGAAATCATCACCGCCATCCGCTTCCCCATCCCCCAGCGCGCGGCCTACATGAAGTTCAAGCAGCCCGCGTCGCGCTTCTCGCTGGTGGGGGTGTTTGTGGCGCAGACGGACAGCGGTGTGCGCGTAGCCATCACCGGCGCCGCGACCAGCGTGTTCCGCCACGCGGGGCTGGAGGCGGCGCTGAGCCAGAGCTTCACGGCTGCAGCGGCAGCGGGGGTGACGATCGACGCCAGCGACCTGAACAGCGACATCCACGCCAGTGCGGCCTACCGCGCCAACCTGATCAGCGTGCAGACGCAGAGGGCCGTGCAGAAGATGCTCGGTTGAGCAGGGCGCGCAGCACCGCAGGTCGGGTGGGCCCGTCAGGGCGTCACCCGACCTATGGCCTGTGGCGCGGGTCGTGGCAACCGTCCGGACAGCACTTGCCAGAGCCCGGGCGCATTGCCGACAAGATCAATTGATAGCCAAATAGGCCTCCTGCGCGCGTCCATCAAGCGCTAGTAGCTATATAAAGAGTAGCAATGAGTTTGCCAACCACCGTCGATGCCCTGGTGCAGGCGCTGCAAAGCGTGGGTTATTTTGCCGACCGGCGCCTGGCCACGGCGGTGTTTTTGGCGCTCAAGCTGCAGCGCCCGCTGCTGCTGGAGGGCGAGCCCGGTGTGGGCAAGACGGCGCTGGCCAAGGCGCTGTCTGAGGTGCTGGCGCGCAGCCTGATCCGCCTGCAGTGCTACGACGGCCTGGAGCAGCGCGAGGCGCTGTATGAGTGGAATTACGCCGCCCAGTTGCTGCATATGCGCGCTGCGGAGGGCCAAGGAAGTGCCGACATGGCGCAGGTGGAGCGCGAGGTGTACCAGGACCGCTACCTCATCCGCCGCCCCCTGCTGCAGGCGCTGCAGGCCCCCGCGCCCGGCGCGGTGCTGCTCATCGACGAAGTGGACCGTGCCGACGAGCCCTTCGAGGCCTTCCTGCTCGAATACCTGGGCGAGTACCAGGTCAGCATCCCCGAGATCGGCACCGTGCGTGCCACGGCCACGCCCGTCACCCTGCTCACCAGCAACCGCACGCGGGATTTGCACGACGCCGTCAAACGCCGCTGCCTGTACCACTGGCTGGACTACCCGGAGCGCGAGCGCGAGCTGGCCATTGTGCGGGCCCAGGTGCCTGGTGCCAGCGCCGCGCTGGCGCAGCAGGTGGCCGAGTTTGTGGGCCGCCTGCGCAGCCAGCCGTTTGCCAACGCCTTCCAGCGTGCGCCGGGCATTGCGGAGAGCGTGGAATGGGCCAAGGCGCTGGTCGCGCTCGACACCATCGTGGTGGACCCGGAGGTGGTGTCCGACACGGCGGGCATCTTGTTCAAGCAGCGCGAAGATGTGGCGGCGCTCACGCGCGACATGGCGGTGCAGCTGCTGCAGCCCGCCGACGCTGATGCCTGATACCGATGTGCATCCAAAAATATGGAGCCGTTCACGCTGAGCTTGTCGAAGCGCCGCGTGAGGCTTCGACAAGCTCAGCCCGAACGGTTCTGATTGATCGAACGCGAATCCGTATGAAGGGGTGGCCATGGTAGAGGGCGCGATGGTCTCCCAGCTCGGCGATGCCCGCACTGGCAAGCTCGCCGACAACCTGAGCGGCTTTGGCCGCACCCTGCGCCGCGCCGGTGTGCGCGTGGACTCCGCCCGCATGGCGCTGGCCCAGCAAGCGGTGATGCTGGTGGGCCTGCAGCGCGAGGATTTTTGCGCCGCGCTGGAGGCCGTGCTGATCAGCCGCGAGCAGGACCGGCTGGTGTTCCGCGAGCTGTTCGACGCCTACTTCCGCAACCCCAACGTGGCCCAGAAGCTGCTGGCACAGATGCTGCCCAGCGCCGAATCGAAGGCCGAACCCGCCAAGCGCCGCCCGCGCGTGAGCGAGGCGCTGGCCCCGGTGCGTGCTGCCCGCAATGCACCGCCGCCGCGCGAAGAAGACAAGGTGGACTTCGACGCTGCGATGACGGCCAGCGACCTGCAGCGCCTGCGGCAGGCCGACTTCAACCAGCTCTCGGCCAGCGAGTACCTGCTGGTGGAACGCCTCGCGCGCGAGATTCCCTTGCCCCTGCCGCACTACGCCGCCCGCCGCACGCGCCCCGGGGTGCGGGGTAGCCGCCCGCACTGGCCGGGCGCCATGCACCTGGCCGCGCGCAGCGGTGGCGAGGTGCTGCGTGTGCCCCTGCTGCAGCGGCGCCAGCAACCCCTGCCGCTCTTGGTGCTGGTGGACGTGTCGGGCTCCATGGAGCGCTATGCGCGGCTGTTGCTGGCTTTTCTGCACGCCGCCACCGCGCCGCGCCATGTGGGCACCAGCGTGCGCCGCGACGTGTTTGCGTTTGGCACGGGGCTCACCGATCTCACGCCCGCCTTCCGCCTGGCCGACACCGACGCCATGCTGCAGGCGGCCACCCAGGCCATCACCGACTTTGCCGGTGGCACGCGCATGGGCAGCAGCCTGGCCCAGCTGCGCCTGCACCATGCGCGGCGCCTGGTGGGGCGGCGCACGCTGGTGCTGCTGATCAGCGATGGACTCGACACCGGCGCCCCCGAGGTGCTGGAGCACGAACTGGCCTGGCTGCGCCGCCACTGTGGCCGCCTGCTGTGGCTCAACCCCTTGCTGCGCTTTGAAGGCTATGCGCCCACGGCACGGGGGGCGGCGGCCTTGCACCGCCAGGCCCACGGCATGGTGGCCGTGCACAACCTCAGCCGCTTGCAAGACCTGGCTGCCAGCCTGGCCAGCGTGCTGCGGCAATGACCGATTTCGACAAGAACCGAACCCCACAACAAGGAACCCACCATGGAAATGCAAGCCAGCCGCACCCTTGCCGTGAGCCAGCAGCAGGCCTGGGAAGCGCTCAACGACCCCGAGGTCCTCAAGCTGTGCATCCCCGGCTGCGACAAGGTCGAGCCAACGGGGGACAACCAGTACGCCGTGGCCATGGCGCTCAAGATTGGCCCCGTGTCGGCCAAATTCGCGGGCAAGATCACACTGTCCGACATCGTGCCGCCCGAGAGCTACAACATCGCCTTTGATGGCTCGGGCGGCGTGGCGGGCTTTGGCAAGGGCAATGCCCAGGTCAAGCTGGTGCCCTTGGCGGTGGATGGGGTGGGGCAGGCCAGCTGCGAGTTGCACTACACAGTGCATGCCACCGTGGGCGGCAAGATCGCCCAGCTGGGCCAGCGGCTGATCGATGGCGCGGCCAAGACCATGGCGGAGGATTTTTTCAAGCGCTTTGACAACGAGATGCAGCGCCGCTTTCCGCGCGCTGAGTTGCCGCAGGCCGGTGCGTCGGATGCCGTGCAGGCCGAGGCCATCACACCGCCGGGTGGGGGCGGCGGCGCCATCCAGGGCGGGGGTATCCCTGCATGGGCGTGGGGTGTTGGCGCGGGGGCCCTGGTGTTGCTGGCTTGGTGGTTCAATCGCGGCTGAGTGATCCGGGTACCCAGAGGAAGCGAGTCATGGAAAATTTGGACGTTGTGGTGCTGCGCACCCTGCAGGGCTGGAGGGCAGCAGGGCGCCGCGCGCTGCTGGCCACGGTGGTGCGCACCTGGGGCTCGTCGCCCCGGCCGGTGGGTTCCATCATGGCGCTGTGTGAGGATGGCGCGGTGGTGGGCTCGGTGTCGGGCGGGTGCATCGAGGACGACCTGATCGACCGCCACACCCGCGCCTATGCGCAGGCCGCTGCGGCAACGTCCGGCGGCGCCCACAGCATCCCCAGCGGGCCCCCGTCGTTTGTCAAATACGGCATCAGCGCCGACGAAGCACACCGCTTTGGCCTGCCCTGTGGCGGCACGCTGGAGCTGCTGCTGGAGTACGACCCCGATCCCACCTTGCTGGCCGCGTTGATTGCCCAGCTGGCCGCCGGGCGCCTCATGCAGCGCACGGTGCGCCTGGCCGATGGCGCCGTGACCCTGGCGCCCACCCAGGCGCCCGAGGACCTGGCGGTGGATGCGGTGCAGCTCACCAACACCTTCGGGCCCGAGTACCGCATGCTGCTCATCGGTGCAGGGCAGCTCACCGAGTACCTGGCCACCATGGCCTTGTTCAATGGTTTTGCGGTGACGGTGTGCGACCCGCGCGAGGAATACCGGGGCAGCTGGAGCGTGGCGGGCGCCACGGTGGTGGGCGACATGCCCGACGACGTGGTGCTGGCCTTCAAGCCCGACCGCCGCAGCTGCGTGGTGGCGCTCACGCACGACCCCAAGCTCGACGACCTGGCGCTGCTGGAGGCGCTGAACACCGAGGCGTTCTATGTGGGCGGCATTGGCTCGCGCCGCAACAACGAAGCCCGCCGCGCGCGCATGATCGAGCACTTCGACCAGACCGAGGCCAGCCTGGCGCGCCTGCGCGGCCCGATTGGCATCTACATCGGCAGCAAGACACCGCCTGAGATCGCGGTGAGCGTGATGGCCGAGATCCTGGCCGTGAAGAACGGCGTGACCCTGCCGCGCGACATGGAGGTGGCCCAGGCCAAGAACGAGCGCGAACTGGCGCACAATGACCCGGGTGCGCGGGTGTGCGGCGTGGGTTGAAGCGGCGCGGCACGGCGCGAATCACGCCGCGTGGGTGGTGGGGGCCTCCTGCAGAATCACCCGGTTGCGGCCGGCCTTCTTGGCTTCGTACAGCGCCTTGTCTGCGGTTTCGATCAAATGCTGCGGCGTCATGGCCTCGCCCTGGTGGATGGCGGCGACACCGGCGCTGATGCTCACATGCGGGCCGGTGGAGCACTGGCTGTGCGGGATGGACAGCCGCGCCACCGCGCCTTGTGTGGCCGTGGCGATGTGCAGCGCACCGTGGCTGTCCGTCTCCGGCAGTACCAGCGCGAACTCCTCGCCGCCGTAGCGGGCCGCCAGGTCTGAGGGGCGTTTGCCGCTGGCCCGCAGCACCTTGGCAATGGTCTGCAGGCACTCGTCGCCCAGCTGGTGCCCATAGGTGTCGTTGTAGGCCTTGAAGTGGTCCACGTCCATCAGTACCAGCGCCAGCGGGCGGTGGTGCCGCGTGGCCAGGGCCAGTTGCTCTGCCAGGTGCAGATCGAAGGCGCGGCGGTTGGCCAGCTCGGTCAGGCCGTCCTGCATCGAAAGGCGCCACAGGCTGGCGTTGGCTGCCTCCAGCGCTGCGGTCACCTGCCGCAACTGCGCCTGGTGCCGGGCGCTTTCGCTGAGCAGCACGATGAGCAAAAAGCCCGCCGCCAGCAGGCCGTAGATGCGCCCCATGTACCAGCCCAGGTCATAACGCCCCGTGTTGAGCAAGGCGGCCATGGCAATGTCCAGCAGCCAGACACACATCACCACCTGCAGCCAGACATCAAGCAGCGCATGGGGCTTGCGGCGCCACAGCAGCACCAGCGCGGCCAGGCTGAGCAGCCAGATACTGGCCAGCACCAGCTTGCCCGTGGCCGTGGTGCGGTTGCCATCCAGAAACACCGGCAGGTGCGCGTGCCCGGCGGTGGCGAATCCGGTCCACAGAGCCACCACCAGCAGCACCACGCCCACCGTGGCCACGATGCCCCGGTGGGCGTGGCCGCGCTTCACCCATTGCGGGCCGCGTGGCTTCTGGTGTTTGATCAGGGCGTAGGCCATCACGGCCAGTGGAAAGCCCGCATGCCACAGCATGTACAGCGCGGACGAGGTCTGCGGCCGTGAGCCCAGCAGCCCCGTGGGCGCGAACAGGCCCGGAAAAATCAGCGCATAGGCCGCCGTGGCCGTGGCCGTGAACAGGTAGGCGCCCCCCAGCACCAGCAGCCCCACGGCGCCCAGGGCGCGGTACTGCCCGAACAGCAGCACGGCCGTGATCAGGTCGAAGATCACCAGGGCGGTGACGTAGATGGGGATGAAGGCCGGGAAGGGGGCAAGTGCCACGGTGGCGTAGGGCACAGCCAGCATGAACAGCACCACCGACACCAGGATGGTGGCCCCGGCGGCAAAACGTTCCCGGTGCCCTGCCGGTTCATTGGCAAGGTGGGCCTGGGCCGGCCGCTGGATCGGGTTGCTGGGCATGGTGCATCCCCCCAAAGGGTTGGGGTGGATACAAAATTTTATGCTTTTGTTACGTAAACATCTATTTGCTTACATATCTTCCGAGCCCGCCGCCCATCACCCGGCGAGGGTGGGCATGGGGCCCAGATCGTCAAAAGGCCTTCAGGCGCCCATCACCACCGGCCCACCCTTGGCAATGCCGCGCTGGTACGCCGGGCGGGCTTCCATGCGCTGCTTGTAGGCCTGCAGGTGCGGGCTGCCACTGGCGTCATTGGCGCGCGACAGCAGGGCTTCCACCGCAAAACTCATCTGGAAGTCGGCCATGGTGAGGTGTTCGCCCGTAAACCAGCGGTGGGTGGCCAGATGCGCCTCGATGAAAGCCAGCGCGCTGTCCACGTTGGGGTCGATGAGCTTCTTTTGCACCGTGCCGCACAACTGGCGCGCAATGGGCTTCACGAAGAAAGGCATGGGCTGGGTGGGGATGGTCATGAACACCAGCTTCATCACCAGCCAGTTCATGAGCGAGCCCTCGGCGTAGTGCATCCAGAAGCGGCACTGGCGGTGCTCGGGTGTGCGCAGCGCGGGCTGCAGGTGGGCCAGGTCGCCGCTGGCCTGGGGCCCGTAGGTTTCGACCAGGTATTCGATGATCGCGCCGGATTCGGCAATCACTTCGCCGCCATCGGTGATCACGGGCGATTTGCCGAGCGGGTGAATCTTCTTGAGTTCAGGCGGCGCCAGCTTGGTGGCCTTGTCGCGCTGGTAGATCTTGAGTTCGTAGGGCACTCCCAGTTCTTCCAGGAGCCAGAGAATGCGCTGCGAGCGCGAGGTTTCGAGGTGGCGGACGGTGATCATGGTGCGGTCCTGTACAGGTTGTCAGAGCTGGGTCATGAAGGCGCGTAGCTTGCCCCAGTGGTCCAGGCATTGGTTGGCGGCGAGTTCGGCGGCGGCCTTCTCCAGCTGGCGCGCTCGCACACTTTGTGTGGGGTGCCCCAGCGTCAGCAGCACGGTGGCCAGGCTGTGTGCCAGGCGGCGCAGGGCGGGCCAGTCCTGTGCGGCGCAGGCGGCATCGCCCTGCTGCACATCGGCCGGGAACTGCTGCAGGCAACTGGCGCGGTAGGCCTTGAACAGAAACTCGTCGCCCGCGAAGTGGGTGGCAATCGCTTCGGCCTCGGCCTGGGCGGCGGTGGAAAGTGCTTGAGCGGCGGGTGCCGGTGCCGGGGAGGTCGGCGCATTGGGTGCTGTGGCCATGGGCAGAGCTAGGGCGTCGCGCACACAGTTTTCCAGCTCCATCACCGAGGCGGGTTTGGACAGCATGCGCCACACCTTCATGGCGCCCAGTTGGTCGCGCACGGCAGGGGTCAAACCGGCACTGAAGACGGCCACAGGGATCGGATGGCCCGGGCCCGGCTCGTGCAGTAACCGCTGCATCAGGTCGATGCCGGACTCGCCGGGCAGCATGAGGTCGGTGATGATGAGTCGTGTGTGGCCGGCCTGCAGCACCTGCTGGGCGTCACCCACATTGGTGCATGTGATCAGCTCGATGGGCAGCTCTTCCAGCGCAAGCTCTACGAAGCGAGCGATGGAGGCATCGTCTTCGACCAGCAGAACCCGGGGCAGGGTCATGACGTCACCGGGCCCGTTGGCAGGCAGGCCGCTAGGACTGCAGGCAGCTCTGCCACCAGCCGGGGCTTGTGGATCACCTCCACTCCCTGCAGGGCAAAGGCATAGGGCTCGCGCTGCGCTTCGTCCAGCGAGGTTACGACGATGAGGTAGCTGCGCGCAAACTGCGGATGTGAGCGCAGTGTGGTGATCAGGGTGGCGCCGTCGATACCGGGCAGCAGGATGTCAACGATCAGCACCTCGGGCTGGATCTGGCCATACAGGGCCAGCCCTGTGATCCCGTCGTTGGCCACTTGCAGCGCCGCCTCTGGAAAGTGCTGTTTCACGATCAGCCCCACCAGGTTCTGGAAATGGACCGAGTCTTCAATCAGCAGGATCTGCGGCGTGCGCACCGAGGCCGGTGTGGCGGACGGGGCGCGAGACACCGGGGGGCGGGTGGCGGGAGCCAGAGGCGGCGCAGACGAGGACGGGGCGCTGTCGGCGCCCGCCAGGCCATGGGCGCTGGCCCAGCGTTCTACCGAGGTTCGCGAGATTCGCCGGTGCCCGCCGGGGGTCTTCCAGGCCTCCAGCTCGTTGCGGTCCACCATGAGTTGGACGGAGCGCACGGCCATGCCAAGGATCTTGGCCACTTCGAGCGTGGTGTAGTGGTCCGGTGCCTGGCGCTCCGTTGGGAATTTGTCAGATTGCATAGATCGCGCATTTTGGACGATTTTTTTATGTTGGAGATCTTGTATTTGATAAAAATGATTGATATGATTCAATCAATCGAAAAAAAATCACCTGGCTTGGTGGTTTTCTGCTCCTAATTGATTCATGTCCTGGAAAGGGGCTTGCCGTGAAAAAGATCTTGATCGTTGAAGACCACATGGATATCCGCAAACTGCTGAAGATGACGCTGGAGTTCGATGACTTCGAGATCCATGAAGCCGCCACCGGGGACGCGGGCTGGGCGCTGGCCCGCGAGCTGCAGCCAGACATCGTGCTGCTGGATGTGATGATGCCGGGCACCTTGAACGGCCTGGACGTGTGCCGTCGCATCAAATCCGATCCGGGGATGCGGCACACCAAGGTTGTCATGCTTACGGCGCGGGTGCAGTCCGATGACAGGGCAGCGGGGTTTGTTGCCGGTGCGGACGACTACCTGATGAAGCCTTTCAGCACCTTGCAGGTCCTGGAGACGATCTACCGCATGGAGGCGGCGTCGTGATGCTGGCCGCCCTTGCTGATGCTGAGCCGGCGCCTCAGGCTGAAGGGGGCGCGCGCTGCTTCGACGAAGCCGCCGCAGCGCAGATGGAGCGTTTTGTGGACGACTTCGGCCGCATGTATCGCGAGCGCAACGAAGCCCTGCGCGAAGTCACCCGCGCTCACCACGAAGCCTTGTTGCACCTCTCAGCGGCAGCCGATCTCAAGGACGATGACACCGGCATACACATCGTGCGCATCGGCTACCTCGCAGAAGCGCTGGCTTTGGCACTGGGGCAAACAGTGGGCTTTGCCCGCATGCTGCGCAAGGCCGCACCTATGCACGATGTCGGCAAGATCGGCACGCCCGACAGCGTGCTCAAGAAACCCGGCAAGCTGACCCCTGAGGAGCGGGAGATCATGAACGGCCATGCCGCCATGGGGGCAGAGATTCTGGGTCGCTCCCGCATTCCGGTGTTCCGCATGGCCGCAGAGGTGGCGTTGACCCACCATGAACGCTATGACGGCGCAGGGTATCCGGCAGGGCTCGCCGGGGATGCCATTCCGCTGTCAGGTCGCATCACTGCCGTGGTCGATTTTTTTGATGCGCTGACCATGGACCGCGTCTACCGCCCCGCCTTCAGCGTGGAGGAGGCGCTGGAGATGCTGAAGGCAGAGCGGGGCCGTGCCTTCGATCCGGTGGTGGTGGATGCCTTCCTGGCGCATGCCGAGGCCATCAATGCCCTGCGCTGCAGGATCACGCAGGAGTGCCCGTCGTTCGATTCGCTGATTGACTCGCCCTAGTGCAAAAACATGTGTAGAAAACCCGGAATTCAAGGAGTCCAGATGCTGATGTCTTGTGTCAATCGATGGAGTGTGGCCGCAGGGCTGTGTATGGCTGTAAGCGTCACCGGTGCCGCTGCGGGCCCGGTGCTGGATCGTGTGCAGGGCCAGGCCGTGGTCAAGGTCTGCATCTGGCCGGACTACTATGGCGTGACTTATCGCCACCCGCGCACGCAGGAGCTGGCGGGCATCGACATTGAGCTGTCGGCCGAGCTGGGGCGTGACCTCAAGGTCAAAGTTGAGTACGTAGAGTCCTCATTCGCAACGCTGATCGAAGACTTGCGTCAAGACCGCTGCGATGTTGCGATGTTTGCCGTTGGCATGCTGCCGCAGCGCATGGAAAAACTCGCTTTCACGCAGCCCTACATGCAAAGCGACATCTATGCTGTCACGACCAAAAGCAACGTGGTGGTCAAACAATGGGCCGATATCGACAAGCCTGGCGTGATGGTGGCCGTTCAGGCGGGCACCTTCATGGAGCCCATCATGGCGCAGCGCCTCAGGAGTGCAACCTTGGTGAAGATCAGCCCCCCCGCAACCCGGGAGCGTGAACTGGTCGCCGGGCGCGTGGATGTGTTCATGACCGACTACCCTTACAGCAGACGCTTGCTGGACAACGCGGACTGGGCCCGGCTGATCGAACCTGCCGAGCCTTTCTCCGTGCTCCCTTACGCTTACGCGGTGAAGCAAGGGGATGCCGCCTGGCTCGCTGCTGTGGATGCCTTTGTCTCTCGCATAAAGGCAGACGGTCGGCTGCTACGCGCAGCGGGCCACCATGGCCTCAAATCCATCGTGGTGCGCTGATGGGCCTCATGCGCCA
The DNA here is from genome assembly GCF_001633105.1 of Acidovorax sp. GW101-3H11. Taxonomy (GTDB): domain Bacteria; phylum Pseudomonadota; class Gammaproteobacteria; order Burkholderiales; family Burkholderiaceae_C; genus Acidovorax. Next base: position 156,491 of record NZ_LUKZ01000029.1, read on the forward strand.
TCTGGAGCAGTTGTCTCTGAGGTCTGTTTCGTGGATCTCGCACGCAAGTACCATGGTCCTGGTGGTGGGGGCGCTCGCTGCGCTGGCGAGTCTGCTTGCGGTGGGGGCGGTGGCTGTGAACGACTTTCGAGGAGCCCGGGCCAATGACCTGTCGCATGCCACGATGCTGGCCCGCATCCTGGAGGACCAGGCCACCCGAACCTTCGAGACCGCTGAGTTGGCGCTGGAGGCGCTGGCCATCGCACCCGCGCTGGGTTCGGTGGTGGCAGACCCCCGGCGGATGGAGGAAGCTCTGACCCAGGCTTTGACGGGCTTGTCGTTTCTGCGGAGCCTGGCGGTGGTGGACACCGGTGGCCGCATTGTGGCCAGTACGCAAAAGGGGGATGCAGAAACGTTCGTGGACATGTCCCGGCTTGGAGGCAAGCCCACCCTCGGGCGCAGCGTTTTGGGAACATTAACCCCTGGGCGCGGCTTGCAGGCAATCCGTCTTCATGGAGCTGCTGCACAGGCACCGGCTGGCGTGGCGTTCGTACCGATGCTGTACAGCTACAAGAACGAAGCCGGGCACGAGTTGACATTGATCGCTTTGGTCAACCCGGATTCGCTCTCAAATTTTCAGCATCTGACGCTGGAGACAGACAGCTTCGATTCAGTGGTGACCTCTTACGGGGGGCAGGTACTTGCAACTTCCGGGCCCGCAGCCGGATACGTCGGGACCTGGGTCAACCAGCGTGTTCCCGTGTTCACGCATTACCTGCCCGGTCAAGAGCACGCGGCCTATATTGGCGCGGGCGTGTTGGGCGAGAACCAGATCGTCGGCTTTCGCGTTTCGGGTACCAAGCCACTGTTGGTGATTGTTGAAGAGTCCTCGCGCAGTGCTGTGCAGCGCTGGTTGCGGGAGGCACGTGCCTTGCTGGGCATTGGCATAGCGCTGGTTTTGCTGGTAGTCGGGTTGACCTTTGTGGTGTGGCGAAGTGTGAGAACCCGCGAGTTCGCGCGCCGTGCAGTGGATGCAGCGCATGCCCGCGTAGCCCGCAATGAGCGGGAGCTTTCAGTCCTGATGCGCAGTGTGCAGGAGTTGATCTTTCGCACCGATGCCGATGGTGTCATCACCTATGTCAATGCCCATTGGACGGCTTTTACAGGAGATGCAGCAACGCGGGCGAAGGGGCAGAATCTGCGGGACGTTGTGGCCCCATTGAGCCGAGCGGAGCTTGCCAGGGTGCTGAATCCCACTTCTGCCGATGGGGTGCGTACATGCCAGGTCGTGCTGAACGTAGGCGAGGGCAAAGAGATGATGTTGCAGCTCGCGGTGGTTCCGTTGCTTTCCGAAGGGCGTGTGACAGGCTTTGCTGGCAGCGCAGTGGATGTGACGGAGCGTTGGGTTGCGCAGCAACAGTTGCATTCTCAGTTGGCGTTCCAGGATTTGCTGCTGGAGACCAACCCGCTTCCGATCTCGGTCACCGATGAGCAGGGGCGATTCATGTTGGTCAACAAGGCCTGGGAGCAATACAAAGGGCGGCAGCGCGCAGCCGTGCTGGGTCGGGAATTCGTATCCGTCCTTCCACCCGATGAGGCCAAGGTGCACCAGTCCTCCAACGTCCAGTTGCTGCGCTGGGGTGGGCGGGCCTTGTTGGACACCAAGGTTCGCCACGGGGACGGATCGCGGCGTGAAACGCGGATCGCCAAGGCGGCGATTGAAGACGAGCATGGTCGTGTGACTGGTGTGCTCAGCATCCTGATGGACGTGAGCGAGTTCCGCGAGGCCGAGCGCGCGACCCAGGAGGCGCGTGATGCCGCCGAAGAGGCGTCGCGGGCCAAGTCGGAGTTTGTGGCCAACATGAGCCATGAACTGCGTACCCCCTTGCAGTCCGTCCTGGGTTTTGCCGAACTGGGCATGTTGCGCGGGCGTGCGCAGCCCAAGCTAGCGGGAATGTTTGAAGACATTCATCTTGCGGGCAAGCGCATGCTGACGCTGGTCAACGACCTGTTGGAGGTTTCGAAGCTGGAGAGCACGGTGGGGACCTTCCACCTGGAGCGCATCGACCTGCGTGGCGTGGTGCGCCCGGTCATCCGTGAATTGGAACCACTTCTGGAACGCAGCCATTTGATGATGGACGTGGACATGTCCGAGACGCCCTTGGTAGCCAAGGCCGACCCGCTGCGCTTTCAGCAAGTGATCCGCAATGTGGTGGCCAACGCCATCAAGTTTTCGCCACCGGGCAGCACCATCACGCTGCACGGCTTCATGGACCCCCAAGGCCAGGCGCACCTGGTGGTGCAGGACGAGGGACCCGGTATCCCGGAAGCCGAACTCGAGACTATTTTTGAGGCGTTTGTGCAGTCGAGTAAGACCAAGGACGGCTCGGGGGGAACGGGTCTGGGGCTGGCCATCTGCCGCAAGATCGTGGAGGCAATGGGAGGACAGATCTATGCCCGCAACGTGCCGGCCAGCGGTGCTGCCTTTCACGTCATCCTGCCGGCAAGGGGACAAGCGGAAACCATGCCTGCACCCCTTGGACTGGAATAGTCGGACACTGCCGCACTGCGGCAATCAGCTTGCCAACACAAGCTTTGTTGCAGAGATTGAGCCGTTGAATGCCGAACCCTTGCTGGCCCATTCCACCCCCTGGCAACCGGGCCTAGTGGCTGCACGCCGCCGGGGCCGAAAGAGTGGGGCCTGAACTATCGACGGTGTTCGACCAGGCTTCCATCCTGATCCAGCCTGCCGGTGTTTCGCCAGTGGCTGCTGGAGATGGCGCGCCAGGACATTGGGGCAATGTCTGTTTAGCTGGTTGACGCAGCATGCGCAGAACGCAAAAAAGCCCTCTTGCGAGGGCTCTTTTGCTTGTGCCACCGGCCCATGGCGATCTGGCGATCAGCCGCCCTTCTTGGAGCGCTTGCCAGGGTTCTTCTTGCTGCGGGTTGCCACACCGCGCTCCAGGCTCACGCGCTGGCCACGGCCGGGGGTGGCCAGGGTGTAGCCGGGCACGGGCGTAGGGCGGGGAGTGCGCTTGCGGTCTGCTTCGGTGACGATCTTGTTGCCCATGGTAGGTCTCAGAGTTGGTGGAAAAAAGAGCGATTTTAGGCCACAGCCGGGTTGCCGGGCGCTGAAAGGTGTTTGGCAGGTGTTTTGCAGACTCTCATGGCGGCACAAACTGCGGCCCCCGCAGCAGCCCGGTGTGTCAGCAAGTCCCTTTGTCAGGCAGGGACGGCAAGACGTGCCAGTACCTCGGTTTTGCCTTTGGTGTCCGCCCGCAGGATCAGCGCTTCGCCCGAGCTGGTGTTGGTGTTTGCCAGGTCGGACAGCACAAACATGTGGGTGAACCACACCTCGAATCGATCGGGCCGGGACGACGCTGCAACCAGCGCCGCCCGCAGTTCACGCAGGTGGGCCGCGCTGGTGGTCTCCGGGCTGCCCCGGGGTGACCCGAGCGCCGCCCAGACCTGGGGTGGGCCAAAGGCAAGGGTGGCGCTGTCCACGCAGCGGCACCAGGGGCTTGATAAAACCTTGCCCGGCTGGAGTTGCCGCTGCTGAAACCACGCCCCCACGCTGCGCGCCTGGGCGCGGCCTTCGTCGTTCAGGTTGCGCTGGGTGCTGCAGTCACCCAGGCGGAATCCGGGTGGATCGAACGTGCCGGGGGCCAGCGCGTGGCGGAACGCGGCCACCACCCCGCCCTTGCGCAACAAGGCTTCGGCATCCGGGTCTTGCGCCGCCCAGCTGCGCAGGCTGGCCAAGGCCAGCCCTGCGCCCAGCACCGCACGGCGGGCAATGCGGGGCTCAGGCGGCAGGCTGGAAGGCATAGCCATTGCCAGAAACCGCCATGCGGCCAAACGCAGGGAACGGGAAGTGGAAGCCGCCCAGCATGGCATTGCTGGCGGTGATGCGCTGGAACACATCGCGCCGCACCTTGCGCGCAGCCTCGGCGTCCATGTCAAAGGTCACAGCCCAGTCGGGATTGCGAGCGAACAGCGCAGGCACATTGGTCAGGTCTGCCACGTAGAAGAACTTCTGGCCCGACGAGGTCAGCTCAAACAGCGTGTGGCCCGGCGTGTGGCCATAGGCCGCCACGGACTTGATGCCAGGCGCCACTTCCGCATCGGCTGCAAACTGCACCAGGGTGTCGGCGGGCATGGTGGCAAAGGTGCGCCGCACGTTCTCGAACGCGCCTTTCATGCCCGCAGGCGCTGCAGCCATGCGGGCGTCGTCCATCCAGAACGCGTGTTCGGCGGCGGGCACCATCACCTTGGCCTTGGGGAACATCCACTCACCGGCCTTGTTGCGGATGCCATTGATGTGGTCGCCGTGGTAGTGGCTGATCAGCACCGTGTCGATGTCGGCCGCTTGCAGACCGGCTGCGCGCAGACTGTCGAGCAGCTTGCCCGTGGTGGCGCCGCCAAATTCCCCCAGGCCCGTGTCAATGAGGATCTTGCGCGCGCCCGCCACCACCAGAAAGGGCGTGTAGGGCACGTCGATGTAGTCGGTGGGCAGTCCTTGGGATGCCAGCATCGCACGCACCTCGGCCAGCGGCGCGTTCTTTACAAACTCCTCTCCCAGCGGGCGGCGCGTGATGCCATCGTTCAGCGCAATCACCTCCACATCGCCCACCTTCATGCGGCGAAAGCCGGGGCTGGGCAGGGTGGGGGTTCCGAAGTTGGGCGCGTTCTGTGCCCACACGGGGACAAAGGAGCCCGCTGCGTAAGCGGTGGTGGCCAGGCTTGCGCCCAGGAAGTGGCGGCGTGACAGCATAAAAACTCCCCGGTCTTGGGTTGAACTGATGAGTCGCAACTGTAGCGGTGCCCGAGAGATTGCCACGTGCCATTGCGCTAACCTGTTCGCAACGTGGGGCTTTTGCTGGTAACTGGGGTTAACCCCGTATTGGGGCCTTAGTCGATGGCGAAGGCCTCGCGCAGTGCATCGCAAAAGGCGGCGCTCCCGCTGACGGTGAGGGTGATCGTGGTCCGGGGTGGGGCAGGGCTGCCTGCCGTCGCATGCAGTTGCCCTGCGGTGTCGTCAAATCTCAGCACCAGCGGTGTGCTGACTTCCTGTGTGCCATGCAGGTCGTAGTGCCATTCGCCGCCATCTTCTGAGGGGCCACAGGCATCGGGCCAATGTTGGTGCGCCCAGGCCAGCACGGCAGCGATCTCGGCGTGCAATGCGGGAATCTGTGCGGGTTGTACGCTCGCCATGGCATCAAACGTACCCACGCCGTCTGCGTCTTCGCTGTAGTCAAAATCCAGGTAGTTCAGGTTCATATGTGTCATTCGAGGTTATGCAGGCCGTCCCTAAGTCCAGGTGCGGCCCAGTGCCTGTGCGGCTTCGCTCAAGCGGGGTACCTGCTGTAGCGCCTGCGCCAGCGGCATGCGGGCGGCAGGCGCTTGCAGGGCCACGGCGCTGCGCACCTGGCGCCGCCCCCCGGCCAGCACGGGAACGGCCACGCACACGAGGCCATCTACAAACTCTTCGGCGTCTGTGGCGTAACCCTGCCGCAGGATCTGCTCCAGCTCGGCCTCCAGGGCGGTGCGGTCGGTCAAAGTGGTGGCCGTGTGGCGGGTCAGGGGCAGCCCGTCGAGGATGGCCGCCCGGCGCGCGGCCGACAGGTGGGCCAGAAACAGCTTGCCGCTGGCCGAGCAGTGGATGGGCACGCGTGTGCCGGGCCGCAGCTCCATGCGCAGCGGAAAGGCCGACTCCACGCGGTCCAGGTAGATCACCTCGGCGCCGCTCAGTGCCGTGAGGTTGCAGCTCTCGCCGATATCGGCCACCAGCTGGCGCAGCACCGCGTGGCGCACCCCATGCTGGGTGCCTGCGCTGAGGGTGCTTTCGGCCAGGCGCAGCAGGCGGGGCGCGGGGGTGTAGCGGCGCCCATCGGGCTCGCGCGCCAGCAGGCCACCGCTTTCGAGCTGGCCCAGCATGCGGTGCACGCTGGGTTTGGGCCATCCCGATGCCTCGATGGCATCCGCCAGGCTGAACGGGCGGCCGTGGGCGCACATGATTTCCAGCAGTTCAAACAGGCGCAGGCTGGGGGATGAGTTGGTCATAAATCCCGGAATTCGAGACGAATCCATAAAACATTTCGGGATTATTGAGCATTGTGGCTAAGCTGCAAACCAACATTTCACGGGGTGCTCATGGCGGCGACTTTTCAGAACGCGGTACTCACCGGCGCTTGTGGTGGCCTGGGCCAGGCCCTGGCGCGGGAGCTGATCGGCCAGGGCGCCGCCGTGGCGCTGGTGGGGCTGAACCGGCCCGCTTTGGAGACTCTGGCCGCGCTGGCGCCAGAGCGCTGTGCTGTCTACATGCCCGATGTGGCCGACACCACGGCTATGCAGGCCATGGCTGCCGACTGGATGGGCCGTCGGGGAACGCCTGATCTTGTTATTGCCAACGCTGGGGTGGCCGGTGGTTTTGACACCGCCGAAGCTGACGATCTGGCCGTGCTGCGCCGCATGCTGGAGATCAACCTGCTGGGCGCGGCCACCACCTTTCAGCCGTTTGTGAAAGCCATGCGCGCGCAGCGGCGCGGTGCCCTGGTGGGCGTGGCCAGCATTGCAGGCTGGCGGGGCATGCCGGGCAACGGCGCCTACTGCGCGAGCAAGGGCGGGCTCATCCGCTACCTGGAAAGCCTGCGCGCCGAGCTGCGCGGTGAGTCCATCGTGGTCAGCACGGTCAGCCCTGGCTATTTGCGCACCGCACTCACGGCGGGCAACCGTTTTGCCATGCCGGGCCTGATGGAGCCCGACGCCGCCGCCCGGGCCCTGCTCGCGGGCGTTGCGCAAGGCCGCACCCACATCGTGCTGCCCGCGCGCATTGGCTGGCTGGCCCGTTTGCTCAACCTGTTGCCCGACGCGCTGCACGACCGCCTGCTGTTGGGCCAACCGCGCAAGCCGCGCGTGGGCGAGGCGGGGGCCACCGCCATCCCGGGCCTGTCGTTGCCTGCAGAGACACCAACACAGAACGAAAGCAAAAACGCATGACAACGGAGACAACACCCACCGTGGTGGACACCCGCACCCAGATCGCCTTGATTGGCGCTGGCCCCAGCGGCCTCGCGGCTGCGCGCAACCTGCAAAAGCTGGGCGTGCCCTTTCAGGGGTTTGAAGCGCACACCGAGGTCGGGGGGCTGTGGAACATCGACAACCCGCGCAGCACGGTGTATGAGTCGGCCCACCTCATCTCCAGCAAACACACGACGGAGTTCACCGAGTTCCCCATGCGCGCCGAGGTGGCCGACTACCCCAGCCACCGCGAGATGCGGCAGTACTTCATGGACTTTGCCGAACACTTTGGCCTGCGCCCGCACTACTGGTTTGGGACCCGCGTGCTGAAGGTCGAACCCTTGGGCGAGGGCGCCGCGCCGCTCTGGCGCATCACCTGGAGCCAGCACGGCGGCCCGGCTCAAACGGCAGAGTTCAAGGGCGTGGTGATTGCCAACGGTACGCTGGCCGAGCCCAACATGCCCCGTTTCGAGGGCCAGTTTGACGGCGAACTGCTGCACACCAGCGCCTACAAAAGCGCCGAGCTGTTCAAGGGCAAACGCGTGCTGGTGGTGGGCGCGGGCAACTCAGGCTGCGACATTGCGGTGGATGCAGTGCACTACGCGCGCAGCGTGGATCTGTCGGTGCGGCGGGGCTATTACTTTGTGCCCAAGTATGTGTTCGGCCAGCCCGCCGACACGCTGGGCGGCAAGTTCAAGATGCCGCCCTGGCTCAAGCAGAAAATCGACAGTGTGGTGCTGCAGTGGTTCACCGGCGACCCTGCGCGCTTTGGCCTGCCCAAGCCCGACTACAAGATGTACGAGTCGCACCCGGTGGTCAATTCGCTCGTGCTGCACCACCTGGGCCATGGCGACATCCATGTGAAGCCCGACATTGCCCGTTTTGACGGCCGCACGGTGCACTTCAAGGACGGTCGCGCGCAGGACTACGACCTGGTGCTCTGCGCCACGGGCTACACGCTGCACTACCCGTTCATCGACCACAGCCTGCTCAACTGGCAGGGCATGGCGCCGCAGCTGTACCTCAACATCCTGTCGCCCCGTTTCGACAATCTGGCCGTGATGGGGATGATCGAGGCCAGTGGCATCGGCTGGCAGGGCCGCTATGAGCAGGCGGAGCTGGTGGCGCGCTTTTTCAAGGCGCAGTCTGAAGGATCACCGCGCGCAGAGGCCCTGCGGCAGGCCAAGGCCGGGCCGCCGCCCGATCTTTCCGGCGGCTTCAAGTACCTCAAGCTCGAACGCATGGCGTACTACGTGCACAAGGACACCTACCGCAACGCGGTGCGCGCAGCGGCCGCTGCCCTCGCCTGAAAGGACCGCCATGCTGCCCGTGGACGAAATACGCCTCAACTTCAACCCCGCATCGCTCGTGGTGCTCAACGTGGTGCTGGGCTTTCTCATGTTCGGCATTGCGCTGGATACGCGCGTGGCCGATTTCAAGCGCGTGCTGCGCATGCCCGGCGCCATGGCGGTGGGCATTGCTGCGCAGTTCATCGTGCTGCCTGCGGTGACCTTTGTGCTCACGCTGCTGCTCCAGCCCGGCCCCAGCATAGCGCTGGGCATGATTCTGGTGGCGTGCTGTCCGCCGGGCAACGTGAGCAACATCCTCACGCACCGTGCCGGGGGCAATGTGGCGCTGTCGGTGTCGATGACAGCCATCTCCAACGCGCTGGCCATCGTGCTCATGCCGCTCAACTTCGCGTTCTGGGGCGGCATGCACCCCACGGCGGCGCCCCTGCTGCGCAGCATTGCGCTCGACCCGCTGGAGATGGCGGGGCACATCGTGGCCATCATCGGCATTCCGTTTGTGTTGGGCATCCTCTGTGCCGAGAAGCTGCCCCGCTTTACAAAACGGGTGAACAAGCCCGTGCGCATCCTCAGTTTTGTCTGCCTGATCGGTTTCATCATCGGTGCCGTGGCGGGCAACTGGCGCTACTTTCTGGACTATGTGGGCCTGGTGTTGCTGGCGGTGGCGCTGCACGATGCCTTGGCCTTTGGCACCGGCTATGCCTGCGCGCGCCTGAGCGGCCTGCCGGACTACGACCGGCGCGCCGTGAGCATCGAAGTGGGTATCCGCAACGCGGGGCTGGGCCTGGTGCTGATCTTCAGTTTTTTTGGCGGCCTGGGCGGCATGGCGGTGGTGGCAGGCGTGTGGGGCTTCTGGGACATCATCGCGGGCCTGGCGCTGGCGGGCTGGTGGGGGCGCAGGCCCCCTGCTGTGCCGCCCGCCGATAGCGCCGGGGAGCAGAGCGCATGAGCGGCGCGGCATGGGCAAACCGCCGCATCCTCGTCACCGGTGCCGACGGCTTTCTGGGCCGCAGCGTGGTGGCGGCGCTGGCACGCGAGCAGCCGGGCGTGATCGTGGCGGCCGATGTGCGTGAGGTGCCCGCCGAACGCCGCCTGCCCGGCGTGGCCTATCTGGTGCAGGACGTGCGCGATCCGGCTCTGGTGCAGACACTGGCCGACCACGCGATCGACAGCGTGGTGCACCTGGCGTCCATCGTCACGCCAGGCAGGGGCTCCAGCCGCGAGTTTGAATATTCGGTGGACGTGCTGGGCAGCCAGAACGTGCTGGACGCCTGTGTGGCCACCAGTGTGAAGCAGCTGGTCGTCAGCTCCAGCGGCGCGGCCTACGGTTACCACGCCGACAACCCCGCGTGGCTGCGCGAGACAGACGCGCTGCGGGGCAACGAAGTGTTTGCCTATTCGCATCACAAGCGGCTGGTGGAGGAGATGCTGGCGCAGTACCGCACGCAGCACCCGGCGCTGGCGCAGACGGTGCTGCGCATTGGCACCATCCTGGGCGAAAGGGTGGACAACCAGATCACCGCGCTGTTTGAAAAACCGCGCCTGCTGGCCATCCGGGGCAGTGCCAGCCCCTTTGTTTTCATCTGGGACGACGACGTGACCGGCGCCATCCTGCATGCGCTGCGCACGCAGCGTGCCGGTTGCTTCAACCTGGCTGGTGACGGCGCCTTGCCCCTGCGCGAGATCGCCCAGCGCCTGGGCAAACCTGTGCTGGAGCTGCCTGCCGGGGTGCTGCGCACGGCCCTGGTCGTGGGCTCCGCACTCGGTGTGAGCCGCTACGGCCCCGAGCAGCTGGACTTTTTGCGCTACCGGCCCGTGCTGCTGAACACGGCGCTCAAGGAAGTGCTGGGCTACGTGCCCGGCAAAACCAGCGCCCAAGCGTTCGAGGCTTTTGTTGCCGCACGGGCCCGGCAGGGCAGGCCCGTGGCGGTGGGTGCACCGGTGGCCGCCGCATGAGTGCGCCAGCGGCCTTGAGCCGTGGCGACCTGCTGCGCGCGCTTGCTGTGGTGGTCATCTGGGGGCTGAACTTTGTGGTGATGAAGCTGGGCTTGCAGGGGCTCAGCCCGATGCTGCTGGGCGCGCTGCGCTTTGCGGCGGCGTCGCTGCCGTTTCTGCTGTTCGTGCCGCGCCCGTCGCTGCCCTGGCGTTTTGTGGTGGGCTATGGGCTGGCGCAGGGGCTGGGGCAGTTTGGCTTTCTGTTCCTGGGCCTCCAGCTGGGCATGACGGCCGGGATGGCCTCGGTGGTCATGCAGACGCAGGCGTTTTTCACCTTGCTGCTGGCGGCCCCCCTGCTGGGCGAGCGTGCCAAGCCCTGGCAATGGGGGGGGCTCACGCTGGCGTTTGGAGGGCTCATGACCATTGGCCTGGCGCATGGCGAAGGGCCGGGGCAGATGACGCTGGCGGGGTTTGTGCTCACGCTCGGGGCGGCCTTCATGTGGGCGGTGTCCAACCTGGTGGCGCGCCGTGCGGCGCAGGCTGGGGCCTATGCGCCGTTCCCCTTCATCGTGTGGAGCAGCCTGGTGCCCATCGTGCCGTTTTTTGCCCTGGCGGTGTGGAGCGATGGGGTGGTCAGCGTGGAGGCGCAGCTGCGGGCCATCAACGGCACGGCGCTGCTGGCCGTGGGCTACCTGGCCCTCCTGGCTACCCTACTGGCTTACACGCTGTGGACGCAGCTGCTGCAACGCCATGCGGCCGGGCGGGTCACACCGTTCTCGCTGCTGGTGCCCGTGGTGGGGCTCTGGGCGGCCTATGCTTTTCTGGGCGAAACCCCCTTGCCGCTGCAATGGGCGGGTGCGGCGGCCGTGTTGTGCGGGCTGGTGGTGAACCAGGCGGGGGGATGGCTGTGGGCGCGGCGCGCCGCAGGTTCCTAGAATCCGTGCTTTCGCTATGGAGGAGGCCGGGTGACTGAGCGCATTTTTTTGCAGGTAGACGGACTGCGGTTTTCTTACCCCGAGTGTGCGGTGCTGAACGGGCTGTCGCTGGCCTGGCCCGCAGGCCTGGCGCTGGTGCGCGGCGATGAAAGCAGTGGCAAGACCACGCTGCTGCGCCTGCTGGCGGGGGAACTGACCGCGCAGGCCGGGCGCATCACGCTGCAGGGCACAAGCCCGGATGAAGCCCCCAAAGCCTATGCGCAAAAAGTGTTCTGGGCCGATCCCCGCTCGGGCGATATGGACACACTCACCGCCCGGGGCTGGCTGGACAGCCTGCCTGTCCGCTACCCGCTGTGGGATACCGCCGCACTGGACGCGCACACCGAAGGCTTCGCGCTGCACGAGCACCTGCACAAGCCGTTCTATGCGCTGTCCACCGGCAGCAAACGCAAGGTGCTCATGGCCGGGGCCCTGGCCTCGAATGCTCCCCTGACCCTGATCGACGAACCCGTGGGCGGCCTGGACAAACCCTCCATCCGCTATCTGGCGCAGGCCCTGGCGTCCCAGGCCCCCCGGTCGGACCGCCTGATCGTGGTGGCGCACTACGAAACCTTGGCGGATGTGCCCTGGGGATCGGTGGTGGACCTGGTGCGGTGCTGAGCGCTTTGGGGGCTTCTGCCTTGCAGGCTGCGGTGCGCCAGGGTCTGCCGTAGACTGGCCTGCTCTCCCCTCTCTCGATTCATCCCGCAAGGACTACTCCATGGACGCGCTGCTATTCGTTCCGGTGGCCATTGCCATCTCGCTCACCCCGGGGCCCAACAACTTTTGTGGCCTCAACAATGGCATCCGCGCTGGTGTGGGCGCAGCCATGATTGCCACCGTGGGCCGTGCGGCGGCGTTTGCCATCTTTCTCACGGTGTCGGCCGTGGGGCTCGGGGCCATGCTGCTCGCGTCTGAAGCGGCTTTTACTGCAGTGAAATGGGTGGGCGCCGCCTACTTGTTCTGGCTGGGCTGGCGCGCCTGGCGCAGCCGTGAGTTCAGTGGCCTGGCGCTGGAAGATGTGCCGGGCAGCGGCCCGCAGCAGGGCCGTTCGGCGCCGGTGAACCTGCGCGCGCTCATCGCGCAAGAGTTCTTGCTGGGCATCACCAACCCCAAGGCCATCATCCTGTTTGCGGCGATCTTCCCGCAATTCATCGATCCGGCGCAGCCCGCAGCGCGCCAGTTCCTGGTGCTGGGCTCCATCTACCTGGGCAGCGAATTCGTCTCGACCGCCGTGTACGCCAGCTTTGGCCGCCAGATCCGCCGCTTCATCCGCACCTCACGCGGTGTGGCGCGGCTCAACAAGGCCACGGGCGGTTTCTTCATGGGGGCCGGTGGCCTTCTGCTGGCCACCAACCGCTGATGGCCCGGCGCGGGGCCCCGGTAAACCCCGCCCAAAGCCCGCGTAAATCCTCGGTAAAGGGCCCCTTCCTGGTGGCAAACCTTGGGTGTGCGCTGGCTACCATACCCCCTTGCTTCTCTATTCAAATTCACGACTTTCGCAAAAAGGAGCCAGGAAAAACGCCCGCTCCAAGGCCTGGGCCGCTCCCGCATCCCTGTTTGCGTAAGTCTTGCCACCATTGCGCCTGACCATGCCCTTGATCCGTTCGTTTGCCCGTCCACAGCGGCCCGCTGTTTTGCAGTCCGGCAAGCTGCGGCTGCTCCCCGCCGTGTTGTTGGCCGCCGTGCTGGTGGCAGCCGCAGGGGGCGGTGGCTGGTGGTGGAAGCAGCGCCAGGACGCGGCCAGCGCCGCCACTGCGGGCTCCGGTGCCGCAGGCCCTGCCGGGCGCAAGCCCGCAGGGGGCCCCGGGCGCTTTGGCGGCGGCAACGTGCAGCCCGTGTCGGTAGGTACCGTGCAGCGGGGCGATGTGCGCGTGGTGGTGAGCGCCATCGGCACCATGAGCGCCCGTGCCACGGCCGTGGTGCGCGCCAAGGTGAGTGGCGAGCTGGTGGCTGTGCGCTTCAAGGAGGGTGACGAGGTGCGTGCAGGCCAGGTGCTGGCCGAAATCGACCCGCGCAGCTACCAGGCCGCGCTGTCGCAGGCGCAGGGCACGCTGCAGCGCGACCAGGCCCTGCTCAAGAACGCGCAGCTTGACCTCAAGCGCTACCAGGACCTGCTGGCGCGCGACTCCATCGCCAGCCAGCAGGTGGACACCCAGGCCGCGCTGGTGCGCCAACTGGAGGGCACCGTGGCATCCGATCAGGCCCAGGTGGACGCCGCGCGCCTGCAGCTGAGCTATACCCAGGTCACGGCGCCGTTCGCCGGGCGGCTGGGCCTGCGCCAGGCCGACAAGGGCAATGTGGTGGGGCCGAGCGATGCCAATGGCCTTGTCACCATCAACCAGGTGCGGCCGATGGACGCCGCGTTCTCCGTGCCCGAGGCGCACCTGCCGCAAATGCGCCGCCGTCTGGCCGCCGGTGAGGAACTCCCCGTGGAGCTGTGGGACCGCGACGCCCGCCGCCAACTCGCCAAGGGCCGCGTGGTGGCGCTGGACAACGCCATCGATACCGCCACGGGCACCATCAAGGTCAAGGCCGCTTTTGCCAATGACGACGGCGCGCTGTACCCCAACCAGTTCGTCAACGTGCGCCTGCAGGTCAACCTGCTTGAAGCCGTGCTGACCGTGCCTGCCACGGCCGTGCAGAACAACTACGTGTACCTGGTGCAGGAAGACAGCACCGTGACCCAGCGCCGCATCCGCGTGGGGGTGACCGATGGCGACCGCGTGAGCATCGAAGGCGAACTGCGCGAAGGCGAGCAGGTGGTCACGGACGGCATCGACCGCCTGCGCGAAGGCGCCAAGGTCGCCGTGATCGACGCCGGGGCCGTGACCCGCGCCGACCAGGCGGCCCAGGATCAGGCCGCGCAGCGCCGCGCCTTCATGGCATCGCTGCCGCCCGATGTGCGTGAAAAGCTGCAGAAGATGAGCCCCGAAGAGCGTCGCGCCTTTATGCGCGAGCGGCGGGCGCAGATGGGGGCGGGTGGTGCGGCGGGCGCAGCCGCCCCAGGCGCATCCGCAGCCTCCGGGGCCGTGGCACCAGCTGCAGCAGCTTCCACCCCTGTGCGCGCAGAGACCTTGCCCCGCGCCACCCCGCGCAACGAGGGCTCCGCGCCCGCCGCTGCGGCACCGGCCGCTGCTTCGGATCAGCCTTCGTCAGAGCCTCCACGTGGCATGCCACCCCAGGTGAAAGCGTTGCTCGACCAGATGCCCGCCGATGAGCGTGCCCGTGTGATGGCCTTGCCGCAGGACGAGCGCCGCGCCTACATCCGCGAGCGGCTGCAACCGCAACAGCCCCAGGGCGGCGCAGCCAGCCCGGCGCGCTGAGCGCAGCGGCTCCCCGGTCTCTCCCTTGCCTGTTTTGCCAGCGCCTCCGTCGCCATGAACCTGTCGCGCCTTTTTATCCTGCGTCCCATCGCCACCGCCTTGCTCATGGTGGCGATCCTGATCGCGGGGCTGATGGCCTACCGGCTGCTGCCCACTTCGGCCCTGCCCGAGGTGGACTACCCCACTATCCAGGTCACCACGCTCTACCCCGGTGCCAGCCCAGATGTGATGACTTCCAACGTCACCGCGCCGCTGGAGCGCCAGTTCGGCCAGATGCCGGGGCTGTCGCAAATGTCGTCCACCAGCTCGGGCGGGGCCTCGGTGATCACGCTGCGCTTTGCGCTCGACATGGCGCTGGATGTGGCTGAGCAACAGGTGCAGGCGGCCATCAATGCAGGCAGCAACCTGCTGCCCAGCGACCTGCCCATGCCGCCGCTGTACAGCAAGGTCAATCCGGCCGATGCGCCCATCCTCACGCTGGCCATCACCTCGCCCTCGCTGCCCGTGATCCGCGTGAACGACCTGGTGGAAAACCGCCTCGCGCCCAAGCTCTCGCAGGTGCAGGGCGTGGGCCTGGTGGCCATTGCGGGCGGGCGCCGCCCGGCCGTGCGCATCCAGGCCAACCCCACGGCGCTGGCGCAGCTGGGCCTCACGCTGGAAGACGTGCGCACTTCCATCGCGGCAGCCAACGTCAAGCAGGCCAAGGGCGGCTTTGACGGCCCGGCCCGTGCATCCACCATCGATGCCAACGACCAGCTGCAGTCGGCGGCCGAATACCGCGACCTCATCATCGCCTTCAAGAACGGCGCCCCCGTGCGCCTGAAGGACGTGGCCGACACGGTGGACGATGCCGAGAACACGCGCCTCGCCGCCTGGGCGGGCACGGCCGACACGGGCGCGAAGCCCGGCGTGATCCTGAACATCCGCCGCCAGCCCGGCGCCAACGTGATCGACACGGTGGACCGCATCAAGGCCCTGCTGCCGCAGCTGCAAAGCACCTTGCCCGCGTCGCTGGATGTGCAGGTGCTGACGGACCGCACGGTGACGGTGCGCGCCTCGGTGCGCGACATGCAGCTGGAGCTGGGCCTGGCCGTGGTGCTGGTGGTGGCGGTGATCTTTGTCTTCCTACGCAGCCCCTCGGCCACGCTGATTCCGAGCGTGGCGGTGCCGCTGTCGCTCATCGGCACCTGCGGCGTGATGTACCTCGCGGGGTTCTCCATCAACAACCTTACGCTGATGGCGCTTACCATCTCCACCGGCTTTGTGGTGGACGATGCCATCGTGATGATCGAGAACATTGCGCGCTACGTGGAGGAGGGCGAGGCGCCGCTGGCGGCGGCGCTCAAGGGCTCGCAGCAGATCGGCTTCACCATCATCTCGCTGACCATCTCGCTGATCGCGGTGCTGATCCCGCTCTTGTTCATGGGCGATGTGGTGGGGCGACTGTTCCACGAGTTCGCCATCACGCTGGCCGTGTCCATCCTGATCTCGGCCGTGGTGTCGCTCACGCTCACCCCCATGCTGTGCGCGCGCCTGCTGCGCCACACGCCCGAGGAGAGCCACGGTCGCCTGTACCAGGCCACGGGCCAGTTCTTTGACCGCACCATTGCGGGCTATGGCCGCATGCTGGCCTGGGTGCTGGACCGCCGGGGCTGGACCTGGCTGGTGTTCCTGGCCACGCTGGCGCTTACCGTGGTGCTCTACCTGTTCATTCCCAAGGGCTTCTTCCCGGTGCAGGACACCGGCACGCTGCAGGCCACCACCGAGGCCGACCAGTCGATCTCGTTTGCGGGCATGGCCGCGCGCCAGCAGGCTGTGGCCGAGCGGCTGCTCGAAGACCCGGCCGTGCGCAGCGTCTCGTCGTTCATTGGTGTGGATGGCGCGAACACCACGCTCAACACCGGCCGCCTGCTGATCGACCTGCAACCCCATGCAGAGCGCGACAAGGCCAGCGTGGTGCAGCAGCGCCTGGCCGAGCGCGTGCAGAATCTGCCGGGCATCCGCCTGTTCATCCAGCCCGTACAGGACCTGACGATTGAAGACCGGGTGGCGCGCACGCAGTACCAGTGGCTGCTGTCGTCGCCCGACATGTTGCAGCTCACCACCAGCACCACCGAGCTGCTGCGCCGCCTGCGCGCCTTGCCCGAGCTGACAGATGTGGCCAGCGACCTGCAGGACCAGGGCCGCCAGGCCTATGTGCAGATCGACCGCGCCCAGGCCAGCCGCCTGGGGGTGACCGTGGCGGGCATCGATGCAGCGCTGTACAACGCGTTTGGCCAGCGGCTGATATCGACCATCTTCACCCAGTCCAACCAGTACCGCGTGGTGCTGGAGGTGGCGCCGCAGTTCAAGGTGGGGCCCGAGGCACTGCAGAGCATCTATGTGCCCTCCAGCGCGGGGGCGCCGGTGCCGCTGTCGTCGGTGGCGCGCATCGAGGAGCGCAACATGCCGCTGGTGGTCAACCACGTGGGTCAGTTGCCTGCGGCCACGATCTCGTTCAACACCGCGCCCGGCGTGTCGCTGGGCAATGCCGTGGTTGCCATCGAGCGCGAGAAGGCGGCTGTGCAGGCCGAGGGGTTGTTGCCGCTGTCGGTGGAGACGAGCTTTCAGGGCGCGGCGCTGGCGTTCCAGGCGTCGTTGTCGAACACGCTGCTGCTGATTCTGGCGGCGGTGGTCACCATGTACATCGTGCTGGGCGTGTTGTACGAGAGCACGGTGCACCCGGTCACGATCTTGTCCACGCTGCCCTCGGCCGGTGTGGGGGCGCTGCTGGCGTTGATGGCAGCGCAGTTGGACCTGGACATCATTGCGATCATCGGCATCGTGCTGCTGATCGGCATCGTGAAGAAGAACGCGATCATGATGATCGACTTTGCGCTGGAGGCGCAGCGGGACGAGGGGCTGAGTGCGCGCGATGCGATTTATCAGGCGTGTCTGTTGCGGTTCCGGCCTATTTTGATGACGACGTTGGCGGCTTTGCTGGGGGCGTTGCCGATGATGTTGGGGACGGGGGTGGGGAGTGAGCTGCGGCACCCGTTGGGGGTGACGATGGTGGGGGGGCTGATTCTGAGCCAGTTGCTTACGCTGTTTACTACGCCGGTGATTTACCTGACGTTTGAGGGGTGGGTGCAGCGGTGGCGTGGGCGGCGGGGTGTGGGGGCGTGATGGCGATTTTGGATTGCGCTTTGTCATCTGCCGTGAGTGCTGAGCTGGTCGAGGCTGAGGCGTTCTCTCCTCCGTTCGGGCTGGGCTTGTCGAAGCCTGGGGGCTGCCTCGGAGCCGTTCGGGCTGAGCCTGTCGAAGCCTGGGCACACACCTCAACCGTTCGGGCTGAGCTTGTCGAAGCCTTGGCGTGCTGGTTTGAAAAGCATGCTCGGGTTCAGGGCGGGAGCCGGGTTGTCGCCCCGGCAGGCGACTCACTTTCTTTTGCTTCGCCAAAAGAAAGTAAGCAAAGAAAAGGCGACCCCCAGTCTGCGACCCCTGCGCTGCGCTACGGGGCAACCTGCGTCGGGGCGGCTGCGGGGTGCGCCGTGGAACTCGCTTTGCGCTGCGCGCGCCGCTCGGACAACCACGGCGAGTCAGAGCACGAGGCATGCGCGCTCCGACGCGCATGCTCACCCCGCAACCGCCCCGCCGCAGGCGCAGCCAGCAGGGGGTGGACAGCCGAACATCCGCACGGGCCATCGCTTTGCTCGGCCCCGCCTGCGCAGCGCGTGGCGCTTGCGCCCGCGAGAGAGGGCCAAGCGCAGCGATGGCCCGTGTGGATGTCCGATTCGCGGGTCCCCTTCACGATGCGCCGAGGAGCGCAGGGCGTGGGGCGGCACGGGCGTCGCAGCGCCCGTGCTTCGTGCTCTGACTCGCTGCGGTTGTCCGAGCGAAGCGCGCAGCGCGTAGCGAGTTCCGCAGCGCGCCCCACGCCCGAGCACCGCAGGTTGCCCGCAGCGAAGCGAAGGGACGCAGCGTGTAGGGTCGCCCTTTCTTTGGTGACTTTCTTTCGGCGAGACGAAAGAAAGTTACTGCGCCGCCGGGCGCACACCCCGGCCCCCGCCCCATGCACAAGCATGCTGAATGCTTCCAAAAACATAGCTGCTAAGGCAATCCCAACGCGCGCAAACACCCCAAAAAGCCTAAAAGAAGAGGCCCACCCATGAGCCTCTCCACCCCCTTCATCCACCGCCCCATCGGCACCATGCTCCTCACCCTGGGCCTGGCCCTGGCCGGTGCGGTGTCGTACTTCCTGCTGCCCGTGGCCCCGCTGCCGCAGGTGGACTACCCGACCATCTCGGTCAGTGCCAGCCTGCCCGGCGCCAGCCCCGACACCATGGCCGCCACCGTCGCCACGCCGCTGGAGCGGTCGCTGGGTGCCATCGCAGGCGTGACCGAGATCACCTCGCGCTCCATCCTGGGCAGCACCTCCATCACGCTGCAGTTCGACCTGGACCGCAACGTGGACAGCGCCGCGCGCGATGTGCAGGCCGCCATCAACGCCGCGCGCACGCTGCTGCCCACGGGCATGCCCAGCAACCCGACCTACCGCAAGGTCAACCCGGCCGATTCGCCCATCATGATCCTGGCGCTCACGTCCGACCTGCTCACACGCGGGCAGATGTACGACGCGGCTTCCACCGTGCTGGCGCAAAAACTTTCGCAGGTCGAGGGCGTGGGCCAGGCCACGGTGAGTGGCGGTGCGCTGCCCGCCGTGCGGGTGGAGCTGGACCCGGTGCGCCTGGCGGCCAACGGCATTTCGCTGGAGCAGGTGCGCAGCGCCATCGTCACCACCAACGCCAACCGGCCCCTGGGCGCGGTGGAGCGCGAGGACCACTACTGGCAGGTGGCCACCAACGACCAGGCGCGCGTGGCGGCCGACTACGCACCCCTGGTGCTGCGCTGGAAGAACGGGCAAGCCGTGCGCCTGCAGGACGTGGCCGAGGTTGTGGATTCGGTGCAGGACGTGCGCAACTTCGGTGTGGCCAATGGCAAGCCCGCCATCCTGCTGCAGGTGTACAAGCAGCCGGGTGCCAACATCCTCGAAGCGGTGGAGCGGGTGCGCTCGCTGCTGCCCGCGCTGCAGGCGTCCATCCCGGCGGCCATTGATATCGAGGTGGTGTCCGACCGCACGCCCACGCTGCGCGCCTCGGTCAAGGAGGTGGAGCGTGCGCTGTTCATCGCCGTGGCGCTCGTGGTGCTGGTGGTGTTCCTGTTTCTGCGCAACGGGCGCGCCACCCTCATCCCCAGCGTGGCGGTGCCGGTGTCGCTGGCGGGCACATTTGGCGTGATGTACCTGGCGGGCTACACGCTCGACAACCTCTCGCTCATGGCGCTCACGGTGGCCACGGGCTTTGTGGTGGACGATGCCATCGTGGTGCTCGAAAACATCATGCGCCACATGGAGCGCGGCAAGACCGCGCTGCAGGCCTCGCTCGACGGCGCGCGGGAGATCGGGTTCACCGTGGTGTCCATGAGCATCTCGCTCATTGCGGTGTTTGTGCCCATCCTGTTCATGGGTGGCATCGTGGGGCGGTTCTTCCGCGAGTTCGCCATCGTCATGTCCTCGGCCATCCTGGTGTCGATGGTGGTGTCGCTCACCACCACGCCCATGATGTGCGCGGCGCTGCTCAAGCCCCACCACCTGACCCCTGTGCGGCGCAGCGGCTGGCGGGGCGCCGTGGGCCGGTGGGTGGCGCGGGCCCAGGTGCGGGGCATGCGCCTGTACCGCCGCAGCCTGGCCTGGTGCCTGCGCCACCAGCCGGTGGCCCTGCTGGCGCTGGCCTGCGTGGTGGGGCTCAACGTGTACCTCTACACCGCCATCGACAAGGGCTTCATGCCCGAGCAGGACACGGGCCGCATCTCGGGCTTCATCCGGGCCGACCAGGCCACGTCGTACCAGGCGATGGAGCAGCGGCTGCAGCGCTTTCTGGCCATCGTGCAGGCCGACCCGGCGGTGGAGCATGTGACCGGCTTCACCGGTGGCTGGCAGCGCAACGCGGCGGCCTTGTTCATGACGCTCAAGCGCGGGCCGGGGCAGGAGAGTTCGGAGGCCGTCATTGCGCGGCTGCGCGAGCAGCTCAAGAACGAGCCCGGCGCGCGCCTGTTCATGTCGCCGCAGCGCGATGTGCGCATTGGCGGGCGGCAAAGCAGCGGCGCATCGTTCGACTACACCCTGCAGGCCGACGACATTGGCGAGCTGCGCACCTGGGAGCCGCGCATCCGCCAGGTGCTGAGCCAGCTGCCCGAGCTGGAAGACGTGAACAGCGATGTGCAGGACTACGGCCTGCAGACCTCGCTGGTGATCGACCGCGACGCCGTGGCGCGCCTGGGCCTGACCATGGCGCAGATCGATTCCACGCTCAACAACGCCTTCGGCCAGCGCCAGGTGGGCGTGATCTACAACCCGCTCAACCAGTACCGCGTGGTGATGGAGGCCGAGCCACGCTACCTGCAAAGCCCCGAGACCCTGCGCGGCTTCTTCTTCGTCAACAACCTGGGCCAGCAGATTCCGCTCACGGCGTTTGCGCGCATCACCACCACCAACACGCCGCTGTCGGTCAACCACGACCGGGGCACGCCCGCCAGCAGCATCAGCTTCAGCCTGGCGCCGGGTGTGTCGCTGTCGCAGGCCACCGAGGTGGTCAACAACGCAGTGGCCGAGCTGGGCGTGCCCGTGTCGGTGCGCGGCAGCTTCAGCGGCACGGCTGGGGCCTTCCAGTCGGCGCTGGCGGGGCAGCCGCTTTTGATTCTGGCGGCCATGGTCACCATCTACCTGGTGCTGGGCATGTTGTACGAGAGCCTGGTGCACCCGGTCACCATCCTGTCCACCCTGCCGTCGGCGGGCGTGGGGGCGCTGCTGGCGCTGATGCTGTTCAAGACCGAGTTCTCGCTCATTGCGCTCATCGGGGTGATCCTGCTGATCGGCATCGTCAAGAAGAACGCGATCCTGATGATCGACTTTGCGCTCACGCGGCAGCGCCAGCAGGGCGGGGCCCCGGTGTCGGCCGCGCAGGCCATCTACCGCGCCTGCAACCTGCGCCTGCGCCCCATCCTCATGACCACCGTGGCCGCCATCTTTGGCGCGCTGCCGCTGGCCCTGGGCCGGGGCGATGGCGCCGAGCTGCGCCAGCCGCTGGGCATTGCCATCGTGGGCGGCCTGCTGGTGAGCCAGCTGCTCACGCTCTACACCACGCCGGTGATGTATGTGGTGCTGGACCGGCTGCGCACGCGTGTGCTGCGCGCCGTGGGCCGCCGCCGCAAGCAGGCGGGCGCTGCGCCCGCTGCCCCGGTGGTCTTGCAAGGAAACGACGGATGACCATTTCTCCCACTTTTTCGCGCCGAACCGCCTGGCCGGTGGCGCTGGCCAGCGGCCTGTGGCTGGCGGGCTGCGCGCAGACGCCGCCCTATGAGCGCCCCGGTATGGACATCCCGGCGGCCTACAAGGAGCAGGCTGCCGCCCAGGCCCAGGGCATCTGGAGGCCCGCACAGCCCCAGGCCGCCCCCACCCTGCCGCCTACCTGGTGGACGGTGTATGGCGATGCCGTGCTGGACCGCCTGCAGCAGCAGGCCGATGCCAACAGCCCCACGCTGGCACAAAGCGCCGCCCGCCTGCGCGCCGCCCAGGCGGCTGTGGCCAGCAGCGGCGCCGCCGCACTGCCCACCGTGGGCGCCAATGCCAGCAGCAGCCGCGCGCGCAGCGGCACGCAACTGTCCGACGGCAGCAGCACCAGCCATTCGCTGGGCTTGTCTGCCAGCTGGGAGCTGGACCTGTGGGGCCGCGTGTCGGCCGGGGTGAGTGCCGCGCAGGCCAGTGCCCAGGCCAGTGCCGATGACCTGGCCGCTGCCCGCCTGTCGCTGCAGGCGGCCGTGGCGCAGACCTATTTTTCGCTGCGCACGGCCGAGGCCCAGGCCACGCTGCTGGCCGAGACGCTGAAGGCCTACAACAAGAGCTGGGAGCTGACGCGCAACCGCCAGGCGGCGGGCGTGGCGTCCAGCGCCGATGTGGCGCAGGCCGAGGTGCAGTACAAGACCACCCAGGTGCAGCTGCTGGAGGCACAGACCACACGCAGCCAGCTGGAGCACGCGCTGGCGGCCCTGCTGGGCCAGGCGCCTGCGGCCTTTGCGTTGGAGGCCACGGCCGCGCTGCCTGCACCGGCGGACGTGCCCCAGGCCCTGCCGTCCGATCTGCTGCAGCGCCGCCCCGACATCGCTGCCGCCGAGCGCCGCGTGGCCGCCGCCAACGCGCAGATCGGCGTGGCGCGCGCGGCGTACTTTCCTGCACTCACCCTTTCGGCGGCGGGTGGCTACCGGGGCTCGCCTCTGTCCGACCTGTTCAGTGCGCCCAACCTGTTCTGGTCGCTGGGGCCTGCGCTGGCGGCGTCGATTTTTGATGGCGGCGCACGCAGCGCAGCGGTAGAGACCGCCCGCGCCAACCACGCGCAGGTCACGGCCGCCTACCGCCAGACGGTGCTGACAGCGCTGCAGGAGGTGGAGGACAACCTCACCGCCGCTGCCGCGCTGGCGCAAGAGGAGCAACTGCAGCGCGAGGCCACCGCCGCCGCACAGCGCGCGCTCGATGTGGTGGAGAACCAGTACCGCGCGGGCACCGTGGGCTATCTGAATGTGCTGTCGGCCCAGACCACGGTGCTGTCATCGCAGCGCAGCCTGATCGACGTGAAGAGCCGCCGCCTGTCGGCCGTGAATGCGCTCCTCAAGAACGTGGCCGGGCGCTGGGAGGCGCTGCCACCTGCCTGAACTGCAGCCGCAGCTACATCGCCTTGAACAGGTGCGCGTAGAGGCGGCTCACCGGCAGCCGCTCGGGCCGCCCGCGCAGGGTGATGTGCTGCTTGCCCGCCTCGTCGCGCGTGACGGTGGCGATGTGGGTGGCGCGCACCAGGGTGCTGCGGTGCACCTGCCAGAACTCCTGCGGGTCCAGCTGCTCGATCAGCTCCTTGAGGGCGGTGCGGATCAGGTATTCGCGCTCGGCAGTCAACACCCGCACGTACTTGTCGGCGGCCTCGAAATAGACTACCTCGGCCACCGGCACCATGTGGATCTGGGTGCCGTGGCTGGCCTGGATCACGCTCAGCCGGGCGGCGGGTGGTGCAGGCAGTGAAGAAGGTGGTGGCGGTGGGGTTGTACCCACGCCCGGCGCCTGCAGCAGCGCACGCAGCTGGGCCATGGTGGCCTCCAGCGCGGGGGCGGCCGTGGCAATGGCCGGGGCTGCACTGGCGTGGCGCTGAGCCAGCAGGTCCTGCACCTTGGCCACGGTGCGCGCCAGGCGGCGGGCTTCGATGGGTTTGAGCAGGTAGTCCACCGCCTGGGCATCGAAGGCCTGCACGGCGTACTGGTCGTAGGCCGTGGCAAACACCAGGGCCGGGAAGGGCGTGTCGGCGGGCCAGGCGTCGGCCAGTTCCACAGCGGCGTCCAGGCCGGTCTGGCCGGGCATGCGGATGTCGAAGAACAGCACGTCGGGCCGCAGCGCCAGCGCCTGCTGCACGGCCGAGAGCCCGTCGCCCACGGTGGCCACCACCTCCAGCGTGGGCCAGGCGCGGGCCAGCTCCTGGCGCAGGGCGGCGGCCAGCAGGGGTTCGTCTTCGGCAATCAGGGCGCGGGGGGCGGGCGGGTTCATGGTGTGGGTGGAAATTTCAAGGGAAAAATGACGTTTGCGCGCGTCCCGCCTGTGTTTTCAGCTATCAATTCAAGAGTGCCTGCGTTGCCGTGCAAGGTGGCCAGCCGTTCGCGGGCCTGGGCCAGTCCAAAGCTCTGGCCGGGGCCGGGCGGGGGCAGCTGCTCGGGCAGGCCCACGCCGGTGTCTATCACTTCCAGCACCAGCTGGGGGCCGCTGCCGCCAGGCCGCGTGCTGGCGCGCACGGTGATGTGGCCGCCCTCCACCTGGGGCTCCAGCCCGTGGCGGATGGCGTTTTCGACCAGGGGCTGCAGCAGCAGCGGGGGCACGGGCACGCTGCGCAGGGCGTCGGGCAGGTCCAGCGTGTAGGCCAGGCGCGGGCCCATGCGCACGGCCATCAGCTCCAGGTAGTCGCGCAGGCGGTCAAACTCGTTCTCCAGCGGGTGCTGGGTGCTGCGTGATGCGCTGAGCGTGGCGCGCAGGTAGGCAATCATGCGGTCCAGCATCTCCTGCGCGCGGGCGGGGTCGGTGCCGATCAGCACGCGCAGGTTGGCCAGCGTGTTGAACAGCATGTGGGGTTCGAGCTGGGTTTCGAGCAGCTTCAGGCGTGCTTCGGTCGCGTGCATGCGCGCCTCGGCCATCTTGTCTTCCAGGTACGCCGATTTGTGCATGGCGTAGAAGTAGTAGCTGCCCACCAGCCCGGCAATGGCCGTGATGAGGATAGAGGTGCGCTGGTCGGCCCCGGACAGCGATGCGCCCGCCTGGTAGAAGTGGAAGTAGTGGACGCACAGCGCGTCGGCCAGCAGCGTGCCCGCCAGGTAGCCGATGGCGATGCCCGCTGCCACCAGCGCAATGCCCTGCCAGCCCTGCGGCCAGCCTGTCTCGGCGGCCGACGGGATGAGCTCGCGGCCCAGGTCGATGATGGCCCAGGTGAAGGTCCCGATCAGCACCGAATACACCACCGGCGGCCCGTAGGGCTTGTCGGGCATGAAGGCGTACTGGAGGGTGGCAACCACCAGCGTGAAAGCGACCACCTGCAGGTAGTGCCGCAGCTTGCTGACGCCACTGAAATCGCGGCGCAGCGTCATGGCCGGTTCTGGCGCCGTTGCAGGGCTTCGCGCTCGCGCTGCACCATGCGCTCGCGCAGGCCGCCGCCGGTGCCCAGCAAAAACACCGAGATGCCATGCAGCACCAGCCCCAGCCCCCAGCCCAGCAGCGGGTACACCGACCAGGGGCGGTTGCCAAACGCATAGCGCGACATGGCAAAAATCACTGCGTTGACCAGCACGAAGGCTACTGCGTGCACGTACCAGCCCAGCTTGGCGTTGGCGCGGCGACGGGCCAGCGTGTCCAGTTCTTCGGGGCTCAGGGGAGTTGGCATGGCGGCAAAGGTGCGTGGTGGGGCAGGGTGGTCAGAATTTTAGGTGGCTCGGCGGCTTGCTACGTCGGGCAGGCCAGCCGCGCCACCGTGGCCACGGCTTGCGCATCCAGCGTCAGCCCCATGTGGTTCACGCCCGGCACCAGGGTCACGGGCACGGGCTTGCCGGCCTGGGCAAACAGGTCGGCAAAGCGGTCGGCGTAGAACAGCTCGTCGTCCTGCCCGGCCACGATGCAGACGGTGCCCCGGGCATTGCGGATGTCGGCCAGATAGTCGTTGCGGGGCCGAAAGTTGGTGGCCACCGTGTACGAATAGTGGGGCGTGAGCAGCTCGCGCGCCACGTCGTTCAGCGCAAAACTCAGCACGGGCAGGTGGTTCCACCGGGTGATGCCGAACTGGTTGATCAGCGTGACGGCAATCATGCGCGGCAGGCCTACTGAGGCCCAGCCGCCGCTGTCCGGCCGCGATGTAGGCGCGTTGTGGTGCAGGAAAGGCGACAGCAGCACATAACGGTCAAACAGACCCTGCCGCGCGCTGCCCGCAAAACGCAGCGCAAACCCGCCGCCTGCCGAAAAGCCCATCAGCGTTTGCGGGCCCGCGTGGGGCACGGCGCGCAAAAAGTCCTCGATGTCGTCTTCCATCTGACCGATATACGCGGCCTGGCCCCGGGGGCCGGAGGCACCGTGCCCCCGCATGTCCAGGGAGGCCACGGCGTAGCCCGCTGCCGCCAGCGCCTGTGCCAGCACATGGTTGGACTGCCCGCGGGCGGAAGACCCGTGCACCAGCACCACCCGGCGCTGGGGAGCGCTGGCCGAGGCATCCGTGCCCCCTGTGCCGCCCGTGCCCCCCGTGGGGCTGTAGCCGTGCCAAGCCAGCGATGCGCCATCGCGCGCCGTGTAGCGCTGGGCCGGGGGCACATTGCTGTAGTCCACGTCCTTGAACGGGTTGTTGATGCTGGCCAGCGGTGGGATGTCCTTGGGGCCGCCCCAGGCAATGGCGGCGGCAAGACCTGCGAGGGCTGCAAGCACTGCGGTCAGGAGGGTGGCTGCGATGAACATGGCGTAACGGCGGCGGGGCTGGGGTGTGCGGGTGGGTGTCATGGAGGCGGGCAGGCCGGGATGGCCGTGGAGATGGGGAGCATACGGTGGATGGTGACCAGGGCGCCACCTGCTGAAGGTTCAGCGCTGGGGGGCTGGCAGCGGCTGCAGGTGCTGGGCAAAGAAGTCCACGATCCGGGCGTCCACCTCGGGCAGCACCTTGCGGTCAAAGCCGGGCGGGTCGCCCAGCAGCGCGGTCTGCACGTCGTTGAGCAGGTGCAGCGGCGGCATGGGGGACAACATGGCGCCGTGGCTGGCGCCCGGCAGGTGGGCCACGTGGGTGCAGCGGTCCTGGCAGGCGGCGAGCACGGCGCTGCTGTGAAAGCGCGGCACCTGGTTCACATCCATGCCCGCCGTGACCAGCCCGAGCGCAATGCGCGGGCGGGCCAGGCTGGCCATGTCGAAGTCGGCCGCAAACGGCACGCTGGCCACGGTGGCCTGCACGCGCGGGTCGTGGTGCGTGTAGGCGGTGTCGTCGCCGAAGCGGTGGCGTATCACGGCCAGCGCAAACCATTTCTTCAGGCCGTCCAGCAGATTGCCGTGCAGCCGGGTGATGAAGCCGACGCAGGAGGAAAAGTCGTCGGCGATGTGGGCCTCGCAATGCTGGCGAAAGCGCGCGGGCGACCACGCGCCGCCCGCGAAGCTCAGCGCCGTGTGGCCACCGGCAGAGCCACCAAAAACCCCCACTTTGTCCAGATCGAGCAGCGGGGCCAGGCGGGTGTCCCGGGCTACGGCGTCGATGGCGCGGGAGACCTCGGCGGGGCGGCGCTTCCAGCTTTCGGGGCCGGGCGTGGACGGGTCCTTGGCGTTGTCCCCCGCATGTTCGGGCAACGCAACCACAAAGCCTGCTGCCACCATGGCGCGTGCCAGGTCGGTGTGGACCCAAGGGTTACCGCCCGATCCGTGGGTGATGACAAGCAGGCGGCCGTTGCCCCGCACGGCAGGAGCCTGCCAGGCCAGCTGCAGCTGGAAAGGGCCCCGCTGCACGGGCTCGTCGGCACCGCTGCTGGGGTAGAACACGGTGACAGGCCCGTCTCCCTCCAAGCCCGGCAGTTCCATCAGGCCCGTGCCTGCCTGGCTGGCGGTGTGGAGGCATGCCGCGATGAGGGCGGTGATCCAGCGGTGTTTCATGGGGGCTCCTCGGTGTGTGTGCGGGTCAGGAACGGGTGCCCTGGCGGGCCATGCGGTCGCGCTCGGCCTGCACCATGCGTTCGTGCAGGCTGCTGCCGCCCGCCAAAAAAAACACCACCACGCCGTGGATGGCCAGGCCGAGGCCCCAGCCCACGGCGGGGAACACCGCCCAGTGGCGACCGCTGCTGGCAGACAGCACGACCAGCAGCAGGTTGACGGCCAGGTACGCCCCGGCATGGACGTACCAGCCCAGCTTGGCGCCTGCGCGTTTGCGGGCCAGGCGCTCTGTGGGGTCAGTGATCAGGGGGTGGTGTTGCATGGCAGAAGCCTCGGTGAAGGTGGGGGAGGGGCAGGGCGCCAAGGCTCAGGCCGAGGCGGACGAAGCCGGTGGCGTGGCGGCAAAGGAGGCGCTGCGCCGCACCAGGCGCCACAGGCGCAGGGCGCGGGCTGCAAACAGGCCGTTGAAGACGCCGTACAGCAGGGCGATCTGCAAGGCAAAGCTGCTGTCGCGGGCCAGCGCGGGCTGCAGGGCCAGCTCCACGCCGACGAAATACTTGGTCAGGAAGATGCCAAGGATCAGCCCCAGGGGCATGGCGCTGCCGGGGATGTAGAGGCTGCGCGAGGTGGCGGCGTACAGCGTGCCGCTGGGCGCCGCAGGCTGCAGCCACAGGGCCAGCCCTGCGATGGCGCAGGCGGCCACCAGCCATGCCCCTACCGAGGTGCCCACCTGGCCCGCGCTGCCAAAGGCCGACACCAGGCCATACACCGACAGGCCCGTCATGGCCAGGGGCATGGCCGTGGCCCGTGCCAGGCTGACGTTGCGGCCCACCAACTGGCTGGCGCCCAGGGCGATCAGGCCGGCAAGCAGGGCCCAGACCCAGTACGGGGTGTTCTGAATGATGGCGCCCAGCATCTGGGGTTGTTGGATGAGCAGGTTGGCGAGCATGGTGGAAGTTCCTGGCTGGAGGTGGATGGGGGAGGGGTGGTGGTATTCAGATCAGGCCCAGTGCGGACCAGACCGTGTGGCCCAGGAAGCGGCCGGGCAGCAATGTGAAGGCTCCGGCCCCCAGGCAGGCGCCGATGTAGATCCGCTGCATCATCTTGCGGTGGCCCACGATGTTGCGGCGGGCCAGGTAAACGAAGGCCATCACCAGCATGCCCAGCGTTACCGGAATGAACAGGTGGATCAGGCCAAAACTGCCCCAGCGGGGGCCGCCGCCGCCGGTGATGAAGATGGCGGACACGGCGGTGGCCACCATCACGGTGACCCAGGCATACCCGGCCGCACGGTGCAGGCGGGGGCGCTGCGTGGTGCCCTGGCGAGCCCACAGGGCAATCGGGCCGAGGGCCACGGCGGCCAGCGCAGCGGCGAGGTGGATGGCGATGACGGGGGTGATTTGCATGGTGGGGGCTCCTGGCGCGTTCGATGGGGTGGACTGTGCCGGGAGCCCCCAGAGGCAGCCAGTGCCTTGCGACGAAATGCAGCCACCGGGCCGTGAAATGCACGGGCGTGGCGTGAGTTGCGGGCCGTTTTTGCGCTGAAAGCGGCCCGCGCAGGTGACAGAAGGGCCCCGCCGCCCGCTGCGCCAGCACGCCCGGCGGATAATCCCGCTCCTATTTGCAAGGAGTGCGCGTGGACGTTGTATTGCTGGTGAAGGCCGCCATCATGGGGGTCGTCGAAGGGCTGACCGAGTTTTTGCCGATCTCTTCTACCGGGCATCTGATCCTGGCGGGCTCGCTCCTGGGGTTTGACGACGCCAAGGCCAAGGTGTTTGACATTGCGATCCAGACCGGTGCCATCTTTGCGGTGATCCTGGTGTACTGGCAGAAGATCCGCTCCACCCTGGTGGCCCTGCCCACCGAGCGCCAGGCGCAGCGGTTTGCGCTCAATGTGCTCATCGGGTTCCTGCCCGCCGTGGTGCTGGGCCTGTTGTTCGGCAAAGCCATCAAGGCGCATCTTTTCACGCCGGTGGTGGTGGGCAGCACCTTCATCATCGGGGGCTTCATCATCCTGTGGGCCGAGCGCCGCCAGCAGATTGATGGGTTCGAGCCAATTTCTGTTTCAGGAAATATCGTTGAAACTTCGAAGACTGCTAGTGCCGTACGAATCCATTCTGTAGACGATATGAGTCCTTTGGATGCGTTAAAAGTTGGTCTCGTACAGTGCCTGGCCATGATTCCCGGCACGAGCCGCAGTGGTTCCACCATCATCGGCGGCATGCTGCTGGGCCTGTCGCGGCAGGCGGCCACCGATTTTTCGTTCTTCCTGGCCATTCCCACGCTCATCGGCGCGGGTGTGTACAGCCTGTACAAGGAGCGGGCCCTGCTGTCCATGGCAGACCTGCCCATGTTCCTCACGGGGCTGGTCTTTTCCTTCCTCAGCGCCTGGCTGTGTGTGCGCTGGTTGTTGCGCTACATCAGCACCCACAGCTTCGTGCCCTTTGCCTATTACCGCATCGTGTTCGGGGTCGTTGTTTTGGTGACTGCGTGGACTGGCTGGGTGCAGTGGGCGGACTGATAATCCACTCATGCGCAGCTCTATCGGTTTGATTTTTTCGCGTTCTGGCGTTCTGGCCCTGGTGTCGGGTTTGGCCCTGTTTCCAGCCTGGGCGCAAGACGCCGCGGCCCCGGACGAGCCCGTCGGGCCCAAGCTCCACTACGCCCTGGGGGCCATTGCCAGCAACGGCCCGGACTATGCAGGCGGCGATGGCCGCAAGAGCAGCCTGCGGCCCGCCTGGGCGGTTGAATATGGGCGCTTTCGACTGAGCACATCACGCGGCAGCGCCTTCATGGGACATGGCCTGGGGACTCCGCGCGAGTCGGGCGCCAGTGCGACCCTGGCGCAAAGCGACCGTTTCAGCCTGAGTGCGGCCTTGCGCATCGACAAGGGCCGCGACGGCTCTGACGCCCCCATCCTGGTGGGCTTGCCGTCGGTGCGCTCCACACTGCGCGCGCGGCTGAGCGCTGGGTATGCCATCACCGATCGCTGGTCGGTGGGCGCAGGGGTGTCGCAGGACATTCTGGGCCGCGATGGCGGCGCCCAGCTGTCCACCAGCGTGGGCTACACCTGGCCCCTCACCGAACAGACCAAGGTGACCATTGGCGCGGGGGCCAGTTTTGGCGACCGCACCTACCTGCGGGGGCACTTTGGCGTGCCTGCGGGTGGCGCCAGCCCGCTGCCTGCGTTCGATCCGCGTGCGGGCCTCTACAGCGTGGACGGTGGGGTGGAGGTGATGTCGGCCATCAACCGCCACTGGGTGATCCTGGGTTCGGCCCGGGTGTCGCAGCTCCAGGGCGATGCGCGCCGCAGCCCCCTGACGGTGGAGCCTGTGGGCTATTCAGTGTCCGTGGGGCTGGCCTACCGCTGCTGCCGCTGAGGAACCGGGCAAAGCCCGCCGCCCCATGGGGGGAGGGTGGAACTGTTACTGAAAGTGATAAGCTGCGGCAACCCCACTGCCGCGCGTTGCAGGCCGCTGTTGGTGTCCCAGCGGCTGAGCCACACGGGCTTTAGTCTTCCTGTTGATGACCATGCCCCGATGGGCTTTCTCCGCATGATGCAAGAAGAGCCAGAGTTGTCACTGCCTTCCGCCGCTGAGCGCAAGCAAACATGGTCCAAGGCGGAGCTGCTGGACCTGATCTCCCGCAGTGCGGGTGCGACCATGGCGGTCATCGACCGCAGCCTGGCCATGATCTACGTCAACGAGGAATACGCCCGCTGGTTTGGCACCGCGCCCGAGCGCCTGGTGGGCAAAACGCTGGTGGATGTGTATGGCGAGCAGGACTGTGCCCGTTTCATGCCGTTTGTAGAACGTGTGCTGCGGGGCGAGCGGGTGCAGTACCAGCGCATGCTGCGCACACCCTATGGTTTTGACGAGTGGCGCACCATTTGCCTCACGCCCTGGCACAACAGCCAGGGGACCATCGACGGCTTCATCACCACGGCGCTGGATGTGCACGAGCTGCAGGTGACCATGAACGCGCTGCGTGCCGCCAACCAGCGGCTGTCTTCCCACATCGAAAACAGCCCGCTGGCGGTGCTGGAAATGGACCACAAGCTGCAACTGCTGCACTGCTCGCAGCGGGCGGTGCAGCTCATGGGCTGGCTGCATGTGGCGGGGCTGGAGGGGCGGCTGCTGACCGATCTGCTGGCCCCCGCTTCCATGGACGACAGCCTGCAACTGGCCTTGTCGCGCCTGAAGTCGGGTGAAGAATCGCAGAACCGCGCCGAGACCAGCTTTGTGCGCGGCGATGGCACCGAGGTGCATTGCGAGTGGTTCAACTCGGCGCTGACCGATGAAGAAGGCCAGGTCACCTCCATCATGGCGCTGGTGCAGGATGTGTCGGCCAAGATCCAGATTGCGCGCCAGCAGCACTACCTGGCCAACCACGACTCCCTCACGGGGCTGCTCAACCGCGCGGCGTTCCAGGGGCGCCTGGAGCAGTCGCTGCTGCAGGCCCGCCGCAGCGCAGGGGCGGTTGCACTGTTGTTCATCGACCTGGACGGCTTCAAGCGCGTGAACGATGCCGAAGGCCACCACGCGGGGGACGAGGTGCTGCGCATCGTGGCCCAGCGCATCGCCAGCACGGTGCGGGTGGGCGACACCCTGGCGCGCCTGGGGGGCGATGAGTTCCTGGTCATGCTGGACCAGGAGGTCACGCGCGACGTGACCGACACCATCGGCCACCGCATCATCGAGGCCCTGCACCTGCCCATGGCGGTGGACGGGCGCGATCTGTCCATCGGCGCCAGCATTGGCGTGGCGATGTACCCCCCGATGGAGGGCGACATCGACGCCCTCATGAACCGCGCGGACCAGGCCATGTATGCGGCCAAGCGCGCGGGCAAGGGGCGGCTGCATTACGCCCAGGGAGCTTGATCAAAGGCGGTGGCGGGGCTCGCCCCGCGCCTTCCTTCAGCCCTGGGGCAGCCGGATGCTCTGCTGAAAGTGGAAGAAGTTGGTGGGGTCGTACCGGGCTTTGACCTGCTGCAGCTGAGGGTAGGCAGGCCCCCAGTAGGCGTTCGCAAAATCCGGCAGGCGCGCATCCGGGTAGTTCTGGTAGACATGCCCATTGAGGAAGGGCTTGACCAGTTGCATGAAGCCCTCCAGCCAGGCTTCCATTTGTGCGCGCTCTTGCGGGTTGGTCCAGAACACATCCACCACGAGGTCGGCATCCACATGGCGGTGGATGAAGGCGCTGTCGGCCACCGGATAGCGGTTGATGGCGCCGCCGTAGGGCTCCAGGTACGCCAGGGACCAGGGGTTGGGGGAGGTCTTGAAGTAGTCGATGATGCGCTGCCAGTCGGCAGGCGAGAGCGGGGTGCTGATGTAGCCGCTGGCCTTGGTCTCGGCCACGCCGTCCGGCAGGTTGTCGGGCAGGGTGTAGGGGTGGTCTTCGAGCCAGATGTTCATCTCGGGGTAGGTGCCGGTCTTGTCCACCAGCAGCTGGGCGCTGGGGATGGCCAGCAGCGGCGCAATGGCCTGCAGGCCAGCCTCGCGGGTGCCGCAGAACATGCCCTGCACCATGTAGACCGGCACACCTTGCTGGTAGCCCAGGTTCATCATGTAGCCCAGCGCGTCGGGGGCGCCCGTCTTCATGAAGCTCTTTTGCATCAGCGTGAGCACCTGGGCGGCATGGGCCTGGTCCCAGCTGATGGCCCAGGCCCACACCTGGTCGAGCCGGTACATGCGGTAGGTCACCTGCAGAACCACGCCGAAGTTGCCGCCGGTGCCGCCCCGCAGGGCCCAGAACAGGTCGGAATGGTCCTGGGCACTGGCCGTGACGATGGTGCCGTTGGCCAGGGCCACGCGGAAGGACTCCACCAGGTCGCTCTGGATGCCAAAGGCCCGCGAGGTGTAGCCATAGCCCCCGCCCTGCACAAAGCCGCCCACACACACACTGCCGCAGGCCCCCGTGGGCACATGCCAGCCGGTGTGGTTCATGGCGCCGTTGAAATGGTCAAAGTCGGTGCCGGGCAGCACATGCACCCGTTCGCGTGCCGGGTCCAGCACCACGCCCTTCATGTCGCTCAGGTCCACCACCATGCCGCTGTTGACGGAATAGCCCGCCGTGCTGTGGCCGCCGCAGCGCACGGCCACCCACACCTTGTAGGCGCGGGCCACGGCCAGGCACTCCAGCACGTCGTTCTCGCAGGCGCAGTACACGATGATCTCGGGATAGGCCTGGAAGGCAGGGTTGGACTCTTGCCGGGCCTCGTCGTAGTCGGGGCTGGAGGGCAGGACGATGCGGCCCACCAGCCGGGCTTCCAGCGAAGCGATGGCGTCCCAGGCAAGCGCCGGGCCGGGCGCTGCAGCGGCCTGGAGGGCGGCAGCCTGTGGGGCCGCCAGCGAGCGGAAATGCGCAACGCGCGCGTCCTTGGCAATGCGGGCAGGGCTTTTGCGATGGGCCATGGCGAACGATCCTCCGTGAAAAGACGAAGTCCCGTGTGTACTGGATAGACGGCAGGTTGACCAGCCGGAAATGGCCCGCGTTGCTTTTAGGCCCCGTGCCTGGGCCAGCGGGCGCGGCGCTACTCCGCCGTGGTCAGGAGGACGACAGTGCCAGGTCGCCCGTGTTGCGCCGCAGGCAGAACTTGCCGCCCTGCTTGCCGCTGTACATGGCGGCGTCCGCCAGCTTGAGCAGGCCGATGGCGTCGTTGCCGTCGTGCGGGGCAATGGCATAGCCGATGGTCAGGCCCACCTCCACCCGCACGTTCTGCAGCGAGAACGGTGCGCGGAACGCATCCAGCAGCTTGTTGCCCAGCTCCTGCGCCTGTTGCAGGCTGTGCAGCTGCCCGGCCATCACCACAAATTCATCGCCGCCCAGGCGCGCCACCAGATCACTCTGGCGCACATGGCCTTGCAGGCGCCGGGTCACGGCGATCAGCAGCTCGTCGCCCACGTCATGGCCATGCTGGTCATTCACGGGCTTGAAGCCGTCCAGGTCCATCACATACACCGCCAGCATCCGCTCGGGGCTGCAGCGCGACAGCGCGGACGCCAGCGCGATGTTGAGCCCGCGCCGGTTGGGCAGGCCGGTCAATGGGTCGGTGTGGGCCAGGGAGCGCATCACGTCGCGCTCACGGTTGGCATCCAGCGCCTCCAGTCGCAGGGCCTTGGTGCGCAGGCCCAGCACCCGCATGAAGAGCAGCATGTCCAGCGTGGCGCCGAACTGGAAGGAGTGCATGGTCCAGAAGTTCACCGGCACCCGGCCGTTGATCACGCCGATGACGATGGCCGTGGCCACAAAATAGACCAGCCAGGCCAGCAGCAGGCTGGTGCCCACCCCGTCGCCCCGCATGGCACGGCGCGCAGCACCCGGGATGCCCATCAGCGCCGGGACCAGGCCCAGGATGCTCACGATGGCCGCTATGGCACGGGTGGAGATCACATCCAGCCCATAGGCCACGGCCAGCAGCACACACAACACGGCACCGGCCCGCATGAAGCGCATGAAACGGCCGCTGGGCTCGGGTTCTGCCAGGGCCTGCCCGATGAAGAGGAACGAGCCACAGGTGGCGAGCAAGGCCGACATCCCCCCCATGTGGACCTCGTACCAGAGGCTGTCGCTCCATAGGAACTGCCGACCCACACCGAAAAGGTGCATGGAAAACAGCAGGCTGCCGGAGGTGAGCAGCGTGTAGTAGATGAACAGAGGATCGCGCAGGCTCAGCCACTGGCCCAGGCTGTACACCAGCAGGCACAGGGCCAGGCCGGTGAGGACACCTTGCAGCATCTGCTCGTTGACGGCCTTGCTGAGCATGGCCGCAGGCTTGTAGAAAGAGATGGGCAGGATCATGGCGCCCCGGGTCTCCACACGCACCAGCAGTTCGTACGGCAGCCCGGACATCAGATTCAGCGGGATGGCGTGGGAGCGGCTTTGCAGGGGGCGCTGCGTATACGGGTGCAGGCTGCCCAGAGTGGCTTGCTGGACCAGATACCCGCTGGTCGTGAGGTAGATGTCGATGTGGTTCAGGTCGGAGTGGTTGATGTCCAGAATCCACTGGGCGTCCGAGGTCGATGCCACCTCGAACGGGATGCGCAGCCACACTGCGTCGGGCCGCACGCCCAGCGTGGCGCCCACGCTGGATGGGGGGGTGAACTTGTCGGTCAGCGGCAGCACATCCCGCACAGAAAGCTGGCGACTGGGGTCGCTCAGCAGCTTGACGGCGGGCCAGGCGTCGATGGCACGCTTTTCATCGTTGAGCTGCAAGACGGGGCTGTTGGCCCATGCCCCAGCGCAGGCCAGCAGCGCCCACAGCAGCGCCAGCCAAAGGGCGTGGTGCAGCCGCAGCCAGGGCCAGTTCGGCATGGGGCGACGGGCTGGTGTCATGGTGCCAGCGCCAGTTCGCCAGTGTTGCGCCGGATCGAGCGCTTGCCCCCTTGCTTGCCCGCGTACATGGCCGCGTCGGCCAGGCGGATCAGCCCCTGGGGGTCGTTGCTGTCCAGGGGGGCCAGGGCGTAACCGATGGTCAAGCCCACTTTCAGGCGCAGATTGCCCAGGCAAAACGGCTGATCAACGGATTGCAACAACGCACGGCCCAGATCCTCCGCCTGCTGTGGCGTTTCGAGGTGGCAGGCCATGATGATGAACTCGTCCCCCCCCAGCCGCGCGACCAGGTCGGTCTGCTGGCGGACGCTGGCTTGCAGCCGCTGGCCCACGGCCACCAGCAGGTCGTCGCCCACATCGTGGCCGTGAGAGTCATTGACGGGCTTGAAACCGTCCAGATCCATGAGGTACAACGCGACCAGGCGCTGTGGTGAACAGTGGGCCAGCGCGGCCTGCAGCGCATGCTGAAGGCCGCGCCGGTTGCTCAGGCCCGTGAGCGGATCGGTGTTGGCCAGTGAATGCATCAGGTCGCGCTCGCGCATGGCCTCTTGCGCCTGTGCCTTGGTGGCCTGGGCGCGCAGGCCCAGCACCCGAAAGAACAGCAGCATGTCCAGCGTTGCGCCAAACTGGAACGAGTGCAGCGTCCAGAAGTTCGCGGGCACCCAGCCCTGCACCAGACACACCATCACGCCAGCGGCCACGCCAAAAGCTATCC
Organism: Acidovorax sp. GW101-3H11; assembly: GCF_001633105.1. Classification (GTDB taxonomy): domain Bacteria; phylum Pseudomonadota; class Gammaproteobacteria; order Burkholderiales; family Burkholderiaceae_C; genus Acidovorax. The sequence goes on from NZ_LUKZ01000029.1 coordinate 193,294, forward strand.
AGGCCAACAGCAGCGTCACGCCGATGGGGTCTTTTTGCCGCACGCGCGCGATGGCTGCAGGCAGGCTGATGATGGATGGCAGGGGGCCCGCCAGGCTCATGAACGCGACAGCTATGGGGACGCTCAGCCACCCGAACAGCAAGGCGCCGCACACCGCCGCCGTGATGGCTGCTCCCGCGCGCATGGTGCGTGCATAGCGGCTTTTTTGCGTGCCTTCGGCCAGCATGTGCCCCAGGAAGAGGAACGAGCCGACCAGGGCCATCAGCCCCGCCGCCGGGCCTGAATACCGGTCCATCCATGGGTTGTCAGGCCACAGATACTGCGGACCAATGCCAAAAAACTGCATCGAGAAGCCCGCACTGCCCAGCACCACCAGCGCATAAAAAGCGAACATGCGGTCGCGCTGCGTGACCCACTGGATAAGGCTGTAGGCCAGCAGGCACAAAGCCAACCCATTGATCAGGCCCTGCAGCAGCTGCTCGCCCAGGGACTGGCGCAGGTAAACGGGCATTTCGCTGACCGTGATGGGCAGGATCAGCGGACCAGTGGCCTGCACCCGTATCAACAGGTCGTAACGCTGCCCGGGCTGCAGGTCCAGCGCCATGGCAGGCGTGCGGCTGGACAGCTGTGTCTGGTTGCCGTGCTTTTTGAGGACCTGCTGGAGCACCTTGCCACCGCTCGTGAGGTACAGCTCCGCTTGCAGCGAGCTGTAGCCGATGTTGACCACCCAGGGGGTGCGCGGCGCCTCGGGCGCAACGATGGGGATGTGCAGCCACATCGCCGCCTTGTGCACCCCTATGGACCCACCCCGCTGGGCGGGCGTCTCGAATGCTCTCAGCTGGCTCAGCATGTCCTGCACCGAGAGCTGGTATGTGGGGTCTGCCTTGAGCGTGACAGCCTCCCAGGCATCCACCTGGGGTCTTTCCTGGCTCAGCACCAGGGGCGATGCCGCCTGCGCGCTCAGGGGCAGAGCCATGGGGGCGACCAGGCACAGCAGGGTGGCCGCCACGCCGCAATGCGCGTGCCAATGCCGGGCCAGCATCAGAAGGGCGCAGAGCAGCGGGTACATCGGCCTGGAGGAAACAATGGCTACGCGGGTTGCTGCGCCTGGGGGGCGCTTGTGGCCTGCGCCTTGCGCGCCAGCCCCGGGCTCCAGCTGCCATGGGTGGTCAACCGGTCTTCGATCCGGTTGAGCCAGCCGGGGGCGTGGGGGTCGTCGCTCCAGCGGTGCACCACATCGTCCACCTGGTTGAGCAGCTCGGTGGGCAGTTGCAGGGGGCGGGTCTGGCTCATCAGCACGCGGCTCATGAAGTGGTAGCCCAGGATGCGGGTGAGCGTCCGCACGATGGAAAAGCGTGGCAGCACCATCCGCAGCAGCGTATCCATGGCCCGCGCGATCAGCAACACCCCCCAGAACAGCAGCGCTGACGGCCAGGGCACCGGCTGGGTCAGGCCCAGGTCGCTGGCGGTGGCGCGCCCGCACAGGTAGCGGGTCATGAGTTCAGGGAAGGGTTTCACAATGCTCCAGGGCAGTGAGTTTTCCATGGTCTGCATCAAGGCCCGGCCCAGGGCGGGGCGTGGGTCGGGCACCACGGGTTCGGCGCGGCCCCGAGCCTGCATGCGGGCCATCAGCGCCTGGCCCTGGTCCATGGTGTCCACCATCAGGGCCCGGTCAATGCCCAGGATGTGGCCCACCACGTTCCAGGCATGCAGATAGGCCTCTTCGTCGGCCGGGCGCAAACCAATCCCCAGGCGGTGCAGGCTGCGCAAAAACACGTAGCCAAAGGTAAGCAAGGTGTAGGCCAGCTCCTCCTGGTTGCAGGGCAGGCCATCGCCCTGCAGGTTCCAGCCGCGCGCATACAGCGTCTTGAACATGGCCTGGCGCCCGCCCCCGGCGGGCAGGGCTTGGGGTGCCACCTGCCCGCTGCCCCCGGCCAGCAGCTGCTTGACGGCGTCTTGCGGGCTGCCGTGCAGGATCAGGTTGCGGATGGTGGCATGGATCAGCCGCACCTTGAGCACCTGGGCCACGCCCGCGCCACGCTGGCTCAGGCCGCCGTGCATCATCACCGGGAAGATCATCGCCGCCGTGGAGCGGATGCGGTACTCGGCGTTCTGCTCCAGCTGGCCCGAGGTGTGCAGCACGCTGGACAGGTCGGGGATCACATAACACTCGGGTAGGCTGGCGCAGAACAGCAGGATGCACGACAGCGCCCCATGCTCCATGAAGAGCTTCTCGGCGCGTTCGATCTTTTTTGCATCGGCCCAGGGCGGCAGCACCTGGGCGGTCTGCACGTAGTGGTTCAGCGCCCGGGCCATGGGGGCGTCCACCCCGTCGCCCTGGGCGGTCCAGCCCACCAGGCTCTGGTTGTCCGTCCACTCGCCGAACAGGCGGTTCACGGTGTCGATGCGCGCCCATTGCGGGGCGTCCACCGCCACATCCCCTGCGGGCCAGTCGCCCAGGATGTCGGCAATGGTCTTGTCTGCCAGCGGATCGGCGTGGTGCTGCATGCCGGCCAGTTCGGCTTCCGAGATGGGAGGGGTGTGCAATGTGTTCTGGCTCATACGGGGGCCTTGGCGGGTGCGACCCAGCGCTGGTAGCCCGCCAGCGCACACAACAGGGGGATGCCCATTGCAAACGGTGCAATCGAGCGGATTTCGACGGGGTTGCCCAGCATCATCTGAAACACCATGTTGCTCCCATACAGTGCAAGCGGCACCAGCGCATGGTGGCGCAAAAACGGGCTGCTGGGCTGCATGGCCAGTGATCGGACCGACAGGCGAAAGCCCAGAAGGATCACAAAGGAGACAAACACCCAGCCAAAGAAGCCCTGCACCGTCTCGCCAAACCAGGCGCCATCGGTTTTGGTCATGATCCAGGCCTTGAGGGTGTAGACCATGTAGGGGTCGGCGCCCAGGTCAAACGCCGTGACGATCATCGCCGCCAGAAATGACAGCATGACGGTGTTGCCCAGCCCGCGCACGCCGTCCACCGGGCTTTGCCAGACGATCAGGTTGGCAATCACATACCCCGCATAGGTCAGCGCAAACCACATCAGCGGTATCACGATGGGAACATCGCCCAGGCGCGGGCCCAGCACATCGGTGTAGGTGTAGTGGCCAAAAAACCAGCCGCGCGACGACCCCATCTGCTCGGCGAACCAGCCAAAGCTCACGGCAATCAGCACAAACTGCAGCGCGGGCCGCGCCCCCAGCAGGTGCGTGGCGCTGGCCCAGCAACAGGCAAACATCACCACCGACGCCACCACCAGGGCCATGGTCGTGTCGTTGTGGGTGCGAAACGCGAGGATGACCAGGTAAATCGCCAGGAGCAGATAGCTCAGCGCGGGCAGGCGCGAGGCGAAGGAGGGCTGTGCAGGCATGTCGGGTGTATCACGCTGTAACAATTCCCCCAGTGTAGGGGATTGCCCGGGGCGCCGTGCTCCCTGTTTGCCCTGATCAAAGGTCGCCGTTGCGACGCTGTTTCAGGCGCTGCACCGGGGACTTTGGTGATATACGGGGCCCGCACGCAGCGGACCCGGGTTTTCAGCCCTGGTCGGGCGTGAGCGAGGCCAGGTTCAGCAGCGCGGCCTCGATGGCCGCTGCCGTGGCCTGCGGCTGTTCCATGGGGAAAAGGTGGCTGCCGTCCAGCATCATGGTGCGGCCCTCGGTGACGCGCAGCGTCATCGCCATGCCCACCTGCTTCATCTCTTCCGAGTCGCGCCCGCCGATGAAGGCGGCCGGGCACTGCAGCGGGTGGGCGCTGAGCAGGCGGCCCAGGTTGTGCGGCAGGGTGTTGTAGATGGCGGTTTCCACCGCACGGTCAAAGCCCAGCACGCGTTTGCCATCCTGGTCCTGCAGGCCGTGGGTGATGTAGTCCTGCAACACCTCGGGGTGCCAGCGCGCAAAGGCCTTCTTCTTGCGGAAGTGCTCCAGCGCCTCTTCGTCGCTGGCCCAGCTGAAGCGGCGCTGGCGGCTCACCCGGCCGGGCGATATCGAGCCCACCACCTGCGCCCGCTTGGCCACGCCGACCACATTGGCCTTCCAGCCGCCGATCAGCGGCGAGTCGATCAGCAGCACGCCGCGCACCAGCTCGGGGTGGCGGGCGGCGGCCATCACGCTCAAGAAACCGCCCAACGAATGCCCCACCAGGAACACCGGCTGCCCCAGTCGTTCCACCTGCGCGGTGGCAAAGTCGGCCAGCTGCTGCACCAGGTGGGGCCAGTTGTTGGTCACCGGGTACTGCGGGTCGTGGCCATAGCGCTCCACCGCGCTGATCTGGAATCCACGGGCCTTGAGCAGCTTGAACAGCAGGCGGTAGGTACCCGCCGGGAAGCTGTTGGCGTGAGAAAAAACGATGGGGAGCATGGGCAAAGGGCGTACCGGCAGGGCTGGAGGCGGGCGGCGGCGCCCGGTGGGGCTCTTAGATAAGCCGGTCTGTGTGGGTCGTGATCTTCTTGAGCGGCTTGCTGCGCGCGGGGCTCACCATGATGGGCACCTCGGTCGCGCCGCCGCTCCAGGCCGGATCTTCGATGCTGTCGAACACCTGGCGCAGCTTCTGGCCCCAGCTGTCGTGCAGCATGCGGAAGTAGGGGTTGTTCTCGTCGATGCACACTACCTTGTCGGTGGCAAACCGGTCGGCCTCGTACACCACCAGGTCCAGCGGCAGGCCCACCGACAGGTTGGACTTGAGCGTGCTGTCCATGGACACCAGCGCGCATTTGGCGGCTTCGTCCAGCGGCGTTTCGGGGGTGAGCACGCGGTCCAGCACCGGCTTGCCGTATTTGGACTCGCCCACCTGGAAGTACGGCGTCTCCGACGTGGCCTCGATGAAGTTGCCCGCCGAGTAGACCTGGAACAGGCGCATGCCCTCGCCCTTGATCTGGCCGCCAAACACCATGGACACATTGAAGTCCACACCCGAACGCTTGAGCGCGGCGCCATCGCGCTCGTGCACATGGCGCACGGCCGAGCCCAGCACGCGGGCCGCATCGAACATGCTCTTGGCGTTCCAGATCGTGATGGCTTCGCCAGAATCACCGTCCTTGATCTGCTCGTTCTGCAGGATCTCGCGCACGGACTGCGAGATCGACAGGTTGCCCGCCGACAGCAGCACCATGAAACGGTCGCCCGCCTTTTCATAGACCATCATCTTGCGGAACGAACTGATCTGGTCCAGACCGGCGTTGGTGCGGGAATCGGACAGGAAAACCAGCCCGGCGTTGAGTTTGATGGCGACGCAGTACGTCATGAACAGGTGTGGATCCGTGGTGTGGGGAACCCGCAAGTTTAGTCGTGCGCGTGTCTGGGCCCAGGGGGCGGCTTGCCACCCGCTCCATGGCAAGGATGTTTGTTATTAAATTGATAGCAAACTTTGCTTTGTGGTTGCGCGGTAACGGGGATTTTGACCATGATTTTGGGGCCAACACGCTCCGGTCCGGCGCTGTGGGGCCTGCCGCCCTATCATCCGGCGCTGGACTTTCTGGTGGGGTGGATCATGGGGACTTTGTGGAAGCTGGCGGGCACCCGCCGTGTGTGTGCCGCCGTGCTGGGGGCCTGCCTGGCGGCGGTGCTGGTGGGCTGCGGGGGCGGCAGCGACAGCCCGACGGGTGGTGGCTCGCCCACCACGCCGCCCATCCTGCCCGAGCGTTCGGGGCGACTGGAATCCGCCCGCCTGCTCGGGTCCATCCCGGCCAGCGAGATCGCGGCCGCGCTGGCCGCCAAAGAGTCTCTGGCCCAGGACGTGGTGCCGCGCTACGGCGTCACCTCCTACCGGCTGGACTACCTCACCGCCGACGCCGATGGCCGCGAGGTGCGCGCCTCCGGCCTGGTGAGCGTGCCCATCAAGGCAGCCGGTGCCAAAAGCCCGATACTGAGCTACCAGCACGGCACCCTCTTCAAAGACGCCGAGGCCCCCAGCAACAACGCCGTGGCCTCAGAGGTGGCGGTGGTGCTGGCCTCGCTGGGCTACATCGTGCTTGCGCCCGACTACGTGGGCTTTGGCGCCTCCAAGGGCACGCCCCACCCCTACCTGCTGGCAGCGCCGTCGGCCGCCGCCACAGTCGATTTTCTGACCGCCGCCCGCACCTGGCGCAGCCAGGCCGGAGTGGTGGACAACGGGCAGCTCTTCCTCACGGGCTACTCGGAAGGCGGCTACGTCACCATGGCCGCGCACCGCGCGCTGCAGGCCAGCGGCTCGCCCCACCTGCAGCAGCTGCGCCTGGTGGTACCCGGTGCCGGGCCCTACAACGTGCAGGCCACCATGGACGGCCTGGTGGATCTGGTGCGGCAGGAGCAACCGCTGATCGGCGCCCTCATCAACCCCGGCTTTCTGCGCCACCTGGGCGGCAGCGTGCAGCGCGAGGTGCGCCGCCTGCTGCTGCGCGCCCTCATCCCGGGCGATGCCGACGTGGCCTATGACACACGCTTCATCGATCATTTCCTGGCCGACGACGTGTTGGCCCTGGCCAGCGCCAGCAGCGTCTACGACTGGAAACCGGATCTGCCCGTGCGCCTGTACCACGGCCGCGATGACCGCACCGTGCCCTACGCCAGCTCGGTCAGCACCCGGCGCGCCATGCAGGAGCGCGGCGCGGGCGACCTGGTCAGCCTGACCGAATGCCGCGCGCAGCCAGTGGCCGGGCACCTGCAATGTGTGCCGCCATTCATCACGTTCATGCTGGGGCAGCTCGCGCCGGTGGCGCAGGATTTGTGAGGCTGCAGCGGCCTCCGGAGGGCTGCGCCTGGTGGCGCCGCTTCAGGTCGCCATCTTCTTGAGTTGGTACAGCGCATCCAGGGCCTCGCGCGGGCTCAGCGCGTCGGGGTTGATGCCGGCCAGCGCGGCCTCTACCGGGCTGGCGCCCGCGCTCTCGGGCACCTCGGGGGCGGCGAACAGGTCCACCTGCAACTCGTCCTCGCCCGCGCGCTCTTCCAGCGCCGCGAGCGCATGGCGCGCGTGGTGCAGCACGGGCGATGGCATGCCCGCTAATTTTGCAACCTGGATGCCGTAGCTGCGGCTCGCCGGGCCGGGCTGGATCTCGTGCAAGAACACGATGTCCGCGCCGCTCTCGGTGGCGCTCACATGCATGTTGATCGCGTGGCGTGCCTTGGCGGGCAGCTCGGTCAGCTCGAAGTAGTGCGTGGCGAACAGCGTGAAGGCGCGCGTCTTGTCGTGCAGGTGGGTGGCAATGCCGCTGGCCAGCGCCAGGCCGTCGAAGGTGCTGGTGCCCCGGCCGATCTCGTCCATCAGCACCAGGCTGTGGGGCGTGGCGGCATGCAGGATCTGCGCGGCCTCGGTCATCTCCAGCATGAAGGTGGACTGCGCGTTGGCCAGGTCGTCGGCCGCGCCGATGCGGGTGTGAATCGCGTCGATGGGCCCCAGGCGGCAGCTGGCTGCGGGCACATGGCTGCCCATGCTGGCCAGCAGCACGATCAGCGCCACCTGCCGCATGTAGGTCGATTTACCGCCCATGTTGGGGCCGGTGATGACCTGCATGCGCGTGTTGGCGTTCAGGCGCGTGTGGTTGGCGATGAAGCTGCCGCTGGATGTCTCGGCCAGGCGGGCTTCGACCACCGGGTGGCGGCCGCCTTCGATCTCGATGCAGGGCTCGGGCACAAACTGCGGCGCGCACCAGTTCAGGGTGAGCGAGCGCTCGGCCAGCGTGCACAACACATCCAGCGTGGCCAGCGCCTGCGCCAGACGGGTGAGGGCGGGTACGTGGGGCTGGAGCTGGTCGAGGATCTGTTCGTACAGCCACTTCTCGCGTGCCAGGGCGCGCTCGTTGGCCGAGAGCGCCTTGTCCTCAAACGCCTTGAGTTCGGGCGTGATGAAACGCTCGGCGTTCTTCAGCGTCTGGCGGCGGCGGTAGTCGTCGGGCACGCGGTCCAGGTTGCTGCTGGTCACCTCGATGTAGAAGCCGTGCACCTTGTTGAACTGCACGCGCAGGTTGGCGATGCCGGTGCGGGCTTTCTCGCGCGTTTCCAGCTCCAGCAAAAAGGCGTCGCAGTTGGTCTGGATGGCGCGCAGCTCGTCCAGCTCGGTGTCAAAGCCCGTGGCGATCACGCCGCCGTCGCGCACCAGGGCGGCGGGCTCTTCGGCAATGGCAGCCTGCAGCAGCGCCGTGCAGCCTTCGGGCGGGTGCAGGTGGCCGAAAATTTGAACCAAAAAGGGCTCTGGCGCGCGTCCATTAAGCGCTCGTAGCTCTGATTTTTGTAGCGTTTTGCCCAGGCCCACCAGCTCGCGCGGGCGCACCTGGCGCAGCGCGATGCGGGCGGTGATGCGTTCCACATCGCTCACGCCCTTCAGTTCGCCGCGCAGCGTGGCCCAGGGCCCTGAGCCACCGCCTGCACCCCCCGCGCCCCGCAAAGCCGTGGTGGCCGACAGGCGCTGGCGCGCCTCGGCGCGGTCGCGGCGGGGCTCCAGCAGCCAGGTCTTGAGCAGGCGGCTGCCCATGCCGGTCATGCAGGTGTCGAGCAGCGAGAAGAGGGTGGGTGCGTCATCGCCGCGCAGGGTCTTCACCAGCTCCAGGTTGCGCCGCGTGGTGGCGGGCAGGTCGATGAGGTCGTCGTTGCGCTGCACCTGCACGCTGTGCACGTGGGTGAGCGTGCGGCCCTGCGTGTGTTCGGCGTAGGTCAGCAGCCCGGCGGCCGCCGCGTGGGCCTCGCCCAGGTCTTGTGCGCCCCAGGCCTGCAGGCTGGCGGCCCCCAGGTTTTCGAGCAGCTTGCGCTCGCCCAGTGCGCTGTCGAACTGCCAGTCGGGGCGGGGGCTCATGGGGCAGGTGAAGGCGCCGCTTTGGCGCAGCACCTGCAGTTGTTGCTCGAAGCGCTCTGTTACGCCTGCGCTGTAGATCAGCTCGCTGGGCGCCACGCGCGCCAGCCAGGCGCCGAGTTCGTCGTGCGCACATTCGGCCAGGAAGACGCGGCCCTGCGTCACGCTCAGCCACGCCAGGCCACAGCGCGCGCGGGGCGCCTGGTGCACGGCCATCAGCAGCGATTCGGATTTGTCGGACAGCAGCTCCGTATCGGTCAGCGTGCCGGGCGTGACCACGCGCACCACCTTGCGTTCCACCGGGCCCTTGGTCGCGCCGACTTCGCCCACCTGCTCGGCAATGGCCACCGACTCGCCCATCTTGATCAGGCGGGCCAGGTAATTTTCGAGTGCATGGAAGGGCACCCCTGCCATCACCACCGGCTGGCCGCCCGACTGGCCACGCTGCGTGAGCGTGATGTCGAGCAGGCGCGCGGCCTTTTCGGCGTCTTGCCAGAAGACCTCGTAGAAGTCGCCCATGCGGTAGAACAGGAGCGTTTCAGGGTACCCGGCCTTGAGGGCGAGGTACTGCTGCATCATGGGCGTGTGGTGTTCGAGCGTGTCGGACATGCAGGGGGCGGGGGGAATGAGGCGTGGACTGTAGCAGCTTGCCCATGGGGTTTCCCCTCAATGATTTGCCACAGGTTTTGTAGCTTTGTTACGTTTTGACATACTCTTGGCTGTATGCTGGCAGCTTGGCTTTGACCGCAGGCGCCGTCCGTTGCGAGGGCGCTTTTCCCAACCCCAGGATTCGAAGGTTTCAGAGCGACCGTGATTTCGTCCGAACTGTTGACCGACCTTCTCGCCCCCGTGGGCGACGGCCTCATCGAGCCCATGGCGCAGGCGCGCCTGCAGGCCCTGGTGGATGCGGTGCCGGTGGCGTTGATGGAGTTCCGGCTGCAGAACGGTCGGTTGGTGCTGCTGGCGGCCAACGCGGCTGCACGCCGCATGCCAGGGCTGGGCGCTGTGCGCGAACCCGGTGCGGATGCCAGCGAGGTGTTCGACCTGCTGGCAAACACCTCGTTGCTGGACCAGCTGTATGGCGTGGTGCGCGTAGGGGTGCCGCTGGAGTGCCGCCAGGTGGTGCGCGAGCCCGGGCGTTTGCTGCTGGCCTGGGATCTGTCGGCGCGCCGGGTCACCCACGATTGCATCATGGTCACGGTGCGCGATGCCTCCGAGGCCGAGACCTTGCGTGCTGCGCTGGCCGCGTCCGAGCGCTCGCTCGAAGAAGTGCGGCGCGAGCTGCGCGAGCAGACCGAAGTCTTCAACACCATGGAGAGCCTGGCCCGCACGGGCCATTGGCGCCGCATTGAAGACCCGGGCGAAACCGTGCTGCTATGGTCACCGGGCCTGTGCGACATCGCCGGTTTTGAACAACAGGAATGGGTGGACCCGGAGCGCGCCGTGAGCGGCATCCTGCCGGAAGACCGCCACGTGTTCGACAAGATCCGCGAGCGCGGATCTGGCCTGGACGTGGAGTACCGCTGGCGTCGGCCCGATGGCGAGGTGCGCTGGATGCGCTCGCGCGTGCAGCGCACGCTGCCGCGCGATGGGGTGCAGGTGGTGATGGGTGTGGTGCAGGACGTGACGGACGAGCACCGTGCGGCCGAGCAGCTGCGTGAACAGCTGCTTTTCATCCAGCGCATTGCCAGCCGCATCCCGGGCTTCATCTACGAATACCGCCTGCATTCCGATGGCGGCACCAGCGTGCAGTACATCAGCGATGCGGTGCGCGAGTTCATGGGCGTCGAGCCGCACGAGGTGACAGCCGACCACGGCGTGCTCATGCACCGTGTGGTGCCCGAAGACCTTCCGCAGGTGCAACGCTCGGCCATGATGTCGGTGCGCAAGCTCGTGCCCTGGCAGTGCGAATACCGCGTGCGCATGCAGGACGGCAGCGTGCGCTGGCACATGACCAACGCGGTGCCCCACCGCGAGGCCGATGGCTCGGTGGTGTCGCATGGTTTCACCATGGACATCACCGACCGCAAGCTGGCCGAGCAGGAAATCGAACGCCTGGCCTTCTACGACGCGCTCACCGGCCTGCCCAACCGGCGCCTGCTGCTGGACCGCCTGCAACGCTCCATCGCCGCCTGCCAGCGCACCAAAAGCCTGGGCGCACTGCTGTTCATCGACCTGGACAACTTCAAAGACCTCAACGACACCCTGGGCCACGACATGGGCGACCAGCTCTTGTCGCAAGTGGCCGCCCGCCTGGTGGGCAGTGTGCGCGAAGCCGACACCGTGGCCCGCTTTGGTGGCGACGAATTCGTCGTCATGCTCGAAGCCCTGGCCCCCGAACTGCAAAGCGCCGCCACCCAGGCAGAAACCGTCGCAGAAAAACTCCTGGCCAACCTGAACCAGCCCTTTGACCTGGACGGCGCCCAGCACTACAGCACCCCCAGCATCGGCATCACGCTGTTTGGCGACGAACGCCTCACCGTGGACGAACTCCTCAAACGCGCCGACCTGGCCATGTACCAGGCCAAAGCCGCAGGGCGCAACACCCAGCGCTTCTTCGACCCCGACATGCAGGCGGCCGTGAACGCCCGCTCCAACCTCGAAGCCGACCTGCGCCAGGGCCTGGCCCGGAACGAGTTGCTCGTGCACTACCAGCCCGTGGTAGACCACCACGCCCGCCTCATGGGAGCCGAAGCCCTGGTGCGCTGGCGCCACCCCCAGCGCGGCATGATCAGCCCCGGCGACTTCATCCCCCTGGCCGAACAGACCGGCCTCATCCTCCCTTTANTGCTCGTGCACTACCAGCCCGTGGTAGACCACCACGCCCGCCTCATGGGAGCCGAAGCCCTGGTGCGCTGGCGCCACCCCCAGCGCGGCATGATCAGCCCCGGCGACTTCATCCCCCTGGCCGAACAGACCGGCCTCATCCTCCCTTTAGGCCAATACGTCCTCCAAACCGCCTGCGAACAACTGCAGCGCTGGAGCCAGCACGACAACACCGCCCACCTGTCCATCTCGGTGAACGTCAGCGCACGCCAATTCCGCCAGCCCGGCTTCGTGGCCGAAGTGCTGCAAACCCTCAAGAACCACAACGCCGACCCGCGCAAACTCAAACTCGAACTCACCGAAAGCCTGCTGCTGGGGGACATCGAAGACACTATCGCCCGCATGGTGCAGCTCAAAAGCGAAGGCGTGGGCTTTGCGCTCGACGACTTCGGCACCGGGTACTCCAGCCTGAGTTACCTCAAGCGCCTCCCCCTGGACCAGGTCAAGATCGACCAGAGCTTCGTGCGGGACGTGCTCTCGGACCCGAACGACGCGGCGATCGTGCGGACCATCCTGGCGCTGGCCAAGAGCCTGGACCTGGAGGTGGTGGCGGAGGGGGTGGAGACGACGGGGCAGCTGAGNCTGGACCAGGTCAAGATCGACCAGAGCTTCGTGCGGGACGTGCTCTCGGACCCGAACGACGCGGCGATCGTGCGGACCATCCTGGCGCTGGCCAAGAGCCTGGACCTGGAGGTGGTGGCGGAGGGGGTGGAGACGACGGGGCAGCTGAGCTTTTTGCGGCTGCACGGGTGCGAGGGGTTCCAGGGGTATCTGTTTGGGCGGCCCGGGCCGGTGGGGGAAATGGATGTTTTCCTGCACCCACACCGCTGACCGGGCCTCGGCCAGCGCACGTGCGGTGGCCGCCACAAGCGGCATGATGGCCCAGCGCTGGTGCGTGTTGCATGTGAAGGCGTAGGCATGTTTTTTGAAAAAGTGCTGGACCGCGAGGCCCCCGGAATCCGTGGATTGCTTTGGGTGCTGGCGGCCGCCCTGCTGGGGGCCGTGCTGGTGGTGCAAGGAGCACTGCAGTGGCGCAGCACCGAGCGCGCGGCCGAGCGCTCGCGCCTGCTGCAGCAGACGGCCGACGCCCTGATGAGCCAGACCACGGGCGGCTCCATGCTGGGCGCGGTATCGCTGCTGGGCCTGAGCGAACCCCTGCTCAAGGAAATGGCCCTGGGCCACCTGTCCCCGGACAACCCCGATGCGCTGGCGCGGCTGGCCGTGGCGCGCGGGCGGTTTTTGGTCAACGGCGTCTATGTGATCTCGGCCGATGGCACGGTGGTGGCGCATGAGACGCCCGGCACCCGGTCCACAGGGCTCAACCTGGCGTTCCGGCCGTATTTCCAGCAGGCCATCCGGGGCGCCGTCAGCGTGTACCCCGCCGTCGGCAGCAACACGCAGGAGCGGGGCTTGTACTACGCCGCGCCGCTGTATGAGGGCGACACGCCGACCGGTTCCATCATCGGGGTGGTGATGTTCAAGCAGGGTTTTGAGCCGGTGGACCTGCTGCTCAAGCGGGCGGGGTTGCCCACGGTGCTGCTCTCGCCCCAGGGGGCTGTGTTTTCCTCCACGCGCCCCGAGTGGCAGTTTGCCGTGGCCCCACCGCTGACCCAGGCGCGCATTGATGCCCTGCGCGCATCGGGCCAGTTCGGGCAGTTCTTCGAGAAAGGCGTGGCCTCGGCCCTGCCGTTTGCAGCCGATGCAGGCGAGGTGGTGCTCAACGGCGTGGCCTATGCGGTGGCCCACCGCGCCATCGAGTGGAACGACCCCGGGGGGCAGTGGCAACTGGTGATGCTCGACGACATCAGCACCCTGATGACGTCCACCCAGCGGGTGCAGGTCGGGGCGGTCGCGTTTGTGGCCATCAGCCTGCTGGGGTTGTTGCTGCTGGACCTGCTGCGCAGCCGCGCACGGGTGGCGTCGGCGCTGGAGCGGTTCCGCTTGCTGGGCGCGGCGCTGGAGAGCAGCCCGGTCTCGGTGGTCATCACCGATGGCGAAGGCTACATCGACTGGGTCAACCCCCAGTTCGAGCGCAACACTGGCTACACACTGGAGGAAGTGCGCGGCAAAAAGCCATCGCTGGTCTCCAGTGGGCAGACCCCGGCGCAGACCTACCAGGTCATGTGGTCTGCGCTGCTGTCAGGGCAGTCGTGGCAGGGCCATTTTGTGAACCGGCGCAAGGACGGCAGCACTTACCACGACGAAGCCACGCTGTCGCCGGTGTTTGATGGCAAGGGTCGGCGCATTGGCATCGTGGGCCTGCACGAGGATGTGTCCGCGCGCATCGAGGCCCAGAAGGAGCTGGAGCGGCGCGAACGCCTGCTCAACGAGCTGCTGGAGCAGCAGACGGCCATTTTTGACAACGCACCGCCCATCGTGCTGGTGTGCGACGGGCATTTCCGGCAGTTCAACCCGGCGTTTGTCGAACTCATGGGCGGCACGGCCTCGCAGTTACTGGGGCTCGGTGTGTCGGTGCTGTTTGGTGGCCCGGGCCACTCGGACCTGTTCACCGCCCGGGTGGCGCCCAGCCTGGCCGCTGGCCAGGCGCTGCGCGAGACGGCCACCTTGTTCCGCCTGGACGGCAGCCGCTTCGAGGCGCGGCTGGCGGGGCGCAGCCTCAAGATGGACGACTTCGGCGCTGCCTCCATCTGGGTGATCGAGGACGTGAGCGACCAGCGGCGTGCCGAGCTGGCCATCCAGCAGACCAAGGAGCGCCTCGAGCTAGCCCAGGAGGCGGGCAAGATCGGCGTGTTCGACCTGAACCTGCTGACCGGCGAAATCCTGTGGTCCGACAAGCTCGCGCAGATGATGGGCCTGCCGCCTGGCACCCAGCCCGATGGCCGCGACTTCTGGCTCAACTGCCTGCACCCCGAAGACCGCGCGCAGGCGGCGGCCTATTTCGACAGCTGCCTGGCCGGAGCCGAAGACCACCTGCGCGACTCCTGGCGCATCGTGCGCCCCGATGGCGAGGTGCGCTGGTTCCTGGAGGCCGCACGCATCTTCCGCAACGCGCAGGGGCAGCCCGTGCGGGTGGTCGGGGTCAATGTGGACATCCACGACCAGAAGCTGCTGGAAGAGCAGGTGGCCGGGCAGCTGGACTTCCAGCAAGCCCTGATCGACGCCATCCCCGTGCCCCTGTTCTACAAGGGGGCCGACGGGCGCTATGTGGGCGTCAACCGCGCCTACGAGCAGGCTTTTGGTGTGGAGCGCGAGACCCTGGTGGGCAAGACCGTGATGGACCTGGAGTTCCTGCCCCACGCCTCGCGCGTGCTTTTCGAGCGCGACAACGCGCTGGTCCTGGCGGGCGGGCAGTCGGTGCACCGCGAGGTGGACCTGCCCTACGCCGATGGCGAGATGCACCACACGCTGTTCTGGCTGCATGGGTTCCGGCGCGCAGACGGCAGCCCCGGCGGCACCATCGGCACGTTTGTGGACATCACCGACCGCCAGCGCGCCGAGCAGGAACTGCGCCGCGCCAAGGAGCTGGCCGAGGAATCCACTGCGCTCAAGTCCAACTTCCTGGCCAACATGAGCCACGAGATCCGCACGCCGATGAACGCCATCATCGGCATGTCGCACCTGGCGCTCAAGTCCGGCCTCAGCCCGCGCCAGCACGACTATGTGAGCAAGATCCAGCAGGCGGGCCAGCACCTGCTGGGGGTCATCAACGACATCCTGGATTTCTCGAAGATCGAGGCGGGCAAGCTGGTGGTGGAGCGCCAGCCGTTTCTGCTCGACCGCATGCTGGAGAGCGTATCCGACGTGGTGGGCTACAAGGCGGGCGCCAAAGGGCTGGAGCTGGTCTGCGATGTGGCGGCCGATGTACCGCCCAACCTGGTGGGCGACGCCTTGCGCCTGGGCCAGATCCTCATCAACTTCGCCAACAACGCCATCAAGTTCACCGAATCGGGCGAGATCAGCATTGCCGTGCGGCTGCTGGCGGAAGCGGGCCAGCAGGTGCGCCTGCGGTTTGAGGTGCGCGACACCGGCATCGGCCTGACCGAGGAGCAGATGGGGCGCCTGTTCCAGAGCTTCCAGCAGGCCGACACCTCCACCACCCGCCGCTATGGCGGCACGGGGCTGGGGTTGGCGATCTGCAAGAGCCTGGCCGAACTCATGGGTGGCGAGGTGGGGGTCGAGAGTGTGTTTGGCCAGGGGTCCACCTTCTGGGTGGCCGTGCCGCTGGAGCGTGGCGCGGCGGCCCGGGTGTTGCTGCCGCCGCCCGACCTGCGCGGCAGCCGCGTGCTGGTGGTGGACGACAACCACACGGCGGCCACGGTGCTGTCCGACATGCTGCACGCCATGGGTTTTGAGGTGGAGCAGGCCCACTCCGGCCTGGAGGCGCTGGACCGGCTGCGCGAATCCATGGCGCAGCACAAACCGTTTGGCTTGCTGCTGCTCGATTGGCACATGCCGGGCATGGACGGCGTGGAGCTGGCGGGCCACATCCGCAGCCTGGGCATGGCCAAAGTGCCGCAGATGCTCATGGTGACCGCCTACGGCCGCGAGGACGTGATGCGCGCCGCGCGGGCCCAGGGTATCGAGACGGTGCTCATCAAGCCCGTCAACGCTTCGGTGCTGTTCGACACCCTGATGCAGCCGCTGGAGCACTCCACGGCTGCCGGGCGCCGCACTGTCTCCCCCGCACCGGCGGCCGATGAGCTGCCGCTGGAAATCCGGGGCGCCCAGGTGTTGCTGGTGGAGGACAACGAACTCAACCAGATGGTGGCCATGGAACTGCTGCTGGACGCCGGGTTTGCCGTGGATGTGGCGGAAAACGGCCAGATCGCCATCGACCGCATCGAGCGCAAGCATTACGACGCCGTGCTCATGGACATGCAGATGCCGGTAATGGATGGCGAAACCGCCACCCGGGCCCTGCGCAGCAACCCCCGGCATGCCCAGCTGCCCATCATTGCAATGACGGCCAACGCCATGGAGGCCGACCGCCAGCGCTGCTTTGCGGCGGGCATGAACGACCATGTGGCCAAGCCCATCGAACCTGCAGCCCTGTGGGCGGCCCTGGGCCGGTGGATACGGCCCCGCGCGGGCCTGGGGGCTGCCGCTGCCCAGGCCGGAGTGCCGTCGGGGCGCACGGGTGAAGACGCCGCCTTGTTGCCGCTGACGCGCAAGCCCGACCTGCCACCCCCCTCCGTGCCGCTGCCCACCGTGGCCGGACTCGATACGGCCCTGGGCCTGCAGCGCGCACTGGGCAAGCCGGGGCTCTATGTGGAGCTGTTGCGCCGGTTTGCCGAGGGGCAGGCGCCGGTGCTGGCTGAGCTGCAGCAGGCCCTGGCCGCCAACAACCTGGGCGTGGCCGAGCGCCTGGCCCACACACTGCGGTCGGTGGCTGCCAACATCGGGGCGCCTGCCGTGTCGGAGCGCGCCCAGGCGCTGGAGCATGCGCTGCGGTTTCGCCATGGCAACGAGGCCATCGTCCACGTGCTGGCCGAGCTGCGCGCGGCCCTGGTGCCGCTGCTCGCGGGGTTGCAGGCGTGGCTGGTGGAGTCGGTGGTGGTGGCGGAACCCGCGCCTTTTGTGCGGGAACCGGGCGGGGCATTGGCGGTGGATGGGGCGGCGCAGGCCGTGCAGCGCCTGCGCCACCTGCTGGAGCAGGATGACCCTGCAGCCACGGAATTTTTCCAACACAATGGTAAAACTCTGGGCGCGGCCTTGGGGAGTCTTTTCAAGACCGTCGAGATGCACACCCTGAACTTTGATTTCGAGCAGGCCCTGGAGGCCATGGCGGCCGTGCCGGGTTCCGAATCCCTGGCGGCCCCGCTCTCCTGAACGGCCCCCCCAACGGCACCCTCCAACGGCATTACAAGCAGGACATCCATGGACAACGCGCCCTTTGCTGCCAGCCAGGCGACACTCGTTGACAAGCCGATCGCCACAGTGCTGGTGGTGGACGACACGCCCGAAAACCTCACCCTGATGGGCAGCCTGCTGCGCGAGCACTACCTGGTGAAAGTGGCCAACCATGGCGAAAAGGCCATCAAGATTGCCCAGTCAGGCACGCCACCCGACCTGATCCTGCTCGACATCATGATGCCCGAGGTGGACGGTTACGAAGTCTGTCGGCGCCTGAAGGCAGCGGCGGCCACGCGCGACATCCCGGTGATCTTTCTGACCGCGCGCTCCGACCCCGACGACGAACGCATGGGCCTGGCGCTGGGTGCGGTGGACTACATCACCAAGCCCATCAGCCCGCCCATCCTGCTGGCCCGCGTCAACACACACCTGGCGCTCAAGGCCACGGCCGACTTCCTGCGCGACAAAAGCTCCTATCTGGAGCGTGAGGTGGCCATGCGCACGCTGGAGGTGCAGGCCATCCAGGACGTGACCATCATGGCCATGACCTCGCTGGCCGAGACGCGCGACAACGAAACCGGCAACCACATCCGCCGCACCCAGCTCTACATGAAGACGCTGGCCGAGCGCTTGCGCCACCACCCGCGCTTCGAGCATGTGCTGAACGACCGCATGATCGAGCTACTCTACAAGTCCGCGCCGCTGCACGACATTGGCAAGATCGGCATCCCCGACAGCATCCTGCTCAAGCCGGGCAAGCTCACGGTGGAAGAGTTTGAAGTGATGAAGACCCACACCACGCTGGGCCGCAATGCCATTGAAGAGGCTGAGCGGCGCCTGGGCATGCGCGTGGCGTTCTTGAGTGTGTCCAAGGAGATCGCCTACAGCCACCAGGAAAAGTGGGACGGCACGGGCTACCCGCAGGGGCTGGCGGGTGATGCGATCCCGGTGTCGGCGCGCCTGATGGCCTTGGCCGATGTGTACGACGCGCTGATCAGCAAGCGTGTGTACAAGCCCGCGTTTTCACACGATCAGGCCTGCAGCACCATCGTGCGCGGCAAGGGCACGCACTTCGACCCCGACATGGTGGATGCGTTTGTGGACATCGCGGAGGACTTCCGCAGCATCGCCCAAAAATACCCGGACCCGGTATAGCGTTCATCCCCCTGAGTCGCTTCGCGCCTTCCCCCTTCTCTCGAATTGCTCCGCAATTCGGGAAGGGGGACGCAGCCAGTGCGGCGGGGCGGCCCTTGCACAGCTGCCCTGGTGTGCGTCTCGCCCGCTGCACGGTCCAGCTACCAGGCCCCACCCAAGGGGCATCGTGCGTCGGCTTCACCGCTGTGCGCGGTGGATGGATTTAGAACGGCGCGTCTTCGCCCTTGGCGGTGTCGGCCTGGGGGGCGGCCGATTCGGCTGCGTCCGCAGCGTCTTCTGCCTCCGGGGCGCTATCGGCTTCAGGCGCATCGGCCGCAGCCGCCTGGCGCACGGCCGCCTTGTCGCCAGCGCTCGCAAACTTGCTGTACTTGCCCAGGACGGGCACCAGCTGGCCGTACACGCGGGGGTTGCCCGCCAGGCACTCGCGCTGTTCCAGGAAGTCGGCCTCGCCCGTGAAGTTGCCCACCAGGCCACCGGCCTCGGTCACCAGCAGCGAGCCTGCGGCCACGTCCCAGATCGACAGGCCGGTCTCGAAGAAGCCGTCGGTGAAGCCCGCAGCCACGTAGGCCAGGTCCAGCGCGGCGGCGCCGGGGCGGCGCAGGCCGGCGGTGCGCTGCATCACGTCGGCCATCATGTTCAGGTAGCTCTTGAAGTTGTCGCCCGGGCGGAAGGGGAAGCCGGTGGAGATCAGGCAGTCCTTGAGCTGGGTGCGCTTGGAGACGCGGATGCGGCGCTCGTTCAGGTAGGCGCCACGGCCCTTGGTGGCGGTGAACAGGTCGTTGCGGGTGGGGTCGTACACCACGGCCTGCTCGACCTTGCCCTTCACGGCCAGCGCGATGCTAATGCAGTAGACGGGAAAGCCGTGGATGAAGTTGGTGGTGCCGTCCAGCGGGTCGATGATCCAGACAAATTCCGAATCCTTGGCGCCGTATTCCTTGCCCGACTCTTCGGCCAAGATGCCGTGGCCGGGGTAGGCCGTCAGCAGCGTCTCGATGATGATTTTTTCGGAGGCGTGGTCTACCTCGGTCACAAAGTCGTTGATCTGCTTTTGCGAGATCCGCACCGATTCCACGTCCAGGGCCGCGCGGTTGATGATGGCGCCGGCGGCGCGAGCAGCCTTGATGGCCACGTTGAGCATGGGGTGCAGATTGGACGACATAAATTGTGGTGGTTGGCAGCGCACGGCCAGGGTGGCGCGGGCGTCTGCGTACAGGATGAGCGGGGAGGTCAGGCCCGTCCCGGCGATGCGGGCGGCGACAATAGAGGGCGGGATTTTACCCGCAGTGCCCTTTTTTGCCTAACCGGCAGCTTTTCCCCTCCTGCTCCGCCCGCCCATGAAGACCCGTTTTGTCCTGATCAACACCAGCCACGCCGGCAATGTGGGCGCCGCCGCCCGCGCCATGAAAACCATGGGTTTCGACGATCTGGTGCTGGTGGCGCCCCGCTGGGCCAACGTGCTGCGGCGCGAGGAAACCATCCAGCG
The DNA here is from genome assembly GCF_001633105.1 of Acidovorax sp. GW101-3H11. Taxonomy (GTDB): domain Bacteria; phylum Pseudomonadota; class Gammaproteobacteria; order Burkholderiales; family Burkholderiaceae_C; genus Acidovorax. The sequence continues at coordinate 213,336 of NZ_LUKZ01000029.1, forward strand.
CGCCAGCGGCGCCCTGGATGTGCTGAACAACGCGCGCATCGTGGACACGCTGGACGAGGCGCTCGACGGCATCAGCCACCTGTGCGCCACCGCCATGACGCCGCGCGACTTTGGCCCGCCCACGGCCGCGCCCCGTGCCCACTTTGAAATGCTATTGAATCAGGAGCTATCAAGGCAGGATGGATGCGCGCAAGAGGCCGAAAATGCTTCAAACCCAGAGGCGCCTGAGCCCGGAGCAGCCCGCCAGGCGGGCGTGGCCTTTCTGTTTGGCTCCGAGCGGTTTGGCATGACCAACGAGGATGTCTACCGCTGCCATGTGGCGCTGTCGATTCCCACCAACCCCGGCTTCGGCTCGCTCAACCTGGGCGCGGCCATCCAGGTGATTGCCTACGAATGGCGCCAGGCGCTGGGCGGTTTTGCGGTGCAGGACGCCACGCCTGCCCGCGCGCTGGCCGATGCTGCGCAGGTGGCAGGCATGCTGGGCCACTGGGAGCAGGCGCTCACCGCCATCGGTTTCCTGGACCCGGCCGCGCCCAAGAAGCTCATGCCCCGCCTTAACCAGCTTTTCAACCGCGCGCAGCTCAGCCCCGAGGAAATCCACATCTTGAGAGGTGTCGCCAAAGCCATGATCGAGACGGCGCAGGCGAAACGATAGACTGTGCAGCCCATAAACACATAACCAAAAGAAACGAAACCGCCGATGCTCGCCCGCCTGCGCTCCGATATCCAGTGCATCCTCGACCGCGATCCTGCCGCGCGCAGCACGTGGGAGGTGATCACCTGTTATCCGGGCCTGCACGCGATCTGGCTGCACCGCCCCGCGCACTGGTGCTGGAACAACGGCCTCAAATGGCCCGGCCGCTTCATCTCCAACTTCTCGCGCTGGCTCACCGGCATCGAGATCCACCCCGGCGCCAAGATCGGCGAGCGCGTGTTCTTCGACCACGCCATGGGCGTGGTGGTGGGGGAGACGGCCGAGATTGGCGACGGCTGCACCATCTACCAGGGCGTGACGTTGGGCGGCACCTCGCTGTACAAGGGCGCCAAACGCCACCCCACGTTGGGCAAAGACGTGGTGGTGAGTGCGGGGGCCAAGGTGCTGGGGGGCTTTGAGGTGGGCGATGGCGCCAAGATTGGCAGCAACGCCGTGGTCATCAAGCCCGTGCCTGCTGGCGCCACAGCGGTGGGCATCCCGGCGCGCATCATCCCGTCCAAAGAAGGCCAAAGCGCTGACGTGACCGAACCCCAGCAGCAGCGCAAGTTCACGGCCTATGGCATCACGCAAGAGGACGACCCGCTGTCGCAGGCCATGCGTGGGCTGATCGACAACGCGTCATCACAAGAGCACCAGATTGCCTTGCTGTGGCAAGCGATTGAGAAGCTGTCGGCCATGCAGAAGACGCAAGACTGCGTGCCCTGCGATGCGGCCCTCAAAGAGCAGTTTGAGGCGGGCAAGCTCACCGAGCTGGTGGGCAAATAAAAGCCCTGGCCTGTGGGGGCATGCGGGGCTGTGCGCATTGCATCGCTCCGCACGGTCGCCTTGAGTGGCTTGTCAGCGGCCCTCAGTTTTTGATGTATGAATCGCCCCGGCTTTCGTGGAGGCCAGTTGGTTTAAGTCAGGCCACCATCATGGCAGTCTGACTGGCGAGTTGCCGGTAGTAGTTTGCCTCAGCTTCTACGGGCGGGATGTACCCGATGGGTTCGAGCAGCCTGTGATGGTTGAACC
>NZ_LUKZ01000030.1:0-34008 GCF_001633105.1 Acidovorax sp. GW101-3H11
GCGCGCGAGCCAGGCCAAAACCGCAGTACGGTCGTCATTGGCTGCGACTTGGGGTAGACCCTGCCCCCGATTGCGCCCCCGCTCGCCTGACAGGTGAAGGGGTAGCACCAAGCCCTCCAAAGGCTCAAGATGCGCCAAAACGGCCGGTGCGGTGATCAAACTGCTCATGACTCAAATTCTATGGACATTAGAGTAATTATGTCCAGAGATTGAAAATTAAATCAATGATTTGTACGTTATACGTTGTATTATTTAAGAATGAGCGAAGAATCCGAAATCCAAGCCGAAGTTGAAGCCCTGCGGGAGCGTTTCAGCGATACGAAAGCGCTGTACCGCGAGGTGTGCGCGTTGCTGTTTTTTCGATACGGCATCACGCCCACCGCGAGCAAGCTGTATCAGCACGTGCGAAAAGGCTCCATGAGCGCCCCAGCCGAAGCGCTGGCCAAGTTCTGGGAAGATCTGCGCGGCAAGGCTCGGGTAGAGATCGATCACCCCGATCTACCGGAGGCGCTTAAAGAGGCCGCAGGCCAGGCGGTCAGCGTGCTATGGACCCAGGCAACGGAGTTGGCACGCGAGGAACTGGCTGTTCTACGCGTGGAAGCCCGGACCGAAGCCCAGAGTGCCCAGACAGAGCTGCAGGAGGCTCAGCAGCGAAGCACTGCCCTGGAGGCCCAAATGCAGACCGCACAGAGCACAGCCGCTGAACTGGAGATCCGAGTTCAGGGCCTTGCTGCTGAGCTTGAACAAGAGCGGCGTGCGCACGCCGCATGCACTGCGCGGGGTGAGGCGCTGTCCCGGCAGGTGGATGAACTGAAGCTGGAGCAGTCCAAAAGCCGACAGCATTTCAGCGCTGAACTTGACAAGGGGCGTGCGGCCATCGATGAGGCGGCCTCGCGTGCGGCCGAGGCCGAGCGCCGCGCGCTTCGTGAAATTGATCGGGAGCGCACTGCTCGAACGCAGGTAGACAAGCAACTGGAGCAGCTGCGGGGCAAGCTCGCAGAAGTGGAGCGTGATCACCATGCCAAGGTCCTGGAGGCCAACGCAGCTCAGACGCGATTGGCCGCAGCCCTGGAGAGCGCACGGGCTTCGCTAGCCGAGAGCGCCCGCGTGAACCAGCTGCAAGGTGTTGAGTTACAGCAGGCACTGCAGGCGGTGGCACAACACAAGGCGGAGGCTGACACTTTGCGAACCTTGGTTGCGCAGTTTCAACCATCGTCAACCGCTGGGCGTAAAAAGCGATTGGTAGACAGCTCAGGCGGCAGGTGAGTGATGGGGTGGCGCAGCCTTGGATATCTATGGGCGTGATGTCTCCGCGTACTTGTGGAGCATCCCTTGGTTGCTGTCTATTGGCCTTCAAAATCTCAGAGGTTCAGCCCGAGACGCAGAATATGATCGCGCAGCTGGTTACATGCCGGACCCATCAATGCTGCGGCATCACAGCCAGGCTCATACCTATAGGGGATAGTAGTGATACCGGTCATGTCACTTGGCAACTTTACCCCGTGCTCGCGTGACTCCATCAATATCGCCCGGTCCTTACCAAGGTGCCCCATGGCCATACCAAGTTCGAAGATCACGTTGTCGCGCGGTGTAGGCCAACTCTGACCACGGACCGTTGTAGTGTCGTCGGCATGAGCAATCGCAACGGCGAAATCTGCATCGTATACCGCGTCGAAAAGGCTCTGAAGCGGGTAGTTTGCTACGCGGAATACATCGTCAGTCCAGGGTTTCACGACAAAGTTGTCGTATGAAAGGGCATTCTGTACAACGCGCGCAACAGCGAGGGACTCCCTTGAGGAGATGACGAACACCTTGATGCGGTCGCGAGCCGCGCCAACATGTGCGTTGCGCTGGTGGAGCCGTCGCGACAGTTCGCGAGCTACTGCTAGATACACCTCTGGGTACTTGCTGCCAATGGCCGAGAACTGCGCTTCCGAGATCTGGGCCACTACGCTAAGCTCCGTGGCTACTAAAGAAGCCGCACGCTTTTGCGTCATCTCCACGGCAGCCATCTCGCCAATGTGGTCATTGGGGAAGCGGCGCGCCACGATATGCCCGTTGACCAACACGTTGAACGCGCCGGTCACAACAAAAAACACATCGTTGTCGGCCGCATCCTGCTGGATCAGCACGTGACCAGTTGTCACCTGGAAGAACTTTGCATCGTCAGCCAAGTAATCAGCTAGTTCTCGATTGCCCATGACCATCTTCTGGGACAGCATAGCTTGCACCCGCAGGCGACGGCCCTCTTCGCCTTGTAGTCGTTGAAGCATGTCTTCCTTTTTATCTGTAGTACTTGGCGTGTATGCGCCAGTAATGCGGTTGAAGTTGAACGAATGGGTTTCTGCTTACGTCCACGTGGCCTCCAGAATCGATCTGCGGCATCGCTGCAACGGCAGCATGGGCTACGTACGAAGCAATGCCACCTCTGGCACAGCCGTTGGCTCCACAGCCATCAGGTGATTCGAGACCCCATCTTTCGTTTCGCATCGCCAAGTGGCCCAGAGCTTGGAGCCCGCGACATTGCCCGCCCCAATGTCTAGCTCGATCGCGAGCCAGTTCCGAGCAGCCATGACCCGCCGGTTCGACTGCGGAAAGATCAGCATCTCCGCACTGGTGTTTACGTCCAAGTCCTGCGTGATCCTGCCCACGCTATCCAGGACGTGAAAAAACAATCGCTCAGGAACAGATACCAGCGATGGGTGGACCACAGCTGTCGATGTCAATTGCTGAATCTGTGCCCAGTTGTCTTGTGGACCCACATTTTTGCGGTAGGCAACCCCATGTGCCGCCACATGCACATCCCCCGAGACGATGGCGACCCTGAGTTGCTTGGCCTTTGCGGTTGCGAACAGGGTTTCGAGTAGACGCAGCCTCTCGCCTTCATGGTCATCATGGGTCCAGTGATCTTTCAGATCATCTGCACTGCTATCGAGCACGTTGTCGGAGCCGAAGTTGTCCAGGAACGCCTCAGCCAGTGAAAGCTTCGGGTGCACGACAGGAACGGATGACATGAACAGCAGGTGCTGACATCCTTCCCCCGGATGTTTGCGCCCGTTCTCTGGAATTTGCTTGAGCCAAGCCTTCAGTGCGGTCCATGTGTCGGGGCCCAGTACTTGTTCGTGAGAGCGTTCGGTTCGCAGATCCGCAACCAGCAGCTGCACGGGGCCGATAGCGTGCGCGAAACTGAAACCGGGTTGTAGATCCAGTAGAGGCAACGCGAGGGCATCGCCTTTGAGTGCTTCCGTCCACTCAATTTTCTTGTAGAGCGGGTCATTCGCCCTGACTTGCACGTCGTCTCTCGGCACCAACTCAGGAAGCCGCTCTGCCGGATGCTGCATCTGGAACACCCAGAATGCTCGTCGTGCATGATGGAAGAGTCTTTGAAACAGTGGACTGTGCTGCATCTCGCAGCTGTAGGAACCCCACCCATCGAAGATGTCGTGGTCATCCCACATCATCACTGTGGGAGTCCGCGCCATGGCCTGCGCCGCATCAAGCGGCTTTGTATTGGCATCCCAAGCGCCTCGCACTTTGGGTAGCCATCTGTCCGCATACAGCCTGAGGTAGTAGTCCTCAATCCTCGCCTCCAGCTCGGGGCCAACGGGGAACACCAATTGCTCATCCCTGGACAGTCCTATCCACCCCTTCAGTTCTTTGACGTCTTCCCAGATTGAGTCAAAGTAGATTTGATCTCCCCCCATCAGCAGCAAGTGGAAACGCTGTAGATCCTTGTCATGGGTCCTTGACTCATGCCAAAGCTGCTCCTTGTCGAGCATGTATCCCGCAGGGCGCACTTGCTTGTCGTGGTTGCATAGCAGATCCGCCCAGACGGCGTTCTCGCCCTTGATCAACTTGCGAATGCTGCTGGGGTCCGAAAAGCCATTGCATGACACGTAGGCCATGCGAGGTGCATAGTCCCTTCCTGGCATTGTGAAATGCCATACCTCGTCAACGCCTTCGATGGTGTACTCAACCTTGCGCTCCTGATTGCCTTGCTTCGTTGTCAGGTCGTAGCGCAGATACTGGCGTCCGCCATGCTTGAGTAGCACCAAGCTGTTTGATGCCGTTTTCCCGTCAACCACAAGTTTTGGTGCTTTATCAAGTTCACCAATGCCGATGAGCGCGCTGACCTTCCATTTACCTTTTGAGGATCCCCGAAATGAGAGTACGGGTCCAAGCAGAATTTTTGTGACCATTAGTTTGATTCCTCTAGATTTTATTTGTATTTCCTTCAATTCGCTTGATGCAGCGCCTTGGCGGTCGCTGTAGCAATCTCCCTACTCCAGTTACGCGGAGGTAATTCAGGGTGGTTGTGGTATATCGATCAGTACTTGACGAGAAGACCCACCGTCGAAATCCATGGAATCACAGAAAACAACGACCAGAATAGACATTTTTTGACGTACTCATGTTTTTTCTGCGCAATTTCGGAATTTCGATGAATCTGAGCTGCAATGTCTTTGAGGATGTCCTGCTCGCTAACTGCCTCTAATTTCATGACGTAGTCTGTACGTGGTAGCGATGCAATTGCGCCGAAAAATATTAGCGATTCTTTGGGCCCATCTTTTAGGCGAGGGGAGAGCACCATTGCTGTACAGAACAATGCAATGAATAGCCCACCTGCGGCACTCGCACCGAAGAAAATTGCCCAAGGATTTTTTGATGGCTCTGCGCTAAAGAACGCACCCAAAGCCGTGAGCATTGCCAAATCGATGGCGGTAATTGCACCAACCTTGATTTCAGCTGAGGCAATCCAGCCAAGCGTTCGCTCAAAAATCCATTGGGCGCTGGACAGTTTTTCTTGACTTGTACTCATTTTGAAATTGAGCAGGTTTTAGGTGATCAGCGCTGCAGCGGGCAGTCGTCACAAGTCCCACAGCATTGCCTGTCTCGAAAGGAGTGCCAAAATGCTTTTTCTTCGATTTCCCACAAAAGGAGAGCTACAGCCAGTTGGGATGCGTCTGAAGCATGTGAGCCACACCTACGAAGTCTTTTGCGACCCTTTTTTCCAGTCGAACCGCATATGCAACGCTGCTTAAGGTTCACAACCTTCTTGGAGTCGAGCCAAACGCTGTATAGATGTTTCTTGTCTTTAAAGAGCTGCAAGACGCGCTTCTTCTCTACGACTGAAAGCCGTCTTTCTTTCAGCGCGATCTCATACTCGCCTCCGAGCTCATGCGCTGCTAGCTCTGCTTTATGCTGGTGGACAGCTGCTGCACCGTGGGCCCACTCATTCTCGTTTGGCCAACGCCGAGCTCTTTTTACCCGGGCCTGGAGCGTCAGGAACTTCCACAGGGTTCCCCACCATGCGTGCGCCGTCTGCTCATCCGAAATGTCTAAGTTGGACACTTCCCACCAATAAAGACAGAAGGAGCCGTCAGAATTGATATGGCGCTGGGGGCAGAACTCGGGCAAATTGATCGGTTGGCACTCCTTTGCCATCGCCTTCCTGTCCCCGACCTGTTTGGCTTCGATTTCGTAAGGGACAGCCCGACCATCACTGAGAGCAAGATTGAATCGGAGAATGACGCTCACGGCCGATACATGCTCAGCGGCTGCGTTGTACGCGGGCGCGACAGCCGCGATGAATTCGACTGCAGTCGGCATTACACCCCCTTTACCCGACAGTAAGGCCGGACCACCTGCTCTTGGGCTTTAGCAATAGCAGGCGTGCCGGCGACCGTGCCAGCCGAGCGGGCGCTGTTGGCGGCTTTGTCGCCGTTATCAGCGAGTGCTTCTGTGGCCTCAAAGTAGTCGAGGTTTGCGACTATGCGCTTGTTGCCGAACACCTTCTTTACCGCGTCAGAAGCCTCGTCATAGGCGCTCTGGCCGATGGCCGTTTCTGTTCCTTTGCAGCGGACCTGTTCGTCCTCCGAGGAAAGCACTCCACGACTCACCGAACAGCGAACACGACTCCCCTTCAGGCCGAGACGGGTTACTGTCATTGGGCCGTAATCGAAGCCGATAGCAAGACCCATCTTTCCCGAAAAATACTTCTTCTTTTCAAGCTTCTCTATAGAAAGATCGAAGCTGCTGCGGAATGCTCCAGCCAGACGTGTGGCCTCAGAAATCGTATCCTGGACTTCCGTAGTTGCTGCAGTACCCTCACAAATCAGGCCATGGATGCAGTCCCCAATAAAGCGGATTCGACGTCCCTTGAATTCTGTGGTGAGCACGCGTTCGAGTTCGGCACGCAACACGTGAAGCACACGGACTACGTTCTCAGCGTTGTTCTCAATGTTGTCTGCGACATAAGCCGTAAAGCCGTCGATGTCTGCGTAGATGCTCACCGCCTCCTGGCGGCGCGAGTTGCCGGGCGTCAGTGCAGGAATGTCCATAGTCGAAAACGGAGGGGTATGCCGCGTGAAAACAAAGCCCCCCAAAGGATTGTTTTTCTGGTCTTCCCGCCACTCTTTGACGATGGTTGCGGCTGTGACATCGAGGTCTGCGGCGTCTTGGCATTCTTTAATTTCGTCCTTGGTCAAAGCCGTCTTTGCGGGCGCATCGACTTCCTTGAGGCCAATCGCCAATCTTGCAGCATTCGTAAGGTAGATACCCTTCGTGGACAGGTTGCTGGCCAATTTCGCAGCATGATTCGCGGCATCTCCCAGGAACAATGGTTCGCGATTCCCGCTGCGTCCGTTATTAACAGCCAGAGTCTCTCCTGTGTCGATGCCAACGCGCAAGACTGCTGCGGGTATCTTTGCATCGTCATCTTTGGTCTCATTCAAGACGTCAATCATGAGCTGTGCTGTTGCGACTGCACGTTGCACGCGTTTCTTCTCAGCTCCAGTCTCGGAGTTGTACGGTTTGGTGAAAAGAGAATGGAGCCGCTGGTTGTGAAAGTCCACCCGGCGAGCGTCAACACGCCTGAGGATGCGATTGACAGCGCGATAGTGTTGGTCGAGAAATCGCAGCGTGCGCTTGTGGCAATCCGGGCCTTCCACGTCAGTCACATTCAACATTTCACGCAGATTTTGGATGTCTGCGTACATGTGAACGCCATCGACGCGGTACGCTGCATTGGTCGCAATGGACTCAAGCGACATGTCGCGCCCATACTGCTTGACGATGACGATCTCCACATCCTCCATCTTCTTGTCGATGTGGGTACTGGCGCGTTCGTGGTTCCAAGTGTGGCTCACAGCTATCTCCCAATGTAACCCGCGTGGACAAGGATCAGTCCTTTGCGTATAGTTTCATTATGGGTATTGCTTTTTTACCTGTCAAGTAACTATACGCATGAAGACTACGGCTGACAAAATTCGCTGGGGCACTGAACGACGCCTCGAATTCATTGAGTTCCGTCTCTACTGGGAAGGCGGCGTCCGGCGCGGAGATATCACTGAAAAATTTGGAGTCTCCACCCCTCAGGCATCTGCAGACCTTGGCTTGTACCAACAGCTTGCTCCTCGCAACCTGGTGTACGACTCCAGTGAGAAGCGGTACGTCAGCACGGAACACTTTCAGCCACTCTTTCTAGACCTCAGAGCAGATGTCTATCTGGCTCATCTGCACGATGCGTCTGGGGATCGCATTCGTCTGCTGGACTCTTGGATGGGGGATGTACCGAGTGCTGCACTTATGCCCGTTCCTTCCAGGCGGGTGAAGTCGGATGTGCTTCGGGCGATGACAAAGGCGATACGAGAAAAGCGGGCGATTGAGGTTTCGTATCAATCGATGAACAACGCCAATCTGGACAAAGCATGGAGGTGGCTTTCCCCCCACTCGCTTGTGAACGATGGTGCGCGATGGCACGTCCGCGCCTTCTGTCACAACAGGCACGCTTTCCGCGATTTCCTTCTATCTCGCTGTGATGCCACCAGAGAATATGGCAAAGCTGAAGGCGCCATCGCCAACGACACCGCTTGGAATGAACTGTTTGAAGTTCGGCTTTATCCTAACCCGAAGCTTAATGAGGTTCAGAAACGAGGAGTCATGGAAGACTATGAAATGGTGGATGGGGAGCTTTCCATCTCTATTAGAAAAGCACTTCTCTTTTACTTTGAAAAAAATCTTCGACTTGACGTACCTGATGTTGAAGGAAATCCGGCAGCTACGCCTTTGAAAGTTTTTAACTACGAGGGTTTCAAGGTGGCAATGTCGCAAGGCTAGGCGGTTGCCGAATAGTGCCTCAGACCCTGAGAATTGTTATATCCAGAGTTAACTATTAAGGTGTAACAGATTCTGCAGGCGGACATTGAAACACAGCGAACCTTGGTCGCGCTGTTTCAAGCGTCGCCCAAGTCTGACCGAAAGAAGAATTTGACGGAAGCCCACTTCTTGCCTGCACGTTTGTTGCCAGTCAATGAGAAATACTCACACAGTCTCTGCATTAAAAGTCAATGACGATCATTCATGGCACGCGACGACTTCACTAAACCGACCAAGATCCAGGCATATCAGCGAGTAGCAGGCCGTTGTTCAAATCCCGACTGCCGTGCACCCACATTCGGTCCTGCAGGCGAAAAAAACATTTCCAATGTGGGGGTCGGCGCGCATATTCACGCGGCAGCCCCCGGGGGGCCTCGCTATCTACCAACGATGACGGTTGAGGACAGGCGCGGCTTCGGCAACATCATCTGGCTGTGCCAAACCTGCTCGACCATCATCGACCGAGACCCCAAGTCGTACTCTGCAGAAACGCTTCAGAAATGGAAAGCATCGGCTGAAGCAAGGGCTCTCATGGAGCAAGGTAAACGGCTACCCGATGAACGGGACATTTATCGTATGGCGGCCATGGCCATGGGTAACAAATCGCCCGGTTTTTATCCTGAAGCCATAGGCAACGTTCACAAAGCGCTGGCCAATCAACTTGAGTCTGTTGATCCTAGGTTCACTATCTCAACGACGTACTCAGGCGGTAAAACAACGATTACTTTAGGCGTAAAAGAGCCTGTGTCCTTCTCCATCAAGGTTGGCCCGGAGTCAGCCGAAGTTTGGCGCAGAGGCCTTCGCGCTGCTCTCGACGACGGTTACGAAGCGACACTGCCACTCAATGGTGTAGCGTTTGAAGGTTCAGGCCTCTTCGACGTGTTGCAAAACGATGCTGACATGGCATCCATAACAATCATTCCGGGCATGCGTCAAGCAGTATTAAAGATACTGGCACCGCAGAGTGCGCGTCCGGTTTTTGAACACATTACTGGACAAATATCAGCTGGACGAAAACAGATCAGATTTTTTGGAAAATTATTTGATGGCCTTCTCGATGTGGAAATAATTTTCACACCTGTCGATGGGGATGGTGTTCACTCGGTTTCAATTCTGACTACCAACGTCAAAGCGTGGCATGGAAAGGATGCCGCCAACCCTCCTTATTTAGACGCATTCATAAATTTACTCGAAACGGTTCTTGACTCCACGGCCTCCCTCTCATTCGCCTTGGAAATCGATGGAAACCAGGTTGCGGACGGGAAGTTCCATACCCCCAAACTTATGGAAGAAATGAGGGAAATACTCTCATTTGCCTACTACGTAAAGCGAGCGAGAAGCGTACTCCGATATCTTCGAAAGAGCGTGCAGATCGATACGTTCACAAGCATTTCCACCGAGGACCATCGAGAATTGGCTAGGGTGAGCGATATCGTTGAAGGCAAACTTTCCTATGAGAGATCACAGATTGTCAATTCTCCGGAGATGAAAATCGCCTGTACGGACGGGGGTAAAGCCCTGATGGAGATCGTAAGCAAAGGGGAGTTTTCCGTCCTAGAGCACAAAGAACCGGCATCCACGGTCACCATTTACGGGATGCCATATGAAGTCCCGCCGACAAGAAGCTTTTACTCACCAGTAAGGCTGCACATCCTGAGCAGAAAAAAGAGAAAAGATATCGTTGACTTCTGCATCCGAATCGAAATGGCGGATAACTTTACGAGCCAAACATTGTTCGATGTGCAGGAATGAGGCCAATCAGAGGCTGCCGAAGCGATGCAACGGAGACTCCTGGAAACTAACTGGGAATGCACCACTATATTCAGGCCAAAAAAATGCGAGCCGAGCGAGCGGAGACTTGGCTTCTTTCTTGAGTGCTATGGAACAACAAAACTGGCGTACAGTGCCAAGAGGGACAGTATCTGCAGATGGACCGACTTGTGCCAGCCGTTCAAAAAATTGACTTTGCAGCCATGGATCCGCTTCTCTCCCGACTATCCGATTCCGTCGTTAGAGCCAAAACCCTTGAGGACTTGGCCCGTCCCTTGCTGGACATGCTTGAGAAGGTCACTCGGTTGGAGTCAACCTACCTCACGACAATCAACTGAATCGCCCCGGTTTCCGCGGAGGCTGTTTGGTTTAAGTCAGACCACCACCTCGGTGCCCTGACTGGCGAGTTGCCGGTAATAGTTTGCCTCAGCCTCAGCAGGCGGTATGTAGCCAATGGGTTCGAGCAGGCGATGGTGGTTAAACCACGATACCCATTCGAGCGTTGCAAACTCCACCGCCTCCTTGGTTTTCCATGGAGTCCGGCGATGAATCAATTCGGCCTTGTACAGGCCATTGATGGTCTCGGCCAGGGCGTTGTCGTAACTGTCGCCCTTGCTGCCCACCGAAGGCTCGATGCCCGCCTCGGCCAGCCGCTCGGTGTACCTGATGCTGACGTACTGCGAGCCTCTATCGGAGTGACAGACCAAGCTGCCGTCGCGTTCGGGCTGACGGGCATATAGGGCTTGTTCCAAGGCATCGAGCACGAAGTCTGTGCGCATCGAACTGCTCACACGCCACCCAACGATGCGCCTGGCAAACACGTCGATGACGAAGGCCACATACAACCAACCCTGCCAAGTCGAAACGTAGGTGAAGTCGCTCACCCACAGTTGATTGGGCCTATCGGCCTTGAACTGGCGGTTGACTCTGTCCAGCGGGCACTGTGCTTTGCTGTCGCTGGTGGTGGTTCGCACGACCTTGCCGCGCATCACCCCGCGCAAGCCCAGCTGCCGCATCAGCCTCTCAACAGTGCAGCGTGCCACTGCCGTGCCTTCACGCCTGAGTTGCCGCCATACCTTGTCGGCGCCATAGACCTGCATGTTGGCCTGCCAGACGCGTTGAATCTGCGGCATCAGCAATTCGTCGCGCTTGGCTCTGGTGCAGCGCTTGTGAGGCTCGCGTACCAGCGCGGCGTGGCGCCAATACGCCGATGGGGCGACCTGCAAGACCTTGCAGAGCGGCTCGACCCCGAAAGCATTGCGATGCTGGTCGATAAAGGCCTTCAAGACTTCAGGCGGCGGTCGAGCTCCGCCTGGGCGAAAAACGCGCTGGCCAGCTTCAGTATCTCGTTGGCCCGGCGCAGCTCTTTGACCTCGCGCTCCAGTTCCTTGACCCGTTGGGCTTCGGCCGTGGTGACACCCTCTCGTGTGCCTGCATCAACTTCGGCACGTTTGACCCATTCGTTCAGGGTCTGGGGTACACAGCCAATCTTGGGGGCGATGGACTCGATGGCTGCCCACAGTGACGGGTACTCCCCGCGCTGCTCCTGCACCATCCTCACTGCACGCTCACGCACCTCGGGTGAGAACTTGTTCGTCTTCTTCATGGCTCAATCCTCTCAGAGTGTTGAGCCTCCTCAAAACCCGGGGCGATTCAGTGTTCTCCGTTCCGTGTGCGTATAGAGCGCCGTAGACGGCCTTCAGTTCACCCATATCTTTGGCCCTGCGGCCCAGCAGGGCCTGGCTGAAGCCAGTCTTGGCGTCGATCTCGACCAGCATGTTGCCGAACTGGGCATCACCGATCATGTTGAACATGCTTTCGCGTGTCTTGGTGACCTGAGGTTCGACTTCCAGCGCCTGAATCGGGGCAATGTGGATATGCCCCTGGCCGTCTATGGTCAAAGCCCCGTCTTCGACGGCCTGCGCCAGTTGACCGATGCCGGCTTTGACCCGTCCCAGCACGCGGTCTAGGAACTTGTCGGGATTGTCCGTCAGGCTCAGAGCACGGATCAGCGACTTGTGTTTCTCGGCCCACTGCGTTTCGGGTATCAGCTGATCGGCACGGTTGCGATGGCGGCTACTGTGTTCCAGCCATAGCTTTCCGCCCTTGATCGCTTTCTTCAAGGAAGTCGCTGCGCTTGCTTTAAGAGCTGCAAGAGCAACCTTGCGATCAGGGCCTTCCAGTAGCGAGTGCCAGCCCGGGTCTGCAACCGACACATCAAACCCCTCGGGCAGGCTGCTGATGCCGCGTTTGGACAAATCGCGCAGCGTCTTGAGCTGCTTGAGCGCCTTGTCTGTTTCCTCACCTTTGATCTCCAGGACTCCGAGGGCGTTCAGCAGGGCCGACATACGCGGCGCTTGTTCTTTCACCAGTGTTTCGCGGACGAATTGAGCCCGCGTGCCGGCAAAGTTTTCTCCATTCTTGGGCACCAAGTCGCGCATCGCCGCGACGATCTGAGCATCGGTCAACTGCGCGTCGTAGAGAATGTCCTTCAGCTTGACACGCTCAGCACGCAGGTCCACAGCACTTTCGGCCTGCTTCTTGAGTACCTTGCCAGAGGCCTTGCGATAGAGATCCGTGAGACACCGGGCACCGATGTCTGCGGCGAGATCAGTCTGATCCAAGAGGGTGACATGCAGGAAAGAGACGATGCGTAGATCGCGCTGATCTTCCGAAAGAAACTTCGTCGCGGAGGGTGGACGATTGATCACCTCTTGGCTGTACGCCCTGAGACGATTCAATGGAATCGCCGACAGCTTCCACTTGTGAACTTGCAGTGACTTGAGGCACTCGATTTTCTTGGTGACCTCGCTCAGCGTGAGCTGCCCGTGCTTCCCTGGGGGTGTGCGCAGCCACTCCAGCACTGTGTGACCGCCGGGCCCTGATCGCTTTGAGAATGCGTGCGAGAGAGCCGCCTGAACCTGTTTGGGTGGCGCACAGGTGCGGACCGCTGCGATTGCTGCATTCTCCTGTTCAGCAAATGCCATGCGCGCCATGTCGCGCAGTGTCCGGTCACCAGGCAGGACGAGCCGTCGATCAAAAAGCCAGTGTTCTGACTGTTGGATCAGGTCATCGACTGATACCGCTGAGGCGGAAAGCTCCCCCAAAGCATCTGCCAGGAGCGGTTTGGTGGTGTCGTCTACTACCGCGAACCCGACACGTTCCCGAGCCCAGAGCTGGTGCTCGTATCGCGTGTCCTTGTCCTTGTACAGCGAGGTCACCGAAGCGATGTCCGTCGCATGCATACCAAGCGCTGAGGTCAGGTACCGCAGCAAAACGGAGGGGAGGCCTGAAAAGGCATCGGGGTGCCGCCCGGTGGCGCGCAGCATGACCAGTTGGACTGCAGCGCCAAGGCGTGCAGTCCCTCTGAACCGGGGCGGGCGCAGCTCCTGGATGTCTTCAATGCTCAGCCCAAAGCACTCTTCGACTTCCCGCTTAGATAGCGATTTGGGCAGGGTATCGGCGCCAACGAAGCGTAGGTAGTAGCTAGACAAGCTGGTCCTCCCGTGGCTGGCGCGGTCGCAAGCCTGCTGCAGTCTACGTATTCGCTACTGATAATTCCAGACAATAAAAAAGTGCGGGTTAACCCGTAGCTCCTAACCGGGTTTTCTGCACGGAAAGTGAGATCACCCCTAGATGGCGGCGTCCGCCACCACCGTGCGGCGGTCGGCCATGTCGGTGAGCGCGCGCAGGTAATGGGGACTGTCGGCGGTATCCAGATCCACCGAAACAAAAGGGTCTGTCATGCGAGGAACAACAAATCGTTACCTTGGACTATATGACGTTCTCTTGCGGGGCACTGACATAAAACGCTCTTCGACACTGCACGGTCTTGATGCACATCAAGCGCTGTCCATGGCCTGCCAAAGGCTCCCTTGCACCGCCTGGGGGAGCACGATCACCGGCTGCCACGGCGCTTTCCCGCCAGGAAACTGTCGATTGCACCGTTCCAAATCTGCATCAGGGTTTCCATGGAATGCGGATGGCTAAAGCCCGCTTTTGCACCCTTCGGACAGTCAGTCTTGGGTAAAACCTGAAAAGTTCCGCGTCGATTGTTTCCAACACTGGAACAGTTAGTTCGCGACCCGGTGGTTTTTCTGTGACCTTTACCCGCGTACAGTTCACCCCATCGATGAGCCGAACCCGCAAGGCGACTCACCGAACCCGGTTTGAAGCAGCTTTCAGTTTTTGCTCTTTGCTCCGGTTTTTTGAGCCGCTTTTTTAACTTCAAGGATTTTCATCATGAACAACACCGCACGTTTTCTCTCCATCGCCGCTGTCGCTGCTTTCGCCTCTTTTGGCGCCCATGCTGACGAAGCCGATGCTTCGCAGTTCGCCACGAAGTTCGAAACCAACCGCACCCGCGCTGAAGTGGCCGCCGAAGCCGCCACCGTCGCCCAGACCCGCAGCATCGAACCCGCTGGTTCGCGTGTCGTGACCTACAAGAGCACCGCCGACCGCGCTGCTGTGCGTGCCCAGGCTGCTGATGCTGTGCGCACTGGCCAGATCGCTTACGGCGAGCGTGGTTGAACTGAATCCGCTGGATTCAACACCCACACCCCTGATTACTTGAACCCCAATTTCTGAATTTCACCGGAGTTTCACCATGAACAAGACCGCTCGCATCCTCTCCATCGCCGCTGTGGCTGCTTTCTCTGCCTTCGGCGCCCACGCTGACGAAGCCGACAGCTCGCAATTTGCCCTGAAGTTCGACACGAACCGCACCCGCGCTGAAGTGGCTGCTGAAGCCGCTACCGTGGCCCAGACCCGTTCCATCGAACCCGCTGGTTCGCGCGTGGTGACCTACAAGTCCACTGCTGACCGTGCTGCTGTGCGTGCCCAGGCTGCCGAAGCCCTGCGCACCGGCCAGATCCCTTCGGGCGAATTCAGCGCCATGTAATTCCAACCGGCCTGTGCAGGCCGGTCGCGAAGTGCAAATGCCATCAAAAAGGCCGGAGTCCCTTGCAGGACTCCGGCCTTTTTTGCTGCGCACCACACAGCCAACGAATGGCCGTGAATAGCTGCGTTACTTGATCAGCGTAACGCCCGTCTTGGCCTGCAGGGCTTCGAACGTCACGCCCGGTGCCAACTCCACCAGCTTGAGGCCGTGTGGCGTCACATCCAGCACGGCCAGGTCGGTGATGATGCGGTCCACCACGCCCACGCCCGTCAGGGGCAGCGTGCAGGCGGGCAGGATCTTCAGGTCTTCGGTGCCGTCTTTCTTCTTGGCCACGTGTTCCATGAGCACGATCACGCGCTTGACGCCGGCCACCAGGTCCATGGCGCCGCCCATGCCCTTGACCATCTTGCCGGGGATCATCCAGTTGGCCAGGTCGCCTTTTTCGCTGACCTGCATGGCACCCAAGATGGACAGGTTGATCTTGCCGCCACGGATCATGGCAAACGACTGGTCGCTGCCGAAGATGGACGAGCCCTTGATGGTGGTCACCGTCTGCTTGCCGGCGTTGATGAGGTCCGGGTCCACCTTGTCTTCGGTCGGGAAGGGGCCGATGCCCAGCATGCCGTTCTCGGACTGCAGCCACACTTCCTTGTCACCGGTGAAATTGGCCACCAGCGTGGGGATGCCGATGCCCAGGTTCACATAGAAACCGTCTTCGAGTTCTTGCGCCGCACGGGCGGCCATCTGGTCTTGGGTCCACGGCATGGTCAGGCTCCTGCTTTTTCTGTGATCGTGCGCTTTTCGATGCGCTTTTCGGGGTTGGCATTCAGCACGATGCGGTGCACGTAGATGCCGGGCAGATGGATGTCGTCGGGGGCCAGCTCGCCCACTTCCACGATTTTTTCCACTTCCACGATGCAGACCTTGCCCGCAGTGGCGGCGGCGGGGTTGAAGTTGCGCGCCGTCAGGTTGAAACGCAGGTTGCCGGACTTGTCGGCCACATCGGCCTTGACCAGCGAGACTTCGGGCACCAGGGAGCGCTCCATCACATAGGTTTCGCCGTCGAACTCGCGCAGCTCCTTGCCGTCGGCCACGATGGTGCCCACGCCGGTCTTGGTGAAGAAGGCCGGGATGCCCGCGCCGCCCGCACGCAGCTTTTCGGCCAGCGTGCCCTGGGGGGTGAATTCCAGCTCCAGCTCGCCCGCGAGGTACTGGCGCTCGAACTCCTTGTTCTCGCCCACGTACGACGAGATCATCTTCTTGATCTGGCGGGTCTCAAGCAGCTTGCCCAGGCCGAAGCCGTCCACGCCCGCGTTGTTGGAGATCACGGTGAGGTTCTTCGCCCCCGAATCGCGCAGCGCGTCGATCAGGGCCTCGGGAATGCCACACAGCCCGAAACCGCCCACGGCCATGAGCTGGCCGTCTGCAACCACGCCCTTCAGGGCCTCGGCTGCGGAGGGGAATATCTTGTTCACCACGATCTCCTTATGAATTGGGATACGCTACGATACTACGTATCTAAATAAGTAGTTTCTCGTAAAGACTTGCACTATGGACGTTGACTACCGACTGGCTTTCGACATGGCCCCCGTGGGGCTGGTGCTGTCACGCAACCGCACCATGGTCGATTGCAACCGCCATGTCTGCGAGATGTTCGGCGCCTCGCGCGAGGTGCTCATCGGCCAGTCGTTCCAGGTACTGTACCCAAGCGCCGACGAGTATGAGCGCCTGGGCGCACACATGGAGCCCATCCTGAACGCCAAAGGCCACTACGCCGACAACCGCATCATGAAGCGTGCCAACGGCGAGGTGTTCTGGTGCCATGTGTCGGGCCGCGCGCTCAACCGCGAAAACCCGCACGCTTCGGGCATCTGGAGCTTTGAAGACCTGAGTTCGCAGCGCGCCGTGAAGGCCGAGCTCACGGGCCGCGAGCGCGAGGTGGCGGCGCGCCTGCTGGAAGGCCTGACCTCCAAGGAGATCGGCCGGGCACTGGAGATCAGCCACCGCACGGTGGAGATCTACCGCGCGCGCCTCATGCGCAAGTACAACGCCTCCACCGCCGCCGACCTGGTGCACAAGCTGCTGGCGGGGGGATAGCCCCCCCTGAGTCGCTTCGCGCCTTCCCCCTGAGGGGGACGCCACCAGTGGCCTGGCAAAGCCAGTTCCACGGTGGCGCTGGCTTGGTGCATGCCAGTTCTACGGGCGACAGGAAGCAGTCCAAGCGGAAGACCGCATCGTCAGCTCTTCTTGGGCCCGTCGATCACCTCCGCCGCCGTGCGGAAGGCCTCCACCGCTGCAGGCAGCCCGCAGTAGATGCTGGCGTGCAGCAGCACTTCCTGAATCTCTGCCGACGTGGCGCCGTTGTTGAGCGCGCCGCGCACATGGCCCTTGAGTTCATGCTGCTTGCCCAGCGCGGTGAGAAAGGCCACGGTGATCAGGCTGCGCGTCTTCATGTCCAGCCCCGGCCGCTGCCACACATCGCCCCAGGCGTTGCGGGTGATGAACTCCTGGATCGGCTGGGTGAAGTCGGTGGCATTGCCAAAGGCATTGGCCACAAAGTCCTCGCCCATGACCTGCTTGCGCGTGGCCAGGCCTTTGTCGAAGTCCTTGGTGGAGGGGTTGGATGGTTGCGTCATGCGGGCTCTCCGGTTCAGTTCTTTGGGGGCCGCCATCGTAGCTGCCCCATGCACGCACCAAAAAAACGCCCCCTGAGGCGTCCCTAAGGACCCGCAGGGGGCGTTGGCACTACGCTCAGGACTTGGCTGCCGCCAGGTCAAACCGGTCCAGGTTCATCACCTTGGTCCAGGCGCGGGCGAAGTCCTGCACAAACACCGCCTGCGCATCGCTGCTGGCATAGACCTCGGCCAGCGCGCGCAACACGGCGTTGGAGCCAAACACCAGGTCGGCCACCGTACCGGTCCACTTTTTGGCGCCCGTACTGCGGTCCACACCGTCCAGCACACCTGCTGCACCCGCCGACTTCTGCCACTGGGTGCGCATGTCGAGCAGGTTCACGAAGAAGTCATTGCTCAACGTGCCGGGCCGCTGCGTAAAAACACCATGCGGTGCCTGGCCCACATTGGCGCCCAGCACGCGCAGGCCGCCAACCAGCACCGTCATCTCCGGCGCGGTCAAGGTCAGCTGGTTGGCACGGTCCACCAGCAACTCGGCCACGGCGCCCTCCAGGCCCGGGCGCACGTAGTTGCGGAAGCCATCGGCCACGGGCTCCATCACTTCGAACGACGGCACATCGGTCTGATCCTGCGATGCATCCGTGCGGCCCGGCGTGAAGGGCACGGTCACGCTCTGACCCGCCTGCTTCGCAGCAGCCTCCACGGCGGCACCACCGGCCAGCACGATCAGGTCGGCCAGCGAGATCTTCTTGCCGCCACTCTGTGCCGCATTGAAGGCCTGCTGGATCTTTTCGAGCTGACCCAGCACCTTGGCCAGTTGCGCAGGCTGATTCACTTCCCAGTCTTTCTGTGGCGCCAGACGAATGCGCGCGCCGTTGGAGCCGCCGCGCTTGTCACCGCCCCGGAAGGTGGATGCAGAAGCCCAGGCCGTCGATACGAGCTCCGAAATCGACAGGCCCGATGCCAATACCTTGGCCTTGAGCGCCGCGATGTCCTGCGCATCGACCAGCGCGTGGTCCACCGCCGGGATCGGGTCTTGCCACACCAGCACTTCGGCGGGCACTTCGGCGCCCAGGTAACGCGCACGGGGCCCCATGTCGCGGTGCGTGAGCTTGAACCAGGCGCGTGCAAACGCGTCGGCAAACTGCTCGGGGTGGGCCAGGAAGCGGCGCGAGATCTTCTCGTAGGCCGGGTCAAAGCGCAGCGACAGGTCGGTGGTGAGCATGGTGGGCACCAGCTTTTTCGACGGATCGTGGGCGTGCGGAATCGTCGCGGCCGCCCCCTTGGCCGTCCACTGGTGCGCGCCTGCCGGGCTCTTGGTCAGCTCCCATTCGTAGCCGAACAGGTTCTCAAAGAAGTTGTTGCTCCACTGCGTGGGCGTGGTGGTCCAGGTCACTTCCAGGCCGCTGGTGATGGTGTCACCACCTTTGCCGGACCCATGGCTGCTCTTCCAGCCCAGGCCTTGCTCCTCGATGCCCGCGCCTTCGGGCTCCTTGCCCACCAGGGCCGCGTCGCCCGCACCGTGGGTCTTGCCAAAGGTGTGGCCGCCAGCAATCAATGCCACGGTCTCTTCATCGTCCATGGCCATGCGTGCAAAGGTGTCGCGGATGTCGCGCGCGGCGGCGATGGGGTCGGGCTTGCCGTTGGGGCCTTCGGGGTTCACATAGATCAGGCCCATCTGCACGGCGGCCAGGGGGTTGGCCAGGTCGCGCTCCCCGCTGTAGCGCTTGTCGCCCGCCAGCCAGGTGGATTCGGCACCCCAGTACACGTTCTCATCAGGTTCCCACACATCGGGGCGGCCACCGGCAAAACCAAAGGTCTTGAAGCCCATGGATTCGAGCGCCACGTTGCCCGTGAGGATCATCAGATCGGCCCACGAGATCTTGCGGCCGTATTTCTGCTTGACGGGCCAGAGCAGGCGGCGTGCCTTGTCCAGGTTGGCGTTGTCGGGCCAGCTGTTGAGCGGCGCAAAACGCTGCTGCCCGGCCCCCGCACCGCCACGGCCGTCTGCCAGGCGGTAGGTGCCCGCGCTGTGCCAGGCCATGCGCACAAACAGCGGGCCGTAGTGACCAAAGTCTGCGGGCCACCAGTCCTGCGAGTCGGTCATCAGCGCATGCAGGTCGGCCTTCACGGCAGCAAGGTCCAGGCTCTTGAATTCTTTTGCGTAATCGAAGCCGTCGCCCATGGGATCGGTGAGCGGGGAGTTCTGGTTCAGGGGACGGATATTGAGCTGGTCTGGCCACCAGTCGGCATTGCCACGGCCCTTGGGCGCGGCAGCCTTGGTGTGGTCAAACGGGCACTTGTTTGTCTCTTGTGTCATGAGGCACTCCTGTTGGCGTTGGTGAGCAGCTGATGGTATGGAGTGCATTCCCTTATGAAAAGGTAATAGTTTTGATTAATTCAATAGTTTTTCTCTAATTTCGGTAAATGCAGCGGACTACCGGCCTCCTTGCACCCACACGTATCGAACAGCACCGAGCGGACCCAGCGGTGCCCCGGGGAGCGGTGGGTGCGTTCATGCCAGGCAGCAGTTTTAACGAAGCCAGGTATGGCCACCGGTGGCTCCAGCACAACCAGCCCGCGTGCATCAGCTACCACCCGCTGGGGCACCACCGCGATCAGGTCGCTGTTGCGCAGGATCTCCGGCAGCACCAGAAAACTGGTGATCGACAGCACCACCCGCCGTGATCGGCCCAAGCGTGCCAACACCTCATCCGTCACGCCGCAGAAGCCGCCACCCGTGTACGAAATGAGCGCATGGTCCAGCGCGCAAAAACGGTCCAGCGACAGCGCGCCGCCCTTCGCATCCGGGTGCCCGGCGCGCATCACGCACACGTAGCGCTCGTCAAACAGGTGCCGGGCATACAGGTCGGGCGCCGTGTTCTCGGGGCTGATCAGGGCCAGATCGATATCGCCCCGCTCCAGCCGCTCGTACACCGGCAGATGCTGGGCCGGCACCACGGCCACGCGCACGCCGGGCGCGCGGCGACGCAGCATGGCCAGGAATGGCACCACCACCGCCTGCAGCGCGTAGTCGGTGGATGCGAGCTGCACCGTCATCTGCGCCGTGGCAGGGTCAAAGGCCTGAGGTTGCAGCAGCGACTCGATCCCACCCAGCAGCTCCTTGACCGGCGCGGCCAGCTCTTGCGCGCGCAGCGTGGGCGTAATGCCACGCTGTGTACGCACGAAAAGCGGGTCATCGAAGCTTTCGCGCAGCCGGGTCAGCATGCCGCTCACCGCAGGCTGGGTGAGCGACAGGCGCTGGGCGGCGCGGGTTACGCTGCGTTCATCGAGCAAGGCATCCAGTGCCTTGAGCAGGTTCAGGTCCATGGCCCTGATATCAATTGCCATGATTTCAGAAATAAGAACTATCGATTTGGTTTATGGCTGCATCGTACCCACCATCTTCACTGTGCGTGGCCGTGGTGTCTTTGCCCCCGCCCCCAGCCCGAAATTCCTTTTCTATTTAACCGACAAGAAAGCAAGCTGCATGTCTGCCCTGTTCACACCGTTCCAGCTCAAAAGCGTCACCCTGCGCAACCGCATCGCGATCCCGCCGATGTGCCAGTACAGCGCGGTGGACGGCTTCACCAATGAATGGCACCAGGCGCATTACGCCGGTCTCGCTCGCGGCGGCGCAGGCCTGGTGATTGTCGAGGCCACGGGCGTATCGCCCGAAGGCCGCATCACCCCGGCCTGCACAGGCCTTTGGAACGACCAGCAGATCGAAGGCATGGGCCGCATCGCCGCCAGCATCAAGGCCGCTGGCGCCGTGCCCGGCATCCAAATCGCCCACGCAGGCCGCAAGGCCAGCGCCCAACGCCCCTGGGAAGGCGATGACCACATTCCCGAGAGCGACCCGCGTGCCTGGCAGCCGATTGCACCGTCCGCCATTGCTTACGGCGGCGGTCTGCCCCGCGTACCCCAGGCCATGACACTGCAAGACATTGCCCGCGTGCAGGCCGACTTTGTGGCCGCCGCTCATCGCGCACTGGCCGCAGGGTTCGAGTGGCTGGAGCTGCACTTCGCCCACGGCTACCTGGCGCAGAGCTTCTTCTCGCCCCACAGCAACCAACGCACCGACCAGTACGGCGGCAGCTCTGACAACCGCGCGCGCTTTCTGCTGGAAACCGTGGAAGCCGTGCGCAAGGTGTGGCCCGCACACCTGCCACTCACGGCACGCTTCGGCGTCATCGAATACAACGGACGCGACGAGGAAACCGTGGCCGAGTCCATTGAGCTGGTGCGCCGGATGCGCGAACGTGGCCTGGACATGGTCAACGTCAGCGCGAACTTCGTGATTGCCGAGACGCAGATTCCCTGGGCAACCCCCGCCTTCCTGGCCCCGGTCGCACAGCGCGTGCGCAGCGAAGCCGACCTGCCCGTGGCCTCGTCGTGGGGCATCGATGACCCGAAAATCGCTGAACGTGCAGTGGCCGACGGCCAGATGGATTTGGTGATGATCGGCCGCGCCCACCTGTCCAATCCGCACTACACCTACCACCTGGCGCAGGTGCTGGGCGTGCAAAAGCCTGAATGGAACACGCTGCCCGCGCCCTACGCGCACTGGCTGTCGCGCTATCGCGGCGCAGCGAAGGTCGCCGCAGCCCAGTAAAGCGGTGAAAAACGCCCTTGCCCTTTGGTCCGACGTTCAGTCCAGGGTCGAACAGTGCAGGGGTAGCCCCGGCGCATCCAGCCGTGCACACAGGATGTGGCCGTGGGTCGAATCGGTCACGAACACCGTTTGTCCGCCCTGCCCGCCAAACGCCAGGTTGGTGGTGGACGCCCCGGCAGGCCCCCGCAGCACCAGCACGGGCTCGGCCCGGTGGTTGAGCACCCACACATAACCCAGGCCCGGGTTGGCCACCAACAGGCGGCCGCTCGTATCCACCGCCAGCCCGTCGGGGCCGCTGGGGCCGTGCGACGTGAAGAACTGCCCCACCTTGGCCACGCTGCCATCGGGCAGCAGCGGCACGCGCCACACGCAGTTGCCACGTGTGGCGGCCAGGTACAGCACGCGGCCGTCGGGCGACAGGGCCACGCCGTTGGGGCTGGGCACGTTGGCCAGCAACAGGTCGAGCTGGCCATTAGGGCGCAGCCGGTACAGGCGCCCGCTCGGGTCGTGCAGGCCGCTCTGGCCCTGGTCGGTGAAGTACAGGTTGCCGTCGGCGTCGAAGATCAAATCGTTCACGCCCTTGAAGCGCTCGCTGTTGCGGCGCTCGAGGTACGGCGTGACCCCGCCGGTCGCGATATCGAGCCGCATCAACCCGTTCTTGTAGTCGGTGATGAGCAGCGTGCCCGCATCCATGAACTTCATCCCATTGGGCTCGCCGTCGTACTCGGCCACCAGCGTCCACGCGCCCTGCGGGTCGATGCGGAAGATGCGGCCCCAGGGGATGTCGGTCACGTACAGGTTGCCCACGCCGTCGAACACCGGGCCTTCGAGGAACGAATCGGTGACAGTGCCGCCCCGGTTGGCATCGGCCCAGGCGCTGCGCTCGGGGCGGCGGAAAGTGTCGGGCATGGAGCTGAAAAACGCCAGCTCGCGGAGCTCGGGGGATTGCAGCAGAAACATGGAAGAGGCTTTCGTTGTCAGGAGGTGGCGCCGAAACCATACAGCCGCGCCGGGTTGTCCACCAGGATACGGTCCATCGCGGCATCCGAGCCCGCCCAGGCGCGCAGCAGGTCCACCAGGTCGGCATCGTTCACGGTGCCCGGCGCCTCGGTGGTGTGGGGCCAGTCGCTGCCCCACACCAGGTGACTGGGGGCTGCCCGCACCAGGGCTTGCCCCAGCGGCAGGGTGTCGGCGTAGCTGGGGCCCTGCACGGCAGAGCGCATGTAGGCACCCGAGAGCTTGACCCAAGTGTTGCCCCCGTCCAGCAAGCGGCGCAGCACGCCAAAGGCTTGGGCCGATGGACCTTCGGCCGGATCGATGCGCCCCAGGTGGTCGATGACCAGCGGCACCGGCAGCGCCTGCAGCACATGCGCCAGCGCCACGATCTGCTCCGGGTGCGCGAACACCTGGATGTGCCAGCCAGCGCAGTCCGCATGCTGTGCCACCTTGCCCGCCAGTGTGGTCAGCATCTGCGCCGTGGTGGTGCCCCACGATTGGGGTGAGACAAAGTTGACCCGCAGCCCGCACACGCGGCGCGCGGCCAGCCGGGCCAGCTCTGCATCGCTCACGCGGGGGTCCACCACAGCCACGCCACGTGCGTCGTCACCCAACTGGTCCAGCGCATCCAGCGTGCAGGCGTTGTCGGTGCCGTAGGTGGATGGCGTGACCACCACCGTGCGTGTGCTGCCCAGGCGCTGCTGCAGCTGCCAATAGGCGGCCACGGGCGCATCGGGCGGCGTGCGCGGCCAGTGGGCAGACGGTGCAAAACGTGCATCGAAGATGTGCATGTGGCTGTCGCACGCGCCGGGCGGCAGCAGGCGCTGCGGGCGGTTCAGGCCCACCGAGTGCGGCACGGGCGTGGTCAGCGCGGGCAAAGGCATGGCTCAGTCGAGTTTGATATTGCCCTTCTTCACCACCTCGCCCCACTTGCTGTCTTCCTTCTTGAGGAAGGCGGCAAACTCCGCAGGCGTGGAGCCGATGGGCTGGGCGCCCAGGTCGGCCAGGCGCTGCTTCACTTCGTCTTCCCTCAGCACCTCTTGCAGGGCCTGCTGCAGTTTGGTGGCCACGTCGGCAGGTACGCCCGCAGGCAGGAACACGCCGTTCCACTCATAGGCCTCATAACCGGGGATGGCCGCCTCGGCCACGGTGGGCACATCGGGCAGGCGCTTGGAACGCTCAGGCGCCGACACGGCCAGCGCGCGCAGCTTGCCGCCTGCCACATGCGGGTAAGTCGCGGCCACGGTGCCGAACATGAAGTCCACCTGGCCCGCGATCACGTCGGTGATGGCGGGGCCGCCACTCTTGTAGGGCACGTGCACCATGTCCAGGCCCAGCTTCTGGGCCATCAGCTCCGCCGCCAGGCGCTGCACCGTGCCGCTGCCGCCCGAAGCAAAGTTGATCTTGCCCGGCTGCGCCTTGGCCTTGGCAATCAGCTCGCCCACGTTCTTGTAGGGCGCATCGGCCTTCACGATGAGCACATTGGGCGCCAGCAGCACCAGCGATAGCGGCTGCAGTGCGTTGGCGGCATACGGCATCTTGGGGAACAGGTGCGGGTTGATGGAGTGCGGCGTGGCGTCGTACAGCATGGTGTAGCCATCCGCCGACGCCTTGGCCACAAAACTCGCGCCAATGGTGCCACTGGCGCCCGCCTTGTTGTCCACAATCACGCTGCCGCCCAGCTTGGCACCCAGGCGGGTGGCCACCACGCGGGCCACGGCATCGGCCGCGCCGCCGGGGGCATAGGGCACGACGAGCGTGATGGGCCGCTCGGGGAAGGCGGCGTGGGCCAGGCCTGCAGCCAGTGCGCAGGCGGCGATCAAGGGTTTGAGAAAACGCAACATGAAGTCTCCTTATCTATTCAATCCATGAAGAACAAACAGGTATCGCTGGCCCATGGCCTGCGAAACTGGCGCTGACAAAGCGCAGGCAGCCGTGCAAGGGCCGCCCCGCCGCACTGGCTGCGTCCCCCTTCCCGCATCGCGCAGCGAGGCGAGAGAGGGGGGGGAAGGCGCAAAGCGCCTCAGGGGGGTCAATCCACTTTCAGATCAAGCTCGCGTGCAATCTGCGTATAGGCGGCCACTTCGCGGCCGACCTGGCTGGCAAACGCAGCGCCGCAGGTGGCATCGGCGTCCAGCCCCAGGCCGCGCAACTTGTCGTTGGCCGCAGGGCTTTGCACAAAGTCCCTGGCCACGCGCTCCAGCTGCTGGGCAATGGCGTCGTCCAGGCCCGCCGGGGCCAGCAGGCCATACCAGGCGTCGGCCGAATACTTGCCGCCACCGGCCTCGGCAAAGGTGGCCACATCGGGCAGCAGCGACGACCGCTTGGGCGATGCCACGGCCAGCGCGGTGAGCTTGCCGCTCTTGATCTGCGGCAGCACCGAGCCCAGCGTGGCAAACGAGCTGTCGAGCTGGCCGCCCACCAGGTCCGTGACCACTGGCGCGGCGCCCTTGTAGGGCACATGGTTCAGCTGCAAGCTGTTGGCGCGGGCAAACATCTCGGTGGCAAAGTGGCCTGAGCTCCCCACGCCCGCCGTGCCTGCGGACAGACGCCCCGGCTCCTTGCGCGCACGGGCCATGTACTCAGCCAGCGACTTCACGGGCAGGGCCTGCCTCACCACCAGCACCGTGGGGCTGGTGGCTACGGTGCACAGCGGCTTGAACGACTTCACCGCATCGAACTTCACCCGCCCGGCGTACAGACCCGGGATCATGGTGTGATTGGTGGCGCCAAACAGCAGCGTGTAGCCGTCGGCGGGCGCGCTGGCCACCGCCTGGGCGGCCAGGATGGTGTTGGCGCCGGGCTTGTTGTCCACCACAAAGGGCTGGCCCAGCGCGCGGCTGGCGTGGTCGGCAAACGCGCGTGCCACCACGTCGGTGGGGCCGCCTGCGGCAAAACCCACCACCAGCTTGACGGGCTTGTGGGGGAACGCAGTTTGCGCCCCTGCTGCGCCGGATGCTATACAAACAATAGCTATTAGCGCATGATGGACGCGCGCAGAGGCCGTTTTTCTTCTCAAAATGTTGTGCATGTCTTTGTCTCCATGGGCCGGGGCGCCCTGCCCCGTGCCTTTTTTCTCTTTGCTTTCAGGAAGGGGGCTGGCGTCAGGCCGCCGCCACCGCTGCGCCAGGCACACGGGCCAGCACGGCCAGCAGGTTCTGCGCCGCGCCCACGCCCATGTTCACGTAGGCGTCACTGGTCACGCCGCCGATGTGGGGGCTGAGGATGAAGTGCTTCTCGCCCTGGAAGGGATGGCCCGTCGTCATCGGCTCGACCGCAAAGCTGTCCAGCCCTGCCGCCATCACCTGGCCCGAACGCACGGCAGCCAGCAGCGCGGCCTCGTCGATCAGGCCGCCACGCGCCGTGTTCACCACAATCACGCCGCGCTTGCATTGCGCCAGCGTGGTGGCGTTCAGCATGCCCCGGTTCTCGTCGGTCAGCGGGCAGTGCAAAGACACAGCATCGGCTTCGCGCCAGATCGTCTCCAGGCCCACGCTCTGCACATAGTCCGGCAGGTTCTTCGCAAACGGGTCAAAGCCGATCACGCGCATGCCCAGGGCGTCGGCCATCTTGGCAAAGCGCAGGCCGATGGCGCCCAGACCCACCAGGCCCACGGTGCGGCCACCCAGTTCCAGGCTTTTGTGCGTGGCTTTGTCCCAGTGGCCCGCGTGCATGCGCGCATCGAGCTGCACCACCGATTTGGCGCAAGCCAGCAGCAGGGTCAGCGCCTGTTCGGCCACCGCCGCTGCGTTGGCGCCCACGGCAGCCACCACTTCAATGCCACGCGCCTTGGCCGCCACCTTGTCGATGGTGTCGGTGCCACTGCCGTGCTTGGAGATGACCTTGAGCGCTGGCGCCGCGTCCATCACCGCCGCACCCACCTTGCCGTAGCGCACGATGATGGCCACGGGGTTGTGCGCACCGCACAGGGCCACCAGGTCGTCCTCGGTAGGCGCCTTGCCCGCGTAGACGATGTCGTAGCCCGCGAGCAGCTCCAGGGCGTGCTGCGCCAGATCGGCGCCGGTCACGATGATGGTTGGGCTCACAGAGATTCCCCTTCCTTCAGCACACCAGCAGCGCGCAGCGCGGCAGGCAGCCATTTCGATGCGGTGTCGCCACGCGCAATGGCTTCGATGCGGGCGGCTTCGTCGGCCACCTTCTTGTCGGCCAGGGCCAGCATGCTGGGGGCCTTCTCGCGTTCGATGACGACCACGCCATCGGCATCGCCCACTACCAGGTCACCGGGGTTCACGGTGGCGCCACCGGCGCTGATGGGGTGGTTGATGCGCCCGGGCACATATTTGGTGGGGCCTGCAGGGTTGAAGCCCGCGCTGAACACGGGGAAGTCCAGCTCCAGGATCTCCAGCTTGTCGCGGATAGCGGCGTCCACGATCACGCCAGCCAGGCCACGCTTCTTGCAGGCGCTGAGCATCAGCGTGCCCATCAGCGCGGCGGTCTGGTCGCCTTTGCCGTCGATCACCAGCACGTCGCCCGGCTGGGCCAGCGCAATGGCGGCGTGGATCATGAGGTTGTCGCCAGGGCGCACCTCCACGGTGAAGGCGGGGCCCGCCACCTTCATGCTCTGGTGCACGGGCGCCACGCGGCCATGCATGGTGCCGCGGCGGCCCGCCACGTCGGCCAGGATGGCGGCCTGGTAGGTGGCAGCTTTGCTCACAACGTCGGCGCCCACGCGCTCGATGGTGCGGATGATTTCAGGGAGTTGGTTCATGAGAAATCCTTGGAAGAAACGCGAAAAACAGAGGCGTGGAAATGCGCCGCAGGCTGGGCAGCGCGCGCAAGGCGCCCATGCCGCAGCGCCACCAGCCCCGGGGTCGGCGGCTGGCCCAGTGCAGACGAAATGCAAAGGTGAAGAAGTGGGTGGCGGGCTGACAGATATGCAGCACAACCCGCCCCACAGGGAGCCCGTCAGTCCAGGCTGGCGCCCGAATCCTTCACGATCTTGGCCCAGCGCGGCACTTCGGCTTTGAGCAGCTGGCTGAATTGCTCGGCCGTGCCGCCCAGCACATCGCCGCCTTCAGAGCGCAGCTTGTCGGCCACATCGGGTTGCTGCAGGGCCGCGTTGATGGCCTTGTTGAGCTGCGCCACGATGGGGGCTGGCGTACCGGCGGGGGCCAGGATGCCAAACCAGGTCACGGCCTCGAAGCCCTTGTAGCCGGACTCAGCCAGCGTGGGCACATCCGGCAGCTGGGGCGAGCGCTTGGCCGAGGTGATGGCGATGACCTTGAGCTTGCCGTTGCGCACCTGGCCCAGCAGCGTAGGCACGGAGGACATGTACAGGTCGATCTGCCCGCCCACCAGGTCCGTCATGGCCTGGGCCGCGCCCTTGTAGGGGATGTGGCGCAGCTTGATGTCGGCGGCGTTTTCAGCCAGCTCACCGGCCAGGTGGGCCACGGTGCCGTTGCCCGAATAGCCCAGCGTCAGCGCATCGGGTTTGCCCTTGGCGGCCGCCACCACATCGGCGTAGCTCTTGAAGGGTGAGTTGATGGGCGCAGCCATGACGATGGGCGAGGACGAGACGAGCGCCACGGGCACCAGTTCCTTGAGCGGGTCGTACGGCAGCTTAGGGTACAGCGTGGGGTTGATGGCCAGGTTGCTGGTCTGGCCAATGACGAGCGTGTAGCCGTCGGCGGGTGACTTGGCGGCGGCGTCCACCCCCAGGTTGCCGCCCGCGCCGGGGCGGTTGTCCACGATCACGTTCCACTTGTTCTGGTCCGTGAGCTTTTGCGCCACCGTGCGGGCAATCATGTCGGTGCCTCCGCCGGGAGGGAACGGCACGATCAGGCGGATGGGCTTGCTCGGATACGCGGCTTGCGCGTGGGCGCTGGCAAAGGGCGCTGCAACGGCGGCAAGGCCGAGGACGGCGGCGCACAGGGCACGGGGAAGCAAACGGGGCGAAAAAGCGGGCATGCAGTTGTCTCCTGGTAGGTGGTTCTTCGCGCCGCCCTGCACATGCTGCTGCAGGCCCGGCGCTGTGGACGCGACTTTACGCAGGCGTTTCAACCCATACAATGCCGTTGCATACAATGAAACGAATTGCATCGTGAGCAATCTTCCAAAAAAACCACCCTCGCCCCTCGCCACCGCCAGGGCGCCCTCGCCTGCCAGATCCCCGTCACCCCGCAAGACCCTGCCGCAGGAGCCCACCGAACCGGAAGACAGCGCCGCCAAAGGCACGGGCGGCGGCGTGATTGCCGTCACGCGCGCACTGCAGGTGCTGGAGGCCTTTGCACTGGGCGAATCCAGCCTGCCCCTGGCCGAGCTCAGCCGCCGCTGCGGCCTGCACAAGACCACGGTGCTGCGCCTCGCGCGCACGCTGGCGCAGTCGGGTTTTATGGTGCAACGCGAGGATGGCGACTGGCGCCTGGGTCCGGCAGCAGGCTGGCTGGGAGCACGCTACCAGGCCGGTTTTGACGTGCAGAACGTGCTGGAGCCCGCGCTGCGCGAGCTGACCCTTGCCACGGGCGAAAGCGCCGCGTTTTATGTGCGCGAAGGCAATGTGCGGACCTGCCTTGTGCGCGTGGAAGGCCCGCAGGCGCTGCGCCACCACGCACGCATGGGCGAAGGCCTGCCGCTGGACAAGGGCTCGCCAGGCCGCGTGATCCTGGCGTTTTCGGGCGAGCCGGGCAAGGCCTATGAAGAGATCCGCAAGAAGGGCTACCACTGGTCGATTGGCGAACGCGAACAGGGCGTGGCCACGGTGTCGGCGCCGGTGTTTGGCATGCACTGGCGGCTGATGGGCTCGGTGTGCATTTCGGGCCCGGCATCGCGCCTGCCAGCGGAAAAACTCGAAGCGCTGGCACAGACGGTGATGGCTGCGGCCACCCAGCTGTCGTATGCGCTGGCGGGCAATTCCGCCGCGCCCGCCCAGAGTCCGGTGCGGGCGACCCACTGGCACCCTTGAGGCATCCGTGATACTTGCGGCATCCATCACAACAACCCCAGGAGACCGCCGTGAGCCGCTACCCTTTTCCCGACCTGAACACCCTGCCCGAAGACATCCGCGCACGCATCGTGGAAGTGCAGGAAAAGGCAGGCTTCATCCCCAACGTGTTCCTGGCCTTTGCGCGCCGCCCGGCCGAGTGGCGCGCGTTCTTTGCCTACCACGATGCACTGATGCTGAAAGAGGAAGGCAGCCTGACCAAGGGCGAACGCGAGATGATCGTCACCACCACCAGCGCGGCCAACCAGTGCCTGTATTGCGTGGTGGCGCACGGCGCGATCCTGCGCATCTACGAAAAGAAACCCCTCATCGCCGACCAGGTGGCCGTGAACTACCGCAAGGCCGACATCAGCCCGCGCGAACGCGCCATGCTCGACTTTGCGATGAAGGTCTGCCAGCGCTCGCACGAGATCGAGGATGCCGACTTTGTCGCGCTGCACGCCCACGGCTTTGACGACGAAGACATCTGGGACATTGCGGCCATCACCGCGTTTTTTGGGCTCAGTAACCGCATGGCCAGCTTTGCGGGCATGTTGCCCAACCCCGAGTTCTATCTGATGGGCCGTGTGCCCAAGCAGAAGTAAAGCAGCACGGCAGGGCGCAGGAACAGGAGTGGATATCGATGCTATGCTTTTGATAGCATAAAGCGCTTATCCATCGCGCGCAGAGGCCCTTTTTTGCCTTGATTCAGTCTCCCGACACCAGCGCCCGCATCCAGTCGGGCAGCGGCGCCGCCTTCTGCTGCGGGAAGTCCACCCAGATGGTGGTGGCCCCGCCCGCCGCGCAGATCACGCCCGGCTGGTCCACGCGTTCCAGCGTGCCCCAGGTCTCGAACGTGGTGCGGCCCGGGTCGCTCACGTAGAGCTTGAGCAGCACATCGGCCGGGTATTCGAGCTGCTTGTAGAAGTTGCAGAACGCATTGACGATGACCGGCCCCTGCCCGCGCGGGTCGGGGTTGCAGCCCACCGACACCATCCAGTCGATGCGCGCGGTTTCCAGGTAACGGAAGTACACGGTGTTGTTGACATGGCCCATCGCGTCCATGTCGCCCCAGCGCACGGGGAAGCGCGTCTCAAAGACCAGCTTTTTGACCTCGGGGATTTCGATCTTCATGCCCGCATGTTCCCTGGGGATCAGACCGCAAAACCATCGTCCGCCGCAATCACCGCGCCGTTGATGAAATGGCTCTGGTCGCTGGCCAGCATCACCAGCAACGCGTCCAGGTCCTGCGGGCTGCCCACGCGCTTGCGCGGCAGCATGGCGATGAGTTTCTGGCCTTGCTCGGTGTCCCAGTGGTGGTGGTTGATTTCGGTGTCGATGTAGCCGGGGCAGATCGCATTGGTGTTGATGCCGAACTTGCCCCACTCCATGGCCATGGCACGGGTCATCTGCACCACGGCGGCCTTGCTCATGCAGTAGGCGCCGATCTGCGGCAGGACCTTGAGGCCCGCCATCGACGCGATGTTGATGATGCGCCCGCCCGTGAAGCTGCCCGGTGCCGCGCCGCGCGAGCGGGCCAGCATGCGCTTGCCCACCTCTTGCGCCACAAAGAACGCGCCCTTCACGTTGGTGTCGAAGATGAAGTCGTAGTCCTCGGGCGTCACGTCCTGCAGGCGCTGCGTGGTGCTCACGCCCGAGTTGTTGATCAGGATGTCGATGGAACCCATCTCGGTCTCGGCATGGGCCACGGCGGACTTGATGGAGGCGTGGTCGGTCACGTCGAGTTCGATCACGTGGGCGTCACCGCCCTCGCCTTCGATGCGGGCGCGCAGTTCCTTGAGCTTTTCTATCCGGCGGCTGGCCAGCACCACCCCCGCTCCGGCACGCGCCAGGGTGCGCGCAAACTGCGCGCCCAGGCCACTCGATGCGCCGGTGATGAAAGCGACGCGGCCCGACAAGTCGATGCTGTATGCCATTTAGAGTCTCCCCACTGATCAAAAAAGAACGGTCGTTCGATTGTCCATATTCCGTGAATACAATCAGTCGCCAGACAGACAGGGGCTGGCCCATGCTCTGCCGACAATAGTCCATTATCAAACGCCCGACGAGAAGCCCATGACAAACGAAGAAATCCTCGCCCAATATGGCCCCCGCGAATCCATGGAATACGACGTGGTGGTCGTTGGCGGTGGCCCTGGCGGCTTGGCCACAGCCATCCGCCTGAAGCAATTGGCGGCCGAAAAAGGCCAGGATGTCTCGGTCGTGGTGCTCGAAAAAGGCTCCGAGCCCGGCGCGCACATCCTCTCCGGCGCCATCATGGACCCCAAGGCGCTCACCGAGCTGATTCCCGACTGGAAAAAGCGCGGTGCCCCGCTCAACCAGCCCGTCACCGACGACGCCTACATCTTCCTGTCGGAAAAATCGGGCGTCCGCGTGCCCAACATGTTCCTGCCGCCGTTTGCGCAGAACCATGGCAACTACATCATCAGCCTGGGCAACCTGACCAAGTGGCTGGGCGAACAGGCCGAAGCCCTGGGCGTGGAAATTTTCCCCGGGTTCACCGCCGCCGAGGTGCTCTACACAGACGGCTCCGAAAATGGAGGCGTACCTGCGGTACGGGGCGTGGCCACCGGCAACATGGGCATCGGCAAAGAGGGCGAGCCCACCGAGAACTTCCAGCTGGGCATGGAACTGCTGGGCAAGTACACCGTGTTTGCCGAAGGCGCGCGCGGCCACCTGGGCAAGCAGCTGATTGCCAAGTACCACCTCGACAAGGACCGCGACCCCCAAAGTTTCGGCATCGGCATCAAAGAGCTGTGGGAGATCGACCCCAAGAAGCACCAGCCCGGCTTTGTGATGCACACCGCGGGCTGGCCCATGGAGAACGACACCTACGGCGGCGCCTTCCTGTACCACCTGGAGGGCAACAAGGTGGCCGTGGGCTTCGTCACCGGCCTGGGCTATGCCAACCCCTACCTGAGCCCGTTCGAAGAGTTCCAGCGCTGGAAGACGCACCCGAACGTCCGCTACTACTTCGAGAACGAGAAGGGCGAGATCACCGCCAAGCGCCTGTCGTATGGCGCGCGTGCCATCAACGCCAGCGGCATCAACGCCCTGCCCAAGACGGTGTTCCCGGGCGGCGCACTGGTGGGCTGCAACGCGGGCTACCTGAACGTGGGCCGCATCAAGGGCAGCCACGCCGCCATCAAGACCGGCATGCTGGCGGCAGAAGCCGCCTACGACGCCGTGGTGGCGGGCCGCCAGCACGACGAACTGACCGCCTACCCCGAAGCCTTCGAGGCAAGCTGGCTCTACACCGAGCTGAACAAGGACCGCAACTTCAAGAACTGGTTCAAGTACGGCCTGACCACGGCCACGCTGATGAACGGTTTCGAGCAGTTCGTGCTGCGCGGCCACATCCCCTGGACGCTGCACCGCGACAAGCCCGACCACGCCTACCTGAAGCCCGCAGCCGAGTGCAAGCCCATCGTCTACCCCAAGCCCGATGGCAAGCTCACGTTCGACCGCCTCTCCAGCGTGTTCATCAGCAACACCAACCACGAAGAGAACCAGCCCGCCCACCTCACGCTCAAGGACGCGAGCGTGCCGGTCAACATCAACCTGACCAAATACGCAGGCCCCGAAGCCCGCTACTGCCCCGCCGGTGTGTACGAGTTCGTGGCCGACGAAGCCAAGGGCGGCAACGCCCAGCGCCTGCAGATCAACGCGCAGAACTGCGTGCACTGCAAGACCTGCGACATCAAGGACCCCACGCAGAACATCGTGTGGGTCACACCCGAAGGCGGCGGTGGCCCGAACTACTCGGGCATGTAATCAAAATTGATAGCAAACAATGCTTAAGGGGCCCGCGCAGGGCCCCTTTTTTTAGGCTCTCTTCCGTTTCGGGTGGAAAGCCACATTCCCCACCATAGCCATGGTCAGGCCCTTGCTTTTTGCAAAGGACTGCCCGGCAGGTGAGTGAGCTTTCCAGCGATCAGGAACGCCATGGCGATGAAGTGGTCGGTGGTGCCATAGC
>NZ_LUKZ01000030.1:34928-80718 GCF_001633105.1 Acidovorax sp. GW101-3H11
CCAGACCACGTACAGGTCGATGCGGCTGCGCTCGACGTCCAGTGCAACACGCTCCACAGCCCAGGGCGCGGCCAGCCCCAATGCCTGGCAGAACAACGCTTCTTGCATGGGGAGGGCTCCTGTTCGGGGGGTGTCAATGGGTTTATTTGAACTGTCGTGTTCCACCCGAAATGGAAGAGAGCCTTTTTTTATTGATTTTTACGCTGCCCGGTCCAGCTGAAACTGCCCCATGGCCCCGGCCAGTCGGTTGGCCTGGTCCTTGAGGCTTTGCGCCGCCGCCGCGCCCTCTTCCACCAGCGCGGCGTTCTGCTGGGTCATGTGGTCGAGCTGGTCCACCGCCTGGCTCACCTGGCCGATCTGTGTGCTCTGCTCGCTGCTGGCCTCGTTGATCTCGGACATCAGCGTGGTCACGCGCTCCACGCTGTGCACGATGTCACCCATGGTGGAGCCCGCAGCCACCACCAGTTTGGCGCCATCGCTCACCTTGGCCACGCTGTCAGAGATGAGCGCCTTGATCTCGCGCGCCGCATTGGCGCTGCGCCCGGCCAGGCCACGCACCTCGCTCGCCACCACGGCAAAGCCGCGCCCCTGCTCGCCTGCGCGCGCGGCCTCCACGGCGGCGTTCAGCGCCAGGATGTTGGTCTGGAACGCAATGCCGTCGATGATGCCCACGATGTCCGCAATCTTCTTGCTGCTGGCGTTGATCTCTTCCATGGTCTTGAACACCTGGTGGACCACTTCGCCGCCTTTGCTGGCCACTTCGGTGGCGTTCAGCGCCAAGGCATTGGCCTGGCGCGTGCTGTCGGCATTGGCCGCCACCATCTGCGCCAGCTGGGCAATGCTGGCCGCCGTCTGCTGCAGGTTGCTGGCGGCATGTTCGGTGCGCGCGCTCAGGTCGGTGTTGCCCGCCGCCACTTCGGAGCTGGCCACATGGATGGATTCACCCGAGTCGCGCACCTCGGTCACCACGTAGTGCAGGGACTCGACCATCTTGTCCAGCGCAGTGAGCAACTGGCCGATCTCGTCGGTGCGCTGCGTGTCCATGCGCACCGTGAGATCGCCCCGCGCCACCACGGCAGCGGCGTCGGACGCCTGGCGCAGCGGCAACACGATGGAGCGGCGCAGCAGCCAGCCAAACAGCGCCGACAGCCCCACCACCACCAGCACGGCAATCGCGCTGATCCACTGCGCACGCGAGGCGTCACGCATCATGCTGTCGCCCGCCCGCAAAGACGCCTGCTCTGACGCTGCCAGCAGCTGGTCGATGGCCGTGAGGTACTGGGCCAGGGCGGCGGCATGCTCCTGCAACTCCTTCTGGCTGATGATCTTGGCTTCGAGCGCGTTCTGCACCAGTGCATCGCGCAGCACCGCATAGCGCTGCCGCTGCGCCTGGGCCTGGGCCCACAGGGGCTTGGTGCTTTCGGCGGTCGATGCCTGGGCCAGGGCTTCTTCGATGCGCTTGCGCTGGGCGTCTTCGGCGGCCAGCTGGGTGCGCATCTCGGCCACCAGCGGGAATACGTCCGACGACAGCGTGGCGCGCAGCGCAATCTGGCCGATGGCCACCGACTGCGTTTTCCAGTCGCGCACCGAGCGTTCGATGGGCAGCTGCTCCGCCGTCAGCAGCGCGGCCTGACGGCCCGTGCCCTCACCCGTCATCCAGGTGGTGGCCCCCAGCAGCGCCACGGCCAGGCCCAGGATGCCAAAGCTGGCAGCGAGCTTCTAGCCCACGCTCAGGCTGCGGCCTTGCCGCCGGGCCGCAGCGTGCGCCGGGGCCGCATCGGCCCGTGGCGCCGGATGGGGCGCATCCACACGCGCTCCAGACAGGGAGGTGCCTTGAGACACACCAGATGTAGCGGGCAAGTAGTTCATGCGTGTTCTCCTGGTTCATCCGTGCCCCGCACCCGGCGGGGCTGGGGCGGGGCTGAGGGCAGCGCTGGCGGCAAGTGCAGCCAGCGTCCCGCCTTCATCGCTGCGGTCAGTGCGCCACGCACTCTCCAAACCCGCCACCGCCGGGCGTGGAGATCTCGAACACATCGCCCGGCTCCATGAGCGCGGCGCCGATGTGGCCCAGTTCCTCGACCTGGCCATTGGCGCGCAGCACCCGGTTGGCACCCGCGCGCCCGGGCTGGCCGCCCGCCATGCCAAAGGCGGGGTTCAGGCGCCCGTTGGAGAGGATGCTGGCCGTCATGGCCTCCAGGAACCGCACCCGGCGCACACCGCCATCACCGCCCGCCCAGCGCCCTGCACCGCCCGAGCCGCGCTGGATCTCGTAGCTGTCCAGCACCACGGGGAAGCGGAACTCCAGCACCTCGGGGTCGGTCAGGCGTGAGTTGGTCATGTGGGTCTGGACCACGCTGGTGCCGTCAAAGCCGCGCACCGTGCGGCCTGAAGCATCGAACACCGCACCCGCACCGCTGCCACCGGCAATGGTTTCGTAGTACTGGTACTGCGCATTGCCAAAGGTGAAGTTGTTCATGGTGGGCTGGCTGCCCGCCATCACCCCCAGGGCGCCAAACAGCGCGTTGGTGATGCAGGTGGAGGTCTCCACATTGCCCGCCACCACCGAGGCCGGCGGGTTGGGGTTGAGCATGGAGCCTTGCGGGATGATGACCTGCAGCGGCTTGAGGCACCCGGCGTTGAGCGGGATGTCGTCGTCCACCAGCGTGCGGAACACATACAGCACGGCCGCCATGCACACGGCGCGCGGGGCATTGAAGTTGTTCATCTGCTGCGGGCTGGTGCCCGCAAAGTCGATCACCGCACTGCGCTCGGCCACATTGACCTTCACCGACACGCTGATCTGCGCGCCGTTGTCCAGCGGCAGGGTGAACTGGCCGTCTTTGAGCTGCGTGATCACGCGGCGCACCGATTCTTCGGCGTTGTCTTGCACGTGGCACATGTAGGCCTGCACCACATCCAGACCAAACTGCTCCACCATCTTCGACAGCTCTTGCACACCCTTTTCGTTGGCGGCAATCTGCGCACGCAGGTCGGCCAGGTTCTGCTCGGGGTTGCGGCTGGGGTATGGCGTGGTGCCGCCGCCGGTGGCCAGCAGGTTGCGCACGGAGTCTTCCAGGAAGATGCCCCGGTCCACCAGCTTCACGTTGTTGATCTGCACGCCCTCTTCGTCAATGCGTGTGGAGAACGGTGGCATGGAGCCCGGCGTGGTGCCACCGATGTCGGCATGGTGGCCCCGGCTGCCCACATAAAACGTGGGCTCGGCGCCTTCGGCCACGTACACCGGGGTGATCACCGTCACATCGGGCAGGTGCGTGCCGCCGTGGTACGGGTCGTTGAGCATGTACACATCGCCCGGGTGCATCTTGCCCGCGTTCTCGCGGATCACGGTCTTGATGCTCTCGCCCATGCTGCCCAGGTGCACGGGCATGTGGGGTGCGTTGGCAATCAGGTTGCCTGCGGCATCGAACAGCGCGCAGCTGAAATCGAGGCGCTCCTTGATGTTGACCGAGTAGGCCGTGTTCTGCAGCTGCAGGCCCATCTGCTCGGCGATGTTCATGAACAGGTTGTTGAACACCTCCAGCAGCACCGGGTCCACCGTGGTGCCTGCGGCGTACTGCACCTTGCGCGCCGTGACGCGGTCCAGCACCAGGTGGTCCAGATCGGTCAGGCGCGCAGACCAGCCGGGCTCCACCACGGTGGTGGTGTTCTTCTCGGCAATGATGGCCGGGCCGGGAATCACGTCGCCGGGGTGCAGGTCTTCGCGCACCACCAGCGCGGCGG
This sequence comes from Acidovorax sp. GW101-3H11, assembly GCF_001633105.1. Classification (GTDB taxonomy): domain Bacteria; phylum Pseudomonadota; class Gammaproteobacteria; order Burkholderiales; family Burkholderiaceae_C; genus Acidovorax. Next base: position 38,670 of record NZ_LUKZ01000030.1, read on the forward strand.
TGTGCCACTCGCCGCCCGAGTACATGCGCACGCTCTCGCGCTGCGGGTGCTTGCGGTGCGGGTGCACGGGCAGGCGCGGCTCGGCGGGGGCATCGCCTGCGATCATGGCCTCGACCGACACGGCCTCCACCACCAGACCCTTGCCCGCCATCAGGAAGGCAAAGCGCTGGCGGTAGGCCTTTTCAAAGGCCGCCTGGATGCTGGTGATGTCGCCAAACGGCACCACCAGGGCCGAGTCGGTGCCTTCGTAGCGCACATGCACGTTGTGGCGCACCTGCACCGGGTTGGCGCTGACCTGCTGGCGCTCCAGCTCGGCCTGTGCGGCAGAGCCCAGTGTGTCCAGGCGTTCAGCAATCAGGGGCAGCGATGCGGCGGCCAGTGGCATCTCCACCGCCTGCTCGCGAATCACAGTCTGGTCGGCCAGGCCCATGCCGTAGGCGCTGAGCACACCGGCGAGCGGATGCACAAACACACGCGACATGCCCAGAGCATCGGCCACCAGGCAGGCGTGCTGACCGCCCGCGCCACCAAAGCATTGCAGGGTGTAGCGCGTCACGTCATAGCCGCGCGCCACGCTGATCTTCTTGATCGCGTTGGCCATTTGCTGCACGGCGATCTGGATAAAACCTTCGGCCACTTCCTCGGGCTGGCGCTGGGTCTGGGTGGCGATCTCCTGGAAGCGGGCGCGCACCGCATCAGCATCCAGCGTTTCATTGGCCGCCGGGCCAAACACGCTGGGGAAGTAGCGCGGCTGCACCTTGCCCACCATCACGTTCGCATCGGTCACGGCCAGCGGGCCGCCCCTGCGGTAGCTCACCGGGCCCGGGTTGGCACCTGCGCTCTCGGGGCCCACGCGGAAGCGCGAGCCGTCATACGCCAGCACCGAGCCACCGCCCGCCGCCACCGTGTGGATGCTCATCATGGGCGCGCGCATGCGCACACCGGCCACATGGGTCTCGAACTCGCGCTCGAAGGCACCGGCGTAGTGGCTCACGTCGGTGCTGGTGCCGCCCATGTCAAAGCCGATGACCTTTTCATGCCCCGCCAGACCCGCCGTGCGCGCCATGCCCACAATGCCGCCCGCCGGGCCGGAGAGGATCGCGTCCTTGCCCTGGAAGGTGCCCGCATCGGTGAGGCCGCCGGACGACTGCATGAAGAACAGCTTGACGCCCGGCATCTCGCTGGCCACCTGCTCCACATAGCGGCGCAGGATGGGCGACAGGTAGGCATCGACCACCGTGGTATCGCCCCGGCTCACGAACTTCATCATCGGGCTGGTTTCGTGCGAGGTGCTGATCTGCGTGAAGCCCACCTCTTTGGCAATGCGCTTTGCCGCCTGCTCGTGCTGCGTGTAGCGGTAGCCGTGCATGAACACAATGGCCACGCTGCGCAGGCCACGCCCGTAAGCGGCCAGCAGGTCGCCCCGCAGAGTGGCTTCGTCCAGGTTCTGCAGCAGGTTGCCACGGGCGCCCATGCGCTCGCGGGCTTCGATGACCTCGGTGTAGAGCAGCTCGGGCAGCTGTATGTGGCGGTCGAACAGGCGCGGGCGGTTCTGGTAGGCAATGCGCAGCGCGTCCTTGAAGCCCTTGGTGGTGACCAGCAGCGTGGGCTCGCCCTTGCGCTCCAAGAGCGCATTGGTGGCCACGGTGGTGCCCATCTTCACGCACTCCACCAGCGCCGGGGTCACGGGTTCGCCGGGCTGCAGGCCCAGCAGGTGGCGAATGCCCGCCACGGCGGCATCTTTGTACTGCTCGGGGTTTTCAGACAGCAGCTTGTGCGTGGTCAGCGAGCCATCGGGCCGCTTGGCCACGATGTCGGTGAAGGTGCCGCCCCGGTCGATCCAGAACTGCCAGCGGTTGCCGGCCGGTGCGGTGGTCATGGTGGAGGGTGCTTGCATGGTGATAGGACTCACTGGTTAACGAATGAACTGAAGGACTAACGGACTGACGGACTGAAGGACCAACGGACTGGCGTTGGAAGTCGGACTAGCGTTGGAAGTAGTAGGGAATGAAAATCTTGTTGGCCTCGTTGCCCACCGACTGCACCCATTCGCGGGAGAAGCGTTCGCCCAGGCGCTTGAGTTCCGTGTCCAGCTCGGCGGATGCGCGCTCGACCTTGATGCCCTTGCGCTGCAGCTCGCCCACCGACTCGTCGGCCACGGCGGCACTCAGGGCCCAGCCACGTGTTTCGGCCTCGGCCGCCGCCTGGGTCACGGCCTGGCGCGCAGCGGGGGGCAGCGCGTCAAACGCCTGCTGGTTCACAAACACGATGTTCTTGGGCAGCCAGGCATTGATGCCGTAGTACTGCTTGATCTGGCCCCAGACCTGGTTCTCCACCCCGGTCAGAGCCGAGGTGATCATGGAGTCGAGCTTGCCTGCCGACAGCGCCTTGTTGACCTCGACCATGGGCACGTCCACCGGGGTGGCGCCCAGCAGCTCGGCAATGCGCACGGTGGCAGGGTTGTAGGTGCGCATGCGCGTGCCCTTGAAGTCGGCCGACGAGCGCACCGGCCCGACGGAAAACAGCCCCTGCGGCGGCCACGGCACGGCATACAGGGCCTTGAGGCCCTTGGCCGCAAAGTGCCCGTCGATCAGCGGGCGCTGCAGGTCCCACAGGCGGCGCGCATCGGCGTAGCTGCGCACCAGAAATGGCACGGTGTCGGCCCCTGCAATGGGCATGCCCTGCACCAGGCTGGTCATGATGGTTTCGCCCGCCTGGGCCTTGCCGTCCTGCACCGCCTGGGGAATCTCGCCCAGCTTGAACAGCGTGTTGTTGGCATGGACCTCGATGCGCAGCGCCCCGCCCGAGGCGCGCTCCACGTCTTGCGCAAACTGCACCACATTGCGGGTGTGGAAGGACTCCGCGCGGTAGCCCGTGGCCAGTTTCCACTGGGTCTGGGCGTGCGCCATCTGGGCCACGGCAAGCGCGGCCAGCAACACAACGGTTTTCATGGGGGACTCCTGTGCAGGCTGGGTCGCAGTGCGGTGGATCAGCCCTGCATCTGGCGTGGCAGCCAGAGCACCACGTCGGGCACGAAGTAGGTCATGATGACCGCGACGATCATCAGGGCGAACAAGGGCAGCGCGGTGCGGGCGATCCAGGTGACTTCACGGCGCGTCATGCCCTGCAGCACGAACAGGTTGAAGCCCACGGGCGGCGTGATCTGCGCCATCTCGACCACCAGCACGATGAAGATGCCGAACCACACCAGGTCAAAGCCTGCAGCTTCCACGGTGGGCAGCAGCACGGCAATGGTCAGCACCACCATGGAGATGCCATCCAGGAAGCAGCCCAGCAGGATGAAGAACACGATGAGCAGCAGCATCAGCGCAAACGGCGAGAGGTGCAGCGCGCCAATGAACTCGGCCAGGTGCCGTGGCAGGCCGATGAAACCCATGGCCAGCGTGAGGAAGGCTGCGCCCGCCAGGATGAGGCCGATCATGCAGTACACACGGCAGGCGGCCACCAGGCCTTCCTTGAAGCGGGCCCAGTTGAGCGAGCCCTCGATCTTGGCCAGGATCAGCGACCCGGCCACACCCAGCGCGGCGGCCTCGGTGGCCGTGGCGATGCCGCTGTAGATGGCACCCAGCACCACCACGATGAGCGACACCACAGGGATCAGGTGGCGCGAGGCGTAGAGCTTCTGTGCAAAGCTCAGCTGGGCATCGGGCGCAGGCACCTTGTCCTTGTTGAACAGCGCCCACACGATGATGTAGCCCATGAACAGTGCCGCGAGCAGCAGGCCCGGAATCACGCCCGCCAGGAAGAGCTTGGAGATCGACACATTGGCTGCCACGCCATAGACGATCATGATGATCGACGGCGGGATGAGCAGGCCCAGCGTGCCAGCCCCTGCAAGCGTGCCCACCGAAATTTCTTCGGGGTAGCCGCGCTGCTTGAGTTCAGGCAGCGTGATCTTGCCGATGGTGGCGCAGGTGGCGGCCGACGAGCCCGAGATGGCGGCAAAGATGGTGCAGCCCACCACGTTCACATGCAGCAGGCGGCCCGGCAGGCGCTCCAGCCATGGGGCCAGGCCCTTGAACATGCTGCTCGACAGCTTGCTGCGGAAGAGGATCTCGCCCATCCACAGAAAAAGAGGCAAAGCAGTCAGCGTCCAGCTGGAGGTGGACCCCCAGATGGTCAGCATCATGCTGTCGCCCACCGGGCGGTTGGTAAACAGCTCCATGCCGACCAGGGCCACTGCCAGCAGTGACAGGCCGATCCACAGACCCGAGCCGAGCACTGCAAACAGCACCACGATCAAGCCCAAAGCGATGATGACGTCCATGATGGTGTCTCCGGGTTCGGGTTATTCAGAACGAGCCGACTCGGACACGGCCATGAAGGCCACGCCCTGGAAGCGCAAGACAAGGGCATGGGCAAACGACAGCGCAAAGCCGATGCAGCCCATGGCCATGCTGAGCTGCGGGATCCACAGCGGCGAGGCGTCGGCTGCGGGCGAGATGTCGTGAGTGATGTACGAAATCCACACCGAGCGCACGGCGTACCAGGCGATGTAGAGCGTGAGCGCGAGCGCCGCACTCAGGCAGAACCATTCGAATGCCGAGCGCAGGCGCGCTGGCAGGCGGTCCAGCACCAGCGTCACGCGGATGTGGTCGCCGTTTTGCAGTGTGCTGGGCAGGGCGAAGAACAGCGCAGCGGCGATGGCGTAGCCTGCGTACGCATCGAGCCCGTCGATGTTCAGGTGGATGACTTCGCGGGCAAACACGCCCAGCGTGACAGCGGCGAACGCGGCCAGCATGGAGATGCCGGACAGCAGCATCAGCAGCCTGTAGAAATTTCGGACGAGTTTGTCCATGGCGTACTCCGGTAACGCTTGAAAAATTGAAAAAGGGAGTGACTGAAAACGGGGGCAGCACGCGCTGGGGTGCAGCCCGGCCCCGTGGCGGGGCCTGGAGCGCGGCGCTTACTTCTTGCGGTAGGCGTCGATGATGGCCTGGCCCTCGGCACCGGCCGACTTCACCCAGTCGGCGGTCATCGACTCGCCGATGCTGGCCAGTTCCTTCTTGATGCTGTCGCTGGGCTCGGCCACGGTCATGCCCTTGGCAGCCAGCTCCTTGATGAACTCCTTGTCCACCCGCTCGCTGGTGGCCCAGCCGCGCGCTTCGGCGTCTGCAGCAGCCTTCAGCACGGCGTCCTGCAAGGGCTTGTCGAGCGCATCAAAGGCCTTCTGGTTGACCACCGTGGCGTTGCGCGGCAGCCAGGCGCTGACAGGGTAGAAGTGCTTCACCTGCTCATACAGCTTGGATTCCACGCCGCTGGCGCTCGAGGTCAGAAAGTTCTGCACGGTGTTGGTGGCCAGGGCCTGGCCCAGCTCGGACAGCTGGATGGTGACGGGCTGGGCCTTGAGCAACTGCGCAATGCGCGTGGTGGCCGGGTTGTAGGCACGCATCTTGGTGCCCGCAAAGTCTGCAGGCGTGCTCAGGGGCTTGAGCGAATACAGCGACTGGCCGGGCCATGGCACGGTGAACAGCACCTTCACCCCCTGCGATGCCAGCAGCTTCTCTTGCGCAGGCTTGGCGGCCAGGTACAGGCGCTTGGAGTCTGCGTAGCTCGTGGCCAGGAAGGGAATCGAATCCACGCCAAACAGCGGGTTCTCGTTGGATGCGCCCGAGAGGATGAACTCGGCCGACGGCACCTGCCCGGTCTGCACGGCACGCTTGATCTCGTTGGCCTTGTACAGCGAGCCACCCGGGTGCAAGGTGATCTTGAGCTTGCCGCCCGTGAGCTTGTCCACATCGGTGGCGAACTGCTGCACGTTTTGCGTCTGGAAGCTGTTGGCACCGTAGCCGGTGGGCAGGTCCCACTTGACCTGGGCCTGGGCCGCGCACACGCTGAGGGCGGCCGTCATACACAGTGCAAATTTTTTCATGGGGAGACTCCTGGGGGTAAGCCGCTTAGAAGCTGGCGAGTTGGTGGTTGAGAAGATCGGTGACCAGCATGCAACCCGGGGCATGGGTGATGCAGAACGCCGGTTGGGCATTCAAGATGGCGGATTGCGGCGTCACGCCACAGGCCCAGAACACAGGGATCTCATCGGGCAGCAGGGCCACGGCGTCGCCGTAGTCGGGCTGGCCAATGTCGGCAATGCCGATGAGCGCCGGGTCACCGATGTGCACCGGGGCGCCATGCACGTTGGGGAAACGCGAAGTGACCTGCACCGCGCGGATCACATCGGCCGCAGGCATGGGCCGCATGGACACCACCATGGCGCCGCCAAAGGGCCCAGCGGGTTCGGTGGCAATGTTGGTGCGGTACATGGCCACGTTCTTGCCCTCGTTGATGTGGCGCAGGCTGATACCGGCTTCCTGCAATGCCGACTCGAACGAGAACGAGCAGCCGAGCACAAAGGTCACCAGGTCGGCACGCCACAGGTCGGTGATGTCGGTCACCTCTTGCGCCAGCTCGCCATGGCGCCACACGCGGTACTGCGGCACATCGCTGCGGATGTCGATGCCCTGGCCCAGCGATGGCAGCGTGACCTGGCCGGGCTCACTCACGGCCAGCACCGGGCAGGGCTTGGGGTTGCGCTGGCAAAAGCGCAGAAAATCACCCGCCTGCACCTCGGGCAGGATCACCAGGTTGCCCTGCACCCGGCCATGCGCCAGGCCGCTGGTGTGCGATGCCCAGGCCCCTTGCCGGATGATGCTGCGCACGTGGCCGGGGTTGTTGATGCCCTCGGCGCCAAACACTGCCAGCGCTTTGTCTTGAACTGAATCCACCGTGTTTCCTTGCATTGAGAAATGTCAATTGCATGACGTTGGGCGGATTGTGTTGGGCTGCGCTGCCTGCTGGCAAATTCAAAAATTTTCTCTTAGCTCATCGATTTTTTCGATGCACTTCATTGGGGCAGAGTGAACCAGACTGGTGCTCAAGGGTTAACCCTTGGTTGGAATTTGGGGTTAACCCGGACAAAAAAATGCACCCTCATCGCCGCAGAGGGGGCGTGTGCTGGAGGTCGTGCATCCCGGTCCTGCTTCCGTGCGGCTCCGGATAAACATTGCAGCCGCTGCGCCCCATGCACTGCGCCGGTGCATGCGCGCACAGAAGTGCGCAAAGAAGCGCGCACGAAATCGCTCAGGAGCGGGCTTTGCGCGCCTTGGACGGCGGCTGTTGCGCATCGATAAAGCTGAGCGCCGAGCGCACGACGGCCTCCATGGCCGGTGACGAGGGGTCTTCGCGGTAGCTCACATGGATGGGCAGCGGCTTCAGCGCGGTATCGCAGGCCAGCGCGCGCAGGTCCGGGAACGCCAGCAGCCGCTGCACCGCCAGTCGCGGCAGCGTGGCCACGCCAAAGCCGCCCTGCACCAGCTGGACCATGGCCGAGATGGACGAGATGGTGTGCACGCAGCGCGGCTCCACCTGGGCCTGGCGCAGCGTGTCGAGCAACGACACGTGCGGCTGCGAGCCGCGCTGAAAGGTCAGGATGTCGGCCCCCGCAAAGTCTTCGAGCGCGTAGCGGCGCTTGCGGTGCGCCTTGCTGTTGCCCACAAACACCATCTCCATGGGCGTGACGGCCTGGCTGCGAATGCCGTCGGCGGCGGCGGGCAGCGCGGCAAACACGGCGTCCAGCGTGCCCCGGCGGATCTGCTCCAGCAACACGGGGGTGGTCTCCACCGTCAGCTCCAGCTCCAGCAAAGGGTTGTCTTTGCGCAGCTGCTCCACCCACGGGATGAGCCATGAGTGCAGCACCGATTCGATGGCGCCCAGGCGGACCGACACCTCCAGCGGCCCACCCGAGCCCATCTCGGTCTTGAGCTGGCGCTGCAGCTCCAGCATGCGCTTGGCGTAGACCAGAAAACGGGCCCCTGCCACCGTGAGTTTGAAGTGCTTGTCACGCCGGTCGAGCAGCAGCACGCCCAGCTCTTCTTCGAGTGCGGAAATGCGGCTGGACATGGCCGACTGCGTAAGGAACAGCTTCTCAGCCGCGCGTGTCACGCTCTTGAGGGAGGCCACCCAGTAGAAGGCTTCGACAAATCGCAGGTTCATGGTGAGGGCCCCCAAGCGCATTTCAGCAAACGCTGAATGCTCCTATTTTGATAGCTTAAAGCGCTTGACCATAGCGCGGAAGCGGCCATTTTTACTCAAACCGACTCCACAAAAAGCGGCAGATCAGCCTTCTTGAGCGTGCGCAGCACAAAGCTGGACCGACTGTGGCGGATGCCCTTGATCTTGTAGAGCTTCTCTCGCAACAGGCGCTCGTAGTCGCGCGTGTCCTTGACCACGATGCGCAGCAGGTAATCGTAGTCGCCCGACACCAGATGCGCCTCGATCACCTCGGGAATGCTGGCCAGCGTCTCGCCAAATTTTTCGAGCGTGTTGTCCGAATGGCTGTCGAGCGTGACCTGCACCAGCACCGTGTCGGCCAGGTCGAGCGACTGCGGGTTGATGCGCACCGTGTAGCCCTGGATGACACCCGCCTCTTCCATCTTCTTGATGCGGCCCCAGCAGGGCGACGGGCTCAGGCCCACGGCCTGGCCGATCTCTTGCAAGCTGGCGCGCGCGTTGCCTTGCAACACGGCGAGAATTTTTCTGTCGAGGCGATCCATCGGCCGGATTATTCACAAAATCCATCCAGTGCAGCAAATTTTTCTGCAAACAAGACCAATCCAAGCGAATTCAGCAAATTCATCTCTGCCATGCAGCGCATACTTCTTTCATCAAGGCGCTCTTACCGGAGTGCACAAACTGACAAGGCCCCGGCTGGTTACCGCCAGCACGGGGCCCTTGGCATTCCGGGCCCCATCACGAACACCCGTCGGCGGCCATACAGACCCCGTGCACGGGTCCGTCAACCCAGCGCCCGGGGTGTCACCAATGCAACTGCAAACGCGCTGCCGCCCAGTTAATAAGCACGCTTACCAGCACAAACCCGGATGCCTGCGGCCATGCTGCACCGCCATAATTTCAGCGAGGTCGGGGGCAGCTCCGCAAGGGCCCCAGCGCATCCCCCTGACCCACCATCAACAGGAGACACCATGCAATTGACCAGACTCGTCGTCGGCCTGAGCCTCGCGCTCGGCTTTGTGGCCACCGCTGCCGCGCAGACCACCATGCGCATCAGCATCTCGACGGCCCAGAATTCCCACCAGGGGATTGCCATCGACACGTTTGCCAAGGAAGTCGAAAAGCGCACCAGCGGCCGCTACAAGGTGCAGACCTTCTACAACGGCGCCCTGGGCGGCGAGCGCGAGTCGATCGAAGCCGTGCAGCTGGGCACACAAGAGCTGGCTTTCAGCTCCACAGGCCCCATCCCCAACTTTGTGCCAGAGACCAAGATTCTGGACGTGCCCTTCCTGTTCCGCGACAAGGCCCACGCCCGCGCCGTGCTGGACGGCCCCATTGGCCAGGAGATGCTGACCAAGTTCGACAGCAAGGGCTTCAAGGCCCTGGCCTGGGCCGAAAACGGCTTCCGCCACATGACCAACAGCAAGCGCTCGGTCAACACGCCCGAGGACCTCAAGGGCCTGAAGATGCGCACGATGGAGAACCCCGTGCACATCGCCGCGTACAAGGGCTTCGGCATCATCACCACGCCCATGGCCTTCCCCGAAGTGTTCACCGCCCTGCAACAAGGCACGGTGGACGGCCAGGAGAACCCGCTGCCCGTGATCATCTCGGCCAAGTTCGACCAGGTGCAAAAGCACCTGACGCTGACCGGCCACGTGTATTCGCCCGCCATCTTCGTGATGAACAAGGGCTCGTTCGACAAACTCTCGGCCGCCGACAAGCAGGCCTTCATCGACGCCGCCAAGGAAGGCACCAAGGCCAACCGCGCCCGCGTGGACGAAGACGATGCCAAGGGCGTGGCCGACCTGCGCGCCAAGGGCATGACGGTGGTGGACAACCCCGACAAGTCCAAGTTCGTGGCAGCCCTGGCCCCGGTGAACGCCGAGTTCGAGAAGCAGTTCGGCAAGGCCACACTCGACAAGATCCGCGACGTCAAGTGATGCCCGCGCTACTATCTTTTTAGTAGCAACCAACGCCCGTAGCGCCAGCGCTATCGGGCGTTTTTATTCTTATCCCTGGTTCTTGCCCGATTGCTTACCGTGTTGTCCCCCCTGTTGATTCAACCACTGCCCATGGCTGGCACCGCCCCATGAAAAATGCTTTTCTCACCTTTGAGCGATGGACCACGTTCATCGCCATGCTGGCAGCCTGCGCCATGCTGGCCCTGTCCGCCTCGCTGGGCATGTTCCAGATCCTCATGCGCTTTGTGCTGGAGCAGCCCGCCGAATGGACGGAAGTGCTGATCCGCTTCAGCCTGATCTGGATGGTGTTCCTCGCCATCCCCGCCGCCTTCCGCCAGGGGGCGATGGTGAGCGTGGATGTGCTGTACCGCTGGAGCCCTCCCGCCCTGCGGCGGGTGCTGGACTGGGTGGTGGCGCTGGCGGCCCTGGCGCTGATTGGCATCGTCATCTGGTACGGCTGGGACTACGCCCAGCGCGGTGGCGTGCAGAGCATGGCAGGGCTGGAATCCGTCTCGATGTTCTGGGCCTACCTGGCCATGCCCGTGGGCGGCGTCTTTTGCGCCGTGGGCATCATCGGCAACCTGATTGACCCCTTGCGCATGGAACTGGAGACCGCCCAATGAGCGCCGTGATGATTTCCACGATGGTGCTGTGCTTCGCGCTCACCATCTCGGTGGCCGTATCGATTGGTCTTGCATCCATCCTCGGTATCCAGGCGTCCAACGCCAACATGCTGATCTCGGTGAAGGAGATGTTCGCCTCGATCAACAAGTTTCCGCTGGCGGCCATTCCCTTCTTCATCCTCGCGGGCAACCTGATGGAGACCGGCGGCATCTCGCGCCGCCTGGTGGAATTTGCCAAGAGCATCGTGGGCGGCGTGCAGGGCGGCCTGCCCATGACCTGCGTGCTCACCTGCATGATCTTCGCGGCCGTGTCGGGCTCGTCGGTGGCCACCACGTTTGCGATTGGCGCCATCCTGATCCCCGCGCTCATCAAGCATGGCTACCCCACCAGCTATGCGGCTGCGCTGCAGGCCACCAGTGCCGAGCTGGGCGTGATCATTCCGCCCTCCATCCCGATGATCCTGTACGGCGTGAGCGCCGAGGTGTCGATTGGCGAGCTGTTCATCGCGGGCTTTGGCCCGGGCCTGCTGATCAGCGGTGCGCTGATGCTCTTCGTATGGGCGTACTGCAAGTACAAGGGCTGGGGCAAGAACGACGGCGATGGCCGCATGCCCTTTGGCAAGGCCACGCTGCAGGCGGGCTGGGCGCTGCTGATGCCCGTGATCATCCTGGGCGGCATCTACGGCGGCGTGTTCACCCCCACCGAGGCATCGGCCGTGGCGGTGTTCTACGCACTCCTCGTGGGCGTGGTGATCTACCGCGAGATCAAGCTCAGAGACCTGTACGCCATCCTGCGCAAGTCGGCCATCTCGTCGGCGGTGATCATGTTCATCATCGCCAATGCCGGGCTGTTTGCGTTCCTCATCACGCGTGCCGGGGTGCCCGATGCCATCGGCCGCTGGCTCGAAGCCGTGCTGCAATCCCCCGCCCTGTTCCTGCTGGGCGTGAATGCGGCGCTGTTCGTGATCGGCATGTTCATCGAGACCAGCGCCGCCATCATCGTGCTCGCGCCCATCCTGGCGCCCGTGGCCATGCACTTCGGCATCGACCCGGTGCATTTCGGGCTGATCATGGTGGTCAACCTGGCGCTGGGCATGATCACACCACCCTTTGGTGTGAACCTGTTTGCGGCCTGCACGGTGGCCAAGATTTCGCTGGACCGGATCATCAAACACCTGCTGCCTTTTGTGTGCGTGATCCTGGTATGCCTGCTGGTCATCACCTATGTGCCATCGATTTCTCTGGCCTTGCGCGACCTGGTCTATGCCAAGTAGGCGTTAGAATCCCGCCCGTCAGGAGAGAGTGCTCCGCCCGCCGAACAGGGCGCGCAGCACCGCCGAAGGCGCAGGCAGCAGCCGAACGCTCAGGCAAAAGGACTGACAACCGCCCGCAGTGATGCGGGCGTTCCCTTGCTGGAGAGAGATGGCCCACCGCACCGCGTGATGAGGCCATCCACCGAAGGAGCAAACCGCACGGCCAGCCAGGGCGCTGCGGTGAATCTCTCAGGTAAAGCGGACAGCAGGGCAAATCCCGTGGCCACCCGTGTGGCTGCGGCCCCCATTTGCCCCGGAGTTCCGCCATGTCCGCCACCGCCCCCCTGCTCACCACGCCTCTGAACGCCCTGCACATCGAACTGGGCGCCCGCATGGTGCCTTTTGCGGGCTATTCCATGCCCGTGCAGTACCCCGCTGGCCTCATGGCCGAGCATGTGCACACCCGCACCGCAGCGGGGCTGTTTGATGTGTCGCACATGGGCCAGCTCAAGCTCATCGGTGCCGACGCCGCCGCCGCGTTTGAAACCCTGATGCCCGTGGACGTGATCGACCTGCCCGTGGGCAAGCAGCGCTACGGCCTGCTGCTGACCGACGAGGGCACAGTCATTGACGACCTGATGTTCTTCAACCAGGGTGTGGTGGATGGCGAACCCACGCTGTTTGTCATCGTCAACGGGGCCTGCAAGGTGGGCGACATTGCCCACATAGAGGCCCGCATTGGCCAGCGCTGCCAGGTGGTGCCCATGCCCGACCACGCCCTGCTGGCGCTGCAAGGCCCGCAGGCCGTCACCGCCCTCGCCCGCCTCGCGCCCGGCGTGGAAAAGCTGGTGTTCATGACCGGCGGCGCGTTCAGCATTGCAGGCTGCGACTGTTTTGTGACCCGCAGCGGCTACACGGGTGAAGACGGTTTTGAAATCTCCGTGCCCACCGCGCAGGCCGACACCCTGGCGCGCGCCCTGCTGGCCCAGCCCGAGGTCCAACCCATCGGCCTGGGTGCGCGCAATTCGCTGCGCCTCGAAGCGGGCCTGTGCCTGTATGGCAACGACATCGACACCACCACCACACCGCCCGAAGCGGCGCTGAACTGGGCCATCCAGAAAGTGCGCCGCACCGGCGGTGCACGCGCGGGCGGATTCCCCGGCGCCGAGAAGGTGCTGGCGCAGATCGACAACCCGGCCACCCTGCCGCGCAAGCGCGTGGGCCTGGTCGCGCTGGAGCGTGTGCCTGTGCGCGAGCACACCGAGCTGCAAAGCCAGGACGGCCAGAAGATCGGAGAAGTCACCAGCGGCCTGCTCGGCCCCACCGTGAACGAACCTGTGGCTATGGGCTACGTGCTGCCTGCGTTTGCTGCCATCGGCACGCGCGTCAACGCCATCGTGCGCGGCAAGGCCGTGCCGATGGAAGTGCGCGCCATGCCTTTCGTCCCCGCCAACTACTTTCGCGGCTGATTTCGCAGGCAGCCGCGCACCAACGCGGCCTGCGCCCGCTACATTGCTGATTCCCTTATTTATCCCGTTGCTTGAGGAGCTTCCCCATGACCGTCAAATTTTCCAAAGAACACGAATGGATCAACACCGCCGACACAGCCGCTGCCGTGGTGGGCATCACCGTGCACGCACAGGATGCGCTGGGCGATGTGGTGTTTGTGGACCTGCCCGAGGTGGGCGCCACCTTCAGCCAGGGTGACGTGGCGGGAGTGGTCGAGTCCGTGAAGGCGGCTGCCGACGTGTACATGCCCGTCACCGGCGAGATCGTGGAAGTGAACGAAGCCCTGCGCGCCGACCCCTCGCTGGCCAACAGCGACCCGCTGAACGCTGGCTGGTTCTTCAAGGTCAAGCTGGCCGATGTGGCCCAGCTCGACGCACTGATGGACGAGACGGCCTACACGGCCTTTGCCGCCAACGCCTGATGGGCGCCTGGCCCATTCGTCTCCGGTTTCAAAAACCATAGCTGCCTGCGCTTGATTCCATTGGGTTTCAAAGAAAAATCCTCTGAAACGTCCGACTGAAAAGCGCCAGGAGCTTCTTTTTTCATAGCACCCCGAACGCCCGCCATGACTGCCGCCCTGCCCACCTCCTTGCCGTTGTCCGCGCTGGAAAACGCCGCCGAATTCCTGCCCCGCCACATCGGCATCGACGCAGCGGATGAAGCCCACATGCTGTCCGTGATCGGCGAGGCCTCGCGCCGCACGCTCATCGACTCCATCGTGCCGCGCTCCATCGCCCGCAGCCGCGCCATGGACCTGCCTGCGGCCACCACCGAGGCCGCAGCGCTGGCCGAGCTCAAGGCCATTGCGGGTAAGAACAAGGTGCTCAAGAGCTTCATCGGCCAGGGCTACTACGGCACCCACACGCCGGGCGTCATCCTGCGCAACATCCTGGAGAACCCCGCCTGGTACACCGCCTACACGCCCTACCAGGCCGAAATCTCGCAGGGCCGCATGGAGGCGCTGGTCAACTTCCAGACCATGGTGTGCGACCTGACCGGCATGCCGATTGCCAATGCGTCGATGCTCGACGAGGCCACGGCCGCCGCCGAAGCCATGACCCTGGCCAAGCGCTCGGTCAAGAGCAAGAGCAACGTGTTTGTGGTGGCGGGCGACGCCCACCCGCAGACCATCGAGGTCATCCAGACCCGCGCCAAACCCCTGGGCCTGGACGTACGCCTGGCCAACTCGGCCGAAGAATGGGACAGCCTGCTGGCCGGCGACTACTTTGCCGTGCTGGCCCAATACCCCGCCACCAGCGGCCGCATTGACGACCTGCGCGCCGACGTGGAAAAAGCCCACGCCAAGCAGGCCGCCTTCATCGTGGCCGCCGACCTGCTGGCCCTGACGCTCATCACCCCGCCGGGCGAACAAGGTGCCGACATCGTCGTGGGCACCACCCAGCGCTTTGGCATGCCCATGGGCGCGGGCGGCCCCCACGCCGCCTTCATGGCCTGCCGTGACGAGTTCAAGCGCAGCCTGCCTGGCCGCCTGGTGGGCGTGAGCGTGGACGTGCACGGCAAGCCCGCCTACCGCCTGGCCCTGCAGACACGCGAGCAGCACATCCGCCGCGAAAAAGCCACGTCCAACATCTGCACCGCCCAGGTGCTGCCCGCCGTGGTGGCCAGCATGTACGCCGTCTACCACGGCCCCGAGGGCCTCTCGCGCATTGCCCAGCGCGTGGCCAGCTACACCGCCATCCTGGCCCGGGGCCTCGTGCAGCTGGGCGCGCCGGTGCGTGAACAAGCCACCTTCGACACGCTGGTGCTGAAAACCGATGGCGCTACCAAATCCATAGCTACAAAGGCAATACAGTCAGGCGCAAACCTGCGAATTTACTTTGAAAGCTACCTGTGCATCTCGCTGGACGAGACCACCACGCGCGCCGACATCGAGCTGCTGTGGAAGGTCTTTGCCAAGGACGGCCAGGCCCTGCCCACGTTCGATGCGTTCGAGAACGGTGTCGAGCCCCTGATCCCCGCCGCGCTGCGCCGCACCAGCCGCTACCTCACGCACCCGGTGTTCAACACCCACCACTCCGAAACCGGCATGCTGCGCTACATCCGCCAGCTGTCCGACAAGGACCTGGCGCTGGACCGCAGCATGATCCCGCTGGGCAGCTGCACCATGAAGCTCAACGCCACCAGCGAGATGATCCCCATCACCTGGCCCGAGTTTGCCAACATGCACCCGTTTGCCCCGGCTGACCAGCAGCAGGGCTACAAGGCGCTGGACGAGCAACTGCGCGCCTGGCTGTGCGAGGCCACGGGCTATGCGGGCATCAGCCTGCAGCCCAACGCGGGCAGCCAGGGCGAATACGCGGGCCTGCTGGCCATCAAGGGCTACCACGAGTCGCGTGGCGAAGGCCACCGCAACATCTGCCTGATCCCCAGCAGCGCGCACGGCACCAACCCTGCCAGCGCCCAGATGGTGGGCATGCAGGTGGTGGTGACGGCCTGCGACGCCAACGGCAACGTGGACCTGGCCGACCTGCAGGCCAAGTGCGAGCAGCACAGCGGCAATATTGCCTGCGTGATGATCACCTACCCCAGCACGCACGGCGTGTTCGAGACCAGCGTGAAGGAGCTGTGCGCCCTGGTGCACAGCCACGGCGGCCGCGTGTACGTGGACGGCGCCAACATGAACGCCCTGGTGGGCGTGGCCGCGCCTGGCGAGTTCGGCGGTGACGTGAGCCACCTGAACCTGCACAAGACCTTCTGCATCCCCCACGGCGGTGGCGGCCCCGGCGTCGGCCCCGTGTGTGTGGTCGAAGACCTCGTGCCCTTCCTTCCTGGCCTGCCCGGCCAGGGCGACCAGCCCAAGAGCCCCGCCACCGGCAAGGTCGGCCCCGTGAGCGCCGCCCCCTTGGGCAATGCCGCCGTGCTGCCCATCAGCTGGATGTACATCCGCATGATGGGCGCAGATGGCCTGCAGGCCGCCACCGAAACGGCCATCCTGAGCGCCAACTACATCAGCGCACGCCTGAAGGACCATTACCCCACGCTGTACGCCAGCGAAAACGGCCATGTGGCGCACGAGTGCATCCTGGACCTGCGCGGCCTGAAGGACACCAGCGGCGTGATGGCCGAGGATGTCGCCAAGCGCCTCATCGACTACGGCTTCCATGCGCCCACGCTGAGCTTTCCCGTGCCCAACACGCTGATGGTGGAGCCCACCGAGAGCGAGACGCTGTTCGAGATCGACCGCTTCATCGACGCGATGATCGCCATCCGCGAGGAAATCCGCCAGATCGAAGCGGGCAAGCTGCCCCAGGACAACAACCCGCTCAAGAACGCCCCCCACACGGCCGAGAACCTGCTGAGCGGCGAATGGACCCGCCCCTACACCCGCGAAGCCGCCGCCTACCCCGTGGCCGCCCTGCGCCAGGCCAAATACTGGTCGCCCGTGGGCCGCGTGGACAACGTGTGGGGCGACCGCAACCTGAGCTGCAGCTGCATTCCGGTGTCCGACTACGCCTGACCGAACGCCGTCTTCAGCAGACAAAACCTCCGTGCGGGCCCGGCCTGCACGGAGGTTTTTTACTGAACAGGCTCTAAGATCGCGGCCTTACCCGACTTCCACTATGGAGACCCCTTTGCGAAACATTCTGTGCGTGCTGCTTGCAAGCGTTGTGATTGCCCCTGCCGCCCTGGCCCAATCCAAACCCGTCACCACCGCCAGCGGCCTGGTCTATGAATCCCTCAAGGAAGGCACGGGCGACTCGCCCAAGGCCACCGACACCGTGAAGGTGCACTACAAGGGCATGTTCCTGGACGGCAAGGAGTTCGACAGCTCCTACAAGCGCGGCGAGCCCACCTCGTTTCCGCTCAATGGCGTGATCCCCTGCTGGACCGAAGGCGTGCAGCGCATGAAGCCGGGCGGCAAGGCCAAGCTGACTTGCCCACCCGCCATCGCCTACGGCGCCCGGGGTGCGGGTGGCGTGATCCCGCCCAACGCCACGCTGAACTTCGAAGTCGAACTGATTTCCGTCGGCCGCTGAGCCCATGTTGCTGAAGGTCGGTGACCTCGCGCGGCGCACCGGCCTTACGGTGCGCACTCTGCACCATTACGACGAGATCGGCCTGCTCACCCCCTCGGGCCGCTCGGAGGCGGGTTACCGGCTCTACAGCCAGGCCGACGTGCAGCGGCTGCACGGCATCCAGACCATGCGCCAGATGGGCCTGGCGCTCAGCGACATCGGCACCCTGCTGGCGGGTGACGGCGTAGCACCCGAACGCATCATTGGCCAGCAGATCCGCGCGCTGGACCAGCAGATTGCGCAGGCCAGTGAGCTGCGCGCCCGCCTGACCATGCTGCGCGACGGCCTCATGGCGGGCGCCGAGCCCAACATGGGCAACTGGCTGGAGGCGCTCGCGCTGATGACGACCTACGGCAAGTATTTCAGCTCAGCCGAACTCAAGCAGATCTTCACGAACTGGAGCCTCATCGAGGCAGACTGGCTGGTGGTCAAGGACCTGGTGCGCGACGCCATGGACCGGCAACTGCCACCCGACGCCCCCGAAGTCCAGGCACTGGCCTACCGCTGGATGGCGCTCATGCTGCACTGGATGGGCGGCGACCTGGACCTGCTGGAGCGCTGGGGCCACATGTTCCGCACCGAGCCCAGCACGCAAGGCCGCAACCATGCGCCGCCGGGCGAGATGATCGAGTACGTCGAAGCCGCCATCAAGCTGCGCATGGCGCTGCTGGAAAAGTACCTCACCCGCGACGACCTGCGCGCGCTGGGCCATGTGCCCCATACCCACTGGGCCGCGCTGGAGGCCGATGTGCAGCAGCTTCTGGCCCTTCGGCTTCCCTCGCACCACCCGGATGCCATCACGGCTGCGCTGCGCTGGAATGCACTGTTCGACCAACTGACCGGCCAGCGCCCCGGGCTGCGCCAGAAGCTGCTCGCGGCATCGGCCAACGAGCCCCTGCTGCAGGCCGGATCGCCCTTGAGCGCCCCGGTGCGGGCCTACCTGCATGCGGCGCTGGCCTGCGCGGCCCCTGCAGCGGCCCACGCCCCTCGGCCCGAACTTCCTTCAAAAGAATTCTGAAAATGCTTGACCCTCACGTGACGTGAGGCTGCACAGTCGGTCCCTATGAATGGATCGACACCTTCCCCCAAGCCCGCCGCCCCAGGCCTGCGGCTCCATGCGCTGGACAATCTGCGCGCCGCCATGATGTGGCTGGGCATCGTGCTGCATGTCGCGGTGATTTACATGAGCCGCCCGTCCCCCCTGCCCTGGCACGACGACCAGGCCACCCCGGTGGCCGATCTGCTGGTCGCCGTGATCCATGCGTTCCGCATGCCGGTGTTTTTCATACTGGCCGGGTTTTTTGTGTCGCTGCTGGTGCACCGCCGGGGGCTGGCTGGCATGGTGCGCCACCGGCTGCGCCGCCTGGGCTTGCCGTTCGTGGTGTTCTGGCCTCCTCTGTTTGCGGCGAGCGCCCTGCTGGGCCTGGCGTTCCTGCATCGCATGGCCCACGGCACCTGGGGGCTGGACCGCAGCCTGATGCCCCAGAGCACCACCGTGACAACGGGCCCGAACACCATGCACCTGTGGTTTCTGTGGATGCTGCTGTGGCTGGCCATGCTGACGCCCCTGCTCTGGGCCGCCGTGCGCGCGCTGCCTTCCAGCCTGCAGCACGCCCTGGGGCGCATCGTCGCCTGGCTGGGCGGCACGCCGCCGGGCATCGTCGTGCTCACGCTGCCCCTGGCCTGGATTGGCGCCGGCTATGACCATGGCGTCGTCACACCCAACGGCTCCTTCCTGCCGCCGCTGGCGGAATGGCTGCACAACGGGCTGTTCTACGGCTTCGGGCTGTGCCTGTATGCGCAGCAGAAGGCATTGATGGCGCGCTACGAAAAGCACTGGCCTGTGCTGGCAGGCCTGGGGCTGGCCTGCTTTCTGATCACGGCCGTGCTGTCGGAGGTGCTGGCGCAGCCCGAGGCATCGGCCTTCGCGCTGGTGCTGGTCACCGGGGCCTTCGCCGACATCCTGGCCGCGCCCGTGTCGGCCACGCGGCACCTGCAGTTCTGGATGGCGCTGGCCTACAACTGCGCCTCCTGGCTGTGGAGCCTGGCCCTGATCGGATTCTTTCTGCGGCATGTGGCGCAGGCCCGCGCCTGGCTGGCCTATCTGGCCGACAGCTCGTACTGGGTGTACCTGGTGCACCTGCCCATGACCATCGGGTGGGGCGCCCTGCTGCACGGCCTGCCGATTCCTGTGCTGGCCAAGATGCTGATCAATGTGCTGGCCACCACCGCCCTGTGCCTGGCCACCTACCACCTGGGTGTGCGCTTCACCGCCGTGAGCCAGTTGCTCAACGGCCACCGCCACACCCGCCCACTTTCTGGAGAGACTGCCCATGCGACCTGATACCCCACCCCCTTCCGCGTCCACGGCCCCTGCGGGCCCGCCTGCCGACCCGCGCGCCGCGCTGTTCAAGGACCACAACTTCCGCTGGCTCACCAGCGGCGCCTTCCTGTCCATGCTGGGCGACCAGTTCACGCTGATTGCGCTGCCCTGGCTGGTGCTGCAGATGACCGGCGACACCCTGGTGCTGGGCACCGTGCTGGCCCTGGTCAGCGTGCCGCGCGCGCTGTTCATCCTGATCGGCGGCGCGCTGGTGGACCGGCATTCGCCCAAGCAGGTGCTGATGGTCACCAAGTACGTCAACCTCGTGCTGCTGGCCGTGCTCGCAGGGCTGGTGCTGGCCGGCAGCCTGGCACTGTGGATGGTGTACGCGCTGTCCCTGGGCATCGGGCTGGCCACGGCCTTCAGCATCCCGGCGGGTACGGCCATGATGCCAAACGTGGTGGCACGCCACCAGCTGCAGGCGGCCAACGGCGTGAACCTGGGCCTGCGCCAGCTCACGATGTTCCTTGGGCCGCTGCTGGCGGGCTTGTTGATCGCGCTGTTTGGTGATGCCTCGGCTGCCCCCGCCAGTAGCGAGGGCGGCGCGCGCGCCAATGCCACGGGCATCGGCATTGCGTTTGCGCTCGATGCGCTGAGCTTTGCGGTGTCGGCCTGGACGCTGGCCAAGGTGCAAACCCACGCAGGCAGCGCAGCCCCCGCAGCAGCGCCGCAGGCCGTGCTGGCGTCGGTGGCCCAGGGCCTGGCGCATTTCTGGCGCGATGGCGAGCTGCGCACCTGTTTTCTCTACTGGAGCGCGATTGCCCTGTTCATCATGGGGCCCATCCACATTGCGATCCCTGTGCTGGCCAGCAGCACGCCTGCACTGGGCGCCGCCGCGTTCGGCATCATCGTGGGCGCCCATGGGGCGGGCACGCTGCTGGGCATGGTGGTGTCGGGCATGCTGCCGCGGCTGCGCATCGGCAGCCTGGGCATGACCATCCTGGCGTTCGACGCGGTCATCGGTGCACTGTTCGTGCCCATGGGCCTGATCACCGCCGTGTGGCAAGGGGCGCTGCTGATGCTGGTGATTGGCCTGTTGGGCGGTTTCATGCAGGTGAGCGTGTTCACCTGGATCCAGCAGCGCGTGCCCCCGGCGCTGCTGGGCCGGGCGATGAGCCTGTTCATGTTCATCTTCATGGGCCTGGCGCCCATCTCTGCGGCGGTGACGGGCTGGGTGATGAAAAGCATCACGCTGCCCCAGCTGTTTGCGGCCAGCGGTGGCACGCTGGTGGTGTTGGCTGCGCTGGCCTGGGTGCTGACCCCCATGCGCCGCGTCACCGATACGGCGCCCGCCACGCGCTGAAACCCTGCGCGCACAAAAAAGGCCGGGCAACTGCCCGGCCTTTTTTTGACTGAAATCGAACGACTCAGACTTCGGTCACGAACTGCTCGCGGGGGCGGCGCACCTTCTTGAGGTTCACCAGCCAGTCGCCTTCATCGGCGCGGTAGCCCAGGGGCAGGATCGCCACGCTGCGCAGGCCACGGGCGCGCAGGTCCAGGATTTCGTCCAGCGCATTGGGGTCGAAGCCTTCCATGGGGGTGGAATCCACTTCTTCAAACGCCGCAGCGATCAGCGCAGCGCTCATGCCGATGTAGGCCTGGCGTGCGGCGTGCTGGAAGTTCACCTCCGCATCGCGCTGGGGGTACATGCCCAGCAACATCTGGCGGTAGTTTTCCCAGCCTTCGTTCTTGAAACCGCGCTGCTCATTCGTCAGGTCGAACATCATGTTGATGCGGTCGGCCGTGTAGTTGTCCCACGCAGCAAACACCAGCAGGTGCGAGCCGTCGGTGATCTGGGCCTGGTTCCAGGCGATGGGCTGGATCTTGGCGCGCACTGCGGGGTCGGTCACCACGATGATCTCGAAGGGCTGCAGGCCGCTGGAGGTGGGGGCCAGGCGGGCGGCCTCCAGGATGCGCTCGACCTTCTCCTGCGGCACCTTCTTGGCGGGGTTCATCTTCTTGGCGGCATAGCGCCATTGCAGCTTGTTCAGCAGGGGTTGGGCGGCGGTGGTGTCAACGGGGTTCATGGCAAGGTTTCCTGAAATCGGCAAAAGGGGTTGGGCAAAGAAAAAGCGGATGGTTGAACTGTAGAGACCCGGCTTTCTTTGAGTAAGCCCCGCTGCGGAAAAGGATTGTTCGCAATCGGTCAACAATCGCCCCCATTTCGCCCCCATTTCGCCCCCTATTCCGCCCCCCATTCCGCCCGGCAACCCGCAGACACCCAGCGCCCGCAGCCTGCGGGCGTACACTCGCAGCCATGCGTTCTGGCCCACAGCATGGCGCGGTGTGCACCCGCCCTCCCCGCCCCACTTCCTGCCGCACTTCCTGCCGCACTTCCTGCCCAATTTCCCGCTCCATTCCCTGGCCGCGCCCGCCCCATGACTGAACCCGATCTGTCCTTCCTGGACCCTTCAGGTCGGCGGCCCACCCCGGCCGAAAAGCACCCGCTGCCCCCCACCGCCCCGGCCGAAGGCCTGGTGGCCGAGCTGCGCGCCTACCAGGCCGAGCTGGAAAACCAGAACAAGGTGCTGCGCTACAGCCAGACGGTGGCCGAGAGCGCCTACGAACGCTTCGAGACCCTGTTTGCCAGCGTGCCCCTGGCCCTCATGGTGGTGGACGAACACGACATGGTGGTGCAGGCCAACTCGATGGCGCACCGCTCCTTCCAGCCCACCGAACGCGACCGGCCGCTGACCGCCCTGATGCCCTTTGTGTGCCCGCAGGACGCCGCCCGCGTGCGCGAGGTCTTTGCCCAGGCGCAGGACCTGGGGCACAGCGAAGCCAAGGAGGTGGTGTTCCTCATCAACGCCACCAGCCGCATCACGGGCGATCTGCACATCGCGCACATCGAGGCGCCCCAGACCAGCGGCGCGCCGCTGTCGCAGTATTTGTGCGCGGTGATCGACCAGGGCCCGCTGCTGGCCGAGCGCCAGGCGCTGCAGCACAGCGCAGTCACGCTGCAGCAGCGCAACGAACAGCTGCACGCCAGTGAAAAGCGGCTCGAAGCCGTCATCAACTCGGCGCTGGACGCCATCATCTGCGTGGACCAGCACCAGCGCATCACCGTGTTCAACCCCACGGCGGCAGCGCTGTTCCAGTGCGCTGCCAGCGACGCGCTGGGCAGCACGCTCGACCGCTTCTTGCCCGACGCGGCCCAGGCCCTGGCGTTTGCGCAGCTCACCACGCAGGCGCTGCTGGGCGAGATGACGGCATTGACCGCGAGCGGCAAGGAGCTGGCCGTGGAGGTGAGCGTGTCGTTCGAGCGCCATGCAGAAAGCGTGGGCGGGGGCGAGACCACCACCGTGTTTGCGCGCGACCTGACCGGCCGCAAGAAGGCCGAGGCGCACCGCAATGAGCTGGAAGCCCAGCTGCGCGAGTCGCACAAGATGCAGGCCGTGGGCACCATGGCCGGGGGCATTGCGCACGACTTCAACAACATCCTGGGCGCGATCCTGGGCAACGTCGAACTCGCCAAGGCGGACTGCACCGCAGGTTCGCCCGTACTGGAGAGCCTGCTGGAGATCGACAAGGCTGGCCGCCGCGCACGCGACCTGGTGCGCCAGATCCTCACCTTCAGCCGCAACGAGCCCCCGCAGCGCTCGGCCGTGTCGCTGGCCGAGGTGGCGCACGACACCGAGCGCCTGCTGCGCGTGACCCTGCCCCCCGCCATCGAGCTGCACATGCAGTTGCAGGCAGGCCTGCCCCCCGTGCTGGCTGACGCCACCCAGGTCGAGCAGGCCCTGCTCAACCTGTGCACCAATGCCGTCCACGCCATCCAGGGCCAGGGCGGAGAGCGCGGCAGCATCCATGTCGAAGCCGCCACGGTGCAGCCCGACCAGCGCCTCTCCGAACGGCTGGGCCTGGCGCCCATCGACTATGTGGCCCTGACGGTGCGCGACAGCGGCCCCGGCATGGATGCCGCCACGCTGGAGCGCATCTTCGAGCCCTTCTTCACCACCAAGCCCGTGGGCCAGGGCACGGGCCTGGGCCTGGCCGTGGTGCATGGCGTGATGCGCACGCACGAAGGCGGGGTGGACGTGCAAAGCACGCCCGGCCAGGGCAGCCGGTTCACGCTGTACTTTCCAGTCGCCACCGGCCAGGCCCCCGCCGCACCAACGCCCGCCCCGGTAGCACCGGCTGCGCCCGCAACGCTGCCAGCCACCGAAGCAGCCGCCCCCACACCGCGCCAGAAGCCCCATGTGATGTACGTGGACGACGACCAGGCCCTGGTCTTTCTGGTGCAGCGCCTCTTGCGCCGCCGGGGCTACGAGGTGAGTGGCTTCACCGACCCCCACGAGGCCACGGCCGCGCTGCGCGCAGCGCCCCAGCGCTACGACCTGCTGGTGACCGACTACAACATGCCCGGCTTCTGCGGCGTGGACCTGGTGCGCGAGGCGCGCCTCATCCGCCCCGGCCTGCCCGTGGCCCTGGCCTCCGGTTACGTCACGGCCGAAATCGAGCAAGCCGCGCTGGCCGAAGGCGCGCAGGCGCTGATCCACAAGCCCAACGACGTGGAAGAACTGTGCGCCACGGTGCAACGGCTGATCGCAGACAACGCAGCAGGCGATGGCGTTGCCTGATTCCATTTCCAAATCATTCGTGTCTAGGCGCGAAGCCGCAGGCAGTGCGGTAGCACGACAAGGCGAAGCAACAACGACACGGATGATTTTGAATTGGAATGAGCCCCTGGCAGGCGGCGTGCAGGCGGTGTACGAAGACGCCGACCTGCTCGTGCTGCAAAAACCCGCAGGCTTGCTGTGTGTGCCCGGCCGGGGCCCCGACAAGCAAGACTGCCTGAGCGCCCGCGCGCAAGAGCGCTGGCCCGGCGCCCTCATCGTGCACCGGCTGGACCAGGCGACCTCGGGCCTGGTGCTCATGGCGCGCCACATCGACGCACAGCGCCGCCTGAGCCACGCGTTTGCCGAGCGCCAGGTGCACAAGCGCTACCAGGCGGTGGTGCAGGGGCTGCTGGGCCCGGCAGAGCAAACGTGGCAGGAGATCGACCTGCCCATCGCCGCCGACTGGGAGCGGCGCCCGCTGCGCGTCATCGACCCCGCCCTGGGCAAGCCCAGCCTCACCCGCTGGCGCCCGCGGGCCCAGGACCCGGTGGCCGGGACCACCCATGTCGAGCTGGAGCCCGTCACCGGCCGCACCCACCAGTTGCGCGTGCACCTGGCGGCCATCGGCCACCCCATCCTGGGCGACGCGCTGTATGCCGACGCGGCCACCCAGGCGCAGGCCCCGCGCCTGCTGCTGCATGCCAGCCACCTGGCATTCACCCACCCTGGCACTGGCGCCTGGCTGGCGCTGGAGTGGGCCGCAGAATTTGAATGAAATAGGCTGCTACCGCGCGCCCATAAAGCGCAAGCAGCTATCAATTCAGAAGCATCAACTTGCCGCTGGTGTGGTCGGCCGCGACATCGCCCACTGCACCGCCAGCACGCTGGCCAGCACCACCAGCATGCCCACCAGCGACAGGCCGCGCATGGCCTGCCCCAGCAGCGCCCAGCCCAGCACCACGGCCGTGACGGGGCTGAGCAGCAGCAAGGACGACACGGCCACCGAAGGCAGCCGCGCCACCCCCCGGAACCACAGCGCATACGACAGCAACGCGCCCACCAGGCTCAGGTACAGGTAACCCGCCACATGCGTGGCGGTGAGCACGGGCAGCGGCGGGTCCACCACCCAGGCCACGGGCGCCAGCATGATGCCGCCTGCCAGCAACTGCCAGCCGGTGAAGGCCAGCACCGGCAGGTCCGACCGCCAGCGGCGCGACCAGAAGGTGCCCGCCGCCATGCACAGCGTGCCCACCAGCGCGGCGGCCACGCCCACCATGTCCCAGCGCGCGCCCGGCGACAACAGCAGCGCGGCCATGCCGAGCACGCCCAGCGCCCCTGCGGCCAGTGCCACGGCCGGGGGGCGGCGGTGGTCCAGCGCCCAGGCCAGCCCCATCACCACCAGCGGCCCGATGGCGCCCACCACGGCCGCCACGCCGCCCGGCAGCCGGTAGGCCGCCACAAACAGCAGCGCCTGGAAGACGCCGATGTTCAGCGCCGCCAGCACCAGCAGGCGCCACCACCCGGCCCAGTCGCCCCAGGCGGGCCAGCGGCGGCACCACAGCACCAGCAACAGGCCCGCAGGCAGCGTGCGCAGCAGTGCGGCGGTGAAGGGCCGGTCGGGCGGCAGCAGCTCGGTGGTGACGATGTAGGTGGAGCCCCAGATCACCGGGCCCACGGCGGTGGTCAGCGCGTCCATCCAGGGGGTATTGCGGGCGTTTTGCATGCAATTTTTATCTTCAATTCAAGATAAAAAACTCTACCATACAATCTTGAAATCAAGATAAATCATCCGCAACCCCTGCTTCCACCATGGCCACCCAACGCCCCCCCGACGCCGTGGACGCCATCCTCGACCAATGGCACCGCGAACGCCCCGACCTCGACGTGAGCCCCATGGGGCCGATTGGCCGCATCAAGCGCTGCACCGCGCTGCTGGAGCGCCGGCTGGATGAAACCTTTGCCGAGTTCGGCCTGAGCTTCTGGGAGTTCGACATGCTGGCCACGCTGCGCCGCTCGGGCGCGCCCTACTGCCTGGCGCCGACCACGCTGTTCTCCACGCTCATGGTCACCTCAGGCACCATGACGCACCGCATGGGCAAGCTCGAAGCCAGCGGCTGGATCGAGCGCCTGCCCAATCCCGCCGATGCGCGCAGCTCGCTGGTGCAGCTCACCCCGGCGGGCCTGGCACTGATCGACCGTGCGGTGGAAGCCCATGTGGCCAATGAGCACCGCATCCTCGCGCCGCTCAAGGCGGCCGACCTGGCGGCGCTGGACGCGCGGCTGTCACTGCTGCTGGCGGCACTGGAGTCGCCTGCGGGCCCACAACAGCACGTGGACATGCGTACTGCGCAGTAACATGGCGGGATGCCTCATAACCACCTCTATCTCCTCACCGGCGCCTCGCGCGGCATGGGTCTGGCCATGGCCCAGCAGCTGCTCAAAAGCGGCAACACGCTGATCTGCATCGCCCGCAGCACCAACCCCGATCTGGCCGCCGAGGCCAAGGCCGCAGGCGCCACGCTGGAGCAGTGGCAGCAAGACCTGTCGCAAGGCGAGCAGGCCGCGCACCAGCTGCAGGCCTGGCTGCAGGCCCAGGGCCCGCAGGCGTTTGCCAGCGCCACCCTCATCAACAACGCGGGCGTGATCCCGCGCATTGCGCCGCTGTCGGCCAGCGCCAACCCGCAGGATCTGGCCGACCTGGCCCATGCGCTGCGTGTGGGGCTGGAGGCGCCCATGCAGCTCACCGCCGCCTTCCTGGGCGCGACGGACGCCTGGACGGTGCCGCGCAAGGTGCTCAACATCTCCTCGGGCCTGGGCCGCCGGGCCATGGCGTCACAAGCCGCCTACTGCGCGGCCAAGGCGGGCATGGACCATTTCACGCGCTGCGTGGCGCTGGACGAGGCCCTCAAGCCCCATGGCGCCAAGGTATGCTCGCTGGCGCCCGGTGTGATCGACACCGACATGCAGGTCCAGCTGCGCGGCGCCGACCCAGCCGCCTTCCCCGATCGCCAGAATTTCGCCAACCTCAAGACGGGTGGCCAGCTCACATCGCCTGCCGACGCCGCCACCCGCGTGCTCGCCTGGCTGGAGCGCGCAGACTTCGGCACCAACCCCGTGGCCGATGTGCGCGAGGCGTGAGCCTATTACTCCTGTTTTTATAGCTACCAATGCATGATGGACGCGCGGAAGCGGCCATTTTTATTCATATTTTTTCAACAAGGACCTCCCCATGACCCGTGAAGTCGTCGTCGTCAGCGCTGTGCGCACCGCCATTGGCACCTTTGGTGGCAGCCTCAAGGACATCGCCCCCACCGACCTGGGTGCGCTGGTCGTCAAGGAATCGCTGGCGCGCGCCAGCGTGGAAGGCAAGGACGTGGGCCATGTGGTGTTCGGCCATGTGGTCAACACCGAGCCCAAGGACATGTACCTGTCGCGCGTGGCGGCCATCAACGGCGGCTGCGCCGAAGGCACGCCCGCGTTCAACGTGAACCGCCTGTGCGGCTCGGGTCTGCAGGCCATCGTGTCGGCTGCGCAGGCCATCCAGCTGGGCGATGCCGACGTGACCATCGGCGCAGGTGCCGAGGTCATGAGCCGCGCGCCCTTTGCGAGCCTGAACATGCGCTGGGGCGCCCGCATGGGCGACACCAAGATGGTGGACATGATGATCGGCGCGCTGCACGACCCCTTCCACACCATCCACATGGGCGTGACGGCCGAGAACATCGCCGCCAAGTGGGGCATCAGCCGCGAAGACCAGGACAAGCTGGCCGTGGAAAGCCACAACCGCGCCGAACGCGCCACTGCTGCGGGTTACTTCAAGGACCAGATCGTGCCGGTCACGCTCAAGTCCAAGAAGGGCGATGTGCAATACGCCACCGACGAGCACTTCCGCCCCGGCGCCACGCTCGATGACTTCGCCAAGCTCAAGCCCGTGTTCGTGAAGGAAAACGGCACGGTGACGGCGGGCAACGCCTCAGGCATCAACGACGCGGCCGCTGCCGTGGTGCTGATGGACGCCGCTGCCGCCAAGGCCCGTGGCGCCAAGCCCCTGGCGCGCCTGGTGGCCTACGCCCACGCGGGTGTGGACCCCAAGTACATGGGCATTGGCCCCGTGCCCGCCACGCAGCTGGCGCTGAAGAAGGCCGGGCTCACCGTGGCCGACCTGGACGTGATCGAGGCCAACGAAGCCTTTGCCGCGCAGGCCTGCGCCGTCACCAAGGACCTGGGCCTGGACCCGGCCAAGGTCAACCCCAACGGCTCGGGCATCTCGCTGGGCCACCCCATCGGCGCCACGGGCGCGCTGATCACCGTGAAGGCCATCCACGAGCTGCAGCGCGTGCAGGGCCGCTATGCGCTGGTAACCATGTGCATTGGCGGCGGCCAGGGCATTGCGGCGATCTTCGAGCGCCTGTGATTTATTGAGCGTGGCGGTGGTTGCCATCGCCAGCGGCGATGCTGCCACCCGCCATTGGCAAGGCGGGCGCCGCCGGTGATCAGCGATCATTGGCGCCCGCTGGCCCTGAGCCTGGCTGCCGCCATGCTGCATGGCCCCACCCGCTGCCTGCGCATCCCACACAACGACGGAGACTTTGCTCACCATGATTCGCACCCTGCTTTCCTTCACCGCCCTGGCCTTCGCGATGGGCACCACGGCCCACGCCCAGGCGCCCGCACCGGCTGCGGCCTATCCCACCAAGCCCATCCGCCTGATCGTGCCCTTCCCGCCCGGCGGCGGCACCGACATCCTCTCGCGCCTGGTGGCCACCAAGCTCACCGAAGGCGCCAAATGGACCGTGGTGGCCGACAACAAAGCCGGCGCAGGCGGCACCATCGGCATCGGCGAAGCCGTGAAGGCCGCACCCACCGGCTACGACATCGTGATGGGCCAGAAGGACAACCTGGTGATCGGCCCCTGGCTGTACAAGAACCTGCCCTGGGACCCGACCAAGGATCTCACGCCCGTGGCCCATGTGGCGTGGACGCCCGTGGTCATCGCCACCAGCATCAACTCCAAGTACAAGACCCTGGCCGACGTGGTGGCCGCCGCCAAGGCTGCGCCTGGAACCATCACCTATGGCTCGCCCGGCAACGGCACCTCCATCCACCTGGCAGGCCACCTGTTCGAGCAGGCGGCGGGCGCCAAGCTCAGCCACATCCCCTACAAGGGCTCCAACCCTGCGCTGATGGACGCGCTGGCGGGCAATGTGGACCTGCTGGTGTCCTCGCTGCCCTCGGCCATGGGCCAGATCAAGGCGGGCAAGCTGCGCCCGCTGGCCGTCACATCGGCCAAGCGCAGCTCGTCGCTGCCCGATGTGCCCACCGTGGCCGAGTCCGGCTTCAAGGACTTTGACGTGAGCACCTGGTATGGCGTGTTTGCCCCCGCTGGCACGCCTGCCCCCGTGGTGGCCACGCTGAATGCCGAGGTCAACAAGCTGCTGGCCACGGCCGACATGAAGGCCGCCATCCAGGCCCAGGGCGCCGAGCCCGAAGCCATGACATCGGCCCAGTTGGGCGCCCTCCTGAAGAAGGAATACACGCAGTGGAAGGGCATTGTGGAAGCCTCTGGCGCGAAGATCGAGTGACCCCCTGAGTCGCCTGCGGCGCCTTCCCCCTGAAGGGGGACGCACCCGGTGGCCTGGCGGAGCCAGTTCCACGGGTGCACTGGCGCCTTGGGGCGTGCCTGTTCCACGCGCAGTGGGCTGCGGGTAGTGTTCCGCGTTATCGAAAACTGAAATGAAAACGGCTCCTTTCGGAGCCGTTCTTCATGGGGGATGGCGCTCAGTCGCGCACGACCAGCACGGGGATGTGCACCACGCCCAGCACGCGCTGGGTGACGCTGCCCAGCACCAGCTTTTCGAGGCCCCGGCGGCCGTGCGATCCCATCACGATGAGGTCGGCGCCCGAGGCTTCGAGTGCGCGCAGGATGCCGTCATGCACGGCATGGCCCTCGCCCACCAGGGCGTTGGCCTCCACGCCCGCTTCGGCCATGGCTTTTTTGGTGGCATCCAGGGCCGCATTGGCTTCGGACATGGCGGCATTGATGTACTGCGCCTGCCCGTAGGCAAAGTCGGCGCCCACGCCGGTGAAGGGATAGGGGTCGATCACATACACCGCTGTCACCGCGCTGCCGAAGGTTTTGGCCAGGGCTGCGGCCTTGGAAACGGCCAGCATCGAGGTCTTGGAGCCATCGACGGGAACCAGAATGTGCTTGAACATGGTGCTACTCCTTAAGTGAAGGGTGGGACCAGGCTTAGAACCTGTTCAGGATCTTTGGCCTGACCATGGACACAGTGTGAACTGCCACCATACCCCGCATCTTGATTCGCATCAAATCGGGCGCACTCGCACCTGTTTTCAGGCGGCCGGGCCCTGCCCCACCACATCTGCACCCTGGAAGTTGCCACGCCGGCAGGTCACCACCAGTGTGTCGCGGTGGCCGCCCGCAGCCACGGGCTGGATGGGGGTGGATTCGTGGATCATGCGGGCATCGTCCAGCAGCAAGAGCGACCAGGGCTCGGTGAGCGTGAAGCGCTGGCCGCTGGGGCCGGTGGCTTCGAACACGCGGGTCTCGCCGCCCTTCACACCTTCGCGGCCCACCAGGAACACCGCCACCAGGTCCACGCCGTCGCGGTGCGCGCCCTCGGGCGTGGGGCGGCCAATGCCGTCGGTGGTGTCGATGCGGAACTGGTGCGCCTCCACAAACCAGGGGGCGGGTGCGTCCGGCCCGGCAAACACGGCGTCCGACACGCCCGCCAGCGCCGCCAGCAACTGCTGCCACACCGGGCGTGCCACGGTGGCGGGCTCCATGGGCGCAAACCAGCGCTCCATGCCCCCATGCAGCGCGTTGTATTCCACCGGCTGCCAGTGCGCGCGGTGGGGCGCCTGCTGCACCTGCCCGCCCTGCACCACAAAACAGGCATGGCGGCGGCGGCGGTAGCGGCCACCGTCTTTCAGAAATTCATCGGGTGGCAGCGCGGCCCAGTCGCTGCTCAGGGCCATCAGCGCGGGCAGATCGCAACCGATCCACTCGGCCACGGCCGCCGGGGATAACACGGCGTAGCCGCCCTGGCGCAGCTGGCTGGCGACTTCGGAAGGGGTGGTGAACGGGGGGGAAAAGGTGACTTGGGCCATAGGGGCCCGAGCTTAACCGCAGGCGCAAGCCCGCGATCTGCGATGGCGCAAGGAGAGGACGGGAGCGAGCGCCGCCCCGCCGTACCCCCGCCGCGCGCAGCCGCTCAGACCAATCCGCCAGGCGGCTCAGGCCGCTCAGGCCGCTCAGTCCCTGTGGCCATGGCCCTTGCCACGGCCTTCGCCCCGCTCTCCGCGATCACCCCGGTCATCGCCCCGCCCATGGCCGCGACCATGGTCACGGTCATGTTTGCCGCCGCCGTGGCGGTGGTCGTCGTCCCAGCGGCGGTCGTCACGCCCCGGGTGATGGTGGTGCTTGGGGCCCTTGCGTGGCGGGGGCTCCTGCACAAAGTACACGGGCTGGTTGCAGGCGTTGTAGCGGGCGCAGTGTTTGCCCCAGTTCTTGGCGTGGCCCGGGGGCACATACAGGTAGATCGGTGCGCGGGGCACCACCACGGCCGGGCGGTGGATGATGACGGGCTCGGCGTAGATCAGGGGCGGTGGTGGCGCATTTCCGATGTTGATGCGGCCGTACACGCCCGGCGCCAGCTCGCCACCCACGGTGGCGTTGATGTAGGTCTGGGCCTGCGCCCCGCCTGCGGCCACCAGCAGCAGCGCGGCAGCAGAGCCGCACACCCGGTGGCAAAGGGTGGTGAATCTCGTGGAGGTGGTTGTATTGGTCATGGGGAACTCCGAAAGGCAGGCCCTGCCGGGTGCACGCACTGCGCGCAAACCACCCGGTGTGCGGGGCCAGGGTGGCCGCACTGATCGCGCAGCCTGCCGTACCTTACCCCTTGGAAGACCGCCGGAATGTCAGCCAATGGCGACACATCCAGCCAGGCAGCAGTTTATTGAAAAAAACAGCCCTCTCCGCGCATCCATCAATGGTTTTCAGCTATCAAAACAGGAGTTTTCAACCCACGCCCACCACAAGCCTTCATGGCACCACCACATGCGCGGCAGCGGCCGCCTGCAGGGCCTCCGCCGGGCCCGGGCGCCCGAACAGGTAGCCTTGCCAGGTGAGGCAGCCCAGGCTGATCAGCATGTCGCGCTGCTCGCAGGTTTCCACGCCTTCGGCAATCACGCCCAGGTCCATGCTGTGCGCCAGCGTGACGATGGTGCGGGCGATGCTGGCGTCGTCGGCATCGGTGAGCAGGTCGCGCACAAAGCCCTGGTCGATCTTGAGCTGGTCCAGCGGCAGGCGCTTGAGGTAGCTCAGACTGGAATAGCCCGTGCCAAAGTCGTCGAGCGAGAAACCCACGCCGTGGCGGCGCAATTGCTCCATGCGCTCGATGGTGTCCTCCACGTCGTCGAGCAGCAGGGTTTCGGTCAGCTCCAGCTTCAGGCGGCGGGGGTTGGCGCCGGTTTCCTCCAGCACGCCCAGCACCTCGTCCACAAAATGGCTGTGGCGGAACTGCCGCGCACTCACGTTCACGGCCAGCGTCCAGTGCGCGGTGCGCTCGTCCTGGCCCCACGCCACCAGCTGCTGGCAGGCGGTGCGCAAGATCCAGGTGCCCAGGGGCACGATCAGGCCCGAGGCCTCGGCCACGGGGATGAACTCGGCGGGCGACACCAGGCCGCGCTGCGGATGCTGCCAGCGCACCAGGGCCTCGGCGCCCACCACGCCCTGGTGCGCGTTGATCTGCGCCTGGTAGTGCAGCAAAAAATGGCCATCGCGCAGCCCCTCGCGCAGCCCGGCCTCCAGCAGCGTGCGCGCCGTCACATCGGCCTGCGTGCGCGGGTCAAAAAACCGCAGGGTGTTGCGCCCCGCGCCCTTGGCCTGGTACATCGCCATGTCGCCATGCTTGAGCAGCTCGTCCACCGAGCCCCGTGCGTCGGCATACAACGCAATGCCGATGCTGCACGCGCTGTGGTGCGACAGCCCGCCCAGCAGGTAGCTCTGGCTCAGCGCCGCCAGCACCGTGCGGCCCACGGTTTCGGCCTGGGCGGCGGCTTCGGCGGCATGGGGGCTCAGGCCCTCCAGCAGCACGATGAACTCGTCGCCCCCCAGGCGGGCCACCGTGTCGCCCATGCGCACGCAGCCCGACAGGCGGGCCGCCACCTGGCGCAGCAACTGGTCGCCCAGCTCGTGGCCCTGGGTGTCGTTGAGGTCCTTGAAGTTGTCCAGATCGACAAACAGCAGCGCCCCGCCCGTACCCGACCGCGCGCTGGCCGCCAGGCTGTGCTGCAGGCGGTCGGTCATCAGGCGCCGATTGGGCAGGCCGGTGAGCGGGTCGTAGAAGGCCAGCAGGCGGATCTCTTCCTCGGCAGCCTTGCGGCTGGAGATGTCGGTCTGGGTGCCCACATAGTGCGTGACCTCGCCTTCGGGCGAGCGCACCGTGGTGATGGTGATCCAGGCGGGGTACTCCGTGCCATCCTTGCGCCGGTTCCACACCTCGCCCTGCCAACTGCCGGTGGTGCGCAGCGCGGTTTTCATGGCGGCATAAAAGGCTGCGTCCTGCCGGCCCGAGTGCAGCAGCCGGGGCGTCTGCCCCACCAGCTCTTCCACCGCATAACCCGTGAGGCGCGCATAAGCCTGGTTGGCCTTGAGGATGCGCTGGTCCGGCCCGGTGACGATCATGCCTTCGAACGACTCGAACACCGTGGCGGCGATCTGCAGCGACTCTTCGGCCTTGCGCCGCTCGGTGATGTCGGTGGAGATGCCACACAGCGCATGGACGCTGCCGTCGGCGTGGCGCAGCGGGATCTTGATGGACAGGTAGACCCGCGTCTCGCCCGTGACCAGCTGGGTGTTCACCTCCTCGGCCTCCAGCGTCTCGCCATCCTCCAGCACGCGCCGGTCGTTGGCGCGCAGCTGCGCGGCCGTGGCGGCATCGAACACGGCCGTGTCGTCATGGCCCACCACCTCGCTGGCCGCCTTGCCAAACAGCTTGAGCGTGTGGTGGTTGGCGTACTGGTAGCGGTAGTCCCGGCCCTTGATGTAAATGAACGCGCCCACGCTGTCGAGGATGGTGGCCAGCTTCTGCTCGCTGTCCTGCAGGTGGCGGGTGCGCTCTTGCACCTGACGGCGCAGCACCAGCGCAGTCAGCGCCGCCAGCAGGCCAAACACCAGCAGCCCGCCCAGGCTCCACCACACCAGGGGCGACATGCCCCCTTCCTGCGCCTGCACGCCCCAGCGGCGCAGCACCTCGGCATAGGCCGGGTCGGCGCCGCTGCGCCAGTCCTGCACCGACCGGTCGATGGCCGCCAGCACCTCCGCGTTGCGCCCGGGGGTGGTGGCAAAGAACAGCGTGGCGGGCTGGAACACGATGCCCGAGTCCGTCACGCCATAGCGAACCGAATGGAAGTTGCCAAACAGGTGGTTGGCAATCACCGCATCGGCCTCGCCACGCTGCACCAGCGCAAAGGCTTCGATCAGGCTCGGAGCATCCACCAGCGACACCTGGATGCCAAAACTGTCCATCATGTTGAGGAAGGTGGCGCGCTGCACCGAGCCCTTGAGCACCGCCACCCGCTTGCCCTGCAGGTCAAACAGCGAGTGGATCGCACTGCCCTGCGCCCGGTAGATCTGCGACCAGCTGTGCAGCACCGGCAGGGCATGGAAGTCGTACAGCGCCTCGCGTTCGGGCGAACGCGCCACGTCGGGCATCAGGTCAAGCCGCCCGGCGCGCAACGCCTCCAGGCAGTCCTGCCAGTTGCAGAGCACAAACTTCAGCGTCCACTGCTCGCGGTCGGCCACCAGCTGCAGCAGGTCCACAAAAATGCCCGAGGCCTTGCCGTCCTCATCAACAAACACCTTGGGCTCGTTGGAATACACCCCCACCCGCAGCTCACGCGGTGCCGCAGACGCACTGATCGCACCGACGCCTACCCACAGCAGTGAGATCACCACAACCCATCGCAGCACGCCCGCAGCGTGGCGATTGAACTGGTAAACGCCTGGACCCACGGCCTGACTCCATCCATCAATGGCGGAAGCCGCATGGTAACGAAAGCCTGCCAAAAGCTCCAAAGGCAATCTGACCGGGTGAGGGTTGGAGTAGCATGTGCCCACCACGCCTCGCTCAGGAGACAGGAGACAGCAATGCCCCATGAACGCCGCCACTTTGTCCGCGTCAGCTTTGATGCACCGGCCCTGCTCACCACCTCCCACGATGCATTCAGCGTGCATGTGCTGGACCTGTCGCTCAAGGGCGCACTGATCACCGTGCCCGCACAGGCCGAGCTGGAGCCCGGCATGCTCTGCCAGATCACCATCCCCCTGGCCGAAACCGGCAACCACATCGCCATGTCCACCGAGGTGGCCCATGTGCACGGGCTACACACCGGCCTGCTGTGCCGGGGCATCGACCTGGACAGCGTGACCCATCTGCGCCGCCTGATCGAGCTGCAACTGGGCGACCCGGCCCTGCTGGAGCGCGACCTGGGCGAGCTGACCATTGCGTCGGCCGCGTCCTGACACCACGCTGCCGCCCCCAAAAAGAAAGGGCTGCACCACCGGCAGCCCCACCTTCGTCTCTTTCAATCACCCACGGGACTGCGGGCCCCGCCAACTTGCCAGCGGCTACGCCGCTTCCTGCTCCTGCAGCGTGCGCCACATCACCTTGCCGCTGCCACTCTTGGGCAACGCGCTCACAAACTGCACGATGCGCGGCACCTTGTACACCGCCATGTTCTCGCGGCACCAGTCGATGATTTGCTGCTCGGTCGTGTCCTGGTGGCTGGCGCGCAGCACCACCACCGCCTTCACCGTCTCGCCCCGGTAGCTGTCCTTGGCCGCGATGATGCAGGCCTCCTGGATCGCGGGGTGGCGGAACATCAGCGCCTCCACCTCGGCGGGCCACACCTTGAAGCCGCTCGCATTGATCATGCGCTTGAGCCGGTCGGTGAGGAAGAAATAGCCGTCCTCATCCATGCGCCCCAGGTCGCCCGAGCGGAAGAACCGCTTGCCCTCGAACTCGATGAAGGCCGACGCCGTGGCATCGGGCCGCTTCCAGTAGCCCTCGAACACCTCGGGACCATGGATGATGATCTCCCCCTGCTCGCCCATGGGCACCTCCTGCATGGTGTCGGGGTCGATCACCCGCGCATCGGTGCTCATGAACGGGATGCCCAGGCACTGCTGCTTGGGGTTGTCGGGCGGGTTGGCGTGCGACGGGGCCGCCGTCTCGGTCAGGCCATAGCCTTCGGCATAGCGCAGGCCATAGTGCTCCAGCAGGCGCTGCGCCACCGCCTGGGGCATGGCCGCCCCACCACCGCCGATGTAGGCCAGGCTGGAGAGGTCATAGCTTGCAAAGTTCGGGCTGCCCAGCAAGTCGATGACCATGGTGGGGATGTTGGTCCAGGTGGTCACCCGGTAGCGCGAAATCAGGCGCCCGGCCAGGTCGCGGTCCCAGCGGGGCATGATGACCAGCGTGGCGCCGCAATAGATGGACGTGTGCATCACGCTCACCATGCCGGTGATGTGGAACATGGGCACCACGGCCAGCGTCACGTTGTCGGCCGAGCCATTGCCCCACAGGCTGCTGGCCACCGCGTTGTGCATAACGCTTTTGTGCAGGTGCATGCAGCCCTTGGGCAGGCCCGTGGTGCCGCTGGTGTAGGGCAGCAGCGCCAGGTCGTGCGGGCCCACCGCCAGCGCCGGAGGGGTGTCGGTGCAGGCGATGGCATCCACCCACGCATGGGCCTCGCCGCCATCCAGCACGGGCAGCGGGTGCCGTGTGCCCAACCACTCCCCCCAGGCCTCGGGCGGCGCATCGGCGCCCGTCACATTGACATCGAACGCATCACTGAACTGCGTCACCACCAGGTGCGCCAGCCGTTCGGACGGGTGCAGCGCATTGCTCGCCTTGGCCATCTCCGGGGCCAGGTCGCCCGTGGTGATCGCCACCTTGGTGTCGGGGTCGGTGATGTAGTGCTTCAGCTCCTCGGCCCGGTTCATGGGGTTGACCGGCACCACCACCGCATTAGCACGCAGGATGCCAAAGTGCGCCATCACCAGCTGCGGGCAGTTCTGCATGCACAGCACCACCCGGTCGCCGCGCTGCACACCCAGGCTGGCCAGCCGCGCCGCCACCCGCTCGGCCCCGGCAGCCAGTTGCGCATAGGTCACGGTGCTGCCAAAGAAGACCAGCGCGGGCTTGTCCGGGTAACGCCGGGCGTTGGTGGCCAGGTTGTCCCACAGCGAGGTGGCGGGCAGGGTGATGGCATGCGGCAGGCGGCGGGGCCAGAACTTGTGGTGCGGACGCATAGGGCAGACAGTCTCCTTGTGCCCACAAGCCTAGAGACCGCAAGGGGCGCAGGCAATGGGGATGGCCCGGTTCGGCGTCACCAAAGTGACCATGCAGCCGCACCGAATAACTCGGCATGGGCGAACGTCTGGGCCGCATCGAGCATAGGGTTCTGGAAGAGTTGAAGGCCTGACCCAGGCTGATCTGAGTCATTCACAGTCCAGTGCTTGAATCACAGCAGCCGCCAAACCGGTCGTTGAACGCCTCGCATCTTGAATGGCTTCGCCCCCTAGTACCAAGGAACCCGTTTGCGTGGCCGCCTAGCGGCTCGAATGATGGGATCGACTCCTCCGTTTGTTTGCACGAAATTGGCGCACTGGTCTTCATTGGCGCAGGGACTAGGTCTTCAAACGAAAGGAGTCCGACATGCACGCCACTGATGTCGCTGTCGACTTGGCCATAGCCGTTTGAATGCGCGTAGGCGAAGCAAGCACAACAAGGCCACCTGCGCGCAGGCCAACAAGTTAGCGCTCATTTGCTATGCGACGTTGCGCGATCACAAACCGTTCGATGAAGCAGCTTCGTTGAGCAATGAGGAGAGCCATCAGAGCCTTGCGATGCCCGACTGAATCAGTACAACTGGTCAGCACGCCAGAACAGCAGTTTCTTAATCACCTGCCACGGGGTTGATCGACCATCATGGCGAATCGGTTCCCCCCCTCGCACTACGCCAATAACACTCTTGGCAGCTTGCCTGCCGCTTGCAACGTATGGCGACGGGGTGACGCAGATTCCATGTCGGCACGGACCACCCCAGAGTCCACCACAGATGCCAGATATACGACTACAGGCTTTTTTCCCGCTGGTCCCCGATCGGTCAGGCTCTTGCTGTTACGGGAGCATCCCCACACCACCGGTTCTGAGCGCAACCATGTACTCATGTCGATCCACCATGGACCGTCACGGCCTACTGGAAGTCCAGTCCTTGCTTTCGATGGCACTTGGAAATTTCGAAAAAAATGACACAAATGAAAATTTCCAAAAAACCATCAAAAAATCATTTTTATCATTACAATGACGTTATCAACTTAAGCCACGCCTACCCAAGCTCATGAAATCTCCCTCAATTTCGCCCCTCTTCCTCTCCCAAGATTGGGTTGAGCAGCGTTTCATTGGCATCACGGCATGCTCCGATTCGAGGACTGCAAGATGAGCAATCTGAAAATTTCCACCCGCTTAGTCGCTCTCCTTGGAGTGCTGTGTTGCCTGGTCTTGCTGGTTGGAGGCATTGGTCTTCTGGGTATGGGCCACTCGAACAACCAGCTGGCGATGAGCGCATCCACTGTGGCAGGTCAGGGCGGCGACGTGGTGGCCGAGGTGGTGACCACCATGAAAGGCATCAACGACAGCAGCAAGAAGATCGCCGACATCAAGGCCGGCACCACCATGACCGAGGTGGTGGGTGCCATCCGCCGCGTGACCGACATCATGGGCGAGATCAGTGCCGCCAGCAGCGAGCAGAGCACTGGCGTATCGCAGGTGGGCGAGGCTGTGACGCAGATGGACCAGGTCACGCAGCAGAACGCGGCTTTGGTGGAAGAAATGGCCGCGGCCGCCAGCAGCCTGAGCCACCAGGCCCAGGCCCTGGTGGGGGCCGTGGCGGTTTTCAAGCTGGATGCGCGAGCGTTTCCCAGCAATTAATCCCCGGAACAATGCCCAATCCACCCTCGGAGACTCTTTCCATGACTGTTCAACATCTCAGTAACTCTGACTACACGTCTTCGGGTTCTGATGCACGAGCTCAGGCGCTGTATACGGCCGTAAACCGCGTCCAAGCGGTCATTGAATTCTCTCTCGATGGGAGAGTTCTGCATGCGAATGACAACTTTCTGCGCACCTTTGGCTACTCACTGCAGGAAGTCGTGGGCCAGCACCACAGCATCTTCTGCGCTCCGGATTTCGTCAAGTCTCACGAGTACATAGCATTCTGGGATCGATTGGAGAGGGGTGATTTCCATGTGGGAGAGTACAGAAGGCTGGACAAACAAGGTAGAGAGGTCTGGATACAAGCGTCCTACAACCCCGTTTTGAACGCTGAGGGGCGGCCTGAAAGCGTGGTCAAGTTCGCCACTGATATCACAGCCGAAAAAGTGCGAAATACAGAATTTGAGGGAAAGCTCGAAGCACTTTCGCGCTCTCAAGCCGTCATTGAGTTTGACATGCAGGGCAACGTTCTTGAGGCCAACCACAACTTCCTTCGCGCCTTGGGCTATACGCTGCCAGAGATACAAGGCAAGCACCACAGCATGTTCTGCACGGCCGCTCTAGTGAAGTCCGCCGAGTACCGCAACTTCTGGGCCTCCCTGTCGCTGGGTGAGTTTCAGAGCGGGCGTTACATGAGGTTGGGTAAACATGGGGCTGAGATTTGGATACAGGCCACCTACAACGCCATCATGGATGCGGAGGGTAAGCCGTACAAGATCGTGAAGTTCGCCATGGACGTGACCGAACAGGTTCAACGAGAACAGATGATTCGAGAAAAAGTGCCTGAGATAACCTCTGTGCTAAATCAACTTTCGGGGACGACCGACGGTGTCGCAAATAGCTCCCAAGAGTCACTAGCGCTCGCGCTATCGGCTCAGGAAGAAGCCTCTGGTGGCACGGTTTTGCTACAGCGCTCCCGAGAAGCTACCAGGCAGATTCAAAATGCGTCGCGCAGTGTCAATGACATCGTGGATACCATCCGCGAAATTGCCAGCCAAACCAATCTCCTGGCCTTTAACGCTGCTATCGAAGCAGCCCGTGCCGCTGAGCATGGGCTAGGTTTCTCTGTCGTGGCAGACGAAGTTCGCAAGTTGGCAGAAAAGTCCTCCTCTGCAACCAGGGGCATCAGTCAGTTGATGACAGAGACCCTTCTGCGCATAGAAGAGGGCAGCAGGATCTCCGAGCAAGTCGAGGATGTTTTTTCGCGAATCGTGCGCGCAGTAGGCAATTCGTGTGAAGCGATGAAAGATATCCACAAGGCCTCCGTTCAGCAGGCTCAGGCAACGCATAGCGCTGCACAATTGCTGTCAGAGTTAGATGGGTCGACGAGAGTGGGCTAGGCCGATGTCGAAATCACTGCCGCTGCCGCAGCACAAGTCAAATCGGTATGCACTTGTTTGTACGGCAGGCATTACCTTAGCTGTTGCCGTTGAAGAGGTCGGCCAGGCTTTTCCGCTCGATGGAAAAGCCGCCCATCTTCCGCGCCGGGAGCGCGCTCTGCTTGGGGTGTGCCAGCACCGAGACCTAGTGGTACCAATAGTAGACCTCGCTTGTTGGGGTAGCCTGCGGCAGATGGACCCTATGGGGTCTAACGCGCAGGTACTTATCCTGCAGAAGTCGGGGATGATGACAAGCATAGCCATTGAGCGCACCGTAGGCATCGTTGAGGTGGCGCCCGAGGGGTTGACTCGAATACATCATGACAACTCCACTGACGAGCTATTCCACAGCGTGTTGCAAGTTCAGGGATTCTCTACGTCCGTTCCCTTGCTGGACACTG
Organism: Acidovorax sp. GW101-3H11; assembly: GCF_001633105.1. Classification (GTDB taxonomy): domain Bacteria; phylum Pseudomonadota; class Gammaproteobacteria; order Burkholderiales; family Burkholderiaceae_C; genus Acidovorax. Next base: position 79,889 of record NZ_LUKZ01000030.1, read on the forward strand.
AGCATCTTCTAAAGCTGACTCAGGTATGGGTACAAGAACGGCCAGCTATCAATCAGGCACTCGGCCCCGCTTCTAACCCAGATCAGGAAAATCCACAGAGGGGCAACTCGAGCGCTGCTTCACGTACTTTCACAGAGGCCCACGTCGTGTTCGAGGTGGGCGGATCACGTTTTGCCCTGCCGGTTCAATCGGTGGGCACGTTGATGACGACACCTCCCATACAAAAGTTACCTGCCCTGGTGAATGGCCTGCATGGAGTACTTGCCTGGGGGCGGCGCAAGGTGCCAGTGGTGCGCATCCACCACGTCCTGGGGCTTGAACCGCCACTGCCCAACGCACCGCTTGAATCAAGGTTGCTCGTCGTTTGCACGGCAGGTGAATCGCTTGGGGTATTGGTAGACCACATAGTGTCAGTACAGCGGTTCGAATCAAGTAGGCTGCAGCCTTCAGGTACCCCGCTCGGCACCAGCGTGGTACCGGGACACGGTGATGCAGTCGGGCGCCCTATACAGTTGTTGTCGATAGAAGGACTGCTCAGCGCTATGCCCGTGGGCGCCATCGGCGCTGATCCCCAAAGGGAGAAATCTGAGCGCGACCAAGGTGGCCCGCTCTCCAGTGGGGAGAGTGTCCTCGGAGATCAAGGCGATGGTGAGTCGGTTGTTTCACCAGAGGCCAACCTGGTGAATCGCCCCGGGTTTTGAGGAGGCTCTTTTCTCTGAGAGGATTGAGCCATGAAGAAGTCAAACAAGTTCTCGCCTGAGGTGCGTGAGCGTGCGGTGAGATTGGTGCAGGAGCACCGGGGGGAGTACCCATCCCTTTGGGCAGCCATC
>NZ_LUKZ01000031.1 GCF_001633105.1 Acidovorax sp. GW101-3H11
GCTATGGCACCACCGACCACTTCATCGCCATGGCGTTCCTGATCGCTGGAAAGCTCACTCACCTGCCGGGCAGTCCTTTGCAAAAAGCAAGGGCCTGACCATGGCTATGGTGGGGAATGTGGCTTTCCACCCGAAACGGAAGAGAGCCATTTTTCTTGCAAGAGGCCCACCCCACCCGGGCTACACCAGCGGCACCGCCTTGTTCACCGGGTGCGACAGCACCAGCGCAGTGGACACGCTGCCAAAAGCCGCCAGCGCATCCACCACCCGCTCCAGGTCGGCGGGTTGGCCGAAGGCGCAGCGCACCACAAAACAGTCTTCGCCGGTCACGCGCACGGCGTCGAGCACCTCGGGCATGGACTGGAACAGTTGCACATAGCGCTGGATGTGCTCGTGCGTGGTGCGCACCCGCACCACGGCCTGCAGGCCCAGGCCCACGGCGGCGAGGTTGATGCGGGCGGAGTAGCCCGCAATCACGCCTGCGTCTTCGAGCTTCTTCACGCGCTCGCTCATCGCGGGCTGCGACAGGCCGATCTGTTTGCCCAGCGCCGACAGGCTCTGGCGCGCGTCGTGCTGCAGGGCCGTGAGGATCTGCCGGTCTTTTTTGTCCAGTTCCACAGCAGCGTTTCCTTTGTGTTTTGCGATGACTTCAAGGTTTGGGCGGGCGATTTCCGATGGGTGCCACTGGCCGAGGTGGCCGCAGTTTCCTATCGTTGGCGGGCAGTGATGGATCTGCTTTGACGACAAGGGAATTGAATGACGACGCGACCAGTTTTGCTCATTCCGGGCATCTACAACTCGGGCCCCACACATTGGCAGTCATTGTGGCAAACGCGGCATGCGGGCGTGGCGCGGGTGGAGCAGGCCGACTGGGACCACCCCGTGTGCGACACCTGGGTGCGCACGCTCGACGATGCGATTGCCGCGCTGCCGCAGCCCCCGATTCTGGTGGCCCACAGCCTGGGCTGCCTGGTGGCGGTGCACTGGGCCGCGCGCCACCACCGGGCCGTGCACGCGCTGCTGCTGGTGGCGGTGCCCGACCCCAGCGGGCCAAACTTTCCGGCCGACGCCCGGGGTTTTGCGCCGCTGCCTGCATCGTTGCCAGCGCTGCCCACCCAGCCCTCCATGACAAGACGGGTGCTGATGAGCAGCACCACCGACCCGTATTCCACCCCCGGCTTTCCGGCGCAGTGCGCCAGCGCCTGGAACGCCGAGCCCGTGGTGCTGGGCGCGCGGGGCCACCTCAATGCCGACAGCGGGCTGGGCGACTGGCCCGAGGGGTGGGCGCTGGTGGAGCGCTGGCGCGGCAAGTGAAGCCTGCTGCCCTATCGCTGCGGGGCGCCTGGCATCACGCGTTCAGCCGCCGCTAGTCTGTGCCTGGTCGATGATGAGGTACCGCTTGACCAGGTCGAAGAAGCTTTCGTAAAAGGTGTCTTTGGAGATGGTCTCGCTGCCCACCTTGACCAGCGATTCGCTGCTGGAAGAAAACGGCAGCGACACCGAGCCGATGGCGCCCACGCCCACGCTGGCGGAGTTGTTGGTCTTGCGCAGGGCGTAGGTGTCCTGCAATGCAGTCACAAAGCCCAGGCTCACCTTGCCGTCATTGGCCTCGGGCACACACACCACACGCACCACCATCTGCAGGTGCGATTCGGCCTCGGGCTGGAAGCTCTTCTTGCCCTCGATCAGCTCGGCCTGCTGGGTGGAGATGACGTAGCCTTGGCTCAGCAGCGCGCGGCGCGATGCCTCGCAGGTCTGCTGCGGCGTGGCGTCGAACAGGCGCGAGTAGGTGGCCACGGAGCCGAAGTTTTCCTGCACTTCGAAGGTCTTGACGGTGGTGCCCACGCAGCCCGCCAGCAGCAGGGCCGATGCACCGCCCGCCAGGGCCAAAGCCAGCGCCCGCAGCGGAGCCCGGGCTGGCGCGCGGGCCGCCGGTGCGGCGGGGGGCAAGGGGCAATGCGTCTGGGGTTTTGGTGTCATGTCGGGTTGTCTTGTTCACGCTGCGCAACAGGGTGCTCTGACGGCACAGGCCCGGCGCGGTTCCATCGATTTTAGGGAGCGGCCAGCCCACCGGCCGCTGCATGCCCGGGGTTTGGACAGGGTTTGTGCGCCGTGCCCACCCTCTTCCTGCAAGTTATACCCGCCGCATGTGCAACAGGTTGTGGATAAACCCCGGAACAACCCGCAGAACCCGCGCCGGTGCGTGGTTTCAGCAGGCTGCACATAAAAAGGGCATCCCGGCGCCCCTCAGGTCGCACGCCCTGGCGCGCTTCGGAAGCTTTGCCACAGCAGCTACACTATTGATAGCTATCAGCGCTTACCCATTGCGCCCAAGAGGCCTAAAAAGCTTGTAAAGCTGCCGACTCCCGCCTGTGCTGTCTTGCAGCCTCCTCCTCCACCTCCCCCCGCCGCCCCACCCGTGCCCCTCGCTTCCCTGCTCTGCCTGGTCGTCGCCATCAGCGACGGCGACACCCTCACCGCGCGCTGCGGCGCGCCCGGCGCCTACCAGCAGGTGAAGGTGCGCATTGCCGCCATCGACGCGCCCGAGTCGCGCCAGGCGTTTGGCCAGAAGTCGCGGCAGAACCTGGCACGGCTGTGCTTCAAACAGCGCGCCACGCTGCAGCCGGTGGACGAGGACAACTACGGCCGCACGGTGGCCCATGTACGCTGTGGCAGTGCCGATGTGGCCACGGCCCAGGTGCGCGCGGGCCTGGCCTGGGTGTACACGCCCTATGCCGAATCGCGCCCGGAGCTGGCGGCTTTGCAGTCGAAAGCGCGCAGCAGCGGCACCGGCCTGTGGTCGCAAAAACGGCCGCTGGCGCCGTGGGACTACCGGCACCGGCGCAGCCAGCGCTGAGCAGAGCCGAGCTGGGCTGAGTTGGAGAGGAATGGATCAGGTGCGCAGCAAAGCCAGCACGCCCTGGGGCATCTGGTTGGCCTGCACCACCATGGCGTTGCCCGCCTGTTGCAGGATCTGCTGGCGCGCCAGGGTGGCGGTCTCCACCGCAAAGTCGGTGTCGGTGATGCGCCCCCGGCTGGCCGAGAGGTTCTCGCTGCCGATCTGCAGGTTGGTGATGGCCGACTCCAGCCGCGACGACTGCGCACCGATGACGGCACGCTGGCTGTTCACGTAGTCGAGCGCGCGGTCTACCGACACGATGGCCTGCGCGGCCGAGGTGGTCACGTCCAGCGTGTTGCGCAGCCCCATGGCGCCCAGGCCAATCGCGCCCACGCGGGTTTCCAGGGTCTGGTTGGCGTTGGCGCCCACCTGGAAGACCTTGGTGCTGATCGCGCCGCTGGACGAGGCGATGTTTTCGTAGGTTTCGGTGAAGCCCTGCAGCGCGTCCTTGCCCGAGCGGCTGCCCTGGTTGGGCAGGGCCGCCTTGGCGTCACGCACCATGCCGCCGTCCACGTCGGCGCCGCCAATGGCGCCGGTGTCGGCATTGTTCAGGTCAAACCCGCCGATGAAGGCCGCGCCGTTGAGCGCGAACTGCGCCTGCACATCGGCCGCGTTGGTGAATGCGCCCGCCGAGGCGGCGCCAATGGCCGTGTCCAGCGTGGAGCCGGGGTTGTTGCTCATGTAGGTGAGCACATCCTTGATGCCGGTGCCGCCTGCCGTCTTGATGCGGTCGTGCATGTAGCGCACGGCCGAGTAGCTGGACGAGTAGAACTCACTGGTATTGCTGGGCCCGCCAATGGCCGCCACCACGGCGGCCACGCCCAGGTTGGCCACGTCGGCGCGCACACGCTCTTCGGCGCCGTGGATGAACTCGGCCGCGCCTTCGGCAAACCACAGGTGGCTGCCGGTGATGTTCTGCCAGTTGGTGGAGCGGGCCATCACGGCGTGCACCATTTCGTGGGCAATCACACGGTCGTTGTAGAACGGCGCAGAGCCGCCATTGGGCGGGTTGGGCGGCACGAAGTCGGCCATGTCCACCTGCAGCACCAGGTTGTTGCCCCGCCCCTGCCCGTCAAACCCGGTGACCTGCACGTAGGCGGCCACACCGCCCGCGTTGTCGGTAAAGCCGGTGTAGCGGATGTCGATGGCCGCGCCGTCGCCCTGCAGGCCGAAGTAGGTGCGGATGAGGTTCTCGCTGCTCTCCAGCCAGCTGCCTGCACTGGTCAGCCCGTCGAACACGGACAGCAAGTTCTCGTCGCCCACCACGCTGGCGTCGGAGCGGTCGAACACGTCCATGCCGTTGAACTGCGTGGTGCGCCCGGTTCGGTCGATCTCTGGCGCCAGCCGCGTCACCTCGGCCTGGATGGCCTGGCGGTCGGACGCGCTGTTGGTGTCATTGGCGGCCTGCACGGCCAACTCGCGGATGCGCTGCAGGCTGGCGGTGACGCTTTGCAGCGCGCCCTCGGCCGTCTGCATGAGCGACAGGCCGTCGTTGGCATTGCGCACCGCCTGGTTCAGCCCCCGGATCTGCGAGGTGAACCGCTCGGAGATCGCCAGGCCCGCCGCGTCGTCCTTGGCGCTGTTGATGCGCAGGCCCGAGGACAGGCGCTGCACGGTCGTGGCCATGTCGTTCTGCGCATTGCCAAGCCGGCGCTGCGCATTCAGCGACATTACGTTGGTGTTGATCGTCAACCCCATGGCCAGCTCCGCAGCTCCTGGTGAGTGGTGGTGATAAATACAAATACGCAGCTCCCGCCCCCCACGCCACAGCGCCGGAGCCCGGAAACCCGCTTCTCTTTCTCCTTATCGACGGGCTGCGGCAAAACCTGAATGGCGATTTCTGCGGGTCTTTCACTGAGAGACTGAGAGTCTCTAAGCCGCCAGCGCGCCAGGGGCATAGCCGCTAGGATCGAGGGGTCTCTCTCCCCCTTGGCCCGGCCCTTGAAGAGCTGTTTTCAGCCCCGCGCCAACCGCCCCTCCGTTGTCATGACCGCCCCCCCATCCCCAATTTCGGCGCCCGATGCCGAGCCCGCCAGCGTTTACCGCCATTCCGGTTTTGTTGCTTTTCTGATCGCCCGCGTGGTGGCCGTGGTGGCCACCCAGGTGCAGGCCGTGGTGGTGGCCTGGCAGGTGTACGACCTCACGCGCGAGCCGCTGGCGCTGGCCTATGTGGGCCTGGCGCAGTTCCTGCCCATGTTGTGCCTGCTACTGCCAGCGGGTGATTTGATCGACCGGTTTGCGCGCAAGCGCATCCTGGCGCTGGCCTGGGCGGTGGGCGGGGTGTGCAGCGCGTTGCTGTGGTGGCTGTCGGGCCACGGGGCCAGCGGGGTGGCGGGCATCTATGCCGTGCTGGTGCTGTATGGCTGCTCGCGCGCGTTCTCGGGGCCCGCCATGCAAAGCCTGTTGCCGCAGGTCGTGCCACGCGGGCATCTGGCGCAGGCCATGGCTGCCAACAGCATGCTGATGCGCGTGGCCAGCATCGGCGGGCCGCTGCTGGGTGGGCTGCTGTATGCGCTGGGCGGCGGCGAGCTGACCTATGCCATGTGCTGCGCCTGCTTTGCGCTGGGGGTGGCGCTGGTGCTGCGGGTGCCGGTGGCGCACGGCACGGCGCCCGGCCCCACGCAGGGCACGATGTGGCAGCGTTTTGGCGCGGGCATTGACTTCATCCGCTCGCGGCCCATCATCCTGGGCACCATCTCGCTGGACCTGTTTGCTGTGCTGCTGGGCGGCGTGGTGGCCCTGCTGCCCATCTATGCGCAAGAGGTGCTGCATGTGGGCCCCACAGGCCTGGGCGCGCTGCGCAGCGCGATGGCGGTGGGCGAGGTGGGTGCGGGGCTGTACCTGAGCATGCGGCCCTTCAACCGCCATGTGGGGCGCACCATGTTCATCGCCGTGGCGGTGTTTGGCGTGGCCAACCTGGTGTTTGCGCTCTCACACTGGTTCTGGCTGTCGTTTGCGGCGCTGATGGTGGCGGGCGCGGCCGACATGGTGAGCGTGTACATCCGGGGCGCGCTGGTGCAGTTCTCCACGCCCGACACCATGCGTGGGCGGGTGAACGCGGTGAACATGCTGTTCATCGGCTCGTCCAACGAGCTGGGCGAGTTCCGCGCGGGCACCAGCGCCGCCTGGCTGGGTGTGGTGCCCGCCGCCGTGGTAGGCGGCCTGTGCACGCTGGGCGTAGTGGGTGGGTGGATGCTGGCCTTCAAGACCCTGCGCACGGTGGACCGCTTCGAGGAAGCTGCGCAGGCCAGCAACTGAACGGTTTAGCTCTTCAGCAGTTCAGCGACGGCGCGACAGCCCGTGTAAACAAGCTCCGGGGCGTTTGTGTCGCGCAGGTAAAACCCGCGCAGCAGGCTTGCACGCCGCGTGGGGGCGGCGCACCATGCGCCCACTGCCTGCTCCCAAAGCGCGCCCCATGAACGCTCCTTTCGCCCCGCCCCCTGGCCCTCTTCACCGCCGCACCGTGCTCGCAGGCCTGCTGGGCCTGGCCGCCACCGCCCCGCTGGGCCTGGCCCGCGCCGCCGCCCCGGTGGGTGCCACAGGCTGGGCCCAGGCCGACGAAGCCACCCTGGCCCGCCTGCTGGACCGCGTGACCTGGGGCAACACCGCCCAAGGCGCACAAGCGCTGCCACCGCAAGGGGTTGCCGCCTACCTGGCCGCGCAGCTGCGCCCCCCGCCCGCCACGCTGCCGCGCGCGGCCCAGGCGCAGATCGACGCCATGGCCATCACCCGCACGCCCCTGCCCGAGCTGGCCGCGCGCATGGAGGCGCAGCACCAGGCCGCCAAGGCCCAGCCCACCGAGGATGGCCGCAAAGCCGCGCTCAAGGCCTGGCAGCAGGACATGCGCGCGCTGCAGCAAGAGGCGGCCGAGCGTTTTGTGCTGCGCGCGCTGTATTCGCCCACCCAGCTGCGCGAGAAGATGACCTGGTTCTGGATGAACCACTTCAGCGTGTTTGCGGGCAAGGGCCACCTGCGTGTGCTGGTGGGCGACTATGAGGAACGCGCCATCCGCCCCCATGCCCTGGGCCGCTTTCGCGACCTGCTGGGCGCTACGGTGCGCCACCCGGCCATGCTGCATTACCTGGACAACGCCCGCAACGCAGCAGGCCGCATCAACGAAAACTACGCGCGCGAGCTGATGGAGCTGCACACGCTGGGCGTGGACGGCGGCTACAGCCAGCAGGATGTGCAGGAGCTGGCACGCGTGCTGACCGGCGTGGGCATTGCGCGCCTGCCAGACGGCGACGAGCCCCCGCGCATGAAGCCCGCGCTGCGCCGCCACTACGTGCGCGAGGGCCTGTTCGAGTTCAACCCACAGCGGCATGACTGGGAGCCCAAGACCCTGCTGGGCCAGCCCCTGCGCGCCGAGGGTCTGGCCGAGGTGGACGAAGCGCTAGACCGCCTGGCCCGCGCCCCGGCCACCGCACGCTTCATCACGCGCAAGATCGCGCTCTTCCTGGTGGGCGACCAACCGCCGCCCGCACTGCTGCAGACGCTGGCCCGCACGTTCGAGCGCACCGATGGCGACATCGCCGCCGTGCTGGAGGCGCTGTTCAACGCACCCGAATTTCGCGCATCGCTGGGCCAGCGGTTTCGCGACCCGGTGCACTACGTGCTGGCCAGCCTGCGCCTGGCCCATGGCGACGCCGTGCTGCCCGGCGCCGAACCCGCGCTGGGCTGGCTGCAGCGCCTGGCCGAGCCCCTGTATGGCCGCGCCACGCCCGACGGCTACCCGCTGGATGCGGCGGCATGGGCGGGCTCGGGGCAGATGTCCACCCGCTTCGAGATCGCCCGCGCCATCGGCGCCGGGGTGGCCGCCACCCCCCTGCCCACCCCGCGCGAGAAGGAGATGAAGATGGCCGACCCATCTGCATTGCAGCGCACGCCCCCACCGCTGGCACAGAGTGCCTATGTGCGCGCTTTGCAGCCCACCTGGTCGGCCGCCACACGCAATGCGCTGGCGCAGGCGGCCTCGCCGCGTGAGTGGAACTTGCTGTTCCTTGCCTCCCCCGAGTTCATGCACGGCTAGAGCAAGATGGAGCACATCCCCCTGAGTCGCTTCGCGCCTTCCCCCTTCTCTCGAATTGCTCCGCGATTCGGGAAGGGGGACGCAGCCCGTGCGGCGGGGCAGCCCTTGCACGGCTGCCCTGGCTTAGGCCGCGCAAGCTCATGCGCAGCAGTCGATGGTGTGCGCGAGCGCGAATGAAAGGACAAGTCCATGCTGCACAGACGACACCTTCTTCAAGCCTTGGGCGCCAGCGCACTCGGCGTGCACAGCGCCAGCGCAATGGCCGCCCCCGGCGCGCAGGACGTGCGTTTTCTGCTCGTATTTTTGCGCGGCGGTTATGACTGCGCCAGCCTGCTTGTGCCCACGGCCAGCAGCTATTACTACGAGACACGGCCCAACATCGCCATCGCCCGCCCGGGGCAAGACGGCGGCGCGCTGCCGCTCTCGCCCGACTGGGGCCTGCACCCCGCGCTGGCCGATTCGATGCTGCCGCTGTACCAGCAGCGCCAGTTGGCCTTTGTGCCGTTTGCAGGCACGGATGACCTCTCGCGCAGCCACTTCGACACGCAGGACAGCATGGAGCTGGGCCAGCCCGTGGGCGGGCGGCGCGATTACCGCTCAGGCTTTCTGAACCGGCTGGTGGCCGAGCTGAACCCGCGCACCGGCAACCCCCCGGCCCCGGCCGCACTGCAGCCCATGGCCTTCACCAGCACCCTGCCCCTGGTGCTGCGCGGCGCGGTGGATGTCCCCAACACGCTGCTGAGCGCGGCGGCGGGCCGCAGCGGTGTGGACGCGCGGCAGGCGCAGCTCATCGAATCCATGTACCGGGGCACGCCGCTGGCCACGCCCGTGGCCGAAGGCTTTGCCACGCGCGAAGAAGTCGCCCGCACCATGCAGGGCGAGATGGAAGCCGCCAGCCGCAACGCGCTGAGCACCAAGGGCTTTGAAGGCACGGCCCGGCGCATGGCAAAGCTGATGCAGGCGCGCTACCAGATCGGTTTTGTGGACGTGGGCGGCTGGGACACCCATGTGGGCCAAGGTGCAGCCACGGGCGCGCTGGCCAACCGGTTTGACGAGCTGGGCCGGGGCCTGGCAGGCTTTGCCGACGAGATGGGCCCGGCGTGGAAGCACACCGTGGTGGCGGTGGTCAGCGAGTTTGGCCGCACCTTCCGCGAGAACGGCAACCGGGGCACCGACCACGGCCACGGCAGCGTGTTCTGGGTGCTGGGCGGTGGCGTGGGCGGCGGGCGCGTGGTGGGCGAGCAGCAGGCGCTCACGGCCACCACCTTGTTCCAGAACCGCGACTACCCCGTGCTCAACGACTACCGCGCCGTGCTGGGCGGGCTGTTTGCGCGCATGTACGGGCTGAACGCGGCCGCTGTGACACGGGTGTTTCCGGGGACGAAGGGGATGGATTTGCGGCTGGTGTAGCTTGCGTTGATTGCTATATATTTAGTAGCTATCAGCGCTTACCCATAGAGCGGCAGGGCCGATTTTTACTCAAAGTTGGCCTCTATTTCAGGCGTTGAAGGTGCCAGAAAGCAGTTCGGGCAGGCGCTCCACCTTCATCTTGAAGCCACAGGCCTGCGCGTGGCCGCCGCCGCCCATGCTTTCGGCGAGCGCGATGCAGTCGAAATTGCGCTGCGCACGCAGCCCCACCTTCACGCCTTTTTCGCCCGCGCTCCACATCAGCGCAAAGGTGCCGGTCTTGGCCGAGAGCATGTCGCCCACCAGGCTGTGGAACATGCCGGGCGCATTCACCATCAGGCCCGCAATGCCGTTGAACACCAGGGGCTGCGCGCCCTCGGCAATGTCGGCGCAGAGCTTCTTGTACTTCTCGTCCATGGCCGCGCCGCGCACCATGAACTGTGCGAGCTGCTCGGGGCTGAAGCTGGCAATCTCGCTCCAACGCGCAAAGTCCTGCGTCTCCATGTCGAGCGCCGAGAGAAAGCGTGCGCTCTCTTCAAACTCCCACTTCCAGATGTCACGGTCTTCCACATACTGCAGCAGCGCCGGAATGGGGGTGTGGGGGTGGAAGAACTCCCAGGCCAGGCGCGCGCCCGACTTGCTCATGTCAAAGTGCACCACCCCGCAGCGGCAGGCAAAGCCGGTGAGCTTTTCGGCCGCGCTCTTGTGGTGGTCCAGCATCACCAGCTTGGCGGCGCGCTCGTCAATGGCCTGCAGGATCTCGGCCGAGAACGAGAAGTCGAGGATGTAGACAGTGCGGCCCGCCACGGGCGGCAGGTCGTCCACCGAGAGCACATCGCCATGGTCCAGCCCCCGGTACTCGGCGCTTTCACCGTAATACAGCCAGGCAGCCAGCGCGGCGCCAAAGCCATCGGGGCAGTTGCGCCCGTGGTACAGGATCAGCGGCGCGGGGTCGTTCTTGTCGGGGGCAACCAGCAGTTGCAGGGGGAGTATGGTTTTCTTCGTCATGACCCCCAATTGTCGCTGGGGCAACAGACAGCAGCGAGCGCAAAGTGCGCAACCGCCCACGCGCCCGGCGGGAACCAACCGGCGCGGCCACACCTCCACCCCCTTGCGCCACACGGCGAAAGCCCTCCCCAAAGGCCCCCGATGTTCCAAACCCTCAAAGACCTGTTCGACAGCTTCACGCAGCCCACGCCGTCCCAGTCACCCGCCGAGCGAGCACACACCGTGCAGCTGGCCGCCGCCGTGCTGCTGGTGGAGGTGGTGCGATTTGATGCCGCGATGGACGACGCCGAGCGCACCACCGTGGTGACCGCCCTGCGCAGCAAGTTTGCGCTGAGCGACGACGAACTGGCCCGCCTGCTGGAGCTGGCCGTGACCACATCCCAGACCGCCTACGACTACCAGCGCTTCACCAGCAGCCTGAACGCGCACTTCTCGCAGGACCAGAAGATCCAGCTGGTCGAAGCCATGTGGCAGGTGGCCTATGCCGATGCGCACCTGGACGAGAACGAGATGCACACCATCAGCAAGGTGGCCGGGCTGCTGCATGTGACGCATGGGGAGTACATCGGCGCCAAGATGCGGGCAAAGGAAGCTGCATACGCTGGCCGGTCCCCACGTTGAAACGGGCACGGCCCAGACCGGTGCCGCAGCGCAAGGGCCGCCCTGCCGCAGGGGCGGCGTCCCAGTGCGAGGGGGAGCGCGAAGCAGCTCAGGGAGCTTGTTGATTCGGAGTCAACACCGCAGAAACCGTTCACGCTGAGCTTGTCGAAGCGCCGCGCGAGGCTTCGACAAGCTCAGCCCGAACGGATGTTTCCAATTCAAGAATGCCGCCCCAACAACTACACCGGCAGCCAGCGCCACCAGAACGGCTTGCGCTCTTCCTTGGCGCCCCGTGCCTGCAGCAAGGCGATGAACTCGGCGCGCCGGTACCGGCGCGCGGCCTCCAGCGGGGTCATGTCGTCAAAGTCGGAGCGCAGCCCGGGGTCGGCGCCGTGGACCAAAAGGTAGTGCGCGATGGCGTCGTGGCCGTGGATGAGGCTGGCCACCAAGGGCGTGCACAAGATCTCGGGGTGCTGGTAGTTGGGGTTCACGCCTGCACTGATGTGGTGGCGCACCAGCGCCAGGTCGCCCGCCACAGCGGCGGCGTACATGTCTTTCCAGTCTCCAGCGGACATACCTGGGCTTCCTTTCAGCGTTTGAGGCTTGCCAGTCTAGGCACAGCGCAGTGCGGCACAATCCGCGCCTTCCCTTATCTTCCCCGGCCTGTCCCGGTGGCGATGGATTCCTTCATGCACCCTCCCCTGCACATCCTCTGGCGCGACGAGCACCTGGTCACCGTCTACAAGCCCGCAGGCTGGCTGGTGCACCGCACGGGGCTGGACGCGGGCGAGACGCGGTTTGTGATGCAGACCCTGCGCGACCAGCTGGGCCAGCATGTGTTCCCGGTGCACCGGCTGGACAAGGGCACCTGCGGCGTGCTGGTGATGGCGCTGCACAGCGATGCGGCGCGCGCGCTGTCGCAGGCGTTTGAGCATGGCGCTACGCGCAAGCGCTACTTGGCGATGGTGCGCGGCTGGGCGCCGGAGGCCATCGAGGTGGACCACGCGCTCAAGCCCGATGACGCCCCGGCCGATGCGGCAGTGCAGGACGCCCACACCCGCTTTCGGCGGCTGGCGCAGCTCACGCTGCCCGAGGCCAGCGATGCGCGTTTTGCCACCACGCGCGCCTCGCTGGTCGAGGCCATCCCCACCACCGGGCGGCGGCACCAGATCCGCCGCCACCTCAAGCACCTGGCGCACCCCATCATCGGCGATGCCACGCATGGCAAGGGCCCGCTCAACCGCTGGTGGGCCGAGCGGCTGGGGCAGCAAAGGCTGTGGCTGCATGCCTGGCAGCTCACGGTGCCGCACCCAGTGACGGGCGCAGCGATGACGTTTGACAGCGGGCTGCAATGGCCGGGGCCTGCGGGCTGGGGCGGCGTACACGCCCCCGCCGACGATTCTGCTGCGCAGCCCTGCGCCGACTGGCAGCGGCTGTTTGCGCAGCTGCCCTGGCAAGAGACACCCGCCTCGGCCCCGTAACGCGGGCGACACGGCGACGGCACACCCGTCGAAATAATGGGCGCTCCCAAAAATCAGGAGACCCCGCCCATGACCACCCCCGCCACCAACCGCGTCCTTGCCCACACCGGCGCGCGCTACCCCATCATCCAGGCGCCCATGGGCTGGATCGCGCGCACGCAGCTGGCCTCGGCCGTGTCGCGCGCGGGTGGGCTGGGCATCATCGAGACATCGTCCGGCGAAACCGCCAACTGCCAGGCCGAGATCACCAAGATGAGCGCGCTGGGCCTGCCGTTTGGCGTGAACCTGCCCATCCGCTTTTTGAAGGACGACGCCATGCTGCGCTTTGTGTGCGCGTCGGGCGTGAAGTTTGTGACCACCTCGGCGGGCAGCCCAGCCAAGTTCATTGCGCCGCTCAAGGACGCGGGCATCACCGTGTACCACGCCGTGCCCACGGTGGACGCAGCGCTCAAATGTGTGGATGCAGGCATCGACGGCCTGGTGGTGGAAGGCGGCGAAGGCGGCGGTTTCAAGAACCCCGAGGAGGTCTCCACCCTGGTGCTGCTGCAGGCCATCCGCGCGCGGGTGGATGTGCCGCTGGTCGCGGCCGGGGGCATCTGCGATGGGCGCGGCATGGCCGCAGCCTTTGCGCTGGGGGCCGAGGCGGTGCAGATGGGCACACGGTTTGTGAGCTGCGCCGAAAGCCCCGTGCACGCCAACTACAAGAACGCCATCGTCGATGCGGGCGTGACGGGCACCTGGATGCTGAACACCAAGGCCAGCCCCTGCATCCGCGCGCTCAAGTCGCAGCGCACGCAGGCCATCCATGAGGCGGGCCTGATGCCCGCCGACAGCTTTGCAGGCATCCAGCGCGTGTACTTTGACGGTGACATGGAGGCCGCCCCTGCACTCGCAGGGCAAACGGCCGGGCTCATCGACTCCATCAAGACGGCGCAGCAGATCATTGAAGAGACGGTGGCAGAGTTTTTTGCGATCAGCCAGCGCATGGGCGCCCTGGCCGCAGCGCGGTCGTTTGGCTAGAGGCCGTATCGGCCCCGGGGGGCTGAGCGGTCGTGCTGGCGGCACAGCAACGCGATGGCGGTTGCGGCCTCCCATGCTGCTTTGGTGGGACCAAGGGGCGCCCTGGGATCAACCCAATGCACCGGGGGTCATGGCCCATCTGCTGGCAGGGTCACCTCCAGCAGGGAGGTGCAAGCACTATCCTCCCTCCACGCCCTCCCCCCGCGCCTTCCCACCCAACGCAGCCAACCAGGACCGCCCATGCCCCCAGCCATCCGCCGCTCCGCACCATCCCTTCGGGCCACTGTGTTTGCTGGCACCCTGGCAGCCGCCATGGTGCTGCTGGCCGGGTGCAGCACCGCGCCCCCTGCAGGCCAGCGGCCCGAGATGGCCCACCTGCCACTGCTGCGCGGATGGTTCGAGGGGCAAGAGGTGCTCTACGTGACCACCGATGTGTCTGACGCAGAGGTGGCCCAGGCAAAACACGCCAACTACGCACCGCTGCTGGCCCTGGCGCTGGCCGACGTTGCACCAGCCACGCCCGGCGGCATCCGGCGCCCCGGCGCCACCGACCGTGTGTATGGCACCACCAACTACCCGCAGGCCAGTGTTTTTGCCTCGGCCCCGCAACCCGTGGGGCCTGCCAACACGTTCACCGCTTACAGCCCGTTGTGGCAGCTGGTGCAGGTGACGTGGGTCCACCCGGCGCAAGCCCGCACGCTCCGGTCCGAGGAGGAGGTGCTGAACGCTCAGGAACAAGGGCTGGTGACACTGCGGGAGACCCGCGTGGTGCTGAACTGCCCCATCATCCATCGGGGGCGGCTGGGTGCCCTGCCAGGTGTCACGGTGGATGGGCCCACGCCCTGACAATCACCAGGGTTCAGCGCCCCAAACACCCCGAACCCAGCGCATTCCGCAGGCACCTGCTGCGCTACACTTTTTTGCCTTTTTCCTTGGTGCCAACCTGAAGCACCCGCGCCCTCCTCCACATGCAACGGCACAAACCTTTTTCCTGCGTTGTCTGCGCGCAGGCCACCGTCCCTGACACATGGCAGGCCCTCGCCAAGCTCTGGCAGCGCCCAGGGGGTTCCCATGTCTGACATGCGCCCCACGCAATCGTCTACTTCTGCCTCCACATCAGCCACCCTTCAGCCCCTTGCCGCGTCCGGCAACCTGCGCGGCATCGTCGCCATGGTGGCGGCCGTGGGTTTCTTCTCGCTGATGGATGCGCTGCTCAAGACGCTCACGGCGCACTACCCGGCCATGCAGGTCGCCGCGCTGCGGGGCTGGGCCGCGCTGCCGCTGGTGGCCCTGTATGTGCTGTGGCGCGGCGAGGTGCCCCGGCTGCTCAAAGTGCGCTGGCCGCTGCACCTGCTGCGCGGCGGGCTCAACGTGGCCATGCTGGCGCTGTTTGCGTTTGCCATCCGTGAGTTGGCGCTGGCCGAGGCCTACACGCTGTTCTTCATCGCGCCGCTGCTGATCACCGCACTGTCTACCGTGGTGCTGCGCGAAAAGGTGCGCGCCGCCCACTGGGTGGCGATTGCGCTGGGCATGGTGGGCGTGCTGGTGGCGCTGCGCCCCAGCCAGGAGGCGTTTTTTACCCTCGGCGCGCTGGCGGTGCTGGCGGCGGCGGGCTGCTATGCGGTGTCGGCCATCACGGGCCGCCTGCTCACGCGCACCGATTCAAGCGCCAGCCTGGTCTTCTGGACCACCACCCTGCTGGCGCTGGGCGCGGGCACGCTGGCCTGGCCGCAGTGGGTGGGTGTGGCCCAAGCGCACTGGCCGCTGGTGGCCGGGCTGGCCGTGACCGGGTTTGCAGGCCAGCTGGCCATCACCGAGGCGTTCCGCCACGGGCAGGCGTCGGTGGTGGCGCCGTTTGAATACACGGCCCTGGCCTGGGGCATGGGGCTGGACTGGGTGCTGTGGCAGACCGTGCCGGGCTACAGCACCCTGCTCGGGGGCGCGATCATCATCGGCAGCGGCCTGTATCTGGTGCGCCAGGAGCGCACGCAGGCCGTGGTGCCGCCCTGAAGGCACCGCCGCCACTGCACCATCGTCCGCGCATTGAATACTACAAATTCAATAGCAAACAAATGAATACCAGAGCGCGGAAACAGCCTATTTTTCTCAATAAGACCGGACACCCAGCCCATGCAAGCCCAAGACATCCTGCACTTCTGGTTTGAAGAACTCACACCCGCGCAGCACTTTGCCCAGAGCGACGCGCTGGACGCGCAGATCCGCACCCGGTTTGGCACCACCTGGCAGGCGGCGCAGCAGTGCGAGCTGTGGGCCTGGCGCGCCACGCCCCTGGGGCGCCTGGCCGAGATCCTGGTGCTGGACCAGTTCTCGCGCAACCTGCACCGGGGTTCGTCCCTGGCGTTTGCGCAGGATGCCCAGGCCCTGGCGCTCGCCCAGGAGCTGGTGGCCAGGGGCCACGACGCGGCGCTGACGCCCGCGCAGCGCGCCTTTGCCTACATGCCCTACATGCACAGCGAGTCGGCCGCCATCCACGCGCAGGCCCTGGTGCTGTTTGACCAGCCGGGGCTGGAGAACAACCTGCAGTTTGAAGTGCGCCACCGCGACATCATTGCGCGCTTTGGGCGCTACCCGCACCGCAATGCGGTGCTGGGGCGCAGCTCTACGCCCGAGGAGCTGGCGTTTTTGCAGCAGCCCGGTTCGTCGTTCTGAACGAACCCTGGCGCCAATATTTTTGAACTTGAAACACCCGTTCGGGCTGAGCTGGTCGAAGCCTTATGCGGCGCTTCGACAAGCTCAGCGTGAACGGTTTTAATTCACTCCGTCAGATTGGCCGCGTGAGGTACACCGCCTCGCGCCCCACGATGGGCTCGCGCGTGGGCATCATCACCGTGCAGTCGTCGCACAGCGCACGGATCTCGTGCGGGCCATCGGTGGCGATGAGTTCGCCCTTGGCAAACACCTCAAAGCCCTGCACGGGCCGCGCAAAGCGGAAGTCTGCCGTGCGCACCATGCAGGTCTCCAGCAGCTCGTAGCGGCGCTGTGCCTCGGGCGCGGGCCGGTCGGCCAGCGGGGCGATCAGGCCAAAGTGCGCCAGAAAATCCTGCGCCACCATCGTGGCCACATCCGCGGCCGATTGCAGGAAATGCTGCCCACACTCCACCACCAGGGCCACACCTGTGCCATCGGCCTGGCCGTGGCGGCCATGCTGGATGAGCGGCGTGCCCGAGCCCAGCCCGCTGGGCATCACCAGGTGCACGGGCGGGCGGCCCAGGGCCAGCGCGGCCTCGGCGTTGCGCGGGTAGGCGGGATAGACCCAGAAGGGCTGCACGTCCTGGCTGGTGGAATGGATGTCTAGGATGTGGTCGGCCGCCGCCACCACCGGGCGCAGGGCGCGGGCGCGTTCCAGCTCGGGGCTGTCTGCGGTGCCGTCCAGCTCGGCCGCCGACCACACGCGGTTGAGGTTGTGCACCAGCTGGCGGCTTTCAAACGGGCGGCTCTGGTCAAACGACGCGTAGGCGGCCACGTTGGCAAAGCTGATGGTCAGCGTGCCGATCAGCGGGCGCACGCCGGTATCGAGCAGGTGCGTGGCGGCCACCATGCCGCAGATCTCGTTGCCGTGGGTGAGGGCGTTGATGAGCACATGCGGGCCGGGCTTGCCGGACTCGAAGCGGTGCACATAGTCGATGCCCACATTGCCCTGGCGGTAGGCCGAGAGGTCGCGGGGCAGGACTTCAAAAACGGGGGGATTCTGGGACATGGGGTGGCAATTAATAAGACAACACATCATTGTCCGCGCAAAGCAGCCGCCGCGTGGCCTGCGTGTACGATGCCCCGCCACTGGCACCACCACTTCAACGCCCGATGCCCACTGCCCGACTTTGCCCGCTGGCCGATGTGGCCGCCCTGATCCCCGCCGACTGCTGGATGGCCGAGCGCCTGGCAGAGGACCCCACCGCGCTGGCCGATGAGACCGTGCTGTGGATCACCGGCGACGTGCAGTGGCCCGAGCTGCACCTGGACGCCCCCCTGGCCAGCGGCAGCCCGCAGCGCCGCTGGTGGCACAGCCTGCAAACCGGCGCGGACAACACGCCCATCCCCCGCTCGCTTTTTCTCATCCTGGTGGACGGCCACCTGAAGATCGACGGCGCGCTGACCTGCGACGACACCGATGGCGCCACCCACCTCATCGTCACCGGCGACGCCCAAGTGCACAACGCCGTGATCGGCGGGCAGCTGGTGCATGTGCAAGGCGCACTGCGGGTGCAGGACCTGCTGTGGGGCCACTACAACCACGGCGAGCTGCGCGTGCACGGCGGGCTGCAGGCCCGCGTGGCGCTGTTCACCGACGAATACCACCTGCACATCGCAGGCCCCGAGCAGGTGGAGTTTCTGCTGGACGAAGTGCGCCCCGTGCCGCACCTGGCAGAGTTCTCTGGCGAGGTGCTGGGCGCCGTGTTTGCCCCCGAGTGCCACAACGGGGCGGACGCGGGCGAGGACGGCCTGGCCGCCAGGCTGCACCGCCCCCAGGTGGTGGCCGCCGTGCGGGCTGGCGACAGCGCGGTGCACAGCAGCGCAGACATCCAGGCCGCCTGGCCGCTGGCACACGACCTGTGCGCCGACAACAGCATCAGCGTGCCAAACATCCTGGCCGTGGTGCACACGCCGGTCATCGCGCACAAGGAGCACAAGGCCTATGGCTGGTTCCAGCAGACCGACTTTTCGATCTGCCAGCGGCATGTGGACGAAGACGGCGACCAGCGCGACGACAACGTGTTCATCACCGTCTGGAAAACCTGGGACTTCTACCTTTCGGTCGAGCAGACGCCTGCGCCCCAGGGCCTGCTGCAGCGGCTGGCGGCCACGGTGCTGCGCCGCAGCGTGCCCACCACGCCGCAGCTCACCCTGCTGTACCGCCGCTACAGCCAGGGCGAACCCGGCGAATGGCAGGCGCTGGCCGAGGGCACCGACCCCGAAGCCTGGCAGGCCTGCCAGACCGCCTGGCGCGGCGTGCTTGACTACGTGCGCAAGGCCGTGGGCCAGCACCGCGCGCGCTACCCGCTCCACCAGCGCCTGGTGGCCACGCTGACGGCCGAACACATCGAGCGCTTCACCAGCCTGCCCGTGTTCACCGACCAGTACAACGACTGGTGGGACAGCGACCGCAACGGCTGGTGGGAGGGCGACATCTGGGTAGGCGCCCGCCAGCCCTGCATGCACGACGGCGAGCCCTGGGGCCGCGCGCTCAAGCTCAGCTGGCACAACGGAGACGACGCACCGGGCGACGACGAAGACAACGCCCACAGCGCCTACCAGATCAACATCGACGAAGCCCGCGAAGGGCCTGCGGTGGTCGAATTCACCTATGCGCAGCGCCAGAACGACAGCCGCGCCCCCCTGCCCCGTGGCGCGGCCGACCACATCGCCCGCCTGCTGCGCTTTTATGGCGCCGTGGAGGCCCGCATCCGCGCCCAGGCCGAGCAAGAGGCCGCCCGCCAGGCCGAGGCCCGGCGCATCGAGGCGGCAGTGCACCTGCTGGCCACCCCGCCCCTGGCGGCCGATGTGCCCGATGTGGCGGTCTTCCCGCTGGAATTGATGGAACTCTCGGCCCAGTGGCAGACCGACGGCCAGGCCTATGTGGCCACCGTGCGCGCCCACCAGCTGGCGCTAGACAACCCCGAGCCCGCAGCGGGCGATGAAGCAGCGGCAGGCGGCGAGAGTGACGACGACGAGGAGGAAGACAACCCCCTGTCCCCCGACCCACGCAAGGCCGCCGCCGCCACCGTGCTGCAGCTGGCACGCGTGGTGCACCGGCATGCCGATGCCGACCTGGGCGAGCGCTTTCGCCAGCGCTTTGCGTTTGCCCCCGATGCCTTTGTGCAACGCGCTGCCAATGCGGGCTGCTTCATCGGCCCGGTGATTGCGCTGGACGACGGCCGCGTGCTGGCCCGCATTGGCCCTGCCTACGACGACACCGCGCACTGGGTGGCCGTGCAGGGCCCGCACCACCAGCCCCTGCCCGCACTGCGCGGCCTGGGCCGCTCCCACAACCGGCACATCTTTGCGCAGAGCGACGGCCAGCAGATCACCACCCACCAGGGCTTTGGCGGCCCGGTGATCGCGCGTTTTGCCCCGCCCCGTGGCAACGAAGGCCTGCCACCCCATGTGCCCGTGGCGCCCGGCCCGCTGGGGCAGCGCTGCGACGAACTCATCCCCTTCAACGACGGCCAGCGCGTGCTGCTGCGCAACCCCACCGGCATCTACCTGCTCACGCCCACGGCCAACGGCAGCGGCGGCAGCGATGGCCACAGTGACGGTGGCGGCGTGCAACGCCTGCACCCACAGACCTTCGACGAAGACGGCCCCTACACCTGGCCCAAGAACCAGATGGACGAAGAGGTGGGTGGTCAGAACGTCACCGTGCTGGCCCTCGACATGCTGCACATGGCCCTCTCGCCCGACGAACGCCACATCGCCGTGGGCGACCAGGACAGCAGCCACATCCTGCTCGACGCCCAGGGCACCCTGGTGGCCGAATACGACCCGCAGTCGTCCTACCCGCACCACACAGCGTTCTCGCACGACGGCACACGCCTGTTCGCCAACTCCTGCCATCTGTACTGGGGCAGCACGCTGTCGGTGCCGCTCGCGCCACTGTCGCCGCCCTCGCCGCTCGCTGCGCAGGGGCAGCAACACGCGCCGCAGCCCGCGCCCACCGACGCAGAAGACCTGCCTACGCTGGACAACCGCTGCCGCGTCTACGCCTCGGCCACCCAGCCCGGCCTGGTCGTTCTGGGCGACGCAGACGGCTACCTGCACGCCATCAGCGACGACGGCCAGGCCCTGTGGCGCCACCACATCGGCAGCACCATCAGCGGCATGGATATGGCCCCCGACGGCAGCGTACTGTGGGCCGCCAGCTACGGCGGCTACCTGGTGCGGCTGGAGCGCAGCGAGGCGGGGATGGACCCGTATTCGATTGGGACCTCGCCGTATGTGGAGACCAGCCGGTGGATTTTTTGGGGGGATGAGGCGGGGCCGGTGCGGTGGTAAGGGTGCAACGGGGGCCCTTGGGGTATTCATGCTCCACCAGCTCACTCGCTACAGTCTGCTCGGAACCACCCTGCCGGATTTCACGGATTCACATACCTGAATACGCGAGCGGCATGGCGACTGTAGACCCAGGAGGCAAGCCATTCATTTGCCAGAATGTCCCGCCCACCCAGCCGGTTTGCGAAACACATTCAATTTGACTGCCTGGAACATGCCTCAGCACTACGACATCACATCGGCCACATTCGACGAATTTGTCGAATTCATGTTCGGCCGCGAGGTCACCCCGTATATCGAGAATGCGAACCCTGCCTCGCGTCCGTGGTACTGGGACGCTGACGTAAAGTTCGCCCCTCAAAAGACCCTAGCCTTCTACATACGGCTTTTCTCAGAGCCCGAATTCCTGCTTAACCGCTACACGGCGCCCCAACTCGAGCAGGCTTTTTGGGCCATACCCAGCTGCAACATAGATTGCTCTGTCGCATATCTGATTTGGAACACCAGACTGTCGTTCGAGATGCGCGAAAGCTGCATCCGCTCAATGTACGAACTGTATGCACGTCTGTTCGCAAAGGAGCCGCTTGAAAATTCAACGGACATGTGGTGGGACTCGCTGGCATATGACTGGCACTGCGGTATCCGCCTTCGCGCCAATGGCGGAGAGGATCTGGCCATGCAAGATGTGATGTTCGACACTCTGGTCCGGATCCTGAAACTACCGCAAGAGCATTGCCAGGGGGCAGCGCTTCACGGACTCGGCCACTTGCATCATCCTGAGACAGATACGGCAATTCAGTGCTTCCTCACTGAGCGCCCCAACATCGACCCTGAACTGAAAGCGTACGCGCTCTCAGCAGCAAAATTTGAGGTCTTGTGAGTGCAATCTCAGTTGGCAACTGACACGAAAGTCCCATTGATCTACTTTCGTCAGTCTGCTGTCCGTTGCTCATTTCTCCATTGAAGCACCCTGCGTCGTTGTTGCCACAGGGCCCCCTACCGAGCAATGCCAGCGCCCCTACTGCGGCACCAACTCCACCCGCCGATTCTTGGCGCGCCCCTCATCGCTGCTGTTGCTGGCCACAGGCGCCAAAGAAGCCACGCCGTTGCCCACCATGCGGTTGGCGGCAATGCCATAGTCCTTCACCAGCGCCGCAGCCACCGCATCAGCCCGGCGTTTGGACAGGGCCAGGTTGCTGTCGAAGCTGCCCACGCTGTCGGTGTGGCCCACCACGTGCAGTTTGACGGTGGACTCGGCTTTCAGGAAGGCGGCGATCTGATCCAGCGAGGGCTTGGACTCGGGCTTGACGTCGGCCTTGCCGGTGTCGAACAGGATGCCGTAGATGGCGACCTTGCCGCTCACGGTGATGGATTTGCTGATGTCGGACGCGCTGACGACCACCATGTTCTGTTCCATGGCCTTGGTCTCCAGGATGTCCACGGCGATGTAGGCGCCTTGTCTGGACTTGTAGGTGGCGTCTTCCTTGGGCCAGTCGATGGAGACCAGGCGCACGGTGGTGTTGCCCTTCTGGAAGGTGCCGGTGCGCACGGTGCTGGCGTCGGCGGCGTACATCACGTATTCGCTGCGGTTGTTCTTGATGTTGTCGCGCTGGCCGCTGCTGAAATTGGCCAGAAAGTTGGTGTAGCTGCCTGCTGCGCTGTCGCGGGTGGAGTCGTAGAGCGCGGTGAAGCCACTGGCCGCGAGGTCGTTGGCGTAGTTGCGGAACAGCTCCAGCGACCGCGTGGCGCCCGGGGCCTCATACCACAGGCGGGTGAGCTTGCCTTCGAGCGCCAGCGGGGGCTGCACATAGCGGCGCTTGTGGGCCTGCAGGTCAAACTCCTTGAAGGTGGAGGTCTGGAACTCCACGGCGTCGAAGTTGCGCGCCTCGTAGCCCACGATGGTGCTGCCGCCAAAACGCTTCACGGCTGGGTGGTCCTTGGCGCCGGGCAGGTCTTGCGCTGCGGCCGGGGCCTGGCTGGCCAGGGCCAGGAAGCCGAGGCACAGGGATGCGCCCCATTGGCGAAACAGTGTCTTGATCATGAACGCTCTCCGGTTGACTGCGTGGGTGCCAGTTGGCGACGCCATGATAGGAGAGGCACCGACCGCACACCACCCTGCGTGCGCGCACCCCTGCCCACTGCCCGCGCCTTTCGCGCAAAACGTCACGGATTGGCGCGGGCGGTGTCGCACCCGGCGCAGGCCCAAAGCGCACGAAAAACGCCGGTTTGTGCCGTACCATGCGGCACGGTCCCATCCCGAGACCTTTCAAGGAAATCCCATGGCCAAAGGTGAACAACGCAGCAACAAGATGGCGAAGAAGCCCAAGAAGGACACATCGCCCCCGAAGGAACACAGCGGCTCTGACCGCCCCATGGCGCCCATCACCAGCGTGATGCCCAAGGGCAAGGACAAGAACAAGTAGCCCGGCTGGGGGGGGCGCCGCGCACAAAGGGGATTTGCTATAAATAAAATAGCATTAATCCCTTTACCACTGCGCGCAAACGGCCTTTTTTGCTTGTTTTTTTGCGGATCAAGCCGCCCCTCGACCGCCCCCAACCCCCGTTACCGCAGCGCCTCCGCAGGCACCAGGCGGGCCAACCACTGCGTGTCGGGCTCGGGCCGGCCGAAGAGGTAGCCCTGGTACACGATCTCTGGCGCGCGCTGGCTCAGGAAGTCGGCCTGCGCCTGGGTCTCCACCCCTTCGGCCACCACGCGCAGGCCAAAGTGGCGCGCCACCGACAGGATGCCTTCCACCAGCACGCCATCGTCGGCGTTGGTGGGCGCCTCGTGCACAAACGATCGGTCGATCTTGATCTCCTGGATCGGCAGGCGCTTGAGGTAGGCCAGCGATGAATAGCCTGTGCCAAAGTCGTCGAGCGAGATGTCCACGCCCAGCTCGGCCAGCTCGCGCATCTTGGCCACGGTGTCGTCAAAGTCTTCGATCACCAGCCCTTCGGTCACCTCCAGCGTGAGCAGCCGGGGGTCGGCCCCGCTGGAGGCCAGCAGCGCACGCACCTGCGGCACAAAGCCCGCCTGCCGGAACTGCCGGGCGCTGAGGTTGACCGACAGCCGCAGCCGCCGCTCGCGGAACGCGGGCTGTGCCAGCAACCCGCAGGCATGGGCCAGCACCCATTCGCCCAGGCTCACGATGAGGTCGGACTCCTCGGCAATAGGGATGAACACACCCGGCGGCACCAGGCCGTCGCGCGGGTGCTGCCAGCGCACCAGCACCTCCGCCCCGGTCAGCTGCCCCTCTACATTGACCTGCGACTGCAGGTGCAGGCGCAGCTCGCCCGCGCCGATGGCGTGGCGCAGCTCGCGCTCCAGCCGAAAGCGCTGCTCGGCGGCCTCGCCCATGCCCTGCTCAAAAAACGCGGCCCGCCCTCCGCCCGCCTGCTTGGCGCGGTGCAGGGCCATGCCAGCGCGCCGCAGGGCGTCGTGTGCGCTGTCGCCCGCGCTTTGTGGGTACAGGGTGATGCCCACGCTGGCGCCCAGCTGGGCGTCCTGCGCATCGCCCTCCAGGCGCAGGGGATGCAGCAGGGTGGCCTGCAGCTTGGCGGCAAAGGCCAGCGCGTGGCGGCTGGCCAGGGAGACATCCACCCCCAGGCCGTGCAGCACCACGGCAAACTCGTCGCCCGCCACGCGCACCAGCAGGCTCTGGGCGGGCAGGATCTCGGACAGGCGCAGGGCCACGGCGCACAGCAGGCGGTCGCCCATCTCGCTGCCACGCGCGTCGTTGAAGGTGGTGAAGCGGTCCAGGTCCAGCAGCAGCAGCGCGTGCTGCATGGAGGGCGGGCGGCCTGCGCGGCCGTGCAGGGTCTGCAGCCGCTCCATCAGCGTGGAGCGGTTGGGCAGGCCGGTGAGGCTGTCGAAATGCGCCAGGCGGTGGATCTCGTCGGCCGCGCGCTTGCGCTCGGTGATGTCCTGCTTGAGCTCCACGTAGTGGCTCACACGGCCGTCGGGCTGGCGGATGGGGGCCACCACCACCGATTCGATCAGCGCCTGCCCGTCCTTGCGGTAGTTGACCTGCTCGCCCGCCCAGCTGTCGCCCCGCGCCAGGGTGGTGCGCAGGCCCTCGCGCTGCGCGGGCGCCAGGCCGTTGCTGGAATACTCGGCCGACGCGCGGCCCACCACTTCGTCGCGCTCGTAGCCCGTGCGGCGCACAAAGGCGTCGTTCACATATTCGATGTCCTCCCGCAGGTCGGTGATGACGATGGCCTCGGGGCTCTGCTCCACGGCCCGCAGCAGCTTGCGCAGCGATGCATCGCTGGCCGCAAGATTGGCAGCTGTCTGCTGGGCCTCGCGCACGCGGTTCATGTAGTTGCGGCGCGAGAGCAGTGTGGCTGCCGCCGTCAGTACCAGAATGCCCGCAAGGTACACCGCCCCTGCCACACGGTTGGCCACCTGCACCGGCTTGAACATGCCCTGCACATCCGCCCAGATAAAGCCCAGAAACAGCAGCGCGGTGAGCCCCACCAGCGCGATCGTGGCGCGCACCCCCAGCAGCCAGCCTGCCAGCACGATGATCACGGGGTAGTTGAGCAGGTTGGGGCCGTTGACGCCGCCATTGCGGGCCGCCACCAGCGACACCGACACCCACACGCCCCACACCAGCAAATGGGTCGCCAGCGTCCAGCGCCGCAAACGCGCCAGCAGCAGCGCCGTCCCTCCCACCAGCGCAGCCACAAAGTTGAGCGCAACGCGCACCGGCTGCACGGGTTCGTCCCACAGCAGCAGCAATCCGATGGCAATTCCCAGCAGCATCACGGCCCAGCCCGCCACACGCACCAGGTGGCGCGTTGTGGCGTCTTCATGGTCAGGCAACGGAACAGCAGAGGCTTCGGCCATGGCAACGGGAGGTGCGGGGGGAGGAAACCATCCTAACCGCAGCTTCCACAAACGCCTACCAGCAAAATGCCAGCGGCAGCGCGCCTGCAACACAGCACAGGGGCCCACACGGGAGGGGCTGCGGGAATCCCTGTGCAGGGGCCCCAGCAGAGGCGAAGGGATCAGCCCGCGCTGCCGTCACCATTGCCCGGGGCGGGCTCGCGCACCCCGGAGCCTTTGCCCTTGGCCTTGGCGCGCGCATCCTTCTTGGCTTGACGCTTTGCGTCTTCGGCGAGGCCGGCGGCGCGCCAGGCTTCAAATTCGGCAGGGGTTTCCAGCGTGATGCGGCCCAGGATGGCCGAGCGAAAGTCGGTCATCACGATCTCGGCCGTCTTCTGCAGGTTGACCCGGCCACCGCCCAGCATGGCGCCGCGTTTTCGGCCAATGGCTTCCAGCAGTTCGTCGTCTTGCATGGTGGCCATGGCCCCAGCGGGCAGGCCCAGCTTGTAGCGCGCCTCCAACAGTGGGGCATAGTGCTGCTGCAGGCGGCGCAGCAGCTCCAGCGCCACCAGCTCTTCGTCATACGCATTGCGGCCCACGGCGCCGCTGGCAGCCAGGTTGTAGCCACTTTCGGGCACGATGATGCGCGGCCACAGCATGCCGGGCGTGTCCCACAGGTAAAAGTCGTCGGCCAGCGTGATGCGCTGCTCCAGCTTGGTGATGCCCGCCTCGTCGCCCGTCTTGGCCTGGCGCTTGTTGCTGAGCGTGTTGATGAGGGTGGACTTGCCCACATTGGGCACGCCACAGATCAGCACCCGCATGGGCTTGGCCATGCCGCCCCGGTTAGGCGACAGCAGGTGGCAGGCGTCGATGAGCTTGCGCGCGGGCGCGGCGTCGGACGCATCCAGCGGCACGGCGCGCGTGTCGCTCTGGGCGTTGTACCAGTCCACCCACAGGGCCGTGCGCGCGGGGTCGGCCACGTCCTGCTTGTTGAGCACCTTGAGCGTGGGCTTGTGGCCCGTGATCTCGGCCAGCAGCGGGTTGGCGCTGGAGCCCGGCAGGCGCGCGTCCAGCACCTCGATCACCACGTCAATGTCCTTGATGCGTTCGGTGATGGCTTTCTTGGTCAGGTGCATGTGACCGGGGAACCACTGGATGGCCATGATGCGGGGGTACTTTCTTGTGTTTTTCAGACGGTCGGAGGGTGGCAAGGATAATCGCGCTCTTTGCCGCCACCCGCCACAGCGCTTTTTCTGCCATGTCTGCACCCACCGACAACCCCCGCAACGCCGCCGCCCGCAAGGCCGACAAGGAGCTGCTGTTCAAGGGCGTGACCTGCGCCCTGATTGGCCTGGTCATCCTGCTGGCGCCGTACGTCGCCCGCTCGGATAGCGTGCGCGAGCTGATGGCGCAGGCCACCCTGGTGGGCTGGTTTGCGCTGGTGCTGGGCATTGCGTTCGGGGTGCTGTACGGCGTGCGCCGCGCCCAGGCCGGGCGCCGCCAGCCGTGACGCAGGCCGTGGCAGCAGACCGCTTCACCGCCCCGGCCCGCGCCGTGGACGGCGCCTCGGCCCAGGCCCTGTTTGCCGCCTTGCAACAGCGCGCCGAAGAACTGGGCATCACCCTGCGCGCCCCGCCGCCCGAGCCCACCACCTGCTGCGGCCGGGGCTGCAATGGCTGTGTATGGGAGGGGTTCCTGGACGCGGCGGAATACTGGCGGCAGGAGGCTCTGCTGCAGATAGCGGGCTAAAAATTCAAGCCAAATGGGCCTCTACCGCCTGATGGACAAGCGGTTTAAGCTATCAAATCAGTAGCGAATTGCATCCATAGATGCATCTGCAGATACATCTGCAGAGCGCCTGCAGAAATTGACGCCTGCAGCTTGCTTGCCTCAGCCCAGTTCCTTCACCGCCATGTACTGCTCGCGCCATTCCTCGAACGGCAGCGTGTCCGCCGCCTCGATGGCCTTCTGCGCAGCGATGGACTCTGCGGCCATGGCCACGTAGCGGGCCTGTTGCGCATCCGACCAGGGCAGGCCCAGCAACGCGTCGCGCGCAGCCATGGACTGCTGGCGCGCAAAGGATTCGAAACTGTGGTGGTGCTGCTGTGTGATGTGGTCCAGCACGCGGGCCGAGGGCGTGCGCTCGGGCGCGGCCATGAGCGCGCGGGCGTCGCGCAGCGCGGTGCTGTAGTCGTCGGTGCCGTGGGTGGCGTCCAGCGCGGCGGCCAGGGGCTCGCAGGCGGCCAGCACCTCGGTGCCCCAGTCAGTCAGCAGCACGCGCTGGCCATTGCGCGTGAGGTGCAGGCCACTTTCGCGGCCGCGCTCTGCGGTGAGGTGCTGGTTCTGCTTGAGTTCGGCGATTTCGGCGGGCGTGTCCGGCGGGCTGTCGGACAGCAGGCAGTGCAGCAAAAACACATCCAGCAGGCGCATGGTGGACGCCGTGATGCCCACGGGCACGAACGGGTCCAGGTCCATCAGGCGCACTTCCACATATTCCACCCCGCGCTCGCGCAGCGCGTGCAGCGGGCGCTCGCCCGTGCGCACGGTGCGCTTGGGGCGGATGGTGCCGTAGAACTCATTCTCGATCTGCAGCAGGCTGGTGCCCAGCTGGTTGTAATCGCCCCCCGGGTTGCGCACGCCCACGGTTTCATAGGCCGGGTAGGGTTTGGTCAGCGCCTCGTGCAGCGAGTTGGCGTAGCCCGTGAGGCCGTTGTAGCTCACGGCCAGCGTGGCCTGGGCATCGCTCTGGTAGCCCAGGCGGCCCATGCGCAGCGAGGTGGCGTGGGGCAGGTACAGCGCGCTGCCACCTTGCATCTGCTGCAGGCCATGCTGGCGCCCTTCCACAAAACAGGGACACAGCGCGGGCGAGGCGCCAAACAGGTACAGCAGCACAAACGCGTGGCGGCGGAAGTTGCGGATGAGCGAGAAATACTGCTCGCTCGTCACGCCCGGCAGCGACCAGTTGTAGTGGATGCCCGAAATGGTCTGCATGCGCCGCCCATAGCGGTGGCCCAGGCCCATGCGGTACACGCTTTTGGCGCGGCCCACGTTGGAGCTGCCGTAGCGCCCAATCGGAATCGTCTCGTCCGTGGGCAGCCCGCAGGGCATGCTGGAGGCCCAGAGCAGCTCGCCGCCGCTGTCTTTGAGGGTGTGGTGCACAAACTGGTGCACTTCGGTCAGCTCATCCAGGCAGGCCTGCACGCCCTTGTGGGCGCCGGTGATGAGTTCGAGCTGCGATTCGCTGTAATCGGTGGTGATCAGCGGGTGCGTGAGCGCAGAGCCCAGCGCCAGCGGGTGGGGCGTAAGCGCCAGGCCGCCCGTGGGCAGCACGCGCAGCCCTTCCTTTTCAATGCCGCGGCGAATCCCCCCCAGGGCGTCCGCCGGGTAGGCGGCCAGTCTCTCGTGCAGTTTGCTCATATGTTTATACCGATCCAACTTCTGTCGGCCCGGAACTTAGCACGTTGAGCGCTGGCCCGCCTTTGGGGAAATCAAGCCCTTGCGGCCAAGGCCTTTCCTACTTCGTTGGTTCCTTGGGCCGCGCCACTTTGTGGTACTTGCTCGCCCGCACGCTCGGTCACCTCGGCCAGGCGGGCCGCCAGCTGCTCGGGCACATCGGCACCGATCCCCAGGTGGATGCCCTGCGTGAGGGTGATGTGGGCGGCCTCGAACGTGCCCGCACCAGCACACAGAATGGTGCGCGTGGGTGCGCTTTCGTGCGCCAGCACCAGCATGGCGGGCACCACGGCTTCGGGCTTCAAGGCATCGAGCACTTCCTGCGGCATGAGGCCTTCGGTCATGCGCGTGGCGGCCGTGGGGGCCAGGGCGTTCACGTGGATGTTGTTCTTGGCACCTTCGATGGACAGCGTCTGCATCAGCCCCACCTGCGCGAGCTTGGCCGCGCCATAGTTGGCCTGGCCGAAATTGCCGTACAGCCCGGTGGACGAGGTCGTCATCACGATGCGGCCGTACTGCTGCGCCACCATGTGCGGCCACACGGCCTTGCAGCAGTGGGCCGCGCCCATCAGGTGCACCTGCACCACGAGGTTGAAATCGGCCATGTCCATCTTGGCAAACGACTTGTCGCGCAGGATGCCCGCGTTGTTGACCAGGATGTCCACGCGGCCCCAGGCGTCGATGGCCTGCTGCACCATGGCTTCCACGGCGGCAAAGTCTGTGACGGACGCGCCATTGGCCAGCGCCTCTCCGCCCGCCGCGCGGATCTCATCGACCACGGCCTGCGCCGCGCTCACTGTGGCGCCGCTACCGTCCACCGCGCCGCCCAGGTCGTTGACCAGCACCTTGGCGCCGCGCTTGGCCAGTGCCAGTGCATGCTGGCGGCCCAGGCCCCCACCGGCGCCTGTGACGATGGCCACGCGGCCTTGGAAGTCGATACCCATGTGAGCTTCTCCTGTTGTTGGTTGGTTAGTTGGTTGTGTTGTGCAAAGACGGGGCTGGGTGCCGGGAGGGCACGCTGCGCGTGGGACTTTAAGCGAGATGGGGGGTGGAGGGGGTTGCGCAGGTGACTGGAGGGGTTCTGTTTTTTGTGCTCTGCTTTATGGGTAGCGGCTTGCCTGGTTGGAGGGCGGAGGCCGGGGTGTGCGCCCGGCGGCGCAGTAACTTTCTTTCGCGTCGCCGAAAGAAAGTCACCAAAGAAAGGGCGACCCTACACGCTGCGTCCCTCCGCTTCGCTGCGGGCAACCTGCGGTGCTCGTGCATGGGGCGCGCTGCGGAACTCGCTACGCGCTGCGCGCTTCGCTCGGACAACCGCAGCGAGTCAGAGCACGAAGCACGCGCGCTCCGACGCGCGTGCCGCCCCACGCCCTGCGCTCCTCGGCGCATCGTGAAGGGGACCCGCGATTCGGACATCCACACGGGCCATTGCTGCGCTCGGCCCCCTCTCGCGGGCGCAAGCGCTTCGCGCTGCGCTGGCGGGGCCGAGCGCAGCAATGGCCCGTGTGGATGNGGCTGTTGGATGTTCGGCTGTCCACCCCCTGCTGGCTGCGCCTGCGGCGGGGCGGTTGTGGGGTGGCATGGGCGTCGAAGCGCCCATGCTTCGTGAACTGACTCGCCGCAGTTGTCCGAACGGAGCGCCGCAGGCGCGCAGTGAGTTCTGCGGCGCACCCCGCAACCGCACCGACGCAGGTTTGCCCCTTCGCACAGCGAAGGGGTCGCAGACTGGGGGTCGCCCTTTCTTTGGTGACTTTCTTTCGGCGACGCGAAAGAAAGTTACTCGCATGCCGGGCGACTCCCGGCCTCCGCCCTCAAAAAAAGCACGCAGCCAGCCAAGCCCAACCCCCCCCCAAAAAAAACCAATCGAGTAAGGTATCTCCCCCGCAAACAAGCCCCGAACAAAAGGAAAAGAAACCCCATGAAAGCAACCTGGAACGGCGTAGTCATCGCCGAAAGCGATGACACCGTGGTGGTCGAAGGCAACCACTATTTCCCCGAAAACGCCCTAAAGCGCGAGTTCTTCACCTTCAGCAACCACAAGACCATGTGCGCCTGGAAAGGCCAGGCCAGCTACCTGTCGCTGCTGATCAACGGCGAAATGCACCCCGAAGCCGCCTGGTTCTACCCCGACCCCAAGCCCGAGGCCGAAGAAATCCGGGGCCGCGTGGCGTTCTGGAAAGACGTCAAAGTCACGGCCTGACCCACTGCCCGTGGGTTATCCCTGCTGCCGCTGGACAATCATGTGGATAAGTTTTGGCAAGTCCTGTATGACAACTCCAAGTGCTTGATTTGTAAGGAAGCACCCTGCATTGCACATTTTTTAGGCAATCCATCAAAAGCCAGCAGCGGTTAYCCCTTTCCACACTGGACAATCATGTGGATAACTTTGAACAAGCCCTGTATGACATAGTTAAGTGGTTGATTTACAAAGAATATCCTTGCATTGATCAAAAAACAGGCAGCCAGCAGGCACCATCCAGCCCCGTGCCAACCACCCACCACCAAGCCCTGCAGCACCCCGGTTATCCCGCCCGGCACTGGACAATCTTGTGGATAACTGTGAACAAGCCTTGTATGACAAGCTTAAGTGCTTGATTTGCAAGGAATATCCTTGCGCCGCTTAAAAAACAGGCACCCTGCCGGACAGGGCATCTGCGGTACATTGCACACCGGCACACCCATGAATGCTCCTTATTTGATAGCTATCGGCGCTTGATAGACGCGCGCAAACGGCCAAAAACATCCATGTCCAACACCCTCCTCCAGCACAGCCCCGCCGCAGAACGCAACCAGGGGCCCATCCTGGCGCAGCTGCTGGGCCTGCTTGCGCCAGCGGGGGCGGCGCTGGAGATCGCCAGTGGCACCGGCCAACACGCCGCCCACTTTGCCGCCGCCCTGCCCGGCTGGGCCTGGCAGCCCACCGACCTGCAGGCCACCCACTTTGGCTCCATCACCGGCTGGGCCGCGCAGGCGCAGGCACACAACGTGCGCGCGCCGCTGCGGCTCGATGTGCAACAACACCCCTGGCCCGCCGAAGGCCCGGCCTTTGGCGCCCCGTTCGACCTGATCTACTGCGCCAACATGCTGCACATCGCGCCCTGGGCATGCTGCACCGGGCTCATGCAGGGCGCCGCCCGCCACCTGGCAGCAGGTGGCCACCTGGTCACCTATGGCCCCTACCTGGAAGACGGCGTGCCCACGGCCCCGGGCAACCTTGCCTTTGATGCCAGCCTGCGCGCACAAGACGCCGCCTGGGGTATCCGCCGCCTTGAAGACGTGGCCGCCGTGGCAGCCAGCGCAGGCCTGCAGCTCGCCGCACGGCACGCCATGCCCGCCAACAACCTGCTGCTGGTGTGGATCCACGCCGCCCGCCAACCTTGACGAAACACGCCCCATGAACACACCCACCGCCGCCCCCTTCTTCATCGCCAAGGTCGAGCCCGACGGCCTACAGTGCGACGCCTGGCCCGAGCAGCCCCTGCTGCTGTCGATGGAACAAGGCGGCATCGACTGGCCCAGCTCCTGCCGCAATGGCACCTGCCGCACCTGCCTGGGCCACCTGGTCGAGGGCACGGTGCGCTACGCCATCGAATGGCCGGGCCTGACGGCCGAAGAAAAGGAAGAGGGCTGCGTGTTGCCCTGCGTGGCCTATCCGGCGTCAGACGTGGTGCTGCAGGGCAGCGCCATCTGATCTTCGTCAGACACCACACCGTTCAGAGACGGAACGGGCCCCGGTGCACTAAAATCCATGGCTTCGGGGGCAAGGGTGCCTCTGCATGAATGACGCGGCGTGTGCGCTGCGGATCGGGATGGGTTGCAAGGCGCAAAGCACAGCAATAGCGGGGCTATTGCGAGCATTTGCAACGCAGCAGACCGCCCGAGACCGCAGATGCACGCGGTGCGATGATTCATGTAGAGGCTCCCCAGCTCCTTTGACGTGCGGCAGCGCCGCATCGCATGTTCTTTGGGGCGGTTTCTTGGGGGCACAGCCGTTGTCCCCGGCCACGGGAACCTGTGCTGCAGCACACCGCCAGCTGGCAAGCCGCCAGAGGCTCCCACAGAAAGCCCCAACCTTCCATGAACACCCCCCTCACCCCCGTGCCGATCTCGCCCGTCGAGGACATCGTGGCCGAGATGCGCGCCGGGCGCATCGTCATCCTGGTGGATGAAGAAGACCGCGAAAACGAAGGTGACCTCGTGCTGGCCGCCGATCACGTGACGCCCGAGGCCATCAACTTCATGGCCCGCTTTGGCCGGGGCCTGATCTGCCTGACGCTCTCGCGCGAGCGCTGCGAGTTCCTCAAGCTGCCGCCCATGGCCGCGCGCAACGGCACGGTGTACAGCACGGCGTTCACCGTCTCTATCGAAGCGGCAGAGGGCGTGACCACCGGCATCTCGGCCGCCGACCGCGCCCGCACCGTGCAGGTGGCCGTGGACCGCAACAGCCAGCCCACCGACCTGGTGCAGCCCGGCCACATCTTTCCGCTGCAGGCAGTGGACGGCGGCGTGCTGATGCGCGCCGGCCATACCGAAGCCGGTTGCGACCTGGCCGTCATGGCGGGCTGCAGCCCCGCGTCGGTGATCTGCGAGATCATGAAGGACGACGGCACCATGGCCCGCCTGCCCGATCTGCAGCTGTTTGCCGCCGAGCACGGCCTCAAGATCGGCACCATCGCCGACCTGATCGAATACCGCAGCCGCAACGAGTCGCTGGTCGAAAAGGTCGGCACGCGCACGCTGCAGACGGCCTACGGCGAGTTCACCGCCCACGCCTTCCGCGACAAGCCCAGCCAGGCCGTGCACCTGGCGCTGGTCAAGGGCCAGTGGAGCACCGACGACGTGGTGCCCGTGCGCGTGCACGAGCCGCTGTCGGTGTTCGACGCGCTCGAAATCAACCGCTCCATGCACTCGTGGGGGCTGGACACCAGCCTGCAGTACCTGGCCAAACAAGGCAAGGGCGTGGCGGTGCTGCTGAACTGCGGCGAAACCGCCGCCCAGCTGCTGGCCCAATTCGAAGGCACGGCCCGCGCGGCGCAGGCCCCCGAGCGCGGCCGCATGGACCTGCGCACCTACGGCGTGGGCGCGCAGATCCTGCGCGAATGCGGTGTGCACAAGATGGCCCTCATGGGCCAGCCGCGCCGCATGCCCAGCATGGCGGGCTACGGCCTCGAAATCACCGGTTTCATCCCCAAAGAATAAAAGAACAGGACTACGACTATGTTTGGCGCAGACAAAGGCACCGCAGACAAATTGGACGGCAAGAAGCTGCACATCGGCATCGTGCAGGCCCGCTTCAATGAAGGCATCACCAACACCCTGGCCGCCGCCTGCCGCGCAGAGCTGCTGGCCCTGGGCGTGCAAGAAAAGCACATCAAGCATGTGCTTGTGCCCGGCGCACTTGAAGTGCCCGTGGCCCTGCAGGCCATGGCCGAGAGCGATGAGTTCGACGCGCTGATCGCGCTGGGCTGCATCATCCGTGGCGAGACCTACCACTTCGAGCTGGTGGCCAACGAATCCGGCGCGGGCGTCACGCGCCTGTCGCTGGACTACCAGATCCCGATTGCCAACGCCATCATCACCACCGAAAACCTCGAACAGGCGATTGCCCGCCAGACCGAGAAGGGCACCGACGCTGCCCGCGTGGCAGTGGAAATGGCCAACCTGCTGGACGAGCTGTCATGAGCGAAAACACCCCCACCACGCCTTCGTCGCCCCGCCCTCCCAAGCAGGCCCGCACCGGCCTCAAGAGCACGGGCACGCGCAAGGCGGCCTCCAAGTCCAACCGCAGCCGCGCGCGCGAATTTGCGCTGCAGGCGCTCTACCAGCACCTGGTGGGCGGCAACGACGCCCATGCCATCGACGCCTTCACGCGCGACCTGGCGGGCTTCCACAAGGCCGACTCGGTGCATTACGACGCGCTGCTGCATGGCTGCATTGCCAATGCAGCCGAGATGGACCTGCTCATCACCCCGCTGCTGGACCGCAAGATGGCCGAGATCTCGCCCATCGAGCACGCCACGATGTGGATCGGCGTGTACGAGTTCCAGCATTGCCTGGATGTGCCGTGGCGCGTGGTGCTCAACGAGTGCATCGAGCTGGCCAAGGAGTTTGGCGGCACCGACGGCCACAAGTACGTGAACGCCGTGCTCAACGGCCTGGCCCCCAAGCTGCGCGCCGTGGAAGTGGCGGCCGACAAGGCCGCTGGCGCGGGCGCCGCCTGACCGTGCCGCAGCCCCACCGGTGCGGTCGGGGCTGCTCCGCTGTTTTCTCCCTCCACGCCCCCACGCCCGGTCTGGGCAGGATGCCTTTGCCATGAAGTTTTCCACGCGCGCCGAGCGCATTGAACCGTTCTATGTGATGGAGGTCGCCAAGGCCGCGCAGGCCCTGGCGCGCGAGGTGGCGGGCACGCGCGAGCCGATGATCTTTTTGAACATCGGCGAGCCGGATTTCACCGCCCCGCCCCTGGTGCAAGAGGCCGCCGCGCGTGCTGTGCACAGCGGCGCCACGCAGTACACCAACGCACTGGGGCTGGATGCGCTGCGCGAACGCATCAGTAGCTGGTACCAAAGCCGCTTTGGCGTCAACGTGCCCGCACGCCGCATCGTGGTCACGGCCGGTGCTTCGGCCGCACTGCAGCTCGCATGCCTGGCGCTCATCGAGTCGGGCGACGAAATTTTGATGCCCGACCCGAGCTATCCCTGCAACCGCCACTTTGTGAGCGCCGCCGAGGGCAAGGCCGTGCTGCTGCCCACCACGGCGGCCGAGCGCTACCAGCTTAGCGCCGACAAGGTGCGTGCGGCGTGGAATGAAAAAACGCGCGGCGTGCTGCTGGCATCGCCCTCCAACCCCACCGGCACCTCGATCGCGCCCGATGAGCTGCGCCGCATCCATGACGTGGTGCGATCGCACGACGGCATCACGATGATCGACGAGATCTACCTAGGCCTGTCGTACGAGGAAGAGTTCGGCCACACAGCCTTGGCGATTGACGACAACATCATCAGCATCAACAGCTTCAGCAAATACTTCAACATGACCGGCTGGCGCCTGGGCTGGATGGTGGTGCCCGAGGCCATGGTGCCCGTGGTGGAGCGCCTGGCGCAGAACCTGTTCATCTGCGCCAGCACCGTGTCGCAATACGCGGCCCTGGCCTGCTTCGAGGCCGAGAGCATTGCCGAATACGAACGCCGCCGCGCCGAGTTCAAGGCGCGGCGCGACTTCTTCATCCCCGCGCTTGAGAAGCTGGGCCTGGCCGTGCCGGTAAAGCCCGACGGCGCCTTCTACGCCTGGGCCGACTGCACACAGGCCGCGCAGCGCCTGGGTGTAACCGGCAGCTGGGACTTCGCGTTCGAGCTCATGCGCCGCGCGCACATCGCCGTGACGCCGGGGCGCGACTTCGGCACGTTTGATCCCGAGCGCTTCATCCGTTTCTCCACCGCCAACTCGATGGCGCAGCTGGAAGAGTCTGTGGCGCGGTTGCGCACGCTGCTCGGCTGAACCAATGGCGTTCGAGTTCCCGATCCGCATCTACTGGGAGGACACCGATGCCGGTGGCATCGTGTTCTACGCCAACTACCTCAAGTTCTTCGAGCGCGCGCGCACCGAGTGGCTGCGCTCGCTGGGCGTGGGCCAGCAAAGCTTGCGGGAACAAACCGGCGGCATGTTTGTCGTAACCGATGCGCAGCTGCGCTACCACCGCCCAGCGCGGCTGGACGATGAACTCATTGTTACCGCCGCCCTGCAGGACGCAGGCCGGGCATCGTTGACAATACTGCAGCAGGCGCTCCTGAAACCAGAGCAAATGACCGACCAGCCCCCCACCTTGCTGTCTGAAGCCACCATCCGCATCGGATGGGTCGATGCCGCCACGATGCGCCCCGCAAGAATCCCCAGCACCCTTCTGGAACAACTCACACCATGAACTCCCAAAACATGTCCATCATCTCCCTGGTGCTGCACGCCAGCTGGGTGGTGCAACTCGTGATGCTGCTGCTGCTGGGCGTGTCGGTGGCCAGCTGGGCGGCCATCTTCCGCAAACTGTTTGCGCTCAAGCGCGTGAAGACCCTGAACGAGGATTTCGAGCGCGAGTTCTGGTCGGGCACCAGCCTGAACGACCTGTATGCCGCTGCCGCACAAAACGCCAAGCAGGCCGGCCCCATGGAACGGATTTTTGCCAGCGGCATGCGCGAATACCAGAAGCTGCGCGAGCGCCGCATCGTGGACCCCGGTACTTTGCTCGATGGCGCCCGCCGCGCGATGCGCGCGAGCTTCCAGCGCGAGATGGACGTGGTCGAGTCCAGCCTTTCGTTCCTCGCCTCCGTCGGCTCCGTGTCGCCCTACGTGGGCCTGTTCGGCACGGTGTGGGGCATCATGCATGCGTTCACCGGCTTTGCAGGCATGGAACAGGTCACTCTGGCCACCGTGGCGCCCGGCATTGCCGAGGCACTGGTGGCCACCGCCATCGGCCTGTTCGCCGCCATTCCTGCTGTTATTGCTTACAACCGCTTTGCACGCGACATCGACCGCGTGGCCACGCACCAGGAGACCTTCATCGAAGAGTTCTCCAACATCCTGCAGCGCAACCTGGGCGCCCAGCCCGCGTCCTCGGGCCACACGGCCTCGGGCCACTGATCCGGGAGGCACCCCATGCCCGCCATGGCATCCCGCGGCCGAGGCCGCCGCACCATCAACGAGATCAACATGGTGCCCTTCATCGATGTGATGCTGGTGCTGCTCATCATCTTCATGGTGACTGCGCCCATGCTCACGCCGGGCGTGGTTGATGTACCCAGCGTCGGCAAGGGCAAGAACATGCCCAAGGTCGTCGCGCAGGTCATCGTGAACAAGGACGGCACACTGCAGTTCAAGACACCCGAAGCCACCCGCAGCCTGAACCAGCGCGAGATCGGCGATGCCGCGAGCCGCTGGCAGAAAGCCCAGGGTGCCGACAGCGCCAGCGCGGTGGTCATCAGCGCCGACAAGGGCGTGCAATACGAAACCGTGGTGAAGGC
Organism: Acidovorax sp. GW101-3H11; assembly: GCF_001633105.1. Classification (GTDB taxonomy): domain Bacteria; phylum Pseudomonadota; class Gammaproteobacteria; order Burkholderiales; family Burkholderiaceae_C; genus Acidovorax. Next base: position 37,742 of record NZ_LUKZ01000031.1, read on the forward strand.
CATGGATGCCTTGCAAAAGGCAGGCGTGCAGCGCGTGGGTCTCTCCGTCAAACAGGGCGGTTGAACCTCGTCCCCGCGCGCCGCTCTCACGCCCATGCAAGCCCACACCGACCGCGACCAGTTTGCCCCGCCCCGTCCTCCGGCGCGCCTGCGCGCCATCACGCTGGCGGTGCTGGTGCATGCGGTGCTGATTGGCGCACTCACCTGGGGTGTGAACTGGAAGAACACGGCCGACCAACCCGCCGTAGAGGCCGAGCTGTGGGCCGCCGTACCCACCCAGGCCGCAGCGCGCGCCATGGAGCCCCCGGCGCCGCCACCCCCACCGCCCACGCCAGAACCGATTGCTCCGCCACCGCCGCCCGTGCGCGCCGTGCAGCCGCCCGACACGCGCGAGGCCGAAATCGCCATCGAGCGCGAGAAGAAACGCCTGGAGCAGGAAAAGAAAGCACGCGAGCAGCAGCAGGAGCGTGAGAAGCGCGAACGCGAGCGCAAAGACGAAGAGCGCAAGGACCGCCTGGAGCAGGAGAAAAAAGAACGCCTGCAAAAGGAAAAAGACAAGGAACAGCGCGAGAAGCAACTGGCCGAGCAGAAGAAGGCCGAGCAGGACAAGCAGAAGAAGCTGGCCGAAGACAAACGCAAGGCGGATGAAGCCGCCAAGCGCAAGGCCGATGCCGAAGCCAAGCAGCTGGCTGAACAGCGCGAAGCCAACATGCGCCGCATCCAGGGCATGGCGGGCGCCACGGGGGCAGAAACTGCCACGGGCACAGCCCAGCGCAGTGCGGGTCCGTCGGGTGCGTATGGAGGCATGGTGTCCGCCAAAGTGAAACCCAATATCGTGTACCCAGACATGATCACGGGCAACCCACGGGCTGAGGTAGAGGTGCGGCTGTCGCCTGACGGCACCATCGTAGGCAAACGCCTCGTACGGCCAAGTGGCAACAAGGCCTGGGACGACGCCGTGCTGCGCGCACTAGACAAAACGGAAACCTTGCCGCGAGACATCGGTGGGCGGGCTCCTCCAGCTTCTTTGATTATTGGATTCAGCCCGCAGGACTGAGGCTCGAAAACAAAAATGCCCGGCATCTAGCCGGGCATTTTTTAGCCCTTTTGGCCTCTACCGCCTGATGGACAAGCCCAAGCAGCTATCAATTAAATAGCAAATTACCTGAGCCCATTCCCCCGGGCTTTTACCGATCCCGGCGCTCCATGCGCCGGTTCAGGTTCAGCGCCCCCAGCGTGCAGGCCACGCCAGACAGCAGGTACACCGTCACGGCCAGCAGGCCGAACTGGGCCGACAGGTACAGGGCCACCAGGGGCGCAAAGGCCGCGCCAATGATCCAGGCCAGGTCGGCCGACAGGGCGGCGCCGGTGTAGCGGTACTGGGGCGAGAAGTTGGCCGTCACCGTGCCGGAGGCCTGGCCATACGACAGGCCCAGCAGCACAAAACCCAGCAGCAGGAACATGGTGCTGCCCACTTCGCCGGAGTTGAGCAGCACAGGTGCCATGAAGCTGAACACGCCAATCAGCACCGCCATGCCGCCCAGCAGCTTGCGGCGGCCCAGATGGTCCGACAGCCAGCCGGACACCATGATGGCGCCAGCGGCCAGAAAGGCGCCCACGATCTGCACGCCCAGGATCTGGGTGACGGGCTGCTCGGAATACAGCGTGATCCATGACAGCGGGAACACGGTGACCAGGTGGAACAGCGCAAAGCTGGCCAGCGCCGCAAACGCGCCCAGCAGCACATTGCTGCCTTCGTCGCGCATGACGCGGCTCACGGGCACGGGCTGCAGTTCCCGGTCCTTGAGCAGCTCAGAGTACGACTGCCCCACCACCAGGCGCAAGCGCGCAAACAGGGCCACCACGTTCACGGCAAAGGCCACAAAGAAGGGATAACGCCAGCCCCAGGCCAGAAATTCCTGCACGGAGAGGCTGCTGTACAGGTAGGCAAACAGGCCCGCCGCCAGCACAAACCCCAGCGGTGCGCCCAGCTGACCGATCATGGCGTACCAGCCCCGGCGCTCCTTGGGGGCCGACATGGCCAGCAGCGATGGCAAGCCGTCCCACGAACCGCCCAGCGCCAGCCCCTGGCCGATGCGCAGGATCAGCAGCGCCACCACGGCCGTCAGGCCCACATCCTTGTAGCCGGGCAAAAACGCCATGCCCACCGTGCACACGCCCAGCAGGAAGAGCGCAACGGTCAGCTTGGTGGCCCGGCCCCAGCGCCGCTGGATGGCCATGGAGATGGCCGTGCCCACCGGGCGCACGACAAAAGCGACCGCCAGCAGCGCAAAGCCCATCAGCGTGCCGTCCAGGCGCGACAGGAAGGGGAACAAAAAGGACGGGAAGACGAGAACGCAAGCGATCCCGAAAACGAAGAAGTCGAAATACTCGGACGAACGTCCAATGATCACGCCCACAGCGATTTCGCTGGGGGTGACGTCTTCATGCGTATCAGCCCGCGAGAGAGAGGCGGGGCTTTCTTCAAAACCGGCCGCAGGGTAGGTGGCAGAGGCGGGGCTGCTCATGAACAAGGCTCCTTGTCGTTGTGTGAATAAGACAACACCGTTCTACACGCAAGTCCAACCAGCCACAAGTGCGGTTTTACCAGGGTGTGGGCAGGACAACGCGGCCAGAACGCACCAAGCTGGGGCAACCCTCTTTGACCTTGGACAAAATGTCCAATGTACAAATTCGCTAGGGCTATTACATTCGGCGGCACTTCGTTATCCGCGTTTACCCGTAATCAAACGCTCCGATTGCGCTTCCACATGCCAAAACTATCCCTCTCCCGCGTGCCCGCCTGGCTGGCCGCCATCGCTGCCCTGGGCAGCCTGGCTGGCTGCAGCAAGGCGGTCGTCCTCAACCCCGCTGGCGACATCGCTGCGCAGCAAGGGCACATGGTCATCCAGGCCACGCTGCTGATGCTGATCATCATCGTGCCGGTGATTGCGCTGACCCTGTGGTTTGCCTGGAAGTACCGCCAGAACAACACCGCCAACACCGAAGACGACTACGACCCCGACTGGCACCACTCCACCTCGCTGGAGCTGGTGATCTGGACGGTGCCCCTCTTGATCATCATCGCCCTGGGCGCGCTGACCTGGATCGGCACCCACAAGCTCGACCCCTACCGCCCGCTGGACCGCATCTCGGCCACCAAGCCGCTGGATGCGCAGTCCACGCCGCTGGAGGTGCAGGTGGTGGCTATGGACTGGAAGTGGCTGTTCTTCTACCCCGAACTGGGCATCGCCACGGTGAACGAGCTGGCCGCGCCGGTGGACCGCCCCATCCTGTTCAAGCTCACGGCCACATCCACCATGAACGCGTTCTACGTGCCCGATCTGGCCGGCATGATCTACGCGATGCCAGGCATGCAGACCGAGCTGAACGCCGTGATCAACCAGCCCGGTGTGTACAAAGGCATGTCCTCGCACTACAGCGGCTCCGGCTTCTCGGGCATGACGTTCAAGTTCCATGGCCTGAGCCAGGGCGACTTCGACCAGTGGGTGGCCCGGAACAAGTCCGAAGGCAAGCCGCTCACGCGCCAGGCCTACCTGGACTTGGTCAAGCCCAGCGAGCGCGACCCCGTGCAGCGTTTTGCCAGTGTGGAAGACGGCCTGTACGACAAGGTGCTGAACCGCTGCGTCGAGGACGGCAAGATGTGCATGCACCACATGATGTCCATCGACGAGCGCGGTGGCGAGGCCTACATGAAGGCCCAGGGCCTGAACCTGCCCCAGGACGTCTGCACCGTGGACAACGCCGCACAGGTGGTGGCCGCCCTCGAAGCGCGCCACGCCACGGTCTACGACCGCACCCTCTCCCGCCAATGATCCGCGCATAAGAGACTGACGAACATGTCCACCTCACCCGTTGTAACCGAACCGCATTGGGCCCTGGGCCGAATCACCTGGGACTCCATACCGATGGCGCATGAGCCCATCGTGCTGTGGACCTTCATCGCCACCCTGCTGGGCGGCCTGGCCGTGATGGCCGGCATCACCAAATTCAAGCTCTGGGGCACGCTCTGGCGTGACTGGATCTGCAGCATCGACCACAAGCGCATCGGCATCATGTACATGATCCTGGGCCTGGTGATGCTGCTGCGCGGCTTTGCCGACGCCGTGATGATGCGCCTGCAGCAGGCCATGGCCTTTGGCGACAACATGGGCTACCTGCCGCCGCACCACTACGACCAGATCTTCACCGCCCACGGCGTGATCATGATCTTCTTCGTGGCGATGCCGCTGGTCACGGGCCTGATGAACTACCTCGTGCCGCTGCAGATCGGCGCGCGCGACGTGTCCTTCCCGTTCCTGAACAACTTCAGCTTCTGGATGACCACTGCCGGTGCCGTGCTGGTGATGGTGTCGCTGTTCCTGGGCGAGTTCTCCACCGCAGGCTGGCTGGCGCTCTCGAACCTGGGGGCGCAGAACCCGGGCGTGGGGCTCGATTACTACATCTGGGCGCTGCAGATCGCGGGGGTGGGCACGACGCTGTCGGGCATCAACCTGATCGTGACCATCATCAAGATGCGCGCCCCTGGCATGAACCTGATGCGCATGCCCGTCTTCACCTGGACGGCCCTGTGCACCAACGCGCTCATCGTGGCGTCGTTCCCCGTGCTGACGGCTGCCCTGGTGCTGATGTCGCTGGACCGCTACGCAGGCACCAACTTCTTCACGAACGACCTGGGCGGCAACCCCATGCTGTACGTGAACCTGATCTGGATCTGGGGCCATCCCGAGGTCTACATCCTGATCCTGCCGTGCTTCGGCATCTTCTCCGAAGTGGTGGCCACGTTCTGCAAGAAGCGCCTGTTCGGCTACACCTCCATGGTCTACGCCACGGTGGTGATCACCATCCTGTCGTACCTGGTGTGGCTGCACCACTTCTTCACCATGGGCTCGGGTGCCAGCGTGAACACGTTCTTCGGCATCACGACGATGATCATCTCGATCCCCACGGGCGCGAAGATCTTCAACTGGCTGTTCACCATGTACAAGGGCCGCATCCGCTTTGAGCTGCCCATGATGTGGACCGTGGCCTTCATGGTGACGTTCGCCATCGGCGGCATGACCGGCGTGCTGCTGGCCGTGCCCCCGGCCGACTTCGTGCTGCACAACAGCCTGTTCCTGATCGCCCACTTCCACAACGTGATCATCGGCGGCGTGTTGTTCGGCCTGTTCGCGGGCATCAACTACTGGTACCCCAAGGCCTTTGGCTACAAGCTCGACCGCACCTGGGGCGTGCGCTCCTTCTGGCTGTGGGTGGTGGGCTTCTGGGTGGCGTTCGGGCCGCTGTATGTGCTGGGCCTGATGGGCGTCACGCGCCGTGCCAACCACTTCGAAGACCCATCGCTGCAGATCTGGTTCGTGATCGCCGCCATTGGCGCCGCGATGATTGCGGCGGGCATCGCCTGCTTCCTGATCCAGATCGTGGTGAGCTACCTCAAGCGCGACCAGTTGCGTGACCACACAGGCGACCCCTGGGATGCGCGCACCCTGGAATGGGCCACCTCGTCGCCCCCGCCCAACTACAACTTTGCCTTCACGCCTGTGGTGCATGAGATCGATGCCTGGTGGGACATGAAGAAACACGGCTACCAGCGCCCGCTCACCGGCTTTGCACCGATCCACATGCCCGCCAATACCGGCTCGGGTGCGGTGATCTCTGTGCTGTCGCTGGTGCTGGGTTTTGCGCTGATCTGGCACATGTGGCTGCTGGCGGGTGTGTCGTTCGCTGGCGTGATCCTGGCGTCCATCATCCACACCTTCAACTACAAGCGCGACTTCTACATTCCCGCCTCTGAAGTGACAGAGACGGAAAACCTCCGCACCCAACAACTGCGCGCCAGCCATGTCTGATATCCGTTACACCCCTGGCGCGGCAGGCGCCGCAAGCGCCGCCCTGCCGCTGCGCCAATACCACCCCGCGCACGAGCCGCACCCCGAGAACGGCACGGCCCTGGGCTTCTGGCTCTACCTGATGAGCGACTGCCTCATCTTTGCCGCCCTGTTTGCCACCTATGGCGTGCTGGGCCGCAGCTATGCGGCAGGCCCCACGGGCGCGCAGCTGTTTGACCTGACGCTGGTGGCCATCAACACGGCCTTCCTGCTGCTGTCGTCCATCACCTTCGGCTTTGCCATGCTGCGCAAGCAGCAGAACGACGTGAAGGGCACGCTGGTATGGCTGGCCGTGACGGGCTTTTTTGGCCTGTGCTTCCTGGGCCTCGAACTCTATGAGTTTGCCCACCTGATCCACCAGGGCGCCACGCCCCAGCGCAGCGCCTTCCTGTCGGCCTTCTTCACGCTGGTAGGCACCCACGGCCTGCACGTGACCTTTGGCCTTATCTGGCTGGTGGTGCTGATGGTGCAGATTGGCAAACATGGCCTGATCCACGAGAACAAGCGCCGCCTGATGTGCCTGTCCATGTTCTGGCACTTTCTGGACGTGGTCTGGATTGGCGTCTTTACCTTTGTCTACCTGATGGGAGTGCTGTAAATGAGCGCCGCACAACACACGGCACATGCCGGACATGACCACCACGATGACCATGACGACCACCATGGCGACGTGGGCCCCCACAGCAGCCTGCGCGACTACACGATCGGTTTTGTGCTGTCGGTCATCCTCACCGCCATCCCGTTCTGGCTGGTCATGGCCAAGGTGATTGCCGACCGCAACACCGCCATCCTGGTGCTGGGTGCTTTTGCCGTGGTGCAGATCCTGGTGCACATGGTGTACTTCCTGCACATGAACGGCAAAGTCGAAGGCGGCTGGACCATGCTGTCCACCATCTTCACCGTGGTGTTCGTGGCCATCGCCATCGCGGGCACGCTGTGGGTGATGTTCCACATGAACGCCAACATGATGCCCGAGCACCCCACGCCCGCGCCCGCAACGCATGAGGCGCCGGGCCACTCGACGCCCTGATGCCGTCCCACCCCACAGCCCCGGGCCCCCAGGCTCGGCGGCTTCGCCAGGCGGTGCTCGCAATGGTGGGCATCGCCTTGTTTTTGGGCTTTATCGCGCTGGGCACCTGGCAGGTGCAGCGCCGTGCCTGGAAGCTCGCGCTGATCGAGCGCGTGGAGCAGCGCGTGCATGCAGCCCCCGTGGCGCTGCCCCCGCGCCCCGAATGGCCCCAGGTGAGCGCGGCCAGCCACGAATACCTGCCCGTCACCGCGCAGGGCCAGTGGTTGCCTGAGAAAACCGTGCTCGCCCAGGCCCTGACCGAGCTGGGCTCGGGCTTCTGGGTGATGACGCCCCTGCAGCTGACCGATGGCACCCAGGTGCTGGTGAACCGGGGTTTTGTGCCGCAGGAGCAGCGCGCCCAGTGGCTGGCCACGCCCCTGCCCGCCTCCGCCCCCACCACAGCCACCATTCAGGGCCTGCTGCGCATGAGCGAGCCGGACGGCGGCTTCCTGCGCACCAATGCACCCGCTGAGCAGCGCTGGTATTCGCGCGACATTGCCGCCATGGGCCGCGCGCTGCAGCTGCCCCAGGCTGCCCCATTCTTCATCGACGCGGGGTTGCCACCGACACCGGGTAGCTCTGCAACCTCGGCTACCGATACCCGCTGGCCGCGCGCGGGCATGACGGTGGTCCGCTTCTCCAACAGCCATCTGGTCTATGCACTGACCTGGTATGGCCTGGCCCTCATGGTTGCGGGCGCAGGCTGGTATGTGGCACGCTACGAGCGCCGCCTGCGCGATGCACGCAGCGCCCAACCGCCCGCCAGCCACCGCCCATGACACCCACCCCGCGCACAGAACCCACCGCCACGCCGCAGCAGCAACAGCAGCGCAGCCCGCGTGCGGCCGATGCGGCTGCGGGCATCAAGAACCTGCAGCAGCTGATCGAGCTGCGCTGGATTGCCGTGGTGGGCCAGGTATTCACCATCGAGGTGGCGCACTACAGCCTGAACCTGACCCTGCCGCTGCGCGAGATGCTGCTGGTGGTGGGCTGCCTGGCCATGTTCAACGTGGTGAGCCTGCTGCGGCTGCGCACGGGGGTCATGGTGCGCACCATTGAGCTGTTCCTGGCCCTGCTGATCGACGTGGCCGTACTCACCGTACAGCTGTACCTGAGCGGCGGCACCACCAACCCCTTCGTCTTCCTGTACCTGCTGCAGATCACCATCGGCGCTGTGCTGCTGCGCGGGGCCTATATCTGGTCCATCGTTGTCATCACGCTGCTGTGTTTTGCAGTGCTGGCCACGCACCACCTGCCGCTGGAGCTGCCGCAGGACCTGCACCAGGGGCTTTCCAGCCTGTATGTGCTGGGCCTGCTGGTGTGTTTTGTGCTCAACGCCACGCTGGTGGTGGTGTTCATCACCCGCATCAACCTGAACCTGCGCGAGCGCGACGCGCGCCTGGCCGCTGCCCGCCGCCGCCGCGTGGAAGAAGAACACATCGTGCGCATGGGGCTGCTGGCCTCGGGAGCGGCGCACGAGCTGGGCACGCCGCTGTCCACCCTGGCCGTGATCCTGGGCGACTGGCAGCACGACAAGCGCCTGGCCGACAACAACCCGCTGCAAGAGGACATCCGCGAGATGCAGGCCCAGGTGCAGCGCTGCAAGAGCATCGTGAGCGGCATCCTGCTGTCGGCGGGCGAAGCGCGTGGCGAGGAGTCGGTGCAGACCACCGTGTGCACCTTTGTCGATGCGCTGGCGCGCGAATGGCGCGGCACCCGCTCGATGCCTACGTTCGAGTACGACAACCAGTTTGGCGCCGACACGCCCATGGTGTCGGACACCACACTGCAGCAGATGGTTTTCAACGTGCTGGACAATGCCCGCGACGCCTCGCCCGACTGGGTGCGCCTGGCCGTCACGCGCAATGCCGATGTGCTGAACATCACCGTGACGGACCGGGGCCCTGGTTTTGCCCCCGACATGCTGGCCAAACTGGGAACCCCGTACCAGTCCACCAAGAACCGCCCCGGCCACGGGCTGGGCCTGTACCTGGTGCTCAATGTGGCCCGCACCCTGGGCGGCAGCGTGGCGGCACGCAACCTGCCCGAGGGCGGGGCACAAGTGACCATAGAGCTGCCGCTGGCAGCCGTTGCCCTGCCCGGCACCAAGACCTGAGAGGCTGAGAGTCTTTTGCTCCAACCCGCCATGCACACCGAAGACAACGCACACGATGACGACGACGGGCGCCTGCTGCTGATCGTGGAAGACGACGAGGCCTTTGCGCGCACGCTCACGCGCTCGTTCGAGCGGCGCGGCTACCGCGTGCTGCAGGCCGCCAGCCTGCCCGAGGTGGAAGCCCTGCTGGCCGACCACACACCGGGCTACGCCGTGGTGGACCTGAAACTCAAGGGCGATGCCTCGGGCCTGGCCTGCGTGCAGCGGCTGCATGCGGCCGATGCCGACATGCTCATCGTGGTGCTCACGGGGTTTGCCAGCATTGCCACGGCGGTGGAGGCCGTGAAGCTGGGCGCCTGCCACTACCTGGCCAAGCCCTCCAACACCGACGACATCGAGGCGGCCTTCGGGCTCAAGGCAGGCAACACCGAGGTGGAGCTGACCAACCGCTCCAGCTCCATCAAGACGCTGGAGTGGGAGCGCATCAACGAGGTGCTGGCCGAGACCGGCTTCAACCTGTCGGAAGCGGCCCGGCGCCTGGGCATGCACCGGCGCACGCTCACCCGCAAGCTCGAAAAGAAGCAGGTGCGGTAGCGCCCCACCGGCTCTACGCAGAGGCCGGTGTGGCCTCCAGCATCTGCCGCTCAAACGCCCGCAGGCGCTTGTAGATCGAGATCTGCTCCACCACCGTGCTCCAGTTGAGCACCAGGAACTGGAACGACTCCAGCACCTTGTCGAACGCCCGCGCAATCTGCTGCATCACACCCAGCGTGATGGCGCCTGCGATCAGCGTGGGGCCAAGCGCGATCAGCGGCACCAGCACACTCACCTGCAGGTACGACCACTTCACCACGTCGAAGTACAGGTAGTGGAAGAAGAGCCGGAAGTAGTTGCGCCGCACGGCTGCAAACAGCTCGGCCGCCGTGGGCGGCGCAGCACGCGCAGGGTCGTCCTCGCCCAGCACCAGCTCCTTGCGGTAGGCCGCCTCCACGCGCTGGTTGTGAAACTCCAGCCCCGGCAGCTTCACGCCCACACAGGCCAGCAGCAGCGTGCCGCCCAGCGACCAGGCCAGCGCCACCCACACCAGCGCGTGGGGCACGGCGCCGATCAGCGGCAGTTCGGTGATCTTGTCCGACAGCGCCCACAGCACCGGCAAAAAGGCCGCCAGCGTCATGAGGCTGCGCATGAAGCTCAGACCCAGGTCTTCCATGGTGCGGGCGAAGCGCATGGTGTCTTCCTGCACACGCTGGGCCGCGCCCTCGATGTGCCGCAGCCGGGGCCAGGCGGCCATGTAGTGCTCGTTCATCGCCTGCCGCCACCGGAAGATGTAATGCTTGCTGAAGAAGTCCACCAGCACCGCCGTCGTCACATAAATCATGGCGATGCGCGCGAAGGTGGAGAGCTGGCCCCAGAACTGCTCGGCGGTGATGCTGCCGGGCTTGCCCAGCGCCTCCTGGATCAGGTCGTAAAAGCTGCCAAACCATTCGTTGATCTGCACATCGAGCTGCACGCGGTAGGCCGTGGCCAGCAGGATCACGGCAGAGCCCAGAACAGACCAGGCCCACCAGCGGCGGGCAAAAAAGAAGGACTTGAACATCGTGGACGGGGTGTTGTGGTGGTGAAAAGGTTCGCCCGGCTCTGACAGCCACCGGGCCCGAACGTTCCGCAGCGACCGCTGCCAGACTGGACAAGGGCGCACGCGGGGCGGCGGGGTACGGTGCGGCACGCCGGAGCAGGGAGGCTGCAAAAATATAGATAAAAATAGCCGCTACCGCGCGATGGGTCTCAAACATCGCTTCAAAAACAATAGCAAATACTACCCAGAGACCGCCAGCGCCCGCCCCCGGGTCTTCCCGCAGCCATCGCCGTGCGGCCAGGGCTTGTGCAGAGGGTGCTTCCGCCGTGCGAAGCGCCCTACCGTTGGGCCCCCCCGTGCTCCGCCAGCCAGCGCTCGGCCTCAGTCTGCCCGCGCTGCCGCGCCCAGTCCTGCGCGCTCTGGCCCTGCCGGTCGCGCCGGGCCAGGTCCACCCCACGCGCCTGCATCCACTGCAACGCCTCCACACGGCCCTTGGCCGCCGCCAACATAGCCGGGGTTTCGCCCCAGCTTGCAGGTGCGGGTTCGTCCAGGGCCTGCCCCTGTTCGGCCAGCCATTGCAGGCACGGCACACAGCCGCTTTGCGCCGCCATGTGCACGGGCCCCCAGTCCCAGCGGTTGCGCACCTGCAGGCTGGCCCCGGCCTGCACCAGCCGCTGCGCCACGGGCAGGTGGCCGCCATAGAAGGCCCGCAGCAGCGCCGTGTCGCCGCGCTCGCTGTCTTTCTGGGTCTGGCGCAGGTCCGGTGTGGCGCCCGCCTGCAAAAGCAGCTCCACATGCGCCATCTGCCCCCGGTGCGAGGCGAGCATGAGCACCGACGAGCCGTTGTCGGCCAGCAGGTTGGGGTTGGCGCCAGCGCGCAGGGCCTGCTCCAACGCGGAGGCATCGCCCGTGTTCTGCGCATCCAGCAGCTGGGCATCCGCTGGCGCCCAGGCCCGCGCAGGCACTGCGCCCATGCGGGAGCCACCCACCTCCAGCGCACCCCGTGGCGCCCACAGCGCCGCCGCCAGCAGGGCAGCCACCACGAGCCAGCCCCACGCGGGGCGTGTGTGGTCACCGGCGGTGTGCCGCAGCGCCCCGGGCGCAAAGCGGCCGCGCCGGTCTTGCCAGGCCTGCGCGATGGCGCGCCCCACCGCGTCGGCAGCATCGGCGCCCCGGAGCCCCGGCGTGAGCCGCACCGGCCCCCCTCGGGCATGCCGCGCATACAGCGCGTGGTAGCGCTGCTCGCTGCTCCCGCTGCCTGTCGAGTACAGCAGCTTGTGCACCAGCGCCTGACTGGCCTCGCCGGGAATGGATTGCACCGAAGACCACCACCAGGAGCTGCGCTGCACGCGCACACCATCGTCGTTCACGGACAGCGTCCAGCGCCGGGTGGCGGCATGCAGCGCAAACGCCACCAGCACCGCCATCACGCCCAGCCCTCCGGGCGAGCGTGGCAACACCAGGCCCTGCGCGCCCACGCGGCCCTGTAAGACCCATTCCAGCCCCAGCAGAACCAGCGCCACCCCGGCGGCCCAGCGCCATCCCGTCTGCGCAAAGTGCAGTTGCCAGGCGTCGGGCGCCTCATGCACCTGCACACCCTGGGGCCACAGCGCGGCGCTGTGGTCATCCCCGGCGGGGGCCTTGTCTGGCAGCGCCACAGGCAACTCCTGCCCCCAAGCCGCACGTCGGTCAAACCGGTCGGGGGCGGATACCGCCAGGGCCGATGGGGCCGATGGGGCTGCTTGCACCTGCAGGTCGTACGAAAGCTCCAGGGTACCGCCGGGCCGCTGCAGCTCCACCCGCCAGTCCACACGCTCCCCCGACCGCTGCGCGCCGTGGGTGGGCGCGTCCTCTGGCAGTTCAAAACGGGCCGACAGGTGCAGGCCACCGTCAGGGGTGGGTTGTAGGGAGGTGCTGGCCGCCACCACTTCCACCAGCCGCTCGGGCGATCCCGAGCTGGACTCGTCCACCCGGTACTGCGCAAGCCGCAAGCACAGGGCCTGCGCACCGTCTTGCCCCGCCGCGCGGCCAGGCAGCCGCAGAGTGACGGCCACCACCCGCCCCGCCAGGGGCCGGTGTGGCAGGGCCGTGAACGCCGAGCCCCGGTAGCGCCACACCTTGCGCGTCTGGGCTGCGGCAAAGCAGAGCAGCATCAGCCCCACCACCACAAACACCCCCATGAAGGCCTTGGCCCACCCCGACGCGCCCCGATCGGGCCAGAGCGCCCCCGCCATGGGGAAGGCGATGCCACACCAGAACAAAGCAAAGAACCATGCAGTGGCGGCCGTGCCCTGCAAGGAGCTGCGCGCGCTGGCCACCAAGCCCGGCCCTTGCGAAGCGCCATCTTCAGGCGACTGTTGGGCCGCAGCCGCCCCGCCGCGCCCCAGCAGCACCCACACAAAGGCCCAGGCCGCCACCAGCCCCACCCCGGTGAAAACAAATGCAAACGGCAGCCGGACCATCAGCAGTGGCCAACGGATGTGCGGGTCGATCAAAGAACGGGATGGCTGGGCCGGGTCCACCCAGACCGTGATGGCCTGGTTGCGCGACTGCGCCTCCTGCAGCCGCCGGTGCCACTGCTGCTGCCAGTCGCCCAGGTTGTCGGCCCCGCCTTGCGCGTCGAGCCCCACCTGCGTGCCCTCGTAGCGGGCACCACCGAATTCATAGCGGTAACGCGCCTGCAGCGCGTAGGTGATGCCCCCTTCACTGCCCCGCCGCTGCCGCAGGTCCGCCTGGAGCACCTGCGCTGGCAGGGCCACCCAGCTGCGCACCTGCCACGCCGCCTGCAGGGTCTGCGCGAGCGGCCGCAGGCCCGCCCAGTAACCCCCGAGGCCAAAGCCGATCGCAAACACGGCACTGAAAAGCAGCGCCCCCGCCCGACCCACCATGGATGCCATGCCAGCCTCTCTTTCTTTTTATTGTTGTTGTGGCCGCAGCATAGGAACGGTTTCATGACAAAACCGTGACTGTCACATTTTTGCCTTCAGTGCCAAAAGATGAAGAACGGCCCCAGAAGCAAAAAAAAACGGCCCCGAAGGGCCGTTGTGTCGGGGCCGGAGGCGGTCTACACCGCCGCCCGGGCATCCGCAGCGCGTCAGCAGGACGCGACTGCCGCACCCTTGGCGGCTTCTGCGTATTCTTCGATCTGGTCGAAGTTCATGTAGCGGTACACGCTCGCCTTGTCGGCGTCGATCACGCCCATTTCCTTCAGGTACTCTTCCTTCGAAGGCAGGTAGCCCAGGCGCGAGGCGATGGCAGCCAGCTCGGCCGAGCCCAGGAACACGTTGGTGTTCTTGCCCAGGCGGTTGGGGAAGTTGCGGGTGGAGGTGGAGATCACCGTCGCGCCCTCGCGCACCTGGGCCTGGTTGCCCATGCACAGCGAGCAGCCGGGCATTTCGGTGCGCGCACCGGCCGTGCCGAACGCCGCGTAGTGGCCTTCCTTGATCAGCTCACTCTCGTCCATCTTGGTGGGTGGTGCCACCCACAGCTTGACGGGGATGTCGCGCTGGCCGCCCAGCAACTTGGCTGCGGCGCGGAAGTGGCCGATGTTGGTCATGCACGAACCGATGAAGGCTTCATCGATCTTGGTGCCCGACACTTCGGACAGGAACTTGGCGTCGTCCGGATCGTTCGGGCAGCAGACGATGGGTTCCTTGATATCGGCCAGGTCAATCTCGATCACGGCAGCGTATTCGGCGTCCTTGTCGGCTTCGAGCAGGTCGGGCTTGGCCAGCCAGGCTTCGACCTTCTCGATGCGGCGCTGCAGCGTCTTGGCGTCGGCATAACCGTCGGCGATCATGTTCTTCATCAGAACGATGTTCGAGGTCAGGTATTCCTTGATCGGCTCGGGGTTGAGCTTGATCGTGCAGCCAGCGGCAGAGCGCTCGGCCGATGCGTCAGACAGCTCGAATGCCTGCTCAACCTTGAGGTCTGGCAAGCCTTCGATTTCCAGGATGCGGCCGGAGAAGGCGTTGATCTTGCCAGCCTTGGCCACGGTCAGCAGACCGGCCTTGATGGCGTACAGCGGGATCGCGTGCACCAGGTCGCGCAGGGTCACGCCGGGCTGCATGTCACCCTTGAAGCGCACCAGGATGGATTCGGGCATGTCCAGGGGCATCACGCCCGTGGCGGCACCGAAGGCCACCAGACCGGAGCCTGCGGGGAACGAAATGCCGATGGGGAAACGCGTGTGCGAGTCACCGCCGGTGCCCACGGTGTCGGGCAGCAGCAGGCGGTTGAGCCAGCTGTGGATCACGCCGTCGCCAGGGCGCAGGGCCACGCCACCACGGTTGGAGATGAACGCTGGCAGCTCGCGGTGCGTCTTCACGTCCACAGGCTTGGGGTAGGCGGCCGTGTGGCAGAACGATTGCATGACCAGATCGGCCGAGAAGCCCAGGCAGGCCAGGTCCTTCAGCTCGTCGCGGGTCATCGGGCCGGTGGTGTCTTGCGAGCCCACGGTAGTCATCTTGGGTTCGCAGTAGGTACCGGGGCGCACGCCCTGGCCTTCGGGCAGGCCGACGGCACGGCCGACCATCTTCTGCGCCAGCGTGAAGCCTGCATTCGTCGCCACGGGAGCGGTGGGCAGACGGAACGCGGTAGACGCTGGCAGGCCCAGGAATTCGCGGGCCTTGGCTGTCAGCGAGCGGCCGATGATCAGGTTGATGCGGCCGCCGGCGCGCACTTCGTCAAACAGCACATCGCTCTTGAGCTGGAACTCGGCCACGGTGGCGCCGTCCTTCACGATCTTGCCGTCGTAGGGCAGCACGTCGATCACGTCGCCCATTTCCAGCTTGGACACGTCCACTTCGATGGGCAGCGAGCCCGAGTCTTCCTGCGTGTTGAAGAAGATGGGAGCGATCTTGCCGCCCAGCGTGACGCCACCAAAGCGCTTGTTGGGCACAAAGGGGATGTCCTGGCCCGTGGCCCAGACGATGGAGTTGGTGGCCGACTTGCGCGAAGAACCGGTACCGACCACGTCACCCACGTAGGCGACCAGGTGGCCCTTCTTCTTCAGGTCGTCGATGAACTGCATGGGGCCGCGCTTGCCGTCTTCCTCGGGCTTGAATGCCGCGTCGGGACGGGTGTTCTTGAGCATGGCCAGGTAGTGCAGCGGGATGTCGGGACGGCTCCAGGCATCGGGCGCGGGCGACAGGTCGTCGGTGTTGGTCTCGCCGGGCACCTTGAACACGGTGACGGTGATCTTCTTTTCCACTTCAGGGCGCGAGGTGAACCACTCGGCGTTGGCCCAGCTCTGCATCACTTCCTGCGCCTTGGCATTGCCTGCCTTGGCCTTGGTGGCGACGTCATTGAAGAAGTCGAACATCAGCAGCGTCTTCTTGAGCGCGTCGGCGGCCACACCAGCCACTTCGGCATCGTCCAGCAGCTCGATCAGGGGGTGCACGTTGTAGCCGCCCACCATGGTGCCCAGCAGCTCGGTGGCCTTGGACTTGGAGATCAGGCCCACCTTCACGTCGCCGTGCGCCACAGCGGCCAGGAAGCTGGCCTTGACCTTGGCAGCGTCGTCCACACCCGGAGGCACGCGGTGCGTGAGCAGGTCCAGCAGGAAGGCGTCTTCGCCAGCGGGTGGGTTCTTGATCAGTTCGATCAGTTCGGCCACTTGCTTGGCATCCAGCGGCAGCGGCGGGATGCCCAGGGCGGCACGCTCGGCCACATGGTCACGGTAGGCTTTCAACATCATTTTTCTCCGGTTGCGTTCTAAAGTGGGGCGGTGTGCCGGGCTGCAAGGGCATCAAGGGCCCTCACGCCAGCACACACAAGGGGGTCGTGGATTTCTCGGGGGCAGTGGCGCAAAAAAGCGAGCGGGCTACTTGGCCGCAGGCAGGGGTTCCAGAACACTCACAGGGGGGTTCTTCTTGATGGCTTCGGCCACCACCACCTGCTCGGCGCTCATGCATTCATCGGCCAGGCGCTGGCCGAGCTTCTGGTTCATCAGCATGGACTTGTTGGCGATCTGCAGCCAGACGGCGCCGCCCTTCTGGTCTTCCAGGCGCACCGTGCCGGTGGTCGTGGCCACGGGCGACATGAAGTACTTGAAGCCCTTGCCTTCCACATGGAAGTGGCCGGGCGTGGCGGGGTCGGCCGTCACCGTGACAAAAGCCCCCAGCTCGCAGGGCATGCGGCCCGTGTGCACGCGTTCGGCGATGGCCAGCTCGGCGGGCGAGAGGGCCGCTTCTGCAGCAATGATGCCCGCTGCCACCTGGTTGGTGGCGCTTTTCAGCTGGGTGCGGCTGCTGGTGGGCTCGGCCTTAGCCACTGCGGCCTTCTTGGCCACTGGGTCCTTGGCTGCAGCCTTGGTGGGCTTGGCCTCGGACTTGGCGGCCGTCTTGGGAGCCGGTTTTGCGGCGGGCTTGGCTGCAGCAGCCTTGCTTTCGGACTTGGCTGCCGACTGGGCCGACGCGGTTTGGGCCAGGGCGATGGCCGGGGCCAGCAACAGGAGGGCGGAGGCAATGATGGATTTCATGGAGGGTCCTGCGTAGGGGTGTTCAGGAAGGTGGTTCACGATGGAACAGCCGCCGATGCGCCAAACCAGGGGCGCACAGACGGGGGAAGCGCGCGCCCGGTGTGGTGGGCGCGCTCAAGGATCTGCCAGTAGAAACGGTAACTGGCACGGTCATGCAGCACACCTTCAAAGCTGATGGGAGCCCAATCAGCCTGAGCGGCGGCCGCTATTATTTTTGAAGCATTGTCAATGTCGTCCTGCTGCGGCGCAAAGGCCTGCAGGATGGGGCGGATCTGCGCGGGGTGGATGCTCCACATGCGGGTGTAGCCCAGCTCCTGCGCAGCACGGCGGGCTGCACCCTGCATGGCCACGGTGTCAGAAAACTCGGTCACCACGCAATGCGAGGGCACCTTGCCGTGGGCATGGCAGGCAGCAGCAATCTCCAGCTTGGCGCGCACCACCAGTGGGTGCGCAAACTGCCCGACCGAGGTCATGCCCTGGGCCGGAATCGCCCCGCCATGGGCCGACACAAAGTCCATGAGGCCAAAGCTCAGGCTCTGCACGCGGGGGTGGGCGGCAATCTCGAAGGCCCGGTGCACGGCAGCGGGCGACTCGATCAGCACGTGGATGGGAAGCTGGGGTGCCGAGGCGCGCTCCAGCGCACGCTCCACCTGCAGCACGTCGTCCACGGATTCGACCTTGGGCACCATGATGTGGCAGAGCCTGTGGCCTGCTTCGCCTGCGATCGTGGCGACATCATTGGCAAATGCCGGGTGGTCCACCGCATGCACGCGGGCGGCGACCCGGGCCGTGGGCGCGGCACCCAGCGCCAGGCTGGCCACAAGCCGCGCATGGCCGGACTCGAAACCGACCGGGGCACCGTCTTCACAATCCAGGGTCACGTCAAAGACGCAGGCGCCCATCTCCTGCGCCATCTCGGCCTGCAGCTGCAGGCTTTTGCGCATGCGTGCTTCCACACCGCTGTAGTGGTCGCACACGGGCAAGAATCCGGTCTGCGCCTGCGCACCCAGCAGCACATCCCGGGGATGCACGCTGCCGGAAGGCAGGGCAGAAGAAGAAAGCGCAGCGCCCTGCCCCTGCGCGGGGACCGGGGCGGCCCGAAGGCCCGATGCCAGGGGCGTCGGCTGCATGGGGTTCACCAGGCTTGTTTACAGCAGGTGCTTGACGCCGTCTTGCTCGCCTTGCAGTTCGGCCAGCGTCTTGTTGATGCACTCTTGCGAGAACGCATCGATCTCCAAGCCTTCGACGATCTTGTACTCGCCGTTTTCGCAGGTGACGGGGAAGCCGAACATGGTGTCCTTGGGGATGCCGTACTGGCCGTCCGATGGGATGCCCATGGTGACCCACTTGCCGTTGGTGCCCAGGGCCCAGTCACGCATGTGGTCAATGGCAGCATTGGCAGCCGAGGCAGCCGAAGACAGGCCACGGGCTTCGATGATGGCAGCGCCGCGCTTGCCCACGGTGGGCAGGAAGGTGTTGGCGTTCCATTCCTGGTCGTTGATCATCTTGGCGACGCTTTCGCCGTTGATGGTGGCGAAGCGGTAGTCGGCGTACATCGTGGGCGAGTGGTTGCCCCAGACGGTCAGCTTTTCGATGTCGGCCACAGCCTTGCCGGTCTTGGCAGCGATCTGGCTGGCAGCGCGGTTGTGGTCCAGGCGCAGCATGGCGGTGAAGTTCTTGCGTGGCAGGTCAGGGGCCGACTTCATGGCGATGTAGGCGTTGGTGTTGGCGGGGTTGCCAACGACCAGCACCTTCACGTTGCGCGAAGCCACGGCGTTCAGGGCCTTGCCCTGTGCCGTGAAGATGGCGCCGTTGACAGCCAGCAGCTCGGCACGTTCCATGCCGGGGCCACGTGGGCGCGAACCCACCAGCAGGGCGTAGTCGGCGTCCTTGAAGGCGGTCATGGGGTCGCTGTGCGCGGTCATTTCGACGAGCAGCGGGAATGCGCAGTCGTCCAGTTCCATCATCACGCCCTTGAGCGCTTTTTGAGGGCCTTCAACAGGGACTTCAAGCAGCTGAAGAATGACCGGCTGGTCCTTGCCCAGCATTTCGCCGGAGGCGATACGGAACAGCAGGGCGTAACCGATTTGACCAGCGGCACCGGTGACGGCGACGCGAACAGGCTTCTTGCTCATGGTGAGAACTCCAGGGAAGTAAGGAAAACAGGTGTGTGTGCAACGCAAGCACCAGCGCCTGTTACCAGCAGCCCGTGCCCCGCAAAACAGCCTTGGAGTTTACCCCCGATTGGACGCCCCGGTCAATTTGTCTTATGTCTTATATAAGATATGATTGCAACCCGTTTGTCGTCCGGTTGTCATGTGGCAACCGGTGCGCCACACCACCAACCACGCGCCACCCCGCCATGTCATCCCTGCCGTTCGCCGCCGACACCCCCGCCACGCCCTCTGGCGCAGCGGGCGCCACCACGCCGGCGTTCAGCCCGCTGTACCAGCAGATCAAGGGCCTGATCCTGCAAAGCCTGCAGCAAGGCGAGTGGAAACCCGGCGAAGCGATCCCCAGCGAGATGGAGCTGGCTGCACGCTTTCGGGTGAGCCAGGGCACGGTGCGCAAGGCCATCGACGAACTGGCGGCAGAAAACCTCGTGATGCGCCGCCAGGGCAAAGGCACGTTTGTTGCCACCCACGCCGAGCAGCATGTGCAATACCGCTTCCTGAAGCTGCTGCCCGACACCGGCGACGCCCGGGTCGAAGGCCCGGCCCAGCGCCGCGTGATCGATTGCCGCCGCGTGCGCGCCAGCGCCGATGTGGCGCGCACCCTGGCCCTGCGCAGCGGCGACGCCGTGATGCAGGCCAAGCGCATCCTGTCGTTTGCCGGGGTGCCCACCATCCTCGAAGACATCTGGCTGCCCGGGCAGGCCTTCAAAGGCCTCACAGCCGAGCAGTTGGCCAACTATCAGGGGCCGACCTACGCCATGTTCGAGCTGGATTTTGGCGTGCGCATGGTGCGGGCCGAAGAAAAAATCCGCGCCGTGCTACCCGACGAAGAGCAGGCCCAGCTGCTGCAGATCACCCCCGTCACGCCACTTCTGAGCGTGGAGCGGATTGCCTACACCTACAACGATGTTCCCATGGAGTTACGCCGTGGGCTTTACCTCACCGACACCCACCATTACCGTAACGAACTGAACTGACAACAAGCTGGCACCCGAGCAAACACGTCGAAAATTCCGATGGGGTCAAACCCCTCATTGTTGCGTTGCAATAGAATTTTGCGTTCTTTGCATCTCCGAATTACAAAGAAGTTACATCCACGAAAGCACTCAACATGACCGAGCTTG
This sequence comes from Acidovorax sp. GW101-3H11, assembly GCF_001633105.1. Taxonomy (GTDB): domain Bacteria; phylum Pseudomonadota; class Gammaproteobacteria; order Burkholderiales; family Burkholderiaceae_C; genus Acidovorax. Next base: position 58,191 of record NZ_LUKZ01000031.1, read on the forward strand.
CCAAAAAACGGCCTGAATTCCGCAACATCAATGCCTTCAAGGACCTCACCACCTACCGCATGACCCCTGCGGCATGGGTCTCGATCCTGCACCGCGCCAGCGGGCTGATCATGTTCCTGCTGTTGCCTTTCATCATCTGGATGTTTGACACCTCGGTGTCGTCCGAAATCTCGTTCGCCAGATTCTCGGCGGCCTTCAACATCGGCATCGGCTTCGTGCCCGGCTGGTTCATCAAGCTCGTGGCCCTGGCGCTGATCTGGTCGTACCTGCACCATTTCTGCGCCGGCCTGCGCCACCTGTGGATGGATGTAAGCCACAGCGCCGTGAACAAGCAGTTCGGCAAGACCTCGGCCCTCTCCGTGTTTGCCGTGAGCATCGCCCTGGCCCTGGTGCTGGGCGCCAAGCTGTTCGGCCTGTACTGATCGGTCTCCATACAAGGCAGCGGCCGCTGCCTCCCAGTGCCCCACACAACAAGAGGAATACATCCATGTCCGTCAATTACGGTTCCAAACGCGTCGTCGTCGGCGCCCACTATGGCCTGCGCGACTGGCTCAGCCAGCGCGTCACGGCAGTCCTGATGGCTCTCTTCACCCTGGCGCTGCTGGCCCAGGTGATCTTCTCCAAGGGCCCCATCGGCTACGACAAATGGGCCGGCATCTTCTCGGCCCAGTGGATGAAGGTGCTGACCTTCACCGTGATCATTTCGCTGGCCTGGCACGCCTGGGTCGGTGTGCGCGAAGTTCTGATGGATTACATCAAGCCCGTGGGTCTGCGCCTGGCACTGCAGGTGTTCACCATCGTCTGGCTGGTCGGCTGCGCCGGCTGGGGTATCCAGGTTCTGTGGCGTCTCTGATTGATCCCCGCGACTGAAGGCAAACAACAATGAGCTACACCAACGCTAACATCACCAAGCGCAAATTCGACGTCGTCATCGTCGGGGCCGGCGGCTCCGGCATGCGCGCCGCGCTTGAACTCTCCCGCGCAGGCCTGAACGTGGCCTCGCTGTCCAAAGTGTTCCCCACCCGCTCGCACACCGTGGCGGCCCAGGGTGGCGTGTCCGCATCGCTGGGCAACATGAGCGAGGACAACTGGCACTACCACTTCTACGACACCATCAAGGGCTCTGACTGGCTGGGCGACCAGGACGCCATCGAGTTCATGTGCCGCGAAGCACCCAACGTGGTGTATGAGCTGGAACACTTTGGCATGCCGTTCGACCGCAACCCTGACGGCACCATCTACCAGCGCCCCTTTGGCGGCCACACCGCCAACTACGGTGAAAAGCCCGTGCAACGCGCCTGCGCCGCAGCCGACCGCACCGGCCACGCCATGCTGCACACGCTGTACCAGCAGAATGTGAAGGCCAAGACGAACTTCTTCGTCGAGTGGATGGCTCTGGACCTGATCCGCGACGCCGACGGCGACGTGGTGGGCGTAACGGCCCTCGAAATGGAAACCGGCGACCTGTACATCCTGGAAGCCAAGACCGTGCTGCTGGCCACCGGTGGTGCAGGCCGCATCTTCGCCGCATCGACCAACGCCTTCATCAATACCGGTGACGGCCTGGGCATGGCCGCACGTGCCGGCATCCCGCTGCAGGACATGGAGTTCTGGCAGTTCCACCCCACCGGCGTGGCCGGCGCGGGCGTGCTGCTGACCGAAGGCTGCCGTGGCGAAGGCGCCATCCTGCTCAACAGCAACGGTGAACGCTTCATGGAGCGCTATGCGCCCACGCTGAAGGACCTGGCCCCCCGCGATTTCGTGTCCCGCTCGATGGACCAGGAAATCAAGGAAGGCCGTGGCTGCGGCCCCAACAAGGACTACGTGCTGCTCAAGCTCGACCACCTGGGCGCCGACACCATCCACAAGCGCCTGCCCTCGGTGTACGAAATCGGCGTCAACTTCGCCAATGTGGACATCACCAAGGAACCGATCCCTGTGGTGCCCACCATCCACTACCAGATGGGTGGCGTGCCCACCAACATCAACGGCCAGGTCGTCACGCACGACGGCACGAGCAACAAGGTGGTCAACGGCCTGTATGCAGTGGGCGAATGCTCCTGCGTGAGCGTGCACGGCGCCAACCGCCTGGGCACCAACTCGCTGCTGGACCTGCTGGTGTTCGGCAAGGCCGCTGGCCGCCACATCGTCGAGTTCAACAACAAGAACAAGGAGCACAAGCCCCTGCCAGCCGATGCGGCCGACCGCACGCTGGAGCGCCTGAACCAGCTCGACAAATCCACCGGCGGCACCTACTCGCAGGCCCTGGCGGGCGACATCCGCGCCGCCATGCAGCAACACGCTGGCGTGTTCCGCACCCAGGCCAGCATGGACGAAGGCGTCAAGAAGATTGCCGAGCTGCGCACCCGCGTGGCCGGTGTCACGCTGCAGGACAAGTCCAAGGTGTTCAACACCGCGCGCATCGAAGCGCTGGAAGTGGACAACCTGATCGAAGTGGCCCAGGCCACGATGGTGTCGGCCGCAGCCCGCAAGGAATGCCGTGGCGCCCACACGGTGTACGACTACGAACAGCCTGCCGACCACCCCACGGCACCGCTGGGCCGCAACGACGCCGAGTGGATGAAGCACACCCTCTGGCACAGCGCCGACAACAGCCTGACCTACAAGCCAGTGAACCTCAAGCCCCTGACGGTGGACAGCGTGCCGCCCAAGGTCCGGACGTTCTAAACAGTAGCCCCACGAGAGCAGAACCATGCAAAAGCGCACATTCCAAATCTACCGCTACGATCCGGACAAGGACGCCAAGCCCTACATGCAGACCATCGAGATCGAACTCGACGGCCAAGAACGCATGCTGCTGGACGCCCTGGTCAAGCTCAAGGAACAAGACCCCACGCTGTCGTTCCGCCGCTCCTGCCGCGAAGGCGTGTGTGGCTCCGACGCCATGAACATCAACGGCAAGAACGGCCTGGCCTGCCTCACGAACATGAACACCCTCAAGGGCACGATTGTTCTGAAGCCCCTGCCCGGCCTGCCAGTGATCCGCGACCTGATCGTGGACATGACGCAGTTCTTCAAGCAGTACAACTCGATCAAGCCCTACCTGATCAACGAAGGCCTGCTGCCCGAGAAGGAACGCCTGCAAAGCCCCGAAGAGCGTGAAGAGCTCAACGGCCTGTACGAGTGCATCCTGTGCGCCAGCTGCTCCACCAGCTGCCCCAGCTTCTGGTGGAACCCCGACAAGTTCGTGGGCCCGGCCGGTCTGCTGCAGGCCTACCGCTTCATCGCCGACAGCCGCGACGACGCCACCGGTGCGCGCCTCGACAACCTGGAAGATCCGTACCGCCTGTTCCGCTGCCACACCATCATGAACTGCGTGGACGTGTGCCCCAAGGGCCTGAACCCCACGAAGGCCATTGGCAAGATCAAGGAACTGATGGTGCGCCGCGCCGTCTGAGCCAGCCCACCCCTGCTGAGCACCAGGCCATGGAATCCACGTCCGTCCCATCCATCACGAACACGCCAGCGGCAGCCTCGCCGCTGCTGGACACGCGTGAACTGAGCAAGCTGCACTGGCGCTGCCGGCGCGGCCTGCTGGAGAACGACCTGTTCATCGAACAGTTCTTCACCCGCTACGAGTCGTCGCTGACCCAGCGCCACGCGCAGGGCATGCGCGCGCTGATGGACCTGGCGGACAACGACCTCCTGGACCTGCTGCTGCAGCGGCGCGAGCCAGCAGGCGAGCAAGACACAGAAGAAGCACGCGAAGTGCTCGGCATGCTGAGACAAAGTGGTGGCACCCCCACGGCCCTGCAGGCCTGACACCGCGCCCAAGCACGCCCAAGACCGGATCACTATCGGCAACCTACCCAAGGAAAGTAACAATGAAGCTAGCTGACAACAAAGCCACCCTGTCCTTCAGCAATGGCAGCCCCAGCGTGGACCTGCCGGTCTACCAGGGCAGCATTGGCCCGGATGTCATCGACATCCGCAAGCTGTACGCGCAGACGGGCATGTTCACCTATGACCCCGGCTTCCTGTCTACGGCAGCCACGCAGTCCGCCATCACCTACATCGATGGCGACAAGGGCGAGCTGCTGTACCGCGGCTACCCCATTGAGCAGCTGGCTGAAAACTGCGACTTCCTGGAAACCTGCCACCTGCTGCTGTACGGTGACCTGCCCAACGCTGCGCAGAAGATCGACTTCACCAGCCGCGTGACCAACCACACCATGGTCAACGAGCAGATGCAGTTCTTCCTGCGTGGCTTCCGCCGCGACGCGCACCCCATGGCGGTGTTGACCGGCCTGGTGGGCGCTTTGTCGGCCTTCTACCACGACAGCACGGACATCAACAACCCAGAGCACCGCGATATCTCGGCGATCCGACTGATTGCCAAGATGCCAACGCTCGTAGCCATGTCGTACAAGTACGGCATGGGCCAGCCCTACATGTACCCGCAGAACAACCTGAGCTACTCGGGCAACTTCCTGCGCATGATGTTCGGCACGCCCTGCGAAGAGTACAAGGTCAACCCCGTGCTGGAACGCGCACTGGACCGCATCTTCATCCTGCACGCAGACCACGAGCAGAACGCCTCGACCTCCACCGTGCGCCTGTGCGGCTCGTCGGGCACCAACCCGTTCGCCGCCATCGCTGCCGGCGTGGCCTGCCTCTGGGGCCCTGCCCACGGCGGCGCCAACGAAGCTGCACTGAACATGCTGTACGACATCCAGGCCCAAGGCGGCGTGGAAAAGATCGGCGACTTCATCAAGCAGGTCAAGGACAAGAACTCCGGCGTCAAGCTGATGGGCTTTGGCCACCGCGTGTACAAGAACTACGACCCCCGCGCCAAGCTCATGCAAGAGACCTGCAATGAAGTGCTGGCCGAGCTGGGCCTGGAAAACGACCCGCTGTTCAAGCTGGCCAAGGAACTGGAAAAGATCGCCCTGGAAGACGACTACTTCGTGCAGCGCAAGCTCTACCCGAACGTGGACTTCTACTCCGGCATCGTGCAGCGCGCCATCGGCATCCCGGTGAACCTGTTCACCGGCATCTTCAGCCTGGCCCGCACCGTGGGCTGGATCGCCCAGCTGAACGAAATGATTGGCGACCCCGAGTACAAGATCGGCCGCCCACGCCAGCTGTTCACCGGCTCCGTGCGCCGCGACGTGCCGCCTCTGGCCAGCCGCTGACCGCTGGCACGGCGCCCAGCGCGCCGTCCGCCCCCCCAAAAAGCCCGCAGGCCTTGTGCCTGCGGGCTTTTTTCATGGGCGCCACACCAAGGCCAGGCCCCGCTGGGTACACATACTCCCCCCTAGTTAAAAGGTTTTTTAACGGCCTACCGCGCGACCAGCATGGGGCTATCTTTTATACTGCCACCCAGTACACAGGCAGCACCCGCACCACACACCCCGCAGCCCATGCCCCACACCCCCGAAGACAAGCAACGCGCCATCACCCGCCTGCGCCGCATCAAGGGCCAGGCCGAGGCGCTGGAGCGCGCCGTGGAGGCAGGCAGCGACTGCGCCCCCATCCTGCAGCAGCTGGCTGCCATGCGCGGCGCCGTGCACGGGCTGATGGCCGACCTGCTCGACAGCCATGTGCGCGAGACGCTGGCCGAGAAACCCGCACCTTCCCAGGCTGCGATCGACGAAACCCTGGCCCTGCTGCGCTCGTACCTCAAATAGACCCAAACCCCGACCCCACCCCATTCACCCGATTGACCGAAAGGACCACCCCATGAAATCCCGCGCCGCCGTTGCCTTCAAAGCCGGAGAACCCCTGAAGATCGTCGAGATCGACGTCGCCCCGCCCAAAAAAGGCGAAGTGCTGATCCGCATCACCGACACCGGCGTGTGCCACACCGACGCCTTCACCCTGAGCGGTGACGACCCCGAAGGCCTGTTCCCCGTGGTGCTGGGCCATGAAGGCGCGGGCATCGTGGTGGAAGTGGGCGAAGGCGTGACCAGCGTGAAGCCCGGCGACCACGTGATCCCGCTGTACACCGCCGAATGCGGCGAATGCCTGTTCTGCAAGAGCGGCAAGACCAACCTGTGCGTGAGCGTGCGCGCCACGCAGGGCAAAGGCGTGATGCCCGACGGCACCACGCGCTTCAGCTACAACGGCCAGCCCATCTACCACTACATGGGCTGCAGCACCTTCAGCGAATACACCGTGGTGGCCGAGGTGTCGCTCGCCAAGGTCAACCCCCAGGCCAACCCCGAGCAGGTCTGCCTGCTGGGCTGCGGCGTGACCACGGGCCTGGGCGCCGTGAAGAACACCGCCAAGGTGCAAGAGGGCGACACCGTGGCCGTGTTTGGCCTGGGCGGCATTGGTTTGGCGGTGATCCAGGGCGCCAAGCTGGCGAAGGCGGGCCGCATCATCGCCGTGGACACCAACCCCAGCAAGTTCGACCTGGCCCGCACCTTCGGCGCTACCGACTGCATCAACCCCAAGGACTTCGACAAGCCGATCCAGCAAGTCATCGTGGAGATGACCACCTGGGGCGTGGACCACAGCTTTGAGTGCATCGGCAACGTCAACGTGATGCGCGCCGCACTGGAGTGCGCGCACCGGGGCTGGGGCCAGAGCGTCATCATCGGCGTGGCCGGAGCCGGGCAAGAGATCAGCACCCGCCCCTTCCAGCTCGTCACCGGCCGCAAGTGGCTGGGCACGGCGTTTGGCGGCGTCAAGGGCCGCAGCGAGCTGCCCGGCATGGTCGAAGACGCGATGGCGGGCAAGATCCAGCTCGAACCCTTCGTGACCCACACCATGGGCCTGAAGGACATCAACGAGGCGTTTGACCTGATGCACGAAGGCAAGTCGATCCGCTCGGTCGTCAAATACGCAGCTTGAAATGAAGCTCCCCCTGAGTCGCTTCGCGCCTTCCCCCTCTCTCGCCTTGCTGCGCAAGGCGGGAGGGGGACGCCCCCAGTGCACGCAAGTGAAGCGCCGTCAGAGCGGCTTGGCGGCCCTTGCACGGGGGCACCGGCTTCGTGCGTGCCAGTTTCGAAGGCCTGCGCTCAGTACCAAGATGGCAGTGCAACGCGCTGCCCCATGACAAAGACACCGGACAAAATGACGAGCCCTCTTACCACCTCTTTGGAACTGCTCAGCAGCCACGCCTGCTTCGGCGGCGAGCAGCGCTTCTACCAGCACGCCTCCGCCACCATCGGCCTGCCGATGAAGTTTGCGGCCTACCTGCCGCCGCAGGCGCAGCAGGGCCCCGTGCCCGCCGTGGTCTATCTGGCAGGCCTCACCTGCACAGAAGAAACCTTCATGGTCAAGGCGGGCGCCCAGCGCCTGGCCGCAGAGCTGGGCCTGGCCCTCATCGCGCCCGACACCAGCCCGCGCGGCGCAGGCGTGCCGGGCGAGGCCGACAGCTGGGACTTTGGCGTGGGCGCAGGCTTCTACCTGGACGCCACCCAGGCGCCCTGGCGCACCCACTGGCGCATGGAAAGCTATCTGCTGGGCGAACTGCTGCCCCAGGTGGCCGCCCAGTTGCCCATCGACGGCAACCGCCTGGGCATCACCGGCCACTCGATGGGCGGGCATGGCGCGCTCACGCTGGCACTGCGCCACCCGGGCCGGTTCCAGTCGCTGTCGGCCTTTGCGCCAATCTGCGCCCCCACCCAGTGCCCCTGGGGCGACAAAGCCTTCTCCGGCTACCTGGGCCCGGATCGCAGCACCTGGATCGAACACGACGCCACCGTGCTCATGCAGCACCAGCCGGTCGCCCCCTACCCGGCGGGCATCCTCATCGACCAGGGCCTGGCCGACAAATTCCTGCCCGACCAGCTGCACCCCCACCTGCTCGAAGCCGCCTGTGCCGCCATCGGCCAGCCGCTCACGCTGCGCCGCCATGCGGGCTACGACCACGGCTACTACTTCGTGCAGAGCTTCATAGCCGACCACCTACAGCACCACGCGCGGCAACTCTGAGCCTTACGCCGCAGCCTTGCGCGTAACGTGCGCTAATGGATATATTTTTATCACTTTAATGATAAATATGATCTTTGAATTTGAAAAAAACGCATAATGTCATCCAAGCGCAGTGATGCACTGGTCACGGTTTGCTCGACCGCTGCGCTGGGAGACGATTTATGCAATCAGGCACCGCTGAGCCGGCCACCTCTGCAAGGCCAATTCACCCGAGTGGTGGAAACGATGCAGCAGAATCACTGAAACGCCGCATTTTTGATACAGCGCCCTTCGGGCTGTGTGTACTTGTGCGGGGGCTACCTCAACTCGTCAATCAGCAATTCATCCACCTCCTCGGGGGTGAACCCGTACTCGCGACCAGCACCGGGTTCAACATGCTGACCTCCTGCTGGCCAGAGTTGTGGCCGCAACTGCAGGGTATTGGCAGAACACCGCGCCATGTGACGGTGCGGAAAGCTTCTGGTGAGACCTTCGACGGCCGCGCCTATTCGCGCCCATTCCCGTCACTGGACCCCGAAGCGGAGCTGATTACGCTGGTGGACGACCCCCACCGCGCGCAAATCGCTTTTTCGTCGCACTGGCGCGCACGCATGCTGGAGCAGATCGAAACAATGGGCCGCAGTGGATCAGGCGAGATAGACCTCCAGGCGGGCAAGGCGGTGCTGTCGAAAGGCATGCACATGCTGCTCGGGATTCCCTTCGACGCTGCCGCGCGCTCCGCGTGGCACATGCTGCGCTGGGTACCCCTAAAGGAAAGGGGTTACGTAGCATCTATTTGGCGCGGCGCGTTGCCCGATGAGCCTTTCGAATTTCAGCACCGACTGGTCCGCGCCGACGGCACCCGGCTGGAGGTACTGCAGCGCGGCATGGTGGAAACCGACGCCACAGGCCGCCAGCATGGGTACATCATCGTCCAGGACATCACCGTACAGCGCGAAGCAGAGCAGCGTATCCAGGAACTGGCCAACCATGACGAGGTCACAGGTCTGGCGAACCGGACACAACTGCTAGATCGAATCGATGCCGCCGTGCACAGCGCCCGCTGGAACCCACAATCCTTCCTGGTGCTGTCGATCCAAGTGGATCAGGTGGATCAGCTCAAGCAGGCCATGGGGTACGGCGCAGGTGATGCAATGGCCATGGCCGTGGCGGCCCGCCTGACGGCTTTGGCCCAGCCTGGAGACACGGTGGCACGTATAGACGGTGGAGAGTTCGCCATTTTGCTGAACCCCGATAGCTGCGCACAGGACACACTAGGGCTGCAACATGCCCGCGCAGTGGTGCAGGCGATGGCCAAGGCTGAACGCCTTGGGGCTGCAGAGATTGTGCCGGGCGCGCGGGTTGGCGTGGCGCGATTCCCGGCCGATGCAGATAGCGCGGGCCAGTTGCTCGAAGCCGCGCAAACCGCCCGCATGGGCATCCGCTCTGACGGTGAGCAAGTGGCTGTCTTCACACCCCAGACCCGCGCGGCCAGCCTGCGCCGCCTGGCCATTGAGTCCGGGCTAAGGCATGCGGCAGAACGCTCGGAGCTGTGTCTGTCGTTCCTGCCGCAGGCGGACCTGACCAGCGGCGGGGTGATCGGAGCACAGGTCCATCTGCAGTGGAACAGTGCCGACCTCGGCACGGTGATGGAAGGCGAGTACATGCCCATAGCCCTTCAGACCGGCCTCATCGTGATGCTGGGCGACTGGCAGCGCGACATGGCCTGCAAGCAGCTACGCGCCTGGGATCAGAACGGTCGGCGCATGCCCCGCCTGCACCTGAAGGTCTCCACGCTGGAACTGCAGCAACCAGATATCGTGGACAAGCTGCGCCGCAGCCTGTCGAGCAACGGCTTGACACCGCAGGCGCTGGGGGTGGAGATCAGCGAACACGCGCTCGTGAATTCCACTGCCCAGCTGAGCCGCACGCTCAGCCAGCTTCGCGCGATGGGCATCGAACTGTCGCTGGGGGATTTCGGATCGGGCTCCACCAACCTCGGGTTGCTGGGTACGCGCCCCGTGGATGTCATCAAGGTCCACCGCTCGTGCGTGCCGGACGTCACCGCAGCCACAGGCGACGTATCCCTGACACGGGCCATCATCAACATGGCGCACAGCCTGCAGATGAAAGTGCTGGCCGAAGGCGTGGAAACCAACGGCCAACTGGCACTGCTCATTGCCAATGGCTGCGACCGCATGGAAGGCCCCGTCTTCGCGCAGGCAGTGCAGGCACAGGAGCTGGCCAACCTCATCGACCAGCACATGCGTTTGCCGGAAAACCTGCTCACCCGCAAGCGCGAGCGAACGCTCCTGCTGGTGGACGATGAGCCCAACATCGTGTCTGCGCTGCGCCGGCTTTTTCGGCGCGAGGGGTATCGGATCGTCACCGCGGGCAGCGGCGCGGAAGGCTTGCAACGCATGGCGGAATGCGAGGTGGACGTTGTGTTGTCCGACCAGCGTATGCCAGGCATGACCGGGGTGGAGTTCCTGCGTCGCGCCAAAGAGCTGTATCCCGATACGGTCCGCATGGTGCTGTCGGGTTACACCGAACTCCAGTCGATCACGGACGCCATCAACGAAGGCGCCATCTATCGCTTTCTGACCAAGCCCTGGGACGATGAAAGGCTTCTGGAGCACGTGCGGGAGGCCTTTGCTCACAAGGAACTGGCAGACGACAACAAACGCCTAGCCACCGAAGTGATTGCCGCCAGCGAAGCCCTGACGCGCGCGAACGAGCGGCTGGAACTGGTACTGGGCAGCCAGCAGCAGCAGATAGACCTGGAAGCTGCACGCGCGAACACGGCGCGCGACATGCTCGACATGCTGCCTGCAGCCGTGCTCGGCGTGGACCCGGACGGCACGATTGTGCTGGCCAACCGCGAAGCAGAGCGCCTTTTTCAGCCCCACTCCCCACTACTCGGCGAGTCCGCGCAGCGCGTGCTCGGGCTAGTCGAACCCTTGCCGACCGAGTGGGCGCAGGCGCTGGACGCCCCTGCCGCTGCAGCCCCCATTGCGCTGCATGGCTCGCCTTGGCGGGTACGTGCGCGCTCCATGGGCGCAACGCCCCCCAGAGGCGTACTGCTCGCGGTGTCACCGGCAGAGATTCCACACGGCTTCTGAAACCTGGACCCCATCATGACCCTCAACCACCCGACACTGCCTCCGGAGCTACGCGCTGCCACGCAGCCCACCAGCGTTGCTGAGGCGCCACCGCAAGGTAGGTCGCAGGTCGCGACACTGCACATTGCGCCGCAGATGGCCTTGCAGGAGGCCTGTGAAACGACTCCAGCACACTCCAGCCCCGCAGAACATCCCGACACGGCGCCAATACAGCACGCCCAACGCCTAGACTACATTTTCAGGCGTGTGAATGGGCAGGCCAACAGCAGCACCGAGGCCCTGCAACGGGCCGTGCGGATCTACAGAGGGATTGCCCCATGAATGCACTTGCACCACCGGTTTCCACGCTGATATTGGACCGCGAAACCCTGGCGCGCGATATCCGCGCCCTCCCCTCGCTGCCCCCAGTGGTACTGGAGCTGATGAGCCTGCTGCAGCAACCCGATACGGGCCTCGACGCATTCGCCCACACGCTGCGGCTGGACCAGGCGCTCTCGGTCAAAGTGCTGCAACTAGCGAACTCGCCTTTCTACGGCATGTCAGGGCGCATCACTACCGTGCGCGACGCGATCAACGTCCTCGGGCTTCGCCAGCTAGGCACGCTGGTCATCGCAGCTGCGCTAACGCTGCAATTTGAGGCGCTACATGGCCCGTCGCTGCACATGCGGGCGTTCTGGCGGCATGCCATCGCCTGTGCGGTGGCCGCGCGGCAACTGGCCCAGCGGCAGGGATGGAACGACGCCGCCGCATTCACCGCAGGCCTGCTGCACGACGTTGGCAGGCTCGTGATCGACAGCCACTACCCCGAAAAGGCTGCGGAGATCATCGCCTGGGCAGACCAGCAGGACATCTCGCACAGCGAAGCCGAGGAAACGTTAATGGGCATCGACCACACAGAGCTGGGGCATTGGGTGTGCCAGCACTGGCGGTTCTCCCCCGATATCTGCCATGCGATAGCAGGCCACCACCGACCGAGGGCTGACGGCCCCGCCGACTTGGCTGACGTGGTTCACGTTGCCGACGCCATCGCGCACGCCCTGGACGTAGCGGGGCTGGAGAACGAAGCCGTGCCCCCATTGAGCAACGCCGCGTGGCAGCGCCTGGGATTGATCGAATCGGGCCTGCCCACCCTGCTGGGCAACATTGAAGAAGAGTTTTCTCACCTGGAGACCGTGCTAAGCCCCTCGAAGGAAGCACCATGACCAATACACTGCAAACCCCTTCCCAAACCACAACCCACGGACCACTGTGTACCATCGTTCAACCCAGCGAAATGACTTTGGCCGAGATGTCCGACGCCCAGATCCGTGCCATCGTTGGCGAGCTTCTTCAAGCGAATAAAGCGCTCAAGGAGCTCAACACCAAGCTGTCCGACGCACAGAACAAGCTCATGCAGTCCGAAAAGCTGGCTTCCATCGGACAGCTGGCCGCTGGCGTCGCCCATGAAATCAACAACCCCATCGGTTTCATCTTTTCCAATTTCGGCACCCTCGAGCAGTATCTCCAAGACCTATTCGAAATGCTCGACGCATATGAGGAATCCGAACCTGGTCTTCAGGACCCGACAACCCGCCAGCGTCTGCAGAAGCTGCGTAAAGACCTTGATATCGACTACCTCAAAGACGACATCCCGAACCTGATGCGCGAGTCGCGGGATGGCATACAGAGGGTGCGCAAGATCGTTCAGGACCTCAAGGACTTCTCGCGCGTGGACGCACGCCAGGAATGGGAATCCGTCAACCTGCACCACGGCATCGACTCCACACTGAACATCGTCAACAACGAAATCAAGTACAAGGCAGATGTCATCAAGGAATATGGCGACCTGCCGGAGGTGCAGTGCCTTCCCTCGGAGATGAACCAGGTATTCATGAATCTGCTTGTCAACGCGGCCCATGCCATTACCGCAGAGCGAGGCACCATCACCATCCGAACAGGGACGGAAGGCACCAATGCATGGATCGAGGTGGCCGACAACGGCCAAGGCATTGCGCCCGAGAACCTTCAGCGCATTTTTGACCCCTTCTTCACCACAAAACCCGTCGGCAAGGGCACTGGGCTAGGACTGTCGCTGTCTTATGGCATTGTGCAAAAGCACCAGGGCCGCATGGAGGTACGCAGCGAAGTGGGGCAAGGCACCACCTTTCGCGTGACCCTCCCCCTGCACCACTCAGCAACAGCCGCGCAGGACTCCGCCAGCTGAAAACCCTTGGCACCCAGATGCCCGCCGCACCCTGCAAGACACCGCCATGAACGCAACAGACACGCCCCTGCCCACAACCACGCCACACACCTCGTGGACAGTGCTGTGCGTAGATGACGAGCCCAGCATTCTGGCCGCCCTCAAGCGTGTGCTGCGCAGTGAAGACTGCCAGGTACTGCAGGCGGGCAGCGGGGCAGAGGCGCTGACGCTGCTGGAACAGCACCCTGTGGACGTGGTCGTGAGTGACATGCGCATGCCCGCAATGGACGGTGCGCAATTGCTGGCCCAGGTCCGCCAACGGTGGCCCCACACCGCCAGGGTACTGCTGACCGGCTACGCCGACATGAATGCCACCATAACGGCCATCAACGAGGGGCAGATCTACCGCTACATCCACAAGCCCTGGGAAGAAAACGAACTGCGCTTGACCATTCGCCAGGCCGCTGAGCGCCAGCTGTTGGAACGCGAACGCACCCGTCTGCAGGCGCTGACTCACGAACAGAACGAGGAGTTGAAGGCCCTCAACATTGGCCTGGAACAACGTGTCGATGAGCGCACATCAGAGCTGCGGCAGGCCAACGAGCAACTGCGCCGCAACTACCTCACAAGTATCAAAATTTTCTCCAACCTCATGGAGCTGCGCAGTGGCGTGCTCGCCGGGCACGGCAAGCGCACGGCCAGCCTGTCGCGCAAGGTCGCCCAGGCCATGGGGCTGCCCGAGGAAGTACTGCAAGACGTGTTCGTGGCGGGGCTGCTTCATGATGTTGGCTTCATGGCACTGCCCGACGCCATTCTGAGCAAGCCTGTCGGCAAGCTCACTGCCGAAGAGATGACAAGCTACCAGCGCCACCCCGTGCTGGGCGCACAATCCTTCATGGCACTGGACGACCATCAGGCGGTCGCCGCCATCATTCGGTCTCACCACGAACGTCATGACGGCACCGGATTTCCCGACCAACTCAAGGGGGAACAAATTACGGTCGGTGCCCGAATTCTGGCCGTGGTCGACACCTACGACGATTTGACTCACGGGCACCTCACAGGAGCCCCGCTGACCGAGGCCGAGGCCAGGACTATCCTGCAACGCGGGCGCGGAACACAGTTTGATGCGGAGGTCATCGACGTTTTTCTGCACATCACCCAGGAAGTCAAGCCCAAATCAATACGGATTGAACCTGTGACCGCTGAAAAATTGGAACCCGGCATGACCCTGGACAAGGACCTTCTATCCAAGGAGGGCGTCTTGCTGCTGTCTGCAGGCCATGTACTCACTGCAGACCTGATTTCCCGCATCCGACGCTACGCCAAGATCGAAGGCCTGCAGTTGGCAATGGATATCCGCCTCCCCCCCGCAGACTAGCACCAGTACTCTCTGCGTGGCTCGGCGCGGCGCTCCTCTGCGCTGGGCAACCACAGAACCAGCAGAGAGCTCTCAACCTCTCTTGGAGCGGCGGAAAAACTCAACGAAGCGGCCCTGGCCAACCGTTTCACCGCAGGCAGTACAAGCAGTACGACGAGACCAGGCAACGACGCCAGGGGAGTCTTGTTGGCCGCTCTTAATGCCGCCTTAAGGCGACATTTTGAGAATGCCAAGCATGCCACTTGCACTGCCCTTCCCTGCCCGACTCGTCAACACCACGCAACCAAGGCAGCCTGAACAGCAGAAGCCCCTGCACCCCGTGTGGGTGGTCGTGCTCATCAGCACCTGGCTGGCCACGGCCTGCAACGTGCCTCTGTGGCGCGAGGTGTCCCAGCTGCCTGGCCATGGCAGCCTGCGCGGCTGGGGGTTTGCACTGGCGTTTGCGCTTATCGTCGCGGCGGGCAACGCGGCGCTGCTGAGCCTGCTGGCCTGGCGCTGGACGCTCAAGCCCGCCGTGCTGGTGCTGGTGCTGATGGCCGCATTTGGCGCGTACTTCATGCTGGCCTACGGCATCGCCATCGACGCCAGCATGCTGGTCAACGTGATGCAGACCGACGTGAAGGAAGCCGGCGACCTGCTCAACCTGCGCATGTTGGGCACCGTGCTCATCCTGGCCGGACCTCCGCTGCTTTGGCTGTACCGCCGCCCCGTGCAGCGCCTCACGGCCTTGCGCCATGTGGCGCACAACGGGCTGCTGCTGGTGGGCTCCATCGCCGTCATCGTGGTGTGCCTGCTGCTGGTGTTTCAGGACTTTGCATCGACCATGCGCAACCACATCAAGCTGCGCTACCTGATCAACCCGCTCAACAGCGTGTACGCGCTGGGCAATATTGCCGCCAAGCCCCTGCGCATGGACACCAGCAAGATCCTGCCCCTGGGCCGCGATGCCCAGTTGGGCGCGAGCTACGAAGGTCAGGCCAAGCCACCGCTGCTGGTGCTGGTGCTGGGTGAGACGGGCCGCAGCGGCAACTTTGGCCTGAACGGCTATGAGCGCGATACCACGCCCCGCCTGTCGGCCCGCAAGGACCTGGTGAGCGCACGCAATGCCTGGTCCTGTGGTACCAGCACCGCCGCATCGGTGCCCTGCATGTATTCGCACCTGGGCCGCACAGGCTACGAGGGCCGCTCGGCCAACTACGAAAGCCTGATCGACGTGTTGCACCACGCGGGCCTGGCCGTGCTGTGGGTGGACAACCAGGCTGGCTGCAAAGGCGTGTGCGACCGGGTGGGCGAGACCATCACCAGCACCCAGAAAGACCCCGCGCTGTGCGCTGGCGGCGAGTGCCTGGACCGCGTGATGCTCAAGGAACTGGACGCCCAGATTGCCGCCCTGCCCGTCGAACAACGCCAGCGCGGCACCGTGGTGGTAATGCACCAGATGGGCAGCCACGGCCCCGCGTACTACAAGCGCTCCGCGCCCGAGAACAAGAAGTTCGGCCCCGAGTGCACCTCTACCGCGCTGCAGGAATGCCAGCGTGAACAGGTGACCAACGCCTACGACAACAGCATCGTCGAGACCGACCACTTCCTCGATTCAGTGCTCCAATGGCTGGGTGCGCAGGAACAACAATCACAGACAGCTATGATTTACGTAGCAGACCATGGCGAATCGCTGGGTGAGAACAACATCTACCTGCACGGCCTGCCCTACTCCATTGCTCCCGACGTGCAAAAGCATGTGCCGTGGATCACCTGGCTCTCGCCCGCCATGCAGGCCCGCACCCACATCGCCACCGGCTGCCTGCAGCACGAGCTGGCCGAGCGGCGCATAACGCACGACCACTACTTTCACTCGGTGCTGGGGTTGATGGATGTGAAGACCGGGGCGTACAGCGCGGGGCTGGATATGTTTGGGGGGTGCAAGCAGGGGGCGGGGGCTGGGATGTCGGTGGGCTGAGGGGTGAGGCCATCCAGCGCAGCGCCACCCACAAGATGCTGTGCGATAAAGTCACGCAGCGCCAGGTAGCCCTGGTTCAGTTCACCAAGAGGAGAAAACACGTGGGAGCCTGGTCACACGAACCGTTCGGCAATGACACCGCTTGCGATTGGAGCTATGGCTTGCTGGAAACAGAAGACCTTTCAAGCATCGAGTCAGCTCTGGATGCCGTCCTTGACAACGATGAGGACTATCTGGACGCTGATTTGGCGAGCGAAGCAATCGCTGCAATTGAAGTTCTGGCAAAGCTGCAAGGCAAAGGAACCCAGATCGATTCCTATACGGATGAGATCGACCAATGGGTCAAACAACACCCCCAGCAGCCAAGCCTTTCACTGCTGTCCAAGGCAAAAAAAGTTGTTGAGCGTATTCAGTCCGAAGATTCAGAACTGCTGGAACTGTGGGAGGAAGCAGAAGAATCCGACGCTTGGAAGGCCTCGCTACAACAGCTCGCAGCCGCAATCAGCACCTAGCCACGGAAACTTTCCGCACGGAAATTCCCCCCATGAACCACGCCTGCCCCCATTGCCAGCGGTCCCTGCGGTGGTTGCCGGTCCGCCAGGCGGAGGGCGGGGCACTTGTAGGGAAGCGGTGGGAGCCGTTCCAGCGGTGTCCCCGCTGTGGCGGAACCATTCTCTCCAACCTGCCGCCCCGCAGCCTGCGTGAAGAGATGGGGTGTCTGCTGTTCGTACTGGGCATTTCCGCCGTGGCCCCATTGGTTGCACCGGGACCGCAGCGCTGGCTGCTGTGGGGCGCCGTGGTTCCCGTACTGGTGTTTGTGATCTACCGCGAGGCCAAGAGAGATCGGGCGACCAAGACCCACCCGCGCTGGCTCGCGGGCAAGCCAGAAAACGAGTCGTAACGCGGCACACCTCCGGCAGGCCTACCCCCGCCCCATCCACCCCTCCACCTCCCCCATCAAGTGCCCGCGAAACACCTCCGCAATCGGTGACAGCTGCTTGCCCTTGGGCCAGACCAGGTGCCATTGCGAGCGGATGGGAAAGCCCGCCACATTCAGCACGGCCAGGCCCTCGTGGTGCGGGCCCAGAGCGTGGAGGGAGACGATGGAGAGGCCCAACTGGCCTTCCACCGACTCCTTGATGGCTTCGTTGCTGCCCAGCTCCAGCACGGTGCGGGGGGCAAAGCCCACCTGGCGCAGGTGGGCGTCGGTGGCCATGCGGGTGCCCGAGCCTTTTTCGCGCAGGATGAAGCGCTCGGCCTGCAGCTGCTCCAGCTTGACGCGCTTCTTGGCCGCCAGCGGGTGGCCTGCGGGGGCGATGACGACCAGGGGGTTGGGCATGAGGATCTGGTCCTCCAGCGGCAGGTCGGCGGGCGGCATGGACATGACGTAGAGGTCGTCCTGGTTGGCGCGCAGGCGGCCAATGACGTGGTCGCGGTTGAGCACTTCCAGCGAGATGTCGATATGCGGGTGCAGCTTGCAGAAGCTGCCCAAAAGGCGCGGCACAAAGTATTTGGCGGTGCTGACCACGGCGACCTTGAGGCGCCCGCTGGTCAGGCCCTTGGCGCCTGCGATGCGCTGCTCGAACGCGTCCCACTCGCCCGCGATGGCGCGCGCGGTGCGGGCCAGGGCGTGGCCCGCATCGGTAAGGTGCACGCGGCGCGAGATGACTTCGTACAGCGGCAGGCCCACGGCCTGCGCCACCTCGCGCAGCTGCATGGAGGCGGTGGGCTGCGTGACGTGCATGACCTTGGCGGCCGCGCTGACGCTGCCGGTTTCGGCCAGCGCCAGAAAAAGCCGCAACTGGCGGAAGGTGATGTTCATAGATTTTTATCTATATATAAGCACATTCGAATCGATTTTACTTTGCACCCTGCACTGCATAGCATTGGCGCCCAAGGAGTTGAATGATGCAAAGTTTGCTGGACCCTGCGATCCTGTTTTTTGCTCTGGGCGTGTTTGCGGGCCTGGTGCGGTCTAACCTGGAGATGCCTGCGGCGATCTCCAAGTTCTTGTCGATCTACCTGTTGATGGCGCTGGGCCTCAAGGGCGGGTTTGCGCTGGCGGCGTCGGGCTTCACGCCCAGCGTGGCGACCAGCCTGGGGCTGGCGGTGCTGCTGGCCGTTGTGGTGCCGCTGGTGGGCTACGCGCTCTTGCGGCGGGTGCTGTCGGGCTTCAATGCGGCGGCGGTGGCAGCCACCTATGGATCCGTGAGCGCGGTGACGTTTGTGACGGCCACGCAGTACCTGGAGTCGCAGCACATTACCTACGGCGGTCATATGGCGGCGGCGATGGCGCTGATGGAGTCGCCCGCCATCATCCTGGCCGTGCTGCTGGCCAATGCGCTGCGGCAAAAACAGCAGGCAGTGGCCGTTGCCACCAGTGCCACGCCTGTGGTGGCGATGACCAGCGGGGGCGCCGCCACGCTGGGCGGTCGTGGCCCGGGCAACGTCAGTGGGAAGAGCGGCCCGCACCTGTCGGTGGGCAAGATCCTGCACGAGTCGTTCACCGATGGCACGCAGTTGCTGCTGCTGGGCGCGATGCTGATCGGCCTGCTGACGGGCGATGCGGGCAAGGCGGCCATGCAGCCGTTTTCGGGTGATCTGTTCAAGGGCATGTTGTGCCTGTTCCTTCTGGACATGGGCCTATCGACCGCACGCAACCTGCCTGCGGTGCGCCAGCAGTCGCCCTGGCTGCTGGCCTATGCGGTGCTGGGCCCCATCACCCACGCCACGCTGGCGCTGGGCCTGGCCTGGCTGGTGGCGGTGCCTGCAGGCGATGCGGTGCTGCTGATGGTGCTGGCGGCCAGTGCCTCTTACATCGCCGTACCTGCGGTGGTGCGCTATGCCATCCCCGAGGCCGACCCGTCGCTGTATGTGAGCCTGTCGCTGGGGCTGACGTTTCCGCTCAACATCGTGCTGGGCATTCCGCTGTACACGCATGTGGTGCAAAGCCTGTGGGCCGTGTGAGGGGGCGATGCCGCAGCCCCCATGTGCCCCTATGTGCCCCCTAACGTGCACTTACAGGGCCTGGACTAATTGCTATCTTTTAAATAGCTAACAAGGCATTCTGGACGCGCGGTAACGGCCATTTTTATCCAGATTCTCACCCCACTGCGCCACACAACCGGGTCAGAACAGGCTGCTTTGCCCCCGCAGCAGCCCGGGGCGGAACTGGCCCAGGTCCAGCTCCACACGCTCGCGATTCAGGCCCAGCTTGCGGCAGGTGGTGGCAAAACGCTGGCGCACCAGGTCGGCCCACAGGCCGGTGCCTTTCATGCGGGTGGCGAAGTCGCTGTTGTAGGTTTTGCCCGCGCGGCGCTCGGCGTCGCTGATGTGGTGCAGGTCTTGCACACGCGCCATCACGCGCGCGGCGCGCTGGGGGTAGTGCACCTGCAGCCATTCGCGGAACAGGGTGTCCAGCTCCCATGGCAGGCGCAGCACGGCGTAGAAGGCACTGCGCGCGCCCGCCTCGCGTGCGGCCTCCAGCACCTGCTCCATGTCTTCGGTGATGAAGGGGATCTGCGGCGCCACGCTCACTCCCACGGGCACGCCCGCCTCGGCCAGCGCGCGGATGGTGCGCAGGCGCCGGTGGGGCGCGGCGGCGCGGGGTTCCATGCGGCGGGCCAGGGTGGCATCGAGCGTGGTGATGGTGACGTACACGGCGGCCAGGCGCTGCGCGGCCAGCGGGGCGAGCAGGTCCAGGTCGCGCTCCACGCCGCTGGACTTGGTGATGAGCGAAAACGGGTGGCGCGCGTCGCGCATCACCTCGATCACGCTGCGGGTGAGCTTCAGCTCGCGCTCCACGGGCTGGTAGCAATCGGTGGCGGAGCCGATGTTCAACAGGCGCGGCACATAACGCGGCTGGGCCAGCTCGGCCCGCAGCACGCTGGCGATGTTGTGCTTGGCAACGATCTGCGTTTCAAAGTCCAGCCCGGGCGAGAAGTTGAGGTAGCTGTGCGTGGGCCGGGCGTAGCAGTAGATGCAGCCATGCTCGCAGCCCCGGTAGGGGTTGACCGAGAGTTCGAAAAAGATGTCCGGCGAGTCGTTGGCGCAGATGGCGCTGCGCGCGGTTTCGAGGTGCACGCGGGTGGCGGCGGGGGTGGCTGGGACATCGCCTGCACCGTCCTCATCACCAGGCGGCTGGCCCCAGCCGTCGTCGGCCGCCTCGCGCACGTCCCGCACAAACCGGTGCGCCAGGGCGGTGGCCGCGCCCCGGCCACGGATGGCCTGCAGCGGGATGCGGACCTCCTCGGGCGGCGCGGGGATGTCGGACTTGTCGGTGAAGGTGCGGGGCATAACTGTACAAATATAAGGGGTATCTATTTAGCTCCAGTAGCCCCGTTGATACTGTAATTTCATCCAGCAATAGTATCCGATTGCCTCTCCCCGGTGTTCTTGCTCACGACATCCCCATACGTCACTGGCGGCGTAACCACCGCTTGCTGCAGCAAGCGGTANGGCCATCAGCCGCTGGCCAGYGCGGCTGCGAAAACCTTCGGTGGCCTGCACCACCGCATCGAAAGATTCAAGGGCCTGCGCGGCCCACACCTGTTGAGACATAAGGGGTATCTATTTAGCTCCAGTAGCCCCGTTGATACTGTAATTTCATCCAGCAATAGTATCCGATTGCCTCTCCCCGGTGTTCTTGCTCACGACATCCCCATACGTCACTGGCGGCGTAACCACCGCTTGCTGCAGCAAGCGGTAAAACAGCATCCCGCGTGAGCTGGATGTGCGCCGGTTGAAACGGAACACGAATTCATCGAGATAGGCATCCAGGTGGTCTGGCTGTACAGAGCCATGATGCGTTCCGAGCACCCAGCGCTGTACCAGTGAGGCGACCCGGTGCACTCCCGCCATGGAGACATGGGCAGGTACGCCTGAACCGAGCATGACGGTGCGCTGGTGGGTGTAACCGAGTTCTCCCAGAGCGCGGTATGCCGCCGAACCATCCGTGCGTACCTGGGCTCCGGGCTCGACCACCTCTTGCACGAAGGGAATGACGTGGCTGGCGGAGTCTCGGTCGATACGGCGTAACCGGATGCGCCCAAACCCCTTGGGCTCCACGATCTCCACCGCCATGACCATCAACACTTTGGTGGTGCTGCTCTTGCGCCCTGCAGGGGTGGCGGGATTTTTGCGGTCCGTAATGGACAGGTACGTTTCATCCACCTCGACAAGCCCCTTGAGCTTGTCCCGGCCCGGGCGAACCATGGCGCGTCGAAACCGGTGCAGCATCGTCCAGGCAGTCTGGTAGCTCCCCAAACCCAATACGCGCTGCAGCCCCAGGGCGCTCACGCCTTGTTTCTGATTGGTCAGGTACCAAGCTGCAGCCAGCCAGACACGCAGCGGTGTGCGCGTCTTGTCGAAGATGGTTCCAGATGTCACTGTGCCTTGGTACTGGCATGAGCGGCACATCAGGCGGGTGCGGCTGGCGCGGTACACATCACCAGCGTTGCCGCAACGCGGGCAGACGAAGCCTTGGGGCCAGCGCAGCTTCTCCAGGAACGCCTGGCAGGCCTCTTCGGTGGCAAACCAGTCAAGAAATTCGTTCCAGGTGCGAGGGTAGTCCTGTCCAGGAGTTGGCGTTAGCATCTGGGTTTCCATCCAGCTATTCTGACGTCACTGGAGCTAAATAGATACCCCTTNTCCAGGAACGCCTGGCAGGCCTCTTCGGTGGCAAACCAGTCAAGAAATTCGTTCCAGGTGCGAGGGTAGTCCTGTCCAGGAGTTGGCGTTAGCATCTGGGTTTCCATCCAGCTATTCTGACGTCACTGGAGCTAAATAGATACCCCTTACAAATATACAGTTATTTGGTGTTGCGTGCTTGCACCCCCTGGCCCTGCTCACTCCTTGAACAGCCGCTCGATCAGGCCGCGCATCCACTGGTTGCCGGGGTCGCTTTCAAAGCGGCGGCTCCAGTGCAGCGACACGGTGAAGTCGCGCAGCGGCAATGCGGGCTCGATGAGGGTGTAACCCCCGTCGGCCGCAAAGGTGCGCGCAATATTGCGGGGCATGACCACGGCCAGGTCTGTGGCGCGCACGATGGCGGGCAGCACCATGAAGTGTTCGGTGGTCAGGCGGATGCGGTCCTGCAGCTGCTGCATCTCCAGAATGCGCAGGGTGTCGGAGTGGGCGCGCACGGCCACAAACTCCAGCTGCCGCAGGGCGCTGAGCAGCACCGGGCCGCTGCGCCGGGTGGCGGCGAAGGGGTGGCCTGCGCGCAGCAGTACCACGTAGCGGTCGTGGAGGAGCTGCACACGCTGCGTGTCCTTCACCGTGGGCAAAAAGCCGAAAGCGAAGTCGATGGCGCCGCTGTCCAGCCGCTGGGGGATCTCGTGGCGCGGCACGGGCAATGTCTCCAGCCGCACGCCGGGCGCCTGGTGCTGCAGCGCCACCATCAGGTCGGGCAGAAAGCGGCCTTCGCCAATGTCGCTCATGTGGATGCGGAAGACCTTGTGCGACTGCAGCGGCTCGAACTGGGCGGACTCGTTGAGCGCCTCTTCCAGCAGGCCCAGGGCGCTGCGCACGGCGTTGGCCAGCCGGTCGGCCTTGGGGGTGGGCTGCACACCACCGCCTGCGCGCACAAACAGCGGGTCTTTGATGAGCAGGCGCAGCCGGGTGAGCGCCTGGCTGGCGGCGGGCTGGGTCAGGTCCAGCAGGTCGGCGGCGCGGCTCACATTGCGTGTGCGGTAGACCGCATCGAACAGCCGCAGCAGGTTGAGATCGATGTCCTTGATATGCATTGGATGAATACCGCTTAGTCATTTCATTGTATTGATGGATGAAGCAAGCCCCCCGAAGATGGCGGGATGCCTTCTGACGCAACCCCTTTGCCCACCGTGCGCGAGGCCGTGCTGGACCTTCTGCGCGGCTTTCACATCAACACCATCTTTGGCAACCCCGGCTCCACCGAGCTGCCGCTGTTCCTCGACTTCCCCCAGGACTTCCGCTACATCCTCGGCCTGCAGGAATCAGTGGTGGTGGGCATGGCCGACGGCTACGCCCAGGCCACACACAACGCGGCGTTTGTGAACCTGCACTCGGCCGCAGGCGTGGGCCACGCCATGGGCAACATCTTCACGGCGCACAAAAACCGCACGCCCATGGTCATCACGGCCGGGCAGCAGGCGCGCTCCATCCTGCCGTTCGACCCCTTCCTGTTTTCGGGCCAGGCCACCGAGCTGCCCAAGCCCTACGTGAAGTGGAGCATCGAGCCCGCCCGCGCCGAAGACGTGCCCCTGGCCATTGCCCGCGCCTACTACATCGCCATGCAGCAGCCGCGCGGGCCGGTGCTGGTGTCCATCCCCGCCGACGACTGGGACAAGCCCTGCGAGCCGCTGCAGGCCCGCACCGTGAGCACCGAGTCGCGCCCCGAGCCCCGCGTGCTGCAGGCCATTGGCGATGCAATGGATGCCGCGCAGCGCCCCGTGTTTGTGGTGGGCGCCGCTGTGGACCGCGACCGCGCCTGGGACGATGTGCTGGCCCTGGCCGAGCGGCACAACGCCGCCGTGTGGATCGCGCCCATGTCCGGCCGCTGTGGCTTTCCGCAGGACCACCGCCTGTTTGCGGGTGTGCTGCCCGCCATGCGCGAGAAGATCGTGGCACTGCTCGGCGGGCACGACCTGGTGTTTGCGCTGGGCGCCGCCGCCTTCACCTACCACGTGGAAGGTTTCGGCCCCCATGTGCCGCCCGGGGCGCAGCTGGTGCAGCTGATTGACGACCCGGGCACGGCCGCCTGGACGCCCGAGGGCACCTCGGCCGTGGGCAGCGTGCGCCTGGGCGTGCAAGACCTGCTCGCGCGCCCCGCGCCCATCGCGCGCGCCCTGCCCCCGGCCCGCGCTGCGCGGCCACGGGTCGAAGCCTCGGCACCCGGCGCCTTGATGAGCGTGCCGTATGTAATGCAGACACTGGCCGAGGTGCGCGATGCCGCCTCCATCGTGGTGGAGGAAGCCCCCAGCGCGCGCGCCGCCATGCACGCCTACCTGCCCATCCTGCAAAGCGAAACCTTCTACACCATGTGCAGCGGCGGCCTGGGCTATGGCCTGCCCGCCGCCGTGGGGGTGGCGCTGGCCAAGCCTGATCGCAAGGTCATCGGACTCATCGGCGACGGCTCGGCGATGTACTCCATCCAGGCGCTGTGGAGCGCGGCGCAGCTGCAGCTGCCCATCACCTTCATCATCCTCAAGAACCGGCGCTACGCGGCGCTGCAGGAGTTCGCGCCCACCTTTGGTTTTCATGAAGGCGCCAAGCTGGAAGGCACCGAGCTGCCCGACCTGGACTTCCTGGCGCTGGCGCGGGGCCAAGGCTGCGACGCCGTGCACGTGAGCGATGCCAGCCAGCTGGCACCGGTGCTGCGCGAGGCGCTGGCGCACCCCCGCGCCATGCTGGTGGAGGTGGATGTGGCCTGAGAAGGTGTGAACGAACCCACCATGCCTTCCAATTTTTTTGGTTCATTGCACAAGACCCGGCACACCCGGGCTTTACCGGAGACACGCATGCATTCCTATCCCCCACGCTCCAAGCGCCGCCTGCTGGGCGCGCTGGCCCTGGCTGGCATGGCCTTCAGCCTGCTGCAACAGCCCGCCCAGGCCCAGACCGAAGCCTGGCCCAGCAAACCCATCAAGGTGATCGTGAACTTCCCGCCCGGGGGCGCAGCGGACCAGATTGCGCGCGCAGTGAGCGTGCCGCTGCAAACTGCGCTGGGCCAACCCGTGGTGGTCGAGAACCGGGGCGGTGCGGGCGGCAACATCGGCGGCGAGGCAGTGGCCAAGTCGCCCGCCGATGGCTACACCCTGCTCATGAGCTCGGGCGGCATGGTCTCGGTCAACCCCCACCTCTACCCCAAGATGCCTTTCGACCCCGCCAAGGACCTGGTGCCCGTGGCGGCGGCGGCGCGCGTGCTGGTGTTCCTGGAGGTGCGGCCCACGCTGCCGGTCAACACCATCCAGGAGTTCATGCAGTACCTCAAGGCCCACCCCGGCAAGCTGAGCTTTGGCACGCCAGGCAATGGCAGCTCGCCACACCTGGCTGCCGAGATGCTCAAGGCCCAGGCCAATGTGTTTGCCGTGCATGTGCCCTACCGGGGCGCGGCCCCCGCCATGCAGGACCTGCTGGGCGGGCAGGTGGATTTCATGTTCGACCCCGGCATTGGCCTCTCGCATGTGAAGGCGGGCAAGCTCAGGCTGCTGGCGGTGGGCAGTGCCAAGCGCTCGCCCCTGTTCCCCGATGTGCCCACGCTCGACGAGGTGGGCCTCAAGGGTTTTGATGCCGACACCTGGTTTGGCTTTTATGCCCCCGCAGGCACACCGCCCGAGGTGGTGGCGCGCCTGAACCGCGAGATCAACAAGGTGCTGGCCACCACCGCCGTGAAGGAACGCATCACGGCGCTGGGCGGCGTGCCCGCGCCGATGTCGCCCGCCGACTTCCACGCACGCGCCGCCATCGACAGCACACGGTTTGGCGCACTCATCCAGGCCCGCAACATCAAGGGCGACTGAACGCCGCCCACGCAGCCCCGAATGCCCGCGCACGGCAGTGCGAGATTCGCGATGGACTACAGTCCCGCGCTTTGTCACAACCATCCCAGAGGTACTGCCATGGCGCGCAAGCCCCAGATCATCCTGTCGTCACTCGACGTTGACCGCATCGAGGCCCTGCTGGCCGCGATTCCGGCCAGCGTCTTTCCAGGCAAGGCGGATCTGCAGGCAGAGCTCGACCGGGCGGACGTGGTGCCGCCCGAGGAGATCCCGCCCAATGTGGTGACCATGAACTCCACCGTGCAGTTCTCCATCCTGGAGACGGGCAAGGAGTTCTGCCTGACGCTGGTCTACCCGCGCGACGCAGACGGCACCGCAGACCGCATCTCGATCTTTGCGCCCGTGGGCAGCGCCCTGCTGGGCCTGGCGGTGGGCGACGAACTGGCCTGGCCCGGACCGGGCGGCAAGTCGATGACGGTGCGGGTGAAGGACATCCTGTACCAGCCCGAAAGCGCTGGCGAATTGCATCGTTGATGCCCCCCGCCGCCGAGCGGCGGGCAACATGCTGCTTGGCGCGACACCGGTCACCAGTGACAATGGCAGCCGCCATGACCACACCGCCCGCCCAGAACACGCCAGACCTGCCCCCGTCCATCGACCAGTTCGACCCGGACTCCACCCTCGCCTTCCAGAGCCGCATGGAGCGGGCGCCCGAGTGGTTCTGCTCGTTCCTCGCGGGTAACAGCCGTGAAAAGAGCCGCCTCAAGCGCGAGATGGCCACCATGAAGGGATCGGTGGTGTGGCTGGTGCAGCAGCGCCGCCAGGGCAACTGGACGGCCGATGAACGTGCCCATCTGCGCGATGTGATGCGGTCGGCATCGTCCGTGAGCCCCTACCTGTTCATCTGGGTGATCCCGGGCTCGATGCTGATCCTGCCCTTCATGGCCTGGTTTCTGGACCGGCAGCGCAAGCGGCGCGAGCGCAAGCTGCAGCGTTGAAGGGCTCTTGGCGAGCCCTCACCCAGAATCAGAACCCGTTGTTGGAGACAGCGACCAGCAGACCAGTGCCCACCAGCCCCGCCTGCCAGCGCAAGGCGGTGGACCAGGTGGGCACATGCTGCTCCACCCGCAGGTACAACAGACGCCCGGCAGCGAGGGACAGCACAAACGCCAGCAGCATGCCCAGCGCATTGGGCACAGGCGACGTCGGCCACAGGTGGCTGACCACCGCGTTGACGAGCAGGCACACTGCAAAGTGCACAAGGAAGATGGAGTAGGACATCTGCCCCACGCGCACCAGCGGCGCAAAGCCCCCCCAGGCCCGCACACGCTCGGACCGCAGCGCGACCACCAGGCACAGCGCCGTGACCAGCGCCACCAGAATGCGGCCCCGGAAATCCATCGCCAGGGCCCCACCGCCCAGCAGCACGATGGCGCTCAGCCACCCCGCCGGGCTGGGCGCACGCACAGCCCAGAAGGCCAGCATGCCCAGGCCATAGGCGCCAAAGAAGTAGATGGCCCACATGTCGAGCCCGGCCATGCGGTTGAAGACCCACAGCGATGCGGCCACACCTACCACGATGATCGCCCGGGCCAGCACAGCCCCGTGCCGCTGCGCCCACGCGCCCGGCAGGGCCCGAACGCCCGCCCAGACCGCCACGCTCAGCGCAAACAGCTGGAAGTCGATGGCCACGTACCAGACCCCGGCCGACAGCGCATCTTCGTCCACGATGTCCTGCAGCAGCAGGGCATTGGCCAGCAGCTGCGCCAGGGTCGGCTCCTCGGGCACGGAGGGGTGTGCCATCCAAGGTCGCACCAGCGCAGCCACCACCACGGTCAACAGCAGCGCCACCGCATAGGGCACGACCAGCCGCACAAAACGCTTGGCCACCGCATTGCCCGCATGGTCAAACCGCGCCTCGCCCTGGGGGGCCAGGCTGGCGGCGGCCAGGTAGCCGCCCAGCACCAGAAACACCTGCACCGCCATGCGCCCATAGTCGTACAGCCATGCCATCAGGGCCGGGGCCAGGGGCTGGGCGATGTCCGACATGGGCCCATAGAAGGCCAGGTGGTGCCAGACGATGGTGATGCACGCCATGGCCTTGACCATGTCGATCAGGGGTGTGCGGGAGGGGGAGGACGACATGGCTGCGCGGGGTCGGTGAGGTGCCGGTGGACGTGGTGGGCTGCCGAGGCCACAAAGGGCCGCAACAGCAGGCAAAAACCTCTATTGTCCTCTGTCAGCACGTTTTTTTCGCAACCGCTCTGCGCTGGGCGCGACACACCCCTATTCCGCGCAGGCCTGCGCGCCCCTCCAGGCTCAGTACCGCAGGCTGCCTTCCGCGTCCACGATCGCCAGCTCGACATAGGTGGAGCCGTTGTGGCTCTTGGGCGAATACTTCACGCTGAAGCGGCCGAACGAGATTTCGCCCGCGTCTTCCATGGTCTTGGTGAACGATTCGGTGGTCAGGTTGCGCCCGGTGCGCCGCAGGCCCTCCACCAGCAGGCGCGCATGCACAAACCCTTCGAACTGCGACGCAGACGGTTGCGCCGTGGGCGACTTGGCACGCAGCAGGCCCAGGTACTCGGCCACCACGGGGATGGTGGTGTTGCGCAGCGACGGCATGATCTGCGCGAGGATGATGCCGCGCGCCTTGTCTTTCAGCTCACGGTTGATCACATCCAGGCTGGCGACCGAGAAGCCATAGTACGCAGGCCGCGCGGCCGTGGCCTGCACGGCCTTGATGTAGTGGGTGAAGGTGGTGCCCGCCGTGGCCACGATCACCGCCTGCGGCTGCGCCTTTTCGGTGGCGGCGGCCGCAGCGGCAAAGTCGGGTTGTTTGGGGTCTACCTTGATCTCGGCGACGAAGGGCAGTTTTTCGTCGTCCGATGCTTTCTTCAGCTCGGCGGCCAGGGTCTTGCCCAGGCCGTCGTCCTGGTAGAACAGCGCCACGCGGCTGATGCCCTGCTGGCGCAGCTGCGAGACGATTCTGCTGGCCTCGCTGGCGTAGCCCGCGCGCACATGGAACACATAGGGGTTGAAGGTTTCGCGGAACACCGATGCGCCGGTGACCGGGCCGAACAGCAGCGTGCGGTGCTCCTTGATCAGCGGCAGGATGGCGGCCGTCTGCGCCGTGCCCGTGCTGTTGTAAATCATGAAGACCTTGTCGGTCTCCAGCAGCTGGCGGGTGTTTTCCACCGCCTTTTGCGGATCGAAGCCGTCGTCCAGCGTGGTGTAGCGGATCATGCGGCCATGCACGCCGCCCTGGGCGTTCACCGCGTCGAACATGAGCCGCGAGCCCTCGCCATACTGCGCCGTCTGCGGGCCCAGCGGCCCCGACAGCACGGCCGACGCCCCGAGGCGGATCTCGTCGGCGGTCACGCCCTCGTTGCGGGCATGGCCCAGCCCGGTGGCGCACAAAGCCGCCAGCAGCACTACCAAAGAACGAACCATCACGCACCACCTTGCAAAAAATGTGCTGAACCAGCCACCAAAGCAGTCTTGCTTTGGTTATTGTTCATCACCATTATCTGCAGCCACCGGGGCCGGTTTATGGGGGTTTGCCCTTGCGTGAAGGTGCCTGAAACAACTTCGCCCACCGTGCGCGTGAGGCGCTGGGTGGGCGAAGCCGGTGTCTCTCGGGCCACCACCACGCCCTACCACTGGCGTGGGCGATGCCCGGAAAACAGAGGATCAGCGCAGCATCACAGCTTGAGGCGCGCGCGTGCCGCTTCGTACTCGCTGCGCAGCTTGGCCACCAGCTCGGCCGTGCTGGTCACGGCGTTGATGGCGCCAATGCCCTGGCCGCAGCCCCAGATGTCCTTCCAGGCCTTCTTGGCGTCGCCGCCAAAGTTCATCTTGCTCGGGTCGGACTCGGGCAGGTTGTCCGGGTCCATGCCCGCCGCGCGAATCGATGGCGCCAGGTAGTTGCCATGCACGCCGGTGAACAGGTTGCTGTAGACGATGTCGTCCGAGCTGCCTTCCACGATGGCCTGCTTGTACGCATCGCTGGCGCGCGCCTCGTGCGTGGCAATGAAGGCCGAGCCGATGTAGCCGAAGTCTGCCCCCATGGCCTGCGCGGCCAGCACGGCGCCGCCGCTGGCGATGGAGCCGCTGAGCGCGATGGGGCCGTCGAACCACTGGCGGATTTCCTGGATCAGCGCAAACGGGCTCTTCACGCCCGCATGGCCCCCCGCGCCGGCGGCCACGGCAATCAGGCCATCGGCACCCTTCTCGATGGCCTTGCGTGCGAACTTGTTGTTGATGATGTCGTGCAGCACCACACCGCCCCAGGCATGCACGGCCTGGTTCACGTCCTCGCGTGCGCCCAAAGACGTGATGATGATCGGCACCTTGTACTTGGCGCACACCTGCATGTCGTGCTCCAGCCGGTCGTTGCTCTTGTGCACGATCTGGTTGATGGCAAAGGGCGCGGCGGGCTTGTCGGGGTGGGCCTTGTTGTAGGCCGCCAGGGTCTCGGTGATCTCGGCCAGCCATTCGTCGAGCAGCTCGGCAGGGCGGGCGTTGAGCGCGGGCATGGAGCCCACCACACCGGCCTTGCACTGCTCGATCACGAGCTTGGGGTTGCTGATGATGAACAGCGGCGAGCCGATGACGGGCAGCGACAGGTTTTGCAGCACGGGAGGCAGTTTGGACATGGCAACAACTTCCAGGACAAGAAATTAGGATGAAATTAGCCGCTACCGCCTGATGGATATGCGTTAGCAGCTATTATTTTTATAGCACCCATGCAACACAGGGGTGCGTCTCCTCACAGCACGCTCTTCACGCCTCAGAAGGCGTCAAGCGCCAGCTCGGTCACGCTGGCCGCGCCTTCCACAATGCTGTCGCGCAGGCCGGGGGCCTTCACCAGGATGTGGTCGGCGTAGAACTGCGCCGTGGTGATTTTTGCGCGCATGAAGGCTTGGTCCTGTCCCTTTTGCAACAGGTCCTGCGCCACCAGCAGGCTGCGCGCCAGCTGCCAGCCCGCCACCACATTGCCCGCGAGCATCAGGTAGGGCACGCTGCCCGCAAACACGGCGTTGGGCTGGGCCTTGGTGCCACCGGCCACAAAGTCGATCACATCGAGCAGCGCCTTGCGCGCGGCCGTCAGGCGCTTGGCCACGGCTTGCGCTGCGGGTGTACCGCTGGCCAGCAGGTCGGCCTCGGTCTTCTCGATCTGCGCCGCAATGCCCTTGGCCGTCTGGCCGCCGTCGCGCGCCGTCTTGCGGCCCACGAGGTCGTTGGCCTGGATGGCGGTGGTGCCTTCGTAGATGGTGAGGATCTTGGCGTCGCGGTAGTACTGCGCAGCGCCCGTTTCTTCGATGAAGCCCATGCCACCGTGCACCTGCACGCCCAGGCTGGTGACTTCCAGGCTCATCTCGGTGCTGTAGCCCTTGACCAGCGGCACCATGAATTCGTAGAACGCCTGGTTCTGCTTGCGCGTGTCGGCATCAGGATGGTGGTGCGCAGCATCGAACGCAGCAGCCGCCACCGTGGCCATGGCGCGGCAGCCTTCGGTGTAGGCGCGCATGGTCATGAGCATGCGCTTCACATCGGGGTGGTGAATGATGGGCGCGCTGGCGGCGATGCTGCCGTCCACCGGGCGGCTTTGCACGCGGTCTTTCGCGTACTGCACGGCCTTCTGGTAGGCGCGCTCGGCAACCGCGATGCCCTGCATGCCCACGGCATAGCGCGCGGCGTTCATCATGATGAACATGTACTCCAAGCCGCGGTTTTCCTCGCCCACCAGGTAACCGACGGCACCGCCGTGGTCGCCGAACTGCAGCACGGCGGTAGGCGATGCCTTGATGCCCAGCTTGTGCTCGATGCTCACGCAGTGCGCGTCGTTGCGAGCGCCCAGCGTGCCGTCCTTGTTGACCATGAACTTGGGCACCACAAACAGGCTGATGCCCTTCACGCCTTCGGGCGCGCCCGCCACGCGGGCCAGCACCAGGTGCACGATGTTGGCGGCCATGTCGTGCTCGCCGTAGGTGATGAAGATCTTGGTGCCGAAGACCTTGTAGCTGCCATCCGCTTGCGGCTCGGCACGCGTGCGCACCAGGGCCAGGTCCGAGCCCGCCTGGGGTTCGGTCAGGTTCATGGTGCCGGTCCACTCGCCCGTCACCAGTTTTTCCAGGTAGGTGGCCTTGAGTTCGTCGCTGCCTGCGGTGAGCAGCGCCTCGATGGCGCCGTCGGTCAGCAGCGGGCACAGCGCGAAGCTCATGTTGGCGCTGTTGGTCATCTCGATGCAGGCCGCGCCAATGGTCTTGGGCAGGCCCTGGCCGCCAAAGTCGGCCGGGTGCTGCAGGCCCTGCCAGCCGCCTTCGCCGTACTGGCGGAAGGCGTCCTTGAAGCCGGGGGTGGTCGTGACCACACCGTCTTTCCAGCTTGACGGGTTCTTGTCGCCCTCGAAGTTGAGCGGAGCCAGCACACCCTCGTTGAACTTGGCGCACTCTTCCAGCACGGCAGCGGCCGTGTCCAGGCCGGCGTCTTCAAAGCCGGGGATTTGTGCGATCTGTTCGATGTTGGCCAGGTGTTCGATGCCGAACAGCATGTCCTTGACGGGGGCGGTGTAGCTCATTGAAGTCTCCGAGAAAGCAAAAATCGTCAAAAAAAAGGCATCGCAAGCGATGCCTTTTGTGGCGGCTGGTGGGCCAGAGCGCCTTACAGCGCCTTCACCAGTTCCGGCACGGCCGTGAACAGGTCGGCTTCCAGGCCGTAGTCGGCCACGCTGAAGATCGGGGCTTCGGGGTCCTTGTTGATCGCGACGATCACCTTGGAGTCCTTCATGCCCGCCAAGTGCTGGATGGCGCCCGAGATGCCGGCGGCGATGTACAACTGCGGCGCCACGATCTTGCCGGTCTGGCCCACTTGCAGGTCGTTCGGGGCGTAGCCCGCATCCACCGCAGCGCGGCTGGCACCGATGGCGGCACCCAGCTTGTCGGCCAGGGGGGTGATGACTTCGTCGAACTTTTCCTTGCTGCCCAGCGCACGGCCACCGGAGACGATGATCTTGGCGGCGGTGAGCTCGGGGCGGTCGTTCTTGGCGATCTCGCTGCCCAGGTAGCTGCTTTTGCCAGCGTCGGCGGTGGCAGCAGCGGTTTCGACGGCGGCGCTGCCACCGGTGGCGGCTGCGGCGTCAAAACCCGTGGTGCGCACGGTGACAACCTTCACGGCGTCAGCGCTTTGCACGGTGGCGATGGCGTTGCCTGCGTAGATGGGGCGCTCGAAGGTGTCGGCGCTCACCACCTTGGTGATGTCGCTGATCTGGGCCACGTCCAGCTTGGCAGCCACGCGGGGGGCAATGTTCTTGCCGCTGGCGGTGGCCGGGAACAGGATGTGGCTGTAGTTGCCAGCAATGGCCAGCACTTGCGCGGCCACGTTTTCGGCCAGGCCATGGGCCAGGCCTGCAGCGTCGGCGTGGATGACCTTGCTCACGCCAGCGATCTGGCCAGCGGCAGCAGCAGCGGCGCCCGCGTTGTGACCGGCCACCAGCACATGCACGTCGCCACCGCAGGCCACAGCGGCCGTCACGGTGTTCAGGGTCGCGCCCTTGATGGATGCGTTGTCGTGTTCAGCAATAACGAGTACCGACATTTAGATCACCTTCGCTTCGTTCTTGAGTTTCTCGACCAGGGCGGCCACGTCGGCCACCTTGACGCCAGCGCCGCGCTTGGCGGGCTCGCTGACCTTCAGGGTCTTGAGGCGGGGGGCCACGTCCACGCCTAGGTCTTCGGGCTTGACGGTGTCCAGCTGCTTCTTCTTGGCCTTCATGATGTTGGGCAAGGTGACGTAGCGGGGTTCGTTCAGGCGCAGGTCGGTGGTGATGACGGCGGGCAGCGACAGGGCCAGGGTTTCCAGGCCGCCGTCGATTTCGCGGGTCACGTTGACCTTGTCGGCCGCCAGGTCCACCTTGCTGGCGTTGGTGGCTTGCGGCAGGTCGGCCAGGGCCGCCAGCATCTGGCCGGTCTGGTTGGCGTCGTCGTCGATGGCCTGCTTGCCCAGGATCACCAGGCTGGGCTGTTCCTTGTCCACCAGGGCCTTCAAGAGCTTGGCCACAGCCAGGGGCTGCAGTTCCACGTCGGTCTCGACCAGAATGGCACGGTCGGCGCCGATGGCCATGGCGGTGCGCAGGGTTTCCTGGCACTGGGCCACGCCGCAGGAGACAGCGATGACTTCGGTCACCAGGCCTTTTTCTTTCAGGCGCACGGCCTCTTCGACGGCGATTTCGTCAAAGGGGTTCATGCTCATCTTCACGTTGGCGATGTCCACACCCGTGTTGTCCGACTTGACGCGGACCTTCACGTTGTAGTCCACCACGCGCTTGACAGGGACCAAGACCTTCATTGCTGCGGCTCCTAGAGAGTTGGTTGAATTGACGTTTACGTAAACTGGAACATTCTATGCCGCACTGCAACGCAAGTGCTACAGAGCCGGGGCAGAGACTTCACGATCAAAAAAGAACGATCGTGCTTTTTGTCGATTATAGGCGAGTGGGCCGGGCCACTGTCCAGTGTTTGTTGTCGCCTGCGGAACCCGGC
This sequence comes from Acidovorax sp. GW101-3H11, assembly GCF_001633105.1. GTDB lineage: Bacteria > Pseudomonadota > Gammaproteobacteria > Burkholderiales > Burkholderiaceae_C > Acidovorax. The sequence continues at coordinate 92,739 of NZ_LUKZ01000031.1, forward strand.
ACCAGGGCTGCATGCCGGACTCACTGCGCGGGAGCCGGTGCGGGTGCCGCCGGAGCGCCGGGCGACATCGCCGCCGCCAGCCCCCCATCGACCTGCACATGCATGACCCGCTGGGGGTACGGGATTTCGATCTGGTGGGCGCGCAAGGCGCTCAGGATGGCGCGGTTGATCTCTGAGCGCAGGCCCAAGGCGCCGTTCTCGGGGTCGGCAATCCAGAAGCCCACCGTGAACTCCAGCCCGTCGGCACCAAAGGCCGACAAGGCCACGCTGGGCGCCGGATCGCGCAGCACCCGGCTGCTGGCCAGGGCCGCCTCGCCCAGCAGGCGGGTGACCAGTTCCACATCACTTTCGTAGGCCACGCTCACCACGGTGGACAGCCACACGCGCGGGTCGGCCAGCGACAGGTTCTCCACCCGCTGGGTGATCAGCATTTCGTTGGGCACGATGGATTCGCGGCCCGTGGAAGAACGCACCACGGTGTAGCGGGCGTTGATGGCGGTGATGCGGCCTTCGAAGTTGTCCACGCGCACGTTGTCGCCAATGCGCATGCTGCGCTCGGCCAGGATGACAAAACCGCTTACATAGTTGGACGCGAGCTTCTGCAGACCAAAACCGATGCCCACGCCCACCGCGCCCCCCAGCACCGACAGGGCCGTAAGGTCGATGCCCACGGCCGACAAGGCCATCATCAAGCCCACAAACACCAGCAGCGCGCGCACGGCATTGCTCACGGCCTTGCGCAGCGACAGCTCGGCCCCGGTGGCCGAGCGCAGCAGGCGCGACTCGATGGCCGCAGAAACCCACAACGCAATGAGCAGCACCGCACCGGCCGTCACGGCCCCTTCGATCATGGTGCGCACCGACAGCGTGGCACCGCCCACCTTCCAGTGGATCTGGTCCAGCTCGTCCAGCACCAGCGGCAAGAGCCCCGTGACCCACAGCACCATGCCCAGCCAGGCCAGCCAGGAGATGGACCGCTCGATGGGCCGCACCCAGGCAGCATCGGGATACGCGACCTGCAGCACCTTCACACCAATCCGTATCACAACCAGCGCCACCAGCACCGGGATCGCCACCTTGAAAGCCGCCAGCGCCACCCAGTGGTGCAGCACGGTGCGCGCCACATAGGCCAGGCCCAGCAGCAGCAGCGGGAACAGCGCGCCGTCCACGATCCGCACACCAAACAGGATGGAGCGCGGGTCGCCCCGTTGCAGGCCGCGCTGCAGCAGCGCGACCAACGCCCAGGCCAGGGCCACACAGCCCGCCAGGGCCGCCAGTTCCACCAGCACGGTGGGGCTCAAAAAGGCCTGCACCCACAGGCCCACATCGTCCAGCATCGGTTTGTCTATTGCCATCGTGCGGGCCCTCAGCGCTTCCAGCCGGGCTGGCGCTTTTCAGCAAAGGCGCGTGCACCCTCCTGCGCGGCCTCGTCCATCATGTTGGTGGCCATGGCCTGGCCCGCCAGCTGGTAGGCGGCGTCCATGCCCAGCTCGCGCTGCTGGTAGACCAGCGCCTTGCCCATGGCCACGGCCACGCGGGGCTTTTGCAGGATGGACAACACCAGCTTTTCGACCTCGGCATCCAGGGCATCCGCAAGCACCACGCGGTTGACCAGCCCCTGCGCCAGCGCCGTGGGGGCGTCGATGAAATCGCCGGTGAGCAGCATCTCCATCGCCCGCTTGGCGGGCACGTTGCGCACCAGGGGCACGCTGGGGGTGGCACAGAACAGGCCATAGTGGATGCCGCTGGTCGCAAAACTGGCCGTGTCGGCCGCCACGGCCAGGTCGCACTGCGCCACCAGCTGGCAACCCGCCGCCGTGGCCATGCCCTGCACGCGCGCGATCACGGGCACGCTGAGCTTGTGGATGGTGAGCATCATGCGGCTGCACTGGGCAAACAGCTGCTGGTAGTACGCCAGCTCCGGGTGGGCCGCCATGTCCTTGAGGTTGTGGCCCGCGCAAAACGCCTTGCCCGCCGCAGCCAGCACCACCACACGCACCGATTCATCGCGACCGGCATCGTCCAGCGCCCGCTGCAGCGCCGCGAGCATCTCGCTGCCCAGCGCATTGAAGCGGGCGGGGTCGTTCAGGGTCAGGGTGACCACACCACGGGTATCGCGGGTGGTTTGCAGCAGTTCGTCGGAATTCGTCGTCATTTTTTCTCCAGTTTTTTGCACGGCCTGGGCGCGCCGAAACTGGCGCGCCTCCAGGCCAGCGCCACCGTGGAGCTGGCTTTGCCAGGCCACGGGTGGCGTCCCCCTGGGGGGAAGACGCCGCAGGCGGCTCAGGGGGGCTTACAAGTCCGCCAGGACCCGCAGGTGCGTCTCCACACTGCGCGCCAGCGGCCCCATCACATAGCCACCTTCCAGGCAGGACACGATGCGGCCTTTGGCATAGCGCCGCGCCACATCCTTCACACGCTGGGTGATCCAGGCGTAGTCCTGCTCGGTCAGGCCCAGCTGGCCCATGTCGTCCTCGCGGTGTCCGTCGAAGCCCGCGCTCACAAAAATCATCTCGGGCTTGAAGGCTTCGAGCCGGGGCATCCACATCATCTCGATGATCTCCCGGATGTCCATGCCCCGCGTGTAGGCCGGTACCGGCACATTCACCATGTTGGGGGCAGGATTGTGGTCGCCGCTATAGGGGTAGAACGGGTGCTGGAAGATGCTGACCATCAGCGCCCGGGGGTCGTTGGCGAGGATGTCTTCAGTGCCATTGCCGTGGTGCACGTCAAAGTCCACCACCGCCACGCGCTGCAGGTTGTAGCGCTGCAGTGCATATTTGGCCGCCACGGCCACATTGTTGAAAAAGCAGAATCCCATGGCCTTGTCGCGGCAGGCATGGTGGCCCGGGGGGCGCACGCTGCAAAAGGCATTTTCGACCTCGCCCGCCATCACGGCATCGGTGGCGGCCAGGGCGGCCCCGGCGGCGCGCAGGGATGCCTTCCAGGTGTGGGCGTTGATGGAGGTGTCGGTGTCGATCTGCGCGTAGTTCGGGCCACCGGCCATCAGCTCTTCGTTCAGCCGGTCCGACAGGCCCCGCAGCGCCGCGATGTGCATGCGGCCGTGGGCCAGCTCGATGTCGGCCAGCGACGCCTCGGGCGCCTCGTAGCGCTCCAGCGCGTCGGCCACGCCGGTGATCAGCAAACGGTCTTCGATGGCATCGAGCCGTTCAGGACATTCGGGGTGCCCCGGGCCCATCTCGTGCTTCCAACAATCCCGGTGGGTGAAATAGCCCGTCTTGCTCACAGTCAATCCCCGTGTCTCAATTTTTTAGGATAACGTCGCGCCATGAATGCACAGCACAAGATCAAATCGCTTCTGGACCAGCTTAACACGGTGATTGTGGGCAAACAGGCCCAGGTGCAGGACTGCGTGGCCTGCCTGCTGGCAGGCGGCCACCTGCTCATCGAAGACGTACCGGGCGTGGGCAAGACCACCCTGGCGCACGCCCTGTCGCACACCTTTGGTCTGCAGTTTTCGCGCGTGCAGTTCACCGCCGACCTGATGCCCAGCGACCTGACCGGCGTGTCGGTGTACGAACGCGGCAAGGAAGCCTTTGTGTTCCACCCCGGCCCGGTGTTTGCCCAGGTGCTGCTGGCCGACGAAATCAACCGCGCCAGCCCCAAGACCCAAAGCGCCCTGCTCGAAGCCATGGAAGAAAAGCAGGTGTCGGTGGAGGGCGAAACCCGCGCCCTGCCCCACCCTTTCTTCGTGATCGCCACCCAGAACCCGCACGACCAGCTGGGCACCTTTGCGCTGCCCGAGTCGCAACTCGACCGTTTCCTCATGCGCATCTCCATCGGCTACCCCGACCGTGCGGCCGAGCGCCTGCTGCTGTCGGGCGCCGACCGGCGCGACATGGTGAGCAGCCTGCTGCCCCTGCTGTCCAGCGACGAACTGACCGAGCTGCAGCGCCAGGTGCAGGCCGTGCACACGGCCGAGCCGCTGCTCAACTACGTGCAGGACCTGATCGCCGCCACCCGCTCGGGCCGCTGGTTTTTGCAGGGCCTGTCGCCCCGCGCGGGCATTGCCATGCTGCGCGCGGCCAAGGCCCAGGCCCTCATCAGCGGGCGCGACTATGTGGCGCCCGACGACGTGCAGGCGGTTTTACCCCAGACCATCGCCCACCGCCTGGTGCCCGTGGGCGACGCCGGGCGGGGAGCCGTAGAGCAGGTGCGCGCCATGGTGGACGCCGTGCCCTTGCCATGAATGAAGCCCCCCTGAGTCGCTTCGCGCCTTCCCCCCAGGGGGACGACGCCCTCGCTGCGGGGCGGCCCTTGCTTGGCGTCCCTCGCCTAGACTGCGCCAGTGAGGATGGCTGTGGGCAACACACATCACCATGAACCCCTGAGATGACATCCGTCTCCGCCCACCCCACTGCCCCCTGGCGCACCGCCCTCGCCCGGCTGAGCCCGCTGGCGCCCTTGCGCAAGCGCTTCCAGAACTGGTGGCAGGCGCGCCTGCCGCTGAACGACACCCTGCTGCTCACCCAGCGCAACGTCTACATCCTGCCCACCAGCTCGGGCTGGATGCTGGCGCTCACGCTGGTCGTGCTGCTGGTGGCTTCCATCAACTACCAGCTCAACCTGGGCTACCTGCTCACCTTTTTGCTGGCGGGCAGCGCAGCGGCGGGCATGCACATCTGCCACGCCAACCTGCGGGGCCTCACGCTGCACCTGAAGGCGCCCGAGCCCCAGTTCATGGGCACGAGCACGGCGTTTGAACTGCAGCTGTCCAGCGAGCGCAAGTCGCCGCGCTATGGCATTGCGCTGTCGGTGCATGGCACGGGCAAGGCCGAACACCACTGGGCCTGGACCGACGTGCCCGCCCAGGGCCAGGCCAGCGTGCAGGTGGCCTTCCGCCCCACGCGCCGGGGCCTGCACCGCGTGCCCACGCTCACGGCCGAGACGCGGTTCCCGCTGGGCACCTTCCGCGTCTGGACCTACTGGCGCCCGGCCTCCGAGGTGCTGGTCTACCCCGCACCCGAGGTGCCCGCGCCGCCCCTGCCCCCGGGCGAGCCCCGCGCGGGCGGCACAGGCAGTGCGCCGTCGCAGGGCATTGGCGAATTCGACGGCGTGCGGGCCTACCGGCGCGGCGACCCGCTCAAGCTGGTGGTGTGGAAGAAGGCCGCCAAGTCGCTGGCCACCGGCACCGACGACCTGGTGAGCCGCGACGCCCAACAGGCCCAGCGGCACGAGCTGTGGCTGGACCTGGCCCGCGCCGCCCTGCCCGACCACGAAGCCCGCGTCTCGCGCCTGACCGCCTGGGTGCTGCAGGCCGACCGGCTGGGCCTGGACTACGGCCTGCGCCTGCCCGGCGGCGAGATCGCCCCCGACACCGGCGCTGCCCACCGCAGGCGCTGCCTGGAGGCACTGGCCCTGTGTTAGTAGGGAACACCCCCCTGAGCGGCTGCGCCGCTTCCCCCCGCTCTCGCAGCGCTGCGCGCTGCGGGCAGGGGGACGCAGCCCTCGCTGCGGGGCGGCCCTTGCTTGGCTGCCCTGGCGTTGGGGCGCGCCAGTTTCGTAGGCTGCGGGTGAAGCGCAGCGCAGTGGAGAATGGAAATGACGGACAGTGAAGCGTTGATAAAAAACTCAATCAAAACAGCCTCCTGCGCGCGACCATATTGCCTTTATAGCTATAAATTTAATAGCAAACAAATGACGCCGTGCCTGGGACCATCCCCACAACCATGACCCTGCGCCAAACCCTCCACGCCCTGCCCCGCGACGCTCGCGACACGCTGTTCCTGCTGTGTGTGATCGCCTGGGTGATCGCGCCGCAGGTCAACGTGTTGCCTGTCTGGGCCTGCCTGCTGGCGGGCGGCTTGCTGCTGTGGCGCGGCTGGCTGGCCTGGAAGGGGCGGCCCCTGCCCACCCGCTGGGTGCTGGCCATCCCGCTGATCCTGGCCGTGGGTGGCACGCTGTACACCCACCGCACCATCCTGGGCCGCGATGCGGGCGTGACGCTGATCGTGATGCTGCTGGCGCTCAAGATGCTGGAGCTGCGCGCCCGGCGCGATGCGATGGTGGTGTTCTTCCTGGGCTTCTTCACGATGCTCAGCAACTTCTTCTTCTCGCAGTCGCTGTTCACCGCCGCTGCCATGCTGGTGGCGCTGCTCGGGCTGCTGGCGGCCGTGGTCAACGCACACATGCCGGTGGGGCGGCCGCCGCTGACGCAAACGCTGCGCACGGCGGGCACCATGGCGCTGCTGGGCGCGCCCATCATGGCGGCGCTGTTCATGCTGTTCCCGCGCATGGCGCCGCTGTGGGGCATGCCCAGCGACACCATGGCAGGGCGCAGCGGGCTCTCAGGCGTCATGAAGGTGGGCAACATCGCCGAGCTGGCGCTGGATGACAGCGTGGCCATGCGCGTGCGTTTCGACACCCCCAACGGCGCGCCACCGCCACAGAGCGATCTGTACTTTCGCGGGCCGGTGTTTGGCGCCTTCGACGGCGTCGAATGGCACCCGCTGGGCGCGCGCAGCGGCGACATGCTGCAGTCGAGCCCCAGCACCCTGGCCAACCTGCAGGTGCGCGGCGAGCCCGTGCGCTACGAAGTGACCCTGGAAGCCCACCAGCGCCCCTGGCTGCTGCTGCTGGATGCCGCTGCGACCAAGCCCGCCATCTCGGGCATGGACACGCTCATGACGCAGGACCTGCAGTGGCTCACCAACCGCCCCATCACCGCCGTGGTGCGCTACAAGGCCGAGAGCCACCCCGATTTCAGCCACGGCCCCAGCGCGCCCACCCCCAGCCTGCGCGCCTACACCGAGCTGCCCGCAAGCTTCAACCCCCGCACGCTGGCGCTGGCCCAGCAGATGCGCAATGACCCGCAGATCGCCCCCAACCCCGCCCAGAACAACGCCGAAGCCCTGGTTAACGCCGCGCTGGCGCGCCTGCGCACCGGCGGCTACACCTACACGCTGGAGCCCGGCGTGTACGGCCAGCACACGGCCGACGAGTTCTGGTTTGACCGCAAGGAAGGCTTTTGCGAGCACATCGCCTCCTCTTTTGTGGTGCTGATGCGCGCGCTGGACATCCCGGCCCGCATCGTCACCGGCTACCAGGGCGGCGACCGCAACCCCGTGGACGGCCTGTGGACGCTGCGCCAGGCCGACGCCCACGCCTGGGCCGAGGTCTGGCTGGCCGGGCGCGGCTGGGTGCGGGTGGACCCGACGGGCGCCGTGGCCCCCGGGCGCACCGGCGCGTTCGAGCGGCTGCGTGCGCCGCAGGGTGCGCTGGCTGCTGCCATGGGCACGGTGCTCAGCCCCGGCCTGGCGCAGAGCCTGCGCGCAGTGTGGGAGGCCGTCAACAACAGCTGGAACCAGTGGGTGCTCGACTACACCCAAAGCCGCCAGCTCGACCTGCTCAAGGCTCTGGGCTTTGAAGCCCCCAGCTGGCAGGACCTGACCATGGTGCTGGGTTTCCTGATCATTTTTGCAGCCCTGGCTGGCATGGCCTGGAGCCTGTGGGAGCGCAGCCAGCACGACCCCTGGCTGCGCCTGCTGGCCCGCGCGCGCCAGCGCCTGGCCCGCGCCGGACTGGTGCTGCCGCCCACCCTGCCCCCCCGCGCCATGGCCGAGCGGGTACAGGCACAATTCGGCGCCCCGGCGGCCGCGGTGGCCGACTGGCTGCTGCGCCTGGAACGCCTGCGCTACGCCCCCCAGCCCGATACCGAATGGAGCCACCTGCGGCGCGAGTTCAACACCTTGCCCTGGCCCCCCGCATCCAAACACTGACCCCGGACATGCCGAAGACCCACCGACCGATTGCCCTCATTGCTACGTTATTAATAGCTACTTGCGCAATACCAGCGGGCGCAAAGCCCGAAAAAACATCAAAAACCACCAGTACCAGACAGCCTGCTGTGCTCTACGCCTCGCGCCCCGAGGCCCTGCAGTTTGCCGACGACCTGGCCGCGCGCCGCGACCTGGACCGCGAATGGGTGCGTCAGGCGATTGGCCAGGCGCATTTCCTGCCCCAGGTGCCCAAGCTCATGCTGCCGCCCGCCAAGGGCACGGCCAAGAACTGGCGCGTGTACCGCAGCCGCTTTGTGGAACCCATCCGCATCCGCGCCGGTGTGCGCTTCTGGCAGCAGAACCAGGCGGCGCTGGAGCGCGCCGAGCGCGAGTACGGCGTGCCCGCCGAAACCATCGTGGGCATCATCGGCGTGGAGACCATCTACGGCCAGCAGATGGGCAACTTCCGTGTGATGGACGCACTGGCCACGCTGGCCTTCGACTTCCCTGCGGCCCACCCGCGCGCCAAGGAGCGCACCGAATTCTTCCGCCGCGAGCTGGAGCAGTTTTTGAGCTTCACCAACCGCAGCAACACCGACCCCTTCGAGCCGCGCGGCAGCTACGCCGGGGCCATGGGCCTGGGCCAGTTCATGCCATCGAGCTGGGTGCGCTACGCCATCGACTTCGACGGCGACGGCCGCGTGGACCTGTTCAACAGCCCGGCCGACGCCATCGGCTCGGTGGCCAACTACTTCCGGGGCCACGGCTGGACACCGGGCATGCCCACACACTTTGGCGTGCAGTTCGACAACGCACGCCTGCAGCTGGACGACCTGCTCGCCCCTGACATCCTGCCCACCTTCAGCGCGGCCAGCATGCTGGCCAAGGGCGCTGTGCTGGATGCCCAGGGCGCGCAGCACACCGGCCCGCTGGCGCTGGTGGAGCTGCAGAACGGCAGCGACGCGCCCAGCTACGTGGCGGGCACCGAAAACTTCTACGCCATCACCCGCTACAACTGGTCCAGCTACTACGCGATGGCGGTGATCGAGCTGGGGCGCGAGGTGGCCGCCGCACGCGGCACACCGTGATCGGGCGCCTCCACGGCCTGCGCCGGTGACCAGCCGAGCGCGGGCGCGATGTAGCGCGCGGTGTCGCTCAGGATCTGGGCGTACTCCTCGCCCGTGAAGTCGTACGGTAGCTCCAGCCGCAGTTCCTGCACGCTCGGCACGATGGGGTCCTGGCGCAGGCTCTCCAGAATCTCATCGGACGTGCCCACCAGATCGCGCGCGAACAGCGTGCGGCGATCGCCCTGTGGCCCCAGCGTGCGCGGCAGCCGCAGCGCCGCCCAGGCACGGTAGTGGGCCCGCGTGGCGGCGTCCGCGCTGTCCAGCGGCACGATGACCCGCCCCAGCGCCACGCGCGGGGCATGGGGCGCCGACCAGCTCGCGTGGAACAGGTCCAGCTGGCTGCGCTGCGCCTCGAAGAAATCGTTAGTCTGCTCGCCCCGGTTGAGGTTGCCGATCAGCAAGTGGTAGCCCTGCGCACCCGCCCACTGCGCCGATTTCAACGAGCCGCCGCCATACCACAGACGCTCCACCAGCCCGGTCGCATGGGGCTGCACACGCGGACGGTGGCGGCCTGCAGGCGACTCCACGACAAAGTCGTCATCGCCAAAAAAATCACCCCGCAGGTTGCTGCGCAGGCGTTCCACGCGCGCATGCGAAAAGTCGATGTCCTGCGCATCGCCATCGAACAGGCGCCCACCCAGCAGCGGCCCATACGGCGGCGCACCCGCGCTCAGCCCCACCAGCAGCCGCCCGCGCGCGAGCACATCCACCGTCGCCAGGTCTTCCGCCAGCCGGAAGGGGTTCTCATACCCCATCTGGATCACCGCCGTGCCCAGCGCGATGCGCCGCGTGCGCTGCGTGGCGGCGGCCAGCAGCGTGGTGGCGGACGAGACCGCCCGCTCCAGATGCCGCTGGCGCACCCACGCGCCCTGGTAGCCCAGGGCTTCCCCCTGCTCGAACAGGCGCAAGGTGTCTTCGAGGCCCTGGAACGGACTGTCCTCGGCATAGTTGCCGGGCGTCAGAAATGCGAGATGCGCAATGGCCATGGTCAGAACTTCGGCAGTCCAGGGGGGTTGGTCTCGGACTTGGGCAAGGCCTCTTCCAGCTGGCTCCAGCGCTGCAGCGCCTGCGTGTACTTGCCGCTCTTGATGAGCCCGTTGGTCGCCAGCGTGAGCGCGTCGGCCAGGCCCGAACCCTTGCGCGTGGTGATGGCCACGTCGGACTTGAGCGGCCAGCCCGCGTTCACCGTGCCCACGAGCTTGATCTTGCCGTCCTTGGCCGCGTGGTAGGCCTGCGGCGCGTTGGGGTTGAAGTTGGCATCGGCCCGGCCTGACACCACGCCCAGCAGCCGCGCAGCGTCGTCGTCGAAGTACACCGCTTCCACGGGTTTGAGGCCTGCAGCGATGTTCTGCTTGTTCCACTCCAGCAGGATGCGCTCCTGGTTGGTGCCCGAGCCGGTGATGACCTTGAGCCCGGCAATGTCCTTGGGCTCCTTGATGGACGTGATCTTGCTGTCGGCGCGCACGTAGAAACCGTGCAGCCCCAGGCGGTAGGTAGAGAAGTCGTACTTCTCCTTGCGCAGCTCCGTCACGCCCACGTTGGAGATCACCGCGTCGTACTTGCCCGAGGAGAGGCCCAGCGGCCAGTCGGCCCAGGCAATCGGCAGCAGCTCCAACTTGAGGCCCAGTGCATCGGCAATGAGCTGCGCGTAGTCCGGATCGAAGCCCACCACGGTCTTGGCATCGCTCGCGTAGGTGGCGATGGGCGGCGCGAAGGGGGCGATGGCCACGGTGAACACGCCCTCCTTCACAAACTTGAAGTTCTTCGGGATCGCCTGGATGGCAGCGGCGTCCTTCTCGGCGCGGACGCGGCCTTTCTGCTCGGGGCTGAAATCGAACGCGGCGGCAGCGCTGGCAACGGTCCATTCGCAGGACAGCGCACATGCCGAGGCCAGGGCCACGAGGCGGCGGCGCGACAGGGAAGATAGGGAATGGAGAGTCATGGAAGGTCCTTGAACGCTGCAGGCTTACTTCTTGGGCAGGCCGGGTGGGTTGGTGCGCGCGACCTGGATCGCCTCGGACTGCAGGTTCCAGCGCTCGAGCGCCTTGGCATAGTTGCCGTTCTTGATCTGCGCGTTCAGCGCCGCGGTGACGGCTTCCGCAATGCCCGAGCCCTTGCGCGAGGTCACGGCAATCTCGGCCGCCTGCGGCCAGCCGCCCGAGAAGGTGCCCACCAGTTTGGTCTTGCCGTCGCGTGCGTTGTGCGCGGCAATGCCGTTGGGTGCCAGGTACGCGTCGGCGCGGCCCGAGGCCAGGGCCAGGTACAGCACCACATCGTCGTCGTAGTACTGGATGTCCACGGGCTTCAAGCCCGCCGCGATGTTCTGCTGGTTCCAGCGCAGCAGGATCTGCTCCTGGTTGGTGCTTGCGCCCACCACCACCTTCAGGCCGGCGACGTCCTTGGGTTCCTTGATCGCCGTGATCTTGCTGTCGGCCTTCACGTACACGCCCAGCTGGTCGTTGCGGTAGGTGGAGAAGTCGAACTTCTCCTTGCGTTCCTCGGTCACGGTGACGTTGGAGATCACCACGTCGAACTTGCCGGACTGCAGGCCCAGCGGCCAGTCGGCCCAGGCCACGGACACCAGCTCCAGCTTGCGGCCCAAGCTGTCGGCCACCAGCTGCGCGATGTCGGGCGCGTTGCCCACGGGCGTCTTGTTGTCGGTGGCATAGGCCCCAAACGGCAGGCGGCCTGTGGTGGTGCCCACGGTGAACACGCCCTCCTTGGCGAACTTGAAGTCCTTGGCGACGAGCTTGATCGCTTCGTCCACCTTTTGCGAGCGTGGGCGCCCGGGCTGCTCGGGGCTCAGGTCGATGGCCTGCGCGGAGGCGTGAATGGGCGCGAGGGCTGCGATGGAGGCAGCGGCCAGCGCCAGGGCGGCCAGGGTCTTGTTCAGAAGGGTCATGGATGGGCTCCGGGATAAAAAAGGGTTGTGGGATGGTTGAGAAGGAAAAAACTGCTTCGCCCACGCTGCCGCCAGGCCTGGGCACAGGCCTGCCACAGCGGTGCGAGAGAGAGGTCTAGGGATCCTCTGCACGAATCGAGCGGTAAGTGGGCACTGCGGATCGGGATGGGCTGCTAGGCGCAAAACGCAGCAATAGCCGTAGCTATTGCGAGTATTTGCAACGCCGCAGACCGCCCGAGACCGCTGATGCACACGGCGCGGTGATTCGTGCAGAGGGTCCCTAGAGCACCTTGGCCAGGAAGGCCGCCGTGCGCGGGTGATCGGGCTGGCTGAACACCTTGGCGGGCGTGCCGGTCTCCACCACCCGGCCTTGCTCCATGAACACCACGGTGTCGGCCACCTCGCGGGCAAAGCCGATCTCATGCGTCACGATGACCAGCGTGGTGCCGGTGCGTGCCAGCTCCTTGATGACGTCGAGCACTTCGCCCACCAGCTCGGGGTCGAGCGCCGAGGTGGGCTCGTCGAACAACAGCACCTTGGGCTTGAGCGCCAGCGCCCGGGCAATCGCCACACGCTGCTGCTGCCCACCCGAAAGCTGCCGGGGGTAGCTGTGCGCCTTGTCCGACAGGCCGACGCGGGCCAGCAGCTCCAGCGCCAGGGCCTCCGCCTCTGCACGCGCCAGCTTGCGCACGGTGACCGGCGCTTCGACGATGTTCTCCAGCACCGTGAGGTGCGGGAACAGGTTGAAGTTCTGGAACACCATGCCCACGTCCACACGGCGCTTGAGGATGTCGTTTTCGCCCAGCTCATAGAGCGCGTCTGCATCCTGGCGGTAGCCGATCAACTCGCCGTCGATGGCGATGAAGCCGCCGTCCACGCGCTCCAGGTGGTTGATGGAACGCAGCAGCGTGGACTTGCCCGAGCCCGACGGGCCGAGGATCACCGTCACGCTGCCGGGCAACACGGTCAGCGTCACGTCCTTCAAGACCTCCAGCGCACCATAGCGTTTGGAAACACCGTGGATGGTGACCTCGCCGCCCCGGTTGAGTGCGCCTGTCCAGCGGGGAACGGCCACAGGCGCAGGCGCTGCCGGCACCACAGGGCCCGGCGCCACAACGGCCCGCCGCGCAGGCCACAGCCGGGCCGCGACAGCGCTGAAGATAGAGGGCGGCGGGCTGCGCAGCGCACCCTTGGAGAAATGGCGCTCGATGTAGTACTGCAGCAGCGACAGCACCGTGAGGATCACGAGGTACCACACGGTGGCCACCATCAAGAGCGGGATCACCTCCAGGTTGCGGCGGTAGATGATCTGGATGGTGTAGAACAGCTCGGGCAGGGCCAGGATGTACACGTTGGACGTGCCCTTGGCCAGGCCGATGATGTCGTTGAAGCCTGCGGGCAGGATGGAGCGCATGGCCTGCGGCAACACGATGCGAAACGCCTGGCGGCGGCGCGGCAGGCCCAGCGCGGCCGCCGCTTCGAGCTGCCCCTGGTCCACCGACAGGATGCCGCCGCGCACGATCTCCGATGCGAAGGCCGCCTGGTTCAGCGTGAGCCCGATCAGCGCCGCCACGAAGGGGCTGATGAGCTGCGTGGTGGGGTACGAGAAGAACGTCCAGTCGGTGAACGGCAGGCCCACGCTCACGGTCTCGTACAGGTAGCCCAGGTTGTTGATGATGAGCAGCAGCACGATCACCGGGATGGACCGGAAGATCCAGATGAAGGTCCACGACAGCCCTGCCAGCAGCGGCGAACGCGACACCCGGGCCAGCGCCAGCGCCGTGCCCAGCGTGAAGCCGAACAAGGCCCCCAGCGCCGTGAGCAGCAGGGTGCGGCCCAGGCCCACCAGCACGGGCTCCGAAAAGAAATACTCCCCGAACACCCCCCAGCCCCAGCGCGGGTTGGTCAGCACCGAATACAGCACCAGCGCAATGACAACAGTGGCAAACACGGTGCCCACGGCCCGCGCCCGGTGCCGCGCGGGCACGACCCGGTAGTGCGAGTAGTCGCCCTTGGCGGGCGCGGGCGATGGTGTTGCAGGGGGCGCACTGGGCGCGTGGCTGCCAACAGGTGTAGCAGGTGCAGCGGGATGCACTGGGCCTCGTGGCAGGCCTCCAGCGGCATCCAGGGTGGTGGTTGTGGACATGGTGAGAACTTGTGGGGAGTGATCGATCAACAGCGGGCGGAATCAGGCAGCGCGGGCCAGCGCGGCCACCCGCAGCCACTTCTCGAACGGCAGGTGCCGGTAGGTCTCGTGCGGCAGCGAGGTATCGAACAAAGCGGTGTAGCCGTGGCGCAGGTACAGCCCCACGGCCTCGGGCTGGCGAAAGCCGGTGGTGAGGTACAGCCGCGCATAGCCCTGGCGCAGCGCCTGGTCCTCCAGCTCCTGCAGCACGCGGGCCGCCAGGCCCTGGCGGCGCTGGGCCGAGTGGGTCCACACGCGTTTGAGTTCGGCCGTGTCGGGGTCGTCGTGGCGCTTGAAGGCGCCGCCGCCAATGGCCTGCCCATCGCGCAGCAGGAGCACGAAGTTGCCGCCTTGCGCGGGCGAAAACAGCTCGGGCGCGTATTTGTCCATCTCGCGCGGGCCGCCGTCCTGCTGGTAGAACTCGCCGTAGCGGCTCTCGTACTCCTGCGAAAGCTCGTCGATCAGGGGCCGTGCCAGCGGGTCCAAAGGCGTGGTGTAGATGAATCTGTCGCTCATGGTGGGCTCCGGGTCAGGCCAAAAACCGCTCGGCCAGGCGCACCCAGTAGGTGGCCGAGGGCGCGAGGATGGCGTCGTTGAAGTCGTAGTAAGGGCTGTGCAGCGATGCACCATCGCCATTGCCCACAAACACATAGCTGCCAGGTCGTTTGAGCAGCATGAAAGCGAAGTCCTCGCTGGCCGTGCGCGGACGAAAGCCCGCATCGACGCGTGCATCGCCGAAGGTGTCCCGCGCCACACTGCGCGCCAGTTCCGTCTCGGCTTCGTGGTTCAGCACGGCGGGGTAGCCCGGCAGGTACAGCACCTCGGCGGTCGCGCCAAAGCTTTCGGCCTGCGCGCGGGCAATGGCGGGAATGCGCTGTTTGAGGATCTCGCGCACCTCCGGCTTGAAGGCGCGCGCAGTGAGCTTGAGCTCCACACTCTCGGGCACCACATTGGGCGCATTGCCACCGTGGATGGAGCCCACCGTGACCACGCCCATGTCCAGCGGGTCCACGTTGCGCGACACCACCGTCTGCAGTGCGGTGATGATGTGGGCGCTGGCCACCACCGGGTCCACCGTCTCGTGCGGTGCGGCGCCGTGGCCGCCCTTGCCGCGCACGGTGATGGTGATCTGGTCCACCGAGGCCATGGCCGGACCGGTCACGCAGCCAAAGTGCCCCTCGCCCACGCAGGGCCAGTTGTGCAGCCCGAACACGGCATCGCACGGAAAGCGCTCGAACAGGCCCTCGCCGATCATGCGGTTCGCACCGCCGCCATGCTCCTCGGCAGGCTGGAAGATCAGGTTCAACGTGCCGTCAAAGCGGCCCGACTCCGCCAGGAAACGTGCGGCCGCCAGCAGCACCGTGGTGTGCCCGTCATGCCCGCAGGCGTGCATCACCCCGGCGTTGCGGCTGGCATAGGGCAGGCCCGTGGCCTCGGTGATAGGCAGTGCGTCCATGTCGGCACGGATGCCCAGGGCCTTGCTGCCCTGCCCTTTGCGCAGCGTGCCCACAACCCCGGTGCCCGCAATGCCTGTGGTGACGGAATAGCCCCAGTGCGCCAGGCGCTCGGCCACAATGGCCGAGGTCCGGTGCTCCTGGAACGACAGCTCGGGGTGCTCATGCAGGTCGCGGCGCAATGCCTTGAACTCGTGGATGAAGGCGGCAATGCCTGCTTCCACACGCTCCACATCCTGCTTCGGCGCGGCGGGCAACACAGCCCCCATCACGCCACCTTCCGGGCCGGTGCCAGTGCAGCACCTGCATCGGCCTGCGCGTAGCGGCTGGCCTTGCGCGGCAACCCAAGGTGGTCGCGCAAGGTGCTGCCCGGCAGCGTGCGCTGGTAGCGGCCCCGCGCCTCCAGTACGGGGATCACGTGGGTGATGAAGTCATCCAGCCCCTGCGACAGCACCGGGAAGCCCAGGATGAAGCCATCGGCCGCGCCTTCGTCCACCCAGCGGATGATCTCGTCGGCCACGCGTGCGCCGGTGCCCACGAACTGCGAGCGCGGCGTGGCTGCCTCCAGCGCCACCTGGCGCAGGGTCAGGCCGCGCGCCTTCGCATCGGCCTTGATGCGGTCGGTGGTGGAGCGAAAGCTGTTGCGCCCGATCTCGCCCAGCTCGGGGAAAGGCTCGTCCAGCGGGTACTGGCTGAAGTCGTGGTGGTCGAAGTAGCGGCCCAGGTAGGCCAGCGCTTCATCGACCGAGAGCAGCTCGCGGATGGCTTGGTATTTGGCCTCGGCCTCTTCCTGCGTGGCCCCGACCACGGGCCCGATGCCCGGGAAAATTTTCACGTCGTCGGCCTGGCGGCCGTGCACTACAGCGCTGGCCTTGACCTTGCGCAGAAAGCTGCGCGTTTCCTCGACCGACGGCGAGTGGGTAAACACCGCATCGGCGTACTTGCCCGCCAGGCCAATGCCTGCGTCCGAAGAGCCCGCCTGAAAAATCACCGGCTGGCCCTGGGGGGAGCGGCCGATGTTCAGCGGCCCCGCCACCTGGAAGAAACGCCCCTTGTGGTTCAGCGTGTGCAGCTTGTCGCGGTCAAAGAACTGGCCGGTCTCGCGGTTGCGCACCAAGGCATCGTCGTCCCAGCTGTCCCACAGGCCCTGCGTCACCTGCAGGTATTCGTCGGCGATCTCGTAGCGCAGCGCATGGTCGGGGTGGTTGCGGCTGTAGTTGGTGGCCGTGCCCTCCAGCGGCGTGGTTACCACGTTCCAGCCTGCGCGCCCCTGGCTGATGAGGTCCAGCGATGCAAATTGCCGGGCGACGGTGAAGGGCTCGCTGTAAGAGGTGGAGATGGTGCCCGCCAGGCCGATCTTGGACGTCGCCACGGCCAGCGCCGACAGGATGGAGATGGGCTCGAAGCGGTTCAGGAAGTGCGGGATGGACTTCTCGTTGATGAACAACCCGTCGGCCACAAAGGCAAAAGCAATGCCATTGGCTTCGGCCTTCTTCGTGGTCTCGATGTAGAAGCCCAGGTTGACGCTTGCGTCCGCCGGGCCCGCAGGGTGTTTCCACGAATTCATGTGGCCACCCGCGCCGTGCAGCATGACGCCAAAGCGGATGGGAGACTTGTTGTTGTTGTTGTGGTGGTGGCTCATGGTTTTTTCTCCAGGGGATGTGTGGGGAGCAAGCTCAGGCTTCGGCCATGGCGTAGGCGCTGGCCAGCAGTTCGACGGAGGCCAGCCGCTCGGCAAAACCCGTGACGGGCGTATCGATCACAAACTCCTCAATGCCGTAGCGCGCGCTGAGCGCATCGAGCTGTTGGCGCACATGCTCGGGCGATCCCGCAATCACATGGGGGCGGGTCTCTTCCAGCCGGTAGTCCACTACGCCCGCCTGGCGCGCAAACTCCGCTGCGGCCTGGGCGCTGGGCAGGTTGACGCTTTGCCCCGTGGAGAGGTGCAGCTTGAACACGCGCAAGGCACCCACCAGGCTTTCGGCCTGCGCCTGCGTGGGGGCCACCAGGGCATACAGCGCCAGCGATGGCGACCGCCCCGAAGCCTCGCGGTACACGCGCACCGTGCGCTCGATGTTCACCGGGTCGCCGTTGAAATGGCCCGCGTAGGTAAAGTGCCAGCCATGGCGCGCGGCCAGCGCGGCGCTGTCGGGGCTGCCGCCGAGCAGATGGCGCTCGGGCAGGCTCGGTGGGCTGGGGAAGGCGATGGCACCGGCCAGCGCATGCTCCGGGTCCAGCGTGTTGTGCAGGAAGGCATCCAGCTCCGCAAAGCGCACATCGAAGCCTGAAACCGGGGACTTGTCGTGCAGGGCCTGCAGCGCCCGGGTGGCCAGTGGCAAACCGCCAGGGGCCTTGCCCACGCCCAGGTCCACCCGGCCCGGCGCGAGCGAGGCCAGCACCTTGAAGGCCTCGGCCACCTTGAAGGGGCTGTAGTGCTGCAACATCACGCCGCCGGAGCCGATGCGGATGCGCGAGGTGCGCGCCAGCAGATGTGCCACCAGCACTTCGGGGGCCGAACCGGCCAGGCCCGGGTTGCCATGGTGCTCGGCCACCCAGAAGCGGCGATAGCCCAGTTGTTCTGCGCGCTGGGCCAGCGCTACGGTGCGCTGCAGCGCCTCGGCCGCCGTGGCCCCTTCAGGGATGGGACTTTTGTCGAGCAGGGAAAGGGCGTAGGACACGGTGGGAGCAGCAATTTGCGCATGAGTGATCAATGCGACAAATTCTGTGGCCCGGGGGCCTGCACCGGTTGCGCTAACTTTTCATATCGATATGCGGCGCGCGCTGCGCCGCATACCGCCCACGCCGTGGGTCAGGGCCGCTGCATTGTGCAGCTGTGGGGTTGCTGGGCCTTGGCGGCAGGGATCTGCCGCACTACGCGGAAGCCGTAGCCCGAGCCTTCCACGTCGAACTTCACGCCCGGCGCACCCTTCTTGTCCATCACGCCCACCACCAGCGCCTGCTGGAACTGGTGGTCTGCCGCGCGCATGGTGCCGCCCTGGCCGGAGAGCTGCACATTGGCGCTCTCCATCTGCCGCGCGATGGCCACGACATCAGTGCTGCCTGCACGCTCGATGGACTGGGCGAGCGCCTCGACCATGAGCTGCATGCGCATGTGCACATAGTCGTCCTGCGGCTTGGGGAAGCGGGTGCGGAAGGACTGGTAGAACGCCTCGCTCTGCGCGCCCGGCACATTGGGCAGCCAGTCGGCCACGGCCACCACCTTGCCGATGCCTGCGTCGCCAATGGCGGCGGGCGCGCCGAGTGCATTGCCGTAGAAGGTGTAGAAGCTGCCTTCGTAGCCCACCTCGCGCGCGGCCTTGACCAGCAGGGTCAGGTCATTGCCCCAGTTACCGGTGACCACGGCCTGGGCACCGCTGGTCTTGATCTTCACGGCGTAGGGCGCGAAGTCCTTCACACGGCCGATGGGGTGCAGCTCTTCACCCACCACGGCCACGTCGGGGCGCTGCGCGGCGAGCTGCTTCTTGGCCTCACGCAGCACGGCCTGGCCGAAGCTGTAATCCTGGCCGATGAGGTACACGCTCTTGAGGCTTTTGTCCTCGCGCATCACGTCCATCAGCGCCGCCATGCGCATGTCGGCATGGGCGTCAAAACGGAAGTGCCAGAAGCTGCATTTCTCGTTGGTGAGGATGGGGTCCACCGCCGAGTAGTTGAGGAACAGCACGCGCTTGTTCGGCTCACGCTCGTTGTGCTTGTTGATGGCCTCGATCAGCACCGCTGCCGTGGCGGACGAATTGCCCTGCAGGATGACCTGCGCGCCATCGTCAATGGCAGCGCGCAAGGCCGACAGCGCCTCTTCGTTCTGGCCTTTGCTGTCGTAGCGCTCCAGGGCCAGGGGGCGGGGGCCGCCGCTGCTGGCAGGCAGCTGCACACCACCGCGCGCGTTCACACGCTCCATGGCCCAGTACACGTTGCGGTACACCGCCTCGCCGGTGTTGGAGAACGCGCCCGACAGGCTTTCGATGAGCGCCACCTTGACGGGCTTGGCCTGGGCCACCGCAGCGGCTGGCGCCGGGGCCTGTGCCCAGCTGGCGGACACAGGGGCCACGGCGCCCGCCACCACCATGGCAGTGGCCCAAACAGTGTGACGTAATGCTGCTGCGCCCGATTTCAAGCCCACGGCTTGCAATTTATTCATGCCACTTTTTCCCTTGAAAAGCGACGCGGGCGTACACAACTCCTTGGCATGCGGCGACCACGTCGAGAGCCGCGCAGTTTATAGGAGTTACCCATGATCTTCGCCCCTGTGATCCGCCGCGCCGCCTACGCCCAGGCCCCCCGTTCCGCCGACCTCGCGCTGCAGCGTTTTCTGATGGGCGCGCTGGCAGAGCCCACCACAGCCCCTTCGGCCGGTTGCACCGTGACGCAGGACGACAAGGCCACCACGCTGCAGCTGGATGTGCCCGGCCTGGCCCGTGAACAGCTGCAAATCAGCATCGAAGGCAATGTGGTGCGCCTGCAGAGTGTGGAAGGCGCCCCGCGCCAGGTGCAGCGCGCCTGGGAGCTGGCGGCCGACATCGATGCCGCCCAGAGCAGCGCCAAGCTGGAAAACGGCGTGCTGACGCTGACCCTTGCCAAGGTGGAACCTGCCAGCAAAGCCACCACGCTCACGATCCAGTAACTACCAGATTGATAGCAAAAAAGGCCCGTACCACGCGCGGTAGGGGCCTTTTTCTTTGCTAAGACGACCCCGTGGACCAGGCTCGCTTATGCCGCAGCGCATCGACGGGGTCCATGCGTACCACGCGCAGCGCTGGAAAGTTGCCAAAGACCACACCAATCCCGGCCAAGGACACGAACGACAGCAGGCTCCCCGGGTTGAACAAGTACGGCACGCCCCTCAGTGCGCCAGCGCGCCGCCCAGGCCAGCCCGCACCCGGTACTCGCTGGGGCTGCACCCCACATGCGCGCGGAACGCCCGGCTGAAATGCGCGCTGTTGCTGAAGCCCCAGGACAGCGCAATGTCCGTGACCGAGCGCTGCGCATGCGCCGGATGGCGCAGGTCGCGCAGGCAGGCCTCGAGGCGGCGGCGCTGGATCATGGCGGCCAGGGTTTCTGCATCGTCGGCCACTGCGTTGTACAGGTGCCGCTTGCTGCAGTTGAGCGCCTGGGCCATGCGGTCGATGGTGAGGTCGGGGTCGCCCAGGTGGCGGTCGATGTACTGGCTGATGCGGTCACGCAAGGCCTCGCGCTGCGACAGCAGGCTTTGCTGGCCGTTGCGCTCCAGCAGCGACAGCTGCACCAGGTGCGTGATCACATCGGCCACACCATCGGCGGCCGCGTCGGACATGGTGGGCAGCTCGGTGAACGCCGCGCGCATGGTGTCCCATGCGAGCCGCGACACGCCCGAGGTGCCTGAAAAGCGCTGCACCATCAGGTCGTCGAGCTTGAGCTTGCGCTCGGGCAGTTGCTCCTTGGGGATCATCAGCACCATCTGGCGCACCGCGTCGGGGTTGCTCACGGCGTAGGCGCGTGTGGTGTCGTACACGCTCCACTCGCCGGGCGACAGCCACACCTGGCGGCCGTTCTGCTCAAAGCACGCGCGTCCCTCCAGCTGCGCCACCACCTTGATGTAGGCGCGGTCGCTGCCCCGGATCAGGCTGGGGGTGCGCACCACGCGGTGGCGGCTCACGTTCAGCTGGCACAGGTTCACGTAGCCCGCCTGGCCCGAGGTGATGTGGCCTGCAAAGGCCTCATCGCCAAACGCATCCGACTCCAGCCCGCCAATCAGCCGCCACACAGCATCGCCCCAGAGGTGCAGGCGGTCGCGCGGTGCCACGGTGTCGGTGGATACCTCGGTCAGAGAGTGGGCCATGGGTGTCTCCAGGTCAGCAGCCATCGCCGCCGGTTGTGTGCGGATTATCCGACCCGGGCTTTGTCCCGCGCCCACTGCGGAAATCCGGGTAAACCCGCTGCCACCTGCACGCTGAGGCAAGCGTTTTGTGCACGCTCAGCGCAGCGCGCACACCCCGCCCTGCCTACGATCAAGCCACAGTCCGCACCACGTGGGCCACCCATCCGAGGAGACACACCATGAGCAGCCATCACCCCTCCAAACGCCAGTGGATCAAGGGAGCGGCCGCCACCGTGGGCACGCTGGCCGTAGCGCCCCACCTGTGGGCCCAAGGCAGCAGCAGCCCCGTGCGCATTGGCTACGCGATTGCCCGCACGGGCCCCTGGGCCGCAGGCGCGCAAGTGAGCCAGGAGCCCAACTACCTGCTGTGGGCAGAACAGGTGAACGCAGCGGGTGGCCTGAGCGTGAAGGGCACCAAGCGCCCCATCGAACTCATCGGCTACGACGACCGCAGCGAGACCGAAACCTGCGTGCGCACCTACGAAAAGCTCATGGGCAGCGACAAGGTGGACCTGATCCTGCCGCCCTGGGGCTCGGGCGCCAACTTCGCCATCGCGCCGCTGTCCAACCGCTTTGGCTACCCGTTGCTCGCGCCCACGGCGCTGTCGCGCAAGCTCATCGACATGAACCTGCCCTACTTCTTCTCGCTGCTGCAGCAGCCCGACAAGATGATGGGTGCGCTGGTGGACATGCTGGTGGCCAACAACGTCAAGACCATTGCCATCGTCTACATGGACGACCTGTTCGGCCTGGAGAACTTCGCTGCGCTGAACAACGCGCTCAAGAAGACCAGCATCCAGGTGGTGGAGCGCAAGAGCTACCCGCTGGGCGTGAAGGACCTGGCCCCCGTGCTGCGCGGCATCAAGGACCAGAACCCCGACGCCTTCATCGGCATCACCTACCCGCCCGACACCATCCTGGCCAGCCGCCAGGCGCGCGAGGTGGGGCTGAACCCCAAGTTCTTCTACGCCTCGGTGGGCACGGCCTTCCAGCTCTACAAGAACGTGATGCAGGCCAACACCGAGGGCGTGATCGGCATGGGCTCGTGGAGCGTGAAGACCAGCCCCGAGGCCAAGGCGTACTTCGACGCCCACGTAAAGAAGTTCAACAAGGAGCCCGACCGCTGGGCCAGCGGCCATGCCTGGGCCGGTCTGCAGATCCTGCAGCAGGCGGTGGAAAAGGCGGGCCTGGACCGCAAGGCGCTGCGCGAACACATCGCCAAGAACGAGTTCAAGACCATCCTGGGCGGTATCCGCTTCCAGGGCAGCGAGAACGCGTCCATCCCCGGCACGGTGAGCCAGTGGCAGGGCAATGACTTTGAGGTCGTGTGGCCCAAGGAGCGCGCCACGGCGCAGCTCAACACCAACAAGCCAGCCTGGAAGTAACACGGAATGTCCTTGACCTCCTGGGCCGAACTGGTCGCCAGTGGCCTCATTACCGGCGGCATCTACGCGCTGGTGGCCATGGGCCTGAACCTGCAATACGGGCTGATGCGCATCATGAACATCTCGCATGGCGAGTTTTTGATGCTCGGCGCGTTCCTGACCTGGTGGGCGCACACGGCCACAGGCATCTCGCCGCTGCTGCTCATGCCGCTCGCGTTCATCTCGCTGTTTGTGCTGGGTGTGGTGGTGCATGCGCTGTGCTTCAAACGCCTGGCCGCCCGCGCCCCCAATGTGGATGTGTTCGAGGCGCGCAGCCTGATGGTGGGCTTTGGCCTGATGTTTCTGGTGCAGAACACCGCCCTGCTGATCTGGGGTGGTGACCTGCGCGGATATGAATACCTGGCCGACCCGGTGCAGATTGCGGGCATGCGCTTCACCGAGAACAAGCTGGTGCTGTTTGGCGTGGCGCTGGCGCTGTCCGCAGGGCTGATCGCACTGCTCCGGCTCACGCTGCTGGGCAAGGCCGTGCGGGCGCTGATGCAGTCGCCCACGGGCGCGCAGCTGGTGGGCATCAACACGCGGCGCCTGCACCCCATGATGTTTGGTATTGGCCTGGGCCTGTCGGGCGTGGCGGGTGCGCTGCTGTCCATGACGTATGAGATTTCTCCGTCGATGGGTGAGCCCTATACCGTGACGGCGCTGATCGTGATCACGCTGGGCGGCTTTGGCAGCCTGGCGGGCAGTCTGGCCGGTGGCTTGCTGCTCGGCGTGGTCGAGGCGCTGGGCATGCACTTCAGCAGCCCGTCTCTCAAGATGCTGCTGAGCTATGCAGTGTTCATCGGCGTGCTGATCTGGCGCCCCAACGGACTGTTCTCCAAAAAATGACTTCCCTTCATTCCAACAAGCCTTGGCTGGCCTTGGCAGCGGGGGTGGCGGTGGTCGCCACCCTGCCCTGGCTGGTGTCCGAATTCATGGCCTCCGTGCTGCTCAGCTGCCTGATGTACATCGCGCTGGCCACCAGCTGGTCGCTGTTCTGCGGCGCCACGCGCTACCTGTCGCTGGCCACTTCGGCGTTCTTTGGCATTGGCGCTTACACCAGCGCCACGCTGCTGGCCGTGCTGCCCTGGCCCCTGGTGATTCTGAGCGGCGCACTCATCGCCACCATCGTGGCCGTGGTGATGGGCGCCGCCGTGCTGCACCTGCGCGGCACCTACTTTGCGGTGCTGACCTTTGGCATGACCGAGCTCATCCGCCACGCCGTGACCTTTGTTGAAAAGCAGGTGTCCGGCACCGTGGGCCGCGTGCTCACGGTGGTGCCCAGCAACGAAACGGTGTACCTCACGGTGCTGCTGATCGCAGCAGCGGCCATTGCCACCGCCATTGCCATCCAGCGCAGCCGATTTGGCCTGGCGCTCTCGGGCATTGGTGCCGACGAGCAGCGCGCCCAGACGCTGGGCGTGGACACGCGCCTGGCCAAGATCGCGGGCTTTGGCATCACCGCCGCCTTTGCAGGCGCCGTGGGCGCGGCCATGGCCGTGCGCTGGACCTACATCGAGCCCGCAGCCGTGTTCAGCCCCTTCATCGGCTTCCAGACAGTGCTGATCGCGCTGATTGGCGGTGCCACCAGCATCGGCGGCCCCATCCTGGCAGCCATCGTGTTCAGCCTGCTGGCCGAGACGCTGCGCCTGCAACTGCCCTACGGCTACATGATGGTGCTGGGCCTGCTGCTGATTTTGTGCGTGATGTACCTGCCCAATGGCCTGGCCACGCTGTGGCAACGGCGCAAGCCTGCTGCGGAGGCGCACCATGGCTGAAGCCTTGTTGACCATCGACGCAGTCACCGTGCGCTTCGGCGGCCTCACCGCCGTGGACGGCGTGAGCGCCACACTTCACACGGGCGAACTCATCGGCATCATCGGCCCCAACGGTGCGGGCAAGACCACGTTCTTCAACGCCATCTCGGGCGTGCAGCCGCCCACATCGGGCACGCTGTACTGTGGTGCCGACAACCTCACCGGCAAGGGCCCGCACCACTATGCGGCCCACGGCATTGCACGCACCTTCCAGACGCCGCGCGTGTTCCCCGACATGACGGTACGCGACAACGTGCGCTTTGGCATGCAGTTCGCGGGCCGCCACCGCCAAGGGCCCGAGGGCCTGCGCAGCGAAGGCGAGATCCTTGCCATGCTGGGCCTGGCCCACCTGGCCGACCGGCCCGCCGCCGACGTGACCCCGTCGCAGCAGCGCCTGCTGGAGATCGGCATGGCCCTGGGCACACGCCCGCGCCTGCTGCTGCTCGACGAGGTGGCGGCGGGCCTGACAGAGTCCGAGGTGGACGCCATGGCCCAGCGCATTCGCCGCCTGCGCGACGACTGGGGGCTGACGGTGGTGTGGATCGAGCATGCGGTGACCACGCTGCTCAAGTACGTGGAGCGCGTGCTGGTGCTGCACCAGGGCCGCAAGATTGCCGACGACACACCCGCCGAGGTGGTGCGCGACCCGCAGGTGATCGAGGCCTATCTGGGTGACGAAATGGCAGCCACTAGCGAAGGAGCCACGGCATGAGCGGCGCACACCTCACCGTGCAGAACCTGACCACGGGCTACCACGGCTTTCAAGTGCTGCAAGACCTGTCGCTGCAGGCCGCACCCGGAATCACCGTCATCGTCGGCCCCAACGGTGCAGGCAAGACCACGCTGCTCAAGGCGCTGGCCGGGCTGCTGCCGCGCACGGGCACCGTGGCGCTGGACGGCAGCGACCTGCCCGCGATGAACGCCACCGCCTGCGTGCAGCGCGGCTTGGCCCTGGTGGCCGAGGGCCGCCAGCTGTTCCCGCAGATGACGGTGACCGAGAACCTGGAGCTGGGCGGCTGGCTGGTGCCCTCGCGCACCCGCGCCGACCGGCTGGCCCAGGCGTTTGAAGACTTCCCCCGCCTGAAAGAACGCGCCACGCAGCTCGCAGGCACCATGAGCGGCGGCGAGCAGCAGATGGTGGCCGTGGCCCGCGCCTTGATGAGCGGCCCGCGTCTGTTGATGCTGGACGAGCCCTCGCTGGGCCTGGCACCGCGCATGGTCGATGAGCTGCTGGCCATCGTGCAGCGCATCGCCGCGCAGGGCGTGACGGTGCTCATGGTCGAACAAAACGTGCGCAAGGCGCTGCAGATTGCGCAACGCGGCTATGTGCTGGAGCGCGGGCGCATCGTGGCGTCTGGCGCGGCCTCTGACCTGCTGCAGTCCGACGTGGTGCGCCAGGCCTATCTCGGCGTCGCTTGAATACCCCCTTCCCCTTTCTCTGTTCTTATTCAGGAGCTTTCATCCATGACTGCCATTTCCATGCTGATCAACGGCGAGCGCGTGCAAGCCACCGGCAGCGCCACGTTTGAGCGCCGCAACCCGCTGGACGGCTCCATCGCCACCACGGCACCCGCCGCCAGCGTGGCCGATGCCAAGGCCGCTGCCGATGCAGCCGCCAAGGCCTTCCCGGCCTGGTCCGCCCTGGGCCCCAACGCACGCCGCGCGCTGCTGCTCAAGGCTGCCCACGCGCTCGAAGCCCGCACAGCCGACTTCGCTACCGCCATGGCTGCGGAAACCGGTGCCTCCGGCATGTGGGCGGGCTTCAACGTGCACCTGGCCGCTGGCCTGCTGCAAGAAGCAGCCGCACTGACCACACAGATTGCGGGCGAGGTGATCCCGTCCGACGTGCCCGGCAGCCTGGCCATGGGCGTGCGCCAGGCGGCGGGCGTGGTGCTGGGCATTGCGCCGTGGAACGCGCCGGTCATCCTGGGCGTGCGCGCCATTGCCACGCCGCTGGCCTGCGGCAACACGGTGATCCTGAAAGGCTCGGAGCTGTGCCCCGCCACGCACGGCCTCATCATCGAAGCGCTGCAGGAAGCCGGGTTGCCCACTGGTGTGGTGAACTTTGTGACCAATGCCCCGGCCGATGCGGGTGCTGTGGTCGAGGCCATCGTGGCCCACCCGGCAGTGCGCCGCATCAACTTCACCGGCTCCACCAAGGTGGGCCGCATCATTGCGCAGACCTGCGCCAAGTACCTCAAGCCCGTGGTGCTGGAGCTGGGCGGCAAGGCGCCGCTGCTGGTGCTGGATGACGCAGACATCGACGCCGCCGTGGCGGGTACCGTGTTTGGCGCCTTCGCCAACTCGGGCCAGATTTGCATGTCCACCGAGCGCATCATCGTGGACAACACGGTGGCCGACGAGTTTGTGGCCAAGCTGGGCGAGCGCGCCAAGGCGCTGCCCCTGGGCGACCCGCGCAAGGGCCCGGTGGTGCTGGGCTCGGTGGTGGACATGGCCACGGTGCACCGCTGCAACGCATTGATCGACGACGCACTGGCCAAGGGCGCCAAGCTGGTCTGCGGCGGCAAGAGCGACAGCACGTTGATGCAGGCCACCGTGCTCGACCACGTGACGGCCGCGATGGACATCTACCGCGAAGAATCGTTCGGCCCGGCGAAGCCCGTGGTGCGCGTGAACGGTGTGGAGGAAGCCGTTGCCTGCGCCAACGACAACGAGTTCGGCCTGTCCTCCGCCGTGTTCAGCCGCGATGTGGCCAAGGCCTGGAACGTGGCGGCGCGCATCGAGTCGGGTATTTGCCACATCAACGGCCCCACGGTGCACGACGAAGGCCAGATGCCGTTTGGGGGGGTGAAGAGTTCGGGCTACGGCCGCTTTGGCGGCATGGCGGGTGTGCGCGAGTTCACCGAACTGCGCTGGGTGACGGTGCAGACCAGCCCCCGCCACTACCCCTTCTGAAAATCAAAAAAGATAGCTGCTAACGCTTGCTGGACAGGCGGCAGCGGCCTTTTTTATTCAAAAAATCAAACCGTGATCGCATCCAGCGGCCAGCGCGGCTTCACGTCAAACGCGTAGTCACTGTTGGCCTGCTGCTGCCCCGCCTGCAACCGCATGGCTGCGGCCATGGCGATCATGGCGCCGTTGTCGGTGCACAGGTGCAGCTCGGGGTAATGCACGCGCACCTTGGCCGCAGCGCAGGCCGCATTGAGCTGCGCACGCAGGTGCCGGTTGGCCCCTACGCCCCCGGCGACCACCACACGTTTCAGGCCCGTCTGCTTGAGCGCGGTCAGCGTCTTCTTCACCAGCACATCGACAATCGCCGCCTCGGTGCTGGCGGCCAGGTCGGCCTTGCGCGCCTCCAGCTCATCACCCAGCTTCTTGGCCTGCGTGAGCACGGCCGTCTTGAGGCCCGCAAACGAAAAGTCGAGATCGCCGCTGTGCAGCAGAGGCCGGGGCAGCTTGAAGGCCGTGGCGCTACCCTGCTCGGCCAGGCGCGACAGTGCAGGGCCGCCCGGATAGCCCAGGCCCATGAGCTTGGCGGATTTGTCGAATGCCTCGCCCGCCGCATCATCAATCGTCTCGCCCAGGATCTCGTAGCGACCCACACCATCCACGCGCATCAGCTGCGTGTGCCCGCCCGACACCAGCAGGGCCACGAAGGGGAACTCCGGCGGGTCGGCGCTGAGGAATGGTGACAGCAAATGCCCCTCCAGGTGGTGCACGCCCAGCACCGGCTTGTTCAGCGCCGCGCCCAGCGCGCAAGCCACGCCCGCCCCCACCAGCAGCGCACCCGCCAGCCCCGGGCCGCGCGTGTAGGCCACCACGTCCACGTCCGCCAGCGTCTGGCCGGACTCGGTCAGCACCTCTTTGGCCAGCGGCAGCACGCGGCGGATGTGGTCACGGCTGGCCAGCTCAGGCACCACGCCGCCATAGGCCTGGTGCATCTCGATCTGGCTATGCAGGGCATGGGACAGCAGGGTGGGCACGGCATCGCCCGTAGAACGGACCAACGCCACGCCGGTTTCGTCGCAGGAGGATTCAATACCGAGGATCAGCAAACTCATGCCCCGAGTGTAGTTTTCAAAACCAGAACCCCTGGGGCATATCCGGAGCCAGCCCCACGATCGACAGCGGCATGTGCCCCGGCGCCCCCGGGTCCGTGATGATCCCATCCACCTTGCCGTCTGCGTCGAACTGCCCTCCGTCCGTGATCTGGAAGTCCAGGCGTGTGCGCCCTCCTTCCGTCACCACCTTGCCGCCATAGGGTTCGCTCGCCAGGTTCACCCAGGTGCCGCTGGCGTCCTGCTTCCAGTAGCCGTTGACCCCCAGTGCAGGGTCCAGGTACAGGCTGAAGCTTTCGCTGCTCTTGCCCTGTGCCAGCTCCACCGTGAAGCTGACCAGCCCGATGGGGGTCTGCAGCCCTGCCGGTGCATCCGCTGGCGCGTCTTTCTGTGTCAGGCTGGTGATGCGGGAGTTGTCGTTGCTGACCAGCCCGATGGGGGTCTGCAGCCCTGCCGGTGCATCCGCTGGCGCGTCTTTCTGTGTCAGGCTGGTGATGCGGGAGTTGTCGTTGCCGCTGCCCACCTTGCCGTTCTGGCTGCTGGCCACCAGGGTGGTGAAGGTGGGTGGGGCGCTGCCCGGGTTGCTCTCGCCCGTGGGGCTGAGCACAAAGCCGACCGAGCCTACCGAGGGCTGCTCGCTGTCCTTGATGCCGTCTCCGTTGCCGTCTCCCGGGGTGGTGTTGCCGCTCGGGCCCGGAATGCCGGGGGCCTGGTCTTCCACGGCGGGCGGGATGCCATCGTTGTCGGGCACGCCCGGGGTGGGAGGGGTGACAGGTGGCGTGACGGGCGGGGTGACGGGGGGTTCGGGGTCCACCGGGGCGGCGCCGATCACCACGTCAAAGCTGTCGCTCACGGTGCCGCCGTGGCCGTCGTCGGCGGTCACTTCGATGCTCACCGTGCCGGTGGCGGCAGGCGTGCCACTGAAGGTGCGAGTGGCGGGGTTGAAGCTCAGCCAGGCGGGCAAGGCGCCACCCCCGGCGAGCTGGGCGCTGTAGGTGAGCACATCGCCCACGTCCACATCGGCAAAGGCGTTGGCCGCGAGGGTGTAGCTGAAGGCAAAGCCTTCGGTGCCGCTGCGGTTGGGGATGGCGTTGGCCAGCGTGGGGGCGTCGTTGGTGTTGGCCACCACGATGTCGAAGCTGTCGGCCACGCTGCCGCCGTGGCCGTCACTGGCGGTGACCTGGACGCTGAGGGTGCCGACGTGGGTGTTCAGCGGGGTGCCGCTGAAGGTGCGGGTGGCGGGATCGAAGCTCAGCCACGCGGGAAGGGCACCGCCACCTGCCAGCTGGGCGGTGTAGGTGAGTGTGTCGCCCACGTCCGCATCGGCGAAGGTGTTGGCGGCGAACTGGAAGTTGAAGACCGAGTCTTCGCTGGCGTTCTGGTTGGCGATGGCGTTGGCAACGGTGGGGTTGTCGTTGACGTCACCCACGGTGATGATGAAGGTGTCGGTAACGGTGCCGCCGTTACCGTCGCTGGCGATCACGTCGATGCTCAGCGTTCCTACGTCGCCGTTGGCGGGGGTGCCGCTGAAGGTGCGGGTGGCGGGATCGAAGCCCAGCCAGGCTGGCAGAGCCCCCCCGCCAGCCACCTGGGCGCTGTAGGTGAGGGTGTCGCCCACGTCCGCGTCGGCGAAGGTGTTGGCAGCGAACTGGAAGTTGAAGGCCGCCCCCTGGGTGGCGCTGCGGTCGGGGATGGTGTTGGCCACCGTGGGAGCGTCGTTGGTGTTGGCCACCACGATGTCGAAGGTGTCGGCGATGCTGCCGCCGTTGCCGTCGTCGGCCGTGACCTGGATGCTGAGGGTGCCCACGTCGCCGTTGGCGGGGGTGCCGCTAAAGGTGCGGGTGGCGGCATTGAAGTTCAGCCAGGCCGGCAGGGCACCCCCGCCTGCCAGTTGGGCCGTGTAGGTGAGGGTATCGCCCACGTCCGGGTCGGCGAAGGTGTTGGCGGCGAACTGGAAGTTGAAGGCAGCGTCTTCGCTGGCGTTCTGGTTGGGGATGGCATTGGCAAGCGTGGGGGTGTCGTTGGTGTTGGCCACTGCGATGTTGAAGGTGTCCGTCACCGAGCCACCGTTACCGTCGCTGGCGATCACGTCGATGCTCAACGTTCCCACGTCGCCGTTAGCGGGCGTGCCGCTAAAGGTGCGGGTGGCGGGATCAAAGCTCAGCCACGCTGGCAGAGCTCCCCCGCCAGCCACCTGGGCGCTGTAGGTGAGCGTGTCGCCCACGTCCGGGTCGGCGAAGGTGTTGGCAGCGAACTGGAAGTTGAAGGCAGCGTCTTCGGTGGCGTTCTGATTGGCGATGGCATTGGCAACGGTGGGGGCGTCATTGGTGTTGGCCACCACGATGTTGAAGGTGTCCGTCACCGAGCCACCGTTACCGTCGCTGGCGATCACGTCGATGCTCAGCGTTCCCACGTCGCCGTTGGCGGGCGTGCCGCTGAAGGTGCGGGTGGCGGCATTGAAGTTCAGCCAGGCAGGCAAGGCACCCCCGCCTGCCAGTTGGGCCGTGTAGGTGAGCGTGTCGCCCACGTCTACATCCGCGAAGGTGTTGGCAGCGAACTGGAAGTTGAAGGCAGCGTCTTCGCTGGCGTTCTGGTTGGGGATGGCATTGGCAACAGTAGGGGCGTCATTGGTGTTGGCCACCACGATGTTGAAGGTGTCCGTCACCGAGCCACCTTTGCCATCGCTGGCGATCACATCAATGGCAACGTTAGCCACATTGCCGTTGGCGGGCGTGCCACTGAAAGTGCGGTTCGCAGGATTGAAGCTCAGCCAAGCAGGCAGGGCACCGCCACCAGAAAGCTGAGCGCTGTAGGTCAGCGTGTCGCCGACATCCGAGTCCGCGAAGGTGTTGGCCGCGAACTGGAAGCTGAACGCCGCATCTTCTGTGGCGTTCTGGTTCGGGATTGCGTTAGCCACCGTAGGTGCCGCGTTGGCGTTGGACACGGTGACAGCATTGAGCGTGAGGTCGGCTGTGTTGCCGCCGGTCACAGCGGCATTCCAGTCGTCAGCCGCAGCCAGGTTGTAGACAGCGCCGCCCGTGGAGCTGGTGCCATTCTTGTTGGCAATCAGGTTCAGCCCGGCGCGGTCGGTGGCACTCAGCGTCAGCGTGAAGCTCGTTGCACTGGTGATTTCCACATCGGCCGTATCAGTCAGTGCGTAGGTGGCGTTGCCCTCTCCCGTGAGGGTGAACTTGCTCGCATCGATGTCATTGGCCGCCCCCGCCAACGCGGCGAAGTCTGTGCCCGTGACCACCAGCACTCCTGTGGATGCGTCGTAGGTGGCGCTGGTGATGGTAGGGGGGACCGGCTCGAAGTTCAGGTTGTCAATTTCAAGGACCAACTCGGTCCCCGAGAACGTGAAGCTCGTGATGCCCTGCGCCGCCGAATTGCTGGCCCCATCGAACTGGACGACGAAACCACCATCAGTGGGTACATACGTCCCAATCGTTTCGCCCCGATTGTTCGTCAAAGTGACATTGGAAGACGGGCCAGGGGCACCAATAGCGGCCCCGTTATAGATCATGAAGCTGATGCCCGCGAGGCTGAAGGCACTGCCGTCAACCGCCGAAATAGTGACGCTGGACAGCCCCCACTGGGAGCTGTTGTCAGCAGCCATGTCGAAGATCAGCTCGTTGTTGTTGCCAACTGTCGGGGGAATGTTGAGCGTGCTCCCCAGCACGATCTTGCTGCTGAAGGCGTGGCCTCCCGCCAGTACATAGTGGAGTCCGTCCAGATCGAAGGTGTTACCGGAAAAGACCTGATCTGTGGTGTCGTCGTTGTAATTTTCGTCAAGTGGAATGGCCATCGCATGCTCCTAAAACTATGGCAAGAATTGCGCCCAACGCCTAATTGCCAAGCGGAGGAAGCTAACAAATGAATGGTGACCCAGCCCTCGATCTAAACCCCTTCGGTATGGTCTGCGCCATCTCCGGGTTGACCGCTGCTGCCTCGGCGCAATCGAACCCGAACGGGGGGCGGGGCAAGACAAGCGCGCAATTCAGGTGAAGCCAGGCCCTGAGGATTGAGCTACCAGGTCTCTGGCTGTCGCCAACAGTGTTGGTTGCGAGCCTGCAACCAATTTTTACCAGAAAGTTAAATAATCTCCCTGAGTTTTTTGCACCCGCGCCCCTGTCGTGCGAGTAGCCTCAAAAAGCAAAAACCCCTGCAGGCACCTACCAGCAGGGGTTGAGAGAGGCCACGGCCCCAGGGTTTACCAGCGGTCCGACCGCATGCGCAGCTCCCAGCTGCCTGCGCGCAGTTCATACACGCCCACCGCGCCGTAGCGCTGCTCGCCCTTGTCGTCCCAGGTCATGGTGCCGATCACGGGCGCGTAGCCGTTGATGCTGTGCATGGCCTTGGTGATGTCCTTGGGGGCGGCTGATTTGGCCTTCTGGATGGCGGCCGAGAGCACGTAGGTGCTGTCGTAGCTGTAGTGGCCGCCATAGGCCGGGGGCTTTTTGTAGGCGGCGATGTATTTCTCCAGGAAGGGCTTGCCGGTGGAGAACTCCTTGGCTTCGAGCACCGGCGAGGTGGCGTAGATGCCTTGCACGATGCCCGCGCCCTTGGTCATGTCGGTGGTCTTGATGGTGTCGCCGCCGAGCAGGCTGACCTTGGTGTGGTCCACCTTGCGCAGGGCTTCGAGCAGGGCCAGGGCCTGGAAGTCGTTCAGCGTGGAGACAATCACCTCCACCTTGGCGGCCTTGAGTTCGCCGGCCAGCTCGTCAAACGCCACGGTCTTGTCGTCGAACGACTTGCGCACCACCACTTCTTTCTTCTCGGCCTTGAGCTGCTCGGCGGCGCCGTCGGCCAGGCCCTTGCCGTAGGGGGTGCCGTCGTCCAGCGCGGCATAACGTGCGGCGCCCAGCTGCGTGGCGGCAAACGAGCCGATGGCGCGGGCCTGCAGGGTGTCGTTGCCCACCATGCGGAAGGTGGTGGAGAAGCCCAGCTGGGTGAACTTGGGGTTGGTGGAGATGGCGATCTGCGCGATGTCCTTGGCGGCGTAGATGGGCGCGGTCTCGATGCTCACGCCCGAGTTCAGGTGCCCGATCACGGCCACCACGCCCGCATCCACCAGCTGCTGGGCCACGGCCTTGCCGGTGGCGGCGTCGGCCTTGTCGTCCACCGACACCACCTCCAGCGTCACGCGCTTGCCGTCTACGGTGTAGCCGGACTTGTTGAGTTCATCCACCGCCAGGGTCACGCCGTTGAGCAGATCCTGCCCCAGGGCGCCCAGCGGGCCAGAGAGGGGCTGCGCCACACCAATTTTGATGGTGTCCGGCACCTTGCCGCATCCGGTCAGGACTGCGGCAGTCGCCACTGCGGTCAGGGCCAGGCTGGCCGAGAAGCGGCGCCGGTTGAAGTGCTTGTTCATGCAAAAAACTCCATATCTGAATGTCGAAGTGACCGGATGTATATGCGAGGCCACCCGGAGGCGCTATCGGGTATGCCCTCCCGCAGCGCCCTTTATTAGCAACTTTCAGGCCCCGCAAGGGGGTGGTGCCGCTTTTCGGGGCTGGTCACAGCCCCCCGCCCAGCCCCAAACCGCCCCATGCACCGCTTCGGCGCACCAAATTGCGGCGTGAAAATTGCTTATGCTCGGGTCTATGAATGAGGCCTTGCGCATCGTGGTGGTCGCCCCGGATCTGGCGATTGCCGACCCACACGACGAACACGCCGTCCTGCAGGCGGAGCGGTCGCGTGCGCTGCGCATCGGGTTGCTGGAGAACAACTTCAACCTGGTGGCCACGCTGCCCGCCGATGTGTTTCTGAGCGAGCGCATCGCCCAGCTGCAGCCCGACCTGATCATCGTGGACGCCGAAAGCGAGGCGCGCGACGCGCTCGAACATGTGGTGATGGCCACGCGCGACGAGCGGCGCCCCATCGTGATGTTCACCAACGACGAGGACACCTCGCACGTGAAGGACGCGGTGGCGGCGGGCGTGTCGGCCTACATCGTGGCGGGCCTGGCGCCCCAGCGCATCCGCCCCATTCTGGACGTGGCCATGGCGCGCTTCCAGCACGAACAGGCGCTGCGCGCCGAGCTGGCCGACGCCAAGACCGAACTCAAAGACCGCAAGACCATCGACCGCGCCAAGGGCCTGCTGATGCAGCGCCAGGGCCTGACCGAACAGGCGGCCTACGAAAAGCTGCGCAAGACGGCCATGGACAAGGGCCTGAAGCTCGTGGATGTGGCGCAGCGCATGCTCGATGTGATGGATTTGCTCGGCTAGTGACATCCCCCTGAGGCGCTGCGCGCCTTCCCCCTTCTCTCGAACTGCTGCGCAGTTCGGGAAGGGGGACGATGCCCTCGCTGCGGGGCGGCCCTTGCTTGGCATCCCTGGCTTGGGCTGCGTCCAGATCCACCGGTTTCTCCCACATGGTGCGCCGCACAAACGCAGTGCAGCCTGCGCGCATGCACCAGCCCTGACCATTTCAAGCCAAAAAGGCCGCCTGCGCCTGTCCATCTTGCCTAAGCAGCTATTAAAAACATAGTAATGGCAGCGCCAAACTGGCGCAAAACAGGCTGGCACGCTGCTTGCATTAACCCTGGCAAGACCAAAGACGGTCCCACCCTGACAGCACCGGCCCAATGGCGGGCCAGTGCTGACACAAAGCCCCCCAATGGGCTTTGCCATGGACAAAGGCGTCCCTCTCCGAGCCCGATTGCGCATGCAACCCGGCCAGGGGAGGACGCCTTTTTTGTTTTCTAACGCACCGAGGAACCGCCCCATGACCGATCTGTTGAAAACCAGCCTCAACCGCCGCACCGTGCTGCAGGCCGCCACCGTGGGCGCCGTGGGCGTGAGCCCCGCCCTGCGCGCCCTGGTGCACGCCCAGGGCTCGGACGCCCCCGAAAAGAAGGAAGTGAAGATCGGCTTCATCCCGCTGACCGACTGCGCCAGCGTGGTGATGGCCTCGGTGCTGGGCTTCGACAAGAAGTACGGCGTCACCATCATCCCCACCAAGGAAGCATCGTGGGCCGGTGTGCGCGACAAGCTGGTGAATGGCGAGCTGGACTTTGCCCACGTGCTCTACGGCCTGGTCTACGGCGTGCACCTGGGCACCGCAGGCCCCAAGAAGGACATGGCTGTGCTGATGAGCCTGAACAACAACGGCCAGGCGATCACCTTGTCGAAGGCGCTGGCCGACAAAGGTGCAGTGGACGGCCCCTCGCTGGCCAAGCTGATGGCCAAGGAAAAGCGCGAATACACGTTCGCGGGCACTTTCCCCACCGGCACCCACGCGATGTGGATGCACTACTGGCTGGCAGCGGCGGGCATCAACCCGCTGTCGGGCGCCAAGCTCATCACCGTGCCACCGCCCCAGATGGTGGCCAACATGCGCGTGGGCAACATGGACGGCTTCTGCGTGGGCGAACCCTGGAACCACCGCGCCATCATGGACGGCATCGGCATCACCGCCAACACCACGCAGGACATCTGGAAGGACCACCCCGAGAAGGTGCTGGGCACCTCGGCCGAGTTCGTCAAGAAGAACCCCAACACCACCCGCGCGGTGATGATGGCGGTGCTCGAAGCCAGCCAGTGGATCGACGCGAGCCTGTCCAACAAGATGAAGATGGCCGAGACGGTGGCGGGCAAGGCCTACGTCAACACCAGCGTGGACGCGATCAACCAGCGCATCCTGGGCCGCTACCAGAACGGCCTGGGCAAGACCTGGGACGACCCCAACCACATGAAGTTCTTCAACGACGGCGCGGTGAACTTCCCCTACCTGTCGGACGGCATGTGGTTCCTCACGCAGCACAAGCGCTGGGGTTTGCTGAAGGACCATCCCGACTACCTGGGCGTGGCCAAGCAAATCAACCAGATCGACCTCTACAAGTCGGTGGCCAGCGCCATGAAAATCAATGTGCCCAAGGACGCCATGCGCACCAGCAAGCTGCTGGACGGCGTGGTATGGGACGGCAAGGACCCCGCGAAGTACGCCGACAGCTTCAAGATCAAAGCCTGATCGGGCGCCCTAGCCTTCCCCAACCTGCACACCCGGCCTCTTCACAGGACCCACAGGAGAAACACCATGGTCAGTGCCGTTTTTCACTCCCCCCTGGATGCCGCCCCCGCCGGGGCGGCGCAAAATGCTATGAATAATGTAGCTACAAACACTTTACCAGCAGGCGCAAAGGCCCAAAAAACCTTGAATCCTGCGCCCGTTGCCAAGCCAACGCCCGCACCCGGCGCCGCAGCACCGGCCACACGCGACTGGACCGCCCTGTCGCGCAGCTTCTGGCTGGCCGTGCTGCCGCCGCTGTGTGGCCTGGGCTTGCTCGTCGGGCTGTGGGCGGTGGTGTCCACCACCACGGGTGGCAGCATCCCCAGCCCCGTGGAGACCTGGAAGCAGGCGCTGGACATCTTCAGCAACCCGTTCTACCGGAACGGCCCCAACGACCAGGGCGTGGGCTGGAACGTACTGATGTCGCTGGAGCGCGTGGCCATCGGCTTCGGCATGGCGGCGCTGGTGGGCATCCCTGCGGGCTTCGTGATCGGGCGCTTCAACTTCCTGTCGCGCATGTTCAACCCGCTCATCAGCCTGCTTCGGCCGGTGTCGCCGCTGGCCTGGTTGCCGATTGGCCTCTTGGTCTTCAAGGGCGCCAACCCGGCCGCCATCTGGACCATCTTCATCTGCTCCATCTGGCCCATGATCATCAACACCGCCGTGGGCGTGCAGCGCGTGCCGCAGGACTACATGAACGTGGCCCGCGTGCTGAACCTGAGTGAGTGGAAGATCGCCACCAAGATCCTCTTCCCCGCTGTGCTGCCCTACATGCTGACCGGCGTGCGCCTGGCCGTGGGCACCGCGTGGCTGGTGATCGTGGCGGCCGAGATGCTGACGGGCGGCGTGGGCATCGGCTTCTGGGTGTGGGACGAGTGGAACAACCTCAACGTCAAGAACATCATCATCGCGATCTTCGTGATCGGCATCGTCGGGCTGGTGCTGGAGTTTGCGCTCATCAAGCTGGCCACCGCATTTACTTTTGAAGAGGTGAAGGCATGAACACGACCACCACGGCAGCATCCACACACCCCTCCATGAGCACCAAGTTCATCGAGGTCCACGGCGTCGAGCAGACCTTCAAGACGGCCAAGGGCCTGTTCCCGGCGTTGCGTGACATCAACCTGACCATTGCCAAGGGCGAGTTCGTGGCGCTGATCGGGCACTCGGGCTGCGGCAAGTCCACGCTCTTGAATCTGATCGCAGGCCTGACCACCCCCACCAACGGCGCGCTGCTCTGCGCCAACAAGGAGATCAAGGGCCCAGGGCCTGAGCGCGCCGTGGTGTTCCAGAACCACTCGCTGCTGCCCTGGCTCACCTGCTTCGACAACATCTACCTGGCTGTGGAGCGCGTGTTTGGCGCCAAGGAAACCAAGGCCCAGCTCAAGGCCCGCACCGATGCCGCACTGGCGCTGGTGGGCCTCACACCCGCAGGCCAGAAGCGCCCCGGTGAAATCTCGGGCGGCATGAAGCAGCGCGTGGGCATTGCCCGGGCGCTTTCCATGGAACCCCAGGTGCTGCTGATGGACGAGCCCTTCGGCGCGCTGGACGCATTGACCCGCGCCAAGCTGCAGGACGAGCTGCTGGAGATCGTGGCGCGCACGCAAAGCACCGTGGTCATGGTGACCCACGACGTGGACGAAGCCGTGCTGCTGTCCGACAAGATCGTGATGATGACCAACGGCCCGGCCGCCACCATTGGCGAGGTGCTGGCGGTAGACCTGCCCCGCCCCCGCAAACGCGTGGAGCTGGCCGAAGACCCGCAGTACGTGCACTACCGCAAGGCAGTGATCGACTTCCTCTACACCCGCCAGGGGCACGTCGAAAAAGCCGCCTGAGCCGCAGGGCTCCAGGCCCGACAACACGACAAAACAAAAGGGCTCTGACCAGATCGGTCAGAGCCCTTTTTTTCAGCGTTGCGCCAAAGGAAGCCGCCCGCAGAACGCGCACGACCCAAGCCAGTGCCCCCGCGCAAGGGCCGCCCCGCCGCGCCGGGGTGCGTCCCCCTTCCCGAATGGCGCAGCCATTCGAGAGAAGGGGGAAGGCGCGCAGCGCCTCAGGGGGTTGCCCCTTAATGCGTTCCAGTGATGTAGTGCTCCAGCTGCTCGATGATGAATTTCTGCTCGGAGATGATGTCCTTGACCAGGTCACCGATCGAGATCATGCCCACGAGCTTGCCGTTGTCCACCACGGGCAGGTGGCGCAGGCGGCCCGTGCTCATGATCTGCATGCACTGCTCGCTGGTCTGGTCGGGCCGCACAAAACGCACGGCCGAAGTCATCACATCCCGCACCTGCGTGACGGACGAGGTGCGCCCCATGAGGGCGATCTTGCGGGCGTAGTCCCGCTCCGTGAAGATGCCCGCAATGGCCTCGCCCTCGGTCACCAGCAGGGCCCCAATGCCCTTGTCGGCCATGAGCTTGAGCGCGTCAAACACCAGGGCCGTGGGGGCAATGGTGTGCACGGTGGTATCGGGTTTGGATTGAAGAATCTTGGCAACGCTGGTCATGGAAACCTCCCTCGTGAGAACAGAAACAGGCCTGGGGAGCCTCCACGCGGACCTGGCAGACCGCCCTGGTCTGCGGTGCACAACTGGCACTCAGTTCGGACTGAAGCCCCCTGGAGAGATTTCAGCCCATAAGCCCCGCGCGCGCAACCCGCGCAAGCCCGATTTGCCCGGCTTTTTGCCCCTGTGTCGCAGCGGCGATGCATATGTTTCGCCACTGTTGCATTCGGCGGAGCGCGAAACAAACTGAAAAGAACCGAAACGGTGACGAGACGACGCAAAGGCGCGGGCTGGGCACGATACAGCCCATGTCCAACGCAGTTCGAAAGGATCCACCGCCCACTTTCCTGGCCTCCGCGCCCATCGCTTGCGCCCCCACCGGCCTTGTGGCCGCACAGGAAACAAGCACCTGGATTGTTTCCAATACTGGAACAGTTAATTCGCGACCCAATGGTTTTTTAGTGAACACCATCGGCGTACAGTTCAACCCATCGATGAGCCGAACCCGCAAGGCGACTCACCGAACCCAGGGTTGAAGCAGTTTTTGTTTTGTTTTCCTCCTGGTTTTTTTGAGACGCTTTTTTTAAAGGACTTATCCATCATGAACAACANCCGAACCCGCAAGGCGACTCACCGAACCCAGGGTTGAAGCAGTTTTTGTTTTGTTTTCCTCCTGGTTTTTTTGAGACGCTTTTTTTAAAGGACTTATCCATCATGAACAACACCGCACGTTTCCTCTCCATCGCCGCTGTCGCTGCTTTTGCCTCTTTTGGTGCCCACGCTGACGAAGCCGATGCTTCGCAGTTCGCCACCAAGTTCGAAACCAACCGCACCCGCGCCGAAGTGGCCGCTGAAGCCGCCACCGTCGCCCAGACCCGCTCGATCGAGCCCGCTGGTTCGCGTGTGGTGACCTACAAGTCCACCGCCGACCGCGCTGCTGTGCGCGCCCAGGCTGCTGACGCTGTGCGCACCGGCCAGATCGCTTACGGCGAGCGTGGTTAAGCTGAATCCGCTGGATTCAACACCCACACC
Source organism: Acidovorax sp. GW101-3H11 (assembly GCF_001633105.1). Lineage (GTDB taxonomy): Bacteria > Pseudomonadota > Gammaproteobacteria > Burkholderiales > Burkholderiaceae_C > Acidovorax. The sequence goes on from NZ_LUKZ01000031.1 coordinate 132,826, forward strand.
TCCTGATTACTTGAACCCCAATTTCTGAATTTCACCGGAGTTTCACCATGAACAACACCGCACGTTTCCTGTCCATCGCCGCTGTCGCTGCTTTCGCTTCTTTTGGTGCCCAGGCTGACGAAGCCGACGCTTCGCAATTCGCCACCAAGTTCGACACCAACCGCACCCGCGCCGAAGTGCAAGCCGAAGCTTCGGCCGTGCCCCAGACCAGCGGTGCCATCCCCGTCGGTTCGCGCGCACTGGTCTACACCTCCACGGCGGACCGCAGCGCCGTGAACGCCCAGGCCGCAGACGCACTGCGCACCGGCAAGATCTCGTCCGGCGAAATCGGCTCCCTGTAATTGGTCCCGCCTCCACCGCCAAGCGGTGTGGGCAGGCAGTTGCAAATGCAAAAAAGGCCGGGGCCCCGCAAGGGGCTCCGGCCTTTTGTCTTGACCTCAGCACAGGCGCTGCCAAAGCCAGCGCCCACCGGCCTCACATAGGCTTACTTCGCCGCGCGTGCCTGCGCCACGGCGCCCTGCACGTCCTTCCACAGGCTTTCACCCACGTTGGCGGCAATGCTCGCGTTCACGGCGCTGAGCTTTTCGCGCATGCGGTTGGCCTCGGCGGCGGGCAGCTCGTTCACCTGCATGCCCTTGCCCTTCAAATCCGCCAGCGCCTTGTCGGCCTCGGCACGGGTGTCCTGGCGCTCAAAGTCGCGGCTCTTCTTGGCGGCGTCCAGCAGCACCTTCTGCTCGGCCTTCGACAGGCCATCCCAGTACTTCTTACTCACCAGCACGATCCAGGGGCTGTAAACGTGGTTGGTGACGGTAAGGTACTTCTGCACCTCATAGAACTTGCTCGACAGGATGGTGTTGTAGGGGTTCTCCTGGCCATCCACCGTCTTGGTTTCCAGCGCGGTGAACAGTTCGGAAAACGGCAGCGGCACGGCGTTGGCGCCCAGGGTCTTGAAGCTGTCGAGGAACACGTTGTTCTGCATCACGCGCAGCTTGATGCCGTCCATGTCTTCGAGCTTGTTGACCGGGCGCTTGCTGTTGGTGAGGTTGCGGAAGCCGTTCTCCCAGTACACCAGGCCCACCAGGCCCTTCTCCTGCAGCTTGTCCATCACCTTCTGGCCCACGGGGCCGTCCAGCACCACGTCGGCTTCCTTGGCGTTGTTGAACAGGAAGGGCGTGTCCCAGATCGCCATTTCCTTGGTGATGCCGACCAGCGTGGCGGTGGAGCCGACCATCATTTCCTGCGCGCCGCCGATCAGCGCCTGCTGCATCTGCACGTCCGAGCCCAGCGCGGCGGCGCCGATGGCGCGCACCTTCATCTTGCCGCCCGAGGCTTTTTCGACCTCTTCGGCAAACAGCTTGGTGGCGCGGCCCTGGTTGGACACCTCGTTGAGGCCGTAGCCAAAACGGATGATGCGCGGCTTGAAGTCTTGCGCGGCGGCCTGGAACGAGCAGGTGATGGCAGCCACCGACAGGGCGGCGAGCAGGGTACGGCGGAAAGTTTTCATGGTTGTCTCCATTGGCAAGGGAAAGGAAAGAGGAACAAGCAAACGGCTATCGCAGCCAGACGACCGGTGCGGTCACGATCTGGGGAAACACGACCAGCAGCGCCAGGATCAGCACATAGGTGAACAGGAACGGGTTGACGCCTTTGATGACGCTGTGCATCGAGATGCGCCCCACCCCGGCCACCACATTGAGCACGGTGCCCACGGGCGGCGTGATGAGGCCGATGGCGCCGTTGAGCACGAACATCAGGCCAAAGTACACCGGGTCGATCCCCGCCTTGACGGCGATGGGCAGCATCACGGGCGCAAAGATCAGGATGGTGGGCGTGAGGTCCAGCGCCGTGCCGATCAGCACCAGCACGATCATCATCACGGCCATCAAGAGGCGCGGGTTCTCCACCAGCGGGCCCAGCCAGCTGGTGAGCACATTGGGCAGGTCCGCCAGCGTGATCATGTAGCTGGCCACCTGGGCACCGGCACACAAGAACATCACGATGGAAGTCGTCTTGGCCGCGCGCACCAGCACGCCGTAGATGTCGGCCAGCTTCATCTCGCGGTGGATGAACAGTGCCACCACCAGCGCATAGAACGCGGCCACCACGGCGGCCTCGGTGGGCGTGAACACGCCGGTCTTCATGCCGCCGATGATGATGAGCGGCATCAGCATGGCCCAGAAGGCGCGGGCCGTGGCGCGCAGGCGGTCCTTGACGGGCAAGGGCTCGCCCTGGGGTAGGTCCAGGTCGCGCAGCACCCAGCGCCAGGCAAAGATCAGGCCCACACCCATCATCAGCCCCGGCACGATGCCCGAGACGAACAGCGCCGAGATCGAGGTATTGGTCGTCACGCCATAGATCACGAACGGCATGGACGGCGGGATGATGGGCGCGATGATGCCGCCCGAGGCGATCAGCCCCGCCGACGTGTTCATGGGGTAGCCCTGCTGGCGCATCATGGGCAGCAGGATGGTGGCAAGGGCTGCCGTATCGGCCAGGGCCGAGCCGCTCATGCTCGCCATCAGCACGGCCGCGCCAATGGCCACATAGCCCAGCCCGCCCCGGATATGCCCCACCCAGGCCTGCGCCATGTCGATGATGCGGCGGCTGATGCCGCCCGAGTTCATCAGCTCACCGGCCAGGATGAAGAAGGGCACGGCCAGCAGCGGGAAGCTGTCCACCCCGGCCACCAGGTTCTGGGCCAGCAGCTGCGCATCCCAGAAATCGAGCACCCAGGCCATGCCCGCGCCCGTGAGCACCAGGGCCAGGCCCATGTTCATGCCTGTGCCCATCAGCACCAGCATGCCCAGCGAAAAGACCACAAAGGCCATGGCTTCCGGCGTCAGTCCCAACATCACTCCACCTCCGCGCCGTGGCCCAGGTCCAAGGGCTTGCGTTGAATCAATTCGATGGTCGCCATCACACCAATGGCCACCGCGCACAAAAAGGCCGGCAGTGGCAACAGCGCCGCCGGGTAGGCCATGACCACCGAGCGGCTGCCCATGCCCACCACCACCTGCTGCCAGGCGCCCCAGGCCAGCATGGCGCAGGCGGCCATCACCAGCAGCCGGATGACCGCGGTGAGCGCGGCAAATGCCACAGGGCGTTTGGCCAACAGGCCCGCCAGGCTGGTGAAGGCCATGTGCTCACCCGCGGGGTAGGCCGCTGCGGCGCCGATGAACACCATCCAGACAAACAGCAGGCGCGACAGCTCTTCACTGGCCGCCACGCCGCTGCCAAAGCCGTAGCGCAGCACTACGTTGATGAACACGGCCACGGCCATCACGCCCAGGCAACTGGCCATGAGCACCTGGGAGACCCGGGCAAAGCGGCTCTGCGGCACGGCATCTTGTGCAGGGGAACTCATGCGGTCTCCTTCGTAGCCAGCCAGCCGGATGCCTGTTGCTGCAGGGTGGCCAGGTCCAGCAATGCATCCAGGCGCAGCACACCCGCCTCGCCCACGGGGGACTCCAGCGTGGCGAATTGGCTGTCCACCAGCGCGCTGGAGAAAAAATGCGTGCCTGCACGGGCCGTCACGCGCTGGCCTGCATGGGTGCGGTCGATCTCCAAAAAAACAAAGCGCAGGCCCGGGCAGGCGCTGCGCAGCCGGTCGCGGTACACCTTCTTGAGCGCTGAGCAGGTCAGCACCACACCCTGCGGCTGCGCCTGCAGCAGTTGCCCCAGCGTGGCCAGCCAGCCTTCGCGATCGGCGTCGGTCAGCGCAATGCCCTGGCGCATTTTTTCGCGGCTGGCGGGGCTGTGGTGGTCATCCCCTTCGATCAGGGGCAGGCCTTCTGCCTGGGCCAGCGCAGCCCCCAGGCTGGACTTGCCACAACCGGCCACTCCCATGACGACCAGATAAACCGATGACGGCGTAAAACTCATATTGGTAGCGCTATCCAATGAATCCAAAAAAATGCATCTCTGCAGATGCCTCCAAAATGCGGGTACTGATGGAGCCAATGCGCCAAAAAAGACGCTGGCTGTCTTGCCCAGGCGTTTGGACAGCGCTATCCTAACCAGATCAACAGCCATCCCCATGAGGGTTAACCCTTGAACAAATCCGAGACCCGGCGCCGCTCCAGCGGGCGCATCACGCTGAGCGACGTGGCCAAGGCGGCGGGCGTCAGCCCCATCACGGCGTCCCGCGCGCTGCGTGGCGAGCGCGGCGTGGCGCAAGAGCTGGTGCAGCGGGTCAAGGACGCGGCCCAGCAACTGGGCTATGTGCCCGACCCCGCCGCACGCGCACTGGCCTCGCAGCGCAGCGTGCAGGTGCCGGTGCTCGTACCCCTGCTGTCCAACGCCCTGTTCGTGGACGTGCTCGAATCCGTGCACCGCACCCTGTTCCCCGAGGGCTACCAGGCCCTGATCGGCGTGACGCACTACGACCCGCAGGAAGAAGAACAGCTGCTGCGCACCTACCTCGCCCACCGCCCGGCGGGCCTCCTGGTCACCGGCTTTGACCGCACCGAAGCCGCGCGCCAGCTGATTGCGGCCAGCGGCGTGCCTTGCGTGCACCTGATGGAAATGACCCCGGCCCCCGGCGTGTTCTGCGTGGGGTTCTCGCAGCAGGACGCGGGCCACAGCATGACGGCCCACCTGCTGGAGCGCGGCTACAAAAACGTGGCCTTTGTGGCCGCCCAGCTCGACCCGCGCACCATGCAGCGCGCCGAGGGCTACCGCCGCTGCCTGCGCGAAGCAGGCCGGTACGACCCCAAGCTGGAACTGCTGAGCCCACAGCCCTCATCGATGCGCCTGGGCGGTGAACTGCTGGAGGAGTTGTTGCGCACCCGCCCCGGCGTGGACGCCGTGTTCTTCTGCAACGACGACCTGGCCCAGGGCGGCCTGCTGGCTGCGCAGCGGCTGGGCCTGTCGGTGCCCGGCCAGGTGGCGATTGCGGGCTTCAACGACCTGGCGGGCAGCGACCAGATGCTGCCGCCGCTGACCACCGTGCGCACGCCGCGCTCCGCCGTGGGCGAGGCCAGCGCGCGCATGCTGCTGGCGCTGATGCGCGGCGAAGTGCCTGCGCACAACTCGGTGGATCTGGGGTTTGAGCTGACCATCAGAAGCAGCACCTGAGGGCGCACGGCTCACCACCCAGTTGTTTGCCCAGCCCGGCACATCGGTGTCGGCAACGGCTCCTCAAGCAGCTTCCGAGTCGCCGTCCCGCATCTCGCCACTATTGGCGAAATCTTCCGCGTCGCAATCGCCGCTGTCGCCAAAGCCGGGAAAATGCCACACCAACACGCCACTGCCCAGACCAAGGGCCATCAGCAAACAGGGAACGGCGAAAGACTCCGAGCGTTCGCCAGTGAGGTTGTGCAGCAAGGCCATCAAACCGGCCAACAACAAGCCCAGCGCTAAGGCTGCGCCCGCGTACCGCAAGGCATTGTTCATGGCAGCAGACGTCCTTTGATGAAGTTGGATGGAGTCAGCACATTCTCGCGGCTCTGCGGTGCAGCCCTCGGGATGGCTGTCTACCGGCTCCGCTCTGAGCGCAGCAACGTCACACCGCCGCCAGCGCCCTGCTGGACGACGATCCACCCTGGCCCTTCATTTCCTTGCGCAGCGCCACCGCATCGCGCACCTGCGCCGGCGCCGAGGCGTCGATGCGGAAGACCTGCACGGTTTCGGTCATGGTCTGGGCCTGGCCGTTGAGCTGCATGGCAGAAGCTGCGTTTTCCTCGACCAGCGCCGCGTTCTGCTGCGTGATGGTGTCGAGTTGCGCCACGGCCGAGTTGACCTGCGAGATGCCGCTGAGCTGCTCGTTCGATGCACTGTGGATCTCGCCGATCAGCGTGTTCACGCGGCGCACCAGGTCCAGCGACTCGGTCATGGTCTTTTGCGCGGCATCGGTCTTCTCGTGGCCTTCGCTCACCTTGTTGGCCGAGTCGTCGATGAGCTGGCGGATTTCCTTGGCGGCGGACTGCGTGCGGTGCGACAGGCTGCGCACCTCCGAGGCCACCACGGCAAACCCCCGCCCCTGCTCGCCCGCACGCGCTGCTTCCACGGCAGCGTTCAGCGCAAGGATGTTGGTCTGGAACGCGATGGAGTCGATGAGCTGCGTGATCTCGCTGATGCGACCGGATGCGGCCTGAATCTGCTTCATGGTGTCGGCCACACCGTCTACGGCGCTGCTGCTGCGCTCGGTGACCTGGGTGGCCTGCGTGGCCAGCACCGTGGCCTGGCGGGCGGATTCGGCGGTCTGCTTGACGGTGCCGGTGATCTCTTCCATCGACGCTGCGGTCTGCTGCAGGTTGCTGGCCTGCGCCTCGGTGCGGGACGACAGGTCGTGGTTGCCTTGGGCAATCTCGCGGGTCGAGACCTGCATGTGCTCGCTCTCCTGCCGCGCATCGCGCACGATGGACAGCAGGTTCACATTGAGCTGCGCCAGTGCCTTTTGCAGCTGGCCCACGGTGTCGCTGCGCGATGCCGATATCTTCTGCGTGAGGTCGCCCGCCGCCATGCGGTTGGCCCACATCAGCATCTGAGACAGGGGTGCCACCGTGACCTGGTGCAGGTAGACCGCCATGCCCAGCGCAAGCAGCACCACGCCCAGCCACGCCGCCCCCGAGGCCAGCGACAGCGCATGCCCACCCAGCAAGGCCGCGCACCACGAGGCCACCACCAACAGCAACGTGCACACCATCATCTTGCCCATAGGGCCCAGCGCCAGCGCCCGGCCCACGCGGCCCCACAGGGTTTCTTTGACCAGCTGGCCTGCCGACAGCCGGTGCACCAGCGTGCCCGCCTGCTTCTCGGACTGCATCTGCTTGTACAGCGCGTCTGCCCCGTGGATCTGCTCGCGCGTGGCTTCGGTGCGCACCGACATGTAGCCCGTGGGCTGGTCGCCCTGCATCAGCGGCGTGACGTTGGCCATGACCCAGTAAAAGGAGCCGTCCTTGCGCCGGTTCTTGACCGGGGCCGACCAGGGGATGCCCTTGGCGATGGTCTCCCACATGTCGCGGAAGGCCTCCTCGGGCATGTCCGGGTGCCGGATCATGTTGTGGGGCTGGCCCAGGAGCTCTTCTTTTTCGTAGCCGCTGACCTCGATGAACATCGGGTTGCAGTACAGGATGCGACCTTTGAGGTCTGTGGTGGAGACCAAGGTTTGGCCCTTGGGAAAAGCATACTCATGCTGACTGACCGGAAGATTCATTCTCATCGGAAAACTCCTAGAAAAGATTTGCTTCTGCACCGTCACTGGTCCCGCGTGAGAACCATCTTATAGATGCAACTGTGACAAAAGCAAACGTTAATTGCGCAGTTTCACGGGCACTGTGACACCAAATTTTGAAAAAAATGATAATTTACATTAATGATAAGTCATAAATATGATTTTTGCAATATTCAAAATGACAAACGCAGGTGCACCCAACAGGGACTGACGCCCCAGCGCCCCAACGTGGGGCGCCACACGGCAACGAAAGCGCCCACGCATGCCGCCGTACGCATGCACGAAGTGCGTAGCCTCGCCGGAACGGTTCGCCGCAGGCACAACTTTGGTGCAGATAGAACTGGCACAGGCATTGCAAGCGCCCCACGCAGTGGCCCTTGAAGGGGCTGCGCACGCCCTGTGCAACGGCGCACGAAGGGCGGCAAGGACAAAGGCGTTCACACCTGCTGCTTTGGTACACCCATGCAGCCGGTGAGAACGCCTTTTTTGTTTTGTGGCCGACGAAGGCCACGAACAACGCTACCTCTCACTTGTGCGACATCTCATGCTCTCATTCAGGCAGTTTCTGCGCTCCGGCCACGCCCCCACGCTGTGGTCGTCCTTCCTCTACTTCGGTTTCTCGTGTGCTGTCTGGGTGATCAACGGTGCCATGGCCCCGTTCATCCGCGACAGCTTCCAGCTCACGCCCACGCAGATGGGCATGATGCTGTCCATCCCCATCTTTGCCGGTGCGCTCATGCGCTTTCCGCTGGGCATCCTGGCGCAGTACATCGGGCGCAAGAACGCCACACTGGTCGAGATGGCGGGTATCTTTTTGGCCATGGGCTATGGCTACCTGTTTGTGCACGACTACGGCGACCTGCTGGCCATGGGCATCCTTCTGGGTGTGGCCGGGGCCAGCTTTGGCGTGGCGCTGTCGCTGGGTTCGGGCTCGTTTCCGCCGCGCTACAAGGGCCTGGCCATGGGCATCGTGGGCGCTGGCAACGTGGGCACCGCCGTGGCGGCCCTGCTGGCCCCGGCGCTGGCCCAGAAGTTTGGCTGGCAGGCCGTGTACGGCTTTGCCGCCGTGAGCGTGGCGGTGCCCGCGATCGTGATGGCCGTGTTTGCACAGGAGCCCTCCGACCTGGCGGCCCATTCGAGCTTCCGCGAACACATCGCTTGCCTGTTTGAAAAAGATGGCTGGGCCTTCAGCCTGATCTATGCCGTGACCTTTGGCGGCTTCATCGGCCTCACCACCTTCTTGCCCAGCTATTTTTACGACCAGTTCCATGTGAGCAAGGTGCAGGCAGGCCAGCTCACCATGCTGGCGGCCTTCCTGGGCGCGGCCCTGCGCATCTTTGGTGGCTGGCTGTCGGACCACTGGGGCGGCGTGAACACACTCACGGCCGTGCTGGCCATCACGGCCGTGAGCATGGTGCTGTGCGGCCTGGCCGAGAACTCGCTGCCCATCACCATGCTGCTGTTCCTGGTGTGTTTTGCGGCGCTGGGCGCGGGCAATGGCGCCCTCTTCCAGCTGGTGCCCCTGCGCTGGCCTCTGACCACGGCCGTGGCAGGCTCGATGATTGGCGAGATCGGCGCCCTGGGCGGCGGCCTGATCCCCAGCGGCATGGGCATCTCGCGCCAGTACACCGGCACCTACCTGTGGGGCTTTGTCGGCATTGCGGCGTGCGCGCTGGCCATGCTGGTGCTGCTGCGCGTGATGCAGACCCGCTGGACGCGCACATGGGCGGAGAAAGGTGGTCGGGCACGCAGTGCCTGAGCTGGCGTAGCCAGCCAATGCGCAGCATTGCCCGCGCTTTCACTAGAAGGCTGGACGCGCGCGCAGCGCGTGAACGGCGCAAGTGTGGCCCACTGAAACCCCCTCTCCCCTCGTGGGAGAGGGTTGGGGAGAGGAGGCAGCAGCGCCCCAAGGGAAGAACCCCCTCTCCCCCCGCCCTCTCCCACAAGGGGAGAGGGAGCCCACAGGCAGCGCCCTGTGGCAGAGCCTGCTACCCACCGGGGCGTACATCAAAACCAGGCGATGTGCCGCTGAATATTCAAGCCAAAATCGGCTCTACCGCCCACCGCAAAAGCGGTAGTAGCTACATTTTCGGGAGCAAACCAAGACTCCCCACTACCTCGGCAAAAACAACAGCCAGTAGATCAGCAGCAGATTCACCAGCACGCTCACCGCCAGCGCGATCTTCCACAGGGCCGTGGCATCGCGCTGCATAAGCGGCTGCGGGCCGGGGGCTGACAGGGGGCGGGATGCGCCGCGCTCCAGCGCCAGCAGCAGTTCCTCGGCGGTCTCGAAGCGCTGCGCGCGGCTGCGGGCCACGGCCTTCAGGGCAATCTGGTCCAGCCAGATGGGCACGCCGGGGTTGTGGCGGCTGGGGGGCAGCGGGTCGCGGTGGTAGCGGCCCAGCTGGTACTGCACCACCTCGCCATAAGGCAGGCGGCCCTGGCTCAGTAGCTGGTAGAGCGTAACGCCCAGCGCAAACAGGTCGCTGCGCGCGTCGGGCAGCTGGCCTTCGGTGTCGCCGCTTTTTTCGTAGCCGGGCCACTGCTCGGGGTTCATGTAGCTGGGCGTGCCCGCGTGCAGCTGGCGCGTGGCCTCGGGCTCGCGGCCGGACAGGGCCACGCCCAAATCGAGCACACGCAGCACGCCGTCGTCGCCCAGGTGCAGGTTGTCGGGCTTGATGTCGCGGTGCACCACGCCCTGGCGGTGCAGCCAGCCCAGCACGCGCGCGGCCTGCACCACCACCGACACGGCCTGTGGCACGGGCAGGTGCTGGCGGCTGCGCAGGCGCTGGCCCAGGGTTTCGCCCGCGTGCCAGTCGTACAGCAGGTAGAACGCGCTGGCGCCCGGTCCGCCTCGCCCGTCATCGGCGGGCCAGGTGTGGAGCCATGCCAGGTGGGCGGCGGCGTGGCCCGACTGCATGCGCCGCGCCACCCAGGCCTCGTGTGCAAGCGTGGCGCGCTCCTCGGCATCGTGGGCGCGCGTGGGCAGCAGGGTTTTGAGCGCGTAGAGGCGCTGCGTGGCCGGGTCGCGCACCTGGTAGATGCGGTGGATGCCGCTGTCGGCCACCAGCGCCGTGACCACCAGGCCATCGACCTTGTCGCCCACCTTGAGCAGGGGCAGCACGGGCAGGTCCTGCGCGCGGCGGGACTCGTCCTGCAGCGTGGCCTCCAGCGCGCCCTGCACCCGCACCACCAGCGCGGTCACGTTGTCGCTGCTGCCCCGGCGCAGCGCGGCCTGCACCAGCTCGTCGCTGAGCGCCTGCGCCGCCACGCCCTCCTGGCGCAGCAGCTGCCGCAGTTCGCGCTCGGGCAGACTGCCATGCACACCGTCGGACAGCAGCACGAACAGATCGCCGCTGTGCAGCTCGCCCTGGCTGTAGTCCACCACCACATGGTCATCGAGCCCCATGGCGCGGGTGAGCTGGTGCGCAAAGTCGCGCTGCGCCATCACATGGTCGGCCGTGAGCAGTTGCAGGCGCCCGCCGCGCAGCAGGTAGGCGCGGGTGTCGCCCACATGGGCCAGCGTGTACGACTGGCCGCGCAGCACCAGCGCGGTGAGTGTGGTCAGGCCCACGGCGGGCTGGCGGCGCCGGTTCATGGAGGCCAGCCAGCCGTTGTGGGCGTTCAGGATGCGGTCCAGCGCCACGGTGGTGTCCCAGGTCTCGGGGGTGGCGAAGTAGTCGCCCACCAGGGTGCTCACCGTGGTCTGGGCGGCCTCGCGGCCCTTGCCGCCCGTGCTCACGCCATCGGCAATGGCGGCAATGGCGCCGCGCTCGCGGTCGCGCCCCTGCCCCACCGCCAGGGCGGCAAAGTCCTCGTTCACCTCATTGCGGCCGGCCAGCGAGGCCTGGCCCACATCCAGTTCAAAGCTCATGCACCAGCTCCATGCAGGTTTTGTGCCCAAGGTGGTGCATGCCGGGGCCTGGCCGCCCACACGCCCCAACGCCCTCGGCGTCCCCCCACCCGGGCTCGCACCCCGGGCGCACCCCAGATCAGTGCAAGGAATCTGGCACGGCCATTGCTTAACAAGGGCAAGGGCCGGGCAGGCCCACGCAATTCAGCAGTGCAAAGGCGCACAGAGGAGTTGTCAGGACGAAGGCGTCCCCACATGCGGTTTCGAGACCTCGGAGCAGCATCGTGTGGACGCCTTTTTTGTTTTGCGCATCGCCCCGGCGATGGAACCGATGGAGTCATGATGAAAAAGCTCAAACTGGTGATGGTGGGAAACGGCATGGCCGGTGTGCGCACGCTGGAAGAGCTGCTCAAGATCGCCCCCGATCTGTATGACATCACGGTGTTCGGTGCCGAGCCCCACCCCAACTACAACCGCATTCTGCTGTCCCCCGTGCTGGCGGGCGAGCAGACCATCGACGAGATCATCCTCAACGACTGGTCGTGGTATGCCGACAACCACATCACGCTGCACACCGGCTTCACCGTGACCGACGTGGACCGCGTGCGCCGCGTGGTCAGCGCCACCAGCAAGGACGGCACGGTGGTCACCGCCGAATACGACCGCCTGATCCTGGCCACGGGCTCCAACCCCTTCATCCTGCCCATCCCCGGCAAGGACTTGCAGGGCGTGCTGGCCTACCGCGACATTGCCGACACCCAGGCCATGATCGACGCGGCCGCCACCTACAAGCACGCCGTCGTCATCGGCGGCGGCCTGCTGGGCCTGGAGGCCGCCAACGGCCTCATGAAGCGCGGCATGCAGGTCACCGTGGTGCATGTGGGCGACTGGCTCATGGAACGCCAGCTGGACGATGTGGCCGGCAAGATGCTGGAGAAGTCGCTGCAGGAGCGCGGCATGCAGTTCCTGATGGGCGCGCAGACGCAGGAACTGGTGGGCAACACCGACGGCCGCGTGGCCAGCGTCAAGTTCAAGGACGGCACCCAGGTGCCCGCCGACCTGGTGGTGATGGCCGTGGGCATCCGCCCCAACACCGCGCTGGCCGAAAAGATGCGCCTGCACGTGAACCGCGGCATTGTGGTGAGCGACACGCTGCAAACCACCACCGACGCGCGCATCTACGCCGTGGGCGAATGCGCCGCGCACCGGGGCATTGCCTATGGCCTGGTGGCCCCGCTGTTCGAGCAAGGCAAGGTGCTGGCCAACCATTTGGCCGAGTTCGGCATCGGCCGCTACCAGGGCTCGCTGACCTCCACCAAGCTCAAGGTCACGGGCATCGACCTGTTCAGCGCGGGTGACTTCCAGGGTGGCGAGGGCACCGAAGAAATCGTGATGAGCGACCCCTTTGGTGGCGTGTACAAAAAGCTCGTGCTGAAGGACGACAAGCTGGTGGGCGCTTGCCTGTATGGCGACACGGTGGACGGCAGCTGGTACTTCAAGCTGCTGCGCGACGGCCGCAGCGTGACGGACCTGCGCGACAAGCTCATGTTCGGCGAGTCGCACCTGGGCGACACCGGCCACCAGGGCCAGAGCAAGGCTGCTGCCATGGAAGACAGCGACGAGGTGTGCGGCTGCAACGGCGTGACCAAGGGCGCGATCTGCAAGGCCATCAAGGACAAGGGCCTGTTCACGCTCGACGAAGTGCGCAAGCACACCAAGGCCAGCGCCAGCTGTGGCTCGTGCACCGGGCTGGTGGAGCAGATCATCATGTTCACGGCAGGCGGCGACTACAGCGCCACGCCCAAGACCAAGCCCATGTGCGGCTGCACCGACCACGGCCACCAGGCCGTGCGCGACGCGATCCGCCACAGCAAGCTGGTCAGCGTTGCCGAGGTGTTCAAGTTCATGGAATGGAAGACGCCCAACGGCTGCGCCACCTGCCGCCCGGCCGTCAACTACTACCTCATCAGCACCTGGCCCAAGGAGGCCAAGGACGACCCGCAAAGCCGCTTCATCAACGAACGCAGCCACGCCAACATCCAGAAAGACGGCACCTACAGCGTGATCCCGCGCATGTGGGGCGGTGAGACCACGGCCGATGAGCTGCGCCGCATTGCCGACGTGGTGGACAAGTACAAGATCCCCACCGTCAAGGTCACGGGCGGCCAGCGCATTGATTTGCTGGGCGTGAAGAAGGAAGACCTGCAGAACGTCTGGAAGGACATCGGCATGCCCAGCGGCCATGCCTACGCCAAGGCGCTGCGCACGGTGAAGACCTGCGTGGGCAGCGAGTGGTGCCGCATGGGCACGCAAGACAGCACGCAGATGGGCAAGGACCTGGAACGTGCCATGTGGCGCATGTACGCGCCGCACAAGGTGAAGTTTGCCGTGAGCGGCTGCCCGCGCAACTGCGCCGAGGCGGGCATCAAGGACGTGGGCATCATCGGCGTGGACAGCGGCTGGGAGATGTACGTGGCGGGCAACGGCGGCATCAAGACCGAAGTCGCACACTTTTTCACCAAGCTGAAAACCGCCGAAGAGGTGCTGGAGTACACCGGCGCGTTCTGCGAGCTGTACCGCCAGGAAGGCTGGTACCTGGAGCGCACCGTGCACTACGTGGACCGCGTGGGCCTCGATTACGTGAAGAAGCGCATCCTGGACGACCACGCAGGCCGCAAGGCGCTGTGGGAGCAGCTGCAGTTTGCGCTGGATGGCGAGCCCGACCCCTGGTTCGAGTTTGACAAGGCGGCCGTGGACACGCGCCAGTTTGCGCCCCTGGGCGCCTGATCGGAAAGAAGGAGCCCACCATGCAACGCCGTACCCTTCTGACCTCTGCGGGCTACACCACGGCCTGGGGCGCCCTGGGCCTTCTGGTGCCTGCGGGCAAGGCCCAGGCCGAGGTGGCCGACCTGAACGACGCCATCAACAAGGCCGGGCGCCAGCGCATGCTGAGCCAGCGCATGGGCAAGGCCTGGCTGGCCCTGGCCCACAAGGCCGACACCCCGGCGGCGCGCGCCGTGCTGGAGCAGTCCCTGGCGCTGTTTGAGCGCCAGCTGGGCGAATTGAAGGCCTTTGCGCCCTCGCCCACCATCCGCGACACGTACGTGAAACTCGAAGGCGCCTGGGCCGACCACAAGGCCACGCTGATGGGCACCACTCCCTCGCGCGACGGCGTGGCCGCGCTGCTGCAGGCCGACGCCAAGGTGCTGGCCCTGGCCCACCAGGGCACCTCGCAGTACGAAGCCGCGCTGGGCAAGCCCGTGGGTTACCTGGTGAACGTGGCCGGGCGCCAGCGCATGCTGAGCCAGCGCATGGCCAAGTTCTGCCTGTCGGCCATGCTGGGCGTGGACACGGCCAACGCCACCACCGAGATCGCCAAGGCGCGCGACGAATTCCTGAAAGCCACCGAGCTGCTGCGCAGCGCCCCGCAGGCCACCGTGCGCATCCGCCAGGAGTTGCTGCTGGCCGACAGCCAGTGGGTGTTCTTCGACGCGGCCCTGCAGCGCCTGGGCAACGCCAGCAACACCTTCCGCCAGGTGTCTGAAGTGTTTGTGAGCAGCGAAAACCTGCTGGCCAGCATGGACCGCGTGACCGGCATGTATGCCGCGCTCGGCACCTGAGAACCTGCCATCGAGTCCGCCCCACACCCCTAAAAAATCCCCAAGGACCACCCCATGACCACGAACCACCCCACCCCCGACTGGAAGCTCATCTGCAGCGTGGACGACATCCCCGTGCTGGGCGCACGCCGTGTGGCGCGCCCCGCAGGGCTGGACGTGGCGGTGTTCCGCAACGACGCAGGTGGCGTGTTTGCGCTGCTGGACCGCTGCCCCCACAAGGGCGGCCCGCTGTCGCACGGCATCGTGTTTGGCACGCAGGTGGCATGCCCCCTGCACAACTGGACCATCGGCCTGTGCGACGGCCAGGCTGCCGCCCCCGACGAAGGCTGCACGCCGCAATTTGCGGTGAAGGTGGAGGATGGCGCGGTGTACCTCAACAGCCACGAACTGGCCACGCTGGCAACCGACCTGGCCCGCCCCGTCGCAGGGCCTGCACGGCGCACCGCCACGGCATGAGCCACCATGGCTGCAACGCAGGCCGCCGCCACTCATAATGCTATAAATAATATAGCTATAAGCGCTTGATAGACGCGCGCAAAGCCCCTAAAAAGATCACAATTCCAGGCCCATCGCCATGCAAGAAACCAAATCCACCTGCCCCTACTGCGGCGTAGGCTGCGGCGTGATCATCGAAAGCAACGGCCCCCAGATCACCGGCGTGCGGGGCGACCCCAACCACCCCGCCAACTTTGGCCGCCTGTGCACCAAGGGCTCGACCCTGCACCTCACGGCCAGCAGCCCCATCACGCTGCAGACCCGGCTGCTGCAGCCACAGCAGCGCCTGCAGCGCAACGACGCGCCGCACGCCATCTCGTGGGACGCGGCCCTGGGCCTGGCCACCGACAAGTTTGCCCGCATCATCCAGCAGCACGGCCCCGACGCCGTGGGTTTTTACGTCAGCGGCCAGCTGCTCACCGAGGACTACTACGTCTTCAACAAGCTCGCCAAGGGCCTGATTGGCACCAACAACATCGACACCAACTCGCGCCTGTGCATGAGCAGCGCGGTGGCGGGCTACAAGCAGACCCTGGGCGCCGACGCGCCGCCTGCCTGCTACGACGACGTGAAACACGCGCAGTGCCTGTTCATTGTGGGCAGCAACGCGGCCTGGGCGCACCCTATCCTGTTCCGCCGCATCGAAGACGCACGCGCCGCCAACCCGGGCATGAAGGTCATCGTGGCCGACCCGCGCCGCACCGACACCGCTGGTATGGCCGACCTGTTTTTGCCCATCCAGCCCGGCAGCGACGTGATGCTGTTCAACGGCATGCTGCACCTGATGCTGTGGGAGGGCTGGACGGACGCCGAATACATCGCCGCACACACCACGGGCTTTGACGAACTCAAGGCCCTGGTGCGCGACTACACGCCCGAGCGTGTGGCGCAGACCTGTGGCATCAGCGTGGCCGACCTGACCACTGCCGCCCAGTGGTTTGCACAGTCCAAAGCCACGCTCAGCCTGTACTGCCAGGGCCTGAACCAGAGCAGCAGCGGCACCGCCAAAAACGCCGCGCTCATCAACCTGCACCTGGCCACCGCGCAGATCGGCAAGCCCGGCGCGGGCCCCTTCAGCCTGACGGGCCAGCCCAACGCCATGGGCGGGCGCGAGGTGGGCGGCCTGGCCAACCTGCTCAGCGCCCACCGCGACCTGGCCAACCCGCAGCACCGCGCCGAAGTGGCTGCGCTGTGGGGCGTGGCCGATGTGCCGAGCAAGCCGGGCAAGACAGCGGTGGAAATGTTCCAGGCCGCCGCCGACGGCGAGATCAAGGCGCTGTGGATTGCCTGCACCAACCCCGCGCAAAGCATGCCCGACCAGGCCACGGTGCGCCGCGCGCTGCAACGCGCCGAGTTTGTGGTGGTGCAGGAGGCCTTTGCCACCGCCGCCACCTGTGCCTATGCCGACCTGCTGCTTCCCGCCACCACCTGGGGCGAGAAGACTGGCACGGTGACCAACAGTGAACGCCGCATCTCGCGCGTGCGCACTGCCGTGCCCGCGCCCGGCCAGGCACGCCACGACTGGGCCATTGCGGTGCAGTTTGCGCACCAACTGGAGGCACGCCTGCGCCCCGGCCAGCCCACGCTGTTCCCCTACGCCACGGACGCCGCCGATGCGGGCGCCGAAACCGTGTGGAACGAGCACCGCGAAAGCACACGCGGGCGCGACCTGGACATCACCGGTTTGTCGTGGGACATGCTTGAATCCCAAGGCCCCCAACAATGGCCCCTGCCTGAAGGCGCCACCACCGGCAAAGCCCGCCTGTACGAAGACGGCGTGTTCCCCACCACTGACGGCCGTGCGCGTTTTGCGGCCCATGCCTGGCAACCCACGGCCGAGCAGCGCGAATCGCGCTACCCCTTCAGCCTGACCACCGGCCGCCTGCGCGACCAGTGGCACGGCATGACACGCACCGGCACCCTGGGCCGCCTGTTCGGCCATGTGGCCGAGCCCAGCGTGCAGCTGCACCCGCAGGACATGGAGCGGCGCGGCCTGAAGAACGGCGACCTGGTCTACGTGACGAGCAAGCGCGGCACCATCGTGGTGCCTGCGCAGGGCGACGGCACCGTGGGCCTCTCGCAGGCCTTCATGGCCATGCACTGGGGCAGCGAATTTTTGAGCGGCTGCTCGTCCACCGGCGAACGCCTGGCGGGCGTGAATGCGCTCACCACCTCGGCCTACTGCCCCACGTCCAAACAGCCCGAACTCAAGCACGCGGCCGTGAAGGTGCTCAAGGCCGAGCTGCCCTGGACACTGCTGGCCATGGCCTGGCTGCCCGCCGACAGCGCCCAGGCCACACGCGAGGCGCTGTCCGCACTGATGGCGCAGTTTCCGTTTGCCAGCTGTGTGCCCTTCAGCAACAACACGCCCCTGAGCGAACCGGGCCGCGAGCGTGTGGGCGTGCTGCTGCGCGCCGCCGCGCACGAGGCACCGCCCGACGCCACGGTAGAGCGCATCGAATCCCTGATGGGCCTGGCTGGCGCCGACACGCTGCGCTATGCCGACAAAAAACGCGGCCAGCGCCGCGCCGCGCGGCTGGCCCGCCATGGGGACACCACCACGCTCGAAGGCATCGTGCTCGCGGGCGACACCAGCGCCGAAGGCTGGCTCAAGACCCTGCTGCAAGAAGAATTGCCCGCCCAGACCTACGGCCGCCTGCTGCTGGTGCCCGGCGCCAAGGCGCCCGTGGCCGTGCAGTCGCGTGGCAAGTCGGTGTGCACCTGCTTCAACGTGACGGACGCGGCCATCACCGCTGAGCTGGCGCACTGCCACGGCACCGACGACGACCGGTTGGCACAACTGCAGGGCAAGCTGCGCTGCGGCACCAACTGCGGATCCTGCCTGCCCGAGCTGAAACGCATGGTGCGGGCCACGGGGCCGCTGGCGTCCAAGCCCATGGCGCAGGCCGTCATATAACCAAAAGTTCTCTTGCTTGCAGGAAAATAGCCCTCGGACCAACAAACCCCACCAGGACTTGTGCAACAGGGCTGCAGCTAGGCGCTTTCGGCGCAGACAGTACGCCTGTACGGCAAGCCGAAACAACGACGCTGAAGCCCTGTTTCACAAGTCCCGCCACCAAGAACCATGGGCATCAGTCAGTACATCAAAGAGATTGGGCGCGGCGCGCGCGGCGCCAAGCCGCTGTCGCGCGAGCAGGCCACGGACCTGTTCGGCCAGGTGCTGGACGGGCAGGTGAGCGACCTGGAGATCGGCGCCTTCTGCCTGGCCATGCGCATCAAAGGCGAGACGGCAGAGGAGATGTGCGGTTTCCTGGACGCCACGCACAGCCGCCTGGCGCTGCTGCCCGCCACCGACCGCCCGCTCATCGTGCTGCCCAGCTACAACGGCGCGCGCAAGTTGCCGGTGCTGACCCCGCTGCTGGCGCTGCTGCTGGCGCGCGAAGGCCTGCCCGTGCTGCTGCATGGCATGCGCACCGAGGCGCGGCGGATTCTGGCTTCGGATGTGCTGCTGGCGCTGGATGTGCCTGCGCTGACAGCTCCTGAAAAAGTAGCAAACGGCACCGTGCGCCACATCCACACCCAGCACCTGCACGCGGGCCTGGCGCGCCTGCTGGCCGTGCGCGAGGTGGTGGGCCTGCGCAACCCGGGGCACAGTGTGGTCAAGCTGATGAGCCCCTGCGCGGGCGCCTCGGTGGTCGTCACGGCCTACACACACCCCGAATATTTTGAGATGCTGCAAACCACCTTCCGCACGCTGGGCATGAGTGCCCTGCTCTCGCGCGGGCTGGAAGGCGAGGTGGCCACCGACCCACGCCGCACACCCCGCTACGACGGTTTTGTGCGCGGCGTGCACCAGGTGCTGGACGCGCAGCAACCCGGTACCGCCAGCGAGGTGCCCGGCCTGCCCGCCGAAATCGACGTGGCGACCACGGCGGTCTACACACGCCGCGTTCTGGCGGGCGAGCTGCCTATTCCCCCCGCCATCGAGCGGCAGGTGGAACATATCTTGCAGCTGGCTGATCAAACTGCTTCGGAGACATCCCCATGAGCCGCCCCACGCCCCCCACCACCCATCCCGCATCCCCCCTGGCGACTGGCGGCAGCTGCACCCTGGTGGGCGCAGGCCCCGGCGACCCGGAGCTGCTGACGATCAAGGCCTTGAAGGCCATCCAGGCCGCTACCGTGCTGCTGGTGGATGACCTGGTGAGCGATGCCATCGTGGCCCATGCATCCCCCACAGCCCGCATCGTGTACGTGGGCAAACGGGGGGGCTGCAAGAGCACCCCCCAGGCCTTCATCGAAAAACTCATGCTCATGGCCGTGCGCGAGGGCGAGAACGTGGTGCGCCTCAAGGGCGGCGATCCGTTCATCTTCGGGCGCGGCGGCGAGGAGGTGGAGCACCTGCGCGCTGCGGGCGTGCAGGTCAGCGTGATCAACGGCATCACGGCGGGCCTGGCCGGGCTCACCTCGCTGGGTGCCCCGCTCACGCACCGTGAACATGCGCATGGCGTGGTCTTCATCACCGGCCACGCCAAGCCGGGCGACGCGGGCACCGACTGGCAGGCCCTGGCCCGCACTGCCCGCGACGCCAAGCTCACGCTGATCATCTACATGGGCGTGAGCGGTGCAGCCACCATCGAGCAGGAACTGCTCACCAGCCTGCCCGCCAGCACCCCCGTGGCCGTGATCCAGCACGCCAGCCTGCCCCACCAGCGCCATGCGGTCACCACGCTGGGCCACCTGCACGCCACCATCACGCGCGAGGGGCTCGCCAGCCCCTCGGTGATCGTGGTGGGCGATGTGGTGCGGGGCGTGGCCCTGGCATCGCTGGATGCCGCGCAGGCGCCCCAGGCCTTGCGCGTGGGCTGAGCACAGCGCCTCCCTCCATCTCCTGACCATCGGACGCAGCGCTGAACCCAGCGCTGGGCCGGGCTTCTGCACGCCTTTTTTTGATCCACCCCCGCACTGCGCAACCCTACGTTGGCCCAGGTATTGCTTGACTGCAAGTATCTGAATGCCACAAGCACAAGGAACCCCATGGCAGCCTTCCCAGCCCCTGCACGCACCATCAGCATGCCCACGCTGCCTTCCTCCACTTCGGCCGCACCGCGCGACAGCGGCATGTCGCTGGTCAACCTCGCGGCGCGCCAGCGCATGCTGTCGCAGCGCATGGTGCTGCAGACCGTGCTGGCTGCACGCGGCAGTGACCTGCACCTGAAAGCCGCGCGCAGCACCCTGGCGCTGTTTGCCGACAGCCAGGCCCGCCTGGTCGAAACGCCGCGCCACCTGGACGCCGTCAGCGCAGACATCATCCGCAGGGTGTACCAGGGCCCCTCGGGGGTGCGTGCCACCATCGACCAGTTTGCGCAGCAGGTAGAGACCGCGCTCGGCCTGACCGAGCGCCAGAGCCCGCGCGTGGAAGAGGCCCTGGCCCGGCTGGTCGAATCCACCGACAGTGTGCTGGATGCCCTCAACACCGCCACCACCGCGTTTGACCAGGTGAGCAAGGCCCAGTCCGAAACCCTGATGAAGGAACTCGCAGGCATCGTGGCCTCCATCCAGACCGTGGCCCGCGAGGCCAAGGTGGTCAGCTTCAACGCCCAGGTGATGGCCGCCCGCGCAGGCCAGCACGGCCGCGAGTTCGCCGTGGTGGCCAATGTGCTGTCCGGCATCACCAACGAGATCGATGGCCTGTCGCTGCAGGCGGTGTCGCTGGCCGGGCGCAGCCGCACGGGCAACAACAGCTGACGGCCACCCTGGCAGCCGGGGCAATGGCTGTTTGCACATCACAATCTGCCCAAAGACCCGCGTACATGCTTTTACAATTCGCGTGACCGGGAAACGAGCCTGCATGCGACCCTCCGGACATCCTTCGGGATGCACCGAGATGGCGTCACACAGTCCCGAGACGCACCGACATTCGCCCTTGGCCCGAAAACCACAAAGACACACACCATGAAGCTGACGAACCTGTGCAAAAACCTCGCTCTGGCCGGCTGCCTGCTGATGGGCAGCAGCGCAGCCTGGAGCTACGGCATTCAGGCCGGCAAGGTCGTCAACGATGCAGGCCAGGCCATTCAGCTGCGCGGCGTGAACTGGTTTGGTTTTGAAACCAACACGCATGTGGTGCACGGCCTATGGGCCCGCAACTGGAAGGACATGATCACGCAGATGCAGGCCCAGGGGTTCAACGCCGTGCGCCTGCCGTTCTGCCCCGCCACACTGCACGGGTCGGCCCCGCCCAACAGCATCGACTATGGCCGCAACACCGATCTGCAAGGCCTCTCGGCCATCCAGGTCATGGACAAGGTGGTGGGCGAGCTGAGCGCGCGCGGCATGTATGTGCTGCTGGACCACCACACCCCCGACTGCCAGACCATCAGCGAGCTTTGGTACACCCCCAGCTACAGCGAGCAGCAATGGATCAGCGACCTGAGCTTTGTGGCACAGCGCTATGCGGGCGTGCCTGGCGTCATCGGCATTGACATCAAAAACGAGCCCCATGGCGCCGCCACCTGGGGTACGGGCAACAGCGCCACCGACTGGAACCGGGCGGCCGAGCGCGCTGCCGCCGCCGTGCTGCCACTGGCCCCCCACTGGCTGATTGCGGTGGAAGGTGTTGGCGAAAACCCCGGCTGCTCCAGCAACAGCGCCCATTTCTGGGGTGGCAACCTCGAACCCCTGGCATGCACGCCCCTGAACATTCCAGCCAACCGGCTGCTGCTGGCACCGCACACCTACGGGCCGGACGTGTATGTGCAGTCGTACTTCAACGCCTCCGACTTCCCCAGCAACATGCCCGCCATCTGGGAACAGCATTTCGGCCAATTTGTGCAGGCGGGCCACGCCGTGGTGCTGGGCGAGTTCGGCGGCAAGTTCGGCCGGGGCGATGCGCGCGATGTGCAGTGGCAGAACACGCTGGTGGACTACCTGACGGCCAAGGGCATGCGCAGCGGCTTCTACTGGTCGTGGAACCCCAACAGCGGCGACACCGGCGGCATCCTGGACGATGACTGGACCACCGTGCGCACGGACAAGGTGCAACTGCTGCAACGCCTCTGGGGCGATGGCACCACGCCCACCCCAACACCTACTCCCACGCCCACCCCAACACCTACTCCCACGCCCACCCCAACACCTACTCCCACGCCGACTCCAACGCCCACCCCCACGCCAGTGGCCAACTTCTCCGTGGTGCAGACAGTCAACAGCGACTGGGGCTCGGGCTACTGCCAGCAGGTCAAGGTCATCAACATGGGCAATGCCACCGGCAACTGGGCCATCAGCGTCCCGGTGAGCGGCACCATCAACAACCTGTGGAACGCCACCTGGTCCCAGGCGGGTGGCAACCTCAGCGCGTCGGGTGTGAGCTGGAACCAGACGCTTGCCCCCGGGGCCTCGGCAGAATTCGGCTTCTGCGCCGCCCGCTGACCAACCATCACCCCATGAACAAGGGCCCCTGCCATGCAGGGGCCCTTTTTATTTCACGGCTCTTTTTTCTACCCACCAGCAGTTTCGCGCACCTGCCGGAACCGCTCCGCCAGCTCCTTGCGCAAGGATTTGCGCAGCAGGGCTGCATCCCAGCGGCGGCGCTCATCGGGGGTGGAGGGCGATAGCGGCGGCACCTGCACGGGCTTGCGCGACTCGTCCACGGCCACCATGGTGAAAAAGCAGCTGTTCACATGCCGCACCACCTGCGAGCGGATCTCTTCGGCCACCACCTTCACGCCCACCTCCATCGACGAGCTGCCCGTGTAGTTCACGCTGGCCAGAAAGGTCACCAGCTCGCCCACATGGATGGGCTGCAAAAACATCACCTGGTCCACGCTCAGCGTCACGGTGTAGCAGCCCGAGTAGCGGCTGGCGCACGA
This sequence comes from Acidovorax sp. GW101-3H11, assembly GCF_001633105.1. Taxonomy (GTDB): domain Bacteria; phylum Pseudomonadota; class Gammaproteobacteria; order Burkholderiales; family Burkholderiaceae_C; genus Acidovorax. The sequence continues at coordinate 155,800 of NZ_LUKZ01000031.1, forward strand.
ATACGCCACCTGGTCCAGCAGCTTGAGGATGGCGCCGCCGTGCACGTTGCCCGAAAAATTGGCCATGTCGGGCGACATGAGCACGGTCATGCTCAGTTGGTGTGAAGGGATGTTCATGCCCCGATTTTAGAAAGCCATGTGCGCTGCGTCGCGTGCAAGTTGAGCCCGCTGCGCTGCGGGTGGCAGCTTCGCTACACTCGCGCAGCACCTGCTGACCGGTGCGAGGAGGAACCGATGATCGAACTAGAAAAACTCAACGAATTCACCGAAAGCCACGGCGCCTTGCGCACCGGCAAGGGACTGGTATCGGGCGTGATTGCGCTCACGCTGGCCATCCTGTGCTTCTTGGGCGTGCTGGCTTTTCACTTCCCGGAGTACCTGACCACACCGCAGCTGCGCAAAAGCTATGACGTGACGGTGATCCGCACCATCATGCTCTCGGCCATGGCCATTGCGGGCGGCATCTCGCTGGTCAACATCCTGTTCAACCGCGCGCGCTGGCTGGCCACGTTTGCGTTTGCTGTGGTGGCCATCACGGCATTGCTGGGTGGCCACAAGGTGGAGGTGGACCCGAACTTCCCCGACAACACGCCCTACATTGGTCTCGACTGGTTCATCCTCGACCTGCTGGGCAGCTCGCTGATCTTCATCTTCATCGAGAAGCTGTTTGCGCTGCGCAAGGACCAGCCCATCTTTCGCGCTGAATGGCAGACGGACTTCCACCACTTCATCGTCAACCACATGGTGGTGGGCTTTGTGCTGCTGGCCACCAACCTCATCGTGCACAAGTTCTTCGGCTGGGCGGCCAGCGACGGCATTCGCGGCTGGGTGCAGGGGCTGAACTTCTGGGTGGCGCTGTTCCTCATCGTGCTGGTGGCCGACCTGGTGCAGTACTGGACGCACCGCGCCTACCACGAGGTGCCCGTGCTGTGGCGCCTGCATGCCGTGCACCACAGCGTCAAAAGCATGGACTGGATGGCCGGATCGCGCCAACACATCCTGGAGCTGCTCATCACCCGCACGCTGGTGCTGGCCCCCATCTACGTGCTGGGTTTCAGCAAGGAAGTGATCGACGCCTACATCGTCATCGTGGGCTTCCAGGCCGTGTTCAACCACGCCAATGTGAGCGTGCGCCTGGGGCCGCTGCGCTACGTGCTGGTCACGCCCAACTTCCACCACTGGCACCACAGCCAGGACCAGGAGGCGCTGGACAAGAACTACGCCGCGCACTTCGCGTTTCTGGACTACCTGTTTGGCACCGCCGTCAAAAGCACCAAGCTCTGGCCCGAGCACTATGGCGTGCTGGGCGACTACGTGCCCAACGGCTTTGTGAAGCAGTTCAAGTTTCCATTCACCTGGAAGGGCTGAGAACGGAGGCCGACAGCCTCTGCCCTCACCCACCCACCCACCCGGCGGCCTACAAGGCGCTGAGTTCCTCTTCCAGCTGCCTCAGCTGCTCACGCAACTCATTGCTGCGGGCATCACACGCCGCTTTGTCCTTGGCGGCGGCCGCTGCAAGGTCCTTCGGGAACTGGTTGCCCGACGGCAGGGTGCTGCGCCGCAAAGGGCCCGACTGGGTCGTCGCCTCGGCAGGCTGTGCCGTGCATTCCTGCTGGTTGCGCGCAAGGGCCGCGCGCGCCTGCGGCACGCCCTGGGTCTGCAGGTACTGCTTGCGCTGCCACGAAGCGCCAAATGCGCCCTCCTTGCCCGCAGAAGGAGCAGGCCGGACGGGCGTCGCCCCCTGGATGGCGGGCCGCACATCGATCTTCTCGCCCTCGCCCACACAGGGCGCATCCTGAAACGACACCTTGCCGTTGGCATCCGTGCATTTGTTGACCGCCCAGGCCGGGGCCACAAGGCCCAGCACCAGGAGGCAGGCGGCGTAACGGATCGGATTCATGACTCAGTCCTCGTCGGGTGGATGGCACATGCTACCGCGCCGCCTGGCGCTGACCGGCGCGGTCGGCCACGCAGGGGAGGCAAGAACTTGTCCCTCACATGACGCGCCCCGGGTACAAACCCGGTGGGCGCGCAGCCTGCAGCCCTCCTACGATGCGTGGCCCCCACATAGCGGCCACGGCGGCCCGCACCAGGAGACTTTGCGCGATGACCACCCCCACTGTTTTGCCCACCGGCCAACACCCCACCCAGGCGCATCGCCGCAGCCTGATGCTCGCGCTGGCAGGCGGAGCAGCCCTGGCCAGCCTGCCCGCCATGGCGCAGCCCGCAGCAGGCAAGGCAGACATTCTGATCGGGCGCTCCACGGCGCTGTCCGGTGGCATGGCGCCCTTTCTGTCCCCCATCCACGAGGGGCAGGATGCCGCCATCGAAGACGCCAACGCCAAGGGCGGCATTGGCGGCCGCAAGATCCGGCTGGTGACGCTGGACGATGGCTTCGACCCGCGCCGCACACTCGAAAACGCCAAGCAGCTGAGCGAAAAAGACGGCGTGCTGGCCCTGTTTGGCGTGTCGGGCACCTCGCAGGTCATGGCACTGCTGCCCTACCTTGCCCAGGCCAAGCTCCCGCTGATCTCGGTGTACACCGGCAGTCCCGCCATCCGCGCACAGCAACACCCCTACCTGTTCACCACCCGCGCCAGCTATGCCGATGAGCTGGTGAAGATCGTGCGCAACCTCGTGGCGGTGCAGACCTCGCGCATCGCCGTGGCCTACGAGAACAACGACTTTGGCAAGCTGCTGCTGCCCCTGGTCGAAAAAACCATTGCCGCCGAGGGCGCGACACTGGCCGGGTCGCACGCACTGGCCTCCTCGGGTGACGACGCCAACACCGCCGCCAAGGCACTCGCCGCGCAAAAGCCGCAGGCCGTGCTGCTGGTGGCGGCAGGCCCGTCCGTGGTGGCCTATGTGCGCGCCAACCGCGCGCACCTGGGCGTGCCGGTCTACACCCTGTCGCTGGGCGCAGGCACCGCCGTGCTCAAGGCGCTGGGCGACGATGCACGCGGCCTGGCCGTGGCACGCACCGGCCCCTCGCCCAGCAAGCCCACGATAGCGCTCACGCGCGACTTCCAGGCATCGATGAAACGCCACGACAAACCGGTGGACTACGACCGCTACACCGGCTACATGGACGCACGCGTGCTCATCGAAGGCCTGCGTGCCGCCGGTCCCGGTGTGACGCGCGCCAGCCTCGCCCAGGCCATGGAAAGCCTGGGCACCCTGGACCTGGGTGGCTTCGGCTACCAGTTCAGTGCGCAGAACCACCATGGCTCCAACTATGTGGACATCGCGGTAGTGGGCTCTGGCGGGGTGTACCGGCAGTAGGAACCTGCTCCCGCACGGGCGCAGAGCCTGGTGCTGCGCCCATCCCCCATGCCCGGCCACACGCCGGGCACGTTGCGCCATTGCGACAAAACAGCTGGGATTGAGCCGCCAAGGATCATTGCAATCAACAATCATTCCCATTCGCGTTTACAATTTTTACGATTATTTCCAGCCAGCCGTGCTCTCGTAGAAAAGCGCTGCAAGCCAGCCCGTCACCGCTTTTCTCTCTGGAGCCCGTCCATGTCCGCACCCCGCAGGCGCCTTGTCTGTGCCGTTCATCCCCTGGCCATCGCTGCCGCCCTTGCCGCCAACCTGGCGGGCACCGCCTGGGCCCAGCAGCCCGCAGCCTCAGACACCCCTTCGGCCACTACCACCGACCAGGTCGTGGCGCCCAAGGCGCTCGACAGCGTCACCGTGTCGGGTGCGCGCGAGAGTGCTTCCACCCGGCTGCAGCTCACGGCGCGTGAAACGCCGCAGTCGGTCAGCACGGTGAACCGTGCGCAGATCGAGCGCCAGTCGCTCACCAGCATCGACGCCGTGCTGCGCAACGTGAACGGCATTGCCGTGAGCTTCTACGACACCCAGCGCCCGCTGTACTACGCGCGGGGCTTCCAGATCACCGACTTCCAGATCGACGGCCTGCCCAGCTACAGCAGCAGCACCAACCAGGAGTTCGACACCGCGCTGTACGAGCGCATCGACATCGTGCGCGGCGCCAACGGCATCCAGACCGGTGTGGGCGTGCCCTCGGCCACGATCAACATGGTGCGCAAACGCCCGCAGCGCGAGTTCGCTGCGTCTGTGGCGCTCACCGCCGGGTCGTGGAACCTGTACCGGGGCGAGCTGGACATCAACGCCCCACTCAACAGCGACGGCAGCGTGCGCAGCCGCCTGGTGGTGGCCCCGCAGAAGAAGGACAGCTTCCGCGACCGCTACTCCGAGGACAAGACCGCCCTGCTCGCGGCCGTGGAGGCAGATATCGGCACCGCCACCGTGGTGTCGGTGGGCTACCAGCGCCAGTCCAACGACCCCAAGGCGCCCATCTGGGGCACCATCCCGCGCTTTGCCACCACGGGCGCGCCGATTGACCTGCCAATTTCCACCAGCTTCTCGCCATCGTGGACGCGCTGGGAGCGCACCTCGGGCACGCTCTACGCAACCCTGGAGCACCAGATCAATGACGACTGGAGCCTGAAGGCTGCGCTGAACCACACCGAAGGCGACACCTTCCGCCTGAGCACCTACGGCTACGGCGCCACCACCGCCAGAGCACCCTTCATCAACCCCGTCACGGGCGCGGGCACCACGCTGTATGCCGCCGTCAGCGGCGGCAGCGAAAAGCAGGACACGGTGGACGCCTACCTGTCGGGCAAATTCGAGCTGGGCGGCCGCAAGCACGACCTGGTGGTGGGCATGAGTTCCACCCGCACCGCCACGCGCACCGACGGCTACACCTCGGTGGCGGGCTGGAGCTACGTGATCCCCAACATCTACACCTGGGACGGCAGCGCGCCTGCGCCCACGTACTCCAAGACCGGCGCCTCGCGCACACAAATCACGCAGCAGACGGGCCTGTTCGCCTCGGCGCGCTGGCGCGTCACCGATCCGCTGTCCGTGCTCACCGGCCTGCGCCTGACCGACTGGCACCGCCACTCCGACACCTATGGAACCACAGGCACCTATGCGGGCCGCTCAGCCATCCAGGATGAAAACCGCAAGGCCACGCCCTATGTGGGTGCGGTGTACGACATCTCGCCCACGCTGTCGGCCTACGCCAGCTACGCACGCATCTTCAACCCGCAGAACTACAAAGACCGCAGCAACAACCCACTGTCGCCCGTCGTCGGCAGCAATGCCGAGGCCGGCCTCAAGGCCGATCTGTTCGAGCGCCGCATCCAGGCGCACTTTGCGGTGTTCCAGACAAAACAGGACAACTTCGGCGTGCGCGACAGCGCCATCACCACGCCGCTGCCCGACGGCACCCTGCCCTACGTTGCCGTGAACGGCACGAAATCCACCGGCTTCGAGCTGGAGTTCGCAGGCATGGCCACCAACCAGTGGCGCGTGAGTGCGGGCCTCACCCGCGCCAAGGTCACGCGCGCACCCACCGACCTGATCTACGCCAACATGCCCGACTACCTGCTGCAGCTGGGCACGGACTACCAGCTGTCGGGCACGCTCGCGCCCCTGTCGGTGGGCGGCAACCTGACCTGGCAAAGCGCCATCGAGGGCTTCAACATCCCGCACCCCAGCGGCACGGTAACGGTGAAGCAATCGCCCAAGGCCATCCTCAACCTGCGCGCATCCTGGCAGTTCAACCCCAAGCTCAGCGCCACGCTGGCCGTGAACAACGTGACCAACCAGAAATACTGGGCCAACCTGGACTACGGCAACTACGCCGACCCGCGCAACCTGAGCCTGACATTGCGCGCAGCATTCTGACGGCCAACAACCGCAGAGACCGACTCAACGGAGCGGACCAAGCGCATCCAGCCAGGGATCCGTCTCCGCCCCCCAAACTGCGCCACAAGAAAGTCCATGAACAGGCGCGTGCGAGCAGGCACGTGCTTGCGGGTGGGCATGGCGGCGAACAGGCGCAGCACCGTGCCGCGCCACTGGGGCAGCACCCACGCCAGCTGCCCCGCCCGCACGGCGTGCAGGGCGACGAAACTGGGCAGCCCCACCACGCCACCGCCCGCCAGGGCCAGCGCCAGCATGGTGTCGATGTGGCTGGTGGCCAGGGGGGCAGATGCCATGGGCACCACCACGGCGCCGTCGCCCTGCGCGGGTGGCTCCGCGCCGCGCCAGTAAAGCGTCAGCTCGCGCCGCTGCCCTGCAATGGCGGGGGCCACGCCGGTGTGCCCGGCGAGGTCTTGCGGGTGCTGGGGCACACCCTGCCGACTCAGATAGTCCGGGCTGGCGCACAGGATGAAGGTGGACCAGGCCAGGGGCCGGGCCACAAAGGCGCCCTGGGGCGCCTGCCCGCCCACAGACAGCACCGACACATCAAAGCCCTCGTCGGCCACAGCCAGTGGCCCCGGCACGGCCAGCTCCACCGAGATGCGCGGAAAGCGTTGCGTGAACAAGGGCAGTACCGGCGCCAGCTGGTGCACGGCAAACGCCGGGGGGCATGCCACCCGCAGGGTGCCGCCCGGCTGCCGCGTGGCCGTGCTCGCCAGCTCATCCCCCTCGTCCAGCTGTGCCAGCACGCTGCGCGCCGTTTCCAGATAGGCCTCGCCGATCTCCGTCAGGGCCAGGCGCCGGGTCGTCCGGTTGAGCAGGCGGGCGCCCAGATGCGCCTCCAGCTCGGCGAGGGCGCGCGTGGCCACGGCGGGCGCGATGTCCAGGTGCCGCGCGGCACCGGCAAAGCTGCCATCGGCCACGACCTGCACAAAAACTCGGAGGCATTTGAGCTGATCCATCGGGTGATTATTGCTATTTCAGCAATAGAACATCGACAAACCGATGGTTTCGCAGAATTTACCCACCAGATAGCCTTGGTTGTTTACAAACCAAAGGGTAATGACGATGACACGGCGACGCCAAGCACTCTCCACGGGCCTGATGGCCCTTGCCCTGGCCCGGCTGGATGCCCGCGCCAACGCGGGGGCTGCGGCCATCGGCATGGCCCCCGCTGCTGCACAGCGGCTGGACGCGCTGGACGCCAACCCCGCTCTGGCGGGCGACGTCGTCTACTGGGGCGAGGTGTTTCCCATGGCGGCACCGGCGGGCACTGCCGCCCTGTACCGCTACGCACGCCGGGTGCTGACCCAGCCCGCAGGGTTGAGCGCTGCACACCTCACCTATGGCGCTGACGGCAGGCTCCTCATCGAAGAGCGGGTCAGCCTGTCGGAGCGTCGCAGCTTCCAGCGGCTGGACGTGGCCAACCGGCAGACGCTTGAAAGCGGCTCGGCCGTGTTGAGCCCCGACGGGCGGCAACTGCACTTTTCATGGACTTCGGCAGGAACCACCCGCACTTCCGTCGAAGCTGTTGATGCCCCCGTGGTGGCGGGGCCCAGCCTGCACGGCACCATGCTGCAGCACTGGGACACACTGCGCGCGGGCGAGGTGTTGCGGGTGCGCCTGGCCGTGCCGTCGCGGCTGGAAAGCCATGGCTTCGACATCCGGCTGAGCCAGGAGGCGGATGGCCACACGGTGTTCTCAGCCACACCCGCCAGCTGGCTGGTGCGCCTGGCCGTGGCCCCGCTGCGCGCAACGTTCGACACCGCCACGCGCAGCCTCGTCCGCTACGAAGGCCGCGTGCCGCCGATGCAGGCCCGGGACAACGGAAAACTGGCCGCGCTGGATGCACGGGTGCTCTACACGCCGCAGGCGCAGGGGTACCGCTAAGATCCGCCCGCCACCAATTGCTACAGAAGGGCGACAACGGTCCAACGGCCAACGGACTTGCAACACTGGCCCGCAACCCGACTTGACCAGGCACCATCAAAGTCTCAGAGCCTTTTTCTGCACGCCTCTAACCTGACAGCACCAGCTTCAACACACTGTTCTCGCTGCCCACATACAGGCTGCGCCGATCGGCCCCAGGGGCCATGAATTTCACCAGGTTCAGTCCCGCAGGCAGCGGCCCCAGCAAGACACCGCCGGGTGTGGGCACGGCCTGGCCTGCCAGCAGCTCAAGACCCTTGGCCTGCGTCCACCTGTGCACACCGCAGGCGCTGGAGAGAAACACCTCGCCGGGTCGGCCGGGTAAAACGCAGATCTGCTTGAAGGGCTCCTGGAAGAACTCCGGCAGATTGCGGTCTATCTCCAGAGATAACGAAAATCGCTGGATTCCCTGGGTGTCGATACGCACCAGTTCGGGATGGAACTGCACAAGGTTGGTGGAGCCATCGAGCTCCACCCGGTTGCACAGCACCCACGACACCTGCGCAGCACCGCCCTCAAAGGCCATGTCCGCAATGTCCATATACCAGGGGCGCTGCGCCAACGAAGGATAAGTCTGGGGCGTGTACAAGGCTTGCGGGTCTCCCGCGACGATCTTCACCTGGCCGTTGGCATCGATCGTGCCAACCAGCGCATTCCCATTGGCCCTACCGAAGTACACATCGCCATCCCCAGCTTGTGGCGAATAGCGCGTGGCAAACCACAGCAGCCCTGTCGTATCGGTGCGTAAAACTTGCACGCCCGGGTCGTGCCTCCCTCCGGACGCGAAATGGCTGGAGCTGACCCAGGTCTGCCACGCTGACTGACCATTCGTAGCAGTCCGAATCAAGGCGCGGCTCTGGATGTCATAGGCGATCAGTTGCCCATAGGCCATGGCCATGCGGTTACCACGAGGCTCCAGAGACCATGTGCCCACCTGGCCCGAGGCGCTGACCGACCGGAGGGCCGCGGCAGGGGCAGCCTCCGACGAGTTGCCTCGCTGGTTCTCCAGCAATATCAAACCGCCAGCCCCGTCAGGCAACGCCTCGGCGCCCCTGACAAAGCAGAACCGCGCCTGGCTCTGTCCGTCCACCTCGCCTGCATTGGCTCGCGCTCCCAGCCATCGAGAAACCGCCGTCGTCGGCATCTCCAACCTGCACGCCACAACCTCCGTCCCGCCCTCAAGTGGATCGCTGCATGCGACAAACAAAGTGCCCGAAGCCGTGTTCGACGGCTCTCGAACAACCGTTACTTTGCGGCCCCGCAGCTTCCATACTCCCGATGGCGTGACGCCCGACAAATCAATGTGTGCGATGACGAATTCTTGCGCTCCTTGCCCCTCGGCCAGCGCCCAATACACATCCTGGTCCCGATGGACTTTCATCAAGGGAGTCCAATGATCAAAAGGCCACTGGTTGGGAAGGACGCGCCATTGATACTCACCGCCCACCAGCACCAGGTCTGCCCACTCATACGGGTCGCCCTTGAACTTGGTATAGCGCCGCACGCCGCCAGCAGCGGACTCGAGCAGCAGGCTACCCCGGGGCAGCGGCAACAATGTCTTCACCGTGCCATCCGTCCCCAGGGTACGCAACATGGGTTGGAAGCCCTTCTGGGGGTCTTGGTCAATGAAGTACACAAGCCCATCTCGGGCCAGCAAGGGTGATTCAAAGTAAAGGAGAGAAGCACTCGCGCCCACTCCATCCACCAGACCGGTGTTAGTCCCGCCTCCCGCCAAGAGTACGGGCGTTTCCCCCTGCAAATAGTGCACGCTTCCGCCACCCGTCATCACAAGGTAACGGTCCATGGCGTCAAACAGATGGCCAATGAAAGAGTGGGGATACGTTGGAGCAAACGAAGACACACCATCATGGGTTCTGCGCCCCACGCGACTGTCCCGGCCGTACACCCCCACAAACTGAAGATCGCGCTTGCTATTGAAGCTCAGTCCCGTCAGCTCTGCGGGTAACCGCACCATTTCGCCCTTGCTGATTGCAAATCCGCCACCGCCCAAGGCGCCAGCCACTATTTCCAGTGTGCCGGCTTTGGCGGGCGGCTCCACAATGGGCGCTCCCCCCCCTCCACCGCCACAGCCAGCAACACTGGAGGCTGCCGCTGCCAGGCCCCATTGACCAAATCGGCGGCGCGTGATGGCCTGTACTTGGGTATCGAATCGAGACGTAATGTCCACAGGGTCTCCCTTGATCAATCGCCCATTATTGGTGCATCACAGCAAAGAAAAGCCATGGCGGCTGCTTCGTTACCAACAGAAACACCGCTATCCGGCGCACACCCATCGGCTCCTTGGCCGGAGCACTGCAACAAGCAATGGCGGCACAATCAGACTCTTTTTTGCACCCCACGCAACCGAACGAAGTGCCGACGACTCCATTTTTTGACGCCATCATCATCGGCGCCGGCGCGGCCGGCCTGTTCTGCGCGGGCCAGGCGGGCCAGCGGGGGCTGAAGGTTTTGCTCATTGACCATGCCGACAAGGTGGCGGAGAAGATCCGCATCTCGGGCGGCGGGCGCTGCAACTTCACCAACCGCGATCTGGACCCGGCCGCGCCGCACAAGCATTTTGTGGGGCAGAACCCGCAGTTCTGCCGCTCGGCGCTGTCGCGCTACACGCCGCAGGATTTCATTGCGCTGGTGGACAAGCACGGCATCGCCCACCACGAAAAGCACAAGGGCCAGCTGTTTGCCGACCGTTCGGCCGAGGACATCATTGCCATGCTGCTGGCCGAGTGCGCAGCGGGCGGGGTGACCCATTGGCAGCCTTGTGCTGTCAAAAACATAGCTTTCTTGGCCGCTACCGCGCATCCATCAAGCGTCGATAGCTATCAAATTGATACTGACCGGGGCCCGGTGCAAGCGCGCTCGCTGGTGATTGCCACGGGCGGGCTGTCGATCCCCAAGATCGGCGCCACGGACTTCGGCTACCGGCTGGCGCAGCAGTTCCACATCCCGCTGGTCGAACGCCGCCCGGGCCTGGTGCCACTGACCTTTGACGGTGCGGGCTGGGCGCCGTATGCGCAGTTGGCGGGCCTGGCGTTGCCAGTCCAGATCAGCACCGGAGCCAAGAAGAATCGCATGGCGTTTGACGAAGACCTGCTGTTCACCCACCGGGGCCTGTCGGGCCCGGCCGTGCTACAGATTTCGAGCTACTGGCAGGAGGGCACGCCGCTGGCCATCAACCTTGCGCCCACGGTGGACATGCCTGCCGCGCTGGCGCAAGGCAAGGCCCGTTCGCGCAAGCTGATCACCAACGAACTGGCCACCCTGGTGCCCAGCCGCCTGGCCGATGCCTGGGCCAGCCGCGAGGCCGACTGGCAGCGCCCCATCAACGAGGCCAGCGACAAGGCCCTGGCGCGCCTGGCCGAGCAGCTGGCACGCTGGGAGCTGACGCCCACCGGCACCGAGGGCTACAAGAAGGCCGAGGTCACGCTGGGCGGCGTGGACACCAAGGCGCTATCGCAGCAGACCATGGAGTGCAAGACACAACCCGGTCTGTACTTCATTGGCGAGGTGGTGGACGTGACAGGCTGGCTGGGCGGCTACAACTTCCAGTGGGCCTGGGCCAGCGCGCATGCGTGTGCACAGGCGCTGCCGCTGGCCGGTGGTGCATGACGCATCACTGAAGCGGAAGACACCGCCAGGACAACGCACCTACACTCCGGCCAGCCCACCGGGCTTTCACCCTCAACGTCTTTTTTCGGGAGACCGGCATGGACGCCATGGAGCGCACAGAAAAACTGCAGGCCGCCGCCACAGCGGTGGGGGCCCTCGTGGCCCTGGTGCCTGCAGCCAGCATCGGCGGCAACATCTTTGTCGCCATCCTCGCAGCGCTGGGTGTCGGATCGTTGGCCGGGGGCGCGGTCATGCTGCGCTGGCTGCTTACCGACGAAGGCGATGCCTACCTGCGGGCCGACTCGCGCATCTCGGGCCGCTCCACATCGCGCACCTCCGTGTGGCTGGGCAATCTGGCGCCGGGGGTGGTCTTGACCGGCCTGGCGGTTTTGCTCCACCTGCGCATGGGCTGACCCCGGCACGCCCCACAGCGCGGCGCGGCGTCACCCCATCAGCGGTGCGGGTTGTGTGCTGGAGGCATCCAGCCCACGCAACGACGTGCCGTGGAATGTGCCCTGCAGCAAGCGGTGCTGCAGCGCCCAGGCCTCCAGGTGGTCCAGCGGCAAGGGGCGGCTGAAGTAGTAGCCCTGCAGCTCCTCGCAGTCGAGCGCGCCCAGCACCTGGGCCGTGGCTAGGTCTTCCACGCCTTCGGCCACGATCTTGAGGCCCAGCGTGTGGCCCAGCGCGATGATGGCGCGGGTGATGGCCATGTCGGCGGGGTTGGTCAGCATGTCGCGCACAAAGGATTTGTCCACCTTGAGGCGGTCGATGTCAAAACGCTTGAGGTAGGCCAGGCTCGAATAGCCGGTGCCGAAGTCGTCGATGGACAGCTGCACACCCAGCGCCTTGAGGGCCGCCAGCTGCTGCGCGGCGGCATGGGCGTTGTCCATGAGCTGGGACTCGGTGATCTCCAGCTCCAGCCGGTGGGCGGGCATGCCGGTGCGGGCCAGCAGCGCCTCGATGTCGGGCACCAGCGCCGGGTCGGACAGCTGGGCGGCCGAGAGGTTGACGGAGATCGACACATCCGCCAGCGGGTGCGCGCCCCGGTCCTGGGGCTGCGTCTGCCAGCGTGCCCACTGCTCGCAGGCCTGCTGCAGCACCCAGCCGCCAATCGCGCGGATCATGCCGCTCTCTTCGGCAATGGGGATGAACTCGCTGGGCGGGATGGCGCCGAGCACCGGGCTGTTCCAGCGCAGCAGCGCCTCCACCCCCAGCAGGCGCGCGCCCTTGGCCGACAGGCGCGGCTGGTAGTGCAGGCTCAGCTCGTCGCGCTCCAGCGCGCGGCGCAGCTGCTGCTCCATGGTCTGGCGTGCCACGGCGCGCAGGTCGGTTTCCATCGAATAGAACAGCGCCATGTCGCGGCCGGTGGTCTTGGCCTCGTACATGGCGGCGTCGGCGCGGCGCATGAGTTCGTCGATGTCGCTACCGTCCTCGGGGTAGACGGCGATGCCCACGCTGCAGGACACGTTCAGCTCGTGCCCTTCCACCGGGTGGCTCTGGCGTATGAGCGGGATCAGGCGCCGCTCCACCAGCTGCTGCACGTCCTCACGCCCGGCCACGTCGCGCATCACCACCACAAACTCGTCGCCGCCCAGGCGGCTCACCGTGTCGCGGCTGCGCACGGCCTGGGTGAGGCGCGCGGCCACCGAGCGCAGCAGGCCGTCGCCAATGTGGTGGCCCAGCGTGTCGTTGATGGACTTGAAGCGGTCCAGGTCAATGAACAGCACGGCCACCTTCTCGCCGGTGATGGGCGCCTGGGCCAGCGCCATCTGCAGGCGCTGCACACACAGCGAACGGTTGGGCAGCTCGGTGAGCACGTCGTGGTGCGCCAGGAACTGGATGCGTTCCTCGTTGTGCTTGCGGTCGGTGATGTCGATGGCAATGCCGATGTGGTTGGCCACCGCGCCGCCCTTGCCCTCGCGCACGGCCGACACCATGAGCCAGGCCGGGTAGGTCTCGCCCGAGCGGCGGCGAAACCGCACCTCGCCCTGCCAGGATTCCTTGTCGGCCATGGTGCGGCGGATCTGCGCTGACAGCGGCTCGCCACCGGTCTCTTCCAGCAGCGAGCCCAGGCCCTCGCCGATGAGTTCGTAGAAGTCGTAGTGCGTGCTGCGGCAAAACGCCTTGTTCACACTGATGATCTGCTGCTCGGCGTTCATGATGATGATGCCCTCGGACGAGGCCTCGAACACCTTGGCCCACAGCTCCAGGCGCTGCTCCATCACCTTGAGCACGTTGATGGGCGTGAACGCCGTGAGCACCGAGTCGCGCCCCTGGAACTGCAGGCGCCGCGCCGACAGCACGGCCCACGAGGGCTCGGGGCTGCCCTTCCAGCGCACTTCAAATTCATCGACCGAGCCCTGGTCCGCCAGGCGCTGGAAGAAGCGCGCGCGCACGCCGGGCTCCAGCCCCACGGCCCAGGGGTCGGTTTTGCGGCCGCCCAGCCAGTGGGCGGCGGGCGCGTTGGAGTGCAGCACCTCGTGCTCGGGGATGGACGTGACCACCATGGGGATGGGGAAGGCCTCCACCAGCTCGCGCTGCGCCTCGGCCGCGCGGGCGCTGGCGGCCAGCTCCTGCTGCAGCACGCGGTCGCGGTCGAGCTGCGACAGCATCTCGTTGAACGCGGTGACCAGACGGCCGATTTCGTCGCGGCTGTTCCACTCTGCGCGCAGGGTGTGGTCACCGCTCTTGCGCACCTCGTCGGCCACACGGGCCAGTTGCTGCAGCGGTTTGGCAATTTGGCGCGCGACCAGGGTGACGAGCGAGAGGATGCAGCCCAGCAGCACCAGCGCCGTGCCCAGGTGCAGCCACATGCGCGCAAACAGGCTGTCCACCCGCTGGTTCAACAGGCGCTCCAGGTCCACGATGCCCACCGACCAGGCATCGCGCAGCGCGCCCAGCACCTGGGCCTGCTGTGCGCCCACCTGGGCCAGCGTCAGGCGCGATTCGCCAGCGGCAATGCCCTGCAGCAGGGCCTGCAGGCTTGCCAGCGACGCCTTGAGCGCCTCGCGCTGCGGGCCCAAGGCCGCGCGCATCTCGGGCGACCCCGCAATGAAGGCCTGGTTGTAGTCCGACTCAATGCCCTGCGCCACCGCGTCCAGCCGGCCCGCCAGCGTGAGCAGCTCCGAGTTCCACTGCGGCCCCCGCGCCGAGGGCGCCGCGCTCAGAAAACTCACCGTGTCGTGCACCGCCTGCAGCAGCTCGGGGAAGCGCAGCACCACCAGCGACATCACGTAGTAGCTGTCCAGGTCCGGGTCCAGGATCAGGTTGGACTGGTTGCCCACGGTGGTGAGCAGCTCGCGCCCCTCGCGCAGCAGCTGGCTGCGCTGCAGGGTGAGCGACGGGGCATTGCCCCCGGCCGATGCCCCCGGGGCGGGCGATGCCGTGCCGGGCAATTGCTCCAGCGCGGTGCTGAAGCGCTGGCCAGCATCGCCCGTGTGCAACTGCTCGTCGTGGGCCTCGCGCACCACGGCCAGCCGGGCCAGCACCTCGGCCACCAGCGGCGGCTGCTGGGACGCATCCAGAAACTGCCCCAGCAAACCGTCGCGCACCACCGCCGCATAGGTGGTGCCCACGATCTCCTTGCGCGTGAAGTCGATGGCCAGGTACTTCTCATGGATCAGGATGCTGGAGACGTAGATCACCGCCGTCAGGTCCAGCAGATAGATGAGCATGAGCTTGCGGCCCACACTGAGGCGGCCCAGCCAACCCGATACGCGGCGCATGAATGCCATGGTGTTGCGGCAAGGGCCCGCCCAGGCGGGTGGCCTGGGCTACCCACCGGAGAGTGAATAGGAGTGTTACAACATGAAGCAACTTCCGCGCCATTGCAGTGCAGCCAGCCCGTAAGACGCCAACCAGGCACCCCGTTGGGGGACAGACAGGCGGCCCTTGCGCTACCGGCGCGAATAAGGGCTATAATCTCCGGCTTTGCTGGCAATGCCCCGTCGGCCAAATACTAGTTACAGACGGGGAAACCGCTTTGTACGGACTTGAGGCCCGATCTCCCCAAGCCCCTCTGCAGGCACATTTGGAAAACATTAGCTAATGACTACGATCCGCGTAAAAGAAAACGAACCCTTTGACGTTGCACTGCGCCGCTTCAAGCGCACCATTGAAAAGCTCGGCCTGCTGACCGACCTGCGCGCCCGTGAGTTCTACGAAAAGCCCACCGCCGAGCGCAAGCGCAAGAAGGCTGCTGCCGTGAAGCGTCACTACAAGCGCGTTCGCAGCATGCAACTGCCCAAGAAGCTGTACTAAGTACCGCTTTGGCTTCGTCCCTCACCGGACAGCCGACAAACCCGCGCTAGGGACGCCAAGCGCGGGTTTTTGTTTTTTCGGGTTTGCAAAAAGCCCCTCTGGCGTCGTTGTAGCACCTTGCCGTAGCAGCACTACTGTCTGCGGCGTTGACGCCTAGCCAGAAAGCCTTTTTGCAAACCCCTGTTCTTGTCTAAAAACCAACCAAGGAAGCCTCATGAGCCTCAAGGACCAGATCACCGAAGACATGAAAACCGCCATGCGTGCCAAGGACAGCGAGCGCCTGGGCACCATCCGCCTGCTGCAGGCCGCGATGAAGCAAAAGGAAGTGGACGAGCGCATCGTGCTGGACGACGCGGCCGTGGTCGCCATCGTGGACAAGCTCATCAAGCAGCGCAAGGACTCGATCACCGCGTTTGAAGGCGCAGGCCGCCAGGACCTGGCCGACAAGGAAAAGGCCGAGATGGCCGTGCTGCAGGCCTACCTGCCCGAGCGCATGTCGGCCGAAGAAACGCTGGCCGCCGTCAAGGCCATCGTGGCCGAAATCGGGGCCTCGGGCCCTGGCGACATGGGCAAGGTGATGGGCGTGGTCAAGACCCGCCTGGCGGGCAAGGCCGACATGGGCCAGGTGTCGGCTGCGGTGAAGGCGGCGCTGGCGGGCTGATCGCCCCTCACCACCACAACCCCCCAGTCAGTATCTTTTTGATAGCTGCTACCGCTTGCCAGACGGGCGGTAGCGGCTATTTTTGCTTCAAATCGGGGCGTTTGCGCCCGCGTCCGCACCCCGCGCCATCCACCCAGCACGGAAATGCGCCTGCAGAAACTCCACGCACACCCGCACCTTGGCCGAGCGCTCCAGCCGCGTGGGGTACACGGCCCACACATTGGCCTCTTGCTGCCACTGCGGCAGCACCTGCACCAGGTGCCCGGCCTGCAACAGTGCACCCACATCCCAAAGCGAGCGCAGCACCACGCCGCGCCCGTCCACCGCCCACTGCACGGCCATCTCGCCGTTGTTGGCCGACAGCGGGCCGCGCACCTTCACCGATTCTTCCTGCGCGCCGCTGCGCAGGCGCCACACGCCAAACGGGTGGTCGCGCTCCTTGATCACCAGGCAGTCGTGCGCGGCCAGGTCGGCCACGGTGCGTGGCGTGCCCTTGAGCTGCAGATAGGCCGGCGCTGCGCACAGCACGCGGTGGTTGTCCGCCAGGCGGCGCGCGATGAGGTGCGGCGCAATCTCGTCGCCCACGCGCACGTCCAGGTCAAACCCTTCGCCCGCCACATCCACCAGCCGGTCGAACACTTCGAGCCGCACCTGCAGCCCCGGGTGCTGCTCCACCAACCGCGACAGCGCGGGCGCCACGATCTGGCGGCCAAAACCAAAGCTGCTGCTCACCCGCAGCAGGCCGCGTGGCTCGCTGCGCGTCACCGCTACCTCCTGCATCAGCTGCTCCATGTCGTCCAGGATGCGCTGCGCCCAGTGGAACACCCGCTCACCCTCCTCCGTCACCGCCACGCGGCGGGTGGTGCGGTGCAGCAGCTTGACTTGCAGGTCCTGCTCCAGCAGGCGGATGCGCTTGCTCACGTAGGCGGGTGAGGTGCCCAGCTCGGTGGCCGCGCCGCCAAAGCTGGCCTTGCGCACCACGGCGGTGAACACACGCAGGTCTTCGGCAGCAGGATTTTTATGCACGATTTGTGAAGGATGAGGCCACAGTTGGCGGATTGTAGTTTCTGTCGGCGCTTGAAACAATCCTGCCATCGGCCCCGCACCCCGTGGGCCCCTTCCATTCAGGACCTCTACCATGCCCCAGCCCTCCCCCACCCCCTACCGCATCGCCCTCATCGCCGGAGACGGCATCGGCAAAGAGGTTTTGCCTGAAGGCCTGCGCGTGGTGCAAGCCGCCGCAGCGCGCTTTGGCATTGCGCTCGAAACCACGACCATCGACTGGGCCAGCTGTGACTACTACGCCGCCCACGGAAAAATGATGCCCGACGACTGGAAGGCGCAGCTGTCGGGCATGGACGCCATCTTCTTCGGCGCCGTGGGCTGGCCGAGCGCCGTGCCCGACCACGTGTCGCTGTGGGGCTCGCTGCTCAAGTTCCGCCGCGAGTTCGACCAGTACATCAACCTGCGCCCCGTGCGTTTGTTTGAAGGCGTGCCCTGCCCCCTGGCGGGCCGCCAACCCGGCGACATCGACTATTACGTGGTGCGCGAGAACACCGAGGGCGAATACACGTCGCTCGGCGGCCTCATGTACGAAGGCACCGACCGCGAAATCTGCATCCAGGAATCCGTCTACTCCCGCCACGGTGCCAACCGCCTGCTCAAATTCGCGTTCGACCTGGCCCAGAGCCGCGCCAAAAAACACGTCACCCTGGCCACCAAAAGCAACGGCATCGCCATCAGCATGCCCTGGTGGGACCAGCGTGCCGACGACGTGGCCCAGGGCTACCCCGAGGTCACGCTGGACAAGCAGCACATCGACATCCTGACCGCGCGCTTCGTGCTGCAGCCCGGCCGCTTTGACGTGGTGGCCGCCACCAACCTGTTTGGCGACATCCTGAGCGACCTGGGTCCGGCCACCACCGGCACCATCGGCCTCGCGCCCTCGGCCAACCTCAACCCCGAGCGCACCTTCCCCAGCCTGTTCGAGCCCGTGCACGGCTCGGCGCCCGACATCTATGGCAAGAACATCGCCAACCCGATTGCGATGATCTGGTCCGGCGCGCTGATGCTGGACTTCCTCACGCAGGGCCAAGGGGCAGGACGCGCGGCGCACGATGCCATCGTCAACGCCATCGAAGAAGTGATCAAGAGCGGCCCGCGCACGCCCGACCTGGGCGGCGCGGCCAGCACCACGCAGGTGGGCGAAGCGATTGCGGCGCGGGTGGCGGGGCGCTGAGCCACGGCCCTTGCCCAAATGCTCCTATTTCCATAGCTTAAAAGGCATGCCCATCGCGCGATGACGGCCTTTTTGCTTGAAACAACAGGCTAGGTGGCAATGTCCTCGTGCAGACAGAGGTAGTTGCCCTCGGTGTCCTTGAACCACGCGGCCTTCTCGGCGCCCAGCACACACACGTGGTTCACGGTCTTGAGGCCCGGGAAGTCGTAGTCCTCGAAGACCACCTTCACGCGTTTCAGCGCCTCGATGGTGGCGGCGATGTCGGCCACCTGAAAACTGATGGCCGTGTGGTCGGCCTTGGTGCCTTCCGGCTTGGGGAACAGCGCCAGCGTGCTGCCGCCCACGGCATAGACAAACTTGCCATCGGGCCGAAACCCGCCGGGTTTCAGGCCCAGGCAGCCCTCGTAGAAAGCACGGGCGCGGTCCATGTCCATCACAGGCAGCATGGTGGTTACGGAAGCATCGGACAACATACCAAGTCCTTTCGCTCAATCCGGCCCCGGGCCTTGCAGCCCCCTGGTATGCACCAGGCCCCGGTCCGGGCCGTCTGACCGGTGGTGCAGTCTAGGCCGATCCCCGCCGCCTGAACAGTGCACGCAGTATCTGCAATGCAGGCAGTGAGGAGGCCCGCCCCCATCACCCCCCATGGGGCGGCACCCTGAAGTTCTCGGTGATGCGCTTTTCCGCCCGCGCCAGGGCCGCGCCCAGCGCCCGCAGCCACTGCCCGCCCAGGCGCCGCACCCGCCGGGTCCAGCGGCCCCCACGGGCCCGGTGGCACGGCCCCCGGCGGCTGGTAGGCGTGGGATGGGAGGGTCGTGCTTTCGGGGTCCAGACGGGTGGGATGCAACATGGCCCGGATGCTCGGGTATGGCGTACCATCTGCAAAGTTGAATTCAATGAAGCCTCAATTCATAAAAACTGATGCGTAACTTCAACCTGGACCACCTGCAGACGCTGATTGCGATTGCCGACCTGGGCAACTTTGCAGCGGCTGCACAGGCGCTGCACCTGGCGCCGCCCACCATCAGCCTGCACATCAAGGAGCTGGAATCGCGCCTGCAGGCCGACCTGGTGGTGCGGGGTCGGCGGCAGGCCGAGCTGACGCCCGCCGGCGAAGTGCTGGTGCAGGAGGGGCGCCAGCTGCTGCTTGCCTGCGATGACCTGATGGAGCGCGTGCAGCGCCACGCATCCGGGCGCGAAGGCATGGTCCGGGTGGGCGTGTCGGCAGGGGTCAGCACCCGGCTGCTGCCGCGCATGCTGGAGGCGCTGGCGACACGCTGCCCCGGGGTGGAAATCCGCCTGGAGGCGGTGGGTTCGGCCGAGTCGATGCAGCGGCTCAAGGCCGGCACGCTGGACATTGCCATCGTCGCCAGCCCCCAGCCGCCGCTGGCCGAGGTAAAGCAAACGCCCTGGCGCAACGACCCCATGGTGGCCCTGCTGCCCGCCGCGTGGGACGCGCCCGACCACATCGGCCCCGACTGGCTGGCCACCCGCCGCTGGGCATCGTTTGCGCCCGCTACACAAATGCACGGGCTGATTGCGAACTGGTTTGGCCAGGCGGGCCACCACCCCCGCCCCTTTCTGGCGCTGAGCTACCCCGGCGCGCTCAAAAGCCTGGCGGTGGCCAGCCAGTGCGCCGCGCTGTTGCCGATGGAGGAGGTGGAAGACCTGCAGGGCACACCCGGGGTGCAGATTCGGCCCCTGCAGCCGCCCCTGATGCGCCCCATGACCGTGGCGCACCGCCACCAGCCACCGCCCTCGCCTGCGGTGGAGGGTGTGCTGCAACTGCTGGCCGGCTTTGCTGACGCATAGTCCGCACGGCGTCGATCACAACGAAGCTTTTCAGCGCCGCTACCGCAGCACAGGCAGACAGTGGGTTCAGCTCCCCGCCACCTTCATGCGGTTGACCAGAATGGAGCCCACCGTCTTGGCACCGTAGTTGTAGGCATCCGCACCCACGGCCTCGATGCCCTTGAGCATGTCTTTCAGGTTGCCCGCGATGGTGATCTCGTGCACGGGGTAGGCGATCTTGCCGTTCTCCACCCAGAAGCCACTCGCGCCGCGCGAATAGTCGCCGGTCACGTAGTTCACGCCCTGGCCCATCAGCTCCACCACAAACAGGCCGGTGCCCAGCTTTTGCAGCATGGCGTCCAGGTTGTCGCTGGCTTGGGTGAGGCGCGAGGTCAGCACCAGGTTGTGCGAGCCCCCGGCGTTGCCGGTGGTCTTCATGCCCAATTTGCGGGCCGAGTAGCTGCTGAGGAAGTAGCCCTCCACCCGCCCGCCCTTGACCACCTTGCGCGGCGCCACGCGCACGCCCTCTTCGTCAAACGGTGAGCTGCCCTTGCCGCCCAGGATGAACGGGTCTTCCAGAATGTCGATGTGCTTGGGGAAGACCATCTTGCCCAGCGAGTCGAGCAAGAAGCTGCTCTTGCGGTACAGCGAGCCGCCGCTCACGGCCTGCACAAAACCGCCCAGCAGGCCTGCGGCCAGGGTGGATTCGAACAGCACCGGGCATTGCGTGGTGGGGATCTTGCGGCTGCCCAGGCGGCTCAGGGCGCGCTGCGCGGCGTAGCGGCCCACGGCCTCGGGCGAGGCCAGATCGGCGGCGTTGCGCATGGAGCTGTACCAGGCGTCGCGCTGCATCTCGGCATTGCGACCGGGCAGCGAGGCGATGGGTGCCACCGAAAAGCTGTGGCGTGAGCTGGCATAGCCGCCACGAAAACCGCGCGTGTGGGCGCTGAAAAAATGGCTTTGCTGGGCCGACACGCCCGCACCCTCGCTGTTGGTGATGCGGCGGTGGGTCTTGAGCGCGGCGGCCTCGCAGGCCTTGGCCATCTCGGCGGCCTCTTCGCTGGTGACGGCCCAGGGGTGGAAGAGCTGCAGATCGCGGTGCGTGTCTGCGGGTGCGATGTCTTCGGCATCGGGCAGCCCCGCCACGGGATCTTCGGCGGTGAAGCGGGCGATGTCGTAGGCCGCCTGCACGGTCTGCTCGATGGCTTGGTTAGAGAAGTCCGACGTGCTGGCATTGCCCCGGCGGTGGCCGATGTAGACCGTCACGCCCAGGGATTTGTCGCGGTTGCGCTCCACGTTCTCCAGCTCGCCCTTGCGCACGCTGACCGACAGGCCGCAGCCTTCAGACGCCTCGGCGCCTGCGTCGGTGGCGCCCAGCTTTTTGGCATGCGCCAGGGCGCGGTCCACCAGCTCTTCAAAAAACGGGCGGCTGTAGCTGAAGCCGCTGTCAGGGGTGCGGGAGGTGGCAGCTGCGGGCGCAGCAGCCAGCGCGCCGGGGGTGCGCGGGGCGCGGTTGGAGGGTTTGTTCATAGCGGCGGCTATGATACTTGCCACTTTGGCGCACTCGCTGCCACCTCTCTCTTTGCCCCCACCCCATGTCACGCAAACCCAAAAAAGGCTACTTTGTGCGAGGCCATTTTGTTGCCGAAGGCAGCGAACTGGACATTCAACTCAAGGCCGAACTCAAAGGCACGCCCGATGCCAGCCGCACCGATCTCAAACGCGAGAGCGACGAACTGCAGGACCTGGGCAAGGAGCTTTTGAACCTGCGCGCCGACCTGTTCGACGCCGTGGGCCTGCCCGACAAACTGGTGGACGCGCTGGCCGAGGCCAAGCGCATCACCAACTTTGAAGGCAAGCGCCGCCAGATGCAGTACGTGGGCAAGCTCATGCGCAAGCTGGAGCCCGAACTGGTGGACGCCGCCCGCCAGGCCCTGGAAGAGCAGCACAAGGGCTCGGCCACCGAAAAGCTGCAGCTGCACCTGGCCGAGCAATGGCGCGACCGCCTGATCGCCGATGACGACACGCTGGCCGCCTGGATGGCCGAGCACCCCACCACCGACACCCAGCAGCTGCGCGCGCTGATCCGCCAGGCGCGCAAGGATGCGCAGCCCGCAGGCAAAGAGGCCAATGTCCAGGTTTCGCAAGGCCTGGCCCCGCGCAAGGGCCGCGCGTACCGCGAGCTGTTCCAGCTGGTGCGCGAGCACCTGGGCGGCACGGGCACGGCAGAAGCCAGCGACACCGACGAGGACCACGGCGATGAGTGAAGCCGTCCTCCACGACGCCGTGAAGATCGGCATCGTCTCCATCAGCGACCGCGCGAGCACCGGCGTCTATGAAGACAAGGGCCTGCCTGCGCTGCAGGACTGGCTCACGCGCGCGCTGCACAACCCCATCACCTTCGAGCCGCGCCTGATCCCCGACGAACAGGCGGGCATTAGCGCCACGCTGATCGAGCTGGTGGACGCTGGCTGCAGCTTGGTGCTGACCACCGGCGGCACCGGCCCCGCGCTGCGCGACGTGACGCCCGAGGCCACGCTGGCCGTGGCGCACAAGGAGATGCCGGGTTTTGGCGAGCAGATGCGCCAGATCAGCCTGAAGTTTGTGCCCACCGCCATCCTCTCGCGCCAGGTGGCCGTGGTCCGTGGGCAAAGCCTGATCATCAACCTGCCCGGCCAGCCCAAGGCGATTGCCGAGACGCTGGAGGGGCTGAAGGATGCTGATGGAAAGCAGATCGTGCCCGGCATCTTTGCTGCGGTGCCGTACTGCATTGACCTGATCGGTGGCCCCTACCTGGAGACGCGGGACGAAGTCTGCAAAGCCTTTCGCCCTAAAAACGCGATCCGGGTGCCCACCGCTTAACCGCTGCGGCCGCGCCTGACACAGCCGCAAAGCGATCCGCGCCAAAGCCCACAGCAAGGGGGCCTGGCGCCCAGAAGACCTCTTGACCCTGCATGACCTCCGCACTGCCCATCCCATCGAATGACGAACGCCGCAACCACGAGCGGCGCATCCTGCGGGTGCAGGCCGAGTTGATCCTGACGGGCCGCCCTCCCATGGCGGTGCGCACCATGGACATCAGCGAGGGGGGCCTCAGCGTGTTGTGCCCTGTCAATCTGCCTGCGCGCACTGAGTGCACGGTGAAGGTGTCACTGCCCCTGCCACCCACCGGCCGCAAACCCGTGGAATTGCGGGCCGTGGTGCGCTACAGCATCCTGAGCAGCTCAGGCGGCGGGTTTCAACTGGGGATGAGCGTGCCCGTGACCGACCCGGTCACCGCTGCGGCGATCAAGGCATACATGAATCGCCCCGGGTTTTGAGGAGGCTCTTTTCTCTGAGAGGATTGAGCCATGAAGAAGTCAAACAAGTTCTCGCCTGAGGTGCGTGAGCGTGCGGTGAGATTGGTGCAGGAGCACCGGGGGGAGTACCCATCCCTTTGGGCAGCCATC
>NZ_LUKZ01000032.1:0-12636 GCF_001633105.1 Acidovorax sp. GW101-3H11
CAGGCAAATGGCCGCGAAGGCGGCAAGAAGGGCCTCGGGGCAACCCAAAAGCAAGGCCCACCAGCAGGCAAAAAGGGCGGTCTCTGCGCGATCTGAAAACTGCGGCCTTGTAGCACTCACGAATTCGAGTTGTTCAGGACATCCCTAGGTCAACTATCTCTAGCAACGCTGAAACTCGATTGATTGTTCGTCGGAGCGGTGGCGGTACCCCTGCCTCTTGCTTGTACTGCAGCTTATGTGAAGCTGCCGCCCAGATATGCTGCGCAAGAGTCCGAATTTGCAGTTCAACCGTGAGTTGACCCAGTCCACTAAGGGTGGGGACACCCAACCACGATTCCGGAAGGCGAACGATAAAATGTTGAGACTGGTAGCCGAACTGAGAATCTCCCAGGCGCGTTACCGTATCTTCACGCGAGACTACTTCGAAGACTTGTTCAATTAGTCCGACTGCTTTGCCAACGTCGGAGCTAAAGAGCAAGATGACTCGAACGCCTACCAAGTCTGGTAGTTCCCTGATGGACTGCAACTTGAGCTGTTTTCTTTCGAGCTTTTCTGCAACAGAACTCCACGTCTTCAATCGACTTTCTATTGGTACGCCGAGGGTGAGGGAGTTCTCAGAAATCAGTGCCATTAGCTGGTCTGAGATCGCTATCCGCAAGCGCTCTGCCTTGCTACTAAAGTCTTGATACTCGCGACCGAGGCTTTCGATGTCCATAACTTTCCAATGAGTGCAGTGGGGTGGCCCGTCCCCTGGTCACTACACATGACGAGCTGAAACGGATCATAGCGATGCAGGCCTCCGGCTGGTACACCTCAGCGTGTTGGCCGACATGTGGGTCACGACGCCAGGGTCGATCTATCGCGCGATGGCCGGACGAAAAAAGGGCCAATGGCCCAGTTCTTCCGGCTGTTCTTGGCCCACATCTGCATGCAGCGCCAGAGTCTGTTCAATGGGGTTCAAAGGGACTCTCTCAGTCGGTTCCGGTGATCGGCTCCGACACCCCTAGCGGTGGCATTTCCCGGAGGAAATGTGTTGCAGATGGTAGTGGGTTGGCTGGGTGCCACCTGTCGGGCGCCAGCCAGCCAGTCAGTCAGGTGGATGAGGCCGTAGATGCAGGTGCCACGCCCAGCAATTGGTGCAGCCTTGGACTGGTCGTGGTGTACTGCAGCGCCACCTTATCGCCCTTGAGCGCCTCGGCCGCACCAAAGGCCGCCAGCGTGGCCTCGTGGAAGCCGCACAGGATGAGCTTGCGTTTGCCGGGGTATGTGTTGATGTCGCCCACGGCGTAGATGCCGGGAACGCTGGTGCGGAAGGCCTCGGTGTCCACCACCAGCTGTTTGCGGTCCATGGCCAGGCCCCAGTCGGCGATGGGGCCGAGGCGGGGCGAGATGCCGAGCACGGCCACCAGCAGGTCGATTGCCAGGGCTCGGGTGCTGCCATCGGCGTCCACGACCTGCAAGGCGGTCAGCTGGTCGCCTGTGGTGTCAATGCCGGTGATTTGCGCGGCCTCGACATGGATGCGGCCCACATCGCGCAATTGCTGCAGGCGCTGCAGCAGGGTGTCGGGCGCCTGGAACACGTCGCGGCGGTGCAACAGGCTGACGCGGGCGGCCTGGCCTTGTTCGGCCAGTTCCACGGCACGGGCCACGGCGGGCTCGTCGCCACCGTGCACGACCACATGGCGCCCGGTCACATCCACGCGGGCGGGCAGGTTCTGGTAGTGCAGCTGGGTGCCCACAAAGCGCTCGATACCGTCCACCTTGAGTGCACGTGGCACAAAGGCGCCCACACCGGCAGCAATGAACACGCTGCGGGCCAGCAGCCGCGCACCTTGGGATGTTTCAACCAGCAAACGCCCGTCGGCCTGTGCGGTGAGCGCGGACACCAGCGTGTTCAGGTGCCACTGGGTCTTGAACGGCGCGATCTGCTGGAGCAGCAAATCCGCCAGCTCCCGCCCGGTACAGACCGGGATGCCGGGGATGTCGTAGATGGGTTTGTCGCCGTACAACTCGACGCACTGGCCGCCCGCATGGGGCAGGGCGTCGATCACATGGGCGGTGATGCCTTGCAGGCCGAGCTGGAAGACCTGGAACAGGCCCACTGGGCCTGCGCCGATGACGACGGCGTCGGTTTCTTGAATCATGGGCGTCACGCTTGGGTGGTAGCGTTTGGCGCCACGTCGCGTTGGACCGACGCAAACCGTTCACGCTGAGCTGGTCGAAGCGCGGCGCAAGGCTTCGACAAGCTCAGCCCGAACGGTTGGCTGTGGGGGGGCACTTGACCAGTTCGTTGACTTTCCCGGGCTTGCCGTTCCACTCGTCGGCGTCAGGCAGCGCGGGCTTGCGCTTGGTGATGCTTTTCCAGCCGTCGGCAAAGGCCAGGTCAGCGTTGAGCTTGATGAAGGCGATCTGGTCTGCGGGCAGGTCTTCTTCGGCAAAGATGGCGTTGGCTGGGCACTCGGGGATGCAGACGGCGCAGTCGATGCATTCGTCAGGATCGATGACGAGCATGTTCGGGCCTTCGCGGAAGCAGTCCACGGGGCACACGTCCACACAATCGGTGTACTTGCACTTGATGCAGTTTTCGGAGACGACGTGGGTCATGACAGGAGTTGTGTGGGTCGGTGAAAACCCTCGATTTTAAAAGCTTTCACCGACCTTTGGTTACAGGGTCCCTCACCCCGATGGGGTGACTGGGGGTTGGGGTGCTGATTTGGATCAGTGGACCAGCACGGCGCCAGCGGTTTTGTGGCTGGCGGTGTCCACCAGGATCAGCGAGCCCAGCACGCGGGCCTGGCCGAACGCAGCGGCCGGGATGGCCTCTTGCAGCACAAGCTGGACATGGCCAATGGCGTTGGGGTCGAGCTGCGTGGCGGCTTCTTCGGCCAGCGTGTTGATGTTGAGCTTGTGCACCACGGCCTTGACCTTGGCCTTCACCCAGCGGTGGCCGTGCAGCGCCCAGTACACGCGGCCTGCAACCAGGGGCTCGTCGTCCATCCAGGCGATGGTGGTGGCCAGTTCGCGGCTGGCGGGCCAGGCCGGGGTGGCGGCGGGGGTGTCGCCAAAGTCGTCGTCAGCAGCGGGGGCAGCAGCTGCCGTGGGGGCGGCCAGGATCCAGTCGCCGCGCGACACATCCACCTCGCGGTCCAGGATGATGCCGGCGCTGGTGCCTGCGGGCACATCGGCGGGGCGGCGGGCGTGGTCCAGCACCTGGGCCACGGTGGCCAACTGGCCGCTGGGGAAGACCTGCACGGCGGTGCCGGGCGCAAAGCTGCCTGCGGCCACTCGGCCCCAGAACACGCGGCGGCCCTGGCTGGTGTCGGACGAGGACGAGAACTTCTCGACCCACTGCACAGGGAAGGCGGGGGCCAGCGCCGTGTCGGCGGGCGTGTTGGGCAGCACTTCGAGCACCTGCAGCAGCGTGGGGCCTTCGTAGCCGCACCAGCCTGCATGGGCATCGACCACGTTCCAGCCCTTGAGCGCGGACACGGGCACCGTGGCGCGCACGCTGATGCCAGCGGCCTGCGCAAAGGATTGCAGCGCGCCCTGGATGTGTTTCCAGGCCAGCGCGGGGTCTTCCACCGCGTCGAGCTTGTTCACGGCAAACACCAGCGAGTGCACGCGCAGCAAATGCGCCAGCAGGCTGTGGCGGCGGGTTTGCGGCAGCAGCGCCAGGTTGGGGTTCTTCCAGTCGAGCTTGGTCGCATCGACCAGCACCACGGCGGCGTCGGCGCTGCTGGCGGCGGTGACCATGTTGCGCGTGTACTGCTCGTGGCCGGGTGCGTCGCCAATGATGAACTTGCGCTCTTCGGTGGCGAAATAGCGGTAGGCCACGTCGATGGTGATGCCTTGTTCGCGCTCTGCGCTCAGGCCGTCGGTCAGCAGGGCCAGGTCGGTCTCGCCCTGGCGCTGCACACCGGCCAGGTGGTCTTGCAGCACGGCCTTGCTGTCCACCAGCAGGCGGCCGATCAGTGTGCTCTTGCCATCGTCCACGCTGCCGCAGGTGATGAACTTGAGGGCGGAAACATGGTCATTTTGGGCTTCACCGCCCGTCTGGTAAGCGTTGGCAGCTATCGAATTGGTAGTAGTCATCAGAAGTGCCCGTCTCAGAAATAGCCGTCTTTTTTGCGCTTCTCCATCGAAGCGTCGGAAGTCTTGTCGTCCATGCGCGTCGCGCCGCGTTCGCTCACGTCGGCGGCCAGGGTCTCGATGACGATCTCGGCCGGGGTGGCGGCGGTGCTTTCCACCGGTGCGGTGCAGGTGATGTCGCCCACGGTGCGGAAGCGCACATCGCGCGTTTCCACCACGTCGCCGTCGCGCGGCGGGGTCAGTTCGGTCACGGGCATCAACAGGCCCTTCTTGTCCACCACCTGGCGCTTGTGCGTGTAGTAGATGCTGGGCAGCGCGATGTTCTCGCGGTCGATGTACTGCCACACGTCCAGCTCGGTCCAGTTGCTGATGGGGAACACGCGGAAGTGCTCGTTCGGCTGCAGGCGGGTGTTGAACAGGGTCCACAACTCGGGGCGCTGGGCCTTGGGCTGCCATTGGCCGAAGCTGTCGCGGTGGCTGAAGATGCGCTCTTTGGCACGCGCCTTTTCTTCGTCGCGGCGGGCGCCGCCGATCAGGGCGTCAAAGCGGAACTCTTCAATCGCTTCGAGCAGCGTGACCGACTGGTGCACGTTGCGCGATTCGCCCGGGTGGGACAGGCGCACGGTGCCGCGCGCCATCGAGTCTTCGACGCTGCGCACGATCAGCTCGGCACCCAGCTCCTTCGCGCGGAAGTCGCGGAAGTCCGTCACTTCGGGGAAGTTGTGGCCCGTGTCGATCATGAGCAGCGGGTAGGGGATGCGGCCCGCGCCAAACGCTTTTTCGGCGCACTTGAGCATGACCAGCGAATCCTTGCCGCCCGAGAACAGCAGGGTGGGGCGCTCGAAGGCGGCGGCGACTTCGCGCAGGATGAAGATGGTTTCTTCTTCCAGCGCGTCCAGGTGGGAGTTGTTGAGGTGGTAGCTCATGTTGTTGGTTTTCTCAAGCAGCGCTGAGTCTGTGCGGGCGTTCATGGTCGGATCAGTGGGGTTTCGTACGGATGAGCGTTCGAACCATCAGAACCGTTCGGGCTGAGCCCTTCGACAGGCTCAGGACAGGCTTGCCGAAGCTCTGCGCGGCGCTTCGACCAGCTCAGCGTGAACGGTTTCTTGGTATCAATGCGCAATGTGCAAACCACACTCGCGGTTGTCTTCGCCCTTGGTGGGGTCCACATAGTCGAAGTTGTTGGGCAGGCCGTGTCTCACGCAGTATTCGTGCAGCTCTTTGGACGACCAGTGCAGCAGTGGCGCCACCTTGATCAGGCCGTCGGGGTTGATGCTCACCGGGTCCATCTGCGCGCGCACGGCGGTGTCGGTGGCCCGCAGGGCGGTGAACCAGACCTTGGGCGCGGTCTCGCGCAGGGCGCGGGCAAAGGGCTCCAGCTTCACCTCTTCGGTGAACGCGGCGTGGCGCGGGTCGTCCAGCCCCGGGGTGGTGCCTTCCACGGCTTCGCGGTGTGCGCGCGAGCGGCGCGGCAGGTAGATCTTGAGGTTCAGGCCCAGCTGCTTTGTGACCTCGTCGGCAAAGCGGTAGGTGGCTTCGGTGTTGTAGCCGTTGTCCATCCAGACCACGGGCACATCGGGGTTCACCTGCGACACCATGTGCAGGATCACCGCTTCGAACGGGCGGAAGTTGGTGGTGACGATGGGGCTCTGGCCCAGGCCCAGGGCCCAGGCGACGAGGCCCTCGGCGTTGCGGCCGAGTTCCGCGTTGATGTGTGCGAGATCGAATTGGCTCATGGTGCGATGGAGTGTGGGCGGGCCTGGCGGCAGATCAGGCGGCCTTGCTGGCAAATAGCGGCTGGGGGTTGACGGCGTCGCCCTGGTAGAAGCCGGGGAACCTCTCGAACTGGCGCTGGGCGTCGGCCGGGTCAACGCCTTCGCGCAGCACGGCCGAGCTGAAGCCCGTGCGCTGCATCTGCACCAGCTGGTCGATCAGAACGTCGCCGGTGGCGCGGATGTCGCCCGCAAAGCCACGGCGGCGGCGCAGCAAAAACGCCTGGCTGAACGCGCGGCCGTCGGTGAAGCTGGGGAAGTGCAGGTCCACACGCTCGACGCCGTCCAGCGGCAGGGCCAGCGCGTCGGCGTCGTTGGCCAGCGCCACGGTGCGGGCATCGCCTTCTGCGGGCGGCTGGTGGTCTTGGGATGCAAGAATTTTCATGGGTCTTGTAGGGATTGGCGGCTGGCGATCAGGCCGTGGCCAGCGCTTCGGTGGCAGGGTGGCGGGCGGTCTTGGCGGCTTCCTTGAACGGGTCGAGGCCGGTGCGGCGCACGGTGTTCTGGAAGGTCTCGCCGCTTTCGCGCAGGTCGCGGTAGGTGCCCAGCACGGCCTCGATCACGTCCGGCACTTCGGCGGCCGAGAACGAGGGGCCAATCACCTTGCCTGCGACAGCAGCGCCCGACAGGTCCGAGCCGTCCGAGCCGCCCAGCGTGACCTGGTACCACTCCTTGCCGTCTTTATCCACGCCCAGGATGCCGATGTGGCCGCTGTGGTGGTGGCCGCAGCTGTTGATGCAGCCGCTGATGTGCAGGTCGATCTCGCCGATGTCGTCGAGCTCGTCCAGGTCTTGATAACGCTGGGTGATGGCCTCGGCAATCGGCAGCGAGCGGGCATTGGCCAGCGCGCAGAAGTCGCCGCCGGGGCAGGCGATCATGTCGGTGAGCAGCTGCACGTTGGCGCTGGCCAGGCCCAGGGCCTTGGCTTCTTCCCACAGTGCAAACAGGCGGCTGGCGTGCACCCAGGGCAGCAGCACGTTCTGGTCGTGGGTCACGCGGGCTTCACCGGCGGAGTACTTGTCCACCAGGTTGGCCAGGGCGATGAGCTGGTCACTGGTCGCGTCGCCGGGCGACTGGCCGGGGCGCTTGAACGACAGCGTGACGGCGCGCAATTGCGGGTTTTGGTGGGCGTGCACATTGCGCTTGAGCCAGCGGCCAAACATTACATGCTCGGCCGCCTGCGCGTCCAGCTGTGCCTGCAGGGCCTCTGGCGCCACATCGGCAACGTCGGCCAGCTGAGGCGCCACAAAGCAGGCGGCCACGCGGTCGAATTCGGCCTGCGGGATGGTGTGGGGGCCGCCGTCAATCTCCAGGATCTGGCGGTATTCGGCTTCCACATCGTCGATGTACTGCTGGCCTTCGGACTTCACCAGAATCTTGATGCGGGCCTTGTACTTGTTGTCGCGGCGGCCGTGCTCGTTGTACACGCGCACGATGGCCTCGATGTAATTCATGATCTGGTTCCAGGGCAGGAACTCGCGGATCACCGTGCCGATGACTGGGGTGCGGCCCATGCCACCGCCCACAAACACCTTGAAGCCGATCTCACCCGCATCGTTCTTGACCAGGTGCAGGCCCACGTCGTGCCAGCCAGTGGCCGCGCGGTCGTCCTTGGCGCCGGTGATGGCGATCTTGAACTTGCGGGGCAAAAACGCGAACTCAGGGTGCAGTGTGGACCACTGGCGGATCAGCTCCGCATAGGGGCGGGGGTCCACGATCTCGTCCACGGCGATGCCCGCCAAGGCGTCGGTGGTGGTGTTGCGGATGCAGTTGCCGCTGGTCTGGATGCCGTGCAGGTTGACGCTGGCCAGCAGGTCCATCACGTCGGCGCTTTTGGACAGCGGAATCCAGTTGAACTGCACATTGGTGCGCGTGGTGAAGTGGGCGCAGTGCGTGGGCAAAAACGTGGTGCCCAGCTTGCCCTGGCCTTCCATGGCCGACTTGAACACGGCGGCTTCGGGCTCGTCGTATTCGCGGGCGATCTGTGCCAGCACGCGCAGCTGGCGGCTGGCGATCTCGCCATAGGGCACGGCCACGCGCAGCATGGGGGCGTAGCGCTGCACATACCAGCCGTTTTGCAGGCGCAGGGGGCGGAAGTCGTCCTCGCTCAGCTTGCCCGTCTGCCAGCGCGTGAGCTGGTCGCGGAACTGGTGTGCGCGCTGCTGCACGAACTGGGTGTCGAATTCTGTGTATTGGTACATCGTGGGGCGGGAACCGGGGGTTCCTAGATCAGAATCAATTTGAAGCCTGCCCAGGCCAGCAGGACGGACAGGGCGGAGCGGATCAGGCGCTCAGGCGTGCGGGTGACCAGGCGCGAACCCAGCCAGATGCCCGGCAGCGAGCCAGCCAGCAATTGTGCAAGCAAAGGCCAGTCCACCGAGCCCAGCGACGCATGACCCAACCCTGCCACCAGGGTCAAAGGCACGGCGTAGGCAATGTCGGCGCCAATCACGCGCGGCAGGGGCAGCAGGGGGTAGACCAGCAGCAGCACGGTGACGCCAATGGCGCCCGCGCCCACCGAGGTGAAGGTGACCAGCGTGCCGATCACGGCGCCCAGCAGCACGGGCAGGCTCCAGTGGCGGGGGCGGGTGGGGTCGCCCGCGTGGGCCTTGCGGGCAGCGGCTTCGGCCGCCTGGCGCTGGGCCGAAAACGCAATGGCCTTGTAGAGCGTGGCTGCCGCCGTGAGCAGCAGCGCAAAACCCAGCGTGGTGGTCATGATGCTTTGCGCCGTGCCGCTGGCCGGGCCCATCGCCTTGAGTGCCCACAGCGCCAGCAACGCGGCCGGAATGCTGCCTGCGCACAGCTGGCCCACCACCTTCCAGGGCACCAGGCGCTGGCGGGCCAGGCTCACGGTGCCGCCCATCTTGGTGAAAGCCGCAAACAGTAGGTCGGTGCCCACGGCCATGTGCGGCTTCACGCCAAAGAAGAAGATCAGGATCGGCGTCATGAGCGAGCCGCCGCCCACACCGGTCAGGCCCACGATGAGCCCGACGGCAAAGCCCGCAAAAACAAACGCCAATTCATGCATGGCGGCGAATATAGAGGGGCTTCTTATGGATGCAAACTATTGTTTTTCTCTGCCGATATGTCCATTTGTTTATAAGCAAGGATTGGCGCGGGCTGGCGGGGGGGGCTGCGGCAGCCCGCGTTACGCCAGGCGCTCGGTGCCCAGTGCCTTGGCCAGCCGCGCGTCGATGGGCAGGGGCTCGCCCTGCAGGCGCGCGGCCAGCAGTTCGCCACACAAAAGCGCCAGCGTCAGCCCGCGCGCGCCCATGGCGGTGCTGACCCACAGCCCGGGCAGGTGTGCCGGGTCCACGGGGCCCACGATGGGCAGGCGGTCGGGGGCGGTGCAGCGCACGGCGGCCCAGGTGTGCAGGGCGGGTGGGGCCCCGGCGGGCGGTGATGACGCTGAGGGTTGCAGCGCCCCGACGAACAGGGGTTCCAGCTGGGGGGCGATGCCGGGCAGCAAGCCCTGCAGCTTGGCCCAGTTGGTGGCGTGGGCTGCCTGGATGTCGGCGGCGCTGGGGGGCAGGGCCTGCACGTCCCGCTCGAACGTGGAGCCCATCACCCAGCCTTGGTCGCCTTGGGGGCTGTCGCCCAGCGGGAATCGGGGCACCAGGTTGCCGCTGCCGTTCGCCGGAAACGGAATGAATGGCAGCAGCGGCGCCGCAGGGGCTGCATGTTCGCCCCACGACACCTGGCCGCGCACCGGCTGCAGGGGCCAGCGGTGCTGCAGCAGCCCCGGGCTGCCCGCGCCCGCCGCGATGACCACGGTGGGCGCCTCGGCCAGCAGCTGGCCTTGGGCGTCCAGCGCCTGCCAGACCGGTGCTGCCGGGGGGCCATCGGCGACGGGCGTTTCCACACGCCGCAACTGGGCTACCGCGCAATTTCCCTGCCATTGAATGCCGGGGTGGCCCAGTAAGGCCCTGGCCAGGCGCGCCGGGCGCACCCAGCCCGCCTGGTGGTGCCAGCAGGCGGTGGCGTCGGGCGGTAACTGGGCAGCGGCCAGGCTGGCGGGCGGTGCAGGCTCGCTCCAGGCCGCGCCGGGTCCTTGGCCCCAATCGGGTGACAGGCCGGGCGTGCCATCGGTGCGGTGCTCCAGCACACCGCAATGCGCCCAGTCCACGCCCTCGCTCAGCAGCCAGTGGGCCTGCTCCAGTGTGGTGCGGATGCCGCTGCGCGACAGGCGCGACAGCACGCTGTCATCGGGCGACACATGGGGTGCAAACACCCCGGCGGGCAGGGCCGATGCGCCTGCGGCGGGCTCGGGGGCCTGGTCCAGCACGGTGACATGCCAGCCGCGCCGCGCCAGGCTGGCGGCGGTGGCCGCGCCTGCAATGCCGCCGCCGATCACGATGCAGGGCCCGGGCAGGGCAGGTTCGGGCGCCACCGCAGGCTGGCGCGTGGTGCGTGGCTCCCAGCGCGGGTTGTAGGTGGCATGCAGGTTGTCGCGCTTGGGCGGCACACCGGGCACGCGGGTTACTTCAAAGCCGCATTGCGCCAGGGCATCGCGCACGGCGCGGGCGATGGTCCAGGTGGCGAGCTGCGTACCGCGACGGCAGCAGCGCGCCACGGCCTTCAGGGTGTGCAGGTCCCAGCTTTCGGGGTTGCGCTGGGGGCTGAAGCCGTCGAGGTAGATGGAATCCACCACCAGGTTCTGCTGGCGCAGCATGGCCTGGGTGTCGCCCACATACAGGGTGAGCAAAACACGGCCTTCATCAAAACGCAGGCGGTGCACGCCCGGCAGCAGGCCCCACCACTGGCGGTGCAGTGCTTCGGCCAGCGGTGCCAGCTCGGGGTGGAACGAGGTGGCGCGCAACAGGTCGGCCGCACTCACGGGCCAGGCTTCGGTCGAGACAAAGTGCAGCAGCGTGGGCCGGGCAGGGTCGGCCCGCCACGCGGCCCAGGTCACCAGAAAGTTCAGGCCAAAGCCGAATCCGGTTTCCAGAATGCGCCACTGCGGCTGCCCCGCCCAGGCGGCGGGCAGGCCACAGCCGTTCAGAAACACGCGGCGGGCCTGGTCCAGGCCGCCGTTTTCACTGTGGTAGCGGTCGCCGAAGCGGGGGCTGTAGGGGGTGCCGTCCGGCAGCCAGTCAACAGGCTCGGACATGGAGAGAGGAAGAGGGGTCAGGCGCTGGGGGGCACGTAACCGGCCGCAGCGTCAGCGCCACCGCCAAAAAAGTGGTTCTCCATCTGCCGCGCCAGGTACTGGCGGGCGCGCGCATCGGCCAGGTTCAGGCGGTTTTCATTGACCAGCATGGTCTGGTGCTTGAGCCAGCCCGCCCAGGCTTCCTTGCTCACGCTTTCCCAGATGCGTTTGCCCAGCTCGCCAGGGTAGGGGGGAAAGTCGAGGCCTTCGGCTTCTTTGCCGAGCTTGATGCATTGAACGGTGCGTGCCATGGGAATTCCTTGCAGTGGGGGCGAGCGAAGAAGGGTTCGCTCAGATGATTTAGATATTAAGAACTGAAATCTCAGTAGTTCCAGTTTTGAAGAGGGCCTTCCAGAATGCGTTTCATCGGTGTTTTGCACCGCAACACATTCACAAAAGAGGCCCTTCCATGAACTTTCGCCGCGACTTTATCAAGTTTCCCTTCGCCGCCGCCCTGGTGGGCAGTTTGGCCCTGACGGCATTGCCGTCGTTTGCACAGTCTGTGACGCTGCTCAATGTGTCGTACGACCCCACGCGCGAGCTGTACGTGGAGTTCAACCAGGCCTTTGCCAAGCATTGGAAGGCCAAGACCGGCCAGGACGTGACCATCAAGCAAAGCCACGGCGGCTCGGGCAAGCAGGCGCGCTCCATCATCGACGGGCTGGACGCCGATGTGGCCACGCTGGCCCTGGCGGGTGACACCGATGCGCTGCACACCAACGGCGGCTGGATTCCCAAGGACTGGCAAAAGCGCCTGCCGCACAACAGCTCGCCCTACACCAGCACCATCGTGCTGGTGGTGCGCCAGGGCAACCCCAAGGGCATCAAGGACTGGGACGACCTGGTGCGCGCCGACGTGAAGGTGATCACGCCCAACCCCAAGACCTCGGGCGGCGCGCGCTGGAACTACCTGGCCGCGTGGGAGTTTGCCAAGCGCAAGTACGGCGGTGACGCCAAGGCCAAGGACTTTGTGGCCAAGCTGTATGGCAACGTGCCCGTGCTGGACACCGGCGCGCGCGGCTCCACCATCACGTTTGCGCAGCGCAACCAGGGCGACGTGCTGATCGCCTGGGAGAACGAGGCCTACCTGCTGGAGAAAGAGTTCGGCACCAAGTTTGATGTGATTGCCCCCTCGATCTCCATCCTGGCCGAACCTGCCGTCTCGGTGGTGGACAAGAACGTGGACAAGAAGGGCACCCGCGCCGTGGCCGAGGCCTATCTGCAGTACCTCTACACCGAAGAAGGCCAGGACATTGCGGGCAAACATTTCTACCGCCCGGCCGTGTCCGACAAAGCCAAGACCAAGTACGCCAAGCAGTTCCCCAAGCTGAACCTGTTCACCATCAACGACGCGTTCGGTGGCTGGGACAAGGCGGCCAAGGAGCACTTTGCGGACAACGCCAGCTTTGACCAGATCTACACGCGCAAGTAAGAACAGGAATGCCTGATTAGGTACCGATCTCAGATGGCTCTCACTCCCTTGTATCTTTCGTTTTCGATGTTTGGGGAAATGAGTTTGTGCGGTTATCCACAGCCCGTTGGCCCTCTGGGCCGCGAGCCCGCGGGAGAGCATTTGGCGTGGATGGCTGGCCGTTTGTTGCGAGCCCGAACAGTTGCTGGTTGGCT
>NZ_LUKZ01000032.1:13491-33502 GCF_001633105.1 Acidovorax sp. GW101-3H11
ACCCAAGAAGGTGGCGCTGACCGCATGCATGCACAAGCTGCTGACGATCATCAACGCGGTGATCCGCTCGGGCAAGCCGTGGCAGGCTGGTTATCCACAGGCCTGCCGGTGCTTGAGAAAGGCTTGACTTCAAACACAGTTGCTCTCCCCTTGTGGGAGAGGGCCGGGGAGAGGGGGTGAAACGGGCGCGGCGCGGGTGCAGGCCCCCTCTCCCCAACCCTCTCCCGCGAGGGGAGAGGGGGTCAACCCCAGCGCCGATGCGGGTGTGCAGGCTGATGCTCCCATCTGAGATAGGTGAAAAATCAAGCCAAATCGGCCTCTAGCGCTTATCCATAAAGCGCTAGCAGCTATCAAATCAGTAGTTAAGGAAAGCTATGTCCGCCTTGCTCATCGCCGGCAGCCCCTCCGAGCGTTCCCGCTCCGCCGCCTTGCTGGATGCCGTGGCCCAGCGCCTTCAGGTGCGCGGTGCGCTGATGGACCGCATCCACATCCGCGACCTCTCGCCCCAGGCGCTGCTGCTGGCCGACTTTGGGCATCCCACGGTGGTGCATGCCATCGACCAGGTGGCCGATGCCAGCGTGCTGGTGGTGGCCACCCCGGTCTACAAGGCGGCCTACAGCGGGGTGCTCAAGGTGTTTCTGGACCTGCTGCCGCAAACGGCCCTCAAGGGCAAGGTCGTGCTGCCCCTGGCCACGGGCGGCAGCCCGCACCACATGCTGGCGCTCGACTACGCGCTGCGCCCCGTGCTGCAGTCGCTGGGCGCCAAAAGCATCTTGCCTGGCATCTACGCCACCGACGCCCAGGTCACGCTGACGCCCGAGGGCAGTTATCACGTGCAGGCCGATATTGCGGCCCGCCTGGACGACGCGGTGAATGTGCTTGTGACCGAAACCCTGCGCCCGTCGCCCGCACAGGCCACGCGGTTTGCACCGGTGCCGTTCTCGCAGGTGCGATGTAGCGTCTGACACCGGCCTGGCGCTGCGGCCCTGCCGTGCTGCCAGTGCCTTCCTTCTTCCCCTTTTGTCCCTCTTTTTTGATTGTGTTGCTGCGCCGGGCGCGCGGGCAAGCGCCTCACCGGGCTCACGCCGCCGGGCGAGGTGCTGCTGCCTACGCTGGACCGCCTGCTGCTCGAAGCCGACAACCTCAAGCGGGCCGGGCAGGACTTCAGCGACAGCGCGCAGGGCCGCCTGTCGGTGGCCGCCACGCACTCGCAGGCGCGCTATGCGTTGCCCCAGGTCGTGCGCGACTTCCGCGCCATGTTCCCACAGGTGTCGCTGCACCTGCACCAGGGCTCGCCGCGCCAGGTGGCGGAGATGCTGCTCAGCGGCGAGGCCGACATCGGCGTGGCCACCGAGGCCCTGGCGGGCTATGACGCGCTGGTCACGCTGCCCTGCTACCGCTGGACGCACAGCATCGTTGTGCCCCCGGGCCACCCGCTGCTGGCCCATCCCGGCCCCGTCACGCTGGAGCAACTGGCCGAGCATCCCATCATCACCTACGAGCTGGGCTACACCGGCCGCGCGCACATCGACACCGCGTTTGCCAACGCGGGCCTGGCCCCTGACATCGTGCTCACCGCCATGGACGCCGATGTGATCAAGACCTATGTGGAGCTGGACATGGGCGTGGGCATCGTTGCCTCCATAGCGGTGGACGAAGACCGCGACCGCCACCTGCGCATGATCGATGCGGGCCACCTGTTTGAAGTGAACCTCACCCGCCTGGGTCTGCGGCGCGGTGCGTGGCTGCGCGGGTATGCGTACCAGTTCATTGAGAGCTTCGTGCCCACGCTGACGCGTGACGTGGTGGAGCAGGCGGTGTCTCTTAGCGCATCTTTCACAGAAGAGGTCTGATAGGGCGGGGGTATGCCCAGTGTGATGTCAGAAGCCGATTTAATCAGGACACAGGGCCGCACGAGGTGCCTGTTGCCAGCTGTGGCCCGGACGCATGCGCTGCTTGCGCGTTGCGCCGAGTACCAGGGATCGGACATTCTTCAGGCGAAGTGTTCGGTGCCGCGTTGCCGTTTGGCGTCAGCTGCCCCATCGCGGCGGCGTTGTTTGTGGGATGTGGAACTGCGGCGCCACGCACGCAGAAGGTAGCGAGCAGCGCTGGCCAGCGCCTCGTCGAGTGCTGAGCGCCAGTCCTTGGCTACCGCAGACACGACAACGGCGCCTGCGCCGTCTGTGCGCAGCGCAATCTGACAGCGCTTGTCCGGGCCACCCCGGGGGCCGTTGATGTCGTCGAGCTTGATGTCTGCACGGGGCACCAGCGCATTCAGCCGCCTGAAGGCAAAGCGCACGCGGCGCTCCACGGTCTCACGCATTTGCGCAGCTTCTGGGTGATGGGTTCTGACAAGAATCTGCATGGGCAATCTCCTGGGTTGAGGGTGACACCGTAGCCCGCACTCTGGATGCCATCCAGCAGGAAATTTCTGCACGAAGCAGCCAAAAAACCTGTGTCTTGGAGGCAATCGGCCATGCCGATAGAGCTGCGGCTTTTTAGATTCTCTGATCAGAGAAAACCTGCTTCTTTCCAGCGGATAGGGGCCCCACATTCGAGGATCTTCCCCGTTGTGAATCTTCCGCTTCAAAGGAGCCATTCATGAAACCCTGGATAGGAATTTCGTCGCTCATCCACTCCCTGCGCCATCACCTTGTGCGCTGGATTTCTCGCTTTTCTGTGGTGCCATCGCCCGTGCTGCGGCGCGTGCCGGTCAAGGTGCCGCTGCGAGTACAAGCCCAGTACCGCGACGGTTGGCAGCCACGCTCTCGTTATCGCCGCTGAGGCGGTGCCGTGGGCGCACCGGCGCTTGTTTGTCACCCGTGTCGTTGAATCATCCCCCGTGTCAAGGAGAGTAGAGATGCGAACCTATCGCCGCAACAGCCCCGAAGCTGTCGCCCGAATCATCGCCTTGCTTTTGGTGTCGGATGGCCATGTGAGCCGGTCCGAACTGGAGGCATTGCACGGACTGCATATGGAGCAAGAATTGGGCTTGCCGCAGGGTGACTTCGCCCAGGTGTTGCATGGCCTGTGCGAGGACCTGTGGATGGGCGCGCATGAGCAGCGGGTTCTGACCGCAAGTATCGGTGGGCCCACGTTGGCCTTGCTCTTGGCTGAAGTGGACGATCCTGTGCTGCGGCGTAAGGCGCTGGAGTTTGCAGAAGCGGCGGCCACTGCAGACCACCACCTGGCCCCTGCTGAGTGGTTGCTGATGAACGCGGTGCGTCAGCAATGGCATATGGATGTGGTGCCCGTGGCGCGGAACAGCAGGTGGCTCGCCATGGCAGCCTGACGAAGCGGTGTGTTGTGTGCGGTTGCGCAGGCCGTTGCGGCTGTAGCCGGTCCGTGCGCTGCTTTCCATGCTTCGTCCTAGCCCGTGGAAGCTGCATCGACCAGTTGCCGAACCAGCGGGTGGTGCTGCCCTCTGCGGGACCATATGGCATGCACTTCTTCAAAAAGCTGTGGGCATTCACCCAGCAGGCGCAGCCCGCGCACCAGTCCCACGTCCTGAGCACCCAACCGGCTCACCGGAAACACCCCCAGCCCCCGCGCGGCAAATACGGCCAGCAAGGCACTGTCTTCAAACTCCCCCACTACCCGGGGCTGCACGCCCAGGTCTTGAAACCATGCATCCAGGGTGGCGCGCAGTGGTGCATGGTGGGTGGGCAGTAGCACCGGCAAGTCTTGCAACGACTGGGGAAAACGGTCACGTACTTGCTTTTTCACCAGGGACGCCGGGCCATACCACTGCAGTGTAGACCGGGCGATTCGCTCGCTGGTCAGGCGCTGGTGGGGGTTGCGCGGCGCTGCTTGCCCGGCCAGAACCACATCCAGTTGGTGAAGGGCCAGCTCAGAAAGCAACTCGTCCGACTCTCCCTCATGGCATACCAGCCGCAGGTGGGGTGTGGCCAGCACGGGCTCCAGCAGTGCATGCGCTGCGAGTTTGGAGATGCCATCCGACAATCCCACCGACAACCGGGCAACGCGGGCAGTCGCGGCCTCCCGCACCTCTTCTTCGATGTACTGGCCCAATTGAAAAATCTCTTCGGCACGGGTGAATGCAGCTTGCCCCGCTTCGGTCAGCGCCACCCCGCGCCCCGAGGGCTTGAGGAGCTGGTGGCCCAGCGCCTTTTCCAGATCGCGCACCTGGGCGCTGATGGTCTGCACCGCCATCTCCAGCCGGTCTGCTGCCCTGGCAAAGCCACCTTCCTTGGCAACGATCCAGAAATAGTAGAGGTGGCGGTAGTTCAGCATGGGCGGGCTCAGGTTCGAGAAAGCCGAATGCTAGGTGCGGCTAGGTCTGGTGTCTAT
This sequence comes from Acidovorax sp. GW101-3H11, assembly GCF_001633105.1. GTDB lineage: Bacteria > Pseudomonadota > Gammaproteobacteria > Burkholderiales > Burkholderiaceae_C > Acidovorax. The sequence goes on from NZ_LUKZ01000032.1 coordinate 17,803, forward strand.
GTCACGCGGGTTTGCCCATACTCGTCGCTTGCCAATTTCAATACAGAGGAAGCTTTCACATGTTCTACGCAATCAACTGGTTTCTTTCATTGGCGCTGCTGGCCCTGTGGTCTCTGGCCTGCTGGGGAACGCATGCGGTTACGGTCTGGGTGGTGTCCAGCGCGGGCGCATTGACCGGCGGCAGCGCGGTGGCAACCACCATCCTCGTGCCAGGCTGGCTCAAGGCCTGGATGCCCCCAGAGTTGATGGGCCAGTGGGAGGTCTTCGTATCGTCTGTGGGCCCCGTGGTGCAAGCGGTGCTGGAGGCCGTACCTGCTCTGGCAGGGGGCATCACCTTCCTGGCCTGGGCGCTGTGGGGTGTGGGTGCCATAGTGCTGGTGGCGTTTGCGGTGAGCATCCACATTCTGATTGGGCTGGTCAAGCGCCACAGCGGTGGCACGGGCAGCCCAGGCACCACTAAGGAGGCATTGGCGCGCTGAGCGGGCTGGCGTAGCTCTTTTAGAAGCCTGGGCTGCGCCGTTTTCTGGCAGTGCGAACGGTTGCGTGCATTGATGATGTAGACCTGCGCCAATGCTGCTGCCTTGTCACAGTCACACGCGGTTGCTGCAACAGGGCGTGGGATTGATTAAAAAAGTGGGCACTCAGCCTGTAGACGCATCATTGAGCTGTTGGTACTGCAACACTTTCTGCATCGTCGTCAGACCGCTCCGTCGCCAGCTGGGCAGCAGGGGGTGAAAGGGTTCGCGTCGTTGCCGCAGCCGTTCCCGCAAGCTTGGGCCCCAGTGTCAAGCCGTTCACCGTCAGTACCAGGGCCTGCTCTTGCGCAACCCATGCGGCCTACTCTCGCTGTGTCAGCCCTTTCTCTTCCGTTCGCGAAACGTCCTTGGATGCGGCCTCCTTGGTTCTCTCCTGCGCGTTGATCAAGAGCGTGTGCGCGGTCTCCTTTTTGCAAACCACAGCGTGTGTAGCGCAACACGTTCTAAAACGGTCACGTCCTGTGCCTTCAGCAGTTTCAAAAAACGCGTGGAGACATGCTTGGGAGCGAGTCGCACAAGCCGAGCCGGGCTTTTGGGGGGCGTGTGAAGGCAGGAGTTTGTTTTGCTTTAGAGACTGGGTCAACTGCTTTCTCTGAGGTGTAAACGTGGGATGAGGACGCGGAGGAGGATTCCTCCGCACTATGCACCGCCTCGGAGAATTAGAACCAGAACCCATGAGGCATATCCGGCGCCTGCCCCATGATCGACAACGCCATGTGCCCCGGTGCCCCAGGGTCGGTGATGATCCCGTCCACCTTCCCATCCGCATCGAATTGTCCCCCGTCTTCGATGTGGAAGTCCAGCCGCAGGCGTCCGCCTTCCACCACCATCTTGCCTCCGTAAGGCTCGCTGGCGATGTTCACCCATTGGCCGCTGGCACTTTCTTTCCAGTATCCGTTCACCCCCAGCGCCGGGTCCACGTACAGGCTGAAGTTCTCTCCTGTCTTGCCAGCCGCCAGTGCTACCGTGAAACTCACCAGCCCTATTGGCATTTGCATGCCCGCAGGCAGGTCTGGCGGTGCGTCCTTTTGCGTCAGGCTGGTGATGCGTGCATTCTCGTTGCCGCTGCCCACTTTACCGTTCTGACTGCTGGCGACCAGGGTCGTAAAAGTCGGCGGTGCATTGCCCGGGTTGCTCTGCCCTGTGGGACTAAGCACGAAACCGATCGAGGCCACTCCCGCTTGTTCGCTGTCCTTAATGCCATCTCCATTACCGTCTCCCGCCACGATGGCTCCATTGGGGCCCGGGATGCCCGGGGCCTGGTCTTCAACAGCTGGCGGGATGCCGTCGTTGTCGGGCACTCCGGGCGTTGGCGGGGTCACAGGAGGGGTTACCGGCGGAGTTACTGGTGGTTCAGGATCCACCGGTGCTGCGCTGATAACCACGTCAAAGCTGTCGCTCATGCTGCCGCCGTGGCCGTCATTGGCTGTTACCTCTATGCTCACTGTTCCGGTACCGGCAGGTGTACCGCTGAAAGTACGGGTGGCTGGGTTGAAGTTCAACCAGGCAGGAAGGGCTCCGCCTCCAGCGAGCTGGGCTGTGTAGGCAAGGGTATCACCCACATCCACGTCGGCAAAAGTGTTGGCCGCAAAGGTGTAGCTGAACGCAAAGCCTTCGGTAGCGGAGTGATTGGAGATGGCGTTGGCCAACGTGGGCGCATCGTTGGTGTTGCTCACGACCAGTTGGAAGGTGTCCGTCACCGAGCCTCCATGCCCATCATTGACGGTCACATCAATCGACAACACGCCGACATCTTGGTTGACGGGCGTACCACTGAAGGTACGGGTGGCAGAATTGAAAATCAGCCATGCAGGTAGAACACCACCACCTGTAAGCTGAGCGCTGAAGGCCAGGGTGTCTCCCACATCCACATCCGTGAACGCATTGGACGGTATTTGGAAGTTGAAGGCTGCGTCTTCGGTTGCGATCTGGTCCGCGATGGAAATGGAAACAGTAGGAGCGTCGTTGACTGCCGCAACACCGACTGTCTTGGTATCAACAGCGCTGTTCTTGGTCCCGTCATTCACACTGAAACTGATCGTGCGACTGTTGGTGTCTGGGCTTTCGGAAGTATTGCTGTAGTTGACGTCGCGCAACGCGGCCTGCCATTGGGCGAGGGTGGCCGTGCCGCCTGCAGAGGACAGCGTCAATGCACCGGTGGCGGCGTTGTAGCTGCCGACGATATTGCCGTAGAGCGTGCTGCTGGTGTTGGTGAACTGCAGCAAGTCCTCGCCACCCTGGAAGTTGCCTGTGATCTGCACGGTGGCCGAGGCAAGCGTCGCGTTGTCCAGATCCGAGACCGTCAGGCCCGGGTCGACCTGCACAGGGCCCTGGCCTTCGGTGAAGAGGCCGCTGCCGCCACTGTTGCTGAGAACGGGCGTCTGGTCGGTGGCTGCCACGGTCACTGTGCGATTGGCTGTGACACTGTCGTTGGTGCCATCGTTCACCACAAAACTGATGGTGCGGGTGGATGTATTGGGAGTGATCGCTGAATCGGTGTATTGCACCGACCGCAGCGCCGCCTGCCACTGTGCGATCGTGGCCGAGTTGCTGGCGGAGGTCAGGCTCATCGCACCGGTCGCGGCATCGTAGCTGGCGCTGATATTTCCATACAGCGCGGGGTTGTTGTTGACGAAGAGAAGCTGGTCCTCTCCGCTGCGGAAGTTGCCGGTGATGGACACCGTGGCAGACGCTAGCGTGGTGTTGTCGACATCGCTGAGCGTCAGGCCACTGTCGATGACCACCGGCGTGGAGGCTGTGTTGTCGCCCGCGGTGAACGCTGCGCTTCCGCCAGACGTGGTGAGGACGGCGGCATCGTTCACCGCGGCAACGGTCACAGTGGAACTGATGAACAGGGCGGTAGTGTCCGATCCGCCGTTGGCAACGCCGCCAGTGTCCCGCACCGAGGTCAGGGTGACCACACGACTGCCGGCGGTCGGCGCCTCGCTGGTGTCCCGATAGCTGAGGTTATTGACCAAAGTCTGGGCGCTGGCAGCGCTGATGCCGGAGCTCTTGTCCATTGTCACCGTGGCCACCCCACCGCTGACACTCACGGAGACTGAAAGGCCCAGTGTGGATGTGGTGAGGCTGTTGCCATTGAACAAAGCTACATTGGTGCCATCAATGCTCAGCACCTCGCTGGAACCGTCAGACACATTGCTGACATTGAACGTCAGCGTTCTCACACTCTGGCTGCTTTCGATCGTGCTGATCGAGGTGCCACTGAACAGGCTCACTGCGGCCCCGTTCTCGGTGTAGGTGGGGGTGCTAGTTGCGGTGGACAGTATAGGCGCGCTGTTGACGGTCTGTACATTGACCGTGACATTGGAGTCCACACTGATGTTAGCGGAATCTCCGTCATTGAGCGTGAACCGGACTGTGCGGGTGACGCTGGTGAACGGGTCATCCGAGGTATTGTTGAAGGCGATGTCCCGCACGAGCGCCTGCACGGCGGTCGGCGTCGCATTGGCGTTGAAGCTGATCACCAGACTGGTGCCCAAGGTGCCACCCGTGAAAGTGCCGATGGCGATGCCCTCGTAGCTCACCAGGTTGCCCGAGACGCCAATCTGGCCGGCGCCATTGCCCTGGTTGACGATGGTGAGCACGTCCTGCGCCGTCACGTTGTTGGTGACGATGGCCACCGTCAACTTGCCGCCGTCGAAGTCCGTGCTGTCCGTGTCGGACACCAACGCATTCTGGCTGGCATCCAGCTTGACCGGCCCGCCTCCTTCCACGTAGGTGACAGCGTCGCCGTTGACGTTGCTGATCACCGGGACCGCATTGTTGATGGCGGTGGAGACATTGATGTCGTCGATGGACAGGGACACCCCTGGCTGCCCGTTCTGGTAGACGATCCGCACCTCGTCCACAGACTGCCAGGCAATGCCCGAGACACTGACCTCCTGGCCGTTGATGGTGGTCCCGTAGCTGGCCATGCTGAAGTTCAACTCGGCGTCGGTGACCTGCACACCGTCCCGGTAGCCGACCAGCCGGTACTGGGTGCTGCTGCTGATGAAGTCCTCCACCCTGATCGAGTGGAAGTTGAATTCGTCGCCGCTCGTCGATTGCAGGATGGCGGCATAGGCCGTCGAGGAGTTGCCGATCATGATGAGCGCCTTGTCCTGCGCGCCATCGGCCAGCACCGTGTCAACATTCTGATTGGTGACGACCAACTGCGAGTTCATGTCCGGGTTGCCCATGCCGTCCCGCAACCCTATCGTCCAGCCGGCAAAGACCAAGTCCTCGCCCGGCTGGTAGTACCTGCGAATGCCGCCGTCATCCGGGAGCGTCACGGCGTCGAAGGTCTCGTAGGTCGGCGCCGCCAACAAGGAGTCATAAGCACCCAGGTCGCCGGCCAGGCCGGGCGCCTCGATGGCGCCGGTCTGGCGTTCCAACGTCCAGTCGCCGCCCAGCCAGGCTGCCCCCGTGTTGTCGGTGGACCCAGCCACGTCCGCTGACGTGATCGCTGCGATTTGCGAGAGGAAGGCCTCGCCTTCGTCACCAGCGCCCACCTTGCAGCCGTACAGCAGCAGATCGCCATCGGCGGTCAATGCGCTGCCGATGGCGCGAAGCGCGTCCGTATGGGTAGACAGCGTGGTCTGGGTTAGCCAGACATTGCCTGCCTTGACGGCACCGGCCCCCCCGTGAGAAATGAGTGAGATCGCGTCGATGCCGTGACGGCCCTCAAGATATGCAGCCATCTGGGCAATGCCGTCTTTATTCCCATCCAGCACGATCACTTCGGCACCTGGGTGTAGACCTTGAATGATCTTATCGGCGCCTTCCAGTTGTCCATCAATGAAAACCACGTCAGTCCGCAAACCATTGTTCAGAACCTCAATGTAGCTCTCTGAAGTTTCGGTGTCGGAGGTAAGAGTACCAAGGGAAGGTTGTGTAGTGACTATTGGCATGCTCAAAATCAGCCGGTTATCCGCTGGTGCGTTGCTGGTAGTGGCGCCCAGCGGAAAATTTGTTCAAAGGGCGGGATTCTGTCGAATGTGTCGTGAAACGACAAGAACTGTTGTGCACACAGCGGAGTAGTCGTCGGTGGCAATCAAGTTCTTCACTGCGGTACACACCCCCGAAAGCCCTTGGGCCCGGTGGCCGATACCTCCGTCAGCGACATTGCCTCCACCCGGTCGTTCTGCCCCGGCATCTTGGTCAGCCGTTGGCCGTTTTGCCAGCGCCACTGCTGGCCGTCAAAGCTGTAGATGAAGGTGTGCGTGCGGTTGGAGAGCAGGTGCGCGGGCGTGAGGGTGATGGCCTGGGCGGCGGCTTCGGTGGGGGCGTGGGCCTGGGCTTCGTTGTCCTTGATGACGAGCTTGCCCACATAGGGCGTCACGGGCGATTCGGTGCGGGTGACTTCGGGCTGGACCAGTGCGGGGCTGTAGCCCGTCAACGTCCATTCGCCAGGGCCGCTGGGGCGCACGTGGGGCTGGCGGGCGGCGAGGAACTGGGTGCAGGCGCTGGCCAGCGCGGCAAATGATGTCTGGGCGGGGCCGGTGGGTTCGGGCTTGCTGCAGCCTGCCAGCAATCCCAGGGGCAGGGCGAGCAGCAGGGGGGCGGCGCGCACGCGTGCGCGGGTGGCAGGCAAGCGGCGGGGCCAGGCGCTGCGGCGCGCGGCGGGGGTGTTGTGCAAAGACCTCATGGACGGCATTGTGGGCAGGTGGGCGGGCTGCGGCTTGATGGAAGTCAAGAGTGCGGCGGGGTCTTGGAGGTGTGCGGACCTTGCGCGGGCGCGGGCCCCAGCGCGGCCGGATCGCCCTGGTGCCAGCGCGCCTGGGCGGTGGGGTCTTTCAGGGCGGCCAGCACGGCGGCGTTCAGCTCGTGGGCGCTGGCGGGCAGGGGCTGGTCGCGGTAGGCCAGGGCGGTGCCTGCCATCAGGGCCTCGGCATCGACCAGCAGGCGCAGGTTTTGCGGGATGGTGGCGGATTGTTCTGCGCAGTGTTGGGCTGACAACGAGTGCGCCTTGCGGCAGGCGGCGGGGCGCACGGGGTAGATGCTGCAGCGCTCATCCACGAGAAAGCTGCAGGCCTGGCGCGTGGTGCTGGCGTGCGCAGTTGCCACATGCCGCTGCAGGGCACTGATGGCATCAGCCTGCACCGTAGCGGGCTGGGCACGCAGGTGCTGGGCGATGTGGAAGACCTCGGGCTCGGTGGCCTCAACCCGAAGGTGGCAGCAGTGGGCGCAACCGGCCTGGCAGGCGGGCTGGGGGCCGGTGGCGCGGGCCTGCTCGGCCACGGTGTCCAGCCCCCGGTGCAGTTGCGCGATGAAGACCACGGTGTCATCCGCGCCTTGTGACTGCCGCAGCACCTGCGCTGCCCGCTGCCGCACGCGGGCGATGGATTGCAGGAAGGCGGAGCGCTCGTCGTCGGTCAGCATGGGCGGTTGGCGGGGGGAAGGTGGCTGTGCCCCGCACCTTAGCGCGTTTGCCACCACGCGGGCAGCAGGCTGCGCACCTGGGCCTGTGCAAAGCGCTCGTCCATCAGGTGCACCACGCCTTCGTCGCTGGGCGTGCGGATCACGCGGCCTGCGGCCTGCACCACCTTTTGTAGGCCGGGGTAGAGGTAGGTGTAGTCATAGCCCGCGCCAAACAGTGTTTGCATGCGTTCGCGGATCTGTTCGTTGACGGGGTTGACCTGCGGCAGGCCCAGCGTGGCGACGAAGGCGCCAATGAGCCGCTGGCCGGGTAGGTCGATGCCCTCGGCAAACGCGCCGCCCAGCACGGCAAAAGCAATGCCCTGGCTGGTGTCGGTAAAGCGGGCCAGAAACTCGCGCTGCTCGCCTTCGAGCATGCGGCGCGACTGGCACCAGTGCGGCACATCGGGGTGCTGCTGCGCAAACAGCGCGGCGGCCTGCTGCAGGTAGTCATAGCTGCTGAAAAACGCCAGGTAGTTGCCGGGCCGCTCGCGAAACTGCTGCGCCATCAGCGCCGCAATCGGTGCCAGCGACGCCGCGCGGTGCGGGTAGCGTGTGGAGATGTGGCGCGCCACCTGCACCTGCAGCTGGTGCGCGGCAAAGGGCGAGTCCACGTCCACCCACACATGGTCGTCGGGCAGGCCCAGCAGGTCGGCGTAGTAGCGCGCGGGCTGCAGCGTGGCCGAGAACAAGGTGCTGGTGTGTGCCGCTGCGAGGCGGGGTTGCAAGAAGGGCGCGGGCACCACGTTGCGGATGCAGACCACGGAATCGCCGGGTTTAGCGGCCCGCTGGTGGTGGCTTGACGAAGTTTGGGTGATGTCCACCATCGAATGCGCATCGAGCAGGTCGGCCATGCGCTGCAGGTGCAGGGCGTCGAAGTAGAAGGTCTGCAGCGCGCCGTCTGGCTCCGTGGGGTGGTCGGTGAAGTGTTCGGTGAGCGTGGTGGTGCACTGCTGCAGCGTGGCCAGCAGCTTGTCGGGGAAGGCTTCGAGCACCGTGTACGGATCCGGGTGCGCCTTGTCCAGCGCCACCCAGGCGCGGCGCACCTTGTCCAGCGCCTTTTTCACCGGCGCATGCTGCGCGGCGGTGGGGCTGCTGCGGGCCTGGGCCAAGGCGGCGGGGTGCAGCTCGGCGGTGAACATCTTGCGGCCGCGCTCCACCAGGTTGTGGGCCTCGTCCACCAGCAGCGCCGTGCGCCACTGGTTGGCCTGGGCCAGGCCGTGCAGCAGGCCGCCCAGGTCAAAGTAGTAGTTGTAGTCGCCCACCACCACGTCGGCCCAGCGGGCCAGCTCCTGGCTCAGGTAGTAGGGGCAGACATCGTGCTGCAGGGCTACCTCACGCACGCGGGCTTGTTGCAAAGCGGTGACGGTTTTTCCTTCGATGGTGGTGGCCACCGCAGCGGCGCGTGCAGCAGGCAGCCGGTCGTAAAAGCCCCGGGCCAGCGGGCAGGATTCGCCGTGGCAGGCCTTGTCCGGGTGTTCACAGGCCTTGTCGCGCGCCACCAGCTCCAGCACACGCAGCGGCAGTGCGGGTGCGCTGTCGGCCAGGCGCGCCAGCGCATCCAGCGCCATCTGCCGCCCCGAGGTTTTGGCGGCCAGAAAGAACACCTTGTCGATGTGCTGCGCTGGCGCTGCCTTGAGCAGTGGGAACAGCGTGCCCATGGTCTTGCCAATGCCCGTGGGCGCCTGGGCCAGCAGGCAACGGCCGGCGACCGCCGCCTTGTACACGGCCTCGGCCAGCGGGCGCTGGCCGGTGCGAAAGCCGCCAAACGGAAAAGCCAAAGTGGTTAATGCCGCATCGCGCGCGGCACGGTGGGCCACCTGCTGTTCGGCCCAGTCAATGAAGCGCTGGCACTGCGCCTCAAAGTGCTGGCGCAGGTCGTCGGCGCTGCAGCGTTCGGTAAACACCGTCTCCTGCTGCGTGCCCACGTCCAGGTACACCAGGGCCACGTCGATGTGCGCCAGCTGCTCCTGCTCGCACAGCAGCCAGCCATACACCTTGGCCTGCGCCCAGTGCAGGTGGCGGTGTGATGCGGGCTGGCGGTCCAGCCGCCCCTTGAAGGTCTTGACCTCGTCGATGCGTCGCTGTGCCGGGTCATAGCCATCGGCCCGGCCCCGCACACGCAGGCTTTGGTAACTGCCGCTCAGCGCCACTTCGGCGCGGTAGCCTGCACCCCGGCGTGACGCTGCCACGGCATGGCCTGCCATGCCTTCCAGCGCAGTGGGCGCGGGCGTAAAACGCAGATCCAGGTCGCCCTGCTTGGCGGTGAATTCGCACAGCTCGCGCACCGCCACGGTATAGGTCATGGCGGGGTGGTCGGGGCGTCGGTCGCGGGCGGGGCTGGCTCGCCCAAATGGGTTTGAGCCACGTCGTCATCGCTGCGCAGCGGCGTGGCCTTGCAAAGCGCCATCCACACCGAAAAGGGCAGGGTGCAGCGGTTGTGCCGCGCGGGGCGCAGCAGCTCAAAGCGCCCGTCCTCCACACTGCCATGCAGTACCCAGATGCCGAAGTGCCCGGGGATCTCTTCGGGCTCGGCAATGCCCGCCGGGAAGACGTAGTAGCACTCCTCGCACAACCACTGATAGGCCTGCCGCTTGGCGTCGTGCCGCAGGTCCGACAGCAGGTCGGCCCGGCTCGCCTTCACCTCGTGCACCATGGGCTGCAGGTAGGCGGGCACCGAGGTGTTGCGCACCGAGAAAAGATCAGGCCGGGCCATGCGCCACACATTGGCGGCAGCGCGGGCAGCCGGGGCGTGGTCATCGTCGGCCCACAGCGGCGCCATGGCGGGAGCCATGTTGGCAGGTGCATCGGCCGTGGCCGCAGGCAGCAGCACATCCCCCATCGGCACGGTGTCGATCACCGCGCGCAGCGACAGCTCGGTCCACACGATGCGCCCCGAAGCCAGCAACTGCGCCGCAAACTTCTGCCCCAGCCGGTCGTGCAGGCTCAGCGCCCGCACGCCACGCTGGCGGGCTTGCGCCAGCGTGCGGATGCCTTCGTCGGTGAGGCGCAGGGTTTCGCAACCATCAGCCGCAATGTGCAGCCTGATAAGGCCCGCAGCCAGCAGGTCAATCTCCAGCCCATCCTTGCAAGGCCACCCCGCCGAGCGCCAGATCTGCATCAGGCGCGTGCGGTGAAAGCGGGTGATCGGGGCGGAGCGTGGGGAGTCCGAAGTGGGGGAGGGCAGCACCGTCATGGCAGGGTGGGTGGGCTGGCGTGACACTGATTTTAATCACAGTGTCTGGCGGGCTGCTTTTTGGATGTAGGAAGGAGTGTGGTAAAGAAATTTGGGTCGGATTTGCCTCTTCCGCCCTATGGAAAAGCGCTAGATGCTATTGAAATGTGAGCATCCTCGCCATGACATTTCAAGGGGGAAGAAATGAGTCCTCCGGGGTTGTATGAGGATGCACTTGCCCGGCATGAAGCGAACAATCGGAAGTTGTTGTTATGTGGCCGTCTATGCAGGAGGTAAATCGGAAGAGGCGGCGAGAGGCTGCAACGCAGCGGGTGCTGTCATCCAAGCTTTCCCGCCGAATGAGTACTATCGGCCAGGAGCAGCCAGTCACCGCAAATGAAAGCGGATGTTCAACGTTTGAGCTGAGAGGCCAACGCCTGGAAGGCGCTTGGCCCGCTAGACGGATGATGGACCAGACGGTTGGCGGGCCAAGCGGCTTTCCGATGGCGATCCGCTCCGGCAAAGGGTTAGGCCTCACACGCCCGGGGAAAAGCTGAGGCCCAGGCGTGATAAGCCTCTCGATTTAGGCCCGCGGACTCTGCAATGAGGCGCTCTGCATAACGAAAGCCAACTTTCTTGGCAATAGCGAGCATCTCCTCGTCTGGCAGTTCATCTTCGTACAACTCGATGAACAGCTGAGCCAGCGCTGCCTGAAATGACCGGTAGCTGAACCAATCTGTCTTAGGGTCTTCTAGGGAGCACCTTCGGTACGTGGCCGAGCTTTGATCGAAGTACGTCAGCACAGTGCCGCACTCCCACAGCGGAACAATACTGCGCTGCGCGATTGGAGATGAACGCCAGTGTTGCGCTGGCTGAACCCTAAACCCGAGCGGAGACGAAGGCTCGTATACGCGTAAATGCTGAAGGATGCCTTCGGAGATACCGAGGTCACGCAGCACTATTTCGTTCATGAGGCTTAACGTGGAAGTAAGCGGACGCCGGAGCGCGAAACGCGGAGGGAACCACAAGCACAGCTTGTGGCGGTCCGCTTGACTGTAGGGAGGTTAGCGTTCAAGTGGGACCTCCAGGAACGGGAAGGTTGAAAGAAACCTTTCTTTGATTGCCGGAGACTCTCTCAGTGCATTGAACGCAACATCAATCGCTGGACCATCAGCCTGGGGGCGCCCACGTAGGTATGCGATGCCGCAGATTGCTTGATCCTCTTTTTCTGATGTTTCTTCCGATGGGGTGAACCCAATAACCCGAAAGATGTGAAAACGCGCTTCGTCGAAGTACAGCAGATCCAGCATGTAGTCCGGATAACCCTCTCGCGTTGCAATCATGTGCTCGGCCCACTTGTTGAGCTCTTCGCTGTCGATGGCATCACAGAAGTAACATGCTACGACAAATCCGATCAGCGATGAATCCTCTTGAGTAAGTCCGTGCATGGCTTTAGGGGTGAACGCTAACGAATGAATTTAGACCGCAAAACCTGCGGGATGAGCAGGACCGTGCGGGATATTCTGGACACTGTTTTCCCCTGTAGGCGGCTTGCAGCATAGCTTTGCGAGAGATGGCCTGTTCAGATATCCAGGCATAAAATTTCAATGAAATCCGGCACGCGTTAAGCCAGCAAACTATAGCTTGCCGTATGCAGACACCGGGATTTCCAGCGGCAGCGTGCAGCAAATTAACGGCAGCTTTCGGGTGGCACTCCCGAAAGACAGCTTGTCCCTCGCGTGCAGCCGTCGGATCTTGCCAATCATGTCCATGGTGATCACTCCTTGCACACCGCCGCTTAAAAACAGCAGGGTAGGTTGAACACATGGCTTGCTTTTACTTCGGCACTACTTGAAAAGTGGCTCAAATTCCGGTCGGCGCCAACAATTGCCAGAAAGACGGCTGCTTTCACAACCACTTCACCCCGTGACCAAAAGCAGCTTGAGGATCTGTCGGGGAATATACTTGGCGATGGCAAAGTCAAGAAGCGGCGCACGTTCATCGCTACTACGCCGTCGAACGAGCGAGAAGACCGCTCGCTGCAACAACGTGATGAGGCCAAATTTATGCGTTGGCTGCGCCGTCCACCGTAAGTTCCGCTCCGTTGATCGACCGAGCCTGTGGACTGGCAACAAAGGCATACAGAGCGGCCAACTCGTCGGGGTCCGCGTAACGCGGAATCGCCATGCGCTGCAACTGGAACTGCGCATGCTCGCCGTCCGCAGGATTCATGTCCGTGTCGGTTGAGCCCGGGTGGATGACATTGACCGTGATACTGCGGGAGCCGAGGTCGCGTGCCAGCCCTTTGGTGAGGCCGATCAATGCGGCCTTGCTTGCCGCATACAAGGTCATTCCGCCTCCCGGCACACGAGTCGCTAGGTTGCTGCCTGTGTTGATGATTCGGCCACCATCGCTCATGTAGGCGAGCGCCGCTTGCGTGGCGACGACGACCGCACGCAGGTTGACAGAAAGGGTCTCGTCAATATCCGCGAGGCTGGCGGATTCGATGGAGCCCGTGCGGAAGATCCCGGCGTTGTTGACCAGGATGTCGAGCCCGCCGAGTTCTGCCGCTGCGCGATCGACCGCTGCTTTCACTGAAGTCGGGTCGGCTGCGCTCATCGGGACCGTGATGGCATTGCGTCCGGTGCTGCGAATCGTCTTGGCAATCGCATCCGCTGCCGTGGCGGACTTCTCGTAGCCAATTGCGACATCGGCACCTTCAGACGCAAGGCGACGCGCGACCGCAGCTCCGATTCCACGGCTTGCGCCAGTGACAAAAGCGCGTTTTCCAAGAAGTGTGTTCATGATTGCAAGTCCATTTATGTATCGAACGGTGCTTAATGTTGGCGAGCAGCCGAGTTGGGCCGTGCACAGACGCAATCCGTCCCGACCTGCTGGCCGGAACTCGATGCGGAGATTCCCGAATGGGGCTGGCCCTGCGGCTGAAGCCCCGGATCCTGAAAGGAGCGCCCTGTTACGCCTTGTGAGGCGACGTATTCGAGTAGCGCTTCGCAACGTCCCGAAGCCGTTCGCCAAAACGCCTGGCCGTCTCGATATCGCCTTCCAACATTTCGTCAACCCCCGCATCGACCGGTGTTGTGGCCATTGCGCCTGAAGATGAACCGACATAGTTCACGTCATTGCGCAGAGCTGCCTTGGTATTGGAGGGCATCATGCCGGTGCCCACCCACAGGCCACTGTGTTGCATGGCGAACGTCATGAAGTACTGCAAAGTGGACAGCTTGTCGCCGCTCATGCTTCCACTGTTGGTGAAGCCCGCGAAGAGTTTGTCTTTCCATTTCTGAACCATCCAGGCCGCGGAAGAATCATCGGCAAATCGCTTGAACTGCCAACTCGCGCTGCCCATGTAGGTGGGTGAGCCCAGCACAATCAAATCCGCGGCGGCCAGTCCCATCCAGGCGGACTCCGGCAGAGTGCCTTGCGCATCAATTTCCAGCAATACGGCCTCAGCGCCATGGGCAACGGCCTGCGCCAATCGACGGGTATGGCCGTAACCGGAATGGTAGACAACCACAATGGATGGCATGGTGTGGTTCGCCTTCATTGGGCAGTCCTCCAGCGCGCAGCCGTCTCCAGCGCATAGTCGCGGTAGTTCCGCAATGGGGCGCCTAATTCTTGCTGCATGCGCTCGACTGCGGCAGCGGAACCCAGTTCGCCATCCGTCTGCATGCGCGCCATCATGAGCCGCATGTCATAGGCCATCCAGGCGGGTGCAAAGCTTCGGAATCGCGTTTCAAAAGGCCCAATGTCATCACCCGCGTGCCGGATGGTCTTGCCCAGCACATCGCTCCACACAGCGGCGGCGGATTCACCCGACAACGCTGTGGGCCCCACGACATCCAACACCTCTGTTGGCAAGGGTTCGCTTGCGGTGTCTCGGCGAAGCAGATGCCGTGCGGCAACCTCTGCCACGTCACGCGCGTCCACCATGGAAATGCCTGCGCTGCCGATCGGCATGGGATACACGCCCCGCTCCAGAACATCGGACTGAATCAAGGCATCGTCGTTCTGCATGAAGTAGGCGGGACGCAGAATGGTCGCGTACATACCCAACTGTCCGATCATGCGTTCAACCGTGTGCTTTCCAGTGAAATGCGGAACCTCGGTGAACCGGTCGCTGTGCATCACAGACAGGTAAACGATGCGCTCGATACCTGCTTCGCGAGCCAGGTTGAGTGCAATCAGTGCCTGGGTGACTTCGTCTGCGGCCACGGTGTTGAGCAAGAAAAGCGTTCGTGCGCCACCCATGGCAGCGCGTATCGAATCCACATCCTGAAAGTCTCCCTTGACGGCCGTAACGCCGGGTGGAAACCGTCGCTTTTCTGGTGTTCTGGTGAGGGCATGAACGTCCGCGCCTTGCGCTGCCAGTAGCGCCACCACATGGGAGCCGATAAGCCCTGTGCTACCCGTAACGAGTATGGTCATTTGAGTCCTTGAGAGTGTTCAATGGTTGAATGAAGCGGGTCTATGGCGAGACAAGGAAGCGATCCATGCGTGCCCGTTCGACACGGCAACAAGCTGAAGTATTTACGGTTTGACCTGGTGCTAATAGACTCGTTGTGTAGACACTGGCGTACCAAAATATGAACAATGAAAATTACTCGATCGATGATCTGCAGTGGTTCATCAAGATCGCAGAGGCCGGGAGCCTCTCACGGGCTTCTCGCCAACTGGATGTTCCGAAATCAACCTTGTCGCGCCGCCTCGCGCGCATTGAAACGGCAGCGGGGGTCAGCCTGGTCAAGCGCAACACCCGGGCCTTCGCATTGACCGACGCAGGCCAACGCCTGCTGGACGGAACAAGTCCACTGATCCATAAACTGAACGCTGTCACCCATGAGCTTTTTTCTCCGGATCAAACGCCAAGTGGTCGGGTTCGTCTGGCGGCGTCAGCGACATTTGGCAAAGTCGTGCTGCTTCCGCTGGTGACCGAGTACCTGTTCAAGCACGAGCATCTGGAACTGGATGTCAAGCTCAGCAACCGCCACGTCAACATCGTCGAAGAAGGCATTGATCTGGCCGTGCGCATTGGCGAACTTGCCGATTCCAGCCTGAAGGCCCGTGCTATCGGCACCGTACGTCCAGCTCTATTTGCAAGCCCCGCTTATGCGAACCAACATGGGTTGCCGGTGCATCCCGGTGAACTCAGTGCTCACGCTGGCCTGCTGCAGTCGAGGGAAGCCGCAGAAATCAAGCTGCATTCGCGAAGCAGAACCGCAAAAGGACTTTTGCGCTCACGTTTGATCATCGGCCCTTCAGACGCCTTGCTGGCGCCGACATTGGACGGACTGGGAATCGCCGTACTGCCCGAGTTCCAGGCAGCGCCGCTGGTCGCATCAGGTAAATTGGTCAGAGTGCTGGAGGGCTGGCAAATGTCCGCGCTGAAAGTCCAGCTTGTCTACCTGTCACATCCCGGACGATCATAGGGTCGCTTGTGAAAAAGATGCGGGTGCGTCTGATACCACTGTTTCATGGCCTGCATCGGCGTACTGCTCTTGAGCGCTGACTGCGGCAACTGGTGGTTGTACAAGGCCACATAGCGCAGCAAGGT
>NZ_LUKZ01000032.1:34395-80613 GCF_001633105.1 Acidovorax sp. GW101-3H11
GGGAGTGGTGCGGGCGTTCTTGTGCAGGGCAATCAACATGGCTTCACTCCCTGGATAGATTGCAAGGACTCTATCAACTCCTTCAAAACAGCTCGGGCCATGAAGAGTGGATAGCGTTTAGAGTCTATGCAATCGTCCGGGATGCGACATCTACCCCATGCAACGCCATCAATCGCCAACAGTTCGGGCACTGATGGCGTTTCTCTCGGAACAGATCCCCAAAAGGTTGAAGACACTGTCGATCTGATTTGCCTCGGGGTGACTAGACACTTTTTAGCTGCCGAGACCGGGTTTTGGGAGAGCTGCCTGCCTCAAATCAGTCGTTCGTCAAGGTCAGCAGATGGCCGAGAGCAGTTTGTTATAAATTCTCCTGAATGCTCAGCGCCAATTTAATTGTTGGAGTCAACTTGAAAGTTTCTTCTGAATTCGGGATCTCTTCTACTTTGCTGAATTTTATTTCGGCAATTTCATTTGTACTACGGGAGCATTCAAATATTCGCCAATCTCTTGTGACAATTATTGAATACTCCATTTCATCTTCGCTTTCCGCAAATGCGACAAGCAGTGTTTCCGCCGGATCATAGCCAAGCAGCTCAATGCATAGCCTGACATCAAGCCACTCATTCCTCATTAAATCGGTTAGCTCCTCTATTTCTTGAAGATGGCTAGACATTATTTCCCTCATTTGTATACGGTGAGCTTTCCCTGAAGGCGGCTCCAAAACTTACAGTTATGTACTCTCAGCTGCACGGCTTCAACTCAAGCCCGTTTCTCCATCATTCGAGATCGAAGCGGCGACGTTCAAGCCACTCTAGAAAATCACCGATTGAAGCAGCTATGAGCACGTATTCAGGTGAGCAGCGCGAATAAAATAGATCTTATTATCAGACGTTGGACAAGCATATTGGTTGCCACCGTCATCCTGAGCAGATGACACACCCAGCCAACTTTCCACGATCAATCAGGTGCATCCACTCTGCGCGGAAGCTCAGTACTTCAGCGATATCGCCGTAGCCGGTCGCGGTAAGGAACGCCTCGGCGCTCTCAGGAACTGGCACTTCCCCGCCGGTACCTGGGCTTGGGCGGCGGTACGGCTCAAACGGTTTGAACAACGGATGCAGTCGCCGCAACGTCGTTCGCTGGCCGGTCATCAGACGAACGATAAAGTCATTGATCTGTGTTGTAGCCATGCTCCTCCAATGTCTCCTTCTGGCCGATATTACTCATTCGTTTGCGGTCAGCGTATGACTGCAACCAGCCTAAAGCCGCCCATTGCCACCGAAGCCACTGACGAAGATCCCAACCCGCTCACCACTCCGCAAAACTCCCATCCCGGTGCCGCCACACCGGATTCCTCCACCGGTGCCCCTCCACTGCACGCTCGCGCACATAGTCCTCGTTCACCTCAATGCCCAATCCTGGCCCGTTCGGGATCGCAACCATCCCGTCTTCGTACGCAAACACCTCGGGGTTGGACACATAGTCCATCAGGTCGTTGGCCTGGTTGTAGTGGATGCCCAGGCTCTGCTCTTGGATGAACGCGTTGTAGCAAACCGCATCCAGCTGCAGGTTGGCCGCCAGGGCAATCGGGCCCAGCGGGCAGTGCAGGGCCAGGGCCACGTCGTAGGCCTCGGCCATGCTGGCGATCTTGCGGGTTTCGGTGATGCCGCCTGCATGCGAGGGGTCGGGCTGGATGATGTCGGCATAGCCGCCTTGCAGCACGCGCTTGAAGTCCCAGCGCGAGTACAGGCGCTCGCCCAGGGCGATGGGGGTGGACGAGATGCGGGCGATCTCCTTCAGCGCCTCTTCGTGTTCGCTCAGTACGGGCTCTTCGATGAACATGAGCTTGTAGGGCTCCAGCTCCTTGACCAGCACCTTGGCCATGGGCCGGTGCACACGGCCGTGGAAGTCCACGCCAATCCCCACATTCGGCCCCACGGCCTCGCGCACGGCGGCCACGTTCTGCAGGCAGCGCTCCACCTTGTCGTAGCTGTCCACGTACTGCACCTCTTCGGTGCCGTTCATCTTCACGGCCGTGAAGCCGCGCGCCACGGCCGCTTGGGCAGCAGCGGCTGTCTCGCTGGGGCGGTCGCCGCCGATCCAGCTGTAGACCTTGATGTGGCTGCGCACATTGCCACCCAGCAGCTCGGACACGGGCACGCCCAGTGCCTTGCCCTTGATGTCCCACAGCGCCTGGTCGATGCCGGCCAGCGCGCTCATGTGCACGCCGCCGCCCCGGTAAAAGCCGCCCCGGTACAGCACGGTCCAGTGGTCTTCGATGTGGCGCGGGTCTTTGCCGATGAGGTAGTCGGCCAGTTCATCCACTGCAGCGGCCACGGTGTGGGCGCGGCCTTCCAGCACGGGCTCGCCCCAACCGGTGATGCCTTCGTCGGTTTCGATTTTGAGGAAGCACCAGCGCGGCGGAACGATGAACGTGGTGAGTCGGGTGATCTTCATGGGAGCGATGCGATGCGTTGGGAAACGCGGGGTTGTTGGGGACGAACTGAGGGCTGGTCAGGTGGTGGCGGGTGCTGTGCCGAACGACGCCTGCCAAGCCCGCGCAAACGCTGCGGCCTTGTGCGCCACCTCGGGGGCCTGGTCGCCGGGCCGGTACAAGGCCGAGCCCAGGCCAAAGCCGCTGGCCCCTGCTGCCGCGTAGGGCGCGATGCTCTCGGGCACGATGCCGCCCACGGGTACCAGCGCCATGGGCGGCGTGATGACGGCGCGCCAGGCTTTGAGCACATGGGGCGGCAGCGCCTCGGCGGGGAACAGCTTGAGCATGTTGGCGCCCGCTGCCAGCGCGGCATAGGCTTCGGTCAGCGTGGCCACGCCGGGCGCGCAGGCCATGCCAGCGGCGCGGGCAGCGCGGATCACATCGGGGTCGCTGTGAGGCATGACGATGATCTGCCCACCGGCTGCGGCCACATCGGCCACGGCATCGATGGAGAGCACGGTGCCTGCGCCCACCAGGCAGTCGGCGGGCAGTGCATCGCGCAGCGCGCGGATGCTGGCCAGCGGCTCGGGCGAGTTGAGCGGCACTTCGATGATGCGAAACCCTGCGTCGTACAGCGCGTGGCCGATGGCCACCACCTCGTGCGGCTGCACGCCGCGCAGGATGGCGATGAGCCCGCAGCGCTGCAGGATGTGGAACAGGGCTTTGTCGATGGGGTTCATGCGGGCAGGCTTCCGGCGGTGAAGGGGTGTGAGGGGGAGGGCTCGGGCGCAACGACCAGCCCCGCCGCCAGCGCGATTTGCCACAGCCCGGTGGCTGTGGCCTGCGTGGCGATGGTGGGGGCGGCAAAGCCGTAGGTCTGCAGTGCAATCGCGTAGCGGCGGCACAGGTCGGGCTCGCCGCACAGCACCAGCGTTTGTGGTGTTGTTGGGGTTTGATCCTGTGCGCGGCTCAGGCTCGCCACCTCGTGCCCGATCAGCAGGCCCGAGAGGTAGTCCGCTTGCGCGGTAGGCGCCAGCGCGCCGGTTAGCCCCAGCGTGCGGGTGCTGAAGATGTGCGAGAGCAGTCCCAGCGCGGCATCGCTGCCGCGTGCCACCTCCAGCCCGCGCGCAAAGGCATCGTCGTCGGGTGTAACTGCAGCCTGCATGGTCTTGCCCAGAATCGTGTGGCCGCGCAGAGCGGCAAACACCTCGCCGGTCATGAAGGTGTGGAACTGTTCGATGTGGCCTTGGCGTGCCAGCACCCATTTGCTGTGGGTGCCGGGCAGGCCGATGAGCACGGGCCCATCCGCACGCAGTGCAAGGCCTGCCAGCACCCCCAGCACCTGGGTTTCTTCCCCGCGCATCACGTTGGGCAGCGTGCCCTGCTGCAACAGACCCGGCACGATGTGCAGCGGCGGGCCGTCGCGCCGCTCCGCCAGCGTCAGGCCCCGGGCCAGTGCATCGAGCGAGGTGGGCGTGGGCAGGTACTTGGCCTCGCGCCAGCCCTGCGCGCTGCCCACCATGCCGCAGGCCAGCAGGGGCAGGCCGGGTGTGGCGGCCAGCCAGTCGCCGCAGGTGTCTTGCAGTGCGCGTTCAAACGCGGCGCCGGGCTCGATGTCTGCCGCGCTCGCGGTGGTGGGGGGCAGGTTCATGATGCCCCAGGGGCGGTGCCGCGTCTCCAGCACCTCGCCATGCGCGCCCATGCGGAAGGCGCGCAATGCGCTGGTGCCCCAGTCCAAAGCGATAAGGCCCGCCTCGGCGGGCACCAGATAACGTGCAGGCGCCATGGGTGTCCTGCTTACCGTGCCCAGCGCAGCACCAGCGGGTCCAGCCGCCGCGCGATATCGACCAGGCCGCGCCGCACCTCGGGGTGCATGGCCGGGAAGGGATGGCGGCCTGCCTCGCAGGCGATCACGCCGCCTTCCTTCATCAGTGCCTTGGCGGTCAGGATGCCGCCCTGGCGGTTTTCGTGGTTGATGAGGGGCAACCAGCGCTGGTAGAGCGCAAACGCCTGGTCCATGTCGCCCTGGCGGTGTGCCTCGATGATGGGGCGGATGCCGTCAGGGAACGCGCCGCCCGTCATGGCACCCGTGGCGCCCGCATCCAGGTCGGCCAGCAGGGTGATGGCTTCTTCGCCGTCCCACGGGCCTTCGATGGCGTCTCCACCCAGGCGGATCAGCTCGCGCAGCTTGCTGGCGGCGCCGGGCACTTCGATCTTGAAGTAGGCCAGGTTTTCAATCTCTTGCGCCATGCGGGCCAGGAAGGGGGCCGACAGCACGGTGCCGCTGGCGGGCGCGTCCTGCACCATGATCGGGATGCGGATCGCATCCGACACACGGGCGTAGAACTCGTAGATCTGCGCCTCGGGCACGCGGAAGGTGGCACCGTGATACGGCGGCATGACCATCACCATGGCGGCGCCCATGTCCTGCGCGGCGCGGCTGCGCTCGGCGCACACGCGGGTGCCGTAGTGGGTGGTGGTGACGATGACCGGCACGCGACCCGCCACGTGCTCCAGCGATGTGCGGGTGAGGACTTCGCGCTCGGCATCGGACAGCGAGAACTGCTCGGAGAAGTTGGCCAGGATGCAGACGCCATCCACACCGGCGTCGATCATGAAGTCGAGGCAGCGCTTCTGGCTGTCGAGGTCGAGCGTGCCGTCTTCGTGGAAGGTGGTGGGCACGACGGGGAAGATGCCTCGGTAGCGAGGGTTCTGGAGGGAATGGGGGGCAGGCATGGCGGGTATGGGTAAAAAATTGAGTGAAATGAGTCTCTGTCGCCTGTCCATTAAGCTCTGATTGCTATCAAATGTGTAGCATTCTTCTGTGGCGGGCGCGGCAAAGGCGCGAAGCGGCTCCGGGGGCGTCCTTCAATGAGAGTGACGCGGGACCGCCGCACCTCGGCAACCCACCAGAAAGTCAAAGTCGCAACCATCGTCGGCCTGCAGTACGTGGTCCACATACAGGCGCTGGTAGCCGCCGCGTCCGCCCTGGTCGGTATTGGCCAATGCGGCCAGGCGCGCCGCCAGTTCCTCATCGCTGATATCCAGGTGCAGTCGGCCGTTTTCGCAGTCCAGCTCGATGAAGTCGCCATCGCGCACTGCGGCCAGCGGGCCACCCGCAGCCGCCTCGGGCGCCACGTGCAGCACCACGGTGCCGTAGGCGGTGCCGCTCATGCGCGCGTCGGAGATGCGCACCATGTCCTTCACGCCCTGGCGCAGCAGCTTCGGCGGCAGGCCCATGTTGCCCACCTCGGCCATGCCGGGGTAGCCCTTGGGGCCGCAGTTCTTGAGCACCATCACGCAGCTGGCGTCGATGTCCAGGTTCTCATCGACGATGCGCTCCTTGTAGTGCTCCAGGTTTTCAAACACCACGGCCCGGCCCCGGTGCTTGAGCAGCTCGGGCGATGCGGCCGAGGGCTTGAGCACCGCGCCGCGCGGCGCCAGGTTGCCGCGCAGGATGCAGATGCCGCCGTCGGCGATCAGCGGGTTGCTGATCGGGCGGATGACCTCGTCGTTGTACTGCGGGGCTTCGCGCACGTTGTCCCACAGGCTCTTGCCGTTGACGGTGAGCGCATTGGGGTGGGGCAGCAGGTTGTTCTCGCCCAGGCGGCGCAGCACGGCGGGCAGGCCGCCCGCGTAGTAGAACTCTTCCATCAGGAAGCGGCCCGAGGGCTGCAGGTCTACCAGCGTGGGCGTGCCACGGCCAATGCGCGTCCAGTCCTCCAGGTCCAGCTGCACGCCGATGCGGCCCGCGATGGCCTTGAGGTGGATGACCGCATTGGTCGATCCGCCGATGGCCGCATTGGTGCGGATCGCGTTCTCAAACGCCTCGCGGGTCAAGATCTTGGAGAGCGTGAGCCCTTCGTGCGCCATCTCCACAATGCGCTTGCCCGACATGTGGGCCAGCACATAGCGGCGTGCGTCCACTGCCGGGATGGCGGCGTTGTGCGGCAGCGAGGTGCCCAGCGATTCGGCCATGCAGGCCATGGTGCTGGCCGTGCCCATGGTGTTGCAGGTGCCCGCCGAGCGCGACATGCCCGCCTCGGCCGCGAAGAACTGGTGTTCGTTGATCTCGCCCGCCTTCAGCGATTCGTGCAGGCGCCACACGGCCGTGCCCGAACCAATGTCCTTGCCGTCGAGCTTGCCGTTGAGCATGGGGCCGCCCGTGACCACGATGGCGGGCACGTCACAGCTGGCTGCGCCCATCAGCAGCGCGGGCGTGGTCTTGTCGCAGCCCACCAGCAGCACGACCGCGTCGATAGGGTTGCCGCGAATGGCTTCTTCCACATCCATGCTGGCCAGGTTGCGCGTAAGCATGGCCGTGGGGCGCAGGTTGGACTCCCCGTTGGAGAACACCGGGAACTCGACCGGGAAGCCGCCCGCCTCATAAATGCCGCGTTTCACATGCTCGGCAATCTTGCGAAAGTGGGCATTGCACGGGGTCAGCTCGGACCAGGTGTTGCAGATGCCGATCACGGGGCGGCCGTCGAACGCGTGGTCGGGGATGCCCTGGTTCTTCATCCAGCTGCGGTACATGAAGCCGTTTTTGTCGGCGGTGCCGAACCATTCGGCGGAGCGGAGTTTGCGCTTGGGGGTGGTCATGGTGGGGTGCGAGAGAAAGGGGAGAAATGAAAAGTCAGCGGGCCTTGCTCGAGCGGCGCGAGAGCAGCCGCTGCAGCAGGCAGAAAGCGAACAGCAGCACACCGACGACGATGCGCGTCCACCAGGAGCTGAGCGTGCCGTCGAAGGAAATCAGGGTCTGGATGATTCCGAGCATGAGCACGCCAAACAGCGTGCCCGCCACATAGCCCACGCCACCGGTGAGCAGCGTTCCGCCAATGACCACGGCGGCAATTGCGTCTAGTTCCATGCCCACGGCATGCAGGCCGTAGCCTGAGAGCATGTAGAACGTGAACACCACGCCTGCCAGCGCTGAGCAAAAGCCCGAGAGCGTGTAGACGCCAATCAGCGTGCGGCGCACCGGCAGGCCCATGAGCACCGCCGAGTGCTCGCTGCCGCCCACCGCATACACGCTGCGGCCAAACGGCGTGCAGTGCGCCACAAACAGGGCCACCAGCAGCACGGCGATGGCGATGAGCGCGCCCAGCGATAGGGATGCGCCTTCCCACAGCGGCAGGCGCCACTGGGCCAGCTCCGAATAGCCTTCGTGTGTGATGCTGATCGAGTCGATGCTGATCAGGTAGCACAGCCCGCGCGCCAGGAACATGCCCGCCAGCGTGACGATGAAGGGCTGCAGCCGAAAGCGCTCGATGAGGAAACCCATGAACGCGCCAAATGCCGTGCCCATCAGCAGCACCAGGGGTATGGCAACCATCGGGTTCCAGCCCCGGTGTTCCACCAGCGCGGCCAGCACCATGGTGGTCAGCGCCACCACCGAGCCCACCGACAGGTCGATGCCGCCCGACAGGATCACGAACGTCATGCCCACCGCCACGATGATGAGGAAGGCGTTATCGATCAGCAGGTTGAGGAACACCTGGGCCGAGAAGAAGCCGGTGTACAGCACCGAGCCCAGCGTGGCCATCGCCACGAACAGCGAGATGGTGGCGGCCAGCGGCAGGTACTTGGGGTTGAACCGCGCGCGCGCGGCGGTGGCCTGTGGGGCAGGGTGGTTCACGGTGCCGAAGCCTGCGGTCTTGGGTACGGCGCTCATTGCAAAGCTCCCGCGCCGGGGCGGCGTGCCAAGGCGCCCACTTGCGCCCGGAACTCGGGCGACTGCAGCAGCATCACGATGAACACCACCACGGCCTTGACCACCAGGTTGATCTCGGGCGGTACGCCCAGCGAATAGATGGCGTAGGTCAGCGTCTGGATGATGAGCGCGCCAATCACGCTGCCCACAAGGCTGAAGCGCCCACCGGTGAGCGCGGTGCCACCCAGCGTGACGGCCAGGATGGCGTCCAGCTCCAGCAGCTGCCCGGCGTTGTTGCCGTCCGCACTCTTCACGTTGGAGCTGATCAGCAGCCCCGCAATGCCCGCGCACACGCCGCAGAACACATAGGCCGCCACAATGAGCCGCCCCGCCTGCACACCCGCCACCCGCGCCGCCGTGGGGTTGATGCCCACTGCCTGGATGAACAGGCCCAGCGCAGTGCGCGTGATGGCGAGGTACAGCGCCACGAAGACAGCGGCCACTACGAACACAGAGAACGGCAGCCCTGCCAGATACCCGCCACCCAGGAAGAAGTAGGGCGTGTAGTAGATGGTGATGATCTGCCCGTCGGTGATGAGCTGGGCAATGCCCCGGCCCGCCACCATCAGGATCAGCGTGGCGATGATGGGCTGCATGCCCACCTTGGCGACGAGCACGCCGTTCCACAGCCCGCATAGCAGCGCCACGCCGATGGCGCCCAGGATGGCGACCGGCAGCGGGAACCGGCTTTCGGTGCCCGATACCGATCCGCCGATCATCCAGGCCGCCACCGCCGCTGCAATGGCTACCGTGGCACCCACCGAGATGTCGATGCCGCGCGTGGCAATCACCAGCGTCATCCCCAGAGACACGAGCACCAGCGGTGCGGCGCGGTTGAGGATGTCGATGAGGCTGCCGTACAGGTGCCCGTCGCGCCATTCAATGTGCAGGAAGCTGCTGTTGAACACCGTGTTCACGACGAGCAGCAGTGCCAGCGTGATCAGGGGCCAGGCCAGACGGTGTCGCAGCAACGCCGCCAGAAGGGAAGGGGAACGTTCAAGCATGTTCGGCAGCAATCAGGTCGTAAACGGCGTCTTCGCTGCTGCCCGCAGGCAGCTCACCCACCTTGCGGCGGTCGCGGAGCACCACTATGCGGTGCGCCACGCGCACCACCTCGCTCATTTCGGAAGAGATGAACAGCACGGCCATGCCCGCCTGGGCGAGGCGCAGGATCTGGTCCATGATTTCCTGCTTTGCGGCCACGTCGATGCCGCGTGTGGGTTCGTCCAGGATCAATAGGCGCGGCTCGATGGCCATCCAGCGCGCGAGGATCGCCTTTTGCTGGTTACCACCCGAGAGCAGGCCGATGGGCTTGTCCACGGTTTCGGTCTTGATGCCCAAAAGCTTCACATAGCGCTCGGCCAGCTCCGTCTGCTCGGAGCGCGAAAGGAACTTGCCGACGCCCATGCGCGCCTGCAGCGCCAGCGCAATGTTTTCGCGCACCGA
Source organism: Acidovorax sp. GW101-3H11 (assembly GCF_001633105.1). GTDB lineage: Bacteria > Pseudomonadota > Gammaproteobacteria > Burkholderiales > Burkholderiaceae_C > Acidovorax. The sequence goes on from NZ_LUKZ01000032.1 coordinate 43,989, forward strand.
CAGCTCGGCCACGATGCCGTCGGTCTTGCGCTCTTCGGGGCACAGGGCCAGGCCGTGGCGGATCGCATCCATGGGGTTCGCGAACTTCACCACCTGCCCGTCGATGCGCAGCGCGCCCCGGTCGGGCTGCTCCAGGCCGAACAGCAGACGTGCCAGCTCGGTGCGGCCTGATCCCAGCAGCCCGGCCAGGCCCACCACCTCGCCCGCGCGGATCTGCAGGTCCAGCGGCTGCAGTTGCGTGTCTTGTCCCAGGCCCTCGGCTTGCAGCAGGTTGGCATGGCGGCTGTCCACAGCGGGTGCTGGTGCGGGTTGCTCCGATGCAGCGGCCAGGTCGCGGCCCAGCATGGCAGCAATCAACGCCTGCGGGCCCAGGTCCTTAGCCAGCCACTCGCCGACCCAGCTGCCGTTGCGCAGCACGGTGATACGGTCGGACACGGCATACACCTGGTTCAAGAAATGCGTCACAAAGACGATGGACAGCCCCTCGCTGCGCAGGCGCCGCAGCACCTCGAAGAGCTTTTGCACTTCGTCGTCGTCCAGGCTGGAAGTGGGCTCATCCAGGATCAGCACGCGCGATTCGATGCTGAGTGCACGCGCAATCGCCACCAGCTGCTGCACGGCCACGGGGTAGTCCGACAGCAGGCGCGTCACGTCGATCTGCAGACCGATGCGCGCCACCAGATCGCGGGCGCGCTGGTGCAGCGTGGCCCAGTCGATGCGAAAGCCCTGCGCGATACCGCAGCGCGGGTAGCGGCCCGCAAAGATGTTCTCGGCCACCGAGAGGTTGGGGCAGAGGTTGACCTCCTGGTACACGGTGCTGATGCCCAGGCGCTGCGCGGCCAGAGGCGAGTCGGGCCACACGGCTTGCCCGCCCAGCCGCATCTGCCCGCCGCTGGCCTCCAGCACGCCCGTCAGCACCTTGATCAGCGTGGACTTGCCCGCACCGTTTTGCCCCATCAGCGCATGGATCTCGCCAGGGTAGAGGTTGAGCTGCACATCGCGCAGCACGGTGATGCCCGCAAACTGCTTGTGGATGCCCGAAAGCTGCAGCACCGGGGCTGCAGCAGGGGCGTGAGCGGTGGATGCGTCCATGGAAACCGTCATGCCTTGTTCTTGTTGTAGACATCCACGAGCACGGCTGCCAGCAGCACGACGCCCTTGATGACCTGCTGGTAGTCGATGCCGATGCCCAGGATGGACATGCCGTTGTTCATCACGCCCATCACAAAGGCGCCAATGACCGCGCCCATCACCTTGCCCACGCCACCCGATGCCGATGCGCCGCCGATGAAGCACGCCGCAATCACGTCCAGCTCAAAACCCAGCCCCGCTTTGGGCGTGGCGGTGTTGAGCCGCGCTGCAAACACCAGCCCTGCCAGGGCCGCCAGCACGCCCATGTTGATAAAGGCATACAGCGTGAGCCGCTCGGTCTTGATGCCCGAGAGCTTGGCCGCCTTCTCGTTGCCGCCCATGGCGTAGATGCGGCGGCCGATGGTGGTGCGGCTGGTGACGAAGTCGAACAGCACGATCAGCAGCGCCATCACGATGAGCACGTTGGGCAGGCCCTTGTACGAGGCCAGCAGGTAGCTGAAGTACACCAGCAGCCCGCCGAACACCACGGTACGCGCGATGAACAGGCCTGCAGGCTCTGTCTGCACGCCGTGGCGCAGCCGGTTGGCGCGCTGGCGCAGGCCGCCCACAGCCAGGGCCGCAGCCACGGCCGCGCCCAACAGCAGCGAGGTCATGCGCAGCCCCTCCACACTGAACAGGTCGGGGATGAAGCCCGAGCTGAGCATCTGGAAGGCCGAGGGGAACGGCCCCACCGACTGCCCCGCCAGCAGCGCTAGCGCCAGCCCCTTGAACACCAGCATGCCCGCCAGCGTGACGATGAACGAGGGAATGCGCGAGAAGGCCACGAAACTGCCCTGGATGGCGCCGATGAGCCCGCCGCACAGCAGGCACACCAGCGTGGCAGGCACAAAGTGCCAGTTGTACTCAACCATCAGCACCGCTGCCAGCGCGCCGATGAAGCCACACACCGAGCCCACCGACAGGTCGATGTGCCCGGCCACGATGACCAGCAGCATGCCCAGCGCCATGATGACGATGTAGCTGTTCTGCAGCACCAGGTTGGTGAGGTTCAAGGGCTGCATCAGCGTGCCCTCGGTCATGTACTGGAAGAAGCCCATGATGGCCACCAGCGTGATCAGCATGCCGTATTCGCGCAGGTTGTGCTGGAGGTGCTGTAGCAGCGATTTGTCGTGCCGCGCCGCAGTTGTTGGGTTTCCGTCGGCCAGCGTGCTGGCGGGGGGATGGGTGGTCTGGCTCATATCAACTGGCTTTCACAATCGCTCGCATGATCTTTTCTTGCGAGGCCTCTGAAGTTGGCATCTCGGCCACAAAGCGGCCTTCGTTCATCACATAGATGCGGTCCGTGATGCCCAGCAGCTCTGGCATCTCCGAAGAAATCACGATCACACACTTGCCCTCGGCCGCCAGCTGGGCGATGAGCGTGTAGATCTCGTACTTGGCGCCCACGTCGATGCCGCGCGTGGGCTCATCGAGGATGAGCACTTCGGGGCTGGTGAACAGCCATTTGCTCAGCACCACTTTTTGCTGGTTGCCGCCCGACAGGTTCAGCGTCTTCTGGTCCACGCCCGAGCAGCGGATGCGCAGCTTCTCGCGGTAGTCCTGCGCCACGCGGTGCTCCTGCCCGCTGTCGATCACGCTGGCGAACGACACACCCGGCAGGTTGGCCAGCGAGGTGTTGAACTGGATGTCTTCGTTCAGCACCAGGCCATTGCCCTTGCGGTCTTCGGTCACATAGGCCAGGCCGTGACTCACGGCTTTCTCTACCGTGCTCACATCGATGGGCTGGCCGTGCAGCCGCACCTCGCCGCTGATGCGCTGGCCCCACGAGCGGCCAAAGATGCTCATGGCCAGCTCGGTGCGGCCTGCGCCCATCAGGCCTGCGATGCCCACGATCTCGCCGCGCCGCACGTTCAGGTCGATGCCCTTGAGGTGCTCGCGATCGCTGCGCTGCGGGTGGTGGGCGCGCCAGTTGCGCACCTCAAAAACAATCTCGCCCACCTGAGGCTGGCGCTGCGGATAGCGGTCGCTCATCTCGCGGCCCACCATGGCCTGTATCACGCGGTCTTCGCTCACCGGGCCTTCGCGGCAGTCCAGCATCTGTACGGTGCTGCCGTCGCGCAGCACGGTGATGGCATCGGCCACGCGCGAGATTTCGTTGAGCTTGTGCGAGATCAGGATGCAGGTGATGCCCTGGGCTTTCAGCTCCAGCAGCAGGTCCAGCAGGGCCTGGCTGTCGTTCTCGTTCAGGCTGGCGGTGGGCTCGTCCAGGATCAGCAGGCGCACCTTGCGCGACAGCGCCTTGGCAATCTCCACCAGCTGTTGCTTGCCCACCCCCAGTTGGCCCACTGGCGTGTCGGGCGATTCGCCCAGGCCCACCTTGTGCAGCAGCGCCTGGGCGCGGCTGTGGGCGGCCATCCAGTCGATGACGCCGTGCCGCGCGGTTTCGTTGCCCAGGAAGATGTTCTCGGCAATCGACAGCAGCGGCACCAGCGCCAGCTCTTGGTGAATGATGATGATGCCCAGGTGCTCGCTGTCGCGGATGCCCGCAAACTCGCGCTCCTGCCCGTCGAACAGGATCTGCCCGCTGTAACTGCCGTGCGGGTACACACCCGACAGCACCTTCATCAGCGTGGATTTGCCCGCCCCGTTTTCGCCGACGATGGCATGGATCTCCCCGGCCTGCACCTGCAGGTTGACCTGGTTCAGCGCCACCACGCCGGGGAAGGTTTTGCGGATGTTCCGCATTTCAAGAAGCATGGTCTCTCAGTCTGTTGGCGGGGCCTCTGGCCCCATCCCGGTTGCAGGCCGCCTGCGCTGCCCCGGTGGCATTCGCAGGCGGCGGCTTTAGATGCAGAAGCCGCTCGTGCTCACTTGATTTGCGATTCCTTGTAGTACCCACTGCCTACCAACACCGCGTTCCAGTTGGAGGAATCCACCGCCACCGGCTTGAGCAGGTACGACGGCACCACCTTCACGCCGTTGTTGTAGGTCTTGGTGTCGTTGATCTCAGGCTGCTTGCCTGTCAGCACGGCGTCCACCATGTTGGCGGCTACCTTGGCCAGCTCGCGGGTGTCCTTGAACACCGTGGAAGATTGCTCGCCCTTGAGGATGGACTTGATCGAAGGCACCTCAGCGTCCTGGCCGCTGACCACTGGGCAGGGCTGCTGGGCAGTGCAGTAGCCCACGCCCTTGAGGGAGGACAGGATGCCGATGGAGATGCCGTCATACGGCGACAGCACGGCATGCACCTTGTCCTTGCCGTAGTAGGCCGACAGCAGGTTGTCCATGCGCGCCTGGGCCACCGAGCCGTCCCAGCGCAGGGTGCCTACCTTGTTCATACCCGTCTGCTTGCTGCGCACCACCAGCTTGCCGCTGTCTATGTAGGGCTGCAGCACGCTCATTGCGCCGTCGTAGAAGAAGAAGGCGTTGTTGTCGTCGGGCGAGCCGCCAAACAGTTCGATGTTGAACGGGCCCTTACCTTGCTTGAGGCCCAGCTTGTCCACGATGGACGTGGCCTGCAGCACGCCGACCTGGAAGTTGTCGAACGTGGCGTAGTAGTCCACGTTCTTCGATCCCTTGATGAGGCGGTCGTACGCAATGACCTTCACGCCCTTGTCGGCCGCGTTTTGCAGCGCCTTGGACAGCGTGGTGCCATCAATGGACGCGATCACCAGCACCTTGGCGCCCTTGGTGATCATGTTCTCGATCTGCGCGAGCTGGTTGGGGATGTCGTCATCGGCGTACTGCAGGTCGGTCTTGTAGCCGCGCTCCTTGAGCACCTTGACCATGTTGTCGCCATCGGCAATCCAGCGCGCCGAGGACTTGGTGGGCATCGAGATGCCGATGGCGCCCTTGTCCTGGGCCGATGCCACGGACGTGGCGCCGATGGCAGTCAGTGCCATGCTGGCCAACACGGCCTTGAAAATTGCACGCTTCATTTGAGTCTGTCTCCTGTTTTGAATTTGTTTTTCGGGAACGGCCTATGACTTGCTGCTGCCCGTAGGGACTGGCGCGGCCCCAGGCCAGAGCCACCGCCCAAGGGCCGCCATGCAGCGAAGGCTGCGTTTCACTTGCGGGTGCCGGTGGCGTCCCCCTTCCCGCATCGCGCAGCGATGCGAGAGAAAGGGGGAAGGCGCGCAGCGCCTCAGGGGGTTAATACTTGCGGTTAGGCATTTCCTTGGCCGCCACTTCCATCGGGAAGATGCCTTCCTCGGTCACGATGCGCTTGGGCACCGCTTTGCCAGCCTTGATGTCTTTGACTGCGGCCATGAGTTGCGGGCCCAGCAGGGGGCTGCACTCCACGCTCACGTTGAGCTTGCCGGCGATCATGGCTTCGAAGGCGCCCTTCACTGCATCGATGGAGATGATCACGATGTCCTTGGCTGGCTTCATACCGGCCTCTTCGATGGCCTGGATGGCGCCAATCGCCATGTCGTCGTTGTGCGCGTACAGCACGTTGATCTTCTTGCCCTCGGCCTTCAGGAAGGCTTCCATCACTTCCTTGCCCTTGGCGCGGGTGAAGTCGCCGGTCTGGCTGCGGATGATCTTGAACTTGGGGTCGGCCTTGATGATTTCCTCAAAACCCTTCTTGCGGTCGATGGCAGGGGCGGAGCCCACGGTGCCTTGCAGCTCGACGATGTTGACCTCGCCCTTCTGGTCCTTCATCTTCTCCACCAGCCAGCGGCCGGCCTTGCGGCCTTCTTCCACAAAGTCCGAGCCCATGAACGTCACGTAGAGCGACGTGTCCTTGGTGTTCACTGCACGGTCGGTCAGCACCACGGGGATCTTGGCGGCCTTGGCTTCGCGCAGCACCGGCTCCCAGCCAGACTCGACCACGGGCGAGAACGCAATCACGTCCACCTTTTGGGCGATGAACGAGCGGATGGCCTTGATCTGGTTCTCTTGCTTTTGCTGCGCGTCTGAGAACTTCAGCTCAATGCCAGCCTCTTTGGCGGCGGACTTGATGGACTCGGTATTGGCGGTGCGCCATTCGCTCTCGGCCCCCACCTGGCTGAAGCCCAGCACGAGGGGCTTTTGCGCCCAGGCAGTGCTGGGCAGCAAGGCGGCCACAGGCACGCTGGCCAAGGCGGCAGCAACGGTGCGGCGGTTCATTTTCATCATCTTGTCTCCTGTCTGTAATGGTTGGTTGACGACGGTTGCGGGATGGAAAGAAAGAACAAAAGAAGGAGGCTCAGGCCAGCATGTAGCCCGTCTTGACGGTGGTGTAGAACTCGGCCGCGTAGCGCCCCTGCTCGCGGGCGCCGTAGCTCGACTCCTTGCGGCCCCCAAAAGGCACATGAAAGTCCACACCCGCCGTGGGCAGGTTCACCATGGTCATGCCCACGGCGGCGTGGCGCTTGAAGTGCATGGCGCGCTTGAGCGATGTGGTGCAGATGCCCGCGCACAGACCAAACGGCGTGTCGTTGGCCAGGGCCAGCGCGTGGTCGTAGTCGTCGGCCCGCAGCACGCAAGCCACGGGGCCAAAGATTTCCTCGCGCGCCACGCGGTGCTCGGGGCGGGCCAGGAAGAGGGCGGGGCTCATGTAATGGCCTGGGGTGGGGCGCTCCAGGCGCTCGCCACCCCAGACATGCTCCGCCCCCTCGCTTTTTGCAATGTCGATGTAGCCCAGGTTTTGCGCCAGCTGGTTGTCGTCCACCACCGGGCCCATCTCGGTGCCACGCTCCAGCGCGTGGCCCACTTTCAGGCTGGCCAGCCGGTTGCGCAGGCGCGCCACAAAGGCGTCGTGCACCTCGGCTTCGACAATGAGGCGGCTCGACGCCGTGCAGCGCTGGCCGGTGGAGAAGTACGAGCCCTGCAGCGCGCAGTCCACCGCCTGATCCAGGTCGGCGTCGGCCAGCACGATGAGCGGGTTCTTGCCGCCCATCTCCAGCTGCACCTTGGCGCGGCGCTGGCTGGCGGCGCGCAGGATGCGGTCGCCCGTGGCCACCGACCCAGTAAAGCTCAGCGCGTTGACCAGTGGGTGGTCCACCAGCGTCTGACCCACCTCGCGGCCGCTGCCCATGATGAGGTTGAACGCACCGGCGGGCAGGCCGCTGCGGCTGATGATTTCGGCCAGCGCCCAGCCACAGGCGGGCACCAGCTCGGCGGGCTTGAACACCACGGTGTTGCCGTAGGCCAGGGCTGGGGCGATCTTCCAGGCCGGGATGGCGAACGGGAAGTTCCACGGCGCGATGATGCCCACCACGCCCACGGGCTCGCGGGTCACGTCCACCTGCACGCCCTGGCGCACAGAGGCCAGCAGCTCGCCCTGGATGCGCAGCGCCTCGCCCGCAAAGAACTTGAAGATCTGCCCGCTGCGCGCCACCTCGGCCACGCCTTCGGGCAGGGTCTTGCCTTCTTCACGGGCCAGCAGCGCACCCAGCTCGTCCTTGCGTGCCAGCAGCTCGCTGCCGATCATGTCCAGCACGTCGGCGCGGCGTTGGGGGGTGCTCTGGCTCCAGGTGGGCAGGGCGTCGGCTGCGGCGCGCACGGCCAGCTCGGTCTGGTTGCGGTCGGCGCGGGCATATTCGGCCACCACCTCGCGGGTGTCCGACGGGTTGGTGCTGATGCCGGTGGTGGTGCCGATTTCCCACCGGCCATTGATCAGGTGCCGGGGGCTGAGCTGGAGGTCGCCGAGCTTCATGGAGAGGGGCCTTTGTTGCAGTTGCGGCGAAGTCTAGGCAAGGTTTTGATATCACTCCAATCATTTTTTAGACAAAATACATATCGTTCTTCGCATTCTGGAAAACCCCTCCCTTTTCTCGCCCTCTCTCCCTTCCTTCCTTCCATGAGCACCTACAACCACTGGTTCATCCGCGCCCGCCTCAAGACGCGCCAACTGCTGCTGCTGGTGGCCCTGGCCGAAGAAGGCAACATCCACCGCGCCGCCCAGGTGCTCAGCATGACCCAGCCCGCCGCGTCCAAGCTGCTCAAGGACCTGGAGGACGTGCTGGAGGTGTCGCTGTTTGACCGCCTGCCGCGCGGCATGCGCCCCACCTGGTATGGCGAAACGATGATTCGCCACGCACGCATGGCCCTGGCCAACCTGAACCAGGCGCACGACGAGATCGGTGCACTCAAACGCGGGCACTACGGCCAAGTGGGCATCGGCGCCATCACTTCACCCGGCCTGAGCCTGCTGCCCGCCGCTGTGGCGCAGGTCAAGCAGGAGCACCCCAGCCTGCGCATCTCGCTCGACATCGAGACCAGCCCGGTGCTGCTGGAGCGGCTGGAGCAGGGCAAGCTCGACATCGTGGTGGGCCGCCTGTACGAGGAGCACGATAAGGAGAACCTGCGTTATGAGTCGTTGACGGAGGAGCTGGTCTGCGCCATGACGCGCCCGGGCCACCCGCTGTCGAGCATGAGCGGGCTGACGCTGCGCGATGTGGTGTCGGCCAGCTGGATCGTGCCGCCTGCGGGCAGCGTGCTGCGGCACCGCTTTGACCTGATGTTTCAGCAGGACGGGCTGGCGCCGCCGCTGCACACGGTGGAGACATCGGCCCTGCTGTTCATCACGCGCATGCTGCAGCAGAGCGACATGATTGCGGTGGTGGCGGAGGATGTGGCGCGCTATTACGCGGCGCATGGGATCGTGACGGTGTTGCCACTGGCGATGCCGTGCCATATGGATGCGTTCGGAATCATCACGCGGTCGGACCGGCTGTTGTCGCCGGCGGCGAAGGTGATGATGAAGGCGTTGAAGCAGACGAGTCTGGTGCAGTACGGGCGGAGGTTGGAGGTGGGGGATTGATTTTTGGATGAAAATCGCTTCTGCCGCCTGCTGGTAAAGCGTTGATAGCTATTGTTTTTGTAGTGGATGCCTACTGGCTGTGAGGGGCGGGTCTGTCGAAGTTCATGTGGCTTGCGAACCGTTCGGGCTGAGCTGGTCGAAGCCTTGGTGTTCTGGTTTGGAAGGCGTGCTGGGGTTGAGGGCGGGAGCCGGGTTGTCGCCCCGGCAGGCGACTCACTTTCTTTTGCTTCGCCAAAAGAAAGTAAGCAAAGAAAAGGCGACCCCCAGTCTGCGACCCCTGCGCTGCGCTACGGGGCAAACCNTTTGGAAGGCGTGCTGGGGTTGAGGGCGGGAGCCGGGTTGTCGCCCCGGCAGGCGACTCACTTTCTTTTGCTTCGCCAAAAGAAAGTAAGCAAAGAAAAGGCGACCCCCAGTCTGCGACCCCTGCGCTGCGCTACGGGGCAAACCTGCGGCGGGGCGATTGCGGGGTGCGCCGTGGAACTCGCTTTGCTGCTACGCAGCGCCGCTCGAACAACCACGGCGAGTCAGAGCACGAAGCACGCGCGCTCCGACGCGCGTGCCACCCCGCAACCGCCCCGCCGCAGGCGCAGCCAGCAGGGGGTGGACAGCCGAGCAGCCACCCGGGCCTTTGCTTCGCTCGGCCCCATCTCGCGGGCGCAAGCGCCACGCACCACGCGCTGCGCAGGCGGGGCCGAGCGCAGCGATGGCCCGTGTGGATGTCCGATTCGCGGGTCCCCTTCACGATGCGCCGAGGAGCACAGGGCGTGGGGCGGCACGGGCGTCGGAGCGCCCGTGCTTCGTGAACTGACTCGCTGCGGTTGTCCGAGCGAAGCGCGCAGCGCGTAGCGAGTTCCGCAGCGCGCCCCACGCACGAGCACCGCAGGTTGCCCGCAGCGAAGCGAAGGGACGCAGCGTGTAGGGTCGCCCTTTCTTTGGTGACTTTCTTTCGGCGACGCGAAAGAAAGTTACTGCGCCGCCGGGCGCACACCCCGGCCTCCGCCTTCAACCCAAGCATGCTTGTCAAACCAGCCCGCCAAGGCTTCGACACGCTCAGCCCGAACGGCTCGGAGGGCGCTAGCAACTACAAAAATAATAGCTACCAGCGCTTAATGGATAAGCGCCAGAGCCCAAAAAAACCTCAAAACCTCAAACCCACCCCGCATCCACCTTGAACTCCTGCGCCGTACACATCGCCGCATCATCCGACGCCAAAAACAACACCATCCGTGCAATGTCATGCGGCCGCAGCTTGTCTGGCAAACACTGGTTGCGCGCCAGTTCCTTCTCGCCCTCGGCGTCCAGCCACAGCTTGATCTGCCGCTCCGTCATCACCCACCCCGGCGACACCGTGTTGATGCGGATCCGGTCCTGCCCCAGCGTCTTGGCCAGCCCGCGCGTGAGGCCGTTCACCGACGACTTGGCAATGGCATAGCAGGGGTAGCCCGTACCCTTGCCTTGCCAGCCGGTGGAGCCCAGGTTGATCACCGAGCCCGCGCCCAGCCTGCGCATGCCGGGCACCACGGCCTGGATGGCGAAGAAGGCGGGGCGTTCGTTGATGGCCATGCGCTCGTCGTAGTACTCCGGCGTCACGGACTCCAGCGTATGCCGGTCGTCGCTGGCCACGTTGTTCACCAGCACCGCAAAGTCGCTGCCCAGCTCGGCCGCTGCATCGGCCATGCAGGCTTGCAGGGCTTGCACATCGCGCACATCACACACACGCCACCAGGGGCGGGGCAGGCCCGCGTCGGCGATGTGCTGGGCCAGGGCCTCGCTGGCCTCGCGGGCCACGTCCACAAAGGCCACGCGGGCGCCCTGTTCGGCAAACGCCGCCACGATGGCCGCGCCAATGCCGCTGCCGCCGCCCGTCACAAACACGGCGCGGCCCTGCAGGCTGGGGAACTTTGCCAGGCCCTGGGGGGCGCCCGTGGCGTCGGTCGAGGAAGAGGAGGGGGCAAAAAGCTGTGTCATATCAATATTGCAATCAATCAATGGCAAAAAATTTCATTTCAAGCATCAATTGGCGTTGATAAGATGCCGTTCGTCAAGTGCCTGGCGGCAGGCCGATACAAAAAAAGACCGGAGACACGCATGCGCCCCTTTCTGGATACCCCCTTCTCTCCGCCCGAGGGCGCTGCCTTTTCCGCGCCCGTCACAGGCGCCGTGCGCTGCGTGATCGCACTGGGCAACGCGCTGGGCGAAGGCGTGCTCTGGTCGGTGCGCGAGCAGGCCGTGTACTGGGTGGACATCCTTGGTCGCGAGCTGCACCGCTGGGACCCGGCCACCGGCGCCCACCAGCGCTGGACGTTTGACGAAGAGATCTCCGCCATTGCCGAACGCGCGCACGCGCCGGGCTTCATCGTCACGCTGCGCCGGGGTTTTGCGCTGTTCGACCCGGCCACCGACATGGCGCCGCGCTACCTGCACCAGCCCGAGCCCGACCGCGCGGGCAACCGCTTCAACGACGGCAAGTGCGATGCACAAGGGCGCTTCTGGGCGGGCTCCATGGACTTCGCGTGCGAGGCGCCCACGGGCGCACTCTACCGCTATGACTCCGACGGCAGTTGCACCCGCCACGACGACGGCTTTGCCGTGACCAACGGCCCCACCTGGTCTGGCACGGGGCAGGGCGCGGCCATGTTTTTCAACGCCACCATCGAAGGCAACACCTACCGCTACGACAGCGATCTGGCCACAGGCACCGTGTCCAACAAAACGCTGTGGAAGCATTGGCTGCCCGAAGACGGCCTGCCCGACGGCATGACCACCGACGCGCAGGGCCGCCTGTGGATTGCACACTGGGGCGGCTGGTGCGTGACCTGCCACGACCCGGTCACCGCCGCCGAGCTGGGCCGCGTGCGCTTGCCGGTCAGCCAGGTCACCACCTGCGCGTTTGGCGGCGCAGACCTGCGCACACTGTTCATCAGCTCCGCGCGGGTAGGCCTCACGCCCGAGCAGCTGGCGGCCGAGCCGCTGGCCGGGGCCCTGTTTGCGGTGGACACCGACAGCCTGGGCCTGCCCGCCCATCCATTTGGCGGCTGAGAGCGGCTCACAAAACCCTTCTGGCGTCGTTGCCGCGTCTTGTCGTACTAACTCGTACTGCCTGCGACGCGGCGCCTGGCCAGAACCGCTTCGCTGGGTTTTGTTATCCGCTCTCAGCACTGAAGAACGCAGCCCTGCGCGCTCTGCCAACCCGCAATCCCTGTCAACACCCCAAAGAAAGCACACCGCCCATGACCGAGGCCGCATCCCCCCATCCCATCGTCTGGCTGCACCACGCGGGGCAGCACTTGGGCCTGGTGCCTACCCTCGGCGGCAGCGTGGCGGCCTGGCAGATCGACGACCCGCAAGAGGCGGGCGCGCGCATCGACCTGTGGCGCCCGTGGGACGGCTCCACGCCCGATCTGTATCAGCTTGCGTCCTTCGCCATGGTGCCCTGGTCCAACCGCATCAGCGGCGGCGGGTTTGAGCACGCGGGCCAGTTCCACCCCATGCGCCCCAACCGCGTGGGCGAGCCGTACCCCATCCATGGCGATGGCTGGCTGCAGCCCTGGCAGATCACCCAGCCCGCGCCCGACACGCTGCAAATGCAACTACGCTCACAGCGCTTTGACGGCAACCCCTACGAGTACGAATGCGTGCAGACCTTCCGCCTGGTGGACGGCGGCCTGGACCAGTCGATGCAGGTGCGCCACCTGGGCGCGCAGCCGCTGCCCTACGGCCTGGGCCTGCACCCCTGGTTTCCGCGCACTCCCGGCACGCGTATCACGGCGCCGGTGCAGGGCGTGTGGCTGTGTGGCGACGACCCCTTGCCCACAGAGCACACGCAGCACTTCCCGCCCGGCTGGGACTTGAACAGCGGCGCGCCCGCCAACGGCGGCTTGATCGACAACGCCTACACCGGCTGGGGCGGCACCGCGCAGATTGACTGGCCCGAGCGCGGCCTGCGCCTCACGGCCCGCATGCCTGATTTTGAAAAAGACGGCGGCACGGCACACCACTACTGCCTGGTCTACCGCCCCCCGCAGGGCCCCGCGTTCTGCTTCGAGCCCATCACCCAGCCCATCGACGCCTTCCACCAGCCGGGGCAGCCGGGCCTGCGCACGCTGGGGCAGGGCGAGACGATGGTGATGAATGTGCAGTGGCGCTACGCGCACCGCCCGCAAGGGCATTGATGGCGTCTGCCTGCTGTGGGGTGTGGGCACCCCCGATCAGCCCCATGGCATGACCCCCGTGGCTCCATCGCTTCACAGCGTCTGTAGCTTCTTGAATTCGCTGCGCAGCAACCCCACCACCTCTGCAAGGTCCAGGGCTTGCAGGCGGTTCTTTTTCAGAAACGCGGCCCATTGTTTCTGCTTGGCCGCATCTTGTGCAAACGCATCGCTCAGGCCTGAGGGAATGGCATGGGGCAAGGCCAATTGGCGCCGATGGAACGTGGCGGCCACTGCGCGGCGCAGTTCTTGCGGGTCCAACACGCCTTCGGTCAGCAACACCCACAGGTCAAAGTAGTCCTTCATGCGCGTGTTGGCCATGCCCAGCAGGCACACCGCATGAAACTTCTCCGCTACCACCGTGTACTTGGGGTAAGCGCGCAACTGGGGCGCGGGCAGGTCCTGCAGCAGCACCGGGTAGTGCACCGCCTCGGGCGCCGGGGTCACCGCGTCGCCAAAGCCAATGTCCACTTGCAACGCAATGCGTGCCCCATCCAGTGTGGCTAGAAGGTCCACCCGCACACCGCCATACCCCGCCTCTTTGCGAATGGTGGTGCCTTTGACCGAGGCCGGTTCAAACGCCATTCCATCGTCCACCTCAATCTGGCACATCTCGCGGAACGCCAGCACGGCGGATTCGATGTCGTCTGGCCCAAAGCCCAACAGGTCCGCATCGCGCGTGGGCCGGTGGGGCTGGTCAAACCACAGCGAGAACAGCAGGGCGCCTTTGAGCAGATAGCGGTTGGCGTGCGGCGAGATCGACAGCCGGTACAGCAGCCGCTCCAGCCCGTAGCGGGTCAGCGTCAGGTTGAAATCCTGTTGGCGCGCATCGGCATGCTGCTTAAGCCGCGCGCGGATGGAGGCCCCCACATTGCGCTGGCTCATGCCGTCACGCTTTCCAGATAAGGCCGCACTACATTGGCCACGCGGTTCACTGTGGCGTAGTGCCACAGGGCATCCATGGGCAACTTGCCTTGCTGCCAGCCGTCACGCAGCGCCTCCAGCGCTACATCCAGCCCGATCTTGTTGCGGTATTTGAAGCAGTCCGCCACCGTCTTGGCGGCGTTGAACACGGGCACCTGCACGCCGTCAATCTCCACCAGGTCCACGCCTTCGGTCAGCGCCGCGCCAGACATGCGCACCACCCGCAGCGCGGGTTGCTCCAGGCGCGGGGTGGGCGTGTTGGGGGGTATCGCCATCCACACCTCAAACGGCGCCTGCGTGCCAATGCCATGCACGCGCAGGGCGGAGAGCAAACACACCACGCCCTTGGGTATGCGCAGCGCCACCTCGGCCAGCGAGCGGTGTTCGCTGAGCGCCCGGCCCGGCAGGCTGTACACACCGCGTGCCACGCGTTCGAGCTTGCCTGCGGCGACCAGCCGGGTCAGCAGCACCGTGGGCAGGCCATGCGCACTCAGGTCGCGCGCGCGCAGCAGGGGGTGGTGCTGGGCAAGCGCAAGCACTGTGCTTGTTTGGGAGGTGGATGGGGTTGGAGACACGCTACGAGTTTGTTGTTTTTGCTAGTTGTTTGTCAATAAATAACTAGAAAATACAACAAACTGTCTAGACCTTGCAAAGAGAACTGCTGCGCGCGACCCGTTCGGCAACGCGCCCGACCCGGTGCCAATGGCAGCGGCGCAAAAGCCGCGCACGGCACCCAGCGATTTGACCGGCTGGGTGAGCGGGGGCGAAGGGCGCTGCATTCCTTCGCCGCGCTGGATGCCGAATTTGTGGGCAGCGGCGGCAACTGGCCGGTGATCGCGAGGGCGTTGTGGAAGGAGAGCGTCATCACCGCCCAGGCCTTTGACACGGCCTGCCTGCTGCGGGCGTTTGGCACCCTGATCGGCAACACCGACATGCACAGCGGCAATCTGTCGTGCTTGTCAGAGGGGCACAGGCCTTACGAGCTGGCGCCTGTTTGCGACATGACGCCCATGGCGTTCGCACCCACGGCTGGGGGGCGGATCGGACGCTTGAACTGACGGTGGGGGAGCAGGTCAGTGCGGCGGCGTGTAAAGAGGCGCTTGCAATGGCCCAGGTGTTTGTTCGGCGGTTGGAGGGCGAGGAGGGATTTAGCGCGGACTTCGACGCGTGCAAGGTCGAGTTGCTGTGCCACGTGATCGTGGCATCTGAGCGTATTGGGCGGCTTGCGGTTTAGAGGGGCGACCAGCGCTGCCGCGCATTACTCCATCATTTTGAGGTCAGCGGCGCACTTGCAGGCGGTCTGCGCTGCCCGGCGCGCACTCGCGGCGCCCTTCTGCATGGCAGGGTCTGACTACGCGCCGTAGGCCGCCATAAAGACCCGTACGGCCTCGCGCAGAAGAGCTTTGTTTTCCCGAGAATCCGGCTTTTCGAGCATCAGTAGTCCGCGAAAGTGCCCCGAGCCTAGGAACATCGACAGGAACAGGTCCGCCGCCTGAAGCGGGTTCCGCACCTTCAGCATGCCCGCCAAGTGGGCGCTCCGCAGGTACGCAGCCAGTTCGCTGGTTGCACGTTCCGGGCCTACCTTGTAAAACTCGCGGCAGACTTCCGGTTGCGCCCCCGCGACTCCGTAGACGGAGCGCAACGCGCCAAGCGCGTCGTCCCCACGCGTCAGTGCAAGAAACCGGGCGCCGATCACCAGCAGCGCCTTCTCCGGCTCGGTCG
Organism: Acidovorax sp. GW101-3H11; assembly: GCF_001633105.1. GTDB lineage: Bacteria > Pseudomonadota > Gammaproteobacteria > Burkholderiales > Burkholderiaceae_C > Acidovorax. The sequence continues at coordinate 59,685 of NZ_LUKZ01000032.1, forward strand.
GGTCCAGCGCCCCGGCGCCAGGGACGTCAGCCACCACCATCGCCGTCCTGTCGCGCACGACTGCGTGGAACAGCCCCTCCTTGGAGCCGAAGTTGTTGTACAGGGTCATCTTGGACACACCAGCGTCCGCTGCGATGGCATCCACGCTGGCACGCTCCAGGCCATGCTCATTGAAGTGTTTTTGTGCCGCCTCCATGATGCGCCGCACACGCACAGGATCGCGTGGTCGGCCACGTTGGGACTTGGGCGTGGGCGATAGGGCGGTGGGCATGGTTTATATAGTGGACTTGACGGTCCATTATATATATCCTACATTACTGTACTTGAAAGTCCAATAATCAACCAACCTACACGGAGCCCATCACCATGGATGACGTCATCATCATCGGCGGCAGCTTTGCTGGCCTCGCCGCCGCCCTGCAACTCGGCCGAGCCCGCCGCAAGGTCACGGTCCTCGATACTGGTCGGCCGCGCAATCGCTTCGGTCATCACTCGCATGGCCTGCTCGGCCACGATCACAAGCCACCGCTGGACATCCTGGCCGAGGCGCGGCAGCAGCTGGCGCGTTATCCCGCGATCAGGCTGGTCAGTGCCCGGGCCGAGAGCGTGTCTGGCGCCATCGACGATTTCTGCGTCGTCACTGACGATAACGAAAGCCTCAGGGCGCGCCGTCTGATCCTGAGCTATGGCGTTGCCGACCAGATGCCCAATGTTCCAGGCTTTGCCGAAAGCTGGGGCAAGTCCATCGTGCCGTGTCCCTATTGCGACGGTTTTGAAGTCGCCGACCAGCATTGGGGTGTCCTCTGGTCGGGTCCGCAGTCACACCAGTCCGTCAGGCTGTTCCGCGATTGGACTGACAAGCTGACGGTCTTTGCCGATGGCCATGACATTGCGCCCGACGTCCTGGCCGATCTGGCGCGCCGCAACATCCCAGTTGCCGATGGCCGGATCGTCGAGATCGCCCACCAGCAGGGCCACATCGCCACCGTCAATCTCGATACCGGCCGCAACGTCGCGGTCGATATCCTGTTTGCCCAGCCGCGCAACAAGCCGTCCGCAAGCCTGCACGAATCATTGGGCCTTGCCACGGTCGATACGCCCACCGGCATCGTCCTCAAGGTTGACGAGCGCCGCCAAACCAGCATGCCTGGCACCTACGCAGCTGGCGACCTCGCGACGCCCTTTTTGCCCTCGGTCACCCAGTCAACATGGCAGGGCGCGATGGCGGGCATCTTTGCCCAGCAGTCAATGGTGGTTTGAAGACACTGATCACCCCTTTGGGGGTTGCTGTGGGCTGTTGCTAGAAACACGTCGTGGCGAGGAAGCAAGCCGCAACACTTGCCGCTGATTCGGTGGGTATGTAGCTATGCATGCTGGGCACGACCTCATCATGGAGTGATACGGTGATATGAGCTTGCTTGAACTGAAGGTTCCGCCCCCCATCGTTGCGCTTGTCCTGGCGCTTCTCATGTGGATGACGACGCCATCCGTCGTAGGCCTCTTGCAGTTGCCCCATCCGGTCAGCGTGCTCTGCTCTGTTGTCTTGGTGTGCGTTGGCCTGAGCATCAGCTTTGCTGGAGTTTTTGCGTTTCGGCGCGCCAAGACCACAGTGAGTCCGACCAAGGCAAGTTCGGCGTCTTCTTTGGTTGTCCAAGGCGTCTACAGATACACGCGCAATCCCATGTACGTCGGTTTCTTGCTAACCCTGTTGGCCTGGGCAGTGTTTCTGGAAAATCCGCTTGCTGTCCTATGGGCTCTGGTGTTTGTGCTTTACATCACCCGGTTCCAAATCATCCCGGAAGAACGCGTGTTGGCTTCTCTCTTTGGAGCAGAGTACGAGGCATACAAAGGGAGAGTACGCAGATGGCTGTGAGGCCTGATGGTCTGCAAGCACTTTCTCCGGTCCCTGTCACTAGCCTCGCATCTCACCCCACCGCCCGCATCCCCACCAACCCCGGCATCGCCCCCCGCATTGCCTCCAAAAACAATCGCAGCCGCGCCGGATAAAACCGCGCATACGGATACACCAAGTACACCGGCAGCGGCGCCGCGTGCCAGTTGGGCACCAGGTGCAGCAAGTTCCCCTGCCGCACGTCGTTGTCCACGATCCACGCCGATGAAATACACGCCCCCAGCCCCGCCAGGGCGGCGCTGCGCAGGGCGTACAGGCTGTCGGTGGCCAAACGCGGGGTGATGCCGAAGGTGTGGGCCTCGCCACCGGGCTCTTGGGTCAGTGTGACCTCGCGGCGGTAGAAGGTGCTCAGGGCCAGCCAGGGCAGGGGTCGCAGGTCTTGCGCGTGCTGGGGCGTGGGGCGCCCGGCCATCAGGGCGGGGGCGGCCAGCACGATGCGGGGCACTTCGGCCAGGCGCACTGCGACCACGCTGGGGTCGTCCACCGCGCCGACCTGGATGGAGCAGTCGATGCCTTCGGCGATGAAGTTGGGGCGGCGGTCGTGCAGCATCCACTCCACGTCCACCTCGGGGTAGCGGCGCAGGTAGGCCATCAGCGGGGCGATGAACTGGTCTTGCCCAAAGGCGTGCGGCGCCAGCACGCGCAGGGTGCCGCGCGGGGTGTCGGCCGTGCCGCGCAGGTCGTCCTCCATGGCGCGCCAGTCTTCCAGCAGCGCCTTGGCGTGGGCAAAGCAGCGGTCGCCGTCTTCCGTCAGCTTCATCACATGGGTAGATCGCTGCAGCAGCTTGATGCCCAGGCTGCGTTCCAGCGCCTGCAGGCGGCGGCTCACGGTGGGCTGGCTGGTGCCCAGTTGCTGAGCGGCGGCAGACAGGCTGCCGGCCTCGACGATGCGGACAAAGGTCTGCATCAGCTCGATGCGGTCGGCGCCTGGTTGCAGCGCTGATGGGGTGGTGCTCATACGCCAAGCGTATAACGAATCTGCAGTTCAGCCTACTACCCAGCGTGGAGGCGCGCTAGAACAATCGCACCATTACTTTTCAACCGATGGTGTTGTGATGTCTTCCATTCAAAGTGTGCATGCAAGTGGCGCGGCGGACGCTGCCCCGGTGAGTGCGCCGCTGCTGTTGCTGCTGGCGACCACGGCGGGGCTCAGCGTGGCGTCGCTGTATTACAGCCAGCCCATGCTGGGTGTGCTGGGGCCCGACATGCAGGCCGACAGCCGCGTGGTGGGGCTAGTGCCCACGCTCACGCAGCTGGGGTATGCGCTGGGCATCTTGCTGCTGGCGCCGCTGGGTGACCGGTTTGACCGGCGCCGCATCATCGTCATCAAGTCCATCGCGCTGATGCTGGCGCTGCTGCTGAGCGGCCTGGCACCCGGCATGGGCGCGCTGCTGGCGGCCAGCCTGGCCGTGGGCCTGGCGGCCACGGTGGCGCAAGACGTGGTGCCTGCCGCCGCCACGCTGGCCCAGGCGGCGCAGCGCGGGCGCATGGTGGGCATGGTGATGACGGGGCTGTTGCTGGGCATCTTGTTGTCGCGCGTGGTCAGCGGCTTTGTGGCGCAGCAGTGGGGCTGGCGCACGGTGTATGTGGCGGCGGCGGTGGCCATTGCGCTGCTGACGGTGGCCGTGTGGCGCGGGCTGCCGCGCTTTGCGCCCACCACGCAGATGGGTTACGGCGCGCTGATCGGCTCGATGGTGGCGCTGTGGCGCCAGCACGCGGCGCTGCGCCGTGCGGCCTGGGCGCAGGGGTTGGTGGCGGTGGGCTTCAGTGCGTTCTGGTCCACGCTGGCGGTGATGTTGCACACCCAGTTCAACCTGGGCACGGCAGCGGCCGGGGCGTTCGGGCTGGCAGGGGCTGCGGGTGCGCTGGCCGCACCGCTGGCCGGGCGCCTGGCCGACAAGCGCGGGCCGGAGGTGGTCACTCGCTACGGCACGGGGCTGGCGGCTGCGTCGTTTGCGGTGATGGCGCTGGCGCCGTTACTGCCTGCGCAGGCGCAGCTGGGCTTGATCGTGCTCAGCGCCACCGGCTTTGACTTTGGCGTGCAGGCCACGCTGGTGGCGCACCAGACCATCGTGTACGGCATCGACCCTGCGGCGCGCAGCCGGCTCAATGCGCTGCTGTTCACGGGCATGTTCATCGGCATGTCGGCCGGGGCGGCGCTGGGCGCCTTGGTGCTGGCGCAGTGGGGCTGGCTCGGGGTGGTGGGGCTGGCCACCGTGTCGTCACTGGCGGCCCTGGGGGTGCGGGTGGCGCGGCGGGCCGAATGATTTGAATAAAAAAGGGCTCTGCCGCCTGATGGGTAAGCGCTAGTAGCTATCAAAAAAAGAGCAACCAGGGAGCCGCTCTTTCTTTCTTCTGGGCCACCTTGCCGGTGGCCTCAGGCCTTCTTCACTTCAATGTGATACAGCCCCCAGGGGCACAGGCCAAAGCGTTCCTTCACCGGCTTGTCCTTGAAGGCGGGCAGCACATCGGCGTCGTACACCGCCCACTGCGGGCCCAGGCCGCCCAGGGCCATGGGCTGGCCGTCGATGTGGGTGGCGACGATCATGCGGTAGGCCTGCACGTCGGCCATGCTGATGGTGACGTTGTAGCCGTCCACCGCGCGCAGCACCAGCTGCACGGGGCTGCCAGCGGCCACACCGGCTGCGGCCAGCACGGTGGTGAGTAGGGGGCCTTTGAGCGTGTGGGGCTTGCTGTCGTATTCGAGCGTGGGCTTGATGGTGACGGCGGGCATGCGCTGCAGGGCGGCGGCGTCCAGCGCGTGGGCCTTGTCGAACTGGATGCCGTGTTTGCCCATCATCTGGTCGATGGTGGCATCGAGCGCGCCCCGGTTGGGCTGGCTGATGGCGCCGCTGATGGTGAGCAGGGCGGGGCTGGTGGATGTTTTGGCGGGTGGGGCGGCGTGGCTGCTGGTGGTGGCAGCGGTCCACAGGCCTGCCAGGCCGACGCTGGCGGCCACAAAGTTTCTTTTGTTCATGCGCGGTTTCTCCTTGTGTGTTGTTTGCCTGGTTGATTGATCGATGGATGGGGCGCATCAATCCGGGGCGCATGGTAAGCGCAGGACTGGCGCTTGCCACCCAAAAAAGTGTCAGTACCTGTGTGCGTGTGCCGCATGTGCCGTGTATGCCGTGTGGCATGCGTGCCCTGTGGCCTTCAACCCCCAGGGTGCATGGCGCACCCCGCCAGCGCGCAGGCGCGCGCCGCACCACAATCGGCGCCCATGACTTCTTCTTCGACGATGCTGCGGCTGATCAGCTTGGCGGCCTTTTGCAGCATGGCGTCCATGCGTGTGTGCGACCCGATGCTGGTGGCACTGTCCCTTGAGTACAAGATCACCACGGGCGATGCATCGGCCGTGATTGCGGCGTTTGCCGTTGCTTACGGCGTGCTGCAGCTGGTGTATGGCCCGCTGGGCGACCGGGTGGGCAAGGTGCGCGTGATCATCGGCGCCACGGCGGCCTGTGCGGTGTTCAGCGCCATGACGGCGCTGGCGCCCAGCTTCAGCCTGCTGGTGGTGGCGCGTGCAGGAATGGGCGCGGCGGCGGCCGGGATCATTCCGCTGTCGATGGCGTGGATTGGCGATGAGGTGGCCTACGAGCAGCGGCAAGAGACATTGGCGCGCCTGATGGTGGCCACGGTGACCGGGATGATGGCGGGCCAGTGGTTTGGCGGCTTTGCCACCGAAACGCTGGGCTGGCGTGCGGCGCTGGGTGTGCTGGCCGTGCTGTTCTTCACGGCGGCCACGCTGCTGCTGCGCCATGCACGTGCCAGTGGGGCGCTGCGTCCGGTGGTGGTGCCGGGCGCACCGGCGTTCTCGCTGGCCAACTACCTGGCGGGCACCCTGGCGCTGCTGCGCATCCCGCGCGTGCGCTGGGTGCTGACGGTGGTGGCGATTGAGGGCGCTCTCGCGTTTGGCACGCTGGCCTTTGTGCCCGCGCGCATGGTCGATGGCTTTGGCCTGTCGGCCTCGGCCGCTGGCGGGGTGATGGTGCTGTATGGCGTGGGCGGGCTGATCTACAGCGTGTTTGCGCGGCGCTGGCTGGCGGCGCTGGGCGAGCGGGGGCTGGCCGTGCTGGGGGCCAGCTTCATTGCCATAGGCCTGCTCTCGCTGGCGTGGGCGCCTGCGGTGGGTTGGGCCATGCTGGGCTGCTTCTTGGCGGGCATCGGCTTTTACATGCTGCACAACACGCTGCAGGTGCAGGCCACCCAGATGGCGCCGGAGGCGCGGGGCACGGCGGTGACGCTGTTTGCGTGCCTGCTGTTCCTCGGGCAGTCCACGGGCGTGCTGCTGGTGGCCTTCTGTGTGGACCGAGGATGGCTGCCGCCAGTGTTCACGGCGGCGGCGGTGGGGGTGTTTGTGCTGGGGCTGCTGATCTCGCGCCGGGTGCAGGCGCGTGGGGCGGTTGCAGGCGCGTGATCACCCCGCCAGTGGTTGTCAGCCCCGCGCCTCGTACCAGCCCTTGCTGCGGTTGACCACGGCCACCACCAGCAGCATCACCGGCACCTCGATCAGCACGCCCACCACGGTGGCCAGCGCTGCACCGGAGTGAAAGCCAAACAGGCTGATCGCCGTGGCCACGGCCAGCTCGAAGAAGTTGGACGCGCCGATCAGCGCCGAGGGGCAGGCGATGTTGTGCTTTTCGCCCACGGCGCGGTTCAGGCCGTAGGCCAGGGCCGAGTTGAACAACACCTGGATCAGGATGGGCACGGCCAGCAGGGCGATCACCAGCGGCTGCTGCAGGATGGCTTCGCCCTGAAAGGCGAACAGCAGTACCAGCGTGGCCAGCAGGGCGGCGATGGACCAGGGCCCGGTGCGCGCCACGGCGGCGTCGAAGGCGGCCTGGCCCTTGCGCAGCAGTCGCTTGCGCAGCCATTGGGCGATCACCACGGGGATCAGGATGTACAGCACCACCGAGGTGAGCAGCGTGTCCCACGGCACGGTGATGGCCGACAAGCCGAGCAAGAATGCCACCAGCGGCGCAAACGCCACGATCATGATGCTGTCGTTGAGCGCCACCTGCGACAGCGTGAACAGCGGGTCGCCCCCGGTGAGTCGGCTCCACACAAACACCATGGCCGTGCAGGGTGCTGCGGCCAGCAAGATGAGCCCGGCGATGTAGCTGTCGATCTGGTCGGCAGGCAGGTACGGCGCAAACCAGTGGCGGATGAACAGCCAGCCCAGCAGCGCCATCGAAAACGGCTTGACCAGCCAGTTGACGAACAGCGTCACGCCAATGCCGCGCACGTGCTGGCGCACCTCGGCCAGCGCGCCAAAGTCCACCTTCAGCAGCATGGGGATGATCATCACCCAGATGAGCAGGCCCACCGGCAGGTTGACGCGCGCCACCTCCAGCGCGCCCACGGCGCGCGCCGCGCCGGGCAGCCACTGGCCCAGCGCAATGCCCACCACGATGCACAGCAGCACCCAGACGGTGAGGTAGCGCTCGAACACCGCCATGCCGGCGGCCGGGGAGGGGGGCAGCGCACTGACAGCAGCACGTTGTAAAGGGCTTGGTGGCAGGGTCATTTCAGTGGTCCATTCAGTTATCCATTGCGCTGCGCGCCACCCGCGATGCATGCAACTGGCGCGCTCTAAACCAGCGCCCCCGCGCAAGGGCCGCCAAGCCGCACGCGCGGCGCATTGCTTGCGTGCGCTGGGGGCGTCCCCCTCCCGGCTCGCGCAGCGAGGCGAGAGAGGGGGAAGGCGCGAAGCGACTCAGGGGGTGTTTCATCATTGCTTGGGCAGGTTGCGGGCCGTGGCTTGCAGCGCGGTGGCGGCGAGCTTGTCGTCGGGCAGGTTCACCAGCAGCTCCAGGCGCTGCTTGATGGCGTGCAGGGTTTTGCGGAAGGCCTCGGCCTTGTCGGCGTCCGAGCCATCGCCCGCTGACGGGTCGGCATAGCCCCAGTGCGCCGTGGCCGGGTGGCCGGGCCAGAAGGGGCAGACCTCGCCCGCTGCGTTGTCGCACACGGTGATGATCAGGTCCATGTGCGGCGCACCGGGGGCGGCAAACTCGTCCCAGCTTTTGCTGCGCAGCCCTTCGGTGGGGATGCCCGCGTGGGCCAGCGCCTGCAGGCCCAGCGGGTGGGGCTGCTGGTTGTCGCGCGGGCTGCTGCCCGCTGAATAGGCCTTGAAGCGGCCCTGGCCCATGGAGTTAAGCAAGGCCTCGGCCAGGATGCTGCGGGCGGAGTTGTGCGTGCACAGAAACAGCACGTTCAAAGGATTGCGTGGGGTGCTCATCGTAGACCTGGGCTCAGCAGCATTTGTTGGGGTTGTTGGCGGTGGGGCCGCAGCAGGCGGCCTGGCCCGGCGCGGGGGCAGACGGTGCGCCCGTGGGGCAGCAGGCGGCCTGGGGTTGCTGTGCAGCGGCTTCGTTGAACACGGGGATGTTGCCCAGCGTGTGGAAGTGTTCCCAGGCCACGCCCTGCGGGTCGGTGATCCAGTGCTTGTCGCTGCGGGCGTAGCAGCAGGTGGTGGCGCCTTCGTCCAGCAGGGCCATGTCGGCGCCCTGGGCGCGGGCCTTGAGTTCGGCCAGCTCGTCGGCCTCGTCCACCTGAAAGCCCAGGTGGTCCACGCCGGGCTTGTCGCCCCGGGTGGAGATGGCGAAGTTCACGCGCGGGTCTTCGAGCATCCACTTGGCGTAGTCGGTCTCGACACGCGCAGGTTCGGCCGCGAACAGCCTGGAATAGAACGCGATGCTCTTGGCAAGGTCATCGACATGCATGTGGACGTGGAATCGCTTCATGGTGGTTTCCTTTCGGCTGTGGGTCGTGGGGTGGAAGTTGTTGGGGGCAATCAGCACTTGCAGGCGGCGGTGGCCTCGTCGGTCAGGCAGGCGGCGCCCTGGCAGCAGTTCTCGGTCAGGTAGGCCAGCAGGTCGTTCATGGTGGCAAACGAGGCGCGGTAGATCAGATTGCGGCCCTGGCGCTCCTGGCTCACCAGGCCCGCGTGGGTCAGCTCCTTGAGGTGGAACGACAGCGTGTTGGGCGCAATGCCCAACTGCTCGGACAGCCCGCCGGGCGTGAGCCCCTCCTGGCCCGCCACCACCAGGGCGCGGAACACCCGCAGGCGCACTTCCTGGGCGAGGGCGGCGAGGGATCGGATGACGTCGGTTTCTTGCATGATTCGATAATACAACAAAAGTTGAAATATAGAATTATTGTGTGATGCCGCGCCTGGAGTTGTCAGGAAAATTCAAGGAAAAATGCCAGTCTGCGCGCTATGGTATTGCTCTGATAGCTATGAATTTCATAGTTGTTGAAGTCTGTGTATCACGGTCTTCATAACTCAGCGATCTAATCACCCGATTTTTTAATCGTTTGTGAACTTACGATTCGCCGATACAGTCGCCCATCCTTTTCCAGACCCGCGCGGCAGCGGCCACTCACCGTGAGGCCGCTGCCGCGCACTGCTTTCCATGATCGATTTACGGGGTATCACCCAAACCTACCAGGGCCCACAAGGCCCCGTCGAGGCCCTGCGCGGCATCGACCTCACCATCCAGCCGGGCGAAGTGTTCGGCATCATCGGCAAGAGCGGCGCGGGCAAAAGCTCGCTGGTGCGCGTCATCAACCTGCTCAACCGGCCCACCACGGGCCAGGTCATCGTGGGCGGCCGTGACCTGACCCAGCTGAACGACGCGCAACTGCGCGAGGCCCGGCGCGAGATCGGCATGGTCTTCCAGCACTTCAATCTGCTGTCGTCGCGCACCGTGTTCGACAACGCCGCGCTGCCGCTGGAACTGGCGGGCATGAGCAAAACCGACATTCGCGAGCGCGTGAACCCGCTGCTGGAGCTGGTGGGCCTGGACCACCTGGCCGACCGCTACCCCGCACAGATCAGTGGCGGGCAAAAGCAGCGCGTGGGCATTGCGCGCGCACTGGCGAGCCGCCCCAAGGTGCTGCTGAGCGACGAAGCCACCTCGGCGCTGGACCCGGAGACGACCCGCTCCATCCTCGACCTGCTGCGCCAGGTCAACCGCGAGCTGGGCCTCACCGTGGTGCTCATCACCCACCAGATGCAGGTCATCAAGCAGGTGGCCGACCACGTGGCCGTGATCGAGGCGGGCCGCATCGTGGAGCAGGGCCGCGTGTTGGATGTGTTCACCCGCCCGCAGCAGGCCATCACCAAGAGCCTGATCGACGAGATCCTGCCGCAAGAGCTGCCCGTGAGCGTGCTCGACCATGTGCGCAAGCTCACCCGCCAGCTGGCCACCACGGCGCCCGACCACGCGGGGCGGCTGCTGCGGTTGTCGTACTCGGGCGACAGCGCCTACCAGCCCATCCTGTCGCAGCTGATCCGCGAGTTTGGTGTGGACATGAGCATCCTGCACGGCCAGGTGGACGAGATCCAGGACGAGACCTTCGGCTCGCTGGCCGTGTACGCCAGCGGCGAGCCCATGCAAGTGCGCGGCGCGGTGGAGCACCTGCGCGCTGGCGGCGTGGCGGTGCAAGAAGTCACTATTGAAATTTGAGGGAGCCGTAAGCCATGTTCGACCATTTCACTCCGGCCATGCTGGACCTCTTTGCCTCCTCGCTGTGGGAGACGCTCATCATGGTGGGCATCTCCGGCATCGTGGGCGGCCTCATCGGCGTGCCGCTGGGCGTGTTCCTGCGCCTCACGGACCATGGAGGTGTGCTGCAGAACGGTCCCGTCAACAAGCTCGTGGGCTGGCTGGTGAATGCCGTGCGCTCCACGCCTTTCATCATCCTGCTGGTGGCCATCATCCCCTTTACGCGCTTCATCACGGGTTCGTCCATCGGCACCGCTGCTGCCGTGGTGCCGCTGACGATTGCCGCTGCGCCGTTCGTCGCGCGCCTGGTCGAAGCCGCCTTGCGTGAGGTGGACCACGGCCTGGTCGAAGCCGCCCAGGCCATGGGCGCCACCACCAGCCAGATCGTGTGGAAGGTGCTGCTGCCCGAGGCGCTGCCCGGCATCGTGGCGGGCCTGACCATCACCTTCGTGAGCCTGACCGGCTACTCGGCCATGGCTGGAGCCATTGGCGGCGGCGGTTTGGGTGACCTCGGCATCCGCTACGGCTACCAGCGCTTTCTGCCCGAGATCATGCTGGCCGTAGTGCTGGTGCTGATCTTCTTTGTGCAGGCCGTGCAGAGCCTGGGGGACTGGGCGGTGCGCAGGTTGAGCCACCGGTAAATGTTGTTCTGCCCACTCTATTTGCTATTTATTTGATAGCTATAAAGAGATGATGGACGCGCGCAGACGGCCATTTTTTCTCTAAATATTGGCCCCAATCGTCACATCCATAGCCGCCCCTGCCTTCACTCCCTCTCCCCTCGCGGGAGGGCGGGGGAGAGGGGGCGCACAGGCACGCCGCACAGATTCACCCCCTCTCCCCAACCCTCTCCCGCGAGGGGAGAGGGGGCAAAACCTCCTCTGCTTGGCGCCGGGTGGTAGTAGTGATCCGCCGTTGGACCCCCATCGAAACCCTGTTCACCCCAGTCTCCAGGCCGACGGCGGCGCTGATCTCCACTCCCTCTCCCCTCGCGGGAGAGGGCTGGGGAGAGGGGCGCACAGGCACGCCGCACAGATTCACCCCCTCTCCCCAACCCTCTCCCGCGAGGGGAGAGGGGGCAAAACCTCCTCGGCTTGGCACCGGGTGGTGGTTGCGATCCGCCGTTAGACCCCCATCGAAACCCTGTTCGCCCCAGTCTCCAGGCCGACAGCGGCGCCGGTCTCCACTCCCTCTCCCCTCGCGGGAGAGGGCGGGGGAGAGGAGGCGCACAGGCACGCCGCGTAGATTCACCCCCTCTCCCCAACCCTCTCCCGCGAGGGGAGAGGGGGGCCCCCCTGGGCGCGGCACCGGTTGGTGGTGGCGATCCGCCGTTGGACCCCCATCGAAACCCTGTTCGCCCCAGTCTGCAGGCCGACAGCGGCGCTGGTCTTCACTCCCTCTCCCCTCGCGGGAGAGGGCGGGGGGAGAGGGGGCGCACAGGCATGCCGCGTAGATTCCCCCCTCTCCCCAACCCTCTCCCGCGAGGGGAGAGGGAGTCTGAAAACCCCCTTCAGCCCGGCACCCGGTAGTGGTAGCCATACGCCGTCTTGAACCCCATCGACTGGTACAGCCCCAGCGCTGGTGTGTTCTGCGCGCGCACCTGCAAATAGGCGCTGGCCGCCCCGGCCTCGGCGGCCCAGTGCAGCAGGGCGGTGACCAGTGCGCGCCCGCGCCCGCCGCCCCGGTGCTCGGGCGCTACGGCCAGGTCGTACAGGCCCACGGCACCGCGCTCCAGCACTGCCAGCCCAAAGCCCACGGCCTGGCCCTGTGCGTCGTGCTGCAGGGCAAATGCGGCAGGGTGGGCGATGTGGTCCAGCATGCTGTTGTGCAGCGCGCGGTGGTGCGTTGGCACGCTGTTGGCGGCGGCAAATCCCTCTAGCCAGGCGGCAGTGGGCGTGGTGCTGATGTGGGTGCTGCCATCGGGTTTGCCCACCGAACCCAGGGCCAGCGGCCGGTGCAACACCAGGGATGGGTCGAAGTGCTGGTAGCCCGCCTCGGCCAGCTCCTGGTCGGCCTCGGGCGGGGCCAGGGGCGAGATGCGGAACACGGCGGGTAGCCCGTGCCGTGCGTACAGCGCTGCAGCCGCTTCGCGCACCCCGTCAAACGGCGCGCCGGGCAGCAGCGCGTTGACCGAGTTGGCGCGCTTGGTGTAGCCGCCCGACAGCCGGAACACCCAGCCCCGGTGGAACACCGTCTGGCGCGCGGGCCAGGCGTTGAAGGCGCGTTCTTCGAGTGCGCGGATCAGGGCGGCGGGGACGGTGGGCTCGATGGTGGTGGGTGTCATGGCTGGCGTTATACCAACCCGCTCCCACCAGATCACGCTCAATCAATCGGTCGTGATCTTGTGGTCGGCCACCAGCTTGGCAAAGCGCGTGGTGTCGCTGGCGATCTGCTCTGTCATCTGCGCGGGCGTGTTGCCAATGGGTTCGGCGCCGATGTCCTGCATGCGCTTCCTGAAGTCGGGCGACTGGATCACCTTGACCATCTCGGCATTCAACCGGGCCACCACATCGGCAGGTGTGCGTGCCGGTGCCAGCACGCCAAACCAGGTGCCGATGTCAAAGCCTGCAAAGCCGCTCTCTTGCAGCGTGGGCACGTCGGGCAGCGACGAAGACCGCTTGGCCGTGGTCACCGCCAGCGCGCGCAGCTTGCCTGCCTTGATGTGGGGCAGAACGGGTGTGATGGTGTCGAACGACATCGACACCTGGCCGCCCAGCAGGTCGGTGGTCAGCGGGCCGCTGCCCTTGTAAGGCACATGCAGCACAGGCTGGCCGATGGTGGTGGAGAACTGCGTGCCGATCAGGTGCTGCGCCGTGCCCGCGCCGTTGGAGCCGTACGAAAACTTGTCGGGCGCGGCTTTGATCAGGGCCACGAGTTCCTTCACGTCCTTGGCGGGCGTGGTGGCGCTCACGGCCAGCACGTTGGGCACCAGGGCCACGGTGGTGATGGGCGCAAAGCTCTTTTGAAAGTCGTAGCTGAGCTTTTTGTAGACGCTGGTGGCAATGGTGTGGTGCACCGCGCCCATCAGCAGCGTGTAGCCGTCGGGTGCGGCCTTGGCTACGTAGTCGGCGCCAATGGTGGCGCCTGCGCCGCCCCGGTTTTCCACGATCACGGGCTGGCCCAGCGCGGTGCTGAGCTTTTCGCCCAGCGCACGCGCCAGCACGTCGGTGGTGCCGCCTGCGGCAAACGGCACGACGAGGGTGACGGGTTTGCTGGGCCAGGCCTGCGCGTGGGCCGCTTTGCCGGGCAGCAGGCAGGCGGCTGCGGCCAGCGCCGCCAGGGCTAACAGGTGTTGACGGCGCAGCGGGTGGGCGATGTGGGTGGGGCCGGGGGCAGGGCGGTGCATGGTTTGTCTCCTGAAGGATGGGGGCGGCGGGTGTGTGGCCTGTGCGGCCTTGTGGTTCTGCCCGCCTGGGTTTCACAGGCCCGTCTTGGCGGGCCGTGGGGGGGCGATCAGGCCGCTTTGCGGGCGGCCGGTGCGCTGCCAATCAGCGCGCACACTGCATCGGTCACCTGCGCCGTGGTGGCCGTGCCGCCCAGGTCGCGGGTGTGCAGGGCAGGGTTGGCGGTGACCTGTTCGATGGCCTGCATCACGGCGCGGGCGGCGTCCATTTCGCCCAGGTGCTCCAGCAGCATCACCACCGACCAGAAGGTGCCGATGGGGTTGGCCAGGCCTTTGCCCATGATGTCGAACGCCGAGCCGTGGATGGGCTCGAACATGCTGGGGTAGCGGCGCTCGGGGTCGATGTTGCCGGTGGGCGCAATGCCCAGGCTGCCCGCCAGCGCGGCGGCCAGGTCCGACAGGATGTCGGCATGCAGGTTGGTGGCGACGATGGTGTCGAGCGTGGCGGGGCGGTTGACCATGCGGGCCGTGGCGGCGTCCACCAGCTCCTTGTCCCATTTCACATCGGGGAACTCGGCCGCCACCTGCGCGGCGATCTCGTCCCACATCACCATGGCGTGGCGCTGGGCGTTGCTTTTGGTGATGACGGTGAGCAACTTGCGGGGGCGCGATTGCGCCAGTCGGAAGGCAAAACGCAGGATGCGCTCCACCCCCACGCGGGTCATGATGGAGACATCGGTGGCCGCCTCGATGGGGTGGCCCTGGTGCACGCGGCCGCCCACGCCCGAGTATTCGCCCTCGGAGTTTTCGCGCACGATCACCCAGTCCAGGTCCTTGGGTGTGCAGCGCTTCAGGGGTGCGTCGATGCCCGGCAGGATGCGTGTTGGGCGCACGTTGGCGTACTGGTCAAACCCCTGGCAGATCTTGAGGCGCAGGCCCCAGAGCGTGATGTGGTCGGGGATGTCCGGGTCACCGGCGGAACCGAACAGGATGGCGTCTTTGCCGCGCAGGGCATCCAGCCCATCGGCCGGCATCATCACGCCGTGCGCGCGGTACCAGTCGCCGCCCCAGCCAAAGTTTTCGAACTGGAACTGCAGGCCGGGGTGGCGCGCAGCCAGCGCTTCCAGCACACGCTGGCCCGCAGGAATCACTTCCTTGCCGATGCCGTCTCCGGGGATGGTGGCGATTTGATAGGTTGTCATGCAGATGCCTGGGTGAAAAAGGGGCTGGAAATGCCCGTGCAGCAAGGCCCGGGCGTGGAAAAGAGACACAAGAGAAACCAAACGGTGAGAAGGACTGTAGGGCTGGACGCCTTTGTAGAACGCCGCTAAAGTGAATCCATCGTTAACCTGCAGTTAAGGTCATCACCGATGAGTTCCACCATCCAGCCCGCAGAACTGGGTTTCTTTTCTGCGCTCGCCGCCAGCCCCAGCCTGAGCGCCGCCGGGCGCGAAATGGGGGTTTCCACGGCGGCGGTCAGCAAGCACCTTGCGCAGATGGAAAAGCGCCTGGGCGTGGTGCTGGTCAACCGCACCACCCGCCGCATGAGCCTCACGCCCGAGGGCGAGCTGCTGCTGGAGCACGCACGCCGCATCCTGCGCGAGATCGATGCGCTGGATGAACTCATCGTGCAGTCCAAGGCCAGCCCCAAGGGCCTGCTGCGCGTGAACGCCACGCTGGGCTTTGGCCGCATGCACATCGCGCCCGTGATTTCGGACTTTGTGCGCCAGTACCCCGAGGTGGATGTGCAGCTGCAGCTGTCGGTGCACCCGCCGCCGATCACCGATGACGCCTACGACGTGTGCGTGCGTTTTGGTGAGCCACCCGACGGCCGCGTGATTGCCCGCCGCATCGCCCCCAACCGGCGCGTGCTGTGCGCCGCACCGGCTTACCTGGACCGCCACGGCAGGCCCCGCGTGCCGCGCGATCTGATGGAGCACCAGTGCATTGGCATCCGCCAGGGCGACGAGGCCTATGGCCTGTGGCGCCTGACCACCGGGCGCGGCAGCAAGGCGCACACCGAGTCGATCAAGATCACCGGCAACCTCACCACCAACGACGGCGAGATTGCCGTGCTGTGGGCGCTGCAGGGCCACGGCATCGTGATGCGCGCCGAGTGGGACGTGAACCGCCACCTGGCCCAAGGCCTGCTGGAGCCCGTGCTGCCGCACTACCAGACCCCGGCCGCCGACATCTATGCGGTGTACCCGCAGCGGCACCAGTTCTCCACCCGCGTGCAGGCGTTTGTGGGGTTTCTGGCCGAGGCGCTGGCAGCCTCGGGGGCGCCGGCCGGTGTACCCGGCAAGCCAGGCAAACCAAGTAAAGGCGCAATGCAGGTTTCTTGATCTGCGGGGTGGCGCTGAGCTGGCAGTCTGGCTAGGGTGTTGCTATCCAACTCGCTGAGCCTGCCGTCATCCATAGCCCTTTCGAGGCCACGTTTTGCCCATGAAACCACTCCCACTACTTTTTGCCCTGCTGGTGGGCGCCTTCGCTGCCCTGCCTGCGCGGGCTGCAGATTCCACCGCCGCGCAAGACTGGTCGCTGTCGGCCGACGGCGCCTATGTGCTCGACCACCGCGCGGGCTTGGCTTGGCCGCGCTGCGTGGAAGGCATGCAATGGACCGGCACAAACTGCACTGGCAAGCCCCTGCTGCTGGACCGCGCCGAGGCCACGGCCCTGGCCACCGAGCGCTGGAAGGCCGAGGGCGTGGGCTGGCGCATCCCGCGTGCGGCCGAGCTGCAGCGGCTGGTGGACAAGTCCCTCTCGCCCCCCGGGCTCAACCCCCAGATGTTTCCGTCTGCACCAGGCCAGTGGCACTGGTCGGCCACCGCCAACGTGAACGCGCCCAGCGTCAACCAGTACACCTACGGCAACATCGCCCAAAGCCGCGCAGGCGATGGTGCCCGGCAGGCCGCCATGATCAATGGCTGGGCCGTGAACCTGTCCACCGGCGAGGCGCGGGGCGATGCGGCACGGGCCAGCAAGCTGCCGGTGCGGCTGGTGCGGCCCATGCCCTAGGCGGCAACGCCAAGCCACGGTGGACGTGGCCTGGCGCTGGTGCGTGTGCGTGCGGGCGCGCTGGCTTGCGTGGCTGTTGTTGCCCGTGCCGCAGCGCCGCCGGGCGATCACTTACTTGATAAAGCGCACCTGCGCGTTGATGCGCTCCAGGATCGGCTTTTTCTTCGCGTTGAAGACCGCCTTGTTCTCCTCAATCAGGTTCTTGCCCTTGGTGTCGATCGAGATGATGAGCGGGCCGAACTCTTTGACGCGGTTGACCCACAGGGTCTCGGGCATGCCCAGGTCCTTCCACTCGGCGGCCTCGATCTTCTCGACCTTGGTGGCGGCCAGCACGGCGCAGCCGCCGGGGAAGATGGCGTGCACGGCCTTGTTCTCCACGCAGCCCTCTTGCGTCTCGGCGCCCATGCCGCCCTTGCCCACGATGAGCTTCACGCCCGTCTGCCGGATGAACTCCTTCTCGAATTTTTCCATGCGCATGCTGGTGGTGGGGCCGATGGAGACCATTTCGTACTCGCCATCTTCCTTCTGCCGCACGATGGGCCCGGCGTGGAAGATCGCGCCGCCTTTCAGGTCCACCGGCAGCTCGCGGCCCAGTTCGATCAGGCGGCGGTGCGCCACGTCGCGGCAGGTGACGAGGGTGCCGCTCAGGTAGACCACGTCGCCGATGTTCAGCGCTTCCAGGTCTTCGTCACGGATGGGGGTGGTGAGAATTTTTTTCACAGCGCGAATCCTTGGTGCGAGATGACTTCGTAAGACAGGTCGGCGTTGATGCGGACCTTGCCGCGGCGGTGTGCCCAGCAGCCGGTGGACACCGCCACGCCGATGGTGGAAGGGTGGCGGGCCGATGACTCGATGTTCACGCCCATCACGCTGGCATTGCCCGTGAGACCCTGCGGCCCCAGGCCCAGCTCGTTCAAGCCCTCGGCCATCAGCTCTTCCATCAGCGCCGCGCTGTCATTGCTGTGGCGCGATGTGACGGGGCGCAGGATGGCTTTTTTCGACAGGCGTGCCGCCGTCTCGGCCGAGGTCGAGACCCCCACGCCCACCAGTAGCGGCGGGCAGGCATTCACGCCGCGCGAGGTGATCACGTCGAACACGAACTCGGCCACGCCTTCGTAGCCCTGGCCCGGCATCAACACCTTGGCTGCGCCCGGCAGCGTGCAGCCGCCGCCCGCCATGTAGACATCGATGGTCACGCTGTCGTCGCCCGGCACGATCTCCCAGTCCAGCCAGGGGATCTTGGTGCCGGTGTTGGTGCCGGTGTTCTTCTCGACAAAGGTCTCCACCGCGTTGTGGCGCAGCGGGCCGTCCTTGGTGGCGCCTGCGGTGGCGCCCAGCAAAATGCCCTCCAGCTCGCCCAGCAGCGGAAAGTTGGCACCGGCGGTGAGGAAGTACTGGATCACGCCGGTGTCCTGGCAACTGGGGCGGTCCAGCTTGTCGGCCGCCTCCTGGTTCTGGCGCATTGATTCGTACACTTCCTTGGCGAGGAAGTTCACTTCCTTCTCGCGCAGCTCGCCGAGTTTTTCGGTCACGTCGGTGGGCAGGCGTTTGCCGATGTACGACGTGAACTTCGACATGAGGTGGGTGAGGTCTGCGACGGCAGCTTCTTTGTCCATGGGGCTCTCCTGTGGGCTGTGGGTTGGGGTGGGGTTCGGTCTGTCAGTCGAGCGTGACCTTGCCCACCTTGACCAGGTGCGCAAACTTCTCGGTCTCTTCCTTGATCTGGGCGGCCATCTCTTCGGGCCTGTTGCCGATGGGCTCGGCGCCGATGTCCAGCATCTGCTTCTTGAACTCGGGCGAGTGGACGATCCTGACCACCTCGGCATTCAGCTGCGCCACCACCCCCTTGGGCGTGGCAGCGGGCGCCAGCAGCCCGAACCAGGTGCCGATGGCGATGTGGGGCACGCCCATTTCCTGCAGCGTGGGCACGTTGGGCAGGGCGGACGAGCGCTTGGCCGTGGTCACTGCCAGGGCTTTCAGCTTGCCGTCCTTGATGAACGGGAGCACCGGCGTGATGGTGTCGAACGACATGTCGATCTGCCCGCCCAGCAGGTCGGTGGTCAGCGGGGCGCTGCCCTTGTAGGCCACGTGCAGCACCTTGGCGCCCGTCTCCATCTGGAACTGCGTGCCGATCATGTGCTGCGCCGTGCCGTTGCCGTTGGAGCCATAGGACAGCTTTTCGGGCGCGGCCTTGCCCGTGGCGATCAGATCCTTCACGCTGCCGTAGGGCGCCTTGGCGCTCACCACCAGCACATTAGGCACCAGGGCCACGGTACTGATGGGCGCAAAGTCTTTTTCAAAGCTGTACTGCAGGTTCTTGTAGACGCTGGGGGCCACCGTGTGGTGCACCGCCCCCATCAGCAGGGTGTGCCCGTCGGCCGGGGCCTTGGCCACCAGCAGCGCGCCCAGCGTGGCGCCCGCGCCGGGCTTGTTGTCCACGATGACGGGCTTGCCCAGCGCGGTTGCCAGCTTGGTCGAGACGGCGCGCGCCAGCACATCGGTGGTGCCACCGGCCGGGAAGGGCACGACGATGGTGAGGGTCTTGGTGGGCCAGGCGGGTGCCTGGGCCTGCGCCGAAGCTAGCTGCGCAAAGCCGCACAGTGCGGCGGCAAGAAGTCCTTGAGAACGTGGGAGTGCCATCTTTTTTGTCTCCGTGGGTTTGGAATTTCCGCAACCTCATGGTCTCGGATGGCTTGTAATTTAGGCGATTGAAACTTTAAAATCCGGCCTGTTTTTCAATTGGTTATTAACCTGGAGTTAATAAAAAATGGCCCGACTCATCAGCCCCACCGACCTGGAGTTCTTCTTGGCGCTGGCCAATGCCTGCTCGGTGAGCCGAACCGCGCGCGAGCTGGGCATCACGCCCGCTGCCGTCAGCAAACACCTGGCATTGATGGAGTCGCGCCTGGGCGTGCCGCTGTTCAACCGCACCACCCGCAGCATGAGCCTGACCCCCGAGGGCGATGTGTACCTGGGCCATGCGCGCAAGATTTTGGCGAGCATCGGCGAGATGGAAGACCAGCTGCTGGGCGCCAATGCGTCACCGCAGGGCCTGCTGCGCGTGAACGCCACGTTGGGCTTTGGCCGCAGCCACATTGCGCCGCTGATCTCGGACTTTGTGCGCAAGTACCCGCAGGTGGACATCCAGCTGCAGTTGTCGGTCAACCCGCCGCCCAGCGGGGACGACGCCTATGACATCTGCTTTCGGTTCGGCAACCCGCCAGACAGCCGATCCATCGCCCGCCTGATCGCCCCCAACCGCCGCGTGGTGGTGGCGTCGCCCGCATACCTCAAGCGCCATGGCGAGCCCAAGACGCCCGCCGACCTGGCCCGCCACAACTGCATCGGCATCCGCCAGGGCGACGAGGCCTATGGCCTGTGGCGGTTTGCCACGACCAAAGGCAAGGGCAAGAACAACAGCAGCAACAGCAAAACCGAATCCACAGAGAGCGTGAAGATCCGGGGCAACCTCACCACCAACGATGGCGGCATCGCCGTGAACTGGGCGCTGGACGGCCACGGCATCCTGCTGCGCGCCGAGTGGGATGTGCAGAAATACCTGCAGTCGGGCCGGCTGGTGCAACTATTGGCGCAGTACAGCAGCCCGGACGCGGATATTTATGCGGTGTATGCGCAGCAGCACCGGACCTCGCTGCGGGTCAAGACGTTTTTGGATTTTGTGGTGGCGGCTTCGGGGGGGTGAGGGGCGTCCTTTTCGAACTGCAATCATATTTTTTCCACATATGTAGAGTGCAAGTTTTTGGCGTAAAAAAGCCCGCCGAAGCGGGCTTGATCGTGTTTTAGGTTAAAGAACCCCACGCGGCTCTGAAATGTCCGCAGACTGAGAAGAAATTCCCGTTGCGGCAACGAGTGTGTGGAGAAACCCACACGGTTTTTTGAGTCGTTGATTTGGTCATTTTTTCCTTTCTTAAAATAATATTCGCATGCGTCTTTGAATCGACACGCCGCGACATGACCAAGTTGTGGTGATTAGGTTTCGCATCCCGGACGATTGCATAGACTCTAAACGCTATCCACTCTTCATGGCCCGAGCTGTTTTGAAGGAGTTGATAGAGTCCTTGCAATCTATCCAGGGAGTGAAGCCATGTTGATTGCCCTGCACAAGAACGCCCGCACCACTCCCGC
>NZ_LUKZ01000033.1:0-26180 GCF_001633105.1 Acidovorax sp. GW101-3H11
CCGCCATACCGCGCTGGACGGCGCAGCAGGCGACACGCCGCAGGCAGAGATCGTGCTGGCCGTGCCTTGCGCGTCCATCGTCGGCGGTGGGCTGGTGCTGCACGTGGCCGACCCGGGCGGCTCCCTGGTGCTGACCACCGGTATGCCCCGCTGGGGCCTGTGGGTCAACGCTGCAGGCGACATCGTGGCCGAAGGCAGCGTGACCGACGAAGCCAACGGCGGCGACTTCTGGGTAGCGGGCGGCACCACGCCGCTGGGCGAGACCAGCCCGCTGCTGCAGGCCGGTGGCCTGGTGGTGCTGGGCACCACGTCTCTCACATAAGGGCCTGCGTGTGGCAAGCACCGATCTGCTCTTCGACCAGGCGCCCAACCCAACGGGTGGACCGGTCGAGATCGTATTTGGAGACGACGGCGGGGGCGGCACGCCTGACGTGGTCGAGCTGCATGCGGCGGGCTCCATCACGGGCCTGCGCGGCCGCATCGGCGTGCGCGTGGCGGCCCGGCTGCGGGCTGCTGGCTCCATCACCGGCCTGCGCGGGCGTATTGGCGTGGTGTTCAACGTCAACGTGGAGCGGCCTCTTGCCTGCACAACCGTCAACGGCTGGCAGGACGCCGCGCCCGTTCGGGCCAGCACCCAGGTGCGATACGAGCAGGCCCAGCCGGTGCCCGCAGCCGTCCAGGCCAACTGGCAAGACGCCCGCACCGTGGGCACGCCCCACCAGGCGCGCTGGCAGCAGGCCCAGCCCTTGGCGACCACGGCGCGCCAGGCCATGCAGCAGGCCCAGCGCCTGGGTAGCGCACCGACCCTGCAGCGCTTTGAAGAAGCCGCGCGCCTGCGCTCCATCACCCTGCAGGCCATGCAGCAGGCCCTGCAGCTCGCAGCGCCCCCGGTGCTGCAGCGGTTTGAAGACGCCACCCGGCTGCGCCACCTGGTGCAAAGCCGGTTTGAAGAGTCCCAGCACCGCCAGGCTGCTGTGCGTGACGTCTTTGGTCGCGCTGTGCCGCTGTCCCGCGTGGTGGCTGGGCGGTACGAAGAGGCGCGCAAGCTGCCCCCGGGCATCAGCGCGCCAGTGCAACCACCCATCCAAACGCCTTGCTACGTGCCCGTGCTGCCTGCGCACCTGGTGTTTGAAGACCTGGCCGACAGCAGCTTGCCAGCGGGCCTGGTGTTTGTGTGCGATGGCCATGGGCCCGGGCCAGACCCTGAGCCGCCGCAGTTCGTTATTCCACTCTTGAGGATCTACATGACAGTCCACACGATGAGCGCCGTGCTGCTACCGAGCCTGGAGCCGGTGCAGCTCAAGGGCGTATCGATCAGCTCCGACGACGACGGCTATGCATGGACGCTTGCCGCGTCCGGGCCTGAGCATCTGTTTGACCAGCTCGCCCCGGTCGATGGCCTGCCAGCGCGCGTGCGCGTCACGCTCGACGGCATCGACTGGGTGTTTGCCATCGAGCCGCCAGACCGTTCGCGCAAGTTTGCAGACCGCTCGGCGGCAGTGCGTGGCCGCAGCGTCACGTCACTGCTCACAGCGCCTTTTGCCCCTTCCTCCACCTGGGGCAACCCGGGCGGCGCCTTCACGGCCCAGCAGCTGGCGCTGCAGGCGCTCAACATGACGGGCGTGAGTCTGGACTGGGCTATTACCGACTGGCTCGTACCTGCCGGGGCCTGGAGCTTTCAGGGCGCGCCGCTGGCCGTGGTGCAGCGCATTGCCGAGGCGGCGGGCGCCGTGGTGCGCAGCCACCGCACCGACGCGCAGCTGCGCGTGGCCCCGCGCTACCCCAGCCTGCCCTGGGAATGGGCCACGGCCACGGTCAACGTGCGGATGCCCGGGCAGATCATCACCACCGACAGCCTGACCCGCCAGGACAACCCCGACTGGGAGGCCGTGAACGTGGTGGGCGAGCTGGGCGGGGTAGAGGGCCACATCGTGCGCCGTGACACCGCTGGCGTGGTGCTGGCGCCGGGGGTTATCGACCCACTCATCACCCACGCCGATGCAGCCAGCCAGCGAGGGCGCACCGTGCTCGGCCCCGCAGGCCGGGGCTATACGCACACCATGACGGTGCCCTTGCTCACGGGCGGCACCAACCCCGGCTTGATCCTGCCCGGCTACCTGCTGCAGGTGGACGAACCAGGCTTGACCTGGCGCGGCCTGGTGCGCGGCATCACGGTCACCGAGTCCAACCCCACCGTGCGGCAGCAGCTGGTAGTGGAGCGCAGGCCATGAGCACAACCAACCTCTACCTCTACCTCAAGGACGTGCAGCAGCCCGAGCCGCTGCAGCAAAAGGGCCAGATCAAGGCCGACCTTGGCACCGGCATGTGCCGGGTCGAGCTGGCCGAAGGCGGCCTCATGAACGTGCGCAACCCCACAGGGCTTGCCGTGAACAAGTGGGTCTATGTGAAGGCCGGGGCCATCCTTGGCGAGGCCCCCGTGCTGCCCTATGTGCTGATCGAGATCTAGCCCAGCAACCCCGTTAACCCCCGCGCCCGCCCGTGGCAACACAGGCGGGCTTTTTGTTGTCCGCAACCCCCCGAAAGGAGATCCCTATGAACCCCCTCAAGCGCTGGCGCTGGTGGGCTGTGCTGGCTTTGCCGGTGGCCGTCATCGCCCTGAACTCGTTTGGCCCCGATGGCTGGCGCGACCCGCTGGTCAAGCTGATCTGGCTGTCCTGGACCGCCATCTGCGTGGCTCTGGCCCACAGTGCTCGCAAAGCGCTGTTTGACTATGCCCACGGCCGTGAAGCCTGGCTCAAGGCCATACAGCACCCCATCGGCGCCGGGCTGGCCTTCCTGGGGCTGTGCTTCCTGGCCGGGGTGCTGGTGCTGGCCTTCACCGGCTTTGCCCGGGCGCAGCCGGTGCCAGCAGCGGCCCAGACCCTGGCGCCGCTGGTAGGGCAGGAAATCGACCAGCACTGGCCGCAGGCGCCCCGGCGCAGCTACGTGGGCGCGCTGATCGAGAAAGAAAGCTGTATCACGCTGGAGCACCCCACCTGCTGGAGCACGGCGGCCAGGCTCAAGACAAGCCGGGAAGAGGGCGCAGGCCTGGGCCAGATCACCCGGGCCTGGGGCGCGTCTGGCGCCCTGCGGTTTGACGCCCTGGCCGAGACACGCGCCATGGACCCGCAGGCCCTGCAAGAGCTGAGCTGGGACAACGTGTACACCCGCGCCGACCTGGGCGTGCGCGCCATCCTGGTCAAGCTGCGCGACTGCCACCGCCGCTTTGAGCGGCTGGGCATTGCCGATGACATGGCCCGCCTCGCGTTCTGCGATGCGGCCTACAACGGCGGCCTGGGCGGTGTGCAGCAAGAGCGGCAACTGTGCGCCCTGACTGCCGGGTGTGACCCGGCGCAGTGGTTCGGCCATGTCGAGCGCCACAGCAACAAGAGCCGCGCTAAGTGGCAGGGCTACGGCGCCAGCGCCTTCGACATCAACCGCGCCCACGTGCGCGCCACGGTGCTGCTGGAGCCCAGGCGCTGGCGGTATGCGCAGTGGCTGGGGGTGTAGCGGCCATGCTCGACAAGATCAAGGCCCACGGCTTCCAGGCCCTGGCGCTGGCCCTGCTGGCGCTGTCCATCTATCTCGGGTTCCAGGTCTACGAGGCGCGGCTCGATGCCGAGAAGGCGCGCAGCTCCCTCTCAGTCGAGCAAACCTCGCGTGCCCGCGAGAACACCGAGCGCATGCGTGTGGCGCTGGATGACGCCCGCGCCACCTTCCGCAAGGGCGAGATCCACGCCCGCAATCAACAGGAGATAGCTGATGCCCATGCAAAACAAGAACGTGCCCGCGCTGCTGCTCTGGCTGCTGCCACTGCTGATGGTGAGCGCCTGCGCGACCAGGTCAGAGCCTTTGCCGCCGCCTGTGGTGGGGGAGAAGCCCAAAGCGTTGCCGCTGCCATCCGCGATTGTCGAGATCGAGCCGCCACCCTCGGGGAGCTATACGACGAAGCTGACCGACAGGCGGAGGAGTTCGCAGGCGCGGCTGAAAAGCACGCCGACGAGATCCGCACCCTCAAGCGCGTCATCGTCAACGAACGGGCGCTGACCGAATGAGCACGCCCGCCAGCTCGGCGCCACGGGGCCGCAAGGCCGGGCGCCGCAAGCAGCAGCGCCTGCAGCACGATCTGCGCGAGCGGCAGCGGGAGATCGAGGAGCGCGTCTCCCGATCTACCGCACCCCGTGATGACGACGAGCCATTGCCGCGCATCGACTAAAAAAACTGCTTGCAAAGTCCACAAAGTGGACTACAATAACAGTCATGCACACAGTAATGAGTGCACCGCCCCGGCGGCTCCGGGCTTCCTCAAGAGGATCACACATCATGGCAATCAAGTTCAATCTGCACCACGTCACCAACGGCACTGTCAAGGCTCGTTGCCACTACAGCCTGGACAACCGCGTTGACGGCCGCAAGTGCGTCACCATTTACGCCAAAGACTATTGCCGCGCTCTGGGCGAAGTTCTGGCAGACGTGTATCACAACGACACCGACAGCCAAACCGACTATTTCGACCAGGGGCGTGCAGTGCTGTTTGAAGACCACCCGCTCTACGCAGCAGCTCGTGCGCGGGCCGAGGCGATCAATGCCGCTCGCGAGGCCAAGCGCGCATCGTTTGCTCAGCGATAGGGCAGGAAAGGGGCTGCAACGCCCCTTTTTTTACAATCAATAAATGAATCAAGATCAAACGCTCGCCGATGACCTGGTGCCTATGCCGCTGCGCGTCTCCAAGGAGCGAAAAGCGCGCTGGGTGCAACTCTCACGTGCAGAGGGAAAGAAGCTCACCGACTGGATTGTGGAGCGTGTAGAGCGCGATTTGGCCCCGAAGGATCAACCAGGCACAACCCATGCAAACAGATGATTTCGTCGCCTGGCACAAGGCCATGGGATACACCTACGAGACAGGCGCCGAGGCGCTAGGCATGTCGCGCTCGGGCTATCACAAACTGCTCAGCGGCCAATCGGCCATTGATCGGCGCACTGCCTTGGCTTGTGCGGCTGTTGCTGCTGGGCTGAAAGAGTGGACGCCCGAGGGCTAGACCATCACCGGCACCACCCACCAAGCCTGTTTTAAATATCGGTGGTGCACATCAAAGTCCTGGCCGGTGAGGCGCATCCCTCCGTGAAGCATCCGCAACCTTGCGTGATTCAGTGCTGGCAGCACTGCCGTCTGGTCCGGTGCTCCCTCCTTGGGTAAGAGCAGGGCATGGTGGAATGGCTCGCCTGTCGCCGGGCGCTTTTGCCGGTACACAAGCCACCCGCGTTGTCCATTGGCCCTTGCCTCATCGTTTGGCAGCCGGTTGCCCTGGCCGTCATAGAGCCGGTACACGATGCAATGCATGCGCCGCTAGAACGGGATGCGTTCCACCTCAAAACGGCATTCTGCTGCTTCCCCAAATTCTTTCAGCGCCACCTGGCGGGCTGCAGCATTGGCCTTGCCCCATTGCTGCACCAGGGCCACGTCGCCAGGCGACAGCGAGCCGGGTGGCATGGCTTCCATCGCCTGCATGGAGTCCAGCGCTGCCGCCACGTTCTCGGCTGTGCCATAGGTGCGCTCTAGCTCTTGTGCATAGCGCGTCTCGATCTTCACGCGGTCAGCCGCACGCAGATCTTCCGGGTAGTCGCGTAGGGCGACCGAGTAAACGATATCGAGGGGGCGCATGGCATCTCCAAAAAACACTGAGAAAATATACAGTGTTTTTGCTCTCGTGTGGAATCGGTAGGATTCTTCCGAGCAATGCCGGTACGGCATCCCGTCATACTGCGCGAGCGAGATGAATGAGCTGGGAGGGCTATGGATTGGTTGAACTGGTTGAGCGGCGTGTTTTCGGGCCTTGGGGCGCCACTCATTGCGGCTGCAGCTGCATTGATTGGTGTGCTGGTGGGCGAAAAGAGAGCCCGCCTGCTGGAGTCCAGGAAGCGCGCGGATGATCTCAATCACCTCGCAGCCGAGGTATTGAGTGCACTGCACCCCTTCGCTGCCCAGTGCGCCGCAGTTGCTTGGGACTCTGGCGAGCCTCAAGAGCCAAACGGGGACTACCAGCCAAAAACGGAACTCCCGAAGTTTGACAAAGGTTCGCTGAAAGTGGAGTGGAAGGTGCTTCCATACAGCTTGCAGCGTTCAATCGGGACTCTTTCCCTGCGTCAGAGCCAGCTGAATAGTTTGATCAGCGATGTTGGAGAAAGTGACTGGGACCCTCCTGAGTTTCCTGCTTACTTCAGGGCACGACGCGAGGGATACGCCAACCTTGGGCTCTCTGTTCTCGAAGTCATGAGGAGCTTGGAGAAGCTCGTAAACAAAGCGGGAGGGGATGACCTCCTTGAAGATCTCGGTGATCAGCTCCGCGCGGCTTGCGAGCAATTGGATCGAGAGCGAAGAGAGATTGAGGCGCGCATTGAATTGCATAACGCGCGAGAGGCGGGAAATGTGCTTTTAGCGCAGAAGTTGGCGGTGGAGCTAGGGTTGCCGAGTGCGAAGTCTTGACGGGGAAAACTGGGGGATTGCCCCGCAGCCAACAATACATAACAGTACAGAATGCGTCGGAACGGACGGCTTTCAACTGTGTAAAATCAATTACTTGCAGGCGGCTTGGAAACTACGAACCAAGGGGTCGTGGGTTCGATTCCTGCCAGCCGCACCAACAGGTAAGCCCTGAGTCTGAAAAGACTCAGGGCTTTTTCCTTTTGGGCGTCCTGATACATCGCGCTGCTACAGCGGGTGGAACATGGATGGTTTTTATCGACGTGGTGATGTGTGGTGGGCGCGTCTGGCGGTCCCGGCGCGTCTGCGTCAGGCGGCAGGGCGGCGCGAATTTGTGCAGTCATGCCGTACCACTGACAAGCACGCCGGGCGCGTGGTCGCCGCTGCGTTGCTGGCCCGATGGCGGCGGCAGCTTTTCGAGCTAGAAGGCGGACAAGTGGACATTGAGAAGTTGGTCGGCGGCGGCCCGGCCCTGGTGGCGGGCGGGCATCTGCCGCTCCACCGCGCGGTGGAGCTGTTGGGCTTTGACCTGGGTGATCTGTTGCGGACCGCCAGCGCGGGGCGCATCGGCCTCCACTGCCGGATTCCACCGGGGGCCGCTGACGGGTTCGTTGTACCGCTGGAGTCGCTGGAGCAGGTCGATGCCGAGCTGGGCCACGCAGGCGGCGTGGTCATCCCGAGCCCCAATAGAGCCCCCAACGACAGCATCCGCGAGCAGATGGTGGGGCAGGTGCTGCCTCTGGTGGACTCGGCCATCGTGGCAAGTCAAGTGCTGGCTGGTGAGTTGCGCGCGGTGGAGCTGATGTGTATGCAGGCGCCAAGACGGCCCGGGTGGCTCTACGTGCCCGATGTGGCGCCCGTTGTACCGGTAGGTAGCCTTGAGGTGCTGGCTGTTGAACTGGAGGCGCTGCGGGCAGCTGCAGTAGCAGTGATCCCCGCTGAGCGCACGGTGGCTGGGCCTGTGACGGCCCCAGAGCCCCCAACACCGCCCCGGGGTGGGAAGTGGGCGGGAAAGCGCTTTTCAGAGGCGCTGGATGCATACTGTGCAAGCCCCGATGGCTTACCCAAGACGCTTGCCTCTGAGGTTGAGCAACGCCAGCGCAAGGCCGGGATGATGCTGTTTCCCGAGTTCATGGGTGATCTGCACCTGGGCGAGATTGATGGTGATTTGCTGCGCGCCTACCGCGACGGGCCGTTGAAGATGTTACCGAGCAACGCGAACCGGCTGCCGAAGGGGGTGAAGCGCGCCACCATGAAGGCGACTGTCGAGGCTTTGCGCGTGGCACATCCTGAATGGCCGCTGATGAGTGCAGACATGCAGCATGAGCGCATGCAGTGGTTGCGCCGCTTTTTTGCGTGGCTGGTTGCCCGTGGGTACATGGACGCGGACCCGTCTGCGGGTCTGGTCGGCGAGACCGGGGTATCGAAGGCCGATGCGAAGGCCGCGCGCCGGGATGCAGCTGCTGCGCGCAAGGCGGCAGGTGATGATGATGAAGGGCGCGGGCCGTTCTCTGCCGAAGAACTGAAGGCGATCTTTTTGCAGCCGCTGTTTGTGAATGGTCATGGCCGCCATGTTGTGGGCGCTGAGCGTTGCGGGCCGCATGAGTTTTGGTTGCCGCTGCTGGGTTTGTTCGGAGGCTTGAGGTTGAAAGAAGCGTCTCAGCTCCGCCTAACGGATGTGCGGCAGGTCGATGGCGTGTGGTGCCTGGACCTGAACGAGGACACGCGGGACAAGAGCCTGAAAAATGAGCAGTCCGCCCGCCTTGTGCCGCTGCATCCCGCCCTGGTCGCAGCTGGTTTCCTGGACTACTGCGACGGGCTGCGGCGTGAAGGCTTCCGGCGCGTGTTCCCCGAGCTTTCATGCGTTGCATCTGATGCTAGATACGCCAAAGACTCAGGCCGTAGGATGTCTCAGATGCTGGAGAAGCTGGGCATGCCGCGCGATGGCGGCCGGGTTTTCCATTCATTCAGGCACAACATGAACAACGCGCTAGCGCGGGTGCCTGCTGAGGTTCTGGGCTTTGCAGATGCCACGTTGGCGCGCGTGGCCCGGTACGCGATCATGGGTCACGATCTGCCGCCAGGTGAGCGCGATGTGAACACCGCAAGCTACCTGCGTGGGAAAACGAGCGAGATG
The DNA here is from genome assembly GCF_001633105.1 of Acidovorax sp. GW101-3H11. GTDB lineage: Bacteria > Pseudomonadota > Gammaproteobacteria > Burkholderiales > Burkholderiaceae_C > Acidovorax. The sequence goes on from NZ_LUKZ01000033.1 coordinate 8,619, forward strand.
GCCTCCCTGGTGGCTGCAGTGCGGTACGAGGGGCTGCCTGCGATTGCGCGGTTCGACATTGTCTGGAGCGTCGAGGCGATCCGGGATGCCCTGGGGCGCAAACATGGCGACCGCAAGGGCAAGGAAGACCTGGGCGAGGTTTGGGCGCGCCGGGGTGAATAACTGGCTGTTCTACCTGTAAGCACTCGATAGCCCCCTCGTTTCGCCCCTGTATTTCTTGTGATTTCGGGCTGTTCTGGCGCGCGTGCATTTTTGAAGCCCCAGGATGCCCATGATGTTCTCCCAACCCTTATAGGTAGAGGCCCAAGCGGGGAAAAAATTACTCGAAGGGCATCAAGGTAGATGCGTTTGCAGATAGGGGGTGCAAGGTCGGCGACCTGCTACCGTGGTGGCAATGGCCTATGCGGTTGTGCGGCGCAGCCGCGATGCGCTGATGGCCCCGGCTACTGGTGTTGGTGTCTTCTTGTCTTTCTTCTTCTGTCGGGTTGGTGAAGCCAGTTGTCCCCCTACCCCACAGCGTGCTGTAGGGTGGGGGCTGGCTTGACCACCCGGCCTGTTCACCGCCGGGGCGGTTGTCGGTATAGGTGTCCACTCTGCGCACGGTCACAGCTTGTTTCGAGACGGGCACCAGCGCAGTCAGCCATGCGCCTGTCTCTCACCCCACGCACCCTGTAACGACTACGGCTCATCGCCGTGCCCTGTCGGTGCTGCCGCTGTGTAGGGTTCCCTCTAGCGGCTTTATCTTCCCTGTGCCGAGCGTATGGATGCCGACAAGCACGGGTGCGTACCTGGGGGTTAGAACACCCGGTTCAAGACCTCCCGGGCGTAGTGGTGCGCGCTTTCGTGGGCATCTGCCAGCTCCACGATGACGACGTTACCGTCTGCGCCGTCTTGGATGGCGAGGAAGTCCACACCGTTGGAGTCGGTCAAGACGAATGTCCGACTGCCTCCGTTGTCGTAGGTGAACAGGCATTCGCAGGTTTCGTAGATGGCGGCGAACTCGCTGGTGTCGATGGCACGGGTACTCAGGCCGCAGGCGTGCTTGTTGGTGTGTGTCATGGGTTCCTCTCGTTGGTGATGATGGTCAGGCCGCACGCTTGAGCAGCGCTGCGGGTTCGGTAGGGTGAATGGCTGGGCGCGCCTTGCGCCATTGCCAGGGCTGCAGTTCGCCGTGGTCCTCCACGACGTAGAACGCTGGTTTGCTGGCGGCCTTGATACCGGGGTCGGCCGTGCGCACGGCGTCGATAAAGTCCTTCAAGTCGCAGGGCCGATAGAGGGCAACCTGTCCATACTGGGCATATGGGCGCAGTCGGAGGCCGTGGAGGCTTGGCACTGGGATGCCCTCTCGGGGAGTGCGGCGAATGTCTGCCAAGAATGCCCCCCAGGCAACGGGGGTGCCCAGGTGCAGCGTGAGCAGCGTTACGGTTTCCTGCGTATTGAGCAGCTTGATGGTCTTGCGTGTCATGTGGGATTTCCTCCTTCTTGTTGTTGATGTGGCTGAGTTCAGTTGCCTGTTTGCTCTCGATGCGCGGCGTCCTCCACTGCCTCTTTGGCTGCATCTGCCAATGTCGCGGCCAGTTTGACGGCTTGGTTCGGGTCAAGGCGGTAGACCGTTGGGCGAGGGCTCGGCACTCTCACCTGGACAAACGGGGCGCCAGTGGCCTCGTCCACAGCTGCGCATACGGTGGTGGTCTGCGGCCATGCATACCCGGTGCTGCTGCCGCCCATGCCGACGCCAAAGGCGCCAAGCACTTCCGCAACGCGCCCTGTCGGGCGCACATCGCCGACGCGCAGTTGCTGGTGAAAGCGTATGAACTCGGCGAGTTCGTTGCGGCTGTAGAAAACCTGCCGCCCCATCTTTACCAGGGGAATGCGATAGATGGCTTTCTTGCTGTGGTTGCGGTTTTCCCGCAGCCATGAGGCCCACTGTGGCGCGGTGCGTTCCGGCAGTGCATCCGCCAGCACTGCAGATGCCTGCTCAGCGGAAACCAATTCTTCTGGTGTGTTCATGTGCCTCCTTGTTGTTATGGAGCAGTATTGTAGATATGAAGTAAAAAGAAAGCAACATATACTTTTTAAATGCTTCATATAGTGTATGATTTACACATTGAACCAACAACCTTTCATGTAAATCCCATGACGCCATTCGCATCCGGCCAGTTCGCCGTCTACTACCGGGTTAGCACCGCTCGTCAGGGTGCGAGTGGTCTGGGGCTGGACGCCCAGCGCGCTGCAGTTGCTCAGTACGTGGCTGCTGTGGCTGGCGAGGTGGTGGCCGAGTTCGAGGAAGTTGAGTCAGGCAAGAAGTCTGATCAGGCCCGCCCAAAGCTGGCAAGGGCACTTGCTGAATGCAAAAAGACTGGTGCCCGCCTGTTGGTCGCCAAGCTGGATCGCCTGGCCAGGAATGTTCACTTTGTTAGCGGCCTGATGCGGTCAAAGGTGGGGTTCGTTGCATGTGACCTGCCGGAGGCCAGCGACCTGACCATTCACGTCATGGCCTCCTTTGCGGAGCATGAGGCGAAGCGCATTGGGGAGCGCACCAGGGATGCCCTGGCGGCGGCGAAGAAGCGCGGGAAAATTCTGGGTAAGACAGGCCCGGCAAACCTCAAGCGAAACCTGGAAGAGCGCAAGGCGACCGCCGATAGCTTTGCTGAGCGTATGCGGCGGGAGGTGAGAGGTATGCAGGCAGAAGGGAAGACGGTCGCTGCAATGGTGAGCGAGCTAAATCAGAAGGGGATTACCACCGCCCGGGGTGGGCAATGGCAATCGGTGCAGCTCGGGCGCGTGATTGCGCGGCTGGACGCGGCGGACCTGGCTCGGAGCGGAGCGGTGCGGGGCAGCTGGTGACTAGTTCGCACCAGCGAAATTTAGGAACTGCTGCATGTTGTTGCGATGCGAGTTTTCGTTGAGTTCCATTCTCTGCGTTTGGCCTCTAGCCATTTGGGTTTCGATCCACTGTTGGGCCGTCACTCGCACATCTTTGCCGACTTGGTAGAGGATGAACCTGACTTTGCGCTCGGGGGTGGTTGACGACGAGTTACCGATTAGCATCTGAGCCCAGACGCCATCTTGGCCGTCCATCGTTTTTCCACAAAGTACTTGGTTACCGTTGGCTTCTTGAACAAGCACACCCTTCGCAGAGCATGCGCCGATTATCTTGGAGCGTGCATCGTCAAGACTGGTGTTCACAAACGTGCCTTCTGGGTAGCCAGACGCTGTCTGTTTGACAAGCGGCGGTTGAGTCGCGCAAGCGGTCAGGAACAATACACATGCAGCGAGAACAAATTTCTTCACGTTCTTCCTTTGGTTGTTACTAAACGTAGTTTAGTCGTCTGCTGGCAGCTAAATGAGCATCTGGATGAACGCGGAGAACTTGTGGCGCTGATGTGCTACAAAAGCACCTTTGGCTTACAGTGGTGTAAAGGGGCGCTGGACTCTGGCTTGCGGTCCTGCCAGCCGCACCAATGTTTAAAGCCTGCAATCGCAAGATTGCAGGCTTTTTCATTTGTCCGCGCGCTTTGCGCTGATCGGGAGTATCTGGCGATGAGCAAGGCTTTTACCAAAGAGACCGATGGTGCTGATGACGATGAGTTGGCGTTGCCCCCGTTGCCTGCTGGTGGCAAGAACTACATCACGCCCGAGGGGTATGCGCGCTTACGGGATGAGCTGCTCGACCTGATCGACAACGAGCGCCCCAAGATGGTGGACGTGGTGCATTGGGCGGCGAGCAACGGCGACCGTTCCGAGAACGGCGACTATCTGTATGGCAAGAAGCGCCTGCGCGAAATTGATCGGCGGATCCGGTTCCTGACCAAGCGACTGGAGATCGCCGAGGTGGTCGATCCCAGCCAACATGCAGGAAGCGACCAGGTCTTCTTTGGTGCGACGGTGACCTACCTGGACGACGAAGGTGTCGAGCGCACCATCACCATCATGGGCATTGACGAAGCCGACAGCCGCGAATCGCAGGTCAGCTGGATTTCCCCCGTGGCGCGCGCGCTGCTCAAGGCTCGAGTGGGGGATGAGGTTCAGCTGCCAACCCCCGGGGGCGTTCGCCATCTGGAGGTGGTGGAGGTCAGCTACCCGCCGCCACGCCTTCCGGCATAGCCGCTGGGCGCAGAAGACGGCCGTTGCCACGGCCTTTCCTGCGCCGAGCGCTTTGCGCTGGGCTCTCAGGCCTGGGGTGTTATGCGGGCTGCGCGAATGACAGCCTGGGTGCGGCGCAGATTGCGCAGCGCTGACTCCAGATGCGCCTGGTCGCGCACGGCAACGATGAAACGCAGGTCGGTGGTGTCCAGTGCTGCCTCGTCGTCCATATCGACATGGGTGATGTCTGCTTCGGAGTTCGCCAGCTCTGCTGCCACGCGTGCCAGCACGCCCTTGCCGTTGGTGACGGTGACTACCACGCCGGTTTCAAACATGCGTGTGGGCTCGTCCGACCAGTCCACCGCAATGAAGCGCTCGCTGTCCTTGTGCTGCAAGCGCTTGGCCACGCTGCAATGCACGTTGTGCACAACCAAGCCTTCGCCTCGGCCCAGGTAGCCCACGATGCTGTCGCCGGGGACGGGGCGGCAGCAGGACGCGTACTGCACCGAGGCGTTCTCACTGCCGTCGAGCGTGACGGCACCTTGCGACAGGGTTTCGTGCGAGGTATAGCGCTCGCGGGTCATGAGCAGGGCATCGGGGCGATGGCCGTGCTCCGACATCAGCACCATCAGCCGCTTGGCCACGATGCTGGCGATGCGCTTACCCAGGCCCAGGTCGGTCATGAGCTCGCTGCGGCTGCGGTTGCCCGTGAAGCGCAACAGCTTGTCCCACAGGGGCTGGGTTTCTGCGTTCAGAGGCGGCAGTTGCTCCAGACCTTCGGCGCGAATGGCTTGCGTCAGCAGTTTTTCGCCCAGGCCCTCCGACTCCGTCTGTGCCAGGGTCTTGAGGTAATGGCGAATCTTCGAGCGGGCGCGCCCGGTGCGCACGAACCCCAGCCACGCTGGATTGGGGGTAGAGACAGGCGCCGTGATGATCTCGACCACGTCGCCGTTCTTGAGTTCGGTGCGCAGCGGCACCTGCTCGTTGTTGATCTTGGCGGCGGTGGTGCGGTCGCCCACATTGCTGTGGATGGCGTAGGCAAAGTCCACCACGGTCGCGCCCCGGGGCAGGGCCATGATCTGGCTCTTGGGGGTAAACACATAGACCGCATCGGGGAACAGGTCCACCTTCACGTGGTCCCAGAACTCGGCGGCGTCGCGGGTCTCGTTCTGGATGTCGAGCAGCGACTGCAGCCACTTGGTGCCCAGGCGTTCGGCTGAAGTGCCGTCACCGTCCTGTGCCTTGTATAGCCAGTGCGCGGCCACGCCAGCCTCGGCAATGACGTGCATTTCGTCGGTGCGCATCTGGAACTCGATGTTCACGCCCGAGGGGCCGACCAGCGTGGTGTGCAGCGACTGGTAGCCATTGAGCTTTGCAATGGCGATATGGTCCTTGAACTTGCCGGGCACCGGCTTGTACATCTGGTGCAGCACACCGAGCGCCGTATAGCAGTCGGTGACGGTGGGCACAATCACCCGAAAGCCATAGATATCCGTGACCTGCGCGAAGCTCAGATGCTTGAGGTCCATCTTCTGGTAGATGGCGTACAAGGTTTTTTCACGGCCTGCCAGACGCACCTTCATGCCGATCTTGGAGAAGGCCGCGTCCACTTCGGTCTGCACCTTCTGTACCAGGTCCCGGCGGCGGTTGCGCGACTTGTTGACGGCCTTCGACAGCGTGGCATAGCGCCAGGGGTGCAAGTGCCTGAACGCCAGGTCTTGCAGTTCACGGTAGGTCTGGTTCAACCCCAGGCGGTGTGCGATGGGGGCGTAGATCTCCAGCGTTTCCGACGAGATGCGGCCCCACTTGCTGCGCGGCATGTCCGACAGCGTGCGCATGTTGTGCGTGCGGTCGGCCAGCTTGATGAGGATGACGCGCACGTCGCGCGCCATGGCCAGCAGCATCTTGCGGAAGGACTCGGCCTGGTTCTCTTCGCGGGTGTTGAACTGCAGCTTGTCCAGCTTGGTCAGGCCGTCCACCAGTTCGGCCACGGGGGCGCCAAAGCGGTCGATCAGATCGGCCTTGGTGACGCCGCAGTCTTCCATGGCGTCGTGCAGCAGGGCAGCCATCAGGGCCTGGGCGTCGAGCTTCCAGGTGGCGCATTGGGCCGCCACGGCAATCGGGTGGGTGATGTAGGGCTCGCCACTGTTGCGCAGCTGGCCCAGGTGAGCCTCGTCAGCAAAGCGGTACGCCTGGCGCACCTGTTCGATGCTGGACGCGTCCAGATAGTCGAGGCTGTCTGTCAGCGCGGCAAAGCTGGCCGCCGCTGCGTTGGCGGCGGCTGCTGCGGCCGAGAGGTTGCCTGCCGTCGGCAGATCGCCAGGCCGGGGCTGCGTTGCAGAAGGTGGGTTAAGCACCGCGTTCATGCCTTAAATGTAGCGCGGGAGCGCATCAGACGAATTCCGGGAAAAAAAAAGCACCGCTGTCGCGGTGCTCTTTCGGGGGCTGCGCCCGGGAAACGGCTCAACCAGGAACCTTCTTGAGCATTTCCAGGCCAACCTTGCCTTCGGCGATTTCGCGCAGGGCCGTCACGGCGGGCTTGTTGCGGCTTTCAATGCGGGGGGCATGGCCCTGGCTCAGCATGCGGGCACGGTACGTGGCGGCCAACACGAGCTGGAAGCGGTTGGGGATCTTTTCCAGACAGTCTTCTACAGTGATGCGTGCCATCGTTTTACTCCGGGATTCAGGTGATATTGAGCGACTGGAAGGTGTCAGCGCGGGCTCGGCGCTGGGCGACGTACTTGAGTCGCTGGGCATGAACAACGGCTTTCAGATCGAAAAGCGCGCGCTCAAACAATTCGTTAATTATAACGAAGTCGAATTTGCTGACCTGCGCCATCTCTTCGGCTGCATTCTTGAGACGGACTGCGATCACCTCTGGCGTGTCTTCACCACGCCGCTCCAGGCGAGAGCGCAGCTCTTCCCAGCTGGGCGGCAGGATGAAGACCAGCACGGCGTTGGCGAAGGCCTGCTTGATCTGCAGGGCGCCCTGGAAGTCGATTTCCAGGATCACGTCCGAGCCCTGGGCAATGCGCTCTTCAATGGCTTTCTTGGAGGTGCCGTAGCGGTTGCCGTGCACATGCGCCCATTCCACGAAGGCATTGCTCTGCACCATCGCGTCGAACTCGGATTGCGACGCGAAGTAGTAGTCGCGGCCGTGTTTCTCCTGGCCGCGCGGGGCGCGGGTGGTGTGGGATACCGAGAGGTGAACGTGGGAGTCCAGCTCCAGCAGCGCCTTGACCAGGCTGGATTTGCCAGCGCCGCTGGGCGCCGCCACTACGATGAGATTTCCGGGATAGTCCATAGTTGATGTGCGCTATGCGCTATCAAAAAATGAGTGTTATTCGATATTTTGCACTTGCTCGCGCATCTGCTCGATCAGCACCTTCATGTCCACGCTGATGCGCGTCAGGTCGAGGGCCGCCGATTTGGAGCCCAGCGTGTTGGCCTCGCGGTGCAGCTCCTGGATGAGGAAGTCCAGGCGCTTGCCCACTTCGCCACCTTTTTTGAGCAGGCGTTCGATCTCGTCCAGGTGGGAGTCGAGCCGGGTGATTTCCTCGGCCACGTCGATGCGGATGGCGAAGGCTGTGGCTTCGGTCAGAGCACGGTCGCGGGCGGCCTCGGGCAGGGTGGCGCCGTCGGTCAGGGCCATGGCTTCCTTCCAGCGCTCCATGAAGCGCTGGCGCTGCTGCTCGACGAGCAAGGGCACCATGGGCACCGCCTGCTGGGCCAGGGTGCGCAATTGCTTGACCCGGTCCAGCAGCATGGTCGCCAGGCGTTTGCCTTCGCGCTCCCGGGCCGCCAGCAAGGCGGTGAGCGCTTCTTCGGCCAGCACAGGGACGGCTTCGCTCCAGTCTTCCGTGCCGGAATGGGCGTTGGCGCACAGGCGCAGGGCGTCGGCCACCGTGAGCGGGGCGGCGCTGGGCAGCCAGGCGCGCACGGAATCCTGCAGGGAGTTGAGCCGCTGCAGCAGCCGCGCGGGCGGGTCCTGCAGGGTGTTGCTGTCGTCGGTGTCCAGGGCGGCACGCACCTCGACCTTGCCGCGTTTGAGGCGCGCCGTGAGCAGGCTGCGCAGGGCGGGTTCCATGGCGCGCAGTTCGTCGGGCAAGCGGAACGAGAGGTCCAGAAAGCGGCTGTTGACCGAGCGGATTTCCAGTCCCAGCCGACGCGATTGGGGTGCGCGGGCGTCGGTTTCAGCGCCGGCGGCAGATGCGCCATGCTGTGCGCTGGCGTATCCGGTCATGCTGTAAACTGGCATTGGACTTTTTGATGGTTGCTTGCGATCCGGCGATTATCCGGGTTCCGCCTTGCCCCCGAATCATCTTCGCAAAATATGTCAAAAATCAAGCCGGCACCCTTGCCGCCCGATACCGCAATTGGCGGTTACCGCGTGGTGCGCCGGTTGTCTTCCGGCGGTTTTGGTGTGGTCTATCTGGCCCTGGATGCCGAAGGCCAGCAAGTCGCCATCAAGGAATACCTGCCCTCGTCGCTGGCCACGCGCGCGCCCGGCGAGCTGCTGCCCAAGGTGCCGTCCGAGAAACTCTCGCTCTACCGCCTGGGCCTCAAGAGCTTTTTTGAGGAAGGCCGCGCGCTGGCGCAGATCTCGCACGCCTCGGTGGTGAGCGTGCTCAATTTCTTCCGCGAGAACGAAACCGTCTACATGGTGATGAACTACCTGGAGGGCGCGACCCTGCAGGACTTCATCATCACCGCGCGCGATCTCAAGACGCAGAAGGTCTTCCGCGAATCCACCATTCGCTCGCTGTTCGACGAGGTGCTGCGCGGGCTGCGCATCGTGCACCAGCACAAGATGCTGCACCTCGATATCAAGCCCGCCAACATCTTCATCACCGACGACAACAAGGCTGTGATGATCGACTTTGGCGCCGCGCGCGAGGTGCTGTCCAAAGAGGGCAACTTCATCCGCCCCATGTACACCCCCGGTTTTGCCGCGCCCGAGATGTACCGGCGCGACTCGTCCATGGGCCCGTGGACCGACATCTACGCCATCGGCGCCTGCATTTACGCCTGCATGCAAGGCTTTCCGCCCAACGAGGCACCCCAGCGCATCGACAAGGACCGCCTCTCGCTGGCGCTGACCAAGCTGCGCGGCGTGTACTCCGACAACCTGATCGAGGTGGTGGAATGGTGCATGGCGCTCGACCCGCTGTCGCGCCCGCAGTCGGTGTTTGCGCTGCAAAAGGAGTTGAGTCGCGAAGGCGAGCGCCGCTACACCAAGCTGTCGGTGGCCGAAAAGATGCGCCTGCAGCTCGACACCCTGGTGTCTGATACCAAGAAAAATGTGCAAAAGGTGGGTGAAGCCACCGGCATCGGAGCCAAGCCCAAATGAAAACGACCCACGCAAAGCGGGTTCGGGCAGGGCGCAGTTTCAGTAACGATGCATTGGTGCATCCTTGTTTGCGTGGATCACTATGAAGTTCTCCGTATTCCAGATCAGCCGCCGCGGTGGCCGCGAGAAGAACGAAGACCGCATGGGCTATTGCTACACGCGCGAATCGGGCCTGTTTGTGCTGGCCGATGGCATGGGGGGGCACCCTGAGGGCGAAGTCGCGGCGCAGATTGCATTGCAGACCGTCTCGGCGCTGTTCCAGCGCGAGGCCAAGCCCCAGCTCAAGGATGTGCAGGAATTCCTGTCCGGCGCCCTGCTGGCGGCGCACCACCAGATCCTGCGCTACGCCACCGACAAGGGCATGCTCGACACGCCGCGCACCACGCTGGTGGCGGCCGTGCTGCAGGCGGGCACCGCCACCTGGATCCACTGCGGCGATTCGCGCCTGTACATGGTGCGTGACGGCGACCTGCTCACCCGCACGCGCGACCACTCGTACATGGAGCTGCGCAACAACCCGCCGCCCGGCCTGGAGCGCATCAACCGCAACGTGCTGTTCACCTGCCTGGGCTCGCCCACCAAGCCCATCTACGACATCACCGGGCCCGTGTACCTGGAGCAGGGCGACCGCATCCTGCTCTGCTCCGACGGCCTCTGGGGCACGCTCAGCGACGACGAGATCGCCAAGCAGCTCTCGCGCAACACGGTGTCGCACGCCGTGCCCGACCTGGTCGAAGATGCCCTGCGCAAGGCGGGCGACAGCAGCGACAACGTGACGGTGGTGGCGCTGGAGTGGGAGACGCCCGATGCGTTCGAGTCCACCCAGGGCGTGTCCACCGACAGCATCAGCGAAGACGTGTTTGCGTCCACCATCCAGGCGGGCCCGCTCGATGGGCTGGTGGACGACCTGGACGACGCGGCCATCGAGCGCTCGATTGCCGAAATCAACGAGGCGATTCGCCGATCCGCTGCTCGGAAGGCATGACAACCCCCTGAGTCGCTGCGTGCCTTCCCCCTTCTCTCTAATGGCTTCGCCATTCGGGAATGGGGACACCGCCAGCGCACGCAAGGGAAACGCAGCTACGCCGCTCGGGCGGTCCTTGCGCGGCGGCTGCTGGCATGGGCCGCGCATCTTGCGTAGGCCCTCGTTTTGGAGACGGCCAGCCCTAACTTTTACCGAAACCACTATGACCACTTTCACCCGCACCGGCGACCGCGCCGCCGACCAGCTGCGCCCCGTGCGCATCACCCGCCACTACACCATGCATGCCGAGGGCTCGGTGCTGATCGAATTCGGCAACACCAAGGTGCTCTGCACTGCCTCGGTGGAAGAACGCGTGCCGCCCCACAAGCGAGGCAGCGGCGAAGGCTGGGTCACGGCCGAATACGGCATGCTGCCGCGCGCCACCCACAGCCGCAGCGACCGCGAGGCCGCGCGTGGCAAACAAACCGGCCGCACGCAAGAGATCCAGCGCCTCATCGGCCGCAGCCTGCGCGCGGTGTTTGACCTCAAGCTGCTGGGCGAGCGCACCATTCAGCTCGACTGCGACGTGATCCAGGCCGACGGTGGCACGCGCACCGCCGCCATCACCGGCGCCTGGGTGGCCGCGCAGGATGCGGTCAACCAGCTGCTGGCCAGCGGCAAGATCACCCAGTCGCCCCTGCTGCAGCCCGTGGCCGCGATCTCGGTGGGCATCGTGCAGGGCACGCCGCTGCTGGACCTGGAATATGTGGAAGACGTGGATTGCGACACCGACATGAACGTGGTGATGACCGGCGCGGGCCACTATGTGGAGGTGCAGGGCACGGCCGAGGGTGTGGCCTTTACTCGCGCCGAGATGGACCAGCTGCTGGGCCTGGCCGAAAAGGGCATCGCCCAGCTGGTGCAGCTGCAGCAGCAAGCCCTTCAGGATACTCACTAATTAATAGCTGCTCGGGCTTACTGGTCGCGCGGTAGAGGCCATTTTGACTATGAAAATTGTTCTTGCATCCAACAACCGTGGCAAGCTGGCCGAGCTGCAGGCCATGTTCGCCCCGCTGGGCGTCGAGCTGGTGCGCCAGGCCGACCTGGGCGTGGGCGAGGCCGAGGAGCCCTTCCGCACCTTTGTCGAAAACGCCCTGGCCAAGGCGCGGTTTGCGTCCGCCCACACCGGCCTGCCCGCGCTGGCCGACGATGCCGGCATGTGTGTTGATGCCTTTGGCGGCCTGCCGGGGGTGGACACGGCTTACTACTGCACCCAGTTCGGCTACGAGAAAAGCGACGACAACAACGTGCGCGCCCTGCTGGAGCAACTGCAAGGCGTGGCCAACCGCCGCGCCGCCATGGTCAGCACCCTGGTCGCCGTGCGCAGCCCGCAAGACCCCGAGCCGCTGATTGCCGTGGGCCGGGTCGTGGGCGAGATCACCACCGAACCCCGGGGCGCCAACGGTTTTGGCTTCGACCCCGTGATGTTCATCCCCGAATTCGGCAAGACCTTTGCGGAGCTGCCCGTGGAGGTGAAAAACGCCCACAGTCACCGGGGCCGCTCTGCCGCGCAGATGCTGGCGCTGATGCGTGAACGCTGGTTGTAGAAGGGACGACAAGAACGTGGCCCACATTCCGATCACCCCGCAGGCAGAGGCTGAACCCGCCGTGGTGCGCGACATCCAGCACTACATGCGCCCGGGCCTGCTGCAGCTGCCCAGCCTGCCGCCGCTGTCGCTGTACGTGCACCTGCCCTGGTGCCTCAAGAAATGCCCGTACTGCGACTTCAACTCGCACGAGGCCCTTGGCGACGGGGCGGGTGACAACGGGGTGCCCGAGCAGCGCTACATCGACGCGCTGATGGCCGACCTGGAGGCCGCGCTGCCCCTGGTCTGGGGCCGCACCGTGCACAGCATCTTCATTGGCGGCGGTACGCCCAGTTTGTTTTCGCCCGCAGCCATCGACCGGCTGATTGGCGACATCCGCGCCCGCCTGCGGCTGGAGTCCGACTGTGAGATCACGCTGGAGGCCAACCCCGGCACGTTTGAGAAAGACCGCTTCCGTGCCTTCCGCGCAGCGGGCGTCACGCGCCTGTCGGTGGGGGTGCAGAGCTTCAACGACCAGCACCTGAAGGCGCTGGGCCGCGTGCACGACCGCGCCCAGGCGATGGCGGCGGTGGAGGAGGCCGCCGCGTCTTTCGACACCTTCAACCTCGACATCATGTATGCGCTGCCGGGCCAGACGCAGCAAGAGCTGGAGCAGGATCTGCGCACGGCGCTGGCCTTCAAGCCGCCGCACATCTCCATCTACCACCTCACCATCGAGCCCAACACCTACTTCGCCAAGTTTCCCCCGGCCATCCCCGAGGACGACCAGGCCTACGCCATGCTCGACCGCATCACCGAGCTGACAGGCCAGGCGGGCATGGCGCGCTACGAAATCTCGGCCTACGCGCAGCCGGGCCACCAGTGTTTCCACAACACCAACTACTGGCAGTTTGGCGACTACCTGGGCATTGGCGCGGGCGCGCACAGCAAGCTCAGCTTTGCCCACCGCGTGGTGCGGCAGGTGCGCTTTCGCGACCCGGCGCGCTACATGGACAACGCCCTGGCCGGGCGCGCTGTGGCGCAGGACGACGAGGTGCGCCGCGCCGACCTGCCGTTTGAATACATGCTCAACGCCCTGCGCCTGCGCGACGGGTTTGCGCTGCAGGACTTCATGGCCCGCACGGGCCTGCCCCTCACCGCGATTGCCAAGGGGCTGAAGGAGGCCGAGAGCAAGGGCCTGATCGAGCGCGACCTGGCCCATGTGCGCCCGACCGAGCGGGGCTTTGACTTCCTCAGTGACCTGCAGGAGCTGTTTCTGGCCGACTGAGATGACAGAGCCGGTTGAGCCGGGTGGGGGGCGTGGATTTCAAGAAAAAAGGCCGTCTGCGCGCAATGGATAAGCGTTTGTAGCTATAAAAATAATAGCTATTGATGGCCGTTGCATCGGGCGCCGACCTGCGCGCAGATCAACCGCAGCGCACCGCCAGAATGCGCCCGTTGGCATCCACCTCCAGGTTCAGCCGCTGGGTGTCGAACTCCTTGGTGACCATCTGGCCCGGCCGCAGGATGCGCACCATGCGCGCGCCCGACCGGGCCCGTGCCGATTCGACCACCGACGCCGTGCTGCTCTGCCCCACTGCCGCCTGGGCCGGTTGTGCATTGCACAGCGCTTCCGGAGCGGGCGCCTGCGCCTGTGGCTGGGTGGGTGCGGGGGCTTGTCCGTGGCTGGCACAACCCCCCATCAGGGCGGCCATACCCAGGCCGACAACAAGGGCCAAAGCGGTGTTTGTCATGAAACCATCTCCATCAAAAACAGGGCCAGACCATACCGGAAGGTGCGCACCCAAGGGGTGTCGCTGCGTAACCGCCGGTACCGTGCGCAGACCCCGGGCGCGGCCGGGGCTTGACACCGGTCAAGACACTGTGGGCTGACCGCAACGCATGCGCGCAGCCCGGGGCCTGCGCTGGCGAAGTGATGGGTTGACGTAAGACATGCCCGGCAAAATCGAGGGTGCCCGGATCTGCGCGCCGCGTGGGCCCCTGACTCCCGTGTTTTTGCCGCAGCCCTGTTCCCCATGTCCGACGACCCCGTTCTCCGCCTCCTCCACACCCTGGGCGACACCCTGGATGGACTGGATGTGGCCCTGTGTGCCTTTGACGAAGACGACTGCACCATCGCCTGGAACCGGACCTTCTTCAAGTTCTTCCCCGAACACGAGGGCCATGTGTACGTGGGCGAGCCCTACCACGCCAACCTGCGGCGGTTCTACACCGGGCGGCTCGACGCGCAGGAGCTGCCCAACATCGAGCGCTACATCGCCGCAGGCGTAGACCGCCACAGCGCCCAGACGCGCCCCTACAGCTTCGAGCACCGGGGCCTGCGCGTGCAGGTGGCGTCGCTGCCCATTGCAGGCGTGGGCCGCGTGCGCGTGTGGCGTGCCCAGGCCCTGGCCAACGCACCCGGTGCGGCGGATGCCCCCAACATCCACGAGCCCGGCTACCTGCGCAGCCCCCTGATCGAAAGCACCGAGCTGTTCGACCGCATCCCCGACGGCCTGATGATTTGCGGCGAGGACCAGCGCATCCAGTGGGTCAACGAGCCCTTCATGCAGATGTACAGCCTCACCGACCGGGCGGCGGCCACCGGTCTCACGTTTGGCGAGGCCTACCGCCACGCCTGGGCGGCCGACGGGCCGGGCGACATGGCGCCGTTTTTTGACGGGCTCTCGATCCTGCAGGAGAGCATGCGTTTTGCCGGTGCGCCGTTCGAAGTGCCCCTGCCGCGCAACCGCTGGAGCCGGGTGATCGCCAAGCAGGGGGCGGACGGGACCGTGTTCTACGCGCATGTGGACATCACCGAATTCAAGCGCCAGCAGCACCTGCTGGCCCAGGCCGAACGCAGCGCCCGCGACAGCGAGGCCCAGCTGCGCGAAAAATCCATCCTGCTGGAGGCCACGCTGGAGCACATGGACCAGGGCGTGGCCAAGATCAGCGCCACCGGCATCGTGGAGCTGTGCAACCGCCGCGCGCTGGAACTGCTGGAGCTGCCCGCCGAGCTGATGGCCGCCAAGCCCTCGCTGGTGAACGTGCTGGCCTACCTGCGTGCGCGTGGTGAATTCGACGGCGCCTCGCAGGACATCAAGGACCTGCTGCTCCACAGCAACGGCGGCGTCGATCAGCAGCAGGTGTACGACCGCCCCCGGCCCGACGGGCGCATCCTGGAGGTGCAGACTGTGCCCATCAAAGGCGGCGCTGCGCTGCGCACCTTCACCGACGTGACCCAGCGCAAGGAGGCAGAGTCGCGCATCCGCCATGTGGCCGAGCACGACGGGCTCACCGGGCTGCTCAACCGCACGGCCTTCCTGCACAGCCTGCAGGCCGCCGGGGCCGACGCGCGGCGCCCGGGCCGGGGTTTTGCCGTGCTGTATGTGGACCTGGACGGCTTCAAACCCGTCAACGACCGGTTTGGCCATGCAGTGGGCGATCAGTTGCTCATCTGGGTGGCCCAGCAGCTCACGCAGGCCGCGCGCGGCGATGACGTGGTGGCCCGCCTGGGCGGCGACGAATTTGCCCTGCTGCAGCGCGGTGCCTCGGACCCCGACAGCGCCTACCGCCTGGCTGAGCGGCTGGTGCAGGCCATCGGTCAGCCCACTGAAATCGAATCCCACTTCATCCAGATCGGCGCCTCGGTGGGCATCGTCATGGCCCCCGCCGACGCCGTGGACGCCGAAGAACTCCTGCGCAAGGCCGACTCCGCCATGTACCTGGCCAAGGCCTCCGGCCGTGGCTGCGCGCGCATCTATGGCATGTGATGGTGTGGGTGGGCGCTCCACAATCGGCGCTGTCCTACACCCGTGCGGTCGGGCGCGTTTTACGATCACCCGGTCGATACCCCTTCGACATCCCTCCCGCTTGCTCCAAGCAAGTGTTCAGCCCGCATCCTGCGGGCTTTTTTTTTGCCTGGCTGTACAGCCTGGCATATCGCGTGCTTGCCTTCAAAAAAGTCGGCCTATCCCTGGGTCTTTTGACCCTGCTCCATGCACGCCGCATGAAGTGGCGGCACCATCGGTCCATCATCGGTTGCCAGCCTGGGTGTCACGGCGAGGCAACGGCTGCTTGCTACAAAACAAGAATGATCCTGTACAAACCCGGCACCCCATTCATCTACAAAGGCCGACGGGTCACCGTGGACTACATCATCATCCGCCGCACCGGCCTGTGGATCCGCCTGGCCCACAGCGAAGACGTGTGCCGCCCTGAGGACCTGACGCCGATTGCGCCGCAGGGATCGGATCTGGCGGAGAGCGCAGGCCGCACTTGATATGAGCTGCTGAGTCACTGCTACCGGCTAGTGACGTGCGTACTGTGGGGCTTCAATAAGTGGATGGTTGCTGGGTGTTGGCGGCGGAAAAGCAAAACGGGCCGTGCAGGCCCAATTTGTTTGGTATTCTCGCCGAGAGATGGTTTTCGAACCGTAGGCAATTTCTGATTTCCCTTGGTTCAATTAGTCCGCATGAGCTCCAATTCCAAAAAGCTCAAATGAACCCCGTACTATTTTTGCCTTTTTGCTGACTCCAGGATCGTCCGACTCTGTCCGAAACCTCAGCACATGCCGAGTGCTATGTTTTTTGTCGAACTCATCGATATAAACCAGAGTTAAAGAAATTAATAGATTGACATGGCTCGTTGTGATATGAGACCAGTTCTGTGACAAGTCAATTGAAATAGAACGCTTTGCACCAGGCAAAAGAAGGCCCCCGAACCCGGGTACGTCTGGCAGCTCAGTCTGAGTTATGTAGTTTCTCGGATCAGCGTCGCTGGGGGCTACTATGAGATTGAAGAAGTTATTGTAAGACTTCGCGATAGAGCTTCCCCCATTGATAACATCGCACGAGAGAGTTGTGCTAATTTTTTGATCAACGATCTTAAAAACGCAGTGAATAGATTGATCCGCCAGTGTTAGCCATGGTCGATGGGAGCGATGCAGTTCGTCGGACGCGATTAGTATTTGTTGCTTAGCTGCATCCGCTGCTTCCTTGGCCGCGTCAGAAGCAGATTTCGAGATGGCCAAAGCGTCCCGAGTATCTGCGGCCTGCTGGTCAGCATTGGCCTTGCCAATCTTGGCAAGTTTGTAAGTCGCATGCCACATCAATCCGGTAAATATTGTTAGTAGGAATGTTGACAAAGCGAGAGCGTACGTCGCGTACGCGATGCCTCGATCAAGAGAGGGCTTCTCTTGTTGCTCGTATCGTTTATGTGCGGCGTCAGACTCACTCTCTGTATCTGGCACGCTGCGAAAAAAAATAGGACTTTGTAGTGTCCCTAGCTCAGAATGTACTGCCGCACTGTTGCGGGTGCCCCTATCGCTAGATGGAGTCAGTGAAGACGTCGCTGCTTGATTTTTCCGCGGCAATAGCCCTTGCGAACCCGCAGCGATGGGCCCTAATAGAAGAATGATACCGAAAGCTAGGGATGTCCTGAACAACTCGAATTCGTGAGTGCTACAAGGCCGCAGTTTTCAGATCGCGCAGAGACCGCCCTTTTTGCCTGCTGGTGGGCCTTGCTTTTGGGTTGCCCCGAGGCCCTTCTTGCCGCCTTCGCGGCCATTTGCCTGT
>NZ_LUKZ01000033.1:27051-31277 GCF_001633105.1 Acidovorax sp. GW101-3H11
AATTCCATCTGGGCCAGTAGCTCTTGCTTGCGGGTCTTCTTGGTGCTCAGGTTCAGCTCAAGGCTGCTTTGCTTCATGGCTTGCGAGGATGCCATGACTGATCTGCATCTATCAGACTGCTCGCGAGGTTTTGCAGGATTTCCCTAGCGTAAAAAAGTGAGCGTAAATATAGCGTAGAGCTAGCTTCATGATTCAGCACAACGACGGAGACTACAGAAGTGCAAATCATACGCATATCTTGCGCAGTTGCTTTACTCGAGACTGCTGTAACCGAGCGTTAGTAACGCGGTAGATTGCACGTTACACGCTGGAGGCGTGTGCTTCGAAGTGGTCCGCCAGGGCTTGTCTGGTGTAGTTGCCTGACGGCAAATTCGCACCAGTTTGGATTCGGTTTTTTCGGGCATTGCTCGTGCCCTTCCGAGCTTCTGATCAGTGCTTTTGCGGCTTCGAATCCAGCTATGCGGTGCTCGCTGGTCATAGCTCTTTCAAACTCTGCGAAGGCGCCCAGCATGTAAGGTCGGCTAAGCCCCATCCTGGCTGGAAACTTTGTTATTGAACTAGGAGAAGAGCCCGGGCATTGGATGGCCGTTGCGACCGTGGAGGCAGAGAAGGAAAGCGAGTTGCGTGCACGACTGAAAAGCCGCGTCAAAGCATGGCGGAGACGGTGAGATTCGAACTCACGGACGGTTGCCCGTCGGCAGTTTTCAAGACTGCTGGTTTAAACCGCTCACCCACGTCTCCGGGCACGGAAGCGCGGATTCTAGCCGACTGCAGGCGCTGATTTTTTCAGCATGCCGCGCGTCTCGATGAAGCTGATCACGTCGGCGAGGCCGCTCAGGTTCTTCAGATTGGTCATGACGAACGGCTTGAGCTGCCCCTGCGCGTTGGTGCGCATGCGGGTGGTGTCGGCACGCATCACATCCAGGTTGGCGCCTACGTGGGGGGGGCAAGTCGATGGGCAAGTTGGTGGGTAGGAACAAAACGTACTTTGATAAGACGGACCAGCGCCGCATCTGCGCCAGTCTGAACATCGCCAGTAACGAGGAAAGGCCCACTAATTGTTTGCTCTCCGGGACATGGCAAATTTCTATGCCTACAGCGCGGCAACTTGCGCGCGAATCTGTGCAGTCGTGGTGGCGTTGTCAAAGGCGAAGCGCAGATTTCCTTGGAGGCTGCGGTCCCGAAGATCAATGACGTGATTAGTGTAGTTATAGGAAAAGCAGTAGCGCGTGCCTGCGATTCTTACCCAGCATGTCCGAGCAACAACGCCTTGGCGCTCGTACACGTCGATTGTGTCATTAGGGCCAAATCTCGCCAGTACGGCGTTTGCAAGCGGCTGGATCACTTGGCTGACTTGAGGTGCATGATGATTGGCGTCAGCAATGACAGAAGCAACGTAGCGATTAATTTGTCCAATTGTCGTAAGGCGACGGGCCATGAGATCACTTCCCTTGAGTTTTCTATGTCGGTACTGCTATTTCATTGGCGTCTACGGCTGGCGTGAAACATTCTCTCGACGGAGCAATTCTGTCCTATCAATGGCAGTGCTGGAAGGCGACCAGAGCCTGTTGTAACAAATACAACCCAGATGCTTAGGCTATTGCTCCACGTTTCGAGCCAGTGGGTTGGCTAGGCGGCAGGTTGCTTGGGAGCGCTCGCCTTGAGTGCAGTAACCTTGCGGGCGGAGTGAACGGCGAGCACGTTGCACACGAATCGGATGCCACTCCAGCGGGAGCTAACTGCGGTAACGAGGTACTGAATTACGAACAGCCCCGTTGCGAGCAACTGGGCGGGAAATGGTGCGTCCGCGAGTTGCAGCGCCACCGGTACGAGGACAAGCAGTACTAGCGAAATCCCCGCCATGTCTCGATACATCAGGAACAGCTTGTGCGCCTCTGCTACTTCGGGTTCATTCGCAATCTGCTTGTAGAGCTTGTACCACCTAGCATTCTGTTCGGCCGGTTCAGTTGGCAGCGTACCAATGTTCCTTTTCAGGGCCGCCATATCAATACGCGAGTCGGCGGGGCCATACTTTGTGAATGCCTCAGTTCCAGGCAGCACGCCGAGCGGCTTCCAATAGACAAGCGCTGACTTCAAATTGTGCGGTAGCACGTTAACAACCAACAGCACAAAAACTGGCATCATCGTTGCGATTAGCACCCGTCCGATGCCTACTTGCGTGAGTGATGCGCCCTTGACGAGTTCCGGCGCAACGAAGAACAGCAAGGCTAGTACGTCAGTAATAGCTAACAGGACAAGCCACTTCATATTGAGTGACTTGAGGGATCTATCGCCATTGTTCTTCATCCCATGTACTCCGTCATGATGGTGTAGTTATCGTGATTGACGGTGAACTGAATCCAGCCATCGCGCCGCGTGGTCAGGACATGTCGATCCTTCATGGTCGTGCGGACTCTGACGCCCTGATCTCGCACAACGCGACGATAGTCGGGCACGGTTTGTTGCGTTTCGTGTTCGATAGGCTTGTCGGAAATGACCACGGCGCTTGGCGTGAAGTAGTCGAAGATGTCTTCGCAGTAGCCGTTCTCTCGCCCGTGGTGCGATGCGACAAGAATGTCGGTCCCAACAAGCTCGGCGCGAAAATCCGCACGTTGCAACAGCGCTCGCCAACCTGCTTTCTCCAGATCGCCGGGGAAAAGGATCTTGAAGTTAGCGTATTTGATGAAAATGACTAAGCTGAGGTTGTTGGTATCGGTAAATGCCGGATATGGGTTCCAGAACAGGGTTGCGGTGATACCACCCATGTGTAGATCGAAGGGCTCCTCAACAGGCAAATTGAAAGTGGAGCATGCAGAGACATAGCGCTCAGCATCGGCAGTGAGCGGCCCGCTTTGGCGTTTGATTTGGCGCATTTGCTCGCCCGTATAGCTTGGATTTCGGAAAAGCACGGGGGTATAAATGCCCGCATTCCATAACCCTTGCAGATCGCTCATGTGATCTTGGTCAGCGTTGGTGATGAATAGGTAGTCGAGCCTGTTCCTGCCAAGAGATTGTGTGATGTAGGTGCTAGGCCGCCAATCGCTAGCGGAACCCGAGTCGATCATTGCAAGGCGGCCAGCGTATTGACCAAGGATATGCTGCAGCATGGCGCAAGCACCGTGCTGCACATCCCAAATGACAAGCCGCATCTCCCCTTGCAAGGCCATACGCTCCCCACCCTCTAATCCATGCATATTTGAATTCCTTGCAGGTATCTCAAGGTAGCCAGGGCTGATGCCATCGTTATTGCAAGGCATCGCACCGTATCGAGGCTAGCGCTTCTACCCCTCGGTTATCACTAGCGATCAATTCCTATGATTGAGAAGTGAGCAACCGGCAAGCGTACCTTCGTGGTCCCCATTCGAAGGCAAACGTGTCGGAAATCTCATGCCATCTGCCACTTGGGCAACCACTTCCGTGATTTGCACCCATGCAAGAGCATTCACAATGAAGTCCTTGAGCATCCCAGCATGAGGGGGCGCACTTCTGTTGCTCTCGATACAGCTGTACGAGATAGGTAGCAGCGTACCTATCGACAAGTCTCTTGGCGAGCCAGTCGTACCACGCAACAGGGACCTCCCAGCACTTAAAGCGATCATTCCAATCTGGTTTCCGCCTCTTATCTGCCCTCAGCCAATCGAAATTGTTTCTGGCGTAGGGAAGTCGCACCAGCAATGGCTCGCTATTGCTTCTCCGGAAAATGATTGGTGGGCTGGCTTTACGCCAAATTTCCCTGAGCCTTGGATCGTGACTGTCCATACTCGTGGTGCTGAAACAATCATTGCTCGTGAGCGTTGACTCTCAGTGCTCGCGGTCCCGCGCAGGGACAGGGTCATTTCCAGGGGCAATGGTGTCCTTGCCCCGGATCAGGCCGTTGACGCCCTTGGTGGTTAGTTCTCCGCCTCCCTGTCTACTGAGCATTTCACGCGCAGCCTGCTCTGCCTCACGTTGCGTGGCGTGCAAACTCGAGGCACGTTCCGCGTCATTGCGCTTGTTCACCCATGTGCCATCCTCGCGGCGGAATACCATCCGATCTTGACCTTTGCTCATTTGCGTCTCCTATTCACCTGTCGTTAAGGAAATCCTGCAAAACCTCGCGAGCAGTCTGATAGATGCAGATCAGTCATGGCATCCTCGCAAGCCATGAAGCAAAGCAGCCTTGAGCTGAACCTGAGCACCAAGAAGACCCGCAAGCAAGAGCTACTGGCCCAGATGGAATTGGTGGT
>NZ_LUKZ01000033.1:32147-101133 GCF_001633105.1 Acidovorax sp. GW101-3H11
GAAGACAGGCAAATGGCCGCGAAGGCGGCAAGAAGGGCCTCGGGGCAACCCAAAAGCAAGGCCCACCAGCAGGCAAAAAGGGCGGTCTCTGCGCGATCTGAAAACTGCGGCCTTGTAGCACTCACGAATTCGAGTTGTTCAGGACATCCTTAACCAAGTCACTTTCTGCGATTTAGAAGTGACACCACGGTACCTAGCTGCAGGTCATTGACCTGAGAGCTTTGCTGCATTGGCGCTCTCGCAGACCGAAGCGTTGCTAAATCAACAACACCCGACGGATTTGCGAAATAGTTCTCTCGCAATCTGCACAAGTGCTCAATATCCCTGGCAGATAGACCTAGATAGCGCGGTATGGCCTCAGTAGAAAGGATGCCTGCACTGACGAGAAGCTCCAATGTTCTACGCATTAGTCGCGGCTCTTCCGGTTTCCACTGGTCATCATCGGGCTCTGACTTGGCCCCCCAGCGAGCAGATCGGCGCTTGAAGAGGACTAGCTTTTCCTCGTCGGTGAGCAGACCCAGCGCATGTAAGCGCATCATCATCGCCGCCACAGATGCCCCCCACCGTTTCTTCAGGGTGAGTAAGTTATCCAAGTTGGTCGGAACACGTACTTCATTGGCGAAAGTTTCGGCAGGAAGTAACAACGCACCGGCAAACCGGTGCGCTTGTTTTTCCATTTGATTGTGCCGATCTCGGTCATCAGCCCTCGGTATGTACCGATGCAGTATGAGATGTCCGATTTCATGCGCCAGGTCAAATCGGCTACGAAACCCATTGGCCTTGTCAGCAGAGAGAAAAATGATTGGGCGTCCAAGTATTGCGCTCCAGCTAGACAGTCCTTCGATTGCTGATATCTCGGTTTCTTCACGCGCAATAATGATCCCAGCGCCCTCAGTTGCTAGAGCTAAGTCCTGAATGGGGCCCGTCCCGAGTTGCCAAAGCGCGCGACATTCTTCGGCTGCTGCCTCAATGTCTGCATTGCTAATCTGCTCGGGCTCACGGAAATCTCGCGCAGGCAAATTGACATCTGGGTAGTCCACATGGGCGCTAAGCAAGACTGCGATTTCTTGCACCCATTCCGTGCGTGCTTCTAGCTTTGCCCGGGCCGCCTTAAGAGCAGACGCGTTACTGCGAGCCAGCGGCGGGGATACCGGTTGAAGCATTGGGCGTGTCAGCCATTCAGCTTGCACATTGAGTACGGAGGCAAGACGCTCAAATGCACCTGCCTCAGGCGCCTGAGCGCCTTGGCACCATTTCGTAACAGTGGATGCAGCCACACCCACGAGACTCGCCAATTGCCCCTTTGTCAATTGGCGAGCTGCAAGGGCCTGCTCAAGACGAGCAGGCTGAAGATCACGGATTCCCTTGGTCATTGTCGTTTTGCTTCTTGCGCTGCACTTTGAGTTTCGGCACAGCGTTGTCAGGTTGAACGTTGGCGCTAGTTTGATCGTAGAGTTTGAGGAAGTCAGCCATGGAACTGATATAGAGCCAAGACTTCATGTCAGTAGCTGGCAATGCGACCATTACTTGAGTCAACTGAGCAAGGCCGTTGGTATCAACGCCATCCATCACACCAAGGATGAAAATTGTGCCTACAGCGACTTCACGGGGCTGTTGGGCAAACATGTCACCCTGGACATACTTCCTCTCGATGGCGCTGTTGAGCTCGGCAAGGCGGCTCCGAGTAGCACTACGGCGCAGGTTGACCCATTTGTGCCCCGGCACATTTAGGCGGGCAATATTAAAAATCCCTACCCGACCAACTACAAGTCGCGTGCCACACAACGGGGAGGGAGTTGCTCCATGAGCCTGCAAAGCCTCATGGAACGTCTCGTTGATGAAGAAATGCTTGCTCTGCCCTGCTGCCGACGCCCTATGACCAGATTGGTACGCGGCGGAGTGCTGACGCCCTTGCTGGTCACCTGTTCGGTAGGCATCCTCGCATGCCATTAGCATGTCCTTGGGGACATTCTTCACGACAAGCTGTTCTAGCTCTTTCTTGCTTCCGGCAACAGGGGCGCTCATCGACGAACTCCTTGAGTGTTTCGTATGGGCGGAATTTACCATGAATAAGTTTCGTGTGGCCGGATTTTTTCATGGTTTCACTGAGGTCATCCCCACCTCTAAAGCCTCATCTCCCGCATCGCATAGCGGCCAGTCCCGCACCTCTCCCCCTCGCGCTACCCCTCGCCAGCCCGGCGGTCACCAGGGGTCATACGCCCCTGCTCACCCCCATCCTGTAGGCGGGTGAACCGCCTCTGTGCCTCTCACAGAGTAGACACATATAGATACAAATTCGGTTTTTCCGACGGCGTTGTCCGCGCCTGCTCGCCCGATTCCCTATGTGGCCTGCGCATTTCGCGCTCAAACGCACGCATCCATAGGAGTCATCTCACATCATGAAATATTCAATCTCAATCACTCAATCTCATCGCCCGGCGAATGGGGAAATTTGCAACAAATCGTATCTTGCGCATCGTCCCTGGTCGGCAGTGACAGAACCGGCAGGCTGCGCATCGCCAAAGGAACAGACGATTAACCAAGACCAATTCACCCTCTCCCTGCAAACCGCCTGCCTCATCCAGCAGAACCAGCTGCTCAAACGGCAGAACGCCATGCTGCTCGAAATCCTTGATGGCATGGAGTCGGTAGGCGACCGGCTGTGGCGCGTGGAACGCCGTCTCGCTACCCAGTCGGTCGATCTGGCCGGGACGCGCAAGCGGGCAGCCAAGAAACGCCGTCCGGCCCACGAGCAATCTGTAGCTCGCACGCGCTCAGATAAGTAGTCATGCCCGAAAGCGGTGGGGGCTCCGGTCCCCGTCTATCTGCATGTCGCAGGACGCTCACACGCCAATCTACTGATGGCCGGACGAGACAAGGCAACTACCTGCCCGTCTCACCGCGTCCTGCGCATGCTCACCCAACATTCAATGAGAACGCATATGTCGAATCATCACATCGCCCCCTCTGACAACTCAGGGGCCACTCGCAACCTCAACAACTACGTGGCGAAACAGGTCGTGGCCCAAGCGCTGGGGCTCAATACCAAGCCGAGCCCTATGGAAAACGCGCAGGCGGAAGCCGCTGGCACTCCACCCAGCCAGGAAGCTGAACCGGTGCTCGTGTCCTCGACGGTAGCTCCTGCACCCGAATCTGAAGAGGTGTCTCTGCCCCCGTGTCAATACTCCGGAGAAGCTCAACTCATGGCTGCCATCCTCGATTGGCAGCGCAATCTGCGCAAGAAGCTGGATACCGACAATCAAGCAACCGAGCGCCCGCCTGCTAGCAGTGATGGCGACCACATGGCGAAGCTGGTCGTCGCCCAAGCTGTGGGGCTCCACCCCGAGCCGAGCACGAAGGAAGACGAGCAGACGGAAACCGCTCCCAGCCTGGAAGCTGAACCTCTGCTCACGTCCTCAATGGCGGCACCGGCGCCCGAACTGGAGGAAGCGGCTCTGCGCCATGCATCTACGCCTACGCTCCAATTGCCCGTACCCACGCTGCCGCTCCCGCCGGGGGTAACGCGCTGGTTGCCCACCCATACCTCGCAGGACTTCCGCCACCTGCCTCGGCATGTCTGGCTGGTGCGGGATGTGTTCCATGGGGGCGAGATCATCATCCTGTGGGGCGAGTCCCAGGCGGGCAAGACGGCGCTGCTGCTCGATATGGTGGCAGCAATTGCGAGTGGATCTGACTGGGCAGGGCATCCCGTGACCCGCACGAATGTGATCTATGTAGCTCTGGAAGGGCAGATCGGGGTGCGTACCCGCGTGCAAGCACTGGAGCACGACCGGGGCGTCAGCCACCTGGAAGGCATCCACTATGTCTTCAATCCCTGCAACGTCGCCAGCGAGAATGACGTCAACGAATTGGCGCTAACGGCGCTAAAGCACAGTGCCAAGTTCATCGTGATCGATACGCTGTCGGCGTCCATCGCCGGGATGGCGGAAGAGAACAGCAACACCGCCATGGCCGGGGTAATCGCTAACGTGCAGCGCCTGACCCAGATGACCGGGGCGGCGGTGCTGCTCGTGCACCATTGCGGCAATGACCCTCGGCGGGGAGCGCGCGGCGCGTATGCGCTGCACGCGAATCCGGACGTGTCCATCGAAGTGGGCCGCTCGGGCGAAGATCGCTACTGGCGCTTGGATAAGGGCCGTGATGGTGAACCGGCAGGCGGGCGGTTCAAGATCGAGGGGATCAGTTTCCAGCCTGCGCATGAAGCGGAGCCCCTGAAATCCATCGTAGTGCGACATGTCGAGGATGCAGAGGCTCCGGCGGCCCTGCCATCCCCCAAGACCAAGGCACAGGAGCGAGCCGATGAGGCACTGAAGGCAATCACCTTGCATCTGCGCGTGGCAGGCATCGGCGTCGATGGCGAACAGTCTCCCGGAGAGGCGACCCATGAGGCCATCAGCAAGGTTGTAGCGCAAGCATTCAAGGACAAGTGCGACAGCGGGGAAGAAGGCTATGGCAGCAACCACCGCGCCAAGAATGTGCGCGAGGCGATCCAGTCCCTGATCGATGGCGGACTCCTGATCTTGCATGAGGGTAAGGTGCGTCTGCCACGCTGACCCTAGCCTCCCACTCCCCACGCCCCCTCCCCTAAAGGGGGAGCGGGGGCGGGGGAGCGGGGGACTGGCTGGGAGGTCGAAGGTGGGAAGCCTAGAAGGTGGACCTGGCCCAAACCGGGAAAGCCATCCAGTGCGAAGCTGGCGACTGCACCCTGACGATCAGCAATGGGCGATCCAGATATCTACTGGGCCCAGAAGGGTCCGCTGAGCGATACGCAAATACCTGGGCCAAGGTAAGTATCTCCAGCTGCGCTGTCAGCTTCCTAGCTAACTCCCCCGGAAATGCACTGCAACTACCGCCGACCAAGAGCCCCAGCAATCAACTCCGGAAGCGGCACCTCCAGCGCCTCAGCCACGCGCAGCAACACAGTCAATGTAGGCTGGTTGCGTGCCAGCTCCAGCTTGGCGATGTAGGTCCTATTGATGCCTGCGCGATGGGCCAACTCCTCCTGGGACAAGCGCAGCGCAGCACGCCGGGAGCGAAGCTCGTCGGCGAACGCAGCGATCAATGCCTCGTCCCTGGTCATGGGCAGGGACTGTCCGTTGCCTGACGACTCTATGCACCCGCATATGTGGTACAAAATAATCTGATGCCTGAGCCGGAGCGGACTGGGCAGACGCTACGAATGCCCCTCTGAAAGCCCCCATGTACGACATCTACCAATCCGACCAAAACGACCAATGGCGCTACACGCTGGGCCGCTCCGGAGCCCGTCCGCTGCTGGTCATCGGCCTCAATCCCAGCACTGCCACCCAAGAGAAACTCGACCCCACAGTGACCCGTGTGGAGAAGGTCGCGCAGCAATGCGGATTCGATGGATTTGTCATGCTCAATCTCTACCCGGTGCGGGCCACCAAGCCCCAGGACCTGCCAACCAAGGCCGACCCTGTGGCCTACGAGCGCAATCTGGCGGCCATCGAGAAGGTCGTCGCTCAGTACGCCAATCCCACGCTCTGGGCTGCCTGGGGCGAAACGGTGGTGGATCGCCCCTATTTCCTCCGGGCCCGTGACACGCTGCATGAACGGCTGGCGCAGTACCAGCCCCAATGGCGCAGATTCGGTGAACTGACTGCCAGCGGCCACCCCCGCCACCCCAGCCGCCTCAACTACGCCTGGACGCTGGAACCCTACGAATTGGCCTGAATAGATGGCGGGTAGCCCTACCCGCCGCCCTCCCCTCCATGCTCCCCATCACCGGGGAGTCTCCGTGTCTCGCGTCGCAAGAAAACTCGCTCCCTGTCTCGACCCTCAAGACAGCGCGCCCGCTCCGGATACCCCCTCTCCACATCCGAAAAAAGCTATTGAAAATCAATGACATAGGATTCATTGATATGAAATTGATAGCAGCCAG
Source organism: Acidovorax sp. GW101-3H11 (assembly GCF_001633105.1). Lineage (GTDB taxonomy): Bacteria > Pseudomonadota > Gammaproteobacteria > Burkholderiales > Burkholderiaceae_C > Acidovorax. The sequence goes on from NZ_LUKZ01000033.1 coordinate 38,074, forward strand.
ACCAATAGAATTGGGGAGAGGAGAGCATCGCCTTGCCCCATGCGGGTTCCGGGACGATGACATCGAAATTTCCTGCAAGCCCTCCAAATTCTCCAGAGTGGCGGCCAAGGAGGAAACTCGATTGACTGCACCGAACCCGCCTGCGCCCCTGCAGGTCGTCTATCTCCATCAGCGCGACGCCGGGATGATGGCCCGCTACCGGGCCTGGGCCAACTGGCTCTCCGATGGCCGCACTCGCGCCGTCGAGAGTGAGCTGATCCCCATGGATGGGGGAGACCCTAATCAGGCCCTGGCTCGTGCATCGGTGTGCGAGTGGCAGGTACTGATCTATGAGCCCCCTGGCTATCCCTGTCCTGCATCAGCGGAGGTGCAGCCATGATGCCCCGCGAACCTCGCAAGGAACTGAGCGCAGCCCAGGTCGCCGCCCTCTGGCGCCGTGGCACCAACCATGTCGGCGGTGTGCGTGGCCTGATCCTCAACGTCACGATGTACGGCTCGCGCAGCTGGGTACTGCGCTATCAGGTGGCAGGCAAACGGCGGGACCTGGGCCTGGGCTCGTATCCGTCCGTCACGCTGGCAGATGCACGGGAGGCGGCTCGCGCTGCCCGTGCCAAATTGGCGCAGGGTATCGACCCCATCGAGGACGCACGCCGAGCGCGGGCCCGTCTGGTCGCGGAAATCCACACCAGCATGACATTCGGTGATGCGGCCAAGCGCTACATCGCCTCGCATGAGAAAGGCTGGAAGAACGCCAAGCATGCACAGCAGTGGCAACGGTCGCTGGATATGTACGCCACCCCTGTGCTGGGCAAGATGCCTGTGCGGGACATATCGCTAGCGATGGTGCTCAAGGTGCTGGAGCCGATCTGGTTCAGCAAGACGGAGACCGCTACCCGCCTGCGCGGTCGCATCGAGTCCATCATCGACTGGGCCATCGCACGGGGCTACCGTACCGACTCCAATCCTGCGCGCTGGAAGGGGCTGCTGGACAAGCTGTTGCCTGCTCCGGGCAAGGTGACAAAGACGATGCATTTTCAGGCGCTGCCCTATGCGCAGTTGCCAGTATTCATGGAGCAGCTGGTGGGCCAGGAGGGGATGGGCGCCAAGGCCCTGCTATTCCTGATCTTGACGGCTGCCCGCTCCGGAGAAGTTCGCGGTGCCACCTGGGAGGAAATCGACCTGGCTGCGCGGGTATGGACGATCCCCGCTGAACGCATGAAGGCCAGCAAGGCCCATCGGGTGCCGCTGTCGGATGCGGCCATTGCACTCCTGCAAAAAATGAAAGCGCTCGCTCTCGCAGTGGGACGCACCACGGGCAAGGCGTATGTATTCCCGAGCCCCAACAGCCGTGACCCTGAACTGGGTAGCCAGCTCTCCGACATGACACTCACGGCGGTACTCCGTCGCCTAAAGCTGGAAGCGGTGCCCCATGGGTTCCGCTCTACGTTCCGCGACTGGTGCGCAGAGCAAACCGACTACCCGAACGAGGTCGCAGAAATGGCACTGGCCCACACCGTGGGCAACAAGGTGGAGGCAGCGTATCGGCGTGGGGACCTCCTCGCTAAACGGCAGCAGCTCATGCAGGACTGGGCGGACTACGCCCTCGGTCAGCGCACAGGAAATATGACCGTCGGTCATGGCTCTGACCCGATCGCGTCAACACGGGACAACACACCCGATCAGCACAACAACACAGAGGGAGCAATGTAATGAAGAACTATCTCGCCACCAAATGGAAGTCTCTCACTGCGTGGTCATCGGGCAGATGGAGACAGGGCCGCATAGGCAAGGCCAAGGTGGTGCTGGCGTGGTACGGGCTGGCTGTCGTAGTCATGGCTCCTGTCGCACTGCTCATGCCGGACGCAGAACTGGAACTGCGCCCCGCCATGACCGAGCCTGCCCTGCTGTGCCACCAGCAGCAATCATTCGATGAAATCATCGGAGCCAAGGATGTGACCAACCAAGCTCTGATGGAGAAATTCCGTCACCAACCGGACATGCAAAGACGCATCATCACCAGCGACACCTACATGCAGCGAGATGCAGCGGCATGGAGATTGGAGGCAATGCGCAAGATCGTACGCGGGCAATGTCGCGAGGTGACGCATGGTGACCCCGTGACAGCGGACTGGATCGAGTGGCAAGCATCGAAGGATGCCGCCCGCCTCAAACCCAAACGCATGCTAGTCACCTACCAAGGGAAGACATACTGGACATATTCCGGGCAATGGCAGAAGGCCACCGGCAAAACCGTGGCGGCAGAGAATCGCGCGCCATTCATGGTCTCTCGCAAGGCACCAGACGGGAATGATCGCTCTGCACCGCCTGTGGTGGATGAGTCTCAGGCCCAGGCCACACCCAATCGCCATCCCGTCCCACCATTCGCTCGCAACGAATCCTATGCACAGGTGCGGATCGTACTGATGCGTGATGGCTGGCAGCCTGTGGTCTCCAAAGAGGCAGATCAATGCATGGAGGGTGACAGCCGATGCGAGGGCCGTCCGGAAATGCAGACATGTAGCGGATCAGGGCTAGCTATGTGTAGATTCCGCTGGCAACGGGATGGGCAACAACTGACCATATGCACCGCTGGCGAAGAGCAGGCCATGTTCCACAGCATCTGCGAATGAGGGCACCATGACCATCAACAACATAGCGAGAAGATACCTCTTCGTGCCGCTCTGCATGATCGCAGTGGCCTGGATGGGGGAGGCCATGGCGGGCACCTCAGAGTGCTACGCGATCAAGGATGCGGACAAGCGGGCGTACTGTCTGGCGCAGGTCAAGCGGGACTCTGGAAGTTGCTACCGCATCAAGGATGGTGACAACCGCAACCAGTGTCTGGCGGAAATCAAAGGATCGCGGGATCGCTGCTACGCGATCAAAGACCACGATAGCCGCAAGGCGTGTCTGGCACGCACGCGCTAGGGCTACCAAAAATCAGCCAATCCGCAGCCATGGCCATCGATCTTGGTAGCTGCGTGCCTTGGCCTCAAATTGCCGCGAGTCCGGGTACAAGGGATTGATCCGCAGCACCCCTGCAGCTAGATCCTCCAGCCCATCAGGGGCATATAGCTCCCCTGAAGCCACATCGACCCCCACGCGAGTGCAGGCAACTAGATAGCGATCAATGCCATCACGTGCGTGTTGGAGCTGTGGATACGGTGCATTGAATCGTCTCTCGTACCAAAGATGTACCCTGGCCTGATTCCGCACCTCAACCTTGGCACCTAGGTCAGCAGTTGCCTCCGATACGAGCTGGATAACCCGATCCTCAGCCTCCTCCGTGAGATCGGAATCATCGAAGTAAAACACGTCATAGTCATTGACACCCCAGTCCACAGGAGTGCCTGAACGGTAGTTCCATATCGCCTGAAACAAGCACCCCGCTGTGAGATGGCATTGGGGGATGCGCAGATCGTGAAGACGATGGAGCAGCTCCGAATTGACAGGATTGCGGAGCGCGATTGCGAGGAACTCGGCAGAAGACAACGATGCTGGGTGCATCTGAAAGTTATAGCAGTCCGGTGCCATCGCCGGAGCAATGTGCTGTGTCTCTGAGCGGGACGAGCATTGGCATGAAAGTGTTTAAGAGAGGAGAAACTGCTCGCACAGCGGCCATGAGCGGTAGCCGCTCCCAACTGCCTTCGGGTGATGAGGCTTTTCTAAGCTGTGAACTACGATCTGCTCCCGATGCCTACCTCACTCAATTGAACGCGTAGGGATTCCATTTCATCTCGCTGCTCCATGGCATGTCGAGCAAGCCAATTCGTACCATGTGCATAAGCTCGTCCGTCCAAGATAGACAGCAGAAGGTACTCGATCCAAAGCTGCAAATGATCTTCGGCTACGGCAAGGCTGCCGGGGACACGCCTGCTGAAATTTCTTCCATGTGCCAGTTCATTTCGGAGATCCTTCAGCCCTGGCAAGCCTTGTTCGCCCAGAATCGGCCAGAGACCAGAAATTCCCGACGGATATGCAGCTAGCAATGCTGGAATGATGCGATGCATACCGCCGTTGGCGCTACCAAATTGCCGAGCCAGGCCCTCTAATGCGGCGAAGAGAGCGAGGAAGCGAGACTCGACGGAATGCTTGACTGTCGGATGGAGCGAGTAAATTGCTAGGAAGACTGCATCGCGCTGTGCCTCCCCAAAGCCACTGCTCCGAGAAGAAGCCGACCGGACGAAATTCTCTAGGTAGCTTGGATGGACCAAAAAATCTCTGGAATCTTCCAAACCATTTGCAGCCCTCAGGCGAGAGACAGGCTGATCCCACTCCTCTTGCGTAACGCCCCCGGAGTACGCATGAAAACCGTGCACGACGACTCTCCAGCGAGCCGCGAGTGAAAGTAGCAATGCTGCATTTCGTGCGCTTTGCTCCAATGCATCCAGTGGGGCAGGAGGTGAGTTGGAAGAAGCATTAAAGACCAAGACAGGAGTACTCCTAGCGACAACGGTATCTCCATCGTCGCGGCCTACCCAGTTCCAATAGCGATCCAGCTCAAATACGAAATATCCGCCAGATGGGTCATGCACATGAAGACTAGGAGGGGTGTAGGTATTCCCAAAGCCTCTATTGCCCCTGAAATCCATGCTCCATACCTTTGACGGAATCGCATAGTGCACCTGACTCAATTGAAAGGTCGCACTCTCCACGGAGGAAAGCTTGTGGCATGAGGCTCCCTGTAGATTTCGCCGAATTGTCAAGCGACCGACGTGATCGATTTCCAGAGTGGTGCCTCCCACGCGTCGCCCGAACTGTGTGGACGACGAGCGGATAAGAATGTCGCTTGCCTCGAAGTGGAACCCTGGTGTCTCATCATTCACAAGAGAAAAACCACTGCCGCATAGGTCGTTGTCGAACGGAAGCCCGAAGGCCTGGGCTTCCATTCGGCCATCGTCGGCAGGTTGCTTTGGCAACCAAACTCTGACGTCACAGAGGGGGCCACGTTGGCCCTGTTTCACTAAATAGGCATCGAGCTTGAAATCCGGACGATCATCCATTCGCACCTCAAAGTGGAGATAGGTGGCGTCATCTTCGTCTGCATCAGGCCGCAGTCAAGCAGCGCAGCAAAGTTATCGAGCAGGAAGGAGCCACTAAGCCGTCTCTGTTAACTAGTGCGATGGTGACCTACGCACCACTCACGGCGATAGGTAAGCTGATGGGTAGAAATGCAAAACGGGCCGCGCGGGCCCGTTTTTGTTTGGTGTGGTGGCGGAGACGGTGAGATTCGAACTCACGGACGGTTGCCCGTCGGCAGTTTTCAAGACTGCTGGTTTAAACCGCTCACCCACGTCTCCGGGCACGGAAGCGCGGATTCTAGCTGACTGCAGGCGCTGATTTTTTCAGCATGCCCCGCGTTTCGATGAACCGGATCACCTCGTTCAGCCCGCTCAGGCTCTTCAGATTGGTCATCACAAACGGCTTGAGCAAGCCCTGGGCGTTGGTACGCATGCGGGTGGTGTCGGCGTGCATCACGTCGAGGTTGGCGCCCACGTGCGGGGCCAAGTCGGTCTTGTTGATGACGAACAGGTCGCTTTTGGTGATGCCGGGGCCGCCCTTGCGCGGGATTTTTTCACCGGCGGCCACGTCGATGACGTAGATGGTGAGGTCGCTCAGCTCGGGGCTGAAGGTGGCGGCCAGGTTGTCGCCGCCGCTTTCCACAAACACGATGTCGGCGTTGGGGAACTCGCCCAGCATGCGGTCGATGGCTTCGAGGTTGATGGAGCAGTCTTCGCGGATAGCCGTGTGGGGGCAGCCGCCGGTTTCCACGCCCAGGATCCGTTCGGCGGGCAGGGCGCCGCTCACAGTCAGCAGGCGCTGGTCTTCCTTGGTGTAGATGTCGTTGGTGATGGCCACCAGGTCGTAGTCATCGCGCATGGCCTTGCACAGCATTTCGAGCAGCGTGGTCTTGCCGGAGCCCACGGGGCCGCCGATGCCGACACGCAAAGGGGGCAGTGGTTTGGTGCGGTTCGGGATGTGGTGCAGGGTGCTGGTGGTCATGATCGGAAGAGGCGGGAGTATTGGGTTTCGTGCTGCGCCGACAGGATGGCGAGCATGGGCGAAAAGGCCTGGCGCTCGCTGTCCATGAGGCCGATGGCGTGGTCTGCAGCAGGGGGAATGGCGTCGGCCAGGCGCGCCAGGATGCGCTGGCCTGCGCTTTGGCCCAGTTGCATGGACTTGAGCGCGGCCTGCACCATGTTCTCGGCCCAGCCAAAGGCGTAGGCCAGCAGCACATCGCGCACCGGTGCCTGGGTGATGGAGGCAGCCAGCGCAAAGGCCACGGGGTAGGTGGGGGGCAGGGCGGCCAGGTGGCGCACGGCAGGCATCAGGGTTTCGTCGCCCTGGTGCTGATTGCGCAGCCAGTCGGCCATCGACCTGCCCATCTGCTCGGTCTGCAGGCGCAGCTCGCTGGTCTCGCGGGTGTGTTGCACCCAGTTGTTGAGTTCGCGCACATGCGCCCAGTCGGCGCGGCGCCAGGCGCCCACGGCCTTGGCGATCAGGGCCATGTCGCCGCGTGCCTGGGTGATGTGGAGCTGGTCCAGCAGCCAGTCGCCCACGGCGGCTTCGCTGGCGAGGCCCGCGTTTTCGATGGCGCTCTCCAGCCCTTCGGAATACGAGAACCCGCCCACGGGCAGTGCGGGGGAGGCGAGCCACATCAGCTGCAAGAAGCTGGCGGCGGGCAGGGGGGCGGGGCGGTCGTTGCGCACGGTGAGGTTTCCTCAGTGCTTGTGCCGTACGGGGGCGGCCGGGTGGACGGCATGCAGTGCCCTGGCTTCGACAGGCTCAGCCCGAACGGTGGGGAGGGCGTGCAGCACGGGCATGGGGCTCAGTGGTCGTGGTTGCAGTGCGGGCCGTGCACGTGGCCCTGGGCGACCACGGGGATGGCCACGGTGCGGCCCCGGGCGGGTGCTGAAGCCGCAGCAACTGCTGGCGTTTGTGCGTGCGAATGGTCGTGCTCGTGACCATGCCCATGGTCATGTCCGTGGTCATGCCCACCATGGTGGTGGTGCCCGCCGCCGTGCCCTGCTGCATAGGCGCCGCCTTCGGGCTCAAAGGCCAGGTTCTGCGCGGTCACGATCAGGTGCATGGCGCGCAGCATGTCGGCCAGCACGTGGTCGGGTTCGATCTTGAGGTGGTCGGGCTGCAGCTCGATGGGCACATGGCGGTTGCCCAGGTGGTAGGCGGCGCGCGTCAGGTCGAAGGGCGTGCCGTGCTGCGTGCAGTGCGTGATGACCAGCACGGGCTGGGGCGCTGCAATCACGCGGACCATGGAGCCGTCTTCGGCCACCAGCACATCACCGCCGCGCACCAGCGTGCCGCGCGGCAGGAAGATGCCCAGTTCGCGGCCAGCGGAGTCGGTGGCGGCAAAGCGGCTTTTCTGGCGCACGTCCCAGTCCAGTTCAACCGTGGTGGCGCGCTTGAGCAGCACGGGGGCCAGGCCTTGGCCCTGAGGGAGGAGTTTGGAGGCTTGGAGCATGGAGGTCTGTTCGGTCGGCAAAACGCGCATTGTGGCCCGGGTGGGGCGGTGCGCGGGGGGCTGCTCACACGGGGCGGGTCATGAAGAAGCTGTACGGGTCGAGGCCGTAGTCGGCAAAGGGCCCGCATTCGACAAAGTCGTGCTGAAAGTACAGCTGGCGCGCGGGTTCAAAAAAGGGCTGGGGCCCGGTCTCCAGGCTCACGCGGGTGAAGCCGCGCGCACGGGCCTCTTGCAGCAGGTGGGCCAACACCTGGCGTGCAATGCCCTGGCCCCGGTGGCGGGCGCTGGTGCGCATGGACTTGAGTTCGGCATGGTCTGCATCCAGCCGCTTGAGCGCGCCCGTGCCCACCAGCATGCCGCCATCGGCCCCGGGCAGCCAGGCGGACCAGAAGGCGATACCGGGCTGGCGCAGCTGGTCCATGTCCAGCGCGTGCACGCTTTCGGGCGGCGACACCGCATACATGTCCTGCAGGTGCTCCTGCATGAAGGCTTCGATGCGCGGGTCGCTCAGGTCGTCCAGGCGGATCTGCAGCGGGGCGGGGAGGGCGGCCATGCGTTGTTCAGAACAGGAAGTAGCGCTGCGCCATGGGCAGTACCGTGGCGGGCTCGCAGGTGAGCAGCTGGCCGTCGGCACGCACGGTGTAGGTCTGTGCGTCCACTTCCATCCTGGGCGTGTAGCTGTTGTGCACCATGTGCTGCTTGCGCACGCCACGGATGTTGCGCACGGCCGATAGCTGTTTGCGCAGGCCGAAGCGTTCGCCAACGCCTGCGTTCAACCCGGCCTGCGACACAAAGGTGAGCGAGGTCTTGGCAATGGCCCCGCCAAACGCGCCGAACATGGACCGGTAGTGCACAGGCTGGGGCGTGGGGATGGACGCATTTGGGTCGCCCATCGCGGCCATGGCGATCAGGCCGCCCTTGAGGATCAGCGCGGGCTTCACGCCAAAAAACGCGGGTTTCCAGATCACGATGTCGGCCCATTTGCCGACTTCGAGCGAGCCCACCTCATGGGCGATGCCGTGGGCAATGGCGGGGTTGATGGTGTACTTGGCCACGTAGCGCTTGATGCGCGTGTTGTCGTTACGGGCGCTGTCGCCCTGCAGGCTGCCACGCTGCACTTTCATCTTGTGTGCGGTCTGCCAGGTGCGCAAGATGACTTCGCCCACGCGGCCCATGGCCTGGCTGTCGCTCGACATCATGCTGATGGCGCCCAGGTCGTGCAGGATGTCTTCGGCGGCGATGGTTTCCTTGCGGATGCGGCTTTCGGCAAAGGCGAGGTCTTCGGCGATGCTGGCATCGAGGTGGTGGCACACCATGAGCATGTCCACATGCTCGTCCAGCGTGTTCTGGGTGTAGGGCATGGTGGGGTTGGTGGAGCTGGGCAGGAAGTTGTCCTCGCCCACCACGCGCAGGATATCGGGCGCATGCCCGCCGCCCGCGCCTTCGGTGTGAAAAGCGCAGATGCCGCGCCCGCCCACGGCGGCGATGGTGTTCTCCACAAAGCCCGATTCGTTGAGCGTGTCGCTGTGGATGGCGACCTGCGTGTCGGTGGCCTCGGCCACGTCCAGGCAGTTGCTGATGGCCGAGGGCGTGGTGCCCCAGTCTTCGTGCAGCTTGAGGCCGATGGCCCCGGCGTTGATCTGCTCGTGCAGCGCGTCGGGCAGGCTGGCGTTGCCTTTGCCGAGGAAACCCAGGTTCATGGGGAAGGCGTCGGCCGCCTGCAGCATGCGTTCCATGTTGAAGGGGCCCGACGTGCAGGTGGTGGCCAGCGTGCCGGTGGCGGGGCCGGTGCCGCCGCCCAGCATGGTCGTCACGCCGCTGGCCAGGGCTTCTTCGATCTGCTGCGGGCAGATGAAGTGGATGTGGCTGTCGATGCCACCTGCGGTGACGATGTTGCCCTCGCAGCTGATGACCTCGGTGCCGGGGCCGATGATGATGTCCACGCCCGGCTGCACGTCGGGGTTGCCCGCCTTGCCGATGGCGGCGATGCGGCCCGCGCGCAGACCGATGTCGGCCTTGACGATGCCGGTGTGGTCGATGATGAGGGCGTTGGTCAGCACGGTGTCCACCGCGCCTTGGGAATTGCTGCGCTGGCTCTGCGCCATGCCGTCGCGGATGGTCTTGCCGCCGCCAAACTTCACTTCTTCGCCATAGCTGCCCGCGCGCAGGGTGTAGTCGGCCTCCACCTCCAGGATGAGGTCGGTGTCGGCCAGGCGCAGGCGGTCGCCCACCGTGGGGCCGAACATTTCGGCATAGGCGCGTCGTCCAATGGTTGCCATGGTGAGGGTGCTCCGCGAGAACTGGTTACTCTGTTTTTGATAGCTGCTAGCGCTTATGGGGTGCGCGCAGAAGGCTGTTTTGGCTTGAAATTTTTACAGCGCGCCCTGCGTCAGGCCCTGAAAACCGAACACCTGGCGGTCGCCCGCGTAGTCCACCAGCTCCACCGTGCGCTCCTGGCCGGGCTCGAAGCGCACGGCCGTGCCGGATGCAATGTTCAGCCGCATGCCGCGCGCGGCCGCGCGGTCAAAGCCCAGGGCGTTGTTGGTCTCGGCAAAGTGGTAGTGCGAGCCGACCTGGATGGGGCGGTCGGCCATGTTGCGCACCACCAGCGTGAGGGTGCGGCGGCCGGTGTTGAGCAGGTGTTCGCCGGGTTCGGTGAAGAGTTCGCCTGGGATCATGTTCAGTTCTCCATCCTTGGATTTACTCCCTCTCCCCTCGCGGGAGAGGGTCGGGGAGAGGGGGGGTGCGATGTGAGCAATGCGCCAGTTTTACCCCCTCTCCCCAACCCCTCTCCCGCCAGGGGAGAGGGGCTTGTGTGCCTGTCAAACGCAGAGCGGACTTGAGCCATCACGCCATCTGCAGCAGCAGTGCGCCGCCGAATGCCGCCACGCCCGCACCGGCGGCGCGTGCCAGCCACACATGGCGGTTGCGCAGTGCCCAGCCCGCCGCCAGGCCCGCGCCGTGCAACAGCACGGTGGCGGTCAGCATGCCTGCCAGGGTCAACCAGGCGCTGTCGCTGCCTGCCAGCTCGTAGCCGTGCGCCACCCCGTGGAAGACGGCGAACACGCCTACTCCCAACGCCGCCACCAGGCCGGGCACGCGCAAGCGCGACACGACCAGCAGACCTGTGACCAGCAGCGATGTGGCAATCATCGGCTCGACCGCAGGCAGCGCCACGCCCTGCAGGCCCAGCACGGCACCCAGCAGCAGCATGGCCGCAAAGCCCACGGGGCCCCACAGCAAATCGCGCCCGGCGCTGCGCGCGGCCAGGGCGCTCCACAGGCCCACGGCCACCATGGCGGCCAGGTGGTCCAGGCCGAACAGAGGGTGGGCAAAGCCGCTCAGGAAACTGTTGTGGATATGGGATTCAGCACCTGTATGGGCGCTGGCGCCTGTACTGATTGCGCTGGCAGCTATGAAAAAGAGAGCGGCTGTGTGGCGGTGTGAGAGTGCGATGCGCATGGGGGCTCCACAGAGAGAAAGGGGGGAGAAAACGGGTCAGACGATCGGCTGGTGCACGGTGACGAGCTTGGTGCCATCGGGGAAGGTGGCCTCGACCTGGATGTCCGGAATCATCTCGGCGATGCCTTCCATCACATCGGCGCGGGTCAGCACGGTGCGGCCTTCGCTCATGAGCTGCGCCACGGTCTTGCCGTCGCGGGCGCCCTCCATCACGGCGGCGCTGATCAGGGCTACGGCCTCGGGGTAGTTGAGCTTCAGCCCCCGGGCCTTGCGGCGCTCGGCCAGCAGGGCGGCGGTGAAGATCAGCAGCTTGTCTTTTTCTCTGGGGGTGAGTTCCATGGTGTACGCCGATGTGATCTTGTGAAAGCGGTTCGATCATAGGCAGCAAGCCCCGTGCCCGCCATACGCCAGAGGGCGAAGACGGGCGGGGCGCGGAAGGCGCCGGTGGCATGGAAACTGCACTTGCACGGGCCTCCATCCCCTGTGCCCATGCCCCCCACCACCGCCTCCCTTGCCCCGCCTGACGCGGCCTCGGCCCCCGTGCTGGGGCCGGATGCCGACGCGCAGGCACCGCAGCAGGTCGTCAAGGTCCGGCGCGACTACAACAGCTGGGTGGCCACCGAGACCATGGAGGACTACGCGCTGCGCTACACCCCCCAGCGCTTTCGCAAATGGTCTGAATGGCGCGTGGCCAACACCGCGTTCGGCGCGGCGTCCTTCCTGATCCTCGAAGCCGTGGGCGCCACGCTGCTGGTGCAGTACGGCTTCATCAACGCCTTCTGGGCCATCGTTGCCACGGGGCTCATCATCTTTCTGGCGGGGCTGCCCATCAGCGTGTATGCCGCGCGCTACGGGGTGGACATGGATCTGCTCACGCGCGGCGCGGGCTTTGGCTACATCGGCTCTACGCTCACCTCGCTGATCTACGCGAGCTTCACTTTCATCTTCTTCGCGCTCGAAGCCGCCGTGATGGCCTACGCGCTGGAACTGGCGCTCGACATCCCGCCCACCTGGGGCTACCTGATCTGCGCCATTGTGGTGATTCCGCTGGTCACCCACGGCGTGTCGGCCATCAGCCGCCTGCAGGTGTGGACGCAACCGCTGTGGCTGGTGATGCTGGTGGTGCCATTTGTGTATGTGCTGATGCGCGATCCTGGTGCATTCTCGGGCGTTGTGCACTATGGTGGTGAATCGACGCGCGGTGCCACGTTCCAGTTGCCCCTGTTTGGTGCGGCGCTCACCGTGGGCATTGCGCTCATTACCCAGATGGGGGAGCAGGCCGACTATCTGCGCTTCATGCCCGCCCGCACCGCCACCACGCGCGGGCGCTGGTGGCTGGGCGTGCTGGTGGGGGGGCCGGGCTGGGTGGTGCTGGGCGTGCTCAAGATGCTGGGCGGTGCGCTGCTGGCGTGGCTGGCGCTCAAGCACATGGTGCCGGTGGACCGCGCGGTGGACCCGAACCAGATGTACCTGGTGGCTTACGAATATGTGTTCCCGCACTACGGCTGGGCGGTGGCGGCCACGGCGCTGTTTGTGGTGGTGTCGCAGATGAAGATCAATGTGACCAATGCCTACGCAGGCTCGCTGGCCTGGTCCAACTTCTTCTCGCGGCTCACGCACAGCCATCCGGGGCGGGTGGTGTGGGTGGTGTTCAACACGCTGATCGCCTTCATGCTGATGGAGATGAACGTGTTCCGCGCCATGGGCGAGGTGCTGGGGCTGTACTCCAACATCGCCATCGCCTGGATCATGTCGGTGGTGGCCGACCTGGTCATCAACAAGCCGCTGGGCCTGTCGCCCAAGGGCATCGAGTTCAAGCGCGCGCACCTGTACGACATCAATCCGGTGGGCGTGGGCGCGATGGCGTTGGCATCGGTCGTGTCCATCAGCGCGCACCTGGGGCTGTTCGGCCCGCTGCCGCAGGCGTTCTCGGCCGTCATTGCGATGGCGGTGGCGTTTGTGGCTGCGCCGCTCATCGCCTGGGCCACGCGCGGCAAGTACTACATCGCGCGGCAGAGCGAGCCGGTGGCTGTGCCTGTGGCGGAGCCTGTGCCCGGCGCGCGGGCTTCCGACGTAGGCAGCTACCAGCGCTTCACGGTGCAGCGTTGCGTGATCTGCGAGCGCGAATACGAAGCGCCGGATATGGCCCAGTGCCCCGCCTACCGGGGCGCCATCTGCTCGCTGTGCTGCACGCTGGACGCGCGCTGTGGCGACCTGTGCAAGCCGCACGCGAGCATGGCCGTGCAGTGGTCGGCCGCGCTGCGCTGGGTGCTGCCGCGCGCCATCTGGCGTTACCTGGACACGGGCCTGGGCCACTTTCTGCTGCTGATGCTGGTAATCGCGCCGCTGCTCGCGGCCGTGATGGGCCTGCTCTACCACCAGGAACTGAACACCATCGCCCAGGCCACGACGGACACCGAAGTGGCGGCCGCGCCGGAGGTAGCCTTGCGCTCGGGCCTGCTCAAGGCCTATCTGGCGCTGCTGGTCATCTCGGGCATCGTGGCGTGGTGGCTGGTGCTGGCGCACAAGAGCCGCCAGGTGGCGCAGGAAGAATCCAACCGCCAGACAGGCCTCTTGGTGCGCGAGATCGAGCTGCACCGCCAGACCGACGAAGCCCTGCAAACCGCGCGCAGTGTGGCCGAGCAGGCGCGCCAGCAGGCCGAGGCCGCGCGTGCCCTGGCCGACCAGGCCAACCAGGCCAAGAGCCGCTACATCAGCGCCATCAGCCACGAGATCCGCACGCCGCTCAATTCCATCCTGGGCTACGCTCAGCTCATGGGCGAGGACACGGGCGTGCCGCCACACCGCAAGCAGGCGGTGCATGTGATCCGGCGCGGGGGCGAGCATTTGTTGTCGCTCATCGAAGGCACGCTGGATATTGCACGCATCGAATCGGGCAAGCTCACTCTGGATGTCGCGCCCATGCGCTTTGCGGACGGCCTGCATGAGATGGCCAGCCTGTTCGAGCTGCAGGCCGCCGCGAAGGGCCTGGCGTTCACGTTCGACGTGCAGGGGGTGATCCCGGAGGTGGTGCGCGCCGACGACAAACGCCTGCGCCAGATCCTCATCAACCTGCTGGGCAACGCCGTCAAGTTCACCGCACAGGGCACCGTCACGCTGCGCGTGCGCTATGCGCGCGAGATGGCGCGCATCGAGGTGCAGGACACGGGGCCGGGCCTCACGCCCGGCGAGATCGAGCGCATCTTCGAGCCCTTTGCGCGCGGCGGCTCGGCCGGTGCGCCGTCGGCCCCCGGCGCGGGGTTGGGGCTCACCATCGCCAAGATGCTCACCGCGCTCATGGGCGGCGAGCTGACGGTGAGCAGCACCCCGGGCGTGGGCTCGGTGTTCCAGGTCAAACTGTTTCTGCCCGAGGTGCATGCCGAGGCCCTGGGCAAGGCCGCCGCGCCGGTGGCCGTGCAGGCCCGGCGGGCGCGCAAGGGCTACGCGGGCGAGCGCCGCCGCATCCTGGTGGTAGACAACGAAGAGCCCGACCGCGAGTTGCTGGTGCAACTGCTTGAACCCCTGGGCTTCGAGCTGCGCCAGGCCGCCAGTGGCCACGATGCGCTGGACCTGCTGGCCACCGGCTACCGCCCGCACGCGATCTTCATGGACCTAGCCATGCCGGGCATCGACGGCTGGGAGACCTTGCGGCGGGTGCGGCAGATGCATCTGCCCGATGTCCAGTGCGCCATCGTCTCTGCCAATGCGTTCGACAAGGCGCTGGACAACGACGTGGACATCCGCCCCGAGGACTTCATCGTCAAGCCCGTGCGCCACACCGAGCTGCTGGACTGGCTGGAGCGCCGCCTGGGGCTGCAATGGTGGTACGAGGGCGATGCGCTGGCGCAGCCCACAGCCCCGCAGCCCCCGCACCCGGCATTCCCCACGGCCGAGCCATTGAGCTACCCCAACGCCGCCGCCCTGGCCGCGCTGGCCCAGGCCGTGGCGCTGGGCTACTACCGGGGCATCCTCAACACCCTGGACGAGATCGAGCGCAGCCAGCCCGCGCACCAGGCGTTTGTGCACACCATGCGGCAGATGGCGCGCGAGTTCCAGTTCGACGCCATGGGCCAGATCCTGGAGCAGGCCCCTTCGTGACGATGACCACCACCCCCATGACCGCGACCTTGCCCCCTTCCACCCCGGCCACCCCCGCGCTGGCCGCACTGGACCGCAGCGACAGCGACGTGGTGCTGATCGTGGACGACGTGCCCGACAACCTGGCCGTGCTGCACGACGCGCTCGATGAATCGGGCTACACCGTGCTGGTGGCCATGCACGGCGAAGCCGCGCTGCAGCGTGCCGCGCAGGCGCTGCCTGACATTGTTCTGCTCGACGCCATGATGCCCGGCATGGACGGCTTTGAAGTCGCCCGGCGCCTCAAGGCATCGCCCACCACCGCGCACATTCCCATCATCTTCATGACCGGCCTCACCGAAACCGAGCACCTCGTGGCCGCGCTGGAAGCGGGCGGCGTGGACTATGTCACCAAGCCCATCAAGCCGCGCGAGGTGATGGCGCGCATGGGCGTGCACCTGGGTGCCGCGCGCAAGGCCCGGCAGGATGCGCGCCAGGCCCGCGAGGCGCGCAATGCGCTCGATGCCTTCGGCTACGCCAGCATCACCGTGCGCGCGGTGGACGGCCGCATCGTGTGGCAGACCCCGCTCGCGCGCGAGCTGCTGCAAAGCTATTTTTGCGAGGTAGGCCCCGATGGCGCCCCCACCGCCTTTGGCCAGTGGGCGCCCGAGCCCGTGCAGGCCTGGCTGCGCCGCCACGTGCTGGCCGACAACGCCGCCGAGCTGCTGGCCGCATCGCTGGCCGAGCCGCCGCGCCTGGCGGTGGAGCAGGGCGCCCGTCGGCTCACCTTCCGCCTGCACCAGCAGGCGGGCGACAGCGCGGGCGGCGGCGACTGGCTCATCGTGATGCGCGAGGTGTCGGACGCCAAGATCATCGAATCCATGAGCCTGTCCTTCAAGCTCACCGCGCGTGAGGCCGAGGTGCTGTACTGGGTGGTCAAGGGCAAGATCAACCGCGACATCGGCGACATCCTGGGCGCCAGCCCCGCCACGGTGAAGAAGCACCTGGAGCGGGTGTTTGCCAAGCTGGGTGTGGAAACGCGCACGGCGGCGGCGGCGATGGCCATGAACCGCATCCGCCAGCTGCACCCGCAGTTTGAGGGATGAGAAGGTTTTTGGCCTTCTGCGCGCGCTGGTAAAGGGTTTTTAGCTATCTATTTTGAATAGATAGCGCCCCTGGCGCGGGCGCTTCTTGCTTCTTACATCCCCAGCGACTTGAGCAGCGCGTCGGTATCATCCTGCCCGGCAGGTGGTGGCGCGGGCACCGGGGGGCCTTCCTGCGACTGGGCCATCAGGGCGTCGGGGTCGGGGGCTTCCTGGGCTTCGAAGTCGTAGAGCTTGATGAACTCGGTGCGGTCAATCGCCAGTTCCAGGTAGAAGATGTTGTTGTTGGCAGTGTAGAAGGTCACGCGCCGGGCCTCGGGCTTGTCCAGGTTGGCGTCTACGCTGAGCTGCACCTGCTTGTTCAGCACCAGCATCTTGGGCTGGTTCTGGGTGATGTGGGTCTGCAGCTCGCGCCGCACCTTGCCGGTGAAGTCGCCCACCACCTGGTTCATCAGCTCGCCCATCACGTTGCTGACTTCGTCCGAGGTGTAGGAGCTGACCAGGTCGTCCTTGGACATGCCCATGTTCAGCAGGTAGTTGGCATACAGCTCCATGGCCGCCTGGCCGCTGAAGTTGATGATCACCAGGCCCGAGAAGCCGCCGTCGAACAGCACAAAACAGCCGATTTCGGGCCGCAGGCAGGTCTTGCTGATGCGCTGCACCATGCCGGAGTAGTGGATCTGGCTGTGGGTGGCCACGCCCAGCACCCGGGTAACGGAGTTGCACAGACTGATCAAGAGGTCTTCGGTGCTGTAGACGGAGGGTTTTTCGGGGGTGCTCATGGTGGGGTGTGGCTGTCAGCCAGAAAACGACTTGTTGCACAGCATAGGCGATGACGCCCCCGGAAACCAGAGTGTTGGCCCTGCCGTGGCGCGCGCTGCCACCCGGTGCGGGGGGAGCACAACGCCAATTGACTTTCGACCCGGCTTGGGTATCGTGCTTTCCATCCAACAACAGAGAGGAGAGGGGCGCCTGATGGGCAACGTCTATTCCTATGGCCTGACCGATTTCCAGGCGATTGCCACCGGGGCGGCCGTGCTGGCCAGTGGCGGTGGCGGCAGCTACCACGACGCCTGCGCCATCGTGCAGCAGCTGGCAGACCAGGGCTACACCGGCACGGTGCAGGTGCAGGACTACGACGGTGCCACCAACGCCTGCGTGCTGGCCATCATGGGCTCGCCCGACGCGGCCGACAACCTCACTCTCACGGCGGTGCAGAACTCCATCAGCAACACCGTGGCCGTGATGCAGGCGTACACCGGCATGCAGCCGGGCGCCTTCATCCCGGTGGAGATCGGGCCCATCAATTCGCTGGTGCCGCTGATCGGCGCGGCCATGTCGGGCGGCAGCATCTGGGTGGTCAATGGCGACGGCGCGGGCCGTGCCGTGCCCGAACTGCCCCAGACCACCTTCACCGCCCCCGCCGGGCCAGCGCCCAGCCCCGCCGTGCTGGCCAGCGATGCGCCCACGCTCGTCGCGGCGGAATATGCGGTGCTGGGCTCCGCCACGGCGTCGGGCATCGAGTCGCTGGCGGGTGGGGTGGTGGGTGGTTTTGGCGGGTATTCGGGCATTGCGATGTGGCCCTCCAACGCTGGCAACCAGTTTGCGTTGTCAGGCAGCTACATCCCGGGCACGCTGGAGCAGGCGCGCCAGCTGGGCCTGCAGCTCTTGCAGGCCGTCACGCCGCTGAGCACCCAGGCGGTGGCGGCGGGCATTGAGGAGATCACCGGCCGCGCCGCGCGTGCCGTGGTCAGCAACTTCTATATCACCTCGGTCACGCAGTCCACCTCCAGTGCGTCACTGGATTCGGGCATCATCCGGCTGGACAATGCGCCGGACCCGGCCCAGAGCACCGAAACGCACTACCTCTACAACCTCAACGAGAACCTGATCATGTATTCGGCGGCGAGCACCACCCCCGACATCATTGCGCCCGACTCGATCTGCTATTACTCCGAGAGCACGGGGCGCGGGTTCTCGAACGCCAGCGACGACCTGGCCCAGTATTTCGATGCCACCACGGGCCGCAGCACCGGCAACATGGTGAGCGTGATTGCGGTGCAGACCGCCCCCCAGCTCTACAACACCCCGGGCGTAGTGGCGTCGTTTGCGGCGCTGTTGCGCAACATTGGCTACGCAGGTGGCATGCCCCCGGCCTGAACCTGGGGCGAAGACGAAAACCCGAAGCCTGGCGCCTGGCGCAAGATATCTGAACGAAACGGAACGCTGTGAACAATGGCCACGGGTATGGGTGAAGTAGACCTGAACAAGGAGCGGCTGGAACTGGCCCTGGAGGCTGCCGGGCTGGACCTGTGGGAGAACGATCTCATCACCGGCAACGTCACGCGCAAGGCCACCAAGACCTTCGAGGAGCTGGGGTTCACCGAGGAGGAAATCGTCTCGGGCGTGCAGGACATCTACGGCCTGTTCCACCCCGACGACATCGACACCGTGCGCCAGGCGGTGGCCGACCACCTGACGGGCGTCACGCCGCAATACCGCTGCGAGTTCCGGCTGCGCTCCAAAAGCGGCGAGTGGGTCTGGTTTGCCAACTATGGCCGCATCATGGACGGCCACAGCGATACGCCGGGCAAACGCCTGATCGGGGTCACCTTCAACATCCACGACCGCAAGTGCCGCGAGACCGAGATCGCGCAGATCAACCAGCAGCTCACCGAACAGAACCGGCTGCTGCAGCAGCTCAACACCGCGCTGGAGCGGCTGGCCGCCAACGACTCGCTCACCGGCCTGTCCAACCGCCGCACACTGATGGAGATGGGTGCCAAGGAGTACAAGCGCACCGAGCGCTTTGGCCACCCGCTGTCGCTGCTGGTGGTGGACATCGACCTGTTCAAGGCGGTCAACGACGTCTTTGGCCACCTCGCGGGCGACCGCGTGATCTGTGCCGTGGCCCAGGCCTGTGCCGTGCGCAAGCGCAACGGTGTGGACATCGTGGCGCGGTTTGGTGGCGAGGAGTTTGTCATCGTGCTGCCGGAGACCGACGGCCCGAGCGCACTGCGCGTGGCAGAAACGCTGCGCCAGGACGTCGAGGCGCTGCGCGTGGCGGTGGGCGATGCGGGGCAGGATGTGGCGGTCACCGTCAGCATCGGGGTGGCCACCCTGCACAAGGGCTCGGGGCTCGACTTTGAAGAGCTGGTGAACCGTGCCGACAAGGCGCTCTATCAGGCCAAGGGCACGGGGCGCAACGCTGTGTACGTCGCTGATGCGCAGACCGATGGCGGCAGCATGGCTGCACCGACGCAGCTGGACCTGGGCGGCGGGATCTAGAGAAGATTTCTAGCCTTGGCGCGGTGCCTGGGCCGCCTGGTGGATGGCCGCGCGGATGCGCGGGTAGGTGCCGCAGCGGCAGGCGTTGCCCGACATCGCGGCGTCAATCTCTGCATCGCTGGGTTTGGCGGTTTTCTTGAGCAGCGCGCAGGCCGACATGAGCTGCCCGCTCTGGCAGTAGCCACACTGCGCCACGTCCACCGCCGTCCACGCGGCGCGCAGGGCGGTGGCTTCGGGGCCCTGCAGGCCCTCGATGGTGGTCACGTCGGCATCACCCACGGCCGCCAGCGGCGTGATGCAGGCGCGCACGGGCTCGCCGTTCAGGTGCACGGTGCAGGCGCCGCACAGCGCCATGCCGCAGCCAAACTTGGTGCCGTTCATGTGCAGCTCGCCACGCAGCACCCACAGCAGTGGGGTGTCGGGTTCGGCGGCGACGGAGACGGCTTTGCCGTTGATGCGCAGGGTGGTGGACATTGGGGGTTCCTCGAATCGGGTCAGGCAAGTTTGAGCGGCAGGGCGCGCAGGCGCTGGCCGGTCAGGGCAAACAGCGCGTTGGCCACCGCCGGCGCAATGGGCGGCACGCCGGGCTCGCCCACGCCTTCGGGGGGCTCGGCGCTGGCGATGATGTGTGTCTCCACGCGCGGGCAGTCGGCCATGCGCAGCAGCGGCACATCGTGAAAATTGCTCTGCTGCACCTGCCCGTTCTCGAAAGTGACCTCGCCATACAGCGCCGCCGTGAGGCCGAACACCACGGCGCTTTCCATCTGCTGCGCGATCAGGTTGGGGTTGATGGCCGCGCCGCAGTCGATCACGCACACCACGCGGTGCACGCGGATGGCCTTGTCGGCGCCCACCGACACCTCGGCCACCTGCGCCACGATGGAGCCAAACGACTGGTGCAGCGCCACGCCGCGCGCCCGCTGCACGCCCAACGCATCGGGCGGCAGGGGCTGCCCCCAGCCCGCCAGCTCGGCCGCCTTTTGCAGCACCTTCAGGTGGCGCGGGTGTTTTTGCAGCAGCGCGGCGCGGAAGGCCACCGGGTCTTTCTTGGCCGCGTGGGCCGCCTCGTCCACAAAACTTTCCTTGAAGAATGCCTGGTGTGAATGCCCCACCGAGCGCCAGAAGCCCACGGGCAGCGGCAGGTCGATGATCTCGTGCGCAATGCGCGCGTGAGGCCATTCGTAGGGCTGGTCAAACGCGCCTTCCGATGCAGTCTTGTCCGGCCCCGCGCCGGGCAGCCCGAAGGTGCGCGCCAGCACCTGCGGCACGATGGCCTGGCCCACCGACAGGTTGTGCCACGCCACCAGCTGCCCCTGCGCATCAAAGCCCGCCTTGAAGCGCGCCATGCAGGCGGGGCGATAGAAGTCGTGCTGCGTGTCCTGCTCGCGGCTCCACAGCGTCTGCACGGGGGCACCGCCTGCGGCCTGGGCAATCGCGGCGGCCTGGGCGACATAGTCCACCTCCAGCCGCCGACCGAAGCCGCCACCCAGCAGCAGCTGGTGCACGGTCACTTTTTCTTCGTCCATGCCCAGCGCCTTGGCTGCGGCCATGCGCGCCAGGCCTGGCACCTGGGTCGATGTCCACACCTGGGCGCCGCCGTCCTTGACCTGCACCGTGCAGTTGATGGGCTCCAGCGCCGCGTGCGCCAGGTAGGGCGCGCGGTAGTCGGCGGTGATGCTGGTGGCCGCGCCCTGCATGGCCTGGTCCACATCGCCCGCGCTGTGGTAGCCAAAGCCCTTGGTTTCGTCCAGCGCCTGCGTCAGGCGTGCCATCACGGTGTCGCTCGACAGTGTGGCGGCGGGGCCGTGGTCCCATTCCACGGTGACGGCAGCGGCCGCCTTCTTGGCGTGCCAGGGCGTGTCGGCAATCACGGCCACACCGCCCGTGCCGCCGTGGTAGGGCGCCACGGCCAGCACCTGCTTCACGCCCGGCAGCTTTTGCGCGGCGGCCGCGTCAAACCGGGCCACCTTGCCGCCCCGGGTGGGGCACATCACCACGCTGGCGTGTTGCAGGCCGGGCGGGTTCGCATCAATGCCGAACACGGCACTGCCGTCGAGCTTGCTGGGCGCCTCTATGCGCGTGAGGGGCTTGCCGATCAGCTTGAACTGAGCAGGTTCTTTGAGGACGACCTTGCCCGGCATGGGCTGCTGCGCGGCCAGCGCGGCCAGTTCGCCAAAGGTGGCGCGCCGGCCTGCGGCATGCTCCACCCAGCCCGCGTTGGCCGTGCACTCTGCGGCCTGCACCTTCCACTGCGCAGCGGCAGCGCGGACCAGCATGGCGCGCGCATGCGCCCCGGCTTCGCGCATGGGCAGCCACAGGTCCTTGATGCTGCTCGACCCGCCCGTCATCATCACGCCCACCTCGCGCATGGTCTTGGCCGTGAGCCAGCCTGCCACGGCTTTCATCGAGCCGTCGTTGTCGGGGTGAAAGGGCAGGCCGTCCACCACGGTGGCCAGGTTGTTGTAGATGTCGTCGATGGGCGCCATCGCCAGCCGCACCTGGGCCCAGTCGGCGTCCAGCTCCTCGGCCAGGATCGCGGCCAGGCCGGTGTGCGTGCCCTGGCCCATTTCAGACTTGGCCATCATCACCGTCACGGTGTTGTCGGTGCCCACCTTGAGCCAGCCGTTGAGCGCGGCCTGGCCCGGCGTGGCGGGCAGCGGGTCTGCGGGGTGCAGGCGCTGGCGCGGGGGCATCACGCCCCAGCCAATCACCAGCGCGCCCGCTGTTGCGGCGCCGCCAAGCAGCACTGTGCGTCGTTTCACCATGGGTCGGGTCCTTTGTGGCTGAGCGTGGGGCCGTGGCCGCCATCGTAGGCGGGGCGGGCATTTCCCCCACGGCGCTGTGGTTGCTGAAGATTTTGACTATTTTTGGCCGTTACCGCGCATTGGGTATGCCCTAATAGCTATTAAATGCATAGCGTTTCGCCTACCCGACACAGGCGTTGCTTGCAGGCTGCACATTGCTGTGGGGGTGCCCGCGCGTACGCCACCCGGCGTATTTCCCAAGCAGGCCCTGCTCTCCAGAATCCATTCCATCGCACTACACAGCCCACGGGAATCCACCGGGGGCCAGGGCGAGGCGGTTTGAACCCTTACCTACCGGAGAAGCACACATGCAACGTCGTTATTCCCTCAAGGCCCTCGCGGCTGTCGCTACGCTCGCTGGCCTGTCTGCGCTGCCAGCCCATGCGCAGGAGACCATCAAGGTCGGCATCCTGCACAGCCTGTCGGGCACCATGGCCATCTCCGAGACCGTCTTGAAAGACACCGTGCTCATGGCGATCGACGAGATCAACGCCAAGGGCGGCGTGCTGGGCAAGAAGCTCGAACCCGTGGTGGTGGACCCGGCCTCCAACTGGCCCCTGTTTGCCGAAAAGACCAAGCAGCTGCTGGGCCAGGACAAGGTTTCGGTCATCTTCGGCTGCTGGACCTCGGTGTCGCGCAAATCGGTGCTGCCCGTCGTGGAAGAAATGAACGGCCTGCTGTTCTACCCCGTGCAGTACGAAGGTGAAGAACTCTCCAAGAACGTGTTCTACACCGGCGCAGCGCCCAACCAGCAGGCCATCCCTGCGGTGGACTACCTGATGAGCAAGGACGGCGGCAGCGCCAAGCGCTGGGTGCTGCTGGGCACCGACTACGTGTACCCCCGCACCACCAACAAGATCCTGCGCGCCTACCTCAAGAGCAAGGGCGTGAAGGATTCGGACATCGACGAGAAGTACACCCCCTTCGGCCACTCTGACTACCAGACCATCGTCGCCGACATCAAGAAGTTCAGCCAGGGCGGCAAGACGGCCGTGGTGTCCACCATCAACGGCGACTCCAACGTGCCCTTCTACAAGGAACTGGGCAACGCAGGCCTGAAGGCCAAGGATGTGCCGGTTGTCGCGTTCAGCGTGGGCGAAGAGGAACTGCGCGGCGTGGACACGAAACCGCTGGTGGGCCACCTCGCCGCCTGGAACTATTTCCAGTCCATCAAGAGCCCTGAGAACACCGCTTTCATGAAGAAGTGGGCGGACTACGCCAAGGCCAAGAACATCGCTGGCCACAAGGACAAGCCGCTCACCAACGACCCGATGGAAGCCACCTACATCGGCATCAACATGTGGAAGCAAGCGGTTGAAAAGGCCAAGAGCACCGACGTGGACAAGGTGATTGCCGCCATGGCCGGCCAGACCTTCAAGGCACCGTCGGGCATCGTGAGCAAGATGGACGAGAAGAACCACCACCTGCACAAGAGCGTGTTCATCGGCGAGATCAAGGCCGACGGCCAGTTCAACGTGGTGTGGAAGACGCCCGGCCCCGTCAAGGCCAAGCCATGGTCCCCCTACATCGAAGGCAACGACAAGAAGAAAGACGAGCCCGAAAAGAAGTAAGCACCTGCAGTGTGCCCAAGAGGGGAGGGCGCCTGTGTGAGCCCTCCCTTTTTCTTTGACACCCGCCTGCCACAGAGAGCAGGCCGAACGGAATTCTTCTTATGTTGCGATGTTTTCTGGCCATGCGCTGGTGCCTGGTCAGCCTGCTGTGCCTGGCGGGCAGCGCCCACGCCCTCACTGCCGAGCAGGCCCTGGCCATGGCCACGGGCGAGACCGACGACCGCGTGGCGGCCGTGCAGCAGGCCGTGGTCGAGCCCAGTGATCGGGTCGCTGCCTTTTTGCAGGCCCTGGCCGACGACGCAGTGCGCGTGGCGGGCGGCAAGGCACTGATCGTGAAGGGCGACAAGGGCATCGACCCCGTGACGGGTGCAGAGGTGCCTGTGCCCGCCGACGCCGAAGACATCATCAACAACAACCGCATGCGCGGCGAGATCGACACGGCCCTGGCGGGCCTGGCGCTGTTTGGCAAGGACGAAACCCAGCGCATGGCAGCCGCCAAGGCGCTGACCAAGGAGCCTGATGCAGGCCGCCTGCCCTTGCTCGACAAGGCGCTGGCGCAGGAGACCAGCGACAAGATCAAGACCCAGCTGGAGTTGGCGCGCGCCGCTACCTTGCTGGGCAGCGACGATGCCGCGCAGCGCATCGCCGCCGCGCAAGCGCTGTCGGCCAGTGCCACGCCCGACACGCGGCTGCTGCTCAACGAGCGCGCCACGGTCGAAGAAGACGCCAAGGTCAAGGCCGCACTGCAAGCCGCGCTCAAAGCCATCGACGGC
The DNA here is from genome assembly GCF_001633105.1 of Acidovorax sp. GW101-3H11. Lineage (GTDB taxonomy): Bacteria > Pseudomonadota > Gammaproteobacteria > Burkholderiales > Burkholderiaceae_C > Acidovorax. Next base: position 62,632 of record NZ_LUKZ01000033.1, read on the forward strand.
CAGCTCGCCTGGGGCGAACGCCTGGGCGCTGCGTTCTCGGGCATCAGCCTGGGCTCCATCCTGCTGCTGGTGGCGTTGGGCCTGGCCATCACCTACGGCCTCATGGGCGTGATCAACATGGCCCATGGCGAGCTGATGATGATCGGCGCCTACGCCACCTACGTGGTGCAAGGCATCTTCCAAAAGTATTTTCCAGGCGCGTTTGACTGGTACCTGGTCGCCGCGCTGCCGCTGGCGTTTGGCGCATCCGCCGCCGTGGGCGCGGTGCTGGAGCGCGGCGTGCTGCGCTTTCTGTATGGCCGCCCGCTGGAGACACTGCTTGCCACCTGGGGCATCAGCCTGGTGCTGATGCAGCTGGTGCGCACCATCTTCGGCGCGCAGAACGTGGGCGTGGAAAACCCCGCGTGGATGAGCGGCGGTGTGCAGGTGCTCTCCAACCTCACGCTGCCCTACAACCGCCTGGTCATCATCGGCTTTGCCATCGCGGTGCTGCTGGGCATGGGCTACCTGATTGCGCGCACCCGCCTGGGCCTGTTCGTGCGTGGTGTGACGCAAAACCGCCCCATCGCCTCGTGCATGGGCGTGAACACCGCCCGCATCGACACCATGGCCTTTGCACTGGGCTCGGGCATTGCAGGCCTGGCCGGTTGCGCGCTGAGCCAGGTGGGCAATGTGGGGCCGGACCTGGGCCAGAGCTACATCGTCGATGCCTTCATGGTGGTGGTACTGGGCGGTGTGGGCCAGCTGGCGGGCACGGTGTATGCCGCGCTGGGCCTGGGCATCCTGAACAAGTTCCTCGAAGGCTGGGCGGGCGCAGTGCTGGCCAAGATTGCGGTGCTGGTGTTCATCATCATCTTCATCCAGAAGCGGCCCCAGGGCATCTTCGCGGTCAAAGGGCGTACGGCCGACTGAAGCACCAGAGACGACAGATCATGACTACGCCAACCTCTCCCAACATCCAACTGCCCGCACCCGCGCCGCTGCTCACGCGCGGCGGCTGGTCGGCCTTCATCGTGGCGCTCATCGTGGTGTGCGCCGTGGCCCCTGTGCTCAACCTGTGGGTGCCCGCAGGCAGCATGTTCCACCTCAGCGACTACGCCGTGGCGCTGCTCGGCAAGATCATGTGCTACGCCATCTGTGCGCTGGCCATGGACCTGATCTGGGGCTACACCGGCATCCTGAGCCTGGGCCATGGACTGTTTTTTGCGCTGGGCGGCTACGTGATGGGCATGTACCTCATGCGCCAGATCGGCCGCGACGGCAACTACAAAAGCGACCTGCCGGACTTCATGGTGTTCCTGGACTGGAAGGAGCTGCCCTGGCACTGGGCGCTGTCCGACAGCTTCATCGCCACGCTGATCCTCATCGTGGCCGTGCCGGGTGTCATCGCGTTTGTGTTCGGCTACTTTGCCTTCCGCTCGCGCATCAAGGGCGTGTACTTCTCCATCATCACGCAGGCCATGACCTATGCGGCCATGCTGCTGTTCTTCCGCAACGAAACCGGCTTTGGCGGCAACAACGGGTTTACCGACTTCAAGCGCATCCTGGGCACGCCCATTGCCACGCAGAACATGCGCATGCTGCTGTTTGTGATGACCGGGCTGGCTTTGCTGGGCTTCTTCCTGCTGGCGCGCTGGCTGGTGCGCAGCAAGTTTGGTCGTGTGCTGCAGGCTGTGCGCGATGCCGAGAGCCGCGTCATGTTCTCGGGCTACTCGCCGCTGCCCTACAAGCTCACCATCTGGACCATCAGCGCCATGATGTGCGGCGTGGCGGGGGCGTTGTATGTGCCCCAGGTCGGCATCATCAACCCCGGCGAGATGAGTGCCGCCAACTCCATCGAAATCGCCGTGTGGGCGGCCGTGGGCGGCCGCGCCACGCTGATCGGGCCCATCGTGGGCGCGTTCATTGTCAATGGCGCCAAGAGCTGGCTCACGGTGACGGCGCCGGAGTTCTGGCTGTACTTCCTGGGTGCGCTGTTCATTGCCGTCACGCTGTTCTTGCCCAACGGCGTGGTGGGCCTGGTCAAGAAGTTGAAAGATGGCAACAACAACAAAAAGGGAGCTGCGCAATGACGCCCGATCTGATGGAAGAAGGCGCGCGGCGGTTGCAGAAGACGCTGGCGCCCGCTGTGCTGGGCCAGACCGAATCCGGCGGCCGCGCTGCAGGGTTTTCGCGCATCGCCGTGCCCGGCGAGGTGGATGTGACCCATGGCCGCATCCTGTACCTGGAAGACGTGCATGTGAGTTTTGACGGCTTCAAGGCCATCAATGGCCTGAGCCTGGACATTGCGCCCGGCGAGTTGCGCTGCATCATCGGCCCGAATGGCGCGGGCAAGACGACGATGATGGACATCATCACCGGTAAGACGCGGCCGGACAAAGGCACGGTGTTTTTTGGCTCGACGATTGACCTGCTGCGCCACAACGAGCCTGAGATTGCCAGCCTGGGCATCGGCCGCAAGTTCCAGAAGCCCACGGTGTTCGAGCAGCTCAGCGTGTTTGAGAACCTGGAGCTGGCGTTGAAGACGCACAAGGGCGTGAAGTCGAGCATGTTCTTCCGCCTTGATTCCGCGCAGTCGGACCGCCTGGCCGAGATCCTGCACACCATCCACCTGGCCGACAGCGTCATGCGCCAGTCGGGCAATCTGAGCCATGGGCAAAAGCAATGGCTGGAGATCGGGATGTTGCTGATGCAGGACCCGAAGCTGTTGTTGCTGGATGAGCCAGTGGCGGGGATGACGGACGAAGAAACCGCCCGCACGGCGGAGCTGTTTCTCACGCTCAAGGGCAAACATTCGCTCATGGTGGTGGAGCACGACATGGGCTTTATCCGCACGATTTCGGAGAAGGTGACGGTGTTGTGTGATGGCTCGGTGTTGGCGGAGGGAACGCTGGACCAGGTGCAGGCGGATGAGCGGGTGATTGAGGTTTATCTGGGGCGGTGATGGTGGTGTCTCCCTCGGTTCCTGTCGAGTGGCTTGGTGCTCTTGAACCGTTCGGGCTGAGCTTGTCGAAGCCTGGGCGCTGCCTCGGAGCCGTTCGGGCTGAGCCTGTCGAAGCTGGGGTGTGCTGGTTTGGAAGGCGTGCTGGGGTTGAGGGCGGGAGCCGGGTTGTCGCCCCGGCAGGCGACTCACTTTCTTTTGCTTCGCCAAAAGAAAGTAAGCAAAGAAAAGGCGACCCCCAGTCTGCGACCCCTGCGCTGCGCTACGGGGCAAACCNTTTGGAAGGCGTGCTGGGGTTGAGGGCGGGAGCCGGGTTGTCGCCCCGGCAGGCGACTCACTTTCTTTTGCTTCGCCAAAAGAAAGTAAGCAAAGAAAAGGCGACCCCCAGTCTGCGACCCCTGCGCTGCGCTACGGGGCAAACCTGCGTCGGGGCGATTGCGGGGTGCGCCGTGGAACTCGCTTTGCGCTGCGCGCGCCGCTCGGACAACCACGGCGAGTCAGTTCACGAAGCATGGGCGCTTCGACGCCCATGCCACCCCACAACCGCCCCGCCGCAGGCGCAGCCAGCAGGGGGTGGACAGCCGAACATCCGCACGGGCCATCGCTTTGCTCGGCCCCGCCTGCGCAGCGCGTGGCGCTTGCGCCCGTGAGATGGGGCCAAGCGCAGCGATGGCCCGTGTGGATGTCCGATTCGCGGGTCCCCTTCACGATGCGCCGAGGAGCGCAGGGCGTGGGGCGGCACGGGCGTCGGAGCGCCCGTGCTTCGTGCTCTGACTCGCCGTGGTTGTCCGAGCGGCGCGCGCAGCGCAAAGCGAGTTCCACGGCGCGCCCCACGCCTGAGCACCGCAGGTTGCCCGCAGCGAAGCGAAGGGACGCAGCGTGCAGGGTCGCCTTTTCTTTGGTGACTTTCTTTTGGCGAAGCAAAAGAAAGCCACTGCGCCGCCGGGCGCACACCCCGGCCTCCGCCCTGAACCCAAGCATGCTTGTCAAACCAGCACGCCAAGGCTTCGACAAGCTCAGCCCGAACGGGCGGATGTTGCACCCAGCTTCGACAAGCTCAACCCGAACGGTTGGGTTGTGTGCCTCGGCTTCGACAGGCTCAGCCCGAACGAACAGCAAGCGCCACAGCATCGCAACGCCCTTTCCTGCGATGGTAAAAAACGCTCTCAAATCAATAGCTAAAACCGCTTGCTAGACAGGCGCAAACGGCCAAAAAATCTCAAAAATCCACCATGCTCACCGTCCAAAACATCAACCAGTACTACGGCGGCTCCCACATCCTGCGCGACGTGAGCCTCACCGCCACCCCCGGCAAAGTCACCGTTCTGCTCGGCCGCAACGGCGTGGGCAAAACGACGCTGCTCAAAAGCCTTATGGGCCTCGTGCCCATCAAAAGCGGCAGCATCCAGTTCGACGGCAAAGCCATTGACAAAGCCACCCCCTACGACCGCGCCCGCGCAGGCATCGGCTTCGTCCCCCAAGGCCGCGAAATCTTCGGCCGCCTCACCGTGGAAGAAAACCTGCGCATGGGCCTGGCCTACAAAAGCGGCTCCACGCCCGTGCCGCCGCACCTGTACGAACTCTTCCCCGTGCTCAAGCAAATGCTCAAGCGCCGGGGTGGCGACCTGTCGGGCGGACAACAGCAGCAACTGGCCATCGCCCGCGCCCTGGCCCCCGGCCCGCGTTTGCTGATCCTCGACGAGCCCACCGAAGGCATCCAGCCCAGCATCATCAAAGACATCGGCCGCGTGATCCGCATGCTGGCCGACAAGGGCGAGATGGCCATCCTGCTGTGCGAGCAGTACTACGACTTCGCAGAGGAACTGGCCGACGAATACCTGGTGATGGAGCGTGGCGAGGTCATCGCACGCGGCCCGGGCAGCGAGATGGAAGCCAAGGGCATTCGCAACCTCGTGGCCATCTGACGGCTCAAGGGCGTTGCGCCGCAGCGGTGGCAAGGGCCGGACTGCGCCACCGCGACACGCTCTCCATGATCAGCACCGTGCACACCATCCACGTTCCACCCAGCAGCCACCCGGCCAGCACGTCGCTGGCGTAGTGCACCTGCAGCACCACGCGGCTCCAGCCGGTGGTGAAGATCAGCGCACCGGCCAGCATCGCGGCGGGCAGGTGCCACCCGCGCGGCAGCAACCGCGTGGCCAGGTAGGCCAGCATGGCATAGGCCACCATCGACGCGCTGCTGTGCCCGCTGGGAAAGCTGTAGCCGCTGGCCTCGGCAATACCGTGCGTGTGCTCGGGCCGCACGCGCGCGAAGAGGTTTTTCAGCACCTTGGTGAGCGCGCCATTGCCCGCCATGGCCACCAGCCAGCCCATGGCCAGCAGGCGGTGCTGGTGCCACCACAGGGCGGCGGCCACGGCCAGCGCCAGGGCCGCCAGCACCCAGGTGTCGCCCAGGTGGGTGAGGGTGGCAAACACCTGCAGCACGGTGGTGTCGGCCTGTGCGCGCAGGCTCGCGGCAATGGTGTCGTCCAGCACGCCCCAGGGGCCCTGGGTGCGGCCGCTCTCGGCCAGTTCGGCCATCGTGGCGCCCGCCAGCACCAGCACGCAGGCCGAGGCGGCCATGGCCACCAGCATGAGGGTGGGGGCCTGCGCAGGAAAGAAGCGGTTCAGTGGCGGCCCCGCGTGGTGGCGCAGGGCGCGCAGGCCTGTTAGCGCGGCGGCGCCCAGCAGCGCCAGGGCCAGCATGCCCGCCAGCCACCAGCCCACAGGGTGCTGCGCCAGCAGGGCGCCCAGCTCGGATGCGGTGGGGGTCGTAGATGCGGCGGCAGGGGCGGTCATCGTCATGGTGCGGGGTGGTCCTTTCACTTTCGGTTTCCAAGGTCTTGCAGATGCAGTTGCCTGCACCACCATGGAAAGAAGCCGCAGGTTGTACCGAAGTTCCCAGCATCCCGCGCCGTGGTGGGTGTATTGCGAGCACCGTGGGTGTATGTGTCGGCGCAGGCTGACACGGCAAGGGCGCTGCGACCGGCTGCGGGCGCCGTGCCCGGCTGCGACCATGGGCGACCCTGCGGCTCCGCCCCTTCGTGGCGTGGGGTTGCTCTTGTTTGTTGCAGAGTTTTTGCATGACCCCTTCCGACCACCCCCATCCTCCAAAGCCCGGTGGCCCCATTCACCTGGTGGTGCCCAAGCGGCCCGGGGCCGACCTGGACCTGCTGCGCGCCAAGCTCGAGGGCGTGGCGGCATTGCGGGCGCACGACGTGGTGTGGCATGTGCCCCACCAGCGCGGCGACATCGTGCAACTGGCGCGCGCCGCTGCCGAAGCCGCACGCACCAGCGGCGGCCTGGTGGTGGCCGCAGGCGGCGATGGCACCATCAACGCCGTGGCGGCGGCCGCGCTGCATGCGGGCGTGCCCATGGGGGTGGTGCCCATGGGCACCTTCAACTACTTCAGCCGCGAGCATGGCCTGGCGCTGGACCCGGAGCAGGCGGTGCAAGACCTGTTGCAGGCGCTGCACGCGGGGGACATGCGCCCCGTGCAGGTGGGCCATGTCAACCGCCGCATGTTCATCGTCAACGCCAGCGTGGGCCTGTACCCCAAGCTGCTGGCCGAGCGTGAGCGGGCCTCCAAGCGGTTTGGCCGCTCGCGCTGGGTGGCGGTGGCATCGGCGGTGTGGAGCCTGTTCCGCCCCGCAGCAGGCCGGCGCTGGCGCGTGGTGATGAGCACCCACCACGGCGCCGAGGTGCGGCACGAGGAGCACCTGGTCACGACCCTGTTTGTGGGCAACAACCCGCTGCAGCTGGACCGCATGGGCCTGCCGCAGGCCCAGCAGGTGGCCGATGGCGGGCACCTGGCGGTGGTGATGCTCAAGCCCCAGAACCGCTGGGCCACGGCCCGCACGGTGTGGAACGCCGCCACCGGCCAGCTGGACAAGGACGATGCCGTGACCAGCATTGCCTGCACCGAACTGACCGTGGCCCCGGCCAGCTGGCGCCCGCCACAGGTCAAGGTGGCGTTTGATGGCGAGCGCGAGTGGATGGCGCCGCCGCTGCACTTTCGTGTGGGCACACGCCCGCTGTGGCTGGTGGCGCCGTCGCCGCTGGTGCGCGATGATGCGGCGCAGCCTTCACTGGCGGCGGCAGTGGCCGAAACTGGCGCACCGCCCGCCCCCGGACTGATACCCGCCTGACCACCCACCGCCATGCCCGCCTTGATGCACCTGTCCGACCTGCACTTCGGGGCGCACGACCCCGAGGTGTGCGCCGCCGCGCAGCGCCTGGCACAGCGGCTGGGCGTGGCCCTGGCCGTGGTGTCGGGCGACCTCACTCAGCGCGCCACCGCCAGCCAGTTTGCCCAGGCCGCGCGGTTTGTGCAGGGCCTGCATGCGCGCAGCAGCCTGGTGCTGGCAGGCAACCACGATGTGCCGCTGTTTGCCTGGTGGTTGCGCTGGGGCCGCGCGTACGAGCGGTTTGCCGAGCAGTTTGGCGTGGACCAGGAGCCTGTGCGGCAGATGGGCCCCTTCTATGTGGTGGGCGTGAACACCACGCGCGCCTGGCGGCACGAGCGGGGCAGCCTGTCGTCAGCGCAAATCGATCATGTGGCGGCCCTGCTGGCGCGCGCCCCACCCGACGCGTGGCGCATCGTGGCCAGCCACCACCCCCTGGTGGCGCGCGATGCCAACGACCGCGCCCACCGCCCGCACCGTGCCGACGAGGCCCTGCAGCGCTGGCGCACCGCCGGTGCGCAGATGCTGCTGTCGGGCCATGTGCACGAGCCCGGTGTGCTGCAGCCCCTGCCCGGCCTGTGGGCCAGCCGCGCGGGCACGGCGGTGTCGCGCCGCCTGCGGCACGGTTGCCCCAACAGCCTGGTGGTGCTGCGCGAAGAAGTGTCGGGCGAGTCGCCCAGCCAGCGCCTGCGGGTGGTCGAGCGCTGGGACTACGACAGCACCATCGGAGAGTTCGCCTGTGTGCAGCGCCAGCCTGTGATGCCCGGTTGAATGCCCGGTTGAAGCGGTCTTCCGTGCTGCCACCCAAAAAAAGGGCACCCGAAGGTGCCCTGAAACTTGGAGACAACCGTTGTGCGTTGTGATGTGGGCCCGTTCACACCTTCTTAGAACCGGTGGCGCACCCCCACCGCAAAGCCGGTGCCCTGTGCGCTGACCACTGAGGGTGGTGCTGGCAGCGTGCGGGTCTGGGTGCTGTCGCGCATCACCATGGCATACAGGTCCGTGCGCTTGGACAGGAAGTAGTCATACCCCAGTGTGAACACCTTGCGCTCCACATTGCCACCCGCCACCGTGGCGGGCACGGGGCCCACGGTGTCGCTGGTGCGGCGCACTGCGTAGCCCGCCAGCACCCGGCCTGCGCCCACGGGCACGGCGGCGCTCACATCCCACACGCGGTATGCCACGTTGAGCGGCGCAGCGGCCGTGCCCCGGTTGTCGATGCGGCCCAGGTGGGCAAACAGCTTGACCACCTCGAAGTCGTACGACGCCGCCAGCTGCCAGGCGCGCGTGTCGTTGGGCGAGGTGCCGTCGGCAAAGGTCCCGGGGTTCTTCTTCACGCTCTGCCACGCCAGCGATGCGGCCCAGGGGCCTTGGGCATAGGCCAGCCGGGCCGCGCTGTTGCCGCCGCCCTGGCCTTCTGAAAGCGCGTGTGCCACCGAGGCATTGAAGCCCGCGACGGTGGGGCTGTCATACACCACCGAGTTGGCCCAGCCGGTGCCACCGCTGAGCGGGCTGGCGATGAAGGTCACCAGGTTCAGTGGCCCCAGCACGGTGGAGTCGCCAAACGCGTTGGAGGTGATGGAGTTCAGGAACAGCAACGACGTGACATTGCCCAGCCGCACGCGGCCCCAATCGCGGTGCGACACGCCCACCCAGGCGGCGCGCGAGAACACGGGGTCGGCCCCCACATTCACCGGTGCCGGCAGTGCGTCGCTGCGGCCGGTGGCGCCGGAGTCGTTGCGCACAAAGGATGACAGCTCAAACTGTGCCGACAGCCCGCCGCCCAGGTCTTCGGTGCCACGCAGGCCCCAGTGGCTGGTGGACATGCCGCCACCGTCCAGTTTGGTCACGGCGCGGTCTTGCGCATTGATGCCTGCAGCGGGGCCCGCAAAGCGGCCCACGGCGGCATCGACCAGGCCATACAGCTGCAGGCTGGGGCCCGGTGCGGGCTGGGCCTGCGCGGCGAGTGTGGTGGCAGACAGGGCGGCGGCGGTGCCCAGAGCGCGTGTCCAGCGTTTGCGGGCGAGCGAGCGTGAAGATTTTGGGGCGAGGGAGGTGCGGGGTTTCATGGTGTCTTTCGATGGGTGAGGGCAAGTGAAGGGCGAACCGGCCCACGGCGCAGCCAGGGCTGTTCCGAAAACGCAGTTCAACGGGGGGAAGGCGTCAGCGCGTTGTGTGCGCCGGGGGCATGGCGGCTAGGGCGCGCCGGTCTGCCGCGCCGACGCCTGGGGTGGGGCGGCGGCGCAGGGCCCCAGCCACCGGGGGTGGCGGTGGGCGGGGGCCAGAAAAATGGGCGTGGCTGTGCCTGGCATGCGGCGCTCGTGCGGCAGTGCTGTGGTGGGAGCGGGGGATGTCAGCGGCGGGGCGTCAGTGCACCGCGCCTTCACAGGCGCCACGCATGCCTTGCGCAATAAAACGCACCAGCAGTGGCCCCGCTGCAGCCTCGTCGCCGGGCTGGTTCTGGCCGTAAGACAGGCGCTCGATGCGCTGGTCGTTCACATGGTGCAGCAGCGCGCCCAGCGCAAACTGGTAACACCACGCGGCCTGGCTGCGCGTGGCCTGGGGCAGGGCAGCGGCAATCGCGTCGATGAACGCATGGGCCAGTGGGTCGAACAGCTCGCGGATGATGGGCTCGTCTTCTTCCAGGTGGTCGTTCATGCCACGCGACAGCAGGCGCAGAAAGTGGTGGCCTGCGGGCTGGCGGGCGACTTCGAGCACCGGCAGCACAAAGGCTTTCACGATCTCTTCCAGCAACTGTCCGGGCGGTGCAGCCGTTTGCGCCTGGGCCAGCGACTGCAGCCGCACGTCGATGTAGCCCGCATGTGCGCGGAAGATGGCGTGGTACAGCGAGAGCTTGGGGCCGTAGTAGTAGCCCACCAGCGCCAGCGGCACACCGGCTTCGTCCGCAATGTCGCGGATCGACACGCCATGAAAACCGCGCGTGGCAAACAGCCGCTCGGCCGCCTGCAGGATGTTGGCCTGGCGATTGGGGGCCAGCGCTTCTTCGCTGTTGGCGCTGCGGGCGGCAGCACGCTTGCGCGCCGGGGCTTTCGCGACAGGGACGGCGGCCACGGTGGCCGCAGTCTGGGGGGTGGATCGGGATTTGGGCATAGGCTGGTTTATACAGTTGTATAAATTTATTGAACACTCGTACAAACCCCAGTTCATTTGAAATTTGTACGTTCGTATAATTTTTTCATACCGCCCGCTGCAAGCCTGGTCGCACCAGGCTGGCGGGGCTTCGCTGCAACCACCATCCAATCCCACAGGAGACAGACACCATGATCACCCGCCGCCGCTTCACCCAGCTTTCTGCCGCCCTGCTGCCCGCCCTGGGCAGTGCCCCTGCCGCCTGGGCGCAGGCTGGCAAGGACGCCCTGCCCGACATGGCGCGCATCATCTCGGGCTTTCCGGCTGGGGGCACGGCCGATGCGCTGGCGCGCCGTGTGGCCGACCGCATGCGCGGCCACTACGCAGCATCCTTGGTGGTAGACAACAAGCCCGGCGCAGGCGGGCAGATCGGCGTCCTCAACCTGCGCGACAGTCCGGCCGATGGCACCAGCCTGCTCGTCACGCCGTCGTCCATGCTGTCCATCTACCCCTACACCTACCCCAAGCTGCGCTACACGCTGGACGACGTGGCGCCCGTGTCGCTGGGCGCCATGTTCGACCACGGCCTGGCCGTGGGCCCTGGCGTGCCCGAGAGCGTGCGCACGCTGGCCGACCTGCTGGACTGGATGCGCGCCAACCCCGGCAGCGCCAACTACGGCAGCCCCGGCGCGGGCTCCATGCCGCACATGGTGGGCGTGCTGCTGGGCCAGTTCAGCAAGATAGACATGCGCCACATTGCCTACCGGGGCACGGTGCCCGGCATGCAAGACCTGCTGGGCGGGCAGATCCCTGCGTTCTGGGGGCCGATTGGCGACTACCTGCAGCATGGCAAGGGCGGCAAGCTGCGCGTGCTGGCCATTGCGGGCAGCAAGCGCTCGCCGTTTCTGCCGCAGGTGCCCACGCTGACGGAGCTGGGCTACCCGCTCAAGGTCAGCGAGTGGTACGGCTTCTTCCTGCCCGGCAAGGCCACGCCCGAGACCATCAAGCGCGCATCCGATGCCCTGCAGGCCGCATTGAGCCAGCCCGAGGTGGTGGAGTACGGCAAGCAGTACGGCCTGGAGGTCAAGCCCTCCACCGCCGCGCAGCTGGCGCAGATGCTCAAGGCCGATGCCGACCAGTGGCGCGGCCTCATCAAGCAGACCGGCTTCACGGCCGAATCCTGATCGCCTTGTTTCGACCTTTCCACCCGACCCCGCCATGACCACCACGCTCGCCACACCTGCGCGCCGCATCGTCGATATCTCGATGCACCTTGAAAACGATGTTGTCTCTGACCCGCCGGGCCTGGGCCCGCGCATCCACTACATCGACCACCAGATGAGCTTTGCGGACCTGGCGCAGTTCTTCCCCGGCTTGAAGAAAGAAGACCTGCCCGATGGCGAATCCTGGGCGGTGGAGGAGGTGCAGCTCAACACCCACAACGGCACGCACCTGGATGCGCCTTACCACTTTGCCTCCACCATGGACGGCGGGCAGCGCGCGCTGTCCATCGACGAGGTGGATTTGAACTGGTGCTTCCAACCCGGCGTGAAGCTGGACTTTCGGCACCTGCCCGACGGCTACGTGGTGCAGGCCGCCGATGTGGAGGCCGAACTCGCGCGCATAGCCCACACACTGCAGCCACTGGAGATCGTGGTGGTCAACACCCGCGCGGGCAGCGCCTATGGCACACCCGGCTATACCCGTGCGGGCTGCGGCATGGGCTACGAGGCCACCATGTACCTGCTGGAGCGCGGCGTGCGCCTGACCGGCACCGATGCCTGGAGCTGGGATGCCCCCTTCGCCTACACCGCGCAGCGCTATGCCGAAAGCGGTGACGCATCGCTGATCTGGGAGGGCCACAAGGCCGGGCGCGACATTGGCTACTGCCACCTCGAAAAACTGCACAACCTGGAGGCGCTGCCTGCCACCGGTTTTTATATTTCGTGCTTTCCCGTCAAGGTGCGCGGCGCCTCGGCGGGCTGGACGCGGGCCGTGGCCATCTTCGACCCGGTGCTGCCGCTGCAGCAGGCGGCCGGAGTGGCGCCATGAAACTCGCCACCTTGCGGAACGGCCAGCGCGATGGCCGCCTGGTGGTCGTGTCGGACGACGCGCGCCGCTGCATCGACGCCAGCCCCGTGGCCCCCACGCTGCTCGACGCCCTGGAGCGCTGGAGCGTGGTGGAGCCCGCTCTGCACGACCTGGCCCGCACCGTGAACGCGCCCGCCGCCCTGGGCGCCATGCCCTTTGATGCGCGCCAGTGTTTGGCACCGCTGCCACGCACCTGGCAATGGCTGGACGGCTCGGCCTTTCTGAACCACGGCCACCTCATGGAGCGCGCGTTCAAGGTGCCGCCGGTGGCCGACTTCGACACCATTCCACTCATGTACCAGGGCGCAGCCGACGACTTTCTGGGCCCACACGACGATGTGCCCCTGCCGTCCGAAGCCGACCAGATCGACTTTGAGGGCGAGTTTGGCGTGGTGCTCAGCGAAACCCCCCTGGGCGTCACCGCCGAAGAGGCGCTGCAGCATGTGCGCCTCATCGTGCTCATCAACGACTGGAGCCTGCGCGCCTTCGGCCCGCGCGAGGCCAAAAGCGGCTTCGGCTTTGTGCAGGCCAAGCCGTCCACGGCGTTCGCGCCCATCGCCATCACGCCCGACGAACTGGGTGCAGCATGGAACGGCGGCCGCGTGCACCTGTGGCTGCAGACGCAGCGCAACGGCGAATGGTTTGGCCACCCGCACGGCGGCGCCATGCACTTTGACTTCGGCCAGCTCATCGCCCATGCAGCGCGCACGCGCACGCTGTCGGCGGGCACCCTGATTGGCTCGGGCACCGTGTCGAATGCGGATGTGGCCGTGGGCTCGTCCTGCATCGCCGAGCGCCGCATGGTCGAGGCGCTGGCCGACGGCGCGCCGCACACACCGTTTCTGCGCTTTGGCGAGCGGGTGCGCATGGTGGCGCTGGACGGGCAGGGCCAGCCCGCGCCGTTTGGCGTGATCGACCAGATGGTGGTGCCGTGCTGCGCGGCGGGCCAGGGCCGGGTGACGATTGCGGATGCTACTGATTTGATAGCTTTTGGGGCATGATGGTCGCGCGGTAGAGGCCAAAAAACCTTGAATTTTTCTCTCTCCAGTTCATCCGGCCTTACCTTGGGTCGGGTCGGGTCGGGGCGGCCGCCCCTGCTTCCACGGCCCGCAGCGCCGGGTCTTTCTCCCTCTCCCCCCGCGGGAGAGGGTTGGGGAGAGGGGGTTGGTCGCTCTGGGGCCCCGCGCCTCCCCTCTCCCCCGGCAACTCCCACCAGGGGCGAGGGGTCACGCCAAGCCAGCTTCAGCCACACGGCCCCGGGGTGTTTTCACCGGTTGACCAGCCGCTGGGCGGCGCCTATTCTGGCTGGCAGGGGGTCGGTGATGCCCCGCATACCAACAAACTCCCCCACCTTCCTCGCGCCATGCACAAAGAATTCCACCACGACGCCGTGCGCCGCCTACAGTCGCTGATCGAGCGCGAGACCGGTACGACCCTTTCAGACGCGGCGCAGGCCGAGATGGCCAGCATCCTGCACGGCATGCAAAGCCCCGATGGCGGTGCCAGCGAGGGCCTGGACGTGGTGCCGCGCGAGGTCACCATCCTGCTGGCCGACCTGCGCGGGTTCACCGCGCTGTCGGGCTCGCAGCCCGCAGCCGTGGTCATTGCGGCGCTCAACCGCTGCCTGGCGCGGCTGTCCGAAGTGGTGTTCAAGTACCAGGGCAGCATCGACAAGTTCATGGGCGACTCGATCATGGTGCTGTTCGGCGCCCCCGTGGCGCGCGACGATGATGTGGACCGCGCGCTGCTCTGCGCGGTAGAGATGCAGATCGCCATGCGCGAGCTGAACCTGGCGCACCTGCGCGAGCGGCTGCCCGAGGTGTTCCTGGGCATTGGCGTGAACACGGGCACGGTGATGGCGGGGCGTTTTGGCTCGGACGTGTACTCCGAATACACCGTGATCGGCGAGGCCGTCAACCTGGCCTCGCGCATCGAGGCGCTGAGCCTGCGCGGCCAGGTGCTCATCAGCGACACGACGTACCAGCGCTGCTGGGGGCTGGTGTCGGCATCGGCGCCCATGCAGGTCTACGTCAAGGGCCGCACGCAGCCCGTGAGCCTGCGCGAGCTGATCGCCATCCCCTCGCAAAAGCTCAAGGTGCCGCGCCAGGAGTTCCGCCGCAGCCACCGCGTGGATGCGCGCCTGCCCTGCCTGTGCCAGCGCATGCAGGACAAGATCGTGGTGCCCCACATCGTGCACGGTGCCATCCGCGACATCGGCTACCACGGCCTGCTGGTGGAGCTGATCGAGCCGCTGGAGCCGCACAGCGAGATCAAGCTGGAGTTTGAGCTGCCGCTGGTGGACTACCGCGTGGCCGATGTGTATGCGCGCGTCATCACACTCAAGCCAGAGGGCGACGAATGGGTGGCAGGGCTGGAGTTCACCTCCATCAGCGCCGAGTGCCACGCCAAGGTGCAGATGTTTGTGCAGCTCTTGGTAGCGCACTGACCGGCGCGGGTGCGCCCCCGGCGCACATTCAGCAGCCCAGCATTTGTGCCAGATCGTTCAGGTCTGTGGCGTGCAGATCGTTGCCCGGCTGTGGCGTGCCGTCCTTGGGCCGGGCGGCGCCCAGCTCCAGGGGGCGCTCGATGTAGGCGGTGCGCAGGCCGCAGGCCCGCGCGGCGGCCAGGTCGTCATGGTGGGTGGCCACCAGCGCCACCTGCTCGGGCGGCACATCAAACACACGGGCCACACCCAGGTAGGTGTCGGGGTGGGGCTTGTAGGCCTTGAAGACCTCGGCGCTCAGCACACAGTCCCACGGCAGGCCGGCGTGCTTGGCCATGTTGGTCAGCAGGCCGATGTTGCCGTTCGACAGCGAGGTGATGGTGAAGCGTTTTTTCAGCCGCGTCAGGCCTTCGACACTGTCGGGCCAGGCATGGAGCCGGTGCCACACGCGGTTGAGGTGGCGGCGCTCGGCCTCGGGCAGGTGCGCCAGGCCAAAGCGCGGCAGGATCTCGTCGAGGATGCTGCGGTGCAGGTCGTCCACCAGCGTCCAGCCCCGTTCGCCCCGCATCACCTGCGCCATGGCAGGCTGGTAGCCCGCGCGCCAGGCCAGCGCAAACGCATCGCCATCCACCGCCGGGTACAGCGCCTGCATCTCGCGCACGATGCTGCCGTGCCAGTCCACCACGGTGCCAAAGATGTCGAAGGCCAGCACCTGGACGGTGCTGGCAATGGTGTCTGCGGTGCTCGGGGTGGTGTGCATTGGCCGTCCTTGCAAAAAAGGGGAGGGGGCGGGTAGGGGTGTCAGCCTAGCAGCCCTGGCGATGGGCGGTTTCCCCAGGCGACGCATGCCCCCGCACCTGCAAGGCCGCGCGGGGCATGTTATGGTTACCGAATTCGGGTTTACCCCTGTAACTGCGTTTCTTCTTCGGGCCCGTTCCCGCCCCAAATTCTGTTTGTTTCTTGCGCTGCGCCGCCATCTGCCGGGGCCGCTTGCCCCTGTTGTTGCCCTTGCCATGACTGCGCCTCTTCCCTCCACGACCATCGATTCCACCCCCACCGACGACCGCACCCTGGTGCGCGCCGTGCTGGCCCTGGGGGTGGGCGGCTTCTCCATCGGCACGGGCGAGTTCGTCATCATGGGCCTGCTGCCCGAGGTAGCGCGCGACATTGGCGTGAGCATTCCGCAGGCGGGCCACGTCATCAGCGCCTATGCCCTGGGCGTGGTGGTGGGCGCACCCGTGCTGGCCGTGCTGTGCGCCCACTGGGGGCGGCGCGCGCTTCTCATGGCGCTGATGGTGGTGTATGCGCTGGGCAATTTCGCATCGGCGCTGGCGCCGGGCTATGGCTCGCTCACCGCCATGCGGCTGTTTACCGGCCTGCCACACGGCACTTACTTTGGTGTGGCCGCACTGGTGGCGGCTGCACTGGCGCCCCCCGGCCGCCGGGCACGCGCCGTGGGCTGGGTCATGCTGGGGCTGACCACCGCCACGCTGGTGGGCGTGCCCATAGCCGCTGCGTTGGGCGAGGCGTTTGGCTGGCGCGCGGCCTTTGTGTTTGTCGGGCTCATTGCCGTGGCCGCCGTCGTCATGGTGCGCCTGTGGGTGCCCGCCATGCCCGCATCGCACGGCGCCAGCCCGCTGCGTGAGTTGGGCGCGCTGGCGCGCAAGCAGGTGTGGTTCACATTGGGCATTGGCGCCATCGGCTTTGGCGGCATGTTTGCGGTGTTCAGCTACATCAAGCCCACCTTGCTGGAGGTGGCAGGCATGCCACCCGCACTCATGCCCTTTGTGCTGTCGCTGTTTGGCCTGGGCATGGTGGCGGGCAACATCGTCGGCTCGCGCATGGCCGACAAGGCGCTCATGCCCGCCATCGGCAAGGTGCTGCTGTGGTCCATCGTGGTCATGGCGCTGTTTGTGCCCGCCGCGCACCACCCTGCCAGCGCCGCAATGGCCACGTTCCTTTTGGGCACCGTGGTGGCCATCGGCCCCGCGCTGCAGATCCGCCTGATGGACGTGGCGGGCGACGCGCAGACCCTGGCCGCTGCACTCAACCACTCGGCCTTCAACGCTGCCAACGCATTGGGCGCATGGCTGGGCGGCGTGGCCATTTCGGCGGGCCTGGGCTGGACGTCTACCGGGTGGGTGGGCGTGGTGCTGGGCCTGGGGGGCGTGGCTATCTTTGCGTGGTCGTGGGGCAGCGAAAAGGCCACGGCGGCACGCGCCTCTGCCGCTGCATAACGTCAACCACGGGCCGGCCGCCGCGTAGCGGCCGTGCGACAGCCGCGCGCAAAGTGGCTGGCTGGTGCGCCCGGTTGTGCGTTACATTGGCTGCGGGCCGGCCTTTCTGCCAGCCACGTCGCTCGGACGGTTCCGGGCGCTTACGTGAAAGTCACACCGCATGTCTGCATCGCAGGGCAAGCGCCGTTTTGCGCGCATCGATCGCCTCCCTCCCTACGTCTTCAACATCACGGCCGAGCTCAAGCTCGCCGCCCGCCGCCGGGGCGAAGACATCATCGACATGAGCATGGGCAACCCCGACGGGGCCACACCACCGCACATCGTCGCCAAGCTCACCGAAGTGGCCCAGCGGCCCGACACCCACGGCTACAGCGCCAGCAAAGGCATCCCGCGCCTGCGCCGCGCCATCAGCCACTGGTACAAAGACCGCTACGCGGTGGACATCCACCCCGACACCGAGGCCATCGTCACCATCGGCTCCAAGGAAGGCCTGGCCCACCTCATGCTGGCCACGCTGGACCGGGGCGACACCGTGCTGGTGCCCGACCCCAGCTACCCCATCCACATCTACGGCGCGGTGATTGCTGGCGCTGACATCCGGAGCGTGCCCGTGGCACCCGATGTGGACTTTTTTGCCGAACTGGAAAAGGCCATCCGGGGCAGCTACCCCAAGCCCAAGATGATGATCTTTGGCTTCCCGAGCAACCCGACCGCGCAGTGCGTGGAGCTGTCGTTCTTCGAGCGCGTGATCGCCCTGGCCAAGAAGCACGACATTCTGGTGGTGCACGACCTAGCCTACGCCGACATCGTGTACGACGGCTACCGCGCCCCCAGCATCATGGAAGTGCCCGGCGCCAAGGATGTGGCGGTGGAGTTTTTCACCCTGAGCAAAAGCTACAACATGGCCGGCTGGCGCGTGGGCTTCATGGTGGGCAACCCCGACCTGGTGGCCGCGCTCGCCCGCATCAAGAGCTACCACGACTACGGCACCTTCACGCCTCTGCAGGTGGCTGCCATTGCTGCGCTGGAGGGCGACCAGCAGTGCGTGAAAGACATCGCCGCCCAGTACCAGCGCCGCCGCGACGTGCTCTACAAGGGCCTCACCGAAGCGGGCTGGGCCGTGGACTGCCCCAAGGCCAGCATGTACATCTGGGCCCGCATCCCCGAGCCGTATCGCGCACTGGGCTCGCTGGAGTTTGCGCGGCAACTGCTGGACAAAGCCAAGGTGTGTGTGTCGCCGGGCATCGGGTTTGGCGACCAGGGGGATGAGTACGTGCGCTTTGCGTTGATCGAGAACGAGGCGCGGATTCGGCAGGCGGTGCGGGGGATTCGCGCCATGTTCAAGGCGGATGGGTTGTTGAAGGTGCCAACGGTGGCGTCAGCTTGAACTAGCTCGGCCAGCCGGACTTCGATCAAACTAAAAGCAGATTCCGAAAGGTTGGCTTTGAATCGTGCCACCGTTGAATCTAGGAAAAGCCAGCTGCTCAATGCCTCTTTTGAGCGGCTGGTTCTCTATTTGGCCCGGGCCACATTCATGAGAATCGTTGCATGACATACGACAAGAACCTTTCACCGGTGGGCTGGTATTTGGTTTCTTACCTGCTGCGCTTCGTGGAGTTGAATGACGACAGGAAAGACGATGATGAAGCTCGATTCCTGTCTTGGGAAAACACCGTTCTTGTACGTGCGTCGAACCTCGATGAAGCCTATCAAAAGGGTCTGTCGGTTGCTCGCGAGAACTCGAAACCCTACAAGGGTGGGTCCGAAGGTGTACCTGTTCAATGGAAGTTGGTAGGTGTCACCGATGTCCTGCCTATCTACGAAGAGCTGAGAGATGGGGCGGAAATCATGTGGACTGAGCGTGCCCCTCGAAAGCTCAAGAACCTCAAACAGATGGTCAGGCAGAAGGGGGATTTTCGGCAGTAGTTGCCAATCCCGGCGCGGAGGCGGGAAATCATCGGCTGTCGAAATCAATCCCTGGGGATGCTTTCCCAAATCAACCCTGCGCCAAAGCTGAATATCACCAGCAACACGCCGTACCACCCGGTGAACCAACTGATGTTGGTAGCCAATAAGACAGCTGAAATCAGCGCTATAAGCACCGCGAGTCCAATGCGCCAGTGAAGCGCCAACATCGTGATGAGTTCAAAAAAGGCGTCCATACAACCCTTCAATTCAACCGGATTGTCGTCGGCCACATGCGCCGCCTCACGCGGCCCACCTACATCGCCCAAATCCTAGGCGCCTCCCCCTCCAACCCCCACAACACCTCCCGCCAAGCCACCCGCACCGCCTTGAGCAGCTTCATCGCAGGCTCCACCTGCGGCGCCAGCACACGCACCACCACCATGCGGTCGTTGGGGCTGGTGGCGCCTGCGGTGGCCTTGACCTGGGGGTGTTGATCCATCACCGCGCGGGCCGCGTCCAAGGCCGCGTCGCGGCGCGTACGGTCGAGGGGCGTGCCTGCGGCAAAAAACATGCTGGCCATGCAGCGGTGGCCTGCCAAACCCAAAGGGCTGCTCAGCAGCCGGTCATCGGCGGCGTCGATCACGCCGCGCTCCAGCCACAGGCCGGGCACTTCCAGGTGTTGGGTGAAGCGGCCTTGTTCAAACGGCTGGCCCGCGTGCGGCAGGCCCAGCGCCGTCACGTCCCAGGCGATGCATTCGGCGCCGGGGGCGAGGTTCAGCGTGAGGTGGTTTTCGGCGTGGCAGGCGCTGTAGCACAGGGCTTCGAGTGGCAGCCATTCCAGCCGTGCGCCTTCGGCCAGGGTGAGGTGGCTGCGCTGCAAGGCCAGCGGGCCGGTGGAGCGGTAGAAGCGCGTGGCGCCGGGCGTGGTGACCAGGCCGTGGGCGCCGGGGCCCACGGTGGTGGTGATGTCCAGCGTGTCGCCGCCCACCAGGCCGCCGGGCGGGTGCACCAGCACGTTGTGGCAGATGGCGTCGCCCTCGGGGTACAGGCTTTGCAGGATGCGCAGCGGGCCGTTGTGCTCGTAGCGGGCGACGGTGCGGGCGTTATGTTCTGCCGTGTAGTCGAGCTGAAGGCGAGCGTGCCAGGGCATGGTGCGGGCGGTTTGCTATTAAATGAGTAGCTGATTATGCCCTGTGGACGCGCGGAAGGGGGCGTTTTGGCTGCATGTTTGCGCTGGGCCGGATGCGGTGGGGTGTTGGGCTCCCTCGCCCCTTGTGGGAGAGGGCGGGGGGAGAGGGGGTTGTGGCTTGGGGACGCTGCCCCCTCTCCCCGGCCCTCTCCCGCGAGGGGAGAGGGAGGAATACCGGGGGCGTGCGGTGTGGGCTGTGGATAGTCAGGCGGTCTGTCGTGCGGGCGCTGCTGCGGGGGCCGACTGCCCGGCTGAGTACCAGCTGCGCAGCTTGCCGGGGTTGAGCAGGCCTTGCGGGTCAAAGCGGCGCTTCATTCCCACCACGGCCGGGTCCAGGTTGTTCTGCTTGCCGTCTTCCACGATGTACACGTGCGGGTTGTTGATCTGCACGCCGTGGTCGCGGTAGATCTGCATGATCTGGTTCAGGCGCTCTTCGGTGGTGTAGCGGATGATCTGCAGGCCGCTGCAGTTGAAGGCGCCTTCCTTGGTGCGCAGGAACTCCAGGTGCATCATGACTTCGCCCTTCAGTGCGGCCTCCAGCGCCTTCACCTGCTTGAGGCGGTGCATGGGGTTGAAGCCGCTCTGGATATAGGTCAGGCCCTTGTCCACCTTGAGGGCGTGCAATGTGGTGTGGTTCCAGGTGTATTCGAGCAGCGTCTTGTGGCTGCTGGCCACTTCATCGGCCGTCTTGCGGTAGGTGACCTGGCCGCCGTGCTGCGCCACCATGTCGCGCATGCCTGCCTCGGAGTGCGGGGCCACCAGCAGCAGCACCGCGTGCTGATCAGCGGGCAGGTGCTCGGCCAGGCTGGTGAAGTATTGCGGGATGGGGGCGGCCACAAAACACACCTCTTTTTTCTCCAGCCCGGGCGCGCTGCCAAAGCGGTCGGCAAACTCCAGCGCGGCGTCGAACTGCTCGAAGGTGGCGATGCATTCGGTCCACTCCACGGCAGGGGTCAGGGCCACTTCCAGCTCCAGCACGATGCCGTTGGTGCCGTAGGTGTGGTGCAGCAGCATGGCCTCGGGGCCGCGCAGTTCGATGACTTGGGGCTCGGGCTCCACCGTCATTGCGCGCACGGCCAGCACGTTGCCGGGCGCGGCCAGCGGGCCGTGGTTGATGGAGCCCGCACCGCCAAAGCCACCGCCAAACAGCCCGCCCAGCGTGGCGCTGCGGTAGGTGCTGGGCAGCCAGCGCAGCTCTTGCCCCAGGGGCTTGGCCTGCGCATCAAAGTCTGCCAGCCGAATGCCCGACTGCGCGCGGCCCACGCCGCCGCGCACCCAGCCAAAGGCGTTGTAGCCCGACAGGTCCAGGATCACGCCGCCGTGCAGCGGTGTGCTCTGGCCATAGTTGCCAGTGCCGCTGCCACGCACGGTGAGGGGGATGCCCGCGCTGGCGCATGCCGCTACCACCTGGCGGATTTCGTCTTCGGTGCGCGGGCGCACGGCGATGTCGCCGCGCTTGCCTGCCAGGTCGCGCTTGAGCACGGGGCTGAACCAGGCAAAGTCCTGCGAGAGGCGGCCCACGCGCAGCGGGTCGGCGATCCAGTCGAGGTCGGGCAGCAGGTCGGGCAGTTGTTGGGCGGTGGTGGCGGTCATGTCGTATCTCCAGGGGGCTCGATGGGGGCCGTTTTGGGCAAAAGGGGGCCTGCACCGCGCAACCTGAAGTTGGTGCGCGGTGTGGTGTCGGAAGTGTTGGGTTCAGTCCTGCGAGTTTTCGGAGGCGTGCCAGCCGCCGAGTGCTACGCGCGTCAGCCATGCCATCAGCACGAACAGCGCGACACCGGTGAGCGAGATCAGCAGCAGCGCAGCAAACATGCGCGGGATGTTGAGCTGAAAGCCCGCCTGCAGGATCTGGTACGCCAGCCCTGCGCCCTGGCCCCCGGTGCCCGCCACAAACTCCGCCACCACCGCACCGATGAGCGCCAGGCCGCTGGAGATGCGCAGCCCGCCAAAGAAGTAAGGCAGCGCGCTCGGGATGCGCAGTCGCAGCAGCGTCTGCAGCCGCGTGGCGCGGTTGAGCTGGAAGTAGCTTTGCAGGTCAGGCTCCACACTGCGCAGGCCCAGTGTGGTGTTGCTGATGATGGGGAACAGGGCCACCAGTGCGGCGCAGATCACCATCGATGCTGTCGGGTCCTTCACCCAGATGATGATGAGCGGCGCCACGGCCACGATGGGCGTGACCTGCAGCAGCACCGCGTAGGGGAAGAGCGCCGTCTCGATACGCTTGCTTTGCACAAACAGGAACGAGATCAGCACGCCCGCCACCGTGGCCACCACAAAGGCCAGCACCGTGATCTTGACGGTGACCCACAGCGAGCCGCCCAGGGCGGCCCAGTCGGTGAACAGCGTCTTCATCATCAGGATGGGCGAGGGCACCAGGTAGGGCGGCAGCTCCATGGCCGTGACCAGGCCCTGCCACAGCGCGATCAGCACCAGGCCGACGAGCACGGGGTACACCACGCGCTGTACGCGGGGCTGGGCCATGAGCGGCGGGCGTTTGGGCGTTGTCTTGGTGGCAGGTTTGGCAGCGACAGGTGCAGGCGCCGAGCGCGAGGCGGCTGCGGGGTGCGCGGTGACCACGGGCGACGCCATGGGTGCGGAAGGGAAGGGGGTGCTCATGCCACGGTCTCCTCGGTGTCCACGCTGGCGCGCAGCAGGCTGTCTTGCAGCAGCTTGGCGTAGCGGCTGAATTCGGGCGACACCATGAAGTCGGCCGTGCGGGGGTAGGGCGCGTCGATGCGGAACTCTTCGACCACGCGGCCCGGGCGCGCGGCCATCATGACCACGCGGCTGGAGAGGAACACCGCCTCGTGGATCGAGTGCGTCACAAAGATCACGGTGAGCTTCTTCTTGCGCCACAGATCCAGCAGGTCAGCGTCCAGTTTGTGGCGCGTGATTTCGTCCAGCGCGCCGAAGGGTTCGTCCATCAGCAGCAGGTCGGGCTGGGTGACCAGGCCGCGCGCAATCGATACGCGCATCTGCATGCCGCCGGACAGCGCGCGGGGCAGGGCGTTGGCAAATTTCGACAACCCCACCAGTGCCAGCGCCTCGGTCACACGCGCATCGGCCTCGGCACGCGGCACGCCCGCCAGGTCCAGCGGCAGGCGCACATTGGTCTGCACACTGGCCCAGGGCATGAGCGTGGGCGACTGGAAGACAAACGCCATCTTCTTGCCGCTTTCGTCCAGCTGCGCCACGGGCTTGCGCCACAGATGCAGGCGGCCGTCGGTGGGCTCCAGCAGGCCAGCCACCATTTTCAGCAGTGTGCTCTTGCCGCAGCCCGAGGGGCCGAGCAGGGTGACGAATTCGCCTTCCTCAATGGTCAGGTCCACCGGCAGCAGGGCCTGGGTGCCGTTGGGGTAGGTTTTTTCAGCGGAGAGCACCTCCACGGCGGGCGTGGAATGGGGCAGCGGTGCCTGGGCGTGTGCCAGCGGCGGAGATTCAGCGGGGGATGTCATGGTCGCCTTTCGATGGATGCGGCCGTGGGGTGGGGTGGGGCGGCTGTGTCAGGGCTGGGGTGGCAGCGGGGGCGCGGGTGATCCACCGGGCTTCACTCCACACACTGTTCGGGCTGAGCCTGTCGAAGCCTTGTGCGGCGCTTCGACAGGCTCAGCGTGAACGGTGGGGGTGGATGGAAGCCCGTGAATCGAATCAGGGAAGAACCTTGAGGTCCTTCACAAAGGCCGTGTTGTAGGTCTCGGCCAGCTTCACCTTGGCCGGGTCGATGAGCTTGGCGTCCACCAGGAAGTCGTAGCTGGCCTTGGCGCGTGCGTCGGTCATGATGCCGATGCCCATGGTGGTGGCGTCACCGCCGGTGGCCATGCCCATTTCCTTGAGCTTGGCCACGCTGTAGGCGAGCTGCTCGTCGGTCATGTTGGGGTTGTCCTTCTTGATGAGCGCGTTGGCGGGTGCTGGGTCGGCCAGGTAGCTCTTCCAGCCTTCCATCGAGGCCTTCACGAACGATGCCACGGCGGCGCTGCGGTCCTTCACCGTCTTTTCCATGCACGAGATGGTGGTGGCGTAGGCGGGGTAGCCCTGGTCGCTGAACATCAGCGTGTTGGCCTTGACGCCGGCCTTGGCAATCGCAAACGGCTCGGAGGTCAGGTAGCCCTGCTGGGCGGTGTTCTTGTCGGCGACGAAGGGCTGGATGTTGAAGGTGTAGGGGCGGGTCTGCGAATCGGTGAAGCCGTACTTGGCCTTGAGCCAGGGCCAGTAGCCGCGCTGTGCCGACGAGGCGATCAGGATGGTCTTGCCCTTGAGGTCTTCGAACTTCTTCACGTCGTCATGCGCGATGAGCACCTGCGGGTCCTTCTGGAACACCGCGGCCACATTGACCACGGGCACGCCGCCTTCACGCATCTGAATCATCTGCAGGTCGCTCGACCCCATCACGCATTCGGCTTGGCCTGCGGCCATCATCTGCACGATGTTGACCTGCGGGCCGCCCATCTTGATGGTCACATCCAGCCCGTACTTTTTGTACAGGCCCGTAGCCACCGCCTGGTAGAAGCCGCCATGCTCGGCCTGCGCGTACCAGTTGGTCATGTAGGTGAACTTTTCCTGCGCGTGGGCCTGCATGGTGCCGACGGCACCAAGAGCGAGCAGCGCGGCTGCACCAAGCTTGGAAAGGCGGGAGGCGGTCTTCATCATGGTGGTACTCCGGTAGGGTGGTGGAGGTGAAACGAAGGGACAACGAAGGGGAAGGCGAAAAGGTTTTGCGGTGGCGTTCGCAGGTTTCAGGCCAGTGCGGACGGGTGCTCGATGTGGCCGGTGTGTTGGGCGCGGCCCCAGGTGGGCTCAGCGCGCGGTGCCCACTGCAGCTTGTGCAGTTCGGTGATGGCGGCGGCCCAGCTCACGGCCAGCGATTCGAGGATGGCGTGGCCCTGCTCAGCCGTGGCGGGCAGCGGGTCGCCAATGATTCCGCTGGGGCCAAAGTCACGCGCGCTCCAGGCGCAGGCCGGGCGGCCGTCGGGCGAGAGCAAGGGCGAGTCAAAAACGGGCGGGTAGTTGACCACCGCACGCTCCATGTGCACGGTGTCGGGGGCCAGGGCCAGCATCAGTGCGGTTTCGCCGTGGCCCGCATGCATGGCCAAGCGTTTTTCCTTGTCGGAGAGGAACTTGCCCGCCACATGCGGCACCCGCCAGGTGAAGCTGGGCACCACGATGAAGTCGCCATGGCGCAGGCGCAGCTCGCGGGCGCACATCTCCATCACCTGCGGCTGGCCGCCGTGGCCGTTGACGAACAGCAGCTTGCGAAACCCCGCGCGGTACACCGACTCGCCCACCTCGTTCATGGTGGCCAGCAGGGTCTCGCCGCTCAGCGTGACGGTGCCGGGGAAGTGCAGGTGCTCTTCGGACTTGCCGTAGGTGATGGGGGCCATCGCAAACGCAGGCACATCGGCCGGCAGGCGGGCCAGTGCATGGCCCACCACCCCCGCGCTGATCACCGTGTCCACCGCACACGGCAGGTGCGGGCCATGCTGCTCTGTGGCGCCCGTGGGCAGCACGATGACGGTGTTTTCCTTGTCGGGCAAATCGGCGATCTCGGTCCAGCTCAGGTAGGGCAGGTAGCGGTGGGGCGGGTTGTAGCCGTGCAGCATGGGTGGTTCTTTCGTAAAGGAAGGCGTTGTCAGCGCAAGGGGAGGTAGGCCGTGGCCTCCACCTCGATGAGGATGTCGGGGGTGGGCAACATTCCGCTCACTTCCACGACGGTGGATGCGGGGGGCTCGCCGGGGAAGAACAGCTTGCGAACGCGGCTGTACTGCGGGAAGTGATCCAGGTTCTTGAAGTACTGCACCAGCTTGAACACGTCGGACATCTGGCCGCCTGCGGCTTCGATGGTCTGGCGGATGCGGTCGAGCACATACCAGCTCTGCGCGAGGATGGGACCCTCCTTGATGTCGCTGCTGAACTCGCCGGTGCGGCCAATCAGCGTGGCGGCCTCGTCAGGGATGTCGGCATAGCCGCGCACGATGCGGCTGGCGGCGGGGTCCACGGCGATGATCCCGCTCAGGTAGATGAAGTCGCCTGCGCGGCGCCACGCGGCGTAGCGGGCCAGGGGCTGGGCGATGCCGGGCGCAGATATGGGACTCATGCAAGGCTCCTTGCGGATTGGGTTGTGGGCACATGCCAGGCAGCCGGTGCATGGCCGCTGGCGACGCGGCCCTGGCGCAGCACCACGCGGCCCTGCGCGCCTTGTGTGCGCGACGGAAAGCCCCAGTGGTCGGCCTGCGTGAAGACCAGCAGGTCGGCCACCGTGCCGGGCTGCAGCGGCAGCGCGGTGGTGCCAGTGCGGCCGGTGCGCAGCCAGTCGCTGCGGCACAGCGATTCGCTCCACTGGTCGAAAGGTGCCTCCAGCTGCGCCGCCAGCACGCCCGTGGCCAGGGCCTCCAGCGGGTCGAAGCTGCCCACAGGGCAGAAAGGGTCTTGCACGTTGTCGCTGGCCACCAGCACCGGTATGCCGCGTGCACGGGCCTCCTTCACCAGCGTCAGGCCACGCTGGCGCGGTGTGCGGCCGGTGGTGGCGTCCTGCAGCAGCAGGTTGGTGATGGGCAGCGTGACCAGGGTGATCGGGCTTTGCGCCACCGCGTCGAGCGTGGCGAGGGCGGTGGCTTCGTCCTGTGCAGTCAGGGCGCAGGTGTGGCCGCAGACCACATGGCCTTCAAAGCGCATCTGCTTGAGCAGTGCGGCGGTGGTCGCCAAGCCCTGGGCGCCGGGGTGCAGTTCTTCGTCCACATGCAGGTCCACGTTCAGCCCGTGGTGTTGTGCGGCTTCGAACAGGTGGCGCAGCGCTTGTGGGTCCCAGTTGGTGGAGTGCACAAAGCCGCCCAGCAAGGCGCCGGGGCCGCTCGCAGCCACGGTGGCGGCCAGCCGCAGGGCGGCGCTGCGGTCTGCGTACAGGTGCAAGGGGATCAGGCTCACGCGCTCCAGCGTGATGCGGTCGGCCCAGTCGTGTGCCAGTGCGCGCAACACGTTCCAGGCCAGTGGCCGCGCGTCGGGCTCCCACCAGTCGCAGTGGGTGCGCAGGTGCACGGTGCCTGCGTCGTAGGCCCATTGCAGCGCGCGGCTGGCGCGGGCGTGGATGTCGGCCTCGGTCCAGCCCTGGCGGTCCACCATCATGGCCTCGATGGCGCCCAGCAGGCCGGGTTTGACCACGCCCATGCGGGGCAGGGTGAAGGCTTTGTCCAGGTGGGTGTGCGCATCGACCAGGCCGGGCAGCACCAGCGCGCCTGCCACGTCCCACACAGCGCCGTGTAGCGCAGGCTGGGTGCCGTGGGGCAGCACTCGCACGATGCGGCCCTGGGCCAGCTGCAGATCGGCCAGTGCGGGCTGGTGGCCCTGCTGCGGCCACGCGGCGGGCAGCAGCCAGCGCGGCAACCGGGCGCGCAGGATGTGGTCGGGGGTGTTGGATGCGTGCATGCCGTGGCCCTTAGGAATTGGTCTTATGCAAAGCGCGCCATGGCCTGGCCCACGCGGGCCTTGAAGGCCGCCAGCCGGGGCGGTGTGGCCACGTTCATGTGGTAGTAGGCGTGGTAGTCCACCCGCGCCTTGCCACCCGTGAGCAAGCGCATGTAGCGGGTGATGGACTTGCGCGGTGGGTCGCCCATGAACAGGGCCGTCCAGAGCGGGCGGCCGTAGGTGACCACGGCCGAGATGCGCTTGATGTGCGTGAGCGAGGGCTTGACGTTGTGCGGATCGCTGATGTCAAAGGCCACGCCGGGCATGAGCACGCGGTCGAAAAATCCCTTGAGCATCGCAGGCATGCCAAAGCACCAGGTGGGAAAGCAGAACACCACCGCCTCGGCCCAGAGCAAGCGGTCCACATAGCCCTGCACGGGCAACTGGTTGCTGGGCACCTCGTGGTAGCCCAGGCGCTCCTCGCGGGTCATCACGGGGTTGAAGCCCTCGGCGTACAGGTCGCAGTCGTCCACCTCATGGCCCGCACCGCGCAATTGCTGCACCACCTCGGTGTGCAGGGCGGCGTTGTAGCTGGTCTCTACCGGGTGGCAATAGATCACGAGGATGCGCATGGCGGGGCTTCCTGTTTGTTGAAGTTCAGAGGTCGAGCGTGAGCGTGGGCCCGTGGCTGCGTGCGCAGCACACGGCGACGTGGGTGGCTTGCTCTGCGGCGCTCAGGCAGCTGTCGCGGTGGTCGGGCTCGCCGTCCAGCCAGCGGGTCACGCAGGTGCCGCACACGCCCTGTTCGCACAGGGTTTCGAGCGGCACGCCAGCGAGCTGCAGCACGTCGGCCATGCTCTCGCCGGGGGCGACGGGCAAGCGCATCTGGCTGCGCGGCAGGATCAGCTCGAATGCGTGTTCTGTGCGGGCGGCGCTGGCGGTGTCAGGGGCTGTCTGCATTGTTTGACCATGTGATTTGATCGATTGGTCAAACTATTGCAAAGGCTGTGCCAGCCACAAAAACCCGTCAAACGTCTTTGTGGTGGATCAACGCTGCCTTATCGCGACTGATTTGCGCCGCTTGCTGGTGCGCATCGCGCCCTGCAGGTGCTTTGGTACCGAGGGCATGCCCAGAAATGGGCAGTGGGCTTTAGTCTGGTGCGAGGCCGCAGCCCACCAGCACAAAGCTGGTGAGTTCGCGCACGATGGGCTCGCGGTCGATGGGCTCATCGGGCGCCAGGCCCAGCATGATGTGCACCTGCACGCCGTAGTCGGCGTAGTGCTGCGTCATGCCCCAGATCTGCATGAGCAGCAGCGTGGGGTTCACGGCGCGCATGCGGCCTTCGGCAATCCAGCGGTTGATGAGGTCCACCTTCTGCTGGGTGGACTTGACGGCCACGGGCCAGTATTTGCCCAGGTTGCGCCCACCGCCCAGCACCTCGGTGGTGAAGATGCGCGACAGGCCTGGGTTGTCCAGCGCGTAGTCGAGCTTCTTGCGCACGTAGGTGCTCAGTACCTTCTTGGGGTCGTCGCTCTGGCTGTCGAACTGGAACGCGCCCGACCAGCCGTTGAGCACCGAATACAGCAGCTCCTCGTACAGCTCTTCCTTGCTGGCGATGTAATAGTGCAGCTGCGGTTTGGTCAGGCCCGCGCGCTCGGCAATGGCTTTGGTGGATGCGCCCTTGAACCCGTGGCGGCTGAACTCGGCAATGGCCGCTTCGCGGATGGCGCCCAGGATGCGTTCGCGGCCCTGTTTGGCGCGGCTGTGCAGGGCGCCAGGGCTGGCGTCGGCTTCGGGTTCGGTCATGTCGGTGGTGCGGGGCATGGGAGGTGCAAGCAAAGGCGCGGCGCAGATTCTGCCTGCACGGGGCGGGGGTCAGGTTTTCCAGAACCCGACATGGGGCGCGCTGGCTTCATCGACCAGCGCCGGGCCGATGCATTCGATGGCGTGGGGTGATGCAGCA
The DNA here is from genome assembly GCF_001633105.1 of Acidovorax sp. GW101-3H11. GTDB lineage: Bacteria > Pseudomonadota > Gammaproteobacteria > Burkholderiales > Burkholderiaceae_C > Acidovorax. The sequence goes on from NZ_LUKZ01000033.1 coordinate 92,074, forward strand.
AACACGTCGCGGCACGACAGCTCGGCATCGCGCTGCTCGGCGCGCTCGCCCCGGAACACGCGCAGGCGTTCGGCATCAATGCCAAACACCACGCGCCCAATGCCCGACCAGAAGATGGCGCCCGCACACATCACACAGGGCTCGGCCGATGAATACAGCGTGGCCTGGGCCAGCGCATCGCGGCCCACGCGCGGGCTGAGCTGGCGCACGGCATTGGTCTCGGCGTGGCCAGTGCAGTCGCCGGTCTCGGTGGTGTTGCAGTAGGCCTCGGCCAGAAGGCGCCCTTCGGCGCTGATGACCACTGCACCAAACGGGCGGTTGCCGCGCGCCCGGGCGGTGCACGACCAGGCGATGGCCTGGCGCAGGTAGGTGCCGTCGGTGTCGTTGATGGGGGTGGGGTCGTCAAAGCTGGCCGGGGGTGCAGACATGAGCGCGTGCATGGTGTAGGTGTCTCCGTCGATGGTGGGTGGGTGGCAGTCGTTGTGCAACGCCGGACTGTCTGCACGCCCGCCGTTGTGGTGCAGGGCGCTATGCATTTGGCATGCCAATCACAATCAGTGACATGTATGCATGGCTTTTGATGCGCGGTGCGCAAGCGCTATGACCCTGCGCGGGCACATACGCAAGGCGCTGTGGGCATTCTTCTTGCATCGCTCTTGGCAAGAGTAGAAGCGTTCACTGCGTTGCCCTTGCGCCATCCTGCACGGGGAGATGCCAGTCGGAAATTGCTCTTGAAGCCCGCTGTGCGCACAGCGGTGTGCGTTGGCACACCGTGGCTTCAAGGGTCGAACAGGCGGCCGCAGCAGGCGGTGCCAAACGCTCTTGAAGCACCCAGCGGGAGGGCCTTTTTTCCTTCCACTTGCCTTCAGGAGAGCTGCATGACCACCACTGCCACCTACGACCTCGCCGAGCTGCAAAAAGAAACGCGCATGGGCGCGATGGGCTCGGAAACCACGAGCCGCGAGATCCGCCGCATCGACCTCAGCCACTTTGCTCAGCGCAAGACCGAGATTGCCAACCAGCTGTGGGACGCCGCAGTCGATGTCGGCTTTTTCCAGATCGTGAATCACGGCATTGACCTGGCCGAGGTGCACAACGCCTTCGCGATGACCGAGCGCTTCTTTGCGCTGCCGGATGCCGTGAAGGCGCAGTACCCGCTCAAGAAGGCGCTCAACGTGGGCTGGGAGAGCCGCGCGCAGGTGCGCCCCTCCACCGGCACGCCGGACCAGAAGGAGTCGTACCAGATCACCCGCCCGCACATGGCAGGCCTGTGGCCCACCGACGAGGAGCTGGCGGGATTTCAGGCCACCATGCTCGCCTTCGAAGGCCAGTGCTGGCAGGTGGCCATGCAGGTGCTATCGTGCTTTGCGTGGAAGCTGGGGTTTGACGAGGCCTTCTTTGCCCGCGCGCACGACCCTGCACAGGCCAGCTACCAAAGCACCTTGCGCCTGCTGCACTACTTTGCGACCCCGCCCGAGCAACAAGCCAGCCTGGGCCTGTGGCGCGCCGGGGCGCATACCGACTTTGATTGCCTGACCCTGCTCTTTCAGCGCCAGGGCCAGGGCGGCCTGCAGGTGTGCCCAGGCAAGGAGATGGACACCCAGGCCTGGACCTCGGTGGAGCCCGACGAGCAGGCCATCACCTGCAACATCGGGGACATGCTGATGCGCTGGAGCGACGACCAGCTGCCCAGCAACTTCCACCGTGTGAAGAACCCTCTGCCCGGCGAGTACATGGGGCCGCGCTACAGCATCGCCTTCTTTGCCCAGGCCAACCGCGACGCCATCATCGAAGGGCCCGGCAAGAAGTACCCGGCGATTGCGGCGGGTGACTACCTGAACCAGCGGGTGGCGGCGAACTTCAAGGCGTACTGACGGCGCGTAGGCCGCCGGTGGCCGTGCGGATTACAGCCAGGGCTGGAGCCAGCCCAGCCCGTCGGATGTGGCATGGGGCGCCGCGCCGCGTGCCGGGCGGTATTCGCAGCCAATCCAGCCGTCGTAGCCTAGGCTGTCCAGCAGCTTGAACAAATAGGTGTAGTTCAGCTCGCCCACATCGGGCTCGTGGCGCTCGGGCACACCGGCAATCTGGAAGTGGCCGACGTTGCCGGTGGGCAGGTACTGGCGCACCTTCATGGCCAAGTCGCCTTCCACGATCTGGCAGTGGTACAGGTCCATCTGCACCTTGACGTTGGCGGCGCCGATCTCGGCGATCAGCGTGTGGGCCTGGTCCTGGCGGCTCAGGAAGAAGCCGGGCATGTCGCGGCCATTGATGGGCTCCAGCAGGATCTGGAGGCCGTGCGGTGCAGCCTGCTCGGCCGCGTGGCGCACGTTGGCGACGTAGGTGGTGCGCACGGCGGCTGCGTCTGCACCCTGGGGCACCAGCCCGGCCATCACATGGATGCGGGGGCATTGCAGGGCCTTGGCATAGTCGATGGCTTTGGCAATGCCTTCGCGGAACTCGGCCTCACGCCCCGGCAGGCAGGCCAGCCCGCGCTCGCCCGCGTCCCAGTTACCGGGCGGGGCGTTGAACAGCACCTGCTGCAGGCCGTTGGCCTGCAGGCGCGCGGTCAGTTCTTGCGCCGGGTAGGCGTAGGGAAACAGGTACTCCACCGCCTTGAAGCCGTCGCGGGCAGCGGCGGCAAAGCGTTCGAGAAAGTCTACGTCATTGTAGAGCATGGACAGGTTGGCAGCGAAGCGGGGCATGTACTGGTTCCTGAGAAAAAAGCGGTCAGCGGCGCGGTGCGTTGGCGAGCACCTGTGCCAGCCGGTCTTGGTAAAAGCGCGCCAGGCCCACCGTGCTGTGACCGAGGGTGTCGGCGCTGGCAGGGATCACGTAGGCCTGTGCGTGCGGGATGCGGGCGATGGCTTTGTCCAGCACGCCCAGCTCGGGCGGGTTGCGCTCATCGTCTGCCGAGTTGATGGCCAGCACGCGCGCGGTGATGCGTTCCAGCCCGGGCTCGGGGTCGTAGTCGCGCGATGCTTCCCACTGATAGATGTGGTCGTTGGCATCGCCGCGAAAAGGGGCTTTGAGGCGCTGCTCCACCAGGGCGTCGGCCGCAACGCGGTTGGGGGCCAGCTTTTGCAGGCCCTGGTGGCCGCCGTTGGTGCCCGTGCCAAAGAACACCGACGCAAACTGCAGGCTGCGGGGCTGGCGGGTGTAGTTGCCACCCTGCCATTCGGGGTCGTTGCGGATGGCTTCGACCAGCAGGCGGCGCATCATCCAGTTGCGGCCCGACATGGCCGCAGGCAGCGAGGCCATGGGCACGGCGATGTCCATGAAGTCGGGGTAGCGCTGGGCCCACACCCAGGTGTGCATGCCGCCCATGGAGTTGCCAATGATGGCGCGCACGTGGCGCACGCCCAGGTGTTCGGTCAGCAGGCGGTACTGGGCCTGCACCACGTCGTCGTAGTTGTAGGCCGGAAAGGCAGCGCGCAGGCCGTCCGACGGCTTGCTGGAGCGGCCGGTGCCGATGGCATCCGGCAGGATGATGAAGTGCTTGCGTGCATCCAGCGGCTGGCCGGGGCCAAACAGCGTGCCCGCAAAGCCGGGCGTGAGCATGCTCTCTGCCGAGCCATTGGTGCCATGCAGCACCAGCACGGGCTCTCCGGTGGGCTCGCCCACGGTGGAGTAGGCCAGCTTGAGTTCGGGCAAGGTCTGGCCGGTGTGGAAGCGGAAGTCCTTGACGACCCATTCCCCGTGCTTGGGGGTGGGGTAGTCCGCAGCCGCCGAACTACCTGTGGCCAGCACGCCCAGCAGCATGGGGGCAAAGGCGTTGCGCCAGAAAGAAAGGGTCATGGTTTGTCTCCTTGTGTGTGTTCTTTCATCCCCGCGCCATGGGCGCAGCCAGCCCGTTACCAGTTACCAGTTACCAGTGGGCACCAAAGCTCTGGCGCAGCTCTTCGATCTGGGGCTCGGTCAGTGGCGTGGGGCGGGGCTGGCACAGCATCCACAGGCGCGCGGTTTCTTCCAGTTCCTCCAGCACGGCCATGGCGGCAGCGGGCGTGTCATGCCACACGTTGGGCCCCAGGCGCGCCAGCATCACGGCGCGCACGGGGCTGCCCTTGGCGGCATAGCGGCCAATGGTCTGCGCCACCAGCGCTGCGGCAGCCGGGTCGCCAGGCCGGTGGTAGGGGATGTGCGGCACGCGGCCTACCTTCATGACGAAGTAGGGCGTGATGGGAGGCAGCAATTGCGTGTCAGGCCCCAGCGGGCCGTTGGTCGTCATGTCGGCCTGCAACGAGCAGGCCACCAGATGCGTGCTGTGCGTGTGGATCACGCAGCGCGCAGGGGCCGCAGTCGATGCCGACGCCTCGTAAATTTGCCGGTGCAGCGTTATGGTCTTGCTGGCCCGGTCGCCCGCCACCTGCTGGCCTTGTGCGTCCAGGCGCGCCAGCCGCTCGGGTTGCAGCGTGCCCAGGCAGGCGTCGGTGGGGGTGATGAGGTAGCCATCGGCCAGGCGCACGCTGATGTTGCCTGCGGTGGCGTGCACATAGCCCCGCTCAAACAGGCTGCGGCCCACGCGGCAGATTTCGTCGCGGGCTTGGGGCTCATCCATGAAGGCGGGGGTAGAGGTCATGCCGACAATTGTGCAAAAGCCTTGGTGAAAAAGTCGGTGCTGCCAAAGTTGCCCGACTTCAGCGTGATGTGCAAACCGTCCTTGGTGTCGGGCGCCACCGCATGGCACCACGGCACGCCGGGGTCGATCTGCGCGCCAATGCGCATTTGCGTGATGCCCAGGGCCTGCACACAGGCGCCGGATGTTTCGCCGCCCGCCACGATGAGCTGGCGCACACCGCGCTGCACCAGGCCGCGGGCAATGGCGGCAATGGTGTCTTCCACCATGGCACCGGCTTTTTCGGAACCCAGCTTGCCTTGAATGGCGCGCACGGCCGAGGGTTCGGCGGTGGAATACACCAGCACCGGGCCTTGGCCGATGTGGTTTTCGGCCCAAGCCAGCGCTTCGGCGGCCACGTCCACGCCTGCGGCGATGCGCAGCGGGTCGATGGCCAGGGCGGGTTGGCCTGCCTTGATGAAATCCATCACCTGCTGGTTGGTCGCCACCGAGCAGCTGCCCGACACAATGGCCTGCAGCCCTTGCGCGGCAGGCAGGCGGGCGGCCTCGTTGCTGGGGGCCACGCCAAAGTTGCCCGGCAGGCCAATCGCTACGCCTGAGCCTGCGGTGACCAGCGGCATGCCCTTGAGCGCGGGGCCCAGGCGCAGCAGATCGGCGTTGGACACTGCATCCACCACGGCCATGCGCATGCCCTCGGCCTTGAGTTGATCAATGCGCGCGCGGATAGCGGCCTCGCCCTGTGCGACCACGCTGTGGTCGATCAGGCCTACGCGGCTGGGTGTCTGCGCCTGCAGCACGCGCACCAGGTTGGGGTCGGTCATGGGTGTGAGCGGGTGGTTCTGCATGCCGCTCTCGTTCAGCAGCACATCGCCCACAAACAGGTAGCCCTTGAACACGGTGCGCTTGTTGTCGGGGAAGGCGGGGGTGGCGATGGTGAAGTCGGTGCCCAGGGCCTGCATCAGCGCATCGGTCACGGGGCCGATGTTGCCTTCGGCCGTGCTGTCAAAGGTGGAGCAGTATTTGAAGTAGATCTGCTCGGCACCCTGCGCCTGCAGCCACTGCAGCGCTGCGAGCGACTGGGCAATGGCTTCGTCTTTGGCGATGGTGCGTGACTTGAGCGCGACCACGATGGCATCGGCCTCAGCGTCGAGCGGAGCCGTGGGCACGCCCATGGCCTGCACCACGCGCATGCCTGCGCGCACCAGGTTGTTGGCCAGGTCGGTCGCGCCGGTGAAGTCGTCGGCAATGCAGCCCAGCAGTGCACGTGCGCGTGTCATGCCTTGTCCTTCCCTTCGGGCAACGTGATGCCAGGGAAGATCTTGATCACGGCGCTGTCATCTTCTTTGGCAAAGCCTGCGGTGGATGCCTGCATGAACATCTGGTGCGCGGTGGCGGCCAGCGGCAGGGGGAATTTGCTGGCGCGGGCAGTGTCCAGCACCAGGCCCAGGTCCTTCACAAAGATATCGACGGCCGACAGCGGCGTGTAGTCGCCCGCCAGCACATGGGCCATGCGGTTTTCAAACATCCAGCTGTTGCCCGCGCTGTTCGTGATCACTTCATACAAGGCGCTGGCTTCCACGCCTTCGCGCAGGCCCAGGGCCATGGCTTCGGCGGCCACGGCAATGTGCACACCGGCCAGCAGCTGGTTGATGATCTTGACCTTGCTGCCTGCGCCCGCCTTGTCGCCCAGTCGGTACACCTTGCCTGCCATGCCGTCGAGCACCGCGTTGGCCGCGGCATAGGCCTCTGGCTTGGCCGAGGTCATCATGGTCATCTGGCCCGATGCGGCCTTGGCGGCGCCGCCGGAGATGGGAGCGTCCACATAGTGCAGGCCCAGGGCGTTCAGGCGCGCTTCCAGCGCTACAGACCAATTGGGGTCCACGGTGGAGCACATCACAAAGGTGCTGCCGGGGCGCATGGTGCTCACTGCACCGCTTTGGCCATCGTCGCCAAACAGCACGCTCTCAGTCTGCGCGGCGTTAACCACCACCGACACCACCACATCACTCACCGCCGCCAATGCAGCCGTGGTGGCGTGGGCCGTGCCACCGTCTGCCACAAACGCATCGGCCACGCCGGGGCGCACGTCGCACACGTGGATGGTGAAGCCGTTGTTGCGCAGGGTCTTGGCGATGCCAGCGCCCATGGCGCCCAGGCCGATGATGCCGACGGTGGGTTTTGTCATGTTGTCAGTCCTTCAAAGAAATTCAAATAGAGTGCGTATTGAGTCGGCTTGAATCAACTTGAACCGTTCACGCTGAGCCTGTCGAAGCGCCGCGCAGGGCTTCGACAGGCTCAGCCCGAACGGATTTTTCAAGTTCAAAGATACCGACTCAATAGGCCACCAGAACCCAGAGCAAAGCGGTCATTGCAAAACCTGCGATGCCCAGCACGGTGGTCAGCACCGTCCAGGTGCGCAGGCCATCGCCCACGCTCAGGCCCAGGTAGCGGGTCACGATCCAGAAGCCTGAATCGTTGACGTGCGACAGGCCCAGGCTGCCAAAGCCAATGGCAACCGTGAGCAGTGCCACTTGCAAGGGGGAATACCCGCCACCCGCCATCGCATCGGCCAGCAGGCCGCAGGTGGTGATGATGGCCACGGTGGCCGAGCCCTGTGCGGCGCGCAGAGCCAGCGAGATGATGAACGCCAGCAGGATGAGGGGCAGGTGCGTAGCGGTGAGGCTTTGCGACAGCGCAGCGCCAATGCCGCTGGCGGTGAGCACCTTGGCAAACACGCCGCCCGCGCCCGTCACCAGGATCACGGTGGCGGCGGGGGGCAGGGCTGATTCCATGATGGCGTTGGTGCGCTCGCGGTTCCAGCCCTGGTTGCGGCCCAGCAGGAACATCGCCAGGCCCACGGCCACCATCAGCGCAAAAATGGGCGAGCCGATGAAGCCCAGCACGTTGCGCAGGCTGTCGCCCTTGGGCAGCAGGGTGGCGCCGGTGGTGCCGGCCATGATGAGGGCCAGGGGGATGATGATCAGCGCCATGATGGTGCCGACGCTAGGCGCCTTACCGGACTTGCTGGCCGTGCTGTCTTCGCTGTTGCCAAAGGCCGCAAACTGCTCAGCCGTGGTGGGCAGCATGGGGTAACCCTTGCGGTTGAGCCAGCCTGCCACGACCTGCGACAGCGCTGCCAGCGGGATGCAGATGGCCAGGCCAATGATGGTGATCCAGCCGATGTCGCCCTTGACGATGGCCGCCCCGCCCACGATGCCGGGGTGCGGTGGTACCACCACGTGCGCGGCCAGCATGATGCCCGCTACGGGCAGGCCGAACTTGATGGGGTTGACCCCCGCCGCCTTGCAAAAGCCGTAGACGATGGGCACCAGGATGATGAAGCCCACATCAAAAAACACCGGGATGGCCAGCACCAGCGCGGCGGCGGTGAGCGCCATGGGCACCCGTGTGGGGCCTAGCAGTTGCGTGAAGCGGTTGGCCAGGCTGGCCGCGCCGCCCGAGACCTCGATCATGCGCCCCAGCATGGAGCCCAGCGCCACCAGGATGGCCACCGACCCCAGCGTGCCGCCCATGCCCGCAATCAGCGTGCTGATGATGTCGCCAATGGGCATGCCCGTGGCAAACGCCACCAGAAAGCTCACCAGCATCATCGCCACGAAGGCGTGGACCTGCCAGCGGATGATGAGCAACAGGAGCAGGGCAATGCTGCCGGCGCCAATGCCGAGAAGTGCGAGGGTGGACATGAACGGGGTATCTCCGGGATGGAAAGGGGCGGGCCCAGGTTGGGGCCGTTGGGAACGGCCTGGTGGGGATGTCTGGGTGCACCTGGTTTGGTGTGTTTATATGGTTATCATACAAATTATTGCGATCTGCTTGGCTACGGGTTAACCCGCGTCTGCCAGTGCCTGAAGAGGGGCGGTGAAGCGCTTTTGAGGCGTTTCGGTGCTCAAGCGCTAGTGCAATATGCCCAGGGCAATCGCATCTAAACCCTGATGCCCAGGACATGGGCCAGATAGCCCACATCCCAGCCCGCTCGCTTGCGCTTGGCCTGCACCCCCACCTTCACCGAGGTGTCGCTCTTGAGCACCTGCAGCGCCATGCGCCGCAGCAGCGTCTGNACATCCAGGCTCCAGTGCAACTGGTTCTCCACCGCCCAGTGCGAGCGGATGCTGTGCGCCAGCACCTGCGCGGGCGTGTGCGCTGCCAGGCTGCTCAAGTAGTAGCTGACTTCTTCGCTGGCGCTGCAGCCCGCCTGCTGGCGCTGGCGCGCAACCTGCACCACACTCGCCAGGCCCGGCCAGTGCACTGCCGCGCGCTGCAAGGCCTCGGGCACGGGACTGACCCGGTAGCTGCGCAGCTCCTCACGCCCGTGGCCGCTTGAGCGTTCGGCGTAGGTGTTGTCACCCTGTTGCCCTGCTGTGCACGGCACTTCAAAGTGTGTTTGCACCACTTCATGCATGTGCCGCTGGTTGCCCTTGAGCGACAGGACATAGTCCGCGCCATGCTCATGTAACTGCTGGGCGATG
>NZ_LUKZ01000034.1 GCF_001633105.1 Acidovorax sp. GW101-3H11
TGAAGCAATACCGGGGCATTGCCACGCGTTACGACAAGACCGCCTGCAACTTCCTGGGGGCGATTCACTTGGCTGCCTCCATGGTGTGGCTGGCGTGAGAGGCTGTAACCCCAGAGCTTTGTCTGGCTCCGAATGATGACACGCCCTAGTTATTACAAAGCGGGGCTTTCGGCATGGCGTGCATGGCGTGGCAGCAAGCAGCAGGCACTGGGCCGCATCAGATGCGGCGCCGCAGTGCGGCGGCAGCGTTGCTGGCCGCAGGCCTGGGGGCTGTGCTGCCTGGCCCGGCGCAAGCCGCCACGGTGCTGCGCGTGCTGGCCTGGCCGGGGTATGCCGACGCCGACTTTGTGGCCGTGTTCGAGAAGCGCCACGGGGTCAAGGTCGAGATCACCACCGTGGCCTCCGACGACATCCTGCGCGCCAAGCTGGCCAGCCCGAGCGGCCCCGGGTTTGACCTGGTCGCCGCCAACACCGCCGAAATCGCGCGCCTGGTGGACCAGAAGATGCTGACACCGTTGCCCGTAAGCAACATTCCCAACACGGCGCGCCAGCTGCCGCGTTTTCGGCAACTGCAGTCCATCGCAGGCATCTCCGCGCGGGGCGAGGTGTATGCCATGCCCTTCACCTATTCCGAGATGGGGTTGGTCTACGACCGCCAGCAGTTCAGCACCCCCCCGGACTCGGTTGCCGTGCTGTGGGACCCGCGCTGGCAGGGCAAGGTGCTGGCATTTGACGGCAGCAGCCACGGGTTTTCGCTGGCCGCTATGCACCGGGGGCTGGCGCCGTTTCGCATTGATCCCGACCGTTTCAGCCCGCTGGCCAGGGACCTGGTGGCCCTGCGCCGCAACGTGCGCTCTTTCTACAGCCTGCCCGAGGAGTCGGTGGAGCTGTTCCGCAAGCACAAGGTGGCCGTGATGCACGCCAACTACGGCCAGCAGCAGCTCAAGCAACTGCGCGATGCGGGGCTGGATGTGGGCTACGTGGTGCCCAAGGAGGGCGCGCTGGCCTGGCTCGACTGCTGGGCCATCACCCGCCGATCCACCCAGGTGGCCCTGGCCGCAGAGTGGATCAACTACATGCTCGACCCGGCGCTGAGCCGCGAATTCACCCGCCGCCAGGGCCTGGCCAACACGCTGGAGGAGCCACCCGCGCTGTCGGGGGATGTGCCCATGGGCCCCATCGTCTGGCTGGAGCCGGTGGAGGACGAAACCCGGCGCGCGCAGCTGTGGCAGCGCATCGTGGCGGGCGACCGCCCGGCGAGGTTCTGACACATGGGCATGCCACGCGTGACATGGGGCATTGCACTGCGCCTGGGGGTGTTGCTGGCCTCGTTCAGTGTGTTTGCGGCCATCCTGGCGGGCTACTACACCTTTGATTCGAGCCGCGACCGTCTGCAGGGGCGGGCCGAACGTGCGCTGATGGCCACCACGCAGGTGCTGGCGCGCCACATGCAGGCCGGGTTCGGCACGGTCGCGCGCGACACCTCCTTTCTGGCCGCCGTGGCGGCGCAGGAGCCCGACCAGGGCCGCCTGGCCGAGATCTTCCGCGCGAGCCTGGCCGCCCACCCCAGCTACCTGCAGATCCGCTTCATCAGCGCCCGGGACTACGGCCTGGAGCTGGTGCGCATCGACCGCCAGGGCGGGGTGCCGGTGCGGATTGCCGACGACACGCTGCAGGAGAAGGCCCATTTCCCGTTCGTGTTCGAGGCCCTGGTGCTGTCGGCGGGGGAGGTCTACGTGTCCGAGTTCGGCATCAACCACGAGGGTTCCCCGGGCGAGGACGCCGTGCCGGTGTTCAACATGGCGTCGCCCGTGGTGCGGGGCGGCCAGGTGCAGGGGGTGGTGGTGGTGCGCGTGGCGGCCGAGCCCTTCCTGCGCAACTTCGACGCCGCGCTGCCCACGCCCTATGGCTTTTACCTCAGCAACCGCTGGGGCGACTTCCTGGTGCACCCCGACGCCACCCAGACCTTTGGCTTCGACCGGGGCCAGCGCATCCTGATCCAGGACAGCTTTGCGCCGGTGGCGGCGCTGGTCGAGGGGCGCGCCCTGGAGGCCGTGCTCAGCCGGACCGACTCTGCGGACGACGAGGCGCGCGTGTTCTCGTTTGTGCGCATGCCCTTTGGCGGCGAGGACGAAGGGCGCTTCATGGTGGTGGGCCTGTCGCAGCCCCTGGCCGCCGTGCAGGGCGAGGTGCTGGACCTGGGCCGCAGCATCCTCAAGATCCTGCTGGTGCTCAGCCTGGTGGGCGTGGTGCTGGCGGCGGGGGTGTCGCGGGTGGTCACGCAGCCGCTGCAGGCCATGGTGGCGGCCGCGCAGGCGTTCTCGCGGGGGCAGGCGCATGGGGCGCTGCCCGTGCATCGCAAGGACGAGGTGGGCGACCTGGCCCGCAGCTTCCACGACATGGAGCAGCAGATCAGCCGCCAGATCACCGAGCTGAACGCCAGCCGCGACGCCATGGCCCACCTGGCGTACCACGACGCACTCACCGGCCTGCCCAACCGCCGCATGTTCGAGCAGCGCCTGGCGCAGGCGCTCGAACTCTCGCGCCGCAGCGGCCGCGACTGCGCCCTGCTGTTTGTGGACCTGGACGACTTCAAGGCCATCAACGACACGCGCGGCCACGCCGTGGGCGACCTGGTGCTGCAGGCCGTGGCCCGCGTCATCCTGGGCGCCGTGCGGCAGGCCGACACCGTGGCCCGGCTGGCGGGCGATGAATTCACCGTGCTGTGTGAAAACGTGGACTCGGAAGAAGCCGCGCTGCAGATCGTGGCCAAGCTGGAGCAGGCCTTTGCGCCGCCGCTGGACATCGAAGGCCAGCCCTTCCCGGTGCGCGCCAGCATCGGCGTGAGCCTGTTCCCGCGCGACGCCCAGGACGCGCACACGCTGCTGGCCAGCGCCGACGCGGCCATGTACCGTGTCAAACAAAGCCACCGCCCCAGGGGCTGAGGCGGCGCCCCGGCGCTGGCCTGGCACGCCGCGTTCCTGTTGCTTTCGTGTCAGCCTGCGGCGCTAGGCTGCGCAACGTTCACTTCACGTCCTGGTTCACCTTCACGCACCCACCCATGACTTCCATCTTCGACCAGCACCTGCCCCGCACCGAAGCCAACTTCGCGCCCCTGTCGCCCCTGTCGTTCATCGAACGCACGGCCGAGGTCTACCCCGACCGCCTGGCCATCGTGCACGGCACGCTGCGCCAGACCTGGGCCCAGACCTACGCCCGCTGCCGCCAGCTGGCCAGCGCGCTGGTGCAGGCAGGCATCGGCAAAAACGACACCGTGGCCGTGATGCTGCCCAACACCCCACCGATGGTCGAAGCGCACTTTGGCGTGCCCATGGCAGGTGCGGTGCTCAACGCCCTCAACACCCGGCTGGACCCGGAGGCCATCGCCTTCATGCTCGACCATGGCGAGGCCAAGGTTGTGCTCGTGGACCCGGAGTTCACCGGCACCATGGCCAAGGCGCTGGCCCTGCGCACGGGCACCACGCCCATCCGCGTGATCGAGGTGCAAGACGCCCTCTACGGCCCCGCCGTGCAAGGCCTGGGCGGCACCGACTACGACGCCTTTGTGGCCAGCGGCGACGCCACCTTTGCCTGGCGCCTGCCCGCCGACGAGTGGGATGCGATTGCGCTCAACTACACCAGCGGCACCACCGGCAACCCCAAGGGCGTGGTCTACCACCACCGGGGCGCGGCCAGCAACGCCATCAGCAACGTGCTGGAGTGGGACATGCCCAAACACGCGGTGTACCTGTGGACGCTGCCCATGTTCCACTGCAACGGCTGGTGTTTTCCGTGGACCATTGCGGCACGCGCAGGCGTCAACGTGTGCCTGCGCCGCGTGGACGCGCAGGCCATCTTCGACGCCATTCGCACCCATGGCGTCACGCACTACTGCGGCGCGCCCATCGTGCACGGCCTGCTGGTCAACGCGCCCGAGGCGATGAAGGCGGGTATCCCCGCAGGCGTCAAGGCCATGGTGGCAGGCGCGGCGCCACCGGCGTCGATGATCGAAGGCATGGAAAAGATGGGCTTCGATTTGACCCATGTGTACGGCCTGACTGAGGTCTACGGCCCCGCCACCGTGTGCGCCAAACACGAGGCCTGGGACCAGCTCGACATCGGCGAGCGCGCCCGCCTCAACGCCCGCCAGGGCGTGCGCTACCACCTGGAGCGCGATGTGCGTGTGCTCGACCCCGAGACCATGCAACCGGTGCCGCAAGACGGCGAAACCATGGGCGAGATCATGTTCAAGGGCAACATCGCGATGAAGGGCTACCTCAAGAACCCCAAGGCGACGGAAGAAGCCTTTGCGGGCGGCTGGTTCCACAGCGGCGACCTGGCCGTGCAGTACCCCGACGGCTACATCAAGATCAAGGACCGCAGCAAGGACATCATCATCTCGGGCGGCGAGAACATCTCGTCCATCGAGGTCGAAGACGTGCTCTACCGCCACCCCGACGTGCTGGCCGCCGCCGTGGTGGCCAAGCCCGATGCCAAGTGGGGCGAGACGCCCTGCGCATTTGTGGAGCTGAAAGCTGGTGCAGAGGCCACGCCCGAGGACATCGTGGCGCATTGCAAGAAGCACCTGGCGGGCTTCAAGGTGCCCCGCGCCGTGGTGTTTGGCGAGCTGCCCAAGACCAGCACCGGCAAGATCCAGAAGTTCGAGCTGCGCAAGCTGGCGGGCTCGGCGGCGGCCATCGACGTGTGAGGGGCGCAGGGGAGGCGGGGCTGCCTGCCGATCCCTGCAGGGCTTTGGGTGGATAGCTTGAATGCTATATATTTAATAGCTTAAAGCGCTTGATGGTCGCGCGGTAGAGGCCATTTTTATTGAATAAATAGGTGCCTCGGGGCAGGATGGTTTCGACAACGCCCCCAACGCCCCCAACGCCCCCAACGCCCCCAACGCCCCCAACGTCCCCAACGCCCCCAACGTCCCCAACGTCCCCAACGTCCC
>NZ_LUKZ01000035.1:0-7917 GCF_001633105.1 Acidovorax sp. GW101-3H11
CCAACGTCCCCAACGTCCCCAACGTCCCCAACGTCCCCAGCGCCCCCAACGTCCCCAGCGCCCCCAACGTCCCCAGCGCCCCCAAGGTCCCCAGCGCCCCCAACGTCCCCAGCGCCCCCCAGCGCGCCGGGCTGTTGCTCCCTCTCCCCTTGTGGGAGAGGGCGGGGGAGAGGGGTGTTTTGCGGGCGCAGCGCTTGTTCGCCCCCTCTCCCCGACCCTCTCCCGCGAGGGGAGAGGGAGTTTGGGGCAGGTTGTTTGCCAGGCGCCGCGCCAAAGATCCCCCGCCAGCCAAGCGCCTCAAGATTCCGCATTCACAGCATCCAGCCAGGCCCGCACCGACACCCCCAGCTTCTGCGCAAACACCCGTGACAGCGCCGACGGGTTGGCATAGCCCAGCTCGTTGGCAATCGACTTCAACGACCGGCCACTGCGCAAATGTGCCTGCGCCAGCGTCAGCCGCCAGTGCACCAGGTAGTCGGCCGGGGTCTCGCCCACCACGGCCTTGAAGCGGGCCGCAAACGCGCTGCGCGACAGGCCTGCCTGCTGTGCCATCTGCTCCAGGCTCCAGGCCTGGCCGGGCGCCTCGTGCAGGGCCGTGAGGGTGCGCGACAGGTGCGGGTCGGCCAGGCCGGTCAGCAGGCCCGGCGGCATCTGCGCCTGCTGCGGGTGGTCCAGCAGCCAGCGCAGCAACTGCAGCAGCACCACCTCAAACAAACGGTCGGCCAGCACGCGGTGGCCGCAGCGCAGGCGGTCGGTTTCGGCAAACAGCAGGTCCAGCGACTGCTGCAGTCCGTCCACTGCACCCAGCGGCAGTACCACCAGCGGGGGCAGGGCGCGGGCCAGCGGGTGGCTGGCACCGCCGTCAAAGTCCAGCGCGGCGCAGGTGAAGTCCGAGCCCTCGGTGGGTGCGTTGTGGAAGAAGTGCTCCAGCGGCCGCGCATAGAACAGCAGGCTGGGCTCGCTCACCTCCAGCCGCTCGGGCGAGCCCGCCTGGGGCTGGTGCGTGACCACCATCTCGCCCCGGCGCAGCACATGCAAAAAGCCCCGGCCCGGCGCCGCCGCAAAGTGCGTCACGCCACACAGCGGCCCGTGGTGGAACAGGTGCGCCCGCACCCGAAACCGCTCCAGCAGCGGCGACAGGCGATCGAGCGGCGCGGGGCTTGGTGTGGGCTGTGGACCGTTGGAAGGCATGGTTTTGGATGAATTGGTATGAATGATGGATTTTATGTGCCCAATGGTACGACTTGGCGCAAGACACTGAAGGGGTGCTGTGCATCCGCAGTACCCGGCGCCCTAGTGCCGGATCTCCAACGTTTCACCACCTGCAAGGAAATCACCATGTCCGACCATTCCTCCACCGCCCGCGTTGCTTTGGTAGACCGCACCGCCGCCAGCGGTCCGGCGCGTGCGCTGCTGGACCAGATCCACGGCGCCTTTGGCACCACGCCCAACATGTTCCGCGCCGTGGCCAACTCGCCCGCTGCGCTGCAAAGCATGTGGGCCGCCTTTGGCGCGCTGGGCGGCGGCGTGGTAGACGCGGCCCTGGGCGAGCAGATCGCCGTGGCCGTGGCCAACCGCAATGCCTGCGACTACTGCCTGGCCGCCCACACCGCGCTGGGCCGCAAGGCGGGCGTGAGCGGCGACGCGCTGGCCGCCGCGCAGTCGGGCGAATCTGCCGACCCGCACACGGCGGCCGTGCTGCGTTTTGCGCTGCAGCTCGTCAACCAGCGCGGCCAGGTGGATGCCGCCGACGTGCAGGCACTGCGCGACCAGGGCCTGAGCGACGAGCACATCGTCGAAGTCGTGGCCCACGTGGCCCTCAACCTGTTCACCAACTATGTGAATGTGGCGCTGGCCGTGCCGGTGGATTTCCCCGGCGTCAAGCTGCGCCCGGCGCGCTGACGCCGGTGGCGGCTGGGCTTGTGGGTCAAGCGGCCGCAGCCTGCAATTGCTGCTCCAGCCAATCGGCAAAGCGCTGCGCCTGCGGCGACGCATGGGGCGCCAGGCCGTAGTAGTGGCGCGCAAGCGGCAGGGCCAGGTCGGGCAGTGGGCACACCAGGCGGCCCGCTGCCAGGTCGTGGGCCACCAGCGTGGCGGGCACCAGCGCACAACCCAGCCCGTCCAACGCCGCCTGCACCACAAAGTGCAGGTGATCAAACTGCAGCTGGCTGGCCGGCTGCAGCCGGGGCACACCGGCCTGCTTTTTCCATTGCTCCCAGTCGCCGCTGCGCGAGCGCGACCACAGCAGCACATGCGCCGCCAGGTCGCGCGGCGCCAGCACCGGGTGGGTGGCCCACAGCGCGGGCGTGCCGACCACCAGGGCCTGGTCGTGCAAAAAGGGCTGGGGCGCCACCGACGGCGGCCAGCCCGCCAGCCCCCGGCGTATCGCCACATCAAACGGCTCGCTCGCCTGCTCGGGCGCCACGGTGCTGGTGACCACATTGGGCGCAATGCCCGGGCACTGCGCCACAAAACCCGGCAGGCGGGGGATAAGCCAGCGCACCGCAAACGAGGGGCGCACATTGATGGTCACGGTGTGCGCAGCCGCCGGTGCGGCCAGGGCCTGGGCGGCAGCGCCAATCTGCGCCAGGGCGGGCTCCACCTGCACAAAAAACTGCTGGCCCTGCGCCGTGAGCAGCACCTGCCGCACCCGCCGCTCGAACAGCGCCACGCCCAGGTGGTCCTCCAGCGCACGCACCTGGCGGCTGATGGCGCTGTGCGTCACATGCAGCTCGGCCGCCGCACGGGTAAAGCTCAGGTGCCGCGCGGCCGACACAAAGGCACGCACGGCATGCAGCGGGGGCAGGCGCGGTGACGCGTGCTGCGGTGCGTGTGCGGGCGTAGCGGTCGGCATGCGTGCGATTTTGTCACGCATGCTGCGCCGCAATGTCGTTTGTCAGTGGCGGCCCGCGCCCGCAACATCGGGCTGCCGAGAACGCAGCGCATGATGTGTTTTCGGGTCCACCTTCCCCCCTTTTTCATGTTTCATGCAGAAAGACGCCACCGCCATGACCGAGGCCCCCGCACCGACCGACCCGCACGCCATCGACACGCTGCAGCGCCTGGAGGCGCTGCTCGGCCACCCCAGCGACGCATCGCTCAGCAAAGAGGTGGCCTACATCCATCCCGCCTACCGCGCCATGATCGAAGCCGCACCCTTTGCCGTGCTGGCCACCGCTGGCCCCGGTGGGCTCGACGCATCGCCGCGCGGCGACCCGCCCGGTTTTGTGCAGCTGCTGGACGACAAAACCCTGCTGCTGCCCGAGCGGCGCGGCAACAACCGCGCCGACAGCCTGCGCAACATCCTGGCCGACCCACGCGTGGCGCTGCTGTTCCTCATCCCAGGCGTGGGCGAAACCCTGCGCGTCAACGGCCGCGCACGCATCAGCGTGGCACCCGATCTGCTTGCGCGCTTTGTGGTCAATGGCCAGCCGCCCAAGTGCGTGATCGTGGTCGATGTGGAAACCGTCTTCTTCCAGTGCGCCCGCGCCATCCAGCGCTCGCGCCTGTGGAGCGCCGTGCCCCCCGGCACCCCGCGCCCCGTACCCACACCGGGCGCCATCCTCGCGGCCATCACGCAGGGCCAGTTCGACGGCGCCACCTACGACCGCGACCTGCCTGCGCGCCAGCAGGCCACGTTGTATTGAACCTTGCAGCCCGTTGCAGGGGCCTCACTGCTAGGGACCCTCTGCACGAATCAGCGCGCCGTGCGCATCAGCGGCCTCGGGCGGTCTGCCGCGTTGCAAATACTCGCAATAGCTACGGCTATTGCTGCGTTTTGCGCCTTGCAGCCCCTCCCGATCCGCTGCGCTCACTTGGCCAGCGAGATTCGTGCAGAGGATCCCTAGCGCACACAATGGCACCAGGGCGCTGCCAGCACAGCGTGCAACCAACGCAGAGGGAGAGGCATGGATTCCGTTTTGTTGATCGTGGCGGTCGGCGCCGTCGCCGCAGGCTTTGTGCAAGGCCTGTCGGGCTTTGGTTTTGGCATGGTCGCCATGTCGTTCTGGGCCTGGAGCCTGGAGCCCCGCCTGGCGGCGGTGCTCACGGTGTGTGGCGCACTCACCGGCCAGCTGGTGGCCGCCGCCACCGTGCGCCGGGGCTTTGACCGCGTGCGCCTGCTGCCCTTCGTGCTGGGTGGCCTGGCAGGCATCCCCCTCGGCGTGGCCGTGCTGCCCCGCCTGGACATGGACGCCTTCAAGCTCGTGCTGGGCACCCTGCTGGTGCTGTGGTGCCCCGCCATGCTCATGGCCAAACAACTCCCCCGCATCACCCGGGGCGGCCGCGTGGCCGATGCGGTGGTGGGCTTGGCGGGCGGCGTGATGGGCGGCCTGGGCGGCTTTACCGGCGTGCTGCCCACCCTGTGGTGCACCCTGCGCGGGCTCGACAAGGATGTGCAGCGCGCCATCATCCAGAACTTCAACCTGGCCATGCTGCTGGTGACCTTCGCCACCTACCTCGCCACCGGCCTGGTCACCCGCGAGGCCCTGCCCCTGCTGGCCATCGTCGTGCCCGCCATGCTGGTGCCCACCCTGCTGGGCGCCAAGCTCTACCATGGCATCAGCGAGGCGCGGTTCCGGCAAATTGTGCTGGGGATGTTGACGCTGTCGGGGGTGGCGATGCTGGTGGTGGGGTTGCCGAGGGTGCTGGTGAGGTGGGCGTGAGGGCTTGTCTATTGATAGCTGATGGGCCGATGTACGAGCGTTGCAGTGCTTGACCATGTGGCCCCCATACTGGGGTCGATTCACTCAATAGTGCCGCTGTTTTCAGTCATCGGACCTTTCCGAAACGCGATCAAATCGACTGAAACCTGAAAGAGAATAGCCCACCATACTCAATCAATGCGTATGAAATCACCATCAGATCATCCGGACGTAATACCCCACAATCGCCTGCTCAGGGCGGCGAGCATTTGGCTGAGCATTAACTTTTTTCAAGCTATCAGCCAAGTGTCGGGTCTCTCACAGGCGTCAAAAGCCTTGCATGGCGAATGGCACTATGTAGTCGTAATACTTGCCAGCTTCGGGTTCATATCGTTGATGTTTGTGCTCTTCAGTCTGGGGGAGAGGTCTGTGGAGTTCTTGGCGGCAAGGTCAGCTGCGGTTGGGGCCCTCATTGGTCGTGCTCTCGCTGGTGCCCTCGTATCTCTGTGTGTTGCGGCCCCCTTTGTGCAGTGGTGGGCGGTTGGTTATGCGGACCGGTTGCACGATATGCAACCTAGCGTCTGTGTCGAACGGACTCATAACGGCGCTGCGAAGTCGTGCGCTTCGGTCAAGCCAGGCGAGCCATTGCGGACCGCCCAAATCGAACATTCCGAGCGACTCGCATGACTACTTTGATACTTCGCAGAGCAAAGACGGCATGGCAGGACATAGGGCGCAACTACCGTGTCGTCCTTGATGGCCTGGAGGTCGCGCAGGTTGCAAATGGAGAAGAGATTGGAATTGCGGTTAGCGAAGGCAAGCACGTTGTTCAAATGCAGATTGACTGGTGCCAGTCCCCTGCGTTGGAAATTGATGTGGCCACCGGAGAGACACAAATTCTCGAATGCGGGCCGAATGCAAAACCATGGCTTGCGCTCTTGTACGTCACCGTTCTGAGGAGCAAGTATCTTTGGCTCCGGCGTTCAAATCCACCATCCGAATAATCAGGCCGCCGGATCGCCTGTGTTAGCCGCTGAACCCCATCTCCAGCCACGATAAGTTCACTTGGCTGAACGAAGAGCCCGCTCTGCACATGAAAATTTTAGGCAGAGCGCAGGCCGGGTCTCCCAGTCCATTCAATCCCCCATCACCACTCCCTCCCGCCTCGGGTCCGCCCCCCCCATCCACAGCTTCTTCCCATGCGCCTGCCCGCGCGTGATGGCTTGCAACCCACTCGTCATGTTCATCTCGCGCACTTCGGCGCCCCGGGCGCGCAGGGCCTCGACGGTGGCGGGCGGGAAGCGTTTTTCTTCCAGCAGTGTGGGGCCGTTCATGGAGCCGAAGTTGGGCAGGTTGATGGCCTGCTGGGGCATCAGGCCCCAGTTGAGCACGCCGTAGAGCGTCTTGGCGGTGTAGTGGATGATGGCTGCGCCGCCGGGGCTGCCGCCGCTCATCAGCAGCTCGCCGGTGGCCTTGTCGAACACGAGGGTGGGGGCCATGGACGAGCGGGGGCGTTTGCCGGGTTGGACGCGGTTGGCTATCGGCTGGCCTTGGGCGTCGGCGGGGGCGAAGCTGAAGTCGGTGAGTTCGTTGTTCAGCAAGAAGCCTTTGACCATTTGCCGCGCGCCGAACTGGTCTTCGATGGTGGTGGTCATGGCCACGGCGTTGCCGAAGGCATCGACGATGCTGATGTGGCTGGTGCCGTATTCGGGTTGGTCGGGCATGGCTCCGTGGTTGATGCGGATGACGGCGGGGTTGCCTGGCTGGGCGATCTTCATGCTCTGGGGGCCGATGAGCTTGGCGCGCTCGGCCAGGTAGGCGGGCGCGAGCAATCTGCTCCAGCTGCCGCCTGGGGGCTGCACAAAGTCGGGGTCGGCCACGTACAGCGCGCGGTCGGCAAAGGCGAGGCGGGCGGCTTCGGTGTACAGGTGCAGCCAGTCGGCCGATGGGATGCCGTCTTGCAGGGGCTTGGCGGCGGCATCGGTGTTCTTGAGGATGCCCAGGATCTGCCCGATGGCGATGGCGCCCGAGCTGGGTGGCGGGAAGCCGCAGATGCGGTAGTCCTTGGCCTGCACCTGGTAGTCGTGGCACAGGGCTTCGCGCTTTTTGGGCTGGTAGCTGGCCAGGTCGGCCAGGCTGAGCTTGCCGGGGTTGGTGGGGTGTTTTTGCACCTTGTCCACGATGGCCTGGGCGATCTCGCCTTCGTGCAGGGCCTTGCTGCCCTCGGCGGCGATGCGGCGCAGCACTGCGGCCAGCTCGGGGTTGCGCAGGTTGAAGCCCACGTCGCGGGCGTCGCCGTCGGGTTTGTAGAAGTAGGCGGCGGCCACCGGGTCTTTCTTGAGGTGGGCGTCGGCCTTGACCAGGGTGTGGAGCCGCGCGCTGACCTTGAAGCCGCCTTCGGCCAGCGTGATGGCGGGCTGGAACAGCGTGGCCCAGGGCAGCTTGCCGTGCTGCTTGTGCGCCAGCTCCAGCATGCGCACGGTGCCGGGCACACCGACCGAGCGGCCGCCGACCACGCCGTCGTAGAACTGCACGGGCTTGCCGTCGGCGCCGAGGAACAGCTTTTCATCGGCGGCGGCGGGGGCGGTCTCGCGGCCGTCATAGGCCTCCACCGCCTTGCCGTTGCTGTGCAGCAGGAAGGCGCCGCCACCGATGCCGCTCGACTGCGGCTCGACCAGCGTGAGCACCATCTGCACCGCAATGGCCGCATCGACCGCCGAGCCGCCGGCCTTGAGGATCTGGTAGCCCGCGTCGGTCGCCAGCGGGTTGGCGGCGGCCACGGCGAATTTCTCGGTCGCCCAGCCGGGCTTTTCGGTGTAGCCCGACGAGCCTTCGGGCTGGGCGGGCACGGTGTAGGCGAACTGGGAGGGGCTGCTGGCGCAGCCCGCCAGCAGGGCTGCGAGTGCGGCGCAGGCCACCAGGTGGCGCCGTGGCGCCAAGGTGCGGGTGGCTGCAGCGGGGGAGGGCGTGAAGGTGGGCATGGGCTGGTTTCTCCTGGGTGGCAAGAAGTGACAAGCAGAAAGGACGAGCAAGCGAGCGTGCGAGAAGCAGCGGCCATCGTACGGCGCCAGGCGCAGCTTGGGGGTGCAGCGTTACATTGCGCTACAGGCTCCAAATTCAAAGGTTTTTTTGGCTCTCTTCCGTTTCGGGTGGAAAGCCACATTCCCCACCATAGCCATGGTCAGGCCCTTGCTTTTTGCAAAGGACTGCCCGGCAGGTGAGTGAGCTTTCCAGCGATCAGGAACGCCATGGCGATGAAGTGGTCGGTGGTGCC
>NZ_LUKZ01000035.1:8958-119684 GCF_001633105.1 Acidovorax sp. GW101-3H11
ATGCCTGGCAGAACAACGCTTCTTGCATGGGGAGGGCTCCTGTTCGGGGGGTGTCAATGGGTTTATTTGTACTGTAGTGTTCCACCCGAAACGGAAGAGAGCCGTTTTTTTGGCCGTTACCGCGCTATGGGTATGTCTTTTAAGCTATCGAAGATGTAGCAATGCATGCGCTGGCTATGGGCGTGGCACCGCGTAGCGCAGCTCGGCAAACAGGCCGCCCAGCGTGGTGGACTTCTGTCTTCGGCCACGAGCAGCCGGTCACCGTAAATGAAAGCGGACGCTCAACGTTTGAGTTAGGCGTCACCCTCGCGCCGCTGCCTCACTGTGGCTGCTGCCTGCATCCCCATTTTTTGGAAGCTCTTGCCGTTCGCGCGCATGGTCTTGACCGCCTTGCGGGCAACTGCTTTGCCTCCGCTGGTGTTGAGCGTCGTTGGGAAGTGATGAATCTGGCAGTTGTGAGATGCCATTGACGCAAGTTCGTCGTATTGGTGCTGATCGAGGAAGACAAAGTACGGACATTCATCGAACAGAACGAACCGATGAGGAGTCGAGTCATAGTGCTTCTTCATCTTGGTGATGTCGAGCTTGCAGCCGTTGTAGAAGGACCTTCCGCTGATTGGTCGGTACTTGATTTCGACTATGAGTTCGGGCGCGCTCTGATCCTTTCCCAGCACCAAGTCGGGAAAGTGCTTCGTGCCAAGCCAGAGATTCCCGCTGCTCGCCTTCGTGCGGATGCCAATCGCTGTCCCGAGGTGGGACACGATGCCGTGATAGAGGAAGCACTGAATGTCCTCCTCGTTGCGTGGAACGAATTTGCCCGCGATTACCCACTCGGTGAGCATCGTCCAAGCTTGATTGAAGGCATCGGTGTACTGCGTCAAGTTGGTCCCCTTCCGGCTAAGACATTGGTTCGTGACGCCTAACGTTTGACATGAAAGGCATGACCCGGCTTGCCGGAGCGTGTCCTCTCGATGTAAGGGTTAGACGCCATTTTGCTGTGCCAGCGCAAAGGCCTCTTCAGGGCTGAAACCTTCCATGATTAGCTCGACGATTTGCTCCCGACTGTCTCGAATGGAAGGCGGCAGACTGGCTTTGTTTTGTTGATAGTGATTAGACATGAGCTCAAGCGCCTTTGCCTCCTTTACGGGCTTCCGAGGCTTGATCACGGTTTCTGTGTGCTTCACAAAGCCATCGAAGTCGGTCGTTACGGCGCTCCAGTCGAACGAGAAGACTTCTTCTCGCGCAACCTTCGGATCGAAGCTTCGAGTGAACCCGACCCCACATTCACCTGACCCCTTGTTTATGACTAGGGAGGTCAGGTCTGGAAGCTCGCGCTCTGACGTGAACATTCGAACTACGTCTAGGCGACGCCCAGTGGACACGGCGATCGCCTTCTGAACAACAGATCGATCTGGATATTCTTCTTTTGCTCGTTCTACCAGCTCGCCATACGTTAGGCAGTGCTTGTGTTTAGCAAGATCAACCAGTAGCGGGTAGTAGGAAGACGCCAGCTGAACATCTATCAGCGTGACGTTGGTGTATTGGCCTTGTTGTGACTTTGGCATCGCTCGCTTTCGATTGAATGGCGTCTAACGAATGAAAGGAGCTTCCCCGCCCCGAGTGAACCGCGCAGTTGCGGGACAAGGCATCCAGGTGCCACGATGGGAAGTTCGATCTCTCATCAACTCACTCGTTTGTTGGAAGGGGAAGTCCATGTCTGCCATTGTCACTATCGGAATCGAGCTGGCAAAGAATGTCTTTGCTGTACATGGCGTTGATGCCACAGACTACCCCGGCGGCCTGCGCACATTCCTACGCGCACGCGGCCCCGAGCTCTCGCGGCGCACAGGCGCCGTAGCGGCATAACTCCCCACATCCGCATCCGCCCATGCGCCCGGCGCCAGCCCATCGAGCGTGTGCGGCCCGATGGCTGCGCGGATGAGCCGCAGCGTGGGGTGGCCCACGGCGGCGGTCATGCGGCGCACCTGGCGGTTGCGGCCTTCGCGGATGATGAGTTCGATCCACGCGGTGGGGATGGCTT
This sequence comes from Acidovorax sp. GW101-3H11, assembly GCF_001633105.1. GTDB lineage: Bacteria > Pseudomonadota > Gammaproteobacteria > Burkholderiales > Burkholderiaceae_C > Acidovorax. Next base: position 11,000 of record NZ_LUKZ01000035.1, read on the forward strand.
TGCGCTCGCGGATGGGCGGGGTGCGGTCCCACACGGCGGGTGCGGGCTCCAGCAGGCGCGCGCGGGCGGGCAGGGTGGGGCCGTCGTTGAGCACCACGCCGCCGCGCAGCGCGGCCAGTGCGGCCTCATCCGGGATGCCCTCCACCTGCACCCAGTAGGTCTTCTCCATCTTGAAGCGCGGGTCGGCAATGTGGGCCTGCAGCGGGCCGTCGTTGGTCAGCAGCAGCAGGCCTTCGCTGTCGGCGTCCAGGCGCCCGGCCACGTACACGCCGGGCAGGTCGATGTAGTCCTTCAGCCCCTGCCACTTGCCCTCGGCCGTGAACTGGCTCAGCACGCCATAGGGTTTGTTGAAGCGGATCAGGCGCGGGGTCATGGGGGCGGGCGGGGCGTGGGTTTTTTTGAATGAAATGGGCTGCTTGCGCGGGTCCATCATGCGCAAGCAGCTATCAAAATAATAGTTATGCGGGGATGAACAGGGCCGGGTCCACCATTGTGCGGTTCAGCATCACGCCCCAGTGCAGGTGCGGCCCCGTCACGCGGCCGGTGGCGCCCACCTGGCAAAAGGCGTCGCCCGCCTGCAGCACATCGCCCACGCGCACATCCATGCGGCTCAGGTGGCAGTACATGCTGAGCAGGCCCTGGCCGTGGTCCAGCCACACCGTGCCGCCGTTGAAAAAGTAGTCGCCCACGTCGATCACCCGGCCCGCCAGCGGCGCGACTATGGGCGTGCCCGTGGGCGCAGCGATGTCCATGCCGCTGTGTGGGTTGCGCGGTTGGCCGTTGAACACGCGGCGCAGCCCGAACGAGCTGGAGCGCCGCCCGGGCACCGGCACGCGCATGCGCAGCGACGGCTGGGCCTGGCCCGCAGGCAGCTCGGTGAAGGTGGCCATCACACCCGCCTGGTGGTCGCGCTCGCGCTCGTAGCGCGCCTGGTCTTCGGGCGAGAGGTCTACCGTGCGGGGCGACACCTGCAGGTGCTGCTCTTTGTAGCGCTTGGCTGCCACGGTGTAGTGCAGCGGGCGCGGGCTGCCATTGCCATTGCCGTTGCCGTTGCCGTTGCCGTTGCCGTTTCCATCGGCCAGCACGGTGATGAACGCGTCGCCCGGTGATGCGGCCAGCGGAATGCCCACGATGGCCGTCCACTCGATCACATCGCCCACCACCAGCACCGGCACATCCACGTCTCCCTGGCGCACCAGGGCCCGGGGCCGCGCGGCGGCGGGGCCCAGCGAGAGGCGGGCCACACCGCCCGGCACCTGCAGCGCCTGGGACCACACTGCAGGCGCGGCAGGGGGCTTGGTGGCGGATGCAGGCTGCGGCTTGGCATGCAGGCCCATGGCGGGCGCCAGCAGCAGGCCGCCCGCGCTGGCCAGTGCGGCGCGGCGGGTGAAGAAAGTGGGATGAACGGGGTGGGGCGAAGGTGCTGGCACGGGAGGCTCTGGCGTGGCGAGGAGGTTGCAGGGAGGGCTGTGGCCGGGGTTGCAAGCGAGGGATGGCGGGGCCTGGAGTGCAAGCCTGCAAGGCCGCGCAAGCCCGTGTAGGCCTGCGCGCGTGGCGGTGCAGTGCGGTACTGCGGGGGTGGGCTGGTGGACCGACGGACCGCAGGCCAAGGCCTAGTCAGTGCGTCACAAACTCGTAGGTCACGGCTTCGCTTTCGACCATGTCCAGCACTTCATGGAGTTCTTCCTCGCTGTCGGTGCTGCTCCACATGTCTTCGGGGTCGGTGGCAAACAGGGGCTCGATGGCAATGTCCAGAAACTTGCCGTCGGCCATCTGGATCACCGGCGTGCCTTCGGAGGTTTCGACCAGGGCCCAGTCGTCGGGGACGGTCATTTCGAGCTGGATGGTGACGTTGAGTTTTTTCATGGTGTTCCTCGGGTAATGGGTGTGGCTTGCTGTGGGGCAAGCCGGGGGAATGGTCTTCAGGCCCCGGAGGGTAACCCAGCACGGTGGCAGTGCCCGCAAGAAGCCACCACCGGTCGCGCGCGTGGCATGTTGCGTGCTTGTGGTTGGCGTATCCTTTTTTCGGCTCTGCCAGGGCGGGTGCGTGCAGCGCAGCCCTGGCGGCCGGTTTCATCCTTTTGTCCTCTGGAGCACTTCCCACATGATCCCCAAGAAAACACTCGCCGTGGCCGCCGCCGTCCTGGTCGCTGCCCTGTCCCTTTTCAGCCAGGCCGCGCAGGCGGGCCCCCGGCTCGACAAGATCATGGAGGCCAAGGTCATCCGCGTGGGCACGCCCGGCGACTACCGCCCGTTTGCCATCAAGACCGACGCAGGCTACAGCGGCCACGACATCGACGTGATCGAAACCATGGCCAAGGAGCTGGGTGTGAAGATCGAATACGTGCAGACCTCGTGGCCCAACCTGGTGAAGGATTTGCAGGGCGACAAGTTCGACGTGGCTGTGGGCGGCATCACCCGCAACGTCAACCGCATGCGCATTTTTGACATGCTGCCCGGCTACGCCCCGTTCGGCAAAGTGGCCCTGGTGCGCGCGGCCGACAAGGCCAAGTACACCAGCGTGGACGCGATGAACCAGCCCACGGTGCGTGTCATCAAGAACCCCGGCGGCACCAACGAAACCTATGTGCTGGCCAACCTCAAGGCCGCCCAGGTCAGCACACACGACAAGAACGCCGAGAACCCCGCACTGATCGCCGATGGCAAGGGCGACGTGATGATCACCGAGACGTATGAAGCCCTGCACTACGCCAAGGCCGACCCGCGCCTGCACGCCGCGTTTGTGGACGCACCGCTCACGCCCAAGAACTACCTGGGCTTCATGCTGCCCACCGACGACGCCGACTATGTGCGCGTGATGGGCTTTGTGTGGGGCCTGGTGGACAGCCGGGGCACCATCAAGCAGGCGGCAGACAAGTGGTTGAAGTAAGCCTGTTCAAGTAATCCAGGCATGGCGCGGCGGGCGTCTTGGTTACTCGCCCGGAATCTCCGGCTCCACCAGCAGCGCCAGCAACTGCAGCGACTCCTGCCAGCCCAGGGTGCACATCTCGGTGGGGATCACCGCCGGGATGCCCGCCTGCACGATGGACACCTCGGTGCCCGTCATCACCTTTTTCAGCTGGATGGTGGTGCGCATTTCGCCGGGCAGGTTGGGGTCGTCAAACCGATCGGTGTGCACGATGCGCTCGCCCGGCACCAGCTCCACATATTCGCCACCAAACGCGTGCGTGCCGCCGCTGCTCAGGTTGGTGAACTGCATGCGGTAGCTGCCGCCCACGCGGGCATCCAGGCTCAGCACCCGGCCGGTGTAGCCATGGGGCGGCAGCCATTTGCACATGGCATCGGGGTCGAGAAACGCGCGGTAGATGCGCTCGGCCGGGGCGCGCAGCACGCGGTGCAGGGTGACGGTGCCGGTGGTGGTGGTCATGCGGGGTCTCCTTGAGGGTGGACATCAGGGTGGATGAAAGCGTGAACCGCCAAACGATATCGCTCATTCAACGTGTTCACACCCCTGCGACGAACGGGCCTGCACGTTTTCGACAACTTGCCGCTGTCACGGCAACTTTTTTTTCTCAGGCCAAAACCGCTTGCACCCCAAAACTCTCACTGCCCTGCGCCCAGCCCAGCAGCCGGTCAATGTTGGGATGCTTGCCCGGAAAGGCGCGCGCATCCGCCACATGCTCGGCATACCACTCCAACCCCAGGCTGGCGGCTGCGGGCGTGATGCGGCCGCCATACAGCGCCGCCAGCGCGGCATACACCACCAGCGATCCGCCCTGGCCGGGCTTGTTCTCGATGCTGGCCTGCACCTGGCCGTCGGCACCCAGCAGGTGCAGGGCGGCGAGGTGGCTGGCGGATGGGAGTTGTTTCAGGCGATCTGCGAAGTTCATGGGATGGTGATGGAAGAAAAGTTTGAATGAAATTGGCCGCTACCGCCCTATGGATAAGCGCTAGTAGCTATGAATAGATGAGTATTTTGGCGATTGACTGCATCAAGCCGCTGCGACCGCGATGCAGCTTCACAAGGGAGGTGTTCGATGGAGCCACCAGCTTGCCCGGCATGATGGATTGGTGGAGTGCGCTGCTATACCCATATTGGGGTGGATCATTCCCTTTTTGGGTTTCTTCGGGTCGGAATGAACCCAGACTCTCTAGCACGCATCACGCCTGCCACACCCCAAACCCCGCCGAGCGCAGGTCGATGCCGATCTCGATCTCCCGATCCACCGCCTCTTCATAGGGCATGGGGTTGAAGCCCTCGTACAGGTCGGGCAGCAGCCGCAGGCCGTATTGCGTTACAAACCGGTTGGCCTGGATGCCCGCCTTGTGCTTGTCAAACCGCACGTCCGGGTCCAGCCCGGTCATGCCCACGTACACGCAGGGCTTGCCGTCGATGTAGCCGGGGTTGTTCTTGCGAAAGCGCGGCTCCAGCAGCACGTCTTTGGAGAGTTCGACCACGTAGACGTGGTGGTGGGGCTTGCGGCGGCGCATGGGGCAGGGGGTTGGGCTGATGCGGGCGCTGTGTATGCGGCGCGCCTATTCGTCCTCGTCCGCCAGTCCGTCGTCCTTCAGGCGCCGGTCCAGCTTGGCGCGCAGGGTTTCGGCGTCTTGCAGCAGCTGGTCCACCGGCGCGGTGGGGGCCACGCGCAGGCTGGGGGGGAACAGGCTGCTCATGTACATCTCGTTGGTCAGCCGCATGCGGTTGAGCCACTGCGCGCCCAGCCATGCGGGCACGCCCAGGGCCACCACGGCGGCCACCGTCCAGGCCAGGCCCACGCGGCGGCGGGGCAGCACGGTGGCCAGGTGGGCATACAGCGCCCAGGCCAGCACCAGCACGCCCAGCACGCTGGCAAACTGCGACAGCGCCTCCAGCGAGAACGAAAACGCCGCCAGGTTGGCCACCAGCCGCAGGGCCTCGCTGGCCAGGTACACCGTGCAGGCAATGCGCACATGGCGCCAGAACTGCAGGCGGCCCGCAAACATCTTGTTGGCCACGGCCCACAGGCCCGACCAGGCGCTCATCACCAGCAGCAGCATGAGCAGCACGCTGGGCAGCGACTTGAGGTACTGCGAGCTGTCGCGCGACTCCAGCCACGACGAGGCCACGGCCGCCGCCCCCACCAGCACCACCAGCGCGGCCGTGGTGCCCACGGTGCGCCACGGAAACTCCGGCAGCGCCTGCTCGTCGGCAATGGGCGCATCGGCCAGGCGCAGCGTGATGTGGGTGTGGCCCAGGTCGATGGGCGTGCCGCCGGGCCAGTCAAACCGCTCGCCCTGGGCATGGCGCTTGCGCTGCAGGCGGGCGCCGTTGCGCGTCTCCAGCACCTCCACCTGCACCGTGTGGTGTTCGTCCACCGTGCGGTCAATGCGCAGGTGCCGGGGGGCCACAAAGGGGTCGTCCAGCACCAGGTCGCAGTCCAGCGCGCGGCCCACGGTCACGGGCCAGCGAGTGATGGGCGCGCGCGCCAGCAGGGCGCCGTGGCGGTCATGGGCTTCGATCAGGCCCAGGGTGGTGGTTGTCGGCATCGTGCTCATGGTGCGGCCTCCCAGCGGAAGGCCTTGAGGTAGTGGCTGGCCAGCTTCATGCCGTTGTCAAATGCGACGCCCTGCACATCCAGGCGGCCCAGCACGCCCTGCGTGGGCTGGTTCACCGAGGTCACCAGCACCGTCATGTTGTACAGGCCGGTCAGCTTGCGGTAGGCCGACAGGCACACCACGGCCCGCAGCGGCAGGCTGCCGGGGTCTACAAAACGTTCGGTGCATTCGGCCGCCGTCTGGTGGCGGTTGCCGCGCGTGGGCAGTTGCTCGTTGGCAAAACTTTGCGAATACATGCGCGCAAACCGCGCGGCGCCCAGCGTGGGCGCGTTGTAGGCCTCATACGACAGGCGCACCGCGCCGGTGTTGAAGTCGCCCGCCACCACATCGCTGTCGGCGCGGCACTGCGTGCGCTCCAGGTTCAGGCCGGGGAAGGACGGGTCGCGCCCCGAGCCCCAGCACCGCGCCAGCGCGTCGTCGGGCACGGGCACGCGGTAGCTGCCGTGGCGCTGCTCGCGAAACGGCGCTTTCAAAAACCGGTCGGTCAGCACCTGCTGGTGCTCCACCAGCTGCCGCGTCATCTCGGCATGCGCGGCCTGGGTGATGGGCTGGGCGTTGGCTGCGCGCTGCACCAGCGCCTGCGCAAACTCGGCCGGGATCAAAAAGCTCACCTGCTCGCCATCCAGCCGCTTGGCCACGTTCACGCCCAGCACGCGGCCCGCGTCGTCCACCGCCGGGCCACCGCTCATGCCGGGGTTGAGCGTGCCGCCAAAAAAGATGCGCGGGTAGAAGCTGCGCTTGACCAGCCCGTTGTAGGTGCCCTCAGTCACGGCAAAGCCGATATCGAGTGGGTTGCCCAGCGAGTAGATGCGCTCGCCTTGGGCCAGCGCCTCGTCGGCGGGCCGAAAGCCCAGCACCGGCGCAGCGGCCGTGCGGCCCTTGGCGCGCAGCACGGCCAGGTCGCGCTGCACGTCAAACGCCAACAGCTCCACCTCGCCCTCCTGGCCTTCCATCGTCACGTACACGCCCCGGTAGCGCTCGGGCTCCAGCGCCAGCTGGCTGGCCACGTGGAAGTTGGTCACGATCAGCCCATCGGCCGACACAAAAAAGCCCGAGCCAATCGACGCCTGCGTGCCCGCGTTGCGCAGCAGCGTGCGGATCTGCACCAGCTTGTCGCGCGACAGCTCGTAAATGCGCCGCGCATCGCGCGAGAGCAGGGCGGCATCGGCCGCTGTGGGCGCGGCGGCTGCAGGTGTCTGCGCCGTGCCATCCACCGGGCTGCTGCCCGCCGGGCGTGGGGCCGGGGTGGATGCGGTGGCGGTTGAAGGGGCGTTCTGCGCATGGGCCGCCAGGGCGCAAAGCAGCAAAACCAGAGACGAGGTGGCCAGCCGCAGGGGCCGGATCAAGGGGAAGGGCATCGCGGTATTCTATGAACGCTCTGCGACCTGCCCGGGCCTTGTCGGCCACGGGTTCTTCTCATACCTGCCCACACACCCATGCAACCCACCCCCTCTTACCCCATCGGCACGCCCGGCCAACCCTGGGGCGACGCCGAACGCGACCAGTGGCGCGCGCGCCAGGTGCGCCAGCGCAGCCATGCCGACGACGTGCTGCGCGCCATCGACGCCCTGCGCAGCCAGTGGGATGTGCAGCCCTACGGCGAGGTGGCCTATGCCAACGCCCACCACGCGCCCGAACACTTCCCCCTGCACGCCCTGCGCAGCCGCCCCTGGCAGCCCGGCCTGCCCAGCGTGCTGGTGACCGGCGGCGTGCACGGTTACGAAACCAGCGGCGTGCACGGCGCGCTGCGCTTTGCACAACAGCATGCGGCCGAGTTTGCGGGCCGTGCCAACCTGCTGGTGGTGCCCTGCGTCAGCCCCTGGGCGTATGAGCGCATTCAGCGCTGGAACTTCGACGCCATCGACCCCAACCGCTCGTTCAAGGAAGGCTCGCCCGCACAGGAATCCGCCGCCCTCATGCGCCTGGTGGCACAGCACCAGGCCCAGTACGGCCCATTCGACGCCCACATCGACCTGCACGAAACCACCGACACCGACGAATCCGAATACCGCCCCGCCGTGGCCGCGCGCGACGGCAAGGTGTTCGAGCCCGGCAGCATCCCCGACGGCTTCTACCTGGTGGACGACACCGAGAACCCGCAGCCCGCCTTCCAGCAAGCCATCATCGACGCCGTGGGCCGCGTCACGCACATCGCGCCTGCGGACGACAAGAACGAAATCATCGGCTCGCCCGTGGTGGCCCCCGGCGTGATCCGCTACCAGCTCAAGGCCTGGGGCCTGTGCGCCAGCGTGAGCGGCGCGCGCTACACCACCACCACCGAGGTCTACCCCGACAGCCCCCGCGCCACACCCGAGCAGTGCATCGCCGCGCAGGTGGCGGCGGTGTGCGCGGCGGTGGAGTTTGTGTGTGGGGCGCAGTGAGGCAGCAAAGCAGTAAGGCAGTGAGACAGTCAGCCCGTGCTGCCGCCTTGTGAATGGATCCGCATCGGGTGCGTTGGAACCTGAAAACCCCGTTCGGGCTGAGCCCGTCGAAGCCTCGCGCGGCGCTTCGACAAACTCAGCATGAACGGTTTCAGATCACCAAAAAATATGCATAAAAAATGCCGCTACCGCCTGATGGATAAGCACTGATAGCTATAAAAATTGAAGCAATAGAACGCTAGAGCCCAAGCCCACCCACCACCCGCATTGAGAGCGGCGAACAAAGCTCAGCGAAGCGGTTCTGGCTAGGCGCTGCGTCGCAGGCAGTACGCGTAGTACGACAAGACGCGGCAACGACGCCAGAAGAGTTTTGTTAGTCGCTCTAAAAGGAACTGCCTATGGACCTGCCCCAGATGCTGGACACCTTCGCCCGCATGCCCGCCGCCGAGCAGCAGGCCTGGTGGCGCATGGCCGCCGGGCTGCTGGCCGTGGTGGTGGCGCTGCTGTGGCTGGAGAGCCGCTACTTCAAGCCCAGCCGCCGCGTGGGCAGCTGGCTGGCGGTGCGCCTGGTGTCGGTGCTGGCCGCGCTGCTGGCGGTGGCGGCCGTGCTGCTGCCCGCACGCGCCGTGGGCGGGCCCGCCGCGCTGGGTGTGTTTGTGCTGTCGCTCTACACCCTGGGCCCCGTGGTGTGGTTTGGCGGCCATGTGCTGGCCGGGCGCTGGGTGCGGCCCGCACTCTCGCGTGCCGAAAGCCTGGTGCTGGGCCTCACCGGCCTGGCCATTGCCGCCGTACCCGTCTACGCCAGCCTGCTTGCGCAAGGCGCCCTGCAAACCGCCGCACGCGACGTGGCCCAGCGCCGCGAGCTGCCCGCCAGCAACCCCCCGCTGGCCCACACCGTGCAGCCCGTGCAGCGCTACCAGCTGCCCGGCGTGGGGCTCATCTACACCCAGTCACTGCTGGGCACCTCCGACACCCGCCTGCTGCGCGTGGAGCAGCGCCACGGCGGCGGCCAATGGCCCACGCACCCCCACCCCGTGGCCCACCCCAGCTACTGCACCCACGGCGACGACGTGCACCTGATGTGGTCCGCCCAGGAACCCCCACCCTACCTGCGCCTGCACTGGGCCCAGAGCAACGGCGCACCCACCAAGGCCGAATTCACGCCCCAGTTGGCGTTCGACCCTGCCACCCCCGTGCCCGACTTCCCCCTCCCCCTGCGCCCCGACGGCGCCGACCCCGCTGCCCCCATCGCGCGCGAAAGGGCGTACCTGGTGCTGGTGAAAGAAGGGCAGGCGGCGCAGCCACAGCAAGCCCAGACGCAGCAACCGCCGCAGACCTACACCCAGATGCTGGGCAGCCCGCCCGAAGCAGGCGAGCTGCGCACGACCGATTGCGTGATGGCGGGCTTCCAGCTCAGCCCCACCGTGGCCAAACAAGGCTGGCAGGTGCAGGCCATGGGGCTGGTGTTTCAGCTGTCCACGGGCGGGCAGCCGTTGCGGGCGTTGGTGGAGCGGAAATAGAGGCGTAATGGGCCGTTTCCGCCCGATGGTATTGCCTTTGTTGCTATCAAATTGAAAGCATCAAGGGTTTGGCGCGTAAGTGCAAGTGCCTTCTACGGATGGCTGCCCAAAGCGCCCAGCAACCGCGCACTCATCTCGGCCGCATCCAGCGTGGCGAACTGCATGTTGTGCTGCTCCGTCAGCGGCCCGTGGCCCGGCTCCATGCGCCCGGCAGCGTCGTAGCCCATGGCCTTGAACTTCCACACCCCGCCAACCAGCTTGAGCGAGCCCACATGCGCGCCATCTGCGGTGTGGACGGACACTGCTGCGGCGTTGATGGGGAGCAACTGCAAGGGGCCTGCCAGCGGGCCGGGTGGCACTTGGGCGAAGGTGGGGGTGAGCACAGGCGTCACGGATGGGCTTTGGTGGTGCTGCAGTTTTTTGGATGCAATTGGCCTGTGGCGCTTGATGGATAAGCGCAAGCAGCTATCAATGTTGAATATGCAGCGGTTGCGATGGAGCCTCACGCTCAACCAAGCCGATTCTTCCAATAGTCTGGCTTGCGGTGCTGGTGCGCTACAGCCAGCACCAGAATGCCCGTTCCATCCTGCGTGTAGACCACGCTGTAGGGAAACCGTCGCAACCGGCAGCGCCGAATCTCTGGCCTCAGTGGGTGCCACGCCTGGGGAAACTGCTCAACAAGCCGCAGTGTTTTGAGGACCTCGATCAAGAAAGCATCACCCAACCCCGGCGCTTGTTCTGCATACCAGGCAATGGCGTCGTCCAGCTCCGTTTGTGCTGGCTCCAGCAAGCGGATGCTCATGTGCGCGGGGCAGCCGTTTGGTACTTGGCGATCACATCAGACAAGGCCACTGCCTTGATTTCACCGCGCCGGTAGGCGGCAAGACGGTCGCTGGCTTCATTGGCCCAGAGCGTATCTAGAGCGGCATCGGGCTGGTCCAGGCTGTCCAGGATGCGCTCCACTACTTCCATGCGCTCAGTTGGGGGTAGCTGGGCGGCTTGAGCGCTTAGGGCTTCTGCAGTGGCGGTCATAGACGGGCTCCTTTTGCTTGGGATAAGGTATGACAACAGCGGAATTAGTAGTGAGATGTCGGCACTTCTTGTTGATAATTCATTTTTGAGTAATTTTCATAACTTGTAGTGGTTTTGAAAATTATAGTGATGTAATTTTAAATCTATTCTCTATCATTTCCCAAAATTTCGTGCATAACTCATCGGTTCTTGCATTAATTTCTTGCTTTCCCCAGGATGTTGCGTTGTTGAGAATTTTGTCGCAAGGGAGGTGGCTGTTTTTGTATTGTTGCAATTTCAAGGTTGCATCCATATTGCCCAGTGCATTGTTGAACGCAGTTTTTAGAAACCAGAGATTTCCTATGGATGCAACAGTTGCTTCGTCGATTTTGATTGAGCTTTGAGGTTCAATGTGCTCAATGGACATTTCATGTGCATTTATTGCAACGGCGGGGAACATTTCGGAAAAAAGCCGCGTAACGACATATTGTATTTCCTTCTTTTGAAGGGGGAATTTGTCGGAATAGCGTAATGCGTTGAATTTTTCCTGAAATATGCTTTGAGGAGGTATTTTTAATGAGAGCTTCTTTACAAATTCGTCTATGGCCTTCTTGCGACGGGTGGTTTCTGTTGCGCTGGCAAGGGATTTTGCGTGAAAAGCGTACATTTGAGCCACTCCGCCAGAGGAGCGGGCATTCATTAAATTTGTATTGATGAATGTAAATGTTTCGATGGTCTGAAAAATATTGAGCAACTCGGATTTTGGAAGTGCCTTGGTATCATATTTGCGCAATGCAATCATCATGAGGGGTATCGGATGTTTTACCCGAAAACGGTTTATGGCTTCCAGTGCTATTTTTATATCAAGCTCGTCGTTGCGCCATTTTCTAAGACCCGGCTCATGTAGATCTCTATAAACCTCGGAGTAAGTTTGTAGATCATCAAGTAACTTTTTTGCTGAAACCTTGTTCTTGACATTTTCTTTAATTGCTTTAAAGATGTCTTTCTTTTGTGTGAAATTCCCGGTTGATATCCAGTAGTGATATAAAAATCCGTCCAAATCAATTCCGTCCGCAGAGATGGATTTTATGTTATCGGTCATGAATGACCATCTAACCTTTACATCATCATTGAGCGGATTTTTTTCTCTGAGCAATCTTGCTAAATGATTCTTCAGTAGATCGGTGGTCGCGAGATCTTTGCCCCGTGTGTTGAGTGTTTCAAATACTTGATATGCATCGTCTTCGTTGTCAAGTTCAACATATATTAGTTTTAGTGATAGAACGGCATCTCTGAGTTCGTCTAATTTATTTTTGATTTTTGATCGGCGTGTGGTTTCAGAAACTCCCGAGAGCGCCTGTATTTTATTTGTTTCTTCGTCGATGCAGTTGGTGAAGTATTGAAATGCTCCTTGTAAAAGACTTTCCTCTTCGCCTAATTTTATCTTTTGTTTTTGTGGCTGAAAACTCTGTATGCCTGTCTGAAGGTAAGGGTATGAAGTCTCTGTTTTAAGAACAAAAGTGGCTTCGTTGTTTTTATTGTTTCTTTCAATAAATAACTGGGTTCCAGTTGCTCTATCTTCGTATCCGAATTTGCGATAACTATTTCGTATGGCAGAAAGAATGATCGTGATCGTTGTAAGTCTCTGTTGGCCGTCAACGATAGCCTTGGATTGACCTTTTGCGTATGTAACAACAGATCCGATGAAATAGTCATCTTTTTTGGTTGAAAGAGCATCATTCCAAAAATCTTCCCAGTTTTCTTTTTCCCATGAATAAGGGCGTTGGAATCTTGGGATTTCAAAATAGTTGCTAGTTAGATGTGCTCAACTGGATGATCTTGGCATTGAATTTTCATGTTTCTCTTTAGCTGTAGTTTTTCTCGCTAATCGCAGCTTCACTCCAAACCCGCCGCCAAGCCGAAAACCGAAGTCCTCGCTGGTAGTTGATCAAGTCCTCACCGCTCGTTGTAGCGTAGTTTTCGGGAGCAGGTGAATGTAGTGGCGCTTAAGCTGCCGGATTCTTGACCGCTGTGCCCGTCCAACTTTGCGTAGGCAGCTTCAAGCCATTGGCGATGAGTTGCTTCTTCGCCTGCTTGGAGGCTCTTTTGAGGGCGTCCTCCACCCGGTCTTGTATGGGAGCAGCGGGCTTGATGCGGGCGGCGCGTTCTACCGCCCGAGTTGTTGAAGATTCAGCCATTTGTCCGGGTCCTCTACATAAGTGCGGTGTGCAGTGCCGCGTGCGATGGATGTTAGCGCGCCGGTGGCGTTATTCAGAACGCGCCAGCGGTCTGCCAAGGGTAAATACAGGGCAAACAGGTTGTGCAGGCTGCGCTGAAAGCGGCGGGCAATATCGTCGGGCGGGATGTTGTGCCCGCCCAGTTTGACGCGCAGCGCAACGCGCTGTGTGGCCAGCTCTGCGCTGGGCAAGGCCACGTAATAGATATGCACCTGGTAGCCCTGTGCTTTGCAGCGGGCCAGAAACAGCGCAAAGGTGCGGCTGGAGAGCGTGGATTCAAACGCAAAGCTGACTTTGGCAGCAGCCAGGGCGCGCAAGCGCTGCAGCATGATGCGCCCGGCCTCAAACGCCACGGTTTCGGGGGCGTAGGCCGATAGGCCTGCGGCAATCTGGTCGGCGTTCACAAACTCCAGAATGCCCAGGGCGTCTTTGAGCAAATAAGGTGCTGCTGTGGATTTGCCCGCGCCATTCGGCCCGGCAATCACCACCACAGTGGGTTGTTTGGGCTTAGGTTGTGGCCTTGTGGCGCGGGCGGGCATGTTTACTTGCCCCAGCTGTCCTTCAACCCCACCGCCAAGTTAAACACCGGCTTTTCGGCTTTGTGGTCAATACGATCCGCCACAAAGTACCCATGCCGCTCAAACTGAAACTTGTCGTCCGGTTGGGCATTGGCCAATGACGGTTCCACGATGGCCGTCACCACTTTCAGGCTGTTCGGGTTCAGGCTTTCAATGAAGTCCTTGCCGCCCGCGTCGGGGTGGGCGTCCAGGAACAGGCGGTCGTACATGCGCACTTCGGCGTTCACGCCGTCGGCCACGCCCACCCAGGTGATAGCGGCTTTGACCTTCACGCTGTCGGCGCCAGGGGTGCCGCTCTTGGTGTCGGGCACCACGGTGGCCAGCACTTCGGTGATGACTCCGTTTGCGTCCTTGGTGCAGCCGGTGCATTCGATGACGTAGCCACCCTTCAAGCGCACCTTGTTGCCGGGGAAGAGGCGCTTGTAGCCCTTGGGGGGCACTTCTTCAAAGTCTTCGCGCTCGATCCAGACTTCCTTGCCGATGGTGAAGTGGCGCACGGGGCTTTCCACGCCTTCGGGCGGGTGGGGCAGGGCGGGCAGGCTGCAGGGCTCCAGGTGGCCGGCGCCCATCACGTCGTCCCAGTTGGTCAGTACCAGCTTGACGGGGTTGAGCACGGCCATGCCACGGTGGGCCTTCAGCTCCAGGTCTTCGCGCAGGCAGCCTTCCAGGGTGCTGTAGTCGATCCAGCTGTCGGATTTGGTCACGCCGATGCGTTCGGCAAACACCTGCACCGCTTCGGGCGTGTAGCCACGGCGGCGCAGGCCCACGATGGTGGGCATGCGGGGGTCGTCCCAGCCGCTGACCTTGTGGTCGTACACCAGCTGGGCGAGCTTGCGTTTGCTGGTGATGACGTAGGTGAGGTTCAGGCGCGCAAATTCGTACTGACGGGGGGGCGGGCTGGCCAGCAGGCCGCCTTCGGTCAAGCGCTCCAGCAGCCAGTCGTAGAAGGGGCGCTGGTCTTCAAACTCCAGCGTGCACAGGCTGTGGGTGATCTGCTCCAGCGCGTCCTCGATGGGGTGCGCGTAGGTGTACATGGGGTAGATGCACCAGGTGTCGCCCGTGTTGTGGTGGGTGGCGCGGCGGATGCGGTAAATGGCCGGGTCGCGCATGTTGATGTTGGGGCTGGCCATGTCGATCTTGGCGCGCAGCACCATCGATCCGTCTTCGTGCTCGCCACCCTTCATCTCGCGGAAGATGCGCAGGTTTTCTTCGGGCGTGCGGGTGCGGAAGGGGCTGTCCACGCCGGGCTTGCTGAAGTCGCCCCGGTTGGCACGCATCTGCTCGGTGGTTTGCTCGTCCACGTAGGCGTGACCTGCTTCGATCAAATATTCGGCGGCGCGGTACATGAAGCCGAAGTAGTCGCTGGCCTGGTAGGGCGCGGTGCTGCCGGGCGCCTGGCCGAGCTGGGCCCAGTCAAAACCGAGCCATTTCACGGCGTCGATGATGCTGTTGACGTACTCGGTGTCTTCTTTTTCGGGGTTGGTATCGTCAAAGCGCAGGTGGCACACGCCGCCGTAGTCGCGCGCCAGGCCAAAGTTGATGCAGATGCTCTTGGCGTGGCCGATGTGCAGGTAGCCGTTGGGTTCGGGCGGGAAGCGGGTGCGGATCTTGGCGGGGTCGGGCTCGCCCTGGGCATGGTGGGCGGCGTCGCCAGGGGCGCCTGCCCAGCGGCGGGTGGCGTAGGTGCCTTGCTCCAGGTCTTTTTCGATGATCTGGCGCAGGAAGTTGCTGGGCTTGGTGGATTCAGCGGTGTCCGCAGCGGCGGCGCTGGCGGGGGTATTGGCGGGGGAGGGGGTGCTCATCCAGCCATTTTAGGCGGCGGTTTCGTGACGCTTTGCGCATTAAAACCAGCGCGTGTACGTTCAGACACAACGTAAAGACGCTTTTATGCCATCCTTTTGCCTACTTGGTGCGTTGTGTACCGGTGAGGGCCCTTGCCACCTGGCGGTGGGCTTTCATTTAACAGGAGATTTCCATGACGAAAACCCGTTCTCTTTATGCCATGGCCGCTTCGGCTGGCGTGGCCCTGGCTTTGCTGGCCGGTGCTGGCGCCGCCCAGGCCCGTGACGTCAATTGGTCGGTTGGCGTTGGCGTGCCCGGCGTGGTGATCGGTGCCAGCAATGGCTACTACGCCCCCGCCCCGGTGTACGTGGCGCCGCCCCCCCCGGTGTATTACGCGCCGCCCCGGCCCGTGTATTACAACGCCCCGCCCGCTTATTACGCCCCCCCACCCGTGGTGTATTACGGTGATGGCTACCGGCACCATCGCCATCACCGCCACCATGGTCACGGCCATGGTCGCCACTGGGACCGTTGATCAGCCTGGCCCCTGCGGGCTGATTCTTCACCAACCTCTTGGGCGCGAGTCGCTCACAGGCAGCGTTGCACAGGCTGCCTTTTACAGCGGTCCCTCGGGGCCGCTTTTTTATTGGGGCGGCCGCTGCGCTGGGGCGCCGCATAATCCCGCACTCTGGCCTGCCAGCGTGGCAGGCGCATTGCCCCGGAGACCTTGTCTGTGACTGCCCATAAAACCGTTTTTGTCCTGAATGGCCCCAACCTGAACCTGCTGGGCACGCGCGAGCCCGCCGTCTACGGGGCCCAAACACTGGCCGATGTGGAGAAGCTCTGCGCCGAAGCCTGCCAGCGCCATGGCTATGCGCTGCGTTTTCACCAAAGCAACCACGAGGGCGCGCTGGTGGACTGGATTCACGAGGCGGGCCGCCTGCACGCGGCGGGCGAGCTGGCCGGTGTGGTGATCAACGCCGGGGCCTACACCCACACCAGCATTGCGCTGCACGATGCCATCAAGGGCACGGGCATCACGCTGATCGAGCTGCACATCAGCAACGTGCATGCGCGCGAGGCCTACCGCCACCATTCGTACATGGCCGCCGCCGCCAAGGCGGTGATGTGCGGCTTTGGCGTGCTGGGCTATGGCCTGGCGATTGACGGCCTGGCGCAACTGCTGGCCCAGCAGCAGCCTGCGGCCTGATGGCCGGGCGCGCGGGCTTCTTCTATTTGTATGGCCCCGCTGCCCCTGCAGGTCTCTGAGGACGAGGTCGAAATCACCGCCATGCGCGCCCAGGGCGCGGGTGGGCAGAACGTCAACAAGGTGTCGAGCGCCGTCCACCTGCGGTTTGACGTGGCGGCCTCGTCGCTGCCCGAGGGCGTGAAAGAGCGCCTGCTGGCCCTGCGCGACACCCGCATCACGCAAGAGGGCGTGGTGGTCATCAAGGCCCAGCAGTACCGCAGCCAGGAGCAGAACCGCGCCGACGCACTGGCGCGGCTCAACGCCCTGGTCAACACCGTGGCCGTGCCGCCCCGGGTGCGCCGCGCCACCAAGCCCACTTATGGATCGCAACAGCGCCGCCTGCAGGGCAAGACCCAGCGCAGCGAGACCAAGGCGCTGCGAGGGCGGGTGCGCGACGGCTCTTGATAGCGGGGGGGCATTGCCAGGGCTTGATTGGCATCACCCATAGAACAATCTGTCTGCCCCGCAGGGCTTGGTGCGGGCGCCCGTCCGGCCTACAGTGAGGGCATTCACGGATGAAACTGCCATGACCGCTGTTGCCCACGCCCCCTCCACCACTGTTCCAGCCCTGTTCGTATCGCATGGCGCGCCGCTGTTTGCGGTGGATGCCGGTACCACCGGCCCCGCGCTCACGCAGTGGGGCCAGGGCCTGAAGGCGCAATACCCCGGCCTGCGCGGTGTGGTGGTGATGTCGCCGCACTGGATGGCGCGCTCGGTGCAGGTGATGACCGGCCCGCAGCCTGCCACCTGGCATGACTTTGGCGGCTTTCCGCCCGCGCTGTACGAGCTGCAGTACCCCGCCCCCGGCTCGCCCGCGCTGGCGCAAGAGGTGCTGGGCCTGCTGCAGGCGGCTGGTGTGGCCGCGCAGGGTGATGCCGCGCGCCCCTTTGACCATGGCGCCTGGGTGCCGCTGATGCATTTGTTCCCCGAGGCCGATGTGCCCGTGGTGCAGGTGGCCCTGCCCGTGGGCGCGGGCCCGGCCGAGGTGTATGCGCTGGGCGCCGCCTTGCGCAGCCTGCGCGCCCAGGGCGTGCTGGTGCTGGGCTCGGGCAGCATGACGCACAACCTGGCCGAGTTTTTTGGCGGCGAGCGTGCGCCCGCGCCCTATGTGCTGGAGTTCAGCCGCTGGATCGAAGCCGCGCTGGCCCGTGGCGACATGGCGGCGCTGCTCAACTACCGCAGCCAGGCGCCCCACGCCCACCGCGCGCACCCCACCGAAGACCACTTTTTGCCCATCTTCTTTGCGCTGGGTGCGGCGGGCGACGACCTGCACGCAAACTACTTGAGCCGCGAGGTGATGTACAGCATGCTGTCGATGGATGCGTTTGCGCTGGAGCCGGTGCATTGATGCTGCATCGGTCCTGCATTTTCTAAGTCAAAACTGCCCCTGGCGCCTGTCTATGCTCAATCTACCGCTCACATTTTTGCAGCGCACCGCTGCCGCCACCACGCCCCGCCCCTGGCTGTTGGTGCTGATGCACGGTGTGGGCAGCAACGAGCAGGATCTGTTCAGCCTGTCGCCGCAAATCCCCGAGCGCTTTCATGTGCTGAGCCTGCGCGCGCCGTTCCGCATGGGGCCGGGCTCGCATGCGTGGTTTGATTTTTCCATCGAGCCCAATGGCGACCGCTCCATCAACGAAGAGCAAGAGGCCCAAAGCCGCGCCCTGGTGGCTCAGGCGGTGGAGTCTGCCGCCGAGCAACTGGGCATTCCGCCCGAGCGGGTGGTGGTGGGCGGCTTCAGCCAGGGCGGCATCATGGCGCTGTCGCTGCTGCTGACAAAGCCCGCGCTGATGCACGCCGGCCTGGTGTGGCACAGCCGCCTGCTGCCACAGGTGGTGCCCCTGACGGCCCCGGCCGATGCGCTGCGGGGCAAGCGGCTGTGGCTGAGCCATGGCACCCACGACAACGTGATCCCCCTGGCCAACGCCCTGGCCATTGCGCACCACATGGCGCCGCTGCCGGTGGCGGTGACGTACCACGAGTTCCCCAGCGCGCACGAGATTCGGCCGTCGGAGCTGGCGGCCACGGTGACGTGGCTGGAGTCGCTCTGACCACGCCGACCGCGTTCTGAGCGAAGCTCACACCGGCAGCGCCATGGTGCGCTTCACTTCCTTGAGCGAAAAGCTTGTCGAAATCTCGCGCACCCCCGGCAGGCTGCGTACATGGGTGCGCACGTATTCGGCAAACGATTCCAGGTCGGCCGCCACCACTTCCAGCTGGTAGTCGTAGCGGCCCGAGAGGTTGTGGCACGACAGCACCTGGGGCATGGCCATCACCTCGCGCTCCAGGGCCGAGGTGGTCTCGGCCGTGTGGTCGTGCAGCGCCAGTTGCACAAAGCCCAGCACACCCCAGCCCACGCGCTGGCGGTGCAGGTGGGCGTGGTAGCCCGCAATCACCCCGGCTTCTTCCAGCGCCCGCACGCGCCGCCAGCATGGCGAGGTGGACAGCGACACCGCCTCGGCCAGGTCGCCCACGGTGGCGCGACCGTCGCGCTGCAGGGCGTTGAGCAGGGTGCGGTCCACGGGGTCGAGCGGGTAGGGATGCATAGTGGTCGGGTGGTGAGGATTTTGGGCAAATTTTGCCCTTTGGATTGATTTTTGAGGCAAAGAAGGCGAAATTTTGCCTGTCGATGAGTTCAAGAATCTCCGCATCCGACCCGCATCCTGTCTGTGGTCGGCCCACCAGGAGACACGCATGACCCGCACCACCGACCGCAGCCCCGCCACCGGCTTCAGCACCCGCGCCATCCACCACGGCTACAACCCGGCCGACCACCAGGGCGCGCTGGTGCCGCCCATCCACACCTCGGCCACCTATGCTTTCCCCGATGTGGCCTACGGCGCGCGCTGCTTTGCGGGCCAGGAGCCCGGCTACTTCTATACCCGCATCGCCAACCCCACGCTGGCGCTGCTCGAAGGGCGGCTGGCGGCGCTGGAAGAAGGCGCTGGCGCGGTGGTGTTTGGCTCGGGCATGGGCGCCATCACGGCCACGCTGTGGTCCATGCTGGAGCCGGGCGACGAGATCCTGGCCGACCTCACGCTCTACGGCTGCACCTTCTCGTTCTTGCACCATGGCTTGGGCCGCTTTGGCGTGACGGTGCGCCATGTGGACATGACCGACCCCGCCCGCGTGGCCGAGGCGCTGACCGCCAAGACCCGCGTGCTCTACCTCGAAACCCCCGCCAACCCCAACATGCGCCTGGTGGACATCGCTGCCGTGTCGGCCCTGGCCCACGCCCAGGGGGCCAAGGTGGTGGTGGATAACACCTACTGCACGCCCTATCTGCAGCAGCCGCTGCTACTCGGTGCCGATGTGAGCGTGCACTCCATGACCAAGTACCTGGGCGGCCATGGCGATCTGACCGCAGGCGCGGCGGTGTTTGCCGATGCCGAGCTGGCCCAGCGCGTGCGCCTGTACGGCCTGAAAGACATGACCGGCGCCGTGATGTCGGCACAAGACGCCCACCTGGTGATGCGCGGCCTGAAAACCCTGGCGCTGCGCATGGACCGCCACTGCCAAAGCGCGCAGAAGGTGGCCGAATTCATCGCCGCCCACCCGGCTGCGGCGGCCGTGCACTACCCCGGCCTGCCCAGCTTTGCGCAGCACGCGCTGGCAAAGCAGCAGATGCGTCAGATGGGCGGGATGATCGCTTTTGAGCTGCGCGGCGGCCTGCAGGCGGGCGTGCGCTTCATGGACGCGCTGCAGCTCGTCACCCGCGCCGTGAGCCTGGGCGATGCCGAAACCCTGGCCCAGCACCCGGCCAGCATGACGCATTCCACCTACACACCCGAGCAGCGCGCCGCCCACGGCATTGCCGAAGGCCTGGTGCGCCTGTCGGTGGGGTTGGAAGACCTGGACGACCTGCTGGCCGACATCGGCCAGGCGTTGGACCTGGCCCACGCCATGGACCTCAGTGCTGGCATCAGCGCTGGCATCCACGCCGGGCTCAGCCCCGAGCGTGTGGCAGCGGCAGAGCCGTCTTGTAGCGCACCTGCTTGAGCGCGAAGCTGGAGCGGATTTTTTCCAGCCCCGGGATCGGCGAAAGCTGCTCCAGGATGAAGCGCTCCAGCGCCGCAATGTCGGGCAACGCCACGCGGATGAGGTAGTCGGAGTCGCCGCTCATCAGGTAGCACTCCATCACCTCGTCGTGCTCGGCAATGCGCCGCTCAAAGTCGGCCAGCGCCTCCTTGTTCTGCGTTTTCAGGCTGATGCTGATGAACACATTGAGCCCCAGCCCCAGCGCCGCCGCGTTGGCCAGCGCCACATAGCGGGCGATCACGCCCGCCGCCTCCAG
Organism: Acidovorax sp. GW101-3H11; assembly: GCF_001633105.1. Lineage (GTDB taxonomy): Bacteria > Pseudomonadota > Gammaproteobacteria > Burkholderiales > Burkholderiaceae_C > Acidovorax. The sequence continues at coordinate 31,608 of NZ_LUKZ01000035.1, forward strand.
CGCCTTGACCCGCGCCAGGCAGGGCGAAGGCGACAAGTGCACGCGCCGCGCCAGCTCCACGTTGGAGAGCGAACCATCGGCCTGCAACTCGGCCAGAATGCGCAGATCGGTCACGTCAAGCTTCATATGCTGTCATTTCTTTTTGATGCGGCATATTGTGCTTTTGAAGTCGCCAGAAATGCGCGTTTCGGCATCACATTTTTGCCCAACCCTTCTACAGTGTGCTCCCATGAACGCCCCACTGCCCCCCCACCTCCTCAGCCCCCAGGACACCCTGGCCGACATCGACCCGCAAGAGACCGCCGAATGGCGCGATGCCTTCCTGGCCCTGGTGGCCACCGAAGGCCCCGAGCGCGCGCGGTTTGTGCTGCAGGAGCTGGTGCGCCTGGCCCGCACCCAGCGCGTGGGCTGGCAGCCGCAGCTCAACACGCCGTATGTGAACACCGTGGCGGCCCAGGCGCAGCCCGCGTTTCCGGGCGACCTGGCGGTGGAAGAGCGCCTGGCGTCCATCATGCGCTGGAACGCGCTGGCCATGGTGGTGCGGGCGAATCAAGCGTATGGCGAGCTGGGCGGGCACATCGCCAGTTACGCCAGTGCGGCCGATTTGTTTGAGAGCGGCTTCAACCACTTCTTCCGCGCGCGCGAAGGCGTGGGCGAGGGCCAGCACCGGGGCGATCTGGTGTTCTTTCAACCGCACAGCGCGCCCGGCGTGTATGCGCGGGCGTTTCTGGAGGGGCACTTCACCGAGAACGACCTGCAGCACTACCGGCAGGAAATCACCGCCCCCCACGCGGGCGCGCAGGGGCTGTCGAGCTACCCGCACCCCTGGCTGATGCCGGACTTCTGGCAGTTCCCCACCGGCTCCATGGGCATTGGCCCCATCAGCAGCATCTACCACGCGCGCTTCATGCGCTACCTCACGCACCGCAACCTGCTCGACTGCTCGGCGCGCAAAGTCTGGGGCGTGTTTGGCGACGGCGAGATGGACGAGCCCGAATCCATGAGCGCCCTGACCCTGGCCGCGCGCGAAGGCCTCGACAACCTGGTGTGGGTGGTTAACTGCAACCTGCAGCGCCTGGACGGCCCGGTGCGCGGCAACGGCCGCATCATCGACGAGCTGGAGCGCCTGTTTGCGGGCGCGGGCTGGAACGTGGTCAAGCTGGTCTGGGGCAGCGACTGGGACGGCCTGTTTGCCCGCGACCTCACCGGCGCGCTGGTGCGCACGCTGGAAGGCACGGTGGACGGCCAGATGCAGACCTTCGCCGCCAAGGACGGCCGCTTCAACCGCGACAACTTCTTTGGCCAGAACCCCGAGCTGGCCGCGCTGGCCCAGGGCATGACGGACGAGCAGATCGACCGCCTCAAGCGCGGCGGGCACGACCTGGTGAAGATCCATGCCGCCTATGCCGCAGCAAGCGCCCATAAGGGCCAGCCCACCGTGATCCTGGCCCACACCAAAAAGGGCTACGGCATGGGCACGGCGGGGCAGGGCAAGATGACCACGCACAGCCAGAAGAAGCTGGACGACACCGACCTCATCGAATTCCGCAACCGCTTCAACCTGCCGCTCACCGACGAGCAGGCGACCAGCCTGGCGTTCTACAAGCCTGCCGAAGACAGCCCGGAGATGCAATACCTGCGCCGTCACCGCCAGCAACTGGGCGGCTACCTGCCCCGGCGCCAGACGGACTGCGACGTGTTGCCCGTGCCGCCCCTGGCCAGCTACGCCCAGTTTGCGCTGCAGGCCGATGGCAAGGAGATGAGCACCACCATGGCCTTTGTGCGCATGCTGGGCACGCTGCTGAAGGACGCCACGTTAGGCCCGCGCATCGTGCCCATCGTGGCCGACGAGGCGCGCACCTTCGGCATGGCCAACCTGTTCAAGCAGGTCGGCATCTACAGCAGCGTGGGCCAGCGCTACGCGCCCGAGGACATCGGCTCGGTGCTGAGCTACCGCGAGGCGCTGGATGGGCAGATCCTCGAAGAAGGCATCAGCGAAGCGGGTGCGATTGCGAGCTGGACAGCAGCCGCCACCAGCTACAGCGTGCACGGCCTGGCCATGCTGCCGTTCTACATCTACTACTCGATGTTCGGCTTTCAGCGCGTGGGCGACGCCATCTGGGCCGCCGCTGACCAGCGCGCGCGCGGCTTTTTGCTGGGCGCCACCTCGGGCCGCACCACGCTGGGTGGCGAAGGCCTGCAGCACCAGGACGGCACCAGCCACCTCGTGGCCGCCACCATCCCTAACTGCAAGGCCTACGACCCGGCCTACGCAGGCGAGATGGCCGTGATCATCGACGCAGGCATGCGCGAGATGGTGACCGAGCAGCGCGACGTTTTCTACTACGTCACGCTGATGAACGAGAACTACGCCCAACCCGACCTGCCCGCAGGTGCTGCAGACGGCGTCTTGCGTGGGTGCTATATATTTAGGAGCTATCAGGGCAATGTGGACGCGCGCAAAGGCCTGATTTCTTCCCAAAATGCCGTCACCCTGATGGGTTCCGGCGCCATCCTGACCGAGGTGGTCAAGGCCGCAGAACAACTCGCCAGCGACGGCCTGGATGTGACCGTGCTCAGCGTCACCAGCTGGAGCGAACTGGCCCGCGACGGCGTGGCCTGCGAACAGCGCGCGCTGGCGGGTGAAGAAGGGGTTGACCCCGGCACCCCCTGGCTTGCCACCCAACTGGCAGCCACCAGCGGGCCCGTGGTGGCTGCCACCGACTACGTGCGCGCCGTGCCCGAGACAGTGCGCGCATTTATCCCCGAAGGGCGCAAGTACATCACCCTGGGCACCGATGGCTTTGGCCGCAGCGACACGCGGGCTGCGCTGCGGGAGTTTTTTGGGGTGGATGCGCAGGCCGTGGCACGTGCTGCCCGCAGCGCGGTGGGGCGGCAAAAGGCATAAGCCTGCGAGCGGGCCGCGCCCCGCGCGAGGTCACTTCGGGCGCCGAAGGACAGGTGCTCAGAAGACGGGGTGTAGTTGGCTCGGCACCAACAACCCCTGCACCCGCACCTCCAGCGCCTTGCGCGCTTGGGGATCTGCCACCCGGCCCAGCGGACCGCCCAGCAAACTTAGGGTCGAACACATTGCCCAGCCTGTAGCAGCTTCCTAGAATGGGTTGCAACCGAGCAACTGCCGGAGGGCACCATGGCACATGTCAGCTGGGACCACAACCCGCCTACCACCTGGACCGCGATGGTGGATGGGCAAGCGATCTGCTCCGTCAAGCGCAAAGACATCGGGGGGTGGACCGCCGCCTGGGAGGACGAGCGCCTGTGGCCCGCGCCGGCCCATCTGCCCAAGGCCATGCCCCAGCCGATGCGGTTCTTCAGCAGCCTGGAAGAGGCCCAGGCGGCGGTGGAGCAGGCGCTGTCGGCGTGACGTCTTTTCAGGCTGGCGGGGCCGGGCGGGGGCCCGTCACCTCGCCACCAAGGCGCAAAACCGTGCCAGGTCCACGTTGCCGCCGCTGATGAGCACGCCCACGCGCTGGCCCTTGAGTTCGCTCTGCATGGCCCGTGCGGCGGCAAAACCAAGGCAACCGGTGGGCTCCACCACCAGCTTCATGCGCTCGGCAAAAAAGCGCATGGCATCCACCAGCTGCTCGTCCGTCACCGTGAGGATGTCGTCCACATCGCGGCGGATGATGGCGAAGGTGATGTGGCCCAGGTGCTGGGTTTGCGCACCATCGGCAATGGTGGTGGGCGTGTCGATGTGCACGATGGAACCGCTGCGGAACGACTGCTGTCCGTCGTTGCCCGCTGCGGGCTCCACGCCATAGAGTTTGGTCTGGGGCGACAGCGCCCGCGTGGCCAGGGCCGAGCCCGACAGCAGCCCGCCGCCGCCCAGGCACACAAAGAATGCATCCAGCGGGCCGACCTCCTCGAACAACTCCTTGGCGGCCGTGCCCTGGCCGGCCAACACATCCGCGTGGTCGTAGGGCGGGATCAGCGTGAGGCCATGGCGTTCGGCCAGGTCGCGGGTGAGCTGCTCGCGGTCCTGGGTGTAGCGGTCAAAGAACACCACCTGGGCGCCATAACCCTGCGTGGCGGCCACCTTGGCGGCGGGCGCGTCCTGCGGCATGAGGATGGTGGCTGGAATGCCCAGCTCGCGCGCGGCCAGCGCAATGCCCTGCGCGTGGTTGCCTGAGGAGAACGCGACCACCCCGGCCTTGCGCTGCGCGGGGCTGAACTGGGCGAGCGCGTTGTAGGCCCCTCGGAACTTGAACGCGCCCATGCGCTGCAGGTTCTCGCACTTGAAGAACACCTGGGCGCCAAATTCTTCGTTGACGGTGCGCGAGGTGAGCACCGGCGTGCGGTGGGCCACCCCTGCAATGCGGCCAGCGGCGGCCACCACATCGTCGTAGGTGGGGAGGGCGGGGAGGGTTGATGCCATGGTGAAGTCCGGGTGGGAAGTGGAAAAGTCAGATGCGGCGGGTGCGGCAGGCCGAGTTGTGGGGCCGTGTCATTTCACGTCGCCATACACCGTGGCGCGTGACACGCCCAGGTGCTGCGCCACGACCTCCATGGCGCGGCGCACCTCCAGGCTGCCCGATGCCTTGAGTTCGCGCAGCAGCGCACGTCGCTCGGCCGCCTTGAGCGCACGTGGCGCCGACGACAGCCGCGCCGCGAACTGGTCAATGCGCTGGCGGATGGCTTCGGCCCCGGCGGGGTCCAGCGATTCCTTGAGCCCCGTGTCGCCATCCGTGGCAGTGAACTGGCCCACCACGCTCTGCAGGCTGCGAAACAGCGTGAGGTCCACGTTTAGGCACAGCGCGGCGATGTAGTGGCCCGAGGCGTCCTTGATGCCCACCGAGGTGCTCTTGGCCGGGCGCCCGTCAGCGAACTGGTTGGCGTAGTTGGCGACCACCTGCGGATAGTCTGGGTCCGCGATGCGTGTGAGTCCCATCTCGGTGGTGGGGTCGCCCACCATGCGCCCCGACAGGTTGTTGTGGATGGCCAGGATGGAGTGCTTGGGGTCCAGCAGGTCGTGCACCACCACCTCGCAAAACGGTGCAAATGTGGCGGCGAGGCCTTGTGCAACCTGCTCGATCTGCGAAAGCAGGGCGGCTTGTTCGGCTGTGCGCGCAGGTGTTCGCTGGCGGGTGCGGGGGCGGGCTGGCGCGGGGGCGTGTGCAGGCATGGCGGCAATTTATCCAGAATTGGATAAATTGTCAAAATGTGGACTTCTTGTCTTGGCGGTTGTTCATTGCATGTCCACACCGTCCTGGCATCGGCAAACAAAGGCAATGCCTGTGGGGGCTTGTCACTCCCGGTGTGGCTTTGCCCCGTCAGTTCGCGTGGGTGGGGCGCTGAAAGAAAGTGTCCAGCACCGGCATCAACCCCGGAAACTCCTGCGCAAACCGAGCGCGGCTCACGAAGTACGCCTCGCAGGCCACGGCGAAGAACTCGGACTGCGAGGTGGCGCCGTAGGCGTCCAGCCAGGGGCGTTCTGCGCCGAAGCGCTCGGCCTTGATGACTGCTTCGCGGAAGTCCCGGTAGGCGGGCTCCCAGGCGTTCCACCAGGCTTCATAGGCAGCGCGGCCGGTGCGGGCGCCCATGAAGCCGGCAGGCAGGGGCGGGCAGCCGTTGGGTTCGCCACTTTTCATGTCGAGCTTGTGCACAAACTCGTGCACCACCACGTTGTGGCCGCGCGCGGTGTTTTCGGCGGCGTTGGCCACATGCTCCCAGCTCAGCATGATGGGGCCGCGCTCCATGGCTTCGCCCAGCAGTACCTGCGTGTGTTCATGCACCACACCGGCGTCGTCCATGGTCTTGCGGCGGGCTACGGCCTCGCCGGGGTGAAGCACGATGCCCACAAAGTCGTCGTACCAGGCGAGTGCCTTGGCGGGGTCGCCCCAATGCAAGAGGGGCAGGCAGGCCTGGGCTGCAATGTCGATGGCCATGGCATCGGTCACCACCAGGCCATGGGCACCGTGGAATTCCTTGTAGTGCAGGAAGAGGGCGCTGAGCGCGCGCAGCTTGGACTGGTCGTGCAGCGATAGCGCCGCCAGGAAGGGGTAGCGCTGCAGCGTTTGCAACCACAGCGTGGCGGAGATGTCGGGCACCGGGGCCACGGTGGAGCGCACGTGGCGCCAGAGCCGGTTGAGAAAAGGGGGCATGGCGATCAGGCTGCAAGGCGGTCAGGCCCCGCGCAGTTCAGGATCGCTGGTAGCTGGGGGCCAGTGCCACCCGTTCCAAGCCCGCGCCGGACAAACGCAGTGTTTCCACGCGGGGAGGCAATGCGGCGGCGTCCCAGTCGCTGAGCACCACGCGCTGCAGGCCCGGGGCCAGCAGGTGGCTGGCAGGCTTGTGGGTGTGGCCGTGGATGAGCGTGCGGGCACCTGCAGCCTGCAGCCAGGCAATGGCGGCGGGGCCGTCCACATCGGCATAGCTGGCGCCGGATTGTTTGCGTGCCTCGCTCTCCTGCCGGATGCCGCGCGCCTGTGCACGGCGTGTGGCCAGGGGCTGGGCCAGAAACTGCTGCTGCCACTCGGCGCTGCGCGCCTGCACCCGAAAACGCTGGTAGTCCACGTCATCCAGGCACAGCAGATCGCCATGGCTGAGCACAAAGCGCTGGCCACCAAACACCAGCACGGTGGGGTCGGCCAGGCCGGTGATGCCGCAATGCGCCAGGAAGGCCGGGCCCGCCAGAAAGTCGCGGTTGCCGTGCATGAAGAACACCGGCAGGCGCTGCGCGGCGGCCTGCAGGCTGGCGCAGCATGTGGCCTCGAAGCTGCCGGGCTCCTGCAGGGCATCGTCGCCTACCCACACCTCGAACAGGTCGCCCAGGATGAAGAGGGCGTCGGCCTGTGTGGTCTGCAGGTAGTGCAGCCAGGCGGCCACGGTGGCGGGCTCGCTGGCCTGCAGGTGCAGGTCCGAAATGAATTCGACTGTGCGCCAATGCGAGGGAGCGGCAAGCTCCTCGAACGGGGGCACGGTCGTCAACGGGGCGGCAGTCAAGGCCCGAATCAGGCGGTGGATTTACAGGGCCACGGCCTTGTCGATGACCACAGCGTCGAATGGCACGTCATCGTGGTAACCCTTGCGCGTGGTACGCACAGCCTTGATGGCGTCCACCACGTCCTGGCCCTTTACGACCTTGCCGAACACGGCATAGCCCCAGCCTTGCGCAGTGGGCGAGGTGTGGTTCAGGAAGCCGTTGTCCACCGTGTTGATGAAGAACTGGGCCGTGGCGCTGTGGGGGTCGCCGGTGCGGGCCATGGCCAGGGTGTACTTGTCGTTCTTCAGGCCGTTCTTGGCTTCGTTCTCGATGGGGGCTTGGGTTTCCTTTTGCTTCATGTCGGCCGTCATGCCGCCGCCCTGGACCATGAAGTTCTTGATCACGCGGTGGAACACGGTGCCGCTGTAGAAGCCGCTGTTCACGTAGCTCAGGAAGTTGGCCGTGGACTTGGGCGCATTCACAGCGTCCAGTTCGATGGTGATCACGCCCTGGGTGGCGGTTTCAGCCACGTTGATGGTCACGTGGAGTTCGACTTGTGGATTGCTCATAGCAGTGCTTTCTTCAAAAAATTCACTTCACCACGGTGGCGGAAGTGATGGTGATGGGGGTGGTGGGCACGTTCTGGTGCGGGCCCTTGTTGCCGGTGGCCACGGCCTTGATCTTGTCCACCACGGCGGTGCCTTCGACCACCTTGCCGAACACGGCATAGCCGTGGCCGTCAGGGCTGGGGGCGTTGAGCATGGCGTTGTCCTTCACGTTGATGAAGAACTGCGAGGTGGCCGAGTCGGGGTTGCCCGTGCGGGCCATGGCGATGGTGTAGGTGTCGTTCTTGAGGCCGTTCTTGGCTTCGAGTGCGATGGGGGCCTTGGTGGGCTTTTGCTGCATGTCGGCCGTGAAGCCGCCGCCCTGGATCATGAAGCCGTCGATCACACGGTGGAAGATCGTGCCGTCGTAGTGCTTGCTGTTCACGTAGGCCAGGAAGTTCTCGACCGTCTTGGGCGCCTTGGCGGCATCGAGCTGCACCACGATGTCACCCATCGAGGTGGCCAGCTTGACCTTGGGGGCGTCTTGCGCATGGACAGGTGCTACCGAAAAAATAGCTGCCAGGGCAATGCTGGCCAGCGCCAGGGTCGAATTTCTTCTGGAAATCATCCAATCACTCCTTCGAAAAATATCTGCCAATGTGGGCCCCGCCGCGTCCAGTATTGGCGCTTGGTCGGGCCCGTGCGGGCGCCTTCGGCGACTTCGCCGAACGTTACCACCATGGTGTCGGCCGAGTCTGTCCAGCGCAGGTAAGACTTGTCCTTGAGCTGGAGTTCCCGGCCCTTGAGCGCGCGGGTCTCGGCTTGCAACACCTGGGTCCATTCCTCCAGTGGCTTCTTGCGGTAGCTCTGGAAGTCGGGGGCGTAAAAACTCATCAGGCGCTTCATGTCGCCTTCGGTCTTGGCGGTGCGCCAGGCGTTGAGCACGGCTTCGAACGATTTGCGCTCGGCCGCCACGCTGTGGGGCTGCACCCACTGCAGCTGGCGCGCAATCACCACGGGGGTGGAGCGGGGTTCCACCGTGCGCAGGATGCGCTCCAGGTCGGGGTTGGCCAGCACCAGGCAGCCGTCGGTGGCCAGCGGGGCGCGCGCAAACTGGTCGGGGGGCGTGCCATGCAGCCAGATGCCGCTGCCCGTCTTGCCCCGGCTCTGGTCCAGCGGGTTGGGGTAGTTGATGGGCAGGGCGCCCGCGCCGTAGAAGTCCTTGAGCGTGGCGGGGTCGAGGCGGCTGGTGATGAAGTACACACCGAGCGGCGTGCGCTGGTCGCCCTCCACCTCTTTTTCGATGCCAAGCTTGCCCACCGACGCGTAGTAGTCGGCCACCAGCTGCAGGCCCTTGGGGGTGTTTTCAAACAGGTACAGGCGCGAGCGCGAGGCGTCCACCGCAATCGCGTGGCGCGAGCGGGGCGACAGCTCCAGGAACTGGGCCGGGACGCTGTTCTCCGGCGGGCGGCTGCGTTGCGCGTCCACCCGCTGGCGCGATTCGGTGCGCAGCTCGGAGAGGGTGGCAGCGGCCTGGAGGCTGCGGGCCGAGTCGGGCTCGGGCGCCACATCGCCCAGGTGGCGGATGGGGCGCGTGCGCGACATCAGCAGATCGCCCACGGCGAGCTGGGCGAGCTGGAAGTTGGGGTAGTCGCGCGCCAGGCTTTCGGCCTGCAGCAGGGCTTCGCGGCCCCGGCCTTCGGCCACGAGCTTGTACACAGCCATCAGGCGGGCTTCGGCCTGGCCGTCGCGCAGGGCTTCGGCAGAAACAGGCGGTGCCGAGGATGTTGCGCGCCGCTTCTTCTTTTCCTTGTCGCCCTGGGACATCGCGGGGGCGGCCAGCAGCAGGCCCGCCAGGCACAGGGCGGCGGTTGCCGCCAGGCGACCTGGTGCGGGCAAAGGCACAGACATGCGCGGCATCAGGGTCGGGTCAGGGCAAAAAAAAAGCCCGCGCAAGAGGCGCAGGCGCCGCGTCGGGGTTCACGGTCAACCGCCTGTGGATTCGCGAACAATGGCCCAGCGGCCGTTGCTGTTCACCAGATCCAGCGTCTTGCGGCTGGTCACGTTGAGCGCGTCGGCGCTGTAGGCCTGGCGAAAGCGGGCCGTGGCCTTGTCACCCTGGACCGACACGGCAATGTCGGACAGCTTCACGCTGATCTTGGACTTGCCCACGATGCGCGACTCGCGCTCTTTCTCCCAGGCGGCGCGGTTCTGGTTGCCCGGCGGGTCAAAAGACTTGTCGTAGGCGCCCAGGTAGGCCTTCATGTCCTTGGCGGCCCAGGCGGCGGCCCAGGCCTGCACGGCGGCTGTCACGGCCTGGGTGGATGCGTCGCTGGCGGCCGCAGGGGCCGGAGCCGGTGTGGGGGCGGGCGCTGTAGCCGCCGGGGTAGCGGCGGGCGCGGGGGCTGCCGCAGTTGCCGGGGCCGGGGTGGGGGCTGCGGGTGCAGGCGCTGCTGCGGCAGGAGCCGGGCGCTGCGTGGCCACCACGGCGGCGGGCACGGGGGCTGCCGCCGCAGGGCGGCCGGATTTGCTGGCCGCGTCGGCAGAGAACAGTTCTCGGATCAGGGCCAGCTTGGGCTTGACCGAGTTGGCGCTGGTGGCATCCAGCTGCAGGGCCTTGTTGTAGGCCTGGCTGGCCAGCTTGGCGTAGATGTCGCCCAGGTTTTCGTGCGCGGTGGCGTAGCTGGGGTTGGTGCGGATCGCCATTTCGAGTGCCGTGCGGGCCTTGTCCAGCTGGTTCTGGTTGGCGTAGAGCACGGCCAGGTTGTTGTAGGGCTCGGGCAGCTCGGGATACTCTTCCGTCAGCTTGGTGAAGGTGGTGATGGCCTCGCCCTGTTTGCCGCTGTCGGCCTGTGCCACGCCGCGCAGAAAGCGAAGCTGCGGGTCGCGCGGGGTGGCGGCCAGGCGCTGATCGGCTTTCACCAGGGCCTCGGCGGCCTTGCCGGTTTTCAGCAGTTGGGTGATGTCGGAGTAGTCCTCGGCATGGGCCACGCCCGCGCCCAGCAGCGCGGTCAGCGCCACCAGGCGCAGGAGTTGTGGAAGGGTGCGGAGGACTGGCTTCATGGGGATTCCGGGGGGTTGGGCAGCGGCCCGCCGGGGCGGGGGCTTATACTGCGGCGGATTGTAGCTGAGGGGGTTGTCATGACGGAACGCTGTTGCCGCGGGTGATTTTGCTGTATGCCCCCTGCCGGGCCAACCCCCGCCAAGGGCTCTGAGAATCTGTTCCAGGCCCTTAGCTGCCGGGTGAATTGCTTCACCCAACCACCCCTTCCCCCGTGACTGAAATCCCATGAGTTTGCGCATCTACAACACGCTGTCGCGTGCATTGGAGGATTTTTCCCCGCTCGAACCCTCACATGTGCGCATGTACGTGTGCGGCATGACCATTTATGACCTGTGCCACATTGGCCATGCGCGCATGATGATGGCTTTTGACGTGGTGCAGCGCTGGCTGAAAAGCAGCGGCTACCGCGTCACCTACGTGCGCAACATCACCGACATCGACGACAAGATCATCAAACGTGCGCTGGAGCGGGGCATCACCATCCGCCAGCTCACCGACGAGATGATTGCCGCGATGCACCAGGACATCGGCCTGCTGGGCATCGAGCCCCCCACCGTAGAGCCCCGCGCCACCGAATATGTGCCCCAGATGCTCTCGCTCATCGGCCGGCTCGAAGGCAAGGGCCTGGCCTACCGCGCGAGCAATGGTGACGTGAACTACTCGGTGCGCAAGTTCGACGGCTACGGCAAGCTCTCGGGCAAGTCGCTGGATGAACTGCGCGCGGGCGAGCGTGTGGCCGTGCTCGATGGCAAGGAAGACCCGCTCGATTTCGTGCTGTGGAAGGCCTCCAAGCCGGAGGAGCCGCCCGAGGCCAAGTGGGACAGCGAATTCGGCGCGGGCCGCCCCGGCTGGCACATCGAGTGCTCGGCCATGTGCGGCGCCACATTGGGCGAAACCTTCGACATCCATGGCGGCGGTGCAGACCTGCAGTTCCCTCACCACGAGAACGAGATCGCCCAGAGCGAAGGCGCCACCGGCCAGCTTTTGGCGAAGTTCTGGGTGCACAACGGTTTCGTGCGCGTGGACAACGAGAAGATGTCCAAGAGCCTGGGCAACTTCTTCACCATCCGCGACGTGCTCAAGACCTACGACGCGGAGACGCTGCGCTTCTTCATGGTGCGCGCCCACTACCGCAGCGCGCTGAACTACAGCGACGCCCACCTGGACGACGCACGCCAGGCCTTGAAGCGCCTGTACACGGCGCTGAGTCTGGTCGCCCCCGCCGAAGTGGTTGCCATCGACTGGAGCAATCCCTACGCCGCCCGCTTCAAGGCCGCGATGGACGAGGACTTCGGCACGCCCGAGGCCGTGGCCGTGCTGTTCGAGCTGGCGGGTGAGGTCAACAAGACCCGCTCGGCCGAGCTGGCAGGGCTGCTCAAGGCGCTGGGTGGTTGCCTGGGGCTGCTGCAGGGCGACCCCAGGGCCTTCCTGCAGGCCGGTGCAGGCGTGAACGAAGCCGACATCCAGGCGCAGATTGCGGCCCGCGCCGCTGCCAAGGCCGCCAAGAACTTCGCCGAGGCCGACCGCATCCGCCAGGCGCTGCTGTCCCAGGGCATCGTGCTCAAGGACTCCGCCGCAGGCACGACATGGGAAGCCGCGCAGTGATCCCCGTTTGTATGCAAAAAATGCCGCTACGGCGCATGGGGTAAGCCGTGGCAGCTTCTAAAAAGATAGCGGGCGACGCCGCAACGCCGCCGCTGGTGCTGGCCACGCCCGACTACTGGGCCGAGGCGTGCAAGCACCTCGTCAAAAAAGACCGGGTGATGAAACGCCTGATCCCGCAGTTTGGCGACGCCGCGCTGCAGACCAAAGGCGATCCCTTTATTACGCTGGCGCGCTCCATCGTGGGCCAGCAGGTGTCGGTGGCATCCGCCCAGGCGGTATGGGAGCGCCTGGTGGCGCTGCTGCCGCGTGGCATGAAGCCCGCCAGCGTGCTCAAGCTCAAGATTGACGACATGCGCGCCGCAGGCCTGTCGGCCCGCAAGGTGGACTACCTGGTGGACCTGGCCATGCACTTCGAGAGCGGCAAGCTGCATGTGAAGGACTGGGCAGCGATGGACGACGAGGCCATCATTGCCGAGCTGGTGGCCATTCGCGGCATCGGCCGCTGGACGGCCGAGATGTTTTTGATCTTCTATTTGATGCGGCCCAATGTATTGCCCCTGGACGATCCGGGGTTGATCACCGGCATCAGCCAGAATTACTTCTCGGGTGACCCTGTGAGCCGCAGCGATGCCCGCGAGGTGGCCGAGGCCTGGAAGCCCTGGTGCAGTGTGGCGACTTGGTATATTTGGCGGTCGCTCGACCCGCAGCCGGTTGCTTACTGACGCCCTCTGACGCGTTTGACCAAAAATCGTTAACCGTCGGTTACAGTGCGTGCCATTCATCGTGGCAGCCGCCCGGCGCGAGCCCCAAGGAGAACAACGTTGGCGAAAAAGACCTTTCTGGATTTCGAGCAGCCCATCGCAGAGCTGGAATCCAAAATTGAAGAACTGCGCTACGTGCAGACCGAGAGTGCCGTCGATATCTCGGAAGAGATCGACCAGCTGAGCAAAAAGAGCCAGCAGCTCACCAAAGACATTTACAGCGAGCTGTCGCCCTGGCAGATCACCAAGATCGCCCGCCACCCCGAGCGCCCCTACACGCTCGACTACGTGCGCGACATCTTCACCGACTTCGTGGAGCTGCACGGCGACCGCCACTATGCGGACGACCAGTCCATCGTGGGCGGCCTCGCGCGCTTCAATGGCCATGCCTGCATGGTCATCGGCCACCAGAAGGGCCGTGACACGAAGGAGCGCGCCATACGCAACTTCGGCATGAGCAAGCCCGAGGGCTACCGCAAGGCGCTGCGTCTCATGAAGACAGCCGAGAAGTTCAAGCTGCCCGTGTTCACCTTTGTGGACACGCCCGGCGCCTACCCCGGCATCGACGCCGAGGAGCGCGGCCAGTCCGAGGCCATCGGCCGCAACATCTTCGAGATGGCGCAGCTCGAAGTGCCCATCATCACCACCATCATTGGCGAAGGCGGCTCCGGCGGCGCGCTGGCCATCAGCGTGGCCGACCAGGTCGTGATGCTGCAGTACGCCATCTACTCGGTGATCAGCCCTGAAGGTTGCGCCTCCATCCTCTGGAAGACCAGCGACAAGGCCCAGGAAGCCGCCGACGCGCTGGGCATCACTGCCCACCGCCTGAAGGCGCTGGGCCTGGTGGACAAGATCGTGAGCGAGCCCGTGGGCGGCGCCCACCGCGACCACAAGCAGATGGCCGCCTTCCTCAAGCGCGCGCTGGGCGATGCCTTCCGCCAGGTGGCCGACCTCAAGGTCAAGGACCTGCTGGACCGCCGCTATGAGCGCCTGCAAAGCTACGGCCGCTTTGGTGACACCAAGGCGGACAGCCGCTGAATATCCTAGCTTCCTGAGCAGGTCGCGCTGGCGACCCGCTTCCGACGCGGCCCCAGCAGGGGCCGTTGTCGTTTCTGGGGCACTGTAGGAAGAGGGTGCGGCGGCGCGCAGCACGCCGTCGGCATTTCCCTATGGCGCACATGTTGCAACAAGATGTAGCATGTTTCGATGGCTCGTTGCGCGGGCCGAAGGAGTGTCGCATGTCGATGTTCAAGTCCCTCAAGGGGCAGATTCTGGTGTTGTCCACAATTTGCCTGGTGCTGGCCCTGCTGGTGCTGACGGTGGCGAACTTTCTGGTGGCGCGCAGCCAAGCGCGCGATGCGCTTCAAGAAGAGAGCCTGGCCACCGCCAAGAGCCATGTGGAAACCATTGAGGAGTGGGGGCGTGCCAAGGCCATGATTGTGGCGGCATCCATCGGCGCCTTTGAAGATCCGGATCCCGTCAAAACTCTGGCCATCCTGCGCGATGCCGGCAAGTTCTCTACTGTGTATTTCGGGTATGCGGACAAGAAGTACGTGTTCTCCGAGCAGCGCAACCTGCCCCCCGACTACGATCCCACTGCCCGGCCCTGGTACAAGCAGGCTGCGGCGGCCGGTGCATCCGTCATCACGCCGCCCTACATTTCAGCTTCGGACGGCAAGCTGGTCGTCACGTTTGCCACCCCTGTCGGGGCGGGCAGTGCGCTTAAAGGCGTGGCAGCTGGGGATGTGTCCATGGAGTCGGTCGTGGCCACGGTGGCGTCTGTCAAGCCCACGCCCACGAGTTTTGGCTTCATGGCCTCCGCCGACGGCAAGATCATTGCGCATCCAGATGCAGCGCTGACGCTCAAACCCCTGTCCGATCTGTCCAAGGATCTGTCCAGCGACAAGCTGAATGCTGCGGTTCAGTCCAAGACTATGGTGCCCGTGGAAATCAATGGACGTCAGCGCCTTCTGACAGTGGTGCCCATTTCGGGCTCCAACTGGATGCTGGTGGTGGCGCTGGATGAATCGGAAGCCATGGCACCCATTCGTACCATGCTCACCTCCTCGGTGTTGTCGAGCATCGTGGTGCTGGCGATAGCAGTGGCCCTGCTGGCGGCGGTGTTGACCCAGCGGCTGCGTAGGCTCACGCTGGTGCGCGACGCCATGCACGAGGTGGGAGCGGGCGATGGCGATCTTTCGCGCCGCATCGACACGCATGGCGAGGACGAACTGGCGCAGATCGCCGCCAGCTTCAACAGCTTTGCGGGCAAGCTCTCGGGCGTGCTGGCGCAGATCCGCGATGCCAGCAGCTCGGTGCGCGTGGCGGCCGAGGAGATCGCCACCGGCAACCACGACCTGAGCGGGCGCACCGAACTCACCGCGTCCAGCCTGCAGGAGACATCTGCTTCCATGCAGCAGCTCACCGAAACCGTGCGCCACAACGCAGACTCCGCCCGCCAGGCCAACCAGCTGGTGGCCCAGGCGTCCAACGTGGCCCAGCATGGCGGCCAGGTGGTGGGCAATGTGGTCACCACCATGGACCAGATCAATGCTGCGTCGCGAAAGATCAACGACATCATCGGCGTCATCGACGGCATTGCCTTCCAGACCAACATCCTCGCGCTGAACGCCGCCGTGGAAGCCGCTCGTGCAGGTGAACAAGGCCGGGGTTTTGCCGTGGTGGCAGGCGAGGTGCGCAGTCTGGCCCAGCGCAGCGCCGAGGCGGCGCGCGAGATCAAGACGCTGATCAACACCTCGGTGGAGCAGGTCGAGAACGGTTCGCGCCTGGTGCATGACGCAGGCACGACCATGAACGACATCGTCACCTCGGTGCAGCGCGTCACGGACATCATGGCCGAGATCACCGCCTCCACCAACGAGCAAAGCACCAGCATCAACGAGGTCGGCCAGGCCGTGGCACAGCTCGACCAGATGACCCAGCAGAACGCCGCGCTGGTGGAAGAAAGCGCCGCAGCGGCACAAAGCCTCAAGGACCAGTCGGTGCGGCTGTCTGAAGTGGTGGGCACCTTCCGCCTGTCCACGGACGCGTCGCACACCGCCCCGCGTTTGTCGGCGCCCGGCGGTTGAGGTGCTTTCGGCGCACGCAGGCTGGGTGACGGCGGGCGAGGGCGGGCGGGGGCGCCCGCGATAATCGGCGCCCATGCCCTGCTGCCCTGTTTGTTTTGCCGATCCTGCCTCTGCCCCTCGGCTAGGCCCCCGCCCGGCGCGAGGGCTGCTGGCATGACCCAATCCTTCGACGCCGCCCTGCAGGCTTTTGCGCCCGCACTGCCCCTGGCCGTGGCGCTGAGCGGGGGGGCGGATTCCACCGCCCTGCTGCTGGCCTGCGCCCGGCGTTGGCCTGGCCAGGTGCGGGCCATCCATGTGCACCATGGCCTGCAGGCAGCAGCCGATGGTTTCGAGCAGCATTGCATCGCGCTGTGCCAGCGGCTGGACGTGCCACTGGTGGTGCAGCGCCTCGATGCCCGCCACGCCCCCGGCCAGAGCCCGGAAGACGCAGCGCGACAGGCCAGATACCAGGCTTTTGAGGCCTTTGCGCGCGACCACATTCCAAAAAATGCTATTAAATCAATAGCATTGGCGCAGCATGCCGACGACCAGGCCGAAACCCTGTTGCTGGCGCTGTCGCGCGGGGCAGGCGTGGCAGGCCTGGCCGCGATGCCCGCCCGCTGGGAGCGCGCGGGCATCGTCTGGCACCGCCCCCTGCTGCAGGTGGCAGGGGCAGATGTGCGCCACTGGCTGCGCGCGCAGGGCCAAGCCTGGGTGGAAGACCCCACCAACACCGACGAGCGCTTCACGCGCAACCGCATCCGCGCCCAGTTGCTGCCTGCTCTGGACGCGGCATTCCCGTCTTTTCGCGACACCTTTGCGCGCTCGGCCGACAACGCCGCCCAGGCTGCCGAACTGCTGCACGAGCTGGCGCAGCAGGACCTGGCCCTGGTGGGGATGCCCCCACAGATCAAGGCCCTGCAGGGACTCAGCCGTGCACGGCAGGCCAACGTGCTGCGCCACTGGCTGCGTCTGGCCCACCACACCACGCCCGCTGCGGCGCAGCTGGGCGAGTTGCTCGACCAGATCCTGGCCTGCACCACCCGTGGCCATCAGATCCGCATCAAGGTGGGGCGTGGTTTTGTGGTGCGCTCAGGCTCTGGGCTGGATTGGTCCAGTCCTTAGGCCCGCAACCCTACGCGCACGCAACGCTGCGCCACAGCCGCCCACTGCGGCACTTGAAAGAACACAAAAAATGGAACAAGCCATCGTCTCCGGCATTTCCGTCAATCGTGACTTGGCCAAGGTCTCCGTGCTCGGTGTACCCCACCGACCCGGCATTGCCAGCCATATCCTGCGCACCCTGGCCGATGCGTACATTGAGGCGGGTGCGATCGTCCAGAACATGGGCAAGGACGGCAAGACCGATCTCAGCTTCACGCTGCATCGCAATGACTGCGCGCGCGCCATGGAACTGTTGCGGAATCCAGTGCTTCCCGCACTGGGCGCACGGGAAGTCGTGGGGGACACCGGTGTGTGCGAAGTCAGCATCGTTGGCACCGGCACGCGCAGCCATGTGGGTGTGGCCAGCAAGATGTTCGGCACGCTCCGCGAAGCGGGCATCCAGGCCCAGATGATCTCCGCCTCTGAGGCCAAGACCTCGGTGGTGATCGATGCAACGCAGGTGGAACTGGCCGTGCGCAGCCTGCGCGAGGCCTTCGCATGGGATCCGCAGGCCGCCCAGGCTGCCGGAATCGCCTCCGAAATGAGGCATAATAGCGGGATTGGAAACGTGACCGAGTGGCCGAAGGTGCTCCCCTGCTAAGGGAGTATGGGGTGTAGAGCCTCATCGAGGGTTCGAATCCCTCCGTTTCCGCCAAGATTGACCCTAAGTGATTGATTCACTTAGGGTTTTTTCTTTGGCGGGTGACATTCCCGCCCAAACACCCGCCCAAAGTCAACCCGGTAGGGTCTGCAATTGATTGCAGGATGCGGAGGGGGCTTCAAGGTGTTGTGCTCGGCACGAATCCATAGCCGGGATCGCGTGAAAAGGTGAAGCTAGACCGGATGGACTTGCCCTTTATCGGGTGTAGGGTCACTGTCACACGTAGCCGCTTGCGGCCCTCGTGAACATCCGCGCCCATGGGTTCGGGGAGTGCCACGTCTAGCCATAACTCCTTGCTTTCGTTTGTGGCGATGGTTCCCGCTACAGCCTTGCCACCAATTTTGGCCGTGAGGGCTGCACCGTCCAAGGTGGCTTGCACTTCCGTTCTGGCAATCTCGCCTACTGCACTGCCGTGATTTGTGATTTTGGCCTTGAAAGTGTTTTCGCCGTCGTTAAGGGCCAAGTACATCAGGGCTACCTCATCAATTCGCACATCGGGCTTCGGGGTCTGTCTCCAAGCTGCCCAGTACGTAGCACCCGCCCCCAAAAATGCACCTGCTACCCCAGCAGCGGCGATAGCCATGTTTGCATAGTCGCAATTCATCGTCTTCCCTCCTTGTTGTCCTAAGTCTAGGGGCTTGCAATCAGTTGCAGGCACCAAGAAGCCGCGTTGCAGCGGCTTATGTGTAGGGGTCAGGGAAGGGACGGGGTAAGGGCCGTGCCCTGTACGCGCATGCGGCGTTCTACATCCTTGAGCAAGTCCGACGGCGTGACGTCGAGTGCGTCACATAGGCGGAACATCAGGCGCACGCTCGGACTGTTGCGGCCAAGCTCAATCAGGGACACATAGTTGCGGTCAACCCCAGCCCGCAACGCCAAGTCCGTTTGCGTCCATTTCCGCTTTGTGCGTGCATGCCGCAGTGCCTGCCCGAATGCCTGATCTGGTTCCAAGTTGCTTGCTCAAAATATTGAGCAAGGTTCAGCCGTGATACCCTCAGAAATTCCGTATATATGCTGCAAAACGAGGAAGGAGCAAAACAAATGGCGATGACCACATGCAAGGAGTGCGGGAAGCCAGTCAGTACAGAGGCGAAGGCTTGCCCGCACTGTGGGGCAGCGGCTCCCGCTAAGAAGAAGGCCAAGGGAGGAATTGGCAAGTGGCTGCTGATCGTTTTCGCTATCGGCGTTGTCGCCGCCGTCTTACCGAAGAAAGACAAGGCTGCCGCATCGAGTGCAGCGCCGAAGGCTGTGGCGGTACAGCCCAAGGAAAAGAAGGCAGAGGCGAAGGCCGAAGCACCCAATACGGATCAATGCTTCTATCGAGGCAAGGCGCTGGCCGGTGTGTACCTTGCGAACTTCTCAAAGATGGCGAGTGCTGACGTGATGGCATCCAATGTCATGCGGGAGGGCTGCGATAAAGTTGCAGAGGAACAGAAGACGGGTGATGCCTGTGTTCGCTCTTGCGAGATTGGATTCAAGCAAGAGGCGCGAACGGCCTTCAAGTAGTAGGGCGCACTGCGTGCAATCAATTGCAAACAGCAATAAGCCCCATTGCTGGGGCGAGTGGCTACGGCCTTTCGGTCGCCATTACAGATTCAAAGATAGACCTGTTCAAAGCGGCTTCTTCCTCTTCTGGATCGGCAGGGATGCGGGCCAGAACCTCCTTCGCGGCCCACATGCGTTGCGATGGGTTCGGGGAGGAGAGGCCATCCGTGAATACTCTCAGTGCCTTGCGGCGTAAGTGCTTGTGGAATGCAGCATCGTCTAGGCTGCGGGAGTAAATCTCGTCTTCCAAGCGGGCATGGAATACGGGGTCTTGCATCCATGCTGTGACAGTCTGGGGACTGGTGCCCGCAAACTCGGCTGCTGCTGCCTGAGTCATGCCTTCTGCCAGTGCAATGACGGCTTTTATCTGTCGATTTGACAAGGGTTTTTGCGGGCTGGGCTTGGAATAGGCGACGGTCATAGGTTCACATTTGTTCTGGGTACTTCAACCTGTGGAATAGCGTTCCCCTGCCTTGGAATAGCGCGGCTGTTTGTCACGCTGGAAGAGGTCAGGGATAGGCGCGTATGGTGTTGGTGATGCCTACCCCTGAGCATCTTGCTTATGCCTTGGTGCCCGCAGCGCTATAGGGTCTGAAAGCGGTGTTCGCTGGCAAGGGTTTGTCAGTGCCTCCCAGAAGCTGCACAGCCAGTTGAGCACCATGGTTACGGAGGCTCCACGCATCTCCACGGCCACCCTGTGGAACTTGATCTTGTCGGGTCGGTGCGATCTGAGCAAAGGCGCTACGCTTGGCGTTGAACTGCTCCTGTGCGTCTTCCTTCTGGCGTCGAGCCAGGGCGTTGTCGATTTCGCCCCGCAACTCCTTGAGGGTGACGGTATCGCGGGAGGGTTTGGCGGGCACCTTGGGGGTGTTCGCGGCGCGGCGCGGTGCTGATGCGGTGGACTGAGGTTGATTCGGTGCGAGTCCTTGCCGCTGGCGTTCCTCTTCCACTTGCTGGCGCTGCTGCGGCTGGGTCGGTTTTGCAATTGATTGCACGGGCGCTGCCTTTGCAATTGATTGCAGGACGGGTGCCGCTTTCGCCACGGTCTGCGGCGTGGGCTTACTACCACGCAGGATTTCAGCGAACCCCAGGCCGGTGGGCTTGGACTGGGCGGGCGCTTCTCCCTTGAATACGTGGCGCAGTTGGGACAGGTCGAGCATATTGTCTTCTCCTTTGTCGGATTTGAGGACGCGGAAGGGGATGCGATTTGCACCACGGGTAACCAGAGAAATGAAAGCCACTTTCGCTTCTTTCATCTGGCGCATAGTCGTTTTCACTCTCATGGTTGGGCCTCGTTAGTGGAAGGTTGATGATGAATTTCATTATATGAAATAGTTATGAGAAATTCAATCTATATGTCGTTTGCAATTGATTGCAGGACATTGATTTGACTAACCGCGTCGGTGGGTCTCATGAGCACCCAAGCTCTTTTAGGTGCTGGGCGAGGGCCTCACCACTGAGGAAAAACGGCTTGTCGTCTTCCTCGTCTCCGTCACCTTGTGCAACTGGTTTTGTTGGGGCTACGTCAATCTTTTGCTTAGGCGGTGTGATCGGTGCTGGAGCACTGAAGCCTACGGGCTGGAGATGAAAATCAGGTGCCTTGTCGAGTCCAATGGTCACAAGGTCATGAGTGGCGCTGAGTTTCTTTGTGGCAAGGTCATCCAAGCGATAGCGAACCTGTCGAATGAAGCGTTCAATCTCGTTCAGTTTCTTCTTCAGGCTGAGGGTGTAGCCATTTTCCGGCTGGGAAACCGCCCATTTGTATTCCTCCTCAAGCTCTCTAGCGATGTCCAGTTGCAGTTCAAGCGGGGACTTGTTTTTGTACATCCTGGCTTTGATGCGTTTATCCCACTCATGCGGTAGAAACAGGCCCTTTTCCAGTGGGGCCTCTCCAAAGAAGTCAGGAATCAGAGCCGAAGGAGAAGCTGTTGATGCTTCATAGGCTCCCCATTTTTGAAGCATGGCCTTGTGAAGTGCGTCTAGGCTGGGAAACTTGACCTTATTGTTCTTGCGGAACTGCCAAATTTGATTTTGGTTCCGGGTGATCCCAATCGCTTTGAGTTTTGCAATTAACTGGCTGTCAGAGATGTATTTACCCTGCCACTTGATCTTGCGGGTGCCTTCGGCCTTTTCCAGGGCTTGGACAGCCTTGGAGGCCCATTCCAGATTGCCAATGCGGTAGCCCTTCAGGTCATCAACACGATGGACTGAGGCTTGCTTTCCTTGGAGGGGGCAAGGCCCCATATGCCAAGCGATGTTGGGCCACACATCAAGCACAGGATCGTTGCCGTAGTGCTCCTTGCGCTTAAAGCTCTTCTTGCGGTCTTTGAACCAGTTTCCCAGCTTGCGTAATCCCATGTGGGAGTGGTTGCGAAAGTCAGTGCAGGTCGCCCCCTCCTTGAGTAGCGGGATCATGCGTTGAACGCTTGTCCTGTAGGCAATGTTGGACTCATACAAGGTCACAAGCTGGTCACTGGGAGGAATGTCTTTAGGCCACTCATGGAACGGGAAAGAATGGTCTTTGTTTGAGGGTTGGAAAATGGCGGTCATGTGCTCTTATCTTTTCGGTATTAGGTGGAGACCTGTCACTACCTTTTTGCCCGTTTGCGTGTTTTCAGAAAATCTGTGTTTTTGAGGCTTTCAGGCGCTTGTCTTTGACTTTTTGGTACTTTGGGCTGTTCGATATGTACCTGTCACTTGACAGAATCCACCTGTCACTTTTTGGGCTTTTCGGTGTCCCGCCTGTCAGTTGACAGGTGCATATCGAAGTTGTTCGGAGGTTCTGGGGAGACCACAATTCAGGTGCTGGGTTTGCTCGCCCGGCGTCCCTCAATTGATGGATCGGAATTGCCCCTCGGTCAGTAATGGTCGAGGGGATTTTTTCGTCCTTATCCGGTTGCTTGCGCCTTCTTTTCTTCGTCGTGCTGTAGCTGCTGGTGCAGTTCATAGATGCACGGTATTTCGTCCCAGTCGTCGCCATCCAGCGTTTCCAGCGTGAAGCGACGATGCTTTTGCAATGGGTTTGTGCCCGGTAGCTGCCAGTCCCTCACGATCAAGCCGCTGCCTTCCAGCAATTGATTGCAAAGGCGTGCCACGATCTTTCCCTGTAGGCGGCGGGGAGGCTTTGCGGTTGGCTTATGCATTGCTTGCTTCCCCCGTGATGTAGGGAAGCATTTGGGTAGTTAGCCAATATGGTGTTGGCCTTGTGCCAGTGCCAAAGTGACCCGCTGGTTCTGGGAGTTTTCCAGCGGCACGCATTTTGTAAAGTTGCGGGGCACTGATTTGGAGAAGGGTTAGCAGGTGTCCAACTCGCAACCGTTGCGGCTGGTTGAAGTTCAACCCGTCAATGGGTAGCTTCTTTGCCTGTCCCGGCTTCTTCTTTGCCGTGGTTACGGCCTTTTGTTTTTCTGCTGTTGCGGTTCCCGCCGCCGCTTTCTTCATAAACGAAATTGCCATTTTTTGCACCTTCTAGCGTGTCTGCATTCAAATGCAAAGGCTTATGGCGCAAAAAAAGAGTGCGCGAAAAAGCCCTTGCGGCTTTCCCGGTGCACTCCATTGCGTGGGATGGTCGGATTATATCAACATCTCTACGGCAGTCAATAACTAATGACTAACCGCTTTGAGTGGGACTACATTATTTCCCTGTGCCTGCGCCAAATCTACATAATCAGCCCATTCCTGCATTAGTTTTCTGCGTTTTTCAATTTGGGTGCCGTGCATATACGCCGCTTCCACTTTGCTTTCCAACGTGTGGGCGAGGGCAGTCTCCAGGAGGTCTCGGGGGTAGGCTGTCTGCTCCCCGCCCCAGGTGCGGAAGGTTGACCGGAACCCGTGAGGCACGGCATCAAGTTGCATGCGGCGCATGACTGCGGTTAGGGTCATGTCGGACAGCACCTTGCCGCGTGGGCTTGGGAAAACGAGGTCGGTTCCTGCCGTGGGCTCAGTCGCTGCAATCAATTGCAGGGCCTGCTTTGACAGCGGCACGGTGTGCGGCTTACCTGCCTTCATGCGTTCACCGGGGATAGTCCATAGTCCCTTCTTCAGGTCGATTTCAGCCCACGTTGCCCCGCGTACCTCTCCGCTACGGCTGGCGCACAGGATGGCGAATTCAAGGGCTTTTGCCGCTGTGCCCTTCTGCTGGCGTAGGGCACTCATGAAGGTGTGCATTTCCCCGTGAGGGATTGACTTATGGTGCTCGGTCTTCTGTACCTTGCCGGGATTCTTCAGGATGGCGTCAAGGTGTCCTTTCCAGCGGGCAGGGTTCAGGCCATCGCGGTAGCCGTGGACTGTCGCCCAGTCCAGCACCTTTTCAACACGCCCGCGCAAGCGTGAGGCAGTCTCGTTTTTGCTGTCCCATAGCGCCGCATTGGCCTTGTCGGGCTGCGGTTGGTTCAGCACTTCCAACACATGCGGCAATGCAATTGATTGCACGGGCAGTTTGCCAATGATCGGATTGGCGTAGGTCTCCAGCGTGCTACGCCATTGGGCGGCGTGTTTCGCGTTCTTCCACTGGCCTTCCATGCCAGCAAGGTAGGAATCAACGCACCATGCGAAGGTCTTCAAGCTGGCTTGTTGTGCCAGCAATGCGGCCTTTGCTGCCTGCCTCTCTGCAACCGGGTCAACACCTTTGCCGATGGCTTCCCGTGTCTCTCTGGCCTTGTTGCGGGCTTCCGCAAGGGAGGTTGACGGGTAGCCCCCCAAACCGATTTCCCGGCGCTTGGTGCCCGTCCTGACACGAAGAACCCAGGTCTTCCCGCCTGTGGGTGTGACTTCAAGAATCAGGCCAGCAACACCGCCCACCGCGTGGCTACCGGGCGGAAGGTTCTTCACTTCCAGCGCTGACAGTTCCTTGGCTACCTTCGGCATGCTCTGCCCTCCCATATGCGTTCTGCAATTGATTGCAGCGGAGGGCCGTAGCCACCCGCCCAAACACCCGCCCAAAATTTTACGCTAGAGGGTAGATCTCCGTAAACGTTTGAAGATATGTTTTTGGGTATTTTGCCTTGTTTGACAACAAGTTAGCGTAACCATGGGAGATGACTGGAAATCTCCAAAAGTTCTACGGAGGCGGACTCCGTTTCCGCCAAGATAAGCCCCCAGTGCTCCTCGCACTTGGGGCTTTTTCTTTGCCCGATCCGCTCACACTCCCTGCATTGACCTGAAATTGCTCCGTGCCTGCGCATAGGTGATTCCCGCATTGCCAAGCGGTAGGGTTGCGTGCTCAATCAGAGGGTCCTAAGAGCCTTGTCCGATCCCTATGGACTCCGGACCCTGCCCGCCGCTTCGGGTGGTGGATTGGTGAAGTCCTGGAGAGTCTGGCAAGGTTTCAGCCCGCCCTGTGCGGGCTTTTTTTTGTGCTGCTGATCTCTCAGGCTGTGTTTGCCGCTGCATTCCTGCTGTGTTTCGGCACAGGCCGGTGCGGGGATGCAGGGTATTTTCATGGGCTTGTATGCTGGCGGTTGATGCATGCACCGCACAAGGGCACCCATGACTCCCCGCCGCACAGCGCACCGCCGCGAACTCTGCCTGACACCCAATGACCTGGATTTCTGCTACCTGCCACGGGTTGCGAGTTCTGTGCCCTCGCATGGCAGCGAACTGGTGTGCACTGTGGATGCGTCCCGCTTCTTTGCCAACGGAGGCCACCACATTGTTTTTGCTCTTGATTGCGAAGGCGGACAGGGCAGCTACAACCCGCACTGTGGCCCGATCTGCCGGTATGGCAAGAACCTGTGGGCCGCAGCGCGGGGGTTTATCGTTTTTGGCGATGGTGTGGTGATGGCCGAGGGGTGGAACGGGACCGCCATGCCTGCGCTGGCCACCATCGCCAATACCTCGGGTGCAGTGTTCGATCCGGGGCAGCACCCGGTTTTTACGCTGCGCATTGTGGCGGGCTATCGGCGGGGTGCTTTGGCCAACCGCATGGGGGTCGAGATTCGCGCAGGCGGTTCGGCAGAAGGCGCGCTGCTTTTCGCGGGGGGCATTGAAGGGCCGGAGTGGGGCGGGGACTGGACGGGAGGCTCCAAGGCGGCCATGGGGGGCATCGCGTCGGGTTTTGTGCCTCCTGCAGCCACCGGGTGCGTGGAAGAGCTGCTGCCGCGCAGTGCACCCCATGCGGTGTTGGTGATGTCCCGGTTCAGGCTGCGGATGCGTCCGCTGAACCGGGTTCCACTTGGCCCGTGAGAGAGGCCCCGCCCACTGCGCAGTCCGCAATGCGGTGGCACGCGCCTTTTTGCCCTCCCGCTCACTCGTCGATCGAGGCACTCCAGCGGCTTCCCCAGTCGCCGCTGCCGGGGCGGCTGACCTTGTCGATCTCGCGCCGGTCGCGTTTGGTGGGTCGGCCTTCTTGCAGGGTGGCGGCGGGCTCGGGGGCCAGGCGGCGCAGCTCGGCGGCTTTTTCACGCGTGGCGATGCTGTCGGCGGTCTCCTCGTAGAGTTGTTGCGCGACAGGTGCCGGGCCGCGCGCGCCGCTCAGGCCCAGGACACGCACGGTGCGCGCCACGGGCCCCTGGCGCAATGCCACGGTGTCGCCGCAGCGCAAATCGCGTGCGGGTTTGGCCAACTGGCCGTTGACGGTGACCCGGCCCTTGCCGATTTCATCGGTGGCGAGGCTGCGGGTCTTGTAGAAGCGGGCGCACCAGAGCCACTTGTCCAGGCGCATTGTCTCCAGGGTGTTCATGGGCGTGATTGTGCCGCTTGTGCTTCGGGCGGGCCATCGGCCGCAGCGGTGGGCAGCGGCAGGCGCACCACGGCGTCCAGGCCTGCCACCCGGTGGCCCGCGATGCGGTTGGTGAGCGTGATGCTGCCCTCCAGCGCCTGCACGATTTCGCGGCAGATGGCCAAGCCCAAGCCGCTGCCGGTGCGCACGTCGCCCGCCGAGAAGGGCTGGAACAGCCGGGCGGCAAGCTCATCGTCGATGCCGGGGCCGTGGTCGCTGATGGCGAGCGCCACATGCCGTCCGTCGCTGCGCAGGTCCACCGTGAGTTCGCTGCCTGGTGGCGCATGGCGCACGGCGTTGTGCAGCAGGTTGCGGCTCAGTTCTCGCAGCATCCATTCGTGGGACTGCACCAGCGCGGGCTCGGTGTGGATGCCGAAGTCCAGGTCGCGCTGGGCGATCAGCGGCGAAATTTCCAGCGCCACGGCGCGCAGGATGTCATCGAAGCGGGTGGCGGGCGGGGCGCTTTGCTGGCGCAACTGCTCCACCTTGGCCAGGGCCAGCATCTGGTTGGCCAGTTGCGTGGCGCGGTCCACGGTGTCGCTGATCTCGTGCAGGGCCTGGTGCGGCTCCACATCGCCGCGCAGGGCCGACTGCACCTGGGTCTTGAGCACGGCCAAGGGCGTGCGCAGCTGGTGCGATGCATCGCGCACAAAACGCTTCTGGTGCCGCAGCAGGTGGCGCAGGCGCTGCATGACCTCATTGGTGGCGTCCACCAGCGGCTGCAGCTCGCGCGGGGCCGTGGGGGCGGCGATGGGGCTCAGGTCGCCCTCGCGCCGGGCCTGCAACTGCTGGCTGAGCTGGCGCACCGGCCGGGTGGCGCGCTGCACCACCAGCACCACGGTGAAGGCGATCACAGCGATCAGCAGCGCCTGGCGCAGCAGCGTGTTCCACAGGATCTGCAGGGCCAGGGTTTCGCGCACTTCCAGTGTTTCGGCCACCTGGATCACGGCCATGGCCCGGCCTTGCGAACTGGCCACGGGCTGCAGCAGCACGGCCACACGCACATCGCGGTCACGGAACTGGTCGTCGTAGAAGTCCACCAGGGCTGCATAGGGCGGTTTGTCGGGGATGCTGCCACGCCACACCGGCAGGTCTTCAAAGCCCGACACCATCTCGCCGCTCAGCGTGGAGACGCGGTAGAACATCTGGCTCTGGTTGTCGGCCTCAAAGGCCTCCAGGGCCGAATAGGGCACGATGGCGCGCAGCTGGGCTGCGTCATCGAAGCCCTTCACATCCAGCTGCTCGCTGATGCTCTTGGCCGATGCCAGCAGGGTGCGGTCGTACGCGGTGTTGAGCGATGCCAGCGTCTGGCGGTACAGGCTCCAGGTGTTGAAGCCGATGAACAGCGCCACCGGCAGCAGGATGCCCAGCAGCAGGCGCCGCCGCAGCGAGTGGTGGCGCGCCACATTCTGGGTCGTGCCCGGGTTCATGCGTCGGCCCGCAGCAAATAGCCCAGGCCACGCAGTGTCATCAGGGTCAGGCCCGTGCCCGCCAGCTTCTTGCGCAGCCGGTACACCACCACCTCAATGGCTTCGTACTGCACGTCCAGCTGACCGGGGAACACCAGTTCGTACAGCCGCTCCTTGGTCACGGCGTGGCCGGGTTGTGCCAACAGCGCGTGCATCAGCGCCAGCTCGCGGGGGGTGAGTTCCATCACCTCGCCGTTCAGGTAGAGCGCGCCACTGTCCTTGTCGTAGCGGATGGCCCCGATCTGCAGGGTGCTGGGTGCCAGGGGCGCCACGGTGGGGTCGGCACTGCGCCGCACCAGGGCGCGCAGGCGGGCTTCCAGCTCGTCCAGGTCAAAGGGCTTGGGCAGGTAGTCGTCGGCGCCCGCGTTCAGGCCCATCACGCGGTCGCCCACCGTGCCCCGCGCGGTCAGGATCAGCACGGGGGTGCGCAGGCCCCGGTTGCGCGCCTGCTGCAGCACCTGCAGGCCATCCAGGCCGGGCAGGGTCAGGTCCAGGATGATGGCGTCGGGTTGCAGGGCGGCCCATTGGGTGAGGGCTGCACGGCCGTCGCCAACCGCCGTGACCTCCATGCCCCGGCGCGTCAGTGCGCGGTGCAGCGTGGCCTGCATGGTGGGGTCGTCTTCTACAAGGAGCAATTGCATGCGCGGGACCATATCACTCCCAAGCAGGCTGCGCGCGCGGCACTGCACTGCACCGCCGCAGGGCTGCTCGCCGTTTGCTGCGGTTCAAGACGCGTCCGGCCCAGGGCCAGCGCCCCCGCGCAAGGGCCGCCCCGCCGCGACTCAGTGGCTCCAAATGCTAGTGTTTTCCCTGAGTCTGAGGACAGCCGTTTGACAGGCAGCGCGCGCATCATCGGGCAGTCCGAAAACCAATCAGGAGACTCCATGCGTCGCGATACCTTTCTGAAATCACTGGCAGCCATGGCTGCTGCGGGTGTGTTGCCCGTCTCGGCCCAGACGGCGTCTGCCATCAAGATGATGATCCCCGCCAACCCCGGCGGTGGCTGGGACACCACCGGCCGTGCGCTGGGCAAGGCCATGCAGGACGCAGGCGCAGCGGCGTCGGTGTCTTATGACAACAAGGGTGGTGCGGCCGGTGCGATTGGCCTGGCGCAGTTCGTCAACGCCAGCAAGGGCGATGCGAACGCGATGATGGTGATGGGCGCCGTGATGCTGGGCGGCATCATCACCGGCAAGCCTCCTGTGGGCCTGGACAAGGTCACGCCCCTGGCGCGCCTGACCAGCGAATACAACGTTTTTGTGCTGCCCGCCAACTCGCCCTTCAAGACCATGAAGGACGTGATCGACCAGCTCAAGAAAGACCCCGGCAGCGTGAAGTGGGGTGGTGGTTCGCGTGGCTCCACCGAACACATCGCCGCCGCCATGATTGCGCGTGAAGTGGGCGTGGACCCTGCCAAGATCAACTACGTGGCCTTCCGTGGGGGCGGTGAGGCCACCGCCGCCATCCTGGGCGGCAACGTCACCGTGGGCGGCAGCGGCTACAGCGAGTTTGCCGAGTACATCACCGCCGGCAAGATGCGCCCCGTGGGTGTGACCTCGGGCACCCGCCTCAAGGGTGTGAACGTGCCCACGCTCAAGGAGCAGGGCATCAACGTGGAGATCGGCAACTGGCGCGGCGTGTATGGCGCCCCCGGCATCACGCCCGAGCAGCGCAAGACCCTGATCGACGCGCTGACCAAGACCTACAAGCACAAGGCCTGGCAGGACGCGATGGAAAAGAACGGCTGGACCCCCGCATGGATGGCGGGCGACGAGTTCGCCAACTTCGTGGACAGCGAATTCGCCAGCATGCGCGCCACGATGGCCAAGTCCGGGATGATCTGATCGGGAGCAAGGCTCGGCTGCCGCACTGCCCACAGGGCAGGGGTGGCGGCCTTGCCTGCTGGTTGGTGCGAAGGAAAAAACATGACACAACAACATTCATCGCGCTCCAAGCCCCTGCAGACCCTGGTGGGTTCGGGCCTGGTGCTGCTCTCGCTGGGCCTGGCCTGGGGGGCCAGCTCCGTCAGCTCCGAGGCGGGCTACGGCGGCGTAGGCCCCAACTTCTTCCCCTGGGTGGTCAGCATCGCTTTGCTGATCTGCGGCGTGCTCTGTGTGGTGCACGCGCTCACGGGCGGTTTTCGCGAACTGGAAGACGGTTCGGGTGACCCAAGCGCCCACTGGAAGGGCTTCATCTGGGTGTCGGCCGGGCTGCTGCTCAATGCGCTGCTCATCACCACGCTGGGCTTCATCCTGAGCTGCGCGCTGTGTTTTGTGCTCTCGGTGCGCGGCTTCAAAAGCTCCGAAGGCGAGCTGGACCTGCGCCTGCAGGCCTGGATCAAGGATTCCTTCATCGGCCTCGCAGTGGCGGCGCCGGTGTACTGGATGTTTACGAAATTGCTGGCCATCAACCTGCCCGGCCTCACCAACACGGGGTGGCTGTAAGGCCTGCACACCATGGAAACCTTAAATCTCCTCATGCAGGGTTTTGCCACCGCGGCAACACCCATCAACCTGCTGTGGGCCTTTGTGGGCTGCATGATCGGCACCGCCGTGGGCGTGTTGCCCGGCATCGGCCCGGCCGTGGCCGTGGCCATGCTGCTGCCCATCACCGTGAAGGTCGAGGCCACGGCCTCGATGATCTTCTTTGCGGGCATCTACTACGGCGCCATGTACGGCGGCTCCACCACCTCCATCCTGCTGAACACGCCCGGTGAGGCGGGCTCCATGGTCACGGCCATGGAGGGCAACAAGATGGCCAAGAACGGCCGCGCTGGCGCCGCGCTGGCCACGGCCGCCATCGGCTCGTTTGTGGCGGGCACCATTGCCACCGTGCTGGTCACCTTCTTTGCGCCGCTGGTCGCCGAATACGCCGTGCGCCTGGGTCCGCCCGAATATTTCATGCTGATGGTGCTGGCCTTCACCACCGTGAGCGCGGTGCTGGGCAAGAGCACACTGCGTGGCATGGTGGCCCTGTTTGTCGGCCTGGCCATGGGCCTCATCGGCATCGACCAGCTCACCGGCCAGGCCCGCTACACCGGTGGCGTGCCCGAGCTGATGGACGGCATTGAGGTCGTGCTCATCGCCGTGGGCCTGTTTGCCGTGGGCGAGGCGCTGTACAACGTGATGTACGAAGGCAAGACCGACGAAACCCAGAACCGCCTGACCAGCACCCACATGACCAAGGAAGAGTGGAAGCGCTCCTGGCCCGCGTGGCTGCGCGCCACGTTCATCGGTTTTCCGTTTGGCACCGTGCCTGCGGGCGGCAGCGAGATCCCGACCTTCCTGAGCTACGCGGCCGAGAAGAAGCTGAGCAAGAACAAGGAAGAGTTCGGCACCACTGGCGCCATCGAAGGCGTGGCGGGCCCCGAGGCGGCCAACAACGCGGCCATCACGGCCACGCTGATCCCGCTGCTCACGCTGGGCATCCCGACATCCAACACCACGGCCATCCTGCTGGGCGCGTTTCAGAACTACGGCATCCAGCCCGGCCCGCAGCTGTTTGACACCAACGGTGCGCTGGTGTGGGCGCTGATCGCGTCGATGTACATCGGCAACGTGATGCTGCTCATCCTGAACCTGCCGCTGGTGGGCCTGTGGGTGAAGCTGCTGAACATCCCCAAGTCGTACCTGTACGCGGGCATTCTGGTGTTCTCCACGCTGGGCGTGTATGGCATGCGCCAGAGCGCGTTCGACCTGGTGCTGCTGTACGCGATTGGCCTTCTGGGCGTGGTGATGCGCCGCTTCGACTTCCCGGCCGCGCCGGTGGTGGTGGGCATGATCCTGGGCCCGCTGGCCGAGGCGCAGATGCGCAACGCCGTGGCGATTGGCGAAGGCAAATGGACCATCTTCCTGGAGCGCCCCGGCTCGGTGACCCTGATCGTCATCGTGCTGGCCGTGCTGATCGTGCCGCGCCTGCTGCGCCGCTGGGCAGCACGCAAGATGGCGCTGGCACAAACCTGAGCCTGACGGCCTTCGCCAACAAAAAAACCGCGCCTTTCAGCGCGGTTTTTTTATGGGTCAGCGGCAATGTCATCACAAGCCAGACACCCAAGGCCCTGACGCCCTTCGATGCCCTCCCCACCAGGATGGCTTGCTCAACGGGGGCCGATTCTACCATAAAATGCGAATAGTTCTTATTTGCAAGGATGGTGCATGGTCACACTTCCGCAGGAGTTTCTGGCGCTGTGCCGCCAACTGGGGGATGCACAGCAGCGCTGCAGCGCCGCCATGCAGGCACAGGCCCGGCAGATCGAGGCCCTGACGGCCGAGGTGGTGCGCCTGCGCGGTGCCGTCATCGTGCGCGATACCCGCCTGGCGCTGGCACGGGACGAGCTGGAGCAACTGCGCGCCGCCAGCCCCGGCCTGCCACGCCGCCAGGCCATGGCGCGGCACATCGGCCTGCTGGCCGAGCGCATCACGACCTTGTCGCGGGAGTGCCTGCGCTGGCGCCAGGCGGCGGGGCAGGACGCTGCGGCCAGTGCGCCCCGGCAGGGCGACGGCGCTGCGCTGCTGGCCACGGCGTCTTCCGCGCAGACTCCACAGATGCCGCTGATGCCACCGGTGCCGATGGAGCCGATGGAGCCGATAGAGCCGCACGCCAGCGGCCATCTCCCGCCGCATGCGCATGCGCAGGCCGGGGAGGGCGACGCGATCGGTAGCGCAGACCTGGATGCCAGCCTGGCCGCCGCCGACCTGGTGATCTGCCAGACGGGCTGCATCAGCCACGACGACTACTGGCGCGTGCAGGACCACTGCCGCCGCACGGGCAAGCCCTGCATCCTGGTCGATCAGCCCTTGGCCGTGCGCGAGGCGCAGGCGCTGGCCGCCCTCCGGCCCATGGTGGTGCTGCGCGTGGCCTCAGCCGCCCTGCCTGCGGCGTCCGCACAGCCTGAAGATGCAGAAATCTGAATAAAAATGGCCGTTACCGCGCGATGGTATTGCCTTAATAGCTATCAAAATAATAGCTATTGAGGTGCTGGAGGCAGCCTTTGCCCGCGTGCGCAGGCGGGCGCCGGCCGCCAGCGCCGCGCTACCATCCGCAGATGCCCTTGCTTGTTGACGACGCCCCCGCCCTGCCGCTGGATGCCCAGGGCATCCTCGAACTGGCGGCACGCTCCATGTTCCAGCTGTTCTCCAGCGTCAGCCAGGGCATGTTCCTGGTGGACCTGAGCGGGCGCATCGTCTGGGTGAACGAGGGCTATCAGCGCTTTCTGCCCGACCTGGGCTTCTCGTCGCTGGACCAGTTCCTGGGACGCAT
Organism: Acidovorax sp. GW101-3H11; assembly: GCF_001633105.1. GTDB lineage: Bacteria > Pseudomonadota > Gammaproteobacteria > Burkholderiales > Burkholderiaceae_C > Acidovorax. Next base: position 64,410 of record NZ_LUKZ01000035.1, read on the forward strand.
GGTGGAGGAGGTGATCCCCAACACCGGCATGCGCCGCGTGCTGGAGACGGGCAACCCGGTGCTGATCGACCTGCTCACCAACAAGGCGGGCACCTTTGTGGTCAGCCGCATCCCGCTGCGCGACGATGCGGGCAGCGTCATCGGCGCCATTGGCATCGTGCTGTTCGACCACCCCGAAACCACACTCCAGCCCCTCATCAGCAAGTTTGCGCTGCTGCAGCGCGACCTGGACGACGCACGGCGCGAGTTGGCCAGCCAGCGCCGCCGCAGCCTGGCGGTGGCGGGCGATGGCGAGCGGCGGTCCAAGTACACCTTTGCCAGCTTCATTGGATCGAGCCCCGCTGCGGCCGAAGTCAAGCGCCAGGCGCGGCGTGCGGCGCAGTCCACCAGCCCCGTGCTGCTGCTGGGCGAAACCGGTACCGGCAAAGAGCTGCTGGCCCACGCGATTCACGCCGCATCGAGCCGCGCCAGCGGCCCGTTTGTGAGCGTGAACATCGCCGCCGTGCCTGACACGCTGCTCGAAGCCGAGTTCTTTGGCGTCGCTCCCGGCGCCTACACCGGCGCCGACCGCAAGGGCCGCGACGGCAAGTTCAAGCTGGCCGATGGCGGCACGCTGTTCCTCGACGAAATCGGCGACATGCCGCAGAGCCTGCAGGCCAAGCTGCTGCGCGCGCTGCAAGAGGGCGAGATCGAGCCGCTGGGCAGCAACAAGCTCGTGCCCTTCAACGTGCGCATCCTGGCCGCCACCTCGCGCGACCTGGCCACGCTGGTGCGCGAAGGCAAGTTCCGCGAGGACTTGTTCTACCGCCTGCATGTGCTGCCCGTGCGCGTGCCGCCGCTGCGTGTGCGGCGCGGTGACATCCCCGCGCTGGTCGAAGCCCTGGGCGAAGACCTGGCGCTGCGCAACGGCACGCCGCCGCCCGAGCTGCTGCCCGACGCCATGGCCCTGCTGGCGGGCCAGCCCTGGCGCGGCAACATCCGCGAGCTGCGCAATGTGCTGGAGCAGGCGGTGATGCGCGGCGAAGGCCAGTCCATCGACGCCGCGCAGCTGGAGCGCATCCTGCGCGAGGCGGGCGTGGAGCCCGCCGCCCCCGCCCCGGTGCAGGACCCGGGCCACGCCGCCGACGCCGAAGACGAAAGCCGCTACCTGCGTCCCCTGGCCGAACAGGTGGCCGAGCTGGAGCGCAAGGCCATTGCCGCCACGCTGAAAGCCCATGGCGGCAACAAGCTGGCCACCGCGCGGCAACTGGGCATCTCGCGCGCCACGCTGTATGGACGTCTGGAAAACCCTGAATAAATTTCAGGCAGATGTCCGAAATTCAGTCAAATCAACTGCATTAATTTCAGACACTGCTTCTGAGGTGTTAGCAGAAGTTTCATACAAATCAACAGCTTGCGAGCTGGCACAAACTGTGCAATGTTCAGGCATCACAACAGGAGACATCGCTATGCACCGTCGCTCACTGATCGCCCTTGCCACCCTGGCCGCTACCGCACTGGCCTCGCCCCTGGCGCAAGCCCAGGGCAAGGACATCAAGATCGCCATCATCGCCAGCAAGACGGGCCCGCTGGAAGCCTATGCAAAGCAGACCATCGTGGGTTTTCACATGGGCTTGAACTACGCCACCGGCGGCACCATGACGGTGGCCGGGCGCAAGCTGGTCGTGCTGGAGAAGGACGACCAGGGCAAGCCCGACGTGGGCAAGGCCGCGCTGGCCGCAGCCTACGCCGATGAAAAGGTGGACATCGCCGTCGGTCCCACAGCCTCGCCCGTGGCGCTCGCTATGCTGCCCGTGGCCGAGGAATACAAGAAGATCCTGCTGGTGGAGCCCGCCGTGGCCGACAGCATCACCGGAGACAAGTGGAACAAGTACATCTTCCGTACGGGCCGCAACTCCAGCCAGGACGCCGCAGCCAATGCCGTCGCACTGGACCAGCCCGGCAACGTGATCGCCGTGCTGGCCAACGACAACGCCTTCGGCCGCGACGGTGTGAAGGCCGCCAAGAGTTTCACCAAGAAGGCCAAGATCGTCCACGAGGAATACCTGCCTGTGGGCACTACCGACTTCACGGCCGGCTTGCAGCGCATCATTGACAAGCTCAAGGACCAGCCGGGCAACAAGTACCTGTCGGTAGCCTGGTCTGGCGCCCCGGCGCCGTTCGCCAAGATCGCTGATCTGGAGCTGGAAAAACGCTACGGCATCAAGCTCGCCACGGGCGGCAACATCCTGCCCGCCATGGTGGCCTACAAGAGTTTCCCCGGCATGGAAGGCGCGCTGTATTACTACTTCGGCATTCCCAAGAATCCGGTGAACGATGCCATGGTGGCCCAGCACTACAAGGAGTTCAAGGCGCCGCCGGACTTCTTCACCGCTGGTGGCTTCTCCGCCGCCATGGCCATCGTGACGGCGCTCAACAAGACCGCTGGCGACACCAATACCAACAAGCTCATCAGCACCATGGAAGGCATGAGCTTTGACACGCCCAAAGGCAAGATGACCTTCCGCAAGGAAGACCACCAGGCCATGCAGAGCATGTTCCACTTCAAGATCAAGAACGACCCCGCCTTCGCCTGGGGCGTGCCCGAGCTGGTCCGCGAGATCAAGCCCGAGGAAATGGATATCCCGATTACCAACAAGCGGTAAGCGGTTAGCGAGGCCCGTCGGACAGGACCACCGTCCTGCTCCTTCGGGGTCCATCCCGCAGGGGCGGCCGCCCCTTTTTTTTCCAGTGAATTGATGCATGAACCCCCGGATTACACGGGGGCTGGGTCGGTTTTTCTCAAAAATTATTTGGAGACAAGACAACATGGCTTTCAATTTCATCCGGGCGGCTGCAGCAGGGGCTGCGATGGCACTGTGTGGCACGGGCGGCGCCCTGGCCGCCGTCAACTTGCCAGCACTCAAGATCGACAAGACACAGACGACGGTATCGGGCCTGTCCTCGGGCGGCTTCATGGCGGTGCAGCTGCACGTGGCTTACTCGGCCACGTTCGCCAAGGGCGCAGGCGTGGTCGCGGGCGGCCCGTTCTATTGCGCTGAAGGCTCGGTCGTCAACGCCACCGGGCGTTGCATGGCCAGCCCTGCGGGCATCCCCACCAGCACGCTGGTCAGCACCACCAGCACCTGGGCCAGCCAGGGCACCATCGACCCGGTGGCCAACCTGCAAAACTCCAAGGTCTACCTGTTCTCGGGCACGCTCGACAGCGTGGTCAAGACCGGCGCCATGGACGCGCTGCGCACCTACTACAACAGCTTCGTGCCCACCGCCAACGTGGTCTACAAGAAGGACATCGCGGCCGAACACGCGATGGTGACGGACGACTACGGCAACGGCTGCTCTACCAAGGGTGCGCCCTACATCAGTGACTGCAACTTCGACCTGGCTGGGGCCATGCTGCAGCACCTGTACGGCACGTTGAACGCTCGCAACAACGCCACGCTGCCCACCGGCAACTACATCGAGTTCAACCAGAGCGAATTCATCACCAACCACGGCATGGCCACCACCGGCTGGGCCTATGTGCCCCAGGCTTGCCAGGCGGGCGGCAGCGCCACTTGCAAGCTGCACGTGGTGCTGCATGGCTGCAAGCAGAACGTGAACGACGTGCAGCAGCAGTACGTGCGCAACACCGGCTACAACCGCTGGGCCGACAGCAACAACATCGTGATGCTGTACCCGCAGACCAGCCTGGCCGCCACCAACAGCTGCTGGGACTGGTGGGGCTATGACAGCGCCAACTACTCCAAGAAGTCCGGCCCGCAGATGGCTGCCATCAAGGCCATGGTGGACCGCGTCTCCAGCGGAACGGGTGGCACCACGCCCCCGGCGGCCCTGCCTGCCCCCACGGGCGTGAGCACCTCGGGCGCCACGGCCAGCAGCATGGCCGTGGGCTGGGCTGCCGTCAGCGGCGCCGCCAGCTACAACGTGTACCGCAACGCCAACAAGGTCAACGCGCTGCCCGTCACGGCCACCAGCTACACCGACACCGGCCTGGCCGCGTCCACCACCTACAGCTGGACGGTGCGCGCGGCCGATGCCAACGGGGCCGAGGGCGCCACATCGGCCGCCGCCTCGGGGACCACGCTGGCGGGCTCGGGCGGCACCGCCACCTGCACCACCGCCAGCAACTATGCCCACACGCTGGCCGGGCGCGCCTATGCCGCCGGGGGCTACACCTATGCGCTGGGCTCCAACCAGAACATGGGCCTGTGGAACGTGTTTGTGACCAACACATTGAAGCAGACCAGCACCAACTACTACGTGATTGGCACCTGCTGAAATATGTACAACCCCCTGAGCCGCTTCGCGTCTTCCCCCTTCTCTCGAATGGCTGCGCCATTCGGGAAGGGGGACACCGCCAGCGCGGCGGGGCGGCCCTTGCGCGGCGGTCGCTGGCTTCGACCGTGCCAGTTGCGGAGACTGTTGACGATGGAAACCCAGTGAAGGCCTTGGCACCCCGCCGCAGGGCAGGGTTGCCGGGCTCTTTGAATGAAATGACTCAGACCGTGAAAGTGAACCACCACCCATGAGCACCTTGGCCACCAAGGACTTGACCATCCGCTTCGGCGGCCACGTGGCGGTCAATGCTGTGACCTGCTCTTTCGAGCCCGGCACGCTGACCGCCATCGTGGGCCCCAACGGTGCGGGCAAGACCACGTACTTCAACCTGATCTCCGGGCAACTCAAGGCCAGCAGTGGCAGCGTCACGCTGGGCGGGCAGGACCTCACGGGTCTGTCCGTCTCGGCGCGCACGCATGCGGGCCTGGGCCGGGCATTCCAGCTCACCAACCTGTTCCCCAACCTCAGCGTGCTCGAAAACGTGCGCTTGGCCGTGCAGGCCACGCAAGAGGGCAAGCACCGCCGGGGCCTGAACCTGTGGAGCATCTGGAGCGACCACACCGCGCTCACCCAGCGTGCCCGTGTGATCTTGCAGGCCGTGGCCATGACCGACCGTGCCGACACCCCCGTGGCCAGCCTGCCGCATGGTGACCAGCGCAAGCTCGAAGTGGCGCTGCTTATGGCGCTGGAGCCACAGGTCTACATGTTCGACGAGCCCACCGCTGGCATGAGCCACGACGAGGCGCCCGTGATCTTGAACCTGATCCGTGAGCTGAAGAAGGACAAGACCAAGATCATCCTCTTGGTGGAGCACAAGATGGATGTGGTGCGCGAGCTGGCCGACCGCATCATCGTGCTGACCAACGGCACGCTGGTGGCCGACGGCCCACCGGCCGAGGTGATTGCATCGCCCGTGGTGCAAGAGGCCTACCTGGGTGTGACCAAGGAGGCCGCATGAGCACCAGCAACACAACCCCTCCCAACCTGCTCGAACTCAAGGGCGTGCACACGCACATCGGTGCGTACCACATCCTGCACGGCGTGGATCTGGCCGTGCCCAAGGGCCAGCTCACCATGCTGCTGGGCCGCAACGGCGCGGGCAAGACGACCACGCTGCGCACCATCATGGGCCTGTGGCATGCATCGCAGGGCTCCATCCACTTCGGTGGCAAGGACATCACGGCCATGAACACCCCCGCCATCGCGGGCCTGAACATCGCCTACGTGCCCGAGAACATGGGCATCTTTGCCGACCTCACGGTGAAGGAAAACATGCTGCTGGCCGCCCGCAGCGCGCGCAATGCCACGCAGATGGATGAGGCGCGGCTGCAGTGGATCTTCAAGCTCTTCCCGGCGGTGGAGAAGTTCTGGAACCACCCCGCAGGCAAGCTCAGCGGCGGCCAGAAGCAGATGGTGGCCGTGAGCCGCGCCATCGTCGAGCCGCGCGATCTGCTCATCGTGGACGAGCCCAGCAAGGGCCTCGCGCCCGCCATCATCAACAACATGATCGATGCGTTCGACCAGCTCAAGAAGAGCGGCGTGACCATCTTGCTGGTGGAGCAGAACATCAACTTTGCCAAGCGGCTGGGCGACACCGTGGCCGTGATGGACAACGGCCAGGTGGTGCATGCAGGCAGCATGGCCGCGCTGGCGGCGGACGAGGAACTGCAGCGCTCGCTGCTGGGGCTGGCGCTATGAGTTTCACCCTTGGTTTCAAGCTTTTTAGGCCGTCTGCGCGCGTCCATCAAGCGGTTATAGCTATCAAAAACATAGTGATGGCACATCCCCCCACCCCCCAACAAGGAGGCCTGGCATGAGCATGGCCCGCGACTTCGACTGGAAACCCCTGGCCCTGGTGCCCGCGCTGGCGCTGCTGGTGCTGCCCTTCATCGGCTCGCCCAGCACCTGGCTCACGCTCACGGTGGCGGGGCTGGCCATGGGCATGATCATCTTCATCATCGCCTCGGGCCTCACGCTGGTGTTCGGCCTCATGGACGTGCTGAACTTCGGCCACGGCGTGTTCATTGCGCTGGGTGCCTTTGTGGCCACCAGCGTGCTGGGCGCCATGGGCGACTACACACAAAGCGCTGACCTGTGGCGCAACCTGATGGCCGTGCTGCCCGCCATGCTGGTGGCCATGGCCGTGGCCGGGGCCGTGGGCCTGGCGTTCGAGCGCTTCATCGTGCGGCCCGTGTACGGCCAGCACCTCAAGCAGATCCTCATCACCATGGGCGGGATGATCATTGGTGAGGAATTCATCAAGGTCATCTGGGGCCCGCAGCAGATCCCGCTGCCGCTGCCCGAAGGCATGCGTGGCTCGCTGCTGGTGGGCGATGCCGCTATCGAAAAATACCGCCTCTTGGCCATGGCAGTGGGGCTGCTGGTGTTCGGCGTGCTGGCCTGGACACTGTCGCGCACCAAGGTCGGCCTGCTCATCCGCGCTGGTGTGCAAGACCGCGAGATGGTCGAAAGCCTGGGCTACCGTATCCGCCGCCTGTTCATTGGCGTGTTTGTGGTGGGATCGGCCCTGGCGGGCCTGGGTGGCGTGATGTGGGGCCTGTACCAGCAAAGTGTGGTGCCCCAGATGGGCGCGCAGGTCAATGTGCTGATCTTCATCGTCATCATCATCGGCGGCCTGGGCAGCACGGGCGGCGCGCTCATCGGTGCGCTGCTGGTGGGGCTGATGGCCAACTACACCGGCTTCCTGGTGCCCAAGGTGGCGCTGTTCTCCAACATTACCCTCATGGTCGCGATCCTGCTGTGGCGCCCGCAAGGCGTCTACCCGGTTGCCAACCGCTGATGAGGAGTCCCACAACATGCTGAATCGACTTCTCTCTGGCGACTACCCGCGCAGCAAGGTGCTCGCGGTCATCCTCGTGACCCTCCTGCTGGGGCTGGCGTTTGCACCCTTCCTCTTCCCCGGCGTCAAGGCGCTCTCGGTGGCGGCCAAGGTGCTCATCTTTGTGGTGCTGGTTGCCAGCTTCGACCTGCTGCTGGGTTACACCGGCATCGTGAGCTTTGCGCACACCATGTTCTTTGGCATTGGCGCCTATGGCATTGCGGTGGCCACCACGCGCCTGGGCCCTACCTGGACGGCGCTGGGCGTGGGCGTTGGCGGCGCGCTGCTGCTGTCGCTGCTGCTGTCGCTGGCCGTGGGCCTGTTCTCGCTGCGCGTGCGCGCCATCTTCTTTGCCATGATCACGCTGGCCGTGGCGGCGGCGTTCCAGACGCTGGCTTCGCAGCTGTCGGACATCACCGGCGGCGAAGACGGCCTGACCTTCAAGGTGCCCGAGATCCTCTCGCCCAGCTTCGAGCCGTTTGACGAGCCCTTCCTGGGCGTGAGCATCGACGGGCGGCTGATCTGCTACTACCTGCTCTTCGTCACCGCCGTGGCGCTGGTGCTGGCCCTGCTGCGCATCGTCAACTCGCCGTTTGGCCGCGTGCTGCAGGCCATCCGCGAGAACGAGTTCCGCGCCGAGGCCATTGGCTACCGCGTGGTGGTGTACCGCACCACCTCCAGCGTGCTGTCGGCGCTGTTTGCCACCATGGCGGGTGCGATGCTCGCGCTCTGGCTGCGCTACAACGGGCCGGACACGTCCCTGAGCTTCGAAATCATGATGGACTGCCTGCTCATCGTCGTGATCGGCGGCATGGGCACGATCTACGGATCGGCCATCGGCGCGGTGCTGTTCCTGGTGGCGCAAAGCTACCTGCAGGATCTGCTGCGCCTGGGCCACGAGGCCACCTCGGGCCTGCCCTGGCTGTCGGCCCTGCTGTCGCCCGACCGCTGGCTGCTGTGGCTGGGCGTGCTCTTCGTTCTTTCGGTCTATTACTTCCCCACCGGTGTGGTGGGGCGCCTGCGCGCGGCAGCTGCGCGCAAGGCGGGGTGAGTGGCCCCGGCCGCGCCGGGTGACCGGCGTGGCCCGGGTGTGTGGATGAGCTGTGCAACAAGACGCAAAGAAAAAACTCCAGGAGACAAGCACATGAAGATGAGCATGAAGAACCCGCGTTTTCGTCCTTTCGTTCCCGCCGCGCTGACTGCGGCGGTGCTGGCTGCCTGCGGCGGCAGCAGCGGCGACAGCGCCGCCCCCAACACCAAGCCCGGCTACCTGGGCACCATCAGCGAGACCACCTACGACGGCAGCAGCAATGACCTGCTCACGGCGGGCCTGGGCGCCACGGGTCTGGCCGCTGCCGTGCCCCCCGCGTTTGCCGACCCCCTCAAGCCCACGGCGGCCGAGCTGCGCCGCACGGCCATCCACACCAACTACCGCGCCATGCTCGACATGACGGCTGCCGGCGGCTACGGCACGCTCTACGGCCCCAATGTGGATGCGCAGGGCAAGGTCACCACGGGCGAGGGCAAGGTGCCCGGCACCGAATACATCGCGTTTGCCGACGACGGCACGGGCCGCAAGAGCGTCACCCTCATGGTGCAGGTGCCTGCCAGCTTCGACCCCAAGAAGCCCTGCATGATCACCGCCACCACTTCGGGCTCGCGCGGTGTGTATGGCGGCATCTCCACGGGCGAGTGGGGCCTCAAGAAGGGCTGCGCCGTGGCGTACTCCGACAAGGGCACGGGCGGCGCGCCGCACGATCTGCAGAACGACACCGTGCCGCTGATCGACGGCACACGCACCACGGCCGCCGCAGCGGGCAAGGCCGCAGCCTTCAATGCGGGCCTCACGGCCACCGAGCTGGCCGCCTTCAACACCGCCACGCCCAACCGCTTTGCGTTCAAGCACGCGCACTCGGGCCAGAACTCTGAAAAGGATTGGGGCACGAGCACGCTGCAGGCCGTGGAGTTTGGCTATTACGTGCTCAACCAGCGCTACGGCGCCACCGACGCAGCGGGCCAGCGCCTCAAGACGCTGACCCCGGCCAACACCATCGTGATTGCGTCCAGCATCTCCAACGGCGGTGGCGCGGCCATAGCTGCGGCCGAGCTGGACACGCAGGGCCTGATCAGCGGCGTGGCCGTGTCTGAGCCTGCCATCGAGATGCCCGCCAACCCCGGCGTCACGGTGCGCCGTGGCAGCGCCGACGTGGCCGTCACCGGCAAGACGCTGGTGGACTTCACCACCTACGCCAACCTCTACCAGGCCTGCGCGTCGCTGGCGCCCTCGGTCAGCACCAGCCCGTTTGCGGCCGCGTTTGCCGCCGGGTTTGCCAGCACCGCGCTGCCCATTGCGCCCAACCGCTGCGCGTCGCTCAAGGCAGCGGGGCTGCTCACGGCCAGCACCACGGCCACGCAGGCCGAAGAGGCCCTGCAAAAGCTGCGCGCCTATGGCTGGGAGCCCGAGTCGAGCGACCTGCATGCCTCCATGGCCGCGTTTGAAGTGTCCCCCGCCGTGGCCGTGACCTTTGCCAACGGCCTCTCGCGCGCCAGCGTGCAAGACAACCTCTGCGGCTTCAGCTACGCCGCCACGGCAGCCACTGGCGGGGTCACCCCGCTGGCCGCCGCTGCACTGCCCGGCATGTTTGCCACCGGCAACGGCGTGCCGCCCTCGGGCGGCATCAACCTGGTCAACAACCTCGGCAAGCTGGGCCCGGCGCGCGACTTCCTGTCGGTGTCGGACGCCGGTGTCGCCGACTGGAACCTGAGCGGTGCCCAGTGCCTGCGCAACCTGGTCACCGGCAACGATGCCGCCGCCAAGAAGCTGCAGGCCGGTGTGGATGAAACCCGCCGCAACGGCAACCTGCGCGGCAAGCCCGCCGTGATCGTGCATGGCCGTGCGGATGCACTGCTGCCCGTGAGCCACACCTCGCGCCCCTACGCCGCGCTGAACAAGAAGGTCGAAGGCTCCGCCAGCAAGCTCAGCTATGTGGAAGTGGCCAACGCCCAGCACTTCGACAGCTTCATCGGCCTGCCCACGGTGCTGCCGGGCTACGACAGCCGCTACGTGCCGCTGCATGTGTACCTGAACCACGCGCTCGACGCCGTGTACGACCACCTTGCCAGCGGTAAGGCCCTGCCCGCCAGCCAGGTGGTGCGCACCGTGCCACGCGGTGGCACACCGGGCAGCGCCCCGGCCATCACCGCCGCCAACGTGCCGCCGCTGGCCACCACGCCTGCTGCCGCCAACGCCATTGCCATCACGGCGGGCACCATCGCCATCCCCGACTGACCCAAGGAGCTTTGCCAGACGACACACCGTCACCGCCGCCTGCCGGGCACGCGCCGGGGCTGTCTGCCCTTGCGCCGCCCGTGGTCGCGGCTGCAAGCCACTCAACCAGGGGATGAACCGACATGGACAAGGTCAAGACATGGAGCCGCCGCGCGGCGGCAGCGCTGGCGGTGCTGTGGGGCGGGGCCACCGCGCCCGCGCTGCACGCTGCCGAAATTGTGGTGGGGCAGGTGGCGCCGCTCACTGGCGTGCTGGCCAGCACCGGCGCGCAGATGGTGCTGGGCGGAAAGATCTACTTTGACTGGGTGAACGCCCAGGGCGGGGTGCATGGCGCCAGCATTCGCCAGTCGGTGGTGGACGATGCCTACAAGGTCGCCGATACCGTGAAGCTGACCCGCGAGCTGCTGGCCAAGCCCGAGGTGGTGGCGCTGTACGGCTTTGCGGGCACGGCCAACATCACCCAACTGCTAGCAGACGGCGTGTTGCAAGAGGGCGGTGCGGCGCTGGTGGCGCCTTACACGGGGGGCGAATCGCTGCGCAACCCGTTCAACCCCTGGATCTTCCACGTGCGCGCAGGCTACGCCGACGAGGCCGAGCACATGGTGCAGCAGCTCACCACGCTGGGCATGAACCGCGTGGCCGTGATGTACCAGGACGACGGTTTTGGCAAGGCGGGCCTGGCAGGCGTGGAGGCGGCTTTGGCCAAGCGCAGCCTCAAGGTGGTGGTGGCTGCTGGCTACGAACGCAACACCGACAAGGTGGATGAGGCCGTCAAGGCCATCAAGGCGTCCGACGTGCACGCGGTCATCATGATCGCGGTGAACAAGCCCGCAGCGGCCTTCATCCAGCGCTACCGCGAGCAGGGCGGGGGCGCACAGCTCTACAACATCTCGGTGGTGGACCCGACCGAGCTGGTCAAGCTTGCGGGCCTTAAGAACGCGCACGGCCTGGGCATCAGCCAGGTGGTGCCGTATCCCTACCGGCCACAGCTGCCGGTGGTGCGCGAATACCAGTCGCTGCTCAAGAAGTACGCGCCCGAGGCCGAGGTCAACTACACCAGCTTCGAGCAGTTTCTGGGTGCCAAAGTGCTGGTCGAGGCTCTGCGCCGCGCAGGCCCCGTGCCCACACGCGCCAAGGTCGTCAAGGCGCTGGAGTCCTTGCAAAGCTATGACCTCGGCGGCATCACGCTGGGCTATTCGCCCACCAACCGCATCGGCTCGCGGTATGTCGAGGTCACTGTCATCGGCAGCAATGGCCGCCTCATGAAATGAACGCGGCTCAAAAAACTCTCCTGGCGTCGTTGTCGCGTCTTGCCGTACTTCCAGTACTGTCCGCGACGCGACGCCTGGCCAGGACCGCTTCGCTGAGTTTTGTGAGCCGCTACCCATCCACAGGTTGTTTTGTCCGCAGCCTGCACTCTTCCACTGACTCACAAGGTTGCCCACCATGACTCCGTTATCACGCTACGCCACCTGCGCTGGCTATGAAATCCATTACACGGAATGGGGTGCGGCAGATGCCCCGGTGGTGATTGCATGGCACGGCCTGGCGCGCACGGGGCGCGACATGGACCCCCTGGCCGCCCACCTCGCGTCGCGCTATCGCGTGATCTGCCCCGACACCCTGGGCCGGGGCCTGAGCCAGTGGGCGCGCGCCCCGCAGGATGAATACCGCCTGTCGTTCTACGCGCGCATTGCGGCTGACCTGTTCGATCAGTTGAACATCGAGAAAGCGCACTGGGTGGGCACCTCGATGGGCGGCGCCATCGGCACCGTGTGTGCGTCGGGCCTGTTCGAGCCGCAGCTCAAGGGCCGCATCCAGAGTCTGCTGCTCAACGACAACGCCCCGCGCCTGGCAGATGCCGCGCTGGAGCGCATCAAGGCCTACGCAGGCCACCCGCCCGCGTTCGACACGGTGCGTGAGCTGGAGGCGTTCTTCCGGCAGGTGTACACGCCCTACGGCTGGCTCAGCGATGCCCAGTGGCGCCTGCTGACCGAGAGCAGCACCCGCCGCCTGCCCGATGGCCGTGTGACGCCGCACTACGACCCGGCCATGGTGCAGCAGTTCACCCACCACGCCAACGACTACCTGATCTGGGACCACTATGACGCGCTCGACATCCCCGTGTTGTGCCTGCGCGGCGAAGAGTCTGACCTGGTGCTGCGCGACACCACCGCCGAGATGCTGACCCGGGGCCCCGGTGCGCGCAGCCTGGCGCAGGTGGTGGAGGTGCCCGGCTGTGGCCACGCGCCCGCGCTGAATGTGCCGGAGCACTACGCGCTGGTGGATGGGTTTCTCGCCCGGGCATCCTGAACGAAGGGACTGGCAGCGCGGCGCGTTGAAGGCAGGGGCGGTGCGCAGTACATTGGTGCCACGCCGTGTAGAGCGTAAACACGTTCTTGTTGATCCGGCACGAACCTACTTGAACCGTTCACGCTGAGCTTGTCGAAGCGCCGCGCAAGGTTTCGACAAGCTCAACCCGAACGGATATTTCAAGTTTAAAGAGGCCTGCTCAACAACCCATCGCCATGAAACCCCTGCTGCTCATCGCCTCGCACCTTGTCACCCTGGCCATCGGGTTTGCGCTGGGCGTGTATGCACTGCCGATCCTGATCGCGCCCGACGCCCCCACGCTGCAGCAAATCCAGTCGAGCCAGCCCGCTGCGCAATGGACCGCCACCTTCCGCCGTGACCTGAAAGACAGCGACGCCCTGCACTGGGGCGAAGGCGCCGTGTCCATCAGCCCGCAGGCCATCAGCCTGGTGGGCAAGCTGGCCCCGGGGCCGGACTACAAGCTCTACCTGTCGCCCGAATTTGTCGAGACCGAGGCCGACTTCAAGCGCCTCAAGCCCCAGATGCTGCGTGTGGGCGATGTGAAGACGTTCAACAACTTCATCGTCCCGCTGCCGCAGGGTGTGGACCCCGCAAAGTTCAACACCGTGATCGTGTGGTGCGAAACCTTCAGCGAGTTCATCACCGCTGCGAAGTACCAATAGCCAAACAGCCAGGGGCGAAAGCCGGTGTCACTGGCCGATCTGCGCCAGCGCCGCCTGCAGCCCCGCCAGCCCGCCCACGCGCTGGTTGTTGATGAAGATCTGCGGCATCTGCCGCACCGAAGGCCCGCACTTGGCATAGAACGCCAGGCGTTCGGCCTCGTCGTCGATCTTGATTTCCTCAAAAGGCAGCGAACGCGACTGCAGCAGCTTCTTGGCCGAATCGCATTGGGGGCAGGCGGATTTGGAGTAAACGGTGATTTGAAAAGTCATGGGCAGAGTTTACGGGTGGGCCATGGCAAGCGCCCGCGCCGGGCTTTCGCCACAACAGCGTTTGTGGTGGCAGAATACCAATTGGTTTGTTTTGTGACCAATTGGTAATTTATGCCCTTCTTCCTATCCTGCTTCCGCCGCTGGGTCTGGCTCGGGCTGGCCGTGGCGGTGCTCGCCTTGAGCGGCTGCTCGTCCACCCGCCCGCCCGAGGGCATCACGCCCGTCACCCCGTTTGACCTGGCCCGCTATGAGGGCCGCTGGTACGAGGTGGCCCGGCTGGACCATTCGTTTGAGCGTGGCATGACGGACGTGAGCGCCAGCTACCAGCGCCAGGCGGACGGCAGCGTGCGCGTGCTCAACCGGGGCTTTGACACCGGCAAAAAAGACTGGCGCCAGGCCGAGGGCAAGGCCCTGTTCACGGGCGATGCCAACACCGCCTCGCTCAAGGTGTCGTTCTTTGGCCCGTTCTATGGCGGCTACCACGTGGCCGCGCTGGATACCGACTACCAATGGGCCCTGGTGGTGGGGCCGGACCGCAGCTACTGCTGGATCCTGTCGCGCACCAAGCAGCTGCCCCCGGGTGTGCGCGAACAGCTCATTGCCCGCGCACAGGCCCTGGGCATCGACACCCAGGCGCTGATCTGGGTGACCCACCAACGCACCGACCCACAGCCATGAGCCTTGCTATGCCACCACAAACCATCGCCATCATCGGCGCAGGCCTGGCAGGCTTGTCGTGCGCGCAGGCGCTGCTGCAGGCGGGCCACACGGTGCATGTGTTCGACAAAAGCCGAGGCCCGTCGGGCCGCATGAGCACCCGCCGCGCGGAAGACGACAACGGCCCCTGGCAGTGCGACCACGGTGCGCAGTATTTCACCGCCCGCGACCCGGCCTTTCGCGCCGAAGTGGCCCGCTGGCAGCAGGCCGGCGTGGCTGCGTTGTGGAATGCCCGGCTGGCCAGCTTTGACGGCAACGCCTGGACCACCCCGGCTACCCCGCTGGAGCGGTTTGTGGGCACCCCACGCATGACGTCGCCCGCCGCCTGGCTGGTGCAGCACCTGGGCGCGCCTGCGCTGGCGCAGTGGCAAACCACCGTCCAGCGGCTGGACCACACCGAAGGTGGGTGGGCCATCACCTCGGCAGAACATGGCCTGCACAGCCCGCGTTACAGCGCCGTGCTGCTGGCCGTGCCTGCCCCGCAGGCCGTGCCCTTGCTGGCGCCCCTGGCCCCTGCGTGCGCCGCCTTGGCCGCCAGCGCACGCATGCGTGGCAGCTGGGCTGTGATGCTGCGCTACGCCAGCCCCGTGGCCCTGCCGTGGGAGGGCGCGTTCATCAACACCGGCCCCCTGCGCTGGGTGGCGCGCGACAGCAGCAAACCCGGCCGCACGGGGCAAGAAACCTGGCTGCTGCACGCCAGCGCCGAGTGGAGTGAGGCCCATATCGAAGACAGTGCCGATGCCGTTACTGCCGAACTGCTCGCCGCCTTTGCAGCTCTCGGGGGCCCTGCGCCCGTTGCGGCCACGGCCCACCGATGGCGCTATGCCGACACCGAGCCCGCGCTCACGCGGGGCAGCTGGTGGGATGCGCAAATGCGCCTGGGCCTGTGTGGCGACTGGTTGCACGGCGGCAAGGTCGAAGGCGCGTGGCTCAGCGGGCGTGCGCTGGCGCAGCAGGTGTCGATGCCTGCATAAACAACTCACAGGCCCGCCATGCGTATGCGCAAAAAATCCGACCTTCCGCAAAAGACCTGCCAGCGCTGCGGCCTGCCCTTCACCTGGCGCAAGAAGTGGGAGAAGGTGTGGGACGAGGTGAAGTACTGCTCCGACCGCTGCCGCAGCGAGCGCAAGCGCAGCGGCACTTCGCAAGGCGTGGCAGGGGAGGGCACCGCATGAGCTCCGTGCTCTTCTGGTTTCGCAACGATCTGCGCCTGCACGACCAGCCCGCGCTTCACGCAGCGCTCACCAGCGGGGCCACACACCTGCTGCCCATGGTGTGCCTGCCCGCGCCCGATGAACGCACGCCCTGGGGCTTTGCCCGCGTAGGCTCCCACCGCCGCGCCTTCACCGCCGCTGCGCTGCGCTGGCTTCATCAACAGACGAATGCATTGGGCAACCCGCTGCTCATCTGCCAAGCCCCGCCTGCCACCGCCTTGCCGCAACTGGCCCAGGCTGTGGGGGCCACCACCGTGGTGTGCGAAGACATTGCTGCCCCTTACGAACAGGCCGAGGTCGCAGCCCTGCGCGCAGCAGGCCTGCAGGTGCGTACCGTATGGCACAGCAGCCTGCTGCACCCGGCCGACATGCCCTGGCCTGCCTCTGACCTGCCCGGTGTGTTCACCAGCTTCCGACAGAAGGTCGAGCGCGCAGGCATCACCCCCGCTGCACCACTGCCCGCACCCACCAAACTGCTGCCGCCGCCCCAAGTGCCTGCGCCCGTGCTGCAAGCCGTGGGCGCAGAGCAGGGCGCTGCCAGCATCCAGCCACCCGCACCGCCCCAGGGCAGCGATGCGCGCTCGTCCTTCCCCTACGGAACGCCTGCATGTGATGGCAGCGAGGCTGCCGCGCTGGCCCATCTGGCGCAGTACCTGGCCCGCAAGCTGCCCCACAGCTACAAGGCCACGCGCAACGGACTCACGGGGTTGGACTACTCCAGCAAGTTCTCGCCCTGGCTGGCCACGGGGGCACTCTCGCCGCGCCAGATCTATGCCGATCTAAAAACCTTTGAGCGCGACCACGGCGCGAACGATGGCACCTACTGGCTGTGGTTTGAGCTGCTGTGGCGCGACTACTTTCGGCTGCTGCACCTGCAATACGGCGCAGCGCTGTACCGGGTGCGAGGCCTGTCAGAACTACCGCCCGCCCCGTACAACCCGCGCGGCTTTGAACGCTGGTGCCGGGGCGAGACGGGCGAGCCGCTGGTCGATGCCGCCATGCGTGAGCTGGCTGCCACCGGGTATCTGAGCAACCGCCTGCGCCAGGTCGTAGCCAGTTACCTCATCTACGACCTGCACAGCGACTGGCGCGCTGGCGCCGCGTGGTTCGAATCGCAACTGGTGGACTACGACGTGTACAGCAACCAGGCCAACTGGCTCTACATCGCCGGGCGCGGCACCGACCCGCGCGGGGGCCGCCGCTTCAACCCCACCAAGCAGGCGCAAGACCACGATGCCGACGGCAGCTACCGCCGCATGTGGGGCACGGCATGAGCACGCCACAACCCTCCACCCCACAGCGTGCCCACACCCTGCGCCTGCTGCTGGGCGACCAGCTTAACCCCGAGCATTCGTGGTTCGCCGCGCAGGACGAAGGCGTGGTCTATGTGCTGATGGAAGTGCGGCAAGAGACCGACTACGTGCTGCACCACGCGCAAAAAATCCTCGCCATCTTTGCCGCCATGCGCGACCTGGCCCGCCACCTGCGCGAGGCGGGGCACCGCGTGCGCTATGTGGGCATCGACGACGCGAGCAACCGCCAGTCGATGCCTGACAACCTGGCCGCCCTCATGGCCCACTACGGTGCGCACACGCTGCAATACCAGCACCCTGATGAGTGGCGGCTGGATGAGCAACTGCGCACCTGGGGTGCACAGCAAACCTTTACGGTGCAGGCTGTCAGCAGCGAGCACTTCTACACCACCCGCACCGAAATGGCCGAGGTGTTCAAGGGCCGCAAGCAGTGGCTCATGGAGCACTTCTACCGCCGCATGCGCCAGCGCCACAGCGTGCTGATCGACGAGGCTGGCGAGCCCGAAGGCGGCCAGTGGAACTACGACCACGACAACCGCAAGCCCTGGCCAGACACCAAGGACGCGCCCGCATTGCCGCCCGACGCCCGCCCCACGCACGACCACAGCGCTCTGTGGGCCACCATCCAGGCCGCAGGCGTGCAAAGCTTCGGCAACCCCCAGGCCCGCGCGCTGCGCTGGCCGTTGAACCGGGCCGAGGCGCTGGCGTGGCTCGACCACTTCATCACCACCACGCTGCCGCACTTTGGCGCGTATGAAGACGCCATGAGCACGCGCAGCAGCAGGCTCTTTCACTCCCTGCTGTCCTTCGCGCTCAACACCAAAATGCTGCGCCCGCACGAGGTGGTGCAACGCGCCCAGGCCGCCTACCACGCAGGCAACGCGCCCCTGCCAGCGGTGGAAGGCTTCATCCGTCAGATCCTCGGCTGGCGCGAATATGTGCGCGGCATCTACTGGGCCCACATGCCTGGCTACGACGAGCGTAACGCTTTGGGCCACAACATACCGCTGCCCGAATGGTTCTGGACGGGCCAAACCCGCATGCGCTGCATGCAGCACGCGGTGGGCCAGTCGCTGGAGCATGCGTATGCCCACCACATCCAGCGACTCATGGTCATCGGCAACTTTGCGCTGTTGGCGGGGCTCGACCCCGCCGCCGTGCACCGCTGGTATCTGGGCGTGTACATCGACGCCTTTGAATGGGTGGAAGTGCCCAACACCGTGGGCATGAGCCAGTTTGCCGACGGAGGCCTGCTGGCCACCAAACCCTATGTGAGTAGCGCCGCCTACATCGACCGCATGAGCGACTACTGCAGCGGCTGCCACTACGACAAGAAGCTCAAGGTGGGCGAGCGTGCCTGCCCGTACAACGCGCTGTACTGGGACTTTTTTGCGCGCAACGCAGGCACGCTGGGGAGCAATTTCCGCCTCGGCATGGTGTACCGCCAGTTGCAAAAGATGCAGGGCCCGCAGCTGGATGCGCTGCGTGAGCATGCGGCCAGTTTGCGCACGCGGATCGATGCGCTGTAGCCACTGCCCACCATGCGCGCCGCCTTCGTTCCTCCGTTCACCCTGAGCCTGTCGAAGGGCCGCACCGCCACCTCCCAACCGTTCAGCCTGAGCCTGTCGAAGGCTATCCCCGCGCCCTGGCTTCGACAAGCTCAGCCCGAACTGTGGTGGTTTGCAGATAGACACTGACCCAGAGGTTTCGACCATGTCCACCCCATCCCTGCAGTCCCTGCATTCCTTACCCGAGGGCTACCGCGCCCTCGTCATCGGCTCCACCGGTGCCATCGGCAGCGCCTTCCTCACCCACCTGCAGGCCGACCCGCGCTGAGCCCTGGCCGTGGGCCTGGGCCGCCACACCCACCCGGCGGTCGATCTGGACGACGAATCCACCATTGCCGCCGCCGCCCACCAGCTCAAGGCCCAGGGCCCGTGGCACTGCATCATCCACGCCGCAGGCCTGCTGCACGGCCCCCACGGCATGCCTGAAAAGCGCCTGGGCCAGCTGATCTGCGCGCAGATGGAAGCCACCTTCCGCACCAACACCTTTGGCCCCGCTCTCGTGCTGGCCCACTTTGCACCGCTGCTGCCCAAGCAGGGCCGTGGCCTGCTCGCCGTGCTCTCGGCCAAGGTGGGCAGCATTGGCGACAACCGCCTGGGTGGCTGGTACAGCTACCGCGCATCCAAAGCGGCGCTCAACATGCTGGTCAAAACGGCATCCATCGAAGTGGCCCGCACCCACCCGCAGGCCGTGCTGGTGGCGCTGCACCCGGGCACCGTCAACTCGGCGCTGTCGGCCCCGTTCAATGGTGCAGAAATTGGCCGCCCGGCGGCGGATGCGGCGGGCGACATGCTGCGGGTGCTGGATAGTTTGCCGGTGGAGGAAACGGGGTGCTTCTACGCCTACAGCGGTGACAAGCTGCCCTGGTAGCCGTCTCGGAGTGTGTAAGGCGGTTTGCTATGGTTTTGATACCGGCTACCCAATACAGTCGCGCGGTAGCGGCCTATTTCATCTAAATTTTGAGGTTCAAAGGCCGCTCACACTGGTGCATACGCGCCCGTGCCACCCGGCCACGCCGTCAGCACCTCATAGCCGCTGTCTGTCACCGCCACCATGTGCTCCCACTGGGCGGAGAGTGAGCGGTCCTTGGTCACCACCGTCCAGCCATCGGCCAGCTCCTTGGTTTCGTGCTGGCCTGCGTTCAGCATGGGCTCGATGGTGAAGACCATGCCCGCCTCCAGCCGCAGCCCCTGGCCGCGCCGCCCGTAGTGCAGCACCTGCGGCTCATCGTGGTACACGGTGCCAATGCCGTGGCCGCAGTATTCGCGCACCACGCTGAAGTTCTCGCGCTGCGCCACGGTGGCAATCGCGTGGCCCACATCGCCCAGCGTGGCCCCCGGCTTCACCGTGCGGATGCCCGCGCACAGCGCCTCGTACGTGGTGCGCACCAGCCGCTGGGCCAGCACGCTGGGCGTGCCCACGCAGAACATGCGGCTGGTATCGCCATACCAGCCGTCCTTTTCCACCGCCACATCAATGTTCACGATGTCGCCCTTCTTCAGCATCTGCTGGGGCGATGGGATGCCGTGGCACACGACATGGTTCACCGAGGTCAGCACCGTCTTGGGGTAGCCCAGGTAGCCCACATTGGCAGGCCGCGCGCCCTGCACGTTCACGATGTGGTCGTGGCACAGGCGGTCCAGCGCATCGGTGGTCACGCCCGGCACCACATGCGGCTCGATCATCGCCAGCACCTCGGCGGCCAGCTGCGCCGCCCGCCGCGCCATCACCAGTTCTTCGGCCGAGCGGATCGGCACCCCACGGTCAGCGCGCGCCATCAGTGGGGCTGCTTTCTGGTGCGTGCGGTGGGGGCAACGTCTGCTGCAGAGGTAGCAGGCTTGCTGTCCAGCTCACCCCGCGCCGCCAGTGCCACATCCAGCCCACCCGCCAGCTCGGCCCGCACCAGCATCTGGCAAATCTCGCGGTGGTCCAGGTCGGGGTACATCTCGGCCAGCATGCCGACACGCATCCAGTGCTCGGCCTGGGAATTGATGGAACGGCTCAACGCCGTGCTTCTGCGCAGCAAGGTGGGCACGGCCGCGCAGGCCATCCGCGACAACGAGACCGCCGCCATTTCGCTTGGGGTGCGTGTGGTCGCCATCAAGCGGCTGGTGTTTGTGCTGTCGGCGTTTGGCTGCGCACTGGCCGGCGGTCTGTGGCTGGCCACGTCCATCAGCTTTCAGCCCAAGATCTATTTCAGCGTGCAGTGGACGGCCTACATGATCTTCATGGTGTTGGTGGGGGGGATAGGCACCATGGAAGGCCCCATCCTCGGCGCGCTGCTTTTCTTTGCGGTAGAGACCGTGTGGGGCGGGCAGGGCGTGCTCTACCTCATCGGCCTGGGCGCCATTGCCATGCTGTTTGCGCTGTTTTTGCCCAAAGGCATCTGGGGAGCAGTGCAGCAGCGCTGGGATGTGCACCTGCTGTCGGCGGGGTACCAAGTGCGCTCGCGCGCGCCGCACAAGGTCGATGCGGATCGGGCCGCCGCAGGAGCGGGTACGAGTGAGAGGCACACATAGCCACCGACCGCTGAGCCTTGGCCCGTGCCGCCTTCAGTGCTTGTCCAGCGACGCACCGTTGGACAACCCCTCCGCCAGCGCCTCAAACACCACCCGTATCCGCCGCGAGGTGCGCAGCTCACGGTGCGACACCAGCCAGATCGGAAAGCGCACCGGCGGCACATCGTCCAGCACGCGGACGACGCCCGGGGTGTGGCGCGCGATGCTCTCCATCATGGCCCCGATGCCCATGCCCTGGCACACCAGCGCCCAGTGGGCCACGGTGTGGTCGGAGTAGCAGCTGAAGTTGTCTTCGCTCAGATGCAGCCCGTACTGGCGCAGGTACTCCAGATACCGGCCCGCGCGGTCCGAGCCCACAAACGGCACCTGGGTCGCGTCCTGCGCGGTGCGCGGGTGGCCGTGGATCTTCACCCAGCCTTCGGATGCATAGAAGTGGGCGGTGGCCTCGCCGATCAGGCGGGCGATAAGGTCGGGTTGCTCGGGCTTGACGTGGCGGATGGCAATGTCGGCCTCGCGGCGCAGCAGGTCGCTCAGCGCGTTGGACGAAACCACTTCGACAGCAATGCCGGGCTCCTGGTCGCGCAGCCGCTGAACGATGGGCGGCAGCAGGTAGGCTGCCACGGCGTCGGTGGCCGACACCGACACCACACCGCCCACCGCCTCAGACCGGCCCGTGGCCGCCAGGCCCAGGGCCTCGGCGGCGGCGCCCATGGCACGGGCGTGTTCCAGCAGGTCGAGCCCGGTGGGGGTGAGCACCATGGCCTTGCCCACACGCTCGAACAGGGTCACGCCCATGTGCTGTTCGATGGCTGCCACCTGGCGGCTCAGCGTGGGCTGGGTCAGCCCCAGCTTGCGGGCAGCGGCCGAGAGCGATCCGGTTTCTGCGGTCTCCAGAAACGCTTTGAGCTGGTTCCAGTCGAGGTTGTCCATGCGTAAATGTATATGTTCACTGCAATAAAGGCCGTTCCCTGCGGGGTTTTGCATGGATAGCATTCCGGTATCGCTCAACACCCGATGCCTCACCCGCCCATGCCAACGCCTTCCATTGCCCCGGCCCTCCATGCCACGCCACATGCTGAGGCGGGTGCATCCTCATTTGCCCGCAAGGCCCGCTTCTGGGACCGCATAGCGCCCAAATACGCCGCCGAGCCGATTGCCGACATGGCGGGCTACGAGACCACGCTGCAGCGTGTGCAGGCGCTGCTGCCTCCCGCAGCGGACGTACTGGAGGTGGGTTGTGGCACCGGCAGCACGGCCATGCGGCTGGCGCCTTTCACGGGGCGCATGCTGGCCACCGATGTTGCGCCGGGGATGATCGCCATCGCCCGCGAACGGCTGGCCGCCCAGCCCGTGCCGAAGCTGGGCTTTGCGCTGGCCGATGCTGACGCACCGGGGCAGGGGCAGGGCGCATACGACGTGGTGCTGGCCTTCAGCATGCTGCACCTGGTGGAGGACCTGGACCATGCGCTCAAGCTGCTGGTGCAGGCCCTGCGGCCCGGCGGTTTGCTGATCTCCAAGACACCGTGCATCAACGAGATGAACCCGCTCATCCCCCGCCTGGCGCTGCCCCTGATGCAGGCCATTGGCAAGGCGCCGCAGGTGCTGTGTTTCGACGCGCAGCAGCTGCAGGCGGCCCTGGTGCGGCAGGGGCTGGAGGTTGTCAGCGTCGAACGCCACGGCACCCGGGGCAAGGACATCCGGGTCTTCATCGTGGCCCGCAAGCCGGGCTGACCGCCCTCTCTTTTCCTTTCTGAGCAGACCGTGACGACGGCCGGGCCCGCAGGGCTGGGCCGGTGGCGGGCTGCTGCGCGCCTGTTTTTTTCTTCCCTCTTCTTTTTCTCCCTCCATCCACCAAGGAGCCGTGTATGACTGCGTTGTGCCCATTGCCTCCTTCACTGCCTTTGCTGCCTTCGTTGCACCGTGCAGCCGTGGTGCCTGCGGCCCTCATCACCTTGGCCCTGGGGCTCACCCTGCCTTTGGGGGCGTGCAGCGGGCGCAGCGGTGGTGACGGCGATGTGGCCTTGTCCGATGGGGGATGGGGCGGCGGCTCAGGAGGCATGGCGCCAATGACGGCCATCAGCGCGCTGGAGGGCGACTGGGTGCAAAAGGGCTGCGTCACGGTGGGGGCGCAGTCGTTCAAGAAGACGCTGCGCGCACGCACCACCGGGCAGGCCACGCTCGACTACTACGAAGGCGTTTTGATCTTTGCGGGCAACGGCTGCGCGGGCGCATCGCAACAGGTGGGCCCAAGCAAGCTGGGGGTGGTGCGCTTCGCGCGGTCTGACGCAAGCCCGGCGCTGGCCGCCCGCTGGGGTGAGTTGCACACCGTCATGGGCACGCACGCTGGTGCCATCTGGGCCCTGCCGTCCGCCCATCGGCTGTGCCTGCTGGGCGACGAGATTCCCAGCTCCCTGCCATCGCTTTCGGCCGTGGCCGCGAGCGTGGCAAGCCTTCCCGCAGACAACTGCTTTGTTCGATGAAACCGATGAAACCGATGACACCAATGACACCAAGGAACCCCATGAAGTCTTCTACACGCCCTGTGCTTTTGTGGGCCGCCCCGGCCGTTGCGGCATTGGCGCTTCTCAGTGGCTGCGCGTCCACCCTCGACCAGCGGGGCCTGGAGCAGCGCACGGCACAGGCCATCGGGCGGTCCGTGGGGCAGTTTTCCATCACCGACCGCGAAGAGGAAACCGGTGGCCGCATCAACTACACCGTCAACACCCTGGATGGCATGGCCTACCGCTGCTACCTGTACGGCGCCACAGGCTTCCAGAAGGCCATGAGCTTTGGGCAGACGCCGCACTCCGACGCCATCTGCACCGCTATGGTGGCCAGCAAAAGCGGCAGCAGCAGCCCTGCAGCCGCAGCAGCCCCAGCAGCTGCAGCCCGTGGCCGCAATGCCAGCCCCGAGTGCAACGCCTTGCTGAAAGCGGCCGGGCGGTGCTGAAGCGCGGCCTACCCAACGCTGCATGGAGCAACCCCATGAAGTCGATCCCCACCACCCTGTTGATGGCTGCGGCCTGGCTGCCCCTGGCGGCCAGCGCGGCTGACCTGCGGGTCTCTGTGACCGACGGCCCCGCAGCGCCAGCCACGCTCTACCTGGCCGTGTTTGACTCGGCCGATGCGTTTGCCAGCAACCAGGCCGTGGTCTCGCAAAAGATCGAACTGCGCGACGGTGCCGCGCAGCTGGTGTTCAGCGGCTTGCCCGCTGGGCGCTACGTGGTCAAGTCGTTTGCCGACGAAAACGGCAACGCCAAGCTGGACACCAACCTGCTGGGCCTGCCCACGGAGCGGTATGGCTTCTCCAACGACGCCAGGGGCCGCATGGGCCCGCCCAGTTTTGACGCGGCGGCCGTGCCGCTGGATGCCGACCACAGCATCACCATCCGCCTGCGCTAATCCTTTTTGAGGCGTCTTCATGTCCATCCATCGCCGTGATCTGGTGCTGCGGCTCATGGCCGCTGGCGGCGGCCCCTTGCTTGCGTCCCTGGCTCCCCCTGCGGCACATGCGCAAGCGCCTTCCGCCAACTGGCACGCCCAGTTCGAGGCATCCCAGGCGCCGTGGAAGCCTGCGTTTGCCACGGCGGCGGCAGACATTCCTCTGACAGCAGCCTCGGTGCGCGGGCGTTTCCCGGACGCCGTGGCGGGCACGCTGTATCGCGTGGGCCCGGCGGGCCACGACCTGGGCGGGGAGCGCTACCGGCACTGGTTTGATGGCGACGGCATGGCCCACCGTTTTGTGATCGAAGGCACCACCGTGCACCACCAGGGCCGCTACGTGGCCACCGCCAAGCGGCAGGCCGAAGTCCAGGCGGGCCGCAGGCTGACCGAAGGCTTTGGCACCGTGTTCCCGGGCCGCGAGCCACCCAGCTCGCCCGACAGCATGAACGCCGCCAACATCAGCATGCTGCCCGTGGGGGGCGACATGCTGGCGCTGTGGGAGGGCGGCTCGGCCACGCGCCTGGACCCCCGCACGCTGGAGACCCGGGGCCTCAAGACCTGGCGTGCAGACCTGGCAGGCGTGCCCTTCTCGGCCCACCCCCGGGTGGAGCCCGATGGAACGATCTGGAACTTTGGCGTGGACGCCCACCACGGCCTGTTGCTGCTGTACGAGATCGGCCCGGACGGGGCGCTGCGGCGCGCCGAGGCGTTCCCGCTCAGCCACATGCCCATGGTGCATGACTTTGCAGTCACGGCCGGGCACCTCGTCTTCCTGCTGCCCCCGCTGGTGTACGACGTGCGGCGCCGCCTGGCCGGGGCGAGCGTGCTGGATGCACACCAGTGGCGCCCCGAGCTGGGCATGCGCGCACTGGTGGTCCACAAGCAGGACTGGAAGCGGCAGCAGATGTTCCACCTGCCTGCAGGCTTCCTGTTCCACCTGGGCAACGCCTGGGAGGAGCAAACCGCCAGCGGCACGGTGATTCATCTCGACTACGCGCGCGCAGCCGATGCATCCAGCGTCCTCACCGACACGCGCGAGGTGATGCGCGCCCGGCTCGCAGGCTCGGCAGGCCCGGTGCTGACGGTGGCCCGCCTGGACCTGCGCACCGGCAAAGCCACCCAGGCCAGCCTGGGCGTGGAGGCGGAGTTTCCGCGCATCGACCCCCAGCGGGTCGGGCAGCGGCACCGCCAGGTCGTCCATGCCACGGGCACCCAGGGCGGCCTGCCGCTGTGGGGCGCCATTGCCTCCACCAACGTGGAAACCGGCGCCTCGCAGCGCTACCGCTACGGCCCCCACACCATCGTGGAAGAACATGTCTGGGTGCCCGACGCGCGCGGCCCCGGCTGGGTGCTGGGCACCGCGCTGGACTACGCCCGCAAGCAAACCCTGCTGTCGTGTTTTGCCGCCGACGCGCTGGCCGACGGCCCCGTGGCCCAGGCCACGTTGCCGTATGCACTGCCGCTGGGGCTTCACGGCGTGTTTGTGGCGGCGTGATGCGGCTTGATGCCCCCCCGTGGCGTGCCCCCGGCAGGTTTTTAAAGGCCCTGGCTTGCACCGGCAGGTGGGTCGGCTTCACTCAACAGAATGGTCAAGGCGAAATGAAAAGATGGCGGTGGGTGGGTTTGTGGTTGTCGGTGTGTCTGGCGGGCTGTGCCACCGTGCCGGGCGTGGTCACCGACACGGCGGGCGGGCGCACGGTGGAACACGCCTTGGCAGGGCAGGGCACACCCGTGGTGGTGTTCGAGAACGGGCTGGGGGCCCGCCTCGATTGGTGGGCCAAGGTCTGGCCCGACACAGTGCAGCAGACCACTGCGCTGGCCTACAACCGCGCAGGCTACGGCAACAGCGAGGCATCGCCAGAGCCCCGCGACGGCGCCCATGTGGTGGAAGAACTGCGGGCGCTGCTCCAGGCCCGTAAGCTGCCGCCCCCTTATGTGCTGGTGGGGCATTCGCTGGGCGGCCTCTACATGCAGCTGTATGCGCGCCAATACCCCGGCGAGGTGGCGGCGCTGGTGCTGGTGGACTCCACCCACCCCGACCAGATGCGAGGGGCTGGGAACCCAGACCTGTGGCCCACCTGGCTCAAAGTGGCCTTCCGCCTGGGCACCTCTGACGTGGTCAAACAAGAGCTGGCAGCGCTGGATGCCACCGGGCAACGCGTTGCCAGCCTGCCGGTGGACCCCGCTGTGCCCGTGTTTGTGCTCAGCGCGCTGCGCACCCCGGGGGCTTCGTCTGCGCTGGCAGACGATGTGCAACGAAAACGCGCCGATTTCGCGCACCTCTACCCCGGTGCCACCCAGGTGTGGGTGGACAGCGGGCACGGCATCCCCCTGGAGAAGCCCGAGGTGGTGCTGCAGGCGATTCGCGATGCAGTGCAGGCCGCCCGCGCGGCTCAGGCGACCCGCGCTGCGCCGCCGGGGTGTGCACCTGCGGCAGGCGGGCTGCCGGGTGCGTGCGCGCAGGGCGTGCAATCTGGCGGATAGCTTGTTTGCTATAAATTAAATAGCTAACAATGAATACAGACGGGCGGAAAGCACCATTTTGATTCAAGAAAAAAGCCCCGTGCGCTGCCCCAGCCGGTAGGCAAGACCCACGCAGGCGGGGGCGGGCCATAGGTTGCCGCTGATCTCAAAACGCGTGTTGCTGAGTTGGACTGCGGGAAGCTCTGGAGGCCACACCCATGGCAATTTCATCGTGGCGTGCTGGCCAGACCCCATGCCAGAATGAAACGATGAGCACCACCACCTCCTCCTTCCAGTCCAACGCCGACGGCACCCAGGTCACCACCTACACCTGGGCCCAAACCCCGGGCCAGCCTGTGGGCGTCGTTCAAATCTCCCACGGCCTTGCCGAGCATGGCGAGCGCTACGACCGCTTTGCGCGGGCGCTGAACGCCGCAGGCTTCATCGTCCACGCCGTGGACCATCGCGGCCACGGGCGCACAGCAGGTGGCAAGCTGGGCAACTTTGGCAGCGCTGGCTTCAGCGGCCTCATTGCCGACGTAGCGCAGTTCGGCGCTTTGCTCCGTGCGCAGCACGGGCCGCAGCAGCTTCCGCTCTTTTTGTTCGGCCACTCCATGGGCTCTTTCGCAGCGCAGGCGGCCATCATTGACCATTCATCCACCTGGTCCGGCGTCATCCTGTCAGGCTCCACCACCCTTGACCTGTTCGCCGCCGCCATGGCCAACGCCCCCGCCGACGCGCCCGCCGGGCTCGCGGCATTCAACGCAGGCTTTGAGCACCGCACCGGCTACGAATGGCTGTCGCGCGACGCTGCCGAGGTAGATGCCTACGTGGCCGACCCGTGGTGCGGCTGGGACGTGCCGCCCGACGTGATCCCCTCACTCTTCGCCCCTGCGCCCCGGCTGGCCGACCCCGCGCAACTCGCGCGCATCCGCAGCGACCTGCCCATCCTCATCGCATCCGGCGACGCAGACCCGCTGGCCGCAGGCGGGGTGTTGTTGGAGCAACTGGGGCAGCGGTATCGCGATGCCGGTGTGGCCGATGTGGCGGTCAAGCTGTACCCGGCCGCGCGGCATGAGATCTTGAATGAGACGAATCGGGATGAGGTGACGGGGGATGTTGCGGCGTGGCTGCGGGCGCATACGGGTCTGGCGTAGTCGGTACCCGATCCCTGTGAAATAGGCAGGTTTTCGGCAAGTAACCAGGGGGTAGTGGCTGGCTGCTCCCGGCCCAAAGCAGAAGATCACGTTTGCATCTTGAGCCGCCGGTAAGTAGCGGCGGGCTGCCGTTCGCGGCCTAACCGTCACCTCAGGATGGGAGGATGGTGCGGCCTTGGTACTGTTTGAACCGGAAACGATGTACGTCGTACGAGTTCGGCGGGCGGCGGAGCAAACCGAGGCAACTTATCCATTAAAGATCGTGATGGCGTACAACACTCGGTAGACGCCATCGATTCACAGCTTCGCAAGATCGAAGGGCAGAGCCTTGGGTATAAAGTGGCTCGTTTCTTCGATCTTTTGGGGCGGTGATTTATGCGACCTGCAGTGCCGGATAGTCTGTATAGCCCTTGGCGCCACCTGTGTAGAACGTGTTGGAGTCAGGCGCGTTCAGCGGTGCCTTGGCTCTGATGCGTGCGGGCAGGTCCGGATTAGCCAGGAAGGCGGTGCCAAAGGCCACAGCGTCAAGCTTACCTTCGGCAATGGCTGCCTCTGCCTCATCAGCGCTGTAACCCATATTGCCCACCAACACACCCTTGAACTTTTCACGCGCTACGGGCATGACATCGGCCTTCTGCACGCCGAAGAAATCGGCGCGCATCACGTGCAGGTAGGCCAGCTTGAAGGGATTGAGCCTATCGGCCAGGAAGCCGATGAGGGCCAGCGGGTCGCTGTCTTTCATGCTGTTGAAGCTGTTGAGGGGCGACAGGCGCAGACCCACACGTTCGGAGCCGATCGCTTGGGTCACGGCAGTGAGTACCTCGAACAGCAAACGTGCACGGTTTTCCAGCGATCCGCCGTAGGCATCGGTGCGCTGGTTGGGCGTGTCGCGCAGAAACTGGTCAATCAGGTAGCCGTTGGCGCCGTGTACTTCGACACCATCAAAGCCGGCGGCAATGGCGTTGCGTGCGCCTTGAGCAAACGCAGCCACGATGCCGGGAATCTCTTGGGCGGTCAGGGGGTGAGGCACCGCGTGCGGCACCTTGCCGTGGGGCGTGTGGATCTCACCCTCAATGGCGCTGGCGCTGCTGGAGACGATGGGGGCGCCATCGGCAGCGCCAGGGTAGGCTGCGCGGCCAGCGTGCCAGATCTGCATGAAGATGCGTCCGCCCTTGGCATGCACCGCGTCGGTCACCTGCCTCCAGGCTGCAATCTGCGCGTCGTTGTAGATGCCAGGCTCATTGACGAAGGCTGATGTACCGGGCGCCACCATGGTGCATTCGGAAATCAGCAGGCCACCGGTGGCACGCTGGCTGTAGTACTCGGCCATCAGCGCGTTGGGCATGTGGCCAGCGTCGGCACGGGCGCGTGTCAGTGGTGCCAGAAGGATGCGGTTGGGCAGGGTGACAGAACCTACTTGAAGTGGATTGAATAGCATGCGAATGAAAATCCAGGTTACTGGTTACTGAACAGAAGGCAGTGGTAAAGGTAACAGTTTCCCAATACTCAGACGTTCGAAAGGTCACTGAAGACGGCTTTGGCACGGCTGGTGCTTTTGCACCCAACGCACGATGTAGTGGACACGGGTTGGGAAGGCTTGGCTGCCGACAGTTTCGCGGCGGTCTCCAGCCGTACATGCACCAAACGCCTTTGGTCATCCACCGCGTCGCAACTCCCTGACCCCCCGGCCCAGCTTGCGGCGCAACAGGGTCCGCAGGGTCACTCCATCCGAGTACCCGACCTGTGCCGCGACCTGGTCGACGCTGGCGTTCCCGGTGCGCAAGAGATGGACGGCATGCTCCACGCGCAAGTCCTGGAAATATGACAGGGGTGTCTTGCCCAAAACGCTTTGCAGCCGCCGCGCCAAGGTGCGCTCGCTTGTGCCCGCGGCGCTGGCCGCCTCGGCCAGCGAGAAACCTTGCGCGAGCCGACGTCTGGCCCAGCACTCGAAGCGCTCTACCATCGGGTCGGCATGCGCAAGGTGGTCGGGAATCACGAACTCGGCTTGCGAACTGCGTGTCTCGACCAGCAGATAGCGTGCCACCAGGGCCGCCAGCGCCGGACTGCGCCCTCGGATGATGCGCAAGGCCAAGTCGACGTGGGCCAAAGCGGCACCCGCGGTGGTGAAGCGTGTCGAGTTCACGATCATGCGTGACTCGTCCAGCGTGACGTTCGGATAGCGCTGCCGAAACATCGGCCCCAGCCACCATGACGTCGTCGCACGATGCCCATCAAGCAGACCACTCTCTGCAAGCAAGAAACTACCGGAGCAAGCGGCACCAAGGTGCGCGCCAGCGGTGGACCACTGCTGTAGAGCCGCGACCGCATCGGGCACATCGGGGCGTGTGAGCCGAGCCGAGAGCGTGTCAGGCATCTTGTCGCCAAAAGCGGGCACGAGCACGACGTCTGGTTCGGGCACACCACGCGCAGTGACCACGGGCACCGTCAAGCCTTGCGCTGTTCGGATGCGACGCCGCACACCCACCAGCGTGAGCTCTATGCGAGAGGGGACCTGTGGCAGCGAGCCCGCCATCGCATTGGCCAAGCCCACTGTGTCAGTGAGCGCCGCAAGCCCCAGATCAAACACGCCATCACAAATAAGGAGGTGGAGTTTCATGGCAATAATGATACCAATGTTGTCATTATTGCCACTGGAGATGTCTGTCATGAGGACTTAGACTGCAGTCTCGTCGATCCCTTCAACCACTTTTCCATTTACCCAAAGGAATACAGCATGACCAAGCTCGCCCTGTTTGTTCGCCTCGAAGCTAAACCCGGCCAGGAGGCTGCGCTTGCCGACTTCCTGGCCAGCGCACTGCCGCTCGCCAACGCCGAGTCCGGCACCACTGCCTGGTTCGCATTGAAGTTTGGCCCTTCGACCTTCGGTGTGTTCGATGCCTTCGCCGATGAGGCAGGTCGCCAGGCACATCTGAACGGCCAGATCGCCGCGGCCTTGATGGCCAACGCCGCGACCTTGCTGAGTTCTCCGCCCAATATCGAGAAGGTCGAACTGCTTGCAGCCAAACTGCCTGCATGACAACCCGGCCTTGACCCCATCAGGTCACGCTGCAGGATGGGCGTCACACGGCCCTGCGCGGCGCTACCCCTCGATTGGCCGGTGGGGATCAAGGCATGTGGCCAGGCTGCTCGTGGCGAATGACTCAGCCCGGCGTTCATAGCCGCTAACAAAACCATGGCACCGTCAAACACCTGATCGGCGTTTGACGCTGCGTGGGGCGGAACAAGAACAATGAGGTCAGCGCAGCACTGTTGCCGCATGAACTAGGCTTTGGCAGCGACATGACCTGCGGGCGGCGACTGCGCGATTGGCACGCGGCAGTTGTGTAGCACGAGCACCATCTGACTGAAACTGCTCGATGAACTGCGCAAGGCAAACAAGCTGGACTTCATCCGATTCAGCATGGTTGAGCCAGTGTACGCAGCCCCCCGGGTGGGCCGTACACCGGCCCCAACCCGACGGATCGAGGCAAGCTGGGCGGCAAGCGTCACATCATCACGGAAACCCGAGGTATCGCCATGATGCTCTGAGTCACCGGGTCAACAGGCGTGACTCGGTGGCCTTCGAGAATCTGGTCGACACCCTGCCGGCGGTAGGCAGCCAGCGGGCAGGCCCGGGAAACGGCCTGCGGTCACCGTGTACAGCTTTCTCATCTGGTGACTCCAGTCGTACCTCGCAGCGTGTCCTGCGCGAAGTACGCCGCGGCTTTTTTGCGATGTCGCGCTCCATGCGAAGACAAACATTCACTGCACGCAACCGGGCTATCTCCATCTGCTCGGGCGAGGTCTGGATGTTCTTGTCTCCACCGCCCGCGCTGTCCAATTCTGCCTTGGCTGACAGCCGTCAAGGATGTCCTGCATAACCCTCTCGGGTCGGTGGTAGTGCGGATCGGGACAGGCCGCAAGGCGTCTTTTTGCAGCCCATAGCGGGGCTATGGGCCAAAAAAGCAACGCAGCGGATGGCCCGAGACCGCGCTATCACAGACTGGAGGGAGTTATGCAGGGCATCCTTAACAGTTGCCCAGGCTCGCTTTGGGAATGCCAAGTACCTTGGCCACCACCACAATCGCCTGACCCGAGCGGACCTGCCGAACAGCCGCGTGATTGAACTCTCTCGTGTACTGCGCACGCACCTGCCGCGCAGACTTCTATTGATACGGCACGAATCTACTTGAACCGATCACGCTGAGTCTGTCGAAGCGCTGCGCAAGGTTTCGACAGGCTCAACCCGAACGGATATTTCAAGTTCAAAGAGGCCGACTCAACGGTAGGTCTCCATGAGGCTCTGGAAAATTAATCGTCATCGTTAATGGCCCTCACCGTTCCATGGGTCCGCACGCCAGCGCTCCGAACAGAGTTTTGCTGCATTGCAGGCATCAGTAACTCCCCGGCACTTTCCATGGGATAGAACTCCGGGTATTGTTCAAGCTGCAGGAGTTCGAACTTGTCCTCTGCGATAAAGATTTTTCAAGGCCGCTTCGGACGGGTCGCCCTTCTTGACATGGACGCCCCGCTGGTCGCGCACGCCCATCATCATTGCCATATTCTCATCAAGGCAGGAGGGGCTGACAGCGCCTTTATTGTCCGGGGGGAACGTGCGCCTATCACGGACGAGTTGGCCGTCCTGGTCAACGCTTGGGAGCCACACGCTTACGAGCATGTCGCGCCGGTCGATGCGCACACGCTGATACTGGCGCTCTACATCGAGCCAGGCTGGCTCGCAGATCTGCAGCGCTCACTTGCTCTTTCAGCCCATCCACGATTTTTTCCGCAGCGCTGCGTGCGCTTGAGTCCCGCAACCCGGAAGATGGTGGAGGAGTTCGTCCTGGAGCTGTGGTGGGACGACGAGGTTTCGCCCTCTCGCCTCGAAGACCTTCTGTTCAACCTCATCATTGCCGTGGTGGAGAGCTATACCGGCTGGCGTGACCTCTCCACCTTGCTGAAGAGTCGGCCGCCCGTCGCCATGGACCCGCGCGTACGCCGGGCAATTGCAATCATGCGTCAGGACGTTGCGCGAGAGCTTGATGTGGACATGCTGGCGACTTCCACAGGTCTGTCGCGGGCACACTTTTTCACGCTTTTTCAGCGCGATACGCAAGTCACCCCTCTGGTCTACGCCAACGTCTTGCGCTTTGAAGCAGCAATTCAACGGCTGACGAAGACGCAGGATGCCGTTGGTGACGTGTCCCACGAGTTGGGCTTTTCTGCGCCCAGCCATTTTTCGCGCTTCTTCCGCTCCCACCTGGGCATCACACCCACCGACTACCGTCGCAAAGTGAACCTTTTCGATCCCCCCTCCGACCCGCGCGTGGAAGAAATTTAGGCCTTCTCGAAAAGTCACCAGACTATTTGGATAGTTACCCGACTGGCGGATCAATGGGTGGACTCAAGCGATAACGCTGAGCCATCTCGTTTTCTGACACTGGCGCTGTAGAAAAAAAGCAGCTGCCAGACAGCTCAGGAGACAAAATTGCACGCAGACCCTTTACTCGCAGAGGCGGCCCGCCAGGCCTGGGTTGGCCAGCGCATTGAGCGCTTGGAAGATGACGCCCTGTTGAACGGCAGAGGCGCTTTCGCAGATGACATCGGCGTTCGCCCCGGCACGCTCGAGGCTGCGGTTCTACGCTCCCCTCACCCCCATGCACGGCTGCTTAGGGTCGACGCAGCCAAGGCTCTGGCGCTTCCTGGCGTGCGCGCAGTTTTGACCGGAGAGGATGTCAAGGCGTGGGCACAGCCTTTCGTGGTCGGAGTCAAGCAACCCATGCAGCACTGGGTTCTCGCTGTGGACCGTGTGCGTCACGTCGGCGAGCCGGTCGCCGTGGTGGTGGCAGAAGACCGCTACATCGCTGAAGATGCGCTGGACCTCGTTCAGGTCGAGTATGAGCCACTGCCCGTGGTCTTGGAGATTGAGCAAGGGCTCTCGGATGCGTCTACGGTACTGCATGAAGCCGTGGGCTCCAACGTCGTCTCGGACAGGGCGTTCCGATATGGTGACCCAGAGTCGGCGTTCAACGCGCCTGGTGTTCGCACCGTCGGCACCACGGTTCATTACCCGAGAAACACATGCGCTCCGATGGAGTGTGGCGTTGTCATCGCCGAGCACCTGCCGGGCGATGAGGGCTATGACGTCCTCTCCAATTTCATGGGACCGTTCTCCTTGCATGCCGTCATGGCGATGGCGTTGAAGGTGGCGGGCAACAAGCTGCGCCACCGCGTACCGCGCGACTCGGGCGGCAGCTTCGGCGTAAAGCAGGCCGTTTTCCCCTACGTCGTCATGATGTGCCTGGCATCCCGCAAGGCCGGCGCACCGGTGAAATGGGTGGAAGACCGGCTCGAACATTTGAGTGCGGCAACCTCCGCCACAGCACGGCTGACGCACATTGAAGCCGCGGTCACGCCAGAGGGGCGCATCCTGGCGCTCCGATACGACCAGGCCGACGAGGTCGGGGCCTACCTGCGAGCGCCTGAGCCCGCCACGTTCTATCGGATGCACGGAGCGCTCACGGGTCCATATGCCATCGACAACCTGTCCGTGCGAAACCGCGTTGTCGTCACAAACAAAACACCCACTGGGCTCGTTCGCGGCTTTGGTGGGCCGCAGGTGTACTACGCGCTGGAGCGACTGATGGACCGCGTCGCGGTGGCGCTCGCCATCGACCCGGTCGAACTGCGCCTTCGCAACTTCGTGCCATCCGATGCCTTTCCCTACACCGCTGCTGCAGGCGCGGTGCTTGACTCGGGTGACTACACACGCCTTGCGATGATGGCCATGGCCGAAGCGGATGTTCATCAGCTGCGAGAGCGACAAGCAGCCGCCCGCGCGGCGGGAAAGCTGTACGGGATTGGAGTGGCGGCCATCGTCGAGCCATCGGTGTCCAACATGGGCTACATCAGCACCGTTCTCACGCCCGAGCAGCGGGCCAAGGCAGGTCCGAAGAACGGCGCGATTGCCAGTGCCACGGTCGCCATCGACCTGCTGGGCGGAATCAACGTCACCATTGCGTCCGCCCCTGCAGGCCAAGGCCACATGACGGTCTGCGCTCAGGTGGTGGCCGACGTGTTTGGTCTCGAGCCGTCACAGGTGGTGGTTAACGTCGAGTTTGACACGGCCAAGGATGCCTGGAGCGTGGCTGCAGGCAACTACAGCAGCCGCTTTGCAGGCGCCGTTGCCGGAACCGTGCATCTGGCAGCTCAACGCCTTCGCGACAAGGTCTCTCGCATTGCGGCGGCAGGCTGGGGATGTCCCGCGGCAGATGTGTGCTTCGAAGGCGGACAGGTCTTCAATCGTGAGCAGCCATCGCAGAGGCAGCCGTTCACCCGCATTGCCGCCAGCCCGCACTGGGCACCGGGGCTACTGCCTTATGGCGTGGAGCCTGGTCTGCGGGAGACCGCGTTCTGGACACCGGAAACCCTGCGCGCTCCTGACGCGCAGGACCGCGTCAACACCTCTGCCGCCTATGGATTCGTCTTCGACGTCTGCGGACTCGAAATCGACCCCAATACGGGTGCTGTCGTGGTCGACCGCTACATCACTGCGCACGACGCCGGCCGACTTCTCAATCCGGCACTGGCCGACGGCCAGATCCGTGGTGCCTTCACGCAGGGGCTGGGTGCTGCGTTGCTCGAAGAGTTCCGCTACGGTGCAGACGGCAGTTTTCAGAGCGGGACGCTGGCCGACTACCTGATGCCAACGGCCTGCGAGACGCCCGACCCGGTCATCGTCCACCTGGAGACGCCAAGCCCTTTTACCCCAATGGGCGCCAAAGGTTTGGGCGAAGGCAACAACATGAGCACGCCTGTTTGCATTGCCAACGCATTCAGCGACGCGCTGCGGCCCTTGGGCGATGTGGAGGATGTGAGGCTTCCGCTGACTCCTGCTCGTGTTCTTGAGCACCTTCAAACGCCTGACCCAGAGTCGACGAATCCGCTGGCTCGCAAAGCGACGCCAGCACCCGCTCCAGCTGGCGAGGGGTTATCGCTGTCCGCACAGGGCACGGTGGAAATTGCCGCCACGCCTGAGCGTGTGTTCGCGGTGCTGCTGGACCCGGTTGCACTTGCCAAGGTAATTCCTGGCTGCCACGAATTGAAGACCGATGGGGACAGTCGATATCGCGCAGACGTGACCGTCGGCATTGGACTCATCAAAGCCAGGTACGAGGCCCTCATCAAGCTGTCGGACATCCAACCGCCGCACAGCCTGCGTTTGGCAGGCAGTGGCAGCTCAAGCCTTGGCACAGGTGCGGGGGATGGCCTGGTTCGACTGGAAGCAACACCCACAGGCACCCGTCTGCACTACGACTACAGAGCGCAAGTCGGTGGAAAGGTCGCCATGGTGGGCAGCCGGATGATTGAGAGCGCCGCCAGAGTCATCGTTGCTCAACTCTTCGAATCGCTGGGTCGTCAGGCCTCGGGCGGAGGTGATGCAAACGTCTCATGGTGGCGTCGCCTGCTGATTCGCCTGGGAGTCACTCAATGAAGCCACCACTCTTCGACTATGTCCGTGCCGACAGCGCTGAAGCTGCAGCGCAACTTCTGGAACGTTTCGGCGAAGGTGCCCGGATTCTTGCTGGCGGACAGTCGCTGATGGCTGTGCTGAACATGCGGCTTGCGCAGCCCTCTTTGCTGATTGACATCTCGCGCTGCGAATCCCTCTCGATGATTGAGGTCCGCTCCAGGGAAGTGAGGGTCGGTGCGGCAGTGACCCAAGCGCAGCTTCAGGCCCACCAGGACGTCCCCCCGCTGTTGAAGCTGGCGTTTCCTTACATTTCCCACTTTCAGATTCGAAATCGGGGAACGGTCTGTGGCTCGATTGCTCACGCCGACCCATCGGCCGAGCTGCCACTGTGCCTGCTCGCACTCAAGGGGGTTGTCCATCTGCTCAGCTCTCGTGGACGTCGCGATGTGCCTGCCTCCGAGTTCTTCACCGGGCTACTGAGCACCGCGCGCGCCAACAATGAACTGATTGAAGCGGTGAGCTTTCCGCGTCCGGCGGGCGGGCAAGGGTTTGGCTTTGCCGAACACTCGCGCCGCCATGGTGACTTCGCCCTCTGCGCAGTGGCTGTGGTGTCAGATGCAAAAGAACTGCGAGTGACCGTGGGAGGGCTTGGTGACAGACCTCACGCCGAAGTCATTCCTCAACTTGAGGGCGATGCACTTGACAAGGCGTTGAACGAGCTCGCCTGGTCTCTTGATGTGCGCGACGACCCGGCCACCCCAGCGGCGACGCGGCGCCATCTGTTACGTCGCCTGGCTGCCCAGGCCATCCAGCAAGCACGGAGACAAGCATGAATACCCCAATTCTCGACAAGGGAGGTTTGCACCTGGTGCAGCTCACCCTGAATGGGCGGAGCCGCTCGGGCCGCGCACAACCTCGAACCCTGCTGAGTGATTTTCTACGCCACGAACTGGGCGCAACAGGCACGCACGTGGGATGCGAGCACGGTGTCTGTGGCGCCTGCACGGTCCGGGTCGATGGCGTGGCAAGCCGCTCCTGCCTGACGCTTGCGGTGCAAGTCGACGGTCGGCGTGTTGACACGGTCGAAGACTCGGAGAACCAGGATGATTACCTCGTTCGCCTCAAGGCTGCGTTCAAGCGACACCACGCGTTGCAGTGCGGCTTTTGCACCGCAGGAATTCTGATGTCCAGCGCAGATTGGTTGAAGCGTCAGCACGACGCAGGCCACCAACCCAGTGAGCATGAAGTACGCGACATGCTCAGCGGCCACATTTGCCGCTGCACTGGATACACCCCCATCGTAAACGCCGTCCTGGAGGTGTCCCGTGCTTGACCTTGGAAGAACCTTTTTGCAGAGCGTTGACCGCTCTGCCAACACGACAGCACTTGTCGACGGCTCAGTTCGGCTCACCTGGGGTGAGTGGGCCCGCGCCATCGGCGGCGTCCAGCGTGGCCTGGCAGCCCTGGGATTGCGTCATGGGGACCATGTCCTCAGTGTGCTGCAAAACCGGTACGAAGCGGCCACCTTGCACTGGGCCTGCCAGTTCTCTGGCCTAGTGATGACGCCACTGAACTGGCGCGCCAAGCCCGAGGAGATTGACTACGTGCTGCGTGACTCCGAGGCACGTCTTCTGGTGTTCGAGGCTGCGTCGGAAGAGTCGCTGGAGAGCTCCGTTCTGGGTAAGACCGTCACGCGCATGGCCGTTGGCACGGTTCGTAGTGAGGCGAACCGCTTTGATGACTTGTTCAAAGAACGCCGAGACCCAACACCTTTGGCCCGCGCCGAAGACCTGTCCTTGATGCTCTACACGTCGGGGACAACGGGCGCGCCCAAAGGCGTCCCACGGCGCCAGCGTACGGAGAGGGTGGCAGCACTCGCCCACGTCGCTCAAAACCGCTACGCGTACGGGGAGCGAACCCTGGGCGTGATGCCGCTGTACCACACCATGGGCGTGCGCTCTCTGCTGACGATGGCCCTTGTCGATGGGCGCTTTGTCTGCATGCCCCGATTTGATGCCGCCACGGCATTGAGAGCCATCGAATCGGAGCGGGTGAGCCATCTGTATCTGGTGCCCACGCTGTACCACGACCTCCTTGCGCACCCAGAGTTCAAGCGAACTGACACGCACTCGGTGCGCAAGCTCGGCTTTGCCGGTGCTCCCATGCACGATGCGCTGCTGCTGCGGCTTCAGCAAGCGTTCCAGCCCGAGCTCTTCGTCAACCACTACGGCAGCAGCGAGATTTACACGTTCTCAATCAATCAGAACGCCGTGGGTAAGCCCGGCTCTGCGGGACGTGCAGGCATCAACACACGACTGCGTGTCATCAAGCTCGATGCCAAGAGCCCGGAAGACGTGGCAGCGCCTCTGGAAGAAGGCCAGATAGTGGCCGACCTCCTCAGCGACGAAGCCTTCGAGGGCTATCACAAACGCCCCGAAGCGAACGCACGCAGCCTGCGCGACGGCTGGTATTTCACGGGTGACACGGGCTACCTCGATGCAGAGGGTGACCTCTTCGTGACTGGTCGCGTTGACGACATGATTATCAGCGGTGGCGAAAACATCTCGCCCGTGGACATCGAGTCCGTGCTCTCTTTGCACCCCAGTGTCGATGAGGTGGCTGTTGCTGGCCTGAAAGACGAGCGATGGGGGCAGCGGGTGGTGGCGTTCGTGAAGACCCATGACGCCGTGGGGGCTGATGCCCTGGATGCCCACTGCCGCGCCTCTGACCTCGTGAACTTCAAGCGCCCTCGCGAGTACGTATTCGTTCGCGAAATCCCCAAATCCCCTGTCGGAAAGGTCCTGCGTCGCAAGTTGGTAGCAGGCGAATTTGAAGCAGCGCGACCTCCGCTGCCTGTGGTGCCACCCGCTTGATGCGCGTCCATCAATCCATTCACTTCTTCAAACCCTCTTCAACCAGTCGCAAAGGAAATCATGCAACTCAATGACCTCAACCATCCTGCGCTCACGCTGAGCGCCACCCTGGACGGCTACCGCGTGGAGATAGACCCATCGCGTGAACGCGCTGACATCGTTCTGTGCCGTCCCCCGTTCAATGTGATCTCCATGACCCAGCGAGAGCAGCTGCGCATCACATTTGAAGCGCTGGATGCCAACGACAGCGTGCGCGTCATCGTCCTTCGCTCGGAAGGAGAGCACTTCTCCAGCGGCGGCAACATCAAGGGCTTCCTTGAGGCCTCTCCCGAGCACGTGAGCAAGCTCGCATGGAACGTTGCAGCACCCGCCCGCTGCAGCAAGCCTGTCGTGACCGCTGCCCGTGGCTACTGCTTTGGTGTGGGCTTTGAACTCTCCCTGGCGTGCGACTTCCGTCTCGTGACACCGACCACGCTGTATGCGCTGCCCGAGCAAAAGTTGGGCCAGATTCCTGGCTCCGGCGGCTCTGCACGTCTGCAGAAGATGGTTGGTATCACGCGCACGAAGGACATCGTGATGCGCAGTCGTCGCATCACGGGCCCGCAGGCCTACGACTGGGGTGTAGCGACCGAGTGTGTGCCCGATGCGGAGCTGGAAGCTGCAACCGACGCACTGGTCGACGAGCTGCGTGGTTTCTCCCCTCTTGCCCAACGTACTGCAAAGAAGCTGCTCAACGACACCGAGGACTCGCCCCTGTCCATTGCCATCGAACTTGAAGGCCACTGCTATTCGCGCCTGCGTAGCTCTGACGACTTCAGAGAAGGTGTCGAAGCATTTCATGACAAGCGTCGTGCCCGCTTCACAGGCACCTGAGTTTCCTGAATTCGTTCCCCAGCTTCCCCCTGCCGCTTGACCACCAACAACCCAAACAGGAGACATACGTGAAAACCAGAAACACTGCCATCGCCCTGGCGATTGCCTGTATTGCAAGCAGCGCTGCTGCGCAGAACCAGCCCATCCGCATCGGCGTCGTGACGCCACTGTCCGGTACCTATGCAGGCATTGGCCAGCAGGTGAAATGGGGCCTGGACCTTGCCGCGCGCCAAATCAATGCCGCCGGCGGAGTGGCCGGTCGACAGCTCGAGCTGGTGTACGAAGACGAAGAAGCCAACCCGGCTGTTGCTGTGCAAAAGGCAGAGAAGCTCTTCCAGGTCAACAAGGTCGACTTCCTGACCGGCACGGTCAATAGCGGCGCCACCCTGGCTGTGGGTCAGGTTGCAGAGCGCAACAACCGCCTCATTGCAACAACCGTTTCATTTGCCGACTCCATCACTGGTGACAAGTGCTCACCCAATGTGTTCCGCGTGAACGCACGGGCAGGTATGCAGTCTGCTGCACTGGCCGACTGGATAGCTCGCACACGGCCCAATGCCAACGTCTTTTATCTCGGACCCGACTACGAAATGGGCCGCAGCACGGTGGCAGCATTCAAATCTGCTGCCGAAGCCAAGGGCGCAAAATCCGTGGGCGAGGTGTTTGCTCCGCTGGACAACAAGGACTACTCCCCGTTCTTCGGTCAGATGCGTTCGTCGCGTCCTGCCGTGATTTACACCTCGGTTGCAGGTAACGACACGGTGCGCCTGTTCTCCCAGATGGCTGAGTTCGGAATCAACCGCAACGTTCAGGTGGTTGGGGCCTCCGGCACCGTGACCTCGCAAAACCTGCCCGCCATCGGCAAGAACGCAGAGGGCTTCGTGACCGGCGTGGGCTATGCAACGAGCATCGACAGCGCCGAGAACCGCAAGTTTGTAGCCGACTTCGAAGCCGCCAACAAGAGCGCACCGGACCTCTACGGCGCCGACAGCTATGGCGTGTTGTTCTTCTACAAGGCAGCGGTCGAGAACGCAGGCAGCACCGACACCGACAAGGTGCGGGCCGCCATGCGTGGGCTGCAGTGGAGCACCCCTCAAGGCACAAAGACCATGCGTGCGGGTGACCACCAGGCCATGCAGGACATGCACGCGATGCGTGTGACCAACGGCAAGTTCGAGCTGGTGGGCCAAGTCAAGGCCGACGCGGCCATCGGCGCCGACGTCTGCACGCGATTCTGAAGCCACGACCGAGTCCAACACCATGAGCAACGCTATGGAATGGCTGCAGTTCGTACTGGCACCACAGATGATTAACGGCCTGTCCATTGGCGTGGCCGTGGTGTTGATGGCGTTGGGCCTGACCATCATCTTCGGTCTGCTGGATGTCATCAACATGGCCCATGGCGAGTTCTACGCCATAGGAGCCTACCTTGCCGTCGCCTTGTTAGCGACGGGCATGTCGTTCTGGTGGGCTTTGGTCCTGACGCCGCTGCTGATGGCGGTGTTGGGCTTCGTCACCGAGAGAGGACTGATCCAGCGGGTGTTTCACAGCAAGGACCGTCACACGCTGACCCTGCTCCTGACCTTCGGCGTGGCGGTAGTGCTGGAAGACGCGCTCAAAATTGCGTTCGGCGCCAACCCCCTTCGCCTGGAGGCGCCCATCAGCGGCGCCACCGAGATGCTGGGATTGTTCTTTCCCAACTACCGTCTCTTTGTCATGCTGTTCGGGGGGGCGCTCATCGCTGCGGTGTGGCTTCTGGTCTTTCGCACCTCGCTGGGTGCGATCGTTCGCGCGGCCGCATATGACCGGAACATGAGCGCCTCGCTGGGTGTTCCTGTGCAGCTCGTCTACGCCGGCACTTTTGCCTTCGGGGTGGCCCTGGCTGGTATCGCTGGCGTTTTGCTGGCACCCATCTACTCGGTGTTTCCGACCATGGGCAAGGACTTCGTCCTGATCGCCTTCAGCGTGGTCATCATCGGCGGCATGGGCTCCATCAAGGGTGCTTTGCTCGCAGGCCTGTTGCTTACGCAGGTGCAGTCCATCTCCAGCCTTTACATCTCCCCGGTGTGGAGCGACCCCCTGTTGTTCGGCATCATGGTCCTCGTGCTGATGTGGCGCCCGCAAGGCTTGTTCGGAAAACTTGGGAGCGCCTGAAATGAGCACACCAGCATCTTCTTCGACGATTGGCCCACGTGGCGGCGCTGTGGCCATGGCGAGCAGCGAGCGGCCGCGCCGCTCTGCAGCCACCTGGCTAGCCATCCTGTTCTTCGCCGGTGCACTGCTGTTTGGTGGCATTGCCCTGGCCCTGGGGGACGTCTTCTACCTGCGCCTGGCAACGGAAGCGCTGATTTTTGGAGGTCTGGCCCTGTCCGTGGATCTTCTGCTGGGTAGGGTTGGCCTGCTGCCGTTGGGACAAGCGCTGTTTTTTGGGCTAGGGGCATACGTCTCTGCGTTGGTGCTCAAGAACTGGAGCGATTCGTTCTGGCTGGCTTTGGGCGTCACCCTGGCTTTCAGTGCTGTGGCCGGTCTGATTGGTGGGCTGATTGCCATTCGCGCCAAGGGTGTCTACTTCGCACTCATCAGCTTCGGCCTCGCCCAGGTTCTGTCCAAAGTGGTCTACAACACCCGCGAGCTCGGTGCCTCAGACGGCATCATCGGCGTGCCCTCGGCCAACATCATGTGGGGCGTCAACTCGGCCACGCCATCGGGCTTCTTCCTGGTGGTGCTCGCCTTCATCGGTGTGCTCTATCTGGTGCTGCGCTATCTCATGGACACACCCGTGGGTCGCCAGCTCGACGCCATCCGAACCAACGAGCACCGCGTCTCCTTTCTGGGTGAGGACCCCTGGCGTTACAAGCTGGGGGCCTTCGTTGCAGCCGCGTGCATAGCCGGTTGCAGTGGTGCGCTCTATCCCATGCTGCGCGGCTTCGTCTCGCCTGAACTGA
Organism: Acidovorax sp. GW101-3H11; assembly: GCF_001633105.1. Lineage (GTDB taxonomy): Bacteria > Pseudomonadota > Gammaproteobacteria > Burkholderiales > Burkholderiaceae_C > Acidovorax. The sequence goes on from NZ_LUKZ01000035.1 coordinate 107,702, forward strand.
TGTTCTTCCAGGTTTCTGGCAACGCGGTCATCAACGTCATCGTCGGTGGCACCGGCACACTTATCGGCCCGCTCTATGGGTCTGCCATCCTCACTGGCCTGCGCTCCGTGGTGGGCTCCTTCACCACGCATCACCACATTGTTATCGGCGTGTTGTTCGTGTTGGTGGTGATTCTCATGCCGCGCGGCCTCATCGGTTACGCGACACCCGCCCTACAACGCTGGCTAGATGCTCGACGCAACCAGAAGGAGAACCGTTGATGAACCCCATTCTGTCGGTCAAAGGCATCAGCGTTCAGTTCGGCGCCCTCAAGGCAGTTCAAGATGTGAGCTTTGAGGCTCAGCCGGGAAAAATCACGGCCGTGATTGGCCCCAACGGGGCTGGCAAAAGCAGCCTGTTCAACCTCATCAGCGGAGCCATACGTCCCTCTTCGGGGGCGGTGCGTTTCGATGGGGAGGATGTGACGGGCCGTGCGCCCCACCAACTTCTCAGATACGGCCTGTCACGCTCGTTCCAGATTACCAATCTGTTCTTTGAGCTTCCGGTACGCGAGAACCTGCGCCTGGCAGCGCAGTTCCTTGAGCAGGGGCGCGGCCTGTTTCGCCCACTGGCCCGCAGCCAGACTGCTGCTGCGCGCGTGGACGAACTCCTTGAGCAGTTCGACCTTCGTAACAAGGCAGATGAGCTCGCTGGCTATCTGTCGCATGGAGAGCAACGTCGACTGGAGATTGCTGTGTCTCTGGCATCACGCCCGCGCATGCTGCTCCTCGACGAACCGACCCAGGGAATGAGCCACGGCGACACCCGTGAGACCGAATCGCTGATTCGGGGGCTCTCCCACAACCATGGTCTTTCCATTTTGCTGGTCGAGCACGACGTGGACCTGGTGATGCAGTTGTCAGACTTTGTGGTGGTGATGCACCAGGGTCAGAAGCTCGCCGAGGGCACTCCGGCACAGGTGCGTGCCAATCCTGCGGTTCAGGCCGCCTACTTCGGGGAGAAGCTCTGATGTTGGAACTCAAAGGCGTTCACACCCACTATGGGCTGAGCCACGTTTTGCAAGGAATAGACCTGCACGTGGGCCATGGCGAAGTGGTTGGCCTGTTTGGCCGCAACGGGGTGGGTAAAACCACGGTGATCAAGACGATTGCCGGCTGGGTCTCGCCCTCTAGTGGAGATGTCATCTTTAACGGCGAATCAATTAACGGCGTCGGCGCAGACCAAATCTGCCGCCGAGGCATTGGCCTTGTGCCTGAGGACAGGCGCATCTTTCCTGGCCTGACCGTTGAAGAAAACCTGCATCTGGGTCAGATGCAGTGCCCGTCGCGCAGCCGCTTGGACGCGCGCAGGCGAATGGAGGAAATCTACCAGCGGTTTCCGCGCCTTGCGGAGCGTCGGCGTCAGATGGGGACCACCTTGTCGGGCGGCGAACAACAGATGCTCGCTATTGCGCGGGTGCTCGTTGGTGAGCCAAAGCTGCTGCTCATCGATGAGCCCACGGAGGGTCTGGCGCCCATGATTGTGGATGAGTTGTTCACCTTGATTGGCAACTTGGCGAGCGAGGGGATTCCCATCGTCCTTGTGGAGCAGAACGTCCATCGTGCCATCGGCTTGGTCAACCGTTTCTATATGCTAGAGCGCGGCTCGGTAGTACTCGATGGTGGCGCGAATCAAGCGGACCGCTCTGCGCTAATGGAACGACTGGCAGTCTGAGCTCAAAGCCCATTGGGCTGCCGATCACTCCAGAGATGGCGTCAAGACAATGGGGAGGCATCCCTAGCGTCTCCGAACGGCGCGCCCCCTGCGCGCTGCCCCCGCCACCTGGCAGGCCCTCCGATACGCCCGCAGCGTCATCTCCGCCCGCTGCATCACGGTGTCTTCCACCGCGGCCGCGCCTCCAGCCAGTTCTTCCGCCTGTGCCTGCAGCAATTCCGCCGGGCTCATGCCCGATGCCTCGCCCGTCAGCAGCGCAATGCCTTCGCTCACATGTCCCATGGTGTAGACGTGGAACAGCCCGCGCTGCACCGCGTCCAGCACGCTGCGGTCCAGCATCAGGTGGCGCTGGTTGCGGGCGGGGATCAGCACGCCGTGGGTGCCGTCCAGCCCCGCCGTCGCGCAGGCGCGGAACCAGCCTTCGATCTTTTCGTTGATGCCGCCCACGGGCAGCACTTCGCCGTGCTGGTTCAGTGCGCCGGTCACTGCAATGCCCTGGCGCAAGGGCAGGCCTGACAGGCTGGACAGCAGCGCATACAGCTCGGCGCACGAGGCCGAGTCGCCTTCCACGCCGCTGTACTCCTGCTCGAACACGATGGAGGCATTGAGCGCCAGCGGCGCGACGTGGCTGAACAGCGCAGTGAGGTAGCTGTGCAGGATGAGCACGCCCTTGTCGTGGATGGGGCCGGACATATCGACCTCGCGCTCGATGTTGAGCAGGCCCTCTTGCCCGGCAAAGGTGCGGGCGGTAATGCGCACCGGAAAGCCGAAGCGGTAGTCGCCCAGGTCGATCTGCGTCATGGCGTTGATCTGGCCGGTGATGGAGCCTGCCAGCGAGATCAAGCGCTCGCCTTCGGTGATGGAGTCGTGCAGCTCTTCTTCGGGCTGGTTGTGGCGCTGGGTGCGGGCAGCCAGGGCGGCCTGCACGTCGGCGGCTTGCACCAGGGGGCCGCCGCGCGCCTTGCACAGCGAGGCGCTTTCAATGGCCAGCGCTTCGGTGTGCGCAAAGCGGGCGCTTTGGCGGCGCTGGTCGTCGGCCTCGCGGTGGGTTTGCTCCAGCAGCAGGGCCACGGCGTCGGGGCCGAAGTGGGGCAGGCCGCGCTTTTTGCAGACTTGCGCCACCAGGATGGCGGTGGCGTGGTGGGTGGCGGGCGTGGCGGCAAAGTGGTCTGAAAAGTCCACCTTCACGCGGAAGCGGCGTGCGGCGTCGGGGTCGGCGTCCTGCAGCGCGTAGTACTCGTCCACCGATCCGATGAGCACGATCTTCACATCCACGTCCACCGGCTCGGGCTGCAGCGCCACGGCGCCGCCGGGGCCATGGCCCGGGCCGCCGCCTCCTTCTTCGATCTGCAGGCGCCCGCAGCGCAAAAAGCGGCGCAGGCGTTGCCACAGGCCCTCTTCGGCGGCCAGGTCGTGCAGGTGCAGCAGGATGAAGCCGCCGTGCGCCTTGAGCAGGCTGCCCGCGTGGATGCCGGTGTGGTCGGCCTGCACGGTGTCGGCGTCCGATCCGTGCTCGATGCTGCCAAACAGCGTGCGCTGGGTGGGGTTGTCCTCTACCACCACGGGGGCGGCGGTGCGGCCGTGGTTGTCTACCACCAGGTTCACCTGGCAGCGCGCCAGCAGGTCGTCGAGCGCGTCCTTGCGGTCGTCTTCGGCGTCGGTGCCCTGGTCGCCACCGCGTTCGGTATCCAGGGGCTCGAACAGGTCGATGTTGCCCAGCACCGCCTGCTCCACCTGGTCGAGCCAGTGGGTGAGCTTGACGGTGTCCTTGATCTGCTTGCGCAGGCCCTGGCGGATGTCGTGCAAGGCGTGTTCCACCAGGGGCTTGATGGTTTGGCGGCGCAGGGCGGCCAGGGCGTCGTCGCGGGTGCGCTCCAGCGGGCGGGCGGCTTCGAGAAAGCGGGCGATCTCGGTGCGCACTTCCTGCTCGGCGGCGTCGATCTCGGCGCGGCGCTCGCGCGGCAGGGCGCGGGCTTCGCTTTCGGTCAGCGGCTGGCCCTTGGGGCCGGTGAGGGTGAACACCATCTGCCCGCCGTCGCGCGTCAGGCGGAACTGGCGGGCTTCGGCAAACGCGTCCAGCACGGCAAAGGCCTCGGCCTCTTGGGTTTGCCAGGTTTTTTCGATGCGCTCGGCCTCGGCCTTGAAGTCGGCGGCGGCCAGGCGTTTGGGGATGTCGGCCTGCAGGTTCTTGGCCATGTCGGCCAGGCCCTGGCGCAGCTGGCGGCCCTGGCCCGCTGGCAGGCGCAGCGCGCGGGGGCGGTCGGGCGTGTCGAAGTTGTGCAGGTAGCACAGGTCGGGCGGCACGGCGCGCTGGCTGGCCGCCGCCTGCATGGCCTGGCGCAGCAGCGACGCGCGGCCGCTGCCCACTTCGCCCAGCACAAACAGGTGGTAGTCGGGCTGGTGCAGGCCCAGGCCAAACTGCGCGGCGGCCTGGGCGCGCTCCTGGCCGATCCAGGGCAGGGGCAGGTCTTGCAGCTCGGCCGTGCTGGCAAAGCCCAGCGTGGCGGGGTTGATCGTCAGCCGCAGCTGGTGGGGGGCGAGGGCAAAGGCGGGCATGGGCGGGTGGTGGGGTGCGGCAGGGCTGCAGATCAGCAGGGGGCTGCCATCGCGGAATATGAATGAAAAAAGCCTGTTCAGGTAGCTGTGTCAGCGAGGGTTCTCACTCCCTCTCCCCTCGCGGGAGAGGGCCGGAGAGAGGGGGTGACACGGGGTGACAGGGGCGCGGTGCGGGTGCAGCCCCCTCTCCCCAACCCTCTCCCGCGAGGGGAGAGGGGGGTAAGACCGGAAAGCCGCTGTGGATGGGCGGGGTGGTGTCCTGGTTTGAGAGGGACAATTTTTTGGATAAAAATGGCTGCTATCGCCTATGGGGTAAGCGCTGGCAGCTATAAAAATAATAGTGATTGGTCAGTGGGCCACGGGACAGGCCCCGGCGGGGGCGCCCCCGGCTTGTGCGTGGCTGCGTGCATCGGCCAGTGCGGCGGCGGTGGGCACCTCGGTGGGCCAGCCCGCCAGGTGCTGCTGGGCCACGCGGCTCAGGGTGGTGATCCAGTGGTTGTTGTCGTTCAGGCAGGGGATGTAGTGAAACTCCTGCCCGCCCGCGTGCAAAAAGGCCTCGCGCACTTCCATGTTGATTTCTTCCAGCGTCTCCAGGCAGTCGCTGGTGAAGCCGGGGCACACCACATCCACCCGCCGCGTGCCCGCCTTGCCCAGCGCCTCGATGGTGGGCTGGGTGTAGGGCTCCAGCCACTTGGCCTTGCCAAAGCGCGACTGGAAGGTGATGCGAAAGCGTTCCTCGCGCAGGCCCAGGCGTTCGGCCAGCAGGCGGCCGGTCTTGCGCGCCTCGCAGTGGTAGGGGTCGCCCAGGTGCAGGGTGCGTTCGGGCACGCCATGAAAGCTCATCACCAGCTGGTCGGGCTGGCCGTGGTGCTTCCAGTGGGTTTCGATGGTGCGGGCCAGCGCGTCGATGTAGCCGGGGGCGTCGTGGTAGTGGTTGACGAAGCGCAGCTCAGGCACGTTGCGCGTGCGTGCGGCCCAGGTGTAGACGGCGTCAAACACGCTGGCCGTGGTGGTGGCCGAGTACTGCGGGTACAGCGGCAGGATGAGGATGCGCGTGGCGCCCTCGGCCTTCAGGGCATCGAGCTGGCTGGCGATGGACGGGTTGCCGTAGCGCATGGCGTGGCGCACCAGCACCGCGTGGCCTGCCTCGCCCAGCCAGCCGCGCAGCAGTGTGGCTTGCTTGGCCGTCCAGTGCGCCAGGGGCGAGCCCTCGGGCGTCCAGATGCTCGCGTATTTGGCGGCCGACTTGGCCGGGCGGGTGCGCAGGATGATGCCGTGCAGGATGGGCCACCACAGCAGCCTGGGGATCTCCACCACGCGGTGGTCACCCAGAAACTGTGCCAGGTACCGGCGCACGGCCGGGGCCGTGGGTTCGTCGGGCGTGCCCAGGTTGCACAGCAGCACGGCGGTGCGGTCGGCCTGGCCGTGGGTGTAGGGGGGGGCGGGGGCAAAGGTGGAGGGCATGGCCCGATTGTGGCAAATGGGCCGGGGCATGGCGGGCACGCGGGATCTGCGGCACATCCGCTGGTTACCGTCGGGTATTCTTGCCGCACCATGACCGCCCCCCAGCCTCAACCCACCGCGCCTGCGCAGGCATCCGCCCCGCAGCTGGACATCGCCCGCATTCGCGCCATCTCCATCGACCTGGACGACACGCTCTGGCCCATCTGGCCCACCATCACCCGGGCCGAACGCGTGCTGCTGGACTGGCTCACGCACCATGCGCCCGCCACGGCGGCTTTGTTCTCCAGCACCGAATCGCTGCGCGCCATCCGCAACCAGATGGTGGCGCTGCGGCCCGACCTGCTGCACGACCTGAGCGCGCTGCGGCGCGAGTCCATCCGCCTGGCGCTGACCCAGGCGGGCGATGAGCCCGCGCTGGCCGAACCGGCGTTTGACCTGTTCTTTGCCGAGCGCATGCGCGTGGAGCTGTTTGACGACGCGCACGACGCGCTGGCCTTTTTGTCGGCGCGCTACCCGGTGGTGGCAGTGTCCAACGGCAATGCCGACGTGCACCGCATCGGCATCGGCCACTACTTTCGCCACAGCATCAGCGCGTCGGAGTTTGGCGTGGCCAAGCCCGATGCGCGCATCTTCCATGCCGCCGCTACGGCGGCCGACGTGTTGCCCCACGAGGTGCTGCATGTGGGCGACGACGCCACGCTGGATGCGCAGGGCGCGCTGAACGCAGGCATGCAGGCGGTGTGGATCAACAGCGCCAACCACCCCTGGCCCCATGACGATGTGCAGCCGCATGCCACGGTGGACAGCCTCACGGCGCTGTGCAGGCTGTTGGCCTGACGGGCTTCCCTCGGCCCGGTTTCTTGCCTCAGGTCAAGGTTTGGGCGCGCGGCGGTTGATGCCGCTGCCCGATAACGTCACACTCCATCGTCGCTCGGCGACCCCTCCCACCATGCCCCGTAATCCCCCGCCATTGCCCGCCATCCGCACCATCGGCCTGATGCAGCCCATGACCTGGCTGGTGCTGGCTTGGCGCGACATGGCGCAGGCGGGCTGGATCAGCTTTGCGCATGGCCTGGCGCTCACGCTGTTCGGGGCGGCCATCTTTGCAGTGGGGCACCACCGGTTCTGGCTGCTGGCGGGGGCACTGTCGGGTTTTCTGGTGGTGGCACCTGTGCTGGCCACCAGCCTGTATGCGCTGAGCCGCGCGCTGGAGCGCCGCGAAAGCGCCAACCTGGGCGTGGTGCTCAAGACCTGGTTCAACTGGCAGAACAGCCATGTGAACAAATGGGGCAACGACTACTGGTGCATGGTGCAGTTTGGCGCCTTGCTGGCGCTGGCGGCCTTGGGCTGGGTCATGACATCGGCGGCGCTCATCACGCTGCTGGCGCCCGTGCCCATCGAAACGCCGCTCGACTTTCTGCGCCATGTGGTCATGGCCCGTGATGGCTGGTTGTTTGAAATCTGGCTGGCCTTGGGCAGCCTGATGGCCGCGCCGATTTTTGCGTCCAGCGTGGTGGCCATGCCGCTGCTGCTGGACCGCCGCGCCACGCTGCTGCAGGCGGTGCTGACCAGCTGGCAGGCCGTGGTGGTCAACCCGATGCCCATGGCGTTCTGGGCGGCGATCATCCTAGGCTTTACCTTGCTGGGCCTGGGCTCGCTGCTGCTGGGCCTGATCGCCGTGATGCCGATGCTGGGCCACGCCAGCTGGCACGCCTACCGCGACCTGGTGGATGCCTCCAGCCTGCCCGAGCGCGACCTGGCCGTGCCCGCTGCGCCAGCGCGCACGCCTGGAGGGGCATCGTGATTTTTGGCTTCACCGAGGCGCAGATCTCGGGCTTCTTCCTCACCTATGGGGTGGGGGCGTTCATCGCCTACATGCTGTTCATCATCGGCCAGCTGGCGTGGGAATCGAAGGCCGGGCGGTTTGGCACCTTTGTGCTCTTCCTGGGCCTGGGCGTGGGGTTTCTGGGGTTCCTGGCCAAGGTGGTGATCCAGTGGTGGCTGGAGAGGTGAAGGGGCCTGTCTTTGCAAGGGGTGGCGTCGCCCTGATCCCTCCTTGTGCGCCAGGCCATCGGGTCACAGGGCTTGCCTTGTGAGTCAGTCCCACAGTCCTTTCTTGTCTGAGTACCACCAGCGGCTGACCGGTCTGGTGCGCGCTTCGCCGTTGTTGATGGAGGCGCTTCGTGCCGTGCGGGCGCTGGGGCTGAACCCATGGTGCATCGGTGTCGGCGCCGTGCGCTCGCTGGTGTGGGATGACTTGCACGGGTTTGCAGTACCCACGCCGCTGGACGACGTGGATGTTGTTTACTTCGACCCCACTGTGGAAGGCGCTGTGCACGACGCGGCGCTGGAAACCCGGTTGCGCCACGCCATGCCTTCTGTGGCATGGGAGGTGACCAACCAGGCCACCGTGCACCACTGGTTTGCCCGCCACCTGGGGTTGCAGGTGCCGCCGTTGGCGTCGCTGGAAGATGGCGTGGGCACGTGGCCAGAGATTGCCACCTGTGTGGGGGTGTTCCTGCGCGCTGACGACTCCATCGGCGTTGTGGCACCCCACGGGCTGGACGACTTGTTCCAACTGGTTGTGCGCCACAACCCGGTGCGCGCCGCTGCACAAACCTACCGCGAGCGCGTGGCGTCCAAGCGATTTGCCGAGCGCTGGCCTCTGCTGTCCATCCGCCCCGCTTGAGGGCGGCCGGTGGGGCTGAGCCGGTTGCCGCCTCAGCGCGGCCAGGACCGCAGGCCCAGCTCCTGCGCCAGCTGGCGGTAGTCGGCCAGGCTGCGTTGCACAAACGCCTCCAGCGCCGCGCCGGTGCGCGCAAACGGGTACAGGCCGTACTGGCCGCACAGCGCGGCATAGCCGGGTGCGGCCAGCGCATCGGCAAAAGCCGTCACCCAGGCGCGCACGGCGGCATCGGGGGCGCTGGCGGCCATGTACAGGCCGCGCACCGTGGGCCAGACCAGGTCCACGCCTTGCTCGCGCGCCGTGGGCAGGTCGGCCAGGGCGCCGGGCAGGCGGGCCTGGGCCAGCACGGCCAGAAAGCGCAGGGGCGCGCCTTTTTCCAGGGCCTGCCGGGCCTCGGCTGCATCGCCGGTGAAGACGCCAATGTGGCCGCCCCGCAGGGCCTTGAGCGCCTCGCCGCCGCCTTCGAATGACACGAAACGCATGCGCTTCGGGTCCTGCCCGGCGGCGCGGGTCAGCAGGGCGGCTTTCATCCAGTCCTGGCTGCCCAGGGTGCCGCCTGCGCCAAACACCACGCGCGCCGGGTCCTTGCGCAGCGCGGCCACCACGTCTTGCAGGCGCTGGTGGGGCGCATCGCGGTGCACGGCCACCACGCCGTAGTCGGTGCCCAGCGTGGCGATCCAGCGCACGGCGCTCACCGGGTGGGGGCCGAAGCGACCCTGCGCGATGTTGAGCAGCGAGCCGCTGGAGAACGCCACCAGCGTGCCTGGCCCGCCCAGCCGTCCGGTGGCGACCTGGTCAAACGCCACGGCACCGATGCCGCCGGGCAGGTAGCGTGTGTGCAGCGGTGGGCGTGCGGGGCGCACCACCTGCACCGCCTGGGTGGCCAGGCCACAGGTCAGGTCGAACCCGCCGCCGGGGCGGGAGGGGGCGATGCACTCGGCAGGCTCCAGCGATGCATCGGCCGCCCACGCAGCTGGCGCGTGCGCAGCGCCTGAAGTGCCCGCCAGTGCTGCCAGCCACTGCAGGGCGTGGCGGCGGGGCAGGGTGGGGAGGGGGCGTGGTGCGGACGGCATGCGGGGCGAATTCTGGCGGAATCTGGGGTGCTGCGCGATGGGGGTTTTCAGCCCCGGGGCCACCACAGGATGGCCAGCAGACCAGGCCCACCTGCGCGTTCTTCGAGCCGCAGGCCGCCCCGGTGCCGCTCGGCGATGGAGCGCGCGATTGCCAGTCCCAGGCCCGAGCCGCCCGCCGCCGCCTGCGAGCCACGCCGGTAGCGCTGGCCCAGTGCATCGCGTTCGCTGGCGGGCAGGCCGGGGCCGTTGTCTTCCACGCTGAGGCTCCAGCCCAGGCCGTCGCCCGCAGCCGATACGGTGACCGTGCCGTGTTCAGGCGTGTAGGCAATGGCGTTGGCGGCCAGGTTGGTGAGCGCCTCGCGCAGCAGGCCGCTGTCGCCCACGGCCATGAACTCGGGCGTGGGGGTGTGGATGCCAAAGTCGATCTGCCGAGCGCGGGCGCGGGGCAGCAGCTCCAGCGCCACGGCGCGCAGCAGCGCGGCCAGGTCGAACGGGGCCAGCTCTACCGCAGCCGTATCGCTGCGGCCCAGGGCCAGCAGTTGCTGGGTGCTGCGCGTGGCGCGTGCGACTTCGCCGCCGATGGCTTCCAGGGTGTGCTGCACCTGGGTGGCGTCGGCCTCGCGCCGGGCGTAGTCGATCTGCATCTGCAGTGTGGTGAGGTGGGTGCGCAGCTGGTGCGAGGCGTCGTCCAGAAACTGCCGCTGCTGGGCCACCAGGTCTTGCGTGCGGGCCATCTGCTGGTTGGCTGCAGCCACCAGGGGGCGGATGTCGGCGGGCAGGTCGGTGTCGGCCATGGGGGTCATGTCGTCGGGGCTGCGCGCCTGCACCTCGCGCGCCAGGCGCGCCAGCGGCCGCAGCGCCACGGCCAGCGTGGCGGCGGTGCCCAGCACCATGAGCGCCAGCACCAGCGTGTCGCGCAGCGCTGCCCGGCGCACAAAGCGGCGGGTGAACTCCTGCCGCGAGCGGGTGCTTTCGGCCACCTGCACCAGCACGCTGCTGGGATCGACCCCCGGCGCGGCACCTTCCACCGCGCGGCGGTAGGCGGCCAGCCGCACGGATTCGCCGAAGTAAGTGGCGTCATAGAAACGTGGCACGCCGGGCGTGAGCGGATCGGGCGGCAGTGGCAGGTCGGCGTTGCCCAGCTCCACCAGCCCGTCGGACGATGCCACGCGGAAGTACACATTGCCGCTGGCCGTGAGTTCAAAAAATTCGAGCATGCTGTATGGCAGCTCGGCCGACAGGCCGCCCGAGGCGGTGGAGATGTTGGCGTCAATGGATTTGAGCGCCCCGAGCAGCGATCGGTCGTAGGCCGCGTTGGCCGCCTCCAGCGCGTCGTGCCGCGTCATCCACAGCTCCACCCCCGTCACCACGGCCAGCAGCGGCAGCAGCAGCAGGGCCAGCAGCCGCCATAGGCTGGCGCGGCGCAGGCGTTGTATCAAAGACATGGCAGCGGACTCCGCCGCAAAGAACAGGGAGCGGTCCTGAACATGCGCGTGGCCCACGCCAGTGCCACCGTGGAACTGGCTTTGCCAGGCCACGGGTGGCGTCCCCCCTCAGGGGGGAAGACGCGCAGCGTCTCAGGGGGGAGCCACATCATTTGCTTCGAGCGCATAGCCTAGCCCGCGCAGGGTGGTGATGCGCACGCCGCTGCCGTCCAGCCGCTTGCGCAGGCGGTGTACGAACACCTCCACGGCTTCGGGGTGCACGTCCTCGTCGTCAGAGAACACGCGGTCCAGGATCTGCTGCTTGGAAAACGGCTCGCCGCTGCGCTGCACCAGCACGCGCAGCACGGCATGCTCGCGCGGCGACAGGGCCAGGGGCTCGCCATGCAGCGTGAACTGCTTGCGCGGGTTGTCGTACACCAGCGCGCCACAGGCCAGACGCGGGTGCTCGTTGCCACGCGCGCGGCGCACCAGGGCATGCAGGCGGGCCTCCAGCTCGGCCAGCTCGAAAGGCTTGGCCAGAAAGTCGTCAGCCCCGGCGTTGAGCGAGCGCACGCGCTCGTCCAGCGAATCGCGGGCCGTGAGGATCAGCGCGGGCAGCCGCTGGTCGCGGTCGCGCAGGCGCTGCAGCACGGCCTGGCCGTCCAGTCCGGGCAACCCCAGGTCCAGCACCAGCGCGTCGTAGTTGTCGTGCTGCTGCAGGGCTCGGTCAGCAAGGCGCCCGTCGTTCACCCATTCCACCTGGATGCCCGCATGCTCCAGCGCGCGGCTGAGCCAGGTGCCCAGGTTGTGGTCGTCTTCGGCCAGGAGGATGCGCATGGGGGGATGCTACTGCGGTGCTTGTTTCGGCTTTTGCTGCGCTTGCTTATGGCGTGCGACTACGATGCGCAGGACAAAAGAGGGAGAGCAACTGTGTTTGAAGTCAAGCCTTTCTCAAGCACCGGCAGGCCTGTGGATAACCAGCCTGCCACGGCTTGCCCGAGCGGATCACCGCGTTGATGATCGTCAGCAGCTTGTGCATGCATGCGGTCAGCGCCACCTTCTTGGGT
>NZ_LUKZ01000036.1 GCF_001633105.1 Acidovorax sp. GW101-3H11
ATGCCTGGCAGAACAACGCTTCTTGCATGGGGAGGGCTCCTATGCCTGGCAGAACAACGCTTCTTGCATGGGGAGGGCTCCTGTTCGGGGGGTGTCAATGGGTTTATTTGTACTGTAGTGTTCCACCCGAAACGGAAGAGAGCCGTTTTTTTGGCCGTTACCGCGCTATGGGTATGTCTTTTAAGCTATCAAATATGTAGCAAATACGCCTGCGAAGGCGCCGCCGAGCACTGCGGCGTGGCACAGGCGGCGTGCGGCCTGCCGCCTCTGGTCTGCTACCTATGCGGCCACGGGCCCCGCGCGGCCGTCCTGGACGACAAAGCGGGCGAGCGTGCTGGCGCCGCTGTCGGCACGCAGGGGGTCGTCGAGCACGCGCAGGGTGGTGGTCCACTGGGTGGGCGTGATGTGGGCCAGGCCGTAGCCGCGCAGGTCGCAGCGGGCCAGCAGCACGTGCGGGTTGTGGCGCACCACGGCGTCCACCTTGTCTTGGGTGGTGCCCGAGCGGGAGCTGATGGAGGTGCCGCAGAACTCGCTGGCGATGACGGGTGAGTCGGGGCGATCGGCGTTGGCGTGCACGCGGCAGACGTAGTTCTGGTGGATGTCGCCGCCCAGCAGCACGGTGTTGCGTGGCTTGTGCTGGGCCACGGCCTGCAGCAGGCGCGCGCGGGCGGCGGGGTAGCCGTCCCAGTTGTCGGTGGTTACCGTGCCCGAGGGGTAGTGGCGGGGCGAAAACAGGGTTTGCTGCGCGATCACGCTCCAGCGGGTGGCGTCTTGCGTGGCGTTGGACGCGGCGGCGTCGGCGGCCAGGCCAGTGCCCAGCCATTGCTCTTGCGCGGTGCCCAGCAGGCTGCGGGTGGGGTCGGCCAGGTCGGCGCAGCTGTTGCCGCGCACGGCGCCTGCGCTGCCGGAGTCTGGCGCGCGGCAGGCCTGCCAGCTGCGGTATTGGCGGCTGTCCAGCAGGTGAATGTGCGCGAGCCGACCCCAGCGCAGGCGGCGGTAGACCTGCAGTGCGTCCCACCGGGTGTCGGGGAAGGGGCGGTTGAGGCTGGCGGCGCGCAGGGGCATGTTTTCGTAAAAGGCCTGCCAGGCGGCGCCGCGCTGCGCCAGGAAGCTGGTGGCATCGCCCCGGCCTGCCTGGCCCGCGCTGGCGGCGTAGTCGTTCTGCACCTCGTGGTCGTCCCAGGTCACGGACCAGGGGCAGGCGGCGTGGGCGGCTTGCAGCGCGGGGTCGCTTTTGTGCAGCGCGTAGCGGTCGCGGTAGTCGGCCAGGGTGGTGGCCAGGCGCAGGCTGTGGGTGCGCGCCAGGTCGCTGGTGTTCTTGGGCGTGGCGTATTCGTAGATGTAGTCGCCCAGAAACAGCACCAGGTCCGGCTGCTCTGCGGCCAGATGGCGCCATGCGGCGTAGTGGCCGTGCTCCCACCGCTGGCAGGACGCAAAGGCGATGCGCAGCGCATCTGGCATATCGCCCGCTGCAGGCGCGGTGCGCGTGCGGCCCTCGGTGCTCACCGCATCGCCCAGCATGAAGCGGTAGTGGTACCAGCGCGCAGGCTGCAGGCCGCGCAGCTCCACATGCACGCTGTGGCCCAGCTGCGGCAGCGCGGGGGCTTCGCCCTTTTGCACGATCTGCGCAAAACGCGCGTCGTGCGCCACCTCCCACCGCACGGTGTGGGTGGCTTGCATCTGTGCGGGCTGCGCCAGCACCAGGCGGGTCCAGAGCACCACGCCATCGGGCGTGGGGTCGCCGCTGGCGATGCCCAGCGCAAAGGGGTTGCTTTGCAGCGCGGGCGGGTTGCTCCACGCCCAGCGGGGGAGGGTGGATGCGGTGGCCGCGCAGGCGGCGTTTTGCAAAAAGGCGCGGCGGTCCATGGGTCGCTGGTATTCAGGTGTTGAGCCGTTTCACGCGCAGCTGTTTCGGGATTGGCGAGTCTTATTGGCGAGTCTTGAGCATCCCGTCACCTGCCTTGTCTACTGCCCGTCGATACCGGCGCGCCCCAGGCCAGTGCCACCGTGGAGCTGGCTTTGCCAGGCCACGGGTGGCGTCCCCCTTTGGGGGAAGGCGCCGAAGGCGACACAGGGGGAGCCACTACGCCGCCATCACCCGGTTCTTCCCCGAGCGTTTGGCCAGGTACATGGCCTGGTCGGCGCGCACGATGGCGTCGGTGCTGGTTTCGCTGTCGCCCAGCTGGGCCACGCCTGCGCTGAAGGTGATGAGCACCTTCTCGCTGCCTTGCAAAAAGAAGCGGGTGGTCAGTTCGCGCTGCAGCCGCGTCATGGCGGCCACGCCGCTGTCCACGTTGGTGTCGGGCAGCACGATGACGAATTCCTCGCCGCCGTAGCGCGCCAGCAGGTCTTGCGGCCGCATCACCTCGCGCGTGACATGGGCCAGGTGCACCAGGGCCGCGTCGCCACCCGCGTGGCCCAGGCGGTCGTTGATGGTCTTGAAGTTGTCCACGTCCAGCAGCGCCAGGCACAGCGACGAGCCCAGGCGGCGGGCGCGGGCGATCTCGCGCTCCATGGCCTCGTCCAGGCCCTTGCGGTTGAGGCTGCCGGTGAGCGGGTCGTGGCGGGCCTGGGCGCTGGCGCGGTCGAGTTCTTCCTGCAGCTTGGCCACCTCGGCGCGCTTGGCCTCGGTGCGCTCGCGCAGGTCCTGCAGTTCGTCGTGGGTCACGCGGCTGTCCAGGGCCATGGCGCGGGTGGCGCTCATCACCTCTTGCAGCACGGGGGCGATGTCCTGCAGCGTGGTGGCTTTGCCGATGAGGTCGGCACAGCGCTCCATGGTGCCCTGGTAGCTGGTGCTGGAGGCGGTGATCTTGGCCAGCCGCTCGATGAAGGTGGCGAGCATGTCCTTCATCTGCTCCTGCGCTTCGAGCGTGCGGGCCTTGGCCTCGGTCTGCTTGAAGATCACGTCCTTGAGGCGGCGCTGCACATCGTCGAGCCTGCGCAGGGTGAGCGGCGGGGTGGAGGCGGTCATCAGCGCCTCGGCCTGGCCGTGCAGCCAGCGGTCGTCCACGCTGAGCACCGCAATGTTCTCGAAGATCATGTGCAGCAGCTCCAGCAGGCTGGTGCGGATGGCGGCCTGGTCTTCGGTGGCAAACGACAGCCGGTAGGTGAAGTTGCCCAGCATGAGCTGCGCCGTGGCCACGGGGGGCGAAGGCTCGCGCAGGAAGGTGACGAGCTGCTTGGCCATCTCGATCACGCGGGCGTCGTCCTCGCCCAGCGCAGGCAGGGTGTTGTCGATGAGGCGCGCCAGGGTCTCGGCCAGCTCGGGCGGCAGCTCGCCCAGCACGGTGGGCGCATCGGCGGTTTCGATGGGGGTGGCGGCAGCGGGGTGCAGGCCCAGGTTGGCATAGCCCACCATCACGCTTTGCAGCGAGGTCCAGTCCTTGGTGATGATGGCCCGCTCAAACTGGGTGAGCAGGCGCTTCTGGGCCGGTGTCTGGGCGGGCAGCACCCGCTGGATGCCGCTCAGCGGCCCTTCGGGGAAGGGCTGCGGGCTGCGGGTGCCCGCAATTTCGTCGTACAGCGCCAGGTAGTGGTCGGGGGTGGGTTGCAACCGGCGGGCCGCCAGCTGTTTGAGTGTCTCGCGCGCGATCTCGGAGGGGAGGCGGTCGGCCATGGGTGGGCACCAGTGTCAGGAGGGGCGGGGGTGCGCAAGTGTGACACAGGGCGCGGCTTTTTGGGGTAGGGGCGCGTGCCCATGCAGGCGCCTGCGGGCGCCGCCAGGCGCCGCCTGCCCGGGGGCCAAGGCGAGCTCAGTTCACCATCACCAGCTTGCCCATCACGCCGCGCGAGCCCATGTGGGCGTAGGCGGCGGGCAGCTCGGCCATGGGCATGGTGCGGTCGATCACGGGCTTGACCTTGCCCTGGGCATACCACTGCGCCAGCTCGCCCATCATGGCGGCGTTGGCCTTGGGCTCTCGCTTGGCGAAGTCGCCCCAGAACACGCCCACGATGGACGCGCCCTTGAGCAACGCCAGGTTGAACGGCAGCGCGGGGATGGGGCCCGAGGCAAACCCCACCACCAGGTAGCGGCCACGCCAGGCGATGGAGCGGAACGCGGGCTCGGCAAAGTCGCCGCCCACGGGGTCATAGATCACATCGGGGCCTTTGCCATCGGTGAGCGCCTTGATGGCATCGCGCAGGTTGTCCTTGCTGTAGTTGATGGTGGCGTCGGCACCAATGGAGGTGCACAGCGCGCATTTTTCGTCGCTCGATGCGGCGGCGATCACGCGCGCGCCCATGGCCTTGGCGATCTGGATGGCCGAGGTGCCCACGCCGCCTGCGGCGCCCAGCACCAGCACCGTCTCGCCCGCCTTGAGCTGGGCGCGGTCCACCAGCGCGTGGTACGAGGTGGCGTAGATCATGATGAAGGCGGCGGCATCGACATGCGAGAAGCCGTCGGGCAGCGGCATACACAGGGCTGCGGGAGCAATGGTGTGCGTGCCGAAGCCGCCTGTGCCCGACAGGCAGGCCACGTTCTGGCCGACCTTGAGGTGCGTGACGCCGTCGCCCACGGCCGCCACCACGCCTGCGTATTCAGAGCCCGGCACAAAGGGCAGCGGCGGCTTCATCTGGTACTTGTTCTGCACGATCAGCAGGTCGGGGAAGTTCAGGCTGGCGGCCTTGATCTCGATGAGCACCTCGCCCGCCTTGGGTGTGGGGGTGGGCAGTTCGGTCCAGGTCAGGGCGTCAACGCCGACGGGGTTGGTGCAAAGCCAAGCGTGCATGGAAAAGTCTCCTGTCAATGTTGGGGCGCATGATAGGCCGGGGTGCATGGGGGCCGTTGTCCCACGAGCGACGGGCCCGCCTGCCCCTTGCCCGGGTAGCGCGCGCATGGGGCGCCCCACCTACAATCCGTTGCAACCTCTGCTGCAACCATGAAAATTCTGATTTCCAACGACGATGGCTACCAGGCCCCGGGCATCGTGGCCCTGCATGACGCGCTCAAGACCCTGGAGGGCGTGGAGGTGGAGGTGGTCGCGCCCGAGCACAACAACAGCGCCAAGTCGAACGCGCTGACCCTGCATTCGCCGCTGTATGTCCACAAGGCGTCCAACGGTTTTCGGTACGTCAATGGCACGCCAGCCGACTGCGTGCACATCGCGCTGACCGGGCTGCTGGGTTACCGGCCCGACCTGGTGGTGTCCGGCATCAACAATGGCGCCAACATGGGCGACGACACCATCTATTCGGGCACCGTGGGTGCGGCGATGGAGGGCTATCTGTTCGGCATTCCGGCCATTGCGTTCTCGCAGGTGGACAAGGGCTGGGGCGAGCTGGAAGCCGCCGCCGCCAAGGCCCGGGAGATCGTGGCGCAGATGCGCAACCAGGGCTTGGTGACCGAGACCCCCTGGCTGCTGAATGTGAACATCCCCAACATGCCGCTGGATGCGCTGCGGCCCGCCAAGTGGTGTCGACTGGGGCGCCGCCATGCGGCTGAGCGCGTCATCGTGCAGGAAAGCCCGCGCGGCGAGGTGATGTACTGGATTGGCGGGGCGGGTGCTGCCAAAGACGACGCCGAGGGCACGGATTTTCATGCCACGGCGCAGGGCCATGTGTCCATCACGCCGCTGAAGGTGGACCTGACCGATCACGACAGCCTGGGCGCCTGGGCGCAGACGGCGTCCCGATGGGCCGCTGGAGCGGGGGCGGCTGCCGCCCCGGGCGTGTGATGCAGCGCCGCCCTGGGTTTCCGGCCCGTCTGCCGGGCACGGGCAACGCTGGCGCCAAGCCGGTGGCGCAGGTGTTGGCACCGGCTTCGGCGTTGGCGGCGCGCAAGCCAGTGGTGGCTGCGCCGGTGGGCGTGGGGCTCGACTCCTCGGCGGTCCGCACCCGCATGGTGCAAAAGCTGGCGGCGGGCGGTATCACCTCTGCATCGGTGCTGCAGGCCATGGGTGCAGTGGAGCGCCACCGGTTTGTAGACAGTGCCCTGGTCAACCAGGCCTATGAAGACACCAGCCTGCCCATCGGGCTGGGCCAGACCATTTCCAAACCCAGCGTGGTGGCACGCATGTGCGAATTGCTGCTGGGCGCCGAGGGCGCGCGCGCGGGCGGCCTGGGCCGGGTGCTGGAGGTCGGCACCGGCTGCGGTTACCAGGCGGCGGTGCTGAGCCTGCTGGTCCGGGAGGTCTACACGCTGGAGCGGCTGCGCGGCCTGCACGACCGGGCCCGCGACAACCTGCGCCCGTTCCGGCTGGCTAACGTCCATCTGCTGTTTGGCGACGGCATGCTGGGCTATGCCAAGGGGGCGCCCTATGCCGCCATCATTGCCGCCGCTGGCGGCGATGCCGTGCCCCAGGCCTGGTGCGATCAACTGGCGGTGGGCGGGCGGCTGGTGGCGCCCATGGCGTTGTCGGGCGGGCAGCAGATGTTGCTGGTGATCGACAAAACCCCGCACGGATTGAAACAAAACGTGCTCGAGCCGGTGCATTTTGTCCCTCTAAAATCGGGGATTGCCTAAAGGGAATTGCTTATGTTCGTATCGCGTGGTCTTGTGGTGGGGTTTACCGTGGCAATGGCGGGGCTGGTGCTCTCCGGCTGTGGCACCCGCCTGAACAAGGCTCCTGTGGAAGATCGGGGCACCTCCACATCCTCTGCGCCCGCGCAGCCTGGCCAGCCTGGCGTGGTGGTGGGCACCCCCATCAAGCCCTTGCCCGGGGCAGAGAATGCGGGCAAGCCGGGTTATTACACGGTCAAGCCTGGGGATACCCTGATTCGCATCGGGCTGGAGTCCGGCCAAAGCTGGAAAGACCTCGCCCGCTGGAACAACCTCGACAATGCCAACCTCATCGAAGTGGGCCAGGTGCTGCGCGTGGCGCCTCCCACGGCCGTTGTGGCAGCCACGGCTGTGGCGTCTGACAATGGCGTGGTGACACGGCCTGTGACCTCGTCCACCGTGGCGCCCGCACCGGCCGCATCGGCTGCCAGCACCCCCAAGCCGCCCGCTTCGGTGGCCTCTGGCACCGTGGTGGCTGTGGCTCCTGCGACGCCAGCGCCAGCCGCTGCGCCTGCGGGGGAGGACGACATCGCCTTTATCTGGCCCGCGTCGGGCTCGCTGATCGCGGGCTTTGACGAGGCGCGCAACAAGGGCTTCGACATTGCCGGCAAGGCGGGCGAACCCGTGCTGGCTGCCGCCGATGGCCGCGTGGTCTACGCCGGTGCAGGCCTGCGCGGCTATGGCAACCTGGTGATCCTGAAGCACAACAACACCTTCCTCACGGCCTATGCCCACAACCAGTCGCTGCTGGTCAAGGAAGACCAGGCCGTGCGCAAGGGCCAGAAGATTGCCGAGATGGGCAACACCGATGCAGACCGCGTCAAGCTGCACTTTGAAATCCGCCGACAGGGCAAGCCGGTGGACCCTTCGCGCTACCTGCCAGCGCGTTGATCCCCATGGTGGCCGGGCTGCCGCAGAGCGGCGATGGCAGCGCGGTCGGGGTGCCTGCTGAAGCGGGCGACGACCTGCTGCTCGCCGAGGAGTCGGAAGCGCTGGTCGAGGCCAGCAGCGAAATGCGCCACATGCTGGTGGCCGCGCCGCAGCATGCCGCGCGGCTCGACAAGGCGCTCGCAGACCTGGTTCCGGAGTTCTCTCGCAGCTACCTGCAGCAGTTGCTGGGGCAGGGGCTGGTCAGCCTCAATGGCAAGCCCGTGCTCAAGGCGTCCACCCGCGTCAAGGCGGGTGATCAGCTCGCGCTGGAGATGCGGCCTACGCTGCAAAGCCAGGCGTTCCGCCCCGAGCCCATGGCCATTGACGTGGTGTATGAAGACGAGCACCTTCTGGTCGTGAACAAACCCGCAGGCTTGGTAGTGCACCCGGCGCCAGGCAACTGGAGCGGCACCCTGCTCAATGGCTTGCTGGCCCGGGATGAGAGGGCCCTGCTGGTTCCCCGTGCTGGCATCGTGCACCGGCTGGACAAGGACACCAGCGGTCTCATGGTGGTGGCGCGGAACCGCGCCACCATGGACGCGCTGGTGGCTTTGATCGCCGAGCGCAAGGTCAAGCGCCAGTACCTCGCCCTGGCGCAGGGTGCCTGGACAGGGCCCAAGAGTCGTTCGGTCGATGCACCCATCGGGCGCGACCCGCGCAACCGGTTGCGCATGGCGGTGGTGGACCTGGCCTTGCATGCGGGCAAATCTGCCCGCACCGACGTCCTGTGTTTGGACGGGACCGACCAGGGCTGCTGGGTGCAATGCACCTTGCACACGGGGCGGACCCACCAGATCCGGGTGCACATGGCATCGCTCAAGCACCCCCTGGTGGGCGACACCCTGTATGGCGGTGCGCCCTTGGGGGCCATGCAGCGCCAGGCACTGCACGCCTACCGCCTGGCCTTTGTGCACCCGGTAACGGGCAAGGCGCTGGAGTTCCAGGCGCAGGCCCCCGAGGACATGCGGCAGGCACTGTCTTCCTGGGGCCTGGGCTACAATGCGCCCTGATGGCCTGATCGGCCCCCTGCCTGAAGACGGAATCCCGCCGGGCCCCTGCGTCGCGTCAACGTCCTTGCACTGCGCGCCATTTTGATTGCCCCCTGCTGTTGATGTGACACCCGTTGCAACGCGTGGCACTTTTCCAGGAATCGCTGAACCATGAACACGGTGGATGCCAAAAGGGTCCTCGAAACTGCGCTGATCTGCGCGCAGCAGCCTGTGCCTGTGCGCGAGCTGCGGGTACTTTTCAATGATGCGCTGGGGTCTGACACGCTCAAGCTGCTGCTGCAGGAGCTGCAGCAGGATTGGGCACAGCGCGGGGTGGAACTGGTGCAAGTGGCCACGGGCTGGCGTTTTCAGAGCCGCCCCGAGATGCGGGAGTATCTCGACCGGCTGCACCCCGAAAAACCCCCGCGCTACACGCGGGCCACCATGGAAACGCTGGCCATCATTGCGTATCGCCAGCCGGTGACACGGGGCGACATCGAGGACATCCGTGGCGTCACCGTCAACAGCCTGATCATCAAGCAGTTGGAGGACCGGGGCTGGGTCGAGGTCATCGGGCACCGGGAAACCGTGGGCCGTCCTGCGCTGTTTGCGACCACCCGCCAGTTTCTGGATGACATGGGCCTGCAGTCGCTGGACCAGTTGCCAGTTTTGGACGACCCCACCGGCAATGCGAATGTGCTGGAGGCCATGGCTGCTGCAGCCCAGAGTGTGATCGAGCCGGAGCTGGAGCCGATGTTGGGGCCGGTATCAGAACCAGAATCAGAGCCAGAACCCGAGGTGGTGGCTGTGGAGTCAGCGGCGGAGCTGCCGCCGCAGTCCGCCCCTGCCGTCGCGGAAAGCGTGAGCCCACCGCTGGTGGACGATTTTTTTAACGACACGGAGATGGATCTCCGTGGCGACCATATGGATACGGATGCCCCGGGCGGTGTCCAGGGAAACACTTGATGAACGATTCGACCCCCGACAATTCGGGCGCAACGCCCGAGGCTGACGCTGCCGACATGGCTCCTGCCGCAAAGAAGCCTGCGGCCAAGCGCGCGCCGCGCAAGAAGGCTGCGCCGGTTTCTGCCGAGGTGGCCGAAGTGGTGGCGGTGGACTCCGGCGCGGCTGCTGTGAGCCCCACAGCGGAGGTGTTTGCAGAGCACTCGATCCCGGTCGAGGTGCCTGCTGGTGCTGACCTGGCGGTGGCTGCAGAGCCCGCAGCGGCCGGTTTTCAGGCGCCCGGGGTCGATGGCGTCGCACCGCGTGGGGAGCGCAAGGGCCCACCCCCTGCGGACCAGCGGGGGCGCTCGCCCCGTGCGGATGGGGGAGGGCGTGACAAGCGCAAGCCCGCACCGGCGGTGGAGGGTTATCAGTTCGAGGACGTGATCTCGGGCCGTTTCGACCAGGATGACGCGTCGGCAGATGTGGCGCCCGCCAAGCGGGTGCTGCTGCCCCAGGTGGAAACGCCCAAGCTGCACAAGGTGTTGGCCCAGGCAGGGCTGGGCTCGCGTCTGGAGATGGAGCAGCTCATCCTGGAAGGGCGCATCTCGGTGAACAATGAGCCGGCCCATATCGGCCAGCGCATCCAGTTCGGCGACCAGGTCAAGGTCAATGGCAAGCCCATCCGCTACCGCATCGACCCGCCGCCAGCGCGGGTGATCGCGTACCACAAGCCAGTGGGCGAGGTGGTGACCCATGACGACCCCCAGAACCGGCCGACGGTTTTCCGCAAGCTGCCCCGGCTGATGCAGGGCAAGTGGCAGTCCGTGGGGCGGCTGGATCTGAACACCGAAGGGCTGCTGCTGTTCACCAGCTCGGGTGAGCTGGCCAACAAGCTCATGCACCCCCGTTTTGGACTGGAGCGTGAGTACGCCGTTCGGGTGCTGGGCGCGCTCAGCAACGAAGAAAAACAGAAACTGCTGGACGGCGTGCGCCTGGATGACGGCATGGCGTCGTTTGGCTCCATCGAAGACGGCGGCGGTGAGGGTTCCAACTGCTGGTACCGGGTCACGATCTCCGAAGGCCGCAACCGTGAAGTGCGCCGCATGATGGAGTCGGTGGGGCATGCCGTGAGCCGCCTCATCCGCATCCGTTACGGCGCCATGGTGCTGCCCCGTGGCCTCAAGCGGGGAGCTTGGCTGGAGCTGGACGACAGCGATATCCGGGCGCTCATCCAGGCGGCGGGCGCGGGGCGTGCTGAATCGGCCGAAGGCCGTGCAGAAGCGGGCCCGGCGGCTGGCGGACGTGGCGGCAGCGGCAATGCGGGCAACCGGGGCCGTGGCGGCCCTCGGGGCGGGGATGGCCCCCGCCGGGACATGTCCCAGGGCGGTGGCGGTGCGGGCCCCCGTGGCCAGAAGCCTCGGCGTGACGGCGGCGGGCAAGGGCAGGGCGCGCGGGGCAACAATGCTGCGGGTGGCGATCGCCAGCGCGGTGCGGCCCAACCCGATCCGATGAAAACCTCGGTGGGGTACATCGGGGTGGACAGCCTCTCTCGGCACCGCCAGGACAAACGCCGACCCGGCGGTGGCGGCCCCCGGCGCGGTGGTGGCCGTTAATCTGCGGCCAGGCTTCCACGGTTAGAATCGAGGGCTTTGTCCGGTGGACAAACGAATCACGGCAACATTATTCATTCAGGAAAATCAACATGGCTATCGAACGCACTCTCTCCATCATCAAGCCCGACGCAGTGGCCAAGAACGTCATCGGCCAGATCTACGCCCGTTTTGAAGCCGCTGGCCTCAAGGTCGTGGCTGCCCGCATGGTGCACCTGTCGCGCCTGGAAGCCGAGCAGTTCTACGGCGTGCACAAAGAGCGTCCTTTCTTCAAGGACCTGGTGGACTTCATGATCTCCGGCCCCGTGATGATCCAGGCCCTGGAAGGCGAAAACGCGATTCTGAAGAACCGCGAACTGATGGGCGCCACCGACCCCAAGAAGGCAGAAGCCGGCACCATCCGCGCTGACTTCGCTGACAGCATCGACGCCAACGCCGTGCACGGCTCTGACGCTGCTGAAACGGCTGCTGTGGAAGTGGCTTTCTTCTTCCCCGGCCTGAACATCTACTCGCGTTGATATGGTGATCCCCATGCCTGTTCCCGCAACCGTGGGATGTCTGCGCCATGGGGACGGTTGCGCCCGGCCCTCCGGGAGGGCGGCGCAATGACCACCAACCTGCTGGAATTTGACCTCGACGGCCTCGCAGCCTTTTGCGAGCAGCTCGGCGAGAAACGTTTTCGTGCGACCCAGCTGTTCCGCTGGATCCACCAGCGTGGCGCGAGCAACTTCGACGCCATGAGCGACCTGGCCAAGGCCTTGCGCGACAAGCTCAAGGGGTGTGCCAAGGTCGAGGCCCTGCCTGTTGTCTCTGAACATGTGTCTTCAGACGGCACGGTGAAGTGGCTGTTTGATGTGGGGGATGGCAATGCGGTCGAGGCCGTGTTCATCCCCGAGGATGACCGGGGCACGCTCTGCGTGTCCTCACAAGCCGGTTGTGCCGTGGGCTGCCGCTTTTGCTCCACGGGGCACCAGGGCTTCAGCCGCAACCTGACCACGGGCGAGATCCTGGCCCAGCTGTGGTTTGCCGAGCATTCCCTGCGCAAGCGCTTGAACACTGAAGACCGCGTGATCTCCAACGTGGTCATGATGGGCATGGGCGAGCCGCTGCAAAACTACGCTGCCCTAGTGCCCGCCCTGCGTGTGATGCTGGACGACCATGGCTATGGCCTGTCGCGCCGCCGGGTGACGGTGTCCACATCGGGTGTTGTGCCCATGATGGACCGGCTCTCGCAGGACTGCCCTGTGGCTTTGGCGGTGTCCCTGCACGCGCCGAACGATCCCTTGCGCGACAACCTGGTGCCGCTCAATCGCAAGTACCCGATCCAGGAGTTGCTGGAGGCCTGTGGCCGGTATCTTGCCCATGCGCCTCGCGACTTCATCACCTTTGAATACTGCATGCTGGATGGCGTCAACGACCAGCTGGAGCATGCGCAGCAACTCATCGAGCTGGTCAAGCGCTCTGGGGTGCGCTGCAAATTCAATCTGATTCCTTTCAATCCGTTCCCCGCGTCAGGGCTCTTGCGGTCAGCGCAGAATCAGGTCCTTGCCTTTTCCAAGGTCTTGAGCGATGCCGGTATTGTCACGACCGTGCGCAAGACCCGGGGCGATGACATCGACGCGGCCTGCGGGCAGTTGGCGGGCGATGTGAAAGACCGCACCCGCGCTGCGGAGCGCATGGCAAAGCAGCGCACAATCGTGCTCAAACCGGTGACTTGATCAGCAGGCGATCGGCAAACTTCAAGGAGGCTCTACATGGCGGGATTGGTTGGACGCTGGCAGCATTTTGGCCGCTGGACACTCACGGCATGCAGTGCATTGGTTTGCATCGCGGCACTCCAGGGGTGTGCGGCCAACAACGCGGCGGCCTTGCGTGAATCAGAGGCAGATCTGGTGACGCCCTCCGATGAGTCCGAAGCCCGGCGCCGTGCCCGTATCCGGCTGGAACTCGCAGCCAACTACTTCGAGTTGGGCCAGACAGCGGTGGCCCTGGACGAAGTCAAGCAGTCGCTTGCCGCAGACCCTTCCTATGCCGATGCGTTGAACCTGCGTGGCCTGATCTTCATGCGCTTGAACGACCTGGCGCAGGCAGACGACAGCTTCCGCCGCGCCCTGGCGTTGCGGGGCAACGATGCCAACCTGTTGCACAACTACGGCTGGTTGTTGTGCCAGCAGCAAAAGTATGCGGACGCAGACCAGTATTTTGGTCGCGCCATTGCCAACCCCACCTACATGGCGCGTGGCAAGACCCTGATGGCGCGCGGTCTGTGCCAGTCCCGGGTGGGCCAGCTTGCGGAGGCGGAACAGTCGTTTCTGAAGGCTTATGAGATGGATGCTGCCAATCCGGTGGTGGCATACCAGCTGTCCTCGCTGCTGCTGCGGCGCAACGAGCTGACACGGGCGCAGTTTTATATCCGGCGCCTTAACAACAGCGAGCTTGCCAACGCCGAATCGTTGTGGCTGGGCATCAAGGTGGAGCGCGCCTTGGGCGACTCCGTGGCAATGCGGCAACTGGCTGGCCAGTTGCGCAAGCGGTTCCCGGATTCGCGGGAGTTGGGTGCTTACGAACGCGGGGCTTTCAATGAGTGAGGTTGTGGAGAGTGGTGGTTTGACGGCGGGTGGTTTGCTGAGGGAGGCCCGCCAGGCATCTGGAATGCACATTGCGGCCCTGGCCGTGGCGCTGAAAGTGCCGGTCAGCAAGCTGGAGGCCCTGGAGGCTGACAACTTTACGGTGCTGCCCGATACCGTGTTTGTGCGGGCCCTGGCCTCCAGCGTGTGCCGCGTGCTCAAGGTGGACGCGGCGCCCGTGCTGGCCTTGTTGCCCCAAAGTCCGAGTCCCAGTCTGGCGGCAGACAGCGCCGGGATCAACGCCCCGGTAAAGGGCAGCGTGGGCAAATCCACGGTGACCTCTTCATCGTTCTCCGGGAACGGGTCCGCTTCGCGGTCTGTGGGGTTCGTGGTGCTGGCCTTGCTGGTGGGGGCTCTGGCCCTGTACTTCTTCCCCCGGGGTGAGGACCGCACTGCCCCCAGTCCAGCGACTGCTCCTGAACCTTCTTCGGCCCCAGATGCTGTGCCGACCGGGGCGGCAGATGCGCCAGCGGCTGAGCGGCCTTCGCAGCCCGCCCCTGCGCCTGCAGTAGCTGCACCCGCACCCGCTTTGGTGGCCGCCCCGGCCTTGTCCGCAGCGGCCACGGCAGCGCCCGCAACCGCTGCCGCCCCTGCGTCAGCACCGGCCCTGGTGGCCAGTGCCCCAGCGCCTGCGGCCGACGCACCGGCGGGCACGCTGGTGCTGCGCGCGCGCAGTGAATCCTGGGTGCAGGTGAAAGATGCCTCCGGCGCTCTGGCCTTGCAGCGCAACCTGGCTGCGGGGGAGTCCGTGTCGGTATCGGCCCAGCCCCCACTGGCAGTGGTTGTGGGGCGTGCCGATGCGACGGAGGTGACGGTGCGTGGCAAGCCGTTCGACCTGATCGCCGTGTCGCGCGACAACGTCGCTCGTTTTGAGGTGAAGTAGCGTGCAGAACCCTTTGCGTGATTTTGGCCCCGTGGCGGTCGCTGCCCCTTTGCCCCGCCGTTCGCGCCAGGCAAAAGTGACCTGGGGCTCGCGGATCGTGACCGTGGGCGGCGATGCGCCGGTGCGCGTGCAGTCCATGACCAACACCGACACGGTGGATGCCATCGGCACCGCGATCCAGGTCAAGGAGCTGGCCCAGGCCGGTTCTGAATTTGTCCGCATCACGGTCAATACCCCCGAAGCCGCCGCTGCCGTGCCCTACATCCGCGAACAGCTGGACAGGATGGGCGAGAGCGTGCCGCTGGTGGGGGACTTCCACTACAACGGACACCGTCTGCTGACCGAGTTCCCCGACTGTGCGCAGGCGCTCTCCAAGTACCGGATCAACCCCGGCAATGTGGGCAAGGGCGATAAGAAGGACAAGCAGTTCGGCCAGATGATCGAGGCCGCCATGCGCTGGGACAAGGCCGTGCGCATCGGTGTGAATTGGGGCAGTCTGGACCAGGAGCTGCTTGCCAGCCTGATGGACGCCAACAGCCAGCGCGCCCAGCCCTGGGAGGCGCGCCAGGTGATGTACGAGGCGCTGATCACGTCGGCCATCGAGTCGGCACGGCTGGCTGAATCCATGGGCCTGAACGGTGACCAGATCATCCTGTCGTGCAAGGTCAGTGGCGTGCAGGACCTGATCGCCGTCTACCGCGAACTGGCCCGCCGCTGCGACTACGCGCTGCACCTGGGCCTGACCGAGGCGGGCATGGGCACCAAGGGGACGGTGGCGTCCAGCACGGCGCTGGGCGTCCTGCTGCAAGAAGGCATTGGCGACACCATCCGTGTGTCGCTCACGCCCCAGCCCGGCGAGGCGCGCACGCAGGAAGTGGTGGTGGCGTCCGAGATCCTGCAATCGCTGGGGCTGCGCGTGTTCGTGCCCAGCGTCACGGCCTGCCCGGGCTGTGGCCGCACCACCAGCACCACGTTCCAGGAGCTGGCCAAGCAGATCGACGACTACCTGCGCGCACAAATGCCCGCGTGGCGTGTGCGCTATCCGGGGGTGGAGGGCATGAAGGTGGCCGTGATGGGCTGCATCGTCAACGGCCCCGGCGAGAGCAAACATGCCGACATCGGCATCAGCTTGCCCGGCACGGGCGAGGCCCCGGCCGCACCGGTGTTCATCGATGGTGAAAAGGCCCTGACGCTGCGCGGCGAGCGCATTGCGGAAGAGTTCCATGCCCTCGTCGAGCAGTATGTCGAGCGCCGCTACGGCCGCCATTGATTGCTATAAAAATAATAGCTATCAACGTATATCTATCAGGCGGTAGGGCCTGATTTGTTTCAAAAAATACCAGGAAAATACCGCAGTGAGCAAAGTGCAGAAGCTGAGCGCCGTCAAAGGCATGAACGATATCCTGCCCGCCTCGGTGCCCCGCACCGAGAAGCTGCCGACATCGGCACGCTGGCAGTGGTTCGAGGCCGCAGTGCGCAAGGTGCTTGCCCGTTACGGCTACCAGTACCTGCTGACCCCCATCGTCGAACCCACGGCGCTGTTCGTGCGCGGGCTGGGCGAGGTGACGGACATCGTCGAAAAGGAGATGTACTCCTTCACCGACTCGATGAACGGCGACAAGCTCACCCTGCGCCCCGAGGCCACGGCGGGCATCGTGCGCGCCATGGTCGAGCACAACGCGCTCTACAACGGCCCGCTGCGCGTGTGGACGCAGGGCCCCATGTTCCGCCACGAGCGCCCGCAAAAAGGCCGCTACCGCCAGTTCAACCAGCTGGATGTGGAAGCGCTGGGCTTTGGCGGGCCAGATGTGGATGCAGAAATCATCCTGGTCGCCCGCGCGCTGTGGCGCGAGCTGGGTCTGGTGGAAGGCCAGCATGTGCGGCTTGAAATCAACAGCCTGGGCCAGCCTGCCGAGCGCCGTGAGCACCGCGAGGCATTGATCCGCTACTTCGAGCAGCACCAGGACCAGCTCGATGAAGAAGCCCGTCGCCGTCTGCACAGCAACCCGCTGCGCATCCTGGACAGCAAGAACCCCGCGATGCAGGCCCTGATCGAGGCGGCGCCGAAGCTCATGGACTTTCTGGGCGACGCATCGCGTGCCCACTTTGACGCCGTGCGCGCCGCGCTGGAGGCCGTGGGGCTTGAATACCGCGTGAACCCGCGCCTGGTGCGCGGCATGGACTATTACAACCTGACCGTGTTCGAGTGGGTGACCGACCAGCTCGGTTCGCAAGGCACCGTGTGTGGCGGTGGCCGCTACGACGGCCTGATCGAACAGCTGGGCGGCAAGGGCGCGCCTGCCGTGGGCTTTGGCCTGGGCATCGAGCGCCTGCTGCTGCTGGCCGATGAGCTGGACCTGCCCATGCCATCGGCTGCGGCGGATGTCTATGCCATCGTGCCGCCTGGCACGCCGCTGCCCCCCGTCATCGTTGCGCTGGAGGCTCTGCGCACTTCAGGGCTGAACGTGGTGCAGCACGCTGGTGGCGCCGAAGGGGCGGGCAGCATGAAGTCACAGTTCAAAAAGGCCGACGCCAGCGGCGCGCGCCATGCGCTCATCTTTGGCGAGGACGAACTGGCGCGCGGCCAGGTCACCGTCAAGGCCTTGCGCGACGGCAGCGGTGCACAGGCCGAGCACGCCCTGGCCGATGTGGCGCAATGGGCCGCCACCCTACAATCCGTCGCTTAATCCGAATACAGAACCGCTGATTTTTTATGGCCAATCATCTCGATCTTGAAGAACAAGAGCAGCTTGACCAGCTCAAGCATTTTTGGAATACCTGGGGCACGCTGATCAGTTCGGTGGTGCTGGTGGTGGCAGGCAGTGCGGCCGCGTGGAACGGTTACCAGTATTGGCAGAACCGCCAGGCCACCCAGGCGGCGGCGCTTTTCGATGCGGTGGATGTGGCTGCCCGATCGGGCGACAAGACGCGCCTGGAACAGGCTTTTGGCGACCTCAAGTCCAAGTACGGCAGCACCACCCAGGCGGGCCAGGCCGGGTTGACCTTTGCCAAGGCCATGCAGGATACCGGCAACGCCGATGCGGCCAAGGATGCGCTGGGCTGGGTGGCGGAACAATCGTCGGACGACGGTCTCAAGGCATTGGCCAAGTTGCGCCTGGCCAGCGTGCTGATGGACCAGAAGAACTACGACGAGGCCCTCAAGCAGGTGTCCGGCAGCTTCCCGCCTGAGTTCGCGTCGGTCGCCGCAGACCGCAAGGGCGACGTGCTGATCCTGCAGGACAAGCGCCAGGAGGCCATTGCCGAGTACACCAAGGCCTACAAGGGCTTCGAAGAAAGCGTTGAATACCGCCGCCTGGTAGAGATCAAGCTGAACGCGCTGGGTGTGTCGCCGCAGGCTGCGACCGTGGCGGCTGTCCCATCTTCCGTGCAAACCAAGTAAACACATGACATTGACTCCACATGCGGTGTCTGGCCGCTCTTCTTTCCTGCGTGGCACCGCGTTGGTGGTGTTGGTCGCGTCGCTGGCGGGCTGCTCGTTGTGGAGCGGTGGTGGCAGCGCAAAGCCTGCCCCTGCTGACCTCGGCGCAAATGTCGCCGTTCTGGGTGTCCGGCAGGCCTGGACGGCCCGCGTGGGCAACGTTGCGGGCCTGCCCCTGGATGTGCATACCCTGGGCAATGTGGTCACCGTGGCGTCCTCCGACGGAGTGGTCGCAGCCATTGATGCCCGTACCGGTGGGGATGTCTGGCGCACGGCGCTGGGCGAGCCGCTGTCGGCGGCTGTGGGCAGCGATGGCAAATCGGCTGCCGTGGTCTCGCGCAGCAACGCACTGATTGTGCTGGAGGCTGGCCGCGAGCGCTGGCGCGAAACCCTGGCTGCCCAGGTCTTTACGCCCCCCCTGGTGGCGGGCGGGCGCGTGTTTGTTTTGTCGGCAGACCGTTCGGTTTCTGCCTACGACGCCACCACGGGGCGGCGCCTGTGGGCGCAGCAGCGCCCTGGTGAGCCTCTCGTGCTGCGCCAGGCCGGCGTTCTGCTTGCCGTGGGGGACACCCTGGTGGTGGGCCTGTCGGGCCGCCTGGTGGGGCTGAACCCTGACAATGGCAGCGTGCGCTGGGAAGCGCCTTTGGCCAGTGCACGGGGCACAAATGATGTGGAGCGCCTGGTCGAGTTGGTCGGGCGCACCAGCAAGGTGGGCGACAGCGTGTGCGCGCGCTCGTTCCAGGCAGCGGTGGGCTGTGTGAACACGGCCCGGGGCTCCGTGGCCTGGACGCAGCCTGCCAGCGGCGCCGAAGGTGTGCATGGCGACGCGGATGCGCTGTTTGGTGTCGAAAGCAATGGCACCGTGGTCGCCTGGCGCCGCAGCGACGGCTCGCGCCTGTGGGGTATTGATCGGCTCAAGCACCGCAAGCTGACCGCGCCGCTGTTGCTGGGGCGCTCTGTGGTGATTGGTGACGACACCGGGTTGGTTCACTTGTTGTCCCGCACCGACGGCGCACCCCTCAACCGCATTGCCACGGACGGGTCCGGCATTGCGGCAGCACCTGCTGTGGCTGCAGACACTTTGGTGGTTGTGACCCGCAACGGCAGTATTTACGGATTCCGTCCAGATTGATCGGTTGTATTCAATGAAGCCAGTTATCGCCCTCGTGGGGCGTCCGAATGTCGGCAAATCCACGCTTTTCAACCGCCTGACCAAGTCCCGCGACGCCATCGTTGCGGACTTTGCAGGGCTCACGCGTGACCGGCATTACGGCAATGGCAAGCAGGGCAAGCACGAGTACATCGTCATCGACACGGGGGGCTTCGAGCCCGACGCTTCGAGCGGTATTTATCGCGAGATGGCCAAGCAGACCCAGCAAGCGGTGGCTGAGGCCGATGTGGTGGTGTTTGTGGTCGATGCCCGCGCGGGCCTGTCGGCGCAAGACCATGACATTGCCAACTACCTGCGCCGCCTGAGCAAACCTTGTGTGCTGGTGGCCAACAAGGCCGAAGGCATGGTGCAGGGCGTGCAGCTGGCCGAGTTCTATGAACTGGGGCTGGGCGAGGTCTATCCCGTGTCGGCAGCGCATGGACAAGGTATCCGTGGTTTGGTCGATCTGGCGCTGGCACCTCTGCAATTGCCCGATCCCGACGAGGCGGAGGCTGCTGCCGACAAGGGCGTCATCAAGCTGGCCGTGGCAGGCCGCCCCAATGTGGGCAAGTCCACGCTGATCAACACCTGGCTGGGTGAGGAGCGGCTGGTGGCATTTGACATGCCGGGGACCACCCGCGACGCGATCACGGTGCCCTTCGAGCGCAACGGCCAGCGGTTTGAGCTGGTGGACACCGCTGGCCTGCGGCGCAAGGGCAAGGTGTTCGAGGCGATCGAGAAATTCTCGGTGGTCAAAACGCTGCAGGCGATCGAATCAGCGAACGTGGTGCTGCTGCTGCTGGACGCCACGCAAGGGGTCACGGACCAGGACGCGCACATTGCGGGGTACATTCTGGAAAGTGGCCGTGCCGTGGTGCTGGCGGTGAACAAGTGGGATGCGGTGGATGATTACCAGCGCCAGCAGCTGGAGCGCTCCATCGAGACGCGATTGACGTTCCTGAAGTTCGCTTCACTGCATTTCATTTCGGCCAAGAAGCGCCAGGGCCTCGGCCCCCTCTGGACTTCCATAGCCCAGGCGCACCGGGCTGCCACCTGCAAGATGTCCACGCCGGTGCTCACGCGCCTGCTCCTGGAGGCCGTGCAGTTCCAGAGCCCGAAGCGGGCTGGCATGTTCCGCCCCAAGATGCGTTACGCGCACCAGGGGGGCATGAACCCCCCGGTGATCGTGATTCACGGGAATTCGCTGGAGCATGTGACGGATGCCTACAAGCGCTTCCTGGAAGGGCGCTTCCGCAAGGAGTTTGACCTGGTGGGCACGCCGCTCCGAATCGAGATGAAGACCTCGCACAACCCGTTTGCCGACAAGGACGAGGGTTAAAACAAAGTCGCGAACAGCGAAGGGCCATGCCTGAACCTGGCGGGGTGGGGCTCTGGCTGTGGTAAGGTGCCGGTTTACAACAACATTTTTGAACACGGAGAATATCGTGAGCAATAAAGGCCAGCTTTTGCAAGATCCCTTCCTCAACGCCCTGCGTCGGGAGCATGTGCCAGTCTCCATCTATTTGGTGAATGGCATCAAGCTGCAGGGGCAGATCGAGTCGTTTGACCAGTACGTGGTGTTGCTGCGCAACACGGTGACCCAGATGGTCTACAAACATGCGATTTCGACCATTGTCCCGGGTCGCGCAGTCAATTTTTCCACCGCAGAAACGCCTGATGCCGACAGCAGCAACCCTTGATTGGTTGCCGCTTGCTAGCCGGTTTTCGTTTTTGAGTCAGGTGGTACAAAAGGGCGGCCCGCTTTGAGTTCGGCTACGCCCCTTCAGGCAGGCACCGCTCCGGTATTGTTGGTGGGAGTGGACTTTGGTCTGCCCCACTTCGATGGTGAGCTGGAGGAGCTGGGGCTGCTGGCTCAGACCGCTGGCATGCAGCCTGTGGCCCGCATTACCTGCAAGCGCAAGGCGCCGGATGCGGCGCTGTTTGTGGGCAGCGGAAAGGCCGATGAGATTCGCACGTTGGCCCAGATGCATGGTGCGGTTGAGGTGCTGTTTGACCAGTCCTTGAGCCCTGCCCAGCAGCGCAACTTGGAACGCCACATCGAGTTGCCGGTCAACGACCGCACGCTGCTCATCCTTGAAATTTTCGCCCAGCGTGCGCGCAGCCACGAGGGAAAGCTGCAGGTCGAGCTTGCCAAGCTGCAGTATGTGAGCACCCGCCTGGTTCGTCGCTGGTCGCATCTGGAGCGCCAAACCGGCGGAATTGGCGCCCGTGGTGGCCCTGGCGAAAAGCAGATCGAGCTGGACCGCCGCATGATTGGTGACGCGATCAAGCGTACGCGCGAGCGCCTGGTCAAGGTCAAGCGCCAGCGGTCCACACAACGCAGGCAGCGCGAGCGGCGCGATACCTTCAACATTTCATTGGTCGGCTACACCAACGCAGGCAAGTCCACGCTCTTCAATGCCTTGGTCAAGGCCCGTGCCTATGCGGCTGACCAGCTGTTTGCAACACTCGACACCACAACCCGGCAGTTGTACCTGGCTGATGCGGGCAGGTCGGTCTCGTTGTCCGATACGGTGGGTTTTATCCGGGACCTCCCGCACGGGCTGGTGGATGCCTTCCAGGCCACGCTGCAAGAGGCGATTGACGCGGATTTGCTGCTGCATGTGGTGGATGCATCCAATGCCGATTTTCCTGAGCAGATGGCACAGGTTGAACGCGTTCTGCAGGAGATTGGCGCTGCCGATATTCCGCAGATCCTGGTGTTCAACAAGCTGGATGCGCTGGCTGATGAGCGGCGCCCGCCGGAGTTGCAGGACCAGTACGAGGTCGCGGGGCATCTGCTGCCCCGGCTGTTTGTGAGTGCCCGTTCGGGCGAGGGGCTTGACCATTTGCGCCACGCGCTGGCAACCAGGGTGCTGGCCACGCAGTTGGACATGACCCCAGGTGATGCCGTTGAATTGCCAGATGCCATGCCTTGATTGGGCACAATGACGGACTGATTGACCCCATCCGAGAACCAGAGACTTTGCGCATGAATTTCCAAAACCGCACCCTACGCTGGGCTTCGCTGCCAGAACGTATTCGGGGCATGTTCAATCTGAATGATCCCCGCTGGGGTCGTGGTGAGGACAAATCGGAAGAGGGGGGGCGTCCTGACGATCGGCAGGGAGGCTCACCCCAGAATGGTCCCCGTGGCGGCGACCAGCGCCCTGGCAACGGCCAGCAGCCTCCGGATCTGGATGAACTCTGGCGTGACCTGAATCGCAAGCTGGGTGGTCTGTTTGGTGGCAAGGGTGGCGGATCGCGCGGGCCGGGCAATGGCGGCGGGTCGGGGGGCGGCTTTCAGCCAGACATGAAGAGTGCCGGGGTCGGTGTCGGCCTGATTGCGGGCATTGTGTTTGTGATCTGGATGGGCACAGGCTTCTTCATCGTCCAGGAAGGCCAGCAGGCCGTCATCACCCAGTTTGGCAAGTACAAGAGCACCGTGGGTGCGGGTTTCAACTGGCGCTTGCCTTACCCCATTGAGCGCCATGAGCTGGTTTTTGTGACCCAGATCCGCTCCGCTGATGTGGGCCGCGATACCGTCATCAAGAGCACGGGCCTGCGAGAGTCGGCAATGCTCACTGAAGACGAGAACATCGTCGAAATCAAGTTCGCCGTGCAGTATCGCCTGAGTGATGCGCGGGCGTGGCTGTTTGAAAGCAAGAACCCGTCCGACGCCGTGGTCCAGGCCGCCGAAACCGCTGTGCGGGAGGTCGTGGGCAAGATGCGCATGGACACGGCCTTGGCCGAAGAGCGCGACCAGATTGCTCCCCGCGTTCGCACGCTGATGCAGACGATTCTGGACCGCTACAAAGTGGGCGTCGAGGTCGTCGGTATCAACTTGCAGCAGGGGGGGGTGCGTCCTCCAGAGCAGGTTCAGGCGTCTTTCGACGATGTCCTGAAAGCGGGCCAGGAGCGTGAGCGCGCCAAGAATGAAGCGCAGGCCTACGCCAACGATGTGGTGCCGCGTGCGGTCGGGTCCGCCTCGCGCCTGAATGAAGAGGCTGCAGCCTACAAGGCACGCATCGTGGCCCAGGCACAAGGTGATGCGCAGCGCTTCTCGTCGGTGCTGGCCGAGTACCAGAAGGCGCCCCAGGTCACGCGCGATCGCATGTACCTGGACACCATGCAGCAGATCTATGGCAGTGTGACCAAGGTTCTGGTGGAGTCTCGCCAAGGTTCTAACCTCTTGTACCTGCCGCTCGACAAGATCATGCAGAGTGTGGCGAGTGGTGGTGTGGGGGCTGTGGATGCTCCTGCAACCAGCGCGGCGCCCGCTGTGGCGCCTGCTGCACCAGCGGCCAATTTTTCCAATGATCCCCGGGCGCGTGATTCCAATCGCACCCGTGACCGTGAATCTCGCTAGGAGCCGTTCGTGAACAGAGTTGGATTTATTGCATCCACTATTTTGGTGGTGCTTGCTCTCATGAGTTCGATGCTTTTTGTGGTGGATCAGCGTCAGTTCGGGGTGCTGTATGCGCTGGGACAGATCAAGGAAGTGATCACTGAGCCGGGCCTCAATTTCAAGCTGCCGCCACCGTTTCAGAACGTGACATACATCGACAAGCGTCTCCTGACCTTGGACAGCACGGACACCGAGCCCATGCTGACAGCTGAGAAGCAACGGGTGGTGATCGACTGGTACGTGCGCTGGCGCATTTCCGAGCCTACGGAGTACATCCGCAATGTGGGGCTCGATGAAAGTGCTGGCGCCATGCAACTCAACCGGGTGGTGCGCAATGCCTTCCAGGAAGAGATCAACAAGCGCACGGTCAAGGAGCTCCTTTCCGTCAAGCGCGAAGCCTTGATGGCAGATGTGAAGCGTGAAGTGCTCGACACAGTCCGTGGTGCAAAGCCTTGGGGCGTGGATGTGGTGGATGTTCGTATCACCCGCGTGGACTATGTGGAGGCGATCACGGAATCCGTGTACCGGCGCATGGAAGCGGAACGCAAACGTGTGGCCAATGAACTGCGCTCCACCGGTGCGGCCGAGGGTGAAAAAATCCGCGCCGACGCGGACCGCCAGCGTGAGATCACCATCGCCAATGCATACCGCGATGCCCAGAAGGTGAAGGGTGAAGGTGATGCCGAGGCGGCGCGCATTTACGCAGAAGCATTTGGTCGTGACCCGCAATTCGCGCAGTTCTACCGGAGCCTGGATGCCTACAAAGCCAGCTTCAGCAAGAAAAGCGATGTCATGGTGTTGGACCCCTCTTCGTCTGATTTTTTCAAGGTCTTCCGTGGTGGTGCGCCTGCTGCATCCCAGGCGGCTCCTCGCAAGTAATGCGCGTGCGTGGTGAGTGGTGGGCGTGACCTGGGACAGCCTGTGGACCGCGTTGGCGCTGGTCCTGCTGATTGAAGGCTTGCTGCCCTTTTTCTCGCCACAAAGCTGGAAGCGCACAGTCCAGCAGATTGCCCAACTGCAAGATGGTCAGATACGTTTTTTTGCGTTTCTGGCCATCATTGCTGGCCTGTTGATGCTCTGGCTCTAACGGTTGTCATTGAGCGTCGCTAGAGATTCTTTGGGTGCCCTTGGCGGGTGCCGGTAGAATCACGGTTTTAACAGCCTCCCCTTTTCTCCATGTCTGCTTGGGTCCTTCCGGATCACATTGCCGATGTCTTGCCGTCTGAAGCGCGGCACATCGAAGAATTGCGTCGCGGGCTGCTTGATACAGCCCGTTGTTATGGCTATGAGTTGGTCATGCCGCCGCTGATGGAGCACCTTGAGTCGCTCCTGACGGGCACGGGCGAAGCGCTGGACCTCCAGACTTTCAAGCTCGTCGATCAACTCTCCGGTCGTTCCATGGGGCTGCGGGCCGATACCACGCCCCAGGTCGCCCGCATCGATGCCCACCTGCTCAATCGCAAAGGGGTAACACGCCTGTGTTACTGCGGCCCTGTGCTGCATACGCGCCCTGATCGTCCCCATGCCACCCGTGAGCCGCTGCAGTTTGGCGCCGAGATTTACGGCCACGCTGGAGTGGAGGCCGATCTGGAGGCATTGCAACTGGCGCGTGAATGTCTGCGGATCGCCGAAGTCCGTGACACCACGATTGATCTGGCCGATGTCCGCATCGTCCGCAACCTCCTTGCGGGCGTTACGGTGGGCCCGCAGTTGCTGAGTGCGATCCACGCAGCGTTGGCGGCGAAGGATGCCCAGGAGCTGGGAGCGCTGACCCGCGATTTCCCGGCCGAGTCCCGGGAAGGCCTTTTGGCCCTGCTTCAGCTCTACGGCGATTCCTCTGTGTTGGTTGAAGCCGAAAAGGCCCTCCGCCGCGTGTCTGGTGTGCTAGAGGTGCTATCAAATTTGAAGTGGCTGGCATCGCGTTTAGAAGGCGCAACGGTCACGTTCGATCTGGCGGACCTGCGTGGTTACGCTTACTACAGTGGCGCCCGCTTCGCGATCTATGCCCGTGGCGCCAGTGATGCGCTGGTTCGCGGTGGCCGCTACGACGAAGTGGGTGCTGTGTTTGGGCGCAACCGGCCTGCCGCTGGATTCAGCCTGGACATCAAGCAGGTGGTGAGTGTGGTGCCTCCCCGTGCATTGAAGGCTGCCATCCGGGCCCCCTGGGGCGAGGGTGCCGATGTGCATGCCGCGATCTCTGAGCTGCGCTCTGCAGGGGAGACGGTCGTTTGTGTTTTGCCGGGCCACGGGAGCGAAGTGGATGAGTTCCACTGCGACCGTGAACTGGTCCAGGTCGCGGGCCGCTGGGTCGTGCAGGCTGTTTGAGCAATTGTCATTTGAATTGGGTTTGAGATGAAAGCAACCAAAGGTCGCAACGTAGTGGTGGTCGGTACCCAGTGGGGTGACGAAGGCAAAGGCAAGCTGGTCGATTGGCTGACGGAAAGCGCTCAAGGTGTTGTGCGTTTTCAGGGGGGGCACAACGCAGGTCACACGCTGGTGATCAATGGTGTGAAGACCGCGCTGCATCTGATTCCGAGCGGCATCATGCGTCCCGGGGTCAAGTGCTACATCGGCAATGGCGTGGTTCTGTCGGCTGCGAAGTTGTTCGAAGAAATCGAGGGCTTGGAGAAAGCGGGTGTAGAGGTTCGCTCGCGCCTGCGTATCAGTGAAGCCTGCCCGCTGATCCTGCCATTTCACGCTGCGATCGATGTGGCCCGCGAGGCTGCGCGGGAGCAGGGTGGCACGGAGAAAATCGGCACCACGGGCCGCGGCATTGGCCCCGCCTATGAGGACAAGATTGCCCGCCGCGCCCTGCGCGTGCAGGACTTGAAGTTCCCTGAGCGTTTTGCATCCAAGCTGCGTGAGCTGCTGGACCTGCACAACCACGTGCTCACCACTTACCTGGGCTCCGCCAAGTTTGTTTTCGGCGACGCACTCAAGCCTTACCTCCAGGATGGCAAGGTGCAGTTTGACGTGGTGTATGCCGAGGCCATGCGCCATGCCGAGTTGCTCAGGCCCATGATGGCGGATGTGTCGCGCGAGTTGAATGAAGCCAACCAGGCGGGTGCCAATCTTCTGTTTGAAGGTGCGCAAGGCACACTGCTTGATGTGGACCATGGCACCTATCCCTATGTCACGTCGAGCAACTGCGTGGCGGGGAATGCGGCTGCGGGTTCTGGCGTGGGCCCCGGTATGCTGCATTACATCCTTGGCATCACCAAGGCTTACTGCACACGTGTGGGTGGCGGTCCTTTCCCGACGGAGCTGGATTGGGAAGTCCCCGGAACCCCGGGTTATCACATGAGCACGGTGGGCGCTGAAAAAGGTGTGACCACGGGCCGTAGCCGCCGTTGCGGCTGGTTCGATGCTGCGCTGTTGAAGCGCAGTGCGCAGGTCAATGGCCTCTCGGGTCTGTGTATCACCAAGCTGGATGTGCTTGATGGATTGACCGAGTTGTTGTTGTGTACCGGCTACGAGCTGGATGGCGAGCGCATCGACTTGCTGCCCATGGGCGCAGATGACATTGCCCGTTGCACGCCCATCTATGAAGCGCTGCCAGGCTGGAGCGAGTCCACTGTGGGGGTGACCGACTACGCAAAGCTGCCAGAAAGCGCGCGTCGTTATCTGGAGCGTATCGAACAAGTCACGGGTGTTCCCATCGCCATGATCTCGACCAGCCCTGATCGGGACCATACGATCATGATGCGTCACCCTTATGTTGCAGGCTAACCTTCGGGGTTGCCTTGTCGCTGTTGTCTTAGCCGCCACCACCTGTTCAGGAGCCATTCCATGTTGACCGAAGACGGAAAACACCTTTACGTCAGTTATGACGAGTACCACAGTCTCATCGAGAAGCTGGCGCTCAAGGTGCATCAGTCCGGGTGGGCGTTTGATACCATTCTGTGCTTGGCCCGTGGCGGTCTGCGTCCCGGCGATATCCTGAGCCGCATTTTTGATAAGCCGCTGGCCATCATGTCCACCAGCTCCTATCGGGCCGAGGCTGGTACCGTGCAGGGGCACCTCGACATTGCGCGCTTCATCACAACCCCCAAGGGTGAGATTGCGGGCAAGGTGCTGCTGGTGGATGACTTGGCGGATTCTGGGCACACGCTGCATGCGGTCATTGACATGCTAAAGACCAACTACGCACCGATCACGGAGCTGCGCAGTGCAGTGATCTGGACCAAAGGCCTGTCAACGTTCACTCCAGACTACTCCGTCGAGTTCCTGCCGACGAACCCCTGGATCCATCAGCCGTTTGAAGGCTATGACAGCCTGGGCCCAGAAAAGCTGCTGGAGAAGTGGCGGGTTTGATAGGTCGCCAAGAATTTTCAGAATTCTTGGTAATGCCCCCTCAACCCGTGCTATAGTCGAGGGCTTCGCTTCTGAAGTACTTGTTCCGGATGATCTGATCGTCTGGTGCTGTGTTTGGTGGCTGGTAGCGATGCCCTTCGGGGTTGTGCTGCTGGTTGTTGGAGGGGTTGAAGAAAAGTTTTGTTTTGTTGTCTGGGTGGTTAAAAACTCGGTATAGAATACAAGGCTTCGCTGAGTAAGGCGGGTTGTTGGCAGATGCTGATGACGTCGAGAGAAAAGCAAAAAGTTTGACAGTTCTTAAAAAACTGTGCTAGAATTCAAGGCTCAGCTGATCGCAGCTAGGTCGGGAWAGCGAAGAAAGATTTAGGTCTTTGTGAGTGATCCGGTTCATTAAAAACATACAGCCGATAAGCGTGGGCGTTTGATGGCGAGTGCCAAGTTCTTTGGAACTAGTGCTTAGCACTACAAACGCTCATGAGAGAGAAGTGAAGTTCACTTCAATTCTT
>NZ_LUKZ01000037.1 GCF_001633105.1 Acidovorax sp. GW101-3H11
AGGCAAATGGCCGCGAAGGCGGCAAGAAGGGCCTCGGGGCAACCCAAAAGCAAGGCCCACCAGCAGGCAAAAAGGGCGGTCTCTGCGCGATCTGAAAACTGCGGCCTTGTAGCACTCACGAATTCGAGTTGTTCAGGACATCCCTAGGGGCTGCGTATTTACATCATTTAGATAAAGTTCTTGCCGCCGCGATTTGCGATATTGAAGTGGAGGCGACTGGTCAAGGCGTGAAATTGCTATGCGCGGAGATTCAAACGCTGCTCTCTACTTACCAAGAGACCCAAAACAAGTTTTATGGCGGAGGAGCGCCACACTCTTCTCGGTCTGTATCAGAGGCCCTCTGTGAGCTTCGTGAAATGCGCAGGCAACTCGATCAATTCCGTTAGGAAGCATCGTCGGCGGCTGTCAGCTCCCGCTCCAATCGACTTTTAACTGTCTGAATAGCTTCGGTATCTGTTGAGCGCCCATTGCTGCAGCATTTCAGCGGGCAATTCGGCATTCCACAAACTGCCAAAATCTCGGTTCCATCCTGCTCCACCCGAGCATCCTCCGCCCCCCACAGGAGCTCCCCATGCCCCCCAAAACCACCCTCTGCCTCTGGTTCAACGGCACGGCACTGGAGGCGGCGACGTTCTACGCGGCCACCTTTCCCGACAGCGCCGTAGGGCGGGTGATGCATGCGCCCGGCGACTACCCCGCAGGGCACCAGGGCGATGTGCTGACGGTGGAGTTCACGGTGCTGGGCATCCCGTGCCTGGGGCTGAACGGCGGCCCGGCCTTCACGCACAGCGAGGCGTTTTCGTTCCAGATCGCGACGGACGATCAAGCCGAAACCGACCGGCTGTGGAACGCGATTGTGGGCAATGGCGGGCAGGAGAGCGCCTGCGGCTGGTGCAAGGACCGGTGGGGGCTGTCGTGGCAGATCACGCCACGGGTGTTGACGCAGGCCATCAATGACCCGGACCGCGCAGCGGCCAAGCGGGCCTTTGACGCGATGATGGGCATGCGCAAGATCGATGTGGCGGCGATTGAGGCGGCGTGGCGTGGGTGACCTGGGTGACCTGGGTGACCTGGGTGACCTGGGTGACCTGGGTGACCTGGGTGATGGCGGTGCCGCAAATTTTTCACTTTGTGCGGCGCATTTTTTGACTCAAAACCCTGCCTTGCGCCTGTCCAGTTTTCTTTTTTAGCTATCTATTCAATAGCATTTCACCTGCTGCGCACTGCCACCGGCGCATGCAGCGCCATCAACCCCACCACCCAGTCAATGAACACCCGCACCTTGGCGCTCACATGCCGTTGGGGTGGGTAGGCCACGTACAGCGGCATGGGCGCCAGCGTCCAGTCCTGCAGCAGGGGCACCAGTTCGCCGGTGGCCACGTGGGGGCGGGCCATGTAGTCAGGCAGCCAGAGCACGCCCAGGCCCGCCAGGCCTGCGGCCAGGTAGGCGTTGCCATCGTCCACCGCGCAAACATCGTGGCCCTGGGCGCGCACATGTTCGGTGCCACGGCGCATCTCGAACGGCAGGGGCTGGCCGGTGCGTGCCCACAGAAAACCCACGGTGCGGTGGTGCGGGCCTTCCAGCGCCTGCGGGTGCTCGGGCGTGCCCGCGCGCTGCAGGTAGCTGGGGGCTGCGTACACGCGCAGTTGCAGGTCGCCCACATGGCGTGCGACCAGCGCGGGGTTGGTGATGGCGCCGCCGCGCACCACGCAGTCCACGTTGTCGCCCACCATGTCCACGGGGCGGTCGCTCACGCCCATGTGCAGGAGGATGTCGGGGTACTGCGCGTGGAACGCGGGCAGCGCCGGGATGAGAACCAGGCGCGCCAGGGGGCTGGGCACGTCCACCCGCAGGCGGCCCCGGGGCGCGGCGGCGGCGGTGGAAACGCTGGCATCGGCGTCGTCCAGGTCGGCCAGCAGGCGCACCACGCGCTCGTAGTACGCGGCGCCGTCGGGCGTGACCTGCACCCGCCGGGTGGTGCGGTGCAGGAGCTTCACGCGCAAGCGGGCTTCGAGCTGCTGCACCAGCTGCGTGACGGTGGTGCGGCTCAGGTGCAGGGTGAGGGCGGCCTTGGTGAAGCTGCCGGATTCCACCACGCGGGCGAAGGCCTGCAGGGCGTCAAAACGGTCCATGGCGTAGAGGTAGTTGAGGCATGTTGAAGCAGCAACACGCCCGCCATTGTTTGGCAATCAGGAACAGTGGTGCGCAGATTAGCGTGTTTATCAGAACAACGCGCGCTTCTACAGTGCCTTCATCGCAATCATCTGCCCCGCAGAACGAAAGGAATCCCATGCCCCACCGTGATGTTGTCTTCCCCGCAGGCCGCCAGGCGCTGTACGAGCGCAACCGCTATTCGCCCGCAGTGCGCTCCAACGGTTTCTTGTTTGTCTCTGGCCAGGTCGGCAGCCGTGAGGACGGCTCGCCCGAGCCCGACCTGGCCGCCCAGGTGCGCCTGGCGTTCACCAACCTCAATGCCGTACTGCAGGCTGCGG
Source organism: Acidovorax sp. GW101-3H11 (assembly GCF_001633105.1). Lineage (GTDB taxonomy): Bacteria > Pseudomonadota > Gammaproteobacteria > Burkholderiales > Burkholderiaceae_C > Acidovorax. Next base: position 2,494 of record NZ_LUKZ01000037.1, read on the forward strand.
GCTGCGGGCTGCACGTTTGACGATGTGGTGGATGTGACGATGTTTGTGGTCAACCCCGAGGCGAACTTCGCAACCGTCTGGGGCGTCGTGCCCGAATTCTGGGGCGAGGCGCCCTACCCCACGCTGACGGGCATCGGGGTGACCTGGCTGTATGGGTTTCAGTTCGAGATCAAGGTGATTGCGCAGCTGCCGGACAGCCGGGGCTGATCGGTTTGCCTTGAGAAATCTGAATGAGATTCATGGCTCCTGAAGCAGTGAGCAGGCCCTTCTACCGCGCCTGTAACTGCCCCTCAAACACACAGGCAGCGCCCCGATAGGCACCGCAACCCGTCTCGGACACCCAGGCCCGGCGCCCGTCGGCATCCACCCGCACCTGGACCTCGCAAGCGGCAGCGTCGGGTTCGGGCCGGTAGGGCTTGAGCACCAGGATGCCTCGTTGCCATTGCCCCAGGCTGTCCAGACCGCCGCTGCACTGCGGCGATCCAACCGTGAGCGCTGCCGCCACCGCGCCGCGTTCAGCATCCAAGACGATGAGTCGTAACTGCAACTGCCCCACCAAGGCCGGGCCTTCCCATTGCGCCGCGAGGCGGCTGGCTGGCAAGGTGGAACTGGCAGCAAGAGCAGGGGCCGGAGCCTGGGCCCAGCAGACGGGCTGGGTCAGTGCCAGCGCGGCCCACAGCGCTTTTCGTGCCCCAGCACGCGCCACGCTGCGCGCCACGGCACCACAACGTACAAGGGAGCGAAGTCGGGCGGACAAGGTACAAGTCATTGCAGGAATCGGGCGTTTCAACGGAAGTTGGCGGGCACTATGCGCTGCTCAATGTACTGCCACAGGTACGCCGTGTAAGCCTTGGCTGCGCTGCCTTCGTGGGCGTCGATCATCGTCTGGCGCTTGTCGGCATCAGCCACGTGGTTTTTCAGCAGGCCTTCAGCGCGCGCATCGGTCAGCGTGCCTTTGAGGATTTGCGCCGCACCATTCGCGCCCTCGTGGTGGACCAGGTAGATGTACTGCGCTTTCTTGTCTGCGGGCAGATCGGCAGACACCAAAGGGGTGCCGTCGTTGTTGGAGCGGGCGCTCAGCTGGGTGAAATAACCCTTGTCCAGCTCAGCCGCAGCCACGATGGAGGTGGTGGCGTCAAAGCGCAAGTCCAGCAGCGCAGCCCGGTCCACCACCTGGTTGGCATCGTTCACCAGCCCCAGGGACTTGGCCTGTTCGTTGACGTAGCTGCCCGGCTTGGTGGCCGATTCGATCCAGGTACTTTCCAGAAACTGCGTCAAGCCCCCAGCCTTGCTGGTGGTGTTGTAGCTCTGCGGGTCCCAGGTGGCAGAGAGTTCTCTGCGCAAGGCCTTCCACTCGGCGGCCCCCGCCTTGTCCAGCTTGGCTTTGGGGTCCAGCTGCGGATGCAGCTCGCCAAAAAAGCGCTGGTTGGCGGCGTCGTCCAGGCGCTTGCCGCGCAGCGGGCCCGCTTCTGCAGATATCACGGCCGCAATCGTGGCGCGTGGGTAGCCCGTGCGATCCGCAGCCAGGGTAATGGCGTCGCGGTAAACCTCGTTCACGCCCAGCCGCAATGGATCGGTCCGGTCGCGCTCGGCATGCCGCAACGCGGTCAGGGCATTGGGCGCTGGCACGGTGCCAGCCCCCCAGAACGGCGTGGAGTTGGCGCTTTGCGTGGTGTTGCTGCTGGCGGTGGGGTTGAGGGTATCGGCCTGCGCCAGCATCAAACCGGATTGCGCAGCCGCCGAGGTGTTTCCGTTGGCAAAGCCCGTCTCCTGAGACAAACTGGGGTCCGCAGGCGCTGCAGCCGTGCCACTGCCGGAAAGTGCCCAAGTACTGGTGCTGGTATTGATTTGCATGGTGAAGAGCTGTCGGTATTGATCCATCCCTGGGCACGATGGGCACTGGGCCTCGTGCCATCCCTTGGGGCATCTGCCACTGGATGCAGCCGTGAGGGATGAACGTGATTGAACCGGTTTTACCTTCGTACAGCTATACAGGCGATTCCTAGCTAGGAATCTCCCTAGCTGGGAAGAACACCTACCCACAGAGAGAAGAACCGCCCGGCCACACCCAGGGCTCGGGGCGAGGCTCTGCGTTCGATCTACCGGAAAGTCTGGCCAGGCGCCTGATCGGGCAGCCCGAGCTTTCGCTCTGCCCGTCGAGGAGCTGCTCAGTGGAAACACCCAGGCTTCGACAGGCCGAGCCCCAACGGGCGGGGGGAAACGGACGGGACAAAGGACGAGGAAAACGGGTGTGACCTGTGGTCACAAGGTCCTCAAAATCAAACCGAACTAGCCTCCAGCGCTTTGTCCACAATCGCAAGCTGCCACACAGTGAATTGCAAAAGCATCCAACGGCAGCAACGGCATCACAGATTCGGCGCCAGCAACCGCTCCAGCACCTTCTCATCCATGCCCCGGCGCTCGGCCATGTCGTGCAGCTGGTCTTCGCCGATCTTGCCCACGTTGAAGTACACGCTGTCGGGGTGGCCGATGTAGAAGCCGCTCACGCTCGCGGCGGGCGTCATGGCCAGGCTCTCGGTCAGGCCCATGCCGATCTCTTCGCACTGCAGCACGCGGAACAGCTCCTGCTTGGCGCTGTGGTCCGGGCAGGCGGGGTAGCCGGGCGCGGGGCGGATGCCAGCGTACTTCTCGGCAATCATCTCGTCGTTGCTGAGTTGCTCACCCGCTGCGTAGCCCCACAGGTCGGTGCGCACGCGCTGGTGCAGGCATTCGGCAAAGGCCTCGGCCAGGCGGTCGGCCAGGCTCTTGAGCATGATGGCGCTGTAGTCGTCCAGCGCATCCACAAAGGCCTGTTCCTTCTTCTCCACGCCCAGGCCGGCCGTGACGGCGAACAGGCCTGCGTAGTCGGCAATGCCGCTGTCCTTGGGCGCAACGAAGTCGGCGAGACACCGGCTGGGGCGCATCACGCCGTCGATCATCTGCTTTTCGGTCTGCTGGCGCATGCCGTACCAGGTCATGGCGACCTGGGTGCGTGTTTCGTCGGTGTAGAACTCGATGTCGTCGCCCACGCTGTTGGCGGGGTAGAGCGCCATCACGCCACTGGCGCTGAGCCAGCGGCCTTCGATGAGCTTTTTCAGCATGGCCTGGCCGTCGGCAAACACGCGCGTGGCTTCCACGCCCACCACCTCATCGGTCAGGATGGCGGGGTAGGGCCCAGCCAGATCCCAGGTCTGGAAGAACGGGCCCCAGTCGATGTATTTGGCCAGCTCGGCCAGGTCGAAGTTCTTGAACACGCGGCGGCCCAGCAAGCGCGGCGTGGGCGGCACGTAGGTGCTGAAGTTGACGGGCGTGCGGTTGGCGCGGGCTTTCTCCAGCGACCACATGGGGGTCTGCTTTTTGTTGGCGTGCTGGGTGCGCACTTTTTCGTAGTCGGCGTTCAGCTCCTGAACGTAGTTCTGCACGCCATCGCCCAGCAGGCTTTGCGCCACGCTCACGCTGCGCGATGCGTCGGGCACGTAGACCACGGGGCCTTCGTAGTGCGGCGCGATCTTGACGGCGGTGTGCACGCGGCTGGTGGTGGCGCCGCCAATCAGCAGCGGGATCTTCTTGATGCGAAAGTGGTCGTCCTTCTGCATCTCGCCCGCCACGTACTGCATTTCTTCGAGGCTGGGCGTGATGAGGCCCGACAGACCCACGATGTCCGCGCCCTCGACCTTGGCGCGCGCCAGGATCTCGTGGCAGGGCACCATCACGCCCATGTTCACGACTTCGAAGTTGTTGCACTGGAGCACAACGGTGACGATGTTCTTGCCGATGTCGTGCACGTCGCCCTTCACGGTGGCGATGATGATCTTGCCCTTGCTGCGCACATCGCGCCCGGCGAGTTCGTCCTGGCGCTTTTCTTCTTCGATGTAGGGGATCAGGTGGGCCACGGCGCTTTTCATCACGCGCGCCGACTTCACCACCTGGGGCAGGAACATCTTGCCCGCGCCGAACAAGTCGCCCACCACGTTCATGCCGTCCATGAGCGGGCCTTCGATCACGTGCAGCGGGCGGCCGCCCTTGGCAACGATGGCCTGGTAGGCCTCTTCGGTGTCTTCGACGATGAAATCGGTGATGCCGTGCACCAGCGCGTGGGAGAGGCGCTCGCCCACGGTCTTGGGGTGCTCGGGCGTGCCGCGCCATTCGAGCTTCTTGCTCTCGTCCTTGGCGCCGCTCTTGGCGGTTTCGGCAATCTCCACCAGGCGCTCGCCCGCATCGGCGCGGCGGTTGAGCACCACGTCTTCCACACGCTCGCGCAGCACGGGTTCGAGGTCGTCGTACACGCCCACCATGCCCGCGTTGACGATGCCCATGTCCATGCCCGCCTGGATGGCGTGGTACAGGAACACGGTGTGGATGGCCTCGCGCACCGGGTCGTTGCCACGGAAGCTGAACGATACGTTGGACACACCGCCCGACACCTTGGCGCCCGGCAGGTTCTGCTTGATCCAGCGCGTGGCTTCGATGAAATCGACCGCGTAGTTGTTGTGCTCTTCAATGCCGGTAGCCACCGCGAAGATGTTGGGGTCGAAGATGATGTCTTCGGGTGGGAAGCCCACCTCATCGACCAGCACGCGGTAGGCGCGTTCGCAGATCTCGATCTTGCGGGCGTAGGTGTCGGCCTGGCCCACTTCGTCAAACGCCATCACCACGGCGGCGGCGCCGTAGCGGCGCACCAGGCGTGCCTCGTGCTTGAACTTCTCCACGCCCTCTTTCATGCTGATGGAGTTGACGATGCCCTTGCCCTGGATGCAGCGCAGACCGGCCTCGATCACGTCCCACTTGGAGCTGTCCACCATGATGGGCACACGCGCGATGTCGGGCTCGGAGGCGATGAGCTGCAGAAAGCGCACCATGGCCGCCTTGCTGTCGAGCATGGCCTCGTCCATGTTGATGTCGATGACCTGGGCGCCGTTTTCCACCTGCTGGCGGGCCACGGCCAGGGCCTCCTCGTACTGCCCGTTGAGGATCATGCGGGCAAAGGCCTTGGAGCCGGTGACGTTGGTGCGCTCGCCGATGTTGACGAACAGCGTGCCCTCGCCAATGGAGACGGGCTCCAGGCCGGACAGCTTCATGGGGGGCAGGGACGGGGCAGACGCGGACATAGGACTCACCTGTGCAGGGGCAGCAGAAAAACAGGTGAGCGTCGTTGCGGTGGGGCTTGAATAGCTTTTGGGTGCCCAAGCCTGACGGCCCCGTCGTGGTGAGAGGCCGCTGCAACGCTCCTTGGGCAGGTGCGGATTTTACCGGGTGATACGAGCAGGCGTTCGCCGCATCAGCGCACGGGCAGGAACTGCAAGAAGGTGCCGCCCACAATGCCCTGCACATAGCTGATGGCCGCGCGGCGGTACTTTTCGGTGGTAAAGGCGGCCAGCAGGTCCAGCCGCGCAATGATCTTGCCGAACTCGCGCTCGAAGCTCAGGTTGCGGCCCTGGGCGCCGATCTCGTCGGCCAGCAGCAGCGGCTGGCCCTGGGCATTGCGGCGCTGGGCGAGCAGCCAGGCGGCGGTTTCGACATTGCGCGCGGCGTTGTAGAGGTGCTGGGCATCCACGCCGTCGAGCAGGAAGAACTCCGTCTTGCCGCCATGGGCGGTGATGACCATGTCGGCCGTGGCATGGATGAAGGCCGCCACGCGGTCGCCCGCGAACTCGGGCGCCAGGGCCAGTGCCATGGCGGCGATGTCGCGGCGGCCCTGCAGTGGGGCCCAGGGCTGGCGCTGCAACACGGCGGTGCGCAGCTGCTCCAGCGCCTGTTCGCGGCTGGTGGCGGTGCCCTTGCGCCATTCGGCGGGGTTGCGGCGGTAGAGCTTGTCGGCCAGGCGCAGCAGGCCGTCCAGGTTCTCCTGCATGGCCAGGGTGGCCATGCGGTTGGCGTCGGCCTGGGCCAGCTCGGCGGCATGGGTGGGCGCACCCTTCACCTCGCCACGCGGCGTGGGGGCGTTGCTGGCACAGCCTGCCAGCACGCAGCAGGCCACCACGCCAGCCCACCAACCCGGCAACCCCCGCAGCAGCAATAAAAACGGCCCACGCATGGGGCCGATTATGGGTGGCGGCAGAGCGCCCCTGGCCGCTGCCGAACGGCGGTTGACATTGTTTGAAGAAGCGCGCTCTGGGCTGTTGTTACGACGCCGCCATGGCCGATGCGGGCAGGCCGAACAGGTGGTCAAACACCCAGTTGAAGACAAAGGTGTAGCAGAGGAAGAACACGATCAGCCCCAGGTCCATCACAAACGCGTGCCACAGGCTCACGCCAAACCACCAGGCAAACAGCGGCACCAGCGTGAAGACCAGCCCCCCCTCGAACCCGATGGCGTGCGCCACGCGCCGCGCCACGCTGCGCCCGCGCACCGGCTGGCGCGCCTCCCAGCGCTCGAACGCCCAGTTGAAGACGATGTTCCAGACGATGGCGATCACCGAGGCCGCCACCGCCACCACGCTCGAATGCCCCGCGCCCTGGCCCGTGAGCAGCGCCAGGCCCACCGTGGCGGCGCCAATGGCGATCAGCTCGTACAGGGTCACGTAGATCACGCGGCGCTTGACGCCTTGCAGGCCAAAAAGAGTGGGTGTCTTGTCCATGGCCGGTACTTTATATTCGCCGCACTGACACATAAAGTCAGCTTGTTTCAGTTTTATTGATAGATCAAACCGCCATGGCCTTCAACTCCGACAGCGTGCAGGTGTTTCTGACCGTGCTCGACCAGGGCTCGTTTTCGGCCGCCGCGCGGGCGCTGTCGCGCGTGCCCTCGGCCGTGAGCATGACGATGGCGCACCTGGAGGCCGAGCTGGATGTGCAACTCTTCGACCGCAGCGGCCGCGAGCCCCGGCCCACGGCGGCGGCGCGCGCGCTGGAGCCCCAGGCGCGGCTGCTGGCCCAGCAGCTGCAGCAGCTCAACGCCCAGGCACTGGCGCTGACCCAGGGGCTGGAGGAGCGCCTGACCCTGGCCATTGCCCCCGAGCTGCTGGCCGCACGCTGGCGGGGCCCGCTGGCGGCGCTGGCGCACGAATACCCGCTGCTGCAGGTCGAGGTGCTGGCTGCGCCGCAGGTGGACGCGCTGGCGCTGCTGCACAGCGGCCGGGCGCAGCTGGCGCTGGTGTTCGAGCGGCCCAGCATCGACGGGCGCGAGGGGTTTCAGGAAGTGGGCACCGAAACCCTGGTGGCCGTGATCGCGCCGGATCACCCCGTGCTGGCCGGGGCCCGCGCCGCCGCCCAGGCGCGCGGCGAGCCGCCCGAGGGCGCGATGCTGCGCGAGGAGCACCTGACCACCACGCGCCAGATCGTGGTGGCCAGCCGCGACCTGGGCCAGACCGACCCGCGTTTTGTGTTTGCCCGCCACCACTGGCGCACCGACAACCACCTGGCGGCGCTGGGCCTGATCGAGGCCGGGCTGGGCTGGGGCTGGCAGCCGCGCGCGCTGGTGCAGCCGCGCATTGCGGCGGGCACGCTGGTGGAGATGCCGTTTGAAAACCTCAGCAACGGCACGGCGCTGTGGGTGGATGTGGTGTGGTCCAAAGAGCGGCCGCTGGGCCTGGGCGCGGCGCGGTTTGTGGCGCTGATGCGCGACAGCGCCACGCCGCAGGGCGCGGCCCGGTAACGCACCCAGGGCCATAAACAGGGGTCAAAAACGGCCTCTGCGCGCGTCCATATTGCCTCATTAGCTCTTATTTATATAGCAAACTACGCCATCACAGCCTGGTACTCCCGGCACTCGCCGTCCTCGGGCACCCAGAGGCGGTCGGCCCAGCCGCCGTCCACCGCCCGCTGGCGCACGGCAGCGCGGGTGGTGGGGCAGTGGTCCAGCGCTTCCAGGTGGTTCACCACCAGCGTCCCGGGGGTCAGCCGTGCGGCCTCGGCCATGTCGGCGGCGTCCATGAGGATTTCGGCTCCCACATCGAACCGGGCCCCGCCCGCAGGCAGCACCGACACCTCGGGCTGCAGGCGCGCCAGGCAGTCGCGCACGGTGGGCGTGAGCATGGTGTCGCCCGCCAGGTAGACGCTGGGCTCGCCCGGCAGCTCCAGCAGGTAGCCATGGCCATGCTCCATCAGGCGGCCCACCCAGCCGGTGCCGTGCACACAGGGGATGGGCGTGATGTGGCCGCCCAGCACCAGCGGCTGGCGCCCCGGCCCCGCCAGCGGCAGCACCTGCAGGCCCCGCTGCGCAAGGTAGCCGGCATCGCGCGGCATGCACAGCACGGGAATCTGCCGCTCGCGCAGAAAGCGCTTGCCCATGCGGTCCAGGTGGTCGAAGTGGCCGCGCTGGCAGTGGGTGATGAGGGCGTGGGTCACACGCTGCAGCAGCGCGTCTGTGCCTGCGGGCAGTTCCACGATGGGATTGCGCTGGCGCCCTGCGCCCAGGTAGCGCAGCGCGGGCAGGCTGCCCCGGGGCGCGAGCATGGGGTCCACCAGCAGGCCCACGGGGCGGCCTTCGGCGGAGGTGAATTCCAGCAACACGGTGGCGTTGCGCAATTGGGTGATCTGCATGGCGGGGCTCCAGAGCCGGTGGGGATGCCATGGATTGTTGGGATTTGCGGGTGCGACGAGAATGGCCAGGTTGGACAACTTCTTTCCAATTTCTGCCACCTCACCGTTACCATGCCTCAGCCACCCTTGCCTCCCCTGCGCCTGGCCCTGCTGCTGTACCCCGGCTGCATGCCCGCCGGCCTGTTTGCCACGGCCGACCTGGCGCGGGCCGCCAACCTGCGCGCGCAGCGTGCCGTGGTCACCACCTGCTGGGCGGGGGTGGACCTGCAGCCCGTGCCCACCTGGCAGGGCCCGGCCCTCACGCCCGGCGTGGCGCTGGCGCAGGCCGAGGTGGATGCGGTGCTGGTGCCCGGCCTGTGGCTGTCGTCGCCCGACGGCTGGCAGGCGCCCGCGCTGCAGCAGCAGCTGGCACCCGCCGTGGCGGCGCTGCGCGCCGTGCCCCGCCGCACCCGGGTGTGGAGCTACTGCGCCGGGGTGGCGCTGGCCGCCGCCAGCGGCCGCTTGCGCGGGCGCGGCGCCACGGCCACCTGGTGGCTGCGCGCGGCGCTGGAACAGCAGTTTGGCGCGGTGCATTGGCGCTTTGACGAGCCGCTGGTGGAAGACGGCCCCGCCACCACCGCCGCAGGCGCCAACGGACACCTGCCGCTGATGCTGCACGCGCTGGCCCAGCGGCTTGATGCCGCCGCGCTGGGCGATCTGCAGTCGCTGCTGATGCTGCCGCGCCCGCGCACCACCCACCCCGCGTTTGCGGAGCACGACCTGATGGCTGTGACCGATCCCACCCTGCGCCGCGCGCTGCTGTGGGTGCAGCGTTGCCCCGCCACCGCGCTGCGCCTGCCCGCTCTGGCCGAGGCGCTGGCGCTGTCGCCCCGCACACTGGCGCGCCGGGTGCAGGCGCACACGGGGCTGTCGGCCGCGCTGTGGATGCGGCGCATCAAGCTGCGCCAGGTGGGCGAGGCGCTGTGCGACACGCCCCTGCCCCTCAAACGCATTGCCGAAGATTTGGGCTTTGCCAGCGAGGCGGGCCTGCACCGCGCGTTCCAGCAGGCCACGGGGCAAACGCCGCTGGCCTACCGCATGGCGCATGGCTGAAGCCCCCGGATTGACAGTCGGCCGGTGGTCGCGGCATCGTTCACCCGAAGGATGCCGCCGGGCGCAAGGTTTGCAACCATGCCCGCCCACCCACACCCACAGCGCAACAACAGGACCCCCGCCATGACCGCCACCACCCACACCGCCACCTGCCACTGCGGCGCCGTTGCCGTCGAAGCCACGCTGGACCTGGCCCAGCCCACCTACCGCTGCAACTGCAGCATCTGCCGCCGCACCCGCTTCTGGCCCGCCGTGGCGCTGCCGGGCGGCTTTCGCATCGTGCGGGGGCAGGACGACCTCACGCGCTACACCTTTGGCAGCCACAAGAACCACCACTACTTCTGCCGCCACTGCGGCGTGCGCGTGTTTGGCCACGGCACCGACACGCCCATGGGCGAGATGTATGGCGTGAACGTAGGCTGCATTGATGGCCTGGCGGACGAAGACCTGGCGCGCCTGGCCGTCGTGCGGGTGGACGGGCTGCACGACCAGTGGCAGCAGGCACCGGCGCACAGCGGGTATCTTTGAGGACCTGTTGAAATTACCGGCGCACCGCGCCGCCCTGCCAGGAGCCCGCCCGTGCCTTCACCGTTTGCCGCCGCCCCGTCCTCCCTGCTGCAGCGCCTGCAGCCCTGGCAGCCGCCGGGCAAGCAGATGTCGCTGGACGACATCGACGCCGGCGCCAAGCCGTTCTCGCTGGGCGACAAGGCCCGCGACAAGGCGGCGGTGGAGGAGCTGGCGGTGGAGCTGGATGCACTGCAGAACCTGTTCTACGCCGACAAGCGCTACAAGCTGCTGGTGGTGCTGCAGGGCACGGATACCTCGGGCAAGGACGGCACCATCCGGGGCGTGTTTGCCCGCATGAGCGCCCTGGGCGTGCACGCCGTGGGCTGGAAGGCGCCCACCGAGACCGAGCGCGCCCACGACTACCTCTGGCGCATCCACCAGCAGGTGCCGCAGGCGGGCGACATCACCGTGTTCAACCGCAGCCACTATGAGGACGTGCTGGTGCCCGTGGTCAACGGCTGGATCACGCCCGATCAGCACCAGCAGCGGCTGGCGCACATCAACGACTTTGAACGCATGCTCAGCGAGACGGGCACCATCGTGCTGAAGTTTTTGCTGCACATCGGCAAGGACGAACAGCGCGAGCGCCTGCAGGAGCGGCTGGACGACCCGGCCAAACACTGGAAGTTCAGCATGGGCGACATCGATGCGCGCAAGCAGTGGGCCGACTACCGCCGTGCCTACAACACGCTGCTGGCGGCCACCCACACGCCCTGGGCGCCCTGGACCATCGTGCCCGCCGACTCCAAGACGCACCGCAACCTGATGGTTGCCACGGTGCTGCGTGCGGTGCTGCAGAACCTGGACCTGCGCTACCCGACGGGCGACCCGGCGCTGGCGCATGTCACCGTCGCATAGGCCTGCCAAGCAGGGCCCGGGCAGCCCCTGGGCGGGGGCAGGCAACGCGCCTTTCGGCGCGCTCCGGGGCCCCTGCTTTTGCTGCAGCGCCGCATAAACAGGTGCCCTCCACTGGTTATGCATTATTTGCATAGCACTCAAACACTCCGGCCTTAGACAGCGTGCAACCGCAGGCATAAGCTTCGCGGCTTGAACTGATCCCACAAGGAATTCACCATGTCTTCACCCACTGGCGCTGCCAGCCCCACCCACTCCCTGCCCTCGTACCTGCAGGCCGACCACCTCGGCCCCTGGGGCAACTACCTGCAGCAGGTGGACCGCGTCACCCCTTACCTGGGCAACCTGGCGCGTTGGGTGGAAACGCTCAAGCGCCCCAAGCGCATCCTGATCGTGGATGTGCCGATCGAGCTGGACAACGGCACCATCGCCCACTACGAAGGCTACCGCGTGCAGCACAACCTGAGCCGGGGCCCGGGCAAGGGCGGCGTGCGTTTTCACCAGGACGTGACGCTGTCGGAAGTGATGGCCCTGTCGGCCTGGATGTCGGTGAAGAACGCGGCAGTGAACGTGCCCTACGGCGGCGCCAAGGGCGGCATTCGCGTGGACCCCAAGAAGCTGTCGATGGGTGAGCTGGAGCGCCTGACGCGCCGCTACACCAGCGAGATCGGCCTACTGATCGGCCCCTCCAAGGACATCCCCGCCCCTGATGTGAACACCAACGGCCAAGTGATGGCCTGGATGATGGACACGTACTCGATGAACGTGGGCGCCACCGCCACCGGCGTGGTCACCGGCAAGCCCGTGGACCTGGGCGGCTCGCTGGGCCGTGTCGAAGCCACCGGCCGTGGCGTGTTCACCGTGGGCGTGGAAGCCGCCAAGCTGACCGGCTTGCATCTGGACGGCGCCCGGGTGGCCGTGCAGGGCTTTGGCAACGTGGGCGGCATTGCCGCCAAGCTGTTTGCCGAAGCCGGTGCCAAGGTGGTGGCTGTGCAGGACCACACCGGCACCATCTTCAACAGCAAGGGCGTGGATGTGCCCGCGCTGCTGGCGCATGTGAAGGCCCGGGGCGGCGTGGGCGGCTTTGCCGGCGCCGACGTGATGAAGGCCGAGGAGTTCTGGGGCGTGGATTGCGAGATCCTGATCCCTGCCGCCCTCGAAGGCCAGATCACCAAGGACAACGCGGGCCAGATCAAGGCCAAGCTCGTGATCGAAGGCGCCAATGGCCCCACGACCACCGAGGCCGACGACATCCTGCACGACAAGGGCGTGCTGGTGCTGCCCGACGTGATCGCCAACGCCGGCGGCGTGACGGTGAGCTACTTTGAATGGGTGCAGGACTTTTCCAGCTTCTTCTGGAGCGAGGACGAGATCAACGCCCGCCTGGTGCGCATCATGCAAGAGGCCTTTGCGGGCATCTGGCAGGTGGCGCAAGAGCACAAGGTGAGCCTGCGCACCGCCACCTTCATCGTGGCCTGCCAGCGCATCCTGCACGCCCGCGAAATGCGCGGTCTGTACCCATAAGCACTCGCCCGTGATCCAGGCGCACGTCCCCAACCCGGGACGGGCCTGCACACCCACCGCCAGCCGCTGCGATCCAGCCCTGGCGGTTTTTTCTGGCCGGTACATCGCCCGGCATCCCGCTGCCGACCTGCGATTTGTTGTGCTGCGGCGACGCGGGCCCCAATGCATGGCCACCGTTTGTGGGGCCAGAACGACCGCGCAGGCGAATCCGAAACACAAAGATACGTACACATACAAATGGTCATGTCTTGACACGCATCGGCGTGAAAAACTTCCTGGACTTTGCTTCTACAAGCCTTCTCCCGGGAGACTCCGATGGCTTTTCCATCCTTGCGCAGCCTTGTTGCGCGTTTTCTGCTCAACCGCCTGCGCACCGCGCGCTCGGTGGCGCGCCTGGCCTACCGGCGCCATGCCCACAAGCCTGCGTTGATTGACCGGCGCGGCACCCTCACCTACGCGCAGCTGCAGGAGCGCGTGTACCGCCTGCAGGCCTGGATGCAGGCCCAGGGCGTGAAGAAGGGCGACGTGGTCTTCACCTGGCTGCCCGAAACCGGCGAGCAGTACGAAGCCCGGCTGGCCACCTTCGAGAACGGCACCATCTTTGCGAGCTTTCACAAGCACCTGCCCGCCGACGCGGCGCTCACTACCATGGGCCGCGTCAAACCCACGGTGTTCATCCACGACCCGCTGCTGAGCGCCCCCATCCTGCAGGACGTGCGCGAACAGCTGCCCGGCCTGCGCGTGCTGGCGCTGGGGGATGAATACGAACAGGCCCTGGCGCAGCACGCCCCCGCAGCAGGCACGGCCGACGTGCACGAGGACGACGTGTTCGCGCTGCACATGACCTCGGGCACCACGGGCCTGCCCAAGTCCATCGGCTACAGCAACCGCAAGTACCTGGACAGCGTGCGCCTGATCTCGCGCGCCATCGACTTCAAGCCGCCCGCCAACGGGCCGGACGTGAACATGCTGGGCCTGCCGCTCACCGGCCCGGGCTCGGGCCTGGTGCTGCCCACACTGCTGGCGGGCGCGGCGCTGGTGATGCCCGAGGACTTCCGCGCCACCACGCTGGCCGGGCTGATCCAGAAGCACCGCGTGTCGCGCGCTTTCCTGTCGCCCTCGGCCATCATCGACCTGCTGGACGAGCCCACGCTGGACCAGTACGACCTATCGTCCCTGACCCATGTGCCCTATGGCTCGGAGATGATGCCCGCGCCCAAGATCGCCGAGGCCATCCGCCGCTTCGGGCCCATCTTCCAGCAGGGCTATGGCTGCCTGGAGGCCCTGCCCCCCATCACCTGGCTGCTGCCCCACGAGCATGTGGATGCGCAGGGCAACCCGCTGGGCAACGACATCCTTTCCACCGTGGGCCGCGTGATGCCAGGGGTGGACGTGGTGATCCGCGACGATCAGTTTGCGCCGCTGCCCCCGGGCCAGATGGGCCTGATCACCGTGATGACGCCGGTGCGGTTTGAGGGCTACTGGCTCGACCCCGAGAAGACCAGCGAAACCCTGCGCGACGGCTGGGTGGTGATGGGCGACGTGGGCTACTTTGATGCGGCGGGCTACCTGCATGTGCTGGGCCGCAGCGCCGACCGCGTGACGCGCAACGGCCACGCGCTCAACCCGCGCGAGATCGAAGAGGTGGCGCATTGCCACCCCGCCGTGAAAGAAGCCTGCCTGGTGCAGCACGGCAGCGCCGCCGTGCTGGTGGTGAGCCTGCGGCAAAGCTGGCGCAGCGACCGCAGCACGCAGCCGCTGGAGCATGACCTGGCGGAATTCCTGGTGCAGCACCTGCCCGCGCAGATGCAGCCCGACGATGTGCGGGTGGTGCCCGAGATCCCGCGCAGCTTCCTCAACAAGATGCTGCGCCGCGAGGTGCGCCTGATGCTGGAAGCCGCCCCGCCCCGCACACCGGCCCCCGCGGTCGCCGACCACATCCCCGGCCAACCCGCAGCCGCGCACCCATGAGCCCCTCCGCGAGCCGCCTGAGCCTGGGCACCAAACTCGGCTACGCCGTGGGCAACGTCGGCCTGCAGATGCTGATTGCCGCCATGAGTTTTCTGCTCATGATCTTTTACACCGACGTGGCCCTGGTGCCGCCCGCCGTGGCGGGCGCGGCGCTGCTGGTGGGCAAGGTGTGGGACACCATCAACGACCCGCTGTTTGGCTGGATGACCGACCGCACCCGCTCGCGCCACGGCCGCCACCGCGTGTACCTGATCTACGGCGCCATCCCGCTGGGGCTGGCGGCGGCGGCCGTGTGGATGGTGCCGCCGGGCCTCTCGCCCGTGGCCGCCTTCCTGTGGATCGCCATCACCTACACCGTGTTCGACACCATGATGACCCTGGTGCAGCTGCCCTACCAGGCCATGGCCGCGAACATGACGCAGGACTACGACGAGCGCACCAGCCTCACGGCTTTTGCGTCGATGGGCGCGCTGCTGGGCTTTTTTGCAGGCAGCGTGCTCATGCCCGTGCTGGTGCGCGCCGCGCCCGATGCGCGCACGGGCTATGCGCTGGCGGGCGCCGTGTTTGGCCTGGTGGCTGGCATGGCCGTGGCCGTGGTGGCCTGGCGCGTGCGCGAGCCCGCAGCGGGCGCCCCACCGGCCACCGAGGCCCACACACCGCCCCTGTGGGCCAGCGTGCGCGCCACGCTGGGCACCACGCTGCACAACCGCCCCTTTTTGCTGCTGATGAGTGCCGCCACCCTGGTGCGCCTGGGCCTCACGCTGGTGCAGGCCTCGCTGGCCTACTTCGTGATCTACCAGCTGCAGGGCGACAAGGGCGACCTGCCCCGCTTCATGGGCACCTTGCTCGGGGTGGTGGGGCTGTCGCTGTTTGTATGGAAGGTGGTGGTGGACCGCTGGGAGAAGAACCGGGCCTACATCCTCGGGCTGGTGTTGTGCGCGGCCGGGCTGCTGGCGCTGTACTGGGTGAAGCCCGGTGACCAGCACCTGATGACCGCGATCCTGGTGGTGGTGGGCATTGGCATGGGCGCGCACTGGATCGTGCCCTTTGCCATGGTGCCCGACACCATCGACCACGGCCACATGCAGGCGGGCGAGCGCCAGACGGGCATGTACTACGGGCTCTACGGCCTGATGGACAAACTCGCGCGCACACTCGCCACGGTGCTGGTGGCGGGCATGCTGGACGTGACGGGCTATGTGCCCAACGTCGCGCAGTCGGCCGATGCGCTGCAGGGCATCACCCTGATGACCGGCGTGCTGCCCGGGCTGTGCCTGGTGCTGGCGATTCCGCTGCTGATGGCGTACCCCATCACGCGCTCGCGCCACGCCGAGATTCGGGGCCATACCGGCATGCGCTGATCCGGCGCAAAGCCTGGGCGGAGGGTCTTTGCGCGCAGGGGCGCCGCCACCTGCGGGGATCGTGTACCTTTCAGCGGACTCACAACCCAACCCGGTTCCCTGCACCACACCCATGACGCAATGGCCGCCGCCCCCACCCGCCAACGACGCCCACATCCAGGCGGCGCTCATCGATCCCCAGCGGCTGGCAGCGGTGCAGGACACCGGTTTGCTGGACAGCATTGCGGAAGAGAGCTTTGACCGGCTGACCCGGCTGGCCGCCAAGATCACCGGGGCGCCCGTCGCCTTCGTCTCGTTGCTGGATGCGCACCGCGACTTCTACAAAAGCACGTTCGGCATGGACGCGCCATTGAGCACCCTGCGGCAACTCACCGGGCGAACCTTCTGCCACTATTCCCTGGTGTCCGACGGGCCCCTGGTGCTGGAAGACGCCACGCAGCTGCCAGTGTTCCGCGACGTGCCCACCGTGGCGTCCCTGGGGGTGCGGGCCTATGCGGGCATCCCCCTGAAAACCGAGGCCGGGCAGGTGTTGGGCAGCTTTTGCGCGGTGGATTTCAAGGCCAAGCAGTGGACCGAGCAGGACATCGAAATCTTGCAGGAGCTGGCCCATTCGGCCATGCGCGAGATCCGGCTGCGCCGCGCATTGCACGACGCCGAGGCGCTCAACCAGCAGCTGGTGCAGCAACTGCACAAGGTGGACGAGCTGAACCAGGCGCTCCACGAGCTGGCCCGGACCGACCCGCTCACCGGTTTGCGCAACCGGCGCGCCTTTGATGACAGCCTGGGGCTGGAAATCGCCTCCGTCGAACGCACGCGATCGCCCCTGAGCCTGCTGGTGCTGGACGTGGACCATTTCAAGCAGATCAATGACAGCTTCGGCCACGATGCCGGGGACAAGGTGCTGCGCTCCATCGCCCAGGTGCTCAGTGGCTGCGTGCGGATCATCGACATCGTGGCGCGGGTGGGCGGTGAAGAATTTGCCGTGATCCTGCCCCACACCGGCGCGCAGGGCGCCCACGAGGTCGCCCAGCGCATGCGCGCCGCAGTGGCCCAGGCAAGCTGGCTGAGCCAGCCCACCACCATCAGCATTGGCGCCGCCAGCTTGCGCCATGCCGAGACCGCCAGCAGCCTGTTTGCGCGAGCAGACGCCGCGCTGTACACCGCCAAGAAATCCGGGCGCAACCGCGTGGTGGCGGCGTAGAGCGGCTAACAAAACTCTTCTGGCGTCGTTGCCGCGTCTTGTCGTACTGCTCGTACTGCCTGCGACGCAGCGCCTAGCCAGAACCGCTTCGCTGAGTTTTGTTAGCCGCTCTCAGGACCTGTTCGCAGACGCTCAGCGGGGCCGGACGTCGAACGCCGCAGCGTCCACCGTGGCCGCTGCGCGAAAAGCCGGTTTGGCAAACAGATAGCCCTGCATCAGACGGATGCCCGCGTCGAACAGGAAATCACGCTCTGCGGGTGTCTCGATGCCCTCGGCCACGACCTGGATGCCCATGTCTTCGCACAGGCGCACCAGGTTGCGCACGATGGCCTGGCGCGCGCGGTTGGTATCGACGTTGCGGATCAGGTCCATGTCGATCTTGATGATGTCGGGCTGAAAATCCGACAGCAGCTTCAAGCCCGCAAAACCGGCGCCAAAGTCGTCAATGGCGGTCTGGAACCCGCAGCGTTTTTATTCGCGCAGGATCTGGGCAAACCAGGGGCCGTCCTCGATGCGCTCGCCTTCGGTCACCTCGAAGATGATCTGAGACAGCGGAAACCCATGCGCCCGGGCGGCCTCCAGCGTGGTGCGGATGCACACCTCGGGCTTGTAGATCGCGTTGGGCAGGAAGTTGATCGACACCGGCTGCGTCAGCCCCAGCTCGGCCGCGCCCTTGATGGCCTTGACCCGGCAGGCCTGGTCGAAGCGGTAGCGGTTGTGGTCGTTGACCTGCGACAGCACGGTCGCAGCACCCTCGCCGTTGGGGCCCCGCACCAGCGCTTCATGCGCAAAGACCACGCGGCGCCCTACGTCCACGATGGGCTGGTAGGCGTAGTCAAACTGAAAGCCCAGGCCCACGGCCTTGCCGCAGTCATCGCAGTCACGGGGCGTGCCACCCAGCGGCACAAAATTGGCGGGGAAGGAGGGGTTGGACGGGGAGAGAGGAAGCGGGGGCATGGATCCGATTCTCCGTTTGATTCACAAGACAGACAGGGTTGCAGGATTTGAACTCGCACGGGCCACTGGCTGCAAATGGCCCTGCGCAAAGACGGGTGCGCGGCGGCCCCCCCGACATCAATATCGCGGTCCCGCCCATCAAGCACCAGGCACCGGCCCCACCGGCTCGGGCGGCAGCACGCCCCGCATCGCCAGGCAGAACGGCTGCACACAGGCCGCCCGCGCCGCATAAGGGCAACCCACCGTCTCGCACAGGCCCGATGCGCCGTTGCGCGCGCGGTCTTCCTCGCGGGGCACCTGGCCGCTGGCCTGCAGCACGGCCATCTGCGTCCACGGGTCGAGGCGGCCCGTGGCCTGCTGCAGCATGTCGCGGCCATACACGGTGGCCGCCAGCTGGGGCTGAAAGTCCAGCACCAGCAGCGCGCTGGTGCGCGGCGCAGCGGCGTCGGCCCCTTGCAGCACCAGGGCCAGCACGCCCGACTGCAGCGCCTGCGCGGGGCCTGCAAACGGCACCTGCAGCGGCATGGCCGCCGAGGGGCCCGCAGCCACGGGTGACGCGGGCGCAGGTTGCTGCGATGCAACCCAGGGCACCGGCACGCGCAGGGTCAGCGCAAAGCTGCGCGGGCCTTCGGGGGTCATCACCGCACCCTGGCGCACCAGCCAGGTCTGCAGCGGCGGTGCGTCTGCGTCCAGCCCGCCACGCTCCAGGGCCTGCGCCAGCCCCACGGGCCAGGGTTGCGCGGCCACCACCCGCTGCGGGGCGCCACTGCCTGCCGTGAGCTGCTCCACCAGCGCACGCACCATGCCCATCTGGGGCGCACCCAGGCCGGTGGCGGGCCAGTCTGCGCCCCGCACGGGGGCCGCACCCGCTGCGGGGGCGGGCGCCCCCACGGGCAGCGGCGGGGGTGGCAGGGGCCCGCGCGCAGCCAGCCCCGGCCGCGTGCCCGGCGCAGCCGCCACAGCACCCGCACCGGGGCCCGCCGCTTCGCGCCGGGGCTCAAAACCGGCCCCCAGCTGCTCGCGCGCCTGGAGCGAGATGCTGGCCTTGTCGGCGGGTGCAGGCAGCGGCCCGGCTGCCGGGCTGGGCGATGTGGCCGTAGGCGGCGGGGCGCTGGCATCGGCCGGTGGCAGCGGCGCGGGGGCCACGCCGGGCTTCTTGTCCAGCCCCAGCAGCGCCGTCTGCCGCTGCAGCGCGGCCTCGGCCAGGAACTGGGCCACGGGGGGCAAGGCGCTGCGCGAAGGGTCGATGGGGAGGGCCATACAGGGCAAGCGGGGGGATGCCGGATTCTGTCGCCATTCCCTGCGCATGACCAGTCCCGCAGGATGCGCAGCACGTACACCGCACATGCACTGCAATTACTATCATTTTTATAGCTTATAAGGCAATACCATCGCGCGCAGAGGCCGTTTTCGACTCAAAATCCGGACACCCCTCACGCCCGCCCAGCCCGCCATGCCCTCAGAACCTGTTCCCGCCCCTTCCCGCAGCGCCCTGCCCCCGCCCCACCGCTGGGTGGCCAGCGCCCTGCTGTGTGCGGTGCTGGGCTATCTGCTGCTGGCCGCCTGGTTGTTCGCGCCGGGCTGGGAGCGCGCCTTCCGCTCGGACCATTCGCCCGCAGCCTGGCTCTCCAGCGCCTTGCTGCTGGCGCTGTGCACCACTGCGCTGCGCCTCACGGCCGAGCGCTGCCTGCCCTGGCGGCTGGGCGTGTGCCTGGCGCTGGCGTTTGCGGTGCTGGCGGTGGACGAGCAGTTCATGCTGCACGAGCTGTGGAAGTTCCGCTGCCACGAATGGACGGATGCCTGCCGCTGGGCCGCCGTGCGCGAGGCGCCGATGCTGGCAGTGGCCGTGGTGGGCGGGGCCATGCTGGCGTGGCTGCACCGCGCCCTGGGCCACCGCAGCACCCGCTGCCTGCTGTGGGCCGGGTTTGCCGTGGGTCTGGCGGCGATTGCCGTGGACCAGTGGCCCGCGCTGCAGCTCCACAGGCCCTGGCTGCCAGCGCTGCCGCAGTGGCTGGCAACGCTGGAAGAGGCGCTGGAGGTGGTGGCCGAGGCGCTGGTGCTGGCGGTGCTGCTGCGGCAGCCAGGGGCGCGGTGAAGCGCGGGCCCCTCATACGGATCTGCATTCGACCGTACAACTAGGCCTAGGCGGGAAGCCGCAGACAGTGCTGAAGCACGGCAAGGCGAACCAACGACGTGATGCGGTTGAAGGCGAAGCCGTATCACTCCCCCGTGCGCCGCCACACCAGCCCCAGCGCCCTGATTTTTTGCCAGGCGCTGGCGCGTTCGTCCGAGAGCACGTCCAGAAAGTCCGACAGGCGCTTGGACTTGACCATGGTGTAGACCGTGAGCGCGGTGGTGAACACAAACACCAGCGCAAAGATGCCCAGCTTCTGCCCCACCGGCGCATCGGCCTCGGCCAGCAGGTTCATGCCCAGGAAGCCCGTGGTCACGGTGCCGATCAGGCCAAAAATGGTCACCACCGTCAGCCGCACCACGGTGTTGGCCTAGCGGCGCAGGCTGTCGGCGTCCAGGTACTGGTTCATTTCGCCGATGCGCTCCTTGACCTCGGTGTAGAGCGGGTCCAGCCCGAGGTGGTTGGAGCACATGCGGAACAGCGCGCGCACCTGGGCCTGTTCGGACACCTCGTGGAACCAGTACCGGTGCGTGAAGCGCAGAAAACTCGCAAAGCTGTCGCGGATGGTGCGCTTGAAGCGGCGCACGCTGGCCGCGTCGGCAATGTCCAGGTTTTTCAGGGCCTCGGCCAGCCGGTCCGAGAACATCAGCAGCGCCGCTTTCTGGAAATGCGCAATCAGAAACAGCAAAAAATGCTGGTGCCGGAACTGCGCGAGCACGCCCCGGTCGCGGCAGACAAAGAACGGGCTGTTGGCATCGCCCAGCACCAGCAGCGAATGGCCGCTGCACAGATACCGCGTGTGCGGGGCGGCGCCGCTGCTGCTCCAGAAGCGGTCGTAGCAGAACCGTTGTTCAAAGTCGGCCAGGTGCTCTTCGGCATAGGGCAGACAAGGGTCGTCGCCCGGCCGGGCCGCGCCGGTCACCAGCCCGAGACGCACGAAGTCGCTGCGGCTCAAGGCGCGCGGGTCGTCCAGCGCCAGAAACGCCAGCTGCGGCATGCGGTAGTACTCGATCTGCCGGTAGCGCAGAGGGCCGCTGCGCTCCGAATGGTCGCTCACCAGCGGCTCCAGCAGCCAGGCCCAGTGGGCCGCGATGCGCGGCGCGCGGTGGCTGCTGACATGGGCCATGAACAGGTCGCGCTGGTTGGCGTCGGACTGGGCCAGCACCTGCCCGGCGGGGTCCAGCCACTCGGCGCTGAACAGGCAGTGCTGGGCGTGGCCGTCCGCGTCCCAGCCGGCGGGGTAGCCCCGGCCAAAGCGGTACAGCAGCTCCTGCGCCTGGGGCAGCGCCAGGTCGCGGGCGCTGACCTCGACATTGAGCAGCACCAGGTCCAGGTCGAGAAAAAAGTACAGGTCCACATGGACGATGTCGAGCGTGATCGGCGCCGCGCCGGGGTGCAGCACCGCCCGCACGGCGCTGACATCGCTGCGCCGGAACACCCGCATGGGCGAGCCCGTGGCACTGCCGCCTTTCTGGCTGCGTCCCTCGCCGTACAGAAAACGCTGCACATAGGGCAAAAAGGTCACGAACTCGTTGTAATGCCGCTCGTGAAACCGCTGGCTGTCGCCCGTGAACTCATCCACCACCTCGCGCCAGGGCGAGGCCTCGCCCATGTCCGCCAGCAGCTCCCAGGGCTTGGCGTGCCGCCCCTCGGAGCCCCGCACCGGCATCAGGCGCAGCGGCCACAATAGGACCTGGCGCAACTCCCGCACGCAGGGGGGATGGGACTCGACGGACATGGGCAGGCCTTTCGTGGGATCGGGTGGCACGCCAGGCGCTGGCGGCAGACCCATGGGCAGTGTCGGAAACCATGCTACCCAAAACCGCCGGGGGCGGGGGCCTCACAGACCGCTCAGGTGCACTCCTGGTCCACCCAATGCCCGGCCCGGAACCACTGGCCGCTGATGTTGAGATACCAGCGCCATTCAAAGATGGGCTCGAAGCTCATGCCGCCCGGCGAAGGGGTGTCGATGCGCAGGATGTCCGCCACGCCATCGCGGTCCAGGTCGATCTCGTGCACCGTCACGGCGGTGTGCTTGCGCGTGGGCTTGTCGCGGATGGGCGGGTCGGCGGGCTGCATCCAGCTGGTGGCGTAGCGCTTGGACCGCACCTTCACCGCGTCGGGCGGCAGCTTGCCGAGCACCACCAGGCGAGCCAGCACCTCGGCGCTTTCCGGCAGCCGGGCGTAGCCGCGCACGGGCTGGGCTTCCTCGCCGGGGTCGTTGAACCCCCGGCCGGGGTAGTGGCCGCCGCAGTAATGGTCTTCGTTGCTGATGTCCCAATAGCGCTGGCGCACGGTGTGGGCGCCCACCAGGCCCTGGTGGGTGATGGCATAGAGGGTCAGCGCAGGGGCAAAGGCCTGGTCGGCAGTGCCCACGTCCCAGAAGCCGGTGATGTATTCGATCTCCGGCCCGCTGTGGCGGTTGAACCGGCCCACCGGCACGCCCGTGGGGATGACGCTGATGCGGGTTCCCGCCACAGCGGCCAGGCCGTCGGCATCGGTCTCGTGCAGCAGGGCCACGCTGGTGTGGGAGCGAAAGTACGACGGGGCAATCGCTGGCAAGGTCGGCTTGGCGGCCAAAGGGGCCACGGCGGGGATGTGGTCTACGGCGCGGGTGGCCAGCTTCACATCGTCCAGCGGGTTGACGGGGTGGCCCCGGTCGATCTCTTGCTCGGCCCGCAGCAACACACCGGTACGCATGAGCTTTTTGGCGGCCTCCCATTCGGGGCGCTGGGGGTACAACACCGGCATGTCATGCGCGTGGCTCTTGGCCAGCGCGGGCAACTGCAGTGCGGGCGGGCGCGGCAGGGCGTTGCCGTAGGCGCGCATGCGGTTGGGCGATGGCGCGACCCAGAATGCGCGGGCGGCGTCCTTGCCCGCCTGGGCCAGGGTGAGGGGCTGGTCGGCCAGCAGGTTGCAGGCCACATGGGCTTGCAGGGGTTCGGCCAGCGGCGGGCCCAGGCGCGCATCGCCCGCATACAGCACGGCGCACCAGCCGTCGCGCTCGGTGAGCTGTTGCAGCACGGTGTTGGCAGGCACCTGGGCCACCACGCGCGCCTGCGACTGGGCCGACTCGCGCAGGTTGACCCAGGAGCCCTGCACGTAGCGCTGCTTGGCAGGCGCGACGGCCGGGGCCTGGGCCCACGCGCTGAGGCCCGCCAGCGCAGCAACCGACGCAGCCGCTATGGCGACCATGAACGCGGCGGGAACTCGGAAGCGTCGCCGGGCTTTCGATGTCGTGCTCACGTGTGTTGACTCCCTTCGCGATGGGCGTGAGTATCGCGCGCCCGAGAGACCCACTCCGGTCGAGCCCTTCGGCCCGCCTGAAGCGCACAGCCCGCGAACCCACACTCAAGGCAACGACTTCACACCCTCAAAAGCCGCGTTCAAGGCAGCCTCTGCCGCCAGCAGCCGCTGCCGCGCCTCGCCCGACCACACGCGGTCTTTGGCCAGAGTGTCCTTGGCAACAGTCGCCATGCGCGTGACCTCCTGCGGCTGCGGCCCGCCCGTGCCGGTGCGGGTCGTCACCATGTCTGCGGGAGACAAAGCGCGGCGAAATGCGGCTTCACCCAGCGGCAGGCGCTGGTCCTTAAGGTCGTACTTCTTGCCCGCTTCGCGGTAGATGCGCACGGCTTCCGCGTACGGAAAATCCTTGGGGCGAATGCTGCGCTCTTTGGCAAACACCACCACGTCCGACGCAAAGTGGTGCCCCACGCGGAACGGCACGCCATGGCTGCGCTGCAGCGCTTCAGCCAGTTCCATCGAGGTGGTCCACTCGGATTCGAGTTCGTCCAGCGCACGCGCGGGGTCGATGCGCAATGAGTCCAGCACATCGGCAAACTGCTGCAGCATCTCCGTGCCCTGCACAAAGGTCTTGGCGCTGGCCGGGCTCCAGGTGTTCTTGTAGTCGATCATGCCGGGCGTGACGTTATGCGCCCGCCACAGCGATGCCTGGGCCGAGGCCACCACGTCGCTGGCCTTGGCCCGCGTGTTCTGGATGATGCCGGGGTTGGCCTTCTGGGGCATGGCGCTGCTGGTGTAGGTCTTGCCACTGGCCAACAACAACCACGGCCGGGTCTGGTGGTACTGCGTGTGCACATCCTGCATGAAGGCGCCCACGCGGATGGCCGTGGAACTGGCGATGGACGTGGCCTCGATGGGGATGTCATAGGTGCTTATCTGCCCGGCATCCAGTGAGTTCACGATGAGCCCGTCGAACCCCAGCAACTGCGCCAGGCGCTCCCGGTTGATCCCCCAGCTGGAGTTGGACAGCACCGCCGTGCCCATGGGGCTGAGGTTGATGCGGGCATAGGCCTCGCGAACGCGCGCCGAGTCGCGCGCGAACGAGTCGGCCCAGGCCATCAGGTAGTGCCCGTAGCTGATGGGCATGGCCTGCACGCCATTGGTGTACGCGGGCACATAGGTGGCGGTGTGTGCCTGCGCCGTGTTGATGAGCCGTGCGCGCACCTGGTCCAGCGCATCGGCAAAGTCCAGCATCTCCAGACGCAACTGCGCCGCATTCAAGGTGGAATGGATGTCCTGGCGGCTGCGCCCGGTGTGGATGAGCGTGGCCTCGGGGCCCACAGCGTCGGTGATGATCTTCTCGACCTGCAGCACATCGGTGGGGCGCTTGCCACCGGGCGTGGTGGCCTGGGTGATCGACAGCTCGACACCGCGCGCGATGCGGCCGGCCTGGGCCTTGGGGATGATGCCCTGCTCGACATTCACCACGGTCGATGCCATGTTGATGCGACCGAACCAGTAGAACGTGTCTTGCGACTTGGCCAAGGCGCTGGTGGCATCCCCTTTGACCACGCCCTGGATCTTGGCGACCTGCGCCTGGCACTCGGCGGTGGTTTTGCAGGCGGTGTCGAGCGTGTCGGCGGCTTGCGCCTGGCCCATGGCCAGGATGGCACCCACGACCGGGGCGAGCAGGAAGCGGGTGGGGCGCAAGGTGATCGTGCGCGCAGGGTGGCGCTGAGGCGATGGCATGGGGTTTTGTCTCCTGAGATACCGCTCAGCCAGCGGCGGGCTGGCGCGGGAATAAGATTCGTTAATTGAATGAACCCAGCATGGGTTTGCACCCCACTGGCCCCGGAATCGTTCCACAACGATCCAAGCAAGGCCAATGCTTCTTTTTCAATTGAATCCATTTTTCGAATAGCCCATGCCAGACTTGACGCCCTCGGTCCTGTTCAACCGCATCCTGGGGCGCGTGCGCCTCAAGCACCTGCAGCTGGCCATTGCGATTGCCGACCTGCAAAGCCTGCACCGCGCGGCCTCTTCCATTGGCATGAGCCAGCCCGCAGCGACCCACGCGCTGGTCGAGCTGGAAAGCTCTCTGGGCGGCCCCCTGTTCGAGAGACACTCCAAGGGCATGCGGTTGACCAGTCTGGGGGATGTGGTGTTGCCGCTGCTGCGCGCTTCGCTGGTGCCTCTGCAGGCAGCTGCTGGCAATGCAGCATTGATGCAGCAAGGCGCCGCTTCCGCGCTGATCCGCATCGGAAGCATTGCGGCGGGCATCAATGGGTTGCTGACCGCCGCCATTCCGGCCTACTGCGCCTTGCACCCGAGCGCCGCCATCGATGTCCACGAAGTCACCATCGACAACCTGCTGGAGAGCATCCAGGAAGGAACCCTGGACTTGGCGATCTGCCGCGAACCAACCCCGCTGCCGCAGGGGTTCGAGTTCCATGCCGCACTCCAGGATGAATTCGTCGTTGCCTGCCGTCCCACGCACCCGCTGGCTCAACAGACATCCGTCACGGGCGCAGATCTGCTGTCACAACGCTGGCTGGCACCGCCGCTCACAGGGTTGGGCCCTCAACAGGTGGATAGCCTGTTCGACGATTTGGGTGGGGTGCCGGAACTGTGCCGCGTATCGAGTCGCTCGACGGAAATCATCTACGCGATGCTGGCGGACAGCGACATGTTGGTCTGCGTGCCTGCGAGCCTTGTGCGGCCGTTGGTGCGGCGCAGGGATCTGGCCGTTCTATCGTGGAGACCCCAGGGTGTGGGGCCTCTTGGTGTGCTGGTCAAAGCGGAGGTGTTCGCCAACCCGGCCCATTCTTGCCACGCATTCATCGAGCACGTGCTCTCCCTGCGGGGTTGACCCAGACGCGCAGCGGCGCGTTGGTTCACGCGGTCAGTGCAGGCTCTGCCTTCGCATCGCCCGCCTGGGCCTCCACCACCCGGGCCAGCAGCGCGCCGCTGTAGCGTGCGGGCAGCGGAATCCACACGCGCACGGGGTTGCCCTGGGCGACCTGCACGGGCTGGCCTTCCACGTTGCGCATTGCTTGCAGGCGCACTTGGGTGTTGCCGCTAGGGTGCACCACTTCGAGCAGGTCGCCCACGGCGAAGTGGTTCTTGGTTTCGACCTGCACCCAGTCGCCTTGCAAGCCAACATCCACCTGTCCCTCGGCGCCCAGCACCTCGCCCACGAACTGGCTGCGCTGCGTGGCCGAATGGCCGCTGAGGTAGTTCTGGTAGTCGTTGCTGGGGCGGCGCTCCAGCAGGCCGCCGGTGTAGCCGCGGTTGGACAGGCCTTCCAGCTCAATGAGCAGCTCGGGGTTGAAGGGGCGGCCCGCCACGGCGTCGTCGATGGCGCGGCGGTAGACCTGGGCGGTGCGGGCCACGTAGTACAGGCTCTTGGTGCGGCCTTCGATCTTGAGCGAATCCACACCGATCTGCGCCAGGCGCGCCACGTGCTCCACCGCGCGCAGGTCCTTGCTGTTCATGATGTACGTGCCGTGCTCGTCTTCCATGATGGGCATCATTTGCCCAGGGCGGCCGGCCTCTTCGATCAGGTAGACCTTGTCGGCCTTGGGGTGGCGCTCGCCGTTGCCGGTGGTGGAGGCAAACGATTGTTCCGCCTTTTGCTGCGCGGCTTCGAAGTTGAAGTCGCCTTCCATCTTCTGCGCAATGGCTTCGCCCGTGGTGGGGTCAATGTCGGCGTCGTGCGTGGCGTAGTTCCAGCGGCAGGCGTTGGTGCAGGTGCCCTGGTTGGGGTCGCGGTGGTTGAAGTAGCCGCTGAGCAAACACCGGCCCGAGTACGCAATGCACAGCGCGCCGTGCACGAACACTTCCAGCTCCATGTCAGGGCATTCCTGGCGGATTTTTTCGATCTCGTCCAGGCTCAGTTCGCGCGACAGGATCACACGCTCCACGCCCATCTTTTGCCAAAACTTAACCGCCGCCCAGTTGGTGGTGTTGGCCTGCACCGAGAGGTGCACCACCTGCTCGGGCCACTTTTCCTTGACCATCATGATCAGGCCCGCGTCGGCCATGATGAGGGCGTCGGGCTTGCAGTCGATCACGGGCTCGATGTCGCGCAGGTAGGTGCGGATCTTGTCGTTGTGCGCAATCAGGTTGCTGGTCACGAAGAACTTCTTGCCGCGTGCGTGGGCCTCGTCAATGCCTTGCTTGATCTGCTCCAGGCGGAACTCGTTGTTGCGCGCGCGCAAGGAGTAGCGCGGCTGGCCTGCGTACACCGCGTCGGCACCAAAGTCGTAGGCGGCGCGCATCTTGTCGAGCGAGCCA
This sequence comes from Acidovorax sp. GW101-3H11, assembly GCF_001633105.1. Taxonomy (GTDB): domain Bacteria; phylum Pseudomonadota; class Gammaproteobacteria; order Burkholderiales; family Burkholderiaceae_C; genus Acidovorax. The sequence continues at coordinate 30,176 of NZ_LUKZ01000037.1, forward strand.
GCAGGCAGGAGCAGTTCGGGGGCTTTGAGGGTGGTCATGGGGTGGCCCAATCTAAAAATCGTCGGGGTCAGGTTCAGCGGGGCGTGGCAGGCATCAGCGGCAAGCCCGCAAGCATGCCCACGGCCTGCGCAGGAAACTCTTCGGCGTCAAAGGCCTTGTCGCCATCGGCGTCAGCCACGCCGTTGGGCACCAGGCCCTTGAAGTCGAACTGGCGCGGGTCCATGAAGTGCGAGGGCACCAGGTTGCGCAGCGCCACGGCCATGTTCTCGATGCGACCGGGGTACAGCTGCTGCCAGTCGCGCAGCATCTGGCCGATCTGCTTGCGCTGCAGGTTCTCCTGGCTGCCACACAGCGTGCACGGGATGATGGGGAAGGCGCGGATCTCGGCCCAGCGGGTCAGATCGTCTTCAGCCACATAGGCCAACGGGCGGATGATGAGGTGGTCGCCCCGGTCGCTTTGCACCTTGGGCGGCATGCCCTTGAGCTTGCCGCCAAAGAACATGTTCAAGAAGAACGTCTGCAGCATGTCGTCGCGGTGGTGGCCGAGCGCAATTTTGGTGCAGCCCAGCTCGTCCGCCACGCGGTACAAAATGCCCCGGCGCAGGCGGCTGCACAGGCTGCACATGGTCTTCCCTTCGGGGATGTGCTCTTTGACGACGCTGTAGGTGTCCTGCGTCTCGATGTGGAAGGGCACGCCCACCTTCGCCAGGTAGTCGGGCAGCACGTGGGCCGGAAAGCCGGGCTGCTTCTGGTCGAGGTTGACGGCGATCAGCTCGAACTTGTTGCCGTTGCGCTGCTGCAGCATACGCAGCACGTCGAGCATTCCATAACTGTCCTTGCCGCCGGACACGCACACCATCACCTTGTCGCCGTCTTCAATCAGGCCAAAGTCGGTGATGGCCTGGGCCACCTGGCGCACCAGACGCTTTTCGAGCTTGAGCGCGGCGTGGGCGGCGGCTTTCTCGGCAGCCTCCGCAGGGGGGGTGTCGGGCAGGGTGGCGATAACGGACATGGCAAACAGACCGGGGCTGGCAAAGGGTGCGGACGAGATTTCAACGGAAAGGCGCAAGGGTGCCGCAGCTTGCGGCAGCCCGCAATGCGCTACCGCAGGGCGGCGGCGCATTGATTGCTATATATTTAATAGCTACAAACGTATACTGGTCGCGCGCAGACGGCCAATTTTGTTCAGATTCTCAGGCTTCAGCGGGGTAAAACATCTTGCGGGTGGGCACGGACTCCACCGCCTTGGCAATGGCGCCGATGTGGTCCGGCGTGGTGCCGCAGCAGCCACCCAGAATGTTCACCAACCCCTCGGCCGCGAACTCGTGCACCAGGCGGCTGGTGATCTCGGGCGTTTCGTCGAAGCCCGTGTCGCTCATGGGGTTGGGCAGCCCGGCGTTGGGGTAGCAGCTGATGAAGGTGTCCTCGGCCACCCGGTTCAGCTCCTGGATGTAGGGGCGCATCAGCGTGGCGCCCAGGGCGCAGTTGAGGCCAATGGCCAGCGGGCGCGAATGCCGCACGCTGTGCCAGAAGGCGGTCACGGTCTGGCCGGACAGGATGCGGCCCGAGGCGTCGGTCACCGTGCCGCTGATGATCAGCGGCAGGCGCTGGCCACTGTTTTCGAAATACTCGTCGATGGCAAACAAGGCCGCCTTGGCGTTCAGAGTGTCGAAGATGGTCTCGACCAGCAACACGTCGCTGCCGCCCTCGACCAGCGCCTCGGTTTGCTCGTAGTACGCGGCGCGCAGCGCCTCAAAGTCCACATTGCGCGCGCCGGGGTCGTTCACGTCGGGGCTGATGCTGGCCGTCTTGGGCGTGGGGCCCAGGGCACCGGCCACGAAACGCGGCTTGTCGGGCGTGCTGTACTTGTCGCAAGCGGCGCGCGCCAGCTCGGCCGAGCGCAGGTTCATCTCGCGCGCCAGGTTGGCCATGTGGTAGTCCTCCTGGGCGATGGTGGTCGCGCCGAAGGTGTTGGTCTCGATGAGGTCGGCACCCGCAGCCAGGTAGCGCTCGTGGATGTCGCTGATCACGTCGGGCCGGGTGAGCGAGAGCAGCTCGTTGTTGCCCTTCACGTCGTAGGCAAAGTCCTTGAAGCGGTCGCCCGCTTTGCCCGGGCCCGTGTAGCCCTCGCCCCGATACTGCGCCTCGCCCAGCTTGAAGCGCTGGATCATGGTGCCCATGGCGCCGTCGAGGATGACGATGCGTTGGGCGAGGATGTCGGGCAGTTGCGCGGCGCGCGTGTAGTGGAGGGCTTGCATAGCCCTCTATTGTAGAAAGCACGGCTCGGTGCAGTGGGAGCGAAAAAATCCTGCATTTTTCCCTTCCAGTCCGGCAAACGACATGGTTTGGCAAAACGTATCCCTACGATTCACCCATCGCTTTCAAAAGAGCAAAGAACGACAGCTGACATGAGCACCAAAACAACCTCCGCCCAAACCGTCGCCTTCCGGCTTACCAGCATGCTGCGTCGGCTCAATGAGGGAAAAAGACTCGAACCAGAAGCTCTGGCCGAAGAGTTTTCCGTCAGTCTGCGCACCATCCAGCGCGATCTGAACGAGAAGCTGGCGTTTCTGGAGCTGGAGAACAACGACGGCTACTTCACCGTGAAGCCCGCGCGGCTGGGTCTGCTGTCCATGAATGACATGGAGCGTTTCGCCGAACTGGCTGGGCTGGATGGGCTGCACCCGCGCCTGTCCACCGAACTCTTGCAGGACTTGCTGAACACCAAGCTGCAAAACGCCTTGTTGGTCCGAGGCCCCAACTACGAAGACCTGAGCGGCTTGGAACTGCAGTTCAGCCAGCTGAAAGAAGCCATTGCCAAGCGCTGCACCGTGGGGTTCCGCTACCGCAAGGCCGATGGCGCCAAGAACGTGAACGACGTACAGCCCTACCAATTGGTGAATCACGACGGAATCTGGTACCTGGCCGCCATGGATGCCGGGCAACTCAAGGCCTACACCTTCACCAAGATAGAGGGCCTGCTGCTGAACCACGACGACCATTTCGAGCCCGACCCTTCGGTTATCCAAAAGCTGGAGCAGGAAGACAGCATCTGGCTCAACTTCGTCAAAACCGAAGTGGTGCTCAAGATCAACAAAGACGTGGCCAGCTATTTCGAGCGGCGCAAGCTCATTGGCGGGCAAAAGATTGTGAAGGCGCTGGAGGACGGCGGGCTCATCGTGTCAGGCCAGATCGCACACCCCAACCAGATTTGGCCCACGGTGCGTGCATGGCTGCCCCATGTGCGAATCATCAGCCCTGAGCATTTGCAGGTTGAGCTGGAGCAGCAGTTGCGCGGTTACTTGGATGCGCATTGACCCGGCCCAAGTGCGCACAACCCCACTTTTCTTGAGCCCCTCAGAAAGACCCTCGCCATGATCAACAACAACTCCCCCCTGGAAACCCTGGCCGCCTTCGCCATCGTGTTCGTCGCAGGTGTCGTCTCCACTGCGGGCCTGGGCGCCTACATCAGCGGACTGCGGCGCAAGGCAACAGCACAAGGCGGCACCTCAGGCGACCCAGTATCGGGTCGCTGATCACACCGGCCAGCCCTGGCCAAGGGCGCCTATGGCGCCGAATGCTGACGGACTAACAGCCTTCAGCGGCCACTGCGGCGCAGGCCTCTCACACACCCCCTTCCTACTGCAACCGATGCCCAGGCACCGGATGGGCGAAGCCTTGCCCAAATAAGTCGTCTCCATCCACCAACCACTTCAGACAAAGGTATCTCAATGTCTTATTGCCGAGGCTGCGGCCACCAGATTCACGAAACCGCCATCAGCTGCCCCCAATGCGGCGCATTGCAGGCCCAACACAACACCCACAGCCAGCAGGTCAGTGCAGACGGCTCCCTGTGGCTCCCGGTACCGGCGCTGATTTGCGGGCTGATCCCCGTTCTGGGGCTGCTCGCCCCCAAAGAGCCCGACAAGGACCAAGTGCTGGGGATCTTCCTTTTTGCTTCGACCGCCATTGTGTTCGGAAGCATTTCCCTGGCACGCCAAAAACGCGGCAAAGGAATGGCCATTGCCGGGGTCGTTCTGGGCGGCATCGGCCTGCTCGCCGCAATCGGTTTGCTGGCCTGAGGTCCAAAGCCCCTGAAACCCCACCTGTGAGGAAACACCATGAACAACCCATCCATGAACCCCTGCTTCGGCTGCGGTAAGCCTTTGCACATCTCTGCACCGTCGTGCCCGCACTGCGGAGCCATTCAAACCCTGTCAAACCAGCCAGGCCCTGATGAAGCCATGCGCAGCGTCAACCGGAGCGAACCCAAAAGCAAGGTCACCGCCGGGGTGCTGGCGCTGCTGCTGGGCGGCATTGGCATCCACAAGTTCTACACGGGCGCTTGGGGCTGGGGCATCGTGTACATCGTGCTGTGCTGGACGTACATCCCGGCCCTGGTGGCACTGGTGGAGGGCATTCGCTACCTCACGCTCAAACAACCGGAGTTCGCGCAGAAGGCCGCGCGCATGGACGGGCCGTTTTCATTCTTGTGGTGAGAAGCTGGCCCAACAACACCACCCCAACGTTCTCAACCCAACCCGCCAGCCGTCTGACATTCATTCGTAAGCAACCCCAGATTGTGTGGTTACATTATGAAACTCCGGCGCTTGGCGACTGACCGCCTCACCATGAAAAAGACCACCGCTGTTGCTCTTGCCACCCTCTGCCTTGCCAGCCTCGCCACCGCCGAAGTCACCCAAGGCGTGCTCGAAAAAGGCCCCGCGTATTCCGCACTCTTCAGCGCCAGCCCCGAGTCGGGCGACCTCATCGGTTTTGCCTTTAAAACCCAGTCCACCGTGGGCCGGGCGATCTTGCAAAGCTGCCTGCCCGGCCTGCTCTGCAAGATCGAAAAATCAGCCACCCGCCCCGTCAGCGATGCCCTGAGTGACACCTTGGGCCAGAAATTTGCGACCCAACCCGCCGGGTGGATCGAAATCACCCAAGCCCGAAATATCGGCATGGCCCCGGTCGTGTTCGGCTACGAAAAGACGCTGAAGACGCGCCATGGCATGGTCAGCGTGCGCGAGGAAGACAACACCTTGTTGCTCAAAGGCAAGCCCATCAAGCCCGCCATTGAAGGCAATAGCGGCTTGGACATCGTTGCCAACTACGAGCTAGGGGCCATCGACGTGCTGTTGTTGCAAAGCAGTGGCGGCACTGCCTGCCCCGCACTGTTCCGGTTCGTCAATATCAGCCCGGGTGGCGTGCTGCGGGTTTCGCCGGAATTTGGCACCTGTTCGGACATCATTTATCCAACCTTTGATTCGAAGGTGGGCGTGACTGTGGCTATGGTGGGGTTTCGTGGGCCGTTTGAGCCTATTGCTGACCGAAAGAAGGCGGCTATGACCAAGGCTGTGTACAGATGGAACGTCCAAGGACCGTTGAGTGAAAACGGGAAACCTGTGCGCTGATGCTTCAAACAAAACAAAGAGACAAGTCACCATGCCTATCGCTCCTCCGCCCGTGACTTACCAGTGTTCAGCATGCGGGTGGTCGAAAACTGTCGCCCCCAGGAGCGATGCGTTGATGCCAGGAGAGTATTTCAGTGTATGTCCGGGTTGCGGGTATGCACCGCTTGATACGGTGACCGCCAATGTCTTACGCGCAGCAATTGCACAGATGGCTTTACGTGTGCGACCAGTTCAGCGCTGAAAGAATCGATTTGGTAGCAGTCCGGCCCAAACCCGAAACACCCTCAAAGACATTTTTTACCTTAATAGCGAAAAACTATGAACAACGTGAAAGCAGTGATCGATAGAGAAGCCGAGTTACGACGCAAGCAGTACTTGGCCCTCGGATGCCTGGCGTCGGCAATGGTTGTCTTTATAGTCACTCTATTCATGCCCCCCACATTCGCCGTGCGTTTGATTAAGGCGGGTGCCGAGGCGGCGATGGTTGGCGGGCTTGCTGACTGGTTTGCTGTAGTGGCTTTGTTCCGGCACCCACTGGGCTTGCGGATACCGCACACCGCCATCATCCCGCAGAGCAAGGATCGTATTGCCGACAACCTGGCGGACTTCGTGCGCGAGAAGTTTCTCAACCCTCAGGTGCTGACGGAACTGATACAGCGCAGTGATCCTGCGCATCGCTTTTCTACTTGGCTGGCCGAGCCCTCCAATGCTCGGCGAGTGGGGCGGCATACGGCAGATCTTGTTAGTGGCTGGCTGGATTTAGTAGACGACCGACGCATACAAACATTTATCGGCGATGCAGCACGCACTGTGCTGGGAAAACTGGATTTCTCGCAGGCACTGGGTTCCGTGCTGGAAATGTTGACCCACGGCGGACGCCACCAGCAGATATTGGATACGGCGCTCGACTACCTGGCAGAAAAGCTACGGGAGCCAGAGCTGCGCGGCAAAGTAGCAGTGCGCGTGGTCAACTGGCTGAAGGAGGAGCACAAATTGAAGCAGTTGCTTCTACCCACAGACTGGATTGGTGATCAAGCTGCGGAGGCGGCAAGTGCTGGTCTGAACCGCTTTCTCGACGAAGTCGCCAACAGCCCTGCGCACGAGCTGCGCGAAGCATTTGATCAGGCGCTAAAGACCCTCGTGACAAAACTCAAGACGGACGAGGAATTTCGCCACAAGGGTGAGGAGATCAAGGCATATGTGCAGAACAACCCCGAATTGACGGAGTACGCGCGCAGCCTGTGGGCAGCGCTGCGCGACTGGCTTTCGAATGACCTGGAGACCAACTCCTCAGAACTGCAGCAGCGGGTGGAGCGCATGGGTCTATGGCTTGGCCAGAAGCTTGAAGAGGACGAGGAGTTGCGTACATCCATCAACGACCACATGCAATCGCTCGCGAATGATGCAGCTCCTCAGTTTGCTGATTTTTTGACAGGTCACATCAGCGACACAGTACGCAAATGGGACGCACAAGACATGTCGCGCCAGATTGAATTGAGCATTGGCCCGGATCTTCAATACATCCGCATCAGCGGGACGGCGGTTGGGTGCGTAATTGGCGTGCTGCTATTCCTAGTGTCACACCCAGGCGATGTCATCCGATTTTTGAACTAAGGAGAGAAAATGGTACTCCCGTTAATTCCTGTAGCGCTCGGCGCAAGCGCTCTGGCCTCAGCAGTCACTGGGCTCAAGAAGGCTTGGGATGCTAAACAGAATTTTTCCAACGCCCAACAGTGGGTAAAGGCGTCCGAGCAACAGTGGCACCAATCTGCGCGAGCCCTAGAATCCCGCCGGGTGGAAGTGTGTACTCAGTTGAATGCGCTGGCTATGCTGCGAGTGCAAGTAGTGAGCAAAAGCATATCGAAGTTCGCACATTTGATGGATCAGGTGGCCGCAAGTGATTTCCATGAAATTAGCGTGGATGGGCATGAGCTCCCCATTGAAATCATCCCTGTACCAGAGCTTGAAAAAGCAAGCTATCAAGCATCCGATTTCCTACAACATGGATTTGAAAGCGCTGCATCTGGCGCAATGGTGGGCGCAGGTGTGGGGCAAGCCGTCAGCATGTTTGGAGCAGCCTCCACTGGGGCGGCGATTTCTGGTCTTTCGGGCGCGGCAGCTACCAATGCCACGCTAGCTTGGCTCGGCGGCGGCTCTCTTGCCTCTGGTGGGCTAGGTATGGCAGGCGGCACCGCTGTACTGGGAGGCGTGGTGGCTGGCCCTGTACTACTGGTGATGGGCTATCTGGCCGCCGGCAAATCAGAAGAAGCCTTGACCAAGGCCCGAGCGCACTCGGCCCAACTAGACGAAGCGGCGGAACAACTTGAGAATGCCCGCATCGCGCTGGATGCAATTGACCTGCGCTCTCAAGAGATAGCATGGGTACTAGATGCGCTTGACGAGCGTTTTCAAGGCGCCGCAAGTCGAGTATCACGCATGCTGGGACGCGTACGACGTGAACGCGAGGCCGTTTATCTCGACAAGGGAAAGCCGGTTCCCGCAAGCTTAGTGACGCGCAAAGTCGAATATGCGAAGCTCACCGAAAAAGATCAAAACAGTTTCAACATGATGATTGCTCTCGGTTCTGCGCTATATCAGGTTGCAAAGATAGAAATTATCGACAAGCAAGGTCGGGTCACCAAAAAGAGTGAAAAGATCGTCGGAGAAATGCAGCAACTATTGGAGCATGTATGACGAAAAAAGAAAGTATCGTGGACGTGGTTGCACGTACCGTAGGTAGCAAGGGTGCGAAGAACGTTGCGAAACAGGTGCCGGGACTCTCGCTCATCGAAGGCTTGGGGCGTATACACCAGGCGCATTCTGACTATCAGAAGCTACGTGAAGTGGAACAGACGAAACGGGTCGCCATTTTGGCCGACCGCGACGCCACTATTGAGCAGATTCGAGCGCAGCGTGATGTCATAAAACAGGCATTGGGAGATGCGTTTGAACTGCGAAAGACGGGGCTTCAAGCGCAAATCCGAGCGATGGACAAAGCCATCGATAACGGCAATGTGGACGCACTGCATGTTGTGATGGACGGAATGGTCAAAACCATCCAAAGCACACCATTCAAAGATATCGCCGAAATGCGGGAGCAGCTTTCGAATGACAGTTTTGTACTGCGACTGAAGTAACGCATCTTGCGACTCCAACTGCCTATGCCCTCACTGCTGAGACAATCGCAAGATGCACCTATAGACTTTGTTACAGCCACAGGTCTGCGCGCCGAGACGCATGTAGTGAAGGCTCTTCTCAAACTTCCACCACCATGGCAATCTTTCCCCACTGTCGAATGGCGCCATCTAGAAAACCGAGGCGAGTCAGTCGGCGAAGCAGACATGGTGGTGTTCCACCCCCACCAAGGTTTGATCGTCTTTGAGATCAAGGCGGGCGCAGTGCGAGTGCAAGACGGCCAGTGGTTCTATGCCTCCGGCTTGCAGATGAAGCAGTCGCCGTTCGCCCAGGCCCGGCGCACCCGGTACGCACTGATCGATAAACTGCGACAACGCTTGGGCCGCGACGCGGCGGATGCGCTGACGGTAACGCACGCGGTGTGGTTCCCCGATGTGTTGTGGAAGGGCAGCTTGCCGGGCACGGAGGCGCCTTCACGCGCATTCCTGCTCGACCGCGCGGCGCTGGCCGACCCGGCGCCCGCGTTGCTGCGCATCTTTCGCGAAGCAGCGCCCAATGCGCAGCCATGGACGCGCGCGCAACAGCATGCGCTCAAGGAGCTGTTAGCGCCCGACTGCCAGCAACTGGTGCCGCTGGCCACCCATGTGGACGACGCGGCACACGCCCTGCACCAGGCCACCGAGCAGCAGGTGGCGGTGCTACGCATGTTGCGCTTGCAGCCGCGCCTGTTGGTAGAGGGCGGTGCAGGCACAGGCAAGACGGTGTTGGCGGTGGCGCTGGCGCGCGAACATGCGGCGCTGGGCCGCTCGGTGCTGTTGACGTGTTTCAACAAGGCCCTGGCGCAGGCATTGACTGCGTTGCTAGCCGATGTGCCGGGTGTGACGGTGCAACCGTTCCACGAGCTGGCCCGCACACAGGCGCTGGCTGCTGGCCTGGCCTATGAAGTGCCCACAGACTCGCGAGAACAAGGCCTGTTTTTCAACGAGCGGTCTGCCGAGCTGTTGCTGCAAGCCGCTGAAACCGGTGCTGGTGCCCGGTATGACACCGTGATCGTGGATGAGGCGGCCGACTTTGCCGCTACTTGGTGGGTGGCGCTGGAGGCCCTGGGTGCACCGCACTTCAGCTGGTACTGCTTTTATGACCGGCAGCAGTGCCTGTTTCAGTCCACCGACCATTGGGAGCCGCCGTTTACTGCCAGCCCCATGGTGCTGGACGCCAATTTGCGCAATACCCGCCCCATCGGTGAAGCCGCAGCGCGCATGGGCCGCTGCGCGGTGCCTCCGACCTTTCGCGTGGACCAGGGCGTGCCGCCGACTGTGTTGCAAAGCAGCGATTTCGCGCAGATGGCGGGGCAGCTGCGCACCTTGCTGCGCGACCTCACGGGCAACCAAGGCCTACGCCCCGAGCAGATTGTGGTGCTGTCCCCCTATCGGCGTGACAACGCCGCATCTGCCTGGGCTGCGGGGCTGGATGCCTGCGCCACGACCGATGCTTTGGCTGCGCCGTTGCCGGGGCTAGTCCGGGTGGGCACGGTGCAGGGCTTCAAGGGGCTGGAGTCGGATGTGGTGGTTCTGGTCGGCATCGACCTGCGCTGCATGCGCCACCCTGCGAACCTGTATGTGGGGGCCAGCCGGGCGCGGGCGGCGCTGTATGTGTTGGCGCTGGCGGATGCGGGGCTGGCGGCGTAAACAACACCTATGTATGGCGCTAAAAACCAGGTGAAATCAATCTGTAGCGCTTGGTGAACAAGCGCTGCGTGCTGTCAAATCTAGTTGCACTGTGCGAAAACAAAGTTGCATCAAGGCTGACGGACTGACGCCAGCGGACCCCGCACCACACGCATCTGTTGGTCTGGCCAGACGAAAGGAATCCACCATGCGCCGCTGGCAATTGCAAGACGCCCAACACCGCATCAACGAACTCACGGAGTGCGCTCTGCGCGAAGGCCCGCAACTGATCACGAAACAGGGTCGTGACGCCTTGGTGGTATTGGCTGTGTCTGAGTACCGGCGGCTGACGGACCAGGATGGGCTGGTCTCGCTGTTGCTACAAGCGCCGCGTGGCAAGTTGCTGGAACACGGCCACCCACCCAAGCCCATCCGTGCGCTGACGCTGGAGTGACGCCCAAGCGGGGCTATCTGAAAAGCGCAGTGCCAAGCGCACAATAGCGGCCTTCGTAGTCGGGAACGCCTGCTGCGCAAAACATTGATCAAATTGGCCTCTAGCGCTTGATGTACAAGCGCTACCAGCTATCAATTTCAGAGTATTCGTTTGTCTTCCCGCCTGTCCCCCGCTTCGTCCCCCGCCCACACCGTCCTTCACGGCGTCTTTGGCTACGAACAGTTCCGCGGCCCGCAGCAGGCCATCGTCGAGCATGTGATTGGTGGCGGCGACGCCCTGGTGCTCATGCCCACCGGCGGCGGCAAAAGCCTGTGCTACCAGGTGCCCGCCATCGTGCGCCAGCAGCAGGGGCGCGGGGTGACCATCGTGATCTCGCCGCTGATCGCGCTGATGCACGACCAGGTGGGCGCGCTGCACGAGGCAGGGGTGGATGCGGCATTCCTCAACTCCACGCTGAGTTTTGACGAGGCGCAGGATGTGGAGCTGCGCCTGCAGACCGGCGACATCACGCTGCTGTACGCCGCGCCCGAGCGGCTGAACACGCCGCGTTTCCTGGGTCTGCTCGACAGCCTGTACCAGGGCGGGCACCTCTCGCTGTTTGCCATTGACGAAGCGCATTGCGTGAGCCAGTGGGGCCACGATTTTCGCCCGGAGTACCGCGCGCTCACGGTGCTGCACGAGCGCTATGCGGGCGTGCCGCGCATTGCACTCACCGCCACGGCCGACGACCTCACACGCGCCGACATCATCGAGCGGCTGCAGCTGGAAGACGCGCGGCTGTTCATCAGCAGCTTCGACCGGCCCAACATCCGCTACCGCATCGAGGAAAAGAAGGATGCCACCACGCAGCTGCTGCGCTTCATCGAGCGCGAGCATGCAGGCGAGGCGGGCGTGGTGTATTGCCAGTCGCGCAAGCGCGTGGAAGAGCTGGCCGCCACGCTGTGCGATGCGGGCCTGACGGCCCTGCCCTACCACGCAGGCCTGGACACCAAGGTGCGCCAGAAGAACCAGGACCGCTTTCTGCGCGAGGAAGGCATCGTGATGGTGGCCACCATCGCGTTCGGCATGGGCATCGACAAGCCCGATGTGCGTTTTGTGGCGCACGTGGACATGCCCAAGAACATCGAGGGCTACTACCAGGAGACCGGCCGCGCGGGCCGCGACGGCCTGAACGCCGATGCCTGGATGGCCTATGGCCTGAACGACGTGGTCAACCAGCGCCGCATGATCGACGAGAGCCCGGCGGGCGAGGAGTTCAAGCAGGCGCTACGCGGCAAGCTCGATGCGTTGCTCGCGCTGGCCGAGGCCACCGACTGCCGCCGCGTGCGGCTGCTGGCCTACTTCGGCGAGGAGTCCACGCCCTGCGGTAATTGCGACAACTGCCTGAACCCACCGGCGGTGTGGGACGGCACCGATGCGGCCCGCAAGCTGCTGTCCACCATCTACCGGGTGCACGCGGCCAGCGGGCTGACCTTTGGCACGGGCCACATCATGGACATCGTGCGTGGCAAGGACACCGAGAAAGTGCAGCAGTTCGGCCACGACAAGCTCTCGACCTTTGGTGTGGGCAAGGAGTATTCCGAAGCGCAACTGCGCGGCGTGCTGCGCCAGCTGCTGGCCACCGGTGCCGTGGGCCTGCACAAAGTGATGCTGGAAAGCGGCCACAGCTTTGACACCCTGAGCCTCACCGAAGGCTCGCGCGCCGTGCTCAAGGGCGAGGTACCGGTGCAGCTGCGCGAATCCACCGCTGCCGCACCGGCCAAGCGCGCACGCACCCGCAAAGGCACGGGCAGCGCGCCGCCCGCCGCCGCAGCCAACCTGGGCCCGGATGCGCAGGTGCGCTTCATCAACCTCAAGTCCTGGCGCGCCGAGGTGGCACGCGAGCACAACCTGCCCGCGTATGTGATCTTTCATGACGCCACGTTGGCGGCGATTGCCGAGCGCAACCCCGCGTCGCTGGACGACCTGCAGGGCATCAGCGGGATGGGGGCGAAAAAGCTGGAAGCCTACGGAGCGGACGTCCTGCGCGTGGTGCGCGCGGGGTAGCCCAGCGGCCGCGCGTGGCTGCACCGCGATGCGATGGCTGCAGGGCTGCGTGAACAGATCCTTCGAACTCAGGCAGCCGACGCCGCCCGTGCCCGCAGTGCGCGAATGCCTTCGGAAAACCGCCGCAGCGTGGGCGTGCTGTCCCCCGGCGGCACCATGAGTTCGATGAGCTGAAACCGCCCGCGCTCGGCAAATGCGGCATCGAGCGCCGCCTTGAACTGCGCGCGGGTATGCACCCGGTGGCCGCGCCCGCCCAGCGCGTCGGCGGCCTGGGCCAGGTGCCAGTCGCCCAGCGCGGCGCAGCGCGATTCGGTCTGGAAGGCGCGGATCATCTCCCAGGTCTGGTTGTTGAGCACGATGACCACCGGGTCCAGCCCCAGGCGCGGGCAGTTGCCCAGCTCCCAGCCCGTCATCTGGAAGGCGCCGTCGCCCACCAGGACCAGGCTGCGCTGGCCCGAGGCCACCTGTGCGCCGATGCCCGCAGGCACGCCAAAACCCATGGACGCGTAGTAGCCCGGCGCCACCAGCGGCGTGGGCAGCAGCTCCATGGCGGCGAAGAGGCAGTCGCCAATGTCGGCCACGATGTTCATGGGACCCTGCGCACGGATGTGGTCGTTGAGCGCGCGGGAGAGGTCGGCCGCGCACACGGGGGTGTCGTCAGCCACCAGGCCTTCGGGGCATACCGGTGCAGGCGGCAGTGTGCGCGTGGCCTGCTGGCCCACCGCCGGGGCGCGCGCCAACAGCGCCTCCACCAGCGCGGCCAGGGGGATGTTCGGGTACAGGTGGTGGCCCACGCGCGCCTCGCGGTGCGCGGCGATGAGCGCGCGGCGGAAGTCCATGCGCTGGGCGCTCACGCCGAAGTTGCTGTCCGACAGGATGGCGCCCAGCATCATGGGCAGGTCGGAATCGTCGAGCAGCGCGCTCGTCTCGGGCGCGCCCGCCACGCCCAGGTAGGTGCCGTGGAAGGGCACACCCTCCTCGGCCAGCAAGCCCCGGCCCATGAAGGTGGTGAGCACCGGCAGCTGCAGGCGCCGCGCCAGCTCGGCCACACGGCCCTCCAGGCCGAAGCGGCGCACCTCCACGTCCACCACCAGCACGGGGCGCTGGGCGGCGTCAATGCGGGCCATCCATTCGTCGGCGCACTCGGCCACGGCGGCTTCATTGAAGGGGCTGGGCGGCAGCAGGGGCACCTCGGCCATGGGATGCAGCGTCATGTCGCGCGGCACCTCGATGAGCACGGGCTGTGAGTATTCGCGGCAGCTGCGCAGCACGCGGGCGAGATCGGCGGGCGCAGTGGCGGGGTCGGACAGGCGCACCTGGTCGCAGGTGATCTCGCGGAAGATGCGCCACTGCGAATCGACATGCCGCACCTGGTGGTGCAGCACCAGGCCCGAGTGCGCCTCGACCTCGCCCGGGCAGCCGGCCAGCACCACCAGGGGTGAGCGCTCGGCATACGCCCCGGCTACGGCGTTGACCACGTTGAGCGCGCCCGCGCCGTAGGTGACGGCCACCACGCCCAGCCCGCAGTGCATGCGCGCGGCCGCGTCGGCGGCAAAGCCCAGCGAGGGCTCGTGGCTGAGCGTGACCAGGGGCAGGATGCCGCTCTCTTCAATCTGCTTGAACAGGGGCAGGATGAAGTCGCCGGGGATGCCGAAAATCTCGCGCGCGCCGTGGGTTTTGAGCGCGTGCAGCAGCTGGAGGCCAAGGGGGTTCATGGGCAGGGTTCCTTGCAGAGGGTGCCGTTGTGCGGCGATGGCGGATGATCCGCGCGGGCTGTGCAAGGTGCCTCTGATGCGCATCAAAGCGCGTGGGGTATCGCCGAAGTTCGCATGTTCATTTCAAACCAAGCGCTCTTGCGCAGGAAAAAAGCGTGCAGCGTTCACGCGCGGCGCAGTGCAAAGCTTGGGAACAGCGCGGCCAGCTGCTGCCGGTGCGCGTCCGTCAGCGCCCAGGCTGGTGCGCCGGGCGTGCGGCATTCCTGCAGCGCCCAGCGGCGCACGCCGCGCGCGGCCAGGGTGCGGGCAAGGTCCAGCAGCTCGTCCACGCCGAACAGCCCGGCGTGCCAGGTGGTGCGGCATTCGTGGTCGGTGCCGTGGGCCAGCAGCACCTCCAGCGCGTCCCAGGCGCGCGCACCGCTGCCGGGCGTGGCGGTGATGGCGTCGTAACGTTGCGGCAAGGCCTTGATGTCCAGGCCCACCCAGTCCAGCTGCGCCAGCAGGGCCGCGAGCCGCCCGGGGTACATGCCACCGGTGTGCAGCGCCGTCTGCAGGCCCAACGCCCGCACCTCGGCCAGCGCTGCAGGCAGTGCGGCCTGCAGCGTGGGCTCGCCGCCGGAAAACACCACGCCGTCGAGCAAACCACGGCGGCTTTGCAGAAAAGCCAGTGCGTGCTCCCACGGCAGCGCGGGCGGCGCCGTGGCATCGAGCAGCTCGGGGTTGTGGCAGTAGCCGCAGCGCCAGGGGCAGCCCTGGCAATAGACCACCGCCGCAAGACGGCCGGGGAAGTCGATGGTGGTTAGCGGCGTGAGGCCGCCCAGGCGCAAGGACTGCGCTTCAGCAGGCGCCGCTGCGGCAACCACCAGCGTGCTCTGCAAAGAAACGGCGCTCGGCATGCTCGCCGCGTTTGCCGGTGTTGAAGCTGGCCACCGGGCGGTGGTAGCCCATTACGCGGGTCCAGACCTCGCAGGGCTGGCGCTCGTCGTCGGTGAGCTGCACGGCGGCCAGGGCGGTGTGTTCAGCGGGGGAAAAGTGACTCATGGTGTGCTCCTTGGGGTTGAAATACTATGGTTTTGATAGCTGTCAATGCTTGATAGACGGGCGGAAATGCCCTTTTTTATTCATAAATCATGCCGCCAGACGCGCGCGTTTAGCAGCCAGCCGCTCTTCGTCGCAGCGTGGGCAGAACGGGTGCTCGCCCGCCAGGTAGCCGTGCGTGGGGCAGATGGAGAACGTGGGTGTGACGGTGATGTAGGGCAGGCGAAAGTTCGTCAGCGCCCGTTTCACCAGCTCGCGGCAGGCAGCGCCGCTGGAGACGCGTTCGCCCATGTACAGGTGCAGCACAGTGCCGCCGGTGTATTTGGACTGCAGCTGCTCCTGGCGCATCAGGGCTTCGAACGGGTCGTCGGTGAAGCCCACGGGCAACTGCGAGGAGTTGGTGTAGTACGGCTGCTCGGCCGTACCCGCCTGCAAGATGCCGGGCCAGCGCTTCTTGTCTTCCTTGGCGAAGCGGTAGGTGGTGCCCTCGGCGGGCGTGGCCTCCAGGTTGTAGAGGTGGCCGGTTGCTTCCTGGAAGTCGGTCATGCGCGCGCGTACATGGTCGAGCAGGCGCAAGGCCAGGCGATGGCCTGCTTCGCTGGTGATGTCTTCGCGGCCGCTCGTGAAGTTGCGCACCATCTCGTTGATGCCGTTCACACCCAGCGTGCTGAAGTGGTTGCGCAGCGTGCCGAGATACCGCTTGGTGTAGGGGAACAGGCCCTGGTCCATGAGCCGCTGGATGAGCTTGCGTTTGGTCTCCAGGCTTTGTTTGCCCAGCTCCATCAAGCGATCGAGTGCGGCAAACAGGCCCGCCTCATCGCCCGCATGCTGGTAGCCCAGGCGCGCGCAGTTGATGGTGACCACGCCCAGGCTGCCCGTCTGCTCGGCGCTGCCGAACAGGCCGTTGCCGCGCTTCAGAAGCTCGCGCAGATCGAGCTGCAGGCGGCAGCACATCGAGCGCACCATGTTCGGCTCCAGCTCGGAGTTGATGAAGTTCTGGAAGTACGGCAGGCCGTACTTGGCGGTCATGTCGAACAGCAGTTGCGCGTTCTCGCTCTCCCACGGGAAATCCTTGGTGATGTTGTACGTGGGGATGGGAAAGGTGAACACGCGCCCCTTGGCATCGCCCGTGGTCATCACGTCGATGTAGGCGCGGTTGATGAGGTCCATCTCGGCCTGCAGGTCGCCATAGGCAAAGGGCATCTCTTTGCCAGCGATCACGGGCACCTGCTCGCGCAGGTCGTCGGGGCAGGTCCAGTCGAAGGTGAGGTTGGTGAACGGCGTCTGCGTGCCCCAGCGCGAGGGCACGTTGAGGTTGTAGACCAGCTCCTGGATGCACTGGCGCACGGCGGCGTAGTCCATGGCATCGATGCGCACGAAGGGCGCCATGTAGGTGTCGAACGACGAGAACGCCTGCGCGCCCGCCCACTCGTTCTGCAGCGTGCCCAGGAAGTTGACGATCTGCCCCACGGCCGAGGACATGTGCTTGGGCGGCCCGGCCTCCACCTTGCCGGGCACGCCGTTCAGGCCCTCGTGCAGCAGCGTGCGCAGCGACCAGCCCGCGCAGTAGCCGCTGAGCATGTCGAGGTCGTGGATGTGGATGTCGCCGCTCCTGTGCGCCTCGCCGATCTCGGGCGTGTAGACGTGCGACAGCCAGTAGTTGGCCGTGACCTTGCCCGCCACGTTGAGGATCAGCCCGCCCAGCGAGTAGCCCTGGTTGGCGTTGGCATTCACGCGCCAGTCGGCCCGAGTGAGGTATTCGTTGATGGAGCTTTCCACATCCACCAGCGTCTGCTTGTCCGCCCGCAGCGTGGCGTGCTGCTCGCGGTAGACGATGTAGGCGCGTGCGGTGGCCAGGTGGTTGGCGGCGATCAGCGTCTGCTCGGCCACGTCCTGGATCTGCTCCACCGTGGGCGCTTCGCCGTGAAAGCGGTGGATCAGCACCTTGGTGACCTGCGCGGTGAGCAGCGCGGCCTCTTCGGCGCCATATTCGCCCGATGCCTGGCCCGCGCTGGCCAGCGCAGCACGGATGCGTTCGGGGTCAAAAGGAACACGCTGGCCGCTGCGCAAAGTGATTTCGCGCGGCAAAGTGACGAGGGTGGGCGCCATGGGTTCTCACAATCCAACAGGGGTTTAAAACACTACCTATGGTGTCCACGATACCCATCAAACACTATAGGTAGTTTGACCCAACACAACCGGGACGGTAAGCAGGGGTAAAAAAAAGCCGGCACAAGGGCCGGCAAAAGGAAGGTGCCGTCAGGCCCTACCGATGGATCAGGGTGCATGCGAAGGCATGCGATGGGTGCGCGATGGCGCGGTGACTCAATGGCTCAATGGCAGTCGGCGGTTTCCTCTTCCTCGATGCGGGGATAGAAGTCGTGGTCTTCGCGCTGCATGCGCTCGAACACGCTGCGCAGCACCACGTTGGCCTCGTTCCGAAAGCCCTGGGCGTTGCGGCGCACGTTCTCGGCCGTGTTCCAGCGGCGCGCAAACGCGTCGTAGGCACTGGCAATCGAGGCCATCTCGCTCTGGTACTGGCGGCCCAGGCGCGCCAGCTCCACGTTGCCGCCGCGCTGCAGCGCGGGGTACAGCACCTGGTCTTCCACGGCCAGGTGCAGCTTGATGGTGCCGCTCATGGCCACGATGCCCTGCGCGATGGCACTGGCATTGCCTTCCACACCCGCCTGGGCCAGGGCGCGCAAGGTGGCGATGCTGCGCAGGATGTCGGTGTGCTGGTGCTTGAATTTGTCGAGGTTCATGTTCGCTCCTTGTGGGATGAATGAATGCAGGGATGAAGGGCCTGCGCTGCCGCCGGGGGTGGTGGCGGCAGCGCGCGGCGCGGATCAGCGACGGGACTCCGCCAGGTAAACCCCTGCGGTGGCTGCCGGGGCCCGCGAGCCGAACAGCCCGCTCACCACCTGCCAGGCCACGGCGAGCGCGCCGACGATGAAGACCACGTCGCCGAAGGTGCGCACCCAGCGCAGGGTCTGGATGAAGGGCTGCTGCATGAAGGCCTCGCCCCGGGCGTACCACAGGCCTTCGCTCACGCTGGCATGGAACTGGAACAGGCCGATGGGCAGCAGGCTGGTGGCAATCATCAGCACCAGGCCCGCGTTGAGCCACCAGAAGCCGGCCTTCATGAGCCGTTCGCTGAACACCAGCTGCGGGCGGATATAGCGCAGCACCAGCAGCGTGAAGCCCAGCGCCAGGAAGCCGTACACACCGAACAGCGCGGCATGGGCGTGCACCGGCGTGGTGTTGAGGCCCTGCAGGTAATACAGCGCAATCGGCGGGTTGATCATGAAGCCGAAGACGCCCGCGCCCAGCATGTTCCAGAAAGCAACGGCCACGAAGCACATCAGCGGCCACTTGAGGTTGGCCATCCACTTCGCGCGGTGCTGCAGGCGCCAGTGCTCCCAGGCCTCGTGGCCCAGCACCACGAGCGGCACCACTTCGAGCGCGCTGAACGATGCACCCACGGCCATCACCGGCGTGGTGGTGCCCGCGAAGTACAGGTGGTGGAAGGTGCCAGGCACGCCGCCCAGCATGAACAGCGAGGCCGAGGCCAGGCTGGCCGCTGTGGCCATGCGGGGCGACACGAGGCCGAGCGTGGAAAAGATGAAGGCCAGCGCTGTGGTGGCGAACACTTCAAAGAAGCCCTCGACCCACAGGTGCACGACCCACCAGCGCCAGTACTCCATCACCGACAGGTGGGTGCGCTCGCCGTAGAAGAAGCCCGCGCCGTAGAACAGGCCGATGGCCACCACCGAGGCAGTGAGCAGCGCCAGCAGGTTCTTGTCGCCAGGCTGGCGGAACGCGGGCACGATGCCGCGCAGCATGAGCACCAGCCAGAAGGCGACGCCCGTGAACTTGCCGATCTGCCACAGGCGGCCCAGGTCCACGTATTCGTAGCCCTGGTGGCCGAGCCAGAAGTTCCACTCGGGCGGCATGATCTGCGCAATCGCCAGGTAGTTGCCCACGAACGAGCCCACCACCACCACGACCAGTGCCCAGAACAGGATGTCCACGCCCAGCTTCTGGTAGGCAGGGTCTTTGCCACCATGGATCAGCGGCGCAAGGAACAGCCCCGCCGCCAGGAAGCCCGAGGCGATCCAGAACAGCGCGCTCTGGATGTGCCAGGTGCGCACCAGCGAATACGGGAACCACTGCGACACGTTGATGCCGTAGAACTGCTGGCCTTCCACCGTGTAGTGCGCCGTGAATCCGCCCAGCAGCACCTGGAAGCTGAACAACGCGACGATGAGGAACAAATACTTGCCCAGGGCGCGCTGCGATGGCGTGAGCGGCACGCGCGAGAGCGGGTCGTGCTTGGGCGGCTCAGGGTCGGCCTCGTCGTGCTTGCGCAGGAAGGCCCAGCCCCAGACGAGGAAGCCCACGCCCGCCATCATCACGACCACGCTCATCACCGACCAGACCATGTTCTCGGCCGTGGGTTGGTTGCCGATGAGCGGCTCGTGCGGCCAGTTGTTGGTGTAGGTGGCCGTGATGCCGGGGCGCTCGGTGGCGGCAGCCCAGGCCGTCCAGAAGAAGAAGCCCGTCATCTGCGCGCGCCGCTCGGCGCTGGGCAGGGTGTTCTCCTTCATGGCGAAGTGTTCGCGCGTCTTGTGCAGCGCGGGCACGTCGCTGAACAGCTGGTCGTAGTACAGCGCGGTCATCGCGATCGCATCGGCCCGGGTGGACGACACCGTGGCCACGCCCGTCTCGGGGTTGTAGGTGTTGGTGCGGTACTCGGTCTTCATGCGGTCCTTCAGCACGGCCTGAGCGGCGGCATCCAGCTCGGCAAACGGCTTGCCGTGCGCGCGCTCGGCGGCCACATCGAGCCAGTGGAGCAGCTCGCGGTGCAGCCAGTCGGCCGTCCAGTCGGGCGCCTGGTAGGCGCCGTGGCCCCAGATGGAGCCCAGTTGCATGCCCCCCACCGACTGCCAGGCGGTCTGGCCGTCCAGGATGCTGTCGTGCGTGTAGAGGATCTCGCCCCCGGCCGTGGCGATCCGGGCGGGGATGGGTGGCGCGGTGCGGTAGACCTCGGCCCCGTAGTAGCCCAGCAGGCTGAAGGTGACGATGAGCACGCCGATCAGCGTGAACCAGAGCTTGCGGTAGTTACCCATGGCGGGCCTCCAGAGCGGTGAAAGGGGCCACAGTGGCCGGGCGGGCGGCGGGGCGCCACGCGAGCGGCATCGGAGTGCGCCGCGCAGGCGGAAGGTGAGGGCTCGATGTCATGGCAATCCTGAAACTGAAAACGAACAAGTCAAAAACGGTTCGCTCTCCTATCGCAAGCGGCAGGCCAGCGGCCTGGCCCATGCACATCAATGACTTAGCGCAATCAGGGTTTTTTTCACCCTTCACAAATCAGGTGATAAACACCATCGATAGGTAAAATTCACCATGCTTCACACGCCCTTGCTTGCCGACCTGGCGACCGACCTGCCCCAGGCCGTGCGCCTGCAGCGCCTGGTGGCGCACCTGCGGGACCGCTTTCACTGCGGCGCGGTGGCGCTGCTGCAACTGGAGGAAGACCACCTGCGCCCGGTCGCGGTGGAGGGCCTGGTGCGCGAGGCGCTGGGCCGGCGCTTCGCCGTCAGCCAGCACCCCCGGCTGGCGGCCATCCTGGCGCGCACCGACGTGACCTGGTTCCACCACGACAGCACGCTGCCCGACCCCTACGACGGCCTGCTCGACACGCTGGTGGGCGAGCCCCTGCCCGTGCACGACTGCATGGGCATCCGGCTGTCGGTGGACGGGCAGCCCTGGGGCGTGCTCACGCTCGATGCGCTGCAGACCGGCACCTTCGGCGACGACGCGCGCGCCGCGCTGGCCGACTGCCGCGTGCTGGCCGAAGCGGCGGTGCGCATCTCCCGGCTGGAGCGCGAGGTGCAGGCGCTGCGCACGGCACCGCCGCTGCGGAGCGTGGACGACGAGCGCACGCCCCGCGCGGGCGATGCAGACATGGAGATCGTCGGCCAGAGCGAGCCCCTGATGCGCCTGCTGCACGAACTGGACGTGGTGGCAGGCTCCGACCTGCCGGTGCTGCTGCTGGGGGAGACCGGCGTGGGCAAGGAGCTGTTCGCACGGCGGCTGCACCGCCAGTCGCCGCGCGCCGCCCGCCCGCTGGTGCACGTGAACTGCGCGGCCCTGCCCGAGTCGCTGGCCGAAAGCGAGCTGTTCGGCCACGTGCGCGGCGCTTTCTCGGGCGCAGTGGCCGACCGGCCGGGCCGCTTCGAGGCGGCCGAAGGCGGCACGCTGTTCCTCGATGAAGTGGGCGAGTTGCCGCTGGCCGTACAGGCCAAGCTGCTGCGCACGCTGCAGAACGGCGAGATCCAGCGCCTGGGCGCCGACCGGCCGCGCCGCGTGAATGTGCGCGTGATCGCCGCCACCAACCGCAACCTGCGCGAGCAGGTCACGGGCGGGGCCTTCCGCGCCGACCTGTACCACCGGCTGTCGGTGTACCCCGTGCCCATCCCGCCGCTGCGCGATCGCGGCAACGACGTGCTGCTGATCGCGGGCCGCTTTCTGGAGCTGAACCGCGCGCGGCTGGGCCTGCGCAGCCTGCGGCTGTCGGGCCCGGCGCAGGAGGCGCTGCGGCGCTACCCCTGGCCCGGCAACATCCGCGAGCTGGAACACGTGGTCAGCCGCGCTGCCCTCAAGGCGCTGAGCCGGGGCGTGAGCCGCGCCGACATCGTGACGCTGGAGCCCGCGCTGCTGGACCTGGACGCCGATGCCGTGCGCACACCGGCCACGCCGCCGGATGCCACGGCGCAATCCGCCGGGCCGCGTGCCGCCCTGCCGGCCGCCCCCACCGGCCCGCTGCGCGAGGCCGTGGACGCCTGCCAGCGCACCAGCATCACCACCGCCCTGGCGCAGCACGGGGGCAACTGGGCCCAGGCCGCGCGGGCGCTGGAGGTGGATGCGAGCAACCTGCACAAGCTGGCGCGCAGGCTGGGCATCAAGTAGATACTATTAATTTGATAGCTACAAAGGCAATACCATCGCGCGGTAAGGCCGTTTTTTTCGGCTCTCTTCCGTTTCGGGTGGAACACTACAGTACAAATAAACCCATTGACACCCCCCGAACAGGAGCCCTCCCCATGCAAGAAGCGTTGTTCTGCCAGGCATTGGGGCTGGCCGCGCCCTGGGCTGTGGAGCGTGTTGCACTGGACG
>NZ_LUKZ01000038.1 GCF_001633105.1 Acidovorax sp. GW101-3H11
CACGCAGGTTGACCTGCTTGGCCCCGTAGTTGACGGTGCCCAGGCCGCCGATGAAAGCGCCTGCGCCGTCGTCGGTGACAGTCTGGGCCACGACGATGCGGCCATCAGCAGTGCGGCCGGATTCCTGCGTCAGCGTACTTGAGCTGCCGACAGTGCTGGTGATGGTGAAGGGGCGCTCCACGTAGGTGATGGGCATGGGTGGTGTCTCCTCAAGAAACTTGCGGCCAGTTCACAAAGTCACTGCCGGTGCTGCCGCTGGTGGACTCGGGCTCGCGGTATTCGGGCACCGAGCGCGTCGTGTAGGTCACACCAGTGTTCTTGATGGCGTTGGTGTTCGTCACGCTGCCGCCGCTGGTGTTGGTGGTGGTGCGGGCCGTGGCCCACTCGATCTGCAGAGTGCCTGCAGCGGGCTGCTGAGCCAGGCTGAGCGTGATGTAGCCGCCTGCGTCGGGCGCGCCGGGGACGAGCATCTCCTTGACCACGACGTCGGTGTCGTAGGCCGTGCTGATCTCGTCGCCCGGGTCGGGCAGGTGCACGGTGCGCAGCAGCACGGTGCCGCTGGGGTAGTCCACAAGGCCGGTCGCATCGCCGCTGATGACGCCTGCGGCATTGGCCGTGGCGGTGCGCAGCACGCCCGCGCTGTACCAGGTGAACTCGGGGGAGCCAGGTACAACGCCCTCATGCTCAAGCGTCCAGCAGTACTCCGGCGCGCGGATGGCTGCACCCTGCGTGCTGCGATTGGTGTAGCCCACGCGCTCGCCCCACTGGACGATGAGCGCGCTGCCCACATCAGGCAGCACGGGCAGCGTCACGCTGCCGCTGCCCGTGCCATAGATGAGCAGGCCCACGCCGCTGCCGACGAAGACGCCTGCGCCATCGTCCTGCAGCTCGTACCAGGTGCCCAGCGCCATCCAGCTCACGGTGACCGTGCCTGGCTCGGGCAGCGGCTTGAGCATGAAGACGTAGTTGAAGCCCCGGTTCTCCTGGCCGATCTTGATGCGCTGGGTGTGCGCTGCGGCCGCGATCTCAACACGGCGCGGGGCGTCGGCCAGCACGATGGAGCGCGTGGCGGCTGGGCGCTGGTCCAGGGCCGAAGTCTCGGTGCGCGAGTTGGGCACGAGCTGGGTGTAGATGCTGTCCACCTTCACCACCGAATCACCGATGGCGGCGGCCAGCACCGTGGGAGCCGCGCCGTAGTATTCCGCCGCGTCGGCCACCGAGGTGTCGCGGATCATGGTCTTGAGTGGGTCGCGCCCGAAGCCCCGATCTGGTGGGCTACCGGGGAAGTCAAAGCGCAAGCTGTCGGACAGGTCCAGCTGGGTGACCGAGCCCAGGAAGTCCACAAACGCGCCGCCCGTGTTGTAGGTGAAAGTCCGAGTCTCTGTGGTGACCCTGGTGACCCGGATGTACTGGGCACGCTCGTCGGGCTGGCCCTCGTTGTAGATCAGCACCAGGGTGCGCCCAATGGGCGGCGTGGAGGTGCCCGGGCGGTGGAAGAGCTGGATGTTCTTCTGGCCCAGGACATGGTTCTCCAGCAGGTAGCCCGACCACTCGGACGCCTTGATCAGGTAGTTGGCTATTGAACTCGCGATCTCGGTGCGGCGGGCGAACAGGTTGCACTTCGCCAGGGTGACCGACACGTTGGGGTCGGTGGGCGGCATGGACAGGATGAAGTTCGCGCCCATGTAGGGCTCGGCGTTGTTCGTCATCACAGCCGCATGCACCTGCATGATGGACACGTTGCCACCGGCCCGGTCGGCCTCGGTGATGTCGCGGAAGATGTGGTTGCTGCCGCCGTAGGGGATGACGGTGCCGGTGGGGCCGCCGCCGCCCTCGGGCACGTCGTCCATCACGCGGGACGCGARCAGCTCGGGCGTGATCTCGCCGTCGAGCAGCTTCCAGACGGGCTGGGCACTGAAGCCGCCCTTGGCGTGGTCGAAGATGACCTGGTGCGTGGCTCCGCGCAGCACCAAGTCGAGCTGGATGCCTGGCAGCGCAGCCCATGCCTGCAGGGTGCTGCACAGTGCGCGGCTGATCCAGGCATTGGTGTCGGTGCCTTCAAGCGTGACTGGCTGGCCCGATTGCTTGACGGCCACGTCCACCAGCAGGCGGCCGGTGGTGCTGTAAGCGGTGACCTGCTCAACAGGGGACCAGTCGAACTCATCGGCCCAGTGGAGGCGGTCGCTCAGATATGCGGTGGTGCCGCTGTAGGTCAGTGTGATGCTCATGGGGGGGTTACCTGGCAGCAGTGCCCTTGGCGCGGGCGAGCTTGCGCAGCAGGTCCTCGCCCTTGGCCTGGCTTTCGGAGTCGGCGAAGCGCACAGGGATCTGGACGCCGTCGATGGTGATGTTGGAGACGTAGGTGGCTCCAGGCGCGCTGCTGCCGCTGGCGATGCCACTGCTGCGGCTGCTGCCACTTCCGTCTTCCGTATCGCTGTCACCACTGCCGTTGTCGGCTGGTTGCTGGGGGCGCAGCTGTGGCGTGCCGCGCCTTCTCTTCTCAAAGTCCAGCATCTCGCTGGCCCGGTGCTTGCCGGTGTCGTCAAACTTGTAAAACTCGACCATCTTGCCCAGCGCTTCAGACAACGTGCCCCACTTGCCAGCCCACTGCTTTTGCGCTTCGGTTGCGAGGTAAGGCACATCGCCGTTGCTATCGAGAAAGTCTTTCGAGAGCCGCTCGGCGAGCAACTCGTCCAGGCCAGCCTGCTTGAGGTAGTCAACAATTGAGGCCTGAGTCCAGATGAACTGCTGCTGGACGTTGCCCTTGGCGTCGGACGTGAAGCCGTCCTTGTTCCGGAAGCCCTCGCCGACTCGCTCTACCCCTTCGGCAAGTCGCTCCATTGCTGCAGCTTGGCTGTAGATCGCCCCCGTAGCGTTGTCAGTGGAAGCCTTCAAACTTCCCTGCACTTGCGCCAGGCTGCGCAGCTTGTTGGCCGCCACCTCGGCAATGTCACCCTCCATACGCTTGACCTCGGCGGCCTTTATTGCCGCTTCGATCTCCAGCTTCTTGGCCCCGTTGTACTGATCAGCCGCGATCAGCTCGGCCTTCTTGGCCTCTGCGCTGGCAATGGCAGCTTCAGCCTCTGCACGCTTGGCCTGGGCGGTCAGTTGCAGCAGCTGGATCTCCAGGCGCCGCATTTCGTTTTGCGCGGCGATTGCCGTGCGCTCATCTCCACGTGCCTTGGCGACCTCATAGATTGCACGCTGCTGCTCAATGGCGAGGCGCACGGCGGTTGATTGCACGTCGATCTCGACAGCCTGCATGTTGCGCTTGGCTTCGATGGCCTGGAGCTGGTCCTGGAGAGCGTCCCGATACACCAGGGCGGCTTTGCCCGCCTCCAGCTCAGCCCTGGCGAGTTCCTCGGTTGTGGCTCTGCCTGCGGCTTTGGCCGCGCGCACTTCTTCCAGCTTGGCTTTGGCGCGTTCATAGGCTTCACGCAACTCATTCACGCGGGCGCTGTTGTCTTTGTAGGCCTCGGCTTCGGCCTTGGCTTGCTCTGCGGCCAACCGACCCGCCTGGGCCTGCGCGACGGCCTTGTCCGCGTCCTGCTGACGCAGCCCGATCAGCTTTTCCAGATCAGCGATTTGCTTCTTCTTGGTGTCATCAATCACCGCCATCTGAGCCGTCTCGGCTTTCAGCGCCTTCAGCTCTTCCTGCATGGTGGCCAGCTCTGTCAGCTTGAGCCGGGCCAACTTTTCCTGCTCAGCGGCGGAGGTCGCGGCAGCACTGGCGACGGCCGCACGCTGTGCAGCCTCTGTGCCAAACGCTGTTGCCAGCGCAACGGTGGCCTTGCCTTCGGCGTCCCGAGCGATCAGGCTTTTTTCCTGCTCGGCAATCTGCTCACGGATGGACTCCTGCACCAGGCGGTAGCCGTTCTGCAGCTTGATGAAGTCGCTGACACCAGTGGCCGCTGCGGCACCTGCCTGCTGCGTCTTGGCGGCCAGGTCCTGTTGGGCCAGTGCTGTGATGGCGGCCTGGTCGCCGCTCGCCTTGATGGCGTTGCGCAGGGTCTCGTTGTGCTGGGCGGCTTTGAGGACCTTGTCCTTGGCTTCTTTCTCAATGTCTGCGAAAGCCTGCTTTATCCCAGAGAAATCTCGGTTCGCAAGCGCAGCGAGCACTGTCCCAATGCTCTTGCCCGCAGCCACCAAGCCTGCATCCAGGCCTACGATTGCGGCTTGCGCGACCTCGGCTCCGGTCTTCAGCGCCGTCAAGCCACCCGCATCACCGATGTTTGCTGCCATCTCGGTAAGCGAGTTCTTGATGTTGGTGATCTCCTGGCTCAGGGTCTGAGCCGAGGGCGCACCACCGTACAGCTCATTGAGGCCCTTGGAAAGGGCGGGGAACAGGTCGCTGGCGGCGATCTTTCCCTCTTCCACCAGCTTGATGAGGTCGGCGGTCGTGATGCCGAGGCCCTTGGCGGTAGCGTTGAGCGCACCCGGCAACGCCTCACCGAGCTGGCCGCGCAGTTCCTCCATCTGCACGATGCCCTTGCCTGCCATCTGCGCGAGGGCCTGCAGGGCCAGGGAAGTTTCTGCGCTGCTCTTACCTGCCTTGCCCATGGCGGTGGCCACCGCTTCGAACACCTGGCGTGTGGGCTCTCCCTCTACTGCGGTGCCCTTGGTTGCCGCTGAGAGACTCAAGAAAGCCTTGCCAACCTCGGTGACGTCTGCCCCGATGCGGATGGCGACCTGGCGGACAAACTCCAGCTCTTTCCCTGCCTTGGTGGCATCCCCAGTGACGGCCGTCAGACCGCTGCGCAGCTGCTCCATCTGCGCAGCAGCGGTGACCAACTCCCTGAACGTGAAGGCGGCGCCCAATGCGCCTGCCATCTGCCCCAGCAATTGAGACAGGTTTCCCACACGGCTGCTGAGCTGGTCGGTGGCGCCAACGGCTGACCGATGGGCGGCACCCATCTCCCGGGTGCGCTGCGCGGCCTGGTCGGCCGCAGCCGCTTCAACGCGAAGTGCGCGGGTGTAGTTTTCTGCGGCCTGCAGTTCTCGGGTGTGGGCTGCATTCAGCGGTCCGAACGCGGCCAGCTCTTCACGGCGCGCTGCGGTCGCCTGCAGGGTAGCGGTGGCCTCAGCACGCTTGGCACTCGCAACCAGGCCAAGCTGGTCGGCTTCGATTTGG
Source organism: Acidovorax sp. GW101-3H11 (assembly GCF_001633105.1). Lineage (GTDB taxonomy): Bacteria > Pseudomonadota > Gammaproteobacteria > Burkholderiales > Burkholderiaceae_C > Acidovorax. The sequence goes on from NZ_LUKZ01000038.1 coordinate 5,132, forward strand.
GCCAGGGCATTACTGGCGCGGGTAACTGCGGCTTCATCACCCTTGGCCAGAGCCGCTTGCAGACGAGCCTGCTGCTCAGCCCGGCTGGCTGCTAAGTGCTGCCGCTTCAGCTCAATTTCGCTCTGCGCTACCTGCAGTCCAGCCTTGATGGCGGCAGTTCCGGCATCAAGCGCGGCAGTCAGTTCATCCGCCTGGGCAGCCGCCCCTGCGACCGAGTCCCCCAACTTGGAAGCGCTTCCCCCGACATTGTTCAGAGCTTCGCTGGCTTGGTCTCTGCCTTGAATGACAACTTCTACAGGTTGGACCATAGGGGGAATGCTTTAAAGACAAAAATATGGGCCGCATGCCGCCTGGTGTTGCGGCAGGCGGCCCTGTTCTGGGGCGAGGGTGGTTAGACGTGAATCGTCCGCATGTAGCGGCTGATACCAATGCCTACCTTGGAAGGGTCTTGCAGCAGCTCGCCTTCAACATCGAGGGCGCCGAAGCCCTTCTTGACAATCGACAACTGCTTGGTCACCCCCTGGCTCACGCGCCACATGTCCATCACCACGGGGCGACCGCTATCGGCTTCATTCAGACCGGCGAAGCGGATTTGCAGCTCCGGGGCTTTGGCGGTCAGGGCTTCGATCACCACCTGGTCGGCATAGCTGTAGCTGTAGGTGATAGCGTCAGCATCAGCCAGGCCAGCGGCATCTGCGCGCACCCAGATGCCCTCGGGAAGGAGGTCGTAGTTGCCTGCGGAGGCAATCACGTCGGTGCCTTTCTTCAGCACCAGGTTCGTGACATTGATGTGCGGCAATGGGATCAGGGCGCCACGGCGCACAACGCCTGGCACATCAGCTACCGTGCCCGCATCCTCTGGACTCACCGTGCCCAGCAGCGAGCGCGCCATGTTTACGATGTTCAGGTCAGCAATCTTGGCCTTGAACTTCACGCCTGTGACGCGGCGAATCTCGGCGTGCGTGCCACCGCCCAAAACGGTCATGTCCGCTTGTTTTTCGACTTCCTCCGTCTGCTCTGTGCTGGCCTCCAACACGTTGCCGATGGGTTCCAGCAGACTGCCGCCGCTTGCGAACGGTGCGACGTAGAACTTGCCCACGAGCCCGCTGGGAGCGTAGGTGCGCTTGGTGATTTCGATGGCTGCCATGTGGGCTCCTGTTACGGTTGCTTCTTGCGGAAAATGGTCTCGACCTTGAAGGCCGAGGGGATGTACTGAAATCCTGCGGAGTACCTGGCCCCCGGGGGGGTTGCCATGGCGAGCGCCGTTGTTGCTCCCTGGACACTGGCCCCAAGGAAGACCTCAGCGACCCGACCCAGCAACAGGCCTGCGTCTTGGCGAGCTGCTGCCCCACTGCGGGCCTTTGCCACGTTGCGGACGGCGGCTACAGCCAGCCATGTGTGCTCAAGCTTCACGGTCATGCCGAGGTCTTCAACGACCCGGTAACCGCCATAGACGATGTGAACTGCTGGCGTGTGCTGGGCGTTTTCAGACACACCGGACAGGTCAGAAGCCGTCAGTACGTGCACAGCCGGACTCATGCCCTCCACGGCGCTGCGCGCCAGCTCCACCAGGCGCGGCTCCAACGCCATGAAGTTGTTGCTCTGCTCAACGGTTTGGCCGCTGGTGCTCATGCAAAACCCCTCAACGTCTCGCCGGTGATCTGGCGCGGGGAGAAGCCGTAGTGCACCTCAGCATCACCCGGAGCGTCGCCAGCAACCAAGGTGCCTGGGGCGCCACCCCATGGGCAAGACAACACCGCCTTGCCCTCGGCAATCTGCAGCAGCTCACGCTCGGCGGCCTTGTATCGCAGGTAGACCTCGTGCTCGGGGGCCAGGTCGCTGTGCAGGTAGTAGCGCGCCACATCACACACGACGCGCGTGATTTGAGGCGGCGCCACCAGCTCCACCGCGCCTGGGTTGCCAGGAACAGGTGCAGGCTTGGTGCAGCCGGTCAACGGCAGCCGGTACACACGGCCGATGAAGCTGTCGGCGAATGCCTGGGCATCCTCCAGTGCTCGCTCGGCCTTGGGCGCACTCACGGCCTGCAGGTCCGGGTCGGTGAGCTGGACAAGCTCCGGCTCACCGAAGCGGTTGACCATGTCCTGCACAGTGGCGTAGTTCATTGACTGCTGCGCCTAGGCTTATCAGGCGTGCACGTGCTTGTAGAGCTGCACTTCGAACAGCTGGCCAGCCTGGGTGGCGGCGCCCAGCGCTCGCCCGCAGTGGTCGGCGGCCGTGCCGGTGACGGCTTTGCCGTCAGTGCCCACCTTGACATACACGCCGAAGGCGATGGGAGCCTCCGCTTCGACCAGAGCGCTGTAACCGGTGGTCAGGCTGACGGCCTCACCCACTTCAGCGGCGTTTTCTGTGACGCCTTGGCAGTCCTTGGCACCCCCAGCGATGGATGGGTAGCCGCCGTCATAGGCGGCAAAACGGTTCGCGGCCAGTGCGGCGATTGCCACGATGGTCACCGAATGCTGCTTGTCGAACTGGCGGCCCGTGTTGTTTTGCGATGGCATGTTGAATGGCTCCGGGAGTTAGGGAGGTGGCGGTGTCCAGCGCTTACTTGCGCGGGGGCGTTTTTGCTGCGGCCTTGGCCTGTGCCGCTTGCTTTGCAACGGGGGCCGTAGGGCTCGAAGGCGGGGGCGCGGTAGTTGAGCTGGAAGACGGCGCTGAATCCGCCGACGTGGTGGTCGAACTGGAAGGCGGCGCTGAATCCACCGACGAGGAACTGGCGGACTGGCCTGAAGCTGCCGCGTTGCTGCTTTCGCTGATGGACGCATGCGCTTGGAGTGCGCGCTCGCGTGCTGCCTGGAACTCGGCGCCGGTCTCGGCCGCCGCGCGCTCTTCGGCCTTGGCAAGGGCTGCTTTGTCGGCAGGGTTTTCTGCCGCGCCCGACTGCAGCAGCTCGCGCTCGTCGTGTTTTCCCAGATCGGGCAGTTCCTCGCCTGGTTGAATGACGGTGCGCACACCTCCCACCATCACTGCGGTGGCCACAAGGGCGATCAATTTGCTCATGGGTGAATTCCTCGGGTATGAAGGGCCCGGCGGCACGGCGGCCGCCGGGGGTTCTCGCTCACTAGAAGTGGGGCTGCATAGCAGCCCCTGCGGCGGGTTATTTCGGGTTGGTGAACAGGAATGCGGCGGTGTTGTAGGCCACATTGGGGCGGCGTTCGTAGGTGGCGCCGTAGATCCAGGACTTGGAGCCGTCCTGGGCAAAGTACGGGGTCTCGGCGAACGGGTGACCTTCGATCACGTTGGTGAAGCCGAAAGCGGGCTGCGCCAAGCTGATATCTGCGCTGCCTCCGCCGCCGATGGTGGGAACGTAGGCCAGGATGGCGTTGTTGCCCCACACATCGCGGCCCGTGTCGGTTTCATCAATCCACACGGCGTCGCCCACCACGATCTCATCCACCTCCAGAATGGTTTTGAGCTGCTCATGGGTGGCCGGACCCATTTGGGTGGAAGGCAGATAGGAGCGCACTTCGGCATTGGTAACCAGCGCGCTCTTTGCGTCGGCCGACAGCGTCAGCTTGTTGGGTCGCTTGCCGATCTTCTTGCGGATCACGTCGCTTGCGGCACGGATGTCGGTGACCGGTGTGCCGGTAGCAGCGCTCCACTTGGTGGCGCCCGCCAAAGCCAGCACATGACCTGCGGCGAAGGTACCTGGAGTGGTTGCCAGCGTGGCCACGTCGATCTCGTAGTCCAGCGCCAGAATGTCGTTCGCCGTGGCCATGGCGATGCGGCTTACATCCAGGTAATTGCCCACGTTGAGGCGGCGGCTTTCGTCAGCCTCGCGCAACAGCTCGCGAGGGATGGGCACGTCAACCGCGTACTGCTCGACCGAATAGGTCTTGCCTTCGTACTTGATGTTGACGCGCTTGGTGGGGCCGCCAGGCGCGCGGCGCAGGTTGTAGCGGCGCAGGCGCTCGTCACCCAGCTGGGCCAGCGTCACGCTGGAAAGAGCTTGCGGCAAGCGCGGGAAAAGCTTTTCAGCAATGTGGGTGCCCTGGCCCAGGCCCAGCAGCAGGCTGGTCAGGATAGGGTTCTGTTTCAGCCGAATGTCGGCGGGGGTCATGGCCATGGTGGTCAGTTCCTGGTTGGGTGGTGGCGAAGTGGTGCTTTGGGGTGCTTGGCTCGGCGGATCAGCTCGTGAACGAAGTGGTGACCGCCGTCAGCGCTTCGGAGTAGTTCACCTTGTGCTGTTGCATGTAGTCCTTGGCGGCCTTGTCGATCTCGGCGTCGCTCTTGCCCTTGGCTGCGCCGACTTGCGCCTGGTTGACCCCATTGCCACCGGCAAACTCGCCGAAGCTCACAACGGGCGTAGCGCTGCTGAACAGGTCTTGGAACCACTGCGCGGGGCTGACCTTGCGGGTGGTGTCTCCTTCGGAGAACTCCACCGGCTGGGCATCGGCCAGCGCTTCCAGCGTGGCTACAGCCATGGCCTTGTCCTTGGGCAGCAGGCGGCCAGCTGTCACCTGGGCTTCTGCGAACGAAACGAAACCGGCCTTGCGGTCCGCGCGGGCCTTCTCGGCAAACGATGCGGACTCGGCGCGGGCGGCGTCTTCCTTCTTCTTCGCCTCGGCCGCATCGGCTTCAGCCTTCTCGCGGGCAGTTTTTTCAGCGGCGAGTTTCTTGTTGGCTTCGTCCAGCTGGGCTTGCAGTGCTGTGCTCATGTCGTCGGGCTCCTGTGTTGACGGTTCGGCGGATACGGGTTCGGAAAATGAGACGGCGCCGCCTGCGTCGTCTTCTGAAAACTGGATGTCTTTGAGGCCAGCAATGGCGGGGGGCTGCGCACCCAGGAACGCCACATGGCGCAAGTACCACTTGCCGGGCGTCGGGTTGTTTGGAGCCTGGGGCGGGTAGAACGAGGCGCTGCGCTTGGGGAAGCGCTTGGCCGCAACCATCTCGGCAAACTGCGGCTCCACGTTGTGGGGAGTGATGGCCAGCACACCATCGGCGTTGCGGGCAAGTGCCTTGACCCAGCCATAGGCCGGGAGGTTGTCTTTGGGGTGGCCCACGGTGAGCGGGGCTTCGCGCAGCGCCGGGTTGTAGCTGGCGGCCATGCCGTCCACATCGGCATCGCTGAAGTTGTGCGCCACGCCCTGATCGTCGATATGGCGACCTGGTCGGAAGATCTCGATGCCGTCAGGGAGAGTGGCGGCTTGAGCTGGTGTGGTGGTGGGCTTCTTGGAAGGCATGGACCGCACTGTCGTGCGGTATGGCCTGGCGCGCTAAATAGAGCACTCCACAGATTTGCAGCAAACAAAAGGCCCCGCGCGCGCGAGGCGGGCGGGGCCTGGTGGGTAGCCTGGGGCTTAGGCTCAGTCTAGCTGCAGCTGCCCCTGGCGCAGTGCCATCTGCTGCTTGCGCCACTCGGATTCGATTTGCCGAACACGGGACTCGGTCAGCCCCGTGGTGTCTGCCACCTGGCGGTAGCCTTGGCCCTGCTTGAGTAATTCAACAACGCGGCGTGCACGTGCGCTGCTCATCACCTCGGCGCCGACCGGAATATAGGGCTGCGTGCCACCCAGGTCCTGGGCAATTCCCAAAGTCAATGCGATGGCGAGGCTGGCAAGGGATGCCGTCTCGACAGTCTCAGCGCCAGGCGCTGAAACCAGCGTCACATAGTGGCTTGTGGCCAGCTCGCGCCAGGTGTCGGGCCAGCCGGGAGGGATCAGCGCTTCCAGCGGCTGGATCTGTGCGGGCGGCATAGCCGCAATGTCCATGCGTTCGAACATATCAACCATGAGGGCCTCCGCGTTGCAGCCAAGCCTTGAGCGCTTCGATCAAGGCGTCCAGTTGGGCCTGGTTGGCGAAGCGCAAGGCGCTCACGTGGACCGTGCGCTCCACCCAGGCATTCAGTGCAGTGGCGCTGGTGTTGTGCACCAAGCCATCGCGCCCCAGTTGGTTCCACAGCGCCCACACCTTGCGTTCGCGTGGGCTGGCTTCGGCCTTGGCTGCCGCGAAGCTGCGCGGCGCGGCGGAGCGGCGTGGCACGGCCTTCACAACGCCCATGCGCTCGCCGAGGCCTTGCATGTGGTCGCGCACCTTCTGGCGCTCGCGATCGCTCATTTCCTTGGTGCTGGTCTTTTGCGTGAGGCCCCTGAGCAGCGCGCGGTAGTCGTCATCCGACAGCTGGAGCTTGGACTTGAGGACGTGGATGGCAGCGATGTGGTTTGCCATGGCGATCACCCGAGGATCAGGGGGCCAAGCCACCAGTTCCACAGCCCGAGCAGGCTGCAAGCCAGGAACACCCACTGCTGCACATGCAAAGGCCACTGGCGCTGCCAGGCGCTCACCGTGAGCCAGCCGATATTGCTGACCAGGAAAGCACCGAAGCCCCAACCTGGATAGGCGGGCATGGCCAGCAGCAGTGCGCCCAGCATGCCGAAGGCTGCGGCCAGGCTGGAGAGGAAAAAGGCGGCGACGTTCATGGTTTTTATCCTGCTGCGTTTAGGGGCCTCGACGCTGGTTTGGCGCCACTGCCCCGAAGAATTGTTTTGGGACGATTTGGGACGGGTTTCAACCCTTTCCCGATGCCTTCGATGTGTTCAAAAGAACCGGTGTTGTCGGACACCGGAAACCGGGTATCGCCGCGCCAGCCCCTTTCGGGGTGGAGGCCGTGGTGATGGAAGGGGACATCAACACGGTGGCGCTCGGCACCTGCGGTAGTTGCGGCCTGTGGAATCACCGTGGCACCCACCGCTTGCCACACCGGCCTGTCGCGCCCCAAGGCGGCCGGTTGCGCGTTTGGTCAGATGCCTGCTTGCTTCATCGCCCGGCGTTTGTCATTCGCGGCCTGGTCTTGCTCACGACCCAAGACGACCATCCCGGTATGCAAGCGCGGCGCCAGTGGCACCAGGCGCTTGCCATTCCTGTCCATGGCCATGTCGCGCAGCTGAGACCCCGGCAGCAGGTTGGGCGCGCGGCCCACGTTGTGCGGACGAGGCGTTGCGCTCGGTGCATCGGTGCCACGTGGGCGGACGGATTGAAAGGCGTTGAGAACAGGTTCTTGCATGCTCATGCTGCACCGCCCTTCTGGAGAGGCTGGTGCTGGTTGCAAACGGCCTGCACCGTTGTGCCAAACCCACCCTTGTTGCAGCGCCATGGATAGACGTCGTTGTAGGCACCGGTCCGTGGGGCCTGCTCGCCATGGCTGCAATTGCGGCAGCACGGGCGCTGCATGGCCGTCTGGTAGCCCATGGAGGCCTTCGCCCGGTCGATAGGGGTGGTCCGCATCACGCACCCTCTGCTTGGGCTTCTTTGATGGCCGCATTGATGACCGAGGTGACAGCCTTCTCGATGGTGCTGTCCACGCTCTTGATCAGGGGCTGATCGCCGTCTCCCTCCAGGCGCACGCCAATGCGGCGGCGCAGGTCGGGGGAAAGCTGGCGGATGGCGCTGGCCACCGGCTTCTTGGTAACTGTGACAAGCAGCTCGACCTGGTCGGCCGGGATATCGCCTGCGGCGGCCAGGGCGGCGATGCGCTCGCACACCTTGTCGTCGTCTGCCCACTCCAGCGAGCCTTGGGACGCCTGCATGCCGAACTTGATGCCCTCCACGACGTAGGTTCGGGGTTTCTCGAAAAGCTCGGGGTGGGCGTTGATGGCCGCCACGAGTTCGTTGTGCTCACGGGCGACCTGGCGGGCCACGCGCTTGATCTCGGCCATGGAGCCGTTCTTCACGGTGTCCAGGTTGCCCTGCAGCGTGAGGAACAGGGTGGACAGGCGGTCGCGGCACTCACTGAGGGCGGTTGCGCGCTTCTGGATGTCTTGGAGGGTTGTCATTGTTTGCCTTTCTTGAGTTCTTCAATGCGTGCACGAATTTCTGAGGGGATAGGCGCAGCGGCGCGCTCCCGCTTCTCGATGTCGGCAAGTGCTGGGTCCTTTCCACCCACGGCCACATCAAAGGCCGTGCTGATGTCCAAGGACTGGCCGCGCACCTGGACGGTGTCGCGCTGGGGGCGGACGCGGTGATCCTGCTCACGCTGCTGCTCTGCCTGGGCCTCGTGCTTGTCGGCCATGCTGGCGAGCACCGCGTAGAGGTAGCCATGGCCCTTCATCGGCAGCTCCAGGCGCCCACCATCGCGGGCGGCCAGCATCTGGTCGATGGCCTGGGCCCAGGCGGGCAGCGGCACCCCCCAGTCGCGACCCTTGTGGGTGATTGCCTGGCGCTCCAAGTCGGGCAGCAGCTGCAGGATCAACTTGATCTTTTTGGCGGCAGTCAGCCGCTGCTTGGGCGGGCAGAAGAGCGCGATGTACTGCAGCACCCGGGCGCCCAGCGGAATGCTGACGTCCGCGAGCCGCGCCAGAGCGCGCTGGTCATGCTCGTGGCAGAACAGCACGGCCAGGTCCAGCTCGGTGCCGCAGACGGGGCAGGACAGGTCTGCACTCACAGCGGCCACCCTCTCGCCTGCAAGACCCCGGCAATGAAGCCGATCAAGCCCGCCACGGCCAGGCACCCGGCAACGTCGAGCACCAGGCGCTGCCAGCCTGCGAGGCGCTTGTGGCTGCGGCGGGGGCAGTCGATGGCGCCAGGGGCGAAGTAATAGCCGCCAGGCGGAAGTGTCTCCGTGTCGTGGTGGCAGGTGCAGCCCTGGTCTTTGCGGCCGTGGCATACACCCAGCTCGTGGCAGGAGCGGCGGGTGCGGTTCATGCTGCCCCCTTGAGCGAGCCGCGCAGCAGCACAGTGGAGAGGCGACGCACGCTGATCTTGGTCGCATCAGGAAACAAGCCAGCTGCGCGCAAGGCAGCTGCTGCGCCATGCTGATAGAGGCCCACGTGCACTCCTTGGCTGGCGTCGGTCATGGTGATGGTGATGTGGTAGCTGTGCATGGCTCAGCAGCTCCCGATGACCTGGGCGTCTACCTGGGGCCAGCCAGCGCGGGCGGCAGCGTTCATGGCGCGGCAGACCAGGTTGTTGACCACCAGGGGGTAGCACTCGCTGCGGGCGTCGGTGGGCTTGCCACCGCGCGGGATGTGCACCAGGCGGGCGCGGATGGCGTCGGCCGCGTCGGGGGCGAAGACGTCCTCATACTTGAGGTCGAACCGGGCGAACTTGTGGCGGAGGTAGTTCTCCAGCTCGGCGTCCAGCGGCTCCAGCTCCACGATCTCGCAGCGCTGGGCCACCTCGCGCACTTCGGCGTTCTGGCTGGAGAGGCGGTCGCGCAGCTCGGGCTGGCCGATCAGGGCCACGCCGACCAGGCGCTGCATGCCGTCCTTGAGTTCGATAAAGCGCTTGAGGTGCTTGAGCGTGGCGCTGGGCAGGCAATGGGCCTCTTCAATCACCAGCAGGTGGCGTCGGCCTGCGCGGCGGCTGGACTTGAGCAGCTCGTGGACCTGGCGGAAGCGTGCCTCTGGGCTGCTCTTGACCTTGAGCTGGGGGTCCAGCGCTGCGGCGATGGCTTCGGCGATGTGGCTGGACTTGAGCGTTTTGCCCTTCTGGTCGTTGGCCTCCATGGCCAGGACATAGGGGCGGATGATCACGATGTCGCGCTTGTCGGCCTTGATGCGCTCCTCCAGGTCTTCGGCCAGCGTGGTCTTGCCCGCGCCGCTCTCGCCCACCACAGCCACGAAGCCGTGGTGCTGGGCGCAGTCGGTGAGCGTGGCGCGCACGTAGCGCACGCTGCTGGTCTGGTGCACGTCGTCTGGGCTCTGCACATCGTCCAGAAACGGGTTACGCGGCAGGCTGAAGTGCTTGCGGGCATCAGGGGACAGAGATTCGTTTTGCAGTAGCATGGTTTCCTCCTCGGGGGTTTCGGTTGGTTTCGGGACTTCAGGGGCGGCCCCGTCGAGGTACGAACTCGCCGGGGCCAACTTCTTTGCGGGCGTAAAAAGCGCCAGCAACTGGGCAGGAGTTGCGCCGTGCTTGCGCAGGCACTTCTCCAGGGATTTGCGGGCCGTGGTCTCGCCACGGGCAGGCCACACGCCGTGCACTACCAGGCGGCTCAGCGCCGAGCGGCTGAGGCCGCTGTCGCGCCGGACCTGTGCCTGGCTGACGCCCAGAGCGTCGAACAAGGAAGCCAAGCTCATGACGCACCCCCTGCCACCACACGCAGGCCGCTGCGCACGGTCAGGCGGGCATGCAGTGCGTCCAGCTCGCCCTCGGGTACGCCTTCGGGGTACCAGGCGCGCAGGTTGGCGGTGATCTCGCGGGTCATCTCCAAGCCCCTGCGGCGCAACTCGGCGGCGGCTTCAAAGCCGTTCAGCACGCGCTCGGTGGCTGCAGTGCGGGTGGTTGTGACCGCTGGCGCCAGGTCGGTGCCACGGCGTGGCATGAAGGTGCGCTCGGGCGCCTGGTCGATGACCTTGCCCGGGTCGATACGGCCGCCGAAGGGCACGGCCTTGGCCTTGCGTTTGGCTTCGACCTCGGCGTCGGTTGTGGCGTCGTAGGCGAAGCGATCCACCTCCTTGCGGTTGGCTTCCAGCTGGGTGTCGGCTGGGCGCTTCCAGTCTTCTCCGATCACGTTTGCATCGGTGCGGAAACCGGCCTCGTCGCGAACGACCAGAGGGATGCTGTGCAGGACTTCGTTACCGTCGGCATCGGTATCCACCACCATGGCGGCGTCCAGCACCCAGGGGTTTAGCGTGATGTGCAGCTTCTCGCCCACCATCACGTTTGGTACGCCACGCACATCGAACTCCCGCCCCTTGTAGGAGACAGTCAAGAAGTCCGTCACCTTGCGGGTCTCGGGCGACTCGGTGAGCAGTGCCTGGCAGATTTCGACCGGTGGCGCCACGCGCAGTTGATCAGCGGTGATGGTCATCCACGCTTCGGAGCGGGTCTTGCCATGGCGGCTGTGCGCCTTGGTCGCGTTGAACCAGCGGGCCCAGCGCTGGGCCTGTGCGTTGAGTTCGGCCAGGTCGCGCACCGGGCGCAGGCGCAGGCCGCTTTCGAAGCTGCGTTCGATCAGATCGCGGGTTTTCTCGACCTGGCCGGTCGCACGGGCGTTGCCCGGTGCGTGGGCGATTGTCTTGACCTGAAGACGCCGGGCCAGGTTGGTGAACAGGCCGCTGGTGTTGGCGCTGCCCATGTCCATCATCAGCACGAAGGGCACGCCGTGGAACGGGTCGCCCTCGCGCTTCTGGATGGCGTTGATGAAGCAGTCGGCCAGGTTGGTGCCGCTCTCCGCGCCCATCACGTACTGCAGATAGACGCTGCTGCTGTGGTGGCAGGTGATTTCGTAGGACCAGACGCGGTCGGCCTCAATACGCTTGAGGTTGGCGGGCTTGTTCTTGTAGAACTTGTCCCGCTCCATCACCTGCAGGCCGCTCTCGGCCTCGGTGCGGGCATTCAGGTAGTACAGGACGCACAGGCTGGCATCGACCTGCCAGACATGGTTCGGGTGCAGGCTCTTGAGTTCCACGGCGGGCGTGGGTCGGTTGAGCTGGTCGGGATGCAGGTTGTAGTGGCGCAGTGCGCGGGCAATGGCGCTATCGCTGAGCGGGACCAGCTCGCCGGTGGCGGGGTCGGAACGCTCGGCACGCACCTCGCGGTTGGCGCGCATCACTTCCACAGCCTGGCCGATGGACATCAGGCGCTTGTTGGACTTGCGGTGGCTGGTCATGAGTGCAGCGCTGATGGCCACTGCTTCATCGCGGGTCAGCGACACATCGCCTGCATCGCTGCGCTTCTTGCGTTCTGGTTTCACGGTGATTTTTCCAAGATGGCGGTGCAAGGTGGCGGTGCTCATTCCCAGCTCGGCGCAGGCCGCCGCATAGATGGCCTGCTTGCCGCCGCGTGGCGCCGCCTGTGCAGCCTGGAGCACTTGCGCCAGGCGGCCGACGATCACGGGGTTGAGCGACATGGGTTGGTGGTCTCCGCGCGCTTACTTGGCCCACTGATCCACTTCTGCGGCCAGGGCTGCGTCAGCAGCGTTGGACACATCGGGCAGGTTGAACTCCTCGCGCAGGGCGGCCAGTTCGGCTTGCAGCTGGCCGACAAGGCCTGCCATGAACACGTCCAGGTCGCGAACCTCCAGTCCGTTCTCTACGCTGAGTGCCGCAAGGGCGGCGCGCACTCCGCCGCGAATGGCTCCGAGGGCGTCATGGGCTATGGCCGTAGCCTCTTTCATCAGGCTCTGGCGCTGCTCGTCGGGGGGCAGCTTCTCGATACGCTTGACCTGGGCGCGCAGCTTGTCCATTGCGGTGTTCTTGTCTGCAAGCACCTTTTCGACTGCGCCCTTTTCCTCCCGAGCCTCGCGCAGCGCTGCGCGCAATTCGCTGGCGCTCATCTTTTCGACGTCGTCCATCTCAGCCAGGTTTTCCAGCACATCGTCGTCGTGGGTGACCAGCTCCAGGAATGCGCTAGCGCTTTTGACCTGGGTGCTCAAAACGGCCAAATTGGCCGATTTGGAAGTTTTGACAGCGGCCTGCATGAAACGCCGCGCGGTGCGGTCGCTGAAGCCGAGCATTTCGACGCGCTGAGAAAACTCGCCGTGCGGCGTCAGTTCCTTGAGCACCAGCAAGCGCTTGCCTGTCTCTAGGATGGCCTCCACCGTGCGGCGCTGATAGAAGCGGATTTCATCCTCTAGAGCGCCCACGGTGACGGCGCCCTGGTAGCCAATTTTCTGGGCCATGGCCACAGCGTGGGCGTTGGCTTCTATGCTCATCACGGCCAACTGATTGGCCGCATCCATGGTCTGGCCAATGGCGATGGCATCGGCGATGACTTCTTTGCTTGCGGGGGCTGGTGTTGTGTTGCGTGCCATGGATATCTCTTGCGCTTGAATTGATGGTTTTTTGAAAGTAGTGAAGTGCTCTAGCGGCTGTAGCGTTCGACCTGGTCGGTGGGTACCGAATAACGAGCACTGAGGTCATCGAGTTGCTGCTTTGCGCGATTCAGGTTGGTACCCACCGTGACGGCTATACGAACGAACTGCACTCCCAAGCGCCAGCGGTTGGTGCCAGCCACCTGTTCCACATAGCCAGTAGTGGCCAGCGCGGGCAGGTTTTGGCTGACCCAGCTGGGTGGTACGTCAATGCCTTTGGCAATTTCACCGGGGGCCAGGCCCAAAACCTCATGCCCTGCAAGGAGGCGAAAAAGATCGCAGGTCTTACGGATGGGGGCCGCCAGGGAGTAGGTCTTTTCGCTGCTCATGCACCTGCTCCGGCCTTGAGTTCGTGCTTGGCTTGCGTGTAGCCGTAGTCGAACCCGGAGTTGCGCGCATCGTCTTGCGCGGTGCCGCTGGCCCAGGGGCTGGACGCAAACACCTGACCGTGGGCCTTGAAGGCCCCGGACCGCGCACCGTGCTTCCACTCGGGGCTGCGGGGGCACTTCTCGACATTGGCCTTGCACCATGCTTTGGCTCTTTCAAAAGCGGTCGTTTCTTGCTGGCTGCTCATGGTCAAAACTCCAGTTCAGGCGTGGCGTACTGCGCCACGTTGTGGTGGTGGTAGGCCACCTGCTCCAGATGCAGGCGCAAGGCGGCAAGGGTGGCTTCGGTGTCTGCTGCCTGCGGGGCGGCGTAGAAGGTGGTGAGCAGCTGCAGTGCTGCTGCGCAGCTGCTGTTCATGTCCAGCAGCTCGGTACCCTCAGCCTTGCGGCCGGTGGGCATGTCCACCACCAAGCTGCCGCCGCTGGCCGCGAGCCAGTTGGTCACGTAGTGGCACCCGCAGGCCAGTTCATAGGCAGGAATGAGAATCGCGGGCATGCGGCCAGTAGCCAGCCACTTGTAGAGGCTGTCATGTGTGACGCCCATGCGATCTGCAATGCGCTCCACGCTCAAATGCCGCTTGATCTGGGCGTGCTCTTTGCACAGGCGCATTGCGTGCGTCAAGCTGTTGGCGCGCTGGCGTTTCGAAGGGGCGCGGGTCATTGGAAATACCCTCCAAGCACCAGCTCCGAAATCGCTTTCCCGTGGAAGTCGGTGCGCTGGCACATTGAAACCATCGCAACGGAGGAAACGATGGAAACAGCAGATTTCGATGAACTGGCAGGCCGCGTTGAAGGCGTGAGCCGTGCCGTGCTGCACATAGCTGCAGCGCTGGAGATTGCGGGCCTCATTGAAGGCCCCCAACTGGCTCAGGCATGGCGTTCAGCACTGCCGCTGCCGGGGTTTGAAGTGGCAAGCCGCACGCTGCAGGAACTGGCACATGCACTGGACGGCGCACGTAGCCAACGCCAAGCACTGGCACCGTGATGTCGAAGCCAAAAAGGTCTCGGCGATTTGTTACATTGGGTGTAGAACGCACCACTTTGGACCTCACGCTGCGGCAAGCTGGCGGACGCCAACGGCGCGGGAGATCTCGCCCTCTTTGAGGCCGAGCTGCACCGCAATGTTGTGGGCATCGCCGCGCAGGCACTTGAGGCGCGGGTTGACCTCGTTGTCGGCCAAGATGGCGATGGCCATGTTTGGGCTGTAGCCGTTTTGCTTGGCCCAGCCCGAGATGGACCAGCCTTTGCGGGCGAACTCCTCGCGGACTTCTGCGCGGGTTTTGACCATGGTGGTTGGCGTCCTATTTGTTGTGCATCAGTTGGCGCTGCTGCATTTGTTTGTTTGTTGTTGTGTTGAATTATGGAGCCAATTGTTTCCATTTGGCAATCTGTTTATGGAAATATTTATTTCCATCGGTGAGCGCCTGAAGGAAGAGCGCGAAGCGATGGGTAAGACTCAGAGCGACTTCGCTGAGATCGCTGCGGCCGCTGGCGTACCCGGCGCGACTCGGCAGTCCCAGGCGAAGTACGAAAAGGGGCTGGCTTCACCGAGCGCCGCGTACTTGTCGGCCATTGCTATGCAAGGCGTTGACGTCCGGTATGTGCTCACGGGAGAGCGCGAAGGCCCCCCGCCTCTAGTGCTTACAGCGGAGGAGAAAACGCTGTTGAGCTACTTCCAGTCTGCGTCTGCAGAGATTCGGAAAGCAGCTCTCGGAGCGCTTATTGGGGCAGCATCAACGCGGTTCGAAGGCTCTCAACAGATCTTCAACAAGGCCCCAACAGGCGACATTGCGGGGCGAGACATCGTGAAAGGTGGGGGTAAGCGGTGAGCGCTCGTGATCAGGTGTTCACCGGAACAGTGACCGGTGATGTGGCGGGGCGTGACGTTGTCAACAACATTCATGTCGGACACGCTCGCCCCGAGTCGGAACTGCAAGCACTTTTCCTCAAGCACACGGGTATCGATTGCCGACGCGAAGCTCGCGAGCAGTTTGAATTGCTCATGTTGGAGCACGGGTTCACCGGGAAAGAGTTGTCCCGCGCTTGGCGATTCGGCTCCCTTGTGTGGTCTGAGGCCGCGAAGAGGCTGAAGCCCAGCGCACGCAAGACGGATATGGCCGTCGGGTGGACCGGCACGTTCCTGATGACCAGCGTTTTGATCTACGCGTTGATCGATACCATGAACAGAATGCCGGGACCGTTCCTGAAGCCAATCACGCTTTTGGTCACCTGTGTCGTTTACCTCGGCGTCACGAGGGCGCTGCTACTCACAACCATCTTTCCACAGGCGACTGCAATGCGAGTGGAGAAGATTCTTTCTGGAGACAACGCATGCTGAGATTGATTGCCCTGTCTGTTGCCGTATTGGCTGTGACGGGTCCAGCCTGGGCGGTGAATAAATGCATCGGGCCTGACGGCAAGACGGTTTTCCAGGATGCCCCCTGTGCTGGCAAAGGTGAGAAGATCGAAGTGCGCCCGGCAAGCGGCAATGTCTCCCAGCCAGTTGCGCCTGCAACTACCGCTGCAGCACCAGCACCAGTACAGACTGCCGCGCCTCCGATTCAACCGACACCCAAGCCTGCAACGCCCTCGAAATCTGCGCTGGAAATTCAGGCGGATCAGTGCCTGGCTTGGTACAAGCCGCTGCTTCGCGACCCTGCAAACGCCTACTACACCGAGCCCAAGTTTGAGGACAAACGAGTGCTCCGAATGACGCTGCACGCCACCAACGGTTTTGGCGGCTTCGTGACCAAGCAGGCCGCTTGCGAGTTCGACAACGGCAAGTTCAGCGCCGACTGGACCAAGATCCAAGCGAAGCGGCTTGAGTGGGGTGTGAACTGAAGGCTTGCCGCCCAGCACCAATGTGCCCTATCCCCTACGACTAAAACCACTGGAGAGGAAGTAAGAATGGCAAAGATGGTCACCGTAAATCTTTTTGACGTTGACTGGACACCCCAGACGTGTCAGAAGCTCAGTGATACCTTGGACGAGTTCAATCAGCTGACTTTGGATCAACGGTGGCGTGGCGACCTTCGTTTGGAACAGGTTCTGAAGATACCTGCCGGTCTGTATCCGAACATGCCAGCGGTCTATCACTTGGACTTCGTCAAGAAGCGCGAGGTCGGACCAGGAAAACTCGGGAACGCGGTGCCGGTTTCTGGAATCCAGATGCGAATAGATGAAGACTTTGGAGAGGAGACTGCAGCGCTCTACGTACCATCCAAAAAGTGGCTTCTGATTCTGCACAACCATTCTGGAATCGGCCCCACCCGAATGGCAGAGTACTTCAACGCCGTTGATCCAGGCAGCGCAAGACAGTTCGCATACTCAGTGAACCCAAAACTTGATCCAACAGTAGTGGCGCGACTAGGCGGCTTGAAGAACATCACTTCAGTTGAAATCACGGCTACTGTCGATGCCTTGGAAGCATCGCAGAGTACTGTTGGCACAGCCCTTGCGCTTGCAACAAAGCCTGCTCACGCTCAGCGTGTTTCCATCACATTGGGTGCCAATACCGGCAAGAAAAAGCTGAACTTTCTCAGCAGCCAGTCGGTCAAGTCCATGATCAACAAGCTGCGTGCTCAAAACGACGATGTATCGGTACTGAGGGTCAAAGGCGAAGATCCAACGACAGGTAAAAAGGACCAGGTCATCAATCTGCTTGAACACAAAATTAAGCGTCGATTTGGGGCCAACGAACTCAAAGTTGTTGATCACCGTTACACGATCAATTCGCGCTGGGATATGCTCGACAGGGCACTTCTAGGCTGGATTTGAATCTTTCACTATGTCTTTGCGCCTGAAAATTGAGCAATGGGGGCCGCTGCTTTCAGCGGCAGGCGGCGCCGGGGCATGGTGGTACGCGGGGCTGGACATTCCAAATGCCTACTCGAAAGAATTACTTGGCGCGTTGTTGTCTGCCGCCGCAATCTGTGCGGGCTTCCTGACAACCGCCCTTTCAATCCTCCTCCCAATTGGGAGCACCCAAACAGGCAGGCAGTTGCAAGAAGGCGGCCACATGCCCGGGGTGCACAGATATCTTCGTTCGGCAATATTGGGTTGCCTAGCGCTGGCCGGAGCCTGTGTGCTCCTGTTCTTCTTTCTGCCGGGTGATGGGTCAGCAGTATCACAGCCATGGTCTACGTTCCTTGTTGCGAGCACCATTTACGCTGCTTTCGCAGTCGCTCGTGTTGCAGAGGTCTTGCTCAATCTCTTTGAGCGGATGAGTCAGCCTGAAAATAAAAACGGTTGAATTCAGCACCTGTAGTCTGTCCTTGCAACGTTTGAAGATGGGATGTTGCAAGGATTGGCAGTAACAATGGCGCGCTCCATTTAGTCCCGATCAAGCGTGCACGGCATCCTGCCGTGCATGACGCTCAAAGACCACATCCCTATCTGGCTGCGTGCCCCGCGCAGCAGCCTTTTCATCGTGCTTGCGGCGCTGCTTCTGGCGGTGATCGCAGTGGTATCGCCGGTGCAGCTACCGGTGGTGCTCTACAAGGCCGCGCTTATTGCGCTGGCCGCCGTGATCGGCTATTGGCTCGACCGCGCGCTGTTCCCCTACGCACGGCCTGATTCCTTCCTCTGGCGCGACTGGCGCAAGGGCACCGAAGAGCCCGAGGGGGGTGTGGACTACCCCATAGCCAATGCCGAGTACATGGCCGCCTATTGCGTGGCGCAGCTGCGGCGGGCCATTGTGGTGGGCTGCGTGGTGCTGGGTGTGGCTGCGGGGCTGTGATGCGTTGGTGTTCACGAATTCCCGCGCTGGCCTGGTTGGCGGTCGTGGCCGTCGCCGTTGCCGCAAGCTGCGCGCAGGCCCAGGTGCCGCAGGGCGCACAGCAGTACCGCGCGCTTCTGGTTCGCACCGCTCACGCATCCTGGGGCATGGATGCCCCGGTGGCTGTGTTTGCCGCCCAGGTTCACCAGGAAAGCGCGTGGCGCGCCGATGCTGTATCGCATGTGGGGGCGCAGGGCTTGGCCCAGTTCATGCCCGCGACCACCAAGTGGATTGCTGGGTTGCACCCTGACCTGGCATCGCAGCAGCCCTTCAACCCGGCGTGGTCCTTTCGCGCCCTGGTCACCTATGACCGCTGGCTGTACGACCGTGCACCAGCTCGCTATTCGCCGCACGACCGCATGTGGGTTGCGCTGCGCTCTTACAACGGCGGGCTTGGCCATTGGCAACAGGAGGCCGCCAGTACCGGGCTGGCTCAGCCTTCGCGGGCCCAGGTCGATGCGGCTTGCGGCAAAGCCCGCCGCGCTGCCGTGCATTGCAAAGAAAACCTGGGCTACCCCCACCGCATTCTTGTGGTGATCCAGCCACGCTACCTGCAGTGGGGGCCTGGCCTATGAGCAGCGCAGCAACAGTTGCAGTTGGCGGCCTGCTGGTCGCCATTGCGGCCGGTATCGGTGGATACGGCTACGGCCTGGACCAAGGCAAGGCCCTGGAGAAAGGCCGCCAGGACGGCGCTGCCCTCAAAACCCTCACCGACCAGGTGGCCGAACACGCCGACCTGGTCAAACAGTCTGGCATTGCCAGCCGCAACCTACGCCTGGCGGTGGCTGCGCGCGAGAAGGTCAATGACACCACATCCAAGGAGATGAGCGATGCGCTCACGACCACTGCTGACAGCCGCGTTGGCTGCGTGTTTCCTGCTCGCGTCATGCGGAACCTCTCCGAAGCCCGGGACCGGGCTGCAGAAGCCGCTGCCAGCGGAATACACGGCGCGCTGCCCGCAGCCCCCGCCAGCACCGCCCGAGAGCGGTGAGGTGGACCCAGTGGCACAGGAGCTGAAGGCCATGTACGACCTCTACGGCCTGTGCGCGGGGCGCTACCTCGGCCTCTTGAACTGGCTTGACGGGGAGCGGCAGCAGTGATGGATGACGTGGACCGCGCCAGCGAGCGTGAAGCTGAATTGCTGGCCGACGCGCTGCGCGATCAGGAGCTGCGCGCAGGGCTCAAGGGAAAAACGGCCGCTGATTCAGCGGCCTCTTGTTCGGACTGCGGCCAAGACATACCGAAAGAGCGGCGCATTGCAGTGCCCGGCTGCCAGTTGTGTGTGACGTGCAGAACGCGCCTGGAGAAGAAGGCGGGCCAGCAAAACAACCGAGGCGCAATGCGCAAAAACTGATGAATTTTGACCTCTCTACCGTTGTCGCCGTCATCTCGATTGCGGGGACTTTCTTGGGCATCTTGTGGGCCCTGCTGAGATACATCGGCATGCAGCAGGAGCGCCGGATCAACGAGAAGTTCGCCGACCTGGCATCGACCATCGCAAAGATGGGAGAGGACCTGAAGAGCGAGGCCGAATCGACACGCCAGCTCGAAATCTCTTTCCTCCGCTTTCAGGCCGAGCTACCCCGCGACTACGTGCGTCGCGATGACTTCGTGCACGCCCTGGGGACGATCAATACCCGCATCGACAACTTTGCCTTGCGTGTAGAGCGCGCCATCGACAACCGCAACGGGAACATGCAATGACCCTCAACTATTCTGCCGCCGCGCTCAAGGCTCGCCGTGAGGCCATCCGCTGGCACCTGCTGTCCGCGATTGACCTGTCCCGCCCCGTTGGCATCTACACCGAGGCGCTGCTGCCCATCATCCAGTCGGTCTACCCGGATGCCACCCATCAAGAAATCCGCCGTGAGCTGGACTACCTGGAAGCACGCGAAACGGTGCGCATCGACCGTGATCCGCTGGACCGCTGGTTTGTGGACCTGACCCGCACGGGGATCGAGTTCGTGGAATACACGATCGACGCTCAGCCGGGCATTGCGCGCCCGCGCATTACGCAGGGGTGATCTATGGCCCCACGTAGCAAAGTGCACTCGCTGCCGCCCGAGCTGAAGGAATGGCTGGATGCCGAACTGGTGAAGCGCGGGTTTGGAGACTATGTGCAGCTCGCCGCCGATCTGAAGGTGCGCGGTGCCGATGTTTCCAAATCGGCCCTGCAGCGCTACGGCTCGCCCTTTGAGCGGCGCATGGCTCAGCTCAAGATGGCCAGCGAACAGGCACGCGCGTTGGTGGACGCTGCGCCTGACGACGAGGACAAGCTTGGTTCGGCGGTGGTCCGGCTCACGCAGGAGAAGATTTTCACGCTCCTGATGGACATGGACATTGACGCCGATAGCGTGGACGTGAACAAGCTGTTCAAGAACGCGGCTGAGATCGGCAAGGCCAGCGTGACGCACAAGCGCTTCAGCATGGAGGCTCGCGCTGCAGCCAAGGAAGAGGCCCGCCGAGAGCTTATGGAAGAGCAGCGCGCCAAGCTGGAAGCCATGCCCAACAAGGGCGGCGTTACAGCTGACACCAAGGCGGCGATCCGTGAGGCGTTGGGGATCGTCTGATGGAAAAGCTCAAGGGCCGCGCCAAATGCATTCCTTCGGATCGCAATGCGATCTTTTTGGCTTTTCAGAGCGCCTGGATCAAGGACGAATCTCGCCTCAAGCTGATGGAGAAGTCGCGGCAGATCGGCATCAGCTGGTCTACCGCCTACGGGGCCGATGAGCGTGCCGCCGCCCAGGGCGCTCGCTTTGACGAATGGGTGAGCAGCCGCGATGACATACAGGCACGCCTCTTCATCGAAGACTGCAAGCTGTGGGCGGGCATCATGGGCATGGCCGCCAAGGACCTGGGCGAGGTGGTGCTGGACGCAGACAAGAAGCTGAGCGCCTACGTGCTTCAGTTCGCCAGCGGGCGGCGCATCCATAGCATGAGCAGCAATCCAGACGCTCAGGCGGGTAAGCGTGGCAGCCGCGTGCTGGACGAGTTTGCGCTGCACCGCGACCAGCGCAAGATGTGGGCTATTGCTTACCCAGGTATCACCTGGGGCGGCAACATGGAGCTGGTAAGCACACATCGCGGCTCCCACAGCTTCTTCAACCAGCTCGTGCGCGAAGCTCGGCACGGGGGCAATCCCAAGAAGATCAGCCTTCACCGGGTCACCCTGCAGGATGCCTTGGAACAGGGCTTTCTCTTCAAGCTGCAGCAAGCCCTGCCAGCGGATGCAGAGCAGCAGGCCATGGATGAGGCCGAGTACTTCGACTTCGTGAAATCTGGTGCAGCCGACGAAGAGTCGTTCGACCAGGAGTACATGTGCATCCCGGCCGACGATGATGCCAAGTTTCTGGAGTACGGCCTGATCACGGCTTGCGAGTACTCGGGCGGCACCGACTGGAAGCGCGGGCTGCAGGGCCCTTTCCAGGGCCGACTGTTCGCGGGCGTGGATATTGGACGCAAGAAGGATTTGACGGTGCTGTGGGTGGTCGAGCAGCTGGGCGATGTGTTCTACACACGCCACGTCGAGGTGATGGAGAAGATGCGCAAGAGCGCCCAGGAAGCCATCTTGTGGCCCTGGTTCGAGATCTGCGACCGCGTTTGCATTGACTCCACCGGCCTGGGTATTGGTTGGGCCGACGACGCCCAGGACAAGTTTGGTCCGCACCGCGTGGAAGGCGTGAACTTCTCCGGTCCCGTGAAGGAAGCCCTGGCCTACCCGCTGCGCGGCGCCATGGAGGACCGCATGGTCCGCATCCCTGAAGACCCAAAGATCCGCGCTGACCTGCGCAAGGTCCAGAAGACCACCACCGCAGCGGGAAACATCCGCTTCGTTGCGGATGGCGACGACAGCACCAAGGTGAACGGGCACGCCGACCGCTTCTGGGCGCTAGCTCTCGCGCTGCATGCGGGTTCCAGCCCATCCGCCCCTATCGAGTATCAAAGCGGCGGCCCGCGTGACAGCAGCCAGCCGCTGGGAGATTTCATCCATGGTTAAAGCCTTGCGGACTGACCGCGCCTCCAAGCCCGCAGCCCCGGCCGCGCCCGCTCTGGACTCCGAATTTGCAAACCGGCTGCGCGATCCTTTCGAGCAGCACTACATGGGGGTGCTGCGCACCAATGACCCGCTGCTGCTGGAGCGTGGCAATGGGGGCGTGGAGCTGTACCGCGACCTGCGCCGTGATGGCAAGGTCTTCTCAGGTTTGCAAAAGCGCCAGCTTGCCCTGGTGGGGAAGGCATGGCAGGCGGAGCCGCGCGACAAGAACAGCGCCAAGGGCACCCAAGACGCTGAGACGCTGACGGCCATCCTCAAGGGCATTGCATTTGACCGCATGTGCGGTGAGCTGCAGGAGGCGCTGCTTGCGGGCTATGCGGTGGCTGAGATTGTCTGGACCATTCGCGATGACATGGTGGTGCCTGCTCGGGTGATCAAGCGGGCCCAGCGGCGCTTTGTCTACGTCCAGGACGACGAGAACAGCCCGCCGCGCCTCCACCTGCTGACGCGCGAGAACATGCACAAGGGCATTCCGGTACCGGATCGCAAGTTCATCGTGCACCGCGTGAACCCCGAGGATGACAACCCCTATGGCACGGGCCTTGGGCTGCAGCTGTTCTGGCCAGTCTTCTTCAAGCGCAAGGGCATCGTGGCCTGGAACAAGCTGTGTGATCGCTTTGGCTCGCCCACGCCTCACGGAAAGTATCCGCGCAACGCTGGCCCGAAGGAAAAAGGCACGCTGGCCGATGCGCTGCGCGCCATGTCCAACGACGGCTACCTGATGACACCGGAGGGCATGGAGATTGCCTTGCTGGAGAGCAAGCTGTCGGGCAATGTCACCACTCAGCAGCAACTCTGCGAGTACATGGACGACTGGATCAGCGAGGTGTTGACTGGTCAGGAACCTGCGCGCTCTGGCGGTGGCGCTTTGGCCGCAGCCAGCAAGGAGCGCAAGGATGTGCGCCAGGACCTGACGCAGGCGGACAGCGATCTGCTCTCGGAAACCATCAACGAAACGCTGGTGGCCTGGATCTGTGAGTACAACGGCTTGGAGCCTTGCCATGTGTACCGCAACATCAAGGAGGAAGAGGACACCAAGACGCAGGCCGAGGGCGACAAAATCATCCACGACATGGGTTTTGAGCTGGACGAGAACACCGTCCGCGCCAAGTATGGCGAGGGATGGTCCAAGAAGAAGGTGCCTTCGCCGCCACCGCCCGAACCAGCTCCAATGCCGACCACGGGGGCACCAGTTGCTGAGCCCGGCACTCCTCGTGCACCTGCCGCCGCCAGCTTTGCGGAGCCCGGTCAAGCTCAGCAGGGTGATGCACTTGACGAGCTTGTCGATGGCGCATTGGCTGACTGGCAACCGCTGATGGCGCCAGTGGCCCAGAAGCTGCAGGCGTTGCTGGATGAAGCTGTGGCGCGAGGCGAGACCGCCGAGCAGTTGCTGCAGCGCCTGCCCGGCCTACTGGCCCAGCTGGATGCTGATGCCATGGCTGACTCGCTGACGCGTGCGACCTTCGCGGCACGTGCTGGCGCGGTCGCGGGTGTGGAGAACGCCTGATCATGGCCTCTGCCGCGCAAGAGTTCGCCGACCTGCAGAAGCTGCCGCCTGCCGAGGCCATTGCCTACCTGCAGCGGCGCGGCCCTCTCACCAAGACCTTTGCCTGGCAGGACCTGTGGGAGGACGAGCACGCGCAGCAGTTCACGGTGAGCCGTCTGGCGCGGCTTGATTTGCTCCAGGACATCCGCGATCTGATCAGCCGGTCGGTGGGGGGCGACCTATCGCGCCGGGACTTCATGCGCAACGCCGAGGAACTGCTGTCCAAGGCCGGTTGGTGGGGCGAAAAAACCGTGATGGACCCGCTAACCAAGCGCGAAGTGGTGACCACGTTCGACCCTGCCAGGCTGAAGCTGATCTATGACACCAACACACGCATGGCGTATGCGGCGGGTCAGTGGGAGCGCATCGAGCGCAACCAGAAGACCCATCCGTTCCTTCGCTACATCACGAAGCGCGACGAGCGCGTGCGCGCATCGCACCGGGCATGGAATGGGGTGACCCTTCCGGTAAGCGATCCGTTCTGGCTGACCCATCTGCCGCCGAATGGCTGGCGCTGCCGCTGTCGCGTGGTGGCCGTCAGCCAGCGGGAGTATGACCAGGGCACCACGCCCACGGGTGAGCCCATGATCAAGGTGGCGCCTGAAGTGCCGATGCGCGAGTGGCTGGACAAGCGCACGGGGGAGATCAAGCTGGTGCCGATAGGTATCGACCCGGGCTTTGGCTACAACGTGGGGGCAGCAAGCGCTCGGGCGGCCTCACTGGAGGAGGTTGTGGCAAACCGGTTGACCAAGGCTGCACCCGACCTGGCGCGGACGGCGCGAGACAAGGGCATGGCGCAGTGGCACACGCCAGCGCAAGCCACGGACGCCGTCGAGTTTGTGAAGCGGTCGGCTGCGGCACCACAGGCCAAGCAGCCACTTCAGGTGCTCGGCACGGTCTCATCGATGGCGACCCAGCGGGCCCAGGCGCTGGGCGTGGATCTGAGCGGGCGCCTGGTGGCGTTGGAACATGACGGTGTGTTGCACACGCTGAAGTCCCATGGAAAGCCCAGTGAGGCGCTGCGCGGACAGATTCCGGTGACCGCCGAGGATCTGGCGCGATTCCGGGACCTGTTCAACCGCGCTCAACTGGCGTTGGGTGACCCGCCTATCGCCAAGGACGGGAGCAAGGTGCTGGAGGGAGAGGTGATTCTGGGCGGCATCGTCTACCACCTGGCGGCTCGCGTGCGCCGCAAGCACATCGTGCCTTTCACCATGTTCAAAAGGCCGGTGCGGAAATGAAAAAGCCCACCTGCCAAATGCACCCGCCTGCGCGGTCCTATGGCTTAAACGTCCGAAACGTTGGTGAGCGCTCCGATGATAGCGCCGCGCCTTTGGCGCTGTCAAACCGAGGTCGCACATGATCAGTTTGAGCATTCAGGCCAATTCGCAGACCTTGCAGAGCTATTTTGACCGCCTGCGGCAAGGCATGGCGGACATGAAGCCGGTGATGGACAGCATCGGCATGGAGCTGGAGACCCGGATCAGTGCCCGATTCGAGACCGAGACTGATCCCACTGGCCAAGCCTGGGAAGCATGGGCCCCTTGGACGCGCGAGAACTATCCCGACGACGGCAATGGCCGCCTTTTGGATCGCCACGGCGACCTGCTCGCCAGTCTGACCCACTCTGCAGACGGCACCAGCGTGCGCGTGGGCTTTGGTGACCCCAAGGCCGCATTCCACGAATGGGGCACCTGGAAGATGCCTCGGCGCGGAATGCTGTTTGCCGACCCCGACACGGGCGAGCTGGGCGCCGGGGATGAGGCGGCCCTGCTGGACATCGTGGGGATATGGCTGGATGACCTGATGCGGTGAGGTCATGAGCAGCAAACGCCATATCCGCCGCAAGGCCTGCAAGGGCAAGCACCGCTACACCAACGCCGCCGAGGCTCAGGCCGCCATCTCGGGGTTGCACCGCCGCAAAGGCTACCAGGGCTACATGCAGGCATACCACTGCAGCTTTTGTGGCGGCTACCACTTTGGGCATCCGCCCAAGTCCAAGCGTCTGACCTACCGATAACGCCGACGACAGGCGGCTTGACCTGTCAATTTACGGAGTTTTCATGCCTGATCGCTACAAGCACCCGGTCCTTCATCAGATTCAGCAACTGGTTTTCACCATTCAGGCCTGTGGCACGTCGCCCGAGCTGACCCGCGCAGCTTGCATGGCCTCGGCGCTGTTCGAAGGGGTAGAGGCGCTGGTGGACAGCAAAGTGGCCTTCCTCGACGTCACCCAGGAGCCCCCGCTGGACTCGGACGAGGCCATTGAACGGCAAATTCGCGCGAGCGGCGCCGATGTGGCTCCACGCGTCACGAAGGAGCACATCGACTCATTGGTTGCCGACCTGGTGATCAAAACCCACCATTTCCCTGGCACGACATCCACAATGGCGGTGGCTGCTTTGCCCGATGGCTACGTGGTGGCCACTGGCTACTCGGGCTGTATCAGCCCGGAGAACTTCAAGGCCCACATCGGCATCGGAATCGCGGCGGACAATGCCATCGCGGCTGCCCGGGCCAAGCTCTGGGAACTGGAGGGCTATGTGTTGCGAGCCTCCTTGCACAACCCGCGAGCCGTGTACGCGGGCGGTATCATGGCCCCGGATGCTGAGTTCGTAGGTGGGAGCATGGCAATCACTGATTGATCGGCCCAACGAGCAAAAAAAACGGCGCCCAAGTGGCGCCATTTTTTCTTCTGCTCTATGTTTTCGTGTCGGGAAAGAGATTTGCAGAACCGTCGGCCCGTTTTGCCCCAGGTCTTCCCGTTTCTTCCCATTTATCGCGCCTCTCACTCTTCCTTTATCTCAACTCCCATCACCAGACCACCCCCGCGCCGGTCGTGGTGGTGGTGCCGCCCCGCCACCCGGTGCGCCCCACGCCCCAGCCCACTCCGGCCCCGGAGCCGAAAAAATTCACGCAGTGCAACGTGTTCCGCTGCTACGACAGCCAGGGCAACGTCTACCCGCGCTGAGCGCCTGCCGATAGGTTTGCGCCATGCAAGCCCTGCAGCCCCTGCGCCACACTGGGGTAGCGCAGCCGCAGCCCCAGCTCCTGCAACATGCGCCGGTTGTCCAGTCGGCGCGATTCGCCCATGAAGCTCAGCAGCATCAACGACAACTGCTCTTGCGCCGTGCTGCGCGGCACCCGGGGGGGGCGCGGCAGGCCGTACAGGTCGGCCGCCAGGTCGAAGTAGTCGCCCATCTTCATGTGGCTCGCATCGCTCACGTTGTAGGCGCGCTGCGGCTGCCCTTTCCACAGCGCGGCCACGCAGGCGCGCGCCAGGTCGTCGGCGTGGATGTGGTTGGTGAACACATCGTCCTCGGGCACCAGCACCGGCGTTCCGCGTCGCAGGCGGGCCTCGGGCGTGCCGCCCTCGCGGTCGGGGGCGTAGATGCCCGGAATGCGCAGCACGCTGGCGCGCACCCCGGCACGGCCCAGATGGCGCACGGCGCGCTCGGCATTCACCCGGCGCTGCGCACGGGGCGTGGCGGGGGCCAGGGGCCGCGTCTCGGGCACCAGGGCACCCTGGCAGTCGCCATACACCCCGCTGGTCGAGGCATAGGCCAGCGACACCGGCAGGCTGCGCAGCCGCAGCACCCGGGCCAGCGCCACGGTGCGCGGGTCGGCCCACCAGGCAGCGCCGCCTGCGCCTTCACCGGGCGGCGGGGCCAGGTGCAGCACCCGCGTGGCCACGCCCGACAGGCGCCGCACGGTGGCGGCATCGTCCAGATTGCCCAGCAGCGGCCGCGCGCCCAGCTGGCGCAGCCCCGCCACGCGGGCCGGGCTGGAGGTGAGCGCCAGCACCTGCAGGCGCCCCGCACCCGGGCCGGTGCTCAGGTCACGCACCACACGTTGACCCACGTCACCACAGCCCACGATCAGCAGGCGTTCACGGCGAAAGCGCGCTGGCAGGGCGCCGAGGGGGTTTGAGAGCGTGTTCATAGTTTGTTCATAGTGTCCGCAAGGTCGCAAACAGCCACGATCTAGGCACCCTCCGCAGCCCATGCTGGTGGCATGGGCAAGGCGGGCAACAACGAGCGTGGCTGTTTGCGACCTTGCCCGAAGGGTTGCCCCGCAAAGGCAGCGTCTGCGGCGTTGCAAATCCTCGCCGGGCCACCAGCCCGGCTGCGGTTTGCGCCTTGCAGCCACAGCCTTTGTGGGGCAACGGGCACTATGAACAAACTATGAACACGCTCTAAGGGCAAAATCGGGGCCGTTTGTTGACTACAAGAGCATCCGAGGATACCCACTCCATGACCAGCACCGAGACCGTTTTCCAGATCACAGTGCAGCCCAGCGGCCGCGCTTTCGGTGCCAGCACAGGCCAGACCATCCTGGGCGCCGCCATCCAGAACGGCGTGGGCCTGCCCTATGGCTGCAAGGACGGCGCCTGCGGCTCGTGCAAGTGCAAGAAGATCAGCGGCACGGTGCGCCACGGCGAGCACCAGCCCAAGGCGCTCAGCGCCGACGAAGAGGCCGCAGGCCTGGTGCTGACCTGCTGCGCCGAGCCGCTGTCGGACGTGGTGCTCGAATCGCGCCAGGTCACCGACGAAAGCGCCTACCCCATCAAGAAGATGCCGGTGCGCGTGTCCACGCTCACGAAAAAGTCGCCGGACGTGATGCAGGTGCGCCTGCAGCTGCCCGCCGCCGACACCTTCCGCTACCACGCGGGCCAGTACATCGAGTTCATCCTGCGCGACGGCGCCCGCCGCGCGTATTCGATGGCCAACGCCCCCCACACCCAGACCGAGGCGCCCGGGGTGGAACTGCACATCCGCCACATGCCCGGCGGCAAGTTCACCGACCATGTGTTCGGCGCGATGAAGGAAAAGGAAATCCTGCGCGTGGAAGGCCCGTTCGGCAGCTTCTTCCTGCGCGAGGACTCGGACAAGCCCATCGTGCTGCTGGCCTCGGGCACGGGCTTTGCGCCCATCAAGGCGCTGATCGAGCACCTGCAGTTCAAGGGCATCACCCGCCCCACCGCGCTGTACTGGGGCGGCCGCCGCCCCGAAGACCTCTACATGCACGACTGGGTGCAGGCCCGCGCGGCCGAGCTGCCCTGGCTGCGCTACATCCCCGTCGTCTCCAACGCCCTGCCCGAAGACGGCTGGAACGGTCGCACGGGCTTTGTGCACCAGGCCGTGCTGGATGATTTTGCCGACCTCTCGGGCCACCAGGTCTATGCCTGCGGCGCACCCATCGTGGTCGATTCGGCCCGCGCGGCCTACAGCGCGCAGCGCGGCTTGCCGCCCGAAGAGTTCTTCGCCGACTCCTTCACCTCCGAAGCCGACAAACACGGCGGCTGACCGTGGACCCGCGCGTGGCACCCGCCGACTCTGCCGAGGCCGGTGCCCCGCGCCCATCACACCGCTTGCCCCGGCTACGCCGGGGCGCTGGGTTCATCGCAGCCCTGCTGTGTCTGGCCGCGTTGCTGGTGGTGGCGGCCGGTGAATGGGCGGCCCAGAACGAGCGGGATGCGCAATGGGACAACCTGCGCCGCTCGGGCGAGGTGCAGGCCCTGGCGCTGCGGGGCGTGGCCACGCGCTACAACTATCTGCCCTTCACCACCGCCCAGCACCCGCTGGTGCGCCAGCTGCTGCACCACCCCGCATCCCAGGAGGTGCGCGACGCCGCCAACGCCTACCTGCAGGCCGTGAACGAACACGCGGGCTCCGACATGCTGTATGTGATGGACCCGCAGGGCCTCACCCTCGCATCAAGCAACTGGGACACGCCGAACAGCTTTGTGCACCAGAACTACCGCAACCGCCCTTACTTTCACGATGCACTGGGCGGCGACACCGGGCGCTTTTATGGCGTGGGCAAGACCACGGGCGAACCCGGCCTGTTTGTATCGGCCCCCGTGCACGACAACGGCCGGGTGATTGGTGTGGTGGCCGTGAAAGTGCGCATGGAGCCCATCGCCAACCCCTGGGAGCAGCTGCGCGACCCGGTGTTCGTGACGGACGCGCGCGGCATCGTGTTCCTGGGCTCCGAGCCCAGCTGGCTCTACCGCACCAGCCACCCCGTGCCAGCAGCCGACGTGCAGCAGCTGCAGCACAACGAACAATATGGCACCGGCTGGACGCCCCGCCCCGTGCCCTGGGCCTTGCGCCAGCACAGCGACCAGCCCGGCGCCGAACTGCACCTGGACGGCAATGGCAAACGGTACCTGGCGTTCGAGGAAGCGCTGCCCGACCTGGGCTGGACACTCACCGTCACGGCCGACAGCCGGGTGGTGACCGTGGCGCGCCAGCAGGCCTGGGCGCTGGCCACGCTGGCCTCAGGGCTGCTGGTGCTGGGCGCACTGTATTGGCAGCTGCGCGAGCGCCGCCTGGCCGAAAACCGCCAGGCCCGCATCGGGCTGGAGCAGCGCGTGCAGGAGCGCACCCATGCGCTGCAGCAGGCCCAGGCCTTCCGCCAGTCCATGGAAGACTCGCTGCTGGTGGGCATGCGCGCCCGCGACCTGGAGGGCCGCATCGTCTACGTGAATGCCGCCATGTGCGACATGGTGGGCTACCGAGCCGACGAACTCATCGGCCAGCTGCCGCCCTACCCCTACTGGCACCCCGACGAGCTGGACCGGCACTGGAACGACAGCGACACCGTGCTGGCTGGCAAGGCATCGCCCCAGGGCCGCGAAAACCGCCTGCGCCACCGCGATGGCTCGGACGTGTACACCATGTTCTACACCACCCGCCTCATCGACGGCCACGGCCAGCACATCGGCTGGATGAGTTCGGTGGTGAACATCACAGCCCAGAAACGCGCCGAAGAACAGCAGCAGCAGCGCGAGGCCCAGCTGCAGCGCGTGCAGCGTGTGATCACCGTGGGCGAGATGGCATCGACCCTGGCGCACGAACTGAACCAGCCGCTTGCGGCCCTGGTCAACTACGCGGCAGCGGCACGTGCGCTGGCCGCCCAAGGCAAGACCGGGCCCCTGAACGACAGCCTGGAAGCCCTGTCGGCCCAGGCGCTGCGGGCCGCCGACATCGTGGGCCGCATCCGCCGCTGGGTGCGCCAGCACCCTGAAAGCCGCGAGCCCTGCGACCTATCGGCCATCGTGGAGCAGTCACTGGAGCTGCTCTTGCGCGCCGAGGCCCGCCGCCAGGGGATTGCGGTGCGCGTCGAGCAGACCGGAGCCCCTTTGCAGGTGCATGCCGACCGCGTGCTGCTGGAGCAGGTGGTGATCAACCTGGGCCTGAACGCCCTGCAGGCCATGCAGACGCACCAGCCACCGCCCGAGGGGCACGAACTGCGGCTGCGCGTGGCCGCAGACCACGGCCACGCGCTGGTGCAGGTGCTCGACCGGGGCCCGGGCCTGCCGCCCGGCATCGCCGAGCGCCTGTTCGAGCCTTTTTTCACCACCCGTTCCGACGGGCTGGGCCTGGGCCTCAACATCTGCCGCTCCATCATTGAGAGCATGGGCGGCCAGCTGCAGGCCCGCAACCGCGAGGGCGGCGGCGCCGTTTTCGAGATCCGCCTGCCTTGCGCCGTTGCGCCGGAAGCTGCCACCACACCATGACCGACGACACCGCTACCCCAGCAACCAAGTCCCCCGACGACACCCTGGTCTACATCGTGGACGACGACGAGGGCGTGCGCCAATCGCTGGCCGCCCTGCTGCTGGCACGCGGGTACACCGTGCGCGCCTTTGACGGCGGTGAGACTTTTCTGGCCCAGGCCGCGCTGGACCAACCCGGCTGCGTGCTGCTGGACCTGCGCATGGAAGGCCTGAGCGGGCTGCAGGTGTTCCAAGAACTTAGCCAGCGCCACAGCGCGCTCAAGACCGTGTTCCTGTCGGCCCACGGGGAGCTGTCCTCCGCCGTCGCAGCCGTCAAGCAAGGGGCGGTGGACTGGCTGGAAAAGCCGTGCAACGAAACCACCTTAATGGCAGCCGTCGAGAAAGCCTCGACGCTGTCGCAGGCGCACGCACGGCAGACGCAACGGTTGCAGCAACTGCGCGAGCGCTGGAACGCGCTGAGCCCGCGCCAGCAGGAGGTGGCGCGCCTGGTGGCCACCGGCATCAGCAGCAAGGAAGTCGCCCGCGCCCTGGCGCAGCGCGACCCCGACCGCCCCATCGACCCCCGCACCGTGGACACGCACCGCTCCGCCATCTTCCTGAAGCTGGACATCCGCTCGTCGCACGAGCTGGGCAAGCTGGTGGAAGAACTGGGGCTTGCCGCAGACCCTCCGTCCAGGTTTTCGTAAGCCTTCTTACGAATTTTTTGCACAATGCATCCATGAACCGCAGAAACCACCTTCTCCTCAGCGCCGTTGCAGCCGCAGCGGTCTTCTCGTCCTTTGCCGCCTGGGCGCAGGACACAGGCCAGCCCATCCGCCTGATCGTCCCGTATGCCCCTGGCGGCCCCATCGACGTGACGGCCCGTGCACTGGCCGAGCGCGTGCGCGACTCGCTGGGCACGGTGATCATCGACAACAAGGGCGGCGCGGGCGGCAACATCGGCGCCGACGCGATTGCCAAGGCCGCACCGGACGGCCTGACCATCGGCATCGCCGCCACGGCCACCCACGCGGTCAACCCCTGGCTGTATGCGCGCATGCCGTATGACGCGGGCAAGGACTTTGCCGGCATCACGCAGATGGTGCGCGTGCCCAACGTGCTGGTCATGAACGCCGCCAAGGCCGAGCAGCTCAAGATCCACTCGGTGGCCGACCTGATCGCCTACGCCAAGGCCAACCCCGCCAAGCTCAACTACGGCAGCGGCGGCAACGGCAGCGCAGGCCATCTGGCGGGCGAAATGTTCAAGCAGCGCGCGGGCATCTTTGCGCTGCACATCCCCTACCGGGGCGCCAACCCGGCCCAGCTGGCGCTGCTGGCGGGCGAGGTGGACTTCAACATCGACAACCTGGCCGCCGCCGCACCCAACATCCGCGCGGGCAAGCTCAAGGCCCTGGCCGTGACCTCGCTCGACGCCTCGGCCTCGCTGCCGGGCGTGCCGCCGCTGTCCGCGACTTTCAAGGGTTTTTCCATCGACACCTGGTGGGGCCTGGTGGCCCCGGCGGCCACGCCCAAGCCCGTCATCGACAAGCTGAACAAGGCCTTTGTGGCGGCGCTGAACGCGCCCGAAACCAAGACCCGCTTTGGCGCCCTGATGGCCGAACCCGTCGCCACCACGCCGCAGCAGTTCGACAGCTTCATGGCCGCCGAGCGCGCCAAGTACCAGCAGGTGGTGAAGGCGTCGGGCGCGAAGGTCGATTGACCCCCCTGAGCCGCAACCCGCTCGGCGCCGCCGCCAGGGGCGGCAGCTCTTCGATGCCGTCCAAGCCTGCGCAGGCAGGCTGGGAGCTGCGGCCTCTCAGCCCCCCAGGGGGACGACCACCTGTGGCCCGGCAGAGTCGGTTCCACGGTGGCGCTGGCGTGGGGCCGCGCCCGCGTCATACGGTGCGGGTGAGCCAAGTGCACGGTTTTTTTTGAGCTTTTTTGGGCTCTCTTCCGTTTCGGGTGGAACACTACAGTACAAATAAACCCATTGACACCCCCCGAACAGGAGCCCTCCCCATGCAAGAAGCGTTGTTCTGCCAGGCATTGGGGCTGGCCGCGCCCTGGGCTGTGGAGCGTGTTGCAC
>NZ_LUKZ01000039.1 GCF_001633105.1 Acidovorax sp. GW101-3H11
GAGTTCACAGACCGACTGTTTGCCAGCCGGGAGCGCGAACCCAGCGGCAACCATGAGTTCGACCAACTGTGCCAGGAGCTGGGCATAGAGCACCGGCTGACCAAGCCCAGGACCCCGAGAACCAACGGCATGGTGGAGCGGTTCAATGGCCGCATAGCGGACGTCCTGAAGACCCACCGATTCAACAGCCGCGAAGATATGGAGCAGACCTTGCTGCGCTATGTGGCCCTGTACAACCACCAGTTGCCGCAGTCAGCGCTCAAGAGCAGTACGCCTATGCAGGCCATGAAAGAGTGGCATCAGACGCATCCGCATCTTTTTCACAAGCGGCCATATGATCGTCCGGGATGTGACAATTAGGCCTAATGGCCAATAGGAATGGGCTGAAAAGCCCTAGACTGGCTCACTGTACGAGTGAGAGATCGAGCGAAAGCAAACGCGCATTAATAAATGCGGTTGATGCCTTAAATATTTTTTTTGACCCGAACTTCTAGTCAGCGCATGGGCTGAATGGGCAATGAGAGCAGACTATGAATGCGTCAAATCACTGGGAATGATTTGATGATTCAAATGTAATTATAGCACGTGAATGCTTGTTTTTCAAGAAAATTATTATCTTGAAAATTTTTGACGCGTGATTGAAAGGTGTTATTTGGCCTAGGATAAAATTATCCTTCTGCGCCTTGCGTGAGTGCGAGCCAACTCCTACTAGTAAGGCGACGACTGTTTCCCAAACGAAGTTGAAAATCAAAGTGGTGTGCGCTTGGAGCAACTATGTGTGGCGGCAGCGCATTGGAGCGTGCAGTGCTTCAGTGCTATTAGCATCGGCGCGCTACGTGCAGCTCCACCCTTTGCACGCAAGCTCCCTTCACATTCCTCACACCCTCTTGCAAAAAAACGTAGTCCCGCACAACGCCCCATCCGGCATCAGCGCGTAGTCCGGCACCACGCCCACGCGCTGCCAGCCTGCGCGTTCGTACAGTCGCTCGGCGTCGCCGCCGGTCACGGTGTCGAGCACCAGCACGGTTTTGTGCTCCCCACGTGCGGCATCGTCCACGGCGGCCATGAGTTGCTGGGCGATGCCCTGGCGGCGGGCGCGGCGGTGGACCAGCATCTTGGCGACGTCGGCGCGGTGGGGCTGGTTGTCGGGCATGGCGGTGATGAGCTGCACGGTGCCCACGATGGCTCCGCTGGCGTCTTCGGCCACCAGCAGCACGCGTTCGTTGCGCGCCACGCCGTCGGCCACGCCGCGCCAGAAGGCCAGGGCCTTGTCGCGCGGCAGGGGCGCCATGAAGCTGACCGAGGCGCCGCCGTGCACGCAGTCGATCAGCACATCGGCCAGCGCGCCCACGCTGGCGGCGGCTTCGTGGGGGCGCAGGCGGCGGATGGTGGCTGCGGATGTGGACTGGGCTTGTGCGTGGGTAGCAGCGGCGGTCATGGTTTTCTCCGGGCGGGTGGTGGTGTGGTGGTGGGGGCGGTCACGCGCGCAGGGGACTGGCCGCGCGGGGCGAATGGTGTGAATGCTGCAAAGGGCGCAACCGTGGCCAGCGCCACCAGGTAGCGCGCGGGCGCGGTGCCGGGGTTGTGGAACACGATGGGCTGGTTGAGCTGCATGGCCAGGCAGTCGCCTGCGGCCAGCGGCCACAGGGTGTCGCCCACGGTCAGCTCCATGCGGCCTTCCAGCAGCCAGATCTGCTGGTGGATGTCGGCGCCCGGCACGGCCGAGTCCAGGGCTACGCGCTGGCCGGGGGGGAAGACCACCTCCACCAGCTGCAGTGGCGAGGGCGCGGGGGGCGAGAGGCGGCGGCGCACGTAGCCCGAGGCGGGGTCTTGCCACCGGGGCTGGTCGGCGGCGCGGATGTGGGGGGAGGGGGGCTGCGCGCCTTCGCGGCCTTCACCGCCGTCATCAAAAAACGAGGCCAGCGCCACGCCCAGGCCGATGGCCAGCTTGTCGAGCACGGCCGCCGTGGGGCTGCTTTCGCCGCGCTCGATGAGCGAGATGTTGGAGCGGCTCACGCCGCTGCGTTCGGCCAGGGCGTCGAGCGAATAGCCCCGGGCGCTGCGCAGTTCGCGCAGGCGCTGGGCGATGTGGTGGTGGATGTCCATGGCGGCAGTTTAATGGAAATGAAATCCATAAAACTGGAAATTGCAGGGCTCCACCAGAGTGCCTTGATGCGATACGGAGCGCCGGTGCGCGCTGCGTTGGGGGTGGCTACTATATTTTTGATAGCTGCTTGGGCAATACAGTCGCGCGGTAAGGCCCATTTTTGCTTGTAAAACACAGGGTGCGCCCGATGGCGCGGGTCCGGGGCGATGCTGATACTGTGTGTACTTTGCATTTTTCTTCACCCACCCGCCGATCCATTCGGCCCACCCGATGGGCCTGATGGGTTTGATCGCACGAGAACACCGGAGACACCCCGCCATGACCCTGCCGCTTCACCCCCTGGATGCCGACCTGTTTGCCCGCGCGTTGCCGCTGCTGGACGACGAATGGCTGACCCGCGACCCCGAACTGGCCCCCGTGCTGCCCACCGTGCTGGCACGCAATGTGGGGCAGGACTGGCACAAGGCGGGCACGTTTCGCCACCACCTGGTGGGCGTGACGCGCACCCTGACCGTGTGGCAGCAGCCGCGCGACGTGCGCCTGCTGGGGCTGCTGCACAGCGTGTATGGCAATGCGTTTGTGGACCTGGTGAAGTTCGACCCCGCGAAGGAGCGCGCCCGGGTGCGCGAGATTGCGGGCGAGTCGGCCGAACACCTGGTCTACCTGTTCTGTACGCAGTCGCGCACGCAGTTTGTGCAAAAGGTGCTGGCCCACGCGCTGGAGGCCGACGGCAGCCTGGTGCTGCAAAAGGATGGGCAGGACCATGTGCTCACGCCGTATGAGGTGGCGGCCTTCATCATCGTGAGCATGGCCGACACCATCGAGCAGTGGTTCAGCTGGCAAGACGACGTCTTCTCGCGCTTCCCCGAGGTGCAGCACCGCAACCAGAAGGCGCACTGGGCTGCATCGCTCTGGCCCGGGCCCATGCGGCCGTCGGGGCGCATGGTGCACCAGATCAACGGGCTGGCGAAGGCGCTGCAGCACCCGGGGCTGAAGGATGTGCTGCCCATGCCGCCGGTGTTTGCGCACTGCTCGCAGTACCTGTCGGCCGCCAACGAGGCGGCGGCCACGTCGCTGTATTGGTCCGTCATCCAGCAAGACCAGCCGCTGGTGGACTTGGACGTGGCCACCTGCGTGCTGGAAAGCGCCGTGCGCCACAACCCCTGGGTGGGCGAGCCGCAGATGGTGCTGGCCCAGCTGTATCTGTCCGCTGGCCGCAAGGAGGACGCCAAGGCCGCTGCCGAGAGCGCGCTGCACCTGTTCTGCGCCTGGGGCAACGCGTGGGACAAGCGCGTGCAGTGGGACGCCTGGGTGGCCTGGACGCGCATCCTGCTGCAGGGCGCGACGGTGGAGGGCACCTGGCCTGAGCGGCTGGACAAGCTGAACAACGTGGCGCTGCGCGGGTGACTTGGAACATCCCCCTGAGTGGCTGCGCCACTTGCCCCTTCTCTCGAATCGCTGCGCGATTCGGGAAGGGGGACGCAGCCCTCGCTGCGGGGCGGCCCTTGCTCGGCTGCCCTCGCCGGGCGCGCGCCAGTCTCATGAGGTGGGGGTAGGGTGCACGGGTCTTGTCTTCTTATTCGATTGAGTTGTAATGAAATGAAAACTTAGTTGTTCCAGTTTTAACGGGAAAACCCTAGGATGCGTTCCATCTCTTTACGAAAGGTTTTCCCTGTGAACAACAACAAGCGCCTCCTCCTGCAATCTGCCCTGGCTTTGGCTGCTGCCGCCGCTTTCTCCACCGGCGCGATCGCTCAGGACAAGCCCCTCAAGATCGGCGTGACGGGCGGCCCCCACGCGCAGATTTTTGAGCAGGTGAAGAAGGTCGCCGAGAAGGACGGCCTGAAGATCCAGATCGTCGAGTTCAGCGACTACGTGCAGCCCAACGCCGCGCTGTCGGCGGGCGACCTGGACGCCAACAGCTACCAGCACAAGCCTTACCTCGATGCGCAAGTGGCCGACCGGGGCTACAAGCTGGTGTCGGTGGGCTACACCGTCAACTTCCCCATCGGCCTGTATTCCAAGAAGGTCAAGAAACTGGAAGACCTGAAGGAAGGCGCCAAGTTCGGCATCCCCAACGACCCCACCAACGGCGGCCGCGTGCTGCTGGTGCTGCAGGACAAAGGCCTGATCAAGCTGCGTGACGGCGCAGGCCTGAAAGCCACGCCGCTGGATGTGGTGAGCAACCCCAAGAAGCTCAAGTTCGTCGAACTCGACGCCGCCCAGCTGCCGCGCTCGCTGGACGACCTGGACGCCTCGGCCATCAACACCAACTTCGCGCTGTCGGCGGGCCTGAACCCCGGCAAGGACGCGATTGCGCAAGAAAACGCCAAGAGCCCCTACGTCAACCTGATCGCCGTGCGCGAAGCCGACAAGGACAAGCCCTGGGTCGCCAAGCTGGTGAAGGCCTACCACTCGGAGGAAGTGAAGAAGTTCATCCAGACCGAGTTCAAGGGCTCGGTGCTGCCAGGGTTCTGAGGCTGACGGTCGGTGCGCCCTGCAAGGGGGTGCGCTGCGATCCGGGGGGTTGACTCCCTCTCCCCTTGTGGGAGGGGGCGGGGGAGAGGGGTTGCACTCTTTGCGACCACCTTGCCTGTGCGCCCCCTCTCCCCAACCCTTGTATCTTTCGTTTTCGATGTTTGGGGAAATGAGTTTGTGCGGTTATCCACAGCCCGTTGGCCCTCTGGGCCGCGAGCCCGCGGGAGAGCATTTGGCGTGGATGGCTGGCCGTTTGTTGCGAGCCCGAACAGTTGCTGGTTGGC